>NZ_CP092183.1:2972500-8421026 GCF_023499255.1 Couchioplanes caeruleus
GCGAAATTCCTTGTCGGGTAAGTTCCGACCTGCACGAATGGCGTAACGACTTCCCCACTGTCTCAACCACAGGCCCGGCGAAATTGCAGTACGAGTAAAGATGCTCGTTACGCGCGGCAGGACGGAAAGACCCCGGGACCTTTACTATAGCTTGACATTGGTATCTGAATGCAATTGTGTAGGATAGGTGGGAGCCGGTGAAGCTCGGACGCCAGTTCGGGTGGAGGCAATCTTGAAATACCACTCTGTTGGATTTGGGTATCTAACTTGCGGCCCTGATCGGGTCGAGGGACAGTGTCTGGTGGGTAGTTTAACTGGGGCGGTTGCCTCCTAAAAGGTAACGGAGGCGCCCAAAGGTTCCCTCAGCCTGGTTGGCAATCAGGTGTTGAGTGTAAGTACATAAGGGAGCTTGACTGTGAGACTGACAGGTCGAGCAGGGACGAAAGTCGGGACTAGTGATCCGGCACTTGCGTGTGGAAGCGGTGTCGCTCAACGGATAAAAGGTACCCCGGGGATAACAGGCTGATCTTCCCCAAGAGTCCATATCGACGGGATGGTTTGGCACCTCGATGTCGGCTCGTCGCATCCTGGGGCTGTAGCAGGTCCCAAGGGTTGGGCTGTTCGCCCATTAAAGCGGTACGCGAGCTGGGTTTAGAACGTCGTGAGACAGTTCGGTCCCTATCCGCCGTGCGCGTTGGATACTTGAGAAGGGCTGTCCCTAGTACGAGAGGACCGGGACGGACGAACCTCTGGTGTGCCAGTTGTCCCGCCAGGGGCACGGCTGGTTGGCTACGTTCGGAAGGGATAACCGCTGAAAGCATCTAAGCGGGAAGCTCGCTTCGAGATGAGGTATCCCACCACCTTGAGTGGGTAAGGCTCCCAGCTAGACGACTGGGTTGATAGGCCGGAGATGTAAGCCAGGTAACTGGTTCAGTCGACCGGTACTAATAGGCCGAGGGCTTAACCACCCTAAACTTGATCCTCTATGCGTCCACTGTGTGATTCACAGCAAACAACCATCCCCGGCATGCTGGGTGTGTTGGTTGTACCGCTGATAGGTGTTTCGGTGGTTATAGCGGAGGGGAAACGCCCGGTCTCATTCCGAACCCGGAAGCTAAGCCCTCCAGCGCCGATGGTACTGCACTCGGGAGGGTGTGGGAGAGTAGGACGCCGCCGGACTCAACGTACAGTCGAGGGCCTTCCCCTACGGGGGTTGGCCCTCGACTGCTTTTGTGCGTCCGGCGCCTAGTAGCGTTGGACGGACGCTCGACCGGTGTGCCCGTGCACGCCCGAGCGGTTCAGCCGCGGCGCCCGGTGCGCCGCGGACCTTGATCAGACGTACCCGTAGTGCCCCCCCGTGGCGGAAGTGCTCCGGCGGCCATCGACCATAGTGCGACGGCAATGCCGAACGTTGGAAGGAATTGACCCGTGAACCCAGGACCGCAGGACGGCGGCAACCGCGACGACGAGGGCCGGCCAGGCGGCGGTCGGGACGGCGGATCCGGCGCGAACCCCCGCGGTGACCGGGGCGACCGGGGTGCCCCCCGCCGCGACGGTGGATCCCGCGGCGGCTATCAGAGTGACCGTGGCGCCCCCCGCGGCGACCGCGACGGTGGCCGGGGCGGCGACCGTGGTGGTTACACCGGCGGCGGCGACCGCGGCGGATACAGCGGCGGCAGTGACCGCGGCGGGAACCGGGACGGTGGGCGCGGCGGATACAGCGGCGGGAACCGTGACGGCGGTTCCCGTGGCGGATACTCCGGCGGTGACCGGGGTGGCTTCCGTGGCGGCGACCGGGACCGCGGTGGGTACTCCGGCGGCGATCGGGGTGGCTTCCGTGGCGGCGACCGGGACCGCGGTGGCTACTCCGGCGGTGACCGTGGCGGCTTCCGTGGTGCGGACCGCGGCGGTGACCGTGGTGGGTTCCGCAGTGGCGGCGACCGTGGCGGCAGCGGCGAGCGTGGCAGCTACGGCGACCGCGGCGGGTTCCGGGGCAACAGCGTCGAACGTGGCAGCAGTGACCGTGGCGGCTACAGCGGCGGCGGCGACCGTGGCGGCTTCCGCAGCGGAGGCAGCGGTAGCAGCGCCGGTGGTGACCGTGGCGGCTTCCGTAGCGGTGGCGGCGGCGGTGGTGACCGTGGCGGCTTCCGCGGCGGCAGCAGCGGCGGCGGCGACCGGGGTGGCTACTCCGGTGGTGACCGTGGCGGCTTCCGCGGTGGTGACCGTGACCGTGGTGGCTACAGCGGCGGCGGTGACCGCGGTGGGTTCCGTGGCGGCGACCGGGACCGCGGCGGTTACCCGGCCGGCGGCGATCGTGGCGGCTTCCGTAGCGGTGGCAGCGCCGGCGGTGACCGTGGCGGTAGCAGCAGTGGCGGCGACCGTGGCGGTTACTCGGGCGGCGGCGATCGTGGCGGGTTCCGCAGCGGTGGCAGCGGTGAGCGTGGCAGCTACGGCGACCGCGGCGGGTTCCGCGGTGGTGACCGTGACCGTGGTGGCTTCCGCGGGGACAGCCGGGACCGCGGTGGATTCCAGAGCGACCGGGGTCCCCGCGAGGGCGGCGACAGGGCTCCGCGTGAGGGTGGCTTCCGTGGCGACCGTGCCCCCCGTGAGGGTGGTTTCCAGGGTGACCGTGGCCCGCGTCAGGGCGGCTTCCAGGGTGACCGGGGCCCGCGCCAGGGTGGCGGGTACCAGGGCGACCGGGGTCAGGACCGGGGCGGCTACCAGAGCGACCGGGGCAACTTCCGGGACCGTGGCGACGCGCCTCGGTCCGAGGGCGGCGCGCGAGGCAGCTTCCAGGGTGGCTCCGGTGGGTTCCGGGGTGACCGGGGGCAGGCCGGCGGCCGTCCGCAGGGCGACCGGGGCGGCTTCCGGGACGACCGGGGCGGGTTCCGGGGCGGTGACCGGCCCGGCAACCGCAGCGGTGGTGGCGGCGGGTTCCGTGGCGGCGACCGGCCGTACGGGGATCGCCCGCAGGGCGACCGTCCGCAGGGTGACCGCCCGCAGGGCGACCGTCAGCCGCGCGAGGGCGGGTTCCGGGGCGACCGGGGTCAGGAGCGCAGCGGCTACCAGGGAGACCGGGACCGTGGCGGGTACCAGGGCGACCGGGGCCAGGGCCGCGGCGGATATCAGGGCGACCGGGGTCAGGACCGCGGCGGCTACCAGGACCGCGGCGGGTACCAGGGCAACAGGGACCAGGGCAGCCGGGACCGGGGTGGCTACCAGGGCGACCGCGGTCAGGAGCGCGGCGGGTACCAGGGTGACCGGGACCGTGAGCGCGGCGGATTCCGCGGTGAGCAGGGTCGCGACGATCAGCAGCCCGCGTTCCAGGCTCCCGAGATTCCCGAGGACATCGCCGCGAGCGACCTCGACAAGGAGGTTCGCGCCGAGCTGCTGAGCCTGTCGCGGGACACCGCCGACCGGGTGGCGCGGCATCTCGTCGCGGCCGGGACGATCATCGACGAGGATTCCGAGCTGGCGTTGCAGCACGCGGTCGCGGCGCGGCGGCTGGCTTCGCGGATCGCCGTGGTGCGGGAGGCCGTCGGGCTCGCCGCGTACGCCGCGGGGGACTGGACGACCGCCATCGCCGAGCTGCGTACGTACCATCGGATGACCGGGCGGCAGACGCACCTGGCCGAGCTGGCCGACTGTGAGCGCGCCCTGGGCCGGCCGGAACGGGCGATCGATCTCTTCCGTGGCGCCGACCGTGAGGCGATGGACAAGGCCGGCGCGATCGAGCTGCTGATCGTGGCCGCGGGTGCCCGCGGGGACCTGGGCCAGCACGACGCCGCCGTGGCGATGCTGCAGGTCAAGGAGCTGACCACGGAGGAGGACGCGGAGTGGGCGGCGCGGCTGCGGTACGCGTACGCCGATGCTCTGCTCGCCGCCGACCGGCGTGACGAGGCGCGGGAGTGGTTCTCGCGGGCCGCGGCCGCCGACGAGGACGACGTGACCGACGCGGCGGAGCGGCTGCTCGAGCTCGACGGCGTCACCATCGAGGGTGACGACGACGAGGACGACGAGGGCGACAGCGGCGAGACCGCCGTGGCCGGCCGCGACGAGACCGCGGTGGCCGACGGCGACGACGCCGACCTCGACGAGGACGACTCCGCGGACGACGATGAGGACGAGGACGAGGCGTACCACGGTGCGGCGTTCCTCGACGACAAGGAGACGGGCGAGCGGGAGGCCGACGCCGACGAGGACGAGCTGGTCGACGGCGAGGAGTTCGACGTCGACGCCGGCATCGACTCCCCGGAGGACGAAGCGGCCGACGCCGACGAGGACGAGGACGACGACCTGGCCGGCGACGAGACCGACATCGCCGACGAGCCGGCCGCCGCGGCGGATGAGGACGACGACGAGGACGAGGCTCCGAAGGCCGCCGGCGACGAGTTCGTCGGCGGGCGCGCCGACGCGGACGAGCCGCGGGCCGAGGGCAACGCGTGAGCGGTCGGCTTGTCGATGCGTACGACCTGGTCATCTTCGACCTGGACGGCGTCGTGTACCTGATCGACAAGCCGATCGCCGGCGCGTCCGAGGCGGTCGAGCGGCTGCGGGCCGACGGCGTCCCGGTCGCGTACGCCACGAACAACGCCTCCCGGCGCGCCGCCGACGTCGCCGGGCTGCTCACCGGCATGGGTGTGCCGGCGGCCGCCGGCGAGGTGCTGACCTCCGCCGGCGCCTCCGCGGCGATGCTGGCCGAACGGCTCCCGTCGGGCGCCCCGGTGCTGGTCGTCGGCGCGGAGGCGCTGCGGGCGGAGGTCCGCGACGCGGGCCTCACCGTGGTCGAGCGCGCCGAGGATTCACCGGCGGCGGTCGTGCAGGGGTACGGGCCGGACGTGGGCTGGAAGATCCTCGCCGAGGCGTCGCTGGCCGTCCGGGCCGGGGCGCTGTGGATGGCCACGAACACCGACCGGACGCTGCCGAGCCCGCGCGGGCCGCTGCCCGGCAACGGGTCGCTGGTGTCCGTGCTGCGGACGGCCCTGAACCGGGAGCCGGACGTCGTGGTCGGCAAGCCGGCGCCGGCGTTGTTCGAGACGGCGGCGTCGCTGTCGAAGGCGCAGCGCCCGCTCACGGTCGGGGACCGGCTCGACACCGACATCGAGGGTGCGGTCGGCGCGGGTATGGACAGCCTGCTCGTGCTGACCGGGGTGAGCGGGCCGGCCGAGGTGCTGGCCGCTCCGCCGTCGCGGCGTCCGACGTACGTGGCCGCTGACCTGTCCGGGTTGTTCGGGGCGGCCGGGGACGCGCGGATCCCGGCCGGCGCGGACGAGGCCGGCGGGTGGCGGCTCACGGACGGGCGGCTGGACGGCGACGGCTCGGCCGTGGACGCGTTGCGCGTGCTGGCGGCGTACGTGTGGGACGGCGGGAAGCCGAAGCCCGGCTCGGACGCGGCAGCGAGGCTGCTCCACGACTGGCTGGGCTGACGGCTAATCCACCAGGCCCGACTGGTACGCGAAGACGACCAGTTGGGCCCGGTCGCGGGCGGCCAGCTTGACCATGGCCCGGCTGACGTGCGTCCGCGCGGTGGCCGGGCTCAGGCGCAGCCGTGCCGCGATCTCGTCGTTGCTCAGGCCCTCGCCGACCAGCCCGGCGATCTCGCGTTCGCGGTCCGTGAGCGTGCCCAGCCGGGGGTGCGGGCGCAGCACCCGGGCCGGCCGGGAGGCGAACTCGCGCACGACGCGGCGCGTCACCGAGGGCGACAGCAGGGCCTCGCCGGCGGCGACCAGGCGGACCGCGCGGATGAGCTCGGCGGGCCGGGTGTCCTTGGTGAGGAAGCCGCTGGCGCCGTGCCGCAGCGCGTCGAAGACGTACGCGTCGAGCTCGAAGGTCGTCAGCACGATCACCCGGGTGGCGGTCAGCGTGGGGTCCGCGGCGATGCGCCGGGTGGCCTCGATGCCGTCGATGCCGGGCATCCGGATGTCCATCAGCACCACGTCCGGGCGGTGCGCGCGGGTCAGGCCGACCGCGGTGAGCCCGTCGGCCGCCTCAGCCGCCACGCTCAGGTCGTCCTCGCTGGACAGCAGCGTGCGCAGGCCGATGCGGATCAGGTCCTGGTCGTCGGCGACCACGACGGAGATCATCGGCGGACCGGGATCGTCGCGGTGACCAGGAAGCCGCCGTCCGGGCCCGGGCCGGCGGACAACGACCCGCCCAGGGCGCCGATCCGCTCCCGCATCCCCGCAAGGCCGTGCCCGGCCGTCGGGACGTCCGCCGCCGGGAAACCGGCCGACGGGCCCCGGCCGGTGTCGGTCACCGACACCGTCAGGCACTCGTCGTCGCGGTGCAGGCGGACCTGCGCGGTCGCCGTGCCCGCGTGGCGCAGCACGTTGGTCAGGGCCTCCTGCACGATCCGGTACGCGGCCAGGTCCACCGCCGCGGGCAGGCCGGTGAGCGCGCCGTCGGCCTCGACCGTCACGGGTACGCCCACCGCCCGGGTGCGCGCCACCACGTCGTCGAGCCGGGCGAGCCCGGGCGCGGGAGCACGGTCGTCCGCGTCGTCGCCGCGGCGTACGGCCCCGAGCGTCGCGCGCAGTTCGTCGAGGGATTCGCGGCTGGTGCGGCTGATCGCGGTCAGCGCGTCGCGGGCCGGGGACGCCGGCGCCGGCTCCTTGTCCAGCAGGTGCAGCGCGATCTCGGCCTGCATGGTGATCGCCGCGAGCCCGTGCCCGACGACGTCGTGCACCTCCTGGGCGACCCGGAGGCGTTCGGCGTCGGCCTGGCGGCGGGCCTCGTCGCGGCGGGCCTGGAGGACCTGTTCGCGGCCCACCCGGACGGTCACGCCGACGGCGAGCGGACCGGCGACCCACGCCACCTGGGGCATGACCGCGTCGAGGTCCAGGCCGAGACCGATGAGCGCGCACGGCACCAGCACGGCCAGGACGACGCCCGCGGCGGTGGCCGCCCGGCGCAGCGGCCGCTGGGCGCCGATCGTGTACACGGCGACGAGCAGGCTGAGCAGGACGGGACCGAACGGGTTGCCGCCCAGCAGGTACAGCCCGACCGCCGCCGTGGTCGTCGCGAGCGCGGGCGACGGGTACGCGCGCCGGAACGCCATCGCCAGCGCGGCCGCCGTGACGCACGCGTACGCCCAGGACGGGATGTGGTCGATGCCCTGGTTGCGCCCGGCCGGGGCCGTGCCGGAGAGGCCGACCGCCAGCAGCGCCAGCGCGATCGGCCCGTCGGCGCGGAGGGGACGCAGCCGGTCCATGAGGCTCACAGGATGTCACGGCGGCGCAGCAGAAGTCCGCCCAGGACGGCGAACGCCACAAGGTAGGCCCCGACGACGAGGACCGCCTGCGTCGCGCCGACGGTGGCCTGCACGCCCGGGGTGTCGGTGGCCGCCCCAGGGCGGCGGCCAGCGAACCGGCGTTCGGGCCGGGCAGCCCCCTCTGCAGCTGCGCGACCCAGTCCAGCAGGGGAGCGGCGATCAGCGCGAGCAGGTTCTGCACGGCCAGCAGCCACACGAGCCCGAGCCCGACCGGCAGCGCCACCCCGCGCAGCGCGATGGCGAGCAGCGCGCCGAGCACCGTCCACATCGCCGCGATCAGCCAGCCCGCGCCGATGCCGGTGAGCAGGTCGGCCACGCCGGGCCAGGCGAGCGGGCGGTCCTCGGCGACGGCGATGACGGCGCTCGCGACCGCGCCCGCGGCGAAGACGGCGAGCAGCCCGGTCAGGGTCGCGAGGCAGAGGGTCACGAGCTTGGCGGCGTACACGATGATCCGGCCGGGGTTCTGGGTCAGCACGGTCTTCCAGGTGCCCCACTGGTATTCGCCGCCCACCGCGAGCACGCCGAGGATGAGCATGAGGGCGCCCAGGAACACCGGCAGGCCGCCGACCGAGTTGCCGACGAGCTGATCGGGCAGCAGCGCCGCCAGGCCGCGTTCGGCTCGCGGTCCGCCGGTGCCGCCGGCATATCCGGCGTACGGGATGAGGTAGGTGAAGGTCAGGCTCAGCGCGACCGCGATCGCGAGCAGTGCCCATGTCGCGGGGCGGCGTACCAGCTTGAGGGTCTCGGCGCGGATGTGGTCACGCATGGCCGGTCGCTCCCGTCAGGTCGAAGAATGCCTGTTCCAGGCTGCGTTCCTGCGGCCGCAGCTCGCTCACCGCGATGCCCGCGCCGACCAGGACGGCGTTGAGCTCGGCGGCCCGGCGCGGCGGCACTGCCAGGTCCAGGCCGTCGCCGTTCACGCGTACGGCGTCAGCACCGAGCAGCGTGCGCGCCCGATCGGCGGCCGCGTCCAGCGGTTCTGCCACCAGCCGCAGCGTCGGTTCCCCGCGGAGTCCGGCGACGGTGCTCTCGGCGACCAGCCGGCCCTTCGCGATGACGCCGACGCGGTCGCACAGCTCCTGCACCTCGCTCATCAGGTGGCTGGACAGCAGCACCGTGCACCCCGCGGCGCCGAGGCGGCGCACGAGCAGGCGCATGTCGGCCATCCCCGCCGGGTCGAGGCCGTTGGTGGGCTCGTCCAGCACGACCAGGCGCGGATCCTTCAGCAGCGCCGCCGCGACGCCCAGCCGCTGCTTCATGCCCAGCGAGTAGGCCGCGTACCGGTCCGCCGCCCGGTCGGTCAGCTCCACCTGGCCGAGGACCGCCGCGACCCGGGAGGCGGGCACGCCGGCATGCCGCGCCACCGCGCGCAGGTTGTCGCGTCCGCTCAGGTACGGGTAGAAGGCCGGCCCCTCGATCAGGGCGCCCACGGCGTCGAGGCGTCCCGGCGGGTGGCCGAAGAGGCGTACCTGCCCGGCGGTCGGGCGGACGAGCCCGAGCAGCATGCGCAGCGTGGTGGTCTTCCCGGCGCCGTTGGGGCCGAGGAAGCCGTACACCTCGCCGGCGCGTACGTGCAGGTCCAGCGAGTCGACGGCGGTGAGCGAGCCGTACCGTTTGGTCAGGCCCCGGGTCTCGACGGGTGCTGTCATGCCGCCATCGTCGCCGCGGCCGGCGCCTGCGCCATCCGTTGCCGGGCGGCCCTCTCGCTACGCCCCCGGACGTACGCCTAGAGCAGCTTGCGGAGCTTGAGCAGGTCGAAGGGGTTGGCCTTCACGGAGACCTGGCGCGAGGCGATCGCCCGGGTGACGTCCAGCCGGCCGGTGACCAGCGCGACGAGATCGTCACTGTTCGCGGTCAGGGCGATCTTCGCCTTCGGGTCGTCACCGTCCGCGATGTCGAGCAGGCGGCCGCCGGCGAGCCGGGCGTGGAACGCCGTCGACAGGTCCGGCACCCGGCAGGCGAGCGTGCGGTCCAGGTCGAGCTTGCCGCGCGTCTCGGCGTGCCCGTCCAGCCGGGCCGCCAGGTCGTGCAACGCTTGCCGGCACTCGTCCGCGCTCGCCATTCAGCCCGCTCCCTCCGCGACACCCGACGCCGTACGCACGGTACCCGACGAGCGGGCGGGGTATGCCTTGTAGCGTGGCACCAGCACGTTGCGAGGAGCACGATCGGCAATAGCACGGGCGCGAGGGGAGAGGGACATGCAGGACGCATGGCGGGCGTATCTGGAGATGGCGCTCGGGCTGACGGAGGCGCCGCGCAAGCGGGCCCAGAAGGTGGCCTCCGAGCTGCTGACCAAGGGCGGCGCGACCGCCGGGCAGTTGCAGGGGCTCGTGGAGGACCTCATGTCCACCGGGGTCGCCAACCGTGAGGCGCTGACGAACCTCGTCCGGTACGAGGTGGACCGCGCGCTGGGCAAGGTCGGCCTGGCCACCGCCGACGAGGTCTCGGAGCTGACCGCCCGCGTACGCGACCTGGAGAAGCAGTTGCGCGCGGCGCAGACCCGGGCCGACGCGGCCGGGGGCGGCGCGGCGGACCTGACCATCGCCGAGCCCGGCCCGGCGGCGGTCGTGCCGCCGGCCAAGAAGGCCGTGGTGAAGAAGGCGCTGGCGAAGAAGGCGGTCAAGGCGACGCCGCCGAACGCGATGCCCGCCGCCGGCACGACGACCTCCGCTCCCGTGCGCAAGGCGGCGAAGAAGGCCGCGCCCGGCCCGGCCGGTGCCGCGCCGACGCCGGCCACGACGGGTCCCGCGCGCGAGGCGCCCGAGAAGGCGGTGCCGGCGAAGGCCACCAAGGTCGCCAAGGCCGCCGCGAAGAAGGCCGCGGCGAAGAAGACCACCCCCGCGAAGAGCGCGGCCGCCAAGAAGGCGGCGAGCCCCGAATCCTCGACGCCGGAGGCCTCGTGACGTACCCGAACCAGCAGCCGCCCGTCCCGCGCCCGGGCCCGCCGCCCGGTGGCTTCCGCCCGGCGCCGCCGCCCGGCGGGTTCCGTCCGGCGCCGCCGCCGGGGCAGCCCTCCGCGCCGCCGCGGGTGGAGGCGAGCCCCGGCATCCTCGACGGGTCGGAGAAGACCGGCCACCCCGCCGTCGACGCCGTGCTGCAGTCGCTGGCCAACGCCGCCACGCTCGCGCCCGGCGACCAGATCGCCGAGTACGAGGCCGCGCATCAGGTGCTGCAGGAGACGTTGGCGAGCATCGACCGCTGATGACCCGTACCCCCGAAAGGGTGTCCTGATGGCCCGCCGCGCGCGGTTGGACGCCGAGCTCGTGCGCCGCAAGCTCGCCCGCTCCCGGGAGCAGGCCGCCGCCCTGGTGGCGGCCGGCCGGGTGCAGGTCCGCGGCACGGTGGCGGCCAAGGTCGCCACGATGATCGACCCGGCGGACCCGGTCGTGGTGACCGGCGAGGACCCGGCCGACGAGTACGTCTCACGCGGCAGCCACAAGCTGGCGGGCGCCCTCAAGGCGTTCGCGGGCCTGGCCGTGCAGGGGCGCCGTTGCCTCGACGCGGGCGCGTCCACCGGCGGCTTCACCGACGTGCTGCTGCGGGGCGGCGCCGCCCACGTGTACGCGGTCGACGTCGGCTACGGGCAGCTCGCGTGGCCGCTGCGCACCGACGAGCGCGTGACCGTCATGGAACGCACCAACGTCCGTACGCTGACCCCGGACATGCTGGGCGGGCCGGTGCAGCTGACCGTCGCCGACCTGTCGTTCATCTCGCTGCGCCTGGTGCTGCCCGCGCTGGCCGCCTGCACCGCGCCGGACGGCGACCTGGCGCTGATGGTCAAGCCGCAGTTCGAGGTCGGCAAGGAGCGGGTGGGCTCCGGCGGTGTGGTCCGCGATCCGCTGTTGCGTGCCGAGGCGGTCGTCGACGTGGCGACCGCGGCGGCCGGACAGGGACTGGGGGTGGCCGGGGTCGCCGCGAGCCCGCTGCCCGGTCCCAGCGGCAACGTGGAGTTCTTCGTCTGGTTCCGGCGGGGCGCGCCGCCGGTGGACGCCGAGCGGGTGCGGGCGGTGGTCGCCGCGGGGCCCTCCGGCGCGGTAGCCTCCGCCGGGTCGGTACCGACGCCGGATTCGCCCCCCTTGGAGGACGTGTGACCCGCTCCGCGTTGTCAGCCGCGCCGGACCGGCAGGTCGTCGCATGAGCCGCTCGGCGCTCATGGTGACGCACACCGGCCGACGGCAGAGCACCCAGCACGCCGCCGCGATCGCGAGCGACCTGGTCGCGGCCGGCTTCGAGGTGCGGGTGCTGGCCGAGGAGGTGGCCGACCTCGAGCTGCCGCCGGGCGTGACGCCGGTGGACGACCCGACCGCCGCGGAGGGCGTGGAGATCGTGTTCGCACTCGGCGGCGACGGCACGTTCCTGCGCGCCGCCGAGCTGGCCCGGCCGGCGAAGGTGCCGCTGCTCGGCATCAACCTCGGCAAGGTGGGCTTCCTCGCCGAGGCCGAGCTGCAGAACATCGACGAGACCGTGCGGGACATCGTCGCCGGTGACTACACCGTGGACGAGCGCCTCACCCTCGACGTGCGCGCCGAGTACGACGGCCGGCTGATCGCCGAGTCGTGGGCGCTCAACGAGGTCAGCGTCGAGAAGGGGCAGCGCGCGCAGATGCTCGAGCTGCTCGTCGACGTCGACGGGCGGCCGCTGTCGCGGTACGGCTGCGACGGTGTCGTGTGTGCCACACCGACGGGCTCGACGGCGTACGCGTTCTCGGCCGGTGGTCCCGTGGTGTGGCCGGAGGTGGAGGCATTGTTGCTCGTGCCGATCAGCGCGCACGCGTTGTTCAGCCGGCCCATCGTCACCGCGCCGACCTCCACGTTCGTGCTGACCGTGGACCCGTACACGTCGTTCGCGGTGCTGTGCTGCGACGGGCGGCGTACGTGGGACCTGCCGCCGGGCGCCCAGGTCACCGTCGAGCGGGGACAGCTGCCGGTACGCCTCGTCCGCCTCAAGCCGCGCCCGTTCACCGACACGCTCGTGGCGAAGTTCCACCTGCCGGTGGAGGGCTGGCGCGGTAATCGACGCTGATGAGCGGCCCGCGGTGGGCAATTGTCGGTGGGCACCGATACTGTTCGCCTGTGCTGGAGGAACTGCGGATCACCGGGCTGGGCGTCATCGACGACACGACGCTGCGGCTGACCACGGGCATGAACGCCATCACCGGTGAGACCGGCGCGGGCAAGACGATGGTGGTGACCGGGCTCGGGCTGCTCTTCGGCGGCCGGGCCGACGCCGGGCGGGTGCGGGCCGACCCGGGCCGGGCCGTGGTGGAGGGGCGGCTGCGCCTCGACGGCGGGCTCGGCGACTCGGTGCAGACCCGCATCACCGATGCGGGCGGCGAGGTGGACGACGACGGTTCCGTGCTGCTGAGCCGCACGGTGACGATCGAGGGCCGCTCGCGCGCGCACGTCGGCGGCCGCAGCATGCCGGTCGCGATGCTCAGCGAGGTCGGCGAGCAGGTCGTCGCCGTGCACGGGCAGTCCGACCAGCTGCGCCTGCTGCGCCCCGCCGAGCAGCGGGCCGCCCTGGACCGCTACGCCGGCCCGGAGCACGAGAAGCTGCTGGAGACGTATCGGCAGGCGTACACCCAGTGGCGCACCGTGGTGGACGACCTCGCCGACCGGCGGCGCAACGCCCGCGAGCGCAGCCAGGAGGCCGACCTGCTCAAGCTCGGCCTCGACGAGATCAGCCGGGTGGACCCGCAGCCGGGCGAGGACGACGAGCTGCGCACCGAGCTGCAGCGTCTGGAGCACGCCGAGGGGCTGCGCACGGCGGCGGCCCTGGCGGCGCAGGCGCTGGCGGGCGGCGTCGAGGCGACAGACGACACCCCCGACGCGACGACGCTGCTGGGCACCGCCCGGCGCACCCTGGAGGCGCAGGCCGGCGTCGACCCCGCGCTGGGCGAGCTGGCCGCCCGGGTGGAGGAGGCGGCCACGCTCGTCGCCGACGTGTCCTCCGAGCTGTCGGCCTACCTGGACCAGCTCGACGCGGACCCGGCGCGGCTGGAGGCCATCTACGAGCGGCGGGCGGCGCTGCGGGCCCTGACCCGCAAGTACGCGGACGACGTCGAGGGCGTCATCGCCTGGGCCGACCACGCCCGCACCCGGCTGGCGGCGCTGGACACCTCCGACGAGCTGCTCGAGGAGCTCGACAAGGAGCGCCAGCGGCTCGCGGCGCAGGTCGCCGAGCTGGCCGGCCGGCTGACGGCGGCCCGCACGGAGGCCGCCGGGCGCTTCGCCGAGCAGGTCAGCGTCGAGCTGGCCGGGCTGGCGATGCCGCACGCACGCGTCGAGATCGCGGTGCTGCCGCGCTCGGCCGGGCGTGACGAGCCGGCCATCGACGCTCTGGCGGCCGGTCCGGACGGCGCCGACGAGATCGAGCTCCGGCTCATCGCCCACCCGGGCGCTCCCGCGCTGCCGCTGCAGAAGGGCGCCTCGGGCGGTGAGCTGTCCCGGGTCATGCTGGCGATCGAGGTGGTGTTCGCCGGGGCGGGCGGGCCGCCGACGCTGGTGTTCGACGAGGTGGACGCGGGCGTGGGCGGCCAGGCGGCGGTGGAGATCGGGCGGCGGCTGGCCCGGCTGGCGCGCACCCACCAGGTGCTGGTGGTGACGCACCTGCCGCAGGTGGCGGCGTTCGCCGACCGGCATCTGGTGGTCGCCAAGGACACCGGTGGCGCCATCACCACCAGCGGTGTGAAGATCGTGGAGGAGACCGACCGCGCCCGGGAGCTCGCCCGGATGCTGGCCGGTCTGCCGGATTCGGATCTGGGCATCGCGCATGCCGAGGAGCTGCTGGCGGTGGCCGACCGGGAGAAGCGAGCGTGACGGCGCGGCCGCCGCGGAGACGCGGTGGCCGGCTTCGGGGAGCGGCCTGACGGCCTGGCGGGGTGATCGTTTTGCCCCTTTTGGGGGTGACCTTGTGCATGTCGCGTACGAGGCTCTCGATCGGCCGTGTCAGGATGGCCGGGATGCGACTTCCCACCTTGCGCCGGACCCGGAGCGTCGAACCCGGGGCTGTCTCCGGCACCGCCCGTCTCGACCGCCGGACCAAGCGCCTGGTCGGGCGGCTGCGCCCCGGTGACATCGCGGTGATCGACCACGTCGACATCGACCGGGTCGCCGCCGACTCGCTGGTCGCCGTCGGGGTGGCCGCCGTGCTCAACGCCAAGCCGTCGATCTCCGGGCGCTACCCGAACCTGGGCCCCGAGGTGCTCGTGCAGGCCGGCATCGTGCTCATCGACGACCTCGGCGAGGACCTCTTCGACCGGCTGAGCGAGGGTGACCTGGTCAGCCTCGACAACGACACCGTGCTGCTCAACGGGGAGCCCGTGGCCACCGGTGTGCGGCAGGACGCGCAGAGCGTGGCCGCCGCGATGGCCGACGCCCGCGAAGGGCTGTCGGTCCAGCTCGAGGCGTTCGCCGCGAACACCATGGACTACCTCAAGCAGGAACGGGACCTGCTGCTCGACGGCGTCGGCGTGCCGGACATCGACACCCGGATCGCCGGGCGGCACGTGCTCATCGTCGTGCGGGGGTACGACTACAAGGCCGACCTGGACGTGCTGCGGCCGTACATCCGCGAGTTCAAGCCGGTGCTCATCGGCGTGGACGGCGGCGCCGACGCGCTGGTGGAGTCCGGATACACGCCCGACATGATCATCGGGGACATGGACTCGGTCACCGACGACGTGCTGCGCTGCGGCGCCGAGGTGGTCGTGCACGCGTACCCGGACGGGCGCGCTCCCGGGCTGGACCGGGTGCACGGGCTCGGGGTGCAGGCGACCACGTTCCCGGCGGCCGCCACCAGCGAGGACCTGGCCATGCTGCTGGCCGACGAGAAGGGCGCCTCGCTCATCGTCGCCGTCGGCACCCACGCCAACCTGGTGGAGTTCCTGGACAAGGGGCGCGGCGGCATGGCGTCGACGTTCCTCACCCGGCTCAAGGTCGGCGGGAAGCTCGTCGACGCCAAGGGCGTGAGCCGGCTCTACAAGCAGAACATCTCCGGGTCGTCGCTGCTGCTGCTCGTGCTGTCCGCGGTCGCGGCGATGGCCTCCGCGGTGGCCGTGTCGACCGTCGGCCAGGCGTACCTCTCCGTGGCGTCCGAGTGGTGGGACAATCTCGTCTTCCAGTTAGGACAGCTCTTCTAGCCGGCCACCCGCCTGCGAAACTGGCCGGCCACCCGCCTGCGAAACGACCAAGAGGCTTTCTCCCGTGATCAACTTCCGGTACCACGTGGTGTCGCTCACCGCGGTCTTCCTCGCCCTCGCCATCGGGCTGGTGGTGGGCACCGCCGCGCTCAACGGGCCGGTGGTCGACACCCTCAAGGACCGCGTCGACGCGCTGAGCAAGGACAACAGCAACTACCGCGACCAGGCCAACCAGTACCGCGACGAGCTGAACCGCAGCCAGGAGTTCGCCACCCAGGTGTCGCCGGCGCTGCTCAACGGCAAGCTCACCAGCCGCAAGATCCTCGTCGTGGTGCTGCCGAGCGGCAAGGACTACGCGGACGGCGTGTCCTCGATGCTGGAGGTGGCGGGCGCCACGATCACCGGCCGGGTCACCGTCGAGGACAAGTTCTTCGACCCGGCGAACGCGTACGAGCTGCTCGACCTCGCCGAGCGGGCGTCGCAGACCACCGTGCCGGCCGACGGGCTGCCGCAGAACAGCGACGGCGTGGAGACGTCCAGCGCCCTGCTCGCCCGCGCGCTGCTGCAGAAGGCGCCCGCCGTCACCGAGCAGGACCTGACCGCCGTGCTGACGGCGTACACCGAACCGGGGTACATCGGGGTCTCCAAGGACATGGCGCCGGGCGCGGAGGCGACCGTGGTCGTCTCCGGGCTGCCGCCGGTCGACCGTGACGCGGGCAAGAAGAACCAGAACGCCGTCACGCTGACGACCCAGTTCTCCGTGAACCGGCCGGTCGTGGTGGCCGGCAACGGCATCGGCGAGGGCAACCTGATCTCCGAGGTGCGCGGCGACCCGAAGCTGGTCAAGGAGGTGTCTACCGTGGACAACGTGACCACCGCGTACGGCCAGCTGGCCACCGCGATGGTGACGGTGGAGCGGGTCGTGGCCGGCAAGGTCGGCCAGTACGGCGTGTCCGCCGGCGCGTCCGCACTGCTGCCCAAGGCCGTCGGCTGACCCGGCCCCGTCGCCGCAGCGCGCGGGTACGCACCACCTAGACTCAGCGGTCGGCCGCCGTGGGCGCGGCCCCGGCGAGTCAGGAGAACACACGCATGGCCAGCAGGGTGAAGTCGTCCGGCATCGGCGCGCTCGCCGCCCGCGCCGCCCTGGCCTGGGTGCGCAGCGATCCGCGCTCCGCCGAGCTCGAACGCACGAACTTCCACGGCCGGACGGTCTCGCTCGCCGGCGGGCCCGCCCTGGCCGCCGGCGCCACGCTGGGTGCCGCCGCCGGGGCCGCCGGCGCGTCCGCCGCCGCGGCGGCCGTCGTGGCGGGAGCGGCCTCCGGGGCGGTCGGTTTCTACGACGACGTGGTCGGCAACCGCCCGGAGCAGAAGACGGCGAAGGGCTTCAAGGGCCACCTCGGCGCGCTGCGCGAGGGGCGGGTCACCAGCGGCCTCGTCAAGATCGCCGGGGTGGGCGCCGCGAGCCTGGCCGCGGCCGCGCTGCTGGCCCGCGACCCGCTCGTGCGCGCACACCCGGCGCGGGCCCGCGGCGGCGTGCTGCGCCGTTCGGGTGACGTGCTGCTCGGCGCGGGCGTCATCGCCGGCACGGCCAACCTGCTCAACCTGCTCGACCTGCGGCCCGGCCGGGCGATCAAGGCCGCCACGATCATCGGTGCGCCGCTGGTCGCCGGCCGCGGCGGCGCGATGACCGCCGGCACGCTCGGCGCGGGCGCGGCGCTGCTCCCCGACGACCTGGGGGAGACGGTCATGCTCGGCGACGCGGGCGCCAACGCGCTGGGCGCGCTGCTCGGCGTCGCCCTCGCGGCGCGGACCGGACCGGCCGGGCGCGCGCTGGCGCTGACCGTGCTCGCGGGCCTGACCGCGGCGAGCGAGAAGGTCAGCTTCACCAAGGTCATCCAGGACACCCCGTGGCTGCGCGAGCTCGACGCGCTGGGCCGCCGCCCGGCTTCGTGACCTCCACGGCCCGCACCCGCGCGGGGGTGGCCGGCGCCGCCGCCGTCATCACGGTGCTGACCGTCGTGTCTCGGCTGGCCGGCTTCGGGCGCACGTTCGTCTTCCTGCACACGGTCGGCGCCGACGGGCTGGCCAACGTCTACAACGCGGCCAACACCATCCCGAACATCGTGTTCGAGCTGGTGGCCGGCGGCGCGCTGGCGAGCCTCGTGGTGCCGCTGATCGCCGGCGCCGCCGAGACCGGGGACCGCGAGCGGGTGGGCGCGGTCGCGTCCGCGCTGCTCACCTGGGTGCTCACGCTGATGGTCCCGTTGGCGGTGCTGGTGGCGCTGCTGGCCGGTCCGATCGCGGGGCTGCTCGACGTGCCGCCCGACCACCAGGTGGTGGCCGCGCGGATGCTGCGGGTGTTCGCCCCGCAGCTGCCCCTGTACGGCATCGGCATCGTGCTGACCGGGGTGCTGCAGGCTCACCACCGCTTCGCCTGGCCGGTGATCGCTCCGCTGCTGTCCAGCGTGACCGTCATGGGGGCGTACCTGAGCTATGCGGTGGTGGACGGCGCGCGGACGGACTTCGCCGGGCTGAGCCGCACCGGCGAGCTGATCCTGTCCGCCGGTACGACGCTGGGCGTGGTCGTGCTCGCGTTGTGCTTGCTGATCCCGCTGAGCCGGCTGCACCTGCGACTGAGGCCGGCTTACCGGTTCCCGGGCGACGAGGGCAGCCGGGCGCTGCGGCTCGGCTGGGCCGGGGCGGTCACCGTGGGGTCGCAGCAGATTCTGGTGCTGGTCGTCGTGGCGGTGTCCGTGGGCGGGGCGCTGACGGCGTACAACGCGGCGCAGACGGTGTTCCTGCTGCCCTGGGCCGTGCTGGCGGTGCCGCTGGCCACGGCCGTCTACCCCCGGCTGGCCGCCGCGGTGGCCCGCGGGGACGACGACGCGTACGCGGAATCGCTGGCCGCCACCGCCCGCCCGGTCGTGCTGCTCGCCTGCCTCGGCGCCGCCGCGATCGCCGCCCTGGCGTGGCCGGTGGCGTACCTGGTCGGGGCTCCCGCCGCCGCGCCCGGCATCGTCGCCTTCGCACCCGGCCTGCCCGGGTACGCGCTGTTCGCCCTGCTGTCGCGAGCCCTGTACGCCCGCGGCGCCACGGTGGCCGCCGCGACCGCCACCGCCGCCGGGTGGGGCATCGCCGCCGTGGCCGCCGTCGCGCTCTCCGCGGTGCTGCCCGCCGACCGGCAGATCATCGGACTCGGCGCCGCCAACGCGGTCGGCATGTCGGCGATCGGGCTGCTGCTGGGGCTGGCCGTACGCCGCCACGCCGGCCCCCGGTCGCTCACGGGACTGCCGCGGGCCGCCGCCGTGGGTATCGTGGCGGCGGTCGCGGCCGGGTTCGCCGGGTGGGGCGTGGCGGAGGCGCTGCGCCACGTCTCCGGCGGCACCCCGGCAGCGGGGACCAGCCTCCTGCAGGGCATGCTGGGCGGGATCGCGGTCGCGGTCGTCTTCGCCGCGGTGGCGTACCCGCCCGCCCGCCGCGACCTCCATCCGCTGGTCTCGAGAGTCACCGGGAGGAACCGCAGGTGAGCGACGCGGCGCAGGCCACCTCCGGCACGGTCGCGCTGGTGCTGGGCTCCAGCACCGGCGGCGTCGGCCGGCACGTCTCCTCGCTGACCCGCGGCCTGCTCGCGGCGGGCCGGCGGGTGCTGGTCTGCGGGCCGGCCGCCACCGACGAGCTGTTCGGCTTCGCCGCGGCCGGGGCGGAGTTCGCGCCGGTGGAGATCCCGGCCAGCCCGGGACCGCAGGACTCCGGCGCGATCCGCTCGCTGCGCCGGGCGCTGGCCGGCCGGGACCTCGACGTGGTGCACGCGCACGGCCTGCGCGCCGGGTTCGTGGCCGCGCTGGCCCGCCCGCCCGCGCCGCTGGTGGTGACCTGGCACAACGCCGTGCTGGCCCGGGGCCTGCGAGGCAGCGCCTCCGCGCTGGTCGAGCGGATCGTGGCGCGCTCGGCCGCGCTGACCCTCGGCGCCTCCGAGGACCTCGTCGAGCGGGCTCTGTCGCTGGGCGCCCGCAGTGCCCGCCTCGGCGCCGTGGCCTCGCCCGAGTTCGCTGCGCCGAAGCGCAGCCGCGCCGCCGTGCGCGCGGAGTTCCGCGTGGCGCCGGGCGCGCCGCTGATCCTGTCCGTGGGCCGGCTGCACCCGCAGAAGCGTTACGACGTGCTGCTGGAGGCGGCCGGGCGGTGGCGGGAGCTGGATCCGCAGCCGGTCACCGTGATCGCCGGGTCCGGGCCGAGCTACATGCTGCTGGCCCAGCGCGCCTCCGAGCTGCACGCCAAGTTCTACCTGCTCGGGCACCGCACCGACGTGCCCGACCTGCTCGCCGGCGCCGACCTCGCCGTGATCACCAGCGACTGGGAGGCGCGGCAGTTGTTCGCGCAGGAGGCGCTGCGGGCGGGCGTGCCGCTGATCGCCACCGCGGTGGGCGGGCTGCCGGGGCTGGTCGGGGATGCCGCCGTGCTCATCCCGCCGGGTGACGTGGACGCGCTCGACACCGCCGTCCGCGAGATGCTCGCCGACGAGGGCAAGCGGGCCGACTACGCCGCCCGCGGGCCCCGGCAGGCCGCGACCTGGCCGGACGAGGCGGACACCGTGGCGGACGTGCTGGCCGCGTACGCCTCCGTCAGCGGCGCCCGGGCGGGTCAGGGGTGAACCTGCTGCGGCGCCTGCTCGCCTCGGTACGGCGCGGGGACCGTCCGGACTCGGCCCCGCCGTCGCGCTCGCCACGCCGGCGGGCGTGGGTGCCGTACCTCCTCGTCGTCCTGGCCGCCCTGGCGAGCCTGGCGGGCCTCGCGGTGCGCCCGGGGACCGGGGTGCCCGGCGACACGGCCGACTACGTGATCGTCGCCGGGGCGGCCGGACTGCGCTGGGACGACCTCGACCCGGAGCGCACGCCGGCGCTGTGGCAGGAGGCCACCCGGGGCTCGATCGGCTGGCTGTCGGTCCGCTCCGCGCACCACGCGACCTGCCCCGCCGACGGGTGGCTGACCCTGGGCGCGGGCAACTACGCCGTCTGGGACGCCCGCCGCGTCTCGGGGAAGTGCCCGCCGCTCGCACCCGTGGTGGAGCAGCCCGACGGCATCGGCGCCAACCTGCCCGAGCTGCCCCGGATCGTGCGCGCCAACGCCGACAACCAGCCGTACGGGGCGGTGCCCGGTGCGCTGTCCGAGTCGGTGCGGTGCACGGTGGCGGTGGGCCCGGGGGCCGCGATCGCCGCCGCCCGGCCGTACGGGCGCGTCGACCGGTACGCCCCCGCGCTGCCCGACGACCCGCAGGGCCTGTTCGCCCAGTGCCCGCTGAGCCTGGTGGATCTGGGCACGATCAACGCGACCGGTACGGCCCGGCAGGCGCAGGTGGCGCTGGCGGACTCCACCCTGGCCCGGGTGCTCGCCGCCCGCCCCCAGCGCTCGCTGGTCATGGTGGCGGGCGTCTCGGACACCGACACCTCGTCGCGGCTGCACGTGGCCATCGCCGAGGGGCCCGGCTGGCGTGACGGCTGGCTGACCTCGGCCGGCACCGGCCGCGACGGCTACCTGCAACTGGTCGACCTGGCGCCGACGGTCCTCACCACGATCGGCCGGCCCGCGCCGGAGGGGCTGTTCAGCGGGCGTACGGCCAGCTCGGTCGACGGGCGTCCCGCTGACCTGGCCGACTCGGTGCTCGGCGAGCACGACGCCGACCGGCGCTCGGCCGCTCAGCGGGGCATCGCGGGCATGTTCTTCACCGGCCTGGCGGCGGTGCAGGTGGCGCTCTTCCTGCTCGTCGTGCCGCTGATGATCCGGGCGCGGCGGCACGCGGGCCCGACCGGCCCGGCCTCGGCGCCGCGGCTGATGGTGCGCTCGGTCGAGGTGCTGCTCATCGCGGCCGCGCTGGCGATCCCGGCGGCGTTGCTGACCGACGCGCTGCCGTGGTGGCGCACCGGTCGCCCGGGCATCGTGTTCGCGCTGCTGACCTTCGCGGTGGTGGCGGCGGGCACGGCCGCGGTCCGGCTGGCACCGCGCTATCCGCGCACGCTGTGGCCGATGGGGATCATCGCCGCCGCCGCGGCGGTGGTGGTCGGCGCTGACCTGGTCACCGGGGCCCGGCTCCAGCTCAACGGCGTCGCCGGCTATTCGGCGGTGGAGGGCGCCCGCTACTCGGGCGTGGGCAGCGTCGGGCTCGGCGTCTTCGTCGCGGGCGCGCTGCTGGTCGCCGGCTGCGCCGCCCAGAGGGTACGCCGCCCCTGGCGCCCGGTCGTGGTCGTGCTGGTCGGCGGCTTCGCGGTGATCATGGTGGGGAGCCCGTACCTGGGCGCGGACCCGGTCGGGGCGATCGCGGTCACCGCCGGGGTGTGCGTGGCCGCCGCGATCAGCACCGGCGGCTGGCTGACGTTCCCGCGCTTCGCCTGGGCGACCGTCGCGGGGCTCGCGGTGACGATCGGCTTCGCCGTGCTGGACCTGCGCCGGCCCGCCCTCGAGCAGGGCAGCGTGGGCCGGTTCCTGACCGCCCTGGGCGACGGTACGGCCGGCCCGGCGATCCAGCGCGCCGCCACGGCCAGCGGGCTCGCCCTGGACAGCCCGCTGACGTTCCTGGCGGTGGGCGGCGCGCTGATGCTCGCGTTCAGCCAGTTCTCCCCGTGGGGCGGTCTCAACCGGGTCTTCGGGCTGCACCCGGCGCTGCGGGCGGCGCTGGCCGGCACCACGGTCGCCGTCGTGCTGGCCGGGATCTTCGGCGGGGCGGCGTTCGCGGTGGCCGGAGCCGCCGCGGCGGTGGCCGTGCCCGTCATGGTGCTGACCACGATGCGCGTGCTGGAGCACGCGGCCGACCGGACGCGCCCGGACGGCGAGACCGACGGCCCGGGAGGGCCCGGCTTGTCCGCCCGGCACACCCCGGCGCCGGACAAATCCGGCGCGTCCGTGCGCTGACACGCGCGCGAGCAGCCCGGACGTGCGCGCGCGGGCGGGGGTGTTACGGTTAAATCCCGTGGATGGCCCGACCCGCGATCCGGATATCACCGGAGGCGGTCGGCGCCGGTCTGCAAGACCGAACTGACCGACCACGGGAGCAGGCCTTGGCAGCAACAGTGCGCGAGACGCGGCACATCTTCGTCACCGGGGGCGTCGCCTCCTCGCTGGGCAAGGGCCTCACCGCCTCCAGCCTCGGGAACCTGCTGACCGCGCGCGGCCTGCGGGTCGTCATGCAGAAGCTGGACCCCTACCTCAACGTCGACCCGGGCACGATGAACCCGTTCCAGCACGGCGAGGTGTTCGTCACCGACGACGGCGCCGAGACCGACCTGGACGTCGGCCACTACGAGCGCTTCCTCGACCGGGCGCTGTCCGGCAAGGCCAACGTGACCACCGGGCAGATCTACTCGGCCGTCATCGCCAAGGAGCGCCGCGGCGAGTACCTCGGCGACACCGTGCAGGTCATCCCGCACATCACGAACGAGATCAAGGAGCGCATCTTCGCGATGGCCGCTCCGGACGACTACGGCCGGGTGCCGGACGTCGTCATCACCGAGGTCGGCGGCACGGTCGGTGACATGGAGTCGCTGCCGTTCCTCGAGGCGATCCGCCAGGTGCGCCACGAGATCGGCCGGGACCGGGTGTTCTACCTGCACGTGTCGCTGGTGCCGTACCTGGCGCCGTCGGGCGAGCTGAAGACGAAGCCGACCCAGCACTCGGTGGCCACGCTGCGCAACATCGGTATCCAGCCGGACGCGCTGGTCTGCCGCAGCGACCGGGAGATCCCGGACAAGCTCAAGCACAAGCTCTCGCTGTACTGCGACGTCGACGCGGAGGCCGTCGTGGCCTGCCCGGACGCCCCGAGCATCTACGACATCCCCAAGGTGCTGCACCGCGAGGGTCTCGACGCGTACGTCGTGCGCCGGCTGGGCCTGTCGTTCCGGGACGTCGACTGGTCCAGCTGGGACGACCTGCTCGAGCGGGTGCACCACCCGCGCCGCACGATCACCGTGGCGCTGGTCGGCAAGTACGTCGACCTGCCGGACGCGTACCTGTCGGTCAGCGAGGCCATCCGCGCGGCCGGCTTCGCCAACACGGCGAAGGTGCAGCTGCGCTGGGTGCCCAGCGACGACTGCGACACGATGGCCGGCGCCGCCGCCGCGCTCAAGGGCGTCGACGGCATCGTCATCCCCGGCGGCTTCGGCATCCGCGGCATCGAGGGCAAGATCAATACTTCCCGGTACGCGCGGGAGAACGGCATCCCGATCCTCGGGCTGTGCCTCGGGCTGCAGTGCATGACCATCGACGCCGCCCGCAACCTGGCCGGGCTGCAGGGCGCCAACTCGCTGGAGTTCGACGAGCGGGCCCCGTACCCGGTGATCTCCACGATGGCCGACCAGGAGGACATCGTCGCGGGCAAGGGCGACCTGGGCGGCACGATGCGGCTGGGGGCGTACCCGGCGAAGCTGACCGACGGCTCGGTGGTGGCCGAGGCGTACGGCAGCACCGAGATCTCCGAGCGGCACCGGCACCGGTACGAGGTGAACAACGCGTACCGCGACAAGCTCGCCAAGGCCGGCCTGAAGTTCTCCGGCACCTCGCCGGACGGGCGGCTGGTGGAGTTCATCGAGCTCGACCGCGAGACGCACCCGTTCTTCGTGGCCACCCAGGCGCACCCGGAGCTGAAGAGCCGCCCGACCCGGGCGCACCCGCTGTTCGCCGCGTTCGTCAAGGCCGCCGTCGCGTACGCGGCCGCCGACGAGCTCCCGGTCGAGGTGGCGGCCTCCGCCGACCCCGACACCACCGTCGCGGCGGTGCCGGCCTCATGACCAGGTTCCAGCACGAGACGAAGTCGCGGGTGGAGAAGTACGCCGGTCCGGTCTTCACGGTCTACACCGATGAGATCACCATGTCCGGCGGTGGCACCGCCCACCGCGACGTGGTCGTCAACACGAACGCGGTCGGCCTGGTCGCCATCGACGACGTCGGCCGGGTCGTGCTCATCAAGCAGTACCGGCACCCGGTCGGCAAGCACCTGTGGGAGCTGCCCGCCGGCCTGTGCGACGTGCGGGGCGAGGACCTGACGGTGACCGCCCGCCGGGAGCTGGCCGAGGAGGCGGACCTGAATGCCGGCCGCCTCGAGCTGCTCGTCGACCTGCACACCTCGCCGGGGTTCAGCGCCGAGACGATCCGCATCTTCCTCGCGCGCGACCTGACGGCCGTGCCGGAGGGCGAGCGGCACGAGCGGCAGGAGGAGGAGGCGGACATCGAGATCTGCTGGGTGGATCTCGACGAGGCCGTCGCGATGGTGCTGCGCGGTGAGGTCACCAACGCGGCCGCGGTCGGTGGCCTGCTGGCCGCCGCGCGGGCCCGCGACGACGGCTGGGCGACGCTGCGCCCGGTCGACACCCCGCCGCTGGCCTGATGGCGGGCCGGGACGGGCGGGTCCTGTGAAGGTTGTGTGCAGGACCGGCCCGTCCGGGCCGCCGGCTGCCACGATGCGGGCGTGGAACTGGTCATCCTCTATCTCGCGCCGGCCGCGTTCGTCGCCGCGCTTCTCGCGTACGTGGTGGTGCGGCGGCTCGGGACCGTGAAGGCGGCGGCGCTGAGCGGCGTCGGGGCGTACGCGCTGGTCGCGCTCGCGTCGGCGGCCCTGATCGCGGCGGCGCTGGAGACGATGTGACCGGGCGTACGGTGGTCCGGTGGAATCCGTCTGGGACTACCCGCGTCCGCCCCGGGTCGAGCGCAGCGCCGCCCGGATCACCGTGACGCACGCCGGGCAGGTGGTCGCGGACAGCCGCCGCTGCCTGCGGGTGCTGGAGACCTCGCACCCGCCGGTCTACTACGTGCCCCGCGAGGACGTCGCGGACGGCGTGCTGCGGCCCGCGCCCGGGCAGTCGTGGTGCGAGTTCAAGGGCACGGCGACCTACTGGGACCTGGTCGTGGCCGACGCCGAGGTGGCGGCCGCCGCCTGGTCGTACGAGCGGCCCACGCCCGCGTACGCCCAGCTCACCGGTGCGGTCGCGTTCTACCCGGGCCGGGTCGGCGAGTGCCGGGTGGACGGTGAGGTGGTCCGGGCGCAGGAGGGCGACTTCTACGGCGGGTGGATCACCGCGGACATCACCGGCCCGTTCAAGGGCGGCCCCGGCACGCGCGGCTGGTGACTCGCCGGGCCCGGCTGCCGCAACGCCCGGCGGCGGTGGCAGGGTGGCGGGTATGCGACTGTCGATCTGGCCCGGCGCCGGGCAGCCCTACGCCGACATGCTCGAGGTGGCCCGCCACGCCGCCGACACCGGATGGGACGGCGTCTGGGTCGCCGACCACTTCATGCCCAACGCGGCCCCGGGCCGGCACCCGTTCACCCCGACGCTGGAGGCGGGCTCGCTGGTGGCCGCGCTCGGCGCGAGCGTGCCCCGGGTCCGCATCGGCACCCTGGTCTACGGCAACACCTACCGGCACCCGGCCGTCGTGGCCAACATGGCCGCCACCGTCGACCACATCACCGGCGGCCGGTTCACCCTCGGCATGGGCGCCGGGTGGCAGGTCAACGAGCACGAGCAGTACGGCATCGAGCTGCCCCCGGTGAAGCAGCTGCTGGACCGGTTCGTCGAGGCGCTGCAGGTGCTGCACGGCCTGCTGCGGCAGCCGCGCACCACCTTCGACGGCGCGTACTACCGGCTCGCCGACGCGATCTGCGAGCCCAAGCCGGTGCAGGACCCGCTGCCCATCCTCATCGGCGGGAGCGGGGAGAAGCGCATGCTGCGGATCGTCGCCGAGTACGCCGACGCGTGGAACACGTGGGGCCGTCCGGATCTGATCGCGCACAAGTCCGCGGTGCTCGACCAGCACTGCGCCGCGGTGGGGCGGGAGCCGAAGGCCATCGCACGGACCGCCCAGGCGCTGACGAAGGTCGGCGGGGAGCTGCCCGGCGACCTCCCGATGCCGGCCATCGGCGGCTCTGTCGCGAAGCTGACCGAGGAGATCGAGGCGTACCGGGCGATCGGCCTCGACGAGCTCATCGTGCCTGATCGCCTGCTGGGTACGGGCGCCGAGCGGCTGCGCGCGATGGACGTCGTCCGGGGAATCGTGGCGGTCTGACCGGGCACGGATACCCATCGGCGCCGACTTCTTGATCTTCGGGCGGCGGATCGGCAGTATCTTCCACTTGGTGGGACGGTAATCTGCGAAGCAGCCCGTCTCGGGTATGAGCCATCGACGTCTCTCCCGGAAAGGACGGTGTCGACTCGTGAAGGTCGGCATTCCGAGCGAAGTCAAGAACAACGAGTTCCGGGTGGCGATCACCCCCGCGGGTGTCTTCGAGTTCACCCGCGCGGGCCACCAGGTGTACGTGCAGGCCGGGGCGGGTGCCGGCTCCTCGATCAGCGACGCCGACTACGCCGCCGCCGGCGCCACCGTGCTCGACGGGCCCGACGACGTGTGGGCCACCGCCGACCTCGTGCTCAAGGTCAAGGAGCCCATCGCCGAGGAGCACGCCCGCATGCGCGAGGGCCAGGTGCTGTTCACGTACCTGCACCTGGCCGCCTCGAAGGAGTGCACGGACGCGCTCGTCGACCGCAAGGTCACCGGCATCGCGTACGAGACCGTCGAGCTGCCCGACCGGTCGCTGCCGCTGCTCGCCCCGATGTCCGAGGTCGCCGGGCGGCTGGCCCCGCAGGTCGGCGCGTACCACCTGATGCGCTCCGGCGGGGGCCGCGGCGTGCTGATGGGCGGCGTCCCCGGCGTGTACGCGGCCAAGGTCGTGGTCATCGGCGCCGGCGTGTCCGGCATGAACGCGGCGGCGATCGCGCTGGGCATGCAGGCCGAGGTGCTCGTGCTCGACAAGAACATCGCCCGGCTGCGCGCGGCCGACGCCGACTACCGCGGTCACCTGCAGACGATCGCGTCGAACGCGTACGAGATCGAGAAGGCCGTCATCGACGCCGACCTGGTGATCGGCGCGGTGCTGGTGCCCGGCGCGAAGGCCCCGAACCTGATCTCCAACGAGCTCGTGTCGCGGATGAAGCCGGGCAGCGTGCTCGTCGACATCGCGATCGACCAGGGCGGCTGCTTCGAGGACTCGCGGCCCACCACGCACGCCGACCCGGTCTACCAGGTCCACGAGTCGATGTTCTACTGCGTGGCGAACATGCCCGGCGCGGTGCCGCACACCAGCACGTACGCGCTGACCAACGTGACCCTGCCGTACGCGCTGGAGCTGGCCAACCGCGGCTGGCGCGACGCGCTGCGGGCCGACCCGGCGCTGGCCCTGGGCCTCAACACGCACGCCGGCCACGTGACGTACGGCCCGGTCGCCGAGGCGCACGGCATGAGCGCGCTCACCCTCGACGAGGTGCTGAGCTGAGCCTGACCGCGGCGGAAGACCGAAGCGAAAACAGATGACAGCACCGGCGTTGCGGCGGGCCGTGCGGACGTACCTCGATCACCTCACGGTCGAGCGCGGCCTGTCCCGCAACACCCTGGCGTCGTACCGCCGGGACCTGGACCGCTATCTGGAGTCGCTGACCGCGGCCGGCATCACCGAGCTGGCCGCGGTCACCCCCGCCGACCTGACCCGGCACCTCGTGCAGCTGCGCGAGGGCACACCCGAGCACCCGGCGCTGTCGGCGGCCTCCGCGGCCCGGGCGGTCAGCGCCGTCCGCGGCCTGCACCGCTTCGCGGCGCGCGAGGGCATCACCGGCCACGACGTCAGCCGCGACGTCAAGCCGCCCGCGCCGCCGAAGCGCCTGCCCAAGGCCCTCGACGTCGAGCAGGTGTCGCGGCTGCTGTCCGCCGTCACCGGCGAGGAGCCGCTCGCCCTGCGCGACCGGGCGCTGCTGGAATTCCTGTACGGCACCGGCGCGCGCATCTCCGAGGCGGTCGGGCTCGCCGTCGACGACCTCGACACCTCGGTGGTGACGCTGCACGGCAAGGGCGGCCGGACCCGGCTCGTGCCGCTGGGCTCGTACGCCCGCGCCGCGCTGGACGCGTATCTGGTCAGGGCCCGGCCCGTGCTCATCGCGGCGGGCAGGGGCACCCCGGCGGTGTTCCTCAACGCGCGCGGGGGAGCGCTGTCGCGGCAGAGCGCCTGGACGGTCCTGCGCCGGGCCGCGGCCGCCGCCGGGCTGCCGGTGGACGGAGCGCACGCCGTGTCCCCGCACACACTGCGGCACTCGTACGCGACCCACCTGCTCGACGGCGGCGCCGACGTCCGCGTGGTGCAGGAGCTGCTCGGGCACGCCTCGGTGACGACCACGCAGGTCTACACGCTGGTGACAGTGGACCGGCTGCGTGAGGTGTACGCCACCGCACACCCGCGCGCTCGTTAGGCGATGCGCACGAGTCCACGACACGCCACCACGACACGCCGAACGGGTGACCCGGGATGGGCAGCCCTCGTGGCGTACAGTCGGGCATCGGCTCCGGCTGCGGGTCGAGAGGGGGCTAGCGGGACATGGCGGGACACGAGCAGCGCGCGGAGGCCTGGACCTCGGCCCTGAGGGATCAGCAGAATTCCCTCGACCTGGGCGCGGACCTGGGCCCGGCGGATCCTACGGCGTACACGATGCGCCGGCCGATCCCCGAGCCGATGCCGACGGACCGGCACGGCCCGGCGCGGATCATCGCACTCGCCAACCAGAAGGGCGGCGTCGGCAAGACCACGACGACGATCAACCTGGGCGCGGCGCTGGCCGAGTACGGCCGCAAGGTCCTGCTCGTCGACTTCGACCCGCAGGGCGC
This sequence comes from Couchioplanes caeruleus, assembly GCF_023499255.1. GTDB lineage: Bacteria > Actinomycetota > Actinomycetes > Mycobacteriales > Micromonosporaceae > Actinoplanes > Actinoplanes caeruleus_A. Next base: position 3,001,591 of record NZ_CP092183.1, read on the forward strand.
CTGCTCGGTCGGGCTCGGCGTGAACCCGCACAACCTCGACCTGAGCGTCTACAACCTGCTCATGCAGGACGACGTCACCGCCGAGGACGTCATCATCAAGACCGACGTGGCCGGCCTGCACCTGCTGCCGGCCAACATCGACCTGTCCGCGGCCGAGATCCAGCTGGTCAACGAGGTCGCCCGGGAAATGGCCCTGGCGCGGGTCCTGCGCACTGTGCGCAAGGAATACGACTTCATCCTCATCGACTGCCAGCCGTCGCTGGGCCTGCTCGCGATCAACGCACTGACCATCGCGCACGGCGTGCTCATCCCGCTGGAGTGCGAGTTCTTCAGCCTCCGCGGCGTGGCGCTGCTGCTGGACACCATCGACAAGGTCCGCGAGCGGCTCAACTTCGACCTCGAGCTCGAGGGCATCCTCGCCACCATGTACGACTCCCGCACCACGCACTGCCGCCAGGTGCTGCAGCGCGTCGTGGAGGCATTCGGCGACAAGGTGTACCAGACGGTCATCACCAAGACGGTGAAGTTCCCCGAGTCCACGGTGGCCGGCGCGCCGATCACCACCCTGGACCCGGCGTCCTCCGGCGCCCGCAACTACCGCCAGCTCGCCCGCGAGGTCATCGCCGCGAAGGTGGAGCGAGGCTAGGAGTGCTCTTCGCCCTCGGCGAGCCGGTCGCGTTCGCCGCGCTCGTCGTCGCCTTCCTGCTCGGGCTCGTGCTGCGCGCGGTGGCGATCCGGCTCACCGCCCGCAGCCTCGGCCTGGCCGACCGCCGGGAGACCGTCAGCCCGCGCCTGCGCGAGGACATCGACCCGTTCGGCGCGGTCGCGGCCGCCGTCGGCGGCACCGGCTGGGGCAAGGTCATCTCGGTCGACGAGGTGCCCCGCTGGCGCGGCCGGGGACGCGCCGCGGCGGTCTTCCTGGCCGGCCCGCTGACCTGCATCGTCGTGGCCCAGCTCTGCTTCGCCGCGTACGCCTTCAGCACCGGCCTGAACGTGCTCGCCTACCTGCGGCCGGGGGAGATCCTGCACGCCGGCCTCGGCCTGCCGGTGCTCGACCAGGTGCTGCTGTCGCTCGCCACGGGCCTGCTCGCGTTCGGCCTGCTCGCACTGATCCCTATCCCGCCGCTGGACGGGTTCGGGGTGCTCTGGTCGGCGCAGAAGCGGCCCGGGCCGGGCATGCAGTGGATGCGGCTGTGGTTCGAGGACAAGAACCTCGGCGTACTGATCCTGCTCGTCCTCTGCTTCTTCCCGCTGGGCTATCCGCTGCTGCTGACGATCCTGGACGTCCTCGGCGTGCTGTTCCTGCGGATCTGGGGTCAGGTCTGACGCCTGGCGGTCACGGCCACGGTGCTGATGTGGACGGTCACGGTGTCGCCGACGGCCGCCTCGACGCCGGCGAGGACCTCGTCGCGCTGCTCCGGTCGCAGGGAGGTCATGCCTCCCGTGGTGAGCATCTGCTCCAGCCACTCGTCCCGGCTGTAGGCGTGGTCCCACTCGACGTGCCACTGGTCGGGCTCGGCGAAGGCGCCGGACGCCCGCATGCCGTCGGCGGCCCGGGTGAGCAGCGGCTGGTAGCCCGGCACCCCTGGCCGGGCGACCCCGGGCCGCAGTGGCGAGTCGGGCACGACCCGCAGATACGCCTCGGCGGCGGCCTCGGCCACGTCGGCCGGCGGGGCGAAGATGTGCCAGACGGGGGCGAGCAGGCCGCCCGGCCGCAGCACCGCCGCGGCCTTGACCGCGCCCGCGACCGGGTCGATCCAGTGCCAGGCCGTCCCGGCGACGACCGCGTCGAAGGTCCGCCCGGCGGCGTTCCAGTCCTCGAACGGCGCCACCTCGACCTCGAGCCCGGTGCGGCGGGCGAAGGCGGCCATCCGCTCGTCCGGTTCGACGCCGAGCACCGTGCAGCCGGCGCCGCGCAGCTGGCGGGCCTCGATGCCGGTGCCACAGCCGACGTCCAGCAGGTGGCGGCCCGGTGCGGCGGCCACGATCCGGTCCAGGACGACGTCCGGGTAGCGGGGCCGGGCGCGGTCGTAGCGGTCCGGGTCCACGCCGAACGACCGGGACACGTGGTGCTCGCGGTGGGGCTCCGACGGTAGAGTGGGCATGTGCCCATTCATAGTGGGCATGCGCCCACTCGTCAACCGCCCACTCGTCAACCGCCTTCTCGCCGAACGGAAAGTGAGCGTCGCAGGTGCCGACCGGGGTCGCGATCAGAGACGTACGCCAGCAGTTGTTCGACGCGGCCGAGCGGGTGCTGCTGCGCGCCGGCCCGAGCGCGCTGACCAGCCGTACGGTCACCGCGGAGGCGGGCGTCGCGAAGGGCGTGCTGCACCGGCACTTCGCCGACTTCGACGCGTTCCTCGCCGACTTCGTCCTGGACCGCATCGACCGGATGGACGCGGGCGCCCTGCGCGACTCGGCGGGGACGGGCACCGTCGCCGGCAACCTCGCCGACGCGCTCACGGCAGTGTTCGGTTCGGTGGCGCTCGCGATCGTGCCGCTCGTGACGTTCCGCGACGAGCTGCGGGCCCGGCTGCGGCACACCTGGCCCGCCGGCATCCCCGTGCTGACGGACGCGGTGATCATGATCGGCGGGTACCTGGCCGCCGAGCAGGAGCTGGGCCGGGTGGCGGCGGACGCGGACGCGGACACGCTCGCGGCGATGCTGATCGGGACGGCCCACCTGAAGTTCGCCGGAGGCGGTGCGCCGGATCCGGCCGCGGTGCGGACCGTGGTGACGACGGTGCTGGCTCAGGCGTTGAAGGAGCGGTAGACCTCCGCCGACCCGTTGGTCAGGTGCCCGTCGTACGGCCCGACCTTGCTCACCGTGCGGCCGTCGCGGAACACGATCTGCAGGCCGTGCTCGGGCTCCCAGGCGCATTCGCACTCGACGGACACGTGGACGCGCCCGTCGCCGTACCGGTCCCGGCTGACCACCGGCTCCGCGCCCGGACGGACGTGGCCGAGCACGTCGGCGGGGCCGGCGATCTCGACGTAGTCCTCGTCGCCCGGGGAGAAATGGGTCATGACATCGCGGTAGTAGGCGAAGATGTGCGGCGCCGCGGCCCGCAGAACGTCGGGGCCGTTGGCGAGGAAGGTGCGGATCGCCGCGTGGAAGTCCTCCGGCGCTTCGTCGCCGTCGTACCCCTCGACGGCGAACCGGCACGGGCCCCCGCCGAGCACCGGCACCGGGACCGGCTCGCTGAGGTACGCGTCGTCGTCCCGGGTGACCGGGCCGAGGCCGGGGATCTGCATGCGCCCACCATAGGGTTCCGGCCCAGGACGCGGACGTCCTGGGCCGGAGCTGTGCCGCGGGTGCCGGTCAGGCGAACGTCACGTCGCTGCACCACATGTACGTCTGGTCCTGGTGCGAGGCCTGCCAGATGACGAACACGATGTGGTTGCCGGTGTAGCCGGACGTCGAGACGTTGAAGGTGATGTCCTACGCCGGCGCGTACCGTCCGGTCTGCGTGATGAAGTCGAGGTTGCCCCATCCGAGCTTCTGGGTGGCGGGGTTGTACCCGTTCTTGCTCACGTAGACCTTGAAGTAGTCGGCGCCGTGCGTCGCCTGGTCGTAGAGGTGGAGCGAGAAGTTGCTGCCGATGGTGGTGGTCTTCCAGGCGCCGGGCTGGTTCAGGCTGTCGTTGCGGCTCAGCGCGTTGCTGCACAGCTGCCCGTCGGGGGTCTTCGCCTGGAACTGACCACCGAGGCCGTCCCGCAGTGCGCTCATCCAGTTCCACATGGTGTCCGGGTTCGCCTGGAACGCCTGGTAGCACATGGGGTCCTGCTGCTGCATGGCCGGATCGGTGTGGTGGCTGCCCCACGCCTCCCAGCAGTGGTACGCCCGGGTCGCCGGGCCGACGATGGTGCCGTGGGCCTGGGCCGCGCCGCTGAAGGGCAGCACGCCGGCGACCAGCGCGAGCAACAGGACGAGTGCGCGCTGGGGCAGCCGCTTGGCCGGTCGGGATCGATCGAGCTTGGGGGAGAGCACAGTACGACCTCCGTTTCGGTGCAGATCATCATGGGAGCGCTCCCAGACAGTGAAGCAGCCAAGCTCCGAAATATCAACATTGATCTATCTTCGCGTAAGTGCACCGAGTTGTCCCAGGACGTCAGCCCAGGGCGGCCGCCTTGCGCAGCAGCACCGAGCGTTCCTGATGGTTGGTGCAGAGCCGGGCGGCCAGCTCCAGCTCGGCGCGCGCCTCCGGTCGCCGTCCGAGCCGGGTCAGCAGCTCGCCGCGTACGGTCGGGACCAGGTGGGAACCCGGGAGCCGGTCCGCGGCGACCAGCTCGTCCACGATGGCCAGGGCCTGCGCCGGGCCCGACGCCATGGCCACCGCGACGGCCCGGTTGAGCTCGACCACCGGCGACGGCGCGACCCGGCCGAGCGCCTCGTAGAGCACCACGATCCGCTCCCAGTCGGTCGCCTCGACCGAGGCGGCCGACGCGTGGGCGGCGGCGATCGCGGCCTGCAGGCCGTACGGGCCGAGGCCGCCGGCTGACGCCCTGGCCAGCGCGGTCAGGCCACGACGGATCGCGGAGACGTCCCACAACCGCCGGTCCTGGTCCTCGAGGAGCACGGGTGAGCCGTCCGGGGCGGTCCGGGCCGGGAAGCGCGCGGAAGTCAGCTCGCACAGCGCGAGCAGGCCGTGCACCTCGGGCTCGTCCGGCTGCAGGGCGGCCAGCGTGCGGGCGAGCCGGAGTGCCTCGTACGCGACCCCGGGGCGCAGCAGCCGGTCGCCCGTCGTGGCCGTCGAGCCCTCCGTGAAAATCACGTAGAGGACGCTGAGCACGCCGCCCAGCCGCTCCCGGCGCTCGGCGGCCGGCGGCAGCTCGAACGGCACCCCGGCCGCCGCGATCGTCTTCTTGGCCCGGGTGATGCGGGCCTGCACGGTCGGCACGGGCACCAGGAAGGCGCGGGCGATCTCCTCGCTGGACAGGCCGCCGACCACGCGAAGGGTCAGCGCCACCCGGCCCTCGCGGGAGAGCACCGGGTGGCAGCTGATGAACATCAGCGCCAGGACGTCGTCGTCGATGCGGTCGGGATCCAGGTCCTCGTCGAGCGCCGGGCCGGTCGTCCCGCCGGTCGCCAGGTCCGCCGCGAGCAGGGCGTACCGGTCCCGGAGTGCGGTCCGGCGGCGGATCGCGTCGATCGCCCGCCGCCGGGCGGTGGCCGTCAGCCAGCCGGCCGGGTTCGCCGGGGCGGACCGCGGCCACGACACCAGCGCCTCGGCCACCGCCTCCTGGGCCGCGTCCTCGGCCAGCCCGAAATCACCGGTGAACCGGGTCAGCGCGGCGACGATCCGCGCCGATTCGATCCGCCAGACGGCCTCGACGCCGGCCGCGTCCATCAGATGCCGCCGGTGTTCCCGGGCGCGAACCGTCCGTCCTGCTGCGGCACCTCGTCGTCCCCGGGGACCCGGCGTACCTCGATCTTGGAGCCGCGGGCCGCCGGCATGCGCCGGGCCCACTCGACCGCCTCGTGCTGCGAGGCGACGTCGAGCAGGAAGAAGCCCCCGAACAGCTCCTTGGTCTCGCCGTACGGGCCGTCGGTGACCACCGGGGTCTCGCCGCTGAAGTCGACCACGGCTCCGCGGCCCGGGTCGTCCAGCCCTTCCGCCGCGAGGAGCACCCCGGCCTTCACCATCTCCTCGATGTACTGGCGGGTGTCGGCCATCGCCTTGCCGATGTCGGCCATCATGGCGGCGTTCGACTCGTCCGTGCCCCGCATGATCAGCAGGTACTTCGCCATCGCGTTCTCCTCGTCCGGCGGGCCGCGTCTCGGCTCTCGCACCCTAACGTCGAACGGGCGCAGCGCCGATCGACACGGCGCGCTTGCCTCATAGTCAGATGATCTATACATTGGCCGGCATGGCCGCACCGATGCGCGAACCCACGTTCTGGATCCTCACCGCACTGGCACCGGAGCCCCGGCACGGATACGGCGTCATCCGCGAGGCCGCCGCGCTGTCCGGCGGCCGGATCACGCTGCAGGCGGGCACCCTCTACGCCGCCCTCGACCGGCTCGCCGACGAGGGGCTGGTCGAGGTCGACCGGGAGGAGATCGTCGAGGGCCGGACCCGGCGCTACTACCGGCTCACCCGTTCCGGGGCGACCGCGCTGAGCGCCGAGACCGAGCGCCTGCGCGCCGGCGCCGATGCCGCGGCCGCCCAGCTCAAGCGGTTCCGGCCGGGCACCGCCACCTTCCGGCCCGGAGCCGCCTTCTCCGCACGGGGCGCCGCTCACCCGCCGGCCCGGTGCCCGGCGTGGTGAGCGCCGACCCGCGGCTGGTGCGCGCGTACCTCCGGTTGGTCCGCTTCTATCCGCCCGGACCGCGGCGCGAGGAGCTGCTCGACACGCTGCTCGAGTGCGCGCCGCCGGACCGGCGCCGGCCGGCCTTGTCCGAGGTCGTCAACCTGGTCAGGCACGGCAGCCGGGCCCGGCTCGGCCGCCCGCGCAGCCGCGGCATCGTCGTGCTGGCGCTGCTCATCGCGGCGGCCGCGGGTTTCGTCGGGTCCTGCGCGGCGAGCCGGCTGGGCCTCGAGGCGGTCGGGTCGCTGCCGGTGGGCGCCGAGGCTGCCGAGATCAACGAGACCGTCTTCCCCGGCCTGACGGTCTGGGGCGGCGGCGACGCCGAGAAGATCGTCACCCAGGGCGACGGCGAGGGCGTCGAATACGGGTACGCCGTCTCCTGGGTCAAGTCCACCCCCGCCACCCGTGACGTGGCCGCCTACACCGCGGCCGCCCGGGCCCGGCTCGAGGCGGCCGGCTGGCGGATCACCGCCGTGGACCCGCCGCTGGACGAGACCGACATGGTCGGCGCGAACCCGGCCGACCGGGCCGAGGGCTTCACCGCCGAACGCGGCGCCCTGGTGCTGCACTTCACCGACTACCTCTACCCCGGCGCCCCCTGGTACGACGGGGACGGCAACGCCACGTACACGATCTGGCACCGGCAGCCGGGGTGGGTGACCGGCGTCGCCTGGCTCGCGGCGCTGCTCACCGCGGCGCTGGCCTGGCTGCTCACCGGCTGGATGAGCCGCCGCGTGCAGTCGGACCTGGGCGCCGCGCTCGGGGTCACCGGCGCGATCTGCTGCCTGCTCGGCATCCTCCCGGCCGCGTTGCTCGCCCTGCCCGGCGGCGGCGCCGCGGACGAGACCGCCTCGCCGTACTGGCAGGGCCTCGTCTACCTCGGCGCCGGCCCGGCCCTGCTCGCCGGGATGCTGGCGGCCCTGATGGTCGCGGTGGTGTTCGTGGTGAAGCCGCCGGCCCCGCTGGCCCGGGCGCTGCGCCACGCGACCGGCTCGGCCGGGCGGCTGCGGCACCGGCCCGGGCTGCTCGCCGCGCTGGTCGCCGCCGCCGCGCTGGTGGCGGGCCTGGGGCTGTACCGGTCGGACACCCGGCCCGCGGCGGCCGGATTCTGCACGCCGGACGTGCCCTCCGGTGTCGTGGACCCGCCGAGCGCGCACCTGAGCTACCGGTCCCGCATCCTCATCGAGCCGGCCACCGAGGCCGAGGACCGCAACCTCATCGAGGCGGCGTTCCGGCGGGGCTTCGGCGGGGGCTACACGTTCAGCTGGACGACCACGCCCGGCTTCACCGACGCGTACTGCGCCGGCGGCCGGGTCGCGCCGGGCGTCAAGGAGACGCTCCCGTACTACTGGGACATCGACCTCGCCAGCCCGGGACTGTTCGCCGGCATGGCCCACGAGGTCAGCGGCATGCCGGGCATCGTCGCCGTCCAGCACCTCCCGGCCGGCTCATAGGCCGCCCGGGCCGTGCCGCAGGACCCTGGTCGTCGCGCCCGAGCTGACGGTGAGGGACCAGCCGGTGGTCGTGGCGGTCAGCGTGGCCCGGGTGATCCTCTGGCCGCGGGGCTCCGGACAGGGGCCGCCGACCGCCGGCGGCACGGAGGTGCCGGAGATGCCCGCGTACGGGCCGGTGATCCGGAAGCCGGCCAGGCGGGCGGGTGCGCCGTACCCGGCCGACGCGCCACGGCGAGGCTCGCGGACCTCGCGGTCGGCCAGCTCGAACCGGCCGAACTCCCGCTGGTGGCGCACCGTGAAGGGGCCGGCGCCGCACGACACCGCGTACGTGTCCTCGGTCCAGAACTCGTGGCTGAAGGCCAGCCCGGCGGCGTGGGCCGCCAGCGCCGCGTCGCTCCACCCGAACGCCTTGCGGACGTCCGTGGCGCCGGCGAAACCGGCCTTGGCCGCCGGGTCGTAGCGCACCGACGCCGCGGCCGGGACGGCGTACCCGATTCCGGCGGCGAGCGTCGCGCCCGCGACCGCGAGCTTCAGAACATGGCGCGAGAACATCTGTGATCGGGCTCCTCGGCATCGACCGGTGGACAGCTACCGAGATCAACGATCATGCCGGGCGGACGGCGTGCGCCGCCCTGATCAATTCCGGGTCAGCGCGCCGTCCTGCCGGTACGTCTCCACCATCCACGACAGGACGCGCATCGCGTGGTAGAGCCGCTCCTTCGCGGTGCCCGGCGCGAGCCCCAGCGCCTGCGCCGCCTCGCCCGTCGTCCGGCCCTGGAAGTACGTCGCTAGGATGATCTCCCGGTGCCGGGGCGCCAGGCTCTGCAGCATGACTTCCATCGGCGGCCGTGGGTTCTCGCGGACCGTGGACCGGTTGGCGTGTCTGGTCAGCATCCTCAGCACTCTGGTCACCGCCGCGGGGCATCTCCAGTGCGCACCTGCGACGTAGTCGCCCGGTCACCGACGGCTCCCGCCTTGACACCCGGACCGGGGCCTCAAACGATGGACGGGTTCTGGCGGGGAGTGGAACAGGGGCGGCGACCGGTGTCTGTGCAACCAGCGGTGACCGAAGCCGCGCCCGAGATCGCCGAGCCGGCGTCCACCACCGGCCCGCCCGCCCGCGGCCCGCGGCGGTGGCCGTGGCACCTCGCGGCGGCGCTGGTCTACATCGGTCTCGGGCTGCTCGTCATGGGCAACTTCGTCGGCGCGCCCAGCGATCGGGTCTCCAGCCACCTGGCCAACGACAACACCTGGTTCGAGTGGCTGCTGTCGCACGGGGCGTACAGCGTGCGGCATCTCAGCGATCCGCTCTTCTCCGTACGCCAGAACTACCCCGTCGGCGTGAACATGATGGCGAACACGTCCGTGCTGGGCGTGACCCTGCCCCTGGCGCCCGTCACGATGCTGTTCGGGGCGCGGGTCGCGTACGTGGTGTGGATGGTCCTCGGGCTCGCGGGCACGGCCTTCGCCACGTACTGGGTGCTGCAGCGCTGGGTCGTGCGCTCCCGGACAGCGGCGTTCCTCGGCGGGGCGTTCGCCGGGTTCGCGCCCGGCGTCGTGCACCACGCCAACGGGCAGCCGAACTTCGTCAGCAACTTCGTGCTGCCGTTCATCGTCGTCACGGTGCTGCGCCTCGGCGTGACCGGGCGGTGGCTGCGCGACGGGATCGTCCTCGGGCTGCTGGTGACCTACCAGGTGTTCATCAACGAGGAGAACCTGATGGTCACCGCGCTGAGCTGCGGCGTGGCGATCATCGTGTACGCGGCCCTGCAGCCGAGGGCGGCCTGGCGGCGGGCGAAACACTTCCTGCTCGCCGCCGCGGTCACCGCCGGTGTGGCCGGCACGCTGTGCGCGTACCCGCTGTGGTTCCAGTTCAACGGGCCGCAGTCGTTCACGTCGCTGCCCACGTACCAGTCGTGGGGCGAGGACCTCGTCACGTACGTGACCTTCGCGCGGGACACGATCGTCGGCGACCCGATCGTCGAGAAGACGATGGGGCACCCGGAGCAGAACAGCTGGTTCGGCTGGCCGCTGACCACCGTCGTGGTGATCGCGATCCTGGCGCTGGTGTGGCGCTCGGTCACCGTACGGGTCGCCGCGATCACCGCGATCGTGCTGGCCGTCTTCTCCATGGGGCCGCGGATCCGCTGGGGCGGCACGTACACCGACATCCCCGGGATCTGGCACTACATCCCGGACGACCTCCCGGTCATCGGCCTGCTCGTGCCCAGCCGCCTCACCTTCGGCGTGGTGGGCATCTTCGCCCTGATCATCGCGGTGGCGTTCGACGCGCTCACCCGCGTACCCCGCAGAAGCCGGCCGGTCCGCCTCGCGTCGGCCGCCGGCATGCTGGCGATCGTCGCGGCCCTCGTGCCGTTGATCCCCAAACCGTTGCCGGCCGCCGTCGACGAGCGGCCGCCGCTCTTCATCACCTCCGGGGCATGGAAGGCGTACGTGCCGGAGGGCCGCTCCCTCATCCCGCTGCCGCCGCCCAACAAGTTCGCCGGGCGCGACGCGCTCAGCTGGAGCGCCTGGGCCGAGCACGAGTTCCCCGTGCCGGAGGGCTACTTCCTGGGCCCGAACGAGAACGGCATCGGCCGGGCCGGCGTGGCCTCCAGCATGCTGACGAGGCTGGTGAACCGGACCGTCAAGGAGAACAAGGTCCCGCTGATCACGCCGAAGGTGCGGGCGCAGGTGCAGGACGACATCCGGCGGTTCCGCGGGTCGGTGCTGGTGCTGCGGGCCCGCCCGGCCAACGACAACGTCCGGCAGATGGTGGACCAGCTCGTCGGCCCGGGCGAGCAGTACGCCGACGCGTGGGTGTGGCGGGTCGGCTGACCTACCGGCGCCGCCACGCCTCCAGCAGCCGCGCCAGCCGCCGGGCCGCCTCCGGGTCGCGGCCCAGCAGCACCGCGGCGGCGAGCGCGACCAGGCCGGTGCCGCCCGTGGCCAGCGCGAGCTCCGGATCGATGCCGCCGCCGAGCACGGCCGCCCCGCCGGCGGCTGCGACCGCCTCGGCCGCCCGTACCGGATCCACCCGGCGGACCGCGGCCGCGATCAGCCCGCGGTGCCGGGCAGCCGGGCCACGGTCCAGGTCGTCGAGGGTCGAGCAGGCCAGCTCGGTCAGCTCGGCGGCCACCGCCGGCATGTCGAGCCGCCGGGCCATCGGCACGTGCAGCACCAGGGTGTCCAGCGAGGCCCGGCGGCGGCTCGCCGGCGGGCACGGCCGCAGCGTCCGCAGGTTGTGCAGCCGGTCGGCGACGGCCACCAGCATCACCTCACGGCCGACCGGATCAGGCGTACGGATCGCGCCGGCGGTGAGCGCCTCGACCGTGCCGGTGATCTCCGCGCCGAACTCGGCCCGCAGACCGGCGGGCCGCACCGGGGTGTCCTCGATGACGTCGTGCAGCAGGGCCGCACAGATCGCCGGAGTGGAACCGCCGTTGCCCGCCACGATGGTCGCGACCTCGACCGGATGCGTGATGTACGGATCCCCGCTGCGCCGGCGCTGACCCCGGTGCGCGCGATCGGCCACCTCGAACGCGTTGTAGACGAGCGGGATGTCGTCGTTACGGTCACTGTCGCTGAGGATTCGCGCCACTGCGCCCATCGTCGATCCCATGTCCCAGTCTAGGTTTCACGGCCGCCGCACCGTCGTGAGTGAATCGTCCGGCTGACATGATCAGCGGCCATGGGGTTCTGGGGAAGTTCTTCGCCGTGCTCGGCATGCTCGGCCTCGGCACCCGGACCGGCTGAATCCCTTATGCCCGCGGCGCTCTCCGGGTTACGGTCACAGCGTGATCCCGCTCGAGGCCGTCGCCGCCGCGTACGCGCAGTGGGTCACCCCTGATCTGCCGCTGTACGGCGACGACCACGATCGCGGCGACTTCGCTCCCTGACCCGGGCCGCTCTGCTCACGCCCGTGTCCCCTTCCTGACGTCCGGGAGCGATCCGCCATGCCCGACTCCGGCATCCGGGCCGTGCTGCGTGCCCCGCAGGTGCTGCTCGTCCTCACCGCCAGCCAGGTCGGCCGCCTGCCGCTGGCGTCCGCGCCGCTGGCGCTGCTCATCCACGCCCGGCAGGAGCGCAGCCTCGCGCTGGCCGGGATCATCGTCGCCGTGTACACCGCCGGGATGGCGGTCAGCGCGCCGCTGCTCGCCCGTACGGTGGACCGCTGGCGGCAGCCGCCCGTGCTGTGGGGGTCCGCGGCACTGTCGGCGTGCGGATTCGTCCTCGTCGCGTACGGCGGTGACCGGCTGCCCTTAGCGCTCGCCGGCGCGGCGGTCGCGGGCCTCGGTACGCCACCGCTCGAGGCGTGCCTGCGTGCGCTGTGGCCCGCGCTGGTGCCGCCGGCCCTGGTGCCGGCCGCGTACACGCTGGACATCGCGGTGCAGGAGCTCATCTTCGTGGTGGGGCCGCTGATCACGCTCGCGGCGGTCGCGCTGGCCGGGCCCGCGGCGGGACTCCTCGCCGCGGCGGCGCTCCAGCTGGCCGGCGTGGCCGCGTTCACGCTGGCTCCCGCCGTACGCCAGTGGCACGGCATGCCCGCGCATCGGCACTGGGCCGGACCGTTGCGGGTCCGGCGTTTCGCGCTCCTGGTCGGCGGCATCGTCTGCGTCGGCGCGGCGGTCGGCAGCCTGCCGGTCGCGCTCACCGGGTACGCGGAGGCCGCAGGCAACCGGTCGCTCACCGGATGGCTGCTCGCGGCGCAGGCCGGCGGGGCGCTGATCGGCGGCCTGCTCTACACCCGCGCGACCCCCGGCGACGCCCGCCGGTTGCCGCTGCTCGCGGCCGCCTTCGCCATCGGGTACGTTCCGTTGCTGGTCACGCCCGGTGCCGGGGTGATGGCGGCGCTCGTGGCGCTCAGCGGGCCGGCGTTGCCGCCGCTGCTCACCGCGGTGTTCCTCGCCGCCGACCGGCTCGCGCCCAGCGGCACGGCGGTGGAGGCCTTCGCCTGGATCATGACCGCGTTCACGGTGGGCAGCGCGCTCGGTGCCGCGCTCACCGGCACGCTGGTCGGGATGCAGATCCGGTACGGTTTCCTGCTCGCTCCCGTGATCAGCCTGGTGGCGGTGCTGGCGATGGTGCTCGTGGCCCGGGAGCCAGCAGCCGCGACGTCCCGCGCTGCTGGCATCCGGTGACGCGGCGGCGGTAGCCTGCGAACCCGTGCCCACCGAACCGTTGCGCCGTGGTGACCCCCAGACACTGGGCGGTTACCGGCTGCTGGGCCGGCTCGGCCAGGGCGGCATGGGCGCCGTCTACCTGGGGCAGAGCGCGGACGGGCGGCTCGTCGCGGTCAAGGCGATCCGGCCGGAGCTCGCCGACGAGCCCGAGTTCCGCGCCCGGTTCCGCAGCGAGGTGAACCGGGCCCGCGCCGTCCCGTCGTTCTGCACCGCCCCGGTGCTGGACGCGGACCCGGAGCACGTCACCCCGTACCTGGTCGTCGAGTACGTGGACGGGCCCAGCCTCGCCGAGGTGGTCGCCCAGCGCGGCCCGCTCACCGGCGGCGACCTGCACAGCGTGGCCATCGGGGTGGCGACGGCGCTGACCGCGATCCACGGCGCCGGCGTCATCCACCGCGACCTCAAGCCGCGCAACGTGCTGTTCTCCCTCGGCACCCCGAAAGTGATCGACTTCGGCATCGCGCGGACCTTCGACGCGACGAGCAACCACACGCGTACGGACCAGATGGTCGGCACGGTCGCGTACATGGCGCCGGAACGGTTCGACACCGACCGGCCCGGCGTCGGCCCCGCCGCGGACGTCTTCGCCTGGGGCGTGGTCGTCACGTACGCCGGGACCGGCCGTACCCCGTTCCGCGCCGACTCGCCCGCCGCCACCGCCGCGCGCATCCTCACCCAGCCGCCCGACCTCGGCGGGCTGCCGGCACCGCTGCGCGACATCGTGGCGCTGACGCTCGCGAAGGACCCGGCGGACCGGCCCACCGCGGCGGAGCTGCTGGAGTTGCTGCTGGACACCGGCTCGCACAGCCTGGCCGAGCTGGCCGGCCGGCCCGAACTGCAGAAGGCCGCCCGGGCGGCCCGCGCGACTCGGTCCGGCCGTGGCCCGGCCGCCGGGGGCCGGGCGGCGGTTCGCCGGCGGGACCCCGGTGGCGGATCGGCGGTTCGCCGGCGCCGGATGGTGATCGCCGGTGCGGCCGCGGCGGCGGTGGTCCTGGCCGGCGCCGGCGCGTGGGCGATGACCAGCGGTCCGGGCCTGGATCCGACGGTCGCCGCGCCCGCGCCCACGCCGACGACCGCGGCGCCCACGCTCGGGACCGGCCCGGTGATCATCGACCGGCTCGACCGCGCCGGTCAGTGGAGCCCGTCCCGCGACGAGGTCGGCACCTGCGCCTTCACCGGCGGCCGGCTCGTCGTGAGCACCCGCGACTCGCGGTACAACGTGTGCCGGGGACCGAAGGACAAGGTCGCCGGCGACCAGTCCATCGCCGTCACGGTCGCGCTGCTCAAGTCGGGCAGCTGCGCCTCCATCGGGTTCCGGCGTGTCGCCGAGGAAACGGGCTACGTCGCCTCGGCCTGCGGTGACAAGGTGACCCTCTCCCGCGAGGGGGACGACACCAGCACCCCGATCGGCACGGCCCGGTCCACCACCCTCGCCGACGGCAAGGAGCACCGGGTCCAGTTCGTGATCCGCGACGACGTGGCGACCACGATGCTCGACGACGCGCCGGCCCTCGAGGCCCGGCTGACCGATCGGCAGCTGGTCACCGGCTGGGTCGAGCTGGGGCTGGACGCCGAGGGATCGGACGGTGCGGTGGCGTACCGGGACGCGGAGATCCGTACGCTGCCTGACACGACCTCCTCGCCGTCGGCGCCCACGCCGGCGTTCACCGACGTGAGCCGCGGCGACACCGACTCGATCGTGAAGCTGCTGTCGTTTCGGCCGGGTGGGAAGACCGCCGTCGTCGTCGAACCGGTCGTCTTCATGACGAACCCCGGCTTCTGCCAGGCGTTCGGGATCGCGCCCGGCGACAAGCGCTGCTCGTACCCATGGGACATCGCCGCCAGCGACGCCAAGATCACCCTGCCGCGGGCGGGCGACGCAGGCCTGGCGCTGCTGGACCCCGACGATCCCGGCCGGTGCATGGACGGCACGGGTGCCGCCACGTGTACGGCGTCCGCGGCCGACTTCGACGACTGGCTCGGCGACGGCGAGGAGCTGGTCCGGCTGCAGACCCGCAACGGGGTGGCCGTACGCCTCGCCCAACTGCACCTGCCGGATTGAGCCGCAGCTGCATCTCCCGGAGTGAGGAGCCGCATCGAGTTACCGCATCGGCGCCGTGACGTTGACCTTGGCGAGGGCTGTCCGGTCGGCGCCCCGGCCGAGGGTGTGGGGGTGCGAGCAGTGAGCCGGGAACAGCTTGCCGGACCGGTGGTCTACGGTCAGCACGTGCCTGAAGAGCCCGTCATCCCCCCGCCCGGCGACCCCGCCGGGCCGTCCGACGCTGTGCTCACCGGCTCGTCCGACGCTGTGCTCACCGGCTCGTCCGACGCTGCGCTCGCCACGGACGGCGCTGCCGCGGGCGACGAGGCGGACAGCGGCGGGTTCACCGTGCGGCTGACCAACTTCACCGGGCCGTTCGACCTGCTGCTGCAGCTCATCGGCAAGCACAAGCTCGACGTCACCGAGGTGGCGCTGCACCAGGTCACCGACGACTTCATCGCGTACATCCGGGGGATGGGCGACGACTGGGACCTCGGCGAGGCCAGCGAGTTCCTCCTGGTCGCGGCCACCCTGCTCGACCTCAAGGCGGCCCGTCTGCTGCCCGCCGCGGAGGTCGAGGACGAGGAGGACCTCGCCCTGCTCGAGGCCCGCGACCTGCTCTTCGCCCGCCTCCTGCAGTACAAGGCGTACAAGGAAGCCGCCGCGCACATCGCCGAGCTGGAGAGCACCGGAGCCCGCCGCTGGCCGCGCGCGGTCTCGCTCGAGCCCCGGTACGCCGAAGCGCTGCCGGAACTCGTTCTCGGCATCGGAGCCGAGCGGCTCTTCAAGCTGGCGCTCAAGCAGTTCACCCCGAAACCCGGTCCGCCGCAGGTGTCGATCGCCCACATCCACCAGGTACGGGTCAGCGTCCGCGAGCACGCCACCCTGCTGCGCGAAAGACTGCGCCGGGCGGGCGCCGCGACGTTCACCCTGCTGGTCGCCGACTGCGAGAACACCCTCGAGGTGGTGGCCCGCTTCCTGGCCCTGCTCGAGCTGTACCGCGAGGGCCTGGTCGACTTCGACCAGCCGGTCTCGCTCGACGAACTGACCGTACGGTGGATCGGCGGCGACGACGCGGGCACCGACCTCGACATCGACGACTACGAGGGCACCCCGCCCGAGCCGGACACCGCCGCGACCGACCCGGCGGACGACGGCCGGGACGGGCAGGACACCGGTCCGGAGGCTGCATCGGACCTGGAATCGGAGGACGCATGACCGACGAACGCCCCGATTCGCTGGCCGCGCAGGCGGCCTCCTGGGTGCCGCCCTGGGAACGCGCGCAACGCCCGCCCGACCCGGCCTACGCCGCGGCGCACCAGACGGGCGACGACGAGCCGTCGGAGGGTGACGAGCCGTCGGCCGCCGGGCTGGCGGAGGACGACGACTTCGATCCGGCGTTCGAGGGGCCGAACCCCGCGACCGGCCCCGAGGCGCGCGCAGAAGGTGACTCCGACTCCGACGACGCCGAGCCCGGGGACGCTGCGGACAGCGAGGTCCCGCCGGAGCTGCCGCCCGTGCCGGGGGAGGCCGGCGGGCCCGCCACGGTCGACGCGCCGCGGGAGGTGCCGGGGGAGGAGGAGCCCGGCCCCACCGACCTCGGCGTCGGGCCGGACGTGCCGATCCCGGGGGCGATCGAGGAGGCCGCCGAGAACGAGATCGGCTCGGCCCCGCTGGTGGATGCGCCGTTGCCGGCCGACGGCGACGACGCGGGCGACGTGTTCGACCACGCCGCGGACGACGACCTGAGCGACGACGCCGAGGTGGACCTGCCGTTCACCGAGGAGGTGCCCGGCGCCGACGCGGAGCCGGCCGGCGCCGACGACGAGCCCGACGCGGAGCCGGCCGGGGATGCGCAGGCCGCCAGGGAGCCCGCCGGAGACGCGCAGCCCGCGGAGCAGGCACAGGCGGGCGGGCACGCGCAGCCCGCGGACGCGCAGTCCGCCCGCGGCGCGGCGCGGGGGGACGGCCGGGTGGTCGAGCTGGACGCCGCTGCTGAGCCGGCTGGGCGGGGCGGCTCCGGGGCCTCGGTGCCCGGGCAGGGCCGGCGCGGGCGGTCAGCCGGTGCTGCTTCTGGTGCCGACTCGGCCCGTACCGTCGAAGAAGTCGAGCTCAAGCCCCTCGATGACGGGGAATTGCGCGCCGCGCTCGAAGCGATTCTGCTCGTCGTCGACGAGCCCGTCGCGGAGATGCAGCTGGCGCAGATCATGGAGCAGCCGACCGAGCGGGTCGCCGCGATGCTCGAGGACATCTCCGCGCGGTACACCGCGGCCGGGCACGGGTTCGACCTGCGGCGGGCCGCCGGCGGGTGGCGGTTGTACACCCGGCCGGAGTACGCGCCCTACGTCGAGCGGTTCGTGCTCGACGGGCAGTCGGTGCGGCTCACGCAGGCCGCGCTGGAGACGCTCGCGGTGGTCGCCTACAAGCAGCCGGTGACGCGCTCGCGGATCTCGGCCATCCGCGGTGTGAACTGTGATGGCGTCATGCGTACCCTTGTCACGCGCGGCCTCATCGAGGAATGCGGCACCGAGGGTGAGACCGGGGCATTCCTGTACCGGACCACGGCGCTGTTCCTCGAGAAGCTCGGCCTCAACTCGGTGGACCAGCTCCCCCCGCTGGCCCCGTTCCTGCCCGACGACGTGGAAGAAGTGCTCGATGCCTCAGGTTGATCCGGACAACTCCGTGCGGCTGCAGAAGGTTCTCGCAACCGCCGGGGTCGGATCCCGGCGCGCCTGCGAAGATCTGATCTTCCGCAGGCGCGTCACCGTCAACGGCCGCGTGGCCAAGCTCGGCGACAAGGTCGACCCGGCCACCGCGGAGATCCACGTCGACGGGCAGCGGGTGGTGACCGACACCAAGCTGGTCTACCTGGCGATGAACAAGCCCCGCGGCGTCGTGTCCAGCATGGACGACGAGAAGGGCCGCAACGAGCTCGCCGACTTCCTCGGCACGTTCGAGCAGCGCATCTTCCACGTCGGCCGGCTCGACGCCGACAGCGAGGGTCTGCTGCTGCTCACCAACGACGGCGCGCTGGCGCACAAGCTCATGCACCCCTCGTACGGGGTCTCCAAGACGTACCTCGCCGAGGTCGCCGGCCCGCTGCCCCGCAACGTGGGCCGCCGGCTGCTGGCCGGGGTCGAGCTGGAGGACGGCCCGGCGAAGGTCGACGCGTTCAAGCTGGTCGACGCGATCGGCAAGACGGCCCAGGTCGAGATCACGCTGCACGAGGGCCGCAAGCACATCGTGCGCCGGATGATGGACGAGGTGGGCCACCCGGTGTCCCGGCTGATCCGCACGGCGGTCGGGCCGATCCGGCTGGGGGACATGCGGCCCGGCGGGTTCCGGCACCTGTCCAACGCGGAGATCGCCGCGCTGTTCAAGGCGGTCGGCGAGTAGTCCTGCTCAGGAGCGGAGCTGGCTCGTGTCGCCCAGGCCTTCGACGATGGCCCGCGCTACCGGTGACGGGTCGGAGCCGTCCAGCGCGAAGCCCTCGGCGTGGACGGCGGGTTGCGCCATCATCCGCGGCTCGCTGCCCCGATGCGGCCACGTCGCGGTGTGCACGATGAACGGATGGCACAGGTAGACGTCGCCGGCCGCGCCCGTCGCCTCGGCCGTGGTCCGGCAGAACGTCGACTCGCGCAACAACGCCGGAACGTCCCCACCCGGCATGCCGGCCTCACCCCGGCCGGCCAGCGCGGCGGCGGCGTAGCGGTGCGAGCCCAGGATCAGCCTGGTCGGTGCGTCGTCCGGCCCGACGTCGGAGAACAGGAACAGGGCGAGCAGCCCGCGGTCCCGTGACCGTACGTTGGCCCACCAGTCCGAACCGCCCCACCACGATCCCTCGATGTGCCAGCCGACCTCGCCCGGATACTGCTCGGACGGGAACCGCACCGGCACCGTGCCACCCACGTCCGGGTCGGCGTCCCACCGCCCGGGCCCGATGAGCTCGTCGTAGGCCGCACTCAGCGCGGGCGACGCGGCGGCCGCCCGGAACGCCGGCCCGACCGGCGTGTCGACCCGGATGGCCGGTCGCTGCCACGTGCCGCGATCGTCACGACGGACGCCGTGCCCGGCGAGCGCATCCCAGATCCCGTCACGGCAGGCGGCAGCGGTCGCGGCGTCGAACGCGCCACGGACCACGGTGTAGCCGTCCCTGACAAAACGATGGACGTCCATGCGGCCATGCTCGCGCCGGCCCGGTGGCCTGTCGACCGATTTGCCCGCGGTCAGGCCGGCGCCGCGCGGGCCTCACACCGCCCGAGCGGATCACTGCCGCCGCCGCCCGCGCGGATCACTTCGGCCTCGCGGGGATCGCCCTCAGCCCTGCGCCACGCGGGCCTCGAGCCGGCCGAGCACAGCGGTCAGCGCCAGCCCCGCGCCCAGCAGCGCACCCCCAGCCGCCAGCCGCCCGGTGACCGGCTCCCCGAGCCGCACCGCCGCCGGCACCGCCGCCGTCAGGGGCTCCGCCAGCGCCAGCGTCGTGGCAACCACCGGCGCCGTCGTCGCCATCCCGCGGCTCCACAACAGGTACGGCGCCACGGTCGCGACCACCGCCAGGTACGCCACCACCGGCCACCCGCCCGGCGACACGCACCACCGCACCGCGTCCGCCCCGGCGAAACACCCCAGCACCCCGCCGGCCCCGCAGAACAGCACCGCGACGACCGGGACCGCAGGCACCCCGGCATCGAGCGCGCGCCGGCTGCACCACGTGTACACGGCGAACGAGGCGCCGGCCGCGAGTCCCGTCGCCGCGCCCGCCGGGGAAACACGCCTGGTAGGCCGCCATCGCCGCGGTCCCGAGCAGCAGAAACCCCGCGGCGCGCCGGTTGGCGAGCAGCCGCGGCAGCGCCCGGCCGTGCCGGACCACCGCGATCACCAGCAACACCAGCCCGGCGACGCCGCTGCGGGCCGTCGCCAATCCGACCGGATTTCCCGCGTACGGGCTGAGCGCCTGAGCCGTCCCCACAGTGCCCCACAGCACCGCCCCGCCGACGACGAACACCCCACCGGCGGATCGTCGCCGCACCCGCCGGCGCGCAAGGGTGGAGGTCCGGGGCACAGGGGCGGAACGGATCACAGTCATGACGACTGTCTTAGGGAACCCGCCGGAACCGGGCAACGCGCCGCCACGAGGGTTCCGCCGTGCCGGGGGATCTGCCGTGACGGTCGACCGCGAACGGGTGCGGCCGCCTCCGACCGGCCGGCACCTGTCCCGCAGCCCCCGCGGGTCGTGCGCCGCCGCGGTCGGGCACCGGTCTCACCGCCGGCTGCCCGCCCCTGAGGGCCGGGCCACATCGGTGCCCACCGGCCACTGGGCCCGGGCCGCGCTTTGTGCCCGCCCGCCATGTGCCTGGACCGCGCTGGGCGTTCGCCAGTGGGGCTGGGCCGCGTCAGGTGCCTGCCCGCCAATGGGGGCGCGTCGCGCCGGGTGCCCGGCCACCACCGGGTGCCCGGCCACCGCCGGGTGCCGGCCGCCGCCGGCCGCCACGGGCGCTGCCGGTGGCTGTCCCGCCTCGCCGGCCGCTGGCGACCTTCCCGCCCCGCCGCTTGCGCTGCACGCCGTCAGCCGTACTTGTGAATTCGCCTGCCGGACCACGACGCGGGCGGGCGCAGTCCTGTCGGAGGGACCGGGCACAATAGGACCGTTCGTCTTCCCCGGCTTTGGAGGTCACGGTGGCGCAAGGTGTACGGCCCGAGCGGTGTGTGGTGGCCGTCGACGGTCCCTCGGGATCGGGCAAATCCACCGTTTCCCGGCGTCTCGCCACGGCGATCGACGGCATCTACCTGGACACCGGCGCGATGTACCGGGCCGTGACCTGGGCCGTCCTGCAGGCCGGCGTCGACCTCACCGACACGGACTCGATCGTCAAGGTCGCCCAGGAGACGGACCTCTCGATCGGCACCGACCCGCTGGCGCCGCACTTCGAGGCCAACGGGGTGGACGTCGACGCGGCCATCCGCGGCCCCGAGGTCACCGGCGCGGTCTCGGCCGTCGCCGCGATCCCACAGGTACGCGCCATGCTCGTGCAGTTCCAGCGGGACATCATCGCCGGCGCCCCGCGTATCGTGGTGGAGGGCCGCGACATCGCTTCCGTCGTGGCACCCGACGCCGACCTCAAGGTGTACCTGACCGCGTCAGCCGCGGCCCGCGCCCAGCGGCGCAGTGCCGAGGACGCCACCGACGTGGCCGCGACCGAGGCCGACCTGGCCCGGCGCGACAAGCTCGACTCGTCGCGCGCGGCCGACCCGCTCAAGCAGGCGGCCGACGCCACTGAGCTCGACACCACGGGCCTGGGCATCGACGAGGTCGTCGACCGGCTCCTGGACATGCTGAACAGCAAGGTGAGTAAGTGACTGACTTCCCCGTCGACCTCTCCGAGTTCGACGACGTGACCTTCAGCGACGGCACGACGGGCGACGGCGACGAGCCGGCCGGCCCGCAGCCCGTCGTGGCCATCGTCGGCCGCCCCAACGTGGGCAAGTCGACGCTGGTCAACCGCATCATCGGCCGCCGCCAGGCGGTGGTCGAGGACGTGCCGGGCGTCACCCGCGACCGAGTCCCGTACGACGCCCAGTGGAACGGCCGCCGCTTCACCGTGGTCGACACGGGCGGCTGGGAACCCGACGCCAAGGACCGCGCGGCCGCCATCGCCGCCCAGGCCGAGATCGCCGTGCAGACCGCCGACGTGGTCGTCTTCGTGGTCGACGCCACCATCGGCTCGACCGACATGGACGAGAAGGCCGTACGCATGCTGCGCCGCAGCAACAAGCCGGTCATCCTGGTGGCGAACAAGGCCGACAACCAGGCCATCGAGCTCGAAGCGGTCTCCCTGTGGTCGCTCGGTCTCGGCGAGCCGTTCCCGATCTCGGCCCTGCACGGCCGAGGCTCGGGCGACCTCCTCGACGCCATCCTGGCCGCGATGCCCCCCGCGCCCCCGATCATCGAAGGCGGCCCCCGAGGCCCCCGCCGGGTCGCCCTGGTGGGCCGCCCGAACGTGGGCAAATCGTCGCTGCTCAACCGCCTCGCCCGCGAAGAGCGCGCGGTGGTCGACTCGGTCGCCGGCACCACGGTCGACCCGGTCGACAGCCTGGTCGAGATGGACGGCGAAGTCTGGCAGTTCGTGGACACCGCCGGCCTCCGCAAGCGGGTCAACCAGGCCTCGGGCACGGAGTACTACGCATCCCTGCGCACCGCCGGCGCCGTCGAGGCCGCCGAGGTGGCAGTCGTCCTCCTGGACGCGGGAGAGGTGATCTCCGAGCAGGACCAGCGGGTGCTGACCTCGGTGGTCGAGGCGGGGCGGGCACTGGTGATCGCCTTCAACAAGTGGGACCTGGTCGACGACGACCGGCGGTTCTACCTCGACAAGGAGATCGACCGGGAGCTCAAGCGGATCCCCTGGGCCATCCGGGTGAACATCTCGGCCAAAACCGGCCGCGCGGTCGACAAGCTTGCGCCAGCCATCCGCCGTGCCCTGGCCAGCTGGGAAAAGCGCATCCCGACCGGCGCACTGAACCAGTGGCTGACGGCACTGACCCAGGCCACGCCGCACCCCGTCCGCGGTGGGCGGGCGCCGCGCGTGTTGTTCGCTACGCAGGCCGGGGTAGCTCCACCGCGGTTCGTACTGTTCACCACCGGGCCGTTCGATGCCGGGTACCAGCGGTTCGTGGAGCGGAAGCTGCGGGAGGAGTTCGGGTTCGAGGGAAGTCCGGTGGAAGTCGCCGTACGCCCCCGCAAGAAGCTCGGCCCCGGCGGGCGCGGCAAGGCACACGGGTGACCTTGGTCTTGCCTGTGCTGGGTCTTCCCGGCGTGCCGGCGCTTCCCGGGCATGCTGGCGCTGCCCAGCGTGCTTGTGCTTGCCGGCATGCGGGTGCTTCCCGGCATGCCGGTGTGAACTGGGTTGGGGAGCTGGGGTAGGGTAGTCGTGTTGCCGCGCACTGGGGGATCTCGGGGCGTGGCATCGGGCTGTAGCGCAGCTTGGTAGCGCACTTGACTGGGGGTCAAGGGGTCGCAGGTTCAAATCCTGTCAGCCCGACAGCGAAGGGGTTTTCGCAGGTCAGAGACTTGCGAGGACCCCTTTTTCGTGTCTGACGACGTCACCGGGATCGAGCACGCCGCTTGTAGACCCCTTGACTCGGCAGGTGACGAGAGATGCCCCTACTGAAGCTCGACCGACTGTGCGAAGGCCTGGAGAAGGGCGACTGGGCCGGCTTCCTGCGCGACTGGGACCGCGCCCTGCGGGCCGGGAATCACCCGGAGACCACGCGCTACAACTACCTTCTGGCGGCCGCCCAGTTGGCGAAGTATCTGACCGCGGAATCACCGGACCCGGACGCCGATGACGCCGGGCAGGACCCGACTCTGGTGACCAAGGCGCACATCGAATCGTTCCAGGCGTGGATGATCGAAACCCGATCGGCGTCAACCGCGCTGAACAAGCACAAGAGCCTGCAGCAGTTCTTCAAGTACCTGGTCGAAGAGGAGGAGATCGACCGGTCGCCGATGGAGCGGGTGAAGCAACCGCAGACCCCGCAAAAGTTGGTCCCGGTCATGGGTGACGACGATACGAAGAAACTGCTCGACGGCACCAAGGGCAAGTCGTTCATGGCGTTGCGGGACGAGGCGCTGATCCGGCTGTACTACAACACCGGCGCCCGCCTTTCCGAGATCGGGAATCTGCTGCTGACTGATCTCGACATGAACACCGAGTCCGTCCACCTCCATGGCAAGGGTGCCAAGGACCGGCGGGTGCGGTTCGGGCCGAAGACCTCCCGGGCGATCGCGCGATATTTGCGGGCCCGCGCGAAACGCAAAGGTGCGGCCGATGTGCCGCAGTTGTGGATGGCGGAAAGAGGTGGCCGTCCGCTAACCCCGAACGGCATCAAGATCATGCTCAAACGTCGCGGCACGGCCGCTGGGGTGACGGATACGCACGCGCATCGGTGGAGGCACAACTTCGCCCACGAATGGCATCGGGCAGGCGGGAACACCGGTGATCTGATGCTGCTGCTCGGTTGGGCGTCTGACGACATGCCCCGTCGCTACGGCGCCAGTGCGGCGGCAGAGCGGGCGCAGGAGCTTCAGGTCCAGATGGGCATCGGCGAGCGAGTGTGAGGTGCACGGGCTCGACGTGGTCGTGATCGAGACCGCGTCGAGCCCGCTTCACCCGTACATCCGACATTCGACGTATGGCCCCGAAGCCCGCGGGAAGGACCTGTCCAGAGGCACGAGCGTGGGGCTCGGGTCTGGAGTCATCGTCGATGGGCGTGGTCGACGACGCGGGGGTGACCGTCCAGGGCTGCGACGAACTGCTGGCAAATCTGCGAGCACCGGTCCAGTGATGCGGCGGTGATCACGACCATGCCGTCGCGCACCGGTACACCCAGGACGCGGATCTTGCGGGGGACACCTGTCTCGATCTGCTTGGCGGTGAACCGTCCGAGGCCGTGCGCGATCGCGTTACGGACCAGGAAGCAGGCATCAAGCTTGTCCCACATGGCGATGGCATGCAGGTCGACGTCGTGCCGTTGCTTGAGCGCGGCGGTCACGTCCGCCCATCCCCGAGCAGCGCGGACGGTGCGTTCGCCGTCGAGCTGTTTCAACAAGGCCTCGACGTAGATTTCCACGATGCTCACCATGCGGAGCCAACAGGCGGCTCGCTCCACGGATGCCGGGTGGCCCATGGGGCCGGCCGCGGTGCGATGCCGCTGCCTTCGCTGGTCTTGGCTAACTGCTGCAGTGTGGTGCTGTACGAAGGTGGTGATCAACTGAGCCAGGGCGTCCTCGGTGAGCTCGAGCCGGGCGGGTTCTGGCGTCATGACTGGCCGAGGATCGTCACGTGTAGCCCGCTGTCATGCCGCACTGCTTCGTAAGCGTCCCCGGCAACGGCGTGATGACCATGTAGACGCTGCAGGGCTTGCAAGTACCACGTCGCCAGCGCCGACGGTTCCCCGTCAAGCGCACGAATGACGTCCTGGGCTTCGATCTTGTTCACGTCGGCCAGCGCCAACGTGGCTTCCGCGCGTACGGCGGATCCGTAGCGTTGCGCGCGCTGGTCTGCGACCCAGGCGGTGAACGGCTCCGAGTCAGTCAGGTGGAGTTCGCGGATGGCCCGCAGGATGCAGAGCCGTTGCCAGTCGCTGAGGCTGACGTCGTTGATGATGGTGCTGAGGCTGCGGGTCGTTGCCGGCCGGTCGATGGGGGCCATTGCCTGCAGGTAGCGCAAGACGTACGGCGTTGCGGCAGCGACGAAGGCGACGATGTTCTCCACCTTGGGCATGACCTCGACCGCGCGTGGCTCGCTGGAAGTCGCGAGCTTGGTCAGGGCTTGTCGGATGTTGCGGACGGCGGACCGGTTCGCCCCGTGAAGGTTGATCTGCGTGTCGTTTGCCGGCTGTCCGTCGAGTTCGCGGGGCGTCACTGTCGAGCGCAGGGTGTCCAGGGCCCATGTCGGGTCAGGGTCATCGGAGCCGTCGTCGTAGTCGGCGACGTTGTAGTCGCGGTAGTAGGTGACGAATGACGGTGTGCGGGTCTTGGACTCGTTGAGCACGAGTCCGTTGTCGCGGGCTGCTGAGGTGAGATCGTCGAGCGCACGTCTGGCATCCTCGAAGGACTCGACCGCGACGCGAAAGTCGTCGTTGTAGCGCCACGAGGGCCACTGCTGCCGTTGGATCGCGCGATGGATACGGCTCGCGTAGAGCTCGGAGAGTCGGTCCGATGGTTCGAGGAGCTGGGGTATGCCGTATCGGCGTCCCTGCACCTCGAGCAGGAGTTCGAGCAGGCATTCGATGGTGGCGTGGTCGCTGGTGCGCAGGAGCAGTTCCCGGCCGAGGATGTCGTGGTCGATGTAGTCGTAGAACGAGGCGAGATCGGCGGTGACGATGTACTCGATGTCCGCATCCTCGGGCCGGAACTCGTAGGTCCAGTTCTCAGCTTCGATGGCCGCGCGTGTTGTCCGGGTCTCGGCGAACCGTATCGGTGCGACGGTGAAGTCCTGGTAGGCCTCATTGGAGCGGTCCACCTCGTACCTGGCCTTGGTCATGAGGAGGTCAGTCAAGGCCCGGTAGGTCACTCGCTCGGGGAATCCCCAAATGGCGACTGGCCGGCTGCCGGCCTCAGGCTTGGCGACACCGATGACCAGGCCGCTACCTGTGGTGAGTCCGGCCTGAAGTTGGCCGGTCAGCCACGCGGCGAACGTGGGTGCGTTCTCCTTCAGCTCGAGACCACCCGGCGTCGGTGGCATCAAGGCTTCGCGGGCCATGGCTTCCCCGCGGGCGGCTGCTGTCAGGTCGAGCTGAGCGAGGACATCGGCGGGAAGCGGGCGCATGCCGGTATGAAAGCACACGGTCGCCTACTGCTGACTTGTGGTGATCCACCTTCCGGTGGGAGCTGCCTCCTGTGCGGCTGCCTCGGACGTCGGCTGCTGAGTAAGGCTGCATTCTGGGTTGAACGTCGGATGGCATGCCGCGGCGGGCCGGTGCGAGCGCGGCGGTGGAGCGGGTGCAAGGGTTGCAGGTGCAGTTGGGCATCGGTGAGCGGATCTGATTGGCTCACCGGCTGCGGCGGTGGGAAGTGCCGCAGCAGCCGGATCCGGCCCGGGGGAGTGGTGGGGGAGGAGATAGGGGGAGACAGCTGCAGACAGCTTTCGCCTCTTGGGCCGCAGCTCGGATGATCGAAGGTGCGCCGCGCGTACGGCCTCGCGGTGCCATACGTGCCCTTGTACGTAGTCAAGGGGTCCACGTGCCGGCTCGGCGAATGTCTGCGAGGTGGATGTGCTCGATCTGCAGAAGGTCTGTCACGGTGTGCCGCCCGCCTGGTTTGACTACCTGCGGGACTGGGATCGGATGCTGCGATCTGGGAACTACCCGGAGACCACCCGATACGGCTACCTGTTGGCCGGTGCGCAGCTGAGCCGGTTCCTGCTCGACAACGCCGAGCGGCTGGGGGCGGAGGATGCGGCGGAGGATCCGACCGAGGTCGAGCGCGGGCACATCGAGGAGTTCCAGGCGTGGATGGTGCGTACCCGGTCGGCGTCGACGGCTTTGAACAAGCACAAGGGGCTGCAGCAGTTCTTCCGGTGGCTGGCTGAGGAAAAAGACCTCGAGCGTTCCCCGTTGGCCCGAGTCCGCCAGCCCAAGACCGCGCAAGTCCTCATCCCCATCCTGGGCGACGACGACACCGCGAAGATCCTGGCTACCTGCAAGAGCAAAGACTTTCTGTCGCTGCGGGACGAGGCCATCATCCGTCTCTTCTACAACACCGGTGCCCGGCTGTCGGAAGTCGCCGGGCTGCAGCTGGACGACGTAGATCTCAACAACGACTCGCTGCTGTTTCACGGCAAGGGCATGAAGGACCGCCGAGTACGGTTCGGCCCGAAGACCGGTCATGCGCTGAGCAAGTTCCTGCGTGCGCGCAGCCGGCGTAAGGCGGCCTCGTCGACGGCGATGTGGCTGCCTGCCCGCGGCGCGGTTCCGCTGTCGAGCAACGGCATCAAGCTCATGCTCCGGCGGCGCGGCGTTCTTGCGGGTGTGGACAACGTCCATGCGCATCGGTGGCGGCACAACTTCGCGCACGAGTGGAAGCTCGCCGGCGGTGACACCGGCGACTTGATGCTGGTGTTGGGCTGGTCGTCGGACGACATGCCTCGCAGGTACGGCGCGTCGGCGGCGGCTGAGCGGGCCCAGCTGACTCATGCGCGGCTGAGGATCGGCGAACGGGTCTGACGGGGGAGGCAACCTTATGGCGTTGACGGCGAAGCAGCGGTCACGGCGGGCGCGGATCGCCGCGCACGCCTCGTGGGCAAATACGGGGGATCGGCAAGGTCGGACGGCTTCAGCAACGGCGTCGTTCTTGGCGAGGTTCGAGAAGCAGGTCGATCCGCTCGGGGTGTTGGAGCCGGAGATCCGCGCGACGATGGCGCAGCACGCGCGGCGCGCGTACATGCTGCAGCTGGCGGAGCGTTCGGCGAAGGTGCGAGCTCGGGGACCGAGTGGTGACGGCTGATGTCCCCGTTCGAGGTATCAGCTCGGCTGCGGTCCGCGGTTCTGCGCGAGGATCGAAGCGGCACCGAGGTTCGAGATGGGCAAGGCGACATGACTCGCGTCTACTTGAGAAGGAGACCATCGTGACCAACTACGCCATCGACGAGGACACCGGGACCCTGCTGCGGATCTGGCCGACAGGACGAGGGCAATGCGCGGCGGTGGTTTGCACCTTGCCTGCCGCCGCTGCGGTGGACGATTGGTTACGGCTCGCCGCGGCTCTGACGTCGTTGTCTGATGCGTTGTGGCGTTGCTACACCCATCCCGGCCTGTCGACCGACGACCGGGACGGCAACGGAGAGGGATGGCGGCGTGAGCAGAGCCGCGAGTCCTTCTCGCAGCTGGTCGGATTCCTCAGGGAGCCGAATCTCCCAGGCGAAGACGGCGCCATCTTGGAGAGCTATGACCCGGTCGAAGAAGGGGCTCATCGTGTCGGCCGGGCGCTGCGGGCTCTCGATGACGTGAAGCTCCTCGAGGAGGTGAGCAGGGACGTCGCCGCGGAGATCGAAGCGGTCGAGTCCGCCGAACGTGGTGACTTGGGCGGTCGGGCCCAGCAGGCGGTGGTGTTGAGCCGCACCGACGTGAGCCCGGTCCAGGTCGCCGCCGCCGACGGCGTGCTGGCGCTGGATCCGCTGAACGGCGAACATCTGTTCGTGGACGTCGACCCGACGGCCGCATCGGTGGCAGCCGCGCACTGGCTCAAGGCTGCTGCGGACGTCGTGGCCGAAGTGTCCGGCATGCCGGCGCACAGGGTGCTGATCGCCGCCGACGACATCGAGGCGTTGCCGGTCGAAACGCCGAGCGAGGTGCTGGAGCTGTTCAACTTCAGCAACACCGCCTACGGCGTGGTGGTGGAAATGGTTCGCGAGGCGATGGAGATCGGTGCCGGCTCTGTAGCTGATATCGGGGCCTTGTTGGTCGAGCACGACACCGGAGACGACAACGACGACTCGGACGCTGAGGCGACGCCGGTGCGGCTGACCCTGTTGGATCCGCGACGGCCCGCTTTGGACTTGCTCGAGGATCTGCTCACCGGCATCCGCGGCTGCCGCCTGGTGTATGAGGAGTACGTCGAAGCGAGCGATGTCGCATCGACCGACACGCAGTTCTGCGAGGCGGTTCGCATGGAAGCGAGGAAGAACTACACCCGCCTGATGTGAGCAGTGAGATCGGCAGTTCACGATGCATGTCCTTCGCGTATTCTTGGCGACGGACATAGTGCCTCCGCGTGCTGCTACTCGCGACCGCGCCAACACACTGGCAGTGTGGGGGTCAGGGGTTCGAGTCCCCTCAGCTCCACCCTTCTGAGCAGGCAAAACGCACCGTCTAACTCTCCAAGTTGGACGGTGCGATTTTTTTGCGCACACATGTGCACACCGAATGATCTTGGCGTGCTCCGACCGCCAGGCCATGAAGGCGCCGCATCCTAGGCTCTACAGCGCCCCTGAGCTGCGAAAACTCTTCAGAACCACGAGATTTGCTCTATGGCGGCGCCCGCATTCAAGCTGTCTACGATTTGGTATCTGGTGACTCAAATCACATCTTGATCCAGGTGGTCAGAGCCGGGCCTGCCCCCGAAAGTCGCCCTCCTTCTCGTGGCTTGGCCGTTCCGCACTTCTGCCCGCGGGACGCAGCGGGACAGCCCCGGACAGCGCCAGTCAGGGCCTCGAGACCTGCCCTCGGCCGCCTTGTTGGGCAAGGCTTGCAAGAAGCCGGCAGAAACCCGCCTAGAGGCTCCTGCTGGAGGTCGAAAACATCTTCGCAACGGTGCAGCCCTACGCCCGCCCTCCACTGGCTGCGTCGCTGCGTGCATGACGACGGGGAGGAACGAATGCCAGGGCAGGATGGCCGGCAGGCACAAAACGACGACGACCAGGACCTCTACTACTCCGTGGAGCAGGTAGCTCGCAGGTTGAGGGTCTCCGCACGATGGCTCGCTGATCAGTGCCGTGATGGCCACGTCGAGCATGTGCATCTAGCAAGGAAACGCAAGTTCACCCCGGAGCAGGTTCAGAAGCTGCTCGACAGCCACACGGTCAAGCCCGCGGAGGTCCGCGAGCAAGAGAGGGGTCATGAACGAGCGGTGCAACGCGTGCGTCGGGAGCGCGCGCAACAACGCCGCTAGGAACGCTTCATGCTCGAGTGAATGGCATCGGGTAACGCCTGACTCCCACAAGAATTTCTGTGGGGGTCGCGCGTCCCTGTCCGCAAATTGAGCTGCGGTCAGTCGCCTGATCCGTAGCTCAACTTTACCGCAGCGGCGCGTTCGCCGCCAGCAAGCCGGTGACCCTCGCCCTTGACGCTTGCAGTAAATCAATGGGGACTACGTGGATAGCACTCCTGACACACTTTCCGCATCAATGGCATGGTTCCATGCGGGCTGCGCTGTCATTCCCATCCGCGCCGATGGGAGCAAAGCGCCTCTCGTCTCGTGGCGCAGTTATAGACAGGCGCCGCCAGATCGAAGGCAAGTGGAACAATGGTTCACGGGCAATCCGCCGGGACTTGCAGTCGTCTGCGGGAGCGCCTCCGCGGGGCTTGAAATGCTTGAGTTGGAGGGGCGCGCCGTCGACGAAGGGCTGGGCCAAGCACTTATCGAACTCCTCGCGCAAGCCGGCCTTGCCGATTTGTGGAGGCGACTCACCTCCGACGGCTATTGGGAAAGAACGCCGTCCGGCGGCGTTCACATTTTGTACAGGATCTCCGGTGCCGCAGTTGATGGGAACCTGAAGCTGGCACGGCGCCCAGCAACTGAATATGAACTGTCGATCGACCCGGCCGACAAGGTCAAGACACTAGCCGAAACCCGAGGAGAGGGCGGGTACACAATCGTTGCCCCATCCCACGGGACGGTGCACGAAAGTCGACGCCCCTGGGTCGCCCTGAACGGATCAACGCCGGCGCGCATCCCCACAATCAATGCGGAAGAACGCACGGCTCTATTGAATGCGGTTCGGGCACTTGATGAGATGCCAGCAGCGCGATCTGCCGTGACCCATCGTCCCGTTGCTCCACAGGGTGGACAGGACCTCACGCCTGGGGATGACTTCGAGCGTCGCACCGATTGGATCGACATTTTAGGTCCGGTCGGGTGGACACTCGTGCACACGGTAGGTCGCACGCGCTATTGGCGGCGTCCAGGGAAAAATACCGGCATCTCCGCTACAACCGGACGCGCCGACGACCGCGACCGCCTTTTCGTGTTCAGTAGCAGCACGATGCTGGAGACGGACACGCCGCTGACGAAATTTCACGTATTCGCGGTACTGCACCACGCAGGGGATCACAGCGCAGCTGCCCGAGCGCTACGGCAAAACGGCTACGGCCACAACCCTGACCGGCAGTCCGCTCCGTCCAGTTCCGTAGGGCGCGAAAAGCAGGCGGTGGCACGCGTTACCAGGGAAGCACCATCGCCGCCCGCGGCCTGGGGGCCGACCGAAGACGGACTCGCGCGGGCCTTGGTCGCCCACCATGGTCACGAGCTGAGGTATTGCCCCCAGCGAGGAGCCTGGCTGCTCTGGTCGGGGCATCGATGGGTATGGGACGACGCGGAACGGCATCGGGAGTTCGTGCGAGGGCTGGCCCGGCAGTTGCCGGCTGCCGGGGGTTGGCGGCGTTTCCGCTCGCAGGCGCTTTCGGCGGGCGGGGTGTCCGGCGTCGTACGCCTGGCGCGTTCAGACCCAGCCGTAACCGTGTCCTTGACGGCACTTGATGCGCGCCCCTACGAGCTGAACACGCCCGCGGGCGTGGTGGACCTGCGAACGGGTGAGGTCCGAGGTGCCGATCCTGAGCTGCTGCATACCCGCTCCACTGCGGTGGCGCCGGACTTCGAGCGACCGTCGGACGTCTTCGACACGTTCCTACACGACACCTTCGGCGATGACGCCGAGCTGGCTGGGTACGTGCAGCGGTTGATCGGAGTCTCGGCGATCGGCTGTGTGCTCGAGCAGCTGCTGCCCTTCGCAGTGGGCCCTGGTGCGAACGGCAAGTCGACACTGCTGGAAGCAGCGATGCACGCGCTGGGCCGTGGCGACGATGGTTATGCGCGGGCGGGCTCGTCGGAGATGCTGATGGTGCGTAAGCACGCGGAGCACCCGGCCGAGCTGGCGCAGCTGTCTGGTGCACGGTTGGTGGTCTGTGCGGAGCTCGACGAGGGGCAGCGTTTCGCCGAGGCGCGGGTCAAACAGCTGACCGGCCGCGATTCGTTGTCGGCGCGGTTCATGCGGCGGGATTGGTTCACGTTCGAGCCGAGCCACACCTTGTGGCTGCTCGGCAATCACCTGCCGGCAGCACGGGCCGGTGGTCCTGCCTTCTGGCGGCGGATCCGGGTGCTGCCGTTCAACCGGGTGGTGCCGCCGCAAAGGCAAGACAAAAAGCTCGGTGAGCGTCTGGCGCAGGACGCGCCCGCGGTTCTGGCGTGGATCATCGCCGGGGCTGCGGCCTATCACCAGGGTGGGCTTCGAGAGCCGGCGTCGGTGTCGTCGGCGACCGAGGCGTACGCCAGGGATCAGGACACGGTTGGTCGGTTCGTTGACGAGCAGTGTCATAGGCAGCCCGGGTCGGCGGGGGTACGAACAGCCGTGAGCGTGTTGCGTGATGCATACGAGCGCTGGTGCGAGCAGCTGGGCGAGCGGCCGGTGTCAGCCAAGCGGCTAACGCAGGAGCTGCAGAGCCGGTTCGGTGTTGCCGATGCGCGGGGCGGCAAGGGGCAACGCTTCTACACCGGTATCGCGCTGCTGGACGTCGACGATCCTCAGACCGTACTGCCCGTCCAGTCATGATCAGCGGCGCTGATCTTTGCGGACTCGGGGTGACAGGTGACAGATGTTCCGCACTTTCCCGGTTGACGGCTATCGCGCGCGCGTGCGCGCGGACACGTGGTGCGCGCACGAAGCCGGTCAACTTGCAATGGCGGGATGATCTGTCACCTGTCACCCGCGTCGGTTCTGTCAGGAAGCCGACACCGCGTTCAGTGACCATGACCGATACGCCGGGTTGTGCCGCGCGCGGATCTTGCACCAGGATGTCCGGCATGGGGGGTCTGGAATACCGGCGAGGGATGCACGAGCTCGGCCGAGGCGCGTGGGCATATCTGCGTCCACCGGGTACATGGGGGTGGAGCAATTGCGGGTTGCTCGTCTCGGGTGGTGACGCGTTGCTCGTCGATACGCAGTTCGACCTGCCGCTGACCCGTGAGCTGCTGACCGCTGTGGCTGAGGTGGCACCCGGCGTGGAGATTCGCACGGTGGTAACGACTCACGCGAACGGGGATCACTGCTGGGGGAACCAGCTGCTTCCGCGGGTGGAGGTTGTCGGCTCGTCAGCCTGCGGCCACGGCATGGCGCATGAGGTTCAGCCGGCCGAGTTGGCGGCGCTGAGCGGCTCTCGGTCCCCGGACTCGCCGCTGGGGGACTACATGCGGCGGCACTTCGGTGCGTTCGACTTCGAGGGTATCGAGGTGACTCCTCCGACCCGCACGTTCAACGGCCGCCTGGATCTTCAGGTCGGCGACCGCCTGGTTCAGCTGAGCGAGGTCGGCCCGGCCCACACCGACGGCGACGTGATCGTTCACGTGCCGGACGCGGGGGTCGTGTTCGCCGGCGACATCTTGTTTATGGGCGGGCATCCGATCATGTGGACCGGTCCGGTACGGAACTGGATCACCGCCTGCGACCAGATCGCCGCTAGCGGCGCCGAACACATCGTGCCGGGGCACGGGCCTGTCACGGACCTGGCCGGCGTGGCCGTGTTCCGCGGCTACCTCGAGTGGGTGGCTGACTGGGCGCAGAAGGCGTACGCGGCTGGCTTGCCCTACTGGGAGGCTGGCGATCCGGACAGGGTGCCTGCGGCGTATGCGGGCTGGGGCAATCCGGAACGGCTGGTGATCACCATGGCTGCGGCATATCGGGAGCTGGGTGACGAGCCGCACGAGTTGATGGACATTCTGGCTAGGGTCGCTGACGCCGAACCACGGTAGTTACTGCGGTTTGCTTACCTCATCGCGTTCGATGGGCACGAGCATCATCATCCGGCTCGCCTGTGCGCGCATCGGAGCGAATGCGATCAGCTCTATCGGCTGTAGCCGCTTGTGCAGGGGTAGGTGAAGGTAGCGGTGGTCGCCGTCGGGGTGGGGGTAGGTGATGGGGTGTTCCTGGAAGCGGCGGGCGTCTTTGTTGACGTCGAGGATCTCTTCGATCAGGGCCGCGAGGCGCTTGTTCTCCGGCTGGCGTGCGTGGGCGAACTGCATCTGGGCAAACATCTGTGGTCCCCAGTCGGTGTCCCACCTGTGCAGCTGAGTACGGGCCTCGGGGAAGGTGAAGACCCAGCGCATGATGTTGTTCTCGTGGCCCTCCACCCAGGGGAACCATTTGCTCATGTGCTCGTTGTGGGCGATCAGGTCCCAGGCTTCGTCGTTGACGTAGGCCGGCCAGGGTTGCGCGTCGACGATGCGTTGGATCGTCGGGGTGGAGCGCATGCGGGACTGGTGGACCGTGATGGTGAGTGCGTGCCCGGTGGCGAGGAAGAACAGCATGCTCTTCTCGGCCTCGTTCAGGCGCAGCGTGTAGGCGACGCGGGTGAGGAAGTCATCGGAGTAGTTCTGCAGTACCCCGCGTTCGAGCGCGCTGTAATAGCCGACGCTGTAGCTGGTCAGCGCCGCGACGGTCTCTTTGCTGACGCGCCGGTGGCGGCGTGTGCGGGGCCGTTGGGCGTGCAGGCCAGGGATCTCGTCGGGGTTGAGGCGTAGCCTCCAGGCTTTGACGTGGCGTGCGAGGTCATCGCTGAGTTCCGGCGGGGTTTGGCGGGCGGTGGTCGCGTCGGGCGGGGGCTGATGAGCGGTCATCGCGCTTCCTCGGGCGTGGTCGCCGTGGTCCCAGGTCGTGAATGTCCTTCATGGAAACGTCGAACCTAGCAGCGATGATCTATCGGTAAAGACCCCTTT
Organism: Couchioplanes caeruleus; assembly: GCF_023499255.1. Lineage (GTDB taxonomy): Bacteria > Actinomycetota > Actinomycetes > Mycobacteriales > Micromonosporaceae > Actinoplanes > Actinoplanes caeruleus_A. Next base: position 3,036,562 of record NZ_CP092183.1, read on the forward strand.
CTGAGGATGATCACGGTGTCGGTTGGCTGTCGGTGACGACGGAGCGCCTCACTGCGTGACGAGCAGTCACTCACAATTCCGGCAGTGTCATTGTGGGAATCGCACTGTGTAGGCAAAGCCCGCCGCAGGGTGCACGATATTGGCTTCATCATGGCGTGGGGGGCGTCCTGGATGGCCAGGGACACTGTGACCAGCGGTTCCAGGGTTCGGCTGCCGCGCTGGGCGGAAGGGAACCTATGAGTCGAACAGCTCTTGTCATCGGGGGCGCACGAGGCATCGGCCTTGCTACGGCGCGCGAGTTGGCCAAGGACGGGCACCGTGTTGGTGTCACTTTCCGTGACTCTCCAGCGCCGTCTGACATCTTCGCCGTTCAGTGTGACGTGCGTAACACAGCAGCTGTGGATGCGGCCTTCGGTCAGGTTGAACGCGAACTGGGTGCCGTCGAGATCGTCGTGTTCGCCGCCGGTATCACTCGCGACCAGTTGCTGATGCGTATGGACGAGGACGCTTTCACCGATGTCGTGGACACCAACTTGGCCGGCGCGTTCCGGGTGGCCAAGCGCGCCAGCCGGGCGATGCTGCGGGCCAAATGGGGCCGGCTGATCTTCATCTCGTCAGCGGTGGCGCTTCGCGGAGAGCGCGGTCAGGCCAACTACGCCGCCTCCAAGGCAGGTCTGGTCGGACTCGCTCGATCACTGACACGCGAGCTGGGAAGCCGCAACATCACGGCCAACGTGGTGGCTCCTGGCTATACCGAAACGGCGATGACCGCGTCGTTGACCGACGAGCAACGCGAGCACATGCGCTCGCAGATCCCCTTGGGTCGAGCTGCCCGGCCGGAAGAGATCGCCTCCGCGGTGTCCTACCTGGCCAGTGACAGAGCCGCGTACGTCTCGGGTGCCGTGCTTCCTGTGGACGGAGGTGCCGGCATGGGTCACTGAGCCATCCGCGGCCACCAGCCGCAGTACGCGACAACGAACATCACCATGGGGGACGATGTGTTAGGCACCTGCGACAGACCGGCGATCATGTACGCCGACAGTGCGGTATCGAGTTCAGTCGGTTCCGCTCCGGAGCCAGAAAGGGAAGGAGACGAAGCAGGAATGGCCCCGGCCGACGCGGCCGACAACGACTCAGAGGAATCATTCACCTACGGCCGCAGGCTGCGCCGAGCTCGACTGGCCAAGCAGTGGTCTCAACTGCAGCTGGCATATCGTATACGCGACGTCGGTGCTGAACATCGTGGTGCCGCGACGCTGCACTCCCTGCTGATCATGATCAGCAAGTGGGAGAACGATCGCAAACACCCGAACCAGTACAGCTTGCATCTGATCGCCGCGGCGCTCGAGATCGACGTTGCCAGCCTGGGACTGCCTGTCGATCAGGATTTCGTGTTCTAGCCGAGCGCACGCAAGAGCGACGCGGCGCGCGGTCATCCGGTCAGCGGGCGACGGCTGTCAGCCGTGGGTCTCGCCAGAACCTTCCTGGCTGACGCCACTGAAAACGCCCAATGCCCAGACCAGCACGCTGGCGTAGGTGTGCAACGCATCCGGAAACGCCACGAGCCGACTTTCGCCACCGTCGTTGCCCGCAGCGACGGTGGCGATGTCGTCGTACGACGCCGACGGTGTGCCCTGCATCTGGTTGGTGATCAAATCCAGCAAATGCTGGCGGGTCTGCGTCACCATGGCGTTCTGCTCCGCTACGACCCGCGACTCCGCGACGTCTTCAGCGAAACGGATGTCTGGCAGATACAACGCGGCTGCGGTGATGACATCCGACGGGCTGATGCGTTCCGAACCCGGCAGAGGAGCTGGTTCGTCGGCTGCTACTGCGGCCGCGACCTGTGACGCATACACAGCATAGGCCGTGCTGGCCCGTGCGAGAACAATGATCGCCTGCTCGAAATGCTGATCGGCCAGGACCTGAAGATCGCCGGTGACCTGACACATCAGCGGACCCGATCCAAGGCTCGTCCGCTGGGTCTCCAACGCGGATTCGACCTGCAGGGTGAAGGTCAGCGCCTGATGGAGGTGGACAGCGGCCTGGTTGCATGCCGTGCCCATCTCCAGCAGCGAAGCGCGCACGTCCGCCGGTAGCCGTAGGCCCATTTCGGGCTGTAACAGCTGGTGCGTCGTCGGCGCCATCTGTGGCCGTCCCCCCTCGTCCGGAATCCGCGAGCGCGCATCCACAGCAGACTCGCAGAGTATTGCAAGGTACTTATCGGGCTGCGTAGCTCCGCGTCAAGAAGACCAAGGTGTCAGCCAGAAGGACAGCCCCGGACAGCCCCGGTTAGCTACCCCGAACGCACGATGTCGCCCAGGGTCGAACTCGTGGCAAACGTTCGACCGACTGTAGTCGTGAACCTCTCCGGAATCAGCGCACCCCCCGGCCCTTGTGGGCGCTCGCACTCGCCTCAATGCGCCGAGCCGGCGTCAATGCGGGGCGTCTCAGCGCTGGCCACCCTGCCGCGACGCCACCGCGCCGTCGTCGCGCGTCGCCTGCTCATCGTGGCGTGCCGTCGCGCGGAAGCCCGCAACCCCTCATCTACGGGCTGACTGCCCAGACCGAGTCCACTCGGCCCCTTCTGTCCTTTTCGAGAAAGGCCCTGCTGACCATGCGCCTGCGCCACCTCCTGGCCTGCTTGCTGGCCGCCGCCCCCATCCTCGCGGCCGCCTCGGCTCCGGCCGCCGCCTCACCACCGCGCCCCGACGCCTCCACCGCGACGGCCGACTCGGCACATGTTGCCGTCACGATCAGCCTGCGTAGCCCGCACGAGCAGCAGCTGCGCTCGTACGCGACCGCCGTGTCCACGCCCGGCAACAGCAGGTACCGGCACTACCTCACAGTGACCCAGATGCGGCAACGCTTCGGTGCCCAGCCCACCACCGTCACCCGCGTGTCCACCTGGGCCCGCGAGGCCGGCTTCCGGGTCGGCGCGCTGGACGCCACCGGAAGCCGGCTTCTGCTGACCGGCACCGCGGGCATGGTCAGAACCGCGCTCGGCGCCACCCTGTACGACACCGTGCAGGACGGCATCAGGGTGCGGGTCGCCACCGCCGTCCGCCTGCCGGCGCGTATTGCCGCCGATGTTGCGGCCGTCACCGGCTTGACCGAGCAGCCAGCCCAGCCGATGAGCTTGCGTCCCGCGACCGCATTGAACAGCAGCCGAGGAAGTTGCCTGTCGGCCCCGACAGCGGCTGTGGCCGAGGCGTCCTGCCTGGCGCGTCCCGCCGTCGAACAGCAGACCGCGGCGGGGCGCCGGCTGCTCGTGAACGTCGCCGGAACCTCCGTCGGCGCGGTCGGCGGCAGCACCGACGGGTGGCGGTTGCCGCCGGTGCGACCGGTGCAGTCCCCGGGTCTGTGCGCGACGTCCTGGGCGAGCCCGGACACCGCGCCGGTGCAGGGCCGCGCGACGGGGTCCGTGTCGATGCCGTTGTGCGGGTACACCGGCCCTCAGCTGCGAGCCCTGTACGGCCTGAGCGCCAGAGACGACGGGGCTGGTCAGACCATCGTGATTGTCGGCGCCTACAACCAGAGCTCCACCCTGCACGATGCCAATACCACCTTCGCGGTCAATGGCGTCGCCGCGCTGCCCGCCGGCCGCTACCAGGTCAAGGCCTACCCGTCCGCCGGGGCGCGGGCCCGAGGATGCGACACCGCAGCTTGGGGTCAGCAGCAAGCCACCGCCGTGCAGACCGCCCACACCCTGGCCCCGGCCGCGACGATCGTGTACGCCGTGGCCGCTGACTGCACCCGGCTCACCGACACCCTCGCGCAGGTCGTCACCGACCCGCAGCTGCGCGGCAGCGTGGTGTCGAACTCGTGGGGATACCCGGCCGAGGCCTTGAGCAACGACGAACTGGCCGCCACCGACGCCATCCTCGCCCGCGCCGCCGTCCTCGGTACCGGCACCTACAGCGCGTCCGGGCTGTACGGCACCGCATCGCGCAGTGGCATGCTGCTCCCGGACCGGTCCTACCCGGCGTCGTCGCCGTGGACGACTGCGGTCGGCGGCACCACCAGCGCAGTCGGTCCCGGTAACACGGTGCTGTGGCAGACCGGGTGGGCCGGCTCCGGCGTCGCCCTCAACAGCGGCCCGTCGGCCGCGGAAGCCGAGCCCGACATCGCCGCCGCCGGAGGGGGCAGCAGCGTCCGGGAACCACGGCCAGCGTGGCAACCCGCCACCACCGCGACGCGGCAAGTGCCTGATCTGGCAGCACTCGCCGACCCGCACACCGGCCTGCTCGTCGGCACCACCGACGACGGCCGCTACGGCGCCGGGCCGGTCGGTGGAACTGGGCTGGCGACCCCGATCGTCGCGTCTCTTGCAGCGCTGGCCCAGGCCCACGGCGGCCACTCGTCGGGCCTCATCGCGCCGGCATTGTGGGCCCGGTCGTCGCAGGAGTCCGCGCTCACCGACATCACGCACGTCGACGCCGCCGTATGGACACCACAGCTGCCCGGCACGGCGCCCTCCCCGCACGGCTATCTAGTCCGCGTCGACGCGGCCGACCCGCACACCGGCCCCGGCTGGGATCCGGTCACTGGTCTCGGCACGCCCGGGCGCGCCTTCCTGGCTCATGTCGGCTGACCCGCGCCGCCCGGCGTTCCAGACCACATTCAACGAGAAGCAGGCGCGGCTGCGGACCCTGCTGGCCGCCACCGCCAGTCGCGAACCGTCCCTGCGTCAACTCCGAAGCCGCGCGCTTCGTACACAGTTCCCGCGTGTGTCGGCAGCGACGATGCAGGATCTCGTCGAGGTCACGGCGCAGACGGAGCTGACCGGTGCGCCGCGCGACGAGCATCAGGACCAACCCGGCACCGGTCAGGTCGTTGTGCCCCGTATCCCGCTCGCGATCTTCGACGCCGTCGGGGGAAGCCCCTTCGCGCGCATCCGGCCGGTATGGGCTGGTAGCGAGGCATGGCTGCCGGTCATCGAATGGCAACCAGGCTGGGTACGGGTGCTGCTCCCGACGCAGCCGGACGGGGCCACGGGCTGGCTCGACGCCCGCAGAATCACCATCGCTCGCAGCCGCTACCGCATCCACCTGGCGCTGCGCACCGGCGTGCTCAGCCTGCTGCGCGGTGATCAACGCGTGGGCGCCTGGTCGGCTCACCTGCATGCCGAGCACGACGCCGTCCCAGTCGGGCGGAGCTTCGTTTTGACGAGTGTGCGTCGCGGTCCGGCAACGCCCCCGATGCTGTTGCGTCTGGCCGTGCACCCGCACGGCCGTGACGCGGGCCTGCTGACGGTTCATCCCCGATCAGGACCTGATGGCGCGGCTGCTGGCGGTGGGATCGGCGTTTCTGACGAGGCGATGGCCGCCCTGCACGTGGTGTCACCGGGCTGCGTCGTGCACCTCGAGGCGTGCTGAACGACCACCTTCTCGCAGCCGCTGCTGCATCCGATCACCACTTTCATGGGGGACACAGCATGGCAATCACTGGGTGGGTCCATCCCACACGAGACCTGCGCGACGAGCGGCCCGCCGTCAACGCGATGACCGTCGCACTCACGGCCGGGGTTGTACGCCGCGACGTCGTCCGACTTTCTCGTCGCGCCGCGTTCGCGCACCTCGGGTTGACCGGCGGCTACGCCGACTGGCGGCATCCCGAACGCCCCGATCCGGACCTCGCTCTAGTCATCGACGGGCAGTTGACCAACCGCGCTCATCTCGACGAGCAGCTGTACGGCGGACCGCGGCCGTTGTCGGGTGACGCCGAGGTGCTCCTGCACGCCTACCGGGCGTGGGGCGCCGGCCTGGTCGACCGGGTTGACGGCGTGTACGCCATCGCCATCTGGGACAACCTCGCCCGGCAGCTGCTGCTCATCCGTGACCCGCTCGGTGCCCGCACCTTGTTTTTCTCGCTGGTCGACGACGGGATGGTGTTCGCGACCCGGGCCACCGCGCTGCTGGCCCATCCGGGGGTCAAACCGGTCGTCGACGCCGACGGCCTCAACGAGCTGCTCACCCTCGGCCCGGTGCGCACCCCCGGCCACGGCGTGCTCAACGGGGTGGCCGAGGTGCAGGCCGCCGAACTCATCCAGGCGGCCCCGGGCGGGCTACGCCGGCGCCGCTACTGGTACCTCGAGGCCGACGACCCCCGCCACGACGCCGACACCGCCGTGCAGGTCGTGCGTCGCGCGCTGGCCGAGACCACGGCGGCTCACCGCACGCGGCCGGCGGGAGCGGTGCTGCTGTCCGGGGGCGTCGCGTCGGCTGCCGCGGCTGCCTACGCCGCCGGGACCCGCGGGCACCGGCCCGCCGCCTGGACCTTCGCCCTGACCAGCCCCGACGCGCTCCCCGCAGACGCCGGCGCGGATGTGGACGTAGCTGGACGCACCGCCGAGCACCTGCGCCTGCGGCACACCGTGCTCACCATCGGATCGGACACCCTGCTCGGCACCGCACATGCCGCGCGTGAGGCCCTCGACTTTCCTGGGGAGGCCGGCGTGGATGCCGTTCTGCTCGCGGGGCTGCGGCGGATCGCGGCCGCGGGCAGCACCAGCGTCGTGACCGGTGAGGGCGCCGATGCGGTCTTCGGCGGCTACCGGTGGCTGCACGATCCGCTGACCCTGGCCACCGACGACTTCCCCTGGCCCGGCGTCGGAGACCCGGCAGATCTGCTGAACGCCGATACCCGCCGCCATCTCATGCCCGGGGTGTATCGACGGCACCGCTACGAAGAAGCCATCCTCGGCGTGCCGCATCTGACCGGCGCTGACGCACTCGGGCGACGCCGCCGCGCGATGGCGTATCTGACCCTTACCCGGTATGTGCCGCATTTGCTGTCCCGCCTCAGCCAGCTCGCCGACACAGCCGGGGTCACCCTGCACACGCCGTTCGCCGACTGGCTGCTCGCGGCCTACCTGTTCAACACGCCGACGGGCCTGCGTCACCTGCTCGGTATCCCGAACGGGCTGCTGCGCCACGCCGTCGCCGGCCTGCTGCCGGCCGAGACCACGTGGCTTCAGCCACGCCCGTTCCCCAGCGCCGACCTGCTCGCCGAATGGCGGCACTCCCGTACGGATCAGCTGCGCGACGTCCTTGACGACTCTGATGCACCGCTGCGTTCGCTGCTGGACCGACACCGCGTCATCGACCTGCTCACCCGGCCCGCCGATCCGCTCAGCGACCGCGTCGCGGCCACCGTCGCCTACCTCGTCGACGTCAACGCCTGGTTGCAGCGCCACCACATCTCGCTCACCTGAGCACCACCCACCCCCGATCACTCCCGCAGGAGCATGCGATGAGACTCGACCCGTTCAGCGGCCCCTACAGCCGCGACCCCGCCACCACCTGGCGGCGCATCAACGCCACCGCCACGTCCATCTGCTACGACGACGACCTCGCGATGTGGCTGATCGCCGGACACGACAACGTACGCACCGTGCTGTCCGACACCACGAGCTTCAGCAACGCCGCCACCATGCTGCCGATCACCGCGCTCACCACCGACGCCGGCGACATCCTGGCCGGTCTCGACGCCCCGGCGGTAGCCGTTGCCGCCGATCGCCCGCAGCACCTACGCACCCGAGCGATCCTTCGGGCGTTGATGCCCACCACCGCGGTCCGCGCCGAACAGCAGTGGGGGCCGCTGGTCGCGGCCCGCACCGATGACCTGATCAACGACATGAAGACCGACGAGCCGACCGATCTCATGCACTTCGCGGTGCAGCTGCCGCTGCTGGTCATCCACGATGTCCTCGGCCTGCCGAGTGCGGCCGCGCAGCAGGTCCGCGCGTGGACCGACGACTTCGCCGACCTCGTCTGGGGCAACCCCACTCCTGAGGCGCAGATCGCGCACGCGTACTCCAGCGTCGCGTTGTGGCGTTACTGCTCCGACATCGTCTCCGGCCGCGCCGACAGCGGCCACCACGGCCCCGGCCTGATCGGTGAGCTGCTGCGCTACCGCAACAATGACGACAGCAACCTCACCATCGCCGAGGTCGCCGCACTCGCTCTCAACATCGTCGGCGCCGGCTGGATCACCACCGCCGGCGCCCTCGGCAACGCCCTCGCCCACGCCCTGGCCGATCCCGACCGGTGGGCGCTTGTGGCCGACGACGAGCACTACCTCAACCTGCACGTCGAGGAGACCCTGCGGCACAGCCCCGCCATCGACGGCTGGCTGCGCCTGACCACCACCGACGTCACCCTCGACGGGGTCACCATCCCGGCCGGCAGCCGCTGCCTGGTCCTGATCGGCGCGGCGAACCACGACCCTTCGGTCTATGCCGAACCGGAGGTCTTCGATCCCCGCCGTGGCCGCGGTGGGCAGCACCTGGCCTTCGGTGCCGGCCCGCACTACTGCATCGGTGCTGCCCTGGCTCGCCTCGAGCTGACCACCGCGCTGCAGGCACTGGCCCGCCGACTGCCGGATCTCGCCTTGGCTACCGGGTTCCAGCAGCAGTTCAAGACCAGCGCGGCCCTGCGGCAGCTCACCAGCTTGCCCGTTGAGCAGCGCACGGCCGGCCGGTGCCCCGTCGCGCACGGCGCCTACGCGGAGCCGCGGTCATGACGGGACACGGCATGACCGATACCCTCCCGGCCGGTTCCGTCCTCCGGTCCCCGGGCGCCATACAGGCGATGGGCGCGCGACTGCATGCGGTCGAGGCGCGGTTGACCGCGGCCACCGCCACGAACATCGGGTTTCCCGCCGCCCGCGACATCGACTACCGGCCGCTCGCGCCGTTGCTGGGTCACCTGCTCAACAATCTCGGCGACCCCCGCATCGACCCGCTGTACCCGGGCCACGTGCACGACCTGGAACGTGAGGTGCTCGACTTCACCGCCGAGCTGTTTCGCGCCCCGCCCGGCTGGAGCGGCTACCTCACCTCCGGCGGCACCGAAGGCAACTTGTACGGCATGTGGCTGGGCCGCACGAAACTCCCGAATGCTGTTGCCTATTACTCCAGCGCGGCGCATTACAGCGTGCCCAAGGCGTGCCACCTGCTCGGCCTGGCCGCCGTCGAGGTCACCACGACGGTCAGCGGCCAGATGGACTACACCGATCTGACCCGCAAAGCTGCGCGGCACCGCAGCCGACCGGCGATCGTCGTGGCCACCATCGGCACCACCATGACCGAGGCCGTCGACGACGTCACCGACGTCCACAACGCCCTGGACGCCGCAGGCATCCGCCACCGCTACGTGCACAGCGATGCCGCCCTCGCCGGCGTCCCGCTCGCGACCACCGCGAACCGGCCTGCGTTCGATCTGGCCGACGGTGCCGTCAGCATCAGCGTGTCCGGCCACAAGTTCTTCGGAACCCCGGTGGTCTGCGGGATCGTCCTGACCCGCCGCAAGCCCGAAGAACTCACTCCCAACGTGCCGTACCTCAATACCCATGACACCACCATCAGCGGGTCCCGCAACGGCCTCGCCGCAGCGATGCTGTGGCACGCGATGACTTCTCTCGGCCCGACCGGGCACGCCGACCGGGCCGAGCGAGCCCGCGAGGTCGCCGCCTACACCATCCAACGACTTCGCCACATCGGATGGCCGGCCTGGCGCAACCCCCTGTCGTTCACCGTGCTGCTCAGGCGACTTCCGGTCGGCATGGCAACCGTCTGGCCCCTGCCGAGCGAAGGTGACTGGTCCCACATCATCTGCATGCCCGGCGTCGAGACGGCGCGCATCGATTCACTCGTCAACACGCTGGTCACTTACGGCAGTAACCGAGGTTAAGAAGTCCGAGTCGGCATTCCCGTTTGTCGCGGGCGATTCGGGAAGCGATGAGACCGCTGAAGCCGGGCGTTTCGTCGCCTGTTCTACTGCCCCCATTGGGCATACAGCTGTTTCAAGCTGATCAGGTCGCGTTGACACTGTTCTCGCTCTTGCTCATCCGAAGCAAGATCAACAAGGGCATTGAATGATTCCACTGCGCGGGTGAAATCTGAGCGGGCACCGTCGCGTTCGAGTCGAGTGACCAGCAGCGGTCCCAGCAGTTGGTGAGCGCGCCGAATAGCGGGACTGGCAATCCGTGGATGGCGTAGAGCGCGTTCGGCCGCACCGATAGCGTCATCGAGGTCCGAGTCCGCCACGGAGGGCATGAACCGGCTGCGCGACGCGGTGACGCCGGCGAGGTCGAGCAACCTCATGGCGTAGGCAGGCTCTTCGGTCGGCGTGTGGTCGAGCAGCCGCACGAAAACGGCGACAACAGTGTCTGCCAAAGCTGGATCCTGCGTCTTCAGCCAGTGGGCACGAACAGCTGAGGCGTGGCCTTGCAGGGCACGCAGCGTAGCGGTCGGCTCATCGGTCTCGGCGCCGCGCGCGATGGCGTTATCGACCTCTGGGCGTAGCTGCGGTGCGACATCACCCCCGTTCGCGGCGTGCATCCACACCGCGAGAGCGACGTAGGCGTGCGTGTCTTCCGCACTTGCCAGTTCCGTCGCACGCAGCCGATGCACCACGATTACATCGGCCAGAACACCCACCGGCAGGGCGGCGCCCCGCCGGCGCTGCAGCAGCATGGCATCGAGTGCCTGCGAGGTGTCGGCGAGAGCGGCGCCCGCCAAAGCCGCTTTCACACTATGGCGGTCTACATAGTCCTCGACGCGGCGGCGCAACCGGGCCTCGACGGAGGATGACGCTTCTCGGCGCCGCCAGAAAGCCACCGGTCGAGGCTAGCCGTCACCGGCAAGCCGATCCAACGCTATTGCCGCGACTCGTCCTGCGGCGGTCAGCGGCCGCCAGGTCGTCGCGCCTGCGCACCGCGGCTCCGGCCGTCTGCAGAAGCGTTGCGGGTTAGCGAAGGACAGTGCTGGACAGCGCCGGACAACTGCCGTCGCCCTAGGAGCCAAGGCAGGGTAGATGGCGTGACCGATCCGCATTTCTGCGAAATGAAATGCGATTGGGTGACGAGCGATGGATATGCGTCCGAGGGGGGCGTCGATCGTCGCCTCGAGTAGTGATTCACCGATGCGCTGAGAAACGTTGTCGGGCCGAATTCCCCGTGCTGCTCGGGTCACCAGCCGGTACCTATCGGCTGCCTTTCGCTGACCACGTGCGGTTGCCCCCATCAATCGCACGTGGTCAGCAAACAACGTGACGACACTCGAACCTAATCCGAGGGGATGGATGGTGCTCTCGTTTGCCGCGCTGGATGCGTCATCCGCTGAAGTGATGGCGGCAGCTGGGGATTCCGCATCGCTGGAGGCGGGCACGGAATGGTCGGCCTATCCGGTAGCAGCTGACCAGCGCGGCCACGAGCTGCCAGCGAACCAATCGATAGTTGTGCGAGCGCGGGCCGTGCCCGCCGAGTTCGGGCCCGCAGACGTCGCGGAACGGGTTTGGCTACGAGCCGCCGCGCTGCGTCCCGCGGCGACGATCGCGGTGTCGTCCGCCGACGGCGGAGTCGGCCGCTCCACCCTCGTCGCCGCCCTCGGCGACGTGCTCGCTCTTGCTGTGCCGGGACCGGTCATCGCTGTCGACATGCACCCCGTTCCCTGGGGTGGCCTCGGTGAACGCATCGGCCGGTCGAACGCCGGAACTGTGTGGGACGCGGTTCGCGACCTGCATACCCTGACCAGCCGCCACGAGGTCGAGCGGTGGACCCAGCGCAGCCCCTCGGGGCTGCTGGCACTGGTCGGGGAAACCGAAGGGCAGGGCCGGCGCCCGCCACGCCACGACGAAGCCGCGGCGGTCGTCGAGGCAGTGCGCCGGCTCTACCCGCTGACGATCTGCGACATCATGCCCGCCCTGATCACCGGCGTCTGGCGCACCCTGGCCGCCGCCTACGCGCCGGTGCTGGTCGCGCGAGCGACCACCGACAGCCTGCACCACACGATGCGGCTGCTCACCCACCTCCGCGCGGCCGGAAACGGCGCCGTGGTCGATCGAGCAGTGCTGGCCGTCATAGCTGCCTCTCCGGCCACCGACCGCACGGTGCGCGCCGTCCTGCAGCAAGCAGCCACGGTCGTGCCCGACGTGGTCTCGATCCCCTATGACCCCCAGCTCGCCCGGCCCGAGCCGGTCGACGCGCGGCACCTGAAGAAGCAGACGCGGGCCGCGCTGGTGCAGCTGGCCGACGCCGTCATCGCACGGTGCGCCGATCCCCGGGTCGCCTTACCCATCGCCGCCCGAAAGGAGCGTGCCTGATGATCTCCACGCTGACTGCTTGGCTCGCCGTGCGCCTTCCCGCCGCAGCCCAGCACGTGCTGGCAGCACCCGGGCCGACACCGACGCCCTCGAACGGCCCCGGCGGGTTCGACTGGGACCGCGTGCATCCCGACGGCTCCGCGATCCCAAAGTCGGGGATCTTCTACACGATCATGAACGCCGTCATGTGGCTCGGCGGCGTGGCCGCGTTCTGTGGCCTGGTCGCCGGCGCCATCGCCTTCGGTGTCGGCCCGATCTTCGGCGCTCACATCGTCTCCGACCGCGGCAAGAGCATGATGTGGCGCAACGGCCTGGTGGCGATCATCGTCGGCTCGGCCACGGCCATCATCGCCGGCCTGTTGGTGCTGTGAGCGCGGCTATGCAGGCGAGCAGGGCCGCATCGAGCGGCTCAGGCCACCGCCACATGCGCCGGGCCAGCATCGCGCGTGGGCTGCTCCTGCTGGCTGCCTGCATCGCGATGCTCCTCGGCGGTGCGGTCCGCGCCGACGCGGCACCCACCCCGAGCCCCGCACCGACGAGCCCGGTCGTCGACGCGGCCTGCGCGGCCAAAGCACCCGGGTCGGTCGCATGGTGCATGCCGTGGGCCGTGCACGTCGACAAGCCCACCGACCAAGGGCGATCCCACTGGGTCACCCAATGCAGCAAGGCGACCAGCGACGCCGACAAAGCATCCTGCGCCGCCGCGTCGATCACCCTGAGCAATAGCCCACGCGACGGCACCGCGTCGGTGCTGATGGACGGCCCGAGCACCGGCGCCGGCCCCAAGGGGCTGATCAACTGCGCCGCCCAGCTCCCGGTCGGCTATAACCCCAACTCCCACACGCAGCCGGACTTCGACCTTAAGTACAACCTCTGCCAGCAGCAGGTCTCGACGTTGGCTGCCCAGATGTACGACCCGGACCCGAAGCAGCCGGACTGCCCGGTCACCGACGTCAGCTGCAATGTGCAGCGCAACGCCGAGCAGGCGCTGGAGTCCGGCATACGGACCGGCATCCAGGGGCTCGTCGACGCAGCGGTACAGGGCGTGGTGTTCCTACTGTCCAAACTGGCCAGCCTGGTTTTCAAGGTCACCGCGATCTCTTCGCCGGACGCCGCGTTCTATTCCACCTACAACTCCCTCGCCGGCGTGATGGTCGGGCTGGTCTTCATCTTCTTCATCATCTCCACGATCATCAACGGGCTGCGCACCACCGCCGGGCCTAGCCCGGTCGCCTCGTTGGGCGGCCTCGTGCGGGCGGTGCTCGGTATCACCTTCGCCGGCGGCTTGGCCTACACGATCGTCGCGGCCTGGGACCAGGCCACCAACGCGGTCATCGACGCGAATGCACGCACCCCGTACGACCCGTCGGCGCTGGTGACCAGCTTCAGCAACCTCACCGGCGGCGCTGGAACGATGTTCATCGCGCTGCTGCTGGCCGTACTGGCCACGATCGGGCTGCTCCTGCTGTTCGTCATCATGCTGTTCCGCGGACTGCTCGCCACCGGCGCCGCCCTGTTCGGCGCGGTCGCGATGTCCGGCCAAGCCATGCACGAGACCCGGCCCTGGGGGCGCCGCTGGTTCTGGACGGTCAACGCCCTGGGCAGCAGCAAGTTCTTCATCGCCGAACTGTGGATCTACGGCTCCCGCGCCGCGTACGGGTCGGACGACTTGATGAACGCCCTGCGCGGGGTGCTGCTGATCTGGCTGATGGTGGTGGCGCCGTGGATCCTGCTGCGGCTGACAACGCTGTGGGACGGCTACCTGTCCGACGTCAACGCCCACGGCATCCTGTCGAGCGCCGGTGGCCCGCTGCAGCTGGGAGCCGACTTCGTCGACGGGTTCCGCGGCGCCGCCGACGCCGGCGGCGGTGGTGGAAGTCCGGGCTCGGATGCCGCCGGCGTCATGGACGAGAACGCCGCGAGCGTGCCGACCAGCCCGGTCGAGGCCGCTGGTGTCGGTGACGGCACGAGCCGTCAGGTGGGCGACGCCGCGTCGACCGGCGCCGACGGCGGGAAGGTCGGCGAAAGCGCCAACGGCGCGGGCGGCGAGGACCAGGGCCAGGCCGGAGCGGATGAGACCCCGAACGGCGATGAGGCCGACGGTATCGAGTCCGGTGCGCAGAGCGCGCAACACGACGTGGCATCCGGGCAGCTCACCGCTCCCGGCGATGCCACCGGCTCGCACGGGTCTCTGCCGGTCACCCCGGGCGGGGCGCAGGCCGCCGACCCGACCGGAGGCGCCACCAGCGACCTCACCGGCACCCCGGCCGGCACCGGCACAGGTGGCGGACAGGGCGACAGCGGCAGCACTGGCGCCGCAGCGGATGCCAGTACCTCCCCGATACCTGACACGGCCGGCGCCCCGTCACCCGCTGCGGCGGGCGGCGACCCCGCGGGCGCCTCGTCGGCGGGTGAGCTACCAGCAGCCGCACCGGACCCCGGCCCGCAGCACCACTCATCTGCTGACGGCGAGCAGTCCGGTGGCCGCCCGGGAGCCGCAGCGAGCGGCGGCGAGGGCGCTGCCGCCGCGGCCAGCGAAGTGCCCATCGTGCCGATCTAACCCTGGCCTTGACGAAAGAGAAGAACCGATGAAATTCCAGTTCCCGCCGCGCTCGACGCGCGGAGCGGTCCTCGGGTTCGCCTGGTCGCAGATCGCCCTGGTCATGGCCGGTGTCATCGCCGCCGTGGTGGCACTCAACCTGCTGGTCGCCGGCCATCGCGGACCCGCCATCGGAGCGCTCGCGGGCTGCGTGCTGCTGGTGACTTTGGGCCTGCTGCGATTCAAAGGCCGCCGGGTGACCGAATGGGCGCCGGTCGTCGCCGGAGCCCTATTGCAGCGCCAGTCCGGGCAGAGCGAATACCGGGGCGGCCCGTACGCGCCGAGCAGCGTCGAGAATTGGATGGATCTGCCGGGCCCGGCCGCCGCTTACGTATGGCTCACAGCTACGGCCTCCGACGGCACCACGCAGATCGGGCTGCTGCACCACCGCCGCGAAAAGACTGTGACGGCAGCCCTCACCTGCTACGGCACCAACCTCATCCTGGCTGATCGCGATGTCCAGACGCAGCGGCTGACGGACTGGGCGCAGCTGCTCAACATCCTCGGCAGTGAGTACGCCGACGCCGGGCTGGTCCGTTGGTCGGTGACCTCTAGGGCGGTGCCGGACACCGGAAACGCCGCGCAGCGGTTCCTGGTCAACCGGGCCGTCGACACCAGCTCCGCGGCGTACCGGTCGCTGGCGCAGCTGACCGCGGCGGCGGCCCCTGCGGCGCAGCGCCACGAGATCTACCTGTCGGTGGTGTTCGACATCGCCCGGCTCTCTGGGGAGATCGCCCAGGCCGGTGGAACGGATGCGGCGATCGCTGCGGTGGTGCTGGACCGGCTGACCGGTATCGAGTCCGCCGTCGTCGAAGCCGGGATCACCACCGCTGGCTGGCTGTCCCCGCGCGCGTACGCCGCGATCATCCGTACCCAGTTTGATCCCGACGATCAGGAAGTCGTCGACCTGCGCGCCAGCACCCCTGCGACCGGCGACGGCCCGACGGCGGCGGGGGTGCAGCCGCGGCTGGCCGGGCCGGTCGCCGCCCGCACGGTCGGCTGGAACACCTACCAGCACGACTCGGCGTTCTCGAGAACGCTGTGGGTGGCGCAGATGCCGCGGCAGCTGGTCGCCGCAACGTGGCTGAGCCCGCTCTACATGCGCACCACCTGTCGGCGCACCGTGAGTCTGGTTGCGCAGCCGGTCCCGGCAGCGGTGGCGCAGCTGGCCACCCGCCGGGAGAAGGTGTCCCGGGCCGGTGACGAGGTCACCAAACGCAAACTGCGGCTGGTCCGCACGGCCCGAGAGGATGATGAGGCCCGCGCGGTCGAGCAGATCGACCGGGAGCAGGCCGCCGGGCACGTGCGCTACCGGTACGCGCTGCTGGTCACCGTCACCGCCACCACGCTGCCCGACCTGGACCGTGATGTGCGGTCGGTGAAACGGATCCTGTCGCGGGCCGGGTGCGAGGCCATCGTCCTGGCCGGGGAGCAGGACCAGGCGTTCGCCGCCGGGGCCCTGCCGTTGGCGCGCGGGTTGAAGCCGGCCCGGGGGTGGTCCGCGTGAGCCGCCGCCGGGTCCTGCGCCGCGAGGGATCTCTCGCAGACCGTATCGAGCAGCGAGCCGCCGCCCGCGACCTCGCCCGCGCGCAGGCCGCGCTGGAACGCGAACAAGCGGCGGTGGCCCGGCAGGAGGACCGGCTGCTCGGACCGGTGCCGGTCGGCCGGGGCGGCGCCTACGGCCGGGCGGCCGGGCGGGTGTTCTGGCAGATGCAACTGCCGCCGCTGACCACCACCTCCGCCCAGCTCTGCTCGGTGTATCCGTTCGTGTCCGACCCGGGTCTGCCCGTTGACGGGCCGCTGATCGGCCTGGAGGTCTACTCCCGGTCGGCGTTCACCTTCAGCCTGCACGAGCTGTACCGGGCGAAAGTCATCACCGCCCCGAACATGGTTGTCACCGGGGAGATCGGCTCGGCGAAGTCGTCCCTGCTCAAGACCCTCGCGTTCCGTGGCATCCCATTCGGTACCCGGT
Organism: Couchioplanes caeruleus; assembly: GCF_023499255.1. Taxonomy (GTDB): domain Bacteria; phylum Actinomycetota; class Actinomycetes; order Mycobacteriales; family Micromonosporaceae; genus Actinoplanes; species Actinoplanes caeruleus_A. The sequence goes on from NZ_CP092183.1 coordinate 3,053,240, forward strand.
TCTACGGCACCGACTACAAAGGCGAATACGAGCAGCTCGCCGTGGCTGCCGGGATCGCACCGGTGCGGATCGGTCCCGGCCTGGGCGTGATCATGAACCCCCTGGCCGGGATCCGCCGCTACCCGCAGCAGACCGAGGCGCAATGGCGGCAGTTGCAGCGTTCGCGGCGGCTGTTGCTGCTCGAAGGGCTCCTGGAGATCCAGCTCGGCGGTCCTTTGCAGGAAGCCGAACGCTCGCTGCTGGAGTACGCGGTTGACGCGGTCACCCGCGAACACGACGCGAGCGCCGGCCGGCTTGCCACCCCCACCCTGTCCGCGGTGCTCGCCGCGACCGGCGACCCGACGTTGTGGCAGCACCGCCTTGACCAGCTCGCCTACCCCGTCGACACGTTCGTCTCCGACTCGCGTCGGGTGCGCCTGGCCCTTGAGCGGCTCATCTCCGGAGCGCTTGGCGGGGTGTTCGACGGCCCGGTCGAATCCAACGCGCGCCTGGACTTCACCCAGCCTGGGGCGATCCTGGATCTGCGCACCATCCGCGCCAGCGATCAGATGACCGCGATGGCGATGACCTGCGCCCAGTCCTGGCTGGAGACCGAACTGTCCGCGCCGGACGCCCCGCCGCGGGTCTGCTTCTACGACGAGTTCGCGCTCATCGCCCGGCACCTGCCGCTGATCCGCCGCATGCGCGAACAGCTGAAGCTCGCTCGGGCGCTGGGCATCGCCAACGTGCTGGCGTTCCATCGCTTCAGTGATCTGGCAGCGTCCGGGTCGGCTGACTCCGAACAGGTCCGCATCGCCCGGGGCCTGATCGAGGACTCCGGTGTGCGGGTCTCGTACCGCCAGGCCACCGGCAGCCTGGAACAGGCCCGCGAGTTCCTCGGCACCTCCGATGTCGAGACCGACCTGATGCGCTTTCTGCGCCAGGGCGTCGGCCTGTGGAAGATCGGCACCCGCTCCTTCGTCGTCAAACACCAGCTCAGCCGGCTGGAGACGGCGATGGTGCACACCGACAGCCGCATGGAAGCCGACGAACCGGTCGCGCCGGCCGACGGCGCCGACTACGACGCCCGGCTGGCCGCCGCCACCGATCCGGCGGCCGCGTGATGGCCCGCCCACCGCTGTCCTCACCCGGTCACCGCCCACCCCGGCAGGGCCGGGCCCGCGCCGACATCCTCGGCCGGCTGATTCTGCTCGTGTTGTTCGTCGTGATCGCCGTGGTCGGTGTGGTGTCGCTATGGGCGGCCGGGCAGCTGTCTGCCCTGTTGGTCCACCACCAGTGGGCGGACACCACGCTCGGGCAAACGCCCGGGATCGTGGTGCGTCTGACCGGTCACTTGGACCGGCCCGCCGACGCGTGGCCGGCCACCGCCCGCCCGGTGATCGGGGGGCAGTGGCTGCTGTATCCCCTGTGGGCGCTGACTTTCTTCGGCATCCTCGCCGGGATCGGCGCGCCGGCCCTGCACGTGGCCAAGACCAGGATGCGCCGCAGCGGATTCGCCACCCACGCCGACCTGCACCGCACGCTGACTGCCGACGCGGTCCGCGCTCGCGTCGACGTCGTACGTCCCGGGCTCACGATCGTCGACACCGACGACCAGCTCACCCGAGCCGCGAAGACCGCCCGGCGCCATGATCCCCTCGAGGCCGCCCGGTTCCTGGGCAACGACGCCACCAGCGGCCGGCCGCTCTACCTGGCCAACGAATACACGTTGTTGGCCGCCGCGGTGCCGCGCTTCGGCAACAAGACCACCCGGTACGTGATCCCGGCGGTCGCCGACGCGCGCGGCGCGGTCATCACCACCTCGACCCGCCTGGACGTCGCCGAGATCACCTACGACCGCCGCGCCGCGATCGGCCCGACCCACATCTTCGAGCCGCAGGGCGAGATCCGCGGCGTACCCCGCATGGCGTGGTCGCCGATCGAGGGCGCCGACGACCAGATCGTCGCCATGCTCAGGGCCAATGGCTTCGCGGCCGGCTCGGGTATCGGCGACGAGTCGGTGGAGAACGGCAAGTGGTTCCGCGACCAGGCCGCGACGATCCTGCGGGGATTGCTGCACGCTGCCGCGCTGGACGAGCACGCCACCATGCTCGATGTCCTGGCCTGGTCGCAGAACCCGGCGAACTCCCGGCCGGAACGGATTCTGCGCGCGCACGGTGTCGACTCCTGGGCCGACCGCCTCGCCCGGCACCGCGAAACTAGCGGTAGGGCCCGCGACACCATCCAAACCGTCGTCTCCGGCGCCCTCGACGCGTTCAACGACCCTCGGGTCCTGCTGGCTTGTTCGCCGCCGCGCGGCACCCAGTTCAAGCCGGTCGACTGGCTCAAGGAGTCCGGCACCATCTACCTGGTCGGCACCCGTGACGCCCAGGCGTTGATCGCTCCACTGCTCGCCGCGCTGAGCGAGGACATCATCTACCAGGCCAAACGCCTCGCGCTCACCGCGCCGGGCGGGCGGATCGAACCGACGCTGTACTTCATCGGCGACGAGATCACCAACATCGCACCACTGCCCTCCTTGCCGTCGCTGATGAACGAAGGCGGCGGCTCCGGCATCGCCGTCAGCGTATTCGCGCAGAACCTGCACCAGCTCCGCGAACGCTGGGGCGACAAGGGCGGGCGGGCCATCGCGGACTCCGCCAGCGCCCGGCTGCTCATCGGCGGCAGCACCGACGTCACCGGCCTACGCGACGCGCAAGCTCTGGCCGGGCAGGTCACCGACATCACCTCCAGCCACTCCTGGGGCGGCGGCCGAGCCTCGGTCAACGAAAGCACCCGCCGCGAAAACCTCCTCGACCTGGCCGACCTGCGCACCCTGCCCGAAGGCCGCGCGCTCGCCCTGGTCGGCAACCTGCCCCCGGTTGAGCTCGCCGTACCGGCGTGGTGGGAACGCCCCGACGCCGGCGAGCTGACCGCCGGCCGTGACGCCTTCCGCAAACGACTCGCCGAGGCCGCCTGATGGACGCTTCCGACTTTCAACTACCCGAAGACCCGCCGCCGGACATGGTCGCGGTCGCCCAGCTCGCCGCATCCATGGCCAGGCTGACCGAGGCCGTCGACACCCTGCACCAGCAACACCTCGCCCTGGCCGACACCGTCGCCCGCGGCCAGAACGCCGGACCGCGTAAAGCCCCGCAAAGCATTCCATGGCCACTGCGCTGGGCCGAGCTCGACCGCGACGTCGCCGCGCAGGTGTGGGCGTGGCTGATCGACTGGGTCGGCTGGGCCGTCGACCGCTACCAGCTGGCCGAAGAGATCCCGGCCTGCTGGTACCAGCACCCGCCGCTGATAGAAGAGCTGACGGGGCTCGCCGCCGCCTGGCACACCGCGTACGACGACGCCGCACCGGCAGAAGGTCCGTTGCTGTGGCACGAACGCTTCGCCCGCGCCCGCCTGCGGCTGCGCGACTGGGACGACTACACCCGCTGCCGCAACGGCACCCACACCGACCGGCACCTCGACCTCACCTGGCCCGCCGCCTGGCGTGAAGCCGCTGCCCTAATCGCCGACGCGGACCTCACCGACCGGCCGGACGGCGCACCGGCCGCCAGCCCGCAGGAGCCGACGTCATGACCATGCCCGCCGAAGTCACCTCGGATGCCGCCTGGGACCGCCTCAACACCGTCCTGCGGGCCATGTACCGCGACGTCGACGACCTCTACCAGCGCATCACCGAACCCGAACCCGACGAGGAAAACCCGCAGCCGGAGGAGAACGAACCCGTGAGTGACCTGGACGCCGAGTACGACGCCGACGATCGCGCCGCCGAATACGCCGACGAGGAACGCGTACGCCTTGATGCCGAGACCGACGGCCGTCTCGACGGCGACTACGACACCGATGTCGACGACGAACCCGGCCTGGAGGACTGATGCCCGGCCACACCACCCTCGCTCAGGACCGCGAAGCCACCGATGATGCGGCCGCCGGCCACCCGCCCGGCAGCGGCTATCTGCTCTACCTCGACATCCTTCGCGCGCTCGATGAGCAAGGCGCCGCCGTCAACAGCGCGCTGCTCGAGGCGCACACCGCCCACACCGCCCAGCAACGCCAGAAGGCGATGACCAGGTTGCATACCCGGCTGCGTGACATGGCCGCCACCGCCAACGACGCCCTGGGCAGCTGGCCCGAACGCAGCGACGGAACGGCATGAGCTGCCGGCGACTGGCCGCCGTCTGCGGCCTCGCCGTCCTCCTGACGGCGGGGTGCAGCCCGACCATCAGCTACACCGCGCCGAGCGAACAAGCCGCGACCACCAGCCGCGACCACCCTGCTCCCATCGGTGGGCCACGCCGCAACGCCGCGCTGCTCGCCGCCCTGACCTACATCCGGTTGTGGGCCCGGCCCACGCTCGACCGCAACGCCTGGTACACCGGCGTGCAGCCGATGGTGACGCCGGCCTACGCACAGCTACTCACCGACACCGACCCGGCACAGGTTCCCGCCCACACGGTGACCGGCAGCCCGCGCGCGGTGTCGGCTAACACGGCCGTCGTGGTCGCGGACGTGCCGACCGACGCAGGACTCATCCGCGTCACCATCGCCAGCACGGACGGGCGATGGCTGGTCGACAACGCTCGTCCGGCGCCGGCACCATGACAGCGCCGACCCTTGTCACCGGGGCCACCGGGCCCGGGCCTGGCTCGGGGGTCGGTCCATCGCGCCGGGCGGCCCACACAACTCGGCGGCGGCCATGAGCAACCGCGTCGTCGCCTTGTTAGTGGGTGCCTTCCTGTTGGTCGGCTGCTGTCTCGCCGGGCCGCTGTTGCTGCTGACCACCGTCAACGATGAGTGCGCCCCCGCGCCGACGACATCGGTAGCCAGTAGCCAGCCCGCAGGGCAGTGGGACGCCGAGCAACTGGCCAACGCCCGCACGATCGTCAGCGTCGGCGCCGAGCGGCGCATCCCGGCACGCGGGCAGATCATCGCGCTCGCGACCGCCATGCAGGAGTCCGGGCTGCGCAACCTCGCCGGCGGTGACCGCGACTCCATCGGCCTGTTCCAGCAACGCCCCAGCCAAGGCTGGGGCACCCCGGCCCAGATCGGCGACCCCGTCTACGCCGCCGGCAAGTTCTACGACAAACTCGCCACCGTCCGCGGCTGGCAGGCCATGCCACTAACCGAAGCCGCACAAGCCGTCCAAGGCTCCGCACTCCCGAACGCCTATGCGAAGTGGGAAGACGACGCCACCGCTCTCAGTCAGCAGCTCGGCGTCACGGTCGGTAGCGCAACCGACTGCTCAGCCGCCGACGTCGCGGTGGCGCAGCCGGTCACGCGCAACCCCGACGGCTCCTGGCCGGATGAGCCCTGCAGCATTCGACCCGATCCGACCACCGGGCTCGGCTGCCTGACGCCACGGACGTTGCACCTCGTACAACAAGCCAAAGCCGCAGGGTTCCCGAAGCCGGGCTGCTACCGCGTCGACGATCACGGCGAGCACCCCAAGGGCCGCGCCTGCGACTTCATGATGACCTCCGGCGGCGAAGCCTCCGGCGCCCAGAAAGCCCGCGGCGACGCGATGGCCGCCTGGGCTGTCGCCAACGCCGACCGCCTCGGCCTCAAGTACGTCATCTGGTTCCGCCGCATCTGGACCCGCTCCGAAGGCTGGCACGCGTACAACAACCCCTTCGGTGGCAACGACCCCTCCGGATGGCACACCAACCACGTCCACATCAGCGTCGAGTGAAATCAGCAACAATTCATGCGCTGGTTTAGCCGATGAGTACGTCGCGTGCATCACCTTGGATCTTCCCGCTGGCTGGGGTGGAGATTTGAGCGGACTGACTTAAGAGTTGTGAATGCGGGTGCCGCAGGCCGATCACCGCATTGGCCCCGAGTGAGCGCCGCTCGGGGCGGAGTTAGAGCCCGATCGCCTCGTTGAACATGTCCAGAATTGTGTGAGGATCGGCAACTTCGTTATGAATTAGTTTTCTGTCAGACGCCTCGAACATTGCGCCGTTCCAAAAAATGGTTTGGGGCTTTGCTCCACTTCCCATCATGTGGTTCGGCGACGAAGAAAGTGGCGCGAACCTTAGCAAGTGCCATTGCGCGGATTCACCATTCCAAGCGCACACCATATTTGCCGGAATGACCCCCGCCTCTTCACCCATGTCACCCTCTTTCATCGCGACGAGACTCCCAACATAGAGGGTGTTCATTGACTCTGTTGCTGAATCGAGCTCGAAGATTTTCAACATGAGCCGGAAGTCGCCAACAATGAGGTAAGGGAATCCGTGAGGTCGGTCCTCTCCAGCGATGACATCTGGGACATCTCTGCTCAAGATGTCTACCGTTGAGCCCCACAGGTACTTCAAGGCAAGTCGCCCTTGGCGTTGGCGTTCCCGATACTCCATAACCAAGTTTGCCTTGGCATCGTTCTTCATCCGGCGCTCGGCCGTGGTGGCCAACATGCGTTGCACTCCGAGCTGCCAATCTTTGCTATTCCGGCCGGGCTTTAGCACGTCCACTACCCGTCGAGCGTCAGGCGGTCGAGCGGACGGCTCCTTGGCGAGCATGTCGAGAATCACCGTACGGAGCGGAGCTTGGACAGACTCCGGGAGTTGCGGAACAACTGTGAGGTGCTGGTGCCTGTGGTCCGGTCCTGGAAACGCCTTCCGTCCGGTCACCAACTCGTAGCCAATGCAACCTATCGCGTAGAGGTCACTCGCTACTCGCTCCTCGGCACCTACCACGAACAGTTCTGGCGCCCGGTATTCCATTGTGCCTCCGCCCCGAAGGGTATGGGAGGCCGTCGCGGCCGCCATGACACGCGAGATCCCAAAGTCGGCAAGGTGCCATCGATTGTCGATATCTAAGATATTTAGCGGCTTGATATCTCGGTGGATGACCCCGGCTTCGGCTAGCTCCCGCAGTCCTTCCGCGACCTGCCTCACAACGTCGGTAGCCTCAGGTGTCGTAAGCGGAGCGCTCTGCGCGACAAGCTCCGCGAGGTTCCGCCGGGCCCGTGGCATGACGAACATCAACTGGTCCGTCGCTCTCGCCACGTCGAGGAGCGGAACGAGGTGACCTTCAGGTTGGACTGGAAGTCGGCGCCAGACCTCAACCTCACGTTCCGCTATGGCCCTGTCCTGGACGGAACTGGCGCGGAAGCTGACAACTTTGACCGCGACGCTCGTGCCGTCCTCAGCCCTACCACCGTAGACGGTTCCATAGCTGCCGGGATCGCCGATGCGGTCTGCTTCGTCGTAGGAGTAAACGTTGCCGGATTCCGCCTGAAAGTCGATCAAGGAGCCCTCGCGTGTCCGTGTCCTCGTCTCCAATGTGACGGGGATTCGCCTCGAACTTACCCAGAGCGCTGCCGGCCGCGCCTACTGGGTTCTTCCCGTCAACCGCGGCGCGGGCGCAGTTGCCCCAGCGCTGGCCGCCGTCAGCGCCTGGGCACTCGACGGGGCCGGCCTTTGCCGACTACCCCCTTATGCTGTGCAAGTAGAAATGCTCGACATGCAGAACCCACTCGGACGAATCCTTATCTCCATATACCTCGGCGGTCGCGGCTACATCGTAAGCCGGAGAGAAGTCATTTTCGAGTCGGCCTGAGTCCCACCAGGTCCCCTCGATGACGATCGACACCGTCAACTGCACCGAGGCTGATGCATACGAGCGCGACGTTTCGATGTCGCCTATCTCGTCCACTGAATCAATCTGAGTCACCAAGGCTTTGGTGTTCAGGTATCGTTCTAGATCCCAGCCGCTCGCACTAACCAAGTTGCCGTAGTCATCAGTCGGCACTAGGCGGAGCGCCGCCTGCTCGATTTCCGGAAGTTGGTTATATATCTTTTCTAAGAACTCGTTGAGTGCAAGTTCGCTTCCGGCAGTCAAGGTTAGCAGTCCTCTTCGCGTCTGCCATAAGTCTTTTGCCATGACCGGCGACTCGCGTCCTCTGAAGTGGGCGACTGCGTCACGATCGGCAGAGACAAGAACAACATTTCCCAATTGCGAAGACGCCCTCTGCTCCAATAGGTTGAATGAAGCGGAGTCGGCTGCACCTGTCTTGACCCGTGCGCCGCCAAGAACCTTCTGCTTTCCACCCGAATCTGTTTTCCGACGGGCAGCTCCCGTCTGAAGGATTTGATCTCGAATTCCCTGCACGGCGGCCAAGGGATGAGCTGCAAGGCGCACGATCTCCGCGCCAACCCCTTCGAGGGAGTCGGAAAGGACTTTTACTAAATGCTCGATCTCAGCTGCGCCGCTTGGTAGTCCTGGCCAGTTGGGCACGTCGAGCCCGACCCGTCGCGCGGCGGCTAATGAATTCTCGAACGGTTCGACTGTTCGAGAGATCGAGTCGAATAGGTGCTCGGCCCACTCCCATAGGACGGGCTCAAGTATCCATACCGCTATGTCGCGCTCTTGCTCGTCGATAATGTTTACGAGGTCTTCAATCTTACTCAGGTCTAGTAGCCCTCGCGGCATGGAGTTGGTGTCCAAAGCTATGGCCACGACATCGTCCGGGAAGTTGAATTTTTCATCAACAGACACCCGGTCGATGATAGGGAGGCAGTCCTTCGTAGGCAATGTGGCGGCGGACTAAACGGAGGCGGTCAGGAACGCCAAGGTGCTGGACCAGGTGCTCCGATCGACTTCGCCAGCGCATGGGTGCCGCGCTAGCAGGAGCAAGGCCCGGCTCCGAAGCCCGCTCACCGCTGCCGGCCGCGCGAAGCAGCGGTTAACGAATCCCGGACCGGATCGTCATGCGGATGCTCCTGCTGTGTGAGTATGTATCTGTGACGTTCACACTGGCGCGGGCGACTGGGCTTGCTGGAAGGTACGCATCGATGTTCACCAGCTCCGACCTGGAGTTGCGGTTCCTCGAGTGTGGACTCGGGCCCTTCGTACCGCCGCCACGTTCCGGCTCCCAGCGCTACGCCAAGACCGAACTGATCGCGAGCACGCTCACTGGGGCGGTTAAGGCAGCCGGAAAGAACTCAGACGTCGCTAAGGGCGTCATGGAACTCATTGCCCTCGTCGCGGAACGGTGCGACGAGGAGCAGTTTGGCCGGCTGCGTGAAGCGACGCGATCCGGAGGTTTCGATCTTCGCCGTGCTGACGGTGAGGCCCGGCTTCTACCGCTAGACGAGCCTCATATTCCGTTGGGAGAGTCGGTCTCCGCGCTCGAAGCGGATCTTCAACGCCTCGGGATGGCCGTGGCCCACAATCACTACCGGCAAGCTGTGGACAGCCTGACGGACGGACGACACGAAGCGGCCAACGGTCAACTGCGCGCGATGTTTGAGGAAGTCGTCACCTACATGGCGGTGCAGCAGGGATTCAGCCGCGCCGGTCAGGGCGCGGGTGGCCGAGCGATCAGTTTCCTGGTGGACAACGGGCATCTTCCCGCTGATGATGGCGGCCTATATATCCGGGGTTTGTGGAAGATCGTGCATACCAACGGTCCGCACCCGGGCGCATCGCCGGTCGGCGAGGCGTACTTCCGCACACATGCTTTGACCGCCGCCGCCCGCTACCTCATCGATCGCTTCGCACCACCGGCATAAGGACCACCACCTTGCCCTGTCGAGGAGCCGCTTCGCCTGGCATGACAGAGCAGCACTCGTGCAGTGTCTCTCCCGCCCGCTTTTGACGGCCGCCGGAAAACCCGGTCGCTGACCGAGCGTCTTAGTCTGCTGTGGCCTCGGGGGTGGCCAGCAGCCGGACGAAGTAGTCGCCGTACCCCGTGATCTCGTACTCAGGTTCCCAGCCTCCGTGGGGTGTGTGGTTCTCGCCGATCTTCGTGATCAGGCTGTGCCGTTCCAAGACCAAGAGGGCTCCCGACGCGGAATCCGCCAGACCGGAGTCAGCGGCCGCGATGCTGTAGGGATACCAGCGCCGAGCCCCTTGCGGGTCGACGCCGTGAGCGGTGGCGTACTCGGCTAGGTGTCGTGGTGCCTCGCTCATGATTCGCAGGACGCGGACATGGACAGCGTCGAGATCGGCGATGGCGCGGGCGTCAGCGAGTTCGCTGTCGACCTTGGTCCCGGTCTCATCGGCTGCGTTGGCCAAGACGCGGCCGAGGGCTCGCCGCTTGTCGCGCATCGCGCTGTCCTGCGCCGCGCTCAGCACCCGTGCCAAGAGTTCCTGATGTTGTTCATCGCGGGCGAGCTTTTCGACGAACATCTCGAACTCGTCCTCCTCGACGCCGGCTGCCTGAGCCGCGTCAGCAAGGGTCTCGGCGGCGTTGACCATTCGCTGCTGGAAGAACCGCTTGTCCAGATATACGAAGGCGCGTTCGAGTACAGGGGTCAGAGCCGCACCGGCTAGAGCCCCACCCGGTCCCGCCAACCCGGCAGCGGCACCGACTGCTCCCGCAGCGGCACGAGCAGCAAGAGCCCGGGACTTCTGATCGTCATGTTCGCCGGTCATTCGTCAAGTATCGACGGCGGCGGCAAGGGCACAGAGCACAAGTAGCGGGTAGGTCGATGTCCGCTGGCTTCCGGCCTTCACGACCGACTTTTCGGTAAGCGGGGGTCGTTGGGCCCGGTACCGCCGCCACTTACGGGCCACGGGGACAGGTGGGGACAGCTGGGGACAGCTACTCCGACGCGTCGTCTTCCCGGCAGGGTCGTTGCTGTGGTTGCTCGGCCTGACGCCTCGCATTTCCTCGGTCCTGCATGCGCGTGGGAATACCTGGTTTCCCCAGTAGCCCCGGTTCCCAGCAACGTTGCAGCCGTCGTGGCCTCGTCGGGGTGCGGAGCAGGTGCGCCGGCAGTGACCACGCAGTCGTACCTCCGCCACAGAAAGGCTTGCTTGCGGCTGCGGAGAAGTCCGACACCACGAGGGATCGGCCACTCGGCCCGACTCATTCACACCGTTGGAATATTCGCACTTCCCCGGTACACCGCCGTCACTCGACCGTCTCCACCGAACAACCGAAGGAGCAGCGCATGCTGTCGAACACCAACCCGGCCGCTACCCGAGACCTGCAACGGTCTCGTACCCGGCACCTCCTGATCTCCGTCGCAGTGACTCTGGCGTTCATCCTGGCCGGCTTCGCGCTGGCTACGCCGGCTGCGCACGCGCAATCTGCACCCGCGGGGCGTCCGGGATGCGCCCGGGACGACCTGGCCGTCACGCTGACCGCCAGTCGTGGTGCGTCGACGTACCGGCTCGCCGGATGGCTGTGCCGGCCGGCCCGCACGACCAGCACCGTGCAGTTGCTGATCCCCGGCCTGACCTACACCCACCGCTACTGGACCGGCCCCGGAATTGGCACCGACTACACCGCAGCGGCAGTGGCCGGAGGTGACGCCGTCTACCTCATCGACCGCATCGGCACCGGCGCCAGTGACCGGCCACCCGCCGATCAGGTCACCGCCACCACCGAAGCAACCGTGACCCACCAGGTGGTGCGCGCGCTGCGCGACGGCACCCTCGGTCGGTTCACCCGGGTCGTCGGCGTCGGACACTCCTACGGCTCCGTCATCGCGATGGCCGAGGCCGCCACCTACCACGACGTCGACGTGCTCGTGCTCACCGGGCTGCTGCACGACATCCGCGTTGACGAGATGACCCGCTTCATCACCGACCTGTACCCGGCCGCCGCCGACCCGAAGTTCACCGGCACCACGCCGCCCGACGGCTACCTGACAACCCGGCCCGGCAGCCGGCCCGGGTACTTCCTCGACCCGGACACCGCCGTCCGCGGCGTCGCCGGGTGGGACGAGCACACCAAGACGACCGCCACGACCGGCGAGCTCACCTTCACCCCGGACGACGAGCTGGCCTATAGCCGCGCCATCACGGTGCCCGTCCTGTTCGTCATGGGCACCACCGACGCCCTGTTCTGCGGCACCGGCCAGCCCTGCACCACACCGGCCGACATCTGCCAACGCGAACATGCCGCCTTCCCGACCAGCACCGCCCTGGCCGCGGCGACCATCCCTCGGACCGGCCATTCGATCAACCTGCACCGCACGGCACCGCTGGCGTTCACGGCCATCACCACCTGGCTGCACCAGCGCGGCGCACCGGCCACGCCGCTGGTGTCGTCCTGCCGGTAATGACCGGCGAGCACCTGCAGACCCACCGCGACCGGAAACCCACCAGAAAGGACCACGACCATGCACGTTCCCGCGGCTAGTCACCGACCCGCCCGGCACACCCGGTACCTGCCCAGCAGCGCTGGCGGGCTCGACGACGCGCACCAGTTCTGGCCCGTGCGCAGGCTCGCGGACTGGACCAGCGGCGACCACCACCGCCACAGCAGAACCCGGACCCCGGCCCGCCCGGCAGCGCTGCTCGGCTCAGGAACCGGAGCGTGAAGATGACCGAGAAGCCATCGGGTGTCGCCGACTTCGCCGCGCTGGTGACGTCGGCGGCACCGGGCACCGCAGAAGATGACGGGCCGGGGCGGCTGGATCGCCTCGCCGTGCTGTGCCGCACCGCGAACTTCGCCCGCCACCACCTCGAGGTCATCGTCCTCCACGACGCCAACCTGACCTGGACCAGCTACGAGGTGCTGCACCTGGCCGTCATGCACCGACCCGTCGACACCGGAGTCGTCGCCGCCCTGGCCCACGTCTCCAAAGGCTCCGTCACCCGCTCCGCGACCGCCCTCATCAAACGCGGGCTGCTACGCCGCAGCATCCCCACCAAGGACCGCCGCCGGTCCCTACTCGCGCCCACCCCCACCGGCTGGGCGCTCAACCAGCAACTACGCGCGCAACTCATCACCGAGCTGAACACCCTGCTCGACGCCGAATCCAGCGCCGACCGGCACGACATCGCCGCCCTGCGGCGACTCATCACCGCACACCACCGATGACCTTCACCTGACAGGAGTCAACACATGATCATGTACAACACGCTTATCGGCGTCGCCGCCGGCGCGGCGCTGATCCTCGTCCCGCGTTACTGGGCCTGGCTGCGCAACGAACGCATGCCCCTGCGCCTCGTGCGCGCACCGACCGACCACAGCGGCTGGGCCGCAGCCTTCGGCGTCCTCGGCATCCTGCTGACCGGGCTCGGGTTCACGATGACCGTCACCCATCCGCTCGCCGAGGCCAAGCCGTACATCGATTCGCTCTTCGGCGAACCGGCCCTGCTGCTCGGCGTGCTTCTGCTCGCCGCCGCCTGGCGAATCGGCCGCACCAAGCCGGCCCTCGACGTCGATCGCCTACCCGAGGCGCTGGGCCCCGTCGGCGTCATCGTCTTCATCCTCGGGCTCGTCATGACCTGGTGCACCCTGGCCATCCTGCGGTTCGACGTCATCAGCGCCGCACCCGAGCAGGAACCCATCACCGGGCTGTTGCACAACTACCCCGCCATCGAGAACACGTTTTTTGCCGTCGTGCTTTATGGCCCGGCCGCGCTGGGTTGCCTGCTTTTTCCCTTCGCGGCTCGGCCCGGCAGCCGCCGCAGCTGGCAGGTCCTCTACTGGGCCTGGACGGTCGCCGGCATCGGCTTCGCGCTGTTCTCCGCGATGAACTTCTACACCCACACCGGCATGGTTGTGAACCTCACCGACGGGAGTGGCTACCGGTGGTAGAGCCCGTGACCGCGACTCGCCCAGCCGGAAGGCGGCACCTCATGCCCCTCTCACCGACTACCGCGGCTGTCCGTGCTGTGTGCGGGATCGCGGCCGTGCTGATGGCCTTCGGAACAGGTGCTTGCCGAGACACCGGCAGCACCACACAGCCCACGACCAAGACACGGACGAGCGCGTCGGCGCCGACCGCTGCGCAGTCGGCAAGCTCGGCGCCGAGCGGCACCACCGCTGCTCGCTACCTCAACAGGCGTGACGTGTGCAGCACCTTGGATCACGCCCGTCTCACCCGGGCGCTCGGCGCCGACGCCGGCAACCTCGGCAAACCGCGATTCAGTGACACCAGGATCTCGTCGCTCGCCAACTGCGATCGCCAGTACGGCCCCGCCGGGATGCGCAGCTTGATCTCCCTAGAGGTCATGACCAGCAAGGTGGGCTCGGTGCAAGCCTTCTACGAAGGGATGCGGGGCGCCCAGCAAAGGTCGACCGCGGTAGCCGACGTACCGGGAGTCGGCCAGCAGGCCGCCGTCTACACCGACCCCACCACCGGCCCACACTTGGTGGTGTACGACGGCAACCTCTACCTGAGCATCGCCCTCATCCCCGTGAACAGCTCCGCCACCGAACAGTTGAACACTCAGGAACTTCTGGTTGCCTGCGCGCAGCACGTTCTCGACGAACTTCGTCAGCGATAGAGCGCCGCCTTGGCCGCTCCGATGTATCTCGTCGGCGCGACCAAGGTGAGCCAGCTGACGGTCCTACATGCCGACGTAGAGGCCAGTGGCATGTATTCAGCAGGACAAGCGAGGTTCGGTCGTGGCAAGCTGACCGGCCCAGGCGGACGCCGGCGCGGTGCGAGCACCGCTCTAAGTATCGACGGCGAGGTTATGGTGGAGATCAAGTCTCTGGAACAGCTGCGTGAAGCCGATGAACGCACGCAGCGCTTTACACCCGGCGGGCTCAGCCTCGGCAGCAAACTCACACCAGAATCCGCCGCACAGTTCCAGCAGGAACTCGTCGCGGACCTGGACCTTGCGCCCGGCGTCGCGGCCGGTACACGGCAGAGCTTCGATCGGCTCCGCACCATCTACGCGTACGGAGTGCTCTGTTACGACATTTTCACTATCGTCGACGGCCATGCTCTGCTGGTCATCGAGCATGCCCTACGAGACCGATTCCTTGAGTTCCACGCCGGCACCGTCACCTTCGTCCGCCCCAGCGACCAGCGGGAATTCCGCGTGGACGCCACCTCCTATGAGTCGATCATGGACTTCCTCAGAACGTCTGCCGGCCGGAAGGCGCTGCTACGGGTGGGCGCTGGACCGGCTACCGTGCGTTTCAACGGGATGCTCGACGGACTCCATCGCTGGGCTCGGGCAGCGGGACTGCTGCGCGGACAACGCAACCGCGGCCACGAGCGCGTATCGATGCAGCTGCGGAACTTCGTCGCGCACCCAACCTCAGCACATCTGCTCATGCCGGTCGATTGCTTGCGCACGTTGAGAGATCTTGCGGAGTTCATCAACGAACTGTGGGGTCGTCCGACTCCCGGGGGTCGCCTGTACTCGGCGCCGAGCGAACGCAGCATCGTGGTCGTCGCCTGGGACAGCCAGGGCGGCACGCAGACGTTCCTCGCGGAGCAGCTCGGTGGCGGAACCCAGGAAGGCGACGACAGGCTGCGCTGCGTCATCCTGCGCGGCCGCTTCCACCCGGGCATCTACGAGGTAGATCCCGGCCTCTCCCATTTCGATAGCCGCTTCGAGAACACACTGTTTCCCACGGACTATCTGTGGGGTCCCGGCACCCTGGCCGAGGCCGCCGACTGGTATGCCAAGCAACAACCGCGGTCGGACGAGGTCGACCACCTCGACAGAGTATTCGCCATCCGCTACGCCGCCGGGCAGCTCTACCGGCCGATGCGCACTGACATAGCGGCCGGCCTCGAGCAAGAGGACCAGGCCGGTACGTGGCACCTTGTGCGCGCCGACCACCCCGACGACGCGCTTGGCCATGTGCGCAACCTGATCACCGGCGGCCACGGTTGCGCCAGCGAGGGCGAATGCCCAGTCTGCTACGTCACGGGGCTCGCCACCGGCCCCTGGCGGGACCTCATCGATGCAGGATCAATCGGCCCCGAGGCGCGTCACCAACTATCCGTTGACCTGCATCTGTCGGACGTCTATGCCCGGTCCAAGCCGGTTACGCGGATTGAAGCCGGTGATCACGGCTCGTGACGATCGCCGGTATCCTGCGCCGATGACGGACGAACCGCTGCGCGAATTCGACGACGGTGCCGCGTTCTGGGCAACCAGGCGCGGCTGGCCGGCGGACCTGCACGATGCCTTCTACCGTGACCGATGGGCAATCAACGACGGCACGTTCACCGACGAGTGGTGGACCGCAACGTTGCCGTGGCTGCACCGGTGGAAAGCCACCCGCGGGGCCACCTCCGCCCACCTCACCCACCAATTTCGGCGGCACCGCAACGAGCTACGCGACATCTGGGGCACCGAAGTCGTCCCACGACTCGCCGAGGACATCACGACAGTCCGATGGGACGATGTAAAAGCTCTGCCAGACATGGCGGCGAGGATCAAACCGACCAGGAACGGGTCAGGGGTGTTCCCGTCGAAGTTCGCCCATTTTGTGAGCCCGCGCCTCTTCCCGGTCCTCGACAAGACCGCGCTGCCCGGGCGCCAGCACAATTACGGGAGCTACTTTCGCCTTGTCCAGCAGACGTGGGCTGACACCAGCCCACAGGATCAGAGGCGTCTGAGACAACGGCTGGCTGAGATCATCACCGCGACAACCGGGCAGGAGCCCTTCAAGCGGTTCCCGACCGTGAACAAAATCGTCGAGTTGCGCCTGATCGGCCGGCAACACCCCACCCCGCTCTGACGGACGGAGCGCCCGCACGGTCGCGTATGACGCAAAGACAGGAAGTGCCGTGCCTTCTAATGTCGGATCACAATGGGCCGCACCTCAGCTGAGACCAGGCTGTGGCCGCTCGGCTTCGGACGGGTGCGCCTGGATAGGTTCAACCGTCTCAGGGGTGCCGGGTCCGACCTCCGTCGATTGGGGATAATCCGGTTGATCTTGGCGAGGGCCGGCTGTACTGATGGCGGTGGCGAGTCTGTCCACGCTCACCGCGAGCGCGGCGATGCTGACCTGCAGAGCGGACCCCGTAGACGCAGAGGTCGCGTCGACCGCCTGGGATAACGGCAGCGAACAGGTACGCGCCGGGATGCTGGCGCAGGCGGATAGAGGCTTCGTCGACGAACGCGACCGGATGCGAACTCACGGCCGGATCCGATTCCGGCAGCTGAAGAGCACCGAAGCGGCGTCTGCCCGCCGGCCAGGTGCGCGGGTTTCAGGCATGGTCTGCCTCCGGCTCAGAGGGGTCGGCCGGTGCTTCGAGGTCGGCATCCTCGAGGACGCGCTGCCGTGCCGCCTCGGCGTGCGCGGTGAGATCGTCGGGAACAGGCCGGGCATGAGGTTTCGGGCGGGTGGCATCGACGGCGCGGACGCGGGCCGCGGTCGCCCGGACGGCGTCGGCCAGGGTGCTGGCATCGTCGGCGCGGTTCTGCGCTCGGCGGGCGGCCTCGGCGCCGGCTGCGAGTCCGGCGTAGCGGGTGGGTAGCGCGTCTTCGTACCAGCCGGTCCACGTCTGGTGCTGGCCTTCGAGATCGTGGACGCGTCTCCGGGCGGTGTCGATGCGGCCGCGTGCGGATCCGAGTCGGTCCTGCAGTTCGTCGACGGTGGTGTCGGCGCGGAGCGCGTCGGTTCTGGCGTGCTGGTGACGGATTGCGGCGCGGGTGTGGAGCGGTCCGGCGTGCCACCACCGCGGCGTCGTGGTGTCGGCGTGCCGAGCTGCGGACGCGGCGGCGGTTTGGGCGGTAGCCAGGTCAACGCGGGCGTCACGGAGATGGTTCTCGGCGCCGACGAGTTGGGTGTGGGCGACGCGGAGCTGCCCGGCGACGTAGGCGGGGGCGTTCTGGTCAGCGTCGCGTTGCGCAGCGATGAGTGTGCGGAGCTGCCCGTCGGTGGCAGTGCTGATCTGCCCGGCGAGCGTGGCGACCCCGAGCACGGTCTGGGCGCGCTGCCACGCGCCCCACCGGCCGACGTCGCGGGCTGAGGGTTCGGGACCGATCGGGTCCTCGCCGGTGACGGTGTAACGGTCGCGGTAGGCGGCGATGACCGCGGCGCGCCCGGTCCACTGGTTACGGCCGGGCTCGTCGTCGGGTAGCGGTCCCAGCGAGGTGGTCCAGGCGGGTCGTTCGGCGGCGGCCTGGTTGGCGAGGGCGTCGATGCGGGTGTCGCAGATGGCCGCGACCTCGCGTAGCGCGTCGCCGATATCGCCGTCGACGGTGGGTGCGCGCTGGGCGAAGGTGCCGGCTTGGGTGGGGCTGAGCGCGACGGCCGGGTCGGGTTGCAGGTCGCGGTAGGCCTGGTCGATGCGCCAGGCGAGAACGGCAGCGGTGTCGTGGGCGCTGTTCAATTCCCGCTCGGACGCGACAGCGGCAAGCACGTGTTCGGGGTTGTGGCCGGCCGCGGCGAGGGCTTGTAGGCGGGCGGCGAGGGCGGGCATGGCGGGGTCGGCGGCCAGATTGTCCGCGACCGTACGCCCGGCCGCACCGCGGACCACAGCGATGTATCGGTCGGTGCTGGCGCGGGCGGAGAGGTCGTCGAAGATGGGCCCCCAGTGCCGCAGGGCGTCGGCATCGGCCCACAGCGTCTGTTCGGTTTCGGTGCCGGAGCGATCGGCGCCGTCTTCGCGCAGGATCCCGGCGAGCACGGCGACGCCAGCAGTAGGCGGTGCGGGCGGGTGGGCTTCGGGGGGTTCGTCGGCGGTGACGACGGCGAGTTGGTTGAGGAGTCGGCCGCGGGTGGCCATGACGTAGAGCCGGGCGCGGGTGGTGGCTTGGTCGATGATGGCGCGGGCGACGTCGACGGTGCGGCCTTGTGCGGAGTCGACGGTGGCGGCGTAGGCGAGTTGGACGTGTGCGGCGACGTAGTCGGCGGGCAGCGCTGTGGTGGCGTGGCTGGTGGTGTTCTCGACGAGCAGGGCGCCGTCGGGGCCGTGTTCGAGGATGCGCCATTGGGTGCGGTTGGCGACGAACGCGTCGCCGGCGATCAGGGTGCGGTTGTTGCGGCGGGTGACGACAAGGTCGCCAACACCGGCGCGGGTGCTGTCGGCGAGGGTGACGGTGGGCCCGGGTTCCACGATCCCGGCGCGGATTAGCAGGCGGCGGGCTTGGGTGGCGATGTCGGCGGCTTCGGCCTGGGTTTCGACGAGGATGAGGCTGGTGCGGCCTTGCAGGACGTCGGCGGCCCACCCGTCGAGGACATGGGAGATGAGTTCGGTGCGGTGTCCGGCGATGACCCGGCCGCGGCGGTCGTACTCGGCGAGCACGGTGGTGTCGCCTTCGCGCAGCCGTAGCGAGGCGGGGCCTTCCCACGGGTCGGTGAAGCGGCGGACCTCGCGCAGGTCGGTGGTGGCGCCCAGCGAGGCGAGGTAGCGGAACATCCCGCCGGGCCCGATCGCGGAAATTTGTTCGGGGTCACCGACCAGGATGAGTTTCCCGCCGACCGGTTCGAGGAGCTGGCTGAGGCGCACGAGGTCCAGCGTCGAAGCCTGCGAAGCTTCGTCGACGATGACCCACTGACCCGGCTTGAACGCCCAGTCATCGGGGGTCGTGCCTTCCGGAGGCATGTTTTGGGCGTGCAACCACATGGCGATGTTCTCGGTGCGGATGCCGGGCTGGTCGCCGTCGCGGGTGGCGTCGGCGAGGACGAAAGCAGCGTTCTGCCCGACCGTCAGCCCGACCACGGGGATGCCGGCCTGGCGGGCGGCGACCCCGACGGCCCGCTGCAAATAGGTTTTCCCGGTACCGGCCGGCCCGACAATGCCGGTGACGCGGCGGTCGTCACCGACGGCGAAGTGCAGCGCCGCACGTTTTTCGTCGGACAGGTCGAGCCGGTCAGCGACCCCATCGAGCAGCGCCCGGGGTGCAGGGGTGGCGCCGTGGCGAGTGGCGTAGGCGATGAGTTCTTTCTCGGCGGCCAGGACCGGTTCGGTGGACAGTTTCAGGTCGCGGTGCCGGCTGTAGATGCTCTGCCGGTCGGAGCCACGGAGCAGGGTTTCGCCCCACTCGAGCAGTGCGGGTGGGGTCAGCACGCGCAGCCCGCCGGCCCGGGTCCGGATGGCGTGGGCGGCGTAGCGCTGCACTCGTTGCCAGTCGGCGCGGCGGTCTGTGGTCGGGCTGACGTGCAGCTGACGGCCGATGGCGAGTTCGAGATGGTTGATGCTGAACACGGCGTGATCGGCGCTGAGCTCGTCGACGGCGCGTTCGACGGCCAGGTGCGGCAGCCGCCGGATAGCGGCGATGACGACCGGGGCCCGCTGCTCGGGGCGCTCCAGCCCGACCTGGACGGCAGCGGCGTCGAGGTCTTGAACCCGGACCGGCCGGTCGACGCGGTGCCGCTGCGCAAGGCGGATTACCAGCCGTGCCTGCTGGTCAACGGGGTCGAGCGTGCGGCCTGCGGCGATGCGACGTACCGCGGCAGCGGTGTCGAAATCGGCCTGCCGGTCCTCGCGCTGCCAGCGGGTGACAGCTTCGTTGGTGGATTCGGGGCCGTCCTTGGGGCGTCGAGTGCGCAGGGTGGCGTCCTGTGCGGAGCGCCGCCACCGCCCGGTCGGGATCCACTCGCGGCCGGTGCTGGGATCGCTGTGACGCCTGTCGAGCTCGGTCTCGACGGCGGCGCGCCGCTTGGAGAAGTGCAAGATCGCGCGCGGGTCGAACCCGATGATTTCGCGGATCGGGGAGCCGACTCGGGCGGCGAACCGGACGCCGAGGCGGCGGCCGAGTTGGTGTTCGACGGCGCGTTCGTAGGCGATCCGGGCACCGATGGTGGCCTGGTAGAACGCCTTGCTGTCGAGTGCGAGCCACGTTTCGCGTCCGTCGCGGACGACGCGGACCTTGGACGAGACGATGATGTGGGAGTGCAGCTGCGGGTCCTTCTCCCGGGACATGCGGTGGTCGAAGACCGCGGCGGCGAGGCCGTCGGTGTCGACCTGCACGATGCCGTTGGTGCCCAGCCGGGTGAACGCCCCGTGGGCTCGCAGGTGCTCCAGGGCGGCGCGGACGCCGTCGTGGTGCGACGCCATCACCTCCCGTTTGACCTGGTCATCGCCGAACGCCCACAACAGACTGACGCTTTTGACCGGGGAGACGGTGACATCGAACCCGGCGACCGGATGCCGTTCGGGTGCGGTCCAGATCCGCAACCAGACCTGGGCGATCTGTTCGTAGGTGGCATCCTCGGGTAGCGCTTTCCACGCTTTCTCGACGGCGGCTTGGCGGCCGTCGTCGTCGAGTGCCTCGAATTTGCGCCACAGCCGGCCGAGTTGTTCGCCGGTGTCCGGGTGCCGGCCCTCGCCGATGAGGTTCTGCAACTGCTTCTCGGTGACCTGCCCGTGCACACCAAACAGGACCGAGCTTTGGCCGGCCCACCACCCGGGCGCCTCGCCGTGCGCGCCCGGGTCGGCGTGGTACGCCACCGCTGCGCTGGGCACGGCGGGGCGGAAGTCGTGCCGGCCGGTGGCCACCTGCTGCGTCAGGTAGGCGATCCCGGCCCCTGGCGAGATGCGGGTTACCGAGAGCATGCCGCCGAGCGTAAGCACCGGGCAGCCGCCTTTGCGACATTGGAATGCCAGGGGGTGTGCTAGTTCTGAGAAGGGGTTAAGGGTGACCTGATATTTGGGCTGATGAGAGATGGTGTGAGCAATGTTGAACGATTGGGTGACCATTTACAACTAACATTCAACGATTGTTAGGTGTGGAGGTCGAGCCTGTGAAATAGGTAGCGTCGATGGTATGGCTAGCAAAAGCACGAACAAAGCTATTGAGGCGTTGGAGCGACGGCATGTGGCAGAGCGTGCGGCGCTGAAAGCGGCGACGGATGCCGGTGCGGCGCTCCGCCGCGCGCAGGAGCGACGCGCGGCGGAGCTCGTGCGGCTGGATGCGGCCGTAGCAGAGGCTGAGACGGGCGCGGATGTGGCGTTGGCGGTGCTGGCGTCGCTGGTGGCACCGGATGTTGCTGCGGTGCTGACGGAGGAGACTCCGGCGCGGGTGCGGATGGGTCAGCAGCGGGCCTCGGTGGATGACGTCAGTGCTCGGGTGGGCGAACTGACCGGTGGTGTCCCGGTGGTACGGCGGCGGGGCCGCCCGCGTGGAAGCGGACGGCCTGCGTCAGGTGTGGAGGCTGCCGGGACGGCACGGTCGGCTGGCGGTGGAAGTGCGTCAGGTGCGTTGACGGTGGCGGTAAGTCCGGCCGTGTCGGCGGGTGCGTCGTCTAGCGAAGGAAGATAAGGGCTACCACGAGCAGGGCGGCGGCTGCGATGGCGAGCCATTTACCCGTACGGGCGGTAATGGGGCCGATCCGGGCGACGCGGCGGCCCCACTTGTCGTTGTGGATCAGCGGCATGGCGTCTCCTGTGTGGATGCGTCAGTGAAGATTAGTCCGTAGCGTTCGCAGATCGCTTCGATTCGCTGGGCCGTGGCGGGATGGTCGCGTCGGTCGGGGCCGGTGAATGGTTCGATGTCGGCAGCGAGCGAGGCGAGCTCGGCGATGGCGAGGGCTGTCATGTGAGCGGTGTCGCTGGGCATGGTGGGTTCCGTCTCGGCGGTGGTCGTGGTGTTGAGGCGACGCGCGGAGCGGGCTAGGCTGGAGATGGCCTTTCTGCCGGCGTTTACGCGTCGGTGTGTCTGGTTGGTGTTGGCCGGCGGTTTTGCCTGCACCTCTTCGGAGGTGTCCCCGAGAGGGGCCGTCGGCCTCTAAACTTTCCGGCTCGTTGCGCGGTGGTGGTACGGCCGTGGGCGGGCGGCGCGGCAGCCCGGGTCGGCGTGCTCGATGCGCGTCGACGCGGTATACGCGTAGCGGCGTCGCTTACCTGCGCCGGTGATTCGTTCAGTGCAGCGATGCGCGGGGACCGTGGCGGTCCCCGCGCATCGGTGCGTTTAGAACGGGCAGGGCCAACCGTCGGTGTTGACCGCCGGGGTTGTCGCTGCGTAGAGGATGCCGAGAACGGCGGGGGTCTCGCAGATCCCCTCCCGCGTCGCGTCGGCGGTGAGGGTGGCGCTCATGTCGTCGGGCACCTTGGCGTACATGCTGGCAAGCTCGATTGCGGCTGCGGGGTCGGTGACTTCACGAAAGTCCGTGCCGATCTCGAACGTGGGGGCGTCAAACTCGTTGTCGTCGTCGGTGAGGTAGACATGCGTGAAGAACGATCCGAGCGGGCGGTCCCATCCGACGACGACGCAGGAGACGGTGTCCGCGTCGAGCGGGGTGAGGTCGTGACGGCTCACGATGTGGCCTCTCTTCTTTTGTTGTCTTGTTGGTGTCGCCAGGGTTTGCCCTCCCTGACTAAGCTCCATCTTACACCATTTATCGACGTATATCTATAAATGGCAAGCGGTTCTCGAGTTTTTCTGCGCTTTCTTCTGGCGCGCCCGTAAAGGTGTTGTCGCAGCTAGCGGCGATGGTTGCGCTCTTCGGCATTTTTTCGGCCGCAGGCGGCGAGCTTGCTCGCCAGGTTGCGGCCGCCGGGAGCCAAATTCGGTGCGGGGGTTTCGACTAAAACATTATGCGGGTTTTGCATAATGTTTTAGGAGCCCGCAGCGGATTTGGTGGACGGCGGGCGCAACCTACACTCGTGGCGCAGCCAGTGGCCGAAAGGATGCTTTTAAGCAGCGCGGCCGCAGGCCGCTTCCGGTCTACCGGGCCGCCAAGGCCCGGCCGGGTTGAGCGCAGCCGCGGTACCCGGTTCAGCTCAGCGCCCAGATGGCGCGCTGGAGCGCGGGAAGGAGCCGGAGCTCCTTCCCGCCTGGGGATCAGCGGTGACCGTAGTTCACGACGATGCGGTACTCGCGCGCGTCCGCCGGGCTGGTGGGGTCGAAGACCTCCTTTTCGCCTGCCAGGACGAAGCGGCGGCGGTGAGCGGTGACGCGGGCGTCGCGGCGCTGACGGCGGTCGGCGAAGGGCTGGTCCTGGTGCATGGTCTTGCCTCCTGGCGGGCAGATCGAGGTGCGGCGGCCGACGGCGGGAGCCGGGGTGTCGCGCTGACGAGCCGGTGTGGGATCGGCGCGGCCTGCCGGTGGCAGGCCGGTCGTCGGCCAAGAGATCTTGGAAGCGCAGCGTCCAAGGCGTTCGTGGGTACGGTTGGCTGCGCTTCCAAGATGTTTTGCCGGGCTTGCCGCCGCCGGACGGGTCGGTCATCGCTTCGGGCTGGCAGACGCGGCCCCTGCCTTCACGCCAGTCGACCGCACCGAGATTCCGTCAGGCGGCGGCCCTGGGACAGGGCTGGTCTTCGCCTGCCGTCAGCGTCGCGCCCGTGTCGCCCACCACCGGTGCACGTACGCCGGAGCAGCAGGGCGCCGCCCCGGCCAGCCCGCCCCGGATGTCGCGCAGGGCCAGCGTTCTCGGTCGTTGCTGGTACTTGCGCGACTTGGCGACGTCGCGATGTGCGGCCCGCCACGCACCTCGGTCTACGCCGAGGTGGTCGGCAGCACCCGCCGGGTCTGCGCCTGGGCGAGGGCGCGCTGACGTGTTCGGCGGTGTCATGGTCGTAGCGGTGGCGGGTAGCCGTTGCCAGCGCGGCCCTGGCCGACTCCGGCCAGGGCCGCGCTGACGTTAGGCGCCGAGGCCGTACCGGTGGCCGAGCTTCGGGCCGAGTTGCACGGAGGCAACAGCGGCGGGCAGGTGACGGTGTTGCCATCCGTCGAGGGCGGTGGTCAGGTCGGCACCGTACTTGCGGTGCTGGTTGAGGGCGGCGGTCAGGCCGGCGGCTTGTTCGATGCCGTTGTTGGCGCCGCGCGCGGTGTGCGGCCGCACGGGTGCCAGAGCGTCGCCGATGAGAACGGCGTGTCCGGTACCGACGGGCCAGACCATGCGGGTAGGCGGGTCGATGTCCATGACGGCGGCAGCCATCCGGGTCTGGGTGTCGTGGACCAAGGCGGCCTGCTCGTCGGGCAGGAGCTGGCGGGCGCTGGCGTCGACGGCGGTGCGGGCCGCTGGCGTGACGTGCTGGGGCAGGGCGAAGACCCTGCGGGTCGGTGCGGCGCCGAAGAAGTCGATGTACTGGTCGGGGGTGGCGCCGAGGTAGAACGTCCAGTCGGTGCCGCCGGGGATGGGCGCTAGGTTGAACTGCGCGCCGCTGCGCGGGTCGGGTTCGAAGCGCAGGAAGTCGCGCAGGCCGGGCTGACTGCTGGTGGCTTGCCCGCGATGGGCAACGTAGCCGGCATAGTGCAGTTGGCGGTGCGGGTCGAGCAGTCGCCGTCCCGTCGAGGCACGGCCGTCGGCGAAGATCACGAGGTCGGCCTGCGCGTTGTCGCCGTCGGCGAAGTGCAGCAGTGGCTGGCCGTGCTCGCCGGTCAGGCCGGTGACTCGTTTGCCGGTGTGCAGGATGCCGGCGGGCAGGCGGTGGCTGAGGGCCTGATGCAGCAGGGTCCAGGTGGTGTTGCGGCCGGCGTACAAGTGGCGGTGTTCGGTTTCGGGGCGGCGGTGGCAGACGCTGATGTCCATGACCGCTTCGGATTCGTAGGGGACGAACTCGTGCTGGGGGACACCGAGCTGGTCGAGGATGTCCAGGGAGGAGTGCTCGAGGCCGATCAGGCCGCCGCCGAGCGGGGCGCTGGCCGGGGTCGCTTCGTAGAGGGTGACGTCGTCGAACCCGGCGTGGTGCAGCAGCAGGGCCGTGGTGGGGCCGGTCAGGGATCCGCCGACGACCGCGACGCGCAGCCCAGAGGTGGTGTGGTGTCTGGTGGCGGTGATGGGGCTGCTCATATGGTGACCTCCGTGGCGCGAACCGTGCGACTCGCGCCGGTTGCACCGGCGCTGCCGCGTTGACGAGGCCACGGGGGGACGGGCGCGGTGAGTGGCGGGCAAGCCCAGCGGTTGAGGTCAAAAGATCTTGGAAGCGCAGCGCGGTGTGCGCTGGTGGTGGTCAGGTGCTGTGCTTCCAAGATGTTTTGCCGGGCTTGCCGGCCGCTGCCGGGTCGGTCATCACTGCGGACCGGCGAATGCGGCGGCTGTGGGTGGCCGCCGCATTCGCCGTCGCTGTCTCGCGGAACGGTGAAGCCCTGGGGCCTCACCGCGGCGCCCGACGCGACGGTGACCCGCGGAAGTGCGCCGTCTCGACGGACGTCCGGAGGCGGCTCGGTCGGCTTGCGGCTGTCCGCCGCCGGGTCAGGTGGTCACCTCGCGATACTGGGCACGGCGGCGCAGCTCGCGCAGCGGCAGCGGGTAGCTGACTCCGGCGCGGCGTTCCTTGAGGACCGCGATGTCGCCGAGTGGCGTACAGCTTCTCCTCTTCGGCATCGGCGGCCAGGTATCGCTCGGGGCGCGACCGTGAGCAGGTGCCGCCACCGCTGCCGCTGCCGGCGCATACAGGCACCGACGCCGTTGTTGTGTTCTCCAGCATGCGGGTGTCTCACGAGGCACGCCGTTCCATGTCGACTGAATTGCGTCGGCCTCGGTTGCCAGCTTCTACCAGCCGAGGCTCGATTCGGTGTCGGTCAGTACCGGTGGTGGGGCAGCGAGACGGCCTGGGCGTTCGGATGCTGTTGCACAACAGCATCCACCGGAGTCCGCCGGGCACTGGCTGCCGTTCGCCGCGAGGGGTTTGTGAGCGACGGGTACGACCTGGCTGGGACGCCCGGTTAGTACGCGCGGTCGATGCGGTCGGCGATCACCATGAGTACCGCGTGGGCCAGGTCGATCCCGCTGCCTTCGCGGCCGGTCCGCACGAGGTCGTCGTCGTGGAGTGGCTCGCAGCCGATCCAGAACCCATCGACCTTCACGCCGGCGACCATCCCCCCGGCGTCGTCGTCACCGCCGTCCTCGTCGACCTGGGCGAAGAGCTCGGTGACGCCATCGCCGAACGTCCACCCGAAGGCGGCCGGGTTCTTGGCGACCGCCTGCACCAGGTCGCAGACGGTTTCGACCGTCGCCGTCCATTCGGCTCGTTCCTCAGGGTCGGCGCCCAGCACGTGGCTGCCGGTCAGCCACGCCTGCTGCTGATCCTGGTTGACGATGACCAGCGGCTTGCCGGTCCGGTCACCAGGCAGCCGGTCGACGATCGACTGCGCCCACTCGCGCAAACTTTCGCGGTTGCTGTAGACGACGACGTTCTCCACGGCGGCGCCCCATTCGCCGTTGTGCAGGCGGCCGTACCCGGCTAAGTAGCTGGGGGCCATCAGGTGAGCGCGTTGACTCTCAATTGCACCCCATTCGATGTTGTTCATGTCCGGACTCCTGGTTCTTGTCCTGGCTGTCCGTGCACCGAAACCACTCGACGCCCGACTCGCGGTGGGATCGAGCGCCGAGGCGTCGGGACGGTCTGGGTTCGGTTTGTTGCCCGGCCGATCTGGCCACCGACGACGAAGCAGCGCCAGCGCGGCACAATTTCCGCACGGCGTGGCGGACGCGACTGCTTCGCACGACCTTGAAGCTGGTCAGGCAGCTTTGTCGTCACGCTGGGCGCGACGGCGTAGCTCGCGCAACGGCAGCGGGTAGCTGACGCCGGCGCGGCGTTCCTTGAGGATCGCCACGTCACCGAGCGAGTGCCGCAGTTCGTCTTCGTGGGCTTCGGCTGCCAGGTACCGCTCGGGCGCCACCTCAAGCAGATGCAGCCATTGGCGTTGCCCAGCACGTACGCAGACACCGAAACAGTTGTTGTGAGCGAAACCCTGCTCGTACAGCCGCGGCGGTGTCAGGCCAACGGTCGTCGCCCAGTCGAGCATCTGATCCTTGCTCAGATAGGGCGGCTCGCACATTGGGAAGCGAACGGTCCACGGCGACCAGCCCCGCACGATGGCAGGCACCCGGCGCTGCTCGCTCCAGTCGATCCCGACGTACAGCACGGTGCGGTCCGGGTTGGCGTGCTCGGTCAGCCACCGCCGACAGGGCTTCTGCTTCAGGTGCACCGAGCAAGGAGCGATGCGAGAATTTCCCATAAAGCGCTGATCGGCGAAAACCTGCCACGGTGTACGGCCGTCAGCGACGATCACCGGGTCGACGCCGAAGTGGGCGCCGGCGTCGGCGACGAAGCGCCACAGATCGGGGTCCTCGGCTTTGGTGTCGGCGGCGAGCAGGATCAGATTGTCAGTGCCATGATCTTCGGCGACGCGCATGGCAGCAGCCCAGCTGCCGATACCGCCAGAGAACTGCACGACGTGCAGGATGTTTTCTGGGTTCGGTGCCCGGCGCGGGTTCGCGGACGGTTCGCCGCCGCCGGTCAGGTTGATGTGGGCGGAGCGCTCGCCGTGTCCGCCAGCGGCGGACGGCGTCGTGTCGGTCATGGCCTGACCGCGGCGAGGGTGCGCAATTCGATCGCGCGAGTAAAGACGCCGCGGTCGGGCACGCTCCAGCCGTCGCCGCACCGGACGTGCTCTTGCCCGTGCAGGTCGACCATGACGTACCACCCTTGCTCGCCGCGGGCCTGACGCGTGGGGTCCACTGGCCCGTGCTCGTCGAGGTAGGCCGTGACTCGAGCGGTGGACTGCTCGCGTAGGTGGTTGGTCCACCGGTATGCGGTGCTGGACGTCCAGTCGGGGTGTTCGCAGGATTGGTAGGCCAGCGAAGCCGCGGCTGCGGCGACGGCTTCGGGGTCGACCGGGCCGGGGTAGGGGTAGAAGCGGTAGGTGTCGGCGTGCCGGTCGCGGAAGTCGATCGGGCCGGGCCGGTCGCCGTCGTGGTCGTACGGGTAGCGGTGGGCGACGCTGGCGAGGTTCTCCTTCCACAGCATCCGACCGGTCTCGTCGGCTTCACCTGCTGAGATGATCTCCCACGCTATGGCGGCGGTCAGCAGCAGGTCGAGGTGGTCACGGCTGACGATCCAGGCGCTCATCAGTAATCCCTTCGTTAGGGGCGTGGCGCGGCTAGGTGACCGCGAATATGTCTTCGTGGCGCAGCGCACGAGACGTGGTGGCTTGCGCGTTTCGGCGACGCGGTGGTGGTAGGTCACCAGGGCGTTGCCCGGCCGGGTGCCAACCGGCCGGGCAACCGGCGATAACTACGGCCGCAGGGTCGGGGTGGCCAGCTCGTTTTTTTCGGTCGTGACGGTGAAGCCGGTCGTGATCCCGGCGCGCAGGGCATAGGCCATGCCGTCTTCGTCAGCGGTCTGGTCGTTCATCTGCTCGTTGGTGACGGTGAAGGTGACCGTGTACGTGGTCACCGGAAGCGGCACGTCGTCCAGTTGGTAGGTGTCGATGAGCTCGCGGTACAGGCGGCGGTACTGGCCCCCGTCGTAGCCGAGTTCGCAGGCTTTCCTGATCGCCTTCTTCAGGCGCGCCTTCGTGACGAACGGGTCGACGCCCTCTGCCGCGGTGAACCGCTCGGCGACGGCGTCCCGGGGGTGGCAGCGCTCGCAGGACGGATCGTGGCATCCGCCGTCGGACGCGCGGAACGGCTTGAATGACAAGCTCTCGTTCAAGGCCCGCAGGGTGACGTCCTCGGCCTCTGAGCACCAGCTGTTGTCGCTGGCGTGTCGGCGGATCCTGGCCAGGACGTCGACCAGGTAGAGCGAGCCCTCTGGGGCGGCCGGCCGCCCGTCACCGGCGGAGGTCTGCTCGGCCGGGGTGGCAGACGTTGTCTGGTCGATGACGTTCTCCGTCATGGTGGTGCCTCCATCAGGCTGTAGCTGATGCGGCCCGCCCTGCTGGACCGGGTGATCCCGGCGCCGGGGGTGCCGCGCTGACGGGACCGGTCAGAGCCCGCACGTGGGCCTAGGGGCGCAAGCCCCGATCGAGTCAGAAGATCTTGGCGTCGAGCGGAGCGAGACGGTGTGGGCCAAGATGTTCTGCCGGGGCTTGCGCCCCTGGCCTGGGGTGGGCTGACCTCGGGTCCCTCAGCGAGCGGCTCCAGACGCCTCCGGGGTTAGCTCGTAGCGGGTATGCGCGACGTACAGGCGTCGAGGCTGCTGCAGGAGGCGCAAGTGGTCAGCCGGACTTGCTGCTCGCCGGTGTCGAGGCGCCACGGCCAGCAACCGGTCGCAGGTCAGTGGGGACGGTCCTCCCGTTGTCCGCCTGTGCACGTGGCCTCGGGCGGCAGAGTGCGGACGAGGCGGTACAGCGACGGGCCGTCGGGGTAGCGGCGGTAGAAGTCCTGCAGCTGTGTGTGCGCTGCGGTGTCGCTGGAGTTGCGTGCAGCGAGCCGGTGCACGGAGCCGACGACGTGATTGAGGAAGTAGGCCGGCCAGGTGAACATCCGCATCGCGGCGATGCGTCCGGTGTCGGCGTGCACGAGGAACGTGAAGGTGCGGCTGTGGGTGCCGCGCGGTATCGGCCGGCCGGTGAAGGGTTCGCTGAGCCGGTGCGGGTTGAACGGGGCGTCGTTCCACGGTGAGTCGCCGTACTTGAACAACAGGAACCCGTTGACGTCCTGCTCGGTCCAGGCGAAGCGTGGGGTGCCGGACTCGACGGCGGAGATTTCACGTCGCTCGGGGTTGGTCAGGAAGATCGCCAGCCGGGTGTCGCCGTCGGAGTCCAGCCACAGGTGGGAGCCTTGCGGCCAGCTGGTGCGGGCGGGGTCGAACATGTCGCCGACGCGGTAGAGGTGACCCTGGTCCATAGCGCCTTGGGCGGGTCGGTGGGCTGTGCACGATGCGCCCGTGTTGTGGTGCCAGCCGCGGCTGGGGTCGGTGACCAGCCACCATGGCTGGCCGGGGCCGAGTCGGTGTCCACCGGCGTCGCAGTGCTGCACGGTGGGTGATGCGGGGTAGGGGCCGGTCACGGTTATGTCGTTGTCCATCGTTTCTTCCTTGCTGGGTCTGCGTGAAGGCGGTCTGGTGGTCATGCCGGCAACCCGGCGTAGCAGCGCCGCTGAGGTCGCGCGCTGGGCGACCGCCGTTGCTGATGCGCCGCGTGCACGCACGTAGGTCCTGGTGGGGCGCTGCCGAGGGCGGCGCCCCACCAGGACCCGCGGGGATCAGTGCAGCGAGAGCAGGACGAGCAGCGGCGTCTTCTCCAGCACCGCCAGCGCGGCGACGTGCGCGATGAGAAGGCCGCCGAGGTGCACCAGCGGGTGGGCCAGGTGACGGGCGGTCGTGCGCAGCGACCGGCGGGTGGTGGTGGTCGGCTCGGTGGTGGTGACCTCGGTGTTGTCGTTCATGGCGCTGCCTTCCGGTTAGCGGAGGGT
This sequence comes from Couchioplanes caeruleus, assembly GCF_023499255.1. Lineage (GTDB taxonomy): Bacteria > Actinomycetota > Actinomycetes > Mycobacteriales > Micromonosporaceae > Actinoplanes > Actinoplanes caeruleus_A. The sequence goes on from NZ_CP092183.1 coordinate 3,083,934, forward strand.
GCGGCGTCTGCCGGTTGGCACCGGGGCTGCCGCGCTGACAGGCCATTGGGGGGAACGGCACGGTGGCGGCTGGCAAGCCAGCTCTTGGGTCAAAAGATCTTGGAAGCGCAGCACGGGAGGCGTGAGTGAGGGTTGGTGCTGCGCTTCCAAGATGTTTTGCCGGCTTGCCTGACTGTTGCCGGGTCGGTCATCACTGAGGACTGGCGAACGCGGCGGCCGGGTGTAGCCACCGCGTTCGCCGGGCCGGCTGTGCCGGTCGGTTCGCCGAGCTGACACCTTCGGTGAGCGCCGGGGGCGGCTGCGCCGCGCTGCGCCGGGTCCGGCACGATTCTCGGACTCCACGCGGTGTTGTCGGCGGCGCAGGGCCTTCACCCCGCGGGCCGGTCGTGGCAACTCGCAGATGCCGTGGGCCTGTCCGTAGGCCACCGGGCGCCAGAAGGTATCGGGTGGCGTCGTCGGAGGAGCGCACCCCGACCTTGACGAGCTTCGCTGAGCGGCGAAGCTGAACGGTCCCTGTGGTGATGTGGGGCGGGCTACTCGGCGACGGGGTGCCCGGGCCAGCGGGCAGCGTCGGGCCACAGCGCTGCCTCGTCCGGGCTCTCGATCGGTTCGACATCTAACCAGGAGCAGCACGGGTAGATGTGTGCGCTGCCGGGGTCGGCGTAGCAGTCGCTGCATGGCCGTGCCACGTGCGGTGTACGACACTCGGTGCTGTGCTCGAAGTACCAGCCGCGGCAACAGGTCACCACTCGCACCTGGACCGGCGTAAGCCTGCCCGTCGCGGCGGGAATTGCAGGGCCAACGAGGTTGATCGTTGCTGTCATGCGGCGGACCTCCTGAACGACGAAAGGCCGGCCCGCAGGTGCGGGCCGGCCTGGACGCGATCGGTTTAGCGGTGATGCGCGAGCTGCGGGTCGGTTACGACGTCGGGCCAGGCGTCCGCGGCGATCTTCTCGCCGTGCGGGCTGACGACCAGGTCGCCACTGCGCTGCCGGCGCGGTGCGCTGGGCGCGGGCGAGCTGCTCGGCAGAGGCAGAATGTCGGCCGGTGTGATGTTGATGATGGGTTCATCGCCCTGGTCGAGGTACGGAGTCATCTTCTTGACCGTGACCAGGACATCGGTGCCGGGGCGTAGGGAGCGGGCGAGCAGCATCTGCTGTTCGTCCCAGCAAGTCACCTCGAACTCCATCGGGTTGGTGGCCACCCACTGGCCGGCCTTGAAAAAGCCGGTGCGGTGCACGATGCGGAACTTGACGAAGGCCCGCCCGCCGCTGTTGGTGTGTCCCTGCTCGCTGCGGCCACGGACGGTGCCTTGGATGAGACTGGTGAAGATCTGCTTCGACGGTTCCTGGCTCATGACGAAACTCCCCGGGATGGATCGGACGTGTCAGTGGCGACCGGGGCCGGCCGGGTGGCCGGCCCCGGAAGCCGGTCAGGCCGGCTGCAGCTCCCGCTCGGGCTCAGTGGCGGCGGGCTCAGTGGTGGTGGGATCCCAGGCGTCCCCGGCAGGCTTGTCGTCGGCCACCGACTGGGCACCGGCGAAGCGCATGGACAACGCCACGTTCTCGGCGGTGACCTCGAGGACACCGCCGGCAGTGCCGTCCTGGCGGATGAACGGCCACACGTTCAGGTCGTCGCGGGCGTTCACGACCACGGTGTCGCCCTTGCCCAACTCCGCGCACCGTTCGGCGAGCTCGCCCCAGACGGTGACCTGGACCCACATGGGGGCCGTGTCGACCCACTGGCCCTCGGACTTGCGGCGGCGGTTGTGGGCGACCCGCAGCCGGCACAGCGCCTGTCCGCTGGCGGTGACGTCGAGCTCGGGCTTGGCGGCGAGGTTGCCTTCGAAGGTGAGGGTGAACTGCGACATGTGCTGACTCCCGTTCCGGTGATGCGGTGCGGCCCATGCACGCCGTCCGGATCGGGTGATCCGGGCGCCGTGGTGCCGCGCTGACGGGGCCGGTCAGAGCCCGCACGTGGGCCAAGGGGCGCAAGCCCCGTCCGAGTCAGAAGATCTTGGCGTCGAGCGCAGCGAGACGGTGTGGGGCCAAGATGTTCTGCCGGGGCTTGCACCCCTGGCCTGGGTGGGCTGACCTTCGGGTCCCTCAGCAGCGACACCCACCGACGTCCACGGACATGCCCAGCCGGGATGCCAGGACCGCAAACTGCCGCCGTCACGAGCAGCTGTCGTTGCCCGCCCCGTCCGGGCCGCCGCTGCGCGGGCTCATAGCCGCACCGCAGATCCCCGACATGACGGACGGGCGGCGCGTCGTCTCGCCGCCCGCGTCGAGGACGGATGTCAGTCCCACCGTTGGCCAGCCGAGCTGGTTGCTCGCGGCGGTGACGGCGGGGCAGGGGACGTCAGCAGTGTGGTCCCGGCCAGGTGTGAACCGGCGCCCTCCTGGCCCGACGTCCGGCGGCACTCTGCCGATCACCGAGACGCCGAGGATGACGCAGCCCGGCTCGCCACCCGGACGACAGCGTGCGCTGGACCTCAGCGCGTCCCAGCCCCGTGCTGAGGGCGGCTTCGGTGAGTTCGCGGCGCACGGCCGTCTCGTCCATGGGGGTGCGCGCGGCCAGTTGCCCGAGCCGGAACGCGGCCCGGTTCAGGGCGTCGTTGCGGCCGCCGCCGCTGATGCGCCGGCCGCCGCTGAGTACCGGCCGCGGCGCGCGCCGCACGCGTTCAGCCTCGCCCTCGATCGCGGCTTGCACGTAGCGGTCCAGGTCCACGATCGATCGGGCGGGCTGTGGGCTGAGCGGCGCAGGTCGTGGAGGAATGACCAGGGCGCGCAGCTGCGGTGGGCAAACCGGCAGGTCGCGGTGCTGCCAGGGCTGCTGGAACGTGTACCGGGTTCCGGTGGTGTGCAGCGACGGCGGGGCGACGACCAGGCCGCCGCGACCACGCCAATCCACCCCGGGTGCGATCGCCACCCGGCTGGGCAGCTCACCGGCGGCGTACCAGAGATGCCACCCGGACCCAGTACGGATCAGCGGCCCTGGCGGGCGAACCACGTCGAGCAGGTCAAGAACAACACCCAATCCGTCATTGGTGTCGATGTCACAGACGTCCAGCTCTGTTCCGGTGACCAGGCCGATGTTCGCGTCCGGCCACCGCAACCACCACCCCCGGATGACCTGCGGCTGCCGGGAGGCGTCGTGCAAGCCGCGACGCAGACGGGGATGCTTGCCCGGTGAGCCGCAGGCCCCACCGGCTCGGCAACTGCACCCGCCACCGACACCGGGGGTGTGCAGCGGCAGCACCGCTATACCCGCCGCGGCGTAGCCGATCGCCGCGGCCACCAGGTCTGCCGTGGTGACCGGCGGTCGCAGATCACCGCTGTCGATCGGCTCGGCCAGCCAGGAGGCGTTCACCGCCCACCTGCACAACGCCGGCACCGCTGGGACGTCCTGTCCACCTGCAAAGTGCGCCTGGTGATGCTGACACGGTCGGGTGGCCGGCGACCGGCAACCAGCAGACGCGGTGTCGAACGTGCAGGTCGCTGGGGCCGGCCGGCGAGGCGCATGTGGGACACGACGCTGCCGTAGGGCGCGGCGGGGCAACGGCGACCCGACCGCGGCGCCGGCGCCGAACGCGGATCACAGATGCCAGGTCTGAGTGCAAGACGAGAAGGGCGAGGCACGACGGCTCCTTGGGTGACGGCGGTGCTACGACCGCGGAGGCGGATAGGTCGACGACGATCGGGTCGTCCGCCGGTGTCACTGGCGGACGGTGGTGGCTAGTGGTAGAGGCCGGGTCGGTGACGGTCACCGTCACGCGGGCGCCGTGGTCGGCGGCCGTACGCGGCCCGCCGACCACGGCGCGGTCAGAGCCGGGTATTCCACCGACCGGGCTGCGGGCCGTCGGCGGGGTGGCTGGGCTGGTGTTCGTGATCGATCACGACGGCGTCGGGACGGCTGGGCTGCCACTGGTCGCCTGCCGCGGTCACCGCGTGGCAGCCCGCGACGGTGCAGTGCCGGGTGAGGGGCTCGAAGACGATGCCGTAGTGGCCGGCGTCGTCGGTGCTGACATACAGCGAGAGCGGTCCGTCGGGGTGCAGCACCCGGCGGACGCCGTTTGGGGCGCTGATCAGGGCGGTGAGCTGCAGCGACCAGCTGGCTGCGGCGTCGCGGTAGTGGTCGCTGTCGGTGCCGTAGGCGTCGGCGAGCGCGATCAGGTGCTGCTGGCAGGACGCAACGGTGGCGGTGGCCTCCCGGCTGATGTCCAGGCGAACCAGGTGGGGGTTGCCGCCGATGGGTTGCAGGAGCGGGGTGGGTACGGCCGGGTCGTCGTAGCTGCTCGGCAGCAGCGCGGCGAGGTCCATGCCGGTCGAGGTAGCGGCGCCCCAGGTGTAGGCGCGATCAGTCACGGTGGTGACGATCGCGGTCCATTGACTGACCGGAATCGCGTGGCTGCTGCGATCGAACAGCTCGTCATCGTGGTCGCGGTATGCCCGCCCCTGGCTGGCCAGCAGAGCATCGAACACCGCGGTGACGACAGCGGTGACCAACTCATGTGGGCCAGCAGCGTCACCGTGGATCTGGCCGCGGATCGTGTCCAGCTCGGTGCTTGTCAAAGGACGCCGAACGGCGAAGACCTGCGGCGGTGAGGTGGGTGTGAACCAAGGACTCATAATGCAACTCCGAATAGGAAAACTGTCCCGGCACGTCAACAGGCGCACCGGGACAGCAGTTGGTGGGATCAGTGGGCGAGTTACCGCGAGGGGGTCCACAGCCCGCGGGCTGGCGCGGTTGCCGACGATGAACGAATCGGCGACGAACCGTGGCTGGCCACGCAGCGGGAACCAACGGTCGTGTCGGTGACACCGCGGCACCCGTGGTTCGGCGCTCGGATGTCCGCACGGTGTCCAGGCGAAGCGCAAGGCCGGAATGCAGCATCAGATGACGACCGGTGTGCCTGCTCCGTCCAACCGAACCGCCGCATAGTTGCTGGTGAGGCGCCGCGCTGCGTCCCCTGCCGTTCCGGCGAGGGAGCACAGCGCGGCGCGTGCGTCAGGCGGCGTCGGAGAATTCGTCGCGTTCGTGCCGCTCGTCGGTGACGTCGTCGTCGACCTCGGGGCGGTCGAATGATGCCGCGATCACCACGCCGTCCGCATTCTGGCTTGCGGCGAGCACCTCGGCGATCTCCTCGGGCTCCGCAGCACTGGGCTTCCCGAAGCTCGGCACCTCACCCATCTCCACCTGCTCCGCGGCGTCGGGTACCTCTGCGGCGTCGGGCACCTCTGCGGCGTCGGGCACCTCCTCGACGTCGGTGGCCAGCGAGGCGTCAGGGATTGTTTCGTCGGAGTCGTCCTCGTCCTCGCCGTCGTCATCCTCGTCATCGGCGGCGGCCGAGGCCGTCCAGTCCTGGTAAAGCTCCTGCTCGTCGTCGGTCAGCGGGTACCGGCGCTGGCGCAGTTCGTCGTACCAGGCGACGGCCGCCTGCTTGTCGAGCCAGTAGCGGTTCGGCTGCGTGGTGCCGTTGAGGTTGTACTCCAGCGCGCAGATGTACTTGGCGACCAGGCTGCGGCGCAGCCGGTCCTCGCCGGCGCCGGCGAGGGTGTCGTTGTCCGAGCCGCCCAGCGCCTGGTACAGCTCGTCCAGGTCAGCGGAACGACTCATCGACTTGCCCAGCGTGGCCATCCGCAGCGCAGGCACGAACAGGGCACGGGCGCCCTTGGCGGTGCCGAACTTCGCGACGATGAACTCCCGGCGCACCGTCGCGGCCAGCGTGAGGCGCTCGAGTCGCTCCTTGCCCTGCTGCTCAGCCAGTTCTTTGGCAGCGATCTGTTCCGGGCTCAGACCACGGTGCGCCGCCGAGACCTCCTTGCGGCGGGTGTAGCCGCGCTGGTCTGGGTCGTCGCAGTACACGACGGTGCGGGCCCGACCGCCGTCCTTCTCGACGAAGGCGTGGAAGCCGGGCTGGGTTTTGACCGCCTCGACGTCGACCGGCTGACCGTCGGCGTCCACGAGCAGATCCGCGGGTACCGCGGTGCCGTCGTAGCCGAAGCCGCGCGGCTTGGGTGTCACGTCGACGCCAGCCACCATCAGGTGGCCCTTGGCGACGTCGCGGTTGCGGGCGTAGGTGTGCTTGTCGCGCAGCCGCGACAGCTCGTGCTTGAAGGCGTACTCGTCGCCCAGCTTGTCCAGTAGCTTGCTTTGGGCGTCGGGGTCGTCGGCGAATTCCTCCAGCGCGAGGGCCTGGTCCAGGGTGAGGGTGCCCTGGTTGAGGGCGCGCTGCGCGGTGGACGGCAGGGCCCGGGCCTTGATGGCGGTGCGGACCTGGTTGACGTCGGTGCGGCGGGCGTCGGCGATCTGCTGCTCGCTGAGCCCCAGGTCGAGCAGCATCTGGTAGGCGTCGGCCTGTTCGATGCCCTCGAGGTCCTTGTGGTGGTCGTTGACCTCCAGCATGTGCAGGATGAGCTGGATGTCGTCGTCGGTGTCGGCGATGAAGCACGGCAGGTCGAAGCGTTCGGCCTCGATCGCCGCGTGGCGGCGCCGCAGCCCGTCGACGACGGCGAAGTGCTCGACGGGTTCGCCGCCGGGGACGAGGTTGCCTTCGGCGTCGGTGGGCGGGATAAGCCCGAGGGAGCGCACGACCAGCGGGGCCCGGACGCCGAACAGGCGCACCGAGGCGATCAGGTCGCTCAGGTCGCCCAGCTTCTTGCGCTTGAAACGCTGCGGCTCGTGCAGGTGGCGGGCGTCGAGCAGCCCGGCACGGAACGGCAACGGGGTACCGTCCTGGCCGGTGTTGAGGTGGACCGGCTCGTCGGCGACCTCGCCGATCAGTGCGGGCTCGATGGTCACGAGGTCGGTACCGGCGGCGGTGTCGAGCTCCTCGGGCGCGGCGACGTCGTTGTCCTGGAAAGTCTCGGTGTCGTGGGTGATGGTGGTCATGATGGAACTACCTCCACATAGAGCAGTGATGAGAGTTGCGCTCGGGCGGGCGCCCGAGCGGGGCTGGCCTGATCCGCACGGGGCCGGCCGATCGGCGGGACCCGCAGGGCCCACCCCGGCGGTCACATCGACCCAGCGGTGGCTGGTAGGGGTGGGCTTGCGGGGCGCGACGCGGGCGGCCAGGATCAGTGGCCAGCCCACGCCGGCCCCGACCCGCAGCCCGACGACACGTCCTGCTCTTCACAGCGGCTTGGTCTGCGCTGGCACTTGTTGCGTTGGCAGAACGATTGCGGGTCAGCGCCGGGTCTGCGCCAGGGATCAGTGCGGGGTCGACCGCCGGAGGCGGTGTGCGGGCATGTGGGCACGCACGACGCTGGTCACCAGCCGGGTGAGCCGGTCACCGGGACCTTGGTGGATGGCGCGTTTGCACGCCACGATGGCCAGTGCGTGTTCGTCGCGCCGCCACGCGCACCAGGCGGCCAGGGTTGCCGGGCCGGCGACGTAGCGGTCCGGGACGCGGCGGGCCACATCCAGCCACAGATCGCGTTGCCACATGCACGCGCACACGACGCTCCACGCCGTCTCCAGGGCGTCGCGGTGGGTCAAGGCCAGCGCCAGCGGTGCCACCTGGCCGGGGCTGAGGCGCTGGCCCTTCTTGGCCGTGGCCAGGACGTCGTCGAGCAGCCCGGTGACGGTGACATCTGCTGCCAGCGCCGCCAGTGCGGTTTCCGTCTCGGCCTGTGCCACCAGGTCCGGGGCGATCAGCGTGGTCAGGGCCTGCCGCGACGGCAGGGCCACGACGCCGTCGACGGTGAGCTGGGCGGCGACCGGGCTGGTGGCCGGGTCGATGTCCATGCCGCGGCCGGCCGCACACGAGCAGCCGTCGAGCAGGCACACGCACCGGGGACCGGTCACCCACAGCAGGGTGTGCAGCGGAAGGAACAGGTCGATGATGCGACCCATCCTTGCCAAGGTGGGCCGCATCGTCGGCGGGCCGTAGCCGATCACCGCGACCTGCGCACACGGTTCGGCCGGGGCCCGCAGCACAAGATGTTCGCTCAGTGTCTCGGCGGAAAACCGGATGGGCTCGGCGGCCACGGCGAGGATGCGGCGATCGGCGCCGAGGTAGACCGCGACGATCTCATCACCCGGGTGGTAGCGGAGCAGGTACGGCACGGCGCCGAGCAGATCCTGCAGGCTGCGATGGGTGGTGTTGGGCAGCGGGTCGGTCATGATCGAGAGCTCCTTTCGCAGACGAGCGGGTCGGAAGGCTGCGCTGGATGACCAGCGCCGCTGATGGGAGGCATCGAGCTGCCGGGCCATGAGGTACGCCGGGCGTCGCGCTGGCGCGGTATGCCGGGACCTCCGCAACTGCAGGGCAGGGCGCCCACCGAGTCGGTGGGCGCCCTGCAACGGCAGCGAGGAAAGCCGACCGGGGGGCTACATCAACCGGCTGCTGCGGCCAGGTGCAGCGCCTTGGAAGCGGTGGTCTCCATCCGGTAGGCCGCGTCGGCGTCGTCGATGCTGCGCGCTACGGAGGTGACGGCCTGCATGATGCCGCCGGCGCTGAGGTCGGCCCCGGCGATGAAGTGCGCGAGGATCGCGTCCTGCTGGTCCTTGGTGTACCGCAGCTGCTGGGAAACGACCTTGATCGTGGCTTCCGGCTTGCGGACCGTGACGCCGGCTGCGCGTTCCAGGTCAGCGACCGCGCGGGCGACGAACTCGACGTTGAGGTAGGTGCTGATCGTGTCGACGGTCTGCGCGGTGACCAGGTCCAGGAGCTTGCGCATCGTCTCCGCCGAAGGGTCGACGATGCCGTCGTCGTCGGTGATACGGGCACCGATGTGAGTGCGCCCGACTTCGCCGCGCTCGACGGTCTGGCCGTTACGACACACTTCGATGCGCAACCACGGGGCCAGCGAGTACCGGCCCTCACCGGTCTCGGAGTTCTGCAGCAGGAACCCGCCGGAGATGACCGGTAGGTCACTGCCGCGGCGCCCGTCGAACGGCGACCGGTAATTACGCAGCAGCTCCGGCGCCATCACCTGCACGTCGGGGGACACGAACCGCACGTACATGCGCCGGTCGGTCAAGTCACACGAGGCGACCTGCACCGCGACGCCGGCCTTCTCGATGCCCTTGATGGCCGCCATCAGCACGTCGAGGTTGTTGATCCGCAGATACTTGTCGGACAGGAACGCCCGGGCGGTGCCGTCACCGCTGTCGGGCGTGCGACGCAGGCAGCGCACCAGGAACCGGCGGTCGTCGCGCCCCAGCCAGCTGTTGATGTTGGTATCCAGCAGCGGCACGTTCTCACGGGCGCAGCGGCGCAGATACGGCACCGGAATGTCGAGCTTCGCGCCGACGCCACCCAGGGCTACCTCGGATAGGCGAAAACTGCCCGTGGACAGGTCTACGCCCGTCGAGGTCAGGATGGGTGCGGTCCGCGGAATGATCAGATTGCCGTTGGCGGCATGCATCGTTGTCGCGCTGGCGATGACATCCACCGACCGGGCTTGTTGATCTCTGAGTGTGGTGATCAGGCTGTTCATCCCGATGTGGCGGTTCGGGGCCACTGCGAGGGTCGGCTGAGCCATGGAGAGGCCTTCCAATTGGGCCGCTACCGTGATGGTGGCGGCCGGCGGGCACGCTCGCCCGGGCCGTGGTCGGCCGGGGTGAGCGCGTGCTGGCCCGCCGGTGCCCGGGGCCGTGCCCGGCCGGCTGGGGCGGCAAGGCGTTGAGGACGAGAAGATCTCTGGCCGAAGGCCAAGATGTTCTCGGCTCGCCTTGCGCCCGGCGCCGGGTCGGCCACCGTGCCCGGCCAGCACCGCCGCCCCGCCCCGAACCGGGAACCGGTAGGCCTAGAACTGCGAAAGATCGGCCAACAGGGGAAACCCCACGGCGCCGACGCGAGCCGGAAGCCGTCCGCTGCTGGCCCGGTGACCGGGGTAAGACGACCGGCCGGGATCGTCGGTCCGGGAGCGTCGATCCAACACCCGGCTCGGGCGAGGTGGAGTCCCTGCCGGACCGTCGATGTAGCGCTCTGATCGCAGCCGGACGTAGTCGACCTGAGAGCAGTAGGCGATGTACGTCCCGTCCAGGACGATGCCGCCGAGCCGGTCACAGCAGGCGACTGACACGGGGTACCAGCCGGTCACGGCGTAGGTGATGACGTGGCCGCAGGACAGGTCGAGGTCGAACACGCAGCGCCGGCGCTGTTCCCGGGGGCCCTCCGGCGGTGGCATGTTCGCCTTGGTGCCCCCGGCGTCCTGGCAAGGCTGGCAGGTCGGCCCGAGGTCGGCGTCGTAGCCGGCGTCGCAGCTTTCACACACTATCCGTTGGCAGCTGCGGCATTCACCGGAGGCGGTGGTGCTCAGGTCGGTGTCGCAGAAGCCGCACATACCGGCCATGCAAGCGGTGGTGTGCTGGCCGGTCCGGTGCTGGTCACACGGATGGTCAGCCATGCTGACCTGCGCTAGCTGGCGCCGGACGGTCATTGTCACGAGGCGGGTCTGTTGTGTCGGCGGGAGAAGCCAGACGGAACCGGGCCCGGTCAGGGGGCTGGTGGGTAGTCATGACGGGGCCCCGGTGAGGGAGGCCGCGGTGTGCAGGAACTCGCGGTACGTGTGGTCAGCGACGTCGACGATCACGGCGAGAACCTGTCGCGGCAGATCGTCAGAGTTTTGGAACACCTGGGGAAGCAGCTGTCCGGAAGCCAGGGTGATCCGGTCGGCGATGGTGACCATGACCAGGAACCCGCCGTCGCGGTAGTCACCGTTGACGGTCGCCTCGATCCCAATGGCGGTAATCGGCGGCACGATGCGTAGGACCTGCTGCTCGCCGCAGTGGTCGATGAAGGTGGCTACGTCAGTGCCGAAGTCACCCCCGAGCGGGTCCATCAGAATGAACAGAGTCGGCAGGTCATCGGTGTCGTCGTTCACGAGTTGATCGAGGCGGGTCAGGTCAGCCCAGACGGTCAGTGCAGGGGCGGCGAAACGCACCGTCTCGGGCTGGGCGCGCAGCCACGAACGTAGCTTGCGGGCAAAGGGCGTGAGGAACATGCAGGCTCCTGAGCATCGAAATCAGGGCGCCCACCGAATGGGTGGGCGCCCTGACAGACGGGATGAGTGGTGGGTGTCGACGATGGTTGAGCCGGTGGATCAGTGGGTGTGTCGCCGAGGGATGTAGAGGTCGACGGCGGTGTCGACGGCTTCCTTGTCGGGCCTACCGGTGCCGACCAGGTCGCTGACCGTCCACGCGAGCCGTAGAACAACGCGGTATGCCCTGGTGCTCAGCTGGCCGATATCGACCATGCGCCGCAGGGTGCTCGTAGCTGGGACCGGTAAATGAAACGCGGGCTGCCGCAGGACCTCGAGAGGGACCTCTGCGTTGGTGGAGTAGCCCTGCGGTGACCACCGCTCGGCGGCAGCTGCTCGGGCCGCGCCGACGCGTGCCGCGGCGGTGGAAGTTGACTCACCGTCGGAGGCGTCGCCGGATGCCGCACCGTCGATGCTGAGGGCGATGGCCAAGCGATCGGAGATCGAGTGCATCTGGTTGCGGTAGCGCCGCCGGGCCGGCGCGCTGCAGCTATTGCTCCTGCTGTGGGCGGCCGAACAGGGGCACGGCCGGGACGTCGCGACCAGCTGAACGTCGGCCGGGAAGGTCGTGATGCCTCGTGCGTGGACCACCTGAACGATCTGCTGATCCAGCGGCTGACGCAACGCATGTAGAACCTCCGGCGCGAAGTCAGGAGCGTCGCGCAGCAGCAGGACGCCACGGTGCGCCAGGCTGGCTGCACCCGGTCGTCGGCCACCGATCATGGCGGTCACCGACGTCGCGGGCCCCGGCGCCTGCAAAGGCGGGCGCCGGATCAGAGCGTCGACCTGGCGCCCTGCGGCGGCATGCATGGCGCTGACATCGGTGGCGTGACGATCGTCAAGGTCAGGCAGCAGAGACTGTAGGTACTCGCCCATCAGCGGTACCGGCAGCTCCGGTGCGACAGTGAGGTCGAGGTGGTGCCGTCCCGCGGCGGCGACCTCGAGGGCGAACCGTGCCGGTGACAGCCACGCCGGCAAGAACGGCGGGACCGCTTCGGCCGCACCGCCACCTGCCCTCGCCACGCCGGCAAGCGGAGTGGGTAGAGCCGGTTCCACGCCGGTGGTGGCCCAGGCGATGAGTTCGGACAGGGATTGGACCGCAACCACGTGCACCCCGGGCACCAGCATCGCGTGCCGTGCGTCGGTGGCCGGTACCACGACCGTGTGGTATCCCCGGTCAGCGGCTGCGGCGACCAGGGCGAGCGTTTCGCGGACGGGGCGTACTGCTCCGTCGAGCCCGACTTCACCGAGGAGCATCGTGTCGCTCAGCGCGGTGATAGGTAGGTGGCCGGTGGCGGTGAGGACCGCTGCGGCGACCGCCAGATCGGTGCTGGGATGCACTGGCCCTTGTCCCGGCCCGGGCGAGCCGAGGGAGATGTGGACGTGGCGATCCGGCCAGGTCAATCTGGAGTTGGTGATGCCGGCGTACACACGGTCGCGTAGCTCGGGATAGGAGGTGCCGTCCGGGCCGACCGCGATCAGGCTGCGGCCGCCGGGCAGCGCGCTCACCTGTAGGAGCACTTCTCGGCAGACGCCACCGTCGGGCGTCAACGTCGCCATGTTCACCGCGGTCATGCCGGCCACCGCCCCTGTCGCACGCTGTGGTGCGCCGCTGCCGAGCTGAGCCGGCACCCGGGGGTCGGATGGATGAGAGGAGATGGCTGCCCCGCGAGTTCGCGGGTGTGGTCATCGTGGGTGGGCAAGGACGGCCTCCGTAGCCAGTCAGGGTCCCGGCCGCCGAGGTGTTGCGATGGCTGCCGGGAGGGACGGCACGAGTCGGCCCGCCCGGCGTGGTGCCGGTGTCCAGCCCCGGCCCGGGGCTGGTCACGTCGGTGTCGTCGTTGAGCTCCGCGGCGATGCTGGATGCGTGTAATGGCCGGTGGCTTGACGACGGCGCGAGCGGGCGGGACCGTGCCTAGTCCCATCCCGCGCAGCCGCCCGCATATGAGACGTCGCGGCCCGGCGCCGACGTCACCACTGGTCCCGCGCGGCTACGGCGTGCCGAGGATGACCTCAGCGACGCCCAGGGCCCGCGCCCGTAATTCGTCGGCGGCCTCCCGGACAGCGAACTCGTCGTTCTCCAGCCCGGATTCGTTCGCCTCGTCGCATAGCCGTTCGGCTTCGTCCTGCATGGCGACGGCCGCTGACACCAGCTTGAGGAACTCGGTGCGCCGCATGCTGTGCCACACCGCGCGTAGCCCGGCGATGAAGGCACCCGCCTGGCCCGGGTCCTGCAACCGGATCTCCACGTCGCCGGTCACCGCGATGTATCTGCCGACGGGGCCGTGTGGACGCCACTGGCGGATGAGCCCCACCTTGGCGAAGTGGGTCAGCTCGGCCTCAATGTCCTGGCCCTGGACAGGAGGTTCGCCGGACCCGTTCTGGGAGGTCATGTGGGTCACCAGTCCCACGAGGCAAGAGCGTCAGCGCGGTCGGCGTCGGCGTCGAGCAGGACGTACTCGGCGTCGAAGCGGTGCGCGTACTCCCACAACGCCCATACCGCGTCAGGCACGGTGGCGGGGTGATCGGTGCGGTGTCCGTCCAGGTCGCCCGGTACGGCCAGGAGCCAGCCGTAGGTGGTGTGGTGGGCGGTGACCCCGGCGTAGCCGTTCAGCTGCTCGCAGACGTGTTCCGTAAGGTGGTGCGTGGACAGGTCGAGCATGTTCATGATGCGCGGACCGCCGGTGGCGGTCCTCAGGTGTCGGCGAGCGCGGGTGAGCCAGCCGTACAGTTGCTCGTCGGTGCCGGCGATCTGGATGCCGTCCTCGCCGTTGGTGGTGATGATCGAGAACGTTCCGTCCGGATCGGGGGCGTCGACGTCCTTGGCGATAGCGAACGCCTCTGCCGCATCGCGTACCGTGACGTCGTCTCGTGCCTTTACGGGTTCCAACCTGAGCAACATGGTGTCCTCCGTGATGATGTGAGTGATCGGGTGATCTGGGCCTGCGCCGAGGAGTCGCCGCGGCGTAGCCGGCTGCACAGCGCCATGAAGCAGGCCGGTTGCCGCTTTCCGGGTAGTCGGTGGTGCCGGAGGCCCGAGCCGCTACGTCGGGGTGACTTCGAGCCGTAGACGCCGGCGTTCCACAGCCAGCAGCGTCCGGGCTGGGGCGTGCCACCGGTCGTCGCCGATGACCGCGGTGGTCTGTCCGTCGATCAGGGCGTGCAGGGCGGGGATCTGCTCGGCGTAGGCCCCGCCAATTGCTTGCAGGTCGGCGCAGGCGCGCAGGGTGGTCTCGCGCATCTTCTTGGTCCAAGGGGTGCGCTGGTGACCGGCGGGGTGGGGTTCCGCGCTGGGATTGCCGTCGTGACCAGGCGCGCGGTAGTCGGCCATGCCGCACGAGCAGCCGCGGACATCGCCGACCGAAGCCGGGAGCTCCCGGCGGCGGGTGCGGCCGTAGAGCGGGCCTTCGCAGAGGTGGTAGCCGAGCCACACGACCGGCGGATGAACCCCGGCGGCTTGGGCGAGCAGGGCGACTTTGTCGTAGTCCCAGGCCCGGCCGCCGCGTTGCTGGCGGTGCCCGGCGACTTTCGGGTGTGTCAGGGTGCGCCAGTAGTCCGGGTGGACTCCGGTCGAGGCGACCAGGTCCTTTTCATCGGTGAAGCCGCCGGCGGTCAGGGCGTGCGGTAGCTGGTCGAGAAGCAGGTGGGCCAGTTCCCGGCGTACGGCCGGCACCGCCGGATCGTCGGCGGGAGTCAGCCGCACGGCTCGGGACACCGCTACCGGCGCCTCGGGCAGCTCGGGCAGGGCCACACCGGCGGCGAGGTAGTCCAACAGCACCGCGGCGAAGTCGCTGAGCATCTCCTCGAAGCCCCGGTTGCGGTCCTGATAGTCACCGACGGGCAGCCATCGGCCGCCGCCGCGGTGCGCGACACGATGTGCCGCCTCGTGCAGCAGGACGAGCCGGGCCCGGTGCCGGCTGGCCAGCGCGTCGCGGTGGATGGCGACGTCGCCGGTGCGGGGGTGGTAGAAGCCGTCGGAGCATGGTGATTCGTCGCTGGCGGAGTACACCCGGACCCGGTCCAGCGCGAACGCGCCGATCGCCCGCCGCACGAGCTGCTGCGTCTCGTCCAGCACGGTGCGTTCGGCGGCGGTGAGCTGGCGGGTTGGAACCCACGTCGTGGTGTCCCGGGTGTGTTCGTAGTGGCGCACTCGTCGGGTCCGGGCGATCTCCACGCCGAGACGGTCCATGAACGCCCACAGTTGCTCGTGGGGCAGGCCCGATGCGGTGAGTTCGGTGTAGCCCTTGTCGACCAGGTCGAGCTTGGCTTCCTCGTTGCCCGAGGTGGTGAAGAACGTGAGAGCGGGCAGGTGGCTGCGCGCCCACGTCCGCCACGCGGCCCGGGCCCGGGGCAGGCGGATGTCAGCGAAATACTGCTCCGGCTCGCGCAGCTTCCCGCCGCCCAGCACATGCCGGGCGAACCGGTCGATGACCTGCTGGTCCTCGCTGTCGGCGAGGATGGCCCGGACCGTGTCGCGCAGTGCGCCGGCTTCGATGACGGTCCGGTCGCGGTTTTGCAGGCCCTTGGCGTCCAGGGGCAGGTCGTAGGACGCCAGCAAGCCGGGCATGGTGGAGACCAGGACGCCGCCAATCCACACCCGGCCGGACCGGCCGGTGAGCACGCACACGCCGTGGCCCTGCGGCGGCTGGTAGCCGGGCTCGCTCAGCACCCGAAACCGGCTCATGGCCTCACCGGCGAGGTCTTCGGAGCAAGCAATGGTGAAGACCGTGCCACGGGTGCGGTCGCTGCGGTGCAGGTGGTACACGAGGACTTCGGTGCCGTCGGTGGATCGTGACGGGACGAGGCCGTCGAGCAGTCGGCGGCGTTCGACGGCCGGGGTGAACCCGTAGCCGACGGTGTCGCAGCGCACCGGACCGATCTCGGGGCTGCGGGCCAGGACGAGGCAGGCGAGTTTCTTGCCTTCGCCGAACTGGCCGATCTGAGCGTCGTTCTTCGTCGAGTAGCCCAGCACGAGTCCCTCCTCGGGGATGCCGGGGCCGTCGTCGATGATGGTCAGGACACCATCGGCCCACCTGATGCGGGCGGCGGGGTCCTCGTCGAGGGCGTTGGCGACCAGCTCGCACAGCGCCCGTACGGGAATCCAGGACTTCACGTATTCCGGCGAGATGGGGTACGCCAGCGTGTCCACCGATCGCGGCATGGCGATCGCGGGGTGATGATCTGCGACATCCGCGGATACGACGTCGTCCATGAAGCGATCTCCTTGATCAGTCAGGGACGGGTGCTGGATGCGCGGATGGAGGCGCGGTCCGGCACGCCGAAGGAGGGCAGGGCTGCAGGGGGCACGGAGAGGGCAGACAGCGGCGGCCACCGGCCGAGGACCGATGGCCGTGGCAGGGCCGCCCGTGCCGGGGTCGGTGTCCCAGCGCCCGTGAGCGCCGGGGACACCGCGAGGAGCCGGCTACGGCAGGAGGTCTTCCAGGCCGGCGCCGTCGGGCAGCGGCCAGGGCAGCGTCTCCGGATTGATCCCGGCGGTGAGCACGACGCCGATCAGGTGCGACATGGTGTTGTCCGGCAGCGCTTGCTCGGCTTTCGACAGCGCCGCCCAGGCCAAGGCCGGCTCGCTGCGCCGCCAGGCATTCCAGGCCACCAGGTTCGCCGGCGCCGCCACGCAGTGCTCGGGAACCCGGCGGACCAGGTCGAGCCACAGTTCGTGCTGCCAGGTCTCACCGGTGGTCGCCAGCCATGCCGCGCTACGGCCGTCGTTGTCCTGCAGCGCCAACGCCAGACGCGCCGCCTGCTCATCGCTGAGCTGACCGCCGGTGGATGCGATGTTCAGGCTGGTGTGGACGACGGCCACCGGTTCCGCTGGCAGGTCCGGCATCCTGTTCAGGGCGGCCGCGGTGCGGGCCTGCGCGTTCGGGTCCGGCTTGACGAAGGTGCCGAAGTCCTCGCGGGAGGGCAGCGCCACACGGCCGTGCAGTGTCATCTCGGCGGCGATGACATTGCCGGCGTGGTCCAGGACGGCGCCGTGCTCGGGTGTGCAGGGGCATCTGTCGTTGAGGCAGAAGTAGCGGCTGTCGTCGACCAGCAGGCACGCCTGGACGGCGACCGCCCGGTGAAGCATGTCTGCGAGCCTAGTGAGCCGTTCGCGGTCCGATAGCGGTCCGTAACCCACGATGAAGGCGCTGCTGGCGTCTGCACGAGACGCGGCGGTGCTGCTTTCGGCGATGATGATGTCGTCCGGTGTCTGCCGGTCGACGCTCAGCCCACAGGTGAGGCGGCCGTCGCGGGTGAAGAACAGAACGACGACGCTCTCGCGGGGGTGGTAGCCCAGCACGTACGGGATGGTCGCGAGCAGATCAGCCGGACCACGAACGACTGACGGTGCGGGGTCAAACACAACAATCACACTCCTAGCGGGGTGGCAGATACCGCGACCCCGAGCTGCAGCACGCGCTCCTGGGGTGTTTCCGCGACGGGGACAGGCCACCGATCGCGGAGCACCGGCCGGAGTCGTGCACCGGGGTCACGCTGACCCCGGGCGCGGACCGGCCCTGGCGGCCCGAGGCAGGCCAGGGCTCAGACCGGCCCGCCCATCCGCAGCCACACCTCAGCCAAAATCGACCGCGACGGTGGGCGGGTCGGGTGCAATGCCCTGGCCGGCCCGGGACGGGGCTGGTACAAGCGCTCACGGGCAGCGAGACCACCGGCTGCCGACTACGTGCCGGGCAACCCGCTGATGTCGGCCACGGGCATCAGGCCAAGTCGCTGTTCCGGCTCAGCTCAGTGATCACCTCACCGGCCGATGTCACCAAACGCGCATCAGCATGGGCACGCAGGACGGCGTGGCAACCCGCCGACGTAGCCGAGGTGACCGGCCCGGGAACGACCATCGCCGGCCGCTTGAGGTCGAGGGCCCGACTCACCATCTGCACCCCGCCACTACGCGCGATCGCTTCCACCAGGACCGTGCCGCCGGCGGTGGCGACAAGCCAGTTTCGGATGTCGAAGCGATGCTGCAACGGCTCGGTGCCGGGCGGCCACGCGCTGACCAGGAGACCGTGAGCGATGATCTGGTCGAACAGCGCGGCGTTGCCAACCGGGTAAGGGCGGTCGATCCCGCAAGCCAGCACGGCAACGGTTACGCCACCGGCGGCCAAGGCACCCCGATGCGCGGCCGCATCTACACCAAAGGCACCGCCGGACATGATGCTCCACCCGCGCGTCGCAAGCTCATAGGCGAGATCGGTGCTGACCTGGACCCCGTATGAAGTGGCCGCTCGGGCACCCACGATCGCCACCGACTGGGCATACGCCTCGCTCAGTGACCGGTCACCGCGGACCCACAGGCACAGCGGCGGCGCGCTGCTCACGGCGACCGGCCGTTCCACACCTGGTTCGAGCTGGGCAAGGACGTCGACCTGCGTCGGCCACTCGCTGTCGCCTGGCACTACCAGCCGCGCGCCGAGCCGCTGGGCACGACGCATCGCGACCTGGGCGAAACGGCGCACGTCACCTCGGCCGGCGCGGACCTGCACCGCAGCGCGTAGTGCCGCGTCCGGGATGTCACCGGCCAGCAGGCGGTCGAGGGTCGTGGGTGCCCCGTCGTGGTGGGTCATGGCCCAGACGGTCGGGTGGCCAGGCTCTACCAGCAGGGTCAGAGCGGCACGAGCGGCCCGGTCCGCTTCGTCGGCGGATCGTGATGTCGAGAATTTGTCGCGGTTGTTCATGGAAGTGTCCCTTCGCGAACACACACAGAAACGCCTGCCAACCGGTGAGGCCACGGGCATGGATCGGAGGGGTGCCGAGCAGCCGGGAGGCTGGATGCAGGGCAAAAAAGAACCACCGCTGTCGGCGATGGATCGTTGGCTCTACGGCAGCGGCTCGGTGTCCCGCTGATCGCTTCCGCCGGGCAGGACGGGCCTGTCGGTGAGGCCGGCGTGCACGTTCGGCGGCGGCGCGATGACACACCAGCCGAGCCCGTCGCAGGCCAACCAGCACGCCCCGGTCGCGGTGCTGACCTGCACGACGTCACCGACCGACAATGACCGCAGTCGCTGAAGCCGATAGCGACAGGCGATGAGGAACGCTGATGCGGTATCGGCTGTCGGGTGGCTGCCAACCAGCGTGTCCGGGTCGGCGTTGAAGAGGCAGAACGTCCACTCGGCCAGCTGCTCGGCCGTGGTGTCGTGAGGCATGGCCCGGGAGAAGGCGAAGGCCGGGAGAAGGTGGTGTTCGCGGCGGAAGGCGGTGAACAGGCCGTCGGTGTTGTGGTAAACGGTGACGTGAAACATCATCGGGCAACCTCCATCCGAGGTGGTGAGAGCGGAAGGCGGAACAAACGAGCGGGGTCGAGGAGGTGCTCGACCGGTGCTGGACTCGTGGCACGGCCTCACGGGCTCGCAGCTAGTTCGTCGTACGTACGTCACGGGCACGCCGGCGAGGCACCGGCCGCTCGGGGTAGGTCATGCCGGGCTCGAACACTGTGACCGTGCCGTGCTGCTTCGCGTGATAGAGGGCGATGTCGGCGTCGGTCAATGCGTTCGACCACGAGGTATCGGCCGTTGCGTAGGCGATTCCCGCACTGCCGCGCACATGGACCGGGCCGGTGCGGCTGTCGGTGACGATGGCCGCCACTGCTTGAGACGCGGCCTGCAGCGCTTGCGCTGCGGTGCAGTTGGCCAGGATCAGAGCGAATTCGTCGCCACCGAGCCGGCCCGCCCAGCCGCGGTGCCGTGACGCCAGATCGGCGAGGCGTACGCCGAGCGCGCTCAGGACCCGGTCACCGGTGGGATGACCATGTTCGTCGTTCACGGACTTGAAGGTGTCGAGATCCACGACGATCACAAAGCGTCCACGGTCGTTGCTTACGGTGTACGCCTGCTCGAGTCCGGCCCGGCTCAACACGCCCGTGAGCCGGTCGGTACGGACCTGCTGGGCCAGTGCGTCGTTCTCTCGGCGCAGGTGGCGGATAGTCGGCGTCGCGCAGAGCCGGCCAACGAAAGCGCCGACCAGCGCCGTGGCGGCAAGGCCCGTAACGAGGTTCTTACGCATCAGAACTGTCTCCTCACGTTAGGCCAATCCAGAGGTGCGGCGCGGCGGGCCGCGTACCTCGGACGGGTAGAGACGCAGGTGCCATGGGCGACTGCCCTACCACCCGTGTCACCGCATCACCGCGTCAAGGCGCCATGGGTGTGGACGCCGTTGACCGGAGCTGTCGGTGGCCGTCCGCGCCGAGGCGACGAGCGCGTGCTGGCCCGGCTGGCCGGGGGCGGCCGGGTGGCGGGTGGCAAGGCATCAGGGACGAGAAGATCTCTGGCCGAAGGCCAAGATGTTCTCGGACCGGCTTGCGCCCGCCCCTGGCCGTGCCACCGTGCCTAGCCAGCACCGTCGTACGTCTCCAGCGGGATCCGGCCGAGCCGGTGTGCGCTGCCGCTATGACGGCGCCCTGCGCCTACTGCCTGTTGCTTTGTGCCGCGCAGCCCGAGCTGCGGTCTCGACCGCCTGCCACGTGCTGAACCGGCGCCCGGCGATTCGCTTCAGAAACACCGGGATTCGATTGGCCGACATCCCCACCAGCGGCGGGCCCAGCACCGCCAGTAGGTCTGACTCACGTTGGGATGACCAGCCGGCTCGCTCGATCGCGTCCTCGTCGGGGAACACGTCGGCGACCCGGTCCACCCCCGGGTCCAGCGAGTGGTCCTGAACGCCGCCGTAGGAGTACACCCAGTGCAGGTTGTCGGGCGGATCCGGCTCCACCAACCGTCGGAGCCGGTCGACTTCCTTGGTGTAGCAGTAGAAATTGACCTCCGGGCGGGCTCGGCAGATGCCGGTCCAAGCACGTAGATAGTCGTCGGAGAAGAAGTCGCCCGAGTCATGGATGCGAACCCACCGGCCCGCGAAGCGAGACGCCTGGAGCTCAGCCATCATCGCCCGCTGCCAGCCCGGCAGATCTTCAAGCACGAACCGCAAGTTCGCCTCATGCCGGCTACGGACGACAGGCCACAGGTAAGCGCCGTGCAGGGCGTAGCAGACGTGTCGGCAGATACCCGCCGACGGGCAGGTGTTGTAGGTGCGCCCATCCGGCAGCCGCCCGGCCCACGCCGGAAGGCTCCACGTCCACACGCCGATGTGTTTGAGCCGGCGGTTGCTCTGCATCAGCAGCCGCGCTGGCCGAGGTGGCCGTCGGTCAGCCGGAGCTGGTGTGTCAATCGACCACAGGGCCAGCTGATCAGACGCTGTGATCACAGGTCTGGTCGTGGACGGTGCCGGGGACCGTTGTGCGCGTTCTTCAAGGACGCTGTCGCGCCGCCGCGCGGCGCTCATGGCTCTTGCCGCCAACGGCCGGTACGCACGTCGATGCGCACCACGCTGTCCGTGCTTCGATCACCCCACCATCCCCAGGCGACGTGGGTCAGACAGGAGTCGATAGCGCTACTGATCAACGCCAGAATCGGGTCACCGTGATCGATGACCGTGCCGTCGGCCAACGTCACCCGCCGCAAGATCCAACAGGGGTCCGGGTCGTCGTCGCGGGCCACGTCGTACGAGACGGCGCCGGCAACTATCGAGCGGATGATCTGCCCAGCTTCTGCGATCGCTTCGGACGCCCGAAACGATGACGCGATGATGTCGCGGACATCGCTGTCGCTGAGACCGAGATCGGCGTTCGCCTTGGCCGCTGTGCGGCGGGCGGTGGCGAGGTCGTTGCCCCAATACCTCGGTGACGCATGCGATCCGTTGCCGCGCATCGGGGTGTGGCCCGGCTCGTTCTCGGTGACGACCGAGGGAATGAATCCGTGCTCAGTGTGCATGGTGGCGTCGATGTAGAAGGCCTGTCGTTTACCGGTTGGCGGCGTCATGGCACCTCCAGGAAGGTGGGAGCCCGGAGACGCTGGGAGGCCGTCCGGGCGGGGACGGCACGACAAGACCCGGCGGGGCGCAGGCGGTGTCCAGCCCGTCCCGGCGCCCCGCTCTCGCAATGACGCGCTGCCGCTGGTCAACAACCGGCGGTGATAGCGACCGACGACGATGCGGGGCGTTCGCCGGGCCGTGGCTTGACGACGTCGAGTCCAGCCGGGACCGTGCCATGTCCCAGACCGGCGGCATCCACGACCCAGCCGCCTTTACGACTGGGGCGTGGGTCCGCGGGAAGCTGGTTCTGAGCGTTGATGTGGGTCCCGCTTGAGCAAGAGTTTCGGGCCCACGCCTCACTCGCCGATTTTTGTGAGCGTGTCTTTGGGACCCAACCGTCGGTGGGCGGTGGTGCTACTGGTGAGGCTGAAGGCCTTGGATCAGGTACAGCACGGCAAGGGCGGTCGCGAGAGTGCCGAGGAGTAGTCGCAATGCTCGTTCCGGGAGGTAGGGCTGGAGCCGGGCGCCGAGGTAGCCGCCGATGAGTCCGCCGGCTCCGCAGAGCAGCCCGAGGATCCAGTGCGGGGCGATGTCACCACTGGTGGTGAGGGCCAGGATGCCGTAGGTCCCGGCCCCGACCAGAGACGTCACGAACGTGGCGGCAAGGGCCGCGGGAGCGATCTGGGTCATCGGTACGCCACGTCCGGCGAGGATCGGACCGAGGATGGAGCCCCCGCCGATGCCATAGATGCCGCCGACGGCGCCGGTGACGAGGCTGAGGCCAATCGTGGTGCGCCGCGAAAGCGGTGGCCGGTCCGCCTTTGCTGGGCGCAGGGCTCGGACCACAAGCCAGAGGCCGAGCGGCAGCAGCACCGCGGCCGCCACGAGGCGGAACACCTGCGGCCCGGGGATGGCAAAGACCCGGATGATCGCGCCGAAGATGACACCCGGGACGGTGCCGGCGATCAGGAGCCGGGCGAGTGGGCCGGTGAGCTGGCCGTTACGGCGGTAGCGGGCCAGAGCGCCGGGGCCGGCGACGACGTTGAACATCAAGTTCGTCGGGGTGACGGCCGGGCTGGGAACATGCAGAATGCTGAGCTGGACCGGGAGCAGGAACACGGCGCCGGATACCCCGACGGGTGTGGTGACGAGGGAGATCAGCAGCCCAGCGAGGAAACCGGTGAGGCCGGTCTGCCAGGTCATCGGTCACGGGCCGGCGCCGCACTCATCATGATCGCCACGATAACGAGCGAATGTTGCGTGGCACGTGCTCGTACTCATCCGCCGATGCCTGCAGGGATGGGACCCGAACTCACGCCCATTGATCATGACGGAACAGTCCAGCATGGGCCCAGAGGAGACGCTCAGCCGGGTCCCATTCTCCACGACCCAAGCCAGGAAGCGATTAATCGGGTTGAACTGCCCATCCCTGCTGCAGCGCTGTTGCTAGAGGCTTCGACTCATGAAGTGGCGGGCGGCGCCGCCCGCGCGCCGATTGGCTCTGCTGACCGGCCGCTATCGTGCTCGGTTCCAGAGCGGCGATGCCGCCGACGCATCGAGGACGGCTCGCTCAAGCGCTACGGCGGCTGGCCGGTCCGCAGTTACCGCCCATCGGATGTGCAACTCGGCCCACCGTAGAGCGTCTTGGGCCCATAACGCCGCGCGCTTCGGCTGACCGGCGAGAAGCCCTTCAAGGTGCTGTTGTACGAACGCCGCATCTGCAAGTGCCCGGTCTAGCACGGCTTCACCGAGTCCGCTGACTGCTGCTTTGCCCCGGCGACACACCATCAGTCGTCCTCGAATGCCCTGCCCACGGCGCTCGCCTGCCATACCCACGTAGACGAGCGCGCCGCCTTGCCCCTGCCGAGCTAGGTAGACGCCAGGCAGGCGCGGCGCTGAGACAGCCGCCTCGTCGAACGGCAGCCAAGGTGACCAATCGGTGAGGGAAGTTAAGGCATCACTGGTGAGCACCGCATCAGCATGCCGTAAGCCACGACCTTGAAGTCTTACTCGAGCACTCCCTCTGCCGCCGCACGGGGCGGACGGTCGTCTAAGGGTGGAATAGACGATCTTGTGGTGCTCGCTGTCAGAATCAGGCCATGGGAAACGACGGCGCTACCGAGACGCTGCGCGCGATCGTGGAAAGGGCCGCCTGCGCTATCGCCGGCGGAAGTACGCACCCGAGGCTAGACAACGACCTCATGGCGGCTGGGCTGCCGCCATCGAGCGGCGGCGAGACGAAGGCCCAGCGCGGGGAGAGCAGCGCGGCCGCTGTCCCGGACGAACGGCTCAGGGAGGTTGCCGTCGGGCTGGTGGAGCGGAACATCGGCATCCAGATGGCCGACCAGATGGCCGTGCAGGACCTCGTGTGGGCCGACGGGTATCCACCGGTGATTCCGAAGCGCACGCGCCGGGACATCGCGCGCGCCCTGCCTGGCGAGATTCTCGGCGATCACGCTCAACGACTCCACTCGCTGCTGGCCACGCTTTTCGACCTCGGCAGCAGAGACCTGTTCTTCAGCCTTGAAGACACCAGCCTCGGCGGTCAGATTGACCGTCACTTCTTCCGCAACGACGACTGGACCGTGGAGCAGCTGTTCGACGAACTCGGCGCGATCGACCGTGCCTCCGACCGCCGGTTCGGCCTCTTCCTCGAGAGCATCGTATCCAGCAGCACCGTGCCGGACGAAGACAGTCAGCGCCGGCTGGTCGAGGCAATAAATCCGCCGCTCATTGGTATCGGACTCGAACTACGAGAGACGGAGAATATCGACGGATATCCCATATTCCTCCTCGTGGCTGTAGGCACGCGCAGCAGCCGACCAAAGCAACTAATTTTCGGATCCCCGGACAAGCCGGATCTCCGACTGATTGACGTCATCGACAGTGACGTCCAGATGGTCGACCCGACTGGCAAGATCCTCTTTTATGACCGGCCGATCGGCTCCGCGGGACTCCGCTGGTGCGACCTGCAGGCGTGGTGGAAAGAAACTCGCAGGTTGGAGGATGACGATCAAGCCAAGGTCGAGCTTTACCAGAGGCTTGGTCACTCACTTTTCCATCTGGTCGACGAAGCATGGGTTCCGATTTCACCACCCCAGCTTCGGCTGTTCAAGCTCTATCATGACATATACAGCACCGCCCTCCCAGGGCTTCCGGCGCTACTACCCGAGGTGTGGCGGCATTGGGACCCTGTGAACGCGAAGACGCGCGGGAAAGACGCGCTCGTGCAATTCCGTATGGACTTCCTGATGTTCGGCCCGTCTGGGGCACGGATTGTCTTGGAGGTCGACGGGCAACATCACTACGCGAGCGAACGCCGGGTGGGTGACGGTAAACGCATGCTTCCCGACGGGAAAGAGTACGCGCGGACAATGGCGGCCAGCCGTGACCTCACGCTCGCCGGCTACGAGGTTCACCGATTCGGCGCGCAGGAACTACAGGACGAGGACGAGGCGCGTCGGCTGACCACCGCATTCTTCGACAGTCTCTTCCGCAAGCACCACATCGTGGTGCCGAACAAATCGATCTGAAGCAACGATGAGCCGCCGACAGAGGAACACCGGCAGCCTCCAGTGCTAAGTAGACGTAATCCTTAAAGCGCCAAAGGTCATGTATGTAGGCCCAAGTGCACCCGTATGCCGCTTCCAGGGCTCAAATGTTCTCGCCCTAGAGTGCATTGCTGCTGATCCGAGCCTCCTGGCCCACCCTCGTCCCGCATGATCATGGTGGCCTTGCAGTGCTTACCCCAGCCGATCGCCAACGCTTGCATTGGCTGTCATCATGATGTGGTGGCAACTCAAGGAGACCCGCGTCATCGGATGCGACTCGGACCGACTGTGACTGCCGTCTTACTGGTCGTTCTAGGTGGAGCGCTCGGTGCGGTGACCAACATCGGAACCGGTCTACCGTTGCCCGAGTGGACGCAAAGCCCTGTGCTGATCGGGTTCGCCGCTGTGATAATCCTCGTTTCGATGGTGTGGCTGACCGTACGGCAGCAACGTCTATCTCACTCGTCCGAGAACTCACAGCCGAACGCGGTCGCTCAGTCGCGCCCTAAACCTCACCGGAAAGTCGCCGGACCCATTGTCCTGCTGCTAGTTGCGCTTCCCGCCAACGTCGTCGTTTGGTTGAACATGCTAGACCCGGTGCAATTCAGCCCCATCGCACTGCCTCGCAAAGCACTTATGACTGCAACGTCTTATCTGGGCCTTTCAAGCTCTGCGCCTGAGTGGCTGTATGTGCCTGCCCAGTGGCTCGCAAGTCGACCTTCCCTCGCTGGTTGGCTCGTAGCTCTCGCACTGTTTCTCTGGGCTGGTTGTCGGCCGCCATTAGATTCGTACAGGGGGTACCAGCCGAGTTCCTGGCTTGTGACTGCGGGATGGATTAGCGCCCTCGCTGCTGTAACCTGTGACGCCGGCCGGTGGCTTGTGGCAGCTTATGTCGGGATCATGGCGGCCTTGGCGTTGCTAAGAAGTCAATTGCTAAAGCAATCCGTCCGGGACTGCGCAGAAAACATGCAGGAATCCCTAATTCTAGCTATATTCCTACCGACATGGATGGCGCTTGCGGTGATATCGAGCATCGTACCTAGGTTTACGGGTCGATCGAGAAGAGCACAGCTGCCGAAACAACAGCTTTCCATGCAGGACGCCGGCCGCCAGATGCTGGAGCTCGGCTATCGGCGCGTGGAATATATCGCTGCGCGTGATCAGAGAAGGTAGAACCGCGGTCGGTCCCGCAAAATCATCTCACCACCGGCGTCCGCCTTTCCCCTGCCTGAACCACGAGCAGCGCTACAAGGCCTAGCTGCGATTCTCCGACGAGGTTGGGCGAGCAGAAAGCTCGCGCCAGCCGTGTTGATCGTTGAGCAGTTCATCGACGAGCTGGAACGCGTCGTCCTCGGTTGGCGGTTGCCATGTCCGTGAGGTGCCGGCGGCGCCGCCCTCCCGTGCTTCCACGACATACTGATCGCCTGCGGTGCGTAGGTAGACGTCGCGCCGTTGGGCGGGACCCCACCTGCCGTTCCACCAGTGCCGATGATCATCTCGAGCCACGTCATCGTCGTACGCATGTTCGAATAGCGGCGCTGCTCTACGGGTTAGCAGTGGTCAGCCGACATCCATGACAGGGCTGGTGGATCGTCCAGGCGGGGCTGCCTCGAACGCGTAGCGTGCAAGATCTCCGAGCGGGCTGCCCGGTTTCGACGGCAAGACTGGATGGCCTCGTGGTGTATCCGCCAGCCTGCGCTGTCTGTATCCGCCTGGGCCGGCTGGGCGTCTTCCCTTGTCTTGTCAAATTGGCGTTTTCCCAGGTGAAGCCCTCTTCTCGATCGCTAACGTCGGTGGTTGCGACGGGAGGATCGAGTGCTGCGGTGGCCGGTTGAACCGATGCGAGCGTCTGGCAGCGCGGAGCTTCCGCGGGCTTCAGCCGGCGGCGTAATCTATGAGCCTAAGTGGGATGGTTTCCGCAGTATTGCGTGGGCCAGTGATGAGGGCGTGCGGCTGCAGTCTCGACCAGGACGGGACCTCAGCGGCTACTTCCCTGAGCTGTCCGCGGCACTGGCGACATGCCTACCTCGACGGGTGGTACTGGACGGCGAGCTTGTCATCTGGGATGAGCGCGCCGGGCGGACCTCGTTCGATCTGCTGCAGCGGCGGTTCCGAGCGGGACGGCGTGTTGCCGTAGAAGCTGCGCGGCATCCGGCGCACTTCGTCGCGTTCGACATGCTGCGCGATGCGCGCGGCCACGAGTTGATCGATCAGCCGCTGTCGCAACGCCGCCGCCGCCTGGAGCGCCTGCTTGCCTCGGCAGGGCC
Source organism: Couchioplanes caeruleus (assembly GCF_023499255.1). Lineage (GTDB taxonomy): Bacteria > Actinomycetota > Actinomycetes > Mycobacteriales > Micromonosporaceae > Actinoplanes > Actinoplanes caeruleus_A. The sequence goes on from NZ_CP092183.1 coordinate 3,111,561, forward strand.
AGAGGTGACCTTATGCCCGCAAACCGCAGACGAGGCCGTAGCGCAATCATGGCTGGCGGATTGGACAGCGTCAGGCGTCGAGGGCCTGGTCGTGAAGCGTTCCCAGAGCCAGTACGAGCCCGGCCGAGCCGGGTGGATCAAGGTAAAGACCCGGCATACAGAGGACTGCATCGTCGCAGGAGTGACCGGCACCTTGGAGCGGCCGGTCTCGCTGCTGCTCGCGCGGTTCGACGATCGAGGAGTCCTGCGGTTCGTAGGCCAGACGCATCGTGTGCGGGCGGAGCGGCGTCCCGAGCTGGCCGGGATGCACCTGACTTCGTTCAGCGGTGAGGGCAGTGGGCATCCGTGGCCCCGCCCGTTGCCGGCCGGGTGGGCCGCCGATCTGACGGATCGCGCAGCGTTGCCCTATGTTCCCGTCGAACCACTAGTGGTGGTGGAGGTCGACGCTGACATCGCCCGCGACGGTCCCTTTGGGCGGTTCCGTCATCGTTGCCGATTCGTCCGCGTAAGGCCCGATCTCCAACCGTCCGACCTCGATCGCATCGTCAGTCAGCGGCCTCTCGTCCGCGGTGGCGTCTGACCCCTCAAATCGAACATGCGTACGATGATGGTGTGGGTAGCACGAGACCGGAGCGCGAAGAGCCGCTCGCCAGGACTCGGTACGTTGCTGCTGCCCGCCAGTTCGTGGGTGCTTTCACCGCTCTGCTGGCTCGAGGTGTCCCCTTCGATCCCGGCCGCACCGGTCACGTGCGGGAATGGAGTGCAGAGGACATCGCCGTCCTGCGCGAACTGCACGCCTCGCTCGGAGAGGTGCTGAGCTCTCGTCGGAGCTGGGATGCAGTACGGCGCACCCGCGATATTCGGCGCTAGTCAGCCGGAGGGTGCGCTTCCGCTCCACGCGTCACTCGCGAAGTCGGCTCTTCCGAAGTATCACGGTAGCGATGACGGATCCTGCGTATCTCATCGGGTTTGATCTTTAGCCGGGTGGCGGCCTCGATGTTGTCGGGCATGGCTTGCAGCAGAGAAGCGATGTCCGAGTAGCCAGCGCGGTGGGCGGCGGCGTCCCACCGCTCGCGCGCTGCGGCGCTCTTCGCCCGGCCACCGGCGGCGGCACCGTCGCGGGCCACTGTGCGAGCCGTTGCTGTGCGAGCCTCCTGAAGGGCGCGACTGACCAGGGCGGTGTCGCTGGGGAGCCGGAAGTGACCGCGGTACTGGGCTGCGGTGAGCTGGTGGGCCTGGCGGACATGGACGGTCAGGTCGCTACGCCAACGCCCGCAGGTCAAACAGCGCAGCAGCCCTTGGTCGTTGACCGGCTGTGTGCCGGCCGTCAGGTCGGTCAGTCCGTGTTCACGCGCTGCATGCTGTTGCTGCTGGCGGGCCTGCTTGGCGGTGCTGGCGATGCCGTATCGCTTGCGCCAGGGGTGAACCTGCGACGGTGTCCAGCCCATGAGGGCGGCGCAGTCGGCGTACGACAGGCCGGCGGTCTCCCGCAGCAGGTGGTGCAGGTCGCGGTAGCCGCGTCGGCGGGCGCGTTCGTCGTAGTCGTGCAGGCGGGCCTGCGCACGTCGGGTGTTGGTGGTGCTGAGCTCGGCGATGCGGTTCTGCTGGCTGCGAACCACTCCGGCGCGCGTCGCGGTCTCGGCTTTGCGTTGGACGCCACGTTTCTGCCGCAGCTGGCGTTCGGGGCAAGCAGAGTCGTCGAGGGCGAACGCGGCTCGCACGGCGGGATTGGTGCGCAGTAGCTCACGTTGCCGGTCGCGGAACTGTGCGCGTAGGTCATCGCCAATCAGCCCGCGGGTGACGGGGAGCTCGAACATCGCCTTGTACTCCGCAGGGCTGATCCCGTGGCCGGGCTGCAGGTGGCGGCCGACACTGCGGAACCAGCGTCCGCAGAGCCGGCACAGGAGCCACCCGTCGTGTTGTGGCTGGACGCCGGCGGCGATGGTGGCCAGGTCGGTAACCGGACGAGGCCGCCTTGACCGCGCGGTGGCGGGGTCGGACGAGCTCATGGCAGCGGCGGCACCGGGCCGAGAAGGCGGTTCCAGAGCATTCGCCGCTCGGCGGAGGAAAGTAGCGGCTGAAGGTCCGCTGCGGGTGCGCGGCACGGTGGTGGCATGCGGCAGACGCTTCGGTGCTCGAAAGCGGTGCTGATGGTGAGCCGGGCCAGGCGACCGCGGTCGATGCCTGGGAAGCCTCGAAGCAGATGCGGGTGGCGGACCAGGTAGGTGAAGGCGGTGGTGAGCCGGCTGCAGGCGGCGTGCCGAGCCAGAAACTGGTCGAGGACGGCGGCAGCGGTGTCGGGAAGCTGCGCGCGGTGGACGTCATCGAGCAGGGTGGTGAGGTAGTGGAGGGCATCGGCGCAGTGACCTGCGGTATGCAGCGTTACTGCGTAATGGAGACGGGCGGCCGGATCTGTCGTAGCCGTGGCGTTCGTGCCGCGTCTGACGTGGCCGATTCGGTGCCTCATCGGGACCTGTCCTGGCGACTGGTGCCGGCCTCCGGTTCGGTGGGCGTCTGCGTCTGTGCTGATGGGCGGGCACCACGTGGCCGCAGGCGAACCTGGGCGTTGGTCAGGATGGCATGGACGGTGGTGTAGTTGGCGCCGATCGTGTCGGCGATGCCGCGGATGCTGAGCTGTCTGACGGTGTAGGCGTGCACGACGCGCTGCCGAACTTCGTCGGTAGTCCAGGTGCCGGCCGGGCGGGGGCGCAGACGATCGGTCACGACGACCCCTTTACCGTCGCGCCGCGGCGCGGTCGGCGACACGGGCGAGCGCGCCGTACATCGACACCTGGTCGTCGGGCGGTGGGTCGGTCCCTGGGTCTGGCCGCCACCTGCTGACCACTTGGATACCCGGTGGCTGGATGTCGAGGTCGTCGAGCAGCTCGGCGACCTGCTGGTAGCTGCGGCCGGTGATGTCGTCACCGGGAGCCTTCGCGGCGGCGAACTTCGCGACGATTTCCGGGTCGAGCAGGTCAGCGGTGGCGTGGGACATGGCCAGGTAGCTGCCAGGTGCCAGCGGCTCGACGAGTTGTTGCACGATTGACCGGGCCTCGTCGTCGGAGGCGATGAAGTGCAACACGGCGATCAGCAGCACCGCGACGGGCTGGGTGAGGTCGAAGGTGTCGGCGACGGCGTCGGAGCCGACGATCTGCTGTGCATTGCGCAGGTCGGCATCGAGATAGTTGGTGCGTCCGGCTGGGTGGCTGGTCAGCAGGGCCCGGGCGTGGGCCAAGACGATGGGGTCGTTATCGACGTAGACGATCCGGCAGGTCGGGTCGATGGACTGGGCGACCTCGTGGGTGTTGCCCGCGGTGGGTAGCCCGGTGCCGATGTCGAGGAACTGACGGATCCCGCAGTCGGTGACCAGATGGCGGACCATCCGGGCGAGCACTCGCCGGTTCTCCCGGGCAGCAACGCGAATGCCGGGGAAGATGGCGGCTATAGCGTCGCCGGAAGCCCGGTCAGGTGCGAAGTTGTCCTTGCCGCCGAGCCAGTAGTCGTAGCGGCGAGCAGGATGCGGAACGCTGATGTCGAAACCCGGTGGGCCATCGTGGCTGGTCATGCGAGCACCTCAGTCGATGTGTGGTCAGTGGTGTTGGCGCGGAATTGCGGGACGGTAGGTGCGGTCACGATGCGGCCCTCCTCCGGCCGTCATCGGTCGGGCAGGAACGCAGTGCACCGAGCCAGAAACCGCTCCAGAAGGCGCGCCGAGCGTCGTCATCGGGTACGAGCGGGGTCTCAGGTGCGCGAAGGCTGCAGCCGGTCGGGTGAGTGACGGCCACGGTGGCGAGCCACTGCGCGGCAAGATGCCGGTCGCGGGGGTTCAGGTGCGCCAGGTGGACGGCGTCACGGGTGAGCAACTGCCGTGCTTCGGTGGTGCGGCCGCAGCCGGCGTGGATCGAGGCCGCGACGAGAAGGACCATGCTGGCGTGTCCGTAGCCGTGCGGGCTGCCCCACCACTGCCGCAAGACCAGTCGGATCTGTTCCTCGGCGGTGTCGCATTGCCCGTCGCGGTGCAGCGCCAGCGCCAACCCGCACCGGGCAGCAAGGATGCGGGTGGGGTCGCCGAGCTCGCGGTACATGTCGAGTTGGTCCTGGCGGATCCGTACGGCGTCGAAGGTCAGACCTTGGCGGATCAGGACGTTGTGGTAGGTCATCGACGCCCGTATGGCGGTCGGATGGGCCTTATCCCACAGCGTTCGTGCTGCCGTACTGGCGTAGCGGGCCCACAGCAGTTGCGGCTCTGCCTCGGCGTGCCGGCGGCGGGCGTAGACGATCGCCGCCGCGATCACGTCGGGGTCCGGCGCGGTGGTGATCGGATCGAGGCGGACGAGGACATCCAGCGGCGGATCCCAGGCGGCCTGCGACCGGTGTCCGGTCGTCGGCGGATCGGCCTGATCAAGAAGCGTGCGTAGCCACCTCGTCGAGTCGGTCATAGCATCGCCTTCGCTGCACCAGCGGCCGGTCGACGTGGCCCGGCGCGTTCAGTGATGGCCTGCGGCATCCACGTTTGCTGGTGCCTAGACAGGCGGATGAGCGGGTCGTTCATGCCGGCACCTCAGTCGGTGTCCGACCAGCCCTCGCGTCGTCTCCGGCCGGCCGGGAGTGGGGCACCACAGTGCCGACCGGACGGGTCAGATCGTGGACCAGTTCGTCGATCGCGGCGGGGTCGGTGTCGGGTTTGCAGATGATGTGCGCGCGGGTGCCGTCGGGGGCCAGGACCCATTTGGCGCAGACCTCGGCCGGGGGCTGGCCGATCACGACGGTCATAGCGTGCGGGCCGCGGCTGGCCGGCCAACCCGCCGTGCGGAGCCGGTCGAGGGTGTGTGCGGCGAGTTCCCGGGAGCGTTCGGCGCGCTGGCGGTGAACCTGCGTGCCGTGGCTGAGCGAGGACCACAGCAGCAGGGGAGTGTGCCCGGAACGGGAGCCGCCGATGGTGGTGTCGGCGGTGCCGGTGTACGGCACGTGCGGGGTCCGCGCCAGCACCGGCGCGTCGGCGTAGATCAGCACCGCGCACGGAGTCAGGGTGCTGAGGAACTTGTGCCCGGAGGTGACGATGCTGGTGGCCCCGCAGGTGAAGTCGAAGGCCGGCCGGTCGTGGTCCGGTAGCAGGGCCAGGGGCAGGCCGGCGAGGGCGGCGTCGACGTGGATGCGGCGGCGGACGATGGCGAGGTCATCACACGCGTTGGCAATTGCCGCGACGTCGTCATAGGCCTCCGCCATGGTGGTCCCGACGGTCGCGACCACGACAACCGGCCGGTGCCGGAACTGCGCGAGCAGCGCCCGCAGGTCGGTGACGTCCATCCGCCCGCCCGCGTCGGTGCGGACGTGGATAAGGGTGAGGCGGTGCCGGTCGCAACCCTTGGCCACGGAGTAGTGCGCTGCGGTGGAGGCGAACACCACCGGTTCCTGGCCCGGGAAGGCCAGGCGGGCGTCCCACAGGGCGTGGTCGGTGCCTTCGCTGCTGCCCGAGGTGACATACCCCCACCGGGCTGCCGGGGCGCCGAACAGGTCGGCGAGGTAGTCGATGACGGCGCGTTCGTGGGCTTTGGTGTGGTCGTGGCCGTGGCCGGTGTCGTAGGGGTCACCGACGTTGTTGAGCAGTTGCCCGGTCAGCAGCGGCGCCAGGGCCTGATGGGTGATGTCGGAGAACCCGGGGTAGGCCAGGTTGTGGAAGCGGATCGCTTCTAGGTGGGCGGTGAGGTCGGTGAAATGGCGCTCTCGCAGCCCGGTCGGGACGGTGCCGACGGCGTGCAGGCTCGTCGGCGGGCTGAGCACCGGGCCGGTCATGATCGCCGTCCCGGCTGGTCGAGCGCCTCGCGCCACTGGCTGCCTTTGGGTGGCCGGCCGAGTGGGTGGGCGAAGTGGGTGCTGGTGTGCAGGGCGGTGAACAGGCCGTGCATGCGGCGCAGGATCGGCCCGTGCCAGGGATTGGCGACCAGATTGTCGGGGTGCACGATGCCGTAGGGGACCGGTGCGTTGATGTCGAGGCTGGACAGCCGGTGGGTGGAGTGGATGGTCTTGGTGTTGTACTCGCCGATACCGCGGCGTTCGCCGACCATCCACGCCAGCTCCGGGATCGGCGTGTGGGCCACGTTGAGCAGCAGCCGGATGGTGCCGGGCACGTGTGCCTCGCTCAGGGCATGCTCGGCGGTTTCGGCCCAGGCGCCGGTCGGGGTGTCCAGGCTGGAGACGCCGATCCCGACCCAGGTCGCCCGGTCGGTGATGGCGTCGTCGACGCTGGTGGCCAGCTGCTCGCGCAGCACCCACCCGTCGATGGTGTGCTGGTCGGTGACCTGGCATTCCAGCCGGTACAGCATTTCGGCCAGGTTGTGGGTTTCCGGACCGACCAGCCACACCCGGCTGGCCGCGTTGACCTCGACGGCGCCGGTCCAGTCGTCGGCGCTGAATGTCTGGTCACGGCGGATCGTGCCGGGGCGGTGGTCGGCGAACAGCAGGGCGAGTGCGTAGGGGGCGATCGGGTCACGCCGACGGCGCTGCCACGCGTATTCGGCGTGCCGGGCATTGAAGGTGAGCATTCGTCGCAGCGCTGTGGAGACGATGTCGTACTGGTAGCCGAGCGCCTGCATGTGCTCGAGCTGTATCTGCGCTGAAGTCTTGCGGGGCCCGGGCCCGGACGCGGTCTGCGATGGGCGCTGCGGGTCGGTCATGGCGTTCACAGCTTCAGCCCCACGATCCGCGGATCGCGTACTTGGAGAGGGTCCACCTGGCGGTGGCCGAGCTGCGCGTACACCTCGGGCCGGTGCTGTTTGAGCGACCGGCCGCGGGCGACGAACACAGTGACGATGACGGCCAGTAGCGGGCCGCCGATGAGCAGGGGCAGGGGGGAGCCGTCGGGCAGGCCGAGCATCATCGGCAGGTTGGACAGCACGAACACCAACGTGAGCACGCCGGTGACGCCGCCGGCACCAGGGAGCAGTTGACGCACCCACACTGATTCCCGGCCGGCGCCTTTGCCGAAGAACGAGATAGCCGACCACGACGACAGCATCAGCAGGCCGAGGATGCAGACAGCGCCGATGCTCGACAGCCACACGAACATCACCGTCATCGGGTCAATACCGCTGATCACGAATCCGCCAAGTACAACTCCGGAGATCGCGGCCTGTGTCAATGACCCGCCTCGCGGGGCACCACCCTTGGCGCCAGGGGTGATCGAAGCCAACGCCGTGGGCAGCACACCGTCGTCGGCCAGGGCAAACAGGTAGCGGGCGACGATGCCGTGAAACGCCGACATCGCGGCCAGCACACTGGTGACCAGCAGCAGAGTGCCCAAGCCGCCGATCCCGGGCCCCCATGTGTTGGCCAGGATCGTCATGGGCTCGTCCACCGCCGCCCCGGCTTCCAATCGGGTCGGTCCTACCACGGCGGCGTAAGCCCAGGAGGTCAGCGCGTAGAGACCGCCGAGCAGCCCATACGCGGCGAACGTGGCGATCACGATGGTGAGGGTCGAACGGGCCTCGTCACCGAAGGCGGGCAGGCTTTCCGCACCGGCGAACGCCGCGACGGCGAAGACCAGCGCCCCGGCGCCGCCCCCGGCGACAAAGAGCTCCGACGGTACGAACCCGTCGAACGTGATGCCTTGGGCCGGGTTGGCCAGGGCGGCGACGTCGAACGCCAGCACGATGCCGACCTCGCACGCGAGCAGCACGCCGAAGAGCTTCGCGTTAGCGGCGCCGGGATACTGGCCCAGCAGCAGCACGATCAGCCATCCCGCTGCAGCCCACATCCACCACGACCCGATACCGGTCATCGCCGCGATGCTGGTGCCCAGCAGGGCATACAGAGAGATTTGCAGGGTGTTGTAGCCGAGCAGGGCGACCCCGGCGGCGGCCAGACCCCAGCCCGGGCCGAGACCGCGGGCAAGCTGGGCGTAGAACGGTGCACCGTGCGGGACGTGCCGGGACACGGCAACGTAACCGACGCCTAGCAACGCCAGCACCAGCGTGACGATCACGAATGACAGCGGGACGCCTTGCACCCCGGATTGGGCATAGGTGGCGGGGATACCACCGTTGAGGACCGTCTGCGGCGACGACGCGACGGCCGCCACCCCGATCAGCGCGCCGGCGCCCATGGTGCGCCGCGCCAACGTCACCGGCCCGGTCACGCCCCCGCCCCCGTTCGCAGCGCTGCGGGCCGCATGGCCGCACCGGTGCCCGAGCCGGCGGCGGCGCCACGACGGGCGTCGCTGCGGCTGGCCGGGTGTGCTGGCCTGGGGGTGGCCGCGCTGAAGTTGCCGGCGCCGGTCGAGGAAGGGGTGGGGTGTCGTGCAGGTCGGTCGTAGGTGCCGATGCCCATCATGGGTCGGTGTCGCCTCTCATCATCAAGGGGGTGAAGAAGGGGTTGGTGCGCGGGACGCCTCTGACGCTGGGGAAGGTCAAAGGCGCCCCGCCGTGGTCACCCGGTGGACGCGGGTGTGCCCAGGGCCAGCCGGGCACACGGCCGGGTGACCGGTTGGTGCCTCGCCCGCCGCACCGCCCAGTGCGGCAGATGCTGCGGGCGAGGTGTCGACGCGCCGTGGGCCGCCGCAGGTCCGTCGCGTGCAGGTCAGCGCCGGCTACTTGCTGACCTCGTGTCAGATCTGCGGTAGCGGTCAGGGCGCGAAGGTCCGCTGCATGGGATAGACCGGCGGGCCGCCGTGGCCGGTGATCGGCGTTCCGTGGTCGGTGTAGCCGAGCCGGGCATACAGGGCCCGGTTGCGCGGATCGTTGGCTTCCAGGTAGGCCGGCGTACCGGCGACGCGCAGGGTTTTGTGGTGCTTGATGACCAGCGCGGTCCCGATGCCTTTGCTCTGATCGCCGGGTGCGACACCGAGGTAAGCCAGGTAGTGGTGCGGCTCTTGGGGCCGGCGCGCGTGCAGCAGTTGCTCGAGTCGGCCGAGCCGGCGCAGGCTCTCCGGACCGGCTTCGAGGCTCTGGGCGTCGAGAACCTCGTGTGCCTTGAGCCCGGCCGTGGTGCGCGGGTACCAGAGCGCGACGCCGACGATGCGGTTGTCAGTGATGGCCAGATGCACGGTGCCGGTCTCTGCGGCGAGGGCGACCATGGCCGCGAAGTACGGGCCGAGCTGCGCGGCGCGCGCAGCTGGGTCGGGTTCGGCCCAGCAGACCACCGGGCTGTTGCCGAAAGCGGCGGTGAGGACCTCGGCTGCAGCCGGACGGTCGAGTGGGTGGGCGTCGCGTAGGACGAGATTCGCAAGTCCGTTCATGGCAATCATTTGGCCTTTCCAAGAAGCTGCGGTACGTGGCGAAGAAGCGTCACCGGTTGACCGGTGACGGCGAAGGACTCGATTTGGGATCCGACTGGCGTCCCTGCCCGATCGGGATCGCGTCGGGCTGGGCACGGCTCCGGTCCCCCAGGCCGATGACGGCGTAGACGTGCGGGCGGTGCCGGCGCAGGTGCAGCGCCCAGCAGATGCCGGCCGACGCGACCGTGGCGTAGACAAGGGGCGCGGACCAGATCTTGACCGGGTTGGTGGTGCCGAGCAGGTCACCGAAGAACGCGACACAGACCGCGGCGATCACCGTCAGCAGGACCGTGGAGGTGAGCGGAGCAATCCGGCGCTGCCATAGGGTTTCGCCGTGCGGGTTGTGGCGGAAGTAGCGGATGACCGCGGCCCCTGTCAGGCACATCATGATCAGGACACCGAGGCCACCGGCGGTAGTGCCGAAGAAGAACAGATCCTGCACCGGGTCCAACCCCAGCAAGCCCGCCGCGACGAGCACGACGAACGCGATCGTGGACTGCGTTAGGGAGGCGGCGGCGGGGACGTCGTCGCTGCGGGTGATCGCCAGCCAGCTGGGCAGCACTCCTTCGCGCGCCAGGGTGAGGGTGTAGCGGCCGATGGTGGAGTGGAAGGCCAGGATCGCGGCGAACAGACTGGTGGTGAACAGCACCAGCGCGGCGGTCATCACCACCACTGGCACGTGCGGTGCGGCGAGGTAGAAGAACAGGTCGCTGGGGTGCTGGGCGGCGATGCCGATGATCCGGTCTGGGCCGGCGATCACGGTCATCGCCCATGCCGACCCGCCGTACAACAGGGCGACGATCAGCAGGATCCAGCCGATGGCTCGCCGCACCGTGGTTCTCGGGTCCACGGCCAGCGGCGCGAACGCGAGCGGAACCTCGAAGCCGACCAGGCCGGTGATCGCCCCGACCAGGGACGCGATCCCGGTGGCGTTGGCCAGCAGCATCGGGTTCAGCGCGTCGAACCGGATCCCGTCGGCCGGGTGCAGCACCATGACGCTGTCCAGCACCAGAACCAGCACGAGTTCAGCGTTGATCAGCACCGCGAGGATTTTCGCGTTGGTGCGGATCTTCAGCTGGCCGAGCCCGAACAGCGCCGCCCACCCGGCCAACGCCCAGAAAGCCCACCATCCGGCAACCCCGAACGCGCTGAACATCGCGACCGCGGCCACCCCGAACAGGCCGAACAGGCCGATTTGGATCGCAAAATAGGCCACCAACGCGATCGCCGCCGTGGCGGCAGCCAAGGGCTGGCCGAGGCCCGCAGCGACGTAGGAGTAGAACGCGCCAGGGTTTGGTAGGTGTCGGGCCATCGCTGCGACACCGACCGCGAACACCGCGAGCACCGCGGCGGCGAGCAGGTACCCGACGGGGGTGCCCAACTGCTGGATCTGCCCGAATCCCAGCGACTGCCCGCCGACAATGACCGTCAGCGGTGTCACGGCAGCGATGCCGTACAGCACCAGCGGTCCGACACCCAACCGCGACCGGCGTAGGCCGGCGTAGAGGGAAGGCGGTCGTCGACGCGGCATGAGTGCTCCAAGATGAGAAGGGTGACGAGGGGCGAGCGTTCAGCTGAGGGGAAGGACTAGGCGGCGGCTATCAACCGCAAGGAGATGCACGCGGCCTCCGCCAGGCAGCCGTATTGGGCTGCGGCGGCCTGCTCATGGGTGAAAGCCCGCTCGATTAGATCGGGAGTAAACACTTGTTTCGACATAATCGGGGTGAAAGTAGTGTGCAAGAATCCAGCTCCGCTGGCGTGGTGCAGCAAGGTGAGCAGGAACCGCTGATGGTTGGTCAACCGGTGTCCGCTGACAACGCTGTTGATCAGGTCAGCCTCGACCGACGCGGGCGCCAGGTCGCCTTCACGCCGCACGGTCACCCGGCGAAACCCGGATCTCCTCGTCACCGCTAATCCGGATGTGATCAGCCGCTCAGCTACTCGGCCACGGATATCTGAGGCCAGAGCGTCGATGACATCCACCGGACTCAGTCGTGGAGCCTCCAGCAGTTGATCGCGGACGGCCGCCAACAGCCGATCGTCGGCAACCGACCTGCCCTTATTGGCAACAACCCGATCCGGCTCGACCTTGATGGCATCAAGCTCGAGCAGTTCCGCCAGAGTCGACGCCGCGATGATCCGGTCGGCGGCCCGCCGGGAACCCTTGAGCGCACCAGTGACGTCGTGATGGACGAGCCAGTACGCGTCGTGGGCCAGTGCGCCCAAGCTCTCCGCTTGGCCGAGATACTTGCTTGTGCGCTCCACTATGGACAGTTTTGGCGCGTTTGAAGTCATGCCAGGGGTCCTCGACGTGGTTGTGAACGAACAGACTTCAGGTCGACAGGCGTTGATCTGTCGACGGGCGGCGCGTGCCGGAACGTGATGATCTGGCGATCGGACATCTGTACGCGTGCCCAGTGGGCTGCCGATGCCGCGCCGCACGATTTCTGGGGGCGTCGGCGGCGGTCGGAGGCACACCTGAAAGGTGGCAGCCCCACCGGAGCTATTCCCGCTGCGCCGGGTCCACGACGCGGGCGCCGGGTGGCAGGATCAGCGCGTCGAGCGTGCCGTGCGTGCTGCCGCAATGGCGACAGCACGCACGGACGGCGTCCGGGTACGTCTGCTCGGATGGTTCATAGCCGTGCGGCAAGTAGCGCACTTCCTCGGCGACACCCACCGAGTTCTGATGGAACTGGAAGCAGTCGTGCCGCCGGCCATTCGGGTGTAGCCGGGCCAGCTCCGCCGTAGGCAGCTGCGTCAACGACTGGCCACGCACGTCAAGACAGTCCGGCCGATGCACGATCACCGCCGGCGGATAGTCCCGTGTCTGGGACATCAGGCCCCCGCTCTCTCGTTGTGTGCTGCTTTCCGACGGGAATAGCCAACCTCGGGGTTCTTGGTCGTCTTACGGGTTTCGCCCGGCCGCGGCAATGACATATGCGATTACCGCGACCGGGAGTTCAGGTAGCCGATGTCAGCTGCAATCGGGTGCTCTCGTGCCGGTCCGGGGGAAGCGCCGCAATCTGTATCGGCAGCAGAGGGCGGATCAGTCGATCGAGGGCACTCGGTGGAGGTGCAATTGGGGTGGCGTCGTGCGTGGGACACGAAGGCGGTTGCGGCCATTTTGACAACGGATACTGACGGCGCCCACAGGCCTGCGGCGGCCCACTGATGCTGTTCTCGAGTGCGGCGTGCCTCAGCGGCCGGCTCACCTGTTTCGGGTCCAACATAATTGTGGGTGCCGTCCGGCCGGTCCACTCGTACGGCCCAGATCGATTCCTGCGGATTGGAGCAGGTGGGAACCCGCGCCGAATTGGATCGCCCACTGGCCGGTGCAGGGGTCAGGCTGGCCTGCGGGCTCGCCTGTACGTCAGGGAGCGGGCCTCTGGCCGGCGGTGTCGTGAGCGCGGCGAGGGCGATCGCCGTGCGCGATCGGCCGCACGCTGCCGCGGTGCTGTTGAGTGCCAGGTCCACCGTGCTGGTCATCGTCAACTCCTCCGCCAACTCTGCTACCCATCTCGCCGCACGCGATAGGCGCTCACTGGGCTGCTGTACTCCGGTTTGACATCCGTCGAGCGGGGGTGCCTCGACATCATCAACTGATTGCGTGGGTCCACGATCACCCATCGCGTACAGGTGGTGAAGGCAGGCACGCGGGAATTGGGCGGGAATTTAAAAGGGAATGTAGCGGGTATCGGCGGCCCGACCAGCAACAACATGAGTGCGGCGCATGCGGGGGTCGGCCAAGCTAGAAAAACGTGGGTTACGATGCCGATGTTGCTGGGCCAGCATTGGATAAGTCGAACGTCGGGGTGAGTCTGGGAGGTGCTGTTGTGGGAGTCAGCCCCTATGTTTGCAGGTTGCGACTCGCCGAAGAAATGTTCAGCATCCGGCAGGACGCGGGATATACCACAGAAAAACTCTTCGCTGAGACAGGAATACAACGGCAGAAAATTAGCCACATTGAGACCGCAAATCGCCGGGTCGATCCGGCAGCGATTGAGGCTATCTTGACTCATCTCGCTGTCACCGGGGATCGATTTGGCTTGGTAATGCGGCTGGCCCGTGGTTCAGCTCACCAGGGCTGGTGGGAACGGTTCGACGACGAGATGGGGCCACGACAAGCGCGAACGGCTGATCTCGAAAGCGGAGCTGCGACCATCTTCCAGTTCCAGCCGTTCCTCATCCCCGGGCTCCTGCAGACACAGGAATTCGCCGCCGTGAGAGCCGCTGCCGACCGGGCTGCCAACTCCCGCCGCTTCTCTACCGCACGAATGCTCGAGGCCCGGATTCAACGCCAGGCGATCCTGTCAGGGCCGGACGCGACTCCCTTGGAAGTCATCTTGGACGAAGCAGTGCTGCGCCGACTCGCGGTGGCACCCCCGCAAGTGATGCACGACCAGCTAGACCACCTGGTTGGGGCTGCGCTCAACCAACCGTCGGTCACGGTCCGGGTACTACCGTTCGTCAGCGGGTTGAGCCGGCACGCGCAGGCTCGGACAGCATTCACCCACTACACCTACGCGGACCCAGATGACTCGGTCGTCGTCAACGTCGACACCAACATCGAGGACATGCTGCTCCACGACCAGGCCAAGGTCACCATCTACTCCGACCTTGCCGCCGAACTCCGGCGGGCCGCGCTCGGCCCAGCCGAATCCATCGAGTGCCTCGCCGCAGCGGCCGAGGACTGTCTGAGCAGGAGATGACAATGCGTATTCCCGCGAACGAGACAACCGGTGGGCGCCCCCCGGGCGTGTGGTTCAAGTCCCGTCGATCAGGGGGCGGCTCTGACTGCGTCGAGGTATGCAACCTCGAGGAAGGCGGGGTAGCGGTCCGCAACTCCAAGCGCCCAGACGCTGGAACCCTGATCTTCACCGACTCTGAGTTCGATGCATTCGTCGGAGGAGCCAAGGACGGCGACTTCGATCGGTAACAGACAAAGGGCAAGTCTCATGCTGCTCGCCAGGAGGCTGGCGCCCGTTCTGTGGCGCCAGCCTGCACTGCGCCGAGCCAGCGTTGACCACGGCGTTGCGATGCCCGCCCACAAGGATGATCGCCTCTCGATACTCACGTAGCGGTCGCCTAGTGGACCGAGAGTTACGTGCGCCGAGGCCGGAGTGAACGCACCGGGGAGAAGGAATGACGGAGTCGCGCAGGACGCCTAACAGGCAGTTCCGCGACGCGCGCCTGCGCCTTTTCGGTACCCGCGAGGCTCTTGCCGAAGCAGCTAATGCCTATCTTTCTCCCGCGTTCCTGCTATCGCCGCACGACATAGGGAAAATCGAACGCGGTGTAGTCACTTTCCCGCGTGCTCCACGCCGCGCCGCCCTTCGCCAGGCGCTGCAGGCACCGTCAGATGAAGCCATCGGGTTCTTCGACTCTCGCCGCCCGGGACCCGCGTCCACCGGCGGGGTATGGCCGCTGATGGCGGACGCCCATGCCGGCTGGACCGACGGGCAGCACCGTCCCGCTCGACGTGAGTCGTTCCTGTCGATCAACGGTGGACGCGCCGGCGTCCCTGTAACGCAGACTGCATCCGTTGATCCACCAGCAACAGGCCCGTCTGAGTATCCTTCCCAGCAGTGGCCCGGTGTGCCCACGACTCGGCGGATGCCGGGCAATGTTCCCTACGGAGACGACAGCAGCGCGATCCCAATGCAGCGGCGAGACCTACTGAAAGCAGTCAGCGTCCTGGCGGCGAGTGCGAATCCACTCGTGCAGTGGGAGGCCCTTCGCCACGGCATTTGCGCCGCCGTGGACCCGGACCTGGATCAGTGGGATCAGATCGTTGCCGATTACGGGAACGCCTACTACCGGCAACCGGCCGACCAGGTCTTAGCGACTCTGCGGGCTGACCTAACCGTGGTGCAAACGATGGCGGGGGTCGCCGCCGGCGCAGCGCGGAACCACCTGTTACAGGTCATGGCGCGTCTCTCGGTGCTCGTAGCGCAAAGCATGGTCGCGGCAGGCCAGACGCTCGTCGCCGCCCGGTGGTGGCGCAACGCGCAAAGTTACGCCGACAAATCCGGTGACGCGGACTCCATCGTGCTGACTAGGGCATGGGACGTGGTGAACGGCTGCTACGACGGCCGCCCCCCAGCCGAAACCCTCCGCCTTGCCGATGATGTGTTACCCCTGACCCACGGACGCGCGACCTCGGCGTCGTGCGGACTGCTTGCTGGTCGAGCGCAAGCGCTCTCCCTAGCCGGCGAGCACACCGAAGCGATCGCCACCGTTCGCCAGCTCAACGACTTGGCCGAGCAACTCCCCAGCTCGGTAACTCGAGACACGGGCTCGCTGTGGGGATGGCCGGAGCACCGCCTCCGGCATACCGAAGCCTGGGTCTACGCCCACGCCGGCCAAGTTCCGGAGGCGAGTCGAGCGAGAGAGCAGGCGGAGCAGCTGTATCCCGCCTCCTTGTTACGTCTGCGGACCCAGGTCCAGCTGCACCACGCCGCGGCGTTGATCCGTGGAGGTTGTATCCCGGACGGACTCCGGCAAGCGGCAGACGCACTCGACCAACTTCCATCGGACCAGCACAACGAACTACTTCGCACGGTCGCCCGGCAGGTCACGGGCGCGGTCCCCGCCCAAGAACGGAATCGGCCGATGTATCGGGAACTCACCGAACGCGTCGTCGCCTAGCATTCTGCTGTGATCACCTACGCGCGGCATCAGGGTCCGACTTCACTGACTGCGGCGGCTCCGTTGGTCGATCTTTACGCGGTCGTCTACGCCGAACCGCCGTACAACGAGGGTCTCGAGCAGGTCGACCGATTCCGAACCAGCCTCCTCGAGGAATCACGACGTCCCGGTTTCACGCTGATCACCGCCAAGGATGGCGACACGCTGATCGGAGCCTCCTACGGGTGGATCATGCCTGCTGGAACGTGGTGGTCGAACGCGAGCCGGCCGGCCCCTGCCGAGATCGTGGACGCCGCCAAGTTCGCCGTCATGGAGTGGATCGTGACACCTCGGCGGCGCGGTGAGGGGATCGGCGACGTTCTGATCCGTCAACTGCTCGAAGACCGCCCTGAGCGTTTCGCCACCCTGGCGTCTGATCCGCGTTCCGCTGCGCGGGGCATGTACCGGCGGGCCGGCTGGATCGAGGCCGGCGAAACGACGTTGTCCTGGGGGCCATCAATGGACCTACTTCTCCTCAAACTGCCGCTGCCAACTAGTCAGAAGGTCGGCAACGACCAAGCGCGGCCGTGAGCGGCTTACGGCTGGCCAGCCTTCTAGCCTGTCTTCGTCGGGTTAGGGCCCTCGTGGCGCGGACATGGGCCAATGAGCTAGCGGGTGGCTGCCCCCACAGGTTTCCACGGCAAATAGGATTGACGGCCATTTCATAGCTGCTGGCGGCTGCTTCCTGCTGCGTCCTTAAGTCGCCTGATCCGTGCCCGAAATAGTGGTCGGTTTGACCGATCTCCTGCGGGCTGTCTCGGCTGCGCGATCCTCCACCCGAGGTGGCGTCTGCCTGCCGATTCCCCTCTGAATCCCGGTCGCTTCCCGCCAACTTGGCGTTCCCGGCTGGTCCGAGATGCGTGACTGTGGAACTCCACGGTGGTGTGTAGCTGCCGTACGAAACGGGAGGTAGGCCGGATGAGTCAATTAGTGCCGCCGGAGACGGCACTTGCCCAGATCGTGATGGTCTTGGGCGCGCCGATCCTGCGCCATAGACCAGCCGCGGTCGACTATGCGGTGCTCGCCTCCATCGGCCATCCGGAGTCTGCCTTCCGCAACACCGTCGTACTCGGTCGTGGCCTGGTGCCGCCCGCCATGTCTTACCAGATCCACCGTCCGGGAGAGCTGCCGCAGAACGGGATGGCGAAGTGGGGCACGCTCGTCGCCGGCTCGACGAAGTTCCCGGGGCCGACAGCGCCGCTGTTCTGCCTTGCTGGCGACGCCGAATCCGGTTGGCGCCCGTACTCACAGGTCGAGGTTTCCGGGGAGGAGGCGCTGTTTGTCGCCCTTGACGGCGAAGAGCTTCTGGGTGATCCGGACGACACCGGCACCGTATTGGGCTGGCTGGAGGACCTCGGCCAACGTCACCGCCGACACCGGCCGCAGCTCAACAACCACCAGCGATGGTTCATCAACGCCGCTCCTGGCACCGAGATCGAACAGAAGTTCACCCTCTCCGGACAACCGGACATCTGGCATCTTGCATTGAAAATCCGTGGGCTGCTCGCCGACGGTGAACTGCCGGGCTGGATGCCGGAGCACGGCAATGACTTCGAGCAGTGGAGTTTCCCGACCCACCTGTTCGAGGTCCCCGGCGCTGACGGCGAGCGAGGCGACCTCGCCTTCATCCCGGCCGTTGACGGGCGATGGATCATCCGCCGCAAGTGGTTCGACGCGGACGCGGCGATCCGCCGCGAAGAACTGACCGACGGTGTGGTCCTACCGGCCGACCCTGACCTGGTAGCTGTGGCTCAGGAGCGGTTCGGGGCGACGGTGGTGCCGATCGGCACGTACGTGCGGACGCGTTACAACGTCATGCTGGAGTCGCTCGACACCGGGCATGTCTTTTCGATCATGTTCGACGAGTGCTCGACGGACGGTGTGCCGGACGTCTTGCACCAGGTGGAGGTCGAGTACGTTCGCAGCCGTGCACTTGCCCGGCCGGGCGCGTACGACGAGGTCCTGGCCGAATTCGAGTCGTTGAACGTTTGGACTCGGTTGTTCCTCGACGCACATAACGTCGGTTTCGTCGAGGATCATCTCTCCAAGTTGAGTTGGCTGAAGAAGCTCAAGCAGCGGGACAAGGTTCCCTGAGCAAGACGAGAAGGGTGGAAGCAGCGGCAATGCGCATGCTCTGTGTCTACGGGGTTGCCGGGGCCGGCAAGTCGACCGTCAGCGCGAGGATCGAAGGCGCGCTGACCTCCCGCGGTCTGCGGGTGGAGATCGTCAAGCTCGCGCTGCCGCTGTACCAGCTGCAACAGCACATCTATGCGACCGCCGGTCGTGATGTGCCGCTCTGGACCCACGACAACGACATCCTCCGCTCCCTGGCAACACATCTGCGCAGGATCAATGCCGATTTTCTCGTCGAAGACTTCCTGAACCGGGTCGACAGGTCGACCGCCGACGTCGTGATCAACGACGACCTTCGCGACACCCTTGTCGATTACCCCCGTCTACGCGAAACCGGCTTCCAGTTCGTCCACGTTGCCTGCTCTGACGCTGTCCGCACCCGGCGCCTGCAGGCACGCGGAGACGTGAACGTTGTTCCGGACAGCGTCCAATCTTGGGGATTTGATCGCATCTCCCCGGACTGGACGATCGACAACTCGACCGACGACTCCGACGAGCTTGATCAACAGATCCGCATCCTTCTCGACAAATGGCTGGCGCAGCAACCCCCGAGCTAAACCGCTCGCTGCCAGCCCTGAGCTGACAGCGAGGTCCCCGTGACCAACCCACCCCTACACCTGGCTACCGACGCCGAACCTAAGTGTGTGTTTGAGAGTGGTGTCGCACGGCGTGTCCCTGACGGCGGCCGGGGTGGCCTGATGCTGTCGCGGTGAAGCGTGAGCGGCGGTACCCGTCGGACTTGACCGATGCGCAGTGGGAGATCGTGGAGCCGATGCTCCCCTTGATCAAGGAGCCAGGTCGGATCCCGAAGCATCCGCGGCGGGCGATCGTGGACGCGATTCTGTACGTGGTCCGCAGCGGCTGCTCGTGGCGGCAACTACCGGTTGATTTCCCGCCCTGGCAGACCGTGTACTGGCAGTTTCAGCAGTGGGAGCAACGCCAGGTCACCGAACGGATCCTGGAAGAACTCCGTGAACAGCTGCGCCTCGCCGAGGGCCGTGAGCCCGAGCCGTCGGCCGGGGTCATGGACTCGCAGTCGGTCAAGGCCGCCGACACCGTCGGCAGGGACTCCCGCGGCTACGACGCGGGTAAGAAGGTCAACGGCCGTAAGCGGTTCATCGTCACCGACACCCTCGGTCTGCTGGTCGTGGTCTGCGTGATGTCAGCGTCGTGGCAGGACCGCGACGGCGCGAAGACGACCCTGCTCAGCACCTACACGGCCTCGCCGATCCGGTACGTGTTCGCCGATCAGGGCTTCGCCGGCAAGCTGGTCGACTGGGCTGCCGAGACCCTGAAGATCACCGTCGAGATCGTCCGCAAACCAGCGGACCAGCAAGGTTTCGTCGTGCACCCGAAGCGGTGGGTCGTCGAACGCAGCCTTGCTTGGCTTACCGCGCACCGCCGCCTGGCCCGCGACTACGAACGCGACCCCGCAGTGTCCGAAGCGCTCATCCGATGGGCCGCGATCAACACCATGGTCCGCCGCCTCGACCGTGGCCGACCTGCCACCCGACAAGCCCGCCGGACACTCAGCGCGCCCGGATAACCGCCCTCTCAAACACCCACTAAGCCGCAACTGACCGGCCAGAAATTCGCCCGCCTGGTCTACGCCATGCCGCACGCCACCATCCCGCCGGCCGTGTGCATCCCGGTCGACTGGCTCACCGAGACCCTCGGCGCCCAGCGGCTCGAGCAGATCGGGTATCACTTCGCCGACCTTGAGGCCACCGTCGGGCACGACCTGACCAACTGGGAATACCGGCTCGCGAGTCTCCTGCAGGAGATCGAGCTGACACCGAAGATGCGCGACCAGCTCGACACCCACGTCAAAGACGTTCCCGGACCCTGGGCCGTCCGGTCGTCCAGCACCGTCGAGGACGGCGACCGGCAGAGCCACGCCGGGTTGTACGACTCGTACCTGCACCTCAACACTCTCGACGACGTGTACGCAGCAATCGTCGCGTGCTGGCGGTCCTTCTACAGCCTCGGCGCGGTCCTGGGCCGGCTTCGTGCCGGGGACACCAGCCCACAGCCACGGATGGCTGTCATCGTGCAGTCCATGGTCCCGGCCCGCCTCGCCGGCGTGGCGTTCAGCCAGCAGGATCACGTCATCATCGAAGCGGTCACCGGCACCGGCGACACCCTGGTCAGCGGCGAAGCCGACGTCGTCAGCACCCACCACACGGTCGGCCAGTACGACACGCAGCCATATGGCGACGTCACCCGGCTTGCCGTGTCCCTGGCCGGAGTATTCGGCCACAGCGTCGACATTGAGTGGGCCTGGGACGGCGCTCTGGTCCACCTCGTTCAGGTCCGGCCTGTCACCGCGGGCCTGACGCGAGCGCACCCCCGGCTTCCACTGTTCGCCTGGGACTCGCTCTACCTGCGCGACGGCTCGGCCTCCGACGTCGCCCTCGGCGCATGCGCGAGCATCGTGCACGCGGTCACCGCCAAGCGGTCGGCGATGTACCGGCTCGCGATGCGCCACGGCATTCAAATTAGCGACGGATGGATCATCACCGTCAACGGTCTCGGCCTGCAAAACCCCACGTTGCACCCGGTGTGGTGGACCGCCCTCGACGGTGAAGTCGTTGTCGACCTTGGCACCTCAGCACGGCAGAACATCATCCCCGCCGCCGACCTCACAACATTCCTCACCCAGGCCTGCGGCACCCGGGCCGACCCCCACCGGCCGCACACCGTCATCGTGCGCCGCTTCGTACGTGGCAGCGCAGGAGCTGTCACCCGCGCCCTGCCCGACGGCGGCACCATCATGGAGCACTCGTCCAGCGGACTGCTGGCCATCAACCGCGGCCTCGACACCACCAGCGAACTCCTCCTACCCCCGCCCGCCGACCCCTCAGCGTGGTCCGCAATCGACCAGTTGCCTGGCTGGCCGACCCTTGCGTTGCGGCACGTTGCCGAGTTCACCCACACCGTCACCGCCATCCATCCGCAAGCCCACCTGGAGTGGGTTATTGAGGCGGGAACCCTCTACTTCGTCGACTACTCGATCCCGAAGCACCAGTCGCCGCCCACCCGCGGCCAAGACGCGACCGTCATCAGTTCCGGGTCCGCCCAGGGACCCCTGCTGCGGGTCGACAGCGAGCACCTCACCGAGCTCAGCGTCGCGCCGATCGTGAACATCGGCTCCCAAGCACCCGTGCCGACCAGCCGGCATCTCGTCGAGCTGATGGACACGATCGCTGCGATGCCCCAACGCCCGATCATCTACGCCAACCGGCCGTACGCGATCCTGTCTCTGCTGATCGGCAAGGTGGCCGGCTTCGTGTTCGACGGCGGCTCGACCCTCTGCCATCTGGCCATCCTCTTACGTGAAGCCCGCATTCCCGCGGCTATAGCAAACCAGCCCATACCGGATGCGGCGACGGCGATGGCCATCGACGACGGCTACGTCAGCTCCACCCAACCGTGAACGACGGGCGCAAGCACGACGTGTTGCACCCCGGTCGCTTAAGGTAGACGGACGCGTCGCAGCCTGTACCGTCCGGGCCAGCGCAACGGAGGGGCCATGGCAGACTCGCGCTACACGCCGAACGAACCCTTCCGAAGTGCTCGAATCCGGCTGTTCGGCACCCGTGAAGCTCTGGCAGACGCGGTAAATGCGCACCTGCCGCCGGCATTCATGGTCTCGGCCAACGACATCGGCAAAATCGAGCGTGGCGTGGTCACCTTTCCACGCTCGCCGCGGCGAGCGGCATTTCGACGGGTCATGGGCGTTGAAACGGATCATGCGATCGGCTTCCGCAGCAGCCGCGGCATGCCGGACCTGGCGAGCGACGCGACTACGAACAGCGGACCTCGGGGGGTCACCGTTGCGGTCTCCGGAGGCAGCAATGACCAGCGAGAAGCAGTTGACCACGGTGGAACTACAACCCCTTGGCACCCCGCCGCTGTGGAGCCCACCCGAGCTTTCCGGACTCCAGCAGAACTGACACCCCGCTGGGCTGGCGGGCCGCACCACCCTTTCAAGGATGCCGGTCCTGCCGAGAGCTATCTGGTCACGCCGCCGGGCCGGGCACTGCCGGGATCGGCCATCCCGGTGCAGCTACATCCCGCGGTCCTCGGAGATCAGGTGATGGCGCGGGTGCCCGAAGGCTACGCGGAAGATCCATTCATCCGGCGGCCCGGCCGGGGATTGGTCGTCGGTCAGCTGAGTGAGCCCGACGGCGGGACCTTCGTCCTGGACAGCCGGCACGCGCGGCGCCGACTCCGGGGAGTTCCTGCCGACGCCCGTCTGCTGATCCCGCTGGCGTATCGACTCGACGATCTCACCTTTGCCCTACTGTGGGCGGTCTCGAACTTCGACGAGGCGTTGCTGGCCGACGACGCGGTGATCGCCTCGAGCGCGCAAGAGACCGCCGCGTTCGCCCAGATGAACAGGTCTGCCGTCAGCCGTGACATGGCGGTCGATGCCAGTCCCGCCAGCCGTATGTGGCTGGGATCGATGTTCTGCGCCGACCACATCCGCCGGCACATGCCAGACCTCACGGACGCACCAGTGTTCTGGACGCGCGAGCAGCGCGGCGAGGAAGCCGCCAGCTGGCTGCTGTTCACCCACAAGAACGAATACCTCCGGAGCACCTCGGCCGGTGCAGGTTCGGGCGAGCGCCTCGTGCGGGCATTCTGCATACCGCGCGAGGCGGTGGCGAAGTCCCCAGTCGGGGAGCGGGCGCTGCTGCTGCTCGCGGTCGCGCTGATGGAGTCCTACGGCATACACACCGCGGCTACCGACGCACCTGAGTTGTCCGCCACACCCGGATTCGCCTACGACCAATGTCGCCGTGCCATCACCGCGACCTGGCTGGGCGCCGACGGGATCTGGTACGTCGACGTCGCCGATGACCGGACCACGCTGCGCGGCTATGGCGACGCTGCAGGACATGCGATCCACCATTCGGTATCCGCTGGCACCACGCCGCCCCGGCGCCTGCACGCCTTGGCCGACTACCTCGGATTGGACTGGAGCTGGCTGGTCACCCGCTGCGCCGAACTCTCCGACTGGGGCAGCGAGGGCATCGCCCAACCGCGCAGCCGGCTGCTGTCGCTGGCCGGTTTCGACCGCGCCTGCCAGTTCCTCGCCGAAGCCATCCAGACGGACGGCTAGGCTCGTCACGTCCGCCAACCGCGTCAGAAGGGCCGCTCACCTTGGCAGCTACAACGAGTGCGGCCGCCACGCCCCGAGTCCTCGTGGTCGGCCTGGGCGGCACTATCGCGATGACCTCCACCACGACAGGCGGCGTCGCCCCCACCCTGTCTGCCCAGCAGCTCCTCGATGCCGTTCCCGGCCTGGCCGACACCGGAATCGACGTCGACGCCCTGACGTTCCGGACTCGCCCGGGGGCCTCACTGAGCATCGAGGACCTCATCGAGCTGACGGCGGTCATCGGCAAGGAACTCAACGCGGGCGCTGCCGGTGTGGTGGTCACCCAAGGCACGGACACCATCGAAGAAACTGCCTACGTACTCGACCTGCTCCACCCCGGCCCGCAGCCGGTTGTGGTGACCGGAGCCATGCGCAACCCCACGCAGGCCGGTGCCGATGGTCCCGCGAACCTGCTCGCCGCAGTCCTCGTCGCGGCGAGCCCCGCCGCTCGAGATCTGGGGTGCCTGGTCGTTCTGTCCGATGAGATCCACGCGGCCCGCCGAGTCCGTAAGACCCACTCCACCAACACCGCAACGTTCGCCTCCCCGAACGGAGGCCCGCTCGGTTACATGGCCGAAAACCAACCCCATTTCGTCAGCCGACTCAGCAGCCGGAACATCCTCCCCGTGCCGCGCTCGCCGATCGCAGCGCCATCGGTGGCCCTTCACACCGCCACGCTCGGGGATAACGGCAACACTCTCGAAGCGCTGACGAACAACGTCGACGGTCTGGTCATCGCCGGCTTCGGCGTCGGCCACGTCCCCGAGAGCTGGCTTCCGGTGCTCACCGACGCCGCCGCCCGGATACCGGTCGTACTCGCATCACGAACCGGTGCCGGCCCCACCCTGGCCGGAACCTACGGCTTCGCCGGTTCCGAACGTGATCTGCTCAGCCGCGGCCTGATCGGCTGCGGCATGCTGCACCCCTACAAGGCCCGCATCCTGCTGCATCTGTCTCTTGCGGCCGGCGCCGACCGCAACGACATCGCAGCGGCATTCGCGGCCGCCGGTGACATGGCGGACACCGCCTGGCCGTGGCCGCAGGCATCCCGCGCTGCCCAGGGCGGACAGGAGCGATAGGAATGCGGAGTCGAGAAACCCGGGCGGGCCGGACTGTCGTTGTCGTGTTCGAGCACGGCGACGACTTCTTCACGTCTTTGCGGCAGGCGTGCCACGACAACGGCATCCGCTCCGGCTACATCCCGATCTTCATAGCCGGGTTCGCTGCCGTCGAGCTCGTCGGCACGTGCGAACATGTCGAGAACCCGCAGGCACCCGTCTGGACGAAGGTCCAGCTGAAGAACGTCGAAGCACTCGGCGGCGGCACGATCGCCTGGGACGACGCCGTGGGTGACATCGCGCCGCATCTTCACGTCGCCGTCGGACTGAAAGAGCTCAGCGCGACCGGATACACCAGCCACCTGCTCGGCGCAAAGGTGCAGTTTCTTACCGAGTTGATCATTGTGGAGGTGGTGGATCCCGTTCTTCACCGTCAGAAGGCGCCGGAACTGTTCGACGTGCCTCTACTGCGGTTCGGCACAGACTAGGAAGCAGCACGTCCGGGGTGACGGGCCAGGTCGCGCCGGGCGAGGTTAGCCCCCGAGCGGGATCCGCGATATCGCTGTCCATCGGTAGGAATTGGTAAGTCTTCTTAGCAGGACCAGGGTAGCTTTCTCGACCGTAACGGCAATCGGCCGCAGAGGTCCGAGTGCTTCCACTGCCTCGATCGTTTCAGTTGGCGATACCTCATCGGAATTGCAATAAGCGATCGCGATGTGGGCATGAAACTCCGGCCCTCGGACCGGCGCTTCGGGAATGACGGACAATGTGGCTTCTCGTAGTTGGTCACGCAGTGTCCGGATGGACTCTTGTGGTTCCATCTCAAACCCGATAGCACCACGCGCTCCACTCATCGAAGAAATGCCGACTCGTATCGGTGGCAGCTTTTTGCATACTTCCCGAGCGGCGGCTACAGCTGCATGGAGAGTCTTTCGTGATCCGGTGTCCTCATACTCGACCCTGTCGAGTGTGACGTGTAGGTCTCGGAGCGAGACGTGGTCATAGTATGGAAATGGGATGGCTCGCTGGTATCTCCTAACGAGCGCGTGAATCTCGGGAGATTGTTCGAATGTTAGATACCAGTAAAAGGATGGTGGACCGATACGTCGGTTCCAATGGTTAACAAGGTGGTCGAGTTCTCGGAAACGATCCCACGCTCTTGGAGCCACGGTATATTCTTCTCCAGTCATGCGCGCATGTTTGCGCTCGTGACGGCTTCGCGAATGGCATCGATCTGGCGATTCCTGCCCCACCTCTGGGCAGCGCGCTCCAGGAAATCGCCGGCCCTCTGCCTAACCGAGACGAGAGGGCGGTCCTGCGAGATGTTAAGAGCATCAATGATTAGGTCGGCCGCTCGATCTAGGTCCGGGTCGGTGGAGCAGATCAGGGCTGACGCTAAGTCAATGGTAACCAGCGACTGGCTCCACGGCGAATTCGACTTCTTGATGTCAGGCATGGCCAGGTCGATGAACTGCTGAACTCTGTCAGGCTGTCCAAGAGACACGTACGCGGTGGCGGCGTTACTTGCTACCTGAGCCGCGCTGTAACAGTCGAAGGCAATGCTGGACGGTACGCCCTTGGGCACATCGTTCCTCGTCATTAAATCGTGTGCGCTCTCTACAGCCCTGTGCACCCCGCCTATGTCCCCAAGCTTACCCGCAGCTCGCGCCACGCCGTTGATGGCGAGTCGTATACTCTGCGGTCCAGTCCCAGCGAAGGCAAGCCCATCCGTTGCGAAGCGCAGGGCCTCTGGGTAGTCCTTGGCATAGTATTCGCAGAAACTTTGCACACCGCGGACCCACGCCTGAAGGTTCGGGTCCTCTGCGTATTCGGCCATCGTGAACGCTTCGAGGCAATAGGCGCGTGCCAGCGGGAAGTCGCCGCGTCCGACTGCGACGTACCCAAGGAGGCCAGCAGTTGCTGATCCCAAACCGAATAGTTGTCGCTGATGAGCTGGGCGCCTGTATTCATCCAGCAAAGCGCCCGTCCATCGTCGCTGTTTTTGCAGTTGCCGCCACAGGCTGGCGTGATCGAGGGTTTCGTATTGAGTAACAAAAAAATTCAGGCTCGAGCCCAGGGCATTCAAGGTTGAAGGGCTAACACTCCGCCCGAGCCTGTCGACACGCTGAAGAACATCAACGTAGTCTTCACTTTCAAAGTCGGTCGAGTGGACGATCGCCGCTATTCCCTCATCAGCCTCGGATACATTCAGTGCTGCTGTGACCCGATATGCTGGCTGCCCGGCACCTGCGATCCTGCCGGGTTTCGGCCCATCGGTGGAATGATTCAGCTCCGGAGTCACAGGTCCGTCGGCCGCAAGAATGCGGCGGTCGACAAATCCTAGAGCCTCGTCTGATTCAGCCTGTAGGGCCTCGCGGAAGGCTGCCCTTCGCACTTCACGGGGATACCCGACGACGCCGCGTTCGATTTTGCCGACGTCGTTTGCCGTTAATATGTAGGCTGGGGGGAGACGGGTGTTGACGGCTTCCGCAAGCGCTTCACGTGTACCGAACAGGCGCACGCGCGCTTTCCGAAACCGCACATTGGGTTCAGGCTTCGCCGCATCCGCACTGCCATCGGCCTTCGACCGCAGAAGGTCTCGGTCCAGGGGAAGCTCCTGTGGGTAGAGACCTATGTCGGCGTCGGTGACGACGTTGAGGACGTGGCGTAGCGCGGCGCGGCGTATATCGGTAGTCCAGCGGCAATCTCCACGTTCCATGGCGCTGATCCAGCCCTGGTTGACGTCGAACCTGGCAATCTCTGCTCGATCAGGGTAGAGCCGGCGCATGGCGATGTTGACGGCGTCGGCCAGTTCCGTGTGGGTCATACAGTCGCCTGGCAGCGACGGGGAGGGGATGCGGCGACGAGCGTCGAACATCAGTGTGTTCGCCCTGGCCTCGATGTCGTCGCGGCGACCCATGCGAGCACTCCTCTCACCTGGTTGCTGCCGCACGGACTCGTTGTTGCGACGGAGCAGCGGTGACCCTGGGTGCCCAGTGTTTCATGCCGGCTGCTGCTTCGGCTTACCTCGCAGGCGAGAACGATCTTGATCTCTCGAAACGTGTAGTGCCAAGGGACCGATCATCGTCTGCGGGTCCTTGATCAGTTCTGGGCGCCGAACTGCCTGACGTCATGTCCCTTTGGGTGGGGCGGCGCTTCCCTTTTGTCGCCTGGCGGTGCGCGCCCGGTAGGTAAGACTGTCGGGTTCTGGGCCGCTCAGCCTGGCGTCGCAGCGGGGCGCAGGCGACTTGTACTCCTTGATGCGCGGGCTGCGGGCACCTGCGCGGCTGCCGCCTACAGAACATCGTGCTCGATCAATCCGATGACCTGGGGTTTCCTGAGTAGCCGCTGGTCAGAGCGAGAACTCCCGTGTTGATTCCCCACCGATTCCCGCCAGTTCGGCGTTCCGGTCGCGTCGGCCATGCCTGATTGTGGAGGGAGCAGTAGCAGAGCATCGCGGTACGCGACAGCTGCAATGGGCCGGACCGATGCACTCGTCGCCCCGGTCGAAGCTGGCCGCCTCAGCAAAGGCCAGGAATGTGCCTACCTCGGAACGGGCCGATGGGCCAAAGGGGGCCATGCGGTTGTGGGACGGCGTTAGCGAAAGGAGACCCTTATGCGTTGAACGACACGTTCGTGACCGAGGAGGCAGCGGTGGAGGCGGCATCAGTGCTCGTACGGGAACACCCTGGTTGGACGACGCTGCCCGGCGGTGCCGTCAGGTTCATGCGGGCAGCTACGGCTCCGATCTGGCTGCGATGGGATGCCAGCGTAGGCCAGCTGTCACACGCGCCAGTGTTACCCGCCGACGCGGAGAATGCGCCGGCAGTGGATCGGTGTCAGAGCACGCCGTCTGACCTGAACAACGCGCTCGGCCGTGTTCTCGCGGATCTGGGCCCAGTCGTGCGCGTCCGCAACGCAGACCTGTGGGATGCGATCGGAACCGCGATCATCCGTCAGGTCATCCGCGCCGGGCAGGCACGTGCCCTCTACCAGCGCTTTTGCCAAGCACACGGGGAGCCGGTGACGTCGCCAGCCGGGTCAGGCTTTCTGTTCCCAACCGCCGAAAAGGTCGTCGGTCTGTCCCCGGCAGCATTCGCCGAGCTCGGAATGGCGTTCAAGCGCCCAGCGCTAACGGCAGCGGCGCAAGCCTATCTAGCTCACGGACCGCATTGGCGGCGGCTGCCGGCGGAAGAACTGGTCAGCGCATTGCAGGTGGTGCCACGGATCGGTCCTTGGACAGCCGGCGCCGCGGTTGCTGACTTCACCGGCGACTTCGCCTTCTACCCCTACGCCGACTTGGCGGTCCGCACGTGGGCCCGCCGAGCGGCCCCCGACGTCGAGTGGCCGGCCGATGAGGCCGGCTTCGGCATCCTATGGCGGCGCCTCACCGGCGATCGCCTGTCAGAGCTCACCCTGCTCACCCTCGCCTGGGGAGACCACCATGCTCGAGCCCAGCCTCCACCCGAACAGCCTGGCAGCCGGCCATGACCCCGCCCGCCCCATCGACCTGTTGTTCGTCAACGCGCCGCTGCGCGACTACGGCGAACGACCCCGTCTGAACGACTTCACCCTGCCGGTTCTCGGCATGGCTTACCTCGCGACCTACGCCGCTGCGCAGGGCTTCAACGTGGCCGTGCTGGACGCTGAGGCCCACGGCATTCCCATCGCCGAGAGCATCGACCACGTCAACGCTCTGGCGCCTCGTTGGGTGGGGCTGAACCTGCTGGCACCCACCTACGAGATGAGCGCCCGGATCGCCGCCGGCCTGGATCCCGGCATCAAGCTCATGGCCGGCGGCCACCACGCCAAGGCGATGCCCGCCCAGATCCTCACCGACCCGCGGATGAACCGCTGCCACGCGCTGGTCCTGGGCGAGGGTGAGACCCGCGTCGTCGAACTACTCAAGGACCATCGCAGCCGCGCGGATCTCCCGAACGTGATGTGGGTCGATCCGCTCCTCCACAAGCCGGTCTCGGGTGGCCGGCCCGGGATGAACCACCACCTCGCCCCGGACATCGACGCCCTGCCATTCGTGGACCGCCGGTACCTGACCCAGGACCCGCGCATGGCCGAAGACGGCCGGATCGAGGCGAACATGGTCGGGGCACGCGGTTGCCCCTACGACTGCTCTTTCTGCGGCGCCGCCGTGAGCGCCAACCCGGACATCCAGATCCGCGTACGGCGACCCGACAACATCATTGCCGAGATGGAGGAGCTCCGGGCCAGGTACGGAGTGACCGCGTTCCGGTTCGTCGACGACCTGTTCCTCGGCGCCCGCCGCGTCATCGACACCATGACCACGGCGTTCGCCGCTGAACGCATCGGCGACTGGGCGGTGTGGGACGCCACCGGCCGCATCAACATCCTCGACCGGGCCAGCGACCAGACCTTGGACGCCCTGGTCGCCAACGGACTCCGTGAGGTGGCTCTAGGCATCGAGTCCGGTAACCCGCGCGTCCTGGAATACATCGACAAGCGCATCCACCCCGACATGATCCGCACCGTCGTGCGCCGGCTCACCGAACGCGGCATCAACGTCAAGGGCTACTTCATCCTGGGCTTCCCCGGCGAAACCACCGACGAACTCGCCGACACCGTCAACTTGGTCCACCAGCTGTGGGACACCACTGACGGCCAGCCCGGGCGGTTCCGCTCCAGCGTCTTCGAGTTCCGCCCCTACCCCGGCACGCCGGAATGGACCCGGCTCATGGCCACCGGCCAGTACACGGCCGAGCAACTGCTTGCCTACAACGCCGTCGACCTCACCAGCAACGGCGTGGATGAGGCCATGCGGCAACGCGACGAGTTCAACTTCTCGGTCGGCATCCAGTTCGGCGGCGTGCCGGTAGAACAGGTACGCCGGCACCTGGCCGAGCTGTCGCGCGAACAACACGCGCGGCTGGTCACCGCATGACGGCCCGCCCGGGGCGGTTCATCGTGATCGACGGACCCAGCGGCGTCGGCAAGTCGACCATCACGACCCTGCTTGCGCGAAGCCTGTCCGGGGCAGGCCATGACGTGCTCACCACCAGCGAACCGTCGCACGGACCGATCGGCGAACTTGCCCGAGGTGGCACCCACGACTACCGGGGCCTCACCCTGGCGTGCCTGGTAGCGGCGGATCGCTACCACCACCTCGCCGAGCAAGTCCGCCCGGCGCTGGCGCAAGGACGCGTCGTGGTCTGCGACCGTTACGTGCCCAGCTCCCTGGTCCTGCAGCACCTCGACGGTGTTCCGGACCCCTATATCTGGCAGCTGAACGCCTGCGCCGACAAGCCGGACCTGACGATCTTGCTTGTCGGTGAGGACGAGATATGCCAACGACGGGCTGAGCAACGCGGCACCTACAGCCGATTTCACGTAGGCCTCGACGGCGAGGGCGCCGCGTACCGCAGGATCGCAGGGTCGCTCCGCGAGCAGGGGTACCGCACACAGGTGCACGACATCGGAAGCGCGTCGGAGGAGCAAGTGGCCGATGCGGTCTTCGCCGCAGTGACTCGTGAGCTGATGTGCTGAATGGCGATGATGTGGCTATTCCGGCCCGATGCGACACCCGGTGCGTCGGTCCGGACGAAGCTCAAGACAGTGATGGCTTCGGGCGCGGGCTGGCCCAGCGGGGCGGCTCAGACCGTGGAGACGATGCCCGCCTGTGTAGGTGGCACACGTGCCGGTGGGACGAGCTGATCGTAGGTGGTGCCGATGCGTTCCAGCGGTGCGCCCAGACCGCTGACCCAGTGGGCCAGCTGCGCCTGCACGCCGGCCATGTCGTCGGTCGCGGTGGTCATGAGTTCCACCTCCAGGAAGGCACCGACGCCATCGACCTGGTCAACACACAGCGCGTAGTCATCGATGCGCCCGACACGGCGGGTCTTGGCGACCTGCACGGTCGTCCGGTACCCCATCGCCAGCAGGGCCTGGTGCATCTGCTCCCGGTCCGCGACGACTGTCTCGTACTCGAGACAGGCCAGGACGTTATCCACCGGCGTCTTCGTCGTGAACAGGCACACACCGTTCTGGACGCGCAACCTGGCGAAGGTCACCCCGCTCCGAGGCTGCCCGTCGACCCAGCTCGCCGGCGCGTATGCCTGGTCCTCCTGCCGGACCTGCGGCGAGAGGGCCACCCCTCGCCTATCGAGCGCAGCCAGGAGCGCATCAAGGCCGGAGACCCGGTACTTCACTTCGACCTCACCACTCACCGCACACGCCCACCTTCGTACGCCGACGCCCAGGACCGGCGAAGGTTAGCGCGTAACGGCCCCCTGTGCCCTTGTCACTCACCGGGCATCGCCACCTTCACCCGATTCAGCATCTCCGAACGACGGTGCGGCAATGACTGGCGTTGCACCCTGCAGGGCGGTCAGGGGGCAATGTGGGGACGCCACGAACCGGATCGCGCCCGATCATCCAAGAGCGGCAGGAGGCGCACCGCTGAACGAAGGTTCGACATCGCCGACGGTGCTACTAACGAGGGTTGGCAGCTCGGGGTCCGGCGCGCCCAGCGTCGGTCAGACCGCAGCTGGGTGGGGCAGGTGAAGGGCCATTTTTGTAATAAAGCGGTCTACCTCGGTCGGGGCGTGGCAGGCGGCGATCCAGTTCTCGCGATGATCGATGCTTACCCAGCGCAGGCCACGGAACTCGGTTCCGTCGCAGTCCAGCGGCATGTCTTGGCTGCCGTGCAGGACGAACCACAGGGTGACGTCGGTGTGCTGGCCTGGGCCCCGAGTGATGCTCTCGGTGACGAACAACGGACGGGCGTCAAACGCGGGGTGGAAGCCGGCTCGGACCGTGAGTTCCTCAGCGGCCTCGCGCACGACCGCCTGCGCTGGGGGCTCGGAATCGACGTGTCCGCCGGGCAGTACCCAGGCCTTCGCTTTGATGTGGTCGACTTGCAGCACGGTGCGGCGGGCGTCGTCGAGGATCGCGAAGTAGACGGCGAGGTGCCGCGGCGGCATAGGGCCGTGGTCACGAAACAGCGGTGCGCCGGAGTCGATCCAGGCGATTACCGACGCCTGGGCCTGAGCTTCGGCAGGATCGAGCGGTGCGATCGCGGCGACCGTGGCGCGGATCTGGTCGCGCAGCGTCTCCTGGCTCATCACGGGTGCCTCCCGGTGTCGTCGATACCCAGCCGCAACGGCAGATGCTGCGCGGCGGTGGTGGGCCGGTGGGGGTGCAGGAAACCTACCGCGGCTCGCCGTTCCGGTGGCGGACAACATGCCCGCCGGTACCTCCATCCAGACCATCATTGTTCGCCTGGTGATCCGACATGCCGGTCAGAACTGCGGCGTCGGAGGCTGCCCGATCGGCGCCCATCGCATCGACACCCGGTACGACGCGGGGAGTTCCAGGTGAGATACGGGTGGGTCCTTCGGATGGGCGACCGAAGCCCCTCGTGGCGGCGACCGACCGTGCGCGGCGGCTCGCGGCCGCTCTTCGGCGACCGGTACCGATGTGGCATGACCGGCCGACACCTCCATCCCTTCCTACCGATGTCAGTTTCGGACCCGTGCGGATCTTTCAGAGGTGAGTGCCGGTGAGCGCGACGACGGACAAGACGCAGGCAAGGGATCAGATCCCTCTGCAACCCGGGCCGGCTCAGGTGGAGTCGGTGTTGCCGGAGTTACGCGCGGCGGATTGGGAGGTGGGGATCCGGCGTCGGGCGGAGACCGGTGTGTTCGGGGTGTTCGCCGAGCTGCCGGGCCTGGTGCGTGAGGCGGTGGCGATCAGCTGGCGCGCTGATCGGGTCCGCACGCTCGTCGTGGCCCTGGCGACGGTGGTCGCCGGGGTGATGTCGACCTTCGGTCTGCTGTCCACCCAGCGGTTCCTGGTGCACCTGTTCTCGAGCGGCCCGACACCCGATCGGGTGAAAGCAGCATTGCCGGCGCTGATCCTGCTCGCAGCGGTGACCGCGGCCCGCGGCGGGCTCGGCATCGTGGTCGGGTATGCGCAGAACGGGTTGACGCCGCGGGTGACCCAGGCCGCCGAGCGCCGGCTGTTCGAGGTGACGTCGGCGGTGGAGCTGGCGGCGTTCGATCAGGACGCGTTCGCCGACGACATGGAACGCGCGACCCGCGGCCCCGACAGCGCCGCCACGTTGGTGCAGGAGACCTCCAACATGTTCGCCGGTCTGGTGAACCTGTGCGCGGTCGCGGTGGCCGTCGCGGTGATCAACCCGCTGTTGCTGGGCGCATTGCTGGTGGCGACGGTGCCGAACGCGTACGCGGCGTTGCGGGCCGGGCATCTGAGGTATGCGACGTTCGTGGCCGGGTCGGTGCGGCGGCGCCGGATGTGGGTGCTGCAACGGCAGATGGCCGAACGCAACTCGGCGCCGGAGCTACGCGTCTACGGGCTGCGCAGTTTCGTGTTGGGCCAGTTCGACCGGGTGATGCACGCCCAGACCGACGTGGACCTGGATCTGGCGCGACGGACAACCACGATGACCAGCATCGGCGCCACGATCAGCGGCTTGGGCCTGGGCGGGGTGTGGCTGCTGCTCGGGGTGCTGCTGTCCGACGGGAAGATCCCGCTCGCCGCGTCGGTGACGTGCGTGGTCGCGGTCCAGGCCGCCCAGCGCGCTTTGGCGGCGGTGACGTTCCAACTCGACCGGGTCTTCACCAACGGCCAGTTCCTGAAGCAGTACGTCGAGTTCCTCCACCGTGCCGGCGACTACCTGCCCGCCGCCTCGACCGGCACCCGCCCCATGCCGGCGCCACTGCAGCAGTTGGCCGTGCGCGGGGTGAGCCTGCAATACCCGGACCGCAAGGACCGGGCGGTTGACGGTGTCAGCCTGACCATTGAGGCCGGGCAGACGGTGGCGTTCGTCGGGGAGAACGGATCCGGCAAGTCCACCCTGGCCGCGATGATCGCCGGGCTGCGGACCCCGACCAGTGGCGTGATCGAGTGGAACGGTCAACCGTTCGCGGACCTCGATACCGAGGCGTTGCGGGCACGGATGGCGGTGGTCATGCAGGAACATCACCACTGGCCGTACACCGCGGCGACGAACATCGCCATGGGTGACCTTGCCACGATCCCCGAGCAGGCCCGGATCGAAGCCGCCGCACGGCAGGCCGCCGCCCATGAACCGATCACCGCCCTGCCGCACGGTTACGAAACCCTGCTGGACCGCACGTTCAAAGACGGGCAGGAACTGTCCGGCGGGCAGTGGCAGCGGATCACCGCCGGACGCGGCTTCTACCGCAACGCCGAACTCCTCGTGATGGACGAACCGTCCTCGGCGCTCGACCCGCGCGCCGAACACGCCCTGTTCCAATCAATCCGCTCCCGGCAGGGCACCAGGACCACCATCTTGATCACCCACCGGCTCGCCAACATCGTCGACGCCGACCGGATCTTCGTCCTGCACGACGGCGTCCTGGAAGAACAAGGCACCCACGCCGAGCTGATCACCGCCGGCGGCCGGTACGCCACCCTGTACGCATTACAGGCCGCCGGCTACCAGCCACGCGAGGCCACCTCGTCGCAGTCGGCAGCCGTCGATGCGGATCAGGCTTGACCGGCGCCGGCGAGGTCATGGTGGAGCGGTCACAGGACAGGCCGGACCCTGCCTGGGTACTGACGGCGGTCGTCGCGGCCCGCGACGCGTGGGTGGCCGATGCCACGGCGGTCCTGCACGCCGATCCGCGGGTAGCAGGCGCGGTCCTGGTCGGTTCACTCGCCCGCGGTGACAGCGACGCGTTCAGCGACGTGGACCTGATCGTCGCAGTCGACTCGCCGATCCCGCAGATGTTGCTCATCGACCCGTTCGCCGCCCTCGGGTTGCCCGGCGTCGCGCTCTATCGCAGGCCGAAGCCGCGCAACGCGCCGGCTGGCGGCGGCTATCTCGCCGTGGCGGTCGAGCTCGCCGGTCTGCCGGTCCTGTTTGACGTGTACCTGTGGCCGGCCACGACTGCGGCCGTCCCGGCCGGCGGGCGAGTGCTGACCGAACGGACTCGCCTGCCCCGCACTGGGCTGGGCCTGCTGGACCTGCTTGCTACCTCCCCGCCGGAGGACGCGTCCGGCTCCGATCCGGATGATCCGGCCACTCTGCTCCTGCTGGTCCAGCTGGCCGCGAAGTATCACGCCCGCGGCGATCGGCGTCGCCGGGCTGCGATCTGCCACCAGCTGCACATCAGCGACGTCACCGATGCCAGCGAACTGCGCAGGCTGCTCGACACCCGGCTGGCCGCTATGCGGCCGCCACCGGGGCGGGCGCTGGCCGCGGTTCGGCGGCTACTCGACCTCGTATCCGTCTTGTTGAAAGAGGTGCTCGTGTCCACCAGCCCCGACGTGCAGGATCGCACTCCCGAAGAGGCCCGGCAGGAGCTGGTCGACCAGCTCACCGCCCGAGGGTGGATCACCCAGCCCGCGGTGGCCACGGCGTTCGCCGCGGTGCCGCGGCATCTGTTCGCCCCGGAGGGCACCAGTATCGAGGCGGCGTACGCCGACGACACCGTGGTCACCCGGCGCGGCCCGGACGGGAAGACGACCAGCTCGATCTCCGCGCCGTGGCTTCAGGCGTACATGATCGAGGCCGCCGCCCTGAGCCCGGGATCGCGTGTGCTCGAAATCGGCTCAGGTGGCTACAACGCCGCCCTACTGGCTGAGGTGGTCGGCCCGGCCGGGACGGTGGTCACCGTCGACATCGACGCCCAGGTGGTTGCCAACGCCCGGACCGGGTTGGCCCGGGCCGGCTACCCGCAGGTTCAGGTGATTTGCGGCGACGGCGAGCACGGATACGCCGACGGCGGCCCGTATGACGCGGTGATCGTCACGGTCGAGACCAGCGACGTACCAACGGCGTGGATCCGGCAGCTCACGGCCGATGGTGTGTTGGTGATCCCGTTGCGGATGCGCGGGCACACCCGCTGCCTCACGCTGCGACCCGACGGCGATCACCTGGTCGCGGCGGCGGCGTTGCAGTGCGGGTTCGTGTCGATGCAGGGCCACGGCCGGGACCCGGTACGCCGGATCCCATTGCGTGGCGAGGACGCCGTCCTGGTGTTGGACGACACCTCCACTCAGGTCGATGGGGACGCTTTGCGGGCGGCGCTCGACACGCCGGGCGTGCTGCAGTGGTCGCCGGTGACGGCCGCGCTCGACGACGGCAGCGCGTTCGAGTCGGTGCACCTGTGGCTGGCCAGCCAGCCTCGCTCGTACGGAATCCTCACCGTCGACCGGGAGAAGACCGCCGGCCTGCTGGACCCGCAGGACCGGTTCTTCTGCCCGACCCTGCTGAACGGCGACAGCTTCGCCTACCTCACCCTGCGCAGACAGAACGCCGAGACCCTTCAGTTCGGAGGCCACGGCTACGGACCTGCCGCGGACACCCTGGTCGCGGAACTGATCGACCTGCTGACCGTCTGGGACGAGCAGCACCGTGTCTCGTCCGGGCCTCGGATTACCGTGCACCCGACCGGTAGCCGCGTGCCCGACAGCGGCGGATTGCGGCTGTTGGTGCCGCGTCGGCACACCACTACCGCAATCACCTGGTCCGGCCGCGCACGATGACGACCATCGACCACACGGCCGCGGCAGTGCCGACACTGGTAATCATTCGCGGGAATTCTGGCTCCGGGAAGTCGACCGTCGCAGCCGAGGTTCGCCGCCGTTACGGTCGGGGCTGCGCGCTGATCGAGCAGGACTATCTGCGCCGGGTGGTGCTGCGTGAGCACGGCGCCAACAGCACCCCGGCGGTGGCGCCCGGGTTCATCACCGCGATGGTGCGTGCCGCTCTGCGGGCGGGCTATCACGTCGTCCTGGAGGGAATTCTGCACACCGGCCAGTACGGGGCACCGCTGCGGGAGCTGATCGCCGAGCATCCAGGGCGGTCCGCGGTGTTCTGGATGGACGTGTCGTTCGACGAGACGGTCCGCCGGCACGCCGGCCGCCCCGGCATGGCCCACATCAGCGCGGAGACGATGGCGTCATGGTTCGCCGCAGACGACCTGCTCGGGGTCGACGGGGAGCAGCAGATCGCGCAGGAGTCCACCGTTGAGGACAGTGTGTCGGCGATCCTGCACGGCAGCAACCTGGCCGAGGCCGCTGCCCTGACCCCGTGCCCGCGGTTGTGTCGGCGCTGCGCCGAGAAATGTGGCCCCTCCGCCGGTGACCTGCGGCCGGGGACGAGGCCCGGCGTGGGGACATCCGTCGACCGCGCCGGTCCGCCCGAGGGGTCACCCGGTGGGGACAATGGGGGTCCGGAGTCGGGGATCTGGGAGGCGATCGCGGCGTCGCGGGCGTGGTTGGACGAGCACAACGGCACGGCCGAGCCGGAACTGGGTCTACGGATCCTCAAGATCGTTGAGGAAGCTGGCGAGGCCGCAGCGGCGTGGATCGGCACCGTTGGCCAGAACCCCCGCAAAGGTGTAACCCACGATCGGCAGGACGTGGCCGACGAGCTCGGTGATGTCGCGGTCACCGCTTTGGTCGCCGCCGCCAGCCTCGGCTTCGATCCCCGCACCGTTCTGGCCCAGGTCGCGGGGAAAGTCGTCGGCCGGCTCGGCCCGCCGCCGGCCGACAAGCCGGTCGACTCGCCATGACCGCCGTTGGCCCGTCTCCGGCCTCACCCGGCCAGGCGTCGCAGCCCGCCGGTAGCCGGGTCCGGGCTGGTAAAGGCGGCGAGCGCCGGTTCTGGTCGGCGTACGCGATCAGCGCGCTCGGCAGCGGCGTCGGGGCGGGCGCCCTGCCGCTGGTAGCCATCCTGGTGCTCGGCGCCTCGGACTGGCAGGTTTCGCTGCTGGCGGTGCTGGCCGGCCTCGCCGGGGTGGCGCTGGCCGTGCCGTTGGGACCGTACATCGAGTTCCACCACAAGCGACCCGTGATGATCAGTGCCGACCTCATCCGGTTCGCCGCCCTGGCCAGCGTCCCGATCACCGCCTGGGCGGGCATGCTGAGCTACGGGCAGCTGTGCGTGGTCGCCGTGCTCCAGACCGCCGCGACGATCGCGGCGAACGCTGCCGCCCAGCCCTACCTCAAAACCCTGGTCCCCGTGCGGGAGCGGGCCCGGGTGAACAGCCGTCTGGAGACCACCACCTGGACCACCGGCGCTCTGGGCCCGCCGGCCGGTGGGCTGCTCGTGTCCGCCACCAGCCCGATCGCCTCCATCGGGATCGACGCGGTCAGCTACCTGCTCGCCGCATGCGGCTGGCGGCGCATCCGCCATCACGAACCGACACCACCACAGGGCGCCGGGCGGCGGCAGTGGCGGGCCGACACCGTCGCCGGCTGGCAATACATCTACGCCCACCCAGGCCTGCGGCGGCTGTTCGCTAACGCGATGCTGTTCGGCGGGGTCATCATGGCTTCCTCCCCGTTGATCGCCGTGTACCTGCTGCGTGAGCTGCACTTCAGCCCGCTGCAGTACGGGATCGCGCTCGGCATGCCCTGCGCCGCCGGGGTAGCCGGCTCACTGCTCGCCCCGACTCTGATTCGCCGCGCCGGTCTGGGCCGGACCCTGCTGTACGCAGGATTCGCCCGCTGCCTGTGGATGGCGCCGATCCTGCTCGCCCCACCAACCACGGCGGGTCTTATGCTGATCATCGCCTCTGACAGTGCGCTGCTGCTGTGCGCCGGGATCTTCAACCCGGCCTTCGCCACCTACCGCATGAACGTCACCGCCGACACCCACCTGTCCCGCGTCGTCGGCGCCTGGGCGATGTCCAGCAAACTCGTGCAACCAGCCTGCATCGCCGCCGCCGGACTGCTCGCCGCCACCGCAGGCATTCGCACGGCCATCGCCGTGCTGGCAGTGGTGCTGCTGGCGTGCCCCGTGCTGATGCCCTGGACGGCACTGCGCCCGGCGGGCCGCACCGCACCGCTGCCCGCCCTTAGAATCGGCCGGCGGGAGTATCTGCTCACCCCGGCTCACCGCTCCGGTGCCGGCCAGAGCGGAAGTGACCAGCGATGACCACGGCGCCCTTGAAGGCCCTGACCGGCGAGCGCGTCGTGGTGCGCGCTCCTGCGCCCGGCGACGAGCATGCGCTGGTGGAGATGGCCACCGACCCGCGGGTGCGCCGCTATCTGGGCGGCCCCAAGGATCAGGGGGTTGCTGAGGCCGATGCCGCCCGGAAAGTCGGCGAAGCGCGGTGGGGTCAGTTCGTGATCGTCGACCGGGCCGCGGGTGTGGTGGCCGGCAGCGGCAGTGTGGCCCGCAAACGCGGGCCGTGGGAGATCTCCTACCAGCTGCGTCACCCGTTCTGGCGGCGCGGGCTGGCCGGTGAGGCCGTGGCGCTGGTCCGCGACTGGTTCTTCGCCACCACCGGCGAGGACCTGCTGATCGCCACGACTCAGCAGGCGAACCTGGCCTCGCAGCGCCTGCTGGAGCGCCTCGGCGCGGTACGCGCGGGCAGCTTTGAGCAGTACGGCTTGACCCAGCTGCGTTTCGACTTCCACCGACCAGGCCACCGCGTTCCCTGCTCATCACCCGCCGTGACGTCCCGGCCTGACGGCCCCAGCCCTCGAGGAGATCGTCATGACTGACTACACCGCGACCTTGCCACGCAAGCGCATGGGCGCCGGCGTCGTGTTCACCAACCAGGACGGACACGTCCTGCTCGTCGAGCCGACCTACAAACCGAGTTGGGAGATCCCCGGTGGCGCGGTCGAGGCCGACGAATCACCGCGCGCCACCGCGGTCCGCGAGGTCGCAGAAGAGCTGGGACTCGACGTCACGCCCGGCCAACTCCTGGTCGTGGACTGGGTACCCGCCCGGGACGGGCGCACCGAAGGACTCATGCTGCTGTTCGACGGCGGAAACCTCAGCCCTGAACAGACCAGCGCGATCCGGCTGCCCAGCGATGAACTACACAGCTGGGCCTGGTCCGGCCCAACTCAAGCCGAGGAACGCCTGTCCGATCTGCTCGCCCGCCGCGTCGCCGCCGCGCTCACCGCCCGCACCACCAGCATGACCGCCTACCTCGAAAACGGGCACGCATGAGCCCTCGACCGCAGGGAGCCGACCGTGGACAACGAGCTGACCGACCTGATCCGCGCCAGCCGGTGGCTGATGGACGTTCTGCGCGCAGTCCGCGACGCCTCGCTGCCCGACGCCTGGGTCGGCGCTGGGGTATTGCGCGACCTCGTGTGGGGTGAGCGCCACGGGCCGGGCTTTCGCCCCGACCGTGTCCGTGACGTCGACGTGGCGTTCTACGACCCCCAAAATCTGAGCCGCACCAACGACGACCGCGCAACCGACCACCTCACCGACCGGCTTCCCAGTGTGCCGTGGGAGGCCAAGAACCAAGCCGCCGTGCACACCTGGTACCCGCACAGGTTCGGCGGTGACCCGGTCAAATTTCTCACCGGCATATCCGATGCGGTCGGGACGTGGCCCGAGACCGCCACCGCCGTAGCCGTGCGGCTGATAAACACCGACGCGCTACAGGTCTGCGCGCCGTACGGCATCGACGACCTACTCAACGGCGTCTGGCGGCGCAATCCCCGCCGGATCAGCGTCGCCCAATCACGCGCACGCCTCGCCCGCCACGATCCCGCTACACGCTGGCCCGGAGTAAAGGTGGTGTTCCCAGAGTGAGCGCGTCGGACCGCTGGACCTGCGGTGAGCCGCAGGAGGTGGTGTCGCGGTGACCGTGTCGTTCACT
Source organism: Couchioplanes caeruleus (assembly GCF_023499255.1). Classification (GTDB taxonomy): domain Bacteria; phylum Actinomycetota; class Actinomycetes; order Mycobacteriales; family Micromonosporaceae; genus Actinoplanes; species Actinoplanes caeruleus_A. The sequence goes on from NZ_CP092183.1 coordinate 3,152,478, forward strand.
GCACGCCCGCCCTGGCAGACCACGCCCGCGGAGCTGCGCCACGCGGTGCATTGCCGTGCCGGCGAGGTCGTCGCCACTCGAGACGTTACGGGCGGGATGTCACCTGGCCCAGCGGCCGTGCTCACGCTCGGCGACGGTGGCCGCGTCTTCGTCAAGGCGATTTGCAAGGCGGTCAGCGCCGGCTCGCACGGGCTCTACCAGCAAGAAGCCGACATCCTACGGATCATCCCGGCGACTGTTCCCGCCGCCCGGCTACGCGGCGTCGTCGAGCGGCGCGATTGGATCGCGCTCCTACTGGACGCCATAGCCGGCCAGGTCGCCGGGCCGCCCTGGACCACCACCACAGTCATCGCCGCAGCCGGGGCCTGCGCCGCCATGGCCGACGTGGAGGCTCCCACCGGCGTGCCAGCTGTCGTTGAGCGCCTGCCCGATCTCGACGGTTGGACGGCGCTGGCCCGCGAACGGACCTCACTCAGCGACTGGGAGAGCCGACACATCGAGCGCCTGGCCGCGGCCACGACAGGATGGCGGCATTGGACCAGCGGCCCCCACCTGAGCCATCAAGACATCCGCGGCGACAACATCATCATCCGGGCCGGCGACGGCCGAGCGGTCTTGGTCGACTGGGGATACGCCTCACACGGGGCGTCTTGGCTGGACCGGGCACTTCTCGCCGCCGACGTGGTCGCCGCCGGGCACGAGGGCGGCCCCGAGACAGCGCGACAACAGGCGCTGGAGCTGCTAACCGATCAACCGCCCGAGGCTGCACGATTCGTGATCGCCCAAGCAGGCATGTGGCGCCGCAACTCGACCCTTCCGCCCCACCCCGGCATGCCGACACACCGCCGCTGGCAGCACCAACGGGCGATCGCTTTGCAACCACTGATCGAAGACCTTCTATGACCGGTCCCCACCTTTACTCCGACATCCGTTTGACCACAGCTCACGCATGGGTCCCGGGCGCCCGCGACCCATCCGGCAAGGGTGGTAAATCATGCAGCGGATCGCGATCCTTGGTGCCAGCGGCGCCGGTAAGACCGTCTTGGCCCGCACACTGGGCGACCTGCTTGATCTGCCGGTTACCCATCTCGACCAGCTGCGCTACGACTCGGGCTGGAACGTGATCCCCGAGCCGGACTTCGTCGCGGCGCAACACCAGCTGGTGGCTGGCGCGCGGTGGATCGTCGACGGCAACAGCCTGGCCAGCCTCCCGGTGCGCGCTGCCGCGGCGGACACCGTCATCGTGCTCGACCCGCACCCGCTGGTCTGCCTCACCGGGATCGCCGCCCGGCGGCTGCGCTACCGCGGCGGCCAGCACGCCGACGGTGTGTACGACCGGGTCACCCTCGAAGTCCTGAAGTACGCGGCCACGTACCGCGCCCGGCATCTGCCCCGAGTCCAGGACTGCCTACGCGAGCACGCCACCCGGGCGACATTCGTGCATCTACGCAGCCGCCGCGCCGTCACCCGCTACGTGGACCAGGTCCGCGCCGTCGGCAGGAGTTCATGATGACCGGTCTGCACCGCTACCTCGACGATCCTGCCTTCGCCGCCACACGCTTTGTCGTCATCGACTTCGAGGGAACCACGCCTGCGGGATGCCCGGCCGAACCGATCGAGGTCGGCGCCGTCATCCTGCGCCCCACCCCGGGCGGCATGGAGTGCGTCAGCCAGTTCGAGGCGCTGATCCGGCCGCCCGCGTATGCCCCGTTGACCGAGGCAGACACTCGGCAGACCGGGATCACCGCGCCGATGCTCGCCGGCCGGCCCGCCGCCCCGGCCGTCCTCGCCGGCCTGGACGCGCTGCTGACCGACCCGCCGTACCTGCTGGTCGCGCATCACGCCTGCACCGAGGCCGGAATCTTGCGCCGCTACGCGCACGACTGCCCGACTGCCGCCGCCGCGCCGATGCTCGACACCCTCGCCCTGGCCAAACGGTGCCGGCCCGGCCTCGCGTCGTACGCCCTCGATGCCCTACTGACCCTCCACGGGATCGGCATCCCCGCCAGCCGGCATCGCGCGCTCGCCGACGCCGAGGTGACCGGCCACCTACTGGTCCGGCTGCTGGCCGACGGCGCCCGAGCACACCGCTGGTGCCGACTGACCAGCTACGAGACCTCGCCGGCCAACCACCACCCGCCAACCCGCACCCGCAGGAGTCCTTGTTCTGACCGTTGCAGCGGCGCTTGCAGTCTGGCCCACGAGGCGGGAAGCCGCGATGGCAGCCATGAGCGAGAAAGCCCGCGCAAACGCCCCCTCCTCATCACCGTGACCAGGAGAACGATGAACCTGAGCGACGACACGATCAGCCGGGTCCCTGAAGACGTCTACCTGCACGACGCGCGGCGCGGGCCGACGCTGCACTACTCCGACCCGGCCGCGATCCACCGGGACCTGGCCGCGTTAGACGTCCCCGACGGCGCCCGCGTGCTCGAAGTCGGCACCGGCACCGGCTACTCGAGCGCGCTGCTGGCCGAGCTCGCCGGCCCGGCCGGGCACATCGTCAGCATGGACGTCGACGATCACTTGGTCCAAGCGGCGAACCAGCTGCACGGTGAACGCGGCATCGGCACCGTCGTCACCTGCCATACCGGTGACGGCCTCGCCGGGCACCCGCCCGGTGCCCCCTACGACCGGATCGTCGCCTGGCTTTGCCCGCCGCGGCTCCCGTCCTCATGGGTGCACCAGCTGGCGCCCGACGGCCGGATCGTGACCTGCCTGCCGGTCGCGCCGCTACCCTCGGCCAACATCATCACCACGATCACCGTGCACGCCGGCCGGCCGCACGCCGACCAGCTGACCTTCGGCGGCTACGCTCAAAGCCACCTGACCCCAATCGACGACGTGCACACCATCCCGCCCCGCTGGGTCGACGCCATCATCGGCCAGCCCGAGCCGTCCTGGATCTCGATCAGCTGGCGCGTCAGCGACCCGCACCGTGACGGTGCCCGCGCCGCACTCCACCAGCTCCAGCGCCCCGGCCACACCGGCAGGTACGAGCGCACACCGCTGGACTGGCAGTCCTTCACCGCGTTCACCGCAGCTCTCGCCGACCCGAACCTGACCGCTGTCTCGCTGCACGGTCAAGGCCGCGGCATCGGGCACACCACCCCGACCTCGGCCGCGATCATCCTTACCGACGGCACCATCGTCGCCAACCACCCTGAATCGGTTTCACTGCGGACGCTGCACACCTGGCTGCGGCGATGGGAAGACGCCGCCCGGCCGGGGCCCAACGCCTACACGACCATGCTGACCCGAGCCGAAGACGACGATCCGCCCGGATGGGACCTACGGCTCCGCATCCGGCCGGGAAACACGCAACAGGCCGCCAGGCCATGACGGCACAGAGCACCTCGAGAGCTGCACACCTCGTCGCAGCCTGCCCATGCCGCCATGCACGAGCAGGGCGCTCGACATGGCAGTGACCGATGACATCGCCGACTTCGTCGACGCGTCCGCACCGGGGCTGGGCCAGGCCGACCTGATCTTCGTGTTCGGCTCCACCCTGCCAGACGCCGTCACGCCCGCCCTGCGAGCGTTCCGAGCCGGGCTGGCGCCGCTGATCGTCCTGACCGGAGGTCCCAACCGCCGCAACCCCGCGATCGTGGAGAGCGACGCACACGCACGGCTGCTCAAAGCACGGGGGATTCCGCCGGATCAGATACTCATCGAACGACGCTCCCGCACCTCCCACGAGAATGTCGCGTTCGCCCGCCCTCTCGTCGAGGAACGCCTTCACGCGCCACGAACGGTGATCGCCGTCGTGAAATGGTGGCAACGCCGACAGATACACCTGGTCGCGGCAGGCCTGCCGTCCGTCGAACGTATCTACGCCGCAACGTGGAACCCTCCCGCCAGAGCCGACGGGCGACCCTACGACCGGACCACCTGGGCGTCCAGTTCCGACCAGCCGCGCATCGAAGACGAGTTCGGCTACCTGAGGAAACTCCTCGACAGCGGCGAGTTGCCTGCGCTATCCCGCACGGAAGCGGGCTGGACCCGGGCGACGCCCAGCAGGTCAGAACCCGCCGTTCCCCGGCCGATGATCCGCACTTGACCAACAACCAAGATCGGCGGGTACCTCCTTGCGCGATCGCTGTGCGGCAGAAGGAGGCGATAGTGACGACGCGACCGGCGACCAGAGTCTTGATGGCATTGGAACTGGCCTCCTACGACCTGATGTGGGCGCGCGCCTTCTCCAGAATCCGCGTGTCTCATGAGACATCAGCGTTGCCAGCCTGGTGCAGTTTAGAGGCCGTCCTCTCGTTGGGATGACGCGCCTGATGTCCGACCAACTGGTAGAGACGGACATTGAGGAGTCGGGTTATTTGGCTTAAGGTGATCGGCCCTGTGCAAGCAACGCTGATCAGCCGAGTTTGTGCACGGCGCCGGTAGCGCGTGAAAGGTGCGTCGACGACGCAGTCCTAGCTAGTCCGTCCGCCGCCGCGGCACTGCGTGGCAAGATCGCTAGTTTGCACCGGCGCTGTGTTCATGATCAGGGGGCCTGGCGCGAGCAGGCGGTGCTGGCTGCAGCAGCGACGGTGGAGCGGCCAGCGAGGGCCATCAGGACCGGAATGCCGTGGATGGTGAGCAGGAAGGCCCCTCGACCGCACGGACCTGGATCTGCGCCGCGGCGTGCAGGCAGAGCAAAGCCCGCTGGCGATCGGGGGTGTCATCGCGGCCAAGCGTGCACGCGCCGGCTCGACGACGTGGCGCCGGAGACGTCGGCGTGGAGCGGTGCCGCACGGGATTAACGTAGGCATGTTCTTGGCCGGGGTGATCGGGCCTGTGCGTTGCGATGGGCGACGCCGATGACGTAGTCGCCGCCGAGTGGGGTCAGCCAGCGGTCCCCGACGTGCAGGTTGTGGCGGTCCAGTTCGGCGCGGAACTGCTCGGCAGCGAATCGGTCGTTGGTGGGGTGGTCGAATAGGATCCGGTAGGTTGGCCGTGCGAGTGCGCGGGCGGTGACCTCGTCGAAGTAGAACCGTCCGCCGGGGCGTAGCACGCGGGCGACTTCGGCGATGGCGTCGCGCCAGTTGGGGATGTGGTGGATGATGGCGAAGTCGAACACCGCGTCGTAGCTGGCGTCGTCGGCGCTGATGCTGGTACGCAGGTCGGCGGCGTCGCCGGTGTGCAGGTGTACCCGGTCGCCGTAGTCGGCGAGGCGACGCCTGGTCCGCGCGATCATCGTGGGGTCCAGGTCCAGAGCGTCGACGCGGGCCGCCCCGAAATGCTGCAGGATGAGGCCGGTGCCGTAGCCGGGCCCGCAGCCGATTTCGAGCACTCGGGCGTCGGGCTGCAGCGAACCGCCAAGGCGGCGCAGCCACGGCACCTCGTACCAGCGTTGCAGCCATCGCCGTGGCGCGGAATTGATCAGGGCAGTTTCCACGCGGTTCATCAACATGTCGTGAGCTCCGGATCTCCATCGATGGGCCGTGCCCGCGCTCAGGCAGCGGGTGGTGGGCCGCCGTTACCGGTGGCGACCGTGGGTGTGCTGAGACCGATGCCGCGGCATGTGCGGCAACCGGTTGTGGCGGTACGGGCGTTGTGCTGTTTCGTGGTCCGCCTCGGGGCGGGTTCCCAGCACTGTTACCGGCTGGGGCGAGGATGGTCTTGGTCGTGACGAGGCGGTTCGGTGCTGTCGCGGCCGCCGGGGAGGGGTGCGGCGGGTGCTGGGTCGGCTGGTTCGGGTGCGGCGCCGTCGCCGGCGGTTGGTCGGCCGGGCAGCAGCGCTGCGGTGAGGGCCGCGCTGAGGATGGCGATGGCGGCTGTGGTGTAGAGAACGATGGTCATGCCTTGCAGGTAGGCGATTTTGGCGGCGGTGGCCAGTGCGGGGTCGCCGAGGCGGGCGGCGACGGCGAGGCCCGCGGCGATCGATTCGCGGGCGGTGTTGGCGGCGTCGGCGGGTAGCCCGGTGACGTCGAGGCGGTTGGTGTAGCCCTGGGCGAGGAGGCTGCCGAGCAGTGCGACGCCGAGGGCGCCGCCGATTTGGCGCAGGGTCATGGTGATGGCGGTGCCGGCGCCGGCCCGCTCCGGGGGTAGGGCGCCGAGCACGGCGTCCATGGCGGGTGACAGTGCCAGGCCGATACCGAGGCCGACTGTGGCCATCCAGGCGGCGGTGTATCCGTAGCCGGTGTCGAGGTCGGTGCGGGCGCCGATCGTGAGGCCGGCGGCGAGGATGAGTAGCCCGGCGGTGACGGGGATGCGGTAGCGGGTGCGGGCGGCGAGGCGTTCGCCGGTGGGGGCGCCGATGACGAGGCCACCGATCAGGGGTAGTAGCCGCAGGCCGGTGTCGAACGCGTCGTGGCCTTTGACCAGTTGCAGGTATTGCGGCAGGACGAACAGCATGCCGAGCAGGCCGAAGGTGACCAGCACTCCGGCGACGCTGGCCCACAGGAACTGCGGGCGGGCGAACAGCCGCAGGTCGATCATCGGCTGGGCGATCCGCAGTTCGAGGGTGACAAACGCGGTGAGCAGCACCCCGGCGGCCGCGAGGGCGCTGACTACCAGCGGGTCGCTCCAGCCGCGGCCGGGCGCTTCGATGATGGCGTACACCAGGGTTATCAGGCCGACGGTGGAACAGCAGCGCGCCGGGCACGTCGGGTCGTGGCGGGTGCGGGTCGCGGTTCTCCGGCATGAGCACGGCGATGGCAAGGATCGCGATCGCGGCCATCGGCAGGTTGATCAGAAAGATCGAGCCCCACCAGAAGTTCTCCAGCAGCCAGCCGCCGATCAGCGGGCCGAGCGGGATGCCCAGGCCGGTGCCCAGCACTACCAGGGCGACGGCCTTGCCGCGCTCCGCCGGCGGGAACAGGGCGGGAAGGACGGCGAACGCGACCGGCATGATCATCGCCCCGCCGAGGCCCATCACGGCGCGGGCGGCGATGAGGACTTCGACGGACGTGGTCCAGGTCGCCGCCGCGGACGCGGCGGCGAACACGCTCAGGCCGACGATGAGCAGGCGTTTGCGCCCGTACCGGTCGCCGAGTGCGCCGCAGGTCAGGATCAGCCCGGCGAGCACGAGGATGTAGGCGTTGACGATCCACTGCAGGTCGGCAGTACCGGCGGACAGATCGCCCGCGATCGTCGGCAGTGCCACGTTGAGGATGGTGATGTCGAAGCCGAGCGTGAGCGCGGCGAGCACCAGCGCCGCGAGGGCGCCCCACCGCCGCGGGTCTGCCGGATGTGTCATGACGGCCTCCGTTCGGTGTCACCGCCCGACGACCTTCGCCGGAGCTGACCGACCATCCGAGTCGGGCCGCCGATGGCTCGTCGACGATGAGCAGCTCCGTGTCCTCGCCGCCGGAGGGACGCCTTCGGCATCGCCATTCCCGGATGTGATCGGGATCAAACGATCCCGGCTGGAGAGTACGTTATCATCGCCGCATGGCGATTACGCAAGATGCGGCCCGTGAGGCACTCGTGCCGGCTGCGGCGTTGTTCCGCGGCCTCGCGGACCCCACCCGGTTGGCGATCCTGCGCCGGTTGGCGGTCGGGGAGGCGCGGGTGGTGGACCTGGTCAAGGAGTTGGGGTGGGCGCAGTCGACGGTGTCGGCGCACTTGAGCTGTCTGCGCGAGTGCGGGTTGGTGGACTTCCGGGCGGTGGGGCGGCAGTCGTTCTATTTCCTGACCCGGATGGAGTTGATGGACCTGCTCGCCGCGGCTGAGAGCGTGCTGGCGGCCACGGGTGAGCGGGTGGCGCTGTGTCCGACGTACGGCGAGTCCGGCCGGTGAGCGCATCCGAGGTTGACACCGCTGCGGGTGTCGCGCGGCGCCGGCGGGGTTGGCTGGCCGGGGCTGCGCTGCTCGCTGTGGCCATCGATGTGGCGACCAAGAGTGCTGCGGCGGCGTGGCTGCCCGGTAATCCGGTGGAACTGGTTGCCGGTCTGCAGTTGCGGGTGACCCGCAACCCGGGGGCGGCGTTCTCGATCGGCACCGACGTCACCTGGGTGTTCACGATTATCGCGGTCGTGGTGATCGCCGGGATCTTCTGGTACGCGCGGCGGATCACTCATCGTGGTTGGGCTGTTGCCCTTGGCGTGATCGCCGGCGGGGCGGCGGGGAACCTGGTCGACCGGCTGTTCCGCGCGCCCGGGGTGGGTCGCGGTCACGTGGTCGACTTCCTGTACCTGGACTGGTGGCCCACCTTCAACCTGGCCGACAGCTTCCTGATGTGTGGCGTCGCCGTTGCGATCTTGCTCAGCCTGCGCAACATCCCCCTGACCGCTGCGACGGGTGCCGGGGCGTCGGACACCCGGCCCGCCAGCAGCGCCGAGGGGACCCGGTGAGCGGCGAGATCGAAACCACCGTCACCGGCCGCGGCGCCGCCGGGCGGGTGGCCCTGGCGCTCGCGGTGGCCGCTCCGGCCCTGGTGGTGCGCCTGGCCGGGGTAGAGCTGGCCCCGGTGGCGGCGGTGCTGGTCTTCGGCGCCGCCGTGCTGGCCTCGGTCGCGTTGCTGATGTGGGCGTCGGAGGCTGCCCGGGTGGACATCTCCGGCAGCCTGGCCCTGGCGATTCTGGCGCTGGTGGCGATCCTGCCCGAGTACGCCGTGGACATCTACTTCGCCTACACCGCAGGGCACCGCCCGGAGTACGCCGCTTACGCCACCGCCAACATGACCGGCGCGAACCGGCTGCTCATCGGGGTGGCCTGGCCGCTGCTGGTCGGATTCGCGATCTACGCGGTGCGCCGCCGCCAGAAGCGCGGCGACCGCAACGCCGTTCAGCTCGCACCGCACCGCCGCACCGAAATCATTTTCCTGGCTATGGCTACCGTCTACGCCCTGGTGATCCCGCTGACCGGGCGGCTGGCCTGGTACGACAGCATCGTGCTCGGTGGGCTGTTCGCGCTCTACCTGTGGCGCATCCGCGGCAACGAGGAAGGCGAGGAAGAACTCACCGGTGTCGCCGCCACGGTCGCCGTGCAGCCGGCCGGGCGCCGCCGGGGCCTGGTCGCTGCCCTGTTCGTCGGCGCCGGGATCATCATCCTCGCCGCCGCGGAGCCGTTCGCTGACGCTCTGGTCGGCGCGGGCAGCTCGCTGGGTATCGACGAGTTCCTGCTGGTGCAGTGGCTGGCTCCGATCGCCTCCGAAGCGCCGGAGGTGATCGTGGCGATCACCTTCGCGTTGAAGGGCCGCGCCGACGACGGGATGGGTGCGCTGCTCGCCGCCAAGCTCAATCAGTGGACCCTGCTGATCGCCACGCTGCCGCTGGCGTACTACGTCGGTGGCGGCGAGTTCGCCGGGCTGCCGCTGGACGCCCGGCAGACCGAGGAACTGGTCCTCACCACGGCCCAAACCCTGCTCGGTGTGGCCGTCCTGGTCGACCTGCGGCTGACCCGCGGCGAGGCGATCCTGCTGTTTGCCTTGTTCGCGGTGCAGTTCGTCGTGCCGTCGCCGAACATCCGCTACATCATCGCCGCCGCCTACACCGTCCTGGCCGTCGCGCTGCTGGTGAAGCAACGCCGGCAACTACCTGCCCTGATCAAAGCCCTCTGACCCGCCGGCTGCGGCGACCCATTGCGCCGCAGCCCTCTTGACCGCGCACCTCTCGGTGCCACCCCTTGCCCAAGAACTGACGTACGAAAAGGTGCTGACATGAGTGACGCCTGCGGCTGCGACGACGACAAGCCCACCACCGAGGCCGGCGAGGCCGGCGAGGCCGAAGAGCATGAACCGGAACGCTTCTGGGAGGTCACCGAACTGCGGGCCGCCGCCGTGGCTGGGCTGCTGCTGCTGGCCGGGCTGGTCGCGTCCTGGTTGGACGCCCCGGAGGTGGTCGAGACTGGGTTGCAGGCCGCCGCCCTCGCCGTCGCCGGGTGGACGTTCGTGCCCTCCACCCTGCGCCGCCTGGCCAAGGGCAAGATCGGCGTCGGGACGCTGATGACGATCGCCGCGGTCGGCGCGGTGCTGCTCGGTGAGGTCGGCGAGGCCGCCATGCTGGCCTTCCTCTACGCCATCAGCGAAGGCCTCGAGGAATACTCCCTGGCCCGGACCCGCCGCGGGCTACGCGCCCTGCTCTCCCTCGTCCCGGCCGAGGCCACCGTGCGCCGTGACGGCGCCGACCTCGTGGTCGCCCCCGACGATCTGCGGATCGGGGACCTGATGATCGTGCGGCCGGGGGAGCGGGTCGCCACCGACGGTGTCATCCGCACCGGCCGCACCGCCCTGGACGTCTCCGCGATCACCGGCGAGTCCGTACCCGTCGAAGCCCAGGCCGGCAGCGACGTCTACGCCGGATCGATCAACGGTACCGGCGTCATCGAGGTCGAGGTCACCACCACCGCGCAGGACAACTCCTTGGCCCGGATCGTGCGCATCGTCGAGGCCGAACAGGCCCGCAAGGGCACCAGCCAGCGACTGGCCGACCGCATCGCCAAACCCCTTGTACCCGGCATCATGATCGCCGGGGTGCTCATCGCCGTGATCGGTAGCCTGTTCGGTGACCCCGCCACCTGGATCGAACGGGCCCTGGTCGTGCTCGTCGCCGCGTCCCCGTGCGCCCTGGCGATCTCCGTGCCGGTCACCGTGGTCGCCGCCGTCGGCGCTGCCAGCAAACTCGGCGTGCTGGTCAAGGGCGGCGCCGCCCTGGAAGCCCTCGGCACCATCCGTGGTGTCGCTCTGGACAAGACCGGCACCCTGACCCGCAACCGGCCCGCCGTCATTGACGTCGCCTTCACCGGTAACGCGACCCGCGAGCAGGTCCTCGCCGTTGCTGCCGCGCTGGAGGCCCGCAGCGAACACCCCCTCGCCCGGGCCATCATCGCCGCCGTCGACACCGTGCAGCCCGCCGACCAGGTCGAAGCCGTCACCGGTGCGGGCCTCACCGGCCTCGTCGACGGCCGGCCCGCCCGCCTCGGCCGGCCCGGCTGGCTCGACCCGGGTGACCTCGCCGACACGATCGCCCGGATGCAGGCCGCCGGAGCTACCGCCGTTCTCGTCGAGCACGACGGCCGTCTCCTGGGTGCGGTCGCGGTGCGCGACGAGCTGCGCCCGGAAGCCGCCGAAGTCGTCGACCGGCTGCACCGCGGTGGCTACACCGTCGCGATGCTCACCGGCGACAACCATGCCACCGCCGCCGCGCTCGCCGCGCAAGCGGGAATCACCGACGTGCACGCCGACCTGCGCCCCGAGGACAAGGCCCGCATCATCCAGGTTCTGCGTAAGGAACGGCGTACCGCGATGGTCGGCGACGGCGTCAACGACGCACCCGCCCTGGCCACCGCCGACCTCGGCATCGCCATGGGCGCGATGGGCACCGACGTGGCTATCGAAACCGCCGACGTCGCCCTCATGGGTGAGGACCTGCGCCACCTGCCCCAAGCCCTCGACCACGCCCGCCGCGCCCGCACCATCATGTGGCAGAACGTCGGCCTCTCCCTCGCGATCATCACCGCACTCATGCCCCTCGCCCTGCTCGGCGTGCTCGGCCTGGCGGCCGTGGTGTTAGTCCACGAGCTGGCCGAGATCGTCATCATCGCCAACGGTGTCCGCGCCGGCCGCGCCCGGCCCCTTGCCCCCTTCACCACGACCGCCGCCGACACCGAGGCACCGCAGCCGGCGGGGGTGAACGCCGGATGATCGATGCCGACGAGGCGCAGCGCCGCCGGGCGCTGCGCCTGGCCTGGCTCATCGTCGTCTGGGACATCATCGAAGGCGCCATCGCCGTCACCGCCGGGCTGGCCGCCGGATCCATCGCCCTGCTCGGCTTCGGCATCGACTCCACCATCGAGGTCTTCGCCGCCGCCGTCATCATCTGGCAACTCCGCGGCGGCGCCCACGCCCGCCAAACGCCGGCGCTGCGCCTGATCGCCGCCAGCTTCCTCGCCCTGGCCGCCTACGTAGGCTACAAGTCCATCGTCGACCTCATCGGCGGTGAGCAACCCGACGCGTCGCTGGTCGGCATCGGCCTCAATGTGGTAGCCCTCGCCGTCATGGTGCCCGTCGCGATAGCCCAACGCCGCACCGGCCGGCAACTCGACAACCAGGCCGTCATCGCCCAATCGAAGGAAACCTGGGTTTCCAACTACCTGTCGATCAGCCTGCTGGCCGGGCTCGGCCTCAACGCCGCCCTCGGCTGGTGGTGGGCCGACCCCGCCGCCGCCCTGGTCGTCGCCGCGGTCGCCGCCAAAGCCGGCATCGACTCCTGGCGCGAAGCCGGCGAACACCAGGCCCAACCAGCCGGCGCACGGTGACACCCGTCCGGCCCGGTCGGTGTCGGGTAACGCTCAGGCGTGACAGTGAGCAGAACTGCCATCGCCCGGCCACAGCAACGGCGACACTGAGGTCATGCGACGGCCGTGGCGGGCCACCACGGCCGGCGGCGGCACCGATAAGGGGGTGGCTGCGGGGGGCGGACTGTGGTTACTGGGCGCCTTGACGGTGGTGGCATGCACCGACCGGTTCACCGTTCTGCACACCGACGAACGCACCGCGGCAGCCATCGCCGCTGCCGCGGCAGCAGTCTCGGTGGGCCTCACCGTCGCCTATGGCAGCCCGCCGCCGCTTCGACGGCTCAGCAGGGCCGCCGGCATGTACATCGTCGCGGTACTGGCCACGACGTGGCTGGTCGTTGATATGGCCACCACCGGCTGGTAGACCGCCCGCATGCGATCCATGACCCTCAGCTGGCCACGGTGCCCGCACCGACACGTCGAGTTGACGCGACCACCCCGCGACCGGCATCGTTAGGTGAGCCTCACCTATGACGGTGATGCCGGCCGGAAGGATCATGTCGTGTTTCCCACGTTCCTCATCGGGTTACGGGAAGGGCTCGAGGCGGCCCTGGTCGTCAGCATCCTGGTGGCCTACCTGATCAAGACCCAGCACGGGCGTGGCCTCGGTGCGATGTGGGCGGGGGTAGGCGCCGCAGTACTGCTCAGTCTCGGATTCGCGCAGCTGCTGCAGGTCATCGCGACCGGGCTGCAGTTCCGCACTCAAGAGATCTTCGAGGGTGTCGCCTCCATCGTGGCCGTAGCGTTGGTGACCGGCATGGTGTTCTGGATGCGCACCGCGGCCCGCATGCTCAAGACCGACCTGCACGACAAGCTCGGCCAGGCGCTCGCCATCGGCCCACTCGCGGTGGCAGGGGTGGCGTTCATCGCCGTGGCCCGCGAGGGCGTGGAAACGGTGCTGTTCATCAGTCAGAGCATCGACAGCGTCCGCGCCTCCGGCTCCTCGAGCGCACCGGTGTTCGGAGCGCTGCTCGGCATCGGTGTCGCACTGCTACTCGGCTACGGGCTGTACCGCGGAACCGTCAAGCTGAATCTCAAAACGTTCTTCACCTGGACCGGGGTGCTGCTCATCGTGATCGCCGCCGGGGTCCTGCGCTACGGGGTGCACGACCTGCAGGAAGCCGGGGTCGCCCCCGGCGGCACCGCCACCGCCTTCGACCTCACCGGCCTGCTGCCCCCGACAAGCTGGTACGGCACCCTGCTCAGCGGCACTCTCAACATCGAAGCCGACCCCACCTGGCTCGAAGTCGGCGTCTGGTGCGCTTACCTCATCCCGGTCCTGGCGCTGTTCCTGCTGCTGCGCTCGCGGACGCCTGCCCCCGCCTCCGCCGGTTCCGTCCGCCCAGCCGCGTAGAGGGTCGCTGCACCCGGTTCCGCCAGCGGCTCAGACCTTGCGCCGCGACACGGGTCCGCCGCGCAGGCTGGTACGGCATGGCCGGTACGCTGCCGCACGTGCCGCGTACCGTCTTTCCGCTCACCGTATCCCCGCCATCGCGTCGCGAGGCTGCCGCATTTCCCCCGGCCCTCCGGGTCGCCATGGGCCGGGTGCCGGTGCCCTTCGCAGGGCCGGAGATGCCGTCGCGGGGCGACGGTGTGCGGGTGGCCCGGTGAGCTGGATCGAGGCGGTCATCCTGGGTCTGGTGCAGGGCCTGACGGAGTTCCTGCCGATCTCCTCCAGCGCACACCTGCGGATCGTGTCCGTGTTGGCCGGCTGGTCCGACCCGGGCGCGGCGTTCACCGCCGTCACCCAGCTGGGCACCGAAACGGCCGTGCTGCTGTACTTTCGCCGCGACATCGGCCGCATCGTCCGCGCCTGGACGACCTCCCTGGTACGTCCGGAAGCGCGCAACAACCCCGACGCGCGGCTGGGCTGGTACGTCATCCTCGGCACCATCCCGATCGCCGTGCTCGGGCTGCTATTGCAGGACAGCATCGAGACCGTCTTCCGCGACCTGCGGCTGACCGCCGCAGCGCTGGTCGGGTTCGGCCTTGTGCTCGCCTTCGCCGATCACGCCGCCACCGACCGCAAGTCCCTCGACGAGCTACGCCCCCGCAGCGCCGTGCTCTTCGGCCTGGCCCAGGCCCTCGCACTCATCCCCGGAGTGTCGCGCTCCGGCGGCACCATCGCCGCCGGGCTGCTGATGGATTTTCGCCGTGAAGCCGCAGCCCGCTACTCCTTCCTGCTCGCCATCCCCGCCGTGCTCGCCTCTGGCCTGCTGGAACTGACCAAGATCGGTGAAGGAAACGCCCCGCCGGTCGCGGCGACCGCGCTGGCCACCGTCGTCGCCTTCGGCGTCGGCTACGCCGTCATCGCCTGGTTCCTGCGCTACATCACCCACCACCGCTTCACCCCGTTCATCATCTACCGCATCGCCGCCGGCATCCTGCTGTTCGCCCTCATCACCGCCGGCACCATCGACCCCACCGCCGGCAACGGGTAAAACCCAGCAGGTCGCCGATGGGAGGCGGTTACCGGTAGCCCGGCGCCGGCCCGCCTCGGGGCGGCAACGCCGCGGTGACAAGTACATTCAGCTCGTCCACAGCGGTCTCCACCGCCACGATCGCCGCATCCACCCGCTCCGAATCAACCTCATGCCGCGCGGCCGCCGACAACGCGGCACGGAGTTGCACCGCCGCGGAGACCACCCGGACCGCCTGCCACGAACAGTCATACAAGACAGGCTCGCCTGCCCCCGCCTGTAACACGGTACCCAGCAGCCGGTCGGTGCCGTGCGCGGCGATGCCTACCTGATCGCGCAGCAGCGGGACCACATCGAACACCGGCGCATCGCAGGGCAGCGCCGCTACCAGCCGGGCGATCGCGTCGAACTCCTGCCATAGGTAGCCACGCGCCTGCTGCACCGCCGCCCACGCGCTGGGAGCCGCCGGCAACTCACCGGCCGATCCCGGCCGAACTGCGGGCCGCATGCGATGACGCATCCACCAGGCAGCGACAAGCGCCCCTGTCACGAGCACGACGACGGCGATCGTCAGCACGGCGGCCACGCCGATCGGCACGCGATCAGGCCCCGCGGCGGTCGAAGTGCCGGTCCAGGGCTGCCGGCCAGCGCCACGCAGCGACGTGGAGACAAACCTCCAGACCGGCTGACCCGGTAGGCACGAACGATCCAGCAAACACCGTAACCACGCCGGGTCCGGCCCCCACACACCCGGCGCACCGGGTACACGACGACCCGTACGCGCCATGGTGTCGCCAGCGGCAACCAACTGCGTCATGTCCATTCCCTCGACTCGCTCATCACACAAGGACACCCACTCACGGCGGAGTCATCCGGGGGCGCCCCATTCATCGTCAACGCCTGACGTTATCGCCATCTGCCGTTCATTACGACGGCTCACGGCCGGGCGGACACCGAGCCTCTCCCATCCGGGGAGCAGGATCCGACTCGCCTGGCGATCAATGGCCCCTCCGCGACGGGCTCGGGAAGGCAAGGGCAACGTCACCTCCTGCGCCAGCGGTGGACGACACCGCTGACCACGCCGGGCCAGCTCGGCATTGGCGGGTTGCCGGCCAAGCCGGGCGGGCGGGGCGGCGACCGCAGCTGGCTAGGGGCAGGAGGCTGTGACGGAGACGTCTAGTCGCGTGTCGCGGCGCTGTACCAACACGGTGATCGAGCCGCGCTGGTAGGCGAAGACATCCGATCGATCGATGATGGACACGGCGCCTCGGGCTGGTGCGATGAGTGCGTCACGCAGCGCGGGTCGGTCGCCGGCATCGGTGATCGCTTGGGCCGTCACGGTCCGCACGACGCCGCCGCCCGGGCACGTTGCCTGCGCCACGGACAGTTGCGATGGGTGGGCGGTCATCGCTGTCAGCAGCGGTGCGACGCTCGTCTGGGCGGCGGCATCGACTGACGGTGTCGGTGTCAACGGTGCCCGTGGCCGGCAGCCGCTCGAGACGGTGACGGTGACGGTCCCGTCGTCGTCGACCACACCGTCAACGGCGACGAACTCGCCCGCGTCGGCGCGTAGCCCTATCCGCCCAGCCGTATCCGTTACGGTGGCGGCCTTGAAACGTTGCGGCAGTGCCCTGGCTATGCCAGTGAGCGTCATCGAGTTCATGCTGCCGGCGGCGAACTGCAGGGTGCGCCGCAGTTCAATGCCGTCGCGTACCGGCGTGATCCGGCAGCCTGGGGTGATCTGGTCGGCGGAGATGCGTAGCAGCGGTGCGGTTGCCGCCGCCGCGGCGGCGATCTCTCCGACTGTCAGGTCCACCACCGTGTCGGCGTCCGCTACATCACGCTGTTCGCGCACCGTCGCCCGTCCGGTGTGAGCGGACATCGCTGCAGCCGCCAGCAGCGCCACCGCCCAGCCTGCGGCCAGCAGCGCCAGCCAATGTCGCCGCCGGCGCGGTGGCATCGGTGGGGGCGCGCCGTGTCCGTGTCCGCTCATCGCGGCTCCGTTCCGTTCACTCATCGCTGTCTGCCCCGGGGTGGGTCAGTCGGTGCCGGCGTAGGAGTGCAGGCCGGCGATGACGAGGTTGACGGCGAACAGGTTGAACATCATGGTGGCCCAGCCGGCCACGGCGAGCCAGGCGACGACGCGTCGTTTGACGCTGGGGGTGGCCCGGGCGTGCAGGTAGCCGGCGTAGGCGACCCAGGTGATGAACGCCCAGGTTTCTTTGGGGTCCCAGCCCCAGTAGCGGCCCCAGGCGGCTTCAGCCCAGATCGCTCCGGCGGCGACGGCGAAGGTCCAGATGGGGAAGGCGACGGCGTGCAGCTGGAAGGAGAGCCGTTCCAGGGTGTCGGCGGCGGGTAGGTGCCGGCCCAGTGCGGCGACGAACCCGGGTGTGGTGCCGGCGTCGGTGGCCCGGTGGTAGGCCAGGCGGATCAGGTAGCCGGTGGCGGCGATGAAGCCGAGCAGGAAGATGCCGGAGGCGATCGCCGCGGTGCTGACGTGGATTTTGAGCCAGGCGGAGTTCAGTGCGGGTACGAGCGGGCCTGCGGGGGCGTACAGGCGCATCCCGGCCAATCCGAGCAGGATCACCGTCGCCAAGGCGACATACAGTCCGATGGGTCGTACTGCTGGGCGGCGGAGCACCAGGATGAGCCAGGCGAGGATTCCGACGAGGGTGACGGCCAGGACGAATTCGTACATGTTGCCCCACGGCACTCGGTCGGCGGCCAGCCCGCGGGTGATCAGGCAGGCGGAGTGGGTGATCGCGCCGAGGGCTGTGGCGGCCACGGCGATCCAACCGGCCCAGCGCAGCCGGTTGCCACGCACCGGCGCCTTGGCGACCACGGTGTGCGGCGGGGGTGGGCTGCCGGCGCCACTCATGGCGGGTTCGCGCGCCGCGGTGACGGTGTTGGTGCGGGCGCGGCGGCCGGCGTGTTCGACGGCGTAGCCGATCATCGCGATCAGGTAGGCCAGCAGGGTGATGATGAACAGCTGGTCGGACAGTGCTGCCATGGCGGGGCCTTTCGCGAACGGAGCAGGGGGCGCGCTACGACGCGGCGCCCGGGCGGGGGCTACTGGATGTCGGTCAGGTGCAGCCAGGTGAACGGCGGCCAGGGCAGGTTGCGGGCCACCGTGAACACCAGCCACGCGGCGGCGTACGCGATCAGCAGCCATCGCGGCAGCGGGATGGCGGGCAGTTGCCGGCCGGTGCTGCGGGCAACCCACCGCGCCCAGGCGTAGCCGAGCACGGGTACGGCGAGTAGTGCGGGCAGGTGGTGCCGGGCGGCCTGGACGAGGTCGCCGTGCAGCAGGTACCACATCATGCGGGTGCCACCGCAGGTCGGGCCCTGGGTGCCGGTCAGGGCTGTCCACAGGCACGCACCGCCTGGGTCGGCGAGGGTGTCGGTGGGGTTGTGGGTCAGCACCCAACCGATAGCGGCGCCGAAGATCGCCGCGACGGCGAGCGGAGCGAGCAGCGCAGGACGTGCGGGCGCGGCGGCCGGACCGCCCGGGCCGGTAGGGATCGTGGTCATGGTTGCTCCTGTGCCGGATCAGTGCGGAAGGCGTGTTCGGCAGGTCTGGTCATGGGCTCGGAGGATGCGGCTTTGGTGCGCCGCCGAAGCAGGCCGGCGGTGGTCAGCGCGGCGAGGGCGGCGGCCACCAGGATCCATTCGACGGTGGTGCCGAGGCGGGTGGCGAGCGTGCGGCCGGTGTCGAGGCGAAGCGTGCGGACGATGACCGCCTGGGTGTTCATGGCGGTGGCCTGGTGCACGGTGGCGTCCGGGTCGACGAACGCCGACACCCCGACGGTGGAGGCCATCAGAGCAGGGCGGCCATGTTCGACGGCGCGCAGACGGACCATGGCCAGTTGTTGGGTGGCCTCGGCGTAGTTGAAGGTGGCGTTGTTGGTCTGCACCGCGAGTAGCTGCGCGCCGCCGGTGACGGTGTCGCGGACCAGGTCGTCGTAGGCGACCTCGAAGCAGATGACGTCCCCGATCGTGGTGCCGGCCAGGGTGAGCACGCCGGGGCGGTCACCGGCGATGAAGTCGGCGCGGACCCGGTCGACCAGGGTGGTGATACGCCGTACCACGGATCTCATGGGCACGTACTCGGCGAACGGCACCGGATGCCGTTTGACGTACGTCTGGCCGGGACCGGTGTCGGGCGTCCAGACCAAGCCGGCGTTACGGACCTTCCCCGGCCCGGGGCCTTGCAGCACGGCGCCGACGAGGATTGGCACGCCCACCGCGGCCACGGCGTCGTCGATGCGGGCGGCGGCGTCGGGTTTGAGCAACGGGTCGATGTCGGAGGAGTTCTCCGGCCAGATCACCAACTCCGGCCGGGGCTGGCGCCCGGCGCGCACGGCGTCGGCCAGTTGCAGGGTGGCGGCCACATGGTTGTCGAGCACGGCGCGGCGTTGGGCGTTGAAGTCCAACCCCATGCGGGGCACGTTGCCCTGCACCACGGCCACCACCACGTCGCGGCCGGGCGCCTTCGGCGGCGGCACGGCCGCGCCGAGGGCCATGACCGCCGCGGCAGCTGTCGCCGCGACTGCGGCGCGAGGGATGCGGCGGCGTACCGGGTCGGTCTGTCCGGCCGTGAGGTGCCACAGGGCCATCGCCAGCAGCCCACCGGCGGCGGCGACGGTGAAGGTGACCAGCGGCGCGCCGCCGAATGCGGCGAGCCGCACCGCCGGGGCGTCGGCCTGGGCAAACGCCAGCCGCCCCCAGGGGAATCCGCCGAACGGCACTCGGGAACGCAGCGCCTCCTGAGCGACCCACAGCAGCCCGCTCACCAGCGGCCAGTACCAACCGGCCCGATCCACCAGCACACTCGTCCCGGCGGTAGCCGCACCCAGTAGAGCTACGAAGCCGGCCTGTACGGCGGCGAGTAGCAGCCACGGCCACCAGCCGACCTGAAGGCCGGTGAAGCTCAGCAGCGGCACGAACAACGCCAGTCCGGTCACCGCACCCAGCACGGCACCGGTACGGGGCCGCTGCCGGTGGGTCGCCACGGCCAGTAACGCCACCCCGACGGGGACGGCCCACCACCAGTTGTACGGCGGGAACGCCACCAGCAGGATCGGCCCTGCGGCGCCCGCCGCCAGGCTTGCCCAAACGGCGGACAGACGGCGCCGCGTACCCGTGGGCTCGGCGGCCGGAGCGGGCGTTACCAGTTGGAGGGTCATATGCCGACCTGTCCCGGGCCGACGGTGACGCGCAGCCAGATGGTGAACGCCGTCCACCAGCCGGTCATCAACGCGATCCCGACAGCGATCAGCAGCACCCCGCCGAGCCGGGTGATCGCCCGGCTGTGCCGGCGGGCGAAACTCAGGGCGGTCAGGATCCGGCGCAGCCCGAGCCCGAACAGCACGAACGGCGCCCCGAGGCCGATGCAGTACGCCACCGCGAGGGCGACCGCCCGGCCGGTGGTCGCGTCCACCGCCGACAGCGCGAGGACCGCACCGAGTGTCGGGCTCACGCACGGGATCCACCCGACGCCGAAGACCACGCCGAGCATCGGCGCCCCGGCCAGGCCGGGTGCAGGTAGTTTTCGCCACCGCCGTTCGTACTGCCCGGCCGGTACCAGGCCGAGGAAGCTCAGGCCGAGCACGACTGTCAGCCCACCGGCGATGATCTCCACGGTGCGGGCGTGCACGAGCAGCAGCCGGCCCGCGCTGGCCACCGCGACCGCGGTGAGGATGAACACCAGCGTGAACCCGGCGACGAACAGCAGTGTCCCGGCCAGCAGCCGACCCCGTGCCGGGCGGACCGCGACGGCCACCGCCGAGCGTTCGCCTGCCGTTGAGCCGGTGACGTCGGCGCCGGCCATGCCGGTGATGTAGGAGACGTAGCCGGGGACCAGCGGCAGCACGCACGGCGACAGGAAACTCGCCAGCCCGGCCAGCGCCGCCACGCCCAGCGCCAGCACGAGTGGGCCGGAGGTCGCGACGCCGGCGAAGAGCTCACCCACCGCTGTCGCGCTCCTCGGCCACCTGACGCACCAGCGGTTCAAGCTCCCTCTGCGTGATGACCTTGCGCAGCACCACCGCGACCCGGCCCCGCCGGTCGATGATCACGGTGGCGGGGATCGTGTTCGGCGAGACGTCGGTGAACCCCAGAGCGATACGCCCGGCCGGGTCGAACAGGCTCGGATACACCTCCCGGCCCTCGACGAACGCCCTAGCCTGGTCCCGGCCGTCGCGGATGTCCACACCCACGAACCGCACGCGCGCGTCCTTGGTGGCTTCGGCGGTGGCGTTGAGCTCGCCGGCCTCGGCCCGGCACGGCGCGCACCACGACGCCCAGAAGTTCACCACCACAACCATGTCGGTCAGCGTGGCGG
Organism: Couchioplanes caeruleus; assembly: GCF_023499255.1. Taxonomy (GTDB): domain Bacteria; phylum Actinomycetota; class Actinomycetes; order Mycobacteriales; family Micromonosporaceae; genus Actinoplanes; species Actinoplanes caeruleus_A. The sequence continues at coordinate 3,173,475 of NZ_CP092183.1, forward strand.
GGTCGAAGCGGCTGCCGTCGAGCAACTCCCCGTCCAATGTCGGCGCCGCCGCACGCTTGTCGGGCTGGTAGACGACGCTGGCGCCGGGGGCGACCCGGCCGGTGTCAGCGGCCTGCACCACGCCGGTGCCGGCCTGACCGGTGTCCCGCGGCGGCCCACCGGCGCATCCCGCCGCCGTCGCGACCACCGCCGCCGACAGGGCGACCAACACCCCACGAGCAGCACGGATCACGACCGCGCCCCGCGCTGCTGAGCGCACAACGTGACCGGGTGTCCCCGGTCGGCTAGCAGCTCCTCGACGGCGCGCAGCACCGCCTCCAGGCCCGGAGCGGCCAGCCGGTACAGCACCGACCGGCCCGGCCCCGGGCGGCTGTCCACCAGCCCGCACTCCCGCAGACACGCCAGATGCCCGGAAACCCCCGACTGGCCGACACCCACCGCCCGCATCAACTCCGACACAGTGCGCTCCCCATCACGCAGCGCGGTCAGCAACGCCAACCGGGCCGGAACGGCCAACCCCTGGAACAGCCGGGCCGCGACCTGCACATCAGCCGGCGACGCCACCGTCGGTATCGTCATGACCGGACATTATCAGCCGCGGCCGATACCGGTTCCACGCCGCCGGTCGCCGCCTCGCCATCCACGGACTGCGGGGCAGTGGCGGTGTCTGTGGCGGCGCCCGCGGCGGCCACCAGGGAGGTGAACTCGTCGGCGAAGCCCGCATACTCGCTGCGCGGCAACCCGGCCGCGGTGATCGTGCACCCGCCGGTGGTGGGAGTGACGCGGATCCAGACCCGGCGGCGCCGCACCGCGAGCGTGGCGACCAGTCCGGCCATGAGCATGATGATGGCGGCGAGCACGATCGGCTCACCGGGATCGTGGCGGATGGTGATGGCGATCCACCGGCGGGTGCCGAGGAATTCCAGCGTGGTGCCGTCGTCCAAGGTCCACCGCTCACCCGGGCGCAGCATCTTGGCCGCACCGGGCAACTGCGCGAGGCGTTTGCTGTCGATCGCGCGGCGGGGCACCTCGTACACCGACTGCGGCACCCCCGTCTCCAGACCCAGGTTCCCGCGGTAGGCCGTCAACAGCAGCCCCGGCGCACGCTCGGCCGGATGTGCCGACAACGCCGGCGGGCCCGTCGTCGGCACTGTCGGCACATACACTCCGCCAAATGCCACCTGCGCGTCAGTCGAGCGGGCCCCGGTGCGGATGTCGGCGTTGGCGTCAGGAAACAATGCGGCGCCCTCGCTGGTCACCATCGCGTCGATCGGCAGGAACGGCGACACCGACGTCTGCGCCCGGCCCTGCCGGTCGGTGTACCGCAGGATCGGCGCGTAGCCGTGACCCAGCAGATAGACGTTCGCCCCGTCCAACCGCAGCGGCGCGTTCACCTCAAGCCGGTGGCGACCCGAGCGGCCCTGCAACGGCGCGGTCCACGTGAGGTCACCCTGGAAGACGGTGGGCTGACCGTTGTCGAGGAACTGCGCCTCGAAACGGCCGAGCTCCAGGCAAAATCCGGGCAGGTCCTCCGGCTGCAGGCGCGGACCGAGGCCGTACTCGTCGAACTGCTGCAACCCCGTACAGAAGCCGGTGTCCGGGCCGGCGACCAGGATCCGGTTGCCGTACCAGCCCCAGCCGTAGCCGAACGCCACCCCGGCCAAAACTGCCAGCACCGCAAAGTGGAACAGCAGGTTGCCGGTCTCCTTTAAGTAGCCCTTCTCCGCCGCGATGCTCACCTCGCCACCGGCACCGGTACGCACCGCCACCCGGTAGCGCCGCGACCGCAGCACCCGCCGCACCCGCACACCGGCCTCCTCAGCCGGCGACGGCGACACACCCACCTCGGCGTGCCACGGCAGCCGAGCGAAATGACGCGGCGCCACCGGAGGCTTACGTCGGATCGCCTGCACATGCTCGCGCAGCCGCGGCAGCACACACCCCACCAGCGAGGTGAGCAGCAGCAAATAGATCGCGGCGAACCACGGCGAGGCGTACACGTCGAAGAACCCGAACCGGTCCAACCACACAGACAACTCCGGGTTGGCGCGACGGTAGGCGTCGACCTTCTCGATCCCCAGGTTGCGCTGCGGCAGCACCGAGCCCGGCGCGGCTGCCACCGCCAGCAGGAACAGCAGCATCAGGGCTGTGCGCATACTGGTCAACTGCCGCCACCACCGCCGCAGCCAACCCACCACTACCGCCACGCCTCGCCGCACCCGGCCCCCTCACCCACCGTTATCATCGCCTGACGGCGAAGATAACAGTCCCTACCGATGCTGATCCTGTGGGTACGGCTCTTGCGCCGGTCAAGCAGCGCCTACCGTGTCCGCGGGACGGCTCGCTCATGGGAGACATCACGGGGAAACGCGATAACCGCTGGTCGGCGGGCGGCTCAACGGGCCGAGCTCTCCAAGGAGTGGCTCGACTCCACGACCCCCGCTAGCCGCTGGACTGCAACTTCGCCAGCCGTCGACAGGTCCACCGCACGGATTGGCATGCAGTCGCCGTCCGGGCAAAGAAGCGGTGAGGACTAGCTCCTCCGTACGGCGGTCAGTCAGGACATTCTCAGGCAGCACCAGTAAAAATGAGACACTCGACGCACCCATGGAGGAAGAATCGTGTCCGGACGCTCTGACCGCCCTGCCCAGACGGCCAAGCGCCCGGCCGGCCGGCCGGGGACCAAAGCTGTTGCGGCGATGGGTCGCCGGCCGAGGATGAGCAGCAACCTCATGTTGACGCTCGGAGTGCTCGCGGTCGCCCTGGGCATCCTTGCCACGACAGTGATCTACACGTACACCAGCGGTTCCGGCCATGCGTCCGACAAGGCGGCCATGGTGGTCCGGCCCGACAGTCACCGGCTGACCACCGCCGCCGACGGCAAGGTCACCCTGGTTGAGTTCCTCGACTTCGAATGCGAGGCCTGCGGCGCTGCGTTTCCAGGCGTGGAGAAGCTCCGAGAGGAGTACGACGGGCGCATCACCTACGTACTCCGGTACTTCCCGATCCAGTCGCACGCCAACGCCAACAATGCGGCCCTGGCCGCACAGGCAGCCGCCAACCAGGGCAAACTCGAGCAAATGTACGCCAAAATGTATGAGACGCAGAAGCAGTGGGGCGAACAGCGAGACTCCCAGGCAGCCGTCTTCGAAAGCTTCGCCGCCGAACAGGGTCTGGACATGGCCAAGTTCAAGGCCGACGTCGCGTCACCGGAAACCCAGAAGCGGGTGGACACCGACCAGCAGGACGGCGTAGCGCTCGGTGTTAAGGGCACCCCGACGTTCTTCCTCAACGGCGAGAAGTTCGAAGGGCAGCCCACCTACGAAGGCTTGAAGGCGGCCATCGACGCGGCGCTGGCCGGCTGACAATGTCCACGAGTATGCCCGCACAGATGCCCCACCCCGCCGCGGACGCGGAACCCGAGCCGGAGGCGCAGCGATCGACCGGGATCGGCCTGCTGCTGGTCATCGCCGGCATGATCGGAGGCGCCGCCGCGTTCACCCTCGCGGTGGAAAAGGTGCTCCTGCTCAAGAACCCGGCGTACAGCCCCAGTTGCAGCATCAACCCGATCCTGTCCTGCGGCTCGGTCATGGTCACCGATCAGGCCGAAGTGTTCGGGTTCCCCAACCCGTTCATCGGCGTGCTCACCTTCCCGGTCGTGGTCACCATCGGAGTGCTCGCCCTGGCCAAGGTCCCGCTACCGCGCTGGGTGTGGCTCGGCCTCAACGCCGGGACGGCCCTCGGCGTCGTCTTCGTGCACTGGCTGATCGCGCAGAGCCTATACACCATCGGCGCGCTGTGCCCGTACTGCATGGCGGTCTGGGTCGTCACCGTCGCCATCTTCTGGTACGTGACCGTGCACAACATTCGACACGACCTACTGCAACTACCAGACCCCCTCCGCAAGCCAGCCGCGAAGCTCACCGAGTTCCATTCGGTAGTGCCGGTGTTGTGGGGATGTTTGATCATCGGCCTCATCGGCCATACCTTTTGGGATTACTGGCGCACCCTGCTCGTCTGACCCGGTGGCTACCGCTCAAGTGCTGCTCGGACGCTGGAGCACCTGCAGCGGGTAGTTGTCGGGACGGTTTCTTCCGGGCCTTCCGCATGTGCTTGCGGGTGGGCAGGCGCCGGTTGAGCTGGGCCCGCCGGCCCCGGGTGGGCGCCGTGCGGGGGCGGGCGGCAGCCTGATGCCGGAACTCCGAATCAGCATGACCCAGGAGGCAGCCACGAGGACGGGTACACCTCCCCGCCATCGCTCCTCCCGACCTCCGATGTCGCGCCGAGCCTGCTCAGCACGGCCCGATCGACTGTGCGCCCGAACTGATCGTCGACCGGCGACCGGTTAGATCAACTATATGGCCAGAACGGCTGTCCAGGTGCTCCCGCAACGCCTGGTTGTCGTGGTGCAGCGCCGCGATCACCGTGGCGGCAGCGTCGAGTTTGCGGCGTAGCGTGGCACACTCCTCGGTCTTCTTTCTCAGCCTGCTCTTGAGTTCGTCGATGTCTGTGTCGCGGCGGGCCTCACCCTGGGTGCGCCGGCCGTGTTCAGTGACATACCGGTCCCATTCGGCCCTGATGTCGGTGGCGCGGTTCATGGTGGCCCGGCTGACGCCGGCCTCCTTGTATAGATTCTCTTTGGTGAACGCCCCGTCAGTGCGCAGCGGTCTGCCCGCTTTTAGACGATCCACGGCCTCCCGTAGCGCCTGCCGGGCTGTGTCGGACACATTCATCGCCCTGGTTCATCCTTCCTGGTCTTCGGCGTGGTCGCTGGTGCCGTTGTTGGCCCGCTCGATGACGGCCTGGACGTCGTCGATCTGCCTCTCGATGAGTGCCCGTCGCGCTGGCGGGAGTTTGCTGTCCTCGGCAAGTTTGAGCAGGCTGCGCTTCTCTGCCGTCCAGATCGGCACATGCTCGACACCGATGACACTGTTCGCGCACCGGCCGGGCTGGCATCGGTCGATCAAGGGACCCTGGTGCCCCGGCGGGAGTTCGACCACCCCATCGAGGCACTTCGCGGCGACGGGGCTGCTCGGATCCGCTGCGCAGTGGTTCAGCTTTCCGAAGCGGATGAAGATTCGTGCCTTGCGGAGCAGGTCGTATTCGACGCGTGTGTCGCCTTGGCGTGCCTGGCCGTTGGCGACCATCTGTTGAGCGCTTTCCCTGACCGCGTCGAACGTCGCGGTGATTCTGTCGGCGGCTGGGCCGAATCCGATGATCTTGCCCGAGTGGTGCTCGTCGTAGAACTCTCGGAGCGTGGCGAACCGGGCTTGGTCCACAGCGGTTTCCAGCAGTTTGTCCCACTGGGCATCGGACGCTGCATAGCCCTCGGTGACGCGGTTGGCAAGCAGTCGGGTGGCCACGTGCTTGAGTTGGATGCCCAAGGCGATCTCCGCGCCGGGTTCGGTGGCAGTCAACATCGCCATTGTCTTGCGCAGCATGTGGGGTCGCACCGCGCCGGAGGGGATGTGCAGGCCGTGGTCGGCCGTCGCCGTGTTGACGTGTCGGATGAAGTTGCGAACGATGTCGGGGCTCTTGAACTCCGAGCCGCGCTTCGAGTCGCTGGAGGTGAAGACCAAATCGGGGTGGCCGGACAACGCCTCAGCGACAGCGATCGCTTCGGCGACCGGCTCGATGATCCACCACACTTCCCGCGGCCGGTTGGGATCGTGCTTGCGCTTGGTCGACCTGAGCGCCGGTGCTCCATAGTGCTCGCCGACAGAGCCCCGAACGATCTCTCGGATTTCGGAGTCGCGCATCATGCTCAGCGCGGCCACGAACACATAAGTTGCACCTCGTAGTGCAATACACTCGCTGTCGGTGGTGCGAGGACACAAGCCTGGGTGCCAGCGACGCGGGCTGCCGTCGGGCCGGGCGACGGCAGCGTGCTCGGCGATCAACCCTCCGCTGATCCCCCTGCCGGCGTCGACCGCAGCTCGCGCCAGGGCCTCGAACCTCTGCCGGACAGGCGAAGAACGACGCACCTTTTTGACCCCGTAGCTAGGGTGAACGCCGATCAGCGCGGACAGCAGACTCCAGTTGATCATTCCGGGCGTGCCGGCCGGCGAACGGGACGAGTGCATGGGTATCCGATTGTCGGGATCTGCCAGGTAGGTCTCCAGACGCTCGTCGAGCGGTGCCCACTCCCGTAGGCCCTCGGCCAGGAGCTGGCGGTAACGATCACGGGCCGCAAGGATGTCCGGGGCGAAGTCGTGAACGTACGTCCAGGCGGCCCGGATCAGGGCGAACCAGGTATCCGGCCGGATGTTCGGGGTTGCGAGTTCGTCGCCGTTGGGGTTCTTGGCCACCTGCGCGGCAGTCTTGCCAGGCCACGGATCGCTGGTGATCCCCCCGCCGGTCAGCAATGGGCTGAACTGGTGCAGCCCACGGACCGTGACCACGTACGCAGCAAGGCTGCCCGGTGTCATATGAGCAGTTCGGTCATCGATGAACGAGGTGAGGTCGCTCGTCTGCCACTGTTGCAGGGAGGGTGGCAGGCCCCGCTCTTTCGCCCATTTGGCGAGGATCGCGAACCGATACATGCACGATGCCACCGTGGTCACTCCGGAGGACTGGGTACCCAGGTAGAGCCCGGCACGAAGAACGGCAGGATGCTGCGGGTTGAGCATCGCCATCGCGATCTCGCGGCCCCGAAGGTTCCAGACGGGGTCCTCCAGCCCCGAGAACGGCACCCGCCAGGCCGAACGAGGCTTGTTCGCCGGCTTCACGATGGCGTGCATCGGCCACTCGACGGTGTCGCCGAAACGGGGAACCGCCGCCCCGATGATCAGGGACTGCGATTGCAAGACCGGCTCGTCGGCCGCGAACACCGAGTTGCTCGCCGAGACCGCCCGCAGGCTGTGTTGCGTCATTGATCAAATTCCGCGTGGGCAGCGAGGGGAAGTTGCAGCGTCAAACCCTGTTCCTCGATCTGGCGCCGGGCGAGAGCGATCTCGTTCTCCTTGCGTCCGTCGAACACGGCATCGAGGTTGGCGTGGCTCTGTCCCCACAACGTGTGGAAGTGCCGGGGCGACAGTCGTAGCCGTAGGCGCTCCAGATGCTGGGCGAACAGGAGCAGTTGCGGCAGGTTGGACGGCAGGATGAACGCGTTGGAGCACTCCAGGCAACGGAGCGGAGCGACCGCGCACAACTCGCCAGCCTTGCTATATGGCGAGTCGAAGGGATCGCGGCAACTGGTCACCCCCATGTCCAGATGACCCGCGATGATCTGCTCCGCCTGCTCGTGTGAGATTCCGAGCGCTGCTTGCGCAGTCGGGTCGTCCAGGTCGGCGGCGGCCTCGTCATCCACGACCAGAGGGCCATGTAGCGCGGTGCTCAGCCACCGGTGCTGGGCCCGGTTCACCACGCAGCCGGAGATGACGTGCAGGGTCGTGCCGTGGGCGTAGTGGCCCATGAACGTCTGGTAGGTGTGATCGTCGGCGATGTCGGCAACGACTCCGCGCCGGGCGATCGCCTTCTCCACTTTGACTGACTTACGCATCCGTCGGACATCTACAGGTTTGGAGACGCTGAGCCCTCGGTCGGCGACCCAACGACCGAACGACGAGGCGGACGATCCGTTGGATGCGAACGGCGCGATGGTGAATGTGCCATCGATCGTGACCGATCCGCGCAGAAAGACCGGTTCCGAGGCGGCGTCTGCGAGGGCTCTCCGGGCCTTCTCGGTAGCCGCCAGCAGCCGTCGCAGCAGTTCAGGGGCGTTCAACGACCCCTTCTCCGTGTGTGAAGCCGGGCCGGGTCCGTCGAACTGGCGGTGCCGGATCCATCCGGCGCGCCGCTTGTCCATCGTCAGGCGCACGCCCGAAGGGGTGAACTCGACACCCTTTACGTGCAGTCTTGTGATTTCCTCCGGAGCGTGACCGGTTGCCGCTACCAGCAACAGCCGGAATGCCTGCAGATCCTCATGCCGCGGATAGAGCAAGGCGGCCAGAGCCACCATGAGTTGGAAACGGAACATACGGGGGTTCGGCCGGCCACCACCCTGCTCGACGATCTCGATGAGCACGGGCGAGGCATCGTTCAGCCTGGGCAGCCACGGTCGGATCTCCTGGAAGGAGATCCGACCGTTGTCCAGCGCCCACAGAAGATTGGCCGGATCGCGCCAGCCGTGTTCCGCGGGATGACCCGATGCAGACGCGATCAGGCTACGGCCACGCGCCAGCCGCCGCTCCATCATGCGGACCTGCTCCCATGCAAGTCGGACCAGTGCCTGCTTCTCCTGCCTGGTGAACTCGTCCAGTTCGTCGGTACGGCCGAACGGAACGGATATCGGCCTTGCCACCAGCCGCTGTACGGATGAGGCGACGGTCGTGCCCTCCCGCTCCGCGCGAAACCGAATCAGCGTTCGCAGCGCGTTGGAGTAGTTCGCTGGGCTCCGCGAGCCCTCGGCGAACTCGGTGGTCAGCGACCGACTCCACTCATGGATCAATCCCGCCAAGTCTGGAGTGTCCTTGCCCAACGACAACGCCGAAGCCTCGTCACTATGCAGGTCGGCATAGGCAGCGAAGCGTCGTAGGGTGCGCCAGTAACTGACGACGGCCCAGGTCGACAAACGGGCCAGTTCCGCGTAGTCGACCCATTCGTCGGCGAGTTCCGCCGCCAACGTGGCGCATCGGTACCGTCTCGGATCAAACAACACTGCCGAGCGTCTCGCGCTCTCCCGGACCACCTGCCGCACCCCGATGCGGTCGAGCCGGCCGTCAACATCGCGGGGCGCTGCGGCCGGCTCCACGTATTCACCTCGTCGGGGCATCGGGCGCCGCCTTCCGGTCCGCCGTCAACGCATGCAAGCCGATCGCGGCGTACGTCGCTCCGTCGTGCTCGGACCACTCGGCGAACGCGGCGTCGATGTAAGTCCGGGGGTCCTCCAGGTACCGCAGGTAGGCATAGGTGCTGGCCGGCCGCTTGTGCCCTAACCGTCGCTGCACGGTCAACAACGGGTGGATGGAGATGTGCTCCGCCGGTGTCGGCAAACCGCGTGCCCGGTTGTCGTCGATCTCCTGCTGCACACGCCGCTGCTGCAAGAATCGGAGGAGTTGGAGCGCGAACGTGTGCCGACCGTCGTGGAAACGCCAAGGTTGTGCCGGCAGCACAGGAACTCCTGGGGCGGCTGCGTACTGCAGCATACGCCGCCAGGCGTCCTTCCGGATCCGGTCCCACGACGAAGGTCCCAGCATCAGCCCGCCGCGACCGATGAACACTGCAAGCGGTTCCAACCCGCGCTCGGCTTCCCGAACGGTTATCCGCCGCAACTGCGGACTCATCGCCGACATCACGAATGAGCGGCGACGTCCCTCCAAGACTCCCGAGAGTCGGCGCTGCTCGGCGTCGATCTCGTTTACCACGAACAGATCCGCGCGGCGGCGCGCCAGCGACTCGGCCGAGGTCGCCGCGAACTCCTCACGTTCCAGCAGCAGATAGTGCGCCACCATCTCAAGAGCCGCCACAGGGACATAGGCATCGCGGCGAAGCCCGAACTTCGCGCACTTCTGCAACTCGAACTCCACCGGCTCACCCGGGCCCTGCCCTTGCTGCAACTCCGGGAGCAACACTGTGGACCACTCCTGCAGCCGCATCCCTGTCAGTAACGCCAACTCCAATCCGGCTCGCCCGCGGTGCGGAACCAGGCCGCGGAAGGACTGGCTCACCTCGCCGTCGGGGTGCTGGCCGCCGAGCCCCACATCGCGGAAGTACAGGTACTGCTCGACCGTCATATGACGGACCTTCATCTCCCGCCGCTTGCCTGTCTGCAGCGAGTTCGCTGCTTCACGCTGACTACCCCGGCGCGTCAGCCGGAACGGCCGCCGACGGACCAGCCGTCGGTCGAGCAAGTGCCCGTACAGCGCGTTGATCACCGTCGCTTCACGGTCCCACGTCACCTCGTCGATGGGCTTGTCCTGCAACTCCGTTCGCGATCGGCGGTAGGCGACCAAGTCGCTCTCCGTCGCGGAAATCAAGTCCGCGCCGCGGCCATTGAGGAAGGTAATGAGCCGGCGGACGATGTACGCGTACGCACGCAACGTCTTCGCATCCTTGCCGTCATATGCCAGCGCCCGGAACCAGCCGGAGGCGGGCTCGACTGGCTGCATCGACGCATCGAGCAGGACCGGCATGCCATCCGGCAGCGATCGGTAGTCCAGCGTCGAGCCGGCATCGAACCCTGCCGGCACCGACCAGAGACCGAGCATCCGCCGGTCCACGTAGAAGATTTCCACTCATACCTCCAATAGAACTGATAACAGGAGGCTGGGAGCAGATGCTCGGGGGGTGAGACATTCTCGGACTGTGGAGAGATCGGGACAAGCGCCACGAATTCCGGCGCCGCTTCCTCACCGGCACACCAGTGAGCTGGCTGGTGTTCCTCAACGCGCCGACCTCGGCCCTGACTGCCGTCATCAGCCTCGCCCCGGCGATCATGGACGAACCCCGCCGTCTGGCCGACCTTGCCGAACGAACCCGGCCGGGCAACGGCGCCACGGTCTACGCCTACCTGCAAGACCAGCCCCACGGCTACGCCATGCCCATCACCCGCGTACGGGAATACCCGGCCCATCCGCTGCACGTCCTGCGGGAGCAGATCCCGGACTTCCCGCACCCGCGCGGGCACACCGTCATCGACGACGACTCGCCGCTGGCTTCGGTCTACGACACCTTCACCGCAACCCACCACTGCGGGAAATGACCTCGAGCACACGAACGATGGGAACATCATCTATGGCTGACAGCACCGACCCGAGCCCGGCCGGCGGACTGCGAATCGGTGCCTGCCAGCCCCCGGAGATCATGGCCGACACCGAAGCCGCCCTGGCGTGGATCGAGGACTTCGCCCGGCAAGGCGCCGACAAAAATGTTGACCTGCTGCTCTTCCCGGAATGCTTCCTGCAGGGCTACCTCTTCGACCCCGACCACGTCAGCCGGCACGCGATGGACTTCACCTCGCCGGCCTTCACCGCTGTGCTGCGGCGCCTCGCCCCCATCAAGGCCACCGTGGTCGTCGGCGTCATCGAAACCGAGCACGGCAGGTACTTCAACACCGCGGCCGTCATCAGCGGCGGCCGGCTCATCGGCCGCTATCGAAAAACCCGTCTGATGCCCGGCGAGACCATCTTCGACCCCGGCGACACCCACCCGACCTTCGTGCAGGGCGGCGTTCGGTACGGCATCAACATCTGCTCCGACACGCAGTTCCCGGAACCCGCCGCACAGGTCGCCGCGCAGGGTGCGCAGGTGTTGCTGGTCGCCGCACAGAACATGCTGCGCCGCCCGGTCGCGGACCAGTTCAAGGATCTGCACCACAGCATGCGAGCCGACCGGGCCCGCGAGACAGGCATGTGGCTGGTGTCCTCCGATGTCACCGGGGTGCGCGGCGACTTGCGGATCGCCTACGGCCCTACCAGCCTCCTCTCACCACGCGGCGAGGTCGTGAAGCAGGTACCACTGATGACAACAGGCATGATCGTCGCGGAGATCAGCTGACACCCGCTGCGGCCCGCTGCTCGTCATGATCATGGTTGTTCGCTGAGCCGGTGATTGCCCGTCGGTTCGCCACGCTTTGGGGGTTAGGTCATCCTCGTCGAGGACCACTGTCCGGACTGGGTGCCAGGATGAGCCGATGGATCTGATACCGCGCACGACGACCGCTGACGTACGGGCGCGCCGTGCGGCAACCGCGGTCCTGCCGGTCGGTAGTTTCGAGCAACACGGCGACCTCATGCCGCTGGCGACCGACACGCTCATCGCGACGGCCATCGCCACCCGTCTCGCCGCCACGTACAACGTGCTGCTCCTGCCAGCGGTGACAATGTCCTGCTCCCACGAACACGCGGCATGGCCCGGCACGGTCAGCATCAGCCATCAGACACTGGCCGCCATCGTCACCGACGTGGCCGCCTCGCTCGCCGCGCAAGGTGTCACCCGGCTCGCGCTCGTCAACGCTCACGGCGGCAACTACGTTCTGGGCAACGTGGTCCAGACCGCCAACGCGCACACGCCCCGCTCGATGACGCTGTTCCCGACCCGGACCGACTGGGACACCGCCCGCCGTGACGCGAAGCTGAAAACCTCCGCTCACGACGACATGCACGCCGGTGAACTGGAAGCTTCCATCTTGGCCGCGGCTTACCCCGAGGTCCTAGGGGACGGGGGGCCGGACGATGACCATGCCGCCAACGAGCGATCGATGTTGTTGGTCGGCGGCATGAGCGCCTACACGCGGAGCGGCGTCATCGGCATGCCCTCAGCGGCGACTGCGGCCAAGGGCGAAGCTCTGCTGGACAGTCTGACCGTAAGCTTCGGCACTCACCTGCTGGCTCTTGACCAGTAACGATCGCCGCCGGGCCGGGTGCCGTGACAAGCGCGCCGGCCGACGCCGTGCAAGACCATCGGAGATGCCGATTCGGGCAACCGACTACTGCGGCCGCCGTGAAGTGGCCTGTCCAATGCCGGCAGCCAGAACGGCCGTTACGTGGTCTGGCCGCGGTGAGCCGACCACGCGGCGAACCAGGAGGCAAGATCGCGTATCCAAGCGGCGTTGCTCTGCTGTGATTTGCGCGCCCATTTCGCGGCGTTGCCCGTTACGAACAGGTCTACGACCTCGGGGTCTGTGTCAGCCCAGTTCGGGTGCTGTGCCAGCCACTGTTCGGCCTGCAGCGGGGTGTGGCCACTACCGATGAGCCAGGGGGCGAGCATGGCGAGTTCCAGCCATGGTGCGGCCTGGGTGGTGAACGCCCAGTCCACGATGCGCAGGCCGTCGGCGGTCACGATCAGGTTGGCCGGGTTCAGGTCGGTATGCACAAGGGTGTCGCCGTGCAGCGCCGGGTGGTCGAACCCGAGTCGGGCGTGCGGGCTCAACCACGGCCCGTCCGGCGCGGGCGGGCCGGCCAGCTCGGGCAGGGCCGTGCTGAGCAAGGTCAGATCACAGCTGCCCGGTGACAGGTCGCCGGGACGGCCGTTGCAGTGCTCGAACCCTGCTACCAGCCAGCCGTGTGCTTCGAAGTCCCAGAGCACCGCCGGAGCGTATCGCCGGTCGACGTTCCGGTTCACCTGCACCTCGTAGCGCAGCGACCGCACGCCCAGCGGCGACGAGGCACCTTTGACGAACACTGACCCATTCGGCCCGCCGACGCTCACGGCGAGCTCGGCATGATCGCCGGTAGCGGCCGGGGTGATGTCGGATCCACCGGCTCGCTGCAGAATTTCCCGTGCCACGACAGGCGGTACCGCGGTCCAGCCATGAGCCATCCGCCACTCCTTCGTGTGAATCGACACCCCGATCCCGATGCCAGGCTGTCGAGGTGGCCTAGCGCTCAGCGCAGGGGCACACCATCGGCTGCTGCGTTCTACCATGCACTGCGGCACCTGGGGAGGAGACACCACGGCGATGACGCTGGAACAACTACGCGACACCAGCCTGACCCCGGTGCAGCAGACTTTGCTGTCGTACCTGCGTAGCTGCGCGGCCGTCGCAGAACTCAACGCCCGGCCACAGGAATGGGTGTTCGGCTCCGTCTACCACCTGCTCGAGGCGCACGGGGTGTTCTTCACCGCGGCGCCCCGGCCAGTGGAGGTGCCGAAGTTGCCCGACCGGTGGTGTTACGGCAACGCCGCAGCGACCGCGTCCACCTACGCCGGCGAGGGACTGCTGTATGCCGAGGGCTTCGCCGCGATGGCCGCCAGCGGGCAGGTGGTGCCATTGCCGCATGGCTGGTGCGTCACCGGGGACGGGCTCGTGGTCGATCCCACCTGGGACTTTCGCCCGGACACGGCCTATTTCGGGATCGTCTTGCGAGATCCGGCGACGTGGCCGCACGACGGCGGGGGTCTACTCACCGAACCTGACCGGATGTTCGCGATGCTGCGCGACGGCCTGTGAGTTGACCCTTCATGCCAGCCCTGACTGGAGGCGGCGAGGAGGGTGCTCGATCAGCACTTGGCGACAGGACGGAAATCGCTGGTCCTGGTCCCCTCCGCCTCAGCGCTCGTGCTGCCCTGGTCCGCGACCGGATCCTTGCGGGCAACCCAGATCGTCACGGAGGCTGGAGGCATGTACCGGCGGATGTTCCTGACCGTTCTCGGCTCGTCCATGACCTCCCCTGCGCTGGAATGGCTGATCGCCCACCCGGTCGGCGACGTCACAAAGACGGCGGGTCACCACCTGCCGATGGACGTCGTCAACCACCTCGACACCATCACCGACAGCCTGCGCCGCATGGACGACCACCTCGGCGGCGCCTCGGCGATCGGCCTGGTCCGCCAACACCTGCGCACCGTCATCGACCTCATCGAACAGCGCCGCTACACCAGCCTCGTCGGGCTGCGCCTGCACGCTAGCGCCGGTGAACTTCTGCGCCTGGCCGGCTGGCTCAGCTTCGACTCGGGCCTGCACGCCCAAGCGCAACGCTTCTGGATCGCTGGCCTCTGTGCCGCCCACGCCGCCGGCGATCGCGCCCTCGGCGCGAACATCCTCGGCTTCATGAGCTGCCAAGCCAAAGACATCGGGCAGATCCGCGAAGCCGTTACCCTCGCTGAGACCGCCCGTACCGGATACCACGCCAGCTCACCGCAAGTCGCCACGATCCTCGATCTGCGGGCCGCCGAAGCCTATGCCAACGCCGAGGAAACCGACCGCTGCCGCGAAGCCATCGACAGCGCGCTCGCTCGCTTCACCGACACACCCGCCAGCACCGGCAACCCGCCCTGGGCCTACTGGATCACCCCGGCCCACGCCGACGCCCAGGCCGGCTACTGCTACCTGAAACTCGGCAACTGGTCGCAGGCACGCACCCACCTCGGCCGCTCACTGCCCGAACACACCCAGCAGTCCGCGCGCGAAGGCGCGCTGCACAACGTCCTGCTCGCCACTACCTACGTCCGCCAAGACAAGCCCAACCTCGACCGGGCGATCGAACTCGGCGACGAAGCAGTGCACCTGCTCAGCGGTCAGGTCAGCTCCACCCGGTGCATCCGACAAGTCCGCCGACTCGCCGCCGACCTGACCCCATACCGCCGAAACCCCGTGGTCCGCCGCTTCTGCAACGACGCCACCGATTTGCTCCAGACCAGCACGTAACCGACCGGATTGCTCATGCCGGGTACGAGCCATCGCCGACGCACGCCGAAACCATCGAGATGGAGATCCGACCGCCACCCCAGCCCCCAGTCCGAGGACACTTCGGTCGCAGTGGTCGAGCTGAGCCACTCCGCAGACTGCGCGAACCGGCTACGACAGCGGACGCTGATCCCTGCCGCCGCTGGCCGAGTAGCCGCATCCCCACTTGCTGTGAAACAACTAGCTTAACGACTAGACTTGTCTCATGACAGGCCAGCGGATTCGACTGATGGGCGCCCACGAGATTCGCATCCGACTCGGCGGAGTGAGCCGGCAGCGGACTTACCAGATCACCTGCCGCGATGATTTCCCTCGACCCGCTGCTGAACTGGCGCAAGGAAAAGTCTGGTACGAGAAAGAAGTCGAAACCTGGATCGGAACGCACCGACAGGATCAACCGGCTACTGACGAACCGTAACCGCCCACTCTCAACCTTGGTGATCAAGGCGATGTTGGCACCAGACGTCGCTTGCCTCAGCCATCTCTGCGAGGTGCAGGGCATCGGCGTTGTTGTCGCGCAGCCGTCGGGAGACCTTGGCGAGCGCGGCCGCGAAGGCGTCCAATGCGTCAGGGGTCGCGCTGGACCATGTTGGCAGCCCGGCTACCCAGGCTTCGGCTCGGGGTGTTCAGCGGTGATGGGAGCCGTCAGCCGGTCGAACAGGGCGGCGGGGATGAGGATCGGCCATCAAGGGTGTCGACGTCTCCAGGAACCGCCGGGCGTGCCGGCCCCTTCTTCCACATGCTCATCCTGCTGACCGGCCCCCGTCGACTACCCGGCGACCCGCGCTGGGGGCAATTCAACGCGAGCTCCCGCGGACGGAACGGTGATCGGTCCGGCTCACCTCACCGGTCATAGAGGCCCCTGATCTCTCAGTGCGCCTGATCGAGGGCCGCTGTTTCGGCCTTTCGTTCATAAACCCACGACGTCGAAGCGGGCGCGTCCCGCCGCGTCACCAAGGACAGCCCAGGACAACCCCGGACAGCTGCGGACAGCTATATCGCGGTCAGCCGAGCAGGCAGGGTCGTCAGGGAAGCGACCGACGCCGAGCCTCCAACATCCCGCACCGCATCCAACGGCGGGGTGTCAACCGAGACGGCGGACACCGGTCGGCGCGCCCGCGGCCGGCTCATCACCATCCCGCCGCCGGACCGGGCCCACCAACCTTCCCGGAGAGGCAACCATGAACAAGACCATCGCTCGTACCGGCGCCATCGTCACCGCCGCGCTCGGCCTCACGCTCACCGCTGCCACGCCGGCCCTGGCCAGCGCGGACAAGTGCAAGGGCGACGCCTACGCCAGCTGCGTGGCGGTCAACGGCACCAAGCTGCACGTCAACTCGATCAAGAGCCGCGTCGCGCTCTACGCCAAGACGTGCCGGTACGGCCACAGCCAGGTGCTGATCAACGGCAAGCACTACGCCGACTCCAACGGCGGCAACGACAAGGAGTACTGCTCCAAGTCGATCTTCGGTGACGAGGTCACCACCGGCACCTGGAACGTCAACCGCAACTACGCCAAGGGCACCAAGATCTGCTCCAAGTTCTGGCGCTACACCGGAGCCACCGGGCCCGGCACGTCCAACGGCTACTCCAGCTACGGCACCGCCTGCGCCACCATCGGCTGAACCGCACGGCTGACCGCAGCGGCCGGTGATGCCGCCGGCATCACCGGCCCGTGCCGGCACCGCACGCGTAGCCCTTTTCGCAGCCGCCTTGACCCCACCTTCCCCTCCGTGGAGTTCTTTCCATGACCATCGCCCTCAGTCCGGAGTCCAGCACGAGCACCGGCGTCCCCGAGGTGCTTCGCCGGTACCGACTCGCGATCAGCCTGATGTTCCTGATCGCCGGCATGACCATCGGGACCTGGACCGCGCGGATCCCCACCATCCAGCACAACATCAAGATGGCCGACGGCAAGCTGAGCATCTGCCTGCTTCTGCTCGCGGCCGGCGGCCTGGTCGGCATGCGCGCCGCCGGCCGGCTCATCGACCGGCACGGCAGCACCACGGTCATGGTCCTACCCTCCCTGGCCCTCGGCGGGGCGCTCCTGCTCGCCGGCCACGCCCCAACGTGGACGACGCTGGCCGCCGCCCTGCTCACCTTCGGCATCCTGCATGGCACCCTCAACGTGGCGATGAACGCTGCCGCGGTCTCGTGCCAGGCCGCGTACGGCCGGCCGATCATGACCTCGTTCCACGCGCTATTCAGCATCGGCGGTGTCGCCGGGGCACTGCTGTCGGCCGCCTGCGCCCATATCGGTCTCAGCGTCGCCGACGCCTTCGCCGCTGCCGCGGTCATGTCTACCGCTGCGGCCGGGTGGGCGATCCACCGCTTCATCCCCGCGCCTATTGCGAGCAACGACAGCCAGGAAGCCACCGCCACGGCGGTGCCGGCGCAGCGCCGGCCGCGAACCCGGATCCTGCTGCTCGGCCTGCTCGCGTTCAGTGCGTTGATCAGCGAAGGCGCCGCCGCCGACTGGGCCAGCACCTACCTCACCCGCCTCGGCGCGACACCCGCCATGGCCGCCACCGCCTACGCGGCCTTCGCCGCGAGCATGACGATCGGTCGGCTCGTCGGTGACCGCCTCACCGCTGCCATCGCACCCGCCGCGCTGCTGCGGGGCTGCGGCCTGATCGGTGGCGGGGGTCTCGCCCTGGGCTTGATCGGCGGCACCCCGCTCACTGCGATCGCCGGGTTCGCCTGCCTCGGCGCCGGACTGTCCTGCGTTGTCCCGCTGCTCTACTCCACCGCTGGCGGCCTCGATCCGGCACGACCCGGCGCGGCGCTGTCACGCGTTGCTGCGCTGGGCTACCTCGGCTACGTCACCGGGCCGGCCATCATCGGCGGCGCCGCCATGCACATCGGCCTCGGCAACGCGCTGCTCATCCTCCCGGTCCTCGCGACGCTGCTGGTCATAGCCGCCCCCGTCGTGCACCGCAGTACCGGCCGGCACCACCGACCGGCGAAAGCCCGCAACCACACCACGCCCGTACCGGCCGGGGGAGAAGACCCCACACCTTCCAGCCGCCGGATCCGCACGCTCGAGATCACCACCAAGCCGATCGACCATTCGGTCACCGAGCTCGAAGGAGCCCTCCGATGAACACCACTGCCACCCGTATCGGCACCGCCGCCATCGCCGAAGCCGCTGCGGCGCTTCCCCAGCATGACCCGACGATCCGCTCGACCCGAGTCACCGCTCGAACCCGCCGTCGCACCCCGCTGCTGCTGATCATCGCCGCCGCCATCGCCGCGGCCCTGCCGATCATGGGCGCCACCCCGGCGCAAGCCGCCACCTACCGGGACCCGACCCCCGGCTCCGGCACGATGTCGGCCCTGGCCGCCTCGGGCTGCCGAGCGGCACCGTACACGTTCCACTTCAGCGGCTACGGCGCGCTGATGTTCCCCGAGGACCCGGCAGGCCTGTGGAACGCCACGGTAAGCCCCGTGCTGAAGACCACCTCGCAGTGCCGCGACATCAACGTCAAGAACGTCGGGTCCAAGAAGACCATCCGCGCCTGCGTCATGTTCGGCACCACGTCCAACAAGTGCAACTACCTCACCGACATCCCGATCGGTCAGTGGCGCAACGTCGCGACCAACGTCAAGGACGGCACCAAATTCCGGCTCCGGATCGGCGTCGTCCTGGGCGGCAACCCGTTCAACGGCAACGGTGCCAACGGCTACGCCGACTTCTAAGCCGGCCTGAGCTAGCAGAAGTCCCCAGATCGGCGACAGGGTGTCGTTAGCGGTTCGCAACGACACCCTGTCGTCCCGCGGGGATGGTCAACGCCGGACGCGCTCGGTCCGACCGGCACCCTCGTGGTCCCACGGCTCGCTTCGACGGCCGCTTGGCCGGTCAGCTGCTGGTCTGTGCGGCAGGTACCCGCTCATGGCCCCGGCTGCCGGCCGAAGTCAAGGCGGTTACCCGCATCGCGCAAACGTCACCGTGTCGTTCCGGCACGGATATGTCGATGTGTCGCGGCGCTGAACATCGTGACCGAGGGCACTTGCCGGGTACCCCTAGGGGGTATAACTTGGGCGTTGGAGGTGGCCAACATGACAGACCACGACATCAGCCACGACCCGTCTGCCACGACGCGGCGTTTGCATGATCATCAGGTGGTGGCCGCCGGGCATGACGCGGCGAGCGCAGGTTCCCCGACGGGCGTGATGCACGACGCGCATGGCGGCCATGGCTCGTCGGTCGGCCCGCACACTGGTCATGGCGAGCACACTGGTCCCGGCGCGCATGGTGGTCATGACAAGCACGCTGGCCACGACCCAGAGGCATTTCGGCGCAAGTTCTGGCTCAGCCTTGCTCTGACCGTGCCGATTGTGCTGACCAGCCACATGGTGATGGACTGGTTCGGCTACACCCTCGACTTCCCTGGCATCCGCTGGGTAGGGCCTGTCCTCGGTACCTTTGTCTTCTTCTACGGTGGCTGGCCGTTCCTCGTCGGTGCTTTCCGGGAAATTCGTGACCGGGCCCCCGGCATGATGCTGTTGATTTCGATGGCTATCACCGTTGCCTACGCGGCCTCACTGCTCACCAGCTTCGGCGTCTTCGACCTGGACTTCTGGTGGGAACTGGCCGCCCTGGTAACAATCATGCTGCTCGGGCACTGGCAGGAGATGAAGGCCATCGGCCAGGCGCAGGGCGCTTTGGCTGCCCTGGCCGCGCTGTTGCCCGACGACGCTGACCGCGTAACCGCCGACGGCACCGTCGAGCAGGTTGCCGTAGCGGATCTGCAGGTCGGCGACACCGTCCTCGTCCGTTCCGGCGGTCGGGTGCCGGCCGACGGACGCATCGTTGACGGCGTCGCCGAGGTCGACGAATCCATGATCACCGGTGAGTCGCGGCCCGTGTCGCGCGCCGTTGGTGACCGGGTTGTCGCTGGCACTGTAGCCACCGACTCCGCGATCCGGGTGCGGGTCGACGCAGTCGGCGAGAACACCGCCCTGGCCGGCATCGGCCGCCTCGTCGCCCAGGCCCAGGCATCCAGCGGCCGGGCCCAAGTCCTGGCCGACCGCTTTGCCGCCATGCTCTTCTATATCGCCACCGCCGCCGCAGCGATCACCTTCGTCACCTGGTGGACGATCGGCGACATCAACCAGTCGGTGGTCCGTACGGTGACGGTGCTGGTCATCGCATGCCCCCACGCCTTGGGCCTGGCCATCCCACTGGTGATCGCACTGTCCACGGCGGTGTCAGCCAAGGCCGGCATCCTTGTCAAAGACCGGCTCGCCCTGGAGCGCATGCGCACGGTCGACGCGGTGCTTTTCGACAAGACCGGCACCCTGACCAAGGGCGCGCACACGGTCACCGGCATCGCCGCCACGGCCGGAAACAGCGAGGACTACGTCCTGCGCATCGCCGGGGCCGTCGAAGCCGACAGCGAGCACCCCCTCGCCCGGGCCATCGTCGCCGTCGCTCACGACCGCGAACTGCACGCGACCGCCCACGAGTTCCGCTCGCTCACCGGCCGCGGAGTGCAGGCAACGGTGGACGAGGCGACGTACGCGGTCGGCGGGCCGTCGCTGCTGCGCGAACTCGATGCCACGGTGCCGACCGACCTGCTGCAGGAGGCCGACGCATGGTCCCGGCGAGGCGCCGCGGTCTTGCACCTGGTCCGACTCGGGAAGCGACCGGAGGTCATCGGCGCCCTGGCGTTGGAGGACGAGGTCCGCCCCGAAGCGAGGGAGGCCATCGCACAGCTGCGCGAACAGGGTGTCAAGAAGATCGTGATGATCACTGGCGATGCGCGGCCCGTGGCTGAGGCCGTGGCGGCGGATCTCGGCTTCGTCACCGGCGTCGACGAGGTGTTCGCGGAGGTGCTGCCGGCCGACAAGGACCGCGCAGTCGCCGACCTGCAAAGCCGTGGGCTCATCGTCGCCATGGTTGGCGACGGGGTCAACGATGCGCCGGCGATCGCCCGGGCCGACGTCGGCCTTGCCATCGGCGCCGGCACCGACGTGGCGATCGAGTCCGCCGGAGTGATTCTCGCATCGTCGGATCCGCGCGGGGTTACCGGCGTCATCCGGCTCTCCCGGGCCACGTACCGCAAGATGATCCAAAACCTGGCGTGGGCCGCTGGCTACAACATCATTGCGATTCCCCTCGCCGCCGGCGTGCTCGCCTGGGCCGGAATCTCGCTGAGTCCGGCGATCGGGGCGGTGCTCATGTCAGCTTCGACAATCGTGGTGGCACTCAACGCCCAACTGCTGCGCCGGCTACGGCTGACACCCGAAGCGCGGTGACCACAATCTAGGCACGTACCCTGCGACCGCCTTGCATACTGCCCAGGCGGCCGCAGGGCCTCCGCCTCAATGACGTCGGCTCACGTGTTGCCCGTTGGGACGCCCGGCCGGAGCGCGTAGAAGGGGCAGCCCGTTGAGCCGAGGGTCATCATTGACCTCCGTCGCTGAAGCGACACTCAGCGGCAGGGGAGAAGGACCGAACAGACGCAGCCGACCGGAATCGCGATGAAGGCGGCGGCGTTGGCGGCGCGACTGGCCGAGATGTGCGCGACGTTGCCATGACCCTCAGGCGAGCATTCGCCCACCCCGCGCCAGATCAGGCGGCGCGGCGGCAGGCCGGGAGCGCGGACGTACGACAGGCGCATCGCAATGGCCCGCCGCGCGTCCGTGCATCTCGGGTGGCTCGCCTCAGCTCGGCCGACGGTATCCAGCTATTGGGCCGATGTCATTGATGCCGGCCATGCGCACGAAGTCGCCGGTGTGCGGTGCGTGGACGACAGTGTTATCGCCGACGTACATGCCCATGTGGTGCAGGTCGCTGAACCAGAACACCAGATCACCCGGCTTCAGATCAGCCCGGTCGATCGGGGTCGCGTCGGCCCACTGCCATTTGGTGTAGTGGCGCAGGGATACTCCGGCGCTGCGCCAAGCGACCAGCGTCAGTCCTGAACAGTCGTAGCCGGTCGGCCCAGCGGCGGCCCAGATGTAAGGCTTGCCGATCAGGCTGCAAGCCTTGGCGGCGGCCCTGCCACCAGCATCATTGGTGTACGCGGCCGGGCACGGGCCGGTGCGGAGCTTGCCGGACGAGCCGCCACCGGCCCCATACGCCTTGATCCGTAGCTTCTGCAAACCATCAATCTTCTTTTCGATGTCCTTCTTCTTGGCCGATAGGTCGGCGTCACGAGCGGCCAGAGTCGCGGTGAGAGTGTCCAGGTCCTTCTTGTCCGCTGCATACTTGTCGCGCAGCGCAATGACGTCGCTGACTTGGATGCGCTCCGAGCGGGCCATGAAGTCGAGATATGTCAGTTTGTCGGTCAGGTCGGCCGACGAGCCGGTGACGAGCATGCTGGCGAGCGCGGAATGACCGCCCTGCATATATGCGCGACTGGCCAGAGCACCAACATTGGCGAGCGCTGCGTCTACCCGGGTCTGCAGCGGCTTCAGCTGGACTGCGAGCTTCTTCTGCTGAGTCCGGTTGTCCTGCAGTTGGCCATGGGTCCGGTTGTACTGCTCGATGATCGGCTCGAGCTTGTTCCAAGCTTGCTCGATCTGCTTCTCCACGGCCTGCGGAGTTGGCTCGGCGTGAGCGGGCGCGACGGCACAGAGCGACGCGGCCGCCGCCGCGAGCGCGCAAGTCACGACGCGAAGCAGCGAACGTGATCGTTGGGTGCGGTGAAACACGAAGAGGGGGTCCTTTCTTCATGCCCCAGGGGCGGGCCGCTGTCAAGTGGCATCGCTTCAGCGGAGAACCGACGTGGTGAGCCGACGGACGCACCGCATCGTGCTGCGATACGCCAAGCGGTCAGCACCTCGTCAACCGAGCCATCATGGGTGTCATTCACCGGCGACATCCCGCGGCTGCGGTGGCAGGACCCAGGGCAAAGGGGAAGCACCGCGTTGTGCGGCGCGGCTGAGGTGAGCCGGTGAAGCGACGACATGTCGCTTCTACGATGGTCGGCCTAGGTTCTGATGACAGCGAGCGTGGTCAGAGTGAGCCCATGCGGCGGCCCCTGCCGCAACAACGGCATACGGAAGCGGCGACGTGTTGCCGGCGTGAGGGAGAGGCCGAGGACCGCCATCAGTAGCAGAGCGGCTACGAACGCCCCTGCACTCAGCGTGCTCAGATCCGCGAGGCAGGCCTCCCACCGTTGCGAGCCGTCGCGGCCGTTGCCGGGCATGACCAGCTGGTGGGTGCAGCCGTCGCCGTCGCAGCCGTCGTCATCATCGATGGCGGACACGACGTACGGCGCCTGAGCCGCTGCGTGCTGATCCGTATCCATGACTGCTGCGTGGCCGATGGTGTGCAGTGCGGCGACGCCGAACACAGTGCAGAAAAGCAGGATGAGTCTTGCGACGCGTTGCATCCCTGCCGTGTGCACGCGGCATAGGTTAGCCGGTGGCGCGCAGGTTGGCTATCGCCCCGAAAGGCGGCGTGCCGGTGGGGGCGGGAGTCGAACCGTGAGGTGGCCATCTTGCTTTCTGCAGTCGTCATGTCCTTGTGGTCGTCACCCTGGGTGAGCCAGGCCCTGGCTACTCTCACGTTTGGTGAGGGCAGTCCAGGCGGCCAGCACTGTGACGGCGAGGGATATTCAGCCGCCGGGGCCTGCAGCACTCAGAGCGTCATGGCGCTCTGCGAACCGCGCTGTCGGTCCTGCCCATCGCTGTAGCGAGATCATCAGTGCTCAGGTAGCCGGGTCATGATCGGCTACCGAGGCGCCCGGCTGGGGTGACCGCCAGACTCGTAGTCGTCGCAACCGATACCGCGGTCGGGCGCATCAGCGGTTCGCGTCGCTTGGCCTATGTAGGAGCCGGGACACCGATGATCGACGTGTCCATGGTGACCATGAACTGGGTTAAGGCGAAGGCGAAGGCGAAGGCGAAGGCGACGGCAGAACGAGGTGCGCGAGCGCCCACCACCGCTGAGAACGACGGGACATGACCAAACCTCTGTTACGCCTAGAGGGTGCGTGATCATACTTACCGCCTGGGGGTATCGCGGTCGACCTCGGTGTGATTGCACGCGTACGTCACTTCCGCGAGCGCCGCCTTCACTGAGCTACCCTAGGGGGGTATGGTATATGAGGCGGCAGGGAGAGCTGCAATGGCCCACGGCTACATCAAGGACAAGGACAACTATCAGAAGCGGCTCCGCCGGATCGAAGGTCAGATCCGTGGGCTCCAGCGCATGGTCGACGACGAGGTGTACTGCATCGACATCCTCACGCAGGTGTCCGCGGCTACCAAGGCGTTAGAGACCGTCGCTTTGGGCCTGCTGGATGACCACTTGGCCCACTGCGTCGTCGACGCGGCCCGCGAGGGCGGGCCGGCTGCACAGGAGAAGCTCAAGGAGGCGTCTGACGCCATCGCGCGGCTAGTGCGGTCCTGACCGGGCGCTGCCTGTCACCAGATCCTGTCGACAAGGAAGGGAAGTTCATGTGCAGTGAGAACAGCTGTGGCTGCTCCACCGAGACGGTGGCTGTCGAGGTCGATCGCGTAGACGGCGTGCGCACCGAGTACCAGGTCGCCGGGATGACGTGCGGCGGGTGCGCCTCCCGGGTCAGCAAGCAACTCTCCGAAGTTCCTGGCGTCAACGCCGTCAGTGTCGACGTGGCTACGGGCACGGTCACCGTCACGAGCTCTGCGGGAGTTGCTGACGACGTCGTCGACTCAGCGGTGACGCAAGCGGGATACCGCCTCGTGCGTTGATGGGCCTGGCCGTCCTGACCGGGTGGCCATTACCCGGTCGGGCCCGGGCGGCGACGGTGGCGACTCACGTCGAAGCGGGCGTGCTGGATTTGCGGGGATCGGTGATGAAGGCGATGAACTTGGCCGCCAAGTCCGACGTAACTGCCTGGTACATCCCGTTGCCGCTGATCATGCCGCCCAAGCTGCTGATGCTGAGGAGGCCAGCGTTCGACAGGTCCCGCACGACCACATCGATGAACTCGTGTTGCCCGGCGAACTCCGGGATGCCGTCCTCGACGAGCTGGCGTCGAGATCCTGAGTAGATGTCCTTCCTGACCGGGATGCCTCGCTGGGCGTACCAGGTTTCCGGATCGTTGAGCAACGTCAGGACTTGAAGGTGGGCAGCGGTGTAGTCCTCGATCCAGCGAAGGAAGATCAACTGCGTGTCCCCACCCGGGGCACCCCGAAGCGCGCTGTTGAGCACGGCGTTGCGCAGCGCGGCGATCTTCAGCGCCTGATGGGTCCGGGTGGCAGCTTGCGTAGCGGACGCGACCGCGTCAACGAAATTGTCGTTGGCCGCCAGGTTTTCAAGATCGATGCCGTCCACCTCGCAGGCGAGATCGTCCACCGCCTCGGCGAGGTCCTCGAGCCACTGAGTCATGCGGCGGTTGTAGGTGAAACTGACGGCGTAGGCGAAGGCTACGCCCAAGGGTCCGCCCGCCAGGGGCACCAGGTTGAGGCCGGCTTCGACGGCTTTCTCGGTGATCTCGCGGCCCGTGCTCTTCGATGGGGGTTTCTCCACGGCGGTCACCGTAGCCAGTAGATACCGCCCCGGTGCTGAACGGTCGCAGTGTGTCGCAGCTTGTTTACTTAAGTAGCCACCAGTCTGGTTCAGTTCAGCTGCGGTCGTCGCTGATGAATGCCGTCCAAGGGTCTTTGGCGGGCCTTTTCGCCGGGGGAGCGGGGTTTGGTTCGGCACCATGCGCGGAACGAGCGGCGACTAAAGCTGCCAGCGCGGTGGTGATCGGCACTGCCGCGATCAAGCCGATCGTGCCGACCGCGCTGCGTACCAGCTCCTGGGCGATCAGCTCCCCGGTGAGCAGCTCGCTCACGGGGCTGTTGCCGGCAGCGAACAGCAGCATCAGCGGCAGCGAGGCGCCGGCGTACGCCAGTACGATGGTGTTGATGACCGACGCGATGTGGGCCCGGCCGACGCGGGTGGCCGCGGCGTACAGCTGCCGGAACCGGTATGCGGGG
This sequence comes from Couchioplanes caeruleus, assembly GCF_023499255.1. Classification (GTDB taxonomy): domain Bacteria; phylum Actinomycetota; class Actinomycetes; order Mycobacteriales; family Micromonosporaceae; genus Actinoplanes; species Actinoplanes caeruleus_A. The sequence continues at coordinate 3,199,525 of NZ_CP092183.1, forward strand.
TTGGCCAGCGCCAGTTCGGTCACGGTGACGGACTGGGTGACGGTGACGTCGTCGAGCACGCCGAGGGCGCCGATGACGATGCCGGCCAGGAGTAGGCCTCGCATGTTCACGTCGGTCTGGGTGATGCTCACGTAGTTCGAGGTCTCATCAGCTACACCGGACAGGTGCACGCCGGCGGTGGCCAGCGCGGACAGCAGCGCCGTGATGGTCAGGCTGGCGAGGGTGCCGGCCACGGCGATGGTGGTGGTGCGGCCGAGTCCGTGGGTCAGGTACAGCACCACCAACATGATCGCGGCGGCGCCGACGACTGCTACCGCCACGGGGGAGCGGCCGTCCAGGATGGCCGGCACGATGAACAGCAACAGCACGGCGAACGTGATGGCCAGACCGGCCAGAGCGGTGAGGCCACGCCAGCGACCGAAGGCGACGACGGCCAGCGCGAATGCGGCGCCGAGAACCCACAGTTCGCGGGAGCGTTGGAAGTCGGCGATCGAGTAGCTGGTGCCGCCGTCCTCGTTCTGCAGGACCAGCAGGGTGATGTCGTCGCCGGCTGAGACGGGTTGCGCGCCGGGGCCGGTCGGCGCATCGGTGGTGATCTGCGTGCCCTTGTCGGCGCCACTGGTGACCACGACGGTGACGACGCCACATACCTGCCCGGGTTGTTCCTGGCCTTCCGGCGTCGGCGGACATGGCGCCGGTTTGACCGTGCGGACCTCGGCGGTGACTTCGATCGGCCCGTCGGCGACTTCGGCTGATCGTGGGGCGTCGTGTGGCCAGGGCAACAGCATGCCGATGGCGGTGGCCAGCACGGCCGGGGTCAGCAGCAACAGGGTGATCCTGCGTTCCCGGGGTGTGGTCCGGTGGCTGGCGGTGTGGTGGTGGGTGTCCTGGCTCATCGGAGTCCCTTGTCGCGGGTGCGGCGGGCACGGTCAGCGAGGGTCGAGCGTGGCGGTGTAGCCGGTGGCGTTGATGACCGCGAGCAGGGTGTCGGCGTCGGCGACGGCCGGGTCCGCGTCGATGATCGTGCGCCCGGCCCGCACCGAGGTCTGCGCGCGATGCACTCCGTGGACTTCCTCGAGCGCTTCGTCGATCAGCAGCCCGCAGCTGCCGCAATGCATGCCGGTCACCGTGAAGCTGTACGTGATGACGTCGTTCATGATCGGTCCTTCAGTTCGAAAACGTGGATGGCCGTGGTCAGAGCAGCGTGCACAGGTCGGTGACGAATCGGTGTGCCGCGGCCAGATGCGCGAAGCGTCCCGGTACGTCGTAGGTTTCGTGCCGCCACTGCCGTGCCGCGTCGGGATCCGTCTCGGCTGCCTCCGGAGGGCGGCTGTGCACGGCGACTCGCAGCGGGTTGACACCGATGGTGGCGGTGGCCGGGCGCAGGTCCCGCAGCCCGTTGGTGTATCTGTCGAACAGCAGCTGGTCGGCAGTGCCCTCCACGACGTAGCGGTATGGCTCCGGGACCGCCTCGACGGACATCGTCTGCAGGTATGCGTGCGCGTCGGATGGCAGATCGACCGGTCGGCAGGGGTCGACGGCTACCACGGCGTGGGTGGCGTACCGGGCGGCGAACATCGTCGCCAGCACGGCGGAGGTGCCGTGGCCTACGACGACGGGGGCGCGCCGGATGCGCAGACTGTTCAGCAGGGCCGCCAAGTCGTCGACCAGCTCGCCCGGGTCGTAGCACGCGCGGGCCGTGGATTGACCGTGGCCGGGTAAGTCGACGGCGACCACCGTGGCGTGCGGGCGCAGGTCAGCTGCCGTCGGCCACCAACTCGTGCGGCCGAACAACACGGTGGGGATGAGCAGGATAGGCCTGCCGTGGAAACCCCACGAGTCGTAGCACAACATGCCTGCGCGGGCCGGTAGATAATTCGTGCTTCGCACCGGCGGCAGGGTCTCGGTCACGCCGGCTCCTTCACGGTGAGCCGGCCGGTGTACATCCCCATGCCGCACGAGTAGGTGAGCCGCCCGGGTTGCAAGGCGCCGAGCTCGATGACGGTGTCACCGTTGACCGGGAGGATCTGCTGGTAATCACGGGAGGGGATGACGAAGGCCCTGACGCAGCCGCCGGCATCGTCGGAGCGAACGATCAGCCGGGTCGGGACGCCGGCGCTGATCTCGATGTTGGCCGGGTGGTAGGCGCCGGTGACCGCGGTGACGATGACCTGCTGGATGCCGTCGGCGGTAATCGACAACGGGGGAGCGTCATCCGGAGCTGCCGAGACGGTCACCGGGTCAGGGCCGACACCGATCGCTTCGGCGATGCGTGAGGCGGCCAGCGGCGATCCGGTCAGCTCCAGGCCGCCGTTGAAGGTGTAGAGGCCCATGGCGAGCACGACCAGCCCGGTGACGGTGGCGAGCTTGGCCCGCCAGGCGCCGGCGGCCTTGCGTGCCAGGTAGCCCAGGACGGTGAACAGCGGGGCGGTACCCATCACGAACACGGCCATGATGGCCGCGCCGCGAACCCAGGAACCGGACGTGAGAGCGAGCGCCTGCACGGACAAGGTGACGCCGCAGGGGATCAGCACACTCAGCAGCCCAAGGACAGTCGGTCCGGCGGCGCCGGCTGCGCGGGTACGGCCGCGTACGAGCCTGCCCCAGCCGGCTGGTGGCTCGATGACCACGTCGCGGAAGCCCGGCACGCCGAGCTGCGCCAGAGCCAGCACGATGATGAGGACGCCGGCGGCGATCTGCATCATCATGCGAACCGTGACGGACAGCTGCATGGTCGTGCCCAGCGCGCCGAGCAGGGCGCCGAGCAGTGTGTGCGAGATCAGCTTCCCGGCGAGGAAGCCGGCGACCGGCGTGAGGTCATCGGCCAGGCGGGTGGTGACGTGACCCGCTTGTGCCGGACTGGAGGTGGTCGGCGCGGAGCTGCGGCTGCGCAGGACGATGGCGGTGAGCAGGCCGCCTTGAACGGCAGCGCAGGACACCCCGCCGGCGACCAGCCCGGTGAGCAGGATGGCGTAAAGGTTCATTGATCGGCTTTCGGTGCAGACAGCATGCGTGGGACACCGCCGCGGCTAAGGGCGCGGCGAGACGCCGGCGCAGATAGCGCCGGGAGGGCTCAGTCGCGGCCGGTTACAGTGCCGCGACGCAGCGGGGTCTCACGTACGACTGACGCAGATCTCCGTCAATGCCAGTGCGGTCGGTATTCGCGGGGTGTGCGCTGCCGCAGGCACGGCGACCGGCACGGTTTCCCATGGCGTCGGGGGGTCCACGACGGCTGTGGCGACGGTGACTGGTGTCGCGGGAGCTGGTTGCCCGTGGCAGGTGTCGAGGGCCGTATGCGGCGAACCGTCATCGACATCGGCATGCTCGTGGCTGTGCATCTCGTGGCCGGCTGTGGCGGAGTGGCCGGTGCCTGCCGCAGGAGCGGTCAGGCAGTGCGCGCCTTGCAGCAGTCCTGCACCGACGAGCGCCACCAGAGCCAGCAGGCAGCGCAGGACCCGCATGCGGGTGCCGGACTGCCAACGCTGCCTCACAGGACCAGGCTACGACATCGTCCGCGAGGTCTTCACAGGCCCGTACCGGGTGGCGACCACCTCTCAAAGAAGTCGACCACATACCCGCGTGGGGTACCGTCATGACCATGGACGAGGCGACGCCGACCGGACCGCACGGTTACTCCGCCGACAAGCAGGCGCTGCTGGCTCGGCTGCGCCGGGTGGAGGGCCAGATCCGCGGTCTGCAGCGCATGGTCGACGAAGACATGTACTGCATCGACGTGCTGACGCAGATCTCGGCCGCCAAGAGCGCGCTGCAGGCGGTGGCGGTGGGACTCCTGGAAGATCACTTGCGGCACTGCGTTGTTCAGGCCGCCGCTGAGGGCAACGCGGACGCCAAGATCAAGGAAGCGACCGCGGCCATCACCCGCCTAGTGAAGTCCTGAAGCACACCGTCGCCCGCCCTCCGGGTGGCGGGCGGGCGGCGGGCGGCGGGCGGTACTAATGCTGCTGGGCGGGCGTGCCGGCGAAGCGGCGCAGCCGCAGGCTGTTGCCGACCACGAAGACCGAGGAGAACGCCATCGCCGCTCCGGCGATCATCGGGTTGAGCAATCCCGCCGCTGCCAGCGGCAGCGCGGCGACGTTGTAGGCGAAGGCCCAGAACAGGTTGCTCTTGATGATGCGCAAGGTGCGCCGCGACAGCCGGATCGCGTCAACGGCGGCGAGCAGGTCCCCGCGCACCAGGGTGAGATCGGACGCCTCGATGGCGACGTCGGTGCCGGTACCCATGGCCAGGCCCAGGTCGGCCTGAGCCAGGGCGGCGGCGTCGTTGATGCCGTCGCCGGCCATCGCGACGACCTTACCGTCGGCCTGCAGCCGTTTGACGACGTCGACCTTGTCGGCCGGCAGAACCTCGGCGATCACCTCGTCGATGCCGACCTCGGCGGCCACCGCCCGGGCGACGGTCTCGTTGTCGCCGGTGAGCAGCACCGGGGTCAGGCCGAGCCGGCGCAGCGCGGCGACCGCCTCGCGGCTGGTCGGCTTGACCGTGTCGGCCACGGTGAGCACGCCGCGGGCCGCGTTGTCCCAGCCGGCCACGACGGCCGTCTGCCCGGCCTGCTGTGCGGTGGAAACTGCCAGCTCGACATCGGTGGGCACGGTGTAGCCACGGTCGCGGAACAGCTGGGGCCGGCCGACCAGCACGGTCAGCCCGTCGACGGTGCCGGTGACGCCGAGCCCTTCGAGGTTGGCGAAGGAGGTGACCGGCGGCAGTGGGGACTTCTCAGCGCCGGCGCGGGCAATGGCCTGCGCGATCGGATGCTCGGAGGCGGCCTCGACGGCAGCGGCCCGTCGCAGCAGTTCGTCGCGGTTTTGCCCGACCGCCGGGACGGCGTCGATCAGTGTCATCCGGCCGGTGGTGACGGTGCCGGTTTTGTCGAGCACGATCGTGTCAACCGTACGCGTGGACTCGAGCACCTCGGGCCCCTTGATGAGGATGCCGAGCTGGGCGCCGCGGCCGGTGCCGACCAGCAGCGCGGTCGGGGTGGCCAGGCCGAGCGCACACGGGCAGGCGATGATCAGCACAGCGACCGCCGCGGTGAACGCGGCCGTCCAGCCGTTGCCGGTGCCGACCCACCAGCCGAGCGTGGCGACGGCCAGCGCGATCACGATCGGGACGAAGACGCCGGAGATACGGTCGGCGAGGCGCTGGGCGGCGGCCTTGCCGGTCTGGGCCTGCTCGACCAGCTTGGCCATCTGCGCGAGCTGGGTGTCGGCGCCGACCCGGGTGGCCCGCACGATCAGCCGGCCGCCGGCGTTGACGGTTGCGCCGACCACGGTGTCGCCGGGGCCGACCTCGACCGGTACGGACTCGCCGGTGAGCATGCTGGCGTCGACCGCGGACGCGCCGTCCTCGACGACACCGTCGGTGGCGATCTTCTCGCCGGGCCGGACCACGAACTGGTCGCCGACCGCGAGGTCGGTGATCGGGATTCGGCGTTCGGTGCCCTCGCGCAGCACGGTGACGTCCTTGGCGCCGATCTCGAGCAGGGCGCGCAGGGCGGCTCCGGCCTGGCGCTTGGAGCGGGCCTCGAAGTAGCGGCCGGCCAACAGGAACGTGGTCACCCCGGCGGCGGCTTCAAGGTAGATGGCGCCGGAGCCGTCGGTGCGGGAGATGTCGAAGGTGAAGGGGTGCGTCATCCCTGGCGTTCCGGCAGTGCCGAAGAACAACGCCCACAGCGACCAGCCGAACGCGGCCAGGGTGCCCAGCGACACCAGGGTGTCCATGGTGGCGGCGCCATGCCGCAGGTTGGTCCAGGCCGCCTTGTGGAAGGGCAGGCCGCCGTAGACGACGACCGGCGCGGCCAGGGTCAGCGACAGCCACTGCCAATTGGTGAACTGCCAGGCCGGGACCATCGCCAGGACGACGACGGGGACGCTGAGCGCGATCGCGGTGAACAGCCGGGTCCGCAGACTGCGCAGCCCGTCGGCGGGCTGGGACTCCTCGCCGGGTGTGTCGGCGGTCGCGGGCGGTGGTGGCAGGACGGCGGTGTAGCCGGTCTTCTCGACCGTGGCGATCAGGTCGTCGGCGGTGATGTCGTCGGCGTACGCCACGGACGCCTTCTCGGTGGCGTAGTTGACGGTGGCGGTGACCCCGTCCATCCGGTTGAGTTTCTTCTCGATCCGCGACGCACAGGAGGCGCAGGTCATCCCGCCGATCGACAGCTCGATCTGGTTCGGTGCCTGTTGCAGCGGCCGGGCTGTGGCCATGGTCGCTCCTCCTTAGTCGTGGGTGTGGCCGTCCGAGACGTGCCCCGTGGAGCTGGGTGACGGCGCGGACGTGGCGCTGGCAGTGGGAGTCGGGGCTGAGGCAGGGGAGCCGGCAATCGCGGTGAACTCTGCGGTACGGACCTTTCCGGCGTGCTGGAAGTCCAGGTACAGCCGGTAGCCGCCGGCTGACGGCACGTCGGCGTGGAAGGTGATTCCCGGTCCGGCCGCGGTCCGGCCGTCGCCCGGGGTTCCGTCGGGGTGCACGTGCAGGTAGGCGAGGTCACCCTCGCGCAGGGCCACGAGATGACCGTACGCGCCGAGGTAGGGCTGCAGGTCGGTGACCGGCTTGCCGTCCTTGCTCACCGACAGGGTGAGCTGCGACGATGTGCCCGGCTGGAGCGTGCCGGCGAGGGTGACGGTGTAGCCGTCAACCGCAGTCGTGGTTGCGGCCGGCGGCAGCGGCCGAGGCTGGTAGTCGCCCGGCGCGGGGATGTCCGTGCCGAGCGTGAGCCCGTCGGATCGTCCGGCCGGCTGGAAGTCGGCGAAGACGCGGTACTGACCGGGCGCCGTGACGGCGAGCGGCAGCGACCAGGTGCCGTCGGCGGCCAGGCTCGGATGGACGTGCTGGAAGCCGGACAGGTCGCGGCGCAGCACGATCAAGTGCAGGTCCTTGTCGTGGCTGGTGGTGTAGGCGGTCACCGCCTTGCCGTCGGGGTCGACGATCCGGAACCGGAACGGCTGCGGGTCGCCGGTCGGCAGCTCGCCGGTCAGCGGGAGCAGCCGGTAGCCGTCCTGGCTGACCTGCAGCCCGGCGGGCAGTAGCTGCTGGTCGGCCGGCCGCTCGGCGGTGCTGCTGTGCTGGGCGTGGGTAGCGGCGGGGGCCGGTTGCGGGCCGACGGCGCGGCCGAGGCCCAGGGCGGCGGTGAAGATCACCGCCAGCCCTGCGCCGAAAGCGCCCAGCCGGGCTGGAGTGTTCACGCTTACCTCGCCAGTTCGTAGCCGGCCTCGTCGACGGCCGCCGCGACGGCGTCCTCGTCGAGAGGCTGGTCGCTGGTGACGGTCACCGAGCCGGAGCTGAGGTCGACCTGCACGTCAGTGACGCCGGGAATCTGCTTGATCTCGCTGCTGACCGAGTTGACGCAGTGCGAGCAGGTCATCCCGGTCACGGTGTAGGCCTGGGCAGTCATGGTGTGTCTCCTCTACTACGGCGAGCTGAGGCGGTCGCCCCACGCCACCCACTATACCCATACCCCCATGGGGTACCAAGTCGGTATGGTGATGACCTCACGCTCGTCTGATTCCAGGGCTGCCGTTATGCGTCTCTTGACCTGCCGCCGCGGCGGATCGGGAGCCGGTCGAACGCCTGCTGCAGCAGGACGTTGCGATCGGCCGGCTCATGAAAACGCTGAAGTGCCGTTCCCAGTTCCCAGGTCTGGCGTTCGTCGCCGGCGCGCATGATCTCGTGCAGGATGCCGCTGATGGATCGGCGCTGGCCGATCGCGACGAGCTGCTCGATGTCGCGTATAGGCGCTACGACGGTCGGGAGCGCCGGTGTGGGCAGGAAGGCCCGGCCGAGGCTGTTGGCGACGTACCAGGGATCGAGGGTGATGACCATGCCGATGATCGGCCGGTCGACCGGGATGTGCGCGAACTGCGGCGCACGGGATTGGATCTTGCCGAGAGTTCGTTCGAGCTGACCGAACGCCTCGCCGAGCGTCTTTGTGTAGGCCAGTTGGACGGTGGCGTCGGCGGCGCGGGCGGCCAGCGGCGAGCGGGTCGCCTTGGCCTCGATGAGCAGCACGAGGTCGTCGAAGACGACGAACCAGTCGATGCTTTTCGCCTCCTGCCTGCCCTCCCGATATACGACCTCCGGGTGCACGGTCACGCCGGGCAGGGTGGCGAGCTGGCGACCGACATAATCCTCGTGCAGCTCACCGAGATCGCGTGTGAACGCGGTTCGCCATCGGCTCAGCCCGACGTAGTACAGCTCGAGCGGCGTGAGGCGCCGGGGGATGAGATGGCGGACGGGTGCGATCAGCCGGCCGTCAGAGAGGCGCACGAAGGGGCGCGAGGTCAAGGGGTTGAACGCGTAGCGATCAAGGTGCGGCAGCGGCGTCCTGGCGGCAGCTGCCTCGTCCTCGCGGTGAAAGTCGTCCATGGTCTGCGCGAAGACGGAGTTGATGACGGCCAGGATGTCCTCGCGCGGCAGTACGGCAAGCAGCTCGGCGAACTGCGGCTGGTTGAGCCACGCCGGGTCGAAGTAGCCACTGTTGTGTTCCGCGGAGGTCGCCAGGAGTATCACGATCTCCGTCGCGGTGATCATGGGCGCTCCGACCAGTTCGGTCATGGCCTGCCGGGATACCACTTCCAGCGCCTTGCGCCCGGTGTAGTCGTCGAAGAAGGCGATCGGGCGGGCCAGTTCGGCAAGGCCGTGCTCCTGGTAGGGGAACTGCTCGTACAGGGTGCGGGCCATGATCGCGAACGGCGAGTTGAGACTCGGCTGGCCAAGCTCGTCCGGGGTGAGGTTCTCGTGCATGCGGCAAGCGATCACCACGTCCCGTTCCCGCGGTAGCGTCCGCCGGTGATGGTTGCCGTACCGGATCGAAGCCTTGGCCACCGCGGCTAGCGCCCACGGCGGGGTTGCGATGAAGGTCTGGGCGTCGCCGCCTTCGTCGGAGAGCCGTAGCGGCACCTTGAGTGAGCGCTGCGCCACGGCCGTCAGCAGAGATTCCTGGTGGAAGCGCCGCACGAAAGAGCTGAACTCCCGGTAGGAGTATTCGCGGCTCGTATCATCGTTCACCGAAGAAGGGTGGCACCCGGCGCGCCTTCGTTGCGAGTGCTCACTTTCCCGGGGATGCAGAACTCGGTCATCAAGCGCCCATCGCTGGCTGCCATGTGTCGGTGACCCTCCCGAAGGTCGCCGCGCTGGATCGATGTGCCACAGCCTGCATCGACCGCGAGAGATGCGGGTCGTGGCGGATGGGCACCCTGACGATGCGAGCCGTCGTGCGGCGGTGCCAAGCTGGACGCTAATCGGCTCTCCTGGGTGAACCGGATTGCGGCTTCTTGTGAGGTCGAAGGCTTTGCTCGCCGTGGGTGTCCTCTGGATTGGTGGCGGGCCCGCGGGTTCAGCAGTTCTCCCGCGAGCCCGCCCCGGGTTTCAGCGTGTGCTTCGCTGAGGTGGTGCTGCAGTGTCCACCGTCTGCTCTGCTGCCGGTCTCGTGGCCCGTCCCGCCGGCTCAGCCAGTCGGCCCGCCCTGCTCAATGACCACACGGCATACGCACACAGTGCGCCGGTAGCTGTCAACAGTAGCCACGTCACGGCCGGCGTCTCGTACGTGCGGCCGGCGTCCAGGGCCAGTCCGGTGAGCAGGTTGCCGGCGGCGATGCCGACCCCGGCGATGGTGTTGTAGAGGCCGTAGTAGGTGCCCACGAGACGCGGCCCGGCGAGGCCGACGATGGTGGTCATCTCAAACGGGTACACCAGCATGGTGGCGAGCGTGAGCAGAACGGTGCTGAGCATGACTGGCGCCAAGTACAAGGCCGCGCTCGCCGGGCCGGGTGCGGCCCGACCCATACCGGCGGTGAGCGCCACCGGCAGGAAGGCGGCGGCCATCAGCCACAGACCCCGCACGATGGCGGCCGATGCTGTCCAGCGTTTCTTCGCCCACGCGGTGAGCCGAACCTGGCCGACGACGGTCAGCAGCCCGGAGATCGCGAACAGCACTGCCACACCGGTCTCGCCGCCGGTCACCTCACGCACCCGCATCGGCAGTGCCAGATAAACCTGGAAGTTGAGCACGTACGAGCCGACCATCGCCAACGAGAACAACAGGAACGGCCGGTTGGTGAACACCTGCCGCCAGTCGGCGAGCATGCTGGTCCGCGACTGCGCCGATCGGCTCGAGCGTGCCGGCAACGCACGAGCCTGCATGATCAGCAGCCCTAGGAAGAGCAACGCCGCGACCGCGCACACCCACCGGAAGTCCGCCGCGAGCAGGGCCAGCCCGACCAGCGGACCGATCAGAATGCCGGCCTGGTAGAACACGTTGAACACCGCGAACGCTTCGGTCTTGCGCTCGCCGGCCTCGGCGGCCAGGTAGGCGCGCACGGCCGGGTTGAAAAGCGCCCCGGCCAGACCGGTCAGCAACGACGCGGCGATCAACACGGGCACTGAGGTGGCGAAACCGAGCAGTGCGAACCCGGCCACCCGCAGGCCCAGTCCTGCCAGGATCAGTGGTTTGGGGCCGAGTCGGTCGGCGAGGCTGCCGCCGATGAGGAACATGCCCTGCTGGCTGAGGTTGCGTACTCCCAAGATCAGGCCGACCGTCCAGGCGGCCAACGCCAATGTCCCGGACAGGTACCCGGCCAGGTACGGCATGAGCATGTAGAAGCCGATGTTGATGCTCAGCTGGTTGATTAGCAGCAGCCGTACCGGCCGGTTGAAGGAGCGCACCTGCGCGAGGGTGCCGTTCACGCTGCGTCCCGGGTGGTGTCGGACGCGGGATCGGCGATGTGGGTGCAGCGGGTCCAGCGGGTGGCTTCCCGCTCACCAGGGTGGCCGATCTCGTCCGGCCGGCGGGCCGGAGCCCCGCCGAGCAGGCCGTGGCGGCGGCAATAGTCGTCGTTGTAGATCGTCTCGGCGTAGCGGTGTGGTCCGTCCGGGAACACTGCCGCGATGCGGACGTCGTCGGTCTGCGTCCGCGCGAGCCAGGACGCCACCAGGGCCACGGCGCCGACGCTCCAGCCGCCGGTCACGTATCGCGTGGCCGCCAGCCGGCGGCACGTCCAGACCGCTTCGGCCGGCGCCACCCAATGAACCTCGTCGAAGGCTCCGTAATCGACGTTGCGGGGATGGATGCTGCTGCCCAGCCCTCGCATGAGCCGGGTACGGGCCGGCTGACCGAAGATTGTCGAACCGGTGGCGTCCACGCCGACCAGCCGCAGATGCGGGAAGAACTCACGAAGTCCACGGGCGATGCCGGCGCTGTGACCGCCGGTCCCGACGCTGCAGACCAGCACATCGATGCGGCCGAGCTGGGCGGCCAGTTCCAGCGCGAGCGGCTGGTAGGCGTCGACGTTGTCCGGGTTGTTGTACTGGTCGGGACAGAACCCGCCCGAGTGTTCATCGAGCAGCTGGGCCACGCGATCGCGGCGGGCCTGTTGCCAGCCACCGGACGGGTGCGGCCGGTCGACGATGTCGACGCGGGCCCCGTACGCGGCGAGCAGATATCGCATCGCCGGCTCCATGCCGGGGTCGGTCACCAGCGTCACGGGATGCTCGTAGACCTGGCCGGCCAGCGCCAGGCCGAGGCCGAGAGTGCCCGAGGTGGACTCGATCACCGGTGCTTCGGGCAGAAGATCGCCACGTTCGCGGGCGCGCTGGATCAGATGCAGTCCGGGGCGGTCCTTGATGCCGCCGGGATTGTGGCCTTCCAGCTTGGCCCAGAAACCCCGGCCAGGCGTGCCGATCAGATCGGGCGTCCACACAACAGGTGTGTCGCCGACAAGCTGATCGAGGGAGTGGCAAGTCGAGCCGGAGATCAACTGACTCGGGGCGGGCAGGCGCGAAAGGCGCGCCGACATGACGTCGATCATCGTGTGAGTCGCTTTCTGGGCGTGGGTCACCGGCCCGACGCCCAGCCGATCAGGGCGGCGTCAGGTCAGCGCAGGCAGGAGTGTGGGCGTCGACCACGCCACGGGATGCGCAGCAGCGCAGTGCACGTCGCGGCGGGAAACTCGTCTGAGGATCAAGAGCGAGTGATCGGCGCAGGTCCTGTCACGTCCGGCAGACGCACGTCATCAACAGCAGACTGCGTTGTGGCCTGCACTCCAGGAAGTCATGGGGCGAGCCCAGCCTAGACGCGTGCTCCGGCCCGGAAAGGCACGCTCTGAAAAGTGTCGTTGTCCAGCCGAAATGCGCTGCGGTGCTCGACAGCTCGCACGGATGGCCCGACGCGTGCGGAACGTCGGCAACCCTCTCGACGGCGGACGAGGGCGGGCCTTCAAGATCGGCATACCCTGATGTGGCTTCGGCCGCTACTGAGCCGTGTGACGTCGGTGCGAGGTGCGCTCCGGTGTGATCAAGCGAGGCGGCGCAGACCAGCATCAAGACGATGGTCGAGACGCGCATGATCAGACGGAGCATGTCGCCTTCCGGATCGCAGGCCTTGGGGTCAAACGCGGCAATCGTACCTATCGCCGGAAAGGTCTGTAGGCGGCTCGGAAGTTTGTACCCGTACGGGGCGACGGGACGTCACCTCATGGCTTTGAAGCGGAAGGCATCACGATGCCGGTCGACCACCGCGTCGCGGAACCCCGCACCGTTAAGCCGCTGCGCGAAGCCGCTCGGGTCGACGAGCACCATCGTGTCCCGCAGATGGGCGATGGCAAAAAGCGGTCCCCACCGGCTGCCGCTGCCGGCGAACCAGCCCGCAGGGTGCAGCACGCGAGCGGCCTCGGCGAGCATTTGGTCCTGCAAGGAGCGGGTCGGCACGTGATGCAGCATCGTGAAGGACACCACGACGTCGAAACTCGCAGAGTCGAACGGTTAGATGGGTAGCGTCCGCGCCGTGCACCTCGACGGCGGGCAGCCGCGCTGCGAGAGCCTCAGCGTCCGCAGTATCGATCTCCACGGCGCTCAGCGAGCCGCATCGCGGCAGCAACCAGTCCGTCGTCTGCCCAGGCCCGCTCCCAATCTCCAGCACGCGCGCGCCGGCAAGCGGGATGTCGGCGGTCACCCAGGGCAGCAGGCGTTCGAGATGATGTCGCCAATGCCCGGATCGGCAGTAGCGGCGGTGAATGACGTTCATGGCGGACCCCATCCCTCGATGGCGACGCCACTGAGGGTAAAGGCCACGGCTCGTCAGGAGGGGTGGCCCGCCCGAATTCGTCAGGTGGTGCCGTGGCTCGCCCCGATGGCTCGTCGACTGCGAAGTCCCCAACCCGTCCGTCCGCGCGGTTTGTACACCGACAGCACCAAGGCCACAACAAGCAGCGCGATCGCTGCGGCACCGTGGACCACCGGCGACGCAGACCGGGACACCGCGCCGCCGACCGCACTCGCTCGAGCCAGATGTGCCAGCTCGGCGAGGGTTTGCATGTAGAGCAGCAGGACACCGACCGCTAGGACGTTCATCAGTAGCTTGATCAGCACCCAGTAGTGGCGGACGAGTCCCCATGGCGAGACGAGCGACTGAACCACCCCTGACACCAGGCTGGCCAGGCTCAGCGGGACCAGCGCCGCCCAGCCTAGCGGCTCCAGCACGACTAATACTGCGTTAGTCACCGTCGGGTCGGTCGTGGCCAAGGCAACCACGGCAAGGGCCAGCGAAGCCCCGATGGCGCCCAGCCAGCCCACGGACGTGCCGACATGCGCCACCAGCAGAGCGCGCCGCGCCCCCGGCCTCACGGCCGGGAACCGGCGGAAACCGTCGAGGTGCTCGAACTATGTATCCCGTGCCGGGATGGTCCATGCCCGGACAGCAGAAGGACCACGACGAGCACCACGATGACGGCGCCGACCACGGCGAAGACCTTCACCCACCGCGGTACTCCGTCCTGTTCCCTCTTGGTACGCGGACTGGGCTGATCGGATCTCTCGGGCTCCATGGCTCCTCCTCGTTCACTTACCGCCATTTTGCAAGACAGTGTGTCTTGTTGCAAGACATTATGTCGTGTGACGTCGGTACGTATAGTAAAGGTGTGCCTAAGTTGTGGAGCGAGACGGTCGAGGATCATCGGCGCACCGTGCACGCGGCGATTCTCGACACGACCGCTGCACTGGTGGCCTCTCACGGGATGAGCGTGACGATGTCGCAGGTCGCTCAGGAAGTCGGCATCGGGAGGGCAACGCTGTACAAGTACTTTCCCGACGTACAGGCGATCATGGTTGCCTGGCACGAGCGGCAGGTGAGCGGACATCTGCAGCAGCTCACCGAGGCCGCGGCCAGCTGTACGGACGCCGGCGAGCGCTTGCGCACGATCCTGGCCGTCTACGCCGAGCTCTCCAGTGCCGGTCACGGTCACGACCCCGACGCGCCCAGCAATTCCCATGCTGCAGAACTGGCCGTGCCGCTGCACCAGGCCAAGCATGTCCACCATGCGCGCCGGTTGCTGCACGAACTGGTAACGCAGGCGATCACCGCGGCCGCCGACGGGGGAGTCGCTCGAGACGACGTCCCCGCCACCGAACTGGCCACATACTGCTTGCACGCACTCGGTGCCGCCGGCGAGCTGCGTTCACGGCCCGCGCGTGAGCGCCTTGTTGCTATCACGCTGGCCGGTCTACGCCCCGGTCCCGGGTAGGTCGCAGCTCTTCAGCTGAATCTTGCAGGAAGGATGATCGCCCTGGCTGCCGTCTAACATCGCGCAGCAGGCGGCCGGGGGTCTGGCGGGGCGACTGCGAGCCGCGCGGTAGCGTGGATGGCGTGCAAGCGGCGGATGCGACGAAGCTCGGGCGAACCGCCCGATGGATGTTGCTGTTCTGCACGCTGTTCGGGCTGGCGACGATGCACACCCTCGGTCACGCGGGCATGCAGATGGACTCGCACGCCGGCGGCCCGGCAATGCTGGTCGCCGAAGCGGGCCACATCGCCGATGGTGCGAACTTGGGCTCCCTCATGGATACAGCCGCATCAGTTCCTTGCCCCGATGATCACTGCGGGGATGGGCACGGCACGGGCGGGATGGACGCCTGGACCGTCTGCCTAGCCGTCCTCGGCGGCCTCGCGCTAGTAGTTCTGCTCAGTGTCTTGCTGGTGAGCCGCAGGGGCGAGGCCGCGCGTCGGCACGATGGAAATGCGCAAAGCCGATCGGCCCCCCGGGCCCCGCCGGGATGGCGGCATCAGGGATTACGCGTTGCGTCGCTGGCGGTAATGCGCATATAGGAACGCATCGACCCGGAAAACGCTGCTAGGCAGCCGCCGGGCCCATCGTTCTGCGCACTCACCGTCGCGACATCCGAAAGGCTACAAACCCCCATGATGCACTCTTCTTCCCTGCCCTCTGCTGTGCTGCGCCGAGGCCTGTTGGCCGGCGCTGCCGTCACCGCGACCCTGATTCTGTCGGCCTGCGGCGGCGGAGATGACACCTCGTCCGGCTCGGGCATGGACCACGGCGGCATGGCAACCTCCGCCGCTCCCTCGTCCAGCACGGCAGCGTTCAACGACGCAGATGCCATGTTCGCCCAGAACATGATCAAGCACCACCAGCAGGCGATCACCATGGCGGCTCTGGCCGACTCCCGAGCTGCCAGCGCGGACGTGAAGCAGCTCGCCGGCAAGATCAAAGAAGCTCAGCAGCCCGAGATCGACACCATGAACCAGTGGCTGACCGCGTGGGGCCAGGCCACTCCGGTGCCGAACATGGGCATGGAGTCGGCCATGCCGGACATGGACCACGGCGCGATGCCCGGCTCCATGACCGACGCGGACATGAAGAAGCTGATGGACGCCAAGGGCGCGGCGTTCGACAAGCAGTTCCTCACCATGATGATCAGCCACCACGAAGGCGCGATCCAGATGGCTCAGCAAGAGGTGGCCCAGGGGTCGAACCCTGAGGCTAAGGCGCTGGCCCAGAAGATCGTCACCGATCAGCAGGCCGAGATCACCACGATGAAAAACCTGCTCCAGAAGGTCTGAGGCCCACCGGCGGCCGGGCGAATGTACTCGCCCGGCCGCCGGCTCTCACCGCGAGGCCACGACGGTCAATGGTGCCGGTCGGCGTCGCTGAGGGCGCCCGATGCGGCAACATAGTGCCCACTCGCCACCAGCATGGCCTGCAACTGCACGCTGGCCCCGAAGTAGCTGTCCGGTTCGATCGAGCTACTGGCCATCTTGGTCCACAGCGCGTCCAGCCAGCTCTGACTTCCCGGGTCTGTCATCGCGGCCACGGCCAGCGGGGCCCAGAAGGCCCGCGCTGAACGTGAGCCGAACCGCCCACCAGCCAGCGAGTAGCCCGATCCGACGTTGTCGGGGTCGCCGCCGGCGGTGTCCTTGAACCACGCATTCATCTTCCGGGCCGCCGCAAGAGACCGGGGGTCGCCGGAGACGATGGCGTCGAATCCGATTCGCCATGGTGTCCGGCAGGCGTTATAGCCGTAGTCGCCGTCGCGACTGGACTCCAGGACCTTGCCGTCGGCTGGCTGCGTCCGGCCGTCCTCGGACGTTACGAAGTCCGGCAAAAGGCCCGTACGCTGGCTGTATTTCGCCTGCACTTCCGCGATAGCGTTCAAGTGTGCTTCGCGGATGTCCCCCCAGCCGACGTCACCGGTGGCCTGTTCAAAGGCCCTGAAGTGCTCGAGCATCCAGTCCGACGTCCGCGACACCCCGAACAGCTCCTTATTACCTGCGGCGCTCCAGTCGCCGAGCAGCATGAGCTTGGATGACGGGTTCACCTCGCTCGCCTTGATCGCTGCAATGCGCCGCACCGCCAAAGCTCGATAGTCGTACTTCCCCGAGCTTCCCCAAGCGCGGTCAGCGAGAAGCAGCCCGTACGCGATATCCATGTCGCCATCGGTCGCGGAGTTGGCGCCGGCCTGATCGGCGCAGTCATCGTCCTGCTCGGCGGCCGTGAGATCAGGGTCGTTGGCTGATCGGTGCGCCAGCACAAACTTCACGATCCCGTCGAAGATGCCCTTCGCGCCGGGGTCGAGATCGGCCATGGACACCGTGATGACCATGCCGTAACCCTGACCCTCCGCAACGTACGGGTAGGAGGCGTCCGGTGAGTACACCTGACGCATCCCGGCGCCGCAGCCCTCACGGATGAAAGCGACTTTCCATGCTCGGTAGGCATTCAGTACGGCTGTGTGCTGAGACTCCGGCGACGCGGAAGGCGTGACCATCGCAGCGCGGTACGCCTTGGTCACCGGGGCAGGAAAACGCGTCGCAGGAATCGCGGGATGGTCCGGACGGTGGTTCATGATGACCACGCCGGTGACGACGACCGCCAGGGTGAGTGTTGATCCGAGCGCGATCTTGGTGCACGTTCGCAAAATGAAGGTCCTCTGATGTCGACGGGGGACGCATGCCGTACGACCGTGTAGAGATCGTGTCCATGGCGCGTCAGGAGCAAGCCGCCAGTCGCACCAAGCCGCTGCCGTCGCAGACGCAGCGCGCGGTGCACTGACTGGAATCGCTCAGGCATGTCCTCGCGGCAGCCGCATAAGCGGAGACGCCCATACCGGAGAAGCGAAAACTAGGGGCGCTTAAAGGCGTACGAAGCCGCTCCTATATACGCAGCAACGCTGCGGCGGCGACGGCCAGACCAAGCCCCGCCGACTCTCGACCACGCCCCACTGCGGCTCGGGAACAGGAAGCGCCGGCAGGCGTCGGCCACGCCGGTGAGGCGACCAAATCAGTGGAGCCCGCGTGTGACGTACAGGACCGTGCCATCACGGCATCCTGAGCTGGATCGCACAGGACCTCGTCGCCTTCGTGGTGCGGGGCATGGTGGCCGGAGACGGCGCCGTCGGATACGGCGACCGCTGCCGTTACGGCATGCCTGCCCGCGGAGACGGCTGCGCCGAGCTCGCTGCCGGCATCGGCAAACGGGTCGGGGCCAATGCCGCACAATGCTCCGGCCACCGCCAGTACGCACAACATCCAGCGCAACGCCGAAACTCTGGTCACGCAACCGACGCTAGCCTCAGCGTCCAAGAGCCTCATTCGGGTCTACCTATGGTCGTCAGTCGCTGGCGGCACGTCTACGCAGGCCACCACGCATGGCGCTGCCTGCGCATGCCGCCCACGAATCACCCGATCGAGCGGCGCCCATGGCCGATGTTGCTTACCTAAGTGCCGAGGGTGCTTCCCCGAACCGGTCTGTCGGCCATGGCAGCGAGCGGAGGTGGCGGGGAGGACAGCGAGTGTGGCGAGGATCCGTATCGAACTGCCGCTGCTTGAAGCGCGGACGGATCAGCCCCACTCGTGGGGCTGATCCCCATTGCCAGCCAAATCAGGGTGATGACCAATCGCAGCAGCCAGTCGCCGCATCGAGCAGGCCGCGCGAAGCGGTACGCCGTCAACACGCTACGCGGATCACAGAACTGGAGCACACGTTGATCAACGCCTGGGTTCGGCTGGACCGACTCCGGCCTCGAGGTTGCGACCGCACCATCGACGAGCTCCGTACAACCCACTGCGAGATGCTCATGAAGCAACCACTGGTCAGCGACTAGAACAGGTATGCAAATCCAAGATCGGGGGTATGGGCCAACTTGCTGAAACGCCGTTGCGACTTGAGCGTGGAATTCGCAGCGGCGTCTCGTCCGGCAAGGTCAGCGAACGATCAGCCTAGGGTTCAACGGGTGGCGTGGAACGCCTCAACCACTCCGTTGGGGATCCTGCCACGGTCGGAAACCTCGTGGCCGTTCTTCTTCGCCCACTCCCGGATCGCCTGGTTCTGATCGCGGTTGGATCCGCTGGACTGAG
Source organism: Couchioplanes caeruleus (assembly GCF_023499255.1). Lineage (GTDB taxonomy): Bacteria > Actinomycetota > Actinomycetes > Mycobacteriales > Micromonosporaceae > Actinoplanes > Actinoplanes caeruleus_A. The sequence continues at coordinate 3,218,180 of NZ_CP092183.1, forward strand.
CCGCTGCACCTCGAGAGGTGATGCGTCCGCTTGCCGGCTGCCGGCCAACTCGGACAGCTTTCTCAAGGTACGGGTCAAGAGCCTTACGAAGCTTGCCCGCGTTCTGCTCCGACAAGTCGATGGTGTAGTTCACTCCGTCCAGCCCGAACTCCACGGTGCGATCGGCGTCGCCGCCATCGAGGTCGTCCGTGAGGACGGTGATCGTCTGCTTGGCCATTGAAGTCAGCACTCCCAATCGTCACGGCTCGTTCGGCCGCCGCGGTATTAGCCCCACCATAGTCACTACGTGCAGACAGTCTGTTCAGCGCCACCAGCAATGACTACGTGTGAAAGGCCGAACACTGGTTCAGCATCGAATCGGCCGTATCGGCCGGTCACCGAGCGGAATCAACCGACGTCGGACGCGGACGTACAAGAGGCGGACTTTGCTGACGCCGCTGCTGAGCCACGGCCACCAACGCAGACGCAAAGCCGTTGACCGCCACAGCCGCCGGCGTTCCGAGCCCGTAGACGCTGACGACTCCGCATCGGCGGCAATACCACGACTGCCGCCAAAGTCCGATCGCATCGTCCACCAACGGACCCATCGCCCCCAGGTGACGGTGCCGCGCCCGCAGCACCCAGCCGGCGCCGATCGCCACGACGGCGAAGAACAACACTCCGAACCACGCCATACCGTCAGCCGGATCCATCACCGCTAGCTGAAGGTTCCACAACGCCAAGAGAGCAGATCCACCGAGCCCGATAGCGGGCCCGGTGAACGTCCGCGGCCGCTGCGGCGCGGCCAACGCACGAGCAAGCGCGCTGACCTGGACCACGTGACCTCTGACCGGCACGTCGTAGCCGAATCGTCCGGTCACGCTGCCGCGCACCGTGCCGGTGGAGCGGCCGTCACGCACGACAGCCGGCACACTCGCCAGCTGATCAAGGCGCCGACACCGTAAGCAGCCCGCATTACGTGGCCGTCGCCGTTGCCGCGGCATCTGCGCATCCGTCATGCCCATGCCTCCAGTATGGAACGGCAAGCCGCGATGAACATCCGCTTTACGAGAAGGTCGGGCGACGCTGCACGCATGTCGGTCCTGCAAGATCACCTGCCAAGCACCTCGTACACCGAGGAGTGCAGGCGGCCTTCTCATGGGTGCATTAATGACTTATCTGAATGCGGGTGTTCACCGACATACGAGGGTACCGGAGGCGAGTAAAGGGCTCGGTCGTTCGCCGGACAATCCTTAAAGGACACGCCGAGGATCGGCGCAGGGTCGCTGGTCGCTGCAACGCACGCATCTCGTTGGCGGACGCGTTCTACGCTCGGTTGTCGGTGAGGCCAGCACGCAGCTGACGACGCCAGGCGGTGGTGGCGATCTGGACGGCGTCCCAGGGGCTGCCAAGTGGTGGGGTGTAGGAGAGGTCGAGATCGGCGATGTCATCGACGGTGGCGCCGTAGCTGATCGCGGTGGCGTACATGTCGACCCGCTTGGCGATCTCCGCGCCACGGGCGCCGAGAAGTTGCGCGCCGAGCAGCCGCCCGGTGCGACGGTCGCCGGTGATGCGAAGGTGCACGGGTGTGGCGCCGGGGTAGTAGGCCTTGTGGTCGTCGGCGGTGGTTGCCACGGTGATCGGGTCGAAGCCTGCTCGGCGGGCGGCGGCGTCGCGCAGGCCGGTGCCGGCGGCGACGAGGTCGAAGACCTTGACGGCCTGGGTGCTAAGAGAACCGGCGAAGGTGGCGTCGCCGCCGACGGCGTTGATCCCTGCTACGCGTCCTTGTTTGTGGGCAGTGCTACCCAGCGGGAGGTAGACGTCCTGGTCGAGCAGGCGGTGGTAGGTGTGGACGCAATCACCGGCGGCGTAAACCTCGGGCAGGCTGGTGCGCATCTGCCGGTCCACGCGGATCGCCCCGCGCACGCCCAGCTCGGCTCCCGCTGTGACGGCGAGGTCGACGTCGGGGCGTACCCCGGTCACGACCAGGACGATGTCGCCGGGATGGCTGCCCCGGTCGGTGTCGACGGCCAGTGAGGTGCCGTCGGTGCGGATGGTGTGGACCTTCGTGCCGTGCTGAACGTTCACGCCGTGCTCGCGCAAGTGCTCGGCCAGCGGGGCCGCGAGGTCCGCGTCGATGGTGGGCATGACCTGGTCGAGTTGTTCCAGCAGGGTGACCTGCAGGCCGCGGGTGGTCAGGGCTTCGGCCATCTCCAGACCGATGTAGCCGGCGCCGACCACGACCGCGGACCGTGCCGCCCGTTTCTCCAGGGAGGTGAGGACGGCGAACATGTCGCCCATGGAGTGCAGTACGTGCACGCCGTCAGTGGGGCCGAGGTGCTCGAGGCCAGTGATCGGCGGGAGCGCGGGTAGCGCGCCGGTGCCGACGACGAGCCGGTCGTAGTCCAGGGTCACCGGGCCGCCGTCCGGGGTGGTGGCGGTGACGGTGTGGGCCTGCGGGTCGATGGTGGTGGCGCGGTGTTCCAGGCGCAGGTGCAGGCCAGCATTCTTGAGGTCGTCGGCGCTGCGGTGGGCCAGGTGCCGCCACTGCGGAACGTCACCGGAGACGTGGTACGGGATACCGCAGATGCTGAAGTTCGGGTACCGGTCGGCGACCAGCAAGGTGACCTCAGCGGTGGGGTCGTACTCGCGGGCGGCCAGGCCGGCGCTGATGCCGGCGTCGCTGCCCCCGATGACCAGCAGCCGCATCAGACGGACTGACCGGTCGCGGGGACGTCGAGCTGGTCGAGCAGGGCCCGGACGCGGCGCTCGAGTTCGTCGCGGATCGGGCGGACGTCGGCGACGTCGAGACCAGCGGGGTCGTCGAGGTCCCAGTTCTCGTAGCGGGTACTGGGAAACACCGGGCAGGCGTCGCCGCAGCCCATGGTGATGACCACGTCGGCCGCCCGGACGACCTCGTCGGTCCACGGCTTCGGGTACTCACCGGCGATGTCGATGCCGCGTTCGGTCATCGCCGCGATGGCGGCGGCGTTGATCTGGCTGCCGGGTTCGGAACCGCCGGACCAGGCCGTGGCCCGGTCGCCGGCGAGGGCGGTGAAGAAGCCGAGGGCCATCTGGGAGCGCCCGGCGTTGTGGGTGCACAGGAACAGCACGACGGGTTTGCCGTCGTCGCGGCGGCCTTCCACTTGGCCAGGGCCTGCAGGCGTTGCCGGGCGAAGCGTTCGGCCAGCAGCGGCAGGAAGTTCGGGACGCTGCTCAGGCTGGCGAACTGGTCGTAGCTGGTGTGCAGGAACCGTTCGATGGTCTCCGCGCCGTAGACCCCGGCGAAGTCGCGGCCGAGGTTGACTGCTGCGGTGCGCAGGGCGAGTTGCTGATCGATGGACAGGTCCTGGTGGGCGTACGGCGGGGCAAGGTCAGTCATGGCTGTTCTCCGTGGTGTGCAGGGCGGGGGCGAGGCGTTCGACCCGGGCGGCGATCTCGGCGAACGCGGTCTCGAACGCCGCGTCGGTGTCGGCCGGGACCGGGTCGGGAATCGACCAGTGCAGCCGGGCCCGGTCGGCGAGTTCCTCATGGGCGTTGTCGCAGACGGCGATGACCAGATCGTCATCGCCGATGACGGCACCGATGTGCGCGGTGGCCGTCGGGTCGAGGGTGATGCCGTGCTGACGCGCGACCTGCACCGCGCGGGGATGTATCCGCGTGGCGGGGTGGGTGCCGGCGGACGCGGCGGGCATCCCGGTGCGCTGGTGCAGCAGCGCGGCGGCCAGCTGGGAGCGGGCAGAGTTGCGCGTGCAGACGAACACCACGCGGCGGGTGTTCTGCAGCGCCGCCGGTGCCAGCGCGGCGAGGGCCTCGGGTCGCAGTTGCAGGTAAGTACGCCGCCGGTCGCCCTCGGAGCGGGTACGCACCAGCAGGCCGGCAGTTTCGAGGACTTTGACGTGGTGGGCGACCAGGTTGGTCGGCATGCCCAGGGAGTGGGCGATCTCCCCCGGGGAGGCGTCCCCGAGCGTCAGGGTGTCGACGATCGCCAACCGTGCCGGGTCCCCGAGCGCGGCGTGGATCCGCGCGCGCCCCTCAACGGTCATTGCGTCAGTACTCATTGAGTCAATGATGACTGAGCTAGATGAGGGTGTCAATCACGAGCTGGGTCGCACCCTGCGCGTCGTCTGGAGCGGCGGACATGACGACACCGCCGGCCGACAGGTGGTGTCGGCCGACGGTGTCGTCATGGGTGACGCGGTCTGTGACTCCCGCTCAGAGCTCGAGGAACGAGGCGATGAAGCGTTCCGCGTCCAGCGCGGCGGCGCAGCCCGTACCGGAGGCGGTGATGGCCTGGCGGTAGGTGTGGTCGACCACGTCACCGGCGGCGAACACCCCGGGGACGTTGGTGCGGGTGCTCGGGGCGTCAACCTTGACGTAGCCCTCGTCGTCGAGGTCGATCTGGCCCTTGAACAGTTCGCTGCGCGGGTCGTGCCCGATGGCGATGAACACTCCGGTGACGTCGAGGACCTTGGTGTCACCGGTCTTGAGGTTGCGCAGCCGCGCGCCGACGACTGCGCCGTCCTGGCCGAGGATCTCCTCGGCCTCGCTGTCCCATTCGACGCTGATCTTCGGGTTGTTCAACGCGCGGGCGGCCATGACTTTGCTGGCCCGGAACGTGTCCCGGCGGTGCACGATGGTGACGGTCTCGGCGAAGCGGGTGAGGAAGGTGGCTTCCTCCATGGCGGTGTCACCGCCGCCGACCACGATGATGTGGTGGTTACGGAAGAAGAACCCGTCGCACGTGGCACACGAGGACACACCGTGGCCGAGCAGTTCCTGCTCGCCGGGCACGCCCAGGGGCTTCCAGGCGGAGCCGGTGGACAGGATGACCGCGCGGGCGAAGTACTCGGTCTCGCCGGCGTACACCGCTTTGAGTCCTTCGGCGCCGACCTCGTCGTTACCGGTCAGCTCGACGCGTGTGACGTCGTCGGTGAGGAACTCGGCGCCGAACCGCTCGGCCTGGCGGCGCATGTTGTCCATCAGCTCAGGGCCCATGATGCCGTCGGGGAAGCCCGGGAAGTTCTCGACCTCGGTGGTGGTCATCAGGGCGCCGCCGGACTGCACACCCTCGATCACGAGGGGCTTGAGGTTCGCCCGGGCCGCGTAGAGAGCCGCGGTGTAGCCGGACGGACCGGAGCCGATGATGATCAGGTTGCGGATCTCGTCCACGTCAGAGCCTTTCGAGGGTCGGCCGCGCTGCGGCGGCCGGCGGTGGCCTGCTGGTTTCAGGCGGCGGGGACGAGGTCGGCGAGCAGTTTCTCGATCCGGGCCTTGATGTCGTCGCGGATCGGGCGTACCGACTCGACGCCCTTGCCGGCCGGGTCTTCGAGTTTCCAGTCCTCGTAGCGTTTGCCGGGGAAGTACGGGCAGGCGTCGCCGCAGCCCATGGTGACGATGACGTCGGAGGACTGCACGGTGTCGTACTCGAGGATCTTGGGGGTCTGGTCGGTGATGTCGATGCCGACCTCGCGCATGGCCTCGACCGCGGCCGGGTTGATCTGGTCGGCGGGTTCGGACCCGGCGGAGCGGACCTCGACGGTGTCGCCGGCGAGGTGGCGCAGCCAGCCGGCGGCCATCTGCGAGCGGCCGGCGTTGTGGACGCAGACGAACAGGACGCTGGGCTTGTCGGACACGGTGGGTGCTCCTTCTCAGGTGATGGTGGGGCTGCGGCGTTCGAGCAGGATGACGTCGCGCCACACCTCATCGTGCTTGCCGACGCGCTCGCGGACGCCGATCTGCCGGAACCCGCACCGGCGGTGCAGGGCGAGACTGGCGGTGTTCTCGGGGAAGATGCCGGACTGAATCGTCCAGATCCCGGCGGCCTCGCTCGAGGCGATCAGGGCTTCGAGCAGGACCCGCCCGATACCGCGGCCACCGTGCGCCGGGTCGACATACACGGAGTGCTCGACGACCCCGGCGTAGACGGGCCTGGCGGACACCGGGGAACACGCGATCCAGCCGGTGACCGTGTCGCCGTCGAGGGCGACGTATCGGTGGCCCGGCAGCCGGGCCGCGTCGAACGCGACCCAGGCCGGGGGAGCGGTCTCGAAGGTGGCGTTGCCGGTGGCGATCCCGGCCGCGTAGATGGCCAGGACCGCTTCGGCGTGGGCGGACGTCATGGGCGCCACGGTCAGTCGGGGTGTGTCCGTCACGCGGTGAGCTCCGCGAGCAGCTTCTGGACCCGGGCGTCGATGTCGTCGCGGACCGCGCGTACGGCGTCCAGATCACTGCCGGGCGGGTGGGGCAGGTCCCACGCGTCGTAGCGGGGGCCGGGTACCCGGGGGCAGGCGTCACCGCCGCCGGCGATGACGACCACGTCAGCGGCGCGCAGGACGTCATCGGTCAACGGTTTCGGGAACGCGCCGGCCAGGTCGACGCCGATCTCCGCCAGGACCGCCGTGGCGGACTTCGACACGGTCGCGTCGGGCTGGGACCCGGCGGAGCGGACATTGACCCGGCCGCGGCCGTGGTGGGCCATCAACGCGGCGGCCATCTGGGAACGGCCGGCGTTGTGGATGCACAAGAACAACACTTCCGGCACCGGTTTGCCCAGTGCCCCGGTGGCCTGTCCCAGCGCGGTGAGCCGGTCGACGGTGAACCGGCGTGCCTTGTCCGGCAGCTGCTGGTCAGCGTGCGCTGTGCGGTACAGCGCCACGTACGACTCGTTGACGTAGCGGCCGACCGTCTCCGCGCCCACCGTCCCGGCGAACTGCGTGGTCAGGCTGGTGCGGACCTGATCGAGGAACGCGTCGAGGTCGCTCATACCCGCTCCGAGGCCGGCGCGACGGCGGGGGACTGGCCGAAGAGCCGGCGCCGCAACGCCAGGCTGACATAGACCAGGCCGACCAGGACCGGCACTTCGATGAGCGGGCCGACGACACCAGCGAGGGCTTGACCGCTGGTGACGCCGAACGTGCCGATGGCCACGGCGATGGCCAGCTCGAAGTTGTTGCCCGCGGCGGTGAAGGCGAGGGTGGTGGTGCGTTCGTAGTTCAGGCCGATGGCCTTGCCGAGGGCGTACGAGCCGCCCCACATGACCGCGAAGTACACCAGCAGCGGCACCGCGATGAGCACGACGTCCCACGGCTTGCTGGTGATGGCGTCACCCTGGAGCGCGAACAGGATGACGATGGTGAACAGCAGCCCGTAGAGGGCCACGGGCCCGATGCGGGGGATGAACTTCTCCTCGTACCAGGTGCGGCCCTTGGCCTTCTCGCCGAAGCGGCGGGTGAGGAAGCCGGCCAGCAGCGGGATGCCGAGGAAGATGAGCACGTTGCGGGCGATGTCCCAGCCCGACACGTCGAGTTCGGCGCCGGACAGGTTGAGCCAGCCCGGCAGGACCGTCAGGTAAAACCAGCCGAGCACGCCGAAGGCGATGACCTGGAACACGGAGTTGAGGGCGACCAGGACGGCGGCGGCTTCGCGGTCGCCGCAGGCCAGGTCGTTCCAGATGATGACCATGGCGATGCACCGGGCCAGCCCGACGATGATCAGCCCGGTGCGGTACTCGGCGTGATCGGCCAGGAAGATCCAGGCCAAGGCGAACATGACGGCCGGGCCGATCAGCCAGTTGATGACCAGCGAGGAGATCAGCAGGCGCTTGTCACCGGTGACCGTGTCCAAGCGGTCGTAGCGGACCTTGGCCAGGACCGGATACATCATGATCAGCAGACCCAGGGCGATCGGCAGGGAGATCCCGGTGACCTTCACCGCCTCCAGGGCGGTGTTCAAGCCAGGGATGAGCCGGCCCAGCAGCAGCCCGGCGACCATGGCCAGGCCGATCCACAGGGGCAGGAACTGGTCGAGGCGCGACAGGCGCCCGACGACCGCCGGCGAGGAGTCGCCGGCCGTGGTGGTACTGGTCATGAGTCAGCAGTCCCGGAAGGTCTCGGAGTGGGCAGCCGCATCAGCGGCCAGGTCGGCAAGATGCAAGGCCGCACCCTGCAAGGATTCCGGCACAAGCCGGTAGTACGTAAAACGGCCCCGCGGCTCGGTGGTGACCACGCCCGCCTCACGGAGCTGCTTGAGGTGCCCGGACACGTTCGGCTGCTTCGCGCCGGTGTCAGCCACCAGATGCGAAGTCGTCGCCGGACCATCGGCCAGCAGCCGAACAATCTGCGCCCGCAGCGGGTCGCCCAGCAACCGCACCACATCAGGATTGGCTGATATCAGTTGGCTCTGATGGGTGGCGGTGATCGGCATCTGCCTTTTCGGCGCCTCGGCGTCCGCGTTTGCAGGCCGGTCCTGTGGCTCCGCCGAGCCGGTCAGCAGTGCTCCGAGCAGGTCGAGGGCTTCGCGCTTGACCCGGTAGTAGGCCCACGTGCCGCGGCGCTCGACGTCGACCATGCCGGCCTCGCGCAACACCCGCAGGTGATGCGAGATCGTGGCCCCGGTGACCTCGAACGCGTCGGTCAGATCGCAGACACACACCTCGGACGTCGAGGCGATCAACGACAACAGCCGCAACCGGATCGGATCGCTGAGCGCTTTGAACATCGGCGCCAACTGACCCGCGGTCTGCGTGGCCAGCGCTTCCACCTGCAGCGGCGGGCAGCAGACCGGACCCGAACGGTCGACGACCGGAAGAACAGACATGCGTTTAGCTTGACAGTGGTCTAACCGCATTGCAAGGTAGAACCAGCAGTTCGACCAAAATCTAGGTAAGCATCAGGCGGAACTGATACCCACAGCGTTCCCGGCGTGGGGGTGGCGGCAATTCGACCCGCTCCGACCCGGCCCGCTTTCCACTCTAGCTCCGGTTGACCTGCACCTACAGCTTCCGCGCACCTGCCGTCCACCATTCAAGGAGATCCGTTCGATGAGCGAGAACCCTGACGCCACCAGCACCGAGTGCTGCACCCCGGCCGCCAAGGCCGAGGCGGTCGACGCCGGTGCCGGCTGCTGCACCGACAACGCATCAGTCGAAACTGATGACAGCGTGACGGCCGTTGCCCGCCCGGCCAGATCACCGATCGAGCACGCCGATGAACCGCTGCCCGTGGTGGTCGTCGGTGCGGGGCCGGTCGGTCTGGCCGCCGCCGCGCAGCTGACCGAGCGTGGCCTGCGCTTCCTGGTCCTCGAGGCCGGTGAGCACCCGGCTGCCGCCGTTCGTCAGTGGGGTCACGTCCGGTTGTTCTCCCCGTGGCGGTTCAACATCGACGCCGCCGCGGCCCGGCTGCTCACTGACGCCGGCTGGGTACGCCCCGACGACGACAAGCTGCCCACCGGCGCCCAGCTCGCCGCCGATTACCTGCAGCCCTTGGCCGATCTGCCGGCGATCAAGTCGAACCTTCGTTACGGCGCCCGGGTCGTTGCGATCACCCGGCTTGGTCTCGACCGGGTCCGCACCGTCGGACGCGACACCACCCCGTTCCTGGTCCGCCTTGCGAACGGCGAGGACATCTTGGCCGCCGCGGTCATCGACGCGTCCGGCACCTGGGGCACCCCTAACGTTCTCGGCGCGTCCGGCATCCTCGCGCACGGCGAGACCGACGCTTCCGCGTACGTGGAATCAGCACTGCCGGACGTCCTGGGTCGCGACCGGGACCGGTTCGCCGGCCGCCGCACCCTGGTCGTCGGGGCCGGTCACTCCGCCGCCAACACCCTGCTCAACCTGGCCGAACTCGCCGAGCAGGCACCCGGCACCACCGTGACCTGGGCCATCCGCGCGGCCAGCCCGGCCCGCGCCTACGGCGGCGAATCCGCCGACGCCCTCCCGGCCCGCGGTGCCCTCGGCTCGAGGCTGCGCGCCCACGTCGACAACGGCACCATCACCCTGCTCACCAGCTTCGGCGTCCGCAGCCTCGCTGTAGGCCCGGACGGCGTCGAGGTCTCCGACGGCGCCCAGAGCGTCGTTGTCGACCGGATCGTGTCCGCGACCGGTTTCCGACCGGATCACTCGATCGCCGGCGAGCTGCGCCTGGACCTTGACCCGATCCTCGGCTCGACCCGGCTGCTGGCCCCGGTGATCGACCCGAACGAGCATTCCTGCGGCACCGTCCCGCCGCACGGCGTTGACGAGCTCACCCACCCCGAGCCCGGCTTCTACGCCCTTGGCGTCAAGTCCTACGGCCGGGCCCCGACGTTCCTGCTGGCCACCGGTTACGAGCAGGCCCGCTCCGTGGTCGCCGCCCTGGCCGGGGACTGGGCCGCCGCCCGTGACGTGCAGCTCGACCTGCCGGAGACCGGGGTGTGCAACAGCAACCCGGTCGAGGGCGACGACACCATCGCCGCCGGTGGCGGGTGCTGCGGCGCACCCGCCGCCGAAGCCGAGCCGGTCGCGGCCGGCCGTGGTCTGGCGACCGGGATCGCCGGGGGTCTGCTGTCCGCGCCGCTGACCCTGGTCACCATCGGCGGCGGCGCCGAGGACAGCCAGGCCGGCGGCTGCTGCAGCTGAACCGGATGACATCACCGCGCACGGTGGCCGCCGACCCTGAGGTCGGCGGCCACCTCGGCGTGCACCGCGGTCGGGCCCGGCGCATCGTCGCTGCTCTGGCCGTCACTCAGACGGTCGGGTACGGCACCTTGTACTACGCGTTTGCGGTGTTCCTGACCCCGTTGGCCACCGACCTGCACACCACGACCACCGCGGTCACGGGCACGTTCACCGCTTCCGTGCTGGTGTCCGCCGCCCTGGCCGTACCGGTCGGGCGGTGGCTCGACCGCCGCGGCGGACGCGCCCTGATGACCGCCGGCTCACTGCTCGGCGTGCTGATGCTGCTTGCCTGGTCGCAGGTGGACAGCCTGTGGCAGCTCTACGCCGTCCAGGTCGGCATCGGTATCGCCTCGGCGGCCAGCCTGTACGAAGCCGCGTTCGCCGTCATCATCGCCTGGCACACCCCCGCCGCCCGCGCCAACGCCCTGCTCGCGCTTACGGTCGTCGCCGGGTTCGCCAGCACCATCTTCCTGCCCCTGACCGGGTGGCTCGTCGCCGCCCACGGCTGGCGCACCGCGCTGCTGGTCCTCGCCGCCATCCTGGCCCTGCTCACCGTGCCGCTGGACGCCCTGGTCATCCGCCCAGCCCCGCACACCACCGGCACCACCACCCCTGCGCCGGGCTCCCCACCGATCTCCTGGAGGACGGTCTTCACCGACCGGGTGTTCTGGCTGCTGGCGGTCAGCTTCACCGCCAACATGGCCGCCATCAGCGTCGTCACCGTCCACCTCGTGGCCGCTCTGACCAGCTGGGGACACACCCCCACCTTCGCCGCCGGCACCGCCGGGCTGTTCGGGGTCCTGTCGGTCGCCGGGCGCCTGGCCACCACCGGCCTGCAACGCCGCTACCGCACCAGCACCGTGGTCGCGGTCCTGTTCGCCGTCCAAGGCGTTGCCGTCGGCCTGCTTCCCTTCATCGGCCGCAACGCCATCGCCGTGATCGCCGCGGTGATCGGGTTCGGGCTGGGCTTCGGCGTCGCCGCCATCGCGAAGCCGGTGCTGATCGCCGACCGGTACGACACCCGCCGGTACGCCACCATCGCCGGCACGATCGTGGTCCCCATGACCATCGCCAAAGCCGGCGCGCCGCTGGCCGCCGCTGCCCTGCACACCGCATCCGGCACCTACACCAGCGTTCTGCTGGCCACCGCAGCCCTGTGTGCCTTGGCCGCAGCGAGCCTATGGGCAACCAGCGCCTACCCACGCTCGGTCAGCCTGCCGCCAGACACGCGCACCGCCGACCTTCAGGAGAAGACCTCATGAGCGCCTACAGTCCCGACCTGGCCACGTCGCCGCCCGCACGGCAAGACATCCCTGTCGTCATCATCGGCGGCGGCCCCGTCGGACTGGCCGCCGCAGCCCACCTGCACGAACGCGACGTGCCGTTCCTCATCCTCGAAGCCGGCGACACCATCGCCACCTCCGTACGCGCCTGGGCACACGTGTCGCTGTTCAGCGCCTGGCGGTACAACATCGACAGCGCCGCCCGCCGACTGCTCGACATCGCCGGCTGGGCCGCCCCCGACGACGACACCGTGCCCACCGGCCGGCAACTCATCGAGGAATACCTGCAACCACTGGCCAAAACCCCCGCCATCGCCGCCTACTTGCGGTGCAACGCCCGCGTGGCCGCGATCAGCCGGGTCAGCGTCGACAGGGTCCGCACCGATGGCCGCGCCGACCTGCCTTTCGTCGTACGCCTCACCGACGGCACCGACATCCTCGCCAGCGCCGTCATCGACGCCTCCGGCACCTGGAACACCCCCAACCCGCTCGGCGTCAACGGCCTGCCCGCCCACGGCGAACACGACCTCGCCGACCTCATCAACCACGCCCTGCCCGACATCCTCGGCGCCGACAGCGACACCCACACCGGCCGGCACACCCTCGTGGTCGGCGCCGGCCACTCCGCCGCCAACACACTGCTCAACCTCGCCCGCCTCGCCGAAACCACCACCGGCACCCGCATCACCTGGGCACTGCGCGGCACCGCCGAACACGCCTTCGGCGACGAGGACACCGACGAACTACCCGCCCGCGGCGCACTGGGCAGCGGCCTGCGGACCCTGCTCGACACCGGCGCCATCACCGTCCTCGAAGGCTTCGGCGTCCACACCGTGCACCGCCACGACACCGGCATCCAGCTCACCGCCACCGACGGCCGCACCATCACCGCCGACCGCGTCGTCGCCGCCACCGGGTTCCGGCCCGACCACAGCATCGCCAGCGAACTGCGCCTCGACCTCGACGCCATCCTGGGCTGCACCCGCACCCTCGCCGAGCTCATCGACCCGAACGAGAACCCGCGCAGCGCCATCGTCCCGCACGGCTACGCCGAACTGGCCCACCCCGAACCGAACTACTACACCGCCGGAATGAAGTCCTACGGACGCGCCCCGACATTCCTCATGGCCACCGGCTACGAACAGGTCCGCTCGATCGCCGCCGCACTGGTCGGAGACTTCGACGACGCCGACGACATCCAGCTCAACCTGCCCGAAACCGGGTTCTGCGGCACCGGCATCAGCGCCGAACAAGCCGGCCGCGACATCGCCGCCCGCCTCGGCATCGACCCCGAGCTGCCCGGCGCCCTGGCCGCCGCCACCATCGCCCTGCTCCCCACCACAGCCAGTACCACCGACGCCGTACGCGCCGCCGCCGCCCAGATCGGCCTGGACCCCGAGCTCGCCATGCGGATCGCCACCATCTCCGACGAACCCGGCGCCTTGCCGAGCGTCGCAGGACTGATCACACTCACGCCCTCCGCGGCAGGACGGTGCTGTTGATTCGCGGGCCAGTTCGTTTCAGCGTCATCAACACCGACTGAAGGTTGAAGCCCACCAACCCACGGCATGCAGCAGCAGGCCCTCGCGGTGATCGCTTTCAACGAGTCGCTCCGGCTGGACCAAGGTGTTCACCGATCCGCAGCTCTGTGCCGCGATCGTGGGCCGGTCACGTTCGGCGGCAACATCAAGAACCGCACCGCCTTCTACGTCTCGCCCACAACCGCTGGGAACAGCAAGCCGTCGTCTGAATGACCCCGCAGGCACGGCACAACGTCTGGAACGGCATGACATCCATCTACCAAACCCGCTATCATCGCCTAATGGCGATGATACAAAAGGGGCTAGTCACAACACCTCCAAGACCGGAGCTGGCTCCGGCCGCAGCCTTGTTCCGCAGCCTGGGTGACCCGACCCGCCTGGCGATCCTGCGCCGGCTCGCCCAAGGAGAAGTTCGGGTGGTCGACCTGACCGTCCAGCTGGGCATGGCCCAGTCCACCGTCTCGGCGCATCTGGCCTGCCTGCGCGACTGCGCACTGATCACCGGCCGCCCGCAAGGCCGGCAGATGTTCTACGCCCTGGCCCAGCCGCAGCTACTCGACCTGCTCACCGCCGCCGAAAGCCTGCTGGCAGCCACCGGGCACGCCGTCGCTCTCTGCCCCACCTACGGCACCGACACCTGTGAGGACACCTGCCGATGAGCGCCCACCCGCTGCCCGATGTCACCGGCCCCGCCGCGCGCCGGGCGATCCGCTACGGCTGGTTCACCATCGGCTACAACCTCATCGAAGGCGTCATCGCCGTCACCGCCGGCCTGGCCGCATCCGCGGTCTCCCTGATCGGGTTCGGCGTCGATTCCGGAATCGAGGTCGCCGCCGCCGCAGTGGTGCTGACCCGGCTCACCGCAGAGCTACGCGGCGGGCACGCCGACGAAGCCAAGGAACGCCGGGCGCTGAAGTTCATCGCGTTCACGTTCTTCGCACTCGCGGCTTATGTGATCGTCGAAGGCATCCGCGACCTGGTCCTCGGCGAGAAGCCCGAGGCCAGCGTTGTCGGCATCATCCTGACCGGCGCGTCGATCATCATCATGCCGTGGCTGGCCCACGCGAAACGCAAAGCCGGCCTGGCCATGAACTCCCGGCTGGTCATCGCCGACGCCGCCGAGACAAAGCTCTGCGCCTGGCTGTCGGTCTCCACCTTCGCCGGCCTGCTCGCCTACGCCCTGCTCGGCTGGACCTGGCTGGACCCGGTCGCCGGGTTCGTCATCGCCGGGTTTGCGATCATGGAGGGCAGAGAAGCCTGGGAAGGCGAACTCGTCTGCGACGACGACGATGACGACTGACCGCCCGCGCCAGCGCTGACACACCCCGAAGGAGACTCGTGAGCTTGTCGCTGCTCGGCTAAGCCGCCGGCATGTTCGCCGTCACCAACATCGACGACCTGCTCGTGCTGGCCGTGTTCTTCGGCCAGACCCGCGGCCACAAGGCCGGAGCCTGGCGCGTGGTCGCCGGTCAGTACCTCGGCTTTGTCGCCATTTTGGCTGCTGCGATCGTCGGTGCCCTCGGCGCCGGTCTGCTCCCCGAAGCGGTGATCCCGTACCTCGGTTTGCTTCCGCTCGCGCTCGGCGTCCGCGCCGGGGTGAACGCCTGGCGGCACCGCAACGACTCCGATGACGACGCTGAGCACGAACACGACGCCGGGCCGGCAGTACTGCAAGTCGCTGCCGTGACGTTCGCCAACGGCGGTGACAACGTCGGCGTCTACGTCCCCGTCTTCACCGTCGCGGGTACCAGCGGCATGACCGTCTACACGATCGTCTTCCTCATCGGCGTCGCGATCTGGTGCGCCGCCAGCTGGTTCCTCGCTACCCGGCCCGTGATTGCGAGAAGCCTCTCCCGCTGGGGCCACATCATCCTGCCGGTCGTCCTGATCGGCATCGGCCTGACCATCCTCGTCGAAGGCGGCGCGTTCGGCCTCTGAGCCTACGGCCGTAGCCGCGACAACGGATAGACACCCTCGCGGCCACGCCGCAGCGTCGCCCGTGACGCCGTGGTGGCGTGCCCCGACAATGGCTACTCCTGCCGCACCGAATGCGCCCTCCTCACCGACCGGCGGCTGAACTGCACGACCATCAGCCCCGCACACGAGACAACCCGAACACGATGACCATGCGCCGCACCGTCGAATGGTGGGACGCCCAGCAGATCCCGCTCTACCTCGCCGCGATCGCCGTCGGCGCGATCGCCGGACTGACCGCCCCGCAATGGGCCCCGGGGCTCACCCACGCGAACAACCCGGTCCTGGCGCTGCTGCTGTTCGCCACGTTCCTCGGCGTCCCGCTGGTCGAGGTCGGTCGGGCGTTACGCGACATCCGCTTCCTGGGCACCGTCCTGGCGGTGAACTTCCTCGTCATGCCCACCGTCACCTTCGGGGCTGTCGCGCTTCGTCGCCGGCGACCGGGGCCTGCTCCTCGGCGTACTGCTGGTCCTGCTCACGCCCTGCGTCGACTACGTCATCGTGTTCACCGGTCTGGCCGGCGGCCCTCGCGCCCGGCTGCTCGCGGCCGCGCCCCTGCTCATGGCCACCCAGATGCTGCTGCTTCCGGTCTACCTGTACCTGTTCGCGGGATCCGACGTCCTCGCTGTTATCGACATCGCACCGTTCCTCGAGGCGTTCCTCGTCCTGATCGCCGTGCCGCTGGCCGCTGCGGCGCTTGTGCAGGCAGCCGCACGCCTGCACCGGGCCGGACGTGCTGTCGAGGACGTCATGGCCGCGGCGATGGTGCCGCTGATGATGGCCACCCTTGCCGTGGTCATCGGCTCCCAGATCGCCGCGGTCGGCGCCGAAGCCGTCGCTCTGCTGCGGGTGGTTCCCCTGTACGCGGCCTTCGTCGTGATCGCCGTACTGATCGGCAGGCTGGCCAGCCGGATCGCCCGGCTCGATGTGCCCGCCACTCGGGCGATCATGTTCTCCGTCGCCACCCGCAACTCCCTGGTCGTGCTCCCGCTCGCCCTTGCCCTACCTGCGGCGCTGCACATCGCACCCCTGGCCGTGGTGACCCAAACCTTGGTCAAACTGATCGCGATGGTCGTCCTCGTCCGCGTCGTCCCGGTGATCGCCCGCGAACCAGATAGTTCCCAGCTCGTGGCACCATCACCCGCATAGCCCCGCCCACCACAGGAGGCTACGGACGGATCTTCCGGCGGCGACCGCAGCAAAGATCGCCGGTGAACCGGCTCGGTCGCCAAAACGGATCACCGCAAGGACTTGCATCCTGTGCCCGGGTACAGGCTTACCGTCATGACATGACCAGCGATGACCAGGCCTGGGTGCCCGCGGCCTGCACCCTGCAACCGTGGAGCAGCCACTGCGGCTCGCCGAGTTCGACGACCTGTTCGCCACCGCCGTACACGGCCAGCAGCGGCTTTCTGCCACGGCACTGCGATGGTCCCTCGACCCAGCGGCTGAAGCCACCGCCCGGACCTGACCAGCCGGGAAAGCTCCTGCTGCTCCTTCTTCTCCTTCACCACAACAGACGCGGTCCTGCAGCTGGATGTCGAGGTCCCGGCCGCGCACGTCGAGGTCCTGGACGCACTCGCCGCCCGCGCAGCCGCCACGGCGGCAATATGAGCGGGCTGCGCAGCAGCCAGGTCGCCGCCGCAGCCGGGGTCAACCTGCAGACGCTGCGCTACTACGAACGCCGTGGCCTGCTGACCGAACCGGAACGCAGCCTGGGCGGGCACCGCCTGTACCCGCCGGACACCGTAGCCCTGCTCAACGTCATCAAAGCCGCACAGCGCCTTGGCTTCACCCTCGACGAAGTCGCCGAACTGCTCGACACCGGACGCCGCCGGCACCTCACCACCGATCTCCGGCAACGCGCCATCGACAAGTTCACCGAAATCGACACCCGGATCGCCGACCTGATGGCCATCCGCGCCGCCCTCACCGACGTCGTCGATGCCCGCTGCGACAGCCTCACCAACTGCACCTGCGCCGACTGCCCCATCCCGTTCCTGACCATCGGCACCGCCGACCGCTCCCAGGGGGAACCCGCATGAACCTGCCCACGCCAGCCCCCATCTCGCCACCGGCTACGCCCACTCACGACGTTGCCCCGGCCGCGGACAACACCCCACCGACGCGCAGCAAGATCACCGGCGGACTCGCCGCACTCGCCTGCGCGGCATGCTGCGCCATCCCGCTGCTGATCACCGCCGGCGTACTGACCGGCGCGGGCGCTGCCCTGCTGGAGCAAACCGTGCTCGCCATCGCAGCCGGCTTGGCCGTAACCGCTGGGGATGTGGTGGCTGCACCGGCGCCGCAGCTTCCACCGGGCTACGACTGCCGGCGGCTCGACCACTGGGTGCGGCAGCGGGAGCTGCGACTGCTGAACGGCATACCAGACCAACCCGATCTCATAGCTTGTCTGGCTGGATCGACGTAAAGAGGGCATTTACCCCTGTGACGGATTCGCTGCTGGTGGGCGCAGCGGGTCGAAAGACTGCCTGGAGGTCGACGGTCACACGCATCACTTTCGGGTGCCTGCGGACTCGGCGACCTCTGCGCGCTTCTGTTGCAGTGAGAATGCTGAAGCACGACCTCATCGCGGTCGCGTACACCTGGACTCGGAACCAGGGCATCATGTGCCTCGCCGAGATGCCGCACGTCCAGTCACGACGTTCCTAGGACGCTTTAGGCAACGTGGCCCCCGTCTTGTGCGAGCCTTCAACCGCCGCAGCGACCATCGGCGAGGCGTCTGCCTTCGGGCGCTCTCGGAGCGTCAGAGGGATGCGCCGCCGGGCGGTGCGGCAGACGATCGATTCGGTGTTGATCAATGTGATGCTGACCGCGAATCTGAATGCGCTTCGTAAACAGCAGTACACGGGCGCACCGGGTCCGGGCGCGGCTGGTCCCGGAGAACGGCGCGGGTGGCTCGTCGTACGCGGCGGTGCGCGATTACGTCGCGTGCGGCACCGCGAGCTGGTCACCCAAGCGGGCGCAGAGCCGGCGGAGGTGTTCATCGTCCAGACGCATCGTCCAGGTGAAAAGGCCGAGGTCGACTTTGGCGAGTTGTGGGTCCGGCTGGCCGGCGTGTCGACGAAGATCTACTTGCCCCGCACCATGGCCCGACGACAGCGATGAATGAACCTCCAGCGTCAGCAGGCCCGCCAGCCACCAACCCGAAGGACAACGCTGAGGCTCCTCAGGTTCGGGCAAATCAATCGTGGGCGATCGGGCTGCCGATCCGGACCTGGTTGCCGTCAGGATCGACCAGGGTGAAGTCCCGCAGGCCGTACTCCCGGTCGGCGATATCCCCGACGCCGGCGATGTCGTCCCCGCGCAGCCGTTTCCAGACCGCGGAAGCATCGGTGACTAGGACGAGACACTGACCAGCCGCCGGCGTGTTGTTCACGGCGAAATGCAGCTCGACGTCCCCGCTGCCGAGTACGAGATACTGCTCGGAATGTTCTTGCTGTGCGAACCCGATGGCGACGAAGAAGGCAGCGGTGCGGTTCAGGTCTGTGCTGGCCAGGACCGGGATTGTGTTGTGCACAGCCGGCTCCCCGGTCACCCGGGGCCGCCGCAGGCGTGAGCGGAGCCTTCGCAGCGCAACCGGAAGTTGTGACAGCCCTGACAAAGGGCCAGCACGACGGGCCGCCCACAGGGCGCACGGCGCGCAAATATAGACACCGGGCGTCTGGCCGAGTTCCGCGAGCCGGTCGGCTACCCGCTGACGACCGCAGCACCCGCAACGATGCAGGCCAGTGTGTGGCGGGGTCTCGGCGATCGGTGTCATAGCCCGATCCTTTCCTCGAGTTTCGCGACCAAGTCGGCAAGCGTGGGCACACGGGAAAGCCCGCTCTCGGTCGGATACACCCGGCAGGTCAACGCCCCGGCAGATGACGGCGGCCCGAACAGATCCACCTCGTCGACCAGGAACGTCGGTGACCCCCCGAAGCCCACCGCGGCGGCTTCCTCCACCGTTTCCACGGCAAGGAACTGAACCTCGACTTCATCGAGGCCGATCGTGTCGAGGGCCGTGCGCATACGTTGCCCCGCATCGACCCAGTTGGGACACTCCGCGAAGTACAAGACCGAGACCTGCATAGGTTCATACTGCCCCACCAGCCCGACCAGGAACTGTTCGCCGTCGGTAACCAGGCACGCATCGAACCGACAGCACCGTCAATGACCGTCAACGACCGGCTGTCCCGCGCGGTCGCCGCCAGCACTGCCCCGGGGGTTCACACCACAACACCACATGAACGGCCCTGAACCGCGCCGAGGCCCAAGTCAAGCCGTCACCCCTGCGTGGTCCCCAGAGGCCGGGGTCAAGTCAGACCATCAAGTGCCGCCGTATCTGCCGAGTGAACCGGGATCCCGGAAACGACGAGCCGGGCGCTGCCCCCTGAACAGCTGGAAATCAACGTTCGTGTAGCCCAAGAGCCTGCTTGCTGGGTCCCTACGCGAGGAGGCTCAACTGAGATGGCGCCCCTAGCAGCTCATTAGCTGAGCCCCTGCCCGTTCAGCCGATTGATAGAGGTGGCGTCCCGCAACGGCCCGAAGCTCAGAAGGATGCCGTCACAGGTCACCGCGCTGCTTCAATAGCCAGTCCGGCAGTACCCCGCCGTGTCTGGCAACGTGGGGACAGAACTTCCGGGGAAGATAGCCTCCCTCGACACCGTCACCGACTTTCACCCAGAACGCCTTCGACGAGCTCACGTGTCCGCTACCGGTGTGCCACGCCACCGAGGGATGTTCGGCACGCAGTGCGCGATGGGCAGCTGCTGCGAGCCCGCTGTGTTGGTATCGCTCGATGGTGTACGGCTTATCGACCCAGCCGATCCGGCAACGTGGGCAGACGATGTATTCCATGACGAAGGCTTGGCCGCCGTTGAGGTTGGCTCGTCGGCATCGCCAGCCGAAGTATCTGCCGGAGTCGGTGTCCTGCCATGGACTGTTCAACGTCGGCAGCTGCCCGGTGTTGTATCGCGGTCGCCGGTCGATGCGCCCTCGGGTGAGGTCGTATACCGCGGTCCAGATCGGTTCGCGGCTGGGCCAGCGAACGACATGGGTGGTCGCTTGCTCTCGTAGCCGCCGCAGTTCGCTTTGAAGGTCGACGTTTATGCTGCTCGGCCTCCTTCGGCCGGACCCAGCCGTTTTAGCGCCCAACCCGGTAACACGCCACCCTGATGAGCGACGTGCGCGCACAGTTCCTGCGAGCTGTAGCCGCCGGGAACACCGGCACCGACGGCTGCCCAGAAGGCTTTCGAGTCGGGCATGAGCCCGCTCGCGGCGTACCAGGCCGTCACCTCGGGATGCGCGGCGCGAAGAGCTCGAAAGCCTGCGGTGGCCAGTCCGCTGCGCTGATACCGCTCATCGGTGTACGGCCGGTCGACCCAGCCGATCGAGCAGCGCGGGCACACGATGTACTCCACGACGAACGCCTCGCCACCTCGCAGGTTCGCCTGCCGGCACCGCCACCCGAAGTACCGGCCGGAGTCGGTGTCCTGCCATGGGCTGTTCAACGTGGGCAGGTCTCCAAGAGTGGGTCGGGGCCTGCGGTCGATACGACCGCGCGTCAGGTGGTACAGCATGGTTTTGATCGGCGTCCGCAGGGACCATCGAGCGACGTGCGTCGCCGCCTGCTCGCGCAGCTGCCGCAGCTCACTTTCAAGATCGGCGTCCATGCTAACTTCGCCTCCCGTCGCTCGATAGGTTCTGATGGGCTGCGCTGGTACCGCTCCCGCCTGCTTGCCGGTGGCTCGCGGGCCGTGCACTGCGTCCGTCAATTTCGCTGCTCTACTCGAGGTGGATAGTGGCGAGTCGCAGTTGCTGCCATAGGGTGAGCCATCCGCGGTTTTCAGTCCCTTCGCTTCGCAGGTCGGCAGGCGTGTAGGAGCGGAGGAATTTCTCGGCCGATGCGTAGTCCTCGTAGGCGAGGCCCTTGATTGCCGTCAGCAATCGCATCCGCGCTCGGTATTCGTTGGTCACGTAAACGTGTGCGACTCGGACTGCTGGCCATTCGATGACGTCCGTCAGCAGTTCGGCAGCTAGCTCATCCTTTGTTAGCAATATTGCTATAGAGCAGTGCATGCCGACGTTGTGCACGAGGTCAGAGACGACGTCGTAGTGCATGGCGCTGGGTCCGAAAGCGGCTTTCAGCTGTTCGAATTCTGTTGCCGCACTGCTCCAGCGGTGCTGGGCGGCGAGGGACTCGATGAGCAGCCGGCGTGCGAGAAGCTCAGGTTGGCCGGTGAGAACTCCTTGATCCAAGGTGGTGCGGCACAGTCGTTCGGCACGGCCGGGCTCTGCGCTGGACAACGCTTCGTTCGCGGTGTAGACGGCATCGAGTGCGGCGGTGTACGTGCTGGATCCGAGTTCGGCAAGCCGATCGTCGCAGGTGTTCTTGAGCTGGTGCAGGCGGGCGTTGGCGAGCGCTGAGAGGTAAGGCGTGTCCAACAGTTTCGAAGCCTGATAAAGGAGCCTGACCGTGGCGTCACGAGATCGATCGACAATCTCTTGCGCGAAAGTTACGGCATGTTCCAGGTACGCGGTCAGAAGGGCCAAGTCGATCGGTGCTTTGCTGATGTCGTGCGCTGCGAACTCGACGAGTGTGAGTTCGGCTTGCACGATGAGTAGCTCGTTGGGTTGGCTCGCCTGGCGCAGGACGTCGATCTCGAGCCGGAGCAGGTCTTCCGCGGCGGCAGGCTCGCCCCGTACGAGATATGCACCTGCCAGATTGCCGAACAACAGAGCGATGCGTTCGCTGCCGATACCGACGGATACCAGATGGTGGGCCAGCGTGTTGGCATGGCTGAAGAGCACGGCGGCGCGATGTAGAAGGTTCAGTTCTGCGGCTGCGGTGTGCCATCGCTCGACGTGGTTGGCCAGCCGGTCGAAAGCGTCGGGCGTGCCGTCATGAAACGGGATCGACGCCCGCAGTACGTCCTGGATGACCGTATTGACGGCGATGGTGCGTTCGGAACCGACCTGCAGTGAATCTGTCTTCTGGGGCAGGTCTGCGTCGTAGGTGACCAGCGAGAAGCGGCGTAGTTCCCGCGTCGCCTCGTCAACGGGGTAGGCCGCCGGGTCGAGCAAAAGCGGTCCCATCGGACGGCCGGTACTGTCGGGATCGATGACGACCGCGGCAGCGAGCAAGTGGACAGGCTGCTGACGGGAGGCCAGGTAGGCGGCATATCCGATCATCCCCAACGCCAGGTGAGCCGCCTCTCCACCGTCGCTGCCGGCCCGGGTGGTGAGCCGCTCCAGACATAGCGACACCGCGGCGACGAGAGAACGCGGGTAATCCGCCGGGATGGATTGCTCGTCGGCGAGCGACCGCATCTTCAGCCGTTCGAGGTAGGCGTCGAGGTCGCGCAGGCCCAGGCCGAGGCTATCGAGGTAGCCGGCGGCAAGCTCCAATGCGAGGGGATAGTTCCCCAGGGCGCCGGCGAGCTGACGTAGTCCCGCTCGCTGTTCGAGCGCCAGTCCGCTCATTGGCAGGAGGTTGAACCGGCGGGCCAGCAGTGCCATGGCTTGCTCGTCTGTCATCGCGCCGACGTCGAGGACGGTGGCCGACCGGTATCGGGCTGTGGCGTCGATGGCGGTGAGGATGATGTGGCCGTCGCCGGTCGCGGGGATCCAGGATTGCGCGAGGCGTGGGTCGGAGACGTTGTCGATGACCAGTGCCCACCGGCCGGGGAAGCGGCTGAGCTCGGTGTGCACCTCGGCGCGAAGAGCGGCCTCCGTGGCACTGCTTGCGGCGTCGGGGGAGCCTGTGCGCAGGTACGCCGAGACTTGCCGGAACGCGGCCAGAAGCGTGAACGGGGTTTCGCCGTCGACCCAGAAGATGACGTCGTAGGTGTCGGCCCGGTCTGCCAGGTAGTCGGCAGCGAGGCTGGACTTGCCGATCCCTGATGGTCCGGTAAGTACCGCCCGTGTCGGATGTCGACGATCGGTGTGCCGCAGGGCTGCGACCAGGGGCTCCAGCAGATCAGGTCGGCCGACGTCCGGGATGGGCGGCATGGTGCCCACCACGACGCCCCAGTCGCGAACGCCTGTGGCCAGGGACAATGTCGAGCCGTCCACGAGCAGCAGCTCCCGGAACCGTTCCAGGGTGAAGACCGATTCCGCTGCTTCAGCAGCGCGATCGAACACCTCAGCGGTGAGGGCGCGCGTCAGAAGACCTGCGGACTGCGAGCCGAGACCTTCGCGGTGGGTGTTGCGGAGGCTGCGAATCCTTTCGCGTAAGGCCTCGCGTAGCTCGCTGACGTCGCGCAGGTCGAACACCACCCGGGCCCGGGCCAGCCGCCGCAGCTGCTCATCGTTGAAAGCGGTGAGCTGTTCGCGTCGAGCAGGAGCGTTCGCCAGAACCGTCATCAGGGCTGTGCGTATGTCGTCTGGTTGAGCGGTTGAGGCCAGGACAGCGGCGAACTGTTGCGCGCTCAGTTCTGGGACTGCATTGGTCAGCAACTGGTATCTCTCAGCGTCGTGCTCGCTGATCAGCTGCGCCAGTTGCCCGAAGGCGGTGGCGGCGCTGACCGTACCGCCGGGGGCGACACTCTTGACCTGCGCCGCCAGCATGACCCGGTCGTCGCCGGCGACCACGTCGAAGTCCACGGCATTGACCTGTTCGGCACCGTGCGGGCCCTCGATACGCACTGCGGCGACGGCATCGTCGTCGAGAGCATCAAGCAGCGCTTCCAGCGTCCGGAGGTACTGGTAGCGCAGACCACGCGCGGCGATACGGCCGCCGTCATTCTCGCGGCTCACCGGTCACCCGCCGAGGTCCACAGGTGGTTCGCGCGCTGCGTCATTACGGCACGCAGATGGGGGAACCGGGTATGCATGGGTGCCAGGTCGACGTAGCAGTCGGCGGCGAGCAGCAGATCAACGGCGGCGTCAGCCAACACTTCCCCGCCCCGGCGGATGGCGTCTGCATCGGTTCCGTGCGTCGGCGGGGTTACAACGGCGCCGAACAGCTGCCACCCGATGCGGATGGGACCTCGCTCAATCGCCGGCATCGCCCCAGCCGCAACAAACGGCTCGAGGCTGGCTAAAGGCACGATCGCCGGTGAGGCGATCAACTCTTGCAACCCGTCCGCGGCTAGATCACGAATCCGCTCGTCGAAGAACGCCATAACATCCACTAGCGCCCCGAGCGACTTGGTCCACACTATGGTGTGCCCTCCCGCCACCGCAGCAGCATGCGAGCCCGCAGCTGTCACCGTGACCGGGGCATCGTCCGGGCTGTCCTCTCGCCAAGCGGTCACCTGCGCGGCGAACACCTGGGCGTGGAAGCCGAGACGACGAAGCGCTGACACCACGACATGATGCAGCCGTGCACGGGCTTCAGCGCTCGCTCGGTGGCCGGCCTGGCAAGCGGCGGCCGCCACCAGGTTCAGTGGTGCCGTGCGAGGGTCCTCGGCGGCGCCGATCACGAGCGGAACCGTGCCGGAATTGACCGGCGGAAGTGGTCTCTTCTCCTGATACGACGGCTGCCCGGCGGGATGTTGCGACGCTGAACCCGCCTTTGCCAGGCCGTCACGGCTGTCGCGCGGGCGTGATCGGGGCGCTGTGACTTGACGGTGGTGGCCACGGCGCCACAGGAAGGTCCGCTGGCCGACATCAGGCCGAACGTCGGCGTGCACGCCGACGATCACCCATGGATCGAAGCCGCTGTCGGGTTCGAGCATCACGAAACCGTGCCGGCGGAAGAACCGCGACAAGGCAGGCGAGTCGTCCGCCTGGCCGAAGATGATCGTGTGGCCGTTGCGTTCGAAGATCTGCCAGCAGCGCAGCAGCAAAGCGCCGCCGACCCCGTTGCGCCGCAGGGGCTCGTCGACGGCGATCGTCTTTATCCGCGTCATACCCATAACCGCGGAGTAGAGAAGCTGGGTCATCTGCAGTCCATTGGCACCCGTCCTGCGCAGGTGTTCCAGCAGGCTCTCAATTACCCTGGTCGGTGGGAACGCGACCAGCGCGCCGACGACTCCTCGCACGGCATGGTCAGCGACGAGAACCAGTGTGGCGTGTTGCAGGGTGACGGTCTGATCCCCGGTCTGGTTGGCGAAAAATTGCTCGGCCAGGTGCTCGACGAACGCCTCTTTGCCGCCCTCAAGTCCAGCTCTCAGGGCGGCGGCCACGGCACCTGTGATGACGGCCTGGACGACTTCTTCGTCCAGATCCACGCCTGCAGCGGCCGACAGTCTCTCAAGGGCGGGTATGTCGTCTGGCCGAGCCAAGCGAACCCGCATTTGGTTGTCGATCGGCCAGCCCTCCACGGCATGCCGATCAGTAAGGTCCGAGCTGGCGATGGAGGGTGGATCAGCTGCTGGGCGGGACGGCGGGATGCTGCGGCGAATTGGTTCTCTGCGCTTGCTTCGGCTGCTCCGCCGTTTAGCCATGTGCAGTCCTCCGTCGCGAACGGTACCGAAGGTAACCGTAGCGTTGCCGTACGACATCTTCGATGGACGGGTCGCATCCGCTCAAGATCACTTCTACCGGCGGATAGGTAACCCGCGGGGGCTCGCCGCCGTGGCCTGCCCATCCTTCCGAAGGCGCCTCTCGACAGTGGAGTTCAGCCGCCGACGAGCGGTCGACCGTGACTCGCTGTGCCGGGGGTCCGTCTATACCGAACGGGGAGGGCTCCTCCGCGCGGGTGGTATAGCGACGGAAGCCGAGGATCCTAGGACGGTCTACGCAACGTGGGTAGGACCATCAATCGCCAGCGGTTGCGCCGACGTTTGCCATCGCAACGGTGGTGCACCCGCTCGAGGGATTCCGATCAACGAGAGGGTGACCTTGCCGAGTTTCGCCGGATTCCTGAAAGATCGGCCGTACATTTGCCCGGCAGGCCAGGGAGAGGTCTGCCGTCAGCGCACCGCCCCGGAGCGGCGCCACCGCGACGACAAGGGTTGGAGCCCAATCTCCTGCAACCACTGAACTCCGAACACACACGAGACTTGTCGCGTCCGCACCTGGCGGCCGCGGTCCGGGACGCGGCTCAGCTGGAGATGCATCATGCCCCACGTCTCTGACCGGCGCCGTCGCGCAGAACGACGCCACCTCACTTATGAGCCGGCACGCCTCGCCGCAGCCGGCCTGCCCCCACGCGACCAGACGATCACCATGCCCACAGGTCAAAAGGCCTTGCAAAGCGTGCTCATCCGGCTGTTCGCGAACGGCGGAAGCCACGACTGGGATGCACTGAAGGGCCGCCACCTGGCCAGCCTGTTCGACTACTACGGCGCCTGGGTTTCCCCGCAGCCCGACCGCATCGCCATGGGCTCCACCGTCGCCCACCGCATGTGCGCTTACCTGCTGCCCTACACCGATCCCGACAAACAGTACCCCCGCTGCGCTGGGATTCCCGGGCTGCGGCTCGATGCCTGCACCACCTACGGTTACCGGCTCATCCACCTACCGACCGCGACAACGGTCGAGATCCACGACGACAGCGGTTGGCCGCCGCGATTCCGCGAGGAGCTGCTGTCGACTGAAAGGCGGATGCACCGCGGCGACGAAGAACGCTCCTACCGGCCGGTCTGGCACGAACCGTCGCTGACCGATCTCGAGAAGCGGTGGGCGCCGGTCTGGCAATTGCAGCCACATACCGAGATCACTAGCGCGCTATTCTGCGTTCAGCCGGTGTTCCTGCACGATCCCAAGGGCACCCGCCACGGCTCAGGCCATTGGGCGAGACACCTGCAGCTGGCATGCTCATCGGATGCCGAGACGCCGTCGGTGCTCACCTGGTGTTCAGGGCTGCGGCCCGGCCAGATCGCCGGCCACCTCGAAGCGCTCGGCCTGGCCGCTGCCGGTTCCATCCGTACCGATGAGGCGAGCGCCAACTACGCCACCATGACCCTCGGCGAAGCGGCCCTTGAGATGCACCGGCGACATCTCTGCACTCGATGCGACTTCGACAGCACCTTCGCGCCGACGCGGCCGGACCGCGTCGCAGCTTGACCAGGACCTTACTGGGTCGGGTGGAGTCAGTCTCCGTCAAGCTCGACATCAGTGGGGTTACAGCGATACAACCGCGCGTAGGTGCACCTACGCGCGGTTGTTCAAGCAGAACGCGCTGCGGCTGGCAGGGCGGGCCCTGAGGTTGACCCAGGAGAGCTCGGATACCGTCGGTTAGCCCGGTAGATGGGCTGGCAAGTTTGCGTCGTCGATAGCCTCGAACAGGCCGGCATGACGCCGGAGGTCAGAGGCCCGCATGCACGCAGCGGTAAGGAAGCCGAGGCAGTGACAGTGCAACCCCCACAGAATCAAGTATCTCCGGAGGCTACCGGAGGCTCTGGCACCATTGAGGAATACAGCCTCGGTGCGGTAGCGCTCGCTCGACTTTTGACTGGCGATCTGCTCCCAGGGCTCAGCGGACCGCCCACGACAGTGGCTCTTCAGCGCCGCGTGGCGGGGAACGCCCTTGATGATCTAGTGCTGCGGTCGCGCACCGATACGGCTGAGACTGGCATCGACTTCCAGATTAAGCGAACAGCCTCTCCCACTGCCGCGGACGGGGCCTTCATCGATGTACTTCACCAGTGCCTCGATACCATGCGGCAGCAATCCGTGGCATTGGCCGAGGGCAGATTGCAGCTCGGGTTTGCAGCCTCGGGTCCCCGCGGCCCGCTGGAACAACTCAAGCGCTTGACCGATCTGGCCCGATCGCACGCCACAGCCGAAACCTTTTTGGGCGTACTGGTTCCCGGGGCCGTAGCGCGTGATGTTCGAGATCGGCAAAAACATGTCCAGGACGCGGTGAGCAAGGTACTGACGGCACGTGGCGAGAGTTTGGGAGAAGCGGAGACCGAGGAGCTGACGTTTGAGCTTCTCAAATTCTTACGAGTATGGATATTTGAGGTAGGGGACGACGGACGTGACGTGCTGGAGGCTCAGAGTCGACTGGCAACGATGCTGCCTGCCGGAGGGCCAGGAGTGCACGCCGTCTTTTCCGAGCTGAGAACGCTTGCGGAAACCTGGGGACCGAGTGCAGGAGTTATCGAGGCCCCAATGGTGCGAGCCGCACTCTTCGCCCGTCAGATTCCTTTAACGGCCGACCCGCGCCACCGAGCGGACCTCGATCGCGTCCTAAAGGCGTCCCGCCAGGAGCTGGCCCACACCGTGGACCGCATGGGCGGAAAGCTACGACTGGAGCGAGTTGCGGCAGCTGAGGAACTCGTTGAGGCCATCGGCGAAGGCATTGTGCTCGTGTCGGGAGCGGCTGGTGTAGGCAAGTCGGTCCTGGCCCGCCGTGCAGTCAAGCGACTCGGGGATGACGCGACCGTCGTGGCCGTCGACTTAACGACGCGTAGTGGAGACACGCTAGCCACAATCCAGCAGGAATTCGGTGTGACGCATCTTGAAACAGTGCTAGCTGCGGCGCCTACGACCAGTCCGCGGATATTGCTCATCGACGGCGCCGAACATGCACTGACAGACTCGGGTCGGCTGCTCGAGTCACTACTTCGGGCCGCTCCAACGGGCGGATCCAGCTCACCGCCGTGGATGGTCGTCATCACGTGCCGGACAGACGCAGCTGGCCCCCTCACCGAGCACTTGGGGAATCGGCTCTCAACTCACATCAAACTCGACGAGCTGTCTGACGCTGAGGTCGCCGAGGTCAGCATCGCTTTCCCCACCCTGGCACCATTGGTACGCCACCCGCGCAGCAAGCGGCTGCTGCGCCGGCCATTCCTAGTCGATCTCATGGTCCGTTCTCACACTGAACCCGCTGAAGGCGACGCACTCGGCGAGGAGGACATTCTCGCTGTGGTCCACGATAAGGTCGTACGCCGGAGCGAGGGTTTGACGCCCGGGCACGGCTCGCCGCATGACCGCGGCGTCGTTTGGAGCACGCTCGCCGAAGCGGTCATCGAAGGTAAAGGGAACAGTCGCCTATCACTGATGAACGGTGCGGCTGTAAGCGGCCTCGTCAGCGACGACATTCTTAGGCGTAAAAGCTCGACGTATCGTTTCGCCCACGACGTCCTAGCGGACTACGCAACTGCCATGCGACTGACCGATGACGACGGTGCCGCCCTTCTGACCGCAGCCAGTAATGCGCGGTCGCTCATACGGGCGGTAAGGCTGGCCTCGCAACGAAAGCTTGCCGACGCCGACGGCGACCCAGCTGAGATCCGGCGCGTATGGGCCGAGATTCTTGAATCTTGTCGAGACCTTGCCGGTCGCGACGGAAGCCGTTGGACTGAGGTGCCGTTCGAGGCACTGGTTTCGATGGGCAGTCCAGACGGCGTGTTGGCGGCGCTGACATCCAGACTGCTGGCGGACGATGGCGCGGCCCTCGGAACACTGATCGGCATCACTGGTCGCTATGCCACCACGTCACGCTACGAGCCGGACGGCGCGCAGCTTTTGATCGATGACGTGCTGGCTGCGCCGGTGGTGGCGCTCGTCGGAGTGCTCGCTGACCGCGTACCCGAACGGCTGACCGGCGCTGCGACCCGTCTGATCCATCGGTGGCTCGTCAGTGTTGAGCTCAACGGCCACCGGGTGGCCGCATTCATCGCCAATCCCACACGATTGAGCGCGTCAGTAGCCAGGTGGGCGGGTGAGGACCGGTACGGCGACCGATACGAATCGGCTCTGGCAGCGGTAGGGCTGCTTGGGAAACACCTCTCAGAGGAGGGCCGCATACTGATGGACCGCGCAGACGGGCAGGATCTCGACGCTGTGGCCGAGGACCCCCAGGCAGCTTCGGCACTAGCCCGCGACAGCCCCGACCTCCTGCTTGAGCTCGCTGGTCGCTACTACCTGGATCTGCCCTTGACTCTTGATCCTGATGTTCCAGAGCGCCGACCGGCCCGCCAGGGCCGGCGGAGACGTAGGAGGGAACTGTCGGGATACGAGGAAGAGGAAGGTGTCCGCGACCACTCCAGTAGGACGTCGTTCCGCATGAACTTCGGGCTGGCGGGACCGGACTGGGGACCCTTCGCGACGCTCCTGGCAAACTCACCTCGGCATGGCCTACGCCTGGTCGGAGAAGTCGTAGACGCAGCTACGGCCGCGCGGATACGAGTCGAGCAGTCCTTCAACGAACCATCGGAGGTCGTACTCCTTCGACTGAAACTGCCGCACTGGGCTGAGTCCATCACCTACGACGGACCCGCTACCGCGTGGGCCTGGTACCGGAAATCAGGCAACGGTGCCTGGGTCGCGATGTCGGCTCTCTTGGCGTTGCGCGGATGGGCGAAGGCGGAAACCGCAAGTCGCCCCCTGCCCGATGTACTCGATGATGTACTGGGAGCCGGTGCGAGCGTGGCCTTTCCCGCAGTGGCCTACTCCCTGCTTGTCTCGGACCTCGCAGCGGCCGGTAATTATATCGACGCGTTCCTCGAACACCCTGACGTTTGGGACCTGGAGATCGGCCGGGTAGTCATCGAGACCAGCTTCAGCCAGCCGTCCGAGGACGAAGCAGCCCTTCGTGTGACTCCGGACCGCGTAGCCGCATGGCTTGCACTAACAGCTGATACCAAGCGCCAAGCAGCATTGAACACTGTCGGCGAACGGCTCTTAGTAGCGGCGCGCGAAGTCCTAGGCGACCCGCCGGACGACGACCCTAGGTTGTCAGTTCCGCGCCGCCGGGCACTCGCCCTCGACGCTGCGGCATACCAATCCACCCCATCTCGAGAACAACCAGGCGCCGTGGAAATCTCACTCGACGTACCGGCCGACGTGCAAGAAGAACTCGAACGCGGTGGCGGCCGGGCAGCGACGCTGAGCCTGACCCTGAACCACGTGATGTTCAGCGCCATGAAGATCCGCGATGGACAAGCAAACGACCGATCAGCGGCGCAGATCTACGCCCACACTATGAAGACCTTGCAATCGATCGCTGAAACACCCGGCGCCTACTCGATCCACACAGCCGACGACGCGCGGGCAATAGCTGCCGCCGCAGTCGCGACGCAGGCCGCCACAGGCGACGACGACGACCGAGCACTGCTCCCTGAAGCCGTCAGGGTACTCGTCCAGATTGCGAACACCAGCACCGCGAAGCCGGAAACCTACCTCTCTGAGCGCGACACCAGTTGGGACATGGGCGCCGACCGGTCAGCCGCCACGGCACTACCCACAGTCCTCCTAAATCAGGACTTGCTGGCCGCAAGCGGTGCTGCGCACTCTGACGTAGCCACAGCACTCAAACGGCTGGCGGGACGCAAAGCCCGCGAGGTCCGGCACCGCCTCACACGGGCCCTTGAGCCAACGTGGATGCAAAGCTGCCAAGACAACAAGTCCCACACGGCGAACCACGCGACGGCCTTGACGGTGTATCGCGAACTGCTTCTGGACGCTGGGATCGGGCCACGCAGCGGACAGAAGCGGCTACAGGTGCGACTGACGGAACCGTTCGAAGCTGCACTCGACGAGCCTGCTGCCAGCATCGATCTGCGTATGGCTGCCGACGCCTTACCCGGTCTCAAGACTGCGGCCGGTTGCGACTGCGAACACGCAACGGAGGGCCGCGCCATGCTCGCTGCGCTCGTGACTCACGATTTGCGAGCCTGGCCAGCAGCGTGGGGGCGTCACCGTGACAGCAGTTCTGGCGCCTGGCGTCAACAGATGGACGCCTGGGTCGCGACTGAGATCTTGTCCGGCGACGGCGGCCTGCTTGAGCGCTACGTAAACAATTTCGCCAAGATGCCAGAGCAGCTGACCGGTCTGATAGCCGCCCTCTCGGAACATGCAACCTCACCGGAGATGGGCCGGCAGCTGTTCATGATCTGGCCCACGATCCTGGACCGTCTTCTGCCCGCTGCCCGACACGTGCCTGGACCCGGCGAAAGCCGACCGCGCACACGTCAGGAGGCAGACCTCGATAAGGCGCTACTTCCTAAGCCCTCGGATCTCTCGGTCTGGCCAGGCCGCGAGTGGATGCGGACGATGGTGCGATGGGTAGACGCATACGCGCCACGGCCAAAGCTTTGCGACAGACTCATCGTTTGCCTGGCGCCAACAGGGCTGACGTTCACTCCAACCGGGACACAGATGATCTTGCGAATGTTGGGAAACAATCCGGCCCGCATTCCGCGCGATAGCCAGTACATCGCTGCATGGCTGCGTCTAGCCCTGCTGGAACAGCAGGAAAATCTGGAGGCTCAGCAACCGGCCCTGCGGCAACTAGTCGATGACCTGTCCGCTCTGGGATCAACCGAAGCGGTTTTGATTCAGCGCGAACTAGAGGCGTAGCTGACGCATTTGGCGTCGACGTACGGCCTGAATTGCAGAGCCACGAACGCCACGGAAGACACAGCAGCCCTCGACGTCGGTACGTCTGCGGAAGTGGCTGCAAGCGTGGTCGACTGCAATGGGTTCTCATCGCCGGGCGCTGGATACGCGGTTGTGGCGCCCCCTGCTTAGGTTGAGAGGATGCTGCTGACGCAATCGGGAGCGCAACGGTGCAGGTCAGGTACGATAAGCACGTCGAAGAAGGAGTGCTAGCGTTGGACACCTTTACTCGGCCGAGTATACTTTCCAGTGACCTGGTAAAACGTTAGTTAGCACGTCGCTGGGGCCGCCAAATGCTGGGGGTCAAGGGGTCGCAGGTTCAAATCCTGTCAGCCCGACGATCATGAAGGGCCGCTAGCTAGGGTGTAAACCCTGGTTAGCGGCCCTTCTGGCATTTTGCTAGATCAGGATATTCCTACCGGGTAGCTGTGAGTGGGGGACCGTTTAGGGACCGGCGGGTGCCGGGCATGCGCAGGACGCAATCCGACACCGGAGTGACCAACAGGTCACGGTGAATGTCCTTGACCCTCTACATTGCTCACGAGAGTATCTATGGATGGGATTGCTAAGAGTTAAGACTCCTGCGCAGGGCGCGAGGGGTCCGCGGAGAAAGCGCCTGGTGATGGGCGTCGGCGTCAGCGCTGTGTTGGTTCTTGCAAGCGCTGGACTGACGACAGCCGCACAGGCTGATGACCAGCCCTCCCCCACGTCAAGCCCTACATCATTTCCTGCGCCGGTCGGATCGACTCTGCCGGCACCGACCTCCACGGCGACGGGCTCACCGGATCCCGTCTCTCCGGAGAAGCTGGCGCAGCTCAAGGCGGAGGCTGAGGCGGCGCCTGCTCGAACCCCCGGTGCCATGGAGAGCCCGAGCGCTTTCCCGTCTCCTGCGGGGTCCGCCCTCCCGCCTCCGCCAGCCCCTACCCCGGCGGTTACAGGGGCGGCGAATGCTAAAGCGGGACAGCGCGCGGCCGACTCCTCCGAAGAGTTCATCGACGTACCACAGGCAGAAATTGATCGCCTGAAGGCCAAGGCGGAGGCGGAAAGCGCCAATGCGCCGAAAGCCGGACATGGGTCGGGTGGCGCTCAAGTGGCGGCGTCATCATACGCGGCAGATTGGTGGTATCAATACACCACCCAAGGTGCTACGCAGGCCACTTACAAGGGCGTGAATACCTGGCGGGTCGCGGGGGACAGCTGGTTTTTCAGTGACCTTTCCAACGAGCCCTTCGTGCAGTGGGGCAAGGCCTGCCTGCTCATGCAGCACGACGGCAACCTCGTGCTTTACGACGAGAGAGGCATTCACAACCCCGCCTACGCTCGGTGGGACTCCGGGACCTGGGGACACCCTGGCGCTTATGCACGTTTTCAACCCGACGGCAATTTTGTCGTCTACAGCGCCAGCGGCGCCGTAATCCGCAAACGCCTGCCGTCTAACACGAGCGGCGGAAGTGGGAGGAATTTGCACGTCCAGGCTGACGGAAACATGGTGATCTACGCCCCGACGTGGAACCCGATCTGGGCGACCAACACTCAGCACTAGTAGAACAGCGCCTTTGCTTCGAGGGCTTGCCAAGCGGCGTTTGGTCGCCTGGCAAGCCCTCGAAGCGGTTATCTATGGCCTGCCGCAGTTGCTTGCGCAGACCGAGAGTCGACTAGCTCGCTCGGTTCGACACCCCGCGGGGGGCCTTCAGGTGGGCGCTGAGGGCGTCTCCCGCTTCGCTGATCGAGCGCTGATCCGGGTGCAGGTATCGCTGTGTGGTAGTCAGCGAACCATGCCCGGCGATCTTCCGTAGCACGTGCACGTGAACTCCGGCGTCGGCGAGCCATGTCAGGCCGGTGTGTCGTAGGTCGTGCCGCCGCAGGTGCTCGTAGCCCAGATCGGTGACCACCTCGTCCCAGTGCGTGGCGTCTCGCAACACGGCAGTACTGATCCGGCCGCCGCGCGGGCCAGTGAACAGCCTGGCGTCCGGCCTGGCGGCCGAGTCGAGACGCTCGATCAGCATCGGCCGCACCTCTTCGATGATCGGCACCTTGCGGGCGCGCTTGCCCTTGGTGCCCTTGTCGATCAGCCCGCCCGGTCCCGGTGTGGTCTGCCTCCGCACAGTCCACGTCCACGTTGCACGGTCGATGTCTCCGGCCCGGACGCCGGACACCTCGCCGATGCGGGCTGCGGTGCACGCGGCGAACGTGACGATGTGCCCCCATCCGGTGAACTGACCGTGCGACCGGGCGACGAGCGCATCCGCGAGCGTGGTCAGTGCATCCCAGCTCGGCAGGGCGAGCGAGCGAGGGTCATCCAACTCGTCCTCGGCACGCTGGTACTCGCGCTGCCAGCCCGTGACCCGTCCGACGTTGCGGTCCACCACGCCATCACGCACGGCCTGTTCCAGCACCCTGACCAGGATGGCAAGTGTGTTCTTGACCGTCGAGCGGCTGCACTCGTCCTCGATCCACGAGTAGACGGCCCGGTCCACCACACCGTTGGTGATCATCCGCATGGGGATGTGGCCGAGGGTGGGTACGACGCGCAGCCGCCAGCCGGCGAGGTAGGGATCGAGCGTCTTGCGCTCCAGCCCCCGGGTAGCCAGCGGCATCACGTCGGTGCCGTACTCGGCGAGTCGCTGCGTGGCCGCGACCGGGTTGAGCCCGCCGTTGGCCGCGCGGATCATGCCGTCGATCCACTCCTGAGCATCCTCGGGCGTCGCCGTCGAGTGCGACTTGGACCGCCGGTCGCCGGTCGCCGGATCCGTCCAGCGCACGCGAGCCTTGTAGGGCTTGGGCCGCCCGGCGCGGTACTCCACGTCCGACTTGACTGAAACACTGAGAGGCGGGTGCTGCGCTGTGCTGGTCACGCTGCCTCCGGGGTGACTCGACGGCTGGCCAGCCAAGCTCGCACGTCCTCGATCGAATACATGATCACGCGCTCGGACAGGGCGATGAACGGCGGACCTTGCAGCGGCCGGGCGGTCCGCCAACGGCGCACGCTGGACGGATCCACACGCAGCATCCGCGCCAGCTCCTCAGTAGTGATCAATTCATGCTCAGCGGCGGTCGTGTCGATGCTGTCTACGGCCCTGAGTCGCACGGTGACGGCCTCCCGGTGCTGCGGTGCGGTACTGGCGAGGGTGTGGGGGTCGATGTCTCTGCGGCCCTGTGCGCGGCCCGCTGAGAGCCGTTCTGAGCCAAGATCCCAGCTTGCCTGGTGTGTCCCTATGCGTATCGCCCTGATGATGCGGCTATCTCCCTGTTTCAGCAGGTTCTTCAAGGTCAGTCGGCCCTCTCGATGTCACTCGCTCTGTCACCGTCGTTTCCGCTGGTCAGCGCGGGTTGAGTGACACCAGTTACAGGAGTGACAGCCGTGACACCAGGTACGCGGTACCGGCCGCCCGGTTCGGCGGCGAGCTGCCCATCGGCGAGCATCCGCGAGCAGGTCTGCCGCACGGTCGCGGCCTTGAGGCCCACGGCACCGGCGATGGCGGCCGGTGTGCTGCCCGGCGTGGTCCGCAGGAACCGCAGGATCGCGGCGCGGGTTTCGCCGACCTGGTGGTCCTCGGCCGGGCCGTCGAGCATCTGCCACGCTCCGGCGTCGGAGTCGAAGGTCAGCGCGTACTCGTTCTCGTCGACGTCGCGGCCGGTCACGTGCAGCACGCCGTCGCCCTGGTTGCGCGCCCGCTTGAGCACCAACGTGGCGTCGGCGGCCCCGGCGAGGCCGTTGGTGCCGGACACTTCGGTGAGGAAGTCGTCGGATCCGGCCTTGCGGACGTGGTGGACAAGGACGAACGCGACGCCGTAGTCGTCGGCGACTTTCTTCGCCCGGCCCACGGCGGCGTAGTCGGCGTCGTAGGCCGAGGCGCCGGGGGCGGAGTTGCCCCTGAGCTTGGCGAAAACGTCGATGATGACCATCCGTGCGTCCGGGTTGCGGTCGAGCCATACGGCGATGGCCTTGTCGCCGCCCTGCGGCAGGGGCGGGCATTCGGTGGCCAGGGTCAGCCCGGCGGGTGCCTTGCGCTGGCCGAGGACCTTGCCGAGGCGGGACTGGAGGCGCCGGGCGGTGTCCTCCAGGGCGAGGTAGAGCACTGGGCCGCGCTCGACGGGGATGGAGCCGAACGCTTTGCCGCCGAGGGCGACGTCGACGCCGAGGCCGAGCGACATCCAGGACTTGCCGACCTTGGGCGGCCCGCAGAGCAGGTTGACGCCCTCGGACAGCACGCCCGGTACGGCCCACTTCGGCGGCGCGAAGGTCATTGCCATGATGTCGGCGGCGGTCCACGCGGTGCGGATCCGGGCGGGCCGCTCTTGCTCTCCGGAGAGCAGTTCGGCGGCGTCGTCCGGGCCTGCGACGTGCAGGTTCGCTCGTTCGGGCCGGTCGGCCGGCATCCCGGTCATGCGGCCACCGTCCGAGGCCGCTTGGCACCGGCGGCGAGGCCGGAGCGGATCGTGCGCAGCATCTCGAACTGGCCGAGGCCGATCGACAGCGCGGCCTCTTCGAGCAGCGCGGCGGCCTGGTCGACGGGCAGGGCGCCTCCGGCGGCGAGCTGT
This sequence comes from Couchioplanes caeruleus, assembly GCF_023499255.1. Classification (GTDB taxonomy): domain Bacteria; phylum Actinomycetota; class Actinomycetes; order Mycobacteriales; family Micromonosporaceae; genus Actinoplanes; species Actinoplanes caeruleus_A. Next base: position 3,255,184 of record NZ_CP092183.1, read on the forward strand.
CCGAGGGCGACCGACGAGACGTAGAGCGCGTAGTTGCGCTCGCCCTGCGCGGCCTGCCGGAGGTGCTCGAGCTGGCGGTCGATCGCGGCGTCCAGGTAGGCACCGGCCCGGCCGGTCGGCAGGTCGACGACGACGGGGCGTTGCGGCGGCAGCGGCGGCGGGGTGAGGCGTTTGGCGAGCCAGCCGGGCAGGGCGGCGACCTCGGCGTCACGGGCGATCGTGTACGGGCGTCCGGCGACGGTCGAGCCTGCGGCGACGACGTAGCCGCCGTGGGCGCGGGTGTCGACCAGCCAGCCGAGGCCGTTGCCGCGCTCCCCGGCGGTGTTGCGCAGGGCCGGACCGGCGCCCGGGTGCCGGTAGTACAGGTGGGTTCCGCCCCGCCCGGTCGTCACGGTGTAGGTGTTCCACGCCTCGGGTGCGCCGTCGGTGTCGTGGCGGGCGCAGAGCAGCCCGAACACGTCGGATCCGTTGCGGCACAACGGATCCGACCACTCGGCGGGCGCGGTCTGCCCGTCCTTCGGGGTGTCCAGGTCGACCACAACGAGGCCGGACGGTCCGCAGGCGATGCCGACCCCGTACGGGGTGCTGGCCCAGCCTCGGCGGATCCGGTCGGGGTCGGTGGTGGCGCGGGCCTGCCAGCCGGTGTGTCCGTTGCGGCAGCGCGGGTCTGTGCCGGTGCAGGCGTCGGCGGGGTGGTCGGGGAAGGCGGGCCGCTTGTCGTCCGGGCGCAGCGGGAAGACGTGCCAGCCGCGCGCGGCGGCGGCGAGAGCGACCGCGCGGAGGTTTTCGTTGCTGTGCATGGGTTCCGGCCTCCGGGTGTCGGGTGTGGATGGATAGGCCTTGCGGTGCTTGTTGTGAGCGCATGCGGCGCAGTAGCGGTCCTTCTCGCCCTGCCGGGTGACGGTGAGGGGCTGGGCGGAGAGGGTGTCTTCGGCGGCGACCGTCGCGCGGCAGATGTGCGGGTAGGGCAGATCGGCCGGCACGAGGCGGCCGAGGGCCTTGCTGGCGGCGATCCAGTGGCCGTTCATCGCGGGTCGGCGCAGGTCAGGCACTCGCCGAGCGAGCGCGGGATGTAGTAGTCGCAGACGGAGCGGCAGGTCGGGCAGGTGCGCCGGGCGCGCAGCGCGGCGGCGATCGCGCGTCGTTGTGCCGCGCTGGCGGGGCGCTTCGGGCGGGCGAGGTCGAGCCGGTACAGGTACGCCGCCCGGGTGCCGCCCACGCCCTGCCAGAGGATCTGCGCGGCGATCGGCTGGCGGCCCGGCCGCAGCCCGTCTGCGGCGAGCTGGCGGCGGGTGGCGTAGCCGTCCGGGGCGCCGTGCCACCAGAAGGTGGGCAGGCCGTAGCGGGTGCCCTCCGGATCGAAGAACCGGGCGCGGATGCGGCCCATCAGGCGGCCCTCCACCCGATCGCGGGCCGCTCGGCGCGGCTGGGCATCGCGGCCGGGCGGACGATGACCGCGTCCAGGAGCTGGCCGAGCAGCCGCAGCAGCGTGGCGAGCTGAGTGCGGGCGGTGTCCGGGCGGCGGCTGAGCGGGATCCGGATGAGCACTTCGGCGTACTCAGTCTCCCCGGCGCGGACGCGGGTCATGACCGAGCGGCCGGAGCCGCGGGCGGTCACGACCGGGGCGGCCCGGTGCTCGTTGACGCCGCACCGGTGGTCGCGGGTGCACCAGTCGGTGTGGTGGGTGGTCTGGCGGGTGAGGCGGGCCATCGTCCGGGTGGTGATCACTTGGTCCCCTTGGTGTGCTCGCGACGGATGACGTTGTAGGCGTGGCGGCCGAACCGGATCCGGCGTCCGGTGCCCTGGCAGCGGCGGCAGAGCCGGAACACCCGGCCGAGCGGGGCGCGCTTCTTGCCGGTTCCGGAGCAGGTGCGGCAGACCTTGAACGGCCAGATCATGCAGGTCAGCAGGTAACAGACGGTGACGGCGGGGACGGCGAGGCAGAGCAGGCTAGCGATTACTGCGGACGAGTCCACGGGTGCCTCCACAGGCGGTTTCAGGCAGTACGGGGATAAGGCCGCTAGCGCGCTAGCGTCCTGATCACGGTTCGGATGGGGTGCTATCGGGGGTGCTAGCGCTAGCGGGGGTCAGCCGCTAGCGCTAGCGGCCCAGGTCGGCCTACCCGGCGCGCCGCTTGCGGTCACGCTCGGTAATCGCGGCGGTGATGTCGGCGGCGGCGACGCCGCGCCGGTTGACCGTCTTGCCCTCGATGCGCCGGCCGATCTGCATGGTGTCCACGCCCAGGGGGTTGAGCAGGGTGGCCAGTTCCTCCGGGGCGAGGCCGCTGTAGGTCTCGGGCCGCAGGTCGGCGAGGCGGGCGACGATGGTCTCGGACCAGACCTTGGTCTCCCCGGCGTGCAGGACGGCGGCGATGTCGTCCAGCAGTTGCGCTCCCGCGCTGGCGGCGGGGACCTCGGGTGCCTCGCCGATGGCCGCGCCGGTCAGCGTCCCGGCCTTGGCGCGCATGGCATACGCCCGCTCGATCACGACTTCGACATGCTTGGCGGCAGCGACGTTGGTCCGCACCGTCAGGGCTTCCTCGACCGCGCCGGAGTCGTCGGCGCCGAGAAGGATGCCGACACCCTTGTGGGAGCGCTGGAACCGCGACGAGTCGTACCCGGCCGGGTACGAGCCCGCGCCGAGCACGGCCTCGGAGGACTGCCAGGTCATCGTCTTGAGCGCGAACCGGGTGCCGATGTTGTCGCGCAGGTCGGTCGGCACGGCCTTGCCGTCGGGCTTCTGCGTGTGCAGCGAGATCATGATCCCGACCGCCGGGCCGACCTTGCACAGCTCGGTCAGCAGCTCCACGATCTCCTTGCCGAACTCCGCGTGGCTGGAGTAGCGCTGGAACTCATCGATCGAGACCAGGACCGGCCAGAGCTTCAGGGACCGCTTGTCGGCGATCTGCCGGGTCACCTTCGACTCAGGGCAGATCTCCGGCGGCAGCGTGGCGATCGTGTCGTAACGACGGTTCATGTCGTCCACCAGCGCGCGCAGGTCCTCCACCAGGGCCTCAACCACCTCGGTGCGCACACCGAAACCGGTGCGGTGCGCGATGCGGGTGAACGGCCGCCAGTCCTGGCCGCCCTTGCCGTCGTAGATGTGCAGCTCCACCGACGGGTCCAGGGCGCAGGCCAGGCCCGGGATGCGGGCCGCGTTGGTCTTGCCCATACGCGGGATCGACCCGACCAGCAGCGACGTGAACATCATGACCAGCGGGACGACCCGGCCGCGCTGGTCCAGGCCGAACGGGAACGGGGAGAACACGTCCACGCTGCCCTTGGCGACCAGCGGCCACACCTCGGACGGCTTGGCGTACGGGTCCTCGTCGGCGACCCACAGGGCGATCCGGCGGGCGGATCCGGCGGTGCCGCGTACCCGGTCGGGCCACACCTGCACCTCGTCCAGGTCGAGACCGGCGGCGATCTCGGTGCGCTTCTTGACCGCCTTGTCCGCCGTGGTCGAGTACGGCAGGTCCACGATGGCGAGCCACCCGTCACCGTCACGCATGATGGGCTTCGGGATGCTGATCATGTCGTCGGGCTTGCACAGCCCGGCCGACAGGAACGCCCGCTCGATCACGTCCAGGGTCAGCTTGCGCACCCGGGGCTTGACCACAGCCGTGTCCACGATCGGGGTATCCCGGTCGGTGCCGACCCGGCCGAACAGGATCACAGCGGCGGCCAGGGCGAGCCACCGCTGCCACGATCCGGCCAGCGTCATCAGGACGGCGACGGTGGGTGCGCCGAGCAGCAGCAGGGCGGCGGTGACGATGCCGCGCCACCGGACCCGGGCGTCACGCTGACGCGACAGCTTCAGGTACAGCTCGGCGTCCTCGGCCCGGACCGAGGCCAGCCGGACCGGGATGCCCTCGGCGTCGGAGGTCCAGCGGGTCAGCGCGCCGATCGTGCGGGCCACGCCGAACGGTGCCCGCCAGCCCAGCTTGGCGGCGTACTTCGGGGAGCGGGTCAGGTGGTACACGCTGACGTGGGTGTAGTGGCCGAACACCCACCGCGTCGCCGAACGGAACTCGGTGCGGCTGGTCAGCCACGGCGGCAGGATCGGCCGTCGGTCGGTCACCTTCCCGGCCGCTGCCAGGGCGAACATCGACGGGTCCGGGGTGGCCGGCGGGTTCACTGGCACCGGGGCGTCGGTGTCCAGCTCGTCGGTCTCGTCGTCCACCTCGGCGGCGAACGACCGGTTCACCTCGGGCTCGGTACGGCGGGTGCGGGCAGCGTCCAGGTCGACCACGTTGTCGTCGGCGACGTCGGCCTCGGCGGCGGTCCAGTCGAAGTTCTCGGGTCCGGTGGGGGTGTTCACGGTGTTGTCCTCCGGGGTCTCAGGCGGCGATCACGAGGGCGGCGACGAACAGGAACAGGTAGTGGAAGGACTGATCGAGGGCGTACGAGCCGGTGCCGAGCGACGGGTTGTCGTCGCGGCCGGGACGCGGGATGCCGAGGGCGTAGAAGCGGCCCGCGCCGCACAGGTCGGCGAGGCGCTTGAGCGGGGTGCGCCGGTCGGCGATGTAGTGCGTGACCGCGCTGACCGCCAGCCCGGCGGCGACGCGGCCGGGGCCGAGCGGCAGCCCGAGCGACAGCGCGAGGGCGGCGAGCGCGACCAGCGCGGTCAGGGTGTAGGTGGTGACGTGCGCGGCGCAGGCGATGCGGCCGGGCCAGCCGGGGCGGCCCTTGCAGTCGGCTTGGTGCTGGGTCTGGATCCAGTGGTCGGCGAGCTGGTGGGCGACGTAGAGGGCGACGAACACGGCGGCGAAGGTGGCGGCGGTCATGGCGTGGGCCCCGATCAGGAAGCGCTCGACGTGACGGCCTTGCGGCAGTCCGGGCAGTAGGTCGGGGCCTTGGCGTTGCCGTGCAGGGTGACCTGGCAGCCGCACGACAGCAGGATCCAGCGGGCGGCGAGGGTGACGCGGCGGGCGAGGTGCGAGAACATGGGTGCCTCTCCTTGAGGTCGTGAGAGATCAGGGCCGAAGGGATGGGGACCGGCGGCACGGCGTCTGCTTGGCGGTAGGTGGCCGTGCCGCCGGGCGTATCTAGCGGCGGGTGCGGCGCTCGTGATCGCGCAGCGTGCGGTCGACCGCGTCGCGCTGCTGCGGGGTCATCAGCGCGCGGATGGCCTTGTCGTCACCACGGCTCTTGAACACCTGGTCGAGGGCGGCGACGGTGGTCTCGGCGGCGGCTTGCTCGTCGGTGAGGTGGTGCTTGGCCATGACGTTGTGCTCCTTCTCGGTGGTCGGATCAGGCAGCGGCGAGAGCGGGCGTTTCCGCAGGAACTGGGGCAGATGGTGACGCATCGGTGACGCGCAGGGCGGCGAGATGACGCCGGGCGGTCGAGACCGAAACCCCGGCCTTCGCGGCGATTTCCGAGACCGGCGCGGCGGGCATCTTGGCGGCGACCTTGGCGACCTTCTCCGCCGACGCGGCACGAGGCGTGACGCGCTTGACGGGCGCTTTTTTGACCGGCGGAGTCGGCGCGGGCGCCTCTGCCCGGACCGGCTCAGCGGGCGTCTGCGGCGCCTCGAGCTCGGCGGCGACCGGCGCGGGCGATTCGGCCGGCACGGCGTCCTCGGCGACGGCCGCGACGTGGCGGGCGGTCGCCAGCAGCGCACCGGTCGCCATGACCATCAAGCCATCGACCGCGAGCGGGCCGAGGTGCGAGGTAACCGCGTCCTCGCCGTAGAAGTGCAGCAGACCGGCGAGGTGCTTGTACGACACCAGCGCGGCGACCAGGGCGACCGGCAGCAGACCGGCGAACCGTAGCGCGGCCCAGCCCCGGCCGGACGGCCACGCTACGCGGGCCAGGATCTCGGTAGCCACGAACAGGGCGACGGGCCAGAAGATCGCGCCGACCACCGCGCCGGTCTGCGGCGACCAGTCGGCCGGAGCATCGGTGGGCGGGACGTAGGAGTGAGCGACGTTCGCGGAGATCGAGACCGTGCCGCCCAGAGCGGCGCCGATGTAGGCCCAGCCACGGCCAGAGACGGAAGGCTTCCGCATCACGCCACCGCCTTCAGGGAGCCGGGACGCCCAGCCAGCTCGGCAGCGACGCGGGTAACGCGGGCCTCGGCCCGGCGCAGCCGCCGCCAGTCCAGCGGCGACGGGCCGCCCTGGTCAGCGGCATTGATCAGGACGATCTCCGCGTCGACAACGTCGATCTCAGCGGCGATCAGCGGCCACTCGGCCTCAATCGCTGACAGGTCGCCCGGAGCGGGCTCGATGGGCGAGGGAACCTTGAAGTTCACCGGAAGTCCTCCAACTTTGATGGTTTGTAGGTTTGCCCACAAACTTGCGATGGACCGACCGTAGGGCACGTGACGGCGACCGCGCAAGAGGTTTGCCCACAAACCTGCAAACTGCGATACGGTGGTGACATGAAACCGCAGCCCACGGCCGTCGCCGCGCCGATTCACCTACGCATCGCCGATGACTTGCGCATGAGGATCGAACGAGGAGAGCTAGAGCCCGGCGATCCTCTGCCTACGTTGCAGATCCTCTGCGACGACTACGACTGCTCCCTCAACTCAGCGCGAGCCGCCATAGCCCTGTTGAAGCAGCAAGGACTTATCACAGGCGGCCGAGGCAAGGCGGCCACCGTCCGAACACCGGTGCCTCGCGTCTGCCGTTCCTCCGAGCGTCATCAGGCGGAGAAGGACCTGGCACTCCAGCCTCAGGACGTTCGAGCGTCAACCGGCGTCGCAGAAACCGACATGGGAAGCAGGATTGAAGAACTATCCTTCTTAACCCAATATGACAAAATCGCGCCTTCGCGCAAGCTTGCTGCCGACCTCGGAGTCGCAGTCGATACTGAGGTTTTGCAGCGGCTCTACGAAATGCGTGACAGGAGAGACGGTCGACGTCTCTCGTGGAGTATCTCCTACATTCCCATACCGTTGATTGAGGGAAATCCTAAGCTTTTGGATGCAGCTAACGAGCCCTGGCCGGGCGGCACGCTGCACCAACTTCACACGGTGGGAATCGAAGTTATGAAGGTGGTCGATCAGGTCTCGGCATCAATGCCGACTACGGCAGAAGCGCACGAATGGCGACTTGACGACGGAGTGCCGATGCTGCACGTTCGCCGAATCTCGTACGACGAGGGAGAGAGAGTCGTCGAAATATCGGATGCGAACTTCCCAGCCGATCGCACAGAGCTTAGTTTCACTACCCATCTCAAGAAATGGTGAGCAGAATGCCGACTGTGTCAATCATTACCGCCGCATACGCCCCAAGTGCTGCCTTCATGCCGGAAACGATAGCAAGCGTCGCCGCGTTGGAGGTACCGGCCGGGTGGGACGTTGAATGGGTTGTGCAGGAAGACGGCGATACTCCGGTTCTGTCTGGGCACTTTACCGGTGTGCCCGGGGTCAGTTACGCCGCCAATGGTCGCCAGCTCGGCATCGCCGGAACGAGGAATCTAGCCCTGGAACGCGCGTCGGGCAGCCTGCTCCGGGTTCTTGACTCCGATGACGTACTTCTTCCCAATGCAATCTCGGCTTTGATCCATCATTTCGAGGTCTTGTCGATTCACTGGGCAGTTGGCCAGGCGGACGACCTGATGACAGATGGACGGCGAGTCAGTTGGGATCCTTTGATTCCTACCGGGATTGTCAAGGCTGGAGCGGTGAACAATTATGCTATCGAGCACGGTGGAAATTGGCCGATCCATTGTGCCGGGTTGATGCTAAGAACGGATACTGTACGAGCGCTAGGCGGATGGGTTGGAGTGCCGAGCGATGAGGACATAATCATGTTTTCCGCTCTGGCCGATTTTTGCGATGGCTACAACGAACCAGCTGTGACATGGCTGTATAGGCAGCACACTGGCCAAGTCACGCGTACGAGTATCTGGCGTCAGCAAAGCGCAATCGGACGGCGTATTGCATTGCAACGACTTAAGAGCGTGCGGGCGCTGGGCATGGGATTCAACGCGAATCCTCTACCATCGCTAGAAAAGCCGGTCACCGATGATCTGCGTGTTGCGCCACCCATGAAGGATCGCGACACGCATGAGTACTTGTGATTGCATTTCCGTTGCGGCCGTCGAAGGTTGGGCGTCTGACACGAGGCATGTCACGGCTGTCACCCGTGTCACCGCTGTCACCAGAGTGGTCTTCAGCTGCGGAAAGGCGAGTGACAGCCTTGGCAGGGGTGTCACTCATTTCCGACGGTGACCGCCGGGGACCATCCGGGGACCACACGGTATGCGCGCCATGCGCGGACCTGCACACTTGACCCGGTGCGGGCACGCAGCGCATCGCGCTTGACGTGCGGAAACGTCTACGCCCACGGCCTGGGGGTCAAGGGGTCGCAGGTTCAAATCCTGTCAGCCCGACCGATTTTTTAGGCCGTTGGCTAGGGTGAAAATCCTGGTCAGCGGCTTTTCCAATGGACTGATATCACTCGACAAGATCGCTGCAATGGATCTTGTGGTCACAGGCGTGGTCACAGCCTCGAAGAGGCGTGGTCACATAGATGACGGACAAAACATCTCGAGTTACCCTGCTGGGCCGTGTCAGGTGGCAGCTTTGCGAGCTTTGCTCTCAGCGCACTTGACTGTCTTCAGTGTGCTGACTTGTGGCGTCTGGTGATGCCTTGTCTTAACGAAGACGCCGACACGCCTTAGATGACGCGCCGTCGTGCCGAACCAAAGGTGTGGCTGGGGCTACGCTGTGCGACACGGAGAGGTAGGTGTGGATGTCTTCGCCCAACGCAATCCCACAGCTCACCGGCATGGCGCTCGCCGCCGTTCAACACCGTGGGAGTCACCTGCAGATCATCGCTTCGGCCGGGTCAGGCAAGACCGAGGTGGTCTCCCAGCGCGTTGTTGATCTGCTTGCGGACGGTGTCGATCCCGAGGGCATCGTGGCGTTCACCTTCACCGAGCGCGCGGCCGAGGAGCTGAAGACTCGCATCGTTCAGCGAGTCGAGGGCCGGCTCGGTCGAGGAGTAGTCGATCGACTCAACGGCTTGTTCGTAGGCACGATCCACGCCTTCTGCTTTCGCCTGCTCCAGCAGCGAGTACCCCGCTTCGAGACCTATGACGTGCTGGACGACAACCAGCTCACGGCCTTCATGGCCCGCGAGGCGAACCGGCTCAATATCCGGGCGCTGGACGCGGGCAACCGGCTCTTTGCCTCGATCGAGGCGTTCGGCAAGGGCGTTGACGTCGTTGAGAACGAACTGCTCGACCCGGCATCTATATCTGAACCCCTTGGGCCGGTACTGCGCGACTACTACGCGACCCTCGAACGGTACCGACTTCTGACCTATGGCCAGCAGGTTGTCCGAGCTGTGCGGGAACTCGAACGGCCGGAATTCGCGGCCGAGGTCCACGCTACGCTTCGTCACCTGATTGTGGATGAGTATCAGGACGTCAACCCTGCCCAGGAGCGGCTCATCGAGCTTCTCACTGGCCCTCAGGTCGAACTGTGCGTGGTCGGAGATGACCAGCAGGCGATCTATCAGTGGCGAGGTTCGGACGTGGCGAACATCGTGACGTTCGCAGAGCGCTATCCGAACGTGGCGACTTTCGAGATTACGGTGAACCGGCGCAGCCGGCCCCAGATCATCGCCACGGCCAATCGGTTCGCGCAGACGATCCCGGACCGCATCGACAAGGAGATGCTTCCGTATCGCGAATCCGGGACCATTCCGCAATCCGAAGTGGCCGTCTGGTGTGGCTCCGATGAGGAAGAGGAAGCCGGCTGGATAACGTCATACATCCTCGACCTGGTCGAGCGGGGACTGCGGTACCGCGATATCGCCGTGCTCGTGCGCAGTCGGGCCGCCTATGGCCGCCTGGTCGAGCAACTCGCGACGTTCGGCGTTCCCGTGCAACCCGGTGGGCGATCTGGTCTGTTCGAGATGCCGGAAGCGCGCGTGCTGGGCCGCGTGTTCGCCTGGCTGACCGACACTGATTGGCGGGACTACCGCCAGGCACCGCAACCAGTCACCGACGCGGCAATCTTTGGCGAGCTGATCCAGGTCTTTGAGCTGGACGCCGTACGACGCGCTGCCGTCGTTCGCTTGCTGCGCGAGTGGAAGACGTTTGTACCCAGAGAGACGCGAACCGCCAACCTGGTGGGGGAACTCTACGAGCTGTTCGCAGAGTTGGGCGTACGCCATTGGGATTTGAACGAGCCCGGGGTGATTAACCGGCTCGGTACGTTGGCTCGGGTCTCTGCATTGCTCGCCGACTACGAGTCGGTGCGCCGGCGAGCCCGGCCAGATGCGGCCGCTCCTGGCGAACAGGTGGGCGGACAGGACCGTGGCACCTGGTACTACCGGAACCTGGCGCTGCACACCATCAACTACGCCCAGAACGCGTATGAGGGGTTCGATGGTGAGGGAGACTTCACGCTCGATGCCATCGATCTGACGACGGTGCATCGGGCGAAGGGTCTCGAGTGGCCAGTCGTCTTCGTGCCGTCGATGACCAAGGGGCGCTTCCCCTCTTCACGCACCGGTAAGCCGCAAGAGTGGCTCGTACCCCGGACGAAGTTTGACGCAGCCCGATACGAAGGATCGGACGCCGACGAGCGACGGCTCTTCTATGTTGCTATGACTCGAGCCCGCGACTGGCTTTCTGTCTCCCGGCACGAGCGCGTAACGACGCGGCGAGTTGCGCGAAGCCCGTATCACCAGGAGATCTGTCCTGTTGAGGTCAAGCCGGACGATGTCGGCTTTCCGTCGATCGAGCGAAGGGGAGCCGATAGCGACGAGGCCATCACCCTGACGTACAGCCAGATGGCGGCGTTCATGGATTGTGGGCAGGCATTCCGGCTGCGCGAGATGATCGGCTTCCAGCCGCGGCTGGCGCCCGAGCTCGGTTACGGCAAGGCCGTGCACCACGTTTTGCGGTCGGTGGCCGAGTCGACGAAGGAGACCGGAAAGGTTCGGTCGCCCGCAGAGATCGATGCGCTTCTCGACGCCAGCTTTTTCTTGCCCACCGCTAACAAGGCTGCACACCGGCAGCTGAAAGACGCGGCTCGACGGCTTGTCGGCACCTACACCGACAAGTATGCGAGCGATCTGCACCGCGTGTGGGAGACGGAACGGCCGTTCGAGCTGCACCTTGACGGCGTGATCGTAACCGGTCGAGCGGATGTGATTCTCGACCGCGAAGGCGGTGTCACGGAGGCGTTGGCGATCGTCGACTACAAAACCTCAACGTCCGGCGATCACGAGCAGCATGCGCTTCAGCTGCAGGTCTATGCCGACGCCGGGCGTCGAGAGGGACTGGACGTGCGAGCCGCATACGTGCATGACCTCAAACATGCGACGCGTATGCCGATCGAGGTGGACGCCGAGGCCATCGCACGAGCGGAGGCGACGGTCACCGAAGCGGCTGAGCGTGTCAAGGCGCGTGACTATCGGCCCAATCCCGGTGCGCGATGCCGCGGATGCGAGGTACGAACAATCTGCGGCTCCGCGCGTTGACCGGCCCTTGGGTGGCCGGAGCCGGCCACCCAAGGATGCCTCAGACAGTGAATACCTTCATCACCTCGTCGCCGTAGTCGTTGATCACCTTGACCGCGATCTTTCCCGTGTCCGGCCGGGCGAACGGGCGTGACTCCGTGGAGTAGAGACTCGCCCAGGCGTCCGGTTCGATCTCGGCCTTGAGGGCCGCCTTGAGACGCTTGTACGGGTCTTGCCCGCCGGTGAAGTGGCAATGCCGGACGAAGAACGACTCGCCGTTGTACGCCGTGTCGATCATCCACAGAGCGATCTGGTCGGTGCTGTTGCTGCGCAGCTCGCCCGTGTTTGGGTCGTACACATCGACGCCGTGCAGCAGCACGCGCAGCTCGTCGTCCTCGGTCTTGATCTCGATGTCCGGTTCGCCGAACACGGTGAACAGGTTGCCGGCGCCGGTCTTCTTCAGTTCTTCGCCCATCACCAGGTCGGCGTTCATGCGGACGAGCAGTACCGGTACGCGGCCGAGTCGCCGCTCGGCGGCCACGTTCGCAAAGCCATCCGCCGAGGTGACGTATTCCTCCTCCGCCGTTCCGAGCACTGAGGGATCGAATGCGAACGCGAGAACGCACAGCAGGTCGATGTCCTTGGCGCGGATCGCCTCGCGAGCAGCGTCCTTGATGAACTGCGGACCCACCGTCCCGTACTGCGGGCCGACGGTAATGCCGATCCTCTTCGCGGTGCCGTTGCTAGCCTCGTCCCTCAGTCCGACAGCTTGGATGTACGGGGATGCGTAGGGCTCCACTGAGCTGAAGCTCATGCGTTCATTCTTGCGACCGTTTTGAATGCCGGCGTTGCGTAGGTTCGCGAGAATATTCTGTTCGAAGCGCGCGTCACCGTCGGAGGTCTCCTCGCCGGCGACCGTGGTGTTGCCCGTTTGGTCGACAGCGCTACCTGCGAAGGCCAGCGAACGATGTGGCGACAAGCTCTCAACGGTGAACGGGCCGGCTACGCGGACTCTGCGTTGGTCCTCGTATGGCTTGTCGACTAAGAGCTCGTAGTCGGCGTGCCGTTTGATCGCAGCCTCAATCTCCGCATGGGACATTCCCTCGTTGATGTCAGGATTGTTCGCTATAGAACTGAGAAGAATTCGCTGTGCGCGTTCGTAGACAAACCCCTGTCGTATGTCTCGCGATGTCTCTACGGGCGGTAGCGGTCGACCTGAGACTTCCGACTCTTTCGCCCTGCCCTCGGGGCTGTCCGCCAGTAAGTACCATGGGTATCGCGCTCCCATGATTCGCTGTCGGGCGAGCGCTAGCGCGACTCGTGATGTATCGATGGTAATCCATCTCCGGCCCCATTGTTCGGCCACGAGTGCTGTGGTTCCGGATCCGCAAGTTGGGTCAACGACTAAATCCCCCGGATCCGTCGTCATAAGCATGCAGCGTTGGATCACCGAGGTTGTAGTTTGTACAACGTATAGCTTCTCAGTTCCGAATCCGGTGGCGTTAACGTCGGACCAAAAGTTCGTTAGCGGCCGGAATGGAAATTCGTCTCGATATGACTTCCACGTTAGAGTTTTTCCTACCGCGACGATGCGGCCACTCATGCACGCTCGCTGCACCCCGGCAGCGGTTACACTCCAGTGCCTACCTCTAGGCGGAAAAAATTCACGGCCGCCCAGGATGACAGGGTTTGCGGAATCCGGAGTTGCTCCTTGGGAGTCTGTAGCTTGTAAGCGCAGTATCCTTCCTTCTGGAATCGGCTCGAGTCCCGACTTCTGCGCTAGCGAGAGGTCAATGAGCTGACCATCTGATGTCTCGACGCAGACGAATCTTTCTTTTGGGTTCTCGATCGGCTTACGGGGCTGGTAGAGGTCGCGTTTCTTGACAATCTTCCGATCCTTTGAATACCAGAGTAGGTAGTCGAAGACGGCAGGCACTAGAGAAGACGTCGCGCCGCTCGTTTTGGTGAAAACGATTTGGGCACAAAAGTTCTCTGCTCCGAACACCTCGTCCATAACGCTGCGTACTAGATGCACATTTTCGTCTCCAATTTGGACGAAACAAGAACCTGTGTCGGTTAAGAGTTCGCGTCCGGCGAGTAGGCGATCTCGCAGGTACGATAAGTAGGAATTGATTCCAAGTTCCCAAGTATCACGGAATGCCTTGATCTGTTCGACTTCCCGCGTAGCATGCTCAATCTTGCCATCCGTGACTTCAGGCTTTCGAGCCGATACTTGCCAGTTAGAGCCAAACTTGATGCCGTATGGCGGATCGATATAAATCATCTGGACTTTGCCACGTAGCCGTTCCCGCTCCGCCAAGCTCGCCATGACGTTCAGCGAGTCGCCGAGGATCATGCGGTTCGACCAGTTGGCTTCGTGCTGGTAAAAGTCCACCATGTCGAGCTCGTCGAGGCCGTCGAAGGCGTCGAAGAGCGTCAACTCAGGCTCTTCCTCCGGCGACGCCGCAGTGTTTCGCAGGTTCTCGATCAGCACCCGAGGGTCGATCTTTTCCTGGATGTAGATGGGCGGGACCTTGCCCTCCAGATATTCGGCGAGGTCTTGCTCCTCCTTGCCGCGCCAGACGAGCTGTGGGCTGTGAAGCGGCCGCGGATATCGGAATGTAAACGGGTTCTCCATATCCGGATCAACGAAGTCGTGGGCGTCGGCGGTCGGCAGGTTGACGCGCTTGTCGGGGTGCGTGATCGCGTCGACCGGGGTGGGGCCGGCCGGGGCGGCCTTCTTCCTCGGGGGCATGTCTCGTTCCCTTTCGCAGCGTCAGTCGGGCAGACCGATGATCGGCCGGTCGGCATACAGGTTCTCGATGGCGTCGTGCAGCACTTCGCGGAACTGCATAGGGTGGGTGGCTTCTACGTAGCCCCAGCGGCCGTACTGGCCCCAGTTGTTCACGGCAGCGCACCACTCGTGCCTGGCGGTGTGCGCCTTGGCGGCGGTTGGCCCGGGGGACTTGCGGCTTCCAGAAACTTCGACGATGAGCGTCCGTTCGACGTCGTCTGCGTCTCGCGGAACCAGTCGCACAATGAAGTCGGGCACGTAGTCGTGCTGGCGGCCTTCATGAACGTACGGGATGGTGAAGCCGAGGCGTTCGTTCTTGACGTAGGCGTGGACCCGCGAGTCTCCCTCAAGGATCTCGGCGAGACCCTCTTCCCAGGTGTTGCCGCGCTGGCCGTCGAGCACGACCTCGGTCAGGTGCGATTTCTGTGGCGGTGGCGCCATGACTACCTTGCGGGTAACGAAGTCGACATCGTCCGTCGAGCCTTCGGGATCAAATCGGCGCAGGACCGGCATCAGCACCTTGGCGCGGTTGCCGAGCTGGCGGATGATCGATCCGAAGACCTTTTCAGCTGCCCGCGAGGTTGCCTGAACCAGCAGAAGGTTGCCCTTCGACACGTCGGGGTCGGTGGTCACCCACTCCTTCAGCCACTGCCGGCAGATTTCGACGACCTGCGGGAAGAGCCAGGGCCTTTCTACGCCGTCCGCGGCGGCTAGGTACTTCTCGTCTTCCATGAGCCGCTTGGCGATGGTGTAGGCGATGCGTTGGTCACGGGCGCCCCGGATGTCGGCCAGCTCAATCTGCAGCCGCTCGCCTACGACACCCTGGTTTTCCACCCACAGCGCCACGAACTCCTGGGTGACGTGCAGACGTGACTTTTCATCGAAGTCTGCGATCAGCGTCTCGTCCGGGAGTTCGACGCGATAGCCGTCCAGCTTTGGCCACCGGATCGCAAGGTCGGCTCGCTCGGATACCGCGTACACCCGAATCGCCGGCCGGATGTCCTTCTGCGGCGGCGGGGTAGCGCGGTCGGAGGGGATAAAGGCGAACGGCACGCCGTACACCTCGGCGTACTCCGGCTCGAACTTGCCGTCTGCGTTCGCAGCGTAGCTGCGGCGGCGTAGACCGCGGCCGACCACCTGCTCGCACAGCAGCTGACTGCGGAATGGCCGCACGCCGAGGATGTGGGTGACGGTGTTGGCGTCCCACCCCTCAGTGAGCATGGCCACCGAGACGACACAGCGGATGTGCTCGCCGAGCTTGCCCTTTTTGCCGATGGTGTTCATCGCCTCGCGGAGCAAGTCGGCGTCGTTGATCTTTTCCACGTCAGCGCCCGGGTTACGCAGTCGAAACTCCTGCTTGAATGCCTCGATCTCGCGAGCCGCGGCCTGCTTAAAGTCAGGCCCAAGTGGATCCCCGGACTCCAACGCGACCGAGTCGACCAGGATGGTCCGTTGCCGGGTCGTCCAGACGCCATCCTCGATGTTGCTCAGCAGTGACAGGTTGCCTGGACGCAGCCGCTTCTCACCGTCCTGGTCGACCTCCCAGCCGGCAATCCACTCGTAAACCAACTTGGACACGACCGTATTCGGGCAAACGATGATCATCACGGGTGGAGGCTCGCCGAGTCCCGCTAGGTCCTTCTCATAGCGGACGTGGTTCTGCTCGTACGAGCGATACAGACTGCGAATCGCGCCCTCGAGGGTTTCCGGCATCACCCACCCCTGCGAGGTGATCGGTGCGCCCTTGGAAGACTGGCGCTGGGGCAGCGGTGGCCGGATGTTGTCCCACAGGTTGAGGTACACCGGTTGCTGAGCGACGGCGTCGTCGTCCACGGGGATGCGCGGGATCTTGACGATGCCGGACTCGATGGCGTCCATCAGCGAGAAATCGCTGACCACCCAGGGGAAGATGTGCCCCTCGTTATAGCCGGAACCCTTGAGGTAGTACGGGGTCGCCGATAGGTCATAGACCGTCTTGACTGAGGTCCGGCGCGAGACGTCCTGCAGTCCGCGGAACCACACGCGTGCCTCGCGGTTTCGCTCCTTGTCGGATTTATCAGCGACGTCTTCCGGGTGCTCCAGCAGTTTGTCCTGGTAGCAGTGATGTGCCTCGTCATTGAAGACAACAAGGCCACCCTCGGTCGACCCGAACGCGCCGAGCACTCGGTCCGCGACCATATCCGGGGTTTCTTGGAATGCGTCGGCGTCACCGGGCGGTCGGTTCCCGCGCAGCAGCTTGCGGGTGTTGGCGTTGACTCCCTTAATTTCCTTGGCGTCTCTAGGGAGGAATGTGTGGTAGTTGACCACCTTGACGTTGGCCTGGAGGACGACCTCCCAGAGATCCGGCGGTACCAGGTTCCGTTCGTCGTAGTAGTTGTCGTCCCGCTCCGGCTGCAGGACGCCGAGTCGGTCGCGAATGGTGATTCCCGGGGCCACGATCAGAAATCGCTTTGCGAACCGCGCGTCCCGAGGGGTCATCACCTTGTTGACGGTTTGCCAGGCGATCAACATCGCCATCACGACGGTCTTGCCGCTGCCAGTGGCCATCTTTAGTGCCACGCGCGGCAGGCCGTCGCTGTGCATGCGATTTTCCGGCTCCAGCCGTCGGCGGTAGTCCGTCGTCCCATGCCGACCCGCTACTTCGGCGAGGAAGATGGCGGTCTCCACCGCCTCCCGTTGGCAGAACAGCACCGGGTCCTCCCGATGCGGTCCGGGAGCCCAGTGGGCCAACAGCTTCCGGGTGTACGGCGTCACACCGGTCCAGTTGTTCGCCCGCCATCTCTCAACCTCGCGGCGGATGTCGTTGACGAGGCTGTTGACTTCCCGCCGTTCGCCGGTGATGTCAAAGTCGAGTGCCTCTTGCACATGCTTCTGCCGTGTCTTGCGACTTGGCGGCAAGGGGATGAACGACTCGCTTGGCCGACGGCCCGGCTTGAGGGCGCCGGTCGGGCCGTGTGGTCCGATCTCGAAGTGCTGCTGCGGCGGCTCGTACGGCGAGTTGATGATCGGGTTGCTGAGGTCGGGCGCCTCTGCCGCGACTTCGGACAAAGTCATGCTCTAGGTCCCCCGGAGGTTCGGTCGGCTGGTGACATCATGCACTCATGGGGATGCGGTGCGTCTCAAGGTGGGTCATTACAGTCTGATTTGCCGCCCAGCCGTCTGGGAACTTGACCGTCTCGTAAAGGTGAACAGGTTCCGTCGATGGGTGGGCGTCGAGCAGCTCGTGAATGCCTACCCGGCCTACGATGACGCAGGCCTGGCGGTGGCGGGACGTCAGCACACACAAGCGGCCCGCTTCGAGGTGGAAGGCGGTTGCGTCTCGGCGGCCCGACAGCGGATGCAGCACCACCGTCACGTCGTACTCTCGGCCCTGCAGGCGGTTCGCGGTGTCCACCGTGATGTCGGGCTGATCGGCCAAGGCAGTCCGCAGTGCGGAGACCTGGTCTCGGTGGGCGGCTCCGACGGCGATGCGCGACGGCGTCACCGGGCCTGACGTCGAGCCCGACCGGGCGACGGGACCTCGTTCCACGAAGCGCCGGGCCACGGCGGCCACGGCGTCGACCGCCTCGGCGTCGGTCCGCATGGTGTGCCGGGCGGGCAGCTCGAGGTAGCCCCAGCCGGAAGTCGCGGCTTCCTCGAGCACGGCGTCCACGGGCGTCCGGCCGAGGGCCCGTGTCGTGAACGTCAGCTCCCGCTCACCTGGGCCAGTCCCGGTGCGGAAACCGGTGAACGGGTAGAACGCCGAGGCGATCACATCCTGCGCGGTGCGCGGCAGGCGCCACGAGACAGGTAGCTGGTGCTCGGGTACGCCGTCGTTGTTGCGGAGCAGGCCGGCCACCGCCGACTGCATCGGGTCCCAGGTGAGTCCCCGCCAGCGATCGTTCTCCACGACCGAGAAGGGGTCGAGCTGCCCGGGGTCGCCGACGAACAGGGCTCGCTCGAACAGGCGGGCGATGGCGAGCAGGGCGTCGGAACGCATCTGGTACGCCTCGTCGACGATGGCCCACTCCCAGGAGCGGTCCTTGACGTACGCCCACTTCGCCGCGGTGGCAATAGTGACCGGGCACCCGGCAAGGTTGCCGGCGTCCTTGTCGCAGGCGACGTTAGTGAGGCCTGCGACGCGCGCTGACGGTACATAGTCGGCGCTGCTCAAACGCCCGATCAGGGTGGACGGGAGCCGGCCGGCGAGCGAAGCGGTCAGGTCGTCGACCTGCTCGTTCGTCTGGGCGACGATCATCAGGCGCTCGCCGTCCTCGACCAGTTCGGCCGCGGCGCGCACCACCAAGGTGGACTTGCCGGCGCCGGGCGGCGAGTTGACGACCACGCCGCGGTGTTTGCCGGAGCGAAAGTCTTCCAGGATGCGCAGCGTCGCCTGCGAAGCCTCGTAGGCGGGGTCGAAGGTCATTCCCACACCTCGCGGGCGTCGTCTTCGGTCGGCGTGTAGGGCTTCGGCGGGCCGCCGTGGGTCCACGGGGTTTCCTCGGGCGCCGGCAGTTCCGGTGAGCGCATGCCATCCGGGAACACGCTGGTGTAGGTCAGTTCTTCGCCGAGCGACGGGACGGTGCCCGGAGCGGCAGTCCCGCCGCGGCCCATGCTGTTCTCGATCTGCAGCTCCACGCGGTCGCCGGTGACGCTCAGAATGGTGACGTCCTGCTTCGGGCGGCTGGGGGAGCGAAGTTTCGTCGTGGCGAGGAGCCGGACCGGGTCACCTGTTCGGACGACGACGCGCGGCCGCAGAATGCGGCGACCCTTGTCAGACACAATCTTGCGATCGGGCTCGACCTCGACCACGGTGCCAAAGAAGGCTTCGCCGGTCACTCGGAAGCTCGCCATCACCAACGGGTCGTCGAGAGCGCGCGTGGCGTCATACTCGTTCTGCTCGCGCTCCAGGCGCTGCAGTCGGCGCGCCGCGGCGACCGCCCCGTCACGACGGGCCTGCGGGAAGCCGCCCCCGCTGACGTACTGGTGGTAGTTGGTGAAATCGGCGCGGTCGATGGCCCAGCGGTCGGGCACCGTGTCGCCCGGAGGCAGGGTGCGCAGCAGATCGATCGCCTGCCACATCAGCCGCCAGGTGGGCTCGAGCTGCGAGCGAAGATCGCGTTGCAGTACGGCCAAAGCCCGCTCGTGCTTGCCTTCGTCGTAGAGCCGGATCGCTGGCGCCAGAACCTCGTTGTCGAAGGTGGGGTCCGTGCTGGGCCCAGCCGGCGGCCAGATCGTCGGATCCTCCGCTTCGAGCGCGGCCACTGGTGCAGGCACGCCAGCAGGCGGCTGAATCCACGCCAACAGGGCAGCGAGGTTGGCGTCCTCCAACGCGCTCTGCCCAGTCGCCCAGTGCTGGCCCAGGGCGGAAGTCATGGCGACCAGCGCCGATGAGCCGGGGTGCTCCGACCGCTCACCGAGCCAAGTCAGCCAGCGGCCGAGCAGCGGCACCTGCGGCGAAACGGCATACTCGCCGGTCGTGCGCCGGAAGCGAGTGGACCGGCCGAAGAGGCGCACGAAGCCGGCGCCAGTAGGGCTGGGCACCAGCATTTGCGGCGCGTCCAAGTAGCGTGTCCTGGATTGCTTGCCGTATGTCTCGACACCCTGGCGCGGGCGCTCCTCGATGTACTGCAAAATGATGGCGGCGAGCTGATCAGCGAAGGTGAACCGCAGGGTGCGGTTGCGCGGCTGCGGCACGAACAGCATCGTCGGGTTGTCCCGGTCGGTGCCGATCATTGCTGCGAGCGGCGCGTTGGCTTCGCCGGCCATGGTGAGGGGCACGAAGACCAGGGGATGGTCGCTCAAGTGCAGATGGCGGCGGGTGGCGATGGGGTACGCCCGTCCGCCGTCCACGGCGAGGGCTCGGGCGTACGAGGAGATCGCGCTCATGCCGCCACCGACCCGTAGATCTGCGCCGTGATCTGCAGCATCGCGGCTGCTTCTTCTTCCTCGACCGACGCCATCGCCTTTCCGTGTGCCAGGTCGAGAGCCCGGGCGACGTGCTCGACGCCACCGAGTTCCTCACGGACCGTCGTGCCCAGCGCGGACGTGCAACCAGCGGCTTCGTGTCGGCAGAAGTAGGCCATCTCGCAGCTGTTGAGGCACGACGGCGCGTATCGGGCCTCCATGGTCGAGAGTGCTGTCATGAGCTCGTCGGGGGAGTGGGTGGCGAGATCGAGGCTGAGCCCGTCCGGCAACTGGTCGACGAGAGTTTCGATCCGGGCGAGGCGGGTGAGCTGGTGGTCCAGGGTGATCAGCTGCTTGCGGACGTCGATCTTGACCGCGGTGGGTTGGTTCGAGAAGTCTTTCGGGCAGACGAGCACTACCTCGTGCGAGACCGCGGCGTCGCCGAGCAGCCGCCGCAGCGCCAGCACGTAGACCGCCGACTGCCGGGCCGCTGCAGCGGTTTTGGTGCCGTCAGCCTGGTCGTCGATGATGGCAAACGATTTGATCTCGACGACGTGCAGGACGCCGTTGTGGTGGAAGGCGACCAGATCGGGCTCGAGGTAGACGTCGTTGCCGCCGACGTCCAGCCGCAGCAGCGGGTGATCGAGGAAGGTGAGCGGTTCCCGGCCTTCGACGGCGGCCTTCAGAGCTTGACGAGCGCGGGTGTGCCGCACCTCCTGGCTCGCGTTGCCGCCGACGTCGTTGAGGTCGGTGCTGCCCACCTCTTCGATCTCCAGGCCGAGCACCTCGCGCAGCAGACGCAGAAGCTCGGCGTATCCGTTGGCCTTGACTTGGGCCTCGAACGAGTTGCCCCGGGTGATGGCGAACTGGGACTGGCCGAATTTCGCCGGGAACCCGATCTGCTTGGCCAGTGCGTCCTTGTCAACGCCGGCTGCGTCGAGCACGGCCCGCCGTGCGCAGCCCGGGTTTCCGGTCAGAGCGGCCACCGTACGGGCGTTGTGTCGCTTCGCGGGAGCGGGGCCGCGCAGCTGGTGGAGTCGGTGCGGGGTGTCGTCGGGCATCGTTCGTTCCTTCGCGGAGAACGGAGACGGGTCAGGAGCCGGTGGCCGCGGCGCGGCCCAGCCGGGCGCCGAAAAGTTGTTGTGACGGAGTGAGCTGGTCGATGGCCCGCTTGGCGGCCGCTTCGCGGTGCGACCGATCGGCGTCGACATGGATGACCAGTTCGGCCTGAGCGGCCTCGGCGACGGCGGCCGGGGTCATAGCGTTGGCGCTGGTGGCGGCTCCCGGGATCGTGGCGGCGAAGCGCCACAGCAGCCGCCGGGCGTTCGGGCCCGTCTCGCCGAGCCTTTCCAGCTGTTCGGCAAGTCGGGTGGCGGCGGTGAGGAAATCGACCCGCAGGCTGAGCGGGCCGATGATCCGCGTGGCCATCGGCCACGACGAGACGGCGATCAGCCCGCGCGCAGGCGCGAGGTGGTCGGCCGTCAGAGCGGCGCAGAGATAGTACGGGCGGGAGTATGGCGCGGACTGGAACGAGCGCTCCTCGTCGCGCCGCAGACTCGTGAGCTTGGTCGGTGTCAGCTCCCCGGTGGCGAACGCTTCGTGTACGGCGACGACGAGCTTGGGAGCGGCCGGAGCTCCGAGCAAGGTCAGCGCCTGGTGCACCTGTTCCCGTACGGGAAGAAGTGGCCCGGAAGCGAGCCGCGGAGCCGGAACCAACGGCGTCTCGTCCGCCAGTTCCTCATCGAGGAGCGCTTCCCACTCGCGCTGTGCCTGACGCAACTGTTTACGCAGGCTGGTAACGCGCTCGCGGTCGCCGGCGGTCAGCGCTCGCCGCACCTCGGTGCGCAGATCTTCGATCCGCCGATCGAGGGCCTCGACTTGATCCATACCAGTACCGTACAGTCTTCCAGCAGGTTCCAGCAATCCCCAGTAACTACTCAATGCTGTCCTTCCCCGGGCGGCCCACCGTAACGTCGGCATGGGAGCAGACGGTGAGCACGACTCACGCACTTCTGGAGCATCTTTTCGACCGTTTGACCGAGCAGCGCACCTCCGATCAGACCGCCGAGGTGGTTCTGGGTGCCTTCGCCGGGGAGTGTCAGCTTCGCGCCGTGCTCGACGGCGCCTCCGCTGACCTGCCTGCCCGCGAAGGGCAGGCGGCCGAGCAGCGGCACGTTTTCCTCGAGCGCGTCACTGTGACGGGCTTTCGCGGCATCGGCGCCAAAGCCGCGCTGCACCTGCAGCCGCAACCCGGTCTCACCCTGGTCATCGGGCGCAATGGTTCTGGCAAGTCCAGCTTCGCCGAGGCCGTCGAGCTCTCTCTCACCGGCGACAGCAAGCGCTGGGCCGAGAACAACCGAATCTTCCGCGAGGGCTGGCGCAACCTGCACCATCCAAACCAGGCGACCATTGAAGTCACGGCGCGCCTCGACGGCTCCCCTGTGCCCGTGCGCCTGCGCCGCCGCTGGCGCGACGACGCCACCGAACCCAGCGATGCGGCCGCCGACGTCCGCCACGGCGACCAGACGTACGCCGACGTCGACGCTCTCGGCTGGCGCCAGCCCTTGGAGGCGTACCGCCCGCTGCTGACCGCCAACGATCTGGGCCGGCTCATCTCGTCGCGGCCCAGCGACCTGTTCGACGCGCTCGCGCCGCTGCTGGCCATCGAGCCGATCACCGACGCCGAGAGCCTGCTGAAGCGGATCAAGCGGGAGCTGGACACCCAGCTCAAGGCGGTGTCCGACCGGCGAAAGTCCCTCCGCCAGGCGCTCGGCGAGGTCGACGACGAGCGTGCCCGCGCGGCGGCCAAGCTGCTCGCGTCCGTTCGGCCTGCCCTCGACGCCGTGGACCGGCTGCTAGGCAACACGGACGACGTCGACCCTCAGGTGACGGCGTACCGGAGGCTGGTGAGCCTGCCGCCGTTGCCGCCGGCCGAGGAGATCACCGCGGTGGCGGACACGCTGACGGCGGCTGCGGTCCACGTCGGGGAAGCACCGGACAGCAACGTCACCGAGGACATGGCCCGGCTGCTTGAAGCTGCCACCGAACACTACGACGCGCACGGTGGCGGCCCTTGCCCGTTGTGCCATGCCGGCGTGCTGGACCAGCATTGGCGTACCGACGCTCAAGCGGAACTGGATCGCATCCGCGACGATGCGGCTGCCCGCCGCTCCGCTATGGACGGCCTGGCCGTCGCCCGCCGGAAGGTTCAGGCACTTCCGGTCGGCGCGGGAGTGCCCACGACGCTGCCGGAGGACTTCCCAGCCGAACTCCGTGAGCGGCTCAGGACGGCATGGGCCGTCTGGTCGGGTCTCAGCGCCGATGCCGACCCGGAAGCGGTGGCCGCGCATCTCACCAGCACCTACCCACCCTTGCTGCAGACGGTCGCGGCGGTACGCGAAGCGGCCATCCTTTGGTTGCAGGCGCGTCATGACCAGTGGCGTGACCTCGCCGCCCAGCTGCAGCAATGGCACGCCGACGCCGTCGCGGCGCGTGTTCACGAGGCTCCGCTGGCGCGCGTCAAGGAGGCCCTCGACTGGTACAAGCCGCTGATCGAGAACCTTCGCACGGAGCAGCTGGCGCCGTTCGCCGCCCGGTCGCAGCAGATCTGGGAGGAGCTGCGCCAGGAGAGCAACGTCGAGCTGGCGGGGATGAAACTCGACGGGTCGAGCACCCGGCGGCGGGTCGCGTTCCCGGCCACCGTGGACGGCACGGCGACCAGCGCGATGTCGGTGATGAGCCAGGGGGAGATGCAGGCTCTCGGTCTGGCTGTGTTCCTGCCGCGCGCCAGCGCGGACGCCAGCCCGTTCCGGTTCCTCATCATCGACGACCCGGTGCAGAGCATGGACCCCGCTAAGGTGGACGGGCTCGCCCGGGTCTTCGCCGACCTGGCGCAGACCCGTCAGATCATCGTCTTCACCCACGACGATCGGCTCCCGGAGGCCGTCCGTCGCCTCGAGATTGACGCGACCATCTGGGAGGTCGTCCGCCGGGAGAACTCGACGGTGGAGATCCGCAAGAACATCGACCCGGTGAAGCGCTACCTCGACGATGCTGCGGCTCTGGCTAAGACTCGGGATATGCCGGTCGAGGTCCGCACGCCCGTCGTCGTGACCTACTGTCGGTCGGCCCTCGAAGCTCGTTTCCACCAGATCATCCGTGCCCGTCGCATCGGGCGTGGCGAACCTCATCGCGATGTCGATGCACTGATCGGCCGGGCCCGCACCACGATGCAGGTGGCTGCGCTTGCTCTCTTTGACGACATGGATGCCGGCGGTCAGGTTTTCGGCAAGCTCAACACCGCGCACGGCGGGTGGGCGGCCACCGCCCTGCGCACCTGCAAAGAAGGCGCCCACGGCGCCGCCGTCAACGACCCCGAACAGCTTGTGGCCGATGTGGCTCGTCTCGTTGCGAGGCTGAAATGATCACTGCCGAGAACTACCTCGCCAGCGCCGCCGACCTCATGATTAAACCGGCCACCGGTACTCGCGGACTCTGGCCGCGGGCGAGTGCGTGGCTCCTTCGTCTCGCCTTGGAGGCGGCACTGGACCGCTACTGGGAGGCGATGGCCCCCAGCGTGGCGGAATGTCGTAATCGGCGGGCGCAGCTGATGATGTTGCGGGAGTACGCCGGTGCCGAGACCGCGCAGCGGGCAGCTTATCTGTGGTGGGCGTTGTCGCGGGCTGGACATCATCACGGATACGAACTGGCTCTCACGGCCGGAGAGCTCCGGCACCTGCACACCGAGTCGCGTGCCATGGTCGCGACCCTCAGGCAGACGTCGAAGTGAACCGTGCTTGTCGCTTATTGGACTTCACCAGACACGCCGCGGCCCAGCATAGCCATTGATTGACTTGGACATACGGTTACCGTACGAATACGGAAGCGCATGGAAGAGGATAAGTGGACGACCTGTTCGACTTGCCCAGTGGCTCCACCGTGTCAGGGTCACCCGCACCAGCGGAGCTCTCCGTCTTCGACCCCACCTTCCCGGCGCGGGTTGCGGTGCTCATGCGGTCGCGCCCGATAACCGAAGCGATCATCGCCGCCAATCGGCAGGAGTGGCCAGCGGCCACCTACGACGTTGCGACGTTCGCTCTCGCCGCCATTGATCTCGTTATCGCCCAGCAGGGCTTCGCGGAGGAGGCCACCTACAACGACGTCGTAGGCGGACTCACCACACTCGCCCGGCGTACCGCACCGGAACGGCCCGCTTCGGAACACCGCCGCATTGGCGAGCACACCGTCGACGCACTTCTCAACCGAGGCGAGCGCGAGGCGCCGTTCACCTACAGGATCAGCGACTTCACCGACAAGGCCCGGAGCCACCAGCGACGGCAGGTGCAGTTTCGGCTGCTGGTTGAACGAGAGGACCCGGTGCGGGGCGAGGTCGTGCTCTACGCAACCCGAGACGCGATCAACGCACTGGTGGGTGGGCTCGAGTTCGATGTCGAGGACGAGCAGGTCGCGAACGAAGTGCTGCTGGAACGCCAGCTGGCGAAGGGCGCGTTCGATGCCGCGGAACGTGCCGCGGTCCGGGCTCGGCTGCTGTCGGTGTCGCTCGCCGAGGACCTTCACGAGCTGATCAAGAATACGCGCAGGGATCTGCGCGCCGTAATCCAGGAATGGGCGACAGCCGTTCCGCAACGCCTCACCACGGCTCGGGAACACATCGCCGGCCGGATGGAGGCCGAGCACCGCCTGCTCGCCAAGGTCCGCGAGTCACTGGAATCCGATGATCAGCAGGTGACCATGGCGGCGGCCCGGATCGCCGCGTTGCTCACCGAGTGCTCGCGCCGCCACGAGGCATTGCACCGGCAGGTCATCGCCGCCCGAGGAGTGTTCCTGGAGGAGCAAGACCGGCAGTCGTTCCGGCCGCCGGCGCTGGGGCACCTACCCGACATCAGCCGGGAGATCCTTGCCCCATTGCTCGCTCTGGACAGCGAAACTGCGCTGGCGGTCACCGACAGGTGGCTGTCGGACATCACGGGTCCGCGACCTCCGAAGTTGCCCCGGCTGTACCGGCTGGTCTACGACCTGTGGGCGGTGCGTGACTCCGCCGCCGATGATCGTGACCTCGACGACGATGACGAGGCGGGAGATCCAGATCCGCCGACGATCGGGCCGCACATTATGGACGCCGCCCGGCGAGTCGTCGTCAGGACTGGCTTGCCCGCTCGTCTGTCGGCCTTGCTTGTTGACGCACTGACGGACCCTGGCCTCGACAGCAGCGCTGACCGGCAACGAGCTGCGGAGATCCTGGCGTTGGCCGCGCTGTGGTGCTTCGCACCCGAGGCGACCGACACCGAACACACTGCATCGGTCGACTTGACCGCACGGATCTTCGGGCCGCGCGCCGTCGCGGACGCCGATGACCTGAAGGTCGATCTACCGGGCTGGGACGGCGACGACCTGATCATCGCCCCGCACCCCGAGGCCTTGGCAACCGCTGCCCCGCAACCGGTCACCGAGCATCCATGGAAACACGCGGAGGCGGTATGACTCTGACACAGAACGATCACACCGACATCGGAACCCTGATCGCGTACGCGGTACAGCCCACCCAGCGTCCCGGACGCAGTCAGGAATACCGCAGGGTGCTCGGCCGATACCGTACCGAGTCCGACTTCCGGATCGCCGCCGATGCCGTTCTGCACGGTCTGTCCGCCCAGGTCCTATCCGACGGCGACTTCGGGCTTGTCCTCGGCGTCAGCCCCGAGTCGCCGTTCGCCTTCCGGGTCGGCGACATGCCCCACGCGGCGACTCGGATCGGGCGATTGGTGGCCGGTCTCGTCCTGGTCGGCGTGGCCGCCTACGCCTACCCCACACCGGCCGACCTGGAAGAAGAACGGATCCGCCGGATCACGGACGTCGAATTTGAGCAATGGATGCGCGCGATATGCGAGCGCATGCAGAAGCACGACGCCGCCGGCGAGCCCGTTCCCGACGACGGCTTGGACGAGGCGTGGCGCGCCTACCATGAGATGCCCTCCACGCTCGTCGGCGACAGAGGCCGTGGCTCCGGACGGCTGTCACCCAAGTGCGCCCTGTACTGGGTTCGCAACATTTTGGGCTGGCTCGTGGAGCAAGGCATGGCCCGTGCCGACAGCACCGGCGGAACCTGGATGCTCACCGAGCGATTCCGGATCCAGGTCAAGGACATGGCCAGCGAACCCGCCTACACCTTCCTGGCGGAGGTCGCCCGACGGCCGCAGGCCGCCAACCGACCCTTCGCAGCCGACAACGGGGAGGAGGCGTGACCTATCATCTGGCCGCGTTCCGGCTCCACTCGATCGGAGAACGATCCGCCCGCTTCACCGACGTCACGCTCGACCTCACAGCCCCGGACGGCGGTAGTAGCTACCCCGCCGATTCGGTCGTTTGGCTGCGCAACGGTGGCGGCAAATCATCGCTGCTGTCACTGTTCTATGCGCTGCTGCTGCCAAGAGCGATCGACTTCATGGGTCGTACGGTCAAACGCAGCCTCACCGACTATGTCGACAGCGGCGACACCGCGCACACCGTTGCGGCATGGCATCCGGCCGCCTCGGACACCTTGGACGGCTCACCGGACCGTATCCTCATCACCGGCGTCGTCTATGAGTGGTCCGACCTGCGCCGGCCCGCCGACGCCGACAGGGCCCGCGACCGGCTCGACACGACCTTCTACGCGTTCTACGCGGTGCCGGGCGTACTCGACCTGCCACGCCTTCCAATCCTCGATACCGCCGGTGAACCGCGTCGCCGGGCGGACTATGTCGCCGCTCTGAAGGAATTTGCGGCGACCTACCCGCAGGCCATGGATCTGGTCATCGCCGAGAAGCAACACGAGTGGACGGCCGCGCTGACCAGCCGAGGCCTCGACCCAGCCTTATTTCGCACGCAGAAACAGATGAATCACGTCGAGGGCGGCGTGGAGGACATGTTCCGATTTTCGTCGGCCCGCGAGTTCATCGACCTGCTCATCGATCTCACCGTCGCACCTGAAGACGCGATCGGCGTCGCGGATCGCCTGGCCTCGATCGCGTCGCTACTCGCGACCAAACCCGCTAAGACAGCCGAGCGTGATTTCTGCCTCGACTCGGCAACAGGCCTGGACCGCGTCCACGTCTGCCAGCAGGAGGTCGGCGCGGCGGCGCTCGCCCTGCAGCAGGCCGTCCACGAGGCTGCCAAGCTGTCCGCAGCCTTCGCCGCGACCGTCTCCCAAGCGAACAGCCGAATCGAGGAGCTCGCCGAGCAGCGCGACGGCATCGAGAAGCGCCGCGCTGCTGCCGTGACCGAGGGCGGTGCCGCCTACGAGCTCGTCTACCTGTACGAGGAACGTGCCGCCCAGATGCGACTGCGCGCCGCGCAGGAGCAACTCAGCCGGGCCGATAACGACGCCAAGGATGCCGCCGGTCTCATCGAAGCATGGGAGGCAGCCGAACATTTGGTGCAGAAGCAGGAGCTGCAGGACGCGTTGGAGCGCACCCGGCGAGAGGCCGGTGAGGAACGCGAGCGCACCGCGCCATTGCGGCGCGAGCACGACGAGCACAGCGCGCGCCTGAGAACCCGGCTGCGCACCCTAGCTAGAGCACACCAGGCCGAAGCCGAAGCGGCTGCCGAAGCCGCCAAAGTGGCGAAGGCAGACGTGGTGGCCCACCGCGCCGCGGCGAAGGAAGCCGACCAGCAGGCTCAGGCAGCCGACAAGGACGCGGCGACCGCGACAGCTCGGCTGGAGTCGCTGACCGCAGACCTGCGCACGGCCGTCCGCGACGGCGCGCTCCCGAGCGAACAGACCGATCCGGCCGAGCACGACGCCGTTCTCGCCGAACAGCACGTGACCCTCACGGGCGTTCTGGAAGAGATCCAGAGCCGTCGTGAACAGCGCCCGGCGGTTCGACGCTCACTGATGAGCACACTAACCATGCAGACGGGCGAGCAGGTCCGGCTCGACGCGGAACACACCCGGCTTGCGGAGGAACGCGCCGCACTTGCCGAACGCGCTTCCAAGCTGGTCGCCCGCGAACGAGTGCAGGATCTGACCGAGGCAACCGGCGACGCCCCTGTTGATCTCTGGGCCGAGGCGGACACCCTGACCCGCCGGCTGTCAGACGCGATCGTCGATACCGACATGGCCCTCGTCCGGCTTGAGGCCGAACGCATCGACGACCAGCGCATCCTCGACGTACACGCGCGCACCGGGCTCCTACCTACCACCCTCGACGCTGAACGGGTCCAGGCCGTTCTGGCCGAACATGACATCACTGCCGAAACCGGTTGGGCGCACCTGCGCACGCTGCTACCCAGCGCACGCCTGCTGGAAACGGTCACCGATCCAGACCTCGCGCGCCTCGGCGTCGGTCTCGTAATTCCCACCGCCCAGGCAGACGAAGCCGAGATCGCGTTGGCCATCGTTGACACGGCAACCACGGCACTCGTCGGGGTCTACACCGCGCAGGCTGCCGCCGCGATCGTCAGCGCCATCAAGGTAGGGCCTGATGAATCAGACCCGGTCTGGACCGGTCTGCATCGAGGCTTGGTGGACCCTGCCTGGGCCGAAGGCAACGTGCGACAGGTCGCCGCCCGCGCAGAGACGTACACCGAGCAGCAGTCCCGGCTGTCCGAAGCGCGTGCGGCCGACCGGGCGTTGCTCGGCGAGCTCACCGAGTTGCTCACCGACTGCCCCACCGGGCACCTCGAAAGCCTCACCGGCCGCGTCGACGACCTCGACAACACCCTGGTTGGCATCGCGGCAGCACTCGAAAAAACTGGCGCGGAACTCGCCGCACTTGATGAAGCGGAGGCCGAGGACACGGCGGCCGAGCAGCGGACGCAGCGACAGATCTCCCGTATCGAGACATCTCGCGCCCGCCTCTCCAGCCTGATTCAAAAGGTGGAGGCAGCCTCGCAGTGGCGTCGCGACCTCGCTGAGGCTGGTTCGCGATCGAAGCGCGCCCGCGATCAGGCCGACCGCTGCACGGAGAAGGCGAACAATGCCCTCGACGACGCGACCGAGCAGAGCAGCCTCGCCGATACCGAGGGCAGGACCGCCGGCGCATACCGGACCGAGGCCGCCGGCCTGACATTCCTCGACTCCGATCCGACAAGCCCCGACGATCCGGCGGTTTCTCTCGACGTCCTCCGCGCTCGCCATCAGGAGGCCGCCCGCACCTGGCAGGTACAGGCCTCCCAGTCGGTCCTTACCGAGCGGGAGCGCAACCTCTCCATGGGGCTGGCGACCGAAGAACAGGCCCTCGCTGCGGTCATCGCCGAGACCCAGCAACGCGCTGCCGCCCTGCTTGCCACCGCGGAGGGGCAGACAAAGCCGGCTCGGGCGGCGGCACTGGCTGCCGCCCGGAAGGCGAAGGAGGAGGCGGTCGGCCGGAACGGCCGCGCCTCCGGCGACATCGAACGGCACGATGCGACGCTCACCAGGATCCAGGGGCGACGCACCGATTCGCCCAAGCGCGCATTGCTGATTGAGCCGACCACCGCGGAGCAGGCCGACGCTCTGGCAGCTGAACAGGATGAGATCGGCCAAGGGTGCGTTGAGAAGCGGACAACCGCAGAGGGCGAACTCCGCGACCTGGAGGGTAAGCAGAGCCGCTACCAGGGTCGGATCACTGCATTCGAGTTGCTCGCCGATGGTCTTCCCGACCCGGCTGGCTGGGTTGTCGCGCCGTTCGCCGGGACCGACGACGAGGCCAAGACCCACAAGCAGGCGCTGATACAGGCCCTGCGTGCCACGGAGAAACGCGCGAGCGACGCTGCAATCTCTCGGGCGAACGCAGTCGGGGACCTACGGACAACAGGCAGCAGGTATCCCGGGGTCACCACACCCGCAAAGGACCGCGTCATCCATGACAACGAAGAAGTACTGGCGCAGCACGCGGGAACCCTCGCAACCCAGCTCAGCCTGCGCGCGAACATGATCGACGGCGAACTCGCCGACATCGCTAAGGACCAGGCGATCGTGACCGAATCCCTCGCCCGCCTCGTCTCGAACACCCTCGACACCTTGCGCAAGGCCGAACGCTACTCACGAGTGGCGGCGAAAACCGGAGGCTGGGCCGGGAAACAGATGCTCAGAATCTCCTTCGAAGCGCCCGCCAGCGACGTCGACCTGCGCACCTACGTCAACCGCGTCGTGGAGCGGCGTATTGCCGACGGCGTCAAACCGGAAGGATTGCCGCTACTCAAGGACGCCGTTCATGAGGCAGCCGGAACCCGAGGCTTCACCGTCAAGGTCCTCAAACCCGCACTCGACCTCGTCCCCACCACGGAAGACATCACCCGGCTCGGCAAATGGTCCGGGGGAGAAAAACTGACCGTCTGCGTCGCGCTTTACTGCACCATCGCGGCGCTGCGTGCCGCCAACGCTGGACGCCGGGACCGCTCCGGCGGCGTCCTGCTGCTCGACAACCCGATCGGCCGCGCCTCACATGGCAGTCTCGTCGGCCTCCAGCGGACGGTCGCCGCTGCCCACAAAGTCCAACTCGTGTACACCACCGGGGTGAAAGACCCCGATGCCGTTTCGCGGTTTCCCAACGTCATCCGGCTGGACAACCGGCCGGGTCGCACCCAGAATCGCCGCTACATCGTCCCGGACGACACCCTTACCGACACCGACCAGCGACTCATCACCGGCGTCCGCGTCGCACACGACGAATTGTCCAGCGGCGGGGGAAACCAGTCCCAGACGGAAGTGTCGCCATGACGACAGCGCTGGGCGACATCATCGCCACCTACGTCGCGGAACAGCCGACAAGCCGAGTACGGGTCGACGGACTGCTGCGGCACGCCACGGCTGCAGACCCGACACTCGTCGGCGATCCCTCAGCAAGAACTCGGCTTGCCGCTGTCCTGGCCGGCCTCGCCGAAGCAGGCGCCGTCGTGCTGCCGAAAACACGCTCCGGTTGGGACCACCGGACGAACCCGCCCCTACCGCTCTGGGTGGGCAAGACCAGGCCCCGCCGGGTCCGGTCAACACCGGTGCCGCGAGTCTGGCCGCAAGCACTCGAAGCAGCCGCCGCGATCGCCACCCGGCCGGACGAACACCAGCTCCTCGACAGAATCGCCACCTGGCTGCGGAACAACCCCGGCGCTGAACCCGTCCCTCTCGAAGAACGCTCGCTGGAAATCCTCGACGATGAGAAGGCACTCGCCATCGAGACAACCAAACGATTGTTCACCACCGGCGCGCTGACCCTCGACCTACTTGCCTGCTATCCCACACCCATACCCTTCCCCTCCCAGTACGTGCCAGGAAGAGGACCGACACGGCTGCTAGTGGCGGAGAACAACGCTACGTTCCACTCGCTCCTGCAGGCCGCCCGGCAGCTCGACCCGGATGTTCGCCCGGATCTGCACATCGGTTGGGGCTGCGGCAACCAGTTCCCTACCTCCATTACCGCGGTGGCCCTGCTCGATCCGGCGCCGACTGCGCTCTACTACGTAGGCGACCTTGACGTCGCCGGTTTGCGCATCGCGGTCAGCGCTGCCGCGATAGCAAAAGCCCAACGACTGCCACCGCTACAACCGGCCGCCGCGCTGTACCGCTGGATCTTTGCCAGCGGCGTTCCTCGCCTAGACAGGTCGAACACCGGCGCCAAGGCCTCGAGCACGCTCGTTGCTTGGATGCCGCAAGACCTACACCCGTCAGTCGCGCAACTGCTTGAGCAGCGACAGCGCATCGCCCAAGAGACTCTGGGCCTTCGCGCGTTGCGTGCCGAGCCGGATCTGCTCCTTCGGGCCATCGAATGATCGCGAGACCAAGACTGGCCGACACTCCGACGGGAGCGGGTGCTGGCGAGCCAAGCCCGGACTTAGCAAATGGCCTTATAGCAGCCTTGTCCTGAAACCTCTACTCGTATGTGGCACTACAACACCTAGGAAGGTGATCGTGAGCCCTGCAGCGCATGTCTTCCGCATTGACGGTGTCGATGCAACGCCGTTCCAGCGCTCTGCCATGGCCGAACAGGGCCTGCTTGAGGTCGAACATCTCGAACGTTGGGTCGTTGACCACCCGGAAATACTCGGCGGCAGTGTACGGATCGTCACGAAGCAGTTTGATCGCTGGGCGACCAGCGGCGGGCAGGTCGCGGCAGAGCGCTTGGATATTCTCGGACTCGACTCCACCGGACAGCTCGTCGTCGTAGAACTTAAGCGTGACGGCGATAAGCGCGTGCATCTTCAGGCATTGACGTACGCTGCCCTGGTTGCAGGATTTACCAAGGAATCCCTCGGCTCGGTACACGCGGACTATCTCAATAAGTCACCGCAAGAGTCGCCCGTGACCCCGGAAGCAGGACTTGCGGCATTGGCCGACCACGTTGAAGGCGACTGGGGCGAGGAGCTGCTGACGCGACCTCGCATCGTCCTCATCGCAGAGCGCTTTCCCTCACAAGTCATGACTACCGTCAACTGGTTGACCGAGCTCGCTCCTCGCGATCTCGTTATCCAGTGTATTGAGCTCAGCCTTTTTAGAGAGCCGGACGAGTCGAGGAAACTTTGTGCCACGTTTCAACAGATCTTCCCAATTGATGACATCGCAGATCGGATCCTCGGACCAACGGTTCAACACGGTACCTCCGGCGTCAGCGCAGAATTGGCCGCCCGGTCTCGGCGACAACGCTCCGTGGCGGTCATTGTCGATAACGGTCTGATCCCGAAGGGCGCCACTTTAGCGCTGAGCGTCGAGACCCTTGTACGGCCACAATCGGTTGCGGCGGTGCGTGCTTGGATGGAAGCGGACCCGAATCGGTCGACGATAACTTGGACTGAAGACCGGGCGAAGCCTCTTAAATGGGCGGGTGCACCCGATGTCGACTGCTGGTCTGCATCGAAACTTGCGCAGAACATCGTCGAAATGGCAACGGGCGAATTTAGGGTGCTGTCCGGTCCCGATGCCTGGACGTACGAGGGTAAGAGCCTTTACTGGATCGCGAATGAGTTTCTTGCGGGCGCCGACGCTGAAACTACTTAGTGCGATCTTTTGACGTATTGGATGGCAGGCAGAGCACTTGATTGGCCGTGGTCACCCGCTTGGTCACAGCGGTGAGCAAGTTCTGCGGAATTGGATGATGCTGGGCGTCACTACGGTGCCTTTCTGTCCGCTTCTACGCACATAAAAGCACCCGTTGATAGTGCTTAACCGAATCGTAATGCGACTGGGGGTCAAGGGGTCGCAGGTTCAAATCCTGTCAGCCCGACGTTGTGAAAGGCCAGCTCAGCTGGCCTTTTTCATTTGCCAGCGTGACTGTGTTCCGATCACCATGACACGCATTTTTGCACGAACGCGCGTACGGTTTACGCATCTGTCGTTTATCGGCTCTTCCTTTTCCGCTTGTGGTGCGGTGTTGCTTCGGGTCCTGCTTTCCTGGAGGGGGCGCTGAGCTGGGGATGCGTACCTCTGGGTGGTTGGCTGTCGGGTTCCGGAGGCGGCCGTGGTTGTCGAGGCGGCCGCTGTCTACTGTGGATGATCGTGACGCCTGGGAGACACGGACGCTCGTACGGTGATCTTGGGCTGGTGCGCCGGTTGGGCCGGTGATTCCATGATCGCGCTTGGTGGCCGGGTGTAAAAGTTGACGGCGGTTGTCTCGGGTTGTCGGTGGTTGCCTCGTCGGTGGGCTGGTGTGCTGGGGTAGGCGCCGGTCGGCCGGTGTGGTTGTGGGTTGGGGTCGATGTTCTGCCCGATAGGGGAGTGGGCGAGCCGCTTCGAGTCCTTGGTCGTAGGCGTTTGCGTCGGTGCCGAGCGCGCGTGGACGGCGTCGGGTTGGGAGAACTGCCGGGGTGGACTGCAGCGCGGCTGGCTTGTTGCCGCTGTCGTTGACGTGGCGGCGATGAGGGTGGATCGATGACCCGAGGTCCTCACGCTTCGTGCAACGGTGGCTGCTCGAGCTGCATGATCGACGCACGGATCTGTCGAGTTGAGTGCACTCGATCATTGAGCCGATCACGCGCGGCTGCGGATCGATTTCGCCTCAAATTCTGCACACAGGTTCAGGCGTCGAACGCTCCTTCATACGCCAAAACCGAGGGGCGGACGCCATTACCGAAGAGGAGCGACTCTCCCCGAGCAACCGAAACCAGTGCCTCTGTAAGTTGCCACCAATTGTCGGCCAGCCCGGCCACAGTGGCGATCGGTGGCTCGTCAGCAAGTCTTTCGATCAGGCGATCTGCCTCCTCGCCGGTGACTCGGCGCACCAACCTGGCATCGTTCCTGGCCGCGTATACCAATGCCAGACTTTCCACCCAGCCGTCAATGGACGCATGAAGGGGAACCCAGGGGTAGCCGGAACCGCAGATGCCGAACCGGCCCTGACTGTCTACGGCGAAGCCGTAGGGCATCGAGCAGCGCGGCCGACCGACGTTGAAGACCAAGCCGTCATCGTCGCAATCCGGATCGTCCGCGTTCAGGTCGTAGGGGCCGCCCTCATATTCGACGGCCGGAGGTAGTACGAGGCCGCCCCAACGTCTCTGGTGTTCAATCAGTTGTTCAATCGCGTCTGCTGGACGGCCGAGCTTCATCCAATGATGCTTGTGCTGCTCAATCGTCCAAGCGGGCACGCGAACACCGTGGATCTGGACAAAACGTCCAGCTCGTGGAGAAAGCGTCGCCGGAATGCGCAACACCGCCACCTCCTTCCGCAAACCCGAATCTGCGGCAGCATCCTGCCACAAGGCGTGCGTCCACTCGCGTTTGAGGCATCCTCATCTGCCGCCGTCCGTGCGCGCCCGTTGGCGGTCTTGACGGTGGCTCGCGTGGGATTGCGTCGGCCGGGAGCGCCGTGTTCGGGCCATGCCGAGTGCCTGGCCGACAGCCCAGCGCCGCGCCGGGTACGGCGGGAGCCTGCCCCGAATCAGGTTTGACGCAGCAAGCTGGTTCGCAACGGGGATGGGTTCGGCGTCGCTACGACTTGGGGCAGATGATGATTCCGCCGAAGCGCGCCTCGTCGGCCACGCACTGCGCTCCATCGACGAAGACGATGCGGTCGCGAGTCACCGTTTCGGCTGGTGTGTTGTCATCAGCGTAGATCGCCTCGAACCCACCCGACAGGGAGGTGTTGTGAAACTTGAGCGGCCGACCGTCAGCGTCGACTGCTCTGCGGGCACACTCGCTGCACAGGTGATCGGGGTACCGCGGATTTTCGGCTACTTCGGCCAAGCAGATCGGACAGCACTGGATTGCCATGCGTTGGAGCTTAAGCCGTCATGATCGACTGCGAACATCTGCCGCCGACAGCGCGCGTGGTTCGAGATCGAGGTCGCCCGAGGGCGTCATTCCGCTGTCTCATGCTTGGCATATGGTCCGGCGCCCAGGGCGCGGTCAAGCCGGTTCAGCGTCTCAGCGACCGTGAAGTCCCAGCCGACGAGGTTCGGGCCGGTCCGGTTGAGCCCAGCTCGAAGGCCCTCCTCGGCAAGTTGGGGAAGGTCTTGATCACGCCATGTCTGCAGCGTCATAGACGCGACGCGTAGATCGCCACCCCATACGCTGACAGCGCGCTGAGCCCTCACTTCCGAGGACCAGTACGGCATCGCCCGATCTCCGCTGCCCGTCATTGGCGCAGGACTGCCTTGATCGTTCCTCACGTACCAGATGACCTGATGGCGAGCGATCTCCTGGAAGAATGCCGCGGTTTGGCTTCCACTCTGACTCATCGGCCCGATGACTAACTGCCTACGGCTTCTCGTACGCCACTCCGGCTGACGCACTGTTCTGCCGCGATCCTCTCGTCAGCGCCGACATGGCAGCGATGGCGTCAATCGAAGATCTCCTCATATTTGACCTTGATGCGTCCGTGGTAGCTATCGACTACCAGGTACCAGTCGTCGTCATGCGGCACCTCGAGGACGAGTGGGGTGAAGTCGAAGAAGCCACCGTGGTACTCGTACTCGTCGCCGTCGAGATACGCCTGGTACTCGCTCGCGTCCATGAGGCACACTCGCGCGGATGAGCCGCGCAGTTGGATCTCTAGCTGAGTGCCGCCGGCGCAGCCACCGAGGTCGAACCACAGGTGTTCCATATGAAATGCATAGCGGGTCGTAACGCGAGCGCAAAGCTCGCCACCCGTTGACGGACGGCTCACTCACGTTCATAGGACAAAGCTGGCGTTCTAGTAGGCCGGCAACACACCGATATGCCGCCGTCTGCTCGTAACACACGCTCAAACGGCCGTGCACTGACTGAGGCGGCCGTGCCCTGATCTGCCGCGATCCGGGCGCTACGGATCGTCACGGCGAGGTGAGCGGCTGGGTTCCGGAGGTAGCCGATGCGCGGATGCCCCGGTGATCTGACACCGAGCACGCATCCCCATACCCGGGCAAGATCGATGGAAGGCAAAGGGGTTCAGCTTGCGTGGAGACCGCACTGTATGCCGTCACCGACGGCGGTCTGCGCCCCCGGAGATTCGTTAGAGGCCGAGTTGGACCGGCCGATCCGGAGTTCCTGCAGTGAGCAGAGCTGTCAAGACTGTAGTGAGGTTGCGGGGCGAAAACAGCTCAGGTCCCGTATGGCTGGCGATCTCCGAGACCTGCCACCAGCGGAACGCGCCCACGTTCTCCTCGGCAGCGAGTTGGTGGTCCGTCAGGTCGCCGCGTGGCTGGAAGTTGTTTGCGCGGATGAGGAAGTAGTCGTTGACGATGCCGCCGGAGGCCCGGGGATGGTCGGCGGCCGAGATTTCCTGGTGCCAGATGTGCGGTGGATCGGTGGTGATCGCCAGACCGGTTTCCTCACGCAGTTCACGGCGCAGAGCCGTCAGCGAGTCCTCGCCGGGTTCGATGCCGCCGCCTGGAGCCGCCCAGACGGCCTTCGCCTGCTCGGGTACCGCCGGGTGCGGAAAGTCGAACCGGCAGAGCAGGATGCGGTCGTTCTCATCAAGGATGATCGCGCGGACGGCGCGGCGCAGTTTCGGCGTCATGGCGCATCGGACGCGATAGCGAGGCGGATGTTGATCGGCATCGCCGCAGGCTATCAACCGAGAGATCGAGCGATGCCTCTGAACCGAAGGATCTCGGCTGAGGCAGTCAACTGGAATGCGGCGGCGTATGGATTCGCTGTTGGGGGCAACGCGTTGATGGTCAGGCGCGAGCGCCCCGCATAGCTTCCATCAACCCCGTGCGTACGGGTTCGTGGGCGAGCGGAGGTAACTCCTCCGGCAAGAACCAACGGATCTCGTCATGCTCATCGGGAGCGGTGTTTGTCGGTGTCCCCTCCCACTCGCTGACGATCCAGGCGCTCAAGCGCACGGACTCCTCTGCGCGGCCTATATCCAGCCGGCACAGGTGGATCGCCGAGCCTGTTGCTATCTGCACGCCCAGTTCCTCGTGCATCTCCCTGGCGAGCGCAGCAAGCTCCGTCTCGCCTGCATCGATGTGTCCACCGGCCAGATCCCACACGTTCGGGTACGCATGTTTGTTCGGGCTTCGGTGGACGAGCAGGACTCGGCCTTCGCGAACCAGCGCTGCGGTGACGATCTCGGGCATGGGCGGGATTTTCGCATGGCCCTCCGACAAGAACGTCCGCAACTGCCGCCGACAACGCGCGTTCGCCCGAGTGCGGGCGCTCACGTGAATGACCTGGGTTCGGCTCACGTTATCGGCCTGGGCCGCCGGGTTCTCGGCGTGGAGTAGTCGCGGACAAAGCTGGTGAGCCGATCCTGTCGAGGCTGGTCGTTTGGATGGTGGCGGTGGTGCGACGGGTGGCAGGTCGCCGGTGCCCCTCGGGGTGACAGCACCTAGCTTGCTCGCGTGAGCTTCGACTTGTTCGTCCAGCGGTTCGAGAACGGCGATGCGGCTGCGATGGATGGCATCGCGTTCCGTGCAGTCTGGGGGCCGTATGTCGATCGCACCGAGCCAGAGTTCGACCTGTGGCATGTTCACGTCGATGACGGTGGAGTCGCGGAGATCTATGGCGGTGTCGCAGATGAGAGCTTCCCGAGCCTCATGATCTCCAGGTTCTCGCGCGGCTGCGTTCTGGACCTGCTGGTCGAGTTTGCTGCCTTGGCCGATGCCGTGGTGCTGCCGCAAGGTTGCCCGACGCTTCTGGTGCGTGAAGACCAACGGCGTCATCTGCCCGAGGAACTAGGCGCGGACGCGGTCATCGTGCGTGGCGGCGCGGACGTGGAGCGCATCTTCGACGGGCAATGATGAGAAGGGGGTGTGTCCAGGCTCGGGCAAGCTCAGTTCGGGGATGTTGTGGGTCCATTCGTCGATGATTTCGGGCCAAGGGGTGACCCGGCCGTGGTCGTCTCGGAAGCCGGTGTCGGCGTTAGAGGAAACGCGGGCCGACCTTCAGGTGGCAGCGAGCTGGTCGACCGGCCGGACGGCTGGCGCGACAATCCGGACGCCCTGGCCGAAGGCGTGGCACCGGTGGTGGCCGACAACCATACCCGGGCGTCGGTCGCGTCCGCCGAACTGGACGGCCTATGGGTCACCCACGCGCGCTGCAAGCTCGAGACCGCCCGCCACGTCTCCGGCGACCACCCCGCCGCCGATGCCGCCCTCCGCGCGGCGTTGAGGGACGTCCCGCACGCAGTCCCCGACCGACATGATCCGCGGGCTTAGCCCCGCGCGACTTCTGCGCTGGAAGGCCGCAGGTTCCCGCACGCGTCGTCGAACTTCGGACTCAGCTCTCAACAAGGCCGCTCAAGCAAGGTATTCATGATCATCCTTGTATCAAAGATCGATGAGTCGTAGTCTTCCCTCGCCGTAACGGCATTCACGGGGGTCTGTATGGCTGGTCTTGTCGCGTCCCATGCTGTCCACATTCGACGGATCTCTGCGCTGGTGGCCGTCGTCGCCGCGGTAGCGGCGGTGACCGTTCACTCATCACCGGCCAGCGCCTCACCGCGTCCGGTCGGCGTCGCCGGTTCCGCTCGGCAGACTCTCGCATCAGCGGATCCTGCCGCGGAAGCCTCCCAGCGCGCGGCCGCTAGCGGCCAGCGGGTCGAGGTCGTCGAAGCGAGAGATGAGTACTCGCAGACGTTCGCGAACCCGGACGGTTCCTTCGTCCTCCAGGAATCGGCTGCTCCGCAACGGGCGCGCGCGGCGGACGGGAGCTGGTCCGACCCGGATCCCACGCTGGTGCCTCATCCCGACGGCTCGGTAGGGCCACGTGCGGCTGTCACCGGCCTTGCGTTCGCCGGCAAGGGTGACGGTTCCGGCCTGATCCGGCTTTCTCGCGCCGGCCAGGCCGTCACGGTGGATTGGCCGGGGAGCCTACCTACGCCGCAGATCATCAACGACACGGCGGTCTATCCCGAGGTTTTGCCCGGTGTGGACCTTCGACTCACGGCGACCGTCGAGGGGTACCGGCAGGTTCTGGTAGTCAAAACCCCGACCGCGGCTGACAACCTTGAGCGGTCCCCGGTGCGGTTCACGATGCACGGAACCGGGGTCCGGGTCGTGTCCGGGCCCGGCGGCGGGGTACGCGCCGTCGACGCCGACGGCAATGCCACCTTCAGCGGACCGGCCGGGTTGATGTGGGACTCGACCGGCGATAACGAGATCCCGGCGGCCGGCAAGAAGACAGCGAAGGTTGCGGCGGGCGAAGGGACCGAGCCCGCGCAAGAAGTTGGTTCCGACTCGGTCGATGGCCCGGATCTGGACGACAAGTCCGCCGAGTTGCCCGTACGGGTCAGCGAGGGGTTTGTCTCGGTCGTACCGGACGCGAGCCTGCTGCAGACTGCGAGCTATCCGGTCTACATCGACCCGCCGGTTGGGTTGAGCGCCTCGAAGCGGACCGTCGTGACGTCTAACGGTCATCACTATTGGCAGTTCGACAACGACTACGATGAGGACAACCACCGTGACCGTGGTCGCGGCGTGGGCCGTTGCAGCTCTCAGGTGAGCAACGGC
This sequence comes from Couchioplanes caeruleus, assembly GCF_023499255.1. GTDB lineage: Bacteria > Actinomycetota > Actinomycetes > Mycobacteriales > Micromonosporaceae > Actinoplanes > Actinoplanes caeruleus_A. The sequence continues at coordinate 3,296,134 of NZ_CP092183.1, forward strand.
GTCGGCATCATGTGTGCCTCTCCGGCTTTTACCAGCCGGATGTTCTTCTCGTTCAGCCGGTCGAAGCTGGCCGGGAAGATCGTGCAGGACGCGACTTTCCGGCTGACGGAGACGTGGTCGTTCACGTGCACGCCGTCGTGGGTGAATCTGTACCGCACGTCCGGGGACATCTCCGAGGGCACCCGGTGGCCGGGTCCGTCGACCGTCGATCTGCTCGGCGATCGGAAGGTGTCGCACGGGCGTGGGTCGGCGTGTGATCCTGACCAGCCGGCTGCGGCAGTGGAGTTCAACGACAACCCGGACGAGAGCAACGAGAACTTGACCTCGACGGTCGCGAATCTGGCCAAGGGCACCTGGTCGACGTTGACGGTCATGCTGCGTGCCAATGACGAGTCGGATCCGAACAGCTGGAAGCGGTTCAAGAACGACGCGACTCTGCAGGTGACGTACTTCCCGGCCCCGGGCGTACCGACGGGCGTCGGTGTGCAGGCCACCAACGATCCTAAGTCGGTCACCTGCCGCGACTCCGCACACGCCGTCACGGTTGCCGACCCCACCCCGCCGGTGAGCGCGACGGTGCAGACGTCGGTCCAGCCGACAAGCAGCGAGAGCAAGGGTTCCCTGCGCGCCGGCTTCGAGGTGCAGGCGTACGACGCCACGAAGAAGACCTGGGGCAAGGTCTGGGGCCAGGACGTGCCGGGTAGCGGCTACGCCGTCGATGGTACGAAGGAATCCCCGCAGACCAGCACCCTGGCCGACGGCAAGAGTTACCGCCTGCACGCGCAGACCGTGTCGCACGGCAGCTACGGCGGGAAGACCCAGGATCCGCGATCGGCGTTCTCCGGCTGGTGCTACTTCACCGTCAACTCCAAGGCCCCCAAAGCGCCGGTCATCGTGCCGGACGCGCACGGGCCCTACACCGAGTGTACCGCCAACGCCTGCGCGCCCGGCGGCGGCCCGGGGATCAAGGGCGCTTTCACCTTCCAGCCGGACCCGGTCGACAAGGACGTCACCGGGTACCGCTGGACGCTGACCGGCGGCAAACCCCACGACGTCACCGGAGCCACCGTCACAGTCAGTGACATCACGCCGCCTGTAGCCGGCACGCTGCTGCTGACTGTCGAGGCCGAGGATCTTCCCGACCGCTACGGCCCGCCGAAGATTTTCTCGTTCAAGGTCGAAACCCCGAGCGGCCCGGTCGGCCGCTGGCAGTTCGGCGAGACATCGGGTACGAATGCAGCCGACACCGCCGCCGACGGCATCCGGCACCCGCTGACCCTGACCACGGGAAGCTCCTTCGACACGCGGGCTCGCCGCGGTGACACCGTCGGCGACCACGCTCTCGCCGTGGACGGCAAGACCGCGTACGCGGCCACGAGTCAGCCGGTCGTCAACACCGCGACGTCCTTCACCATCGCCGGATGGGCGTACCTGACTGACACGAGCCGGGCGCAGAGCATCGCGAGCCAGACGGACGGCGCCGGAACCGGCTTCAACCTGGGCTATCAACCGGCGACCGGCTGGGTCTTCGACTGGCACCGCGCGCCGGCCGGGCAGACCGCCAAGATCGCGCGTTCCGTCGCCCAGGTCACGACCACCCCGGCGAAGGTGTGGACCCACATCGCCGGCAGCTACGACGCCACCGCCAAGACGGTGCAGCTCTTCGTCAACGGCCGGCCCCAAGGCACCCCAGTGCCGGTGGCCGCCGACCTGACGCCGATCCTGACCTCAGGGGGACTGCAGATCGGCCGAGGCGGCGACACCGCCACCCCGGGCGAGTACACCGGCGGGCTGATCGACGAGGTCGAGGTCTGGAACCGAGCGCTGGCCGCGGACGAGATCCGCCTCGACGCCCAGCTCGTCGGCCCGGACGGTACCTCCGCGACTGTGCTGGCCGGCGCCTGGCTCGCAGATCAAGGCTCGGGCACCTCGATCGCTGACACCTCCGGATACTCCAAGTCCGCGATGACCCTCAACGCCGGCGCCGCGCTCAGCGAGGAAGGCGTCGTTGTGTTCGACGGCACCGCCGGGTATGCGAGTGCTGCAGGGCCGGTCGTCGACGAGAGCGCCTCCTTCACCGTCACCGCCCGCGTACGCCTTGACGCCGCTGCCATCGCGCAGAAGCCGGCCGGGTACCTCGCTCAGATCGCCGGGCAGCAGACCTCCGGCGAGAGCTCCTGGGGGCTCTGGTACCGGCTCGACTCCGTCGCCGCCGGCGTACCCCAGGGTCGCTGGTTCTTCGGACGCACCGCCATCGACGGCTCGTCCCGGGTGATCGGCAGCGGCGAGGCGCGCAGCGCCGACACCGTCGACCTGAGCGCCGACCCGGTCGTGCAGGTGACCGGCGTCTACGACGCCCTGGACGACAGCCTGCACCTGTACGTGGGCGAGCAGGAGGAGATCCCCGACGACCAACCGCCGACCTTCCCGTACGTCCAGCGCGGATCCGGAGAGCTGTCCATCGGACGCGGCCGAGCAGGCGGAACGTGGGACCGATACCTGCCCGGCCAGGTCGGAGAGGTTCGCATGTGGGCCGGCGCGATGACCCGCAACCAGATCATCACGCAGATTCTCAGCATCTGCACCAACGACTGCGACACCGAATGATTCCGGCCGGGCAGCCGGGCAGCAATGTGACGACGAACGACGGGGCGGCACAGCGATGGTTCCTCTGATCACCGGCGGCACGCCGTCAAGGTTCGTACGCAATTCCGGCACGTGGCGCCGTCGATTCGCCGCCGGGACGTTGTTGACGCTGATGGCGGCATTGCTGCACGGGCCGCAGGCGGCCCAGGCGCAGGTAGGGCTCGGTAGCCCGGCTGTGCCGAAGCCGCACGTCGACAAGGTCCAGCCGTTCACCACGACGGCCGAAGGCCGCTCCCGCCTGGCGCAATTCGCGAAAGACCGAGCCGCAACGGCCGCCTCAGCCAGGCGAGCCATGCGCGAACAGGCCCGTGCCGCCGCGTGGCCCACGCCTGGAACAGCCGACCTTACGGTTCCGTCCTCCGGCACGGCGGCGACCACGGCCGGATCGCTGCCCATCACCCTCGCCGCAGCCCTGAACGGCAACGCGACAGCTCGGGCCCGCGTCACGGTGCTGGACCAGCAACAAGTCACCCGAGCCGGTGTCCAAGGCGTTGTCGTATCCGTCGTACCGACCTCTGGGCACCCCGGCCGAACCTCCTTGCGGCTCAGCTACGCCGGGTTCGCCAATCTGTACGGCGGTGACTTCGGCGGCCGGCTTGAACTGGTACGGCTACCCGCCTGCGCGTTGACCACCCCCGAGAAGGCGGCCTGCCGCACCCGTACGCCCGAAGCCTTCGACAACGAGCGCGCCGCCCAGCGCATCACCTCGACCGTCGATCTGAGCGCAGCCTCGACTGCGCGCCCCGTGGTGCTGGCGCTGACCGCGGGAACGAAGTCGGGCGGCGGGAACTACGGCGCCACTCCGCTGACGGCCTCCTCGAGCTGGGAGGCCGGCGGTTCCGCCGGTGCATTTTCATGGAATTACCCGCTGCGCATGCCGCCGGCCGCGGCGGGACCGTCACCCAGCCTCACCATCAGCTACAACTCGGCCAGCGTCGACGGCCAGACCTCCTCGTCCAACAACCAGGGCACACTGGTCGGCTCCGGGTTCGACATCACCTCGTCTTACGTCGAGCGCTCCTACAACTCCTGCGACGACGACGGCCATGACGGCAAAGAAGACCTCTGCTGGAAGTACGACAACGCTACGTTGGTGCTCAACGGCAAATCCAGCGAACTCGTCATGGACGACCCGGCCGGGACTCGCAAGCCGGGTGACGGTAAGCCCGAGGTCTGGCGGCTCAAAGACGACGACGGTACGAAGGTCGAACACCTCACGGGCGCCGACAACCAAGCTCACGGCGGCGAATACTGGCGGGTGACCACGGGCGACGGCGCCCAGTACACATTCGGTCTCGCGCACCTTCCCGGAGCCGGCAAGGACGACGACACGAAGTCGGTGTGGACGGTTCCCGTCTTCGGTGACGACGCTGATGAACCGTGCCACGGCGACACCTTCGACGCCTCAAACTGCACACAGGCATGGCGGTGGAACCTCGACTACGTCGTGGACACCCACCGCAACGCCATGTCGTACTGGTACACCGCCGAACACAACAACTACGCCAAGAACGGCAAGGACAAACCCGGCACCGACTACGTCCGGGGCGGGTACCTGAACCGCATCGAATACGGCCAGCGCGACCAGCACCTGTTCGACCCAGGAGCGCACGCACCGCAGAAAGTCGTCTTCGACACCGACGAGCGGTGCCTGGTTCCCGACGGGTGCGGTGCACTCACCCACGACACCATGCACAACTGGCCCGACGTGCCGTTCGACTCCCTTTGCGCCGATGGTGAATCCTGCGTCGGGCGGGACAGCCCCGCCTTCTTCACCCGCCGGCGGCTGACCGGACTCACCACGTACTTCTGGAACGGCGCCGGATACCAGAGCGTCGACTCCTGGGATTTGCACCAGAAATACCTGGATCCGGGCGACATCGGCGACAGCAGCGATCAGAGCCTGTGGCTGGACTCGATCACCCACACCGGGCACATCGGCGGTACCGACATCGCGATGGACCCTGTCGTGTTCACTCACACCTGGCGTACCAACCGTGTCGACAAGACCGACGACATCCTGCCGCTGAACAAGCCTCGCCTCAACACGATCAGTTCTGAGACCGGTGCCCTCACCACCGTCACATACTCCGAACCGGATTGCGACGCCACGCCCGAGCACCGGCGGATGCCCGCCGCCGAGGATGACAACACGCTGCGGTGCTTCCCTGTCCGCTGGCGGCCCAACGGCGGCGACACCGCTCGTAAACTGGACTGGTTCCACAAGTACGTGGTGACCGACGTGCGGACTACCGACCCCACCGGCGGGTCCCGGCCGCTGGTGTATCACTACGACTACAGCGGACCGGCTTGGCACTACACGGAAGACGCCCTGACCCCGCCCAGTGAACGCACATGGTCACAGTGGCGCGGATACGGGAAGGTCACAACCCTCACCGGTGATCCCGGCGAGCTGACCCAGTCCAAGAGGGTGACCGTCTACCTCCAAGGCATGAACGGGGACCGGCAGGCAGACGGCGGTCATCGCAGTGTCAAGGTCAGCGGCATCACCGCGCCCGCCATCACCGATGACGACGTGTTGTCCGGCTTCGTTCGCGAGCAGGTGACCTACAACGGCATCAACGGTGCGGAGGCAAGCGGCACCGTCAACGACCCGTGGTTCGAGCAGACCGCCAAACGGCACTTTTCCTGGCTCGACGTCGTGGCCGGTTACGTGCGTACCGGCTCGGTCCACTCCCGGACCCGCATCACCAGCGGAACTCCGCCCACCGAGCGCAGCCGCACCATCACCACTTCATTCGACCACTACGGCGTCGCCGCCGCAGTCGAGGACCAGGGCGACACCGGCAAGGCGGGCGACGAAACCTGCACCCGCACCTGGTATGCCCGCAACCCCGACCGAGGGATCACCACGCTGGTGTCTCGCATCCAGACGCTCGCCACCCTCTGCAAGGACGTGGACAAGGCGTCATTGCCTGCGAATCCAACCACCACCGGTGACGTGGTGTCGGACGCCGCGGTGGCCTACGACGGCGCCGCATGGTCCGAACAGCAGAAGCCGACCAAGGGCGAGGTCAGCTGGACCGGCCGGACCCAGGGATACACCACCGCGCGGGCACCGATCTGGCAGACCGTGACCACCAGTGGCTTCGATGCGCTCGGCCGCGAGACCAGCCGCAGCGACGCACTGAGTCACACCAGGACCACCCAGTTCATCCCAGCCGGCGCCGGCCCGTTGACTCGTACCGTCGTGACAGACGCCTTGGGCTATGCCGTCACCACCGACCTCAACCCCGCCCTGGGGCTGCCCACCACCATCACCGACCCGAACACCAAAACCACTCAGCTGGCGTACGACGCGCTGGGTCGGCTGATCAAGGTCTTCCTGCCGAATGTGGCGCACCCCAGCGGTCAGTCACCCAACATCGTCTACGGCTATCACCTGTCCGCCACCGACGCCTCTTGGGTATCCACCGCGACCCTGCGGGGCAACAGCACCACGAAATACAACACCACCTACCAGCTGTACGACTCCCTGCTGCGGCCCCGCCAGACACAGGCTCCGTCGCCCAGCGGAGGCCGGCTGATCAGCGAGACCTTCTACGACAGCCGCGGGCAGACCGACAAGACCTACGGCGACATCTACGACGACACGAGTGCCCCGTCCGGTCAGCTCTACGGAACTCTGAACGCCCAGGCGCCGTCGGAGACGCAATTCGCGTACGACGGATTGGGCCGCAACGCCACAAGCACCTTCCTCTCGTACGGCGTGCCGCAGTGGTCCACGAAGGCGACGTATACCGGCGACTCCGCCGCCACGTCCGCCGTGCAAGGCGGTTCTGCCGCCAGGGAGTACACCGACGTCTTCGGCCGGGTCACCGAGCGTCGCACCTACGCCGGCCCCAACCCGGACAGCACCACCTACACCTCGACGCTGTTCACTTACACCCCGAGCGGCAAGACAGCAACGATCACCGGGCCTGACAAAGCCGTCTGGACTTATCGATACGACCTGCTCGGCCGCAAGACCTACGAGTCGGACCCCGACAAGGGCCGCACCGACACCACCTACACCGAACTGGACCAGATCGAAACCACCAAAGACGCCAACCAGAAAACTCTGATCTTCGACTACGACGAGCTGGGCCGCAGGCGACACGAGTGGTCGGGGACCAAGAGCGACGCAACGCTGCAGGCTCAGTGGAACTACGACGGCATCGTCAAAGGTCAGCAGGACAGCTCGACTCGCTACGTCGGCGGCTTCAACGGCAAGGCGTACACCAAGAAGGTCACCGCCTTCGACGACATGTACCGGCCCACCGCCACCCAACTGGTGCTGCCCGGCGACGATCCGCTCATAGCAGCCGGTGTACCCACCACGCTCAACTTCTCCAACGACTACAACGTCGACGGTACGCCTCAGTACAGCGACGAACCCGCGGTAGCCGGGCTTCCGCGCGAGGCTGTCAGCTTCGGATACAACTCACTGAGCATGCCCACCACGGCGGCAGGCGCCAGTGGATACATCCTGGGATCCAGCTACACCCCGCTGGGCCAACTGCAGCAGATGGTGCTCGGGACATCGCAGACCAACACCAAAAAGGTCACCGTCACCAACACCTACGAACCGGGCACCCGGCGGCTGAAGACCTCCGACGTCACCGACACCACTCATGCCTTCAAGCTGCAGGATCTCGCGTACTCCTACGACGACGCCGGCAACACGACGGCCATCACTGACGCCGCCACCCTGGGCGGTACGGGCCAGGCCGACAACCAATGCTTCGCGTACGACGGCTACCGCCGCGTCACGGAGGCTTGGACGCCGAAGTCTGCCGACTGCGCCGCGGCTGGCCGGACCACCACCAACCTGGGCGGCCCCGCCCCCTACTGGACCAGCTACGACTACTACGACGCCGGACTGCGCAAGACAGAAACCCAGCACGCGGCAGCGGGCAACACCACAATCGCCTACACCTACGGTGAAGACGGGCAGCCGCCGCACGCGCTGACAGCCACGAGCACCACCAAACCCGGCAGCACGACACCGGCGAAGAACCCCTACCACTACGACGCCGCCGGGCAGACCATCTCGCGGCCGGGAGTGAACGCCGCCCAGACGCTGAGCTGGGATGTCGAGGGCAAGCTGCAGAGCGTCAGCGAGCCGGCCACCGGCACGGCTGCAGCAACCACCACCTCATACCTCTACGACGCCGACGGTGGCCTGCTGTTGCGCCGCGCCACCGGCGGAAGCGGTGAGACGGTGCTGTACTTGGGCGCCACCGAAGTGCACTACACCTCGGCCACCAAGAAGCTGTCCGGCAGCCGTTACTACAGCGTGGGCAGCCAGACCGTCGCCGTCCGGACTGCCACGTTGGGAACAGCCGGAACGAAGCTGACCTTCCTTAGCGGAGACAGCCACGGCACCGCAAGCCTGGCCATCGACGGCTCGATCGTCAACGGCACGCCGGCGGCGCAGACATATACCAAGCGTTACACCGCCCCGTTCGGCGCACCACGCGGACCGAAGGCCACCACCTGGCCTGATGACAAGGCGTTCCTCGGGAAACCCGCGGATTCCGGAACCGGCCTGACCCACATGGGTGCGCGCGAGTACGACCCCACGATCGGCAGGTTCCTGTCCGTCGACCCGCTGCTGGACTCGAGCGACGCCCAGTCGCTTAACGGCTACGCCTATGCCGACAACAACCCAGCCACCGTCAGCGACCCGACCGGGCTGGACGGATGCTCGACCGGCGGCCAAGGCTGCGTCGACCCGGACGGCAACGGCGTGTACGCACCGCCCGGCAGCGAGGGCGGAGGCACGGGCGGAGTCGGGTCCGACCCAGGAACCGACTCGGACAGCGGATCGGGATCCGGGAGCGGAACCAACCGCGGGCCAGGCGGCGACTACACGACCGACCACAACGCCGCCGTCGCAGACGCCGTGAAATGGATCAAAGCAAGACACCCCGAATTGGAAGTTCGGGGTGAATACGTCGTCGCGGGAGGGTCCAAGCAAAAGGGTAAAGGGGGAACCCTGACCGGCAATGACGGCCGCGCCGACATCACCGCATTCGACCACCAACACAAAATTCTGTACGTGTGGGAGGTGAAGATCGCCCGGGACAATCAGAAGACACCCAACGGATTCGGCGCGACCGAGAACCGCGGCCCCGCCGACCTCGCAGGTTATATGAAAGACTTGAGAAAGCAACACAAGGACTACGACGTCCAAAAGGGCTTCAACGTGCCGTGGATCGTGCGCGATCCCGCCCCGAAGGATCCTAAGAGCGTGCTCATCACCGTTTCGGCCACTCTTAACGGCCGACCATCCCCGGAATTCGATGGAATCGTCAACTACTACACCAGAAAGAAGCAGGAACAGAAACAACAGACGGCGCAAAACTCCGGTGGGGAGCAACGTGGCCAGGAGCGCAGCCAGGATGGCGGCGAACCTAGCCATTCCTGGGGATGGGTCAAACCCGTCGGTGGGGCGCTGTCCATCATCGGAGGTGTGGCACTGCTGACTGCGACCGTCGGCGAGGACGTGCTGACCGGCGGTGCCGGCATCGCCGATGACATCGTGACGGTGCCCGCTGGCGTGGAGATGATCACCGCCGGAGCCGGGGCTCTATAGCGCCCAGGCGACGCTATCCTCCATGGCGGTTCTCGTGATGAACGTTCACGGGTTTCTTTCGATGACGGTTGCGGCAGTTCGTGAGGATCGACGGATGCGGGAGTACGGTCTCAACCTGGAGCTCGACGTGCAGGCCGCGGCGGGCACGGAGGTGACGGACATCGTCGCCGGCTGGTTCGACGAGGCGTCGGCCGGCGCGCTCAGCGAGCCACGGCGTGCGCTGGAAACGGACGGCCCGCCACCGGCGGCCCCCCAGTTTGTGGATCCGGGGTCATGGAACCCGGCAGGCGCGCCCGTGCACCTGGCGGGCACGCTGTCGGTGTCAGGCCGGCGAGCCAAGGCATTCGACGGTAAGGCGATCGCCTGGTTGCGGGACCGTCTGGCGGACGATCCGGAACGGGTGGAGCTGCGCTTCGCCTTGTTCGCCGGGAACGAGCCTGACGCTCCGAACGTGTGGTACCCGTCGTTGTACGCCCACCGGCCGGAAGACTCGCCCGGTTGGCTGCGCATCGGCGCATACGTAGCAGAGAAGATCTTCTTGGATCCCATGCACGGCGCGGAGGCCCAGCGTCTCTGGTTGGGCGTGCTGCGAGAGTTCGCGCACCGGCTGAATCCTGGTTTCGGTCAAGTGGAGTACGGCTTCGACACCAGCGGGAAGACGGCGTTGGAGTGGTCGTTCCCACCGGCCATCCCGTTGGAAGAGCGAGACCCGGAATACACGGTGGCTCAGTCGCGGCAGCATCTGCGTGGCTATTCGTGGGTGACCGTGGTGCCTGAGGAGCTCGCGAACCGGTTGGGTGGAGTAGCGGCGCTCGAGGGAAGCGGCGCGTTCGTCGAGGTCACCGCGCTGCGAAACGGGGGCGTCTGGCTGCTGGCCACCCCGGACTACCGTGACTACGGTCCTGAGCAGGTTGAGCGCGTGTTCCAGGTCCTGGCTCCGGTTCTCCGGCCCGGCCGGCCGGAGCTGCGCGACTACGTGCTGGGCGACCCTCCGCCGCGACGCGTGGTACTGCAAGACGCCGCCGTCGCCAGCGGCAGAGCTACCAGCTGAAGGCAACCAGGAACGGAGCCGATGCGTGGGCGCCTCGATGTGGGACTACATCACTCCATTCCAGCCGGACCTCGCCGCAGCGCTCCAGGCGTTACGCCGACAGGTGTTCGAAGAGCAGGAGTACTACTTCCTGCCTGGCGACGACGGCTGGCCGCAGACCATGGAGCAGCTGTCGGCGGACGAGGAAGTGCACTACACGGGCACCCACTCCATCCTCGACATCTCCCGCGTTATCGGGCCTGACGAGCCAGACGACTACGGCACGCTGCGACCCCTGCGTCCAACCGAGCAACTTCGATACTTCGGATCGCAGACGCCGAGCCGCGACGACTTCCTCCACGCTTACGGCCAGAGAGGACCGAGAACCTTAGTGCTCCAAGGCGTGAGATGGAGCGGCTACTGCACGCCTCTATTCGCGGACGGCAAGCCTATGGAGATCGCCATCTGGGGATTCTCCGGCGACTGATAGGCGTGCCAGCGGCATAACTTTGCGCGCTGCGCAGAGCAAATCGCTCGGGACATCTGCAGGCCACCGCCACCCGTACCAAGCGGATGGTCCCGCGCAGTGCTCAGCCTGTCTTCGGCGCAGGGTGCTGTCGCGGCTCCGAGCTTCCTGCGAGCAGGCGAGGCAGCGGAAGGACCCTCTGCGTCCAACGACCCCGGACTTGGCATCCGTGCGCCAGCGAGGAACTGCGTTGGCACGACGGAGCAAGCGCCCGGCACCAGCTCCCGACCCCGCAGCCGGACGGTGACCACAACATCCTCGACGTGGCACCGAGGCGGCCGCAATCACGAGGCGCCGCACAGCCGGGTCGACAAGCTGCGCCGGAACGGCCCGGCGGACACACCTACGACCTGAGCGCTGACAAGCGCGTAAGGCCACCCCGGCTTCAGACCGTTTGAACGCGTTCGAATATCGTGACTTTGACGGAGCACTCTTCTGACCTTCAGAAGAGTGCTCCGCGCCGCATCGCTGCTGCTCGGCGACTTGATCGATTGTGGGCGCCCTCGATTCGTAGTGATCCGGGAGCCATGACTGAAGCGCAGGTGTGGACCATGTCCGTTGCCGATGCGATTGTTCAAGATCCGGCGACAGGGTTGTTCGGGTTCCGGCTCGAGATGGGCCGCGATCACGTCGGGATCCGTGTGCAGGCGAGGCGGACCGGCTTCGCCACCGCGAAGGCCGCGACGGCAGAGTACTGACGGCTGTGTCGGCAGCGGGACGCGCGGCATCCGAAGCCGCGGCTGAGTGACAGCGTGCAGAACATCTGCGAAGGCTGGGTGCTGGCCCGGGAGCAGGAGCTGGAGCCGAACACCGTGTACGGCTATCGGTGGCTGTTCGGTCTGCTTTATCCGTATGTCGGCGGTGTTCGAGCCTCACGTCTCAGCGCTCGGATGGTCGAGCGTGCCTACCGCGAGTTGGAGAAATGTGGCTACTCCCGAAGCACGTTGCGAACTTTGAACATGGTGCTGGCAAAGGCGTTCCTGGAACAGACCGGTAGGAACCTCGGGGTGCGTAAGCCGCGTGAGAGTGACGACGAGCGGCCGGTGTGGTCGCTCGCCGAGGCGCGCCGCTTCGGCGACTACGTCGCTGAGGATCGTCTGTACCCGATGTGGCGGCTGATGCTGGTGTCCGGTTTGCGTCGAGGAGAGCTGTGCGGTCTACGGCGGGGTGATCTGGAGCCCGTTCAGGGCACGCTGACGGTGCGCCGGCAATTGGTGGTCGAGGACCCAGGGAGCCGGGTCCGGGTGAAGCCCCCGAAATCTCACAACGGCGTGCGCACGCTGGTGCTTGACCCGCTGACCGTCGAACTGCTCACGGCTGTTGCAGCCGGGCCGGCGGCGCGGTACATGTTCACTGGCCGAACGGGTCGGCCGATGCGGCCGGACAATCTCACTAACCGGTTCCACCAGCTCGCTGTAGCGGCTACGGTACGGCCCATCGGCCCGCATCAGATTCGGCATCTGATCGCCTCGAGTCTGCTCGACGCCGGTTACGGCGTCCACGAGGTCGCCGAGCGACTCGGCCATGATCCGGCGACTCTGATGCGCTACTACACCCGGGTCAACGCAACCAGACGTCTGCAAGCGACGGACTGTATCGCCGAGCTGATGACATTGCCCGATGCCCGGTCAGGGACGCCACGGAACCGGGCAGACGACATGCCACAACTTCTCGTCCATGAGGTCCGCAAAACCTGTGAAGTCGCGCGCAGACCGAGACCCGGAAAGCATGTATCAAGGTCCAATCGGTCGCCAATTCGATAGAGGTAGGGCCACTCAAAGTTCGGCCACTTGCGGTGGTTCCCAGCGGCCTCACGCAAATCAAATCAGGGGCGACGCCCTGCGTTGGAGAGGACCTCCGTAGGGCGGCCGATTCGCGCAGAAATCCTCTCCGAGGAATGTTTAAGCTGGAAGGACTGCCGGTGCGAGTCAAGGGGTCGATCCGATGTGGCGCCAGCACGCCGCTCACTCGTCCACGTCGGCTCTCCTGGGCGTCAACGAACCGAAGGAGAACGGCTGGGAGAACCCGTTTGAGGGAACCCAGGTCGGCGACGCCGCAGGTAGGATCGTTGTGAGGGTAGAAGCTGGAGGTGGCTGGCAGCGACACCTTTACTCGGTCGGGTATACTTTTCAGTGACCTGGTAAAACGTTTGTTAGCACGTCGCTAGGCCCTCTAAATGCCCCTGGGGGTCAAGGGGTCGCAGGTTCAAATCCTGTCAGCCCGACGTTGTGAAAGGCCAGCTCAGCTGGCCTTTTTCATTTGCCAGCGTGACTGTGTTCCGATCACCATGACACGCATTTTTGCACGAACGCGCGTACGGTTTACGCATCTGTCGTTGATCGGCTCTTCCTTTTCCGCTTGTGGTGCGGTGTTGCTTCGGGTCCTGCTTTCCTGGAGGGGGCGCTGAGCTGGGGATACGTACCTCTGGGTGGTTGGCTGTCGGGTTCCGGAGGCGGCCGTGGTTGTCGAGGCGGCCGCTGTCTACTGTGGATGATCGTGACGCCTGGGAGACACGGACGCTCGTACGGTGATCTTGGGCTGGTGCGCCGGTTGGGCCGGTGATTCCATGATCGCGCTTGGTGGCCGGGTGTAAAAGTTGACGGCGGTTGTCTCGGGTTGTCGGTGGTTGCCTCGTCGGTGGGCTGGTGTGCTGGGGTAGGCGCCGGTCGGCCGGTGTGGTTGTGGGTTGGGGTCGATGTTCTGCCCGATAGGGGAGTGGGCGAGCCGCTTCGAGTCCTTGGTCGTAGGCGTTTGCGTCGGTGCCGAGCGCGCGTGGACGGCGTCGGGTTGGGAGAACTGCCGGGGTGGACTGCAGCGCGGCCGGCTTGTTGCCGCTGTCGTCGACGTGGCGGCGATGAGGGTGGACCGATGACCCGAGGTCCTCACGCTTCGTGCAACAGTGGCTGCTGGAGCTGCATGATCGACGCAGGGATCTGCCGATGAGAGTGCGGCATGTTGCGCCTGGGATGAGAGGTAGGGTGCCTTACCTTCGCATTTAAGAATCAGCGCGTCCTGCCAATAGCAAGTGCAACCTCGCTCGCTCTCCGGCGGTGCCGATAGCTGCACGACGGTCCGGATTCTCGACGTAGCAGCGGATGGTATTGGCCAGGAATGCGGTGTCGACATGTAGGTCTCGTACAGGCAGCGCTCGTGGCTGCGGTGGTCCTCCGGCAGCGGCGTTCATCGTGTACAGGATGAGAGTGTTGGGATTGCGTTTGGCGGGTGGAGGTGGTCCTCCGGGTAACAGCTCATCCCACCGCGTCTGACCGCAGCCGCGGAGCCGTTGCACGGTGATGCCCTCGACGGTCAGGCTGATACGGGGTCTGTTCATGAGCAGTCTGACTACGATTGCAGTCAGCAAGCCCACAGCCAGAACGATGCTGATTGTGGTCATGACGCCAAACTGAGCGATCCGCATGTGTTCCTCGTTCGGTACCCGCTCGGTCAGGATCGCCCCACCGGTGAACCACCCGAACAGGATCGCCAATGGTCCTGTGCTGCACGGCGAGGCACCCGCGACGAATCGGCGCTTGAGTTCGTCGAGGTGCCAAGTCGGCGGACGTTGCCGGGCTGTTTTGGTAAGCAACAAGTAGGCTGCCAAGGGAATACCGAAACTGGTCACCGCGAGGCCGAAGTACGCAAGTAGACCAAAGGCGAACGAGTCGATCCGCCATGTGAGGGGTTGCAGCCAGAGCGTCGCGCCGACGTGCATGGCGAAGGCCAGCAGTGCGAACGGCGCGGCGAGCAGCATGGCGGCACGAGCAGACACCGGGGCAGTCTAGGGTCACGAAGGCGCCGCCGAACTCCAACTTTCGGTGGGTTATGACGCGAAATGATGTCGCGGAATCTCCACTGTTTCCGCCGCGCAGCGACTATCGACACGCATGACGGGACGATGGACGCGTCGGTCACCACGTCCGAGCCTGGCCGAACGCTGAAGGGGCCGTCGAGCGACGACGGCTTCCGCTGTCACGGCCTGTCCGAGCGGCAGCAAATGGTTGCAACTCGTCCCGAGCAGCCGTTCCCCTAACAAATTTGACACCTCCACTGAATTGATCCGCCGCCGAGCGGGTGGGAGCCGCGGCGCCAGATTGACCCTCCGTAGCGAATCCTTCAAGATCATCTGGCCTCGATACGGCACGATGACGGTCATGGCCCGACGGTCGAGCCGAAGATGCGCAACGGCTACTCGGTGGAGGCATGGTGACTGAACGCTCACGGCAACAGCGAGGCCATTGCCCTGTCTGTAGACGACCGCTACGCAGAATGAAAGGGCTCAATAGATGGTTTCGTGCACTACGAAACACGACCCGGATGCCGGCGATGCTTACGCGCCCGACACCTCTCCAATGGAGATACGCAGTCGAGCATTCATGTCCGCCACCGCTTTGATCACCTCGGTGGTCTGGTCGGAGGAGGTGAGGCCGAGGGACCGCAGGTCTCGACGCAGCCTGTCAAGCAGGTGAGACATCACCTCATCAGGACTGTCGACCGAGAGGGCGGCCTGCACGTTGGCCAGAACTCCGATCAGAACCGTCAAGTCCGTCGTGGTGGCTGAATCGGGGTCCTGCTTCCAGGGGTCCATCAATCCTCCCTTGATCAGGGGTAATGCTATCAGCATCTCGCTGACGCAGGATTGTCCCCTGCTGCGCCGTCGTACGCAGGACGCAGCAGGGGGACATGACTGGGCCGCACATGGCAATCGCGATCGGTGAGTCTATCGATTCCTGTGGCGGCCGCTAGGTGGCCGACTTACAGGCAGGTCGTGTCTGAGTCCCAATCCGAGCCGTCGGCGTATGCAGCGTACGCGACTGTGCACACTGTCGTGATGCCGTACTGCTTGGTGTAGTAGAAGCGCGGTGCGTTGTATGAGCCGTTACTGAATGACCCGCTGTGGCTGGAAAGCGTCAGGCCGAGAGCGGGGGCCGTCAAGCTGCATTGCCAGTTGACCCGTACGGAAGCCCATGAGGCGTAAGTGCACTTGTAGGAGAATGTTCCCGTGGCGGAGTCGTATGTTGGTTTCGAGTCCACCGATGCCCCCGCCCGGTAGGTGGTCCGCGGTGATCCTGCCATGGCGGAATCGGCTGGAACCGCTGCCGCAACCAATGCCACGGCGGCGACGCATAGAATAGAGGGCGAGCGGCGCTTCATAAGTACACCGCTTCATGTATCAGGCGGTTGTCCTTGTGGGTTTGTGCAGGCGTGCGCGCCACTCTCCGTTCTACTAGACCAATTCTCGACTGTCAATGTGCCTACGAGCGTCGAATGTATCGAAGAAGCGGGGCTGGCGAGCTCTTCAAGTCGACGTGCATCTAATTAGATCGGCGGATTTCAGTACGCTGGAAGTGGGCCATGGGTGGCGTCGGTGCTCGGCCAGCAGGCGCCGGCGTCCTCAGGGCCCGTAGTCTGGCCCTGGCCGGCCCTGGCCGGCCCTGGCCGGCCCTGGCCGGCCCTGGCCGGCCCTGGCCGGCCCTGGCCGAGCCCGAGGTGCGCGTACATCGCCGAGGGCTGGACGCTGCCGCGCCGGGGGTGAACGCGGGGCGAGGGCTCGTCGTCCCCCAGGTGCCGCGATTCGGCCTGCAACAAGGGTGCCGGGGCCTCGAGCAGGAGCTGCCCTTGGCTAGCGCGTTGTCCATGAACGTTTGCCGGGTTGGTGACACGCCGGGGGGCGTTCGTGGTGGCCGGAGATTCTGGGCTCACTCTCGACGGTGGTGTTCGCTGTCGAGAGTGAGGTAGGCGGGTGGCCGAGCCGGTACGGCACGGCGGTTGACCCAGGACGAGGGCCGCAGGCTGCAGCAACTTGTGCGCCGTGGGAAGCACGATTCGGTTCGGGTCCGCCGGGCGTTGATCATCATGGCGTCGGCGTCCGGGACACCGGTGCCCTCGATCGCCAGGCTGGTCGCGGCGCATGAAGACACGGTCCGGGACGTGATCCACCTGTTCAACGAGATCGGTCTTCGCGCGTTGGACCCTCAGTGGGCGGGAGGCCGTCCCCGCCGGATCAATGACGACGATGAAGCGTTCATCGTCGCGACGGCCACCACACGTCCGGGCAAGCTCGGGCGTCCGTTCACCCGCTGGAGCCTGCGCAAACTCGCCGACTACCTGGCCACCAACCCGGTGCGTCAGGTGGCCGTCGGACGAGAACGGCTGCGGCAGCTGCTGCGCGACAACGAGGTCAGCTGGCAGCGCACCCGGACCTGGAAAGAATCCAAGGACCCCGATTTCGACGCCAAGCTGGACCGGATCGAAGAGGTGACCACGGCGTTCCCACAGCGGTGTTTCGCGTTCGACCAGTTCGGGCCGCTGTCGATCCGCCCGCACCACGGCGCCGGCTGGGCACCGGAAGGGCGTCCGGACCGGTTGCCGGCGACCTACAAGCGCACCCATGGGATCCGCTACTTCCACGGCTGCTACAGCTTCGCCGATGACCAGCTCTGGGGTGTGATGCGCCGCCGCAAAGGCGGCGACCACACCCTGTCCGCGCTCAAATCCATCCGCAAGGCACGGCCAGACGGTTAGGCGCCGGTCGGCCGGTGTCGTTGTGGGTTGGGGTCGATGTTCTGCCCGATAGGGGAGTGGGCGAGCCGCTTCGAGCCCTTGGTCGCGTAGGCGTTTGCGTCGGTGCCGAGCGTGCGTGGACGGCGTTGGGGTGGAAGGGTTGCCGGGGTGGAATGCAGCGCGGCTGGCTTGTTGCCGCTGTCGTTGACGTGGCGGCGATGAGGGTGGATCGATGACCCGAGGTCCTCACGCTTCGTGCAACGGTGGCTGCTCGAGCTGCATGATCGACGCACGGATCTGCCGAGATCAGTGCGTTGAACGACAGGTGATGAGCGCCGGAGAGTGCTGTAATGAATCGTGGACGATCGACCTCGCTACCGTAGGCGCGCAAATGATCGATGACTACTGGGAGCGAACCGTATTTGCGGCGCCACCATTGGCCGGCTTGGACCGTTTCGACGACTCTACTGCATTTGATTGGATTGGCCTTCACTTTTCAACGACCGGATCCAAAGTCGACTGGTCTACGGTGCGTGAAGGTCATTCGCACTGGAACTTTTCCGATGCTTCGGAGCTGGCGGCTTCAGTCGTTCGAGAGGTAAGACGGCTTGCGACCGACGAGTCGATCGTCGAGCATGCCGGAGATGGCGTCTCAGCCTACGGAGTTCGCTTCAGGGGTGTGGACGTTCCTGCCGTCGTCGCTGCCCTACTTGAGATACCCGAGCACCACTACTTCCTAGCCACCGACAGGTCCTGGGTCGTCGCGGTCTCATTTGAAGGTGATCTCGACATCGTTGACCAACATCGACTCACGCAGGAGGGGCGTTCGCAGCCCAGATGATGTCAATCTTGAGAGCATTCATCTGCCGCATGCAGGGCGGCGCCCATGACCACGCGTGGATGTCGTAGCCCTAGAACCGCAGCCTCACGCGAGTTGGACGTCCTCGGTCCAGCTCAACTACGCCGGCTCGCTCTAGGACAACGGCGACGTAGTTCGCTGTCTGCCGCTTGAGGAACCCCTTGAGATAGCCGTCCAAAGAATCTTGGCGCCCTTGAACGTCGCGGTTAGCGCCGATGGGTACCCACTGCCTACCTCGAAGGTAATCCGGGATGCCTTCGAGGCATGCCCAGCTGATGGATGTTCGAGCCTTCTTGGGACCGAACAGAAGCACCAGCGAACTCAGGGTCATCTCACCGATGCCGAAGCTTGCCTGCCCGGTCGGCGTCGGCAGCTCGGACTCGGGGGTCATGCACTCGCGGATCGCCGTCTCAATCGGGCCAGCCATCGCTGCATTCTGCGCGCCGTGGTCAAACGGGACAAGGGCTAAGAGCCTGGTCCAGGTGACATCCTCTTCTGCCGCTGACCGCGCTAGGTGTGACTGTGTCTAGCCTGTCGCGGTAGGTCCGTCGGAGCCGGTCGGGCTGTCCCGGTAGCCGACTTCGGCTGATCCCGTCGCCACCTGGACGTGGTAGCCCCAATGCGTGAGAGCCTGCACCATCTTCTGGGCGCCGGCCGGGTTGGCGGAGTGGACCTGGATGATGCCGATGTCAAACGGGCGTTCCTCGAAAGCGGCGTGCTCCAGAAGCTCGACCACCGGCCAGATCGTGTCGTCCTCGCCGAGGTCGTGGTCAAGCCAGAGTTCGTCAAGCCGTCGGTCGCGATAGCGATTCAGCAGCGTGATCCCGTCCGCGCTCGTGCGAGCCACGTCGGCTTCGCGGCCATCGACGAACGAGCGTAGGTCGTCGATCAACACGACCCGCCCGCCTCTCCCTGTGTTCACGTCGCGATGATGGCTCACCCGAACGCTGACGCACACTCATTTGCCGCGAAGCGGTCGGGCCGGAGATGCGGCCGAAGGGTCGGGCGTCATGCACTCGCCGGCGGGGCTGTCGCTCCGTGCTGTGGTGTTCCTGCCGAGCCGCAGGGCCTCGTATTCCGTTTCCGCTCGCACGTGTGACGTGATCAGATACTGCGGTGGCCGGGTGGGAGAACAAGCTGAAGGAACATCAACAGCAGGAGCGTGCGGAGGCGCTGGCGCTGCCTGTGGTGCCGGTGCGCTGGCATGGCCGGCTGACGGCTATGGACGACGAGGATGTGCTGCTGTCGGTGTCGATCGGTCCGGCGGGCGAAGCTGTAGCTCTATGGTCGACGCCCGCTGATCGGGAGGCGTTGACGTCGGTGACGGTGCAGCCCGGGTGGGCGTCGTTCCCGGACCCGCGGGCGGCCCGGCCGGCTGGCGCTCGGATCACGGTCCACTCGTCCGGCTCCGTTCGGGTGGTGCGGATCGCGGAGATGCCGCTGGCGCACGCCACCGCCCAGCCGTTGCCGGACGGCCGGTTCCTGGTAGTCGCGGCGCGGTGCCGGTGGCGGCCGGAGGGTCCAGATCGCAACGCGATCGTGTACGGCTCGGACGGCGCCGTAGTCGCCGAGTACACCTTTGGTGACGGCGTGGAAGACGTGCTCACTACGCCGTCCGGCAATGCCTGGGTGAGCTACTTCGATGAGGGCGTGTTCGGCAACTACGGCTGGGGCGGTCCCGGACCCGAGCCGTTGGGCTCGTGCGGGCTGATCCGTTTCGGCTTGGGTGGAGACCCGGACTGGCGATTCTCCCCGAACGATGCGGCGCCGATCGACGACTGCTACGCGCTTAACGTCACCGGGGAAACCGCCTGGGCGTGCTACTACTCCGACTTCCCACTGGTGAAGTCCGAGGACGGGGAGGTGAGCGCGTGGGGCAACGACATCGCCCACGGTGCCAGGAGTCTCGTCGTCGACGATCGCCGCGTGGGGATGGCCGGCGGCTTTCGTGCGAACCGGGATCGTCTGGTCATCGGCGAACTTGGGCAAAGCGGCCTGCGCGACGCGGGCCGGTACCGGCTGGTGCTACCCGACGGGCAGGCCTTGCCCGACCTTGCACGCCTGGTTGGACGCGGCCCGGACCTGCACGTCTTTCACGGCACCGACTGGTACCAGCTGAGCCTAACGGACCTCCCATCCGGATGAAACGTTCCGCCGCGGCTGTTTCGGCAACCGCAGCGTGATTGTCGCGATTGGTGCCGGCGTAATTTCAACTATCTGCGCCACCGCCTTAACCTATGCCTGGGGCAGAAGATTCATGGACCTGTCGCCTTATGAGATAATTTCACTTCACTCCACCGAGCTTGTCGAGAAGGTGGGCGCGCACCATCGTTATACATGGACCCGCGAGATGGTGATTAAGGCCCGTAGGCGCGACGTTCGCCTCATCGAGGCCACGTTCTACTGGACCGGCCGCACGAAGAAGCAATTTCTTTGTGAGCCGCTGGTGGGTGAACATATGATCCTTGACGGCAAGGTGACAGAAGAGGATCACGGCGTTCACAGATGGATCTACCTCGGGCGCCCCATGGGTCGGCATGAGGAAGTAAGAACGGGTATAAGGCTTACTTTCGAGGACGACGCGCAAGCGATGCAGTGCTTTATACGAGAGAGACCAACATGCAGGATCCGTCATCTTGAGATTCGGCTGCGCTTTCCAGTGACAGAGGAGCCGAAATCAGTCACTGCTATTTATTCTCCTAGCCGCGGAGAGTATAGCGAGGTGATAGCATCCAGATCTCTCAGGCCCGAGCGCATCGCAGACCCCGGCATGGGCACGGTTGATTTCGTGTTGATAAATGACAAACATAGGCGAGACACGGCCCTGGGGATGCGATGGGCATCCTAGCGCTATTGGCTCGCCCTCGCGTGGGTGACACTCCCGTAGGAGTGCGTGGACACTTTGCGGCTCGTGACCCTGCGAGTACTTTAATGGCCGAGATAAGTACATCCAGTGGCGTCGCCACGCATAGGTGGTCGAAAGGAATCGTGACAGCACAGTCCTTACTCTTCTGGCGCCGACATTGCGCGCCGCCAGTCTTCGCTGGACCGCCGCTCCTCGTAGGCCACCTGACCACATGTGCTCGGAATCAGTAGGTCGTCCGCAGCCGGAGACGTATCGGTCCCTCGTCAGGGGGATCGGGTCTCCGGCGCGCTCATCTGACCAGCGCGGCGGCTCAAGGGTCCTTAACTGGGTCAGCAGCGGGTCATGACATCCGGTGAACGCTCACGTCGACGGCCGTGTGCGCCGATCAAGACGCGCCCGCTGTGCCGGGAGGATTGCAGATCACATCGTGAGGGACGATGCAGACGACATCTGAGGTTCGCTCCGCGGGGGCTCCGTGGCGTTCGGGGCAGGGACTCGCTCGCGTCGCGGACCCGACACCGCGGCTAGCAGCAGCGCCGCAGCCGCCCGTCGGGCACGTCATCCGTCTGGTCGCGTACCTGAGAGGCTGTCTCTCAACCTGTCTCCGCAGCTCGCGCGATTCTTCGTCTACCGAGCTCCCGTCGGTGCCCTTGGAATCGGCGTGACCGTGACGCCGATCCGAAGGCCGGAGACAGCGTCGGCGCAGCAGTCAGCCCCGGTGAATACCGCCGGTATGAGGCGGAGCGAGCAGTCCATCGATTGCGGAATGAAAGTCGTTCCACGTGTGGATCTGGCCGACCATGTCGAGGTAACGGCGAAACGCTTGACTGAAGTGGTCGGCCAGCTGGTCGACCTGTGGGGTCAGGTCGGGTGCCTTGACGGTGAGGTAGCTCCTGGGAAAGAGGCCGCATTCGCGGTCTACCGCCATGTCGACGAAGATTTCGCCAGGCTCCAGGACGGCGGCCAGGTCAGGGCGGTCACTCTGGTTGAGCGCGGCGGCCAACTCGTCTCGCCTCCCTGGATGGTGGAGGGCGAACACCGTGAGCTCGGAGCAGGTATCGCCGGCGAGCACGCGGTCGATGTCGGTGAGCTGGCGGAAGCTGTTCACCTCGAACAGACCTGCGAATCCGACGTGATCGATGTCCCAGGTATCTTCAGTGCGGCTCAGAAGGCTGTTGGTGCGAGCCGGAACGAACCCGTAATCGGCGGCTTCCCAGTCCGGCAGCTCGATATCAACCTCGTACTCCCACCGAACCAGCTGTATGTCCTTTCGACCGATACCCAGGCATCGCGCCACCTCGTCACGGAGGTAACAGGGAATGACATACCGGCTCCGGCCTGCGGTCAACGTCCACGTCAGCGCACGCCAGACCGCGAGCGATTCCCCGTACCAGTTGTTGATCGCGTGTCGGTGCCACGGATTCAGGTCTGGATCTTCCGGGTAGTCCAGCTTTCGCAAACCTAGCCATACCGGGCTAGGAAGATTCGACTGATCGACGGCGACCGTGTAGAAATGCAACCCATCTCGATAGCCGTGCTCGAACTGGAGAAAGCGCTCCGGAGCTGTCACGTCACCAGGATGCCGGACCCCTGCGGTCAAGCCGGCGGCAGGTCGCGGTCGCAGGCGTGGCTCGTGGCGGGAACGCTTGCCGTCGGGACTCATCGCAGCCGACATCCGGATCTGCCGCTGATACGGCGTGATCAGCAGCGCTGGCAGGGCAGAGCTGGCCTCGCGCTTGGAGGGCGGAAGGTTGGTACGGGCGCAGGCAGCGGAAACTCCCGGTGGACGCCGCCCGATCGCCCGTCTTTGCAGCACCGGGATTACAGCCAACCACAGCTTAAAGCCGCGAAGCGGGGAAGCCATCGGACGAACGGACCGCATCAGGCGATTCGAGAGGCTGCCCTTATATTCCGCCGACCGCGCGCGAGTCGACGGATCCTCGTCACGCTAGGTCGTGTGCTGGACAGAAGCTCCTGGCTTGCGGAGGATGGCAGTTCGGGTATCCCTAGAGGTGTCTAGCCGGAGATCTAAGTGGGTGTTTGAGAGGGCGGTTATCCGGGCGCGCTGAGTGTCCGGCGGGCTTGTCGGGTGGCAGGTCGGCCACGGTCGAGGCGGCGGACCATGGTGTTGATCGCGGCCCATCGGATGAGCGCTTCGGACACTGCGGGGTCGCGTTCGTAGTCGCGGGCCAGGCGGCGGTGCGCGGTAAGCCAAGCAAGGCTGCGTTCGACGACCCACCGCTTCGGGTGCACGACGAAACCTTGCTGGTCCGCTGGTTTGCGGACGATCTCGACGGTGATCTTCAGGGTCTCGGCAGCCCAGTCGACCAGCTTGCCGGCGAAGCCCTGATCGGCGAACACGTACCGGATCGGCGAGGCCGTGTAGGTGCTGAGCAGGGTCGTCTTCGCGCCGTCGCGGTCCTGCCACGACGCTGACATCACGCAGACCACGACCAGCAGACCGAGGGTGTCGGTGACGATGAACCGCTTACGGCCGTTGACCTTCTTACCCGCGTCGTAGCCGCGGGAGTCCCTGCCGACGGTGTCGGCGGCCTTGACCGACTGCGAGTCCATGACCCCGGCCGACGGCTCGGGCTCACGGCCCTCGGCGAGGCGCAGCTGTTCACGGAGTTCTTCCAGGATCCGTTCGGTGACCTGGCGTTGCTCCCACTGCTGAAACTGCCAGTACACGGTCTGCCAGGGCGGGAAATCAACCGGTAGTTGCCGCCACGAGCAGCCGCTGCGGACCACGTACAGAATCGCGTCCACGATCGCCCGCCGCGGATGCTTCGGGATCCGACCTGGCTCCTTGATCAAGGGGAGCATCGGCTCCACGATCTCCCACTGCGCATCGGTCAAGTCCGACGGGTACCGCCGCTCACGCTTCACCGCGACAGCATCAGGCCACCCCGGCCGCCGTCAGGGACACGCCGTGCGACACCACTCTCAAACACACACTAAGTGAGTGTTTGAGAAGTTCTCATGTAGACGGTGTGGCGGCGTGATCATGATGGCTGGCTCGGGCAGGGTGTCGCGGTGTCATCGCGCCGTGGGTACCCGTCCGACCTGACCGACGCCCAGTGGGACCTCGTCAAAGGCCTCCTTCCTGAGCCCAGCGGCGACGGACGGCCCGAGAAACATCCACGCCGCGAGATCGTCAACGCGATCCTCTACCTGGTGCGGTCGGGCTGTCCGTGGCGGTATCTGCCAGCGGACCTGCCGCCTTGGCAGACGGTGTACTGGTATTTCGTCCGGTGGGAGGAGGCCGGGGTGACGGAGAGCCTGCTGACCGTGTTGCGGGTCAAGGCCCGGGTGGCGCAGGGCCGCGCTGCGGAGCCCTCGGCCGGGGTGCTGGACTCGCAGAGCGTCAAGGGCGCCGACACCGTCGGACGCGACTCGCGTGGCTACGACGCCGGCAAGAAGATCAACGGCAGGAAACGGTTCATCGTCACCGACACCGCCGGGCTGCTGATCACCGCCTGCGTCCTGGCCGCCTCGTGGCAGGACCGCGACGGCGGCAAGACCGCCCTGCTCGGTCTCTATCTGACCAGCCCGGTCCGGCACGTCTTCGCCGATTCCGGGTTCGCCGGCCGGTTCGTCGACTGGGCCGCCGACCGGCTGCGAACCACCGTGGAGATCGTGCGAAAACCCGCTGACCAGCGCGGCTTCGCGGTGCAACCGCGCCGCTGGGTCGTCGAACGAACTCTGGCCTGGCTCACCGCCCACCGCCGCCTGGCCCGTGACTACGAACGCGACCCCGCCGTCTCCGAAGCCCTCATCCGCTGGGCAGCCATCAACGGCATGCTCCGCCGGATCACCCGCGGACACCCATCACGACGCCAATCCCGCCGCGCCCTGACCCGCATCTGACCCCATCTCAAACACTCACTTAGCGCGGCACCGGTCCGCGTCCTGCAAGACGGCAAATGGGTTCCGACAGATTTGACGTTGCAAAAGCAGCCGGATGGATCCGTGGCGCCTCGGGTTCACCCGGACGGTCTGACGATCTCGGGCCAAGCGCTCGCCGGCACTCACGAGCTTGCAACGCTGGGTTCCGGGGATGAATCTGTCGCGATGAGCTATACCGGGAACCTGCCGGATCCACTTCTGGATGGTGATAAAGCTATCTACCCCGAGGTCAAGACTGGGATTGACCTGGTCGTTCAGGCGACAGTCACCGGGGTCGAGAGCTTCTTTATCGTTAAGAACCGTAAGGCGGCCGCCCAAGTCGGCGAGCTAACCGTTCCTATCACCGGTGTGGATGTCGCCTCTCATCGGTTGACCAACGACGGGCGACTAACCCTGCTGGACGAGGATCGCAATGTCCTCGCTAGCACCCCGGCTCCGCTGATGTGGGATTCACGTACTGACCCGGATACTGGAGATCCGCTCGCCGTCCGGACGATGGGTATATCCGCGACGGCGGTTGCCGCCCGGGACACGTCGATAGACGCCGAAGCGGTGGATGGTGCTGGTGTCAAACTCACGATTGAGCCCGATGCAGCTTTCCTGAAGGATCCTCGTACCGTTTATCCCGTCACGATTGACCCGACGGTCCACCTTGGCGCTCCAGTCTTCGACACGTGGGTGCGTGACGGCGTCACAGAGGACCTCTCGACTCGTACGTATCTCGAGATCGGACTTCGCGACGGCAAGGTGTCACGCGCGTTCGTCAACTTCGACACTGCGGCGTTTAAGGGCAAGAAGATTACCGACGCGACCGTCGTGTTGGGCAATTATCTTTCCGCTAGCTGTAACATCTATTATCAGGTCGGTACGGTCACTGCACCAAGCACCGCAAGTCGGTGGACCAGTCAGCCCACCTGGCGCTTCACCGACGGCCAGTCCAACGAGTCGTGGGGCGGCCCGACGGGTTGCAGCACAGTGCAGCCGTCCTCCGTTAAGGCCACTTCATTCTTCCAGCGCGCCTCGGACGAAGGGCGCGATGTTGCCTATCTCGGCGTTCGCGCCGTCAACGAAGCTTCTTCGAGCTCGCAGAAGCGCTTCTACTCCATGGAGTACAACGGCGGAGCGCAGGCACCCGGCGCGGTCGTTACATACGCGTACCAAAGCCCCATCCTCACCGCGCGCGCTACCGAATCCAGCAGCCAATGCCTGACCGGCACCTCCCGTCCGGTACTCAACACACTCACCCCGGAGTTGTCGGCAACCTTCACAGACGTCGATTCCACCGCGACCGACGCCACCTTCGAATATCAGACCGTTTCGGGGACGCCGGTTGGGACCAGCACCGTTGCAGCCACCGCGACTGGGACCCGTGCGGCCGTAACGGTCGAACAAGACCTCTTCACATCGGAGCAGTCGTACCGCTGGCGAGTCATGGCCACTGACAGCACGGGCATGAGTTCAGGCTGGTCCGCCTGGTGCGAGTTCACCATCCGGGCGAATTTCGCAAGCCCGACCGTGGAATCGGGACCTGTTGAAACGTACACCGAACCGACCGATCCTTCACCCATGCCGGTGGAAGGCGAAGACGAGGTGGGCGTCGACGAGACGGAAACGGAAGATTGGACGCCGGCTACTAGCGATGCGCTCCAAGACACCCCGAGCGCGTTGAGCTTCGACGCATCACCGACTGCCACGGTTGCAAGCGCCGACTGCGACGCCGGATCTGGCGCATCCGTCGACACCAGCTTCTCATGCACACACGTCTCCAAGGAGACGCCTACGGATTCTATCGATGTCTCCGACGTCGTCAGCCAGCAGGCATCGGCGGCCGGCACCTCAGTTACGACACCGGTCGGCAAGCTGGGTAACACTCCGCTGCCGGACTACTGCAAAACCGGCGTAGGTCAGTGGAAAGTCACGCGCACCTCGGCGTGCTGGTTCCAACATGTGGAGACGTGGCTCTGGACGGTGACAAAAAACGGAATGCGCCTCGACGGCAAGATCTTCTATGACGCGTACCGCTACACCCGCATGAGCCAGAAGGGTGGCACCGTCGACTACCACGTCTATCTGCGGGTTACCGGATTCGAGGGCCTCGCCACGGGAGTCCGCGCCGCCAACGTTGGTATGTGGTGCAACCAGACCTGCGCGAAGGTGGAGGTGCAGAAGAGCTCCCCGAGTCTTGATCGAATTGGCAAATGGGTGCAGTTCAGCGGAACCTTCCGTCCGCCGGTCTCCGCCGGTACGCGAGCCGCGAGGTACGCGACGATGGAGTATTACGTCGGGCGCACGAAGGACCAGAAGAAGGGGTGGTGGCACCCCAGCTCGAACTGGATCCGCTGCGACCGGGACACGAAGACCGTTACCGCCTCGCTCGGCTGTGTCGTACCGAACTACATTCCAACGCTCAAATATAGTAAGAGCGGTCCGTACCCTGAGCTGGCACGGCACATTGGGCGCGCGCAGGACAGCGGCCTGCCCGGCGAACCTGGCGCAGGCGTCCTCGATGGGGAACCAGGTACATCCAACGCCCTTAATCGCGTGTATAGCCCCACCTTCATGAGGAAGAACAGGGCGAAGGCTTGCTCGAGCGACATCAAGATATACAAAACGGCTGGGAATTCGTGCGACGAGTACCCGTTCGCATCGACCTGGCAAGGTGCTTACACACAACAATCGGGCACCACGGTCGCGGTCCTGCCCAGAACTCAGGCGGACTGCGGGCTTCCACCGGAGACGCGATTCGGGTCCTACGGCTACAGTCGCTGCTACATCGATGAGAACCAGAACAGCAACGGAGGCGGCATGCTCGGCAAGTTCTACTCGGCGTCTGAAAGCCGCATCCTCAACGGTGACAAGTTCTTCGTAAAAATCGTCGCCTGATCTGGTCCATAGAACAATTCGCTGTGGGGCCTCCGCCTTAATGGAGGCCCCACAGCTTCTCGGGACTTTCTCAATTTCGTTTAAGGCGCTGAGGAGGGCAAGATCGCACGAAGGTCGTCGAACAGTTGCGGATAGCTGGGTCCCCGCGTACCCGCAGCCAGTACGACGGCGTCTACCGCACTCGCTAATGCATCCGCAGCACCCGTAACAAGCATCGCCTCAATGGCGTAGTCCTGCTGCACGATATCGTCTCCGCCGTACGGCACACGGGCAACTGTCGTCTGCGGAACCGCGCCGCTCAGCAGCTGGTGGGCGCTGCGACGACTGGCAAATGACGAAGGCAGGGGCCCACCTCGTTGCAGAGCCTCCACAGCTGGACCGGCTACAGGCGCCGTTGCAAGACCGGCGACGCGAAGGGCATCCAAGGCGGCGCGTCGTGCTATCAGACGGAGCGTGTCATCGCTTTGGCCCGATAATGCGAGTGCGAGATTCCGGTCCAGCAGCATGAGACTTTGCACATAGCCACCCACTCTTGCCAGACGCTCCGTGGGGAGAGGTGCACTCCACTCAGTCGTGGGTTCGTGGCTCTCGGGCCCGGTCAGCGAATTTTCCGCACCGAGGTTAAGCCCCTGCCGGACAGTCTCGTGCCGACGCGCCGCTGTCTGGCTGCCGACCTTGACGACACGGTCGCCAGCGAAGGCGGATGGCCAGAAGTCGAGCTTGTACGAATCGACGGGAGGCCCATCCACAAGGCTGTCCAATTCACGCGCCTGGTCCAAGCCACGGGCACCGTACCGCACTCTGTAGCCCTCTGCCGTCAGATCCAAGGGGTACTGCGCGCCGTCCCATGTCTGAAGGAAGACCTGGCTCGCCGCAGCAAAGGAAGTCTCCACGACGTCCTCCCACTGAGGCTCCAGGTCGGGGGCGTCGTCGTGGCGCTCGACTCGCAACTGGACCGGGCCGGTATGCAAACCAGTCGTCAGAAACAGGGAATCTGTCGTCGCGCCTCCACAGAGGCCATTTCCGGCGCCCCGGAAAGCGTCCTGCATCGCGACGGAATCCCGCGTCACCTGAAGCACGTAAAACTGCGAATAGGCGACGTCCAGAACATCATCGAACAGCACGTAGCTTGACATTTCCGCCCACTCCACCAGTAAGGCTAATCATTAATCTGTAGAGACGTCCTGCGCTGGCGCTCCGGAGGCCGGCGGCAATTCCGTCCAGCCCTCGCAGTAGCTATAGGCTTGCAGATCGTATCCGCCGGCGGGTTTCGGTTGTGAACAGTCGACGACACCTCTGGTCGCCGCCGTCCAGGACGTCAGCTTTCCCGTTATAACCGGATTGCAGTCAGTCCTGAACACTCCCGACACCTGGTCAGCGCCTGAATAGACCACTATACGCACTCCAGGGTTATTGGAAAAGCTGATGTCCGTCTGAACATCAGAAAGAGGAACATTCTGGATATCCATTTTAAGTCGCCGAGCCAAGGATTGAACGACGACATGAACAGCGTCCGCCGTCAACGCCGCGTCGTCCACCCTTGGGCCCACGTCGATTTTTGCAACGTGAGTCACATTGGCACCATCGACCGTGAATGCGCTCGCGATCACGGGCTGCTGAGAAATCTCCGACCAAGCGATCGCTGCCCTGTTCAAGTCGCAGGCGGCCTCGACCGGTGTTGGATGCGTACTCTTCGCCTCTGTTTCTGCCCCCGGGTCTTGCCGGCTGCAACCAACGGTCGTTAGCAAGGTCGCGGGCAGGATCACCATCAAGCCAGCGGCGCCTCGCACAGATGTCCGCATGCCTCGCTCGCGTTTCAACCCAAGGCCTTGCATGGGTACAGTATTAGCCACGAGGCAGCTGGCTCGCGCCGAAATGAAGCGAGTGCAACCGGAACCGCGACAGCTGCGGCCCGTCGTAGAGGACTCGGCGAATGCGGCCGTCCGCGTGGAACAAGCCCTCGAGGCACGGTATCCGGCCTGAGCGCACCATGGCTCCGAAACCCGTCACCCGAATCTTCTCAAAGCGGCGCAGCGGCCGGCTGCATCGCACAGTGCCCTCAGCTCACCATCGCATCGTTTTCATCGGAACGCGTATCAGCATGACGTCAAGATTAAGTTCACTGATCTGCCGCGATCCGGGCGGCAGCCAACGTCCACCGACTACTGATTGTGACGGACCGACATCCGCCGCTGAGGCAGCCGGCGCCACAACGTCTCCAGCGTGGACGGGCCTGGAACACCGAGGTAAACATGTCGGCCGGCGGAGTGGTGAGCGGTCAGGGTTCCAATCCAGGAGCCACCTCCGACAGGAGATTCATCATTGTGCGCAACTCCTGATGGCAGTTGTGCTTGACGGCCCGCACTGTGTCGAGGGCGATTCCCGCGGGAACGTCTACCCAGAACTCCTGCGTTAGCCGGCACGATTCGGGGCCTGTCGGCTCGATACTCAGGACGCTGTAGGCGGGGAAGGTGGTGGTCAGGCTGCGGGTCACGGCGCGCCGGCCGGGCTCCAGCTCGACGACCTCGTGGACCCGGGCATGTCGGCCGTTGCCGGTGCCGAAGACGGCCACCTGGATCTCGCCGAGGCCCTGCGGGCTGCCCGGCAGCGTGACGCCCAATTCGGCCTGGTTGAGCTTCGTCGAGGACGCCGGGTCTGACAGGAACGACCACATCGTGGCGGCCGCTTGCGGGAGCTCCACGGAGCCGGTCTCTCTGACGCGGCTGGCCCTCGTTGTTGTCCGCGTGATCTTCAGGAACGCCAGCATGAGCAGCATGATGTCAGATCCGGCCCGGTGCAGGCGGCCTCCCGCCCGGAGTGTGTGATCGATATAGCGGGTTGCGTAGATGATTCATGTTCCCCTATCTTCGCCTCCAAGATCGCAACCTACGGGGGCTGTGGTGGCTGATCGCCTGACAGGCGTTGTTCTAGATCAATCTGCGCGACGTTGGGCGTCGCTCGTACTTCTGCTTGCGATGGCCGGTGTGGCCGGTGCAGCGGTACCGGCGGCAGCCGGTACGCCGCCCCGGGGCACCACCGTTGTTCAGCCGTTACAGGCCTCTGCCGCCTTGCAGCTGGCTGCGCAGGCCGACGCTCCGGTGGAGGTCGTCGGCCTGCGCGACGAGTATTCGCAGACGTGCGCGAACCCGGACGGGTCCTTCACCCTGCAGCAGTCGGCTGCGCCACAACGCGTGCGCGCTGCCGACGGGTCGTGGGTCGAGCCGGATGCGACGCTGGTTCGACGCTCGGACGGCTCGGTTGGTCCGCGGGCGGCTGTGGTTGATCTCTCGTTCGCTGCGGGCCCGGATGGGCTGCCCGGCAGCGGATCGGCGCGGCTGCGCCTGGCGCGCGACGGCGAGAGCTTTACTCTCGGGTGGCCGTCGCTGCCGGCGCTGCGGCGGCCGGGGCCGCAGTTGTTTGGCGAAACTGCCCTGTACCGGGACGTCCTGCCGGGGGTGGATCTGCGATTGACCGCATCCATCGAGGGCTACGGAAAGCGGGTATCAGGGTCCAAGCGATCGCCAATACGGCAACGGACGCCGGCTCGCCCGCTGCAGCAAGGAACTCGCGGATAATGGCCCATTCTGCGTTGAGGGTCTCGGCGATAATCCGCGAGATGGGGGTTGAAGCGGTGTAGTGGGTTCCAGGTGCGAGTCGACGGATCGCCTCGATTTCGGGTTAGCACGCCGCTCGTTGTCGCGAATAGGCACCGCAGCGTCGCTGGAACACACCTAAGACGCTCGAGAGAACTCGTTCGAGAGAACTTGGGCGACGAAACCGCAGGTAGGATGGTTGTGATGGTGTCGGTGGGAGGTGATTGGTAGCGACACCTTTACTCGGCCGAGTATACTTTTCAGCGACCTGGTAAAACGTTGGTTAGCACGTCGCTGGGCCTACCACTTGCTGGGGGTCAAGGGGTCGCAGGTTCGAATCCTGTCAGTCCGACCGAAGGTTTTCGTAGGTCAGAAAGCTGGTCTAGATCTTGGATCAGCCTTCTTCGCGTTCCTGAGGACCACAAGAGTCAAGTGGCGCCGGTCCTAGCGCACCTTGACCGCTGGTCCAGAAACCCGCAGCAAGCAAGTGTTACTGCCGACTTGGTCATTCTGTGTATCAAGGCGCCGCTGGCGCGGCGCGACCGTGCCCGCTCGCGCCCGGCCTGCTGGTGGCCTCCGGCTGGCATCGGGCGGCGCGGCGGGCCGCACCATGGCATTCCATCCTCGCTCCTGGAGCTGGGCTTCGGCCGGCGGCAGTCCTGCGGACCCAGGAAAGCACGAGCGACAACTCGGTCGGCCTTCCGCTCTCGCCTCATGTTCCAGCATCGGTACCAGGCGTCAAGGACGCTCCGCGTCGCTTCGCGATGGCCTGGGACCACCCTTGCCCCCTGGCATCGGTGCTGGTGGAGGACTCTTGAGGGGGGCCGGCAGAAGAAGCGTTGGCACTGCAACTACCAATCCGGCCGTTCTTGGCGGTGATGAACAGGCCGTCCCAGGGGTCGTGCAGATCGCCGCCCTGCTGTAGGGGTTCGGCGCTGCGGCGTAGCTGGCCCGCGCGGGCGTGGACGCGACGATGCTGGCGGCTGCACGCCCCGGGAGTCGCGTTAAAGAAGCTTTAAGGAACGCTTGCTCAGCGTCATGAACTGCTGCCACATCATCGCTCGTATATCTCGGCACGGGCAGTACCGAGACGAAGAGGAGCCGTGCATGTATCGACGCGGAGTCAGCAGCCGGACGCGCAAGCTGGTGATTGGAGGTGCGGCCGCAGTGCTGCTCGGCTCGGCGCTCGCGGTCGGCACGGGGATGAGCCAGGCCGCCGAACAGGGCAACGCCGGAGCCAGCTCCGGTGACATCAACGCTTCGGTACCGGCGCTGGGTTTCAGCCCGGGCGATCCGAACGCGACGGCAGACCGTGTGGGCCCTACCGGGGTGAAAGTTCCCGGTCGCTGCCCGCCCACTCAAGCCCAGGTGAACGCGCAGGTAGCGGTCAAGAATGCGAGCCTTCCGAGTGGGACGGACCTTGAAAGCCGCATCCAACGTTTCGAGAAAACGTTGTCGGCGATTCAAGACCTGAAATGCCCCGCATCTTCCACGACTTTGCTGGGCCGCTTGAATTCCTTGACCGCGCTGCGCGGAAACGCGAACCGCGATAACACCCTGCGTGGTTTGGGTTTGAACGAAACGCCAGCGGATAAAGCCGCCGCCACAGCACCCGGTGACGCGGCCGCGAGTGGAGCGACGGGGAGCGCCGGAGCCGGCTCCGGTGACATCAACGCTTTGGTACCGGCGCTGGGTTTCAGCCCGGGCGATCCGAACGCGACGGCAGACCGTGTGGGCCCTACCGGGGTGAAAGTTCCCGGTCGCTGCCCGCCCACTCAAGCCCAGGTGAACGCGCAGGTAGCGGTCAAGAATGCGAGCCTTCCGAGTGGGACGGACCTTGAAAGCCGCATCCAACGTTTCGAGAAAACGTTGTCGGCGATTCAAGACCTGAAATGCCCCGCATCTTCCACGACTTTGCTGGGCCGCTTGAATTCCTTGACCGCGCTGCGCGGAAACGCGAACCGCGACAACATCCTGCGTGGTTTGGGTTTGAACGAAACGCCAGCCGGATAAGACGCGGGGAATGCGGCGCCGCAGAACGCGCCAGCGAAACAAGCGGCTCGCAGAGCGCCGCCACGGACAACGGCAACCTGATCCTTCGCCGATCCTGATCCACCGCACGGAACCGCCTCGCCGGAGGCCCTTGCACCACGGGGGTCTCCGGCGCGTCCGTGTGTGGGCCATGCGCGCGGTGATCCTCGGCTGCTTCGGCACGCTGACCGACCCCGGCGCTGAGGAGTGTCGCGACGCCGAGCAACTCGCCGGTGCGCGCGAGGGGCTGTCTGCCGGCCACGGTTCTGGGAGGCGCGGGCCCGGGAGCTTCGGCGAGCGCACCATCGGGGTCCACGGCGGGACGGAGAGCACGCTGAGGGCGGTGGCGCTCTCCTGCGGAGCGAACCCGTCATCCGCCCAGCTCCCCGTCGCGCTCGCGCATCACCGGAGCGGTCATGCCCGCCTCCGCCAGCCGCGGCACCACGCGCTCGGCGTCCTGGCGGAACTCCGGCGGCGGGGGCTCCGGATCGGCCTGCTGAGCGACTGCGGCGCCGAGCTGGCGGAGCGCTGCTCCGCCTAACTCGGAAGGCACCGCCGTAGCCGCGTTGCAATGACGGCACTTCCGGGCCGTATCGGCTACCTGGCGTGAGGGCCGGAAGCCGGTGCCGGTTTCTGGGACGCCTGGGCGTGTGCGCTCAGCTCCGCCAACGAGAGCGGGTGTGCCGGCGGCCGATCGAGCGCGATGGTGCTGGTGATGTGCTGATCGGCGGCGACGTGCAGGAGTTCGCCGGGGTCCAGCCCTCGCCAGCCGGGATCCTCGTCCATGCGCTCGGAGGCCACGACGATTGCCGGCGTCGCGGTGAGCTCCGCCGAGCGGACCCGGACCGTTCCTGCGGCGCTCGCGTGTTCCAGATGCCGTGTGCCGGTTGGCCCGCCGGCGGCGCGGCGCAGCACGAACAGCTGGTGGGTCTCCGGATAGCGAAGCGCCCACAGGTCGGTGGCGGTGGTCAGCACGAGGTTGACGGCGTAGACGGGTAGGTTCGCCGCGACCCAGCGGACCGCTCGGATGATCGCTTCGCCGATGTCTCCGGTCTGGTCGGCGTAGCTGGTGATGAGGGCGAAGAGCCGCTCGGAGTCGGTGTCGCCGTGCACCAGGTTCATCGCAGTGCCCAGGTGGTCCTCCAGCTTGGCGAGGCCGCCGATGACGCCGTTGTGCGCCAGGAGACGGTCGTGCTGGCAGAACGGGTGGGTGTTGTCCGGGGTGAGGCCGCCGGTCGAGGCGTATCGGATATGGGCGATGAAGGTGGCGGCTCGCAGCTCACGGGCTTCACGGGCGAAGGCCGCGTCGTGGTAGGCCGCGATCGGCGCTTTGTGGACCTCGGGCGAGCCGTCTGCGTCGAAGGTGCCGAGGCCCACGCCGTCGGGCTCGCGACGGCTCTGCACCGCGAGGCTGTCCGAGGCGTCCAGGAGCCAGAACGTTGCCCGTACCCGGTGGGGTGCGGCGGACATGCCGAAGAGCCGGCACATGGTCAGGCCTCCTTCGCGGGGTGCCGCCGGAGGGCGCGTCCGGCCGGTCCGGTGTTCTGGTGGAGATGGCCGGTGATGACGGCATGGTGCTGGGCCTGGTGGTGCCCGCGCAGGGCGTGCAGGCCGAGTCCTGCGGCGACCAGCACCAGTCCGAGCAGGGTCTGCCACCAGCCGATGAACACCAGCTGTACCAGAGCTGCGAGCAGCCCGAGAGCGGGAAGCAGCGGACCGGCGGGCAGACGTATCCCGGCGCGGTGCTTGCGCCGCTGAGCCCGGAACGCGGCCGCGTTGACCAGAACCATGGCGACGATGGCGGCGACGTTGCCCAATGCGATGATCGCCTGGATGCCGCCGGTGAGCAGCAGGATCACGGCGGTCACGGCGGCGGCCAGCACGCTGACGGCGGGGTGACCGTGCCAGAGGCGTCCGGCAACCGTGGGTACCTGGCGGTCGCCGGCGAGCCGGACCATGATCTCCGAGGAGCCGAGCATGTTCGCGTTGGCGGCTGACAAGGTGGAGATCAGCGCGCCGATCGGGATCAAGATGCCGCCCCAGTCGCCGATCAGGTGCTTCGCGGCCGTTCCCACGCTGGCTTCGTCGTAGGTGCTGATCTGCCCGGCCAGCAGCGCGACGACCACCCCGACGTAGATCAGAGCCACGATCCCCATGCTGAGGAGGATCGCCAGCGGGATGGTCCGTTGTGGCCGTTCCACGTCGCCGGCCATGTTGGTGACGACGTTGAAGCCGAGGTAGGCGATGAAGAGCAGGGCGCTCGTGGTGACCACCGAGCCTGCGCCGTGCGGGGCGAACGGCGTGAAGTGGGCGCGTCCGATGTGGATGAAAGCGAACACGATGAGCAGCACGAGGATGGCCACCTTCACGACCACCAGTGCGGTCTCGGCCCGGCCGATGAGGCTCGCCGGACCGATGTTCAGCAGCGCGATCACGACGACGGCGGCCACCGCGACCAGGGTCGGCGGCAACGCGGAGAGGAAGAAGTCGTGCAGGTACCGGCCGAAGGCGTTGAGGACGAACGCCACCCCGATCACGCCGCCGAGCCAGAACGCCCACGACGTGAGAAAGCCCCATCGTCGTCCCAGCGCCTGCCCGACGTAGGCGTATCCGGAGCCCCCGGGCGGTGCCAGGCTGGCGACCACCGCGAACGACAGGGCCGAGAGCAGAACCAGGACGCCGGCGAGCACGAACGACGCGATGGCCGCCGGGCCCGCCCGTTCCACCGCCAGGCCGGACAGCACGAACACCCCGGCGCCGACCATCGTGCCGACCGCGAAGGCCACGCACGACACCAGCCCGATCGACCCGGTTCCGGGACCGGTGGCGCGACTTCGGGTTTCAGTGGCCACGACCTGCTCCTTCGTCGTATCGCGGAACGCCCGGCCGCCGATCACCGGCGGGCATACGCGCCGGGCGCGGTGAGCGGGCTGGGTGCAGGCGGGCCGAGTCAGACAGCATGGTCATGCCGATCTCCTTCTCGCGCGATGGGTCATGTCCGGTCGCACCTACCCGGGTGTGCGATTCCCAAGCGCGAATGGGCGTCGGTGCCGGCGGTCGGTGGAGAAGCGCCACTGTGCCGGACGGAGATCGCTGTGCGCGACGTCAGCCCTTGCGGAGATCGGGGGCCGGCGCCCCCTTCAGGTGTCGGCGCGCGATGTCCCAGGCGGTGTGCAGGGCACGGCGCACCGGAATCGACGACGGCCCCAGAAGCCGCGCGACGATGCCGGCGTCGAACGGCAGAGTGCTGACTCCCGCCAGGACCTCGCCGCTTTCGCCCAGGCCTGCAAGGAGGGCGGTGTGCAGGCCGGCCGTGCGCTCCGGGGGTGCCAGCGCGAAGAACGCCGCGTGTACTCCGTGTTCGCCCAGGCGCGCCGGAGTGCCGGCACGGTCGTACGTGCCGCCGAACGAGAGCGTATCGGCGATTATCTGACGGCCGTCGGGGCGGCGGATACGCGTTGTCGCGCAGTACAGGTCGTACGCGTGCCACTCTCCCCGGGCCACCCGTCCGGGCAGCAGCGTCTCGGCGAGCAGCACCGTCGCCTGCGGATGGGCCGTGACGGTGAGCCGGCCGGCGAACCGGGAGTGCCGGTACGGGATGACCGGTTCGGGAAGGTACTCCACGAAGCTGCCGGCCCCGGCGCTGATGTTCACCAGTTGGGCGGCGTAGCCGGCCTCCATGCGGTAGATCTTCGTCGCCGCCTGGGTGGTCAGGTGGACGTCGGTGCCGTCGGCCACGTCGAAGTCCATCCTGTACCGGTCGCCCTGGAGCATGCCGTCGCCTTGATGCTGCAGGTAGACGAAGGCCATCCCGGGCCGTCCCGGATCCAGGTAGATGGGGTGGAGGATGTACAACGGCGTGCGCTGGAACTGCCGGGTCACCCTCGTCGCCCCGCCGATGCGCGCCAAGTGCAGATCGAGCAGGCCGACAGTTCCCGCTGAACCGTCGGCGGTGCTGAGCTGTCGCATGAGAGCGTCCGGCGGCCGCGGTGCCCACCGGTCGGCGTCATGCAATCGCGCGGATGCCGCGGAGGTCATCCGGGGCTGGTCGTCGCCGATTGCGGCAGCATGGCTGCTGCCTGAAGGTGCACGATGACATCGGCGATGCCGTCGCCGGAAAAGCAGTCGGTGAAGACGAAAGGACGTCCGGCGCGGACCGCTCGGGCGTCGCGCTCCAGAATCGAAAGGTCCGCGTGTACGTAGGGCGCTATGTCAACCTTGTTGATCACGAGCAGATCTGAGGTGGTGATGCCCGGTCCACGCTTGCGGGGAATCTTGTCGCCCTCACCCACGTCGATCACGAAGATGAAGAAGTCCGCCAATGCCCGGCTGTAGGTGAGGGTCAGGTTGTCCCCGCCCGACTCGAGCAGCACCACGTCACTGTCAGGGAAGCGTTCGGTCAGCTCGCGTACCGCGTCAAGGTTCATGGTGGGGTCGTCGCGCACGGCGGTGTGCGGGCAGGAACCGGTCTCCACCCCGACGATCTTCTCCGGCGATAGCACGCCCGCCAGCGTCGCCCGTACGTGCTGGGCGTCCTCCTGGGTGAAGATGTCGTTGGTCACCACGACGGGCCGGCAACCGCCCGCGACGAGGCGAGGCACCAGCGCCTCGATCAACGCTGTCTTGCCCGAACCCACCGGGCCGCCGATGCCGACCCGGGGCACAGGACCGCCGAGCCTCTCCAGCTGCGGTCCGTCGTGGACCATATGGTCATGTCCGGCATGGTCGTGTCCGGCGTGGCCCGCTCCGGCGCCGCCGAGGTTCTGTGCGGTCATCATGGTTCCCCTGCGTGTCGTGTCGTTGTCAGCTCATGAACATGCGCAGACCGGCCTGTTCGTGCCGCATGCTCATGACGTCCGCCAAGGGCGTGGAGCTCGACATGTCGTCCAGCCCGCCACGGCATGCTCCGTGCACCGCTCGGTCGATCACCGGCCCGCATCGGTGCAGGACGCACTGGGCGACCCGGTGATCGGCCACCCCGAGGCGTACCGCCGCGCCGAGCCACCCCGCCGCGAAGGCGTACAGCTCGGTCGCCACGGCGTGCCGGCGGGGTACCCCGAGCTCGGCCGTGAGGATGCCGGTCACCACCGCACCGTTGCCGGGCGCTGTGCCCGTGCTGACCAATGCGGCGTACGCCGTGAGCGCCGGCCCCGCGAACGACCCCACCACGGTGCCGAGCATGCCGCGCCCGGCCCGCGCGGAGGCGTCACGCCCCTCGCGTCCCAGCTTCACCGACGTCAATCGCAGGTCGGCGTCGAGTGCCAGCTGCTCGTCATACCGATCGGGGCTGGGGGCCCGGGACACGGCGCGGTGTGCCCATGCCAGGGCGATGCCGTCCGCGGTGGCGATGCCGTGCTCGAGCTGGTCGGTCAGCAGCGACCACAGGCCGTGGGTGCCGCTGCCGGCCGTCATCGCGCCGGCCTGGACGAAGGATTCCAGGCCGTGCGAGAAGGCGTATCGACCGCTGGGGAAGGCCGAGTCCGCGAGCTGGACGGCTGCGAGGAACGGAACGAGGGGGTCATCTTCCGGTGGTGCCGCCGGTGCCGGCATGTCAGCCTCACACGATGTAGTACAGCTGGGCGAGGGAGACCCGGTCGGCAGGTGGCACGCTGGCCAGCTCTCCGTCGACGTACACCTTGTAGGTCTCCGGGTCGATCCTGATGTCCGGTGTGGCATCGTTGCGCACCATGTGCTGCTTGCCGATGTGGCGGCAGCCACGGACCGCCTCGACCCAGCGGTCGAGCTTCAGCGCCTGGGGTACGCCCGCGTCGACGGCGGCCTGAGACACGAAGGTGATCGAGGTGCGGCCGGCCGCCCTGCCCAGGGCGCCGAACGTGGGCCGCATCAGCACCGGCTCGGGCGTCGGGATCGACCCGTTGGGGTCGCCCATGATCGACCAGGCGACGAACCCGCTCTTGAGCACATACTTCGGTTTCACCCCGAAGGTGTTCGTCGGCCAGAGCACGATGTCGGCGATCTTTCCCGGTTCCAGCGAGCCCACCAGGTGGCCGATCCCGTGGGTGATCGCCGGGTTGATGGTGTATTTCGCGAGGTAGCGGAGGATCCGGTTGTTGTCGTGCTCCTGGGGGTCGCCGGGCAGCTTCCCGCGCTGTTGCTTCATCTTGTCGGCGGTACGCCACACGGTCGCCACCGTGTCGCCGACACGCCCCATGGCCTGGGAGTCCGAGGAGTACATCGACAGCACGCCCATGTCCTGGAGCACGTCTTCGGCCGCCTCCGTCTCGCCGCGGATCCGAGACTGGGTGAATGCGACGTCCTCGGGGTTCTGCGGGTTGAGATGGTGCGTGACGGTGACCATGTAGAACAGGTTGTCGGTGGTGTCGGTGGTGTAGGGCTTGGTCGGGTTGGTCGATGACGGCAGGACGTTCGGCAGCGCGGCAATGGCCATGATGTCGGGAGCGTGGCCGCCGCCGGCGCCCTCGGTGTGATAGCTGTGGATCGCACGGCCGTTGATCGCGTCGATGGTGTCCGCCAGGTAGCCGCCCTCGTTGAGGGTGTCGGCGTGGATCGCGACCTGCACGTCGTAGGCGTCGGCGACGGTCAGGCAGCAGTCGATCGCCGACGGGGTGGAGCCCCAGTCCTCGTGCACCTTCAGCCCGCACGCGCCCGCCTCGATCTGCTCTGCCAGCGTCTGCGGCTTGCTGCTGTTGCCCTTGGCCAGCAGGCCCACGTTCACCGGCAACTCGGCGGTGGCCTCGAGCATCCGGGCGATGTGGAAGGGCCCCGGGGTGCAGGTGGTGCCCTTGGATCCGTCAGCCGGCCCGGTACCACCGCCCAGCAGGGTGGTGATGCCGTTGGACAACGCGTGGGATATCTGGTCCGGGGTGAGGAAGTGCACGTGCGTGTCGATACCGCCGGCCGTCGCGACCAGCCCTTCCCCGGAGATGACCTCCGTCCCGGCTCCGATGATGAGATGCGGATCCACCCCGTCCTGCACGTGGGGGTTACCGGCGGGGCCGATCCCCGCGATGCGGCCGTTCTTGATGCCGATGTCCGCCTTGACGATGCCGAGGATCGGGTCCATCACGACCGCGGAGGTGATCACGGTGTCGAGGGCGCCGTCCTGATTGCGTACCCCGGGCGTCTGGGCCATGCCGTCGCGGATCGTCTTCCCGCCGCCGTACACGGCTTCTTCGCCCGGCGTGAGCAGGCTGTCCTCCACTTGCGCGATGAGCTGCGTGTCGGCCAGCCGGAAACGGTCACCGGTGGTCGGCCCGTAGAGCGAGGCGTACGTGTGACGCGGAATGCTGCTCATCGGAACTCCTCGTGCTGCTCACCCTCGTCGTTCCGCGGCGCTTGCCCTTCCCGTGCGCCGCGATATCCACGTTGCGTGGCTCTGCGCATGGCCTGCCGGACCGTACGCTCGGCGGTGGCGGCGCCGTCCACGAGACCGTCGAAGCCGAAGATGCGTTTCGTCCCCCCGATCTCCACGAGGTCGACGTCCTTCTCGTCGCCGGGCTCGAAGCGGATCGAGTTGCCTGCCGGGATGTCGAGCCGCATGCCGAACGCCGCGGTCCGGTCGAAGTCCAAGGCGCGGTTGACCTCGAAGAAGTGGTAGTGCGAGCCGACCTGGATGGGCCGGTCGCCGGTGTTGTGCACCCGCAGCGTCAGCGTCCGGCGGCCCGCGTTGATCTCGACCGGCTCGTCGGACAGCAGCCACTCGCCAGGAATCATGGCCGGGCTCCTTGTCGTGACTCAGGAAATGGGATTCGTGACGGTGACCAGCTGGGTGCCGGTCAGGAACGTCGCCTCGACCTGGACCAGCGTCACCATGTACGGGACTTCCGGCATCACGTCGTCGCGGGTGAGCACTTCCTTGCCCAGCTCCTGGACCTCCGCCACGGACCGCCCGTCGCGGGCGGCCTCCAGCAGGGCCTCGCAGATCAGCGCGATCGACTCCGGGAAGTTGAGCTTGACCCCCCGGGCCCTGCGGCGCCGGGCCAGTTCCGCCACCTGGTAGATCACCAGCTTCTCGGTCTCCCGCGGGGTGAGCATCATCGAGGAGATCCACGACTCGGTGGCGGCTACCGTCGAACCTTGTACGCCCGGATCGTCGTCGCGACCGACGGCACTCTGCTCCTGGCTCATCGATGCCTCCTTGAACCGCGAGGCGGCGCACAGACCGTCCCGCACGCTTCGCCCTCAAGCTACGCCCGTGACGAGCGGGGCAGCATGCTCGCGGAGCGGGGGCCGTTCGCGCTGCGGCACGACGCATCGCGCTCGCGGCGGGCCGTGTCCGGCCCTCAGCAGGGACAACCCCTGCCGGGTGCGGACCGCCGACGCCGGGGACGTGGCAGCTGCCGACTAATTGGACATTCCGTGCTGATGGCCGGCTCGCATCCTTATCCGGCGGCTCCATCATGGATGGTTAACCGGGCCGGGATCGGGCACGGAGTCGACAGCGCGGGGGCAGCTCCGGGGAAACGGCCGTGCTCATGACCTCTGGAAATCCCGAACCGGTGCGCACAGCGCACGAGGGTGGCTGGTGGCGCCGAGCCGCGGACCGGCTCGTGACGGTCCGCTTCCTGGACGCGATGTTGCGGGGCGTATCCCAGGTCTTTCTGCAGAACAACCCGATGAGCGGGCTGATCGTCCTCACGGCTGTCTCCTGGGGAGCGGTCGCGGCCCGGACACCGCAGGCCGCCGCCGGCGCCGTCGTCGGACTGTTCGTCGGCACACTCACCGCAACGGTGCTCCGGTTCCCGTCCGCGGCGGTGCGGAACGGGCTGTTCGGCTTCAACCCGCTGCTGACCGGACTCGCCATCTCGATCTACCTGCCGCCCAGGATCCTGACGTGGGTCTACCTGGTACTCGGCGCGGTGGTCTGCACCCTGATCACCCGGGCGATCGCCGCGATCCTCGACATCGTCGAACTGCCGGTCCTGACGTTTCCCTTCGTCCTGACCACGTGGTTGCTGTTGCTCGCCGCCTATCAGTTCACCGGGCTGGGCAACCGCGGGCCGGGCGAGCCCGCCCTGCCGCACGGCCCCGGTGCCGCCGACGTCCATCTGACCGGCGCCTTCCTCACGGCCGGCATTCTCAAGGACATCTCCGAGGTGTTCCTTCTCGGGAACTGGGTGACCGGCGCGCTCATCCTGCCGGCGCTTCTGATTACTTCACGCTGGGCAGCCGGCTTCGCCGTAGCGGGGGCTGTGGTCAGCACGTTTGTCGCGCTGGGACTGGGCGCTGACGCCACGGTGGTAGCCGGCGGACTGTACGGGTTCAGCGCGGTGCTCACCGCCGTGGCTCTGGGCGCCACCTTCTACCACCCGTCCCGCAGGCGCGTGCCGTACGTCCTGCTCGGCGTCGTCTTCACCGTTGTCGTCCAGGCGGCGCTCGGCACTGCATTGGGGCCTGTCGGCGTGCCCGCGCTGACCGCGCCGTTCGTTTTCGTGACCTGGCTCTTCGCCCTGTCTCAACGTGATCCTGCCTGACGACCCGGTCCGAGCCGCCATTCGTCCGCTCGCAGCGCAGACAGGGTTGGATCCTCAACGAAATATCGCTCGAAGTGACGAGGATCCTTTATCCTAGGATGCTTTAGGCGATGTGAGCTGGGGCGCAAGGTCCGCCCGACCCCACAGGGCTGCAAGGTCGTCTCCGCGTACGCCTTGCCTCGAACCGGCCCGCCGCATGGCGCCGGCCGGGCCGGGTCCAGGCTCACCGGCACGGATGCCGCCCGGTCGGCGCACGCCGTGAAGTGCCCGGGTTCGGCGGCTCAACCTTTCGGGGGGCCGGCACCGTCGGTTGGGTGAATGGCTACCGGAAGGACGAGGATGCGGGAAAACCCCCGGCCCGGCGACGAATCCTACGTCGATTACGTGACGGCGCGGCTGCCGGCGTTGCAGCGTGCGGCGTTTCTGCTGTGCGGCGGGGACGCCCACCGGGCGGACGACGTGGTGCAGGCCACGATCACCCGGCTGTACCAGCACTGGAAGCGCGTGTCGCGCAGCGACAACATCGACGCGTACGTGCACCGGATGCTCGTGCACGCAGTCATTGACGAGCGGCGGCATTCATGGTCGCGGGTGCAGCTGGG
This sequence comes from Couchioplanes caeruleus, assembly GCF_023499255.1. Taxonomy (GTDB): domain Bacteria; phylum Actinomycetota; class Actinomycetes; order Mycobacteriales; family Micromonosporaceae; genus Actinoplanes; species Actinoplanes caeruleus_A. Next base: position 3,339,636 of record NZ_CP092183.1, read on the forward strand.
CGGGCGGCCGATGGAGGCCGCCGGGGGTGACCCGCACTCCGGGGTGGACGAGCGGGGCAGCCTGGTGGCGGCGCTGCGCCGGCTGCCGCCGCGGCAGCGGGCCGTGCTGGTCATGCGGTTCCTGCTGGACCGGCCGATCGAGGAGGTGGCTGAGGCGCTGAAGTGCTCCGTGGGCACGGTGAAGAGCCAGAGCTCGCGCGGGCTGGACGCGCTGCGGTCGATGCTGGCGACGATTGAGGAGCACGGGAATGGATGAGCACGAGCTGAAAGGGCTGATGCTGACCGTCGAGGTGCCGCCGAGCGGCGCCGACGTGCAGCAGGCGATGCACACGGCGCGGCGGCGCAACCGCGGACGGGCCCTGCTCGCCGCGGGCGCCGGGGCGGCGGTGGTCGCCGCGGTCGGCGCGTTCGTGGCCACCGGGCCGATGCGGGCGGGTCTGCACGACACCGCCGCGAAGCCGGGCACCGTCGTCACCCCGCATGCGAACGGCAGGTGCCTGCCGACGTTGCTGGAGACTCCCGGCGGTGCGACCGGAAGGGTCACGGCTCTCGACCCGGGCGGCACCATGGCCGGCGGCCAGCTGAACGGCAACCCGCCGAAGGCGATCCTGTGGAAGGACGGCAAGGTCGTCGACCTGCCGGCGGCCGCGACCGGCACCATCGCGGACGTGGTCGGTGACACCGTCGTCGGATATTCGACGACTCAGGGGGGTGGCAGCACCGGCTGGGTGTGGCGCGACGGCAACGTGACCACGCTCGCGAAGGTCAAGGGCTACCCGTGGACCCACCCGCACGCGATCAACGTGAAGGGGGTCATCGCCGGGTGGGTGCAGGGCACGGCGCCGGATGACACGGTCGCCGTCACGTGGTCGCCCGACGGCACGGTGCACCGGTTGCGGCGGCCGTCGACGTGGCGGCCGGACGATCACTCGTCGGCTGCGCGCGACATCGCCGACGACGGCAGGATCGTCGGCGAGGCGGCCGGTTATCCCATGCTGTGGTGGCCTGACGGCACCCCGGAGGGGCTCGGAGCGGCGTGGGGGAACGAGGACACGCGTGGGATCGCGTGGGCGATCGCCGGCCGGTACGTCTACGGCGTCGCCGATGGCGTCGAGACCCGCTGGGTGTTGAATGAGCACTCGTTGTTCAGCACGGCCACTCTGCCCGATGCTGGTGACCTCGGAGCGCGGGCCGGCACCGCCGACGGTACCGCCCTGCTGGCCGGGGACGGGCTGCAGAAGCCGGCCGGCCGGATCGCCCTCGACGACAAGGGTCCGGTTCCCATCGACGAGTTGTGGGGCCCCGACGGCGAGATGGCGATGGCCATAGCGATCAGCGCGGACGGCAACACGATCGGTGGCACCGTTCTGGGCGGCGACCGCGGCCGTCCGGCGATCTGGCGCTGCCACTGAGGCGGGCGACGGGAAGTGGTGCGGTACCGGGTGAGCTCACCCTCAGTGGTGCCGGGACCGGCGGATGGCGATGGCGGCGGTGATGATCAGGAGTGCCCCGACGATGCCGGCCGCGACGCCGGCCGTGAACAGGCCCCGGCCGGCCGGGGCGGAGGACCGTGCTCGCATGTCGGGAGGCGGCGCGTGGCTGGCTGCGACGCTGGCTGCGGGCCTCGTGGGTCGATATTGCAGAATCCGGCTGGGCCCTGCCTGGTCGGATCCGGTCAGGTAGGAGCTGCCGTCGATGGTGTAGGCGATGGCTTCGCCTTGCGGCTCATTCGGCAGGGGAGTGATCCGGTATGCGTCGGAGGTGACGGCGCCGGCCACGTCGCCGGCAGAGACGTCGAATTCGTAGGCGTCGGACATGGTGCGGATCACGGCCTTGGTGCCGTCGGGTGATACCGCACCGCCGGTGATGAGGGCGGCGCCGAAGAATCCGTAGGGGTTGGGCGTTCCGGTGGCGGTGGGGGAGAAGGCACCGACCCGTTTGAGTTTCACCGCTGTGCGGTTGCGGGACCGCAGAGCACCGTCGGGTACGTAGACCTGGCCTGCGGGTTCCTTGGTGACGATGACGGGGGTTCCGTCGCCGGAGATCAGCAGCGTCTCGGCGTCGCGCGGTTGTCCATCGGGGTAGGCGAGCCGGTGGATGACCGGGCTCGTCGTTCCGGGTGCCAGGCTCCACAGCGCGATGGTGGCGCGGCGATTGCCGGAACCGCCGCTGAGCGGGCTGTTGTCGCCGATGTCGGCGATCCAGAGTGTGCCGTCCGGCGCGACGGCGAGGTCCTCGGGGTCGCGGGCGCTGGACGGGTAGGTGACCGTGCGGACGACTGTGCAGCGCCTGTCCAGGAAGAAGATCTTCTCTGCCGAGGGGTCGGGGTTGCTGTCGTTGACCACCACGAACCCGGTGGTGGTCGCGGCCAGCCCGGACACCTCGGTCACGCGAGGGTCGGTGATCGTGCACACCGGCGTACCGGAGGCCGCCGCGGCGGGTGCGCTCGACGTCACCGGCTGGGGCGTGGTGTGAGCAAACGGCGCGGCGCCCATCAGGAATCCGATGATGGAGATCGCCGTAGCCGCCCGCTGCACGATCTGCAGTGTGCCAGTGCGGCAGCACCGGGTCGGCGGCGCCTCCGTCACCGCCGACGGTGCCGCAGGCTGACCCCTCGGCGCGGTGACGGCGGCGACCGGATCGGCCGTCGTTCTCACGGCTGGGGTCATCCGTTGGCGACCCAGCCGCCATCGAGCAAGACTTGGAGCTGGTGGAACTGGCAGCCGGTGAACGCACCCTCCCTTCGGCTGCTCGTCAACGTGGACCAGTGGACCTCGGCCGCCCCAGGGTTCATCTGTCTTTCATCGTGGCGTTCCTACGGTGATGCCACGACCCGATCAGCGCTCATCGTGCGCTCGGGGTGAGGGTGGGGGTGCGCATGGACGCGTCGTGGTTTCCAGCGGTCAACCGGTTCGCCCGATCGACGCCGTGGCTGCATACCCTGCTCGCCGCGTACGCGAGGTATGGGTTGCTGGCCTGGGCCGGGCGTACCCCGCTGCGCCCGCTGGTCCGGCGCCAGGACTCTCCCGCGCCGGTCGTGGCGGCCCCCTGGTCATGATCATCCTCGGTCTGTCGCTGTCCGCGCTCGCGACCCGCTACGGCTACCTCGGGGTGGCGTTCACCGTGTTCGTGGAAGGCTTCGGGGTTCCCGCCCCCGGCGAGACCGCGATCATCGCGGGAGCCGGGGCGGCCGGGCACGGCCGGCTCAACATTTTCCTGGTCGCCGTCGTCGCGTTCGCGGCGGCCGTGTGCGGCGACAGCCTCGGCTACCTGATCGGCCGGGCCGGCGGCAGGCCGCTGGTTCTGCGCTACGGCCGGCTGGTGCGGCTGACGCCCGAGCGATTCGCCCGGGTGGAGGCGTTCATGAGCCGGCACGGCCCCAAGGTTGTCGCGGCCGCCCGCTTCGTGGAAGGGCTGCGCCAGCTCAACGGCGTCGTCGCAGGTGCCAGTGGCATGCCCTGGTTCCGGTTCGTGATGTACAACGTCATCGGTGCGGCCCTGTGGGTCGGTGTCTGGTGCACCGTGGGCTATGTCGCCGGCGACCACTGGAAGGCCATCACCGTCGCCGTGCACCGTTACGAGCCGTACGTGCTCGCGGGCATCGTGCTCGTCGGATTTGCGGTGCTGTGGTGGCGGCTGTGCCACCACGGCCGCCGCCGAAACGACAGTCTGCGCCAAGGCGATCCCCGGCGCTGACAGCTTCATGTGGCTTCCATTCTCGATCGTCACCGCGGCTGGATGGTCGCCCCGGTCAGCCGTGGAACGGGGCGAGCCGGATCGCCAGTTCGAAGGCTCCGTACCGGCGCAGGAAGGCTGCGCGGCCGGCGGGGACGTGGGCCGCTTCGGTACGGAAGGCGGCGATGAACTCGCGTTTGAACCCGAGGCGGGGGTACGCCGAGGTGACGGCGCTGAGGGTGCGCGGCGGCACGGTCCAGGAACGCAGCCCGGCGACGTCGAGGGCCGCGCCGGCCGAGAGCAGGTGGGCGACCGGCCCGTAGGCGGGTGTGACGCCGGGCGAGTGGTGCAGCGTGATGGCGCTCAGCAGGGTGTCCGTGGCCGGCGCGGAAAGCCCGGCCTGCTCGGCGAGGTCGCGGGCGGCCCGCGCACCGACCAGGGTGAAGTCGACGCGCGGCGTGGGCGACGTCAGGCCGAGGTCGTGCAGCATGGCCGCGGCGAACAGCAGGTCACGGTCGACGTCGAGGCGGGAGAGCCGGCCGAGCACCGTGCCGAACGCGAACGTACGGTAGGAATGGTTGAGCAGAGCCGGGGTCAGCCGGTGCCGGGCGAGGCTCTCGGCGGCCCGCGCCAGTCGCGAGTCGGGAGCCGGTCCGAGATTAAGGCCGGTCGTCTTGTATCGGCCGGGACCTCTTCGCGCAAGCCCGCTGATCCGGCCGGCTGCGTTGGCCAGGTGGGCGGCCGCCAGGGGCCGGAGCAGCTGTCGTCGCTCGCGCGGTGAGAGGGCGCCGCCGGTGCGCTCCAGCCAGGTGTGGGTGCCGATCTGTGCCGGGTGCGCCGAGGTGTCGGGCATCTACGGTCCTCCGGGAGGCTGCGGCGCGAGCCGCGTGGATGACGCACGATCCGGGCGCCGGCTCCACGGTGCAGCCGGCGACGGGACACTCGCCCCGGCACATCCGCCAGGATTCACGCGCGCGCAGTGTGTGTGATCGCGCCGCTGGTCACCTCCGGCGTATGGTCGGCGCGTGCTGCACGGACGGGACGCCGAGCAGGCGCGGCTCGCCGGTGTCCTGCGGGACGCGCGGGCCGGCCGTGCCGGGATGGTGCTGGTCCACGGCGAACCCGGAGTCGGCAAGACCACGCTGATCGACTGGCTCGCCGCGGACACCGCCGACGGGGTGTGCGTCCTGAGGACTCAGGGCGTCGAGTCCGAGGCGCCGTTGGCGTTCGCAGCGCTGCACCGGCTGCTGCGTCCGGTCCTCGGGCTGCTCGACCGGCTCCCGCCGCCGCAGGCCCGCGCCATGAGGACGGCGTTCGGTCTGGAGTTCGGCACGGATGACGGCGGAATCCCGCAGCCGTTCCTCGTCGCGCTGGCGACGCTGTCGATGCTCGCCGAGGCGGCCGAGAACGCCACCGTGCTGTGCCTGGTGGACGACGCGCAGTGGCTCGACCAGGCGACGTCCGAGGCGCTGCTGACAGCCGGGCGCCGGCTCGGCGCGGACCGGGTCGCCGTGGTGTTCGCCGCTCGGGACGGCGAGGGCCGGTCGTTCGCGCCGGACGGCGTCCCGAGCCTGGCACTGGCGCCCCTGGCCGATGCGGCGGCCCGTGCCGTCCTGACCGACGCGGCCGGTGAGGTGGCCGCCGACGTCGCCGACGTGCTCATGGCGCAGACCGGCGGGAACCCGCTGGCGCTCGTCGAGCTGCCCACCACGCTCACGCCGGAACAGCTCCGCGGTGTCACCCCTCTTCCGCAGCGGCCACAGCTGACCCCGGGGATGGAACGGGTGTTCCTGGACCGGTGCCGTCGTCTGCCGGCCGCGGTGCAGACCCTCCTGCTCGTCGCCGCCGCCGACGACTCCGGGCAGGTCGCCACAGTCCGCCGAGCCGCCGCGCTACTCGGGGTCCCCGCGGAGGCGCTCGAGGCCGCCGAGCGCTCAGGGATGGTGGTGGTGGACGCCGACCGCCTCCGCGTCCGGCATCCGCTGGTCCGGTCGGCGGTCTACCAGGCGGCGACAAGCGGTGAGCGCCGACAGGTCCACCGGGCTCTCGCCGACGTAGCGGACCCGGCCGACGCCGACCGGCAGGCGTGGCACCGCGCCGCCTCGGTGGACATGCCGGACCCCGGCGTCGTCGCCGCGCTGGATGACGCCGCCGCCCGCGCGGAGCGACGAGCCGGGTACGCCGCCGCGGCAGCGGCGTACGCACGTGCCGCCGAGCTCGTCGACGGCGACCGTCCACGCGCCGTCCGCCTCTTCGCCGCCGCGCGAAACGCCTGGGCCGCGGGGGAGACAAGGTCCGCCCGGGTGCTCGTCACGTCCGCGCAAGAGCACGCTGGGAGCATGTCCGACGTGCTGCTGGGCGCAGACATCGACCGCCTGCGCGGCCGCATCGAGGTCAACGTCGGGTCGGCCATCGACGCCCACCGCATCTTCTCCGTCTCTGCCCGCGACGTCGCGGGCCTCGACCCCGCGCGCGCCCTCGAGCTGGCTGTCGCAGCAGCCCTCCTGCGCAGCCACGGTGCCGACAGCGGCACCGTGTTCGACGTCCGGGAGCTCGCCGTCGCCGCCACCGCTGGTGACACCGTGCACCGCCGTTGCCTGGGCCATCTCCTGCTCAGCCTCACCCAGGCCGCGGTCGCGGACTGGTCGGCAGCGTCGGCGTCCCTGCATGCGGCCCTGCGTGAGGGGACCGGCATCGACGCCCCGGACGTTCTGGCCCATCTGGGCAACCTGGCCCTGCACCTGGGCGACGACGAGGCGCACCGGCGCTGCTTCACCCGCATGCTCACCGGCGCCCGGGACGCCGGCGACGTCATGGGCGTGCTGTACGCGCTGCCGCGGCTGGGCTTCACCCGGTTCACCACCGGCCGCTGGACCGACCTGCGGCGAGACGCCGAAGAGGGGATGTCCCTGAGCGCCAGCGCCGGGAAGCGTCCGCTCGCAGCCGTCCCGCTCGGCCAGCTCGGGCTGCTCGCCGCGGTGCAGGGGCGACCCGCCGCCGAACTCGACGCCCTCCTGGCCGACCTCGAAGCGGCCGCCGCGCAGCCGCTGGGCGTGCTCGCCGACCCGGTCCACGATCTGGGGCGCTGGGCACGCGGCGTCCGGGCGGCGCACGACGGCGCGCCCGGCACGGCGCTGCACCACTTCGCCGCGATGCGCGTGGCCACCCTGCACCGGCTCGCGGCGCTCGACCGGATCGAGGCCGCCGTCCGGGCCGGGGACCGGGTCCAGGCGGTCGCCTGGACCGAGGACCTGGCCGTGTTCGCCGCCGGCACCGGGTGGGCGTGGGCAGCAGCCGTCGTCGCGCACGCACGGGCCCTGCTGGCCCAGCCGGCGGACGTCGCCGACCTGTTCGACAGCGCGCTCGCCCACCACGCGCGGACGTCGCGTGCCGACGCCCACCCGTACGACCGGGCGCGCACCGAGCTGGCCTACGGGGAGTGGCTGCGCCGGTCGCAGCGCCGGGTCGAGGCTCGCACGCATCTGAGGGCAGCGCTCGAGGCCTTCGAGGATTTGCGGGCGACGCCGCTGGCTGCCCGGGCGGCGCAGGAGCTGCGCGCCTCGGGCGAGACGGCCCGCAAGCGGGACGTGTCGACAGCGCTGCACCTGACCCCGATGGAGCGGCAGGTCGCCGAGCTGGTCCGGCAAGGGCTGTCGAACAAGGAGATCGCCGCCCAGTGCTGGGTGTCCCACCGGACGGTCGCCTTCCACCTGCGCAACGTCTTCGCCAAGGTGGGGGTCGCCTCCCGCGGCGAGCTCGCCCGACTCGACCTGTCCTGATCGCCGCCCGTCCGGGCAGGCGGACGCGCGAATGACGGCGGAACCCGGTCACTTGACCGGGGCGACCGGACGCCGCAACCCCGAGCGTGGAGCCACAACGCAGCACCGGCCCCGATCGAGGAGTCAGCCGTCATGACCAGCCAGACCCGCCCCTACGGCCCCAAGCCGCGACCTGCACCCGTCCCGTCCGGCGCTGCCGGCGCCTCGGTGCCCGCGCACCCGGCGTCCCACCGCTACCTGGGCCGGATCATCGCCGGCTCCCTCACCACGGGGATCGTCACCGCCCTGCTGCTCGCGACTGCCCCGTTCGTCCCGGCGGACGAGGACGGTGTCACGGGCGCGGTCCTCATCGGGTTCGCCGTCGGCTGGGCGATGCTCGCCGCGCTGTCGACCCGGTACACGTCCGCGCCGCAGCGATGGGCCGCCGCACCCGCGGCGTTCATGAGCCTCAGCGGGCTCACCCTGCTCACCCTCGGCTCAGCCGTGCACCCAGGGCTCGACTGGATCTGGCCCCCCGCCGCCCTCCTGCTCGCCGCTTGGACCACCCGACGTGTACGCCGTCTGCCCAGCCGCAGCGGGCGCCGCCAGCTGCTCGCAGTCGTCGCACTCCTGGCGCTGGCCTCGGTCGGCGCCGGCTACCAGACCGTCGCCCAGGCCGCCGATTCCCGGGCCCTGTCAATGCCGGGCCGGCTGGTCGACGTCGGCGGCCACCGCCTGCACCTGACCTGCACCGGCTCGGGAACCCCCACCGTCGTGCTCGAACCGGGTGCGGGGGAGATGGCCGCCAACCTCGGATGGATCACCCCGGCCGTCGCCCGCAGCACCCGCGTCTGCGCCTACGACCGGGCCGGGCGTGGCTGGAGCGACCCCGCCGGCGCGCCCCAGAGCGGCGCCCGGATCGCCGACGACTTGCACACCCTGCTGCACCGCGCCGGTGTCCCCGGGCCGTACGTGCTCGCCGGGCACTCCTTCGGAGGCCTCTACGTGCTCACCTTCGCCGACCGCTACCCCGACGAGGTCGCCGGCATGGTCCTCGTCGACACCACCGCGCCCACGACCACGGACGCCCCCTCGACAGCTCGAACCGAGGACGAAGGCGACACCCTGCGACGGGTCTCGGCCCTGCTCTCGACGACCTCGCGGCTCGGCCTGGGCCGCCTCTACGCCGGCAGCGCCTTCGGTGACCTGCCCGAGCAGGCCCGCGCCGACGTCCGTGCCTCCGCCGCTACGCCCGGCACCGTGCGCAGCACCCTCGACGAGTACCTCATGGGCTCCGCCTCCATGCGGGACGCCGCCGCGCTCACGAGCTTCGGCGACAAGCCGCTCGCCGTCCTGACGGCTGGCGCCAACAGCTCCGCTACGTGGCTCACCGCGCAGGACCGCCTGGCCGCACTGTCGACGAACACCGTCCACCACATCGTCGACGGGGCCACCCACGAAGACCTCGTCGCCGTGCAGCAGTACGCAGCCATCACCTCTCGGGCGATCTCGGACGTCGTCATCTCGGCCCGCACCGGACAGCCGATCAACCGCTGACCGCCGGCGATCCGCCAGGAGGAACGACATGCCATCAACGACCGGACCGCGGACTGCGTCCGCGCCGGCGACCTCTTCGATCGGTCGATCCAGACGACGCCGCAGCGTCGAAGCGGGGGCGTTCGTCGCCGTCTGGATCGCCGCCGGATACCTGCTGACGTCGACCAGCAACGGCTACCTGCTCCTGGGAATTCCGCTGACGGTGGCGTTCCAGGTCATCGTGCGCAGGCGTCCGCTGCGTGCGCTCTTCGCCGCAGGGACCAGCCGATTCACGCTCGACCGCCGTGGCGCCGCGCTCGCGCTGGCCCTGGCCGTCGTTCCGGGCTGGTACGCCGTCCGGTCCCTGACCGGGCACGACTGGGTCACCACCGGCTGGTACGCCGCAGCCACTGCCGGAGCCGCCTGCGCTGCCTTCGCCAGCCGCGCCCGGTCCGTGTCCTCGACCTTGCGGACCGCGGCCCTCCCGATCGCCGTCGGGGCCGGCGGCATGACGCTGGTGTACGGCGCGCTGCACGTCATGACCGGGACGCCGGTGCCGGTGAGCGCGGCGCTCGGGGCACTGCCGGCGTACATCGCGTTGTACTTTCCTGCGGCCTTTCTGCTGGAGGAAGTGACCTTCCGCGGAGCACTCGACGCCCACGTGCACCACGACGGCGAAACCCGCGGATGGCAGTCCGCCGTGTTCACCTCCACGCTGTGGGGTCTGTGGCACCTGCCCGTCTCGCACGGTCTGCCGTGGTGGCTGCAGGTCATCGAACTCGTCGTCGTCCACGTCGTCCTGGGAGTGCCGTTGTCGATGGCCTGGCGCCGCTCACGCAACCTCGCCGCGCCGGCGTTTCGCGCACGCGGTCAACGACGCCGTCCGCAACGCCGTGATGCTCGGCCTGTAGCGGCTGGGCCCGGTTCAGAAGGCCCTTCATCCACGATCTGTCGCCTCCGCGGGACCTGCCCGGTCGAGGCCGTAGGAGGTCAAGGTGACGACGAAGGTACGCAGGCAACAGGCACAACGCCAAGCGGCTTCGTCCACCGGGAACAGGTTCTCTTCGCTGCAGTAAGGGCAGTAGAAGATTTCTGGGTTCCGTCTCATCTGAGGTCCTCGTCGGTGGCACGGGCGACCCACCCGGCGAAAGTCTCCCCGGCGTCCTTGGCCGTCAGGAACCGGTTGAGGAGCCGCTCGACATAATCGGCCAGGTCGTCAGTGGTGACTTTCAAACCCCGTACCTTGCGGCCGAAACCGACTTCCGCGGAGAGTCCGCCGCCGAGTTGGACGTGGAAGCCCTCCACTCTCTCGCCGGCGGAGTTGGTGATGATCTGGCCCCGAAGTCCGATGTCGGCGGTCTGTACCCGAGCGCAGGAGTTGGGGCATCCGTTGATGTTCAAGGTCACCGCCTCGTCGAAGCCCGGGAGGCGCCGTTCGAGCTCGGCGATGAGGTCGGTGGCGCGATCCTTGGTGTTCACGATGGCCAGCTTGCAGAACTCGATGCCCGTGCAAGCCATCGTCTGCCGGCGGAAGGTGCTGGGCAGGGTCGGCAGGCCGATGACGTCCAGGGCGGCTGCCAGGGCCTGCACCTGGTCCTCGGGGACGTCGAGGATGATCAGTTTCTGCTCGATGGTCGTCCGGACACGTCCTGAACCGTGCCGCTCGGCGAGGTCGGCGACCTGGGTCAGCAGCGATCCGGACATCCGTCCGACGCGGGGTGCCAGTCCCAGGTAGAACCGGCCGTCCTTCTGCCGGTGTATGCCGACGTGGTCTCGGCGCAGGTCGGTGGCAGCGGCCGGCGCCGGTCCGTCCGGCAGGGGCGCCGTGAGGTATTCCGATTCCAGGACCTTCCGGAATGTCGCCGGACCCCAGTCGGCGACGAGGAACTTCAGGCGGGCGCGGGCGCGTAGCCGCCGGTAGCCGTGATCGCGAAACAGCGAGGTGACCGCCACCCAGATCTCCGCCACCCGGTCGGCGGCGATGAACACGCCGAGGCGTTGGCCGAACATGGGGTTGGTGGACAGCCCACCGCCGACCCACAGGTCGTACCCCGGTGTGCCGTCGGGTCCGTGGACGCCGACGAACGCAATGTCGTTGATCTCGTGAATGGTGCAGTGCTGCGCACAGCCGGAGATGGCGGTCTTGTACTTGCGGGGAAGGTTCGAGAACGTCGGGTCACCGACGAACGGGGCAAGGGAGTCCAGCGCGGGCGTGCCGTCGATGATCTCATCCTCGGCGATTCCGGCCAGCGGGCAACCGAGCATGTTGCGGGGGGTGTCACCGCAGGCTTCCGTGGTGGACAGGCCGACTGCGTCGAGCCGCTCCCAGATGGCGGGTACGTCCTGGATCCGTACCCAATGGAGTTGGATGTTCTGCCGGTTGGTGATGTCGGCGATGTCTCGGCCGTAGCGGGTGGCCAGCTCACCGATGACGCTCAGTTGACGGGTGTCCAGCTGTCCGCCGGGGATCCGGACACGCAGCATGAAGTACTCGTCTTCGAGTTGCTGCGGTTCCAGGCCGGCCGTGCGGCCGCCGTCGATGCCGGGACGGCGCTGGGTGTACAGGCCGTACCACCGGAAGCGTCCCCTGAGGTCCGACGGGTCGATCGAGGCGAAGCCATGGCGGGCGTAGACGTTGAGGATCCGATCGCGAACCTTCAGGCCGTCGTCGTCGCGTTTGAACCGCTCGGTGTCGTTGAGGGGCTCGCGGTGGCCGAGGGCCCATTGACCGTCACCGCGCGCGGCGGCGGGGCGTCGAGTGGCCGGGGTGGGGGGCAACAGCTTCTCCTTGCGTCAGAGTCGGGCATCGATGCGGCTCATCCAAGAAGACGTCGTTGTCGGGAGGCCGGTGGGTCGCCGGATGGGTCTACAACGGCATCGGGCCGTGCAGGCCGATGGTGTAATCAGCGCCGAGGCGTTCATGCAGAGCGCGCAGGCCTCGAGCGCAGGCGGCGCGCTCGGAGGGTTCGAGACCATCCAGCGCCCGGCTCAACTCCTGGCGGCGACGGTTCGTCACCTGCGCGACCAGATCGTGGCCCCGTGCTGTCAGCTCCAACGTGACGACACTGCGGTTCGCCGGGTCGGTACCTCGGAGGAGATGACCTGATGTGTTCAGACGGTCGCCGAGGCGGGTGATCGAGGAGCCGGCGAGCCCGAGAGCGTCGGCGGCCTGGGTCGACGTGGTGCGCCCTCGCTCGGCGAGCAGAAGCATGAGCCGGAACTGGGGCAGGGAAACCTCGCCCTCCAGCAGTTCGAGGCTGCGCAGCGCGACGCCGACGAGGTCCTTGGTCGCGGTCTCGAAGGCGATCAGCTCGGCGGAAGACGTCGGCAGCATCTGTACGCCCGGCGGCTCTTGCACTCCGCAAGTGTTGCATAGTGCAATGGATTCGGGATAGGCGGTGTGACGATCCGGCGGTGCGACGTCACCCGGCTTGAGGCGCCCGCGCACGTGGATGGTCCTGATGCGATCGGTTCCAGTGACTACCGTGACATCCGCCGCAGCTCCGGTGGCTTCGCGACGGCGTCTTGATCAGGGAGGATCGGACGACCGGCTCACCAGGAGCCGGCCGAGCGACGATGATCGAACCGCAGTCCACAACGGCGTGGATCAAGGGACGCTTGCGGGGGACGCTGCCCCTCCGCGTCCGGTCGATTCCTACGGCGAGAGGACCACGGGTGAAGGCACAGGACACGGTCGGCGTCATTTTCGACGCCGTGGTGCGGCGCAACGCGGGCGAGAGCGAGTTCCATCAGGCCGTACGCGAGGTGCTGGAGAGCGTCGTCCCGGTGCTGCACCGGCACCCCGAGTACGCCGAAGCGAAGATCATCGAGCGGATCTGCGAGCCGGAGCGGCAGATCATCTTCCGGGTGCCGTGGGAGGACGACCGGGGTGAGGTGCACATCAACCGGGGCTTCCGGGTGGAGTTCAACAGCGCGCTGGGGCCGTACAAGGGTGGGTTGCGTTTCCATCCTTCCGTCTACCTGGGCATCGTCAAGTTCCTCGGCTTCGAACAGGTGTTCAAGAATGCGCTGACCGGTATGCCGATCGGCGGCGGCAAGGGCGGTGCGGACTTCGACCCCAAGGGCCGCTCGGACCGCGAGGTGATGCGCTTCTGCCAGTCGTTCATCACGGAGCTCTACCGGCACATCGGGGAGTACACCGACGTTCCGGCGGGGGACATCGGTGTCGGCGGCCGAGAGATCGGCTACATGTTCGGGCAGTACAAGCGCATCACGAACCGCTACGAGTCGGGTGTGCTCACCGGTAAAGGGCTGAGCTACGGGGGTGCCCAGGTCCGGCGCGAGGCCACCGGATACGGGACCGTCTTCTTCGCCGAGGAGATGTTGCGCGCCGCCGGCGACAGCCTCGACGGCAAGAAGGTGGTGGTCTCCGGCTCCGGCAACGTGGCGATCTACGCCATCGAGAAGGTGCACCAGCTGGGCGGCACGGTCGTGGCCTGCTCGGACTCCTCCGGCTACGTCGTCGACGACGAGGGTGTCGACGTGGCGCTGCTGCGCGACCTCAAGGAGGTCCGCCGTTCCCGGATCGGCGACTACGTCACCGAGCGGCGGCACGCCCGGTTCGTCCCAGGCCGCTCGGTGTGGGAGGTGCCCTGCCAGGTCGCGCTGCCCTGCGCGACGCAGAACGAGATCGGCGCCGCTGAGGCGGCATCGCTGATCAGGGGCGACTGCACGGTCGTGGTGGAAGGCGCCAACATGCCCGCCACCCCGGAGGCGGTCCGCGCCTTCGCCGAGGCGAAGGTCAGGTTCGCGCCGGGCAAGGCGGCCAACGCCGGCGGTGTCGCCGCCAGCGCGCTGGAGATGCAGCAGAACGCCAGCCGGGACTCCTGGACTTTCGAGCACTCCGAGCAGCGGCTGCGCGCCATCATGCGTGACATCCACCATCGATGCTTCACCACCGCGGAGGAGTACGGCATGCCGGGCAACTACGTCGCCGGGGCCAACATCGAAGGCTTCCGCAACGTCGCCGAGGCGATGCTGGCCCACGGACTCATCTGACGTCCTCGTCCGGCGGTGCTCGACGGCCCGGACCCGACGTCAGCGCCAAGCCCGCGACCAGCGCGGGACAGTCCGCGTGGCGTACCAGCCGCGGGCGCACCAGCGCGAGCCGGAGCCGGCAGCGCTCAGCGTGGCGCCGCGGGCGGGGTGTGCTGCGCAGGACCGGCGATCTCGACGTCGATGACGTCCAGGATGCCCAGCAGGCCGGCCAGAGCCGTTGCCTCCGTGCGGGTCAGAGTGAGGCTGCAGGTGGCGTCGGGGTCGTCGCTGATGCTGTGCACGAGTTCCCGGCGGCCGCCGGCGTGGTGGGTGACGACCCCGACCCGGTGACCGGTCGCGGTGTGGAAGGTCCGGCATGTCCCGATGCCGGGCAGCGGCGTTGATTCGACGTCCATGACAACTCCGGAAAGGGAAGCGGGGGGCTGCGACGGCGTGCGACCAGGCGCCGCACGGGAGGAAGGCGTTGATGTGGGCGGGTCAGCCGGCGCAGGCCGGTGAGGGGTAGGGCACCGACAGCCCGGTCACCCTCCCAGGCCAAGGGGCAGCGTCACGAGGGACGCTGCGCAGCGGGCGGCTTCAGATGGTCGTCGCCCGCGCCGGCGGGGCCCGGTCCGCCGACCAGGCGGGAACGCAGCCGGGGATCGCCCGGCGGGTCAGCCGGAAGACGATGCACAGCCCTGCGTCGCGCGCGGTGGCCAGGGCGGCCATCAGGACGGCCCACAGGACCAGCGCCGGCACCGCGAAGCGCGAGCCGGCGCCGCCGAAGCCGCGCCCGTCATGCATGCCGGCCACCATAGCGGCTATCCGTGGTGGCGGCCACGACGCAGCGTGCACGTCGGCATCCCCACCTGCAGGCCGCGGTCCCGGTCGCCATCTACCAGGGCGTCTGCAACAGGCGCGACGGCCGCCGCGACCCTTGTGGCCGGATCAGAGGCTGCCCGCACAGGTGGTTTCGCCGCGGCCGGAGGACCAGCCCGCGCGCAGCGGCCAAGCTGGGGGCATGAACGGCTCTGTTCGTCCGGCCCTGCGCCTGGCTGTCGCCGCCGCGGCCTACCGGTTCCGGGAAAGCTTGTTCCTGCTGCCAGCGTTGATCGTGGTCGGCAGCATCGTGCTGGCCGAGGTCGCCGCCGCCGTCGACCGGGATGCCGGGCCGGTGCCGTTCACCGTGACGATGCACAGCAGCACCGCCACATGGCTGCTCAGCACGGTCGCCGGGGCGACCATCACCACCGCGGGGGTGGTGTTCTCGCTGACGGTGGTGAGCCTGCAGCTGGCCAGCAGCCAGTTCTCCCCGCGCGTCATGCGCTCGTTCATTCGCGACCGGCTCAGCCAGGTGGTGATCGGCTCGCTGATCGCCACGTTCGTGTACTGCGTGCTCATCCTGCGCGGGATCGACGGTGAGGCCGGGTCTGTGGCTCCCCGGGTGTCGCTCACCATCGCGATCGCGCTCACCGTGGTCACCGTTCTGCTGATCGTCGCCCACCTGGATCACCTTGCGCACGGACTGCAGGTCGGCGAGGTCGTGCGGAGTATCGGCGGGGAGGGCGAACAGGTCCTCGCTGCGGAAGCGGCTGTGTCGCGTACGGAACAGCGGGCGGCTACGCGGTACCCGCCGGTGGGCGTGCCGGTTCTCACCGTGGCGGCGCCTCGCGATGGATGGGTGACCCAGGCGCCCGGCGACCGGGTGCTGGCCGCGGTGGAGCCGGGAGCCACCGTATGCCTGGAGACACGGACCGGCGCCTACATCCACGCCGGTGAGCCGCTCGCCACGGTCTGGCCGGTGCCGCCGAGCCCCGAGCGGACCCGGCGGCGGCTGATCCGTACGGTCCTCATCGCCGACAGCCGGACCATGCAGAACGACATCGATTTCGCACTCCGTCAGCTGGTCGACATTGGTCTGCGCGCGCTCAGCGCCGCGATCAACGACCCCACCACGGCCGTCGAGGTGGTGCTGCGGATCGGCAGCCTTCTGCGCCGGCTGCTGACCACCGATCTGCCGGCCGAGGGGGTGTCCGGCGCGGAGGGGCGGTTGCTGCTGCGCCCCTGGCGGCTCTCCCCGCAGGAGTACGTCGCCCACGGCTTCGACCAGCTCCGGCAGGCCGCGCCGGCGCAACCCCAGGTTGCCGCAGCGTTGTTCCGTGTGCTGAACATGCTCATGGTGCACGTCCGGCAGAGCGGGCGCGAGGACGTCGTTCCGGCGCTGCGCAGGCAGATCGACCTGCTCCTCGATGCCCTTCGCAGCACCCCGGGGTTGCACGATGCCGACCTCGAACGGCTGGCGACCATCGCCACCGGTACGGCGGATCCCGCCGATCACAGCAAACTCTCGGACGAGACCGCCTCGAGGCCTGCGCATCAATAGCCGCCCGCACTTCCCGGTGAATCAGCACCTCGAGACAATGCGCCTCCGAGAGCCGGCTAGGTCCCGAGATCGTGTTACGTCGAACGGCGGATAGCTGTAGCAGCTCATCCAGGTAGGACACGAGGCGGAACATCGCACTGCGGTGCTGGAATTCCGACCTGCTAGTGGTCGCGGTAGCTGGCGCCGCCGTGTGACTCGTCGGTGAGTGGGCGGGCACCGCCCGGGGGCGGATGCTGCAGCGTGTGGCCGGGTGTGTGTTGGGGGTGGTGCAGGTCGAACGCGGGCCGTTCGGAGCGCACGCGGGGCATGCGGTCGAAGTTGCGCAGCGGTGGTGGGCAGGAGGTGGCCCATTCCAGAGACATGCCATGTCCCCACGGGTCGTCGACGGTGACCCGGGGACCGAATCGGTAGGACTTCCACACGTTCCAGACGAACGGCAGCATCGATGCGCCGAGGATGAACGAACCGATGGTCGAAATGGTGTTGAGCGTGGTGAATCCGTCGGAGGGCAGATAGTCGGCGTAACGGCGGGGCATCCCTTCGGCGCCCAGCCAGTGCTGGACGAGGAAGGTGGTGTGAAAGCCGATGAAGGTCAGCCAGAAGTGGACCTTGCCGAGACGTTCGTCCATCGTGCGGCCGGTCATCTTCGGGAACCAGAAGTACACGCCGCCGAATACGGCGAACACGATGGTGCCGAACAGGACGTAATGGAAATGCGCGACGACGAAATAGCTGTCGGTGACGTGCCAGTCGATCGGCGGGGCGGCCAGGAGAACTCCGGTCAGGCCGCCGAACAGGAAGGTGACGAGGAAGCCCATGGCGAACAGCATCGGTGTTTCGAAGCTGAGCTGTCCTTTCCACATGGTGCCGATCCAGTTGAAGAACTTCATGCCGGTGGGAACGGCGATGAGGTACGACAGGAATGAGAAGAACGGGAGCAGGACCTGCCCGGTGGCGAACATGTGGTGTGCCCACACGGACATTGAGAGGCTGCCGATGGCGACCGTCGCGGCGACCAGCCCTTTGTAGCCGAAGACCGGTTTGCGGGAGAACACCGGGATGATCTCCGTGATGATGCCGAAGAACGGGATCGCGACGATGTAGACCTCGGGGTGTCCGAAGAACCAGAACAGGTGCTGCCACAGCATGGGCCCACCGGTCGCGGGGTCGAAGACGTGTGCGCCGAGCATCCGGTCCGCCATCGCGGCCAGCAAGGTGGCCGCCAGCAGCGGAAACACAATGACGACCATGAGAGCGGTGATCAGGATGTTCCAGGTGAAGATCGGCATCCGGAACATGGTCATCCCGGGCGCGCGCAGGGTGAGGATGGTAGTGATCATGTTGACCGCGCCCAGGATGGTGCCCAGGCCGGACAGGACCAGTCCGGCGTACCACAGGTCGCCGCCCACGCCGGGACTGTGCTGCGCGCCGGCCAGCGGCTGGTAGGCGAACCATCCGAAGTCCGCCGCGCCGCCCGGAGTGGCGAAGCCGCCGACGACCATCAGGCCGCCGAACAGGTACAGCCAGTAGGCGAATGCGTTCAACCGGGGGAACGACACATCGGGCGCACCGATCTGCAGCGGCACGATGTAGTTGGCGAAGGCGAACACGATGGGTGTGGCGAACAGCAGCAGCATGATCGTGCCGTGCATGGTGAACAGCTGGTTGTACTGCTCCGGGGACAGGAACTGCATACCCGGGCGGGCGAGCTCGCCGCGCATCAACAGAGCCATGAACCCGCCGACGAAGAAGAACCCGAACGACGTGACCAGGTACATGATCCCGATCTGTTTCGCGTCGGTGGTCCGTAGCAACCTGGCGATCGCCGACCCTTTAGGCGTGCGTCGTACGGGTCCCGGGAAAGGCGATATCCGTTCCGGTCGCATCGTCGTCATGTCTGTACGCCTCCCGTTGCCGCACCATCCGTCGAATCCGTCGGCACCGCGGTGTGACGACGGCGACCGGAGGTGCCGCGTCCCGACCGTCGGACGGACAGCCCGGGCAACGGCCCAGTCAGGCAATCGGGCCTGTCAGCTTCCGCCCCGCCCGCTACGTACATCACCGCCGGTTCGACAGCATGTCCCGGCATCGACGGTGACGCCCACCGGGCCGGGGAGGACCGATGGCGAGCGTCGTCACAGCTCCACACCGAAGCAGGAATGCTGTGACGGGTGGCGAGCTTTCAGACCCGACGCCCACGGACAATGCTTCGCCCGGTACCCGCCAGCCGCTATGTCGGTCGACCGCAACTCCCGGCGATGTTCCTTACCGGCTGTCAGCAATCACGGTGCCGGGCCCGCGCTTCGTCGCGACGATGTGAAGCCGATCCGCGAGGGGCCGCTGTCGATTCACTGATCGCGCTGCTGTGGCGGCTCGGCGAAACGGGAGAGGGCCAGGGCGCCGGTCACGGCGAGCACCAGGCCGAGCGCTGCCGGGCCGCCCCATCCCGGGCGGGGGTGGTCGTGCCACAGGAGGACGCCGATCACCGCCGGGAGGCCGGTCTCGCCGAGAACGGTGAGGGCGGCGACCGTGGTGACGGGGCCGCGCTGCAGACCGGCGGCGAAGCAGGCGAACGCGCCGGTGCCGCTGATCGCTGCTGCGTAGGCCGCCGGGTCGCGTACCAACGATGCCGGCGCGAGGGCGGGCAGGCTGCGTACCGCCAGAGCGGTCAGCCCGAAGCCCAGGCCGGCGACCAGGCCCTGCACGACCGGCCCGGCCGGCGGGCCGAGGCGGACGGAGATCAGGGCGGTCAGGGCGACGGCCAGTGCGGCAGCCAGCAGGATCATCCGGGTACGGCCACCGACGGTGACCGCCTGCTCGGCGCCGCTGGACGCGCCGAGCACCGCCAGCCCGGCGCAGACGGCGAGGACCGCCACCCAGTGCCGGGCCGCGAGCCGGATGCCCAGCAACGGTACGCACGCGACGGCGGTGACGGCGAGGTTGCCCGCCTGTGCCGCCTGGACGACGAAGACGGGTAGGCGGCGCAGGGCCAGCAGCTGGGCGCCGAAGCCGGCGAGGTCCAGCCCGACGCCGAGCAGGAACGGCCAGCGCCGCAGCAGACCGGTCAACGGCCCGGCCGCCGCGCCGCGGGCCTGCAACGCGGTGGCCAGGCCGTAGCAGAGCGCGCACACGACCGCGGCGGTCATCGATCTTCACCTCGTTCCGGGACGTGCGTGCGCCGACCGCCATCACGATCCACCCGCGTGAGCCGACCGGCAAGCTCGCGGATCGCCGACGACGCGACCTGTCGTCTGCGCCGGAGGAGTGTCATCGTTGTACCGGAGAGGCTGACTGGGAGCTCACCATGGATCACCAGGCTGCTGGTACTCATCCGTTCCGTCTGTGTGCGGCTGCGGCGGCGGGCGTGGCCGCCGGCGTCCTGGTGGCCGCGGCGCCCGCCGCTGCGAGCGAGGTGCTCACCTTCTCCCCGTCCGCGGTGCGCGCGGGCGACGCCGTGGTGATATCCGGCAGCGTGCCGACGACCGGTAGCGACTCCTGCCCGGCGCGCAGGGACGTCGTGCTGACCTCCACTCCCGGGTTCTTCCCGCCGCACGGCACGGGGGCGCAAGCCGTTCGTACGGCGAGCGGCTCTTTCCGCGTCCGCTACAACGTGCCGGCTACGGCCGTGGCCGGCACGTACGGCATAGGCGTTCGTTGTGGCAGCGGCGACGTCGTCGGGTACGGCCGCCTGCAGGTGACGGACGCGGTGAAGCATGTTCCGGCCGGCGGGAACACGACGCCGGACACCGGCAGGTGGTTGATCGGCATGGGCGCTCTGCTGATCGGTGCCGGCATCTACATCGGCGTCGCCGAGCTGTCGTCGCGGGCCCGGCGTCAGTGACGGATCGGCCGCGGGCCCGCCTCTCAGCGACCTCTCATCAAGCCGGCGCAGCCTGGAACGATGAGACGGCGAGCGCGAGCCAGAGGTCGCAGCGTTGTCCGGGGTGCGGCCGCCCTGCTGCTCTGTGGAAGCCTGGCCGGGCTGATGGTGGCGGCAACCCTCTACCCGCTGGTGGCCGCCCCGGGGTTGGTGATCGGTGCGGCCGGACCGGGCGCGGCGGCCCTGCCCGGATACCTCGTCACGTACGAACCGCCGCAGGCCAGCCGGATCTTCGCAGCGGACGGCAAGACGCAGCTGGCGACGTTCTACGACCAGTTCCGTACGGACGTTCCGCTGGCCGACATCTCGCCGAACATGCAGAACGCGATCGTGGCGGCGGAGGACCGGGACTTCTATCACCACCACGGCGTGGACCTGCGCGGCGTGGTCCGCGCCTTCGTCAAGGACCGCGGGGGCGGTGCACGTCAGGGCGCCTCCACGTTGACCATGCAGTACGTGCGCATGGTGCGCGAGGCCGCGGCCACCTCCCCGCAGAGCATCGTGGCCGCATCTCGGGACACCCTCTCGCGCAAGGTGACCGAGATGCGGTACGCGCTGGAGGTGGAGAAGCGGCTGAGCAAAGGCGCGATCCTCGAGCGGTACCTGAACCTCGCGCCGTTCGGCAACAACGCGTACGGGGTGGACGCCGCCAGCGCGGTCTACTTCCACACCAGCCCGCGCACCCTCACGGTCGGCCAAGCGGCCCTTCTCGCGGGCATGGTGAAGGCGCCTTCCGGGTTCAACCCCGCGACTGCCGACGGATACCCGCGTGCGGTGCAGCGGCGCCGGTACGTGGTCGACGCGATGGTGAAGACGGGGGCGATCAGCCAGGCGGAGGCGGACCGGGCGCTGGCCGAGCCGGTGCCCCGCCACATCAGCGCGCCCGCCAACGGATGCCTCGCCTCAGCCGCGAAACAGTCGGGGTTCTTCTGTGACTACTTCTACCGTTGGTGGCTGAGCCAACCGGCCTTCGGGACCAACTCCTGGCAGCGCGAACAGCGGCTACGAGACGGCGGCTATCGCATCGTCACCACCATGGACCTGGAGACCACGAGATCGGCGTACCGGCGGATCGGTGAGCGGATCTCCACCCGCAACCCGGACGCTCTGATGCTGGCGGCCGTCGAGCCCGGCACCGGGCACGTGCTGGCACTCGCGGCGAACCGGCGCTTCGGCATCGACGACTCCGCTCACCCGGTGAACGAGCTGTCCTCCGACCCGGCCAAGCGTGCCGCCGGCGTCCGGGGCAACCGTCCGTACACGGTGAATCCGATCATCACCGGGGGCGGGCAGGTCGCCGGCTACCAGGCCGGTTCCACCTTCAAGCTCTTCACCCTCGTGGCCGCCTTGGAGAAGGGGCTGCCGCTGCGGACCACGATCACCGCGGGGCGGCGAGCGCGAACCCACTACGTCGTCGACCCCGGCAGCCCTGCCGCGTGCCCGGGTACGCACTTCTACTGTCCCGGGAACGCGGGGGAGAGCGAAGCGGGCCGCTACACCATGTGGTCCGCCTTCGGTCACTCGGTGAACACGTACTTCGTCCCCCTGGAGGAACGGGTCGGCGCGCAGAACGTCGTGGACGTCGCCAAGCGCTTCGGCATCCAGTTCCGCGCGCCGTCCGACGCCGCGATCGCCGATGACAGCCGCGCGGCGCGGCAGTGGGGCGCGTTCACCCTCGGCGTCTCCGCGTCCACCCCGCTGGACGTCGCCGGCGCGTACGCGACGCTCGCGGCAGACGGCCGGCAGTGCGCACCCACACCGGTGGCGACGATCACCTCGCCGAACGGTACGACGATCGCCACCGCGCCGGACTGCCACCAGGCCACCACGCCGGACGTGGCCCGCGCGGCGCTCGACGCCGCCCGCTGCCCCGTCGGCGACAAGGCCCAGCTGGGCAGCTGTGGCGGGCGCGGTACGGCGCCCCAGGCGCACCGCGTCGTCGGTCATCCCGTCTTCGGCAAGACCGGCACGGCCGACGATCAGCGGACCGCGGCACTGGTGCTGGGCACGGCGTCCCTCGTCGTCGCCGGCTACCTGGCGGATCCGGACTGGCCTCGGACGAACCGGCACATGAGCCACGCCGTGGTGAACCCGGCGGTGTGGAACACGGTCGCCGACGTCATGCGCGGCCGGCCCGAGGTCCCATTCCCCCGGCCGGGGACGGTGACGTCGACAGCGGAGGGGGCGGCCAGTGACGTACACCGGCGAAGTCCCACGCCGGGGACGGCGGGCCGCCGGAACTGGAACCTGGCCGGACCGGCTCCCGCGGGTGCCGTCCACCAGACATGGTCCTGAAGGGAAATGTTCGCGTCTTCTTCAGCGACTCCTCAGCCTGCATTTGTGACCCTCAACGGGTCCGGTGCGGCTGAGGCGTCGGAGGGACGATGTGGTCGGGAACATGGGCGCGGGCGTGAACCGGTGGTCACGGGCCGCCCTTGTGCTGATCGCCGCGGGGCTCGGGGTCTGGGCTGCTGTCCGGGCGGCTGCCGGGGGAGCGTCGGTCACCGGCGCGGTCCGGCTCATCGCCGCGCTGCCGTGGCCGCAACTGTGCGGGCTCACCGTGCTGTGGCTGCTCGGGCTCGCCATTCACACGGCCGTGCCGGTGGCGGCGATGCCGGGCTTGACGCATCGCCGCGCCGTGATGCTGAACCTGGCCGGCAGCTCGGTGGCCGGCCTGCTGCCGTTCGGCGGCGTAGCCGGCACGGCACTGAAGTTGACCATGGCGCGTTCCTGGGGACACAGCGAACGCGACTTCGCGCGGTTCGTCGTCGTGGTGAACACGTGCTCGGTCATCGCCAAGCTGACCTTGCCGCTGGCTGCCACCTTCGCGCTGGCCGGCTCCGGCACGCTCACGCCCGGCGCGGCCAGGCTGTGGTGGCTGGTCGCCATCGCCATGTTCGCGGCGGGCACGGTGCTCCTCCGCGCCCTGTGCGGCCGGACGGAACCACTGCTGCGGTTGGTGAGTGCCGCGGCCCGGCTGTCCGACCGGGCCGGGCGGGGATGGCCCGCAGCGGCCTGCGAGCTGCTCGCGGGCACCGAGGACCTGGTTCGGCGGCGCTGGGCGTCGCTGTCCGGCGGCATGGCGGGATACTGGCTCGCTCAAGCCGTCCTCGCACGGTGCTGCCTGCTGGCGGTCGGGCTGCGGCCTGCCCCGGCGGTCGTCTTCGCCGCTCTGGTCGCCGAGCGGATGATGACGCTGCTGATGATGACGCCGGGCGGCCTGGGAGGAGCCGAAGCCGGGATGGTCACCGTCCTGATCGCGCTCGGCGCCGACGCCACCCGGTCGCTCGCCGGGGTCTTGCTGTTCCGCGCGTTCGTCTTCGCCGCGCAGATCCCGGTCGGAGCGGCCGTGATCCTCGGGTGGTGGCTGGCACGCCGTCACCAGCCGGGCAGAACGTCCCGGCCGTGCGTGTAGCCCACGTCAGCGAGCGCGGGACATGCGGCTCAGCGCAGGATGCCCGTGTGGCCGAGGGAGTAGCGGCCCGGCTGGGGCCAGACACAGAGCCCGTGTGGCTGGCTGCCGACCCTGATACGGGCGACCAGGTGGCCGTCGCTCGTGCTGATCGCGTACACCTCGCGCTGGTAGCGGCCGGACAGCCACAGCACCCGTCCGTCGGCGGACACGCCGCCCATGTCAGGGCTGGCCCGCCCGGGAATGCGCCAGGTGTGCACGACGCGGCGGGTGGCGAACGACAGGACCGAGATGCTGCCCTCGCCGCGGTTGGTGACGTAGAGGTAGCGGGAGTCCCGGCTGACGTAGAGCCCGTGGGCGCCGGCGCCGGTGGGCAGGAACGTCGGCGTGGTGAACGCGTCGCCGTCGAGCAGCCAGACGCCGCTGGTCTCCATGTCGGCGACGTACCAGATGCGCCCGTCCGGGGAGATCTTGATGTCCTGCGGCATCGGGTGCTCGCCGGGCAGGTGCATCCGGGCCAGGATCCGTTGCCGGGCCGTGTCGATCTTGAGCAGATCGCCGGAGAACTCGCAGGTGACGATGAAGTAGCGGCCATCGGGGGAGAAGTCGGCGTGGTTGACGCCGTCGCAGCCCACGGGCAGCACCTTGCGGACGGCCATGGTGTGCGGGTCGCGGAAGACGATCTGGCGCCTTGTCTCGGCCATGACGATCGCGTACCGGCCGTCCGGGGTGAAGTAGAGGTTGTACGGGTCGTCCACCCGTACCGGCTTGCCGAAGATCCCCGTCCGCGCGTCGATGGGGGTCAGTGAGTTGCCCGCGTTGTTGTTCACCCACAGCGTCCGCAGGTCCCACGACGGCACCACGTGTTGCGGCCCGCGCCCGACCGGTACGGTGCGCAGCACGCGGTGGGTGCCGGGGTCGATGACCGACACCGTGTTGCCGGCGAAGTTGGGCACGTACACCAGCGGGCGGTCGCCGCGCACACGCGGTGACAGCCGGCCGGGCCGGTCCGCGGCGTAGACGTCGTGCGGATCCAGCGGTGGCGGCATGCCGGGCAACAGTGCGGCCGCCGGCCCCGGAGACACGGTCGCAGTGGGCGTACCGGCCGCCGAGGCCCCGAGGCTGGATGGTCTGGCGGAGGACGGTTCGCAGCCGGCGCAGACCGTCCCGGCCAGGGCCATGGCCGTGACGACGCGGAGCGCAGCTCGGTACGGTGTCATGTCATCAGCTCCGAGACGGTGACGGTACGCAGGCCCCGCCGCCGCAACCCGGCCAGCAGCGGCTCCATCGCCTGGACGGTGCCCTCGTGACCCAGATGCAGGCTGACGACGGAGCCCCCGCGCACGGCGCCGAGGGTGGTCTCGATGATCGTTGCGGGCGGCGGGTCGGTGTGGTCGAGCGAGTCGACGTCGTACGACAGACAGGTCGCGTAGCCCGCCTTCGCGGCCTGCGTCCGGATGGTATCGGTGGCGTGGCGGGTCTGAGACGGGCGGAACCACCGTCCGATGGAGCCGGTCGCCGACTCGAGCACCCGGGCGCACGCGCGAATTTCTGCGTACACCTGCGCGGCGGACATCTGCTTCAGGTCGCCGTGGTGCTGAGTGTGGTTGCCCAGCTCGTGACCGTCCGCCAGGATGCGGGCGGCGAGTTGCGGTTGCGCCGCCAGCCAGGTGCCCACCGCCAGCACCGTGACCCGGGCGCCGCCCGCGGCCAGGTGGGTGAGCAGGCGGTCGGCCAGGACGGGATCGCCCTGGCCGTGAAACGTCAGCGCCACCTTCCGGCTGTCCCGGCGCCCGTGGCTGATCTCGACGGCCTGCACGGGTACGTCCGGAGAAGCGTTCGTGGCCTCTGCGGCCGGCCGGGACGCGGAGGGAGCGGCCGCCGGCGGGTGCCGCGCCGGTTCGGTGCACGCGGTAGCGACTGTGCCGGCGGCAAGGGCGGAGATTGCCCGTAGGGCGTCACGACGGTCCACCGGCCGGACCGTACGCCGCCAGAGCTGAGGATTTGCTGAAGCGGCCAGGTGGTCGGCGGACGCCGCTCGTCCTTTCGTCGTTCAGCCGCCCCCGGCGTTGATGCGGTAGCCGGCGCCGCGGACGGTTTCGATCGCCGCGCGGCCGAACGGGTGGTCGATCTTCTTGCGCAGGTAGCCGATGTACACCTCGACGATGTTGGGATCACCGTTGAAATGTGCGTCCCACACGTTCTCGATGATCGCTGACTTGGTCACGGCCTTGCCGCGGTGGCGCATCAGGAACTCCAGCATGGCGAACTCGCGCGGCGTGACGGCGATGGGCGTGTCGTCGCGGCAGACGCGGCGCTCGGCCGGGTCGAGGCTCAGGTCGCCGGCCCGGAGCACCGCCGGGCGTTCGGGAGCGCCGCGGCGGACCAGGGCGCGCAGGCGGGCGATCAGCACGACGAACGAGAACGGTTTGATCAGGTAGTCGTCGGCGCCCAGATCGAGCGCGTCGGCCTGGTCGTACTCGCCGTCCTTGGCCGTGAGCATGAGCACGGGGGTCCAGACGTCGCGGTCGCGCAGTTGTCGGCAGACCTCGTAGCCGCTCAGGCGGGGCAGCATGATGTCGAGGATGAGGGCGTCGTAGGCGCCGTACGGTGTCTCGGTGGCCTGCCATAGCCCTTCGGCGCCGTCGTGGGTGAGGTCGACGGTGAATCCTTCCGGGGTGAGCCCGTCGCGGATCGTCTCCGCGAGGCTCACCTCGTCCTCCACGACGAGTACCCGCACTGTTCTCCTCCAGCGTTTGCCGTCCAGCGTGCCCCGGCAACGCTGAGAAAACCCTGAAACGCGCGTTCAGCGCGTTCTCAGCGCTGCAGGATTAGCGTGACCGGCATGCGCCTTCCCCATTTCATCAGGCGACGGCTGGGTGTACGGCTGCGGTCGGCGCTCGCGGCCGGCCTGGTGGTCGCCGTCGCCTCGGTGCTGGCGGGTGCCGTGTTGCTGATCACCGCCCGCAGCATCCTGCTCGGCAACGTGGACGCGGCTGCGAGCGACCGGGCGACGCAGGTGGCTACGGCGCTGGCGGGAGGTGACTCTTCGGCGCTGAGCGCGGCCCTGCGCCCGTCCGCCCCGGGGCGTACGGTCGTGCAGATCCTGAATCCGGCGGGCCAGGTCGTCGCTGCGTCGAACGCCGTCGCGGCCATACCGCCCATGTCGGCCCTGCGGCCCGCGGCGGGGCAGCGTGCGCGGGAGACGCGCTTCCTCGAGATCAGCCAGGACTCCGCGTTTCGCATCGTGGCCGCCGGTGTGTCCACCGCTCAGGGGGTGCAGACCGTGCTGGTGGCGGAGTCGATGGACACGGCCGACGACGGGACCGAGGCGATCCTGGCAGCTTCGCTGATCGGCATGCCGTTGCTCGCCGTCGTCGTCGGCGCCGCCACGTTCCTGTTCGTCGGGCGCACGCTGCGGCCGGTGGAGGCGATGCGCCGGCAGGCCGCCACGATCACCGCGAAGAACCTGCACACCCGGCTGCCGGTGCCCTCCGCCGACGACGAGATCGCGGCCCTGGCCACGACCATGAACACCATGCTGGACCGCATCGAAGCGGCGTCGGCGGCGCAACGCCGGTTCGTCGCCGACGCCAGCCACGAGTTGCGCAGCCCGCTGGCGACCATCCATGCCAATGCCGACCTGTTGACGGATGCCCAGCTTGCCGAGACGCCGGCCCGGTCGGTGGCGCGCATCCACGCCGAGAGCCTGCGGATGGGGCGGCTGGTCGATGACCTGCTGCTGCTGGCCCGCGTCGATGACCATGGTCTACGGCTGCGCATGACGGAGGTGGACCTCGACGACCTGGTGTACGCCGAGCGGGAGCGGGTAGCGGCGGAGCGTCCGGACCTGCGCGTCGACGGCGTGGTGGAGCCGGCCCGGGTGGCGGGCGACCCGGATCAGTTGCACCGGGCGTTGCGCAACCTGGTGGACAACGCTGTCCGGCACGCCCGGACGAGTCTGGTCATCGGTCTCACCGCCGGCAGCGAGCACGTCGAGGTGCTGGTCGGCAATGACGGCGCGGCCATCGCGGCAGCGGACCGGGAACGGATCTTCGACCGGTTCGTGCGGCTGGACCCCGGCCGCTCGCGGCAGGACGGCGGCGCGGGGCTGGGCCTGCCGATCGCCCGCGACATTGTCGTCGCACACGGCGGAACCGTCGCCGTGGACCCGCTGGACGAGGGAGCCGTGCTCCGGATCCGGCTGCCGGCGCCCGCACCCTTAGCCTACAAGCTGTAGGTTTCCGACGGCTTCTCACGGTTATGGACGTACCTATGCTGGAATCGTCGAGCACCCTCGCGCTCGGGCCGTCATTTCTGGATCCGGAGTGGCTGATCTCCACCTTCGGTCTGATCGGGATTCTCGCCCTGGTGTTCGCCGAGTCCGGGCTGCTGATCGGCTTCTTCCTGCCGGGCGACTCGCTGCTGTTCACCGCCGGCCTGCTCATCTCCGGCGGCACCTACCTGCATCAGCCGTTGTGGCTGATGTGCATGCTGGTGTCGGTGGCCGCGGTCGCGGGGGACCAGGCCGGCTACGCCTTCGGGCGCCGCTTCGGCCCCGCGCTGTTCCGGCGGCCCGACTCGCGGCTGTTCAAGCAGGAGAACCTGTCCAAGGCGCGCGCGTTCTTCGCCAAGTACGGCGCGCGCTCGATCCTGCTCGCCCGCTTCGTCCCGATCGTGCGGACGTTCACGCCGATCGTGGCAGGTGCCGGCCACATGCACTACCGCACATTCCTGATCTACAACGTGGCCGGCGGCACGCTGTGGGGCTGCGGTGTCACAACCCTCGGCTACTTCCTGGGCCGGGTGGCGTTCGTCAGGAACAACATCGAGTTCATTCTGATCGGCATCGTGGCCGTCTCGGTGGTGCCGATCGGGATCGAACTGCTGCGCGCGCGCCGGCGCAACGACCACCCCGATGCGCAGCCCGAACCGCGGTGACCCGGCGCGTCCTCGAGGGATGTCCAGTTTCTCCTACAGAATGTAGGAGAAGTCGGACAGCAAACCCTGGAGAAGAGCTGTGACAAGTACGCGACGACTTGCGATGGCTGCCTGTGTCCTCGGAGTTCTCACTGCGGGCATGGCGGTCGTCGAGGCGGGCGCCGTGGGTCCCGGACCCGTTCCGGCCGCTGCGGCGGCGACGTCCGTCATTCCGCCGATGCCCGACCACATCGTGATCGTCATGCTGGAGAACAAGCGCTACGACGCGGTCGTGGGTCATCCCAAGACACCGTGGGTCTCGTCGCTGGCGCGCACGTCGGCGAACATGCTGCACTTCTACGCCGAGACCCATCCCAGTCAGCCGAACTACCTGGCCCTGTTCTCAGGCTCCCCTCAGGGCGTGAGCGACAACAACTGCCCGCACGAGTTGGGCAGCCGGCCGAACCTTGCTCGGCAGCTGCTCGACGCCCGCCACACCTTCACCGGCTATTCCGAGAACCTGCCCGGCGTCGGGTGGCGCGGCTGCGCGGACAAGGGTTACGTGCGGCGGCACACCCCCTGGGTGAACTTCAGCAACGTGCCCGCGTCGGCGAATCAGCCGTATACGGCCTTCCCGACGAACTACCACAGGTTGCCCACCGTCTCGTTCGTGATCCCGAACCTGTGCCACGACATGCACGACTGCCCGAAGGGGCGGGCCGACTCCTGGCTCAGGAAGCAGTTCGCGCCGTACGTCGCCTGGGCGAGAACCCACAACAGCCTGTTCATCCTCACCTTCGACGAGGACAACAAGACCGACCACAATCACATCCCCACGATCATCGCGGGCGCCGGTGTCCGTCCCGGCCAGTACGGCGCACACCTGAACCATTACGACCTGCTGCGCACTCTGCAGCGCATGTACCGGCTTCCGGTGACGGGCGCGGCGGTGCGGCGCAAGGGACTGCCGGACATCTGGACGTCCGCCTGAGTCCTTCCACGGTCGGACGGGCCGTGTCCGGGCCGCCGGCAGCGTCAGAGCCAGGCGCGTGCCAGGGCCACGAACTCGACGGTGGCCACGATGATGGCTGTCACGCAGCCGGAGCCGAGGAGAACCGGGCCGATCAGCCGGCGGCGGCGCGGTGCGGGAGTGGGCTCGGTGAGAGCCTGCACCCGGTGCACGGCGGCGCTGCCGTGGATGCCGAGCGCGGCGGCGGGTCCGGGGCCGAGCGTGGCCAGGGCCGCCCGGGCCACGGCCTGGGCGGTCAGGTCGCGGTCGCCGACGGCTGCGGCCGCGGCTTCGTCGGCCCATCGCTCGACCAGGTAGGCGACCGTCTCGCGGACCGGGATGAGCAGCGGGTTCAGTGCGGCAGCGGCTGCGGCGACGGCGACGATGCGGTGATGGGCGTGCGCGAGATGCGCCTGCTCGTGGGCGAGGACGACCCGGCGCTCCTCGGCGTCGAGCAGCCGCAGGATGCCGGTGGTGACCAGCAGGTGCCCGTCGCGGCCGGGCAGTCCGGGCACGGCGACCGCGAGCGGCGCGGACCAGTCGGCGACGACCAGGCCCTGGCGCGCTGTCCCGGCCGCGCGTAGCTGTCGATGTGTGGTGCTGCGGCGTCGCACGTCGAGCCACAGCCGTACGCCGCCTGCCAGCATCGCGAGGCCCGCGACGAGCGCGACCGGCCCGGGCACCGGCTCGGGCAGCTCCACGGTCGCATGGTCGTCCAAGGCCGCCAGCGGGGGTAGATCGTCCAGCATGGTCAGCGCCAGCAGGGCCAGCGACCAGGTCGAGGCGGCGGCCGTGATCGCGGCGATCGCGGTCAGAGCCCGGGCGGCAGGGCCCGGTGTGCCGCGCGCGGCGATCCACCGTGCCGAGGCGGCCAGCGTCAGCGCCAGCAGCAGCGGTACGTAGATGGCGACGGTCACGACCGGCGCCGGCGCTCGGCGTCGGCCAGCAGCCGGCGCAGATTCACGGCGTCGGCTTCGTCGAGCGATGCGGCGAAGCGCTGGAGCACGGCTTGACGGTCGGGCCGGCCCTCCAGTGCTGCGCGCATCTGCGACGCGGCCGCGGTGGCGGCGTCCTCGACCGGCCAGTAGAGGTGTCCGCGGCCGGCCCGGCGGCGTTCGACCTGCCCTTTGCCGTACAACCTGATCAGGATCGTCTGCACGGTGTTGTATGCGAGGTCGTCCCCGATCGCCGCCTGGACGTCGGCCGCCGTCATCGGATCGGCGTGCGCCCACAGCGTCGCCATGACCTCGGCCTCGAGAGACCCCGGTCGCCGGCGGCCGTCCTTCGTCGTCACAGTCGCTGCCTCCGCGCCGAGGATATCCCGGCGCCCCGCGCCGCCCGACACAGCGACACCTACAGCAAGTAGGAGATAGGGTCGGTGCTGTGACCGCGCGACGACCCGAGACGCGGAGCGCCTGCCGCGGCCGACCGCGGGTACCGGAAGCGCCACGGCGACCCCTGTGCGACTCATGCCGCGTTCCGCTCGGCAGCTACCTGCGGCTTCCTCGCCACAATGGCCGGGCGGAAGAAGACCGGCAGCACCATCTCGACGCTTCACCGCGCCCCGGTGAGGTCCGCTTCGATGGTGCGAGGGCTGCGCCGCACGGGGCTTGCCCGCACCGAAGTCCCTACCCGATGGGGGAGTTGTCAGGTGGCTCAAGGAGCGCTGACCGTCGGCCCGGTGTACGCCGTCGTGCTCATCGTGCTCGTCCTGCTCGCCGCCCTGGCGACGGCCGCCGGCCGGCTCGAGGCCGGCAGGGCGGTCGTCACGGCATCCGTGCGCGCCGTCCTGCAGCTGGGCATCGTTTCGCTGCTGATTGCCGCCGTCCTGCGCTCGTGGTGGGCGACCGCCGGCTTCATCGGCCTGATGCTGCTGGTCGCGGCGGCGACCTCCGCCCGCCGGGTCAGCACGCTGCGCCGTGGCCGGCTGGTCGTGCTGCCGATCGTCGCCGGGGCTCTGCCGGTCGGTGTCATCGTGGTGGCGGCCGGCCCGGTGCCCCGGACCACGATCGCCGTGCTGCCGATCGCCGGGATCCTCATCGGGGGAGCGATGACCGCCACCTCGCTCGCCGGCCGGCGAGCCCTCGATGAACTGCACAACCGGCACGGTGAGTACGAGGCCGCCTTGGCGCTGGGCTTCCTGCCGCGCGACGCCGCGCTCGAGGTGGTACGCCCGACGGCCGCACGGGCCCTGGTGCCGGCACTGGACCAGACCCGTACCGTCGGTCTCGTCACCCTGCCCGGAGCGTTCGTCGGAGTGCTCCTCGGTGGTGGCTCCGCCGTGCAGGCCGGGGCCACCCAACTCTTGGTCCTCCTTGCCCTGCTGGCCGTCGAGGCGATCGCCGTCGCGGTGACCGTCGAACTGGTCGCCGCCGGCGCGCTCCGCCGGCCTTTCAGCGAATTCTTATGATCGGCCACGCACAGTAGCGCCGTGAACTATCAGCTCTTCGCAGTCATCAACGGCCCCGCCGGGCGATGGGACGGCCTGGACGACGCGATGGAATTCGCCGCCACCTGGCTGATCTACGGCATCTTCGCCGTGTCGGCGGTCCTCGTGGCGATGGCGCTGTACCGCCGCGCGCTGCGCCCGGTCCTCGAACTGGGGGTCGCGCTGTTCTTCGCCTTCGCCGGCGCCACACTGCTGTCGCACCTCAGCGACCAGGTACGCCCGTTCCAGAGCCACCACGTGCACCAGCTGATCGCACACGACCCCGGGGTCTCGCTGCCCAGCGACCACGCAACGGCAGCGTTCGCGCTCGCTTTCGGCGTGTACGCGTTCCTGAGCCACCGGTGGGGCATCGTGCTCGCACTGGCTGCGGTGGCTGTCGGATACTCGCGGGTCTGGGTCGGCGTCCACTACCCCGGCGACATCCTCGCCGCCGCGGTCATCGCCGGCCTGGCCGTCCTCGAGGTCGCCATGTGGAGCCGCTGGAACCGCGCCCGTAACGGCGCCGTTGAAGGAGCCCTGTGAAGAGGCTTTCTCCATTGCTCGCGACCGTGCTGGTCGCATTTCTCGCCGTCGCCGGCTGCCAGGGTCAGGGGGCGGCCGCGCCCGGGACACCGTCCGCCCAGCCACCTGCGGGCGGTTACAGCAAGGTGCTGGTCATCGCGGAAGAGAATCACGAGTACGACCGCATCATCGGCGCGCCGGATGCGCCCTACCTGAACGAGCTGGCACACACCTATGGCACCGCCGGCCACTTCGACGCGGGATACCCGGAGCAGTGCCCGTCGCTGGCCGCGTACATCCTCATGACCAGCGGAAGCACGGCCGGCATCTGCGATGACCAGGCCCCTGAAGCGCACCCGCTGCCCAGCGACAACATCTTTCACCAGGTCGCCGCCAGCGGACGGGAATGGCGTGACTATGCCGAATCGGCTCCGGGTCCTTGCACGCTGGAGAATGGTGCCGACGGGCGCTACCTCGTACGCCACGTACCGGCCACGTACTACCTCGACGAGCGCGGCGACTGCGGCCGCTGGGCCGTACCCATGGGCGAGCCGCAGGCCGGCGCCCTGCACGACGACATCCGCGCCGGCCGGCTGCCGTCGTTCGCGTTCGTCAGCCCGGACGCCTGCCACGACATGCACGGTGCGAACCCTTGCCCGAGCGACCGGGTCGGCAACGGCGACCGCTGGCTCCGGCAATGGCTCCCGTCGATCCTGGCCGGGCCCGACTACCGGGCGGATCGCCTGATCGTCATCGTCACCTGGGACGAGGGCACGAGCGCAGACAACCACATCCCGACCCTGGTCATCTCACCCACGACCAACAACGTGGCGACCGCGGACGCTTTCACGCATTGCTCGACATTGCGCACGACCGAGGACGTGCTCGGCGTGCCGCTGCTCGGCTGCGCCCGGCAGGCACCGTCGATGGTTGCCGCCTTCCACCTGTAGCGGGTTTCCCGCCGTGCTCAGGACGAAAATCCGAGGAGAAAAATCAATGGCGGTTTCCGCCCACGCGGTTGCGCGTACCTGGCTGACCAAGGTCCCGGCCATCACGGCGACATTCTGGGTCATCAAAGTGTTGTCCACCACGATCGGAGAGACATTCGCCGACTTCCTGTCCGTGAATGTCGGGCTGGGCTCGATCGTCACCGACGCGTTGATGCTGGCCGTCCTCGTGGTCGCACTCGCCGTGCAATTGCGCACCACGAAGTACACGCCTTGGATCTACTGGCTGTGCGTCGTACTGGTGAGCATCGTCGGTACCCAGATCACCGACCTGTTCACCGATGACCTGGGCGTCAGCCTGTACGTCAGCACCGCCCTGTTCGCGGTCGTCCTCGCCGTCGTCTTCGCCGTCTGGTACCGCCAGGAAGGCACTCTCGCGATCACGTCCGTCGACACACCGCGACGCGAAGCCTTCTACTGGGCCGCCATCCTCACCACGTTCGCGCTCGGCACCGCAGCCGGTGACCTGGCCACCGAGGCGCTCAGCCTGGGCTTCCGCAACGGTGTGCTGATCTTCGGCGGACTGCTCCTGCTCACCTGGCTCGCCCGCCGGGCAGGCGCCGGCCTGGTACTCACGTTCTGGATCGCGTACGTTCTCACCCGCCCGCTCGGTGCGTCCCTGGGCGACCTGCTGACCCAGGCGAAGGATTTCGGCGGCCTGGATCTGGGCGCCAGCGTGACCAGCATCCTGTTCTTCGCCGTCATCGTGATCCTGGTCGCCCGCGAGCAGGTCCTGGCCAACCGGCACGGTGTCGCCCTCAAGGGTGACGGACCACTCGGGGGACGCCGGCCCGACTACGCGTGGGCGGCTGCCGGCGTCGCAGCGGTCCTGGTGCTGGGCACGGGGCTGAGCCACTTCCACGCGGCGTCCAGCGCCGTCGACGGCGGTGCCGCAACCGCCGCCATGGCCGGCGCAGGCGCCGGCCCGCAGGCCGCATCTGCCGGGCGGCAGGTGCATCCGACCACGGCTCTGGGCGACGTGAGTCGCTTCGCCGCCATCGTCGGGCAGGTCCGGGCCGAGGTCTCCAGGAACGACCTGGCGAGTGCCAAGGTACGCGTCAAGGACCTCGAGGTGGCGTGGGACGACGCGGAGGCCGGGCTGAAGCCGCGCGACCCGGGCAAGTGGCACCAGCTCGACGACGAGATCGACGCCGTCCTCTCCGCCTTGCGCGCCGGCGACCCGCACCAGTCCGACTGTGCCGCCACGCTGGCATCCCTGGCAGACGCCCTCGACACGTTCGACGGAGTGTGACACCTGATCGACCACCCGGTGCGCCGCCGAATCAGGTGGACGGAGCGTGGCCGTCGGCTGTGGACGGCCTGATCAACTTTTAATTGCTAACCGTGAATGTCTTCCCTACGCTGACGCCATCGCACGATCACGGGGGAAACATCATGGTGCGTTCCAGTGTGCTCAGTCGTGTCCGCACGACGTACACCGCAGTCCTTCTTCTCGGTATCTCGGCCGCGGTGTTCGCGCCGGGCGCACCGGCCGGCGCCGAACCAGCGGCACCACCGTCGGAGTCCGCCGCGGCCTCTGACGCCGCGCGGAAGGGCGCCCACCGCGTCGAGGTGGTCGGGGAGCGCACCGAGACCGCCACGCTGTGGGCCAACCCGAACGGCTCCTTCACCCTCGAGTCGAGCCTGCAGCCGATCCGGGTCAAGCGGGGCGGCACGTGGGTGGCCACCGACGCGACGCTGCAGCGCAACGCCGACGGGTCGTTGTCGCCCAGGGCCGCGGTCGCGCCGATGCGGTTCTCCGGTGGCGGTGACCGGGCCTTCGCGTCGATGGGTGCCGACGACAAGCAGATCCGGCTGGGCTGGGGCCAGAAGCTGCCCACTCCGGAGGTGCACGGGTCCGCCGCGGTCTACCGCGAGGTGCTGCCCGGCGTCGACCTGCGGGTCGAGGCGGGCGTCGACGGCTTCACCCACATGCTGGTCGTCAAGAACCGGCGGGCGGCCGCGAACCCCGCGCTGGAGCGGGTCCGGATGGGGTTGTCGTCCAGCGGGCTGCGCACGCGGAAGGCGGCCAAGGGGCCGGGTGTGATCGCCGCGGTCGACGGCCGGGGCGACGTACGGATGCAGGGCACCGCCACGATGTGGGACTCGCGCACCCTTGACGGGAAGCGCGGGGAGATCGAGCCGCGGCAGGCGCCGGTCGAGGTGGAGCTCGGCTCCGGGGCGATGACCATCGTGCCGGACCTGAAGCTGTTGCGCGGCAGGGACACCAAGTTCCCCGTGATGATCGACCCGGTCTGGCAGATCACCGGCGTCGGCCTGAACCACTGGTCCACGGTGGCCAGCAACGCCTCCAGCGCCTTCTACAACCAGGGCCTGCCGTCGAGCTCCAACTCGTACGCCGGTGAGATCAAGGTCGGCAAGTCGCCGGAGGACGGCGGCTTCCTGGTGCGGACGTTCTTCGAGTTCAACACCACCAAGGTGAGGAACAAGGACGTCAGCAAGGCCACCTTCAGCATCAAGCAGACCTGGTCGTCGAGCCACTGCGGGGACAGCACGGCCCGCGTCACGCAGCTGTGGGGCACGAACAACACCGACCAGAACACCACCTGGAACACGGGCTGGAACAAGGACCGGTCCGGCTGGCTGAGCGCGCAGGGCACGTCGAAGTCGCTGAAGTTCTTCAACAGCGGCAAATGCCCGGTGGGGCCGGCCGACTTCGACGCCACCGGCTTCGTGCAGAAGAAGGCGCGCGACGGGGCCTCGGTCGCGACGCTCGGGCTGCGTGCCAAGGACGAGTCGGACACGAAGTCGTGGAAGCGCTACGACAAGAACACCGCTCAGCTGTCCATCACGTACAACTCGTACCCGAACAAGCCCGACCAGATGGCGGTCGACGGCAAGACCTGCAACAACGGAGCCAAGCTCTGGGTACGCACGCGTACGCCGCTGCTGAAGGCCCGCGTCACCGATCCGGACACCGGGCAGCCGATGACCGGGCGCCTCTACTGGTCCCCGTCGAGCGCCGGCGTCAGCAACAGCCGGCTGGTGACCCGCTCCGACCTCGGCAACCCCGGCATCGCCCAGGGCAACACCACGGCGAGCCTGGCCGACGGTGACTACTACCTCCAGGCGCGCTCGAACGACCAGATCGACAATTCGGTGTGGTCGGCGAAGTGCCCCTTCACCGTCGACGCCACCGCCCCGCCGAAACCGACCGGCGTCTCCGCGCCCATGTACAAGGACGCGAACCCGGCCGGCGGGCTCGGTCAGCCGGACCTGTTCACGTTCAACCCGCCCGGCGTGCGGACCGACTTCGACCACTACTGCTACACCGTCGCGGACACCACCGACTCGACGTCGTGCAAGAAGGTGTCGCCGGACGCGAACGGCGTCGGGCAGGCCACGATCTACCCGGCCAAGCAGGGTGTCAACACGCTGCGGGTGTGGAGCGTCGACAAGGCCGGCAACCTCAGCAAGGGCACCGGTGGCACGGATCCCGACTTCTTCCAGTACGAGTTCGGCGTCGGGCCCGGTTCCCTTCCGGCCGCGCACTTCAAGCTCGACGAGGGCACCGGAAGCTCCACGGCCGACGCCTACACGGCGCACCCGGACACCGCGACGATCACCGGCGCCACCTGGGTAGCCGGCCGGGGCAGCGCGGGCAAGGCGCTCAGCTTCAACGGCACCAACCAGTTCGCCGCCACCGCCGGGCCGCTGACCGGCCGCAACGCCACGGACACCGGCAACACGCCCGTACGCACCGACCAGAGTCTGACCGTCGGCGCCTGGGTCAAGCTCACCACGAAGACCACGAACCGGACGGTGGTCAGCCAGGACGGCAGCAAGTCCAGCGCCTTCAGCCTGGAGTACAACCTCTCCTGCGACTGCTGGCGGTTCTCGCTCAACCAGACCGACGTCGCCGCCCCGGCCGTGACCACCGCCGCCGGCCCGGCAGGCGCCGCCCTCAACGTGTGGACCCATCTGCAGGGCGCCTACGACTCGGCGAACCGCACCCTGGCGCTCTACATCAACGGCAAGCTGATCAGATCGGTCGCCGTGCCGGTGGCCATGTGGAACGCCGGGGGCGGGGTGGCGATCGGCCGCGCCAAGCTCAACGGCGCCAACACCGCCTTCTTCGCCGGCCAGATCGACGACGTGAAGGTCTGGAACCGGCTCACCGCCGTGAGCGACGCCAAGGCCCAGTTCTACCCGGTCGCGCCGATCGTCACGACGGCCAGCCCGGACGTCACCGTCGGCACGGCGTTCACCCTGACGCTCAGCTCGGGCGGCGACACCAACGTCAAGAAGTTCAAGTACTACACCAGCATCGCGGACGTGCGGACCGTCAACGCCAACGCGAACGGCACCCCGGTCACGGTCCAGGTCACGCTCACCGACAGCGATGTGGCGTACGTGGGCGCGTTCGCCTACTACGACGACGGCACCACGGCCGGCGCGCAGAGCGACGCCGGACGCTGGGACCTGCGGCCGCACCTGGCGACCGGCGTCAACGGCACGGTCGTCGACGAGGCCACGCTCAAGCCGGTCGCCGGGGCCACGGTCACCCTCCAACCCTCGGGCACGGTCGCGACCACCGACAGCGCGGGCAAGTACGCGTTCACCGGGCTGACGCCAGGCTCGTACCAGATCTCGGCGGTCCTGGGCACCAACCGCTGCGCGCTGTTCGCCGGCTCCGACCTGGAGCTGCCGGAAGGCACGACCGGGGTCGACCTCGCGCTGAAGCCGCAGGGTGACGCGTTCGGCTACACGTGCAGCGTCGCGGCCGCCGCGTTCATCCCCGGCACCACCGCGGTGCCGATGGAGGACTGGCAGAGCCCGGAGATCGAGCTGCCGTTCACCTTCAACTACTACGGCCGTGAGCTCACGGCGATCCGGGTCGACAAGGCCGGCGCCGCCCAGTTCAACCAGCCCAACGAGTACAACGGCGGTTCGCTCGCCGGGCCGAACTCGATCCCGGACCCGCACGACGTCAACGCCATCGTCGCGCCGCTGTGGGGCTACTTCGAGGCCGAGGACTACAACGACCTCATCCACACCGCCGTGGTCGGCGAGGCGCCCAACCGCAAGGTCGTCGTGGAGTGGCGCAACCTCTACCGCAGCCTCGACGACGCCCACACGAAGTTCTCGGTCGAGATGATCATCGGCGAGGACCAGTCCATCACCTTCAACTACCAGAACCTGCCCGCCGACAAGCTGGCCGCGTCCGAGGCCGTGGTGGGCATCGAGAGCCCCGGCGGTCGCAACGGCGTGCAGTTCCAGGACAACCAGCCGGTCGTGGCCAACGGGCAGGCGATCACCTTCCGCTACCCGGAGAACCCGCAGCCGCTCGGCTCGTGGTCGCTGTCCGGCAAGGTCACGGACCGCAACGACGCCCCGTACGCGTTCAACGAGGTCCGCCTCGAGCCGATGGCCACCTCGTACTGGACGGGCCGCGACGGATCGTTCCAGTACACCGATCTCGAGACCGGCGACTACCACCTGCGCAGCAACGGCGACAACGAATGGCGCTGCGGTGACATGGCGCTGGGTGACGTCTTCCTGGACACCGACGCCGTCGTGGACCTGCACCAGAACCGGCAGGTCGACGCGGCCGGTTACCGCTGCAAGGCCGCGCGGGACAGGCCGTTCACCCGGGCGACCACCGCGCTCGCGCTGACCGGCGACAACGCGTACAAGAGCACCGCCCTGCCCTTCGCCTTCCCGTTCTACGGCACCAACTACTCGACCGCCTGGGTGGACACCAACGGCGTGCTGTACTTCGCCGACCCGGGCGCGTCCAAGCCGGTGTCGTCCTCGCTGCCCGACCCGGCCGGCCCCAACAACCTGGTCGCACCGCTGTGGTCCGACCTGCTGGTCGACTCCTCGTCGAGCGTGCGGACCGCCACCATCGGCAAGGCGCCGAACCGGCAGTTCGTGGTCGAGTGGCGTGACGTGCAGCTCTCCTGGAACCCGGGCGACCGGTTCTCGTTCGAGGTCCTGCTCGGCGAGCACGGCGGGGTCTCGTTCAACTACACCGCCGCGCCGGACGTCTCCCTCGGCAGCTCGGACGCCACGATCGGCATCGAGAACCAGGGCGGGACGGCCGGTTACCAGTACTCGTACCAGGACACCGACGTCCGGTCGGGCGACTCGGTCTTCTTCCACCCGCCGGGCGACGAGGGCTGGACGCTGTCCGGCACCGTGCGCAAGCCGGACGGCACGCCCTCGGCGGGCACGACCGTCAAGCTCGGCACGAAGGTGGGCGGACCGTCGACGGTCACGCAGGCCGACGGCCGGTACTCGTTCACCGCTCTGGAGAGCGACGACTACGACATCTACGTCAGCGAGGAGTCCCGCTGCGGCGACATCGCCTCGGCGCTCAACGTGCACGTCGAGTGGTCCGACACCCGTGACTTCACCGTCGCGCGGAAGAAGGACGGCTACGGCTACGCCTGCACGGTGCAGAAGGACACCCCGTTCGTGCGCGGCACCCAGCAGATCACCATGACCGACGACTACTTCCAGAAGCTGGACCTGCCGTTCGCGTTCAACCTGTACGGCACCAGCCGCACGTCGGTCTGGTACGACCCGTACGGCACGGTCTACGGCGTCCTGCCCTCGCTGCGGGATCCCGACGACCCCGACTACTGGTGGTTCCACAAGTCGGCGACGATCCCGACCGCGGACCAGATGAACACGCTCATCGTGCCGTTCGGCCGCGACTTCTGGCTCGACGGTGACGCGTCGATGTG
Source organism: Couchioplanes caeruleus (assembly GCF_023499255.1). GTDB lineage: Bacteria > Actinomycetota > Actinomycetes > Mycobacteriales > Micromonosporaceae > Actinoplanes > Actinoplanes caeruleus_A. The sequence goes on from NZ_CP092183.1 coordinate 3,379,877, forward strand.
GACCAGCGTGCTGGGCGAACCCGGTCAGCGGCAGTTCGTGATCGAGTGGCGCAACGTGCGCTTCACGCCCACCGGCCCGCAGCTGTCCGTCGAGGTGATCCTCAACGAGGACGGCTCGATGCTGTTCAACTACGACAACATCACCGCGGCCCTCGTCAACAACGGCGGCGGCGCGGCCGGCGTCGAGAACCCGGACGGGACCGACGGTCTCTCGATCTCCCAGTACGACGACACCCTGCGCGACCACGAGGCCATCCTCATCCGCCGCTCCTGACCCACTTTCACGAACCGGGAGACCCCCTCATGAGGATGGCCCCTGCCCGCAGAACGCTCGTCTGCATCATGGTCGCGTCCGTGACGCTCGTTCTCGGCGTCCGCGCACCGGCCTACGCCGACCCCGGCTACGACCACCCGGCGCCGCAGGACGCGAAGCCGGTGCCGATGACGAAGGTGCCGGCCCGCGCCGCCGTCATGCCGAACACGAAGATGCTGACCGGCGCGGTGCCGGCAGCGGCCTGGCCGACCGGCGCCGCCGAGGTCGCCGCGACCGGCACGCCCGCCAAGGCCGGCGCCCTGCCGGTCAAGGTCGCGTCGACCGCGTCGACCACCCTGCGCGTGGAGTTCCTCGACCGGGCCGCCAGCGACAGGGCCGGGGTGCCGGGGGTGCTGATGCGCGTCGGCGCCTCCCCGGGCGCCACGACGCGGGCCGCCGCCGCGGCCGGGACCCGGGTGCCGCTGAGCATCGACTACCGCGGGTTCCGCAACCTGTACGGCGGTGACTGGGCGTCGCGGCTGCGGGCGGTCGCACTGCCGGAGTGCGCGCTGACCACACCGTCGGCGGCAGCGTGTGCGGGGAAGCCGCTTGCCGGCTCCAACGACTACCGGGCCGGCGTGCTCACCACGACCGCCTCCCTGGCGGCTTCCGGCACTTCGCTCGTCGCGCTGGTCGGCGGCGAGTCCGGACCGGCCGGTGACTTCGGCGCCACCGACGTCGCGCCGTCCTCCACCTGGCAGGCCGGCGGCAGCACCGGAGACTTCACCTGGAGCTATCCGCTGCGGATGCCGCCCGCGCTGGGCGGCCAGGCGCCCAAGGTGAGCTTCAACTACTCGTCGCAGTCCATCGACGGGCGCACGTCGGCCACCAACAACCAGCCGTCCTGGCTGGGTGAGGGCTTCGAGTACTCGCCGGGTTACGTCGAGCGCAAGTACAAGAGCTGCCTCGACGACATGGGCGGCAACGCCAACAACAGCAAGAAGACCGGTGACTTCTGCCAGTCGGACGGCTCGAGCGTGGTGCTCTCGCTGGGCGGGTCGACGAACGAGCTCATCTACAACGCGACCGACAAGTACTGGCACCCGAAGAAGGACGACGGCACGAAGGTCGAGCTGGCGACCGACACCAGCTTCGCCAACGGTGACGGCGACGGCGAGTACTGGAAGGCCACCACGTCGGACGGTGTGCAGTACTGGTTCGGGCGCAACCGGCTGCCCGGCTGGAGCGCGAACAAGGCCGAGACCAAGTCCGTCTGGACCGTACCGGTGGCCGGCAACAACCCGGACGAGACCTGCCACAAGGACGCCTTCGTCGACTCCTTCTGCGACGAGGGCTGGCGCTGGAACCTCGACTACGTCGTGGATCCGCACCAGAACACGCTTTCGTACTGGTACGCGCCGGAGGACAACTGGTACGGCCGCAACAACGACGCGACCAAGCGCTCGAAGTACACCCGCGGCGGCGTGCTGAGCCGGATCGACTACGGCACCCGTACCACCGACCTCTTCGGCACGGCCCCGATGCAGGTCCTCTTCGAGCCGGGCGACCGCTGCTCCAAGACGACCGACTGCGACATCGACAACAAGGACAACTGGAAGAACTGGCTGGACACCCCGCTCGACAAGCGGTGCAAGGAGAACACCGACTGCAAGGACAACTTCTCGCCGACGTTCTGGTCGACCAAGCGGCTGGCGAAGGTGAGCACGCAGGTCTGGGGCGGCTCGGACTACCGCAAGGTCGACTCGTGGACGCTGCGGGCGTCGTGGACCGAGCCGCTGGACGGCAACCACGCCGGCCTCTGGCTCGCCGGCATCACCCACACCGGCCACGTCGGCGGCACGATCACGCTGCCGGAGACCGTGCTGACCGGCACGAAGATGAACAACCGGGTGGACTCCGACTCCGACGACATCTACGCGTACGCATGGCCTCGCCTGACCGCGATCCGCAGTGAGAGCGGGGGCCAGACGTCGGTCTTCTACACCGACCCGCAGTGCGTCGCGGACACGCTCGAGCCGGACAAGGACCATCTCGACACCAACCAGCTGCTCTGCTACCCGGTCAAGTGGACCCCGGACGGGTTCGAGAACCCGATCACGGACTACTTCCACAAGTACGTGCTGCGCGCCGTCACCGAGACCGACCTGACCGGTGGCTCGCCCCCGGTGAAGAGCAGGTACGAGTACCTCGGCAAGCCGGCCTGGCACTACGACGAGTACAACGGCCTGGTCAAGAAGTCCCGGCTGACCTGGGGCCAGTGGCGCGGTTACGAGGGCGTACGGGTCCTGCACGGCGAGGCGGGGGAGCAGACTCGCACCGAGACGTCCTACTTCCGCGGCATGGACGGCGACAAGACCACGGGCGGCCGCCGGGACATCAGCCTGCCGGCGATCGACACGTCGCCGACCGCGGCGGACTCGGACGCCTTCGCGGGCATGGTGCGTGAGGAGCGCACGTACGACAACGACAAGGTCATCTCGGCGAGCGTCTCCACGCCGTGGCAGTCGGCGGCCACCGCGACCCGGACCGTCGACAACGTCGCCACCGAGGCGCGTTTCGTCAACGTCGCGGCGACCCGCAGCCGTACCCTGCGCCCGGCGGACGACTCGTGGCGCCGCACCACCAAGACCATGAAGTACGACGACCGCGGCATGCTCGTGCAGACCGACGACGGCGGCGACGACGCGGTGGTCGGCAGCGACACCGTGCCCGGCGACGAGACGTGCGTCAAGACGACGTACGCCCGTAACAGCACCCTCTGGATCATGGACCGGCCGTCGAAGGTCGAGACGTACGCGCGCCCCTGCGCGGTCGCGCCGAAGACCGCCGACGACGTCATCGGGATCACCCGCAACTTCTTCGACAACTCGCTGACCGCGGGCGCCGCGCCGGGCACCTACGGCGACGTGACCCGGGTGGAGTCGCTGGCCACCTGGAGCAGCCCCACGAGCATGACGTTCGTCGCGCAGCAGCGTGCGCACTACGACGACTACGGCCGTACCGATCAGGCGTGGGACCTGGCCGGCGTCAAGCGCACCACCACGTACGACCGGGTGTCCGGCGGTGGCGTCACCAAGGTCACCCAGACCACCGTGGCCGACTCGAAGCTGCACACCACGTCGTCGGAGTTCGACCCGGCGTGGGGCGCGCAGACCGCCGCGGTGGACGAGAACGAGAACCGTACGGACATCACCTTCGACGCCCTCGGGCGCACGGCGGCGGTGTGGCAGCCGGGCCGCAGCCGCTCGGCCGGCGCGAACGCCGTCTTCACGTACGAGATGCGCACGGACGGCGTGGTCGCCACCCGCACCCAGACGCTCAACGCGGCCGGCAACTACGTCACCAGCTACACGCTCTTCGACTCGCTGCTGCGCAAGCGTCAGACGCAGGCCGACTCGCCGACCGCGAAGTCGCGCATGGTGACGGAGACCCGGTACGACTCGGCCGGCCGGGCGGTGCTCGAGCTCGGTCCGGTGGTCAACAACAACCCGCCGGGCAAGGACCTGGCCACCGTCGAGGCGGACCTGGTCTACCCGCAGACCCGGACCACGTACGACCAGGCCGGCCGGACGGTCGCCCAGATCTTCCAGCCGCGCGGCACCGAGCGCTGGCGCACGACGATGGTCTACGGCGGCGACCGCACCAGCAAGATCCCGCCGCAGGGCGGCACGGCCGTGCAGACCGTCACCAACGCCATCGGCAAGACCGTCGCCCTCAAGCAGTACAAGCCCGGCGCCGGCGTCGACAGCGGTACGGTCACCAGCTACGCCTACAACCGCAAGGGCGAGCTGGTGCTGGTCACCGGCCCGGGCGGCGCCAAGTGGGAGTACAAGCGCGACCTGCGGGGCCGGCTCGTCCAGACCAAGGACCCGGACAAGGGCACGGTCGACTACACCTTCGACACCGCCGACCGCATGGCCACCGTGACCGACGCGCGCGGCGCCGCGTCCGCGCTGAAGTACGGGTACGACGGGCTGGGCCGCAAGACCGGCATCTTCGACAAGGCCACCAACGCCAAGCGGGCGACCTGGGCGTACGACACCGCTCCCGGTGGCAAGGGCAAGGTCGCGTCGACCAGCCGGTGGGTCGGTACGGACGAGTACCGGACGGCGATCCGCGGCTACAACCCCCGCGGGCTGTCCACCGGCACCACGACCACGCTGCCGGCGTCCGAGGGCGCGCTGGCCGGTGATTACACCTACATCATCGGTTACAACATCGCGACGGACAGCAGCGTCTCCGGGTACACGTACGGCGGCCGCGCCGACCTGATGCCGGAGACGATCTTCTACAACTACGACGCGGCCAGCGGGCTGCCGGCCAGTGTGGACAGCGACTACCCGGGCGCCAACGCGTACGTGAAATCGACGTCGTACTCCGGGATCGCGCAGCCGACCGGCTTCGTGCTGACCACCGACAAGCGCGGCGCGGTGGAGACCTACCGCGACTACGCGTACGACCTGTCCACCGGCCGGCTCGACCACTCGACGACCAGCACCACCTCCAAGGGTGTGCTGTCCCAGCCGCAGTACAGCTACGACGACTCGGGCAACATCACCCGCATCTCCGATCCGCTCACCGGCCTCGGCGGCAACGCCGACACCCAGTGCCTCGCGCAGGACTATCTCCAGCGCCTGACCGAGGCGTGGACGCCGGCCGACGGCGACTGCGACCCGGCCAAGCGCAGCGTGGCGGGCCTCGGCGGCCCGGCCAGGTACTGGCAGTCCTGGACCTACGACGACGCGGGCAACCGCAAGACCCAGACCGACCACGGCACGCCGAGCGGCGACGCCCTCACCGAATATCACACCGCCGACGGCAAGAACGCTCTGGCGAGCACCACCGGCGCGATGGCCGGCACGTACGACTACGACCCGATCGGCAACCTCCAGCGGCGGCCGACCGGGACCGGCGACCAGACGCTCACCTGGGACGCCGAGGGGCACCTCGCGTCGATCGCGAGCGGGTCGAGCACCACGACGTTCCTCTACGACGCCGGCGGCACCCGCCTGCTGCGCAAGGATCCGCTGGTCACCACGGTCTACCTGGGCGATGTCGAGATCCGGCTGACCCGGGCGACCGGCGCGATCGCCGAGACGCGCAGCTACAAGTGGGCCGACCAGACCGTCGCGATGCGCACCAGCACCGGCGTCACCTGGCTGGCCAACGACCACCAGGGCACCGCGAACATCCTGATCGACGCGGTCACCCAGCGCTCCACGATCCGCTATCAGTCGCCGTTCGGCGGCTATCGCGGCAGCGTGCCGCAATGGCCCAGCCAACGCGGCTTCCTCGGGGGGCAGGCCGATCCCACCGGACTGACCCATCTCGGCGCCCGCGAGTACGACCCGGTCATCGCCCGGTTCGTCTCGGTCGACCCGGTGCTGGACAACGCCGACCCGCAGCAGATGAACGGGTACTCGTACGCCGACAACAACCCGATCTCGTCGTGCGACCCCGACGGTCAGCGGCCGTACCTCGAGCCCGGAGAGGCCGCCTATCCGCCCGCCAAGGGCGGCGGTGGCGGTGGCGGTGACAGCGGCGACTCCGAGGGCAGCGACCGCTGGTGGGAGGTCTTCAAGATCCCGCACGATGCGGCGATCGCCGAGCGGGTCCGGCAGATCAAGATCAAGTGGCCGCACGCCCGGGTCACCGTCACCCAGGCCGACAACTTCATCCGGGAGGGATCGTCCAAGGGCAACAACAAGCCCGGGTACGCCGACCTCATCTGCTGGAACTGTGACAGCGGCCGGATCTACATCTGGGAGATGAAGCACAAGGGCGGCCAGGCGGAAGCCGAGGGGCCGGCCCAGCTGACCCGCTACGTGAACAAGCTCCAGGCCCAGATCCAGACGGATCCGAAGTACGCCGCGGACAGCAAGAAACAGGTGGAGAAGGGCCCGCGCTTCGGCGTGGCGATGAACTCCTCCATTCCCAATCCGGCGAAACCAGGCTCGACGATCCTGGTGGAGGACGGCGCGGCGGACGGCATCCAGGTCTATTCGTTCGAGGACAACGACAAGGAACCCGCGGCGACACCGACGCCGACCGCCACGTCCACCCCGACGCCGATAGCGACCGACTACCCGCGCCCCGGCGGGCGGACACCCAGCCCGTCGACGAGCGCCCGGTCGCCGGAGCTGCCCGCGAACGACGGAGTCAAGGTGGGCGCGCCCGACGTCGAGACCGTCGTCGCGGTGGTCGCGGTGGTCGCGGTGGTGGCCGTCGTGGTGGTCGCCGCGATCGTGCTCGCCCCGGTCGCCGTCGCCGCGGTCGCCGTCGTGGCCGGCATCGGGTCGCTGTTCGCATGGGGATAATGGCACTCCCACGAGTGGAAGGGGCCGGAGGCGACCGATGGCATGGCAGATGCAACTCCAGCTGACGGTGGAGCGGCCGGCGGACGACGCGGCGGCGGCACGGATGCTGCGGGCCTGGTTCACCGGCGCCTTCGAGGCGATGGGCGGCAAACTGCGCGCCGCGGTGCTCGCCGCCGAGCCGATGTCCGACTACAACCTGAAGGGCCGGCCCGCCGACGAGCCGTACGGCAACCCGGGCGAGGTGTGGAGCGCGATCCACACCTCGGCCCGCGGGGCCCGCGGCGTCGTACGGACGAAGTCGAAGGCGTTCTCCACCAAGGCGTGGAAGGCGTTCCTCGACGGGCTGTCGGCCCCGCCGTTCGGCGCCGAGCTGACCGCGATCACCCTCGACCACGCCGGGTTCCCCAACGCCTTCCCGGCGCTGGGCATCGGTCTGCGGACCAACGACGACGATCCCGGCTGGTGGTTCCTCAGCGTGCGCTTCGGGCCCGAGCTGCTCGACGATCCGGAGTTCCAGAAGTCGACGCTCACCTTCGTCCGGTCCTTCGCCGACGACTGGAACCCCGCGTACGGCGAGATCTCGTACGACCGGGGGAGCGGCCGCACGGCGTACGAGTCGGTGTTCCGCGGCCAGCCCGACCAGACCTCGCGCACCAGCCGGCAGACGCTGCGCGGGTACGCGTGGCTGACGATCTGCCCGCAGGAGATCGGCGACCGCCTCGGCGGGCTCGCGGCGCTGCGGGCGAGCGGCGCGTTCGCCCAGGTGGAAGCGCTGCGCAACGGTGGCTACTGGCTGCTGGCCACCGACGACTGGCGTGACTTCGGCCAGCCCGCCGCCGAGCGGATGTTCCCGGTGCTCGCATCCGCCCTGCGCCCGGGCGAGCCGCTGCCCGACGCGCCGGACGACCCGCCCTACTACGTGTCGCGTCGCGACGCGGCCGAGGCGCAGGGCTGAACGCATGGGTTACACCGGCCGCATCCTGGTCGCGCGCACCGGCCCCTTCCCCGGCGCCCTGTTCGAGCAGGAGAGGGCCGGCGGCTGGCGCTGGATCCAGCTCGACGGGGACGTTCCGGGCGCCCTCGGCGAGCTCGTCGAGGCCACCGGCACGCCGGCGATCTCGGCGTTCGTGCTGGACAGCGACGTCGCCGACGTGCAGGCGCTGACCCCGCACGGGCAGCGCTGGCGTACGTACCTGAACCCGGACGTCGCCAACCGCTTCGGCGCGCCGCCGCTGAGCATGACTCCCGACGAGGTCCTGCGTGCGGCGATCTCCTGGGCGGCCGAAGCCGGGCTGACCGCCGACGCCGTCGCCGTCCGCGAGGCGCTCGAGGCGCATCACGTCGAGGCCGAGGAAGCCTTCGAGGACCTGATAACCGCCCTCGGCGTCGTCTGACGCCGTCGGTGGGCAGCCCTCCGGGGGAGGGCCGCAATGGGGCGGGTCGAGGACGTCGTGGCGCCCATTCCGGAGAGCGGCTTGTCACTAGGCTCGCCGGTCATGGGAATCCTCACCTTCAGCCTCAACCTCACCCTGGACGGTTGCGTCGACCACCAGGAGGGGATCGCCGACGACGAGACGCACGCCTCGTTCACCCGTCTCATGGACGAGCACGGGGCAATGCTGTGGGGCCGCGTCACGTACGAAATGATGGAGGCCTTCTGGCCGGCCGTCGCCCACGGCGATGTGGAGGCGCCGCCGGCCCTCCGCGAGTGGGCGGTCAAGCTGGAGGCCAAACCCAAGTACGTGGTGTCGTCGACGCGCGACGACTTCCCGTGGGCCAACAGCCACCACATCGCCGGTGATCTGCGCGAGGGTGTGCAGAAGCTGAAGGACGCGACCCCGGCCGGGGTCCTCCTCGGCAGCGGCAAGCTCGCGACCGAACTCGACCGGCTGGACCTGATCGACGAGTACAGGATGCTCGTCCACCCCAGGATCGCCGGCCACGGCCCGACGCTGTACCAGGGCGGACTGCCCGCCACGCGCCGGCTCGAGCTGCTCTCGGCGGAGCCGCTGCGTAACGGCGTGGTGGCCATGCACTACCGCCGCGCGCGCTGAACCACACGAGTCCACCGCGCCGGCGGCGCGCCATCCTCTGCGCACTCGCCGCGCCGCCGTCGGCCGAGCGTGCTCGCGCTGGCACGAACCGGCCGGGCGGCTCCTGGGCCGGCTCGCCGAGGGCAGGGTGACCGGGCCCCGGATCACCGGCCTGCCGCTCGCCGGCGCGGCCGGGGCGCTGTCGCTGCTGGGGAACGGCGAGAACATCGGCAAGGTCGTCCTCATCGCCTGATCGCGGCGCTGAAGGTGTGATGCCCCGACGGGACCGTGAAAGTGGCGTTGGCGCCGTTCATGCCGATGAACGTCGCTCCCGGCGGCCGGGTGACATCGCCGCGACGGTCCGCGGGCACGTGGACCGTGGCGATCGCCCCGGCGGGGATGGCGACCTCGAGAACAAAGCTTTTCGGCGTACGCCTCCAGCTTGAAAAGATTGTGCCCCGGGGGGAATCGACGTGGGCCGAGGCGTGCCGCAGATCGCCGACCGGGGTGGGTCTGACGGTGATCCGGGCGTAGCCGGGAGCGGCCGGCTCGATGCCCGCGACGCTCTGGTGGAGCCAGTCGTCGACGGTGCCGAGGAAGGCGTGGTCGTGCGAGCGTGAACCGGCGTCCCACTCCTCCCACATGGTGGTGGCACCGAGGAAGGACTGGGCGGAGGTGACGCGTCCGCTGTCCCAGACGTCGGCGTGCCCGTCCGCGGTCGTCGAGACCTCGAGCCGGTACCCGGTCTGCGCGCCCGGCGCCGCCACGATCCACCCGAGCAGCGGCCGGGCGGCGTCCACGCCCAGCGGATCGGCCCGGTGCTCGACGGTCGGCCCACCGACCCGCACCGCCGGGCCGGCTACGGCCGCTCCGGCCGGGGGTGCTGTCGGAGACCGCGAGGGAGAGCACGAGCAGGACCGCAGAAATGAATCGTTTCATTGACGCCTCCAGCGGCAAACATATGGCCCTCCGTCGATGTGGTCAACGCGATGCATCCGAGCGGGCGCAACGGGGGCGGGAACAGCCGGCGCTGATTCGGCGCGGATGTCCGACAGTTGAGTCCCGGTGCGGCGGCACGTGGCAGTTCAATGGTGTCAGCGCGAGAGATCGGACAGCCGTGACCAGTGACGGAACGGATTCAGCTCAACAGGATCGCGCGCTCACGTTCCCGGTCCGGCTGCGTGGTGCCAGTCCGGCCGAGATTCTCGCCGGCGACGCCTGGGAGGACGCGGCGCATGCGGCGCTGAGCCGGGCCTTCGCCGCGGCGCGCCGATCCTTGCCGGCCGGTGAGGCCGTCGGCGGTGGGGTGGTGCTGCACCCGCCCGAGGTGGCCGGTCCGGACCTGTTGCCGCATCAGGTGGCCGCGCTGCGCGCCCTGCTCGAGCGGGCGATCCGCCGGGCAGCCCGGCAGCAGCGCCTGCCGATCGCCGCCGTGGCCGAGCCGCCGGCTGCCCGCAAGCCGGCCCGGGGCGGGCATATGCCGGCGAAGGTGGCGAAGCGGGAGGACGTCGGCGCGCCCTACCGGATCCGGCAGAAGGTCGTCTTCCGGCTCACCGTCCGCCGGTTCTTCGAGATCCGCAAGCGGTTCGGCCGCAGCGACGGCGGCGCCACCGATCCGGTGGACCCGATGGAGCTGTACTTCGCGCAGTTGGACGAGACGGTGACGGCCGTCGCCTGGCTGGTCGAGGCTCGGCGCAAGTACGAGTTCCCGTTGCTCAGCCATGATGTCACCGCGGCGTACGGGGCGACCCGCAAACCGGGGGAGTACGTCTGGTCGATCAGCGGCTGGGGACAACTGCGCAAGGCGTTCGCCGAGGCTGACAAGGACGGGAAGATCGCCGCGGCGATACCCGACTTCAGCCGCAGCGGGTTCGTCGAGGCGGCCCCGGGCGGCGCCGGGACGGTCGTGCTCCCCGGCGGCTGGGTGATCTTCGTTGCGATGGTGCTGCCGACCATGGCGCTCGGCGACGTGGTCGAGCTGAAACCGGACCGCACCGTCGAGGTGCCGGTGAGCGAGGCCGGCCCGCTGGTCACCCAGCAGGCCTTCGCCGCGGTGACCGGCGCGGACTGGGCCGCGACCGTACGGGCGTTGCCGGACTACAAGATCCCGGTGGCCGTCACGCCGTTCACGGTCAGGCGCCAGGTCCACGAGCGTGCGCTGGTCGCTCTGCTCAGGGCGTACCGGAAGACTCCGCTGGGTCTGGTCGTGCCGTTGAGCGACCGGATCCCGGAGGAGCTCGGGCCCACGCTCGGGCCGTTCGTCGCGGCACTGGCCGACCCGGCCGCCCCGGCGGCGGCCCGCAAGGGCCCGGTCAACGGTTCCTGGCCGGCGCGTAGCGTGGGCGTGCACCTCAGTCCCGAGCTGGCCGCCGATCTGCGGATGCGGGTGCTGCGCCAGGCGAACGCGGCCTTCATCGACGCGCAGGCCACCGAGCTGCGGCGCATCCTGCGGCTGGAGAACGGGTTCTGGTCGGCCGACCGCAAGGAGGCCTTCCGGGCGTACATCATCGGGTGGGACCGCGGGCGGCGGGATCCGGCGCTGTTCGTGCTCGTGCTCGACGAACTGCGGGACCGCGGCGATCTGGACGCCTTCTTCACGGCGGTGGGCGAGATGTGGTCCACCGACACCTACCTCAAGCGGCTCATCGTGCGGCTGGTCGTGGGCTCCCCGTATGCCGACGACCCCCGGATGGGTGCGGTGGTGGCGGGCATCGAGGCGCTCGTCCACAGCGGTGAGCGTGGTAAGTACGACGTGGACAAGCAGGAGATCTGGCTGCTCGGCGACTCGGACAAGATCGTCCGGGCCGCCGGGGACAGTGCCGACGACGCGGCCGGTGTGGTCGCCGTGGTCGATCCGTACTACTCGGAGGCGTCGCGGGTCCACCAGCCCAAGCCCGAGATCCTGGAGAAGCTCAAGGAGCCCACCCGCAAGAAGGTGAGCGAGCTCATCGGGCGGATGGTCTGCAATCCGGGCGAGCGGATGACCCGCGAGGAATTGCTGCAGAAGGCCATGCAGGAGGCCGCCAAGGAGATGGCGCCGCTGGAGGAGAAGGACCTGGTCAAGGTCACCCTCCGCAGGACGGTGCGGGTGCTGAGGCTGGAACGGCGTACCGAGGGCGGGGTGCCCGAGGTCTATGTCCACTACCAGCCGGTGCAGAAGATCGGCGACAACCCGTGGGTGCCGGCCGGCGAGGTGATCATCGGTTCGCCGACCGCGTTCGAGGCTTATCTGACCTACTACCACGTGCAGCACCTGGAAGAGGCGCTGACCATCTTCCTGCTCGCCGAGACGGTGATCCTCGGCGGGGTGCTGATCATCGAGTTGGGCATCGCGACGGGGGTGCAGCTGTTCTTCTTCGTCAGCGTGCAACTGGCGATCTACCGCTTCACGACCGACGCCGAGGACCGCACGCTGCAGGGGTACCTCACCGCCGCGCTCAAGGGAGAGCTGGACGCGGTCGGGTTCAAGGGCCTGTCGCTCGCCGTCAAGCAGGTGGTCGGCTTCGGGGCCGGTTTCCTGGTGACCCGGGAACTGGTCTCCGAGGTGGCGACCAAGTGGATCGTCTTCGCCTTCCGCGGCGGGCTGACCGCGGCCGGCATCGGTGCCATGGAGGTCACCTACCAGTTCGCCGACGACCTGCTGCACTACTCGCACTGCTCCGGCTGGTCCAGCCCGGGCACCTACTGGACGCGGTTCAAGCACGGTTTCGTGGCCGGGCTGGTGATGGAGTTCGCGGTGGTCCCGCTGCTCTCCCCGGCGCTGCGGCCCGCCCTGGAGAAGGCGTCCACGGCGCTGGAGGCGGCCGGCGCGTTGCGCAGCTCCGGCTTGTCCTACGGCGAGACCATCGCCGCGTTGCTCAAGGGCTCCCGCGAGGTCGAGGCGGCGATCGCCCGGACGGTCGAGCACGACTCGGGTGCCGTCATCGCCAAGGGATTCCGCGCGAAGCTCACCGAGATCCTCGACGCTGTCGGCCGTGAATACCGGTCCCGTGCGTACCAGTCCCTGCTGGAGCTGTACGGCCCGGAGCTGACCGGCGCCGCCGCCGAAGGACTGGAACGACTGCTCCGGACGGCGGGGCAGCGGCAGATAGACGGGCTGCTGCAACGGCTGCTCGCCGCCAAGGCGGCACCGGCGGAACTCCTGCGCGCGATCGGGGCCGCCGACGACGCCCTCGTGAAGGCGATGAGCGAGGCGGGCACCCTGACACAGCTCAGCTCCGCCCCACGGGTCCTGTTCTTCCTCACCCAGGACCCGGCGGTCGCGGCCCGGATCCTCGGCGGGCCGTTCCGGTATGCCCCGGCCGCGCTGGAACGCTTCCTCCAGCGGCTGGAGCCGCTGTCGGCCGACGCCGGACGCAGCGTGATCCGGGCACTCACGGCCGACGACCCCCTGCCGGCCGAGCTGCTGCTCGCCGCGGCCAGGCAGGTCGGCCCGCTCGACGAAGCGGCCCTGCTGCGGCTGCGGCAGCTGCACGAGGCCGAGCTGCAGCGTGCGGCCGCCGCCGAGGTGAAGCCGCCTCCGAAGCCCCCGGCCGAGACGCCGCCGCCCGCCGATCCGGTTCAGCCGCCGCCGGAGAAGCCGGCCGAGCAGCCGGCCGACAACGCCGCCGACAAGCCTGCCGAGGCACCGGAGAAGCCGTTCGTCATCGAGACGGCCACGCTGGACGAACTCCTGGCCGCACTGGAGAAGAAGGGCTTCACCCGCGGCGACCTGCGCCTGTTCATGGGCGCGAACACCAGGCTGTCGGCACCGCTGGCCCGGCGTGTCGCCCGGCTGCTGGAGCGCTTCACGCCCGCCGAGGTCCGCGAGCTCGGCGAGTTCCTCAGCCGGCACCGCGTACGCCTCAACGACCGGACGGTCGACCTGCTCGACGAGGTTCCCGGCGGCAAACTCGCCGACACGATCGAGCGTATGGAGAACGTCCAGGCCGGCAAGGCGCCGCACCGCGACGAGTGGTCCGAGTCCGACCTCGCCGAGCGGGCGGACGTCACCATCCACCCGGGTGCTCCACCGCCGTTGGCCCAGTTCGTCGAGACACCCGGCAGCGTCGCCCTGCGCGGTTCGATGCTGAAGGCCGGGCACCCACCCCCGCCCCCCGGATACCACGCGCACCACATCATCCCGGAACGGGAGTTCGGGCCCGGCCTCGACTGGATGCGCGAACGGCTCAGGAGCGCGGGCAGCGGCATCAACGAGGCCGAGAACGGCGTGTTCCTGGCGGGCAGCCGGGCCACGGCGAACCCGGAACTGACCCGGCTGCACAACTCGTACCTGCACGCCGGGCCCCAGGCGGAGTACGCATACACGCTCACCCGCCGGCTCGGCGACCTGCACGGCCAGGAGTTCATCGCCGAGGTACGCACGATCGCCGAGGAGATGGCCGAGGGCAGGTTCCGGACCCTGGAGATCCCGCGCGGGTGGAAGGGCAAGTGGGAGCCCGGGATGAGCGCGCCCGTCGACCCGAAGGTGACTCCCGAGCGGATCGAGGAATGAACCTCCCTGATACGTCCAGCTGCTGTCGGACCGAAGACAACACCGGGACACCCGGCCTTCTACCGTGATCAGCATGCGAACGGCTGTCCCCTTGGCGGCCAACGGCACCGATGTGGTGCCGGTCCTCCGGCGCATCCTGCCGTGCGGGTGGGTCACCCTGGTCGCGCAGGACGACACGACCGGGCTCCGGCACTCCTGCAGGTGGCCGGGGACGGATGGGCGCGGGCCGGTCGGAGAGGAGGACCCGGCCGGCGCAACGGTGCTGGACTGGCTGCTCGCACACCCGAACCAGCTCGACCCGGTCCGGCTCGACGCGGCGCTGCTGCTGCCGCTGGGCGCGGACGCCGGGTGGGTGCTGACCCGGGTACGCGGCGAGTTCTCGGAGGCCGAGCTGGACGCCGCCAGCCTCATCGCACCGGGACTGCGGTTGCGCTGGCGGCTGTGCGCGTACCGTCCCGAGGGCCTGACCACGCGGGAGCTCGACGTCCTGCGCCTGGTGGCGGCCGGGCTGACCGCGAGCGCGGTGGCCCGGCACTGCCGGATCAGCGCGCGGACCGTGCACAAGCATCTGGAGAACGCCTACGCGAAGCTGGGCTGCCACGACCGGATCACGGCGGTGCTGATCCTGCGCGATGCCGGTCTGCTCGGCGGCGGCGTGGTCCGGTCCGCCTGAGGGACCGGACCACGCCCGCGATCAGCTGGTGGCAACGGTGAACATGCGCAGGGCGCCCAGCGCCCGGCCCTTGCGGTCGCGCTGGACGATGTCGATCGCCTGCAGGGCGCCGGGCCGCTCCTCGTCGGTCTGTACCAGCAGCTTGCCGCGCTTGGCGTCCTCGAAGGTCGGCATCCGGTGCCGGTGCGGCCGGTGGTGGCCGCGGTGCGGGAAGTGTGGCCAGTATCCGCCCCGGATGTCCGGATGGTCGTCGTCGCGGTCGTCGTGCGGCGGCTCGCCGATGTCGTCGACCGACAGTTTGGTGGTGAGCGGACGCTCCGAGACGAAGAGCGGGAACGGTTCACCCTTGACCAGAACCGACAACTGACCGAGCTCACCCTCACTGCCCTCGGCGGCGATGACGAAGTCGTGGGACAACAGCAGCGCGCGGTCCCCGGCGCCCAGGCCGGCCCGCAGGTCCACGGGCTCGAACGCCACGAACGTCTCCTCGACGCCGCGCGGGGCGGGCATCACCAGGAACTCCATGATCTGCTCGGCTCGCAGACTCATCGGCAGCACGGTGATGTTGCGCTGCCCCTGGTGCTGGTCGGTGACCACCGCGAAGTCGTCGGCCTCGAGCAGCTGGCGCCCGTCGTCGGCGTTGTCGGCGTCGGAGTAGACGTTGGCGACCAGGCACATGTGCCCGTCGCCGTTGAGGGTGGCGTTGAGCTCGGCGTTGGTCGGAATCCACGGAGCCGACCCGTTGACCAGGCAGGTGACCACGTGAGCGTCGGTCGGCCCGGAACTGCCGGAGCCGGGCGCCACCGAGCCGACCGATCCGCGCAGCCGCTGGATGGCCTGGTTGGGGTGGGCGATGCCGATGAACGGGTTCATCACGTACGCGTCGACGTGCACGTCGGTGACCGGCGCCTGACCCTTGTTGGACACCCGGACCTTGACCGACGTCTGCGCGCCGACCCGGGTCTGTGTGTCGTTGGGCCCCCCGCTCAACGCGATGCTGAAGTTGTTCCACTGCGGGTTCGCGCCGGTGTACGGGCGGGTGCCGTCGTCCTTGGTGGGCGACGAACCGAAGTCGACGCTGAGGTAGAGGTCGCCGGGAATCGGTGGCATTGCTGGCCTCCTGTACGGGGAATCCGGCTCAGGCGGTGTAGACGACCTGGAATCCGGAGAGGGTGACGGTGTCGCCGGGTCCGGCGCCGTCGAGGGTGGCTAGGACGAAGTACCGGAACTGGACGGTGTCGACCAGCGCGTTGTTGGGATCGACGGGCGCGTTGAGGTCGAACGGGTTGGTGTCGCCGGTGACCCGGGCGAGTCGCTCGGCCGGGGCGACGGTGGACAGCAGGCGGGAGCGCATCAGCGCCACCCGCAACGTCCCGGTGCCGCTGTTCTGGCCCAGGCTGTGGAACGACGCCATCCGGGCGCCGTGGGGCAGCGACACCGACTGCACCCCGGCGAGGCTGGTGAGGCCTCCGGAGCGGGACGCGAATCCGGACGTGTCCTGCACCCATGCACCGGTTCCGGCGACCGGCGCCAGGGCCGGGGACAGGGTGAGCGTCTGCTGCACCGGCCCCGGTCCCTGACCGAGCGCCGTCAGCGCCGTGTTCACGTCGGTGACCACGTCGTGCAGCGTGGTGAGGTCCGCGGCGAGCGCCCGGAACCGGGCGTTGAACCCGTTCGGGCCGCCGGCCTGGACCCGGTCGCGGTTGTCGACGTAGTCGGTGTGCTGGAACGTCGGGTTGAAGACGACATCAGCCATGCTCGGCGTCCTTTCGGAGTCGGGAGACGGAACGGTGCAGCCGGAACTTCGGGTACGTGTAGTCCGGGTCCACCGACGGGCTGCCGGCCAGCTCGACGACGGCCGGGCGGATCGCCCGGGTCAGCACCTCGACGCCGAGCGGATGCAGGGCGTGCACCACATTCATGATCAAGTCGTACTGGTCGCGGCTGATCGTCGAACCGGCCGGGACGGTGGGCCGCAGCCGGATCTGCATCGCGTACGGGCCGTTGGCGCCGGCTTCCCGGAACGCCGCCTGCACCCACACCCGGCCCGCCCGCTGTCCGATCAGCCGTACCTGCGGCAGCGAGGTGGTGGTCACGCCGGCCTCGCCCGGCGTCGGCTCGAGCGAGCCGCTGGACCAGCTCAGCCGCGTCGTCGCGGACACCGTCGAGGGGTCGGGAACCACCTCCAGGTCGATCGACGCGTCCTCGGGCACGGTGCGCGGGCCGCGGACCTCGATCAGATCCTCGGCGGCGTGCCGGATCTCGACGGTCGTACCGGACACCGAGACCCACGCGAATCCGGCCGCGTGGGCCCGGGCCGCCAGCGCCCCGACGGCCAGGCTCGAATGCCGCAGGGTCAGCGCCCGGCCCTGCGCAGCCAGCGTGAGGGGCGCCCCGGCGGCCACCGGGACCAGTGCGGACACCACGGTGAGCGCCCCGGGCACCCCGGTCAGGCCGTCCAGCAGCGCCACGAGCCGGCGGGACACCCCGCGCTGCATCCGCCGCGCCGAGGCCGAGGCGTACGTGGCCCGGGCGTCGGTGACCGTGTCGAGCAGTCCCGGGTCCACCGGGTCACCGGGCGCACCGGCCACCTCCGGCCCGGCGCCCAGCGTGCCGTCGGCGGCGATCGTCGCGCCGGCGTCCAGCGTGGCCGGGCGCACGTGCACCGCGACCGACGCGGTGCTGGTGAATCCCCGGTGCAGCAGGTCCACGCTGATCACGGTCAGGCCGGGCAGGACACCGTCGACGGTGGCCGATGCGCCGCCGGCCGTGAGCCGCACGCGGCCCGGCCCGAGCCCGGTCGCCACCGACCAGATCAGCTCGGCGCCCGGCGGGGGGACCGGGGACGCGGTGAGGGTCAGCGTGCCCCCCACGTCCACCGCAGGTTCCGCACCCTCCGCGGGCGGCGGTGCGGCGACGAGGACCACCGCGCTACCGGGCGGGCAGGAGGCGTACACGCCGGCGTCACGGGGCTGGGTGCGGACCCAGGTGAAGCCGGCCTCGTGGGCCCGCGCGGCCAGCGTGCCCGCGTGCATCCCGGGGTGGGCGACGATCAGTCCGCGTCCGGCGCAACGGGCGTCGTCCGCGTCCGGCGTCCAGGCCTGCGTCACCTGCAGCCGTCCGGGCACCGGTCCCACCAGGTCGAGCAGCCGGTCCAGGTCGGCGGCGAGCGGCGGTTGCATCAGATGCGGGTCGCCCGAGGTGACCGGGCCGTAGTCGACGCGGGGATCGTCGTGGCGCAGCAGCAGCGCCGGATCGATCCGCCGATCGTCGGGATCGCCGTACAGGTCGGCCTCGGTGGTACCGCGCCGCCCGGTGGCGTCGATGCTCTCACCCGGACCGAGCGCCGCCGGCACCACCCGGACCAGGGTGTGCCCGCGTGTCACCGCGCTGTCCGCGTCGTCCACGACGATCGGGTCGGTGACCCCGCCGATCGTGCCCACCGCCTCGTTGAGCAGCTCGGCCAGCCCGGCCGGGGTGGGCAGCACCCAGCGCCGGAAGATCCGCAGCCGGCGGCGGTAGTGCCCGTCGCTCTCGCCCAGCACAGGCGCGAACTCGACCCGGGCGACCCGGCTGAGCCGGACCTCGTCGAGCACCGCGCGCAGCCCCCCGGCCCCGGGGCCGATGACCAGCGGTACGGCGGCGGTGAGCGCGCCCAGTGCGGTGGCGTCGGCGAGGTCGCGCCGGATGCCGTCCACCCACAGCGCCGCCGACGCCTCGGCCCGGTCCACCACGAGGGCGAGATGCGTGAACCGGTCGCCCGCAAGGGTCAGGTCGGCGTGCAGCACCAGCTCCCGGGTGTCGTCCGCGACGGTCGCCCGGACGGCCCGGGCCAGTCCCCGGCCGAATCCGCCGACCTCGACGGTCCAGCCCGGCCCGGTGGCGCCCCGGCGGGACAGGATCCTCGAGTCCGGGGTGGACACGTCCGGTTTGACGAAGCACTCGGCGGTGAACGACGCCGTCGCGGGCAGGTCGAAGGCGGGATCGGTGGCGACGGTGGCCGCGCCGGGTCCGGCGAAGGTCAGGGCCGGACCGTAGCGGCCCGGCAGGCCCGGGGTCGCGCTGCCGGACAGGACGGCGGGGTGGGCGGTCCGGCCCGGGAAGCGGCCGACGGCGTCCTCTGCGCCGACCGCCGCTCCGGGCGCGTCGTCCAGGTGGTACAGCGCGATGGTGTCGTCGTCGACCGGGTACGGCAGCGGCGGGAACCGCGGGACGGCCAGGTCCGCGCCGATCAGGTCCAGCGTCGGCCCGGCCGCGTGGTCGAGCCGGCGCTGAGCCGCGGTCCGGGCGATCTGCCGGCGCAGCGCGTCGCGTTCGGCGCCGAGCACCCACAGCAGCCGGGCCAGATTGCCGAGCAGCGCGCTGAGCGCCCACTGCTCCGCGGCCGGGCCGGGTGCCGCGACGAACGCGGAGCCGCTGCGGCGGGCCACCGTGATCCGGGTGAGCCGCGCCGCGCCGGTGGCCGCGGCGGGCACCGGCACCGGCACCGACTCGCCGGCCAGAGTCCCGGCCCGCAGCACGACCGGCACGTCAGCGCCGCCGCCGGGCAGCGCCGGGTCGGAGACCCGTACCGTCACCCGGGTCTCCCGCTCCAGGTCGCCGAGGGTACGCAGGAGGTACGACGGCACGGGTACGGCACCGAACCTGGCCTGATGGTCGGTGAAGTCGTACGCGGCGACATCGGCGGCGGCGGGCGTACCGGCGACCGGGGCCAGGGGCAGCGCCAGCACGTCGCCGCCGGCCGCGAACGGCTGGGTCAGCCGCCTCGACATCCGCCCGGTCGCGCCCCGGGCCACCGATTCCAGGTCGGCGCTCAACGGCAGGGTCATGGCGTCACCAGCTCGAGGTCGTGCAACTCGGCGTCGGTGCGGAGGACCGGCAGCTCGGTCGGGCCCATCGTGAGGTTCTGTCCCACCGCGGCGTCCACGGCTGTGCTGAGGTACGGCACGTCGCCCAGGGTGATCCGCCCGAACGCGGGCGGGTGCCGGCGCAGGTGCAGCCGCTGGACGTCGACCACGCCGGCCACCTCGACGATGGTGCGGACCACCCGGCTGTACAGCACGTCACCGCCCAGCCGCAGGTCGCCGAGCCCGGCGGCCAGCGCCTCCCGGATGGCGGTGGACAGCGCCGCCTGGTCCTGCCCCGGCTCGGTGACGATCCGGGCGCGGACGCCGACGTCGATGTGGTCGGCCTCCACCACGTTGGGGTGCACGCCGGCCGGCCGGACGAGGTCGATCGCGGCCGACACCCGCTCGAACACGCCGGGTACCGCCCCGGTGGTGGTCCAGGGCCAGCGGAAGTCGTGCGCCACCACGACGTCGAACCGGTACGGCTCGCCGATCCGCCGTTCCGCGTTGAACAGCCGTTCGGAGAAGAGGAACTCTCCGAAGAAGCTCTGCGACACGTCGACGCCGCCGAGCGGGTCGGCCAGCAGCACGTCGATCACGCCGTCGACGTCCAGCGCGTTCTGCCGTACCGCCTCGGCGGTCCACAGCGAGCGGGAGATGCCGAGTTGCCGCCCTCGGTAGCTGTCGTCATCCTCGCGCCCGTCGCCCCCGGTGAGGTCCTGCTGGTTGACGACGGTGAGGTCGGCGGGGCCGAAATCGGCCAGATACACCGCCCGGTACGCCGGGTCGACGGCCGTGATCGCCCCGGCCGGCACGTTGCCCGCGGCGCCGCGGCGGAAGGCCTGCACGGCCACCGTGGCGACCGGCGCGGCGGCGGTCAGGGCGACGACGGCCGCGGTCGCGTACGACTGGCTCTGCCCGGGGGCGAGCAGGATCGTCCCTTCGCCGACCAGGTACGTCCGTCCGGGCAGCCCACCGGTGAGGGTGAGGGTCACGGTTCCGGTGGCGAACGTGTCACGGCGGCCGAGGCCGACGTCGTCGCCGAGCAGATCGAGGGCGTCGCCGGTCGCGGTGGACACGAAGGCGCTGTAGTAGTAGTCCTCCAGCCGTTTCCACAGCTCGGCGTCCTCGTGCGCGGTGGCCTCGAGCAGTTTCCGCAGCGGGCTGGTCGAGGTGAGGTCCGGGTCCAGCCCGAGGGCGGCCCACATCTGCCGGGCGCGGTCCATCGCGTCGCCCAGGATGGCGTCGAACCCCTTGAGGACGAAGCCGTCCCGGGTCACTCCGAAGTCGCTCATCGTCCTCAGCGCTCCACGTCGGCGAGCACGACGGCCGCGGTGTCGTCGGTGGTCTCCACGGTCACCAGCACCCGCCACAGCCGGCCGCCGTGGTCCTCCTGCGTGGCCGCGGCGGCAGCGGCGGGGAAGTCGGGATCGTCGTCGAACAGCACGCCGGTCACCTCGCGGACCCGGGGATCACCGGACAGCGTCCGCAGCACCTCCAGCCGGATCAGCTCCTTGAGGATGGTGCGGTCGTGGTTGCCGCTGAACGCCTCCCGGGCGTCCAGGCCGTAGGTGGCGTTCACCCGGTCGGTGCCGTACGGGGTCAGCAGCCGCAGGGTGAGCGCCTGGGTGAGGTTGGACAGGCCCTGGACGGGTTCCACGCCGGCGGCGGTGAACACCAGGTCGCCGTCGGAGAGCAGGAAGCTGGCTCCGAATCCGGCCTGCGGTACGACGGTCATGAGGCCTCCAGCACGGTCTGGCCCGCGGAGTCGACCTGCCACAGCACGGGCCGCGGCGGGGTGGCGTTGGTCAGGCCCTTGGCGGTGTCGAGCAGCACCGGCTGGTTGCCGACGCTGAGCGTGGTGCTCATCCCGGCGGTCACCGAGACGACCTTGAGGCAGGGGGTCTCGCCGGCGTTCGCGTTCGTGTTCGTGCAGCCGGTCACCGTGGCCGCGAGCAGGTCGGCCTGCACCAGGACCGGGCTGCCGGCCGCGGTCAGCGACGAGGTCGACGCCTGCGCGACGACCGTGCCGCTGTGCGCGCACTTGATCGTGGAGTCGGTGGTCAGCACGGCGGCCATCAGGAGATCGCCACCTTCGCACCGTCGAGCTTCATCGACACCTGTCCGTTGGTCAGGGTCAGGGACTTCTGGTCGGTCGCGATGGTGACCTCTCCGTCCGCGTTGATCGTGATCCTGGTGCCGGAGTGGTGCTCGATCACCACGGTGTCGTCGGCCGGCGGCTCGGGCCGGGTACCGACGTCCGGCAGGCTCTTCTGACCCACCGTGATGTGCAGCGCGCGGGCCTGGATCACCCGGTGGCCGCCGGCGTCGGTGAGGTCGTTGACCCCCTTGCCGGTGGGCAGCCCGTCGCCGTCCAGCCCGGTCGGCAACGCCAGCCAGTAATCGCCCGGCTCGTTGGGCGGCGGTTCCAGCCGCGGCTTCTCCGACCAGATCCAGCCGGTGGCGACCGCGTCGTTGACCAGGCCGCGGTTGTGCGCCAGCAGCGCCCGCATCTTCGGGTAGACCGGCGTCACCAGGCCCACCCGGTGGAACGCGAACGGTGAGGCGACCGGCTTGTTGTGCAGCTCGACGTCCGTGCCGACCTCGCTGGTGACGCTCGGCGCCACCTCGCCGGCCGGCGGGTTCTGCCCGTAGTGCAGGTCGGCCAGATGACGGCCGTCCTTGCCGGGCCGGTACGCGGTCACCACACCGACGTCCACGACCGGGTGGTCCTCGCGGTTGCGGGTGATCACGTCCTGCCAGCGGTCCACCACCCCCTGGACCCCGCCCGGCGCGCGGACCCGGACCCCGGCCGCCACCGCGGTCAGGACCAGCGTGCAGGTGTAGCCGTTCGCCGCGCCGTACGCGTGCGTCACCCGGCTGATCCGCAGCGGGCCCGGCGGCACGTCGTCCAGGCCGGACACCGTGACCGTCTGACCCGGTCGCAGGCCGGGATGCCCGAGAACGGTCACCTCCAGGCCGGTGCGCACCGGCGGCCCGGCGTCGGCGCTGCGCTTGGCACCCGGTGTCACATCCTCCTTCTGCGCATCCACCCGCGAGACCAGATTCAGGTCCGGGTCGACGCGCACCGGCGCCGGGGTGGCGCCCACCGCCGCGCCCAGCCGCACCTCGCCGTCGCCCACCACCAGCGGGACGTCGGCCGCGTCGGCCAGCTCCTGCAGGGCGGTCAGCGTGGTGGCGGTGCAGACGCTGATGTCGCCCACCGATCCGGGAATGGTGGACTGCCGGGCCAGCGTCACCTCGGCCGCCTGAACCAGGTCGCGGACCAGGGTGAGGCGGGGGAGGTTCTTCGGCCGGTCGAGGCGGGCCGCCTTCTTGAGCAGTTTGTAGCCCGCTTCCTCCTGGCCCTCGATCACCGTGCGGGAGACACCGCCGCTGCCGATCCCGGTGGTCACCGCGATGACCCGGCCGGTCATCACCGGCCCGGCCCCGAACCGGGTGATCGGCTCGTCGAAGTACCCGAGGCTGATCGTCGCGCTGAGGCCGCCGGCCGGGTAACCGGCCCGCAGCTGGGCGATCTGCGACGCCGGCAGGTCGGTGAGCGTGATGGAGAAGGTGTCGGCGGCGGCGCCTTCCCCCATGCTGATGGACACCTCGGCGTCGAGGGTGAGCCCGCCGGCGTACACGTCGTTGGTGACGGTCAGCGGCAGGCCGATCCCCGCGAACGAGGCCACCGCGCCGAGCAGGCCCCCGCCGCCCCCGGCCGGGGCGATCCGTATCTTGTGCCAGAGCACGAAACTCATCCCGCCACCCCCGCCACCACCTCGGACCGGTACGCACCGGCGCCGTGCAGGTTGCCGATCGCGATCCGCGCGCTGCGCACCACCAGCGCCAGCTCGCCGGCGCGGTAGACCAGGCCCGGGATCACCTTGCGGCGCAGCAGCACGGTGCCGCCGGTCACGTCGTCACGGATGACGGTCATGACCAGGTACGCGCCCGGCGCCGGCAACGTGACGGCCGCGGCCAGCCCCTCCGGCGTGGTCGCATCGGGCAGAACCTCCTCGGCGATGTGCACGGCGAGGCCGAACACGTAGCTGCGGTTGCCGAACACGAGCCGGAACGACTGCGGGAAGCCCTCGTCCGGGTTCACCGGCAACCGGAGGAAGGTGCTCATCGGACATGACCTCCAGGTCTAGATCGGCGGGCCGGGCGTACGGGGAACCGGGTTCGGCGGCGGTGCCGAGCCGGCGGTCGCGGTCGCCACCGCCAGTGCGATGTCGGCCGCCTCCCCGATCAGCGCGGACAGGTTCGACCTCGGTACGTGCTGCAGGCTGATCGACACGTCGAGCGCGTCCCGCTTGCCGGTGCTGTGCGTGATCCGCAGATCGGTGATCTGCATGTCGAGGCTGACCGTCATCCCCGAGACGACCGGGATGCCGGCCACCGCGAGCGCCGGCGCCGCGGCGGCCACCAGCGCCCGGCTGGTCAGCGCCATGGCCTCCAGCGCCTTCTTGATCAGCAGCCGTTTCGGCCCGATCAGGACGGCCTCCACGGCGATCGTCTTCACCGTCGGCTGAGTGGCCTGCGACCAGCGGCTGCCCATGATCCGTTCGATCCGGTAGCCCTGGCTCATCGTCATGCTCTGCACGTGGACCAGCGGGACCGCGCCGATCAGCACCGGGCGGTTGCCGCTCACGGCCGGCTCGACATTTCCCGGTCCAGCTCGGCGAAGACGCGCTCGACCACCCGGTTCACCACCGCGTCGTCCACGTCACCGACGATCTCGACCTCGACCGGGAAGTAGTAGTGGACCACCGGGCCGGGTTCGGCCCGGCCGTCCGGCGGCGCCGAGGGCCGCACGTCGTCGCCGGCCACGGCTCAGTCCTCCACGGTCACGGTGAGCGCCATGCACGAGAAGTTCGCCTGGGGCACCCCGTCGACGGTGATGTTGCTCGGCGAACCCGAGGTGACCACGCAGCGGGCGAACTTGATGGACTTGAAGGACCAGTCGGTGCCGACCTTCTCGGCCACGTTCACCGAGAACTCGGTGCCGTTGACGGCCAGTTCGGTCAGGTCGGCCACCGCCTCGGCGACCGCGGGTACGGTCATCGTGAAGGTGAACGTGAACGGTTGCCGGACGTAGCCCGTACCGTCGGCCTCCAGGCTGTGGATGACCGTGTGCGGCACGTTGAACGTGGTCTGCAGGTTGGAGATCGGCGTGATCGTCTTGTCGCCGAGCTTGACTTCGAGACGGGTGTTCCAGTCGGCCATCGCCGCACGCTCCTTATTCGAACTTCAACGTGATCGCGATGCGGTGCACGGCCCCGGCGTAGTCGACCGCCGCCAGCACCTCGACCACCCGCTGGTTCTGGGCGTCGTTGATCTGTTGCAGCTCCGACGCGGTCAGCGTGGCCGGCGGCTTGTCCAGCAGGGCGAGGATCGGGACGGTGACGTCGTATCCCTCGATGACCTCCTGGCGTACCTGGGGATCCAGGACCGCCTCCATCTGGGCGATCAGCGCCCGCAGCCCGGACCGGCTGATCCGCAGGTTGCCGATCGAGCGGATCAGCGTCGCCTTGAGGAGGAAGGACAGGTTGTCGACCGTACGGGTGATGTCGACGTACTTCTTGCCGCCGGGGTTGCCGGTGTAGCCCTCACCCAGATAGATGCCCTGCCCGGGGAAGAGCGGCGGGTCGACGAGCCAGTTCACCCCGGCGCCCGCCGGGCCGCTGCTGAACGTCTCCGACCCGTTGACGGCCTGGATCTCCGCCGGGGTGAAGGCGGCCGAGCTGACGTTCACCTGCTTCAACAGCATCGAGATGTGCGGCTCGTAGCCGGCGATCGTGCCGGCCACCGCGGCGGCGACGTCCTCGTCGGACTTGTGGGCGACGTACACCATGCGGTCGCTCGCCAGCGCGCCGGCGACGATGGTCGGATCGGTGGCGCCGGCCGCCAGCATGGCCACGCCGATGCGTTCCGCCCCGTCCGTTCCGGTGGTGGAGACGCTGACGACGTGGTCGGCCAGCTTACGGATGGCGCCGGTCGCGGTGGCCGCGGCCGCGTTGAGGGGCGTGTTGGCCAGGCACACGATCTGCACGTCCGCGGTCTCCAGCGCGGTGAGCGCCGCATCCCAGTTCGGCGTGGCCGCATCGACCCGGACCCCGGTGACCACGGTGGGGCCGGGACTCTGCGAGAAGCACAAGGCGATGGCGCGGCCGAGATCACCGGGCGCGCGCCTGCGGGCCTCGCCGGGGTCGGTGAACGCCACGGGTGCGCCCACCGTCAGCAGGTCGGGCGGCGGGTTGGCGGCCGGCGGCGTGACCGCGCCGACCACGGCGATGTTGCCGAACGCCCGGACGGCGGGCGCGAACAGATCGGCAACCGGATTGACGCGTATGTACCGGACGGGCATCGGTGCGATCCTCTCTCACTGTCCTCAGTGGAACTTGCGATGGAGCTTGTGCCGCAGCCGTTCCAGCTCGGCGTGCCGCTCCCGTGCGGCCACCGCTTCGTCGGCTGCGGTCGGCGCTTCGTCGGCTGCGGCCGGCGCCTCGGCGGTGGTGGTGCCGGCCGGCCGGGACCGGTCCGTGGCGCGCTTGCGCCGTGCCGGTGCGGGCTCGTCGGATTCGGGCATCGGACCTCCAGTGCTCACGGCGGATCGGCGACCAGGCTCAGCACCCGGCCGCGGGCGAACAGATTCCGGACGGCGGCGGCGGTGACCACGCCACCCAGCGCCGAGCCGTCCACGACCACCGCCACGGCCAGCGGCGAGGCGGCCCGGCCGAGCAGCGGGTCCTTCGGGCCGGTACGGGTCTGCGCGGCGATCGTCCGGACGGTGACCGCGGCGCGCATGGCCGCGGTCAGCTCGAGATCCGGGCGGATCAGCAGGGCCAGGTCGGCCTCGATGTCGTGCGCGTTCGCCGGGGCGGCCGGGTCGAACGGGCCGGCCGCGCGGAACCGCACCTCGGTCTTCAGGTACTCGTACGCCTCCCGGAGATCTTCGACCGTGCTGAGCCGGTGCCGGGCGAGGAAGGCGTCGAGGTCGATGAAGCGGAACTGCGCCCGGAACTCGTCGAGCGTGGCGAAATCGTCGAGGCCGCGGCTGACGGCCGACTCGATCCCGCCCGGGTCGACGTCGGCGACGGTGTGCACGACGACCCGGGCCAGCAGGTCGACCCAGACCGGTCCGGCACCGTCGCGGGTGTCCACGGCGAGATCGGTGGTCAGATACTCGGGATGATTGCGGGTCCACGACCCGCGGTGGCTTCGCACCGGGTACAGCGGCACCTGAGCTTCGACGCCGCTGACGGTGACCGCCGTGATCCGGTCGATGCGCACGTGGTCCAGGTCGTAGACCGAGCCCAGCAGCATCGTCAGGTCGGCGGTCGGGATCGCGCCGGGCGGGGCGATCAGCGCTTGCAGCCGGGCCGGGTCGGCCAGCTCCAGCAGCGCCCGATCGGCGAATCCCACCATGGCTTGCGCCCCTTCCGTCGGCGCCGCGGCGCGGCGTCCGGGCTTCAGGATCGGGGCGGGCCGGGGGCGACCGCATACGTACTAGTGCGTATGTGACCTGTACCGGACAGCGATCGACACACGCCGGAACCGCGGCAGAGCCGATGAGGGCTGGCTCCACGCCGCGACCAGAGAGAAGGCAAGGCATCGATCGTCATGAGGCTAACGAACGTGATCGGACGACCGTGCAAATTCGGTCAGGGGCGGTCCGAGGCGCAGCGGTGATCCCGGTGGCTGCCGTGCGCGGTGTTCGCCAGGAGTGAACGCTGGAAGATCGGCGGCGGCTTCGAGGTTGAGCGGCACGTACTCAACTTTGGAGGTGCCGGGTGACCAGTAAGCGACTTCCCGTGTTGTTCCTTGATGACATCGTCCTGCTGCCGGGCATGGTCGTGCCGGTCGAACTGGACGAGGCGGCCCAGGCCGCCGTCGACGCGGCTCGCACCTCGGCCGGCTCCGAGCTGCTCATCGCCCCTCGGCTCGAGGACCGGTACGCGTCCCACGGCGTCGTGGCGAGCGTCAAGCAGGTCGGCAAGTCCCGTGGCGGCTCCCCCGCCGCCGTGCTGCGCACCGGTGTGCGGGCTCTGATCGGCGGCGGGGTGACCGGCCCGGGCGCCGCGCTGTGGGTCGAGGCCGAACCCGTCGAGCCGAGCCCGCCGACCGAGCATGCCCGAGAGCTGGCGGCCGAGTACAAGCAGCTCGTGGTCTCGGTGCTGCAGCGGCGCGAAGCCTGGCAGGTCATCGACTCGGTCAGCGCCATCGACGACCCCGGCGACCTGGCGGACACCGCCGGCTGGGCGCCGTACCTGTCCAACGACCGCAAGCGGGAGCTCCTGGAGACTCCCGACGTGGAGGCCCGGCTCCGGCTGCTGGTCTCCTGGACCCGCGACTTCCTGGCCGAGTCCGAGGTCAACGACAAGATCGAGAGTGACGTCCGGGAGTCGGTCGAGAAGCGCAACCGCGAGTACCTGCTGCGGGAGCAGCTCAAGGCCATCCGCAAGGAGCTCGGCGAGGGCGAGGCCGACGGCAACGACGACTACCGGGCCCGGGTGGAGGCGGCCGACCTGCCCGAGGCGGTGCGCGAGGCGGCGCTGCGGGAGGTCGGCAAGCTCGAGCGGGCCGGCGACCAGAACCCCGAGGCGGGCTGGATCCGTACGTGGCTCGACACGGTCCTTGACCTTCCGTGGACCGTGCGCACCAGCGACAACACCGACCTCGACGCCGCCCGGGCCGTGCTGGACGCGGACCACCACGGCCTGGACGAGGTGAAGGAGCGCATCGTCGAGTACCTCGGCGTACGCGCCCGCCGCGAGTCGCGGGGCCTGTCGGTCGTCGGCGGGCGCGGCTCCGGTGCCGTCATCCTGCTCGCCGGGCCGCCCGGAGTCGGCAAGACGTCGCTGGGCGAGTCGGTCGCCCGTACGCTCGATCGGAAGTTCGTCCGGGTCGCCCTCGGCGGCGTCCGCGACGAGGCCGAGATCCGCGGCCACCGCCGGACGTACGTCGGCGCGCTGCCCGGGCGCATCGTGCGGGCCATCCGGGAAGCCGGATCGATGAACCCGGTGGTCCTGCTCGACGAGGTCGACAAGGTCGGCAGCGACTACCGCGGCGACCCCGCGGCGGCGCTGCTGGAGGTGCTGGACCCGGCGCAGAACCACACCTTCCGCGACCACTACCTCGAGCTGGACCTGGACCTGTCCGACGTGCTGTTCATCGCGACGGCCAACGTCCTCGACACCATCCCGCAGGCGCTGTTCGACCGGATGGAGCTCATCACGATCGACGGGTACACCGAGAGCGACAAGGTGGCGATCGCCCGCGACTTCCTCGTGCCCCGGCAGCTCGAGCGGGCCGCGCTGGCACCCGGCGAGGTGACGATCACCGACGACGCGCTGCGTGAGATCGCCGCCAACTACACCCGCGAGGCGGGCGTACGGTCGTTCGAGCGGTTGCTGGCCAAGGCGTTCCGCAAGGCCGCCCTGGCGGACCTGCCCACCACCGTCGGGGCCGCCGACCTCAAGGACCTGATCGGACGGCCGCGGTTCACGCCGGAGTCGTCCGAGCGTACGGCGGTCCCGGGCGTGGCGACCGGCCTGGCCGTCACGGGGATGGGCGGCGACGTGCTCTACATCGAGGCATCGCTGCTGCCCGGCGACAAGGGCGGCCTGTCGGTCACCGGCCAGCTCGGCGACGTGATGAAGGAGTCGGCGCAGATCGCGCTGTCGTACGTGCGGGCCCACGCCGAGGAGCTCGGCATCTCGCCGGAGCAGCTCGACCACCCGATCCACCTGCACGTCCCCGCGGGGGCGGTCCCCAAGGACGGGCCGTCGGCCGGCGTCACCATGACGACGGCGCTGGTCTCGCTGCTGCTCGGCCGCAACGTACGGGCCGAGGCCGGCATGACCGGCGAGGTGTCGCTGACCGGCCGGGTCCTCCCGATCGGTGGCGTGAAGCAGAAGCTGCTCGCCGCCCAGCGCGCCGGCCTCACCGAGGTCTACCTGCCGCAGCGCAACGAGCCCGACCTCGACGACGTTCCGGCCGACGTGCTGGCCGCGCTGACCGTGCACATCGTCTCCGACGTACGCCAGATCCTGAGCTCTGCCCTGGAACCCGTGTCCACGGGTGCGGTCGCTGCGGCGTAGCCGGGTGCGTTCGGGGTTATGGTCGCCGGAGACCGCCGACGACGAGGACTGCCATGACCCCGAGCGACACCGACGTCACCCTTGATGCCGCGCTGGACCCGCTGGTCGTCGCGCTGGACATCGGGTCCACCGCCACGCGCGGCGGCGTGCACGACGCGTCGGGCCGGCGGGTCCACGGCCTGCAGCACAAGGTGGGGCACGCGTTCACCGTCGCGCCCGACGGGACCTCGGTCATCGACCCCGAGCAGGTCACCGCGGAGGTCGGGGAGGTCCTCGACGCGGTGGCCGGTGACCGGCGGCTGGGGACCCGCATCGCCGGGGTCGCGATGGACACCTTCGCCGCCTCGCTGATCGGCGTCGACGCGGCCGGGCGCGCGCTCACGCCGTGCCTGACCTACGCCGACTCCCGCAGCGCCGACGCGGTCGCGGCGCTGCGGGAGGAACTCGACGAGCACGCGGTGCAGCAGCGTACGGGCACCCGCCTGCACACGAGCTACCACGTGCCGCGACTGCGCTGGCTGGCCGCCACGCAGCCACGCGTCTTCGCCGAGGCCGCGTCCTGGTGGTCCCTGGGCGAGTTCATCTGGGCGCGGCTCATCGGGCAGCCACTCGCCGGGACGTCCACGATGGCGTGGACCGGGTTGCTCGACCGGCGCACCGGAGAGCTCGACGCGGAGCTCCTCTCGGCCGCCGGGGTCGGCGCCGAGCGGTTCTCCGGCCCGCGGGACCCTGCGCAGCCGGCGTCGCCGCAGGCCCCGGCGCGGTGGCCCGCCCTCGCCCGGGCCGGGTGGTTCCCCGTCATCACCGACGGCTTCGCCAGCAACATCGGGGCCGGGGCGCTCGACGCCACCGTGCTCACCGCGGCCACCGCCACCAGTGGCGCGCTGCGGGTGCTGCTCGAGGGCGCCGCTGATCCGCTTCCGTTCGGGCTGTGGAACTACCGGGTCAGCAAGGACCGTACGCTGCTCGGCGGGGCGATCAACGACGTCGGCCGCGCCGTCAGCTGGGCGCAGAGCACGCTGCGCCTCAGCCCGGCGATCGCGCCCGTTCTCAGCGCGCCGCCCAGCGATGCCACGCCGCTCGTGCTGCCGTACCTCACCGGTGAGCGGGCGCCGGGCTGGGTCGGCGGGGCGCGTGCCGTGTTCGGCGGGGTGTCGGCGGCCACGGACGCCGACGCGCTGTTCCGCGGGATCGTCGAGGGCGTGGCCATGACGTACGCGCGCGTCGCCGATGAGCTGCACCCGGCCGCACCGCAGATCGTCGAGGTCGCGGCGGCCGGCCGGGTCAGCAACGACCAGCCCGAATGGCTCCAGATCCTCGCGGACGTGCTCGGCCAGCCCGTCACGCACGTCACCCGGCGACGCGCCACGCAGCGCGGCACCGCGCTGCTCGCCCTCGACGCGCTGGCGCCGGATGAGCCACGCGCGCCACGGGCGACCGGAGCCACCTATGAGCCTCGTGCCGAGCATGCCGGGTACTACGAGGAGCGGCGCAGGCGATTCGCCGAGGCGTACGAGCGGTTCGTCGCCGTCCAGCGTGAGGACCGGCGTCAGCCGGCAGATGCGGGACCGGATGCGGCCGCGTCGCCGTGGGTGATGCGCAGGTAGTAGCCGTCGGGGTCGGTGACGCGGAAGTCGTGAAGGCCCCACGGTCGCAACTGCAGGGCCTCGACCACCACGCCCTGGTCCACGCAGCGCTCGTGCAGCGCCGTCACCTGACGCAGCCGGTCGACTTCGAGCACGATTTCCACGCCCGCTCCCCGGTCCGCGGCCAGCCGCTGACGGGTGAATCCCGGGCCGGCGCCACGGGCGGGCAGTTTCGCCACCGGCCCGAGACCGAGCACGACCGAACCGCGGCGCAGGCTGACGTAGCCGTCGCTGCGGCGGGCGACCTCGAAGCCGAGCGTACGGGTGTAGAAGGCGATGCTGACGTCGAGGTCGTCGACGAACAGTTCCATTCGCAGTCGCATCTGTCGATGATGCGTCGCCGACGCCAGGGCCGGTCGGGCACACCTGCGTGATCGGCGGATCGCTGGGTAAGGCTCTGATGCAGACGAACGACAATGGATTGCGAGGTTGATCGGCGTGGCTGCCAGCAAGAGCACCAAGAACCCGACCAAGGGCAACGACACTCCCAATACACCCGAAGTGAGTGAGAGTGCGATCGCGCGGATGAAGGTGGGCGAGCTGCGCCGGGAGTTGCAGGGGCGTGGGGTGAAGGGTACGGCTGATCTGAAGAAGCCTGAGCTGGTGAAGAAGCTGATCAGGCTGGAGACTGCGGGGGCGAAGCCGGGCCGGTCTGCTGCGAAGAAGTCGGCCGGTGGTAACGACACTCCGAACACGCCCGGGGTGAGTGAGAGTGCGATCGCGCGGATGAAGGTGGGCGAGCTGCGCCGGGAGTTGCAGGGGCGTGGGGTGAAGGGTACGGCTGATCTGAAGAAGCCTGAGCTGGTGAAGAAGCTGATCAGGCTGGAGACTGCGGGGGCGAAGCCGGGCCGGTCTGCTGCGAAGAAGTCGGCCGGTGGTAACGACACTCCGAACACGCCCGGGGTGAGTGAGAGTGCGATCGCGCGGATGAAGGTGGGCGAGCTGCGCCGGGAGTTGCAGGGGCGTGGGGTGAAGGGTACGGCTGATCTGAAGAAGCCTGAGCTGGTGAAGAAGCTGGTGAAGCTGGAGACTGCCGGGGCGAAGCCGCGCCGGTCGGCGACGAAGAAGTCGAAGCCCGCCGTCGCGACCGAGTCGGCGAAGAAGCCGGGCTCCGTCGCAACGACGAAGAAGCTGGCGGCTGCCGCCATGGGCCGGTCGGAGGCGAAGAAGGTGGCGTCCGCCGCGGCGAAGCTGCCCACCACGAAGAAGTTGCTCTTCGCGCAGACGGATCTGCCCGCCGTCGACGAGGTTCCGGCCACTGTGGACGTGAGCGAGGGGCGCGGGTCGCGTGGCAAGGCCAACAGCCGTAAGCGGACGGGTAAGGCGACCGCCGTCATCCGGTGACGTCTGATCAGCCGGCCGGTGAGTCGGAGCGGGTCGGTGATCACTTGGCCGGTGCGCATCCGGCGGGTGACGCCGGGCACGCAGATGACGGCCGGGATGCCGTACTCGCGGGCCACCGTCGGGCCGTGCGCCATGATGGCACCGGTCTCGGTGACCAGCGCGGCGGCGGTCAGGAACAGCGGCGTCCGGCCCGGGTCGGTGGTGGCGGCGACGAGGATCTCGCCCGCTTCGATCCGGGCGGTGGCCGGGTCGCCGACGATCCGGGCGGGCCCGGTCGCTTGCCCGGCCGCCGCCCCGACGCCGACGAAGACGCCATCCGCCCCGGCGGCCCCACCCGCGCCGTCCGCGCTGTTCGCCCGGTCCGCGCCGGTTGCGGCAGGCATGACGGTCTCAACGTCCGTACCGTCCGACAGCAGCGCCACCGGCACCCTCTTGCGGCGGAGTTCGCGCTGGTGGACGCGGCGGCGGGCGGTGACCGTGCCGCGGTGGTCGGCGCCCTGCTCAGCCGGCGGCGTTGCGCCTCCGTAGGAAGTTGATGACCACGGCGCTCATGACCACCTCGCGGCCTTGGTTGAGCACCTCGACACGGGTGTGCACGAGTCCGCGGCCGGGCCTGGAGCGCGACGGCCGAGCCTTCTCCACGGTGGCCCGGACGGTCAGCCTGTCGCCCGGGCGTACCGGAGCCGGCCACCGCAGCTCGTCGACGCCGGGGCCGCCGAGGCTCGCCACCCGGGAGAGATAGTGGTCGGCGTACATCCGCATCATGAGGGCGCAGGTGTGCCATCCGCTCGCGATGATGCCGCCGAAGGGGCCGTCGACCGCGGCGTCCTTGTCGACGTGGAACGGCTGCGGGTCGAACTCCCGGGCGAACGAGACGATGCTGTCCTCGGTGACCTCGGCGGCGCCGAACTCGTACGTCGCGCCGACGTCATAGTCTTCGAAGTATCGGTCCTCGATCGCGCTGGTGAACGTCGCCATGTCGTTCCCCCGATCCATCCGGGACGTCTTCGGACGACATGGTACCGGCGCGGCGAAGTCGTCGGGGCTGGAACGGTACGGGTCAGCCGTTGCGCGGGCGCCGGGCTATGGCGAGGACATGGGTGGCCGGCCAGGGGAGCGGCCGGCCGTCCAGGTCGCTCAGCGACGCGACCGGGGCGATCCGGTTGTCGATCACCCAGTCGTTGCGGACCGGGGCCGACGCCGCGTCGAGGTCGAAGCCGACCTCCGTGAGCAGGGCCGTCCAGTCGGCGAAGCTCAGCCCGCAGAACTGCTCCTGGGTCTCGGAGAGCCAGTTGTCGACGTAGTCCTTGCGGGTGAGGTAGTCCATCGCGGAGGCCTGGTCGAGCCGTACGGTGTCGTCGCCGACGGGCTCGTAGGTGAACGGGAACGCGAAGTCGACGGCGAACTGGTCGAGGCGCGCACGGGTCGACAGGCCGGCCACGTACGCGTTGACCTCGGCCGGTGGGAGGTCGGCCAGGTCCGTGCGGGGCTTGCCGGGGTTGGCGCCGTCGTCGCGGGTGAGGCGCAGCAGGACCGGGCGGTGCGGGTCGTCGGGGCCGCAGACGTCGCTGTTGATCCAGATGCCGCCCGGGGCGGTGTGGGCGAAGATGCGGCGGGCGAACTGCAGCACCGACTCGCGGCGCCGGCCGTACGACCAGATCTCGTGGGTCAGGGCGAACGTGAGGGTGGTGTCGACCGAGCGGTCGTCGAAGATGGCGCCGCCGAGCACGTTGCGCTGGTAGAAGTAGACGTTGGCGTTGCGGAAGACGCCCTGGTCCTTCTTGTGCAGGCACTCCTGGTAGAGGTGCCGGGCGATCTCGACGCCGATCAGGTCGCTCTCGTGCAGGCCGGGCTCGCGGTCGGCGAGCTCCAGCAGCGAGCCGGCGCCGCAGCCGATGTCGACGATGCGGCCGGGCTGCACGTACTGCCGGACCGCCGCCCACTTGCGCTCGGCGGCGACGGCGAAGGCCTCGACATACGTACGGTAGTCGCGGGTGGCGGTGAGGCCGCCCTCGTCGCCGATGATCGGGTCGTTGATGACCGTACGGACCGTGTCGACCAGGCGGTACCGCTCGAGGACGTCGATCGTCGCGGGGTGCGCGAGGTCGCGCCACGTCTCGTCGCCCCGGCTCAGCCGCAGCAGCACGTCCCACGGCCGTTCGGGTGTCGTGGGGAGCGAGGGGTCCGCTTCCACCCAGGCGATCGGGAAGCCGAGACGCTCGTACAGCTTGGCGACCTGCGGGGTGGAGCACGCCACCAGCGTGTCCGCGGGCGTCAGGTCGAGGCCGGTGGCGACCGCGATGGTCTTGAGGGTCACCTCGGCGAAGGCGTCGGTGGGCGCGGTGTCGTAGACCGGGACGACCAGGGAGCGCAGGCCGGTGAGCACGCTGAAGCGTTCGATGGCGGCCTCGCGGCGGTGGTACGGGACCGGGTTGCGCTTCGTGTTCTCGTGGTTGGCCGAGGTGACCGCCCAGACGACCGTCGAGCCGCTCTCCGCGAGCCGGAGCAGATAGTCGGCCTGGAAACGGGTCAGCAGGTGATGCCGGCCGGGGAAGAGCACGTATGGAGCCACCGTGGTGACCATAGTTTATCGGTCGACTTCGATTTATTGCGCTGGGGCTCTGGCGTACCGGCGGAGGGCCGCTCTACCGTCGCTGCATGGTGTCGCGTCGATCCGTCCTTCGGGCTGTGCCGCTCGGCGCGGCTGCCCTCGCCGTTCCCGTACCCGCGCGCCGAGCTGCCGGGTCGGCGGATCCCGGACGCGTGCCGCCCGACCCGGCCTCGGCCGAAGCCGCCGTGACCGCCGTCCGTGGCTTCACCGCCGACCTCTACCGCTCACTGGCCGCCGCCTCGGGCGATGGCAACGTGGTGTGCGCGCCGTACTCGGTGGCGCTCGCGCTGGCGATGACCCGCGCCGGCGCCGGCGCCGGATCGGCCACGGCCGACGAGATGGACGCGGTGCTGCACGCGCCGCAGCCGCGCCCCGCCGCGCTCGACAATGGGCTCAACACCGTCGATCAGGTGCTGGCAGCCCGGTACCGGAACGGCGACGGTGTCAGGACTTCCCGGCTGTCCATCGCCAATGCGTTGTGGACACGGCTCGATCCCGGTCTCCGGTCGTCCTTCGAGGACACGCTGGCCGGCTGCTACGGTGCCGCGGCGCATCCGGTCGACTTCCGCGGCGCGACGGAGGCCGCCCGTCAGGAGATCAACGCGTGGGCATCGCAGCGGACCGACGCGAAGATCCCCGAGCTGCTGCAGCCCGGCTCGGTGGGTGCCGACACGACCCTGGTCCTGACGAACACGATCTATCTGAAGGCGCCGTGGACGTACCCGTTCAGCGCCCCGGCGACCGCGACGGCGCCGTTCACCCGTGACGACGGCAGGATCGTCGACGTGCCGCTGATGCGGGGCCCGTTCGACCGGATGGGCTACCTCGAAGGGGACGGCTGGCGGGCGGTCGACGTACCGTTCGCCGACGGCGCCCTCGCCATGGCCGTGGTCCTGCCGACGGCCCCGGGCCTGGCCTCGGTCGAGGCGCGGCTCGACGAGACGTGGCTGGGGGCGCTGCTGAGCGGCTTCCAGTTCCGGGACGTGCGGCTGCGGCTTCCGAAGTGGACGTTCCGGCTGCCGGCCCGGCTGGGCGGCACGCTGAGCGCGCTCGGCATGCCGACGGCGTTCACGGACGCCGCCGACTTCACCGCGATGAGCACCGAGCCGTCCCTGAAGATCGACGACGTGGTGCACGAGACGTTCATCGGGGTGGACGAGAAGGGCACCGAGGCGGCCGCGGCGTCGGCCGTGATCATCCGGCCGCCGTCGGTGCCGAGCGGGCCCGACTTCTTCGTGGACCGGCCGTTCCTCTACGTCGTCCACGACCGGTCCACCGGCGTGCCGCTGTTCATCGGCCGGGTCCACGACCCCTCGGTCACCGGGGCGGCCTGAGGCCGGGCCGGTACGCCTCACACGACGTCGAAGTTGGCCATCATCATCATGTCCTCGTGCTCCAGATTGTGGCAGTGGAAGACGTAACGGCCGCGGTACCCGTCGAAGCGGACCAGGATGCGTGCCACCTCGGCGGGGCGCAGGTCGATGGTGTCCTTCCAGCCGTGGTCGAACGGGCGTGGGCCCTTGGTCCCCCGGGCGAGCACCTGGAACGGCGCGAGGTGGATGTGCACGGGGTGGTGCAGGTCGCTGGTCAGCTCCCAGATCTCCGTCGCGCCGAGGGACACCGACGCCAGGGCCGTGCCGACGTCGAACGGCTTGCCGTTGATGACCCATCCGTGCCGGTTGCCGATGCTCTGGGAACGGAACACCATGCGCCGGACCCTGGTGGCGTCCGCCTCGCGCAGCTGCTCGAAGCTGCTGCTCAGCGTGGCCGGTACGGCACGACCGTCGGTGACCGCGCGGGTGACGTCGAAGCGCATGAGATGCCCGGTGCCCCCGTCGTCCAGGTCGTTGACCAGGGTGACCCGGCTGCCGACGGCGAGGGAGCGGAAGTCGATGAGCACGTCGAAGCGCTCCGCCGGGGACAGCTCGATGTGATCGTGCTGCAGGGGAGCGGGCAGCAGGCCGTGGTCGGAGCCGATCTGGACGATCGGCAGGTCGTCGTCGCGCCCGTCCACGTCGAACCGGAGCCGGTAGCGGCGGGCGTTCGACGCGTTGAGGATCCGGAGCCGGTAGAGGGCGGTCTCGACCTGGTGGACCGGCCAGGGACGGCCGTTGACCAGGATCACGTCGCCCAGCACGCCCGCCTCGTAGGCATCGGTCACGCCCGGGGTGTGGGTGAGCGTGGGGTCGATGCTGGGGTACAGCAGCTCGCCGGTCTCGTCGAAGGCCCGGTCCATGACCGCGAGCGGGATGTCGCGGGCACCCCGGGGCAGGTCGAGCGAGCGCTCCTCGGCGTCGGTGATGAGGTGGAAGCCGGCGAGGCCGCGCCACACGGCCGGCGCGGTGTAGTCCATCCGGTGGTCGTGGTACCAGAGGGTGGCCGCGCGCTGCCGGGTCGGATACTCGTACGTCTTGGTGCCGACCGACGTGTTGCCGTGGTGGTCGGCGTGTGACTGCCAGCCCTCGGGCAGGATGAGGTCGGTGGGATACCCGTCGTGCTCCGGCGGGGTGACGCCGCCGTGCAGGTGGACGGCGGTGGGCGTCGGCAGCCGGTTGGTGTGGGTGACCACGACGCGCCGGCCGCTCTCGGCGACGATCGTCGGCCCGGGCACGCTGTTCTCGTACGCCCACAGCGTCGTCCGGTATCCCGGGATCACCTCGGCCCGGACGACCTGCTGGCTGATCGCGTAGTGGTCGGCGTCGGCGTCGCGGCGCACGGGGGAGAGCTGCGGCGGGATCACCAGCGGCCGGGTGAACGGCTCGGGCAGCGGGATGCGGCTGCGCAGGGTGGCGCCGGTCGAGGACTCACCACGCCAGCCCGCGAGCACGGGCAGGCCCACGGTGGAGACGGCCACGAGGCCGCCGGCCACGAGGAAACCGCGCCGGCCCAGAGCGGGCCGCCCCCGGGCCGCGTCGCCGGGGTCCGGGGAGCCGGCGGTCATGACGCGTCCTCACGAACAGGGCGGCCGCCGGCCTCGCGGACGGCCGGCTCGGTCCACGCGAACCAGGCGAGCACCCACACCAGCCCGATGACGAGGACGCCCAGGGGCACGTGGAGCCACACCATGCGGGCCGCCCCGCACGCGGCCTGGGCCTGGGAGACGAGGATCGTGGCGAGCACGCCGAGGAAGGGGCGCAACGATCCGCGCCCCCACTTCATCAGGGTCGTGGCGATCAGGGCGAGCGCCATCAGCCCGTCCGCGACCGTCGTGCCGAGCTGGTGCAGGCGAAGGAAGTCGTAGCCGCCGTCGAGGAACTGGCCCGCCGACACGGCCTGGAACAGATAGACGACGGCGGCGGCGCTGATCGCTGACCGGAAGAGCTGAAGGCCGACTTTGTGCCATCTCGTTCGCGTCTGGTCGGTTGTTGCCATTCCGTCACTCTACAGTGCAGTGCCGATCACGCTACAGCGTAGACAAGCCTCCCGGGGGCCCGGGGCGGGTTGATGAGACGATGGGGCCGGTGAGGACACCACGGCGCCGCTCCACCCCTCTGACCCGCGGGGAGATCGTGCGGATCGCGCTGGACCTGATCGACGAGGACGGCCTGGCGTCCTTCTCCATGCGCAAGCTCGGCGCGCGCCTGGAGGTGGACGTGATGGCGATCTACCGCCACGTCGACGATCAGGAGGCGCTGTTCGACGAGGTCGCCGCCGAGATGTTCCGCGGCGTCGACGTCGCGGGGCTGCCCTGGTCGCAGCCGTGGCCCGACCTCACGTTCGCCTACGGAATGGCGCTGCGCGACGCCCTCCTCCGGCATCCGGACGCCCTGCCGATCTACGCGCGCCGGCCCAACCGGTCGCCGGACGCCGTCGAATGGGGCGTACGGGCGTTGCTCAAGCTCTCCGACGAGGGCGTACCGGGCACCACGGCGCTCCAGGTGGCGCTGTGCATCAACGAGTTCGTCGTCGGGCACGCGATGGCGGTGAGCGCGTGGCAGACCGAGTCGCAGCGCAGCCGCCGCCCCGAGGAGGGCTCGGCCGGCTTCAACGTGCTCGCCGCCGCCGCGGCGGCCTCCCTGCCGGGTGCCCACTTCGAGCTCGGGTTGCGCGCGATCATCGACGGTCTGCGGCGGGCGGTCACCCGCTGAACGCACCGGCGCGCCGGCGGTGCGTTCAGCGGTTCGACGGATCAGGGATAGAGGCCCAGCTCCTGCCAGAGCTCCCGTTCCGCCTGGCTGAGCGGTACGTCGGGCAGGAGCCGTTCGGGATGTCCCCGCACCGGCCCGGTGTGTCCCGTGCGCTCGGGGTGGCCGGTGGCCGGCTCGTCGTCACCGGGCATCCGGCCCGCGTCCGGCGGCCCGCCGGGCTCGATTCGCGGTGAGCCGGCCGGCGGCGTGGTGTCGCCGGCCGGCCGACCGGCCGCCAGGTCACCCGCGGGCACCGAGCTGAGGCTCATGCCGAGGTGGACGAGGCCGTTGTGCACCAGTGCGACCACGATCTCCGCGCACTGCAGGCACCGCACCAGTAGGGGGTGGGCGGGCATGGATACCTCCGGGGGGACTTCGGCGGCTACGAGGTCTCCAGCACGCGGGTCAGGTACCGGCCCTGCTCGCTGGCCGGGCCACCGATGCGGGCGGCGAGGGCACCCAGGTCGTCACCGGAGATGAAGCGCATCCGGTACGCGACCTCCTCCAGGCAGGCGATCTGGACGCCCTGGCGCTTCTGCAGCACCTGCACGAACTGACCCGCCTCGAGGAGGCTGTCCGCCGTTCCGGTGTCGAGCCACGCCGTTCCGCGTCCGAGGTCGACCAGGCGGGCGCGGCCCGCGTCGAGGAACCGCCGGTTCAGGTCGGTGATCTCCAGCTCGCCGCGGGCGGAGGGGCGCAGCTCGGTGGCGTAGTCGAGGGCCTCGTTGTCGTAGAGGTAGAGGCCGGTGACGGCGAGGTTTCCGCGCGGGGCGGAGGGCTTCTCCTCCAGGGCCACGAGGTGGTGGGACTCGTTGAGCACGGCGACGCCGTACCGTTCCGGGTCCGCCACCGTGTAGCCGAACAACGTGCAGCCGTCGAGCTTCTCGACCTCCTGGCGCAGGGTGAAGCCGAAGTCGTGCCCGTAGAAGATGTTGTCGCCCAGGATCAGGCAGATCTGCTCGTCCCCGATGAACTCGCGGCCGATCAGCAGCGCGTCGGCCAGGCCGCGGGGAGCCGCCTGCGTCGCGTACTGCAGCTCGATGCCGAGGTGCTCCCCGTTGCCGAGCAGGGCGCGGAAGGCCTGCTCGTGGTCGGGCGTACAGATCACCATGGTCTCGCGGATGCCGGCCAGCATCAGCACCGAGAGCGGGTAGTAGATCAGCGGTTTGTCGTAGACGGGCAGCAGTTGCTTGGACGTGATGGTGGTCAGCGGCCGGAGCCGGCTGCCCGTCCCGCCCGCCAGGATGATGCCTCGCATCGTGCGGGTCCTCCCGTTCGGCTAGGACTTCGTGGCGACTCGGCAGTCGACCAGGTGCAGGAAGGGGCCGACCGGGCGGATGCCGGTGACCTCCAGCCCGGCCCGGGCCGCGAGGGCGACCAGGTCGGCGGTGAGGTGCTTCTTGCCGTTCACGTTGAGCAGGAGCAGCAGGTCCATCCCGGTGGTGAAGGCACCCTCGCTGCTGCCGTCGATCAGGTTCTCGATGATGGCGATGCGGGCACCGGGCGGCGCGCTGCGGGCGACGTTGGCCAGCGCGGCGACCGTGCTCTCGTCGTCCCACTCCAGCACGTTCTTGAGCACGTACACGTCGGCCTCGACCGGTACGCCGCGGCGGCAGTCGCCGGCCACCGTGCTGACCCGGCCGGCGAGGGCGCCGCCGGGAGCGAGCCGCGGGTCCACGTTGCCGATGACGGCGGGCAGGTCGAACAGCACGCCGGTCAGGGCGGGGTCGCGCTCCAGGATGGTGGCGAGCAGATGGCCCTGCCCACCGGCGATGTCGGCGACCCGCGCCGTTCCGGTCAGGTCGAGCGCGGCGGCCAGGGCGTCCGACGACAGGCGGCTGGCCTGGGTCATCGCGCGGTCGAAGACCTCCGCGGACTCGGGGGCGTCGTCGTGGAGGTAGGTGAAGAAGTCCTTGCCGTGCTGCTCCTCGAACACGCCCTTGCCGGTACGCACGGCGTCGGCCAGGTGCGGCCAGACGGTCCACGTCCACGGCTCCGTCGCCCACAGGACCATGTACCGCAGGCTGCGGGGGTGGTCCTCGCGCAGGAGCCGGGACGCCGGGGTGTGGCGGTAGCTGTCGCCGTCGTCGGAGGCGAACACCCCGTGCACGGACAGGGCACGCAGCAGCCTGCCCAGCGTCTCCGGAACGGCGTTGACCTCGCCGGCGATCTGCGCCGTCGTCGCGGGTTCGTCGCCCACGGCGTCGGCCACACCTATCTCGGCCGCTGCCCGCAACGCCCCGGCGAAGCCGGCTGCCAGCGCGAGGCGCCGTATGGTCGTGACGGCATCCGCGGCACCTGTTGTCGTCATGTGCTGCCTTCCCCTCGATCCGATCGCTGCGTCCCGGCGATGCGGTACGAGCCTGCCGGTCGCGCCTAAACCGCTGCTGGATCCGCGGTGGAGCTTCGCGGCGGCGCCTCGCGGGAAGCGCGGGCGACCGAGCGCGCTACCGGCCGGCCGCGACGTCGGCGATGAGCAGGCGGGCGACCTCGGCCGCGGACGCCATGCCGTCGAGTTCGGCCGCGAGCCGGCGGGCGGCGCGCCGGGGTGGCGGGGAGTGCACGTGCCGGATCGCAGTCGCGAGTCCGCCGTCGCCCAGCTCGTCCCATCCCACCCGGCAGCCGGCCCCGAGTCCCGCCACCCGGGCGGCGTTCCACTCCTGGTCGGCGTTGTAGGGGACGACGACCGCGGGCAGGCCGTACCCGAGGGCGTGCATCAGTGAGCCGAAGCCGCCGTGGCACACCAGTGCGGTGCAGCCGGCGGCGAGCGTCCCGAGGTCGGCGAACGGGTGGACCTCGACGTGCGGGGGCGCCTTCCCGGCGATCTCGCCGGCCCGGTCCCCGGCGGCGAGGAGGCAGGGCATCCGGACGTGCGTCAGCTCCGCCAGCACCCGCTCGAGCAGGTCGCCCTGGTTGAGCAGGGTGCCGAGGGTGACCAGCAGGCGGGGTCCGGGGGGCGGTGCCGGTCCCGGCCCGCGGTCGGGCGCCCGCATCGTCGCCCAGGCGCCCGGCACCCGCTCGAAGCTGGGCGGCGTGGTGTGCACGTACCGGCTGCGGCTGAGGGCGTCGAGGTCGGCGGGCGTGGCCGGCAGCCCGGCCGCCGCCCGCAACCGCAGCAGCAGCTGTCCGCCGTCGCTCATCAGCCGGTCGCCGCTGCGGAAGAACCCGATGCCCACGGTGCTCACCGGCAGGCCGGCGAGCTCGGCCGCGAAGGAGACCCCGAACTCGGTCGGCTCCCGCAGCACCAGATCGGGGGAGACTTCCTTCAGCACCGTGTTAGCGGCGTGAAAGGTCGCCCCGATCGTGTTCTCCGCGAACGAGTAGTCCGGGTGCCCGCCGGTGGGGCTCTCGCCGACCGTGAACGGCAGGGGCGCCCGGTGCGCGGCGAGCCAGGGCGGCCCGGCGCCCCGGAAGGGGAACCCCCGGCGTTCCACGAAGGCGCGGAACGCCGGGCTCGACACCACGACGACGTCGTGTCCCTGATCCTGCAGGGCCCGCAGGAGGCCCGACATGGGAAGGAAGTGCCCCGGGGCGGGCTGGGAGGTGCAGAGAACCCGCACGGTGCGTCCTATATGGAGGATCGGCGTCCGGTCACCGGCCGGTGCTTGCGAGCTCGGTGCTGCCCGTGAGGATCGCGTGGTGCAGTTCCTGCAATCTGGCGGACGGCTCCAGCCCGAGATCGTCGACGAGCAGGGTACGGAAACCCTGGAACGAGTCCAGCGCGGCGCGCAGACGGCCGGCGCGGAACAGGGCGACCATGTATTGCGCGCGGAAGCCCT
This sequence comes from Couchioplanes caeruleus, assembly GCF_023499255.1. Taxonomy (GTDB): domain Bacteria; phylum Actinomycetota; class Actinomycetes; order Mycobacteriales; family Micromonosporaceae; genus Actinoplanes; species Actinoplanes caeruleus_A. Next base: position 3,423,131 of record NZ_CP092183.1, read on the forward strand.
CGTGCATCGGGTGGCGGCCGACGAGTTGGGTGAGCTCGCTGAGCACCTCGTGGAAATGCCCCAGGCGCAGTTCCGCCTCAATCCGGAGTTCGGTGATGATCAGACGGCTCTCCTCGAGCCGGCGCACATGCAATTCGAGCAGTGGCCCGGGGCGTACGTCTGTCAATGGCTCACCTCGCCAGAGACGCAATGCCCTGGTGAACGCGTCGCTCGCCTGCTCGTAGCGCTGCTCCGACATGTAGGCCTGTCCCTGCGTCACCAGGTTCTCGTAGATGCTCAAATCGTGAACCGACTCGTCCACACGCAGCATATATCCAGGCAGGCGGGTGACCAGAATGTTGCGGCCGGCCTGTCCCGCGTCGTGCAGATACATTCCCCGAAACATTTTCCGGAGCTGCAGGACATACGTTTGCAGAGTCGTCAGTGCGCTGCGCGGCGGGTTTTCCTGCCACAATTCTTGGATGAGTGCGGTGGTGGAGACCGCGCGATTCGGTTCCAGCATGAGCATGGCGAGGACGCTACGTGGTTTCGGAGCCGTCATGATCTGTGATACTTCGACTCCATCGATCATGAGTGGGCCCAGTACGCCGAATTGCATTGATTCTCCCCCGTGTGTTGTGCGGCGGAAACCGCACGATTTGTCCCGCCCTGTGCCGCGTCGACCGGACCGTCAGACCGGGAGTGCTCCTTCTCCGCCCGGTGGCCCGGTGGGCCCGGTGGTCGAAGGTGGCCCCTCGTCGTCGAGCGGGCCGGTGGTGACGGAAGTGGTCGTCGTCAAATTTCGCGGCTGTCGGTGATGCGACAGAGTTCCCTGGTGGAGGTCCCTCTCGTCGCCTGTGGGCGGTGGTCGGCGGACGTGGCCTTGCGGTTTTCCGCAATCTTCCTTTCCGGGTCCTGTCGGGCGTGATTCCGCAATAGGCCACGGCGTGCCGCAACCCATGGAACAACATGGCCAACGTCTATGCAAGACCGTTCGGATTTGGGGGGTGCGGTAACCCGCAGGTCACATACCCCCCAATCCGGACGCCGGGCTACCGTCATGCTGCGGTCATGTTGCGCAAGCGTAAGAGACTGCATTCTGTGAATCGGCTGGGCGTGGTCGGCCGGACCGCACTCCACCATTCCTCCGGTCCGGCTCGAGTCTGAATCCATCCCTCTGCGCCACCGTTGCGGCAGGCGGGCCGACCCGCCGTGTCCCCACGAGGGAAGGAGGAAGGCCAGATGGTCCAGGAAGGCTCGTCCCATCCCGTCCCTCAGCCGTTGCCCGGACTCAAGGGCCGCGTGGCGCTCGTCATGGGCGGTACCCGCGGCGTGGGCCGCGCGGTCGCCGAGAAGCTCGCCGCCTCCGGCTGCGACGTCCTGGTGAACTACGCGTCGTCCACGTCCGCCGCCCAGGCGCTGGTGGACGACCTCGCCGGCGAGGCCGGTACGGTCACCGCGGTCCAGGGAGATGCGCGGCGCCCGGCCACGGTGGAGCGGCTGTTCGACACCGTGCGGGAGCGCCACGGGCGGGTGGACATCGTCGTGCACTCCGTACCGTCGATGCATCCGATGCCCGCTGCCGCGCCGCGCATGAAGGACTTCCGCACCGACGTCGAGACGGCCCTGGTGCCGCTCGCCGCTCTGGCGGCGCCCGCGGCGGCGGCCATGGGCGAGGGCGGTCGCATCGTCGCCGTCTCGGCGAGCGTTGCCCGTACGGTGACGCCGAACTTCGTCAGCCTCGGTACCGCCAAGGCCGCGATGGAGGCCCTGGTGCGCTACCTGTCGGTGGAGTTCGCCGGCCGGGGGGTCACGGTCAACGCGGTATCGGCCTCCAAGCTGGACAAAGGTGCGGAGACCACGCTCCCACACGTGGCCCGGGCGCTGGCGGCACGCACACCGGCCGGCCGGCTCGCCACCCCGCGGGACATCGCCGACGTGGTGGGCCTGCTCTGCCTCCCGGAAGCACAGTGGGTCCAGGGACAGGTGATAACCGTCGACGGCGGACTCCAGCTGACCGCCTGAAGGGAAGCGACTCATGGACGACGAGACGGACGTCTGCGTGGTCGGCGGCGGCCCGGCCGGGATGACGCTCGCGTTGCTGCTCGCCCGCAGCGGCATCCACGTCACGGTGGTCGAACGCAGCCCCACCCTCAATCGTGAGTACCGCGGGGAGATCCTCCAGCCGGGCGGCATCCGCGTGCTGGACGAGCTCGGCGCCCTGACCGGGGCGCGGGCCCGCGGCTCCTTCCCGCTGGCCCGGTTCCGCCTCGTCGAGCACGGCCGTGACCTCATGTGCTTCGAGTACGGCCGGCTGCCCGGCCCGCACAACTACCTGCTCAGCCTGCCGCAGGCCCACCTGCTCGCCGAGCTGCGGGAACGGTGCGCGGAGTACCCGCACTTCAGGTACGTCGTCGGCCGGGTCAACGAGCTCATCGAGCGCGACGGCGTGGTCCGCGGGGTCCGTACGGCCGACCGGGACGGCACCTCGCACACGGTGTCGGCGCGCTGCGTCGTGGGCGCGGACGGCCGGCACTCCCAGGTGCGCCGCCTCGCCGGCCTCCCCGACGGCCGGCTCGACATCTTCGACCAGGACGTCGCCTGGTTCCGGCTGCCGAACGAGAAGCCGCTCGGCGAGGTCACCGTGAACCGGGCCGGCGGCAACCCGGTGCTGGCGTACGACTCGCACCCGGGCCACGCCCAGCTCGGCTGGACGCTGCCGAAGGGCGCGTGGCGGGAGCTGGCCTCGGCCGGTATCGGCGAGATCCGCGACCGCGTCCGGCAGGCCGTACCGCGCTTCGCCGACCGGGTCGACGACTCGCTGCGCAGCCTCGCCGACGTGTCCCTGCTGGACGTCTTCGGCGCGTGCGCCCCCCGGTGGTACGCCGACAGCCTGGTCCTCATCGGCGACGCGGCGCACACCCACGGCCCGCTCGGCGCCCAGGGCATCAACGTGGCGCTGCAGGACGCGGTGGTCCTGCACCCGATCCTGGTCGCCGCGCTGCGCGACGGCGACACCTCCGCGGCCCGGCTGGCCGAGTTCGACAAGCGCCGCCGGCCGGACGTCCAGGCCATCCTCAAGTTCCAGGCGATCCAGAGCAAGGTCATGTTGTCGTCGGGCGGCGTCGCCGCCTTCGTCCGCCCGAAACTCGCCCGCGTCATGATGCGCACCCCCATCGGGGCGAAGTTCACCCGGCAGGTGGCCTTCGGCAACCCCTCGGTGCGGATCGCCGGCGACCTCTTCACGGCATCCCGGAGGGCCTCCAGATGAAGCTGATCGACCTGTCCGCACCGGTTGACGCCTCCGGGTGGGAACCGGAGCCGCTGACCCACGAGATCATGAGCCCGGCCGACGGCGCCCGGCACATGGCCGCGGAGATGCGGGAGCACTTCGGCATCGACTTCGACCCGTCCGTGCTCGACGACGGCGAGCTGCTCTCCATCGACACGCTGCGGCTGACCACGCACACCGGTACGCACATCGACGCGCCGTCGCACTACGGCACCCGGGCGTCGTACCGGGCCGAGGGGCCGCGCACCATCGACGAGATGCCGCTGGAGTGGTTCTACCGGCCCGCCTGGGTGCTGGACCTGACGGATGCGCCGGCCGGCGCGGTGGGGGCCGATCGGATCCAGGCGGCGCTGGACGGCCTCGACGGCCCGGTCCAGCCACTGGACATCGTGCTGCTGCGAACCGGCGCCGACCGGCACGTCGGCACGGAGAAGTTCTTCACCGACTTCGCCGGCCTCGACGGCCCGGCCGTGCACCTGCTGCTCGACCTGGGCGTCCGGGTCATCGGCACCGACGCGTTCAGCCTGGACGCGCCGTTCGCCGACATCATCGACAGGTTCCGCCGTACCGGTGACCGCTCGGTGCTCTGGCCGGCGCACTTCGCCGGCCGGGACCGGGAGTTCTGCCAGATCGAGCGCCTCGCCAACCTGGACCGGCTCCCCACCGGCGGCTTCACCCTGGCCTGCTTTCCCATCAAGATCGTCGGGGGCGGTGCCGGGTGGACCCGCGCGGTGGCCCTCGTGGACGGTCCGGACGACGGCGCCCTGGAGGCGATGTGACGTGACAGACACGACGGAATCCGGGGTCTTCGACCTCGTCCGGCAGGGACAGTTCTACGACGCCGCCGCGGCGCCGGAGACCTCCCCGCGGCAGCGGCTGATGCTGCTCGCCAACGGGCAGCGGTTCGCCGCGGTGGTGTACGCCCTGGCCGAGCTGAACGTGGCGGACCAGCTGGCGGCCGGCCCGCGGCCGGTCACCGAGATCGCGGCGGCGGTCGGCGCGGACGAGTCCGCCCTCTACCGCCTGCTGCGCTGCGCGGCGCTGCTCGGCGTCTTCGTCGAGGTCGACGACCACGTCTTCGGGCTCACCCCGCTCGCCGAGGGACTGCGCACGGATGTGCCCGACGGTGTCCGCGACGCCGTGCTGCTGGACGGCTCGCGCTTCTTCTGGAGCTCCTTCGCGTCCATCCTGCACAGTGCGCGTACCGGCGGCCCGGCGTTCGACGCCGAGTTCGGCATGACGTTCTGGGACTACCTGACCGAGCACCCCGAGTCGGGCGGCGTCTTCGACGCGGCGATGACCGCGATCAGCCGGCGGCTCGGCGACATGTACCTGGACCGGGTCGACTTCGGCCGCTTCGGCACGGTCGCCGACATCGGCGGCGGGCGGGGCTACTTCCTGGCCGAGGCCGCCCGGCGCCACCCCGGCCTGCGCGGCGTGCTGTTCGACCGCCCCCAGGTGGTCGAGGTGGCCGGCGCCCTGCTCGCCGAGCGCGGCGTCGCCGACCGGGTACGCGTCGTCGGCGGTGACTTCTTCGCCGACCCGCTGCCGACCGGCTGTGACGCGTACGTGATGAAGACCGTGCTGCACGACTGGCCGGACGAGCGCGCCCTGCAGATCCTGCGCCGGGTCCGTACGGCCATCGGCGACACCGGCGCCCGGCTGCTCGTCCTGGAGCAGGTCGTCGAGCCCGGCAACGCCTGGGACCCGGCCAAGTTCCTCGACGTCGACATGCTCGTCGTGATGGGCGGCCGCGAGCGCAACGCCGGCGAGTGGGCGCGGCTGTTCGGCCAGGCCGGGTTCGAGCTCGTCGACCCCCCGTCCACCGGTGGCTGGGCCGTGCTGGAGTGCCGGCCCCGCTGACCTGCGTCCCGTCTCCGGCCGCCGCGCAAGCGGCGGCCGGTCGCGTCCATCCGTGAAGGTGAGGCTGTTCATGACCGTCGTTGAGGAACCCGTCACGTCCTCGTCGCTCTACCTGGAGGTGCAGCAGTTCTACGCCAGGCACATGCAGTTGCTCGACTCCGGCCGGGCCGGCGAGTGGGCCGAGACGTTCACCGAGGATGCCGTGTTCGCCCCCGAGCACGCCCCCGAACCCACGGTCGGTCGTGCCGCACTCGCCGCGGCGGTGCAGCGCAGCCACGAGAAGCTCGTTGCCGACGGCGAGGTCCGCCGGCACTGGCACGGCATGGTGGACGTGGCGCCCGGGCCTGACGGGACGCTGCGCGTCCGGTGCTACGCCCTGATCGTCGGCACCCGCGTCGGCGGAACCCCGGGCCTGCTCATGTCCTGCGTCTGCGAGGACGTCATGGTCCGCGACGGCGACGGCGGCCTGCTGGTCCGGGAACGCCGGGTCACCAAGGACGGGGTCGCCGCGCCGGTCCTGCCGTAAACCCACGTGCGACGAGGCCCCCGCCGGGATTCCGGCGGGGGCCTCCTCGTGGTGGGCGGGACGCCTCGGGCGGGTGCGGCTCACACGATGTCGAGCATGGGCAGCGGGAAGACGAGCTTGCCGCCGCCGGCAAGGTACTCCTGCTCCCGCTCGACGAAGCCGTCCCGGTAGATCCAGGGCAGCACCAGCAGCTGGTCCGGCCGCTGGGCCTTGGCCTCCTCCTCGGAGACGATCGGGATGCCGGTGCCCGGGGTGACGCGGCCGGACTTGTCCTTGTTGGGTTCGCCGATGCAGGGCAGGTCGGCGCTGGAGATGCCGCAGTACTGCAGGATGACGTTGCCCTTGGTGGAAGCGCCGTACCCGATGGTGAGCAGGCCGCGGGCGCGGGAGTCGTCCAGGAAGGTGCGCAGTTCGTCCCGGCGCTGCTCGACCCGGGCGGCGAAGGCCTCGAACGGCGCCATGGTCTCCAGCGCCATGTCCCGTTCACCGGCCCGGATGCGGGCGATCGCGGCCTCGTCGGCGACGTGCCGGCTGCCCTGCTTGGCCAGCGTCAGGCAGAGGCTGCCGCCGTACACGTCGTTGAGCTCGGCACGGATCACCCGCAGACCGGTACGCTGCGCCATCCACTCGATCTGCGCCAGCGCGTAGTAGTCGAGGTGCTCGTGGCACACCACGTCGTACGCGGTGACGTCGAGCATGGCCGGCAGGTAGCTCTGCTCGAGCAGCCACACCCCCTCGTCGTCGAGGACGTCGGCCACCTCCTGCATGAACTCGAGCGGGCGCGGCAGGTCGTAGAACATGGCGATCGACGTGACCGCCTTGGCCTTGCGGGCCCCGAACCGCTCGGTGAAGACCTTCTTGGAGAAGAAGTCGGTGATCAGCTCGACGTGCCCGGGGTAGTACGGCCGGAACTTCTCGCCGCACGGGTCGATCCCGACGAGCGTCGCGCCGCCGGCGGGGTAGCCGCGCAGCAGCGTCGAGTCGTTGCTGCCGATGTCCAGGACCAGGTCGCCGGGGCCCGGTTCGACGAGCTGCCGGATCGCCGCCACCTTGCCGTGCAGGTGGTTCACCATGAAGGGCCGGATGCCCGACCGGTAGCCGTAGTCGTCGGTGTACATCAGCTCCGAGTCGGCGGTGTGCCGCAACTGGACCAGGCCACAGCCGTCCGGGCCGCACTTGAGCAGCTCCAGCGGGATCATGGGGACGTCGTCGTCCGCGCTGCGGGGGAAGAGGCCGGTGAGGGCCTGGGGCCCCAGATCGAGCACCGGCAGCAGGTTACGGTTGCCGCAGATGCGGCACTCATCGATGATCATGGGCTCTCTCTCGTCGAGTCGCCCGCCCGCCACTCGGGCGGGCGGGCAAGGGGCCTGATCCGGCTGCGGCCGGTCAGCTGTGCGCGGTTTCCCCGACCTCCGCGTAGAGGTCGGCGTCCGGAGTCGCGAGGCCGGCCATCTGCTTGACCCGCTCGCGGAACTCCTCGCTCTGCACGGCGTTGCGGTGCGACTGGGCGTCCGCCCAGACCGCGGTCTCGACGTACACGTCGGGCCGCCGCAGCGAGCGCAGCAGCTGATGGTCCAGGTAGCCGGGCTGATCCCGCATGTACGCGCTGATCTCCGAGAGCACCCGGCGGAACTCGTTGTCGTCGCCGGTCACGGTGAACTTGTTGACCAGGGTGACCATTGCTGTCTCCTTCCTAAGCGGCGCCCGGCGCGGCGCCGGGTGCCAGGTCCTCGAGGGTCAGGCGTCCCCGGATCTCGTCACGCAGCTGCCGGCGGGGCACCTTGCCGCTGGGTGAGCGCGGAATCGCCGGTACGGCCTGCACGTGCCGGATCCACTGGTAGTACGGCAGGTCGCGGTTGACGTCGGTCGCCACGGCGGACACGTCGGCCGGGTCGCCGCCGGCGCCGGTACGGGGTACGACCAGCGCCACCGCCACCGCGCCGCTGAAGGGCTCCGGGTAGTCCAGCACGACGCAGTCGGCGACGGCCGGGTGCCGCCGCAGCACCGCCTCGAGCTCGCTCGGCGCGACCAGCCAGTTGTCGCACTTGAAGACGTCCTTGAGCCGGTCGACCACGAACAGGTAGCCGTCGTCGTCGGTGTATCCGACGTCCCCGGTGGCGAACCAGCCCTCGGCGTCGAGCGCCGCCCCGTCCGGCTCGTCCAGGTAGCCGGGCATCAGCTGCGGCCCGCGTACCTGGATCTCGCCGCGTTCACCCGGCGGGAGCACCTTGCCCGTCTCCAGATCGACGATCCGGCACTCGGTGTCGGCCACCAGCGGCCCGCAGGACCCCGGCTTGGGGCGGTCCGGCTGGTCGCAGTGGGTCATCGGCGAGGTCTCGGCCAGGCCGTAGCCCTGCAGGACCGGGATGCCGAAGTGGTGCGAGAGCGCCCGGGTCACCGGGACGGCGAGCGCGGACCCGCCGGAGTTGATCGCCTCGACGGTCCGCAGGCTGGTCCCGGCCAGCCTCGGGTCCGCCGCGAGCCGGGTCAGCCGTACGGGCAGGCCGTAGTAGCGGGTGGCGCCCACCCGCCCGGCGAGCTCGACCGAGGCGATCGGGTCGGGGTCGGTGCAGAGCACCTGCGTGGCGCCGGCGTGCAGCGCCGAGTTCAGGTGCATCGGGTGGTACGTGGGCAGGTGGTTGAGCGTCACCGAACCCTCGTGCAGCTGGTGCGCCCGTACGGTCTGGGCCGCGTTGACGGCCAGGTTGCGGTGGGTCTGCCGGATCCCGCGGGGCAGCCCGGTCGTGCCGCTGGTGAACTGCACGCAGGCCAGCCCGCCGGACGGCACGGGTTCCGGCGTGAAGTCCGTGAGCGGGCTGCGCACCTCGTCGCCGGCGAGGTCGAGGACCGTACGCAGCAGCGGCAGCCGGTCCCCGATGGCGGCCACCCGGGCGGCCAGCTCGGCCGGGGCGAAGAGCACGCTCACCCGCGCGGCGGCGAGCTGGTGCGCCAGGGCGTCCTCGCGGAGCAGGGGTATCAGGGGCATGACGACGTGCCCGGCCCGCAGCACGCCGTAGTACGCCACCGCGAAGGCGGGATCGAGCACCGACGCGACGGCGACGGTCGAGCCCGGCGCCGGCGCCAACCGGCGCAGGTGCGCGGCGCAGCCGTTCACGAGCCGGTCCAGCTCGTCGTAGGTCAGCGCCGCCCCGCGATCGTTGCGGATCGCCACCCGGTCGCCCGGCCCGGGTGCCCGGGCCAGGTCGTCCAGGCGGCCGACGGGTTCACGCACCTGCCCGCTCCTCGGCGAACTGCTTGGCCAGGCGCAGGTTCGTCATGCTGTTGGTGCTCAGCACCTTGCGCAGGTAGCGCCGGGCGTCCTCGACGGTGGTGCCCGGGCCCAGGATGTGCAGCGCGGACGGCTTGATCACCGCGGTGTGCCGGGACTCGATGACGAGACCGTCGCGGTCCTCGGTGAACCGCCAGTGCCCGGTGTGCGCGTCCAGCAGGGCGGGCAGGCCGATCTGCTTGTAGATGATCTTGTAGTGCGGGAAGCACAGCCGTACCGAGCGGGTGGTGTGGGCGCGGCCGTCCGGGGTCGAGGTGTCCATGTCGAAGAACTGGACGTTGGGCACGTTCTCCGTCATGTCGATGCGGGCCACGTGGTGCAGGCGCTCGGGCCACTTGTCCGCCTCGTACAGGATCTGGTAGGCGTCCTCCGCGGAGCCGGCGGCGTACAGCGGGTCGGTGAAGTCGACGACCAGGTCCGCCAGTTCGTCGCGGCGCTGCGCCGCGTCGGTGACCGTGGTGAGCAGGTCCAGGCGGGCGGCCTCCAGCCGCTCCGGCGACTCCGGAGCCTCGCCGTCGATCTCGAAGGCCAGCTCCACCTCCGTCTTGCCGCCGGAGACGTCCCGCAGCGTCCAGGCGCCGCGGACGCCGGTCGGCTGCCCGTCGGCGTCCTCGTCGACGAACGAGACGCGCAGCGCGGCCCGGTCGAGGCTGCGCCGGATGGTACGGCTCCACACCTGTTCGTCCTTGGTCACCGTCCAGATCTGCACGACGTCCTCGTCGTCCTTCACCGGGTCGTGCTCGGTGTGCAGGATCGTGGGGGACAGGTGCGGCAGCGGTGCGACGTCGACGATGTGGTCGAAGACCGTGTCGGCGGGCGCGTCGACCGTGGTGGACGAGGCGGTGCGGGTCGGTGTCACGTGGGGCACGGTGTTCCTCCAAAAGGGTGAGAGACCGGGGCGCGGATCAGCCACCGACCATCGAGACCACCTCGCCCGAGATGTTCTGGTTGGCGGCGGAGGCATAGAAGACGATCAACCGGGCGACGTCGTGCGGGTCGCACAGCCGGCCGGTGGGCATGCGGGTGGCCGCGGCGGCGAGCACGGGCGCCGGCAGGTACGCGAGCGCGTCCGGGGTGGCGGTCAGGCCGGGGCTGACCACGTTGACCAGGACGCCGTGCGGGCCGACGGAGCGGGCCAGGCTCACCGCGAAACCGTGCAGGGCGGCCTTGGCCGCGCCGTACGCCTCCTGCCCGGCGTCCCCGCGGGTCGCCACGTGGGAGGAGACCAGGACGACCCGCCCGCCGCCGCGGCCCCGCATGGCGGCCACCGCGAGCTGCACCGTACGCAAGGTGGGGTCGACGTTGCTGCGCAGCGTGTCCGCCCACTCGGCCGGGTCGATCTCGTCGAAGGCGGGTCCGGGCGGGCGTGCGGGCCGGCGGACGGCGTTGGCCACCAGCACGTCGATCCCGCCGCACCGGGCGGTGACCTCCGGCACCAGCCGCTCCACCGAGCCGGGGTCCGCCAGGTCGTAGCGCACGGGCAGCACCTGTCCGGCGCCGAGCTCCTCGGCCAGGGCCGCGGCGCGGTCCTTGTTCGAGGCGTACGTCGCCACCACGCGGGCGCCCTCGGCGGCGAACGCGCGTACGGCCGCCTCGCCGATGCCCCCGGTGCCGCCGGTGACCACGACGACCTTGCCGCGCAGCCCGAGATCCATGCCGTTCAGCCGACCGTGGAGAGCGGGCTGACCAGGCACACCCGCTCGAGGGCCGCGGCGAGCGTGTCGCAGGCGAGCGTGGCGCCGCGGGACTGCACGTAGCCGTCGGGCCGGACCAGCACCCAGCCGCCGTCGCGCAGCCCGAGGCGGTCGCGGACGCGGCGGTCCTGGTCGGGGATCACGCCGGCGCCCTCCACCGTGGCCTCGTCGGTGATCCACCAGACCGACAGCCAGCGCCGGTACGCGTCCTCGGCCCTCTTCGCCACGTCCATCGCCTGGGCGTTGTCGGCCTTCGGGCTCAGCAGCAGCAGCCAGCGCGGTTCACGCAGCGCCTCGAGCAGGACGGGCCAGCCGCAGCTGCGCTCGTCCTCCCGCGTCACCCGGGTGACCCGCTGACCGGGCGCGGGGCCGTCGTGCGAAGGCGTGCCGGGCGCGCTGAGCGGCGACTCGTGGTACGACAGGTTGAGCCCGGACATGCCGCCGAGCAGCTGCGCCTGCACCCGCTTGCGGATCTGGCGGACCCGGCTGATCACGCCGAACAGCACCGGCAGCGCCAGGTCGGTGAACGGCGTACGCATCTCGATCATCTGGGTCGCCTTCTTCGTCGACTCCAGCAGCTCGGCACCGACCGGGACGCGCTCCACCTCGTAGGTGTCGAGCAGCTCCGGCCGGGAGTCCCCGGCGATCACCATCGCGAGCTTCCAGCTGAGGTTGATCGCCTCCTGCACGCCGGTGTTCATGCCCTGGCCCGAGGCGGGACTGTGCACGTGCGCGGCGTCGCCGGCCACCATGCAGCGGCCCGCCCGCATCCGCGGCACCATGCGCTGCTGCGCCGTGAAGACCGACACCCAGGTGGGGCGCTCCACCGTGACCCGGTGCCCGATCCCGGCGCTGATCTTGCGCTGGAAGCGCTGCGCGATCCGGTCGTCGTCGCCGTCGTAGTCGACCTCGACCGTGTCCAGCAGCCGCCAGCGGTCACCCGAGAGCGGTACGGCCATCAGCGTGCCGCCCTTGGCGCGGATCCAGTAGATGCTGTTGGGCGGCAGCTTCGTCGTCATGACCGCGTCCGCCAGCAGCCAGGTCTGGTTCGCCGCGCCGGACAGCGGCAGGTCCAGCATCTTGCGGACGGTGCTGTGCCCGCCGTCGCAGCCCACCACCCACGGCACCGTGGTCTCCTCGACCCGGCCGCCGGTGTGCCGCAGCCGGACGGTGGCGGCCGAGCCACTCTGCTCGAGGCCCTCCAGGCGCACCCCCCATTCCGGGGTCACGCCGTACGCGGCCAGCGCGTCGCGGAAGACGGCCTCGGTGCTGGTCTGCTCGATCGCGACGGTGAACGGGTACCGCGTCGGCATGGTGGAGTAGTCGGCGTCCAGCCGGGCCAGGCGACGCCCGTCCTGGTAGAGCGTGAAGGCCGAGATCTCGCGGCCGCGCCGCAGTATCTCGTCGATCACCCCCATCTGGTCGTACAGCTCCAGCGTGCGCGGGTGCGTCGCCACGGCGCGGCTGGTCACGGCCGGTCCGTCGGCGGCGTCGACGAGCCGCACCCGGACGCCCCGCCGGACGAGTTCGTGGGTGGTCGTCAATCCGACCGGACCCGCGCCCACGACCAGCACCTGAGGCATTTCCGGCATGCCTGACCCCGTCATCGGACCTCCCCAACCAGGACGGATCGCTCAGTGCCGTCGAGGTTGAGCGGTCCGGCTCGAGGCGGCCTCGACGCTCGGTGGGGCGCCCTGCGGTCCGCCCCGTCTCGAGCGTGGCTCGAGGCCCGATGGCCACGGTGGGCAGCGGGAACCGGCGCGCGCCGGCATGCGGAAGCGAGGAGACCCTTGGACTTCGACGTGATCGTCGTCGGCGGCGGACCCGTCGGCGCATTGCTCGCCGCGGAGCTGCGGCTCGGCGGCGCGCGGGCGGTGGTGCTGGAACGGCTCACCGAGCCGAGCGGGCACTCGAAGGCCTTCCGCCTGCAACCGCGGACGCTGGAGCTCTTCGACCAGCGCGGCATCCTCGAGCGGTTCCTCGAGGGCAACCGGATCTGGCCCCGGGCCCACTTCGCCGGCATCGAACCCCTGCTGGAACTCGACAGGCTGGACGCGGCGCACCCGCACGCCCTGCTGATCCCGCAGGCCCGCACCGAGGAACTGCTCGAGAAGCACGCCCTCGACCTGGGCGCCGAGATCCGCCGCGGGCACGAGCTGACCGGGCTGGCCGCCGGCGGCGACGAGGTGGTGGCCCGGGTCCGTTCCGCCGCCGGCGAGTACGAGCTGCGTGCGGCGTACCTGGTGGGCTGTGACGGCGGGCGCAGCACGGTCCGCCGGCTCGCCGGCATCGGGTTCACCGGCACGGATCCGAGCGTGAGCGCGCTCCTGGGCGACGTGGAGCTGCCCGAGCCCGGACAGCTGCCGGCCGGCGTGCCGGGCACCATGCGGACGCCGCGCGGCCTGCTCATGGCGATCTCCGTGCTGCCCGGGGTGACCCGGGTGCTGACCACCGAGTTCGACCGGCCCCTGCCGGACCGGGACACCCCGGTCACGCTCGACGAGCTTCGGACCACTGTGGAGCGCGTCACCGGCCTGCAGGTCACCATGCGCGAGCCGCGGTGGCTCTCCCGGTTCACCGACGCCACCCGGCTGGCCGACGAGTACCGCACCGGGCGCGTCCTGCTCGCGGGCGACGCGGCGCACGTGCACTTCCCGATCGGCGCGCAGGGGCTGAACCTGGGCCTGCAGGACGCGATGAACCTGGGCTGGAAGCTGGCGGCCACCGTCGCCGGGTGGGCCCCGGACGGGTTGCTGGACAGCTACGGCGCCGAGCGCCGGCCGGCTGCGGTCCGGGTGCTGCGCGAGACCCGGGCCCAGGTGGCGTTGATGAATCCGGAGCCCCGCGTCGACGCGCTGCGTGACCTGGTCGGGGACCTGCTGGCCCTGCCCGAGGTCAACCTGTGGCTGTCGCGGGAGCTGTCCGGCCTGGACGTGCGCTACGAGAGCATGGCCGGCGACGCCGGCCACCCGCTGGTGGGCCGGCCCTGCCCGGCACTGACCGCCGATGCCGGCGCCGGCCCCGTGCCGGCCGCCACGCTGCTGCGCAACGGCCGCGGCCTCCTGCTGCTGCCGCCGGACGCTACGGACCCCGCCACCGCCGGGTGGGCCGACCGCGTCGACGTGCTGCCGGACGTACGCCTCGACGCCGGTGACCGCAGCGACGTGCCCGCGGCGCTGCTGCTGCGGCCGGACGGACACGTCGCGTGGGCCGGCGCCACCGGACCGGACGGGGCCGCCGCGCTCGGCGCCGCGCTGCACCGGTGGTTCGGCGCGCCGCACGAGCTCACCTCAACCGTGGACCACGCGCAGAACCGGGGGACTTCGTGAACATCCGCAAGCTGGGCGTAACCGGCGGCTTCGCCTTCACCCCGGAGGTCCACCGCGACCGCCGTGGGCTGTTCGTGTCGCCGCTGCAGGAATCGGCGTTCGCCACCGCGATCGGGGGGCGGTTCCCGGTGGCCCAGACCAACCACAGCGTCTCGGCGCGCAACGTGCTGCGCGGTGTGCACTTCACCGTGGTGCCGCCGGGACAGGCGAAGTACGTCTACTGCGCCCGCGGCCGCGCCCTGGACGTGATGGTGGACATCCGGGTCGGCTCGCCGACGTTCGGGCAGTGGGAGGCGACCGAGCTGGACGCCGAGTCGTACCAGGCCGTGTACTTCCCGGAGGGCGTCGGGCACGCGTTCCTGGCGCTCGAGGACGACACGACCATGTCGTACCTGGTCTCCAGCGGGTACCGGGCCGAGCAGGAGAAGGGGATCGACCCGCTCGACCCCGAGCTGGGCCTGCCCTGGCCGGCGGGGATCCGGCCACTGCTGTCCGACCGGGACGCGGCCGCGCCGAGCCTCGCCGAGGCGGAGGCGCTCGGGCTGCTTCCCCGGTACGTCGACTGCCTGCCCGGACAGGGGTGAGCGGCGCGATGACCGCCGATCCGAGCCGGCCGGCCGCCGTCGTGGTCGGCGGCACCGGCTGCGTCGGCCGCCGGTTCTGCGCCGCCCTCACCGACGCCGGGTACCGGGTGTACGCGGTCGCCCGGCACCGGCCGTCGCGGCCGGTCGCCGCCGAGATGCTCGCGATGGACGTCGCCGCGACACCGGTCGCCGAGCTGGCCCGTACCCTGGCCGAGCTGCGCCCCGCCGCGGTGGTGAACGCCACCGGCGGCTGGGGGCTGGCCGAGGGGGAGACGCGCGACGGCGCCCTGGCCGTGGTGGCCCCGCTGACCGAGGCCGTCCGCCGGCTGCCCGGGCCGGCCCGGTTCGTGCACGTCGGCAGCGTCCACGAGTACGGCCCGGTGCCGCGGGACGGGTGGATCACCGAGGAGACCGAGCCGGCCCCGCCGACGCCGTACGCGCGGACCAAGCTCGCCGAGTCGCGCCACGTGCTGGAGCTGATCCGCGCCGGCCGCCTCGACGGCGTGGTGCTGCGCCTGGCCAACACCGTCGGGCCCGACCCGGCGCCGGAGAGCTTCTTCACCGTCGTCGCCACCCGGCTGCACCGGGCCGGAGCCGAGGGCATCGAGCTGAACGTCACCGACGTCGAACGCGACTATGTGGACTCGCGCGACGCGGCTTCCGCGGTGCTGGCCGCGATCGGCGACCGCGGCGCCGACCCACTGCTGAACATCGGCAGTGGCCGGGCGCTGCCGATCCGGGAACTGCTGCGGATCCTGGTGGCGGCCGGTGGCCTGCCGGCGTCGGCGGTGCGGATGCGCACCGGTGCGGTGGCCAGCAGGGGAGCCGACTGCACCCGGATCGACATCTCCCGGGCCCGGCGGCTGCTGCGCTGGCGTCCCCGCTACACGGTCGCCGAGTCGATGCGGGCCACCTGGGACAGCGTCCGGGCCGCGGACGACGCCGGCATGACGGCCGGGACCACGTCATCGATAGGGTGAGCGCATGATCGAGCGAGTTCTGCTGACCTCGCACATTGCCGGGTTCGTGCTCCTGCTCCTCGATCCGTTCTGCGAGTTCCTCTGGCTGAGGCGGCAGGGAACGGCGCGGGAGAGCGCGCGGAGCACCCGCGTCCTGTGGGTCTTCAACCGGATCGCCCCGTACGGATACGTCCTGCTCGTCATCAGCGGCGGCTTCATGGTCGCCCGCGGCTGGGACCTCACCTCTCCGTGGATCCTCGGCGGATTCATCGGCTACGCCGTGGTGGCGGTCGTCCCGGTGCTGCTGGTCCGCCCGCGCGGCGAGCGGGCGGAACGCCGGAAGGCGTACGTGGGCCTCGCCGGCCGGTTCGGCGCCCTCATGTTCATCACCTACGCCATGGTGCTCAAGCCGTCGTGGACGGTGCTCGCCTGGGCGGTCGCCGCGTTCGCCGTCGGCTCCGCGCTGCTGGCGACGGCGGCCACCGGTCCGCGGCCGGGCCGCCGCCTGGCCGCCCGGGTCGTGTTCCTCGCGGCGGCGGTGGTCGCCGTCTCGCTGTGGCGCTGGCAGGCGTCGATCCTGCCGCCGTCGTTCGCCCCGGCCGGTCACAGTGGACACGCCGGGATGGCCGGCATGCGCTCGGTGACCGACCTGACCCAGCCGCCCACCGACGCGCCGGTCGTCCAGGTGGCGCTGACCGCCGAGGTCAAGCGGGTCGAGATCGGTGGTATCGGCAAGGACGCGTGGACCTACAACGGCACCGTCCCGGGGCCCGCGCTGCGGGTCGCCGTGGGACAGCGGCTGCGGGTCACGCTGACCAACCGGCTGCCCGAGCCGACCACCATCCACTGGCACGGCGTCCTGGTGCCCAACGCGGCCGACGGGGTCGCCGGCGTCACCCAGGACGCGGTGCCGCCGGGCGGTCAGGGCGTGTACGACTTCGTCGCCACACACCCCGGCACGTACTGGTACCACTCGCACAACAACCCGTCGGCGCAGATCGAACGAGGGCTGTTCGGCACGCTGGTGGTCACGCCGGCCGCCGGCGCCGACGGGGCCGTGCCGGCCGACCAGGACCACGTCATCACGCTGCACACCTGGGGCGGCGCCCAGGCGTTCAACGACAGCACCCGGCCGGAGCCGATAGCGGCCACCCCGGGCCGGCCGGTGCGCCTGCGGCTCGTCAACACCGGCAGCACCCGCGAGCGCCTCTCGATCAGCGGTGCGCCGTTCACGGTGGCGGCCTTCGACTCCGGTCCGGTGCACGGGGCGCAGCCGCTCGGCGCCAGCCACGTGGACGTGGCCGGATCCGGGCGGGTCGACCTGCTCACCACCCTCGCCGCCGGCCAGGAGCTGGACGTCCGGGCCGGCGGCACCACCCTGCGCGTGGTCACCCCGGGCAGCCGGCTCGCCGTACCGCCCGACAAGGACTTCCGGCTGCTCGACGCCATGGCGTACGGCTCGGCCGCGGGCACCGCGCCGCTGCCGCAGCCGGACCGGTCGTGGAACCTGCGGATCGACGAGTCGATGGGGTTCTTCGACGGCCGCCTCACCCCGCTCTACCGCATCAACGGCACGCTCTTCCCGAACGGCGAGATGCTGATGGTGGAGCAGGGGAAGACCTATGACCTCACCTTCGACAACCGCAGCGACGACGACCACCCGATGCACCTGCACGGCCACCTGTTCCAGGTGATGGCGGTCAACGGGAAGGCCGGCACCGGCAGCCCGCTGATCGTCGACAACGTGAACGTCGGGCCGCACGACAAGGTCACCATCCGCTTCACCGCCGACAATCCCGGCATCTGGATGGCGCACTGCCACAACCTGCCGCACGCCGCGGCGGGCATGGACCTCATGGTGGGCTACGAGGGCATCACCTCGCCCTTCCGAGCCGGTCGGGACACGGTCAACAAGCCGGAGTAGACCCCCTCAGCACGCCGCTGCCGCCCGGATCCGACACCGGGCGGCAGCGGCGTGCGCTCGTACGCGCCGGTGCCGGGCGGCTCCAGCGCGAACCCCCGGCCAGGTCCGTTCCGCCTCGAGCCGATCCCGAGCGCACCGGACTGCAATGAGCTGAATCGCCGGACGACGCCGGGCGGGCAACGGCCCGGAGGGGAGCAGCTTTCATGACCGCAAGCCGCAACATCACCGTGACCGAGGCCGACTACCTGCGGATCATCATCCACGGGACGACGGCCTTCGAGCTTCTGCGCACGGGCCTCGAGTTCGATCTGTTCGAGCGGCTGGAGGCCGCCGGCGGCATGACCGTGGAGGAGACCGCCGAGGCGATCGGTGTCGAGCCGCAGCCGGCCCGGATCCTGCTGCTCGGCCTCGCCTCGCTGCGCCTTCTGGAGAAGGCCGACGACAAGTACGTCAACAGCGCGCTCGTGAAGCGCAAGGTGCTCCGCGACGGGGAGCGCTTCCTGGGCCCCCTGATCGACATCCAGGCCCGGATCATCAACGCGAGCCTGGTGGACTTCGCCGAGTCGATGCGGCAGAACACCAACGTCGGGCTGCGGCACATCGAGGGCCCCGGCCCCACGCTGTACGAGCGGCTGACCGCGCACCCCGAGCTGCAGAAGGTGTTCTACGACAACATGGGCGACGCCTCCAAGCGGGCCTTCGCGCAGATCCTCGACCAGTACGACTTCTCCGGCATCCGGCACGCCATCGACATCGGCGGCGGCGACGGCACCAACAGCATCGAGCTCGCCCGGCGGTACCCGGACCTCGAGGTCACCGTCTTCGACCAGGAGAGCGTGACCCGGCTGGCCGCCGACCGCATCGAGGACCCGGACCTGCGCAAGCGGGTGCACTTCCACCCCGGCGACCTGTTCGCCGACGCGCTGCCCGAGGGCGCCGACGCGATCCTCTTCTTCCACATCTTCGAGATCTGGTCGCTGGAGCGGAACACCGAGCTGCTGCGCAAGTGCCACGACGCGCTGCCCGAGGGCGGCGTGTGCCTGGTCTACAACTTCGTCTCCGACGACGAGGGCACCGGCTCGATGAGCGCGGGCCTCGTCTCGCCGTACTTCCTCACGCTCGCCTCGGGTGAGGGGATGACGTACTCGCCCGCCGACATGGAGCAGGCCGTGCGCGACGCCGGTTTCTCCCGCGTCGAGCGGCACGCGGGCCTGGGCTTCAGCCACGCGCTCGTGGTCGGCCACAAGTGACACCGGCCCCACGTTCCTAGAGGAGGGACCGCATGCAGGGACAAGACATCTACCTGACGTCCATCGGGGCGTACCTTCCGCCGGTCTTCAGCACCGAGCGGGCCGTCGCCGAGGGCCTGGTCAAGCCGGACTGGGTCGCGGACGGCCAGCTGACGGGCGTCCGCGTGGCCGGCGACGAGCCCGCGCCGGAGATGGCCGTGCGCGCGGTCCGCCAGCTCTTCGACCGCGGCGGGGACGACCCGGCCGCGGTGGACCTGATCATCTACGCCAGCGTCTGGCACCAGGGCCCGGACGGCTGGGGCCCGCAGTCGTACGTCCAGCGCGCCATCGGCGGCGACGCGCTGGCCGTCGAGCTCCGGCACGGCTGCACCGGCGGGTTCAGCGCCATGCAGCTCGCCTCGGGGTACCTGCGCGGCAACCCGGAGCACACCAGCGCGCTCATCGTCGGCGCCGAGAACTTCGGCACCGCCATGATCGACCGGTGGAGCACCACCGGGCAGGGAATGCTGGTGGGCGACGGCGCGAGCGCCGTACTGCTGAGCAAGAACCGCGGCTTCGCGAAGCTGCTCTGGGCCGACTCGATCGCCGTGCCGGAGCTGGAGGAGATGCACCGCAGCGGCGAGCCGCTCTTCCCGCCGGGCGCCACCACCGGCCGGCAGCTGGACTTCTCCGACCGCAACCGGCTCTTCCTGCAGAGCGGCGGGATGGAGAAGATGCGCCCGCTGCTCGCCAAGGCGCACCACGAGCTGTACCTGAGCTGGACCGGCGCGACCGGCCTGAGCATCGACGACGTCACGTACTTCGGCTACATGAACACCTCCCTCGACGTGATCGAGAAGCGGCTGCTGCCGCTGATCGGCCTGCCACCCGAGCGCACCACCTGGGAGCTCGGCCGCGACGTCGGGCACCTGGGCATCAGCGACCAGCTAGTGGCCCTCGACCGGCTCCTGGCCGACGGGAGCCTGAAGCCCGGCGACCACTACCTGATGAACGGGCTGGGCCCCGGCATGACGGTGGCCGGCGCACTGGTGGAGATCCTCGACGTTCCGGGGTGGGTGGCCCGATGAGCGGGGCGGAACCCATCGCGATCATCGGCATGTCCTGCCGGTTCGCCGGGGGCGTCGACTCGCCGGAGAAGTTCTGGACGCTGCTGACCGAGGGCGCGGACGTCGTCTCCGAGGTGCCGGACTCCCGCTGGGAGTGGTACGCCTCGCGCGGCCGGGAGAACGCGGCGGCGCTGCGGGACGTGACCCGCGGCGGGGCGTTCCTCAGCGACGTCGAGGGGTTCGACGCGGACTTCTTCGACATCACGCCCCGCGAGGCGGCGCTGATGGACCCGCAACAGCGGATGATGCTGGAGCTGTCCTGGGAGGCCCTGGAACGGGCCGGCATCCCCCCGGCCCGGCTGGGCGGCACCGACGCCGGCGTCTTCATGGGGGTGGGCGCCGACGACTACGGCCGCCGCATGCTCGAGGACCTGCCCGGCATCGAGGCGTGGACCGGGATCGGCGGCGCCTACTGCGCGGTCGCCAACCGGGTGTCGTACCTGCTCAACCTCCGCGGTCCGAGCATGGCCGTGGACACCGCCTGCTCGTCCTCGCTGGTCGCCATCCACCTGGCCGTACAGGCGCTGCGTGCGGGGGAGTGCCCGGTGGCGCTGGCCGGCGGTGTCCTCGTGATGGCCGCACCGGGTCTGTCCCTGGTGCTGGACGCGGCCGGTGCGACGTCCCCGGACGGCCGGTGCAAGTCGTTCGACGCCTCGGCCGACGGATACGGCCGGGGCGAGGGCGGCGGCGTGGTGGTGCTCAAGCGCCTCAGCGACGCGCGCCGCGACGGTGACCCGGTGCTGGCCGTGCTGCGGGGGAGCGCGGTGCACCAGGACGGCCGGACCAACGGCATCATGGCGCCGAACGGGGAGGCCCAGGCGCACGTCATGCGCCAGGCGTACCGCGCTGCGGGCATCGACCCGGCCTCGGTGCAGTACGTCGAGGCGCACGGCACCGGGACCCGGGTGGGCGACCCGCTGGAGGCCGGCGCGATGGCCGCCGTCTTCGGGCAGGGCCGGCCGGCGGACCAGCCGTGCCTCATCGGCTCGGTCAAGCCCAACGTGGGTCACCTGGAGGCGGGCGCCGGCGTGGCGGGCGTCATCAAGACGGTGCTGGCCCTGCAGCACGGCGTCATCCCGCCCAGCATCAACTGTTCCACCCCGAACCCCGCGATCCCGTGGGAGCAGGCCCGCCTGCGGGTCGTGACGGAGCCGACGCCGTGGCCGGGGGAACCCGGGCGGCGCCGGGCCGGCGTGTCCGCGTACGGCTACGGCGGCACCATCGCCCACGTCGCCCTGGAAGCCGGTGATCCCCCGGCCGGACGGGACCGGCGGACCGCCCCGGAGCGCCCGGTGCTCGTGCCGATCTCCGGGCGCAGCGCCGAGGCGGTACGGCGGTTCGCCGGCGCGCTGGCCGATCACCTCACCGCCGAGCCGGGCCTCGACCCGCGCGACGTGGCGTACACCCTGGCGCACCGGCGTGACCAGCTGCCCCACCGGGCCACCGTGGTCGGTGCGGACCGTGCCGAGGTCGTCGACCAGCTCCGCGAGTTCGCGGTGGAGGGCACCGGAGCCCAGACCGGATCGGTCCTGGGAGCGGCGGCACGCGGCGTGGTCTGGGTGTTCTCCGGGCACGGCTCGCAATGGCTGGGCATGGCCCGCGGCATGCTGGCCGACGAGCCGGTCTTCGCCGGCGTCATCGACCGGGTGGAGCCCGTGTTCGTCACGGAGATGGGGGTCTCGCCGCGCCGGGTGATCGTCGAGGCGGCCCCGCAGCCGGTGGACGTCATCCAGCCGATGATCTTCGCGATCCAGGTGGCCCTGGCCGCGGTGTGGCGCTCGCGCGGCGTACGACCGGCAGCGGTGATCGGCCACTCGGTGGGCGAGATCGCCGCCGCCGTCACAGCGGGCGTCCTGACGCTCGAGGAGGGCGCGCGGCTCGTGTGCCGGCGCTCGGTGCTGCTGCGGCAGGTGGCCGGCAAGGGCGCCATGGCGATGGTGGGCCTGCCGGCGGACGAGATCGAACGCCGGCTCGCGGGCCGCAGCGACGTCGCCGCCGCGGTGGCCGCCGCCCCCGGGTCGACGGTGATCTCCGGCGACATCGCGGCGGTCGAGGAGCTCGGAGCGCGGTGGCGTGCCGAGGGGTACGCGGTCCGCCCGGTCGACTCGGACGTCGCCTTCCACAGCCCGCAGATGGAGCCGCTCTGCGGACCCCTGGCGGCCGCGGTCGACGACCTGTCTCCGCGTCCCGCCGAGGTTCCGCTGTACAGCACGGCCCTGCCGGACCCGCGTTCCGGCGCGCCGCGCGACGGCTCGTACTGGGCGGCCAACCTGCGCGGACAGGTGCGCTTCGCGCCGGCGGTCACGGCGGCCGCCGAGGACGGGTACCGGTTGTTCCTCGAGGTCTCCCCGCACCCGGTGGTGGAGCACTCGATCGGCGAGACGCTGGAGCAGCTCGGCATCGAGGACGCGTTCGCCACGCACACCCTGCGCCGCAACCGCCCCGAGATCCCGACGCTGCTGGGCAACCTGGGCCTGCTGTACTGCCACGGGCTCGAGGCCGACACCGCGGTGCTGTGGGGGGACGGGGCGTTCGCCGACCTGCCCACCACGGTGTGGCAGCGCCGGCCGTACTGGCTGGAGAGCCGGCCCGTGCCGGCCGCGACCGAACCGCACGACCCGCGGAGCCACACGCTGCTCGGCGGCCGGCGGCGGGTCAACGGCGTCACGCCGGCCGAGATCTGGTCCACCTACCTGGACCGGGACTGCCGGCCGTACCCGGGCGCCCACCCGGTGCGCAACGTGGAGATCATCCCGGCCGCGGTGCTGCTCAACACGTTCTTCACCGCCGCGGCCTCGACCGGGCCGTGGCCGGACCTGGGCGACGTCGGGCTGCGGGTGCCGGTGTCGGTCACCCACCCGCGGGACGTGCAGGTGGTGCTCCAGGACGGCGCGCTGCGGCTCTCCTCCCGGGTGGTCGAGGAGGAGGCCGACGACAGCGGCTGGGCGACCCACACGACCGCGGTCCTCGAACCGCGTACCCGGCTGGCCGACGAGTCACCGGCCACCGTGGTCACCGGCGAGAGCCTGGACACCGGGTACGTGATCGACCGGCTGGCGACCCTCGGGGTGGCCGCGATGGGCTTCCCGTGGGCCGTCGAGCGGATGGAGCGCGGCGACGGGGCGCTGCGGGCCACCGTGGTCGCCGAACCGGAGACCGGTGCGACCCCGCAGACCTGGGGTTCCATTCTGGACGCCGCGCTGTCGATCGCCTCGGTGGTCTTCACCGGTCCGCCGATCCTGCGGATGCCGCAACACATCCGCCGGGTGTCGCTGGCCGAGTCCGCACCCGCCCGCGCGCGCATCCTCGTCCGGGTGGTCGACACCGACACCGTCGACCTGGAGATCTGCGACCTGGACGGGGCCGTGGTGGGCCGGATGTCCCGCCTGCGGTACGGCGTGCTCGACCGGGACACCGGCGGGAACACCGACACCCGCAGCCTCGTGCACACCCTGGCGTGGCAGCCGGTCGACCTGCCCGGTCAGGTCGCCGCGCCCCGGCTCGTCGTGGTCGGCGCCGCGTCCGAGATGGTCTCCCGGCTGCAGGAGTGGCTGCCCGAGCACATCGCCCGGGTGGTCGAGCGGCCGGAGGACCTGCGGCCGGACGAACTGAGTGCCGGCCACCACCTGGTCGTCGTCGCCCCGCCCGTCTCGGGTGGCTACGACGACGCCGCGGTGGAGGGTGCGTGGCTGCTCGCGCGCACGGCCCAGCTGGTCGCGGCCGGCCGGGCGGCGAAGCCGGCGCAGCTGTGGTGCCTGACCCGCGGGGTGTGGGAGAGCACCGACGCCGCCTCGGTGAGCCAGGGCGCGCTCTGGGGCCTGGGCCGCGTGATCGGCGGCGAGCACCCGGACTTCTGGGGTGGAGTCATCGACGTCGGCGGCCCGCCGTCGGACATCGCGGTGATCCCTCAGGTGATCGGCGCGCTGCGGGGCGAGGACGTGATCGTCGTCCGCGACGGCGCGCCGATGGTGGGCCGCCTGCGGCACCTCGAGGGCAAGCCGATGCGGCCGCCGATGCGGTGCGAGCCGGACGGCACGTACCTGATCACGGGGGGCTTCGGCGCCCTCGGCAGCGAGGTGGCGCACTGGCTGGCCGACCGCGGCGCCCGGCGGATCATCCTGGTCGGGCGCACGACCGTCCCGGAACGCGACGGATGGTCGCGGGTCACCGACCCGCGGGTGCTGGAACGGATCGAGATCGTCCGCTCGCTCGAACGCCTGGGCGTCACGGTGGTCCCGGTGGCGCTGGACCTGGCCGACGCGGAGGAGGCGGCGAAGCTGCTCTCCGCCGCGTCCTACGGCCTGCCGCCGGTCCGTGGGGTGGTGCACGCCGCGGGCGTGCTCGACAACCGCATGCTCTCCGCGCTGGACGAGGACTCGCTGCGCGCGGTGCTGCGGCCGAAGGCGTACGGGGCCACCACGCTGCACGAGCTCTTCCCGCCCGGCTCGGTCGACTTCTTCGTGCTCTTCTCCTCCTGCGGTCTGCTGCTCGGGCTCCCCGGCCAGGCGAGCTACGCGGCGGGCAACGCGTACCTGGACGCGCTGGCGGCCTACCGCCGCGCGGCCGGGGACACCGGGACGATCAGCTTCGGCTGGACGTCGTGGCGCGGGCTGGGCATGTCCACCTCCACCGAGGTGATCGACATCGAGCTGGCCGCGCGCGGTACGGCCGACATCAGCGCCGCCGAGGCGTTCTCCGCGTGGGAACTGGCCGAACGGTACGACCTCGGCTATGCGGCCGTGCTGCGGATGCTGCCGGCCGCCGAGCGCGGTGAACTGCGGCTCCCGCTGCTCAGCGAGCTGCCGCTGGACTCCGCCACGGACGAGTCGGCGGAGGTCTCCGGGGAGCGGCCGTGGGCCACCCTGCACGGCGCGGAGCTGGTGGCCTTCCTGACCGGCGAGATCCGCCGCCAGGTGGCCGTCGAGTCCAAGCTGTCGGCCGACGAGGTGGACCCGCGCCGGCCGCTCATCGAGATGGGTCTGGACTCGGTCATGACCGTCCGGATCCGGCGCGCCCTGGAGCGCACCTTCCACCTGCCGTTGCCCGCGACGCTGTTCTGGGACCGGCCGACCATCAGCGCCGTGGCGGCTCTGGTCGCCGAGCGGCTCGACGACGACCCGGCTCCGGCCGCGGAGGAGGAGTGATGCCACGACCCGGTGTCGTGCCGTGGCCGGAGGAGGCGGCCCGGACCTACCGGGCCGCCGGATGCTGGCGCGGCCACCCCTTGGGGAAGTACATGTGGGACTGGGCCCAGCGGTGGCCCGGCCGGACCGCGCTGGTCGACGGCGCCCAGCGGCTGACCTACGCCGAACTGGCGGAGAGCGCGGACGTGCTCGCCGAGGCGATGCTCGAGCGCGGGCTGGCGCCCGGCGACGCGATCCTGGTCCAGCTGCCGAACTGCGCCGAGTTCGTGGTGGTGACGCTCGCCTGTTTCCGGGCCGGGATCCTGCCGGTCATGATGCTGCCACCGCACCGCGAGCACGAGCTCACCTCGATCGGCGCGCACGTGCGGGCCCGGGCGCTGGTGGTCCCCGACGGCTGGCGCGGGTACGACCACCAGGACCTCGCGTACCGGGTCGCCGCGGACCTGCCCGAACCGGCCCAGGTGTGGGTGGTCGGCGACGACGTACGGCCCGGGTCGGCGGACGTGCGCCGGCTGTCCCGCCGCACCGGCGACGCGCAGGCCCGCCGGCGCCGGCTGGACGAGCGTGCTCCGGCCAGTTCGGAGGTGGCCCTGTTCCTGCTCTCCGGCGGCACCACGAGCGTCCCGAAGGTGATCAGCCGGACGCACGACGACTACGAGTACAACATCCGCCGGAGCGCCGCGGTGTGCGGGCTCGGCCCGGACACCGTCTACCTCACCGTGCTGCCGGCCGGGCACAACTTCCCGCTGGCGAGCCCGGGGATCCTCGGCACCCTCTACTCCGGAGGGCGGGTGGTCATGGCGCCCTCACCCAGGCCCGAGGGTGTGTTCGCGGCCATCGAGGCCGAGGGCGTCACCGACACCTCCGCGGTTCCGGCCGTCGCGCTGCGCTGGGCGGAGGCGGCCGCCACCACGCCGCGTGACCTGTCCTCGCTGCGCCACGTCCACGTCGGCGGGTCGATGCTGTCACCGGAGGTCGCGGCGGGCATCGGGCCCGCGCTCGGCTGCCGGCTGCAGCAGGTGTACGGGATGGCCGAGGGGCTGATCTGCTACACCCGGCCGGACGCGCCGGACGCCGTCGCGCACGCCACCCAGGGCAAGCCGGTCAGCCCGTACGACGAGCTGCTGGTCGTGGACCCGGACGGGCTACCGGTCCCGCCCGGTGAGGTCGGCGAGATGCTGACCCGGGGCCCGTACACGCCGCGGGGCTACTTCGGCGTGCCGGAGCAGAACCGGGTGTCGTTCACGCCGGACGGCTGGTACCGCACCGGTGACCTGGTCCGGATCACCGCGGACGGCGACGTGGTCGTGTGCGGCCGGGTCAAGGACCTGATCAACCGGGGTGGCGAGAAGATCGCGGCGGGCGAGATCGAGACCCTGGCCCAGGAGATGCCGGAGGTCGCCGAGGCGGCCGCGGTGGCGGTGCCCGACCCCGTCGTGGGCGAGCGGGTCTGCCTCTTCGTCCGGCTGCACCCCGGTCACGACCTGACCCTGGACGGCCTGCGCGAGGTGCTGACCGGTCGCGGGCTGGCCGCGTTCAAGATCCCGGAGCGGCTCGAGGTCGTCGAGGACTTCCCGCACACGCCCGTCGGCAAGCCCGACAAGAAGGTGCTGCGGAGCCTGCTGCTGAGCGAGACGCCGGTCTGAGGCGGTACGCGTCACGACGACGAGGCCGGTGTCCCGGCGGGCGTACGGCGACCGGCATGCCGCCGGTGGCCGCGGTGCTCGCCCGGCGCCGGCCTTGCGACATACTGATGCGGTGCCCGGCGAAGTCGTGATCGGTGTCCTCGGCGCCCTCCGGGTGCAGGTGGACGCTCGGGTGGTCCGGCTGAACGGGGTCCGGCTGCAGACGCTCGTCGCCGTGCTGGCGCTCGACGCCGGCCGGGAGGTGACCCGCGCCGACCTGGCCGACGCGGTCTGGGGCGACCGGGCACCGTCCGCCCCCGACAACGCCCTGCAGGCGCTGGTGTCCCGGCTGCGGCGGGCCGTGCCGGAGCTGGTCGTCGACTCCCGGCCCACCGGATACCGGGCCCTGATCCGGCCCGACCAGGTCGACGCCCACCGGTTCGAGACGCAGGTGGACGCCGCCCGGGAGATCCCGGACCCGGAGCGCCGCGCCGCCGCGCTGCGGGAGGCGCTGGACCTCTGGCGGGGCGCGGCCCTGCCCGGCCTCGCCGACGCCCCGGTCCTGCGCGCCCACGCGGCCCGGCTCAGCGAGCTGCGCCGCTCGGCCACGGAGGAGCGGATCGCGGCCGACATCGCCGACGGCCGCGGCGCCGAGGTCGTTCCCGAGCTGGAAGGGCTGATCGCCCAGTTCCCGCTGCGCGAGACGCTGCGGCTGTATCTCATGCAGGCCCTGCGTGCCGCCGGGCGGCACGCCGACGCCCTCTCCGCCTACGAGGACGCCCGCACCGAGCTCGCCGAGCAGCTCGGCGCGGACCCTTCGCCGACCCTCCAGCGCACGCACCTCGCGCTGCTGCGCGACGGCTTCGCGCCGCCGGATCCGCCCGCCCCCGCGGGCCCGCCGCCACCCGGCCCGGCGCCGCGTGGCCGGCTGCCGGTCCCGCTGACGCCGATGGTGGGGCGGGACGACGACGTACGCGCGCTGGTGCGGATGATCACCGGCAACCGGCTCGTCACCGTGGTGGGCGCGGGCGGTATGGGCAAGACCCGGCTGGCGGTGGAGGCCGGGCGGACCGTCGTCGGCGCCGAGGCCGACGGGGGCGTACTGGTCGACCTGGGCGCGGTGGGCGACGCCGGCGACGTGTCCCGCGCGATCCTCGCCGCGTGCGGTGCCGGCGACGGCGGCCTGCTGTTCGCCCCGGCCGGCCCGGCCGCCCGGCCCAGCGTCGCCGACCGCCTGATCAGCGTGGTCTCCCGGCGTCCGCTGCTGCTCATCCTCGACAACTGCGAGCACCTGCTGCCGGCCGTCGCCCGGGAGGCGGAGGCCCTGCTGGCGAGCTGCCCGGGCCTGCGCGTGCTGGCCACGAGCCGGCAGCCGCTGGGCGTGCGCGGCGAGGTGCTGTTCCCGCTCGCCGGTCTCGCCACCCCGGCGCCCGGCGCACCGGTCACCACGGAGAGCCCGGCGGTGCGGCTGTTCGTCGAACGCGGGCGCGCGGTGCGGCCCGCGTTCACCGTCGACGAGCGTACGGCCGAGCAGGTCGGTGCCGTCTGCCGGGCGCTGGACGGCCTGCCGCTGGCGCTGGAGCTGGCCGCCGTGCGGCTGCGTTCGCTGTCGGTCGCCCAGCTGGAGGCGCGGTTGCAGGACCGGTTCGACGCCCTGTTCGCCGGACCGGACACCGTGGCCGAGCGGCAGCGCACCCTGCGGACGGTGGTGGACTGGAGCTGGGACCTCCTGGACCTCCCCGAGCGGGTGCTGGCCCGCCGGATGGCGGTCTTCGCCGGGCCGGTCGACGGCGACGTCGTACGGCGGGTCTGCGCGGACCTCGAGCTGCCCGACGACATCGAGGCGGCCCAGGTCGACCGCCTCCTCGCCGCGCTGGTGGACAAGTCGATGGTGCAGGTCGACGCCGAGCGGGAGCCGCCACGGTTCCGGATGCTGAACACGATCCGGCTGTACGCGGTCGAGCGGCTGGCCGAGGCGGGGGAGACCGGGCACCTGCGGTTGCGGCACGCGCGCGTGCTGGCGGCGATCGCCGAGGAGCTCGAGCCGCAGCTGCGCCGGGACGGTCAGCTGCACGCGCTGGCGTACCTGTCGTCCTACGTGGATGACGTGAACGCCGCCCTGCGGTGGTCGATCGACGAGGCGCCGCCCGAGGTGTCCGTACGGCTGGTGGCCATGCTGGAGTGGTTCTGGCTGCTCAGCGGCCGCCGCGCCGAGGGTCTGGAGTGGACCGGCCGGGCGCTGGCGCTGGACGGGTCGGCCGTACCGGTGCACCGCGCGTTGCTCTGCGCGGTCGGTGCCCTGGTGTACGGCGCGATCCTGGGCGACCCGCAGGGTCTCGCCTGCCTGCGTGAGGCGCTGGAGCTGGCCGGCCGGATCGGCGACCGGCCGGGCGCCGGGCACCCGCTGGTGGTGCTGCTGGGCGCGATGACGTCGCTGCTGACCGGGGACAGCGGGGTCATGCTGGCGGAGCTGCGGCACCACGGCGGGCACGCCGACCCGTGGGTCCGGGCGCAGAGCCGCATGCTGGCCGGCCGTACGTTGATGAACCTGGGCCGCCCGGAGGAGGCGCGCGCCGAGCTCGCGGCGTCGTTGGCGGAGTTCCGCAGGATCGGTGAGCGGCTGGGCCGGGCGCAGACCCTGTCCGCGCTGGCCGAGCTGGACGGGGCGAGCGGCGAGCACGCCGGCGCGGCCGCCGCCCTGCGTGAGGCGCTGCAGGCCGCCGGCGAGCTGGGCGCCGCCGAGGATCTCGCCATGCTGCGGGTCCGGCTCGGCGCGGTGCACGCCCGGTCGGGTGACGGCCCGGCGGCGCGCCGGGAGCTGGACACCGCCCTGGCGGAGGCCGACCGGCTTGGCCTGGGGGAGACCGTGGGAGCGGCCCATCACGTGCTCGGTGACCTCGCCCGCTGGGAGGGGCGGTACGCGGACTCCCGTGACCTGCTCGGCCGCGCCCTCGGCGAACTGCGCGAGCACGGGCGCGGCGTCGGGCTGGTCCCCGCGGTCCTGCTCAGCCAGGGGTACCTCGCGGTCGCGGAAGGACGGCTGCAGGAGGCCACCGACCTGTGCCGGGACGCGTACGACCTGGCCCGGCGGGGACGCGACGCCCATGCCACGTCCCGGGTCGCCGTGCTGGCCGCCGACATCGCCCTCGCCCGCGCCGACGTGGGCCGGTCCGCCGCCCTGCTGACCGCCGCGGTGTCGATGCGCGGTCAGCACATCGCCGGCGACCCGGACGAGACCCGCCTCGACGACGCCGTCCGCGACCGGCGGCCGGGGCTGGCACCCGACGGCGCCCCGGTGGACGGGGCCGCCATCGAGGCGCTGCTGTCGCCGGTGCTGCAGGGCAGCTGACGCCGGCTGTCGTCAGCCGGTGACCGGCGCGCCGGCCAGCTCGGCCAAGGTGCGTACGGTCCGGACCGGGTCGGGCTGGCGGTGCATCTCGTCGCGCAGCCGTTCCGTGGCGGTGCGGTATCCGGGGTCGGTGATGACCTGCCGGAGGACGTCCGCGATGACCTCGGGCTCCCGGTGCTCGCCGTCCAGGTCGAGCTCCCGGCCCGCGCCGCACGCCGCCACCCGCTCGCCGTGCGCCGCGTACGACGGGTTGGGGTGGGCCAGGACGAGCTGGGGAACCCCGTGGTGCACGGCGGTCAGGCAGGTGCCCGAGCCGCCGTGGTGGATCAGCGCGGCGGCGTCGTCCAGCAGGAGGGTGATCGGGACGGGGCCCTCGGCGCGTACCCCGGGCGGCACCGCGGCGCCGGGCGGCGGCTTGCTGGTGATGACCGGCTCGATGCCGTCGATCGTCGTGAGCGCCAGCATGAAGCGGTCCCACAGGACCGGGTCGGCGAGCATCGACGTCTCCGCCCCGAACGAGACCACGACCCGGCGGCGCGGCGCGGGCCGCAGCGCCCAGTCCGGCACGGCGCCGGAGCCGTTGAACGGGACGAAGCGGATCGGCTGCGCCGGGTCGGCGTCCGGGCACTGGAGGGTGGGCGGGCACGGGTCGAGCACCAGGGCGGGCGCCGGGATGCCGTCGCGGGCGCCGTGCCGCTCCGCGATGTCGGCCAGGGCGGTGGCCGCGAGCGGCAGCGACCGGCTGCTGACCCGGTCGGCGCCCCACCGGTGGACCACCACGGGGACGCCGAGGACACCGCCGACGATGAGCCCGCTGAACTCGATCGGGTCGCACAGGATGAGGTCGGGCCGCCAGTCGCGCGCCACGGCGAGATGCCGGCCGACCACGGCGCCGACCCGGTGCCGCCACCGTTCCGCCATGGCGTCCCAGCCCATCAGGTGCGCGGCGCGGCCCGCGGCGGGATCGGCGGACGCCGCGGCCGGCCGGTGCGGCGGCGGGTCCGGCACGGCGACGCCGGACAGGCCCGCCAGGCCGGCGCGGGCCACGAACCCCGCGCTGCCACTGACCAGCACCTCGTGGCCGGCGGCGCGCAGGGCCCAGGCCAGCGGTGCCATCGGCATCAGATGCGCGGGGACGACCCCGGCAATGAGCACCCTCACGACGGTCCTCTCTCAGCGTTCCCGGCGGTACGCCATCAGGGCCAGCGGCGCGAAGACCACGGTGAGCACCGCGCAGGAGATGAGCGTCTGCGTCACCGGGCCGCTGACCGGTCCGCCGACCAGCATTCCGCGGATGGCATCGGCGAGACTCGAGACCGGGTTGACTTTGACCACCGCCTGCAGCCAGCCGGGCATGGTCTCCACCCGCACGTACGCGCCGCTGAGGAAGGTGAGCGGCAGCATCAGCCCGAAGGCCAGCGCCTGCACGCTCTCCGGCGAGGAGGCTAGCAGTCCCAGGTAGACCGCTGCCCAGGAGAAGGCGAGCATGAAGAGCAGCAGGAGCAGGCACACCGGCGCCAGCATGAACCAGTGGGTGTGTACCCGGAACCCGAGCGCGGTGCCGGCGACCACCAGGATCAGCACCGACCACAGCAGCATCACGTAGTCGGCGAGCATCCGGCCGAGCAGGGGCGCCACCCGTGAGATCGGCAGGCTCCGCAGGCGGTCGAAGATCCCGGTGGTGACGTCGGTGTTGATGCCGATCGCGGTACGCGCGCTGACCAGCACCGCCGACTGCACCATCAGGCCCGGCACGACGTACAGCATGTACGCCTGCCGTGAGCCGGCCAGCTGGCCGGCGAGCACGAACGCGAAGAGGAAGACGAACATCAGCGGCTGGATGCCGACCTCGACGAGCTGCTCGGGATTGCGTTTGATCTGGACGAGCTGCCGCCACGCCACGGTGGCGCTCTGGCGCACCGCCCGCGCGGGGCCCGCCCGGCGGGGGCGGGGCGCCTCGGCGGCCTCCGGGGCCTCGTGGTCCGATGCGGTGGCGATCGAGGTCATGCGGCCACTCCTTGGCTCGTCAGCTGCTTGAACACCTCGTCGAGGCTCGGCTGGCGGATGCCGATCTCGGCGACGCCGATGCCGGCCGCGTCGAGCCGCCGCACCATCTCCGGCAGGACGCCGGTGTCCGCCGCCGGTGCGGTGATGACGGCGTTGTCGACCTCGTGCCGGCCGGCCACCTCGGTGACGATGAGGGCCACCCGGTGCAGGTCCGCCGGATCGGCGGGCTGCACCTGCAGCGTCTGGCCGCCCACCCGGCGTTTGAGCTCGGTCGGCGTGCCGTGGGCGACGGCCCGGCCCCGGTCGATCACCACGATGTCGTCGGCGAGCTGGTCGGCTTCCTCGAGGTACTGCGTGGTCAGCAGGACGGTCACGCCCCGCCGCACCTCGCCGCGGATGCTCTCCCACAGCTGCTCGCGGGCGCGCGGGTCGAGGCCCGTCGTCGGCTCGTCGAGGAAGACCACCCGGGGGCGGCCGACCAGGCAGGCGGACAGGTCGAGCCGCCGGCGCATGCCACCGGAGTACGTCCGGGCGGGGCGGTCGGCGGCGTCGGACAGCGAGAAGCGCTCCAGCAGACCGCGGGCGGTCTCGCGCGCCTCGGACCGGGACTGGCCGATCAGGCGGGCCAGGAACACCAGGTTCTCCACCCCGGTGAGGTTCTCGTCCACCGCGGCGAACTGACCGGTCAGCCCGATCAGGCCGCGGACCGCCTCGACGTCGTGCCGCGGATCGTGGCCGAGGATGCGTACCGCACCGGCGTCCGGGCGCAGCAGGGTGGCGAGGATGCGCACCATGGTGGTCTTGCCGGCCCCGTTCGGGCCGAGCAGGCCGAGCACCGTACCGGCGCCGACCTCGAGGTCGACGCCGTCCAGCGCGGTGACGGCGCCGAACCGTTTGACGAGCCCCTCGGCCCGGATGGCATGTTTCACCTGCGGTCTCTTTTCACTCGTTCCCGGTCCCACTCTCGTCCCCGGCTCTGACGTGTGGCTGACATCGGGCTGATGTGCGCTTCCATCGACGGTCCAGTTCCGCTTGAGCAGGTCGGCCAAGACTGCGGTCAGCGCCGGCGGCCAGCGATGGCGCCGACACCGACTCCCGGACGGGGTAGAGCCATGCGCGTTCTGTTCGTGACCTGGGCGGCTCCGGGACACCTGTATCCGATGGTGCCGCTGGCCTGGGCCCTGCAGGCCGCCGGCCACGACGTACGGGTCGCCGTGCCGGCGCCGGTCGCGGACGCCGTGGCCGGGCTGGGCCTGTCCGCGGTCGGCGTGGGGCACGACGTCACCACCGCCGAGAAGGGACGCCGCCCGGAACTGGCCGAGTGGGGCCGGCCGGCCCGGTGGCCCGCGGGCTGGTCGAGCGACCTGGACCTGCTCGACGAGCACAAGCGGCGGGTGGTCCGCGCCCTCTACGAGAAGCAGGTGGCGGTCGCCGCCGCGATGCTGGACGACCTGGTCGGTTTCGGCCGGTGGTGGCGGCCGGAGCTGATCGTGCACGACGTGCTCGGCCTCGCCGGCCCGGTGCTCGGCGCGGTGCTGGGCGTACCGGCCGTCGGGCACGGCTGGGAGGTCGGCAGCACCCTGCACTCGCCGACCGACCTGTCGATGGCGGACCCGCTGCCGTCGTACCGCGAGCTGTTCGCCGCGTACGGGGCCGAGCCGGCCGAGCCGGTGGGCTGGATCGACATCTGCCCGCCCGCCATGCGACTGCCGGACAATCCGCCGGTCAACCGGATGGACATGCGCTGCGTGCCGTACAACGGCGCGGCCACCCATCCGCAGTGGCTGGCGCGGACCGACGGCCGGCCGCGGGTCTGCGTCAGCGCCGGGGTCGCCGGCAGCCGGTACCGGGACCCGAACGGGCCCGACGTGCTCACCCTGACCCTCGACGCGCTCGGCGACCTGGACGCCGAGATCGTGCTGGCACCCTCCGGCGCGCTCGACGAGTCGCGGTTGCCGCCCAACGTCCGGGTCGCCCGCGGCGTGCCGTTCCGGATGCTGCTGCCCACCTGCGCGGTCGCCGTGCACCACGGCGGCGCCGGCACGGCCCTGACCGCGGCGGTGCTCGGCGTCCCCCAGGTGATCCTTCCGCCGGCACCCATCTGCGCCGAGATCGGCGACCGGGTGACCCGGGCCGGCGTCGGCACGATGATCGGCCCGGACGGGCCGGACGACACGGCGGTGCTCTTCAAGACGGTCGAGCAGATGACGACGGCACCGGAATGGCGGGAGGCCTGCGCCCGCCTGCGGGCCGGCATGGCGGCGTACCCGTCCCCCTCCGCGATGGCGGAGACGCTGGCCGATCGCTGGTCGGCATGAGCGTTGTCGTCGTCGGCGGCGCCGGGTTCCTGGGCCGGGCCGTCGCCTCGGCGCTGGCGTCCGCGGGGACCGGGGTCGTGAGCCTCGCACGCACCCCGCGGCCGGGCGTCACGGCGGCGCTCGACCTCGCGCGCTGCCCCCCGGCGGAGCTGGCTGCCCTGCTGGAGGCGCACCGCACCACCGCGGTGGTCAACGCCGCCGGTGCGGTGTGGACCGAGGATCCCGAGGCGATGCGGCGCGCGAACGTGGCCGTGGTGGAGACCATCCGGGACGCCGTCGCCGCGGTGCCGTGGCCGGTCCGGGTCGTGCAGCTGGGCACCGTCTTCGAGTACGCGCAGCCCGCCACCGGCCGGTACCTGACCGAGCTCAGCCCGTGCGTGCCCGCGAGCGACTACGGGCGTACGAAGCTGCGGGCGAGCGAGATCGTGCTGGCGGCCACCCGTGACGGCCTGCTCGACGGGGTCGTGCTGCGGCTGACCACGTGCGCCGGGCCCGGCATGCCGCCGTCGAGCCTGCTGGGCCGGGTCGCCGGCGAGTTGCGGCGCTCGGCCCTGACCGGCGTACCGGCGCGGCTGCGCCTGGCCCCGCTCACCGCCGAGCGCGACTTCGTGGATCTGCGGGACGCCGTCTCCGCCGTTTCCGCGGCGATCACCGCGCCCGTCGCCGGCGCGGTGCTCAACGTCGGGAGCGGCCGGGCGGTGGCGGTACGGCAGGTGGTTCGGCGCCTCATTGAGGTGAGCGGCGTACCGGCCCGGGTCGACGAGGCGGAGGTGGCGGCCGGACGCAGCGCCGGCGTCCCCTGGCTCGCCACCCGGATCGGGGAGGCCGGGCGCAGGCTCGGCTGGCGTCCGCGGCATGACGTGGTCTCGATGGTGGAGGCGATCTGGGCGACGGTCGATCCGAGAGCGAGTTCGTGGCACCGGCAAGCGGAGGAAGTGACGTAGTTGATGGACACCCGAAACGAAGTGTTGGAGCTGGTACGCAAGTACCACCAGGAGTACGCCGGGGAGACGTTCGTGCCCGGGGAGACACCGATCCTGACCTCGGGGGCGGTGCTCGACGAGGACGACCGGGTGTCGCTTGTCGAGGCAGCCCTGGACATGCGCATCGCGGCCGGCCTGCATGCGCGCAAGTTCGAGAGCGCGCTCGCGCGGGCGCTGCAGGTGCGCAAGGTCCACCTGACGAACTCGGGTTCGTCGGCGAACCTGCTGGCCCTGACCGCGCTCACCTCGCCGCAGCTCGGTGATCGCCGGCTGATCCCGGGCGACGAGGTGATCACCGTGGCGACGAGCTTCCCGACCACGGTGAACCCGATCCTGCAGAACGGCCTGGTGCCGGTCTTCGTCGACATCGAGCTGGGCACGTACAACGCCACGGTCGAGCGGATCGCCCAGGCGATCGGCCCGCGGACCCGGGCCATCATGATCGCGCACGCGCTCGGCAACCCGTTCGCGGTGGCCGAGGTGGCGCAGCTGGCCGAGGATCACGACCTGTTCCTCATCGAGGACAACTGCGACGCGGTGGGCTCGCTCTACCGCGGCCGGCCGACCGGGACCTTCGGTCACCTGTCCACGATCAGCTTCTACCCCGCGCACCACATCACCATGGGTGAGGGCGGCTGCGTGATGACCAACGACCTGGCGCTGGCCCGGATCGTGGAGTCGCTGCGGGACTGGGGCCGCGACTGCTGGTGCGAGCCGGGCGAGGACAACCGCTGCCTGCGCCGCTTCGACTTCACCCTGGGCACGCTGCCGAAGGGCTACGACCACAAGTACGTGTTCTCGCACGTCGGGTACAACCTCAAGGCCACCGACCTGCAGGCGGCGCTCGGCATGAGCCAGCTGAACCGGCTCGAGCAGTTCGGGGCGGCGCGCCGGCGCAACTGGGCGCAGCTGCGCGCCGGCCTCGAGGACCTTCCCGGCCTGCTCATGCCGGAGGCGACCCCGGACAGCGACCCCAGCTGGTTCGGTTTCGTGGTGACGGTCCGGCCGGACGCGTCGTTCACCCGGCACGACCTGGTGACCTTCCTGGAGTCCCGGAACATCCGGACCCGCCGGCTCTTCGCCGGCAACCTCACCCGGCACCCGGCCTACCAGGGCCGCACCTACCGGGTGGTGGGCGACCTGACCAACAGCGACGTCACCACCGAGGAGACGTTCTGGATCGGCGTCTACCCCGGCATCACCGCCGAGATGATCGACTACGTGGTGCAGTCGTTCCGGGAGTTCGTCCACGCCTCTCGGTGAGCCGCCCGGCCCGGGGCACGCCGTGGTGCCCCGGGCCGGGACATGCCGCCGCAAATACATCGGGGGTGTGCTGCCGGCCGGCAGCACACCCCCGAGGCCGTCGTCAGGCGATGGAGCCGCCGCCGAGGACGTGGTTCGCCCAGCCGTCCGCGCTCTGGTCGGGCTGCAGGGCGCTGTGCCCGGCCATGCAGTGCACGTCCCGCCAGACCCGCTGGATCGGGTTGGACTCCGCCTGCCCGTGGGTGCCGCTCACCCGGAACAGCCGGTTGGCCGCGGCGACCAGCAGGTCGGCCGCGGCCGCGAAGTCGCGGGTGCTGCGTACCGGCAGCTCGGGGGTGACCTCCGCCAGGTCGGCGGCCGCGGCGGCCCGCGCGATGAGCATGGTGGCCGTGTCCACCTCGGTGCCGGCGGTGGAGACGGCGAATCGCACGCTGGGCCGGTCCACGGTCCGGCTCCGGTTCGCCTCCCGCCGGCCCGCCGTCCAGCGCGCCCACTCGTGCAGCGCCTCCCGGACGGCGCCCACCCCGGGCGCGACGAACAGGATGCCGTTGAACAGCTTGTACGGGATGCGGTGGCAGGGCGGGTCCGCCGCGGAACCGGACCCGTTCAGCACGGCGGCGTGGGTGAACGAGCGGTGCCGCGGCACGAACGCGTCCGCCACCACCACGCTGTTGCTGCCCGTACCGCGCAGGCCGACGTTGCGCCAGGTCTCGCGGACCGTGTAGTCGCCGCGGGGGAGCACGAAGTGCCGGAACACCGGTTCGCCGGGGCTGTGGTCGAGCCCGCCGACCGTGGTCCACCGGGCGAAGTCCACGCCGCTGGCGTACGGCCACTCGCCGGACAGCCGCCACCCGCCGGGGACCGCCTCGACGCGCCCGGCGGGCAGGACCGAGCCGGCGAGGTGCACGTCCGGCCCGTCGCCCCAGATCTCCTGCTGGCCCTCCGCCGGCAGGTTCGCGCACATCCGGCCCAGGGCCAGCATCACCCCGCCGGTCCAGGCGGCCGACATGCAGCCCTCGCCGACGATCGACAGGGCCTGCGCGGCGTCGGCGACACCGCCGGCCGTGCCGCCCCAGCGGGCCGGGACGAAGTGGCGGGCGAAGCCGGCGGCGGTCAGCGCCTCGGCGGCCGCGGGTTCGAGCCGGTACCGGCGGTCGGCCTCGGCGGCGTGCTCCCGGGCGACGGCCCGGGCGGACCTGGCCCCGTCGAGCAGCGCCGCGGACTCGCGTACCGGATGGGTGGAGACGGACATGCAGTCACCTCGCGTAAGAGTGCTAGAGCGCCCGGAAGTCGCGGGCGAAGTAGACCAGCGGTGTGCCGTCGAAGGTCTCGGCGGCGTGCACCAGGCCGATCAGGATGATGTGGTCGCCGGCCGAGATGCGGCGCACGAGCCGGCACTCCAGCCGGCCGAGCGTTCCCGGCAGCAGCGGTACCCCGCCGAGGCCGCGGTCCACGGCCAGACCGGCGAACTTGTCGATGCCCTTGGTGGCGAACCGGACCGCCACGTCCGCCTGGTCGTCGCGGAGCAGGTGGATCGCCATGGCCGGGGCGGTCGCGAACGCCGGCAGGCACTGTGAGCCGCGGTCCAGGCACACCAGCACCGACGGCGGCGCCATGGACAGTGAGGCGAACGCGGTGGCCGTGAAGCCGCGATGCCCGCCGCCGGCGTCGACGGTGGTCACCACGGCGACCCCGCTCGGCCATCGGGACAGGCACTCGCGGAGTCCGTCGGCGTCCACCGGCGACTGGGGCAGACTCGTATGCGTCATCACGCTGCTCCTGACGTGGTCACCACGGCCCGGTCCCGGACGGCCTCCACGAGCTCGGCCTGCCGCAACGATGCCCGGACCAGGTCGGCCGGGTCCTGCTCGCCGCGGACCGCGGCGGCGAACCGGCCGACCAGGCGGCCGAGCTGGTCGTCCGCGGGCAGCGTGAGCTCCTGTATCCGGTTCTGGTGCTCGATGCCGAGCACCGGGGCGAAGCCCGCGGGCGGTGTGAAGGCCCGGCGTACGGTCATCCGGCCCGCGCTTCCCCACAGCACGTAGGCCGAGCGGTAGGAGTGCGTGAAGCCGAAGCGGATCTGGGCGCTGCGTCCCTGCGGGGTCGTCAGGACGGCGGCGCCCGCGACGTCCACCCCGGAGACCGGGTCGTGCTCCAGCGTGGCCCCCGCGACGGTAAGGTCGGGACCGAGGAAGAGCTGGGCCACGCGCAGCGGGTACACCCCGGCGTCCAGCAGGGCGCCGCCGCCGAGCTCGGGCCGGTAGCGGATGTCGGAGGAGGGCAGCGGGGGGAACGCGAAGTCGGCGTCCAGCGCCCGCAACGTGCCGATCTCGCCGGCCTGCAGCCGCCGCTGCACCTCGGCGTGCTGGCTGTGGTGGACGAACGCGAAGCACTCCAGCAGCACCAGCCCGGCGGACCGGGCCAGCTCCACCAGCCGGTGGGCGTCCTTGGCGGTGGTCGTCAGCGGCTTCTCGGCCAGGACGTGCTTGCCGGCGTGCAGCGCCCGCTCGACCCAGACGGCGTGCAGGGCGGGCGGCAGCGGGACGTACACCGCGTCGATGTCCGGCCGCTCCAGCAGCCGCTCGTACCCGTGCACGGGTGTGGCGCCGAAGCGCTGCGCCGCCGCCTCCGCCTTCGCCGGGTCCCGGCTCGCGATCGCGGTGACCCGGACGCCGGCGTCGGCGGCCAGCGCCGGTACGGTGCGCCGCAGGGCGATGCTGCTGCACCCGAGGACTCCGACCCGAAGCATGCCGCCTCCGCTCACCACAGCGAGTGCAGGCAGGCGACGAGACTGCGCGCCTGCACGTTCACGTAGTAGCTGTGCTGGAGCAGGGCGGTGAGCTGGGCGACCGTGAGCCACCTGTAGTCCGGCGGGACGGCGTCCGGGAGGTCGTCGCCGACGTCCACGATCACGTACCGGTTCTCCGCGTGGTAGAACCGGCCGCCCTCCTCCGACTGCACCGTGTCGAACATGATCCGGTCCGCCGGTACGGTCCCCAGGTAGTCGAGGAACGGCGGCTGGGCGTCGTCCGGCAGGCCCTCGTAGTTCACCGGCATGCACTGCACCGTCGGCGCCAGCTCGGCCACGTCCAGGTAGCCGCCCTCGATCCGGGCGTGCATCAACACGTGCAGGACACCGCCGATCGACTTGGTGAGCAGCGCCGCCACGCCCACCCCGCGCGGGACGAGCAGCGGCTGCGACCAGCTGTGCACCTCCCGGCTGCCCGCGGTGACCTGCGCCGCGATGATCGAGAAGTGCTTGCCGTCGGCGTGGCTGATCTCGTGCTCGTCGCGCCGCCAGCCGCGCACCTGGCGCAGCGGGATCGGGCTCACCCGGCGATGGTGGCGCGCCTTGCTCTCGACGAACCAGCTCAGCAGCTCCCGCATCGTGTGCCGGGCGGCCCCGCCGGGAACCAGCGAGCGGTGCAACGCCCGGCGGAACGCGCTGTCGCCGTGCCGGTCGCCTGCCCCGGCGGCCGGCCGGTCGAACGGGATGCAGGAGAGCACCGTACGGGCGTCCATGTTGACCATGTTGTCCTGGCGCAGCATCCGGTGGAGCTCACCGATCGTCATCCAGCGGTAGTCCTCGTGCGGCGGTACGTCCTCGTCCACCTCGACGACCACGTTGCGGTTGCGCTTGCCCAGGAACCAGGCGCCCTGCTCGGACTGCAGCACGTCCACCAGCACCCGGCTGCGGCCCGGATCCGTGAAGTACTCGAGGTAGCGGGTGTGCGTACCGCCGTGTACCCGGGTGTAGTTGCTCCGGGTGGCCTGCACGGTCGGTGACAGCTGCAACGTGTTGATGTTGCCCGGTTCCATCTTCGCCTGGACCAGGCAGTGCAGGACCCCGTCGATCTCCTTGGTGATCATGCCGAGCGTGCCGATCTCCGGCTGG
This sequence comes from Couchioplanes caeruleus, assembly GCF_023499255.1. GTDB lineage: Bacteria > Actinomycetota > Actinomycetes > Mycobacteriales > Micromonosporaceae > Actinoplanes > Actinoplanes caeruleus_A. Next base: position 3,463,510 of record NZ_CP092183.1, read on the forward strand.
TTGATGATCGGTTGCTGCCACTGGCCGACGGGACCGTAGTCGGTCTCCACCTCGATGCCCTCGATCGTGAAGAACCGGCCCGAACGGTGCGCCAGGTTGCCGGTGGTGGGCTCGAAGAACCAGTCGCGCATGCCGAGGAACGGGATCCGTTCGACCTCGAAGCGGTGCGCCGCCCGGCGCTCCTCCAGCCACCGCTCGACCCGGCCGGGCCTCGACGGGTCCCCGGTCGCGACCCCGGAGCCGGTGAACCGGGCCGGGATGGCCGTGTCCTCGGTGGTCAGCGGGGCAGGGAGAACCGTCGTGGAAGTGTCCACCATCGCGGGCCACCTTCGTCGAGGAGGGCGAGTGTCGCAGCAAGACTCGGCCCGGGTGCTCGAATCCCGCTTGAGCTGCTCTCGGCTCGGCGCCGCCGGCCGGGCGGCGGCCCGAGCGCTCCGGTCTCTGTCGAGGACGCCTTGAGCACCGGCCGGAATGCTCGCATCGGTGCGACGACGTCCCGGTGATCCGAAGGTGGCCCGCGTGGCGCGCCACCGGCCCGGACGAGCGGCAATGGCGGAGCGGAGGTTCCGGTGGATGGGTTGAACAGCTGGCGGCAGCGGCCGAGGCACGGACGGTCCCGCACATGACGCGGCGGGTAGCGATCACCGGTATCGGGGTCGTCGCCCCGGGCGGCGTCGGCGTGAAGCCGTACTGGGACCTGCTGGTCTCGGGGCGGACGGCGACCCGGACCATCACGTCGTTCGACCCCACCCCGTTCCGTTCCCGGGTGGCGGCCGAGTGCGACTTCGACGCGGCCCGCGAGGGGCTGACGCCGCAGGAGACCCGCCGGATGGACCGGGCGACCCAGTTCGCCGTCGCCTGCGCCGGCCAGGCCGTCGCGGACAGCGGGCTGGAACTGGGCGACCTGGACGCGTTCCGCACCGGCGTCAGCCTCGGCAGCGCCGTCGGCTGCACCACGAGCCTGGAACGCGAGTACGTGGTGGTCAGCAACGGCGGCCGGGAGTGGCAGGTGGACGAGGACTACGCGGTCCGCCACCTGTACGACTACCTGGTGCCGAGCTCGATGGCGGCGGAGGTGGCCTGGACGACGGGCGCCCAGGGACCGTGCGCGGTGATCTCGACCGGCTGCACCTCCGGCCTGGACGCGGTCGGCCACGCCATGCAGCTCATCGAGGAGGGCACCACCGACGTGATGATCGCCGGGGCGACCGACGCGCCGATCTCCCCGATCACGGTGGCCTGCTTCGACACCATCCGCGCGACCACGCCCCGCAACGACGAACCGGAGACCGCGTCCCGTCCGTTCGACGCGACGCGCAACGGGTTCGTGCTGGGTGAGGGCGCGGCGGTCTTCGTGCTGGAGGAGCTGGGCCGGGCCCGGCGCCGCGGCGCGCACGTCTACGCCACCATCGACGGGTTCGCGAACCGGTGCAACGCCTTCCACATGACCGGCCTGCGCCCGGACGGGCGGGAGATGGCCGCGGCGATCACCGACGCGCTCGACGAGGGCGGCTGGAACCCGGCGGACGTCAGCTACGTCAACGCCCACGGCTCGGGGACCAAGCAGAACGACCGGCACGAGACCGCGGCGATCAAGCGTGCGCTCGGCGAGCACGCGTACCGGACGCCGGTCAGCTCGATCAAGTCGATGATCGGCCACTCGCTGGGGGCGATCGGGTCACTGGAGCTGGCGGCGTGCGCGCTCGGCATCGACCAGGGCGTCGTGCCGCCGACCGCGAACCTGCACCACCCGGACCCCGAGCTCGACCTCGACTACGTACCCCTGACGGCCCGCGAGCGCCGCCTCGACGTCGTGCTGAGCACGGGCAGCGGCTTCGGCGGCTTCCAGAGCGCCGTCGTGCTGAGTCACCCGGAAGCCAGGGAGCGCCGATGAGCACCGTGACCGCCGCCGGATCCGCCGGATCCGCCGGACCCGCCGTGCCCGCACGGGCGACGAACGCCGTCGTCACCGGGATCGGCGTGATGTCGCCGATCGGCCTCAGCACCGAGGCGTACTGGGCCGCGCTGCTGGCCGGCACGTCCGGCATCGGGCGGGTCACCCGCTTCGACCCGGACCCGTACTCGGTGCGGCTGGCCGGCGAGATCCGCGACTTCGACCCGGCCCAGCACGTGCCGGACCGCCTGCTGGCGCAGACCGACCACGTCACCCGGCTCTCCCTGGCGGCGGCCGGTGAGGCGCTGGCCGACGCCGCCGTGGAGCCGGCGGAGCTGCCGGAGTACGGCATCGGCGTGATCACCGCGAGCAGCGCCGGCGGCTTCGAGTACGGGCACCGCGAGCTGGACAAGCTGTGGCGGCAGGGGCCGGCGCACGTCAGCGCCTACCAGTCGTTCGCCTGGTTCTACGCCGTGAACACGGGGCAGATCTCGATCCGCCACAGCCTGCGCGGCTCCAGCGGCGTGCTGGTCAGCGACCAGGCGGGCGGCCTCGACGCGGTCGCGCACGCACGCCGCCGGGTACGCCGCGGCACGCCGGTCGTGGTGACCGGCGCGGTCGACGGGTCGCTGTGCCCGTGGGGCTGGGTGGGCCAGGTCAGCAGCGGGCAGTTCAGCAGCTCCGACGACCCGGCCACCGCGTACCGTCCGTTCGAGCCCGACGCGAGCGGCGCCGTGCCGGGCGAGGGCGGCGCGATCCTGATTCTCGAGGACGAGCAGGCCGCCCGCGCCCGGGGTGTGCCGCGCGTGTACGGCCGCATCGCCGGCTACGCGGCCACCTTCGATCCCGCACCGGGGCGCGACGGCGAGCCCGGCGCCGCTCTGCGCCGGGCGATCGAGCAGGCGCTGGCCGAGGCCGGGGCCGAGCCCGGGGACATCGACGTCGTCTTCGCGGACGCGGCCGGCACCCCGGAGCTGGACCGGTCGGAGGCGGCGGCGTTGCAGGCGGTGTTCGGCCCGGCCGGCGTGCCGGTCACCGCCCCCAAGACCATGACCGGCCGGCTCTGTGCCGGCGGCGCGGCCCTCGACCTGGCCACGGCGCTGCTCGCCATCCGCGACGGGGTCGTCCCGCCGACCGTGCACGTGCGCAACCCCGACCCGGGCCACGCCCTGCGGCTGGTCACCGGCACGCCGCGGCGGATGCGGGTGCGCTCGGCTCTCATCGTGGCCCGCGGTTTCCGCGGCTTCAACTCGGCGCTGGTCGTCACGGCCTCCTGACGCCGGCTCCATCACCACCGGAAGGGACGAAAAGCATGTCTCAGCTGACCATCGCCGATCTCGCCGAACTGCTCCGGAGCACCACCGGGTCGGGGGAGAGGGTCACCGACTACGGCGCGTTCGCGCAGACGGAGTTCGCCGAGCTGGGCTACGACTCGCTGGCCCTGCTCGAGGCGGCCAGCCGGTTGCAGCGCGAGCACGGGGTGACGCTGTCCGATCTCGAGATCAGCGAGCTGCACACCCCCGGCGAGCTGCTGGCCCTGGTGCAGAGCCGCACGGTCGGGGCGGCGTGACCGCCACCGTCGAGCGGCCCGCGGAGGAGCAGAGCTGGCTGCTCTGCGCCCATTGCCGCAGCCCGCTCTACGCGAAGCGGTTCCGGCGGGCGCTGGGGGTGTGCGCGCGCTGCGGGCACCACGGCCGGCTGACGGCGCGGGAGCGGATCGCCCAGCTGCTCGACCCGGAGTCGATCGAGCCGATCGAGGTGCCACCGGCGCCCGACGACCCGCTCGGCTTCACCGACCGGCTGCCGTACCCCGAGCGGCTGGCCGCCGCTCGGCGGGACACCGGGCTGGCCGAGGCCGCCGTCGGCGCGCGGGGCACGCTGGAGGGGAACGCGGTCGCCGCGGTGGCCATGGACTTCGGGTTCATGGGCGGCAGCCTGGGCGGCGGCGTGGGCGAGATCATCACCCGGACCGCCGAGGTGGCGCTCGCCGAGCGGCGCCCGCTGCTCATCGTCTCGGCCTCCGGCGGCGCCCGGATGCAGGAGGGCCCGCTCTCGCTGATGCAGATGGCCAAGACCAGCCAGGCGCTGCGCCGGCTGGACGAGGCCGGCGTACCGACCGTCTCGCTGGTCACCGACCCCACGTACGGCGGGGTGGCGGCGTCCTTCGCCTCGCTGTGCGACGTCATCGTCGCGGAGCCCGGCGCGCGGATGGGCTTCGCCGGTCCCCGGGTCATCGAGCGCACCATCGGCCAGAAGCTGCCCCCCGACTTCCAGACCGCCGAGTTCCTGCTCCAGCACGGGCACATCGATGCCATCCGGGCGCGTGCCGAGCTGCGCCCCGCCCTGCGCCGGATCCTGGCGGGGCTGGGTGCGGCCGGGCCCGGCCCGGCGGCAGCGGAGCCCGCCGTCACGGACGCGCTCGCCGTCGACCCGGACGAGCTCACCACCCAGGACCCCTGGCAGACCGTACGCACGGCCCGCGCCACCGAACGCCCCACGGCGCTGGACTTCATCGGCCTGCTGGTCGGCGACTTCGAGGAGCTGCACGGCGACCGGATCGGCGGCGACTGCCCGGCCACGGTCGGCGGCGTCGGGCTCCTCGACGGGCAGCCGGTCATGGTGATCGGCCAGCAGAAGGGGCACACCCCCGCCGAGCTGACCGCGCGCAACTTCGGCATGCCGGTGCCCGCCGGGTACCGCAAGGCCGGCCGGCTGATGCGGCTCGCCGAGAAGGCCGGCATCCCGGTGGTGACGTTCGTGGACACCGGCGGCGCGTACCCGGGTGTGGAGGCGGAGCAGAACGGCCAGGCCGCGGCGATCGCGGAGAACATCCGGCTGATGTCGGGGCTGCGCGTCCCGGTCGTCTCGGTGGTGCTCTCCGAGGGCGGCAGCGGCGGTGCCCTCGGCCTCGCCGTCGCCGACCGCGTGCTGATGCTGGAGAACGCCTTCTACTCGGTGATCAGCCCGGAGGGGTGCGCCGCGATCCTGTGGCGGGACCCGGCCGCGGCCGCCATCGCCGCCGCGGAGCTCGGGCTGACGGCGCCGCGGCTGCTCGCCACCGGCGTCGTCGACGGCGTCGTGCGGGAACCACCGGGCGGCGCCCAGGCGGACCACTTCGCCGCGGCCGACGCCCTGTCCGCCGCCCTGCGGTCCGTACTGGCCGACCTGCGGACGCGATCCACGGCCGAGCTGCTGGAGAGCCGCCACGCGCGGTTCCGGCGGTTCGGCGCCACGTAAGGACAACCAGGACCTCCGGCACGAGACGAGATGAGCATCAGCATGGACGACGGAGTGGGAGAGCTCGACCGTTTGATGGGCGACAGCCGGCAGGACACCCTGCCGGCCACACTGGAGATGACGCGGGACAGCGTCATCGAACTACTGGCCAAGATCTCGCCGATGCCGCGGACCCTGAAGGTCTCCGTCGGCCCGGTGGCCATCGAACTGGACTGGACGGAGGGGATCGCGGGCCCGGTACGGCACGAGGCGCCCGCCCTCCCCGCGGCCGCGCCGGAGACCCGGCCCGCGGCTGTCGCGGCCGACGACGACGTGGACCACGTGCACGCACCCATCGTCGGGGTGTTCTACGTGGCGCCGGAGCCGGGGGCCCGGCCCTTCGTCTCCGTGGGCGACGTGGTGACCCCCGGGCAGCAGATCGGGCTGGTCGAGGCGATGAAGCTGATGATCCCGGTGGAGGCCGACCGGCACTGCCGGATCGTGGAGTTCCTCCAGCCCAACGGCACCGCGGTGGAGTACGGCGATCCGCTGTTCGCCGTCGCGCCGGTGCAGGGCGGGTGACGCGGTGTTCCGGAAGATCCTGATCGCCAATCGGGGCGAGATCGCGCTGCGGGTGGCGCGTGCGTGCCGCGAGATGGGCATCGCCACCGTCGCCGTCTACTCGCTGGAGGACCGCGACTCGGCCGTGGTGCGGTACGCCGACGAGGCGGTCCGGATCGGGCCCGCGTCGTCGCAGATGAGCTATCTCAACATCCCGGCGGTCGTGGAGGCGGCGCTGCGTACCGGGGCGGAGGCCATCCATCCCGGCTACGGCCTGCTGTCGGAGAACCCGGACTTCGCCGAGGTCTGCGTGGCCAACGGCATCACGTTCGTCGGCCCGCCGCCGCAGGTGCTGGAGTCGCTCGGGGACAAGTCGACGGCGCGGTCGCTGATGCGCGCCGCCGGCCTGCCGCTGCTGCCCGGTGGCGCCGAGCCCGCCGACACGCTGGAGGAGGCGCGTTCGCTCGCCGAGGACATCGGGTGGCCGGTCGTCCTCAAGGCGGTGGCCGGCGGCGGGGGCCGGGGCATCACGGTGGTACGCGCGCCCGACGACCTGGCCACCGCGTACCGCGCGACGCGCCGTACGGCGGCCGCGGTCTTCGGCGACGACCGGGTCTACGTCGAGCGCTACCTCGACCGGGCCCGGCACGTGGAGGTCCAGGTGCTGTGCGACGGCGCCGGCAACGCCGTCCACCTGGGCGAGCGGGACTGTTCGGTGCAGCGCCGGCATCAGAAGCTGGTCGAGGAGTCACCGGCGCCGGGCCTCCCGCCGGAGGTACGCGAGGCGATGTGCGCGGCCGCCGTACGCGGCGCGCGCGCCGTCGGTTACGTGGGCGCGGGCACGTTCGAGTTCCTCGTCGACGACCTGAACCGCTTCTACTTCATGGAGATCAACTGCCGGGTGCAGGTCGAGCACCCGGTCACCGAGATGGTCTCCGCGGTCGACATCGTGCAGGAGCAGCTGCGGATCGCCGCGGGGGAGCCGCTGCGCATCACGCAGGACGACGTCCGGCTGTCCGGGGCCGCCATCGAGTGCCGGATCAACGCCGAGAACCCGGACGCGGACTTCAACCCGGCGGCCGGCCGCATCGACGACTTCGAGATGCCGGCCGGTCCGTTCGTCCGCGTCGACACGCACGCCTATCCCGGATACCGGATCTCGGTCTTCTACGACTCGCTGCTGGCCAAGGTGGTGGTCTGGGCGCCGGATCGGGCCGGGGCGGTGGCGCGGATGCGGCGCGCCCTCTCCGAGGTGCGGGTGACCGGCCACGGGGTGCGCACCACGACAGGGTTTCTCGACGGGGTGATGCGCAGCCCGGAGTTCGCCGAGGGCACCCACGACATCGGGCTGGTGCCGTTGCTGGCTCAGCGGGCCGCGGCCGCCCCCGGCCCGGACACCGCCGTCCGGGCCGGCGACCGGGACCTGCAGCGCGCCTGACGAGGACACCGAAGGGGGCCGGAACATGTTGTTCCGGCCCCCTTCGCGTGCGCCGAGCGGGTTCTCGCTCAGGCCTCGGCCGGGCTCACCTCCCGCGGGGCGGCCTCGGCCGCCGGCGGTTCGTCGTCGGTGCGCCTGGCCAGCCGGCTCGGCCACCACATGTGTCGCCCGACGTCCAGGTTGAGGGCGACGACCAGCACGGACCGGACCACGAGGGTGTCCAGCAGCACGCCGAGGGCGACCGCGAAGCCCATCTGGAAGAAGTTGGTCACCGGCAGCGTGAGCAGGACCGCGAACGTACCGGCCAGGACCAGGCCGGCCGAGGTGATCACACCGCCCGTGGCGCTGAGCGCGATCAGCGTGCCGCGCCGGGTGCCGTGCCGTTCCGCCTCCTCCCGTACCCGGGTCATCAGGAAGATGTTGTAGTCGATGCCGAGGGCCACCAGGAACACGAAGACGTAGAGCGGGAACGACGTGTCCGCGTGGTTGTGTCCCAGCACCGCCCGGAAGATCAGCGTGCTGATGCCGAGCGCGGACGCGAAGGACAGCACCACGGTCGCCATCAGGAACAGCGGCGCGACGATCGCCCGCAGCAGCAGCATCAGGATGATGAAGACCACCCCCAGCACCAGCGGGATGATCAGGGCGCGGTCGTGCTCGGCGGCCTTCTGCAGGTCGAGGTTCACCGCGGTGGTCCCGCCCACGAGGGCCTGCGCACCGGGCACGTTGTGCACCGCCTCGCGGACGCGTTCCACCGTCCGGAAGGCGGCCTCGCTGTCGGCCGCGTCGGTCAGGGTCGCCTGGAGGTACGAGTACTCGCCCTGGGCCTCGGGCGGGGTGACGCTCTTGGACTCGATCCCGGGCGTACCGGCGACCGCGGTGCGCACCTGCTCGGCCTGATCGGGCCGGGATGAGACGATCAGCGGCACGCCGGAGCCGGCCGGGAAGTGCTTGGCCAGCACCTCCTCGCCGATGATCGAGTCCGGCTTGGTCCGGTACGACTGGGCGTTGGACAGCCCTCCGGCGTCGAGACCGACCAGCGGCAGGGCGAGGAGGGCCAGCAGCAGGGTGGTGAGGAGGGCCGTGACCCGGGGGCGGCGGGCGATGGCCGACCCGATCCGGTCCCAGATCCGGTGCGCGGTGACGCCCGACGACGGGTCGTAGGTGGGCCGGACCGGCCAGAAGACCCACCGGCCCACGGTGACCAGCAGGGCCGGGAGCAGCGTCACCATGACGAACAGCGCCACGATGACGCCGACCGCGGCCACCGGTCCGAGCCCCTTGGTGGAGTTCGTCTCGGCGAAGAGCATGAACAGCATCGCCGCCGCGACCGTGGCGGCGCTCGCCACGATGGCCGGGCCGGAGCGGTGCAGCGCCTCGGCCATGGCCGCGTGCCGGTCCTCGTGCCGGTGCAGCTCCTCGCGGTAGCGGGCGACCAGCAGCAGCGCGTAGTCGGTGCCCGCACCGAAGACGAGCACGGTCAGGATGCCGGAGCTCTGGAAGTTGACCGTCAGGCCGGCGTGTTTGGCGAGCAGATAGATCACCGCTTGGGCGGTGGTCAGCGCGGCGCCGGCGGAGAGCACGGGGAACAACCACAGCATGGGGCTGCGGTAGATCAGCAGCAGCAGCACGACCACGATGCCGATGGTCGCGAGCAGCAGTGTGCTGTCGATCCCGGAGAACGCGTCGGTGAGGTCCGCGGCGTTGCCGCCGGGGCCGGTGATGTGCACGGTCATGCCGGCGCTGTCGGCCTCGGCCACGTCCCGCAGCTTGTTGATGACGTCCGCCGCGGTGGAGTCGTTGTCGTCGTCCCCGAGGTCGAGCGGGACGATCGTCTGCGCCGCCCTCTTGTCGTCGGACGGGAAGGGCCCGGCCACCTCGCCGGGGAGGGTCATCACCTGGCCGAAGCGTTTCGCGTCCGCCCCGATCTTCGTCAGGTCGGCCGGGGTGAGTCCGGAGCTGCGCTCGTACACGATGATGGTGGCCACCGTCTGGTCGTCGACGGACGCGGCGGCCATCCGGTTCAGCAGCTTCGTCGACTCCGCATTGCCCGGCAACCACGATTCCGTGTCGTTCTTCTGGGCGTCGAACAGCTGGGTCGACAGCGGCGCCGCGACGGCGAGAATGCCGATCCAGAGAACGAGAACGACGTACTTCGTATAACGGCCGGCCACGAATGCGGCCAATGACCTCGGCATAACCTCTCCTACGGTTGGTCCATCACGGTCGTCCGGCGCACCCGGTGCGGGGGCGGCGGACCGGCGCGAAATGGGGCGTACTGCGCTCATCCTTGCGGCGGCGTCTGATATATCCGTGACACCGGCCTGACACCGCAGGCAGGAGGGCTTCCGGTTCCGGCGGGGCACGCCGAAACCCGCCGCCGGCCAGGGCCGGCGGCGGGTGGCGTCGGGGGCTTTCGTCAGGTCACGAGGCGGTCGCCGGTGCGGCAGCCCATGCGCGCCGTACCTGTTCCGCGGCCTCCGCTCCGTAGGAACGCGCCAGGTCCGCGGCGAAGCGTTCCCAGTCGAGCGCGTACTCCTGCGGCCCGGAGACCCGCAGCGCCTCGACCGCCAGCTGGCAGCCGACCTGGGCGGCCGTCACCAGCGGCAGGTGCCGGCCGAGCGCGGCGAAGAAGCCGGCCCGGAAGGCGTCGCCGACCCCGGTGGGCTCGGCGATCGTCTCGCAGTGTGCCGCCGGTACGTGCACGTCCGGGTGTCCCCGCTCGCGGATGCGCACCCCGTCCGCGCCCAGCGTGGTGACGTGCCGGCCGACGCGGTGCAGCAGCGCGTCGGCGTCGAGCCCGGTGCGCGCCTCCAGCAGGTGGTGCTCGTACTCGTTGGTGAACAGGTAGGCCGCGCCGTCGATGAAGCGCAGCACGTCCTCGCCGGACATCCGGGCGAGCTGCTGGGACGGGTCCGCGGCCATCGGTACGCCGTGCCGGCGGCAGGCGTCGGCGTGCCGGAGCATGGCCGCGGGCTCGTCCGCGCCGACGAGCACCAGCTCCGGCGGGGAGGCGGCGAACAACGCGCCCAGGTCGATCCCGCCGGCCTCGGCCATCGCGCCGGGGTAGAACGACGCTATCTGGCACATGTCGTCGTCGGTGGTGCAGACGAACCGCGCGGTGTGCGCCCGCGTGCTGACGTACAGGGCGGTGCAGTTCACCCCGTTGCGCTCCAGCCAGGAGCGGTAGTCGGCGAAGTCGTGGCCGACCGCGCCGACCAGGGTCGCGGTCGTGCCGAGCTGGGCGAGCCCGTACGCGATGTTCGCGGCCACGCCGCCGCGCCGCACGGTGAGCTCGTCGACCAGGAACGACAGGGACACCCGGTTCAGCGCCTCGGCGACGAACTGGTCGGCGAAGCGGCCGGGGAACCGCATCAGGTGGTCGGTGGCGATCGATCCGGTGACCATGATCGGCACGGTGCAACCCCTCAGATGGTGGCCTTGAGCGCCGCGGCGCGGTCGGTGTTCTCCCACAGCAGTTCCGGCAGTTCGCGGCCGAAGTGGCCGTACGCGGCGGTCTGCTGGTAGATCGGGCGCAGCAGGTCCAGGTCACGGATGATCGCCGCCGGACGCAGGTCGAACACCTCGTGGATCGCCTTCTCGATGCGCTCCACCGGCACGTTCTCCGTACCGAAGGTCTCCACGAACAGGCTCACCGGGTGCGCCTTGCCGATCGCATACGCGACCTGCGTCTCACACCGCTCCGCAAGGCCCGCCGCGACCACGTTCTTGGCCACCCAGCGCATCGCGTACGCCGCCGACCGGTCCACCTTCGACGGGTCCTTACCCGAGAACGCGCCACCACCGTGCCGGGCGTACCCACCGTACGTGTCCACAATGATCTTGCGGCCGGTCAGGCCCGCGTCGCCCATCGGACCACCGATCTCGAACCGGCCGGTCGGGTTCACCAGCAGCCGGTAGCCCTCGGTGTCGAGACCGAGGTCTTCGAGCTCGGGGGCGATGACGTGCTCGCGGACGTCGGGAGCGAGCATCGATTCGAGGGAGATGTCGGCGGCGTGCTGGGAGGAGACGACGACCGTGTCGAGGCGGACCGGGCGCAGGCCGTCGTACTCGATCGTGACCTGCGTCTTGCCGTCCGGGCGCAGGTACGGGATCGTCCGGTCCTTGCGGGCCGCGGAGAGCCGGCGGGCGAGGCGGTGCGCCAGGGCGATCGGCAGCGGCATCAGCTCGGGGGTCTCCGAGCACGCGAACCCGAACATCATGCCCTGGTCGCCGGCGCCCTGCGCGTCGAGGAGGTGTTCGGAGTCGCCTTCGCGCAGCTCGAGCGCGCTGTCGACGCCCTGGGCGATGTCGGGTGACTGCGAGCCGATGGACACGCTGACGCCGCAGGACGCGCCGTCGAAGCCCTTCTTCGACGAGTCGTAGCCGATACCCAGGATCGTCTCGCGCACGATGCTCGGGATGTCGGCGTACGCCTGGGTGGTGACCTCACCGGCCACGTGCACCTGACCGGTCGTGATCAGCGTTTCCACCGCGACGCGGCTGCGCGGGTCCTGGGTCAGCAGGGCGTCGAGAATACCGTCGCTGATCTGGTCAGCGATCTTGTCCGGGTGGCCTTCGGTGACCGACTCGGAGGTGAACAGGCGATGTGCCACGGGCAACTCCCTTCATCGCGGGGACTATCGCGGCCGCGACTCGAGAACCGGTGGAATCCCGGCCTTGCCGTCGCCTTCCACGCCCCCTCGAGGTGGGTGCGAGCCCGGGCGCATACCTTCCGGCGCATGACGAGGATGCTGGTGACCGGTGGGGCCGGATTCATCGGAGCGAACTTCGTGCACTACACCCTCCGGCACCGGCCGGAGTATCGGATCTGCGTGCTCGACAAGCTGACCTACGCCGGCGACCAGGCATCGCTGCGGCAGGTGGCGGACCGGATCCGGTTCGTGCGGGGCGACGTGGGCGATGCGGCGACGGTCGACGCGCTGGTCGCCGAGTCCGACGTGGTGGTGCACTTCGCGGCCGAATCGCACGTCGACAATTCGCTCCACGACCCGGAGCCGTTCCTGCACAGCAACGTGGTGGGCACGTACCGGCTCCTGGAGGCGGTCCGGCGCCACGGTGCCCGCCTGCACCACATCTCCACCGACGAGGTCTACGGCGACCTGCCCCTGACCGGCACGGACCGGTTCACCGAGGAGACCGCGTACGCCCCGTCGAGCCCGTACTCGGCGACGAAGGCGGCGTCCGACATGCTGGTGCGGGCCTGGTGCCGCTCGTACGGGGTGGCCGCGACGATCTCCAACTGCGCCAACAACTACGGGCCGTACCAGCACGTCGAGAAGTTCATCCCGCGGCAGATCACCAACGTGCTGACCGGCGGCCGGGCCCGGCTGTACGGCACCGGCGAGCACGTCCGGGAATGGACGCACGTCGACGACCACAACGCCGCGGTGCACCTGATCCTGTCGCGGGGACGGGTCGGCGAGACGTACCTGATCGGCTCGGGCGTGGAGCGCAGCAACCGGGAGATCGTCGAGACCCTCCTCGAGCTGCTGGGCCTGCCGCGCGACGACTTCGACCACGTCGCGGACCGGCCCGGCCACGACCTGCGCTACTCCAACGACAGCACCAAGATCCGTACGCAGCTGGGCTGGCAACCCCGGTACGGCGACCTGCGCGACGGGCTCGCGGCGACGGTGGAGTGGTTCCACGACAACGAGTGGTGGTGGAAGGCGGCGAAGCAGGCCACGGAGGAGCGGTACCGGCTGCTCGGCCGGTGACCGCCCGCCCGCCGCCCGGTGGTCAGCCGAGCCGCACCAGCCGCCACACGTTGTCGGCGGTGCCGTTGTCGGAGTCCTGGACGACCTGGGCGCCCCAGGTGCTCGAGCCGTTGAGGATCGCCAGGAGCTTGCCGCTGTTGACGTTGCGGATCTTGTAGGTGTCGTTGCCGAGGTCGACGAGCGTCCATCGGTGGTCGGCGGTCCCGCTGTCCGACCACTGCAGGACGCGGGCGTTGTCGGCGGTCGACATGTTCTCGACGCCGAGGACCTTGCCGCTGTTGACGTTGCGGAACCGGACGGCGCCGCCGTCGGTGACCTTGACCCAGTTGTGGTCGGCCGTTCCGGTGTCACCCCAGACCACGGCGAGGCCGCCGTCGGCGGTGGACATGTCCTGCACGCCGAGCACCAGGCCGGTGCCGGCGTTGACCAGCTTGTACGCGACATCCGTGCTGCCGCCGCCGCCCGCGTTCCAGTAGACGGTGTAGTTGAAGCCGTGGGCGTCGTAGAACGGCCCGAGGCCGACCGATGTGCCGTTGGCGGTCGCAGTGAAGGACAGACCGGCCGTGCTCGTCCGGGTGATCGACGAGACGGCCAGCGACGGCAGCGCCGACAGGGCCGTGTTGCCGTAGTTGCCGCAGAGCACGGTCGGCCCGTACGTGATCGCCTGGACGTTCGCGTTGTCGTTGGCGGCCTGCATGATCACCCGCATCGGGAGCCTGACCGTCAGCGTGTCCCCGGCAGCCCAGGCGCGCGTGACGGTCGCGTAGCTGCCCGGCGTCGCCGTGACGGCCTGCGTGCTGCCGTTGACGGCGATGACCGGGTTCTGGGTCCAGGCGGGGATCCGGATCCGGATGCTCCAGGTGCCGCTCATGGTGCCGGACAGCGTCAGCGTGGTGGTGTCGCCGGCCGGGTACGCGGTGGCCTGCGTGACCGTGATGCCGCGCTGCGCCCAGGTCAGCGTCGAGGGCACGAACAGGTTCACGGTCAGGGTGGTGCCGGCGTAGAAGTAGATCGAGTCCATCAGCTTGGTGTTGGACTCGATGCCGGTGCCCTGACAGCACCAGAAAGAGCTGTAGTCGGTGGAGTACGTGCCGCCGCCCCAGGCCGGGCCGACGCCACGGCGACCGCCGGGGCGCAACGGCGTGAAGTACGTGACCCCGCCGTGGCTGTCGGCCGGGTTCTGCGCGCCGACCACGTGGTTGAGCAACGCCCGCTCGTAGAAGTCGAAGTAGCCGGCCTGGTCCGGGTCGAGCAGCCACAGTTCGCGGGTGAGCTTGAGCATGTTGTACGAGTTGCAGTGCTCGCAGGTGTCGTTCGTCAGGTAGCCCGCGATGGCGTTCGGGGCCCGGAAATGCTCGGCCTGGCTGTTCCCGCCGATGGCGTACGTGTGTGCCCTGGTCGTGATGGCCCAGGCGTTGGTCGCGATGTCGCGGTAGCGGGTCGTGCCGGAGGCCTTGTACTCGCGGGCCGCGCCGATCCACTTGGGCACCTGCGTGTTGGCGTGCAGCCCGTTGAGCTGGTCGGAGTTGGCGGCCAGCGGGTTGAACACGGCCGCGTGGTCGAAGCGCTGCGCGACGGTCAGCCAGCGTGAGTCGCCGGTCTGCTGGCAGAGGTCGGCCAGCACCTCGTTCATGCCGCCGAACTCGGTGCCCAGCACCGACTGCATCTGGCTCGCGCTCAGCCGTGCCGTCCGGGAGTCGACCCAGCCGGCGAGGGCGAGCAGCACGGTACGCGCCTGCGTGTTGCCGGCGTACCGCCATGCGTCGAGCAGGCCGGCGAGCGTCTTGTGGATGACGTAGTACGGCACGTTGCCGTTGGACAGCGTTCCGGCCTCGAGCGCGGTGAAGTCGGACTCCGGGAATCCGGACAGGTATCCCGCGGCGAATCCGGCCGCCCCGTTGTTCGCCTGGCACCTGGCCAGTTCGGCCACCATGGAGTTGAGCTTGTCGCGGCAGGTCGTGTCGCCGAGGGCCGCGTACGCCTGCGCCCAGGCGCTCAGGAAGTGGCCCTGCATGTGCGATCGGAACGGGAAGGTGGGCGCGTCCCAGCCGCCGTTGGACGCGGCGCCGTTGGTCGACAGCCGGTGGTTGGCCCGGAAGACGTAGAGCAGCCGCTCCACGTCGACGAACCGCAGGTAGTTCAGGGTCCTGGTCTGGTTGTCCATGAGCCGGCCGGCGGTCAGGCGTACCTGGCCGACGTCGAAGGCGGACGCGGCGGCGCCGATGTCCGGACGGGCCGGTGGCACGACCGCGGCCGCGGCGGGCCGCTGGTCGGCCAGGCCGGCGCCGGTGGCGGAGGCCACGACCGCGGCTCCGGTGGCCTGCAGCAGACGGCGCCGGCTGAGGGCGGACGAAGACATGACGCGCTCCAGGGGCAGAAGGCATTGGGTTACGTCGATGTTAACCTTCACAACCACGGCGTCAAGAGGGCGGCTCAGCTGCAAATAAGCAGAATGGTGAACGGTAACAAGGCAGCCAGGTCACGCGGAGCCGCGCAGCACCAGCCGGGTCGGCAGGATGATGGACGAGCGTTCCTGCCCCGCGAGCACCGCGATCAGCAGCCGGGTCATCTCCTTGCCCAGGCCCTGGATCGACTGGTGGACCGTCGTCAGCGGCGGCTCGGTCCGCTCGGCTATGCCCAGGTCGTCGAAGCCCACCACGGCCACGTCACCCGGCACGGACCGGCCGTTGTCGCTCAGCACGCGCAGGGCGCCGGCCGCCATGTTGTCGTTGGCGGCGAACACGGCGTCGAGGCCGGGGTGCTCGTCGAGCAGGGTCTTCATCGCCGCGGCGCCGCCGGCCTCGGTGAAGTCGCCCTCCGCCGTACCGTGCGGGGTCAGGCCGGCGATGACCATCGCCTCGCGGTAGCCGCGGTCGCGGGCCGCGCCGGCCTCGGTGCACATCTGGCCGGTGATGCTGACGATCCGGGTACGGCCGAGACCGATGAGGTGCTCGGTGGCGAGCCGCGCCCCGCCGACGTTGTCGGAGTCGACGTACCACTGCGGTTCGAAGTGCAGCGGCCGGCCGCCGTAGACCGCCGGCACACCCGCCCGCCGCACGATGTCGGTGAGCGGATCGTCGCCGCGCAGCGCCACCAGCAGGATGCCGTCGACGCCGCGGGTCTGCAGGAGCTTGGTCAGCCGGGCCCGGCCCCGGCCGGAGCTGGCCAGGCACAGCAGCAGGTGCAGATCGGTGTCCTCGAGCGCCGCGGACACGCCCACGATGACCTGGGCGAAGAACGGATCGGCGAACAACTGCGGATCGTCATCGGGTACGGCGAGGGCGACGATCCCGGTCTGCCGGGTGGCCAGGGCGCGGGCCGTACGGTTGGGCAGGTAGCCCAGCTCCTTGACGGCCTTCTCGACGGCGTCGCGGGTGGCGCGGCTGACGTGCGGCGCCTTGTTGATGACGCGCGAGGCAGCGGAACGGGACACGCCGGCGCGCTCGGCCACCTCGTCGAGAGTGGGTTGCCACCGAGGTGTCAGTGCTGCCATCGGGATGCCGGATCCTTCCGTGTGACGGGGGCTGTCGCCCGTCGGATGGTATCGACCGGCGATGACGATCGTCGATGCGCGCTCGACCGCCGTGTCCGTACGGCTGGAAGCGGTCCCAGCATTTTTGGACCCCGGCCGCCCCGATGATCCGGCGGCGAGGCCGGAACTTGCGGAAGCCTTGACATCGAAGCGAAATACATGGATGACTATCGCTGGAAGCGCTCCCAGCCCGTCCTCCGCCGATGTGTCCAGAGGAGACCCGCCGATGAAACGACCGACCCGTCCCCGCGTGCTCGCCGCCGCGCTGGCGCTGGTGGTGCCCGCCGTCCTGCTCGGCGCCCCCGCCGCCCACGCCGACCCGCTCAGCCAGACCAGCGGCTTCTACGTGAACCCGAACTCCAGCCCCGCCTCCTGGGTCGCCGCCAACCCCGGCGACGGGCGCGCGGCCGCCATCCGCACCCAGATAGCGCAGAAGCCCATGGCCAGTTGGTTCGGCAACTGGAGCGGCGACATCGGGAGCGCGGTCGGCGGATACGTCGGGGCCGCGGACGCGGTGGACAAGCTGCCGCTGCTCGTCGCCTACAACCTCCCCGGCCGGGATGCCTGCGGCGGCCACTCCGGCGGAGGCGCCGGCAGCGTCGGGGCGTACGACGCGTGGATCGCGTCCTTCGCCGCCGCCATCGGCAACCGGCCCGCCGTGGTGGTCCTCGAACCGGACTCGCTGGGCGACTTCAGCTGCATGAGCCAGGCCCAGGTCAACGACCGGGTGGGCATGCTGTCCCGCGCCCTCGGCCAGTTCCGCTCCAAGGCGCCCAACGCCTGGGCGTATCTCGACGCCGGCAACTCCGGATGGGTCGACGCCGCGACGATGGCGCAGCGCCTCAACTCCGCCGGTGTGGCCAACGCACACGGCTTCGCGCTCAACGTGTCGAACTACTTCACCACCGGCGAGAACGCGAACTACGGCAACCGGGTCGCCTCCGAACTGCGGCGCTTCGGGTACAGCAAGCCCTTCGTGATCGACACCAGCCGCAACGGCACCGGCTCGAACGGCCAGTGGTGCAACCCGGGTGGCCGCCGGATCGGCACCCCGAGCCAGCTGGGCGGCGGTGCGGAGATGCTGCTGTGGCTCAAGACGCCGGGCGAGTCCGACGGCAACTGCGGGGTCGGTGCCGGATCGAGCGCCGGGCAGTTCCTGCCCGAGGTCGCCTACAAGATGATCTACGGCTACTGACGCGATGACCGAACTGACGCGAAGGAAGCTTCTCGCGGCCGGTGTGGCCGGTGCCGGAGCCGTCGTGCTGCCCACGGGGTGGACCGCTGACGCGCAGGCCGGCCCGGCGGCATCGGCGCGGGCCGCCGACGACCTGATGCTCCGGTACGACGAGCCGGCCGGGTCGGAGTGGCTGCGCGCCCTGCCGGTCGGCAACGGGCGCCTCGGTGCCATGGTCTTCGGCGCGGTCGACACGGAACGGCTCCAGCTCAATGAGGACACCGTCTGGGCCGGTGGGCCGTACGACTCCGCCAACTCCCGCGGTACGGCGGCCCTGCCGGAGATCCGGCGCCGCGTGTTCGCCGACCAGTGGACCCAGGCGCAGGATTTGATCAACCAGACGATGCTCGGGAATCCCTCGGGGGAGCTGGCGTACCAGCCCGTCGGCAACCTGCGGCTCGCGTTCGGGACCGCCGGCGCGGCCGGGCAGTACGAGCGGACGCTCGACCTCACCACCGCGATCGCCACCACCACGTTCGTGCTGAACGGCGTACGCCACCGCCGCGAGGTCTTCGCGAGCGCACCCGATCAGGTCGTCGTCGTCCGGTTGACCGCCGACCGGGAGAACGCGATCAGCTTCAGCGCCACGTTCGACAGCCCGCAACGGACCACGGTGTCCAGTCCGGACCCGGCGACCATCGCGCTCGACGGCATCTCCGGCAGCATGGAGGGCATTGCCGGCTCCGTCCGGTTCCTCGCCCTGGCCCGCGCCGCCGTCACCGGGGGTACGGTGAGCAGCTCCGGCGGCACGCTGCGGGTGGCCGGCGCGTCGAGCGTCACCGTGCTCGTGTCGATCGGCTCCAGCTACGTCGACTTCCGTACGGTCAACGGCGACTACCAGGGCGTCGCGCGGCGCCATCTCGACGCCGCCCGCGGTGTCGCGCCCGACCAGCTGCGCGCCCGGCACGTGGCCGAATACCAGTCGTTGTTCAACCGGGTGACGCTCGACCTCGGGCGCACCGCAGCGGCCGACCAGACCACCGACGTGCGGATCGCCCAGCACGCGAGCGCGAACGATCCCCAGTTCTCCGCGCTGCTGTTCCAGTACGGCCGGTACCTGCTGATCTCCTCGTCGCGGCCGGGCACCCAGCCGGCGAACCTGCAGGGCATCTGGAACGAGGAGATGGCGCCCTCGTGGGACTCGAAGTACACGATCAACGCGAACCTGCCGATGAACTACTGGCCGGCCGGCACCACGAACCTCGCCGAGTGCCTCCTGCCGGTCTTCGACATGATCGACGATCTGACCGTGACCGGTGCCCGCACCGCGCAGCTGCAGTACGGCGCACGCGGCTGGGTCACGCATCACAACACCGACGCGTGGCGGGGCGCGTCCGTCGTCGACGGCGCGCTGTGGGGCATGTGGCAGACCGGCGGGGCCTGGCTCGCCACCCTGATCTGGAACCACTACCAGTTCACCGGCGACGTCGAGTTCCTCCGCACGAACTTCCCGGCCATGAAGGGTGCCGCGCAGTTCTTCCTCGACACGCTGGTCGCCCACCCGTCGCTCGGGTACCTGGTCACCAACCCGTCCAACTCGCCGGAGCTCACCCACCACCCGGACGCCTCGGTGTGCGCGGGCCCCACCATGGACAACCAGATCCTGCGCGACCTGTTCAACGGCTGCGCGCAGGCGAGCGACGTCCTCGGCGTGGACGCCACCTTCCGCACTCAGGTGCTGGCAGCACGGGACCGGCTGGCGCCGACGCGGGTCGGGTCGCGCGGCAACGTCCAGGAATGGCTGGCCGACTGGGTGGAGACCGAGCCGAACCACCGGCACGTCTCCCACCTGTACGGCCTGCACCCGAGCAACCAGATCACCAGGCGGGGCACGCCGCAGCTGTACGACGCGGCGCGCCGGACCCTGGAGCTGCGCGGCGACGACGGTACCGGCTGGTCACTCGCATGGAAGATCAACTTCTGGGCGCGGCTGGAGGACGGCGCGCGTGCCCACAAGCTCCTCCGCGATCTCGTCCGCACCGACCGCCTCGCGCCCAACATGTTCGACCTGCACCCGCCGTTCCAGATCGACGGCAACTTCGGCGCCACCTCGGGCATCGCGGAGATGCTGCTGCACAGCCACAACGGCGAACTGCACGTGCTCCCCGCGCTGCCGCCGGCCTGGTCGGCCGGTAGCGTCGCAGGTCTGCGCGGCAGGGGCGGGTACACCGTCGGCGCGACATGGAGCAGCAGCGGCACGGAGTTCGTCATCACGCCCGACCGCGCCGGCACGGTCCGGGTCCGCGGCCGCGTGGTCACCGGCGACTTCGAGCTGCGCGACGACACGAGCGGCAGCCCGGTCCAGTCCGTACGGCTCGAGGCCGATCTCGTCGAGTTCGCCGGGCAGGGCGGCCACACCTACCGCATCTCCGCCGCGACATCGGGCCCCGGGGAGACCGGTGTGTACCGGCTCGTGGCGCAGCACAGCGGCAAGGCCGCCGACATCAACGGCGCCTCCACCGCCGCCGGTGCCACGCTGATCCAATGGCCGGTCGGTGGCGGACTCAACCAGCAGTTCGAGCTGCTGGCCTCCGACGGCGGCTATTACCGCATCCGGGCCCGGCACAGCGGACTCGTCCTCCAGGTCGCCGGCACCGCCACCGGAGCCGACATCACCCAGCAACGCGACGCCGACATCGCCGCCCAGCAGTGGCGGATGGCCGACCACGGCGGGGAGGTGGTCAGCCTCATCAACCGGCAGAGCGGTCTGGCGATGGACGTGTGGCAGAGCTCCACCGCCGACGGCACCCGCATCTCCCAATGGACACCCACCGACGCCGCCAACCAACGGTTCCACCTGCAACGCGTCTAGGACCCCCCCAGGCGTTCTCGGTGGCGGTGTCCTTTCGTGACGGCAGCGGGGCCTCCCCTTCCGGCGGAGGCCCCATCATGACGGCTTCTATGCGCCGGCCCAGCGTTGGTTGGCGCCGGTGTGGCAGCTCCAGACGCGCGTGCCGGGGGTGCCGACCGGCACGTCCAGGAATTTGCCCGGCACCCGCAGTTCCTGCGGTGCCACTGGTCAGCGTCGGCGGTTTGCCGCATCCGGCGCTCGCATGGGTTCTCCCATCCCTGAGGTGGTGCGGCTCAGCGGTAACCGGCCGCGGTGACGTTGGCCTGCACCGCGTTCTCGGTGGCGTCGGAGGGGTAGCCCGCGACCATGGCTCCCTCGTAGAAGGTGCCGGCGCTGAGGTTGGCTCCGCCGCCGGGTTTGCAGCAGTCGCCGCCGCTGCCGAGGATGACGGCGCCCTGCTTCTTCATGGGGCTGTACCCGGGCGGCAGGGCGCCGTCCCAGAGCGTGTTGAGGCTTCCGGACTGGGCGTTGCTGCCCTTGATGGCGAAGCGGGACGTCCCGTTGTTCTTGAGCGTCGCCGTGACGAACTTGCTGGTGAAGGCCCGCTGGTTCGGGTTCCAGGACTGGCTGCCACCGGGGTAGAGGCCCCACTCGAGGTCCGCCTGGACCCAGGGCCCGGTGCCGGAGCAGCCGCCGAACCAGCACTGCGTACCGAAGTTGAGGGCGTCCATGGCGCCGGCGGCATCGGCGGCCCGGGTCGTCTCGCTGTTGCCGTAGTCGAAGCAGCAGCCGTTGTTGACGTGGGTGCCGCTGAAGACCGCGTACATTCCCTCGGGCGCGCTTCCGGTCGGCACGCCGGTCGCGTGGCCGTCCCGCCAGTAGCTGTTACCCGGGTTGATGGAGAGCGAGTAGGCCTTGGCGCCGCCGATGGTCAGCGATTCGGACGTCGCGGTCGCCGGGCGGCTCTGCGAGGAGCCGGGGACCACGCTCGATCCCTGGTACCAGAGGTCGTTCCCGCGCCCGGACTGGTCGTAGACGACGGTGATGACGCAGGCGGCCCCGGCGCAGAACGAGTCCTGCGCCGCGGCGTCGGCGGTGCCACCGGCGTTCAGGACGCCGACGTTGCGGGTGGCATTGTCGGACGAGCGCCGTACCTGGTAGAGGTTGCCGGCGTACGAGCGGTAGAGCGCGCGCACGGTGCTGTGGGCGGCGACGCAGGGCGTACCCCCGGACGAGTAGATGTCGCACGGGCCGCCGCCGGTCGGCGGAGGTCCGGCCGGCGAGGTCCACTGCTGGTTGGCCTGCCCGTTGCAGTCCCAGAGGATGATGGCCGTGCCGTTGGCCGTGCCGCGCGCGTTGGCGTCCAGGCAACGGCCGGACTGCACGCCGGTGATGGTGCCGCCGGAGGTGACGTTCCACTGCTGGTTGGCCTGCCCGTTGCAGTCCCAGATGATGACCGCTGTGCCGTTGCTCGTGCCCTGCGCCGAGGCGTCCAGGCATTTGCCGCCGTACACCATGAGTTGCTTCGACGACGTGTAGGTCCAGGTCTGGGCGGCCGTCCCGCCGCAGTCCCACAACTGCACCTGCGTGCCGTTGGTCGTGCTGGAGTTCGCGACGGTCAGGCAGCGTCCGGATCCGGTGCCCACGACGGGGGCGCTCTGGCCCGGCTGGATGACCGCCGCTGCCGCCGCGGTGCCGGCACCGAGGGCGATGAGGACGGCGGCGCCCACGGCGAGCAGCCGCCGGTGGTGGTGGTGACGCCGGATTTTCGATACGACCATGGTCGGCCTTCCATTCCGGTCAGATATGTCGTCCGGGATGCAGAGCATGCGACCACGTATTGGTGAGAGTCAATACGACCTTTACGGGGGTGAATTCATTACGGTTTTACGGCGGCCGATGTCACGGGAGGGCCGGGAGGAGGTGCCGGTGCTGCGGCGGGACCCGGGTGGTGAGCTGACGGCGTACGTACCGGCCGGGCAGCGCGGCCAGCGCACGGACCGTGGGGTCATCGCCGAGGCCCGCGGCCGCGGTGAGCGTTCGCTCCGACCGCCGGGCCAGGTCCCGGGCGAGGGCGACCGCCGCGCCCACGCCGTGCTCGCAGAGCAGGGACCGCACCCGGCGCCGCTCGTGGTCGTCGAGGCCCGGACGCAGCAGGGTGCGCAGCTCGGGGCTCGCCGCGAGCGCGTGGACGGCCGGGGCCGTGACGGTCCCGGCGGCGAAGTCGGCGCCGGTGGGCTTGCCGAGCAGGTCGTCGGTGCTGACCACGTCGAGCACGTCGTCGACCAGCTGCAGGCAGGTGCCGAAGGACAGCCCGAAGGCGTCCAGGGCGGCCGTCAGCCGGGGGTCGGCGCCGGCCGCCTCGGCACCGAGCCGGCAGGCGACGCGCAGCAGGGCCCCGGTCTTCGCCTCGATGGTGCCGATCACCTCGGCGAGGCTCAGCCCGGCGCGGTATCGGCCGGCCAGCTCGCGTGCCTCGCCGCGGCAGAGCTCGCTCAGGGTCGACGAGACGGCGGCCGCGGTCCGGGCGTCCACAGCGGCGGCCACCTCACCGGCCAGTGCGATGAGCGCGTCGCCCGCGACGATCGCCGTGGCCGCTCCCTCGGCGCCGTTCACCGTGGGCACCCCGCGGCGGGCCCTGGCGGCGTCGATCAGGTCGTCGTGCACCAGCGAACTGCAGTGCAACAGCTCCACCGCGACCGCCGAGCCGAGGGTCGCGGGGGTGAGGCCGCCGCCGGCACACGCGGCCGCCGACAGCACGAGGGTGGGCCGCAGGCGCTTGGCCGGCGCGGTGACGATCCGGCGGCAGGGCCCGGTGAGCGGCTCGGGCACGCCGGCGACCCGCTCGGCGAGCCCCTCCTCGACCGCGGCGAGCCATGACGCCGCGACGCCCGGGATCCGGGCCGGCGCGATCGTCACCGTGCCTCGAGACGCATGCGCAGCCCGCGGGGGCGCAGCGTGGTGTCGACCGTACGGCGCACCGGACGGCCGGCTACGGGGCGCAGCCGCCACCGCCGGGTGATCGCCGCGAGCGCCAGCGTCGCCTCGGTCATCGCGAAGGTGTCGCCCAGGCACTTGCGGGCGCCCGCGCCGAACGGGATGAAGACACCCCGGGCGGGCGGGCCGGCGCTCGTACCGTCCCAGCGGTCGGGGTCGAAGCGTTCCGGGTCGTCGAACAGGTCGGCGCGGTGGTGCATCAGGTACGGGCTGAACGCGACGGTCGTCCCCGCGGGGATGTCGTGCTCGCCCAGCCGGGTGGCGGCGGTGGTGCGCCGGGTGAACAGCCAGCCGGGCGGGTACACGCGCAGCGTCTCGGTGACGATGCGGCCGGTCAGGTCCAGCGACGGCAGGTCCTCGGGGCCGGGCAGGTCCCCGTTCAGCGCGTCCACCTCCCGGTGCAGCCGGGTCTCCAGGTCGGGGCGTTCG
The DNA here is from genome assembly GCF_023499255.1 of Couchioplanes caeruleus. GTDB lineage: Bacteria > Actinomycetota > Actinomycetes > Mycobacteriales > Micromonosporaceae > Actinoplanes > Actinoplanes caeruleus_A. The sequence continues at coordinate 3,487,343 of NZ_CP092183.1, forward strand.
CCGAGGACGTGCAGCGCCCAGGCCAGGACGCTCGCCGCGCTCTCCGTGCCGGCGAGGAACAGCGTCACCACCTGGTCGTGGATCTCGTCGTCGGTGAACCCGGGGCCCTGCGATCCGACCAGCACGCTGAGGATGTCGCCGCGGTCCGTGCCGGTACGGCGGTAGTCGGCGACGAGGTCCCCGACCGTGCGGCGGAGCCGGTTGCGGGCGGCCCGGTAGCGCAGGTTGCCGGGCAACGGCACCCGGTCGAGCGGGGCGGGCAGGAACATCCGGCGGTAGATCCCGGCGAGCACGGTGGCGAAGTCGTCCAGCGCGGTGGCGAGCGTACGCGCCGGCAGGCTGGTGGCGGCGAACATGGCCTCCACGACGGTGCCGCCGGTGAGCGTCAGCATCTCACCCAGCACGTCGATCTCCCGGCCGTCGCGCCACCCTCCGAGGACCGTGGCGATCTGGCGCCGCATCCCCTCGGCGTAGTGCGGGAGCCGTGCGGGGTGGAAGGCCGGGCGGGCCAGCCGGCGCTGCCGCTGGTGCTCGTCGTGCGGGCACGTGCCGACGCCGTTGCCGACCACCTCCCGGCCGCGCTCGACGAGCAGGCCACCCTTGTCGAACGTACGGTCGTCCAGCAGCACCGCGCTGGTCAGCCGGGGATCGCAGACGAGCGCCGCACGGGCGGGCCCGAGGCGGATCCAGACGACGTCGCCGTACTCCGGAAGGCTCTGCACGAAGCCCAGCGGGTCGCGCAGCAGCGGCCAGGCATGACCCAGCAGCGGCCAGGCGCGAGGTGCGCGGATGGTGGGACGGCGTGTCAGCGTCATGACCCCTCCCGGCGTCGGCGGTCAGACCGACGCTAGGCCGTTGACGTGCGGCGCAGCTTGTTCCTCCTTGCGGTTGTCGGGCGCCTGAGCAATGGGCGAGAAGTGCCCGGGCGGCCGCGCTGGAACGATCGGCCGCGGGGGAGGTGCCGATCGATGACCAGTGACGTCGCGCTGCCCGCCGGCCGGCTCGTGTTCCCCTTCGCGCGTACCGACGTGCTGCGCCCCGATCCGATCTACCGGCGGCTGCGCGCCGAGCGTCCGGTCGCCCGCGTCACCATGGCCAACGGGGTCGGTGCGTACCTGGTCACCCGGTACGCCGACGTCCGCGTGGTGCTCGAGGACGCGCGGTTCAGCCGGGCCGCGCTGTCCCGGACGGCTCCCGGTGAGCTCGTCGCATACGCGCCGCCGGCCGTCCCGGCGTCCACTGAGGACGGCCACTCGATGCCCTACGAGCTGGTGAACCGGTGGTTCACGGCGCGGGCGGTGGAACGGCTGCGCCCCGGGACCGCTCGGATCGCGGACGAGCTGCTGGACCGCCTCGTCGCCACGGGACCGCCGGCCGACCTCGTCGCCGCGTACACCGCGGTGCTGCCGATGACCGTGATCGGCGAGCTGGCCGGCATTCCCGCCGCCGACCGGCCGCGGCTGCGGGACCTGGCGCCGCTGGTGACCGTCGACTCGCCCGGCGCGCAGTCGCGGGCGGCGTCCGCCACGGTGTTCCAGTACTTCCGGACGGCCCTCGAGCAGCGCCGCCGCGTCCCCGCCGACGACCTGCTCGGCGCGCTGGTCACGGCCGGCCACCGCCGCGCCGGGATGCGCCCGGAACGGCTGGCCACCCTCGCCATGCGGGCCTGCCTGCCGGCGATGCACTCCGTCTCGGTGGTGCTGAGCAAGGCCGTCCCGATCCTGTTGCGCCAGCCCGAGGTGTACGCGGCCGTACGCGTCGACGACGGTCTGACCGCGCCGGTGGTGGAGGAGCTGCTGCGGCTCACCACGCCCGCCTCCGCCGCGCTGCCCCGCCTCGCCCGCTGCGACGTGGAGCTCTCCGGGGGCACGGTGCCCGAAGGGGCGGTGGCCGTCGCGAGCCTGGAGTCGGCCAACAGCGACGAGGAGCACTACCCGGACCCGGAGCGCATCGTCGCCGGGCGCGGCGCCGCCGACCACACGACGTTCGGCCGGGGCAGCAACTTCTGCCTCGGCGCGGCCCTGGCCCGGATGGAGGTGCAGGTGGCGGTGGCGGCACTCGCGCGGCGGCTGCCCGGGCTCGCGCTCGCCGTGCCGGAGAGCGAGCTGCCGGTGCGTACCGGGGTGATCGCGCCGGACGTGACGGCGCTCCCGGTGCGGTGGTGAGGACCGTGCCCGAGCCGTACTGCCCGTTCACCGTACGGGTGAGCCCGTACGCCGCCGACGCCGAGCAATTTCTGGGGCTCAGCCTCGCGGAGGCCGGTGCGGGACCGGAGCTCGGCACCATCGGCATCGGACGGCTGGCCGGGCTGGCGTACCCGTACGCGGCCCGGGAGGCGCTGCGCATCGCGGCGCTCTGGTTCGCGTTCTTCTGGCTTTTCGACGAGGCCTGGGCGGACCGGCTGCCCCGGCACGAGGCGCCCCGGCTGGGTGGCGTGCACCGGCGGGTGGCCTCGGTGCTCGCCGGGGGGCGTACCGGACCGGGCGACGACCCGGCGGTGCGGATGCTCGGCCTGCTCGGTGACGCGATCGCGGCGTGGCGGCCCGGCTGGGACAGCGCCGCCTTCCACCACGAGATCCTGCGCTACCTGCGCGCCACGCTCTGGGAGGTCGAGCTGCGCCGGCGCGGCGCGGTGCCGACGCTGGCGGAGTACCTGCGCATGCGCCCGCTCACCGCCGCCGTGCCGCCGTCGCGGGAGCTCGGCTTCCTCCTCTGCGACCTGCGGCTCGACCCGGTGCTGCGGACCCACCCGGCCGTGCAGCTCGCCGGCGCCGCCGCCGGGGACTACTCGTGCTGGGTCAACGACCTGTGCTCGCTGGAGACCGAGCGGGGCGCCACCATGAACCTCGTCGTCGTCGCCGAGCGGGAGTTCGGCTGGGCACGGCACCGGGCGGCGTCCTGGGTGGAGACCGTGGCCCGGGGTGAGGTCGAGACGTTCCGGTCGGTGCGCGCGAGCCTGCCGGCCACCGTGCTCGTCGGCATCGACCTGCCCGGCGCGGCCGCGGACCTGGAGCGGTACCTGAGCCACTACGAGGGCTGGTTCGTGGCCAGCGCGCGCTGGATGCCCCGCACCCCGCGGTACCGCCCCGTCGCCACGGTCGCGCCATGACCGCGCTGCTCGCGGACGTCGCCGGCGAGGTCGGCCGCCGGCTGCTCGCCATCCGGCACGCGCCGACCAGCGATCTCGGACCGTCCTGGTACGACACGGCCCAGGTGCTGCGGTTCCGGCTGCGGGAGCCCCGGCTGCTGCCCGACGACCTCGCGTACGCCGGCCTCGTGTCCCTGCTCGAGGCGCAGCAGCCCGACGGTGGCTGGGGACCGCCGGAGATGTCCCGCGGCTACCGGACGGTTCCCACGCTCGCCGCCGCCACCATGCTGTGCGCCCTGGGCACGGCACAACCGCCGGAGCCGATGCGTACGCGCGCAGCCACGGCGACCCGCGCAGCGCTGACCTACCTCGCCGCCGACCCGCACGCCCTCGCCCCGGCGGCGCTGCCGGACCTGATCGCGGTGGAGTTCACCGTCCCCGCCCTGCTGGAGTCGCTGGTGCGGGCCCTCGCCCCGGACGACGCGGCGCTGCCCGGCGTACGCGTGGCGTTGAGCCTGCACCGCGACGGCCTGCGAGCGCTGCACCGGCACCGCGCCGCGGCCGCCTCCGGTGCTCGCCTGCCCGCGGCGGCCCACTACTCCCTGGAGGTCCTCGACGGGTTGCCGGCCGCCTTCGCCGCGCGACCGTTGGCGGACGGATCGCTCGCCTGTTCCCCGGCGGCCACCGCGGCGGCAGCGGCGTGGAGCGGCCGGCCGTCCCCGGCGGCGGCCGGCTACCTGACGGCCGAGGGCCGGCGGCTCGGTGGCGCCTGGCCCACCGTCGCGCCGGTGACCGTCTTCGAGGCGGCGCATCTGGCCGGGGTGGCGGACCGGGCCGGGCTGACGCTGCCCGCGGCGGTGAGCGCCGGCCTCGGCCCCTGGCTCGCCGCTCAGCTCGGCGAGGCCGGCTGTGGTGCCGGGCCCGCGCTGGCCCCGGACAGCGACGACACCGCCATCGTGCTGGTGGCCCTGCAGGCGCTGGGCCGCCCGGCGGACGTACGGCTGCTGGCGCCGTACGAGCACCCGACGCACTTCGCCACGTTCCCGGGCGAGCGGAGCGTGTCCTCCTCCACCAACGCGCACGTCCTCGAGGCGCTGTGCGGCGCCCGGGACGCGGGGAGCCGCGACGCCTTCATCCGCCGGGGCATCGCGGTGGCCGGGACCTACCTGCTCGACGTGCAGCACCCCGACGGGCACTGGGACGACAAGTGGCACGCGTCGCCGTACTACGCCACGGCGAGCGCGGTGGCGGCGTTGCGCCGGTTACCGGATCCGCGGTCGCGCGCCGCCGTCGCCCGCGCGGCCGACTGGGTCCGGGGCACCCGGCGATCCGACGGCGCCTGGGGCCGCTGGCGAGGCACCCGCGAGGAAACGGCGTACGCGTGGCAGATCTCGGGTGCGGCGGCCGGGGCGCGGCTGCCCGAGACCCCCGGCGGGGCCGCGCTGTGGCACGCGAAGGAGCTGTACGAGCCCCGCCGCATCACCGGCACGCTCGCCCTGATCGCCACCGCCGGGGGACACCGCTGAAACCGCAAGCGGCAGGAAAGAAAGCGCAGGTCACGCCGGTAGGTTCGGCCCATCGGCGGGTCCGGCCGCGCGTCGGGCGGCCCGCGCTGAAGGGAGCGGCACATGACCGGACTCAGAACCTTCGACATCCTCGATCCCGCCTTCAAGGCCGATCCGTACAGCCGGTACGCGCGCCTGCGCGACGACGAGCCCGCGGCCCGGGTCGTGCTGCCCGACGGGCGCGAGGCGTGGCTGCTGACCCGCTACGCCGACGTGTCGGCGGTGCTCATGGACCGCGACCGGTTCAGCACCCGGTCGTTCCTGGGCCAGATCGACGAGGGCCCGGCGCTGCCGCCGCACGTTCGCGGGGTCTACATGCTGTTCAACGAGATCATGCTGGGCAAGGACCCGCCGGAGCACACCCGGCTGCGCAAGCTCGTCCAGAAGGCGTTCACCGCGCGGCTCGTCGAGGGGCTGCGGCCCAACGTCCAGCGGCTGGCCGACCGGCTGCTCGACGCGGTCGAGGAGCGCGCCGCGGCCACCGGCGAGCGCACGATGGACGTGATCGCCGACTTCGCGTTCCCCATCCCGGTCACGATCATCATGGACCTGCTCGGCGTGCCCGAGGAGCGGCGGGCGGACATCCGGCGCTGGTCCACCGCGCTGGCCGCCTTCGACGGCAGCCTGGAGCTCGCCGAGCGGATCGCGCCCGAGGTCGACATGTTCATCGACTACCTGCGGGAGCTGACCGCGCGGAAGCGGCGGGACCCGGCCGACGACCTGATCAGCGCGCTGGTGCACGTCGAGGAGGACGGCGACCGGCTCTCCGAGGACGACCTGCTCGCGATGGTCTACGTGCTGATCTTCGCCGGGCACGAGACGACGCTGCATCTGATCGGCAACGGCACGCTGGCCCTGCTGACCCATCCCGGGCAGCCGGACCTGCTGCGCCGCGATCCGGGGCTGCTGCGCGGCGCGGTCGAGGAGCTGCTGCGCTTCGACCCGTCGGTGGAGGTGCCGCGGGCGCGTGTCGCGCTGGCGGACGTCGAGCTGGCCGGCGTCACGATCCGCCGCGGCGACGTGGTGCTGGTGTCGATCGCCAGCGCCAACCGCGATCCGCGGGCGATCCCCGGTGGCGACACGCTCGACGTGACCCGTGCCGGGACCCACCACCTGACGTTCGGCAAGGGCATCCACGTCTGCGTCGGCGCGCCGCTGGCCCGGGTCGAGGGACAGGTCGCCTTCGCGACGCTGCTGCGCCGCATGCCCGCCTTGGCGCTCGCGGTCGACCCGGCGGAGCTGACCTACCGCCCGGGCGGCATCTTCCTGCGGGGACTCTCCGCGCTGCCGGTGACCTTCTGAGACGACGGACGGCCGGCGGGGTCCGATGAGGAACCCGCCGGCCGTCCGTGCCGGGGTCTCCGGCGGGCGCGTCGTCAGCCCGGCTGACGCCGGCCGGTACGCCGGTTGCGGCCCATCAGCCCGTCGCGGATCAGCTGGCGCTGCATCTCGCGGTCGAGCTGGCCGGTACGGGCCAGGGCGTGCACGCGCGCCTTGGAGTAGTAGTCCCAGTGCTCGACGATCTTGCCGTCGGCGACCCGGATGAGGTCGGCGCCGTTGACGTGCACCCGCTCGCCCCGGCCCGCCCGGCGCCCGTACAGCCGGCCGCGGTGGCTGCCCTCCATCCGCCAGCCGATGAACGTGTACGTGTCGTCCGCGATCACCACCTCCTCGGTGTACCGCTGGTCGGGGAACGCCTCGCGGGGCAGGGCGATCTCCGACGGCGAGGGCCGGGCGCCGCGCGCCGCCAGCCCCAGCGGGTGCGGGAAGAACCGCACCGCGCGCTCGTCGAGCAGGTTCTCCGGCAGGTGTGTCTCGCCGTGTTCGTTCCAGGAGGCGACGAGTTGCCGGGCCACCTCCCGGTTGGTCTCGCGTGCCGGACCGGGCATTGTGCTTCCTCCTTGGGGCCGGGTGGTCAGAGCATTCCGCCGGAGCGCAGGCTTGCGATCACGTCGTCGTCGAGGGCGTCGATGAGGATCAGGGACTCCAGCCGCGGCTTGAGCCAGTGGTCCCAGTGCTCGACGATGAGGCCGTTGCGGAACCGGATCACCTCACCGCCGTGCAGTTCGAACTGCAGTCCGGTGGGCGGTCTGCCGAAGATCCCGCCGGTGTCCGTCCCGGTCGCCACCCACGCCAGGAACACCTTGTCGCCGTCGGCGATCGTCACTTCCTCACGGAACGTGATGTCCCCGAACGAGCTCTTCTGGAGGTCGATCTCGTTCTCCAGGCGCTGGGTCCCCGCCGGCCGGGGAGAATTGCTGCGCAGCTCCGGATCCACGAACTGGGCGACGACGCTTCTGTCGCCGGTCGAATAGGCATTGACCATGGCCCGGGTGACCTCGAGATTATGCGCCTCTTCTGCGGTGTGTACTGGTTGGGAAATCTCCTGCGGTTCCGGCTCGTCTGACATCGCTTCTCCCGATGGGAACTGGAAACACCACGGTGTCTGGAAACACTAGCCACGCGACCCGCGATCAGCTTTCTCCCGGCTTGCGAAAGCGAGCCGCAATCTGGGAGTAGCCGGTACGGCGGGCCCGGCCCTACCGTCGCTCGGATGACGACGACGGCGAATGTCGACCTCTTCGATCCCGGCTTCCACGCGGATCCGCACGCCACCTACCGGCGGTTGCGGGAGGAGGCGCCGGCGTGCCGGGTGACCATTCCGGACCGTGGCGAGGTGTGGCTGCTGACCCGCCACGCGGACGTGCTGGCCGTCCTGCGCGACGACGCCCGCTTCTCGACCCGGGCCATGGTCTCGCAGGGCGCCGACGCGCCCGCCGTCTCCCCGGGCGCGCGCGGCGTGATGGCGCTGTTCGACTCGTTCATGTCCAGCAACGACCCGCCGGACCACACCCGGCTGCGGGCGCTGGTGCAGAAGGCGTTCACGCCCCGGCTCGTCGAGGAGATGCGCGGCTTCGTCCAGGAGCTCGCCGACCGCCTGCTCGACGCGGTGCACGAGCGCGCCGCGGCGACCGGCGACCGCTCGATGGACCTCATCGCCGACTACGCCTTCCCGCTGCCGGTCACGGTCATCATGAACCTGCTCGGCATCCCCGAGCGGGATCGGGAGGACCTGCGGCGCTGGTCCCGCGCGCTGGCCCGGTTCGACCGCAGCCCGGCCGGCGCGGAGGCGCTCACGGGCGAGCTCGTCCCGTACCTCGACTACGTCCGCGGCCTGCTCGACGCCCGGCGGCGGGCGCCCGGCGACGACCTGCTCTCCGCCCTGGTCGCGCCGGACCGGGCCGACTCGCTGTCCGAGACCGAGCTCGTCTCGATGACGTTCGGGCTGACCTTCGCCGGCCACGAGACCACCACCCACCTGCTGGGCAACAGCGTTCTGGCGCTGCTGGAGCACCCCGATCAGCTCGCCCGCCTGCGGACCGATCCGGAGGCGATGCGGTGGGCCGTGGAGGAGTTCCTGCGCTACGACGGCCCGATCGAGCTGCGCCGCCGGATCGCGCTGGAGGACGCCGAGGTGGGCGGGGTGCTGATCCGCCGGGGCGAGGTCGTGCTCGTGTCGCTGGCCGCCGCCGACCGGGACCCCGCGGTCTTCGACGCGCCGGACCGGCTCGACATCACCCGCGAGGACACCCACCACGTGGCGTTCGGCCGGGGCGTGCACGCGTGCCTCGGTGCGCCGCTGGCGCGCCTGGAGGCGGAGATCGCGCTGAGCACCCTGCTGCGCCGGATGCCGGATCTCCGCCTCGCCGTGCCGAGCCACGAGCTGCAGTGGAAGCCGAGCGGCCTGCACCTGCGCGGGCTGGCCGCCCTTCCGCTGCGCTTCTAGCGCCCCCGGCCCGGATCCGCGGCGGCCCGCAGCGCCGCCGCGGGACGGGCGAACGCCTCGGCGGCGATCGGGCGCAGCAGCTGCTCCATCGTGGTCCGCGGCGCGTCCGTCTCGCCGATCAGCCGGGCGAACTGCTGCCCCTCGAACGTCGCCTCGGCCAGCCCGCGCGGCGCCAGGGCGTCGCCCACCAGGAACACCTGGCCGACCTCGCCGGCCAGCAGGTCGGCCAGGCCGGCCCGCGGCTTGCGCATCGTGGCCATCACCACGGCGCAGACGCCGGACAGCGTCTCCTCCTCGTCGGTGAAGACGTCGAAGAGGGTGACCGCGCCCGGATCGATGCGGCGCAGATGCGTACGGGTCCGCAGGCGTACGCCGAGGCGTGCCAGCCGCTGCAGGATCAGCGGCAGGTGACCGTCGAAGACCAGGGCCGGGACCAGCTGCGGATGCCGCGTCACGAAGTGCACCTCCGCGCCACGGCCGGCCAGCACCTCCGCCACGCCGACGCCGGTCTGCAGGCCCTCGTCGTCCAGCACGACGACGGTGCCGGTGGGCGACACCCGGCCGCCGAGCACGTCCTCCGGCGTGATCACGAAGTTCTGGTCGTGGCCGGGCACCGCGGCCGGCAGGAAGCCGCTCTCGCCGGTGGCGGCGTACCGGGCGCCGGTGGCGACGACGACCGCGTCGGGGCGTTCACCGAGGACGGTCGCGCGGTCGGCCGGCGTTCCGGTGCGGATCTCGACGCCGAGGCGGGCCAGCTCGCGCTCGTACCAGGAGACGGTCCGCGCGTGCACCTCACGGCCGGGGAGGGCCGCCCACAGGCCGAGCTGGCCCCCGGGGTGCCCGGCCCGCTCCAGCACCACGACCTCGTGACCGCGCAGGCGCGCCACCCGGGCCGCCTCCAGCCCGGCCGGTCCGGCGCCGGCCACGACGACCTTTCCCGTACGCGGGGCCGGTGTGAACGACGCGTTCCCCCAGCGCCGCTCCCGGCCGCTCGCCGGGTTGAGCGCACAGCCGAAGGAGCCGGAGTGCTGCACGCCGGCGATGCAGTAGTTGACGGCCACGCACGTCCGGCTGTCCTGCTCGCGGCCCTCGCGCGCGTGCCGGACGAGCTCGGGCTCCGCGATGAGGCCCCGGGCCGCCCCGACCATGTCGGCCACGCCCTCGGCCAGCATCCGTTCCGCGTCGGCGATCGAGGTGACCCGGCCCAGCGAGCTGATCACCGCGATCTCCGGCGGCAGGTCCTTGCGGACCGCCGCGACGAGGTCCCGCAGGTGCAGCGGTGCGATCAGCGACGGCGTCGTCATCAGCGTGGCCTGCTGCGGCTCGACGGCGATGTCCATGTCGGCGTAGTCGATGAGGTGCCGCCCGGCCAGCACGGCGAGGATCTCGCGGACGTCGTCCGGGGTCAGCCCGCCGGGCATCCGCTCGTCGCAGATCATCCGTACGCCCAGCGCCACGTGCGCGCCGGCGGCTTCGCGTACGGCCTCGAGCGTCTCGGTCAGCAGCCGCATCCGGCCGGCCGCGGTGCCCCCGTACCCGTCCGTGCGGTGGTTGAAGTACGGCGACAGGAAATGCTCCATGAGCACCCCGTGCGAGGCGTGGATCTCGATCCCGTCGTACCCGGCCCGGCTCAGGTTCGCGGCGCCCCGGGCGTACAGGTGAATGATTTCGGCGATCTCGGCGGTGCTCAGCTCGTGGCACGTGTCGTAGCGCTCGTACCGCTGGTAGCTGGAGGCGCCGAGCACCGGCGTGCGCGGCGTCAGCGGCTCCCAGGCCCCCGACGTCAGCGTCGAGTAGTGCAGCTGGCCGAAGATGCGCGAGCCGTGCTCGTGGACCATGTCGGCGACCGTGGCGAACGACGGCACCGACTCCGGGTACGCCGGGCAGGGGAGCCCGCCCAGCAGCGGCAGCACCGACAGGCTGTGGCCGAAAAGTGCCACGCCGGCCTCGGCGCGCGCGGCGTAGTAGTGGGCGAAGTCCTCCGAGGGCACCCGGGTGCCGTGCGGCCCGGGCGCGACCAGCGGGATCCCGTGCGGCGGCATGAAGATGCGGTTGGCGACCTCCATCGGGCCGATCCGCAGCGGGCTGAAGACGTGCGGGTAGTCGCTGAGCACGGCGGGCTCCCATCTGCCGCCGCCGCGTGCGGCGACCCGCCCGGAACCCTAGGAGCGAACGGTGCCCGCGGTCTTCTCCCCGGTTGCGGGCTACGCCGGACGGTCCTTCTTGGGCAGTTTCGAGACGATCAGGCGGTACGACTCGTCGACCGCCTCCAGCACCTCGTCGTCCGGGATCGCCCCGCCGAAGCGCAGATCGTTCCACCCCGACCGGCCGATGTAGGCCATCACCGAGGCGTCCTGCGGGTAGCGCTTCAGCCACTCGTCCGCGGTGTCCCGGTTGGGCCCGCACTTGACGCCCACGCTGCCGTGGGTCTCGGCGCCGCCGCCCGAGCCGAAGAAGGCGAAGATCTTCGGACCGACCTTGACCACCGTGTCGCCCTCCCACGGCTGGTCCACCCACGCCCCGGGTTTCGCCAGGCAGTGCGCCAGCAACTCGTCCTTCGTCACACGCCCGACCGTAGCGGGATTCAGCGCAACAGGCGAGAAGGTGCGCGGCGCGGTGACTGCCACGATCGAGGCATGGACCTCGGTGTCACGCTGCCCACCTCCGGCCCGCACGCCGGTCCCGACGCGATCGTCCGGGTCGCCCGCGAGGCGGAGGCCCTCGGGTACGCCTCGGTGTGGACGTACGAGCGGCTGCTGTGCCCGCTCGGCGACGTGCCGCAGCCCGGTGGCCCGCCGCGTCCGCTGCCCGAGCACTACCGCACGACGTACGAACCGTTGGAGACGCTCGCGTACGTGGCGGCGCACACGCGGACGGTCCGCCTCGGTACGAGCGTGCTGACCGCCCTGTTCCACGTACCCGTGACCCTCGCCCGGCGCCTCGCCACGCTCGACCGGTTCAGCGGCGGACGGGCCGTCGCGGGGCTCGGGCAGGGCTGGATCCGGCAGGAGTTCACGGCCGCGGGCGTGCCCCCGAGGCGCCGCGGCCGCGGGTTCGAGGAGTTCGTGGCGGCGCTGCGCGCGGCCTGGGGTCCGGACCCGGTGGGCTTCGACGGCGACTTCTACCGGATCCCGCCCTCGGCGGTGAACCCCAAGCCGTGCCGGCCGGGCGGCGTGCCCGTGCTCATCGGTGGCTTCGCGCCGGCCGCCGTGCAACGCGCGGGCCGGATCGCGGACGGCTTCAACCCGATGCTGGTCTCGCCGGAGGCGCTGGCGTCGGCGATCGGGCGGTTCCGTGCCGCGGCCGCGGCCGCCGGGCGCGATCCCGGCCGGCTCACCGTCGCCGTCCGCGCCAACACGCCGATGACCGCCGAGGCGTGGGACGAGCGGCGGCCGTTCCTCGGCGGGTCACCGGAGCAGATCGCGGACGACCTGCCCCGGGCCGCCGGGATGGGCGTGGACGAGGTCCTCTTCACCAACCCCCTGCAGCCGCCGGTGGACGAGCAGCTGCGCCTGCTCGAGCGGCTGAGCGTGCGTGCGTCCCGGGTTGCTCAGCCCGCGGCCCGCGCCGCCACGACGCCATAGCCGTACCGGGTCACGTCGACGCCGGTCAGCTCCAGCCCGGCGTCGGCGCAGAGCTCCCGGAACTCCGCCTCGCTGCGCTCCCGGCCGCCGTGGCTGCCCACCAGCATGAGCAGGTCCATCAACTTGCCGGGGGAGGGGATGTTGCCGGGCGGCAGGACGAACTCGACGATCCACACCCGACCGTCGGCCGCCATCGCCTTGCGGCAGTTGGCCAGCACCGAGGCGGCCTCCGCGTCGGCGAACCCGTGCACGATGCTCTTGAGCAGGTAGACGTCGCCGCCGGCCGGCACGGACTCCAGGTAGTCGCCGGCCACCGTGCGGCACCGGTCGGACACCCCGGCCCGGCTCAGCACTTCCGGCGCCCGTTCCAGGGCGCGCTCGGTGTCGTACAGCACGCCACGGGCGTCCGGGTGCGCGGCGAGCACCGCGGCGATGAGCTCGCCCCGGCCGCCGCCCACGTCCACGACGGTGGCGCCCGCCGGCAGGTCCCGGGCGGCGAGCACCGGACCCATCGGGGCGCTCTGACGCGCCATGAACTCGTCGAAGACCGCGCCGTGCTCCGGGTTGCGGGTCAGGTACTCGTAGAACTCGCAGCCGAACAGCTCGTCGAAGGCGGGCTCGCCGGTACGCACGCTGTGGTCCAGGGAGCCGAACAGCTCGTAGCTCGGAGGACCGGACCACAGGGCGAAGGCGTGCTTGGACTCGCGGGTGCCCGTCCGCAGCAGGTTGGCGATCGGGGTGAGGCCGAAGCGCCCCTGCTCGTCCTCGGCGAAGACGCCGTACCCGGCCAGCACCCGCAGCAGCCGGTACAGGGCCCCGGCGTGCAGGCCGGCCGCGGCGGCGAGGTCCGGCGCGGTCCGCGGGCCGTCGGCCACCAGGTCGGCGATGCGGAACTTCGCCGCGACGTGCACCGCCTGCTGAACGCGGTTACCCAGCAGGATGCGGCTCAGCGCCGCGCCGGGGGACTCCTCCATCACTGCTCCTTGCGCTCGTACGGTCAGCGTCCACCCAGCTTCGTGCCCGCCGGCCCGGCGCGGCTGCTCGTGCCTTGCTGTTTCCGCCATCGCGCTTTTCGCAAGGTGGGAGTAGGCGCGGACGCGGCCACGCACTTGGATCGGCTGCGAACGAGCCGTACGGCCGGGGAGGGAGCGCGCGATGCCCGCGGAGCGCAACAAGGATCTGGTCCGCCGGATGACGGAGGCCTTCAACACCGGCGATCTCACGGTCGTCGACGAGCTGCTGAGCGCCGACCCGGATCCCGGGGGCGGACCGGGCGCCCCGAAGACGAGCACCGACCTCAAGCGGAAGATCACGGCGCTCCGGAAGGCCTTCCCGGACCTGCGCTACACCGTCGACAGGATGGCCGCCGAGGGCGAGACCGTGGCGTTCCGGTGGACCATGACCGGCACCCACCTCGGCCCGCTGCTGCGGCATCCACCGACCGGCCGGGCGATCGAGCACGCCGGCACCGACCTGGTGACCTTCGGCGACGGCCGGATCGTCGAGCACTACGCGGCGGACAACTTCGGCGATCTGCTCGCCAAGCTGGGCATCGAACCCGTCGGCTCGCGGGCCGGGTGACGAGGGCTATCGTCGGCTCTGCCACGTACGGCATTCGTGAAGATCGTCCCGTTAGGAGAAGTCATGATCACCGGTGCCCACGCCATCGTCTACAGCGACAAGGCGGACGAGACCCGCAGGTTCCTCAGCGACGTGCTGCAGCTGCGCTCGGTCGACGCCGGCGGCGGCTGGCTGGTGTTCGCGCTGCCGCCCACCGAGCTGGCCGTGCACCCGAGCGAGGGTCCCGGCGGCCACGAGCTCTACCTGCTCTGCGACGACCTGGACGCCACGATGGCCGAGCTCGGCGAGAAGGGCGTCGAGTTCGGCGCGGTCAGCCAGCAGAGGTGGGGACGGCTGTCGTCGATCAAGCTGCCCGGCGGCGGCGATCTGGCGATCTACGAGCCGAGCCACCCCACCGCCTTCTGACGGCGGCCAAGAGAGCAACGGACGAGAAGGAGGCCGCCGCCGGTCGCGGCGAGCATGGCGGGGTACGGCCCGCCGGGCGTCCCGGGCACACCGGGCCGCCCGTTCCCGGAGGTCTGCTGCGATGCTCACCGGCGCCCGGATCACCTCGCTCATCATGTACGCGCACGACGTGGCCGAGTCCGCCGACCACTACCACCGGCGGCTCGGCCTTCCCGTGCTGGAGACCACGCCGGAGCGGGTACGGCTCGACGCCGGGCTCCTCGAGATCTGGCTCGAACCGGCCGCGCGGCACGGCGTACGCCTCTTCGGCCGCCGCGACGACTCCTCGGACGTGGTGTTCTTGACCGAGGACCTCGAGGCGACGCGGGCCGCGCTGGAGTCCCGTGGCGTGACCTTCGAGCGGCGGCGCAGCTACGAGGTCGGGCTGGTGACCGACTTCTACGACCCCAACGGGCACCGGCTGATGCTCTACCAGCCGTCGGCGGAGTCGCTGACCTGGCCGAGCGCGCCGAAGGTCCGCGAGGTGTGGCGCCGCCGCGGCCGGGGCACCGACCGGGCCATCGGGCCGGCGTCCGCTGCGGCGCAGGGACCGCCGGAGCTCACCGGCCTGTCCGGCAACCCGCTGATCTACCTGTTCATGTTCGAGAACGACCAGATGGCGGCGCTCGGCTTCTACCGTGACGCGCTCGGGCTCGCCCTGCTGGAACGCGTGCACTGCTGCAACCAGGACTGCGACGCCGAGATCGAGGGCATCGGCAAGTACGACGGCGGCGGTGTGCTGCTGTCCACCCACCACATGCACGAGCGCACCATGGTCTTCGACGACCTGGGGCGGCCGTACTCGCCGCGGGTGTTCACGCCGGCGCACGGGCAGGGGATCGCGCCCGTGTTCGAGGTCGGCGACATCGAGGCGACGGTCACGGCGCTGCGGGCCAACGGCGTCGGCGTCGCCGGCGTGACCGGGCACGACGCGGGCCTGTTCGCGCGTTTCGAGGACCCGTTCGGCCACCCGTTCTTCCTGCTGCAGCCCGAGCCGCTCGCCCGCGCCGGCGCCGGCGAATCGGCACTCAGGTGAGCAAATCACGAGAAGGCCCGCCGCCCCGGCGCCGTCAGAATTGTTGACGAGCCATTTCGCGTGGCCGCGAAGAATGCGGTGGCCAGAAGGGGAAATCAATATGTCGGTCAATGTCTATCGCAATGAGTCGCTCGTGCAGATGGAGACCTACGAGGCTGACCCCGCGTCGGTCGACGAGCTGGTGGAGAACGTGCGCGCCAAGTGGTCGCTGCTGCGCGAGCACGGGTACGCCGGCGATTACCCGATCGAGGTCCTCCGCGGCGCCCGCAACGGCCACGAGAACATCAAGGTCGTCGAGGTGTTCCGCTGGCGGTCCGTGCAGGACCGGGTGACCGCCCAGTCCGATCCCGACTACATCGCCCTTGCCGGGCGCATCAACTCACTGTCGGTGACCGAGGGCGGCAAGGAGACCTTCACCCAGGCGGTCCGCGGCTTCAACCACAACTTCCCGTCGATCGGGGGCGTCGAGCTGCTCAAGGGCGTCTGCTCCTGCCTGCTGACCATCGACGGCATCGTCGAGAACTACCAGATGAGCGTGAAGAACGGCATCGTGCTCATGCACCGCAGCCCGCGGATGGACCTCGACGGCGACGGCCGCAACGAGATGTACCTGAAGATCCTCATGCACGGCGGCGAGATCATCCAGGCCGCCCTCGGCCCGATCCGGGTCGAGCAGAACTTCAGCCGCCCGAACGACGGCATCGTCAAGGCCAACAGCGCCGACGGCTCCGACTTCCCCGGCACGGCCATCTGGCGGGTGTCCTGGAAGATCCACACGGCCCTCGGCCCGGTGCTCACCGACCCGGACCGGCCGCTCATCTTCGGCCCGGCGACGGTCAACCACTACCCGCCGGTCGGCACCCACTTCCACTCACCCACCGGCCCGGTCGCGCTCGTCCTCGAGTCGACCGGCGAGCGGGTCGGCACGCTCACCCCGGGCGAGCTCACCGCGTTCGACATCGTGGTGACCAAGGATGACGAGATCTTCGCCGACGTGCTGAACACCCCGCCCGCGGACATCTTCGAGGTGATGGAGGAGTGGCGCGCCCGGATGGACGGCAACGAGGTCGCGCCCGTCGTGGCCGGGGCCACCGACGGCGTCATGTGACGCCGGGGATCGTGCCGGCCCCGTGGCTCGCGACCGCCGGCCCCGACCCGTTCCCCGCGCCGGCCGTGCTGCCGGCCGAGGTGGACGCGGTCGTGGTCGGCGGCGGCCTGGCGGGCGTCGCGACGGCCTACTGGCTGGCCCGCTCGGGCTGGGCGGTGCTGCTGGCCGAACGCCGCGTGCTCGCCGGGGGTGCGAGCGGCCGCAACGCCGGGGTCTTCCTGCCCGGGCCGCGCCCGCTCGAGCAGCCCGGGCTCGTCCGGTCGGTGCTGGCCGAGGAGGGGATCGACGCGGGGTTCCGGCGTACGGGGCACCTGGCGCTCTCCTCCTCGGCGGCCGTCCTCGCCGAGGTCCGCGCCGAGGTGGCCCGCCGCTCGCCGGACGCGTCGCCGCTGCGGGCCCTGGACCGGCCGGAGTGCGAGAAGAAGGCCGGGATGCCGATCGCACCCCGGTACGCGGGCGGCCGCTGGGCGCGCGACGGCCACGTCGTGCACCCCGTCCGGCTCGTCCACGGGCTGGCTGCCGCGGCGATCCGGCGGGGCGCCCGCGTGGCGACCCGTACCGCGGTGCGGGAGGTGGTGCCGGGGCGCCGGCGCGGCTGGCGCGTGCACACGGCGCGCGGACCGGTCGAGGCGTCACACGTGGTCTACGCGTGCGCGGCGCAGACCGGCACCTTCCACCCGGGCCTGAAAGAGGTGATCACTCCCGTGCGGGGACAGGTCCTCGCGACCGAGACGCTGCCGCCGATGATCGCGCCCGCGATGGCCGTCGACTTCGGCAGTGTCTACTGGCGACAGACGGACGACGGGACCGTGGTCGTCGGCGGGTGCCGGTCGGCCGACCCCGCCGCCGAGACGGGTACCCGCGCCGAGCGGGTGAACGCGGCGATCCAGCAGGCGCTGTCGGCCTTCCTCGCCGCCACCTTTCCCGGCTTCCCGCCCCACACGGTCACGGACCGCTGGGCCGGGATCATGGACCAGACCGCCGACGGCCGGCCGCTCGCCGGCGCGCTGCCGGGCGGCGCACGGCAGTGGGTCATCGCCGGCTTCGGCGGCCACGGGCTGCCGCCGGCGCTCGGGACGGCCCGCGCGCTCGCCGCCACGATGACGACCGGGCGGCCGGACCCGCTGCTCGCCCCCCTCGACCCCGCGCGCTTCGGAGGTTCCGGATGATCACCGAGCAGGACGGCCTCGCCGGCTCGCCGCTGATGTTCGTGTTCGTCGACGTGTCGTCGCTCCCGCGGCACCGCCGCCTGTACGAGGACGAGTTCGGCCTCGCCGTGGTGGAGAACCAGTTCCACCCGCCGCACGAGCACCACGGCCTGGTCAAGTACGACGCGGGCGGCACCCTGCTGGCCGTCAACCTCTTCGCCGAGCGCAAGTTCCGGGGCGAGGCCGCGGACGGCGTCACCATCGTCGTCCGGGTCGCCGACCGCGCCGTCGTGGACCGCCGGGGCGTCGCGTTCACCGACGCCGACGGGCACCACTACGTGTTCGCCGGCGAGCGCCCCGCCGATCCGGCGCTGCGGGCCGACATCTGCGAGCTGCGGTTCGCGGTGACCGACCCGGCCGCCTCGCTGATCTTCTACCGCGACGTGCTGGGCCTGACCCTCGTGGCGGAGGACGAGAAGAGCTGCCGCTACCGCACGGGCTCGCTGGACCTCGTCACGTACCACGGCGAGCACGCCCCCGACGGGCGCCCGATCCGGTACAACGCCTTCCTCGGCGTCTTCTACGCCGCCGACGTGGTCGCCGCCGAGCGGGCGCTGCGGGCGCGCGGGCTGCGGTTCAGCTCGCCGTCGGGGTTCAGCGACATCGGCGGCACCGCCCGGTTCCGCGACCCGGACGGGCACACGTTCTGCCTCTACCAGCCGTCGGCGGAGAGCCTCACCTGGGGCAGCGCCGCCAAGGTGCTCGACCTCATCAGCGGGGGCGCCGCCGCGCACCGCTGATCCGTGCCTCACCGCACCCGAGAAGGGAAGTCCCACCGTGCTCACCGATCCCCGCGTCGTCTACCTGTTCCTCTACGTGCGCGACATGGGCGTCTCGCGCGACTTCTTCGAGCGGACCCTGGGCCTGCGGGTCCTCGAGGAGGACGCCCAGTCCGTCAAGTACGACACCGGAGAGGTGATCCTCGCGCTGAACCGGGCGTCGGACTTCGGCGTCACCCTGCCCGGCGAGCACGACCACTCCACCGACATCGTCTTCCTGGTGGACGACGTCGACCGGGCCCGGGCCGCCCTGGAGGCGCGCGGCGTCGCCTTCACCGAGACGCACCGGTACGAGATCGGCGCCATCACCGACTTCTACGACCCCGACGGGCACTGGTTCACCCTGTACGAGACCTCCGAGGAGTCGCTGACCTGGCCCAGCGGTGACCGGATCGAGGCCGTGCGGGCGCTGTCGCGCCGTCGCGCCGAGAACACGGCCCCACCGGCGGCCGCGGCCGACGACGGCTTCACGCTCGACGGCAAACCGCTGATCTACCTGTTCCTGTTCGTCCGGGACGCCGACGAGGCGTTCGCGCTCTACTCGCAGACCCTCGGGATCCGCGACCTCGAGGGCGGGCCGTGCAGCCGCGCGTCCACGGCGGACGAGGAAGGCGTGGTCAAGTACGACACCGGCGGGATCATCCTCACCACCCACTCGCTGGAGACCGTCCGCGAGGAGGAGGAGATCATCGATCACCCGTGCCCGCCGCGTACGGTCAATCCCGTCGAGATGGGCGGCAAGGCGGTGGTGCTGCACGCGCCCGACATCGAGGTGACCGTCAAGAACCTGCGGGAGAAGGGCCTCGAGTTCCCCGAGGGCGTGGTGCGCTCCGGCATCGGCGCCACGGCCCGCTTCGTCGACCCGTCCGGGCACGTCTTCTTCCTGTACGAGCCGTCGCCGGAGTCCCTGCGCCTGCCCAGCGGCGAGGTGCTGCGACGGGTCCTCGCCGAGACGTACTGAGGTGGAGCTCGCCACCGCGGCCGTCCGGGACCTCGCCGGCGCCGTGCACGGCGCGGTGCTGCGCGCCGGCGACGAGGGCTACGACGAGGCCTGCCGGCTCTGGAACGCCGGCGCGGGCGGGCGCCGGCCCCTGGTGGTGGTGCGCTGCGCCGACGCGGCGGACGTCGCGACGGCGATCCGGTACGCGGCCCGCCACGAGCTGGAGCTGTCGGTGCGCAGCACGGGGCACAACGTCACCGGCCGGGCGGTGAGCGACGGCGGTGTCACCGTCGACCTGTCGGGCCTGCGCGACGTCCGCGTGGACCCCGGCCGGCGCCTCGCCTCCGTGCAGCCGGGAGTGCTCTGGGGCGAGCTCGACGCGCGGACGCAGGAGGCCGGGCTCGCCACCACGGGCGGGCGGATCTCGACGACCGGCGTGGCCGGGCTGACCCTCGGTGGCGGCTTCGGCTGGCTCATGCGCCGGCACGGCCTGGCCGCGGACAACCTGCTGGCGGCCGACGTGGTGACGGCGGACGGCACCGGGATGCGGGCGGCCGAGGACTGCGAGCCCGGCCTGTTCTGGGCGTTGCGCGGCGGCGGCGGCAACTTCGGCGTGGTCACCTCGCTCGAGTTCCGCCTGCATCCGGTGGGACCCGTGGTCACCGGTGGCGCGGTCTTCTACGCGGCGGAGCAGGCGGCCCGGGTGCTGCGCTGGTACCGGGATTTCCTCGCCGGAGCCCCGGACGATCTCTCCGTCCAGTGCAACCTGTTGCGCCTGCCGCCCGCGCCGTTCGTGCCGCCGGAGCTGCGCGGCCGGCCCGCGGTCGCGCTCGCCGTGTGCCACCTCGGCACGGTGGAACGGGCGGGCCGCGATCTGGCTGCGCTGCGGGAGCTCGGCGAGCCGCTGCTGCGCCGGCTGGGCCCGATGCGCTACACGTCCCTGCAGCGGCTCTACGACATGGCGGGCCGGTTCGGGTCCTTCGTGTACGGCCGCTCCGGCTACCTGCCCGAGCTGACCGACGCCGCCGTCGACGCGCTGACCGCGCCCGGCTGTGCCGTACCGGGGGCCGGCTCCATCGTGATGATCTCTCCGCTGGGCGGCGCGGTCGCCCGGGTGGGGGAGCTCGACACCGCGGTGGGGCACCGGGGTGCCGCCGTCAGCTGCTCGGTGGACGCGGTCTGGCAGCGGCCCGGAGCCGCCGCCGCCCACGTGGCCTGGGCCGACCGGGTCTGGGCGGGGCTACGGCCGCACTGCTCGGGCGCGTACGTCAACGAGCTGGGCGACGAGGGCCCGGAGCGGGTGCGCGAGGCGTACCACCCGGTGGCCTGGCAGCGGCTGCGCGTGCTGAAGACGCACTACGACCCCGGCAACGTGTTCCGGCTCAACCAGAACATCCCGCCGGCGGCCGGGAATGCCGGGTCCCGGACCGTGTCGCCGCCGGCCGGGGACGCCGGGTCCCGCAAGCCGTGAGAAGACCGCCGCGGCCGGTCCGGCGGATGCTGGGGCGGACGCCGATCGCGGGAGCTGCCCATGGATGCCGATCAGCCGTCGACGCTGGCCGACGCCCTTTCCGCCGCCTGGCGGCGCCGGCCCGACCGGGAAGCGCTGGTCTGTCCCCACCACCGGCTGACCTACGAGGCGATGGCCCGGGCGGCACGCCGGCTCGCCGGCATCTACGCGTGGTACGGCATCGCGCCCGGCGACCGGATCGTGTGTGCCGTCGGCAACCGCTGCGAGCACCTGGTCGCGATGGCCGCCGCCTGGTCGTACGGGGCCGTGCACGTGGCTGCCGACCATCGTTGCACCGGGGCCGAGCTCACCGCCATCGCCGGGAAGACCCGGGCCGCCGCGCTGCTGTACGAGCCGTCCGGCGACCGGCAGAACCCGTTCCGGACGGCGGCCGAGGTGCGGCGCCGGGTACCGGGCCTGCGCGTCGTCGCCGTGACCGAGCACCTGATGCCAAACGACTATCCGCGGTGGAGCCTGGACGGCGACGGCGCACCCGCCGAGCTGCCGCCGCCCGGGGCCGGGCCCGCACCCGCGGATCCCGCGGTCGTCTTCATCTCCTCCGGCACCACCGGCACCCCGAAGGCGACCGTCGGCTTCCACGGCAACCTCGCCCGCCGCTGGCCGGGGCTGGCACGCTGGCAGGGCTTCGGCCCCGACGACGTGCACCTCGTGCAGCTCCCGCTCAGCCACGGCTTCGGGATGATGATGGCGCTGGCCGGGCTGCTCGGCGGCGGCCGGCTCGTGCTGCTCGACCACTTCTCGGCCGAGAACGCGCTGCGGGCCGTCACCGACGAGGGGGTGACCGTGCTGAACGGCGCCCCGGCGCACTTCACGATGCTGCTCGACCGGCTGGGGGAGCGCCACCGGGTCGACTCGGTGCGGCTCGCGGTCGGGACGGCCGGGCGGTTCCCGCCCGGACTCGTCAACGCCGTCTGGGAGCGGTTCGGCGCCGACCTGACCATCATGTACGGCTCCAGCGAGGCCGTCGGCGTGGCCACCAGCGACCCAGAGGACGTCCTGCGCGGCTCGGTGGGCCGCCCGGAGCCCGGCTCGGTGACGATCGTGGGACCGGACCGCGCGCCGCTGCCCGTCGGTGAGGTCGGCGAGGTGGCGTTCTCCCGCGGCGTGTTCCCGGTCCGCTACTGGACGTCCGGGGACGACGCCGTGGCCCCGCGCCAGCCCGAACCGCGGCCGGACGAGTGGTACTACTCCGGCGACCTCGGCCACCTCGACGAGCGGGGCCGCCTCTACATCCACGGGCGGATCAAGCACCAGATCGACCGCGGCGGGCTGAAGATCGACCCCACCGAGGTCGAGCTGGCCCTGCTGCGCTGCCCGGAGGTCGCCGACGCGGCGGTGCTGGGCCGGCCCGATCCCGTGGTCGGCGAGACGGTGTGCGCGTGCGTACGGCCCGCCGACGGCCGCGTCCCCACCCTCGCCGGGGTCCGTGCCGCGCTCGCCGGCGTGCTGGCGCCGTTCAAGCTGCCGGAGGAGCTGTGCCTGCTCGACGAGATACCGCGGACGGCCATCGGCAAGGTCGACCTGCCGTGGCTGCGTGCTGCGGTCGAGGCCGCGCCGACCGAGCGGCTGGTCCGCGGATGAGCGTCCCTCGGCCGCTCGCGGCCGTCCCGGAGCACCTGCGGCTGCTGGGCGTCCGCACGCAGGGCCCGGGGTTCGCGGTGCAGGACGAGCGCGGCCGGGTGGAGCTGTCCGTGGCGCGCCCCGAGCCCGAGCCGGTGCTGCAGGCGCTGACCGGCCTGATGGCTGTCCACGGCCGGGACCACGGCGCACCGCGACGCCTGGGCATCGACGTCGCGACGGTGGCCACCGGCCTGCTCGCCGGGCAGGGACTGCTGGCCGCCCTGATCGCCCGCCGGCGTGGCCTGCCGGTCACCGCCGTCGGCCTGCCCGCCCCGGCCGGCGCGCTGCAGTTCCTCACCCACCATCTGGCCATCGCCACCGGCGGAGGAACCTTCCCGTACGCGCCCGCGGGTGTGCCGGGGCCGCCGTTCACCACCGCGGACGGCGTGCTCGTGGAGCTCGAGGTGCTCTCCGGCGACGACTGGGTCGCGTTCTGGCGCCGGCTGGGCCGGGACCGGGCCGACGAGGTGGGCGCGGCCTGGCTGCCGTTCGTGTACCGCTACCTCGCCGGACGGTGCGAGCTGCCGCCGGCCCTCTCCCAGGCCGTACGCCGGCACAGCTTCGCGCAGGTCCGTGCGGCGGCCGAGGCGTGCGGCGCGGTGGCTGTGGCCGTACGCGAGCCGGCGACCGTCGCCCCGCCCTGGACGATCACCCCACATCCCGGCGCCGCGGCGGCGGACGGGCGGCCGCGCCCACCGATCGCCGCGCCGCTGCAGGGACTGCGCGTCGTCGAGGCCACGTCCCGGCTGCAGGGCCCTCTCGCGGGACTGCTGCTGCGCCACCTCGGGGCGGAGGTGGTCAAGGTGGAGCCGCCGGGCGGCGACTTCGGCCGGTACAGCCCGCCGCTCGCCGGTGCCGTCGGGGCGGCCTATCTGGCGTACAACCGCGGCAAGCGGGTGGTGGAGATCGACTACAAGCGGCCGCCCGGCCGGGACGACCTGCGTGAGCTGGCCGCCGGGGCCGACGTGTTCGTGCACAACTGGCGGCCGGGCCGGGCCGAGGCGCTCGGCGTGGACAGCGCGGACATCGCCCGGCTCAACCCGGCGGCCGTCTACGCGTACGCGTCGGGGTGGGGCGGCGTGCCGGACGCGCCCGGGCCGATCGCCGGGGACTTCACCGTGCAGGCGTACGCCGGGACCGGAGCCCTGCTGCACCCGCCCGGCGATCCGCCGGTGCCGTCGCGGCTGACCCTCGTGGACGTCACGGGTGGCCTGCTCGTCGCCGAGGCGATCCTGGCGGCGCTGCACGAGCGGGAACGGACCGGGCGCGGTGGCCGGGTCGGCACCTCGCTCGTCGGCGCGGCGACCGTGCTGGCCGGCGCACCGCACCGCCGCTGGGGTCCGCTGCAGGAGCCGATCCCGACGCCGGCCGGTCATCTCGTGGTCGCGCCGGACGACACACCCGTACGCGATCTCGCCGGGTTCTGCGGCCTGCCGCCGGACGCGGATCCCGCGACGATCGCCGACCGGCTGGGTGCACGCCCGGCGGCGCAGCGCGTCGCGGAACTGGACGCCGCGGGGCTCCCGGCTGCCGTGGTCCGTACGGAGCCGGCGGAGCTACCCGCGGACCCGCGCCTGGCCGGCCTGCTCGACCACGTGGACGGTGCCTGCTGGGTGCCCGGGACGCCGTGGCGGTTCCATGTCCGATGAACCCGCGGGCCGCGTGCTGGTGGTCACCGCGCACCCCGATGACGCCGAGTTCCACTTCGGAGCGACCATAGCGGCGTTCGTGGCCGCCGGCGCCGATGTGTCGTACCTGGTCTGCAGCGACGGCGCGCAGGGCGGCGCCGCCGAGGTCAGGGCCCGCGAGCAACGGGCCGCCGCCGCGGTTCTCGGCGTCCGGGCCGTCGCCTTCCTCGGCCGGCGTGACGGCCGCCTCGAGCCCGATCTGGCCCTGCGTCGCGACATCGCCCTGCACGTACGCCGCGAGCGCCCCACGCTCGTCCTCACCCACTACCCCCGGCGGGTGCTGAACCTTCCGGTGGAGGCGTCACACCCCGACCACGTCGCGGTGGGCGAGGCCACCCTGGCCGCCCTCTACCCCGACGCCGGGAACGCGCGCGCCTTCCCCGACGTGCCGGACGCCCCGCCGCCGCATCAGGCGGCCGAGGTCTGGGTCCCGGGCTACGAACGCCCGGACCACCACGTCGACGCCACCGCCCACGTGGACCGGAAGCTGGCGGCGATCCGCTGCCACCGCAGCCAGGTCGGTGCGGCGGTGCCCGCCTGGGTCCTCGAATGGATGCGCCTGGCCGGCAAGCAGCCCGGCTACGAGTTCGCCGAGGCGTTCCGCCGGATCCGCCTCACGTGAGGAGAAGCCCATGCTGTCCGCGTCCCGCCTCGCCCGCATCGTGCTGCCCGTACCGGACGTCGCCGCGGCCGCGGAGTTCTACGAACGGCGGCTGGGGCTGCCCCGCGGCGGCGAGGCACCGGGCGAGGCGCACCTGCTCGCCGGGGGCGTCGAGCTGTGGCTGCGCCCCGGGGAAGGCGCGGCCGGGCCGTGCGACCTGGTCTTCCTCACCGACGACCTGCCCGGCGCCTGCCACGCGTTGCGCAGCCGTGGCGTGCCGCCGGGTACGCCCCACCGGCAGGCCCTCGGCACGCTCGTGAGCCTGCACGGCCCCGGAGGGCACCGGCTGAGGTTGTACGAGCCCTCGGCGGCGGCGCTCGCCGGCCCGGCCGGGCCCGTCATCCGCGACGTGCGGCGGGTCCACGGCGCCGGCCGGCCGAACCCCATGCCGCTGCTGGCCGTGGTGGTCCCGGAGACGGACCGGCGGGCCTCCCGCGAGCTGTACTACTCCGGGCTGGGGCTGGCCCTGCTCGGCCGGTCGCCGTGCGGGGAACCGGGGCGCGCGGCGGCCACGCTGGACGCGTACGACGCCGGGTGGGTCCTGCTGGTGACGCGGCACGGGCCCGTACCGGAGCGGGCCCCGGGCGTCGCCTTCGTCTACGAGGTGACCGGCGCCGACCGGCTGTGCGCGCGGCTCTCCGGGCGGCCCGTGCCGGTGGCACCCGGGATGGGACAGCTGGTCCGGCCGGCGGATCCCGGCGCGCCGGCCGTCTATCTGTGCGAGGACTGCACGCCGGAGCCCGGTGAGCCGGCGCTCCCCGCAGCCAGGTGGTGACCGCCCGCGGCCGCGCCCATCAGCAGGGGCAGCGCGAGGATGACCGGCGGGTCCGTGTCGCGGCGCGGGCGCAGCCGCAGCTCCACCTCGGGCGGATCGCCCGCCGGGCCGCCGATCTCCACCGGCACCGGCGCCGCGGCCACGTAGCAGCCGTGGTCCAGGTCGGAGGCCATCATGGCGTCCGCGAGCGTCACCGACTCGTCGAAGCACACCGCCATCGGATGGAACAGGCCGTCCGGCAGGTCGCCGAGGCGTACGGTCGCCGGCAGCTCGGTGATCGCGCACGCCGCGGGGCGCCCCTGCGGGATCCCCGACGGGAACAGGCCGACGGCGACCAGGGCGCCCCGGTCGGGGCCGCCCGTCACGGTGACGGTCACCTGCGGCGTGACCGGCTCGGGCGGGCGTGGCGACGCCTCCAGCGCCTCGTGCAGGGCGATGTCCGCGCAGTCACCGACGACCCGGCGGAAGCGGCCGGGCGGCACCCCCACGACCCGGGCGAACTGCGAGGTGAAGGTGCCGAGGCTCGTGTAGCCGATGCGCATGCAGATGTCGGTGACGCTCTCCGAGCCGTACGCCAGCATCCGCTTCGCCTCCGCCATCCGCCACGCGGCGAGGAACCGGGCCGGCGTCGCGTCGGTCACCCGCTGGAAGATCCGGTGGAAGTGGAACGGGCTGAGCCGCGCCGCCTGCGCCAGGGTCTGCAGGGGCAGGTCGTCGCCGAAGCGTTCGCGCATCGTGGCGATCGAGCGCAGGACCGCGTCCGTCCAGGCCTCGGCCGTCGCGGGGCCCGGCGGCCGGTTCGGCCGGAATGGGACAGTCATCGCGCCTCCTCGGCACTTTCCTTGATCTGCAGCGCCTTGAGCAGCGTCGGCACGGCCTCGCGCTGGAAGTCGACGTCCACGTCCAGGTCGAGGACCATGCCCTCCAGGGTCAGCAGCGAGAGCAGGGGGAACACGAACTCCGGCGCCGCGGTGATCCCGTGGGTGCGCTGCAGGGTGAACAGCCGGTTGGCGAACGATGCGAGGCGGAACTGGCCCGCCCGGCGCCGGTGCGTCGAGGCGATGAGGTCGCGGATCCCGCGCCGGAAGCCGTCCAGGTCGCTGTGCGGGGGAACGGGCGCGGCGCTGGCGAGCACCACGTCCGCGCAGGCGTCGCCGTTGCCGAGGACCATGTGGAGGAAGAACTGCGCGAACTGTTTGCGTACGCGGGGGGTGAGCTCCACGACGAAGCCCGCGTCGACGATGACGACCTCGCCGGAGCGCCGCAGGTAGAGGTTGCCGGGGTGCAGGTCGCAGTGCACGAGGCCGTCCGCGAAGAGCATGCGGTAGATCGCCCGCAGCACGTTGCGCACGATCGTGCGGCGCCGGGCCGGCTCGAACGCGCCGGGGTCGAAGCGTTCCAGCCCGTCCAGGAACTCCATCACCAGCACGCCGTCGCCGCACGCCGGCGGCACCGGGGCGGGGACGCGGACGAGACCGTCGAGGTTGCGGCGCAGCCGGTCCAGCATCCACGCCTCGCGGCGCAGATCGAGCTGGTTCAGCACCGCGGGCGCGACCTGCTCGACCATCCGGCGCATCGGCGTGCCCCGCAGGCCCGGCAGCCGCTGGGCCAGGTCCGCGCCGAGGGCCAGCAGCCGGAAGTCCGCGCGCATCCGGCGGCCGATGCCGGGGCGGCGTACCTTCACCGCCACGTCCCGCCCGTCGTGCAGCCGTGCCCGGTAGACGCAGGCGATGCTGCCGCTGGCCACCGGCGTACGGTCCAGCGCGGCGAACGGCCAGTCGCGCCCCGGCGGGTACGCGGCCGCCAGCGCGCGTCGGGCGGCCGGGAACGGCATGGGCTCCATCCGGTCGGTCAGCCGCCCGAGCGGGGCACACCAGGACGGTGGCAGCAGATCCGCCCGGCTGCTCATGATCTGGCCGCCCTTGACGAAGCTCGGGCCCAGCCGGACCAGGCCGGCGGTGAGGATCTCGGCCGGCGTGCGGCCCGGGGTGGCCCGGCCGGCGCGCGCGGCGGCGCTGCGCAGCCCCGCCGCGGTCAGGCACCGCGTCCCGGTGACCGTCCACGTCGCCGCCCGCGCCACCAGGTACGGCCAGTCGGCCGTCCGTCCCATGCCGGCCTCCCCGTGCTCGACGGTGCTCGGCTCTGCTGGCCCGATTCAATGCGGGCCCCCGGCGCGCGGCAAGGTCGCGGCGGCAGGACGCCAACCTCGAAGACCCGTTCGCGGGCACGTCAAGAACTCGTCAAGCCCGGCGGGGCAGACTCGGCAGCGCACGCCCGAACGACGACGGGGGAGGCGTACGGACGGGGATGGCGACGGCATACCGGGATGCGAGATCGGATCCGACACGCGCGGCGCACATCGGCGCCGTGGTGCGCGCGGTCGCCACGATGCGCGCCGGCCTGTCGCGACCGCAGCCGCTGACCGAGCTCGCACGCGCGGCGATGTTCGACCCGTACCACTTCCACAAGATCTTCCGTGAGCTGACCGCGCTCACCCCCGGCCGCTTCCTGGCGGTGCTGCGGATGGCGGAGGCGCGGCGGCTCCTGCTGCACTCGGCGCTGCCGGTCGCGGACGTCGGCGCCCGCGTCGGCTACCGCAGCGCGGGTACGTTCTCGCGGCAGTTCACCCGTCTGGTGGACGTCCCGCCGGCCCGGTTCCGGGGACTCGCCCGGGCCCTGGCCGGCGAGCGCGCGGGCAGCCGCCCGGTGCTGCCCCCCGCCGAGCCCGGCCCCTCGCCGATGATGGCGCTGTCGGTGGCACCCGGCCCCGGCTCGCTGATCTTCCGGTGCCTGGCCGGCGAGGGGAGCGTCTGCCCGGGCAGCGGTTGCTGGACCGTGGCCACCGGGCGGGCGCTGGTGCCCCTGCCCTGGCCGTCCGCCCCCGGCGCGTACGCGGCATTCGTGCTGGTCGTGCCCGTGGGGGTGCGCCTCGCCGACGCGCTCGTGGACGACCTGCCCGGCAGTTACCTGATCGGGCGCGCGCCGATGGAGCTGTCCCGCGACCGGCGCCCGGTGACGGTCCGCGCCGCCCTGCGCCGGCCGGAGCCGACCGACGCGCCGATCGCCGCACTCACCGCCCCGCGGTGGCCGACCGGGTACGGATGATCGCTGCGAGGCTGAAATCAGATAGAAGCTCGGCCCGTCGGCGGATCGATAACCCGGGTAGCCGAGATGCACACTATCCATAGCACCCGCCGGACGAGCCCCACACCCAAGGTCCACGGTAGAAGGTCAACGGGAGCAAGCCCATGTCCGATTCCAGGGCGGCCCTGCGCGTCGACGCCCTCGGCTCGCTGGAGGTGCATCGCGGCCCCGTGCCGGTCGACCTCGGGCCGGCCAAGCAACGCGCGGTGTTCGCGGTGCTGGCGCTGCACGCCGGGCACACGGTCTCGATCGAGTCGATGCTCGACGTCGTGTGGGGCGCCGATCAGCCGGTGAGCGCGCGCCAGCTCGTGCACACGTACGTCGCGCGGCTGCGCCGGCTGCTCGAGCCGGAGCTGCCACCCCGCGCGCGCAACCACATCATCAGCTCGGCGACGGGCGGCTACCGGCTCACCCTCAACCAGGAACTGGCCGACGTGACCCGTTTCGGGCAGCTGTTCCGCGAGGCCCGGCAGCACCTGTCGGCCGGCGACACCGTCCGGGCGTTCGAGCTGCTCGGTGAGGCGATGCGGTTGTGGCGTGACCCGGACCTGACCGAGCTGTCCACGCTGCTGCAGACGCCGGACATGCTCGACCCGCTGCGCCGCATGTGGTGCGACGCGGCGCTGGACTACGTCGGCACCGGCCTCGACCTCGGTGAGGCGTCGCTGGTGCTGCCGGTGGCGCGGCGGCTCGCCGAGAGCGAGCCGATGAACGAGATCGCCCAGGCGCGGTACCTGGCGGCGCTGGAGCAGACCGGCCGGCGCGCGGCCGCCATCCAGCACTTCAACAACATCCGCGTGATCCTCAGCGCCGAGCTGGGGGTGCCACCGGGCGCGCAGCTGTCGGAGGCCTATCGCAAGGTGCTCGCCGGCGGGGCGGCCGGAGTGCCCCGGCGGCACACCACGGCCGTCGCGGACCCGGCCCGCCCGCCGTGGCGGGGGCCCGGCCCGGGGCTGGGCGAGCTCATCCACCGCGACCGGGACCTGCAGGCCGTCCGGCGGCTCCTCGCCGAACAGCGCCTTCTCACGATCACCGGGCCACCGGGCTGCGGCAAGTCGGCGCTGGCGCTGGAGGCGGCGGCCCGGCTGCGCGACGACGTCACGGGCGGCGTGGTGGTGCTCGAGTGCTCGCGCATCGCCGCCCCGCACGGCCTCGCGCCCAGCCTCACCGCCGCGCTGGACGGCGTCCCGGACGTCGACACACCGTGCCGGCTGGTCCGCGCCCAGCACGTCCTGGTGCTGCTGGACAATGTGGAGCACCTGATCGACGCGACCGTGGCGGTGGTCGAGGACGTCGTACGGAACTGCCCGAACGTGTCCGTGGTGGTGACCTCGCGCGAGCCGCTGGGGCTGCCGTACGAGGCGGTGTGGCGGCTGCACACGCTGAGCCCCACGGAGAACGGGTACGCCTCGCCCGGCCGCCCGCCCGCGGTGCGGCTCTTCGCCCGGCGCGCCGGGCAGGTCTGCCCCGGCTTCCGGCTGGGCGCGGACAACGCCCTCGAGGTGGCCGCGCTCTGCCGGCAGCTCGACGACCTGCCGCTCGCCGTGGAGATGGCCGCCGAGTGCCTCGCGATGCAGACCCTGGACGAGCTCGTCCGGCGCCTGGACAACCCGCTGCACGAGCTGCAGCCGCCCCGCCGCTGCCAGCCGGTGCACCACCGGTCACTGCGGGCCGCGTTCCGGCGCAGCCTGGAGTGCCTCGACGCGCCCGAGCGCTGGTGTTTCGCGCGGCTGAGCACACTGCCGCGGCACTTCCGGCTGGCCGCCGCGGAACGGGCGTGGGCGGGTGCCCGGTACGGCCCCGTCGACGCCCGGCTCATGCTCACCTCCCTGGCGGACAAGTCCCTGCTGATCGTGCGCCACGACGCGGCGGGGCCGGCGTACGGGATGCTCGGCCTGCTGCACCGCTTCGCCGTGGAGGTGCACCTCGCGGAGCTCGGCAGGGACGACGTGCTGCGCGCCTCGCCCGTCACCGGTGGCGGCTGACTACGGCCGTACGCCCGGCGCGTAGCGGCTCAGAGCCCGGCCCAGCTCCTCCGGCACGGGTACGGACTCCAGCCCGCCCGGCCCGCGCCGCATGCACGCCACGCTCTGCCGGCCGCGAGCCAGCAGCTCCGGCGTGGGGGTGCTGCTGCGCACGTAGTCGAAGCCCATGGCGACCCGGTTTCCGGCGATCCTGTCGAGTCGCATCCGGACCTCGATGCGGTCACCGGCGAAGCTCTCCGCGTAGAACTCGGCGGCACAGTCGACGGTCACCAGCACCAGCCCGCTGGTGAGCGCCGCCAGCACGCCCGGCGCGTGGTCGGCCAGGAACTGTTCCCGGCAGTGCCCCTGCCAGCGCAGGTAGTGGGCGAAGTAGACGTTGCCGACCAGGTTGGTCTCGTCGAAGGTCACCCGGTGCTCGTAGACGTAGACGGTCACGGCAGCTCACCCACCCCGGCGCAGATCGCGACCCGCCCGGCCGTGGTGTCCAGCACCCGGCCGGCCAGCGTGTACCGCCCCGAGACCAGAGTTCCGGGGTCGTCGGTGAGCAGCAGCGGGTCCCCGGCGGGCCGGCCCAGCTTGGCGAGCGCCTCGCGGGCCGTCCACACCCGGTAGCCCGCGCCGTGCGGATCGGTTCCGGCGAGCCGGGCCAGCTGATCGGCCAGTTCCCGGTCGGCCGCGCCGAGCGGCGCCGGCGCTCCGCCGACGGCCTCCCAGTCCACCGCGACCCGGCCGGGGCCGGCCCCGACCAGCACGTACGCCCCCAGGTGGCTGGCCGACACCGTGCCGGGACCGGTGCCGACGAGCCGCCCGTCGGCCGCGTGGGTCGCCGGTGCACCCGCCAGCCAGCCCGCCACGGCAGCCGTGCGGCCGGGGTCCTCCCGGTCACCCCGGGCCACCGCCAGGTCGACGTCGCGGTACGCGGCCCGCCGGCTCAGATCCCGCGCGAGCAGGGCGCCCACCACCTCCACCGGCCACGGCCCGGGCTCGACGGCGCCGACCGCGCGCAGCGCCAGGCCGGACCACTGCTCGACCGGTGTCCCGTCCGCGTCCAGGACCAGCAGGTCGAAGACGTACCCGTCGTCGCTCTCCGCGCGTTGCCGGGCGTGCACGGTCAGCCGCCCCTGCGGGCGCCGGATCATCCGGATCCGCCCGGCGCCCGTCGGCAGCACCCGCCGGCCGGGCACGCAGACCTGCAGAAGGTGCAGGAAAGCGTCGCGGACGCCCGGATCTCCCAGCTCCAGCCGCTGATCCAGGAACTCGCCGAACCACCGCCCCCGCGGGTCGGCGTCGACCACCGCCACGCACCGCCGGGCGGCGACCGCCTGGTAACCGGCCACCCGCCGGAACCGCGGCCCGTGGAAGAACAGCGGCCCGTAGAGGTGACGCGCGGGCAGGAGCGGGCCGGTGAGCGGCTCGCCGGGGGCGGCCTCCGGCGGGTCCGGGGCGGTGACGCCGTACCGGGCCCGGAAGTGGTCGGCCGCGAAGCCGGTCTCGTCGCTGCGCAGCGCCACGTCGACCGTGCCGTCCTCGCGTGCCAGCGCCGCCGTCCGCACGGTCCGCGGCTCGCGTTCCGGAACGGTGACGGGACGGGTCAGGGCCACGTCGCAGAAGACCCGCGGTGCGTCACGGTGCACCACCGCGGCGGCCTGGGCCATCGCCTCGAGGCCGAACACCGCGGGCAGGACGACGGTGCCGTCGATCCGGTGGTGATCCAGGTACGGGTCGGTGCCGAGCGACAGGCCGGCGCCCGCGACGACCTCGACGCCGGGCGTGGCCGTCAGGGGCTCGGCCAGGAACCTGCCGCCCGGCGGGCCGGCGTCGGCGCCGCACCAGCGCAGCGTGGGCGCCGCCGGGGTCCGTCCGGCCACCACCACGACGGGCGGGGTGGGGACGCCGCCGAGCAGCCGCAGCAGCCAGGCGGTCGCCTCCGCGGGCGGGATCGGGCTCAGGCCCTGCCGGGAGAGGCTGTCCAGTACGCCGAGGCCGACGCCCATGCCGGCACCGGACCAGGCCGACCACTCCACGGCCAGCCACCGGACGCCGGGCTCGGCCACGGCCAGGTCCGCGCACCGGCGGGCGAGCCACTCGTTGGCGACGGCGTAGTGCGCCTCGCCGGGCAGGCCGATGCGGGCGATCAACGAGCTGAACGCCACGGCACAGCGCAGCCGCGATACGTCGATCGCGGCGAGCACGGTGTCGAAGCCGGTCACCTTGACGGCCACCGCCTGCGCCAGCGCGTCCGGTGTCAGGCCGGGGATGCGGACGGGAACGTTGATCCCGGCCGCGTGCAACAGCATCCGTACCGGACCGTGCTCGCGCCGCAGCGCCGTCATCGTCGCCGTGACCGCCGCGGCGTCGGCCACGTCGACCCGGTGGTACGTGACCGGGGACCCCGCGGCGGCCACCCGGCGGAGCGTGGCGCGGACCGCCTCGTCGGATTCCGGGCTGCGGCCGAGGAGCGCCAGGTGAGCGCCGGTGGCCTCGGCCAGGGCGACCGCACACTCGGCGCCGATGCCCTTGGCGCCGCCGGTCACCACGCAGAGCTCGCCGGCGCCGGCCGGGAGCGGTCCGGCGTCCGGGGCCGTCAGGGGAGCGAGCACCGGCACGGTACGCGCACCGTCCGTGTCGTATCCCACCTCCGCGTAGTCGGCCGGCGGCCGGCGGGCCTCGGCGGCGGCCAGGGCGATCCCGTGCCGGTCCGGCGCGGTCTCGACCACCAGCACCGCCGCGTCCGGGCGCTCGGCGGCGAGGCTGCGGCCCAGCGCGGCACCCACGCCGCCGTGGTGCAGCACCACCACCGGCAGCCCGTCGGCGATGCCGCGCTGCAACGCGCTCACGAGCTCGGGCAGCGGCGTCGCGTCGAGGCCGGGCGGCAGGGCGATCAGCCGGGTACGCGTACCGCCCGGCTCGTCGCGGAACGCCTCGCGGATCGCCGTACCGAGCGGGTGCCGGGCGAGGTCCCCGACGATCTCCCAGGTACGCGGCACCCCGGGTCCCGCGGGCCGGGGCTCGGCGAGCCGGCGCGGGGCGAAGGCACGTACCCAGCCGGCCACCCCGGCGACGGGCGGTTCGGCGGTGTCCGCGGCCGGCAGCGCCGCGACGACCTCGGCGAGCTCGGCGACCGTGGCGGTGGCGAGGCTCAGCGGCGCCGCCGGCATGGCTCGGCCGAGGCGGGCCGCCACGTCCCCGGCGAGCCGGCCGACGAGCAGCGAGCTGAGGTGCAGGTCGGCCAGGAGCCGGGCACCGGACGGGACCGCCGCCGGATCGAGCTCGCACGCGTCCGCGACCGCCGCCACGGTCGCCGCGAGCGGCTCGGCCTCCTCATCGGCCGGGCGGGGCTGCACGGTGTCCGCCGGCTCCGGCACGGCGTCGTCCACCGCGGCGGCGTCCACCTCGGGCACGGCGGTCTCGCAGGCACCGACGAGGACGTCGGGGCGGTGGCCGAGCTCGAACGGGCGGGTGAAGCGGCGGGCGTACCAGGGCACCACGGTCCCGCACCGGCCGGCGGCGAACAGGGCGGCGGTGACCGTGGCGACGCCGGCGGCCGAGGGCGATCCGGCGTCCATCGCGACCGCGCGGCCGCCGGTCAGGCCGGTCAGCAGGTGCCCGGGTCCCACCTCGACGAAGAGCCCGGCCCGGCACCGGTCCAGCGCCTGACGGAAGCGTACGGGCGCGGTGAGCTGACGGACGAGCAGCTCGACGGCGTCCTCGGCGGCGAACCAGTCGCCGGTGACCGTCGAGACGAACCGGCGTTGCGCGGGACGCCACGGCACGGCTGCCGCCGCCTCCTTGAGCCGGTCCGCGGCCGCAGCCATCGCGGGGGAGTGGAACGCGTGCGCCACCGGCAGCAGACCCGCCCGGATCCCGGCCGCGGCCGCCCGCTCGAGGACCCGGCGCAGCTGCGCCCGGTCACCGGAGACGACCAGCTGCCGGGGGCCGTTGTCGGCGGCGACCACGACGTCGGTGCCGGCCAGCAGCGGGGTCAGCTCCTCCTCGGTGGCCTCGAGCGCGGCCATGCCGCCGGAGACGGGGTCGGCCTGTGCCATCGCCGCGCCACGGGTGCGGGCGAGGTCGTACGCCTCGTCCTCGTCCAGGGCGCCCGCCCAGACCAGGGCGCCCAGTTCGCCGAGGCTGTGCCCGACCGCCTCGTCCGCCTCGGCGCCGAGCGCGTCCAGCCAGCGCAGGCCGGCCAGGGTGGCGCGCAGGATCGCCGGCTGGGCGACGGCCGTGCCCACCGGACCGCCCGGCGGGGCGGCCACCGGCAGCGCACCGGCGTACGCCGCCGGCACCTCGTCGAGCAGGTCCCCGAGCGCGCCCGCGTCCGGGTAGCAGGGCGCGGCCTGCCCGGGGAACAGCAACGCCACCCGCAGCCGGCCCTCGGCGAGGAACAGGCGCCGCGCCGGATCGACGATCTCCGGATCGCCGGCCGCCAGCCGGGTCAGCGCGTGCTCCGCGGCCGCCGCCAGCTCATTGGGTGAGGCCACCGCGGCGGCGAACCGCACCGGGGCGTCGGGTGGCTCGGTACGGGCCAGCCCCGCGCCCAGGTCGCCCAGCTCGGCGCGGGACATCGCGGCGGCCGCGTCCCGGACCGACGTCAGCTTCGCGGCCAGGGCCCGGCGATCGGCCCCGGTGCAGACGATCACCTCGTGGCTCGGGTGCCGCCCCGCGAGGTGCCGCTCGGCCGGGTGCAGCCGCCGTCCCGCGCCGCCCGGCCCGCCGAGGACGACGTGGGCGTTGATGCCGCCGAAGCCCATCGCGCTGACCCCGGCGTACCGCTCGCCGGCCGGCCACGGGCGCGCCTCGCCGAGGACCGTCAGGCTCGCCTCCGGCCCGCAGAGCAGCGGGTGCGGCTCGGCGCATCCCGTGGTGGGCGGCAGGACGCCGCGATGCACCGCCAGGGCCGCTTTGAGCAGGCCCGCCACCCCGGCCGCCGCCTTGGTGTGCCCGATGTTCGCCTTGATGCTGCCGAGGGCGGCCCGGCGCGGGGTCCGGCCGCGGACCTCCAGCAGCGCCCGCAGTTCCGTGCTGTCGCCGACCTCGGTGCCCGTGCCGTGGCCCTCGATCAGGGCCGCCTCGGCGGGGTCGAGGCGGGCGTGCTCGTACGCGCGGCGCAGCGCGAGCAGCTGCCCGGCGGCCTCCGGCCGGATCAGGCCGCCGTGGCCGTCCGACGACGTGCCCCAGCCGAGCAGGTACGCGTACGCCCGCAGCCCGTGCCGCACGGCGAAGTCCTCGCGGCACAGCACCACCAGCCCGCACCCCTCGCCCGGCAGGAACCCGGTGGGCCGGCGGTCGTACACCCGCATCTCGTCGCGGGCCAGCGCCCCCGCCCGGGCGAACCCGACGAGCTCGAACGGGTCCAGGCTCAGATCCACCCCGCCGGCCAGCGCCACGTCGAGCCGCCCGGCGTCGACCGCGTCGGCGGCATGCGACACCGCCAGCAGCGACGAGGCGCAGGCCCCGTCCACCGTGTACCCGGTGCCGTGGAAGTCGAAGTGGTTGCAGATCCGCCCGGCGATCGTGTTCGACAGCGCGCCGGCCAGGGTCTCGTCGGTCGGCGCGGGGAACGGTTCCTTGTAGCGGCGCTCGACGGCCCGCAGCAGCGCCGCCCGGTCGTCGGGGCCCAGCGGGGATTCGGCCAGCGCGGCGAGCACGGTGCGGCGCACGTACGGCCACCGCGTGCGCAGCGCGGCCGCCCGGGAGAACTCACCGGTCAGCGAGTTGCCCAGGATCACGCCGACCCGGCTCGCGTCGAGGCCGTCGCCGTCCGGGAAGCCGGCGTCCGCGAGGGCGGCGGCGCTCACGTCCAGGGCGAGCCAGTGCGCGGTGTCCGCGGCGCGGTACGCCGGTCCCGCCACCCGGAAGCGTTGCCGGTCGAAGTGCCAGCCGGTGAGCAGCGCGGCGTGCGTGACGTAGGTCTGGTCGGCGCCGTCGCCGCCGTAGTCGGCCAGTGGCAGGCGCTCGGGCGGCATCCGGCGGAACGCGGCACGCCGCGCCATCACGCTCTGCCAGAGCCGGTCCGGCCCCGCGGCGTCGGGGTAGCGGCAGGCCAGGCCGACGACGGCGATGCGCCGGGACCCGGGCGTCATCTGACCGGTACGGCCGTGCGCCCGCCGACGGTCGCCACGGCCGGCGCGGTGGCCTCGGCCTGGCGGCCCGGCTCGGCGCGCCCGGCGCCGCGCAGCGATCGCGCCCAGGTGAGCACGAAGCGACCGGCGCAGACGATGGTGAGCGCGTAGAACAGGCCGAAGGTGATGCCGGCGACCACCAGCGCGCCGTAGACGAGCGCGGTGGTGAGCCCGAACACCACCTGGTCCCGCGGCCGGCCCGGGGTCGTGCCGGGGTCGGTGATCATGTAGTTGGTGAACAGGATGAACGCGACGCCGGTCATGGTCAGCAGCGCGGAGGCGGGCGCGTGGCCGAACAACAGCGCCCGCAGCACCGCCTGCAGCACGAAGCCGCCGGCCCAGGCGGCGATCAGCGGCATCCGGCCGGTGAGCCTGCCGTTGATCATCGAGCCGGCGACCAGGATCGCGCCCGGCAGCAGCCAGTCGACGACCGAGCCGACGTTCTCGGTGAACTCGTACGGTGGCGCGATGGCGACGCTCGTGCTGAACAGCACCAGGGTGGCGCTGATGCCGAGGTTGCTCGGGTTGAACAGGTGCCGGGGCTGACCGCCGATCCGCAGGCGCAGCACGTACTTGCCGCAGATCGCCACGGTCACCGCGAACACCGTCGGCAGCAGGCGCTGGTTGCCGTAGAGCAGCATCGCGCAGGCCAGCGCCGCGATGTGCGCGGGCAGCAGGAACGTCACGAGGTTGCCGGGCGAGCCGCCGTAGCGCACCGGGCGCCCGTGCCCGCGGGCGTCCACCCACTCCAGCAGCAGGCTCAGGGCGTACGCCGTCAGCAGCGCCACGACCGGCGTGAGGTACGCCTGCTCGAAGCCGAGCAGCAGGTGTCCCACGACGGTGAACACCGTGATCGACACGGCGAACCGGCGGAGCGCCGTGATGCCCTTCGGGGTCCGGTTGGGAATGGTCGGTTGCGCCATCGGAAGGCTCCTCGGCTCTGTCCCGTCACGCCAGCACGAGGTCGTGCCAGCCGGGGGAGAGGGACGTGGTGGTGGTGTGCGGGCCGGACGCGTCACGCCACGTGACCGTGACCGGGACCGGCGTGCCCGCTGCGGCGCCCAGCCCGAAGAGCAGCTCCGGGCCGTTGACGCCGGTGTGGCCGTTGGCGGGGAACAGCTGCTGGCGCAGGACCCTGCCGTCGGCGCGGGTGACGGTGACCGCGGCGCCGATCGCCGGCCGCGGGTGACCGCCCGGCGCGGCGGCCGGCAGCAGCGGGCGCAGCCCGAGGTACGCCCCGGCCGGCCCGGTGTTGCGCAGGAACTGCGACCGGGCCCACTGGTTCGCGATGAGCACGTCGGCGCGGCCGTCGTGGTCGACGTCGGCGACGGCGATGCCGCGGCTCGGTCCCGCGTTCGC
This sequence comes from Couchioplanes caeruleus, assembly GCF_023499255.1. Taxonomy (GTDB): domain Bacteria; phylum Actinomycetota; class Actinomycetes; order Mycobacteriales; family Micromonosporaceae; genus Actinoplanes; species Actinoplanes caeruleus_A. The sequence continues at coordinate 3,525,351 of NZ_CP092183.1, forward strand.
GATGCCCAGACGCTCGCCGATGTCGACGTAGCGCCCGTCGGCGTCGCGGACGAGGAACGGGTCGCGCTGGTGCCCGGCGATGTCGGTGCCCGGCCCGAAGTTCGGCCACGCCCACGGGAAGCGCAGCACGTCGTCGTTGGTCATGGCCAGCTCCTGCAGCTGCGGCCAGTCGTTGCCCCGGCCGGCGACGAAGCCGACCGCCTGGATCAGCTCGTCGGTGCCGTCGTTGTCGAAGTCGGCCGCCTTGACGTCCCAGCCCCAGCCGCTGCGCGACAGCCCGAGCGGCTCGCTGCGGTCCGTGTACGGGGCCGGCCGCCCCCGGATCGGGCCGGTGCCGGTGCTCACGTACGCGAAGTTGCTCTCCTGCAGCCCCCACTGTGTGGTGATGTTGCTGACCACGATGTCGGGCCGGCCGTCGGCGTTGAGGTCGGGGAAGGCCACGCCCATGCTCTTGAAGGAGTCGTTGCCGATCACCTTCGACTTCGGCATGCTCGCCGAGCGCCGCCCGCGCAGCTCGGTGAACGCGATGTGCCCCGGCGTGGACCGGTTGTCCAGCAGGTGGTCGCGGCCGAAGTCGTTCGCCGTGTACAGCTCGGGCAGGCCGTCGCCGTCGAGGTCCTGAGCGCCGAAGGCCAGCGTCCACGACCGCGCCTGGTCGTCCGGGAACGCCGCGGAGGCGTCGGCGTAGCGCGGGAGCGGCACCGGCCCGGTGCGGTCGACGTGGTCCAGGCGCAGGATCCGGTTGCGGCCGCCGTTGGTGGCGTTCGACATCGAGTCCTGCATCCGGATGAGCGGGTCGTCGTGCGCGCTCGCGTCGAGCACCCGGGCGCCGTCCGGGAAGTAGTTGCCGATGAGCAGGTCGAGGTGCCCGTCGCCGTCGAGGTCGGCGAGGTCGGCGGTGGTGCTGTTCCAGATCTCGCCGGAGCCGCCGGTGACGTCGAAGGCCCGGAACGCGGTGGCCGCGAGCGTGGTTCCCGGCACCCGCAGGAACGCCAGCGGCGTGCGGCCCCAGAAGTAGACCAGCACGTCGGTGAGGCCGTCCTCGTTGAGGTCGCCCGGCATGCAGCCCATCGGGGCGACGGCCGCGGGCACGTTCCCCGGTGGGCCCGGCACCAGCGGGAAGGCGGCGTACCGGGCGCCGGTGCCGGGAGCCGGGAGGACCGTCACCGCGTCGTCGCGCGGGTCGACCAGGCACACGTCGTCGGGCCGGGCGTTGCCGTCGAGGTCGGCGAGGCCCGCCGACGCGCCCACGGCGGAGATCCAGGCCCGGATGTGCCGCAGGGCGGGCTCCACGGCCCGTTCGGTACGCGCCGCGGGCGGATCGCCGTTGACGTCGGTGATCGCCCAGGAGAACCGCCGTGCCAGCGCGTCCGGGTCGCCCGCGGCGGCCGGTGCCCGGGTGGCCCAGCCGACGCCCACGCACAGCGCGATCGCCAGGGCGGGGGCCAGGGCCGGGCGCAGGTCCCACCGGCGGCTCATGACGGCCTGCCCGGCTGCACCGCGGCGGCCGTCGCCTGGACGCGCTGCCGCCAGGCCCGGTAGTCCTCGGCGCCGGCGCCCGGCCGGTCCAGCCCGCGCCGCGCGTCCCACGTCCACCCGGCCGCCCGCTCCGGCGAACCCCCGGTGAGAACCTCGGCCGCCACCGCGGCGTGCGGCGGGGTGTACGCGCACAGCCGCCACGCCTCGGCGCCGAACGCGCAGCCCTGGGCCAGGGCGTCCCGGTGGCCGGCGGCGCGGTCGTACAGCTCGGCGTAGACCGGGTCGTCGACCCCGCCGGCGTAGGTCGCGGCGAGCGCCACCCCGCTCCACGCGTCGCCGCGGTGCCGGACGGGCAACGCTGCCACCGACGCGGCGACGGCCGACGGGTCGCCGCAGGCGCGGAACCACAGCGCCCGTCCGAAGCCCTGGTAGCGGATGTCGCAGGTGGCGGGGCAGGTGCCCGGGTGGTCGCTCCAGCGGTTCAGGGCGCGGGGTGAGGCGAAGAACGCCGTGCAGAAGCCCATCCCGTCGTACGCCAGCCAGCGCAGCAGGGGCGCCCCGGCCCCGGTCCGGCCGAGCCGGCCGCGGCGCAGCTTCGCCAGCGCCCAGCCGGCGCCCACGTGGATCAGATAGGCGTAGCGGTCGTCGTGCGCGGTGTGCAGCGCGGCCGATCGGGGTGCGCCGGCCGGACGCAGGCTGTCGAGCAGCACGGCCGCCATGGCCGCACCCTCGGCGGCGAACCCGCGCCGTCCGGCCGGTACGGCGGACAGATCCGGCGGCTCGCCGGGCCGGGTGGCCAGCTCGGCGTGATAGCCGTCGAGGAAGGTCCGGGCCGCCGCCTCGAGGACCGTACGCGTCCGCGCGGGCCCGGTGCGGAAACCGCGGCGCTCGAAGTCCACCATCGACGGCGGCAGGCGCAGCAGCCGCCGCCAACCGGGCGCGGTCGCCGTCGCGAGCACTTCGGAGCCGGCCATGCGCGCCTCCCTGGGGTGCGGAAATGCGGGAAGCCTCGCAAACCCCGGTTGAGCACTTCTGTACTCGGCTATACGCCGGCTGGACCCAAACGCCGAGAAGAATGTGCCGTTGCCGCGTCGTACCCTGAGGTCGCGGCGCCTCCCGGCACCAGCTGGCGGTGAGAGCATGCGGATCGGTGAACTGTCGCGGCGGAGCGGCATCGTGATTCCGACCATCAAGTACTACCTGCGCACGGGCCTTCTCCCGCCGGGGGTGCCGAGGGCGCGCAACCAGGCCGACTACGGGCCCGGCCACCTGCGCCGGCTGAACGTGGTCGACGCCCTGCTCCGGGTCGGCGGCATGAGCGTTCCCGGGGTGCACGCCGTGCTCGCCGCGATCGACGACACCGCGACGTCCCCGGCCGGCCTGATCACCGCCGTCGAGGAGGCTGTCTCGGCGCGGCACCCCCGCGGCGTGGACGAGCGGTACGCAACCGCCGGCGCCCGGGTCGCCGCAACGCTGGACCGGCAGGGCTGGCACCCACCGGGTACGGCCCTGCGGGAGCGGCTGACCGAGGCGTGCGCGGTGGCGGACGTCCTCGACCTCACCGACCTGTGGCCGGTGCTCGACCGGTACGCGGCGACCGCGGCCGAGGCCGCCGGGAACGACCTGGCCGTGCTGTGGACGTACGCGACCCGCAGGCAGCTGGACCGCGACCCGGCGGACCCGGTGCTGCGGGAGGCCGTCGTCGTGGTGGCCGTGCTCGGCGCGGTCGTGCAGTCCGTCATGACCGGCATCGCGCGGCACGAGGCGCTGCGGCAGCTGCTCGCGGAGTAGCCGGCCGGTCAGGGCCCGAGGAGCTCGTGGAAGAGCGCGATGCGGCGGCCGGAGAGCGGCACGGTGAGGCGCAGCTGACCCGGCCGGGACGGCGTGAGGCCGCGGATGCCCCGGTCGGCGAGGAGGCGCCCCTGCGAGCCGTCCCCGTCGTGGATCACGACCCACGGGACGTCCTCGTGCCCGGGTACGACGGTCAGCCCGGCCTCGGCCAGGCGCCGGGTGAACGGCGGCTTCACCGCCCGGATCCGGGCCCGCAGGCCCTTCAGCACGTCCCCCGCGGCCAGCATGCCCAGCGCGGCCCGCAGCGCGAGTTCGCTGATCTGCAGCGGCGTCATCAGCTCGCGGACCCGGGCCTCCAGGCCGGGCGAGGCGACCGCGAACCCCGCCCGCAGGCCACCCCACGAGTACGCCTTCGTGAACCCGCGCAGCACCACGAGGTTGCCGGCGCCGGCGGCCACCGTGACCGCGCTGCCACCCGGCCCGAGGTACGGCGCGGCGCTCTCGTCGACCACGAGGGCCGGCACGGCGTGGGACGCGGCCACGATCTCGTCGAGCGCGTACGGCCGCCCGCTGAACCCGGGCTGGTCGAGAAGCAGCAGATCGGGACGGGTACGGGCGATCTCGCCGAGCAGCGGCGCGGCCGGCTCGGACATCACGTGGACCGTCGCGCCCCGGCGCACCGCCAGCGCCGGCAGGTCCGGGTGGGCGTACGCGGGGGTGAGCACGACGCCTCCCTCGGCCAGGTCGGCGAGGTCGCGCAGCAGGCCGCTCACGCCCGCGCCGAAGAACAGCCGTTCCGCCGGGACGGTACGGCCGAAGAAGCGGCTGACCACCGGCGCACCGCGGCGGCTGCCGAACGGATCGTCCACCGGGTAGTGCCCGGCCGCATCGGCGTCGAAAGCCCCGTCCGAGGCGAGGTCCGCCCACACCTCCGCGGGCGACGGGTCCATCCACTCCGCCTCGTCGTCGGCGTACCGCAGGTCCAGGCGGATGCCGGGCATCTCTTCGCCCCAGGCGGTCACCGCCAACGCCTCCGGCGGCGCCGGCAGTGGACGCGCGACGAGGCGTACGCCCTCGCCGGCGGGCTCGGTGTGCTCCACGGCGTAGCCGGCGCAGCGGACCAGCGCCGCGAGGTCCGCGGGGCACCGGAGCCGCTGCTCGACGATCAGGACGCCCGTGGGGCTCATCGCGCGCCGGATGTCGCCGAGCAGGCGCCGGTGGGCGGCCTCGCGACCCGGTGGGGGCCAGTCCGCGCAGACGACCGTGCCGGCACCCGCGAGGTCCGGCGCCGTACCGCCGGGGCCGGCCCGGACGACGCGGCCGCTGCCGTGGCGCGCCACGAACGCGCCCAGGTCGTCGTCCGTGCTCACCGGGAACCGGCCAGGATCGCGCGGACCGCCCGCCCGCTGTCCCACCGCAGCGCCGCCTCGGACGGCTCGTACAGGCACAGCCGGTGGCCGGACGGGTCGGTGAAGCGGATCGTCCACCCGATCTCCTTCGAGCCCACGTCGCGTCCCGAGTAGGTCAGCCCCCGGCCGGCGAGCTCGTCGCGGAGCTTCCGGATGTCGCCGGTGTGGAACACGAGCAGAGAGGTGTCGTGCCGGCCGGACGGCCCCGGTTCGAGCACGAGCGGCACGCCGGCGGTGCGGACCGTGGCGGTGGTCGCCGACCGGTCGCACTCCAGGCCGAGCACGTCCCGGTAGAACGCCACCGAGGCGCCGAGGTCGTCCGTCCGCAGGCGGAGCCCGGCCACCGGCTGCCCGGGGACGCCGAGCAGATAGTGGTGGCCGTGCGGGTCGGTCCGCGGCTCGGTACCCCCGGCGAACACGATGGTCAGGCCTTCGCCGGCGGCGGGAGCGAAGCGGCTCGCGGGGGAGAGGTTGAGCGCGAGGATCACGGTGCCGGCGTCGTACTTCACCACGCCGTGGCGGTGCCGCGGGTCGGGGTCGGTCTCCAGCACCGGCAGGCCCGCGTCCGACTCCAGGAACCGGCGCTGCGCGGCGAGATCGTGGGCCTCGAGGAAGACGTACAGCAGGGGATGGTCGCGCAGGGACACCGGCTCCTCCTCGTGGGCGTACGCCGGGAGCGTAGGAACGCCGGACCGGCGGCCGCTTCTCCGACGTTGCGAGGATCGGGGTTTGCGCAAGCGGGAAGAAAAGCGGCGGCCGGGTGCGTGCATAGCGTCAGACGACTTCGACGGCTCATCCGGGAGGTATTGATGGACACTCCCCGCTACCACAGAACGGCGCTGACCGCGTTCCTCGTCGTGGTGCTCGCGCACTGGGCGGAGCATCTCGTGCAGGCGTACCAGATCTGGGTGCTGCATTCGCCCCGCCCGCAGGCTCGGGGCGTGCTCGGCCAGTTCTTCCCGTGGCTGATCACCTCGGAGTGGCTGCACTACGGGTACGCGATCGTCATGCTGGCCGGGCTGTTCCTGCTGCGCCCCGGCTTCACCGGCCGGGCCCGGACGTGGTGGACGGTGGCCCTGGTCATCCAGTTCTGGCACCACATCGAGCACCTGCTGCTGCTGATCCAGGCGCAGACCGGGCACTACTACTTCGGCGGCTCGGTGCCGACCAGCGTGGCGCAGACCGTCTTCCCCCGCGTCGAGCTGCACCTCTTCTACAACTCCGTGGTGTTCGTACCCATGGTCATCGCCATGTACCACCATCTCCAGCCGGCGCCGGTCGCCGAGCCGGAGCCCGCCGCCGAGCCGGTGGCCGGCCCCCGATGAGGACGTGGCTCGCCGCCGGCGCGGCCGCCGCCCTCCTGGCGCTGCTGCCGTCACCCGCGCGTGCCGGCGGCCCGTCCGTCGTCGGCACCGATCCGCCCGACGGCGCCGCGCTGGCCGCGGCACCCGCCCGGGTCCGCGTGATCGGCTCGGCGGCGCCGGACCCCGCGCGGTCGCACCTCACCGTCCGCGACCCGCGCGGCCGCACGGTCGGCCCGGACACGACGCCGGAGGCCGCGGGGTACGAGCTCAGCCGGCCGGTCCGCCTCACCGGCACCGGGGTGTTCACGATGGTGTTCCACGTCGCGTTCACCGACGGCCGGGACGCCGCCGGCGAGATCCGGTTCAGCGTCGGCACCGGCGTCGCGCCTCCCGCCGTACGGCGCGCAGCGGCGGCGGCCGCCGGGCACGACCACGGCCCGGATCCGCTGAGCGCGGGGCTCCTGCTGCTCGACGGTGCCGTGGTGGCCGTGGTGGCCCTGCGGCTCGCCCTCGGCCGCCGCGGGATGCCGTCGGCGCGCGTCGGGCCCGCGCAGCATCTATCGTCGCCTGATGGGAGAAGCCGCCGCCGCTGACGCCCCGCTCGAGGATCTCGTCGGCCGGTACCTGTCGCGGGCGGTCCCGGTGCACCGCGAGGACTCCACGGCCGAGGTGATCGTCGACGGCCGGCCGTGGATGCTGCGGATGCGCGAGCTGATCCGTTCGACCGGCCCCGGCGACGCCGTGTACATCTGCGGTCTCCAGCTCGACCACGACATGGATCTGACCGGGCTCGCACCGGGCGACCCGGATCACGAACCCCTCGGTGAGCTGCTGGCCGCCTCGGCGGCGCGGGGGGTCGACGTGCGGGTGGTGCTCGCCGGCGCGGTCGTGGCCAGCAGCCTGGTGCACGTGCGGATGGGCCCGTTCCGGGACAACGTGCGCACCGCGTACCGGCTGCGGCACTGGCGTCCGGCCACGGCCCCGGCGGCGCCGCCCCCGCTGCGCGGCCGGGTGCTGCTGGACTGGTCCGGCTCCGGGCTCGGCTCCAACCATCAGAAGATGACCGTGGTCCGGCGCGGCGCCGAGATCACCGCGGCGCTCGGCGGCATCGACTACGTCGCCAGCCGGATCGACGAGGCCCCGCACCGGCGCCTCAGCGTGCGCGGCGGCCGGTGGGGATGGCACGACGCCGGGGCGATCCTGCACGGACCGGCGGCCGCCGACGTGTGGCGCGTCTTCCGCGTGCGCTGGGCCAACAGCGCCGCCCTGCCCCGGCGGCGGTTCCTGCGGGCGCCGCGGAGCCTGCCGCTGCTCAACCCCGCCGCGATCGACGCCGGGGTGCCGCCGGCCGCGCCGCAGCCCGTGCGGCCCGCGCCCGGCATCGCCGTGCAGATCCTGCGCTCGGTCGGACCCTGGTACGTCGACTCGCTCCTGCCGTGGGCGCGGCGGCACTACGCGTCGGTGCCGCCCGGCGGAGTTCAGGAGGCGTACCTGACGCTGGTGCAGGCGATCGGCGCGGCCCGGCGGTACGTCTACATCGAGGACCAGTACTTCCGCGAGTACCCCGGGGGCGACGACCGCTTCGGCCTGTACCCCCACCTCCGCGCGGCCGCCGCCCGCGGCGTGAAGATCATCCTGGTCGGCTCCGGCACGCGGGACCCGGCCGAGCGGGGCCGGCCGATCAACCGCGTGCTCACCAAGGACCTGCAACGACGGGTGATCGACCCGCTGCCGCAGTCGCTGCGCCGCACCGTGGGACTGTGGCGGGTGGAACACCTGACCGTGCACGCCAAAGTCGTGCTCGTCGACGACCGGTTCGCCGCCGTCGGATCGGCGAACTTCTTCAGCCGTTCCATGGCCGGGGTGGACACGGAACTCACCGTCGCACTGGTGACGAACGGGCCCGCCGTGCGCGATCTGCGGGTCCGGCTGTGGGCCGAGCACCTGCGCACGCCGGTGGACGATCCGGCGACGCGGGCCGCGCTCGAGGACCTCGACCTCGCCCTGGGCGCCTTCCGCCCCGAGTGGCTGCCCCCGCACGCTCCCGCCGGCACCTGGCGCCGCCCGGGGATGCCCGCCGGGTTCGCCCCGCAGGAGTCGGTGCTCACCCTGGTCGGCCCGCCCTGAGCCCTAGTCCGGCTCCGGGGAGGCGTCGTCGCGGATCACGGCCACGGGGCAGGGCGACTGCGTGACGCTCTGGGTGGACACCGAGCCGAGCAGCAGCCCCTTCCAGCCGCCGTGCCCGCGCGATCCGACGACCAGCAGGTCGGCGTTGCCCGCGGCCTGCAGCAGCGACAGGTTCGGGGCGCCTTCGACCAGCCACATCTCCACGTCGGGGCGGTTGGCGTCGATCTCGGCCCGCCGGAGGCTCTCGCGCAGCCGTTCACCCGCCCGTGCGGCGATGTCGTCGCTCGCCTCCTGCGGCAGGGTGCCGGAGCGCCCGGCGAACCCGAGGTAGGGCAGCGTCCACGCGTGCACCACCTGCAGGGCGGCGCCGCGCAGGCGGGCCGCGCCGTCGGCGAAACGCAGCGCGCGCACCGACGCCGGGGACCCGTCGACGCCGACCACGACCCGCCGGGTCCGGGAGTCCGACCGGCGGCCGCGGACGACGACCACCGTGCCGCGCGCGTACTGGACACAGCTCTGGGAGACGGATCCCAGCACCGATCCGGTGATGGCGCCGCGTCCCCGGGAACCCACGACGAGCAGCGCACCGGCCCCCGACTCGCCGATCAGCGCCCGGACGGGGTGGCCGTACCGCACCTCGGCGGTCACGGCGACGTCCGAGGCGTGTTCGCGGTCCACCACCTTCCGTACGCCCGTCTCGACGTCTTCCCGGAGCTGGTCGCGCAGATCCGCCACGGATCGCAGCGCCCCGAGCCGCTCGGCCTCCTGCGGGTCGCCGGACGGCTGCCAGACGGTGATCGCCCGCACCGGCACGTCGCGGAGCCGGCCCTCGTGCAGGGCCCAGCTCAGCGCGTCCTCGGCCTCCGGAGAGCCGTCGACACCGACCACCACCTCGGTAACGGTCACCTGATGCGCCTTTCGTTCGGGTGCCCGGTGCGTCCGCGGCCGGGCCGGGGGTCAAGCGGGGACGGTGAACCGGTGCCGGGCCGGGCTGTCGTCGCTGGAGGTGCCGACGTGGACAACGTACTCGCCGGGCACGGTGACGAAGCGGTGATCGCCGCGGCTCCACACCGAGAGGGGATGGTGCGTGGCGGCGGGGTCGACGACGATGTCGACCGGCGCGGAGGCGCCCGGCTCCACCGTGACCTTCCGGAATCCGACGAGCCGCTTGGGCGGCTGGTTCGTCGCCGCCGGCAGTCCCAGGTACACCTGCACCACCTCGGCGCCGCTCCGGTCGCCGGTGTTGGTCAGCGTCGCGCGTACGGTCAGCGGGGACTCGCCGGGGCGTTCACCCGCGTCGACGGTGACGTCCGACAGCGCGAACGTCGTGTACGAGAGCCCGTAGCCGAACGGGAACAGCGGCGCGATCCCCTGTGACTGGAACCAGCGATAACCCATCTGCAGCCCCTCGCTGTACCGGATCACCGGGTAGCCGTCGCCCTCGTCGGTGCCGGGGTACCGCTCGGGCCGGCCCGCCACGAGCGTGTCGCCGGGCGACCGCGGGTACGTCGTGGGCAGCTTGCCCGACGGGTTGACGACGCCGAAGAGCAGATCGGCGACGGCGTGCCCGTCCTCCTGGCCCTGGTTCCACGTCTCGATCACCGCCGGTACGGCGTCGATCCACGGCATGAGCACCGGGTTGCCGTCCTTGAGCACGACGACCGTCGCGGCGTTGGCGGGCGCCACCTCGGCGATCAGCCGGTCCTGGTCGTTGACCATGTTCATGCCGGCCTGGTCCTCGCCCTCGGTGGCGACCAGCCCCGCCATGATCACCACGACGTCGGCCGCCGCGGCCGCCGCCTTCGCCTCGTCGAGGTTCGACAGGTCGTCGGCCACGGTGACCTTGGTGACGGTCGCCGTACCGCCCAGGCCGGCGAGGACGTCGCGCATGCCGTCCAGCGGTGGCACGGTGTAGAGCGGAATGACCTTGGAGCTGCCGCCACCGCCCAGGCAGGCGTCGTCGGCGTACGTCGACTGGCCGATGATGACGATCGAGCCCGCGTCCGGGTCGAGCGGCAGGACGCCACCCTCGTTCTTGAGCAGCACGGCGATCCCGGTGCCGATGCGGCGGGCGACGGCGCCGTGTGCCGCGGCGTCGATCTCACCGGGGGCGTACGGCCGGTCGAACTGGCCGAACCGGAACATCTGCGTGTACCGGCGGACCAGCGCCCGGTCGACCGTCTCGATCTCCAGGCTGGTGTCGCGCAGGGCGGCCGTGACGGTGTCCTCGTTGAGCCACTTCGCGTCGGGCATCTCGTGGTCCATGCCGGCGTTCAGCGACGGCACCGCGGACCGGCAGGACCAGAAGTCCGACTGGACGTATCCCTCGAAGCCCCATTCGTGCCGCAGGATCTCGGTCAGCGTGTACCGGTACTCGGTGGCGTACACGCCGCGGATCCGGTTGTAGGCGCTCATGATCGCCGCGATCGAGGCGTCCTTCACGAGCATCTCGAAGGGCAGCAGGTACAGCTCGCGCAGCACCTGCTCGTCGACCTCGACGCTGACCCGGAACCGCTCGTACTCCTGGTCGTTGACGACGTAGTGCTTGCCCATGGCGATCACGCCGTGCTCCTGGATCGCCTTGGTGATCTCCACCCCGAGCACCCCGGACAGGTACGGGTCCTCGCTGAAGTACTCGAAGTTGCGCCCGGCCGTGGCGGTACGGTGCAGGCACACCCCCGGCCCCTCCAGGACGTGCTGGCCCAGCGTGGCGGTCTCACTGCCGATGATCGAGCCGTACTCCCGGGCCAGCGCGGGGTCGAAGCCGGCGGCCAGGCCGATCGTCATCGGCAGCGAGGTCGCGGGCGGGCTGGGCGTGCCGTCGCCCATGCCGACGCCGACCGGGCCGTTGGTGATCCGGAAGCGCGGGATGCCGAGCTCGTCGATGCCGTCGACGTGGCGTTCCACCCGGATCTGAGTGGCCAGCGCGTCCAGGTCCGCGCCGGACTCCCGGGCCTGCTCGCTGAGGGCGTAGATGTCGATGGTGTCCATCGCGCCGTGCAACTGGCTGATCTTCTGCTGCAGGCTCATGGCGGCCACGAGCTCTCGCGCCCGCTCGTGCGGCTGCTTCGTCCGGTCCTGCCACGGGCGTGTCATGGGAGTCTCCGATCGCCGGCCGGTGCATCGCTGCCACTGGGGTACAGCCTGCGCGCGTCCGTGCCAGACGGCAATCGCAGCCGGCCGCCGGGGTGTGCGCCTGCGGGCCCTGTCGGATCTGCGTGGCCGGCTCGATGCGGTCCCGGAGAACGAGACACCGGCGTGCAAGCCCCGCCACGGCTCCGAGGAGCGGGGGGAGGGACGGTTCCGGATCGCCTGCGTGCCGTTCCGCGCGGACGTCTGGCGTACCCCGACGTCTTCGTGCTGCCGGGCGGCGGCGCCCTCCCCGGCGAGGGCATGCTCACGGCGAGGTGACGGCGGTCAGGATGAGGCCGCGCGTCACGGTGAAGCGGCCGGGCATCGTCCGCAGGGGCGGGCCGTCGTCGGTGCGGGTGCCGTCCACCAGGATCGTCGCCGTGAACGTGCCGGCCTCCGGGTCGATGCTCAGGCGTGCCTCCTCGAAGCCCAGCCAGCGCCGGGTCGCCGGGTACCACGCCTTGTAGACCGATTCCTTGGCGCTGAACAGCAGCCGGCCCCAGGCGATGCCCGGGTGGGTGGCGGCGAGGCGGGTCAGCATGGCCGGCTCGCCCGGCGAGGTGATCGACTCGGCGATGCCCGGGCGCAGCGGGGCGTGCGGTTCGGCGTCGATGCCGATCAGGCGGACGTCGGAGGCGTGGGCCACGGCCGCGGCGCGGTAGCCGGCGCAGTGGGTGATGCTGCCGGTCATGCCCGCCGGCCACTGGGGCTCGCGCCGGGGCCCGGGCCGGATCGGCGCATCCTCGTGGCCGAAGGCGCGCAGGGCCGTCCGGGCGCAGCGGCGTGCGGTGATGAACTCGCGGCGGCGCCCCTCGACCGCCCGGGCGACGAGGTCCTCCTCGCCGGGGAAGGGCTCCTCGCCCGGCACGTCGCCGAACGCCTCGACGGCCACCACCGCCGGGGGCAGCAGCGCCTCGATCACGGTACGGCCCGGCGGGTGCGCCGTACCGGTCAGGTCAGCGGGGCTGGACAAGGTGGGTCCCGGTGCCGTGGGCGATCAGCCGGTCCCGCTCGTCGCGGACCGTGCCCTCGGCGGTGGCGATGGTTCGTCCGACGTGGATCGTGCGGCCCTCGGCGACCAGCCGCCCGCCGTCCGGGATGACCGGCCGGACGAAGTTGACCTTGATCTCGAGGGCCGTGCAGCTGAGGCCCGGCCCGAGCGCGCTGTGCACGGCGCAGCCCATCACCGAGTCCAGCAGCGTCGCGCACACCCCGCCGTGCATCGTGCCGCTGTAGTTGGCGAACCGGGGTTCGGCCCGGAGCGCGAACACCACGGCGCCCTCGGCGAGCGAGACGACCTCCATGCCGAGCACGTCGCCGATGTGCGGGTCCCGGTCCGGCCCGAAGGCGGCCGCCCGCAGCTGCTCCAGGCCGGTGGGCGGCGGCTCGTCCCCGCTCACCGCAGCAGCTCGCGGGCCTGGCCCCGGCGCAGCTTGCCGGAGGACGTCTTGGGCACCCGGCCGGCGGCCACCACGAGCACCTGGCGCGGCGTCGCCCCGACCGCGTCGAAGACCCGCCGGCCCACCGTCCGGCGCAGCTCGCCGCTATCCCGGCCGGCGTCGCGCGGATCGGCCTCGGCGATCACCGCGAAGCCCTCGTCGGGCCGGCCGGCGTCGATCGAGACGGCGACGACGCCGCCGGGACGGATGCCCGGGACCTGCTCGGCGGCCCGCTCGATCTCGGTCGGGAAGATGTTGCGCCCGGCCACGATGATGACGTCCTTGCGGCGGCCGCAGATCACCAGCTCGCCGGCCTCGGTGCGGTAGCCGACGTCGCCGGTGCGCAGCCAGCCGTCGGCGCCGCGCGCGGCGAACTCGCCCTCCGTGGTCAGGTAGGTCTCGGTGACCGCCTCGCCGCGGATCTCCAGCTCGCCGACCCGGCGGGCGCCCACCGGCTCCCCGTGCTCCGACACGACGCGTACCTGGATGCCGTCGAACGGCGGGCCCAGGGTGGCGATCGGGCGGCCGTCCGGGTGGGGCACCGCGGCGGCGGACAGCTCGAGCGCGTCCGGGTCGACCCGGTCCGCGCCGAGACCGATGCCCGGTTCGGGGGCCGAGACGCCGAGCACCGCCTCGGCCATCCCGTACGCGCCGACCAGCGCCGTCGACGGCCAGCCGAACCGCCCCGCCTCGGCCGTGAAGCGCTGCATCGCGAGGTAGTCGACGGGTTCGGCGCCGTTGATGGCGTACCGCATGGAGGACAGGTCGAGCCGCCCGTCGGGGACGCGTTCGAGCCGCCGGAACAGCAGCACGTAGGCGAAGTTGGGGGCCGCGGTGAAGGTGCCGCGGAACCGGGCGATCATCTCGGCCCAGAGCACCGGGGAGCCGAGGAAGTCCAGCGGCGACGCCTTGACCAGCTCGATGCCGGCCATCATCGGCTGGGCCATGAACGCGATCATACCCATGTCGTGGAACAGCGGGAGCCAGGAAACGGCGGTGTCCAGCTCCGGCGTGAGGCGGAACCGGGCCAGCAGCGCGTCGATGTTCGCGTACAGGTTGCGGTGTTTCACGACGATGGCCTTGGGCGCGCCCGTCGAGCCGGAGGAGAGCTGCAGCAGGGCCGCCGCGTCCTCGCCCACCTCGATCGGATCGGTGTCCGGGCCGGCGGCGAGGGCGGCGAGCGGGACCGTCCGCACCGGCGCGCCGGCCAGCATTGCAGGGTCGTAGGGCGGCCCGGCCACCACGAGGTCGGCCCGGACCGTGGCCAGCGCGACGGCGGTGTCGGCGAGCCAGCTCGCCGGATCGGTCCGGGGCGACGCCTGCTGCAGCATCGTGACCGCGGCGCCGCGCAACCACACCGCCTGCACCAGCGGCGCCACCTCACCCGGCCGGCCGCACAGCACGGCCACCCGCGAGCCGGGCCCGACCCCCGCCTCCGCCAGGCCGCCCGCGATCCGCCGGGCATCCCGGTGCACCTCGCCCCACGAGCGCCGGGCGAACCCGTCGCCGTCCCGGACGACCAGGCCCCGGTCCGAGGTACGGGCGGAGTGGATCAGACGATCAAGGAACCTGCTCACCGGTCTCTCCCTCAGTGCTCGCGGACCATCTCGTCGTACCGGGCGAAGTCCGGTTTCAGGCCGGCCGCGACCAGCTCCCACAGCACCTCGTCGGCGCCCCCGCCGACCCGGCCGAGCTTCATGTCGAGGAACCAGCGGCCGACCGGTGACTCGTCGAGCAGGTAGCCGGTGCCGCCGAAGATGTGCATGCACTCGCTCAGCACCTCGTTGCCGAGCCGGGCGGCGGTCACCTTGAAGCCGGACGCCGTACGGATGTCCAGCCGATCGTGCTGCGCCAGCCCCCGCAACGCCCAGCGCAGCACGTCGACCCGGGCGCTCAGGTCGGCCACCCGCAGCCGCAACGCCTGGTGGTCGAAGAGGCTGGCGCCGAACTGCTCGCGCCTCTTCATCCGGGCCACGGTCACGCCGAGCGCGACGTCGCACAGCCCGACCACCTGCCCGGCCACGGACAGCCGCTCATGGGCGAGCCCGAAGCTGATCACCGCCAGGCCGGTGCCCGTACGCCCGACCGCCGCCTCGCCCGGCACGTGCACGTCGAATTCCAGCGGCGCGGTGTCCAGGCACTTGGTGCCGACCGTGCGGTAGCTGCGCCCCACGGTGACCTGGTCGAGGGGGACGGCGAAGACCCCGAGCCCGTCCGGCGCCTGCGCGACGAGCAGCACCACGTCGGCGACCGGCGAGAGCGAGACGTACTTCTTGTGCCCGCGCAGCCGGAAACCGTCGCCCTCCGGGGTGGCCGTCGAGACCACCCGGGACAGGTCGGAGCCGCCGCCCGCCTCGGACGCGCCGATGCACAGCACCGTCCGGCCGGCGATCGCCTCGTCGGCCAGCTTCGCCAGGTACGGCGTACGCCCGAAGCGCCGCAGCATGGCGATCGCCGCGTCGTGCAGGCTGACCCCGACCGAGATGCCGAGCGAGGTGAGGCCGCCGAGCCGCTCGCCCAGCTCGACGAGGCAGGCGATGTCGGGCAGCGTACGGTCGCGCCACTTGTGGGCGAGGACCCCGGCCGCACCCAGCCGCTCGATCACCTCGCGCGGGAAGCTGCCGTCCTGCTCCGCCCGGGCGACCAGCGCATCGATCCCGGGCGTGAACGCCTCGTCGAGCACCGCGGCGTAGTCGCTCACGGCCGCTCCGCCTTCTGGACGAGGGCGGTGAGGTCGCCGAACGTCAGGCACTCCATCAGGTCGCTGATCGGCACGCGCACGCCGATCGACTCCTCGATCGCGACCGACCCGACGGAGAACGCGACCGAGTCGAAGCCGAGGTCGGCCACCAGGTCGGAGTCGTCGCGTACGGTCGCCGGGTCGATCGACAGCTCCTCGGTCAGCACGGCCAGCAGCCGGGCCCGCAGGTCGTCGCTCATGGGGTCACTCCGTCTCGTCAGTCGATCCGCTGCCGGGTGCGGCAGCCCAGTCGGGCAGGTCCACGATCTCGACGACCGCGCTCGTCAGGTTGAACCCGGCGCCGAGGCCGAGCAGCACCACCCGGTCGCCGGGCGCCACCTCGCGCCGCTCGACCAGGTGCGCGAGCCCGGCGAACTGGTCGCTCGAGCCGATGTGCCCGACCGTCCGGCCCCAGCTCCACAGGGTGCGGTCCAGGCCGATCCGCAGCGGTACGCCGTAGTGCAGCCGGATCAGCGGCCGGCCGACGTTGGGCAGCACGAACCGGGCCACCTGGTCCATCCCGGTGTCCGCCTCCTCGAGGACGCCACGCACGTTGCGGCCGACCGTCGCCTGCAGGGTCTCCAGCACCTCGGCCGGCCCGCGCTGCCCGACGAAGTCGCGTTTGCGGGCGGCCATGTCGAGCGTGTCGTCGTCGGCGCCGCCGGCCGCGCGGTAGATGGGCTCGAGTTCGGAGGCGGAGTCGGACCGGGTCGCCAGGATGCGCGCGAACCCGCCCGTCCCGGAGAGCACGACCGACGCGGCGCCGTCGCCGTAGATGAGCCCGGTGTCGGTGCGCCAGCGGTCGAACGGCGGCGCGAACCGGCTGGCCGAGGTGATGAGGACCTGACCGCGCGGGGCCCGTACGGCCAGCCAGTCGGCGGCCAGCTCGACCGAGGCCATGCCGCCGTTGGACGCGCTGTTGACGTACATCGAGGGGGCGCGGCCGCCCAGGGTGCGCCGCTGGATGTAGCTGGCCGGGGTCAGCACGTCCTGGCCCGTGCTCCACTGGCCCAGGCTGCTGTGCAGCAGCAGGAGGATGTCGGCGGGGTCGGCCGCGGCCCGTTCGAGCGCCTGCCCGGCCGAGGCGACGGCCATGTCGACGGCCTCGAGCTTCTCCTCCTGCAGGGCCGACAGCATGGCCGTGGTGCGGAACTCGGTGGGCGGGTAGAGCCCGTCCGCCACCGCCTGCCCGGCGTCGGCCGGCGGCGGCAGATAGGTGCCGACGCCCGCGAAGTAGAGGCTGTCCCATTTCACCGTCGGTCCTCCTGCAGCGGTTGCGCGAGCGCCGTCAGCGCCTGCTCGGCGGCGCGGTGGCCGGAGCGCACCGCGCCCTCCATGAAGCCGTAGAACTCGGCCGAGGTCTCCGTGCCGCAGCGCACGACCCGGCCGCCCGGCCCGGCGGGTCCCGGCGGACCGCCCCAGCGCCCGGGCTGCCACAGCGTGGCGTAGCACCCGCTGCTGTAGCGGCTGGTGACCCAGTCGGTCACCACGACCTCGCGGGGCGGCGGGACCTCCGGGAAGACAGCGGCGAACTGCCGGCGTACGGCGGCTTCCCGTCGTGTCCCGGACAGGGCCGCGAAGTCCTCCGCGCGCTGTCCGGTGGCGAATCCGGTGAGCACGCCCGGACCGCCGGCCGGACTCACGTCCACTGTGTACATCAGTGGCCCGCGATCGTTCAGCGACCAGCCGGACAGGCCGTGCTCCCGCCACGCCGGGCGGTCGAAGAGCAGGTGTGTCTTGACCGCACGACCGCGGACGGCGCCGTCGGCCGTGGTGCCGCACACCGCGGCGGCGAGCGGCGGCGGCAGGGCGACCACGGCCACACCGGCCCGGTGTACGCCGTGACGAGTCGTCACGGACACCCCGGTCGTCCCGGTTTCGACGCGGACGACCGGGGTGTCGAGCACCGGTGGCCGGGGCAGCGTCCGGGCCAGCGCCCCGGCGATCCGCTGAGCGCCCCCGTCGACCCGGAACTCCTGGGCGCCTGACCGGAACGCGTTGAGGTACCGCAGCCCGCCGCCGGATCGAAGGTAGAAGCCCAGGCACAGCGCGGACAGGTCGTCCATCTCGGCCGCGACCAGCTGTCCCAGGTAGAGCGGGGCGAACGCCAGCGCGCCGGGATCGGCCACCCGGCGGCGGATCCACTGTCCCGCGGTCAGCTCGTGCAGCTCGGCCGCCGCGGCGTGCGGCTCTGCGGGGTCCACGGCCGCGGCGAGGTCGTGCAGCGCCTCGAACAGCTCGCCCAGCCCGGCCGCGTCGTACGGCGGGATCCGGAACGGCGACCGGGACCGCTCGGGCAGGCTGAAGACGCTGTCGCCCTCCTCGTCGGCGCTCACCCGGGACAGTCCGAACCGGTCCAGCAGCTCCTGCACCGCGGTGTGCCGTTCCCCGAGGTACGCGGCGCCCCCGTCGGTCACCAGACCCGGCGCGAGCGGCACGCCGCGTACCCGCCCGCCGACGCGCCCGCGCGCCTCGAGCACGAGCACGTCGGCGCCGCCTGCCGCCAGATCGTGCGCCGCGGTGAGCCCCGCCAGGCCGGCTCCCACGACCACCACGTCGGGCACGGTCACCGCGAGGCCGAATCCGCCGCCAGCGAGTCGAGGAGCTCGTCCAGCGCGCGCGGCGTCGGGGCCTGGGTGAACTCCGCGAACGTGACGTCGACGTCGTAGTCGCGGCGCAGCCGGCCGATCACCCGGGTGACGAGCAGCGAGTCGCCGCCCAGGAGGAAGAAGTTCGAGTCGGGCCGTACGCCGCCGGTCTCCAGCACCTCGCCGAAGATGCCGATCAGGCGGTCTAGGCCGACCGGGTTGTCGCTCATCGCTCGCTCCACTCCTTGGACAGCCGGGCATAGTCGGTCTTGCCGCTGGTCGTACGGGGCAGGGCGGCCCGTACCAGCAGCCGGGCGGGCACCAGGTGGGCCGGCATCGCGCCGCGCAACCGGTCGAGCAGGCTCTCGGCGTCGGTCTCCGCGGCGCCGGTCTCCGTGGTGCCCACGACATACGCGACCAGCGCCGTACGGCCGGCGAGCGGCACCCCGATGACCGCCGCGTCCGGCACCCCGGCGCACCGGATGATCTCGGCCTCGACGTCGCCCGGGTCGATCCGGACCCCGCGCACCTTCAGCTGCCGGTCCACCCGGCCGCGGTACAGGAGCACCCCGTCCGGACCCTCGTCGACGAGGTCGCCGGTGCGGAACCAGCCGTCGGCGAAGCGCTGGGCGGTGGCCTCGGAATCGCCCCGGTAGCCGCAAGCCACGGACGGGCCGCCGACGCGCAGCAGCCCCAGCGCGCCGTGCGGTTCCAGCCGTTGCCGGACGTGCGGCAGCGGCCGTCCGATCGGCGCCTCGGCGAGCCCGGTCACCGCGGGCCCGGCGGACGGCCCCGACAGGTCGACGGCGTGTGTGATCAGCGCGGTCTCGGTGCAGCCGTACGTGTTGAGCAGCCGTACGTCCCCGGTCGGCAGGCCGCGCCAGGTGGCCAGCCGGACCGGGTTGATGCCCTCGCCGCCGATCACCAGCAGCCGAAGCGACTCGGGCAGGCGTACGCGCTCCTCGGCCAGGTGCAGGACCAGCTCGTGCCAGAAGGCGGTGGGCAGGTTCAGCACGCTGATCCGTTCGCGGGCCAGCAGGCCGAGGATGCGGGCGAACGAGCCGGAGTGCGCGTCGTCGTCGATGACCAGGGTCGCGCCGCTGGTCAGCGCGGGCAGGATCTCCTCGAAGCAGGTGTCCCAGCTCGGCGAGGCGAACTGCAGGAAGCGGTCGGCCGGGGTCGCCGCGAAGAGCTGCCGCAACGATCCGGTCGCGGCCGCGATGGCCCGGTGCGGCACCTCCACCGGCCGTGGCGTGCCGGTCGAACCGGAGGTGAACAGCACGTACGCGATCCCCTCCGGCCCGGGCTCGGCGCCGCCCGCTACCGGTCCCGCCGGCGGCGGCTCGGCGTCGAGCTCGCGGGTGCAGCCGGCCGCGTCGAGCATCGCCGTCCGGCGCGCCACGGGCAGCGCAGGGTCGATGGGGCAGTAGGTCGCCCCGGCGAGCAGCACGCCGAGGAAGTTGGCGATCAGCTCGACGCCCCGTACGGCCGGGACCGCCACGGTCTCCCCGGCGGTGAGCCCGGCCGCCACCGCGTGGGCCCGCGCGATCAGCTCGCCGTACGTCGTCACAGCGCCGTTCCGGACGATCGCGGGCGCGTCCGGGTTCCGCTCCGCCACCCGCAGCACATCGGTCGCGACGCCCATCAGGACTCCGCCCCGGCCGGGGCGAGCCGCGCCGCCAGATAGCCGGCGAGCGCGCGGATCGTCGGATGGTCGAAGACCAGCGAGGCCGAGAGCGGCACCCGCAGCGCGGTCTCCAGCGCGTTCTTGAACTCGACGCTGATCATGGAGTCCAGGCCGAGCTCGATGAAGCGCGCGTCGAAGGAGATGTCCTCGACCGCGTCGAAGTAGAGCACCGCGGCCGCTTGCGCCCGCACGATCGTCAGCAACGCCTCCTCGCGCGCGGCCGGATCGAGCTTCAGCAACGCCTCCCGGTCGACGCCGGAGCCCGACCCGCCGGTGTGCTCGGCCAGCTCGGCCAGGATCGCGTTCGGCACCTTCTGGGTGGCGGCGAACCGTTCCCAGTCCACGTCGGCGACGAGCGCCTGCGGCTGGCTGCGGGCGAGCGCCCGGAAGCAGGCCGCCATCGCCTGCTCCGGGTCCAGCGGCGTGTATCCGCGGCCGGCGAGCTGGGCCGCCTGCTGATCGTCCATCCGGGCGGCCATGCCGACCTCGCCCCACGGTCCCCAGTTGACGCTCAGCCCGGCCCGGTTGCCGGCCCGGCGCCAGTGCATCAGCCGGTCGAGGTAGGCGTTGGCCGCCGCGTAGTTGCTCTGGCCGGCGGTGCCGAGCAGGGCGGTCGCCGACGAGTACGCGACGAAGAACGTGAGCCCCAGATCGGCGGTGGCCCGGTGCAGCAGCCAGCCGCCGTACATCTTGGCCGCCAGGACCCGCTCGAAGCTCGGCCAGTCCTGGCTCGAGATCGGCGCGTCGGCCAGCACGCCGGCGGCGTGCACGATGCCCGCCAGCCGCGGCCCGGCCGCCTGCACCATCCGTTCGACGCCGGCGGGGTCCGCGATGTCGGCGCTGACCACGCGGACGTCGGCGCCCAGCTCGGCGGAGAGCCGGGCCTCCGAATCGTCGGCCGGCCGCCGGCCGGCCAGCACCAGACGCCGTGCGCCGGCGTCCACCAGCCGCCGGGCCGCCAGCCTGCCCAGGCCGCCGAGCCCGCCGGTGATCAGGTACGTGCTCTCGGGATCGAGCCGGAGGGTGGCCTCCGTGGCCGGGGTGCGGGACGGCCGCAGGCGCAGCACGTGCCGGACGCCGCCCCGGAACGCGACCTGGAAATCGTCACCGGCGGCGTCGAGCTCGTCCAGGAGCGGCCCCGGCCCGGCCGCGGCCGGATCGAGGTCGACGAGCATCACGCGGTACGCGGGGTACTCGTTGGCGAGCACCCGGCCGAAGCCCCACAGCGACCCGTCCCCGAGCGCGTCCGCGTCGCGGTCGTCCGACGCATCGCCCGGCAGCGCCTGCCCGCCGACCGTCACCAGCCAGAGCCGCAGCGGCTGGGCCCGGCCGAGGTCCTCCATCTCCTGCAGCAGGCGCAGCAGGCCGGTGTAGTTCTCCTCGCTCTCGCGCCGCAGCCGGTCCAGGCCGGTGGCTTCCCGGTCGGTCCACCAGAACCACGCCACGTCGGTGATCTCGGGATCGGTCCACACCAGATCGGCCGCCCGGTCGACGTCGGCCGCCGCGAGGTGTCCCTCCGGCGCCTCGAACGGCGGGTGCACCATCAGCACCCGGTGCCGGTCCCGGGCGGGCGCCGTCGCGGCCTGCCCGACCCATTGCGGCTCGTACGACAGCCGTTCGCGGGCGGCAGCCGGGTTGGCCACCCGGACCAGGCCCAGCCCGCGGACCGCGGCGACCGGCTCGGTGCCCTCCAGCACGAGCACGTCCACCGCGAGGTCGTCATCGCGGCCGGTCAGCCGGACGACGCTGCGCAGCGCGCCCTTCGGCTTCTTGAACAGCCGCACCTCGGCGTAGGACCGGGGCAGATAGGTGCGGCCCGGCTCGGTCAGCGTGAGCAGCGTCTGCACGGCCGGGTCGAGCGCGTACGGCGGCAGCACCATTCCCGGCGGGGTGTCCACCTCGCGCAGCTCCGCCCGGGCGAACCCGTCCGCACCGACCACCACCGACTCGATCCGCCGGAACTCCGGCCCGTACGGCAACCCCAGCTCGGCGAACTCGGCGTACAGATGGTCGCCGGTGAGCACCGGGCCGCCGGCTGTCTCCCCGGGCGGCTCGCGCAGCTCGGTGACCCAGGCCGGTTCCCGCTCGCCCCGGGGGCCCAGCCGGGCGGTCGCATGTCCCCGTTCGCCGCCGCCCTGCTCCTCCGGCCGGCGGCTGAGCACCTCGACCGTGGTCGTCCCGCCGTCGTCGGGCCGGACCCGGGTGATCACCTCGACCGGCTCGTCGGTCAGCGCCAGGGGCTCGTGGATGCGCAGGTCGAAGACGGGACGGTCGCTGGTGCCGAACACCGCGTCCTGGGCGGCCAGCACCAGCTCGACGTAGCCCGCGCCGGGGAAGTACACCTGGCCCAGCACCACGTGGTCGCCCAGCCAGGACGGCTCGGTCGCCGACCATGAGGAGCGGAACTCCCGGACGCCCGCAGCGGCGGCCGCCGTCTCGGTGCCGAGCAGGCCGTGCCCGGCGGCCCGGCCGTTCGCCTGCGGGCTCGGCAGCCAGTGCCGCTTGCGCTCGAACGGGTAGCCGGGCAGCTCGGTCAGCCGGCCCCGCCGCTCGCCGTGGTACGCCCGCCAGTCGATGTCCAGCCCGGCCTGGTAGCCGCGCAGCACCGCCCGGCGCAGCCCGGCGCCGTCGTCGGCCGCGCTGGTGACGCTGGCCAGCCAGAGGTGACCGGACCCGGCCGCCGACTGCTTGCCCAGCGCGGTCAGCGTGGCGGCCGGGCCGACCTCGATGAACGCGTGCCGGCCGCGCGCCTCGACCGCCCGTACCCCGCCCAGGAAGTCGACGGGCTCGAGGATGTGCCGTGCCCAGTACTCCGGATCGGCGACCTCCTCGTAGCGGGCGATCTCGCCGGTGCGGTTGGACACGAACGGCAGGGCGGGCCGCCGGAAGGTGACGGTGGCGGCCACCTCGGCGAAGCTCGCGGCGGCCTGCGCCATGAGCGGCGAGTGGAAGGCGTGCGAGACGGCCAGGGCCTTGGCCCGGATGCCGTCGCGCTGCAGGGCCACGATGATCTGGGCGAGCTGGTCACGCCGGCCCGAGATGACGCACTGGGTGGGCGAGTTGACGGCGGCGATGCCGACCTCGTCGAGACCGCCGGCATAGGGCAGCACGATGTCCCGGCCGGCCGACACGGCGGCCATTCCGCCGTGGGTGCTCATCGACTGCATCAGGCGGCCGCGCTCGGCGGCGAGGCGTACGGCGTCCGGCAGGTCGAACAGGCCCGCGACGGTGGCCGCCACGAGCTCGCCGATGCTGTGGCCCAGCAGCACGCCGGGCGTGACACCCCAGGACATCCAGAGGCCGGCCAGCGCGTACTCCAGCACGAACAGGGCCGGCTGGGCGTACGCGGTGCGGTGGATCTCGAGGCCGCCCTCGTCCGGGTCGGCGAGCAGCAGGTCGCGGACGGAGAGGTCGAGGAAGGGCTCGAGGAGCTTGTCGCACTCGTCGACGCGGTTGCGGAACACGGCGTGGTCCCGGTAGAGCGCGCGGCCCATCCCCGGATACTGGGCTCCCTGCCCGGTGAACAGGAAGGCGACCTCGGGCGGGTCGGATGCCGGGACGTCCTCGGCGATACCGGCCCCGATCGCCGCGGCGAGCTCGGCGGTGGTCGATCCCGCCGCGCCGAACCGGTGCGCGAAGTGGGCGCGCCGCGCGGTGCTGGTGTAGGCGAGGTCGGCCGGTGGCACGTCGGGGTGGTCGGCCAGGAAGTCGCGCAGGCCGGTGAGCCGGCGGCGCAGCGCGGCGGCGCTCTTGGCCGACACCGCGAGGAGCTGCTCGCCGCCGGGCGCCGGGGGCGCCGGCGCGTCCGGGGCCTCCTCGACGACGACCGAGGCGATCGTGCCGGCGAAGCCGAACGAGTTGACCAGGCCCCGGCGCGGCCCGGCCGGCCAGTCGCGCCCCTCCGTCGGCACGCCGACCCGGAACCGCCGCCACGGGATGTGCTCGGACGGCGTGGTCATGCCGATGTGCGGGTAGATCGTCCGTTCGCGCAGCTGCAGCACGGTCTTGATCACCCCGCCGACGCCGGCCGCGGCCTCCATGTGCCCGAGGTTGCCCTTGAGCGAGGCGACCAGCACCGGGTCGTCCGCGGCCCGCGACGGCCCGAACACCGTGTTGATCGCGGCGACCTCGATCGGGTCACCCAGCGGGGTGCCGGTGCCGTGCGCCTCCACATAGGACACGTCCTCGGCGGTGAGCCCCGCCGCGGCCAGCGCCCGGCGCATGACGTCGGCCTGGGCCAGCCCGTTGGGCACGGTCAGGCCACCGCTCGCGCCGTCCTGGCGTACCGCCGAACCGGTCAGCACGGCGAGCACGGTGTCACCGGCCGCCCGGGCGTCGGCCAGGCGCTTGAGCACCAGGATCCCGCAGCCCTCGCTGCGCCCGTACCCGTCGGCGTGCTGGTCGAACGTCCGGCAGCGGCCGTCCGGCGACAGCATGCCCGCCTGGCTGAAGATGATGTGGTTGCGCGGGTGGTGCATCAGGTTGACGCCGCCGGCCAGCGCGATCGAGCACTCGCCGGCGCGCAGCGCGGTCGCCGCCAGGTGCAGCGTGACCAGCGACGAGGAACAGGCGGTGTCGACGGTCAGGCTCGGGCCGTGCCAGCCCAGGAAGTGCGACAACCGGCCCGGGATGGCGCTCGGTGCGATCCCGGCCCCCAGGTGCGGGGTGAGCTGCTCGTCGGCCAGCTCACCGGCCCGGGACGCGTAGTCGGCCATGCTGCAGCCGACGTAGACACCGCCCTCGCCCTCGACGGTCGCGGGGTCGACACCGGCCGACTCCAGCGCCTCCCAGGCGGTCTCCAGCACCAGCCGCTGCTGCGGGTCGACGTACGCGGCCTCCTTCGGCGATGTGTTGAAGAACGGCGCGTCGAAGCGGTCGATGCCGGACAGGAAGCCGCCGCCGCTCGCAGTGATGCCCTCCACGCCGGACCAGCGGTCGGGCGGCGTGGGCTCGATGCCGGACCGCCCGGCCCGCAGGAACTCCGCCAGGCCCGCCGGGGTCGTGTTGCCGCCGGGGAAGCGCAGCCCCATCCCGATGACGGCGATCGGCTCTGCGGTGGTGCGGTTCATCGGTGCCTCTCTCCTGGCGGTCAGTACTCGACGGGCAGGGCGAGCGGCACCCGGATCTGGTACGCCCGCCGCCATGCGATCTGCCCGGGCGGCACGGCCAGCCGCAACCGGGGCAGCCGGAGCAGCACCTGCTCGAGGGCCACCCGTACCTCGGTGCGTCCGAACTCGGCCCCCGGGCAGTAGTGCGGGCCGTTGCCGAACGCCAGATGCGGCACCTTGCCGCGGTCCACGTCCACCCGCTCCGGATGGGGATAGTGCGCCGGATCGCGGTGCGCGGCGCCCATGGACAGCAGCACCGTCTCGCCGGCCGGGATCACCTGATCGCCGACGGGCACGTCCTCGGTGGTGAAGCGGCGCACGGCGGTGTGCACCGGGCCGTGGAAGCGCAGGAATTCCTCGACAGCCGCGGGCAGCCGCTCCGGCTCGCGGCGCAGCCGTGCCATGAGGTCCGGGTCGCCGAGCAGGATGAGCACGCTGCTGGCAATCGTGCTCACCGTGGTGTCGTAGCCGCCGAGCAGCGCCATGAAGGCGAGGCCGAGCAGGTCGTTGTCGTCCAGCGGCCGGCCCTGCTCGTCCAGCCCGTGCACCCACTCGGAGAGCACGTCGCCGGTCGGCTCCGCCCGCTTGCGGCCGATCAGAGCGCCGAGGTAGGCGTACATGGCCGCGCCGGCGTGGCTGGCCAGCTCGGCGTCGAGGCCGAGCAGCCCGTCGGTCCAGGACCGGAACCGCGCCCGGTCGGCCGGTGGCACGCCCAGCATGTCGGCGATCACGGTGATGGGCAGGGGAGCGGCCAGGGCGGCGATCAGATCGGTACGCCCCGAGTCGCCCATCGCGTCGATCAGCCCGGCGGTGATCTCCTCGATCCGCGGCCGCATCGCCCGGAACCGGGACACCGAGACCGCTTGGTTGAGGAACTTGCGCAGCCGGCGGTGGTCGGCTCCGTCCACCGTGGCCACGCTCTCGAAGCTGAACTCCGAGGGCAGCGGCATCGCGCGGTAGACGTCGGAGGCGTACCGGATGTTGCGGGCCAGCCGCGGGTCGCCGAGCAGCTGCCGTACGTCCTCGTAGCGGGTGACCAGCCAGGCCGGCGTGCCCTCCGGCGTCCGGATGCGGTGCGCCGGGCCGAGGCGGTGCAGCTCCGCGTACGTCGCGTCGGGATCGGCCAGGTAGCGGTCGTCGAACGGGGCGAGCGGTTCGGAGGTCATCCGGCTCCTCTGCGTACGTCCAGCCACAGCGACTCGGCGATCGCGCACAGCTCACCGTCGGGCGTGCTGATCGCGCTGCCGGTGCGGTACTTGCGGCCCTCGGTGGCGATCGACCAGCCACTCACCACGTACGGTTCGCCGGCCCGGACCGGACGCAGGCGCCGGCTGGTCTGGAAGGCGGTGACCGTCTCGGCGATCGGGGCGCCGGCGAAGGCCCGGCAGGCCCAGCCGCCCGGGCAGTCCAGCACGGCGAAGACCGACGCGGCGCTCAGCTCCTCGCCGGGGTCGCCGGCCTCCGGGCCGGGCGTCCAGGCGGCCGCCACCACCGCACTGCCGGGCACCAGGCCGAGCAGCACGTGCAGGCCCTGCCCGGCGGGCCGGCCCGAGCCGCACACCCAGCAGTCCGGGAAGCTGTTGCCCGCGCGCTCGGCGGTCCGCCGCTGCTCGATCGCGGCGAGCCCCTCGGCCCAGCCGGGAAGGGGCGGCACGGCGATCTCGGGTGCGACGATCCGAGCCGCGGCCAGCGGTCCCCGGTCGCCGCTCAGCGTCCAGGAATCCGGGCCGCTGCCCTCGATCGACAGGGGCTGCCCGACCGGAACGGGACGCCGCAGGTCGAGCCGCAGAGTCTCGGTGCCGGCCAGCTCGGCGAGGCGGCCGGCGACGTAGCCGCCGTGGGCCACCCCGGGGAAGCCCCAGATGTGGTCGGGCACGGTCAACGTGCCGATGTCCGGCTGCGCCATCTCACCCTCCGGCGTTCTCGGTGACAGAACCGGCCCACCATCGCCGCCCGGCCTCGGGCAGCGATCGGATCGGGTCGTAGTACGTGTAGCGGCGGCCACCGTCCGGCCCGGACCAGTACGAGATGCCGCGCTCGGTGTCGTACTCCTCGACCTGGTCGACCCAGCGTTTGCCGAGCCAGGGAACGTCGCAGACCAGGCGGGGCGTGGCGTACCCCGGCAGGAGACCCATGATGTCGTGCTGCAGCCGCCGTGCCTCGCCCAGCGACGTCCGCCAGTGCTCGGCGTTGGGCACGATGTCGCACAGGTAGAAGTAGTAGGGCAGGATGCCGGCCTCGTCCTGCAGCGCGAAGCACAGGTCGAGCAGGTCGCCGGCGGTGGCGTTGACGCCGCGCAGCAGCACGCCCTGGTTGCGCACGTCGCGCACGCCGGCGTCCAGCAGCGCCCGGGCGGCCTCACCGACCAGCGGCGTCACCGAGCGCGCGTGGTTGGCGTGCGTGTGCACCGCGAGATGCACGCCCCGGGCGGCCGCCAGCCGCGCGACCCGCTCCATCCCGGCGCGTACCCGGTCCTGCAGCCAGTGCTGGGGCAGGCCGATCAGTGCCTTGGTGGCGATCCGGACGTCGCGTACGGACTCCACGTCGAGCAGCCGCAGTAGGAAGGACTCGAGGTGCGGCCAGGGCAGGTTGGCGACGTCTCCGCCGGACACGACCACGTCGCGTACGCCCGGGTTCTCGCGCAGGTAGCGCAGAATGCCCGCCTGCCGGTCCGCCGGGGTGAGCGTGAGCGCCGCCTTGGTGACCTGGCGGGTGGAGGTGCCGACCAGGTCCATGCGGGTGCAGTGCCCGCAGTACTGCGGGCAGGTCGTCACGAGCTCGGCCAGCACCTTGGTCGGGTAGCGGTGCACCAGGCCCTCGGCCACCGCCATGTCGGACTCGTGCAGCGAGTCCCGCTGGGCGAGCGGATGACTGGGCCACCGCGCGTCACGGTCGTGGCGGACCGGGAGCATGTAGCGCCGGACCGGGTTGGCGACGAACCCGTCGGTGAAACCGGCCGGCTCGTCGGGCAGCATCGTGGTGACCATCTGCGGCGTGAGCAGGATCGGCATGGTGGCGAACCGTTCCTGATCGGCCGCCAGTTCGTCGTAGAACCAGTCGCTGAGCAGGCCGCCGAGCAGCGTGTGCAGATCTCGTGGATTCTTGACACAGTGCGCCCGTTGCCACTGAGCGTCCCGCCACTGCTCGTCGGTGACCTCGCGCCATGCCGGCACCCGGCGTCGATCCGGCTCGTACAGCGGTCTCCGGACATACCGGTACGCCGTCGCCGTGTCCTCAGAGGACACGGCCACACTCCGTCGCACCAAGACACCCCCCGTTTGGTGTTCGGTTCGGCCCTCACGCTAGGGCAGCCCGGCAGGATCGACAAGTGTCTTTCTGGCGACCGGCTTCCGCCGTCATCCGTTCAACGGTCATTCCCGGAGCCGTCGCCGTCGGCGGAAGAATGCGCGCGGATCGCGTTCTCGTACGCATCTTCCCGCCGGGTAGAATTGGTGCGGTGAATGCGTATCACCGGACGTCGGGCCGCTCATTTCTTCCCGCCTCGGAAAAGGCGGGGTCCGCATGAGGGAACGGTGGATCCGCCGCCTCCGCGACGACGGCGGGCCCGGGACCGGACTCGTGTGTTTCGCCCACGCCGGCGGCTGGACGACGGCCTTCTCCACCTGGCCCCGGGCCCTGCCGCCGGACGTCGGCGTGCTGGCCGTCAAGTACCCCGGCCGCGAGGACCGGCTCGGCGATCCGTTCGCGTCCGCATTGGAGACTCTCGCGGACGACATAGCTGAGGCCCTCGGCGAACTCGCGACGCGCCGGCTGGTGTTCTTCGGGCACAGCATGGGCGCCTCGGTGGCCCACGAGGTCGCGCTGCGCCTCCAGCAGCGGGGAAACCCGCCGGCCGCCCTGTGCGTGTCCGGCCGGCGCCCGCCGCACGTGCCCGGCGGCCGGCGGGCGTACCCGGGTACGGACGACGAGATCGTCGCGGACGTCGTACGGTTCGACCGGAGCCGCGCCGCGGTGTTCGCCGATCCGGACCTGCGCGCGTTGGTGCTCCCCGCGATCCGCGCGGACTACCGGCTGCTCGACGCCTATGCCGGCGGCGACCGGCCCCCGCTCGACTGCCCGGTGTACGGCTACACCGGCGCCGCCGACCCGGAGGTGACCCCGGAGCAGATGCGCGGCTGGGCCGGCCTGACCCGCTCCACCTTCCGGCTGCGGGTGCTGCCGGGCGGCCACTTCTACCTCAGGAGCGAGGAAGCGGCGTTGCTGGCGGACCTGAGCGACGTCATCGCGACCGTCGGGCACGTCGAGGGGACCGTCCCGTGACGCAACGGCCGGCCTGAGCCGCCGCCGGCGTCAGCAGGTGCCGTTGCAGGCGAGGACGCGGAGGCGGTCCAGCGTGCCGTTCCACTGGTTCGAGTCGCCGGCGAACGGGCCGGTGCTCGAGTACTGCCAGAACGACCACGTCGGTGCGCCGGCCGGCAGCGTGCCCGGGGTGCTGCTGTAACGCGCCAGCCACAGCGGCGAGTTGGCCCAGAAGCCGGTGTAGTCGCCGGTGCACGTACGCCACCAGTCGGTCGTCGTGTAGATCGTGGCCCAGCGCCCGGTCCGGGCCTGATAGCGGTTGAGGAAGTCGCCGATCCAGGCACGCATGGACGCCTGCGACAACCCGTAGCAGGTCGCGCCGTACGGGTTGTACTCGATGTCCAGGGCGCCGGGCAGCGTACGCCCGTCCCTCGACCAGCCGCCGCCGTGGTTGACGAAGTAGTCGGCCTGCGCCGCGCCGCCGCCGGCGTTCGGGATGGCGAAGTGGTACGAGCCACGGATCATGCCGACGTTGTACGACCCGTTGTACTGCTGCGCGAACGACGGGTTGACGTAGGAGGTGCCCTCCGTGGCCTTGACGTAGGCGAACCGCGAGCCGGCGTTCCACTGTGCCTGCCAGTTCACGCTGCCCTGGTGGCCGGAGACGTCCTGGCCGTAGGTGACGGTGGCGGCCTGCGCCGGGGTTGCCGGCATGAGCGCGGTGAGCAGCATCGCGGTGGCGATGGCGCCGACCTTGTGAAAGAGATTCACGAAACGACCTCCGGGGATGGGGAAAGACGTTCGTCGATTTATACACGAGGCCGCCCTTGCCCGCCGGGCGACGGAGTGGAAGGGTTGGTCGCGCATCATCGTCGATGCCTCCGGGGGTACGCATGCGTCACGTCCGTAGCGCGGCACTCGTTGCCGGCGTAGCTGCCATCACGATCTCGGCGTCGGTTCCGGCGGCGGCCGCCGCGGTCCGGCACCCCACGGTCCTGACCCTCGGGCAGGTCTCGCGTCAGGACGTCCCGGCCGCGCCCGGCTCCGAGCCGGACACGCTGGTGGAGCCCGACATCGCGGTCTCGCCTCTGGACCGGGACGTCGCGGTGGCCGTCGCTCACGACGGCCGGTATGCCGACGGCGGCGCGGTCGGCATCACTCACGCGTGGACCCGCGACGGCGGGCTGACCTGGCGGCACGCCGCGGTCCGCTACATCACCACGGCGGCGGGCGGGGCGTGGGACCGGGCGTCCGATCCGGTGCTCGCCTTCGGCCCCGGCGGCGACGCCTATCTGTCCACCATCGCGTTCAACAGCGACGCCTCGGACTGCCGCAGCGTGGTGCTGGTGTCCCGCTCGCGTGACGGCGGCGCGACCTTCGGGCGCCCGTCGGTCGCCCAGTCCACCGACGACTGCAGCATCTTCAACGACAAGAACTGGCTGACCGTCGACAACGGCGCCCGCTCGCCGCACCGTGGCCGGATCTATCAGTTCTGGAGTTACTTCTTCGGCGAGTTCGCGCAGCAGCGGGTGCGCTGGTCCGACGACCACGGCCACACCTGGAGCGCCGCGGCCGTGGTGACCCCGGGCAACGCGTCGACGCAGAATTCGCAGGCACTGATCCGGCCGGACGGGTCCATCACCGACCTCTACCTGGACTTCACCGGCACCGGGCGGGAGCCGGACCGCGAGCGGGAGAGTGCCGCCGCCCGGGCCGCCGCCCCGCCCGCCGACCCCGGCGTGCCGCTGCTGGCCCGTACGTCCCGCGACGGCGGCCGGACCTGGTCGGCCGCGGTCACCGTCGCGACCGACGTCGGCGGGGACGTGCCGGGCGTACGGTGCTGTCTTCCGTCCGGGACCGTCGACGGAGTGACCGGGCGGCTGCACGCGGTGTGGCAGTCCACCGATGTGTCGCTGCTGCGGGCGTCGTCGTCCACCGACGGCGTGCACTGGACGGCTCCCGTCACGGTGAACCCGGAGCGCACGTCCACCACCCAGGTCGTCAACGCCGACGTCGCCGCGTACGCGGGCAGGGTTCTGGTCTCCTACGGCGTCCGCGACGCCGCCGCGGCCGACGGCCGCTATGTGCAGCAGCGGGCGCGGATCTCCGCCGACCGGGGCCGGTCGTTCCCCTCGCGCCTGACCCTCGGCCCGCGCTCCGACCTGCGGTACGCCGCGCAGGCCGGCGGTGCCTTCCCCGGCGACTACATCGGTACGGCCGCGGCCCCGGGCCGGTTCTACGCCGCCTGGGCGTTCTCCTCGCAGCCGCCGGCGGGGCAGACCTACCACCAGGTGCTACTCGCGGCGACGATCCGCCCGTGACGCCGTAGCCGGTGCGCGGCCGGCGCGCCGGGCGAGGACCCGCAGGCGGCGTTCGACGACCTGGTCGACGTGCAGGGCGATCCAGCCGCACACGACGGCCAGGGGCAGCTCGAGCAGCACGGCGGACGCGACGGCCGACGCCACCTCCCCGGGCCCGGACGTGGTGACGTCGAACCAGGCGTCCACCACGAGCACGGTTGCGGTGGCCGCGGCCAGGAGCCCGACCTGCCGCGAGCCGCGCCAGGCTAGCAGCGCGGTGGCCAGCAGCAACGCGACGAGCAGCAGGTCGAAACCGACCCAGGCCACCCGGTAGTGCTGTGCGCTGGCCTGTCCCGGCAGCGACACCGCCAGGTAGGCGGTCCAGGGCACGGTGGCGGCGCCGAGCGCGGCGAACACCGGCGCCACCCACCGGGGTACGGGCCGCAGCGTGACGGTGTCGCGGGCGGTGTCGTCCGGTGCGGGCATCCACCCAGCATGCCACCGGTGAAAATCTCGAGATCGGAAAACCGGTGGGGGCACCTCCTCCGTCAAAAGTCATAGGGTCGTGCCCGAGGTCCCGACCAGGGGCCGAAGCCGGGAGGCCCGGATCGTGGGCAAGATGTGCGCCACGAGACGAGGAGGATGTCGATGTCCGGGACACCCGGGGGAGTCACCGCCGTCGCCGACCGGCCGGAGGCGGCGCGGGCGCGAGCCACCACGGTCACGCCGTGGCGGCCGCCGCCGTCGCGCGCCGTGGTCGCGCGGTGCGTGCAAGTGGTGGGCGCGCTCGACGCCGTCTTCGCGGTCCTGCCGTCCTGGCACCATCGGATGGCCTCGATGGCCCACCTGCTGCCGACCGCCGGGATGGTGACGGCTCGCGCGGCGACGGCTGTGGTCGGCGTCCTGCTGGTGTACCTGGGCGCCGGGCTGCGCCGCGGCAAGCGGCGGGCGTGGCAGCTGGCCGCCTGGCTCTGCGGGCTCAGCATCGGCCTGCACATGGTGAAGGCCTCCCCGGCGCCCGCGGTGGTGTCGGCCGTGCTGCTGCTGGTCCTGATCGTGGAACGGCACCGGTTCCGCGCCCGCGGAGACGTGGGGACCCGCTGGCGGGCGCTCGGCGTCTGTGCGGGCTTCATCGGTA
Source organism: Couchioplanes caeruleus (assembly GCF_023499255.1). Taxonomy (GTDB): domain Bacteria; phylum Actinomycetota; class Actinomycetes; order Mycobacteriales; family Micromonosporaceae; genus Actinoplanes; species Actinoplanes caeruleus_A. The sequence goes on from NZ_CP092183.1 coordinate 3,557,853, forward strand.
CGGGCTTCCTCCTCGGCCTCGTGGAGGTCGCTCTGCGCGCCGGTCAGATCGCCGGGCCGGCCGGTCCGCTGCAGTGGGCCCAGCACGTGGCTCTGGGCATGGTCGGTGTCACCGGGCCGCTGCGCTTCGACCACCCGGCCACGACGACCGCGGTGGACCTGACCACCGGGGCGTTCGGGCTGCTCGGCTTCGGCGTCGGCGCGGTTCTGCTGCTCCGGCCCGGCACGCGGCGCGCCGGCTGGGCCGACGGCGAGGAGGCCCGCGTACGCGACCTGCTGTCGTGCCACGGGGACGCGGATTCGCTCGGATACTTCGCGTTGCGGCGCGACAAGTCGTTCATCTGGGCGCCGTCGCGGCGGGCGGCGGTGGCGTACCGGGTCGTCAACGGCGTGAGCCTGGCCTCCGGCGACCCGCTGGGCAACCCCGCGGCGTGGCCGGAAGCCATCGCGGCGTGGCTGTCCGACTGCGACGCCCACGGCTGGACGCCGGCGGTCCTCGCCTGCAGCACCACCGGCGGGACGGCGTACCGGCGGCTGGGTCTGGACGTTATCGAACTGGGCGACGAAGCGGTGCTCGACGTGCCCGGCTTCTCGCTGCAGGGCCGGCCCATGCGGACGGTACGGCAGGCGGTGGCCCGCACGCGCCGCGCCGGCTACACCGTCGAGGTGGCGCGTCAGCGGGATCTCGACGACGCCGTGCTCGACGAGGCCCGTACCTGCGCCGGCGCCTTCCGGCACAGTTCCGTGGAGCGGGGCTACTCGATGGCGCTGTCCCGGTTCGGCGAGACGGGCGACGGCGACTGCCTGGTCGTGCTCTGCCGTGACGGCGAGGGCCGCGTACGCGGGCTCCTGCAGTTCGTGCCCTGGGGCGAGTCGGGGCTTTCGCTCGACCTGATGCGCGGCGACCGGAGTGCCGAGAACGGCATCACCGAGCTGATGATCACCAGTGCCGTGGAGTTCGCGGCGGCCTCGGGGATCCGGCGCATCTCGCTCAACTTCGCGATGCTGCGCTCGGTGCTGGCCCGGGCGGAGCAGCTCGGCGCCGGTCCCGTGACCCGGCTCTGGGCGCGGATCCTGCGGGCCTTCTCCGGCTGGTGGCAGATCGAGTCGCTGTACCGTGCCAACGCGAAGTACCAGCCGCAGTGGCAGCCGCGGTTCCTGTGCTTCCCGTCGGCGCGGGACCTGCCCCGCATCGCGGTGGCCGCGCTCAGCGCCGAGGCGTTCCTGCCGTCGGGACGCCGCCGGAGCGAGGACGGGCGCCGGTGCGACTGACCGGGTTCCCGCTCATCCTGCTCGCCGGCGGCGCCGCGGTGGGCACCGTGGCCCTGACCGTACGGATGTGGCCGCGCGGAGGCCGGTGGCGGCCGCTGACCCGTACCGTGACGAGCGTCTGCGCCGAGCTCCTCGTGGTCCTCACGGTGGGGCTGGTGGTGAACCGCTACCAGAGCTTCTACCCCTCGTGGCAGGCGCTCAGCGGCGGCGACACCCGGCAGGTGACCGTCGGGGGTCCCGTCATGACCGGCCAGGAGGTGCCCGACTTCCGTACCGCGGCCGGGCGGTGGCACCTCAGGGCCGCGCCCCGGATCTCGGTCCCGGCGGATTACCCCGCTCGGCCCGGCGTCACCTTCCCGCTGCTGGTCGTGCTGCACGCGCCGGCGGACGCGCAGGCGGTGCACGCGGCGGCGGCCCGTACCCCCGATGTGGTCGGTGTCGCCGTCGCGCCGACCGCCGCGACGTCACCGGCGGACGTCCGGTCCCTGCTCGACGAGGTACGGCGCAGCGTCCGCGTCAGCGACCACGGCTGGGCCGTCGTGACGGACCGGCCGCACCGGGCCCTGGCCGACCGCATCGCGGGTCGCGACGGCACGGTCGTGACCACCACCGGCCGGGCGTGGCCGGCGACGCTGGCGGCCGCCGCCGGCGAGCTGCCGCCGCCGCTGACGGCACCCCTGCGGCCGTGACCATCGACGCCCCGGTCACCGTCGCGCTCGGCGCGGCGCTCACCGCCGCCGCCACCCTGGCCGCCGCTCTGCTCTGGGACCGGTTCCGCGCCGTCGGGAGGACCCTGCTCTGCGTCGTCGTCACGCTGCTGCTGAGCGCCACGTGCGCGCTGCAGCTGAACCGTCTGACGGTGGCGTACCCGTCCTGGTCGGCGCTGGTGGCCGCGCCGTCGCAGGAGCCTGCGCTGTCGACCGGCCTGCCCGTCCGGCCCGGGGGCGGCCGGCTGCTGACCGTCATGGTGCCCGGCCGGGCGAGCGGCCTGACGCTGACGATGGGCGTCTACCTGCCGGCCGCCTACGACTCGCCGGAGGGAGCGGGCCGCCGGTTCCCCGTCATCGAGATGTTCCACGGCTACCCCGGATCCCCCAGCACCTGGGTGCGGCGGCTGAAGGTCGTCCAGCACCTCGACGAGGAGATCCTCGCGGGCCGGATGGCGCCGACGGTGGTGCTGCTGCCGTACCAGACGCCCCGGAGGCTGCTGGACACCGAGTGCACCAACCTCGCCCGAGGCCCGCAGACCGAGACGTTCCTCACCGAGGACGTCGCGGCCTACGCCACCACGCATTACCGGGTACGCACGGACCGCGCCGGCTGGGGACTCATCGGGTATTCGGCGGGAGGCTTCTGCGCCATGAACCTGGCCCTGCGCCACCCGCATCGGTACGCGGCGGCGGCGTCGCTGTCCGGCGATGCGGGCCCGGGCATCGCGGTCGGCGACGGGAGCGAGAACACCACCAACAACGTCGCCTGGCGCCTGCAGCACCTGCCCCAGCCGCGCGTCGCCTTCTACGTGGCCTGGGCCGCCGACGACCGCGAGTCCCGCGACGGTTCCCGCGCCGTCGTCCGCCTGGCCCGGCCACCGCTGACCGTCACGGCGGTCGAGCTGCCCGGCGGCGGTCACAGCCACTCGCTGTGGCGGCGGATGGAGAGCCCCGCGCTCGACTGGCTGTCCGGGCGCCTCGCCCGCGCCGTCCCGGTCACCGGCTAGGGAGATGGTCCGGCGGGGAGGAGGCCTTCGACCCTGCCCGCCGGACCGATCTCTGGCGAGACTCGTGATCATGGGCGTGGCATGGCGGGCGGGATGGCGGCCGACGCGGGCGGACGGGCTCGCCGCGCTGGTCGAGCTCGTCCTGACCACGGCGTTCATGACGGTTGTCTTCTCGCTCGTGCGGTGGGGGATCGGCACGATGGCGCCGGACGCCACGGTCACCGAGCTGCGGGTCCGCGTGGTCGTCGTGTCCGCGCTGGTCGGCCTGGTCATCGTCGGGTTCGCGACCTCCGCGCCCGGACGCTTCAGCGGCGCCCACATGAATCCGGCGATCACCCTGGGGCTCTTCGCGTACGGCTCCGTGCCGGGCCGGCGGGTCCTGCCGTACCTGGCGGCCCAGGGCACCGGTTCGCTCGCCGCCGCCGCCGTCACCAGGCTCGTCTGGGGTCCCGCGGTGTCCGGGCCGTCCGTGCGCTGGACGGTCGTGCAGCCGGGACCGGGCTGGTCCGCAGCGGCTGTCGCGGTGGCCGAGGCGGCCACGCTGGCGGTCATCGTGGCGGTGCTGCGCGGGGCGCCGGTCCGCCGGCCGGCATGGCCGCTGATCTGGATCGTGGGCGGCCTGTTCGGGCTGCAGGGAGCCCTGCTCGGCACGCTCACCGGAGGCTCCGCCAATCCCGTACGGCAGCTGGGGCCGGCCCTGTTCTCCGGTGAGCTCCGCCTGCTCGCCGTCTACCTGCTCGCACCGATCGCGGGCGGGGTGCTCGCCGGAGTCCTCGCGTCGAAGCTCCTAGCCGAAGACCGAGGCCGCCCACTCCGGGTGGTCGACGAACGGGTTCCGGTTGTGCTGGTACGTGCTGTAGATCGTGTCGTTGCGCCGCTTCTCGAAGGCGTCCGGCGGATCCTGGGCGCTCCACTGCAGCAGCACCGACAGGCGGCCGAGCCGGGGCGCCGTACCGCCGCTGGTGGCGTCGTCGATCTCGAGGTCGGGGTAGCCGTCGCCACCCTCGTAGCGGACCGCCATGTAGAAGATCATGCGGGCCACGTCGCCCTTGACCGCGGCGCGCGGCTCCCATGAGTCGGAGTCCGTACGGTTGCCCGGCGCGTCGGCGACCGCCGTACCCCCGGCGTCGAAGTCCTTGTTGTCGCGCTCGCTGTTGACGTGGACGTCCTCGGGGCGCAGGTGGTGCAGGTCCGTGCCGGGGCCGTTGGTGGTGCCGAAGTCGCCGTGGGACTTGGCCCAGACGTGTTCGCGGTTCCAGTCGCCCTGGTCGCCGCCGTTGAGGGTCTTGGACCGGCTGATCCCCGAGTACACCAGGATCACGTTCGACGGGTTCGCCGGATCCTGATCGGTGACCTTGAGCGCGTTCCACACCGCGTCGTACGACAGGGTCGTCACCCCGGTGGAGATGATCCCGTGCAGGGCGCTCTTCAGGCTCGCCCCCGACTTGCCGGCCGCGGCCGCGTAGTAGGCGTCGGCGGAACCGGTAGGCGCCGGAGTGGGGGTGGGGGAGCCCGTGCCGAAACTCATCGCGGTCGGCGACTTGAGCCCCGGATGAGAGAAGTACGCCGCGAGCGACCCGGTCACCGTGAGTACCGCGCCGACCCGGCCCGGGTTGCTCTGCAGGCCGAAACCCGCCCGGTACGCGCTGGTGACCTGGACGTACAGCATCCTGCCGGTGTCCCGCTCGCCGGCGCTGTCGGCGATGGCCAGCGCGGTGTCGGCGGTGAAGCCGGTGAAGAGCACCGTGCTGGTGGCGGTCGGCTGGCCGACGACGTAGCCGCGGACGGTCCCGGTGCCACCCTGACCGCTGATCGCCTGCGCGACGGTCAACGTCGTGGCAGCCACCGGCTGCATCCCGGCCGGGCCGCGCACGAACGTGAGCAGCAGGGCGAACAGTCCGAGCATGGCGGGCATCGTGAGCGCCGCGGCGCGCCGGTGCGACGAAGGTCCGGGCATGAGCCCAGTATGGGAGGACGGCTGCGCGGCGGGGGCATACCAGCTTCGTCATACAACACGTCAGGGTGCCGGGAGTTCCCCTATCGGCTCACCGGCCGGCCGTCCGGTCCCGTCACGAAACCGAACTGAGCCATCGACCCGGAACGGTCGATCTCGTCCAGCACCTCGGGTGCGAAGCTGACCATCGGCGGCGTGCCAGCCCGTTCCCGCCATCCGCGCAGGGGCGCGGCCAGGTACTCGAGGTTGACCTCGCCGTTCTCGGTGTGGAACCCGCCACCCCGCTCGAAAAGAAGGATCAAGGGCTCGAACGGGTCTTCCAGCTCCGGCGGCACCGTGACGGCGGGCGCGGCCCGCAGGGCGGCCCAGTGCAGGATGAAGGGCGCCACCCGCGTGATCGCATTGCGCGTTCCGCTGCTCACGTCCCGCACGAGGGAATCGATCACCGTCTGATCGGCGCGGACGGAGGGGTCGACGCACTGCGCGATGTCAAAGAATGGTGACCGGGTGTCGCAGTCGTAGGCGTCGGCCCAGCGGGCGGCACGGCGGAAGTATTCGCGCAGCAGCGCGGCCTTGGACCACGCCTTGTCACCGCGTCGCTCGTAGTCGACGGCGCGGAGGCGGTCAGCCATGGCCTGAACGGCTTCGTCGGGTGTCATCGGCTCAATCCTCTCAGAGCTGCGTCGACGATCTCGTCGAGGTTCGAGAGATCAGGGGCGATCTGCAGTCCGGAACTGTCGAGGCCGAACCTCTGCCAGTGTTCGAGCGCAGCCTGCGGCCGCCATTCGTTGGGCGCCAGATCATGTGCACCTGGATGATCCCGGCTGAGTATGCGCATGCCGTCCGCGTCAAAAGCGTCCGGGTGTGCGGACCGATAGGGCAGTCCCGCTTCCATCAGCCTGTTCTCGACGTACTCGTGAGCGGCGAGGTTGCGGAAACGGCTCAGGCCGTTCGAGTCCAGCGTGCCGTTCGTCGCGCCGTCCCAGAGATCGGCGATGTCGTCGTCCGGAGTGAAATAGCCGCGCTCCACTTGGTTGGGGCCGAGGGCGAGGTCGTGCTGCTCGACGAAGAGATTCTGGCGCATCCGTTCGAGGATCGCCGGGTCGATGCCGGTGTTCGCAGCCGCTCGCGGTACATCTTCGGGACTGTGCCTGATGCGACGGTAAGCCTCGGCGGCGCGCTCGCTGTATCCCTCGCCGTCGTCGATGAAATCGGACCCTCGAGGAAAGTCGTCGCGGAACTCGCTGCCGCCGGAGGGAGTCGCCGGACCGGAGCGGGAAAGCGCCCGGCTGCGCCCGCTCAGTCCGGTGAAGACCTCGGCAAGGTCGTCGAGCATCGGATGCAGCCGGCGCAGACTGCTCAGGAGGCCACGAATGAAGTGCTGAATCCTGTCAACCCACTTGGCCACGAGGGTGGAGACCTGACCGACAACCACCGGCGTGGCGATTCCGAGTGTCAGCCCCTCCTCGGCCAACCACTGCGGGAGCCGAGCAGCGAGTGTGCCGATGAAATCGGCGATCAGGTCCCGGACTATCCCGCGGACGAGGGCTACCAGCAGACCGGCGCCCTCGACCGCGTAGGAGATGCCCTGTGCCGCAGTGGCAAGACCTTCCAGGACCTGTAGGTGCGTCTGAGCGTGCGCACGGTACGCCTCACCCGAAGCCCCGAACCACTCGGAGACCTCGGCGCTCAAGCGGTCGGCGTACTCCTGCCGCGCTTGTTGCGTGAAGGCGGATACGTTCGACCAGGTGGCGGCGTGAGAAGCGACTTCATCGGCGTTCCTGGCGAGCCAGTCGAGCGCATCCTTGAGGGGCTTGACATGCTCCATGAGCCAGGAGACGCCCCAGGATGCCAGGGTTCCCAGCGGATCGACGGCCATGGACAGCATGTCCAGCGATGCGCCCACGCCGCCCAGTGAGCCGTCGACCCAGCTGTTGCTTCGGATCCCGTTGGTGATGTCGGCAGCGTCCTCGACAAGACCGAGACCGGTGTACCACGTCGTGGAGTCATGACTTTGGGCAACGAGGGGGTTGCTGCTCACAGTGGCAAAGGTGGAGTCGGGCCGGTCGCCACCCGGACCCTGCCGGCCACGGCCTCGTCGGTGGTCGTGGTCTCGTCAGCGACGAGGCGCAGGTTGGCCGCCGTCTCCCGGAGCGCATCGTCGGCATCGTCCAGCGCGCCGATCGCCAACGAGAAGACGGGACTCAGCAGCCCGGGCAGGAATTGGCAGAGCTGGCCGTACGCCTCGGTGTCCATGGTGACCTGGCGGACCGCAGACCGGGCCAGGCGGACGGCGTCCGCGATCCCGTCGACGTTCGCGGCATGCTGCTGAGCCGCGGCCGCGGAAAAGCGCACCTCATCAGCGGCCATGGCGGTCCCTCTGCTCGTCGTTTAGGTCACCGTCGTCCGGGGCGGGAAACCGTTCGGCGTATGAATGCATCACCGCGCGTCCTGTCTCGGTGTCAACGCCGACCGTCTCGCGCACCTGCTCGGCGGCCTTGACGGACAACTGCGCCTGTGCCCGGCGAACGAGCGACAGGATTTCACGGCTCAGCGCCGCACCGGTCAGAACTCGTGCGCGATCGTCGATATCGAGCCCGGTGATCTGGCCGGTCGCACCGACGGTGACGCTGACGAAACCGTCTGGGCTTCTCGCCTCACCCGTCAGGGTGGCGACCCGGCGGGACAGCTCCACCGCGCGTGCGGCCCGACCGTCGACACTGGCCACCCAAGAATCCAGCCACTCCTCGGCGTCATCGACGCTCCTCACAAGTGCCTCCCTCCGGCTCGCCGACGCTACGGAAAGACGGTATCAACGGGGCAGCCGTACTGAACCCCCGTAAGCGCCGCTCAGCGGCCGCGGGCGGCGTGGGTCGGCGGCCCGCCGGGATCGCAGGCCGGCCGGACGGGTGCCTTCTCGGTGAGCCGCTTCGGGATCATCGCGTACGCGAGCAGCCCCGCCGCCGCCATCAGCGCGGCGCAGATCTGCATCGACGTGCGGTAGACCGGGTGCAGCTGGGCGGCGTCGGTGAGGTTGCCCGAGCCGAGGCCCGCCGCCAGCGGCAGGACCGCCACCGCCAGCAGGCCGGCCGCGCGGGCGACGGCGTTGTTCACGCCCGAGGCGATTCCCGCGTACGTGTCGTCCAGCGAGCCCAGCGCGGTCGCGGTGAGCGGGGCGACCAGCGCGCACAGGCCGAGCCCGAAGAGGGTGACGGCGGGCAGGACGCCGGTCAGGTAGCCGGTGCCGGCGCCGATCCGGCTCATCAGCAGCAGCGCCGACGCGCAGATGAGCGGGCCGACGGTCATCGGCAGGCGGGGGCCGATGCGCTGCCCGAGCGCGCCGGACGGGGCCGACAGCAGCAGCATCAGCACGGTCACCGGCAGCAGGGCGAGGCCGGCGGTGAGCGGGCTGAACCCGGCGACGACCTGGAGGTTCAGCACGACCAGGAAGAACACGCCGCCGTTGGCCGCGTACGCGAGGAAGGTGACCAGGTTGGCGCCGCTGAACGCCTTGTTGCCGAAGACGGGCAGCGGGAGCAGGGGGTTCGCGGTACGGCGCTCGACGATCAGGAACGCTGCGAAGCCGGCAACCCCGGCGAGCAGCGCCGCGAGCACGACCGGGCTGGCGGGCCCGCGGGCGGTCCAGGCGGTGAAGCCGTACGTGAGCCCGCCCAGCCCGACCGCCCCGGTGAGGACGCCGGCCACATCGATCCGGCCGGCCGCCGACGGGCTGCGCGACTCGGGTACGTGCCGGCCGGCGACCACCAGCACGACGAGCGCGAGCGGCACGTTGATCAGGAAGATGTACCGCCACGTGCCGAGCCCGACGAGCCACCCGCCGAGGAACGGCCCGAGCGCGCCGCCGACGCCGCCCAGCCCGGACCAGGCGCCGATCGCCCGCGCCCGGTCCTCGGGTACGAACGACGCCTCGATGATGGCCAGCGCGCCGGGGGTGAGCAGCGCGCCGCCGACGCCCTGCAGCACCCGGGCGCCGACCAGCATCCCGGTGTTCTGGGCGAGCCCGCACAGCAGCGACGCCGTGGCGAACCACGCGACCCCGATCAGGAAGATCCGCTTCCGGCCGATCCGGTCGCCCAGCGACCCGCCGAGCAGGATGAGCGAGGCCAGGCTCAACGTGTACCCGTTGACGGTCCACTGCAGCCCGGCGGCCGACGACCCGAGATCGCGCCCGATCATCGGCAGCGCGATGTTGACGACGGTGGCGTCGACGAAGGCGAGGCCCGAGCCGAGAACGGTGGCCAGCAGCACCCAGCGACCCGGTGCGGTGCCGTACCGGACCTGGGACGCGGGCGCGAGCGATGTCATGGACCGCCACGCTACCCTCACGGTCAGAGCGGGAAGCTCGTACCGGTGAGCTGCTCGGACACGGACCAGAGACGCGCGGCCAGCCGGTCGTCGCGCGGTGGCGGACCGGTTGATCAGCTCCGGCGCGCCGCGCATGTGGGCGAGGCGGCTGGGCAGGGTGAAGCTGTCGCCGGGCAGGTCGGCGACCGCGGCGTACAGGACGAGCAGGGCGCCCTGCCCCAGCAGGCGGACCACGAACCTGGTCAGCGCGCCGGTCTCGGCGTAGATCTCGCTGGGGACCAGGCCAGGGTGGGCAGCCAGCGTGCGCACGGGGACCCGGCCGCGTCGAGGCGGCGTTGCAGCTCGGCGGTGAACAGCAGGTTGGCCAGCTTGGAGCGGGCATAGGCCCGGGACTCGCGGTAAGGGCGGCGTTCGTCGTGCGGGTCGTCGAGGTCGAGGCGGCCCATCCGATCGGCCTGGGACGTTCTTCCACCACTTCGCCGACAAGCGCGAAGTGGTCTTCGCCGGCCAGGAGGCGTCCGAGGAGTTCATCGCCGCCGAGGTCCGCGCCCGGCCGGCGCCCACCGACCCGCTCCACGCCGCCGTGGCCGCCCTCCAGCGGGCGGCCGAGACCATGTACGAGCAGTACCGCGACGGTGCGGTCCTGCTCGGACGCGTCATCGCCGCGAGCCCGGAACTGCAGGAGCGCGAACTGGGCAAACGCGCGGCGCTGGCGGAGCGGATCGCGGCGGCGCTGCGTGACCGGGGAACGGCCGCGCCCGCGGCGGCGGTCACCGCCTGGACGGCGGTCGCGATCTTCTTCGTCGCCCGGAACCAGTGGAACCAGACGGGAAACGAACGCACGCTGGCAGAGCTCATGGGCGTGGCGCTCGACGATTTCCTCGCGGCAACCATCGTCGAGACGTACGACGAGCGCCCTTGACGAGATCGCCCGGGCCGGCTCGATGGAAGCAGTTCGGCTACGACTAAAGGGCGACCACCGACCGGGTCAGGTGGACGGGTACGTCCGCGTCCCGCCCCGCCGCCGCGGCCCACGCCACCGCATGCCGCTGGACCGCGACCAGTTCCGCCTGCGGGTCCCGGGTGGCCTGGCGGACCGTCGCGCCCGTCGCCTGGATGGCCGTGCCCTGGGTGGGGGTCAGCGGGGTGAGGGCCCAGACCAGGGTGCCCGGCGCCGCGACGCTGATCGGGCCGTGGCGGTATTCGCCGGTGGCGTACGCCTCTGCCCACATGCCGGCCGATTCGCGGCACTTCAGGGCCGCCTCCTCGGCCAGTGCCGCCGCCCAGCCGGTGCCGAGCATCACGAGCTGGCGGGGCTGCGCAAGGGTGATCGGCTCGTCGAGGGCGTCGCGGGCCTGGTCGATGAGGGTGTCCACCTGCGGGCCGGTGGCGCCCAGGTGGGTTCGCAGCAGGGTGAGCAGCGTGGTCGGGAAGCGGGTCTGCACGACGCTGCGCTCGTCGGCGTACGACAGGTCGAGGATGTCCGTGGCGGCCGCGCCGACGGGCGTGCCGGGTTCGCCGAGCACCGCGGTGACCGGGGTGGTGGCCGGAACGGTTTGCAGGGCCTGGACGACCTCCGTCGTGGTGCCGGAGCGGCTGATCGCCAGGACGCGGTCGTAGTCGCGGGCCACCGGCGGGAGCTCGGAGGCGATCCGCGCGTCGGTGACGCCGTGGCCGGCCGCCTCGCGCAGCCAGGCGTACGCGGCGGCGACGTAGTACGACGTGCCGCAGCCGAGGATCAGGACCCGTTCGCCGGCCTCGGGCAGGCCTGCCGGGCCGGCCGCCGCCTGGTCCCGGGCGCGGGCCCAGAGCGCGGGCTGGGTGGCGATCTCGCCGGCGGTGATGCGACCGGGATGCAGCGAAGTCACGGGGGCGGTTCCTTTCATTTGACGCTGCCGCTGAGCAGGCCGTTGACGATGAACCGGTTGAGGGTCACGGCGATCACCGCGGGCACCGCCAGTGCCAGCACGCCGGCGGCGTTGAGCAGGCCGAACGGGACCACGTGGCGGCCCTGCAGCGCGGCGATGGCGACGGTGAGCGGCTGGGTGGACAGGTCGCTGGAGAGCACGAGCGGGAACAGGAACTGCGCCCAGGCGAACAGGAACGTGATGATGGCCGTGGAGACGATGCCCGGCCAGGCCAGCGGCAGCACGATGCGCCACAGGATCTGCATCCGGCCGGCGCCGTCGACCTGACCGGCTTCCTCGATGGCGAGCGGCAGGCTGGTCATGTAGCTGTGCAGGATCCACGTCGCCAGCGGCAGGAAACCCGAGACATACACGAGCACGATCCCCGTGTACGTGTTGACGAGGCCGACCACGCTCATGATGCGGTAGAGCGGGATGAGCGTGGTGTACGCGGGGAACGCCATCGTGGCGAGGACCGCGTAGAACAGCAGCTGCCGGCCCCGGAACCGCATCCGGGCGAACGCGTACGCGGCCAGGGTGGCCAGCACGACCGTGATGAGCGTCGCGGCGGTGCACTCGACGACGATGTTGAGCGACGACCGGCGGATGGTGTCCGGGATCTCGCCGGGGCCGGTCAGCAACGCGTGATAGTTGTGCAGGGCCGGGCTGGGCGGCACGTAGTGCGCGGGCCGGGCGCTGACCTGCGCGTCGGTCTGCAGGCTCGTGTTGAGGCTCCAGTAGAGCGGCACCAGCGACCACAGCACGATGAACAGGATCCCGAGGGTACGGGCCCAGGGAAGGCGTCGGGGCATCAGAACTCCACCTGCCGGTAGACCAGCTTCACGACCCCGAGCGAGAGGATCAGCGTGGCGACGGTGATGAGCAGTGAGAGCGCGTACCCCTCGCCGAAGTCGAGGTTCTGGAAGCTGATGAAGTACGTCTGCATGGTCAGCGAGGCACCGGTGTCGGCGGAGCCGTTGAGGACGTACGGCTGATCGAAGACGTTGATCGTCGCGATGACCGCCTGCACCATCGCGATCGCGATGCCGGGCCGGGCGAGCGGCAGCGTGATCCGGCGCAGCGCCGCCCAGGGCGAGCAGCCGTCGAGCACCGCCGCCTCGTAGAGCTCGCAGGGGATGTTCTGCAGCGAGGCCAGGATCAGCAGGGTCGACAGCGGGGTCATCTGCCAGACCTGCACCAGCTCGATGGCGAAGATGGTGAGGAACCGGTGCTGGCCGAGGAACACCTGGTATTCCGGGATCAGGTGTGCCGAGGTGAGCACGCTGTTGAGCAGGCCGGTGTTGCTGTCCCAGATGCCCGTCCACACGATGCCCTCGACCACGCCGGGCAGCGCCCACGGCAGGATCAGCACCGCGATCAGCGCCGAGCGGCCGCGGAACGGCCGTTGCAGGGTGACCGCCATGACGATGCCGAGCACCGTCGACAGGGCGACCCCGATCAGCACGTAGAGGCCGGTGTTGACGAGGCTGGAGCGTACGGAGCCGTCGGCGAACAGGTGCCGGAAGTTGTCCAGCCCGTTGAACGTCGTGGGTGGATTCAGCTCGTCGACGCGGAAGAACGACTGCACGATCGTGACGCCGGCCGGGAACAGGGCGAGCGCCACGATGAACAGGGCCAGCGGCGTCACCAGCGCGTACGGCAGCAGGTCGAACCGCCGCCCGGGGCGCCGGGGGGTGCCCGGCGCCCCGGCCCCGGCCGGGGACACGTCGTGCCGCCGGCCGCTGCGGGTGCCGACCATCAGCTCGACAGCTTGTCGGCGGTCGCGGCGATCGCCTTGACGGCGTCGGCGGTGCTCACCGACCCGGTCGCCGCGGCGTGCAGGTTGGTGTAGGCCGACTTGGAGAACTCCGGGTACCAGGAGGGGGCGCCCTCCGGGAACACCGGCTTGGCGCTGTTCTTGAGAAGGTCGCCGAGCTGCTGGCCGCCGATGAGCTTGCCCTTCTGGGTCAGCTCGGTCATGCCGGTCAGGCGTGACGGCAGGAAGTACCCGGGCATCACCTTGTCCGGCCCGGCGGCGCCGGCGAACTCCGCCTGGTTCTCCGCCGAGGTGAACCAGTCGATGAACTTCGCGGCGGCCGCCGGATACTTGGCCTGGCGGGGGATGCCGATGCCGTCCGGGTTGCTCATGTTCGGCCCCGGGCCGCTGACGCCGGGCGTGGCCAGGTAGGTGACGTCACCGACCACGGTGGAGGACGCCGGGACGCTGTACAGGCTCCCGACGTTGCCGGAGTAGTCCGCGAAGGTGCTCGCGACCACGCCCTTGGCCATCAGGGTCTGCTGTCCCTGGCTGTCGGCCACGTTGATGTTGCCGGGCGGCACCAGGCCCTGCCTGAGCGCGTCGACCATCCACTCCGCGGCGCGGTACCCGGGCGAGCCGGGCGTGGCGAACTGCGGCTTGCCGGCGCCGTCGAGGATCGTCCCGCCGAACGCCGCGGTCGTCTGGTACCAGTACGTGGACAGCCCCTCGGCGGCGGCGAACGGGATGTTGAGCGGGTACTGCACCACGCCCTTGCTCTTGATCTGCTTCAGGTCGGCCGTGTACTGCTCGATCGTCGTCGGCATCGTGGTGATGCCGGCCTTGCCGAACAGCTTCTTGTTCACCGTGGTCACCAGGAACGAGGCGTCGTACGGGATGCCGATGACGTGGCCGTTCGAGGTGAACGACGGCAGCTGCGGCATCTCGCCGGCGAGCGCCTTGGTGTCCAGGTACTCGTCCATGGGATGGAACCAGTTGAGCTTGCCGAGCTGGCCGACCCGCGACCAGTCCACGTCGGTCGCGTCCGCGAAGTACGTCTTCGCCGTGGCGGCCGCGGCGATCTTGGTCTGCAGGCTGTCCCAGTCGGTGTTGGTCCACTTGACCGTGATGCCGGTGCTCTGGGTGAACGCGTCGAGCGACGCCTGCGGCGGGGGTTCGGTGGCGAGCGCGACCGTGATGGTCACACCGGTGGTCCGGTCGGAACCCGAGCTGCTCTTGCCGCCGCCGCAGCCGGTCGTCAGCGCGCCGACGAGCACGACGGCGCCGGTCAGCACCAGGGTTCGGGAGCGTAGGAAGGAAGTCATCACGGTCAGCCCTTCTCGTACTGGCGACGCGGGCCTGCATCCGGTGCGCTTCCGCGCAGTTCCGGGCCGCAGTGCGCACGACTATGGCACCGGGTGCGCATACGGTCAATGAATCCTGCGCAATGGGTGCGTAGTGCGCAGTCAACCGTCGATTTCCTGCGCGTAACACGCAGTCAGAGTGCGCGTACGGGTGCTAGCGTCTGCGCCATGCAACGCAAGCAGCGCCTGCGCGAGATGGTGTCGGCCATCGTCGAGAAGGGCGGACTCGACGTCGAGGACCTCGCCGAGCTGTTCTCGGTCTCCGCCGCCACGGTGCGGCGCGACCTGGAGTTGCTGGAGCAGCAGCGTCTGGTCACCCGCACCCGTGGTGGCGCGACCACCCACGCGTCCTTCAACGACCTGCCGCTGTCGTACAAGACGGAGCAGGACACCGGGGAGAAGCGGCGCATCGCCCAGGAGGCGCTGAGCTTCCTCGGCGGCGCCCGGGTCATCGGCACCACCGGCGGCACCACCGTGTCGGAGTTCGCCCGCCTGCTGATGGACCGCGACGGCCTGACCATCGTCACCAACGCCCTGAACGTGGCGACCTACCTGGTCGCCAACCCGCGCCTGCGGGTCTTCTCGGCCGGTGGCGAGGTGCGCAGCAGCAGCCAGGAGGCGGTCGGCCCGAGCGCGGAGAGCTTCATGGCCGGCTACAACATCGACGTGGCGTTCATCGGCGTCGACGGCGTGGACGCCGCGGCGGGCTGCACCAACTACGACCCGGTGGGGTGCCGCGTCAACGCCGTCCTGCGCGAACAGGCCCGGATCAGCGTGGTGCTGGCCGACGCCACCAAGATCGGCCGGGTGGCGCTGGCCCGGGTGTGCGCGATGTCCGATGTGGACTACCTGGTGACCGATGCCCGGGCCGACGGCGCCGCGCTCGACGCCATCCGGGCCCGCGGCTGCGAGGTGCTCGCCGTCTGAGCGGCCGGGCGCCGGCCGGCCGGGTCAGTGCAGGGTGGGCCGGTAGACGAGCTCCTGGATGTGGCCGTCCAGCGTCCGCGTCTCGAGCAGCTCCAGGTCGAAGTCGGCCGCGCCCCGGAAGACGGGATCCCGGCCGTTCCGGCCGGTGATGACCGGGAAGACCGTCACCTGGACGCGGTCGACGAGGCCGGCCGCCATCAGCGCCCGGTTCATCGACAGGCTGCCGTGCGACCGCAACGGCACGCCGGACCGCTCCTTGAGCCGCGCGACGACGTCGACGGCGTCACCGGCCACGACGGTGGCGTCCGGCCAGTCGAGGGGTTCCTTCAGGGTCGACGACACCACCGTCGCCGGCAGGTGCCGCATCCGCGTGACCCAGGGGTCCCGCACCTCGGACTCCTCGGTGCTCGACGCCAGCATGCTCGCGAACGCCCGGTACGTGGTGGCGCCCAGGACCATCCGCTGCTCGGCTTCGTACTGGGCGAGACGGTGGCCGAGCAACTCCGGTCCCTGCTTGCCCCAGTAGCCCCGCCAGTCGCCGCCGGCAGAACCGTGGCCGTCGAGGCTGGCGAAGACGTCGAAGGTGTAGGTGGCGGTCATGGCGTTCTCCTCGGTGTCGTCTGCTGCCTTCACCTTTGCTACGAACGGCGTCGCACCTGTTCGACACCTTCCGGCCGGGAAGTTCGCCGCCCTGCACCTGTCCTGCACCGGCGCTGCCCCGGCCGCCGCACCCGGCCGGGCCGACCAGACAGACATGCACACACTGCTGCAGGAGCTCGCCACCCCGGTCGCCACCGGCCTCGCCGGAATCCTCGGTGCGTACGCCGTCGAGGACATCCTCGGCCGGCTGCGCCGCTCCGGCCGGTGCCCGCAACGCTGGCGCTGAGGTGTCGGGGACGTCACAGTGGCCCCCGACACGAATCCGCTGGTTCTGCGTCATTTCCCGTTCACGCGACGTAGCGTTGAGGGTCGCTCAGGCCGACCCGTGAGGTGAAGATGGTGCACGCCCGGTGACCGTGACGACCGACCTGCCGCTGCTCGACCTTCCCTCGATCGCCACCCCGGCCCTGTTCCGGTCCTCCGCGGCCCCGGCCCGCCGCACCCTCGTCGACGTGCTGGACGAGACGGTGCGCGCTCACCCCGGCGCGGCGGCACTCGACAACGGCACGACGGTGCTGACGTACGCCGAGCTCGCCGGCGAGGTCGAAGCGGTGCGCAAGACGCTCGCGGGGCACGGGATCGGAGTCGGCGACCGAGTCGGTGTCCGGGTTCCGTCGGGCACGGCGGAGCTGTATCTGGCCATCCTCGGCGTGCTGGCGGCCGGCGCGGCGTACGTGCCGGTCGACGCCGACGATCCCGACGAGCGTGCCGAGCTGGTCTTCGCCGAGGCCGACGTGTGTGCCGTCCTCGGCGCCGGCCTGGCTCTGACGCCGCGCCGCGCCCCCGGGGGCCGCATCGGGCGGCCCGGGCCCGCCGACGACGCCTGGATCATCTTCACCTCGGGCTCGACCGGCACCCCGAAGGGTGTGGCCGTCAGCCACGGCTCGGCGGCGGCCTTTGTGGACGCCGAGGCACAGCTGTTCCTCGCCGGCAGCGCCGTCACCGAAGCCGAAGCCGTCACAGAAGCCGAAGCCGAAGCCGTCGCCGTTGCTGACGCTGACGCTGACGCTGACGCTGACGGTGACCCGGGCGACCCGGCGGAGGCCGGCGGTCCGATCGGTCCGGGTGACCGGGTGCTCGCCGGGCTGTCCGTGGCGTTCGACGCCTCGTGCGAGGAGATGTGGCTGGCGTGGCGGCACGGCGCGTGCCTGGTGCCGGCCGAGCGCTCGCTCGTGCGCAGCGGCGTGGATCTCGGGCCGTGGCTGGCCGGCCGGCGCATCACCGTGGTCTCCACGGTGCCGACGCTCGCCGCGCTGTGGCCCGTCGAGGCGCTGGACGAGGTGCGGCTGCTCATCTTCGGCGGCGAGGCCTGCCCGCCCGAGCTCGCCGCGCGGCTGGCCGTGCCGGGGCGTGAGGTCTGGAACACGTACGGGCCGACCGAGGCGACCGTGGTGGCGTGCGCCGCGCGGATGACCGGGGACGGCCCGGTGCGCATCGGGTTGCCGCTCGCCGGCTGGAAGCTCGCGGTCGTGGACACCGGCGGGGAGCCGGTCGCGATGGGCGGCACCGGCGAGCTGGTGATCGGCGGGGTGGGGCTCGCGCGCTACCTGGACGCGCAGAAGGACGCGGAGAAGTTCGCGCCGCTGCCCGCGCTCGGCTGGCAGCGGGCGTACCGCAGCGGCGACATCGTCCGGGCCGAGCCCGAGGGCCTGCTGTTCATGGGCCGCGGCGACGAGCAGGTCAAGCTCGGCGGCCGCCGGATCGAGCTGGGCGAGGTCGACGCGGCGTTGCAGGCGCTGCCCGGTGTCGCCGGTGCGGCCGCCGCGGTGCAGCGCACGGCCGCGGGCAACCAGCTCCTCGTCGGGTACGTGGTGCCGCACGAGGGTGCCGAGCTCGACCTGGCGGCCGCCGCCTCGCGGATCCGGGAGCAGCTGCCCGCCGCGCTGGTGCCGCTGCTCGCCGTCGTGGAGGCGCTGCCCACCCGTACCTCCGGCAAGGTGGACCGGGCCGCGCTGCCCTGGCCGCTGGCCACCGGGTCCGACGCGGCGGGCGAGCTGAGCGGGACCGAGGACTGGCTCGCCGGCGGCTGGGAGGAGATCCTCGGCGTACGCCCCGCCGCGGCGGACGCCGACTTCTTCAGCAGCGGGGGCGGCAGCCTGAGCGCGGCGCAGCTCGTCGCGTGGATCCGGCGCCGGCACCCGCAGGTCTCGGTCGCCGACATCTACAAGAACCCGGAGCTGTCGCAGCTCGCGGCCGTGCTGGACGCGCTCGGCACGACGGCGGCGGTCCGCCGGGAGGTGCGCCCGACGCCGCGGCGCGCCGGGCTGGTCCAGGCCGTGCTGATGCTGCCGATGCTCACGCTCGTCGGGCTGCGGTGGCTGACCGCCCTCGCCGCGCTCGGCAACGTCGTCTCCCTGCTCGTCCCGGCGCCGTGGGCCCCGGCGGTGTCCTGGTGGTGGGTGGCGCTCGGCTGGGTGCTGCTGTACAGCCCGCTCGGCCGGATTGCGATCTCCGCGGGCGGGGCGCGGTTGCTGCTGCGCGGCGTACGCCCCGGCAGCTATCCCCGCGGTGGCGGCGTGCACGTGCGGTTGTGGGCCGCCGAGCGGCTCGCCGAGCTGACCGGTGCGACCAGCGTCGCGGGGGCCTCGTGGATGATCACGTACGCCCGGGCGCTCGGCGCCCAGATCGGCCCCGACGTCGACCTGCACTCCGCGCCGCCGGTCACCGGCCTGCTCAAGCTCGGCCGCGGCGCGGCGATCGAGCCGGAGGTCGACCTGGCCGGCCACTGGGTCGACGGCGACGTCGTCCGCGTCGGCAAGGTGCGGGTGGGCGCGGGCGCGCGGGTCGGCTCCCGCAGCACGCTGATGCCCGGCGCCCGGATCGGCAAGGGCGCGCGGATCGCCGCCGGTTCCACCGTGACCGGCGCCGTGCCGGCCGGGCGACGCTGGTCGGGCTCGCCGGCGGCACCCGCCGCCGAGGAGCGCGCCGCGTGGCCCGTCCAGCGCCCGGCGCGCTCCCGCACGCGGTCCGGCTTCTGGACTGCCGCGTACGGCGTGACCGCCCAGCTGCTGGGTCTCGTGCCGGTCCTGGCCGCCCTGCCCGGCCTGGCACTCCTCGCCTGGACGCTGACCTCCCGCCCGGCCGCCGGCCCGGTCCTGGCCGCTGTCGCCGGGGCGGCCGTGGCGTACGTCGCCGGCTACGCGCTCGTGGTGCTCGTGGCCGTCCGCGCGCTGAGCATCGGCCTGCGCGCCGGCTACCACCCCGTGCAGGGCCGGGTGGCGTGGCAGGTGTGGACGACGGAGCGGCTGATGGGCATGGCCCGGACCGGCCTGTTCCCGCTCTACGCCAGCCTGTTCACGCCGGTGTGGCTGCGGCTGCTGGGCGCGAAGGTGGGACGCGGCGTGGAGGCGTCGACGGTGCTCGCGCTGCCGGCCATGACCACGGTCGCGGACGGGGCGTTCCTGGCCGACGACACGATGGTGGCCACGTACGAGCTGAGCCACGGCTGGCTGCGGGTCGAGCCGGCCCGCATCGGCAAGCAGGCGTTCCTCGGCAACTCGGGGATGGCCGCGCCCGGCCGCTCGGTGCCCAAGCGGGGCCTCGTCGGCGTGCTCTCCTCGGCGCCGCGCAAGGCGAAGAAGGGCTCGTCGTGGCTCGGCGCGCCGCCGATGCCGTTGCGCCGTACGGTCGAGTCGGCCGACACCTGCCGCACGTTCGACCCGCCGCTGCGCCTCGAGCTGGCCCGGGCCGCGGTCGAGCTGTGCCGGATCGTTCCCGTGATGTGTGCTGCCGCTCTGGCGGTGGGCGTGCTCGCCGCGCTCGCGTTCGTGTGGGAGCTGGCCGGTGGCTGGGCGGCCGCGCTCGCCGCCGGGCCGGTGCTGCTGGCCGCGGCGATCGTCGCCGCCGCCACCGCGACCGCCGCGAAGTGGCTGCTGGTCGGGCGGTTCCGGGTCGCCGATCG
This sequence comes from Couchioplanes caeruleus, assembly GCF_023499255.1. Taxonomy (GTDB): domain Bacteria; phylum Actinomycetota; class Actinomycetes; order Mycobacteriales; family Micromonosporaceae; genus Actinoplanes; species Actinoplanes caeruleus_A. Next base: position 3,577,636 of record NZ_CP092183.1, read on the forward strand.
GGCGCTGTGGACGTCCTTCGTGTGGCGCAACGAGCTGGCCGACACGTTCGTCGAGGTGCTCGCCGCGCCCTGGCTGGTCCGCTTCGCGAGCGGCACGCCGCTGCTCACGGCGTGGCTGCGCACGCTCGGCGCGACGATCGGCCGGGGCGTGTGGCTGGAGACGTACTGGCTGCCCGAGTACGACCTGGTGCGGCTGGGCGACGGCGCGACGGTGAACCGCGGTTGTGTGGTGCAGACCCATCTGTTCCATGATCGTGTGATGAGCATGCACGAGGTGAGTCTCGGCGCGGGCGCCACGATGGGGCCGCACGGCATCATCCTGCCCGGTGCGAGCATCGGCGCGCGGACCTGCGTCGGGCCCGGTTCGCTGGTGACCCGCGGCGACGCCGTGCCCGAGGACAGCCGGTGGCTCGGCAACCCGATCGCGGCCTGGCCGGCGTCGGCCGCGCGCCGGGCATGATCTCGAAGGTGCCGGGCGGTGCCATGCCCGGTGCCGACCGTTCGGCCGACTCGTACCTTCCCGGGCACGGCAACGGCGGCTACCGGGTCCTGCACTACGACCTTGACCTCGACTACCGGATCGCCGTGAACCGGCTCGCCGGCCGGGCGGGCGTCACCGCGGTGGCCGCGCACGCGCTGTCCCGGTTCACCCTCGACCTCGGCCGGCTGCGGGTCGAGGACGTGCGCGTGAACGGGCGGCCGGCGAAGTACACCCACCGGCCGGACAAGCTGCAGGTCAAGCCCGAGCGCGTCCTCGCCGCCGGCGAGACCTTCCGGGTCGACGTCCGGTACGCGGGCAAGCCGGTGCCGATCCCGGGCCGGTGGGGCGACATCGGCTGGGACGAGCTGACCGACGGCGCGCTCGTGGCCAGCCAGCCGAACGGGGCGCCGTCGTGGTTCCCGTGCGACGACCAGCCCGGCGCCAAGGCCACGTTCCGGGTGGCGCTGACGACGTCGTCGGCGTACACGGTGCTGGTGACCGGCGACCCCGTCTCCCGCCGTCGCGGCGCGGGCTCCACCACCTGGGTGTACGAGCGCCTCGAGCCGACCTCGCCGTACCTCATGAGCGTGCAGATCGGCCGCTACGAGCGGGTGGACCTCGCCTACGGCGGGGTGCTGCAGCGCGCCGCGGTCCCACCCGCCCTGCGCGCCGGCGTCCTGCACGACTTCGGCCGGCAGGGCGATATCATGGAGAGCTTCCAGCGGCTCTTCGGCCCGTACCCGTTCGGCGAGTACGTCGTGGTGGTGACCGACGACGACCTCGACGACCCGGTCGAGGCGCAGGGCATGGCGGTCTTCGGCCGCAACCACGTGGACGGGCGGCGCACCCACGAGCGGCTCGTCGCCCACGAGCTCGCCCACCAGTGGTTCGGCAACAGCCTCACCGTCGCGGACTGGCGGCACATCTGGCTCAACGAGGGCTTCGCCACGTACGCGGAATGGCTGTGGTCGGGCGTGGGCGGCGGCCCGCCGGCGGACGCCCTGGCCGCCCGCTGGTACGCCGAGGTGGCGTCCCGCCCGGCGAACGTCGTCGTCGCCGATCCCGGGGTGGACCGGATGTTCGACCCGCTGGTCTACAAGCGCGGCGCGCTCACGGTGCACGCGCTGCGGAAGACGGTCGGCGACGACGCGTTCTTCGCGCTCCTGCGGGCCTGGGTCGCGGAGCACCGGCACGGCACGGTGACGACGGCCGAGTTCCGCGCCCACGCCCAGCGCTTCACCGGGAAACCCCTCGACGGGCTGTTCACCGCGTGGCTCGACAGGCGTGCGCTGCCCGCGCTGCCGTCAGGCCAGTGACGCGGTAGCCGTCCGCAGGTCGTTCAGGGCGGCCAGGGCATGCGGGGCGAGCCCGCCGTCGTCGTCCCGGTCGCCTCCGGACCACTGCGCATAGCCGCGCTTGAACGCGAGGACCCCCAGCTCCGCGGCGAGCTGGGCGGTCAGCTCCGGCACACCGCGGGCGGTCAACGCCCCGGTCATGGCGGCCGCGAGCCCGACGCTCTTGAGAGCGTCCCGTTCCTGCAGCTCCGTGCTCGCCGCCACGGCCGCCTTCAGGCGGGGGCCGAGCTCCCGGTTCGCCGGTCCCATCGCGCCGGCAGCGCGTTCGAGGCCGGCCGCCACCGCGTCGAGCGGCCCGGCGCCCTCCGGTGCCTCGGCGATCCCTTCGGCGAGCAGCCGGCTCAGCGTCTCCTGACCGGCGACCAGCAGCTCCCGCTTGTCGGAGAAGTGCCGGAAGAAGGTGCTCTTGGTGACCCCGGCGCGCTCGGCGATCTGCGCGACCGTGGTGGCGTCGTACCCCTGGTCGGTGAACAGGTCGACGGCGGCGACGACGAGGCGCTGCGTCGTCTCCGGTTGCCATCGCGCCACGCGCCCATCGTAGGCGACGGCACAGTGATGGGACAACTGTCCCGTCGCGGTGCTACGGTGACGGGACAGTTGTCCCATCACCCCTGGAGCGTCACCATGCATGTCTTCGTCACCGGCGGCACCGGCACCATCGGCTCCGCCGTCGTCGCCGAGCTGCTCGGCCACGGCCACACCGTGCTCGCCCTGGCTCGCTCGGACGGCTCCGAGCGAGCCCTCCGGGAGGCCGGCGCCGAGGTGCTGCGCGGCGGCCTGGCCGACCTCGACGTCCTGCGCGACGGCGCCGCCCGCACCGACGGTGTGATCAGCCTGGCGTTCGGGCACGACTTCAGCAGCCCTGACGCCCTCACCGCGGCGATGGCCGAGGAGGCGGCCGCGCTGGCCGCGCTGGGCGAGACGCTGATCGGCACCGGACGGCCCGTCGTCACCGTCTCCGGAACGCCGTGGGTGCCCGGCCGGGCATCCACCGAGGTCGACCCCACGCCGACCGACGGACCGGTCGGGCAGCGCGGCCGGTCGGTCGGCGCGCTGCTGGCCCTCGCCTCGCGCGGCGTGCGTGCCGTAGCCGTCCGCATGCCCCGCACGGTCCACAACCGCGGCGACGGCGGGTTCGCCGGCCTGTTGACCGCCGCGGCCCGCCGGACCCGAGTCGCCGGCTACCCGGGCGACGGCTCCCAGCGCTGGCCGGCCGTGCACGCCCTCGACGCGGCGGCACTGTTCCGGATCGCCCTCGAATCGGCGCCGGCCGGGACGGTGTGGCACGCGGTGGCCGACGAGGGCGACGCCGTACGCGACATCGCCGCCGTCGTCGGCCGGCGCCTCGGCCTGCCGGTCGAGCCCGTGCCGGCGGACACCTTCGGACCGTTCGGACCGATCTTCGCGATGGACCAGCCGGCCTCCAGCGCCCACACCCGCGAGGCCCTCGGATGGCGGCCGGTGCACCCGGGCCTGCTGGCGGACCTGGAGAACCTGCGGCCCTGACGCTACGGGCGGTCGAGCTGGGTACGCAGGTCGTGCAGCCGCAGGGCCACCTGGAGCTGCAGGGACCGGTCGGGTTCGCGCCAGTCCGGTCCGAGGATGCTTCCGACCCGGTCGAGGCGCTTGAGCAGCGTGTTCATGTGCACGTGCAGGGTGCCGGCCGTACGGGTCAGGTTGCCGGAGTGCGCGAAGTACGCGGACAGGGTCGCCACGAGCCGGGTGGACCTGCGCGCGTCGTAGGCCAGGAGGGGCTGCACCGTGTCGGCGAGGAACCGGTCGAGTTCCTGGGCCCGATCGGTGTCGAACAGCAGGGCGAACATGGCGTACGCGTCGGCCGTCGCCGCCCGGTCCGTCACGCCCAGGCTCCGCATCAGGTCGCAGCACCGGCCCGCGGTCTCGAAGGCCCGTCGCCAGTCGTCGTCCGTGACCGTCTGCGCGACGACGCGCACCGGCGACCCGAGCTCCCGCCGGAGGCGCAGGTGGACGGTCCGCGCGAGCTGCGCCGGATCCGACGCGGCGGCGAGCAGGGTGGCGCGGCCCAGGTGCTCCCCGCCGAGTCCGTTCCACTCGGCGGACATGGCGTGCAGGCGGCGGCCGATCTCGGCGGCGTACCTGGTCTCCGATTTCGCGACGACGATGACGGTCAGCGAGGTGATGTCCACGCCGCGGGCGTGGGCCCGCGCCCGGTGGGCCGGGCTGACCGGGGGGACCGCGACCAGCAGCTCGGTGAGCAGCTCGCCGTTGACCCGCTCCTCGGCCTCGGCGACGGCGGTCTCCTTCATCACCAGCAGGCCCATGATCTGCGCGGCGCGCTCCAGCGTGCGGATGTCGACCGGGGTGGGTTCCTCCGTACGGGTCAGCAGCAGCGCCCCCAGGTGCGTGTCGCCCGCCCGGACCGCGGCCGCGCTGTGCCAGCGGCCCGTGCCGTCCGTGGTGGTCGCCCACCTGCCGGACCGGCGGGCCCGCTCCACCGCCTCGGGCGACGAGCCCGCGGGTGGCAGCAGCCGGGAGTCGACCGAGCGCCGGGCGGTGACCGCGCCGGCCCGGTCGAACACCGTGACGGCGCCCTGCAGGTGGTCCACGAGCAGCCGGGCGATCTCGTCGGCGCCGCCGCCGGTCAGCACCACGTGGGTGAGCGACTCGTGGACGGACTGGGCCTTCTCGATCGTGCGGAACGCGGCCTGCAGCTGCTTCAGCGCCGAGCGGCTCTCGTCGTACAGCCGGGCGTTGTTGAGCGCGATGGCGGCGTGGTCGGCGAACGCGCTGAGCAGGGCCACCTCGTCGTGCTCGAACGGCCGCTCGGTGCGGTCCGCGGCGAACAGCACGCCGATCACCTCGTCGCCCACCAGCAGCGGGACGCCGAGCAGCGCGACCATGCCCTCCGGTGCGACCAGGTCGTCGAACGACCGGTCGTGCGGCACGTCCCGCGTCTTGAGGTAGTTGCTCACCCACGCCGGCGCGCCCGTGGCGATGACCCGGCCGCCGACGCCCGTGCCGGACGGCACCCGGGCGGTGTTGAACGTCGGGGAGATGGTGCCCTGCGAGGCCTTCAGCATCAGCTCTCCGCCGGGGCCGAGGAGCGACAGGTACGTGAAGTCGGTGCCGATCAGCTCGTGCGCCGCGCGGACGATCGAGTCCAGCACCGCGTCGAGTTCGCCGAGGGCGGTCAGCGATCGGGCGGTGGCGTACAGGGAGCTGAGCTCGCGCTCGCGGCGGATGCGGTACGACGCGAGGTCCGGGCTCGAGGTGCGCAGTTCGGTCGCGTCGCTCATCACTCGCTCCTCGCCGGGGAGTGGAGGGTCCTGACACCACAGTGGATCGAACAATGTAAATAACCTCTCTCACCGCGGCGGCCCGTCCACCCTAAAGTTCGCCCTATGTGACACGCGCCACAGACGAGGTGGAACCGGGAGTCCCTCATGAACGAAGCCCCTTCCCTGCACGAGCTGGCGACGCGGAAGGCGATGACCCGGCTGCTCCCGGTCATCGGCCTCGCGTACTTCATGTCGTACGTCGACCGCACCAACGTCGCCCTCGCCAAGACCGCGCTGGAAGCCGACGTCGGCATCAGCGCCGCCGCGTACGGTCTCGGCGCCGGGCTCTTCTTCGTCAGCTACGCGCTGCTCGAGGTGCCCAGCAACCTGGTCCTCTACCGCGTCGGCCCCCGGGTGTGGATCACCCGGATCGCGGTGACCTGGGGCGCGGTCTCCGCCGCGATGATGGTCGTGCAGAACGAGGCGTCGTTCTACGTGCTGCGGCTGCTGCTCGGCGCCGCCGAGGCCGGGCTCTTCCCGGCGCTGATGTACATGGTGACGCTCTGGTTCTCGCAGAAGCACCGGGTGACCATGGTGGGGCTCATCTACACCGCGCCCTGCATCGCCACCGTCATCGGCGCGCCCATGGGCGGCGCGCTCATGGAGCTGGACGGCGCCGGCGGGCTGCAGGGCTGGCAGTGGATGTTCCTGGTCGAGGGCCTCGTGACGATGCTGGTCGGCATCGTCGTCTGGCTCGCCCTGCCCGACCGGCCGGCCGACGCGTCGTGGCTCACCCCGGCCGAGGCGGCCGTGCTGTCGGAGCGGGCCGTGGCGCACGACGCCCCCTCGGTGACCCGGGTACGCGGCAACCTGCGCCTCGCCTTCGGCCGCCCGGTGATCGTGCTGCTGGCCGTGGTCTACTTCGTCAACCAGGTGATCATGTCCGGTGTGGGCTTCAACTTCCCGGCCGTCCTGCAGGAGCTCGGGCTGAAGAGCTCGTTCCTCATCGGGCTCGTGGCCGGTGGCGGCGGCCTCTTCGGGCTGGCCGGGGTGCTGCTCTTCCCGTGGCTGCAACGCCGGTACGGGCGCGAGATCCTGCTCATCGGCCTCTGCGCCACCGCCACGCTGGTGCTCATGACCGCGTTCCTGCTGTCCGACGACCCGATCTGGCGCGTCTCCGTGCTCTACCTGTCCAGCGTGTTCGGGTTCGGCACGCTGCCGCTGTTCTGGTCGGTGGCCATGTCACGAATGTCGGGCCTGCTGGCCGCCGCGGGGCTCGCGTTCATCAACATGCTCGGCATCACCGGCGCCTTCGTCGGGCCGTACGTGTACGGCCAGATCGAGGAGTCCACCGGCAGCCTGTTCGCGCCGTACTACACGATCGTCGCGGTCGCGTGCGTCGGCGTCGCGCTCGTCGTGGCGCTGGCCGCGGCGATCCGGCGGGAGGGCCGGCGAGCCGTCGAGGAGCCCATGGCCGCCGCTGACGAACCGCTGCCGGCCGCCCCGCCGAAGGCCGGGTGAGACCCGTGGCTCTCCGCCCGGCCGCCATCGGCGGCGTGGTGTCCGCTCTCCTGCTGACCCTCCCGGCAGGGCCCGCGTCCGCGGCGGGCTCGATCCGCTGGACGCCGTGCGGCGACGGCTTCCAGTGCGGCACGGTGCCGGTGCCGCTGAGCTACGACCACCCGCGCGGCACGACGATCACCATCGCGCTGACCCGGCTGCCCGCCACCGACCCGCGGCACCGCATCGGGTCGCTGGTCATCAACCCCGGTGGGCCGGGCCTGTCGGGCATCGACTTCGCCCGGGCGTACCTGCGCGATCTGCCGGCCGAGCTGCGGGCGCGCTTCGACATCGTCAACTTCGACTCCCGCGGGCTGAGCGGCAGCACCGCCCTGCGCTGCTACGACACGGCCGCGGAGCGCTTCGCCGCGCTGGCGGCCCGGCTGCGCGGCCATCCGGAGCCCGGCCTCAGCTACACCGACTTCATCGGTACGGCTCTCGGTGCGATGTGGACGGCGGAGAACTGGCCCGCCTTCGCCACCTTGCTCGCCGGCGTGGAGAAGGGGCGGTGGTCGCGGGCCGCGCAGGAGAACTACCAGAACCTGTACGAGGGCGAGCCGGGAGTCGCCTGTTCCGACCAGGTCAACCCGCGGTCGTTCCGGACGTGGCAGAACGCCGCGGACCGGGCCGAGCGGCAGTACGGCTACTTCGGCCGCATCTACGCCTGGGTGTGGAGCCAGTGCCGCTCCTGGCCCGCGAGCGCGCGACAGGACGGCTATCGCGGGCCCTGGACGGCACGGACGCGGGCGCCGGTGCTGATCGTCGGCAACTACTTCGACCCGGCCACCCCGTACGCGGGTGCGGTGGGCGCCGCCCGGCTGCTGCCGAACTCACGGCTGCTGTCGTACGCGGGCTGGGGCCACGTCGCCTTCCACCTGCGGCACAACGACTGCGTGGACCGCCACGTCATCGACTACCTGCGGACCGGCCGCCCGCCGGCGCCCGGCACGGTCTGCCGGCCCGATGCGCCGTTCCCGGTGCCTCCGGCCGGGACGGCGTCGCGATGAACGTGGCGGTCGACGCCGAGCCGGAGGACCTCGGCCTGGACCCCGGCCGGCTGCGCGCGATCGACCGGCACTTCGGTCGCTACGTGGCCGAGGGGCTGCTGCCGGGCTGGCAGATCGTGGTGACCCGGCACGGCCGGATCGTGCACAGCAGCGTCCACGGCCGGCGGGACGTGGCGACGGGAGCGCCGGTCGAGCCCGACACGCTCTGGCGGATCTACTCGATGACCAAACCCGTCACCTCGGTCGCCGCGATGACGCTGTGGGAGGAGGGCCGGTTCGAGCTGACCGACGAGATCAGCCGGTGGCTGCCGGCCTTCGCCGACGTGCGGGTGTACGACCGGGGGTCCGCGCTCAAGCCGTACACGGTGCCGGCGACCGAGCCCATCCGCGTGTGGCATCTGCTGACCCACACGGCCGGGCTCACGTACGGCTTCATGCACACGTCGGTGGTGGACCGGCTGTACCGGGAGGCCGTACCGGGCCTGGACGCCGGGCTGCTGGACCTCGCGACCGCCTGTGACCGGTACGCCGAGCTGCCCCTGCTCTTCCAGCCGGGCACCGCCTGGGGCTACTCGGTCGCCACCGACGTCCTGGCCCGGCTGGTCGAGGTGGTGGCCGGCCAGGACTTCGACAGCGTGCTGCGGGAACGGGTCTTCGCGCCGCTGGGCATGACCGGTGTCCGGCGCTGGGCCCAGGGATCCGACGCCGGCCGGCTCGCCACGCTCTACGTGCCCGACCCCGTCACCGGCCGGGTCACCCCCGACCCGGCGACGGGTGACGCGGCCCTCGCGCCGCCCGCCATGCGCGCCGGGGGCCACGGGCTGATCTGCACCGCGGACGACTACCACCGCTTCACCCAGATGCTGCTCAACGAGGGGCACCTGGACGGCAGCCGCGTCCTCGGCCCGCGCACCGTACGGCTGATGACCCGCAACCACCTGCCCGGCGGCCGCGATCTCGGCGCGCTGTCGACCGGCGGCTTCGCGGAGACGACGTTCGACGGGGTGGGCTTCGGCCTGGGCTTCGCGGTCGTCCAGGACCCCGTGCCCGGCCGCCGGTCCGGCAACGCCGGCGAGTACCACTGGGGCGGGATGGCGAGCACCGGCTTCTGGGTGGACCCGAAGGACCGGGTGACGGCGCTGTTCTTCAGCCAGCTCATGCCGTCGAGCACGTATCCGCTGAGGCAGCGGCTGAACCAGCTGGTGTACGCGGCGCTGGTGGACTGAGAGCGGCGAGGAGAATTGATGCGCGGCCTGATGCAGCAGTCACCCCTGACCGTGCCCGTCCTGATGAGAAGGGTGGAGCGGCTCTTCGGGCACAAGCGCGTCATCACCGCGACGGCGGCCGGCGAGGTCGTCGCGACGTGGGCCGACGTGGTCGCCCGCGCGCGGAGACTCGCCGCCGTGTTCGATGCGCTGCACGTCCCGCACCAGGGCCGGGTCGGCACCTTCGGCTGGAACTCCCAGCGGCACGTGGAGCTCTACCTCGCCGCGCCGGGCAGCGGCCGGGTCCTGCACACCCTCAACCACCGGCTGTTCGCCGAGGAGATCGTCCACATCGTCAACGACGCGGCCGACGACGTGCTGTTCGTCGACCGCTCGCTCATGCCGCGGGTGTGGCCGCTGGTCGACCGGCTGCCGACCGTACGCCGGGTCGTGGTGCTGGACGACGGCGGCCGCGCGGACCTGCCGGCCGATCCGCGCCTCGCCGACTACGAGGAGCTGCTTTCCGGCGTACGCGAAACAGCGCTGCCCGCCGCGGTGGAGGAGGACGACGCGGCCAGCCTCTGCTACACCTCGGGCACCACGGGACTGCCGAAGGGCGTGCTCTACAGCCACCGGTCGATCGTGCTGCACGCGCTGATGCTGCTGGGCGTGGACACCTTCGCCATCTCCGAGCGCGACGTCGTCATGCCGATCGTGCCGATGTTCCACGTCAACGCATGGGGGCTGCCGTACGCGGCCATGCTCGCCGGCTCGGACCTGGTGCTGCCCGGCCCGGCCATGACCCCGCCGGAGCTGATCGGGCAGATGGCGAGGCACCAGGTGACGTTCTCGGCCGCCGTCGCCACGATCTGGCGCGGGCTGCAGCCGCTGCTCGGCACGGCGGACCTGAGCAGCCTGCGGATGGTGGTCTCGGGCGGCGGTGCCCTGCCCGGCACGCTGTCGAAGGCCTGGCAGGACGGCGCCGGGATCCCGCTGACCAACGCGTGGGGGATGACCGAGACCAGCCCGGTCGTGACCTGCGCGCGGCTGGCGACCCACCACGACGGCCTCGACGCCGACGCGCGCCGTGAGGTGCTGCGCAAGCCCGGGCCGCCGCTGCCGCTCACCGAGATCCGGATCGTCGACGAGGCGGGCGCGCTCGTGGAACGGGCCGGGGCGGCGGGGGAGCTGCAGGCGTCCGGACCGACCGTGGCCTCGGCGTACTTCGGCGCCGAACCGTCACCGAATTCGTTCACCATCGACGGCTGGCTGCGCACCGGCGACGTGGGCGCCGTCAACCCCTACGGCTACCTGGAGATCATCGACCGGACGAAGGACATGGTGAAGTCGGGCGGCGAGTGGATCTCCTCGGTCCAGCTGGAGAACGAGATCATGGCGTACCCCGCGGTGCACGAGGCCGCCGTCATCGCGGTGGGTGACGAGCGCTGGGGGGAGCGGCCGCTGGCCTGCGTCGTGCTCGTACCCGGCCGGTCGCTCGACGTGCAGGACCTGCGCGACCACCTCGCCGCGTCGGTCGCGTCGTGGTGGATCCCCGAGAGGATCATCGTCGTGGACGAGATCCCCAAGACGGCCACCGGGAAGTTCTCCAAGGTGTCGCTGCGGGCCCTGGTGCAGGCCCGTGAGGCGGGATAGGGACGCCGGCCGCCCGCTTGCCGACGGTCGGCAATGGCGCGGGGTCAGGCCCAGGGTGCGGTGACGGTGCCGGTCTGGCGGCCGTACCGGGACGGGCGCGGCTCGGCCTCCGCGGGGATCACGAGCACCGGGCAGGTCGCGCGCTGCACACAGCGGTGGCTGACGGAGCCGAGCAGCAGTCCCGCGACGGTGCCGCGGGCGGGGCCGCCCAGGGCGAGCAGCTGCGCCGACCGCGCGGCCCTGAGCAGCTCGTCGGCCGGGCGGCCGCGGAGCACGCGGGGCCGGATCGGCGCCGACGGCCCGTAGCGGCGGGCCACCTCGACGAGCGTGTCGAGCAGCATCCGTTCGGTGTCGGCGGCGAGGTCGTCGCCGGTGGACATGGCCGCCGCCGCCCACTCGGCCCCGTACGAGTACGTCGGCTGCGCTCTCCAGACCGACACGGCCTCGACCTCCGCGCCGCTGCGGTCGGCCAGCCGCAGCGCCCCTCGCAGGGCGGCCTTGGAGCCGGGTGAGCCGTCGACGCCGACGACGATGGGGTCCTGCCGGCCCGGGTAGCGCATCGCGGAGCCTCCTCACCGATCTGCCACCCAGCCTTCCCCGTGCGGCGGGTCCGGCGACAGGGTGGCCGGCGGCGAACGGGGGGACCGCAGATTGCCGGTCATCGGCAAGAGGGCGGCGCCCGCCGGGGCGCGGGGTCAGGCCGGATGCGGGACCGGTTTCTGCGGCCACTCGAGCGCCCGGGCGCCCAGCACCGCCGCCTGCAGGGTGAAGCGGTGCGCGGGGTCGGACGGGCTGTAGCCGGTCAGGTCCTTGATGCGCTGCAGACGGTAGGTCACCGTCCGGACGGAGACGTGGATGCGCCGGGCGGTGTCCGTCGCGACGCCGCCGGTGTCGAAGTACGCCTGCAGCGTGCCCAGCAGCGGCTCGGCTCCGCCGCGGGCCTGCTCGAGCGGGCTGAGCACCGCCTGGACCAGCTCGGCGATCGCGGGCTGGTCGCGCAGCAGCACGCGGTAGATGAGCAGGTCCCGGGCGTTGACGACGGGTGCCTCGAGCCGCAGCCGCGTCGCCATGGTCAGGGCCTCGCGGGCCTCCTCGTACGAGCGGGCGATGCCGTACAGCCCGCTGTGCGGCCGGCCGACGGCGACCCGCCACGGCCGCCCGCGGGGCAGCCGGCGCAGCTCGTCGTGCATCAGCCGGCCCAGGGCGGCGGGTGTCGTACGGCCGGGGTCGCCGTCCGCCGGCGCGAGCACCACGAGCAGGCCCTCCTTGGTGGCCACGAGCACGTCCCGGTCGCCCATCCGGTTGAAGATCACCGCCTCGAGCGCGGTGATCGCCGTCTCGGTGTCGGGCAGCCGCCGGCTCGGCGCGGCCAGGGCGACCTGGTGGGACCGGGCCAGGTCCAGGCCGAACGGCTCGGCCCGGTCCACCAGCGCGCCGGGGTCGGAGTCGCCGCGCAGCAGATCGTCCACCAGCTCACGGCGCAGAGCCTCCTCGCGACGCACGAGGTCCCGCCGCGCCTGGGCGTACCCCTCGGCGAGCGTCGCCACCGCGTCGTCGATCACCTGCAGCACGGCCGAGGCGGCGGCCCGGACCGCCTCCCGGTCCCGGCTGCGGACGACGGCGGGAAGGTCCTGCCAGAGCCGGCGGGCCGCGGAGAGGTACAGCTGCACCGCCCGGCCGGCCGAGATGCCCTGCTCCGCGGCGCGGCGCCCGAGGGTCTCCACGGCCTCCAGCTCGGCCCGCTTCGGGCGGCGGCCGGTGATCGCCGCGTCGGCGATCAGCGGGAGGTAGTCACCGAGCAGCTCCACCGGCACGCCACCGGCGTCCCGGCTGGCCCCCGCGGCGACCTCGCTGAGCCACCGGTCGTCGGACGGTTCTCCCATGCCCGGAACCTCATCTCTGCCGTGAACGGCGGCCGGCGCCGCCCGTGCCCCTACGGGCAAGAAGTTACGCGGGTGCGGACGCGCCGCGTGGTTACTGTGCCGCAAACGCGGAGTCACCGGGCGGGAGGGGCCGCCGTGACGGTGGTGCGCCGGCTCCGGGACACCCGCCGACCTCGAGGCTCGGCGGGAATTCCGCCCGCCCCGCGCCTGCCTCAGAGCGGGCGGCTGGCACGTGCCGGACGGCCGCCCCGCCGGGCCCTTCGGCCGTTGAGCCGCCGCCGCCGCCGCGCGGAAAGACTCGGGGCAGCGGTCTGTCCGGGCCGGAGGGGGAGCAGCGATGACTGTGCTGGTCGCGTACGGATCAACCGGCGGGTCGACCGCCGAGACTGCCGGCTGGATAGCCGACGAGCTCGGGGCCGCCGGGCTCGGCACCCGGCTCGTCGCGGCCGGCGCGGTGGACGATGTGGACGGTTACGAAGCCCTCGTGCTGGGCGCCGCGATGTACGCGGCCGGCTGGCACACCGATGCCCGCAGGTTCGCCAGACGGTTCGCCGGCCGGTTCGCGGGCCGTCCGGTCTGGCTGTTCAGCAGCGGGCCGCTCGACCACACCGCCGACGACAGCGAGCTGCCACCGAACCGTCAGGCCGAGGTGGCGATGCGGTTGCTCCAGGCGCGCGGGCACGTGACGTTCGGCGGGCGGCTGTCCGCCGAGGCGCACGGCTGGCTCGGTCTGCTGGCACGCCGGATGGAGCACGACGGTCATTCCGGCGACTTCCGCAACCCGGACCGGGTACGGGCCTGGGCGCGCGGCATCGCCGCCGAGATCACGTCGGCCCGGACCGGGTGAGGCCGCCGGCCCGGTCCAGGACGAGGTCCCGGGCGGCGCTCAGCCCGGAGGCCAGCCCGCCGAGCAGCACGGCGTCGGTGCCCAGCGTGGACACCTCGATCCGGGGCGGGTCCAGCGCGACCAGGCTGCGGAGCCGCTCCAGCAGCGGGCCGGTGAACAGGTCGCCGGCGTGGCCGCCGACGCCGCCGCCGAGCACGACGAGCTCGGGGTCCAGGACCGCGGTCACCCCGGCCAGCGCGCGGCCCAGGTGGTCGATCTCGCGCTGCACCGTCCGCACGGCCGCCTCGTCACCGGCGCGGGCGGCGTCGAGCACGTCCTTGGCGGTGACCCCGTCCTGCATGCCGAGCCGCCGGGACGTCGCGACCAGCGCGCCGGCCGACGCGACCGACTCGAACATGCCGCGCTGGCGGGTGCCGGGCCGGTCCAGCAGCGGGTCGCCGTCGCCGACGGGCAGGTAGCCGATCTCACCGGCGGCGCCGCGGAAACCGCGGTACAGCTTGCCGTCGATCACGATGCCCATGCCGGTGCCCGTGCCGATCGACACGTAGACGAAGTGCCGCACGTCGCGGCCCAGGCCGTACGTGGCCTCACCGATCGCGGCGAGATCGGCGTCGTTCTCCACCACGTACGTGGCCCCGGCGACGTCGGCCAGCCGAGCCACGCTGTCGCGCCGTTCCCAGCCGGGCAGGTTCGGCGCCAGGTGCAGCGAACCGCTCGTCTTGTCGTGGATGCCCGGCGTGCCGAACACGGCTAGCGTGATGTCGGCCCGCTTGATGCCCGCCGCGCCGGCCAGCTCGTCGGCGAGCCGGGTCAGCTGGGCGACGAGATCGCGGTTGCGGACCCCGTGGGACGGCTCCTCCTTGCGCGCCACGATGTCGCCGACCAGGTCGGCCAGGGCCGTCCGGACGAAGGCGCGGCCGATGTCGACGGCCAGCACGTACCCGGCTTCCGGGCGGGGCTCGTACAGCAGCGCGGAGCGCCCCGCCGGGCCGGCCCGCAGCCCGACCTGACGCAGCAGCCCCGCGTCCTCGAGGTTGTTCAGGGCGACCGCGACGGTGGGCTTCGACAGCCCGGTGATCCGGGCGAGCTCCGGGCGGGACGCCTTGCCGAGCCGGAAGACCTCCGCGAACACGGCGCGCTCGTTCATCACCCGGAGAACCGCCGTCGTACTGGCCGTCGCGCTGTTCTGCACGTCATCAGGCTGCCACAGGCGTTCGTAAAGGTCACTCACGAATTTAGTAAAGGTCATTGCCAAGCGCCGCCCGATGCCCCACGATGCTCGTCATACCCCTGGGAAAGAGGTGCCCGTGAGAGCCAGAAGGTTCGCCGCACTCGCCGCCACCGCCGTCGTCCTCGTCAGTGCCTGCGGCACCGCGGACGACTCCGACGCCGCCTCGGGCGGGAAGGAGGCGCCGACGATCGCCCTCTTCCTCCCCGAGTCCAAGACCACCCGCTACGAGGCGTTCGACCGGCCGCTGTTCGAGGCCAAGGTCAAGGCGCTGTGCGCCGAGTGCAAGCTGCTGTACTCCAACGCCGACCAGGACGCCGCCAAGCAGCAACAGCAGGTCGAGGCGGCGCTGACGCAGGGCGCGGACGTCCTCGTCCTCGACGCCGTGGACGCCGGCGCCGTCGCGCCCCTGGTCAACCAGGCCAAGCGGGCGAAGGTGCCGGTCATCGCGTACGACCGGCTCATCTCCGGCATCGACTACGACTACTACGTCTCGTTCAACAACGTCCGGGTGGGCGAGATGCAGGGTCAGGCCCTGCTCGACGCGCTCGGCAAGGCGGGCACCGCAGCCAAGGGCCAGATCGTGATGATCAACGGTTCGCCGACCGACCCGAGCTCGGCCGACTACAAGGCCGGCGCGCACCACGTGCTCGACGGCAAGGTGACGATCGGCCGTGAGTTCGACACCCCGGACTGGAGCCCGGACAAGGCCCAGCAGGAGATGGAGCAGTCGATCACCGCGCTCGGCCGCGACTCCATCGTCGGAGTGCTGTCCGCCAACGACGGCATGGCCGGCGGGGCCATCGCGGCGATGAAGCGCGCCGGCTACGCCACCGTCCCGCCGATCACCGGCCAGGACGCCGAACTCGCGGCGGTGCAACGCATCCTGACCGGCGAGCAGTACATGACGATCTACCTGGACATCCGTACGGAGGCGGAGCAGGCGGCGCAACTGGCCGTCGGGACCGTCCGCGGCGAGAAGCCCAGCGCGCCGGCGAAGGTCGACAACGGTACGGCGCAGATCCCGGCGTACCTGCTGGACCCGATCCCGGTGACCGCCGACCGGATCAAGGACACGATCGTGAAGGACGGCTTCTACAAGCCGGCCGACATCTGTACGGGAGCCGTCAAGGCGGCGTGCGCGCGACAGGGCATCCGGTAGTGCTGTCCGCCCGATCGGTCACGAAGCGGTACGGCGCGGTCCAGGCCCTCGGCGGGGTGAGCCTGGACCTGCGGCCCGGCGAGGTCGTCGCGCTCGTCGGCGACAACGGCGCCGGCAAGTCCACGCTGGTCAAGGTGCTCTCCGGGGTCGTCACCCCGGACGAGGGCGCGGTCGAGCAGGACGGCCACCCGGTGCGCCTGAGCTCCCCGCACGACGCGCGCCGCCTCGGCATCGCGACCGTGCACCAGGACCTCGCCCTCTGCGAGAACCTGGACGTGGTCGCGAACCTCTTCCTCGGCGACGAGCGGCGGCGCTGGTCGGTCCTTCGCCCGATCCGGATGGAACGGGCGGCGCGGGACCTGCTCGCCTCGCTGGACGTCCGGATCCCGGACATCCGGGTGCCGGTGGCGATGCTCTCCGGCGGGCAGCGGCAGTCGGTCGCCATCGCGCGCGCCCTGGTCGGCGAGCCCAAGGTCGTGATCCTCGACGAGCCCACGGCCGCGCTGGGCGTGGAGCAGACCGCCCAGGTGCTCCAGCTGATCGGGCGCCTGCGCGACCGCGGGCTCGCCGTCATGGTCATCTCGCACAACCTCGCCGACGTCCGGGCCACCAGCGACCGGATCGTCGTCCTGCGGCTCGGCCGCAACGCCGGGGAGTTCCGCACCGCCGACTCCACCCCGGAGGCGGTCGTTGCCGCCATCACCGGAGGCGCCGCGCTCGCCGGATCGCCCGGGTCCACACGGGAGGGAACGGCGTGAGCACGCTCGCGCTGCTGCGCAGACCGCTGCAACCGTTGCGCCGTACCGGCCGCGCCGACGTCGGCGCCTGGCCGGTCGTCGCCGGCCTGGTCGTGATCGCGGCCGTCTTCGGCTCGCTGAACGACCGCTTCCTGTCCGCCGAGAACCTCACCAACCTCGCGATGCAGATGGCCGCCACCGGCACCATCGCCCTCGGCGTCATCATGGTCATGCTGCTCGGCGAGATCGACCTGTCCGCCGGCTCGGTCAGCGGGCTGTCCGCGACGATCATGACCATTCTGGCCGTGCACCGGGGCTGGCCACCGCTCGCCGCGATCGCCGCCGCGCTGGCCGGCGCGGCACTCATCGGGCTCGTGCACGGCTGGATGTTCACCCGGCTCGGCATGCCGTCGTTCGTCGTCACGCTGGCCGGGCTGATCGGCTGGCAGGGGCTCATGCTGTACCTGCTGGGCAGCGGCGGGACGATCAACCTCCCGTTCGACGGCCTGCTGGCGAGGCTCAGCGACACGTGGCTGTCCCCGGGCGTCGCCTGGCCGGCCGTGGTGCTGATCGTCGCCGTGCGCACCGCGTACGCGCTCGTCAACCGCCGGCTGCGGCGCGCGGCGGGGCTCCCGGTGGCCTCCGTCGCCGGCCTAGCCCTGCGCCTGGGCGGACTCGCGCTCGCCCTGGCCGCCGTCGTGACCGTGCTCTCGGCCGATCGCGGCGTACCGCTGCTGCTGGTCGTCTTCGCCGCGCTCGCCGTCGTGCTGGACCTGGTCCTGCAACACACGGTCTTCGGCCGCCACATGTACGCCGTCGGCGGCAACGCGGAGGCGGCCCGGCGTGCCGGCATCAACGTGACCCGGATCCGGATGATCGCCTTCGCGCTGGCCTCGGTGCTGGCCGGCGCCGGGGGCATCCTGGCCGCCAGCCGCCTGGTGGCCGTGAACCAGAGCTCGGGTGGCAGCGACACGCTGCTGATGGCGATCGCGGCGGCGGTCATCGGCGGCACGTCGCTGTTCGGCGGGCGGGGGCGCGCGTACGCCGCCCTGCTGGGCATCCTCGTGATCCAGGCCATCACCAACGGGATGCTGCTGCTCAACGTCAACTCGTCGGTGCGCTACATGGTCACCGCCGCGGTCCTGGCCGTCGCGGTCGCCGTCGACTCCCTGGCCCGGCGGGGTCAGCCCCGGTGACGGCCGAGCGGGTCCTGGCGATCGACTTCGGCGGGACCAAGATCGCGCTCGGCACGGCGGTCGTCGGGTCCCCGGACGGCCGCCCGGAGACCACGGTGCGGCTGCGGACCCTGGGTGCCGACGGGGCGCAGCAGGCCGTACGGCGGACCCTGGACGCGGCGCGCGGCCTGCTGACCGGCCCGGCCGCGGTCGGGGTCTCCACGTTCGGCGTCCTGCGCGACGACCGGGTACGGCTGGCCCCGAACGTGCCCGGCTGGGAGGGCATGGCGCTGCCCGCGCTGCTGCGGGCGGAGTTCGGCGACGCCCCCGTGGCCATCGACAACGACGTCAACGCGGCCGCCGCGGCCGAGCTGCGCTGGGGGGCACTGCGCGGGGTCGGCGTGGGCCTCTACGTGAACCTCGGCACCGGCCTGGCGGTCGCGCTGGTGGCCGGAGGCCGGGTGCTGCCCGGGGCGCACGGCGCGGCGGGGGAGATCGGTTACCTGCGCGACCGGGACACCGATCCGTGCTTCGCGGACGGGTACGCCCCGCTGGAGGACAGGGTGTCGGGCGCGGCGCTGGGCCGGCTCGGCTCGGCGGTGCTCGGCCGGCCCGTCACGGCCGAGGAGCTGTTCGGGCTCAGGTCCGAACCGGCGGTCGCCGACCTGCTGGAGGAAGCCGTCGGGACGCTGTCGCGCACCGTGGCCAACCTCTGCGTCACGCTCGACCCGGAACGCGTGGTCGTGGGCGGCGGCATGCTCGGGGCGGCGGACCACATCATGCCGCGGGTGGCGGCGGAGGTGCGCCGGTGCGTGCCGTTCCCGCCGGAGGTGACCCAGGCCCGCTTCCGCGACGACGCCCCGCTGATCGGCGCTATGGCGCTGGCGCTCGACTCCGTCCCGCGCTGCGGCGGCTCATCTTGATGTAGTTGCCGCAGCCCGCCATCGAACACCAGCGGCGGGTGCGGTTGCGGGAGGAGTCGTAGTACGCCCACCGGCAGGTGCCGCGGTCGCAGACCTTCAGCCGGCCCCACACCTGCCGCTCGGCGCACTCCCGGATCGCCTCGGCGAGCGCGGCGAGCGCCCGGTCGAACGGCGTGCCACCGGCCGCCAGCAGCCGCGGCCGGCCGTCGGTGAGCGTGAGCCGCACCGGCACCGTGGCCAGGACCTCCTCCAGGCCACGCAGCGCGGTCGCGTCGGCGGCATGGCCGGCGTTGCCCAGCAGCGCCTGGCGCAGGCCCTCACGGAACGCGACGGCTCTCGCGAGGTCGGCGGCGCGCACCCGGGTGCCGGGACGCAGCAGCCCTTCGCCGACGAGCCAGGCCTTCAGCGCGTCGGGCGTGCTCAGCGACTCCTCGTCGACCTGCGGCTCGTAGGTGTTGACGAAGTCGCGCACCAGCCGGGCACAGGGCGCAACCGCCGCCTCGTCACTCACCGCCGACCCCCTCCGCCGGGGTGCAGCCTAGCGCCTTGACAGCCGCGCGAGCCCCTTGGCAGGGTTGCGGAGACACCACCAAAAGCGCTTTGCTGGTGTACGCATCCGAAGGGATCGACGGTGGCCACCACGCTGAAGGACGTGGCGCGGCTCGCCCAGGTGTCGGTGAAGACGGTCTCCAACGTCGTGCACGGCCACCCCCACGTCAGCGAGGACGTGCGGCATCGGGTCGAGACGGCGATCCGGCGGCTCGGCTACCGGCCCAACGTGGCCGCCCGGGCGCTGCGCGCCGGCCGGGGCCGCCGGGGTGGGTTGCTGGCCCTCGCCGTGCCCGGCGTCGACCACCCGCCCGGCCTCGTGGAGGAGCTCGTACGCCTCGCCGCCCCGCTCGGCTTCCGGGTGATGATCCAGCCCGTCGGCTCCTGCGCGCCGGACCCGGCCGACGTCCCGGGCGTCGACGCCGTGCTGGTGAACGCGGACGCGCCACCGCCGGCCCTCGCCGACGCGTGCGTGGCTGCCGGCACACCGCTCGTCCTGCTCGGCGGCGGACCCGACCCGCGCTTCGACTGCGTGGGCGCCGACGCGGCCCGGATGATCCGCGACGCCGTGGTCCACCTCCTCAGCGCCGGGCGGCGGCGTGTCGCGGCCATCGGCACCTGCTCCGAGGGGATGAGCGCCGGCTTCCGGGACGCCGGGCTGACCCCGCCTCCCGGGTTCCTGCGGCTCACCCACCACCACCGCCCGGCCGACGGCTACCTGGCCGCCCGTGAGCTGCTCCTCCACACGCGACCCCCGGACGCCGTCGTCTGCGGCAGTGACCGGCTGGCGTCCGGGGTCCTCCGGGCGGCCGCCGACGCGGGGCTGCGTGTGCCCGGGGATCTGGCCGTGACCGGGGCCGGCGACGGCGAGGAGGGCCGCTACACCCGCCCGGCGCTGACCACCGTCGCCGCCGATCCTGCGGTCATCGCCGGCCGGGCCCTGGACCTCGTCACGCGGCGGCTCGCCGGCGTGGCCACCGTCCCGGTCCGCGTCGTCGTGCCGCACGCGCTGCTGGTCCGCGAGAGCAGCGTCAGCCTCTGCTCGCCCGTACCGCCGAATCGGCGTACTTGACGATCAGGCGGGCGAGCTCGCGGCGCTCCGCCACCGGCCAGTCCCGGGTGATGTACTCGAACGCCTGGCGCTGCTGCGAACGGAAGCGGTCGCGCAGCTCGTAGCCCGCCTCCGTGAGCTGCAGCACCGCCCGCCGGGCGTCCGCCTGCGACGGCATGCGGACCAGGTAACCGTGCGCGATGCAGTCGGCGATCATCCGGCTGGCCACGGACGGGTCGACGGCCAGCACGTCGGCCACCGCGCCGACGCTCATCTCGCCCTCCGCCTCGTCGATGACGTTGAGCAGCAGATTGCGGTTGAGGTCCTTGCGCTCCACCGGCGGCGTGACCGGCACCTGGGTCGTGCGCCGGCGCAACCGGGCGAAGGCGGGACCGACCGCGTCCAGCAGCTCCGCGTCGGGATCGCGCCGGGACGGCTTCTGCTCGGTCACCGCGCCAGCCTATCCGCGGGTTCGTGACGCGTACCGCGCCGCCATACCGCCCGGGTCCCGAGCGTGGCGCCGATGTCGGTGGTCGGGTCGCCGTCCACCAGCAGCAGGTCGGCGCGCAGCCCGGGGGCGATGCGGCCACGGTCGGTCAGCCCGAACCGGCGGGCCGGCGTGCTGGTCGCCGCGCGCAGGGCCTCGACCGGCGTCAGGCCCGCCTGGACGAGGTACTGCAGCTCGTGGTGGACGCTGGCGCCGTGTGCCAGGCCGCCCAGGAACGGGAACGGCACCGACACGTCCGTGCCGACGAGGATGTCGACCCCCGCGTCGTGCAACGCCTTCACCGACGCCAGCACGGCCGCGAGATCGCCCTGCGGATAGTGGTTGAAGCTCGAGCGCAGCGTCTCGAGCCACCGGTCGTCCAGCCGCGACGACACCCGCGGATCGTCGGCGAGCGCGGCGCCGGTGATGCCCATCATCGACGCGTTCAGCACCACGCAGGGCACCACGAACGCGCCGGAGCGGGCGATCTGGTCGATGAGCTCGCCGGTGTGCGGCCGGTCCATGAACAGGTGCGCGAGGCCGCCGATCCCCGCCTCGCCCGACATCCGGGTCGCCTCGACGGTCAGCGCGTGCGCGACGGTCAGCATCCCGCGCCGGTGGGCCTCGGCGACGCCGGCGTTCAGCGTCGCGCGGTCCAGCATGGGCAGGCCGGGATGACCCTCCACGGAGCCGTCGTCGACCATGAACTTGATGTAGTCCGAGCCCTCCTCGACGAGCTTCGGGATGAACGCCACGGCCTCCTCCGGCGTGGTGGAGAACGGCATCAGCGGCTCGCGCCCGTTGCCGGGCGGCTGCGACCCGGGCGGCGGGCCGGGCCGAAAACCCTCGGGGAACAGCTCGCTCGGGTGCCCGCCGGGCGGGGTGATGCCGAAGCCGGACGAACGTACGTCCGCCAGGCTGTCGTCCTCGGTGATGTGCGACCGGTGGTGCCGGGTGTTCGTGCCCTGCATCTCCAGCTCGGTGGTGACGCCGAAGCGCAGGGCGAGGGCCAGGCTCGGCACGTTCGTGTGCACGTGGGCGTCGATCAGCCCGGGCAGCAGCGTCCCGCCCGCCGCGTCCACGATCTCCGCACCGGCGGGGGAGGGTCCGCCGACGGCGGCGATGCGGCCGTCCTCGACCACCACGGTGGTGGCGTCGATGACGTCCCGGCCGTCGAAGACCCGAGCGTTGATGATTACGTCTGTCATGTTGCATATACTTGCACAGTCGCATGCAATTGCAAGTTGCAATACGGTTGTCGCACCGCTGTCGCGCTGGGGGTCCTCCGGCGCCGGGTAGTCAGGCCACGGGTGTGCGGGCGCGGGACCGGGCCGGGTCGCGCATGGCCAGGAGCGGCACCCCGACGCCGTACGTGACGAAGTGCCCCACCGGCCGGACCTCGACGATCGTGCAGGCGTCGCGCCGCTCCGGGGGCACCAGCCGCGCGAGGCCCGGCACCGCGTCCAGGGCCTCGACGGTGTGCAGCGTGGCCACCCCGGCGAAGCTGATCGTCATGGGCGGGATGGGGAAGACCGACGCCAGCATCCCGCCCCGGCGGATCGGCACCGTGACGGCCACCCTGCCGTCTGCGCCGATGTGCCGTGCCTTCCAGCTGTCCGGCGCGACGGCCGCGTACATGCTGCCGCCGCTGACGAGGTACACCACGCCGCTGGAGCGTGGGGCGCCCGCCGCGGTCACGTGGCTGAGCACCGCGAACGAGGCGTGCGCCACGGCATCCCACACCTGCCGCGACGACAGGCGGGGCCCGGCGAGCGCCTGAGACTTCCTGACAACCATGACGACCTCCCGTACCCCCAGGCATAACGCCCGGCCGCCCGCCGCGGACAGGGCCGGACGCACCGGTACGCCGGGCCCATCGGGTGATCGCCGCGCCTGCGGGCCCCTGCCGTCACGACACGGGGTCAGCGGCCGCCGGTGAAGAACCGGGACGGCACGCTCAACCGGTGCCCGCTGCCGTACACGAGGACGGCGGCGTCCTGCTCCCACTGCACTGCGACCGAAGCGGGGTCGACGCCGGTGGCGTCGAGGCGGACGACATGGCCGTAGTCACCGCCCGGATCGCTGCCCAGCACGACCAGCCAGTGATCGGTGCCGAGCGGCGCGTGCACGTGCCGGAGCACCGCCACGTGCACCGGCGAGCCGCCACCGTAGGCGACGGTCGCCGGCATCGTCCGCACGGTCGTGGTCCGCGGCCAGGTCAGCAGCAGCAGGCCCGCGGCGGCCGCGGCGGCCAGCACGGCGGCGGCGACCACGATCGGCCAGGTGCGCCGGTGCGGCACCTCGGTACGGGATCCAGCGACGAGGTCGGCCATGGTGTCATCCTCGCCGCCGGCGTCAACCGTGCCGGCGGCTCTCACCGTACGGTGACCGGCGTGCACCCGGGCTGCCCCGGACGGCTCCGAGGATGATCTCGGCGAGCGAACCCTGCCGCCGCACGCTCACCTCTCGAGGAGCCCGTCATGAGCGACCGGCCCACCGCGCCCCCGGTTCAGCCGTGCCCCACCCGGCCGTGGCAGCAGGCGGGCCACCCGCCGATCCGGCTGGAGCCGACCTCGGACCCGGTCTACCCGTACGCGTTGCAGATCGGCGACCACACGGCGACCACCCTGGCGATGACCGCGGCCGGCGTACGGGCGCTGCGCGACGCGCTGACCGCGCTGCTGGCCCACACGACCCCCGCCGAGACCGAGGACTTCGTCGCCGAGTGGGCCCGGGCGCACAACGCGGTCGTCGCCGAGACCCCCGGGGCGCCCGCCCGGGCGGACGGTGCCCCCGGCCGGTACGTGATGGTCGCCTGAGCGGTCAGGGCACCAGCTCGCCGAGCGGGACGCCGGGGTCGCGCAGGCGGGCCGGATCGACGGTCGCGCGGCTGCGGACCAGGTGCTGGATCTGGTCGGTGACGTCCCAGACGTTGACGTTCATGCCGGCCAGGACGCGGCCGCCCGAGGTCCAGAACGCGATGAACTCGCGTCCCTCCAGGTCGCCGCGGACCACCAGGCCGGTGTCGGCCCCGGGCGGGACCCAGCCGGCGTACTCCATGCCGAGGTCGTACTGGTCGGTGAAGAAGTACGGCAGCCGGTCGTAGCTCACCGGCCGGTCCAGCATGGCGCGGGCGGCGGCCGGCCCGGAGTGCAGCGCGTTGTCCCAGTGCTCGACCCGTACCCGTGATCTGAGCAGGGGATGGTCGATGTTGGCCACGTCCCCCGCGGCGAAGATGTCCGGGTCGTCGGTGCGCAGCGCGGCGTCGACCAGCACGCCGTTGTCCACGCGCAGCGACGCCTGTTCCGCCAGGGCGGTGTTGGGCTCGGCGCCCACGGCGACCAGCACCGCGTCCGCGTCGAGCACGGTGCCGTCGTCCAGGACGACGTGCGAGACCCGGCCCGTGCCGCGCAGCTCGGTGGTGCGGGCGCCGAAGTGGAAGACCACCCCGTGCTCCAGGTGCAGGCCGGTGAAGGTGCGGGCGAGCGTGGTGCCCAAGACATGGTGCAGCGGCAGCCGGGCGGTCTCCACCACGGTGACCTCGGCGCCGCGCGTGCGGGCGGCCGCGGCCACCTCCAGCCCGATCCATCCGGCGCCGATCACGACGAGCTTGGCGCCGCCGGTTACGGTCTTCGCCAGGTGGCGGGCGTCGGCGAGGGTACGCAGGTGCAGCACGCCGTCCAGGCCGGCGCCGGGCAGCGGCAGCCCGCGCGGCCTGGCGCCGGTGGCCAGCAGCAGCTTGTCGTACCCGAGGTCCTCCCGCCCGGCCACCCGGACGCGGTGCCCGGCCCGGTCGATCGCCGTGACGGGGCAGTCGCTGCGCAGCTCGACGTCCCGGCGGGCGTACCAGTCGGCGTCGTGGACGTGCACGCTGTCCTCCGCGGCCGTGCCGAGCAGGAGACCCTTGGACAGCGGCGGACGTTCGTACGGTCGTTCCGGCTCGTCGCCGAGCAGCACGACCCGGCCGGTGAAGCCCTCGTCGCGCAGGGTCTCGGCGGCCTTGGCGCCGGCGAGACCGGCCCCGGCGATGACGAAGGTGCGGTTGTCGGACATGTGCTCGTCCCTTCCGGATCAGTGGTTGCCGAGGCCCGCGACGGCGAAGAACTCGCCCCGCGACCGGGCGTCGTCGCGCAGCGTGCCCAGCAGGGTGGAGGTGATGGTGCGGGCGCCCGTGGCCTGCACGCCGCGCAGGCTCATGCACAGGTGGTCGGCCTCGATGACCACGCCGACCCCGCGCGGGCGCAGGTGCTCGTCGAGCCAGTCGGCGACCTGCTTGGTCAGGCGCTCCTGGACCTGCGGGCGGCGGGCGAACAGCTCGACGACCCGGGCGAGCTTGGACAGGCCGAGGATGCGGTCGTCCGGCAGGTACCCGACGTGGGCGACGCCGATGAACGGCAGGAGGTGGTGCTCGCAGACCGAGCGGACCGGGATCGAGCGGGCGAGCACCAGCTCGTCGTACTTCTCGTCGTTGTCGAAGGTGGTGAGGTCGAACGGCCGCGGCGTGAGGAGCTCCGCGTAGGCGCGCGCCATGCGGCCCGGCGTCTCCGCCAGCCCCGGCCGCGTGAGGTCGAGACCGAGCGCGGTGAGGAAGTCCGCGGCCGCGCGTTCCGCGGTGACGGGGTTCCGCCCGGTGTCTCGCGGGGTGATCCGTTCGGCGGTGATCGTCATCGGTCGGCCTCCAGAATTATGACAACGACTGTTGGTTTTAATCCTGGAGGATGCTCCGGTGAATTTCAATAGCGCTCGTGGGTGATAATCTGGCGTGGTGACCGAGCCGTGGAATGCCGTCGCCACACTCGCGGACCCGTCGCGCCGCGCGCTGTACGACTACGTCCGCCGGCAGGACCACGCCGTCGGGCGTGAGGAGGCGGCCGACGCCACGCAGATGTCCCGCAACCTCGCCGCGTTCCACCTCGACAAGCTCGTCGAAGCCGGCCTGCTCGCCGCGCGGTACGAGCCCCCCGCCGGCCGTCCCCGCGGGCGTGGCCGTGCCCCCAAGGTGTACGAACCCACCGGCGACGGGCTCACCGTCACGATCCCGCAGCGGCAGTACGAGCTCCTGGCCGACGTCCTCGCCGAGTCGCTGGCCGCCCACGAGACCCCCGGGCAGGTCGCGCGGGAGCGGGGGCGCCGGTTCGGTCAGGCGATGCGCGGAGCCGGTGACGTGCTCGGCGCGCTGGCCGGCCTGGGCTTCGAGCCGGAGGCGGCGGCGGGGGCCGTACGCCTGCACAACTGCCCGTTCCACGCCGTCGCGGCCCGGCACACCGAGCTGGTGTGCGGGCTCAACCTCAGTTTCATCACGGGCCTGCTCGACGGGCTGGGGGAGGACGCGCGGGCGCGGCTGGCCCCGCGACCCGGCGCCTGCTGCGTGGAGGTGACGCCGCCCGGTCAGCCGTGACCGAAGGCGGTGCCCAGGCTCGTGAGGTCGATCGGCCGCCGGGCGTGCTCGGGCACGTGGTCGATCAGCGGTCGCATCGCCTCGAGCGCGGTGAGGATCTGCCGGGCGACGCGCTGGACCGGCTGGACGGCATCCACCGACACGAGGATGCCGCGCTCGGCGTACCAGTCGACGATCGGGTGCGTGACCTCATGGTAGAGGGCCAGCCGCCGCCGGATGACCTCCTCGGTGTCGTCCGAGCGGCCCTCCAGGGCGGCGCGGGCCAGCAGCCGGCGGGTCAGCTCCTCGTCGTCGGCCTTCAGGTGCAGGGCGACGTCGGAGGTCATCTCAAGGCTGCGGCCGATCTCGTACAGCGCCCGCGCCTGGGTCATGTTGCGGGGCATGCCGTCCAGCACGTATCCGCCGCCGTTGTTGGTGCGGGACTCGATGAAGGCGTCGCGGACCATGTCCAACACCACGGTGTCGGGAACCAGCTCGCCGCGGTCGAGGTGGTCCTGCACGGCCCGGCCCAGCTCGGTGCGCCGGGCGACGTGGTCGCGCAGCAGGTCGCCGGTGGCGATGTGCGGAATGCCGAAATGGGTGGCGATGAGCGCCCCCTGAGTGCCCTTCCCGGCGCCGGGTGGCGCGACCAGCAGAACCCGCATCACGCCGTCCTTCCGCCGAGGTTGTCCGGCGCCGATCGAGCAGCCCGCCACGTCGTCATGGTGGCGATGGTAAACGGTCCGGCCGGCGGGGGCATCGCGCCGTCCGGGCGCGACGGCGCCGGCCTGGTGGCGGGCGGTTCCGGCGCGGCATCGGAAACCGGCCATTGTGCAACCATGTCCCCATGCAACCATCCGCCCGGCCCTCCAGCGACGCGACGGTCCAGGCGCTCATGCTGGCCAGCCGCGCCTTCGTGGGCATGACCGCCCGCTCGCTGGCCGCGGTGGAGGGCGAGGTCACGCTGCCGCAGTTCCGGGCCCTGGTCGTGCTCGCCGTCCGGGGTCCCCAGCGCAGCATCGACATCGCCGAGGAGCTGCGGGTGAACCCGTCCACCGGCACCCGCATGCTGGACCGCCTCATCCGCAAGGGCCTGGTGCGCCGGGCCCGCTCGATGTCCGACCGCCGCGTGGTCCGGGTACGGCTGACCCCGGCCGGGCACGACGTCGTCGAGCAGGTGCTGCTGCGCCGCCGCGAAGAGCTGGAGCAGCTCGTCGCGCAGACCGCCGAGCTGTGGCAGCCGGCCGTGATCCAGGCGCTGACCGCGTTCGCCGACGCCGCCGGGGAGGTCCCCGAGTCGGACTGGTGGCTGGGCTGGCAGGCGCACCGCGCGGACGACGCCGACGACACCGACGAGCAGCTCCCCGCCTGATCCTGGCCCGGCCCCGCCCACTTTGCGCGCCAATAATGTTTGCATACTGCAAACATGGTTATGTGCATTGTAGTTGTCGACGAGGGGAGCGGAGATGGACAGCAACGGCGGGCACCACGTCGCGCGCATGGACGACACCGTCACGCCGGGCACGCTGCACGCCCGGGCGGAGGCGGTCGCCGTACCCGACTTCAACTACCTGGAACAGACGGTCGAGGCCATCGCCGCCGGCCTCATCCAGGGCCGGCGGCGCCGCGGCAACGCCGTCGCGGCGGCGCAGGCCGCGGCGGAGGAGGAGCGGCGGTGACGGCACCACCCCGCATCGTCATCGTCGGCGCCGGCTTCGCCGGGTACCACGCCGCCCGCCGGCTGTCCCGGCGGATGCGCGGCGCCGCCGACATCACGCTGATCAACCCCACCGACTACTTCCTCTACCTGCCGCTGCTGCCGGAGGTGACGGGCGGCGTCCTGGAACCGCGGCAGGTCACCGTGCCGCTGGCCGACACGCTTCCCGGCGTACGGGTCATGCTCGGCGAGGCGACCTCCGTGGACCACCGGGGCCGACGGGTGCAGGTCCGCGACCCCGACGGCCGGACCAGGGACGTCGGGTACGACCGGCTGCTGCTGACCGTCGGCAGCGTCACCAAGCTGCTGCCCATCCCGGGCGCGGCCGGCAACGCACACGGCTTCCGGGGCGTGCCCGAGGCGCTGTACCTGCGCGACCACCTCATCAGGCAGGTGGAGATGGCGGCCTCGGCCGAGGACCCGGCCGAGCGCCGGTCCCGCTGCACGTTCGTCGTGGTCGGCGCCGGCTACACCGGTACGGAGGTCGTCGCGCAGGGACAGCTGCTCACCGCGCAGGTGGCCGCCCGGCACCCCGGGCTTCGCGGCGTCACGCCCCGCTGGCTGCTCGTCGAGCACGGGGACCGGATCCTCGGCCACCTGGACCGGCGGCTGTCCGGCGCGGCCGCCCGGGTGCTGCGCGACCGCGGTGTCGAACTGCGGACGAAGACGTCGGTCACCGAGGCGACGGCCACGGGCGTGCACCTGGACGACGGCACGTTCGTGCCCGGCCGCACGCTGGTCTGGTGCGTCGGCGTACGCCCGGACCCGCTGATCGACTCGACCGGGCTGCGCACCGACGGGGGCCGGCTGGTCGTGGACGCCTGCCTCGGCGTGCCGGGCCACCCGGAGATCCTGGCGTGCGGGGACGCCGCGGCCGTGCCGGACCTGACCCGCCCGGGACAGGTGACCGCGATGACCGCCCAGCACGCGCAACGCCAGGGTGTCCGCGCTGCCGACAACATCGCCGCCGCGTACGGGCACGGCCGGCGCCGCCCGTACCGGCACTCGAGCCTCGGCTTCGCCGTGGACCTGGGTGGCCGGCACGCCGCGGCCAACCCGCTGGGCGTACCCCTGTCCGGCCTTCCCGCGCTCGCGGTGACCCGCGGGTATCACCTGACGGCCCTGCCGGCCAACCGGATCCGGACCGCCGCGGCGTGGCTGCTGGCGGCCGCGACCGGCCGGCCCGACACCCAGCTCGGCCTGGTGCCGGCGACCGCGGTGCCGCTCGACACCGCGGATCCCGAAGTCGTGCACGCCGGCTGACCACCCCACCTGGAGGAACCATGCGCGCGCTCACCGTGCAACCCGGCACCGCCGGCTCCGCCCGCATCGAGGACCTGCCCGACCCCGCCGCCGGGGCCGGCGAGCTGCTGGTCGAGGGCGTGGCGCTGGGCGTCTGCGGCACCGACCGGGAGATCGCCCAGGGCTCCTACGGCTGGGCGCCGCCCGGACGCGAGCGCCTGGTGCTGGGCCACGAATCCCTCGGCCGGGTGCGGCAGGCCCCGCCCGGCAGCGGTTTCAGCCCCGGCGACCTCGTCGTGGGCGTCGTCCGCCGCCCCGACCCGGTGCCCTGCGGCGCTTGTGCGCACGGCGAGTTCGACATGTGCCGCAACGGGCGCTACACCGAACGCGGCATCAAGGAGCTCGACGGGTACGCCGCCGAGCTGTGGACCCTGGACACCGCGTACGCCGTCAAGCTCGACCCGCAGCTGGCCGACGTGGGCATGCTGATGGAACCCACCACTGTGGTCGCCAAGGCCTGGGAGCAGATCGACCGCATCGGCGCCCGGGCGTGGTACGAGCCGCGCACCGTGCTGGTCACCGGCGCCGGCCCGATCGGGCTGCTGGCCGCGCTGCTCGGGGTCCAGCGCGGGCTGGAGGTGCACGTCCTGGACCGGGTGGCCGCGGGTGCCAAGGCCGACGCCGTCGCGGCCCTGGGCGCCACGTACCACCACGATCCCGTCGCCGACGTGGCCGCGAAGGTGTGCCCGGACATCGTCGTGGAGGCGACCGGCGCCGGCTCGGTCGTCTTCGACGCGATCGCGCACACCGGCGCGTACGGCATCACCTGCCTCACCGGCGTCTCGACGCCGGGCCGCAAGCTCACCATCGACGCCGGCGCGGACAACCGCCAGATCGTGCTGGAGAACGACGTCGTGGTCGGCAGCGTCAACGCCAACCTGCGCCACTACCACGCGGCGGCCCGCGCGCTCGCCCAGGCGGACCAGGGGTGGCTGCAGCGGCTGATCACGCGGCGCGTACCCCTGCAGGACTTCGCCGACGCGCTGACCGCTCACGACGGGGACATCAAGGTCGTGCTCACCCTGTCCGGCGGGGAGCGGTGACGCGGTGGCGTCGAGGATCGAGGACTATGCGCTCGTCGGGGATCTGCACACCGGGGCGCTGGTGGGCCGCGACGGCGGGATCGACTGGCTGTGCCTGCCGCGGTTCGACTCGCCGGCGTGCTTCGCCGCGCTGCTCGGTGACGAGTCGGCCGGCCGCTGGCGGATCGCCCCGCAGGGCGCCGGGGCCGCCACCCGCCGCCGGTACGCCGGCGACACCCTCGTGCTGGAGAGCGAGTGGGACACCGGCGACGGCACGGTCCGGCTGACCGACTTCATGCCGCCCCGGGGCGAGGCCGCCGACATCGTCCGCATCGTCGAGGGTGTCGCCGGGCGGGTGCCGATGCGCTCGGACCTGGTCCTGCGCTTCGACTACGGCCACGTGGTGCCGTGGGTGCGGCACACGGAGCACGGCATCACCGCGATCGCCGGCCCGGACGCCGTGTGGCTGCACGCCGGCGTACCCGTGGAGAGCCACGACCGGACGACCACCGCGACCTTCACCGTCAGCGCCGGGCAGCGCATCCCCTTCGTGCTCACCCACCAGAAGTCGCACCTGCCGAAACCGCGCCCGACGGACCCGGAGCGTGCCCTGGCCGGCACCTGCCGCTTCTGGCAGGAGTGGATCGGGCGCCACACCTACGACGGGCCGTGGCCGGACGCCGTGCGCCGGTCACTCATCCTGCTCAAGGCCCTGACGTACGCGCCGACGGGCGGCATCGTCGCCGCCGCCACGACGTCGCTGCCCGAGCAGCTCGGCGGCCCGCGCAACTGGGACTACCGCTACTGCTGGCTGCGGGATGCGACCTTCACGCTGCAGGCCCTGCTGGGCACCGGCTACGTCGCCGAGGCCAAGGCTTGGCGCGAATGGCTGCTGCGGGCCGTGGCGGGCGACCCCGCGGACCTGCAGATCATGTACGGCCTCGACGGCACGCGCCGCCTCACCGAGTCCACGCTGGACTGGCTGCCCGGGTACGGGGGAGCCGCCCCCGTCCGGGTCGGCAACGCCGCCGCCGG
This sequence comes from Couchioplanes caeruleus, assembly GCF_023499255.1. GTDB lineage: Bacteria > Actinomycetota > Actinomycetes > Mycobacteriales > Micromonosporaceae > Actinoplanes > Actinoplanes caeruleus_A. The sequence continues at coordinate 3,608,649 of NZ_CP092183.1, forward strand.
GCAGTTCCAGCTCGACGTGTGGGGGGAGGTCCTCGACGGCCTGCACCTGAGCCGGGCCGCCGGGATCGCCGCGACGGAGGACGGCTGGGACGTGCAACGGGCCCTGCTGGACTTCCTCGAGGGCAACTGGCGGCGACCGGACAACGGCCTGTGGGAGGTACGCGGCCCGCAGCGGCACTTCGTGCACTCCAAGGTCATGGCGTGGACGGGCTTCGACCGCGCGGTCACCGCCGTGCAGGAGAGCGGTCTCGACGGGCCCGCCGGCCGGTGGCGCGGCATCCGCGACGAGATCCACGCCGAGGTGTGTGCCCGGGGCTTCGACGCCGGCCGCAACACCTTCACCCAGTACTACGGGTCCGCCGGGCTGGACGCGGCGTTGCTGCTGCTGCCGCGGGTGGGATTCCTGCCGTACGACGATCCGCGCGTCGTGGGCACCGTCGAGGCGATCGGCAAGGAGCTGTGCCAGGACGGGTTCCTGCTGCGGTACCGGCCGGAGCACGAGGGTGTCGACGGGCTGCCCGGTGGCGAGGGCGCCTTCCTGGCGTGCACGTTCTGGCTGGTCGAGGCGTTGCGGGGGATCGGCCGCCGGGACGAGGCCGCCGCGCTGTTCGAGCGGCTGCTGGGCCTGCGCAACGACGTCGGGATGCTCGCCGAGGAGTACGACCCGGTCACCGGCCGGCAGCTGGGCAACACGCCGCAGGCGTTCAGCCTGGTCGGGCTCGTCAACGCCGCCCGCAGCCTCGGCGGGGCCACCACGAAGACCGGCGCGTGACGGCATGCGGACCGGCTGGAAGATCGCCGTCGTGGCCGCCGTCGCCGTCCTCTTCTGGGCCGGCCTCGCGGTGCAGCTGTCGCGCCCCGGCGACTATCGCGCCTATCACCGTACGGTGCTGCAGGTGGCGCAGGGCGCCCACGACGCGGCGCAGACCGCGAAGCTGACCGCGCAGCTCAGGGCCGGGCACCGGACCACCGCCGCGTTCACCGGAGCGGCGTTCGACGACGCGGCGAAGGCGCTGGCCGGCGTCCAGAAGCAGTTCGCCGGCCAGGCGCCGCCCGACGAGCGCGCGGCCGGGCTGCGCGACCGCCTCGGCCCGCTGCTCGCCCGGGAGACCGCCGCCCTCGGCGACGTCATGCGGGCCACGGACGACGCGGCGCTGCGCTCCGGCGCGCGGGCGCTGGACGACCTGGCACGGCAGCTCGACGACTTCATCACCGCCGAGGGGTGAGCCGGGCGATGAAACGGATCTTCTCCGTGGCGCTGGGGATCCTCACCGCCATCGGCGGCTTCGTCGACATCGGCGACATCGTCGCCAACGCCGAGGCGGGCGCGCGTTTCGGTATCGCGCACGCCTGGGTGCTGCTGGTCGGCGTCGTGGGCATCTGCGTGTTCGCCGAGATGAGCGGGCGGGTCACGGCGGTCAGCGGCCGGCCGGTGTTCGACCTGGTCCGCGAGCGGCTCGGGCCCCGGATGGCGCTCGCCAACCTCGTCGGGTCGTTCCTGGTGACCGTCCTGACCCTGGGCGCCGAGCTGGGCGGGGTGGGGCTGGCCCTGCAGCTCGCGACGAGCGTCGACTACCTGCTGTGGGTGCCGGTCGTGGCCGTCGTGCTCTGGGTGGCGCTGTGGCGGGCGAAGTTCAGCGTGCTCGAGAACGTGTTCGGGCTGACCGGGCTGACGCTGGTCGTCTTCGTCGTCGCCTTCTTCCACCTCGGCCCCGATGCCGGTGAGCTGTGGCGGCAGGCGGCGCACCCCGGGCCGCCGCAGGGCGAGGACTGGGGCACGTACTGGTTCTTCGCGATCGCGCTGTTCGCGTCGGCGCTCACCCCGTACGAGGTGTTCTTCTTCTCCTCCGGGGCCGTCGAGGAACGCTGGACGGCGAAGGACCTCGCCACGTCCCGGGTCAACGTGTTCCTCGGGTTCCCGCTGGGCGGCCTGCTCGCCTTCGCGCTGATGCTGACGTCGGCGACCGTGTTCCACCCGCTGTCGATGTCGGTGGACTCGCTGTCGCAGGTCGCCATGCCCGCCGCCCTCGCGCTGGGCAAGCTCGGGCTCGCCGCGGCCCTGCTGGGGTTCTTCGCCGCCACCTTCGGCGCGGCCATGGAGACCGGGCTGTCCGCCGGCTACACGGTCGCGCAGTACTTCGGCTGGTCGTGGGGCAAGCTGCGCCGGCCCCGGGAGGCGGCCCGCTTCCACACCGTCGTGCTGGTCAGCATCGTGGTGGGCGTGGCGATCCTGCTGACCACGATCGACCCGATCCAGCTCACCGAGTACACGCTGATCTTCAGCGCCGTCGCGCTGCCGCTGACGTACCTGCCGATCCTCGTCGTCGCCAACGACCGCGGCTACCTGGGGAACCGGGTCAACGGCCGTACGGCCAACGCGCTCGGCGTCGCGTACCTGATCGTCATTCTCGTCGCGGCGGTCGCGGCGGTGCCGCTGATGATGACCACCAGGATGGGGGCCGGCTGACATGCTCATCGGATTCGACCTGCTCGACCGGCAGATCGTCGACCGCGACGGGCAGCCCGTCGGCAAGGTCGACGACGTCGAGCTCAGCCACGACGCGGACGGCGTGCTGCGGATCAGCGCCCTGCTCACCGGAGAGCGGGCCCTCGGGCGCCGCATCGGGGGCCGGCTGGGCCGCTGGATCGCCAGCCCCGCACGCCGCCTCGCCGGCTCGCGTGACGACGGGCCCCTGCGCATCGGCATCGCGCAGGTGGGCGCCATCGGCAGCGCGATCGACCTCACCGTGAGCCGCGACGAGCTGCCCGAGCCGGCGCTGGAGACCTGGCTGCGCGACCACCTGATCGGCCGGATCCCGGGAGCCGGCCATGAGTCCTGACCAGCCGCGGGCCGTCCGGGCGAGCGACGTCCTCGGCCGGCCGGTCGCCGACGGCTCCGGGCGGTCGCTGGGCCGGGTCGCCGACCTCGAGACCGTACGCGACCCCGACGGGACTCACCGGGTCGTCGCGGCGATCGTGGCCGGCGGGCGCTGGGGCCGGCTCCTCGGCTACGAACGGGCCGAGCGGACGGGCCCGTGGCTGCTGGAACACCTCGCCCGCCGGGTGATGCGGCGCACCGTCACCCGCGTGCCCTGGCACGACCTGCGGCCCGCCGGCGGGGATCCGCCTGGCTTTGTCGTCGTAACCGACCTATGGTGAGCGGATGCTGGTGGTGAGGTCCTGCTCGCGTGCCGTCACGGTGGTGGCGGTGCGTCGTGCTGCCCACCAGCCGGCGCCGGCGTCGCGGTCGACGCTGCCGGCCACCGGCTCCGCCGGTCTGCCGAGCCCGGAGCTCACGGGTCGCGGCCCACCGGCGTCGAGGTCATCTCCACCACGACCGCCAGGGGCGAAGCCGTAGGAGCTTCGGCCCTTTTTTGTTACCCCTTTCCCGTGTTCCCAGGAGGAGACATGAGCGTCCACGTCGATCAGGGCAGGCACGACGACCTGCGAGCGACGCTGAGCGAGGAATTCGCCGTCCAGACCGCCCGGCTCAAGGAACTGACCGAGATCAACGCCGACACCGGCGACCCCGCCGAGGCCCACAATCGGGCCGCCCTGCTGGCCGCGACCCGGCGCAGCATCGAGCAGATCTCCGGCGCGCTGCAGCGCATCGCCGACGGTCGCTACGGCCGCTGCGAGACCTGCGGCACCGCGATCCCGGCGGAGCGGCTGGAGGTGCTCCCGCACGCCAAATTCTGCGTACCCTGCCAGGAGAAGCACGGCTGACCTGCGGACGCGGCGGCGGCCCCGCGGCGGCGATCGTCGCCGCGGGACCGCCGTGACACCCTGGCGGAGCACGAGAAGGAGACCGGCGATGGCCCAGCGGACCTGGCAGGAGCTGCCCGCCTGGCAGCGGTGGACGACGGCGGTGCTCGCGCCCGTCGAGCTGGCGCTCACCACCGCTGCGGCGATCGACCTCGCCCGCCGGCCGGGTCCCCAGGTGCGGGGCAGCAAGGCGTTGTGGTGGCCGGTGCTGCTGGTGCAGCCGGTCGGACCGGTCGCGTACCTGCTGTGGGGGCGTCGCTGAGCGCGGCCCGGTCGAGCACGGCGGTGACCTCGTCCTCGCCGGTCGCCCGGAAGTCGGCGTAGAAGCGGCCCACCGCCCGGAAATCGCGCGGGCGCAGCGGGCACACCACCGCGTCGGCTACGTCGGCCAGGCCCCGCACCGCGTCCGGCGCGCCGACCGGTGCAGCCAGCACGACGCGCGAGGCGCCCAGCGACCGGGCGACCCGGCACGCCACCCGGGCCGTGGATCCGGTCGCGATGCCGTCGTCGACCACCACGGCCGTGCGCCCGGTCAGCTCCACCCGCCGCCGGTCGCCGCGCAGGGCCCGCACCCGTCGCTGGATCTCGGCCCGGGCGTGCGCCTGCGCGGCGCTCAGGTCCTCCTGAGCGACCTTGGTGACGCGGACGACGCCGGTGTTCACCACGGCGGCGCCGTCCTCACCGACCGCGCCCATCGCCAGCTCGGGCTGCCCCGGCACGCCGACCTTGCAGACCACGATCACGTCGAGCGGCGCATCCAGCTCCCGCGCCACCTCGGCCGCCACCGGCACGCCGCCGCGGGGCAGCCCCAGCACCACCACGTCCTGACCGCGCAGGTGCCGGAGAGCCTGGCCGAGCTTCCTGCCGGCGTCGACCCGGTCGCGGTACGTCGTCACCTCCCCATCACACACCTGCGGGAACGGGAATGTCAGGGCCGAACGTCCCATGCCCGCCCCGGGCCGTACGGTCACGATGAAGGCATGAATTCGCAGCTGCCGCCCGGCTACCCGCACGGTTGCGAGCGCGCCCTGCGCCTGGCGGACGGGCGTACGGTCCAGCTGCGCCCGATCCGGCCGGATGACGCCGGGCAGCTCGCCGAGGCCATCCGGACGGCCGACCCGGACACCGTGCGCCGCCGGTTCGTGGGCGGTGCCCCGCACATCACGCCGGCGCTGCCGGCGCACCTGTGCACGGTGGACCACCGGGACCGGTTCGCGCCGGTGGCAACGGAGCCGGGGACCGGCCGGGGCGTGGCGGTCGCGCGCTACGAGGCGGTGCCGGTTGCGGGCGGCGGTGGGGTGGTTCGATGGGGCTTCAGACCACGGTGCAGGGAATGCCGTTGAGGGTGAAGGCGGCCGGTTCGGCGGTGTTGCCCGTATGGGTGGCCTGGAAACCGATCTCGACGGTGGCGCCGGGAGCGAGCGTGCCGTTGTAGTCGGCATTGCGGGCGTTCACCTGGCCGCTGGCGGGAGAGTAGGTCGCGTTCCAGCCGGAGGTGATGGACTGCCCGGAGGGCAGGGTGAAGCTCAGCGTCCAGCCGTTGACGGCCGAGGTGCCCGTGTTGGTGATGCTGACGGTCGCGGTGAAGCCGGAACTCCAGGTGCTCATCGTGTAGGCGACTCGCGGCCCGGACCCGGCGGGCGGCGGTGAGCTGGCCGACGGGCTCGGTGTGGTCGTGCCGTTCACGGTGGTCACGAGGGTCGTCACGCTGCGGGCGGGCAGGGTGACGGTGACCGAGCCGTTGGCCATGGCGAGCGCGCTCTGGGGCGCGACGTTCCTGCTCGCGTCGGTCAGCCAGGCGGCGACGCTGCCGGACGCGGTGGTGCCGGCCAGCGTGAACTGCTGGCTCACCGACGAGGTGTTCTTGTTGACCGCGACGATGACGACGGTGTCGCTGCCCCGGTACGCCGAGACGAAGACGTTCGACGCCGGGTTGGCGGTCGCGTCGATCCGCACGTACCCGGGCCGGACGAAGCGGGAGAACTGCGCCATGACGGCGCCGCGCTTGCTGATCTGGCCGTCCTCCCGCATGGGACCGTAACTGCGGCGCAGGTACCACCACACGTATGTCTGGAAACCGGCGTCCACCATGGCGTGGTGCATGTGCTCCCCGACGTCGAGCGCCCCCGGCCAGGAATCACCGGAATCGCTGCTGTTGGGGTAGTAGACCTCGGTCATCCAGAGTTCTTTGCCCGCCCCTTTCTGCTGGAACAGCGGGTAGGGGAAGTTGGCGTACGGCGTGCCGTAGAGGTGCGCGCCGATGATGTCCACGTTGGCCAGGGCCGTGGCGTCGTTGAGAATCGGGTCCGACATCGATTTGATGTACTGGAAGGACTCGGGGGCGATGACCCGGGTGCTGATCGAGCCGGCGTTCGCCCGCAGGAACTGGACGATTTCCGCGGCGGTCCACCACGTCCACGTCTGTGCATAGTCGGGCTCGTTCTGCACCGAGATGGCGTACAGGTCGACGCCGTTGTTGCGCATGTAGGTGGTGAAGTCGTTCAGGTGCTGGGCGTAGGCGGCGTACGAGCTGTATTTGAGGCGCTTCGCATTGGTCTGACTCCCGCGGGTGAACGTCTCGGTCATGCTCGCGGGAGGGTTCCACGGCGACGCGAAGACAGTCGCCCCGAGCGCGACGGCGCGCTGCGCGGTGGCCAGATCACGGCCCCAGTCCGCCTGGTTGTCGTTCACCGGGATCCGCAGCACCGAGAATCCCAGCCGGCCCTCGCCGGTGCCGAAGGCGGTGTCCCGCTGGGCCGCCGTCAGGTCGCCGATCCAGGCGGCGTGACACATGGCCCCGAAGCCGCGGATCGTCTGCCGCGGTGCGGACGGATTGATGTTCGCGGCCGCGGCCGAGGCTTCGGTGGCACTCATCAGCGACGCGGCGACCGTGACGACCGGCAGGGCGCCCAGCGTCGTCAGAACGGTTCTGCGGCGCACCTGCCGGGAGTGGGCGGCCGACTCATCACGGTTCTGGGTCATCTCTGGTCCTCGCAGTCCGGAAATGGGAGCGCTCCCATTGAGGAGTGCCAATATTGCCAGCCCGTGCGGCAAAGAACAAAGACCCTTTTCATAACCGTTTTTCAGTGCCGGTTCAGCGGCCGGTCACTTCGATCATCCCGCGGGCGCCGCGGTCGGCGTCGGCCATGACATGGCTGACGAACGGGTAGTGGCCGGCCTCGGGGAGCACGGTCTCCACGAAGCCGCCGGCCGCCGGGCCGAGCGGCAGCACCTGCGCGCCGCCCGGGTCCGAGGGACGCAACTGGTAGCGGCCCTCGGCATAGACGGTGTCGAACTGGGCGCCGACGACGTGGAAGGACGTGTCTCGGTTCGGGCCGGCGTCGAGCACCCAGATGCGTACGCGCTCACCCGCACGGGCCGTCAGCGGGCGGTGGGTGTACTGGGCGGCGTACCCGTTGAACGCCACGGCGTCCGGGTGGTCCGCCCGCATGGCGGCCAGGTCGCCGCCGCGGTAGAGCTCCGACTGCACGAGGACGTACTCGCGGTCGGCGCGGGCGAGGCCGGGCGGGTCGATGATGACGGCGCCGTACATGCCGTTGCCGAGGTGCAGCAGCATCGGCATGGTCGAGCAGTGGTACATCCAGATGCCGGCCTTCGTGGCGGTGAACCGGTAGGTGAGGCGCTGGCCGGGCTCGATCGGCCGCATCGGCAGGTCCGGGGCGAGGGCGCCGGCGTGGAAGTCGACGCCGTGGTCGACGGTGCCGTCGTTGATGAGCGTGACCACGAAGGTGTCGCCGACGCGGCCCCGCAGCGTGGGACCGGGCACCATCCCGTCGTACGTCCACATCGTCTGCCGCACGCCGGGCGCGATCTCCAGCTCGACCTGACGCACGTGCAGCGTGACCTCGTGCAGGCGCCCGGGCGGCACGGCCGGCGCCGCCGCGTCGCGGGCCCGGAAACCGGGTCCCGGGTCGGCCATCGTGTCGACGGTGGCGGCCGCCGCGGGGACGGGCGCGTCGCCGGTGGCCGCGGGCGCGGCGGACGTCCCGTCGGTCTCGCCGGTGGCCGCCGGTGCGGCGGAGGGCCCGTCGGTCGAGACGGTCAGGGTCATGCCGGCCTGGCGGTGCCCGGGCAGCGAGCACCAGCCCTCGACGGTGCCGCCGATCACCCCGGCGTCGAGGCGGGCGCTGCGGCCGGCGCCGACCGTACCGGTCCGGGCGCCGCTGGCCAGGACCAGGTCGTGGCGCCGCCGGTCGTGGTTGGTCAGCTCGATGACGAGCCGGTCGCCCGCCGGTACGGTGATCCGCTGCGGACGGAAGCGCATGTCCTCGACCATCACCGCGACCGTGGTGGTGTGCCCGGTGGCGGCGACGGTCGTCGTCGCGGCGGCCGTGACCGGGTCGCCGCCGGCCATCCGTTGCGCGGCGACGCCGGTCAGCGTGGCGAGGACGACCAGGGCGACGCCCGTGGCGAGGCCGCCGAGGGGCCGGTCGGACATGATGATTACCTCCGGTCGAGCAGGAGCAGGCGGGCCGCGGGCAGCAGGAACTGCACCAGCGCGGCGAGCAGCAGCAGCGAAGTGGTGATCCGCACGTACGGGCCTACCGGCAACAGGAACACGACCAGCGCGGCGTTGGTCATGGCCAGCCGTTGCGGCCAGCGGCGGTCCAGGGCGGCGGTGCGTTCGCGGACCCGGATCGGGCCGCCGCCCAGCGCCATCGGCAGCAGGTACGTGAGCGCGCCGAGCAGGATCTGCGCGACCGACCCGACGAGCAGCGGCGTCAGCACGACGCCGAAGGAGTCGGCCGCCGCGTCCGGGCCCGCCGCGCGCAGCAGGGTGGCCGCGTCGACGGCGAGCGCGACGGGCAGCCATGCCGCGCCGGCCGCGATGGACCAGGCGGCGAACGACACCGGCGGCTTCTGCCGGGCGGCCCGGGCCGCGGGCAGCGCGGTGACCAGCACGGCGACGGCGAAGACGAGCAGCCCCGCCACGGCGACGAGCGGCCACCACGCCAGCACGCCGAGGGCGATCAGCCCGATGCCGCCCACGGCGGTGAGCAGCGAGGTCCGGGAAGCGGCGGCCGCCGCCGGGTCCATCCGCGTCCGCAGCACCGTCGGCCACAGCGTGAGGATGGTGCCCAGCACGGTGAGCATGACCCAGCCGAGCAGGTTGACGTGGGCGTGGAACAGCAGGATCCGCGACCGGGCCGGGGCGTCGGCGACCAGCATCCATGCGCCGGCCGGTATTCCGGTGAGCAGCGCCACCGCAGCGGCCAGGTAGTAGTGCGCGGTCACCGCGAACCGGGCGGGCAACGCGGACCGCACCCGTGCGGCGAGCCACGCCAGGTGGGCCGCGACGGCGGCGAAGACGGCGGCCGCGCCGGCCACACCGAGCCAGGGGCGGTCGGCGGTCCCGCCGGCGAGGACGGCCACCACCCCGGCGTTGAGCAGCGCCAGCCGGGAGACCTCGGCCCGCCGGTGCGAGGGTGCGGGGACACGCAGGACGGCCGCGGTGAAGTGCGCGCTCCACACGAGAATCGCGTTCGTCGCCGCGCCCAGCAGCAGCAGGTGGATGGCGAGCCAGCGCCACGCGGGCAGGAACGGGTGGACGAACGCGAGCACGACCAGCGCGGCCAGGTACGCGGCGGGCAGCAGGCCGGCCCGCCGGTGCCAGGTCGCCCGGCCCGTGGAGGTGACGCTCATGCGGGAACCCGGCTGCGGGTGGCCGACACGGCGACGGCGCACGCGAGGAAGAGCAGGATCGACGCGACGTTGGCCACGCCGGACCAGCGCCAGACCGGTTCGAGCCCTGCTGCGTCGCCCACTGCCACGCGGAGCAGCAACGAGCCGTGCAGCAGCGCAAGGGGCAGGTACAGCACCGGGCGGTAGGGGAGGGGCCGGCGCAGCACGGCGGGCAGGATCACCGGGGCGTGCACGAAGATCATCGAGAGCGTGAAGCCGAGGAAGACGGCGTGCAGGGTGGCGTCGTAGCGGGCGCCCGTCCCGGTCCGTCCGGCCCCGGCCCAGAGCAGGCCGGCGAGGGCGAGCCAGGCGTATCCCGTGAGCAGGCCCGCGGCGACGTAGCGGGGCACGCCCGTGCCGCGCACCGTGTGCCGGGCGACGTCGAAGACCGCCAGCCACGCGGTGACGGCCAGCAGCGCCAGGCCGAACAGCTGCGTACCGGAATGCGGCCACACGCTCGCGGCGGTGGCCCCGGTGATCAGGGCACCGAGCGTGGCCAGGAACCAGCGCTGCGCACCGGGGGTGGTGAGCGCGACGTGGGCCAGCTCGAGGCGTTCGCCCGCGATGGTGGCGACCACGAAGACGACCATCCACGGTACGGCGTCAGCGACCGCGAAGCCCGCCAGCCAGAGCAGGGTGGCCGCGTACCAGGCGAAGGCCCCGGCGCCCTGGGCGAGCAGGGCGACCGACTCCTGCCGCCTCCACAGTGCCCGGTAGATGGCGAGCAGCCCCACGCCGCCGGCCATCAGCAACAGCTTGCCGGGCAGGGCGGGACCGGTGACGAGCAGGAGCAGCGCGCCCGCGGCGGAGCACGCCGGTGCCAGCAGGGCGGGGCGGCGGCCGAGCGCCACCGCGCGTTCGAGGGCGATCAGGGTGCCGACGAAGCCGAACACCATGACCGGCCCGTGGACCTCCTCGATAGCGGTGCCGGGTGCGGGGACCGCGGTGCCGAGCAGCAGCAGGGCCGCGTACAGGCCGCCGAGCAGGGCGAGCGCCGCACCGGCCAGGACGGGTACGCGCAGGCGGACCGGGAGGCCGGCCGCCGCCGGCATCACGGTTCCCCGGCGGCGCGGCGGCGCGGCAGCGGAAGGCGGACGACGCAGGCGTGCGGCGCGCCGAACGGCTCCAGCACGGTCCCGTCGCCGTCCTCGCCGCGGCTGTCCAGGACGCCCTGGATGACGCCGGCGTGCAGCCCGCACATGGCGTCCGGGTTCTGGCCGACCAGCTCGAGGAACGGGCAGGTGTGCAGGTGCAGCTCGGCGCCGGCGCCGGGCTCTTCGGGCCGGCTCCGGGGGGTGAAGCCGAGCCCGTCGAGCACGGCGCTCACCGTGTCCACGGGGTCGTCCTGGGCGGGGGTGGACGCGGCGAGCTGCCGTCCCCAGTCGCGCCCGACCCGGCCGGCGGCCTCCCGGGTGTCGCCCTGGCCGCGCGGCAGGTGGGCGAGCAGGGCCGCGGCGAGCGCCCGGTACGGCGCGGGCGCGGGGTCGGCGGAGGTGGTCCGGTAGCGCCAGGCCGGCCGCCCCGGCAGGCCTCCGCTCGCGCGGGCCTTGACGAGCAGTCCCGCCTCCACGAGCCGTTCGAGGTGGGCGCGGGTGGTCGACAGGTGCTGGCCGGTGGCGGTCGCCACGTCGGCGGCGGTCAGCCCGCCGGCCGCGTCGCGCACCAGCCGCAGGATCGTGACGCGGCTCGCCGACCCGAGGGCGCGGTGGCGCGGGGTGTCGATCGTCTCGCCGCTCGGGCCTGTACCGGAGGTTTCCACGGTGCTAAACGTTATAACGTCGAATGACAGCAAAACCAGGCCCCGGCCGAATTTCGAGGAGCGCGCCATGTCACAGTCCGACCGAACCGCCGCAGCCGCCGTCGTCGCCCACCACGAGCAGCTCGCCGCCGCCCTGACCCGGCAGGTCGCAGAGCTCGTCGAGGCCGCGGCCATCGGCAGCCTGCGGCGCACCTGGGCGGTGCGGGACGCGCTCGTCGGCTGGGTGCACACCGAGCTGCTGCCGCACGCGTACGCCGAGGAGGAGGCGCTGTACCCGGCCGCGGCCCGGCGCCCGGAGGCGAAGCTGCTGGTCGACGGCATGCTGGGGGAGCACCGGGCGATCGCGGAGCTGGTCACCGAGCTGGAGACCACGCCGTCCCCCGTGGCCGCCGCGGCGGCCGCCCGGGCGCTGCGCGCGGTGTTCGAGGCACACCTCGCCAAGGAGAACGAGCTGATCGTGCCGGTGCTGGTGGAGGCCGGCGACGTCGACCTCGCGGCGCTGCTCGCTGGCATGCACGAGCTGCTCGGCGAGGACGACACGCCGGCCGGGTCCGGGTCCGGGTGCGGATGCGGCGGCTGCGGGTGCGGCGGGAACTCCTCCGCAGCGGCGGAGGCGCCGGCCCCGGCGCTCAGCATCGACGCGCGGATCGACGTACGGGCGCTCCCGCACGCGCAGCGGCACGCCACCGTGCTGGCCGCCGTCGACGCGGTGCCTGCCGACGGCGCCCTCGTGCTCGTCGCACCGCACGCCCCGCTGCCCCTGCTCACCGAGATCGACCGGCGCTACGCCGGGCAGTTCGCCACCGAGTGGCTGCAGGACGGCCCCGACGTCTGGCAGGTACGCCTGCAGCGGGCGGGTCTTTCGGCCCTGTCCGGCGCGGATGCGCGTGGATAGCGTGGCGTCCATGATCGAGAGGGGTACGCGACGCCGGCTGGCCGGCTACCGATTCGCCGTACCCCTCGCCGGCACGCACGTGCGCCGCGTCTTCGACGAGCGCTGTCCGGGGCGCTGACTCCGCAGCCCCTGTTCACGCCTTCCTCGAAGGAAATCCTCGTGCTGGACGACGTCCGCGCCGCGTGCCGGCGTGACCCGGCCCTGTACGGCATCCACCGCGCCGAGGTCCTGCTCTACCCCGGCCTCTGGGCCGTCTGGGCGCACCGCCTCGCGCACCGGCTGCACCGCCGGGGCGTACCCCTGCTGCCCCGCCTGATCTCCCAGGCGGTGCGCAACGCGACGGGGATCGAGATCCACCCCGGCGCCGTCGTCGGCAAGCGACTGTTCATCGACCACGGCGCCGGGGTCGTCATCGGGGAGACCGCCCGCATCGGCGACGACGTGACCATGTACCACCAGGTCACCCTCGGCGGGCGCGGGTGGCGCCGCGACCCCAAGGGCAGCCGGCGCCACCCCACCGTCGGCGACCGCGTCGTGCTCGGCGTCGGCGCCACCGTGCTCGGGCCCGTCCACATCGGCGACGACGCCGAGATCGGCGCCCTCTGCCTCGTCCACTCCGACGTCCCGGCCGGCGCCCGGCTGCGGGCGCCGGCACCCTGCGTCACCCTCGGGAGCCCACCATGGTCCACGACGACATCACCGCGCTGATCGGCCGGACGCCCCTGGTGCGGCTGTCCCGCTTCGAACCGGGGCTGCCGGCCCGGCTGCTCGCGAAGCTCGAGTCCGCCAACCCCGGCGGCAGCGTCAAGGACCGCATCGCGCTCGCCATGATCGAGGCGGCCGAGGCCACCGAGGAGCTGCGGCCGGGCGTCCCCATCGTGGAGGCGACCAGCGGCAACACCGGCATCGGCCTCGCCATGGTGGCGGCCGCGCGCGGCTACCGGCTGACGCTCACCATGCCGGAGAGCATGAGCGCCGAGCGGCGGGCGTTGCTGGCCGCGTACGGCGCCGAGCTGGTCCTGACGCCCGCGGCGGAGGGCATGCGCGGCGCGGTGGCCCGGGCCGTGGAGATCGCCGACGAGCGGCGCGCGTTCCTGCCCCGGCAGTTCGACAACCCGGCCAACCCCGAGGTGCACCGGCGCACCACCGCGCTGGAGATCTGGAACGACACCGACGGCGACCTGGACGCGGTCGTCGGCGGGGTCGGCACCGGCGGCACGCTGACCGGCGTCGGCCAGGTGCTCAAGGAGAAGAACCCCGGCCTGCGCGTGTACGCCGTGGAACCGGCCGAGTCCCCGGTCCTCTCCGGCGGCGCCCCCGGCCCGCACGGCATCCAGGGCATCGGCGCCGGCTTCGTGCCCGAGGTGCTCGACCCCACCGTGTACGACGAGGTCGTCCGCGTCGGCGTGGACCAGGCCCGGTCGGCCGCCCGCCGGCTCGCCCACAGCGAGGGCATCCTGGCCGGCGTGTCCAGCGGCGCCGCCCTGTACGCCGCGGCCCGCGTGGCGCGGCGGCCGGAGTTCGAGGGCCGCACCGTGGTCGTCGTGCTTCCCGACACCGGCGAGCGGTACCTGAGCACGCCGTTGTTCGAGGCCTAAGCGCTGCTGACCACCCGGCGCACGCCGGGACACCGGCGCCGCAGCTCGTCCTCGAGCCGGTGGCGCAGGGTGATCCCGGCCGCCGGGCAGCCGTGGCAGGCGCCGGACATGCGTACCGTCACCACGCCGTCGCGGACGTCCAGCAGCTCGATGAGGCCGCCGTGGGAGAGCGCCAGCTCGCCCGCCCGGCCGTCGATCAGCGCGGCGGCCGCGGCCCGCAACGGCTCGTCCGCGTCGCCGGCGCCGGCCGGGGTGTGGGTCCAGCCGGCCGGGTCGGCGAGCGCCTCGTGCAGGGCCGACCGTACGCGGGACCCGTCACGTGCCCAGCTCCGTCCCGCGGCCAGTTCCGTGACGACGGCGGTGGCCTCCACCCGCACAGCCGCGAGCGTCCCGTCGCGCAGCAGCGTGGCGAGCGCGGCCGGGACGGTGGCCGGGACGCCGGTGAACGGCAGCACGCCGGCCGGGGTGATCCAGCGCAGCCGGTCCGGCCGTCCCGGGCAGGGCTGGGGGTGGATGGGGACCATCAGCCGGCCCCGGTCAGCAGGGCGGTGACCGTCCGCGCCAGCAACGCCATCACCCACGCCAGCGTGGTCAGGTAGCCGAACGCGATCAGCGGCCATTTCCAGCCGCCCGTCTCGCGCCGCAGGATGCCGACGGTCGCCATGCACTGCAGCGCGAAGGCGAAGTACACCAGCAGCGCCGCGATGGTCGGCGCGGTGAAGACCCGCTGACCGGCGCGCGGGCCGTCGGGGTACGTCATGGCCCGCAGCGCCTCAGCGGGTTGCTCGGCGTTCTCAGCGGCGGCGACCTGGCCGAGGGTGGCGACGAAGGTCTCGCGGGCCGACTGGGCGGACAGCACGCCGATGGAGATCCGCCAGTCGAAGCCCAGCGGCGCGAACACCGGTGCGACGCCGCGCCCCAGCGCAGCCGCATAACTGTGGTCGGTGACGTACGCGGACACCGACCGGTCGTCACCCGGGTCCACGCCGTGTGCCCGCAGATCCGCGGCGGAGTGGACGGGCAGGTTGAGCAGCAGCCACAGCGCCACCGTCGTGACCGTGATGATGGTCGAGCACTTCCGTACGAACGACCGCGCCGACTGGCCCATGGCGATGAGCACCGAGCGCAGCGTCGGCATCCGGTACGGCGGCATCTCCATGTAGAACGGCATCGCCGTGCCCCGGCGCCCGCCGATCTTCTTGAACGCCCAGGCCGCGAGCATCGCCGACACGGCGCCGAGCAGGTACATGGCGAACATGACCAGGCCCTGCAGGCCGAGCGGTCCCACCCGGGCCGAGGGGTCCACCAGCAGCCCGATGAGCAGCACGTACACCGGGAGCCGGGCGGAGCAGGTGATCAGCGGGGCGGCCATCATCGTGGCGAGCCGGTCGCGGGCCGACGGCAGCGTCCGGGTCGCCATGATGCCCGGGATCGCGCACGCGAAGGACGACAGCAGGGAGACGAAAGCCCGTCCCTCCAGGCCCGCACGTGCCATCACCCGGTCCATCAGGAACGCGGCCCGCGACATGTAGCCGACGCCCTCGAGCACCGCGATGAGCAGGAACAGCAGCATGATCTGCGGGACGAACACCATGACGCCGCCGACGCCGCCGATCAGGGCGTCGCCGAGCAGCCCGGCCAGCCACGGGCTGTGG
Source organism: Couchioplanes caeruleus (assembly GCF_023499255.1). Classification (GTDB taxonomy): domain Bacteria; phylum Actinomycetota; class Actinomycetes; order Mycobacteriales; family Micromonosporaceae; genus Actinoplanes; species Actinoplanes caeruleus_A. The sequence goes on from NZ_CP092183.1 coordinate 3,624,024, forward strand.
ACGTGGGTGCTCACCACCGTGGAGAGCCAGCCGAAGAACGACTCGACGTACCCCTGCAGCGGCGCGGCCAGCCGGAACACGACCTGGAAGAACAGCACCATGACGGCCAGGAACACGAGCGTGCCGGCCACCGGGTGCAGCAGGACCGCGTCGACGCGCTGCGTGGTCCGGTGCCGGCCCGGCGGCCGGTAGCCGGCGAAGGCCAGCACGGACTCGGCCCAGGCGTCGAGCTCGGCGCGGTCGGCCGGCGGCGCCAGCACCGGCGCCGGCCAGGACCGCCACTCGCCGATCAGGTCGCGCAGCCGGTCCGCGCCGTGCCCGCCGCGGCCGATCACCGCGACCGCGGGTACGCCGAGCGCCTGCCCGAACGCCTCGACGTCCAGGGCGCCCTGCCGTGCCGCGAGCTCGTCGGTGAACGTCACGACGACCGCGCTCGGCAGCCCGCGCCCGATGATCTCGGCCGCGAACCGCAGGGAGCGGCGCAGCGTGGTGGCGTCGACGACGACCAGCACGGCGTCCGGCGGGGCCTCGCCGTCCAGCCGGCCGTCCAGCACGTCGACCATGACCTGCTCGTCCGGGCTGATCGGCGCGAGGCTGTAGGTGCCGGGCAGGTCCTCGATCAGGTAGCGGTGGCCGTGGATCCGGCTCGTGCCGACGAACCGGGAGACGGTGACGCCGGGGTAGTTGCCGGTCTTGGCGCGCAGGCCGGTCAGCGCGTTGAAGATGCTGGTCTTGCCGGCGTTCGGGCTGCCGACGAGCGCGAGGCGCGGCGTCGCCACGCCGGCCACCCCACCGCCGACGTGGTCGCCTGCCGCCCCGCAGTGCTCGCTCATCCGTCGAGCTCCCGCGCCAGCAGGTACGCCGCCTGGGCGCGGCGCAGGCACACGTCGTAGTCGCGTACGCGGTAGATCGTGGGATCACGGAGCGGCGCCCGGCGGACGACCTCCACCTGCGAGCCCGCGGTGAAGCCGAGATCCTCCAGGCGGCGTACGACCGCGGCCGGCGCGTCGGCCGCGGTGCCGGTCACCAGCACCACGCTGCCCGGCGGGAACTCCGCGAGGGGCGCGGTCCGCCCGTCCGGCGGCGCGGAGAGCAGGCCGGCGGGCGCGGCCGTGGGCGTCACTCGAGTCACCCGCCAACTGTAGAGGTAAGGCTTGCTTAACCGGCTCCGCTGGAATCCCTGCAAATAGTTGACCTTCGGCCCTGCCACCGGCGGCGATAGAGTGGCGGATGCATGCCACTGGTGGAGGGAACGCTGGTGTCTCAGTCCACCGGACTGCCGACGGATCCGGACGTCGACCTGCACGTCGCCACGCAGCGGCGGCAGTCGTCATCGCCCGTGCTCGGCGCCGTCGCGGTCGGCGGCGCGCTGGGGGCGCTCGCCCGCTACGGCCTGGCCACCGCGTGGCCGCACCCGCCGGGCGGCTTCCCGTGGGCGACCTTCGTGACGAATGTCTCCGGCTGTCTGCTCATCGGCATCCTCATGGTGCTCATCACCGAGGTGTGGTCGGCGCACCGGCTGATCCGCCCGTTCCTCGGCGTCGGCGTGCTGGGCGGTTACACCACCTTCTCCACGTACACCGGTGAGGTGCAGCAGCTGGTCGCCGCCGGCGCCGCCCGTACCGGACTGCTCTACCTGGCCGGCACGGTCTTCGCCGCGCTCGCGGCGGTGTACGCCGGCGTCTCGATGACCCGCCTGGCGACCCGCCGGAGGGGTGCCTCATGAGGATCGAGGAGCCCGCGGCACGGCTGACCGTCTTCATCGGCGAGGACGACACCTGGCACCACCGGCCGCTGTACCACGAGATCGTGCACCGGGCGCACGCCGCCGGGCTGGCCGGCGCGTCCGTGCTGCGCGGCATCGAGGGGTACGGCGCGTCCTCGCGGATCCACACCACCCGGCTGCTGTCGCTGTCCGAGGACCTGCCCGTCGCCGTGATCATCGTGGACCGCGAGGACCGGATCCGGGCCTTCCTGCCGCAGCTCGGCGAGCTGGTCGGCGAGGGCCTCGTGATCCTCGACCCGGTCGAGGTGATCCGGTACGTGGGCCGTACCGCGCCGGGTGACCCGTGACGGCGCTGCTGGTCATGCTGGGCGCCGCGATCGGGGCGCCGCTGCGCTACCTCGCCGACCGGGCGGTGCAGGCGCGTCACGACTCGGTGTTCCCGTGGGGCACGTTCACCGTCAACGTCACCGGCTCCTTCATCCTCGGGGTGCTGCTGCACGGGGTCGCGGTGCACGCCGTGCCGGGCAGCGTCAACGCGCTGCTGGGTACGGGACTGTGCGGGGCGCTGACGACGTACTCCACGTTCGGGTTCGAGACCGTGCGGCTGCTGGAGCAGCGGGTCCGGGCGTACGCGGTCCTCAACGTGGTCGCGAGCGTGGTCGCGGGCCTCGGCGCGGCATTCTGCGGCATCGCCCTCGCCGAGGCGGTCTGGGGCTGACCCGCACGGCGCCACCGCCCCGGCCGGCGCCATCACCGGCGCAGGTGGTCACTCCGTCGCCAGGGTGGCGGGGCGGCCCGGCAGCCCGGCCAGCCAGATCGCCAGGACGGTGACCAGCGTGGCGTAGACGTACGGGCGGTCGCCGCCGGTCACGAGCAGCGTGTACCACCAGGGTGCGACCGGCTCGTCGGTGAGCGGCGTCGCGTGCGGCGCCGCGATGAGCAGTCCCGCCATCGGCAGGACCGCGAAGCTGACGATGACGCCTGCCGCCGCCGTGAGCTGGGGGAGGCCCCGGCGGCGGGCGGCGCGGCGGTGCAGGCGGCAGGCGGCGAGCCAGGCCGCGAGCGTCGCCGGGGCCCCCGCCGCCAGGACGGGCAGCGTGTGCAGGTGCTGGTACGTGGCCGGGCGCACCAGGTACGAGGCCGTCGCCTGGTTGCGGTACCGCCCCGTCGAGACGTCGAGGGTCAGGTGGTCGCGGTGGGCGGTGAACCTCCACAGCGAGTCGTGGGCGAGGTCGACGCCGACCACGTCCGGGGTCATCTCGTCGTGGACGTCGGTGTCGACGGTCCAGCCCCGCGCCCGGAGCCGGTCGCGGGCGGTGCGGAGGTCGGCCTCGAAGTCGCGCTCCAGCGGCACCGCGCTCACCTCGAAGGTCGTGGCGCCCGCCAGCGTGTTGTCGTCCACGTCGCTGTCGAAGACCGGGGCTGCGGGCGTACCCGTGACGGTCCGGCCGGGAAACACCGTGCCGGCCAGCTCCCGGGCCTGCGCCGCGGACATCATCGGCGGCGGTGGGGTCCAGGTGAGGCGGCCCGCGGCGGCCCCGGCGAACATTCCGGCCGTGACGGCGAGCAGGGCGATGGGTACGGCGGTGCCCGATCCCTTCTGGGGCCTGATCGCCCAGCCGCCGCCGGCCCACGGGCCCCTGCGGGCGGCCAGGTGCAGCGACGGCAGGGTCAACGCGGCGATCGCCAGGTACCGCAGCCGGGACGCGCGGCCGTGCCGGGCCAGCTCGGCGAGGTCGCCGCGCCATTCCGCACGCTGACGGTCGCGGAAGCCGGCGGGCAGCATCCGGGCGAGGAGGGCGATCGCGACCCGTTCGAGCAGCGGCGTCACCACGCCAGCTCCCCGCCCGCCGTACCGGGGCGCCGCTTGCGGGCGGCCTCGGCGAGCGCCGTACGCCCGGCCTCGACGCCCTCGGCGGTGAGCCGGTAGTAACGGCGCCGGGGCCGGCCGGCGGCGGAGGCGTCGACGTCCTCGACGCGGCTCTCCAGCCATCCGGCGTTCTCGAACGCGACCAGGATCGGGTAGACGCTGCCCGGCTCGAGCCCGGCCTGCAGGGCGAGGTCGAGGCCGTACCGCTCGGTGGTGGGATCGGCCAGCAGCGCCCGCAGCAGCAGGAGCCGCGGGATCGTCATCCGGTGCACACCCATGGTCTTATTCTATATAGGGTGCGCAAGGCCCCTAGGATCCCCGTCGTGACGCTGAGGTATCTGGGCTCCGTGCCCGACGACGAATGGCGGGCGCTGCTCCGCGAGCACCTGGACCGTGCGGACTCGTTCCGGGTGCACGTGCCGGACGGTGCGGGTCAGCTGAGCCACGGACGCGCCGACTTCCTGGCGCTGCCGGGGGTCGAGGTGCGGTCGTGGAGCGGGATGCGCGATGCCGTCGAGATCACCGGTCCGCTCACCCCGGCCGTCCGGGAGATGTTCCTGCGGATGGAGCCGTCGCTCGAGTCGTTCGATCCGGAACACAAGCTCTGGGACTACGAGCTCGTACGCGACGGCACCGTGATCCTGTCGATCGGCGACTACCACGATCTGCAGATCGCATCGGACTGAGCGACGCCGGGCCGTCGGGCCCTGCGGACCGGGACCTCGGCCCTGACGTGCGGCACCGCCGCGCCACCAGACTGGGGGCAGCAACGACGCCTGAGGAGCCCGGCATGTGTGTCATCGACCCGTCGCGTCCCTGCGGGAGCTGCCTCGCGGCGGGACCACAGGAGTGCCCGTACCTGTATCTGCTCGACGCGGACGAGCTCGCCGCCGTTCAGGCCGGCGCCAGTACCCTCAGCAGCAGCCGTGCGGCCTCGCCGCCGTCCGCCAGGGCGGTCTCGACGGCGCGCGGGACGTCGAGGTCGTCGAGCAGCGCCGTGACGACCGCGGTCGCGGTTCCGGCAGCGCCGCCGGGACGCCCGGCCGCCGCGTAGAGGTCCTCCAGCCGGGAGGCCGCCCGGTCGAGGTCGCCGGGACGGTACTCCCACTGCGCGTGCCACGGCCGGTCGAGGACGAGCATCCGTACCGTCGCGGGGGAGTGGTCGCGCAGGAGGTCGGCGACCAGGGTGAGGTTGCCCGTGCTCTTCGCCATCTTCGCGCCGCCCTGGTGGACCGCGCCGACGTGCAGGCGGGCCCGGGCGAACGGCGCCACCGACGTCACCGCCTCGACCATCGCCGCCTGGTAGGCGTGGTGCGGGAACGCCAGGTCCGCGCCGCCGGCCAGCACGTCCACGCTCGCCCCGAGCACCGACAGCGCCATCGCCGCGCACTCGGCGTGCCAGCCCGGCCGTCCCGGGCCCCACGGACCCGGCCAGGCCGGCTCGCCCTGCGCCGACGGGCGCCACACCGCCACGTCGAACGGGTCGTCGCGGTCCGGGTCGTGCGGGTCGTCGCCGAACTCGGCGCTGCGCGCCAGCGCCACCTCGCGGGGCAGCCCGGAATCAGCCGCGACCTGCGCGCCGCGGAAGAACACGAAGCCGTTGCGGACGTACGCGCGGTCCGCGGCCAGCAACGCCTCGGCGAGCTGCTGAACCGTACGGATGTGGTGCCGCGCCCTCGGTTCGTGTGCCGGGCGGCGTACCCGCAGCGCCGTCATGTCCTTGTCGAAGGCGTACTCCTGCTGCAGCGCGAACTGTGCGAAGTCGCTGCCCCGCGCGCCCGCCGCCCGGGTCAGCACGTCGTCCACGTCGGTGACGTTGCGGCAGCCCACCGTCTCCACCCCGCACAGCCGCCACACCGAGGCGAGCAGGTCCGACCAGACGAACGTCGAGGCGTGCCCCAGATGCGTCACGTCGTACGGCGTGATCCCGCAGGTGTAGAGCCGCGCCGTGCCCACCACGGGCAGCCGTGCCCCGGACAGCCGCAGCGCCGCACCGGGCCCGGCCAGATCGGTGCGCCGCGCGGGGGCGCTTTCGGCAGAGGCCGCGCTGGGTGAGGTCATCCGCCCATGATGTGCCCGTCCGGGCCGCGCGCGCCACCGGCCGGGGCTGGAGAGGGCCGGAGGTCCGGGCCGGCGTGACCAAGGTCCGTACCGGCGCGCGGGTCCCGCGGATCATGCTGGCAGGTGAGGGGGCCTCAGGCACGAAGGAGCAGGCCATGGACACCATGCGGCACCACGGCAGAATCGTGCTGATCACCGGGCGGGCTCGGGCATCGGCCGGGCCGCCGCGATCCGGTTCGCCGGCGAGGGTGCCCGGGTGGTGGCCACCGACGTCGACGGGGCGGCCCTGGACGGCACGCTGAAGCAGACCGCCGACGCCGGTGGGCCCTCGAACGCCTCGGCCGGTCGTTCGGCAGGAGCCGCATTCCGGCGCAGCCGGACGAGATCGCGGCGCTGGTGTCCTGGCTGGCCGGCGTCGAGCTCGGCAACGTCAACGGCGCCGTCATCACCGCCGACGGCGGCTTCATGGCTTGACCCCCCGCCGCCGGGCGGCCGATGACACTGCCCCGGCGGCGAACGGCACGGACGCCGGACCTCGAAGCCCCCTCAGGGCCGGCGTCCGTGCCCCTCTACGCCCGCAGGTCCCGTCGGTGCGGGCCCAAAGTCCCTGGCCGGTCGCGGTCGGCGCGGCGACAGTGGAAGGGTCCGGCGGTGTGCCGGGGCCGCGTTTCGAGCCGGGAGTCAGATCATGTGTGAGTACTGCGGCTGCCAGTCCGTCACCGCCATCGAGGAACTGACCCGCGAGCACGACGAGGTGGTCGCGATGATCGCCGAGGTGCGCACCGCCCACGCCGCCGGGGACGTGGCCCGCATGGCCGAGCTGGCCCGCGCCATCAGCACCGTCCTCGAGCCGCACACCGTCGTCGAGGAGGAGGGCCTGTTCCCGCTGCTGACCGACGACTTCCCCGACCACGTGGCCGCCCTGCGCGACGAGCACCGCCGCGTCGAGGCGGTCCTCGGCGCGGCCGCCACCGGCGTACCGGCCGACGGCGCATGGCCGGAGGACCTGATCGCCACCCTGGAGGTGCTGCGCGAGCACATCCTCAAGGAGCAGGATGGGGTGTTCCCCGCCGCGCTGACCACCCTCGGCGGGTCCGACTGGGACACGGTCGACGCGGTCCGCTCGCGGGTCGGCATCCGCCTCCCGGCGTAGGGCGGCCCGCCGCCCGCGAGGAGGTGAGGTCCCGATGACCGGTACGCGGGACCTGCTGCGCTTCATGCTCCGCCGCGAACGCGCCGCGCTGCCGTGGTGGCTGCTGGGCGCCGCGCTCCTCGTGCTGGTGCAGTCCGCGCAGAGCCAGAAGCTGTACGACAGCCCGGAGGCCCTCGAGCGGCTGCGCCGGACGATCGGCGGCAACACCGCGGTGATCGCGATGAGCGGGCCGGCCCGGCTGCTCGACTCCATCGGCGGCGAGATCGTGTTCGAGATCTTCGCGTTCGCCGCGATCGTGGTCGCGCTGATGAGCATGTTCCTGGTCGGCCGGCACACCCGCGCCGAGGAGGAGACCGGCCGCGCCGAGCTGATCCGGTCGGGCCGGGTGGGGCGGCAGGCCCTGCTCGCGGCGGCGCTCGCCCTGACCGGCCTGGCGAACCTCGCGGTGGCGGTCCTGATCTTCGCCGTGGCGGCCGGCACGGGCCTCCCGGCCGGCGGCTCGCTGCTGTTCGGCGTCGCGATGGCCGCCGTGGGCCTCACGGTCGCCGCCGCCACCGCGGTCGCGGCACAGGTCTTCGAGAGCGTGCGCGCCGTGTACGGGGCGGTCGGCCTCGGCATCGGGGCCGCGTACGTCCTGCGGGCCGCCGGGGACGCCGGCAGCGGCACCCTGTCCTGGGCCTCGCCGATCGGATGGGGGCAGCGCACGTTCCCGTACGCCGGTGACCGGTGGTGGCCGCTGCTGCTGCCGCTCACGGTGACCGTGCTGCTCGTGACGCTCGCCGTGGCCCTGTCGCGGCGGCGTGACTTCGGCGCGGGCCTGGTGGCACCCCGGCCCGGCCGGGCCCGGGCGGCCCGGTCGCTGCGCAACGCGTGCGCGCTGGCGTGGCGCCTGCAGCGGGCGAGCCTGGCCGGGTGGGCGGCAGGGCTGGCTCTGCTCGGCGTCGCGTACGGCTCGGTCGCAAACAGCATCGAACAGTACGTCAAGGACAACCCGGAGATCGCGAAGTTCCTGCCGGGCGGTGCGGCGGACGTCGTCGACGCGTACCTGGCGCTCACCGTGAGCCTCGCGGCGCTGATCGCTGCGGCGTACGGCGTGACCACGGTCCTGCGGCTCCGCGCCGAGGAGACCTCCGGGCGGGCCGAACCGGTGCTGGCCACGGCGACCGGGCGGCTGCCCTGGCTGGCCGGGCACCTCAGCGTGGCCCTGGCCGGCGGCGCGCTCCTGCTCGTCGCGTTCGGGCTCGGTGAGGGCACGACGTACGCAATGATCATCTCCGATGCCGGCCAGGTGCCGCGGCTGACCGGCGTCGCGCTCGCGTACCTGCCGGCGGTGTGGCTCGTCATCGCCGTCGTGGTGCTGGCGTTCGGCTGGGCGCCCCGCCCGGCCGCCGCGGTGGGCTGGACCGCCGTCGGCTACTGCACGGTCGTCGCCCTCTTCGCCGACTCCTTCGACCTGCCGGGCTGGGTGCAGGCGGCATCCCCGTTCGTCCACACGCCGCAGGTGCCGCTCGCGGACCTCGGACCGGCCCCGCTGACCACCATCGTCCTGGTGGCTGCCGCCGCCATCGGCGCCGGCTACCTGGGACTGCGCCGGCGCGACGTCGGCTACTGAGATGCCCGGCCGCGGCTCACGGCCGTGACGGCAACAGCGAGCGCATGAACGTACGGTCATAGCGGCGCACGCATCCGCTCTCGTCCCGGATCGGATCGGCGGCGACGAAGTCCGGGTCGACGCCGAAGCGGGCGCGACAGCGCTCGTGGCCGGCCAGGCCGGGGAACGAGAACAGCGCCCGGGCCCGGTCGCCTACACCCTCGGCGGGCAGGACGTAGCCGTGGTGGATCTCGTAGTCCACAACGCAGGTGATCACCCACCGTTCCTCCACCCGGCGACGGCCCCGGCGCCCGCCCGTGGCATCGCCGCGGCCATGACTGAGGGATCCCGCCCGCCGGGCGTCGGCATGGTGGTGCTGCGTCCCGGGCCTCACCCCGGCCGGCCCGCGCGCCTTCGCGGTCGCGATCGACCTCACCGCGGGCGCCGTCACCGCGGGCGTGGTCGCGGAACACGCCGGCGGCACGCCGCAGGTCCGCGAACCGCACGTCTTCGAACGCTGGCAGTGGTGGCCGCTCACCGGCCTGCCCCACCCGCTCTTCCCGGCGAGCGCCGCGGTGCTGGCGGTGTGGTGCGGCACGCCGGTCCCGGACGGCTGGTCGGCGCACCGCATCACCGACGACTCGTAGCCGACGAGAGGTCCGAAAGCCGCCAGCGGCACCGCCCTCCGCCGGGAAGCATGGCGGCATGCATGTGGTACCCGGTCTCAAGGTCCTCTATTTCGGCACCCCGGTCGTGCTGGTCAGCACGACCAACCCCGACGGCTCGCCGAACCTCGCCCCGATGTCGTCGGCCTGGTGGCTCGGCAGCTCCGGCATGCTGGGCCTGGGCGACGCCGGCCAGACGTCGGCCAACCTGCGCCGGCACGGTGAGTGCGTGCTGAACCTCCCCTCATCGGCGATGGCTGCGGTCGTCGACCGCATCGCGCTGACGACCGGGCGTGCCGAGGTGAGCGGGTACAAGCGGGCGCAGGGATACCGGTACGTGCCGGACAAGTTCGCCCTCGCCGGCCTCACCCGGCAGAGCTCCGACCTGGTCGCCCCGCCGCGGGTGGCGCAGTGCCCGATCCAGCTGGAGTGCCGGGTGACCGCGACGCACCCGTTCGGCGCCCCGGGCGTCACCGCCACTGCCTTCGAGGTCGAGGTGCTGCGTACGCACGTCGACGAGCACCTGGTCATCCCCGGCACCAGCCACATCGACCCGCTGCGCTGGGACCCACTGATCATGAAGTTCACCGAGTTCTTCGGCGCCGGCGTCAACGTCCACCCGTCACGGCTCGCCGCCGGCTGGCAGATGCCGGCCCTCCGCCCGGCAGACGCCTGACGCTGCGCTGTGCGACGCCGGATAGCGGCCGTCGCGATGCACTAGCGTCGGCCTCGACGTCCCGTCGACCTCGGAGGTGCTGTGTTCCACGGCCATGACTTCGACGCAGCCGAACGCATCGTTGACGGATGGCAGGAGGGCTTTGAGCGGCGTGCCGCGCGGGCGCACGACCTTGCCGGCCGGATCGGCGAGCTGCAGGCGTCGGCTCGCAGCGCTGACGGCCTGGTGGAGGTGACTGTGGGAAGTACGGGCGAGCTACTCGATCTGCACCTCGATGAGGATGTGCGACGGCTGCCGGCGACCCAGATCACACAGCGGATCATGGTTGCCGCTCGGGCAGCGCGCGCCGAGCTGTTGAAGAAGGTGACTGTCGCAGTCGATGACACCGTGGGCGCCGACACGGAGTCCGGCCGCGCGATCCTGGCGGGCTATCGGACCGTCGACACCGGGCGGGGGCTCTGAATGGGGAGCGAGCGATTCGAGGTTCGCCCCGGCGACCTCCTGGCGCACCGTACCCATGTCGACGCCATAGCCCAGCAGGTGGAGCAGGCGCGGTCAGCAGGCGGGATCATCCGCGCCGACATCGGCGCGTACGGGAAACTGTGCACGATCGTGCCGGCCATGCTGAACACGTTGCAAAGGGTATTGATCGACGGGGTCGCCGGCGCCGCTGAGGACCTGCGTGTGACAGGCGACAAGCTGCAGGCCACCGCAGACGACTACAACGGCATGGATCGGACCCGGGCCGCCGCAGTCCGGGCGGCCGGGAACAGCCTGTGACCGCGAACCCGCTGGTCGCCCATCCCGCCCATGGCGGACCCGGCGCATGGGCGGGGATCGCCCTCGCCGAGGACGTGGAACAGATCGTCCAGGGCGTGCAGAACGGGTCGTGGATCGACGGCGCGCTGGGTGCCGTCAGCGCCGGTCTGGATGCCCTCGCATTCGTCTCCGACCCGATCGGAGGGCTGCTGCAATACGGCGTCGCATGGCTGATCGAGCACGTCAAGCCGTTGTCGGAGGCGCTGGACTGGCTGGCCGGCGATCCGGGGCAAATAGCCGCTCAGGCCCAGACGTGGCGCAACATTTCCGGGAGCCTCTCTGATGACGCCGACGGCCTCGGGCAGGCCGTTCGCCACGACCTCAGCGAGTGGGTCGGCTCGGCCGCGGACGCCTACCGCTCCCATGCCGGGCAGCGCGCGGACACGTTGCGAATCCTGGGCGGGGCCTCCGCGGGCATGGCGCTGATGGTCGAGGGCGCAGGCATGCTCATCGGCACCGTCCGGATCATGGTCCGTGACGCCATCGCGACACTGGTCTCCCGCCTGGCCGTGTATGCGGGCGAGGTGGCGGGATCGTTCGGCCTCGCGACGCCGCTCGTCGTTGAGCAGGTCTCCACGCTCTGCGCGTCCTGGGCTGCCAAGATCGGCCGCTGGCTGAAGCAGTTGTTGTCCAGCCTCCGCCGACTCGGCTTCGCCATGGACGAGCTGAGCGGGTGCGTGCGCGCGTTGCGCCGCAGCGACGTCGCCGACGAGACCGCGGACCTCATGGGCCGCCGCTCTGACTGGGCCGGCCGTAACCCCGGGGAGCACCCGCAGGAGCCCTCCCGGCCGGCCGACAGTCACCTGCCGTCGGGTGACCCCGTCTACTACAGGCCGAACAGCACTGCGGTCGGATACGACTCGCAGACCGTCACCAACTTCGATCGAGTGCGGCCGGAACCGGGATACCACGACGTCGTCGTGCACGGCGAACGCAACGGGTTGTTCCGGCCGGGGGTGATCGGCGAGGACGGCGCTGACTATCCCGCGAACTACACCCATCCGAACCAGATCGCCGACGCCGTACGGGGCAATCCTGCGTACACGGGTGGCCCGGTCCGGTTGATCTCCTGCCACAGCGGAACGGTGGACCCCGGTGCCGGCGCCATTCCGGCCGGCCAGGAAGTGGCGAATGCGCTGGGCGTGCCGGTCAAAGCGCCGACGGACGCGGTCGGTGTGAACCGGTACGGTTCGGCGCAGCAGGTGCCCAGGATCCGCGACGGCGGCACCTGGGTGACGTTCTATCCGCAGACTGCCGACTGAGGTGCCCATGGTGAAGACAGCCGGGATGTTCGTGGAGTTGGGCCAGGGCCTGCACCCGGCACCGCCGCAGAGCATCAGGGACCACATCGCGCCGGCCCCGCTGCCCGACGCCGACCGCGTGGTGGCGTACCTCGAGGGGGGTCACCCCCTCATCGACATGATGGATCTCGAGAACGATGCGTTGGATCCGCAGCGGCAGGTCCTGAACGGCAGTTCGATCCTCACGGACGGGGAGTGGCTGTGGCGGCAGGACTTCGCGTACTACGTTCGCCGTCACAATGTCGCTGTGCCGGACCGGATGCTCGCTGCTATCCGTGAACGGCACTACATCGTGCCGGATGCGTCCGTGGAACGGCTCACCGAGCTAGCGGCAGTGGCCGAGGAGCTGGCCTTCGGGCCTGCGGGTGGCGTGCCCGCGGAGTGACGGCGGGTCTGCATGGCGGGATGCGGGGGATCCCGTCGCCGGGGTGGGCCGGCCGGCCGGGATATTCTTCGGCTCATGTGTTCAGCAGCCGCGGTGCCCGCCCCGTGACCAGCGCAGACCTTGGTGCGCGTCTCCGCCGGGCCGGTGTCGGCGACGTGCTGGACGACGCCACGAACCGGGCGATGTACGCGTCGGACGCCTCGCTGTACCGGGTGGTGCCGCGGGCCGTGGTGCGGCCCCGGTCCGAGGACGAGGTGGCGGCCACGCTGGCCGTGTGCCGGGAGCTCGGGGTGCCGTTGACCGCCCGCGGCGCCGGGACGTCGGTGGCCGGCAACGCCATCGGGCCCGGTGTGGTGGTGGACTTCAGCCGGTATCTGAACCAGGTGCTCGAGGTCGATCCGGCCGCGCGCAGCGCGCGGGTGCAGGCCGGGACGGTGCAGGCGGCGCTGCAGGCGGCGGCCAAGCCGTACGGGCTGCGGTTCGGGCCCGATCCGTCCACCCACAACCGGTGCACGATCGGCGGCATGATCGGGAACAACTCGTGCGGGGCGCGGACGCTCGGGTACGGGCGGACGTCGGACAACGTGCTGGCGTTGTCCGCGCTGACCGTGGACGGGTCGCGGCTGGTCACCGGGCCGGAGCCGAGCGGCGCCGAGCCGATCACGGCCGCGTTGCGCGAGGTCGTCGGCGCGAACCTGGCGGTGGCGCGCACCGAGTTCGGGCGGTTCGGCCGGCAGGTCTCCGGGTACGCCGTCGAGCACCTGCTGCCCGAGCGCGGCTTCAACCTCACCGAGTTCCTGGTGGGCAGCGAGGGCACGCTCGCGGTGGTCACCGAGGCGACCGTACGGCTCGTCGCGGACCCGGCGCACCGGGTGCTGGTCGTGCTCGGCTACCCGGACTTCGGTACGGCCGGCGACGTCATCCCGGCGATTCTGGAGTTCGCGCCGACCGCGTGCGAGGGCATCGACTCGCGCATCTGCGAGGTGCTGCGCAGCCGGCGCGGGCCGGGTTCGGTGCCGCCGCTGCCCGGCGGCGAGGCGTGGCTGATGGTCGAGCTGGCCGGCGACGACCTCGGCGAGGTGCGTGAGCGGGTCGCGAAGCTGGTCGCCGCGGCCGCCGCGGTCGACTCAATGGTGGTCGAGGACCCGGTCGCCGCCGCGCCGCTGTGGCGGATCCGGGAGGACGGCGCCGGGCTCGCCGGGCGGGCCCCCTCCGGGCTGCCCGCGCACGCCGGCTGGGAGGACGCCGCCGTACCGCCGGCGCGGATCGGCGCCTATCTGCGCGACTTCGACGTGCTGGTCGACCGGCACGGGCTCACCGCGATGCCGTACGGGCACCTGGGCGACGGGTGTGTGCACGTACGGCTGGACTTCCCGCTCGACAAGCCGGGCGGCCCCGGCCGGTTCCGGGCGTTCCTGGAGGACGCGGCCGACCTGGTCGTCTCGTACGGCGGGTCGCTGTCCGGCGAGCACGGCGACGGGCGGGCCCGCAGCGAGCTGCTGACCCGGATGTACTCGCCGGCCGCGATGGACCTGTTCCGGCAGATCAAGCGCACCTTCGACCCGGAGGGCCTGCTCAACCCCGGCAACCTGGTCGACCCGGATCCGGTGGACGCCAACGTGCGCGTGGCGCGGGCGCGCCCGGTCCGGCAGCGGCTGGCGCTGGCGTACCACGGCGACGACGGCGACTTCAACCAGGCCGTGCACCGGTGCACCGGCGTGGGCAAGTGCCGGGCGGACAACACCGGCACCGGCGGTGTGATGTGCCCGTCGTACCTGGCCACGAGGAACGAGAAGGACTCGACCCGCGGCCGGGCCCGGGTGCTGCAGGAGATGCTGGACGGCGACCTCGCCCCGTCCTGGCGGTCGCCCGCGGTGCACGACGCGCTGGACCTGTGCCTGTCCTGCAAGGGCTGCCTGTCGGACTGTCCTACCGGGATCGACATGGCCTCGTACAAATCCGAGGTGCTGCACCAGAGCTACACGCGGCGGCTGCGGCCGCGTTCGCACTATTCGCTGGGCTGGCTGCCCCGCTGGTCCCGGCTCGCCTCGCGGATGCCGCGGCTGGCCAACCGGATGATCAGCCTGCCCGGGCTGCGCCGGATCGCGCTGTACCTGGCCGGGGTGGACGCGCGCCGCTCGATCCCGGCGTTCGCCGACCGGACGTTCCGCGGATGGCACGCGCAGCAGCAGCAGCAGCAGCCGCCCGCCGCCGGCAAGCCGGTCGTGCTGTTCGTCGACAGCTTCACCGACCACTTCGCCCCCGAGGTGGCGCGCGCGGCGGTCGAGGTGCTCACCGCCGCCGGGTACGCGCCCCGGATCACGTCCAAGGACGCCTGCTGCGGGCTGACCTGGATCACCACCGGTCAGCTGGACGCGGCGAAGCGGATCCTCGGCCGGACGGTGTCGGAGCTGCGGGCGGCGGCCGAGGACGGGATCCCGATCGTCGGCCTCGAGCCGTCCTGTACGGGCGTGCTGCGCAGCGACCTCACCGAGCTGCTCGACGGGGAGGCGGCCAGGAAGGTCAGCGCCGCCACGGTCACCGTCGCGGAGCTGCTCTCGCGTACCGAAGGGTGGTCGCCGCCGTCGCTCGACGGCCGGAAGGTGATCGCCCAGCCGCACTGCCACCACCACGCCGTCATGGGGTGGTCGCCCGACGCCGAGCTGCTCGCCGCGGCGGGCGCGGACGTGGTGCGCCTGGGTGGCTGCTGCGGCCTGGCGGGCAACTTCGGCGTCGAGCGCGGCCACTACGAGGTGTCCGTGCAGGTCGCGGAGCAGCAGCTGCTGCCGGCGCTGCGGGCGGCGGGCCAGGACGACGTGTTCCTGGCCGACGGCTTCTCCTGCCGCACGCAGTCCGCGGACCTGGCCGGCGTGCGCGGCAAGCACCTCGTGGAGCTGCTGCGAGACGGCATGCGGCAGGAGAAGGGCGGCCCGGTCAGCCGCCGGTGATGGACCAGTGCCAGGCCTCCGACGGCAGGTTCTCGAAGCCGTACCGGCCGGCGTGCGCCGACAGCCACCGGAATCCGGCGCTGTCGCGGGTGAGCGTGCGGCCGTCCGCGGTGATGTCGACGGCCAGACCGAGCTCGTGCAGCGACGTGCCGGGGATCGCCGTCGGGACGCGGCACGACGACGCCGGCGCGGTCCAGACGTTCGGGCAGCCGTTGATCTTGCGCAGCTCGATCTGCCGCTGCTTGGTGCGGAACCCGCCGCCGGACAGGTCGACCCCGTCGGCCTTCGCGGCGCTCAGCATCTGCCCGAACGCGTACGCGACGTTCCGGTGCACGGTGATGCCGTTGACCGACGTGGTGTCGGCGACGGTGAACGTGCCGCGCACCTGGGCGACGACGTCACGGCTGAGCGCGGAGGCCTGGGTGGCGTAGGCGGCACGCTGGGCGTCGGCGGCCTTCAGCCTGCGCTGGTTCGTGACGATGGCCGCGTACGTGCGGTCCCACGCGGTCCCGGCCGCGTCGAGGTTGCCGGTGGCGGTCGAGGCGGCGGCCTGTGCCGTCTTCAGCGCCGCCGCGGCCGTACGGGCCTCGGTCCGGCGGGCGGCGGTCATCGTGGCCGAGGCCGTGACGGCGTCCTTCGCCTTGTCCACCGCGGCGGCGTTGCGCGGGCGCTGCTGCGACGCCACGGTCAGGTTGTTGCGGGCGGTGGCCAGGGCCTCCCGGGCCAGCGCATACCGGGTCCGCGCGACGGCGTCGGTGGCGACCGCGGTGGTGACCACGTTCTGCGTGTCGAGCTGGGTGGCCCGGCGCTGGGTGAGCCGGTCCGCCCAGGTCGCCAGGCTCGCCCGCTGGGCGGCGAGGGTCTCGCGCAGCCGCAGGTACGCCGGGCTGGGCGTGAGGCTGCTGTGCATCAGCGACGCCCACTTCCGGGCCACCGCGGGTGTCGACGCGGAGGCCGCCGTGGGTGTTGCCGCGGTCGTCAGGAACACGGCGAGCACGGCGACGATCGCTGTGGTGGACGGCTGCCACGCGCGGGCACGGATATGTCGGGTGGTCATCGGGCGTACGCTCCTCGGCCTGGGCGGTCGGGGCGGGACGGCGGCCGGCGCCGGGTCCCGCATGTCGTCCAGTCGAGTTTTGGGTCCGCCGGGTGCAGCCCCGGCCCAGTGCCGGAGCGGACGGGTTGCCGCGGTCCGCGGACGCCGCTCAGGTGCCGGTACCGGCCCCGACCGGCCGGCGGAACACCTCGATGCGGTTGCGGCCGCGGTGCTTGGCCTCGTACATGGCCTGGTCCGCGTCGTGGATGAGCGCCGTCGGGTCGGTCGTGCCGCCGCCGGTCACCGCGACGCCGACCGAGCTGCCGACGCGGACGGTGCGGCCCTGGATCTCGTACGGCTCGCGGATCCGCTCGACGAGGCGCCGGGCGACGCCGACAGCCTCGTGATCGGCGGCGAGGTCCGGGCAGAGCACGAGGAACTCGTCCCCGCCGAAGCGGCACAGCACGTCGCCGCGGCGGGCGTCCTCCCGCAGCCGCCGGGCCACCGCGCGCAGCAGGGCGTCGCCCGCCGCGTGACCGTGCACGTCGTTGATCGGCTTGAAGCCGTCGAGGTCGATGAAGAGCACCGCGAGCCGGCCGCCGTGGCGGCGCTGCTCGGCGAGGGCGCGCCCGACGTGCTCGAGGAACAACGTACGGTTCGGCAGGCCGGTCAGCGCGTCGTGCAGCCGCTCGTGGGCCAGCCGGGCCGACCGGGTCAGCGCGGTGGCACCCAGCGCGACCATGCAGAGCACGGCCAGCGCGAACCCGCCGAAGATCTCCCAGGCCAGCCGGCGGGTGGCCTGGATCGGCGCCAGCAGAACCTTGCGGGGCGCGACGAACACGACCTGCCAGCCGGTGCCGGGGATCGGCGCGGAGCTGTAGTAGTCGCCGTGCGTCACCCCGGAGGGGGCGGTCCGCAGGGCGGCCACCAGCCCGGCGCCGGGCATCGGGGCACCCAGCTCGCCGTCGGCGGAGCCGGCGATGACCAGCCCCTTGGCGTCGATGATGAAGGCGCGCCCGCCGGGGGTGCCCAGCGAGCTCTGCAGGTAGCCCTTGGCGAAGACGTCGAGGGTGCCGAGGGGGACGGCGGCGAGCCACACCCGGGGGCGGCCCGCGGCGGTGAACGGCACGCCGAAGATCAGCCGTTGGGTCTCGCCGTCCTGCACGAGGTCGCCGAAGACCATGGTGGCGCGCTGCTGCGCCCGGGTGCGTACGG
Source organism: Couchioplanes caeruleus (assembly GCF_023499255.1). GTDB lineage: Bacteria > Actinomycetota > Actinomycetes > Mycobacteriales > Micromonosporaceae > Actinoplanes > Actinoplanes caeruleus_A. Next base: position 3,641,470 of record NZ_CP092183.1, read on the forward strand.
GCGTGAGCAGCTTGCGTCCCGCCGCGCTGCGCAACGAGGGCGGACGGGCGCCGAGCACGGTCCCGTCGCCCGCCGTGACGGCGCTGAACGCCATGCTCGGGTCCTTGTCGAGCGCGCTCTGCACCGACCGGGCGTCGCCCGAGAACGTCTGCTGAGCGGTCGACCGGTTCTGCTCGGCGCTGGCCGTGAACGCGTCGCTGGTCAGCTGAGCGGCGACCGCGGCACGGTGGGCGAACTCGCTGCGCAGGCGGTCTCCCGCCGCCCGGTCGGTGACGATCAGATAGCCACCCACCAGGGCGATCAGAGCCAGCGCCAGCACACAGCTGAGCACCAGCACGATGCCGCGGGGAATTCGCACACCCCTCTGTCGGCAGCCGGTCCGGCCGCCTGAGGATTGGCCGCCGGGCATAGAACCCGGCCGATGCGGCGGTGCCGGGTGCCGCTGTCGTCGCCGCGGACAACTGCGTCCTCGCGATGTTGTCGGGCAGGCCAAAGACAACGGGACCGCCCGATCGGCACGCTGGCGGCCAACACGGAGCACGTGGAGGGCGAGATGAAGGCTCTGCGATCGGCGGCGGCGGTGGGCGCGGCGGCGCTCCTGCTCGCCGCCTGCGGCGACGGCGCGGGCGGCACGGGCACCCGCCTGGCCGACGGCAAGACGTTCACGATGGCCCTGGCCAACGACCCCGGCAACCTCGACCCGCACTTCACCTCGCTGTCCGTCACGGGGCAGGTCGATCGTTTCCTGTACGACTCGCTGCTCGGCTTCGCCGCCGACGGCAAGCTGCTGCCCGGGCTGGCGCAGAAGTGGCAGGCGACCACCACCACCGCCACGTTCACCCTGCGCAAGGGCGTGACCTGCGGGGACGGCAGCCCGCTGACCGCGGCGACGGTGGCGGCGAACATCAGCTTCGTGGGCGACGTCAAGAACGGCTCGAGCCGGGTCGGCACGTTCGTCCCGGCCGGCGCGAAGGCCACCGCGGACGAGGCGGCCGGCACCGTCACGGTGACCTCGCCGGCGCCCGACGCGTTCCTCGACCGCAACCTGGGCGGCCTGCCGATCGTCTGCGACAAGGGCATGAAGGACCGCGGCGAGCTCAAGCAGGGCGCCGACGGCACCGGCATGTTCACGCTGACCGAGGCGGTCGCCAACGACCACTACACGCTCACCCGGCGCAAGGACTACGCCTGGGGGCCGGGCGACTGGAAGTCCACCCAGCCGGGCCTGCCCGACAAGGTCGTGCTGCGGATCATCCCGAACGAGGCCACGATGGCGAACCTCGTGCTCTCCGGCGAGGTGAACGCCGCCCGGATCGCCGGGCCCGACGGCCAGCGGCTGCGCGGTGACGGCTTCCAGCGGCGCGACGTGCTCGCCCCGTCCGGCGAGATGCTGTTCAACCAGAAGTCCGGGCTGCTGACCGCGGACCCGGCCGTACGGCGGGCCCTCGTGCAGTCGCTGGACCTGACCCAGCTGCGACAGGTCTTCACCAGCGGTCAGGGCACCGCCCCGACGGGCCTGGTCGCGCCGTCCATGAGCCCGTGCAAGGGCGACTCGGTCACCGGGTCCCTGCCGGGCTTCGACGCCGCCGGTGGCAAGGGTGCGCTGGAGACGGCCCGCAACGGCAAGCCTCTGGCCCTGACGCTGGTGTACCCGACGTCCGGTCTCCCCGGAGCGCCGGCCACTGCCGAGCTGATCCAGCAGCAGTGGACCGCGGCGGGCGTGAAGGTGCAGCTCAAGCCGATCAGCGAGGCACAGGTGGGCCAGATCGTCGGCGGGGAGCTGGCGTGGGACGTTGCGCTGTTCTCGATCACGGTCACGCTGCCCAGCCAGCTGGTGTCGTACGTGTCCGGCCCGACCCCGCCGCAGGGCACCAACTTCGCCTTCATCGACAACAAGGACTACACGGCCGCGGTGGCCGCCGCGCAGAAGCTGCCCGGCGACAGCGGGTGCACGCAGTGGCAGGCGGCCGAGAAGGCGCTGCTGCAGCACCTCGACATCGTGCCGTTCGCGAACTCGAACGTGCCCGTCTACGCCAAGGGGGCCACTGTGGACCTCTCCGAGGGCGATGTGGACCCCGCCTCCATCCGGATGCTCGGCTGAGCGCCGTGACCGCCCTCGCCGCCGGAGCCGGCCGGAGCAGGAGCCTCGGCGACAACGTCTGGGTACGGTTCGCGGTACGCCGCGCCGGGCGGCTGCTGCTGTCGCTGTGGGTGCTCGTCACGGCCGCGTTCCTCATGATCCACGCGCTGCCGGGCGACCCCGTCCGGGCGGCCCTCGGCCCGACGGCGCCGCTGGAGCTGGTGCAGCAGCGGCGTACGGCGATGGGCCTCGACGACCCGCTGTGGCTGCAGTACGCGCACTACCTCGGCAACCTGCTCAGCGGGGACATGGGCATCTCCATGACGACCGGGCTGCCGGTGTCGGAGATCATCGGGGCGCGGATGGGTGCGACCGTCGAGCTGGCGGTCCTCGCCTTCGCCGTCGCCGTGGTCGTCTCCGTACCCCTGGGCACGCTGATGGCCGTCCTGGCCGGTGACGGCCGCCGCCGCGCGGGCGACTGGATGTTCACCTCCACCAGCGTCGTGCTCGCCACCATCCCGGAGTTCCTCGTCGCGGTCGGGCTGGTGTTCGTCTTCGGCGTGCAGCTCGGCTGGGCGCCGGTGGCGGGCCGTACCGGGCCGGGCTCGTACGTGCTGCCGGTGCTCGCGCTCGCCCTCGGGCCGGCGTTCGTGCTGGCCCGCCTGGTGCGGGTGGAGATGCTGGCGGTGCTGCAGACCGACTACATCCGTACGGCCCGGGCGAAGCGGCTGCCGCCCCGGGTGGTGTACCTGTGCCACGCGCTGCCCAACGCCGTGACCGCCGGCCTGACCATGGGCGGCCTCATGCTGGGCGCGCTGGTCGCCGGCACGGTGCTGGTGGAGAACGTGTTCGCCTGGCCCGGCCTGGGCGGCACGATCGTGAGTTCGATCCTGGCCAAGGACTACCCGACCGTGCAGGGCGTCGTGCTCGTGTACGGCGTCGGCGTCCTGCTCGTGAACCTGGCGGTGGACGTGGCGCTCGCGCTGCTCGACCCCCGCTCGGCGATCCGGGAGAGCTGAGCGGTGACAGGGAGCAGCCGCCGCTGGGGCCGTGCCGTACGCGGCCCGCTGGGCGTGACCGCCGCCGTGCTGCTGCTCGCGGTGCTGCTGCTGGCCGTCGCCGCGCCGATGGTGTGGCAGGCCCGTGCCGACGCCGTGCACCCGGCGGAGATCCTGCAGGGGCCGTCCGGTGGCCACCCGGCCGGCACGGACCTGCTCGGCCGCGACATCCTGGCCCGGGTGCTGGTCGCCACCCGGCTGTCGGTGGAGCTGGCGCTGGCGGCCACCGGGCTGGGCGTGCTCGTCGGCCTGTTGCTGGGCACCGCGCCGCTGCTGCTCGGCCGCCGCGCCGGCCGGTGGGTCGGCGCGCTGGTCAACGTCGCGGTCGCGTTCCCCGGCCTGCTGCTGGCGCTGTTCTTCGCCGTCGTCTTCGGGGTGGGCGCGAAGGGCGCGGTGCTGGCGATCGGGCTGGCCACCGCGCCCGCGTTCGCCCGGCTCACCCAGACCATGGCGGCCACCGTCGCCGGCCGCGACTTCATCGCCGCCGCCCGCATCGCCGGAGCCGGCCGGCTGCGCATCCTGCTGCGCCACGTGCTGCCGAACATCGCCGAGCCGCTGGTCGTCGCGGCGACGATGGCCGCCGGCAGCGCCCTGCTCGCCTTCGCGGGCCTGTCCTTCCTGGGCCTGGGCGTGCAGGCGCCCGGCTACGACTGGGGCCGGCTGCTCGGCGAGGGCCTGGCGCAGATCTACATCCATCCGGCGGGGGCGCTGGCCCCGGCGGTCGCCGTCGTCCTCGCGGCCATGGCGTTCAACCTCACCGGGGAGGTCGTGGCCCGGGCCATCGGCCTGCGCTCGGCGGAGAGCGGCATCCCGGCCGGCCCGGTGCCCGCGCCGCCGCCGCGGGCGGCCGCCGCCGTCGCGCAGGCCGCGCCGCTGCTGGCGGTGGAGAACCTGCGGGTCACGTTCCCGTCCCGGGACGGGCAGATCAGCCCGGTCCGCGAGGTCAGCGTCCGGCTGTGCCCCGGCGAGGCGGTCGGCATCGTGGGGGAGTCCGGCTCCGGCAAGAGCCTGACCGCGCTGGCGATCGCGCAGCTCGTCGCCGCGCCCGGGCGGGTGGACGCCGACCGGCTCGAGTTCCTCGGCGCCGACCTGCGCGGCGCCGGTGCCGCGGCGCACCGGCGGCTGCTCGGCACCTCCCTGGCCATGGTGTTCCAGGACCCGATGACCTCGCTCAACCCGACCCACCGGGTGGGCCACCAGCTCGCCGAGGTGGTGCGCCGGCATCAGGGCGCGGACCGGCGGTCGGCCTGGGCCCGCGCCGTCGACCGGCTGCACGCCGTCCGGATCCCCGCCGCCGCGCGGCGCGCCCGGCAGCTGCCGCACGAGTTCTCCGGCGGCATGCGCCAGCGCGCCATGATCGGCATGGGCCTGATGGCCAGCCCGGCGCTGATCATCGCCGACGAGCCCACCACCGCCCTGGACGTCACGGTGCAGCGCGAGGTGCTGCGGCTGCTCGAGAACATCCGTACGGCCGACGCGGTGGGGCTGCTGTTCATCAGCCACGACGTCACGGTCGTCGCCCAGGTCTGCGAGCGGGTGCTGGTCATGTACGCCGGCCGCATCGTCGAGGACCTGCCCTCCGGCGCGCTGCTGCGGGACGCGCGGCACCCGTATACGAGGGCCCTGGTGGCGGCCGTGCCCGGCATGGAGACCGACCGCGACCGGCCGCTCGCGGTGATCCCGGGCCGGCCGCCGGACCCGGCCCGGCTGCCGTCCGGGTGCGCGTTCTCGCCGCGCTGCCCGCTGGCCACCGATGTCTGCCGGGAACAGGATCCGCCGCTGGCCGCGTACGACGGGGACCGCCGGGTCGCCTGTCACCACGCCGATCTGGCGCCCGTGGCCGTGGCGCCGCACCGGACCGCTGCAGGAAGGGACGAGTCATGAGCGTGGACACCGATCACTGGGGGCGGCGGCTGGCCGCTCTCGCCGAGGAGCACGGCGTGCCGGGCGCGACGCTGGGCATCCTGCGGACCGGCCCGGACGGCGACGAGCTGGCCGAGGCCGCGTACGGGGTGCTGAACCTGCGCACCGGCGTGGACGTCACCACCGACTCGGTGTTCCAGATCGGCTCGATCAGCAAGGTGTGGACCGCGACGCTGGTGCTGCAGCTCGTCGACGAGCGACGCCTCGACCTGGACGCGCCGCTGCTGGAGGTGATGCCGGAGCTGCGGGTGGGCGACCCCGAGGTGACCAAGCGCCTGACGATGCGGCACCTGCTGGTGCACACCAGCGGCATCGACGGCGACATCCTCACCGACACCGGCCGCGGCGACGACTGCCTCGAGAGGTACGCCGCGCTGCTCGCCGACGCCGCCCAGAACCATCCGCTCGGCGCCACGTGGTCGTACTGCAACTCCGGCTACTCGCTGGCCGGGCGGGTCGTCGAGAAGCTCACCGGCGGCACGTGGGACGCGGCCCTGCGGGAGCGGCTCATCACCCCGCTGGGCCTGACACACACCGGCACGCTGCCCGAGGAGGCGCTGCTGTTCCGCGCCGCCGTGGGCCACCTGACCGAGGACGGCACGACCGTACCGGCGCCGGTCTGGGGCATCCCGCGCTCCGCCGGACCGGCCGGGGCGATCATCGCGACCGCCGCCGACCTGCTGGGCTTCGCCCGCATGCACCTGAACCAGGGCCGGGCGCCGGACGGCACCCAGGTGCTCAGCGCCGCTTCCACCGCCGCGATGGCCGAGTTCCACGCCGACCTGCCGGACAAGTACACCCTCGGCGACTCCTGGGGGCTGGGCTGGGAACGCATGGGCTGGGGCCGGCACCGGCTCATCGGCCACGACGGCAACACCATCGGCCAGGCGGCCTTCCTGCGGCTCCTGCCCGGGCAGGGCCTGGCGGTCGCGCTGCTCACCAACGGCGGCAACAGCCGCAAGCTGTACGAGGAGCTGTACCGCGAGATCTTCGACGAGCTCGCCGGGGCGAAACTGCCGCAGCCGCTCGGCCCGCCGGACGAGCCGGTCGAGGTGGACCCGGCGCCGTACGTGGGCGTGTACGAACGCGCCAGCATCCGTCAGGAGGTCCTCGCCGGTGAGAACGGGCCGGTGATGCGGGTGGGCCTGACCGGGCCGCTCGCCGAGGTGCTGCAGGACCAGGACGCCGACTACCCGATGGTGGCGGTGGCGCCCGGCCTGTTCGTCTGCCAGGACCCGGAGACCGGCAACTGGGTCCCCGCGACCTTCTACCAGCTGCCCAGCGGCGAACGGTACGTGCACTTCGGTGCCCGGGCCACGCCGCGCCGGGCGTGAGGCGGCCATGCGGGAGCTGCGTTTCGAGCAGGTGAGCATCCGGTTCGGGTCACGCCGCCGGGGCACCGTCGCGGTCGACGCCGTGGACCTCGTCGTCCCCGCCGGCGCGGTCGTGGGGCTGGTCGGTGAGTCCGGGTCGGGCAAGTCGACGCTGGCCCGGGCGGCCGTGGGGCTGGCACCGCTGAGCGGCGGCCGGATCCTGCTCGACGGCCGGCCGGTACGCGACGTCTCCCGCGAGGCCGGCCGCCCGCCGCTGCAGATGGTCTTCCAGGACCCGTACTCCGCACTCGATCCGCGGATGAGCATCGGCGACTCGATCGCCGAGGCGATCCCGCGGCACCCGGCACCGGCCTCGGCGCAGCGTCGCGCCGAGGCCGGCCGGCTGCTCGAGCTGGTCGGGCTGCCCGCCGACCGGGCCGGCGTACGCCCCGACGAGCTCTCCGGCGGCCAGCGGCAGCGGGTGGCGCTGGCCCGCGCGCTGGCCGGGCGGCCCGAGGTGATCGTCGCCGACGAGATCACCTCGGCGCTGGACGTCTCCATCCAGGGCGCGGTGCTCAACGTCGTCCGCGACCTGCAGCGGCAGATGCGCCTGACCATGCTGTTCATCTCGCACAACCTGGCCGTGGTGCGCTACGTCAGCGACATCGTCGCGGTCATGTACCTCGGCCGCATCGTCGAGTACGGGCCCGTCGCCGACGTGCTGGGCGATCCGCAGCACCCGTACACGCGGGAGCTGCTCGCCGCCGTCCCGCGCGCCGGCGTCGCGGTGCCCGAGCCGCCGCGGCCGGTCGCCGACGCCGCCCCGCCGGACCCGCACCAGCCGCCCGCCGGCTGCCGGTTCCACCCGCGTTGCCCCGTCGGCCCCCTGGTGCTGCCCGAGCGGGACGTGTGCCGAACCGCCGACCCGGCCGGCGCCGGCCGCCGCAACCTCGCCGCCTGCCATTTCGCCGCCCCGGCCGCGGTCGCCGCCGTCGGCTGAGCCCGGCCCGGTCTCAAGGGACCGTTGCCCGGGCGGCCGGGGACGGACGATCATCGAGCTCCGGTCGCGTACCGCAGGAGGGCCAGGAGGGCATGACCAGGAGAGGGAGCCGATGAGTCAGCAGCCGCGTGCCAGCCTCGGCCGTGTCCTGGACGACCTGGGCGCCACCCTGCTCGAGCTCGTGCACGGCGATCCGGGGACCGGCGACCCGATCGGCGGTGTCGCCATTCACGACCCGTACGACGAGCCCAGCCTGCCCCCGCACGCGCTGGTGCTGGGCGTGGGGCTGCGCGAGCCGGCGGAGATCACCGCGCTGTTGCGCACGCTGGGGCGGCACGGCGCCGCCGGGCTGGTGCTGCGGGCGCCCGTCCCGGCCGCGGACGAGCTGCGGGCCGCGGCCCGCGACGCCGGTGTGGCGGTGCTGGCGCTCACCCGCGGCGCGTCCTGGGCGCAGCTCGCGGCGCTGCTGCGGTCCATGCTCAGCCAGGGCGACGTCGGCGACGCCGGCCCCGAGACGCTCGGCGGGATGCCCTCCGGCGACCTGTTCGCCCTCGCCAACGCCGTCGCCGCGCTCGTCGACGCGCCGGTGACGATCGAGGACCCCGACTCGCGCGTGCTGGCCTTCTCCGGGCGCCAGGAGGAGGCGGACAAGTCCCGGGTGGAGACGATCCTGGGCCGGCAGGTGCCCGAGCGGTACGCGCGGATGCTGTCGCGTACCGGCGTGACCCGGGACCTGCACCGCAGCGAGCAGCCGGTGTTCGTGACGCCGCCGCCGGATGCGGGCGACTTCTCGGTGCCCCGGGTGGCGGTGGCGGTCCGCGCCGGCGACGAGTTCCTCGGCTCGATCTGGGCCGCGGTCCGCAGGCCGCTGACCCCGGACCGGTCGCGGGCGTTCAGCGACGCCGCCAACCTGGTCGCGCTGCACATGCTGCGGCTGCGGGCGGGCGCCGACGTCGAGCGGCGGCTGCGGACCGAGCTGGTCGGCACGGCGCTCGAGGGCGGCGCCGGCGCGCGCGACTCCCTGGCCCGCCTCGGCCTGGCCGACCGGCCGCTGGTGATCCTCGCGGTCGGGATGACGGACCCGTCCGGCGCCGGCGCCGCCGACACCTCCGGGCTCGCGGCCCAGCGGCAGCGGATGAGCGACGCGCTGGCGATGCACCTGAGCGCGGTGCACGCCGGCAGCGCGGTGGCCCTGCTGGGCGACATCACGTACGGTCTGCTGCCGGTCACCGCCGGCGACGGCGAGCGGCAGGCGGAACGGGCGGCCACCGGCTTCCTGGACCGCATCGGGGAGCGGGCCTGCCTCGTGGCCGGGGTGAGCCCGGTGGCGTCCTCGGTGGCGGAGCTGCCCACCGCGCGGGCCGGCGCCGACCGGGCGTTGCGGGTGCTGCGCGGCCACCCCGGCACCCGCCGCGTGGCCCGCCTGACCGACGTGCACACCGAGGCCATGCTGCTGGAGCTGCGCGACGCCGTCGCGGCCCGCGGGGACACGCCCAGCGGACCGGTGGCGCGGCTGCTGGCGTACGACGCGGAGCACAACGCCCGGCTGGTCGAGACCCTCGCCGCGTGGCTCGACGCGTTCGGCGACGTGGTGGCGGCCGCGGCGGTGCTGCACGTGCACCCCAACACGTTCCGCTACCGGCTGCGCCGCCTCGCCGAGCTGGGCGCCGTCGACCTGGCCGACCCGGACGCCCGGTTCGGCGCGATGCTGCAACTGCGGGTGTTCACGCCGCTGGCGTAACCGACGAGAGCGGCCCCCGCTTCTCGTCGCCGCGCACCAAGACACCGCACCACGGCACCGGGCAGGCTTCGCGCAAGGAAGCCGACGACCCTTGGAGGAGGGTGCCGTGCCGCGTCGCCAGCGCATCGAGGATCTCCTGGCCCTGACCGTGCCCGCGCAGCCGGCGCTGTCCCACGACGGCCGGGTCGCGTACGTGCGGTGCACCGCCGACGCCGACGCCGATCGCGTCCGGTACGAGCTCTGGTGCGCCGGGGACGGCAGCGACCCGCGCCGGCTCACCCGCGGCCCGGCCGACACCGCGCCGGCGTGGTCACCGGACGGCAGCCGGCTCGCCTTCCTGCGCGCGGGCGACGGCCCCGCGCAGGTGTGGCTGCTGCCGGCCGCCGGCGGTGAGCCGGAGCGGCTCACCGACCTGCCGCTCGGTGCGGGCCGGCCGGTGTGGAGCCCTGACGGCACCCGGATCGCCTTCGCGGCGGCCGTGGACATCACCGCCGCCCCGGGCGAGGACGCCGGCGCGGCCGGGCGCCGCCGCACGCACGCCCCCGTGGTGATCGACCGGCTCGACTACCAGGCCGACGGCACCGGCCTGCTGCGCGGCATGCGCAAGCACCTCTTCCTCGTCGACGTCACGACCGGCCGGTGCCGGCAGCTGACCGACGGCGACTGGCACGCCGGCGACCCCGCCTGGTCGCCGGACTCCACCCGGCTCGCGTTCACCGCCGCCACCGCGCCCGACGCCGACCTGGTCGCGCGGGCACCCGTGCACGTGCTCGAGGTGGACGACCGGCACGCCCGGCCGCGCGTGGCAGGGCTGCGGGACGGCTTCGGCAGCACCGTGACCTGGACGCCGGACGGACAGGCGCTGATCGTCGTCGGGATGACCGGTGACCCGGTCGGGCACGCCCGGCTGCTGCGCGTACCGCTCGACGGGGGCGAGGTGCGCGACCTGGCCGCGGGGCTCGATCGCAACGTGATGCCGGGCGCACCCGGTTACCCGGGCGGGACGCCACAGTTCACCGCCGACGGCGCGACGCTGCTGTTCTGCGTACGCGACCGCGGCTGCACCCACGTGTACGCCGTCGACGCGGCCGGCGGCGACCCGCGCCCGGTGGTGGCGGGGGCCGGCCGCGTCGTGTCCGGGTTGTCCGTGGCCGGTGCGCAAGCCGCCGTGGTGCTCGCGACCCCCGCCTCGTACGGCGACGTGGTGACGGTCGACGTGGCCGGCGGCGGGGAAACGGTGCTGACCGGCGGTGGCGACACCGATGTGGAGCTGTTCCCGCGCGAGGAACGCGAGTTCACCATCGCCGACGGCACGGTCGTGCACGGCTGGCTGATCCGCGACCCCGAGGCGCAGGGCCCGGGCCCGCTGCTGCTGGACATCCACGGCGGCCCGCACAACGCGTGGAACGGCGCCGCCGACGACGTGCACCTCTACCACCAGGAGCTCGTCGCCGACGGCTGGGCGGTGCTGCTGCTCAACCCGCGGGCCAGCGACGGCTACGGCGAGCGGTTCTTCACCGCCACCCAGGGCGCCTGGGGCGAGGCCGACGCCGCCGACTTCCTCGAGCCGATCGACGACCTGGTCGCCGAGGGCGTCGCCGACCCGCAGCGGCTGGCGGTGACCGGCTACAGCTACGGCGGCTACATGACCTGCTACCTGACCGCGCACGACGAGCGGTTCGCCGCCGCGGTGGCCGGGGGCGTGGTCAGCGACCTCGCCAGCATGGCCGGCACGTCCGACGACGGGGCGTTCCTGGCGGCGTACGAGCTGGGCGGCCCACCCTGGCAGCACCCGGACCGGTACGCCGCCATGTCGCCGATGACCTGGGTCGGCGAGGTCGCGACGCCGACGCTGATCCTGCACGGCGAGGCCGACGTGCGCTGCCCGGCCGGGCAGGCCCAGCAGTGGTACACCGCGCTGCGCGAACGCCGGATCCCGGCCGAGCTGGTGCTCTACCCCGGCGCGTCGCACCTGGTCATCGTGGACGGACCGCCGTCGCAGCGCCTCGACTACAACCGCCGCGTCGCCGAGTGGGTACGCCGCCACACCGGGCACCGCCCGCCCCCGCTCGACGCCGCCCACTGGCAGCGCCGGCTGGCCGCGCTCGCCGAGCGGCACCGGGTGCCCGGGGCCGTGCTCGGCGTGCTGCGGCTGCGAGCGGGCGGCGAGGACGAGCTGGTCGAGGCCGCGTACGGGGTCGTCAACGCCGACTCGGGCGTCGCGACCACCACCGACTCGGTGTTCCAGATCGGCTCGATCAGCAAGGTGTGGACGGCGACGCTGGCCCTGCAGCTCGTCGACGACGGCAAGCTCGAGCTCGACGCGCCGATCGTGGACGTGCTCCCGGAGCTGCGGCTGTCCGACCCGGGCGTCGCGGCGAAGGTGACGATGCGGCACCTGCTCACCCACACCAGCGGCATCGACGGCGACGTCTTCACCGACACCGGCCGCGGCGACGACTGCGTCGAGAAGTACGTGGCCGGGCTCGCCGACGTCGCGCAGAACCACCCGCTGGGCGCCACCTGGTCGTACTGCAACTCCGGGTACGTGCTGGCCGGGCGGGTCATCGAGAAGCTCACCGGCGGCACGTGGGACGAGGCCGTCCGCAGGCGGCTGAGCGAGCCGCTCGGGCTGCGGCGTACCGGGACGCTGCCGGAGGAGGCGCTGCTGCACCGTACGGCCGCCGGGCACAGCTCGGGGCCGGACGGTCCGGTCCGGACCCCGGTGTGGATGCTGCCGCGCTCGATGGGGCCGGCCGGGCTGATCAACGCGACCGCGGCCGACCTGCTGCGCTTCGCCCGCCTGCACCTCAGCGGCGGCCTGGCGCCCGACGGCACCCGGCTGCTCAGCGAGGCCGCCGCCGCGGAGATGGCCACCGAGCAGGTCGAGCTGCCGGACAAGGACGTGCTCGGCGACTCGTGGGGGCTGGGCTGGATCCGGTTCGGCTGGGACGGCCGGCGGCTGGTCGGCCACGACGGCAACACCATCGGCCAGGCGGCGTTCCTGCGGCTGCTGCCCGAGCAGGGGCTGGCGATCGCGCTGCTGACCAACATCGACGACGGCCGCGGCCTCTACCAGGACCTGTACTCGGAGATCCTGGCCGAGGTGGCCGGGGTCCGGATGCCCGAGCCGTTCGCGCCGCCGGCGGAGCCCGTGGACGCGAACCTGCCCGAGCACCTGGGCACGTACGAGCGGGCCGGCTCCCGCATCGAGGTGCTCGACGGCGCCGACGGCCCCCGGCTGCGGATGACGGTCACCGGGCCGCTGGCCGAGCTCACCCCGGACCCGGTCCAGGAGCTGGACCTGGTGCCGGTCTCGGCCGGCCGATTCGCCGTACGCCTGCCCGAGAGCGGCACGTGGATCCCGGTGACCTTCTACCGCCTGCCCACCGGGGAGCGCTACGTGCACCTCGGCGTCCGCGCGACCCCCAAGGTGGCCTGAGATGACGGTGCTGGACCGGCTCACCCGGCGGTTGCCGGAGATGCTCGCCGACATCGAGCGGCTGGTGACCTGCGAGTCGCCGTCGCACGACGTGGTCGCGGTGGCCCGCAGCGCCGACGTGGTCGCCGGGACGGGCGCCCGGCTGCTGGGCGCCGAGCCCGAGCGCATCGTGCTGCAGGGGCGTACGCATCTGCGCTGGCGCTTCGGCGACGGCCCGCCGCGGGTGCTGATCTCCGGGCACCACGACACGGTCTGGCCGGTCGGCTCGCTGCGGACCCGCCCGTTCACGGTCACCGGCGGCGTCCTGCGCGGCCCCGGCTGCTTCGACATGAAGGCGGGCGTGGTGCAGGCGTTGCACGCCGTCGCGCAGCTGCCGGACCGCGCCGGCGTGACCGTGCTGATCACCGGCGACGAGGAGCTCGGGGCGCCGAGCTCCCGGGAGCTGATCGAGTCGGCGGCGACCGGGTGCGCGGCGGCGCTGGTGCTGGAGGCGTCGGCCGACGGTGGCGCGCTGAAGACCGAACGCAAGGGCGTGTCGATGTACCAGCTGCGGGTGCGGGGCCGCGCCGCCCACGCCGGGCTGGAACCCCATCGCGGCGTGAACGCCTCGGTGGAGCTGGCGCACCAGATCCTCGCGATCCAGGCGCTGGCCGACCCGAGCCGCGGCACCACGGTCGTGCCCACCGCGCTGGCCGCCGGCACCACCATCAACACGGTTCCGGCCGAGGGCGAGACCGCCGTCGACGTCCGGGTCGCCGACCGCGACGAGCAGCAGCGGGTGGACCGGGCGATGCGGGCGCTGGTCGCGGTGCTGCCCGGCGCCCGCCTCCAGCTGGACGGCGGGCCGAACCGTCCACCGCTGGAAGCGACCGCGTCCGCGGCACTGTACGAGCGTGCCGTCGCGGTGGCGCGCCGCCTGGGCATCCCGGCGCCGGCCAGGGCCGCTGTGGGCGGGGCCTCCGACGGCAACCTCACCGCCGGGGTCGGCACGCCCACCCTCGACGGGCTCGGCGCGGTCGGCGGCGGCGCGCACGCCGACAGCGAGCACGTCGTGGTGGCTGAGCTGCCGCGGCGGGCCGCGCTGGTCGCCGCGCTGACGGCCGACCTGCTCGCCGGTGAGCGTACGGTGCTGTCCGCGTACCCGGATGCGGTGTCGTCGTGAGCGACCACACCGGCGTGCTGGCCCGGCCCGGTGAGGCGGAGGCGGCAGCGGACGCAGCCGCCGGCGCCGCGGGTGTGCGGGTCCGTGTGCTGACCGAGCTGAGCGAGCTGCGGCAGGTGGACCGGCTGTTCTCGGCCATCTGGCGGCCCGATCCGGCGACCCCGCTGGTCACCCCGGAGCTGCTGCGCGCGCTGAGCAAGGCCGGCAGCTACGTCGCCGGCGCGTTCGACGACTCCGGCATGGTGGGCGCCTGCGTCGGCTTCTTCGCCCCGCCCGCCCAGCGGGAACTGCACAGCCACATCGCCGGGGTCGCCCCCGCCGCGATGGGCCGCAGCGTCGGCCGGGCGCTGAAGCTGCACCAGCGCGCGTGGGCGCTCGGCCACGGCGTCGACACCGTCACCTGGACGTTCGACCCGCTGGTCAGCCGCAACGCGTACTTCAACCTGGTCAAGCTCGGCGGTGTACCGGTGCAGTACCTGACCGACTTCTACGGGGGCATGCAGGACGGCGTGAACGGCGGCGACGACACCGACCGGCTGCTGGTGCGCTGGGAGCTGGCCGCGCCCCGGGTACGGCAGGCCGGCGCGGGGGTCGTACCACGGTGGAGCGTCGCCGACCTGACCTGCTCGGGCGCCGTGATCGGCCTGGACCGCTCCCCGGACGGGGAACCGGTGCCGGGGCGGCCCGACGGCGACACCGTGCTGGTGGCCGTACCGCCGGACGTCGAGGCGCTGCGGCGTACCGACGCGGCGCGGGCCCGGCGCTGGCGGCTGGCGGTACGGGAGACGCTGGGGACGCTGCTGGCCGAGGGGGCCACGGTGCAGGGATTCGACCGAGCGGGGTGGTACGTCGTCACCCGCCCCGCCCGCGACGGGGGGACCTCGTGAAGCTGACCGGTTTCGAGCTGCGCCGCGTACGGATGCCCCTGGTGGCGCCGTTCCGCACCTCCTTCGGCACCCAGACCGGCCGCGAGGTGCTGCTGGTCCGCGCCGTCGCGGAGGACGCCGAGGGCTGGGGCGAGTGCGTGGCGATGGCCGACCCGCTCTACTCCAGCGAGTACACCGAGGCGGTCGCGGACGTGCTGCGCCGCTTCCTCGTCCCGGCGCTGGCCGCGGACCCGCCCGCCGACGCCGCCGCGGTGGCCCCGGCCCTGCACCGCTTCAAGGGCCACCGGATGGCCAAGGCGGCGCTGGAGACCGCGATCCTGGACGCGGAGCTGCGCGCCGCCGGCCGCCCGCTGTCACGGGAGCTGGGCGCGGTACGCGACCGCGTGCCCTGCGGGGTGTCCGTCGGCATCATGGACTCGATCGGTGAGCTGCTCGACGCCGTGGACGGCTACCTGGCCGAGGGCTACCTGCGGATCAAGCTGAAGATCCAGCCCGGCTGGGACGTGGCGCCGGTCCGCGCCGTCCGCGAGCGCTTCGGCGGCGACGTGCTGCTGCAGGTCGACGCGAACACGGCGTACACCCGGGCGGACGCCCCGCTGCTGGCCGCGCTCGACCCGTTCGACCTGCTGCTCATCGAACAGCCGCTGGACGAGGAGGACATCGTCGGGCACGCCGATCTGGCTTCGCGGGTACGGACGCCGATCTGCCTCGACGAGTCGATCACCTCGGCCCGCGCGGCGGCCGACGCCATCCGGCTCGGCGCCTGCGGCATCGTCAACGTCAAGCCCGGCCGGGTGGGTGGCTACCTGGAGTCGCGGCGCATCCACGACGTCTGCGCGGCGCACGGCGTACCGGTCTGGTGCGGCGGGATGCTGGAGACCGGCCTGGGCCGCGCGGCCAACGTGGCGCTCGCCGCGCTGCCGGGCTTCACCCTGCCCGGCGACACGTCCGCGTCCGGCCGCTACTTCCGCACCGACCTGACCGAGCCGTTCGTGCTGGACGGGGGACACCTCGCGGTGCCGTCCGGGCCGGGGCTGGGCGTGGAGCCGCTGCCGGAGATCCTCGCGGAGGTCACCACGGGCATCGAGTGGCTGCCGCTGTAGAACTCGTACGCGGCCGCGTTCTTGTTTCGGCTCCGGGGCCCGCCGCAGCATGGGCGATGGCCACCCGCCCCCGCACAGCCGGCCCCGACGGAGTTTTACCAGCCATGAACCCGGTCACCAGCATCACGACAGCACCCCCGGACCCCACCGGCGCCGCCACGCCGCACGAGTTCGCCCGCCGCCTGCGCGCCCTCATGATCGCTTGCCGGCGGTCGCTGGACAGCGTGGCGCGGCGCAGCACGGACGCGGGCACGCCGATCTCCCGCGCCACGGTCCACAACCTGGTCACCGGCCGCACCGTGCCGCGGCGCGACTCGCTGGTCGCCTTCCTGCGCGGCTGCGGCATACCGCCGCGCGAGCAGGTGCGCTGGCTGAGCACGTTCGACGCGGTCTACCCCGACCCCCGTCGCGGCATCGCGTCGTAGAGACCTTTTTCAGGTACGGGCACAGTCAGGCGAGCGCCGCCACGAGCACCAGCACGGTGGCGCCGATCTCGATGAGCCCCACCTGTTTCGGGCTGAGCGGCCGCCCCGCCAGCCCCCAGGCGCGCGCCAGCAGCAGCGCGAAGACGGCCGCCTGGACCGGCCCCAGCGTCGCCGCGACCACCAGCGCCACGGCGTGGTACGCCACCGACGCGTGCCGGTACGCCCGGCTGCCGCGCTCGCGGATCATCGTCTTGACGTAGAGCACCGTGCCGGCGAAGTACATCAGCACGACCAGGAACGGGACCCACACCCGTCCCGGCGCCTGCCCGGCCACCGCCGCCACCACGAACACCATGAGACAGCTCTGCACGACCGACGCGAGGTCGTTGAGCAGCGCCCGTTCCCGGCGGCGGTGGGCGTACCAGGCGTTGACCGCGATCAGGGCCGCGTACGCGGGGGCGAAGAGCAGCACCTGCGGCGAGGTCACCAGCACCGGGAGGGCGAGCGCGGCGGTGCCGGACCCGTACCACAGGAGCTGCTCGCGGTAGCGCTGCGGGCGGCGAGTCTTGAGCGCCTGCAGGGCGAAGTACGAGAACAGATACCCGGCTGCCCAGGCGCCCAGCAGCGGCAGGTCCGGCACCCGGAAGCCGGCCGCGAGAACCCCGGCCAGGTACGGCACCAGCAGCATCGCCCACGCCCCGTGCTGCGGCGGTACGAACTGCCGGACGGTACGCCGGCGAGCGGGACGGGTGGCGGTGCTCATCACGCCTGCAGGTTATGACGCCGGACTACCTCGAAACTATGGGCTTTGGTCCCGTCCGTACCGCGAATTGCGGCGGCCACCGCCGCGCCGACGGGCTCGTGGATGAGCGCAGGCATCTCCTCCGGCCGGAACCAACGGATCTCGTCGTGTTCCTCGGGAGCGGCGTTCGCCGGTGTCCCCTCCCACTCGCCGACCATCCAGGCGCTGAACCCCACGGAATCCTCGCCGCCGCCCACCCGCAGCCGGCACAGGTGGATCGCCGAGCCGGTCGCTATCCGCACGCCCAGCTCCTCGTGCATCTCCCTGGCGAGCGCGGCCAGCTCCGTCTCACCCGCCTCGACGTGCCCGCCGGGCAGGTCCCACACGTCCGGGTGGACGTGCCGGGCCGCGCTCCGGTGGACGAGCAGGACCCGGCCTTCGCGAACCAGCGCCGCGGTGACGATCTCGTGCATGACAGGGATGGTGACATGACCCTCCGACAAGAACGCGACCGTCATCGAGCGGCTGAAGCTTCCGTCGTCGCCCGAACCATGACGGATCCGGACGGTGCTCACCGGCCCATGTGCACGAAGGCCGCCCAGCCCTGAGGCCCCGCCGTCCCGGCCGTGGACAGCTCCGGCGGCAGGTCCGGCAGCGGCTCGCGCGCGGGCTCCAGCATGGCGAGCTGGGCCAGGCGCAACGCGTCCGCAGGCGGCCGGCCGCGCACGGTGAGCTGGTGGTGCAGCGCGTACATGAGCTTCGCCGTGTCCGCGTCCGGGACGGCCCACAGCGAGCCGAAGACGGTGTGCGCCCCGCCGGCCAGGAATGCGGTCGCGAGGCTGATCGCCTCGTCGTGCAGCGAGCCGGCCGCCCCGGTCGAGCAGGCGGACAGCACCACCCGGTCGAGGTCGAGCCCGGCCGAGCGGGCGTGGGCGAGCAGTCGCAGCACCGGCAGGTCGCCGCCGGCGAGGGCGAGGCGGGCGTCGGCCGGGCGGTCCCGGTCGACGTACCCGTGACAGGCCAGGTGCAGCAGCGACGGCCCGCGCCCCGGCTCGGCGATCCACGTCAGCACGTCCTCGGCGGTGGCGTGCGGCATCAGCGTGCCGGCGGGATGGAAGTCGCGGTGGACCGCGCGGGCCTCGGCGGCGGCGTGCGGCAGGTCGCCGCCCGGGTCGCCGACGATGAGCGCGGCCCGCGGCGAGCGCGGTGGCGTCCCGGCCGAGGCGCAGAACATCCGGGCGGAGACACCGTACGAGATCACGAGTCGCTCGATCGCGTAGTGCCGCCCGTCGTACGCGGCGTGCCAGGGCACCAGGCTGAGCGCCCCGGTCGGGACGAGCACGAGCCGGGCCGGCCGCCGCAGGTGCCAGCCCTCGGCGAGCTCGGTGAGCGGTCCCATCGCGGCTGTCCACGCCCACCGGCACACCTCGTCGAAGGCGTGGCCGCCGGCCGTCCCCCCGCCCCCCGCCGGGGCCAGATCCCTCGCGGCGCGGGTCCAGCCGGTGGGCGCGTGCCCGGCCCGCAGGCCGGGCAGGGGCAGGACGCGTACCCGGCCGGCGACGGGTACGACCACGGCCATGCCGGGGCGGGCGTCGTCGGCCGGGACCAGATGGACCAGCGCGTCGGCACCGGTCGCGCTCAGCGCCCGCCGGATCTCGGCCGGGCCGGGAGCGGTGAACACGTCCGAGCCGGCCGTGAGCGCGTGCAGGGCCCGTACGCGCAGATTGTCGTCGGGTGTCCCACCCGCACCGCCGGTGTCCCGCCACGCCTGCGCGAGTCCGGGGTGACCGGCCGCGGCCAGCCGCTCCGGCATGGACCGGGAGGCGGTGGCGGCGTTCAGCGCGAGCCCCCGCCCGGCGTCGAGGACCGCGACCAGGTCGTCGGCGGCGGCGGGATCACCGGCGTCCTCGGCGCACCAGGCCGCGACGGTACGGACATGCCGCCCGGCCGCGGCCGCCGCTTCGAGCGCGCGCCCGGTGTCCGCCTGGACCAGCGCCTGCCAGGTCAGGGCGAGCAGGGCGGACCGGCCGGTCGCCCGGCTGCGGGCCCGATCGGGCCGGTCGCCCAGCCGCAGGGCATGCCCGTGGGCGATGGCCAGCTGCGGCCAGAGCGCGTGGTGCGGTCCGCCCGCCAGCGCGCAGGCCGCGGCGAGCCGGGCGGTGGCCCGCGCCGCGGCGGCGTGGTCGGCCGGGTCGCGGCGGGCCACCTCCACCTCGGCCGTTCCCGCGGTGCTCAGCGCGGGAACCTTCAGCATCGGATAGGCGTCCGGGATCCGGTCGGCGAGCGGACCGGCAGTGGCGGCGAGCCGGCGCAGCGTCGCGATGTCGCCGCGGGCCGCGGCCGCGCGCACCTCGGCGGCGAGGGCGGTGAAGCGTACGGCGGCCGTGGCGGGGGTGTCGCCCCCGACGGGCGACCGGCCACCGGTCAGGTGGGCGAGCATGACGCCCAGCACCTCCGCCGCCGGGTCGTCGCCGGGCAGCTCCCGCCGGGCACGGGCCAGCGCGGCAGCGGCCGCCGTCTCGTCGCCCGCCTCGGCGAGCCGCCCGGCCTCGCGGACCGACGTCAGGGCCGCGGCCAGGGCCCGCGCGGCCCGGTCCGGCCCGGTCCGGAGCTGCTCGATGGCCGTGTCCAGGGCGGCGAGGTCGCCCTCCTCGACGGCCCGGCCGGTACGCATGAGGGCGAGCTGCCCGGCGATGGTGTCGCGCTGGTCGGGGGAGAACCGGTCGGACGCGGCGAGCCGGCCGACCGCGGTGACGCCCCGGTCCCGGTCGCCGCTCGTGCCGGCGAAGTGGTCGAGCTGGGCCTGGGCGCTGTCCAGCTCGGCGCGCAGGTGCGGGTCGGGCAGCTCGACGTCGCGATACCGGGCGAGAAGGGCGCGGCAGCGGGCGAAGCCGCTGGCCCGGCCCTCGGGCGCGGCGATGCCGATCTCGATCATGGCCAGGGTTCCCGCCAGCAGCGCCTGATCGGGCACGTCGGCGTCGCCGGGCGCGTCGAGCAGGGCGTGTCCACCCTCGACCAGGTCCCGCAGCTCCGCCCGGCCGAGCCGGCCCTGCCCGTACCGGCTGAAGGAGGCGCGCAGCTGATCACGGACGATGACGCAGCGCAGGTTGTCGTCGGGGCCGCGGCGCAGAGCGGTGCCGAACCGGCTCAGCGCCTCACCGAGGCCGTCGGGTTGCCCGCCGCTGAACGCGCGGACCAGATGGGCCCAGCCCGACACGTACCAGGAGCCGGCGTCGTCGAGCGCCCGGGTCGCGATGTCGGCGAGCCGTACGGCCTCGGCCATGTCGCCCGGGTCGCGGGTGCGCTCGGCCCGGAACGCCAGCAGCCGGCCGCACAGCAGGGCGGCGTACCCCTCACCGGGCTGCCGGCCGAGCACCCGCCGCCACAGGGCGATGGCCCGGTCGGCGTCCGCGAAACAGGCGCGATCCCGTTCCCACCGATCCTGATGGGCGACCGCGAGCTGCCGCTCCTCGAGATCCCCGCCGGCCCCGCTGTCCACCGTCCGCCACCCCTGCTCGATCGCCGCGTCGAGGGCGGCGCGATCCACCGTGCCGCCGGCCGCCACCCGCTCCCACCACCGCTGCAACGCGTCGCCCGGTGCCGTACGGTTCTCCGCCATCCATGTGCCTTCCTGCCGGTTTCCGTCGCCGCTGTCTGACGGACAGGGCGCGCGGGACGGCCACGAGGCCGGGCACAGGCTTGCCGGACCCCGGCGGCGCCGAGCACCACGCCAGGCCGGAACGGCCACGTCAGGCCGCATCACGTCGTGCCTCGGCAGAGGCTGCAACGCGCACGGCGGCGATACTGGCCCTCATGGAGATGCCGCCTGCAACACGGTCCTCGGCCCGCGATGCGATGCATGACCTCCACAAGGAGGGGTCGCCTGTTGTCAGGCCGGAGACCGCTGACGAAGTCATCGAGTCCGGCTGGCGACGCTGGCATTCGTTCGAGCGCAGGAACCAGAAGGCCACCGGGGCCTGGGAACAGCGGCTGGAAGACCTCGCCAAGGGTCTGCGTGATGCCTTCGAGCCCGACCGGCGCTTGGTGGGGCCGCTCATGGAGGACTACCGCCACTTGGCCTCCATCTTGGGACAGGTGTTCAGGGCCGACGATGACGTCTCAGACCACCGCCCATGACCACCCGAACTGTCTGCGGCAGATGAACCTGGGCTCCTCGCCGCCCGAAGGCATCCCTCCCGCCGGCCGGAGGCCGGTCCAAAGATTGTGCAGCCGATGTCCATGTGACCAGCCTCGCTTTCTTGGGAAGATCGTCGAGTGCCGCTTCGAGTGCCGTTGCGGAACAATTATCGAATGCGGCAGCTTCAGTTGTTCTCGTCGGCGGAATTAGAAGCGATGCGCGATCGGACCGCGTCACGTCGCCATTCTCCCGCCCGGGAGGAGTTTCGCCGCGAGCATGCCCGTCGGCGGGCGTACGGATTGGCGCTCAGGCACGCCGCCAAGCTCCGTCGCTCCGGCGGTCATGGCACGCAGCGGCCGGTGAGTCCCCGCAGTCCGGCGGCGCCGAGGGAACACCGCGATGCAGCATCACCACGGCGGCCCGACTCCGGTCCGGTTCGCGCAGGTGAAACCTGTCCGGCACGTGAATGCCCACCACTCGGCGCGGCCGACACCGACGCGGGCCCCGGCCGGGCAGGCGGCAGTCCCGACCCGGCCGCGGCCGACCCGGCGGCGGTGTCCAGTATCGCGGCGCCCGAGCCGGTGCAATCATCGACAGGCCTCACGGCATTGACACCGAACACCATCTGTCGAGGCAAAATGAGGTGTGCCGCCGCCGTGGAGAGAAAACATGCGCCGGGAACGGCGTCATGCCAGACACGTCGACACTGTCGACGATGGGAATCAGTCGGGCGTGACGACGTCGCGAGAATGGAAGCCCATTTTCGGTCGCGGCCCTTCGGCGTTTCACATACGTCGAATCCCGTTCGCTCTGTGCAATCTCATCGGCATGAGAAGGCGTTCACCGGCCAATGGCGCTCGGTCTCCCGAGCATTCGCGCACGACCGGGCAGCGGGGCGGAGCGAAGTAGCCGATCGGCGCGGCGTTTCGGGGGCCGTTACTCGTGGGGTGGGAGGCCGGCGTAGCGGCCGCTGGGGCGGAAGCGGCTCGGCTGGTCGGCGTACTCCTCGATCGCGTGCGCGAGCCACCCCGCCGTCCGCGCCGTCGCGAAGATCGCCTCGCCGGCGTCCGGGGGCATGCCGGTGGACAGTGTGAACGCCGCCAGGGCGAAGTCCACGTTGGGCCGGATGCCGGCTCTGGAGTTCATCGTGGCGGCGACGTCGAGGGCGGTCCGCAGCGCCGGCCCGGCCGGGGTGAGCCGGGAGACGAGGTCGAGCAGGGTGGCGGCTCGCGGGTCGCCGTCCGGGTAGAGCGGGTGGCCGAATCCGGGCACGCCGCCGGCGGACCGCATCCGTTCGGAGACGGCGCCGAGGGCGTCGCCGGAGCGGGCCGCGGCGGTCAGCATCTCGACGACCAGGCCGCTCGCCGCTCCGTGCAGCGGTCCGTCGAGCGTCGCCAGGCCCGCGCTGACCACCGCGTACGGGTGCGCCCGGGTCGACGCCGCCACCCGGGCCGCGTACGTGGAAGCCGCCAGGTCGTGGTCGGCGAGCAGCACGAGCGCGGCGTTCAGGGCGGCGACGCGGTCCGGTGTGGACGGCTCGGCGCTCAGCCTGCTCCACAGCGCGCTGGCGAACGGGTGCGGGCCCGGTGCCGCCGGCTCGCTCGACCGGGCCGGGAGGGCCGACACCATCGTCGCCAGCATCGTCCGGCCGGTGGCGACCACGGCCGCCGGTGTCGTGTCGAAGCGCAGCCGGTCCGCGGCGCCCGCGGCGGCCACGATGACCCGTAGCCGGTCGGTCAGCCGGGCCGGGGCGGGCAGCGGCGCGGTCACGGCCTCGGCGAGCGCCCGCAGGTCCGGGTCGGGCGGGAATTCCTCGTGCCGCAGCGTGCCGGTCCACAGCAGAGCGGCCACGGACTCGAAGGACTCGCGCCGGGCGAGGACGTCGGCGTCGAAGCTGCGGTAGTACAGCGCCTCGCCGGTGATCAGCGTGATGCCGGTGTGGATCGCGGGGGAGCCGGCCGGGTCGGCGGCCCCGGTCCCGCGGCGGCGCTGCGCGGCGAACGCGCGGACGTCCGCCTCGCTGAACAGGCTCTCCTTGCCGCTGCCGTTGCGCCGGCTCGTCAGCAGGCCGCGGCTCACGTACGCGTACACGGTCGACTTCTTCACGCCGAGGTGCGTCGCCACGTCGTCCGTGGTCAGCAGCCGCTCCGTACCCATGTGGTCATCTTTTCATATTGACTGAATCAACATTGACAAGTTGACTGTGCCGGTCCGACAGTGGGCGCATGATGACCGTGCAACCGGGCCTCGCCGGAGTAGTCGCCTTCGACACCCAGATCGCCGAGCCCGACCGGGATGGAGGGGCCCTGCGCTACCGCGGGGTGGACGTGGAGAAGCTCGTCGGGCGGGCCGGTTTCGCCGACGTGTGGGGGCTGCTCGTCGACGGCGACCTCGACCGCCCGCTGCCGCCGGCCGAGCCGTACGCCTTGCCGGTGGGCTCCGGCGACATCCGGGTGGATCTGCAGGCGGCCACGGCGATGCTCGCGCCGCACTGGGGTCTGCAGCCGCTCATCGACATCGGCGACGAGCAGGCGCGCGAGGACGTGTCCCGGGTGTCGGCCATGATGCTGTCGTTCGTGGCCCAGGCGGCCCGCGGCGCGGACCGGCCGGCCGTGCCGCAGCGGCGTGTCGACGAGGGGCGCACCGCCGCCGAGCGCTTCATGATCGGTTGGCAGGGCGACCCGGACCCGCGGCACGCCGAGGCCGTCGACCGCTACTGGGTCTGCGCCGCCGAGCACGGCATGAACGCGTCCACCTTCACCGCCCGGGTCATCGCCAGCACCGGCACGGACGTCGCGGCGGCCCTGTCCGGCGCGGTGGCGTCGCTGTCCGGCCCGCTGCACGGCGGCGCGCCCGCGCGGGCGCTCGGCATGGTGGAAGCGGTGGAGCGCAGCGGCGACCCGCGCGGGTACGTCCGCCAGGTGCTCGACAGCGGCCGCCGGCTGATGGGCTTCGGGCACGCCATCTACCGCGCCGAGGACCCCCGCGCCCGGATCCTGCGCGCCGCGGCGAAGGAGCTGCGGGCGCCCCGGTACGAGGTGGCGCTCGCGCTGGAGGAAGCCGCGCTGGCCGAGCTGCGCGAACGCAAGCCGGACCGGGTCCTGGAGACCAACGTCGAGTTCTGGGCGGCGGTCGTCCTCGACTTCGCCCGGGTGCCCGCCGAGCTGTTCACGCCGCTGTTCACGTGCGCGCGTACGGCCGGCTGGAGCGCGCACATCCTCGAGCAGAAGCGGCTGGCGAAGATCATCCGGCCGTCCGCGGACTACGTGGGACCGGCCGGCCGGGAGCCCTCCGACGTGCGGGGCTGGCCGCGGATCGCCGAGCGGGAGGTGTCAGCCGCCTGACATTTCCACAGTGGATGGATCGGCATAGGGTGGGCTGGCCGGCCCGTCCACCGCCGAGAGGAAACTGCCGTGGGAATGACCCGTAAGCGGATGCTCGCCCTGATGGGAGCGACGGCGGCCGGGTCCGTCGCCGCCTCCGTGACGTCGCCGGGCGCGGCCGCCGCGGCGTCCGGCATCGCCGCCGGCATCCCGGACGCCCATGTGCTGCGCCGCGACGTCTGCGTCATCGGCGGCGGCTCGGCCGGCACGTACGTGGCCGTGCGCCTGGGCGACCTCGGCCGCAGCGTCGCCGTCGTGGAGACGAAGGACCGGCTGGGCGGGCACACCGAGACGTACCACGACCCGGCCACCGGCGGCACGGTCGACATCGGAGTGATCGTCTTCGAGGACGACCCGCTGGTGCACCGCCACTTCGGCCGCTTCGGGCTGGAGCTGACCGGGCTCGGCGGGTTCGGCGGCGACACCGCGTTCGTCGACTTCCGCACCGGCCGCCCGGTCGGCTACACGCCGCCTGCCCCCACCGCGCTCGGCACCTACTACGACCTCATCAGCCGGTACGGGCCCATCGACGCCGTCATCGACCTGCCGGACCCGGTGCCGCACGATCTCGTGGCGCCGTTCGCCGACTTCGTGCGCAAGTACGACCTCGGCTCGGTCGTGCCGCTGGTGTTCAACTACGGCCAGGGCATCGGCGACATCCTGCGGCTGCCCGCGCTGTACTCCGTCAACACGTTCGGTCAGGGCGTGGTCCGCAACATCATGGACCGTTCGTTCCTCACGACCGCGGCCCACGACAACAGCCTGCTGTACGAGCGCGCCACCGCCCACCTCGGCGACGACGTGCTGCTCGAGTCGCACGTGCTGCGCGTCGACCGCTCCGGGCGCGGCGTGCGCGTGCTCGTCGCCACGCCGGAGGGCCTGCGCCTCATCGTGGCCCGCAAGCTCGTGGTGACCTGCCCGCCGCTGCTGCGGAACTTCGCCGGCTTCGACCTCGACGCCACCGAGCGGTCGGTGTTCGGCCAGTTCGTCAGCGGCGCCTACTACACCGGCGTGGTCCGGCTGTCCGGGCTGCCCGAGGGCCTCAGCCTCGAGAACGTCGCCGCGGACACGCCGTACAACCTGCCGCCGCTGCCCGGCCTGTACGGGCTCAGCCCGACCGGCATCCCCGGCCTCTACAACGTCAAGTACGGCAGCCCGGAGCCGCTGCCCGAGGCGCAGGTGCGGCGCGACATCCGCGTCGAGATCGAACGCCTCGCCCGCGCGGGCACCTACCCGGTCCGCTTCGAGGACCTCGAGGTGTTCTCCAGCCACACCCCGTTCGAGCTGCACGTGAGCCCGGAGGCGATCGCGGGCGGCTTCTACCGCCGGCTCAACGCGCTGCAGGGCCACAACGACACGTACTACTCCAGCGCCGCGGTGCACTCGCACAACTCGACCCGCATCTGGGCCGGCGCGGAGACGCTCCTCCCGTCGATCGCCGCCTGAGCCGTTCCCGGTACGGTGCCAGGACGGCAGCGGACATCGATGGGGAGGCTGATGTGCCGAGGACGGAGATCGACGTACCGGGGCTGACCAGGATGGGCGATGCCGTCGGCGGGGTGGCCGAGCGCCTGCGGGACACCTCCCGGCGCGTCCAGGGCTGGTCCGGTCAGGGGCAGCACGCCGTCGAGGGCTCGATCACCTGTTCCCAGATGGTCGCCACCGCGGACACCTGGGCCCTTGAGCTCCAGCAGCTGGCCGACGACGTCCGGCGCTACGGCGACGACCTCAGACGGACCGCCGCCGACTACCGGGCGTACGACGAGCTGACCGCCCGGCAGCTGCGGCAGATCCACTGATGGCCATCACCCTGCACGCGCTCGTCGACGCCGACACGGGTGCGCTGCGCGGCGTCGCGGACCGCTGGCTCGCGCTCGTCGACGCGATCGACACCACGGTCGGTGATCTCGGCGCGGAGACGCGGGACCTGCCGTACCACTGGAGCGGCGACGACGCGCCCGCCGCGCAGGAACGGGTCGCGAAGCTGCGGACCCAGATCGGCAATGCGCATGTGAAGTGCGCCTGCATCGCTGACGCGTTGCGCGGTTTCGCCGACGACATCGCGCACTGCCAGCGGATGCTGCGCGGCGTCGTCGACGAGGCGCGCGCCGCCGGGCTCACCGTCGACCTGCAGTCGGGCACGGTCACGGCGCCGCTGGCCACCGTGGCGGCGGAGTCGCGGGCCGGTGTGGACGCGTACGCCGCGCAGATCTCGGAGATCCTGCGGCTGGCGGACGACGCCGACCGCCGGACGCGCGCCGAGCTCGACCGGCAGAGCTCCTCGGTCGGCGAGTGGCTGTCGCTGCCCTCCGAGCTGCACTGGTCCGAGCAGGTCGACCCGGTCTCGCAGAGCGTCTTCGCGACGAAGGTGCCGGTCAGCCAGGCGGCCGTCTGGCACTACGCACATCCGCTCGAGAAGGAACGGCTCATCACCGAGCAACCCGAGGTGTACGGCGCCGCGGAAGGGCTGCCGAGCGAGGACCGCGACACCGCCAACCGCATCCTGCTCGCGCGCGAGAAGGCCTCGCTCATCGACCAGCAGGCGCTGCTCGCCAACGGCACCGCGTCGCCACCGGATCCGTCGGACGGCCCGGACCCGCAGCGGCAGGAGCTCGCCGCGGTGAACAGCCGGCTGGCGGCCGTCGAACGCCTCGAGAACCGCATGAACGACCCGCGCAAGCCGAAGATGTACCTCGTCGACTACAGGCCGGGCGACGAGGAGAACACCGTGCTCTCCGCGGGCGGCGGCCAGTACGACGACGCGTGGGTGGGCACGAGGCAGCACCGGTACGGCGACTGAGGGTCAGCGGTCGACGGTGCCGGGCGGCGCCATGATGCGCAGCGCGTTGGGGTCGACGCCGACGCGGATGGGGGTGCGGCCGCACGGTTCGCCGTCGAC
This sequence comes from Couchioplanes caeruleus, assembly GCF_023499255.1. GTDB lineage: Bacteria > Actinomycetota > Actinomycetes > Mycobacteriales > Micromonosporaceae > Actinoplanes > Actinoplanes caeruleus_A. The sequence continues at coordinate 3,668,766 of NZ_CP092183.1, forward strand.
CTCGACCCGCGCCGGGCGGTCCGTCTCCAGCCACAGCTCGCCGACCGCGAGGAACGGCTCGTCGCGCAGCGTGCGGCGGTGCCCGGTCGCCGTGTTGCGGGCGGTCTCGCGCAGCAGCCCGCGCCGGGTGCCGCCGCCCACCGGGTACGCCACGAGCAGCCGGTCGTCCGCGTCGGCGTCCGCCGTGATCGGGCGGCCCGCGTGGAAGCCGCCGTTGGCCACGTACAGCTGGTGGGTCAGGAACTCGTGCTCGCTGCCGGCGGCGCGCACCCGGGCCCGCAGCGGGCGGTGCCGGGCCAGCAGGGCGAGCGCCGTCAGCGGGTACGCGTACCGCCCGGCGAGGCGCTTCAGGCGGCGCGGCGCGTTGCTCATGACGTCGGCGGACAGGCCCACGCCGACGTGGTTGGTGAACGCCATGTCGCCCGCCAGGCCCAGATCGACGTCGACGACCGTGCCCTCGGTGAGCGTGGCGACCGCCGCGTCGAGGCCCAGCGGGACCCCGACCGTACGCGCGAAGTTGTTGGTCGTGCCCAGCGGCAGCAGCCCGAGCGCGATGTCGCGGTGCGCCAGCATCCGCGCGGCGGTGCTGATCGTGCCGTCCCCGCCGCCCGCGACGAGCAGGTCCGGGCCCAGGCCGATCGCGGCCTCCAGGCTCTCCTCGAGCTCGCCGGGCCGCTCGGCGGGATGGTCGCCGAGCAGCGTGAACCCGGCCGCGAGCAGCCGCGCGCGGGCGTCGTGGTGCAGCCGGCCGCCGCGCCGCGAGTGCGCGTTGACCACCAGCGCCGCCCGCCGTCCGGTCCGGATGTCCTCGGTGAGCTGCCCCTTGGTACGCATCGCCGCCGAGGGTACCGGGGTCCGGCGCCGCAGCAGGTATTCAGGAACGTGAGCTACCATTCCGCCCGCCGCGAGTCGGCACCCCGTCTGCGGGTCACCCGTGTGAAGGCCGGAGGGACAGCCGTGAGGAAGACTTCGCGTGCCGGCCGCCGTTCCCCGTCGTGGGCCCGGTGGCTGCTCACCGTCGGCGTGGTGCTGATGGTGCTCAGCGGGGGCTCGCTCGTCGGGGCCAACCTGGTGCTCAGCTCCGCCACCGGCGCGGTCGACCAGGAGAACCTGATCGGCGGGGCCCGGTCCGCCGCCGACCGCAAGCACGCCGACATCAAGGGCGCGAAGAACATCCTGCTCGTCGGCCTCGACACCCGGCCGAGCTGGAAGAACAAGGAGCCGAGCCGCTCCGACTCGATCATCCTGCTGCACCTGCCCGCGGACCACTCGCGGGCATACCTCGTGTCGCTGCCGCGGGACAGCTACGTCGAGATCCCGGCGTACGACAACGGCAAGCAGCCGTACCGGGGCGGCCGGAACAAGATCAACTCGGCGTTCGCCTTCGGCAGCCGGGGGCTCGAGGGGCAGGAGGCCGAGGCGCACGGCTTCGAGCTGCTCGCGCTGACCGTCAAGCGGCTCACCGGCATCACCCCGGACGCCGGCGCGATCATCGACTTCGGCGGCTTCAAGGACGTCGTGAACGTCCTCGGCAAGGTCTGCATGTACGTCGACGAGGACGTCACCTCGATCCACATCGGCCACACCGCGGACGGGAAGCAGGCGGTGCCGTACAAGACCGATGCGGCCGGCCTCAACCCCCGCAAGGTGCCCGGGGTGACCGCCAACTTCTACAAGAAGGGCAACCACTGCCTCACCCCGGTGGAGGCGCTGGACTTCGCCCGCCAGCGCGACCTGCTGGCGAACCGGGACTCCGACTACGGCCGGCAGCGCCACCAGCAGCAGCTGCTGAAGGCGATCCTCAAGCAGGCCGTGCACGACGGCTTCAACTCGCCGACGAAGCTGCCCAAGCTGATCACCGCCATCGGCAAGACGATGACGGTCGACAACGGCGGCATCTCGCTGGAGGACTGGGCGTTCGCGATGCGCAACACCAACCCGGACGACCTGATCACCATCAAGACCAACGACGGCAAGTTCAACAGCGAGTCGGTGCCCGGCATCGGCAGCGTCGAGGTGCTCAGCGACACGACGATGGAGTTGCTGCGGTCGGTCAAGGACGACACCGTGCCGGCGTTCCTGCAGGCCAACCCCAGCTGGATCGCCGACAGCTGACGGCCGGCTATATCCCGGGTTCAAGCCCCGGGGGCCGGGAAGCCCGACCCCGGGCCGATGCGGCCCGGCGCCGCAACCGGCGATCATCGACGCCATGAACGACATCGAGAAGCACAAGCGGGCGCACCGCGGGTACATCGCCGAGGGGGCGGTCCTGCTCCTGGCGGCGCTGGTGGTCAAGGGCCTCGTGCTGGCCGGCACGTTCTCGGACGGCCCGCTGCGGCACTGGTACGTGCAGGTCGCGCTGGTGGCGGGCGCGGTGGGGCTGTACGCCGGCGGTCACTGGCTGATCGGCCGCGGCTACCGAGGGGCGCGCCGGCCCGGGAGCTGACGATCCGGGGGAGGATCGGGGCATGCGTGAGCTGATCCGTCCCCTCGTCGTCGCCCCGATGGCCGGCGGCCCCTCCACACCCGCCCTGGTCACCGCCGCCTCCCGGGCCGGCGCCACCGCGTTCCTCGCCGCCGGCTACAAGACGCCCGCCGCCGTGGAGGACGAGCTCCGGGCCGTACGCGGCGCCGGGATCCCGTACGGGCTGAACATCTTCGTCCCGGTCCCGCCGCCCGCCGACGTCGAGCCGCTGGAGCGGTACCGGGCTGTGCTGCAACCCGAGGCCGACCGGTACGGCATCGAGCTGCCCGCGCTCCGGCTGACCGACGACGACCACTTCGCCGACAAGGTGGAGCTGGCCGTGGCGTACGCCGTGCCGCTGGTCAGCTTCACGTTCGGCGTACCCCCGGAACCGGTCGTGCGGGCCCTGCGGGCGGCGGGATGCGCCGTCCTGGTCACGGTGACCGACGCCCTCGAGGCGCAACGGGCGGTGGCCGTAGGGCCCGACGCGCTGATCGCCCAGGCCGGCGCGGCCGGTGGTCACTCGGCCACCACCGACCCGGCCGGTTACCGGGGCGCCACGACCGCGGCCGAGGTGCTCCGCGCGGTGCGGGCCGTCAGCGACGTACCGGTCGTCGCGGCCGGGGGAGTGGCCTCGGCTGCCGGCGTACGGGACCTCCTGGCGGCCGGCGCGACGGCCGTGCAGTGCGGCACCGCGTTCCTGCTGGCCGGCGAGGCCGGCACGCGCGACGCCCACCGCCGCGCGATCCGCTCGGGCGACCACCGCGAGACCGTCGTGACCCGCGCGTTCACCGGCCAGCCGGCCCGCGGCCTGCGCAACCGCTTCACCGACGCCTACTCGGCCGCCGCGCCGATCGGGTACCCCGCGATCCACCACCTGACCGCGCCGATCCGGGCGGCGGCCGCGAAGGCGGGCGACACCGGGGCCCTGCACCTGTGGGCGGGCACGGGTTTCGCGTCGGCCCGCCCGGGCCCGGCCGCCGAGCTGGTCGCGGCGTTCCGGCCGGAGGACTGAGGCAGGCAGGCGGGTGGCCGATCGGCCGATCCGGGGCGCCGCCGGATTCTTCCTCGCGGCTGATCCGCGGGGCACCCCTCGGCTGAGAGCGTCTCTCTCCGCGAGGGGCCGGTCCCGCGGCCCCCATGCGTGAAGGAGTCAGACGTGAAGCGTGTCCTTGCCGGCGTCCTCATCGGTGCGACGGTCCTGCTGTCGAGCGCCTGCGGCAGCCTCGACCGCGGTGAGCACGGTGAGATCAGCTACGAGGTGACCGGCGACGCGGGCACCACCGCCGACATCACCCGGGTCCTGCCCGCCGATGCCGGCGGCACCCCGTCCGTGACGTTCCCGGCTCAAAAGCTGCCGGCGCAGATGCACGCCAGCATCGCCGAGGGGACGTTCGAGGTGCACGCCGTACCGGCCAAGGGCGCCGCCGGCTGCCGCATCGTCGTGGACGGCACCGAGGCCGACAAGCAGACCGGCGCCCCCGGCAAGGAGGTCATCTGCCGGGCCACGGTGAAGAAGCGGTGACGGCGGCCGGGTCGCCCGCGTACGCCGCCGCCTCGATGGTGGCCGTCGGCGCGGCCGGGGCGAAGCCGTCGCCGGTCCAGCGCTGCAGCGGGCGTACCGAGGCGGGGACCGTGACCCGGACGGATCGCCCGGCCGGCACCGCCACGGAGGCGAAACCCAGCAGCACCCGGGCGGGGAAGTCGTCACCGGCGCCGGTGGGCAGCCCGTACAGCTGAACCACGTGCCGCCCGTCGCGCGGCCCGGTGTTGGTGACCGTCACCGTCGCGTCGAACGTCTCGCCCGAGACCGGTCCGGCCTCGAGACCGGACAGCGTGAACGTCGTGTACGACAGCCCGAAACCGAGCGGGAACGCGGCCCGGTGCCCGTCGCGGTCCAGCAGGCGCTGACCGAACCACTTGTCGTACGTGATGGCCGTGGCGTCGCGGTCGAAGAACGGCAGATGATCCTCGGTGGTGGGGATGGAGAACGGCAGCCGCCCCGCGGTGTCGACCTCGCCGAGCAGCACGTCCGCCAGGGCCCGGCCGCCCTCGCAGCCGGAGTACCAGGCCAGCAGCACCGCCGGCGCGGCGTCCCGCCACTCCTCGGTGATCACGGCGCCGGCGGTGACCACCGCGACGACCGTGCGAGGGTTCGCCGCCGCGACAGCTCGGATGATCTCGGCGTCGGCCGGGCGCAGGCGCAGGCTCGCCCGGTCCCCGCCGGCGCCCTGGCTGCCGACGATGCTCAGGTCCGTCCCGGCCTGCTCGGTGAGGCGGCCCAGCAGCTCCTGCCCGGCCGGGCTGTCGTCGGCCGGCGGGAAGAGCGCGAGCAGCGCCGGGTCGGCGAACATGGCCGAGCCGATGTACTCGCCCTCGTCCATCGCGGTGTAGCCGACGACCACCACCGCGACGTCGCTCGCCCGGGCGGCTTCGGCGGCCGCCTCGGGGGAGTCCTCGGCGACGTGACGGATCGTGGCGTGCGGCAGCGCCTCGGTCAGCCCGCGCAGGGGCGTGACGACCTCGGGCGCGCGGACGTCCGACGAGCCGTGGTCGCCGGTGTTGGGCAGGTCCGCCAGCCGGCCGATGACGGCCACCGACGAGACGGCGTCGCGGCGCAGCGGCAGCACCGGTGCACCCGCCACCTGCTCGTTCCTGAGCAGCACCATGCTGCGGGCCGCGACCTCGCGGGCCAGCGCACGGTGCGCGTCGCCGAAGACCTCGCCGAGCGACGGCTCCTCCGGCTCGCGGGTTGCGTAGTGGTGGATCTGGGTACGCAGGATCCGCCGCGCGGCCCGGTCCACGTCGTCCCACGAGGCCCGCCCCTCGGCCAGGTCGGCGCTCAGGTGCCGGGCACGCTGCTGCTGGAACGGCTCCTCGACGTCGAGCCCGGCGCGCAGCGAGGTCGCCGCGTCGCGCAGGCCCCAGATGAAGTCGGAGACGGTGACGCCGGTGAAGCCCCAGCGGCGGCGCAGCACGCCCTCCATGAGGTCCTCGTTCTGACCGGCCCACTCGCCGTTCACCGAGTTGTACGCGGTCATGATGCCGGCCACGCCCTCGTCGACGACCCGGCGGAAGTGCGCCAGGTACACCTCGTGCAGCGTGGCGTCGTCGGCGGTCACGTCCACGGTGAAGCGGGCGTTCTCCATGGAGTTCAGCGCGTAGTGCTTCGCCACGGCCATCGCGTGCCGCTGCACCGACCGGGTGAGCGCCGCGCCGAACTCGCCGAGCAGGACGGGGTCCTCGCCGTACGTCTCCTGGGCGCGGCCCCACGCGGGGTGCCGGGGCAGGTTGATGCAGACGCCGCCGAAGAAGTTGGCGCCCTGCGCGCGCATCTCCCGGCCGATCGCCGTGCCGACCCGCTCCTCCAGCGTGGTGTCCCAGGTCGCACCGCGGGCCATGGACACCGGGAAGGCCGTGGAGGCGCCCATCACCACCCCGCGCGGGCCGTCGGAGAACAGCAGCCCGGGAATACCCAGCCGGTCGACGCGCCCCATCGGGTACGGCGTGCGGTTGTAGCCGTTGCCGAGCATGTCGGCCATCGCGTCCCAGAACGGCAGGTCGCCGTCGAGCAGACCGAGCCGCTCGTCTTCGGTGAGCTGCTGCAGCAGGTCCTCGGCGGCCGTGTCGGGCGAGGCTCCAGCGCGGACGGCGGCGACGGCGGCGGAGAAGGCGCTGGCGGTCATGGGTCTCCCGGGTGCGTTATCTACCAATTGGTAGGTAGGTTAGGCTGTGCGGCACCGCCGAGGCAACCCCTGGAGGGAAACGTGACCGCGTCCGTACGCCGCCGCCTCCCGCCGGCCGAGCGCCGCGAGGAGATCCTCGCCGCCGCGACCGAGCTCATCGCCGTCTCCGGCTTCAACGGCGTCTCGCTGGGCGCGTTCGCCGCGGCGTGCGGCATGACGAAGGCCGGGCTGCTGCACCACTTCCCGTCCAAGGAGCACGTCCTCGTCGGCGTCCTGGAACGCCGCGACGAGCTCGACATCGCCGCCGTCATGGGCGACGCGGACCCGGCTGCGGACGCGGCGACGGCCCGGGCCGCGCTGACCCGCCTGGTGCACCGCAACCTCGGGCAGCAGTCGGTGGTCAAGCTGTACACGGTGCTCAGCGCGGAGGCGCTCGACCCGGCGCACCCGGCGCACGACTATTTCCGGCGGCGTCTGCGGACCAGCCGGGACCGGCTCGAGCGCGAGCTGTTCGCCTGGCATCCGTGGCCCGGGGGAGCGGCGATGGAGCTGCTCGCGTTCCTCGACGGCCTGCAGCTCAACTGGCTGCGCGACCCGGAGGTCGACTTCCTGGCGCAGTGGGAGGCGTTCGCCGACCGGTTCTTCGCCGAAGGCTGAGCGGGGCAGGGCCACCGGCCCGGCCCCGCCGCCTCGATTCAGATCTTGTCGGGGTCGGCGCCCGACGCGCGGGCGTCGGCCTCGGCGTCGTCGGTGCCGACCGGCACGCCGTCGGAGTCACGGGTCGCGTCGTCGAGGTCGGCGTCAGCGCCGGAGCGGACGGCGTCGGCCCGGGCGTCCGCGGCGCCCACGGTGGGGCCGGCGGCCGTCTCCTCGTCGTCGCGGGTCAGGTCGGCTGCGGCGGCTGCGGCGGCGGGGAGCCCGGCAGCCGAGGCGGGGTTGGTCATCGCGGTCTCCTTCCTCTGGGGCTGACGTACCCGCGGCCGGTGCCCGGAAACGGCGCCGCGGGCCCGTAGAGTGGCGCCTGATGCGGATCCTCGTCGTGACAGCGGGTTCGCGCGGCGATGTCGCGCCGTACACCGGGCTGGGGCAGCGGCTGCAGCGGGCGGGTCACCGGGTGGCGGTGGCCGCGCACGACCGCTTCGCCGGTCTCGTCCGTGAGTCCGGGCTGGAGCACCGGCCCCTCCCCGGGGACCCGGTCGAGCTGACCCGCGCCCGCACGGCCGCGCCCGGCCCGCAGGCCGCCCGGTCGGTCTTCGCCGCGTTCCTCGACGAGCTGGGCGAGGGCGTTCTCGCCGCGATGGCCGCCGGCACCGATCTGGTGCTGACCGCGTCCGGCCCGGCGCCGCTGAGCCGGCTCGCCGCCCGGGGCCTCGGCATCCCGAGCGCCGGCGTGTACCTCGCACCGGGGGTTCCGACCCGCGCGTTCCCGCCACCCGGGTGGCCGGGCACCGGGAGCTCCGCGGACAATCTTGCCGCGGGCCGGGAGCTGCTCACCCGCAGCGGCTCGCTCTACGCCGGCGCCCTGCGGCACCTGCAGGTCCGGCTGGGCCTGCCCGCCGCGCCCGGGGCGGGGCCGCCGGACGACTGGCCGGTCTTCCACGGCTTCAGCCCGGCGGTGGTGCCCCGGCCCGCCGACTGGCCGGCGAGCGTGCACGTGACCGGCTACTGGTGGCCGGCCGCGCCGCCGGGATGGCGACCACCGGAGGTGCTGACCGACTTCCTGGCGGCCGGTCCGCCGCCGGTGTTCATCGGGTTCGGCAGCATGACGCCCGAACGCGAAGGGCTGGACGAGGTCGTCGCGGCGGCGGTCGCGCGGGCCGGCGTACGCGCCGTCGTCCAGGCCGGCTGGGCCGGGCTGCGGGTGGCCGGCGGCGACATCCTGATGGTCGGGGAGGTGCCGCACGAATGGCTGTTCCCCCGGACGGCCGCGGTGGTGCATCACGCCGGGGCGGGCACCACGGCGGCCGGGCTGCGCGCGGGCGTACCGGCGGTCCCGGTGCCGGTCCTGGTCGACCAGCCGTTCTGGGCGGACCGGCTGCACCGCCTCGGCGTCGCGCCGGAGCCGCTGCCCCTGGCGGAGCTCACCGCGGACGCCCTGGCCGGCGCGCTCCGGTCCTGCCTCGACCGGCCGGAGCACCGCGACCGGGCCACGGAGCTCGCCCGCCGGATCCGCGCGGAGGACGGCGCCGCCGCGGTGGTGTCCTTCGTGGAACGGCTCGGGGCGCCCCTGCCACCGGCCGGAGCCGGTGGAGGAGACGCCCCGGACTGAGGTCAGGAACAGACCGCCAAGCCGAGCTTGACCGTCGCCGGTGCGGTCGCCGGGCCGTTGGCGGTGAAGCCGATCGTCACCGACGCCCCGGCGGCCAGCGACGTGGCCTGCGCCGGCGCCGCGGCCGTGACCGTGGTGCCGGACTGGGTGACCGTCGCGTTCCAGCCGCTGCCCAGCGTCACCCCGGACGGCCAGGTCCACGTCGACGACCACGGGTTGACCGCCGCCGTGCCGGTGTTCTTCACCGTGAGCGAGCCCTGGAAACCGCCCTGCCACGCGTTGTCCTGCTTGTACGTCGCCGTGCACCCGCCCGTGGGCACGGGCGGGGTGGACGGACCACCGGACGGCGGGGTGCTGCTGCCGCCACCACCCACCGGCGCGATCAGGTACGGCTGCAGAATCGCCTGCTTGGCCGTGTTGATGTTCGTCCAGTCGTCGAGCGCGATCCCGCCGGTGTCACCGGAGTTCGGGTTCCACGACCAGTACGTGAACGACATGCCGCCCGTGCCCGTGCCGGTGTACGCCATCAGCTTCTCGAGCCACACCTTGTCCTCGGGGTTCTGCAGGGTGCTGCCGAACTCGCCCATCATGATCGGGGCGATGTTCTGCTTGTAGAGGTAACCCCAGTAGTGGTCCCAGATGCCCGGCAGGTTGTTCGGGAACGACGGGTCGTCGAACCACGTCTGCCGGTACACCGACGTGGCGTACTCGTGCGGGGAGTAGACCAGCCGGTTGGCCACGCTCAGGCGGACCGGGAACTGGCCGGCCTTGGAGAGGTTGCCGCCCCACCAGCCGCAGTCCTCGTCGTTGCTGGTGTCGTTGTCCCAGACGTTCGAGAGCCCGCCGCTGGGGCAGCTCACGCCCTCCACGAAGATCAGCCAGTTCGGCTGCACCGAGAGGATCGCGTTGCCGGCGCGCTCGGCGGCGAGCCGCCAGTCGCGGGCCGTGTCGCCGCAGCCCCAGCAGGAGCCGGTGGCGGCCGGGTTGGTGCCCTCGGCGTGCGGCTCGTTGTGCAGGTCGGCGCCGATCACCGTGGTGTTGCCGGCGTACCGGCGGGCGAGCATCTGCCAGTTGCTGATCCAGGTCGACTCGGGTACGGCCGAGGTGTACCAGAGCGCGGTCTGGCCGGCGGCGGTCGGGCGGTGCCGGTCCAGGATGATGCGCATGCCCTTGCTGCCGGCGTACGCGACGACCTTGTCCAGGATCTGCAGCGGCGACAGGCCGACCAGGTCGGGGTTGACGAAGTCGTTGATGCCGCTCGCGGTGGCGCCCGCCTTGAGCGCGTCGTCGGAGAAGGGCACGCGCAGCGTGTTGTAGCCGAGCCGGGCCATGGTGTCGAGCTGCGAGCGCCACGGGTTGCTCGACCACAGACCGTGGAAGGTCTTGTTGTCGGTCTCCATGCCGAACCAGTTGATGCCGGTGATGCGGACCGTCGTGCCGGTGCTGTCGACGATCTTGTTGCCGTCGGTGTGCAGGTAGCCGGTGCCCGTGCCGGCCGCCGAGGCGGACGACGCGGTCACGGCCAGGCCGCCGGCCACCAGCGCGGCGGCCGAGAGGATGGCGGCGAGTTTCTTGCGGACCATGCGGACTCCGATTTCCGTGGGGGTCAGCTCGCCTGGCAGGCGAGGCCGTTGAGGGAGAAGGACGCCGGACGGGGGTTGCTGCCGGTGAGGCTTGCGCTGAAGCCGAAGGTGGTGGTCGCGCCGGGCGCCAGCGAGGCGTTCCACGTCTCGCCGACCGCGGTGACGGCGGTTCCCGACTGCGTGACCCGCGCCGACCACGACTGCGTGACCTTCTGGCCGCCGCCGTAGGTCCACTGCAGGGACCAGGGGTTCAGGGCGGTGGTGCCGGTGTTGGTCACCGAGACGTTGGCGGTGAAGCCGCTGCTCCAGTCGTCGGTCGCGTAGGAGACCCGGCAGGACCCGGTGCCGGTCGGCGGGGGCGGCGGCGGGGTGGTGGTGCCGTCGTAGGTCAGCCCGTACCCGTACGCGAACAGCGGCGTCTTGCCGTCCCCGTCGTTGATCGGCTGCTGGCTCGCCGACTGCATCCACGTCATCGGCAGCTTGCCGGTGGGCGCGTAGTCGCCGAAGAGCACATCGGACACCCCGGCGCCCTCGCTGCCCGGCAGCCACGCTGCCACCAGCGCATTCCAGTTGCCGAGCTCCGAGGCGATGTCCAGCGGGCGTCCGGAGACCAGCACCACGATCACGGGTACGCCGGAAGCCCGCAGCCGCGACAGCGTGGCGAGGTCGGTCGAGTCGAGGCTCAGCGAGCCGGTCCGGTCACCCTGGCCCTCGGCGTACGGCGTCTCGCCGACCACCGCGATCGCCGCCCGGTACGTGCCGTCGATGCCCGAGCCGTCGCGGCTGTAGGTGACCGTGGACTGCGAGCCGACCGCCGAGCGGATGCCCTGCAGGATCGACGTGCCGGTGATCGTGTTGCCGCTCGCGCCCTGCCAGGTCAGCGTCCAGCCGCCGCTCTGGTTGCCCAGGTCGTCCGCGCTCTTGCCGGCCACGAAGAGCTTGCCGCCCGCCTTGGCCAGCGGCAGGACGCCGCCCTGGTTCTTCAGCAGCACCTGCGATTCGCGGACGGCCTGACGGGCCAGGGTGCGGTGGGCGGCGCTGCCGATCGTCGAGGCGTACGTGCGGTCGGCGTACGGGTGCTCGAAGAGTCCGAGCTCGAACTTCTTCGTGAGGATCCGGCGGTTGGCGTCGTCGATGCGCGACTGGGGGATCTGGCCGGACTGCACGGCCGCGCGCAGGTAGCCGACGAACGTCTTCCAGTCGACCGGCACCATGAGCATGTCGAGCCCGGCGTTGACCGCGGTGACCACCTCGGCCTGGGTGAAGCCGGTGCGGCCGTCGAGCTGGTCGACCGCCGCCCAGTCCGAGACGGTGAACCCGGTGAACCCGAGCTCGCCCTTGAGCACGTCGGTGATCAGGTACTTGTTGCCGTGCATCTTGGCGCCGTTGACGCTGCTGAACGAGATCATGATCGAGCCGACCCCGCGCCGGACGGCCTCGGCGAACGGCGGCAGGTGGATCGCGCGCAGCTCGGCCTCGCTGAGCTGGGTGTCGCCCTGGTCGACGCCGTTGGTGGTGCCGCCGTCGCCGACGTAGTGCTTGGCGGTGGCCAGCACGGACGCCGGCCCGTCGAGCCGGTCGCCCTGCAGGCCGTCGATCACGGTGGTCATCGAGGAGACGAGGTCGGGCTTCTCGCCGTACGACTCGTACGTGCGGCCCCAGCGGTCGTTGCGGGCCACGCAGACGCAGGGGGCGAACGTCCAGTCCTGCCCGGCGCCGGTGACCTCCTCGGCGGTGGCCCGGCCGATGCGCTCGGCGAGTTCGGGATCGCGGGTCGCGCCGAGGCCGATGTTGTGCGGGAAGATCGTCGCGCCGGCCACGTTGTTGTTGCCGTGCACCGCGTCGATGCCGTAGATCATCGGGATCTGCAGGGGCGTGGCGAGCGCGCCGCGCTGCAGGGAGTCGTAGAGGTCGGCCCAGCCGGCCGGGCTGTTCGGCGTGGGCGCGGAGCCGCCGCCGGAGAGCACCGAGCCCAGCCGGTACGTGGTCAGGTCGCCGGGGGAGACCACCCCGCGCTCGGCCTGGACCATCTGGCCGACCTTGTCGTCGAGCGTCATCCGGCCCAGCAGGTCGGTGACGCGCTGGGCGACCGGCAGGGTGGGGTCCTGGTACGGCAGGACGGCGGCGGCGAGGCGGGGTTCCGGTTCCGGGGCGGCCGCGAATCCGGCCGCGACCATGGTGGCGGCGGCCAGGCCGGCGAGCAGGGCACGCACGATCGCGCTCCTCACGAGGGGTGGCGGTGCAGTGACGCTCATCGTTACATGGGAGCGCTCCCATGACAACGAGATGTCAGAACTGTTTCGCCCCGGCTCCTCAGTGGCAGGTGCCCGTGCCGGAATCGGTGAACGAGCCGCCCGCCACGTGCAGGAAGTCCCAGCGGTACCAGCCCGGGCGCAGGGTCAGCCGCAGGACGCCGAACGTCTTGTGGTCGCGCCGCTCGCTGTTCGCCGCGACCTTGCCGAACGGGTACAGCGCCGCGCCGCCGGTGCCCACCACGAACTCCCGGATCCCGTGCGCGGTGTCCCGGCGGCCGCCGGGGGTCTGCGGGGCGAACCGCTCGTACACGTGGTTGTGGCCCGCCAGCAGCAGCTCCACGCCGGCGTCGTACAGCGCCTGGACCAGCGGGCGTGTCTCGGTGGCCGGGGGATGGGTGGCCGCCGAGGTGAACAGCGGGTGGTGCACCATCGCGGCCGTGCACGCCGTCTTGTGCGCGGCCAGGTCGGCGCGCAGCCAGTGCTCCTGCGCCGAGCCACGCCCGCAACCGCCGGGAACCGACGAGCAGCTGGTGTTCAGCACGACCACGTGCCAGGCGCCGGCCTCGTACGAGCAATAGCCCTTGCCCCGCGGCCCGGCGGCGGCGCCGAAGTAGTCGAAGTACGGGGTCGCGTTCCGGCTGCTGTGGTACTCGTGGTTGCCCACGGCGGGCCGGGTCCGCGCCTTCACCCGGCCCCACGCGGGCCCGTAGCACGTCGCGAAGTTCGACCGGCTCCCGTCCGGGTACGCGTTGTCCCCCAGCGTGAAGACCGTGCCGGGGAAGCGCTGCAGGACCGCGAGGGTCCTGCTGTCCCCGGTGCCGTCGCAGGTCGCGATGTCGCCGGCGCCGATCAGGACGGCCGGCGCGGCCGACGCCTGGGAAGCCCTGGTGGCCTCCGCCCGGGCGGCGTTTGAGCCCGGTTCGGCGGGCGAGCCCGGCCCGGCATTTGAGCCCGGTTCGGCGGGCGAGCCCGGCCCGGCATTTGAGCCCGGTTCGGCGGGCGAGCCCGGCCCGGCATTTGAGCCCGGTTCGGCGGGCGAGCCCGGTCCGGTGGGCGAACCTGTGTGCGTGGCCGGCCGGGTCGGTTGCGCGGCCGGCCGCGCCGGGGCGGCGCCGCCCGTCGTGCAGCCGGTCAGAGTGCCCGTGAGCAGCGCTGCAAGGAGCCATCGGAGTCGCACGGGCGTGGCATTCCCCCGCGCACCCCTACAAAACGCCGGGTCACCCCCACGGTGCGGCTGCGCTGGGTCAGCACCACGCAGACCAGCACGATCAGCGCCACCCCGAGCGCGGCCGGCGTCACCGTCTCGCCGAGCAGCAGCGCCGACCACAGCAGCGTGAGGACCGGCTGGGCGAGCTGGATCTGCCCGACCCGCGCGATGCCGCCCCGGGCCAGTCCCGCGTACCAGGCGAAGAAGCCCAGGAACATCGAGACCACGGTGAGATATCCGTACGCCGTCCACGCCGGGGCGCCGGCCCGGGGCGGGTGAGCCACCGCCGTCGCGAGCGTGACCGGCACGGTGACCGGCAGGGAGAGCAGGAGCGCCCAGCAGATCGTCCGGGCGCCGCCCAGGTCGCGGGCGAGCGAGCCGCCCTCGGCGTACCCGAGGGCGCAGAGCAGCACCGCCGCCACCAGGTAGAGGTCCGCGACCGACCGGCCGCCGTGCACACCGCCGCTGACGATCAGGAAGGCGAGCACCGCCCCGAGTCCGCCGAGGCTGGCCACCCAGAACAGCACGGGAGGCCGCTCACCGCCGCGCAGCACCGCGAACATGGCCGTCATCGCGGGCAGCACGGCGACGACGATCGCGCCGTGCGCCGACGTCTGCGTGCTCAGCGCCAGCGACGTGAACAGCGGGAAGCCGGCGACGACGCCGAGCGCGACGACCGCCAGCCGCCGGACCTGGCTCCGGCTGGGCCGCGGTGCGCCGGTGACACCGAGGTACGCCGCCGCGAGCAGCGCCGCCCCGACAGCCCGGCCGAAGGCCACGAACCACGGGTCGAGATCGTGCACGGCGACCCGGGTGGCCGGCAGCGACATGCTGAACGCCAGCACGCCCAGCGCCCCCGCCGTTATCGCTCCAGGGTCAGTAGCGCTACTCTGCTTCTCATGGACAACGGTAGCGCCACGGACCGCGTTATCCAAGATCTGCGTGCGCTCGCCGCGGCCGCCGACCCCGGCACGCGGTTGCCGTCGATGCGCGAGCTGACCGCCCGGCACCACGCCTCCCCGGTCACCGTGGCCGAGGCCGTACGGCAGCTCGCGGCGCAGGGCCTGATCGAGGCGCGTCCCGGCAGGGGCACGTTCGTGGCGCCCCGGCCGGACCACGGTCACGCGGCCGACCTGTCCTGGCAGACCGTGGCGCTCGGGCCGCGCCTGCCGGGGGAGGAGGAGATGCAGGCGCTCCTCGCCCTGCCGCGGCCGGGTGCCATCGCGCTCTCCGGCGGCTACCTCGACGCCGACCTGCAGCCCGCGGCGGCGCTCGGTGCGGCGCTGGCCCGGGCCGCGCGGCAGCCCGCGTCGTGGCACCGCGGACCGGCCGAGGGGCGCGAGGACCTGCGGGCCTGGTTCGCCCGTGAGGCCGGGGGCGGGCTGCGCGCCGAGGACTTCGTGATCTGCCCCGGCGGTCAGGCGGCGCTGTCGTCGGCGCTGCGGGCCCTCGCCGGCCCCGGCGACACGCTGCTCGTGGAGTCGCCGACGTACCTGGGGGCGCTCGCTGCGGCGCGGGCCGCCGGGCTGCGGGTGGTACCCGTTCCCGCCGACGCCGGCGGGGTGCTGCCCGGCCAGCTCGCGGCGGCGTTCGCCCGTACCGGCGCGCGGCTCTTCTACTGCCAGCCGCTGCACGCCAACCCGACCGGCGCGACGCTCGCGTCCGCCCGCCGGCCCGAGGTGGCCGCCGCCGTCCGCGACGCCGGCGCGTTCCTGATCGAGGACGACTACGCGCGCGACCTCACCGTCGACGGCGAGGCGCCGCCCCCGCTCGCCGCCGGCGACCCCGACGGGCACGTCGTGCACCTGCGGTCGCTCACCAAGTCCGCCGCTCCCGGCCTGCGCGTCGCCGCGATCGGGGCCCGCGGACCGGCCGGCGCCCGGCTGCGCGCGGCCCGGCTGCTCGACGACTTCTTCGTGGCGGGCCCGCTGCAGCAGGCCACGCTGGAGTTCGTCACCGCGCCGGCCTGGTCGCGGCATCGGCGCGGGCTGCGGACGGCGCTGCGGGCCCGGCGCGAGGCGCTGCTCGCGGCGCTGCACCGGCACCTGCCGGAGCTCGTCCCGGGTACGGTCCCGCGCGGCGGCCTGCACCTGTGGTGCCCGCTGCCCGGCGGTACGGACGACGTGGCGCTCGCCGCCGCGGCCGCCGCGGAAGGCGTGATCGTGTTCCCCGGCCGGCCCTGGTACGCGGGCGAACCCCCGGCACCGCACCTGCGCCTCACGTACGCGGCCGCGGCACCCGACCTCATGGACGAGGCCGTCCGCCGCCTCGCCCGCGCCCTGCACGGTCAGGAGCGGTAAGTCCCGTTCGCGACCGCCGCCAGCCTCGGCAACAGCCAGGGCGCGATGATCCGCTGGACACCCGACGGCGTGTAGTGCAGGCCGTCGCTGCGGATCCGAAGGCCATGGACCCGCCACGTGAACCGGCCGTCCGGGCAGACCACCGCGTTGAGGTCCAGCACGGTCACCCGGCCGGGATGCCTCGCCGCCGCGGCGCGCAGCAAGCCGTTCCAGGCGTCCACCCGTGACGGCTGGTCCTCCGGATAGAGGCTTCCGTCGGGCCGTTCCGCACGCCGCGTGTACGCCGCGGTCAGCAGCACGACCGCCGCCCCGCGCGAGCCCGCGATGCCGATCGCCTTCTCCAGCTGCGCCGTCAGGTACCCGTCGTACGCCGGGTCGCCGACGTGCTGGTACCGCCCCTGGTAACGGCGGTCCATCAGCTCCCAGCGGTTCAGCTCGATCACGGCGACGTCGGGATCGTCCCGGTCGACGCCGCGCTGCCACCGCCGCTGCCACGACGTGCAGCCGGGGTAGTTGGTGTGCGGCGTACCGAGCTGCAGGATGTCCGGCAGGGTCGCGATGCCGCAGCCCTGGATCGCGCGCGTGCTGGTCCACATGCCCGGGTGCTCCGGCAGGTACGTCCCGATCACCCAGGACACCGAGTCGCCGAAGAACGTGATCCGCGGCTCCCGCCGGGGAACGGCCCGGGTCCGGTGAGGACGGTTGACCGGGGCGCGCCGCGAGGTCACGCTCGGCGCGGTGATGACCACCGGGGCCGCGCCGGCGGGCGTGGGCTGCGGCGGGGGTGCGGTGGCGACGGCGATGGCTCCGGCGAGCAGCGCGAAGGCCCCCACCGTGACCGCACCCGGCACGCGGCGGGGGAGCAGACGGCCGAGGGCGCCGTGCCGGATCGGCTGCTCGACGAGGTGGTGACTGAGGACGGCCAGGGCGAGGGTGGCCGTCAGCCGTACGCCCAGCAACGGCAGGCGGGACAGTCCGGTGGCGTCCGCGGTGACGAAGGTGAACAGGGGCCAGTGCCACAGGTAGACGCCGTACGAGATCCGGCCCAGCCAGGCCAGCGGCGCCCAGCCGAGCATCCGGGCCATCGGGGCACCCGGGCTGAGCATGACGTGCGCGACAACCGCCGCGGTGGCCAGCGCGGCGACGGTCAGGCCGCCCCGGTACATCCAGGACGCGTATTCGGACGCGACCTGCCACAGCCAGGCGGTGACCGCGACGCCCGAGACGGCCAGCGCCCCTACCGCGGTACGGGCGGCCCGCCCGGCCGCGCGCCCGCTCAGCAGCGCTGCCAGGCCGGCGCCGATGAGCAATGCCTGTGCGCGGGTGTCGGTGCCGTAGTAGGCGCGCCCGATGGCGTCCGGGTCGAACAGCCGGCCGCAGACCACCTGCGACGCCGCGGCTCCGGCGAAGCAGAGCGCCGCCAGAGCCGTACGGGCGTGGCGGGCGGTGAGCCACGCCGCCAGTCCCGCCACGACGAGCGGCCACAGCAGATAGAACTGCTCCTCGATGCCGAGCGACCACATGTGCTGCAGCGGCGAGGGCGCGGCGGTCGCTGCCGCGTAACCGGTGCCGCGGAAGATCATCCGCCAGTTGGCGACGTACGCGAGGGCGGCGTACGCGTCCCCTCGCACCAGCCTGAGGTCGTCGCCGTCGAGCCGGTATCGTGCGGCGACGACCGTGGCGAGCAGGACGAGCAGCAGGGCCGGGAGCAGGCGGCGCGCCCGGCGTACCCAGAAGGCCGGGAGGCGGATCCGGCCGGTCCGGGCCCGCTCGGCCAGCAGGAGTGACGTGATGAGGAATCCGGAGAGGACGAAGAAGGCGTCCACGCCGAGGAAGCCGCCGCGGACGCCGCCGATCCCGGCGTGGAAGAGCACGACCGCGGTGACCGCCAGGGCGCGGACGCCGTCCAAGGCGCGGCTGTGGCTGAACGTGGTCTGCTCCGGCACCGGCACACCCCCGGTTCCTGTGGCGCGACCGTGCGGTCACGCAACGGAGCGCGGGTCTACCCGCTTCCGGACGGTTCGAACCTCCGGATCGTGCGGCGCGCCCATCGCATGCGGCGGACCGCGGTGTCCGGGTGCTCGCCGAACTCGTACGCCATCCGGGCCGCGCACTCGCACGGCCCGTCGTCGCGCAGGAGCGTGGCGACGGTCCGGTCGATCATCTCCGGGGTGGTGGGGTCGGAGGCCTGCAGGTGGGAGGCGAACAGTGCCTCGGCGCGCAGGATCTCGTCGGGAACCGGGTACATGAGGATCTCCTGAAGAAGGTGTGATCGCGTGGCCGGTCGCAGGGCCACCGAGAGCACAACGGCCCGCCGCGGTCCCACAATCCGGACCGGCCGGTGACGGCGGGCACACCGTCCGGACGGAATCCCGGGACGATCGGCCGCCGACGGATAGGATGGGCGGCGGTGCGCCGGGAAGTCTGGTCGGCAGATGGATCGACCGACCCCGGAAACGGAGCTCCCATGGCCGCCGCGCCCCCGCAGACCCCGAACGTCCTCGGCCGCGGCTCGTGGCCCGAGGCGCGTCGCATCGCCGACGTCCTGCGCAAGGAGACCATCGGCGGGCTGCTGCTGCTCGCCGGTGCCGTCCTCGCGCTGGTCTGGGCCAACTCGCCGTGGGGCGACAGCTACGAGGCGATGCGCGGCTTCACGGTCGGGCCGTCCGCGCTGCACCTCGACCTCTCGCTTGCCACCTGGGCGGCCGACGGGCTTCTGGCCGTCTTCTTCTTCGTCGCCGGCCTGGAACTCAAACGCGAGTTCGTCGCCGGCGACCTGCGCGACCCGCGCCGCGCGGCGGTCCCCGTCGCCGCCGCGGTGGGCGGCGTCATCGTGCCGGCGCTGATCTACGCGGCGATCAACGCCGGTGGTGCGGTCCGCGGCTGGGCGATCCCGACCGCCACCGACATCGCGTTCGCCCTCGCCGTGCTCGCGGTGGTGGGGCGCTTCCTGCCCGCGGCGCTGCGCACGTTCCTGCTGACCCTGGCGGTGGTCGACGACCTGCTGGCGATCGTCATCATCGCCGTGTTCTACACCTCCGGCCTGGCGGTGCTGCCGCTGCTGGCGGCCCTGGTCCCGCTCGCCCTGTTCACCGTGCTCGTGCAGCGGCGGGTGCGGTCCTGGTGGCTGCTGCTGCCGCTGGCCTTCGCCGCCTGGACGCTGGTGCACGCGTCCGGGGTGCACGCGACCGTCGCCGGGGTGCTGCTCGGCTTCGCCGTGCCGGTGGTGCGCCGCAGCCCCGGCGAGGGCCCGGGCCTCGCCGAGCACTTCGAGCACCGGTTCCGGCCGATCTCCGCCGGGCTGGCGGTGCCGGTCTTCGCGCTGATGTCGGCGGGCGTCGCGCTGGGCGGCGCCCGCGGGCTCGCGTCCGCGCTCGGCGACCCGGTCGCGCTCGGCGTGGTCGCCGGGCTTGTGGTCGGCAAGCCGATCGGCATCACGCTGGCGACCTGGCTCACGGCCCGCTTCACCCGGGCCCGCCTCGACGCCGGCCTGGCCTGGATCGACGTCGTCGGGCTCGCCCTGCTCGGCGGGATCGGGTTCACGGTCTCCCTGCTGATCGGCGAGCTCGCGTTCGGGGTCGGCACCGAGGGGGAGGACCACGTGAAGGTCGCGGTGCTGACCGGCTCGCTGCTCGCGGCCCTGCTCGCGACGGTCGTCCTGCGCCTGCGCAACCGCACGTACCGCAGGATCTGCGCCGAGGAGCAGGTCGACCGCGACCGCGACGACATCCCCGACGTCTACCAGAGCTGACGCCGCCGCGGCCTGCGTACGCTGGCAGCATGCGAGGAGGCAGCCGTGCGCGCGGGTGAGATCGCGGCCCCGATGAGCACGGTCGCCGAGGATCTCCCGGCCAGAGAGGCGGCCCGGGTACTCGCGGCGCAGGACCTGCCCGGCCTGATCGTCGTGGACGCGCGGGGCCGCCCGCTCACCGTCCTGGCCGGAACGCAGGTGCTGCGCATGGCGCTGCCGGCGTACTGCCAGGACGATCCGGCGCTGGCCCGGGTGATCGACGAGGCGGCCGCCGACGTGATCCTGGAGGGCATCGGCGAGCGCACCGTCGCGGACCTGCTGCCCCGCAACCGGCCGGAGCTGCCGGTGGTGCGCGCCGACGCCACGATGCTCGAGGTGGCGTCGGTGATGGCGCGCTCGGGCGTACCGCTCGTCGCGGTGGTGGACGAGCAGCGGGTGATGACCGGCGCGATCACCCTGGACGGGCTGCTCGACCGGATGCTCGGCACCTGACCGCTCAGAACCCGAAGAACCGCAGCCACAGGTACGGCACCGCCAGCGCCACCGAGATCACGGTGACGATCAGGCCGTACTTCGTGAAGCCCCAGAACGAGATGCGGTGGCCGGCGCGCTGGGCGAGCCCGAGCACCACGACGTTGGCGGAGGCCCCCACGGCGGTGGCGTTGCCGCCCAGGTCGGCGCCGAGCGCGAGCGCCCACCAGAGCACCTGGGCCCGGTCGTTGCCACCGGCCGCGTGCACCATCTCGGCCACGATCGGGCTCATCGTCGCGACGTACGGAATGTTGTCGACGATCGCGGAGAGCGCGGCGGACGCCCACAGCAGCAGCATCGTGGCCGGCCACAGCCGGCCGCCCACCGCGCCGGTGGCCGCCCGGGCCAGCTCGTCGATCACCCCGGTGGTGACCAGCGCGCCGACCATGACGAACAGCCCGGCGAAGAAGATCAGCGTCGGCCATTCCACGTCCCGGGCGACCTCGGCCGGGTCGAGGCGGGACAGCGCGAGCAGCAGCAGGCCGCCGAGCAGCGCCACGACCGACGGCTCCAGGCCCAGCACGGTGTGCAGGCCGAACGCCGCGAGCACGGCCGCGAGCACCGACAGGCTGAGCACCACCAGGCGCGGCTCCCGGATCGCGTCGCGTTCCCGCAGCGCCATGACCCGCTCGACCCGCGCGGCGTCGTAGCGGAACGCGCGCCGGAACATGATCCGGCACAGGAGCACCAGGACGACGAGCACCAGCGCGATGAACGGCGCCAGCACCGACAGGAACGCGTTGAAGGTCAGCCCGGAGCGGCTCGCGATGATGATGTTCGGCGGGTCGCCGACCAGGGTGGCCGTACCGCCGATGTTGGAGGCCAGCACCTCGGCGATGAGGAACGGCACCGGCGGCACGCCCAGCCGGTCACAGACCAGCAGCGTCACGGGCGCCACGAGCAGCACCGTGGTGACGTTGTCCAGGGCCGCCGACACCACCCCGGTGACCAGCACGAACGTGACCATGATCGGGAACGGGCGGCCGCGCGCCTTCTTGGCCGCCCAGATGGCGACGTACTCGAACAGGCCCGTGCGCTTGAGCACCCCGACGATCAGCATCATGCCGAGCAGCAGGAACACGACGTTCCAGTCGATCCCCGACTCCTCGGAGAAGAACGCGTGCGCCGCGTCGGTGGCGCCGATCGCCAGCATGACCGCCGCGCCGCTCACCGCGACGACCACCCGGTCGACCTTCTCGGTGGCGATCAGCACGTACGCGGTCACGAACACGGCCACCGCGATCCAGGCGAGCGTGCCCATGTGTCTCCCGGAGCTGGTCAGCCGTCATCGATCGCCGACCAGACTTCCCGGCACACCCGCGCTCAACGTAGCAGCCGGCCGGCCCCGGCGCCGTTTGAAGCGGCCGCGGCACGGGCACGTCGATCACGACATCCGTTCGTCGTCTGGAGGTTCCCATGCCAGCGCGCAAGGACATGCCCGGCACCCTCAAGCGGTCGCCGAAGAAGGCCCAGGACACGTACGTCAAGGCCCACGACTCCGCGGTCAAGGAGTACGGCGAGGGCGAACGCGCCCACCGGACGGCGCTCGCCGCGGTGAAGCACTCGTTCGAGAAGGTCGGCGACCACTGGGAGCCCAAGGCGAAGAAGGGCCCCAGCGACAAGAAGGCCGCCGGTGGCCGCGGCACGAAGGCGAAGACGGCCGGCGGGGTCGACGCCAACGCCGGCAAGGAGCACCTGCGGGACCTGGCGAAGAAGCTCGACATCGGCGGCCGCAGCAAGATGAAGAAGTCCGAGCTGGTCGAGGCCATCCAGAAGGCCAACGCGAAGAGCACCCGGAAGGCGCGCGCGAAGTAGCCGGCCGCAGGGTCGTCGTTACGGGTCCCGCTCCCCGGGTAGCCCGGGAAGGTCACCGATGGGGAGGACCTTCATGAAGGCAGTCGTGTACCAGGGACCCCGGGCCGTCACGGTCAAGGATGTTCCCGACCCGTCGATCCAGTCGCCGAACGATGCGATCGTACGGATCACCACCACCAACATCTGCGGCTCCGACCTGCACATGTACGAGGGGCGCACGTCCGTCGAGGAAGGCAAGATCCTCGGCCACGAGAACATGGGCGTCGTCGAGGCCGTCGGCGACGCCGTGAACCGGATCAAGGTCGGCGACCGGGTGTCGGTGCCGTTCAACATCGCCTGTGGCACCTGCCGCAACTGCCTCGGCGGCTGGACCAGCTTCTGCCTGCGGACCAACCCGGCCGAGGGGATGGACGGCGCCGCGTACGGCTACGCCAACATGGGGCCGTACGACGGCGGTCAGGCGGAATTCCTGCGGGTGCCGTACGCCGACGTCAACCTGCTGGAGCTGCCGGCGGGCACGGAGCACGAGAACGACTTCACGATGCTGTCGGACATCTTCCCGACCGGCTGGCACGGCACCGAGCTGGCCGGCATGCGGCCGGGCGACCGGGTGGCCGTCTTCGGGGCCGGCCCGGTCGGGCTGATGGCCGCGCACAGCGCCATGATCCGCGGCGCCTCCGAGGTGTTCGTGGTGGACAAGGAGCGGGACCGGCTGGACCTCGCGGGCAAGATCGGTGCGACGCCGGTCGACTTCTCGGCCGGCGACCCGGTCGAGCAGATCCTGTCCGCGACCGGTGGGCGCGGCGCCGACTGCGGAGTCGAGGCGGTCGGCTATCAGGCGCACGATCCGTCCGGCCAGGAGCATCCCGAGCTGGTGCTGGACAACCTGGTCAAGGTGGTGCGCTCGACCGGCGGCATCGGCGTCGTCGGCGTCTACGTGCCGCAGGACCCGGGTGCCGCGACGGAGCAGGCCAAGCAGGGCCGCATCGCCTTCGACTACGGCACCTTCTTCAGCAAGGGCCAGCGCATGGGCACCGGGCAGTGCCCGGTGCTGCGCTACAACCGGCAGCTGCGTGACCTGATCGTCGCGGGCCGGGCGACACCCTCGTTCCTGGTGTCGCACGAGCTTCCGCTGGCGCAGGCCGCCGAGGGGTACGACCACTTCGACAAGCGTGAGGCCGGCTGGACCAAGGTTCTGCTCAAGCCCGCCGCGTGAGCCGTCGCGCCGCCGCCCGCGGGCCGGTCGGCGGCGCGGCCCGGCGGTGGGTGTGGCGAGATTTTGCCCTGTCGGGGGGTGGTGCCACACCGCTTCCGGATGTCTACGCTCCTTCAGCCGCCCGTCTCGTGTGGAGGCAGGCGGCCGAGTGGAGGCAAGGAATGAGAAGAGTTCTGGCGGCCACCGTTGCCGCCGCGGTCGGGCTCGCGATCGGTGGCGGCGTGATCCCGTCCACCGCGCAGGCCCAGAGCGGTTCCGGGGCCGGCTACACCCCGCCGCCCATCTCCTGGGGCGAGTGCGCCAGCGCGGGGCTGAAGTCGCGGGGCGCGCAGTGCGGACTGCTGACCGTGCCCCTCGACTACGCGAGGCCGGGCGGCACCAAGATCAAGATTGCCGTCTCGCGGA
The DNA here is from genome assembly GCF_023499255.1 of Couchioplanes caeruleus. Classification (GTDB taxonomy): domain Bacteria; phylum Actinomycetota; class Actinomycetes; order Mycobacteriales; family Micromonosporaceae; genus Actinoplanes; species Actinoplanes caeruleus_A. Next base: position 3,692,248 of record NZ_CP092183.1, read on the forward strand.
TCAAGCACACCTCGGCCGACTACCAGGGCGTCATGCTGACCAACCCGGGTGGCCCCGGTGGCTCCGGCCTGACCCTGTCGGTGCTCGGCGAGTACGTGCCCGGCGACGTCGGCACGAAGTACGACTGGATCGGCTTCGACCCGCGCGGCGTCGGTTCCAGCCAGCCCTCGCTGAGCTGCGACGTCGAGTACTTCGGCTACGACCGGCCGTACTACGTGCCGGTCACCAGGTCGCTGGAGAAGACGTGGCTGGCCAAGGCCAAGGGCTACGCGAAGGCCTGTGACCGGGCGGGCGGCGCGCTGCTCGACCACGTCAAGACCACCGACTCGGTCGCCGACATGGAGAGCATCCGCAAGGCGCTGGGCGCCAAGCAGATCAACTTCTACGGCTTCTCGTACGGGACGTACCTCGGCCAGGTCTACGCGACGCTGCACGCCGACAAGGTGCGCCGGATGGTCCTCGACGGCAACGTCGACCCGCGGCGCGTCTGGTACGCGGCGAACCTCGACCAGGACGTGGCGTTCGACAAGAACATGGACGTCGACTTCGCCTGGGTGGCCAGGTACGACTCCGTGTACCACCTCGGCTCCACCGCCAAGGTCGTGAAGAAGAAGTACTACGCGACCCTGCAGCAGCTGCGCAAGAAGCCGGCCGGCGGGATCATCGGCCCGGACGAGTGGAACGACATCTTCGTGTCCGCGGGGTACTACGTGTTCGGCTGGCAGGACGTGGCCGAGGCGTTCGCGGCGTGGGTCAACGACGGCGACTCCAAGCCGCTCGAGGCGCAGTACGCCGCCCCGGGCGAGCCCGGCGCCGACAACAACTACGCCATGTACCTCGCGACCCAGTGCAGCGACGTCAAGTGGCCGCAGAGCTGGGACAAGTGGCGCCGTGACAACTGGCGGACGTACGCCAAGGCGCCGTTCATCACCTGGAACAACGCCTGGTACAACGCGCCCTGCCTGAACTGGGGCGCCAAGCCGGGCACGCCCGTCACGGTCAACGGCAAGAAGGCCCCGCCGATCCTGCTGATCAGCGAGACCAACGACGCCGCCACGCCGTACTCGGGCAGCCTCGAGGTCCGCAAGCGCTTCCCGCGCTCGGTGCTCCTGGAGGGCGTCGGCGGCACCACGCATGCCGGCTCGCTCAACGGCGTCGCCTGCACCGACGACACCATCGCCGCGTACCTGGACACCGGCGCGCTGCCGACCCGGGTGCACGGCAACCGTTCCGACAAGCAGTGCGAGCCCGTCCCGGCGCCGGACCCCACGGCCGCCGCGGCGAAGAGCCTCAGCGCGACCGCCGGCGCGAGCCGGGTCCCGCTGCGGGACCTGGTCACGATCCGCTGACCGGCCACCGGCCCGGGAGCCATCCGGCTCCCGGGCCGGTGCGTGACCGGGTGACGAGAGGTGTCCCGGGCCGGTGCGTGACCGGGTGACGGGGCTTCCGGGCCGGTGGGTCACCAGGCGACGGGCAGCTCCCGCAGCCCGCGGACCAGCAGGCCGGTCTTCCACGGCAGGTCCTTCTCGTCCACCGCCAGCCGCAGCTCCGGCAGCCGGCCGAGCAGCGTCCGCAGTGCCACCTGCAGTTCCATGCGGGCCAGCTGCGCGCCCAGGCAGTGGTGCACGCCGTGGCCGAAGCCGACGTGCGGGTTCGCCTCGCGGGTGAAGTTGAGGCCGTCCGCATCGCCGAACACCGACGCGTCCCGGTTGGCCGAGGACAGCGCCGGGATCACCGGTTCGCCGGCGCGGATGCGCACGCCGCTCAGCTCGAGGTCCTCGGTGGCGTAGCGGGCGAACGCCGCGGCGGCCCCCAGCGGCACGTAGCGCAGCAGCTCCTCCACGGCGCCCGGGATGCGCTCCGGGTCGTGGCGCAGCTCCGCCAGCTTCGCCGGGTGGGTGAGCAGCACGTACATGAAGTTCGAGATCTGGGTGACCGTGGTCTCGTGCCCGGCGGCCAGCAGCCCCGCGGCCAGCTCCACCATCTCCTGCTCGCTCAGCCGGTCCTCGTTGTCGCGGGCCAGCACCAGCGCGCCGATCAGGTCGTCGGTCGGCGTCGTCCGCCGCTGCGCGATCAGCCCCGCCATGTACGCGTGCAGGCTCGCCATGTACTCGCCGATCCGCTCCGGCGTCAGCGACGTGGTGGACACGATCGCCTCGGACCACGTCCGGAACAGGTGCTGGTCCTCGGGCGGTACGCCCAGCAGCCGGCAGATCACGCGTACCGGCAGCGGGGTGGAGAAGGCCTCCACCAGGTCCGCCGGCGGTCCCGCCGCGACCATCGCGTCGATGAGCTCGTTCGCGATGTCGGTGGTGCCGGGGCGCAGCTGCTCCACCCGGCGGGCGGTGAACGCCTTGGCCACCAGGCGGCGCAGCCGGCTGTGGTCCGGCGGGTCCATCGCCAGGATGCCGGTGCCGATCTGCCGGGGCGTGGTCCGCGGCTCGTCGCGTCCCACCGCGGCGGCGCGGCTGAAGCGGGGGTCACCGAGGACGGTCCTGACGTCCTGGAGGCGGGTGGCCAGCCACGCCTCCTCTCCGAACGGCAGCCGGACCCGGGTCACCGGCTCCTCCCGGCGAAGGTGGGCGTAGAGGGGGTCGAGGTCGAGGCGGTCGGGGTCGCTGAACGGGTACGAACGCGCCGCACCGGCCTGCCGGGTGTCGGTCATGCGTGCTCCTGCCATCGCGGACGATCGGGATCTAGACACGCTGAGCTATATCGAAGACACGGATAGTAATAGATGGGCGTCGTTGAACGGAACCCCGGCGACTGCGGCGGGCGCCGCGAGCCGTATCGTGCGGCGCGCCGTCATTCGGGTTAGGAGCCACGTCCATGTACGACCACCAGCAGTCCCAGCAGCCGCAGCAGCCGTGGGGGCCGCCGCAGGGCGGGGGAGCCATCGCGCTCACCCTGAAGTACAACCCGCTCGCCTTCCTGCTGGGGTTGTTCAAGCCGCAGGTGGAGGTCAACGGTCACCCGGCCGGGAACGCCTGGGGCCGTACGGTCGTGCCGGTGCCCGCCGGTCAGCACCACGTCCACGTGCACGTGCCGTACCTGCTGCCGTCCCGGGTGGGTGTCGCCGATCTGGGTGTCACCGTGCACCCCGGCCAGACCGTCGAGCTGGAGTACCGGGCCCCGATGGTGGCCTTCATGCGCGGCGCGCTCGGCGCCCCGCCGCAGAAGTATCCCGGCATGGCGTTCACCATCGCGATGTTCGCCGTGGTGGGCGTGATCCTGCTCTGTGTCTGCGGCGGCGTCCTCGTCGCCGCGATGAGCGGCGGTGACTCGAGCACCGCGAGCGGCCTGCCCACCATGGTGGCGGCGGCATTCACCGGCGGCAATGGAGCTTGCTCCGGGTGATCGAACGGTTGCTCTCTGCGGCTCGCGGAGGCGTCGCCGCCGTTGGTAGCATGCCGCCGTTCTAGGAGGTCTCGGTGACGGACAATCGGATGAAGGATCGCGTGAAGGTCATGTTCAACGGGACCCACCCCGAAGGCGCCACGTCGGAACACGCCCTGATCAACCCCAACGGGCAGGGGGTGCCGTCCGCGCAGGCGCTGCAGGTGCTGACCATGGCGCAGCGCACCGCCGAGGAGCACCTGTCCCGGGCCCAGCACGAGGCCGACAAGATCCGCACCGAGGCGCTGGCCGCGGCCGAGGAGATCGGCCGCGAGGCGCAGATGCACGCCCACAACGTGCGGCGCGAGGCCGAGCAGGTGCTGCTCGACGCCCGGGCCGCCGCCGAGCAGACCGCCCGCGACGCCCAGATGCGCGCCGAGGAGGCCCAGCGCAGCGCCGCCAAGGTGGTGCTCGAGGCGCGCGGCGAGGCGGGCCGGATCACCGCCGACGCCCAGGCCAACGCCGATCAGCTGCGCCTGGCCGCGCAGCAGCGCTACGACGACGTGGTCGGCAGCCTCGGCGCCCGGCGCGAGGCGCTGCAGCAGCAGATCGAGGCCCTGGAGCGCTTCGACCGCGAGTACCGCGCCCGGCTGACCGGCTTCATGCAGACCCAGCTGCGCGCCCTCTGGGTCGACCAGCCGCAGGTCACCGGCGAGCTGCCCGAGCAGCAGCACGACGAGGCCGTCGTGGTGGAGGTCGTCGAGGACGCCGAGCCGGCGCACGACGAGGACGAGGCCGCCGAGGACGCCGAGGACGGCCGCGCCGGGCGGCACGGCGTTCACGCGTCGCGCGACGAGTAGACCCGCTCCCCGGCGACGTAGGTGATCGCCACCCGGGCCGCGGCGATCTCCTGCGGCGGCCCGGCCAGCGGGTCCCGGTCGAGCACCACCAGGTCCGCGCGGCTGCCCGCGCTCAGCGTGCCGCTGTCGTCGAGATGATTCACGTACGCCGACCCCGACGTGTACGCGCGCAGCGCCGTCGCCGGGTCGAGCCGCTGCTCCGGCAGGAACACCGGCCGGTCCTGGCCGGGCAGCACCCGGTTCACCGCCACGTGCACGGCCTGCAGCGGGTCGGGGCTGCTCACCGGCCAGTCGCTGCCCGCGGCCAGGCGTGCGCCCGAGCGGTACAGGTCCCCGAACGGGTACTGCCGCGCGGCCAGCTCCGGGTCGAGGAACGGGATCGTCAGCTCGTCCATCTGCGGCTCGTGCGCGGCCCACAGCGCCTGCAGGTTCGCGGTCGCGCCGAGCGGGCGGAACCGGCGTACGTCATCCGGATGGACGACCTGCAGATGCGCGAGGTGCGGACGGGTGTCGCTCGGGCCGTTGGCCGCGCGGGCGGCCGCGACCGCGTCGAGGGCCGCGCGCACCGCCCGGTCGCCCAGCGCGTGGAAATGCCCCTGGAAGCCGAGCCGGTCCAGCTCGGTGACGTAGCCGGGCAGGGCGCCGGGGTCGATGAAGGACAGCCCGCTGTTGGCCGTCGGCTGCCCGCAGGCGTCGCGGTACGGGGCCGTCATCGCGGCCGTGAAGTTCTCGGCGACGCCGTCGAGCATGAACTTGACCGTGCCGCAGCGCAGCGGGCCGGCCGTGAACCGCTCGCGTTCGTCCACGAGCGACGGAATCTGCTCGGCGCCGCGCTCGCGGTCCCACCACAGCGCCCCCACGACGGGGGAGACCAGCGACCCGTCCGTGGCCGCGGCCAGGTAGGCGTCCGAGACGTCGGGGTAGCCGTTCGTGGCGCACAGCATCGCGTCCTGCCACGCGGTCACCCCCAGCGAGTGCAGCAGCCGCTGCGCCCGCAGCAGCCCGGCCAGCCGGTCGGCCGGGGTGGCGGCCGGGACCAGCGCCTCGACCAGCGCCATCGCGCCTTCCTGCAGCCCGCCCACCGGGTCGCCGCCAGGCCCGCGGTCGATGCGGCCGTCGGCGGGATCGGGCGTACGGGCGGTGACGCCGGCCAGCTCCAGCGCCCGGCTGTTCACCCACGCGGCGTGGTGATCGCGGTTCATCAGGAACACCGGCCGGCCGGGGACGACCCGGTCGAGCAGCTCCTTGCCCGGTACGCCGCCCGGGAAGCTCTCCATCGACCATCCGCCCCCGACGATCCACTCCTCGTGCGGGTGCGCGTCCGCGTACGCCCGCACCCGGCGCAGGTACTCGACCACGTCGGTGGTGCCGCTGAGGTCGCACAGGTCCAGCTCCAGCCCGCCGAACACGGCGTGCACGTGCGCGTCCTGGAAGCCCGGCAGCAGCAGCCGCCCGCGCAGGTCGACCACCTCCGTACGCGGCCCCGCCAGCTCGCGCACGTCGTCGTGGCCGGCCGCGAGGATGCGGCCGTCGCGGACGAGCAGCGCGCTCGCGTCCGTACCGAACAGCGGCCCGCCGGTGAAGAGCAGATCCATGGCTGGAGCATCGCACGAAGGTGTTGACCTGGAGCGCGCTCCAGGTCCTACCGTCGTTGCCGTGCAGACGACGGAACTGGGGCGCACCGGCGAGCAGGTGAGCGTGCTCGCCCTCGGCGCCATGCAGATGGGTAACGCGACGGACGAGGCGGACTCGGTCCGGATCCTGGACCGCTACCTCGAGGTGGGCGGGTCCTTCATCGACACCGCCGACTGCTACGAGTGGTGGGCCCGGCGGGGCAGCCGCGGCGGCGAGAGCGAGGAGCTGCTCGGCCGGTGGATGCGCGCGGGCGGCCGGCGCGACCGGGTCTTCCTCGCGACCAAGGGCAGCGCGCTGCCGCGCTCCTCGCCGCAGCTGTGGGACGCCGATGGCACCCCCGACTGGGACCTGGCCCGGCGCACCTTCGCCGGGGCGGGCGCGCAGACGCTGCGGGACGCCCTCGACGGGAGCCTGCGGCGGCTCGGCACCGACCACGTGGACCTCTACTACATCCACGTGGACGACCGGAACACCCCGCTGGAGGAGACCCTCGAGACCCTCGCCGGCTTCGTCCGCGCCGGCAAGGTACGCCACCTGGGCTGGTCGAACGTCCGCACGTGGCGGCTCGAACGCATCCGGCAGCTGTGCGAGCGCAACGGGTGGCCGCTGCCCGTGGCGGTGCAGCAGCAGCACACGTACCTGCGCCCGCGGGGCGGGGTGGACAACGTGTCGATCGTCGGCGCCGAGCAGCTGGACTACCTGCGCGAGCACGACGACCAGACGCTGGTGGCGTACTCGCCGATCCTCAAGGGCGTCTACGACGACGCGGCCAAGCGCGGCGGGCACTGGGCGATGGAGGCGTACGCCGGCCCCGACTCCGACGCGCGCATCAGGGCGCTCGCCGAGGTGGCCGCGGAGACCGGCGTGACCCCGAACCAGCTCGTGCTGGCGTGGCTGCTGCACCAGCGCGAACCCCGCGTGCTGCCGCTGATCGGCCCGCGTACGCCCCAGCAGTTCGAGGACGCCCTCCCGGCGCTGGACGTCAAGCTGACTCCGGAGCAGCTCGCCCGCCTCGACACCGCCGGGGCCTGATCAGGGGACGGCCAGCCGGCGCGCCCTGGCGCTGAGGGCCTCCACCCGTTCGGTGAGGCTCCCGGCCGTCCGCTCGTCGGCGGCCGCGAGCTCGTCGAGCAGCGCCGTGTAGTCGGACACCAGGCGCCGGAACCGACGCCGGAAGGCGCCGGACTCGTGGTCGCGGGCGTCCAGGTCGATGATCTGCTGCGCCAGGACGGCCGCGGCCGCGCTCAGCGCCGTGCGGGCGTCCCCGGCCTCGGCGAGCCGGCTGCGGCGGTCCGCGGCCAGCCGCCCGGCCCGGCGTCCGGCCGCGAAGACGACGGCCGAGCCGAGCAGTACCGCCAGCACGGCCGCCGCGGCCACCAGGTAGCGCGGCAGCGACGGGCTGATCGTGCGGGCGCCGTCGGGCACCGTGCCGGAGCGCACGAGCGTGTCGTAATTGACCACGACGACCTTCAGGGCGTCCAGCGGCCGGTCCGGGAACTGGTCCACGCCCCGCCCGATGGTCGTCTCGGCGACGAACGCGCGCCCGAAGTTCTCGTCGCCGACCCCGGGCAGCAGCGCGCATCCGTACTGCTCGTACTCGTCGCCGTCGCGGGCCAGCACCAGCACCAGCGTGCCGTCCGCGGCGTGCCGTACCCGGTCGCAACCCTGCCGCAGGTCCGCGCCCGGCTCGAGGAGCAGCACGACGAGCCGGCGGTTGCCGACGACCCGCTCGGCGGCCGCCTCGTCCAGGCCGGTGCCGGGGGCCGCGTACACCGACGAGGTGCGCACGTCGCGGGCGACCGTCCCGTCCAGGACGCCGCCCGACCACAGCGCCCAGCCGGCCAGCGCCAGGCACGCCAGCACGGCGAGGCCGAACGGCGTGGCCAGGAACCTGCCGATCCTGCTCATGTGAGCCGCTCCCGCAGATAGTCGGCCGGGCGATATCCCGGGTACGGCAGCAGCCGGGCGGCCTCGTCCAGGTCGGCCTCGGCGCCGGCGAGCAGGTTGCGGACGTGCGGGTCCGGCAGGTCGTCGTCGAACGCCGACCGGGCCGCGGTGAGGGCGGTGATGCCCCGGGTCAGCGCGGCCTCGCTGCGGCGGTCGGTGAGCGCGGACATCTCCACCGCCAGCGCGGTCAGCCCGGCGAGGCGCGCGGGCAGGCCCGGCTCCGGCCGCGAGCGGGGCCGGCGCAGCGGGCGCAGCAGGGACCGCACCGACAGCGCGAAGAACGCCCCGGCGCAGGCGACGAAGAGCCACGGCAGCAGGGGAAGGGCCACCCGCAGCGGGTCGGCCGGACGGTACGGCAGCGGCCGGTCGAACAGCCCCGCGTACCGCACGTCGGTCACCCGCCCGAGGTACGCGCCCAGCACGTTCGCCTGCGGGTACGCGTACCGGCCGAGCCGGTCGCCGAACTGCGCGTAGAACCCGGCCGCGGTCACCTCCGCGAAGTCACCCGCGTCCGGGCCGTGGTACTCGATCCAGTCGCCGTGCAGCTCGACGATCGGCCGGCCAGGGAACAGCCGCGTGAGCGCCGGCCCGTAGCGCAGCAAGGGCGCCTCCGGGGACTGCCGGGGCAGCGCGACGTACAGCGCGTCGCCGCCGGGAAACGCCTCCTGCCGCGGGACCCGCGTGAGCGTGGCCCCCGGCGCGGTGTAGAGCCCGGTACGCCGCAGCTGCGCCGCCACCACCGCGAGCTCGGCCGCCGTCGGCTCACGCCACCGCAGCCGGTCGACGTCGGCCGGCGACGGTTGCTCCCGTAGCCCGGCGATCAGCGTGACCAGCAGGTTCGTCACGTCGCCGGCGGCGAACTCGGCGCGCCAGTCGTCCAGGGAGTCCCCGGTCGCCTGGTACGCGCCGCCGGTCACCTGGGTGCCGATCACGCGGATGGTGGCGTCCTTCACGTCGCGGACCCGGTCCCGCTCCGCCTCGTCGAGACCCGGCGGCGCCACCAGGATCCGCATCGGCTCGGCGCCCATCGCGGCGCGTACCCGACCCTCGTCCCACCGCGCGACCGAACCGGGCAGCCGGACCACCTCGGCGGCGCGGACCATGGCGGTCATCTGCTCGACGGACGGCACGGTGGCGTCGCTCAGCTCCCCGGCGGAACCCTCGGTCACCCCGGCCGGCGGCGACGGCGAACGCCCGTAGCTCACGTCGACGCTCTGCCGCTGCGCGACGACGAAGACGACCAGGGCGGCGACCGCGGCGGCCAGCGCCACCCAGCGCGCCACCTCGCGCAGCCGGCGGTCAGCCATGCCCGGCCTCCCGCCACAGCAGATCGGCCCGGTGCGCCAGCCCGGCGGCCTCCCGGGCGGCCGTCGCACCGCCGCGGCCCGCGGTGATCGCCTCGGCCCGGGCGAGCAGCGCCTCGGCCTCGGGGACACGGCCGGCGCAGGCATCCCGGCTCACCGCCGCGGTCGCGATCCCGGCCCGCGCGGCCGACCATTCCGTACGCCGCTCCAGCGCCGTCGCCCGCAGCCGTGGCACCGCGGCGACCAGGAAACCGGCCCCGAGCAGCACCACGCCGCCGACCGCCCACACCCACCCCATGATCGGCCATTCTCGCAGGCCGCCGCCCGGCCGCCGAAGCGACGGCCGACGTGGCGCACGCGACACTGCGGCGCCCGCCGGAATCGCCGCGGCGGATCCGGGGTTGGCGGCGGGTATGACGACGATCGGATTCATCGGCAGCGGAAACATCGGCGGCACCGTCGCACGGCTGGCGGTCGCCGCCGGCCAGGACGTGGTGCTGAGCAACTCCCGCGGACCGGAGACCCTGCAGGACCTGGTCGGCGAGCTCGGCCCGCACGCCCGCGCCGGCCACCCGGCCGACGCCGCGGCCGCCGGCGACATCGTGGTGGTGACGGTGCCGTTCAAGGCGTACGGGGACGCGCCCGCCGAGCCGCTGGCCGGCAAGGTGGTCATCGACACCACGAACTACTACCCGCAGCGCGACGGGCACTTCCCCGACCTCGACGCCGCCACCGTCACGAGCAGCGAACTGCTGCAACGGCATCTCACCGGCGCCCGGGTGGTCAAGGTCTTCAACAACATCTTCTTCCGCCACCTCGGCTCGCTCGCCCGCCCCGCCGGCGCGCCCGACCGCACCGCGCTGACGATCGCCGGCGACGACGCGGACGCCAAGCGGGCGGTCACCGACTTCCTCGACACGATCGGCTACGACACGGTCGACATCGGGACGCTGGCCGACAGCTGGCGCGTCCAGCCGGACACCCCGGCGTACGGCGCCCCGTACGGCTCGTTCGACGACCCGGCCGGCACCCCGGCCGACGCGGCCGAGGTCCGCGCCGCGGTGGCCGCCGCCCGGCGCTGACCGGGCCGGCTCAGGCCGGGGCCGGCTGCGGGTAACGGGCGCCGTTGAAGGTGACCCGGAGCGTGTAGACCGAGGCCCCCGCCGTGATGAACAGGTGGTTGAGCTTCGGGCCGCCGAACGTGAGGTTGGCGGCGGGTTCGGGAAGGAGCAGTTTGCCGAGGAGGGTGCCGTCGGTGCCGAAGCAGTGCACCCCGTCCCAGGCCGCTGCCCAGATCCGGCCCGCCGCGTCCACGCGGACGCCGTCGAAGCGGCCCGCGTTGCACGTCGCGACGACGGCGCCGCCGGTGAGGGTGCCGTCGGCCGTCACGTCGAAGACGCGGATGTGGCTGGGTTCCTGCCGGGTGTCGGCGATGTAGAGCCGCTGCTCGTCGGGGGAGAAGGCCAGGCCGTTGGGGCGGCAGAAGTCGCCGGCCACCACGCGCAGGTCGCCGGTGGCCGGGTCCATGCGGAACACGTAGCAGTCGCCGCCGAGCTCGCTCTCGGCCCGGTGGCCCTCGTAGTCCCCGGCGATGCCGTAGATCGGGTCGGTGAACCAGATCGTCCCGTCGGCGCGGACCACCACGTCGTTGGGGCTGTTGAGGCGCCTGCCCTCGTACCGGTCGGCCAGCACGGTGAGGGTGCCGTCGTGCTCCGTACGGGTGACCCGCCGGTTGCCCTGCTCGCAGGTGACCAGCCGCCCCTGCCGGTCGACGGTGTTGCCGTTCGCGTAGCCGGACGCGTGCCGGAACACCCCCACGGCGCCGGTGGTCTCGTCCCAGCGCAGCAACCGGTCGTTGGGGATGTCGCTCCACACCAGGTAGCGGCCCGCCGGGAAGTACGCCGGTCCCTCGCTCTTGCGCGCGCCGGTGTGCAGCCGCTCGACCACGAAGTCCCCGTCGCAGCCGCTGAACCGCTCATCGAGGGCCTGGAACTGCGCCGGGATGGTCTCGACCATGGTGGTCTCCTCTCACATATGGTCCGACCCTACGTCGGCTGAACGTAGTATGGTCAAGGCCGGTGTTAGGAGAACGACATATGGTGGACGACGTCGATCGCGCACTGCTCGCCTCTCTCCAGGAAGACGCGGCGCAGTCCTACGCGGCCCTGGGCGCGGCGGTGGGCCTGTCGCCGGGCGCCGCCCATGAGCGGGTCCGCAAGCTGCGCGAGCGGGGCGTGATCCGGCGTACCACGGTGGACGTCGACCCGGCCGCCGTCGGCCGTGGCGTGAGCGCGTTCGTCATGGTCAACGCCGGGGTGTGGATGGGCGACCCCGCCACCCGGGAGGCGCTGCTGGCCATACCCGGCATCCAGGAGGCGCACATCGTGGCCGGAGCGGCCTCGCTGCTGGTGAAGGTCCGCACCGCGACCACCGAGGAACTGCAGGCGACGCTGCGCCGGATCTTCGCCGTGGACGGCGTGACCGGCACGGAGACGATCGTGGTGCTGGAGACCTGCTTCGAGCGGCCGATCGGGGTCGGCCCCGCTGAGGGTTCACCCCGGCGGGGGTCGCATCGATGAGCGCCGTTCTCTAGGGTGGGCGGGGTGGACAGCGAGCACACCGGCATCGATGAGACCGTGCCGCACTCCGCGCGGGTGTGGAACTACTGGCTCGGCGGCAAGGACAACTTCCGGGCCGATCGCGAGGTCGGTGACGAGTTCAGCCGGTTCTATCCCGACATCGAGGTGGTGGCGCGCAGCTCGCGGGGCTTCCTCACCCGCGCCGTGCGGTTCCTGGTCGGCGAGCGGGGGATCCGCCAGCTGCTCGACATCGGCACCGGGCTGCCCACGGTGGACAACACCCATCAGGTCGCGCAGGCCGTCCTGCCCGAGGCCCGCATCGTGTACGTGGACAACGACCCGATGGTCCTCGCGTACGCCCGTGCCCTGCTGACCGGCAGCCCGCGCGGCGCCACCGAATACCTCGACGCCGACCTGCGCGACCCGGAGCGCATCCTCGAGCTGGCCGGGCGCAGCACGCTCGACCTGTCCCAGCCCGTCGGGCTCATCCTCATGAACATCCTCGGCCACGTCCCCGGCCTGGACGCGGCGGCCGGGATCGTGCGGCGGCTGCTGGCCGGCCTGCCGCCGGGCAGCTACCTGGTGACCGCCGACGGCACCAACGTGATCGACGGCCCGGCGTTCGAGGAGGCGATCGCGGTGTGGAACGCCAACGCCCCGCTGCCGTACCACCTGCGGACGCCCGAGCAGCTCGCCACGTTCCTGGAGGGTCTCGAGGTGGAAGAGCCCGGCCTGGTGCCGTGCTCGCGGTGGCGGCCCGCCCCGGACGCCGCGCCGGAGGAGCTGCGCGAGGTCGACGAGTTCGGAGCCGTCGCGCGCAAGCCCTGAGGCATGATCGGGGGATGGGCGCACCACAGCTGCTCTCCGCGTACGCCGGGCACTGGACCGGCGACGGCACCGGCGTGACCGTCATCCTCCCGCCGCCCGGCACGGTCGCCTCCGGCGAGGTCCGCGGCGGCGCCCCGGCGACCCGCGAGTTCGCGCTGCTCGACCCCACCCGGCTGGTCGACCGGGTGGACGCGGTGGTGCTCTCGGGCGGCTCGGCGTTCGGCCTGGCCGCGGCCGACGGCGTGATGGGCGCGCTGCGGGAGCGCGGCGCGGGCTTCCCCACGCCCGTCGGCCCGGTCCCGATCGTCGTCGGCATGTCCATCTTCGACACCTCGGTCCGGACGGTCGCCGGCCCGGCCGATGCCGGCGGACCGAAGACTGCCGGGCCGCCCGATGCGGCCGCCGGCCGGGCCGCCGCCCGCGCGGCGTGGAACGGCGAGGCGTTCGCCGCGGGCCGCGTCGGAGCGGGCACGGGCGCGTCGACCGGCAAGTGGCGCGACCGGCTCGACCCGGGCGGCGTGGGCTGGGCCGTGCGCGACGCCGGCCCGGCCCGGGTCGCCGCGGTCGTCGTGGTCAACGCCTGGGGCGACGTGCTCGGCCCCGGCGGCGAGCCGCTGTTCGCCGCCGGCGCGGGGCCGCAACGGACCGCCGCAGCGTTCGGCATGCAGAACACGACCGTGGGCGTGGTGCTGACCGACGCGGCGCTCACCAAGAACGACTGTTTCCTGCTCGCCCAGAGCGGCCACACCGGCTTCGCGCGGACCATCCACCCGGCGCACTCGCGCTACGACGGCGACGCGGTGGTCGCGCTCGCGACCGGCGAGGCAGCCGGCCCGGCCGATCTGGACCTGATCCGCGCGGTGGCGGTCGACGTGGTCGCGGAAGCCGTCCGGGCCGCGGTGTCCGCCGAGCGCGGCTAGCTTGATGCGGATGATCGCCCTTCCCGGACTGCGCTGCACCGACCACACCGTCACCGTCCCGCTGGACCACCGCGATCCCGGCGGCGCCACCATCGACGTGTTCGCGCGCGAGGTCGTGGCCCGCGACCGGGCGGGCGACGACCTGCCGTGGCTGCTGTTCCTGCAGGGCGGGCCGGGCGGCAAGGGTCCGCGCCCGCTGCGGGCCGAGGGCTGGCTGGGGCACGCCCTGCGGACCCACCGGGTGCTGCTGCTCGACCAGCGCGGCACCGGGCGCAGCACGCCGATCACCGGCCGGACCGTGCGCGGGATGCCGGATGCGGCGCTCGCCGCGTACCTGCGGTTGTTCCGGGCGGACAGCATCGTGGCGGACGCGGAGATCCTGCGGGAACGGCTCGCCGGCGGGGCGCGGTGGGACACGCTCGGGCAGAGCTACGGCGGCTTCATCACGATGGCGTACCTGTCGGCCGCCCCGCAGGGCCTGCGGACCTGTTACGTCACCGGCGGGCTGCCGGGCCTGACCGCCACCGCCGACGACGTGTACGCGCGCACCTACCCGCGCGTGGCAGCGAGGAACGCCGAGTACTACCGCGCGTTCCCCGGGGACGTGACCGAGGTGCGCCGCATCGCCGATCACCTGGCGGCCGGTGACGTACGCCTGCCCGACGGCGACCGCCTCACCGTCGACCGCTTCCGCGCGCTGGGCGGCGTGTTCGGGATGAGCTACGGCTGCGCCCAGGTGCACTGGCTGCTCGACGAGGCCTGGAACGGCGGGGAGCTGTCGGACACCTTCCGCCACGAGGTCATGCGGCACACCGGGTTCGTCGACACGCCGCTGGCGGCGCTGCAGGAATACACGTACGGCCAGGGCGCGACGCCCACGGCCTGGGCCGCGCACCGGGCGCTCCGGCGCCACCCGGCGTTCGCCGCGGACGCCGACCCGCTGCTGTTCACCGGCGAGATGATGTACCCGTGGATGTTCCGGCAGATCGCCGCGCTGCGCCCGTTCGCCGGCGCGGCCGACCTGCTCGCGGCCGCGGACGACTGGCCGCCGCTCTACGATCTCGGCCGCCTGGCGTCCAACGAGGTCCCGGTGCACGCGGCGGTCTACGCCGACGACCTGTACGTCGACGCCGGGCTCTCGCTGCGGACCGCGCAGGAGGTGGGCAACGTCCGCACGTGGGTGACCAGCGAGTATCAGCACGACGGTCTGCGGACGGCCGGGCCGGAGGTGCTGGGCCACCTCATGGACATGGCCGCCGGGCGCCGCTGACGAACGGCGGCACCCCACGCGGGGGTGGTCGCGTGGGGTGCCGCCGGTCCCGGGGGGCGCGGGACGTCGTGGGGCCGGATCAGGCGAAGCGCGCGGCGATCCAGTTCGCCACCGTGTCCACCGAGGCGAACACCGCGCCGTCGTGGGTCTCGCCCTCGAGGGTGATGAACTCGACGGACTGGCGGTACTGGCTGAGCTCGTCCAACAGCGGGCCGGCCGTGATCCCGTACGGAACGGCCTCGTCCTCGGTGCCCTGCACGATGAGGATCGGCGCGCTCGGGGCCGTGCCGCCCGGGTTGCCGTACTGGGCGAGCTTCGAGATCACCGCCTGCGGGACGACGCCGCCGGGCACGAGCTGCTCGGGGGTGAGCGGTGCGTACGCGCTGAGGATCTCGTTGAGGCAGCCGCTCTGCAGCACGCTGGACTTCTGCTTCGCCGGCGCGGCCAGGTAGGAGTTCGGGTTGAAGGTGGGCTCGACCGCGTTGATGCCGTACATGGCCATGACGAGGTAACCCTGGCCCTCCGTGCCGGGGATGTCCGGCGCGATCAGGTCGAGGTTGGACGCGGGCGCGATCGTCGCCACGCCACGCAGCACGAGCGAGCCGTCGTACGACGGGGCCAGCTGGCCGGCGAACAGCGCGCCCTGCCCGCCCTGCGAGTGCCCGTCGACGGCGTAGTCGGTGGTCAGCGCCGGGTCCAGGTTCCGGGCGGCCTTGACGCTGTCGATGATCGACCGGCCCTCGCTGTTGCCGATCAGGTACGGGTGGCTCTCCGGGGTGCCCAGGCCGGGATAGTCGGGGGCGGCCACCGTCCAGCCCTTCTTGAGCAGCGCGGCGATGGCGGCCCGTGCCTCCGGCCAGAAGACGGCCTGGCTGGCCGACGGGGCGCACTTGTCGGCCAGGCCGGTGGTGCCGTGGCCCCAGGCGACCGTGCGGTTCTTCTTGCCGGTCTTCGGGGTGAGGACCAGGCCGGTCGCCACGGTGGCGACGCCGGAGACGTTCGTGGTCACGTACGAAATGCGCTTGCCGGTGGCCAGGGGCGCCAATTCCGGCGGGAGGGTGGCGGTGGTGGAGAGCAGAACGGTGCCGGGGGCGGTGACCGCATTCGCGGTGCCGCCGGTGGTGACGACGGTGCCGAGAACGGCCAGAAGGGTCACCTGGACGGCGGCGGCCCATCTGACGGCGAGGCGCCGCCCGAGAGTTCTTCTCATCTATTTCGTCCTTTCGGGAATGGGAGGGAGCGCGGGACGTCGAGCTTCGACGGTAGGCGCGGGCGACCCGGATGGCCCAAAGGGCGACCCCGGTCGTGAAGGCATGCGGGGGCCGGGTGGAAATGGCGAGGGGAAAAGAATGGTGTCTCAGGCGAGGTGGTCGGCGATGCGGCGCAACGCGGTGATGGTCTCGCGGTCGCGGGCCGGGTCGTCCTCGGTGGGCCAGGCGCTGCACTTGACGATGACCACGTCGGCGGCGGGGTCGACGAAGAGGTACTGGCCGTGCACGCCGAGGCCGGTGAAGGCGTGGAAGCAGCTCTCGCCGAGGGTCCACCACTGGTTGGCGTACCCGTAGTGGTCGTAGCCGCTGGGGCCGAGCGCGCCCACGGCGAGGTGCGGGACGTCGGCGCCGCGGCTGCGGCGCACCCAGTCGCCGGGCACGATCTGCTCGTCCCCGCAGACGCCGTCGCGGGCCATCATCAGCCCGACCCGGGCGAGGTCGCGGGCGGTGGCGTTGAAGGCGCCGGCACCGATCGCGGTCCGCGGCTCGGAGCGGCTGAGCCCATAGTACGCGTTGCGCTCGGCGCCGATGCGGGCCCACAACCGGTCCGAGGCGTACGCCGCCAGCGTCAGCCCGGTGGCCGCCTCGAGCACCCAGCCGAGGACCTGGGCGTCGAAGGTGGAGTAGTTGAAGCGTTCGCCGATGCCGGCCGTGCGCGGCGCCGACCGGATGATCGCGGCCACGTCGCCGCCGCTGAGCACGGCGCGTTCGAAGCGGCGGATGAAGCTGTCGGTGCCGTCCCAGGTCTCGAGGTCGCCGACGCCGCTGCTCATGTCGAGCAGGTCGGCGAGCGTGGTGCCCTCGTACGCCGTGCCGAGGAAGTCCGGCCGGTAGTCGGTGACCAGGTCCTTCACGCTGCCGACGGCGCCCTCGGCGAGCGCGATGCCGAGCAGGATCGACGTGATCGACTTGGACAGTGAGAACAGCTGCATGCGCACCCGCGGGCCGGCGAAGGCCCCCGGGTAGCTCTCGTGCACGATCGCGCCGCGGTGCAGCACCACGAACGCCGTGGTGTGGGTGCGCCGGTGCAGGTCGGCGAGGCTGTGGTCGCGGTCGTCGAAGCGGTACGAGAGGTTCAGCGGCAGGTGCCCGACGGGCAGCGGCCGGGGGTCGTGGCCGCGCCGGACCGGCTCGGTCGGCATCAGCCAGTTCATGTGGGTGAAGGTGAACTCGTTGATCGGGCGGCGCATCACCAGGTCGCTCTGGCGCTCCCACCAGGAGGCCGGCCCACCGGCCGGGCGGACCGGGTGCTCCGTCGTGCTCGTCATGTCATTCCCCGCTGTCGTCGAAGGTGCGATCGGCAGGCCGCGCGGTGTTCGAGACGTCTCGGAAGTGTTCACGCAGCGCCAGGCCGCTGGGTTCAGACACGGGTTCGAGGTAGCTGTTGAGGATGCCGAGGACGGCCATGCCGACCAGGTTGTCCTCGGGCGACTCGCCGATGATCCCGGCCCCGGGATCGCCCAGGTGGTGCAGGGCGAAGCCCTCGGTGACCGCGGCGAGCATGTAGGCGAGCTGGTCGAGGGTGACGCCGGGGCGCAGCTGGAAGCCGCGGGAGGCGAACGTGGACTCGTAGATCTTCTTCCAGGGCTCCAGCGCGCCGGCGTAGCTGTTCGCGATCGCGTCGTGGATGCCGTCGTTGCGGTCGGCCGTGGCCACCATGATGAGCTGGAGCCGGAACAGCGGCATCCGGCAGATCGCCTGCAGCTCCGCGTGGGTGGCGCGGTCGATCGCGTCGACGAAGCTCTCCTCGTCGTCCAGCCAGCCGCGGGTCTCGACCTCCGCGTCGTACTGCGGGTCGTAGCTCATCGCGTGGAACATGAACGTGAGCAGGTCGTTCAGGTAGTCGTCGTGGCTGGCCCAGGTGGCGCGGTACGGCCCGTCGCCCTTCTGGCGAAGGAACGGCGGCTCGAGGCTCTCCATCTCCTTCGACAGCGCCCGCTCGGTGAGGAAACGCAGCCCGGACCAGTACTGCTTGCGTCCGTCGGCTTCTGCCGCGCGTTCGCAGGCGCCGAGGTTCTGTTCGATGAGGTTCGCGCCGGCCTTGAGGTACGACGCGACCTTGGGCGAGTTGACCAGGGCGGCCCGGGTCGCCTCGCGGACGCCCTTGACGCGCGTGACGATGCCGGAGAAGTCCTGGTTATACGGATAAGGCAGATCCTTCTTGCCGAGCGTCATGAACCGATTCTTTGTCGGGCCCCACCATGCGGACAAGTGCGCGGGTGCGTAGTACTCGGAGGCTAGGCCTCCACAATTGTCGACAGGCGTAGATATAGCTTTCTGTAGTTCTTCAATTACTCAGAGGAATTGTCAGGCGGCGGTGACGGCGTGCCGCAGGTGCTCGCGGCTGGAGTGGTCGGCGACGAGCGTCCCCACGTCCAGGATGAGCGCGATCTCGCCGCTGCCCAGGATCGTCGAGCCGCTGATGCAGCGCAACCGGCTGAACAGCACGCCGAGCGGTTTGATCACCGTCTGCAGCTCGCCCAGCAGGGTGTCCACCACCAGGCCCGTACGCTGCCCGGACTGCTCGACGATGACGACGTTCTGCCGGCGCGCGGGCTCGCCCGGGATGTCGAACAGCTGCCGCAGCCGGATGAACGGCAGCACCTCGCCGCGCAGGTTCATGCAGTCGCGCCCCAGCGGGCCCGGCGGCAGCTCCACGCACTCGGTGACCCGGTCGAGCGGCACGATGAACCACGACGGGCCCACCCCGACCAGGAAACCGTCGATGATGGCCAGGGTCAGCGGCAGCCGGATGCGGATCGTCGTGCCCACGCCGCGGGCCGTCTCCACCTCGATGCTGCCCCGCAGCGCGGTCACGTTGCGGCGGACGACGTCCATGCCCACGCCCCGCCCGGACAGGTTGGACACGGCGTCGGCGGTGGAGAACCCGGGCTCGAAGATGAGGTCGTACACCTCGGCGTCGGTGAGCGCCGTGCCGGGCGCGACCACCCCGCGCTCCACCGCCTTGTCGTAGATCCTGTCCCGGTTCAGCCCGCGGCCGTCGTCGCCGACCTCGATCACGATGCTGCCCGCGTCGTGGTACGCGTTGAGCCGCAGCGTGCCCTTCGCGGACTTGCCGTGGCGCTGCCGCTCGGCCGGCGCCTCGATGCCGTGGTCGAGGGAGTTGCGCACCAGGTGCAGCAGCGGGTCGCTGATCCGCTCCACCAGCGCCTTGTCCATCTCGGCGTCACCACCGGTGATCACCAGCGACACCTCCTTGCCCAGCTCCAGGCAGACGTCGCGGACCACCCGCTCGAAGCGGCGCAGGGTCGTGCCGATCGGCACCATGCGCAGGGCCAGCGCGCTGTGCCGTACCTCGTCGACGAGCCGCATGACCTCGCCCTGCGCCTCCCCGCCGCCACCCGCGCGCACCGCCGTGCTGGACTGCGCGATCACCAGCTCGCCGACCAGGTCGATGAGCCGGTCCAGGCGCGCGGCGTCGATCCGGATCGTCTGGGTGTCCTGCGTCCGGGTCTCCGCCGTCTTGCGCTGGCGGTTCAGCGCGGCGTCCACGATGGGCCGCGGGACGATGCCGTGCTCCACCAGGATCTCGCCGATCGGCACCGGCTGGGTGCCGCTGCGCACCGCCTGCTCCTGCTGGATGCGCAGCGCCTCGGCCATCTCCAGCTCGGTGACCGCGCCGCTGCCGATGAGCACGTCGCCCAGCCGCTCGCTCTCCGGCATGGCGCGGATGGCCCGCACGTAGGCGTCGAACTGCCGTTCGTCGGGCACGATCCGGATATCGCTGTCCTCGCGGACGAACTCGAAGACCGCCTCGATCTCCTCCTTCGGCACGCCCGTGCTGAGCTCGACCTCGAAGCCGAGGTAGCAGGTCTCCGGATCCATCTCCTCGGCGGGCGGCAGCGCGTCGTCCAGCACGGTTACCTCGGTCACCGTGCCGATCGTGGACAGATACCGCAGGAACGACAGCGGGTCCATGCCGTTGCGCAGCGAGTCGGCGCCGAACCGCAGCGTCAGGTGCCAGGCCCGCTCCTCGGCCGCCTCCGCACCCGTCGCGTCGGGCCGCCGGGCCGCCGATCCGCCCGCTCCCTCCGGAAGGTACGGCTCCAGCCCCGCGAGCAGCCGCGCGCCGTCGGCGGCCTGGGCGGCGTCCGGCTCCAGCCGTCCCACGGCGAGCCCCTCGATCATCGCCCCGATGTGGTCGGCGCACGGCAGCAGCGTGCTCACCAGCCCGGGCGACACCTCGAGATCGCCCTCGCGTACGGAGCCCAGCACGGTCTCCAGCACGTGCGTGAAGCCGACGAGGTGCTGCAGCCCGAACAGCCCCGCCGAGCCCTTGAGCGTGTGCGCGGCGCGGAAGACCGTGTTGACCGTCTCCGCGGCGGACGGGTGAACCTCCAGCTCGAGGAACCCGTCCTCGAGCTGCTGCACCAGGTCGCGGGCCTCGGTGACGAAGATGTCGAGCGCCTCGCGCATGTCGTCGTCTGCGGACATCACTCCTCCTCCGCGGCGTCCAGCCCGGCCATCGCCAGCACCGCGGCGACGCCGCCGCGTACCGGGCCGAGCTCGAAGGGCACGTTCAGCCGGTCGGCCTCGCGCCGGGCCAGCAACAGGACCTGCAGCCCGGCGGTGTCGACCTCGTCCACCCCGGACAGGTCGACCCGCAGGCCGCTGCTGGTCTGCAGCGCGCCGATGAGCCGTTCCTTCTGCGCCGCCGCCGTGAGGACGGTCAGCTCGCCGTCCACGGCCAGGCGGCGCGGTTCCCGGGGGGTCACGGCGCGATCAGCTTCGCCACCGCGCTGAGCATCTGGTCCGGCTGGAACGGCTTGGTCACCCACGCCTTCGCGCCGGCCGCCTGCGCCTGCCGCTTCTTGTCCTCCTGCGACTCCGTGGTCAGCATGATGATCGGCGTGAACTTGTACGCGGGAAGCTTGCGCGCCTCGGACACGAACGTGATGCCGTCCATGTTCGGCATGTTCACGTCGGAGATGATCAGGTGGATGCGCTGGCCGTTCAGCTTCGCCAGCGCGTCCTTGCCGTCCACACCGGCGATCACGTCGTACCCGGCGCCCTTGAGCGCGATCGTGACGACCTGCCGCACCGAGGCCGAGTCGTCGACGATCAGAATGGTCTTCGCCATCGTTCACCCCTAGAAGAACGTGATCTCGGATTCGGACACCGCGGTGCCCGCGCCTGACTTGTGGGCCTCGCGCTCCTCGGCCATGGTGTATTTCGCCGACAGCTGGTCCAGCACGGCCTGCGGATCCAGCGGCCGGCCCTCGGCGGCGCGCTCACCGGCCTCGGCGACGACCACGGGGAAGTGGTCGATGCTCTCCCGCAGGTGCTCGAGGATCTGCCCGACCCGGTCCTGGAACTGCAGGTTGACCAGCGACTCGCCGATGTCCGAGCGGATCCCGACGGCCGCCTGCTCCAGCTCGGCCGACGAGTTCTGCAGGCCGGACAGCACGGTCAGCAGGTCGTCCAGCACCGCCTGCACCTCGGCGTTGGCCTGCGCCACCGCCTGATCCTCGCGCCCGGCGCTCTCCTGCGCCGACGCCAGCACCGACCCGATGGCCGTGGCCACGCCGGCCACCTTCGCCGAGATGCGCTCGCTCGTGCTGTGCGAGCGCTCCGCGAGGTCGCGTACCTCCAGGGCCACGACGCCGAAGGCCGCGCCCGCCGCACCCACCCGGGCCGCCTCGATGGCGGCGTTGAGGGCCAGCAGGTTCGTCTGCGCGGCGATCCGGGTGACCTCGCCGGTCATCTGCCGCAGCTCCTCGTTGAGGTCGAGCAGCGTACGCAGCTCCGCGAGGGACTCGCGGCGCGCGGTCAGCGTGCTGTTCAGCGTGCCGACGACCTCGCCGAGGCGTTGCCGGCTGCGGTCGAACGCGCCGGCGTGGCCGTCGTGCAGCGTGCCGGAGGATGAGGCCAGCACGGAGTCGAGGTTGTCGACGATGCCGGCGAACTTCTCCGTCAGCTGCCCGACCGCCGTCTCCATCTGTCCCCGCGAGGACTCGATCTGGGCGGACCAGACCGGCGCCACCGCGCCGGCGAACCCGGCCACGTCGGTGGCGGCCGGCCCGGACGCCGGCTCGCGCATGGTGCCCGGCGCCGTGCCTCTCGCACGCCACCACGCGAATCCGTAGCCGAGCGCCGCGCCGGCCAGCAGCGCGACCACGATCCCGAGCGCTTCAGCCATGGTGGAAGATCACCTCCGCTATCGAGCCCAGCGGGCTCTCCCGGTCGACCGCGCCGAGCAGCACGGCCTCCCTCGGCATTCCGTGCACCACGCAGGTCGCCTCGTCCTGGGCGACGGTGTACGCGCCGGCCCGGCGCATCTCCAGCAGCCCGCGGGCGCCGTCGTCGCCCATCCCGGTCATGATCACCCCGACCGCGTGCGGACCGGCGGCCCGCGCCACCGAGTGGAACAGCACGTCCACCGAGGGGCAGTGCCGGTTCACCGGCGGGCCCTCGAAGACGCGTACGGCGTAGCGCGAGTCGGCGCGGCGCAGCTCCATGTGCCGGCCACCGGGCGCTACCAGCACCTGGCCGGGCAGCACCGGATCGCCGTCGGCCGCCTCCTTCACCCGTACGCGGCACAGCGCGTCGAGCCGCTCGGCGAACGCCGAGGTGAACTTGGCCGGCATGTGCTGCACCAGCACGACCCCGGGGCAGGTCGCCGGCAGCGCGGGCAGCAGCACCTCGAGGGCCTGCGTACCGCCCGTCGAGGTGCCCACCGCCACGACCCGGTCCACCGCGACCGGAGCCGCGCCGGCCGCCGGGGCCCCGCCGGCCGCGTACGTCAGCGCCGGCTCGGGGACGCGCACCCGCTCGCGGACGCCCGCCGCCGCGCGGATCGCGGCGACGATGGCGTCGCCGTCACGTTCCAGGGACCGCTTCAGGCCGGTGGCCGGCTTCGCGATGACCGCGGCGGCGCCCGCCGCGAGCGCCTCCGCGGACGTCCCGGGCGCCGCGCAGACCACGACCGGGGTCGGCCGCTCCGCCATGATCCGGCGCAGGAAGCCGAGCCCGTCCGCGGTGAGGCCGAGCACGATGACGTCCGGCCAGGCCCGCCGCAGGTGCTCGGCGGCGAACCCGGGGCCCGGCACCGCGGCCAGCACCTGGAGGCCGGGGGAGGCCCGCAGCAGGGCGGCGAGCACCTGCCGGACCACGGCCGACTCGTCCACGATCAGGATCCCGGTCACGTGGTGGCCCGATCCTCGTACGGGTCCAGCGAGCGCAGCCAGACGTCTCCGGTGGCCAGCTCGAAGATGAGCCGCCGCGACCCCCGGCCGCCGAGCTCGCAGGCCGACACCGTGAACCCGTGCCGGCGCAGCAGGTCCAGGCCCACCCGGGCGTTCTGCGCGGCCACCCCGGTCAGCGGGCCCGGGATGCGGGGGAACTGGTCGGCGCCGCCGAAGACCTTGACCACGTAGTCCTGCGGGGTCGTGCCGTGCCGGTCGACCTCCCGGTGGAACAGCCCGACGGCGTCGTCGGCGTACCGGCCGTCGAGGCGCGGGGCCACGCCGGGGTGACGGCCCGGCAGCAGGTAGTGGCACATGCCGCCGATGCGCCGGCCGGGGTGCCACAGGGTGATCGCCACGCACGAGCCCAGCAGCGTGTGCAGCCGCACGTCGCCGCCGGCGAAGCGGAAGTCGCCGGGATTGAGGTGCACGTCGGTGTCAGCCACGGCCGGCTCCCGGGCCGTCGCCCGCGGGGGGCAGCCGGTACACCGACGGCTCCACCATGGTCAGCCCGCAGGGGATCGCGTTGAGCGACTCGGAGCTGCCGATGACCAGGAAGCCGCCCGGCACCAGCAGGTCCTGCATCCGGTTCACCAGGTCCCGCTTGGTCGGCAGGTCGAAGTAGATCATCACGTTGCGCAGGAAGATCACGTCGAAGCGGCCGAGCCGGCGGAAGTCCTCCATCAGGTTGAGGCAGTGGAACTGCACCCGGTCGCGCAGCGCGCGGCAGATCGTCAGCAGGCCCTCGTACTCGTCGCGGCCCCGCAGGCAGTACTTGCGCAGCAGGGCCGGCGGGATCCGGCCGGCCGCCTCCAGGGGGTAGAGCCCCCGGCGGGCGACCTCCACCACCCGGGTCGAGATGTCGCTGCCCACGACCTCCCACTGCCCGGGCGGCAACGACTCGGCCAGCACCATCGCCGTCGTGTACGCCTCCTCGCCGGTGGAGCCGGCCGCGCTCCAGAACCGGAACGGGCGCCCGGGCTGCCGCGCGGGCAGGATCGAGCGCTGGAGGACCTCGAAGTGCCGCGGCTCGCGGAAGAAGAACGTCTCGTTGGTGGTCAGCAGGTTGATCATCTGGTGCAGCTCGGCCTCGTCGCGGCGGCGCAGCAACGCGACGTAGTCGCCGTACCCGTCCAGGCCCAGCTGGCGTACCCGCTTGTCGAGCCGGCCCGCGACCAGGGCCTCCTTGCCCGGGCCCAGGCTGATGCCGGTGTGCTCGCGCAGCAGCCCGGTGAGGAACCCGTAGTCGTCACCGCTGAGCTGCCGGGGCGCCGCGAACGGCAGCATCACCGCGGCTCCGGGGCGGCGGTGGCGCCGCCGCCGTCGTCGCCGGGAGGCTGCTGGCGGCCCAGGTCACCCAGGCTCACCATGTCGCTGATCGACAGCACCCGGCTGACGTCCAGCACGATGAGGAAGTCGTCGGCGCGCTTGGCCATGCCGCTGATGTAGTCGGCGCGGATGCCGGCGCCGAAAGCGGGCGCGGGCTCCATGTCGCCGTCGTCGAGCGTCACGACCTTGTTGACCGCGTCGACGAGCACACCGACGTCCTGGCCGTCCTGTTCGGTGGCGGCCACGCCGGGCTGGGCCTCGTCGCCGGGGATCGCCGTCTCCCGGATGTGCACGATGATGATCGTGGTGCGGCGCCGGACGGTGGTGGTGCCGCGCCCGAACCGGGTGGCCAGGTCGATGACCGGTACGGCCCGCCCGCGCAGGTTGATCACGCCCCGGATGAACTCGGGCATCATCGGCACCACGGTCAGGCTGCGGTACTCGAGGATCTCCTTGACGTGGAAGATGTCCAGCGCGTACGACTCGCCGTTGAGCGTGAACGTCAGATAGCGGGCCGGCTCGGTGACCGCCGTGGCGGTGCGTACGCCCGAGCCCGGCGCCTGAGAATTGTTCGACACCGTCGGTTCCTCCACGCCCCGCCGACCTCATCTGCGCCTTCATTCGAGCAGAACTCCGGTGCTTTCCGCAGGGCGTCAGCCAGTTGCACCCGTCTGTTCCCGGCGTCCTTTTCCGGACCGCGTGCGCATATCCGCCAACGCATTGCGAAATGGCTTTCGAATCGCGGTGTACGTCACTCGGGCGCCGATAAGCTGAGGCCGTCGAAGGGCCACGCGGCGCCGAACGCGCGGTGGCCGTGGCGGGGGACAGAGGGAGCCTGGACATGGCCGACACCGGCGCGCGCCGCCATCGCAGCGGACTGTCGTTCCGAGATCTGCCGATCGCCTGGAAACTACGGTTGCTGGCGCTCGTGTCCGGCGCGCTGCTCATAGCCGTCGGAGTGCTGGGCATCGTCCAGCTCGGCACCACTCAGCAGCGGCTCCAGGAGCTCTACAGCACGAACCTGCACGACGTACGGCTGTTGGGCGAGGTGAGCACCAACTACAAGCAGGTGCGCCTCGACATGCGCGGGATGGCGCTGGCCAAGGTCGGTGCGGACTCCGACAAGGCCGCTGCCGGGTTCGACGCCTCCGCCGCCGCCCTGGACCGGGCGTGGAACAGCTACACCGGCGGCCCGCAGAGCCTGGACAACGCCGATGAGGAGTCGTTCCAGAAATCCTGGGACGCGTACAAGAAGCTGGCGACGGACACGCTGAAACCGCTCGCCGCCGTCAACAACATCGCCGAGTTCAACCGCATCAGCGACGCGCAGGTCACCCCGATCGCGGACGCCATCAACAGCGCGCTCACCGCCCTGGTCGACTCCCAGGACGCCGCCGCGAAGGCCTCCATCGACGCATCGGACTCGGCGTACCGTACGTCGCGGACCGTGCTCATCGTGCTCATCGTCATCGCGCTGCTGGTGATGTTCGTGATCGTGCAGATGATCGCGGCCGCGGTCTCGCGGCCGCTGCGGGAGACGGTGACCGTGCTCAGCGGCCTGGCCGAGGGCCGGCTCGACCAGCGGCTCGCCGTGCGCGGCCGCGACGAGGTCGGGACGATGGCCACCGCCCTCAACAGCGCGCTCGGCCGGCTCAGCGAGACGGTCGGCACGGTCGTCGACTCCGCCGCCCAGCTCAACATGGCCTCCAACCAGATCAGCGGCGCCTCGCAGAGCCTGTCGCAGGCCGCCACCGAGCAGGCAGCCAGCGTCGAGGAGACCACCACCAGCATTCAGGAGATGACCGCCGGCATCGCGCAGAACAGCGAGAACGCGGCCGCCACGGAGGGCATCGCCGCGAAGGCCGCGGCCGAGGCCCAGGAGGGCGGCGACGCGGTGCAGCGGACCGTCGCCGCGATGAAGGAGATCACCAGCAAGATCGGCATCATCGACGACATCGCGTTCCAGACCAACATGCTGGCCCTCAACGCCACCATCGAGGCGGCCCGGGCCGGCGAGCACGGCAAGGGCTTCGCCGTGGTCGCCACCGAGGTCGGCAAGCTCGCCGAGCGCAGCCAGATCGCCGCCCAGGAGATCAGCGAGCTCGCCGCGGGCAGCGTGCAGACGGCCGAGCGCGCCGGCGACCTGCTCAGCGAGATCATCCCGAGCATCACCCGCACCTCCGACCTGGTGCAGGAGATCGCCGCCGCCAGCGGTGAGCAGTCCTCCGGCGTACGGCAGATCAACGTCGCGATGACCCAGATCGGCAAGGTCACCGAGCAGACCGCCTCGTCGAGCGAGGAGCTGGCCGCCACCGCGCAGCAGATGTCCGCGCAGACCGCCCAGCTCAAGCAGCTGATGGACTTCTTCGTCACCGGTCACGGCGGTCGTCCCGTGATGACCGGCGTCGTCGAGCCGCCGGCGCGCACGTCCTGGGCGAACGACGGCTACCAGCGGTCGGGCCGCGACGGCGGGGTCTACAACGACAACCGGCTCCCGGCCGGCGGCCCCCGCGGCGAGATGGCGGTACCGGACCTCGAGGCCAAGTTCGAACGCTTCTGACGCGAGCCCCTCGCCGCCGTCGGGTATAACCGGGCGCATGCACAGTGAAGCGCTCATGGGCCTGCTCGGCGAGATCCCCGGCACGGAGGTGTCGGCCGACGCCGGCGTCGTGACCGTGCACGTGCCGGCGATCGGCGACTCGGCCCGCGTCGCCGTGCGCGACATCCTCGGCATCCAGCAGATCGTCGTGCCGACCGGGGACCCCGGCGTGGAGCTGGGCGTACGGCGTGGCCACGAGGAGCTGCCGCTGATCGTCACCGTGCACGACGTGGCCTTCATGCCGGCGTACGCGGCCGACATGCTGGTGCCCGGCGCCGACGTGCAGGTCCCGGCGATGCCGGAGCTGATCGCCTACTCGGAGATGCACCGCGACGTGCGCGCGCTGGGCCGGGCCGTCGACGAGGAGGGGGTCGAGTTCGACGAGGCCATCCTCGCCGCCACGCTGCTCGTGCACCGCTGCTTCCTGGCCGGCGCCGTCCGGGTGGGGCTGTGGCCGGTCCGCGTCGCGGCCTGGTGGGAGTACTCGTGGGCCCGGGTCGGCCGCGGCCTGCCGCTGGCGGCGTTCCGCCCGGACCCGGCGTGGGACCGGCTCATGGCCGACGTCACCGAGGCCCGCCGGCACAGCGCCCCCGCGCACGCCGGCGACTGAGCGCTGCTCACACCTTGGCGGTGCGCACCTCGCCCGAGCGGTGCAGCAGGAACCCGGCGACCACCCCCGCGACCATCAGCGCCGCCAGCAGCGCCAGGGTCGGCACGGACGGCAGGTCCAGCGCGACGACGAGCAGCGTCAGCGGCACGCCGGCGCCCGGCCAGAGCAGCGCGCCGCGCACCTGGCGGCTCATCCCCGCCTGCAGCAGCGCGACGCTGAACAGGTAACCCGCCGTGCCGAGGCCGAGGATCCACCGGGTGCCGGTGCTCAGGTGCTCGTCGGCACCGTGCAGCACCGCATGTTCCAGGCCGACCGCCGTCGCCGCCAGCGCCACGGCCAGCGGCAGGTGCTCGTACACGTAGAAGTCGTGCACGCCCTGCCGGGTGTTGTCGCCGCCCTCCTCGATCAGCCGCCGCTTCGCCGCGCCGCCGGACAGGTCGAAGTAGACCCACCACAGCGCGGCGGCGATCACGAACGCCAGGCTCGCGGCGAGGTCCACCCTCGGCTCCCAGCCGCCGTCGTGCAGCCCGGTCACGGTCGCCGCCACCGACTCGCCGAGCACCAGGATCACGAACAGGGCGAAGCGCTCCGGCAGGTGCTCCAGATGCAGCGGTACGGCCTCCTTCAGCCGCGCCGCGCCGGTCGGGCCGACGAGGTCCACGAGGACGCCGACGGCCCACAGCCAGTACCGTCCCGGGGCCGGAACGGCCAGCGACACCAGCCAGACCGTCGCGCCGGCCGCGTGCCCCAGCAGGTACAGCCGCGCCGTCGGCCGGGCGTCCGGGACGTGCCGCCAGGCCCGCAGATAGCCGGCGATCAGCACCAGCCGGATGACCACGTACCCGAGCGCGAACCACGCGGCGGTGGAGCTGCCGACCTTGTCCACCGCGGCGGCCATCGCCACGACCCCGGCCATGGCGATGAGCGTGAGCACCCGGAACACCGCGTCGTCGGTGTCGAACCGGTTCGCGTACAGGGTCGTGGTCGCCCACGCCCAGAAGCCGGCGGCCAGCACGGCGGCGAACAGGCCGGCGCCGTGCCACGTCGGGTCGGCGGCCAGCACGTCGGCGCACCGGGCGACGAACAGGACGAACGCGAGATCGAAGAAGAGCTCGAGGCGGGTGGCGGACCGGTTCGTGTCCTGGTTGAGGCCGGGCGGGCGTACGGGCTCGACCTGCTCGGCCTCCTGTTCGTCGAGCCGGTCCTGCGCCTCGCTCATCGGAGCCTCCCACCGGCACGCTGTCGAGCTCCAGCTCTACCCCGCAGGCGCGCGACCACACCCGGGGCGGCCCACGCTAGAGTCTCATCGCTCATGATCAATCCCACGGGGAACGGGGAACTCTCTTGCGCACCACCTCCACGAAGGCCGTCCTGGCCGTCCTTGCCCTGGCGGCCGCCACGCTCGCCGGATGCCAGGACGCCGACAAGGCTCCGGCGGCCGCCGGGCCCGCCGCGTCGTCGGCGTCCACCGGCACCGGCGTCGCCGCGCTCAGCGCCGACGAGATCCTGCAGCGGGCGCAGGCCGCGCTCGCCGGGGCGAAGTCGTACCGGGCCAAGGGCGTGGTCGACCAGGACGGGCAGGCCATCGCCATCGACCTGCAGGTCCGGGGCGAGGACTTCGCCGGATCGCTGGCCCTCGGCGAGGCCCGCGTGAAGCTGCTCGCCCTCGACGGCGAGAAGTACCTGCAGCCCAACGAGCAGTTCTGGATCATGTCGACCGATGCCAAG
The DNA here is from genome assembly GCF_023499255.1 of Couchioplanes caeruleus. Lineage (GTDB taxonomy): Bacteria > Actinomycetota > Actinomycetes > Mycobacteriales > Micromonosporaceae > Actinoplanes > Actinoplanes caeruleus_A. The sequence continues at coordinate 3,721,669 of NZ_CP092183.1, forward strand.
CAGGGCCCGATCCTGGCCCGCGGCTTCCGCGGCCGGTGGGTGACCGGGGCCGACAAGGACCCGTCGTTCGCCGAGCTGTTCGCCGTCGGGTCCGCCGGGGACTTCCTCAAGCCCACCGGCACGCTGAGCAAGGGCGAGCAGAAGGAGATCGGCGGCGTCGCGGCCATCGCGCTGAAGGACTCCGCCGACCCCGGCTCCGCGCTGTACGTGGCGACGGCGGGGGAGCCGTACCCGCTGCGGATCAGCGGCAAGGACGGCTCCGAGCTCGTCTACAGCGACTTCGGCAAGCCGGTCACCGGCCTCGAGGCGCCGGCGCCGGACCGGGTCGTCGACCTGGGCAAGGTCCAGGCGAAATAGCGGGTCAGCGGGGAACGGTCCCACCATCGTGGGCACCCCGTCGGCGGCCAGAACCGGGTGGAGAAGCGCAGCACGACTTCTCCACCCGGCCCGTTCCGAGCCGGGACAGCGCCCGCCGGTGCGGCGCGGGCAGCGGCGGGTCGAACGTGATGCCGCCGCCGGCCAGAACGCCGACGGGAACCGTCACGACGGGTCCTCGCGCCACCGGGACACCAGGTACGCGCGCAGCACGCGAGCGGGCTACTGACCGCGCGGGCCGGGCACCACCAGGCCGCTCTCGTACGCGACCACCACCGCCTGCGCCCGGCTGCTCAGCCGCAGCTTGGTCATGATGCGCTTGACGTGCGTCTTCACGGTCGCCTCGCTGAGCACCAGCCGTTCGGCGATCTGCGAGTTGCTCAGGCCGTTGCCGACCAGCCGCAGCACCTCCTTCTCCCGCGCGGTCAGGTCGGCCAGCGCCGGTACGGCGAACTCCTTGGCGCGGTGCTGCCGGGCGTACGTCTCGACCAGGCGGTGGGTGATCCGCGGCGCGATGAGGATGTCGCCCGCGGCGACCGCGTGGATCGCCGAGATGATCCGTTCCGGCGGGGTGTCCTTGAGCAGGAAGCCGGAGGCGCCCTCGCCGAGCGCGGTGTAGACGTACTCGTCGAGGTCGAACGTGGTCAGCACGACGACGTGCGGGCGCTGCTCCTCCGGCGCGGCCAGGATGCGGCGGGTGGCGCCGATGCCGTCCAGCACGGGCATGCGGATGTCCATCAGCACCACGTCCGGCCGGGTGTGCGCGGCCAGCGTCACCGCTTCGGCGCCGTCGCACGCCTCGCCGGCCACGTCCAGCCCGGGCGCCGCGCGGAACAGCGCCGCCAGCCCGGCCCGGATCAGCGCCTGATCGTCGGCGATGAGGACCCGTACGCTCATCGCAGCTCGTCCATCGGCAGGCGCAGCAGCACGGTGAAGCCGCCCTCCTCACGGGGCCCGGCGGTGAGCACGCCGCCGAACAGCTCGGCGCGTTCCCGCATGCCGCGGATGCCGTGCGACGCCTCGTGCCCGCCGTACCCGTGGCTCTTGGTGCCGTCGTCGCTCACCTTGACCGTCAGCGTGCGCTCCCCGTAGTCGATCTCCACCCGGGCCGCCGCTGGCCCGGCGTGCTTGAGCACGTTCGTCAGCGATTCCTGGATCATCCGGTACGCGCACAGCTCCGCGCCGGGCGCCAGCTCCCGCACCGCGCCGGTGACGGCGACCGTGACGTCCAGCCCGGCCCCGCGGGTCCGGTTCACGAGCTCGTCGAGCTGGGCCAGCCCGGGCTGCGGCGCGTAGTCCGACTCGTGGTCGACGTGCAGCACGTCCAGCAGCCGGCGCATGTCGTGCAGGGCCTCGCGGCTCGCGGTGCCGACCGTGGCGATCGCGGCCTTCGCGGTGGGCGGGTCGGCGTCCAGGACGTACTCGGCGAGGCCGGCCTGCAGCGAGATCACCGACATGTGGTGGGTGACGATGTCGTGCAGCTCGCGGGCGATGCGGACCCGTTCGTCGCTGACCGCCTGGGCGGCCTCCGCGGCGAGCCGTTGCGCGCGCCGGGCCCAGCGCCGGGTGCTCTCGCCGAGGACCCACGCGCCGATGAGGATCAGCACCACCTGGCCGACCTGCGACAGCAGCCACGGCTCCGAGGTCTTCAGGAAGGCGATGACCGTGACCGCGACCGAGCCGGCGAACACCAGCGCCGCCGATCTGCGCGGGCGCAGCGTCGCGGCGGTGAAGGTGACGACGACCATGCCGACGCCGTTGTTGGGGATGTCGCCGTAGCGCAGGCTGTACGCCGCCAGCGCCGCCAGCACCACCGCCGCGACCGCCATCGGCATCCTCTGGCGCAGGGCGATCGGCGCGGCGCTGAGCACGGCGACGCCGACGGCCGGCCACGACACACCCGCCGTCGCCTGACCGACGAGGGTGGCCACGGTGAGGCCGGTCAGGACGACCGCGAGCAGCACGTCCATGTACAGCGGCTTGAGGGGGACCCGCACGGTGCCACCCTAGTCACGCCGGCGGCACCCCCTCGTCGCTCGGAGGTGGTATCCGCCGCTACCCCCAGCGGGGTAGCCCGATGTCCTTCCTGGGAGGACGACGGGCGTGCACGGGGTCGCTAGCGTCGTGGCCATGACCGTGGGACGCCTCCACGTCGCCGTACGGGCCCACGACCCGCTCAGCCGGGCCGGCCTGGCCGCGCTGCTGCGCGGCGCGGCGCACATCGGCGTGCTCGCGGACGAGCGGCAGGCCCGCCCCCACGTGCTGGTCGTGGCCGCCGCCGCGCTGAACGCCGAGCTCGCCGGGACGCTGAGCCGCGCGGCTCGCGAGTTCGGCGCGCCGGTCGTGCTGATCGCCGACGACCTGTCCGCCGACGACCTGCTGACCGTGGTGCGTTACCGGGTGATGGCGGTCGTGCCGCGCCGGCTCGTCACCGCCGACGTGCTGGTGCGCTGCGTCACCGCGGTGGCCGGCGGGGGCGGCATCATGCCACCCGACCTCGTCGGCGGCCTGCTGCAGCACGTCGAGCGCCTGCAACGGGACCTGCGCGAATCGGCGCCCGCCGCGGCCGGCGGCCTCACCGAGCGGGAGATCGAAATCCTCCGGCTGATGGCCGAGGGGCTGGACACCACGGAGATCGCCCAGGAGCTGTCGTACTCCACCCGTACGGTCAAGAACATCATGTACGGCATCACGCACCGGCTGAACCTGCGCAACCGCCCGCACGCGGTGGCGTACGCCGTCCGCGCCGGCCTGATCTGACCGGCGGTGGTGAGGCCCGCGGCTTCCGGCGGGCGCGCGGCCGGGCCACGGGCGCGCCGGTTGTAGGTTGTGTTCGGCGTGAAAGGAAAGGTGCCGAACCAATGACGACGGAACGCAGCCGGTCCAGCGGGCGGCCGACCCTGGACCAGGTCGCCTCCCTGGCGGGCGTGGGCCGCGGGACGGTGTCGCGGGTCGTGAACGGCTCGGCGCAGGTCAGCCCGCAGGCCAAGGCCGCCGTCGAGGACGCGATCGCGGAGCTGGGCTACGTACCGAACCGGGCCGCGCGCACGCTGGTCACGCAACGCACCGACTCGGTTGCGCTGGTCATCTTCGAGTCGGGGCAGCGGTTCTTCACCGAGCCGTTCTTCGGCCGCATCGTGCAGGCGATCTCCGGCGGGCTGGTCGACCGCGGCCTGCAGATGGTGCTGATGATCGCCCAGGCCCCGCACGAGCGGCAGCGCCTGGAGGGCTATCTGACCCGCCAGCACGTCGACGGCGTGCTGCTGTTGTCGTTGCACGGCTCCGACACGCTGCCGGCCACGCTGGAGGAGCGCGGCGTCGCCACCGTGCGGGCCGGCCGCCCCACCCGCCGGGAGCCGGGCTGCTACGTCGACGCGGACAACCGGGCCGGCGCGCGTGACGCCGTCGCGTACCTGCGTGACCGGGGCCGCCGCCGCATCGCCACCATCACCGGCCCGCTGGACATGGCGGCGGGCATCGCCCGCCTCGACGGCTTCCGCGACGTGGTCGGCGACGGCCCGGTCGCGCACGGCGACTTCAGCGAGGAGAGCGGCGCCGCCGCGATGGCGTGGCTGCTCGAGCGTCACCCGGACCTCGACGCCGTCTTCGCCGCCTCCGACATGATGGCCGCCGGTGCGATGCGGGTGCTGCGCGAGCACGGCCGCCGGGTGCCGCACGACGTGGCGGTCATCGGCTTCGACGACTCGGTGATCGCCCGCCACACCGACCCGCCGCTGACCACGGTGCACCAGCCGATCGAGCAGATGGGCCAGGAGATGGTCCGGCTGCTGCTGGCCAAGATCGACGGTACGGACGACCCGGGCGACACCGAGGTCGTGCTCTCCACCAGCCTGGTGGTGCGCGGCTCCGCCTGACCGGGTCAGGGAGTGTGCAGCTTGTCGACCTTCACGGTGAGGATGACCCGCTGCTGCTCGCCGCCGCCGAAGCCGGGGTAGGGCCGGCCGATGTACTTGCGCGACAGCTCGTCGATGTTCTCCCGGGCGCCCTCGGTGGTGGCGGCCACGACGCGCCCGCGCAGGGCCCACGACCGCGAGGGCGAGGCGGGATCGGCGATGCCGATGGCGATCCGCGGGTCGCGCCGGACGTTGCGGGTCTTCTGGTGGGTGTCCACCGTGTTGATGAGCACGTGTTCGCCGTCGGTGCCGGCCCAGGTCTGGGTGATCTGCGGCGACCCGTCGGGCATGAGCGTGGTGACGAAGCAGATCGCCTTGGTGTGGAGGACGTCGAGCAGGGCGTCGGGCAGAGCCATGATGGGCTGGACCTTCACTTCTTCTGGTCGTTGTAGAGGCGGTCGATGACGGTCTCGTCCGGGGGATCGCCGGACAGGTCGGCGTGGCGCAGGCCGGCCAGCGCGACCGTGAGGGCGCGGCGCCACAGCTGGGGAGCGAAGTCCCGGGAGGCGTCCATGACGCTGCCCACCATCACGTGCGCGGCGGCGAAGTCGGCCGGGGTCGCCCCGGCCGGCAGCTGACCCGCCCGGACCGCCCGGGCGATGAGGCCCGCCACCAGCGGGGTCATCCGCTCGTGCGCCCGCTGCACCAGCTCGGTGGCCTGATGGCGGCTGCGGAGCAGTTCCCCCAGGCCCCGGCTCTGCGCCTCGATCTCGAGCTGCTGCTCGAGGAGCCAGGCGAGCCCGGCCCAGGCGTCGTCGTACCGCGCCGCCTGCCCGGCCAGGTCGATCACCGTGTCGATGTGCTCGCTGAACAGGGCGTCCAGCAGGTCCTGCCGCTGCGGGAAGCGGCGGTACACGGTGCCCATCCCGGTGCCGGCGGCCCGGGCGATGTCCTCGTACGGCACGTCGAGGCCCTTGGCGGCCATCAGCTCGTACGCCGTGCGCAGCAGCAGCTGCCGGTTGCGCTCGGCATCTCGCCGCAGGGGAGGGGCTGTCCGGGTCACATGATCGAGCGTAAAGAAGTGGAAGAGCTATTCCAAATTGAAGTCCTCTTCCGGATGCTGGGGCGTCAGCTGCCGGCGGCGCGGTCCACATCGGCCAGGCGGGCCTCCAGGACGTCCGCCCGGGCCGGCGCGACGCTGCCCTCCTCGGCCCGCGACCGCAGCTTCCGGCGCAGGTCGGCGAGGCGGGCGTCGACGCCGGCCGGCTCGGCGCCGTCCAGGGTGTCCAGCAGGTTGAGCAGGTCCACCGCGACGTCCGCCCGGATCTGGCGCCGGTCCCGGCCGGTCTCCACGGCCGAGCGCATCCGGGCCACCGCGTCGTCGAAGTCCAGCCGGGGCGGGGGCGCCGGGGTGGTCCGCCTGACGACCGGCGGCGGCGCCGGTGGGAGCTCGACGACGACCGTGGACGGTGACGGCGCCGGGCGTGCCGAGGACGCGGCCGGGGACGGCGGCGGGGGAGCGGCCCCCGAGGTTCGCGGGCCGTCTGCCGGGCGCGTGACCAGCACGATCGCTGCGACCGTCGCCACGGCCGCGGCGATGCCGACGGGCACGGCGAGGCGGCGGCGGGCCGCGTGCCGCGGGGGCGGCGGTTCCGCGCCGAGCAGGGCGAGCCGGTCGGCGGCCTCCTCGGCGGTGGGGCGCAGGCCGGGCTCGTCGCCGAGGCAGTCGGCCACCAGCTTGCGGAACCCGGCCGGCAGGTCGGGCGGCAGCTCCGGGCGTCGCGTACGGCGGGCCTGCTCCAGCTCCTCCCACGTGTCCACCGGGTACGGCGGCTGCCCGGCGACCATCTCGTACAGCAGCACGCCGAGCCCGTACACGTCGGTGGCGGGCTCCGCCGGCTTGCCGTCGAGGCGTTCCGGGGCCACGTACGCGGGCGTGCCGAACGTCGCCCCCGTCTCGTCGTCGTCCGGTTCGCCGGTGATCGCGCTGATGCCGAAGTCGAGGATCTTCACGCCGGTGGGGGTGAGCATGACGTTGCCCGGCTTGATGTCGCGGTGCACCACGCCGCTCGCGTGCGCCGCGGCCAGCGCCTCGGCGACGGCGGTGCCGAGGCGGGCGGCCTCGCGCCAGGACAGCGGTGCCCGTTCCACGCGGGCCGCGAGAGTTTCGCCGGTGAGCAGCTCCATCACCACGAACGGCGCCACCGACCGGTCGGGGCGGACCGCGCCGTTGTAGTCGTGCACGACGGCGATCCCCGGGTGCGCCGGGCGGGCCGCCAGCCGGGCCTCCTTCCAGGCCAGGTGCAGCGCCTCGGCGCTGGTGGCGGTGGTGTCGGTGGGCAGCTTCAGCGCGACCGGACGCTCGAGCAGCTCGTCCTCGGCCCGCCAGATGTCGGCCATGCCGCCGGACTCGAGGAGGGCGACCAGGCGATAACGCCGGGCGAGCAGGTCACCCGCGGCCGGCCAGTCATGCGTCACCCCGGAACACTCACCCACGCCCCGCGGGGGTGTCAACCGCAGCGTCCGATCCGGAAATTTCCGGTTCCGGTCCCGGCCGGTCGCCGCGCGGCATCAGCGCCACGGTCACGACCATGACCGCGGCGACGACCAGGAGCCCGATGAAGATGTGGTGCACCGCCGTGGTCAGCCGGGCGGGGTCCGCGCCCCGCGATCCGAGCTGCGCGTTCGCGATCGCGCCGAACACCGCGACCCCCAGCGAGCTGCCCAGCGACCGCAGGAAGATGTTGCTGCCGGTGACCACGCCCCGGTCGGACCAGCCCACGCTGGACTGCGCGGCGACCAGCGTCGGAGGTGCGGTGAGCCCCATTCCGACGCCGATGACCAGGCAGTACGCCCCCACCTCGACCACGGTGGAGTCGCGCCCGAGCAGGAGCAGCAGCGCCGAGCCGGCCAGCACGATCGCGGAGCCGATCAGCGCGCACCCGCGGAAGCCCAGCCGCAGGTACACCCTGCCGGACTGGCTCGCCGCCAGCGGCCACCCGAGCAGCAGCGTGGCCAGGGCGAACCCGGCCACCAGCGGACCGTTGCCGAGCACCACCTGCACGTACGTCGGTACGTACGAGCTGAGCCCCAGCAGGATCGCACCCACCCCGGCCGACGTCAGGCCGCTGGTCAGCAGGAGCCGCCGGCGGAACACCCACAGCGGCAGCACGGGTTCGGCGGCGCGCCGCTCGGCGAAGCCGAAGGCGACGAGCAGGACCGCGCCGGCGCCGAGCACGGCGAGGCTCGCGGGGGAGCTCCAGGCCCAGGCCTGACCGCCCTCGAGGACACCGAGGATGAGCAGCGTCAGCCCGGCCGTCAGCAGGGCCGCCCCCCGGTAGTCGATCACCGGCCGGCCGCGGTCCACCCGCTCGTCGAAGCGGCGGAAGATGGTGGTGGCGGCGGCGAGGCAGATCGGGATGTTGATGAAGAAGATCCAGCGCCACGACACCCACTCGCTGAACACCCCGCCGAGCGTCGGCCCGATCACCGACGAGACACCCCACACGCTGGCGATGTAGCCCTGCACCTTGGCCCGCTCCTGCACCGAGTACAGGTCGCCCACGATCGTGATGGTGGTCGGCATGATCGCGCCGGCGCCGAGCCCCTGCACCATCCGGAACGCGATGAGCACCCACACGTTCCACGCCGCCCCGCAGAAGATCGACGCGACCAGGAACAGCGCGATGCCGCACAGCACGATCGGCTTGCGGCCGTACAGGTCGGACAGCTTGCCGTAGACGGGTACGGACACCGCCTGCGCCAGCAGGTAGATCGAGAACAGCCACGGGAACTGGGCGAACCCGCCGATGTCCGCGACGATCGAGGGCACCGCGGTGGCGATGATCGTCGAGTCGATCGCCACGAGCGCGGTCGCCAGCATCACCGCCGCCAGCACCGGCCCCCGCTCGGACCGCAGCCCCACCTTGTCAACCGCCACGGATGTCACGTAACCACGCCTGCCGTACGTCCGCCCGCCCTGCGGCCCCGGTGTGACCAGCGGCATGGCGTGTCAGGCGGGCACCTCGCGGACCGTGACGACGCCCACCGATGCCGGGACCACCGGCACGGCCTCCTGATCTACGCTGCCTACAGCAAAGGCAGGGAACGGCACCAGCACCCCGACGCCGGCGAAGGGCTCCTCCATGTCAGCCGCACACGTGACCCTCAACCTGCTCGCCGCGCTGTTCACCGCGGTCGCCGCGGTGACGTACCTGATCGGCCACCCGTACCCGCGGGCGCAGATGGAGATGAAGCGGCTCCCGCTCACCTGGATGCCCCGGCTCGGTGCGGTGCTGGCGGCGGGCTCGGCCGGGCTGCTCGCCGGCTTCGCCGTGCCGCTGCTGGGAATCCTCGCCTCCTTCGGGCTGGTGCTGTACTTCGCCGGGGCGTTCGTCGCGCACCTGCGGGTCGGCTCCCGCAAGCTCACCGGCTGGGCGGCGTTCTTCGTCACCATGGTGGCGACGCTCGCCGTGAACGTCGTCCACGGCCTGTCCTGAGGTCCGGCGGGCACCCGGGATCCTCCCGGCCCGCCGGCGGCCGTGTCCACTGTGGGCGGTTCTCGGCCGGTCCGGGCGCCGGGCCGGTGGGCCGCCGCCGATCGACGGCCGCGATGGTGGCACCATGCCCGCATGCGTCCCGGCTCGCCCCAGCCCGACTCGGCGATCTTCGTACCGCCCCGCCGCCGCGCGGCCGACCCCGGCCCCGTCGCCGAGCCGGTCCCGTGGACGGAGCTGAGCTGCGCGGACGTGGTGGTGCCGGCGCTGCGGGACGTGATGTGGCGCTACGTGCGCGGGGTCGCGCACCTTCTGCACCCGGGGGTGCGGGCGCCGGACGAGCCGGTGGGGCTGTCCGCCCTCAACGACGGCCGCGCCCCGGGCGTGAAGGTGGCCATGCTGGCCACGGAGAACGCCGGCGTCTGCCTGATCCTGCGCATCCAACCGCCGGGTGGTCCGGTCACCGCGTCGCGGCGGTGGCGCGACGATCTGGGGCGGGAAGGCGTACGGTCCGGCGCGGTGGTCGTCTCCGGCATCGAGCAGGTCGCCCCGGAGGTGGTGGCCCCGCTGCTGCCCGAGCCGCCGTCGCCGCACGCCCGCCCGTGGGTGGTGCTGGGCACGGACGTCCGGGACCGCACGGGCCGGCTGTCGGTCGATCCCGGCGACGGTCTCCTGCGGCCCGCGATGGAGCTCACGGTGCTGCGGCTGTACGGCACCCGCCCGGCGGGGGAGCGGCCGGCCCGGTGCCCGGGGTGCGAGCGGCCGCGGGTACGCCGGTACACGGCGTTCGACCTGTGCCCCGACTGCGGCTGGGCCCGGCAGCCCGGCGTCACCCCGGCTGCACCGGTGGCGCCCAGCCCGGACGCGTGATCAGGCAGAACGGGTGGCCGGCCGGGTCGGCGTACACGTGGTCGCCGGGCAGCTGCCGGGCACCGAGGGCGAGCACCGCGCGGCCGGCCTCCGCCTGGTCGTCGACCATCACGTCGAGGTGCATCTGCTGCGGCACCGCGGGATCGGGCCACGTGGGCGCGGTCAGGCCGGGCGCGCGCTGGAACGCGAGCCCGGACGTGGTCGTATCGGCGGACACGACCACGAAGTCGTCCTCGGCGTACGTGACGGGATCGCCGAGGACGGCGCTCCAGAACGCCGCCTCGGCCATCGGGTCCGGGCAGTCGACGATGAGGTGGTGCAGCCTGCCGACCGGCGTCTCTGTCATCGTCACAGTCTTGCGGGCCGTCCCCGCCCGGGCCACCCGAACGCCGGCTCAGATCGGGCCGGCGCCGCCCGACGGCACGCCGAACGACGGAGTGCCGTCCGGGTTCCAGGCCAGCTTCTGGACCCGCGTGTGCCGGTTCGGGTCGTAGAGCGGGTCGCCGGTGATGTCGCGGTAATCGCGGGCGTGGTAGACGAGCACGTCGGTCACCCCGTCCGCGCCCACCGTGAACGAGTTGTGGCCGGGGCCGTACTGGCCGGTCTGCTCGTTGCTGATGAACACCGGCTGCGGATTCTTCACCCACGAGGAGGTGCGCAGCAGGTCGGCGTCCGCGTCCGCGGTGAGCAGGCCGATGCAGTAGCGGGCGTCCGTCGCGCTGGCCGAGAAGGTCACGAAGACCCGGCCGTTGCGGATCAGCGCCGCCGGGCCCTCGTTGACCCGGTAGCCCTGGATCTCCCAGCTGCGGGTCGGCGTGGCGATGCGGGTCGGCTTGGTCCGCAGCGTCCAGGGGTTGCTCAGCTCGGCGATGTACAGGCTGGAGTTGACCGCGATCTCCGGCTCGCTCTGCGCCCAGATCAGGTAGCGCCGGCCGCGGTGCGCGAAGGTCGTGGCGTCCAGGGAGAAGCTGTCCCACTCGGTGGCGATCTGGCCGCGCAGCACCCAGCCGGCCGGGTCGCGGGGATCGGCGAGCGCCGACTCGAGGACGTACATGCGGATGCGGAAGACGTCGTCGGCGTCGCCCGCGGCGAAGTAGACGTACCAGCGGCCATCGATGCGGTGCAGTTCCGGGGCCCAGATGTGGCCGCCCATGCGACCGGACGACGGGCGGCGCCAGATGACCGACTCGGCCGCGGTGGACAGGCCGGCGATGGCCGGGGCGCCGCGCACGATGATGCGGTCGTACTCGGGGACCGAGCCGGTGAAGTAGTACGTGCCGGCGACCGGGCGGGTGATGAACGGGTCGGCGCGCTGGGCGATGAGCGGCGGGTTGGGCGAGGCCGCGGCGGCGGGCCGCCCGGCGGCGAGTGCGCCGAGACCGGCGACACCCAGGCCGCCGCGGAGCAGGGCGCGCCGGTTGATGCCGTACGTCATGACGGGTCCTCTCAGCGGGTGCGGATGCGCAGGAAGGTCGCGGAGTTCGCGGGGAAGGTCCGGGTGAACGTGGAGGCGATCCCGCCCACGGTCGTGGTGACGGGCTGGATCGGTTCGGCGCTGCGGGTGTTCTGCTCGCCGGGATCGCCGGTGATGACGGTCATCCGGGCGGCCGGGCGCACCCGCAGCCCGCCGAGGTCGACCCGGGTGACGGCCGGGGTGTCCTGGGCGTTGACGACCTTGACGATCAGCTCGCCGGTGCGGTCGTCGCGGGTGACGACCTGCGCGAACGGCTCGGTCACCTTGTCGTCGGTGAAGCTGCCCCACTCCTTCCCGTCGAGCAGCAGCCGTACGTGTGTGCCGCGCACCTCGATGCGCACGTCGTACGTCTTGCCGGTGACCACCGAGCCGGGCTTGGCGATCACGATCTCCTTGCTGTTGCCCGCGCCCTTCTGGATCGCGTCCTGGGTGTTGTTCCAGCCGCCGATGTTCCACCAGTAGAGCTCGCCGGTCTCCTGCACGCCGAAGGCGACGAGGAAGCCCTCCGCGCCGGCGTTCTTCGTGGCCTTGAGCGTCAGGTCGTAGTCGGTGGCCGTGATGTTCCCGGCCTTCACCAGCGTGTCCTGGGCCGCGGTGTCGGACTGCGTGTAGGCGCCGTTCGTGACCGACCAGGAGCCGCGCGGCTCGACGACCGTCCAGCCGTTGTCGTCGCCGTCGTCGAAGTCGTCGGCGAACAGCGGCGTGCCGTCGGGGGTGGTCACCGTCACGTCGTCGTACGTGGCGGAGGTGGCCCAGGTCGACAGGCCGATCGCGCCGGTGATGGGCTTCGGCTGCACGACGCGGCCGGTGGCGCGGCTGGGCACCACCCGGTCGCCGACGTTGGTCATGAACAGTTTCTGCATCTGGTAGCTGGTGGTGCCCCACGACTCGTCGTTGTCGAACCAGATCAGGTCGGGACGCCACTGCACGTTGTCGATGTTGGCCAGCAGGGGCGCGTACGAGGCCATCTTCACCACGTCGGCGTTGCGTTCGAGGCCGGTCATGTACGCCGCCTCGGCCAGGGAGTTGGACAGCTTCGCGTCCAGCGAGGCGTACTCGCCGAGGAACACCTTCGGCCCGCTGCGGTCGTACGCGTCATAGCGCTTGTTGTTCTGCAGGAACCACGCCGGGCTGTTGTAGTAGTGCTCGTCGACCATGTCGACGCCCGCCGCGCGGTTCCTGGCCCAGAGCCGGTCGAAGGTGGCGCCCTGGTCGTCGGGCCCGGAGTTGCTGATCACGGTGAAGCCGGGGTGGGCGGCCTCGATCGCGGCACGGAACTTCTCGAAGTTGGCGAAGTACTCGTCGGGAAGGTTCTCCTCGTTGCCGACCGCGATGTGGGTCAGCCCGAACGGCCGCGGATGGCCCATCCGGGCGCGCAGCCTGCCCCAGCGCGAGGTGACCGGCCCGTTGGCGAACTCGATCAGGTCGAGCGTGTCCTGGATGTGCCGTTGCAGCAGCGCGGGGTCGTCGGTGGCACGGTTCTGCCCGCAGCCGGTGACGAGGGCGGGCACGACGGGCAGCGGCATCGCCCCGATGTCCTCGGCGAACTGGAGGTACTCGAAGTAGCCGAGCCCGTAGGACTGGTTGTAGCCCCAGAAGTTCGCGTTGGTGGCCCGCGTCTCGACCGGCCCGACGGTGTCCTTCCACTGGTACGCGCGCGCCCGTGGGTAGCCGTGCTCCGCGTCGTACGCCTCCATGCTGCCGGTGTTGACCAGGCAGCCGCCGGGGAAGCGGACGAAGCCGGGATGCAGCGCGGCGATCTTCTCGGCCAGGTCCCGGCGCAGCCCGGTCGCCCGGTGCTTGTACGTGTCCCGCGGGAACAACGACACCATGTCGAGGCGCAGGGTGCCGGTGCCCCCGGCGAATACCGACAGCCGCCCGGTGCCGAGGGTGTGGGTGGCGGTGAGCGGGACGGCGTACCTGCGCCACGTGTCGCCGTGGACGGTGATCGTCCGCGGGCGGGCGCCGGTGAGCGCCACGGTCAGCGGGGTGCCGGCCGGGTTGTCGCTGCGGGCCCAGACGGAGAAGTCGTAGCGGGCCCCGGCCCGGAGCGCGAAGCCGGTGTCGTAGCCGGAGTTCGTCACGCCGTACCGGCCGCCGGCGGGGTTCGCCAGGGTCAGCTTCAGGTAGGTGCGGTTGCGCTCGTTGAGGCGCGCGTCGTCGTTCACCGTGGTCGCGGTGCCGCCGCCGCCCGACTGCGCGGTGGGCGTCCACGCGGTCAGGCCGGTGTACGCACGGTTGTCGACCGGGAGGAACTCGAAGGAGCGGTTGCGGACCAGTTCGGCGTAGAGGCCGCCGTCGGCCGCGGAGTTGATGTCCTCGAAGAAGACGCCGTACAGGGAGCGGGGCAGTGCGGGGCCGGTGGCGCGCGGGTCGACCGTGATCGTGTAGTCCGGGTCGGCCGCCCGGGCGGGTACGCCGGCCGCGGTGATCAGCAGGGCGGCCGCCGCGGCGGTGGCGAGCAGGCGGGAGCGGGACATGGGTCCTCCTGGTGGGCAGGAGTGGTTGTTACCGTTAACAAGCGCCGAGTATTATCGACGCCCGGCGATGCGTCAACAGCGGGGCAACCGCATTCCTCAGGGACGAGGCGCGGCGGCCGATCTCTGACAGCGTGCTGCGCCGACTGCTCTGCCTGGTGGCCGTCCTGTTCCTGGCCGGCGGCTTCGCCGCGCCCGCGCGGGCGGCGACCGGCTCCTGCCTGACCACCGGGGGCGGCCCGGCGTGCCTGGTCTGGACCGGCAAGGTCGTGCGGGTCGGCGACGGCGACACCGTGCTGGTCGACATCGCCGGCGACGGCACCGGCAACCCGCGCTGGATCCGCCTCATCAACGCGCAGGCGATGGAGCTGACCGTCTACTCCGGCATCCCGTCCCGCCGGCGCGGCGAGTGCCATGCCGTCGCGGCCGCCGCCCGCTTCGAGCAGCTCGTCCGCGCCGGTGGCGGCGTCGTCCGGCTCACCGCGCAGAACGCCGCCAGCTCCAGCCGTAACCGGCCGCTGCGCTCCGTCCAGGTGCGCCTGAACGGGTCCTGGCACGACGTCGGGGAGGACCTGCTGCGCCGCGGCCTCGCCCTGTGGCAGCCGTTCAAGGGCGAGTGGGCGTGGAACGCGACGTACCGGGTGGCGCAGCAGCGTGCCGCCCGCGACGGACTCAACCTGTTCGACACCGACACGTGCGGGAGCGGCCCGGCGCAGGCCGCCCGGCTCACGGCCGTCGTCAACTACGACGCCCCGGGTCCCGACGAGCAGAACCTCAACGGCGAATGGGTACGCATCGACAACGGCTCGGGCACCGCGGTCGCCCTGGGCGGCTGGTGGGTCCGCGACTCCGCCCTGCGCCGCTACACCTTCCGGGCCGGTACGGCGGTCCCCGCACACGGCTCGGTCTTCGTCCACGTCGGCAAGGGCACCGACACCGCGACCCACAAGTACTGGGGTCAGACCGCGCCCGTCTTCGACAACCCGACCGGCGACGAGCAGGCCCTCGGCGACGGCGGGTACCTCTTCGACCCGCGCGGCGACCTGCGCGCCTGGATGCAGTACCCCTGACGCCTCAGACCGAGGCACGCTCCCGGACGGGTGCCCGCTGCGGGATCGGCTCCCAGTCGACCTGCGGGGTCCGTACCGCGTTGCGCAGCCTGCGGCCCAGGGGACGTTCCACGTAGCGGTGCACGAGCCAGGCCAGAACCAGCATGACCGCGGTGGTGGCGGCGACGATCGTCCACACCGGAGCGGTGGTGTGCTCGTATGCGGCCCGGATCAGCGTGTGCCCGATCCGGGCGTGCAGCAGGTACAGCGGGTACGTCAGCGCGCCCGCCACCGTCAGCCACCGCCACCTGATCCGGTCCGCCCGGCCCAGCGCGATCAGCAGCAGCACCGCGAAACACAGTGTGATGATCACCAGGCCCGGCCAGGTCGGCACGGTGAACCCCGCGATGACGCCCTGCAGCCGGTCCTCGGCCCGGGACAGGCACACCAGCCAGGACATCCCGGTGATGCCGTAGAGCAGCGGCGTCGGCCCGAAGCGGTGGATCAGATAGAGCGCGATGCCGCCGATGAAGTACGGTGCGTAGTCGCTGACCGTCAGCGCGTTCAGCAGCGGGCTGCCCAGCGACGGCGTGATCACCGCGACGGTCATCCACACGGCGCACAGCAGTACGGCCCGCCGGTACGTCAGCCCGCGGCCCAGCACCAGCGCCATGATCAGGTAGAACTTCAGCTCGACGAACAGGGTCCAGTACACGCCGTCGACCGGGTCGTGTCCGAGCGGCTGCTGCAGCATGCTCAGGTTCACGAGGATCGTCATGAGGCTGGGCCGGCCCTGATCCATCGAGCTGCGCGTGAGCGGGAAGGCGAGCGCCACGGCCCCGGTGAGCAGCACGGCCGCCCAGTACGCCGGATAGAGCCGGCCCACCCGGGAGGCGAAGAACTCGCCCAGCGTCCGCCCCCAGCTGCTCATGCAGATCACGAAGCCGCTGATCAGGAAGAAGAGCTCCACGCCGAGGAAGCCGTAGACGGTCACGTGCACGGTCCGCGGAAGGAAGTACTCGGGGAGCCGGACGCCGTCGATGCGCCACGCCACCGTGTAGTGGTACGCCAGCACGGCCAGGGCGGCGACCAGGCGCAGGCCGTCGAGGGCCGCGAGCCGCGGGCTGGGCCGGCTCACTTCTTCGTCACCTTGAACGCGTACGCGTCGAACTGCCCGCCGCTGCCCATGACGACGCGCAGCGAACCCTCGCGGGCCATGGTGAACTCGTACTCCGCGGCCGTGCCGGCGTCGGTGCAGGCGATCGTGTCCTGCTGGTCGACCTCGTCGTCGAGCAGGATGGTGACCGGCAGCGGCGCCGGTCCGGAGCAGCCCACGCGCAGCAGGTGCCGCCCCTTGCCGACGTCCATGCCGATGTCCTGGGAACCGTCCACCACGCCCTCCTGCTGGGCGCCGGGCACCAGGCCGCGGGCGATGTCGGCCTTGTCCGGCCGGCCCCGCCACGGCATCCCGGACACGTACGGTTCGGCGAACGCCGAGAACGACGCGCTCGGCACGGAGGCCGGCGCCACGCCGTCGCCCCCGCCTCGCTGGCTGATGATGAACGTCCCGCCGGCGGCCATCACGACGGTCGCGAGCGCGGCGGCCCGTACGGTGGCCCGCCGGTGCACGGTGCGGCGGGCGGCTGCCGGTCCGGGCGGCTGGACCCGGGGCAGCGCCCGGCGGCGCATGTCCTCGAAGAGGGGGGCGAGCGGGTCAGGCACGGCGGGCCTCCGGGTGGTCGGACTGGTGCAACTGGACGGCGAGACCCGCACGGCCGCGGTGCAGCCACGACTTCACGGTGCCGATCGCGACGTTCTCCCGTTCGGCGATCTCGGAGACGCTCAGGTCGCCCAGGTAGTGCAGGACCATCGCGCGGCGTTGCGCGGGCGGGAGCGTGGCCAGCGCCTCCACCAGCTCGATCCGGTCGGTGTTCGGGCCCTCCACCCGCGGCTCCTGCGGCCGCTGCCGGCGCAGGAAGGACAGCGCCGTGCGGGACCGGCGCCACCGGCTCACGGCGAGGTTCCACGCCACCCGGCGCACCCATGCGACCGGGTCGTCGTACCGCGACACCGATGACCACTTGCGCAGCGCCCGGCAGAACGCCTCCTGGACGACGTCCTGGGCCTCCTGCCGGTCGCCGAAGTACGCGTACAACTGCACGGTGAGGTCGGCGTACTGCGCGGCGTACACCGCGTCGAAGTCCGCTGGGGTTCCGGCCGCCGGCATGGTCCCTGGTGCTCCCCTCGGAGGGCCCTCCGTGGTGGTGGTCATGGCCACTACACGCGGTACCGACGATCAAGGTTGCAGACAATCTCGTCACGTCGCGCGCAGGCGAGGATCGCACATCCGGGCGTCCACTAGGCTGCTGGTCACGGGATTCGCGCAGCGAGGGGTGTCATGGTCGACGTCGGGCAGCAGCGCCTGCCGGGCTCCGGCGCGGCGCGGGAGCCGGGGCGCCTGCCCCGCGGACGGCACGATCTGCCGCGGGAGTTCGTCTCGCGCACCCAGCGTGACCGGCTCATCGACGCGATGGCCCGGGTCGTGGCGCAGAAGGGGTACGCGAACGCGTCGCTGACCGAGGTGTGCGCGACGGCCGGGGTGTCCACCCGGGCCTTCTACGAGCACTTCGCCGACAAGGAGGCGTGCCTGCTCGCGGCGTTCGACCTGGGCGTGGACCTGATGCAGAAGGCCGTCGCCGAGGCGTTCGGCCGGCCCGCGCGCTGGCCCGAGCGGATCCACCGCGGACTCGACACGCTGCTGCGGATCCTGGCCGCCGAGCCCGCGTTCGCGGTGATGGCGGTGGTCGAGGTGCTGGCGGCGGGGCCGCGGGCGCGGGAGCGGCGGCGGGCGCTGCTGGAGAGTTACGCCGGCTTCTTCGCCGAGGTGCCGCGGCGCCCCGGCGGGCCGCAGGTGCCCGCCGGGGTCGTCGACGCCGTGATGGCCGGCGTGTACGGGGTCATCTTCGACATGGTCTCGACGGGCCGGGCGGCGGAGTTGCCGGACCGCCTGCCCGACCTCACGTACTTCGTGCTGGTGCCGTTCCTGGGCCCGGCCGTGGCGGCCCGGGTGGCCGCCACGGGGTGAGCCTCACTCGGGCGGGGCGACCGTGCCGTCGGTGACCGTGATCTGCTGGGCCGCGTCCGTGGTGTCGGTGACCGCGTAGCGGGCCGAGAACGTCGCCGTGGTGGCGCCGGTCGGGCAGGTCAGGCCGCCGGTGACGTGGATCGGCAGGCTGACGCCGGCGGAGAAGTCGAGCACCGGCGGGGCGGTGTCGGTGCCGTCGACCCACGGGCCGCTCACCGAGGCGGGGCCGTCCGGCGCCACGGTGACCGTGCAGGAGGCGAGGCCGGAGATCGTGGTGACCACGCCCCCGGCCGGGATGGTCATCGTGCCGGTCGAGCCGGCCGGGTCGTACTGCAGGGCGATCGTCCAGTCGCCGTTGGTGTTGTTGGAGACGGTCCTGGCGGTCGTGAACAGCACGTTGGTCGGGCAGTTGCCGCCGTTGTTGGTGAACGTGGCCGGGGTCAGGGCGGACGTGACCGGCCCGTCGGCGCTGGTGTTGCCGGGCTCCTCGGGCACCTGCCCGGTGTTGCCCGACTGGTTGCAGGTCACCGTGGTGCTGCCGACGACGAACTTCGCGGTGGTCCCGCTGACCAGCGAGGCCGTGTACGCGTGCCCGGCCGGGCTGACGGTCGTGCCCGGGGCCAGCGCCCAGGCCGGGGTGGCGGACATCGCGCCCAGGCCGAGGCCCACGGCGGCGGCGATGACGCCCTTGCGGCGCAGTCGTTGCATCTGTTCTCCCTAGAAGCACTCGTCCTTGCCCCAGTGCAGGGACAGCTTGAGGTCGCGCAGGTTGAACTCGCCGGCCGAGGTGGCCCAGGCGACCTGCTTGAGATCGGTGATCGTGACCTTGTCGGCCTGCTGGCTGAAGAAGCCCTCGCGGCGCTGGTCCTTCTCGCCCGGGATGTCGTTCGGGCCCTTGTCCAGCGTGGACGCGTCGCGGCCGATCTCGATGGTCTCGAACTTCGCGTCGCCGCCGAGCTGGGACATGTCGACGACCATGTTCTTCGCGGTCACCGGCTGACTGCCGGTGCCGGCCCTGATGGTGAGGCTGACCGAGCCGAAGTCGCCGAGGTCGGTGACCACGGACTGGCACAGGTTCTTCAGCGTCGCGGTCTTCATGGCGGAGACCGCGACCGGCTCGGGCTGCTGCGAGTCGCCGCCGGGCTCCTTGCGGGCGTCGACCGTGCCGTACTGGACGAAGCCGGTGGCCACGAGCTCGTCGGCGCTGACCTTGAACTGCTGGCCGGAGACGACGAAGGTCGCCGCCAGCGCGCCGTGCGAGATCAGCGTGACGACGCCCGCGGTGGCCACCGTGCTCAGGCCCATCACGAGCGCGAAGCGGCGCCAGCGGGTGCCGCCTTCCGGGGCTGCGGGGCGATGGCTCATCGAACGCACTCCTGTCCGCCAGGGGATCCAGAAAAGATGCTTTTTCTGAATGGACGGACGTTAACCCCGGTCCGGAAGCACCGTCAAGACATGAATCTTCATCGATGTTCCGGCGTGCCGGCGGGCCACGAGCGCAGCGCCCACCACCACCGGACGGTCTCCGGCACGCTCGGGTGGTCCGGCAGCCCGGTGAGTTCCTGCAGGCGGCGCAGCCGGTAGCGGACCGTGTTCGGGTGCAGGTGGAGGGCGTCCGCGGTGCGGTCCAGCCGCTGGCCGTGGTCCAGATAGGCCAGTGCCGTCGCCACCAGGTCGCGGTGGAAGTCGTCGCGCGGATCCAGGGCGCCGAGCAGCGCCTCGCCGAGGAACGCGGCCAGCAGCGGCTGCGCCGCGAGCGCCGTCTCGGTGGCCAGGCCGACCACGCTGTGCAGCCCGGTCAGGCCGCGGTCGCGTACCGAGCGCAGGGTGGTCAGGCAGAGGGCGTACGCGGCGGGGGCCTGGTCGACCGGGACGGCCGGGGTGCACACGGTCAGCGCCGGCGAGTCCGCGGGCAGCCGCGGGGTCAGCCCGCTCAGCCGCCCGGCCACCGGGGCGAGGACCCCGCCGCACCGGGCGAACGCCTGCTCCAGCCGCCGGGCCGCCGCCGGGTCGGCCACGTCGGACACCACGCAGTGGTACCGCTCGCCGGGACGCAAGCCGAACCGCGCCGGGTCCGCCACGACGCCCTCGCGCTCCTCACCCAGCAGCAGCGAGCGCAGCACGGCGATCCGGGCCTCGCGGTGGTCGCGGCCCAGGTCGCGCTCGGCCGCCCGGTACGCGTCCACCACCCGCCGTTCGAGCAGGATGCCGTAGCGGTCGAGCCGGAGCAGCGCGTGCAGCATGACGTCGTACGGGATCCCCGCCGCCCGTCCCCGGCTCACCGCGACCTCCAGCACCCGGCTGCGCCCGGCGTGCACCCCGGTCAGCAGCGCGGCCACCGGTACGCCCAGCGCGGCCCGCTCGGCGCCGAAGCGGTCCGCCTCGGCGAAGTCCGGCTCGCCGTCGCGGGTGAACGCGGCGAAGCCGGCCCGCAGCAGCGCGTCCACGTGCCGCCGGCTCTCCTCCCACGGCAGCCGGGCGATCTCCGGATCGCCGACCCGGGCGGCGCGGGTCACGTCGTCGGCGAGCCGTTCGTCGCGCGCGAGGTCCGCGAGCAGGCCCGACAGGGCATCCTCGTGCGTTTGTGGGTGGTGCACAACGGGACGCTGCGGCATTGGTCCCCGTCCTCTACCGGCGCGAGGCGATTCATTGTTCCCTATGCGTTACCGCAAAGTAACATCGCGGGACGCCGGGCGGAACATCGGTGCGGCGCGCCCGCCCGTCGCGCCCCGGGAGGCGTCGTGAGCGCTGCGTCCGTACCGAAGAAGAAGCGTGCCCTGGCCACCGTGCTCGCCGCCGCCCTGGGTCTGGTCCCGGCCGCCGCCGGCACGCCGGCGGCAGCGGCGGCGCCCGCCCTGCGCGAGGTCATGTTCGTCGGCAACAACTGGGACGGCACGGTCGACGTCATCAATTCCCGCGGCGACCTCGCGAAGCTCGGCCGGCTCAACGTCGTGCCCGACAAGAGCGAGCGGCTGTGGGAGATCTACCTCAACCCGATCAAGCTCGCCTACTACCTCGGGGTTCAGCTCGGGCCCGGCGAGGGACACGACCAGCTCGTCGACGACATGTACACCACGCCGGACGGCAGCGCGCTGGTGGTGTCGCGGCCCAGCTTCGCCGACGTCGTCTCCATCGACCTCGCCACCGGCGCGATCCGCTGGCGCTTCCCGGTCTCCGGCTACCGCGCCGACCACATGGCGGTCTCGCCCGACGGCAGGCAGGTCGCGGTCTCCGCCTCCACCTCCAACACCGTGCACGTGCTCGACATCGTCACCGGGCGCCAGATCGGGTCGTTCGCCGCGGGCGACAAGCCGCACGAGAACATCTACACCGACGGCGGCCGCACCCTGTGGAACATGTCGATCGGCGAGGTCAACACCTCCCTCGACGACCCCGCCTCGGACTGGACCAAGGGCGACCGGCACATCACGGTGGTCGACACCTCGACCTTCCGGACCGTACGCACGATCGACATGCGCCCGCGCCTCGACGCCTTCGGCCGCAGCGACCTGTCCGACGCGGTCCGCCCCGCGGTGTTCACGCCCGACGAGTCGAAGCTGTACTTCCAGGTCTCCTTCTTCGCGGGGCTGGTCGAGTACGACGTGGCGAGCGACCGGGTCACCCGGGTCAAGGAGCTGCCCAAGAACCCGCTCACCAACATCGACCCCACCACCTGGGTCAACGACTCGCGCCACCACGGCCTGTCGATCAGCCCGGACGGCGCCAAGCTGTGCGTCGCCGGCACGATGGACGACTACGCCACGATCGTCGACCGGGCCACGCTCACGCCGGGCGAGCTCGTCACGGCGAGCAAGCCGTACTGGGCGACCGTGAGCGGCGACGGCCGCAGCTGCGTGATCTCCGAGTCCGGCGCCGACCGGGTCACCGCGATCGACTTCGCCACCGGCCGCAAGGTCGCCTCGGTGGCCGTCGGCGACCACCCGCAGCGGGTCAGGATCGGCCTCGTCCCCACCGGCTGGGTCGCGCCCTGAACCGACGCGATTGTCACAGCCGATGGGCGGTCCGGCCGCCGGCGTGATGTGCTGGAGACATGAGCGACGAACGGGTCACCAACTGGGCCGGCAACATCGTCTTCGGGGCGCGGCGGCTGCACCGCCCGGCCACCGTCGACGAGGTCCAGGAGATCGTGGCGGCCGGGGGCCCGGTCAAGGTCCTCGGCAGCGGCCACTCCTTCAACCGGATGGCCGACACCGGCGGTGACCTGGTCTCGCTGGCCGGGCTGCCCCGGGTCGCCGAGATCAGCGCGGACCGCGCCTCGGTCCGCGTCGACGGCGGCACCCGCTACGGCGACCTGGCCGGCCGGCTGCAGGCGGAGGGCCTGGCGCTGCACAACACCGCGTCGCTGCCGCACATCTCGGTGGCCGGGGCGATCGCGACGGCCACCCACGGCTCCGGCGTCGGCAACGGCAACCTGGCGACCGCGGTCTCGGCCCTCGAGTTCATCGCCGGCGACGGCAAACTGGTCACGCTGCGCCGCGACACCGACGGCGACACCTTCCGCGGCGCGGTCGTGCACCTCGGCGCGCTCGGCGTGGTCACCGCGATCACGCTTGACGTCCAGCCGGCGTACGACATCCGCCAGTACGTCTACGACCGCCTTCCCCGCGCCGCGGTCGAGGCCCACCTGCCCGCCATCCTCGCCGACGGCTACAGCGTCAGCCTCTTCACGACCTGGACCACCCCGGACATCACCATGGCCTGGCTCAAGCGCCGCGACCCGATGCCGGCCGGCGACTGGTACGGCGCCACCCGCGCGGACGGCCCCCGCCACCCGGTCCCCGGCATGCCCGCGACGAACGCCACCGACCAGACCGGCGAGCCGGGCCCCTGGCACACCCGCCTGCCGCACTTCCGCATGGAGTTCACCCCGAGCAGCGGCGAGGAGCTGCAGTCGGAGTACCACGTACCCCGCGACCGGGCGCTGGAGGCCATCGACGCGGTCACCGCGATCGCCGCGGACGTGGCCTCGGTGCTGCAGATCTGCGAACTGCGGACCATCGCCGCGGACGAGCTCTGGCTCAGCCCGAACTACCGGCGCGACACGTTCGCCCTGCACTTCACCTGGATCGCCGACACGGAGGCGGTCCTCCCGGTGGTGGCGAAGATCGAGGAGGCCCTGGCGCCGCTGGACGCCCGCCCGCACCTGGGCAAGGTGTTCACGGCGGCCCCGGAGACGATCCGCGCCCAGTACGACCGCTTCGGCGACTTCGTGGCCCTGACCCGCGAGTACGACCCGCAGCGCGTCTTCCGCAACCCCTGGCTGGACGCCCTGCTCGACTGACCGGGTCAGGCCGGGGGGCGGAGCCAGGCCGCCGTGTCCGGCGGCAGCAGGCCGGCGGCGGTCAGCGGGCCGCTGGTCAGCAGCACCTCGCCGGGCGGCAGCGCCACCGGCCGGTCACCCATCGCGACGGCCAGGGTCAGGGACCTTTCCCGTACGGCGACCAGCAGGCCACCGTCGTGCACGGCCCACTGCACGGTGTCGGCGGCCCGCAGCACGCCGTCCTCGTGCAGCCGGTGGCGCAGGGCAACTGCCGCGTGGCACAGCGCGAGGGTGGGCGGGGTGGCCTCCACCGAGTGGTCGCCCCAGCCCGGCGGCACGGGCAGCCAGGGCGGTGCCGAGCCGGCGGGGGAGAAGCCGAACGCGCCGGCCGGGTCACGCCGCCACGGCAGGGGCACGCGGCAGCCGTCGCGGCTGATGCCGGAGCGGGACCAGGCCGGGTCGCGGCGCTGCGCGGGCGGCACGTCCACCTCGGGCAGTCCGAGCTCCTGGCCCTGGTACAGGTACGCCGCCCCGGGAAGTCCCAGGACGGCGAGCAGCGCGGCCCGGGCCCGGGCGGGGTTGCCGTAGCGGGTGGGCGTACGGACGACGTCGTGGTTCTCCACGACCCACGTGACCGGCGGCCGGGCGAGCAGCCGGGTGCCCACGTCCCTCCACCGCGCCGCGTCCCACGGGGCGGTGACCAGGGCGAACGCGAACGCCTGGTGCAGTTCGCCGGGGCGCACGTAGCGGGCGGCCCGTTCCGGGTCGAGGTTGACCTCGCCGATCAGCGCGCGCGGCGGCTCGTACGAGTCGGCGATGCGCCGCCACCGCCGGTACACGTCGTGCACCTCCTCCTGGTCGCACGCCAGGGGGTTGCCGCGCAGGCGCATGGGCGGGACCGCCGCCGGGTCCGGGAGGTCGGGCAGGCCCTCGGCCTTGAACAGCCCGTGCGCGACGTCGATGCGCAGCCCGTCGACGCCCCGGTCGAACCAGAACCGCAGCACCTCGTCGAAGAACGGGGCCGTACGCGGGTCCCGCCAGTTCCAGTCCGGCTGCTGCGGCGCGTACAGGTGCAGGTACCACTGGCCGGGGCGGCCGTCCGGCTCGGTGACCCGCGTCCAGGCCGGCCCGCCGAACACGCTGGGCCAGTTGTTCGGCGGCTCGGCGCCGTCCGGGCCGCGGCCGTCGGCGAAGTGGAAGCGGGCCCGCTCGGTGCTGCCGGGCCCGGCCGCGAGCGCGGCGCGGAACAGCGGATGCCGGTCCGAGCAGTGGTTGGGGACGACGTCGGCGATGACGCGCAGGCCACGGGCGTGCGCCTCGGCGACGAGCGTGTCGAACGCCGCGAGGTCGCCGAAGAGCGGGTCGACGTCGCAGTAGTCGCTGACGTCGTACCCGTGGTCGGCCTGGGGTGAGGCCTGGAACGGGGTCAGCCAGATTGCTCCGGCGCCCAGGCCGGTGACGTGCCCGAGGCGCGCGGTGATTCCGGCGAGGTCACCGACGCCGTCGCCGTCGGAGTCCGCGAACGAGCGCGGGTAGATCTGATAGACGACGGCGTCACGCCACCACGACACGTCAGGTGTTCGCCGGCTTGGCCTCCGCGCGCTGCCAGCGCGCCACCTTCGGCAGGCTCGGGTCGAGCTGCTTGCGCGGCGGGCGTACGGACGCCGGCCCGCGGTTGGGCAGCGCCAGCCGGAACACCTTCGCCCACGCCGACGCGACCTGCTTGGGCAGCGGGCCGGTGACGTAGTTGAGCTGGTACTTCTCGAACAGCGCCCGCACCTTCGGGGCGATCTCGGCGTACCGGTTGCTCGGCAGGTCGGGGAACAGGTGGTGCTCGATCTGGTGCGACAGGTTGCCGGTCATGATGTGCATCAGCTTGCTGCCGCTGATGTTCGCCGAGCCGAGCATCTGACGCACGTACCACTCGCCGCGGGTCTCGCCCTCGATCGAGGTGCGCTCGAAGGTCTCGACGCCGTTGGGGAAGTGACCGCACATGATCACCGAGTGCGTCCACAGGTTCCGGACCAGGTTGGCCACGGCGTTCGCCGCGATCGTGTGCAGGAACGACGGCCCGGACAGCGCCGGGTGCACCACGTAGTCCTTGAGCAGCTGCCGGCCGATCTTGTTGCGGGTCTTCTTGAGCGCGGCGCGGAACTCCGGTGCCCGGCGCCGCTTCTTCGTCTTCAGGTTCCGGCCCAGCTCGAGGTCGTACGCGGCGATGCCGTACTCGAAGAAGCACGCGTTGATGAAGTTGTAGAGCGGCTGGCCGAGGTACGCCGGCGTCCACGGCTGGTCCTCGTCGACGCGCATGATGCCGTACCCGAGGTCGTTGTCGCGCCCGATCACGTTGGTGTACGTGTGGTGCAGCTCGTTGTGGGAGTGCTTCCACTGCTCGGAGGGCGAGGCGTTGTCCCACTCCCACTTCGTCGAGTGGATCTTGGGATCGCGCATCCAGTCCCACTGGCCGTGCATGATGTTGTGGCCGATCTCCATGTTCTCGAGGATCTTGGCGATCGACAGCCCGGCCGTGCCGACCAGCCAGGCCGGCGGGAACAGCGAGAACAGCAGCACCGCACGGCTGCCCAGCTCCAGGCGCCGCTGCACGGAGATGACCCGGCGGATGTAGCGCGCGTCGCTCTCGCCGCGGCTCTCCACCACCTCGTCGCGGATCGCGTCGAGCTCGATGCCGATCTGCTCGATGTCCTCGGGCGTGAGGTGGGCGATCGGGTTGACGTCCTTGCGCTGCAGTGTGGTCACGGCGGTCCTCTTCTTACAGGTCGATACGGCAGTCGCCGGCGGCGGCGTTGATGCAGGTCTGGATGGGGATGGTGTCCCCGGGCTCGGCCACGGTGAGCTGACCGTCGCGCAGGTCGCGCACGGCGCCCTCGCGCAGCGGCAGCACGCACTTGAAGCAGATACCCATGCGGCAGCCGGACGGCATGAGCACCCCCGCGGCCTCACCGGCGTCGAGCAGCGGCTCGCCGCCCCCGGCCGGGACGGTCCGGCCGGCCCGGGTGAAGGTCACGCTCCCGCCGGCGGCGTCGTCGGCGACCACGGTCGGCCGGAAGCGCTCGGTGTGCAGCGGGCCCCCGGCCCCGGTCTGCGCCCAGTGCGCCTCGATGTCGTCGAGCAGCTCGTTGGGGCCGCACGCCCACGTCGCCCGCTCGGCGCGGTCGGGCACCAGCTCGTCGAGGTCGGCAGCCTTGATCCGGCCCTGCGTGGCGGTGTGCCGCTCGACCAGCCGGATCCGGCCGGCGCCGGCCAGGGCCCGCAGCTCCGGGCCGAACACCGCGGCCTCGGGCGTCCGCGCGGAGTGCACGACCACCACGTCGGCCAGCTCGTCCAGGTGGCTGCGCAGCATGCCCATCACGGGGGTGATGCCGCTGCCCGCGGTCACGAACAGCACCTTCCCCGGCCGGGCGGCGGGTAGCGTGAACTCGCCCGCCGGCACGTCCAGGTGCACGAGCATCCCGGCCCGGGCGCGCCGGACCAGGTGCGTGCTGACCTTGCCGCCGGGCACCGCGTTGACGGTGACGGTGAACCGGCCCCCGCGCCCGCCGGGAGCGCAGGTCACCGAGTACGAGCGCCACAGCCGGACCCCGTCGACGTCGACGCCGAGGCGGACGTACTGGCCGGGGACGTGTGGACGCCAGCCGCGCCCGGGGCGCAGGGTGAGCGTGACGCTGTCGGCGGTCTCGGGGCGGACCGCGTCGATCTTCGCGCGCAGCACCGAGGGGTTGCGCAGCGGGGCGACGGCGTCGAGGTAGTCGGCCGGGACGAGCGGGGTCGTGATCAGCTCCACGACCCGCCAGGCCCCGGACCGCAGGGTCTGCGTGACGGCCATCATTTAAGGATGCTGTGATGGGGGAGTGAAGACCTGACCTGTCGAAGTGAATCCGGCGGGGGTTATTGTTCGTTCGGTACAAGACGCGGTGGCTAAACGGCGAGGCAACCCATGGATCAGATCCTGCCCGACGTGCGCTCCTTCCGGCTCTCCGGGGAGATCGTCGCACCCCTGCGCGAAGGCCTGCCGGAGGTCGCCGTGCAGACCATCGCCGCGATCACGGCCGAGGTCCCGGCGTACGCGCAGGCGTTCGCGGGCGAGCTCGGCGCGAAGATCGAGAAGGCGGTCCGCGCGGCCCTCGGCGCCTTCCTCGAGCTGGTCTCCCGGGCGGCCGGCCACGATCCCGGCGCGCCGCTGACCCCGGCGCTGGAGGCGGCGTACGCGCTGGGCCGCGGCGAGGCCCGCTCGGGGCGCAGCCTGGACGCGCTGCTGGCGGCGTACCGGGTGGGGGCCCGTGTCTCCTGGCGCGAGCTCGCCGCGATCAGCGTCGCGAACGGCCATCCCGCGTCCACCATCGCCCACTTCGCCGAGCTGGTGTTCGCGTACATCGACGAGCTGTCGGCGGCCAGCGTCGCCGGGCACGCCGACGAGCTGGCCTCCTCCGGCCGCGCCCGCCGCCGCCACCTGGAGCTGCTCGCACAGGCCCTGATCGCCGGCGAGCCGGTGCACGCCGTGATCGCCGCGGCGGAACGGGCCGACTGGGCGCCGCCGCAGACCCTCACCGCGGTGCTGGCGCCCGAGCGCGCGGCCCGCACCCTGGCCGACCTGCTCGACCCGCGCACCCTGCAGGTCGCCGAGGCCGGCCCCGAGATGCCGGACACCTCGGTGCTGCTGGTCCCGGACGCGCAGGGCCCGGGCCGCGCCCACGTGATGCGCCTGCTGGGCGGCAGCGGCGCGGTGATCGGCCCGCCCCGGCCGTGGTTGCGCGCCCGGGAGTCGTTCCTGCGGGCCGTACGCGTCAGCGGCCTGGTCCGCCGCCCCCGCCGCGGCGCGGTCACCGACACCGAGGATCACCTGCTGGCGCTGGTCGTGACGGCGGACCCGCAGGCGCTCAAGGACCTGCGCACCCAGGCGCTGGCCCCGCTCGAGGGCGAGCGCGAGGCGACCGCGGAGAAGCTCGTCGAGACGCTGCGCAGCTGGCTGCTGCACCAGGGCCGGCGGGACGACGTGGCGGCGGAGTTGTTCGTCCACCCCCAGACGGTCCGCTACCGGATGTCCCGCCTGCGCGAGCTGTACGGCGACCGCCTCCGCGACCCGAAGTGGCTGCAGATGCTGACGGTCGCGCTGGCCACACCGCCGTCCGCGTAGCCGGCCGCCCGGTCAGGGCCGGACGCCGCGGACCGCCCACGCCCGTGCCGTCAGCCGGATGCTGCCGTCCTCCTCGACCGGCACCCGCCGCCGCAGCGCCTCCCGCAAGGCCACCCGGGTCTGCTCGTCCAACCCCGCCAGATAGGCGGGCGCCGCACCCTGCCCGCCGAGGAACGGCTGCCAGTAGTCATCCCAGCCGCTGAAGACCGTCGGAACCTCGACGGCGCGCACCGCGACCTCGCCCAGCCCCGCGTCGGCCCACAGGGCGGCGAGCGGGTCCGGCCGGCACAGCGGGAACCGGGTGCCCTCGTCCATCGCGCCGTCCGGGTCGGCCTCGGCCGCGGCGTCCCAGAAGAGACGCATCATCGTCATGCCCTCGGCGTAGTCCCAGACGTACGCCGCGACCGTGCCGCCCGGGGCCGCGACCCGCGCGAACTCGGCCGCGGCGCGGGCCGGGCCGGGGACGAAGTTGAGCGCCAGGCCGCTGACCACGGCGTCGAAGCGGCCGTCGCGCAGCGGCAGCGCGCGGGCGTCGCCGGCCGCCCGGTCGCCGCTGTTCTGCCGCAGGAAACCCAGGGAAGGGTCGACGCCCAGCACCCGGGCCGCCCCGGACTCGCGGGCGGCGGCGGACAGGGCGCCGGTCCCGCAGCCGGCGTCCAGCCACAGCCCGCCCCGCGGCACGGCCAGCCAGGTCACGAACTCGCGGGCGACCCGGCGGCTCCAGCGGCCCACGTACGCCTCATAGGCGTCCCCCACGTCCCACACATCGCGCACCATGGGGCTCACGATAGGTTGGATCCATGCCGACCAGGCCCGCACGTCCCGCCAGAACCGGCGCCGTCACCCGCGTCGAGCAGCTCACCGCGCACATGGTCCGGATCGTCGTCGGTGGACCCGGCCTCGCGGACCTGCAGGCCGGCGAATTCACCGACCATTACGTCAAGGTGCTGTTCCCGCAGCCCGGCGTGGACTATCCGGAGCCGTTCGACATGGGCGCGATCCGCGAGTCCATGCCGCGCGAGACGTGGCCGCTGGTGCGGACGTACACCGTGCGGCGGTGGCGGCCGGAGGTGCCCGAGCTGTGGCTGGACTTCGTCGTGCACGGCGACGAGGGCGTCGCCGGGCCGTGGGCGAGCCGGGCGCGGGTCGGCGACCCGGTGCGGTTCATGGGACCGGGCGGCGGGTACGCCCCGGACCCCGCGGCCGGCTGGCACCTGTTCGCCGGCGACGAGAGCGCCCTGCCGGCGATCGCCGCGGCGCTGGAGGCCCTGCCGGCCGGCGCCCGGGCGTACGCGTTCCTCGAGGTCGCCGACGCCGGCGAGGAGCAGAAGCTGGAGACCGCCGCCGACGCGGAGATCACCTGGCTGCACCGCGGCGGCCGCCCGGTCGGCGAGGCGCTGGTGACCGCGGTGCAGGCGCTGCCGTGGCCGGACGACGACGTGCACGCGTTCGTCCACGGCGAGGCCACGTTCGTCAAGGAGCTGCGCCGCCTGCTCCGGGTGGAGAAGCGGATCCCCCCGGCCCGGCTCTCGATCTCCGGCTACTGGCGCCGCGGCCTCAACGAGGACGGCTGGCAGTCGACCAAGCGCGAGTGGAACCAGCAGATCGAGGCCGAGCAGGGGCAGTGAGGATCAGCGGCCGTACGTCTCCAGCAGGCGCAGCCAGATCTCGCTGATCGTCGGGTACGCCGGCACCGCGTGCCACAGCCGGTCGAGGGGCACCTCGCCGGCCACCGCGATCGTCGCCGCCTGCAGGAGCTCGCTGACGTCGGGGCCGGCGAACGTGACTCCGAGCAGGACCTTGCGCTGTTCGTCGACCACCATCCGGGCCGTGCCGGCGTACCCGTCGGCGTGCACGCTCGCGCCGGCGACGTTGCCGATCTCGTAGTCGACGACGCGGATGTCGTATCCGGCCTTGCGGGCGGCGCGTTCGGTCAGCCCGACCGCGGCGACCTCCGGGTCGGTGAAGACGACCTGCGGCACGGCCCGGTGGTCGGCGGTGGCGACGTGCCGGCCCCACGGCTCGTCGGCGACCGGGGCACCGGCCGCGCGGGCGGCGATGACGTCACCGGCCGCCCGGGCCTGGTACTTGCCCTGGTGGGTGAGCAGCGCGCGGTGGTTGACGTCGCCGGTGGCGTACAGCCAGTCGTAGCCGGTGACCAGCATGGTGTCGTCGGTGTGCAGCCAGTCGCCCGGGGTGAGGCCGACGGTCTCGAGGCCGAGGTCGCCGGTGCGGGGCGTACGCCCGGTCGCGACGAGCACCTCCGCCGCCGTGACCGGTTCGCCGTCGCTCGTCTCCACGGTGACGCCGCTGTCCGATCGGGACACCCGGGTGACGCCGGTGTCGAGCCGTACCGTCGCACCCAGCTCGCGCAGCCCCTTGGCGACGGCCTCGCCGGCGAACGGTTCCATCCCGCCGAGCAGGCCGCTGCGCGCGATGAGGGTGACCGTGCAGCCGAAGGACGCGTACGCGGTGGCCATCTCCGTCGCGACGACCCCGCCGCCGATGATCGCGAGGCTGTCCGGGACGTGCTGGGCCTCGGTGGCCTCCCGGCTGGTCCAGGGCCGGGCGGCGCGCAGCCCTTCGACGTCGGGCACCAGCGCGTCGGAGCCGGTGGAGAGCACGACGGCGTGCCGGGCGGTCAGCACGGTCCCGGTGCCGTCGGCGGCCGTCACGGTGACCTGCTTGACGCCGCTGAGCCGGCCGTGGCCGCGGACCAGCTCGATGCCGGCGCTCGCGACCCAGTCGACCTGGCTGCTGTCGTCCCAGTCGTGGGTGAAGGAGTTGCGGCGCTTGAGCACCGCCGTCACGTCGAGGTCGCCCGTGACCGCCTCCGCGGAGCCGGCGACGGCACGCGCCGCCCGCAACGCCTGGCCGGGCCGCAGCAGCGCCTTGGAAGGCATGCAAGCCCAGTACGAGCACTCGCCGCCGACCAGCTCGCGTTCGACCAGGGCGGCGGTGAGCCCGCCGCGCACCGCCCGGTCGGCCACGTTCTCGCCCACGGGCCCGGCTCCCACCACGATCACGTCGTATTCGCTCATGTCACCCATGATCCACCCTCACCCGGAGATGTCCGCTGTGTTACGTGCCCGATGCGTTGTAATGACACGACAGATCTTGCAAGCTCTTGCATGGACGATCCAGCGGAGGTTAGCGTGCGTCGTCCGCGCCGATAGGAAGGCCTCGATGTGGAGATCTCCCGGGTGAGCAGGCTGCTGCTCGCCGTCCTTCTCGTTCTCGGCGGGTGGGTTGTCACGCCGGCCCAGGCCGCGCCGGCCGCACCCGCTTGGGGCTCCGACCGGCCGGGCACGGCCACCCGCAACGACCAGTTCTACTTCGTCCTGCCGGACCGCTTCGCCAACGGCGACCCGCGCAACGACCGCGGCGGACTCGCCGGCGACCGGATGTCCACCGGGTACGACCCGACCGACAAGGGCTTCTACCACGGCGGGGACCTCCAGGGCGTCATCGACCGCCTCGACTACATCCAGGGCCTCGGCACCACCGCGATCTGGCTCGCCCCGGTCTTCAAGAACCGGCCCGTGCAGGGCAGCGGCTCCGACATCTCGGCCGGCTACCACGGTTACTGGATCACCGACTTCACCCAGGTCGATCCCCACTTCGGCACGAACGCCGACCTCAAGCGCCTGGTCCGGCTCGCGCACGCCCGGGGCATGAAGATCTACCTGGACATCATCGTCAACCACACGGCCGACGTCATCACATACAAGGAGAACACCTACGCGTACGTCGACAAGGCGACACAGCCGTACCGCGACGCGCAGGGACGTGCCTTCGAGGACCGCAACTACGCCGACGGCACCCGGGCCTTCCCGCGGGTGAACGCCGCGTCGTTCCCGTACACGCCGGTGGTGAGCGCCGCCGACAGGAACGTCAAGGTGCCCGCCTGGCTCAACGACCCGACGATGTACCACAACCGCGGCGACTCCACGTTCGTCGGCGAGAACAGCGAGTACGGCGACTTCTTCGGCCTCGACGACCTGTGGACCGAGCGGCCCGAGGTGGTCCGCGGCATGACGAAGATCTACGCCGACTGGATCTCGGCCACCGGCATCGACGGCTACCGGCTCGACACCGTCAAGCACTCCGATCTGGACTTCTGGCCGCAGTTCTCGGCCGGCATCCAGGCCGCGGCGAAGCGGGCCGGCAAGCCCGGGTTCTTCATGTTCGGTGAGGTCTACAGCGCCGACCAGGAGGTCGAGTCGACGTACATGCGCCGCGGCGGCCTGCCCGCCACGCTCGACTTCTCCTTCCAGGCCGCGGCGAAGTCCTACACCGCCGACGGTGGCTCCGCGAAGGCCCTCGCCGACCTGTACGCCAAGGACAGCCTCTACACCACCGACGACACCGGCGCTGGCCGGCTGCCGACGTTCCTGGGCAACCACGACATGGGCCGCATCGGCTCGTTCGTGGCCGCCGGCGGCACCGACCCGGCGACCCACCTGCGCCGCGACGAGCTGGCCCACGAGCTGATGTTCCTCACCCGCGGCCAGCCGGTGATCTACTCCGGCGACGAGCAGGGCTTCACCGGCCCGGGCGGGGACAAGGACGCGCGGCAGGACATGTTCGCCAGCCGGACCGCCGACTACCTCGACGACGACCTGCTCGGCACGGACCGTACCCACGCGCAGGCCAACTACGAGACCGGGCACCCGATCTACCGGACCATCGCCACGCTGGGCGCCCTGCGCAAGGCGCACCCGGCGCTGCGCGACGGCGAGCAGGTCACCCGCTACGCGGCCGACGGTCCCGGCATCTTCGCCGCGTCCCGGATCAGCCGCGAGCGACGCGAGTACGTCGTGGCCGTCAACAACGCCACCACCGCGCAGACCGTCACCGTGGACACCTGGACGCCGAACGCCTCCTTCCAGGGCATCTACGGGGGAGCGGGCGCGCAGGCCACCGGGGCGGACGGCAAGCTGACCGTCACCGTCCCGGCCCTGTCGGCCGTGGTCTACCGCGCGGGTACGACCGTCGCGAAGGCCACGGCGGCCCCGACCGTCCAGATCGCCTCTCCGGAGGCCGGCGCGTACGTGCCCACGCGCACCGACCTGACCGCGACCGTCACCGGCGACCCGCTCGCGACGGTCACCTTCGAGGCGAAGGTCGGCGGCCGCTGGACCCGGCTCGGCACCGACGGGGCCGCGCCCTACGAGGCGTCGCATGACCTGGCCGGACTCGCCGGCGGCACCGAGGTCACCTACCGCGCGACCGTCAGCGACAGCAGGCACCGCACGGCCACCTCCACACGGAACGTGAGGGTCGGCACCCCGGTCACCACCTCCGGACCCGAGTACGCGATCGTGCACTACCAGCGCCCGGCCGGCGACTACGGCGACTGGGGGCTGTACGCCTTCGGCGACATCGATCCGTCCGCGGCGACCACGTGGCCGCAGGGGCAGCCGTTCGCGGGAGAGGACGCGTACGGTCGCTTCGCCTGGGTGAAACTGAAGCCCGGCGCCAAGAGCGTGGGCTTCATCGTGGTCGACAGGAACGGCGTCAAGGACGTGAGCGCCGACCGCTTCCTCGACCCGTCGGCGACCCCGGAGATCTGGCTGAAGCAGGGTGATCCCACGATCGTCACCGAGCACGACGCCGCCCCGCAGGACCAGGACACGGCGGTCATCCACTACCGCCGCGCCGACGGGGACTACGACGGCTGGGGCCTGCACGTGTGGGACGGCGCCGCGAACCCGACCGACTGGTCGTCGCCGCTGAAGCCGGCCGGCACCGACGCGTTCGGCGTGACGTTCCGGGTGCCGCTGGCCGCCGGCGCCACCGGGCTGAACTACATCATCCACAAGGGCGACGCCAAGGACCTCCCCGACGACCAGCGGCTCGACGTCGCCACGGCCGGGCGCGAGGTGTGGCTGCTGGCCGGCGTACCCGATCGGCTGCTGCCGGTGGTCCGCAAGGCGGGCGGCGGTGGCGGCGTGGACGTCACGAAGTCCGCGGCCGTCTGGCTCGACCGCGAGACGATCGCCTGGAAGACCGGCGAGACCGACGGCCGGGTGTACGACCTGGTGTGGGCGCCCGCCGGCGGCCTCGACCCGGCCGCACCGCAGCACAGCCTGCGGCTGAGCGCCCAGCGCAACGGGCTGACCGAGGCGCAGCGGCAGAAGTACCCGCACCTGTGGCAGTACCACGCC
This sequence comes from Couchioplanes caeruleus, assembly GCF_023499255.1. GTDB lineage: Bacteria > Actinomycetota > Actinomycetes > Mycobacteriales > Micromonosporaceae > Actinoplanes > Actinoplanes caeruleus_A. The sequence continues at coordinate 3,755,952 of NZ_CP092183.1, forward strand.
TTCAAGCTGTCCCGGGGCGCCGACGTCCGTGGCCTGCTCAAGGGCCAGGTCGCTGTCACCGAACGCGACGCGCAGGGCAGGCTCCTGTCCGCCACGGGCGTCCAGCTCGCCGGCGCGCTCGACGACCTGTACGCGGCGGCCACGTCGGCGAAGCTCGGCCCGGCGTTCGACAGCGGCCGTCCCCGGCTGGCGGTCTGGGCGCCGACCGCGCAGAACGTGCAGCTGGAGCTCTCGGACACCCCGGCATCCCCGGTCCGCGTACTGCCGATGACCCGCGACTCGCGGACGGGCGTGTGGTCGGTCGCCGGCACCCGCGACTGGAAGGGCAAGTACTACCGCTACCGGGTCACGGCGTGGCAGCCCGCGACGCAGAAGGTCGTCACCGCGAGCGTGACCGACCCGTACTCGGTGGCGCTGGCGGCGGACTCCACGCACAGCCAGATCGCCGACCTGGCCGACCCGGCGCTCGCCCCGGCCGGCTGGCGCGGGCTGCGCAAACCCGCACCCGGCAGGATCCAGATCAGCGAGCTGTCCGTCCGGGACTTCTCCGCCGACGGCACGTACGCCGCGTTCACCCGCCCGGACACGCCCGGCATGAAGCACCTGCGCGAGCTGGCGAAGTCCGGAACCACACACGTCCACCTGCTGCCGGTGTTCGACTTCGCGTCCACCCCGGAGCGGCGGGCCGACCAGAAGCAGCCGCCCTGCGACCTGGCCTCGTTCCCGCCCGACTCCGACCAGCAGCAGAAGTGCATCGCCGCGGTGGCCGACCAGGACGGCTACAACTGGGGCTACGACCCGCTGCACTACACGACGCCCGAGGGCGGCTACGCCGTGAACCCCGAGGGCGCCGCGCGGACGAAGGAATTCCGGCAGATGGTCGCCGGGCTCAACGGCGCCGGCCTGCGCGTGGTCATGGACGTCGTCTACAACCACACCCCGGCCTCCGGGACCGATCCCCGCTCGGTGCTCGACCAGATCGTGCCCGGCTACTACCAGCGCCTGCTCGAGGACGGCACGGTCGCCGACTCGACGTGCTGCGCCAACACCGCGCCCGAGAACGCGATGATGGGCAAGCTGGTCGTCGACTCGGTCGTCACGTGGGCGAAGGCGTACAAGGTCGACGGGTTCCGCTTCGACCTCATGGGTCACCACCCGAAGGCGAACATCCTGGCCGTGCGCAGGGCCCTCGACCGGCTCACCCTCGCCCGTGACGGCGTCGACGGCAGGAACATCTACGTGTACGGCGAGGGCTGGAACTTCGGCGAGGTGGCGGACGACGCCCGCTTCGTGCAGGCCACCCAGCAGAACATGGCCGGTACGGGCATCGGCACCTTCAACGACCGGCTGCGCGACGCCGTCCGCGGCGGCGGCCCGTTCGACGACAACCCGCGCGTGCAGGGCTTCGCGTCGGGGCTGTACACCGACCCCAACGGCGACGCCGTCAACGGGACCGCGGCCGAGCAGAAGGCGCGGCTGCTGCACGACCAGGACCTGATCAAGGTCGGCCTCACCGGCAACCTCGCCGGCTACCGTTTCACCGCCTCCGACGGCACGGCCACGACCGGGCGGCAGATCGACTACAACGGCTCGCCGGCCGGTTACAACGCCAGGCCCGTCGAGGCCGTCACGTACGTGGACGCGCACGACAACGAGATCCTGTACGACGCGCTCGCGTACAAGCTGCCGCAGGCCACCTCGGCGACCGACCGGGCACGCATGCAGTCGGTGGCGCTGGCGGCCACCGCGCTCGGGCAGGGCCCCGGCTTCGTGACCGCGGGCAGCGAACGGCTGCGGTCGAAGTCGCTGGACCGCAACTCGTACAACTCCGGGGACTGGTTCAACCGGATGAGCTGGGACTGCACGCAGGGCAACGGCTTCGGCCGCGGCCTGCCCCCGGCCGCCGACAACCAGGCCAAGTGGTCGTACGCGAAGCCCCTGCTGGCCGACCCGGCGCTCAAGCCGGACTGCGCCGCGATCGGCCTGGCCGACGCCCGGTACCGGGAGCTGCTGCGGATCCGCACGTCCTCGCCGGTGTTCGGCCTGCCGACCGCTGCCGAGGTGCAGAAGCGGCTGGCGTTCCCGCTGTCCGGCGCGGCCGAGACCCCGGGCGTCATCACGATGACCCTCGACGGTCGCGGCCTGGACCGGCACTGGAGGTCGGTCACCGTGGTCTTCAACGCCACCCCGGCCACGGCCACCCAGACGCTGCCGTCGCTGCGCGGCGCGGCCGTGAGCCTGCACCCGGTGCAGCGCGCCTCGGCCGACCCGGCGCTGCGGACGGCGTCGTTCGCCGCGGCCACCGGCACGTTCACCGTCCCGGCCCGGTCGGTGGCGGTGTTCGTGCAGTCCTGAAGGTTCGCCATCTGTGTTCACGCCGGCCGCGGCCCGGTTTAACGGGCCGCGGCCGGCGGTAACGTCACTCATGGAAGAAGGTCGATGTCGATCTCCTGAGGGCGGTACCCGATGGCCATCACCACACCGCCCGTGGCGGACGAGTCCGAAGCGCAACGCCGCCCGCTGATCGGGCCCGGCATGCTCGTGCTGTTCATCGCGCTGATCGGCTGCTTCACGGCCTGGGGCGTGGCGCAGGACCTCACCACGCCGATGGTCGCGGGCTTCAAGCGCATCTTCGACATGAGCACGTTCCAGGCGTCGCTCGTGCAGCTCGCGTACTTCGGCGCGTACTTCCTGCTGGCGCTGCCCGCCGCCTTCATCAACCAGCGCTTCGGCTACAAGACCGGCATCCTCACCGGACTCGGGCTCGCCGCGATCGGCGCGTTCGCGTTCTACCCGGCCAGCAAGATCATGACGTACGAGGCGTTCCTGGTGGCGCTGTTCGCGATGGCCGCGGGCTGCTCGATCCTGGAGACCTCGGCCAACCCGTACGTGCTGTCGCTCGGGCCCGAGGCGACGGCCACCCGGCGGCTCAACCTCGCGCAGGCGTTCAACCCGGTGGGCACCAACATCGGGGTGCTGCTCGCCTCCACGCTGATCCTGCCGAAGCTGTCCGACCCGGTCGACATCGGCTCGCTCACCCCGGCGCAGCTGCACACGATCCGCGCCGGTGAGCTCGGTGCCGTCATGGGCCCGTACCTCGGCCTCGCCTTCGTCCTGATCCTCATCGCCATCGCGATCGCCAGCCAGAAGGCGCCCCCGATCGTCGAGGAATTCCCCGACGCCGAACCGCACGAGGGCGGCACCCGGGACCTGTTCCGCGTGCTGTGGCGCAGCAAGCACTACCGGTACGGCGTGATGGCCCAGTTCTTCAACGTTGCGGCGCAGGTCTGCGCGTGGACGTACGTCATCCAGTACGTGCAGCAGGCGCTCGGCGGCAGCCTCGAGCGCGGCGGCTTCTACCTGCAGATCAGCCTGCTGATCTTCCTCGGCTCGCGCTTCCTCATGACCTGGCTCATCGGCCGGGTCCGGGCCACCAGGGTGCTCGCGGTGCTCGCCTTCCTCGCGGTCGTCCTGTGCGTGTTCGCGATGGTCAGCCCCAACCTGGCCGGCGTCATCGCCGTGGTCTCGCTGTCGTTCTGCCTGTCGCTGATGTTCCCGACCATCTACGGCGTCGCCCTCAAGGGACTCGGGCCGGCGACCAAGTTCGGCGCCGCCGGTCTCGTCATGGCGATCGTGGGCGGCGCGATCATGCCGCTCGTGCAGGGCTGGCTCGTCGACCGGACGAGCCCGGCCTTCTCCTTCATCGTGCCCGCGGTCTGCTTCGGTCTCGTCGGCCTCTACGCCCTCTACGACCTGCGGGGCCCCGACCGCGAGCGCGCAGCCGTGACGGCCGCGCCCGCCGGGAGCGCGGCATGAACCCCCGCCGGGCCCTCGCCGCCGCCCTCGCCGTGCTGCTCGCGGCGACCGTCGCCGCCTGCAGCAGCGACGAGCCGACCAGCGCCACGAAGGACACCAAGCAGCTCGAGATCGTGTCGTGGTGGACCTCCGGCTCCGAGGCGGCGGCCCTGACCACCCTGCTGGACGCCTTCAGGCAGGCCAACCCCGGCGTCGAACCGGTCAACGGCGCCATCGCCGGCGGCGCCGGCTCCGAGGCCATCGTGGCGCTGGCGAAACGGTTGCGGGCCGGCGACCCACCCGACGTGTGGCAGACCTTCGCCGGCAAGTCGGTCCAGGGGTACGCCGACCGCGGCTCGGTCCGCGACGTGAGCTCGGTCTTCGACAGCGGCAACCTCCGCACGTCGATGCAGCCCACGATCCTGCGGTCGCTCATGCGCTCCGGGAAGCCGTACGGCGTCCCCACCGGCGCGCACCGCAGCAACGTCCTGTGGTTCAACCTCGCGCTGCTGCGGCGGGCCGGCGTCACGCCCCCGGCCGGCGGCTACACGCTGCCCGCGTTCCTGGACGACCTCAAGAAGGTCAAGGCGGCCGGGGTGGCCCCGCTGTGCCTTGGCGGCAAGGACCCGTTCACCACCGTCGAGCTGTTCGAGAACGTGCTGCTCAGCACCATCGGCGCGGACGGCTGGGCGGACATGACCGCTGACCGGCTCGACTGGCGCGGCACCGGGGTCCGCTCGGCGCTGCGGTCGTTCGGCGAGCTGCTCACGTACGCCGACCCGCAGGCCAGCGGGCTGACGTGGGACGCGGCGACGAAGAAGCTGGCGGCCGGGGAGTGCGCGTACGAGTCCATGAACGACTCCTCGTACGGCGAGCTCGTCGCGGCCGGGGCGCAGGAGGGCAAGGACTTCGGGACGGCGGCGTTCCCGGGCACCGGCGGCAGCTTCCTCGCCGTGGTGGACGTCTTCGTGGCGGCGACCAAGGCCAAGAACGCCAAGAACGCCCTCGCCTTCCTGGCCGGCATCGACCAGCCGGCGACCCAGGTGGCGTTCAGCAAGGCGAAGGGTTCCGTGCCGGTGGTCCGCGACGTCGACGTGTCGGCGCTGCCGCCGTACCAGCGGGAGGCCTCGCGCAGCCTCTGGGCCTCGCCGGTCCTGCTGTCCGTGGCGCACGGTGAGGCGATGAGCCCGGCGTTCCAGGAGGGCTTCTACGACGCCGTGTCGACGTACGTGCGCACCCGGGACCCGAAGGCGTTCGCCGACGACCTGCGCGGCGCGGTCGCCAACGACCGGATCCCGCCGCGCTGACGCCGGCTCAGGCCGCCAGCCGGAACCGTTCCGCGTGCACCTGCCGGCGCGGCACCCGCAGCTCGCGCAGGGTGTGCAGCAGGGCGTCGGTCATCGCCGGCGGGCCGCACACGTAGACGTCCCGGTCGGTCACGTCGGGCACCAGCCGGCGCAGGTTGTCCGGGCCGAACGGCGGTTCGCCCGCGCCCGTGCGCCCGGTCAGCAGGTGCACGCGGGCGCCCCGCATCCGGGCCAGCGCCTCGATCTCCTCCAGCAGGACCGCGTCGCCGGCCGTGCGCGCCCGGTACAGCACCACGACGTCGCCGGGCAGCTCCTCGAGCAGGGCGCGGATCGGCGTGACGCCCACGCCGCCCGCCACGAGCAGCGTGCCCTCCCGGGTGCGGTGCATCGCCGTGAACGCGCCGTACGGCCCCTCCGCGAACACCCGCGAGCCGACCGGGAGGTTCCGCAGTGCGGCGCTGGCGTCGCCCACGGCCTTGGCGGTCAGCCGCAACGACCGCCCGTCCGGCGCGGCGGACAGCGAGAACGGGTTGGCCCGCCACCAGCCGGCGTACCCGGGGAACCGCCAGATGAAGAACTGACCGGCGCGGGCCGGCAGCCGGTCCAGGTGCCGGCCGCGCACGTACACCGACACGACGTCGGGGGACTCCGGCACGACCGCCGCCACGTGCAGCCCGTGCCGGGCGTTGCGCCACACCGGGAGCACGATCCGCCCGGTGATCAGCGCGGTGATCGCGAAGATCCACAGCGCCCACCAGTACGCCGCGGCGACGGGCGCGGCGGTGAACGCGGACACCTCGAACAGCTGGTGGACCAGGACCAGCGTGACGGCCGCGTACAGCACCAGATGCACCGCGTGCCAGGCTTCGTACGACAGCCGGCGCCGGGCCCACCGGAACGACACGCCCGCGGCGACGACCACGAGGGCCAGCGCGACCATGCCGGCCAGCGACCCGGCCGCCCCGGCGAGGTTGGTGAGCTGCTGCCACACCGGGCTGCGGTAGAAGACGGCGTAGCCGAGCACCACGAACGCCGGGTGCAGCAGCACCACCCAGAACAGCGTGAACCCGGTCCACCGGTGCCACGAGGTGAGCCGGTCCATGCCGACCCGCCGGTCCAGCCACGGCAGCCGGGCGATCAGCGTGAGCTGCAGGACCATCAGCAACGCGGCGTGCAGGCCGAGGAACTGCCCCACGCCGATGAGCGGATGCCGGGGCTCCGGTGCGACAGTGAAGAACAGCGCCCAGACGACGGCCACGTTGAGCACCACGATGCCCCAGAACAGCTGAGCGGTCCGCATGCCGCAGGATAGGCGCGCGAAGGGCGCTGTGCGGGTCGGATCCCGGACAGCGCCCTCAGGTGCGGCAGGTGGGTCAGCCCAGCAGGCGGGCCCAGTAGACGAGCTCGTCGGCCTGCGCGGCGGTGAGGCCGGCCTTCTTGTCCTTCGGCTCCTTGAGCACCTTGCCGGCGTACAGGTCGTACTGGCCGTGCTCCAGCTTGTTCGTCAGGTCCTGGCCGAGGCCCACGGTGGCGTTGTTCGCCGTGAGGTAGCGGCGGGTCAGGGCGATCAGGTCCGGCACGTTCGCCGTGACCGTCCAACCGGCCGTCATGGTCGCCGCGGCGTTGCCCGCCACGTCGGCGCCGCCGGCGCAGGTCGCGGTGTAGCGGCCCTTGGCGTCGCGGGTGACCGTCAGGCCGGCCTGCTTCGCCACCCCGGAGACGGCGTCGGTCGTGTCGCAGCCCGCTGCGGGCAGGGAACCCAGCGGGTACGTGCCGTCGCCGAGGCCGGTCACCCGCACCACGGGAGCGGTGGTGTCGACGTCCAGGCCGGTGACCGCGGCGGCCGTCGTGTTGCCGGCCCGGTCGGTCACGGTGCCGGTGACTCCCTGGTCCGTGCCGTCGGTGGTGACGCTCACCGGGGCGGGGCAGTCGGCGACGCCCGAGGTGGCGTCGGAGCAGGTGAAGCTGACCGCCGGGGCGGTGCGGTACCAACCGGCCGCGTTCGCCGTACCGTCCACGCTGGCCGAATAGGCCGGGGCGGTCCGGTCGAGGCTGACCCGCGTGCTCGTGGTGGCGGCGTTGCCGGCCTTGTCGGTGACGGTGCCGGTGACGACCTGGTCGGCGCCGTCGGCGGTCAGCGTGACCGGCGAGGTGCAGGTGGCCACGCCGGACTGGGCGTCCACGCAGGTGAAGATCACCGAGACCGGGCCGGTGTGCCAGCCGTCGCGGTCGGCGGCGCGGGTCAGCGCGGCGGTGATGGTCGGCGCGATCTTCTCGGGAGCCGGCACGGTGACCACCGGGGCGGGCACCACGGGCGCCGTCGGGTCGGTAACGGTCAGCGCGGCGACGCCGCTGCCGTTGACGTTGTACGCCCGCACCTCGACCATCCAGTTCTTGCCGCGGGCCAGGTTGATGACGCCCGCGGTGGCGGGCGCCTTCACCTTCAGCGAGCCGGTGTTCGGCTTGTCGACGCCGTAGTTGACCAGGTAGTAGTCGGGCGTCGCCCCGCCGGTGGGCGCGTTCCAGGTCACGTCGACCATCGTCGAGCCCGCCCGCCGGGTGGCGGTCGCGCCAGTCGGGTCGGCCGGCTTGTACTTGTCGATCAGCGACTTGCCGACCGCCGTGGAGCAGCTGCCGTACTGGTTCTGCGGGGTGACCTGCACGAGGTAGGTGCGCGCCGGGTCGAGGCCGGGGAAGCGGTGGCTGGTGACGGTCGTGACCTCGTCGGAGAGCACCACGCCGTCGGAGTAGCGGATGAGCTGCATGCGGTAGCCGGTCAGCGGCGCCTCGCCGGCCCAGGTCGGCGGGTTCCAGCTGATCGTGCCGGTGCTGCCGTCGGCGCCGTCGCGGCCGGGGACCGCGCCCATGATGCCGGTCGGTGCCAGCGTCCCGGCGACGGCGAAGTCGCCGTACTCGCCGGGCCCGTCGGCGTTCTCCGAGGCCACCCGCACCTTGTACGACACACAGGCGCCGGTCGTGGGGATCGTGTAGCTGGTGGTGTCGCCGGGGACGAAGGTGACCGTCTCGGTGCTGCCCTGCAGCAGGTCGAGGCGGTAGAAGCGCGCCCCGTCGACCGGCTGCCAGGCCGCCACGATCCGGGTGGCGTCGTCGGCGGCGCGTGTCACGGTCAGCCCCTGCGGCGCCGGCAGCGCGCCGGCCGCGTCCGACGCGAAGGCGGGTGCCCCGGTCAGCGCCATCGACGCGGCCACAGCGGCGGCTCCGGTGCCGGCCAGCAGTCGTACGCCCATCGTCCCTCGTCTTCCGTTCGTCGGCGGCCCCAGCGGCGCCGGTGACGAGGTGATCGGCCGCGAACCTCAAGCCCGCCGCAACGCCGTCTCAAAGACGCCTGTTGTTGTGGTGTGACCGAGGGCTCCCCGGGGAGTACGAGCCATCCGGCGGGGGAAGGACGTACGGTACGCAAAGACGGCCACGAGCACCGGAGACATCGATGTCCGAGAGCACTGAGCGACGGCACCGGGTGGTGATCGTCGGCGCCGGATTCGGCGGGCTGTTCGCCACCAAGGCCCTGCGCCGGGCCGACGTCGACATCACCCTGATCAACGGCACCGCCTACCACCTGTTCCAGCCGCTGCTCTACCAGGTGGCCACCGGCATCCTGTCCGAGGGCGAGATCGCCCCGCCGATCCGCGAGATCGTCAAGCGCCAGCGCAACGTCGACGTCCGGCTCGGCTGGGTCACCGACGTGGACGTGGACGCCAAGGTGCTCTCCGTCGAGGCGCCCGGCATCGAATACACGGTCGAGTACGACACGCTCATCGTGAGCGCCGGTGCCTCGCAGTCGTATTTCGGCAAGGACGAGTTCGCCGACTACGCGCCCGGCATGAAGAGCATCGACGACGCCCTGGAGCTGCGCGCGCGCATCTTCGGCGCGTTCGAGCTCGCCGACCTGCAGACCGACCCGGCCGAGATCGAGCGCTGGATGACGTTCGTGGTGGTCGGCGCCGGCCCGACCGGGGTGGAGATGGCCGGGCAGATCGCCGAGCTGGCCCACCGCACCCTGCCCGGGCAGTACCGGCACATCGACCCGCGCAAGGCCCGGATCATCCTGGTCGACGCGGTGGACGCGGTGCTCAAGACCTTCGGCGACCACCTGTCCACCCGGGCGCTGCGGCAGCTGCACCTGCTCGGCGTCGAGGTCGAGCTGGAGACGATGGTCGTCGGCGTGGACGCCACCGGCATCGAGGTCGACACCAAGCGCGGGCACCAGCGCATCGAGTCGATGACCAAGATGTGGGCGGCGGGGGTGGCCGCGCCCGCGCTGTCCCGGCGACTCGCCGAGGTCACCGGCGCGCCGACCGACCGGGCCGGGCGGATCAAGGTGGAGCCCGACTGCACGGTGCCGGGGCACCCGGAGATCTTCGCGATCGGCGACATGATGGCGCTCGACGATCTGCCCGGCGTCGCGCAGGTCGCCATCCAGAGCGGCCGACACGCCGCCGGTCAGATCAAGCGCCGGCTCGCCGGCAAGCAGACCGGCCAGAAGTTCAGCTACTTCGACAAGGGCAGCATGGCGACGATCTCGCGGTTCAGCGCGGTCGCGAGCATCGGCAAGCTGCACCTGTCCGGCTTCCTCGGCTGGCTCATCTGGCTCGCCGTGCACCTGCTCTACCTGGTCGGCTTCAAGAACCGGGTCACCGCGGTGCTGCACTGGGCGGTCAGCTTCCTGGGCCGGGGCCGCTCGGAGCGGGTCGCCACGTTCCAGCAGGCGTACGCGCGCGCCGCCGTCCGGGCGTACGGCGACCCGTTCGAACGCGGCAAGGTGGAGGCGGGCGCCGCCTCGGAGCGCCGCTAGCCGCAGGGCCGGGCCGCGGTGCGGTACCGGCCGAAAGGCAGAGATCGATTCGGCCCGTAGCCAGATCCGCGCGGGCCGCCCGGTGCGTCAGGCTTCACCCCGTGTTCAAGGGGAGGAAACCTGTGACGCGACGGGGCGTACGCGAGATCGCCCTGCTGCTGGCCCTGTTCGGGGCCTACAGCGGGGCGCGGATGCTGGCCGACACCGACCTGGCGGCCGCGCGCCGCCACGCCGGCGGGGTGCTGGAGCTGGAGCGCCTGTTCGGCCTGGACGTCGAGGCGGGCGTCAACCACGCGGTCAGCGCGACGCCGTGGGCCGCGGCCGGCATGTCGTTCTGGTACGCCGCGCTGCACTACCTGGTCACCCCGCTGGTGCTGCTGTGGCTCTACCGCCGGCACCGCGACCGCTATCCGGCGGCCCGCAACGCGCTGGTCATCGGCTCGGCGCTCGGCCTGATCGGCTACGTGCTGCTGCCGACCGCCCCGCCGCGGCTGATGGGCGGCGGCTACGCCGACGTGCTGGCGAGCACCGCCGACCTGGGCTGGTGGTCCAGCCACGCGTCCGCGCCGGCCGGGCTCGGCTCGTTCACCAACGAGCTGGCGGCCATGCCGTCGCTGCACGTCGGCTGGGCGTTCTGGGTGGCCTGGTCGCTGCGCGGGGTGCTGCCCCGCATCATCGGTTTCCTGTACGCGGGGATCACCGCGGCTGTCGTGGTCGGCACCGGCAACCACTGGGTGCTGGACGCGGTCGCCGGGGTCGCGGTCGTCACGGCCGGGATCGTGGTCGCGTCACGCCGCCAGCGCCGCGTACCGCCCGCCGCCGCCGATCAGCGCGTCGTGCGTCCCCGCCTCGAGGATGCGCCCGTGGTCCACCACCGCGATCTGGTCGGCGCCGCGGACCGTTGACAGCCGGTGCGCGATGGTGACGGTCGTGCGGCCCTTGGCCAGCTCGTCGAAGGCGCGCTGCACGGCCCGCTCGGTCTCGGTGTCCAGCGCGCTCGTCGCCTCGTCCAGCACCAGGATCCGCGGGTCGCGCAGCAGCGTACGGGCGATGGCGAGGCGCTGCTTCTCGCCGCCGGAGAAGCGGTGGCCGCGCGAGCCGACGACGGTGTCGTAGCCGTCCGGCAGCGCGCTGATCAGGTCGTGGATCTGCGCGGCGCGGGCGGCCTGCTCGATCTGCTCGTCGGTGGCGTCCGGCCGGGCGTAGCGCAGGTTCTCCCGCACGGTGGTGTGCAGCAGGTACGTCTCCTGGCTGACCACCCCGACGATCGCGGCGAGGTCGGCGAGGCGCAGGTCGCGCACGTCCACACCGTCGATGGTGACCCGGCCGGCACCGGGGTCGTGGAGCCGGGCGACCAGGGCGGCGATGGTGCTCTTGCCGGACCCGGTCTCGCCGACCAGGGCGAGGGAGGTGCCGGCGGGCACGTCGAGGCTGACCCCGGCGACGGCGGCGGTTCCGCTGCCCGGGTACGTGAACGTGACGTCCTCCAGGCGCAGATGCCCGGCGACGCGGGCCGGGTCGACGGCGGCCGGGTGCGCCGGGTCGTCGACCTCGACGGGCAGGTCCAGGTATTCGAAGATGCGCGCGAACAGGGCCAGCGAGCTGGTCAGCGAGACGCCGACGCCGAGCAGCCCCATCAGCGGGCGGAACAGCCCCGCCTGCAGCGAGGTGAACGCGACCAGGGTGCCGATGCTGAGCGTGCCGGCGGCGAACGGCAGGCCGGCGCTGAGGTAGATGACCGCCGGGATGGCGGCGAAGAGGATCGTCATCGAGGCCATCCGCCAGCGCCCGGCGAGCTCCGAGCGCAGTTCGAGGTCGATCAGGCGCTCGGACGACTCGGTGAAGCGCCGCACGAGGGCGGGGCCCGTACCCATCGTCTTGCTGAGCTGGACGCCGCTGATGGACAGGCCCTCCTCGACGGTCACGTTGAGGTCGGCGAGCTCGCGCTGGCGCTGCGCGGTGATGGCCCGGCGCATGCCGGCCACGCGCCGGGTCAGGTGGATCGCCGGCGGCAGCACGACCAGCGACACCAGTGACAGCTGCCAGGACAGCGCGGCCATGGCGACGGCGGTGGCCACGACGGTGGTGAGGTTGGACGCGATCGAGGTCGCGGTGGACGTGACGACCGACTGCATGCCGCCGATGTCGTTGGTGATGCGCGACTGGACCTCGCCGGTGCGGGTGCGCGTGAAGAAGGCGACCGACTGCCGGTGCAGGTGGGTGAAGACGTCGACGCGCAGGCGGTGCATGACCTGCTGGCCCACCGTGGTGGAGATCCAGGTCTGGACGACGCCCAGCGCGGAGGTGACGGCGGCGACGGCGACCATGCCGGCCACGAGCCAGCTCAGCAGGGCAAGGTCGGAATGGGGGAGCGCGACGTCGATGACCTCGCGCAGCAGGAACGGCGAGGCCATCGAGATCACGGACGAGGCCACGATGATCGCGACGACGACGGCGAGCTGCCATCGGTGTGCGGTGAACAGCCGGCCGATGCGGCGCAGCGACACGGACTTCGCCTGCGCCTTCTCGGCGGCGGTGGGGGTTGCGGTGCGTCGGGGGGAGGCCAAGAGCGGACCCTCTTTCTCGTACGGAGATGCTGAGGTTACCTCAACATGAGGGAACAACCGCAATCACTGGTACGGTATTCCCGTGGAGGACAGCACCCTCTCCGAGCTCTTCTGGGCCGTCGCCCGCCGCCTGCGCCACCTCAACCGCGAGACGCTGGACCCGCTGCACATCGCCCCGTCGCACGGGCGGGCGCTGGCGGTGCTGATGCGCCACGGCCCGTTGCGCCCCGGCGCGCTCGCCGACCACCTGCACATCGCGGCGCGGTCGGCCACCGAGGTCGTCGACGACCTGGAGCAGCGCGGCCTCGTCGCGCGTGAGCCCGACCCGGGGGACCGGCGCGCCACGCTGGTCACCCTCACCCCGGCCGGCAGGGCGGCCGGCGACCGTATCCGCGCCGCCCGGCACGCCGAGGCCGAGCGGTTCTTCGGCGCGCTCACGCGGCCGGAGCGCACGGAGCTGATGCGGCTACTGCGTAAACTGCGCGACTGACCCTTGCATGGGGGGTGGTCCCCGGGTGAGCGTCTGGTCACATCAGAGCGTCCGGATGGTGACGGCGGGATGGCGGGGGGTCCAAGATCTCCGTCAGTGCCGTGGCGATCCGGCGCGGGAAACGGGGGACCGCCGTGACGGTGGTGGAGCAGTCCGGGGACGCCCGGCGGGTCAGGGTCCGCGCGGCCATGCGCGAGATCCTGGTGGTGGCGGCGTTGTTCCTGGCGTATCAGGGCGGGCGCATGCTCGCCACCGGCCACGTCGCCGAGGCGATGGGCAACGCGGCGCGCGTCTGGGATCTGGAGCGGGCCGTCCGGCTGCCCGCCGAGACGCTGGTGCAGGGCCTGATCATCGATCACCGCCTGCTGGTGCGGGTGGCCAACTGCTACTACGCGTACGTGCACTTCCCGGCCACGGCGATCGCGCTGATCTGGATGTACGTCCGCCGGCCGGAGCTGTACCGCTGGATGCGCCGGACGCTGGCGTGCCTGACCACGGTGGCGCTGGTCGTGCACCTGCTGGTGCCGCTCGCGCCGCCGCGGATGACCGTCGCCGGCCTGATCGACACCGGCCAGCGCTTCGGCCCGTCGGTCTACGGGCCGCCGTCGGCCGACTCGATGGCCAACCAGTATGCGGCCATGCCGTCCCTGCACGTCGGCTGGGCGCTCGCCGTGGCGATCACACTCATCGCCGCGACCCGGGGCCGGTGGCGCTGGCTGTGGCTGGCGCATCCGCTGGCCACGCTCTTCGTCGTCGTGGCGACCGGCAACCACTACTGGCTGGACGCCATCGTCGCGATCGCCCTGCTGACCTCCGTGATCCTGATCCTGCCGCGGCCCGCGAGCGTGCCACCGGTGCCGATCCCGGCGCAGCGCACGCCGGTCGAGCCGGCGGCCGTTCTGTAACCTGGGCCACTTCCTGACCGATCGGCCAGTCTCTGACCGATCGGTCAGGCATGCTGGACGGCATGGCTCGTGTCAACACCCGCGACGAGATCCTCCGCGTCGCCGCCGGGCAGTTCGCCCATACCGGCTACAAGGGTACGTCCCTGCAGGCCATCGCGGCCGAGGTCGGCTGTTCCAAGGCCACCCTGCTCTACCACTTCGCCAGCAAGGACGCGATCCTCGCCGCGCTCACCGCCCCGGCCGCGCAGGAGCTCACCGAGCTCGTCGCGCGCCTGGAGACCCTCGGCCCGGCCGCCGCGCAGGCCGCCGCGATCGAGGGGTTCGTCGACCTCGTGCTGGGTAACCGGCGCGAGGTCGCGCTCATCTACGGCGGCATCCCGCAGTTCCTCGAGGAGCCCGCGTTCGCCGCCCTCCGCCCGGTCATCGACGCGCTCTGCGCCGCCTTCGCCGGCCGCTCCGCCGACCCCGCCGCCTGCCTCGCCGCCGAGGTCGTGCTGGCCGGGATCGCGGCCGTGGTCGTCGACGCCCAGCGGGACACGGCCGAGCTGCGGGCGGCCCTCGCCGGCGTCGCCCGTCGCGCCCTGATCGCCCCGTCCCATCACCCCACCGCCACCGACAAACGGACTGAAGGCCCAGCCGAGTCCCGAGACGACAAGGACTGACATGGCAACCCTGCTCTACCGGCTCGGCCGGGCCTCGTTCCGCCACCGCAAACTGGTGGTGCTGCTGTGGCTGGTGCTGCTGGCCGCTCTCGGCGGTTCGGCGCTGGCCTTCAAGGGCGCCACCTCCAGCGACTTCACCATGCCGGGCACCGAGTCGCAGCGGGCCATCGACGCCCTGCGGCAGGAGTTCCCCGAGGCCAGCGGCGCCACCGGCACCATCGTGGTGGCCGCTCCGCAGGGCCGGACGCTGGCCGACCCGCAGCTCAAGACCGCCGTCGAGGGCCTGGCCAAGGAGGCGGCCACGCTGCCCGGCGTGGTCGGCGCGGTGGATCCGTTCACCGCGAAGGCGCTGTCCCAGGACGGCCGTTTCGGCCTGGTCCAGGTGCAGTTCGCCGAGCGCGCGGACGCGGTCACCGCCGCCCAGCGCAGCGCGTACGAGGACAGCGGCGCCGCCGCGAAGGCCGCCGGGCTGCGCGTGGAGCACGGCGGCGAGGTGATGAACGCCGAACCCGAGGTGGGCGGCACCGAGGCGATCGGCGTGGCGATCGCGCTCGTGGTCCTCGTGGTCACCTTCGGCTCGCTGGTCGCCGCGGGCATGACCATGCTCAACGCGCTGATCGGCGTCGGCGCCGGCATGGCCGGCCTCTTCGCCCTCAGCAGCGTCGTGTCACTCACCAGCACCGCGCCGGTGCTGGCGCTCATGCTCGGCCTCGCGGTCGGCATCGACTACTCGCTGTTCATCACCTCGCGCCACCGCCAGCACCTCGTCGAGGGCGCCGCACCCGAGGACGCCGCGGCCCGTGCCGTCGGTACGGCCGGCTCCGCCGTGCTGTTCGCGGGCGTCACCGTGATCATCGCCCTGGCCGGCCTCTCCGTCGTCCGGATCCCGTTCCTGACCGTCATGGGCCTGGCCGCGGCCGGCACGGTGGCCGTCGCGGTGCTGGTCGCCGTCACGCTGCTGCCCGCGCTGCTCGGGTTCGCCGGTGACAAGGTGCTGCCGCGGCGGCTGCGCAACGGCCGTACGCCGCACGCGCTGGTCAAGGAGGGCTTCGGCTTCCGCTGGGCGCGCCTCGTGACGCGGCTGCGCGTACCCGTGATCCTGGCCGGCATCCTCGGCCTGGGCGCGCTCGCGATCCCGGCGGCCGACATGCGCCTGGCGCTGCCCGACGCGAGCGCGAGCGCGGAGGGCACCCCCGCCCGCGCGGCCGCGGACCTCATCACCGAGGGCTTCGGTCCGGGCTTCAACGGCCGGCTCGCGCTGGTGGTCAGCAGCGACTCGCCCGAGCAGACCGGCACCGCCGTGCAGGAGGTGGGTCAGGTCCTGCAGGGCACGCCCGGCCTGCTCGCGGTCGCACCGCCGAACCTCAGCCGGGACAAGCGGACCGCGCTGCTGGCGATCATCCCGCAGACGGGCCCGACCGACGCGGCCACCGAGACGCTGGTGAACACCGTGCGGGACAAGACGCGCGGGCTCAACGGCGCCGACGTCGCGCTGACCGGGCAGACCGCCGTCGGCATCGACGTCTCCGAGAAGCTGTCCGACGCCATGCCGGTGTACCTGCTGCTGGTCGTCGGCCTGTCGGTGCTGCTGCTCATGGTGGTGTTCCGCTCGATCCTGGTGCCGGTCAAGGCCGCGCTGGGTTTCCTGCTGACCGTCGGCGCCACCTTCGGCGTGACCGTGCTGGTGTTCCAGCAGGGCCACCTCGCCGGCCTGGTCGGCCTGTCCACGCCCGGCCCGCTGGTGAGTTTCCTGCCGATCCTGCTCATCGGCATCCTGTTCGGCCTCGCCATGGACTACGAGGTCTTCCTGGTCTCCCGGATGCGCGAGGACTACGTGCACGGCGCCGACGTGCAGGACGCGACGATCCTCGGCATGGGCCACGGCGCCCGGGTGGTCACCGCGGCCGCGCTCATCATGATCTCGGTCTTCGCGGGCTTCATCCTGCTCGACGACCCGGTGATCAAGTCGATGGGCTTCGCGCTGGCGATCGGCGTCGCGATCGACGCGTTCGTGGTCCGGATGACGATCGTGCCGGCCGTCATCTCGCTGCTCGGGCGCGCGTCCTGGTGGCTGCCCGGATGGCTGGACCGGCTGCTGCCGAACGTCGACATCGAGGGTGAAAAGTTGCGCCAGCAGCTCGATCAGCCCGGTGAGCGGGTGCCGGTCAGCGTCTGAACCGAGCAAGAACGACAGCTGAACCGTGCAAGCCGGGGCGTCCTCAGGGCGTCCCGGTTCTTCATTGCCGGATTGTTACCTGAGCGGCGATCTCGAAACTTGCGAATCATCTTCGGAGGGGAATAGGTTGCCGTCGGCAACAAACCAATGAAATACCCCTGACCCCTCCCGGAGGCATCCATGACGCTCGTGAGGTGGTGCGCGCGATGACAAACGCCCCCATCCTCCTGGAGATGCGTTCCATCACCAAGGAGTTCCCCGGCGTCAAGGCGCTCTCCGACGTCAACCTGGTGGTCCGGGCCGGCGAGATCCACGCCATCTGCGGTGAGAACGGCGCCGGCAAGTCGACGCTGATGAAGGTCCTCAGCGGCGTGTACCCGTACGGCACGTACACCGGCGACATCATCTACCAGGGCCAGCCCGCACGGTACTCGGACATCCGGCAGAGCGAGCACGCGGGCATCGTGATCATCCACCAGGAGCTCGCGCTCATCCCGGACATGTCGATCACCGAGAACATCTTCCTCGGCAACGAGCCGCGCAAGCGGGGCGCGATCGACTGGAAGGCGGCTCAGCGCCAGGCGGTCGAGCTGCTGGCCCGGGTCGGCCTGAACGAGGACCCCGACACCCTGATCAAGGACATCGGCGTCGGCAAGCAGCAGCTCGTCGAGATCGCCAAGGCCTTCGCCAAGGACGTCAAGCTGCTCATCCTCGACGAGCCGACCGCGGCGCTCAACGAGGCGGACTCGCAGCACCTGCT
The DNA here is from genome assembly GCF_023499255.1 of Couchioplanes caeruleus. Classification (GTDB taxonomy): domain Bacteria; phylum Actinomycetota; class Actinomycetes; order Mycobacteriales; family Micromonosporaceae; genus Actinoplanes; species Actinoplanes caeruleus_A. Next base: position 3,773,427 of record NZ_CP092183.1, read on the forward strand.
CGACCTGCTGCGCGGCTTCCGCGAGCGCGGCATCACCTCGATCATGATCTCGCACAAGCTCAACGAGATCGAGGCGATCGCCGACTCCATCACGATCCTGCGCGACGGCAAGACCGTCGAGACGCTCGACGTCGGCGCGGGCGGCGTGGACGAGGACCGCATCGTGCGCGGCATGGTCGGCCGGGAGCTCAGCAGCCGGTTCCCGGACCACACCCCGACGATCGGCGAGACCTTCTTCGAGGTGCGCGACTGGACGGTCCGGCACCCGATCTCCGCCGAGCGGCTGGTCTGCAAGGGCGAGAGCTTCCACGTCCGCCGCGGCGAGATCGTCGGCTTCGCCGGCCTCATGGGCGCCGGCCGTACCGAGCTGGCGATGAGCATCTTCGGCCGCTCGTACGGCGTCTACCTCGGCGGCCAGATCTTCAAGGACGGCGAGGAGATCCAGCTCAAGACCGTCGCCGACGCGATCCACCACGGCCTGGCGTACGTGAGCGAGGACCGCAAGGCGATCGGCCTCAACCTGCTCGACGACATCAAGACGTCGACGGTGGCCGCCAAGCTGTCCAAGATCACCAAGCGTGGCGTGCTCGACGAGGTCGCCGAGTACAAGGCGGCCGAGGCCTACCGCCGGGAGCTGCGCACCAAGGCGCCAACGGTGGACGAGGGCGTCTCCAAGCTCTCCGGCGGCAACCAGCAGAAGGTCGTCCTGGCGAAGTGGATGTTCACGGACCCCGACCTGCTGATCCTCGACGAGCCCACCCGCGGCATCGACGTGGGCGCGAAGTACGAGATCTACGGCATCATCCAGCGGCTCGCCGACCAGGGCAAGGGCGTCATCGTCATCTCCTCGGAGCTGCCCGAGCTGATCGGGCTCTGCGACCGCATCTACACCGTGTTCGAAGGCCAGATCACGGGTGACATCGCCCGCAGGGACGCGAACCCGGAGACCCTCATGAAGCAGATGACCTCGACGAAGAAGATGCAGACCCGATGAGCCGATTCAAGGACCTTCAGAAGAACCTGTTCGGGGGCACGACCTCCAACGCCCGCCAGTTCGGGATGATCTTCACGCTGGTGGCGATCGTCCTGCTGTTCCAGTTCCTCACCGCGCGCAACCTCGGTGTGAGCTTCGGTGACGGCCTGACCCTGCGGTCGGACAACCTGATCGCGCTGTTCCAGCAGAACTCCTACATCCTGATCCTGGCCATCGGCATGCTGATGGTGATCGTGGCCGGCCACATCGACCTGTCGGTCGGCTCGGTCGCCGCCTTCGTCGGCATCCTGGTCGCCAAGTCCATGTCGGACTGGTCGCTGCCCTGGCCGGTGGCGATCCTGTTCGGCCTTGTGATCGGCGCGGCCATCGGGGCGTGGCAGGGCTTCTGGGTCGCCTACGTCGGCGTGCCGGCGTTCATCGTGACCCTGGCCGGCATGCTGCTGTTCCGCGGCGCCAACCAGTTCGTCGGCAACGCCGACACGATCCCGGTGCCCCCGGGCTTCCAGAAGATCGGCGGCGGGTTCCTGCCCGAGGTCGGCCCGGACACCGGCTACAACAACCTGACGCTGCTGCTCGGCCTCGCCGCGTGCATCGCCGTGGTCTGGCGCGAGCTGCAGGCCCGCCGGACGCGCAAGGAGATGAACGCCGAGCCCGCGCCGATGTGGGTGTCGGTCATCCGGATGGCCATCATGGTCGGCGTCCTGGTCTTCGTGACGCTGCGGTTCGCGGGTGGCCGGGTCGGCACCAGCTTCCCGATCTCGGGCCTGATCCTCGTGGTGCTGATCATCGCGTACGGCTTCTACACCCGTAACACCGCGGGCGGCCGGCACATCTACGCGGTCGGCGGCAACTCGCGCGCCGCGGAGCTGTCCGGCGTCAAGCTCCGGCGCGTCAACTTCTTCGTCATGATGAACATGTCGGTCCTCTCGGCGCTCGCCGGCATGATCTTCGTGGCCCGCTCGGCGGCCTCCGGCCCGCAGGACGGCCTCAGCTGGGAGCTCGACGCGATCGCCGCCGTCTTCATCGGTGGCGCGGCGGTCTCCGGCGGCATCGGCACGATCTCCGGCTCGATCGTCGGTGGTCTGGTCATGGCCGTGCTCAACAACGGCCTGCAGCTGCTCGGCGTCGGCACCGACCGGGTCCAGATCATCAAGGGCCTGGTGCTGCTGCTCGCCGTCGCCCTGGACGTCTACAACAAGAGCCAGGGCCGCTTCTCGATCATCGGGAGCATCACTCGCCCATTCCGCCGGGAGGCACCCGCCGAACCGGCTTCATCGTCGGCAACGGGCTCCGAGCCCGCCAAGACGACGGTGGCCGGCTGACGGTCCACCAACCCCCTCTCACCCTGTAACACCTCAAAGAAGGGCAACAACCCCCCAATGCGCAACTTCTTCGGCAAGTCGGTGGCCGTCGGTGCCATCGCGATGCTGGCCTTGACGGCCTGCGGCTCCGGCCGCGACGGCGACAGCAAGAGCGGCTCGGGCGGCGAGGCCACCAAGGGCTTCCCGGCCAACTCCCTCGTAGGTGTCGCGCTGCCCGCGAAGACCTCGGAGAACTGGGTCCTCGCCGGTGACCTGTTCACCAACGGCCTGAAGGAGGCCGGCTTCCAGAGCGACGTGCAGTACGCCGGCGCGTCGACCACGGTCGCCGACCAGCAGGCCCAGATCACCGCCATGGTGACCAAGGGCGCCAAGGTCATCGTCATCGGCGCGACCGACGCCGCGCAGCTGTCGACCCAGGTCGCCGCCGCGCACAACGCCGGTGCCAAGGTCATCGCGTACGACCGCCTCATCACGAACACGCCGGACCTCGACTACTACGTCGCGTTCGACAACTTCAAGGTCGGCCAGCTCCAGGGCCAGGCCCTGCTGGAGGGCATGAAGAAGAAGAAGGCGAAGGGCCCGTACACGATCGAGCTGTTCGCCGGCTCGCCGGACGACAACAACGCCACCGTGTTCTTCAACGGCGCGATGGACGTGCTCAAGCCGGAGATCGACAAGGGCAACGTCGTGGTCGGCTCGGGCCAGAAGGACTTCAAGACGATCGCCATCCAGGGCTGGAAGGCCGAGGGTGCGCAGGCCCGCATGGACCAGCTGCTCACCTCGACCTACGGCAGCAAGACCATCGACGGCGTCCTCTCGCCGAACGACACGCTGGCCCGCGCGATCATCCAGTCGATCAAGAGCCGCAACAAGCCCGTCCCCGTCGTGACCGGACAGGACTCCGAGGTCGAGTCCATCAAGTCCATCATGAAGGGCGAGCAGTACATGACGATCAACAAGGACACCCGGAACCTGGTGAAGGAGACCATCAACATGGTCAAGTCCCTCCAGGCCGGTAACGAGCCGCAGATCAACGACACCAAGTCCTACAACAACGGCGTCAAGGTCGTCCCGACCTACCTGCTGCCGCCGGTCGCCGTGACCAAGGACAACGCGGCCGAGGCGTACGCGAACGACCCGAAGCTCGCGCCGCTCACCAAGTAATCCCCGCCGGTACCACTGACGGCCCTTGGGGTCCCCGGAGTCCGTCTCCGGGGACCCTTTGCCGTCCCGGGCCACCGCGTTCCGCTCGGGACGCCCGCCCGCCCAGCCGCCCGTCGTCGTGTGCCCGGAGAGGAGGCCCGCTCGTGGTCACCCCGCTGCGGCGCGGGCCGCGCAGAGCCGGGCCCGAACCGGGCGCCGAGCAGCCCCCGGCGCCCCCGGTGCCCGCGGCCGGCCAGGAGGAGATCCGCCGGCAGAACCTCGGCGCCGTCCTGCGCTACGTCCACGTGCACGGCCCCACCTCCCGGGCCGAGCTGACCAGCCGGCTCGGGCTGAACCGCAGCACGATCCGGGCCCTCGCGGCCGACCTGTCCGCCGCCGGCCTGGTGAGCGAGGACGTGCCGACCAGCGGCCGCCGGGCGGGCCGCCCCTCGCTGGTGGTCAGCCCCCGCTCCGAACGGGTCTACGCCAATGCATTGAGCATCGAGCCGGCCCGGCTGCGCGCCGCCCGCGTCGGGCTCGGCGGGCGCATCCTCGACCTGCGCGAGGCGCCACGCCCCCGCGGCATGTCACCGGCGGAGGCGGTCACCGAGCTGGCCGCCCTGGTCCGCCGGATGGGCACGGGCGGCGGGGACGACCCGCCCGCCGGCGACGCCAGGGGCGCGGACGGCGGCGACACGCTGTGTGCCGGCGGGGCAGTCGCGGTCGCCGACACGACCCGCGACGACGACGGCACGCTGCACGTGGGCGGCGCGGACGACGCCCTCGCCGCGGCGCTCGGCGCCGAGCTCGGCGCCGGTTTCGTCGCCGGCGACATGGCCGACATCGCGGCCCTCGCCGAGCACACCCGCGGTGTGGCGGCCGGCATCAACGACCTCGTCTACCTGCACGGCGACACCGGCGTCAGCGCGGGCATCGTCACCGGCGGCCGCCTGGTGACCGGCCACGGCGGCGCGAGCGGCAAGGTCGGCCACATGGTCGTCAACCCCGGCGGGCGCGGCTGCGGCTGCGGCTCGCGCGGCTGCTGGGAGACCGAGGTGGGTACGCAGGCCCTGCTCCGGCGCGCCGGCGCACCCGCGGGCACCAGCCCGATCGCGGTCCTGCGCGCGGCGGCCATGGGCGACGCCGTGGCCCGCGAGGCCCTGCGCGCCGTCGCCGACTGGCTCGGCTTCGGGGTCGCCAACCTGGTCAACGTCTTCAACCCGGACATCGTCGTCTTCGGCGGCACGCTGCGCGAGGTGTACGCCGGCGGGGCCCGTACCGTGCGCCGCCGCCTCGACACCATGGCGCTGCCGGCCTCCCGCGAGCACCTGCACCTGCGGGCCGGCGCGCTCGGCCCGGACGCCGCCCTCATCGGCGCGGCGGAACTGGCTTTCGGAGCCCTGCTGTCGGACCCGCTGAACGGCACGGCCGCGGCACACCCGGGCCCGCGCGACGCCGGCCTGCGGTGAGGCGCCCGCGCGACGCCGGCCTGCGGTGAGGCGGGCCGGGGGCCCGATCAGTAGCCGGGCGGGTAGGTGCGCCGCGAGCTGAGTCCCGGCAGCAGCGACAATCCCGCGACGAACGCGCCGGCGACCATCATCAGGTACGCCACCACCAAAGCCTCCGGGCCGCCGCCGAACGCGATCGCGGCCAGCACCAGCGCGAACCCCAGCATCACCGGACCGGCCGCCAGGACCCACGCCGCCGTCTTCTGGCCCGGGCTCCACCGCGGCGACCCGGAGACCAGCAGCAGGCCGGCGAGCGGGCTGATCACCGGCAGCACCACGGCCCCCGCCGCGAGCAGTGCGACGCCCGCGTACTCCGTACCCGAGGAAGGGACCGCAGCCGGCACCGCGACCTGGGTGACCGGGCGTCGCAGATGGGCGGGCATCCGCCCGCGCCGCGCGGCGGCGGCGAGCGACTCCGGCGATCCCAGCCGGCGCAGCACCGGCGACGGATCACCCTGCGGGTCGGCCCCGGCGGCCCGGCGCATCGCGATGTGGTCGGCGACGGTCGTCATGAGCTCGTCCCGCAGATCGGGCTCGAGGTCCTCGGTGGCCGCCCACAGCGCGGCCAGGTAATCGAGGACGAGCACATCCGAATGAGCCAGCGGCGCGGTGTCGGAAGAATAAGGCCCGGATGTCATCGAAATCCCCCTGAGAACTGAAGCCGGCACAGTGCGGCCAGCATCGCCGAGGGGGTACGCCGGGCACATCCGGCCGGGGACGGGCCTCGTGCTGCCCACCCTCTGCCTTTCGGCCGACCCGGAACGCGATGCGTCCGGCGGCCGGCACGACGCCGAGGAAGCCGTCGCGAAGGACGGTGAGGCGTTGTCGCCGGGGTAGGGATGTCCGCGGGGCACTCCCTTGTCCGTTTCGCGGATGGCCGCGGCGGCCCGGGTCCGGCACGGTGGGCTCGTGGACGCGGGGGATCTTGCCGGCTGGGGCGGTGGCGGAGGTTTTCCTAACCCGGGCGGCGGGCGCGCCGATGCTTGCGGTATGGCCGAGGACGGGCGGGTGCCCCTGCGCTGGGTGTGGATCACCCTGGGCCTCGTCGTCGCCAGTTCCGTGTGGTTCCTGTTCTGGGTGACCATCGGGGCCGGGTCGGTCGCCATCGCTTACGTGGCCGTGCCGCTCGGCGGGGTGGTCGCCGTCGCCGCGCTGTACGACCTGTGGCGCGCGGTCCGCGGCAACCGGCCGGCCCGGCAGTTCTGGGGCTGCCTGCTCGTCGGCGCGGTGTCCATGACCGTGGGGTACGTCCTCATGGCGGTCAACGCGTTCCGGTTCTCCGTCGGCGGCTACACGCCGAGCATGCCGCTCTCCGCCGCCGCCGCGGTCGGGCTGGGGTTCGCGCTGGTGATGTGGGCGGTCGCGCGGGTGCCGGTCGGCACCTCGGGCACCGGGCAGCGCCGCCGGATGTACCTGGACCGGACCATCGCGTTCCTGGGCTGCGCCACGCTGCTGTGGCATTTCGGGATGGCGCCGATGCTGACGGCCGACGAGCGGTGGGCGCCGCAGACCCTCGTCCTGATCGGGCTGGCGTTCGTGCTGTCGATCGCGGGCATCACCAAGGTGGCGTACCTGGGTGAGGGGCCGGTGGACCGTACGGCCCTGCGCCTGGTCGCCGCGATGAGCCTGACCGCCGCGGGAGTGGCCGTCCTCGCCGCCACGTACGGTAACGCCGGCGGCCCGCCGTCACAGGCCGTGGTCCTCCCGCTGGCCCCGCTCATGCTCGTGCTGGCCGTCCGGGTGCAGAGCAACGCGTTCGCGGGTGCCCGCCGCTCCCCGCGGTCGTCCTCGTCGCTGCTGCCGTACCTGGCGGTGGCCGCCGTGGACCTGCCGCTCGTGGCGGTGGCCACGGGACACCTGAAGTGGCCGGGCCGGGTGGTGATCCTGGCGGCCGTCGCGGTCAGCGTCCTGGTGATCATCCGGCAGTTCCTCGCGTTCCGTGACAACAGCCGGTTGCTCTACGCCCTGCGTGCCAAGGAGGAGCGGCTGCAGCACGAGGTCAGCCACGACGGCCTGACCGGCCTGGCCAACCGGGCGTGGTTCCGCGACCGGCTGCAGAGCGCGCTCGCCTCCGGGGCGGGCGCCACCGTGCTGCTCGTGGACCTCGACGACTTCAAGGCGGTCAACGACTCGCTGGGCCACGACGTGGGCGACGAGCTGCTCGTCTCGCTGGCCGCTCTGCTGCGGGAGGTCACCGGCGGCGACGGGATGCCGGTGCGCATCGGCGGCGACGAGTTCGCGGTGCTGCTGGCCGGCGGCACGACGGTGGGGGAGACGGTGGCCCAGCGCATCCTGGATGCACTGACCGAGCCGATCAGCGCCCACCAGCTGCTGGTGCAGGCCAGTATCGGCATCGCCACGGCCGCCCCGGAGGCCACTCTGGACAGCGTGCTGCGCGAGGCGGACGTGGCCATGTACGCGGCCAAGCAGCGTGGCAAGGCGGCGTACGTGCGCTATCTGCCCGGCATGGCGGAGCCCGTCCTGGCGCACATGCGTCTCGGCGGGGAGCTGCGCCGCGCGCTGGACGCGGGCGAGTTCCACGTCGTCTACCAGCCCGTGATGGCGCTGGGTACCGGCGTGGTCATCGGGGTGGAGGCGCTGGTGCGCTGGCAGCACCCCCAGCGGGGCCTGGTGCCGCCGGTCGAGTTCATCCCGGCGGCGGAGCGGACCGGCCTGATCGTGGAGCTGGGCCGGTTCGTGCTGCGCGAGACGTGCCGGCAGACGGCGGCGTGGCTGGCCGAGTTCGGACCGGACGTGCTGCAGAAGCCGGGCGTGAACGTGTCCGCCCGCCAGCTGCACGACCCGGGCTTCGTCGCGGACGTGATGGCCGCCCTCGGCGACCACGGGCTCACCCCGGACCGCCTGGTGCTCGAGCTGACCGAGTCGGCGGCGCTGCGCGGCGGGCAGATCTCCCGGACCCTGCACGAGCTGGACCGGCTGGGCGTCAAGCTCGCGCTGGACGACTTCGGTACGGGCGAGTCGTCGCTGAGCCTGCTGCGGGCGTTCCCCGTGGCGATCGTCAAGCTGGACAAGTCCTTCGTGGACGGCATCGAGGTGGAGGACGCGAGCCCGGCGGCGCGCGACGCCCGCCAGGCGGTGGCCCACGCGGTGATCCAGATGGCCGGCGCGCTCGGCCTGGACGCGGTGGCCGAGGGCATCGAGAACGAGGCGCAGGCCGCCCGGCTCCGGGAGCTCGGGTACACGCTCGGGCAGGGCTACCTGCTCGCGCGGCCGATGCCGGCGGCGGAGATGACGAAGCTCCTCGCCGCCCAGCGCAGCGCCGTCACCGCCGGCTGACGGGCGCCGGCCGGCCGCTGAGGCCCGCGGGAAAACCGGCTGCCTGCCGCCGGACCGTCCGCGTACTGTCCATTTCGATTGCTTTCACGGTGCCTTGCCGCCCGCCGCATCGGAACTTTTGAATTTTTCGAAGATTCTTTTCGCCACGGCGGCGAAACCTGTGGTTAACATCAGCAAGCGATACCGCTCGATGCAGCAAAAGTGATCCGGAGTGGAGCCCGGCCCCGTGGCCGCCTCCCGGCCGGTCACTTCCGCATGCCCAACGACCATCGACGCACCATCGATCGGGAGGCAGTGCAAGCGATGCAGAACGAGTTCACCGTCAGCCGCCGACACCTGCTCGGCGCCGCCGCCGTCGGCGCGGCCGCGATCGGCACCTCGGCGATCGGCGCCGCACCCGCCGGGGCCACCGGCCGGGGCGGCCGCCCGTCGCGGGTCCCGCGCGACAAGATCAGCGTGCAGCTGTACACGCTGCGCGACCAGCTCGCCATCGACCTCGACGCCAGCCTCGCCGAGCTGCGCGAGATCGGGTACACCCGCGTCGAGCACGCCGGCTTCGTGGGGCGTACGGCCGCGGAGTTCCGGGCCGCCCTGGACCGGGCCGGCCTGCGCGCCACCTCCGGCCACGTCGGCATCCCGCAGCCGTTCAACGCGGCGACCTGGGAGGCGGCCCTCGAGGACGCCGCCATCGTCGGCAACAAGTACATCGTGCACCCGTACTTCGGCACCGGCGCGGACGGCAAGCCGATCCGCGACAGCTCGGTCTACAAGGCCTTCGCCCGCGACCTCAACAAGGCCGGCGCGCTGGCCCGCAAGCACGGGCTGAGCTTCGGGTACCACAACCACCACAACGAGTTCCTGCGCCAGGACGGCGGCACCCGCACCGGGTACGACGTCCTGACCCGCGAGACCGACCCCGGTCTCGTGCACCTCGAGGTGGACCTGTTCTGGGCGTTCCGGGGCGCGCACGACCCGGTCGACCTGATCCACGAGAACCGCGGCCGCATCCGCCAGGTGCACGTCAAGGACCTGGCCACCTCCGGGAGCTTCGCCGACCCGGGCGACGGCCTGATCGACTTCGCGCGGATCTTCGAGCACTCCCGCGAGGCCGGCCTCGTGGAGTACATCGTGGAGCGTGACGACGCCGGCAGCCCGCCGCGCAGTCCCGCGGACGCGCTGATCACGGCCGAGGTCGGCTTCGACTACCTCGACAATCTTCGGTTCTGAGGGGAGAACTGATGAAGCGTGTGCTCACCGCCGTACCCGTCCTCGCGATGGTGGCCACGGCGCTGATGGCGCCCTCGGGTGCGGTCTCGGCCGCGCCCGCGGCCGCGCCGCCGCCGGACTCCGACTTCCAGAAGGTGACCCTCGACGACTTCCCGGGCGAGCCCATCGCGCTCGCGGTCCTGCCGGACAAGCGCGTGCTGCACACGGCGCGCAAGGGCCAGGTACGCATCAACGACCCGAAGAGCGGCCGCAACATCCTGGCCGCCACGATCCCGGTGTACCAGCACGACGAGGAGGGCGTGCAGGGCGTCGCGATCGACCCGGACTTCGCCGCGAACAAGTGGGTGTACATCTACTACTCGCCGGTGCTGAACACGCCCAGCGACGACCCGTCCACCCCGACGGTGAACGAGGGCGACGCTCCCGAGGAGGGCACCGCCGCCGACTTCGCGCCGTTCAAGGGCGTGATGCGGCTGTCCCGGTTCAAGCTCAACGGCAACACCCTCGCGCTGAGCACCGAGCAGCGCATCCTCGAGGTGCCCACCGACCGCGGCATCTGCTGCCACGTCGGCGGCAAGATCGACTTCGACGGTGCCGGCAACCTGTACCTGTCCACCGGCGACGACACCAACCCGTTCGCCTCGGACGGATACGCGCCGATCGACGAGCGCGCCAACCGCAACCCGGCCTTCGACGCGCAGCGCAGCGCTGCCAACACCAACGACCTGCGGGGCAAGATCCTGCGGATCAAGGTCACCGGCAACGGCAGCTACCGCATCCCGAAGGGCAACCTCTTCAAGCCGGGTACGGCGTACACCCGGCCGGAGATCTACGCGATGGGCGTGCGCAACCCGTTCCGCTTCGCCGTCGACAAGCAGAGCGGTGTCGTCTACCTGGGCGACTACTCGCCGGACGCGAACTCGCCCGACCCCGAGCGCGGACCGGCCGGGCACGGGCGCTGGATGGCCATCGACAAGCCCGCCAACTACGGGTGGCCGTACTGCGTGTCCCCGGACATGCCCTACGTGGACTACGACTTCGCCACGCAGACCTCGGGGGAGCCGTTCAACTGCGCGGCACCGGTCAACGAATCACCGCACAACACCGGCAAGCGCGAGCTGCCGCCGGTGGAGAAGGCCGAGGTCATCTACACGTACGGCCCCAGCGCCGAGTTCCCCGAGCTGGGCACCGGCGGCATCGGCCCGATGGGCGGGCCGGCGTACCACTACGACGCGGCGAACCCGTCGGCGACGAAGTGGCCCGAGCACTACGACGGCAAGCCGCTGTTCTACGAGTGGACCCGCGACTACGTCAAGGGCTTCACGCTCGCCCAGGACAACCAGGTCACCGCGATCGAGTCGGTGCTGCCCTCGATCGTGTTCGACAACCCGATGGACATGGAGTTCGGCCCGGACGGCTCGCTCTACGTGCTCGAGTACGGCGACGGCTACTTCTCCGAGAACCCGGAGGCGCAGCTCGCCCGCATCGACTACGTCCGCGGCAACCGCACCCCGATCCCGCGCATCCAGGCGAGCCCGGCACGCGGGGAGGCGCCGCTGACGGTCACCTTCACCAGCACCGGCACCACCGACCCGGACGGCGACTCGCTGCGGTACGCGTGGGACTTCAACGCGGACGGCGTGGTCGACTCCCGGCAGCCCAACGCGGTCTACACGTTCACCGAGAACGGCAACTACCGGCCGACGCTCAAGGTCACCGACCCCACCGGGCGCTGGGCGTCCGCGGAGGTGATCCTGCCGGTCGGCACGCTCGCGCCGCAGGTCAGCTTCGTGACCCCGACCGAGGACCAGCCGTTCGAGTTCGGCGACACGGTGAACTTCCAGGTGACGGTCGTCGACGACCAGCCGGTCGACTGCTCCCGGGTGACGGTCACCTACATCCTGGGCCACGACCAGCACGGGCACCCGCTGTCCACGGCGTCCGGCTGCAGCGGCTCCATCACCACGTTCGTCGACGGCGGCCACGCCGGCGCGGACAACCTCACCGCGGTGTTCGTGGCGGAGTACACCGACACCGGCACCCCGCCGCAGAGCGGCTCGGACACGGTGGTGCTCACCCCGTCCGGCTCCTGAGGCATCTTGTACGCGGCGGCCGGGCTCCCCTTCCGTGGGGGCCCGGCCGTTCTTGGGCGTTTCGGTCCCATCCGCTGCGCCGGTCCGCCACGCTGAGGGGATGGAGGTGCACCTGGCGTCGTGGTGGGCGCAGTTCCTGGAAGCGTCCGACAGTTACGACCGGGCGTACCTGTGTGAGGGGCTCGCGGATCTGATCGGGCCGCACATCGGGGCCCCGCTGCTGCGCCGCGAGGTCAAGAACGCGGCGGACGCCGTCATCCGCCACCTGGAGCGGCCCGGCAGCCAGGAACGCGCCGAGTCGGCCGCCGAGGCCACCGACCGGCTCGCCCGTACCCTCGAGCGCATCGCGGACCGCTCCACCGGCAGCGCCATCGCCACCGACGAGGCCGCCATCGTGCTCGACGCCCTGCGCGGCCGCTACGCCGAGGCGGCGGAAGCGGCGGAGCGGCTCGTGGGCCGGGCCAAGCTGCAACGGCTGTTCCTCACGGCGCTGCGCCTCGAACGCTTCGACATCCCCATGGCCGTACGCCTGCTCGACGGCGGCCAGTCGCCCCGCGAGGCGGTCCGCTCCGGGCACCTGATCGGCCGCTACAGCTGGTGGCCGTCCTGGCTGCTGCGCGTCGTCACCGAACGGGCCCTGGCCGGCACCCTCGACGAGGAGACGGTCGCCGCCCTCGACAAGTGCGCGTACGCCGAACTCAGCCCCATCCAGGCCAACCTCGCCCGCAAGCTCCTCAGCGGCAACGACCGCCTGATCGACACGGCCGCGAACCGCCTCACCGACCTGGGCGAGCCGGACGCCGCGGCCCGGCTGCGCGAGGGCGACCTGACCGCGGTCGCCCTGGCCGTCCGCCTCGTCTCGATGTGACGGGCCGCCGCGCTTGACAGCCGCAGCCGCCCGCGTAGGAGACTCATGGCCTCGTACGAGGAGGCTGCCATGACCGACGACCTGCTGGCCCGCCACCGCGCGGTGCTGCCCTCCTGGGTCACCACCTACTACGGCGACGACGCGATCGAGCTGGTCTCCGGCTCCGGGCGCCGGGTCACCGACGGCTCCGGGCGGACCTACCTCGACTTCTTCGGCGGCGTGCTGACGACCATGCTCGGCCACGACATCCCCGAGGTCCGCGAGGCGGTCGAGCGGCAGCTCGCCACCGGCATCGTGCACAGCTCCACGCTGTACCTCATCCGGCAGCAGGTCGAGCTCGCCGAGAAGATCGCCCGGCTCTCCGGCATCCCGGACGCCCGGGTGTTCTTCGCCAACTCCGGCACCGAGGCCAACGAGGCGGCCCTGCTGTGCGCCACCAACCACCGCCGGTCCAACCAGATCCTCGCGATCCGCAACAGCTACCACGGCCGTACCTTCGGCGCGATGGCGGTCACCGGGCACCGCAGCTGGTCGGCGAGCGGCCTGAGCCCCTTGACGGTCAGCTGGCTGCCCTCCGGCGACCGGCTCCGCGGCCGGATGGCCGGGCTCTGCGACGCCGAGCACGTCGACGCGGCCGTCGAGGACCTGCGCGAGGTCCTCGCCACCACCACGGCCGGCGACGTGGCGGCGCTGATCGCCGAGCCGATCCAGGGCGTCGGCGGCTTCGTGCACGGGCCGGACGGGCTGCTCGGCGCGCTCAAGAAGGAGCTCGACAACCACGGCATCCTGCTCATCGCCGACGAGGTGCAGACCGGCTGGGGGCGTACCGGCGACCACTTCTGGGGCTATCAGGCGCACGACGTGGTGCCGGACCTCATCACGTTCGCCAAGGGCATCGGCAACGGCTTCGCCCTCGCCGGCGTGGTGGGGCGCGCCGACCTGCTGAACGCGGTCCCGGGGACCAGCTTCTCCACGTTCGGCGGCAACCCGGTCGCGACGGCCGCGGGCAACGCCGTCCTCGACTACGTCCTGAGCCACGACCTGCAGGCCAACGCCAAGCGGGTCGGCACCATCCTGCTCGACGGCCTGCGCGCCGCGGCGGCGGACAGCCCGATCGTCGCCGAGGTCCGGGGCCGGGGCCTGATGATCGCCTTCGAGCTCACCCGCCCGGGCACCACCGAGCCGGACCCGGTGGCCACCCTGCGCGTCTTCGACGAGTGCCGCAAGGGCGGCCTGCTGGTCGGCAAGGGCGGCCTGTACGGCAACGTCATCCGCATGGGGCCGCCGCTGACGCTGACGCAGGAGGAGGCCCGCGAAGGCCTGGCCATCCTCGTCGCGGCGATCCGGGAGATCGATGAACACGAGCGGGCGTGACGGTCCGGCGAACTTCGCGCCACGCCGCGGCCACCGCCCACGGAACTCTCAGACAGACGTCGCCCGGGTCTTCAACCCGCTCGACCGCGGGGAAATCATGTGCAGGTGACAGAGACTTCCGTGATCCTCGCGCTCGTGGTCGTGACCGCGCTCGGGTTCGACTTCACGAACGGATTCCATGACACGGCGAACGCGATGGCCACCTCCATCGCGACGCGGGCGCTGCGGCCGAAGGCGGCCGTGCTGCTGTCCGGTGTCCTCAACCTCGCCGGGGCGTTCCTGTCCGTCGAGGTCGCGCTGACCGTCACCAACGCGGTGGTCCGGATCCAGGATTCCAGCGGTACGCCGAAGCCGGAGCTGCTCGCCGGCGGTGGCGGCGCGCTGCTGCTGATCGTGCTGGCCGGGCTGGTCGGCGGGATCGTCTGGAACCTGCTGACCTGGCTGCTCGGGCTGCCGTCGAGCTCCTCGCACGCGCTGTTCGGCGGGCTGATCGGGGCCACCCTCGCCGGGCTCGGCTGGGCCGGGGTGAACTGGAACGGCGACGGCAGCAAGCTGAACGGCGTCGTCGGGAAGGTGATCCTGCCCGCGGTCATGTCGCCGGTGATCGCCGGGGTGGTGGCCGCCGCCGGGACGTGGCTGATCTACCGGGTCACCGTGGGCGTCGCGCGGCGGTTCACCGACAACGGGTTCCGGTGGGGGCAGATCGGCAGCGCCTCGCTGGTGTCGCTCGCGCACGGCACCAACGACGCGCAGAAGACCATGGGCGTCATCACGCTCGCGCTGATCGCGGCGGGGGACTGGACCGACACCACGAGCGTCCCGTTCTGGGTGAAGGCGGCCTGTGCGCTGGCGATCGCGCTGGGGACGTACCTGGGCGGCTGGCGGATCATCCGTACCCTCGGCAAGGGCCTGGTGGAGATCGCGCCGCCGCAGGGGCTGGCGGCCGAGTCCGCGTCGGCCGCCGTGATCCTCGCCTCGAGCCATCTGGGCTTCGCGCTGTCCACGACGCACGTGGCGACCGGCGCGATCCTCGGCTCCGGCGTCGGCAGGCCCGGCGCGCAGGTGCGGTGGCGGGTGGCCGGGCGCATGGTCGCGGCATGGCTCATCACGCTGCCGGCCGCGGCGGTCGTGGGCGCGCTGATGTGGTGGGTCGCCCACCTGCTCGGCGGCGGGCTGCCCGGCGCGCTCACGGTCTTCGTGATCCTGGTGGCGGCCGCGGCCGGCATGTACCTGCGCTCGCGGCGGGCGCCGGTGAACCACGACAACGTCAACGACGAGTGGGAGGACGCCCGGCCGGCCGGGCGCGTACCCGCCGGCGCGGCGAGCTGAGGGGGACGGCGATGCACAACCTGGGGTTCGCCCTCGAGGGCGCGTGGAAGGTCCTGGCCGCGGGCCTGCTGCTGGGCGCGGGGCTGCCGCTGCTGTTCGCCCTCGGCATCCGCTCGCTGGCGTACGGCGCGGGCGGCGACGCCGAGGTGCACGAGTCCCGCCCGCATCCGGCCGGAACCGTGCTGGGCTGGGTGCTCTTCGCGGTCGTGCTGACCGGTGTGCTGCTCGGGATCACCTTCATCGTGGCAAGCGGCTTCGGCAAGGCGCTCAGCTTCGCGCACGGGTACCCGTCGATCGTGGACAAGTGAGGCCGTCATGCCGGAACCGCGTTCGAGTTTTCTGAGCCGGGCGGTCGAGTGGCTGCGCGCCGGCTACCCGTCCGGCGTGCCGCGCCAGGACTACGTGGCGCTGCTCGGGCTGCTGCGCCGCAAGCTCACCGAGGAGGAGGTCCGCAAGATCGCCTTCGACCTCGCGGACCGGTCCGCGCTCGCCGGGGCGGACCCCATCACCTCGGCCGACATCGAGGCGATGATCAGCTCCTCGGTGCTGCAGGAGGCGTCGCCGGAGGACGTGGTCCGCGTCTCCGCGCACCTGGCGGCCGGGGGCTGGCCGCTGGCGGACCCGCCCCGCGACTGAGGCCGTGGACGGGCCGGGTGACGGCAACCACCCGGCCCGCCGGGCCCTCCCCGCCCCCGTGGGGTCAGCCTGCGTGGTGCACCTCCTGCAGGTGGTAGACCGGCGTCGGGATGCCCTCGTAGCGGGCCTTGAGCTGCAGCGCGAGGTAGAGGGAGTAGTGCCGCGACTGGTGCAGGTTGCCGCCGTGGAACCAGAGGTTCTCCTGCCGGGTCGGTTTCCACATGTTGCGCTGCTCGCCCTCCCACGGCCCGGGGTCCTTGGTGGTGTCCGAGCCGAGCCCCCACACCTTGCCGACCCGGTCGGCGGTCTCCCGGTCGACGACGTCGGCCACCCAGCCGTTCATCGAGCCGTACCCGGTGGCGTAGACGACCAGGTCCGCGGGGAGCGTGGTGCCGTCGGCGAGCACCACCGCGTCCTCGGTGAGGTGGTCGACCTGGCCGTGGGCCAGCTTGATCCGGCCGTCGGCGACCAGGTCGGCCGCGCCCACGTCGATGTAGTAGCCGGAACCGCGCCGCAGGTACTTCATGAACAGCCCGGAGCCGTCGTCACCCCAGTCGTGCCGGAAGCCGGCCTTCTCGAGGCGGGCGTAGAAGTCCGCGTCGCGCTCGGCCATCCGCTGGTACAGCGGGATCTGGAACTCGTGCATGATCCGGTACGGCAGCGACGCGAAGATCATGTCGGCGCGGTCCGTGGTGATCCCGTTCGCGACCGCCCGTTCCGAGTACAGGCCGCCGAGGCCGATCTCCATCAGCGAGGCGGACTTGACGATGTGCGTCGACGAGCGCTGCACCATCGTCACGTCGGCGTCGTGCTCCCACAGCGCGCCGCAGATGTCGAACGCGGAGTTGTTGGAGCCCACCACGACGACGCGCTTGCCCTCGTACGCCTCCGGGCCCGGGTGCTGCGACGAGTGGTGCTGCTCGCCGCGGAAGACGTCCTGCCCGGGCAGGCTCGGGTAGTGGGGCTTGCCGGACATGCCGGTGGCGAACACGAGATGCGTGGGCCGCAGCTCCACCGGTTCGCCGTCGCGCTCGACGGTCACGCTCCACCGGTGCTCCCCGGCGTCGAACGTGGCGGACCGCACCTCCGTCCTCGACCAGTACGGCACCTCCATCACCCGGGTGTACATCTCCAGCCAGTCGCCGATCTTGTCCTTCGGCGCGAACACCGGCCAGTTCGTCGGGAACGGCAGGTAGGGCAGGTGGTCGTACCAGACGGGGTCGTGCAGGCAGAGACTCTTGTAACGCTTGCGCCACTGGTCGCCCGGGCGGTCGTGGCGGTCCAGCACCAGCGCGGGTACGCCCAGCTGCCGCATCCGCGCGCCGAGGGCGATCCCGGCCTGTCCGCCGCCGATGACCACGACGTACGGCTGCCGCTCGTACCCCAGCTCCCGTTCCTCGGCCTCGCGGAGCTCCTTCCACGTCCGGCGTCCCTTGCTGAGCTGGTGCTCGACGCCCTGCGGCCGGTGCTCCTCGAAGCCCTTGAGCTCGCGCAGCGTGGTCAGCAAGGTCCAGGCGCGGTCGCCGCGCAGGCGCAGATGCCCGATGCCGCGCCCGACGCCGGTCTCGAACCGGATCCACGCCTCGGTCACGCCGTCGGCCTCGGCGGGTTCCTCGGTGAGCGCGAACCCGGCCGGGTCCACGTCGTCCAGTCGCGCCTTGAGCAGGTCGGTCACGCCGTCGCGGCCCTCGACGGTGGTGATGTTCCAGGAGAACGCGACCAGGTCGCGCCAGAAGCTGTCGACGTCGAAGAGGCCGGCGGCCCGCTCGACGTCCCGATCGCGCAGCGCCGACTCGAACGCCCCGAGCCACGCCTCCACCCGCTGTCGTGTCTGCGTCATGCCTCCCAGCACACGGCCCGGCACGGTGCGCGCACAAGTGTTGCAGCGAGTTGCACGGCGGAACGGCGCGCGCCTGCACTGTGGCGGCGATCACACTCAGCGGGTTACAGTCGCCTGGTCATGGGCGACTTCAACGCCATCCGGCCGGGCACCGACCTCACACGGCACGCCCGGGACCTGCGGCGCGTCCACAGTGCGGTGCTGGGCGGCGGCCGGACCCGGCTGCGCCCCCGCGCCGTCGTGGCCCGCTCCTGGACCCGGGTGCTGCGCGCCGGCCTCGACCCCGGCGGCTCCAACGCCCGCGCGGCTCTCGGCCCCGACGAGGTGCAACGCCGCCGGCGCGCATCGCCGCTGGACACCGTCATCGACGAGCTCGGGCACGTCATCCGCGACGTCGCGCTCATGGTGGTCACCGACGCCGACGGCGTGATCCTGTGGCGCGACGGTGCCCCGCCGGCGCTGCGGCGTGCCGACGGGCTGGGCTTCCGCGAGGGCGCGACCTGGACCGAGTCCACCGTGGGCACGAACGCCATCGGGACGGCCCTGGTCGAGGCGGCGCCCGTGCAGCTGTTCTCGGCCGAGCACTTCGAACAGGCCCAGCACCCCTGGTACTGCGCGGCACATCCGATCCACGACCCGCGAACCGGGGAGCTGCTCGGCATCGTCGACGTCAGCGGCCCGGCGCTCACCCTGCACCCGGCGATCGCGGCGCTGGTGGAGACCGGCGTACGCCTGGCCGAGTCGCAGCTGTGGCACCACCACACGGCCCGGCTCGAGCGGTTGCGCCGCTCCGCCGAGCCCGTCGTCGGCACGGCCACGGGACCGCTGCTCGTCGTCGACGACCACGGCTGGGTGGCGCACAACGCCGGCGTCGCGGCCCGCGACCGGATCGCCGCGCCGCGCGCCGGGGCCGCGGTGGCCGTACCCGGAATGGGGTTGTGCGTGCCGGAACGCCTCGCCGAGGGCTGGCTGGTGCGCCCGGCCGGCCGCTCCCGCGCCATCCGCGCGACCCTGGAGGCCGGCGGCGCGCCGGTGCTGTCAGTGCGCGGCGAGGGGCCACCCTGGCGGTCGCCGCTGACGCGCCGCCACGCCGAGATCCTGTCGCTGCTGCACGCGGCCGGGCCGGCGGGCCTCACCGCGGTCCGGCTCAGCCGCGCGCTGTACGGCGACGACGAGCACGTCGTGACCGTACGGGCGGAGGTGTCGCGGCTGCGCCGTTCGATCGGCGCGCTCGTGGCGACCAACCCGTACCGCCTCGCCGACGGCGTCCGGCTCGAGATGGCGGGGTGAGCGGTGGCCGTGGCCCGCGGGACGCCCCCCGGGACCGTGCCGACCGGCGCGAGCGTGGGCGACTTCCTGGCCGCCGTACCGGATCCGCGGCGCCGCGCCGACGCGCAGACCGTGTGTGCGCTCATGGCCGAGGCGACCGGGCTCGCGCCGGTGATGTGGGGTGACTCGATCATCGGCTTCGGCGCTTACCACTACCGGTACGCCTCGGGCCAGGAGGGCGACTGGCCGCCGGTCGCCCTGTCGCCGCGCAGGACCGCGCTGACGATCTACGCGACGGCGGGCTTCGACGAGGACCTGCTGGCCCGCCTCGGCCCGCACCGCACCGGCCGGTCCTGCCTGTACGTGCGCCGCCTGGCCGGCGTGGACCCCGACGTCCTGCGCGCGCTGGTGGCCGGCGCCTTCCGCAAACTCCACGGAAAGACCCTCACCGCGGATTGATCCTTCCTGGGAGCGTTCCCGTATTGCTCGCCGAGGTCCTACGACAAGGAAGGTCCAGGCGAACATGCATCTCTCCCGTAGTTCCGCCCGTCGCTGGCAGATCGCCGGCGTCGCCGCGGTCGCCGTGGCACTGACGGGTGTCGGCCTCGGCGTGGCCTCGGCGGATGAGAACTCCGCGCCCACGGTCAACTGTCCCGCCGTCGCGGGAGAACTGGGCGCCGTGCCCGCCCGGGCCCAGGCCGAGATCGAGCGGAACCTCGCGCTGCTCAACACGCAGATCGCCGAGGCGAACAAGCGCCTCGTGACGAGCAAGGGCGAGGGTGGGCCCAACTTCATCCAGAACGCCATCCTCGGGCCGCTGAAGGACAAGCGGGTCGCGGCGATCAACCGGATGGCCACGGCGATCGGCCGCAGCGCCGCCAAGCCCGACCTCAACGTGAACGCGCTGGCCACCTGCTCGCTCAACCAGAACGGCGGCGGTGTGGCGGCGCCCGAGCCCACCGCGGTACAGGCCGCGCCCGAGGGTTCGCAGGCCGGCGGCGGTGCCGCCCCGACCGTCTCCTGCCCGGCCGTCGCCGGCGCGCTCGGCACGGTGCCCGCGCAGGCCCGGGCCGAGATCGACCGGAACCTCGCGCTGCTCGGCACGCAGATCGCCGAGGCGAACCGGCGCCTGGTCACCAGCCAGGGCGAGGGTGGCAAGAACTTCATCCAGAACGCCATCCTCGGGCCGCTGAAGGACAAGCGCGTCGCGGCGATCAACCGGATGGCCACGGCGATCGGCCGCAGCGCCGCCAAGCCGAACCTCGACGTCGACGCCCTGGCCACCTGCTCGCTCAATCAGAACGGCGGCGGCGCCGCCGCGCCCGAGCCGACGGCCGCGCCGGGTGGCGGCAACGCGGGCGGCAATGCCGGCGGCAACGCGGGCAACGGCAATGCGGGCAACGGCACGGCGCCGACCGTCAACTGCCCGCAGGTCAGCGGTCTGCCGTCGATCCCGGTGCAGGCCCGCGACGAGGTCGCCCGCAACCTCGAGCTGCTGAACACCCAGATCATCGAGGCCGACAACCGGCTCGCCTCGACCATCGGCCAGGGCGGTCCCAACTTCATCCGGAACGCCATCCTGGGGCCGCTGGAGGACAAGCGCACCGCCACGCTCAACCGCATCGAGACGGCGATCGGCCGCAACGCCGTGAAGCCGGAGGGCCTGGAGCGCTTCGCTCCCTGCTCGCTCAACCAGTAGTGACCTTCGCACCCACAGGGGCGCCGCCTAACCGGGCAGCGCCCCTGTGGCCTGTCCGACGGCGATCGGGTTCTGGTACTCGCGCCAGCGCGCGATCCGCCCGTCGCGGGTCGTGAGGACGGCGATGAACGGCGCGCTGCCCTTCTCGCCCGTCGCCGTCATCGTCGCGTGCAGCTCGTACTCCACCACGATCGTCTGCGGGTCGGTGGTCTCGTGGACGGCGAGCGTGCGGCAGTCGTCGAAGCGGAACGGCACCGAGGCGTGGCCCGCTCGCACGTACGCGAGGACCTCGTCGCGCCCGGCCGTGCGGGACGGGCGGCCCGGCAGCGCGAACGGCGCCTCGATGACGACGTCCTCGGTGAGCATGTCCGGGTCGAACGTCGCGTCGTTGGACAGCCAGCGGCGGCGCATGTGCTCGTACAGGTCGCGCGGGGTCATGGGACGTCCCTCGACTAAGATGAGTGATGACTCAACTTGTACCACGGCGGGAGGAGGCTGTCATGCGGGCGGACGCGCAGCGCAACCGCGCGCGCATCCTGGACGCCGCGGAGGAGGTCTTCGCCGCCGAGGGCGCCGCCGCCTCCACCGAGGAGGTCGCCCGCCGGGCCGGCGTCGCCGTCGGGACGGTGTTCCGGCACTTCCCGACCAAGGACGACCTGCTCACCGCCATCATGAAGCGGATGCTCGCCGCGCTGGTCGAGCAGGCCGGCACGCTCGGCGGCCCGGACGGGCTCTTCACCTTCTTCGCCGGGATCCTCGCGCGTGCGGCGGGGCAGCGGACCGTCATCACGCTCACCGGCGTCGACCTCGGCGCGGCCATGCAGGGTCTGCGGGCCCCGGTCGGGCGACTGCTCGCCGAGGCCCAGGCGGCCGGGACCGTGCGCGCCGGCGTCGCGCTGCCCGAGGTGCTCGCCCTGCTCACCGGACTGTGCCACGGGGCGCTGCACGGCGGCTGGGACCCGGAGCTGCAGGCGCGTACGTTGGCGGTCGTGTTCGCCGGCCTGAGAGGATCCACGCCGTGACGAGAAGACGGGCCATCGTGCTCCTGACCGGCGTCCTGGCCACGGCGCTGCTGGCCGGCGGCGTCGCGGCGTACCCGGTCCCGTACGTCGTGCTGGAACCCGGGCCGACGGTCGACACCCTGGGCCAGGACGTGATCGCGGTGACCGGCGCGGACACCTCGGCGTCGGCCGGGCAGCTGCGGCTCACCACCATCCAGGTACGCACCGGGATCACGCTCCCCGAGGCGCTCGGCGCGTGGGCCGACGACGACCGCGCGCTCGTGCCGCGCACCGCGGTCTACCCGCCCGGCCTCAGCGACCAGCAGGTCGAGCAGAAGAACGCGGAGTCCTTCAGCACCTCGCAGCGCAACGCCGAAGCGGTCGCCCGGCGCGAGGTCGGCCGCCCCTTCCGGGTGACGTTCGGCGCCGAGGACATCGGCGGGCCCAGCGCCGGCCTGATGTTCACCCTCGGGCTCATCGACAAACTGACCCCGGCCGACCTGACCGGCGGACGGATCATCGCGGGCACGGGCACCGTCGACGAGGCCGGCAACGTCGGCCGGATCGCGGGCATCCCGCAGAAGCTGCTCGGCGCCAAGGCGGCCGGCGCGCAGATCTTCCTGGTGCCCGCGGACAACTGCGCGGAAGCGGTCCGCAACGCGGTGCCCGGCCTGCCGATGGCGAAGGTCGCCACGGTGGACGACGGGCTCGCCGCGCTCAGGACCTTCACCGGCGGCGGCACCCCGCCGCCGTGCCCGGGTTCCCCGTAGCGGGTCCCCGGGCCGGCGGGCCGGTCACTGCAGTTGCAGGGGTACGACGTCCGGGGCGCCCAGGCGTGCCGCGTCCGCCGTCTCGTCGTCCGGCTGTTCCTGGGAGGCGCGTTCCGCCTCCACGCGCAGCCGGTAGTGCTCCACCTCGCGTTCGCGTTGCTCCTTGGTCCAGCCGAGCACGTCGCCCATCAGATCGGCGACCATCGGGGCGGCGCCGACGCCGCGGTCGAAGGTCTCGATGGAGATGCGGGTACGGCGGGTGAGCGCGTCCTCGAGGTGGCGGGCGCCCTCGCGTGCCGCCGCGTACGTGATCTCGGCGCGCAGGTGGTCGTCCGCGCCCTCGAGGGGACGGCCGAGCTCCGGGTCCTCGCGGATCAGGCCGAGCACCTCGTGGACCAGCGAACCGTACCGGCCGAGCAGGTGCTCGACGCGGGCGACGTGCAGGCCCGACTCCTCGGCGAGCACCCGGCGCCGGTTCCACAGTGCCTGGTAGCCCTCCGCGCCGAGCAGCGGTACGCGGTCCGTGCACGAGCGGGGCACCGAGCGGCCGAGCCCGTGCACCGCCGCGTCGATCGCGTCCTTGGCCATCACCCGGTACGTCGTGTACTTGCCGCCCGCCACCACGACGAGCCCCGGCACCGGGCTGGCGACCGTGTGCTCGCGGGACAGCTTCGAGGTGGACTCCGACTCGCCGGAGAGCAGGGGGCGCAGGCCGGCGTACACGCCCTGGACGTCGGCGCGGTCCAGGGGTGTCGCGAGGACCGTGTTGACCTGACCCAGCAGGTAGTCGATGTCCGTGCTGGACGCCGCCGGGTGCGACTTGTCCAGCCGCCAGTCGGTGTCCGTGGTGCCGATGATCCAGTGCCGGCCCCACGGGATGACGAACAGCACGCTGCTCGGCGTACGCAGGATCAGGCCGGTCGACGACTGGATCCGGTCGCGCGGCACCACCAGGTGGATGCCCTTGCTCGCGCGGACGTGGAACTGCCCGCGCTCGCCGACCAGCGCCTGGGTGTCGTCGGTCCACACCCCGGTCGCGTTGACGACGAGCTGCGCGCGCACCTCGAACGTCCGGTCGTGCTCCAGGTCGTGCACGCGCACGCCGGTGACCCGTTCGCCCTCGCGCAGGAAGCCGACCACCTCCGCGCGGGAGGCGACGTGCGCGCCGTACGCGGCCGCGGTCCGGGCCAGGAACATCGTGTGCCGGGCGTCGTCGATCTGGGCGTCGTAGTACTGCAGCGCCCCGACCAGCGCGTCCTTCTTCAGCGCCGGGCAGGCCCGCAGCGCGCCCCGGCGGGTCAGGTTGCGGTGCCGGGGCAGGCCGCCGTGGGTGGTCGCCATGAGGTCGTAGAGCTGCACGCCGGTGCCCGCGTACAGCCGTTCCCAGAAGCGGTGTTGCAGCGGGTAGAGGAACGGCACCGGGCGGGCCAGGTGCGGCGCGAGGCGTTGCAGGATCAGGCCGCGTTCCCTGAGCGCCTCGCGGACCAGGGCGAAGTCCAGCATCTCCAGGTAGCGCAGGCCGCCGTGGATCAGCTTGCTGGACCGGCTGGACGTGCCCGAGGCGAAGTCGCGCGCCTCGAGCAGGCCGACGGACAGGCCGCGGGTGACGGCGTCGAGGGCACACCCGGTGCCCACCACGCCGCCGCCCACGACCAGCACGTCGACCTCGTGATCGGCCAGCGCGGCGAGCGCCGCGTCGCGGCCGGCGGGGGAGAGATCGGTGTCAGTCAACGTCAACCCAATCGAGAGTGCGCTCCACGGCCTTCTTCCACCGTCCGTACCCGTGTTCCCGTTGCTCGTCCGTCCACGCCGGTTGCCAGCGCTGGGATTCGTTCCAGTTGTCCCGCAGCTCGTCGGTGTTCTTCCAGAAACCGACGGCCAGGCCGGCCGCGTACGCGGCGCCCAGCGCGGTCGTCTCCGCCACCACCGGGCGGCTCACCGCGACGCCGAGCACGTCCGCCTGGATCTGCATGCACAGGTTGTTGACGGTGATGCCGCCGTCCACCTTGAGCACGTCGAGCGTCACGCCGGAGTCCTGCGCCATCGCCTCGACCACGTCGCGGGTCTGGTAGCAGATCGACTCGAGGGTGGCCCGGGCCAGGTGCGCGTCGGTGTTGAAGCGGGACAGGCCGACGATCGCCCCGCGCGCATCGGAACGCCAGTACGGCGCGAACAGCCCCGAGAAGGCCGGGACGAAGTACACGCCGCCGGTGTCCGGGACCGAGGCGGCCAGCGTCTCGCTGTCGGATGCGGCCGTGATGACGTGCAGCTGGTCGCGCAGCCACTGCACGGCCGAGCCGGTCACCGCGATCGAACCCTCGAGGGCGTAGACCGGAGCCGCGTCGCCGAACTTGTAACAGACCGTGGTGAGCAGGCCGTTCTCCGACCGTACGAGCTCCGTACCGGTGTTGAGCAGCATGAAGTTGCCCGTGCCGTACGTGTTCTTGGCCTCGCCGACGTTGAAGCAGACCTGACCGACCGTGGCGGCCTGCTGGTCGCCGAGGTCGCCGGTGAGCGGCACCTCCCCGCCCAGCGTGCCCGGCCAGCGGGCCATGCCGTACGTGTTCGGGTCGGACGACGGCCGGATCTCCGGCAGCATCTGCCGCGGAATGCCGAAGAAGCCGAGCAGCTCGTCGTCCCAGTCGAGGGTCTCGAGGTTCATCAGCATCGTGCGGCTGGCGTTGGTGACGTCGGTGACGTGGTTGCCGCCGTCGACGCCGCCGGTCATGTTCCACAGCAGCCAGCTGTCGGTGTTGCCGAAGATCGCGTCGCCGCGCTCGGCTGCCTCGCGCACCCCGTCGACGTTGTCCAGGATCCACTGGATCTTGCCGCCGGAGAAGTACGTGGCGGGCGGCAGCCCCGCCTTGCGCCGGATCACGTCGCCGCGGCCGTCGCGGTCCAGCGCGGAGGCGATCCGGTCGGTACGGGTGTCCTGCCAGACGATCGCGTTGTAGTACGGCCGCCCGCTGCGCCGGTCCCACACCACCGCGGTCTCGCGCTGGTTCGTGACGCCCAGCGCCGCCAGGTCGCTCGCGCCCAGGTTCGCCTTCTGCATCGCCGTGCGCACGACCGAGACGGTCCGCTCCCAGATCTCGACCGGGTTGTGCTCCACCCAGCCGGCCTGCGGCAGGATCTGCTCGTGCTCCAGCTGGTGGCGCGCCACCTCGTTGCCGCCGTGATCGAAGATCATGAAACGGGTGCTGGTGGTGCCCTGGTCCACTGCGCCGACGAAGTCAGCCACGACGTGCCTCCACGGTTTCGGGGGTGTCCTGCTGGGGGATGCGGCCCGGCTCCTGCGGCTCCTGGATGGGCAGGAAGCGTCCCACCAGCACCTGGTAGAGCCCGGCGCCGAGGAGACCACCGAGGATCGGTGCCACGATCGGTATCCAGAAATACAGGTACCCGGTCTGGTCGCGCCACGCCCCGCCGTACCCGGTGAAGAAGCTGGCCAGGCGGGGACCGAGGTCGCGGGCCGGGTTGATGGCGTATCCGGCGTTGGTGCCCCACGCCATGCCGATCGCGACCACGATCAGGCCGATGATGAACGGCGCCATGTTCGCCGCCGGCGGGGTGCCGGCCGCGTCCGTGATCGCCAGGATGAGGAACAGCAGGATGGCCGTGCCGATGATCTGGTCGCGGAACGCGCCCCACTCGCCGACCGGCAAGGACCCGTTGCCGGGCAGCGTGGAGAACACGCCCTGCGTCTTGACCGTCAGGTTCGGGTCGGCCTTGTGCAGGACCTCGGTGTAGTTCCACCGCACCAGCAGGGCCGCGACGAACGCGCCGAGGGTCTGCGCGATCGAGTACGGGATCACCTTGCGCCACTCGAAGCCCTTGAAGGCGGCGAGCGCGACGGTGACCGCGGGGTTGAGGTGCGCGCCGCTGATGCGGCCGGCGACGTAGACGCCGAGTGTGACACCCAGCCCCCACGCCCAGGCGATGGAGTCGTGGTCGCCGATGCCGCCGCCTACCACCTGCGCGACGACACCCACGCCGAAGAGGATGAGAACCATCGTCCCGGCGAACTCGGCGGCCAGCTCGGCCACCAGCGGCGGGACTTTCCGTTGTGCTGCCATGACGCGACGCTATGGACGGCGGTCCGCGCGGACAATGAACGTCGTTCGGCATTGTCGAACACCGACGTCTGTGCCGCAGGTAACACGCTGGCATAGGCTCCGGAACATGCCCGGCACGGTGCAGTCGATCGAGCGGGCCGCGGCGATCCTGCGCATGCTGGCGGGCGGTCCCGGCCGGCTCGGCCTCGGCGAGATCGCCCGGTCGCTGGACCTGGCCAAGGGCACCGTGCACGGCATCCTGCGCACGCTGCAGCACGTCGGCTTCGTGGAGCAGGACCGGGTGTCGGGCCACTACCAGCTCGGCGCCGCCCTGCTGCACCTGGGCACCAGCTACCTCGACATCAACGAACTGCGGTCCCGCTCGATCAACTGGGCGGACCCGCTGGCCGCCCGCTCCGGCGAAGCGGTCCGCATCGGCACGGTGCTGGAGGGCCGGGTCCTGGTCGTGCACCACGTGTTCCGCCCCGACGACACCTTCCAGACCCTCGACATCGGCGCGCTGCTGCCGCTGCACGCGACCGCCCTCGGCAAGGTGCTGCTCGCGTACCGGACGGCCCGGCCCGCCGCGCCGCTCGAGCGCTTCACCCGCCGCACCGTCGTCGGCGCCCGCGAGCTCGCCGCGGACCTCGACCGGGTGCGCGAGGCCGGGTGGGGTGCCGAGATCGAGGAGTACACCGTCGGCGAGGCGGCCGTGGCCGCGCCGATCCGCGGGTACGGCGGCCTCGTCGTCGGCGCCATCGGCGTCTCCGGCCTGGTCGAACGCATCTGCGACAACCGGTACCGGCCGCACCCGCGGCTGGTCGGCTACGTCCGCGACGCCGCCCGGGCGGTCTCCCGCGACCTGGGGGCGGCCCGGCACTAGAGCACAGGCAGGGGAGGGACCTCTCATGACCGAGCGCTACGTGGTCGCCATCGACCAGGGAACGACGTCGACGCGGTGCATCGTGTTCGACCGGCGCGGACAGCTCGTCTCCCTCGCCCAGCAGGAACACAAGCAGTACTTCCCCAAGCCGGGCTGGGTGGAGCACGACGCGGCGGAGATCTGGCGCAACGTCGAACGCCTCGCGCCGCTGGCGCTGCGCCGCGCCGGCATCACCCTGGACCAGGTCTCCGCGGTCGGCATCGCCAACCAGCGCGAGACCACGGTCGTCTGGGACCGGCGTACGGGCGCCCCGGTCGGCCGCGCGCTCGTGTGGCAGGACACGCGGACGGACTCCCTGGTGCACCGGCTGCTCGAGGCCCCCGGCGCCGCCGAGGTGCAGGAACGCGCGGCGCTGCCGCTGGCCACCTACTTCTCCGGGCCGAGGCTGCGCTGGATGCTGGACCACACGCCGGGCCTGCAGGAGCGCGCGGAGCGCGGCGAGATCCTCTTCGGCACGATGGAGACCTGGCTGATCTGGAACCTCACCGGCGGCCTGCACGTCACCGACGTGACCAACGCGAGCCGCACCAACCTGCTCGACGTGCACACCCTCGACTGGTCGCCGGAGTCGCTCGACTTCTTCGGCATCCCGCGGGCGATGCTGCCCGAGGTCCGGCCCTCGGTGTCGGTGCTGGGCACGGCGAAGGCCGCGTTCCCGGGCGTACGGATCGGCGCGGCGCTCGGCGATCAGCAGGCCGCGCTGTTCGGCCAGACGTGCTTCACCCCGGGCGAGGCCAAATGCACGTACGGCACCGGCAGCTTCCTGCTGCTCAACACCGGCGCCGACCTGATCCGGTCGGACAACGGGCTGCTCAGCACGGTCGCGTACCAGATCGAGGGGGAGCCGGCCCAGTTCGCGCTCGAGGGCTCCATCGCGATCACCGGCTCGCTGGTGCAGTGGTTCCGCGACCAGCTCGAGCTGATCACCACCGCGCCGGAGATCGAGACGCTGGCGCGGACGGTGTCCGACAACGGCGGCTGCTACATCGTCCCGGCCTTCTCCGGCCTGTACGCCCCGCACTGGCGTTCCGAGGCCCGCGGCGTCATCGTGGGGCTGACCTCGTACATCACGAAGGGGCACCTGGCCCGTGCGGTGCTGGAGGCGACGGCCTGGCAGACCCGCGAGGTCGTCGACGCGATGAACGCCAACTCGGGCCTGACCCTGAAGACGCTCAAGGTGGACGGCGGCATGACCGCGGACAACCTGCTGATGCAGTACGTCGCGGACGTGCTCGACGTGCCGGTGGTCCGGCCGCTGGCGGCGGAGACGGTGTCGCTGGGTGCGGCGTACGCGGCGGGGCTGGCGGTGGGCCACTGGCCGGACCTCGAGGACCTGCGCCGCAACTGGCACCGGGCGGGGCAGTGGCTCCCGGCGATGGACCCGGACCTGCGCGCCTCCGAGTACGGCAACTGGCGTCGCGCGGTCGAGCGGACCTTCGACTGGATCCAGCCCGCTTAACACCGGCCGGTCGCCAGCGCCCGGCCGTAACAGAAGTACGCCTTCTCGACGGCGTCCGCCCGGACCCGCCTTCCCAGCTCCTGCGACGCTCGGTGCGCCTCGTCGTGGGCCAGATCGAGCCATCGGCCGTACTCGTGCGTCGACCATGGCCCGCGCGTGCTGAACGACCAACCATGTCGACGGTTGAGGCCGGCGGCCACGAAACGGTCGAGGATGAGAGCGCGTCCAGGCTGACCCTCCCGCGCGTCGTACGCGTAAAGAAGCTTGGTGAAGAACGACGGTCCCAGGTAGCGCACATTGTTGCGACCACCCCGCAGAAGTGACTGGTACGCCTCCGCCGCGCCGGCGTTGCTCAGCAGGTCGCGGGCGCGGGTGAGCCGGTCGGCCACCACCTCGGCATCGTTGCGCCGGAAGGCGCGAGCTCGCCGCCCGACCAGGAAGGCACCCGTCCCGGTCCCCCAGGCGTACGCCGAGACGGCGACCGCGGGCGCCGGTTCGTCCGAGGCCGCTGCGAACAGGTCAGCCCGGGCTATCCGCCGGTAGCCGTCGCCGGAAGCGAGCGGAAGCCGATCGAGGTGAGCTGTCCACGCGGGTCGTGCCACCGCTTTGTGCCACCACGCGGGCCGGAAGGAGAACCCGTGAGATACGACCCCTTCGTCGTCGAAGTCCGGGAAGGGAACGTTGCTGGGCGCCATTCCACACCTCCGGGTGACGACAGAAACGAACGGGCGGCCATGGTTTCGAACCCTACCGTCCACGATGCACTGTGAGTGTTCTTGTTTATTTCTGTGACATCGTGCAGACTCACGGCTACATAGACGTCTGACGATGGATGGTCGCCATGTCGCCCCGTGCCCGCCGTGCCGCCGCCGCCCTCCTCACCATGCTCACCCTCATCGCCACCGTCGCGGTGGACGCCCGGTTCCGGCCGGCCGCCGCGCTCGACAACGGCCTGGGCCGCACCCCCGTCATGGGGTGGAACAGCTGGAACCGCTACACGTGCGGCATCGACGAGACGCTGATCCGCCGGCAGGCCGACGCGATGGTCAGCACCGGCATGCGCGACCTCGGCTACCGCTACGTCAACGTGGACGACTGCTGGCAGACCAGCCGCGACGGCGCCGGGAACATCGTGGCCGACCCGGCCCGGTTCCCCAGCGGGATGAAGGCGCTCGGCGACTACCTGCACGACCGGGGCCTCAAGTTCGGTATCTACTCCGACCGCGGCACGCACACGTGCGCCGGCCGGCCCGGATCCCAGGGGTACGAGTACCAGGACGCGCGCTCGTACGCGTCCTGGGGTGTCGACCTGCTCAAGTACGACAACTGCAACGCGACGCTCGACCAGCAGACCCAGTACGCCACCATGCGCGACGCGCTCGCCGCCTCCGGCCGGCAGATCCTCTTCAGCGTCTGCGCGTGGGAGTTCAAGCCGTGGGCGCCCAAGACCGGCAACCAGGCGCGCACCACCGGCGACATCGGCGACGACTACACCGGCGCGTCGCCCGGGCTGCAGTCCGTCGAGCAGATCATCGACCGCAACAACGACTACGCGATGTACGCCCACCCCGGCTACTTCAACGACCCGGACATGCTGCAGGTCGGCAACTACGGCACCGGCGCCACCGCCGGGCGGGGCATGACCGACACCGAGTACCAGACGCACTTCAGCATGTGGGCGCTGATGTCCGCGCCGCTGATCGCCGGCAACGACCTCACCGCGATGAACGACGCGACCCGGCGGATCCTCACCAACCCCGAGGTCATCGCCGTCGACCAGGACCCGCTCGGATCGCAGGGCCGCCGGGTCCGCGACCTCGGCGACCAGGAGGTCTGGTCGAAGAAGGTGCAGGGATCGGGCGTACGGGTGGTCGCGCTGTGGAACCGCGGCGGGTCGGCGGCCGCCATCCGCGTGGACTGGCGCGACATCGGGCTCGGCACGGGCGCGGCGAGCGTACGCGATCTGCACGCCCGCGCCGACCGCGGCAGCTTCACCGGCGGCTACTCCACCACGGTCGCGGCCCACGGCGTCGCCCTGCTGCGGGTCGCCGGCACCGAGACGCCCGACGCCGTCCGCATCGCCAAGACGGACCCGCGCGCCATCGCCGACCTGCAGGTCCGCACCGAGTTCCTGATCAACGACGAGTGGCACGACGACACGGAGGCGGTCGGCGCCTTCGACCGTACGGTGACGATGAACCTGGACGGCAACGGCGCGACCTGGAACGGCTCCCGGTGGGTGGGCGACCTGCTGCGCACCTCGGCGAGCGCGGCCGGGTCCCCGGTGGTGACCGTGAACCGCACCGACCCGCGGCTGATCTACGGCATCCGGGTGTCCGCCACCTTCACCGTCGGCGGCCAGCCGCACTACGACTTCGAGGACGTCAACCTGCTGTCCGGCACCGTCAACCTGCAACTCGACGCGAACGGCGGCACCTGGAACGGCACCCAGTGGGTCGGCGACTTCCTCCGCGCCGGCTGACACCCCGACCGGTCACGCCAGCAGCTGCTCGCGCATCGTCCTGCCCGGGTTGAAGCCGCCCGCGATCCGGTTGGCCGTCAGGTCGTACACGTCGACGGTGTTGTTGCGCCGCATCAGCTCCCGTACCGGTGGCGGCAACGGCGGCGGGTCGTCCATCGCCGCGCGCAGGTCCCGGGCGGCCGTGATCAGCCCGTTGGCCAGCGCGGCGGCATCGGTGTCCACGCGGACGAGGCCGAACTCCCAGCCGGCGACGGTCAGGTCGAGGACTTCGAACAGATGCCCGAGCAGCGGGTACGGATCGAGCACCCGTACCGTCCGCCGCGCCTGCCCACCCACGGCCGTGACGGCCCCGCTCACCTGAATGTACGGATGAAGCCCGCCGGGAAGCGCGAACAGCGGCCACCGCAACGCGCCCCCGGCGGCCCGCCACAACGGCCGATAGTTGCGCCGGTCCACAGTGACCGGGTGACCGGTCCGCCGGTAGAGGTCAGCGGCCTGCGCGAGCAGGTCGGCGTGGGCGGCGTCGGCGAACTCCCGCAGCACGGCGTCCGCGACCACCAGCCCGTCGTCGCCCTCCAGCAGCGCGGCGACGGCGGCGGCCTGATCGGGGAACCGCGCCTGCACGTGCGGGCCGAACCGCTGCCGGAGATCCTGCAGCAACGCCGCCTGCCGGCCCGGGTCGTGCTCGACCTGCCGCCTGCCGGACCCCCGCCGGAACCACCGCATGTCGCCTCATCTCCGCTGCCGCCTGACGAACCCGGCCATGCTAGTGGAGATCACCCCGCGGTGACGCCCCGGCGCTCTACTGTGCCGGGATGGAGATCTTGTCGTTCGACGGGCCGGCGGCACGGCCGATGGAGGCGTTCGGCAGCGTCGGGGTGACCGCGCAGGTGCTGGTGAAGCGCGGAGCGGCGGTGGTCACCGTGCTGCGTGTGGCCGCCGCGGCGACGTCGGCCGGCACCGCGCACCGGTCGACCAGCTCCTGGTGGTGACACGAGGCCGCGGTGGTCGAGGTCGCCTGACCGTGGGCTCGTTTGTCCTGGCCGGCCGCGGGTAGCTGGTGAGGTGACGAGGGGAGACGCCGATGACCCGCCGCGCCGTCACGATGATCAGGCTCACCGAGACCGGTCACCGCACCGCCGCGCCCGGCCGCATCCTCGGCTGCCGGGTCACCGACCGTGACGGCAACCCGCTCGGCACGGTGGACGACCTCCTCGTCGACGCCGAGGCGCAACGGCTGCGGCTGATCAGCGTCGAGCACGGCGGCGTCGTCGGCTTCGGCGCGACGCCGTCGTTCATCCCGGTCGAGGCCGTGGACGAGGTCACGGGCGAGGGGATCCGCATCGCGCTGCCCAGCGCCCAGGTCGCGGACGCGCCGCTCTACGACCCGACCGTCATGGGGCCGCGCGAGTTCTGCGAAACCCTGTACGGCTACTACGGCTGCCGAGCGGCCTGAGCCGCGGGCCGCCGGCCCCGTCAGACGAAGGCGCTCAGCCCCGTCACCGCGCGCCCCACGATCAGGCTGTTGATCTCGCGGGTGCCCTCGTACGAGTACAGCGCCTCGGCGTCCGCGACGAAGCGGCCGATGTCGTAGTCGAGCACGATGCCGTTGCCCGCGAGCAGCTCCCGGGCCCAGCCGACCACCTCGCGCATCCGGGTCGTGGTGTACGCCTTCGCCAGCGCCGAGTGCTCGTCGCGGAACTCGCCCGCGTCCTGCAGCTGGGCGAGGCGGACGCACATGCCGAGCGAGCCGGTCACGTTGCCGAGCATGCGCACGAGCAGGTCCTGGACCAGCTGGAACTTGCCGATCGGGCGGCCGAACTGCTCGCGTTGCTTGGCGTACTCCAGGGCGATCTCGTACGCCGCCAGCATGACCCCCACCGCCTGCC
Source organism: Couchioplanes caeruleus (assembly GCF_023499255.1). Classification (GTDB taxonomy): domain Bacteria; phylum Actinomycetota; class Actinomycetes; order Mycobacteriales; family Micromonosporaceae; genus Actinoplanes; species Actinoplanes caeruleus_A. The sequence continues at coordinate 3,806,625 of NZ_CP092183.1, forward strand.
AGGCCACCCCGCTGCGGGTCTGCCGCAGGATCTTCGCGGTGTCCTTGAAGGTACGGGCGTTCTGCAGCCGGTCGGCTTCCGGCACCACGCAGTCGGTGAGCGTGATGTCGGCGTTCTGCACGATGCGCAGCGCGATCTTGTTCTCGATCTTCGTGGCCGCGTACCCGGGATTGTCCTTGCCGACGACGAAGCCCTTGACCTGGTTGTCCTGTTCGTCGCGGGCCCAGACCACGATGAGGTCGGCGAACGTGGCGTTGCCGATCCAGCGCTTGCTGCCGTTGAGCACCCAGTGGTCGCCGTCGCGGCGGGCCGTGGTGCGCAGGCCGGCCGCCACGTCGGAGCCGCCGGTGGGTTCGGTGAGCGCGAAGGCGCCGATCTGGTCGAACGTGGTCATCCGTGGCAGCCAGCGTTCCTGCTGCTCCGGCGAGCCGCACGTCTCGATGCTGCCCATCGCCAGGCCCGAGTGCACGCCGTAGAACGTGGCCATCGAGGCGTCGGCGTGTGCCATCTCCAGCGCCAGCCAGCCCGAGCAGAGGTTGGAGTACGTCTTCCCGGCCAGCCCCAGGCCGGCGTACCCCTTGATCAGCTGGAACGGGAACTCGGCGCGCGCCCAGTGGTCGTTGGCGATGGGGATCACCTCGGCCGCGAGGAAGTCGCGGACCCGGGCCACGGTGTCGGCCTCCTCCCGGCTCAACAGGTCCTGGAAGCGGTAGAGGTCACCCACGAGCAGCTCGGACATAATCGCCTCATACCCGCAGGCGGCGCTCATTAGACTTCCGCCTCATGCTCACCATGCAGGACGCGCTCGCCCGGCTCACCGCGTACTGGAGCGACCAGGGCTGCCTGGTCGTCCAGCCGATGAACACCGAGGTGGGGGCGGGCACGCTGAACCCGGCCACGTTCCTGCGGGTGCTGGGGCCCGAACCGTGGCGGGTGGTGTACCCGGAGCCGTCCGTGCGGCCCGACGACGCCCGGTACGGCGAGAACCCGAACCGCCTGCAGACCCACACGCAGCTCCAGGTGGTGCTCAAGCCCGACCCGGGCAACCCGCAGGAGCTGTACCTGGGCAGTCTGGCCGCGCTCGGCATCGACGTCGCCGCCCACGACGTGCGCTTCGTCGAGGACAACTGGGCCTCGCCGGCGCTCGGCGCGTGGGGGCTGGGCTGGGAGGTGTGGCTCGACGGCCTGGAGATCACCCAGTTCACGTACTTCCAGCAGGCCGGCGGGCTCGAGCTCGACCCGGTCTCGGTGGAGATCACGTACGGCGTCGAGCGCATCATCATGGCGCTGCAGGGCGTCACCCACTTCGCCGACATCGAGTACGCGCCCGGCGTCAGCTACGGCGAGGTCTTCGGCCAGGCCGAGTACGAGATGTCGCGCTACTACCTGGACGACGCGGACGTGGCGGCCAACCGCCGGCTGCTCGAGCTGTACGCGGGCGAGGCGCAGCGGATGATCGACGCCGGCCTGCCGGTGCCCGCGCACACGTACGTCCTCAAGTGCTCGCAGGCGTTCAACGTGCTGGACGCCCGCGGCGCCGTCTCCACCGCCGACCGGGCCGCCGAGTTCGCCCGGATGCGCCGCCTCGCGGGTGACGTCGCCCGCCTGTGGAGAGCCCGCCGGGAAGAGCTCGGGCACCCTCTCGGCCAGGCGGAGCCGCTCCCGGAGGCGGCGGTGCCGTCGGCCGCGCCCGCCCCGGCCGGCGAGGACCGCGCCCGGACGCTCGTCTTCGAGATCGGCACCGAGGAGATGCCGCCGTCCGAGGCCCGCATGGCCCGTGAGCAACTCCGGCGCGACCTCACCGAGCAGCTGGGCCGGACCCGGCTCGCGCACGGCGACGTCCGCGTGCACGCCACCCCGCGCCGGCTCGTCGCGGTGGTCACCGGTGTGGCCGCGCGCGAGGAGGACCACACGCACACCGTGAAGGGGCCGCGGGAGGGCGCGCCGCAGCAGGCCCGGGAAGGCTTCGCGCGTTCTCAGGGCGTACCCGTGGACGCGCTGGAGACGGCCGACGTGGGTGGCGTCGCCCATCTGGTGGTCCGGCGGCACGTCGCGGGCGGCGCGGCACCCGCCGTGCTCGGCCCGGTGCTCGCGCGGGCCGTCGCCGGCCTGCGTTCGGCGAAGAACATGCGCTGGAACGACCCCCGGCTGACCTTCACCCGCCCGGTCCGCTGGCTGGTCGCGCTCTGGGGGGACGAGATCGTGCCGGTCGCGGTGGGCGCACTGGAAGCGGGCCGCGAGACCCGCGTGCTGCGCACCGCCCAGACACCGCTGCTGCGCGTCGCGTCCGCGGAGACGTTCATGGAGACCATCTCGGTCAACGGGATCGTCGCCGACCCGGACGACCGGCGCGAGCTGATCATCTCCGGGGCCCAGGACCTCGTGTACGGCGAGGGCCGCGTCGACGTGGTGGCCGAGGACGCGCTCGTCGACCAGATCAGCTACCTCGTCGAGCAGCCCATCCCGCTGCTGGGCCGTTTCGACGAAGGCTATCTGGAGCTGCCGGCCGCCGTGCTGACCACGGTGATGCGCAAACACCAGAGATACCTTCCCGTACGCGACGACGCCGGCGCCCTGCTCCCGATGTTCGTGACGGTCGCCAACGGGCCGGTCGACGTGGACGTGGTCCGCGCCGGCAACGAGGCGGTGCTGCGCGCCCGCTACGAGGACGCGGCGTTCTTCTACCGCGCCGACCGCGAGACGCCGGTCGCCGCCATGCGGGAGAAGCTGCACCGGCTCACCTTCACCGACAAGCTGGGCTCGATGGCCGATCGCGCGGCCCGCATCGCCTCGCTGAGCGCGCTGCTCGCCACGGCGGCGGGCGTGTCCGGGGCCGATGCCGGGATCACCGCCCGGGCCGGCGAGCTGGTCAAGTTCGACCTCGGCTCCCATCTGGTCACCGAGATGACCAGCCTCGCGGGCGTGATGGCCCGCGACTACGCCATCCACGCGGGTGAGCACCCGGACGTGGCGCAGGCGGTCTACGAGGCCGAACTGCCCCGCCAGACCGGCGACGACCTGCCCGATTCCGTACCCGGGGCGCTGCTGTCGCTGGCGGACCGCCTCGACCTGGTCGCGGGCCTCGCGGCGACGGCCGGCCTGCCGACCGGCAGCAGCGACCCGTTCGCGGTACGCCGGGCCGTCCTCGGCCTGCTCGCCGTGCACCGCGCCCACCCCGACCTGTCGGCGATCGACCTCTTCGAGGCCCTGGACCGGGCGGCGACGCTGCAACCGGTCCCGGCCGGCCCCGAGGTGACGGCCGAGGTGCGCGACTTCCTCACCCGCCGCCTCGAACAGGTCCTCACCGAGGAGGGTCACCCGGTCGACCGCGTCCGTGCGGTGCTGCCCCACGCCGGCCGCCCGTCGGTGGCGGACCGTCTCCTGGCCCAGCTCGGCCGCCTGGTCGCCGACGACACCTTCCGGGCTCTGACGGAGGCCATCCAACGGGCCCGCCGCATCGTCCCGGCCGGTACGGCCGCCTCGTACGACCCGGCGCAGCTGAAGGAGCCGGCGGAGGTGGCGCTGCACGAGGCGGTGTCCTCGGTCCGGGAGCGGCTCGACGGGCGTGCCGACCTCGGATGGTTCACGGAGGTGGCGGGGGTGCTGACCGCGCCGGTCACCACCTTCTTCGCGGAGGTGTACGTGATGGCCGACGAGCCCGCGGTCCGGGCGGCCCGGCTGGGGTTGCTGGCCGAGGTGCGCGACCTGGGGGAGGGGCTGCTGGACTGGACGCAGCTGCGGCTCTGACCGTCAGTCGATGGTGAGGTCCGCGTACGCCCGCTGACCCGCCGTCACCGTCACCGTCACGCCCGCCGAAACGCGGTCCGCGTGCCGGGCCGCCAAGACGTACCGGCCGGGCATCAGCTGCCAGCGATAGTGGCCGGCGTCGTCGGTGCGGACCGCCTTCTCGGGTGCCGGGGGCGTGGAGGCCCCGGCCGCCGTCGGCACCACGAGCACGCCGGGCGCCGGACGCCCGGCGGTGGTGCGTACCGTGCCCGTGACCGTGCCCCACGGGGCGCTGCCCGCCGAGGGCCGGGGGTGATCGCGAGGAGCCGGTGCCGTCGTGCACGCGGCGAGTACTGCGATCGTCATGACGAGCACCGAGGCCCGTCCGATCCAGATCACGATGTCGCCTCCATCGTCCTGCGGACACACTGCGGTGAGGACGGGCCGGACCCGCCCTCACCGGACCGGCCGTCGCTACGGCTGGTTCACCCAGTAGTTGATGAAGGACATGACATCCGGAGTGAACCGGGTGCCGCTGTTCTGGTTGTTGACCGCTCCGTTGGTGTGGATGCCGGTCACGCACCAGCCGCCGCAGAGCCCGGCCGTGGTGGAGTTGTAGTGATAGAGAGGCGAGCCGCTCTGGCCGTTGTAGGTGTCGATCTGGTACGACAGGCGGGTCGCGGACTGGCTGGAGATCGGGTCGCCGTCCCACCACATCGTCGCGTACGGCTTGTCGCCGGGGTAGCCCTCGACGTAGAAGTACTGCCCGGTCAGGGTCTCACCGGTGTTGTACCACCAGCCGAACCAGCCGACGGTGTTGCCGATGTCGCAGGTCAGCTTGACCAGCCCGTAGTCGTAGTCCGGTGACCCGGTGGAGATCCAGTTCGACGTGGTCCACACGTCGTTGATGCCCCCGCTGCACGACCCGTACGGCTGACTGGTGCCGTTCTTGCCGGGCACCGCCGTGTACGAGGTCACCCAGCCGCCCTCGTACACGCAGTGGCCCGCGGTCACCACGACGTCGCGGCTGAGCATGAAGCCGGTGCACTGACCCTGGTCGGTCGACAGGTAGACGATCGAGCGCCACGGGTAGTCCGCGGGCACGGACTCTCGCACCCGGTCGTCGCCGCCGATGACCGAGCCGGCCATGCCCGGGTCCGGCTTGACGGCGCCGGCCTGGGCGCCGGCCGCACGACCGGCCGCGCCCGCCGACGACTTCGACCGCGCGGCCGCGGCCAGCGACGGCGAGATGGTGATCGTCCTGCCGGCACCGTTGACGATGGTGACGGCGCCGGCTCCGGCCGGCGCCGGCGCCGCGGCGTGGGCGCCGGCCGGAGCGGCGGCAACGGACAGCGCGGTGGCGGCCATCACGCTCAGCGCGGCCACGCTCCCGCGACACCAGCGCGTCCACGCCTCACGATTTCCCGATCGCATAAGGGCTCCCCTCATTCGCCTCGTCCGGATCCATTTCCGGACCGCACCGTGGCTTTCACCACGCGAATGGGGGAAGTCAAATATCAATGGTGTGGAGCGACAACCGCCATGTCGACAGCGAATCGTTTGCGACTGTTCGTATCTGGGAGCCGAGGTCGCGACTCCGCGCCCGTTTCCTGATCGCCACGCCCGGGCCGGGGATCACACGCTTCAGCATGGCCGATCACCGGTGCCGGGTGATGAGTTCTGAGGCCCGCGCCCGTCATACCTGAGACCGGGCATGGTGAGGCGGAAGGATGGCGTGATGGCTGCGGACGTACGGGTGAAGGAGCTCGACTTGAGCGGTATGGATGAGCCGGGCTTCTCCGGGATGGCGGAGCGGCACCGGCGGGAATTGCACGTGCACTGCTACCGGATGCTCGGGTCGTTCGAGGATGCCGAGGACGCCGTGCAGGACACGTTCCTGCGGGCCTGGCGGCGCCGGGAGACCTTCGAGGGGCGGTCGACGTTCCGGGCGTGGCTGTACCGCGTCGCCACGAACGCGTGCCTGGACCTGCTCGCGAAGCGCCGCCCGGAGCCGGCGACCGGGGGTGAGGTGCGGTGGCTGCAGCCGTACCCGGACCGGTTGCTCGACGAGGTGCCCGCGGGCGACGCGGACGGGCCCGAGGCGGCCGCCGTCGCGCGGGAGACGATCGAGCTGGCGTACCTGGTCGCGGTCCAGCACCTGGCGCCGCGGCCGCGGGCCGTGCTGATCCTGCGGGACGTGCTCGGGTGGCCGGCCAAGGAGGTCGCGGAGCTGCTCGGTGACTCGGTCAACTCCGTGAACAGCGCGCTGCAGCGGGCCCGCAGCGGGATGCGGGAACATCTGCCCGCCGAACGGCAGGACTGGACCGGCGGCGGCGAGGAGGATGCCGGGACCCGGGAGCTGGTGCGCCGCTTCACCGAGGCCAGTGTGGCCAAGGACGTCGGTGGGCTCGCCGCGCTGCTGCGCGACGACGTGCGCTGCTCGATGCCGCCCACGCCCGGACTGCACGTCGGCCGGGACGCGGTCGTGAACGACTGGCTCCGCGACGGCTTCGAGAGCCTCGGGGCGCTGCGGGCCGTGCCGGCCTCGGTGAACCGGCAGCCGGCCATCGGCTTCTACCTGTGGCGGGAGAGCGAGGGCGCGTACCTGCCGCTGACGCTCGACGTTCTGCGCGTCACCGGCGGGGCGGTCACGGAGATCGTGACGTTCCACGCCGACCGGTTCGCGCGGCTCGGTCTCCCGGAGCGGCTGCCGGCGAAGGACGCGGCATGATTCGCCGGCTCGCTGTCACCGGCGCCGCCGCCGCGGTCGCGGCCGCGGTGGTCACCACCCTCGCCGCGGCGCTCGCCCGGGCCGCCGGCGTGGACTTCGACGTGCCCGACGGCGGCGAGTCGATCCCGCTGCCCGGGTTCGCCGTGGTGACCGGCTTCTTCTCGGTGCTGGGCATCGTCATCGCCGGCGCTCTGCTGCGGTGGAGCGCCCGCCCGGCGCGGCGGTTCGTGGCGACGACTGTCTCGTTGACCGCCGTGTCCCTGGTCCCGCCCGTCCTGTCCGGCGCGGACGCCGCCACCGTCGTCACCCTGATCGGGCTGCACCTCGTCGCCGCGGCGGTGGTGATCCCGGCCCTGGCGCGCAGCCTGCCGCAGGCCCGCGTGGCGGGGGTCCGGCCATGGCCGTCGTCGATGTTTTCTGCGAGGATCGGGCCCGCGCGCAGCGGCGAAGGGGGCTCCAAGGATGGCCGAGCAGCATGAGACGACCGTCGTCACCGGGGTGGATCTGCGCACCGATCGGCCGCACCCCGCCCGGGTGTACGACTACCTGCTGGGCGGCAAGGACAACTTCGCGGCCGACCGCGAGGCGGCCCGGCGGGGGCTGCAGGCCAATCCGGACAGCCGGATCCCGCCCCGGGAGAACCGGCTGTTCCTGCGCCGGGCCGTCCGGTTCCTGGCGCAGCAGGGGATCGACCAGTTCCTCGACATCGGCACCGGGATCCCGAGCGCGCCGAACGTGCACCACGTGGCGCAGGAGATCAATCCCCGGTCCCGGGTGGTATACGTGGACAACGACCCGATCGTGCTGGCACACGCCCGCGCCCTGCTCACCGGCCACCCCGACGGCAGGACCGACTACATCGATGCGGACCTGCGCGACGTCGGCACGATCCTCGGCTCGGCGACGCTGCGCGACACGCTTGATCTGGACCGTCCCGTGGGCCTGCTGCTCATCGCGATCCTCCACTTCATCGGCGACGACCACGATCCGTGGACGCTCGTGCAGCGGCTCATGGCGGCCCTGCCACCCGGCAGTTACCTGGCGCTGTCGCACCTCACCGGGGATTTCCGGCCGGAGGCGTGGGAGCAGGTGGCTCAGGTCTACCGCCGCCAGGGTGTCACCATGCAGGTCCGGTCCCGGCCGGTGATCGAGCGGTTCTTCGCCGGCCTGGAGCCGGTCGGCCCCGGGCTGCAGATCCTGCCCGCCTGGCGGCCCGAGCTCGGCGACCCCCGGGACGAGCCGGCGCCGGCCGACGATCAGGTCTCCGTCTACGGTGGCGTGGCGCGCAAGCCCGGTCCGGCCGCGGACTAGCAACCGTGCGATGGCTGACTCGTCGCATCCTGGCCAAGGCCGGATGGTACGCCGGGCGCTCCGCCGACACGTCACTGTGGACCGCGGAGCTGACCGCCGACGGATTCGCGCCGCTGCATCCCCTGGCGGTGACCTTCCTGGCCGAGTTCGGCGGGCTCCGGATTCCCTCCGGCGGCCCGGGGGTGACGCGCGCTCGCGAATCGGTGTCGCTGGTGCCGGTGGACTGCACGGGAGAAGCCGACAGGTTCGTCGACTGGAGTCGGACCACGGGCCGCAGCATCGCCCCGATCGGCGTGCTCGCCGGTGACACCCACTCGTGGACCAACCTCGGCCTCGACGAACAGGGCGAGATGTACACGGTGATGGACGGGCTCGCCACGTTCGGCCGCATGCCGGAGGCGCTCGACCGGCTCATCCTCGGATACATGCCCGCCGACATCGCCTGACGCCGTTCCGAGAATTCTGGGGTGAAAAGCGTCCGCCGCCGGCGCGCGGGCAGGCCCGGGCCCGGGTCAGGCGGCGCGGGGGAGCCGGCCGGGCGGGGTCAGGGTGATCCGGTCCAGGGTCTCCGCGTCCGTCGCGTACTGGGCGTGCAACACGGAGCCGGTGAGGAGCCATCTGTCCCACGGGCCGTAGTCGCCGAGGAAGCGGTCGCGGTACGGGTCGCCCGACTCGTCCGGGCGCCCGAGCATGGCCCACAGGCTGCTGCGGCGCGGCACGTGCCCGCCGCCGCCGGGAATCTCACCCTGGTACGGGGTGAAGCCGTCGTCGCCGTGGAAGTGCAGGAAGACGGTCGTCACCGTGCCGTGGGCGTCCGCCGCGAGCTCCACGCCGGTCCCGCGGGCGAGGTACGAGCGGGACAGCGGCGCCCCGGAGCTGGGCAGGAGGCCGTACTCCGCGCAGATCCGCTGGGTGCGGTCCTCGAGCACGCTGCGGCCCAGCAGCCGGGTGAGATCCGTACGCCCGACCCGGCGCGCGGCGGCCGGAGCCTCCACCGGGGCCGGAACCTCCACCGGGGCCGGGGCCGGGGCCGGGGCCGGGGCCGGGGCCGGGCGCTGGCTGGGGGCGTACAGGGGCTCGTTGGAGCAGCCGGAGCGCGGACCCGGCTTGGTGCCGTACCGGTCCTCGGGGCGGGACGGCCGCGTGCCGTGCGGCTCGGCGCGACGCTCGGGGAAACCCATGGTGACACTCCACGACGGTTGATCACGGTGAGCGTTCGGGTCACCACCGTAAGCCGCGTCCGGATCCCCCTCAACCGGACGAACGGGCGATGACCGTCATCATCTGGTTCCCCGCGGACGGCCGGCTCAACCGTGACGACCGGGCCGCCGATTCCTTCCCGTGCCGTTCGCGTACCCGTCACGGCGTCGTCGCCACCCGGTCGCGGTGATCGTTTGGACTCCAGGCGGGAAGCCGGCGAACCGCGCCGGCGCCCGCCGACAGGAGGAGAACGTGGCAGACCGCCGACAGGTGCTGCGCTTGTCAGCGCTGGCCGCCGGGGCTCCCGCGGTGCTGGGAGCGACCGCGGCGCCCGCCCTGGCCGGACCGCACCCGCACGGGCCCGGCCACGGCCGGCAGCCGTCCCTGGTCATCGGGCACCGCGGCGCGTCCGGATACCGGCCCGAGCACACGCTGGCCTCGTACGAGCTGGCCGCCCGCATGGGTGCCGACTTCATCGAGCCGGACCTGGTGGCCACCAGGGACCACGTGCTGGTGGCCCGGCACGAGCCGGAGATCGGCGGTACGACCGACGTCGCGTCGCGCCCGGAGTTCGCCTCGCGGCGGCGCACGGTGGTGCTCGACGGCGTCACGACGACCGGCTGGTTCACCCATGACTTCACGCTCGCCGAGCTGAAGACCCTGCGGGCCACCGAGCGCATCCCGCAGGTGCGCCAGCGCAACACCCTCTACGACGGGCTGTTCCGGATCCCGACCTTCCAGGAGGTGCTGGACCTGCGTCAACGTCTCTCCCACGAATTGGACCGGGAGATCGGCGTGTACCCGGAGACCAAGCACCCGACGTACTTCCGCGGCCTCGGGCTGGAGCTGGAGACGCCGCTGGTGCGGGCACTGCGCCGCAACAGGCTGGACCGCCGTGACGCGAAGGTGTTCGTGCAGTCGTTCGAGGCGGCGAACCTGCGGCTGCTGCACGAGCAGTACAAGCTGCGCGCGCCGATGGTGTTCCTGACCAGCGCGAGTGGCAACCCGTACGGCGATCCGCGCAGTTACGCCGACTACCTCACCGCGGCCGGGCTGCGCGAGCTCGCCACCTACGCCGGCGGCATCGGGCCGGACAAGAACCAGGTGATCGGCCGCAACGCCGACGGCACCCTGGGCACGCCGACCGGCCTCGTCGGCGACGCGCACGCGGCCGGTCTGGTGGTGCACCCGTACACGTTCCGCGCGGAGAACCAGTTCCTGCCCGCGGACTACCGGGTGGGCGCCGATCCCGCCGCGTACGGGCGCGCCATCGACGAGCAGGTCGCGTTCCTGCGTACCGGGATCGACGGCCTCTTCACCGACCAGGCCGACATCGGCGTCCTGGCTCGCAGCCTGGCGTTCCAGCCCGCCTGAGGAGAGGGCTCAGGGCGAGAAGCGCCGGGCCAGCTCGGTGCGCGACCGGACGCCGAGCCGCGCGAACACGTTGCGCAGGTGGTGGTCGACGGTCCGGGGGCTCAGGTAGAGCTGCTGGGCGATCTCCCGGTTGGTGGCCCCGCCGGCCACCAGCCGGGCGATCCGCTCCTGCTGGGCGGTGAGTTCCGCGCTCGCCGGCCGATCGGGTACGGGCGCCCCGGCCGCGCGCAGCTCCACGCCGGCCTGCGCCGCCCACGGCCGCGCGTCGAGCAGCGTGAACGTCTCGGCGGCGCTGCGCAGGTGCTCGCGGGCCGCTCCCGGGCGCCGGCGGCGGCGCAGCTCCCGGCCGTACAGCAGCTCGGTGTGGGCCCGCGCGAAGTCCCCGTCGCCGCGCAGGTGCTGGACCAGTGCCTCCCGGAAGTGGCCGTCGGCGGTGTCGCCGTCCGTCGCGACCAGCGCCCGGCAGCGGGATCGCAGCGCCAGCCACGGCGGCTGCCCGGTGCCGGTCGTCCACCGCTCGAACGGGACGAGGGCCGCCCGGATCCGGGGGCCGGGCCCGGGACGCTCGCAGCGCCACGCCGCCTCGACGAGGTGCGGGGTCGCCGCGACCTGCAGCACCGCGTTGCCGTGCCCGGACCGGGCGACCATGATCCGGTCGAGCCGCTCCACCGTGGCGGCGGGGCGCCCCTCGATCAGGTCCAGCAGGGCCAGCGCCCACTCGCACAGCGCCCGGGCCTGCCCCGGCCCGGCCGTGCTGTCGTGGGCGCCGGCCTGGCGTACCCGCAGCGTCGCGGTCTCCCGGTCGCCCAGCAGGGCGGCGAGCACGGCCAGGATGCCGAAGTGGACCTGCGCCGGCCCGGGCTGGCCGGTCGCCGCCGCGAGCGTGGCGCCCTCGATGGCGTCGGCGGTCGCCGCGTCGTAGTGGCCGGCGGCCAGGCCGGCGAAGGCGGCGATCTCCAGGCCGTGCGGCACGAGCGCCAGCTCGCCGCGGGTACGCGCGATCCGCACGGCCCGCGCCGCGAGGGCGTGCGCGGCCGGGCCGTCGCCGACGAGGATGCCGGCCGTGGCGGCCCGGACCAGCGCGGCCGGGTCGTCGACGCGGGTGGCGAGGTGCAGCACGTGCCGCAGGTGGCCGAAGCCGGTCGCGTAGTCGCCGGCGTACAGCTCGGACAGGCCCGCGACCTGATCGAAGGCGAGTTCCAGGCCGGGCGGCTCGGTCCCGCGGCGCAGCGCCAGCACGCGCCGGGCCACCTCGAGGTACCGGGCGTGGTCACCCGCGCGCTGCAGGGCCTCGCCGGCCAGCAGCAGGGCGTCCAGCGCCGCGGCGATGTCGTCCGCGGCGAGCAGGGTCGCGGCCGTGAGCAGGTCGTCGAGGCCGTCGCCGGGGCCGCCCGCGCGCACCTCCATCTCGCCGGTCAGCCGACGGGACCGGGCCTGCGCGCGCGGGACGTGGGCCACCTCGCGCAGCAGCGTTCCGGCCTCGTGCGGGCGCCCGGCCATCCAGGCCTGCCGGGCCGCCGCGACCAGCGCGTCCGCGGACACGTCCGGCGCGGTGGTCAGCCGGGCCGCGTGGCGCAGCGCCGTGGCCGCGTACGCCGGAGGGGCCGTACGGGCGGCGGTCAGCAGCTCCCCGGCGAGCGTGTCGTCGCATCCCGGCGTGGCGGCGGCGCGGTGCAGCAGCGCGCGCGGACCACCGGCCGCGGCCAGCCGGGCGTGGACCGCGCGCCGCTCGTCCGCGGGAGCGTCGTAGTACACCACCCACCGCAGGACGCCCGGGACGAACTCCACCTCGTCGCCGTGCACCCGGACCAGCCCGGCGTCCTCGGCGAGGCGCAGGTCCCCGTCCGCGTGCTGCGGATCGGCGGCAGTGACCAGCAGGGCCGCTCGGACGGTCGCGGGCAGCGCGGCGAGGGCGGCCCGCAGCCGGCGGCCCAGGGCGCTCGCGGGCGGCAGGGTCACCGGCGGCGGCGCCTCGCCGCGGATCTGCTGCGGCGTGAGCGCGGCGGCCAGGTCGGCCAGCGCGGCCTCATCCCCGCCGGCCAGTTCGAGCAGCGCGCCGGCCAGGTCCGGCGGCAGCGTCGCCGCCACAGATTCCTGCACTAGAGGTGCAAAGACCATGTCGACAAGTGTCGATGCTACGAGGCCGGGCGGCAAGGCCGGTGATTTCACCGATGTGTCAAAACCATTGCGCGCCGCAGGCTGCGAGGAACCCGATCCCCTGGAGGTTCCATGCGCCGGATGTTCGCTCTCGTGATCGCCGTCGTGGCCGCGCTCGCCGCCGTGCCGGCCGCCCCGGCCGCCGCGGCCGCCCGTACGCCGGTCGTGTTCGTGCACGGCTACACCGGGAACGCCTCGAACTGGACCACGGCCGAGTCGCTGTTCCGGGCCGCCGGCTACAGCAGCAGCGAGCTGTACGCGTACGAGTACAACTCCTACGGCGACAACGTCACCAACGCCCGCGGCCTCGCCACCTTCGTCAGCCAGGTCCGCAGCCGCACCGGGGCGGCCAAGGTGGACATCGTCAACCACTCGATGGGCGGCCTGGTCAGCCTCTGGTACGTCAAGCAGCTCGGCGGCGCCCAGTACGTGAGCCACCTGGCGTCGCTGGCCGGCGCGAACCACGGCACCACCTCGGCCGGCGCCTGCCTGGTCTTCGTCACCTGCCAGCAGATGTACCCGGGCTCCTCGTTCATCGCCACGCTCAGCGCGGGCGACGAGACGCCGGGCAGCACCCGCTACGCCACGTGGTACTCGCCCTGCGACGGCGTCATCATCCCGTACACCAGCACGGTCCTGAGCGGAGCGACGAACAACTACGTGCTCTGCGAGAACCACCTCACCTACCTGACCGACACGTCGATCCTCACCCAGGTCCGTACCTTCCTGGCCAGCTGAGCCCCGCCGGCGGTCCGCGCGTCCTCACCCGGCGCGCGGCCCGCCGGTACGGTGTGGCGGTGGTCGCCGCACTCGAGCTCTACCTGGACGTCGACGCCACCCGGCGCATCCGGACGTTGTGGCAGGCCCTCGAGGCCGAGGGCGTCCCGACCATGGCGTCGCTGCACGAACGGCACCGCCCGCACGTCTCCCTCGCCGCCGCGCGCACGCTGCCGCCGGAGACCGTCGCCGCCGCGCTGCGGGGCATGCAGGTCGGCCGGGGGCTGACGCTCGACATGGACTTCGCGGGGCAGTTCGTCGGGCGGGTGCTGTGGCTGGGCGTCACCGTCACCGAGGAGCTGCTCGCCCATCACCGGGCGGTCCACGAGCGGCTGGCCGCGGCGGGGGTCGAGGTGTGGGAGCACTACCGGCCCGGGCGGTGGGTGCCGCACTGCACGGTGTCGCTGCGGGTGCCCAACCCCGTGATGGGCGCGGCCGTGCGCCGCTGCCTGGAGATCCTTCCCGTACGCGCGCAGGTGATCGGTGCCGCCGTCACGGACCACGCGAACGACATCGCGCACCCGTTGCAGGCGGTGGCCCGGTGAGCGTACGGCGCACGTACGACACCGTGGCGCGGGCGTACGACGAGGCGTTGCGCGACGAGCTGGCGCTCAAGCCGCTGGACCGGGCGCTGCTCACCGCCGTGCTGGAGTCGGTGGGGGAGGGAACGGTCGCGGACGTGGGCTGCGGGCCGGGTCACGTCACCCGTTTCCTCGCGGAGCGCCACCCGGACGTCCTGGGCGTCGACCTCTCGCCGGCCATGGTGACGATCGCCCGGCGGCATGCTCCGGGGCTGCCCTTCGTCGCCGCGTCGATGCTGGACCTGCCGTTCCGCCCGGACGCGTTCGCCGGTGCCGTCGCCCTGTACTCGATCATCCACCTCGGCGACGCCGGCCGGGCCCGCGCGTTCCGCGAGCTCGCCCGGGTGATCCGCGCCGGCGGGCCGCTGCTCGTCGCGTTCCACGTCGAGAGCCCCGAGGTGGCCGCCGGAGAGGTCACCCACCTGTCGACGTGGTTCGGCGCGGCGGTCGACGTGGACGTGCGTTTCCTCGATCCGGAGGTGGTGTCCGGCGACCTGGTGGCCGCCGGGTTCCGGGTCGACGCGACGCTGCTGCGCGAGCCGGTGCCGGGCGCGGAGTTCCCGAGCCGCCGCGCCTACCTGGTCGCCCGCCGGTCAGCCGAGGCCTAGCCGGGCCCGCGCGGACCGCCAGCCGCCCAGCGCGGCCCGGACGTCCGGATGCCGCTCCTCGGCCATCGCCTGCGCGTACGCGTCGTCCAGCACCTCGCCGATCGTCACCGGACGGCCGCGGGCGCCGGAGTGGATCGCCGCTTCCACCATCGCCAGGCTCGGCACGTTCTCGTGGATCTCGCCCATCGGGGTGGTCCCGGTGGCCAGCGCGTCGGCGAAGACCCGCAGCGCGCCCGCGATCCCGTCGTACGGCGGCACCGGCCCGTCGTCCGCCGGTCCCTCCGGATCGTCGTCGCCGTCCCAGGTCGCGGTGCCGTGCCGGCCGTTGACGCGCCACACGCCGTTCCACGACGTCTCGGCGCCGGGCGCGCACCAGCTGCCGTGGTACACGTAGCGGGCGCCGCCGGTCATCTCGAAGACGGCGGCCGCGCAGGCGTCGCCGGCGTACCAGCTCCACGGCGGGTTCCAGGTGCGGCAGGTGACCTCGACCGGCTCGGCGGCCAGCACGAACCGGGCGGCGTCGAAGGCGTGGATGGCCATGTCGGTGAGCAGCGGCTGGGCCATCTGCTCGCGGAAGCCGCCGAAGTGCGGAGCGCGGAAGAAGTCCGTACCGGCCGAGACGACACCGCCCAGCCGCGCGGTCATCGCGCGGAGCCGGAACAGCCGGGGGTTCCAGCGCCGGGACTGGCTCACCATGAACAGCTGCCCGCTGACCTCGGACGCGGCGCACAGCGACAGGGCCCGGGCGAGCGTGTCGGCGGCGGGTTTCTCGCCGAGCACGGGGAGGCCGGCGAGGAGCGCGGCCGTGGTCACCGGGTGGTGCGCCCCGGGGACGGTCACGTCGATCACGGCCCGCGCGCCGGTCTGCGCGGCGAGCGCCACCACGTCGGTGCCGACCGGCAGGCCGGGGGCCGCGCGCCGGGCCGTGCCGAGGTCGAGGTCGGCCACCCCGGTGAGCTCGACGGCCGGGTCGGCGGCGATCGCGGCGAGCCACGCCCGGCCCATCGCGCCGGCGCCGGCCAGGACGACCGGGAGCGCCATCAGGTGAAGTCCCCGGTCGCGTGGCGGCGCAGCGCGGGCAGGTCCCGGCCGGGGCGGTCGCTGCGGGCCCACCGTACGCCGTTGGCGATGACCCGGCGCACGTCCGGATGGTGGTAGGTCGGGTAGTCCTGGTCGCCGGGGCGGAAGTAGAAGATCCGGCCGTGCCCGCGGCGCCACGTGCAGCCGCTGCGGAACACCTCGCCGCCGCTGAACGAGCTGATGAAGACGAGCTCGTCGGGCGGGGGCACGTCGAAGAACTCGCCGTACATCTCGTCCTCGTCGATGACCAGCGGCTGCGGCACGCCCTGCGCGATCGGGTGGGTGGGGTCCACGGTCCAGAGCAGCTCGCGGTCGTGCTCGTTGCGCCAGCGCAGGGTGCAGGTGGTGCCCATGAGGCCGGTGAAGACCTTGGACCAGTGCGCGGAGTGCAGCGCCACCAGGCCCATGCCGGCGAGCACGTGCCGGCGCACCCGGGCGGCGACCTCGTCGGACACCTCGTCATGCGCGGCGTGGCCCCACCAGGTCAGCACGTCCGTGGCGGCGAGCACGTCCTCGGTCAGGCCGTGCTCGGGCTCGTCGAGGGTGGCCGTACGGATCTCGCCCCCGAGGTGTTCGCGCAACCCGGCGGCGATGGTCTCGTGCATTCCGCCGGGGTAGAGACCCCGGACGTGGGGCTCGAGGCGTTCGTGGCGGTTCTCGCCCCAGACCGTGACCCGGATCGGCGGCACAGCGGACTCCTTCCGTCGGTTCGTCGAAGCGTATCGACGATCCGCCGGGGCGGCGGGTGTCAGCCCGCCAGGCGTACCCCTCCGCCGCTGCGCTTGACCTCGTACATCGCCGCGTCGGCGCCGCGCATGAGGGTGGCCATGTCGTCGGCGTCGGACGGGAACAGCGCGATGCCGATGCTGGCGCCGACGTGCACCTTCCCGCCGTCGATGTCGTACGGCTGCTGCAGCCGCTCGTGGATGCGCCCGGCGATCGCGGCGGCCGACTTCTCGTCCGGGTTGCGGGTCAGCAGGATCGCGAACTCGTCGCCGCCCAGCCGGGCGACCACGTCGTTGTCCCGGACGGCCGCCTGCAGCCGCTGGCCGACCGCCTGCAGCAGCGCGTCGCCGGCGTGGTGCCCGACGGTGTCGTTGACCCGCTTGAAGCCGTCCAGGTCGAGCAGGAGCAGGGCGATCCGGCCGCCGGTGGCCATCGCGATGTCCACCTCCTGCTCGGCGCGGTCCAGCAGGTGGGTACGGTTCGGCAGCCCGGTGAGCGCGTCGTGGTACGCCTGCCGGGTCAGCTCGGCGACGTGCATCTGCTCCTTCTGGCGCATGCGGGCGCTGTCGACGATCAGCGCGCCCTCCATGGCGACCTGGCGGGCCAGCGTCTGGTCCCGGCTGGTCCACGCGCGCGGGCCGCTGGAGTCGCCGCACATCACCACGCCGACCGGCCCGGCCGCCGACAGCAGCGGCATGGACAGGAACGAGCGCAGCCGCAGCGTCTCGACGAAGCCGCCGCTGCGGAACTCGCCCTGGGTGGCGTCGCCGACGAGGACCGGGCCGTTGGTGGCCATCATCGCCTTCCACACCGGCGAGTCGGTGGCGAGCTTGCCCAGCAGGTTGCCGCGCAGCCGGGCATCCACCTCCTCGCTCAGGCCGACCCCGCCGACGTACTGGATGGTGTTGTCGGGGCCGATGAGGTGCACCGCGGCGTACTCCGTACGGAACGCCTCCCCGGTGGCCTTGGCGAGCAGCATGCCGGCGGCCTCCACCGAGGTGGCCGCCGCGCCCTCCTCGAAGAGGCTGCGGATCGTGGCGTTGGCGCGGGTGGTGAACTGCTGGTGCACCTCCGCGGAGAGCACCTGCAGGGTGGCCGCGACCTGCAGGGCCGTACCGGCGGCGGTCTCCGGGCGCAGGTGTTCCAGGGCGGTGCCGGTGAGCACGAGCACGCCCACGGTCTGGCCGCCGATGCGCAGGCGGACGGCCGTACGCTCGCCGGCGCGCACGGGCGGGGCGCCGGCGGAGACCCGGAACACCCGGCCGGCGATGCGCAGGTCGTCGGCGGCCGGCGAGCCGATGGAGGCGGCCGGGCGCAGGCTGCCGTCGTCGGGGTCGAGCGTGAAGACGGTCGCGGCGGTCATCCCGCAGGGGCCGCCGAGGCGGCGGTCGATGATCCCCAGGATGTGGCCCAGCGAGGGGATGTCGCGGGTCATGACCTCCACGAGGTCGGCGAGCAGCAGGGTCTGCTCGTCGAGCGCGAGCGGGGATGCGGACAGGGTGATCTCGCCACCACCCGTACGCGTCTCGCTGCTGACCGTCACGGACCCAAGGATCGGCAGCCGGACGACGCGCCTGAGCATCCGGGTGACGCCGTGGTGCGAGACACGACGGATTACCGTTCCAGGGTCCGCGCCACCGGGGGCGCGGCGGAGAAAGAGGGAGTACGACATGAGGGTGTGCGTCGTCGGCACCGGCTACGTGGGCCTCACCACGGGTGTCTGCCTGGCGTTCCTCGGCCACGACGTCACCTGCGTCGACCTCGACCAGGCCAAGGTCGACCTGCTCGCCTCCGGGCGCTCACCCATCTACGAGCCGCACATGGACGCGCTGCTGGCGGACTCGGCCGACCGGCTCACGTTCACGACCGACTACAGCGCGGCGGTGCCGGACGCCGACGTGGTGTTCATCGCCGTGCAGACGCCCTCGCTGCCCGACGGCAACCCGGATCTCACCTACCTGCGCTCGGCCGCCGAGAGCGTCGGGAAGCACATCGCCGGCGAGTTCACCGTCGTGGTGAACAAGTCGACCGTGCCGATCGGCAGCAGCAACTGGGTCGACTCGATCCTGCGGGAGTCGTTCGAGCGGACGCACGAGCGGCGCAGCGACGGCGAGTTCTCGGTCGCCTCGAACCCGGAGTTCCTGCGCCAGGGCGCCGCGATCCAGGACACGCTGTACCCGGACCGGGTCGTCGTGGGCTCGGACAACCCGCGCAGCCTCGACGTGCTCAACCGCCTCTACCGCACCCTGCTGAACCAGACGTTCACCCCGCCGACGTACCTGCCGCGCCCGGACGGCGTGGGCGCGGTGCCGATGGTCTCGACCGACCTGGCCTCCGCCGAGCTGATCAAGTACGCGGCCAACGCGTTCCTCGCCCTCAAGATCAGCTTCGCGAACGAGGTCGGCCAGCTCGCCGGGCGGGTGGGCGCGGACATCACCCAGGTCACCCGGGGGATCGGGCTGGACGCGCGGATCGGGCCGCGGTTCCTGCAGCCGGGACTCGGCTGGGGCGGCTCCTGCTTCGGCAAGGACACCGCCGCGCTGATCGCCACGGCCGCCGACTACCACCACGAGATGCCGATCGTCACCGCCGCCCGGCAGGTCAACCAGCTCCAGCGGCGCCTCGTGGTGGACCGGCTGCTCGAGGAGCTGCGCATCCTCAAGGGCCGCCGGATCGGCCTGCTCGGGCTCGCGTTCAAGCCCGACACCGACGACCTGCGCGACGCCCCGGCGCTGGACATCGCCCGGATGCTGCTGGACCGGGGCGCGCGCATCCGGGTGCACGACCCGGTGGCCGCCGAGCGGTTCCGGCGCGAGCAGCCGGACCTGGTGCCGTACCTGGCCGACGAGGTCGAGGACGTCTTCGACGACAGCGACGCGGTGGTCCTGGTGACCGAGTGGGCGCAGTACCAGGACCTGGACTGGGGCAAGTTCGCCGGGCTGATGCGCACGCCGGTCGTGCTGGACGGCCGGCACATCCTGGACCCGCAGCGGCTCACCCGGCTGGGCTACCGCTACCTGTCGGTGTCCGGCTCCCGCTGAGGCGGCCGGACCGCACAGGTTCCTGACATTGCGGTGCCATTCTGCGCCGCATGCGATTCACCGTTCACGTCCTCACCGCGGGACTGGCGGCGCTGCTGCTGGCCGTGGGCCTCGCCGCGGTCCGGCTGCAGGCGTCGGCGCCGGAGATGCCGCAGGTGGTCATGTACATCCCGCCGGCCGCCGGCCCCGGCGGCCCGGTCACGGCAGGAGGTCGCGCCACGCCCTGACCAGCGCCGCGTCGACCGGGGCGTCCCAGCGGCCGTCCGGGCGTACGGCGCCCCCGGTGTGGAAGGCGTCGACCCCGGCGGCGGCCAGCGGTGCGACGTGGTGCGGCCGCAACCCGCCCCCGGCCAGCACGCGCGGGGTGTGACCGGCCTCCGCGCACAGCGTCGCGAGCCCGGCGCCGACGCCCTCGGGGCCGCCGCCGGTCAGCACGAAGTCGAGCCCGGGCAGGCCCCGCAGCGCCCGCCACGCGGCCGCGCGGTCGGCGGCGTGGTCCAGCGCCCGGTGGAACGTCCAGCGGCAGCCGTCGATCGCGCCGAGCACCGCCTCGACGGCGGCCACGTCGACCGCGCCGGCGGCGTCGAGGAAGCCGAGCACGAACTCCTCCGCGCCGGCGTCGCGCAGCTCGGCCGCGGCCCGGGTGAGGGCGGCCGCGTCGCTGAGCGCGTACCCGTCATGGCTGCGCAGCATGACCCGGACCGCGAGGCCGGCGACCTGCCGGACCTGCACGAAGGTCTCGACGGCCGGCGTGAGCCCCTGCCGGCTCATGTCGGCGACCAGCTCGACCCGGTCGGCACCGCCGTCGCGCGCGGCCCGCGCATCGACAGCGTTCAGCGCGATGACTTCCAAGATCGATTCCGGCACGGCGGCATCGTCGCACACCGAGCTGAACGTCGGCCGCCCAGTGGTGCGCGTCCATGTTGGAAAGTGTCAGAGCATCGAAGTTCTTCGCACGAAATCTTGACGTTACCTGAGCAACCTTGTTGAAATGTGTGAGCTCATGGGTGGTCCACTGACACGCCTCGCGGTGACGCCCATCGTCCACCGTGGGGTGTCGATCTGCGCTGCCCGCGTCACTTCCGCTCCGAAGGGACCACGCGCGTGAACAGACCCCGGACCCGCCGGCGGCACGCCATAGCAGTGGCAGCCGTCACTCTCCTGGCCGTGGGGGCCGCCGCGCCCGGCGCCGCGCCCGCCGCCGCGGCCGCCGAGCCCACCTGGCACAAGGGCGTCCCGCCGATCGCCACCCCCTGGACCGACGCGGTGGGTCCCGACAACGCCCTGCCCGAGTACCCGCGCCCGCAGCTGGTGCGCAGCCGCTGGCAGAACCTCAACGGCGTCTGGGAGTTCGCGAAGGCCGAGACCGGCCAGGCCGTGCCCACCGGCCAGTCGCTCGGCGAGCGCGTGCTGGTGCCGTACCCGATCGAGTCGGCGCTGTCCGGCATCGAGCGCCACGAGGACCGCATGTGGTACCGGCGCACGTTCACGGTCCCGTCCGACTGGAAGGTCGGCCGGGGGCAGCGCCTGCAGATGCACTTCGGCGCGATCGACTACGACTCGAAGATCTTCGTCAACGGCAAGCAGGTCGCCACCCACCGCGGCGGTTACGACGGCTTCGACGTCGACGTCACCGACGCGCTGGTCAAGACCGGCCCGCAGGAGCTGATCGTCTGGGCCGAGGACCTCACCGACGCCACCGGCCAGCCCATCGGCAAGCAGCGCCGGGTCGGCGACCACGGCATCTTCTACCAGGGCAGCTCCGGCATCTGGCGCACGGTGTGGATGGAGCCGGTCGCGGCCTCCAGCATCGCCGACCTCAAGCTGACCCCGGACCTGTCCGCCTCGGCGCTCAAGCTCACCGCGAACACCGTCCGCGGCGAGGGCCTCAAGGTGCGCGCGGTCGCGCGCAGCAAGGGCAAGGTCGTCGGCAAGGTCACCGGCGCCGCGGGTACGCAGCTCTCGGTGCCCGTCCCGAACGCCCACGTGTGGACGCCGGACGACCCGTACCTCTACGACCTCGAGGTCACGCTGCTCAACGGCACCCGCGTCCTCGACACCGTGCAGTCCTACTTCGGCATGCGCGAGATCGGCACCAGGAAGGGCGCCGACGGCAAGCTCCGGATCGCGCTCAACGGCAAGATCCTGTTCAACATGTCCACGCTGGACCAGGGTTTCTGGCCGGACGGCCTGAACACCGCGCCGACCGACGCGGCGCTCAAGTTCGACCTCGAGCAGCACAAGGTCATGGGCTTCAACACGGTGCGCAAGCACATCAAGGTCGAGCCCGACCGCTGGTACTACTGGGCCGACAAGCTGGGCCTGCTGGTCTGGCAGGACATGCCGGCCGCCAACACCGGCCCGATCCCGCCGGAGTGGCGCGACCAGTTCGAGGCCGAGCTGCACGAGATGGTCCGCGAGCACCAGAGCTGGACGTCGATCATCGCCTGGATCCCGTTCAACGAGGGCTGGGGCGAGTGGGACCGCACGGCCACCGGCCGCATCGCCGAGGACGTCAAGAAGCAGGACCCGAGCCGCCTGGTGAACGCGCACAGCGGCGTGAACTGCTGCAACTCGCACGGTGACTCCGGCAAGGGCGACGTCATCGACTTCCACGAGTACAACAACGGCGGCCCGGCCTCCCCGTCGCCCGACGCCACCCGGGTGTCGATCGACGGCGAGCACGGCGGGTACGGCCTCAAGGTCTCCAACCACATGTGGTTCGGCACCGGGCAGGCGTACGAGATGGAGCCCGACTCCGCCACGCTGACCCGCAAGTACGTCGAGAACCAGCGCAAGGTCATCACGGCCGCGCAGTCCTGCGGCATCAGCGCGGCGATCTACACCCAGATCACCGACGTGGAGGGCGAGCTCAACGGCTTCTGGACGTACGACCGCCAGGTGCCCAAGATGGACTTCAACCAGGTCCGGGCGATCAACCAGGAGATCATCGCCAAGGCGGACGGCAGCGCGTCGAACGTGCCGCAGCCGCCGGCCGGCACCCCGGGCCTGACCGGTGTGTCGTTCTACCCGCTCGACGGCACCGCCGAGGACGCGGCCGGCGACCACGACGGCACGCTCGCCGGCGGCCCCCAGTACGTCGACGCCAAGAAGGGCCAGGGCCTGGACCTCAACGGCTCCTCGCAGTACGTCGACACCGGCGCGCCGATCCTCAACACGGCCTCGGACTACACCGCGTCGGCGTGGGTGAAGCTCGACAAGGCCGACGGCGCTTTCCAGACCGTCGTCAGCCAGGACGGGCCGAGCACCAGCGACTTCTTCCTGCAGTACTCCGGCGCCGACCAGCGGTTCGCGATGAGCTTCGCGGGCGTCCGGGCGCTCGGTCCGGTCAAGCCGGAGGTCGGCCGCTGGTACCACCTCACCGGCGTGCGCGACTCGGTCAAGGGGGAGCTGCGCCTCTACGTCGACGGCGAGCTGGCCGGGCACACCAGCGCCTGCCTGCCGCAGGCGGCGCCGACCGGCAACACGGTGATCGGCCGGGGCAAGTACGGCGGCAACGCCGTGGACTACCTCGACGGCACGGTCGACCAGGTCCACCTGTACGACCGCGCGCTGTCCGCCACCGAGATCAAGGCCCTGTACGACTCCGGCAACTGACGGTTCTCTAGCGGTTCCAGCGCTCGGCGGGACGACACGTCCCGCCGAGCGTTCCGTACATGACCGTGCCGGCCGGATCGGTCCAGCACTGCTCGTCCCGGCGGGGACCGGGGAACAGCGGCCGCCGGTCGATCTCGTGGCCCGCGGCGTCGTAGCTGACCAGCTCGGCGTCCGGGCGGACGTCCGCGGTGCGGGTGACGATGCCGAACGCGCCGTCGCGCAGCCGGGCCGTGGTCGTGCGGCCGTCGCCGTGCTCCAGCACCAGCCGGTGGACCCGGCCGGTGACCCGGCCCAGCACGGCCACCGCCCCGCCGTCGGCCTCGGACGACGAGAGGCTCAGCCGCTGCACCGGTCCGGGCAGCCATTCCCGGTGCGCCCACGGCTCCGAGTTGATGCCGCCGCTCGACTCGCGGCGGCCGAGCTCGAAGTCACACGCCGCGTAGCCGGCGCCGGAGAGGAACAGCACGGCGGCCCGGTCGCCCTGGCGGGCGCTCACGGCGAGATCGCTCAGCCCGAGGGGTACGCGGAAACCACCGTCCCGGCCGGCCCACTCGAGGCACTCGTCGGCGGCGCGGCGCAGCGTGCCGTCGAGCTCGCCCGGGCCCATCGCCAGCACCTGCACCGCCGGCTCGTCGCGGACGTGGGCGACGACGGCGCCGGCCGCCACCAGCGTGAGCCCGGTGGCGACGGCGGCGGCCAGCCACCGGCGGGCGTGCCGGGGCCGTTCGCGGGTGGCGCGCAGCAGGTCCTGACGCATCCGCTCGGCCCGCCGCGGCGGCAGGTCGCGGTCGGCGGGTACGCCCGGCAGGTCGCTCATCGTTCCTCCGAGAGGTCGAGGATTCCGGCGAGGCGTGCCCGGGCGCGGCTGACCCGCGAGCGGACGGACACCTCCGTGATGCCGAGGACGGCGGCGGCCTCGGCGTACGCGACGCCGGACCAGAGGCACAGGGCCACGGCCTCCCGCTCGGCGCGCGGCAGCCCGCGGACCGCCGCCAGCACCTCCCGCATCCGGCGCTCGTCGTCGAGGCGGCCGGCCACGTCGTCGGCCGGGTCGTGCTCCCGCTCGGCCGGCACCCGGTGCAGCAGGGCGCGGCGCCGGCGGGCCGACCGGTGTTCCGTACGGGCGCAGTTGCCGGCGACCACGAGCAGCCACGGCAGGGCGGAACCGTCGACGAGGCGTACCCGGCCGCGCTTGCGCCACGCGAGCAGGAACGTGGCCTGGGTGACGTCCTCGGCCACGCTCCACGAGCCGGTCAGCCGGAACGCGTGGTTGTACACGGCCCGGCAGTGCCGGTCGAACGCGGCGCCGAAGCCGGCCTCGTCGCCGAGGTCGTCGTCGCGCCGTTCGGTCTGCGCTGTCACGTCTGCTTATGTCCGCCCGCCCGCTATTTGTTGCGGCAATATTTGCGTGGGTTGATGATGACCTCCTATCGATCACCGTGATCGGCTCAGGGAGGCGCCGTCATGCTGTCCGCGCTCGACCGCAAGCACTCCGTGGCGCCGCCCGGTTTCAGCCGGTGGCTGATCCCGCCGGCCGCGCTGTCGGTGCACCTGTGCATCGGCCAGGTGTACGCCACCAGCGTCTACAAGAACTCCTTCGTCCAGCACTTCGACACCGGCCAGACCGCGGTCGGTGTCATCTTCAGCATCGCCATCGTCATGCTCGGCCTGTCCGCGGCGGTCGGCGGGACCTGGGTCGAGGCGAACGGCCCGCGCAAGGCCATGTTCGTGTCCGCCTGCTTCTGGACCGCCGGCTTCCTGGTCGCCGCGCTCGGCATCAGTACGAAGCAGCTGTGGCTGGTCTACCTCGGGTACGGCGTGCTCGGCGGCATCGGCCTGGGCATCGGCTACATCTCCCCGGTCTCCACGCTGATCAAGTGGTTCCCGGACCGCCCCGGCCTCGCGACCGGCCTGGCCATCATGGGCTTCGGTGGCGGCGCACTGATCGCGAGCCCGCTGTCGCGGCAGCTGCTGTCGTACTACGACGCCGGTTACGACCCCGACGTGTCGACCTCGGTCGCGTCCGGGGGTGCGCTCGTCGCGCTGTTCCTGACCCTGGGCATCGGCTACTTCGTGATCATGATGTTCGGCGTGCTCAACATGCGCGTACCCGCCGACGACTGGGTGCCCGACGGCTTCGACCCGGCCTCGGTGAAGGAGAAGGCGCTGGTCACCACCGCCAGCGTGTCGGCCGCCAACGCGATCAGGACGCGCAGCTTCTGGCTGCTGTGGGTCGTGCTGTTCTGCAACGTGACCGCCGGCATCGGCATCCTCGAGCAGGCCAGCCCGATGATCCAGGACTTCTTCCGCGGCTCGGACGGCAGGTCGGCGGTGGCGGTGGCGGCCGCGTCGGGCTTCGTCGGGCTGCTCTCGCTGTTCAACATGGCCGGCCGGTTCGCCTGGTCGACGACCTCGGACATCATCGGCCGCAAGCGCATCTATCTGCTCTACCTGGGCGTCGGCATGATCCTGTACGCGCTGCTCGCCAGCGTCGGGCACACCGCGGTGGGCCTGTTCGTGGTGCTGGCCGGCGTGATCCTGTCCTTCTACGGCGGTGGGTTCGCGACCGTGCCGGCGTACCTGCGGGACCTGTTCGGCACGTACCAGGTGGGTGCCATCCACGGCCGCCTGCTCACCGCCTGGTCCGCCGCGGGCGTCGCCGGCCCGCTGATCGTCAACGGCTTCCTCGACGCGCAGGGCAAGCCGGGCACGCTCACCTCGTCGGCGTACCAGCCGGCGCTGTTCACGATGGTCGCGATCCTGGCCGTCGGATTCGTCGCCAACCTGCTCGTGCAGCCGGTACCCGCCCGCTTCCACGAGCAGCCGGAGAAGCAGGAGGCGGTCGCATGAAGACCTCCCCGGTCCGCATCGCGCTGTCGTGGGCGCTGGTCACCGTGCTGCTCGGGTACGGCGTGATCCAGACCGCGATCACCGCCGCGAAGCTGTTCCCATGAGAAGAGGCGGCCCGGCGTGATGCCGAGCCGCCTCTCGTGCTCAGTCGATCAGGAGAGCGGCGGGTACGCGTTCGCCATCAGCTGGCGGAACTGCGCGGAGAACCACGCTCCGGAGATCGGCGCGTTGGGCAGGGCGCCCGTCGGGCTGTTGCCGTTGCGCTCGTTGCCGGTGTAGGTCGGGTCGCACATCCGGTCGAAGCCCTTGCCCTCGTCGTTCGGGATCAGGGTGCTCGAGCCGTCCGACTCGCCCGGGGGCTTGACCCAGACGTAGGCGTCGATGCCGGTGGCCGGGTTGGCCCGCGGCCGCTCGCCGAGGCCCGCGCCGTCCTGGTTGCACCAGTTGCCGGCGTGGATCCGGCGGTCGATGCGCGACTGGTTGACGAAGGTGTCGACGTTGGTCGACGTGCTCGCCGCGGCGGGCCGGTTGGCGCCGCCCCAGCCGTTGCGGGAGGTGTCGATCAGCATGCCGATGCCGGAGTCGAAGCCGACCTGGACCAGCTTCTGCCGGAACGCCTGGGCGAACGTCAGCTCGTCGACGTAGTAGTTCCAGTCGACCCACTTGGACTGCCGCACCGAGGTGCCGTTCACGTTCGTGTTGATCGTGAAGTACGGCTCGGTCAGCGCCGAGTAGTTCGCCGTGTTGGTGATGAAGCCGGTCACGTTCTTCACGTTGCCGGAGGCCTTGGCCGCCTCGAGCATGATGTCCGCGGTCGGACCGAAGTTCGTGTCCCAGCCGATCCAGCCGTGGTGCGCCGCGTCGACGTAGTTGTAGACGTTCGAGATGGCGCCGAGCTTGTTCAGCGCGTACCCGACGCCCTGCACGTAGCCGCCGTTGGACTTCATCGTGGCGCAGGTGGCCACGTTGGTGTTGGTCACCAGGTTCGGCAGCGAGTCGATCTCGACCACGTTGATGATGCGCAGGTTCTTGTACTTCGCGTCGCCCTCGATCGCGGCGATCGGGTCGATGTACTCCGACTTGTACCGCGGCAGGTCGTTGACGCCCAGCTCACCGTTGGAGGCCAGCGCCGAGCAGTCCCGGCCGGGCAGGTTGTAGATGACCAGCTGGATGTAGCCGGCGCCCTGGGCGAGGGCGGCGTCCAGGTGGTCGCGCAGGCCCATCGCGCCGTTGGAGCTCGAGTCGCTGGTGCCCGCGATCGCGGCGATCCGGTCCAGCCACACGGCCGTCGGGTTGCTGGAGACGCGGCTGCCGCCGGGCTCCGCGTCCGCCTTGGCCTTCCACTCCGGGTTGACGTAGCCCTTGGCGCCCGCGTACGGGTTGTCGACCTTCGTGCCGGCCGGCGGCGGGCTGGTCGGGCCGCTGGGCGGCGTGCTCGGGTTGGACGGCGGCGTGCTCGGGTTCGACGGCGTGCCGGGCGAGGTGGGGACCTGTCCCGTGCACTGCGTGCCGTTGAGCGTGAACACCGTCGGCGCGGCGTTGGTGCCCGAGTAGTCGGCGTTGAAGCCGAACGAGGCCGACGCGTTCGTGGCGAGGTTGTTCGCGTACGACGGGCTGGCCACGCTCACGTGCTGGCCGGACTGGGTGAAGGTGCCGCTCCAGCCCTGGGTGACGCGCTGGTTGCCGGCGAAGTCCCAGGCGAGGTTCCAGCCGCCGGAGATCGGGTCGCCGAGGTTGGTCACCGAGACGTTCGCGGTGAACCCGGTGTTCCACTGGTTGACCGAGTAAGTCACCCGGCATCCGGCCGCGGCGCTGGCTTGTGAGGCGACGGCTATGCCTGCGCCGGTGAGGAGGGTGATGGCGGCGGCGGCGGTCAGGCCGCGCGCCACACTGTGGGGACGTGGTCTCATGCGCGAGCGCTCCTGGGAGACGTGGCTGTGCCCGGGGCAGGCACGGCCTCAACGATCGCCGGATCGAAGAGTGTCACTGACCCGGCGACGGCTTCAGAGTATGGGAGCGCTCCCATGACATCAATACGTAATGGCCGCGAAACTTTTTGCCACCGCTGCCGTGGCACGCCGGATCCGGGCCCCGGCAGGCGTCGTAGCGTGGTCCGATGACGACGGACAAGTGGGCCGCCTGGCTGCAGCACCGGCGCGACGGCGGGGACGCGGGGATCCGCGCCGAGTTCGCTGCGGTGCTGGCCGCGTACCGCGACGGCGTGCTGGACCGGGCCCGGATCGCCGCCGGCGACACCGTGCTGGACGTGGGCACCGGGACGGGCCTGCTCGGGTTCGGCGCGCTCGAGCGGGTGGGCGCGGACGGCCGGGTCGTCTTCAGCGACATCTCCGCCGACGTGCTGGAGGCGTGCCGCAGCGCCGCGGCGGGCGACGAGCGGTGCTCGTTCGTGCTCGCCGGCGCCGACGACCTGAGCGGCGTGCGGGATGCGTCGGTCGACGTGGTCATGACCCGGTCCGTGCTGATCTACGTGCCGCGCAAGGCCGAGGCCTTCGCCGAGATGCTGCGGGCCCTGCGCCCCGGCGGGCGGCTGTCCGTCTTCGAGCCGATCAACCGGTTCGGCGCCGACGGGCGGCTGTTCGGGCTGGACATGACGCCCGTCGCGGAGCTCGCGGCCCGGGTCGTCGCAGCGTACCCGGTGGTCGAGGCCATGGTGGACTTCGACGAGCGGGACCTGATGCGGCTGGTCCGGGAGGCGGGGTTCCGCGAGGTCGTCATGGACTACCGCGCGGAGGCCGACGTGACCGGCCCGCCGATCGCGGACTGGGACGCGCTGCGGCACACCGCGCCCAACCCGCTGGCGCCCACGTACGCCGAGGCGATGGCGGCCGCGCTCGCCCCGGACGAGCAGCGGCAGCTGGAGGCGTACGTCCGCGGGATGGTGGCCCGCGGCGAGCCGACGCGCCGCACCTCCGCGCACGTCCACCTGGCCGCGGTGCGCCCCTGAGGGACGGTAGGCTGCCGCCACATCGCCGGACGGGGGGACCACATGGCGGAGATAGAACTGCGTCCGGTACGCGACGACGACCTCGACGGCATCTTCGACCAGATGCGCGACCCCGTGGCCGTCCGGATGGCCGCCTTCACCGCCGACGACCCCGAGGACCGGGCCGAGTTCGACGCGCACATGCGCCGGCTGCGCACCTCGCCCGAGATCGACCTGTGGGCCGTCACGGCCGACGGCGAGCTGGCCGGGACCATCGCCAGCTTCCCGGTCGGCACGGACACCGAGATCACCTACTGGTTCGGCCGGTCCTGGTGGGGCCGGGGCGTGGCCACCGCCGCGGTGCGGCTGTACCTGGGCACGCTCGCCGTACGCCCGATCACCGCCCGGGCCGCCAGCGACAACGCCGGCTCGCTCGCGGTGCTGCGCAAGGCCGGCTTCCGCAAGGTCGGCACCGAGGTGGCGTACGCGACCGGCCGCGGTGCGGAGATCGAGGAGACGGTGCTGCGCCTGGACGGTCCGTAGGCTGACGCGATGGCGACGATCGTGGTCCCGTACCACCATGACGACCGGCTCCCGGACGGCCTGATCCCCGCACCCGGCGGCGAGCCGCCCACGGTGGTCGGTCCGGAGCTGCCCGCCGGCGACCGCTGGGCCCGGATGGCGGTCCTGCACGAGGCGGTGGCCGCGACGGTGGCGGGTTCGCCGCTGCCGGTGACCGTCCTCTCCGGTGACTGCCTGGTGGGCCTCGCCGTGCTGACCGGTGCGCAGCGGGCCGGCCTGGACCCGGCCCTGATCTGGTTCGACGCCCACGGCGACGTGCACACGCTCGAGACGACCAGTTCCGGCTACCTGGGCGGACTGTCGCTGCGGCTCGCCATGGGCGCACACCCGGAGCTGCTCGCGGAGCGCTCCGGCATGCGGCCCGTCCCGGAGGAGCGCGTCGTGCTGGTCGGTGCGCGCGACCTCGACCCGCCCGAGGCCGCCTATCTGGCGACGAGCCGCGTACGCCGATCCGCGGTCGCCGGACTCTCGGCCGCCGACCTGCCGGAGGGGCCGCTGATCGTGCACGTCGACGTCGACGTGGTGGACTCCGGCGAGCTGCCGGGGCTGCTCTTCCCGGCGCCGGGCGGCCCGGCCGGGCCGGAGGTGGCCGCCGCGGTCGCCCGGATCCGGGCCACCGGCCGCGTTGCCGTGCTCGACATCGCGTGCACGTGGCAGCCGGCGGGGGAGCCGCGCGAGCGGGCGGAGCTGATCGCGGCGCTGGTGGGGGCGGGCGAGCCGGGATGACGATGCCGGTGCCCCGCCGTATCGGCAGGGCACCGGCATCCGGCCCCTCGGAAAGGTCTCGGGTAGCGCTCGACCCACCCTAGGGCTACGTTCCGCGACGGTCTCTTAACTCCGTCTGAAGTCTTGTGCAGGTTTACCGCAAGTCCGGGTCACCGGCCGGCGGGGAACCCGGTGGGCAGGGCGCCGTGCCGCGACGGCCCGCGGCCGCGCATCCGCAGCCGGAGCAGCAGCGCCACTCCCAGGAAGACCAGCACCGCGCCCACGATGAGGCCGGGTCCCAGCAGGCTCGGCCCGTCCCCGCTCGCGGAGGCGGGCACGGCGCCGATGACGTCGGACTCGGCCGGCTCGGGCGTGGATGTCGCCTCGTCGCCGCCGTCGATCGCCTCGTCCCCGGAATCCCGCGTCTCCTCCGCGGTCGGCGTCGGCGTCGGCTCGGCCGTCTCCGTGGGCGACTCGGTGGCCGTGGGCTGCTGGCCGACGACCGGGCTCTGCCCCGAGGCCTGCTGCAGCAGGGTGCCGGCCGCGTCGAACGCCTGCGGCTGGAACTCGGCCCGCCCGGTGGCCGCGTCGTCGTCGAAGCTGATCCGGTAGCGGGCGGTCACCGTACGGCCCCGGCACAGCTGACCGGGGTCGAGGCCGACGTCGGTGATCCGGGCCGTGTCGCCGCTGGTCTGCACGCGTACGGGAAAGGCGCCGTTCTCCTCGACCCGGTCCACCTCGATCTGGTCGAGGGCGGGTCCCTCTGCCCGCAGCACGAGCGACCACCGCACCTTCAGGCAGCGGACGCGGTCGGTGGACGCGACGACCGTCAGCGTCCGGCTCTCGGCGCCCGCCCCGAAGGTCGCCGGCAGCTCGGTGATTCGTACCGCGAAGCCGGGCTCCACCGCGGAAGCCGGGCCCGGCAGGGCGAGCGTCGCCGCGGCCGCCGCCAGGGCGGTCGCCGCCAATGCAGCGCGATGCCGCACAGCAATCATCTCCTCACTGAATGTCACTGAAGTGCTCGCACGTGAGGTAGTTCGGCGCTCGGTCGCGAAAGGTTCACCGCCCGCGCAGGATCGTCGGTGCGGGCCACATTATTTTTGCCTCAGCGCCCGGTTGCGAGACGGTGTCTTCCCTGGTCGAGCCGCGTTTTCCGGGGTGGCCCAGCAGGGCGGCGCAAACTTCGCCGCAAAAGAGTGCCCGAACGTTCATCCGATCCGGCCCCCCGCACGTAGATGGGGAAGGGCAGGGACCGGGGACGACAGACCGTGAGGAAAGGAAGGCAGCACCGGACCGCCCGACAGTAACGAGCGCGGGGCATCCCCCACGGATGCCGGCGTCGGCGAATGCCCACGACGGACGCCACACCGCTGCGGAGAACGAGGAGCCATGGCCCGGACGAAGACGAAAGAACGATCCACCAGTCGTGTGGACGTCGAG
The DNA here is from genome assembly GCF_023499255.1 of Couchioplanes caeruleus. GTDB lineage: Bacteria > Actinomycetota > Actinomycetes > Mycobacteriales > Micromonosporaceae > Actinoplanes > Actinoplanes caeruleus_A. Next base: position 3,838,076 of record NZ_CP092183.1, read on the forward strand.
ATGGGTGCCACCGGTGGCCGGACACCACCGTCGAAGCTCACCATCGCCCTGTTCGCGGTGTCGATCCTGGCCGCCGTCTGGTCGGTGATGATGCTGATCCCGCAGGGCCGGGTCGCGTACGTCTACATCTTCTACTACCTCGAGTACTACATGGGCGTGCTCGCGCTCGTGTCGCTCTCGATCACGATCATGATCGGGCTGGTCTCCACCGACCGCCTCGTACTGTCGATCCGTCAGCGCCTGCTGCTGCAGTCGGCGCACCGCACGACCGGCGTGATGGCGGTATCCGCCCTGTTCATCCACCTCTGGACGAAGTTCGCCGAGAGCCACATCCGGCTGCTCGACGTGTTCATCCCGTTCATGTACCCGGGCCTCAACAAGCTCTTCGTCGGGTTCGGCACGATCTCCGCGTACGTCATGGTGATGACGATGTGGACCGGCATCATCCGGGCGCGGTTCATCGGCCGCGGCAAGCCGTGGATGTGGCGGGCCGTGCACAGCATCTCGTACCTGACCTGGCCGATCGCCCTGCTGCACGGGCTCAACGCCGGCCGCCCCGCCGCCGTCTGGGTCATCGTCAGCTACGTCGTCTGCGTGCTCGGCGTGCTCATCGGGCTCGCCGTACGCCTCGCGGTCAGCCTGAACCGCAAGAAGGACTTCGCCTCGCAGGCCGGCACCGCCGGCGGCACCGGCGGCATGAAGCCGGTCGGCAAGCTGGCACCCACCACCGGCGTGATCGCCAAGGGCCGCGGCCGGAGCCGCAGCCGCGGCGAGGACCCGATCGTCTCGGACCGCGGCAACGCCGTCGAGCCGTGGCAGCCCGCCGCGCCCGCCCGCAGCGCCGCGCCGGCGATGGCCGAGCCGCCCGCCCGCCCGGTCAGCCCGGCTGCGCCCGCGCCGGTCAGCGCCGCCCCCGCCGCCGAGCGCCCCGTGCGCCGGCGCCCCGACGAGGACGAGCGGGCCCGCCGCCGCCGCGACTTCGACGACGCGCCCACCCAGCGCTGGACGTTCGAGGACGACGAGGACGACCTGCCGGCCCCGCGCTCGCGGCGCTACGCCGAGGACGACGTGCCGGCTCCCCGGCAGCGCCGCGGCGAGCGGTTCGACGAGCCCACCGGCGCCTTCCCGCGCCGGGCGATCGAGGACGGGCCGCGCCGCTACGACGACGAGGACGAGCTGCCCGCGCCGCGCGGACGCCGCCGGGCGGAGGAGGCGTACGAGGAGGCGCCGCGGCCGCGCTCACGCCGCTACGCCGACACGGACCTGGACGACGAGCCGGCTCCCCGCCCCCGGGGCCGCCGGTACGCCGACGAGGACGAGGACGTCGTACCCGTGCCGCGCAGCCGCCGCGCCGCCGAGGACCTGCCGCTCTCCCGGTACGCCGACGACGAGCCGCCGGCCCCGCGCCAGCGCCGCTACGCCGACGACGACCGGTACGACGACGCCCCGCCGCGCCGCCGCACCGCCCGGTACGCCGACGACGAGCCGCCGCGCCCGTCGCGCTCCTCCCGCTACGCCGAGGAGGACGAGGATGCGCCCCGGGCCCGGCGCGACCGGGGCGCCGACGTCGACCGCGCCGACTCGGGACGGCACAGCCGCAGTGAGTTCGTGGACCTGGCCGGCACCGACGCCGACCCGAACTACCTCGAGCCCGACGAGACGCCCACCCTCGTCGACATGGCGCAGCGCCGGGCTCGCAGGGCAGCACAGCAGGAACCCGTGCGTTCCGGGTCGGGCCGGGGGGCCCGCAGGGGATCGCGGAGCCGCACGGCCGACGATGCAGCTGACGACATGTACTGGGCGCAGCTGCGAGGGGAAGCTCAGTGATGGAGCGAAGCGGAATCACCATGGGGCTCCGTGATCACGGTTGCAACCGGGCCGCGGCAGGCGGGGGGTTGTCTTGACCTCCGGAAAGGTTCCACCCGTCACCGCCATCGGAACGCCGCGGATCACCGCGGGTTTCGATGAGTACGGGCGCCTCGACCTGCTCGCGCACCAGGAGGTGCACGGCGGATTCGCGGCCCTGTCCAGCGGCGAGCTGATCGGGCTCGCCGACCGCATCGAGCTGCGCGGGCGTGGCGGGGCGGGGTTCCCGTTCGCCCGCAAGCTGCGCGCGGTGCTCGACTCCTGCCGCCGCCAGGACCTGCCGCCGATCATCGTGGTCAACGCCACCGAGGGTGAGCCGCCCTCGTGGAAGGACAAGGCGATCCTGACCCGGGGCCCGCACCTCATCCTCGACGGCGCCGCGCTGGCCGCGGCCGCCCTCGACGCCGAGGAGATCGTCATCGGCGTCGCCGACGACGGCATCGGCATGGACTCGCTGGCCGAAGCCCTCGCCGAACGGCGGATGCCGGTGCCGACGCGGATCGTGACCGTGCCGCACCGCTTCATCTCCGGCGAGGGCGGCGCGCTGGTCCGCGGCATCAACGGCGAGGCGCACATCCCGCCCGGGCGCAAGGTCCGCTCCAGCGACAACGGCGTGGCCGGCCTGCCCACGCTGCTGTCCAACGCGGAGACGTACTCGCAGCTGGCCATCGCGGCCCGGCTGGGGCCGTGGGAGTACAACGCGGTCGGCATCCCCGAGGAGCCCGGCACGGTCATGCTGACCGTCGGCGGCTCGTCGACCGCACCCGCCGTCGTCGAGGCGCCCACGGGCACCCCGCTGATGGAGGTGCTGGAGATGTGCGGCGCCGACATCGGCCCGGGCCTGCTGGTCGGCGGTTACCACGGCAAGTGGATCAGCGCCGAGGCGGCCAAGACCGTGACGATCTCCCGCAAGGGCTTCGCCAAGGTCGGCGGCACGCTGGGCGCCGGCATGCTGATCCCGATCGGCTCGCAGACCTGCCCGCTGGGCGAGGTGGCGCAGGTCGTGCAGTACCTCGCCGGCGAGTCCGCAGGCCAGTGCGGCCCGTGCCGGCTCGGCCTGCCCGACCTGGCCCGCGCGGTGACGCTGGTCGCGCTGGGCGGCAGCGCGCTGGAGAACGTGCGCCAGGCGGCCGGCGTGGTCAAGGGCCGCGGCGCGTGCAGCCACCCCGACGGCACCTCCCGCTTCGCGCTGTCCGCGCTGGAGGTCTTCGCGCGCGACGTCGAGCTGCACGCGAACGGCGAGGGCTGCGGCAAGCAGGTACGCGGGATCCTGCCGCTGCCGTACCACCAGCAGCAGGGTGCCAGGAAGCTCGCGCTGGACTGGTCGCGCTGCGACGGCCACGGCCTCTGCTCGGCGGTCGCGCCCGAGATCATCCGCCTGGACGCCAACGGGTTCCCCGCGTTCCCGCAGACGCCGCTGCCGCCGTGGCTGGAGAACGGCGCCCGCAAGGCCGTGAACGTGTGCCCGGCCCTGGCCCTGCGGCTGACGGAGGCGGGCAAGAAGTGAGGTCCAAGCTCCTGCTCGCGGTGGCGATGGTGGCGGCCCTGGCCGGCTGTGGCCAGGCCGCACCGGCGGCCCCGGCCCCGGCCGCTGCCCCGGCGCCCGCGGCGGTGCCGGGCGCGGTGCCCGCGTCGCTCGCCTTCACGGGCAGGACCCTGGACGGCGCCGCGTTCGACGCGGCCACGCTGGCCGGCAAGCCGGCGATCCTGTGGTTCTGGGCGCCGTGGTGTGCCACCTGCGCCAGCGAGGCGATGTCCATCGCGGACATCCAGGACGAGTACGGCGACCGCCTCAGCATCCTGGGCATCGCCGGCATGGGCGGTAACAAGGAGATGCACGAGTTCGTGTCGGACCTCGAGGTCGGCGCGGTACGGCACCTCGACGACAAGCCCGGCGTGATCTGGAAGAAGTTCGGCGTCACCGAGCAGAGCACGTACGTGATCCTCGACCGGTCCGGCCGGGTGGTGGTCACGAGCTACCTCGACGACCAGCAGCTCACGTCCCGGGTCAAGGCCCTGGTGGCCTGAGCCGTGCGGGCGCCGGTGCTGCTCGCGCTGACCGCCGGCATGCTCGGCGCCGTGAACCCGTGCGGGTTCGCGCTGCTGCCGGCGTACCTGTCGGTGCTGGTCGCGGGCGACCGCGGCGGGCCGGAGGGGCCCCGGGCGAGCGTCGCGGCGGTGGGCCGGGCGCTGCGCTGCACGGCCGCGCTGACCCTCGGGTACGTCGCCGTCTTCGGCACGTTCGGCCTGGTCCTGGCACCGCTGGCCGGCCGGCTCGTGCCGCGGCTGCCGTGGCTGACCGTGGTCTTCGGGCTGGCGCTGGCGCTGCTCGGCGGGTGGCTGCTGGCCGGCCGGTCGCTGCCCGCGCCGGGGCGGGGCCTGCGCGCGCCGCGGCTCACCGGCTCGGCCGCGTCGATGGTGCTGTTCGGTGCGGCGTACGCTGTCGCCTCGCTCGGCTGTGCGGCCGGGCCGTTCCTGGCGATCGTGGTCTCCAGCCTGCAGGCCGGCTCCCTCGCCGAGGGGCTGGCGCTCTTCGTGAGTTACGCCACGGGGATGGGGCTGGTCATCGGTGTCACGGCGACGGCGGTGGCGCTGGCGCGGCTCTCCGCAGTGGCGCGGTTGCGCAGGGCGGCCGCCGTGGTGCCCCGGGCGGGCGGTGCGATCCTCGTGCTCGCCGGAGCGTACGTGGCCTACTACGGATGGTATGAGCTGCGGATTGTCAAGGATGTGAGGACTTCCGGGCAGGATCCTGTGGTGAATCTTGCCTCGAATGTCCAGCACGAGTTGAGTGGTCTGGTCGGACGGCTGGGCGCGAGCTGGTTCGGGCTGCTGCTGGCCGTCCTGATGCTGGCAGCGCTCCTGCTGTCTCGCCGCCGCCGTACCTCAGTGGGGAGTTGATCGTGGACACCGCGTACCGCGTGAGTCCACTACGCCGGGACGATCCGGAATGGCTGGGCCAGTACCGGCTGACCGGCCGGCTCGGATCCGGTGGCATGGGCGTGGTCTACCTCGCCCGCGACCGCGACGGTGCCTACGTGGCGATCAAGCTCGTGCACGCGACCCTCGTCAACGACCCCGAGTTCCGCGGCCGTTTCCGCAGCGAGGTCGACCGGGCCCGGCAGGTGCCCTCGTTCTGCACGGCCGAGGTGCTCGACGCCGACCTCGACCACTACCCGCCGTACCTCGTGGTCGAGTACGTGGACGGGCCCAGCCTCGCCGAGGTGGTCGAGGACCGCGGGCCGCTGCGGGCCGCCGCGCTGCACTCGCTCGCCGTCGGCGTGGCCACCGCGCTGACCGGCATCCACGGCGCCGGCGTCATCCACCGCGACCTCAAGCCGGACAACGTGCTGCTGGCCCCCGGCAGCCCCAAGGTCATCGACTTCGGCATCGCGCGGGCGTTCGAGGCGACCAGCCAGCACACCCGTACGGACCAGATGGTCGGTACGGTCGCGTACATGGCGCCCGAGCGCTTCTCGTCCGAGCCGGGCACGCCTTTGACCGCCGCCGCGGACGTCTTCGCCTGGGGCTGCGTGGTCGCGTACGCCGGAACCGGCCGGACCCCCTTCCACGGCGACTCGCCCCCCGCCACCGCCGCCCGCATCCTCACCCAGCCGCCGCACCTCACCGGCCTGCCGGACTCGCTGCGCGACGTCGTGGAGCTCACGCTCGCCAAGAACCCCGACGACCGGCCCACCGCGCGGGAGCTGCTCGACATGCTCCTCGGGGACCGGCCGGCACCGCGCCCCGCCCCGCCCCGCCAGTACGCCCCGGCCGCTGCGCCGACCCCGCCGGTCCGGACCGGTCCGACCGGGCCCACCGGTCCGTTCCGCGACGACCTGCTGGTGGCGGCGGCCGCGGACGCCCGCTACGACGGGTACGACCCGGTGCCCGGCCGGCAGGCCCGCGCCCGCCGGCACAAGCTGCTCGCCGCCCTGGCCGTGCTGCTCGTCGTCGCCGGCCTCACCACGGTCGGGCTGGTGATCAACGCGCAGACGCAGCTGCGCGACTCGTTCGCCGCGACCGCGCCGCCCGACGGGGGAGAAGCCGCCGGGCAAGCGGAGCCGGCCGTGGAGCCCACCGGCGCCACGGCCCAGCCCGAGGGCACCAGGCCGGCCTCCCCGAAGCCCACCCGCAGCCGCGCGCAGACGCCCGTACCGATCGAGCCGGGCGGCGGGGAGCCGATCATCCAGGATCCGCTCCGCGAGCCCGGGCAGTGGCTCGACAGCGAGATCCGCGAGCAGAACGCCCGCTGCTTCACCGACGGCGTCATGCGCGCCGAGCTGGCGGACCGCGGCACGTTCCGCTGCGCCGGTCCGCGCGAGGTCGTCGAGGACGACTTCGGCGTCGAGGTGACCACGGCGCTGCAGACCGCCGGCAGCTGCGCGGCCATCTGGTTCCACTGGAGCGACCAGCGCGGCGGCCAGGTGCTGCGGATCTGCCAGGACGACATCTCCGTCGCCGCCGACACGCCCGGGGACCGTCGGGAGTACGACAGCCTGCAGCTCACCGACCGGATTCCGCTGCAGAAACCCACCCGCGTGCACCTCGTCGTCCGCGAGGGCGAGGCCGAGGTCTTCCGCGGCGGCCGGTTCGCCGGCGAGATCGACCTGCCGGTCAAGGGCCCGGACCAGGGGGAGATCCAGCTCGGCATCAGCGTCGACGCGCTCGACACGGACCCGCCGTACGCGGTGACGTTCGCCGATGTCGACATCCGCTCGCTGTAGGGCGGTGGTGTCGGTTGGGCGGCAACCGGCGTACGGGTCTTCGCAGGCACTGATGTCGCCCGATAGGGTGCCATCCTGACGGGGGAGATGACCCGCGCCCGCACCACGGCGCGGGGACGGGCGGCGAACAGGCCGCCGGGGGGCGTAGGAGCAGCGGCATGGCGGACGAGCGGACCAGCCCGCTGCGCCCGCGCGACCCGCGCCGGCTCGGGCCGTACGAGCTGCTCGGCCGGCTCGGCGAGGGCGGCATGGGCACCGTCTACCTGGCGCGCAGCGCCGCCGGGGTGCAGGTCGCCGTCAAGATGGTGCGCGCCGACCTCGCCCCCGACGACGCGTTCCGGCGCCGCTTCCGCAGCGAGGTCGCCCGGGTCCGGCAGGTGCCGCCGTTCTGCACCGCGGAGATCCTCGACGCCGACCCCGACCACGAGCACCCCTACCTCGTCGTCGAGTACGTCGACGGACCCAGCCTCGCCCAGGTCGTCGACGAGCGCGGCCCGCTGACCGCCGCCAACCTGCACAGCGTCGCCATCGGCGTGGCCACCGCGCTCACCGCCATCCACGGCGCCGGGATCATCCACCGCGACCTGAAACCCCGCAACGTGCTGCTCGCCCCCGGCAGCCCCAAGGTCATCGACTTCGGCATCGCGCGGGCCATGGAGCACACCACCGGGCACACGCAGACCGACCAGCTGGTGGGGACGGTCGCGTACATGGCGCCGGAACGCTTCGGCGACGACACCTCGGTGCTCACCCCGGCCGCTGACGTGTTCGCCTGGGGCGCCGTCGTCGCGTACGCGGGCAACGGCCGTACCCCCTTCCAGGCCGACTCCCCGCCGGCGACCGCGGCCCGCATCCTCACCCGGCCGCCGGACCTCGGCGGCCTCAGCGGGTCGCTGCGCGACCTCGTCGCGCACGCCCTCGAGAAGGACCCGGCCAACCGGCCCACCGCCCGCGAGCTGCTCGACCTGCTGGTCACCGGCCCGCAGGAGACCGGACCGGCCGCGGCGGCGCTGGCACACCAGCCCGGCCTGCGGGTGGCCGCGGAGGAGGCGCAGGCCGCCACCGGCTACCACACCGGCCGCCAGCTGACCGCGCTCGCGCCGGCCGGCGACCTGGTCGGCTACGACGAGGACTCGATCGTCACCCAGCCGGTGTCCGTGCCCCCGGCGGGCCCGGCCACCCCGTTCAGCCACGACCCGCACCCGCGCCGCCCCTGGGTCCTGCCCGTCGCGGTCGCGCTGCTGGTCCTCGCGATCCTCGCGGTGGGCGGCATCGCGGTGACGTTCTGGCCGCGCGGCGGCGACGACCCGGCGGTGCAGACCGACCCCGGCGTTCCCCCGCTGATGGAGGACTCCCTGCGGCAGCAGCGGCTGTGGAAGGCCTTCTACGACCGCGACGAGCGGGCCGGCTGCTCCTTCTCCGACGGCCTGGTGGTGCGCCGCGAGACCAAGGGTGTCTACCGCTGCCGCGGCCCGGCCGACGCCGAACCGGCCGACCTGCAGGCCCAGGTCGGGGTCCGGCTGCTGCGCCCGGACAGCTGCGCGTCCATCTGGCTGCGCTTCCGCAGCAACCAGGGCTATCAGGTACGCGTCTGCGAACGCAACGTGTACGTCGGCACGCACAAGAACGCGGACATCGAGGTCCTCAAGACGTTCCCGCTCGACGACGCCCCGATCGCCGTGGGCGCACCCCCGACGACGATCACCGCCAGCGTCGACGGCACCACCCTCGAGGTGCTGCGCGACGGCGAACTGGTGGGCACGGTGCCGGTGCAGGACCCCGACATCCAGGGCGGCAGGGTGGCGCTGGGCATCTACACCGAGCAGTACGCGCCGGTGGACGGGCCGTACGAGGTGGCGTTCACCGACATCAAGATCTGGGGCATCAACCGCTAGAACGGCGTCTCGGGCCGCTCCTGGGGCACCCCGTCGACGACCAGGTCGACCCGCTCGTTGTAGAAGCAGAGCAGGTCGCGGATCCTCGGCAGCTCCGGCACCGGATCCGGGTAGCTCCACGCCACATCCGGCACGCGAGCATGCGACCAGTACCGCGCCTGCCCCTTGTACGGGCACGCGGTGACGGTCTCGCTCGCGGTCAACAGGCCGGTGCGCACGTCGGCGAACGGCAGGTAGTAGCGGGTCGGCAGGCTCGTCTCGTACAGCAGCACGGGCCGTACGCTGTCGGCGACCTTCTCACCCCCGGCGAACACCTCGACCCGCCGCGACGCCCGTACGGTGTCGACGCGGTGGTGCGGGTCCCGGGCGTGGACGTGGACCGGCTCGTCCTCCTCGTACCAGTCGAGGCTCTCCCAGGAGAAGGTGACGTGACCCTTGAGCTCGGCGAACCCGTCCTCGACCGTCGCGGCGCCCTCGGCACGGCGGCCACCGGCCTCGACGGACCAGCCGTTCGGTGTCTCGTCGACCAGCACGCCGGGGCGGACGTCCTCGAGCGGGACGAAGTAGGTGGGCAAGCCCTGAGGTCCGTACCGGATCAGGAGCTGGGCCCGCGCGCTGTCGGCGACCACCGTGTTGCCGAGGCGGACGCGGACGCGGCGGGGAGAGGGTTCGACGGACGGCTGCGGCGGTGTCCAGACCATGAGGTCCGGTCTACACCGGTGCCGGGCCCCGTGGCCAGCCCTTCTCGGTGTCGCGGGGACGTCACCGGGCGGCCGCGTTGCCACGGCCGCCCGGTTGTGGTCGTTCCATGCGGTTCGGCGGGTCAGTCCTTGGTCAGCCCGGCCCGGCGCAGGGCGTCGGCCATCGCGCCGCCGTTGAAGCTGCCGCCGGACGAGCCCTGCCGCTGCTGGCCGCCGCCCTGACGTGGCTGCCCACCGCGCCGGTCACCGCCGCCGCGCCGGTCGCCGCCGCCGGCGCCACCGCCCTGCCGGGGCTGGCCGCCCCGCTGGCCGCCGTCACGCCCAGCACCGCCCCGCTGGCCCCCGTCACCCGCAGTGCCGGCCCGCTGCCCGCCGCCCCGCTGCCCGCCGTCGCGCGCAGCGCCGTCGCGCGGCGTGCCGTCGCGGCCGGCGTCGCGACCACCGCGGGCACCGGTGCCGCCGCCCTGGCCGGGACGGTCGGCCCCGCCGCCGGCGCTGCGGCGGTCGCCGCCCTGGCGGGGTTCGTCGGTGAGGCGCATCGTCAGCGAGATGCGTTTGCGGGCCTCGTCGACGTCCACGACGCGGACCTTCACCACGTCGCCCGACTTGACCACCTCGCGGGGGTCCTTCACGTACGTGTTGGACAGCGCCGAGACGTGCACGAGGCCGTCCTGGTGGACGCCGATGTCGACGAACGCGCCGAACGCGGCCACGTTGGTGACCACGCCTTCGAGGACCATGCCGGGCTGCAGGTCGGCGATCTTCTCGACGCCCTCGGCGAAGGTGGCGGTGGTGAAGGCGGGGCGGGGGTCGCGGCCCGGCTTCTCGAGCTCCTTGAGGATGTCGGTGATCGTGGGAAGGCCGACGCTGTCCGTGACGAACTGCTCGGGACGCAGCGCGCGCAGAATCGGGCCGTTGCCCATGGCCGTGCGCAGGTCGGTGCCGGCCGTGGCGAGGATCGTGCGGACCACCGGGTACGACTCCGGGTGCACGCTGGAGGCGTCGAGCGGGTCCACGCCGTCGGGGATGCGCAGGAAGCCCGCGCACTGCTCGAACGCCTTGGGGCCGAGCCGGGGAACCTTCTTGATCTCCGAGCGGCTGCGGAACGGGCCGTTGGCGTCGCGGTGCAGCACGATGTTCTCCGCCAGGCCCGCGCCGATGCCGGAGACCCGGGTGAGCAGGGGAGCAGATGCGGTGTTCACATCCACGCCGACCGCGTTCACGCAGTCCTCCACCACCGCGTCGAGGGAGCGGGACAGCTTCACCTCGGACAGGTCGTGCTGGTACTGCCCGACGCCGATCGAGCGCGGGTCGATCTTCACCAGCTCGGCGAGCGGGTCCTGCAGCCGGCGGGCGATGGAGACCGCGCCGCGCAGCGAGACGTCCATTCCGGGCAGTTCCTGCGATGCGTACGCCGAGGCCGAGTACACCGACGCGCCGGCCTCCGACACCATGACCTTGGTGAGCTTCAGCTCGGGATGCCGCTTGATGAGATCGGCGGCCAGCTTGTCCGTCTCCCGTGACGCCGTGCCGTTGCCGATCGCCACCAGGTCGACGTTGTGCTGCTTGGCCAGCTCCGCCAGCGTGTGGATCGACGCGTCCCACTTGTTCTGCGGCACGTGCGGGTAGATGGTCGCGGTGGCCACGCACTTGCCCGTGGAGTCCACGACGGCGACCTTCACCCCCGTACGGAATCCGGGGTCGAGGCCCATCGTGGTGCGCGTGCCGGCGGGCGCGGCAAGGAGCAGGTCACGCAGGTTGGCCGCGAAGACCCGCACCGCCTCGTCCTCGGCCGCCTGCCACAGCCGCAGGCGCAGGTCGGCGCCGAGGTGGATGAGGATGCGCGTGCGCCACGCCCAGCGCACCGTGTCGGCCAGCCAGCGGTCGCCGGGGCGGCCCTGGTCGGAGATGCCGAAGCGTCCGGCGATGGCGGCCTCGAAGGACGGCACGTCGGCCTCGTCGGCGGTCGGCTCCATCGTGAGGTCGAGGACCTCCTCCTTCTCCCCGCGGAACATGGCGAGGATCCGGTGCGAGGGCAGCTTCGTGTACGGCTCGGCGAAGTCGAAGTAGTCGGCGAACTTGGCGCCCTCGGTCTCCCTGCCCTCGCGGACCTTGGCGACCAGCCGGCCCCGCGTCCACATGCGCTCGCGCAGGTCACCGATCAGGTCGGCGTCCTCGGCGAAGCGTTCGATGAGGATGGCGCGCGCCCCGTCCAGCGCCGCCTGGGCGTCCGCCACGCCCTTGCCGGCGTCGACGTACGCCTCTGCCTCGGCGCGCGGGTCCTTGCCCGGGTCGCCGAGCAGCAGGTCGGCGAGCGGCTCGAGGCCGGCCTCACGGGCGATCTGCGCCCGGGTCCGCCGCTTGGGTTTGAAGGGCAGGTAGATGTCCTCCAGCCGGGCCTTTGTCTCGGCGGCCATGATCTGGGCCTCGAGCGCCTCGTCGAGCTTGCCCTGCGACCGGATCGACTCCAGCACGGCGGTGCGCCGCTCCTCGAGCTCGCGCAGGTAGCCGAGCCGTTCCTCGAGGACGCGCAGCTGCTGGTCGTCGAGGGTGCCGGTCACCTCCTTGCGATACCGGGCGATGAAGGGCACGGTGGCGCCGCCGTCGAGCAGCTCGACGGCCGCGGCCACCTGGCCCTCGCGGACCCCGAGCTCCTGGGCGATGCGCTGATGGATGGCTGTCGTCACGCGGACGATTGTGCCCGTGGGGTCCGACACTTGTCGCGGCACCCCGCGCACGACGAGCCGATGATCACCCTCTCCGGGCACGTCGCCGGGTCGCGCTCTCGTGGGAACCGGGAGCCTTCAGTCCGTTCGTGGGTGGCGGTGGGGTGGTCGGACGGGGTGCACGGCCCACAACGCGGCCTCCGTACGCGACGCCGCGCCGGTCTTGCGCAGCAGGTTGGAGACGTGCACGGTGACCGTGCGCACCGAGATGCCCAGGGCGCCGGCGATCTGCTTGTTGGACCTGCCCTCCGCCAGGCAGCCGAGGACCTCCCGCTCGCGTGCGGTCAGCTCCACCGGCTCGCGCAACTCCCCGGTGAGCTGCTCCGGGTCGCCGGCCACGGCCAGCAGCTCGGTCAGCCGGTACGGGTTGCCGCCCGTCCGCCGCCACGCCGCCTCCGCGACCTCCCGCGACGGGCTGCTCCCGCCGTACACGTGGTCGAGGATCTTCTGCACGTCGCCCGCGCAGAGCGGGCCCAGATGGCGCCGCACCGCGCCCGGGGACCCGGCGAGCCGTTCCAGCGTGCGTACCGTCAGGGCCGGGTTGACGGCCGCTTCCGGCGGCCGCGACGTGACCAGCAGCAGCGCGGGAAGGTCCGCGCCGGCCAGCTCGGCGATCAGGTTCAGGCTGGCCGGGTCCAGCGCGTGCAGATCCTCGACCACGAGGACGGCGGGACGGCCGCCGACCAGACCCCGCACGGTGGTGACGGCCAGGCGCAGCAGCGCATCGGGTGTGTACCGCTCCCGGGGGACATCCGGGTCCTGCGCCAGCCACGCCAGCGCGTCCGGCGGCACGGGCAGGTCCGGGCGCGGGCCGATGGTCGCGAGCACCGCGGCCAGCCAGTCGTACGGCGCGGGCGAGTGCAGCCGCGCCGAACCGGCCAGCGTCACCTCCGGGGTCGCGACCTGCACCGCGGCGGCCGCGAGCGTGCTCTTCCCGGTGCCGGGCAGCCCCGTGACGACGGCGGGAACGCATCGACCGCCGCCGCGCGCCCGCTCCCAGGCGTGCCGCAGCTCCTCCAGCGCGACCGCCCGGCCCACCATCGGTACCGGCATCACCGCTCAACACTACGTAGTACGTACTACAGACATGCCCGCCGCCCTTTGGCAGTCTTGTCGCATGACCTTCGTGCAACACGGCAGTCTTGTGTCATGAGCTTCGTGCTACGCGCGGTCGCCGCCTCCGATCAAGGGCTGGTCCGGTCCAACAACGAGGACGCGGTCTTCGTCGGCGAGCGGCTGCTCGTGGTGGCCGACGGCATGGGCGGCCTGCCCGCAGGCGAGCTGGCCAGCGACATCCTGGTGAAGGCGGTCGCCGTCGTCGACGACATGCCCGACTCGGGCGAGCCGCTGCAGGACCTGGTCGCCGCCCTCGGCACCGCCAACCAGGGCATCGAGGAGGCGGTCGCCGCCGACGACGCCCGCGACGGCATGGGTACGACGGTCACGGCGCTGCTGCTGACCGGCGACCGCGTGGCGGCGCTCAACGTCGGCGACTCCCGCTGCTACCTGCTGCGCGACGGGACGCTGACCCAGCTCACCCGCGACGACACGTACGTGCAGGCGCTGGTCGACCAGGGCGTCCTGACCCCCGACGACGCCCGCCGGCACCCGCAGCGCGCGCTGGTCACCCAGGCGGTGCAGGGCGGGCCGTTCCGCCCGGCGGGCCGGATGATCCCGGTACGGGCACAGGACCGGTTCCTGCTGTGCAGCGACGGCCTGAGCGACTACGTGGACGACGAGGTGATCGCCACGACGCTGCGCTCGTACGCGGATCGGCAGGTGTGCGCGGCGGAGCTGATCGCCCGTACGCTCGAGGCCGGCGCACCGGACAACGTCACCGTGATCGTCGCCGACGTGGAGGCCATCGTCGCGGATGTGGAGGCCTGAGCCGGAGTGCTCCTGACAACCGACCGGCTGGTGCTGCGCAGATTCCGCCTGGAGGACGCGGCGGCGCTGGCTGCGTACCGGTCGATCCCGGAGGTCGCGCGCTACCAGTCCTGGTCCGCGCCGTACTCGCTGGACAAGGCCCGCTACTCGGTCCAGACCATGGTCGCGGCCGACCCGGCGATGCCCGGCTGGTTCCAGTACGCCGTCGAGCTGGCCGGCGATGCCACGCTGATCGGCGACGTCGGCGTGAATCTGGCGGACAACCTGATGCAGGCCGAGATCGGCTACACGCTGCGTCCGGACCACCAGGGCCACGGGTACGCGACCGAGGCGGTGCGCGCGGTGCTCGACCACCTGTTCCGGGACCGGCAGCTGCACCGGGTCTCGGCGGAGTGCGACGCCCGCAACGTACGGTCGGCGCAGCTGCTGGAACGGGTCGGCTTCACCCGGGAGGGACTGCGCCGGCAGCACACGTGGATCAAGCACGAGTGGACGGACGACCTCCTGTACGGGCTCCTCGCGGACGAATGGCCGCCCCGCTCCGGGTGAGCGGTGACCCGGCAGGGTGGCCGGGTTCAGACCGGGTGAGCGGTGGCCAGGCAGGGTGGCCGGCTTTCGGACCGGGGTGGTCCGGCGGGATGGGCGGCTTTCGGCCCGGGTGAGTGGTGGCCCGGCTGGGGGGCCGGGTTCGGACCGGGTGAGCGCTGTCTTTGCTCGGTGGCCGGGTTTCCGGACCGGGTGCCCGGTGGGCCGCCCGCCGTTGTCCACAGGCCTGGCCGGACGATCCCCGAGGGCCTTGCGCGAGCGCTATGGTGCGAGGGTTCCATCGGCACGCTGACCTCGGCAAAGGAGCCGGTCATGACCGTCCGCCTCAACCCGTACATCGCTTTCACCGACGGCAACGCCCGCGAGGCCATGGAGTTCTACGAGTCCGTCTTCGGTGGCACCCTCACCATGAACACGTTCGGCGACTTCGGCGCGCCGGACCCCGCCCTCGCCGACAAGATCATGCACGCCATGCTCGAGACCGGCGACGGCCTCGCGCTCATGGCCTCCGACCCGCCACCGGAGATGCCGGTGCAGCCGGGCAGCAGCATCTCCATCAGCCTCAGCGGCGACGACGCGGAGCGGCTCCACGGGTACTGGGCCAAGCTCTCCGACGGCGGCACCGTGATGGTGCCGCTGGAGAAGCAGATGTGGGGCGACGAGTTCGGCACGTGCCGCGACCGGTTCGGCGTCGAGTGGATGGTCAACATCAGCTCACCGCAGACGTAGGCCCGGCACGGTCGCCGGTCAGGGCGCCGGCCAGTGGGGAGCGGCCGGGATGGGCCGGGGGAGCGCCGGGTAGGCCGGGGTGGGCCGGGGAGCGCCGGGTGGGCCGGGGAGCGCCGGGTAGGCCGGGGTGGGCCGGGTGGGAGCGGGGGACCGGCGCGGTCACGGGCGGGTGTCAGCCGGGCCAGGTTCCGGCCGCGCCGACGTGAGGCGGCGTGCGTCCCGAGGACTGGATTGCGTGTCCGGCCTGCCTGCCTGCCTGCCGGTCGCCGACGCGAGCTTTGGTGCCGGCCGCGGGAAGCGCCGCCTCCGCCTCCGCCGCCCTCGGTCCGGGCCGTGCGTTGGCGTGGTTGCGCGGCGCGTCTGGTCGCTCCGCCGGTCGGGGCGGTGCGTTGGCGTGGTTGCGCGCTGTGTCTGGTCGCTCCGCCGGTCGGGGCGGTGCGCTTGCGTGGTTGCGCGCTGGTTCGGTCGCGCGCCGCGTTGCTGGTTGCGCTCGCCGGTCCGGTCGCGCCCGCTGGTCCGGTCCCGCGCTCCGCGCGAGACACGCCCGCTGGGCCCGCCGCCGTGACGCCCACGCGCACGGGCACGCCCACGCGCACGGGCACGGGTACGGGTACGGGTACGGCAAAGCGGGCGCCCCGCAGGAGCGCCCGCTCGAGACAACCGGCCGGATCTCAGCCCTCGAACCGCAACCAGACCGCGCCCAGCGGCGGCACGCGCAGCGACGCCGAGGCGTTCAGGCCGTGCCACGGGACGTCTTCGGCGTGCACCTCGCCCAGGTTGCCCACGCCGGATCCGCCGTACAGGGTGCTGTCGGTGTTGATGACCTCGTGCCACACGCCTGCTCGGGGGAGGCCGATGCGGTAGCCCTCGTGCGGGACGGCCGCGAAGTTGACGATGCAGGCGAGGGTGTCGCCGTTGGGGGCGAACCGCAGGAACGAGAACGTGTTGTGCTGGGAGTCCTCGGAGGTGATCCAGCGGAAGCCGCTCGGGTTCGTGTCCTGGGTCCAGATGGCCGGGGTCTCGCGGTAGGTGCGGTTGAGGTCCTTGACGAGGCGGTGGATGCCGCCGCCGCGGGACTCGTCGGCGAGCAGGTTCCAGTCGAGGCCGCGTTCCTCGCTCCACTCGCGTTCGTCGCCCATCTCGGCGCCCATGAAGATGAGCTGCTTGCCGGTGAACGCCCACATGAAGCCGAGCAGCGCCCGGGTGTTGGCGAGCTTCTGCCAGAGGTCGCCGGGCATCTTGCCGGTGAGCGAGCCCTTGCCGTGCACGACCTCGTCGTGGCTGATCGGCAGGATGTAGTTCTCGCTCCAGGCGTACACGGTGGCGAAGGTCATCTGGTGGTGGTGCCACTGGCGGTAGACGGGCTCCTTCTCCATGTACGACAGGGTGTCGTTCATCCAGCCCATGTTCCATTTGAAGCCGAAGCCCAGCCCGCCCAGGTGGGTGGGGCGGGTGACGCCCGGCCACGCGGTGGACTCCTCGGCAATGGTCATCACGCCGGGGTTGTTCTTGTAGACGGTCGCGTTCATCTCCTGCAGGAAGCTGATCGCGTCGAGGTTCTCGCGGCCGCCGTACTGGTTGGGCGTCCACTCGCCGTCCTTGCGGGAGTAGTCCAGGTACAGCATGGACGCGACCGCGTCGACCCGCAGGCCGTCGGCGTGGAACTCCTCGCACCAGTAGAGGGCGTTCGCGACCAGGAAGTTGCGGACCTCGCGGCGGCCGAAGTCGAAGACGTACGTGCCCCAGTCGGGGTGTTCGCCGCGGCGCCAGTCGCCGTGCTCGTAGAGCGGGGTGCCGTCGAAGCGTGCGAGGGCGAACTCGTCCTTGGGGAAGTGGGCCGGGACCCAGTCGAGGATCACGCCGATGCCGGCCTGGTGCAGCTTGTCGACCAGGTGGCGGAACTCGTCGGGCGTGCCGAAGCGCGACGTCGGCGCGAAGTAACCGGTGACCTGGTAACCCCACGAGCCGCCGAACGGGTGCTCCATCACCGGCATCAGCTCGACGTGGGTGAAGCCCGTCTCGAGGACGTACTCGACGAGCTGGTCGGCGAGCTCGGTGTACGACAGGCCGGGCCGCCACGAGCCGAGGTGCACCTCGTAGGCGCTCATCGGTTCCTGGTGCCACTCGCGGGTGGCCCGCTCGGCCATCCAGTCGCCGTCCTGCCACTCGTACGCGGACTCGTAGACGACCGACGCCGTGGCCGGCGGCACCTCGGTGTGCTGGGCCATCGGGTCGGCCTTCTCGCGCCACACGCCGTCGCGGCCGAGGATCTTGTACTTGTACTTGGTGCCGGCCGCGGCGCCCGGGATGTAGAGCTCCCAGACGCCGCTGCTGCCGAGCGAGCGCATCGGCCAGCCGTCGTACGGGCCCCAGCCCGAGAAGTCGCCGATGACCTGCACGCCGCGCGCGGCCGGCGCCCACACCGCGAACGCCACGCCGTCGCCGCGGGGGTGCGCCCCGAGCACCGTCCACAGCTTCTCGTGCCGGCCCTCGCCGATCAGGTGCAGGTCCAGCTCACCCAGCGTGGGCAGGTGCCGGTACGGGTCGTCGCAGACGGTGCCGTCCACGTCGATCCGGTAGTCGAGCACGGTCCCGGGCAGCTCGGCGGCGAAGATGCCGTCGGGGTGCACCTGCGTCATCTCCGTACGCTCGTCGCCGACCACCACCGCGACCGACTTCGCGCCCTTGCGCATCGTGCGCACGACCGTGTGGTCCCCCGTGGGGTGCGCGCCCAGCAGCGAGTGCGGGTCGTGGGTGTCGCCGGAGATCACGGCGTGCATGAGCCGCTGGTCGCCGCCCCCGACCGGGGACGGCGCTGGCGTGGTCTGGCCGATCATGTGGATCTGTCCTCCGGGGTGTCAGCCGACGAGCCGGGCGATGGACCGCAGCGGGATCCGCAGCCATCCGGGCCGGTGCCGGGCCTCGTATGCGGCCTCGTAGACCGCCTTGTCCAGCTCGTACGCCGCGAGCAGCGCCGCATGCTCGCGCGGGTCGGCGCCCGCGGCCGCCGCGTACCCGTCGCAGAACGAGGCGCGGTTGCGGTCGACCCACTCGCGGGCCCGCGCGGACAGGTGCTCGTCGTCGCCCTGGTCGACGAGCAGCTGGTACGCGGCGTACTCGTAGCTGCGCAGCACGCCGGCGACGTCGCGCAGCGGCGAGTCCGGCAGCCGGCGCTCGTCCAGCGGCTGGCCGGGCTCACCCTCGAAGTCGATGAGCAGCCACGCCTGCGGGGTGCGCAGGACCTGGCCGAGGTGCAGGTCGCCGTGGACGCGCTGCACGGTCACCTGTTCGCCGGTGAGCTTGCGGAACCGCTCCTCGATCACCGGCACGTACTCGCGCAGCTCGGGCACGCCCGCCGCGGCGGAGTTCAGCCGCGCCACCACCGCGTCGACCGGGAACGGCGAGGGGCCGCTGCCCAGCTCCTCGGCGAGGGTGCGGTGCACCGACGCGACGGCCTCGCCCAGCCGGTACGACTCGCCGGCGAAGTCGCCGCCCATCTCGTCGGCGCGCAGGTCGGGGTCGGCGAACAGGTCCCGGGCGCTGGCCGTGGCCATCGCCCACCCCTCGGCGGAGTTGGCGGCGTACGCGGTGACCATGCCGAGCGGGCACGGCTCGCCGTCCGAGGCGGTCTCGAACGAGCCGAGCAGCCGGGCCACGTGCGCGTTGCCGGCGCGGCCGAGCACCCGGTTGAGCTCGATGTCGGGGTTGATGCCGCAGTCCACCCGCCGGAAGATCTTGAGGATCGCCTGCTCCTCGAAGATCACGCTGGTGTTGCTCTGCTCGGCGTCGAAGACCCGCGGCCCCGCGTCCAGCGGCAGCACGGCGTCCGGCTCGCGGGTGAAGACGATGTCGCCCCGGGTCTGCGACGAGTCGATGAGGCTCAGCAGGAAGCGGGCCGCGCCGGCGTCGTACAGCGCGTCGTAGCCGGTGCGGTCGCCGTCGGTGCCGATGGTGGCCACCGTGCTGTACTCCGAGATAGGCCCGTCGTTCCACGCCACGACGACCTGGTAGCGCTCGGTGCTGCCGTCCTCGTACGCGGCGTCGACGAGCATCAGGTCCATGTCGTCGCGCAGCGGGGTCACCGAGGACGGCTCGGCGGAGACCAGGGTGCGGCTGCGGCCGGCGTACCAGCGTTGCTGGGGCAGCCATTCGGCGAAGGGCAGCGTCATTGCTTCTCCTCGGACCCGCACAGCTGGAACCAGTAGAACCCGTGCCCCGGCAGGGTCAGCAGGTACGGCAGCTGACCGATGCGCGGGAAGTTCACGTGGCCGGTCAGCTCGACCGGGGTGTACCCGTTCCAGTGCTGCAGGTTCAGCTCGATGGGCTGGGGGAAGCGCGAGAGGTTGTTGACGCAGAGCACCACGTCGTCCCCGGCCTCGCGCAGGTACGCCAGCACCGACGGGTTGGAGCCGCCGAGCTCGCGGAACGTGCCGATGGCGAACGCCTCGTGCCGTCGCCGCACGGCCAGCATGGTCCGGGTCCAGTTGAGCAGCGACGTCGCGCTGTCGCGCTGGGCCTCCACGTTGACCGCCTGGTACCCGTACACCGGGTCCTGGTTGGCCGGCAGGAAGAGCCGGCCCGGGTTGGCCGTGGAGAAGCCCGCGTTGCGGTCCGGCGTCCACTGCATGGGGGTGCGCACGCCGTCGCGGTCACCGAGCCAGATGTTGTCGCCCATGCCGATCTCGTCGCCGTAGTACAGCACCGGCGAGCCGGGCAGCGACAGCAGCATCGCGGTGAACAGCTCGATCTGGTTGCGGTCGTTCTCCAGCAGCGGGGCGAGCCGCCGGCGGATGCCCACGTTCGCCTTCATCCGCGGGTCCTTGGCGTACTCCGAGTACATGTAGTCGCGCTCTTCGTCCGTGACCATCTCGAGCGTGAGTTCGTCGTGGTTGCGCAGGAAGATGCCCCACTGGGCCATGTCCGGGATCGCGGGCGTCTGGGCCAGGATCTCCGAGATCGGGAAGCGGGACTCGCGGCGCACCGCCATGAAGATGCGCGGCATCAGCGGGAAGTGGAACGCCATGTGGCACTCGTCGCCGCCGGTCTCGGAGTCGCCGAAGTACTCCACCACGTCCGCCGGCCACTGGTTGGCCTCGGCGAGCAGCACCCGGCCGGGGAACTCGTCGTCGATCACCTTGCGGCAGTGCTTGAGGAACGCGTGCGTCTCCGGCAGGTTCTCGCAGTTGGTGCCCTCGCGCTCGAACAGGTACGGCACCGCGTCCAGGCGGAAACCGTCGATGCCGAGGTCCAGCCAGAACCGCAGGACGTCGAGCATGGCCTCCTGCACCGCCGGGTTGTCGTAGTTCAGGTCCGGCTGGTGGCTGAAGAACCGGTGCCAGTAGAACTGCCGGCGCACCGGGTCGAACGTCCAGTTCGACTCCTCGGTGTCGACGAAGATGACCCGCGCGTCCTTGTACTTCTCGCTGGTGTCGCTCCAGACGTAGAAGTCGCCGTACGGGCCGTCCGGGTCGCGCCGCGACTCCTGGAACCAGGCGTGCGAGTCGGAGGTGTGGTTCATGACCAGGTCGGTGATGACCCGGATGCCCCGCTTGTGTGCCGCGTCGAGCAGCGCCACGAAGTCCTCGACCGTCCCGAAGTCCGGCAGGACCTTGTAGAAGTCGCGGATGTCGTAGCCGCCGTCGCGCAGCGGCGAGTCGTAGAACGGCGGGAGCCAGAGGCAGTCCACGCCGAGCCACTGCAGGTAGTCCAGCCGCTCGATCAGGCCCCGCAGGTCGCCGGAGCCGTCCGCACTGGAGTCGTAGAACGCCCGGACCAGCACCTCGTAGAAGACGGCACGCTTGAACCAGGTGCGGTCCGCGGGCAGCGCGCGGGCGTGCCCGAAGTCGTCGGCGGTGGGATGCTCCACCACGCCGTCCTCGACGTGACTGCCCTCCGCGGGATCGTGCTCGGCACTCTCGCCGAGGTTGTTCGTCAGGTCCATCAGACGTTCACCTACCCCACCCCGCAGGAACTGAATCGCATGCGCCTCAGCGGCGCGGGTGCACCACGAAGATGTGCGCCGGCTCGACGTACGGGTCGATCCGGACCGCGTTGTGCTGCCCCCACTCGTACGATGCACCGCTGATCTGGTCCACCACGTCGAAACGCTCGTGCCAGTCCATCCCGAGCGCCGGCATGTCGAGCGTGGTGTTGCCCCACTGCACGTTCGCCGAGTCGAACGAGCAGATCACCAGAACGGTGTTGCCCGTCTCCGGATCCCGCTTCGACCAGCACAGCAGCTCGCTGTTGTCGATCTCGTGGAACTCGGTGTTGCGCAGCCAGTGCAGCGCCGGATTCTCCCGCCGGATGGCGTTCAGGCGGGTGATGTACGGCGCCAGCGACCGCCCCGCCCGTTCCGCGCCGGCCCAGTCCCGCGGCTTGAGCTGGAACTTCTCGTTGTCGATGTACTCCTCGGAGCCCGGCCGCGGCACGTGTTCGAAGAGCTCCAGCCCGGAGTACATGCCCCAGGACGGCGAGAGCATGCTCGCCAGCACCGTACGGATCTTGAACATCGGCGGGTCGCCGTGCCAGAGGTGCTCCGGCAGGATGTCCGGCGTGTTCGGCCAGAAGTTCGGGCGCATCCAGTCGATCGAGGACTTGAGCTGGTTCACGTACTCGCGCATCTCCCACGCGGTCGTGCGCCAGGTGAAGTACGTGTACGACTGGGTGAAGCCGATCCTGCCGAGCCCGTTCATCATCGCCGGGCGGGTGAAGGCCTCGGCGAGGAACAGCACGTCCGGCTCCACCGCCTTCACCTTGGCGATGCACCACTGCCAGAAGTTCAGCGCCTTGGTGTGCGGGTTGTCCACGCGGAAGATCTTCACGCCCTGCTCGACCCAGTGCAGGACGATGCGCAGCACCTCCTCGCGCAGGCCCTTCGGGTCGTTGTCCCAGTTCAGCGGGTAGATGTCCTGGTACTTCTTGGGCGGGTTCTCGGCGTAGGCGATGGTGCCGTCGGCGCGCGTGGTGAACCACTCCGGGTGCTCGCGGACCCAGGGGTGGTCGGGGGCGGCCTGCAGCGCGAGGTCCATCGCGATCTCCAGGCCGTGCTCGTTGGCCGTACGGATGAAGGCCCGGAAGTCCTCCAGCGTGCCCAGCTGCGGGTGGATCGCGTCGTGACCGCCCTCGTCGGAGCCGATCGCCCAGGGCGAGCCGACGTCCTGCGGGCGGGCCACCAGCGTGTTGTTGCGGCCCTTGCGGTTGATCTTGCCGATGGGGTGGATCGGCGGCAGGTACAGCACGTCGAAGCCCATCGCGGCGACGGCCGGGATGCGCTCCGCGGCGGTCGCGAAGGTGCCGTGCCTGACCGGGGTGGCGTCGGGCCCGATCTCGGCGCCCTCCGAACGCGGGAAGAACTCGTACCAGGAGGAGAACAGCGCGCGCTTGCGGTCGACCCAGATCGAATACGACCGGGTCGTGGTC
Organism: Couchioplanes caeruleus; assembly: GCF_023499255.1. Lineage (GTDB taxonomy): Bacteria > Actinomycetota > Actinomycetes > Mycobacteriales > Micromonosporaceae > Actinoplanes > Actinoplanes caeruleus_A. Next base: position 3,860,572 of record NZ_CP092183.1, read on the forward strand.
ACCAGCTGGCGCACCGGGTTGTGCCAGAGCAGCGGCTGCAGGTCCAGCGCGGGGGAGACCCGCGAGAACAGCGAGCGGTTGTCGTCGCGCAGCGCCGCGGCGGCCGCGCGCACCCGGTCCTCGTCGCCCTGCGGCACGATCTTCGCGGCCAGGTCCAGGACCTCGGCGCCCTCGGCCAGGTCGTTGGCGAGGTCCTCCAGGCCCTGCCCGGCACCGATCTTCTTGGTGACCGCGTTGTGCCAGGTGAGGTACGGGTCGTCGAACGCCTCGACGGTGAACGTCCAGCGGCCCACCCGGTCCGGCTTGATCACGCCGTGCCACTGGTCCAGGCCGGGCTCGCCGGGATCGAGCCGGGTGAACGGCTCGGACTCCCCGTCGGGGCCCTGCCATACCACGTTCACGCCGAGCGCGTGGTGGCCTTCCCGATAGGACACCGCCGAGATCGGCACGAGCTCACCGACCACCGCCTTGGCGGGGTAGCGGCCGCAGGACACGGACGGGGTCACGTCTTCGATGGGAAAGCGACCGGTCATGATCTCCACCGTAGTCAGGTAGCGCGGGGGCGGGCTGGCGACGGGCGAAATGCAGCGGCCGTCCTCGCCAGTTTCTCCGCAATGGAGGAACCGCAAACGGCCTTGCACCCGGTGCCTCACAACCTACCGGAGCGGCCTCACGCGTACCCGTCGAGGCGCGCCTTTGCACCGCCCAGAAATCCGGTCAGGTCGTCGCCGTGCCAGACGCGGGCCGGCTCGGCGTCGCCGGCGACCGCCGCGGCCAGGCCGGCGACCGGCAGCCCACCGGGAACGGCCGCCGCGGCGAGCACCACGTTGCCCGCCTTGCGCCCGCGCAGCAGCCCCGGCGGCGCGATCATCGCGACCTCGCCGAACGCCGCCCGCAGCGTCGCCGCCTGGATGCGCGAGTAGGCCAGCGGCGGCACGTCCGTGAGGTTCATCGCGAGCACGCCGCCGGGCCGCAGCAGCCGGGCCGCGGCCCGCGCGAACCCCACCCCGGCCACACTCGCCGGCATCGCCGCGCCCTCGAACACGTCGGTGACCACGACGTCGTAACTCTGCGGGTCGCCGGCCTCCACGAACTCCCGGGCGTCGGCCACCTCCACCCCGACGGACGAAGGCCACGGCAGGTGCTTGGCGACCACCGCGAGCAACAACGGATCGCGCTCCACCACCGTCTGTGACGACCCGGGCCGCGTCGCGGACACCCACCGGGGCAGCGTCAGCCCGCCGCCACCCAGATGCAGAACCCGCAACGGTACGGCCGCAGGAGCGCACAACCGCAGCACCGCGGCCAACCGGCGCACGTATCCGAAGGCCAGCACCGTGGGATCGCCCAGATCGACGTACGACTGCGGCACCCCGTCCACGCACACGGTCCAGCCCTGCCCCCGGGCGGGATCCGGCTCGAGCGTCGCCGTCCCCGAGCTCACCCGCGCGAAGATCGTTGCCCGTCGGTTGCCGTGCGGTGCCATCCGGGGCAGGCTACTCAGGGCCCGCGGCGCCGCGCCGAGTGGTAGCGGTGACGCACCCCAGGCAGGGGAGCACCGATCCCTGGGGGAACACCATGGCGGGTCCGTCGACCGCGCTGTCGCCCGTCATCGCGGCCAGCACGCACTGGCTGGTCCGCGCGTACCCCTGCACCGGCCCCGACCCGGTGGCCGTGACCCTCAACGAGCTGCAGGCCCGGCAGGCCGTCACGGTCGCCGCCTGGCTGCGCTATCCGACCCCGGTCGACGCCGAGCTGGTCGCGATGGCCGGCCCGGGCGGCTCGGCGACGCTGGACTGGCGTACCGGCAGCGAGCCCGACGACGAGCTGGCCGAGGACGAGGGCTGGCGTACCTGGGTCGACGAGGTCGTGGTGAGCTGGGCCGCCTGCCTGCTCGCCGACCCGCTGCTGGCCGCGCGCGCCGTCGACGCGGTGGCCGCGGCCGTACCGGCGGGGCACGACCCGGCCGGCGACCGCCCGCGCCCGCGCCGGCGCCCCGGTGACCTGCCCGCGGAGTTCCGCCGCCTGACCGCCCCCGACCAGCGCGAACGCGCCGCCGCGGTGCTGCTGCGCCACCCCGACCTGCTCGAGGCGGTGGCCGAGCTGCACCGTGACGACCTCGTGTACCTGCTCCCCAGCGTCATCGCCTGAGCCTCAGTCCCCGTCCGGGCCCCCGTGGGCCGGCGTCGAGCTGACCTTGTCGTTCCACGCCGCCTTCGCGCCGGAGTCACCGATGCGGTACGTGTCGAACACGGCGAAACCGGCGATGAGCACGGCCAGCACGGTGACGATCCGGGTGATCGTGACCGACAGCGGGGCCAGGTAGGTCCGCCGCCCGGTGGCGGTCGCGACGCCCGCGCCGCCGGCCCGCTCCCCGCCGAGGGACCCGGTGGCCGTGGCCTCGCGGTGCCGCCACCAGACCACCAGGGCCAGCAGCGCCACCGGGATCGCGGCGAAGAGGGCGGTGTCGCCGAGCTCCGCGTGGTCGTGCAGCAGCTCCGTGCGCGGAACCCGCTCCTCCAGCCACTCGCCGGCGCTCGTCGTCAGCGGCACCAGGATCACCACGAGCACGGACAGGATCGCGTTCGGCCCGGCGAAGCGGCGCCGTGCCTCCGGCCAGGCGGCGGTCAGGACGAGCAGGAGCGCGGCGAGTGGCAGCAGGACCACGACGGCGTGCACGAGCAGGATGTGCGCCGGCAGCCCGTTGACAGTGCCCATGGGATTCCTTCCGATACGGCATAGGAGGCGACGCGGGGTCGCATTCGCCCGGCATCGACGCAAACGCTAGGCCAGTGAATCTTCGAATCCTCCAATTTCTCCCGGAGACGCTCGGGCGGTGCCGGCCTGCGAGAGTGACACCATGACCGACGCCGTTCCGGGCGCCGCGCGGGTGCTGGTGGTCGAGGACGACCGCGAGCTGGGCCCGCTGCTGGCCCGCCTGTTCCGCGGCGCCGGGTACGAGTCCGACCTCGCCCCCGACGGCCAGGCCGGGCTGCACCTGGCGCTGACCCGCCGCTACGACGCGATGATCGTCGACCGCGGGCTGCCCGCCATCGAGGGCCTCGACCTGCTGGGACGCCTGCGCCGCAGCGGCGTCACGGTCCCCGCGCTCGTGCTGACGGCGTTGGGCACGGTGGCCGACCGGGTGGCGGGCCTGGACAGCGGCGCCGAGGACTACCTCGTCAAGCCGTTCGAGGTCGACGAGCTGCTGGCCCGGGTACGCGTCCTGCTGCGCCGGCGTGCCGCCGCGGGAGACCGGCTGGCCGTGGGCGACGCGGAGTTCGACCTCATCTCCCGGACGGTGACCGGCCCGGACGGCTCGGTGGTGGCGCTGTCCGGCCGGGAGAGCGACCTGCTGCGGCTGCTGGCCCGGAACCCGTCGCAGGCCTTCACCCGCGAGCAGATCGTGGCGCACGTGTTCCCCGATGCCACCAGCGTCACCCTCGTCGACACGTACGTGCACTATCTGCGGCGCAAGCTCGGGGCGGCGGCGATCTCGACCGTCCGGGGCGTGGGTTACCGGCTCGGGCGCGCATGAGGCCGGGACGTGCGCAGCAGGACCCGGATCACGTCCTGCTGCGCCGGGCACGCCGCGTCATCGCGCTGCAGACCGCGGCCGCGATCACGGTGAGCCTGCTGGTCGTCGGCGTGCTCGCCCTCATCGTGGTGACGCGCAGCCAGAACGCCGCCGCGACCTCTCTGCTGCGCGACACCGCGGCGAGCGCGGACGACGTGGAGGACCCGCCGCCGGGTGTGTGGATCTTCCGGCAGGACGCCGCCGGCGCGGTGGAGGGCACCCGCGACGCGCCCGGCCGTCTTCCCGATCTCGCCGCCCTCGCCCGGGTCCGCGCGGGCGGGCCGGCCGAGACGGGCGAGACCGGCGGCCGCGAGGGCGGCTACCTGGTCCTGACCACGCGGCGCGACGACCGGGTCGTGCAGGTCGTCATGAGCCGGCACGAGCAGCACGACGAGCGCGAGCGGCTGATCGGCGCGCTCGCCGCCGGGGAGCTGGTCGGCCTGCTCATCGCGGCGCTCTCGGCGACGCTGCTGGCCCGCCGCGCGACGGCCCCGCTCGCGGACGCCCTCGCGCGGCAGCGGCGGTTCGTCGCGGACGCCAGCCACGAGCTGCGCACGCCGCTCACCCAGCTGCACACCCGGGCGCAGCTGCTCCAGATGGACCTGCGGGCCGGCGAGACCGGCGAGAGCGTCGCCACGGACGTCGACCGGCTCGTCGCGGGCACCCGGCACCTCGGCGAGGTCGTCGAGGACCTGCTGCTGTCCACCCAGCTCAGCCGCCGCGACGACGCGCGCGTACCGGTGGACCTGCGGGCCGTGGCGGCGGACGTCATCGCCGACCACGCCAACCGAGCCCGCGAGCAGGACGTGGAGCTGACCCTCGTCCCCGCGGCCGACGGGCCGGCCGTGGTCCGCGGCCACCGGGCGGCCCTGCGGCGGGTGCTCACCGCCCTGGTCGACAACGCGCTGAGCCACACCGCGGGCGGCGGGCACGTCAGCGTCGAGCTGGGCCGCGAGCACGCCGTGGTCAGCGTCGTGGTCCGCGACGACGGCACCGGCTTCGACCCGGCCGACACGGAACGGCTGTTCGCCCGTTTCGCCCGCGGCAGCCACGGCGACCAGCGCCGCTTCGGGCTCGGGCTGGCCCTGGCCCGCGAGGTCGTCACCGGGCACGGCGGCACGATCGAGGCGTCCGGCCGTCCCGGGCAGGGCGCTGCCTTCACCATCCGCCTGCCCGCCGGCTGACGAGGCGTACATCACGGTCGAAATCACCCGGGCGGGACCTTCGGCACTCAACCCGGCAGTTCCACGCCCATACGGTCGCCCGGGCGGTCGCGGAACCGGCTGCCCGTTCCCGCGACCGAAGGAGAACCTTGCTCACACCGTCGTCGGCAGCCGTCGTCACCTCGACCCTGCCCGCAGTGCGCAGCCACGCCGAGGCCATCACCGGCGCCTTCTACACCCGGATGTTCGCCGCCCACCCGGAACTGCTGGACCTGTTCAACCGCGGCAACCAGGCGACCGGCAAGCAGCGGCAGGCCCTCGCCGGGGCCGTCGTCGGGTACGCCGAGCACCTCACCGCCGGATCCGCCGTGCCGTGGACCCCGATCGTCGAGCGGATCGCGCACAAGCACGCCTCGCTCGGGATCACGCCGGCGCAGTACCCGATCGTCGGACGGCATCTGCTGGCCGCCGTGGGGGAGGTCCTCGGCGACGCGGTCACGCCGGACGTGGCCCGGGCCTGGGACGAGGTGTACTGGCTGTTCGCCTGCGAGCTGGTCGCCCGGGAGGCGCGGCTCTACCAGCACGCCGGCGTCGGCGACCCGGCCGCGGTGTGGCGTTCGTGGCGGGTGACCGACCGCGTGGAGGAGACCGGGGACGTCGTCTCGCTCGTGCTCGCGCCGGCCGACGGCCGCCCCGCCGGCCGGTTCGTCCCCGGCCAGTACGTCTCGGTGATCGCCGAGCTGGGCGCCGGAGCCGGCCGGCAGATCCGTCAGTACAGCCTGTCCGGCCGGCCCGGCGCCGACACGTGGCAGATCACCGTCAAGCGGGTCCGCGCCCAGGGCGGCGCACCGGCCGGCGCGGTGTCGTCGTTCCTGCACGACAGCGTCGCGCCCGGCGACGAGCTCCGCGTGAGCCCGGCGTTCGGCGACGTCAGCAGCGTGCCCGGCGACGGGCCGCTGGTGCTGGTCAGCGCGGGCATCGGCGTGACACCGGCGATGTCGGCGCTCGAGCACCTCGCCGAGCACGGCCCGCAGCGGCCGGTCGTGCTCGTGCACGCCGACCGGGCCGGCTCCACCCACGCGCTGCGCCGGCACCTGCCGCGGCTCAGCCGGAGCCTGCCCGAGCTGCGCCTCGACCTCTGGTACGAGCACGGCGCGGACGCGGAGCCGGTGGCCGTCGACCGGGCGCGCGTGAACGCCGGCCGGGTGAACCCCGACTCCATCCCGCTGCCGCCGGGCGCCCACGTGCACCTCTGCGGCCCGCTGCCGTTCATGAACCACGTCCGCAGCAACCTGCTGAGCCGCGGCGTGCCCGGTGACCGGATCGCGTACGAGGTGTTCGGTCCCGAGATGCTGCGGTCCTGACGGGGCTCAGGCCAGCCGGGCCGGGAAGCCGCCGGTGGCGATCGGGCCCCACGACTCGATCGTCACGCGGATCAGCGACTTCCCCTGGTCGCGCATCGCCTGGCGGTACTCGTCCCAGTCCGGGTGCTCGCCGGAGATCACCCGGAAGTACTCGACGAGCGGCTCCAGCGCCTCCGGCAGGTCCAGCACCTCGGCGGTCCCGTCGACCTGCACCCACGCGCCGCCGAAGTCGTCGGAGAGCACGCAGACGCTGACCCGCGGATCGCGGCGGATGTTGGCCGCCTTCGCGCGTTCCGGGTACGTGGAGATGACGATGCGGCCCTGCGCGTCGAGGCCGCAGGTGTTGGGCGAGGACTGCGGACGGCCGTCGCGCCGGGTGGTCATGAGGATCGCGTGGTGCCGCGGCCGCAGGAACTCGAGGAGCTCCTCCCGGCCGACCTTCGTGTTCGTGGCGACGGTGCGGGGCATGCGCTCAGTCCTCCCGGCCCGCGACGGCCGCGCCGGCGACGCCGGGCCGGTCCGCCTGCGTCTGCACCGCGCCCGGGTGCCCGTCGGCCTGCTCGGCGGTGACCGCCGCGCCGATGATGCCGGCGTTGTTGAGCAGGGTGGCGGGCACGATCGGGGTACGGATCTCGAGCAGCGGGAGCCACTTGTCGGACTTCTTGCTGACCCCGCCGCCGACGATGAACAGCCGCGGCGACAGCAGCATCTCCACGTGGCGCAGGTAGTCCTGGACCCGGCCGGCCCACTTCTCCCAGCTCAGGTCCTCCTGCTCGCGGGCGCGGTCGGAGGCCCGCAGCTCCGCGTCCTTGCCGTCGAGCTCCAGGTGGCCGAACTCGGTGTTCGGCACCAGCGTGCCGTCGAGGAACAGCGCGCTGCCGATGCCCGTACCGAAGGTCAGCATCATCACCAGCCCGCGCTGGTCGTGCCCGGCGCCGAAGGCGACCTCGGCGACGCCCGCGGCGTCGGCGTCGTTGAGCACCGACACCGGCTTGCCCAGGCGGTCGGCGAACAGCCGGGCGGCGGGCGCGTCGACCCACGACTTGTCGACGTTCGCGGCGGTACGCGTCACGCCGTCCACGACGACGCCGGGGAAGGTGACGCCGACCCGTTCGTAGTCGCCGAACTGCCCGGCCACCTCGGCGACCGCCTCGACCACGCTCGCCACGTCCGAGGGCTGCGGCGTCGGTACGCGGACCCGTTCCGCGAGCAACTCGCCGCGCACCGTGTCGACCGGTGCCCCTTTCACGCCCGACCCGCCGATGTCGATGCCGAGAATGGCCATCTGCTGTTCTCCAGTCTCCGTGCGTTTCGACGGTGTTTACCCCCGCACACCCGTGGTCGAATCGTGCCATCCCGCGGTCGGGGCGAATCGCCGGGGGAATTTGGCTACAGACCGTGATCGCCCGGCCGATGGGCCCCCGAGCAGGAGACCGATCAACGGAGGGCCGGCATGGGATCACTTGCGCGTGCAGCGACAACGGCAGGGCTCGCCGCCGTCCTCACGGCCGGTGGGCCGGCCGTGACCGGCGCCGTCCCGGTGGCCGCCCCGCAGCTCGCCGGTGTGTGGCAGAGCGACGGTTGGCTCAACCAGACCGGCAGCACGCCGCTGCCCGGCGTCATCAAGGGCGCCGGGGCCGACAGGGCGGACAAGGACGACCCCGACGACGGCTACACGCCCGCGGGCGTCGCGCTCACCGGCGCGGGCATCGGCGTCGCCCTGATCGACTCGGGTGTCGCACCGGTGCCCGGGCTCACCGGCGCCGGCAAGGTCGTCAACGGTCCGGACCTGTCGTTCGAGTCGCAGAGCAGCAACCTGCGCTATCTGGACACGTACGGCCACGGCACGCACATGGCCGGCATCATCGCCGGACAGGACCCGGCCACCGCGGGCGCGAGCGGTTTCCGTGGCGTGGCGCCGGGCGCCCACCTGCTCAGCCTCAAGGTCGCCGCCGCCGACGGTGCGGTGGACGTGTCACAGGTCATCGCGGCCATCGACTGGGTCGTCGAGCACCGCAACGACAAGGGCCTCAACATCCGCGTGCTGAACCTCTCCTACGGCACCGGGTCGGCGCAGTCCAGCACCCGTGATCCGCTGGCGTACGCCGTGGAGCAGGCCTGGGCCGCGGGCATCGTCGTGGTCGTGGCCGGCGGCAACGACGGCTTCATGGCGGATCGCCTCACCATGCCCGCCGCGGATCCGGATGTCATCGCCGTGGGGGCCGCCGACGCCCGGGGCACGGACGTGCGCACGGACGACACCGTCGCCGACTTCAGCAACCGTGGCAACGCCGCCCGGCACGCCGACGTGCTGGCCTCCGGGCGCTCGATCGTGTCGCTGCGCGCGCCGGGCTCGTACATCGACCGCACGTACCCGGGTGCGCACCTGAGCGCGACGGCCGACCCGGCGCAGCGGTTCCTGCGCGGCAGCGGGACGTCGCAGGCGGCGGCCGTGGTCTCCGGCTCGGTCGCGCTGTTGCTGCAGCAGCGCCCCAGCCTGAAGCCGGACCAGGTCAAGCAGCTGCTGATGAGCACGGCCGACCCGATCACCGGCGGTGACGCGTACGCGGCCGGCGCCGGGCAGATCAACGTCGCCCGTGCCGCCCGGACCGCGACGAAGGGCGCCGGCACGCAGGTCAACGCGGCCGCCACCGGGCTCGGCTCGCTCGAGGCGTCGCGCGGCGGCGCGTACGTCTACGACTCGGTGACCGGCACGCCGCTGACCGGGGAGCGGGACATCTTCGGGCGCCCCTGGGCCGCGTCGGCGTGGGCCGCCGGCTCGGCGAAGCAGCAGGTCTGGGAAGGCGGCACCTGGAACGGTTCCGCGTGGACGGGCGCCACCTGGGGTGCCCCGGTCGCCGGTGACCAGACGTGGGCGCCGCTGACCTGGTCCGGGCGCTCCTGGTCCGGGGCGACGTGGTCGGGACGCAGCTGGTCCGGCGCGACCTGGAGCGGGCGCTCCTGGTCCGGCGACACCTGGAGCGGCCGGTCGTGGAGCGGGCGCAGCTGGTCGGCGGCCGGCTGGACCGGGGACCCGTGGCGGTAGCGGAGCGGGCGCCCGGTCCGCGGCCCGCGACGCTGGTGGGCCTGCTCACCGGCGCGATGCTGGCCGGCGCGACCGCCGTGGCCGCCGTTCTCGCCCGGGACGGGATCAGCGCGCCCACCGTCCCGGGAGGTCTGTGGTGGGGCGCCGGCCTGGCCGTGCTGTTCCTCCTCACCGAGGGCTCCACGGTTCACGTCCGGGTACGCCGCGGCGCGCACGGCATCAACGTCTCCGAGCTGCCGATGGTGTTCGGGCTGCTCGCCTTCGACCCGCTCGTGGTCATCGCCGTCCGCGCGCTCGCCGGCGGTGTGGGGCTGATCGTGCTGCGCCACCAGCGTGGCGCCAAGCTGGCCTTCAACGTCGCGCTGCTCGCCGTTCAGGCCGCGGTGGGCGCGCTCGTCTTCTCGGCGGTGGCGCCGCACGGGCTGGGGGCGACCGCGGGGCACCTCGGCGTGCGCGACGCGGTGGCCGCGTACGCGGCCATGATCACGGCCGACGTCGTCGCCGCCGTCCTGCTCACGGCGGTGATCGCCGTGCACGACGACCCGGGGGAGTGGCGCCGGCTGCCGGCCGCCCTGCGCAGCACCTGGATGGTGGCCGTGACGACGACCGTGGCGCTGGTCGGCTTCCAGGCCGCCGTACAGGCGCGCTGGACGCTCGCGCTGGTGGGCGTCGTCGCGGTCGTGCTGCTGCTGGCGTACCGGGCGTACGCGGCGCTCAACAACGGCGCGTCGGAGGTGGAGCAGCTGTACGGCTTCACCCGCGCCCTCGACGGCACCCGCGGGACCGACGATCTCGTGGCCGTGGCGCTCGACCGGGTCCGTGACGTGCTGCGCGCCGAGGCCGCCGAGCTGGTGATCGCGGCGGACGGGCAGGTCGCCGGGCGGCTGCGCCGGATCCGGCTGGCCGGGCAGGGCCGGCCCGTCACGACGGAGGCCGCCACCGCTGCCGGGGACGCCTGGCTGGCACCGGTGCTCCTGGGGAGCCCGGTCCTGCGGCCGCCGGGTGACGGACCGGACGCGATGGGGGTTCCCGTCCCGTACGGCGACCGCCCCGCGGCCCTCGTGGTCTCGGGCAGCCTCGCGGACGCCGGAGGCTTCACCGAGGCCGCCCTGCGCCTGTTCGAGGCCCTCGCCAACCACGCCGGAGCGGCGCTGAGCCGCGCGGTGCTGGTCGACCGGCTCCGCCGGGAGGCGGCGGAGAAGCAGCATCTCGCCTCCCACGATCCGCTGACCGGCCTGCCCAACCGCCGCCACCTGCACGAGCTGCTCGATGCCCGGCTGGCCGCGGCACGCGCCTGCGGGGCGGGCGTCGCGGTCCTGCTGCTGGATCTCGACCGCTTCAAGGAGATCAACGACGGCCTGGGCCACGAGACCGGCGACGCCCTGCTGCGTGACGTCGGCGAGCGGCTCCGCGCGCACGTGGGCGAGCGCGGCGACGTGGCCCGCTTCGGCGGCGACGAGTTCGCGGTGGTGCTGGCGGGTGACGGTACGCCCGCCGCCGCGCAGGCCGCCGCCGCGGAGCTGGCCGCTGTGGCCGAGATGGTCACCCACATCGGCCCGATGGCTCTCGCGAGCCGTGCCAGCATCGGCATCGCGTCGGCCCCGGCGCACGGCGACGACGCGCTGACCCTGCTGCGCCATGCCGAGATCGCGATGTACGCGGCCAAGGGCAGCGGCGGCCAGCGGCTCTACGACAGCGGCCTGGCCGTCAGCACGCCGCAGCGGCTGGCGCTCATCGCGGACCTGCGCCTGGCCGTCGACCGCCGCGCGCTCGGCGTCGCCTACCAGCCCAAGGTCGATCCGCGGACCGGGGCGGTCACCGGCGTCGAGGCGCTGGCCCGCTGGCAGCATCCGGAGCACGGCCCGATCCCGCCGGACGTCTTCATCCCGCTGGCCGAACACACCGGCCTCGTACGCCCGCTCACCCTGCACGTGCTGGAGACGGCCCTGCAGCACCGGGCCGACTGGGCCCGGGCCGGCCACGACCTGCACGTGGCGGTCAACCTCTCACCCAACAGCCTGCTCGACGCGGACCTGCCGGACCTGGTGGCCCGGCTGCTCGAGCGGACCGGCAGCCCGCCCGATGCGCTCATCCTGGAGATCACCGAGGGCACGATCCTGGCGGACCCGGACGGCAGCCGGGCCACGCTCGAACGCCTGCACGCGCTCGGCGTCACGATGTCGATCGACGACTTCGGCACGGGTTACTCCTCGCTGGGCCGCCTCCGGGAACTGCCCATCCACGAGGTCAAGATCGACAAGTCGTTCGTCCAGCGGATGGCGACCGACGACCGTGACCGTGCGGTGGTCCGGTCGGCGGTGCAGCTCGGCCACGCGCTCGACCTGCGGGTCGTCGCGGAGGGCGTGGAGGACCGTCAGACGTACGACTACCTGGCCGGCGAAGGGTGCGATGTGGTGCAGGGCTACCTGGTGTCGCGTCCGCTGCCGCCCGCTGCCCTCGCGGACTGGCTCGACGCGCGGGCCGCGTCCGCTGTCCCCCCGGCGTGACAGTTGTCCGGGTTGGTCCTGGTCAAAGGCACGACACGGAACGTGACTCATACTTTCGGCTAGTCAAGGGTGGTCCGAGCGGCTAGCGTGGGGACAAGTGAACGGTCGCCGCGTGCGGGCACGGCTCTCTGCCCGCTGATGGAGGACCTCCCTCGAATGACTGCCACCGCATTACGAACCGGCACGCCGTCGTCCTCGAGCACGGACAGTGCCGCCGACCTCCTCGCCGCCATGGGCGCCGTCGCGCCGACGGACCCCCGTCGCGCCGTGCTGCGGGACCGGGCGATCGAGGCCTGGCTGCCGCTGGCCCGCCACCTCGCGCACCGCTACTCCGGCCGCGGCGAGCCCACCGACGACCTCGTGCAGACCGCCACCGTCGGCCTGATCAAGGCCGTCGACAAGTTCGACCCCGAACGCGGCGTCGACTTCGCCGGCTACGCCATCCCCACCATCATCGGCGAGATCAAGCGCCACTTCCGCGACCGCACCTGGTCCGTGCGCGTGCCGCGCCGCCTGCAGGAACTGCGCCTGGCCATCACCGAGGCCAACGCCACCCTCACCCACACCCTGGGCCGCTCCCCGCAGGTCGCCGACATCGCCGTACACCTCGGCGTCACCGAGGAAGACGTCCTGGAAGGCCTCGAAGGCGCCCGCGCCTACAACGCCACCAGCCTGTCCACCCCGATCAGCGCCGACGGCACCACCGAACTCGGCGACACCCTCGGCGGCGAGGACCACGAATACGAACTCGCCGAGACCCGCGTCGCCCTCGGCCCCGCCCTGGCCAGCCTCGACGAACGCGAGCAGAAGATCCTCACCCTGCGCTTCTACGGCAACCTCACCCAGTCGCAGATCGCCGAGCAGATCGGCATCTCCCAGATGCACGTCAGCCGCCTGCTCACCAAGGCCCTGACCAAGCTGCGCACCCAGCTCGCCGCCGAGACCCTCTGAGCTCATCCGACGCGACGCCGGCCCTTCCGGGCCGGCGTTCCGTCGTCTCCGGGGCCGGCCTTTCCGCGCCGTCGTCCTCAGGGACTCGCGACCGCGCTCTTCTCGATCGCGACCAGCGAGCCGCTCTCCATCGCCACCCACACCCTGGAGTCCTCGACCCAGAGTCCGTGCGGCTCCTTGCCCGGCAGGTCGACGACGGTGACCTCACCGTCGGCGGCGACCCTGGCCACCTGCCCGGAGCCCCAGAGCGTGACCCAGCACGCGCCGTCGGTGTCCGCCGCGACGGCGTGCGGCCGGCAGGCGGCGTCGGCGAAGACGATCCGCTCCACCGAGCCCGAGGGGTCGACGCGGCCGACGCAACCGCCGGCGATGTCCGCGTACCAGATGCCCGCCGGGGAGGCGGCGATGCCGACGGGCGCGGCCGGGGCCCGGCCGCCGGGGAGCTCGACGAGCCGCACCGTGCCGTCGCGCACGCAGGCCAGGGCGCCGGCGGCGTTGAGCGCGGCCCAGGGATGGCCGCCGGCGTCGACGGTGAGCATCGCCGCCCGCGCGTCCGCGACCGGCAGCTCGACCGACGTGACGGTTCCCGCCGCGCAGACCCGGCCGATCCGGTCGCGCCCCGGTGCGGTGAACCAGATGTCGCCGCCGGGCGCCGCGGCGATGCCGTAGGGCGCCGATCCGGGTTCCAGGTCGATCACCGTGTGGCCGCCCGAGGCGTCCCGCCGGGTCAGCCGGTCGTCGGTCCGGGTGCACCAGAGCGCGCCGTCGGCGGCGACGGTCAGCAGCATCGGCCGGCCCTCGTCCGGTGAAAGGGCCTCGTGCCGGATCTCGCCGCCCGGCGACATCCGGGCGAGTCCCGGCGGATCCAGGACGGTCATCCACAGGGCGCCGGCGGCATCTCCGGCCAGCGCGTACGGCGCCCAGCCCGGCGGCAGGGCCACCTCGCGGCACGTTCCCGGCTCGAACGATGACATCGGCTTCCCCCTCTAAACGCGACACCTGTAGCTTTAACTACATGTCATCGGACGCGCAAGCCCTTTCCCTGCCCCCGGGCGCGGCCCGGCCGGGCGGCCGGACCGCTCGCACGCGCGGGCGAGTGCTCGACGCCGTCGCATCGCTGCTGCTGGACGGGGGGTACGACGCCCTGACCGTGGACGCCGTGGCCGCGCGCTCGGGAGTGCACCGCACGACGGTCTATCGCCGCTGGCAGGACACCGGCGGACTGCTCGCCGACTCCCTCGAGGCCGCGCGCGAACAGGCGTGGGAGCCACCGGACACCGGCTCGCTCGTCGGCGACCTCATCGGGATCAACCGCCAGATCGTCGCCGCCCTGACCGAGGAACCGTCGATCACCCGGGCCCTCATCGCGGCGTCGTTCCGCTCAGCGGCAGCCGCCCACGCGCTCCGGTCGTACTGGGAGGACCGCTACGCCCGCGCGGCCGTCGCCGTCGAAAGGGCGGTGAGCCGTGGGGAGGCGGCCGCCCGCGTCGACGCGCGCACGGTGCTCATCGCCTCCTGCGCGCCGATCTTCTACGAACTCGCGGTCATGCGGTCCCCGGCGGCGGAGGACATCGCCGAACGGTACGCCCGGGTCGGTGCCGCGATCGCCGCCCGGTGACGCTGAACGCGCCGCCCCGGCGAGCGGGACGGCGCGTCGGTGGTTCGTCCGCGCTCACCTGGCTCCGCTGTTCCGCCAGTTCAGCCGGGTGAGCAGCTGCCGCGCCCCGTCGGCGACCTCCGCCTCGACGATGACCGCGTACTGGGCGGCCTGCAGGCTGCTGCGCGACGAGAAGTCGCGGCGGCCGCCGGTCATGGCCTGGGCGATCGCGCCGAAGACGGCGCCCCAGATGCCGCCGATGATGAGGCCGAGCAGGATCACGCCGACCCAGTTGGAGTCGCTGAAGATGCCGAAGAACAGGCCGATGAACAGGCCGAACCAGGCGCCGCTGGCCGCGCCCGCGAGCGCGGCGCGGGCGGTGGTCATGCGGCCGAGGACGTTCTCCACCAGCCGCAGGTCGGTGCCGACGATGCTGGTCCGTTCGACGGGGAACTTGTTGTCCGACAGGTAGTCCACCGCCTGCTGGGCCAGCGCGTAGTTCGGGTACGTGGCCACCGGGACGGTCGCGGCGGGCATGGCGGTCTGTGCCGTCGGGTCGGCCGCGGGCGTGGCCGGGACGCCCGCCGGGCCGGGTGGGACCGTGCCGGACGTGCCGGGCATTCCCGGTTCCGGGGTCGGGGTGGTCATGATGCCTCCAGAGGGTGTCAGTCGGTGCGGGGTCCGGACTGGGCCGAGGCGGGGACCGGGGCCGAGTCCGGCGTGGAGGGCTGGTCGCCTGCGGCGAGGCGGACCCAGACCGCGAAGGTCCCGGCGACGGCGGCCGTGACCGCCGCGGTGCCGGCCGCGAAGGCGAACCGGCCGGAGACGAGGTCCGGTACGACCCGCTCGGAGAGCGCCACGGCGCCGAGGCCGAGCAGCGCGGCGACCGAGCTGATCGCGCCGATCACCGTGAACAGCAGCATGGCGAGGCGGTTGGGGCGGGCGGTCACGCCGGTGATGCGGACGCGGCGGGCGCGCACGATCGTCGACGCCAGCGCGCTCCACGCGAGGACCACCAGCAGGGCCGCGACGGTGTCGCTCGGGCGGTGCCACTCGGCCCAGACGGTCGCCACGGCGATGATCGTGACGTACGCCGCCCCGATCAGCGCGACGGTGCCGCGGACCGCGAACGGCAGCACCAGGATCAGCGCGAACGCGACCGACGCCGCGGCGGTGGTGTGCCCGCTCGGGAACGAGTTGGGGGCGGGGTAGCCGTCCAGCTCGGGCCGGGCCAGGTAGGTCTTGAGCAGCCGGGTGCTGGCATTGGCGCCGAGCACCAGGACCGCCGCCGCGAAGGCCAGGTCGGCGCGGCGGCGGACCACGCCGATCGCCGCGGCGGCGAGGCAGACGGCCACGAGGCTGACCAGGGTCGTGCCGTTCAGCGCCCGGTCCAGCACCTGCACGACGCGCGGGTGCTGCACGTCGGCGCCGCGCATGACCAGCGTGTCGATCGTCTGGCCCAGCGGCGTACGGACGCAGGCGTAGTAGACGGCTGCCACGCCCAGCGCCGCGAGCACGCCGACGAGGGCGTGGGCCAGCACGTGGCTGACTCCCCGGCGGGCACCGGGGGCTTCGGCCGTGGGGGCGGGGCGCGAGGCCAGGGCCGTCATGGGCGGTTTCCTCCTGAACGTCACAGCGGGGCGGTCCCGCAATGCCCATTCGGCGTGACTTTCAAGCACGCGCCGGCGCCGATGTCGGAGCCCGCGGCGCAACGCGTCCCGCAGCGCCCGGCGCAGCGGGTCCCCGAGCTCGCCGGCCGGCGCGGTCCGGAGCTGACCGGGCGGGTTCCCGAGCTCGCCGGCCGGCGCGTTCCGGAGCTGACCGGGCGGGTTCCCGAGCTCGCCGGCCGGCGGGTTGCGGAGCTCGTCGGGCGGCCGGTTCCGGAGCTTGCCGGGCGGCGGGGCGAGCGGCAACTCGACTGCACCCGGGCGGTGCCTGGGCCCGCAACGGCCCGCCGAGACCTTCTAACGGAGCCGAAGCACGGACGCCGACGCCGCTATGGAGGGGACGTAGATGCCGTACACCGCCGCCCGACGACTGCTCACCGGGCCGCTGCTGGTCGCCGCGCTCGGAGCCGGGCTGGTCGTGGCGCCCGGCGTGGCCAGTGCCGCCGGAATGACCGCCACGATCAAGGTGGGGAGCTCGCTGAAGGTGCGCTCCGCGCCGTCGCTGGCCGCGAAGGCGGTCGGTTCGCTGCGCAACGGGCAGAAGGTCACCGTCGTGTGCACGGTGACCGGCCAGAGCGTGCGCGGCGCCGTCCGCACCACCACCGCCTGGGACAAGCTCGGCAACGGCCGGTACGTCTCGCACGCGTACGTGAAGTCGGTCAGGACGGCCCCGCGGTGCGCCGCGACCTCGCCCACCGCGGTGCCCGTCAAGGCGAAGCCGTCCACGTCCACCGGCAAGCGGTACGTCGTCGGCACGGTCAAGAGCTTCGAGGGCAAGGTCAACCTGCGCTCGGCGCCGTCGACCGCGTCGTCGGTGCTCGGTACGGTCACCAGCGGCGACAAGGTCAACCTGGACTGCGCGGTCACCGGGCAGAGCGTCTCCGGCACCGTGCGCACCACCGCGCAGTGGGACCGGACGTCGGCGGGCACCTACATCTCGCACGGGTACATGTACTCCGGGCCGCTTACGGCGTGCACCGGCTCGGCCACGCCCGCGCCCGCGGTGTCGCTCACCCCGGACCAGTTCATCCGGTCGTCCGTGGCCGGCGCGCAGCGCGGCTGGCGCGAGTACGGCGTCCCGCCGTCGGTGACGATCGCGCAGGCCATCCTCGAGTCGGGCTGGGGCCGCAGCGGCCTCGCCTCGGTGGACAAGAACTACTTCGGCATCAAGTGCCAGAACGGCTCGTACGGCAAGCTGGCGAACGGCTGCCACGTGTACCGGACGAACGAGTGCACGAAGGCGGGCGACTGCTTCTCGACCTCGGCGGCCTTCCGCACGTACGCCACCCAGGCCCACTCGTTCCGCGACCACGGCAGCTTCCTGCGGGTGAACCCCCGCTACGCCCCGGCGTTCGAGTACACCGAAGACGCCAACAAGTTCATCTGGAAGGTCTGGAAGGCCGGGTACGCCACCGACCCGAACTACTACACGAAGGTCACCGGCATCATGGCGACCTGGAACCTGTACCAGTACGACACCTGGAAGTAAGTGAGCGATCTTCACCCCCGTCGGCGGAACCTCGCCGACGGGGGTGATTTGCGTTTTATGCTCCGTTCGGTGGGAAGCAGGGGGACGATCGCGCACGGCGAGACGCGGCGAGCGCGCCTCGCCGGTCCGCTCCTCGCCGCCACCGTGCTCGTCATCGGCCTCGCCGTCACGCTGCGTACGGTCGGGGCGCTGCACGACGACCAGCGTGCCGCCGCGGCCCGGGTGATGGACCAGCGCACCGCCGTCGCCCGCGCCGCCGTCACCGCCGAGACCGGCCGGTACCGGGACCTCATGCAGGCCGTGGCCGCCGGGCTCGGCACCAACCCCCGCCTGACCGCCCGCGACTTCGCCGCCGCCACCGCGCCCCTCGGCACGGCCGGCCTGGTCGGCGCCACGTCGGTGGCGTTCGTCGTCGCGACGCCCTCCGGCGAGATCGCGGAGACCGAGCGGTTGTGGCGCTCCCGCGGCGCGGACGGGCTCACGCTGCAGCCGCGCGGCGACCCGGACCTCCACCTCTTCTCGATCTTCCAGCGCACCCTCAACAACAGCGCCGCCGTCGCCTCCGGGCTCGACGTGGCCTCCGCGCCCGAGGGTGCCGCCGCGCTGCTGGAGGCGCGCCGCACCGGCCGGCCCACCGTGTCCGACGCGTACGTGCTGCTGCGTGACCGGACCGTGCCCCTGATCCACCGGCAGCTGTCGTTCATCTTCGTCGCGCCCGTCTACACCGCGCCCGCCGCCGACGACGACCTGCCGCGCTTCCAGGGCTGGGTCGCCATGGGGCTGCGCGGGCAGGACTTCCTCGGCGGCGTGCTCGGCGCCGCCAGCCAGGGCCTGCTCGACGGCGAGCTGTACGCCACCGACGGCGAGGGCCAGCGGCTCAAGGTGGCCGCGTACGACGCCCCCGGCCGGCGTGACCTCGAACGGCGGGCGACCTTCCCGGTGGCCGACCACCAGTGGACGCTGCTGACCGGCGCCGACTCGCACCGGCTGCCCGGCGCCCGCAACGGCACGCCGACCACCGTGCTGCTCGGCGGGATCCTGCTCACGCTGATGCTGGCCGTGCTGGTGTGGGTGCTCGCGACGGGCCGGTCCCGGGCCCGGGAGCAGGTGCTGGTGGCGACGGCGGAGCTGCGGTCGGCCGAGGCGGAGAGCCGCCGGCAGGCGGGCCTGCTCGGCGCGATCATGGCGAGCCTCGGCGACGGCGTCGGCGTGGTGGACGAGAACGGCCGGTTCCTGCTGCACAACCCGGCGGGCAAGGCGCTGCTCGGCGTGGCCGTCGACGCCGAACGGCCCGACGACTGGCAGGCGCACTACGGCATCTTCCGCCCGGACGGCCGCACCCCCTTCCCGCTGGAGCAGATGCCACTCGTCCGTGCCCTGCAGGGGGAGGCGTCGGACGGCGTCGAGATGCTGATCCGCAACGAGCAGCGCCCGGACGGCATCCTGATCAGCGTCGACGGCCGCCCGCTCGACCCCAGCGCGGGGCAGCACGGCGCCGTCGCGGTCTTCCACGACATCACCGAGCTGCGCCGGTACGAGAACGACCTGGCCGTCTTCGCCGGGGTGGTGGCGCACGACCTCAAGGCGCCGCTGGCGGTCATCCGCGGGCACTGCGAGACCGCCGCCGACGAGCTGACCGACGCGCCGCCGGGCCCGGAGGTCGCCGAGGTGCGGGCCGCCCTCGACCGGATCATGAACGCGGTGGACCGGATGGCGGCCCTGATCGACACGCTGCTGGCGTACACGACGTCGCGCAATGCCCCGCTGACCCTGCGGGCCGTCCCGCTGGGCCCGCTGGTCGCGGAGGTGGTCGCGCAGCGCACCGAGCACGTACGGCCCGCCGCGGGCCCGCCGCCCGACGTGTACGTGGGCCCGCTGCCCGAGGTGCGCGCGGACCCCGCGATGCTGCGGCACGTGCTCGACAACCTGCTCGGCAACGCCCTCAAGTACGTGCCACCCGGCCGCGCCGCCCGCATCGACGTCACCGCGGCGCCGGCCGAGCCGGGCTGGACCCGCATCGAGGTGGCCGACCGTGGCATCGGCATCCCGGCGGACGACAAGCCGGCCATCTTCGAGTCGTTCCACCGGGCCAGAACCGCCGCCGGGTACGCCGGCACCGGCCTGGGTCTGGCGATCTGCCGCCGCATCGTGGAACGCCACGGCGGCACGATCGGGGTGGCCGACAACCCGGGCGGCGGCACGCGTTTCCACTTCACGCTCCCGCTGAACGCCGCGGGGGCCGAGACTCCGGTCGCGGACCGCGACGAGCGGGTGGCGCTGGACCGCGCGCTCGCCGAGCGGGCCGCGGCGGAGGCGGCCGCGCTGCCCGCCGTCGCCGAGGCGTCGAGGCCGCCGGCGATCCGCCCGCCCTGCGTGGGACAGCCCTCGGCCGGGGCGGCCGCGGGACAGGCCGGGACCGCGTCGCCGTCCGGGCCGCCCGTGCTCAGGCCTGCCGTGGCGGCAGCAGCGCCGCGACGCACGCCAGGAGCTGGGCCGGCAGGAACGGCTTGAGCAGCGTCGCGGTGGCGCCCACCTCGGCCGCGCGCTGGTCGCCCGGCAGCAGCGACCCGCTGGCCAGGACCACCGGGATGTGCCGCAGGTGCTCGTCGGCGCGGATGGCGCGGCACAGGTCCAGCCCGGTCATCCGGGGCATGTCCACGTCGGTGACCACGACGTCGGGGCGGTGCCGGCGGACCGCCTCCAGCGCCGCGGCGCCGTCCGTGGTGGCCACCACCTCGTGGCCCGCGCGTTCGAGGGCGCGCTGCAGCACGAACAGGATGTCCTCGTGGTCCTCTGCGACGACGATCATGCTCCGCGGCCTCTCTTCTGCGACGACGTTGTCGGCAGACATAAAGACCGAAGCGGGCACGGGAAACGGCCTTGGCCCCGTTTTGTAGCAGGATGGGAGCCATGACGATTCCGTCCGCGCCGCTCGGCGGGCCGCTCGCCATGCCGCTGCTGGGCTTCGGCACGTGGCAGATCCGCGGGAAGGCGGCCTACGAGGCGGTCCGCGAGGCCCTCGAAGCCGGCTACCGCCACCTCGACACCGCCACCATGTACGGCAACGAGGCGGAGGTCGGCCGCGCGCTGGCCGACAGCGGCGTACCCCGCGACGAGGTCTTCGTGACGACCAAGCTGCCGCCGGAACGGGCCGGCCAGGAGCGCGGCACCCTCGACGCGAGCCGCCGCGCGCTCGGCGTGGACGCCGTCGACCTGTGGCTGATCCACTGGCCGCCGCGGCAGGGCAGGTCCGTGGCGGTGTGGCGGGAGTTCGTGGCCGCCCGCGACCGGGGCCACGCCCACGCGATCGGGGTGAGCAACTACGACATCGGCGACATCGACGAGCTGATCGCCGCCACCGGGGTGAAGCCCGCGGTCAACCAGATCCGCTGGGGCCCGAAGCTGTACGACCCCAAGCTCGTCGCCGACCACCGCGAGCGCGGCATCGTCGTGGAGGGGTATTCGCCGTTCAAGACCACGAACCTGCACGACCCCGTGCTCACCGGCATCGCCACCGCGCACGGCGTCGACCCGGCCCGGGTGGTGCTGCGCTGGCACGTGCAGCACGGCGTCGTGGTGATCCCGAAGAGCGGCACGCCCGAGCGGATCGCGAGCAACGCGCGCCTCGACGGCTTCGTGCTCGGCGACGAGGAGATGGCGGCGATCGACGCGCTGTCGCCGCTGTCCTGACAGCGGCGATAATCACCAGGCATTCCGCGCGGGCAGTCTCTATTGTTGAGCGGTTATGTCTGTGACCCCCATCAGCCAGGACCTCGCCGAGCTCCGCCGCAGGATGTCCGACCTGCTTCCCCGCGACGAACGCCGGCTGCAGCGGCGGCTCGAGGGCACCAGAAGGATCCGCGACGAGGCCGCCCGGGCGGCCGTCCTGGCGGAGATCACCGACGAGCTGGCCCGGGCGGAGCAGCGCCGCGACTCGCGCCTGGCGTCCGTGCCGGCGATGTCCTATCCCGAGGACCTGCCGGTCAGCCAGCGCCGCGACGACCTGCTCGCCGCCATCCGCGACCACCAGGTCGTGATCGTGGCGGGCGAGACGGGGTCCGGCAAGACCACGCAGCTGCCGAAGATCTGCCTCGAGCTGGGCCGGGGGCTGCGCGGGCAGATCGGGCACACCCAGCCGCGGCGCATCGCCGCCCGGACGGTGGCCGAGCGCATCGCCGAGGAGCTGGACACCCCGCTGGGCGCGACCGTCGGTTACAAGGTGCGCTTCACCGACCAGGTGTCCGACGACACCATGATCAAGGTGATGACCGACGGCATCCTGCTCGCCGAGATCCAGCACGACCGGATGCTGCGCCGCTACGACACGCTCATCATCGACGAGGCGCACGAGCGCAGCCTCAACATCGACTTCATCCTCGGCTACCTCCGGCAGCTGCTGCCGCAGCGCCCCGACCTCAAGCTGATCATCACGTCGGCCACCATCGAGACGCAGCGCTTCGCCGAGCACTTCGCGGGGCCGCAGGGTCCCGCGCCCGTCATCGAGGTGTCCGGGCGGACCTATCCCGTCGAGGTGCGCTACCGGCCCCTCGTCACGGAGACGAGCGAGGACGAGGGCGAGGAGAGCCGCGAGGAGCCGATCGACCAGATCGACGGCATCGCCGCCGCCGTCGACGAGCTGGGCCGGGAGAGCAGCGGCGACATCCTCGTGTTCCTCAGCGGCGAACGGGAGATCCGCGACACCGCGGAGGCACTGACCAAGCAGGACCTGCGCAACACCGAGATCGTCCCGCTGTACGGCCGGCTCTCCGCCGCCGAGCAGCACAAGGTCTTCGAGCGCCACACCGGCCGCCGCGTCGTGCTCGCCACCAACGTCGCCGAGACGTCGCTGACCGTGCCCGGCATCAAGTACGTCATCGACCCCGGCACCGCCCGCATCTCGCGGTACAGCAGCCGGCTCAAGGTGCAGCGGCTGCCGATCGAGCCGGTGTCGCAGGCCAGCGCCAACCAGCGCAAGGGCCGGTGCGGGCGCACGAGCGAGGGCATCTGCATCCGGCTCTACTCGCAAGGAGACTTCGAGGGCCGCCCCGCCTTCACCGAGCCGGAGATCCTGCGTACCAATCTGGCCTCGGTCATCCTGCAGATGACCAACCTGGGTCTCGGCGACCTGGCGGCGTTCCCCTTCATCGACCCGCCGGACCGGCGCAACGTCACCGACGGCGTCAAGCTCCTCGAGGAGCTCGGCGCACTCGACAACGCCCCGTCCAACCACCCCACCACCACCCACAGACCGGCTAAAGGCCACCGGCTGACCCCGATGGGCCGGCAGCTCGCGCAGCTGCCGGTCGACCCGCGGCTGGCCCGCATGGTCATCGAGGCCGGCAAGCTGGACTGCGTCGCCGAGGTCATGGTGGTCACCGCCGCACTGTCCATCCAGGACCCGAGGGAGCGGCCCGCGGACCGTCAGCAGCAGGCCGACGAGAAGCACGGGCGCTTCACCGACAAGGAATCCGACTTCTTCACGTACCTCAACCTGTGGCGCTATCTGCGCGACAAGCAGCGGGAGTTGTCGGGCAACCAGTTCCGCCGGCTGTGCCGCTCGGAGTTCCTCAACTACCTGCGCGTGCGCGAGTGGCAGGACATCTACTCGCAGTTGCGGCAGGTGGCCCGCGGGCTGGACCTGACGGTCACCGAGGACGACGAGCGGGTCCCAGACGCCCAGCAGTTCCACACCGCGATGCTGGCCGGCCTGCTCAGCCACATCGGCCTCAAGGACACCGACAAGCGGGAGTACCTCGGCGCCCGCGGTGCGAAGTTCGCGATCTTCCCCGGCTCGGCGCTGTTCAAGAAGCAGCCCCGCTGGGTGATGTCCGCCGAGCTGGTGGAGACGTCGCGGCTGTGGGGCCGGGTCAACGCCCGCATCGAGCCGGACTGGGCCGAGAAGCTCGCGCCGCACCTGGTGAAGCGCAGCTACAGCGAGCCGCACTGGGAGAAGAAGCAGGGCGCCGTCATGGCGTACGAGAAGGTCACCCTGTACGGCCTGCCCATCGTGCCCCGGCGCAAGGTCGGCTACGGGCGCATCGACCCGGCGCTGTCGCGGGAGCTGTTCATCCGGCACGCGCTGGTCGAGGGCGACTGGGACACCCACCACGCGTTCCTCGCCGACAACGCCAAGCTGCTGGCCCGCATCGAGGAGATCGAGAACCGGGCGCGCCGGCGCGACATCATGGTCGACGACGAGACCGTGTTCGCGCTGTACGACGCCCGCATCCCCGCCGACGTGGTCTCCGCACGGCACTTCGACGCCTGGTGGAAGAAGGCCCGGCGCGAGGACCCGCAGCTGCTCACCTTCACCCGCGAGCAGCTCGTCAACGCCGGGCGCGACGCGATCGACCCGGCCGCGTACCCGGACGCCTGGCTCGCCGGCGGCGTGCGGCTGCCGCTGAGCTACCAGTTCGAGCCGGGCCGGGCGGCGGACGGCGTCACGGTGCAGGTGCCGTTGCCGCTGCTCAACAAGCTCGACGCGGACGACTTCGGCTGGAACGTGCCGGGCCTGCGCAAGGAGATCATCGTCGCGCTGATCCGGGCGCTGCCGAAGCAGCTGCGCACCAGCTTCGTGCCCGTACCCGACTGGGCCGACGCCGTGCTGGCGCGCATCCCGGCCCGCCGCGGCGCGCTCAGCGACGCGGTCGGCGACGAGCTGCGCCGGCTCACCGGCGTGGTCGTGCCCCGCGACGCGTGGCGCCCCGACCAGGTGCCGGAGCACCTGCGGATGAACTTCCGCGTGGTGGGCGAGGACGGCGCGGTGGTGGGCGAGGGCCGCGACCTCGACGTGCTGCGCACGAGCCTCGCGCCGAAGGTGCAGGAGACCATCTCGGCCGCCGCCGGCGACATCGAGCGGCGGGGCATCCGGACCAACGACTTCGGTACGCTGCCCCGCACCGTCAAGCAGATCCGCGGCGGCTACGAGGTCGCGGTGTACCCGGCGCTCGCCGACGAGGGCGACAGCGTGGCGATCCGGGTCTTCGAGACCGAGGCGGAGCAGCGGGAGGCGATGCGCGCCGGCACCCGCCGCCTGTTGCTGCTCACGCTGCCCCCGGCGGCCCGCTATCTGCAGGGGCGGCTGGACAACCGGGCGAAGCTGGAGCTGTCGCGGGGCAACCCGTACCGCTCGATCGCGGAGCTGCTCGACGACTGCGCGGGCGCGGCCGTGGACCGGCTCGCGCAGGACGCCGGCGGCCCGGCCTGGTCGTCGGAGGCCTTCACGGCCCTGCGCGAGGAGGTACGCGCCGAGCTGGTGGACGCCACGGCCACCGTGGTGAAGCAGGTGCAGGCGGTGCTGGCCACCGCGTACGAGATCGGCCAGCGCCTGGGCACCACCCGCGACCCGGCGCTCGTGCCGGCGCTCGCGGACATCCGGGCGCAGCTCAAGAGCCTCGTGTACCCGGGCTTCGTCACGGACACCGGCTGGAAGCAGCTGCACCACCTGCCGCGCTACCTCAAGGGCATCGTGCACCGCCTCGACCGCCTCGGCGGCACCCTGGCGCGTGATCGTCAGCTGATGGCACAGCTGCACGAGATCGAGGCCGAGTACCGCGAGCTGCGGGCCGAGCTGCCGAAGGGCGGACCGGCCGAGGAGGGGCTGCGCGAGATCCGGTGGATGCTCGAGGAGCTGCGGATCAACTTCTTCGCGCAGTCGCTCGGGACGGCGTACCCGGTGTCGGACAAGCGCATCTTCAAGGCGATGGACCAGCTGCCCGCCTGATCTTTCCGAGCGTGGGGAGGTGCGCTGCGGGGAGCGGTCGGGTGCCGTTCGGTTACCCGCCTGTCATGGGGGTGCCGGAGGCCCTAGCGTCCTTCCCATGACGAACGAATTCCTCGCCTTCGCCCCGATTTCCGCCGCTCCCGCCGTCGACCCGGCCCGCGCGCTGCTGGACGAGATGATGGCGCGGGTGGGCGTCGACGGCCTCGCCGCCGCGCTGGCGGACGCCGGCCTGCTCGCCCAGGTCGACCAGCACGCCGCCGCCGTCCGCGACGCCCTGCACCAGGCCGGCCGGGAGATCGACGCGGACGGGCTCGCCGCGTACGCCAAGTCGATCGCCGCCGCCGCCGAGCGGATGGGCCGGCCGGTGCCGCAGCCGGGATTCGCGTACGTGTCGGGTTCCGCCTGGCTCGCCGCCGAGTGGCACCTGATGCGACTTGTGGCCGTCTGCATGATTGCGGAGTCGGCCGGACTGCTCTGATTCCCTGCCCGAAACGCGGAGCCCACGAACTTTCGAGTAGTTAGGGCGTGAAAGTACGTTTTGGGCATGCACCACCACTCGAGACTCACCGCACTGATCCTGTCCCTGCCCGCCCTCGCCGCCGCCGCAGCCCTGCCCGCGCCGGCGTCCGCGGCCCCCGCCCGCACCGCCGGCCCGCTCGCCGCACCGGCGGCCCCGGTCAACTCCGCGCCCGTCACGGTCGCGCGGTACACGTTCGACACCGGCACCGTCGGCGGCGGCAGGATCGCCGACCGCTCCGGGCGCGGCTCGGCCCTCACCGTCCGCCGGGCGGACGGCGGCAGCATCCACTTCAACGGCACCACCTCCGACAAGTACGCCGCGTTCACCGCGCCCTGCGCCGCCTCGGCCGCCACCTGCCCCCGCGTCCTGCTGGAGGGCACCGACGACGCCGACCTCGACCCGGGCACCCGCCTCTTCCGCTGGGGCGCGACCGTACGCCTCACCAAGGCGCAGGTCACCGACTCGTCCAACGTCATGCAGAAGGGCGTGGCGGACACCGACAGCCAGTGGAAGATGCAGATCGGCGCCAACCAGGGCAAGGCCCAGTGCGTCGTGGTCGGCACCGGCTCGGACACGGCGGTGGCCCACATCGTCCGCTCGTCGAGCGGTATCGCCGACAACAAATGGCACGACATCATGTGCCAGCGTTCGGGCGCGAACCTGACGGTCTACGTCGACGGCACGGCCCGCGGCCACGTCACGATCCCGGCCACGCTGTCGATCTCGAACAGCCTCCCGCTGCGCATCGGCGGCCCCAACTTCCACACCCGCAGCGACATGTTCCACGGCCTGCTCGACGACGTCTGGGCCCGGGTGGGCTGACCCAGCCGGCCGCGCCGACCAGCCCCGGTGATCGCGGCCGGCCGCGCTGACCGGCGGTGCAGTGGCAGGCTGCGCCGACCGCCGCGCTGATCGCGGTCGGCCGCGCTCACACGGTTGCGATGACCGTGGTCGGCCGCGCCGTTCCGGTTGCGCTGGTCCGGTTGCACTGGGCGGCCGATGCCGGGCCGCTGCCGCACCGAGGCGCCGGGCCACTGCAGGGCTGCATCCGCGGCCGAGGCGCCCGGGCGGCCGGAAGGAGTGGTTGAACGACCGAGCGGAGACGCGGGCTCCCTGTAGCCCGGGCCCGCACACGATGATGGCCGGGACCCGAGGGTCCCGGCCATCGCCATACCGGTCGGACGCCCGCGCCGCTCAGCGCGGCGGGCGGGGCCCGGTCAGCTGCGGCGGAACGCGTACGAGCGACCGCCGGACGCACTCGCGGCCCGGCCGGACCGGGCGCGCCCGGAGCGTTCCCGGGCGGCCTGGCGGCTGTCGCGGGCGCCGTGGTGGTCCGCGGCGGGCTTGCGGTCGTCGCCGCCGGCGGTCACGGACGGCAGCGGCACGGCCGCCGCCAGGTCGAGGCGCGCGAGGTCGTCGGCGTCCACGTGCACGGAGAAGGGCTGAGCAGGCAAGGGTGCCTCCTGAAAGAGGGAAGGGACGGGCCCGGGTGCCGGTCACGGCGGATCCACGGCGGGCTGTGCCGCAACGAACCACCCCGGTGCCGGAGGATGCGGCAGGCGGCCTTCGGGCGGGCCGGCGCGCGCAGGCGGCGGGACCCGGGGAAGGCGAGCGGGGCAGCGAATCAGGAGATCATGCCGACACGGTAGTCGGCCCCGGCCGGTCGTGCGACCTCTTTATCGCGTGGTCAGGCGGAGGCCGGCCTCGAGCGTCGCGCAGGCCGCCGGGTAGTCGCGCAGCTGGTCCTTCACCAGCCGCAGGCCCACCTGCAACGCCACCGGCGGCACCCCGCGCGCCTCGAGCACGACGGCCGTCCATTCCACGAAGCCGGTGAAGATCTGCTGGTCGGCCACGTACAGCGACGCCGCGAGGAAGTCGACGATATGGCCGAGGTCCTCCACCGTCGCGTCGTGCTGGCGCTGGTCGTACGCGGCCATCGGCGGGTAGGTGGCGGCGAGCGTGTCGAGGGCCGTGCGGACGAGGTCGCCGCGGCTGCGCACCACGTACGTGTACTCGTCGTCGCCGAGGAACGCCGTCTCGTACGGGTCCCCGACGACCGGCGGCCACTGGTGGGCGAGCCGCGCCACCGCCTCCTCGGCCCCGGCCGCCCAGGCGTCGGCGCCGAGCTTCTGCGCCCAGCGGCCGTCCGGGCCGAAGCCGCGGCCGCCGGCGATGACCGGTACGCCCACCGACCGGCACGCGGTGATCGCCGTGTGCGCCCGGGGGAGCCGGGTCGCGATCATGCAGCTGAGCGCGACCGCGTCCGGGCCGGTCTGGTGCAGGTGGGTGACCAGGTGCGGGCCGGGCACGTTGGCGCCGAGGAAGTCGACCCGCCAGCCGTCGAGGCGCAGCATCTCGCCGAGGATCCGCACCGGCAGCGCGTGCCACTCGCCGTCGACGCAGGCGACCGTGATGCGCCCGCGGGTGGGCCGGACGGTCGTGCGGGCCGACACGGCCGCCAGCACCCGTTCGCTGATCGCCGTGGCGGCGTGCTCGCGGGCGACCGACCACTCGTTGGCCGCCCACAGCTCGCCGACCCGGCTCTGCGTCGCAGCGATGAGGTCGAGCATGATGCGCTGCGCCGGCGTCCCGTTGTCGAGCAGCCCGGTGACCAGGTCGACGGCGCCGTACTCGTCGCCGTCGCCGACCAGGCTCAGGAAGTGGTCGCCGAGGCCGGGGTCGTCGAGCGAGCGGGGTGGGTTCGAGGTGAAGACGGTCATCAGCGGGTGCGGGACCTCCTGTCACCCCGCCGGGCGTCGATGGCGAACGGGGACGCGGCCGGTACGCCGGTGTCCATCAGGCTGAGCTTCGTGCGGGCCGGGGCCCGGACCGCCAGCATGGCGATGTCGTCGCGGACACCGCCGTGCACCCAGTCGGAGACGAGCTGGCGGACCCGTTCCACGGCCGCGTCGGCGGGCATGCCGTGGCAGCCGGCGAGGGCGTCGCGCAGGCGGGTCTCGCCGTACTGCTCGTGGCCGCCGCCGCCGCCGCGCGCCTCGGTGAGGCCGTCGCTGTACATCAGGCAGATCTCGCCGGGGGCGAGCTCGATGGTGGCGGGCCGTACGGTGATCTCCGGAACCACCCCGACCAGCGTGCCCTTGACGGGCGCCTGCTCCACGCTGCCGTCGGCGCGCAGCACGAGCGGTACGGGATGCCCGCCGGTGGCCAGGTCGATGCGGACCCGGCCGTGCTCGGCGCGGCTGATCGCGCCCAGCACGAGCGTGACGAAGCGGTGCTGGCGGCTGGAGCCGAGCAGCGCCCGGTTCAGCACCTTGAGCATGACCGCCGGGTCGTCCTCGACCAGGCACAGCGCGCGCAGCGTCTGACGGATCTTGCCGGTGAGCACCGCGGCCTCGGGACCCTTGCCGCAGACGTCGCCGAGCACCACGACGGTGTTCGGGTTGCGCTCGGTCGGTTCGAAGACGTCGTAGAAGTCACCGCCGATGCGCAGCGCGTCGCGGGCCGCCTGGTACGAGCCCACCAGCTCGATGCCGTCGGGCCGGGGCAGGTCCGGGGGGAGCAGGTCGGCCTGCAGGATCGCGGCCGTGTCAACCTGCTCGCGGTAGAGCGCGGCGGCCGAGATCGCGGCGCCGGCGCGG
Source organism: Couchioplanes caeruleus (assembly GCF_023499255.1). GTDB lineage: Bacteria > Actinomycetota > Actinomycetes > Mycobacteriales > Micromonosporaceae > Actinoplanes > Actinoplanes caeruleus_A. The sequence continues at coordinate 3,889,775 of NZ_CP092183.1, forward strand.
GCCGCGAAGATGCGGGCCAGCATCTCGTCCTCGGGGGAGAACACGGTGCCGTGGCCGCGGCGGGCCAGGATCAGTGCGCCGGCGGGCTCCGCGTTGCCCGGCAGCGGCGTGACGAGCAGCGCCCCGACCTCGCCGAAGCCCTCCGGCAGCAGCCACGCGGGCACCTGGTTGGCGTCGAGCCAGCGGCTCGGGATGGGCGGGAAGCCGGCGAGCGCCTCCTCCAGCCCGGGGACCTCGGCGAGCAGGTCCTCGCGCAGCGTGCCCTCCTCGACCGTGCCGCCGCCGACCAGCCGCATCCACTCGCTCTGCCGGCGGCGTGCCGGCAACACCACGATCGCGGCGTCGGCCAGGTGGGACGCGGCCAGCTCGATGGTCGTACGCAGGCAGCGCCGCTGGTGCAGCGACGCGGAGAGCCGCCGTCCCGCCTCGGCGAGGAACGCCGTGCGGGCGCGCTCGGTGTCGAAGGCCTGCGCCCGGCGCTGCTCCTCGGTGGTGTCGCGCAGGTACCACCCGTAGTGGTCGTCGCCGAGCGGCCGGCGCGTCCCCTGCAGCGTGCGGCCCTCGTGCTCCTCGGTGAACGCTGCGGCGTCGTCCTCGGTGGCCCGGGCCAGGGCCGGCAGCGGGCCGTCACCGGCGGCGACGCCGGGGCGCAGCCCGGGCACCAGCTCGGCGGCGGCCGCGTTGACCAGCACCACCGTGTCCGTGCCGGCGGTGCAGACGATGATGGCCTCGCCGGAGGCGTCCAGGGCGGCCCGCAGCAGGGCGGGGGCGGGCGGACCGATCGCCATCGTGCCGGTCCGTACGGTCCCATGCTGAATCGGGAGCTGTGCCGTCACCGCGGTCCTCCTTTCCGTCTCTGCCCGCCGACAGGTGCGTGATCCGGCCCAGCCTACGCGCAGGCCGGGAGGGCGGCGCGGCTCAGAAGGTGGAACCGGGGTCGGTGTCGACCACGATCGGCGCGTGATCCGAGGGTCCCTTGCCCTTGCGAGCCTCCCGGTCCACGACCGCGTCGCGGACCGCGGCGGCCACGTCGGCGGTGGCGTACACGAGGTCGATCCGCATGCCCTTGTTCTGGTGGAACATCCCGGCACGGTAGTCCCAGTAGGTGAACGGGCGGTCGCCCTTGAGCGGCCGGGGCACGACATCCGTGAAGCCCAGCTCGCGCAGCGCGGCGAGGGCGTCGCGCTCCGGCGGGGTGACGTGCGTCGAGCCCGCGAAGACCCGGCGGTCCCAGACGTCGTCGTCCGTGGGCGCCACGTTGAAGTCGCCGGTGAGCACCGCGGGGCCCTTCTGCTCCGCCAGCGCCGAGCGCAGCGCGGCCAGCCAGGACAGCTTGTACGTGTAGTGCGGGTCCTCGGGCGTCCTGCCGTTGGGCACGTAGATCGAGGTGAACCGGATGCCGCCGCAGGTGGCGCCGACGGCGCGCGCCTCGGGATCGGGGTACCCCGGTTCGCCGTCGAAGCCGCGCCGGACGTCGTCGAGGCCGATGCGGGACAGCAGCGCGACGCCGTTCCAGCGGCCCTGGCCGTACGCGGCGGTCTCGTAGCCCAGTGCGGCGACCTCGGCGACCGGGAAGGCGTCGGCGCTGACCTTGGTCTCCTGCAGGCAGAGCACGTCCGGCCGGGTCTGCTCCAGCCATTCGAGGAGGCGGGGCAGGCGGGCCTTGACCGAGTTCACGTTCCAGGTCGCGAAGCGCATCCGCCTAGCCTGCCGTATCCGGCGGCGCGGTGCCGCTCAGCAGTCCGGGCGAGTCGGAGGGGCCGGCCGGGCGCCGGCGCTGCGTGCGCGCGGGGCCCCGCCGGGTGCCGGCGCTGTGTGAGCGGCCGGGATGCGGGTCAGCGCTCCGGGGCGAAGCGGGCGGGCCGGTCCGGCGAGCGGCGCTGGGCCCGCATCGGGGCGGCGTCCGCGCGGGTGGCCGCGAGCAGGGCGGCGGCGAGGCCCGAGGCCAGGACGAGCAGGACGGCCACGAGCCAGATCACCGAGCCGTCGGATCCGATCAAAGTCGCCATGTGTCGCCTCCCTTGTCCCCATGATCGGCAGTGCGGGCTCCGATGCGAGGACCCCGGCGAGCGAATAATGCCGGAGACCCGGGGCGGTACGCCAGTGGGGGACGAGACCTTTGTCACGTCCTGGGAAAGGTGATGCGCGCTCAGGGATGCCGGACGGTCACCGGCGCGGGGCCGGGCACGTGCCGGTCCGCGGCCCAGTGCAGGGCGAAGTCGCCGGCCGGTACGCCGGGTCCCCACAGCCAGCCCTGCGCCTGCGTCACGCCCACGGCGGCGAGCGCGTCGCGCTGGGTACGGGTCTCCACGCCTTCCGCGACGATGCTCAGCCCCAGCGCCCGCGCCATCGCCACCACGGCCCGGACGATCTCCTCGTCCTCGGCGCTCTCACCCAGCCCGCTGACGAACGACCGGTCGATCTTCACCCCGGTCACCGGGAACTGCCGCAGGTAGCCCAGCGCGGAGAAGCCGGTGCCGAAGTCGTCGACGAGCAGCCGTACGCCCAGCTCACGCAGCTCGAACAGCACCCGGGCCGCCACGCCTCCGCCGTCGGCCATCACCGACTCGGTCATCTCCAGCGCCACCGCCGGGGCCGGTACGCCGTGCCGGGCCAGCTCCCCGGCGACGATCTGGGCCAGCCGCGGATCGGCGAGCTGCCGCGGGGAGACGTTGATCGACAGGTAGAAGTCCGCGTCGACCGTGCCGTCGGCGCGCCAGATCGCCAGCTGGCGCAGCGCCTCGTTGCGGACGAACGTGCCGAGCGCGTCGATCAGGCCGGAGTCCTCGGCGACCGGGATGAACGTCATCGGCGGGATCGGCCCGCGCTGCGGGTGGTGCCAGCGCACGAGGGCCTCGGCGGCGCACGGCCGGCCGGTGTCGAGCCGCACGATCGGCTGGTAGACGACGGTGAGCTGCTCCTCGGCCAGAGCCGTACGCAGGGCGCCCTCCAGCTCGATGCGCTCGCGGACCCGGTCGTGCATGGAGGCGTCGAAGATCGTCGCGCGGCCCGGCCCCTCGGCCTTGGACCGGTACATGGCCGTGTCGGCGTCGCGCAGCAGCGCCTCGGCGGCCTTCGCGGGCTCCCCGCCGCCCGGCGCGTGCGCGAGCCCGATCGAGGCGCTGATGACCACCTCGGTGTCGCGGACGGGCACCGCCGTGGCGAAACAGGCCTGGACGGCGTCGACGAGCCGCAGCGCCGCGGGCTCGTCGCAGGCGGTGGCCGCCACGAACTCGTCGCCGCCGACCCGGGCCAGCATGACGCCGGGCGGCACCGCGGCGCGCAGCCGCCGCGCCACCCCGATGACGAGCTGGTCGCCGGCGTCGTGCCCCCACGAGTCGTTGACCCACTTGAAGCCGTCGAGGTCGAGGAAGCACACCCAGACCCGCTCCGGTCCGTCGGCGGGCGTCGTGGCGGCGAGCCGCTCCACCTCCGAGGTGATCCGGCGGCGGTTGGGCAGCCCGGTCAGCGGGTCGTGCATGGCCTGGTACTCGGAGTGCAGCTGGGCGGCCACGTGCGCCTGGACGGCGGAGACCGCGCGCAGGACCAGCAGCGTCACGATCGCCAGGCCGCACGCGCCGATCAGCAGCCGGAACGCCGGTGAGCTGCCGCCGACGGTCACGAGCAGCACGAACGGCGTGGCCACGGCGGGCGCCAGCAGGAGCATGCGCCGCCAGGACCAGGCCTGCACGGGATGCCGGTCGGCGCGCCCCAGCTGCACGACCGACGGGTGCAGGGCGGTCACCCCGAGCATCGCGTACGCCAGCAGGAACGGCACGTCCAGCAGCGGGGACGCGTACGTCTGCCCGGACACGCCGATGATCGCGTACGCCATGTCGCCGGTGACGATCATCGCGATGCCGGCGATCAGGAACTTCAGCGACGGCGGCCACACGCGCGCGGTGAAAGTGAAGTTGATGCACGCCGCGAGCAGCACGACGTCGAAGAGCGGGTACAGCGCGGCGAGCACCGACTGGATCGCGGGGCGGTCGGCGATCGCCGCCGTGGGGGCGGCGAGCAGCAGGGCGCTGGCCAGCCCGCCGGCGAGGCAGACGATCAGCCCGTCGAGCAGGGCGTGCCGCTCGGTGCTGCCCCGCGAGCGCAGCAGCAGCGCGAAGAAGACGCTCAGCAGCGCGTACCCGGGGACCGTCGCGGCGTCCGCCAGCAGCGGCTCAGCGGTCACGTACGGCCGGAGCAGGACCCCCACCAGGAAGCAGACCGCGGCAATGCCCATGGCGATCCAGGCGGCGCGCGGCCGCGCGCCGAGCCGGCGCGGCGCCGTGAAGCAGGCGAACACCGTGGTCAGGGCGATGACGGCGAAGCCCACCCCGTTGGTGACGGGGGACAGGTCGAGGAGGTAGAGCACCGTCGCCGCCACACCGCCCACGGCGAACACCCGCCACCACACGTGCGCACGGGAGGGCGGAGCAGTGGATCGCACTCCGCATCGCCCCCTGGCACCGGTCAGCTCATCAGCGCGTCCGCCGTGGGAACCGTACCGTCGTCCCGGCCCCGCGCGGCAGGGATTCCGTGGACGAACATCGTCGGGCAGGCGCAGCGGCGCAACAACTCACCCGCCACGGCGCCCAGCAATGAGGTGCTGCCGGCGCCGCGCGGCCCCACGATCATCATGCGCGCCGACCGGGAGGCGCGTACGAGGGTCGGGCCAGGTTCCCCGACCAGCAGCCGGGCCCGTACGCCCGCGGGCCCGGCGAGGCCGCGTACGGCGGACGCCAGCAGCCGGCGGCCGGACGGCTCCCCGGCGGGGCCGGTGACCACGTGCACCACCTCGAGCGGGACCCGGCGCCGCAGCGACTCGTCCGCCGCCAGCCGCAGCGCCCCTTCGGAGCAGGCCGAGCGGTCGACCGCCACGAGCAGCGGCCCGGCCTGCGGGCGGATGCCCCGGGCCACCAGCACGGGACACCGTGCCCGCGCGACGGTCTGCACGAGCACCGAGTCGTCCGGCAGCCGGTGGGTGGCCGCCAGGTCGTCGTCGCCGAGCACGAGCAGCGAGGCCGTACGGCTCTGCCGCAGCAGCTCGCGTACCGGCTGGCCGTCCACGAGCAGACCGCCGACCCGGACGCCGGGGACGCTGCGCTCCGCGGTCGCGGCCGCCCGCTGCACGATCATTTCCGCGTCGTGTCGCGCGCTGCCGTAATCCGGAGGATCATTGTGGGAACGGGCGCCGGGCCAGGTGAAGGCGTGCACGATGCGCAGCGGCTGCCCGCGCGTCACCGCCTCGCGGGCGGCCAGCCGGACGGCGGCGAGACCGCTCGCCGTTCCGTTCACACCGACGACGACAGGAGCAGCGCCCGGAATCTGCATCGGTTCACCACCTCCGCGCTCACCGACTCCGCACCGCGACGACGCGGTCCACAGACCATTATCTATGGTGTTCCCGGGAGCGGCGGTCGGTGATCAATCCCTCAGCGGTCGACCGCCTGATGACCCGTTCAGCTTGAGGGTTTACGGTGAACGGCAGGTTATTGGCGACATCTGCCGGTGAAGTGAGGGAAATACATGACGGATGTCAAGCTCGACCACCCCGGTGGCCAGTTGTCCCTGCCGGTACGGGAGGCCGTCGAGGGCCCGGGCGGTATCGAGATCAGCGCCCTCCTCAAGGAGACCGGCTACGTCACGCTCGACCAGGGGTTCGTGAACACGGCCTCGTGCGCATCGGCGATCACCTACATCGACGGTGACGCCGGCATCCTGCGGTATCGGGGCTTCCCGATCGAGCAGCTGGCCGGCAAGGCGTCGTTCCTCGAGGTGTCGTACCTGCTGATCCACGACGCGCTGCCGACGCCGGCGCAGCTGGCCGAGTTCGCGGACAAGATCCGCGTGCACACGCTGCTGCAGGAGGAGATGCGTACGTTCTTCTCGGGCTTCCCGCGCGACGCGCACCCGATGGCGGTGCTGTCGTCGGCCGTCACCGCGCTGTCGACGTTCTACCAGGACGCGCTGGACCCCACCGACCCCGAGCAGGTCGAGATCTCCGGCATCCGGCTGATGGCGAAGCTTCCGACCATCGCCGCGTACGCGTACAAGAAGTCCATCGGCCACCCGCTGCCGTACCCGGACAACTCGCTCGACTACGTCGAGAACTTCCTGCGCATGACGTTCGGGCTGCCCACCGTGAACTACGAGGTGGACCCGAAGGTCGCCAAGATCCTCGACATGCTGTTCGTGCTGCACGCCGACCACGAGCAGAACTGCTCCACCTCGACGGTGCGCCTCGTGGGCTCGGCCCAGGCCAACCTGTTCGCCTCGGTGGCCGCGGGCATCAACGCGCTCTCCGGCCCGCTGCACGGCGGCGCCAACTCGGCGGTCCTCGAGATGCTCGAGGGCATCCGCGCCGACGGTGGCGACGTGCAGTCCTTCGTCCGTCGCGTCAAGGCGAAGGAGAAGGGCGTCAAGCTGATGGGCTTCGGCCACCGGGTCTACAAGAACTACGACCCGCGCGCCGCCATCGTGAAGAAGGCGGCCCAGGAGGTCGTGGCCACGATGGAGCGTCCGGACCCGCTGCTGGAGATCGCGTTCCAGCTCGAGGAGATCGCGCTCGCGGACGACTACTTCGTCTCCCGCAAGCTCTACCCCAACGTGGACTTCTACACCGGCCTGATCTACAAGGCCATGGGCTTCCCCACGAAGATGTTCACGGTGCTGTTCGCGCTGGGCCGGCTGCCCGGCTGGATCGCGCAGTGGGGCGAGATGATGGCCGACCCGACCACGAAGATCGGCCGGCCGCGTCAGCTGTACACCGGTCAGGGCGAGCGTCAGTTCGTGCCCATCACCGAGCGCTGAGCCTTCCCGCGTCTGCACGGCCGTCCCGGCTCTCCGGGGCGGCCGTTCGCGTGTCTCGAAGGCCGCCGTCCCGCCCTCGGATGCCGTCGCCTTGGTTTCAGGGGCCGTCGCTCGTGTGGTGCGAGGCCGTCGCCCGCGTCGGGAGCCGGCGTTCAGATTCTCCCGGGCCGTCGCCCCGGTGTCGGCGCCCGTCGCGCCCGTTCTGCGAGGCCGTCGCCCGCGTTTCCCGAGCCTTCGCCCAGCCTGGGAGGCTGTGAGGCGGCCTCAGAGGGCGTCGAGCCAGGCGATGATCCGCGCGGCGCCGTCCTCGGTACGCAACCGCCCGGCCATCGCGGCGGACCGCTCGCGGAGGGCGGGCGACGTGGTCGCCGCGCGCAGGGCCGCCGCGAGCCGCGGCGCGGTCAGCCGCGGCAGCGGGATCGGCGGGGGAGCGACACCCAGCGCGTGCAGGCGGCGCGCCCAGAACGGCTGGTCGGCGCTGACCGGCACCGGTACGGCGGGCACACCGGCCCGCAGCGCCGCCGCGGTCGTCCCCGCGCCGGCGTGGTGCACCACCGCCGCCACCCGCGGGAACAGCCAGTCGTGCGGCAACGAGTCCACGTTGAGCACGGCGGGGTCGTCCTCCGCGCGCAGGCCCGACCAGCCCGCCTGCACGATCGCCCGCACCCCGGCCGCGCGCACGGCCTGCAGCACGGGACCGGCCAGGCGGGCGCCGTAGCCGGGCGCCATGCTGCCGAAGCCGATGAACACCGGCGGCGGCCCGGCGGCGAGGAACTCCTCGACCTCCGCCGGCGGTGCCCACCCGGCCGGCCGGGCGGGCCACCAGTACCCGACCACCTCCTGCGACGGCGGCCAGTCCGCGGGCCGGGGCACCACCGACGGGCTGAACCCGTGGAAGGTGGGCCACCGCTGTTGCTGTTCGCCCTGCAGCCGGCGCAGGGGCTTGCGGGGCAGCCCGAGCCGGTCGCGCAGGTCACGGACCGGGCCGCGGTACAACGGCCGCGCCGACGCTTCGGTGAGGTGACCCAGGAGCCGGTTGCCGAGGCGTCCCGCGGATCGCCCGCCGAGCAGGACGGGCCCGAAGTCGCCGGTCGGGAACACCGGTTGCAGGAACACGCCCGCCCACGGGATGCCGGCCGCCTCCGCGACCTGGTAGCCCAGCGGCGCCACGACGGTCGACAGCAGCATCGCCTCGGCCCGGATCCGCTCGGCCGCCGCCGCGATCCCGTCGCCCATCTCGGCCACCAGCGGGCGGGCGATGCGCAGAAGCCGTACGAGCGCGCGCGGGCCGGTGCCGGAGCTCCTGCCGTCCTGGCCCGGGGCGCGCCGCAGGATCTCGCGCAGGTCGCCGGGGATCGGCACGAACGGCAGCGTCACCGAGTCGCGGAACGGCTCGTGGGTGGCGATGGTGACCTCGTGGCCGGCGGCCTGCAGCCGCTCCCCGAGACCCGTGTACGGCGCCACGTCGCCGGTCGAGCCGGAGGTCACGATCAGCACCCGCACCCCGCCATCATCGCATCCCCTGCATGCCTTGACGGTTATATAACCTCGGTGGAATAGTCGGCTCGTGCCCGTGGACGCCATCGCCGTACTGGCCGAGCCGACCCGCCGCCGCATCCTCGACGAGCTGCGGCTCGCCGAACGCAGCGTCGGAGACCTCGTCGCCACCCTGGACATGAGCCAGCCCGCCGTCTCCAAGCACCTCAAAGTGCTGCGCGAGGCCGGGTTCGTCTCCAGCCGTACGGCGGCGCAGCACCGCATCTACCGCCTCGAACCCGGCCCGTTCCGCGCGCTGGACGCGTGGCTGGCGCCGTACCGGCGGATGTGGAACCGGCACCTCGACGCGCTCGAACGCCACCTGGAGGAGTCATGACCCCGCTCGATCCCGGCCCGGCCGGCGGCGCCACCGTGGTGAGCGCCGGCGACCGCTGGACGCTCGTGTTCATCCGTGAGCTGCCGCATCCCCGCGAGAAGGTCTGGTCGGCGCTGACCGACCCGCACCGCCTCGACCAGTGGGCGCCCTTCGCCGCCGGGCGGGACCTGTCGCACCCCGGCGACGTCACCCTCACCATGGTCGACGGCCCGGACCGGACCGGCACCCCGGCGACCGTACGGCGTGCCGAACCGCCCGCCCTCCTCGAGTACACGTGGGGCGAGGATCTGCTGCGCTGGGAGCTCGGGGACACCGGCGGCGGCACCCGCCTCACCCTGCGCCACACTGTCGGCGACCGCGACGGCGCCCCGATGTTCGCGGCCGGCTGGCACCTGTGCGTGGCCGTGCTCGCCCGGTTGCTCGACGGCGATCCGGTCGGCGTGATCCGCGGCCGTGACGCCCTCGCGCACGGCTGGGACGACCTGCGCGCCGCGTACGAGAAGAGCTTCGCCGGTCCGTCTCGCTAAGGTCGGTATGACGCGGCACCGGATCGGGCATGTTCCGTACGCGTCGCCGGCCGGGACGATCGGGGAGGATGCATGGACGTCGTCATCGGGATCGACACCGGAACCACCGCCACCAAGGGCATCGCGGCCGGGATGGACGGCGAGGTGCGCGCCGTGACCAGCGTGCACTACCCGCTCTCCGTGCCGGGGCCCGGCCGGGCCGAGCTCGACTCCACCCAGCTGCGCGACGCCGCCGTCGAGGCCCTCGTGGCCGTGGCCCGGCAGTGCCGCGAACGCGGCGACCGGGTCCTCGCCGTCAGCCTCAGCGCGTTCCTGCACGGCCTCGCGCCGATGAACCCCGACGGCTCGCCGCGGGGCCCGCTGATCACCTGGGCCGACAACCGCTCGTCCGCGCAGAGCGACGCCCTCGCCGAGGCCGGCCGCGCCAAGCCGTTGCAGGCGCGCACCGGCACCCCGGTGCACCCGATGGCTCCGCTGGCCAAGCTCGCCTGGTGGCGTGCCACCGACCCGGAGGTCCTGCGCGACACCCCGCGATGGGGCGGCGTCAAGGAGCTCGTGCTCGGCGGCCTCGCCCGCGAGGGGTTCGTCGTGGACCTCTCGATCGCCTCCGGCACCGGGCTGTACGACATCCACCAGCGGCGCTGGGACCCCGAGGCGCTCGACATCGCCGGGATCACCGCCGACCGGCTGGCCGAGGTCGTGCCGACCACCACCACGCTGAAGCTGCACGCCGACGTCGCCGGGGCGGCCGGGCTGCCGCCGGACACGCCGCTGGTCATCGGCGCCGCCGACGGGCCGCTGGCCAACCTCGGCGTCGGCGCCACCCCGGCCGGCGTCGCCGCGGTGTCGCTCGGCACCAGCGGGGCGCTGCGGACCGTCGTCGGCGGACCCACCGCGGACAAGGCGGGCCGGCTGTTCTGCTACGCGCTCACCGAGGACCGCTGGGTGCTCGGCGGCGCGATCAACAACGCCGGCTCGGTGGTGCGCTGGGCCGGCCAGACGATGGCAGGGGGCTTCGACCGTCCCGCCGCGGAGGGCGAGGACGCCGACGTGCGCGACGCCGCGCTGCTCACCGAGGCGGAGGGCGTACGCGCCGGCAGCGACGGGCTGCTCTGCCTGCCGTACCTGCTGGGGGAACGGGCGCCCTGGTGGCGCGGTGGCATGCGCGGGGCGTACCTGGGCCTGCGCCGCGAGCACGGGCGCGCGCACCTCGTCCGGGCGGCCGTGGAAGGGGTGTGCCAGCAACTCGCCCTGGTCCGCGACACCTTCGACGCCGAGGGCGTCCCGATGACGGAGGTACGCGCCACCGGCGGCGCGGTCGCCTCGGACCTCTGGGTCGGCGTGCTCGCGGCGGCGCTGGACCTGCCCGTGGCGATCGCCGACACCCCCGAGGGCACCGCGCTCGGCGCCTGCCTGCTCGGCCTGCACGCGATCGGCCACCTGCCCGACCTGGACGAGGCGGCAGCCCTGGTGGCCATCACCGCCCACACCCGGCCCGACCCGGAGGACGCCGCCCTGTACAAGCGGATGCGCCCACTGGTGGAGAAGTCGGCGCTGGCGGTCACCGACGTGCTCACCGAGCTGGACCGGATCGCCCCCTCGCCGCTGCCCGGCACGGAGAAGGCGGTGGGCGGCAACAAGGCGGAAGGCGTGCGGGCCCAGGGCGGCTGAGGCCAGCCTTTTGGCCGGCGGGCTGAGGCCTGCGAGCTTGTGCGGGCCCATGGTCGGGTCGAGGCCCGGGGTCGTGCCGTGCTCGGGGCTTGTGGTCGGGTCGAGGCCAGCGGGTCGTGCCTTGCTCGAGGGCTTGTGGTCGGGTCGAGGCCGGCGGGTCGTGCCGTGCTCGAGGGCTTGTGGCCGGCGGCCGGCGCGGGTTGAAGCCCGTGGCTTCGAACTGGCGGGCGGGCTGAGAGGCGCGGACGTCACCGGCGGCAGGCCGATCCCCGTTCGCGGGTGCGCCGGCAGCTGCAGTTGAATGTGCCGGCTCCTCTCCCACACCGACATTCTGCCTGCCGTCACTTGGTTCCGCCCCGAAGTCATCTGTTCATCGTGGCATGGTGGCCGGCGATCGGGCCGTGACGATCGTCGCATTTCTGCAGTGATCGTTCAGTGGGTTCATGTCGGTGGGTTGCGGAACAATTCAGGTATGCGGCAGCTTCAATTTTTTCGACGGCGGAATTGGCGGCGATGCGTGATCGGACCGCGTCGCGCACCTTTTCTCCCGGGCGCGAGGAGTTCCGCCGCGAGCATATCCGTCACCGGACGTGGGGGTTGTCGCGAAGGCACGCCGCGAAGCTGCGTCACCTGCACGGCGATCGTGGCGCGGACCGGCCGGTGAGCGTGCGGAGCGCGGTGGCGCCGGTGCCCCACCGAAGGGCCGCGGCGTCACAAGCACCGCCGGCGACGATTCGCCACCCGGTGCGGGCATCCATGTCGGACCGTGTGGAGACGCCACCCGTAGGGCCCCCCGATGCGGGCGACATCGCACATCGGGCCGGGAGCCGCGGCATCACCATGGCCGTAGGAGCAGCCGCTGGTGGCGACCCCACGGCGGAACGGGTTGCGGCTTCGAGTGTGGTCGTGGAGGGTTCGTCGGTTGCGCCGAGGGCCGCCGCGGCCGAGCCGGCCGCGGTTGCGGGTGACGCCACGGCTGGGTCGGTGGCGGCACCGACGGCGGTGCACAAGATCCGTTCGGCCCGTGGTTCTCGTGTGCGCAGGTCGAATTCGGCCGATTGCCGCTCGTCGTCCGCCGGCCGAGCGAGGACGATTGCCGCTCGTCGTCCACCGGCCGAACCAGGATGATTGCCGCTCGTCGTCCATCGGCTCCGGTTCCTCGAGGAACGGCGGCAAGAGATTCGGCGGCGCCGGCGTCTTTCGTCAATTGCGCACTCCGCAGTCGGATAATGCATCGATCGTCATGATGGATTCGCCGGAAAAGGCGTCGCGCCTCGCGCGGTCACTGCAATGCATACCGACATTGTCGCCAAGGGGAATCGTGACGCACCGGCATATCCGGTGCGGAAAAGCGGGTGGGTCTCGGTGGGGGAGAGCGGATGTCCGGGGTGGTGCAAGGCGGGGTGTCCTGGCGAGGGCGAGAGGGTGTGTCCCGGTGGTGGGGGGTGGTGCAGGGCGGGGGTGTCCCGGTGGGGGAGAGCGGGTGTGTCCGGGCCGGGGGAGAGCGGGTGTGACCCGATGGGCAGAACGGGTGTGACTGCGGGAGAGCAAGGGGGAGACAGCGGATGGTGATCGCTGGGGGCGGCTGGTGAGGACGGCCACGCGGCCCCGCGTTGACGGCGCGGGAGGCGGTGCGACAGAGTGACCGCGAGCGGTAGCGGAGGAACCCGGTGCGAATCCGGGACGGTCCCGCCACTGTGACCGGGCACCGCCGGTGCCCGGGAGCCAGGAGACTCCGGCCGCTCGTTCCTCCCACACGCGGGCGTGGACACCCGCCGAAAGGACCGTGGCCGTGACGCCGTACCCGTTCTCCGCCGTCGTCGGCCTCGACGATCTGCGCCTCGCCCTGCTGCTGACCGCCGTCTCGCCCGCCGTGGGCGGCGTGCTCGTCCGGGGCGAGAAGGGCACCGCCAAGAGCACCGTCGTGCGGGCTCTCGCCGCCCTGCTGCCCGAGGTCGACGTGGTGCGGGGCTGCCGCTTCGCGTGCGACCCGGCCGCACCCGACCCGCAGTGCCCCGACGGGCCGCACGAGGCCGGCGCCCCGCACGGGCACCGGCCGGCCACCCTCGTCGAGCTGCCGGTCGGCGCCACCGAGGACCGCGTGGTCGGCACGCTCGACATCCAGCGGGCCCTGTCCGACGGGGTGAAGGCGTACGAGCCCGGTCTGCTCGCCGCCGCGCACCGGGGCGCGCTCTACGTCGACGAGGTCAACCTGCTTCCCGACCATCTCGTCGACCTGCTGCTGGACGCCGCCGCGATGGGTCGCGCGCACGTCGAGCGCGACGGCGTGTCGGTCAAGCACGCCGCCCGGTTCCTGCTGGTCGGCACCATGAACCCGGAGGAGGGCGAGCCCCGGCCGCAGCTCGTCGACCGGTTCGGGCTGGTCGTCACCGTCGCTGCCCCGCGTGACGCCGGGCAGCGGGCCGAGGTGGTGCGGCGGCGGCTGACGTACGAGGCCGGCCCCGACGCGTTCGCGGCCCGTTTCGCCGCCGAGGAGCAAGCGCTCGCGGCCCGCATCCTGGCCGCGCGCCGGGCTGTGCCGTCGGTGCTGCTGCCCGACGCCGAACTCGACCGGATCGCCCGGGTCTGCCTCGCGTACGGGGTGGACGGCATGCGCGCCGACATCGTGGTGGCCCGTTGCGCCGTGGCACTCGCCGCGTGGCACGGCCGTGACCGGGTCACCGCCGGCGACGTCCGCGATGCCGCCCGCCTCGCGCTGCCGCACCGCCGCCGCAAGGACCCCCTGGACCCGCCGGGCACCGACGAGCAGCGCCTCGAGGAGGCCCTCGACCGGGCCGCCGCGGAGGATCCCGACGACGACCCGCCGCCGCCCCCGCCACCGGGCGGCGGCGGACCGCCTGACAAGGGCCCGGGCGACGCACCGCCTGACAAGGGCCCGGGCGACGGGCCACGGAACGGCGGCGCCGCGCCCGACGGCGACGACACGCCGGGGAGCAGCGACGCACCACGCGACACGTCGCAGGGCAGCGGCTCGCCGAAGAGCGAGGGCACGGCGGACGCCGGCGACGCGCGGGACAAGGGCGAGGGTTCGAGGCCGGCCGCTGCACCGGCACCGCCCGGTCAGGCGTACCGGCCGCGCGCGCTGCGGATCGCCGCACGGGGCGAGGGCGGCCACGCAGGCCGCCGTTCACCGGCGTTCGCCCGCCGCGGCCGGGTCGTCGGCTCGCGGGTGCCGCGGGGCAAGCTGCGCGGCGCCCCGCACCTTCCCGCGACCCTGCGCGCCGCGATCCACCGGGGCGCCGACCGGCTCGTGCTGCCCTCGGATCTGCGCGAGGCCGTGCACGTCGGCCGCGAGGCCAACCTGGTGCTGTTCGTCGTGGACGCGTCCGGTTCGATGGCGGCGCGCAAGCGGATGACCGTCGTGAAGACCGCCGTGCTGTCGCTGCTGCGGGACGCGTACCAGCGGCGGGACCGGATCGGCATGATCACGTTCCGGGGCTCGTCGGCCGAGCAGGTGCTGCCGCCGACCTCCAGCCACGAGGTGGGCGTGCTGCGGCTGGCCGCGCTGCGCACCGGCGGCCGTACCCCGCTCGCGGCGGGCCTGCGCACCGCGGCGACCACCATCGCCACCGAGCGGCGGCGGGACCCGCGCCGGCGTCCGCTGCTGGTCGTGGTGACCGACGGGCGCGCCACCAGCGGGCCCGACCCGGTGACGCTCGCGCCCGCCCTGGCCGGGGTGGCCACCGTCGTCGTCGACTGCGAGTCGGGACCGGTCCGGCTGGGCCTGGCGCGCCGGCTCGCCGCCGCGCTGGACGCGGACGTCATGCCGCTGGACGCACTCGCCGCGACGGGCGCGACCGCCGCGGCCGACGCGACCACCGCCATCCGCGCGAAAGGGAGGGCCGCCTGATGCCCAAGGGACAGGTCACCAGCGTGCCCGACGACGGGCTCACCACCCGGCAGCGCCGCCGCCAGGCGGTGCTGGCCGTCCACACCGGACACGGCAAGGGCAAGTCCACCGCCGCCTTCGGGATGGCGTTGCGGGCCTGGAACGCCGGCTGGTCCATCGGCGTGTTCCAGTTCGTGAAGAGCGAGAAGTGGCGGGTCGGCGAGGAGTCCGCGCTCAAGGCGCTCGGCCAGGTCCCCGGCGGCGCGGGCGTCGCCTGGCACAAGATGGGCGAGGGCTGGTCGTGGATCCAGCGCGCCGGGACCGAGCGGGACCACGCCGCCGAGGCCGCCGAGGGCTGGGCGCAGATCAAGCGGGACCTCGCCGCCGAGACGCACACCTTCTACGTGCTGGACGAGTTCACGTACCCGATGAAGTGGGGCTGGGTGGACGTCGCGGACGTGGTGGAGACGCTGCGCGAGCGCCCCGGCACCCAGCACGTCGTCATCACCGGCCGCGACGCGCACCCGGATCTGCTGGCCGCCGCCGACCTGGTCACCGAGATGACGAAGGTGAAGCACCCGATGGACGCGGGCCGCAAGGGCCAGCGGGGCATCGAGTGGTGAGCGTCCCCCGGATCGTCATCGGGGCTCCGGCGTCCGGCCACGGCAAGACCACCGTCGCGACGGGCCTGCTGGCGGCGTACGCGAAACGGGGTCTGTCGGTCGCGCCCTTCAAGGTGGGGCCGGACTACATAGATCCGGGCTACCACGCGCTCGCCGCGGGCCGGCCGGGGCGCAACCTGGATCCGGTGCTGGTGGGCGAGGACCGGATCGGGCCGCTGTTCGCGCACGGGTCGGCCGGCACCGACCTCGCCGTGGTCGAGGGCGTCATGGGGCTCTACGACGGGCGGGTCGGCGCGGGCGACACCGGCTCGACCGCGCAGGTGGCCGCCCTGCTGGACGCGCCCGTCGTGCTGGTGGTCAACGCCGCGGCGCAGGGCCGGTCCGTGGCCGCCCTCGTGCACGGCTTCCGCAGCTTCGGCTCGGTGCGCATCGGCGGCGTGATCCTCAACCAGGTCGGTTCCGACCGGCACGAGGCGCTGCTGCGGGAGGCGTGCGAGGAGGTCGGCACGCCGGTGCTGGGGGCGATGCGCCGGGCCGCCGCGGTGGAGGCGCCGTCGCGGCACCTCGGCCTGGTGCCGGTCGCCGAGCGCCGGTCCGAGGCGCTCGCGTCGGTCGCCGCGCTGGCGTCGCTGGTGGAGTCCTCGGTGGACCTGGAGGCGGTGCTCGCGCTGGCCCGTTCCGCGCCGGCGCTGCACGCGCAGCCGTGGTCGCCGCAGGCCGCGGAGCCGGTCGCGGGCCGTCCGGTGGTCGCGCTCGCCGGTGGGCCTGCCTTCACCTTCGCGTACGCGGAGACGGCCGAGCTGCTCGCCGGGGCCGGCGCCGAGGTCGTGGTCGTGGACCCGCTGCGCGACGAGGCCCTGCCGGAGGGCGCCGGTGCGCTGGTCGTCGGCGGTGGCTTCCCCGAGGTGTACGCCTCCGAGCTGTCGGCCAACGAGCAGCTGCGCCAGGCGGTGGCGGCCGCCGCCGTGGCGGGCCTGCCGATCCTCGCCGAATGCGCGGGCCTGCTCTGGCTGTGCCGCACCCTCGACGGCGCGCCGATGTGCGGGGTGCTGGACGCGGACGCCGCCATGACCCCGTCGCTCACCCTGGGATACCGCGACGCGGTCGCGCTGTCGGACAGCCCGCTGCTGCCCGCGGGGTCGCGGATCACCGGTCACGAGTTCCACCGCACGAGCGTGCACCCGCGCTCGGGGCTGCTGCTGGAGCCCGCCGGGGGAGCGGCCTGGGCGTGGCGGGGCGCCGATCCCGAGGGTTTCGCGGCGCCCCGGCTGCACGCGTCGTACCTGCACCTGCACTGGGCCGCCGACCCGGCCATCGCGCGCCGGGTGGTCGCGGCCGCCGCGTCGTGACGGTGTTCCTGGGGCTCGGCGCTCACTCGCGGGCAGGCGCCGGGGACCTGGACCGCGCGGTCGCCGTCGCCCTCGAGGCGAGCCGGCTGACCCCTGCGTACGTCGGCGCCGTCGCCACCCTGGACCGGCGGGCCGCGGTGATCGGGCCGTGGGCCGCCGGGCGCGGCTGGCCGCTGGTGACGTTCACCGCCTCCGAGCTGGCCGGCGTCGGCACACCGAACCCGTCCGCCGTGGTGGCGGCGCGGGCCGGCGTGCCGAGCGTGGCGGAGGCCGCGGCGCTGCGGGCGGCCGGGCCCGGAGCGGCGCTGGTGCTGGCGAAGACGGTCGTCGGCGGCGTGACGGTGGCCGTCAGCTCACGTACGCCGCCAGGTGCTCACCGGTGAGCGTGGACCGCGTGGCGACCAGGTCGGCCGGGGTGCCCTCGAAGACGACCCGGCCGCCGTCGTGCCCGGCGCCCGGCCCGAGGTCGATGATCCAGTCGGCGTGCGCCATCACGGCCTGGTGGTGCTCGATGACGATGACCGACTTGCCCGCGTCGACGAGCCGGTCGAGCAGCGCGAGCAGCTGCTCGACGTCGGCGAGGTGCAGGCCCGTGGTGGGCTCGTCGAGCACGTAGACGCCGCCCTTGTCGCCCATGCGGGTGGCGAGCTTGAGCCGCTGCCGTTCGCCGCCGGACAGCGTGGTCAGCGGCTGGCCGAGGCTGAGGTAGCCGAGCCCGACGTCGGCGAGCCGTTCGAGGATCGCGTGCGCGGCGGGCGTACGGGCCTCGCCGGCGCCGAAGAACTCCTCGGCCTCGCTGACCGGCATGGCCAGGACCTCGCTGATGTCGCGGCCGCCGAACGTGTACTCGAGCACCGAGGCCTGGAACCGCTTGCCCTCGCACTCCTCGCAGACGGTGGCGACGCCCGCCATGATCCCCAGATCGGTGTAGATGACGCCGGCGCCGTTGCAGGCCGGGCAGGCGCCCTCGGAGTTGGCGCTGAACAGGGCCGGCTTCACGCCGTTCGCCTTCGCGAAGGCCTTGCGGATCGGCTCGAGCAGGCCGGTGTAGGTCGCCGGGTTGCTGCGCCGCGAGCCGCGGATCGGCGCCTGGTCGACGGCGACCACGCCCTCGCGTCCCGCCACCGAGCCGTGGATCAGCGAGCTCTTGCCCGAGCCGGCCACACCGGTGACCACCACGAGCACGCCGAGCGGGATGTCGACGTCGACGTCGCGCAGGTTGTGGGTGGCGGCGCCGCGGATCTCGAGCGTGCCCGACGGCTTGCGGACGGTGTCCTTGAGCGAGGCCCGGTCGTCCAGGTGCCGGCCGGTGAGCGTCCGGCTGCCGCGCAGCCCGTCCACGGTGCCCTCGAACACCACCTCGCCGCCGGCGGTGCCCGCGCCCGGCCCCAGGTCGACGACGTGGTCGGCGATCGCGATGGCCTCCGGCTTGTGCTCCACGACCAGCACGGTGTTGCCCTTGTCGCGCAGCTGCAGCAGCAGCTCGTTCATCCGCTGGATGTCGTGCGGGTGCAGCCCGATGGTGGGCTCGTCGAAGACGTACGTGACGTCGGTCAGCGACGACCCGAGGTGGCGGATCATCTTGGTGCGCTGCGCCTCGCCGCCGGACAGCGTCCCGGCGGACCGGTCGAGGCTGAGGTAGCCGAGCCCGATGCCGACGAACGAGTCGAGCGTGTGCCGCAGCTTGCCCAGCAGCGGCGCGACGGACGGCTCGTCCAGGCCGGCGACCCACTGCGCGAGGTCGCTGATCTGCATGGCGCACGCGTCGGCGATGGAGACGCCGCCGATCGTCGAGGAGCGGGCGGCCTCGCTCAGCCGGGTGCCGTCGCACTCGGGGCAGACGGCGAACGTGACCACGCGGTCCACGAAGGCGCGGATGTGCGGCTGGAGCGCGTCGACGTCCTTGGACAGAAAGGACTTCTGGATCGACGGTACGAGGCCGGCGTACGTCAGGTTGATGCCCTCGACCTTGATCTTCGTGGGTTCCTTGTAGAGCAGGTCGTTGAGCTCGCGCTTGGTGTACTTCGCGATGGGCTTGTCCGGGTCGAAGAAGCCGGAGCCGCGGAAGATGCGCCCGTACCAGCCCTCCATGCTGTAGCCGGGGATCGTGACCGCGCCCTCGTTGAGCGACTTGCTGTCGTCGTACAGCTGGGTCAGGTCGATGTCGGAGACCTTGCCCATGCCCTCGCAGCGCGGGCACATGCCGCCGGTGACGCTGAACGCCCGGCGCTCCTTGACCGTCCGGCCGCCCTTCTCGACGGTGACCGCGCCGGCGCCGCTGATCGAGGCGACGTTGAACGAGAACGCCTGCGGCGAGCCGATGTGCGGCTTGCCGAGCCGGCTGAACAGGATGCGCAGCATGGCGTTGGCGTCGGTGGCCGTGCCGACCGTGGAGCGCGGGTTGGCGCCCATCCGCTCCTGGTCGACGATGATCGCGGTGGTCAGCCCCTCGAGCACGTCGACGTCGGGCCGGGCCAGCGTCGGCATGAAGCCCTGCACGAACGCGCTGTACGTCTCGTTGATCATCCGCTGGGACTCGGCGGCGATCGTGCCGAACACCAGCGAGCTCTTGCCCGAGCCGGAGACGCCGGTGAACACGGTGAGCCGGCGCTTCGGGATCTCGACGCTCACGTCCTTGAGGTTGTTCTCCCGCGCGCCGGTCACCCGGATGAGGTCGTGGCTGTCGGCGATGTGGGCCGTGCTCATAGCGTCTCCGTCTCCTCGGCAGTGCTGTCACGCTAACCGGGAGCAGGGACGAAAGCTTCTCCATTCATGATCAGAGCGGCGGCCATTCCCGATCAGGGCAGCGGCCATTCGTGCACGGGGACGTTCTCGTGCATCGGCGGCAGGTAGCGGCGCAGCATCTCGTGCAGCGCGTCCTGCCGGTCCTTGCCGTCACCTTCGAGGGCGTGCAGCGTCTCCACCTGCCAGGTGGCGCCGTTGCGGCCGGTCAGGCAGCGCTGCTCGATGATGCCCAGCAGCCGGTCGCGTTCCGCCGCGGACACCCCCCATTTGTCCAGCCCTTCGCGGGCGAGGGGGAGCAGCCGGCGCAGCACCAGCTCGGAGACGGGAACGTAGCCGAGGCCGGGCCAGAACACCGACGCGGCGATGCCGTGCCGGGCGCAGGAGTGGAAGTTCTCCTCGGCGGCGCTGAACGACATCTGCGTCCAGACCGGACGCTCGGCCTCGGCGAGCATGCGGACCAGGCCGTAGTAGAAGGCGCCGTTGGCGACGGTGTCCACCACGGTCGGGCCGGCCGGCAGCACCCTGTTCTCCACGCGCAGGTGGGGGCGGCCCTTGACGACGGCGTAGATCGGGCGGTTCCAGCGGTACACCGTGCCGTTGTGCAGCCGCAGCTCGCTCAGCTGCGGGGTGTCGCCGCTCTCCAGGATCTGTTCCGGGTCGTCCTCGTCGCAGATCGGCAGCAGGGCGGGGAAGTAGCGCACGTTCTCCTCGAACAGGTCGAAGACCGAGGTGATCCAGCGCTCGCCGAACCACACCCGGGGGCGTACGCCCTGCGCCCGGATCTCCTCCGACCGGGTGTCGGTGGCCTGCTCGAACAGCGGGATGCGGGTCTCGCGCCACAGCTCCCGGCCGAACAGCAGCGGCGAGTTGGCCCCCAGCGCCACCTGCACGCCCGCGATCACCTGGGCGGCGTTCCAGTACGCAGCGAACTGCTCCGGGCTGACCTGCAGGTGGAACTGGGTGCTGGTGCACGCCGCCTCGGGCGCGATCGTGTCGGTGGTGACCGCGAGCCGGTCGATGCCGTCGATGCGGATGTCCAGGTCCTCGCCGCGGGCCGCGAAGATCTGCTCGTTGAGCAGCGCGTACCGGGGGTTGGCCGACAGCGCGTCCGCGGTCAGGTGCTCCTTGCGCAGGGTCGGCAGGATGCCGATCATCACCATGTGCGCGCCGTTGCTGCGCGCGTGCTCCTCGGCGTTGTTGAGGCTGGCCCGCAGCTCGCGTTCCAGCTCGGCGCTGCCGTCGCCGGTGAGCCGCCGGGGCGCCACGTTGATCTCGACGTTGAACTGGCCCAGTTCGGTCTGGAAGTCCGGGTCGGCGAGCGAGCCGAGCACCTCGGCGTTGCGCATCGCCGGGTCGGCCCCACCGTCGACCAGGTTCAGCTCGATCTCCATGCCGGTCAGCGGCCGCTCGAAGTCGAAGCGCGCCTCCCGCAGCATCGACGCGAACACGTCGAGGCTGCGGCGGATCTTCTGCCGGTACCGTGTCCGGTCCTCGCGGGTGAAATCCTTGCGTTCGACCTCTTCGCCCACCGCGCACCGCCCTTCGCCCGAGCCCGTCTTCAATGTGGCAGTTCGCCGCGCCGCGCACCACCGGTGTGCCCGCATACCTGCCCGGTTCCGCGCCGGTGCAATCAACGACGTCGAAGCAGGCTCCGCAGCGCGGCCGTCAGCGCGGCCGGGTTCTCCTCGGCCATGTGGTGCCCGCTGTCGATCGGCACGCCCTCGACGTCGTCGGCCCACAGCTTCCAGATGGCCAGCGGGTCGCCGTAGAGCAGCTCCATGTCGTCGCGGGTGGACCACGCGAACAGCGCCGGGCAGGAGATGCGGCGCCCGGCGGCCTTGTCCGCGTCGTCCGCAGCCCGGTCGGCCCGCAGCCCGGCCCGGTAGTCGCAGCACATCGCGTGCACGGTCGCGGGGTCGAGGATCGCTTCGCGCTCCTGCGCCGGCACGTGGTCCGGCAGCCCGTACCACGCGGCCGGGTCGGCGCCGATGACCCGTTCCGCCGGCTTCGCCGTCTGGCCGAGGAAGAACCAGTGCCACCACAGCCGGGCGAAACGGGCGTCGGCCCGGGCCAGGGCCTCGCCGATCGGTACGCCGTCCAGCACGGCGAGATGCGTCACGGCGTCCGGGAAGTCCAGTGCCACCCGCATCGCCACGTAGGACCCGCGGTCGTGCCCGGCCACCGCGAACCGCTCGTGCCCGAGATGCCGCATCAGGGCCACCACGTCGCCGGCCATGGCCCGTTTGGAGTACCCGGAGAAGTCCTCGCCGGCCGGGGGTTTGGACGAACGGCCGTAGCCGCGCAGGTCCGGGCAGACCACGGTGTACGTGTCCGCCAGCGCCGGCGCGACGTGCTGCCAGGTGACGTGCGTACGCGGGTGCCCGTGCAGCAGGACGACCGGCGGGCCGCTGCCGCCATGGCGGACCCGCAATGTCACCCCGCCGACGTCGACCTGCTCCAGCGTGAACCCCTCGAACATGTCGCCAGGCGTACCCGGCCCTTTACAGCCCCATGCCATCCATCGAGACTGATCGTTGTCTGACATCGACCGGGAGGCACGCAATGCGCAGATTCCTCAGGCTCGTCGCCGCGTCCGCGCTGGTCCTGGGCGCCGTCGCCGCGCCCGCGGACGCCGATCGCCGCGGTCCCGGCTGGACCACCGCCTGGGCCACCGCGCCCGCCGCCGCGGTGTCCGGCGTCGAGCAGGGATACGCCGGCTACACCATCCGCAACGTCGTGCACACCACCACGGGCGGGGCGACCGTACGGATCCACCTGTCCAACCGCTTCGGCACCCAGCCGGTGCTGATGGGGCACGTGACCGTGGCGATCTCCGCCCACGCCGGCGGCCGCCGCGACGGCACGATCGACCGCAGCGACGGCGCCGCGCAGCTCGGCACCGTGCGCCAGGTGCTCTTCAACGGGCGCGCGTCGGTCACGATCCCGGCGTGGTCCGAGCTGCTGAGCGACCCGGTGCGGCTGCGCGTACCGGCCGACCACGATCTGCTCGTCAGTACGTGGACCCCCCAGCCGTCCGGCACGGTGACCTACCACCCGGCCGCGATGCAGGACTCGTTCTTCAGCCGCGGCCCCGCCGACCACGCCGGTGACGAGGCGGCCACCGCGTACGGCGAGACCACCCGCGTCTGGCACTACGTCAACGGCGTCGACGTCTCCGGCGGGCCCGGCACGGTGGTGGCGCTCGGCGACTCCATCACCGACGGCGTCACCTCGACGTGGGGCGCCAACCGGCGCTGGACCGATTACCTGGCCGCCCGCCTCGCCGCCGACCCGGCGCCCGACTACGGCGTCGCCAACTCCGGCATCAGCGGCAACCGGGTGCTGCTCGACAGCAACGCGCCCGACTACACGATCTACGACACGTTCGGTCCCAGCGCCATCGCCCGGCTCGACCGGGACGTGCTCGAGCGGGCCGGCGCCCGGACGGTCATCGTCTTCGAGGGCATCAACGACATCCAGCAGACCCCGCACCAGACCGACCCGCAGCAGATCATCGCCGGGCTCGCGCAGATCTCCGCGCAGGCGAAGGCGCGCGGGCTGCGGGTCGTCGGCGCCACCATCATGGCCTGGAAGGGCTGGAACTCGTGGACGCCCGAGCTCGAGCAGGTCCGGGTGGCGGTCAACGCGTGGATCCGCGCGGGCGGGGACGGTGCGCTGGACGCGGTCGCCGACTTCGACGCCGTGACCCGGGACCCGGCGGACCCGCAGCAGCTGCTGCCCGCGTACGACAGCGGTGACCACCTGCACCCCAACGACGCCGGCGACGCGGCGATGGCCGCCGTGGTCCCGCTGTCGAAGCTGTAGCGCGGTCAGGCGATCCAGGCCGCCGCGACGACTGTCGCCACCGACAGCCCGAGCACGGCCTGGATCAGCAGCCCCGGCCCGAGATGGGACCACATCGTCGGGATCCGCGGCGTGTACGGCTGCAGCGTCTCGAGGTTCAGCACCTGCTGCAGCTTCGCCGGCAGGTCCGGGTCCTTCTGCAGAACCGTACGCACCTGCACCAGGTCGCCGCGGTGCAGCGCCGACTGTGGGAGCTGGCCGTGCATCTCGACCTCGTACGTCTGCCCGAGGTCGTCGCGCAGCCGGACCGGCGTGACGAGGTACTCCGGCCCCTTCTTGAGCTCCTTGAACTTGCGCCGCGCGCCGCCGGTGCCGCCGGTGCGCAGCAGGGCCACCAGCAGCGTGCCGAGCAGCTGGGCGATGGTGGCGGTCACGAACACCGCGATGAGCAGCGGCTGCCCGACCTTGACCTCGCGGGTGTACGAGGCGCGGTAGCCGAGGAACCGCCCGGTGACGACCGGACCGGCATGCCGGAGGATCTGCTCGCGGTACAGCTCGGTGTCATCCATCGGAATCACCTCCAGGGGTGATTTCATGGTACGGAGAGCGACGTTTCAGACACAGTGAGTGAATTCGCGGTTCATGTATCCGCCACGGCGCCGCATCGTGATCGTTTGGAGGGGGTCGCACCGGGCATTCACCCGGTCCGTCCTCCTCTCGTAGGAAGTGCTGCATGAAGCTGCCTTCGCCTCGTGGACCCGTCTCCGACGCGGTCATCGCCGCCCTCGTCCAGGCGCCGCACGACTTCACCGCCGGAGAGCCCGACTCCGACGACGACCTGCACCTCACCCTGTTCGTGCTGTACGAGCTGCACTACCGCGGCTGGGACGGCGTCGACGACACGTGGGAGTGGCATCCGGCGCTGCTCGGCCTGCGGGCCCGGCTCGAGGCGCGCTTCGAGGCCACGCTGCGCGAGCTGCCCGTACCGGAGGCCACGGACGACGTGCCGCACGCGCTCATCGCGATGACCCGGGAGACCGGCGGCCCGTCGCTGTCCGGGTACATCCGCGGGCGTGCCACCCGGGAGCAGTTCCGCGAGTTCGCCACCCACCGGTCCGTCTACCACCTGCGCGAGGCGGACCCGCACACCTTCGCGATCCCGCGGCTCGCCGGGCCGGCCAAGGCCGCCCTCATCGAGGTCCAGATCGACGAGTACGGCGGAGGCGTCACCCACCGCATGCACCAGGAGATGTTCAAGGACACGATGACGGCGCTCGGCCTCGACACCACGTACGGGGCGTACGTCGACGTGGTGCCCTGGCAGACGCTCGCGAACAACAACCTCATGTCGCTGTTCGGGCTGCACCGGCGCCTGCGCGGGGCGCTGCTCGGGCACCTGGCGGCGTACGAGATGACATCGACCGGGCCGAACCGCTCGTACGGCAACGGGCTGCGCCGCCTCGGCGGGGACGCGGCCGCCACCCGGTTCTACGACGAGCACGTCGAGGCGGACGCGGTCCACGAGCAGATCGCGGCCTTCGACATGTGCGGCTCGTTCTGCGCGGCCGAGCCGGAACTCGCCGCGGACGTGCTCTTCGGCGCCCGCTGCGTGCTGACGATGGAGGACCGCTGGGCCGAGTACGTCCTGTCGCGCTGGGCTGCGGGAGAGTCGTCGCTGCGCTCGTGAGCCCAGCCCGCCCCCTGATCAGCTGTCGCGGGGTGCGGGCGTCTCGCGGTCGGTGCCGGCGCGGAAACCGATGGCCTTGTGGGTGCCGTCGCAGAACGGCTTGATCGCGGACTTGCCGCAGCGGCACAGGGCGACGGTGCGGCGCCCGGCCTCGATGACCTCCCCGTCCGGGGTCTGCAGCGTGAAGTTCCCGCGCAGCAGGTACGGGCCGTCCTCGTACGGGATGATCGTCGCCCCGTGGTCATCAGCCGCAACACTCATGCCGCAGCGCTTGCCCGGGCGGCCCCACCCGGAAACCCGCACCGACCCGTACGTCTACCGATTGCGCGAAAGCGGCGCGGAGCTGCCCGGTTCACGGTGAACTGGACCGGGAACGCCTGTCGCAGGCGAGCTACGGGGGTGCAACGGCATGGCCACGATCGGTACGCAGTACATCAATCCGCAGAGCGTGCTCGCGCGGACGGCCTGGGAGATGGTCCAGGCCCACGGCGGCGGACGCGGACCGCACGACGGCATCACGATCTGCCCGGTCTGCGGCGAACCCCTGCCCTGCGCGGCCGCCCGGGCGGCGGCCGAGGTCGTGGAGGCGGCCGGCCTGGCCGAGTCGTCCGGCCTGATCGAGGCGGCCCGCGGCGGCCTCGGCGCGTCCCCGCTCGGCCTCCCGGCATCCGGCGCGCAGCAGAGCACCGTACGCCTCGACCCGGCCGGCCCGGTCCCGACGCCCTCGACCCCGCCCGTGGCGTCCGCTTTCACCCCGGCCGCCTCGGCCCCCGCGTTCCCGCCGGCGACCCCGCCCGGGGGCAACGTACCGTCGTTCACCCCGCCCGCCGAGGAGCTCCCGGCACCCACCTGGCTGACCGCACCGGACCCCGCCGACCCGGCCCGCGGCACCGAGCCGCCGGCCCGTGCCCCGGAGGGCTTCATCCCGTTCGCCGAGCGGGCCGGGCTGGTACCGGAGCCCTCGTCCCCGGCGCCTTCCGCTGAGGCAGCCAACGGTCCGCGCCTGCCGGCCTTCCCGCGGCCGGACACCGGTGCCGGGCCGGACTCCGCTCCACCCGCGGACCGGCCGTTCGCATCGTCCGGCCTGCCGGGGCACCGTACGTCCCCGCCGGAGCCCGCCGGCGGCCAGTCCGCCGGATCCGGCTCACCCGGCGACCGGGCGTCGTCGGCGGGCGGCCAGCAGTCCGGGCCTGAGCTGCCCGGGAAGTGGGCGTCTGCGCCGGAGCCGGCCGGTGGCCAGTCGTCCGGGCCTGAGCTGCCCGGGAAGTGGGCGTCTGCGCCGGAGCCGGCCGGTGGCCAGTCGTCCGGGCCTGAGCTGCCCGGGAAGTGGGCGTCCGTGCCCGATCCGGCCGGTGGCCAGGCGTCGGAGCCGGCCGGGGACTGGATGTCCGCGGTGGGGGCGCCCGGTGGCCAGGGGTCTGCGCCGGCCGCTCCCGGCGCCTGGCCGCCCGCGCCGCCGGCGCCGGATGCCGGGCCGTCCCGGGCGTCGGGTCCGGGGTTTGCCGAGTCCCGCACGACTGCGCCCCCGGGATCCGGGCCTCAGCAGCCGGCCCAGCAGCCGGCCCAGCAGCCTGCCCAGCAGTCTGGCCCGGCGCATCCGTCCGCCCGGCCGGCCCCGGCCGGTCCCTCGGCCCGTGACATCGCGAACGTGGACCCTCTGCTGCTCGGGCCGCCGCTGTTCATCCAGCAGAACCGCCCCCTGGACGCGCCTCGCTTCACCCCGTCGGTGCGCCCCCAGGAGCCCGCTCCGGCCGCCGCGCCCGGTGCGGGTCCTGCCGCGCCCGGTAGGGGTCCTGCCGCGCCCGGTGGGGGCCCCGCCGCGCCCGGTGGGGGTCCCGTCGGGACCACACCCGGCCGGCCCGCGTCCGCGCCCGGTTCGTCCGCCCCTGCGCCCGGCTCGTCCGGCCCTGCGCCAGGCCTGTCCAGCTTCGCGCCTGGCTCGTCCGAGCCCGCTCCCGGCTCATTCGCTCCCGGGTCCGTGCCCACGCCGGGTTCGGCCGTGTCCGCGCCGGACCCGGCCGCGCCCGCGCCCGGCTGGGTTTCGCCGCAGGCCGGCGCCGCGGCTCCCGGCCCGGCCGCGCCCGGCAACGCCGCACAGACCGCGCCGGGGTCCGGTCTGCCCGGCCCGTCGGCGCCGGTGCCCGGCCCGGCCGCACAGGTGCCCGGCCGCGCCGCGCCTGCGCCCGGCCTCGCCGCGCCCGGTCTGGCCGCCCCGGGGCCCGGTCAGGCCGCGCCTCGGCCGGCGCCCGGCGTGACGACGCCCGGCGCGTCCGGCCCGGGTCAGCCCCAGCAGGGCTCGGGGCTGCCGCGCCCGGAATCCGGCCCGGATCTCTCGTCCGCGTTCCTGCGCCAGCCCGGCGCCTCCACGCCGCCGGCGGCAACGTCGTCCACCCAGGCTCCGTCCGGCCTGCCGGCGCCGGGAACGCAGACCCCGCCCCACCCCGGCCTGCGAGCGCCGGACCCGACGCCCGCCCAGCCGGGTGCGCCCACCACCGGCCCGATGTCCGCCCCGTCCGGCCTCGGCCGCCCTCCAGCGGCCACCGCCACGCCGACGGGCGCCGGCACGCCGACGGGCGCCGGCACGCCGACGGGCGCCGGCACGCCGACGGGCGCCGGCACGCCGACGGGCGCCGGCACGCCGACGGGCGCCGGCACGCCGACGGGCGCCGGCACGCCGACGGGCGCCGGCACGCCGACGGGCGCCGGCGCGCCGACATCGCCGGGCCCTCCCGGCCCGTCCGGCCTCGGCCGTCCGCCGCTGGCCGCCGGCGCGCCGACGGCTCCGGGCCATCAGTCCGCCCCGGCGGCGGCCATGCCCTCCGGCCTGGGCCGTCCCGCCCCGGATGCCGAGCCGCCCTCCGGCCTCGGCCGCCCCGCCCCGGGCGCGGCATCGCCGTCCGGTCCGGGCCGTAGCGCCCCGTCCGAGCCGCAGTCCGCTTCCGGTCGTCCCGCCCCGGGTGCCGCATCGCAGCCCGGGCCGGGCCGGGCCGCCCCGGGCGCCGTACCGCCTGCGGGGCCGGGCCGTCCCGCCGCGGATGCCGAAGCGCCGTCGGGTCTGGGCCGCCCCGCGCAGGGCGCGCCGTCCGGCCTGGGCCGCCCTGCCCAGGGCGCGCCGTCCGGTCTGGGCCGTACCGCCCAGGGTGCGGAGAGCCCGTTCACCGCGGGTCCGAGTGCTCCCTCGGGTCTGGGCCGGACGCCGTACGGGCCCGCAGCGGCAGCCAGCCCGGGTCAGCAGCCGCCCGCCGGCCGGAACCGTCCGCCGCTGGAACCCCCGCAGATGGGCCAGCTCAACCGCCCGCTGCAGCCGGAAGCCGCAGGTCAGGCACCCACCACGCCGGCTCGCGACGCGAACGCGGGCGCGCCCGACGCCGAGGGGGACGGTCCGCCGAGCGGGCTTCCGCAGCGCCCGCAGCAGTGATGGGCGGGCGACACCCCGGCGACGTCCAGGGGTATGTCCGTGTTCGGTCATACACTGAGCGTCACCAATCCGGGAGTTGTGTTTAGCCCGGCGCGTCCCGGGCAGTAGCGTCGGCGGACTTGGCTCGCCGACGGGCACGCTCGCCGCCGATCAGTGTCACATCGCGACATCGCTGGAGCAGCCGGCCGCTCACCGCGGTCACGGTCTGCCTCACCGGCTGAGAGAGAGCAGCATGCCTGCACAGGAGGACTCCTCGACGCGCGTCCTCGAGGATCTCGACGCCGCCGCCGTGGAGTACGCCACCCGGATCTCCGGCGCCTCCGGCCCCGCGCGGGCCGCGCTGCGTGACGAGCTGACGCGGATCTGCCTGCCGTTCGCCGGTCGCATGGCGCGCCGGTACCGGGGGCGGGGCGAGAACCTCGAGGATCTCGAGCAGGTCGCCCGGCTGGGCCTGGTGAAGGCGATCGACCGGTACGACCCCGAGCGCGGCTCCTTCACGGCGTACGCGGTCATCACCATTTCCGGTGAGATCAAGCGGCACTTCCGTGACCGGACGTGGGGGGTGCACGTGCCGCGGCGGGTGCAGGACCTGAGCCTGGAGGTCGGGCACGCCTCGATGGTGCTGACCACGGAGCTGTCCCGCACGCCGACGCCGGCCGAGATCGCCACGCGGCTCGGTGTGCCGCTGCCGGCCGTGCTGGAGGCCCTGGAGTCCGCCGCCGGGTATTCGCCGTCGTCGCTCAACGCCCCCGCGGGCGGTGACGGGGCCGCCGAGTTCGGTGACCTGCTGGGCGGCACGGACAGTGACCTCGAGATGGTCGACGACAAGCTCACCGTCGCCGGGCTGCTGCTGCGCCTGCCGGCCCGCGAGCGGCGGATGCTCGCGATGCGCTTCTACGGCAACCGGACCCAGGCGGAGATCGCGACCGAGCTCGGCATCTCGCAGATGCACGTGTCGCGGCTGCTCAGCCGGTCGCTGGCGTGGCTGCGCGAGGCGATGCTCAGCGACGCGCTGCCGCGCTGGGAGGGTGCGAACGGCCCCACGGATCCGCACGGCATGCAGATCGCGGTGCAGCACGGCGACGGCGTCCTGACCGTACGGGTGCAGGGCGAGGTCGACCGGGACACCGCCGAACGGCTGCGGACGGCGCTGCGCCACGCGGTGTCGTCGCTGGGTGGTGACCGGCTGGTGATCGACCTGGCCGGGGTGCCGCTGGTGGACGCGGCCGGGGTGGCGGTGCTCATCGACGCGGCCTCGGCGGCGTCGGTGGCGGAGGCGGATCTGACGCTGGCCGGCACGCAGCCGTACGTGGCGCGCATCCTCGGTGTCTCGGGGCTGCAGAACCTGCTGGAGAAGCGCCGCCGGTCCTGATCAGGGCGGCGCCCCCGCGCTCAGCCGACGCGCAGGGACGTCCAGACCACCTTGCCGCCGTCGCACGGCAGCCAGCCCCACGCGTCCGCCGTCGCGTCCACCAGCATCAGCCCGCGCCCGCCCGCGGTGGCGGCGGGGGCGATGGACCGCAGCTGGGGCGCGGCGGCCGAGCCGTCACGGACGGTGATGTGCAGGCGGCGCCGGTGCAGCGCCAGCCGCAGGGTCATCATCGTGTGGGCGTGGTCGACGACGTTGCTGGCCAGCTCGCTGGCGATCAGGCTGGCCGGGGCCACGAGGCCCGGAAGGTCCCAGCGCACGCACGCGTCGGTCGCCACGTTGCGGGCCTGCCGGGCGGCGCCCGTGACGGGCAGCAGCTCCTCGGTGATCACGGGCCGGGCACGGGGGTCGTCGCCGAGCTCGGCGCGGGCGGCCTGCACGGTGGCGTACACGGGCAGCCGCTTGTACGCCGCGAGCCCCAGCGAGTGCCTCACCTCGGGCCGCGGCGCGCACAGCATGACCGGGATCCCGGGCCAGCGCGCGGCCTGCCGGGCGACCGCGGAGAACGCCGCCAGCGCCAGCGGCTCGCTGACGGTCAGGGCGGCCACGTCGACGAGCAGCGCGTCGGGCTGTTCCGCGAGGCATTCCATGAGCCGGGTCCGCAGGGTCGCGGAGTCGGGCAGGCCGAGCCTCCCGGAGAGCCCGACGAGCATCCGGCCCTCGTCCGCCTGTACCAGCGCCTCGAAGCCCACCATCGTCTCCTCTGCTCCCGACGCCGCGGGGTACCCGGCGGGTCGCGGACGAAACGTCAGACGTCGTTCGCTTCCCCGCCGATGATCGCACCCGGGGAGGCCGGAGCGTTGCTGCCGTCACGCACAGGGCAGGCGACGTGCCTCACGCCGTCGCCGCCGTCATCCTGGTCCACACCACCTTGCCGTCGGGCACCGGCAGCACGCCCCAGGCGTCGGTGAGCTCCCGGACGAGTTGCAGCCCGCGCCCGCCGGCCTCGGAGACCCCGGGTTCCTTCGGCCGCGGCAGGAGCCGGCTGCCGTCGCGTACGGCCAGCCAGACCCGCCCGTCGCGCAGCCCCAGGGTGAGCTCCATCGTGGTGTGTGCGTGCCGCACCACGTTGGCCACCAGCTCGGTGGCGATCAGGCCGACCGTGGCGGCGAGTTCCTTGTGGTGCCAGGCTGCGCAGGTCTGGGCGACGAGCTGGCGCACCTGGCGGCAGGCGTCGGGGACGGGCCGCAGCCGTACGCGGATCCGCTGCGTGCCCGGCGTCTCGTGCAGCCCGGCGAGAGCCTGGTCACAGTCGTCGGCGAGGCTGACGGTGTCGCATCCGGGCCACTGGGCGAGCGCGCGGGTGGTGCCGGGCCCCGCACCACAGAGGATGACCGGCGCCGCGGGCCACTCGGCCGTACGGCAGACCACCGCGCTCAGCACGTCCAGCGCGACCGGGTCGGCGACGTCCAGGCCGGCCACGTCCACCAGGAGGGCCTCGGGCTGCGCGGACAGGCACCGGGCGACCGCCTGCTCCAGCGCGTCGCCCGTGACGGTGTCGAGCACCCCGCTGACCCGCAGGATCGCGACCGGCAGTTCCTGCTCGGGTCGGCAGACCAGCTGGCTCGACATCCGCCTCCCTCCGGTCACGCGTCGCGTCGTGGCCGTCACGTCGTCCGCACCCTGTGCCCGTCGGCGCACCGGGTCAAACCCGGCGGCCGTGTCTTCCTGCAACGGCCGTACCGGGCTGACGGAAACGGCCGTACCGGGCTGACGGAAACGGCCGTACCGGGCTGACGGAAACGGCCGCGCGGGCGCGGTGGGCACTGCCGGCGCGGCCGACCGCGCCGCAGTGGAGCAAGGGCCAGGGGAGTGGGCCCGTTAGGCTCAGGCATGGTCGCCGGGAAGGTCGGTCCTGCCGCGCTGCTGCCGTACCTGCGCGGGCACCGCGGGACGCTCGGCGTCGTGGCCGTGTTGTCCCTGGTGGCGGCGGGTGCCTCGCTCGCACAGCCGGTGCTGGTCCGCGATCTTCTCGACGCCGTCGCGGCGGGCCGCCCGACCGGCGGGACGGTGGCCCTGCTGGTCTCCCTGCTGCTCACCGGCGCCGCGCTCGGCGGGATCCGGGACTACCTGCTGCAGCGCACGGCCGAGGGGCTGGTGCTCACCACGCGGCGCCGGCTCGCCCGGCACCTGCTGCTGCTGCCGATCGCCGAGTACGACCGGCGCCGCACCGGCGACCTGCTGTCGCGCGTGGGCGCCGACACGACGCTGCTGCGCGCCGTGGTCACGTCCGGGTTGCTGGAGATGGTCACCGGCGTCGTCATGGTCGCCGGCGCGACGATCGCCATGGCGCTGCTCGACCCGGTGCTGCTGGCGGTGGCCGCCGGGGGCCTCGCCGTGGGGCTGGCCGTGGCGCTCGTCGTCTCCCGGCGGGTGCGGGGCCTGTCCGAGCAGGCGCAGGCCCGGCTCGGCGAGATGACCTCGGCGGTGGAGCGCGCGATCTCGGCCGTCCGGACCATCCGGGCGAGCGGCGCGCAGGAGCGGGAGGCGCGCGCCGTCACCCGCAGCGCCGAGCAGGCGTACGCGGCCGGCATGCGCGTGGCCCGCCTGGAGACCGTGATCGGCCCGGTCGCGGCGGCGGCGACGCAGGGCGCCTTCCTGCTGGTACTGGCCGTCGGCGGGGCCCGGGTCGCGGCGGGCGCCATCACGGTCGGCGACCTGGTGGCGATCATCCTGTTCCTGTTCTTCCTGGTGCTGCCGCTGGGCCAGGCGCTGAACGCGTACACCCGGCTGCAGACCGGCCTGGGTGCCCTGCAGCGCATCGAGGAGGTGCTGGGCCTGCCGTCGGAGACGGCTGCCGACGCGCCGGCCGGCGCCGACGCCGGCGCCGCGGGTGCGGACGCCGACGCGGTGACGTTCCGGGACGTCACGTTCGCGTACCCCGGGGGCAGTCCGGTCCTGCAGGGCGTGAGCTTCTCCGTTCGGCGTGGCTCGCGGGTCGCGCTGGTCGGCCCCTCGGGCGCGGGCAAGTCGACGCTGCTGGCGCTGATCGAGCGGTTCTACGAGGTGAGCGGCGGGGCCGTCCTCGTCGACGGGACCGACGTCCGGGACCTGCCGCGCGACGCGCTGCGCCGCCGGCTGGGCTACGTCGAGCAGGAGGCCCCGGTGCTGGCCGGGACGCTGCGCGACAACCTGCTGCTGACCGCACCGGACGCCGGCGAGGCCCGGCTGCTGCGGGCGCTCGCCGAGGTCAACCTGGAGGCGCTCGTCACCCGTACGCCGGACGGCCTGGACGTGCAGGTGGGCGAGGGCGGCGTGATGCTCTCCGGCGGTGAGCGGCAGCGCCTCGCGATCGCGCGCAGCCTGCTCGCGGAGTCGCCGATCCTGCTGCTTGACGAGCCCACCAGCAACCTGGACGCGCGCAACGAGGCGGCGCTGCGCGAGGCCATCGCGGCCGCCGCGACCCGGCGGACGCTGATCGTGGTGGCGCACCGGCTCTCCACGGTCGTCGACAGCGACCTGATCGTCGTCCTCGAGGCGGGCCGGGTCGCCGCCACCGGTACGCACGACGAGCTCCTCGCCGGCAGCCCGCTCTACCGGGAGCTGGCCACGCACCAATTGCTCGTCCCGGATCCGTGAACGCACGGGAGTCGGCATCCCGCTCGCAGGAAAGTGAAGTACCGTAACCCGCCATGGGTGTGTCTCAGCGGCTGAAGAGCCGGTTCCGCAAGTTCCTGCAGCGTCCGGGCACCACGGTCGACCTCGCGCCGTTGCGGAAGAGGTTGCCGGACATCGAGGCCCGTGAGGACGCGCTCCAAGAGCTCGACGACGAGGCGCTGACCGCCGCGGCCCGGGAGGCGGCCACCTACGAGGAGATCTGCGCCATCGGCCGGGAGGCCGCGCGGCGGGCGCTGGAGCAGCGGCCGTACGACGTGCAGCTGCTCGGCGCGATGGCGCTGCTGTCCGGCAAGGTCGCCGAGATGGCCACCGGTGAGGGCAAGACGCTGACCGCGACGGTCGCCGCGTACGGCCACGTGCGCCTCGGCAACGGCCCGGTGCACGTCCTGACGGTCAACGACTACCTGGCCCGTCGCGACGCCACGTGGATGGAGCCGGTCTACCAGCTGCTCGGCCTGAGCGTCGGCTGGGTCACCGAGGCGTCCACGCCGCAGGAGCGCCGCGAGGCGTACGCCGCCGACGTCACGTACGTCTCGGTCAGCGAGGCCGGCTTCGACTACCTGCGCGACCAGCTGGTGACCGACGTCGAGGACCGGGTGCAGCGCGAGCTGGCCACCGCGATCGTCGACGAGGCCGACTCGATCCTCATCGACGAGGCGCGGGTGCCGATGGTCCTCGCGGGCAGCACGTCGAGCGAGAGCGACCCGGTGCACGAGGCCGCCGAGCTGGTCCGCGACCTGCGCGCGGGCAAGCACTACGAGGTCGCCGACGACGGCCGCAGCGTCGCCTTCACCGACGCGGGCCTCCAGGCCCTCGAGGAGAAGATGGGCATCGACCTGTACGCCGACGAGCACGTCGCGCAGCTCTCGGCGGTGAACGTCGCGCTGCACGCCCGCGCCCTGCTGCGCCGCGACGTCGACTACATCGTGCGCGACGGCTCGGTCGAGCTGATCGACGAGATGCGCGGCCGGGTCGCCCAGCGCCGGCGCTGGCCGGACGGCCTCCAGGCGGCGGTCGAGGCCAAGGAGGGCCTGCACGCCACCGCCGAGGGCGAGGTGCTCGACACGATCACCGTGCAGGCGTACATCGCTCTCTACAGGACGGTGTGCGGCATGACGGCGACCGCCGTGCACGTCGGTGAGCAGCTGCGCGAGTACTTCAAGCTCGAGGTGGCGGTCATCCCGTCGAACACGCCCAACATCCGCGAGGACGAGCCGGACCGCATCTACTCGGCGCACGACATGCGCGACGAGGCGCTGGTCGAGGAGATCAAGATCGCCCACGAGAAGGGCCGGCCGGTGCTGATCGGCACCCTCGACGTGAAGGCGTCCGAGCTGCTGGCCAAGCAGCTGGCCGCGGCCGGCGTGCCCTCGGTGGTGCTCAACGCCAAGAACGACGACGAGGAGGCCGCGATCATCGCGGAGGCGGGCGCGCTCGGCGCGGTCACCGTCTCCACCCAGATGGCCGGCCGCGGCGTCGACATCCGCCTCGGCGGCAGCGACGAGAAGGACCGCGACCGCGTCGTCGAGCTGGGCGGCCTGTACGTCATCGGCAGCGGCCGGCACGACAGCCGCCGCGTCGACGACCAGCTGCGCGGCCGCGCCGGCCGGCAGGGCGACCCCGGCGGCTCGGTGTTCTTCGTCAGCCTCGAGGACGACCTGGTCACCCGGCACGCCGGCGACATCCTGCCGTCGTCGCCGCGGATGGACATGGACGGCGTCGTGCACGACGACCAGGTCGAGTACGCGGTCGAGCACGCCCAGCGCGTCGCCGAGGGCGTCAACCACGAGATCCACCGCAACACCTGGCGCTACAGCGTGGTGATCGAGGAGCAGCGCCTCGCTCTCGCCGAGCGGCGCGAGCGGCTTCTGACCAGCGAGGTCGCGGCGATCATGCTGCTGGAGAGGTCGCCGGAGAAGGCGAAGTCGATCGACGAGGACGTGCTCTCCGACGCGGCCCGCTCGATCGCGCTCTACCACCTCGACCGGCTCTGGGCCGAGCACCTGGCCGAGCTCTCGGAGGTCCGCGAGGGCGTGCACCTGCGGGCACTGGGCAAGCTGGACCCGCTCGACGAGTTCCACCGCTTCGCCGTGCCGGCCTTCCAGAAGGTGTTCACCGAGATCGAGCGCCGCACCATCGAGACGTTCGAGGAGGTCGACCTCTCCGACGGCTGGCAGCCGGACCGCGCGGAGATCGTGCGTCCGAGCGCCACGTGGACCTACCTGGTGCACGACAACCCGTTCGGCTCCGAACTGGACCGCCTCATCGCGTCCGTCGGCCGCCGCCTCACCTCGGGCGGCAGCTGAGTCGTCCGCGGCTGGGCGGCCCGGTGCCGCTCAGCCGCGGTGTGACGGCCCCGCGTGGTGCTCGGCCAGGATGTCCCCGCCGAACTCGCCATGCGGCCGCCGCAGCACCGTGTGCGCGTGGTTGCCGTCGTCCGTCGTGTTGTCGAACTCGATGACCAGATCGTCGGCCTGGACGCGGTAGTAGTGCCGCGTGCCGGGCTGCGCCGCGCCCTCCCACGCGAAGTGCACCGCCCCGCCCGCCGGGTCCAGCGCCGCCGCCAGCTCGTCGGGAAGCCGGCCCAGGTAGAGCGCCACGAGCTGGTCGAGCAGCGCGCGCTCGCCGGGCCGCAGGTCCGCGCGGGCGATGCCCGCGGGTGCGATGGGAGCGCTGCGGGGGTGGGTCGCCGTGCGGATGTCGTACGGCGCCACGTCCCCGACAACCGCAACACGGCGTGCCTGCGGCGACAGCGAGAGCAGCAGCTCACGCCCGAGGTCCTCCTCGACGCCCAGCGGCCGCAGCACCGGCCGGCCCAGCGCGTCGACGCGGGCGGGGTTGGCACCGAGGAACACCGGGGCGGGGGAGACACGCCCGTCCGCGACGGTCATGCTCACCGACAGGTGGTGACCCTCGAAACGCCACGCCCACCGGTCGTCGCCCGGCACCCCGAAGACGATCACCCGGTAGTCCTCGCTGTGCCGGCCGCGCCGCCCGCCCTCGCGGCGGTCCAGCACCTCCTCCAGCGCGATCACGGCCATCGCCTGGGCGAACGCCGCGGGACTGAGCCCGGTGGCGAGCAGCCGGTGCGCGGCCTTGCGCGGGCCGGGCGCCAGGTCGGCGAGCGACACGCCCGGGCGCGGCTCGGGCCGGTACTCGATCCAGCGGCGGTGCCGGTCGTCGAACCCGACGCCGGCCTGCGGGTGGGCGGCCAGCAGCTCGCGGGCGGCGCCGGCCATGTCGCCTGCGAGGCTCACGTCACTCGCCGTTCAGCAGGGCGGTCATCTCCGGCAGGTCGAAGAACTCGGCGGTCTCCCGCGCGCTGGGCTTGCCGCCGTCGGGGTCCGCGCCCGCGCCGAGCAGCATCCGCACGGTCTCGGCGTTGCGCCGGAACACCGCGGCGGCCAGGGCGGTCTGCCCGCGGTCGTTCACCCGGGCCGGGTCGGCGCCGTGCTGCAGCAGCGTCGCGACGGTCTCCGGATGGTTGTGGTACGCCGCCAGGATCAGCAGCGTGTCGCCCTTGTCGTTGGTGAGGTCGGCGGGCAGCCCGTGGCTGAGCTGTCCGGCGAGCTGCTCGGCCTCGCCGGAGCGCGCCAGGTCGAACATCCGGTGCGCGAACGCGATCGTTTCGGCATCCAATTCCTCCGCCATACCGCCAGCGTACGGGTGCTAATGTCGCCCGCATTTGCGAGGGGGTGAGCGGGTGACCGACGGCGTCTACGTCGGCCGCGCCGGCGAGGACGGCGCACGGAACCAGGGCTGGCTGCTCGGCCATTTCATGCCGAAGGACGAGCTGCTGCACAGCGACGCGGTGGAGGTGAAGTGGGGGGTGCACGCGCCGGGCGAGCGCCGGGCGGCGTGGGCGACCCACGAGATCCGTACGGCGTTGCTCGTGCTGATCCGTGGCGCCTTCCACATCGAGTTGCGGGATCGGACTGTGGTGTTGAGCGAGCCGGGCGACTACGTGGTCTGGGGACCCGGTCAAGACCATTCCTGGCAGGCCGGGGACGAGGAGACGGTGGTGCTCACCGTACGCTGGCCCTCGGTGCCCGGCTGGCGGCTGCCCCCGCCGTAACCTCGGCGAACCATCGTTTATTCACATCTGCAAGAAACGGACGCCCGCCGTTAACCGCCGGGTACGGTAATCGCATTCCCTGTGCGTAAAAACACGATGCATCCAGCGGTTATGGAACGAGTATCCCACAGTGTGGTTGCCGCCTTGACCCATCGGCCGCCATCCCGGAAATATCGACCGCGGTTTAAGCATGCATTAATTCGATCGCCGTTGTACTGTGCGGTGTTTCCATTCTTTGACGCGGGAGGCTTCATGCCGGTCACCGCCCTGCCGGGGCGTACGGGACGACAGGCGACGGGGTCGGGCCGGGTGGCCGCCATCCGGCGTCCGGCGCCGGCGGCCGCGCCGCCGGCGGCCCTCACCGTGACCCTGAACATCCCCCTCACCGGCGACACGCTGCCGCCGCAGGCGCACCGCCTGATCGAGGCGGTCCGGGAGCTCGTCGAGGCCGGTCAGGGCTCGGTCGCCGTGGAGCAGCCGGAGGCCGAGCCGGCCCTGATGCCTGCGGCCGAGCCCGCCGAGGGCGGCGTGGAGGTGCGCCTGCTGACCGCCTCGCGCCAGGTGATGCTGGACGGCAAGCTCCTGCCGCTCACCCGGCTCGAGTTCGACCTGCTGCTGTTCCTCGCCGACCACCCGCGCCGGGTGTTCAGCCGCACCCAGCTGCTCAACGCGGTCTGGGGCTACGAGCACACCGGCGAGCGCACGGTCGACGTCCACGTCCGCCGGCTACGGGTCAAGATGGGCTCGCACCTGCCGCTGATCACGACCGTGTACGGCGTCGGCTACCGCCTCTCCGACGAGGCCCGCATCATCGTCCTCCCGCACGAGTAACCCGCCCGGTCCCCGCGGGCGATCACCCCGGCCGCGCAAGCCGGCATCCGGCCCGCCCGGCGATCGTCCCGGCGCCGCGCAAACGAGCATCCGGCCCGCGCGGGGCCGCGGCGGGCGGCCTGCGGGCCGGGGCGGCGCCGATGCGGGGCCTAGACTCGCCGGGTGCGCGTGCGTCCCGTCTCGACCGAGGTCCTGGTCGAGGAGCTGGCCGACCGGCTCGCCGCCGAAGCCCCGGGGCAGCGGCTCCGGGTGGCGATCGACGGGCCGGGCGCCGCCGCTCCCGGGGTCCTCGCGGACGCGCTCGTCGACCCGCTGCGGGTGCGCAGCCGGCCGGCGGTCCGCATCGACACCGCCGACTTCCTGCGCCCGGCCTCCGTACGCCTGGAGTTCGGCCGTACGAACCCGGAGTCGTTCTACACCGGCTGGCTGGACGAGGCCGGGTTGCGCCGCGAGGTGCTCGACCCGGCCGGCCCGGGCGGCACCGGGCGGATCGTCACCCGCCTCTGGGACGCGCGCATCGACCGGGCCGCCCGCGAGCCGTACACCGAGCTGCCCCCGACCGCCGTGGTGATCGTCAGCGGCCCGCTGCTGCTCGGCGCCGGCCTGCCGTTCGACGTGACCGTCCACCTCGACCTGTCGGCCGGGGCGCTGCGGCGCCGCACGGAGCCCGCCGAGCTGTGGACGCTGCCCGCGTACGCCCGCTACGGCGACGAGGTGGGCCCGGCCGCATTCGCCGACGTGGTTGTCCGCCTGGACGACCCGAGGCGGCCCGCGGTGGTGCTCGACCCCCGTGAACGCAGTGAAGACCGATGAGTGAATCCGCCTCAACCCGCCGGTGAGCTGCGACGCGTCAGCATATTGGCGCAGTCCGTAGCGGAGCAGACCACTGACAGTTATGCTGCGGTTACTTTTTTGGCGGGGATCCCGTTTCGGATCTTCGGCGGTGGGTATCAGCCGACCCCGACGGTGGTGACACCACGGGCCGGCGCGGGGGAATCCACCGGCAGGGGCAGAGGGAAGGGCAGGGGGAGCACATGCTCGTCAACAGCGCGGTCATCACGGGTAAAGGTGCCGACACCGCCAAGGGGCGCTCGCCACAGGAGGTCTCGCAGATCCGGGAGCTGCTGAAGGCCCGGTTCGACGATCTCAACGCCGAGTACGAGGAAGCCGTGGCCGAGAACCAGCGGCTGAGGCTGGTCGAGATCGGCGACGCCGCCGGTGACGACCAGGCGGACAGCGGATCCAAGACCGCCGAACGCGACGCGGCGACGTCGCTGCTGCGGACCCTGCTCGACCGGCGCACGCAGGCGGAGGTCGCCATGCAGCGCCTCGACGAGGGCACGTACGGCAACTGCGAGAGCTGCCACAACCCGATCCCGGTGGAGCGGCTCGAGGTGTTCCCGTCGGCCACCACGTGCGTGCACTGCAAGGCCAACCGCGAGCGTCGCGCGGGCTGACCACGACGCCGATCCGGTCCGCCGCCCGCAAGGCGGCGGACCGCTCGTATCGGCGCTAGCTTGAGCTCATGGGTGAGATCCAGGTCGGCACGGCCTCGTGGACCGACAAGACGCTGCTCGAGTCGGGGTGGTACCCGGCGTCCGCCGACACCGCGGAGAAGCGCCTCGCCTACTACGCGAAGCAGTTCCCGGTGGTCGAGGTCGACTCGACGTATTACGGGCCGCCCGCCGAGCAGACCACCAAGCTGTGGGCGCAGCGGACCCCGGACGGCTTCACGTTCAACATCAAGGCCTTCAGCATGCTGACCGGCCACCCCACCAAGGTCTCGGCGATCTACAAGGACCTGCGGCCGGAGACCGACAAGAAGAACGTCTACCCGCAGGACCTGCCGCCGCAGACGTACGAGGAGATCTGGACCCGGTTCCTGGCGGCGCTGGACCCGCTCGTCGACGCCGGCAAGCTCGGAGCGCTGCTGTTCCAGTTCCCGCCGTGGTGGGGCATCCGCCGGTCGAACAAGGACTACCTGCGCGAGGTCGCGGCCCGCTGCAAGCCGCTGCGACCGGTCTTCGAGTTCCGCAACGCGTCCTGGTTCGACGGCGACAACGCCGAGGAGACGCTCGACTTCCTGCGCAAGCACGAGCTCCCGCTGGTCTGCGTGGACATGCCGCAGGGCCACAGGTCCTCGGTGCCGCCGATCGTGGCCGCCACCGCCGACCTGGCCGTGGTCCGCTTCCACGGCCACAGCGACAAGTGGACCAGCAAGGACATCCACGAGAAGTTCGGCTACGACTACTCCGGCAAGGAGCTGCGGGAGTGGGCGCCCA
Source organism: Couchioplanes caeruleus (assembly GCF_023499255.1). Taxonomy (GTDB): domain Bacteria; phylum Actinomycetota; class Actinomycetes; order Mycobacteriales; family Micromonosporaceae; genus Actinoplanes; species Actinoplanes caeruleus_A. Next base: position 3,930,361 of record NZ_CP092183.1, read on the forward strand.
AGCTGCGCACGCTCGCGGCGGAGACCGGACGGACCCAGGTGTTCATGAACAACTGCTACTCCGATTACGCCCAGCGCAACGCCACGACGTTGATCGGCCTCCTCGACGAGGACGACTAGCGGGTCGTGCGCCGGCCGGTGATCACGGTGACGGCGGTGCACCCGGCGAGGGCGAGGGTCGCGAAGGCCGCGGTCTCGTCCTCGGTCTGCGTCCCGAGCATCGCCGACAGCCCGTCGGACCACGACGTCAGCAGGTAGGCCAGCATCCCCAGCAGCAGGCCGCCGACCTGCGCGACGACGATCGCCGCGGGCCAGGCCACGACGGACACCGCCAGGGTGGGCAGGGCCCGGCTCCCGGCCCGGCGCAGGAGGTGGGCCAGCGCGATGACGAAGACCGTCTGCATCACCATGAAGGTGACGCTGTTCTTGTGCAGCTCGCGCAGCAGACCATGGCCGGGACCGTCGACGACCAGCGCGTACCGGGCCGCCACCAGGCGGAACGTGACGGCCACGACCGCCGTGCACACGGCACCGGCGGCCAGCGTACGGGCGAGGACGGTGCGACGGGCCGTCAGCGGCACGCCGAGGACCAGTCCGACCAGCACCGGGACGAAGGCGGCGACGAGCGCCAGGCCCTGCGCCACGGTCGTCGCGGTGCCGGCGGGCAGGCAGCTGACGTGGTGCTCGCAGAGGCCGGTGCGGTCCGGGGCGTAGGCGCCGACCACGATGCCGTGCGCGTCGGCCTGCCGCTGGACGACCCGGGCGCCGATGACGAGGAACGCCGTCGCGGCAGCGCTCAGGGCGGCCGCGCCGATCACGCACGGGCGTACGGCTACAGCTCGTCCCACGGCACCTCCGCCCAGGTCTCGGCGAGCACCTTGGTCAGCGGCGCGTCGGCCAGCGGCAGCTCGTCGATGCTGCCGATCGCCCGGATCCCGGCCGAGTTCAGCGTGGCGGCGCCCGCGAAGGACGCCAGGTCCGCGCCGTCGACCGGGCGCAGCGTCCACGGCGTGCCGTTCATCGTCATGGCGATCTGCAGCAGCACCATCGTGATGCCGCGCATGACCGGCGCGACCGGCCAGACGACCTGCTCGCCGTCCCACAGCGCGAGGTTCCACGAGCTGCCCTCGCGGACCCTGCCGTCGCGGCCGACGAAGAGGCGGTCGTCGAAGCCGGCCAGGCGCGCCTCGCGGACGTGGTAGTCGAGCATGAACGTGCCACGGTGCTTGTGCTCGGGCAGGTCGCGCTCGTAGGTCACCGTCTGCACCCGCAGCGGGGGTCCCGCCGGCTCGGGCGCGGGACCGGAAACGCTCACCAGCACGTCCGGCGGGCCCTCCCCGCCGCCCGGCCCGGGCACGAGGGTCACCCGTACGGACGCGTCCCGGGTGCGGCCCAGCGCGTGCCGGATCAGCCCGAGCAGCCGGTGCTCCTCCTCGACGCCGACGCGGTGCCCGAACAACTCCTCCGCACCGTCGGCGAGCCGGGCCAGGTGCAGCGCGAGCCCGCGGACCCGCCCGTCGCGTACCTGCAGCGAGGTGTAGTGCCCGTAGTTGCTCGCGATCAGCCGGTGCAGCTCGGCGACGCCGGGCACCCGCCCGTTCAGCTCCACGTCCATCGGGTGTGAGCCTACGGGGTCCGCGTCACCCGCATGTTCCGGCGGCGGGCCTGCGCGGCCATCGCGATGGCGTCGGTCACGGCCGCGCCGCCGGGGTCGTTGTTGAAGTAGACGTACGTCGGCACGTCCGGGACGCGGTCCAGCCAGGTGGCCAGCGCCGCGCGCCCGTAGTGCGGCCAGGGCTTCGCCCGTCCCTCGTGCAGGCGCAGGTAGGCGAAGTCGGCGGTGAGCCACAGCGGGGTCACCGGCCGGCCCTTGCGGTCCGCCCAGGACAGCGCCGCGTTGTGCCGCTTGAGCACGTCGCGTACCTCATCGGTCCACCAGCTGTCGTGCCGCGGTTCGACCGCCACCTTGACCGTACGCGGGAACAGCGACAGCGTCCGGTCGAGCACCGCGGCGTCGGCCCGCAGCGTCGGCGGCAGCTGGATCAGGACCGGGCCCAGCTTGTCGCCCAGGGCCTCGGCCCGGCCCAGGAAGCGGGCCACCGGCTCCTCGGGCTCCCTCAGCCGCTTGATGTGGGTGAGGTAGCGGCTCATCTTCACCGCGAAGCAGAAGTCGTCCGGGGTGCGTTCGCGCCACTGGGCGAACGTGTCGCGCTCCGGCAGCCGGTAGAAGGCGTTGTTGATCTCGACGGTGGCGAACGCCCCGGCGAAATGCTCCAGCCAGAGCCGCTGCGGCAGCCCTTCGGGATACAGGTACGGCCGGGAGTCGTCGCCGCCCTTCGGCGGTCGCCAGTCCCGGTACTGCCATCCTGAGGTGCCCATCACCAGCACACCGCCAGGGTTGCCAGATTAGGGGTGATCGAAACCGGGTACCGGGGGAACCTTCCACCGACGAAGGGGAACCACCATGCGACTCAACGACGACGACATCACCGGCGGCAGCGGCGTTTCCGGCGAGGGCGTGGCCGACGGCGGCGCGAACCCGGGCGGCCACGACGGCGGCGCGGACGGCGGCGCGGGCGGCGAGGGCCCCGCGGACGGCGGCGCGAACCCGGGCGGTCACGACGGCGGTGCGGACGGCAGCGCCTCGGGCGAGGGCATGGCCGACGGCGGCGCGGACCCGAACGGTCACGACGGCGGTGCCGACGGCAGCGCCTCGGGCGAGGGCCCCGCGGACGGCGGCGCCAACCCGGGCGGCCACGACGGCGGCGCCGACGGCAGCGCCTCCTGAGGCTCACGGCGATGACGCACCCGACGCCGGGCGGCAGCGACCGCCGCCCGGCTCTGTCCCGGGCCGTCGCCGTCGACCCGGCGAAGTTCGCCGAGGCGTACTGGGGACGCCAGCCGCTGCTGACCCGCGCCGACGAGCTCGCCGGTCCGGACGGCTTCCTGGACCTGCTCTCCCCGGACGCGGTCGACGAGCTGCTCAGCGAGCGCGGCCTGCGCACGCCGTTCCTGCGCGTCGCCAACCGGGGCACCGTGCTGCCCGCCTCCGCCTTCACCGGCTCCGGCGGCGCCGGCGCGGAGATCGGCGACCAGGTCGTCGACGACAAGGTCATGCGCCTGTACGCCGAGGGCGCCACGCTCGTGCTGCAGGGCCTGCACCGCATCTGGCCGCCGCTGATCGGGTACGCCCGCCGGCTCGGCGCGGAGCTGCGCCAGCCGTTGCAGGTCAACGCGTACCTGACCCCGGCCGGCAACAAGGGTTTCGCCACCCACTACGACACCCACGACGTGTTCGTGCTGCAGGTCGACGGCACCAAGCGCTGGCGGGTGCACGAGCCGGTGCTGCCCGAGCCGCTCGAGCGCCAGACCTGGGGCGGCCGGGCCGACGAGGTGGGCGCCGTCGCCGACGGGCCGGCCACGCTCGATGTGGTCCTCAGCCCCGGCGACGCCCTCTACCTGCCGCGCGGCTGGCTGCACTCGGCCGAGGCGCAGGGGGAGCGGTCGCTGCACCTGACCTTCGGCGTACGGGCCCTGACCCGGTACGCCCTGGTCGAGGAGCTGCTCCACCTCGCCGCCCAGGACCAGCGCCTGCGCGCGACGCTGCCGTACGGCATGGACGTGGCGGACCCGGACCAGGTCGCCGCGGAGCTGACCGGGACGGTGGCCGCCCTGCGCGACTGGCTGCTCACCGCCGACCCGGCCGAGGTGGCCGAGCGGTTGCGGGCCCGGGCCTGGCCGTCGCAGCGCCCCGAGCCGGTACGCCCGCTGGCCCAGCTGTCCTTCGCCGAACGGCTGTCCGCCGACGACCGCGTGGCCGTACGCCACGAGCTGCGCTGGAGCCTGCGCGCGGACGGCCCCGAGCACGTGGTGCTGCAGCTCCTGGGCCGGACGCTGCGCTTCCCCGCGTACTGTGAGCGGGCCGTGCGTACCGCCCTCGACGGCGGCGTGCACCGGGTCGGCGACCTGCCCGGCCTCGACGACGACGCGGACCGGCTGGTGCTGGCCCGCCGCCTGCTGCGCGAGGCGGTGCTCGTCCCCGCCTGAGCCCGCCCGGCTCAGCCGCCGGGCGCGTTGCTGCGGACGGCGGCCAGGATCAGTCCGGCGGTGATCAGCGCGGCGATCAGCACGGTGGCGACCGCGGAGGCATCCAGGGGGTTGCCGCTGCGGTCCGCCACCCGCTTGGCCGTGATGACCGCGAGGATGGGGCCGAGCAGGGCCACGATCAACGCCACCACGGGCAGGCCCACCGCCAGGTCGCCGCCGCCCTCGCGGCCCGCCCAGCGCAGCAGCGACCACGCGGCCAGACCCAGCGCCCCGCCGAGCGCGCCGAGGCCCGCGTACAGCAAAGTGGCGCCCTTCAGCGGTTTGGCCGGCGGGGTCCACGCGGCGGTGGCCGCCGCCTCCTGCAGATAGTCGTCCGCGTCCCGGTCCCGCTGGCGGGGGACGGTCGGCTGGGGTGCCTGCCCGAACCGGTCGGCGATCCGGCCCACCCTGTGCGCGAACTCCGCCCACAGCCCGGCGACCTGCGCGTCGACCTCGTCGCGGTGCTTCTGCGCCGCGCGGACCGCCGCCTGCGCCTCGCGGATGCGCTGGTCGGCCGCGCGGACCGCCTCGTCGGCCTCGCGGGCGCGGGTGTCGTGCCAGGTGTGCGCCTCGGCGCGGTGCGCGGCCGCCTCGTCGTCCAGGTTGGTCAGCTTGCGCAGCACACTGCGGTAGTCGGGGGTACGGCGTTCGAGCGTGCCGTCGGCGTCGGGAATGGTCATGAGGGTCCATAGGGGATGATGACCTCGGCGCCGCGGTGCACCGAGCGGTCGAAGTGCAGGGCCCGCCACGGCCGCGGATACCAGACCGGCGATCCGTGGCCCGGATAGTACGGCGACAGCTCGCTGCCGTGCACGTCCAGGGCGACCCACGCGCCGATCACGTCCGTCCGCGAGCTGGGCCCGCCGAGGGTGTCGCGCAGCAGCGCCGCGCCGCGCCACCAGCCGACGACGTGCACCCGCCGCTCGGGGCCCTGCCGCAGGATCTTGCGCAGCAGCTCGGGGTTGCGCCCGGGCGCGGCGTCGACCGCGTACAGCAGGAGGAAGAGCGGTCGGTCGGCGGCGGTGCCCTCGGTGGCGCGGATGGCGGCGTCCTCGAACAGGAATTCCACCGTGTCGGCGTCGTAGTAGCCGGTCTCCGGGGGCAGGACGCCCTTGAGCGCCTCGACCGCGGTGCTCGCGTCGGTGTCCAGGCAGGCCACGGCGAACTGGGCCGCGCCCGGCTCGAACTGCGCGGCCAGCGAGCGGGCCACGGTGTGCAGCACCGCGCAGGCCTCGTCCACGCGCGTACCCATGATCGCGAGGTTGCGGCCCGGCGCCCGGCGCAGCACCGTGCGCGCCGACCGGGCCGCCACGTCGATCGTCTCGCCGAGCAGCACCACCGGCGCGGCCACCGGGCCGGCGGCGGCGATGTCGCGGAAGTCGGGGCTGTCGTCGAGGCGCGGGATCGCGTCGCCGTCGAAGAGCCGCGGCGGCGGGAGCTCGGGCGGGCGCCGCCGCCACAGCCGGTGCTGCAGAGCGCTCCACCGCTCCCGGTTGCCGGCGTCGGGCACGCGGACCACCCGGTTGGCCTCGAGCGCACCGGAGTCGGCGTTGACCACGGCGTGGTAGCGGGGCAGCACGTCGGCGGCCGTGTTGGTCTCGGCCAGCACCCGGCGGGCCCGGGGCAGCGCGATCCGCAGCGAGAACTGAGCCACCAGCGCCGGGCGTCCCCACAGCGCCTCGATGCCGGACACGTCCTGGCTGGCCAGCACCAGGTGGATGCCCTGCGAGCGGCCCCGGCGGGCCAGGTCCTCCAGCAGGTCGACGGCCTCGGCGGCGACCGCGTCGCGCCCGGCGAGCAGCACCTGGAACTCGTCGACCACCGCCACGATCCGGGGCCAGGAGCCCTCCGGGTCCTCGGCGCGCAGCTCGGCCAGGTTGGTCACCTCGTGCCGCTTCGCCGCGTCGGCCCGGCTGCGCAGCTCGGCGCCGAGGAAGCGCAGCAGCGCAAGGCCGAACTCGCGGTCGGTGTTGACGTTCAGGCCGACCAGCCGCACGTGCGGCAGCCAGCTGGGGTCGCGGCGGCCCGGCGCGAACCGGGCGAACGACACGCCCTCCTTGAAGTCGAGCAGGTAGAACGCCAGCTCGGCGGGGGAGTAGCGGGCGGCCAGTGCGCCCATCCAGGCGTAGATCAGGTTCGTCTTGCCGGTGCCGGACGGGCCGGCGATCAGCGCGTGCGGCGGGTAGTCCGACAGGGTCACGTGCACCGGGGCGCCCTGCGGGCTGTCGCCGAGCGGGGCGGTCAGCGCCCGCGCCGAGCTCTGCTGCCACTCGTGCTCGGGCAGCAGGCTGTCGAGCGCCACGGGGGCCGGGCCCGCGGCCACGGCGTCGGCGATCTGCCGGCAGGTGCGCGTCACCACCGCGGGCGGCGGGCCCGGATCCAGGCGTACGGGCAGAGCACCGCACCCGCTCAGCCGGGCGTCGTCACCCGGAACCGCTTCGACGACCTCCACGCCCGTGGCGCCGTCCACCGGCAGGTCCCGCACGATCAGGTGCACCCCGCACGCGGCGCCGGTCCGCAGCAGCCGGTCGAGCTGGCTGCGCTCGTGCCGCGACAGCTCGTCCGGGCGTCCGGCGCCGAGCAGGATCGCGACGCGCCACGGCTCCGGCCGGCGCCCGGTGGCGGCCGCCAGCTCCCGCAGGGACGAGTGCTCGCCGGCCAGCACGGTCTCGTTGATCCGCCGGACGTGGTCGACGAGCTCGTCGAGCAGCGCGCCCAGGCCGCCCGGCCCGACGAACTGCAGCACCCCGGCGGGCGCGAGCGGGGCGAAACCGGCCAGCCCGCCGCCCAGCTGCTCGGGGTCGTACCCGGTCAGCGTGATCCGGCCGGGCTCGACGCTGCCGACGGCGCGCAGCAACAGCCCCGCCACCACGTCGTCGCCGGTCGCGTCGTCGCCGCGGACCACCACATGCCCCCGGTCGAGCAACGGCACCAGCGCGGGCACCTCACCGTCGTACGGCAGCAGCAGCTCGCCCACCCGCAGGTCGGGCGCGGGCGCGGAGGAGTCCGCCGGGGTGGCCCGCCACCGCGACCAGGGAGCCCCGGCGGCGCCCGGGGCGGCGAGGCGGGCGGTCTCGGCGGCCGCCCCGGCCAGCTCCGCCAGGTCGCGTTCGTGCTGCTCGTCGATCTGCTGCAGGCGCTTGTCGCGTTCGTGGGCGAGCCGGCGGCGCCGTTCCCGGGCGGCCGCCACGATCCGGGACCGCCGGGTCAGGGCCGCCTCGTGCTCGGCCTGCGCGGCTTCGAGCGCGCCGGTGGCGGCGCCCAGCGCGTGCGACAGCGCGGCGCGGACCTCGACGACCTGCTGGGCGGTCGACTCAGGCATCGGCGCCACTGGGCCGTACGGGTTCCGGCGCCCTCGGGTCCAGCGTGGCCGGGTCGCGGCCGAGCCGGGCGAGCAGGACGCCGGTCAGGACGCCCGCGGTGACCGCCGAGTCGGCGGGGTGGGCGGGCTGCTCCTCCTTGGCCGGCGCGCGGCAGATCCGGGCCAGCATCGTGTCCAGCAGGGCCGGTGGGGTGCCGGGCAGCAGCGAACGCACCCGGCCGCCCGCCGCGTTCTGCAGCCGGGGGAGATCCTCGGGCCGCGGTTCGTGACCGAGCAGGTCGCCCGCGAGCTTGCGCAGCACCGGCGAGCTGGCCGCGGACAGGCCGAGGCCGGTGGCGGCGTTGACCCCGTGCAGGTCGCGGCCGAGCCGGGCGCGGTCGCCGGAGCGGACCCCGGCGGCGACCCGGCGCAGCAGCTCGGCGGTGTCGGCGGGCCCCGCGGAGGCGGCGCCGTCCTTCGGCGGGGGCGGCGCCTCGCCGGTGAGCTCGGCCACCCGCTCCTGCCACCACGGGCCCAGCTTCTCCGGTGAGGACGGCCGCTGGTCGTCGCGCACGGCCTGCGGCTCCTTCGGCTGCAGCCCGGCCTTGTAGTCGGCGTCCGGGGGAGCGCCGGTCTGCCCGGCCAGGCCCAGCGCCGCGAGGTACGCCTCGATCGCGTCCTGGGCCAGGCGCAGGGCGGCCGCGGCGTGCTCGGCGTGCTCGGTCGCGTTGCCGAGCTGCGGTACGCCCATCGGGTCGACCGAGGTCTGGCGTACCCAGTTGAGCAGCTCGGTGGCGCTGCGCAGCCGTTCCATCGCCACCGTCACGAGACCGGTGGGCAGCTCCTCGGAGGTGGCGCGGAGCTGGGCGCCGAGTTCCTGCAGCAGCGACATCGCGTCAGAGCGTCGCGGTGTAGGTCTGCGCCTGCTCGACCGCCACCAGGGTCGCGCCGAGGCACTCCTCGAGCTGCTGGTCGGCCTGCGACAGGGAGGCGTGCGCGGCGCCCACCGCCTCGTTGGCGGATCCGTCCAGCGCGGCGGCCAGGCTCTGCTGCGCCTCGCCGAGCTTCTCGCGGGCCGCCTGGATGGCCGCCTGGCCCTCGGTGACCTGTTGGAGCGCGGCGTCCACGGCCGCTCTGACCTCGGCGACGCTGGCCACTCGTGCAGCCTCCCGGCTCATCGGCACCCTGTACGCCGCCCAGGATAGTCGTCCCCGATGAGACGGTCGTGCCCGAGTGCCCGTTTCAGCGCGGGACGCTGGAGGGGCCGCGTACCTCCGCGCCCAGCGCCGTCACCCGCGCGCGCAACCCGCGGTCGGCGGTCACCACGACGACCCGCCGCCCGGTGCCCTCGCGGGCCACCACGGCCACGATCTCGTCGTCGCCGGAGCCGGGCGCGGGGTCGACGCGTACCCCCGGGACCGGGCCGGTGTGACGAGCCCGACCCTCCACGACCAGGACCACCTCGACCGGGCCGGGAAGGTCCGGCAGGCCATCGGCGTTGATCTGTACGAGCGCATCACGCAGGCGGGCCGCAGCGCCCGCGCGGTCGCGCCACCATCCGTCGGGCTTGGAACCGACGACGTTGGCGGCGTCCACGACCAGCAGCGGTACGGCCATGTCAGCAGCGTCTCACACCGACCGGAATTGAACGATCGTTCAGGACGTTGTGCCAGGTGTGACCGGTGGGGAGCAGGGGCTCCGCGCCGGCCCTCACCGAGACACGCAGGAGAGAGAAGATTCATGAGTATCGGACCCCTGGGGCCGAGCGGCCCCGGCGACTGGGACGACCTGGTCGCCCGCTTCTTCGGCACGGCAGGTCCTCGGCGCTCCGCCCAGCGGATCGACATCACGAAGTACATGAGCGCCGACGCGCGCGAGGTCCTCTCGGACGCGGCGCGCCGGGCCGCCGAAGCGGCACCTGCCGGGGCGGGCATCGCCGACCTCGACACCGACCACCTGCTCTGGGGCGCCCTGCAGCAGGAGCCGCAGAAGGCCCTGCTGCGCCGCGCCGGCGCGGACCCCGAGGCGCTGCTCACCGAGCTGGAGGCGGCGTCGCGCCCGAGCGGCGGTGAGCCGCCCGAGCACCTGGCCCTGACCCCGGCCGCGAAGCGCGCGCTGCTGGACAGCCTGCAGCTCTCGCGCGCGGTAGGCGCGTCGTACGTCGGCCCCGAGCACATCCTCATGGCGCTCGGCCTCAACCCCGACTCCACCGCCGGGCGGCTGCTCGCGAGCCGGGTCGACCCGCGCACCCTGCAGCAGTCCGAGGCCCCGGCCACCGGTGGCGGCGGAGGTCAGGGCGGCGGCTCCACGAACACCCCGACCCTCGAGCAGTACGGCGTGGACCTCACCGAGCTGGCCCGCCGCGGTGAGATCGACCCGGTCGTCGGGCGCGCCACCGAGATCGAGCAGGCCGTCGAGGTGCTGTCGCGGCGTACCAAGAACAACCCGGTGCTGATCGGCGAGGCCGGCGTCGGCAAGACCGCCGTCGTGGAGGGCCTGGCCCAGCGCATCGTGGACGGTGACGTCCCGCAGACCCTGGCCGGCAAGCGCGTGATCCAGCTCGACCTGGCCGGCCTGGTGGCGGGCACCCGCTACCGCGGCGACTTCGAGGAGCGCCTGCGCAAGGTCATCGACGAGATCCAGCAGAGCGGTGACGGCCTGATCGTCTTCCTCGACGAGATCCACACGCTCGTCGGGGCCGGCGGGGGCGGCGACGGCGGCGGCATGGACGCGAGCAACATGCTCAAGCCCGCGCTCGCCCGCGGCCGGCTGCGCGTGGTCGGCGCGACCACCCTGGACGAGTACCGCCGGCACATCGAGAAGGACGCGGCGCTGGCCCGCCGCTTCCAGCCGGTGCTGGTGGGCGAGCCCAGCGTCGAGGACACCGTCGCCATCCTGCGCGGCCTGCGCGACAACTACGAGGCGCACCACCAGGTCCGGATCACCGACGAGGCGCTCGACGCCGCCGCGGAGCTGTCCGACCGCTACATCACCGACCGGTTCCTGCCGGACAAGGCGATCGACCTGATCGACCAGGCCGGTGCCCGGGTGCGGCTGCGCGTCAAGACTCCCGCCGCGGACGTCCGCGAGCAGGAGCGCCGCCTCGAGCAGCTCACCCGCGACCGCGACCAGGCGGTGGCGGCGGAGAACTACGAGAAGGCCTCCCAGCTGCGCGACGAGATCAACGCGATCAAGCAGCGCAGGGAGCAGGCCGGCGCCGGCGCCGGCGGCGTACCGCAGGTGACCCCGGAGGACATCGCCGAGGTCGTCTCGCGGGCCACGGGCATCCCGGTCGCGCAGCTCACCGAGGAGGAGCGCGAGCGGCTGCTGCGGCTCGAGGCGCACCTGCACGACCGTGTGGTCGGCCAGGAGGAGGCCGTCGCCGCGGTGGCGGAGGCCGTACGGCGCTCCCGCGCGGGGCTCGGCGACCCGGACCGGCCGGTGGGCAGCTTCCTGTTCCTCGGCCCGACCGGCGTCGGCAAGACCGAGCTGGCGCGCTCCCTCGCCGAGGCGCTGTTCGGCGAGTCGGACCGCATGATCCGCCTCGACATGAGCGAGTTCCAGGAGCGGCACACCGTCTCCCGGCTCGTCGGTGCTCCTCCCGGCTACGTCGGCTACGACGAGGCCGGGCAGCTGACCGAGGCGGTGCGGCGGCGGCCGTACTCCGTGGTGCTGCTGGACGAGATCGAGAAGGCCCACCCGGACGTCTTCAACATCCTGCTGCAGGTGCTCGACGACGGGCGGCTGACCGACAGCCAGGGCCGGACGGTGAGCTTCAAGAACACCGTGCTCATCATGACCAGCAACATCGGGTCCGAGATCATCAACGGCACGAAGCGCACGCTGGGCTTCGGCGCCGCGGACGCCGGCGTGAGCGAGGACCGCGACCTGCGCGAGCGGCTGGAGCGCCGGCTGCGCGAGCAGTTCCGCCCCGAGTTCATCAACCGGATCGACGAGATCATCGTCTTCCGGCAGCTCGAGACGGAGCAGCTGCGGCAGATCACCGAGTTGCTGCTCGAGGAGACCCGGCGCCGCCTGCACGCGCAGGACATCGGCCTGGAGCTGGCCCCCGCGGCGATCGACTGGCTGGCCGCCCGCGGCTTCCAGCCCGAGTACGGCGCCCGGCCGCTGCGCCGCACGATCCAGCGTGAGCTGGACAACCGGCTGTCGCGGATGCTGCTCGGCGCGGATCTGGCCCCCGGCCGGACGGTCCGCGTCGGCGTGGCGGACGACCGGCTGACCTTCGAGGTCGGCTCGCCGTCACCGGCCGCCGCCTGACGCCCGTAGCAGAAAGCCCCGGCACTTCGACGAAGTGCCGGGGCTCTTTCATGCCGCCGCGAGTTGCTGGGCGCCGAGCTGCGGATAACCTTCCAGCCACTCCACATAGAGCGGGTTGCGGGCCGCCGCCTCCTGGTACGCCTCGCTCGCCATGCTGATCAGCCGGGGCGCGACCCGGGCGGCGGGGCTGTCCGGGTGCCACCCGAGGACCTGCCGCCAGCGCAGCGGCGCGCCCTGGATCGGCACGTGGGTCAGCCCGCCGGGCGGCCGGAACGTCGGCTGGCACAGTGCGAGGGCCAGCCCCGACTCCACCATGTCCACACAGCCGCGGATGTCGGTCTCCAGCATCCGCCTCGGCGTGAACCCCGCCCGGGCGCAGGCCGCGGCGAAGCAGTCGCCGAAGCAGCCGTCGCCGGTGCCGGCCACCCACTGCTCCTCGGCCAGGTCGGCCAGGTCCACGTCGACGCCCTTGGCCGCCGGGTGCTTCTCCGGCATGAGCACGCACACGCCGTCGATCGCGATGGTCTGCCAGACGAGGCCGTACTCCGCGGAGGGGAGCGCGTCGCCGCAGACCCCGACCTGGGCGTAGTCCAGCTTGCCGGCCAGCACCATCGTGGCCAGTTCCTCCACGTAGTACGACGCGTGGGTGCTGATCTGCGCGTCCGGCTGGGCCTCGGACAGCCGGTGCACCATGCCGCCGATGATCGGGCCGCCGATCGACCCGATCCGGTAGCGGCTCATCGTGTCGTCCGAGCCCGCGCCGGCGAGCCGGGCCGCCTCGTCCTGCAGCCCCTTCATCGCCGGCAGCAGGACCCGGGCGCGGGAGAGCACGAGCTCACCCAGGGCGGTCGGCCGGGCGCCCCGCCGGTCGCGTTCGAAGAGCGGGCCGCCCAGCGTCCGCTCGATGCGCTGCAGCTGCGCCGTCAGGGCCGGCTGGGCGAGCCCGAGCAGCGACGCCGCCTTCGTCACGCTGCCCGTCTCCGCGATGGCACAGACCACCTTGAGATGCCGCAGCTCCAGGTTCATAGCGTGACGGTAGGACGTTCGCGCGATATCGGCTAGACCTTCGGCCAGCCAAAGATCCTCCAGTTGTGACAAACGGGTTAAACAAACGGACCAAAGCAGCTAACCCGTACGCCCATACTGGAACTGTCCGTGTGGGATCTATCGCTATCAGTAAGATCAAAGGTCTTTCGGGTACGTCGTCCGCCGCCCCACGACATCACGCACCTTGTCCACGATGGCCACCGCGGGATCCACGACCTTGTTCCACGGTGGCGTCGCCGGGGTGCCCGGGTGCGGCCGGGTCGGCGCGGCCTCCTTCGCCGTCTCCACCCGGTTGCCCAGCCGGATCAGATCCTCGACCGACGCCATGCGCACCAGCAGCGGCATCAGCTCCGCGGCGGCCGCGTCCGCGTGACGGCGCAACCGGCGCAGCACGTCCGCGGCCCGCTCGGCGCGCTCGTCCTCCGGCGCGGCCTCGAGCAGGCGCAGCGCCTCCAGCATCGCCCGGTCCTCGGTGATCTCCCGCTCCACCAGGTCGTCGCCGTCGAAGACCACGGCCCGTACGGCGGGGTACACGTACTGCTCCTCGGCGGACAGATGGCGGGACACGGCCGCCACGACCACCTGGGCGAGGGTACGGCCGCGGGCGGCGTCGGCCCCGCCGGCGGCCAGCTGCTCGGCCAGCGCCAGCAGCTCGCGGTGCTCACGGGCGATCACATCGGCGACGTTCGGGCCGGTCGTCTCGCCGCCGACCGGCGGCAGGGGAGGCAGGTGTACGGACACGGCCGGGTCATACCCGTACCTGATCACCCGCCAAACGCCGCACCGCCCCACCTGGTAAGAAGGGCGGATGGAACCAGTCACCGCCGCCGACGAGGTCGTGGGAATCTGCCGCGACCTGCTCCGGATCGACACCAGCAACACCGGCGATCCCCGGACCACCGTGGGCGAGCGCGCCGCCGCCGAGTACGTGGCGCAGCAGCTCACCGAGGTCGGCATCGACGTCGAACTGCACGAGTCCGCGCCGAAACGGGCCAACCTGATCGCCCGCATCCCCGGCAGCGACCCGTCGCGCGGCGCGCTGCTCGTGCACGGCCACCTCGACGTGGTTCCCGCCGACGCGAGTGAGTGGTCCGTCCCGCCGTTCTCCGGCGAGGAGAAGGACGGCTACCTGTGGGGCCGCGGCGCGATCGACATGAAGGACTTCGACGCGATGATGCTCGCCGTCGTCCGCGACTGGAAGCGCACCGGCGTCGTCCCGCCCCGCGACATCGTGCTCGCCTTCACCGCCGACGAGGAAGCCGGCATGGAGTACGGCTCCCGCTACCTCGTCCGCGAGCACGCCGAGCTGCTCGAGGGCTGCACCGAGGCGATCGGGGAGGTGGGCGGCTTCTCGTACACGATCAACGACGACCTGCGGCTCTACCTCGTGGAGACCGCGGAGAAGGGCATCGACTGGCTGCGCCTGCACGCCCGTGGCCGGCCGGGCCACGGCTCGTTCGTGCACGACGACAACGCCGTCACCGCCCTGGCGGAGGCCGTCGCGGCGGTCGGCCGGCACAAGTTCCCGATGGTCATCACCCCGACCGTGCAGGCGTTCCTCGAGCAGGTCTCCGAGGCGCTCGGCATCGAGATCGACCCCGCCGAGCCGGAGCTGGCCATCGCCAAGCTCGGCCCCATCGCCAACCTCATCGGCGCGACCGTGCGCAACACGGCCAACCCGACCCGGCTCGAGGCCGGCTACAAGGACAACGTCATCCCCGGCAAGGCGTCCGCGACCATCGACTGCCGTACGCTGCCCGGCCAGACCGAGCTGTTCCTCGAGCAGCTGCGCGCCGTGATCGGCCCCGACATCGAGATCGAGCACCTGCAGCAACAGGCCGCCCTGGAGACCAGCTTCGACGGCGCCCTCGTCGACGCGATGGCGTCCGCGCTGCGCGCCGAGGACCCGGGCGCCCGCGCGGTGCCGTACATGCTCTCCGGCGGCACCGACGCCAAGGCCTTCAGCACGCTCGGCATCCGCTGCTTCGGGTTCGCGCCGCTCAAGCTGCCCGCCGACCTGAACTTCTCAGCCCTGTTCCACGGCGTCGACGAGCGCGTTCCGGTCGAAGGACTACAGTTCGGCGTGCGTGTGCTCGACCGGCTGCTCAGGGCGAGCTGACGTCCCGACAACGACGCCGTTGATGAGAGGACTTTTCACACCATGACCGACCAGTACGCGGACCTGGACGCCGCCCTCGACCGGGTCGTGGCGGCCGCCAAAGCCCACCTGGCGGCGGTCAAGGCCGCCCAGGGCCGGGTCGACGACGACGACGTGTGGCAGGCCTACGTCGACCTCAACAACGCCTCGTTCGCCTACGACGAGCAGCTGCTCGACCTGTTCGGCGAGGTCACGCCCTGGGACGTCGAATCGATCGACCCGGACGAGGCGGCCGCCCGCTTCAACGCCGCCGCCGGCGGCCTCGACGGCACCGGCAGCGACCCGCACCCCCAGGTCATCTCCGTCCGCCAGCGCCGCGACTACCGGGTGCCGAGCGTCGCCGCGCTGCTCCGGGTCGCCGACAACGCCCGCCGCGGCCTCGTCCCCGAGGACGAGGAGGCCGAGCCGATCGAATCCGTCGGCGAGGCGGTCCTCGAGCTGCTCCAGGCGGGAGACGGCTCGCTGTCGTCGCTCGACGTGCCGGAGCTCGAACCGCTCGACGGGCTGCTGACGGTCTCCGAGGTCCGCGAGCCGCTCGACCTCGAGGCGTACGCGGACGAGGACGGCGCCGGACCGTTCACGCCGGGGCCGGACGACATGCTGGTCGGGCGCCTCGACGAGCACCCGTTCCTCCCCGACGAGGAAGACGACCACGCCGGCCACAACCATTGAACTGGCCTGCGCTTCGCTCCGGCGGGCACTGCGCCCCCGGAAAAGCCGGTGTCGAGGGCACCGAAACGAACCACGGCTTCGCCTCGTCCGTTTCGGCACCCTCGACACCGGCGGGGCGCAGTGCGACTTGGGTTGCGGTCGCACCACGCGCGTCGTGCGTTTCACCCGTGGCCGGCGGGTTGCGCCAGGACGTAATGATCGCCCGTCGGGGGCGGGCGATGGTGGTCTTCCTCTTCGGTTATATCGAGATGCCGGGCTGCCCCGTGGTGCCCACCTTGCGGCGGAGCATCACCTGGCGGGTCCCGTCGCGGAAGAGCTGCACGCGGGCCAGCTCCCATCCGGAGAACTCTGCCTGGATCGCCAGCTGCGCCGCGGCGGTCAGGCGATCGACATTCGACGGCAACCGCAGCGGCGCGTACTCGTAGTCCATGGGTCCTAATATGCGCCGGGTTCGGGCGTGCCACCAGTCCCCGGGCCGGTCAGACCCTCGCGTTCCGGATAGCCCAGCGGGACCGCCGACACGTCGTCCAGGGCCTGGGCTATCTCGGACGGCAGGGTCAGCTCGTCGCTGAGCAACGCCCCCTGCAACTGGCCCGCCGTACGGGCACCGAGGATCGGCGCGGCCACTCCGGGGCGGTCGCGGATCCAGGCCAGGGCCACCTCCAGCGGCTCGACGCCGAGACCGGCCGCCGCCGTGACCACCGCCTCCACGATGCTGGAGCTGCGCGGCTCCAGGTACGTCTGCACGAACGGCGCCAGGTGGTCGGTGGCCGCGCGCGAGTCCAGCGGGCGGCCGTTGCGGTACTTGCCCGTCAGCACGCCACGGCCCAGCGGCGACCACGGCAGCACACCGATGCCCAGAGCCGCGGCCGCGGGCATCACCTCACGCTCGATGCCGCGTTCCAGCAGCGAATACTCCATCTGGGTGGCCACGATCGGCGCGCGCGCCGGGTACGCCCGCTGCCACATCGCCACCTGCGCGGTCTGCCAACCGGCGAAGTTGGACACCCCGACGTAGCGCACCCGGCCGCTGTTGACCGCGTGGTCCAGCGCGGACAGGGTCTCCTCCAGCGGCGTCTGCGGGTCGTAACCGTGCAACTGCCACAGGTCGACGTAGTCGGTGCCGAGCCGGCGCAGCGAGGCGTCGAGCGTCCGCAGGAGGTGACCGCGCGAGCTGTCGCGACGGCGGTGCGGCGAATGGCCCAGGCCCGCTTTTGTGGCGATCAGCACCTCGTCGCGGGGCACCATGTGGTCCAGCAGCGACCCGATGACCGCCTCGGCGTCGCCGTCGCCGTACACGTCGGCGGTGTCGATCAGCGTGCCGCCCGCGTCGAGGAAGAGTTTCAGCTGCGCGGCCGCGTCGTCGGGGTCGGTGTCCCGTCCCCAGGTCATGGTGCCGAGCGCGAGCCGCGAGACCGCCAGCCCGCTTCGGCCGAGCGGTCGCTGTTGCATGGGTGAACCTTATTCAGAGGGGACCACCGGCGGAACGCTGTTGAGAGCTCAACAGTGCCGCAGAACCGTCGGGTACGCGACCCGAGGGCCCGAAGATCACTCAGCGTGGTCGCCTAGGCTTCGTAGCGCGGGGCATCGCGGCCCTGCCAGCAGGAACGGGAGGACCCGTGCGGCTCGGACTCAGCCTCGGATACCAGACCTCGTGGAGCACCCCCGCCGATCACCTGGCGATGGCCCAGGAGGCCGACCGGCTCGGCTATTCGGTGGTGTGGGCGGCGGAGGCGTACGGCTCCGACTCGCCCAGCATGCTCGCGTGGATCGCCGGCCAGACGCAGCGCATCGACGTGGGCGCCGCGGTGATGCAGATCCCGGCGCGCAGCCCGGCGATGACCGCGATGACGGCCGCCACCATCGACACGCTCTCCGGCGGGCGGTTCCGGCTCGGGCTGGGCGTCTCCGGCCCGCAGGTCTCCGAGGGGTGGCACGGCGTGCGGTTCGCCAAGCCGCTCGGCCGCACCCGCGAGTACGTGGACATCGTCAAGCTCGCGATCGCGCGCAAGCCCGTGTCCTACGAGGGCGAGCACTACCGGCTCCCGCTCCCGGGCGGAGCCGGGAAGGCGCTGCGACTGGGCTTCCATCCGCCCCGGGATTCCGTACCCATCTATCTCGCGGCCGTGGGACCGAAGAACCTGGAGCTGGCCGGCGAGATCGCCGACGGCTGGCTGGCGATCTTCTACGCGCCGGACGCGGCGGGGGAGCAGCTGCAGCACATCGAGCACGGCCGCGCGAAGTCCGGGGCCGGCCTCACCGGCTTCGACGTGTGCCCCACCGTGCCGGTCGCCCTCGGCGACGACGTGGCCGCGTGCGCGGACCTGATCCGGCCCTACGCGGCGCTCTACGTCGGCGGCATGGGCAGCCGCGAGCAGAACTTCTACAACCAGCTGGCCGTCCGGATGGGCTACGCGGACGAGGCGAGGCAGGTCCAGGACCTCTACCTGGACCGCAAGGTCCGGGACGCGGCGGCGGCTGTGCCACAGGACTTCATCGAGCGTACGTCGATGGTCGGGCCGAAGGCGCGCATCGTGGAGCGCATCCGCGAGTACGCGGCGGCCGGCGTCGGCACGCTGTCGGTGAGCCCGTACGTGGGCGACCTGGAGAGCGGCATCGCCACGCTGCGCGCGGTCGCGGAGGCGTACGAGGCCTCCGGCGTGGCCGAGTAGCCGTGGCGACCGTCCTGCTGCTCCGCCACGGGCGGACCACCTCCAACGCCACCGGCGAGCTCGCCGGCCGCCGTCCCGTCGAGCTCGACGACACCGGCCGTGACCAGGCCCGGCGCGCCGGGGAACGGCTGCGCGCACTGCCGCTGGCGGCCGTCGTCAGCAGCCCCCTGGTCCGCTGCCGGCAGACGGTCGAGCTCGCCCTGCCCGACGTCGTCCCGGCCGTCGACGACGGCCTCACCGAGTGCGGGTACGGCGACTGGGAGGGCCGGCCGCTCAAGGAGCTGGCCAAGGACCCGCTGTGGCCGGTCGTGCAGCAGCACCCCAGCGCGGTGGTGTTCCCCCACGGCGAGGCGATGGCGGCCATGTCGGCGCGGGCGGTCGCCACGGTCCGGCGCTGGGACGCCAAGGTGACCGCCGAGCACGGCGCCGACGCGCTCTGGGTGGCGTGCAGCCACGGCGACGTCATCAAGGCGATCGTCGCCGACGCGATGGGCCTGCACCTCGACGAGTTCCAGCGCATCGTCGCCGACCCCGCCTCGATCAGTGTGATCCGGTACACGCCCACCCGGCCCTTCCTCGTACGCCTCAACGACACCGCGGACCTCACCGGACTGATCCCGGTGAAGAAGGAGGACGGGCAGGCGGCGGACCCGGCGACGCAGTCCGACGCCGCCGTGGGTGGTGGCGCCGGCGCCGGCGTGTGAACCCGTGCGTACGCCGCGTCACCAGCGTGTGACGGCGACGGGGGCTCGCGTTGCGCCCTCGGCGAACCGGGCCGGTGCGCCGCGCGATCGTGCGCGCGGGCGGATAGGGTCGTTGCCATGACCCACCAGGTGCATGCCTTCGAGCCGCCGGAGCGGTTCGTCGCCGGGACGGTGGGCGAGCCGGGCGACCGGACATTCTTCCTCCAGGCCCGCGGTGGCGGGCGGGTGGTCAGCGTGGCGCTGGAGAAGGTCCAGGTGTCGCTGCTCGCCGAGAAGCTCGAGGAGCTGCTCACCGAGGCCGGCCGGCGGTTCGGCGTCGAGCTGCCCGAGACGTCCCCGCTCGCCGTCAACGACAACGAGCCCCTCGACACCCCGGTCGACGAGGAGTTCCGGGTCGGCACGCTCGGCCTCGCCTTCGACGTCGACACCACCACGGTCGTCATCGAGGCCATCGAGGCGGGCGAGGCCGACGCCGAGGCCGAGCTGGGCGCCGAGGAGGAGGACGACGACGCCGCGGTCGACGACGACGAGGACGACGAGCCCGACGACGACCTCGACCGGCTCCGCGTCCGGCTCACCCCCGAGGCGACCCGCGCGTTCATCGACCGCGCCCGCCGCGTGGTCGCCGCCGGCCGCCCGCCCTGCCCGCTCTGTGGCCAGCCGCTGGACCCGGCCGGCCACCTCTGTCCCCGGCACAACGGCTACCACCGGTGACGACCGAGCCGGCGCAGGCGCTCGCCGAGGGTGACGCCCTCGAGCTGCTCCACCACGGCACGATGGAGCTCGAGGGCCGGCTCGTCGACGCCTCCAACACCACGCTGCGCGCGGAGATCACGCTCGACGGGGTGACCCGCCGCTGCGTCTACAAGCCGGTCCGCGGCGAGCGCCCGCTCTGGGACTTCCCCGACGGCACCCTCGCCGGCCGGGAGGTCTCCGCATTCCTCGTGTCGCAGGCCACCGGCTGGGGCCTCGTACCGCCCACGATCCTGCGGGACGGGCCGCTCGGCCCCGGCGCCTGTCAGCTGTGGATCGACGAGCCGGAGGACGCCGAGGCGCTGATCGGCTTCGTCCCGGCGTACGACGTGCCCCCGGGCTGGTTCCCGGTCGCCTCGGCGCGCGACGAGGACGGCGACGCGTACGCGCTGGCCCACGCCGACGACCCCCGCCTGGCCCGGCTCGCCGTGCTCGACGCGGTCATCAACAACGCCGACCGCAAGGGCGGCCACGTCCTGTACGCCCCCGACGGCCGCATCCACGGCGTCGACCACGGCGTCAGCTTCCACGTCGAGAACAAGCTCCGCACGGTGCTCTGGGGCTGGACCGGCCGGCAGCTGCCCGGCGAGTGCGTGGAGGTGCTGACCCGGCTCGCCGCCGAGCTCGACGGCGACCTGGGGGAGAAGCTGGAGGAGCACCTGACCGTCTCCGAGGTGCAGCACGCGCGCCTGCGGGTGCGGCGGCTGCTGCGCGCCGGACGGTTCCCGAAGCCACCGCAGGACTGGCCGGCGGTGCCCTGGCCGCCGGTCTGACCCGGCCTGCCGCGTCTTCTTGAGTCTTTACTCACGCCCCGGGCGAAAGTGTCGGTGGGTCTGGATAGGCTCGGTGACCATGGACGCATGGACCGGGCACGACGTGCCGACCCTGCCGGGAAGGGCCGCCTTGCCGGCCCTGTACGACACCGCCCGCCGCCGGGTCGCACCGACCAGGCCCGGCACCGCCGCGACCCTGTACGTCTGCGGCATCACGCCGTACGACGCCACCCACCTCGGGCACGCCGCCACGATGATCACGTTCGACCTGGTGCAGCGTGCCTGGCGCGACGCCGGCCTGGACGTGCGCTACGTGCAGAACGTCACCGACATCGACGACCCCCTGCTGGAGCGGGCCAACCGCGACGGCGAGGACTGGGTGGTGCTGGCGATGCGCGAGACCGCCCTGTTCCGTGAGGACATGGAGGCGCTGCGGATGATCCCGCCGGCGCACTACGTGGGCGCGGTGGAGTCGATCCCCGCGATCGCCGGTCACGTGCGGGAGCTGCTCGCGGACGGGTCGGCGTACACCCTCGAGGACGGCACCGGCGACGTCTACTTCTCGATCGCCGCGGCGCCCTCGTTCGGCTACGAGTCCGGCCTGACCCGCGACGAGATGCTGGTCCTGTCCGCCGAGCGGGGCGGCGACCCCGGCCGCGAGGGCAAACGCGACCCGCTCGACCCCCTGCTGTGGCGCGGCGCCCGCGACGGCGAGCCGGCCTGGGAGGGCGGCGACCTCGGCCCCGGACGCCCCGGCTGGCACATCGAGTGCGCGACGATCGCCATCGGCCTGCTCGGCGACACCATCGACGTCCAGGGCGGCGGCAACGACCTGCTGTACCCGCACCACGAGTGCTCCGCCGCCCACGCCGAGCGCCTCACCGGCCGCGCCCCGTTCGCCGCCCATTACGTGCACGCCGGCATGATCGGCCTCGACGGCGAGAAGATGTCGAAGTCCAAGGGCAACCTGGTCTTCGTCTCCCGCCTTCGCGGCGACGGCGTCGACCCCATGGCGGTCCGCCTCGGCCTGATCGCCGAGCACTACCGCACCGACCGCCAGTGGACCGACGACGTCCTCAAGACCGGCCAGCAGCGCCTGGCCCGCTGGCGCTCCGCGGCGGCCGCCCCGGCCGGCCCGTCGGGCGAAGGCCTGCTCGCCGCGGTCCGCGAGGCCCTGCACAACGACCTCGACACCCCGGCGGCGCTCGCCCTGATCGACGCCTGGACGGAGGCGGCCCTGTCCGGCACCGGCGACGACACCGCAGCCCCGGAGCTGATGTCCCGCACGGTGGACGCACTGCTCGGCATCCGGCTGTAGGCAGCGCCGCCACGCACGAGGCCGGCAGCCGCGCCCGGCGGACCGGTGCGCTCCGGTTCTCTGGCGGCCCTGCCTGCCCGGTCCGGCTGCCCGGTCCGGCTGCCCGGTCCGGCTGCCCGGTCCGGCTGCCCGGTCCGGCTGCCCGGCCTGGCTGCCCGGTCCGGCGGCCCGGCCCGGCGGGCCGCGGTGGCGGTGACGGTCGGCACCTCGCGGGCCACTTCGGTTGCGGTGGCGAGCCGGGTCTGGCGGTCGCGGTGACGGCCCGGCGGCCCGGCGGCCCGGCCCTGGCTGCCCGGCCCGGCGGCCCGGCCCCGCGGCCCGGCCCAGCGGCCCGGTGGGATCGCGGTGGATGGTCAGTCCGGCGGCCCGGTGGGGTCGCGGTGGACGGTAGGCCCGGCGGCCCGGTGCGGTCGCGGTGGGTGGCCGTTCCAGCGGCCTGGTGCGCTCGGGCCGGTGGGGGCCCGACGGCGCGCGGCCGGACTCGGCGGCCTGGTGTGGTCCGGGCGGGGGTGCGCTAGCGACCGGCTCTGACCAGCCCGGACTCGTAGGCGTACACGACCGCCTGCACCCGGTCCCGCAGCCCCAGCTTCATCAGCACCCGCGCCACGTGCGTCTTCACCGTCGCCTCGCCCACCGCCAGGTCCGCGGCGATCTCCGCGTTGGACATGCCACGGGCCAGCAGGCGCAGCACGTCGGTCTCGCGGGGAGTGAGCGTGTCCAGTTCGGGTGGCGCCGCGGGGCCGGGCCGGCCCGCGAACGCCGAGATGACCCGGGTCGTCACCGCCGGGTCGAGCAGCGCCTCGCCGGCCGCCACCACCCGGACCGCCGTGATCAGGTGCTCGGGCGACGACACCTTCAGCAGGAAGCCGCTCGCCCCCGCCTGCAGCGCCCGGTACAGGTTCTCGTCGGTGTCGAAGGTCGTCAGCACGATGATCCGCGGCGGGTTCGGGGCGGACAGCAGGGCGCGGGTAGCGGCGAGGCCGTCCTGGCGGGGCATCGCGATGTCCATCAGCACCACGTCGGGGCGCAGCCGCCGGGTGAGGGTGACCGCCTCCACGCCGTCGCCCGCCTCGCCGACGACCCGCAGGTCCGGCTCGGTCTCGATGACCATCCGCAGCCCGGCGCGGACCATCTTCTGGTCGTCCGCGATGACGACGGAGATCTCCCCGCTCACGACCCCGCCCCGGAGGAAGGCGCCGGCCGAGACCTGTCAGGCGGCGGCGGCCCGGCGGGCGCCGAGGTGGCAACCGCCGGCGGCGAGCCCGTCCCCGGCAGCGCCGGCAGCCACGCCCGTACCGCGAACCCGCCCTCCGATCGGGGCCCGGCGGCGAACGTACCGCCGAACAGCGCCACCCGTTCGCGCATCCCGATCAGCCCCTGCCCGTTGCCGGCCGCCGGCGGCGGCACGACCGGGCCGTCGTTCTCGACGGTGAGCCGTACGCCCCCGGCCTCCGCGGCGATCGTCACCGTCGCGGCCGACGCGCCGCCGTGCTTCAGCACGTTCGTGAGGGCCTCCTGGATGATCCGGTACGCCGAGAGGTCGGCCGCCGGCGGCAACGTCGTCGGGGTCCCCGTACGGTCGAGAACGACCTTGAGGCCCGCCTCCCGGACCTGGCCGGCCAGGTCGTCGAGCCGGTCGAGGCCGGCCGGCGGCGCCGTCGGGGCGGCGTCTCCCCGCAGCAGGCCGAGGGTGCGGCGCAGCTCGCCCACCGCCTCGCGGCCGGCCTCCTCGATGCCCTGCAGGAGGTCCGCGTCGACGGCGAGCCCCGCGTCGAGGCGCCGCCGGACGGCACCGGCCTGGATGACCATCACCGTCACACTGTGCGCGACCATGTCGTGCAGTTCCCGGGCGATGCGGACACGTTCCTCCATCACCGCCTCCCGGGCCTGCTGCTCGCGGATCGACGCGCGCACCGCGGCGGTGTCGGCCAGCCGGCGGGCCTGCGCGGCGACCGCGGCGCCCAGCGCGTACGGGGCGGTCGTGAAGAAGAACGCGGCCATCGGGTCGGTGCGGTCGTTCTCCCAGTACAGCAGCGCGGTGAGCAGGACCAGCGCGGCGCCGGTGGCCGCGCGCAGCCGGTCGCGGCGGCCGGCCTGCGGGCCCGGGACGAGCTGACCCACCGTGTACGCCGAGATCATCATCGCGACGAGCTGCCACAGCCGGTAGCTGACCGGGGTCTCGGCGTAGAAGAACGAGCACGCGGCCACGCTGTTCACCGCCATCGCGAGCAGCGGCACGGCGCGCCGGGCGACGACCAGGGCCGTGCACACCGCCAGCGCGTACGGCCACCAGCGCCCCGGCATCCGGACGACGTACTCCTCGATCAAGGCGAACGCGGCGAACCCGGCGCCGAGCGCGAGGTCGAGCGGGCGTGGCTTGCGGATCACTGTTCGACCGTACGGGCCCGGCCCGGCCCGCGAGACCGCCGCGCGGGGGACCGCCCGTCCTCCCCGAGGCGGACCCGGAGTCCCTCGCGGTACGGGTTACCGCAGCCCACGCCGTTCGTAGCGTCGGCGGCCGACATCCACGCAACACGAGGAGGCCACGATGTGGCGTAAGGCGGCCGCCGTCGCTCTGGTGACGGCTCCGATCGCTCTGGCCGTGGCGACCGGGGTGGACCCGGCGCTCGGCACCGGCGAGGTGCACGGCATCTACCGCGCCCACCCGGACGCGACGCAGTGGCATTCGCTGCTGCTGCACTGGGCCTGGGTGCTGTTCGTGCCGGGGATGCTGGGGCTGCTGGCCCCGATCCGTACGCGCGGCGCCGCGCTCGCCCGGGTCGCGTGGGTCGCGGTGCTGCTGGGGCTCGCGACGTTCTCGGCGCTGATGGCGATCGACTTCTTCGTGCTGGCGCTGGAGCAGAACCTGCCGGACGCCCAGGCGGCGGCGGTGACCACCCGGTTCGAGGAGCAGACGCCGACCATGGCCGGGTGGCAGTGGCCGGGGCTCGCGGGCTGGGCGTTGTCGCTGGTGCTCGTGCCGGTCGCCGCCGCGCGGGGCCGGGTGATCTCGTGGTGGACGGCCGGCGCCGCGTTGCTCGGCACGGTGCTGTACTTCCTGTTCGCGATCTCACCCGTACCGGTGAACCTGCTCGGCCCGGTGGTCCTGGTCGGCGCTTACGGCGCGGCCGGGTGGCAGCTGGTCACCCGCCGGCCTGAGGCCGGTGAGCCGGACGTCTTCGGCGTGTTCCGCCGCCGGCTCTCCACGATCTGCCTGTACGCGGCCCCCGCGGCGTTCGCGCTCGGCATGCTGACCGCGCCGGCCGCCACCACCGAGCGTCCCGTGGTGCTGCAGCTCAGCGCGTTGCTGCTGCACCTCGGCTGGCTGCTGTTCGTCCCGGCGGTCCTCGGCATCGCCGCGCGCGGGCGCCGGTTCACCCGGGTGGCGGCCGGGGTGACCGTCGTGGCGTTGCTGCACTTCAGCGCGCTGATGGTCGGTGACACGGCGGACCTGGCGGCCCGGCAGGTGCTCGGCGACGCCGCGGCCGACCGGGTGGGGGAGACGATGGGCGGCTACCCGCTGCTCGCCTTCGGCTGGGCGCTGCCGGGGATGGCGCTGAGCCTGCTGGGACTGATCGCGGTGACCGTGGGCGCGGCCGCCGACGGGCTGGCCGGCCGGTGGGTGCCCGCGCTGACCGTCGCCGGGGTGGCCGCGTTCCTCGTGCTGGCCGCCGGACCGGCCGGCGTGGCCGGTCCGCTGCTGATCGGCGTGGCGTTCGCGCTGCTCGCGCGCGGCCTGCCTGCCCCGGCGGCCCACCAGGACCGCCGGGAGCCGGTGGATCAGGCCGCCGCGGTCAGCGCCGGGTAGTCGGTGTAGCCGGTGTGGTCGCCGCCGTACGCCTTGCCGTAGTCGGGGGTGTTGAACGGCCCGCCTGCGGCGAGGCGTTCCGGCAGGTCCGGGTTGGCGAGGAAGAGCGCGCCGTACGAGACCAGGTCCGCCTCGCCGTTCTCGACGAGCTTCAGCGCCTCCGGCCCGGTCCACGCGCCCGGCGTGTACGGGTTGAGGATCAGCGGCCCGTTCCACCGCTCCCGCAGCTGCGGCGTGAACTCGGTGTCCGGTCCCTCGCCGACGTGCAGGTACGCCAGCCCCAGCGGGTTCAGCGCGTCGACCAGGGCCAGGTACGTCTCGCGGTGGCCGTCCTCGACGATGTCGTTGAACGGGTTCGACGGCGAGATCCGCAGCCCGACGCGGTCCGCGCCGATCGCGCCGGCGACGGCCCGGGCGACCTCGACGACCAGCCGGATGCGGCCCTCGACGGTGCCGCCCCACCCGTCCGTCCGCACGTTGGCGTTCGTGGACAGGAACTGGTGCAGCAGGTACCCGTTGGCGCCGTGCAGCTCGACGCCGTCGAACCCGGCCTCGATCGCGTTGCGCGCCGCGTCGGCGAAGTCGGTGATGGTGGCCTGGATCCCGGCCTCGTCGAGCGGCTCCGGGGTCATGAGGTCCTGCGGGCCGTCGGCGGTGAAGACCTGGCCGGCGGCGGCGACCGGGGAGGCGCTCACCGGGGTGGCGCCGTGCAGGCTCGGGTGCCCGATCCGGCCGGAGTGCATGAGCTGGGCGTAGATCAGGCCGCCGCGCTCGTGCACCGCCGCGGTGACCGGCTTCCACGCCTCGACCTGGGTGGCGGTGTGCAGGCCGGGGGTGTTCAGGTAGCCCTGTCCCACGGCGGACGGCTGCGTACCCTCGGTGATGATCAGTCCGGCGCCGGCGCGCTGGCCGTAGTACTCGGCCATGAGCTGCGTGGGGCTGGCGCCCTCGCCGTACGCCCGGCTTCTCGTCATGGGGGCCATGACCACGCGGTTGCGGGTGGTGTACCGGCCGAGCTGGACCCCGTCGAATGCGGTCGTCATCACAAACTCCTGTCCTGGACAGCTTTTTTACTGTCCAGGACAGGAAAGTTCTGGCCCGGCCCGTTTGTTTCCCGGTGCGGCAGTGACGAACACCACTTGCTGACGGAGCTAGGCTGAGCTGCATGAACGTCGCTCCGGAGGCGCTGCCCGGCGGGCCGATCAGCCACGCCATCGCGCGGCTCGCCAGGATCCATCAGCTCCTCGCCGGGCGGCTGCTGCGCGAGCTGGGATTGCATCCCAGCCAGGAACTGCTGCTCATGCGCCTGTGGGAGTCCGGCCCGCAGCGCCAGGCCGACCTCGCCGCGGAGCTCGGCACCGACTCGGCCGGCACGACCCGCATCGTGCAGCGGCTCGAGGCGGCGGGCTATGTGAACCGCCGGCCCGACCCGAACGACCGCCGGGCGTCGCTGGTGGTGTCCACGCCGGCGGGCGACGCGCTGCGCACCAGCGTGGAATGCATCTGGGCGCAGCTGGAGGAGCTGACGGTGGGCGACATGAGCCCGTCCGAACAGGAGGTCGCCCTGGCCAGCCTGCTGCGGCTGGAGGAGAACGTGCTGGCCACCGAGGAGGGGTCGCGGTGCGGGCTGCCGGCGGCCCGGCGGGGCGGCGCCCCCGTTCCTAAGCGAGGGTGAGACCCGGATCCGGATCGGGGTCCGGGGTGGGCGCGGGAATGCGGTATTCCTCCGTCAGCGTCGTCATCGGTCCCGGCCACGTCGCCTGCGCCACTTCGATCGGCTTACGGGTTTCGTCGAAGGCCACGTGCAGCAGGTGCAGCACCGGCGTGTCCGGGCGGATCTGCAGGATCTCCGCCTCCTCGCGGCTCGGCTGCCGGGCGCTGATCGTGTCCGTCGCCGAGGTGTAGCGCCGCCCGATCGCCTCCTCCGCCTCCTGGTAGAGCGGGCGCCCGAAGGCCTCGGCGCGCTCCAGGGACGTGCCGGTCGCGTCGGTCACCCGGAACCACGACGCGCCCACCTCCACGGTCGCGTCGTCGGCGCGGACCACGTGCCGGCGGACCAGCATCTCCGTGCCGTCGCGGACCCCGAACGCGTCCGCCACCTCGGGGGGCGCGGCGTCACGGCCCACGGCGGTCAGCTGCTGGCGGTAGCGGGCGGCCAGGTCGGCGTGGTAGCCGCGGTGCACGCCGTACCGGCCGCGGGAGAGGCGGTTGAGCCGGCGGCGGGTGCCGCGCACGTACGTGCCGGAGCCGGGCTTGGTGATGAGGATGCCCTCGACGCGCAGCTGGTCGACCGTACGCTGCACGGTCTGCTTGGCGACGCCGAACATCTCGGCCATCGCGGGGATCGACGGCAGCCGCTCACCGGGCTGCCAGTCGCCGCGCCGGATGCGTTCCTTCAGCTGCGCGGCGATCTGCCGGTGCGGGAACTCGGCGGCGCCGGGGTTGATCGTCATGCTCCGACCTCCAGACCCTAGGTTCCTAGGATGCCTTACGGGCTGTGCGCCGTGCCGCAGCGACACGCCATCGGACCTGGGGGACTCGTCGGCGGAGTGGACCTCTAAGCTGTGCGGCCATGGAGGCTCTGCGGTTGATCCTGCGCTACGCGCACCTCGTCGGGTTCGCGCTGCTGCTCGGCGGTGCGATCGTCCAGTACATCTCCGGCAAGCTGCGAATCAACCCGGCCATGTTGTGGGGCTCGGTGATCCAGGTCGTGACCGGCCTGGCGCTCGCGGCGCCGCTGCGCGGGGGCGGGGACGCCGAGCCCGACCCGGCCAAGCTCGCCGTGAAGCTGGTGATCGCCGTCGCGATCTTCATCATGGTGTTCATCCCGTGGCGCAAGCGGCGCGAGGCCGTGGCCCGCGGCCACTTCATCGGGATCATCGCGCTGACGCTGGTCAACGCGGCGGTCGCGACCTTCTGGCGGTGAGCTGACGGCCGGCGTCGCGCCGGCCGTCAGCCCTCGTCACCAGGAGCCGGCGGTGGGGCCGGCGGAGCCGCCCCGGCGGCGCAGATACTTCTCGAACTCGCTGGCGATCTCGTCGCCGGTCAGCGGCTTGATGCCCTCGTCGCCGACCCGCTCCTCGAGCTCGCGCACGTACTCGCCGAGCTCCGCGTCCTGCTCGGCCGCGGCGCGGACCCGCTTCTCCCACTCGTCGGCCTCCTGGGCGAGGTCCGCGAGGGGCACCGGCAGGTCCAGCACGTCCTCGAGGCGGCTCAGCAGCGAGAGCGTCGCCTTCGGGCAGGGCGGGTTGTTCGCATAGTGCGGCACGTGCACCCAGAAGGACAGCGCCTCCACGTCGGCGCGGCCGGCCGCCTCCTGCAGGACACCCACGATGCCGGTGGGTCCCTCGTACCGGGTGGGGGCGACCTTGTACTTCTCGGCCACCGACTCGTCGGAGGCGGTGCCGCTGATCGGCAGCGGCCGCGTGTACGGCACGTCCGCGAGCAGCGCGCCGAGCAGCAGGATGCGGTCGACCTCGAGGCTGTGGCACACCTCGAGGATCTGCTCGCAGAACGTGCGCCACTTCATGCTGGGCTCGATGCCGCGGATCAGCACGACGTCGCGCTCGGTGCCGGGCGGGCTCGCCACGCTGAACCGGGTGGTGGGCCATTCGATGCGCCGCGTCTCGCCGTCGCCCATCGTGGTGGTCGGCCTGCTGACCTGGAAGTCGTAGAACTCCTCCGGGTCGATGGTGGTGATCTCCCGGGCCTGCCACACCTGCTCCAGGTGCTCCACCGCGGCCGTCGACGCGTCGGCGGCGTCGTTCCACCCTTCGAAGGCGGCGATCGCCACGGGGGAGCGCAGCAGGGGGAGGCCGTCGAACTCTGTCACGGTGCCAACCTTTCGTACCTGAGTACTGTCGAGCCTACGTGGCCGCACCGGATAGCACCCGGCGGCCGCGCCGGGCCCGGCGCCCGAGGGCAGTCCGGCGGCTAGCGTTTCCAGAACTGGCGGGGCGCATACCCGTCCCGGCGCAGCCAGTGCTCGGTGTAGACGATGCGCTCGGCCGGGACCACCACGAGCGGTCCGTGCGGGGGGTCGTCCAGGTCACGGGAACGTTCAACGTGGTCGGACTGCCACCGTACGGCCGGCCAGTGCTCGGCGTAGTCGGCGTCGCCGGGCGTCAGCACGCGGGCCGTGCCGAAGATCTGCGCGCCGCGGCTGCCGGCCTGGCCGACCAGCGGCGCGAAGATGCCGAGGGACACGCGCGGGTCGGCGGCGATGTTGCGCAGCTTCGGCGTACCGGCCGCGGCGGTGAACATCACGGTGAAGCCGAGATGGAAGTAACGCACCGGGGTGGCGAGGGCGCCGCCCGGCCCGGTGGTCGCGAGCACGCACATGTTGTGGGTGGACAGCAGGTTGAGGATGCGTTCCTCGAGGCGTTCGCGCGGCAGGCGCTCGGTCGGGGAGGGTCCGGCCAGCCAGGGGTTCGTCACGGGCATCGGGTGGTTCTACCGCACGGCGTGCGGCGCGAGCACGGCGGCACAGCGCAGGTTGCGGTAACGGCCGCGGTAGTCCAGGCCGTAGCCCACGATCAGCCCCGGCTCCACGTCGAAGCCGACGTACGTGGGCACGTCGAACGCGGGGCTGTCCGGCTTGCGCAGCAGAGCGCACACGGCCACGGAGGCCGGCCGGCGCTGCTGCAGGCTGGAGATCAGCCACGACATGGTGAGCCCGGTGTCGATCACGGTCTCGACGATCAGCACGTCGCGGCCCTCGATATCCAGATCAAGATCTTTGAGCAGGCGTACGGAGCCCGAGCTGCGCTTGCCCGTCGTGTACGACCGCATCGCCATCCAGCCGATCTCGACCGAGCTGTCCATGGCCCGGGCGAGGTCCACGCTGAACGTGGCGGCGCCACCCAGTACGCCGACGAGCACCAGGTCCCGCCCGGCGTAGTCCGTACCGATCTCCCGGGCGAGCTCGGCGACCCGGGAGAGGATCTGGTCCTCGCTCAGCAGCACCGTCTCGAGATCGCCCGCCACGTGCTCGGCGTCCACCCCGTACCCCCGGTCTGTCGGACTGCAGGCATCCTGACACGCCGGCCGCCGGCGGCCAACACGGCTGTCGCCCGCACGGGTGGCGGCCTTCGCCGGGTGCGGCTGCTTCGGGGGTGGGCGCCGGCCGCTCGGCGGGCGGGTGCGCTCGCCGCTGGCCGGGCGGGTGCGCTCGCCGCTTGCCGGGCGGTGCGCTTGCTGCTTGCCGGACGGGGTGTCTGCCGTTCGGCGGTCGGCCGCCGGGTGGTCGCGCTCGTCTTTCGCCGGGGGTGGGCCATGTGCCGGACGGCGGCTCACGACCCGGCCGCGCCTCGTGTCAGCTGTTGACCCAGTTACCTACAGTTCATGATCAGCGAGCCGGATGGAGCGAACATTTCACCCTTTGTCCAGATTCTTGGCCGGGGTTTTATGCTGCCAATCGATCTCCTGTAAGGTCCGCGCGTCTCAGTATTCACGTATTCATCACCACGGTGGAGTTGTGGCATGGCACAGCGCTTCTCGCTCGACGAGATCCGCACCCGCACCTACAAGGATCGCGACGCGTGGTGGACCGTCTGGCTGGTCGACCCGCTCGCGTCGCGGCTGGTGTGGCTCGTCGCCCCGGTCCGGTGGATCACGCCGAACCTGCTGACCATGGGCGCCTTCGTGCTGGGCCTGATCGCCGCCGCCTGCTTCGCAAAGGCTGACTATCCGTGGCTGGTGGCCGGCGCGATCGTCTTCCACCTCAGCTTCGTGCTCGACTGCATGGACGGCAAGATCGCCCGTCTCAAGGGCACCGGCTCGGTCTTCGGTTCCTGGCTCGACTACGTCTTCGACCGCCTCCGCGTCCTCGTCTGCGCGATCGCCCTGATGGGCGGCCAGTACGCGAAGACCGACAACATCCACTACCTGTGGCTGGCCGGCGCGATCATCTTCCTCGACATGTTCCGGTACCTGAACGCCCTGCAGATGGGCAAGGTCAAGAACGACATGCGCCGCCACCTGGAGGCGGCTCAGGGCGAGGGCGCGCCGCCGATGTTCGTCGAGGAGACCGACGCGGAACACCCGGTCGGCGCGGCCACCGCGACGGCGACGGCCGTCGACGGCAAGGGCGCCGAACGCCCGGTGGTCGACGTGTACGGCGACTTCCGCAGCAAGTTCAGCGCCTTCGTCCGCGTTCGCAACATGCTGGTCCGCCAGCGGATCCGCGCGCACGTCTTCAGCGGCATCGAGTTCCAGATGTTCGTGTTCATCATCGGCCCGCTGACCAACCAGATCATCCCGGTGACGATCCTGTCCGGCGTCCTGCTGGCCGCCTTCGAACTCCTCCTGATCTACAAGCTCTGGACGGCGACGAAGAGCTACGCCCGCCAGCTCGCCAAGGTCGGCGTCACGTCGGAAGCCCAGGCCGAAGCGGTGGCGGCGGCGGCCGGCATGCAACCGGTCGAGCAGGTCGTCGACACGGAGCAGCTCGGCACGGACACGGTCACCCTGCCCACGGTGTCCTCCCGCCACTGAACCCGTCCCGTCCGACGGCCGCCCGCGTACGCGCAGGCGGCCGTCGCGGTCTCCGCCTCGGGCCGGCCCGCCTCGCGCCCGCTTTGGCTCGCGCCCGCTTTCACTCGCGTCGGCTCGCCTTGCGCCGCGCTGCCATGCCTTTGCACTGCCCGGCGTCAGGCCGACTGGTCCTGCCTTGCTTGTCTCCACCTGCCTTGCCCGCCCTCTCGACCGCCCCCTTCTCAAGGTCTCCGCGCGGCGGGGATGCCGGTGATGGCGGGGGCATGGCATCCTGGGCGGCCATGGACGGAGTCGTGATCCTCGGCGGGGCGTTGACCTGCATGGCGGCGGTCGTCGCCCTTGTGGTGGTCGCCGTCGTCGCGGGCCGCCGCCGCGAACGCGACCGCCGCGAAGTCCTGCACCGCTGGGCCGCCGCCCACGGCTGGACCGTCGTACCCGACCCCGCCGTCGATTGGAGCACCCGCCTGCCCGGCCGCAACCGCCGCGGCGTGACTCTCGCCCTGACCGGGCCGCTGTGGGGCCGCCGCGCCAGCGTCGCCGACTACTCGCACACGGAGACCACCTCGACCACCACGTCGGACGGCCAGGGCGGCACCACGCACGGCACCCAGTCCACGACCCACCACTACACGGTGCTCGTCGTCCACGTGGACCGGCCGTCCCCGTACGTCGGCGTCCAACCCCGAGGCACCCTCTCGAAGTGGGGCCGCGCGCTGTTCGGCACGGGTACGGCCCTGGGCCACGAGCAGTTCGACAAACACTTCCAGGTCGTCGGCGAGCCGGGCGCCTCCCCGTACCCGTTGAACGCCGCGCTCCTGGCAGCCCACGTGGCCGGAACCGTACCGGTATGGACGCTGCAGGGCACCGATCTGCTGGCCATGACGACCGGCCGGCTGCGCGACCCGGCGACGATCCCGCAGCTGCTCGGGCCGCTGTACCGGGTGGCGGACCTGCTGACCGGCCGCGTGCCGGCCGCCGGACCGGTGGGTCTGCCGGGCGGTCCGCCAGGGTTCGGCCCGGCGGGTCCGCCGACCACCCCGCCCGGGTCAGGTTCGCCGGGCAACCCCTCCGCCGGCCCGGCAGGTCTGCCGAGCATCCCGCCTGCTGCCGATCCGCTGTAGCCGCAAGCTTGCGGGCCGGCGGCGCCATCGGCCTCGGTCCGAGTCGTGGCCGCGCCCGTTCTCCATCCGGCGCGCTGTGTCGCGTCTCGGTCGTCGTCGCCGCGGTCGAACGGCGGAACCTACGCCGTAATCCGGGCATAATGGGCATCGTGCAGGATCATCCGCTGGAGATCGGTGAGGACGCCACGACGTTCTTCCAGCCCCGTGGCATGGTCTTCGTGACCATGCTGTGGGTGATCGCCCTGGTCTTTTTCGCGGTCCGCGCCCTGTGGCTGCTGATCTCGATCGCGCTGGGCATGCCGCCCACCGCCGCCGACCTCGTCACCATCGCGGAGAGCCTGCTCATCGTCCCGGTCGTGGCGGCGGGCGTGGTCGTGCTGGTGGCCTGGCGCCGGTTCGGGTGGCTCAAGAGTTCGGTACGCGGCCTGGAGTTCGCCGCGACCGGCCGTCGCGGCGTGCATCTGCCCTGGTCGGCGGTGGCGTCGCTCACGCTGCGCCGGCGGGGACCCTTCACGGAGCTGGTCGTCACGCCGACCTCCACGGCCGAGGTCACCGAACTGCCCGGCCCGGGCCGTCGACCCCGCACGGTACGCCGCGACGCGCGGACGGCGTACGTGATCGACGTGGGGCTCATGTCCCCGGGCCCGGACGTCCTCCTGGCCGAACTGCACCGCCGGATCCCGTCCCGCGTCTGACCGCGGCCGGCGGGAGCGTCGCTGTGGGGCCGCGGTGTCGTCAGGCCGCGGTGCCGTCTGACCGCGCGGCCGGCCGGAGCGTCGCTGTGGGGCCGCGGTGCCGTCGGGCCGCGTGCCGCCGCTGTGGCGCGGCGCCCATGTGACCGTAGCGGCCAGTCGGCGCGGCCACCGCCGGGCCGATGAGGGGCGACCACAGCCCCGTTGGTGGCCGTCGCCGGGGCCGATGCCCGGTGGCCGGGAATCGGTGAGGTGCGGCGACCGTGCTCAGGGGGCGGCGACGCTGGGTCCCCCGAAGGTGACCGGGACGCCGGGGGAGTACAGCACGCTGGCCGGCGGGCCCGACACCGGCAGGCCCGCCGCTGGGAGCAGGCCGTCGTCGAGGTCGAGCAGGTCCGCCCGGAACAGCGGCCAGCGGGGGTGCTCGTTCGGCAGATGGACCGTACGGCCCCAGGCCCGGGTGTGCAGCCCCCATCGTGCGGTCAGGAAGTGTTCCGTCGGCGTGGGGTCCGGGACGGGTGCTCCGACCCGTACGGAGATGGCGGTTCTGGCTCCGCGCGGCCCGGGCCATCGGCGGCTGC
The DNA here is from genome assembly GCF_023499255.1 of Couchioplanes caeruleus. GTDB lineage: Bacteria > Actinomycetota > Actinomycetes > Mycobacteriales > Micromonosporaceae > Actinoplanes > Actinoplanes caeruleus_A. Next base: position 3,964,819 of record NZ_CP092183.1, read on the forward strand.
TGGCGTAGCTGAGCACGCCGTCGTTCTTGTGCAACGACATCCGCGACCACTTGTACGGCAGGCGGAGCAGCGCCTGCGCGGTCAGCACGGGCAGCAACCGCTCCGCGTCCAGCGACAGGAACACCACCGCCCGCCGCCCCTGCGAGTCGACGCTGTACAGGCGCACGTTCGTCTCGCAGAACGTCCCCAGGTACGGGATCCCCGGCCCGCGCCCCGGGCCCAGCTTCACCATCCGGAACCCGATCAGCCCCACGTACGTGACGCCGTCGAGGGTGTCGGGAACCGTGCCGCGCGGCAGGAACGGCGCCACCGTGGCGGGCGGCACCGGCCAGTGCAGGAAGGTCAGGTCGTGCCAGCTCTGCACCAGCCACGAGCGCCGCACGGGCCGCATGGTCTCCGGGGTGACGTCCTCGATCCGCACGCGCCCATCATCCCCCTGTCCTGCCACAACGCCCCGCCGCCTCGGCAGCAGCGTGCCCGCCGCACCGGCCCGGGGTGCCCGGCCAAGCGCCGCCGGACCGCGCCCGGCCAAGCGCCGTCGGACCGCGCCGGGCCAAAGCTCCGCCGGACCGCACCCGGCCAAGCGCCGTCGGACCGCGCCCGGCCATGCTCCGTCGGACCGCGCCCGGCCAAGCTCCGCGAGGCCGCACCCGGCCAAGCTCCGCCGTCGCCGGGACCCCGGCCAAGCGCCGCCGGGCCGCACCCAGCCGGCGGTGGCGAAGTGCTGAGCCGCCGCCGGGCCGGAGGTCAGCGCCGCGAGTGCAACACCGGCCCGCCGTCCGGCGACCTCATCGGCGGCGTCGGCCGATCACCGTGGGCGCGCCCGGCCCCCCAAGCCGTCAGCGCCCGACCTCGCTCATGTCCGCGTACCGGTCGCCCGCGGCCGGCCGGATGGCGCTCAGCCGGGCGAGCTGATCCGCGCTGAGCCGCACCCCGTCCGCGGCGGCGTTCTCCTCCAGGCGGGTGACGCGCTTGGTGCCCGGGATCGGTGCCAGGTCGTCGCCCTGTGCCAGCACCCAGGCCAGCGCGACCTGGGCCGGCGTGGCGCCGGCCTCCGCGGCCACCGCCTGCACCTCGTCGACGATGCGCAGGTTCTGCTGGAAGTTGTCGCCCTGGAAACGGGGGTTGTTGCGGCGGAAGTCGTCGGCGTCGAAGTCCTCCGGGGAGCGGATGGCGCCGGTGAGGAAGCCGCGGCCGAGGGGCGAGTACGGCACGAAGCCGATGCCCAGCGTGCGCAGCGTCGGCAGCACCTCGGTCTCGGGGTCGCGGGTCCACAGTGAGTATTCCGACTGCACCGCCGTGATCGGGTGCACGGCGTGGGCCCGGCGGATCGTCCCGGGTGCCGCCTCGGACAGGCCGATGTGGCGGATCTTGCCGGCCTGCACCAGGTCGGCCAGCGCGCCGACGGTGTCCTCGACCGGCACCTTCGGGTCCATCCGGTGCTGGTAGTACAGGTCGATGTGGTCGGTGCCGAGCCGCTTGAGCGAGCCCTCGACGGCCGCGCGCGCATTGTCGGGGTGGCCGTCGAGGGTGCGGCCGCCGTCGCCGCCGCGGTGCGAGAGCAGGCCGAACTTGGAGGCGATGACGACCTGGTCGCGGCGGCCGGCCAGGGCGCGGCCGACGAGCTCCTCGTTCGTGTACGGGCCGTAGATCTCGGCCGTGTCGAGGAACGTGACGCCCAGCTCGATCGCCCGGTGGATGGTGCGCATCGACTCGGCGTCGTCGCTGCCGCGGCCGGTGTAGAAGGCCGACATGCCCATGCAACCCAGGCCGATGCGGGACACGTCGAGGCCGGCCAGTGATACCTGCTTCATGCGGATTTCCCTTCGTGCTGCCGGACCCGTCGGTCACCCGGGGCGGCCTCGGCGGCGTGTCCCGGAGTCCCTTCGCAAGCTACGCCCGTGCACCGGGCCGTACCGGGTTGTCCACAGGTGTCCAGCGCCACACCGCTTGATCCGGTGACCGGCTTGCGTCCGTATCGTGGAGGTAATTGACTGCTGCCCACGGAGGACCCCGCATGCCGGTGCCGCGCCGCAACCGTCTCGTGATCCCGGCGCTCGCCGTGGCGGCCGCGATCACCCTCGGCTGCGTGGCCGCGCCGCAGGCCCCCGCCGGCCAGGGCGAGCCCGCGGGCCAGCGCAAACCCGCCGCGACGAGGACGGCGGGGACTGCGGACGACCCGGACATCGACGGCACGGACACCGTGGAGGAGTTCCAGGGCGACGTGGGTGACGCGCGCGAGATCGCCGAGGAGTACTGGCAGAAGCAGTTCAAGCGCTCCGGCCTGGACTTCGAGCCGATCGCCGGGCTGATCCCGTACGGGGCGAGGAAGCAGGTCGGCTGCGGCGGGCAGGCGCTCGGGCTCAACAACGCGGCGTACTGCTCGGCGGGGGACTTCATCGCGTACGACGCCGACTGGGCGTTCGCCGCGTTCCGTCAGATCGGCGACGCGTTCATCTTCTACCTGCTCGGCCACGAGTACGCCCACGCGATCCAGCGCCGCCTCGGCATCCAGAAGCAGTTCACGATCCAGCAGGAGCTGCAGGCCGACTGCATGGCCGGCGCGTACATCGGTGACATGCAGAAGGCCGGCCGCCTGCGCCTGGCGGACGGCGACCTGGACGAGCTGGCGGCGGGCCTCGAGGCGGTCGGCGACGACCCGGGGCAGCCGTGGTTCGCCGAGGGCGCGCACGGGACGGCCCGGCAGCGCACCGCCGCGTTCAACAACGGCTACCGCCGGTCGCTCGCCCCCTGCAAGCTCTCGTAGCGGTCGTCACACCGGGCCGCGTCCGGGCCGGTGCCGGGGAAGAATGGGCGGGACGGTTCGGTCCGACGGCGTGGGAGGCCTGTTCTGACATCACGACATCCGGCTGCGGTGCTCTTCGACATGGACGGCACGCTGGTCGACAGCGAGAAGGTCTGGGACGTCGCGCTGCACGAGCTCGCGGCGCGTGCCGGCGGGAAGCTCTCCGAGCCCGCCCGGCTGGCGATGATCGGCAGCAGCATGGCCGCGTCGATGCGGATCCTGCGCGAGGACCTGGGCCAGCCCGACCGGGACGAGGCCGCCGACGTCGCCTGGCTGGAGCACCGCGTCGAGGAGCTGTTCGCCGAGGGGCTGGTGTGGCGTCCCGGCGCGATGGAGCTGCTGCGGGCGGTCCGCGCCGCCGGGCTGCCGACCGCGCTGGTGACCTCGACCGCGCGCCGGCTCGTCGAGGTCGCGCTGGAGACGCTGGGCCGGGAGAACTTCGACGTGGTGGTCTGCGGCGACGAGGTGCCGGCGCCCAAGCCCGACCCGGCGCCCTACCGGACCGCCGCCGAGCTGCTCGGCGTGCCGATCGCCGACTGCGTGGCGATCGAGGATTCGCCGACGGGGTCGGCCAGCGCGCTCGCCTCCGGCGCCGCGGTGCTCGCCGTCCCGGCCGAGCTGGAGCTGCCCCCGGTCGACGGGGTCCATCTGCGCGACACCCTGGTCGGCGTCGACCCGGCCTACCTGGGAGCCCTGCTGGCCCGCGTCGGCGCTTGAGCCCGCGAGACCCGCGCCGGCGTCGGAAGCCGCGGAGAATTCCGCGCCGAGGCGGGCTCGCGCCGACCCCACGTGAAGCGAAAGCCGGCCTGAGTGAAGCGAATGCCGGCCTGAGTGAAGCGAATGCCGGCCTGAGTGAAGCGAAAGCCGTGCCCTAGGGGGAGCAAAAGCCGGGCCCTCGAGGGAAGCGAATCCCGAGCTCAGGGAAGCGAAAGCCGGGCTCTCGGGGAAGCGAAGCCTGCGCTCGGGAGAGCGAAAGCCCGCGCCGGTCAGCAGGACCGGCGCGGGCACCGCGTCAGTCGTGCGCGATCGCGCCCAGCACGTTCAGCCGGGCCGCGCGGATCGCCGGCAGGACCGCCGCGATCACGCCCACCAGCGCTGCCAGCAGCAGGTATGTGCCCATCCGCGTCCAGGGCAGCACCAGTTCCGTGATGCCGTCGCTGTGCAGCGCGCGGGTCACCGCCGTCCCCATGCCCGCGCCCACCGTCACGCCGAGCAGCGCGCCGAAGACCGAGATCACCACGGCTTCGACCGTCACCATGCGCATGGTCTGTGCCCGGCTCAGGCCCACCGCGCGCAGCAGGCCGAGTTCGCGGGTGCGTTCCAGGACCGACAGCGCGAGCGTGTTGACCACGCCCAGCACCGCGATGAGGATGGCCAGCGCCAGCAGGATCTGGATCATGGTGATGACCGTGTCCAGGGAGGCTGCCTGCTGGTCCACGAACGCGCCGGCGTCGGTCGCCGAGACCTCCGGGCTGTCCGCCAGCAGGGCTTTGACCTGCGGCAACACGGCCGAGACGGGTACGCCGTCGGCGAGGCGCACGAAGCCCAGCATCGGCTGCGGGACGGCGAAGTCCTTCGTCGCCGCCGCCGGCAGCAGGATGCTGCCGGGCAGGGCGTCCTCCGGGTACGTGGCCACGATCGTGTAGTCGCGGGCTTCGCCGCGCGACAGCTGCACGGTGACGCGCGTGCCGGCCTGCCAGCCCTGCTCGGCGGCCTCCGGGGCGCTCACCACCATCTGGTCGTCGTGCAGGGCCGGCAGGGCGGCTCCGTCCCCGTACGTCTGGGTGAGCTTCGCGAGGTCGTCGGTGGCGTTCACGTAGTGGCTGCGCCCGTCGATGAGCGCCTGGTCGTTCCACAGGCCGGCTGCCGCGCGTACCCCCGGGATCGCCGCGGCCCTGCCCACGACGGCCGGGTCGGACGCCGGAGGCCGGGGTCCGTTCTGATCCCCGCTGATCATGATCTGGGCCTTGAGCACCCGCGCGGCTTCGGCCCGCAGGCTGCTCTTGGCCGAGTCCATCACCACGGTGACGCCGGTGACGAGCGCGATGCCCACCATCAGGGCGGCCGCGGTGATCGCCGTGCGGCGCGGGTTGCGGCCCGAGTTGAGCCGGCCCAGCCGGCCCGGCAGCGACCACGAGAACATCCGGCCCAGCAGCGACACCACCGGACGGCTGATCAGCGGTGTCAGCAGCGCGACCCCGATGAACGACACGAGCACACCGCCCAGGATCAGCCACAGGACGGCGTCGCCCGCGTCGGCGAACAGCCCGACGCCCAGCGCGGCGGCGCCGGCGGCCGTGACCGCGCCGCCCGCCACGCTGATCCGGGTCAGCGGCCGGTCGGGCGTGGCGACCTCCTGCATGGCGGCGACCGGGGCGATCCGGGCCGCCCGCAACGCGGGCAGCACCGCGGCCACCACCGTGACGAGCAGGCCGACCACGAACGAGCTGATCACCGCCGTCAGGGGCACGCCGACCGGGGCGAGTTCCAGGCCGCCACCGGCGAACGAGCCGAACAGGTACGCCAGCCCCGCGCCGACGCCGACCCCGGCGGCGAGCCCGAGCACCGCCGCGACGAGGCCGATCGCGACCGCCTCGACCAGCACGGAGGTGATCACCTGGCGCCGGCTCGCGCCCATCGCCCGGAGCAGGGCGAGTTCCCGGGTGCGCTGCGCGACGATGATCGAGAACGTGTTGAGGATCAGGAAGATGCCGACGAACAGCGCCACGCCCGCGAAGCCGAGCAGGATCCGGTTGAAGAAGTTCAACCCTTCCTGCAGGTCGGCGGCGTTGTCCTGGGCGAGCTGGTCGCCGGTCTTGACGACGTACGCGGAGCCGAGCGCCGCGGCGATGCGGTCCCGCAGCACCTCCGGCGTCACGTCGGCGGCGGCCCGTACGCGCACCGAGCTGTACACGCCGGTCCTGCCGAGCATCAGCTTCTGAGCGACCGGCGCGGTGAAGGCGACCTCCTGCACGCCCCCGAGGCTGTCCCGGTCGCCGCTGTAGCCGTACACGCCGACGAGCGTGAACTGCTTCTTCGGCTGCAGGGTCAGCACGCCGACCTTGTCACCGACCGTCAGGCCGGCGGCCTCGGCCACGGTGGCGTTCACCGCGATCTCGTCCGCGGCGGACGGTCCGCGGCCCTCGCGGAGCCGCACGAGGTCGTCCTCACCGGTCCAGGCGACGCCCAGCCGCGGCGGGCCCATGGAGGTCAGGACCTTGCCGTCGCTGCCGATCACGCGGGCGCCGTCGGCCTCCACCAGCCCGGCTGCCTCCCGTACCCCCGGGACGTTTTTGATCGTGTCGACCGTGCCGGCGGGCAGCGGGGCGCCGACCTGCTCCCCGTCCATCTCCGACACCGCGATCTTGGGCTGGGCCTCCACCGACACGTCGGTCGTCGAGTACGCGCTGGCGAACACGGCGTCGAACGAGCGGCTCAGCGTGTCGGTGACCACGAACGCGCCCGCCACGAACATGACGCCGAGCACGACGGCGAGCCCGGAAAGGATCAGCCTCAGCTTGCGCGCCAGCAGGCTCTTGAGGGTGGCGCGCAGCATCAGAGCATCACCGGCTCGGCGTGCGTGTCCAGCCGCTTCATCGTGTCGAGCACGGTCTCGGCGGTCGGCGCGGCCAGCTCGTGGACGATCTGCCCGTCGGCGAGGAACACGACGCGGTCGGCGTAGCTCGCGGCCACCGGGTCGTGCGTGACCATGATGATCGTCTGCTGGTGCTCGCGCACGCTGGCCCGCAGGAACGACAGCACCTCGGCGCCGGAGCGCGAGTCCAGGTTGCCGGTCGGCTCGTCGGCGAAGATCACGTCGGGCCGCCCGACCAGTGCCCGCGCGCACGCCACCCGCTGCTGCTGGCCGCCGGACAGCTGGCTGGGCCGGTGGCTCAGCCGGTCCCGCAGCCCGACGGTGTCGATCACGATGTCCCACCACTGCGGGTCCGGCTTGCGCCCGGCGATGTCCAGGGGCAGCCGGATGTTCTCCTGCGCGCTCAGCGTCGGCAGCAGGTTGAACTGCTGGAAGATGAACCCGACCCGGTTGCGGCGCAGCCGGGTCAGCGCCTTGTCGCCGAGCTTGCTCAGCTCGGTGTCGCCCACGTGCACGGTGCCCCGGTCCACGGTGTCCAGGCCGGCCAGGCAGTGCATGAGCGTCGACTTGCCGCTGCCCGACGGGCCCATGATGGCGGTGAACCGGCCCCGCCGGAACTCGGCGCTCACGCCACGCAGAGCGACGACACGCGCCTCGCCCGAGCCGTAGACCTTCCAGACCTCGTCGGCCCGTGCGGCCACCGGTTCACCGGCATTCGTCGCTGTCACTGTCGCCCCCTGGATCTCGTACGCGATGCGGGGCGCGCCGGGATGGCTGATGAGGCGCTGCGCCCGCTGGATGTGGTCCGGCCGGGCAGCACGCCCGGCCGGCCCGCTCAGTCTTCCGGCGCGAGGTGGCCCGGGCGTCCGCCTGACGGCGGAGCGTGACGCGGAGATCCGGCCCGGGGACGTCACCTACGTGACCTCAGGGTTGACCCCGACCCGGCACGCCCGTCCCGCCGGCGCCGGGTCAGCCGCCGGGGCGGACCAGGCCCGTCTCGTACGCCAGCACGACCGCCTGCACCCGGTCCCGCAGCCGCAGCTTTGTGAGCACATGCCCGACGTGGGTCTTCACGGTCGTCTCGCTGACCGTCAGCGCCCGGGCGATCTCGGCATTCGAGTGGCCCCGGGCGACGTGCACGAGCACTTCGCGTTCCCGCTCGGTGAGGGCGTCCAGCGCGGGCGCCGCGGCGGTCGCCTCCGCGGCGGGCAGCAGCTCGGCCAGCCGCACCAGCAACCGGTCGAGGATCTTCGGCGCGACGACCGCACCCCCGGCCGCCACCGTACGGATGGCCGCGACGAGCTCCTCGGCCCCGGCGTCCTTGCACAGGTACCCGGACGCCCCGGCCGCCACGGCACTGAGCACCTGCTCGTCGGCGTCGTACGCGGTCAGCACCAGCACCCGCACGGGCAGCCCGGAGCCGGTGATACGCCGCGCGGCGGCCAGCCCGTCGAGGCGCGGCAGCCGCAGGTCCATGACCACGACGTCGGGCAGCAGCCGGCGCGCCAGGTCGACGGCCTCGGCGCCGTCCCCGGCCTCCCCGACCACGGCGAGCCCGTCGGCCCCGGCCAGCGCCATCCGCAGCCCGGCCCGCAACATCGGCTGCTCATCGGCCAGCAACACCCGGACCGTACGCGTCCCGCCCGCCCGGCCGGCACCGTCCGGACCGTTGCTGCCGTGACCGCCGTTCGCCGGGCCGGCACTGTCCGGCCCGTTGCTGCCGTGACCGCCGTTCGCCGGGCCGGTGCCTGCCTCCGGACGGGGATCGGCGTGGCGGGCGCCGGATGCCGGTGCGGAACCGACGTCGTATCCGTTGCGCTGCGGCACCGCGCGCCTCCCCACCCGTGTCCGGCTCCGGCGCTCACCCTAAGCGATCGGCACGCCGGGCCGCCGTCCCCGTCTCACCGGAGGGGCTGCCGAGGCGAAGTCAGGACGGCCGCCGCAGCACGGGCCCGGCGTCGGAGCGAATCGGATCGCCGACGGAGGAAGGCGCCGCCGGAGCCGCCGGCGTGTCGGAGGCCGGTGTGCCGGGGGCCGGCGCGGGCTGCTCCGCCGCGGCCGCCGGCATGTCGCAGGCCGGTGTGCTGAGGGCCGGCGCGGGCTGCTCCGCCGGGGCCGCCGGCTCCGGGTAGGGCGGCGGGGTGCCGCCGAACTCCGGGCAGAACTGCTGGTGGCTGCACCAGCCGCACAGCCGGCTCGGTTTGGGGCGGAAGTCGCGGTCCTGCTTGGCGCGTTCGATCGCCTGTGACAGCGCGACAAGCGTGCGTTCGAAGCGCTCCAGCTCCTCGGCGTCCGGGCTGTAGTCGCAGATCTCCGCGTCCTTGAGATACAGCAGGCGCAGCACCCGGGGCACGACGCCGCGGGTGCGCCAGAGCACCAGCGCGTAGAACTTCAGCTGGAACAGCGCCCGGCCCTCGAAGGCCTCGCGGGGTGCCCCGCCGGTCTTGTAGTCGACCACGCGCAGGTCGCCGGCGGGTGAGACGTCGAGGCGGTCGATGTAGCCGCGGATCAGCAGGTCGTCGTCGACGAGCGTGGAGACCAGCGCCTCGCGCTCGGCTGGCTGCAGGCGGCGCGGGTCCTCGACGGCGAAGTAGCCGTCGAGCAGCTCGCCCGCGCTCGCCAGGAACGCCTCGAGGCGGGCCAGCTCGTCGGCCGGCCGCCCCTCTGGCATGCCGGGCAGCGCCTGCGCCTCCGGCAGCGCAGCCGCCGGCGGTGCCGGGGAGGGCTGTGCCGCGATCGGGTGATCTTCGACCGCGACCGGCGCCGCGACGTCCACCGGCGCCTCGAACAGCCGGGCGACCTCCGGCTCCTGCTCCACCAGCCGCTCCCACTGCGGTGCCACCAGCGCCGCTGCGGCCCGGGGAGTGCGGTCCTCCGCGGGCAGGTCGAACAGGCGCTCCAGGACCGCGTGCACGAGCGTGCCGCGCAGCTGGTCGCGGGTGGGTTGCTCAGGCAGGCGGTCGATCGTGCGGAAGCGGAACAGCAGGGGACACGTCTTGAAGTCGGCCGCCCGCGACGGCGACAGCGACGGGCCGGGGTGGCGCTCCCGGTCGGCGCCCGGGGTCGTGGCGCCGGTGGGGGAAAGGACCGTTTCTGCCGTCATGCGGGTAAGGCTAGGGGAGGGGTACGACGAAAACCGGCGCGGCAGGGGGCTCTCAGGCTCGGTCCGTAGCATCGGTGCCGTGGACGACAGCACGCGGCAGACCCGTCCGGCCCGGCGCGGCGGGCGGGTGGTGGGGCGCGTCCTCGGCGTGCCGATCTACGTCAACGCCTCGATGCTGCTGCTCGCCGTGCTGGTCACGGTCGTCTACGGCGGGTACGCGGAGAACGAACTCGGCCTGGCCGCACCCTTCGCGTACGCGGTGGGCCTGGGGTTCGTGGCGTGCCTGATGGGTTCGGTGCTGCTGCACGAGCTGGGCCACGCCGTGACGGCCCGCCGGTACGGCATCGGTGTGCGCGGTATCACCCTGGAGCTGCTCGGCGGCTGGACGGAGATGGACCGGGACGCCCCGAACCCGCGCGTCGACGCCCTGGTCTCGCTGGCCGGTCCGGCCGTGTCCCTCGTCCTGGGCGGAGTCGCCACCGCCGCCGCGTTCGCGCTGCCCGACCGTACGGTTGCCGGCCAGATCGTCTTCCAGCTGGCGGCGAGCAACCTCATCGTGGCCGTCTTCAACGTGCTTCCCGGCCTGCCGCTCGACGGCGGGCGGGCGTTGCGCGCGGGGGTGTGGGCGCTGCTGAAGGACCGTAACCGGGCCACCGTGGTCGCGGGCTGGGCCGGCCGCGGGATCGCGCTGGTGACCGGATGCGTGGCGTTCACCCTGTACAGGCTGAACCTGCTGACGCTGTTCGGCCTGATGTTCATTCTGTTGGTGGTCTTCACGCTGTGGCAGGGTGCCGGGCAGTCGATCCGGCTCGCGCGGATGACGCGGCGGTTTCCCCTGGTCGACCTGGCGAGGCTTGCGCGGCCGCTGTTCGCCGTACCGTCGGGAACGTCGATCGCGGAGGCGCAGCGCCGCGCCGATGCGTCGGAGCTGGAGCGCAAGGGCCTGGCAGTGGCCGACTCCAGTGGCCGCGTCGTGGCGGTGGTGGACGCCGCCGCGGCGGCGGCAGTGCCGGCCGAGCGGCGGCCGTGGGTCTCCGTCGACTCCGTCTCGCGCGACCTGGCGCGGCTGCCGGCGATGCGCGTCGGTCTCACCGGCGAGCAGGTGGTCCGGGCCGTGCAGGCCCACCCGGGTGCGCAGTACGTGGTGACCGCAGGCGAGGATGTCGTCGGCGTGCTGCACGTCGCGGATCTGGCCGAGCTGCTGGAGCCGCGCCGCGTGACCCGCCGCGCCGCGGCGAAGTGAGCCGTCGCACCGCAGACGAGAGAGGGATCCGTGACCGTTCAAGAGACCACCGTGGCCGCCGACCCCGTGCCCGCGCACCGGGGACCGTTCCGTGCGGGCGACCGGGTGCAGCTCACCGATCCCAAGAACCGCATGCACACGATCGTGCTGGAGCCCGGGAAAGCGTTCCACACCCACCGCGGCGCGCTCGAGCACGATGCGCTGATCGGGCTTCCCGACGGCAGTGTCGTGACGTCCAGCGGCGGCACGGCGTACCTGGCGCTGCGCCCGCTACTGTCGGACTACGTGCTGTCGATGCCGCGCGGCGCGCAGGTCATCTACCCGAAGGACGCCGCACAGATCGTCGCCATGGGCGACATCTTCCCCGGTGCGAAGGTCATGGAGGCCGGCGTCGGCTCCGGCGCGCTCACCTGTTCGCTGCTGCGGGCCGTCGGTGGCAGCGGTGAGCTGCACTCGTACGAGCTGCGTGAGGACTTCGCCGCGATCGCCCGCAAGAACGTCGAGTCGTTCTTCGGCGGCCCGCACCCGGGCTGGCACCTGCACCACGGCGACGTGGCCGGCGCCACCGGGACCGGCTTCGACCGCATCATCCTCGACATGCTGACCCCCTGGGAGGCCCTCGACATGGTCGAGAAGGCGCTCGTGCCCGGCGGGGTCTTCATCGGGTACGTGGCCACGACGCCGCAGCTGTCCGAGCTGGTGGAGGCGTTGCGTGAGCGCGGCGGGTGGACCGAGCCGCGGGCGTGGGAGTCGCTGATCCGCGACTGGCACGCCGAGGGGCTCGCGGTGCGCCCGGACCACCGGATGATCGCGCACACCGCGTTCCTGGTATCGGCCCGTAAGCTCGCACCCGGCGTCACCGCGCCGCCGCGCCGGCGCAAACCCAGCAAGGGCGCCGAGGCGTACGCGCTGCGCAGGGCCGCCCAGGCCGCCCTCGCCGCCGAACGGGCGGAGACGACCGGCGATCCCGGGGTGTGACGGCCCGTCGCGGATCCGGTAGTTTCCGTCGCGGATTTGATGGGGCTTGGGAGGGAACGGGTGGGCGCGATGAGTTCTCCGCCGTTCGGGGGCAGCAATGAGATGCCGGCGGTCTTCCCGGACTGGTCGCCGTACGAGGACCTCGACTCGGCCGCCCGGGCCTACCTGCGCGACCCGGAGGTGGCGCTGGACGCCCTCTTCGGCGTGCTGCGCGGCGCGTCGGTGCTGTGTTTCACGCTGGAACGCTTCGTCAACGAGGTGAACGGCGTCTGGCAGGAGGTCGTCATCTGCGACGGCAGCCGGCTGGTGCTGTGGCACGGCGAGGACGTGGCGCCCGGCGACGGCCCGGTCGGGTCGATGACCTCGTCGCTGCGGGTGGTGCCGCTGTCCACGGTCACCGAGGTGGGGTGCCGGCGCCGGCTGACGCGTACCTCCAGCGGCCAGGCCCGGGTCGACAGCATCGACGTCTACCTGCTGCTGAGCTCGGTCGACGACGCGGTGCCGCCGCCCGGCATGGCCGAGGAGGAGGGGCGGGCCGCGCTGCGCCACGACGCGCTGCGCTTCGGCAAGACGCTGGACGACGGCGGTCCGGGGCAAATCGCCCGGTTGGAAGAATTTTCCCGAATAGTCGCATCTTTGGTCGGCCGTCCGACACTGTGACATTTCCCGCTGTCACAGCGGGCGGCCCGGAGGGGCCCGCGGGCCCTACCGAAACCGATCAGTCGGCGTCCGGCCCGGCGACCTCGACGTCGTCGGAACGGCGCACCACGTGGATGCAGTCGCCCGGGCACTCCTTCGCCGCGTCGATCACTTCCAGCCGGAGCCGCTCCGGCACCCCGGTGCGCACTCCGGGGCTCTGCAGCAGCTCACCGGTGCTGTCCTTGACGTACGCCAGGCCGTCGATGTCGAACTCGAAGACCTCCGGCGCGTACTGCACGCAGAGCCCGTCACCGGTGCACAGATCCTGATCCACCCAGACCTGAAGTTCGTCAGTCCCGGTCTCCACGGACACCGCCCACCTCCTGAGAAATAGCCCCGTCCGACGGTACCCGAACCCCCTGGCCACCCGGCGCGCCGACCTGACCCAATCGATCAAGGTTCAGTGACGAGGGTGTTGCATGGGTCGAAATCCGGTCCGCAGCGGTTAGTGTTGTCTCAGAACGTTCGAGCCCCCGGGGAGGTGGGACGTGGCACGCAGCGACGAGGCGGATCACCGCGCCGCACGTTGGGAGAAAGAGGCCAACGATCTCTCCAGCCAGGTTGCGTTCCTGCAGGAGGAACTCGCTCTGGTTCGGCGCAAGTTGACCGAAAGCCCCCGACACGTCCGGCAGCTCGAGGAGCGGCTCGCGGCAACGCAGGCGCAGCTCGCCCGGCTGACCGAGAACAACGACCGGCTCGTGGCGACCCTCAAGGAAGCCCGGGCTCAGATCGTCACTCTCAAGGAAGAGATTGACCGCCTCGCCCAGCCGCCCAGCGGCTACGGCGTATTCCTGGCCGCCCACGAGGACGGCACCGTCGATGTCTTCACCGGTGGCCGCAAGCTTCGTGTCGCCGTGTCCCCGAGCCTCGAGGTCGAGGAGCTCAAGCGGGGACAGGAGGTCCTGCTCAACGACGCGCTCAACGTGGTCGACGCGTTCGGCTACGAGCGGGTCGGTGAGGTCGTCCTGCTCAAGGAGGTCCTCGCCGGTCCCGGCGGCGCCCCGGGCGACCGTGCCCTGGTCGTCTCGCACGCCGACGAGGAGCGGATCGTCCACCTGGCCGACTCGCTCGAGATCTCGAAGCTGCGGGCGGGCGACTCGCTGATGATCGAGCCGCGCTCGGCGTACGCGTACGAGCGCATCCCCAAGAGCGAGGTCGAGGAGCTCGTTCTGGAGGAAGTGCCCGACGTCGACTACTCCGACATCGGCGGTCTGCACTCGCAGATCGAGCAGATCCGCGACGCGGTGGAGCTGCCGTTCCTGCACGCCGACCTGTTCCGGGAGCACCAGCTGCGCCCGCCGAAGGGCATCCTGCTCTACGGCCCGCCCGGCTGCGGCAAGACCCTGATCGCCAAGGCGGTCGCCAACTCGCTCGCGAAGAAGATCGCCGAGCGCCGCGGCGAGGAGAAGCACACCAGCTACTTCCTCAACATCAAGGGTCCCGAGCTGCTCAACAAGTACGTGGGTGAGACCGAGCGGCACATCCGACTGGTCTTCCAGCGGGCGCGTGAGAAGGCCGGCGAAGGCACGCCGGTCATCGTGTTCTTCGACGAGATGGACTCGATCTTCCGTACCCGTGGCTCCGGCGTCTCCTCCGACGTCGAGAACACCATCGTCCCGCAGCTGCTCAGCGAGATCGACGGCGTCGAGGGCCTGGAGAACGTCATCGTCATCGGCGCCTCCAACCGCGAGGACATGATCGACCCCGCCATCCTGCGGCCGGGCCGGCTGGACGTGAAGATCAAGATCGAGCGCCCGGACGCGGAGGCGGCGAAGGACATCTTCGCCAAGTACATCCTCCCCGGCCTGCCGCTCAGTGAGGACGACCTGGCCGAGCACGGCGGCGACGCCGACGTGACGGTCGCGGCCATGATCGAAGCGGTCGTGCTCCGGATGTACACGGAGACCGAGGAGAACCGCTTCCTCGAGGTCACCTATGCCAACGGTGACAAGGAAGTCCTGTACTTCAAGGACTTCAACTCCGGCGCGATGATCCAGAACATCGTCGACCGCGGGAAGAAGATGGCCATCAAGGAGTTCCTCACCTCCGGCAAGAAGGGGCTGCGCCTGCAGCACCTGCTCGACAGCTGCGTCGACGAGTTCCGCGAGAACGAGGACCTGCCCAACACCACCAACCCGGACGACTGGGCCCGCATCTCCGGCAAGAAGGGCGAGCGGATCGTCTACATCCGTACGCTCGTCTCCGGCGGCAAGGGCGCCGAGGCCGGCCGCTCCATCGAGACGGCCAGCAACACCGGTCAGTACCTGTAAGACGGCTTCGCGGCGCGGGCGGAGGGTTCTCCCTCCGCCCGCGCTGTCTCTACTCAGAGTGCTTTCCCCGGCACTGCCCGGGGCGAGAAGCAACGGGGAAGCGTCTAGGCTCGATACATGGGCAACGGCAGCACAGCGGGCGGAGTGGTCGCATGAGCGTTCGGCGGATTATGGGCACCGAGGTCGAGTACGGGATTTCCGTGCCCGGGCAGCCCGGCGCCAACCCGATGGTCACGTCCTCCCAGGTCGTCAACGCCTACGGCGCCCGGCCCGAGCTCAACCGGGGTGGCCGCGCCCGCTGGGACTACGAGGAGGAGTCGCCGCTGCGCGACGCCCGCGGCTTCACGTACTCCGGGGCCGCGTACGACCCGGCGGACGCCCTCGCCGACGAGGACCTCGGGCTCGCCAACGTGATACTCACCAACGGCGCCCGGCTCTACGTCGACCACGCCCACCCCGAGTACAGCACCCCCGAATGCACCAACCCGCTCGACATCGTCCGCTGGGACAAGGCCGGCGAGCGCGTCATGGCGGAGGCGTCCCGGCGCGCCGCGACCATCCCCGGCACCCACCGCATCCAGCTCTACAAGAACAACACCGACAACAAGGGCGCCTCGTACGGCTCGCACGAGAACTACCTCATGCGCCGGCAGACCCCGTTCGCGGACATCGTGGCGCACCTGACGCCGTTCTTCGTGACCCGGCAGATCGTCGTCGGCGCCGGCCGCGTCGGCATCGGCCAGGACGGCTCCGGCTCCGGCTTCCAGATCTCCTCGCGCGCCGACTTCTTCGAGGTGGAGGTCGGCCTCGAGACCACCCTCAAGCGGCCCATCATCAACACCCGCGACGAGCCGCACTCCGACGCCGACAAGTACCGCCGCCTGCACGTGATCATCGGCGACGCGAACCTCTCCGAGATCTCCACGTACCTGAAGATGGGCACCACCGCCCTGATCCTCAACATGATCGAGGAGAAGGTCTTCAGCGGCGACCTCGGCGTGGCCGACCCCGTCTCGGAGCTCAAGGCGGTCAGCCACGACCCCTCCCTCAAACACCTCATGCGCCTGCGCGACGGCCGCCGGCTCACGGCGCTCGACCTGCAGTGGGCGTACTACGAGCGCGCCAAGTCCTTCGTCGACGAGCGCTACGGCGACGACGTCGACGAGCAGACCGCCGACGTCCTGCGCCGCTGGGAGGAGATTCTCACCAAGCTCGGCGACGACCCGATGTCCTGCTCCGACCAGCTCGACTGGGTCGCCAAGCTGCGCCTGCTCGAGGGCTACCGGGACCGCGAGAACCTCGCCTGGTCCTCACCCAAGCTCCAGCTGGTCGACCTCCAGTACTCCGACGTCCGGCCGGAGAAGGGCCTCTACCACCGCCTGGTGGCCCGGGGCTCGATGAAGACCCTCCTCGACCCCGAGGAGACCCGTCGCGCGATGGTGGAGCCGCCCGAGGACACCCGGGCGTACTTCCGCGGCCAGTGCCTCGCCCGGTACGCGTCCGAAGTGGTCGCGGCCAGCTGGGACTCGGTCATCTTCGACGTCGGCCGTGAGTCCCTCGTCCGGGTACCGATGATGGAACCCGAGCGCGGCACCAGGAAGCACGTCGGGGCCCTGTTCGACAAGTGCGACACGGCGAAGGACCTGCTCGAGGTGATCACGAGCCGCTGAGCGGGTCGTGCGGCTTCGGCGGCAGGGCCTGTGGGGGCCAGCGGGCGTTGCGGCCGTGGGTCTCGCAGGCAGGCTGAGCGAGGCGCGCGGGCGTTGCGGCCGTGGGCTCTCAGGCAGGGCTGAGCGGGCCATGCGGGCGTTGCAGCCGTGCGGCTTCGCCGGCAGAGAAACACGGGGCCGCGCGGGCGTTTTCGTCGTACCCGCGAGGTAGGTTTTTCCCAACCCGAACCAGTTGGGTCTTGAAGGGGGACAGGGATGGCAACGCGAGACACCGGCGGTCAGTCGCAGTCCGGCAAGGGCAAGCGCGACGAGGAGATCGAGGACGTCACCACCGAGGCCAACCCGGAGGTAGCCGAGCGGCACGCCGAGATCACCGAGGACGTCGACGACCTGCTCGACGAGATCGACTCCGTCCTGGAGGAGAACGCCGAGGAGTTCGTGAGGGGATACGTACAAAAAGGCGGTCAGTGACGCCTATGTCCGATTCGTGCAACCCTCGGGAGAAGCAATGTCCTCAGTGCTTGCGAACATTGCCTTCCTCGGAGTTCCACAGCAATCGTCGTAGGCCCGACAGGCTTGCCTACTACTGCAAGAGGTGCGCGGCCGAGAGGTCCGAGGCGAGCAGGCGTCGCCGAGGGATCGGGCAGCGCAGGCAAACCGAGGTCCCGGTTCCGGCCGGCTCCAAGTGGTGCCCTGACTGCGACACGACAAAGCCGCTCGACGCCTTCGCTCGGACGAAGGCGTCGTCCAGCGGCTACCACTCCTACTGCAAGCCGTGCCACAACGCACGCGGCCAGGAGACACGCAAGCGTCTCTACGGTGGCTCGCGGGAGTATCACCTGCGGCGACGGTACGGGATCGGGCAGCTCGAGTTCGACGGCTTGCTGGCCGCGCAGGGAGGTGTCTGTGCGATCTGTGGCGTAGACGATCCTCAACACCTCGACCACGATCATCGCACCGGCGAGGTGCGCGGGATATTGTGCTTCAACTGCAACGGCGGTCTGGGGCAGTTCCGGGACGACCCGGTGCTCCTCGCCGACGCGATCGCATATCTGAAAGGAACCACGTGGCAGCGGGTTTTGATCCATCCGGGCGTCTTCCAGATGTGTTCACCAACGCGGGGACGTCATCCTTCACGCAGTTCCTGACCCAGGCCGCGCCCGAGCTGCTGCCGGGACGCCGGCCGCTGCCGCCGGGGCTGTCGGCCGACATCGCGCCGCACGCCACCACGATCGTCGCCATCGCCACCGCCGAGGGTGTCGTGATGGCCGGCGACCGGCGCGCCACCATGGGAAACCTCATCGCCAGCCGGGACATCGAGAAGGTGCACCCGGCCGACGCGTATTCGCTGATCGGCATCGCCGGCACCGCCGGCATCGGCATCGAGCTGATGCGGCTGTTCCAGGTGGAGCTCGAGCACTACGAGAAGATCGAGGGGACGATGCTGTCCCTCGACGGTAAGGCCAACCGGCTGGCGTCGATGGTGCGCGGCAACCTCGGCGCGGCCATGCAGGGCCTGGCCGTGGTCCCGCTGTTCGCCGGGTACGACCTGGCGCCGGCCGACCCGGGCCGGGCGGGGCGCATCTTCAGCTTCGACGTCGCGGGCGGGCTCTACGAGGAGACCGGCTTCGACGCGATCGGCTCCGGCTCGCTGTTCGCCAAGTCCGCGCTGAAGAAGAAGTACCGTGCCGGCGTCAGCACGCAGGACGCGGTCCGGCTCGCGGTCGAGGCGCTGTACGACGCCGCGGACGACGACACCGCGACCGGCGGGCCCGACCTGACCCGCAAGATCTACCCGGTGGTGATGACCGCGACGGCGGACGGCACGCACCGGCTCACCGAGGCCGAGATCACCACGGTGGCCGAGGCAGTGGTCGCCGGACGGATGGAGAACCCGGGCGGCTGACCCGCGCGGTTCCGCCGCACCCCTGGTCGTCGGTGCGCCCGCCGGGGCCGCCGACCCCTGGTCCACGACATCCGGTCATCGAAGGAGTAGCCACCCGTGGCCATGCAGTTCTACGCCTCACCCGAGCAGGTCCAGCGGGACCGCTCGGAGTACGCCCGCAAGGGCATCGCCCGCGGCCGCTCCGCCGTCGTGCTCACGTACGAGGGCGGCATCCTGCTGGTCGCCGAGAACCTCACCTCGCTGCGCAAGATCAGCGAGTTGTACGACAGGATCGGGTTCGCGGCCGTCGGCCGGTACAACGAGTTCGAGAGCCTGCGCCGCGCCGGCGTGCGCATGGCGGACATCAACGGCCTGCAGTTCGACCGTCGCGACGTGACGGGCCGTGCGCTGGCCAACGCGTACACGCAGACGCTCGGAGCGATCTTCTCCGAGACGCAGAAGCCGTACGAGGTGGAGATCTGCGTGGCGCAGGTCGGCTCCTCGCCGGAGTCGGACGAGCTGTACCGGATCACGTACGACGGCTCGGTCATGGACGAGCCCGGCTTCATGGCGATGGGCGGCTCCGCCGAGGCCATCTCCACCGTCCTCAAGGAACGTCACGACGTGACCGCGGACCTGGCCTCGGCGCTGGCGCTGGCGGTCAAGGGCCTCGGCACGGTCGGCGGGGAGAACGGCGCCGAGCGCGAGCTGGACGCGTCCCGCCTCGAGGTCGCGGTCCTGGACCGCCGCCGCAAGGGCCGCACGTTCCGCCGCATCAGCGGCGCCGCGCTGGAGTCCCTGCTGGCCGGCGGCAAGGACCAGCCGGCGGACGACGCCGCCCCGGCCCAGGGCGATTCCGCACCGCCCGCACCGGGCGAGGAGAAGCCGACGGTGTCGGCCGCGTCGGTGGACACGGAGGGCGCGCCGGAGGACGGCGACAACAAGTCCTGACGGGCGACGGCCCGGCTCCGGAGCGGTCCGGGGCCGGGCCGCCATCCGGCGTCAGCGCCGGGCAGGCAAGAGCCGGGCAGGCATCCGGCCGGCTGCGAGGTGGTCGTCGGAATCTGGACCAGGCACACGGCTGCCTCCGCGGCGGTCCGGGGCCGGTCCGGCGACCGGCTGGCTGCGGGGTGGTTCGAAGCCGGTCCTGATCCGATCGGCTGCGCGGCGGTCCAAGGCCGAGCCGGCACGGTCCGGTCGCGCGGGTTCTCGGCCCCGTGGGGTCAAGGTCAGTCGATGACCAGGGGGCGCCACCAGTCCGGGTTGTCGCGGTACCACTGGACCGTCTCCGCGAGCCCGGCGCGGAAGTCCACCTGGGGCCGGTAGCCGAGTTCGTCGCGGATCTTCGTGTCGTCGAGGGCGTACCGGCGGTCGTGGCCCTTGCGGTCCTCGACGTGGTGGACCTGGTCCCAGCCGGCGCCGCAGGCCTCGAGGAGGAGTGCTGTCAGGTCGCGGTTGGTCAGTTCCTCGTTGCCGCCGATGTGGTAGATCTCGCCCGGGCGTCCCTGCAGCAGCACCAAGGCCGTGCCGCGGCAGTGGTCCGTGACGTGGATCCAGTCGCGGACCTGAGTGCCGTCGCCGTAGAGCGGGACCGGGCGGCCCTCCAGCAGGTTGGTGACGAAGCGGGGGATCAGCTTCTCCGGGTGCTGGTACGGGCCGTAGTTGTTGGCGCAGCGCGTAACCGTCACGGGCAGGCCGTGCGTACGGTGGTACGCCAGCGCGAGCAGGTCCGCGCCCGCCTTGGTCGCCGCGTACGGGGAGTTGGGGGCCGGCGGGGCCGATTCCGTCCAGGAGCCCGACTCCACGGAGCCGTAGACCTCGTCCGTCGAGACGTGCACGAACCTCTCCACGCCGTGCCGGAGGGCCGCGGCGAGCAGGACCTGGGTGCCCACCACGTTGGTCGTGGCGAACTCGGACGCCTCCTGGATCGAGCGGTCGACGTGGGATTCCGCCGCGAAGTGGACGACGTGGTCGTGCTTGCTCAGCACCGAGTCGACGAGGGCCGCGTCGCAGATGTCTCCCGGGACGAAGTCCAGGCGCTTGCTCTCCGCCACCGGACCGAGGTTGGCGAAGTTCCCGGCGTACGTGAGCTTGTCGAGGACCGTGACCCGCGCGCCCTCCAGGCCCGGCAGTTCGTCGCGGAGGACGGCGCGCGCGAAGCTGGACCCGATGAAGCCGGCACCGCCGGTGATCAGAAGATTCATCAAGTCGGCAGTGTATCCGCAGGTGGCGGCCCTGTGGCCAGGGAATACCACGCAGTGCTGCGGTGAAAGGGCGCGTTGTCACTGCCGTTCCATGCCGTTCTGCGGCTAGTGTTTCGACATGGAACGGCGAATTTTCGGCCTCGAAACCGAGTACGGAGTCACGTGCACCTACCGGGGGCAGCGGCGGCTGTCTCCGGACGAGGTGGCCCGCTACCTGTTCCGCCGAGTGGTGTCCTGGGGACGCAGCAGCAACGTCTTCCTCCGCAACGGTGCCCGTCTCTACCTCGACGTCGGTTCCCACCCCGAGTACGCGACCCCCGAGTGCGACAGCGTCACCGATCTCGTCGCCCACGACCGCGCCGGTGAGCGCATCCTGGAAGGCCTGCTCGTCGACGCCGAGAAGCGGCTGCACGACGAGGGGATCGCCGGGGAGATCTACCTGTTCAAGAACAACACCGACTCGGCCGGCAACTCGTACGGGTGCCACGAGAACTACCTCGTGTCGCGCCACGGGGAGTTCGGCCGGCTCGCCGACGTCCTCATCCCGTTCCTGGTCACCCGGCAGCTGATCTGCGGCGCCGGCAAGGTCCTGCAGACGCCGCGCGGCGCGGTGTTCTGCCTCTCGCAGCGCGCCGAGCACATCTGGGAGGGCGTCTCCAGCGCCACCACCCGCAGCCGGCCGATCATCAACACCCGCGACGAGCCGCACGCCGACGCCGAACGGTACCGGCGCCTGCACGTCATCGTCGGCGACTCCAACATGAACGAGGTCACCACGCTGCTCAAGGTCGGCAGCGCCGACATCGTGCTGCGGATGATCGAGGCCGGCGTGGTCATGCGCGACCTGTCGCTGGAGAACCCGATCCGGGCGATCCGCGAGGTCAGCCACGACGTCACCGGCCGCCGCAAGATCCGGCTGGCGAACAACAAGGAGGTCAGCGCCCTCGAGATCCAGCAGGAGTACCTCGCGAAGGCGACCGAGTTCGTCGAGCGCCGCGGCGGCGACCAGACCGCCAAGCGGGTCGTCGAGCTGTGGGGCCGGGTGCTCTCGGCGATCGAGAGCGGCGACCTCGACCCCGTCTCCCGCGAGATCGACTGGGTGTCGAAGTACAAGCTGATCGAGCGCTACCAGGCCAAGCACGAGATCCCGATGTCGCACCCGCGGATCGCCCAGCTGGACCTGGCGTACCACGACGTGCGCCGCGGCCGCGGCCTGTACGCGCTGATGGAGAAGCGCAAGCAGGTCGACCGCATCTCCAACGACCTGGAGATCTTCGAGGCGAAGGAGACGCCGCCGCAGACCACCCGCGCCCGGCTGCGCGGCGAGTTCATCCGGCACGCCCAGGAGAAGCGCCGCGACTTCACCGTCGACTGGGTGCACCTCAAGCTGAACGACCAGGCGCAGCGCACGGTGCTGTGCAAGGACCCGTTCCGGGCGTACGACGAACGGGTCGAGCGGCTGATCGCCAGCATGTGACGAGGGGCTAGGCTGGTCGGGCCATGACGACGCACGAGCCCGGCCAGCAGCCGCCCGCGGAGAAGCGCGGGCGCAGCCTCGACGACATCCTGCGGGCGCGCGCCGGGCGCCGCCGCGAGCGGATCCGCAGCGAGATCGCCCGCAACCGCAAGGGCGACCACCGGGTCCCGACGTGGGTGATGGCGGTGGGCGTCGCCGCGATGCTGCTCGCCTGGGCCTGGCTGATCTACTCGTCCTGACCGCCGGGCGCGCCCGGGGCAAGAAGCAAGCCGCGCCGGCGGCGAGAACCAGCCGGCGGCGTGCCGGGTGGGCCCGGCCAGGAAACGAGCCGCGCCAGCGGCGAAACCAGCCGGCGGCGTGCTGGGTGGGCCGGCCAGGAAACGAGCCGCGTCGGCGGCGGAAGCCAGCCGGTGGGATGCCGGCCCGGCCGTTCAGGGGGCGAGCAGCGACGCCGCGTGCCGGCCGGCGACCGCGGCGGACACGAAGTAGGCGTGGTCCTCCGCCAGGCCGCGGCCCATGGTCGACAGCTTCACCGGGCTCTCCAGCAGCGCCGCGTCCAGGCCGTGCGTCGCGACCTCCACGATGCGGTGCAGCGTCGCCAGCGGCGCGAGCGCGTCGGTGACCTCCTTGGCCAGGTCCGCCGCCAGGTCGTCGGGGACCGGCAGGTCGGCGGGGACGAGCGCGACCTTTCCGTACGCGGTGAGGCTGTGGTGGGACAGGCCGCGGTGGCGGGGACGGGCGTCGCCGTCGGAGATGCGCAGGGAGCCCACCGGACGGCCACCGAGCGCGACGATGGCGTTCACCGCCTCGCCGAGCGCCACCCCGGAGAAGCCCCACGTCGTGCCCGTGCCCAGGTTGCCGGGGCCCTGGGCGACGATCGCCACGTCGGCGTGCAGGACGTGCCGGGCCGCCAGCAGCCCGGTGTGGACCGTGCTCGCCTCCAGGTCGCCGCCGAACGCCTGGCCGGTGGTGACCGTCCCGGCGAGGTGGTCGCGCAGGCCGTGCAGGGTGCGGGAGAACCAGGCCGGCAGCGCGCCGCCGTCGGTCATCACGTACGCGACGCGGGCGTCCGGGCGGTCGGCGTGGATGCCGGCGAGGACGGCCGGCAGCGCGGAGTGCAGATCCGCCGTGACCACGGGCATGTCGTCGAGGCTCTCGGCGGCGGCCATCGCCTCGCGGTGCGGGGACGCCTCCTCGTCGACGCCCAGCCGGATGGCCTGCAGCGGCGTGTAGCGCGCTTTGACCAGGTGGCCTGCGTCGCGGGAGGTGCCGTCGCCGGCCGGGTCCGGGGGCAGCCGGTCGGGCAGGGCCACCACCAGCGCGTACCCGCCGGTGCCGAGGCCCATGACGAGCGCGCCCACGTTGAGCAGGACGCGGTCGCCGGGTTCCGGGGCGCCGGTCAGGTCGGGGTACGCGAGCGCCTTCAGCGGGCCGTCGTCGGTGGCGACCTCCAGCTCGACGGCTCCGCGCCACTGTCGTCGTACCGAAGAGACAATTCCCGACCGCCAGCGCACCATGGCGGCGACCCTATAGGTCCACCCCGCCGTCGCGGTGGTTGAGGCCCGCCCGTCCGCGCGTCGGGTCGAGGAAGACGTAGCGGATCCCGGGGTACCGGGCCCGCAGCCGCCGTTCGGCCTCGTCGGAGGCCTCCTCGATCTGGCCGCCGGTGATGTGGTCCTCGAAGTCGACCTTCGCGGCGACGAGGATCTCGCCGGGGCCGAGCTGCATGGTGAGCAGCGTCGGCACGGCCGTCACCACGTCGAGGGCGGCGAGGTCGTCGGCGATCTGGTTGTGCATGCGGCGCGGCACCGCGCGGCCGACCAGCAGCGACACGTTGGCCCGGGCCAGCACCGTGGCGACCACGAGCAGCAGCAGACCGATCAGGATGGAAGCGATGCCGTCCCAGGTCTCGGAGCCGGTCAGCTGCGCCAGCCCGATGCCGGCGGCGGCGAGCAGCAGGCCGATCAGCGCCGCGGAGTCCTCGAAGTAGACGGCCTTGACCGTGGTGTCCGAGGTGAGCCGCAGGAAGCGGCGCTTGCTGATGCCCCAGCGCTCCGATTCCCCCTTCACCTGCCGCTGCGCCTTCAGCCAGGAGGTGCCCTCGGCCACGAACGAGACCGCGAGCACGATGTACGAGATCAGGTAGTGGCCGCTGTGCTCGCCGCTGATGATCGTCGTCACGCCGTGGTAGATGGAGAACCCGGCGCCGCCGATGAACGTGAACAGCGCGGCGATGAACGCCCAGACGAAGCTCTCCTTGCCGTACCCGAAGGGGTGTTCCTCGTCGGCGGGCTTGCCGCCGCGGCGCAGGGCGACGAACAGGAACACCTCGGTGACCGTGTCGGCCAGCGAGTGCGCGGCCTCCGAGAGCATCGCGGCGGAGCCGGAGATCAGGCCGGCGACGAACTTGGCGGCGGCGATGACCAGGTTGGCGAGCCCGGCGACGATGACGGTGCCGACGCTCTCGTTCTCCGGACCGCCCCCGGCGCCCGGCTCGGCGGGGGCCGGCAGCGCGGCCGCGGCGGCCAGGCCCACGGGGGCAGCGGCGGGGTCGTCCCGGGAGACGTCGGTGCGGGGAGTCTCGGTCACGCGAGCAGACTTCCCCTTGTCGGATACAGATAACCGCCCGCGGGCCGCGGATGCCGCCACATCCGCGCTGGGCTGCTAGCGTTTCGGTCGTGTCGCGGACCCGTACCGAGCGCCTGGTGAACCTGGTGATCTGTCTGCTGTCCACGCGACGGTTCCTGACCGCCGCGCAGATCGCCGCGACCGTGCCCGGGTACGAGCACGACCCCGAGGACCCGCGCGACCACGAGGCGTTCCAGCGCAAGTTCGAACGCGACAAGGCCGAGCTGCGGGAGCTGGGCGTGCCGCTGGAGACCGGACTGGCGAGCGCCTTCGACACCGAGCACGGCTACCGGATCGCCCACCGTGAGTACGCGCTGCCCGACATCCCGCTCGAGCCGGACGAGGCCGCCGCCGTGGGCATCGCCGCGCGGTTGTGGCAGCACGCCGGTCTGGCGGCCGCCGCGTCGTCCGGGCTGGCCAAGCTGCGCGCCGCCGGCGTCGAGGTGGACCCGCAGGCCACGCTCGGGGTGGAGCCGGTGGTCACCGTCGACCCGGCGTTCGGCCCGCTGACCGCCGCGGCGCGGGCCCGGCGCGCGGTGACGTTCTCCTATCGCGTACCGGAGGTGGACGAGCCGTCCAGCCGGCGTCTGCAGCCGTGGGGCGTGGTGTGCTGGCAGGGCCGCTGGTACGTCGTCGGCCACGACCGTGACCGGGACGCGACCCGCTGCTTCCGGCTGTCCCGCATCGTCGGCTCGGTGCGCGCCGTGGGCCCGGAGGGCGCGTTCACGCCGCCCGCGGACGTCGACCTGATCAGCCACGTCGCCCGCTGGTCGGGCCCGACGGAGCGCACCGGCCGGGCCACCGTTCGCGTCCGCCCCGGGCGGGCCGCGGGGCTGCGGCGGCTGGCCGTCGAGACGGTGCCCGGGCCCGACGGCGACCGGCTGACGATCCCGTATTCGGACGTCGAGTGGCTGGCCTCGCGGCTGGTCGGGTACGGCGCCGACGTGCGCGCGGACGGCCCGCCGGAGCTGCGTGAGGCCGTGATCCAGCAGCTCAAGGAGGTCGTCGCCCGGCACGAGCCGGCCGCCGCGGGAGCCGTGTCGTGACCCCGCAGCAGCGCACCCCCGCGGGCCGCGCGTCGGCCGACCGGCTGGGGCGGCTGCTCAACCTCGTGCCGTACCTGCTGGCGCGCCCGGGCATCGCGGTGGCCGAGGCCGCCGCCGACTTCCGGATCAGCGAGCGCCAGCTGCGCGAGGACCTGGAGCTGCTGTGGGTCTGCGGGCTGCCCGGGTACGGGCCCGGCGACCTGATCGACATGGCGCTCGACGGGGACCGGGTCACGATCACCTACGACGCGGGGATCGACCGGCCGCTGCGGCTCAACCCGGACGAGGCGCTCGCGCTGGTGGTGGCGTTGCGGATGCTGGCCGAGACACCCGGCATCGGCTCCCGCGACGCCATCGAGCGGGCCCTCGCGAAGATCGAGAACGCCGCCGGGGATCTCGCCGACGCGCCGGTGGCCGTCCGCCTGCCCGCCAACACGCAGCGCGTGGACGCCATCCGCGGGATCGTCGAGCGCCGCCACGCCATGCGCATCACCTATTACACGCCCGCGCGCGACGAGACCACCGAGCGCATCGTCGACCCGATGCGCGTGCTGATGGTCGGCAACCGCGCGTACCTGGAGGCCTGGTGCCGGCGCGCCGAGGGCACCCGGCTGTTCCGCCTCGACCGCATCGACGCGTTCACCGAGCTGGACGAGCCGGCCGCCCCGCCGGCCCGCGCGGTCCCGCACGACGTGACCGACGGCGTGTTCCACCCCGGCCAGGACCTGCCGCTGGTGACCGTGCGCGTCGGGCGCGGCAGCCGCTGGATCACCGAGTACTACCCGTGCGAGGAGGTCCGGCGCGACGGCGACGAGTGGGTCGTGACGATGCGCGTGACCGACCTGGGCTGGGCGCAGCGGCTGCTGCTGGGCCTCGGTTCCGACGTGACAGTCGTCGGCCCGGCCGCCCTGGTCGAGCGCATCCGCGAGCAGGCCGCGCTGGCCCTGGACCAGTACGCGGCCCCGGTGACCGGAAAGGCTTAGAGTGTCCGCCATGGTGACGTGGATCGTGGTGGGGGTCGTCGTGCTCGGGCTCGTCGTTCTCGGGGCGGCGGTGATGACCGTGGTCGGTCGCCTGTCGGCGCTGGACCGGGCGATGCGGCGGCTGCTGCTGCGCCGGGAGCAGGCCGAGAAGCTGCAGGCCGGCGCGGCGGCGCTGGAGCGTTCCGTGGCGGAGCTGCAGGAGCGGGCGGCCATCGCCGAGGAGCAGGTCGCCATCATCAAGGCCGGGCGCGGGGAGCCGCACGGTAAACACTCTTCACAGAAGGCCGGGCTGTCGTGGTAGCGTGCGGCGTTCCCGGCGCGTTGTCCGAAAATTCCTCGGACCGGCGGCCAAACAAACAGGTCCGGCAGGGGTCACTCGCAACAACCACACGTACGATGGACCCCGCACCGTCCTGAAGCACCCTGATCCAACCGACTGGAGTTTCCCATGGGCGCCCTCAAGCCATGGCACATCGCCGTCTTCGTTGTCGTGCTCGTGCTGCTGTTCGGCGCGAAGCGCCTGCCGGACGCCGCCCGGTCCCTGGGCCGGTCGCTGCGGATCATCAAGGCGGAGACGAAGGGCCTCGTGGACGACGACAACACCGTCGCCGAGAAGGCCGAGCCGCAGTTCTCGCACCAGCCGCTGCCGCCGAACGGTGCCCAGCAGGGTTACCAGCCCGGCTACCAGCAGCAGGGCTACCAGCAGCAGCCGGGCCAGCCGTACCAGCAGCCGGGTCAGCCGTTCCAGCAGCAGCCGCAGCAGCCGCCGGCCCAGCCGTACGTCGACCCCGTGCAGCGCACCAACGACCGCTGACGCACCATGGCCATCTCCCTGCGCCGTCAGGGGCCGAGCAAGTTCCAGCAGGCCGCCGACGGCTCGATGACCCTGATCGACCACGTCCGGGAGCTGCGTAACCGGCTCTTCTGGGCGGCGATCGGCATCGTCGCCGGCCTCATCGTCGGCTTCCTCATCTCCGAGTGGGTCTTCGACATCCTGCGGGAGCCGTACTGCTCGCTGGACAGCTCCTGGATCATCAACTCCAAGGGCGAGCGGGTCTGCAACTTCGTCGTGCTCGGGGTCGTCGACCCGCTGATCGTCAAGCTGAAGATCGCCCTGTGGGTCGGCCTCATCGTCGGCTCGCCGGTCTGGATGTTCCAGCTGTGGGCGTTCGTCGCCCCCGGCCTGCACAGGCACGAGCGCAAGTGGGCGTACGTCTTCGTCAGCATCGCGGCGCCGCTGTTCGTCGGCGGCGTCACTCTCGCGTACTTCGTCGTCAAGCACAGCCTGGCGTTCATCCAGAAGGCCGGGATCCTCGGCGTGACGACGCAGCTGGAGGTCAGCGCGTACGTCGGCTTCGTGACGAACATGCTGCTGATCTTCGGCGCGGCCTTCGAGTTCCCGCTCGTGCTCCTCATGCTCAACTTCACCGGCGTGGTCAGCGCGCGGCGCCTGATGAGCTGGTGGCGCGTCGTCGTCTTCCTGTCGTTCGCGTTCGCCGCGATCGCCACGCCAGACCCGGGTCCGTTCGGCATGACGCTGCTCGCGACGTGCATGGTCCTGCTGTACCTGATCGCGGTCGGGGTGGCGGCGATCAACGACAAGCGCAAGGGCCGCGGCAAGGAGATCTACGGCGACCTCGACGACGACCAGATCTCGCCGCTGGAGGAGGAACGCGTGCCGGTGGGCGTGTCCGACCGGGTCGACGCGCCGGCCCCGGTGGAGTCGCCCGAGCCCGTGGCGAAACCGTTGCCCCTGGAGAGCCGTTTCGACGACATGACCTGACCCGCCGGCCGGTACATTCGGCGGCTGTGAGCGGCAGAGACGACATCGCGGTGCTGGCCAACCCCCAGGCGGGGCGCGGCCGGCACCGCGGTCTGCTGTCCGGGATCGTCGATCGGCTCGGCGCCGGCGGGCGGCCGGTGCGGGTGCTGGACGCCCGGACCGCCGAGGACGCCGAGAAGCTCTGCCACCGGGCGGTCGCCGAGGGTGTCACGGCGCTGGTCGCGGTGGGCGGGGACGGCACCCTGCACCGGGCGCTGCAGGCCGTGGCGGGGACGCCGGCCGGCTTCGGGGTGGTTCCCGCCGGCACCGGCAACGACTTCGCGGCGGCTGTGGGCGTACCGTCGGATCCTCTGCAGGCCGCGGAGGCGATCGCCGCAGCGTTACGTGCCGGGCGGGACCGTGCCGTTGATCTTGCAAGGGTGACCACCGCGGCGGGTGACGTGCGCTGGTTCGCCGCGGTCCTGGCCGCCGGGTTCGACGCGGTCGTCAACGAGCGCGCCAACCGGATGCGGTGGCCGCGCGGACCCCGCCGCTACGACCTCGCGATCATGCTGGAGATGGCCCGGCTGCGGGCGCGGCCCTACACGCTGGAGATCGACGGCGCCGACCACAGCTTCACCGGGGTGCTCGTCGCGGTCGGAAACTGCCCCAGCTACGGCGGCGGGATGCGGATCTGCCCGGACGCCGACCCCGGCGACGGGCTGCTCGACGTCGTGATCGCCGGGCGGCTCGGGCGGGGTGCGCTCGTGCGGCTCAAGCCCCGCCTGCGGCGCGGCACCCACGTGAGCGACCCGCGGGTGCACAGCTTCCGGGCCCGGCGCGTGCGGATCGACGCGCCCGGGATCGTCGGGTACGCCGACGGCGAACGGATCGCCGCGTTGCCGCTCGACGTCGGCTGCGAGCCGGGAGCCGTACGGTTGCTGCTCTGATCCCGGTGTCAGCGGCCGGGCCGGCGCGCCGAACGGGGAGGGGTAAGCGGCGTCATCCTCGAGGAGGCAGCATGTCGGTCGGGTCGCTCAGTTCCAGCGTGCTCTCGCAGGCGTACCTCGGCTCCGCCGACGCGGCCGCCACCAAGAAGGCGCCGGAGTCCGGCGGCGAAGCGACCATCGCCGACCACGTGGCCGCGTCGGACGAGCAGCAGCCGATCCGCAGCGTCTCCGCGACGCTGGGCACGCTGGTCGACACCTACCTCTGAGCCGGCGGCGCGGCTGCCTTTGACCAAGCGGGCGGCCGCCCTTGAGCAGGCGCGGCGGCTCTGGGTCAGGCTGCGCAGCCGGCCAGGGCGAGGGTCGCGCTCAGGCCGTTCGAGCGGCCCGGCTCCGCCGCCGGCAGGACCAGGGCCGCGCAGCCGGCCTGCACCGCGCCCGCGTCGGCCGGGGTGTCGCCGACCATCAGCGTGCGTTCCGGGTCCGCGCCGAGCATGCCGCAGGCCCGCAGGAAGATCGCCGGGTCCGGCTTGGTGCGGCCGATCTCGTACGAGAGCGCGTACGCGTCCACGAGCCCGGCCAGCCCCCACGCGGCGAAGTGCGGCCGGATGTCGAAGCCGATGTTGCTCACCACACCCACCTTGATGCCCGCGTCCTGCAGGGTGCGCAGGGTGGGCTCGGTGTCCGCGTACGGCAGCCAGCCCGCCGGGTCGAGCAGCCGGTCGTACAGGGCGTCGGGCAGGCCGTCCACGTCGTCGGCCACGGTGGCGGCCAGGCCCGTGTAGGCGGCGCGGTGGCTGTGTTCGTACAGGTCACGGTCCGCCCAGTGCTCCGCGAGGTGGATCGGCACCCGGCGCGGCACCGGGCCGCCGGCGCGCCCGGCGGTGACCAGCCGGTCGGCCAGGATCGTCGCGCGGCCGCGGTCGAGCTCGGCGCCGCAGGCCGCGGCGGCGGCCGTCACCCAGGAGACCGGGTCCTCGACCTGGGCCAGCGTGCCGTGGAAGTCGAAGAGCACGGCGTCGACCTGGCGGCGCGACGGGAAAGCGGTCGATTCGGCGGCATCCGGCACGCCGTGCACCATACCCAGCCGCCGCGACGGTCCCGTCGGCAACCGCCGTGCTCGCCGGCCCCGGCGTGGCGCCGGGGCGCCCGGCGAGCCATGACCGCCGTTGTGTCAGACCCACGCATTAGCCTTGTGGTCATGACGAGCCCCGCCGAACGTTATGCGGAGTCGAAGAGGCGGGCGGCCCGCGTGGCCGAGTTCCCGGCCCTCGACGACTTCATGCTGGACGTCGGCTTCGACCTGGACGATTTCCAACGGCAGGCCTGCGAGGCCCTGGAGCGCGGCAGCGGCGTGCTGGTGTGCGCGCCCACCGGCGCCGGCAAGACGGTGGTCGGGGAGTTCGCGGTGCACCTCGCGCTGCGCGCCGACGGTTCCGGCACCCGGCGGAAGTGCTTCTACACCACCCCGATCAAGGCGCTGTCCAACCAGAAGTACCACGACCTCGTCGAGCGGTACGGCGCCGAGCACGTCGGCCTGCTGACCGGTGACAACGCGATCAACGGCGACGCTCCGGTGGTGGTGATGACCACCGAGGTGCTGCGCAACATGCTCTACTCGGGCTCGGCGAGCCTGCAGGGCCTGGCGTACGTGGTGATGGACGAGGTGCACTACCTCGCCGACCGGTTCCGCGGCGCCGTCTGGGAAGAGGTGATCATCCACCTTCCCGCCTCCGTCACGTTGGTCTCCCTGTCCGCCACGGTCAGCAACTACGAGGAGTTCGCCGACTGGCTGGTGACCGTCCGCGGCGAGACCGAGGTGGTGGTCAGCGAGCACCGGCCCGTGCCGCTGTGGCAGCACATGCTCGTCGGCCGGCGCATGTTCGACCTGTTCCACGACGCCGACGCGGCCCGCAAGCACGACGTGCACCCGGAGCTGCTGCGCTACACCCGCGAGATGCTGCGCCGGCTGGAGCTCACCGACCGCGCCGCCGGCCCGGGGTGGCAGGGCCGCGGTGGCCGGCCCCGCCGCTGGCAGGGACCGCCGCGGGCCGAGGTGGTCGACCGGCTCGACCGTGCCGGGCTGCTGCCCGCGATCCTGTTCATCTTCAGCCGCGCCGGCTGCGACGCCGCCGTGCAGCAGTGCCTGGCCGGCGGTCTGCGCCTGACCGGGCCCGAGGAGCGCGCCGAGATCCGCGAGATCGCCCAGGCGAAGGTCGCGAGCATCCCGGCCGAGGACCTGTCGGTGCTCGGCTACTGGGAGTGGCTCGACGGCCTCGAGCGCGGCGTCGCGGCCCACCACGCGGGCATGCTCCCCGCGTTCAAGGAGGCCGTGGAGGAGTGCTTCGTGCGGGGCCTGGTCAAGGCGGTGTTCGCCACGGAGACCCTCGCGCTGGGCATCAACATGCCGGCCCGCTGCGTGGTGCTGGAACGCCTGGTCAAGTTCAACGGCGAGGCCCACGTGGACCTGACGCCGGGGGAGTACACGCAGCTCACCGGCCGGGCCGGGCGGCGCGGCATCGACGTCGAGGGCCACGCCGTGGTGGTGTGGAGCCCCGAGGTGGACCCGCGGCACGTCGCCGGGCTCGCGTCCACGAGGACGTACCCGTTGCGGTCCAGCTTCCGTCCCTCGTACAACATGGCGGTCAACCTGGTCGGCTCGGTGGGCGCGGACAAGTCGCGTGACCTGCTCGAGTCGTCGTTCGCGCAGTTCCAGGCGGACCGGTCGGTGGTCGGGCTGGCCCGCCAGGTGCAGCGCAACGTCGACACCATGCAGACGTACGGGCAGGACGCCGCCTGCCACCACGGCGACTTCGACGAGTACTTCGGCATCCGCGTCGCGATCGCCGACCGGGAGAAGGCCCTGGCCCGCCAGGGTGCGTCGCAGCGCCGGGCGGCGGCGGTGTCGTCGCTGGAGAAGCTGCGCGTGGGCGACGTCATCCGGGTGCCGCAGGGCCGCCGGGCCGGCCTCGCCGTGGTGCTGGAGCCGCCCACCGGCGGGTTCGGCGAGCCGCGCCCGCTGGTGCTCACCCAGGACCGCTGGGCCGGCCGGGTCAGCCCCGCCGACTTCCCGGGCGCGGTCGAGGTCCTGGACCGCATCCGGGTTCCCAAGCACTTCAACCCG
This sequence comes from Couchioplanes caeruleus, assembly GCF_023499255.1. Taxonomy (GTDB): domain Bacteria; phylum Actinomycetota; class Actinomycetes; order Mycobacteriales; family Micromonosporaceae; genus Actinoplanes; species Actinoplanes caeruleus_A. Next base: position 3,997,239 of record NZ_CP092183.1, read on the forward strand.
CGCTCGCCCGCCGCCCGCCGCGACCTCGCCGCGTCGATCAGCGCCACCGGGCTCGACCGGCACGAACGGGCCGGCGGCCGGCGCGGGCGCAGCCGCGGCGTGCCCGGCGAGGACGCGGAGATCGCGTTGCTCAAGGTGCAGCTGCGCCAGCACCCGTGCCACGCCTGCCCGGACCGCGAGGAGCACGCCCGCTGGGCCGAGCGCCGGCACCGGCTGGAGCGCGACACCGAGGCGCTGCGCGACAAGGTCGCCGGGCGCACCGGATCGCTGGCCAAGACGTTCGACCAGGTCTGCGCGGTGCTCACCGAGCGCGGCTACCTGTCCCCGGACGGCGAGGTCACCGAACCGGGACGGATGCTGGGCCGCATCTGGACGGAGGCGGACCTGCTCGTCGCGGAATGCCTGCGCCGCGGCGTCTGGGAGGGCCTCGAGCCCGACGAGCTGGCGGCGGCGGTGTCCATGGTCCTGTACGAGTCCCGGCGCGAGGGCGACGAACGGGCCTCGGTGCCCAAGGGCGCCACCACCGCGGCGGTCGACGCCTGCCAGAAGCTGTGGGCGGAGATCGAGTCGCAGGAGGCGGCGCACGGGCTGTCGCTGACCCGCGAACCCGACCCGGGCTTCGTCTGGCCGATCTACCGCTGGGCCCGCGGCGAGCCGCTCGCCCGGGTGCTGGCCAGCGGGCACAACTACGAGTCGGACATGCCGGCGGGCGACTTCGTGCGCTGGGCCCGGCAGGTGCTGGACCTGCTCACGCAGCTCAAGGACGCGTCGTCGGCGTCGCCGGGAGTGCGGGAGGCGGCCCGCAAGGCGATGACGGCGATCAACCGGGGGGTGCTGGCCTACCAGACCGCCCTCTGACCGGCGCCGGACCGCGGCCGGGCCGGGCCGGGCCAGAGCCGGGCAGGGCCAGAGCCGGGCAGGGCCGGGCCAGAGCCGGGCAGGGCCAGAGCCGGGCAGGGCCAGAGCCGGGCAGGGCCGGGCCGGGCGGCAGGGCCGGGCGGCGGGTCAGGCGCTGTCGCGGACGACCAGCCGGTGGGGGATGACGATCCGCCGGGCCGGGGCGGCCGGGTCGCCGCCGAGCCGGTCCGCCAGGCAGGCGAGGGCTTCGCGGGCGATCGCCGCCTTGTCCGGCGAGATCGTGGTCAGTGCCGGGGTCGCGTACCGGCCGTCCTCGATGTCGTCGAAGCCGATCACCGCGAGGTCGTCCGGGATCGTGCGGCCGTGGCGCAGGGCGGTCTGCATCGCGCCGAGGGCGAGCTGGTCGCTGAAGCAGAAGAGCGCGTCGGCCTCGGGGCCGTCCCGGATCAAGCGGCGCATCGCGGCGGCGCCGTCCTCGCGGTGCAGGCGTTCCACCGGGATCTCCAGGCGCGGGTCGGCGGGCAGGCCGGCCTCCGCCAAAGCCTTGCGGTAGCCCTCGACGCGCCGGGCCGCCGTGCCGTTCTCGAGGTGCGGTTGAGGGCCGATCGCCGCGATGCGGGTGCGGCCCTGCGCGAGGAGGTGCGCGGTGGCGTCGCGGGCCGCCGCCACGCTGTCGACCGCGACGTGGTCGAGCAGGCCGTCGGCGTCCTGTTCACCGAGCAGGACCAGCGGCACGGCGTCCGGGCGGCGGCGCAGCTCGCGCGGTGCCAGCGCCCACGGGCTCAGGACGAGGCCGTCGACGACCTGGCCGCGGACGCCGTCGAGCAGGCTCCGTTCGTGGCCGGCGTCCCCGCCGGTCTGCTGGACGAGCAGCATCCAGGACCGCTTCTGGGCCTCGTCGACGAGCAGGCCCGCGAGCTCCCCGAAGTACGGCGAGGCGATCTCCGGGATGGCCAGCGCGACCAGGCCGGAGCGGCCGCCGCGCAGGTGCCGGGCCGCCGCGTTGGGGCGGTACTGCAGCTCGTCGATCGCGGCCTGCACCCGGGCCCGGGTCTCGGGGGCCACCAGCGCGAAGCCGCTGACCACGTTGGACACCGTACGGATGGACACGCCGGCTCGCTCGGCCACCTGCCGCAGGCTCGCGCTCATGGTGAAAACCTTACCGGCATCTCTTGCAACGTGGCATGCAACGTTGCAATCATCGACGGCATGAGCGATGCAGGAGCTGCAGCCAGGGCCGCGATCTACGACGACGGCATCACCGCGTGCAAGGGCGCGTTCAGCGCCGAGTGGGCCGACACCATGCGCGAGGACATCGAGAAGGCCTTCGCCGAGGCCATCGAGCGGCCCGGCGGCGCCGTCGGCCGCGGCCCCAAGCGCTACTACGTCGAGATCCACCCCGAGCAGATGCGCGGCTTCGTCGACCTCGTCACCCACCCGTGGGTCACCGCGGTGTGCGAGGCGGTGCTCGGCCCGCAGTACCAGATCGTCGAGCTCGGCTTCGACATCCCGTTCGCCGGCGCGGTCAACCAGCCGTGGCACCGCGACTTCCCGATGCCGGAGGTCACCCGTACCCGGCGCACGCTGGACTCGCTGGCGTTCAACCTCACGGCCGTGGACACCGAGGAGGACATGGGCCCGTTCGAGATCGCGCCGGGCACCCAGTTCGACGACTCGCCCGAGTTCGAGCACGGCATGTTCCCGCCGAAGTCGCACTACCCCCGCTACGAGGAGCGCGCCGTCCGCAAGTACCCGAAGCGGGGCGACATCTCGGCCCGCTCGGCGCTGACCATCCACCGTGGCACCCGCAACGAGTCGCAGCAGTCCCGGCCGGTGCTGGTCCTCGGCGTGGACGCCCCCGGCGGCGTCAACGGCGAGAAGCACGACACGGCGGTGACCCGGGCGTACTGGGAGACGCTGCCGCAACAGGTCAGGGACCACCTGCACTGCCCGGTCGTGGACGTGCTGACCCCCATCACCCAGAAGCACACCATCGAGGGCCTGGTGATGGGCGAGGCGTGAGCCCGCCGGGCGTGGCCCGGGGCCGCCTCACGGCCAGGTGCGGGCCTCGGCGTCGAACAGCTCCGGCGTGCTGTGCACGGGGACCACGCAGAGCAGATGACCGCCGGGCGCCCGCAGGATGCGACAGCCGAGCCAGCGGTTCACCTCCACGGCGCCCAGCGCGATCAGCCGGGCCGTCTCCGCGTCCACGTCGTCGGTCTCGATGTCGACGTGGTAGCGCGGCGCGTCGTCCACCCGCTGCACGCCGATCTCGAGGGCCGGGAAGGCGCCCCGGAGCATGAGGAACTGCTCCTCGCCCGGGTCCGTACGGGCCGGGACGCCGAGCGCCGCCGACCAGAAGTCCGCGGCCGGCTCGGCATCCGGCGTGTCGATGAACAGACCGTAGAGGCGGCTTCGATGCATGCGGCGACTGTAGTCTCGGCCTCGTGCAGGCGGAGATCTTCCGGGTCGAGCTCACCGGGTACGCGTACCGGATGCTGGGGTGCCCCGGCGAGGCGGAGGACGCCGTGCAGGAGACGCTGCTGCGGGCCTGGCGCCACGCCGACCGGTTCGACGCCGGCCGGGGCTCGCTGCGCACCTGGCTGTACCGGATCGCCACGAACGTCTGCCTGGACATGCTGCGCAGTGCCCGGCGCCGGGCCCACGCCGTCGACCTCGGACCCGCCGCCGAGGCGGGCGCCCCGCTCGGCGAGGCGCTGCCGCGGTCCGCGTTCGTCCGGCCGGTCGCCGATTGCCGGGTGCTGCCGGCCGGTGCGGACCCCGCCGAGCTGATCGTCCGCCGCGAGTCGGTGCGGCTGGCCTTCGTCGCCGCGTTGCAGCGGCTGTCGCCCCGGCAGCGGGCCGTGCTGATCCTGCGGGACGTGCTCGGATGGCACGCCGACGAGGTCGCCGGGCTGCTGGACACCAGCGTCCCGTCGGTGACCAGCGCGTTGCAGCGGGCCCGCGCCACGATCCGCCGCGAGGACACCGGCGCGCCGCTCGACGACGCCGGGCGCGAGCTGCTGGAGCGCTACTGCCGGGCCTTCGAGCGGGACGACGTGGCCGCGATGGTGGCCCTGCTGCACGAGGACGCCACGATGTCCATGCCGCCGTTCGCCTGGTGGCTGCGGGGGCGTGAGCAGATCCGGCTCGTCCTGGAGGTCGCGGGCGGCCCGTGCCGGGGTGCCCGGCTGGTTCCGGTCGCCGCGAACGGCACCACGGCGTTCTGGCAGGAGCGGCCGGCCGGGCCGGGTGGCGCGTACGTGCCGTTCGCCCTGCAGCATTTCGAGGTGGCGCACGGGCGGGTCACCGGCATCTCGACGTACCTCGACGAGGACCCGGCCGCGTGGGGTCGTCCCGGCTGACATCTGTCACGGGGCGTCGATGACGGACGGCTCAGGGACTCGCGTACGCGACGCTCCACGATGGATGTCATGAGAGCCCCCGCCGTCGCGCTGTTCTTCCTGTCGCCGCTGGTCGCCGAGTTCCTCCTCGGCGACTTCACCGTCACGATGCTGCCGTTCCTGCTGCTGCTGGCCCCGATGTACGGCGGCGCCGCCCTGGTCATCCGCGAGGTCACCCGCCGCACCGGGCGCGGCTGGCCGACGATCGTGCTGCTCGCGCTCGCGTACGGGCTGTTCGAGGAGGGCATCACCACGCAGTCGCTGTTCAACCCCGACTACGCCGACGCGCACCTGCTCGACCAGGGTTTCGTGCCGGCGCTGGGGATCGCCGTCCCGTGGACGCTCTACGTGCTCGCCCTGCACAACGTCTGGAGCATCACCGTGCCCGTCGCGCTGGTCGAGGAGGTGAGCGGCCGCCGTACGACGCCGTGGCTGCGGACGCCCGGCCTGGTCGTCGGGTGCGCGCTGTTCGCCCTCGGCGCGTTCGGCACGACGATGGCCTCGTACGGAATGGATCAGTACATCGCTCCCTGGCCCAAGCTCGCGGCCGTGCTCGTCATCGTGGCGCTGCTGGTCGTCGCGGCGTTCCTGGTGCCGTCCGGTGCGCGCCGCGGGGGAGCGGCGCCCGATCCGTGGGTCGTGCTGGGCGTGACACTGGCCGGCGGCGCGCTCTTCATGAGCACCAAGTGGCTGCCCGACGCGGCCGGCGTACCGGCGATGCTGGCCGCGTTCCTCATCGTGACGGCGGCGATCCTGGGCTGGTCGCGGCGCGACGGCTGGGACGGCCGGCACCGGCTCGCGGCGGCGGCCGGTGGACTGCTCACGTACGCCTGGCACAGCTTCACCACGCAGCCGCTCGCCGGCGGCGGCGCGGTCGTCACCCCGGTCAGCCACGCGTTCTTCGCCCTGTGCGCGGTCGCGCTGCTCGTCTGGGAAGCGCGCGGCGTCGCCCGCGGGGCCGGGGCGCGGCAGGATGAGATCCGTGCAGAGCGATCTTGATCTGGCCCGGACGGCCGCCCTCGCGGGGGCGGCCGTCGCGCTGCGGCACTTCGCGGCCCTCGCCGAGCTGCGCCGGGAGGTGAAGCCCGACGGCAGCGTGGTCACCGTCGCGGACCGGGAGACGGAAGCGGCGATCCGCGCGGTGCTCGTCGCCGAGCGGCCCGCCGACGCCGTCCTCGGCGAGGAGGGCGGCGCGGCCGGCTCGGGTGCCCGCCGGTGGATCGTCGACCCGATCGACGGCACCGCCCAGTTCGTCGCCGGGGACGACCGGTGGCTCGTGCTGGTCGCCCTCGAGGAGGAGGGCGACGTCGTCGCCGCGGTCGCCGCGGTCCCGGCGCAGGGCACGCTCTGGTGGGCGCGCCGCGGCGGCGGCGCCTACCGCTCCCGGCTCGACGGTACGGCGGAACAGCGCATCACCGTCGCCACGGGCCGCCCGGACGTGCTCGACGGCAGCCGGCTGGGCGTGGTCCCGGCGCCGCCCAACTACCTCGACAGCGACCGCCGCATCGCCGCGCCACTGGCCGCCCGGGCCGCCGTGGCCGACTGGGACGTGCACGCCCCGTTGCTGGTGGCGAGCGGCGGCCTCGACCTGGCGGTGCAGACCCGGGGGCAGATCTGGGACTTCGCCGCCACGTCGCTGATCGTCACCGAGGCGGGCGGCGCGTACGGCGGCGTGGACGGCATCCGCGGCCCCCGGGCAGGCACCTCGCTCTTCGCCCGCAGCCCGGGCCTGTGGAACCGGGCCCACGCGGTCCTCTGGCCCGAACATGGATGAACATATCCGTACGCGGGACCTTCCTGTTCGGACACACCTGCACTAGATTCACGGTGTTGAATGACTCGGCGGGGAGGTCCGGACATGGCATCTCGGAGACGTCTGCTCCAGCTCGGCGGCACGGCGGGAGCGGGCCTCGCGCTGAGCCCGGTGCTGCCGAGCGCCACCCCGGCCGCGGCCGCGGGCCCGGTCGCCGCCGGCGCCTCGAGCGCAGTGGGGGCCGGGCGCCGGGCTGCGGCGATCCGCCCGCCCGCCGTGCCGCTCGCCGTGCGGTCGCCGTACCTGAGCACCTGGCTTGCCGCGGACAACCTGCCCGGCAGCTGGCCGACGTTCTGGACCGGCCGGGTGACGGCCATGACCGGGCTGGCCACAGTGGACGGCACGCCGTACCTGTTCATGGGGTCGCCGTCCGGGCCCGGCGACTACCCGTTCGCGACGATGCGGCAGACCTCGCTGACGGTCACCGCGACGAAGTCGGAGTTCGTGCTGGAGCAGGCCGGCGTCGAGCTGACCGTGACGTTCCTGTCCCCGGTCACCCCCGGCGACCTGCGCCGGCAGTCGCAGCCGCTGAGCTACCTCGCGGTCAGCGCGCGCAGCCTCGACGGCCGGCCGCACGACGTGTCGGTCTACGTCGACATCTCCGGCGAGTGGGCCTCGGGCGACGCCGGCCGCTCGATCACCTGGGAGCAGCAGACCGCCGCGGACGTAGTCACGCTGTCGTACCGGCAGTCCGCGCCGGACGTTCTCGGCGAGCGGGGCGACACCGCCGAGTGGGGCACGATCGTGCTCTCCAGCCCGGTCCGCTCCGGCCTCACCTGGCAGATCGGCGCGGACGGTGACGTGCGCCGCCAGATCGCCACGCAGCACACCCTGGTGAACACCGTCGACCAGGACAAACCCCGGCGGATCAACGACCGCTACCCGGTCTTCGCCTTCAACGGATCTCTGGGTACGGTCACCCGCCGTGCCTCCGAGCCGTTCGTGGTGAGCATCGGGCACCTGCGTGAGCCCACCGTCAGCTACCTCGGCGAGCAGCTGCCCCCGCTGTGGAAGACGTACTGGCCGAAGTGGACGGACATGGTGGCCGAGTTCCACCGCGACCACGCGGCCGCCGTCGCGCGTTGCGCCCGGCTCGACGAGAAGGTGGAACGCGACGCCGTCCGGGCCGGCGGTCCCGAGTACGCCGCCCTGTGCGCGCTGGCGTTCCGGCAGGCGTACGCGGCCACCGACCTGGTCAGCCGCAACGGCGAGCCGTGGGCGTTCCTCAAGGAGATCTCCAGCAACGGCAACATGCAGACCGTCGACGTCACGTACCCGTCGATGCCGGTGTGGTTGTACGCCGACCCGCAGTACCTGCGGCTGATCCTCGCGCCGGTCCTCGACTACGTGGAGAAGCGCGGCTTCCCGAAGGTCTTCGCCCCGCACGACCTCGGCGCCCACTACCCGAACGCGGACGGGCACCTGTCCGGCGAGGGCGAGGAGGACATGCCGGTCGAGGAGTCGGCCAACATGCTCGTCATGGTGGCCGGATACCTCGCCCGCGTCCCGAAGGCCGAGCGTGAGGCGTACGCGACCGCGCACTACCCGATCCTGCAGCAGTGGGCCGACTACCTGGTGGGCAACGCGCTCGACCCGGACCTGCAGAACCAGACCGACGACTTCACCGGCTTCATCGCGCACAGCGTCAACCTCGCCCTGAAGGGCATCATCGGGATCGGCGCCATGAGCACGGTCGCGACCGCCGCGGGCAAGACCGCGGACGCGGCGCGCTACCTGTCCACCGCCCGCGGCTACATCGCCGACTGGGAACGGATGGCGCTCGACTCCTCGGGCAAGCACCTCAAGCTCGCGTACGACCGGGACGGCACGTGGAGCCTGAAGTACAACGGGTACGCCGACTCGCTGCTGAAGCTGGGACTCGTGCCGGCGTCGGTGCAGCAGCTCGAGGCGGAGTGGTACCTGCAACGGGTGGCCACGGACGGGATCCCGCTCGACATCCGGCACACGTACACCAAGGCGGACTGGGAGATGTGGACTGCGGCGTGGCTCAAGGACCACGCGGAGGTACGGGACGCGCTCATCGCGGGGCTGTACCGGTTCGCGGACACCACCGGCCAGCGGGTGCCGCTGACCGACTGGTACGACGTGGTGGCGAACCGGCAGCAGGGCTTCCAGGCGCGCCCGGTGGTGGGCGGGTTCTTCGCCCTGCTCACCCTCTGAGCCGCTCGCCCGGGCGGCCGGCGCGGGCGGCGCGGCTCGGGCGGGCGGTGCGGCTCGTGTGGGTCCGTGCGGACGGTGCGGCCCCGCGCGGGCGGTGCGGGTCCGTGCGGGCAGCGCGGCTCCGCGCGGGCGAGGTGGGCGCCTCGTCCTGGCGGGCTGCTCAGGAGCGCGCGGCGACGACGAGGGCGGCGACCGCGCCGATGGTGAGGACCACGCTGACGATGCCGAGCACCCGGCCGATCAGCGCCGGCCCGACCCCGTGCGCCCCGCGGCCGCGCGTGCTCAGCACGATCGCCGCGACGCCGAGGATGCCGCCGATCAGGCAGAACGACAGCGGCACCGCCATCAGGCCGAGGATCAGCGCGCCCCGCCCCGCGTTGCGGTCCGGCGGCGCCGGGGGAGCGGCGTTGCGCGGGTCCCACTGCAGGCGCGGCGGCAGGTCCTGGACCTGGGCGAGCAGGTCGGAGGCGTACGTGGCCGAGCCCACCGCGACGATCCGGGCGTCGTAGTCGGACTCGGGCAGGCTGCCCTCGGTGAGCGCCTGGTTCAACAGGTCGATCACCTGGGTGCGGTGCACCGTACCGATGCGCTCGTCCCTCATCGCGGGCTGACCGTAACCCGCCGGCTACCGTCGGCGGGGCGGAATCGAGCAGGTCAGGCCGGTGCGTGCAGGGTGATCGTCGTCCAGGCGCCCACGTGCACCCGGTCCCCGTCGGCCAGCCCGCGGCTGTGCCCCGCGGTCAGCGGCTTCTGCTCGTCGTTGACGTACGTGCCGTTGGTCGAGCCGAGGTCGGTCAGCAGCCACACCCCGTCGACGCTCAGCGTCAGCAGCGCGTGGGCGTGCGAGACGCCCGGGTCGTCGTCGGCGAGGTCGATCTCCGGGCTCGTACCCTTCGAGGTGCTGTGCCGGCCGATGCGGGCCTGCGGGGACGGCAGCGTGATCGTGCGGGTACGGGTCTCGGCCGGGAAGCCGACCCCCTCGATCGCGTTGGCCTCGAAGTACTCGCGGTCCGCGGTGATCGTCGCCGTCCAGGCCGGTACCGGCTCGCCGGGCCCGCCCAGCGCGGGGATCTTGCCGGTGTGGTGGTCGAAGCCGCAGTCCTCGCAGAACCGTCCGGTGCCGGCCCGGGGCGCTGCGCAGTGCGGGCACGCCGGCCCGGCGGTCCCCGACGCGCCCGGGCCTGCGGCCGGGGAAGCGGTGCCGGCCGGGGAAGCGGTGCCGGCCGGGGAAGCGGTGCCGGCCGGGGAAGCGGTGCCGGCCGGGGCGGCGCCGGACATGCGGGCGCCGCACGTGTCGCAGAAGTCGTCGGTGGCCGACACGTGACCCTTGGGGCAGGCGTACGTGGTCACTGGCCGCGCCCCACCCGTACGGTCTTGGTCGAGCGGGTGTCCAGGGCCATCTCGTCCGCCGCCTCGATCCTGCGCCGCAGCCGTACCGTGCCCGTCGCGGCGTCCTCGATCTCCACGACGGTGGACAGCAGCTCCTCGGTCGCCGTGTTGCCGCTCTGGTGCGCCAGCTGCGCCGCGCGGCCGAACTTGAGCGTCGCCGTACGGTCGTCGCCGGCCTTGCGGGCCTCGATACCGGCCTGGATGACGTCCGCGAGCTCGGCCTGGCCGGTGTAGTGGGCGACCTGGCGGTTGATCCGCGCCGACAGCGCCGCGTCGTCCGTCCACACCGCGCGGACCAGGCACTGGGCGTGCGCGACGTCACCCTCCACGACGGACACCCGCGCCGCGAGCATCTCGTCGCCGGCCGCGCCCGCGGTCACGTCCACGCAGACGTGGTAGTCGCGGCTCTCCGAGCCCCACGAGCCCAGCGGGTAGCGGCCGGCCCGCGGCCCGTCCTCGCTGCGCTTGCCGGTCAGGTCCACCATCTGCGGCTCGACCTGCTTGACGAAGCGGATCGTGGAGTTCACCGGCGTCCAGACCTTGAGCTGCACGCCGGCGCTGGTCTTGCCCATCGCGGCCGTCATCATCTGCTCGAAGGCCGCGGCCAGGTCCTGCGGGCGGGCCACGATGTCCACCGTGCCGAGCATCGCAGTGGCGATCTTGCGCAGCTCGGAGACCGTCCAGTTGGTGCCCACGCCCCGGCAGTCGCAGGTGAACGAGCCGCCGATCTCCTGCAGCACGCTCTCCAGGTAGCCCTTGTACTCGCCGTTCTCGCCGTCGGTCAGCAGGATCGCGTGCTGGATGTCGCCGGGGCGCTGCGCGAAGAGCTGGTGGGCCAGCTTGAGCCAGGCGCCCATCGCGGTCCCGCCGTTGGCCTGCAGCCGGTCGATCGCGTGCACCGCCTGGGCGCGGGTCTCCGGCGTCGCCACGGCCAGCTGCCCGGGCGCCGGGAAGAGCTGCTGCGCGGTGCTGACGCCCGCGACGATGGCGAAGCGTACGCCGTCGTCGATGCAGTTCACGGCGGCCTTGGCGGCCTGCCGGGCGGCGATCATGCGGCCCTCGGCCTGCATCGAGCCGGAGCAGTCCACGATGATGATCTCGGTCGCGCCGGCCGTGCGCAGCCCGCCCTCCGCGCCGGACGACGTGACGGTGACGATCGCGTTGACCTCGGTCGCGCCCAGCGCGAGGAACTCGTTCTGGAACGCCTCGGCGGTGTATGCCACGAGCTCTCCCTACGGGTGGATCGGTACCAGGACGACGGTGATGTTGTCGGCCCCGCCGGCCTCGTTCGCGAAGGCGACCAGGGTCCGGGCCGCAGCTATCAGATCAGGTGCCTTGCGTACGGCGGCACGCACGGTCGACGCGAGCTCGGCGGGGTCGGTGAGGTAGTTCCACAGCCCGTCGCTGCACAGCAGGAGCATCCCCGCCTCCCCGGGACGCAGCGTGTCGGTGCGCGGCCGGACGGGTCCGGCGTCCGCGCCGAGCCACGCGGTGATGGCGTGCGCCTTCGGGTCGTTCCACGCCGACTGCGGGTCCACGCCGAGCGCGATCGCGTGCGTGGCCCACGAGTCGTCCTCGGTCAGCTGCCGGGCGTCGCCCCGCTCGGGCACCCAGTACGCGCGGCTGTCGCCGACCCAGCCGTACCCGATCTCCGTGCCGCGGACGCACGCCGCCACGATCGTGCAGGCCGGGTTGGACGCGGCCCGGCGCGGGTCGGTGCGGGCCAGCTCCGCCACCGCGTCCCCGGCGGCGGTGATCGCCTCGGCGACCCGGCCGGCGAGGTCGTCGCCACCCGCGGCGAGCACCCGGCCGGCCGCCTCCGCCGCGACGGCGGACGCCACGTCGGGGTCGTACGACGCGGACACCCCGTCGCAGACCACGGCGTCGGTGTCGGCGCCCCGCACGGCCAGCCACATCGCGTCCTCGTTGCGCTGGTGGCGCAGCCCGCGGTCGGTGACCGCGGCCGCCACCGGCGAACTGTCCGCCTCGGCGTGGTCACGAGGACGCGCGGCGAGCATCCCGCAGGTGCCGCAGTACCCGTCCGCGTCGACCGCGCCGGCCGGCCCGCAGGCCGGGCACCGCGGACCCGCGCCGGCCGGGGAGCCGGTGGCCAGGGTGCGGCCGCAGCTCTCACAGAAGGCGGCGCCGGCGGCCCGCTCGTCGGCGCACGCGGCGCACTCCAGGGAAACGGTCATGTGCGGGTCCTCGGTCGGGAGGCGTTGGCGAGATCGACGAGGCGGATCCGCTCCGGGCCGTGCGCGGCCCGGGCCATCTCCCGGTACGCGGCCTCGAGCGCGAACCGGACGTCACGTTCCCCGGCGGTGCCGTCGCCGGGCGTGCCCAGCACCGCGGCCGGCACCGCGACGCCCGTGGCCAACGCCCGCAACGCCTGCTCCAGCAGCTCGGCGCGCAGCGCGGCCAGCTGGGCGGCCTCCATCTCCAGGCGCTCGATCAGCGCGGCGGCGGCGGTCAGGGCGGCCACGTCGGCCCGCGCGGAGGGGTCGGCGCGGACGAGGGCGCGCACCGCACCGACCTGGGAGCTGCGGTGCGCGGCCGACGTGCCCGGCACCCGGTTGTACGCCTCGACCGCCCCGTCGCGGTCACCGAGTGCCAGCCGGCACCGGGCCAGCCCGGTCGCGGCGGTGGTGTACGCGGGGTCCGTACGGCTGACGACGTCGTAGTGCCGCGCCGCGTCCGCGTGCCGCCCGGCCAGCTCCAGGCTCAGCGCCAGCGCCAGTTTCGGCGCGAGCTCGCCGGGCAGCGCCGAATAGACGGCGTCGAAGCGTTCCCCGGCGCGCCCGAAGTCCCCGGCGGCGAGCGCCAGCACGCCGTCGTACCAGGCGATGCGCCAGTCCGCCCCGAACGTCGCGGCGATCGCGTCGCGCAGCTTCGCGGCCTGCCCGAACGCGTCCGGCCCGATGTCGATGTACGCCCGCAGCGCCCGCAGCTGCACCTCGACGGTGTGTTCGGGCGCCTTGCCGAGCAGCGCGAGCACCTCGCGGGGATCGGTGACGGTGACCGAGGCGAGGAACCCGGCGGCCGGGTCGGCGAGGTCGATCATCGGCGCCGGCAGGTACCGCCACTGCGGCTCGTCGCCGCGCGGGTCGGTGCGCAGCTCCCCGGTGAACAGCCGGGACGTCGCCGGCCGGGGTTCGCCGTCGCCGGCGGCGAGCACCTCGCGCAGCACGCCCAGCATCTGCTCGGCCATCTCGCCGGCGTCCTCGAACCGCTCGGCCGGGTCGGTGCGGGTGGCGCGGGCCAGCAGCCGGTGGAACGAGTCGTGCCGCCGGTACACCTCGACCTCGTCGCGGTCGGGCAGGCTCTCCTTGTACGTGCTCTGGTAGCCGCGGAAGTCGGTGGTGAGCACGGCCAGGGTCCGGCCGATCGTGTAGAGGTCGCTCTGCACGGACGGGCCGGTGCGGGCCATCTCCGGCGCCTGGTAGCCGACCGTGCCGTACAGGGCGGCGTCCAGGTCGTCGACGTGCACCACGCCGCCCAGGTCGATGAGCCGGACCTGGTCGCCGCTCTGGATCACGTTGTCCGGCTTGAAGTCGCAGAAGATCAGACCCCGGTCGTGCAGGTAGGCGAACGCCGGCATGATCTCCAGCACGTACGCGAGCGCCTGCTCCACCGGCAGCGGGTCCGGAGCGCCGGTGCGTTCCCGGCGCTGCTTGAGGATGTCCTTGAGCGAGTCGCCGCCGACGTACTCCATGACGATGTAGCCGGCGCCGTCGTGCTCGACGAAGTTGTAGATCCGTACGATGCCGGGGTGCTCGACCTCGGCCAGGAACCGCCGCTCGGCCACCGCCGCGGCGAGCGCGTCCTCGTCGCCGGAGTTGAGCAGGCCCTTGAGCACCACCCAGCGGTCCGAGACGTTCTTGTCGACCGCCAGGTAGATCCAGCCGAGACCGCCGTGTGCCAGCGGGCCGACCACTTCGTACTGGCCCGCGACCAGGTCGCCCTTGCCGAGCTTCGGGGTGAAGTTGAACGGCTCGCCGCACGAGGGGCAGAACCCGGACGTGCGCCCCGGACGGTCACCGCGGGCGCGGCCGACCGGGTTGCCGCACTTGCCGCAGTACCGCTTGTCCTCCGGGACCTCCGCCACGCTCATCACCGCGGTCGCCGGGTCGCGGGGCTCCAGCGGGGCGACGTCGACCAGGCCACCGCCGAAGCGGCGCCGGCGGGTGCCCGTCCGCGCGCTGCCGGTGCGCGCCGAGCTGCCGGTCCGCGTGGACACGGCGGCCGTGCGGACCGAAGGGGCGGTGGCCGCCCGCTGCTGCGGCGCAGGAACGGGCGTTTTCACGGGGGCCATGCCGCAGGTGTCGCAGTAACCGTCCTGAATGGTCCCGGGGCAGTTGCGCTGGCATGTCATCGGCGGCCCTCCCTCGCGGTCGTCAGCGCGGACACCGCGTCCTGGTACGCGGCCACGGCGGCCCGCGCGGCCTCGAGATCGCACGGTGCGGTGTAGAGCAGCCCGCGGGCGCGCTCGGCGAGCGGGGCGAGAACGGGATCCTCGGCCACCCCGCGGCTGGCCGCCTTGGCCTCGTACGCCCCCAGCCGCCCCCGCAGCTCGTCCCGCGCGGCCGGCAGCCGGGCGTTGCGCGCGGCGGCCGCCTCCAGCCCGGCGAGGCGTTCGCGGGCCTGCCGGGTCCACGCGGCCAGGCGCGGGCTGATCAGCGCCCAGTGCCCGGCGGCGGCGAGCGCGTCGATCGCGGCGAGGTCGGGACCCAGGTCCGGGCCGGCCACCGTGGCGACGGCGGCGTCCGGGAACCGCCCCGCAGCCCGCTCCTCGGCGGCCGCGGCGGTGTGCGCGGCGGCCGCCAGCCGGGTCGCCAGGCCGTGCGCGTCGGCGAGGCGCTGGGTCAGGGCCTCGCGCAGCTCGTCGGCGGAGGTACGTTCGGCGTCCGCCCGGTCGATCAGCGCGCAAACCTCGGCAAGCGCTCTCTCGTCGCAGCCGAGCGGATCGCCGGCCAGCCGTGCGGTGAGCTCCCCGAGGCGCCGGTCCGCCTGGTCGAGCAGGGCCGAGCGGGTGAGCGTGCGCAGCGTGGCGATCCGGGCGGCGGCGTCCGCGGCCTCGGGCAGCAGCCGGTGCCACACGTCGCCGGCCCGCGTCGCCACGCCCACCGCGACCTGGAACGCGGCCTCCATCGCGGACAGCAGCTCGGCGGGGGAGCAGGACCGGGTGACCTTTCCGGCGCCCAGCAGCCCGCGGGCGGCCAGCGGCACGGTGGTCGTGGACAGCGTGATCGAGCGGCCCAGTACCTGGTCGATGTACGCCGACCGCTCCCGGTCGCCGAAGCGGCGCTGCTGCCGCGCCGAGCGGGCCGCGGTGATCAGCGCGGTGAGCTGGCCGTAGCCGTCCCACAGCTGGGTCAGCGCGGCGGTCGCGTCCGCCCAGGCGGCGGCCGTCTGCCCGGTCAGCGCGGTGCGGTCCAGGTCCTTGCGGGCGCCGGAGTCGTCGAGGTCGACCAGGTTCGTGGCGATCGCCGCGGCGGCCGCCTCGAGCCGGGCCAGTTCGGCGTCGGCACGGGCGAGCAGGTCGGTGAAGGGTGCGCTCATCGCCGCGGTCAGTCCCGGTACTGCGCGGCGGGCGGGCGCGGGGCGGGTCCGAGGTCGCCGAGCCAGCGCTCGTACGTCTTCTTCCAGGTGCCGTTCGCCCGGTTGCGCTCGAGCACCGCGTTGACGAAGCGGGTGAACTCGGGGTGCTTCTGGGAGATCGCCATGCCGTACGGCTCCTGCGACATGCGCGGCCCGACGACCTCCGCGTACGGGTCCTGCGCGGCCAGCCCCACGAGGATCGTGTCGTCGGTGGAGATGGCGTCGACCTCGTTCTGCTGGAAGGCGACCAGGCAGTCGGCGAACCCCGCCCGCGCCACCGGGACGGGGTGCGAGGCGGCGGCCGCGATGTTGTCGTAGGAAGTCGAGCCCTGCGCGGCGCACACCTTCCGGCCGCCCAGGTCGCCGATGCCGCGGGCGTCCGAGGTGGACGACACCAGCACCTTCTGCCCGGCGTCGTAGTAGATGGTGGAGAAGTCCACGTCGCCCCACCGGTCGCAGTTGGCGGTCATCGTGTCGGCGACGAGGTCGACCGGCTCCGCGGCGTCCACGGCCTCGACGCGGTCGTCGTACCCGATGACCCTGATCTGGATCTTGTCGGGGTCGCCGAAGATGGCCGCGGCGATCTGCCGGCCCATGTCCACGTCGAAGCCCTCGATCTTGCCGGTGAACGGGTTGCGCGAGCTGAACAGCAGCGTGTCCTGGCTGGTGCCGAGGATGAGCCGGCCGCGGTCCTGGATCGTGCGCATGTACGTGCCGGCCGGCATCGCGCCGGGCTTCGGCAGCGGCCCGGCCGGCCGGCGGCTGGCCCGCGGCTTGCAGGACGTGTCGGCCGGCGTGCCGGGCCCCGACGCGGCGGGCGGGGCCGACGGCGCGGCGGAGGCCTCGGCCCGCGGTCGCGACGAGTCGCCGGAACAGCCGCCGGCGAGGCTCACGAGCAGGACGGCGACGGCGGTGGCGGCACGGGCGCGCATCAGCGGTACTCCTCGAGGCGGGCCCGCAGGCCGGCGGCGGCGAGGGCGCAGACCGCCAGCGCCAGCAGCGGCCCGAGGACGGTGAGCAGGCCCAGCCCGCGCCCGGCGGCGTCGATCTCGCGGGTGAAGGCGGCCTTGCGGTCCTCCAGCGCGCGGCCCAGGTCGCCGGTGAGCGCGGTGAAGCTGCGCGTCGTCGGCTCGCCGACCGCCAGCTTCACGGCGTCGTCGTAGCGACCGCCCTCGTCGAGTGCGCGGATCCGCTCGTGGGCGTTCTCCCAGTCCCGGCGGTTGCGGGCGGCGGACTCCAGGGCCGCGCGGGCGGGGCCGGCGGCGCCACGTCCGGCCTGGTCGAGCCGGCGGGTCAGCTCCCGGCTGTTCGCCTCGTACGGGTCCTTGCCCGGCTCCGGCGAACCCTGCCGGGCCACGAGGGTGAGCGCGTCGTCGCCGCGCTCGCGCAGGGCGTAGATCCGCGCCTCGGCGAGCAGCGCCACCGGCGCCGAACCGTCGCGGGCCGCGCCGGTCAGGTGCGAGCGCTGCCCGGTGAGCACCACCGCGGTGGTCAGGGTCAGCGCGAGCGTCACGGCGGTGGCCACGAGCAGTGGGACGTTGAACGTACGGCGGGTCGAGCGGCTCAGGTGGACCTGGGTGACCAGCAGCGTCGCGAGCAGCGCCACCAGCAGGACCACGAGCAGCGCGGACCACCACGAGCTGCGTGCGCCGCCGTAGCCCTCGTCCACCTCGGCCCGCGCGCTGCGGAACAGCACCTGGGCCTGCGGCTGCAGCGAGTCGCGGCTGAGCTGCGAGGCGGTCGACAGGTACGACGCGCCGACCGGCAGCCCCTGGCGGTTGTTGGCCCGGGCGCTGGCCACGAGGGCCGCGTACCGGGGGATGCCGGCCGACAGCGCGCGGATCGCCTCCGCGGCCGGCCCCTCCGGCGGGGTGCGCCGGGCCGCGGACATCAGCGCGGTCGTGGCCCGTTCGAGGTCCCCCTCGTAGCGGCGGGTCAGCTCGGCCGGTTCGAGGCCGCCGGCCAGGAACGCCTGCGCGGCGGTGGTGTCGGCGTCGGCGAGCGTCGAGTAGATCGTCTCGGCCTCCACCAGCAGCGGCTGCGCCCGGTCGCCGAGGTCGTCGGTGCCGGCCCGGGCCGAGGCGGCGGTCAGGCCGGCGACCAGACCGGTGAGCACCCCGAACACGAGCAGCGCCGTGAGCAGCAGCTGCAGGCGGCCCGGCGACGTGTGGCGCAGGCCCCGGACGCGCCGCAGGAGCCCGCCCGGCGCCGGGTCCGCCACCGGGCCCGGGACGGGCGCCACCCGGTCGAGCTGCGCTGTGCTCAAGCTTCCTCCGTGGTGCCGGTCGACACCGCTCACTGTGCCGTACCCACGCAAACGATCATCAGCGGCACCGGACGCGCCGACGGGGTCAGGACAGCTCGCGCTTGAGCAGCTTGCCGGTGGCGGTCATCGGCAGTGCCTCCACGAACGCGACGATGCGCGGGTACTTGTAACTGGCCATCTGCTCGCGGGACCAGGCGACGAGCTCCTCCTCGGTGACCGTGGCGCCCGCCTTGCGGATCACGTACGCCTTGACCTCCTCGCCGTGGCTGGGGTGCGGCACGCCGATGACCGCGGCCAGCGACACGGCCTCGTGGGTCATCAGCACCTCCTCGATCTCCCGCGGGTACACGTTGAAGCCGCCCCGGATGATCATGTCCTTGGCGCGGTCGACGATGTAGTAGAAGCCGTCCTTGTCGCGCCGGCCGAGGTCGCCGGTGCGGAACCAGCCGTTGTTCATGACCTCGGCGGTGGCCTCCGGCCGGTTGTAGTAGCCGCGCATGATGTTGTGGCCGCGGATCGCGATCTCGCCGATCTCGTCCTCACCCTCGACGGTGTTCCACTCCGGGTCGATCAGCTTCACCTCGACGCCCCAGATCGGGATGCCGATGGAGCCGGGCCGCGGCTCGCTGTCCGGGTCGCTGAACGTGGCCACCGGTGAGGTCTCGCTGAGGCCGTACCCCTCGAGGATCTGGACGCCGAGCCGGGTCCTCACCTCCTTGATGATCTCGACGGGCAGGCTGGAACCGCCGCTGACGGCGATGCGCATGGTGCGGGCGATCCGCTCCACGTCCACGCCCTCGGAGAGGGCGTTGAGCAGGCCCCAGTACATCGTCGGTACGCCTGCGAAGAATGTCACGTTCTCGTTCTCCAGCAGCTTGACCGCGCCGGCCGCCTCGAAGCGCGGCATCAGCACGAGCGTGGCCGCCGAGGAGAAGCCGGCGTTCATGTTGACGGTGGAGCCGAACGAGTGGAACAGCGGCAGCACCAGCAGGTGCGTGTCGGTGCCCGGGCGCGACTGGAACAGCCGGTTGCAGGTCAGCGCGTTGAGGACCAGGTTGGAGTGGCTCAGCTCGGCGCCCTTGGCCTGCCCGGTCGTGCCGCTGGTGTAGAGGATGACGGCCGGGTCGGTCTCGGCGGCGAGCACGGTCTCGAAGACCGGCGACTGCCCCGCGAGGGCCTGCCCGAGGGTCTCGGTGCCCTCGATCGGCGAGGCGGCGGCCGGGTCGGCGGTGATCAGGAAGAAGTGCTCGCAGTCCTGCGTCTGACCGAAGCCCGCGTGCCCCTCGGCGCCCATCGGCAGCTCCGCCGTGCCCTGGAAGCAGAAGTACGCCTTCGCCTGCGAGTCGGCCAGGTGGTACGCGATCTCCCGGCCCTTGAGCAGCACGTTCAGCGGCACCACCACCGCGCCCGCCTTGAGGATGCCGTAGTACACCACCGGGAAGTACGGCAGGTTCGGGCAGGACAGGGCCACCTTGTCGCCCGGCCGGATGCCGCGCGACACGAGCAGGTTGGCGATCTGGTTCGCGGCCGCGTTCACCTGGGCGTACGACATCCGCTGGTCGCCCAGCACGACCGCCGCGCGCTCGGGGTAGTGCCGGGCGCTGTCCTCCAGGAACACGGAGAGGTTGAGCATGCGTGGGACTCCTTGCGCAGATCCGCTTCGACGTCGGGCTCCAGCTCAGCATGCCGGGCGCGCGGGAAGAACCCTCCGTTTCGGTCGTGTTTCACCGCGGCCGCGCCCGCAGCACCGGCAGGCTCGCCGCCGCCACCGCGACGGCCGCGCAGACCAGCACGACGAGACCGCTCTGGCCCCACGGCACGACCAGCCGGACCGCCTGCTGCAGCTCCTCCTCGACCGCGTTGCGCATGCCCAGCAGCGCGGCCGCCGCGACCGCGCCACCCAGGACGCTACCCACCGCCACGCTCAGCAGCGCCTCCCCGGTGGTCAGCCGCAGGACGTGTCCGGTGCCGCCGCCCGCCAGCCGCAGGGCGGTGAACTCGCCGCGCCGCGCCGAGGTGGCCATGAGCAGGGTGTTCGCCACAGCCAGCCCGGTGTAGCCGGCCGACAGGCCGATCAGCACGACGAGGAAGATCCGGATGATCCGGCCCTCGGCGTCGATCAGCTCCTGCACGTACGCGCGGACCGGCAGCACCTTCATCCCGGCGACCGGCACGGCCGGACCGTCGAGCAGCACGACGCCGGCCAGCGCCGCCGGATCGTGCTCGCGGACCAGATCGCGAGGCAGGACGACGAGGTCCTCGGGGCCCTCGTGCGTGCCGGTCACCTTCAGCGTCGTGGTGGTCCCGTCGGGGAAACCCACGGCCACCGACTCCGGCCGGTTCCTCAGCTCCGCGGAGAGCCGGATGCCGCTGACCCCGGCCTCGCCCCTCGCGTCCCGGCCGCTGGTCGTCGCGCCGATGGTGACCAGCACCTCGGTGGTCAGCTCGTAGTCGCCCGGCTGCCTCGCCGCGACGGACGGCGCCAGCCCCGGGGTCCCGTCCGGGGCCGCCACCAGCGTGGCCGGCAGCCCGGCGGCCTGGTCGATACCGGCCGCCTCCTCGATGGTGGCGACCATGCCGGTCATCAGCACGGCGAAGCCCACGGTCAGCATCACCGGTGCGGCCGTCGAGGCGAGCCGCCGTACGCCGGTCAGCGTGCTCTCGCGCAGCAGCATCCCGGTGGCGCCGCGCCGGAACGGCCACGTCACCAGGCGCACCATCGGCACGATGACCACCGGAGCCAGCAGCGCGGCCCCGACGAGCAGCAGCATCGCCGCGCCCAGCGCCGCCGAGGTCCGCGTCATCACCGGCAGGGCCGGCAGCGCGGCCATCAGCCCGCCGCCCGCCGCCGCGGTCGCCAGGCCGGCGATCCAGCGCGGCACGGTCATCGCCCGGCGGTCGATCGCGGCGTCGCGCAGGGCGTCGAGGGCGGGGATGCGGCTCGAGCGGCGGGCAGCCACCCACACCCCGGCCAGCGCCACGACGACACCCAGCAGGAACGATCCGGCCAGCGCGGCCGGCTGCACCGCCACCGAGAACCCCGCCGGTTCCAGCCCGGCGGCCACGAGCGGCGGCGCGAGCAGGGGAGCGGTCAGCGCCCCCAGCGGTACGCCCACCGCACCGCCGAGCCCCGCGACGACGAGGGTCTCGGCGTACATGAGGCGTACGACCTGTCCCGGCGTCGCGCCGACGGCCCGCAGCAGGCCGGTCTCGCGCCGGCGCTGGGCGGCGCTGAGCGCACAGGTCGACGCCACCACGAACACCGCCACGAACCCGCCGAGCGTCACCATCGCGATCAGCAACTGCGCGCCCAGCCACCGCGTACGCGTCACCGCCTCGTCCTCGAGCTCGTCCCTCTCCCTGCCGCTGAACACGAGCCCGTCGCCGCCCACGATGGACCCGGCGGCGGCTGCGACCGTATCCGCGTCGCCGGTGACGGTCAGCCCGATCACGCGCACCCCGGCGGCGAGCTGCTGCGCGGCCTCGTCGCCGAGGTAGAAGCCGGGCCCGTCCACCGTCCCGGTGACCGTCCACGTGGCCGGTCCGCGCCCGGTCAGCACGTCGATGCGGGTGCCCGGCGCCACCCCGCCGAGCGCCACCTCGCCGGCCCGCCGCGGCGCCACGCCCGCGGTGAGCCGGTAGCCGCCGAGCACCGCCGACGACCACGCGTGCCCGTCGGCGCGGGCGGCGTCCGGGTCGCCGGTCGCCCGGCCGCCGACGACCCGCTGCACGTAGAAGACCGGATCGGGCACCGCCGCGGCGACACCCGGCAGGACCGCCAGCCGCGCGGCCAGCTCAGCGGCCCGCGCCGGCGTCCACGAGCGGTACTCGGGGTAGCCGTCGCGGCCGGTGCCGACGCTGGGGGAGTGCACGAGCACGGGGGACGCGCCGTAGCGGGCCGGGGCCTCGGGACGCGAGGACGCCCACAGGGTCGTGGCCCCCGCGACCACGGCCACGCCCAGGGCGATCGCGACGAACGTGCCGGCGAACGCGGCGAACCGGTGCCGGACCATGGTCCACGCGAGGCTCATCGCTCCTCCAGCCGGGCCATGCGCAGGGCGATCTCCGGCGCGCCGGACGGGCCGGGCAGCTCGTCGACGACCCGGCCGTCGGCGAGGAACAGCACCCGATCCGCGAAAGCGGCCGCGTACGGGTCGTGCGTCACCATCACGATGGTCTGGGCGTGCCGGTCCACCGCCGCGCGCAGCAGGTGCAGCACCTCCCGGGACGCCCTGGTGTCCAGCGCGCCGGTGGGCTCGTCGGCGAACACCACCGCCGGGCGGGTCACCAGCGCCCGGGCGATCGCCACCCGCTGCTGCTGGCCACCGGACAGCTCGCTGGGCCGGTGCCCCGCCCGGTCGGCCAGGCCCACCTCGGCGAGCATCGCGCGCACGTCCCCGGGCGCCGGCCGTCGGCCCGCCAGGCGCAGCGGCAGCGACACGTTCTGCTCGGCGCTCAGGGCCGGGATGAGGTTGAACGACTGGAACACGAAGCCGACCCGTTCCCGGCGCAGCTTCGTGACCGCCTTCTCGGACAGCCCGGCGAGCGGCACGCCGTCGATCACCACCTCGCCGCGGGTCGCCCGGTCGAGGCCGGCGGCGCAGTGCAGCAGGGTGGACTTGCCGGACCCGGAGGGGCCCATCACCGCCGTGAACGTGGCCGGCGGGATCGCCACGTCCACCGCGTCGAGGGCGGTCACGGCGGCTGTGCCCGTACCGTAGATCCTGGTGACGGCCCGCAGCTCGACGGCCGTGCCGATGGTCGTGATGGTCATGGCACGAGCCTGGCGGCCGCCGGGGCCCCGCACAGTCACGCAGCGGCGAGGATCGAAGGTATACCTGGCGCTACCGTCCGCGGTGCACCTCGCCGGTAGCGTCACTGACCATGCCGGTCCGCAACGCCCTCGACGCGCTGACGATGCGCCCGACGCGCTTCCTGGCCTCGTCCTGGCCGTGGCGCTCGCTGGCGTACCTGACCGGCGGCGCGCTGCTCGGCTTCGCGACGATCCTCGTGGTGCTGGGCCTGCTGGGCGCCGGCCTCGTGCTCTCGGTGGTGGTGATCGGCGTGGCCGGCTACGTGGCCACGATCCTGTCCGGGGTGGCGGTCGGCCGGCTCGAGCGGTGGCGGATGCGGCTCATCGACCGCGACGCGCTGCCCGACCCGCACCGGCGGCCGGACAAGCCGTGTGTGCGCGCCTGGCTGATGTGCCGGCTGCGGGAACAGGCCACGTGGCGCGAGCTGGGCTACGCGATGGTCTCCGCGGCGGTGCTGTGCTGGATCGACGCGGCGGTCGTCTTCGCCGCCGTGATCGTGCCCACGGCGTTCCTGTTCGCCCCGGTCTACCTGACCGACCGGCCGCTGGCGTACACGCTGCCGCAGACCCTGCTCGCGCCGATCGGGTGGGTCATCGCCGCGTACCCGGTGACGGCCTGGGCGGGCGCGCGGGCGGCCATGGCCCGGGCCATCCTGGCGCCCCGCAGCGACGACACCGACGCGAAGCTGGTCGAGCTCACCCGCTCCCGGGCCCGCCTCGTCGACGCGTTCGAGGTGGAACGCCGGCGCATCGAACGCGACCTGCACGACGGCGCCCAGCAGCGGCTCGTGGCGCTCAGCATGCAGCTCGGCCTGGCCCGCCTGGAGGTCACGGCGGGCTCACCGGCGGAGGCGCCGCTGGTGGCCGCGCAGGACCTCGCCCGGCAGGCCCTCGCCGAGCTGCGCGAGCTGATCCGCGGCGTGCACCCCAAGGTGCTCACCGACCGGGGGCTGGCCGCCGCCGTGGGGGACGCGGCCGGGCACGCGCCCGTACCGGTGGACCTGGATCTGGGCATCGACCGGCGGCTGCCGGAGGCGGTGGAGGTGGCGGCGTACTTCGTCGTGGTCGAGGCGCTGGCCAACGTCGCCAAGCACAGCCAGGCCACCCGGGCCGCCGTGACCGCGACCGTCCACGGTGGCCGGTTGTATCTCGACGTGCGCGACGACGGGCGCGGCGGCGCGGACCCCGGCCGGGGCAGCGGCCTCGTCGGGCTGGCCGACCGGGTGGCGGCGGTCGACGGCACCGTGTCGCTGTCCAGCCCGCCCGGTGGCCCTACGCTCGTGCACGTGGAGATCCCGTGCGAGTCGTGATCGCCGAGGACGGCCTCATCGTGCGCGAGGGCATCGCCGGCATGCTGCGGCGCTTCGGCCACGAGGTGGTCGCGGCCGTCGCCGACGCGCCCGCGCTGCACGCCGCGGTCGCCGCCGGGAAGCCGGACATCGTGGTCACGGACGTACGGATGCCGCCCGGGTTCAGCGACGAGGGCCTGCAGGCCGCGATCGCCCTGCGCGCCGCCGACCCCGAGCTGCCGGTGCTGGTGCTCAGCCAGTACGTGGAACAGACGTACGCCGCCGAGCTGCTCGACTCCGGCCGGTCCGCGGGCGTCGGGTACCTGCTCAAGGACCGCATCGGCGAGGTGACGGAGTTCGTCGACGCGCTGGAACAGGTGGCGGCCGGCCGTACGGTCGTCGACCCGGAGGTGGTCCGGCAGCTCCTCGGCCGCCGCCGCGACCCGCTGCGGCGCCTCACCCCGCGCGAACGGGAGGTCCTGGCGCTCATGGCCGAGGGGCGCTCCAACACCGCGATCGCCCGTACGCTCGTGGTCACCGAGGCGGCCGTCGCGAAGCACATCGGCAGCCTGCTCGCCAAGCTGGACCTGCCACCGGACGCCGACGACCACCGGCGGGTCCGGGCGGTGCTGGCCTACCTGCGCGGCTGAGCCGCCGCGGCCCCGCATCCGGGCCGGACGGAGCTATGTGCGCGGCTGAGCCGCCGCCGGCTCCGCATCCGGGGCGGGCGGGCCCGGGGCGCGGCGCGGCGCCGGGCGCTCGACCGCTGCCATGACCGCCGCCAGGCCCAGCACGCCCAGCGACAGATCCCGTGCCTCGCCGGGCGCCTCCGCCTCGGCCACGTGCTCGACCTGCTGCATGCGCTTCCCCGTTCCCCGCTGAACCGGACAAACCGATCCTGTCAGGTACGCGGGCCGCCGGCGGCCGAATTCACGAAGCCGCCCGCAGGTGCGCGAGGACCAGCGGGTCGATGTGGCCGGCCACGACGCGTTCCTCGAGGTTCTCGACGCCGGCCCAGGACGCGAGCGCCTCGTCCAGGTCCGCCGCCGCCGGTCCCGCCCCGTGACCCGCGGCGGCGAGGCGTTCGCGCACCTCGCCGGCGAGCGGGCCGGTCAGCTCCAGCAGTGTCGCCGGGTCCGGGCGCTCGAAGTACAGCGTGTGCATCTCCAGCAGGCGGCCCAGCTCGGTCACCGGGTCCGGGTGGTCGTCCACGCGCAGGTCGGCCACCACGTCGCTGGTGCCGCCGTACCCCATGCCCTTCGCGACCACCAGCAGCGCCGCGCTCTGCCGCCCGCGCCGGTCACCACCCGCCCGGTCACCCGCGCGCAGCGCCGCCACCAACCGGTACGCCAGCCGTTCCTGCGCGGCGCCCGCCAGCCAGGCGGCCCGCATGTCGTCGACCACGTGCGGGCCGGCCAGCATGTTCCCCTGGATCGCGAAGCCGTCGCCGGCCGTGCCGCCCGCCCACGCGTGGCAGGCCGTACCCGTGAACGTGGCCCCGTCGCCCTCGGCGCCGACCACCCCGACCTGCCGGTGGTCCACCGGTCCGGCGTCGCCCGCGATCAGCGCGGCCACCGTCTGCGTCGCGGCCACGCCCGTGCCGAGCAGCGCCAGCGCCTGCGGCCGGTACGCGAGGTTGGCGTACGACTGGGTGGCCACCGCACCGACGCCGGCCAGTGCGGCCGGCACCGCCGCGCCGACACCGAGAAACTTGCTGGCCACGGCCACTCCGAGCGCGCTGCCGTCGGCCGAGCGCGCCACGATCGAGAAGGTCATGGCCCGCACGGTATCGCCCGTCGTGACACGACGGGTGGGGGACGGCGGGTGTGACGGTCCCGGCCGGGGTGCTTCAGGACCAGGCGATCTCCCCGTGGCGGTCGACGAAGCGGCCGGACCCGTGGCCCGGGCCCTCGGTGGCCAGGGCGACCACCGCGTCCGTGCCCTCGGTGACCGTCTGCGGGCCCGAGTGGCCGTTGAAGTCGGTGGCCGTGTAGCCCGGGTCCGCCGCGTTGATCCGGATGCCGGGCAGCGCCTTGGCGTACTGGGTGGTGAGCATCGTGAGCGCCGCCTTCGAGGCCGTGTAGGCGGGGTGGATCGCCCGCGATTCGGGCCGGGCCGGGTCGTGGGTGGCCGCGAGCGAGCCCATGGCGCTGCTCACGTTGATGACGACCGGGTCGGCCGAGCGCCGCAGCAGCGGCAGGAACGCCGTCGTGGTGCGGACGACGCCCGCGACGTTGACGTCGAGGACGGCGAGGACCTCCGCGCCGGTCAGCGCGCTGGGGTCGCCGTACGGGCCGGCCACCCCGGCATTGTTGATCAGTACGTCGACCGCCCCCTCGTGGCGCTCCACGTCGGCGGCCGCGGCGGCGACCGACGCGTCGTCGGTGACGTCGACGTGGACGAACCGGGCGCCGAGCCGGTCGGCCGCCGCGGCCCCGGCGGTGGCGTCGCGGGCCCCGAGCAGCACGGTGTGGCCGCGCTCGACGAGACGGCGGGCGGTCTCGTAGCCGAGGCCCTTGTTGGCCCCGGTGATGAAGGTGATCGTCATGCCTCCACGGTCGGGCGGGCCGGCGCCGTGCGCCAGGGACGCCGGGGCGGTAGGAAAAGCGTTACCAGGCCGGGGGTACGCCCGCGCGGCACAATCGGCTGGTGACGACTTCCGTGGCCGAGCTCGGCGCCACCCTGCGGGCCTGGCGTGACCGCCTCACCCCGGCGGCCGCGGGACTGCCGAGCGGGCGTGCCCGCCGTGCGAAAGGGCTGCGCCGGGAGGAGCTCGCCGATCTCGCCGGCATCTCGGTCGACTACGTCGTACGCCTGGAGCAGGGCCGGTTCACCACGCCGTCCGCGCAGGTGATCGCCGCGCTGGCCCGGGCGTTGCGGCTGACCGGCGCCGAACGCGACCACCTGTACCGGCTGGCCGGGCTCCTCCCGCCGGGCGACGGGCAGATCTCCGATCACATCCCGCCCGGCGTGCACCGCGTGCTGCACCGGTTGCGGGACACCGCCGTCGCGGTCTTCGCCGCGGACTGGCAGCTGATCTGGTGGAGCCCGTCCTGGGCGGCGCTGCTGGGCGACCCCGCGGCGGTGCCGCCGGCGCTGCGCAACTTCGCCCGCGACACCTTCCCGGTCGGCGGGGCCGGTCCCCGGCTGTCGCAGTGGCCGGTGCTCTCCGCGGCCGGCGACGCGGTCGAGGCCGCCGTCGTGTCCGACCTGCGCCGGGCCACCGGGCGCTTCCCGGCGGACGAGCGTCTGGCCGCGCTCATCCGGGTCCTGGCGGCGGGCAACGCCCGCTTCGCCGAGCTGTGGGCGGCCGGGGAGGTGGGCGCGCACCGGGAGGACCACAAGGTGGTCCAGCATCCGGCGGTGGGGCCGATCGAGGTCGACTGCGACGTGCTCAGCGACGGCGAGCTCAAGATCGTGGTCCTCAGCGCGGCCCCGGGTACGGAGGACGAGACGAAGCTGCGGCTCGCGGGCGTGGCTACCGGGTTCGTCCCGGGGCGGTGAGCAGCAGGACGGCGTACTCGTCGCCCGGCTGCTCCGGCTGCCGTCGCAGCCCGGCGCGTTGCGCCACCCGGATCGCGGCGGTGTTGCCCGGGTCCGTCTCCACCAGCACGGGCCAGTCCGGGTGTACGTCCGCAGCCGCCGCGATCGCCGCCGTGGCCATCTCGGTCGCCAGTCCATGTCCCCAGTGGACGGGGTGCAGCCGGTAGTACAGGTTCCAGCACCGGATGCCGCGCCACAGCTTGGGCTGGACGCCGCCGAAGCCCGCGACCCGTCCGTCGAGCTCGAGCGCCCAGTAGCCGAGCTCACCCTCGTCCCACACCCGGCAGAACGCCGCCAGGTACCGGGCGGAGGCGGCGGGATCGGGCGCGGGGCGCGGAGGCTGCTCGCCGGCACGCAGTGCCGTTTCCAGCGCGACGAACTCGTCCAGGTCGGTGCGCAGAACCCGGCGCAGGGTGAGGCCGGTGGCCGTGCTGTCCATCCCTCGACCGTAGACCGGCGGTCGCGCAACGGCCCGGACCGGGCGGTCCGGTCGCGTCCGTGGGGGCGGTTCGTCGCTGTGCCCGTACCTATCTTGTGATCTCGGCAGTCAGGAATTCGCCGCCGCAGGACTCGGCGAGGGACGGGCCGAAGAGTGCGGCCGGCGTGTACGCGCCGGGCCGGCCCTCGCCGGCCAGCAGGCGGCGGGCGATCTCGGCCGGCACCGCGCCGGTCCAGGCCTGGGCCTCGCCGAGGCGCAGCCAGCCCTCGCGCGTCGTGCCGTCCGCCCAGCGCGCGATCGCGTGCCCCCACGAGTGTTCCCGTGGGCGCGGGCGGGCCGCGACCGTCACCGCGGCCAGCCGTCGCCTCGCGAAGGACCGTACGGGTCCGACCGCGAGCAGCGCGGTCGCCAGCGGCAGGACGGCGCGCACGAGCGGCGAGGACGGGGCCTCGCTCGACGCGGCGACGACGTCGGGGGCGCCGCTGGCGCGCTGGGCCGCGATCAGTTCGCCGAGCGGCATGCCCGCCGTGGTGACCGCCGTGCCGTCGGGCAGCGTGAGCCGGGTGGCGTCGCCCCCGAGCCGCGCGGCGACCAGCCGCCCGCCGCGGTAGCCGCGGCCCTGGAAACGGCGGCCGCCCTCGACGCCGGGCAGCCCTTCGAGCAGGGTGCCGGCCAGCGCCTCGCCCACCGCGCCCGCCTCCATGGCGAGGGACGGGACCATGTCCACGCGGACGCGCTGCGGCGCCGCCCGCCCCTCGCAGAGCTTCACGACGACGCTCTCGGTCGCCGTCACCCCGAACCCCGCGCCCGTCACGACCGTACGGCCGGCCGCCGCGGCCGCAGCGTTTCCTCCGAGCGTGGCTGCGACGGCGGCGATGTCGTTCGCCAGGTCGACGTAGTGGCTCGCGGGCAGACAGGCCCGGACGAGCTCCGGGGCTGTCGCGGTGAACGGGCCGATCGTGTTGATGACCACCGCGGGCCGCTGCCGGCGGATCTCGGCCGCCGTCTGCGCGACCGACGCCGCGACAACCGTACGGTCACCGCCGGCCGCCGCCGTCAGGCGCTCCGCGTCGCGACCGGCCAGCACCGGGCGGATGTCCCGCTCCCGCAGCGCCGTCGCGATCGCCCGCCCGCTGCGGCCGGTGCCGCCCAGAACCCACACCTCGGTCATCGCACAGCTCCGCCCTCGTCCGGCGCCGTCCGAATGACGACATGCCGTGTCATCACGGTACGCCCGATGACACGGCATGTCATCACTAGACTGGCGGCGTGAGCAGATGGGAACCGGGTGCGCGGGAGCGCCTCCAGGCGGCGGCCCTCGACCTCTTCGCCGAGCAGGGTTTCGCGGCGACGACGGTGCCCGAGATCGCCGCCCGCGCCGGCCTCACCACGCGTACCTTCTTCCGCCACTTCGCGGACAAGCGCGAGGTGCTCTTCGCCGACGACGCCGAGATGCCGGCGACGGTCGCGAAGCTGATGGCCGAGGCGTCCGAGGCCGCCGAGCCGATGGAGCTGATCGTGCAGGGCCTGCGGACCATCGCCGAGGCCCGCTTCGAGGGCCGCCGGGCCGCGCTGCGCCACCGCCGCGACCTCGTCCGCTCCGACGAGGGCCTGCGCGAGCGGGACCTGCGCAAACGGGCGGCCCTGGCCGAGGCGGTCCGGGAGGGTTTCCTGGCCCGCGGCCTCGACCCCACCCGCGCCGCCCTGCTCGCCGAGACCTGCGTGACGCTGGTGAGCGTCTCCATCGCCGAGTGGCTGGACGGCGACGACGACCGGCGGTTGACCGACATCCTGGACGAGGTTCTCCAGAGGCTGCGCGCCGAACTCGCATAACGGTCCTGCCTGGCACAATTCCGGCCGTGTAGACCGGCCAGTTCTGGGCGCTGATCGGCGTACGGCGCACCGACGGCGACGATCACGGCCTTCGAGGACCGGCTCGCCGAGCTCCTGCACGCGCTGGACACACCCGCCCACCGTCTCGGGCATGCGATCGCTCAGGACCCCGCCTGGGCGGCCTGGTGGGCTGCTTCCGGCATCGCGCACTGCGAGCTTCAGCTGACGGACCCGGAGCTCGGCGGCGAGACGGGGGTACGGGCCGGTGCCGGCCGCGTGGAGGCGCGCGCCGCGGCGTCGCTCGGAGGCCCGCAGGCGGCGGCCGCGGACGTCACCCGGCTCCTCGGCGCCGTACGGGCCAAGCTGGATCTCGGCCCGTTGCCGCCCCTGCCCGAGCCCTCGGACGAGCTCCCGCCGGGCATCGGCCGCGACCTCGACGACCCGCGACCGATGGGGCTGCTGCGCTCGCTGCTGACGATCTGGCGAGCCCGGAAGGCGCTCCGCCGGGGCGTGTGAGGCACCGGCTACTGGTTCGAGGTGGAGCGTCGCGGGCCGACGGGCGTCGACATTCTTCGATAGGTTGCGGGTGACTCATCCACGCCGGACCGCCGACCCGGTCCGCCGACGGAAGGATTCCCGACCGTGCGACGACTCCTGGTGGCGACCGCCGCCACCGTGTTGACCCTCGCCGGGACCGCCGTTCCCGCCGCCGCCGCGCCCGCACCCGGTGGCGCGGGGCTGGGGGACGAGTACTTCCCCGACTACGGCAACGGCGGCTACGACGTCTCCCACTACGACATCCGGCTGCGCTACTACCCGGACCAGGACCGGCTCACCGGCACCACCACGATCCTGGCCACCGCCGAGCAGGATCTCAGCTCGTTCAACCTGGACTTCATCCTCGA
Source organism: Couchioplanes caeruleus (assembly GCF_023499255.1). GTDB lineage: Bacteria > Actinomycetota > Actinomycetes > Mycobacteriales > Micromonosporaceae > Actinoplanes > Actinoplanes caeruleus_A. Next base: position 4,027,570 of record NZ_CP092183.1, read on the forward strand.
CGTCGCCTCGGTCAAGGTGAACAACCGGCCGGCCACGTTCGTGCGGCAGGGCGACCACGAGCTGGTCGTCACCCCGGCACGCACGCTGTCCGACGGGCAGGCGATGACCGTGGTCGTGCAGTACTCGGGGGTGCCGTCGAACAAGGTCGCGGCCGGGTACACCGCCTGGGTCCGGACCCCGGACGGCGCGCTCGCGGTCGGGGAGCCGGAGGAGGCCTGGTGGTGGTTCCCGAGCAACGACCACCCGTCCGACAAGGCCACCTTCGACGTCTCCGTGGCGGTGCCGGACGGCGTCGAGGTGATCAGCAACGGGGTGCAGCCGCGTAACCCCACGCCCGAGATCCTCGGCTGGACCCGGTGGTACTGGCGGTCCGAGAAGCCGCAGGCCACCTACCTGGCGTCGCTCGCGATCGGCCAGTACGACATCACCCGGGACGTCACGGCGGACGGCCAGCCCGTGATCAACGCGTACTCGAAGCTGCTGCCCGAGGCCTTCGACGCGGCCGCGCGGTCCAGCGTGGAGCGCACCGCGGAGATCACCGACTGGGAGGCCACCGTCTTCGGGCCGTGGCCGTTCGAGGCGCGCGGCGGCGTCGTCGCCCCGCCCGGCACGCTCGGCTTCGCGCTGGAGAACCAGACCCGCCCCAACTACTCGGCCGCGTTCTTCCGGGGCGGTTCCAACACCTCGGTCATCGTGCACGAGAACGCCCACCAGTGGTTCGGCGACTCGGTGTCGGTCGCGCAGTGGAAGGAGATCTGGCTCAACGAGGGCTTCGCCAGCTACGCCGAGTGGCTGTGGTCCGAGGCGCAGGGCGAGGGCACGACCGACGAGATCTTCGATTACCTGTACGCGACGGAGCCGGCCGATTTCTGGACGGTGGAGCCCGGTGACCCCACCGCGCCGCTGCTGTTCGACAACGCCGTCTACGACCGGGGCGCGATGACGCTGCACCAGCTGCGCCGGACCGTCGGCGACGACGACTTCTTCGAGATCCTGCGCACCTGGACGGCGGAGCACCGCTACGGCAACGCCACCACCGAGGAGTTCATCGCGCTGTCGGAGAAGATCTCCGGCCTGCAGCTCGACGAGCTGTTCCAGACGTGGCTGTACACCCCGTCCAAGCCCGTGCTGACCGGGAACCAGGCGCGGGCGCTGGCCGCGAAGACGGCGGTCAAGGCGCCGAAGTCGTGGGCGCAGATCAAGCGCACGCACGAGCTGCTGCACGGGCACTGATCCGCCCACCCGGGCCCGGGGGCGGTCACCTGCCCTGCAGGGCCCGGGTCAGCTGGTCGGCCAGGTCCCGGGGCAGCCGCGGCTGCCGGCCGGTCAGCACCTGCGACACCTGCAGGTTCAGCCGCTTGCTGAAGGCCACGTAGTTCGGTGACATCGGGCGCAGCTGCGCGGTGTCGACGGCCTCGCGCAGCAGCGGCGCGTACGGGTATTTCTGCTTGATGGTCTCGTTCTCGTAGACCGCGGCCCGGGTGGCGGCGAAGCCACCCGGGTCGAACAGCATCTCCTGGCTGCGCTGGTTCGTGAGGAACTCGATCAGCGCCTGGGCGGCCCTCGGCTTCTTCGTCCGCTCGGAGATGGCGAGGTTCTGCCCGCCGAGCACGCTGGGTCCGGGCAGCTTCGTCACCGCGAACGGCACCGGCCGGCGACCCGGCCCGGTCTGCTCGCCGCCCGCGCCGCCGGCCTGCGGCTGGTCGCCGGCGAGCATCGTGCGGTACGCGACCGGCCAGTTGCGCATGAACAGCACCCGGCCGTCCTGGAAGGCGACCCGGCTGCCGGTCTCGTCGAACGACGTGGACTCCGGCAGCACCACGTGCGGCCCGGCGTCGCGGCGGGGCGTCAGCCGCCGTACGGCCTCGTCCCAGCGGTCCAGGTCGAGGCTGACCCGCCCGTCGGCGGCCACGTCGAGGCGCCCGCCCGCCGCCCACACCGCCTCGAGCACGTTGACCGTGAGGCCCTCGTACCGGGCGAGCTGCCCGGTGTACGCCCCCTCGAAGCCCGCCCGGCCCGCCGCCGCCTCGATGGCCGGCCAGGTGAACGGTGGCTTGAGCTGCTGGTCCGTACGGTAGTAGAGCAGGCCGGCGTCGGTGTTGAACGGCAGCGCCCACAGCCGGCCCTCGTACCGGCAGGTCTGCAGCGGCTTGGCCATGAACGCATCGCCGGGCCGCTCGGTCAGCAGCTCCTCGTCGATGGGCCGGATGAGTCGGCGCCCGGACGGCGGGTCGGCGAAGTACGCGGTCCACGCCACGTCGAGGTTGAAGATGTCGGTGTCGCCGTCCTCGGCGCGGTTGGCCATCTCGAACCACTGCCCGTCGGCGTCCTGCGGCACGGTGACGATGCGGGCGCGGTTGCCGGGGTGGCTGTCGTTCCAGAGGTCGATCAGGTGCTGACGCTGCCCGCCGGTGCTGTCGTCCTGGCCGCTGAGCACGACCAGCTCGCCGGGCTCCAGCTCGGGCGGGCCGGCGAACGGTCCGAACAGGAACAGCGAGGCCGCCACGGCAGCGCCGGTCAGGTTGCCGGCGGCGAAGAGCCACCACGGCTTGCCGCGTATGCGCATCGGCCGCACCCCCTATCCCCAGATCGTCCGGAACATGCTGCCGAGCACGGGCTCCGGGGAGCCGGCGCCGGCGTCGAAGCAGCGGCCGCCGGTGCCCTCGGCGACCTGCCGCAGCCCGGTGTCGGCGCAGGTCACCGAGCCGACGGCGATGACGAAGACGCGGACGCCGGCGGTCTGTGCCGCGGTCGGCCGGGGCTGCCCGCTGGTGTCCTGGCCGTCGGTGAGCACCACGAGGGTCCGCAGGGGATCGCCGTCGCCGCGCCCGGCGCGCAGGGCGGCCGCGCCGCGGCGGACGGCCTCGTACAGCGGGGTGCCGCCGGCGGGCCGGACCGGGGAGGTGGCCGCGCGGACCCGCCGCACGGCGTCCGGTCCGGACGGTCCGAGCGGCACCAGGTCGCGGGTGGCCCGTCCGCCCGTGCCGGCGAAGGTGAGCAGCCCGAACCGGTCGCGCCCGCCGAGCCGGGCGGCGGCCCGCTCGACCGCGGCCACGGCGACCTCCCATCGGGTACGGGTGGGATCGGCGGTGACCGTGTCCATCGAGCCGGAGGCGTCCAGCGCCACCAGGAACCGTCCCGGGCGCCCGGCGCCGGCGTACAGCTTCTGCACGTCGCGGCGGGTCAGCGCGTCCGGCTCACTCTGCACCACGCGCGCGAACGGCCAGTCGGCGAGGGCCCCGAAGTCGGTGCCGAGCGGCTCGCCGGCGTCGTACGCGTACGGCCGCAGCCCCGTGCGCAGCAGCGCGGCCCGGCCGGGGTCGGTCCGCAGCCAGCGGGCGAACCATCCGGCGTACGAGCGCGTGGTGCCCGCCTGCTGCCGCGCCGGCCAGTCGAGCGTCACCACCACCTGCCGCACGGCCGGGGTGTCGGCGGGGTAGTAGGCGCGCAGCCGGTCGCCGCCCTGCGGGGGACCGCCGCGGGTGCACGGCCCGCCGGCCGGGTCGCCGCGGTTGAAGCGGACCAGCTGCTGCTCGGTGACCACGACGGCCGCGGTGCCGCGCAGGACGGCCTGCCGGCACAGCAGCCCCGCCTCGTCGCCGACCGGATAGGTGCCCGCGTCCAGCGCGCGCTCGATGCGCTGCTCGTAGCGGGTGCGGGCGGCGGCCGGGCCGATCGTGGCGCCCGCGTACAGCCGGGCGGTGGCCATCTCGGCGACCGCGGAGGTCCGGGGATCGCCGCGGACCACCCCGCCGGCGCGGCTGACCAGGTCGAACAGGTCGGGCCACGGCAGCGCGGCCCGGCGGACGCCGGCGGTGACCCCGGCCTTCTCCGGCACGCCCAGCACGACGGGCGTCCAGGCCACCTCCGACACCGTGGCCGACGCCGGATCCAGCGCGGGCACCTCACCGCGCGCGCCGGGCAGCCACACGTCGGGATGCGGGCCGACGTCCCGCAGGTACGTCCGCCCGTCCGCGCCGCGGTCCCATCCGTGCCGCAGCCCGTCCGTCATCTCCTCGGCGGTGGCGGGGTACACGTACATGTCGGCGGAGCGGCAGCCGTGCTGCCGGGCGGCGACCCACTCCTCGAAGTCCGCGGCGAGGTCCCGGTACGCGCCGATCCCCGCCGGGTCCGCGGCGACGCGGACGTGCGCGGGCGTCGGGCAACCGCCGGTGCTCGGGGTGTCGGCCTGCACCGCGCAGCCGGCCAGCAGGACCGCGGCGAGCAGCAGTGCCCGCGGGGCGCGGCGGCCGCCCGCCGCCGCGGTGTCCGGCGGATCGGGCGGGACGTCCGGGTCCGGCTCGGAGGGCCGGGCAGGGCCGGGTGGCAGCGGGGAGCGGGCGCGATGGGCCAGGCGCAGCATGCCCTGCAACCGGTGCACCGAGTACGTCGGGTGCTGCTCGACGCCGGCCCCGAGCTCGCTCATCCGCGCGTGGACGTACAGGTGCAGCTCGTGCGCGTCGACCTCGCCGTCGCGGTTGAGGTCCGCGTCGCCGGTCCGCAGCCCTTCCACGACGCAGCGGGTGAAGAGCCCGCCGGTCCGGCCCTCGACCGCCTGCTCGATGGAGGTGGCCGCCGCGATGACGACCTGCCCGCGGACGTGCGCGTCGTCCGGCACGAGCTCGTCCGGCGCGGCCGAGCCCACCGGCGGCGCGGGCGCCGGCCGGGGACCGGCGTGCACGAGGTCCTTGCGTTCGTCGAAGGCGCCGGCGTAGCAGCAGTCCAGCAGCACCACGATCCGGCGGGCCGGGCTGGTCTCCATCTCGTGGGTGATGTCCGTGGCGGCCAGCGCCGTGACCCAGAGCGCGTCGGGCACGGTGTCGGTGACCGCGAAGTAGAGGTGGCCCTCGTCGTTGCGCACGCCGTGGCCGGCGATGGACAGCAGCAGGATGTCGCCGGGCGCCGCGAGGGCGAAGAACTGGCCGATCCGCCGCCCCGCGGTACGCACGTCCGGGTTCTCCAGGACGGTCACCTCGAAGTCGCCGACGCGCGGGTCGCCGAGCACCCGGGACAGCTCCTCGGCGTCGCGGGCGGTGCCGGGCAGCCGGGAGAACGCGGGGTCGGTGTAGTCCTCCGTCGCGATGATCAGCGCCCGTCGATGGCTCAGCGTCGTCTCAACTCCCTGACGAACGCCTCGATGATCTTCTGGCGCTCGGCCGGGGTCGCGTCGCTCAGCTCGATCTCCCTGTCGCCGACGCGGAACCGGATCGAGCCGCGGTTACCGGGCCGGCGCAGCCACCCGCTCAGGTACGTCAGCACGCCGCCGATCACCTCGGGGGTCGCGGCGAGGGTCAGCAGCATCGTGCCGACCGCGATCGCCTCCGCGCTGCGGGCGCCCTCCGTCGTGCCGGCGACCGTGGCCTGCTCGACGGCGATGACCTCGCGCAGCTCGTGCAGCTCCTTCAGCAGCTTCTGGGTGGCCTGGTCGGTGGCGTGCGGATCACCGGCCGCCACGATGACGCGCGCCACGGTTGTCGTCTCCACCCGTGCACCATACACAGTGGAGTCAAGATCAGACTGTGCGTGATGATCAGGCGAGAGTGGCCTCGTCGGCGGCCGTCCGGCCCGACTCCCAGCCCTCCTCGCTGTGCACCCGCAGCCCCCGCCCGCGGACCGTGCGGGGGAACGCCCGCTCCCGGGCCTCGCGGACCTGCACCTCGCGCGAGGCCAGCACCGGCAGCAGGGCGGCGGCGTCACCCGTGCCGGCCAGCGCGGCCCGGTCCGCCTCCGCGAGCCGCTCGCCGATGCGGACCGCGTACCCGACCAGGAAGGACTGCCGGAAGGTCTTGAGCCGCGCGCGGCCCGCCTTGCCGCCGGGCGGTTCGTCGCGCGCCATGGCCCGGTGCGCCTGCACGAGCAGCGACGTGTGCAGCAGCTCCACCGCGTCCATGTCGGCGTCGAACCCGAACAGCGTGGCGAACCCGAACTCCGGCGACCACACCACCTGGCAGCGGTTGGCCCCGGCCACCGAGGCGAGCAGGGCGGCTTTCTCGCTCTCGTAGGGGTGGTCGATGCCGACGCGCCGGGCGTACGGGGTGACCCGCGCGTCCCCGGCCCCGACGAGCGCCTCCTCGAGGCTGTGCCGCGAGATCAGCTCCTGGGCCTTGGCGCTGTACGCCTCCGCCTCGGCGGGGAAGGTGGTCGACTCGGCCTTGGCCAGCAGGGCCCGTACGCGATCCAGCAGCGCCGCGTTCGCGTTCCTGGGCGCGGGCCGGGCCACCTGCCCCGGCGGCGGGATGAGCACGTCCAGCGGCGGTAGTGCCGCGAGCACGCTCAGCACGCTCAGGAACGCGTCGATCAGGCTCACCCGGTCGGCCCGGCGCCGCCGCGCGACCTGGCCGACGTACTGCTCGTCGGCGCCCCACCAGGCGCGGGCGTCGAGCCCGTCGGCCTGGGCCCGCCAGCGCGGATCGACGGCGCGTGGCTTGAACCCGCGCAGGTACGCGGCGACCGCGTCCACGATCAGGTGGGCGTGGGCGGGGTCGCCGCGCCGGGCGACGACCCGATGCACCTCGGCCGGTTGCCAGCCGGCCCGGAACAGGCGCGCAGTGGCGTCGAACAGCGCGCCCGCGAGCACCGGATCGACCTCGGCCGCGGGCGCGACGGTCAGCTGGTCCAGCCCGTCCTCGTAGCCGAGCCGCCCGCCGACCACGGCCGCGACCGTCTCCCGTACCGATGTCACCGGTCAACCTTAGTTAGGGTGGCCGGCGTGACGACGGCGACTCAGGCACTGGCGTTCACCGGCGTGATCGCGATCGGCGCGATGTCGCCCGGCCCGGACTTCGCGGTGGTGGTACGCCGCGCCGCGCTCGGCGGGCGGGCCTCCGGCGTGGCCGCGGCGAGCGGTGTCGCCTCGGGCGTCTTCCTGTGGTCGGTGGCGGCGGCCGCGGGGGTGGCAGCCCTGGTGGCGGCGGCCCCGGGGGTGCTGGCGGCGATCCGCTGGGCGGGCGCGGCGTACCTGGCGTACCTGGGGGTCCGCGCGCTGATCGCCGCCGCCCGGCCGAAGCCGGGCCCGCTCGCGGTGGGGACCGGCCCGGCGGGCGGCGCCTTCCGGGACGGGCTGCTGTGCAACGCGCTGAACCCGAAGGCCGCGGTGTTCTTCCTGGCCTTGCTGCCGCAGTTCCTGCCCGCCCGGCCCGGCGTGTCCGACACGCTGACGCTCTCGCTGCTCGCCGTGGCGATCACACTGGTGTGGTTCAGCACGGTGGCGGTGCTGGTCGCGGCGCTGCGGCGGCTGTTCGCCCGGCCGGCGGTGCGGCGCGGGCTCGACGGGCTCAGCGGGCTGGCGCTGCTCGGCCTCGGTGCCCGGCTGGCCCTCACCCGCTGACGCGCCGGGCCGCCCCTCCGGCCTGCCCGGACGGTGACCGGTCAGGCGGGGTGCGCCGCGGCGCTGCGTCCGCGGGCCCGGTCCGGATAGTGTTTGCGCAGATCGGCGGTCGTCAGCCGGTCGAGCATCCGGTCGGGGCGGACCCGGGCGGCCCGGGTCAGCAAGGAAGCCGTCGCCCCGATCGTGTAGCGGGTCCGGGGCCTGCGGGCCGTCACCGCCCGGGCGATGGTCCGCGCTGCGACCTCGGCCGTCGTGCCCGCCTCGGTGAACGCGGCGACGTGGGCGGGCAGGGCCTGCACCAGCGCGCCGTACCGATCGGCCTGCTCCCGGGTCAGGCGCGTGCCGAGCTCTCGCAGGGCCGCGGTGCCGTGGCCGACCATCTCGGTCTTGACGCCGCCGGGTTCGACCACCACCACGCGGACGCCGTGCGGGCCGACCTCGTTGCGCAGGGCGTCGCTCACGGCTTCCATGGCGAACTTGCTGGCGGCGTACGGCCCGTAGCCGGCCATGGCGATCCGGCCGTTCAGCGAGGTGATGTTGACGATGCGGCCGCCGCCGCGGACCAGCGCCGGCAGCAGGGCCTGGGTGACCGCGACGTGGCCGAAGAGGTTCACCTCGAACAGGCGCCGCCAGTCGGCGAGCGGGGTCACTTCGATCGGGCCCGCCCCCGGTATCCCGGCGTTGTTGACCAGCGCCCGCAGCGGACGCCGTTGCGGGTCCCGGTCGATGCGAGCCGCCAGGGCCGCGACGTGGCCGGCGTCGGTGACGTCGAGGATCACCGGCTCGATGCCGGCGGCGCGCAGGGCCGCTCCGTCGCTGTCGCGGCGCACCCCGGCGAGCACGTGGAACCCCCGGCGGGCCATCTCCCGCGCGGTGGCCGCCCCCATCCCGGTCGACGCACCGGTCACGACGAGCAGGCCCTGAATTTCGGATGACGTTGTCATCTCTCCACCGTCCCGGCCTGAGATGACATGAGCGGGACGCCCGGCGGTACGCGGCCCTGCTGATCAGCAGCGCCAGCGGGATCGCGGGTATGCAGGTGAGTGGTCAGCTGCCCCACGAGAAATGGGGCGGCGTCTCCGCGGAGGAGCTCGTCGACATCCTCGTCGGCATGGTGGCACGCGAGAACCGGCCAGCCTGACGCCGGTCCGGGGTCCGGCCCGGTTCTGTCGCACCGGCGGTCCGGCCCGGTTCTGCCGCACCGGCGGTCCGGCCTGGTTCTGCCGCATCGGCGGTCCGGCCGCATCGGCGGTCGGGGACCTGGCTTGATTCTGCCGCACCGGCGAGCCGGGCCGCCGCCTGTGAACGGCGGCGGCCCGGCGTGCGAGGCCCGGTGCTCAGGAGGCCGGCATGATCAGCGTCCCGCGCCGACCAGTTCCGGCGCCGGCGGTGCCGGCTCCGGCTCGGCGGGGCGCAGCTTGTCGCCCTCGACGTCCACGTCCGGCAGGATCCGGTCGAGCCAGCGCGGGAGCGCCCAGGCGCGGCGCCCGAGCAGCGTCATCGCCGCCGGGACGATCGTCATCCGGACCACGAACGCGTCGAAGAGGATCGCCGCGGCCAGCGCGAAGCCGATCGACTTGATGATCGAGTCGGGCGAGAGGATGAAGCCGGAGAAGACGCTGATCATGATGATCGCGGCCGCGGTGACCACCCGTGCCCCGTGGCCGAAGCCGTCCACCACCGCGTCCCTCGGCGCCGCGCCGTGCACGTGTTCCTCGCGCATCCGGCTGACCAGGAACACCTCGTAGTCCATCGCCAGGCCGAACACGATGCCGATGAGCAGCACCGGCAGCAGGCTGACCACCGGGCCGGTCTGCTCGACGCCGAAGACGCCGGCGAGCCAGCCCCACTGGAACACCGCGACGACCGCGCCGAACGTGGCCACGATGCTGAGCAGGAAACCGCCGATCGCCTTGAGCGGCACCAGGACCGAGCGGAACAGCACGGTCAGCAGCAGGAACGCCAGCGCCACGATCACCGCGAGGTACGGCACCAGCGCCTCACCCATCTTCGCGGACATGTCGATGTTGACCGCCGTCGTGCCGGTGACCGCCAGCTCCGCCCCGGTACGCCCGCCCACGCCGTCGTCGAGGCCGCGGATCGCGTGCACCAGATCGGTGGTCTGCCGGCTGTCCGGCGCGCTGGCCGGGATCACCTGGAGGATCGCCGTGTCACCGGCCGGGTTGAAGGTGGCCGGGCTGACCGTGACGACGTCCGGCAGCTTCTTGATCGCGGCGGCCGCGTCCTCGGCGGCCCGCTGCGGCTCGGCGCTGCCGGCGGCGTCCACGACGACGAGCAGCGGGCCGTTGAAGCCCGGGCCGAAGCCATCGGTGAGCAGGTCGTACGCCTTGCGCTGGGTGGTGTCCGGTGCGGCCATGTTGTCCCCGGGCAGCCCGAGCCGCAGGCTCAGCGCGGGGATCGCGATCACCAGCAGGCCCAGCGTCGCCGCGGCGAGCGTCAGCACCGGCCGGCGGGACACCAGCCGGGCCCAGCGCCGGCCCGCCGTGGTCCGTCCGGCGTCGCCCTCGGGGTCGCGGGCCCGGCGGCTGCCGCTGATCCGGCCACCGACGAATCCGAGCAGCGCGGGGAGCAGCGTCAGGGCGATCAGCACCGCGACCGCGACGGCCCCGGCGGCAGCCAGGCCCATCTGGGTGAGCACCGGCAGGTTCACCACGGCGAGCGCGGACAGCGCGATGACCACCGTGAGGCCGGCGAAGGTGACCGCCGAGCCGGCCGTGCCGACCGCGCGCCCGGCGGCCTCGATGCCCGTACGGCCCAGGGCCACCTCGTGCCGGTAGCGGGAGACGATGAACAGCGCGTAGTCGACCGCCACGGCGATGCCGAGCATGAGTGCGAGGGTCGGCGTGTTGCTGCTGAGGTCGGTGAAGCCCGACACGATCTGGATGCCGGCCATCGCCGCGCCCACCCCGAGGATCGCGGTGAGCAGTGGCAGCCCGGCGGCGACCAGCGAACCGAAGGTGATCACGAGGACGACGCCGGCGACCAGCAGGCCGATCACCTCACCCGGCCCCTGCTCACCCGGCTCCTGCATGGCGTCGCCGCCCGCCTCGACGCTCAGCCCGGCGTCGCGCCCGATCCCGGCGGCGCCGGTCAGCGCGTCGCGGTCCGCGTTCGTCAGCTCGTCCGCCGGCACCTTGAACGTGACCTGGGCGTACGCGACGGTTCCGGCCTGGTTGACGGTGCCCTTGAGCGGATCGGTGACGTCGGCGACCTGCGCCCCGGTCCGTACCCGGGTGACCGTCTGCTCGATCGCGGCCCGGTTGGCCGCGTCGGTGACCTTCTCGCCCTGCGGCGCGACGAACACGACGCGGGCCTGGGCGCCGCCGGCGCCGGACTGCGGGAAGCGCTCCTGGAGCAGGTCCTGGGCCTGCTGTGCCTCGGTGCCCGGGATGGTGAACGTGTCGGAGGTCGGCCCGGACAGGGTGGCCGCGCCGACCCCGAGTATCGCGAGCACGGCCAGCCACAGGGACAGCACCAGCGTGCGGCGGCGGAAGCTGAACCGACCGAGCCGATAGAGATAGGTAGCCATCGCTTCTCCAGGTGAGCCTTCGTCAGGGACTCACTCACGGTCCCGGGAAACGGCCGCCGCGTCGTCGTCCCGGTGCAGGCAGCTGCGTACCATGATCGTGGTATCCGGGCCGGGCCCCGTTACTGCGCCGGGACGACGCCGGGCTGGTCGCTTCCGCGTACGGTGCAGGGTGATGGAGACCAGGCACATCGCCCGGATGAGGGCGTGGAAGGAAGCAGCGGCGGAGAAGCCGATGCTGCTCGACGTCCTGCTCGCGATCGTGCTGGCGTGGGCCGTCTTCAAGGCGACGGTCGACGACCGGGTGACGCCCAGCGACGTCCTCGTGGCGCTGGTCGCGTTCCTGGCGGTGCTGCTGAGGCGCCTGCGGCCGTACACGGCGCTGGGCGTGGCGACCGCCGCCACGGTGGGCGCGGTGCTGCGCGGCGTCAGCAATCCCGGGCTGATCGTCGCGCTGGGCGTGATCACGTACTCGATCGCGGCGCACACGAACCGGCGCCGCGGGTGGATCTGCGCGCTGGCCGCGTCGTCGCTGGTCTACGCGACCGGCCTGGTTGTGGCGGTGGGGGACTGGTGGCGCTTCGAGACCCTCGGCGTGTTCGCGTGGATCTTCATGGCGGCGGCCGCCGGGGACGCAGCGCGCATGCACCGGGCGTACATCCGTGAGGTGGAGGAACGCGCCCGCCGCGCCGAGGAGACGCGCGAGGAGGTGGCGCGGCGCCGGGTCATGGACGAGCGCGTCCGCATCGCCCGCGAGCTGCACGACGTCGTCGCCCACCACATCGCCGTGATCAGCGTGCAGGCCGGCGCGGCCGCCCACATCCTGCAACGTCAGCCGGACCAGGTGGGCCCGGTGCTCGCGCACATCCGCGACGCCTCCGACACCGTGCTCAAGGAGATCCAGTCGGTGGTCGGGGTGCTGCGCAGCGGCGACGAGGCGGACAGCCACGAGCCCACGCCGGGCCTCGCCCGCCTGCCGGAACTGCTGGGTGCCCTGGAGGCGACCGGTTTCCGCGTACGCCACCAGCAGCGCGGCGTGCCGCGGGACCTGCCGGCCCTGGTGGACCTGGCGGCGTACCGGATCGTGCAGGAGGCGCTGACCAACGCGCACCGCTACGGCACCGGCTCGGCCGCCCTCCTCGTCGAGTACGCCCCCAGCGGCGTGATCGTCGAGGTCGCCAACGAGGTGCCGCCGGAGCCGTCGACGCCGGGACCGGGCTCCGGGTACGGGCTGCTCGGCATGCGGGAGCGGGCGGCGTCGGCCGGCGGGCGGGTCACGGCGGGCTTCGTGGAGGACGGCCGGTTCCGGGTGCACGCGGTCCTGCCGATTGAGGCCCCGGCTGCCGCTCCCACCCCCGGGGAGGCGACGGCCCCGGCCCGCACGTCGCTGGTGCTACGTCCGGGCCTGCGAGGCTGCGTCATCCCGCGCGAGGAGCCGGCGTGACCGACCGCACCGAGCTTCGCTCAGCGTGGGTGGAAGGCGGCCGTGCCGGCGAGGGCCGGACGGGTATGCCGATGGAAGGCTCAGCGTGACGATCCGGGTGCTGCTCGCGGATGATCAGGCGCTGATCCGGGCGGGCTTCAAGATGATCATTGATTCGGAGCCGGGGTTCCAGGTCGTCGCCGAGGCGGTGGACGGGCGCGAGGCGGTCGATCTGGCCCGGACGGCCCGCGCCGACGTCGTGCTGATGGACATCCGGATGCCGCGGATGGACGGGCTGGAGGCCACCCGCCGGATCGGCGCGGACGACAATCTCGCCGGGGTGCGGGTGCTGGTGCTGACCACGTTCGAGAACGACGACAACGTGGTGCTGGCCCTGCAGGCGGGCGCGAGCGGGTTCCTGGGCAAGAGCGTGGAGCCGGAGGATCTGCTGCACGCGATCCGGGTGGTGGCCGGCGGGGAGGCGCTGCTGTCGCCGAAGGCCACGCGGGGCCTGGTCAGCCGGTTTCTGACCACCCTGCGGCCGGAGCCGGGCGGCTCGTCGCCGGCGCTGGATCTGCTCACCGAGCGGGAGCGGGAGATCCTGGTGCTGGTCGCGCACGGGCTGTCCAACGACGACATCGCCGAGCGGCTGCACCTGTCGCCGCTGACCGCGAAGACCCACGTGAACCGGGCGATGACCAAGCTCAACGCGCGGGACCGGGCCCAGCTGGTGGTGCTGGCGTACCAGAACGGGCTGGTCCGGCAGGGGGATGCGCTGCCGGAAGGCTGACGCTTGAAGTTCCGGGGGTGTTACACCTACGGTGGTCGATATATGGGAGCGCTCCCACGCCCCCGTCCCCGTCCCCTGGAGTAGCCCGATGCGTCTTCGCCTGCTCGCGGCCGCCGCCCTGGTCGCCGGCGCCGCCCTGGTGTGGCCCGGCACCGCCTCGGCCGCCGAGTCCCCGTTCTACGTCGATCCGCAGTCCAGCTCCGCCCGCTGGGTGGCGGCCAACCCCTCCGATTCGCGTACGGCGGTGATCCGGGACCGCATCGCGAGCGTGCCGCAGGCCCGCTGGTTCACCCAGAACAATCCCGGCACGGTCGCCTCGGAGGTCGATGCGTTCGTCGGCGCCGCGGCGGCGGCCGGCAAGACGCCGATCATGGTGGTCTACAACATCCCCAACCGCGACTGCAGCGGCGCCAGCTCCGGCGGGCTGCCGAACCACGCCGCGTACCGGCAGTGGGTGGACCAGGTGGCCGCCGGGCTCAAGGGCCGGGCCGCCTCGATCATCCTCGAGCCCGACGTGCTGTCGCTGATGACGAGCTGCCTCTCCAGCGCCCAGCAGGACGAGGTGTACGCCTCCATGGCGTACGCCGGCAAGAAGCTCAAGGCCGGCTCCGCCGCGGCGAAGGTCTACTTCGACGCGGGACACTCGGCGTGGCTGTCGCCCGCCGAGATGGCCGCCCGGCTGAACCGCGCCGACATCGCCAACAGCGCCGACGGCATCTCCGTGAACGTCTCCAACTACCGGACGAACGCCGAGTCGATTCCGTACATCAGAAACGTCATCGCGGCGACCGGGGTGAGCCGGCTCAAGGGCGTCATCGACACGAGCCGCAACGGCAACGGCCCCGCGGGCAGCGAGTGGTGCGACCCGGCCGGGCGTGCCATCGGGATCCCGAGCACCACCGCGGTGAGCGACCCGATCCTGGACGCGTACCTGTGGATCAAGCTGCCCGGCGAGGCGGACGGCTGCCTCGCCGCGGCCGGCCAGTTCGTGCCGCAGCGGGCGTACGACCTGGCGATCGCCGCGGGCGCGACGGACCCGCCGACCACGCCGCCCACCACGCCGCCGACGACTCCGCCGACGACTCCGCCGACGACTCCTCCGACCACGCCGCCCACGACGCCTCCGACGACCCCGCCGGCGGGTGGGTGCTCGGTCGCGTACACGGCGAACGCCTGGTCGACCGGCTTCACCGCGGACGTACGGATCACCAACAACGGCCCGGCGCTCAGCTCGTGGACGCTGACCTTCACGGTGCCCGCGACGGTGTCGGTGAGCAACGGCTGGAACGGGACCTGGTCGCAGTCCGGGACCACGGTCACCGTGCGCAACGCGTCGTACAACGGCACCCTCGCCACCGGAGCCACCACCAGCACCGGCTTCCAGGCGAGCTTCACCGGGTCCACGCCGGCGAACGCCACCGGCTTCGCCCTGAACGGCACGCCGTGCTGACCCGGCTCGCGGCCGCGGTCGCCCTCGGTGCGGCGGTGCTGGTCGTGCCCTCGATGGCCTCCGCGGCGAGCGCGTGCGACGTCACGTACACGGTGAACCAGTGGAGCACCGGGTTCACCGCCGACGTGAAGGTCACCAACCGGTCGGCGGCGGTCAGCCCGTGGTCGCTGACCTGGACCTTCCCCGGCGACCAGCGGGTCACCTCGGGCTGGAGCGCCACGGTCACCCAGTCCGGCAGCGCGGTCACGGCAGCGGCGCCGAGCTGGGCCCCGTCGCTCGGTACGGGCGCCTCGGTGTCGTTCGGCTTCCAGGGGACGTACTCGGGCACCAACACGGCGCCCGCGTCGTTCTCGCTCAACGGCGTGCGCTGCGGCGAGGACACCACCACGCCGCCCACCACCCCGCCGCCGCCGTCGGATCCGCCGCCGACCGACCCGCCGCCGACCACCCCGCCGCCGGGCACGCCGTCGGGCACCGAGGGCTTCGAGGGCTCCACGGCGAACTGGACCACGACGTACCCGGACTGCTCGGGCGCCGGCAAGGCCACATTCGACGGCTCGGTGGCGCACAGCGGGAACAAGTCGCTGCGCATCGACGGCGCGGCCGGCTACTGCAACCACGTGTTCGTCCGCAACACGTCGCTGCTGCCGTCCGGAAACGTCTGGTTCGTGCGCTACTGGGTGCGGCACACCACGGCACTGCCGGCCTCGCACATCACCACCGTCGCGATGCAGGACACCGCCGACGGCAACCGTGACCTGCGCTTCGGCGGCCAGAACGGGGCGCTGCAGTGGAACCGGGCGTCCGACGACGCCACGTTGCCCGAGCAGAGCCCGGCCGGCGTCGCGCAGTCGGCCCCGCTGCCGACGGGGACCTGGAACTGCGTGGAGTTCAAGGTCAACGGTTCGGACGGCACCATGCAGACCTGGCTCAACGGCACCTCCGTGCCCGGGCTGCTGGAGGACGGCGTACCGACCCACGACGTCGACGGGCAGTGGCTCAACAAGACGTACCGGCCCCGCCTGGCCGACCTGAAACTGGGCTGGGAGAGCTACGGCGAGGGCTCCGACACCCTCTGGTACGACGACGTGGCCGCGTCGGCCGGCCGCATCGGCTGCTGACCGTACGGGTTCGCGAGGCCCGCTCCCGATCGCGGGAGCGGGCCCCGCTGCGTCCGGCGTGTCACTCTTGGTACCGGAGAGGGGGCCGCCATGACCGAGTCCTTCCAGTACGCCGGAGCCACCGTCGAGATCGTCGACGCCGGCACCATCCTCGCCGCCGCCCGGGTCAACCCGGTCGAGCTGCTGCGCCGGGCCACGTTCCCGTCGCCGGTGCGGCGCGCCGAGCTGACCGTCTCCAGCGCCGACACGCCCGAGGGGCCGATGCACGTGTTCGCCGCGGAGATCGGCACCACGGTCAACGACCTGCCGCACAAGGAGCGCATCCGCGCCGTCGTGCTCGGCAACGACCCGGTGGGGACGCTGCTGGCGAAGCGGATCGCGGCCGGCGACCCGATCGCCACGCGCATCGTCGACGGTGTGGGGACCGCGGCCGTGGCGGCGTACAGGAAACTCGGCCTGGACAAGCCCGTCACGTCCGGCGAACCGGAGACCGGTTACCTCGCCGACGCCGCCGGTGGCCTGCAGGCCACCATGACCCACGACCCGGCCGCCGGCGTGCTGCGCCTGCGGGCCGAGGTCCCGCGCGACGACGTGCAGCCCGAGCACCTGGCCGCCATGGTGCGGCTGGTGCTGCAGGCGGTCGTCGAGCTGCTGCCGCCGTCGAGCGAGCCGCTGACCGGCCGCCGGTACGTGGTCAGCCGCGAGACCATCCCGCGGGTCGCCACCACCACCCAGGAGGTCACGCTCGACCAGGTGGGCGGGCTCGCGCCCGTGGTCGCGGAGCTGCGCCAGATCGCGGTGTCGTTCCGCCACCCCGAGGCGATGGCCCGGTGGGGCGCGCGCCGGCCGCAGGGCATCCTCATGTACGGCCCGCCCGGCACCGGCAAGACCATGCTGTCGCGCGCGCTGGCCAACGAGATCGGCGCCGACTTCCGCGAGATCCGTACGCCCGAGATCCTCGACAAGTGGCTGGGCGGCTCGGAGCGCAACATCAAGCAGGTGTTCCGCGACGCCCGCCGCTACCGGGTGCCGACGCTCATCCTCTTCGACGAGTTCGACTCGATCATCAGCTACGCGGGCTCCGGCGGCGACGCGGCCAGCCAGGCGATCAACGCGGTGGCCGGCATCTTCAAGCAGGAGATGAACGACCTCATCGAGGCCAACCCGAACGTGATCGTGGTGGCCACGACGAACTTCCCGCACCGCGTCGACGACTCGCTGATCCGCTCCGGCCGCTTCGACGTGAAGCTGTCCATCCCGAAGCCGGACGACGCGAGCCGCACGGAGATCTTCCGCAAGATGATCGCCCAGCTCGCGGCGGCCCACGAGGAGCCGGGCTTCACGATGTTCGCCGACGGGCTGGACATGGCCGAGCTGGGCCGGCTCAGCCACGGGATGACCGGCGCGGACATCAAGGAGGTGCTGCGCCGGGTGCAGCTGACCAAGGCCATGCAGGACGCCCGGACCGGCGGCATGGTGGAGCCGATCAGCCAGCAGGACCTGCGGGAGAGCGTCGCGGAGCTGCTGGGACAGCACTGACGGGGACCGGCCGCCAGGGCAGCAGCGCGGCGCCGGCGGCCAGGCCCACCGTGATGACCAGCAGCGCGGCGCGCACGCTCGTGGCGGCGGCGAGCAGGCCGCCCCCGGTGATGCACACCGGCTGGGCGACCCGGTTGCTGATCGACCAGGCGGCGAGCACGCGCGACACGTGCCGGTCCGCGACCGCGGTCAGCCGCCACGCCGCGAACGCCGGGTTGAACAGCCCCGCCAAGCCGGTGGTGAGCAGCTCTCCGGCCGTGATCAGAACCAGCCCGGCGGTGCCGGCCGGAGCGAACGGCACCAGCGCCAGCGGCAGCGTCTTCGCCACGCCCGCGACCAGCAGCACCCGCCGGCGGCCCCGCCGGCGGACGAGCGGTCGCGCGGCCAGCGACCCGGCCAGCCCGCCGAGGCAGGAGACGCCGAAGACGAGGCCGTACGCCCACGCGGCGAAGCCGAGCTCGCGCAGCATCAGCACGGTGATCAGCGGCAGCGTGGCCATCACGCCACCGTTGAAGATCAGCGAGTTGGCGTACAGGGCGCGCAGCTCCGGGTGACCGAGGATGTACCGCCAGCCCGCGGTGATCGCGGCCCAGCGGTCCGGCGCCGGCGACCGCTCGGGCGGCGCCGGCTCGGGGGAGCGCAGGCTGCGCACGCCCACGGCCGACAGCAGGAACGACACCGCGTCCGCCGCCATCGTCGCGGTCGGCCCGAGCCACCCGACCAGCGCGCCACCCAGCGGCGGCCCCACCGTGTTGACGGTCCAGAACGTCGCCTCGAAGCGGCCGGTCGCGGTGGTGAGCCCGGCGGCGGGAACCAGCCCCTTGAGGTGCGCGCCGCTCGCCGCCTGGAACGCGATGACGCCCACCGACTGGGCCACAGCGACGAGGCAGAGCTGCGCGTACGTCAGCACGCCGGCGGCCGCCGCGACGGGCACGCTCGCCAGCGCCGCACCGCGGACCAGGTCGGCGCCCGCCATGACGGGCCGCTTCGGACGGAACTCGATCCACGGGCCGAGCGGGAGCGCGAGCGCCGCCCCGGCCAGCCCGCCCAGCGCCGCGAGCAGCGACACCTGCAGCACGCTCGCGTGCAGGACCAGCGTGGCGATCAGCGGCAGGGCGCCGAGGCTCAGGGCCGTGCCCAGCTCGCTCACCGCGTACGCCGACCAGAGGCGGCGGAAGTCGGGCCCCAGAGTCACGGGGAGACCCTAGCGGTGGCCTCCGACAAAGCCGGGGACCAGGAACTGCGGCTCGGCGGACGGGCGCCCGAAGTGGTAGCCCTGCGCGAGCCGGTACCCGAGACGGTACAGCTCGGCGGCCTGCTCCGCGGTCTCCACGCCCTCGGCCACCGCGGTCAGCCCCAGGCCCGCGCTGACCTGGATGAGCGCGGTGGCGATGACCGCGTGCCGGCCGGCCATGGTGATCCCGTCGACGAACGACTTGTCCACCTTGAGCACGTCCACCGGTACGGTCTGCAGCAGCCCGAGCGACGAGTGCCCGGTGCCGAAGTCGTCCAGGGCGATGCGGACGCCGAGGTCGTGCAGGTCCTGGACGGCCTGCACCGCCTGCCCGCCGCCGAAGACCGCGGTCTCGGTGACCTCGACGGTGAGGCGGGCGGCGCTCAGCCCGGTCTCCTCGAGCACATTGGCCACCATCCGGGCGAGGCCCGGCTCGCCGAGCTGCCGTGCCGACACGTTGACGCTGATCCGCTCGGGGGCGAGGTCGCCGTACTGGGCCCGCCACGCCACGGCCTGGGCGCAGGCGGTCCGCAGGATCCACTCGCCGAGCTCGACGATCAGGCCGTTGCGCTCGGCCGCCGGGATGAACCGCTCCGGCGGCACCAGCCCGCGTTCCGGGTGCTCCCAGCGGACCAGGGACTCGACGGCGACCGTACGGCCCGTCGGCAGCTCGACGATCGGCTGGTAGACCACGCGGAACTGCCCCGAGTCCAGGGCGTGCCGCAGCTCCGCCCCGAGCATCGCCTGCTCGTCGGAGCGCCGGTCCAGCGCCGGCGTGTAGCGGCGGTGGCCGTCCCGGGCGGACTTGGCCGCGTACATGGCGACGTCGGCGCGGCGCAGCACCTCGTACGGGTCGGTGGTGCCCGCGCCGTCGGCGACGCCGATGCTGGCGCCGACGAGCAGCTCGTGGTCGCCCGCGTCGATGGGCCGGCGCAGCGTGTCCGCGAGCCGCCCCACGATCGCGTCGGCCTCGGCGTCGCCGGCGTCGGGCATGAGGATCGCGAACTCGTCGCCGCCCATGCGGGCGACCAGGATGTCGCCGCGCAGCACGCTGCGCAGCCGCCCGGCCAGCACTTCCAGCAGCCGGTCGCCGACGCCGTGGCCGAAGCGGTCGTTCACGCCCTTGAAGTCGTCGAGGTCGAGCAGCGCCACCTGGGTCGGCCCGGCGGCGAGGGCGGCGCGGACGCCGTTCTCGAAACGCCGCCGGTTCGCCAGCCCGGTGAGCTCGTCGGCCATCGCCAGGTCCTCGAGCTGGTCGGCCTGGTGCTGGACCTGCGCGACGAAGCCGGACATGCGCGCGACGACGAGCAGGAACAGCATGGCCGCGCCGGCGGCGATGGTGAGCCGGTCCACGCCGTCGCCGCCGATGCCGGGCAGGAACAGCAGGGCGGGGGCCACCAGCGAGCAGACCGCGAGCAGTGCGAGCCGGGCGCGGGTGACCCGCCCGTCGCCGGAGTGTTCGGCGACCGTACCGGCCAGGCGCATCGAGGGGTGCAGCGCGGAGGCGCCCCAGAAGACGTACGACAGCAACCAGCCGGCGTCCAGCTCCCGGCCGTCGGAGTCGGAGTAGAGCGACACCAGCGAGTACGCGATGTCCGCGCAGAGCAGCAGCAGGGCCGCGGCGCCGAGCAGCCGGATGCTGGTGGAGCGGCGGCCCGTGCCGGTGTAGAAGCGCGCCATCATCGCGATCAGCAACGCGTCGCCGGCCGGGTACGCCACCCCGATGACCCGTTCCACCGTCGAGGCGGTGGAGTCGGCCGCGATCGGGTGCATGACGAACACCCAGAAGATCAGGCCCACACCGATGGCGACAATCGCGGCGTCGACCAGGGCCGCGACGTTGCGCCCCGGCACGCCGCGGCGGCGCATCAGCAGGTACATCCCGACGACGAACAGCGGGTACGCGCTGAGGTAGAAGATGTCGGCGGCCGACGGGTAGGGCTCCTGGTGGAGCACGTACTGGTAGTACTCCCAGATGAGGTCGCCGACGACCCAGGTGACCTGACCCGCGGCGAACCAGTACCACATCGCGGGGCGGGCCGGGCGGTGCAGCCGGACGCCGACGACGATCAGCAGGCTGGACCCCAGCCCGATGAGGTTGTAGACGATGTTGGACGCCAGGCTCGCGTCGGGCAGCAGGTAGTAGCCGGCCGTGGCGAGGATCCCCGCCACCAGCCACCACCACCAGTACCGGTCGCGCTGCACGTCTTGCCATCGGCCGTCCGGCGGGCCAGTTGAGCCGTCGGGACGCCCGGGAGACCCTGGCCACAGCGGCGGGTACGGGGTGCGGACCGCCGACGCGTCCGCGGCCACTGTGCCGGTGCTCACACCCACGGGGTTGATCGTGCCCCAGCCGTACCCCGGCCGGTCACCCGGGCGGGGTGACCGTGGATCAGGCCGGCAGGGCGCGCTCGACCAGGGCGGTGGTGTCGGCGGCGGCCGGCAGCGTGCCGAACGTGTGTCCCCAGTCGCCGCCGAGCCGGGTCGCGCAGAACGCGTCCGCGACCGCCGCCGGGGCGTGCCGCACGAGCAACGCGCCCTGCAGCACGACGGCCATCCGCTCCACCACCCGGCGGGCCTGCGCCTCCAGGTCGTCGCCGGACAGCCGCGCGGCCAGCTCCGCCGCGGCCGCGTCGAGGTGCCGGTCCGCGCCCGCCGCCGCGGCCACCTCCGCCCGGAACGCCTCCAGGGCGGCCGGCTCGCGGCGCAGCGCCCGCAGCACGTCGAGGGCCTGCACGTTGCCGGAGCCCTCCCAGATCGAGTTCAGCGGGGCGTCGCGGTACAGGCGCGGCAGCCCGGAGTCCTCGACGTAGCCGTTGCCGCCCAGGCACTCCAGCGCCTCACCCACCACCGCGGGCTGGCGTTTGCACACCCAGAACTTGCCCACCGCGATCGCCAGGCGCCCGAACGCGCGCTCGGCCGCGTCGCCGCGTACGCCTCGATCGACGGCCCCGGCCAGCCGCAGGGCCAGCGCGGTCGCGGCCTCGGTCTCCACCGCCAGGTCCGCCAGGACGTTGCGCATCAGCGGTTTCGTGATCAGCGGGCCGCCGAAGGCGCAGCGGTGCCGGGCGTGGTGCACGGCCTGCACCAGCGCGGCGCGCATCCCGGACGCCGACCCGGTCACGCAGTCGAGGCGGGTCATCGCGACCATGTCGATGATCGTGCGCACGCCGTGGCCCTCGTCGCCGACCCGCCACGCCACGGTCCCGTCGAACTCCGGCTCGCTGCTGGCGTTGCTGCGGTTGCCGAGCTTGTCCTTGAGCCGCTGGATGCGGAACGTGTTGCGGGTGCCGTCGGGCAGCACGCGCGGCACGAGGAAACAGGTGAGGCCGTCCGGCGCCTGCGCGAGCACCAGGAACAGGTCGCACATCGGCGCGCTGGTGAACCACTTGTGGCCGCGCAGCCGGTAGGTGCCGTCAGCGTCCGGGGTGGCGGTGGTGGAGTTGGCGCGCACGTCGGAGCCGCCCTGCTTCTCCGTCATGCCCATGCCGGCGAGCAGCCCCCGCTTGGTCTGCGGCGTGCGCAGCCCCGGATCGTAGACGCGGCTGGTCAGCAGCGGCTCGTACGCGGCCGCGAGATCCGCGTCGTGGCGCAGCGCGGGCACCACGGCGTACGTCATCGACACCGGGCAGATGTGCCCCGCCTCGACCTGGCTCCACGTGTACAGGGCGGCGGCCCGCGCCACGTGCGCGCCCGGACGTGGATCGGCCCACGCCGCGCCGGCCAGCCCCTCGCTCACCGCCACGTCCATCAGCCGGTGCCACGACGGGTGGAACTCGACCTCGTCGGTGCGGTGGCCGTACCGGTCGTGGGTGAGCAGCCGGGGCTCGTGGCGGTTGGCCTCGTCGGCCCAGCGCTGCGGCTCCGGCTGCCCGCCCAGCTTGCCGAGCCGGTGCAGGTCGTCGGCGGCCCAGCCGGCGCCCTCGCGGTCGACGGCGTCCAGCAGGGCGGCATCGGCGGCGATGTCGTGCCCGGTCAGCGGCGGCGGCTGGTTCACGACCTCATGGGTGGACGCGCTCACGCGACCAATCTAGCCCCGAGCCGCCCGATGGCCGCGGCCACGGCGTCGGGGTCGACGACCTGGTGCAGATGGGCGCCGGGGACGACCTCGACCGGCCACCCGCGGGCGGCGGCGTCCGCGGCGTCCGCGGCGTACGGCTCACTGAACTGCACGTACGCGCACGGGCGCCGGTCCCACCCGGCCGGCGTGGGCAGGCGCTGCTCGTAGTACGCCAGCGGGAGCCGGGGCTGCTCGTCCTCGATGAGCTCGCGGGTCGCGGCGTCGGCGAACATCGGCGCGACGTCGGCCTCGTCGAACCAGTGCGTCCACGGCGGCAGCCGGCCGTCCCCGCCGACCCGCTCCCGCAGGAACGCGAGGCCGTCGGCGTCGGCCACCGGGCTCGGCCCGTCCCGCGCGGGCAGCGACGCGTCCACGAACACCACGGCTGCGACCGGCCTCGGCGCGCCCGCGACGATCGCCGGCAGGAACAGCCCCGCGTTGCTGTGCGGTACCAGCACGACCGGGGCGTCCGCAGGCGCCTCAGCGATCGCCGCGCCGACGAGCTCGGCCGCCGCCGGCCAGAACGGCGGTCCGGCGTCCGCGACGCCGGTCAGCGACGGTACGAGCGAGCCGGGCAGCCGGTCCGCGACGGCGGTCCACGTCGACGGGCCCACCGAGGGGCTGTGCACGAGTACGAAGACGGCATCCACGGTCCGACCCTGCCGGACCGGGCGCGGCCCGGCAAGAGCGTCACACCCGGGGCCTCAGCAGGGTGATGCGGGAGGCGCCCAGCTCGGTCACGTACAGGTTGCCGGTGGCGGTGTCCTCGGTGACGTCGAGCGGCTGGCTGAAGCCGGTGAACCCGGTGATGCCGGTGGTCCGGTTGCTCAGCCGGCCGTCGGGCGCCACGTCGAAGGTCTCGATGTCCTGGCCGGAGGAGTAGCGCACGACCAGGAGCTTGCCGTCGAGCGCGCCGCCGCGGTACTCGATCGCGCCGTCCGCCGAGGCGTGCAGGCCCGCGTCGTACGTGCCGGCGAGGTCGAAGTCCGGGTCCGGGGCGGTGCCGTCCGGGTACGCGGCGACCTCGAACGGGTCCGTGCCGGTCGTGGGGTTGCCGCCGGCCAGCACCCACTCGCAGCGCAGCGGGTCGGGGTGGCCGTAGTAGCGCCCCGGCCGCACGTCGAACACGTAGTCCGTCTCGGCCGCCGGTACGCCGGTCAGCCCCGCAACCGCCGGCCCGGTGTAGCCGCGGCGCGCGCACGAGGCCGGCAGCGTGGCCGGGGTGGCGGGGGTGTTCCCGCCCGCCGCCGAGCCGTTCGTGGGGGCGTACAGGTGGCCGTTGCGGTGCCAGACCAGGTCGTAGGCGTTGCGGACCCCGGTGGCGTGGATCGTCAGCGGCGCCCCGGGCGCGTACGGGTCGTACGTGCCGCCCCCGTCCGCGGTCCGCACGTCCAGCGGCGCCGAGCCCAGCCGGGTGGTGTCCAGGCGCAGCACCGCCGCGCTCAGCAGCCGCTCCGGCCGGTCTCCCCACGTCGAGTCGGCCGCGCCCATCGCGTTGTTGGCGCCCTGGGAGGCGTACAGGGCGCCGTCCGGGCCGAAGGCCAGCGAGTTGGTCTCGTGGTCCTTCACCGACCGCGGCAGCCCGACGACCATCGGCGTGTACGTGCCCAGGTTCGTCCCGCTCAGCCGCCCGATCCGCCCGGACCAGTCGGGCACGTCGAGCGGGCCCACGTACTGGTAGTTGTCGGTGACCCACAGCGCGCCGGACGGGTCGAACGCCATGCCGATGACCGTGCGGGCCGGTGCGCCGGGCAGCCCGAGCGCGGCGGCGTTGTCGCGGACGGCGGTGATCACCGTGGCCGTGCCCAGGGTGCCGTCGGCGTTGATCGGGAAGCGGAGGATGCGGCCGTCGAGGGTGCCCGCGTACAGCCGCCCGTCGGGGCCCTTGACCACCGTCGTGAAGGACGCGCCGGTCGCGACGCCGGTTACCTTGTCGAAGGCGGCCGGTCCGCCGGTCCCGCCGCCGGAGCCGGTGGTGAAGACGATCGAGTACGGCTGGAACGCGCGCCCGGTCACGTCGTGCACCCCGGACGTCAGGGTGAACCGGTACGCGGTGTTCGCCGCCAGCGGCGAGGTGGGGGACAGGTTGACCACGTCCCCGCCGCCACTGGTGATCACGTGTGCCGGTACGGCGGCCCCGTCGGAGACCCGGGTGAGCGTCACCGTGGAGCTGGTGAGCGTGGCCTGGTCGACGCCGCCGCCGGGAAGCACGAGGTCCTCCACGACGCTGGTGGTGGGCGGGACGCCGGTCGCGCCGTTCGCCGGGGTGCTCGTGCGGACGGCGGGCGCCGCGGGGCCCGGGACGCTCGCGATGTCGGCGTGGTCGAGCTTGGTGTTGGTGCCCCCGGCGGCGCTGAGCGTGAGCCGCCCGTCGGTGACCGTGACCGTACGGGTCACCGTCGCGTGCTTGACCGAGGCGGTCGGCACGAACGCCGCCACCGCGTTCTGGTCCTCGATGCTCAGCCAGTGGCTGCTGTTCACGGCGGTACCGGCGTCACCTACCGCGACCGTGACCGTGTACGCGCCCGGAGGCACCGCGACCTCCCACGAACCCGGTGTGGTGACGCCCGCCGAGCCGCTGGGCAGTTGCATGTGGACGAACGTCGCGAGCCGCACGTCGGGCTCGGCCGCCGCGGGGTTCCGGTTGCGCCCGTTGCCGGCCAGGCTCAGCGGCGTCGACGTGCCGGGCCGGACCCAGCCGTACCCGCGCGTGTCGGCGTACGCCTCGCCCGAGTCGCGGAGGTAGCCCGAGGGTGGCGCGGTCGCGGCGTCGGAGAAGTTGACCTTCAGCGCGGCCGGGCTGATCTCGAGGTAGTCGAGCTTGGTGTTGCTGCCGCCGATCGCGTCCACGGTCAGCCGGCCGTCGCTCACCGGCACGGTCACCGTCGCCGTGCGGTACTCCGCGGCCGCCGTCGAGACGAAGCCGGCGATCGCGGTGACGCCCTCCACGCGTACGGTGTGTGAGCTGTCGTACGCCGGCTGGTCACCGACCGCGACCGTGACCTGGTAGATGCCGGCCGGCAGCGCGTACTCCCAGGCGCCCGGGGCGGGCACGCCGTTGCTGCCGCCGGTGTCGCCGTACTGCATGTGGATCATCGTGTTCAGCCGCGGGTCGATGCCGGCCCGCGCCCGGTCGCGGGTGTTGCGGGTCAGGTCGAGCGGCGTCTGCGTACCCTGCGCCACCCACCCGGACCCGCGCGCCGGGTCGTACGCCTGCCCGGTGTCGGCGACGTACCCGGCCGGGACCGCGGAGCCGGCCGGCTGGAAGTTCACCCTCGCCACGGGCGGCCCGGCGGCCTGCGCGGGCGCCGCGGCCACGAACGGCGCGGCGAGGACGGTCACGGCCACGATCCACAGACGACGGTTCCCCATCGGGCCATGCGAGCACGCGGGCGGCGCGGCCCGGCTGTCGGAAAGTGGCGAGGGCCGTCCGGCCAGGTCAGTGCCGTGGTCGTTTCGTCATTTCCGGGGCGATCAGCGGGAACGGGTCAGCCGCCGAAAGCGGGAATCAGCGGTGGCGGCGGGGCGATCGCGGACAAATTCCGGCCGTGCGCACGGCGCGTGCCGGGGCATCGGTGAAGGATCGCGGTGGTGGTCTACGACGCGCGCGGACGGCCCAGGGCGACGACTGTGGGCGGCGCCCGGACGCCACGGTTCGTTTCGTAGGTGTTGACAGTGTGTGACCTGCGCATCAACATGTGTCCATCCGCCTATGGAAGCGCTCCCAAGGAGACTTGTCCGTGATACGTGCTCTAGGCGCCGCCGCGGTTCTCGCGGCGGCCTTCACCGTGGCGCCCTCCGCGCCCGCTCTCGCCGACGAGGTGGAGCAGGTGGTCAACGGGGGGTTCAGCACCGGCACCGACCCGTGGTGGGCCACCCCCAACCCGCTCACCCTGACTGACGGGCAGGGGTGCACCGAGGTCCACGGCGGCACCCAGAACAAGTGGGACGTCATCGTCGGGCAGAACGACATCGACCTCGTCGAGGGGGAGAACTACCGGTTCTCGTTCCGGGCCTCCGGCACTCCCGAGGGTCACGTCGCCCGGGCCGTCGTGGGGCTCGCCGTCGACCCGTACACCACGTACTTCGAGTCGTCGCCCGCCCTGACCGCCGCGGGTGACACGTACTCGTTCACGTTCGCCGCGCCGGCGACGACGAACCAGGCGCAGGTGGCTTTCCAGGTCGGCGGCAGCGCCGACCCGTGGACCTTCTGCGTCGACGACGTCTCCCTGCTCGGTGGCGTCCCGCCCGAGGTGTACGTCCCCGACACCGGCCCGCGGGTGCGGGTGAACCAGGTCGGCTACCTGCCCGGCGGCCCGAAGCGCGCCACGCTCGTCACCGACGCGACGACCGCCCTGCCGTGGCAGCTCAAGAACGCCGCCGGTGCTGTCGTGGCCCGGGGCACCAGCACGCCGCGCGGGGTCGACGCGTCCTCCGGGCAGAACGTGCACACCATCGACTTCAGCGGCTACCGCAAGGCCGGCACCGGCTTCACGCTGGTCGCCGACGGCGAGACCAGCCGGCCGTTCGACCTGGGCGGCAAGGCGTACGAGCAGCTGCGCGCCGACTCGCTGAAGTTCTACTACACCCAGCGCAGCGGCATCGAGATCCGCGAGGACCTGCGGCCCGGGTACGCCCGTCCCGCCGGCCACGTCGACGTGCCCCCGAACCAGGGCGACGGGAACGTGCCCTGCCAGGCCGGCGTCTGCGACTACCGCCTCGACGTCACCGGCGGCTGGTACGACGCCGGCGACCACGGCAAGTACGTCGTCAACGGCGGCATCTCCACCTGGGAGATCCTCAGCGAGTACGAGCGCAGCCTGCGTACCCGCAGCGCCACGCCGCAGCTCGCCATCCCGGAGAGCGGCAACCGGGTCCCGGACATCCTCGACGAGGCCCGCTGGGAGCTGGAGTTCCTGCTGAAGATGCAGGTGCCGGCCGGGCAGCCGCTCGCCGGCATGGTCCACCACAAGATCCACGACCAGAACTGGACCGGCCTGCCGCTGCTGCCGCACCAGGACCCGCAGCCGCGTGAGCTGCACCCCGTCTCGACCGCCGCGACGCTGAACCTGGCCGCCACCGCGGCGCAGGCGGCCCGGCTCTACCACCGTTACGACCCCGCCTTCGCGGCCAAGGCGCTGGCCGCCGCGAAGACCGCGTACGCCGCGGCGGTCGCGAACCCGGCCCGCTACGCCCCGGCCTCGGACGGCACCGGCGGTGGCGCGTACAACGACGACAAGGTCGACGACGACTTCTACTGGGCCGCCGCCGAGCTGTACCTGACCACGGGCGCCAAGCAGTACGCCGACGCGGTGCTCGCCTCGCCGGTGCACACCGCGGACATCTTCGGCTCCGGCGCGTTCGACTGGGGCAACACCGCGGCCGCCGGCCGCCTGGACCTCGCCGTCGTGCCGAACAAGCTGCCGGGCCTGGCCCAGGTACGCGCCTCGGTGGTGGCCGGCGCGGACAAGTACCTGGCCATCCAGCGGGCCCACGCGTACGGCGTCCCGTACGCGCCCGCCAACAACATGTGGGACTGGGGCTCGAACAGCGCGATCCTGAACAACATGGTGGTGCTCGCCTCGGCGTACGACCTGACCGGGCGCACGGCGTACCGCGACGGCGTGCTCGAGGGCATGGACTACGTGCTGGGCCGCAACGCGCTCAACCAGTCGTACGTGACCGGCTACGGCGAGGTCAGCTCGCACAACCAGCACAGCCGCTGGTACGCCCACGAGCTCGACCCGGCCCTGCCCAACCCGCCCAAGGGCTCGCTCGCGGGCGGCGCGAACTCGTCCATCCAGGACCCGTACGCGCAGAGCAAGCTGACCGGCTGCATCGGCCAGTTCTGCTACATCGACGACATCCAGTCCTGGTCGACGAACGAGATCGCCATCAACTGGAACTCGGCGCTGGCCTGGAACGCGGCGTTCGTGGCCTCGGTGGCGGACCGCCGCTGAGCCCGACCCGGCGCCGGGGCGAGAGTCCCGGCGCCGGAGTCCGCCAGCGAAGGCCCGTGCCGCCCAGGTGCGGAAGTCGGTGGTGCGCAGGCCGAGCTCGCGGGCGTGCGCCGGCCGGACCGGGTTGCCCACCTCGTTCGACCATTCCATCATCGACACCATCGCCGGGTGCATGCCGCGTTGCACCGCCCCGGCCGCGGTGAGCACCGGCGCCTCGATGCGCCGGCCCAGCACGTCCGAGAGGATCGCGGCGATCTCGGTCATGGTCAGGAGGTCGCCGGCGAGTTGGACGTCGCTGCCGTGGAAGCGTTCCGGGCCGGCGAAGGCAGCGGCCGCGGCCGTGCCGATGTCGTCGACGGCGACGAGCGCGATCCTGGCGTCCGCCGCCAGGCCGGTGACGATGGTGCCGTCCGACCAGTCGCCGAACATCGCGGACCTCGTCATCATCGCGTCCCTGGCCGGGCCGCTGCACGCCGAGTACGAGCCCGACCTCCAGCAGGCCGTCGCGGTGCTCGAGCGGATGGGGTTCCGCGTGCGGCGTGCACCCCTGCTCGAGGCGGGGCGGCGCCGGTGGTGGAGCGCTGCCGGGCCGGCGGAGATCGCCGACGAGCTCAACGGTCTCCTGCGCGACCCCGAGGTCCGCGCGATCATCGCGCACGACGGTGGCCGGACGGCACGTGCTGCGGCACTGCGGCATCCTCGACCGGATCGCCGGGATGGTGGTGGGGATCCCGCACGCGATCGAGGGGCTCGCGGAGCCCGGTGGGTCCCCGACGCTGCGCGAGATCGTCCTCGACGTGCTCGGCGACCGCGACATCCCGGTCCTGGGCAACGTGGAGATCGGCCATGCCGGCCCCAACCTGCCGATGCCGATCGGCGTCCGTGCCGCCCTCGACGCCGGCCGGCGCACCCTGTCCCTCCTCGAACCGGCGGTTCGGGCACCCTCCGAAATGGTGTAACAGGTTCTTCTCCATTTGGTGTGAGCTTGCTTGCACCGCATTCCGCTGCCGGCTCCTACGGTGAATTCAGCCGCTGCGGAGATGACCCTCCCGCGGTTGAACACGGTGCTGCGGGAAGAACCCCGCAGCCGTTATCCGGAGGATGCCGAGAAATGCGAAGCACCGCCCTGACCGCCACCGCGGTCGCTGCCACCCTGCTCGTCCCGGGCGCCGCCCTCGCCGCACCCGCCCCCGTGACCGACCTGCTGGGGACGTACGGCTTCGGCCGGGCCGAGGTGATCGCCGCCGCAGGTCAGGCCACGGGTCTGTGGACCGGCGCGCGGATCCGTTCCGGGTTCGCCGGCGACGATCTGATCGTCACCTACACGCCGCGGGACACCGCCGCCGCGACCGAGACGCAGGTCTACACCGCACTTTTCACTGAGGTCGCCGATCCGCGCGGGGAATGCGCGCGGGTGGGTGCCGACGGTGTGGACCGCAAGATCTGGACGACATTCCGCTGCCGCACCGGAGTGGCGCCGAATTACACGCTTCTCGTGCGCTGACACCATTCGCTCGCCCAGCGGCGGGCCGGGCCCGGGCCGGCGAGCTCAGGACCCGGCGCGCCGCTGGAGGAATTCGTAGACGTCCTGCTGGTCGACGCCCGGGAACGTGCCCGGCGGCAGCGCCGCCAGCAGGTGCGAGTGCACCCGGGCGCTCGGCCAGGCGTTGCCCTCCCACTGCTGCACCAGGTCGGCCGGGGGGCGGCGGCAGCAGTCCGGGTCCGGGCAGCGGGACACCGTACGCCGGGTGGTGTCGCCGCCGCGGAACCAGCGGGCGTGCTCGTACGGCGTGCCGACCGTGACCGAGAACAGGCCCGAGCCGGTGGCCTCCACGTGCACCGTGCACCAGTAGGTGCCGCCCACCGTGTCGGTGAACTGGTAGAACGACGAGTACGGGTCCTGGGCCTGGAAGACCGTGCGCGACGCCCAGTTGCGGCACACCGGCTGGCCCTCGATCGCCCCGGTCACGTCGGCGGGGAAGCGGACGTTGTCGTTCTCGTACGCCTTGTAGACGGTGCCGCTCTCGTGCACCCGGCAGAAGTGCACCGGGATGCCGAAGTGGTGGGTCGCCAGGTTGGTGAAGCGGTGCGCGGCGGTCTCGTAGGAGACGCCGAACGCGTCGCGGAAGTCGTCGATGGCCAGGGCCCGGTCGGCCTTGGCGTCGCGCAGGAAGTCGACGGCGAACTTCTCCGGCATGAGCAGCGCCGCCGCGAAGTAGTTGGCCTCGACGCGCTGGCGCAGGAAGTCGCCGTAGTCGGCCGGGTCGTTGTGGCCGAGCACGAAGTGGCCGAGCGTCTGCAGCACCACCGCGCGCGGGTCGTGGCCCTTGTTGCTGGCGACCTGCGGCAGGTAGATGCGCCGGTGGCGCAGGTCGGTGACCGAGCGGGTGGAGCCGGGCAGGTCCGGCACGTAGTGCAGGGTGAAACCGAGGTGCGCGGCGATGTCGAGGATGCCGCGCTGCGACAGCGGGCCGGTGGCGTGCTTGACCGCCTG
This sequence comes from Couchioplanes caeruleus, assembly GCF_023499255.1. GTDB lineage: Bacteria > Actinomycetota > Actinomycetes > Mycobacteriales > Micromonosporaceae > Actinoplanes > Actinoplanes caeruleus_A. The sequence continues at coordinate 4,058,516 of NZ_CP092183.1, forward strand.
CAGCACCTTCGCCGCGGCCTGCTCGACGTCGGCGAAGTAGTTGTCGCGCCGGCGCATCCGCTCGCGCAGCTGCTGGTTGGCGCGGCGGGCCACCTCCGGGGTGGCGCTCTGCTCGGTCAGCAGCCGGGTCAGCTCGCGGTGCAGGCCGATGAGCGACTCCAGCGCGTCGGCCGGCAGCCGCCGCCCGCCGCGCACGACGGGCAGCCCGAGCACCTGGTAGGCGGGTTCCCGCTGGAAATGGGCCAGCTCGATCTCCAGCCCGGCGCGCCGGCTCGGCGCCTCGGGCTTCAACAGGTCCTGCATCGGTACGCCGAGAGCCGCCGCGATCGCCTGCAGGACGCTGAGCTTGGGCTCGCGTTTGCCGTTCTCGATCAGGGACAGCTGGGAGGGTGCCCGTCCGACCGCCGCACTGAGCTGGTCCAGGGTCATGTTCTTGGCGCGGCGCAGATGGCGCAGCCGCTGCCCGAGCGTCACGAGATCGACTGAGGTGTCCGTGGGGGAAGCCGTCACGGGAATTGACGCTAGCAGAAATTTCTCACTTCTTCTCCTCACATTTGCCTTCAGCAGGGGTTGCAGGCTGCGCAACAGTCGAGTTCTTCCACCGGAGAGCAGGCCGGGTAGTAGGAAAGGAATCCTTGAGATGACTGATCAGCTGACCGAAGTCAGGGGCGGTACCGCCGCGGACCTCACTCGGGCGTGGGCCGGCGATCCCCGTTGGCTCGGCGTGAAGCGTGACTACACCGCCCAGGACGTCGTGCGACTGCGCGGGACTTTGCAGGAGCGGCACACCCTCGCCGAGCGCGGCGCCCAGCGGCTGTGGGAGCTGCTGCACGACGAGGAGTACATCAACGCGCTCGGCGCCCTCACCGGCGGCCAGGCGGTGCAGATGGTCCGCGCCGGCCTCAAGGCCATCTACCTCTCCGGCTGGCAGGTGGCGGCGGACGCCAACCTGTCCGGGCACACGTACCCGGACCAGAGCCTGTACCCGGCGAACTCGGTGCCGGCGGTGGTGCGCCGGATCAACAACGCGCTGCTGCGCGCCGACCAGATCGACACCGCCGCGGGCCGGCACGAGCGCGACTGGTTCGCGCCCATCGTGGCCGACGCCGAGGCCGGTTTCGGCGGCCCGCTCAACGCGTTCGAGCTGATGAAGGCGATGATCGCCGCGGGCGCCGCGGGCGTGCACTGGGAGGACCAACTGGCGTCCGAGAAGAAGTGCGGCCACCTCGGCGGGAAGGTGCTCATCCCGACCGGCCAGCACATCCGTACGCTCAACGCCGCCCGGCTGGCCGCGGACGTCGCCGGGGTGCCGAGCGTCGTCATCGCCCGGACCGACGCGCTTGCCGCGGACCTGCTCACCACCGATGTGGACGAGCGGGACAAGCCGTTCCTCACCGGCGAGCGTACGGCCGAGGGCTTCTTCCGGGTGCGCAGCGGCCCCGAGGCGGCCATCGCCCGCGGCGTCGCGTACGCCGACTACGCCGACCTCCTGTGGGTGGAGACCGGCAAGCCGGACCTCGAGTTCGCCAAGCAGTTCGCCGAGGCCGTCCACAAGGTGCACCCGGACAAGATGCTGGCGTACAACTGCTCGCCGTCGTTCAACTGGAAGCGCAACCTCGACGACGCCACGATCGCCCGGTTCCAGAAAGAGCTCGGCGCGATGGGCTACAAGTTCCAGTTCGTCACGCTGGCCGGCTTCCACGCCCTCAACCACTCGATGTTCGAGCTGGCCAAGGGATACTCGACGACCGGCATGAGCGCGTACGTGAAGCTCCAGGAAGCCGAGTTCGCGGCCGAGAGCGAGGGCTACACCGCGACCAAGCACCAGGCCGAGGTCGGCACCGGCTACTTCGACGCCGTCTCGACCGCGCTGAACCCGGAGAGCTCGACCACCGCGCTGTCCGGCTCGACCGAGGAGGAGCAGTTCTGATGGGCGGCGAAGAGGTCACGATCTGCGGCGAGAGCCAGGGCCGGTACGCCGAGATCCTCACGCCCGAGGCGATCGACTTCGTCGTGGCGCTGGACCGGGAGTTCGGCGCCCGCCGGGTGCAGCTGCTCGAGCGGCGCCGGCGCCGGCGGGCCACCCGCACCACCGAGCTGGACTTCCTGCCGTCGACCGAGGCGGTCCGCAAGGACGACTCGTGGACCGTCGCGCCGCCGGCGGAGGACCTGACGGACCGCCGGGTGGAGATCACCGGGCCGCCCGAGCGCAAGATGACGATCAACGCGCTGAACTCCGGCGCGAAGGTGTGGATGGCCGACTTCGAGGACGCCACCGCGCCGACCTGGGAGAACGTCATCACCGGCCAGCTGAACCTGCGCGACGCGCTGGACGGCACGCTCGACTACACCGCCCCGGACGGGCGCGAGTACAAGGTCGGCGACACCATCCCGACGATCATGGTGCGTCCGCGCGGCTGGCACCTGCCGGAGTGCCACCTGCGCATCGGCGGCCGGGCGGTGTCGGCGTCGCTGTTCGACTTCGGCATGTACCTGTTCCACTGCGGACGCCGGCAGATCGAGCGGGACAGCGGGCCGTACTTCTACCTGCCCAAGCTCGAGAGCCACCTCGAGGCGCGGCTGTGGAACGACGTGTTCGTCTTCGCCCAGCAGGCCCTCGGCATCCCGCGCGGCACGATCCGGGCGACGGTGCTGATCGAGACGATCACCGCGGCCTTCGAGATGGACGAGATCCTGTACGAGCTGCGCGAGCACTCGGCGGGGCTCAACGCGGGCCGGTGGGACTACCTGTTCAGCATGATCAAGAACCGGCCGGACGTGGTGCTGCCCGAGCGCTCGCAGGTGACGATGACCGCGCCGTTCATGCGGGCGTACACCGAACTGCTGGTCAAGACCTGCCACCGGCGCGGGGCCCACGCGATCGGCGGCATGGCCGCCGTCGTGCCCAGCCGCGACCCGGTCGCGGCGAAGCGGGCGCTCAACCAGGTCCGGCAGGACAAGCGGCGCGAGGTCGGCGACGGCTTCGACGGCTCCTGGGTCGCGCACCCGGGCCTGGTGGAGACCTGCAAGGAGGTCTTCGACCAGTGGCTGGGCTTCGAGCCGCACCAGATCGTGCGCCGCCGCGACGACGTGCGGGTCACGGCCGAGGAGCTGCTGGACGTCAAGGAGACCGCGGTCGCCGTCAGCGAGGTCGCCCTGCGCACCAACGTCAGCGTGGCGCTGCGGTACGTCGCCGCGTGGCTCGGCGGCCGGGGCGCGGTGGCGCTCGGCGGCCTGATGGAGGACGCGGCGACCGCCGAGATCTGCCGGGCCCAGCTCTGGCAGTGGATCTCGCACGGCACCCCCACCGACTACGGCGTGCCGGTCACGGCGGGCCTGGTGACCCGGATGCTGCGCGAGGAACTCGACGTGCTCGCCGAGACCGGCGCCCTGGACGAGGACGCCGCCCGCTGCTTCGGGCAGGCCCGCACCCTGCTCACGGTCCTGCTGACCGAGCGGACCTGCCCGGAATTTCTCACCCTGCCCGCGTACCTGCGGCACATGACCGGTGACAAGCCGGCGCCGGCGCCGGCCCTGACGGTCTGACCGGCGGCGACACCCGTGGCCCGGCGGCGATGCGCCGCCGGGCCGTGCCCGTTGCGTGCCCGCGGATGCCCGGGTTCATCGACGGTGAAAAGATCCTGGTCGCCGGGGCCGCGCGGGGGCCCGCTCCGGGTGCGATGCTGGGGTCGCCAGGCCCGTCGAGCAGCGCTGGGAGGACCCACCGATGTTGCCGCTGACTGCCCAGAACCTGTCGTCCCTGCCGGACGACCTGCCCGTGCCGTCGTACGACCGGGGCGCGCTGCGGACGGGGATCGTGCACTTCGGCGTCGGCGGCTTCCACCGCGCCCACGAGGCCATGTACCTCGACCGCCTGATGAGCGACGGCAAGGCCCTGGACTGGGCGATCTGCGGCGTCGGGGTGATGCCGGCCGACCGGAGGATGCGCGACGCGCTCGTGGCCCAGGACGGCCTCTACACGCTCGTCGTCAAGGCCCCCGACGGCAGCCTCGACCCGCGGGTGATCGGCTCCATCAAGGAGTACCTGTACGCGCCGGACGACCCCGAGGCGGTCATCGAGAAGATGGCCGCGCCCGAGATCCGGATCGTCTCGCTGACCGTCACCGAGGGCGGCTACAACTTCAACGCCGTCACCGGGGAGTTCGTCGCCGACAACCCCGACGTGCAGCACGACCTGCGGCCGGGCGCCGCGCCGAGGACCACGTTCGGCCTCATCACCGAGGCGCTGGCCCGCCGCCGCGACCGGGGCGTACCGCCCTTCACGATCATGAGCTGCGACAACATCCAGGGCAACGGCCACGCCGCGCGGCGCAGCTTCGTCGCGTTCGCCACGCTGCGCGACCCCGAGCTGGGCGGGTACGTCGAGCAGCACGTCGCGTTCCCCAACAGCATGGTGGACCGCATCACGCCGGTCACCACCGACGAGGACCGCGAGGAGGTCCGCAAGCGGTACGGCGTCGACGACGCCTGGCCGGTGGTGTGCGAGCCGTTCACCCAGTGGGCGCTCGAGGACTCCTTCGGCCAGGGCCGGCCCCCGTTCGAGGACGCCGGGGTGCAGGTGGTCGCCGACGTCGAGCCGTACGAGCTGATGAAGCTGCGCCTGCTCAACGCCAGCCACCAGGCGCTCTGCTACTTCGGCTACCTCAGCGGCTACCGGCTCGTGCACGACGTCGCGCAGGACCCGCTGTTCGCCGACTTCCTGCTGGCGTACATGGACCGCGAGGCCACCCCCACGCTGGAGCCGGTGCCGGGCATCGACCTGGACGAGTACAAGCACCAGCTCATCGACCGCTTCTCCAACGCCCAGGTCCGCGACACCGTCGCCCGGCTGTGCGCCGAGAGCTCCGACCGCATCCCGAAGTGGCTGCTCCCGGTGATCCGCCACAACCTCGACACCGGCGGCGAGATCCTGCGCTCGACCGCTGTCGTGGCGTCCTGGGCCCGCTACGCCGAGGGCGTCGACGAGCACGGGCAGCCGATCGAGGTGGTCGACCGGTTCGCCGACACGCTCGTGCCGCTCGCCCGCCGCCAGCGCGAGGAACCGCTGGCCTTCATCGCCAACCGCGAGCTGTTCGGGGCCCTCGCCGACAACGAACGGTTCGTGTCGACGTACCGCTCGGTGCTGGCGTCCCTGCACAGCAAGGGCGCGCGGGCCACGCTGGAGGAGCTGGCTACCGCATCCTGAGCAGGGCGGGGAGGTCGCCGATCGCGGCGAGCGCCGGCCCGGGCCAGAGTGGATCGGTGTCGTTGAGCTCGGTGATGCGCAGCGTGGGCAGCCCGGCCGCGGCGGCTCCGGCCAGCTCGCCGTCGGCGCCGTCGCCGACGAAGAGGCAGTGCGCCGGGTCCGCGCCGAGCCGGTCGGTCGCGGCGCGGTAGACGGCCGGGTCGGGCTTGGCCAGGCCGACCTCGCAACTGAACACGACGACGTCGAATCGCGCGGCGAGCGGGCTGTGCGGCCACGCCTCGGCGGTGTCCGAGGTGGCGTTGCTGATCAGCGCCAACGGGTGCCCGGCGGCGCGCAGCGAGTCGAGCGTGCGCAACGTCGCGGCCGGCACGGTCCCGAGGATCCGGCGCACGAGGACCCGCCGGTGTTCCGCCGCGCGCGCCACCTGCTCATCGGTGGGATGCACGCCGAGGCGTGCGGTGAGGATGCGGATGGTGTCCTCGACGCTCCACCGCACGATCCGCTCCCGCCAGGTGCGGTGGTACGCGGCGACCAGCGCATCCGGGGCAACCCCCACCATGGACGCCATCTCGGCCACGACGCGGTCCCGATCGTCGTCGGCGCCGTGGATCAGCGTGTGGTAGAGGTCGAAGATCACCGGCCGCGGCATGGCCGGGATGCTATCGGGGTCAGACGGCGACGAGGCTGTCGAGGGCCGCGCCGCCACCCAGCTCGCCGCCGCGGCCGCGAGATGGGTGCCGGCCGCGGCGGCGGTCACCTTCAGCCCGGCGCTGATCGTGAATACCCCGTACGGCCCCCAGAGACCGCGGACGCGGGCGCGCAAGCCGGCGCGAGATGGGCAGGGTAAGCAGCACCCTGCCGCCACAGCGGTCCCTAAAGCCGCCACCGGGGGCCCACCAGGAACGCCGAGCGAGCAGGGCGGCTCCGTACCCGACGAAGGCGCCGGCGTAGAACGCCCGCCGGCGCCGCACCCCGTCGGCCAGCCCGCCCGCGGGCCGACTCACCCTGTCGGGTTCTCGTCTCGACAGGACGGTCGCGTCGGCCGATCGCGTCGATAGGCTGCGATCAAACGCCGCCTGCCATGGGAGTAAGCATGGACACGGGTACGACGTCGTTGCGCATCGACGAGACGACCGTCATCCAGGTCGAGACCCCGGCCGGGGCCCGCGAGGAGGACATCGCCCACCGGATACCGGCCTTCGACGGCTTCACCGAGGCGCTGAGCAAGATCGCGACGAGCGTCCGGGCCGGGCTGGACCGCGTGCAGCCGTCGCGGGCCACGGTCGAGTTCGGCCTGGACGTCAGCATGGAGTCGGGCCAGGCCACTGCCCTGATCGTCAAGGGCACGGGGTCGGCGCACGTCACGGTGACGCTGGAGTGGGACCTGCGGTGAACGCCGAACAGCTGCGCCGCACGATCGTGCGGGTCGCCCGGGCCGACGGCAACGGCACCGGTTTCCTGATCGGCCCGGACCTGGTCCTGACCTGCCACCACGTGGTGCGCGGTGCCGAGCGGGTCACGCTCAACGCCGGACCGGTGACGGTCGCCGTCGAGCAGGTGATCACGCCGCCGCCGGGCGGCGAGGGAGCCGATCTGGCCGTCCTGCGCGCGCGGCTGCCATCCCTGCCCGCCGCAGAGCTGTCGGCCGAAGCCCCGGAGCCCGGCGACGAGGTGAGCACGTTCGGGTTCACCGACGACTATCCGGCCGGCGACTCCGCTCACTTCGTCTACGAGGGTCCGTCCTACCGTGACGACGAGACGCTGTACCGGCTGCGCAGTGCTCAGGCCCGGCCGGGGCTGTCAGGGGCGCCGCTGCTGCACGCGCGCAGCGGCAAGGTGGTGGGCCTGGTGAGCCGATCGCGCGACAAAGGCACCGACCTAGGCGCGCGAGCGGTCCCCGTCGAGGTGGCCGCGCGGCTCTTCCCAGCGCTCGTGCCGCTCGCGGCGCCGGGCCCGGCGCCGCGCGAGGACGAGGTTCACCTGCGCCGGCTCATCGCCATCCACGAGAACAGTGCCCGGCTGCTCGAGGAGCAGGTCGCGGCGTACGGGATGCTCAACGTCCCGCCGTACAAGCGCGCCGAGCTCGAGCACGAGCGGGCCGAGATCGAGCGGCTGCGCGCTCTGCTCGGACGGCGGTGACACCGGGGTGGAGCACCAGGAACGGGAGAGCTCGTACCTGATCGGCAACCGGACGTTCCGGGTGGTGTTCGCCAGCCTCCCCGGCATCGCCGCGGACGCCCTGGTCAGCTCGGACGACAACTACCTCACGATGGGCGGCGGGGTCTCCGCAGCCCTGCGCCACGCCGCCGGGCCGGCCGTCGAGATGGACGCCGGCAAGCACACCCCGCTCAAGCTGGGCGACGTCGCGGTCACCACGGCCGGGAAGCTGAAGGCCCGTTACATCTTCCACGGCGTCACCCTCGACCTCGACGGCCTCGGCAGCCCGGACGAGTCCTGTCTGCGCGCGATCGTGGACCGGTGTCTCGAGCTGGCGGAGGCGCTGAGATTGCGGCGGGTTGCCTTCCCGGCCCTCGGCACCGGCACCGCGCAGTTCCCGTACGAGCTGGCCGGGCAGGCGATGACGAAGGCCGTGGCCGACTTCCTGTCCCGGCGCGCCGAGCACGTCCACGAGGTGACGCTGGCTCTGCACGCCTTCGACGACCGGGCCCGCACGGACACCGAGCTGTTCTACCGCCGGGCGGCCGGCATCGCCGCCCAGTGGACCGACAGCCGGCGCCTCGGAGAGCTGATCGACGAGCTGCGGAGCCTGCTCGCCCGTACGCCCGCCGGCAGCCTGCACGACCAGGCCGCGGCGATCCGCGGCGACGTGGCGGCCGCCGAGACCGCGCTCGCGGGGGACCGATGGCCCGCGGTCACCGGCGCGGGCCGGCCCAGCGAGTCGCTGAGCCGGGCCAGTGACGCGGCCGGCGACATCGCGGACCGCTCGGCGGCCGAGGTGGACTGGGAGGACCGCCAGGCCCGCGAGACCGTCTTGCAGGTGCGCCTGCAGAGCTTGCGCACCCAGCACAACATCCTGCTCGGCAGCCGCAACCAGCTCGAGGAACGTCAGGCGCGGTACGGGCCGCTCGCCGTGCCCCTCGAGGTGGTCAACGAGCTGCGGCTGATCGAGGAGCAGCTCACGGCGAAGGAGGAGCAGATCCTCCGGGTCAAGACCGAGCTCGTGCAGCTCGCCGGCGGTGCGGGGCGCCGCGGTGGGGCGTTGTGACGGCGGCTCTCACCCTTCCGGTCGCCGGGTGGTCGCAGCGACGTGGTCGACCAGCCCGGTGATCTCGAGGGCTCGTAACACCATGGGGTGCAACCCGGTCAGCCGGATGCGGCAGGCCACCTGGCGCGCGTCGGTGCCCTCGCTGCTGAAGGTTTCCCCACGGTGACCCTGTGTCGGAGAAAGGGCGACCGCAGAGTCACCGCTTTTGGGAAATCATCGGCGTGGCGGCTGTCAGACGGCGACGAGGCTTTCCAGGGCCGCCGTCCGGACCGGGGTGATTCCGTGCAGCAGCGACCGCGCCGCGGCCACCACGAGGTCGCGGTTGTGGGTGACCGCGAACGCGAAGCGGCGTTCCGCCTCCGGGCCGGTGTCGCCCAGGTCGCGCGCCACCAGGGCCACCGAGCGGTGCGGGCCGACCACGATGACGTTCCATTCGCCGCGCAGCGGGTCGTCGCCCTGCAGGCCCGCGCCGCGGACGCCCGGGGCCGGTTCGGCGGCGAGGCCCACGCCGAAGGCGGCGACGAGCGGGCTGGCCGCGGCGATGCGGGCGAAGCGGCGGGCGGTCGCCGCTCCGAAGTGGCGGGCGTCCTGGAAGCAGGCGAGCAGCACCTGGCCGCCGTCGGCGAGGGCCTCGATGTGGTGGCTGATCGGCATCAGCACCGACTTGGTGGTCTCCACCACCGGGCGGTGCGCGGCGACGATCTCGTACGGCGTCCCGGCCGCGGCCGCGGGCGCGCAGACCGGCGGCAGGGGAGCACTGCGCGCCGGGGGAGTGGCCGGCAGCGGTGCGGGCCGGCCGTAGCGCCAGCCCTGGGCCACGGTGGCGCCCATGGTGCGGGCGGTGAGCTCGTGCTCGAGGGTCTCCACGCCCTCGGCGAGGATGGTCGCGCCGCTGGCCTCCGCGTACGCCCCGACGGCCGAGACGACCTCGGCGGTGTGCCGTGCGGTGGGTGCGTGCAGCAGCGACATGTCGAGCTTGACCACGTCGGGGTGCACGAACGGCATCAGGGCCAGCGACAGGGGGTCCGCGCCGACGTCGTCGAGGGCCACACCCCAGCCCGCCGCCCGGCAGCTCGTCGTGGCGGCCAGCAGGCCGGACGGGTCGTCGGCGATCGCGCGTTCGGTCATCTCGGTGACCACGTGCAGGTGGCGCTGCGCCTCGGCGACCACGCCGGCGAGGTCGGGCGGGCAGGGCGTACGCCAGGACGTCGGCTCCATGTTCACGAACAGGGCCGTCCGCAGTTCCGCCGCGAGCGCCGCGCGGTACGCCGCCGCCCGGCAGACCCAGTCGAGCTCGCTGTCGCGGCCGGCCGTACGGGCGGCCGCGAACAGGGCGGCGGGGGATTCCCACGGGGTGCCCGCCGGTCCGCGGCTCAGCGCCTCGTAGCCGACCAGGTCGCCGGTGGCGAGCGAGATCAGCGGCTGGAAGACGGAGGTGACGGCCCGGGAGTCGATCACGTCGTGGATGTCCGGCACCTCGTCGATATCGGCAGCGGCGGCCCGCACCTTAACGACCGCCGGGTACGCGTCGCACACATCGAAATTCTTGATTAGATCTCTTTACTGTTAACAAGCTTTAACTTATGTTGGGCGAACAGCCGGGGAGGTCCCCCATACGTCCCCGGTTCCCCGCGGCGGGTCGGCCGCCCCCACGCCCGGCCTGCCGTCCCCCATGAAGAGGAGACCTTCATGAGACGCAGAATCACCCTCCCCCTCCTGAGCGCCGCGGCCATCGGCGCCTCCCTGTTCGTCGCCGTGGCCCCCGCCTCGGCACACGGCTACATCTCCTCGCCCCCCAGCCGCCAGGCCAACTGCGCCAGCGGCGCCGTACCCAACTGCGGCGACATCGTGTACGAACCGCAGAGCGTGGAGGCTCCCAAGGGCTCCATGCAGTGCAACGGCGGTGGCAGCCGCTTCGCCGTGCTCAACGACAACAGCAGGAACTGGCCCGCCGCCTCGGTCGGCACGTCGGTGACGTTCAACTGGGTCCTCACCGCCCGGCACGCCACCAGCACGTGGGAGTACTTCATCGGCGGCACGCGGCTCGCTTCGTTCAACGACGGCGGCGCGCAGCCGGGGGCCACCAAGTCCCACACCGTCAGCATGGGCAGCTTCCGTGGCCGGCAGACCGTGCTCGCCCGGTGGAACATCGCCGACACGGCCAACGCGTTCTACGCGTGCGTCGACCTGAACATCGGCGGTGGCGGGAGCACGCCACCGCCCACGACGCCGCCGCCGACGAACCCGCCGACCACGCCGCCCACCACCCCGCCGACCCAGCCGCCCGCCGGCGGGACCTGGCAGGCCGGAACGGCGTACGTCGCCGGGAACGTGGTGACCTACGGCGGTGCGACGTACCGCTGCCGGCAGGCGCACACGGCGCTGGCCGGGTGGGAGCCGCCGAACGTGCCCGCGCTGTGGGAACGGATCTGACGACGTACCCGGGGCGGGTCCGCGGCCGTGGACCCGCCCTGCCCGTCGTGGCCGCGGTGGTGCTGATGCTGCTCGCCGCGTGCGGCGCGGCGCCGGCCCCGCCGCCACCGCCGGCGTACGACGCGACCGACGTGATGTTCCTCCAGATGAGCCTCGAGTACGTCCGGCAGGGCGAGCTGGTCGTGACGCCCGCCGCGCAGGGGGCCACCGATCCGCGGGTGCGGGCGCTCGCCGCCGAGCTGCGCGACCAGTGGCGCGACGAGGCGCAGACCATGCAGCGCTGGCTGACCGGGTGGCAGCAGCCGCCCTCGGCCGATCCGGACGCCGGCGTGCACGCGGGCCACGGCGATTTGCACTCGCTGCGCGACGCCGACATCGGCGAGCTGGCCGCGGCCCGCGGCGCGGCTTTCGACCGTACGGCGGTCAGCATGCTCCTGGGGCACCTGCACAACTGTGTCGAGGTGGCCCGCATGGAGGTCGCGGGCGGGCGGTACCCACCGGCCAGGGCGCTCGCCGAGCGGATGACCGCGGCGCGGCAGGACCAGATCCGGCGCCTCCTGGTCCTCGCCGCCGCCTAGTTGAAGCTTCAAACCGACGTACGATGGGGTGGTGAGCGCCGAACCCACCCGATGGCTGAGCGCCGGCGAGCTCGAGTCGTGGCTGCCGGTCGGGGGCCTGCTCCTGCGCCTCCCGGCGGCCCTGGACGCGCAGATGCAGCGCGACTCCGGCCTGAGCCACTTCGAATACCTCGTGCTGGCCAACCTCTCCGAGGCGCCGCGGCGCACCCGCCGGATGAGCGAGCTGGCGGCGCTCGCCAACGGCTCGCTGTCGCGGCTGTCGCACGTGGTCAAACGCCTCGAGGGCCGGGGCTGGGTCGAGCGGACGACCTGCCCGCAGGACGGCCGCTACACCAACGCCGTGCTGACCGAGGCGGGCTGGGCGAAGGTACGGCAGAGCGCGCCGGGCCACGTCGCGGCGGTGCGGGCGCTCGTGCTGGACGCGCTCAGCGACGACGACCTGGCCCGGCTCGGCGACATGGCCCGGCGGATCATGTCCCGCATCGCGGCGGACGACCCGGGTCAGGTCGCGGGCCCGGGCGGCCGCGCCTAACCTGCCCCCATGCCCGAGTTGATCGCGCCCACCGCCCGCCTGCACGCCGGCTGGCTCGCCGCCCGCGACGACTGGGGGCGCGGCGTGCACCAGGACGGCTCCGGGCTGCGCCCCGGCGACGACGTCGACACACCGGACGGCTTCGCGGCGTTCGTCCGCAAGCTCCTGCGCGAGTCGGATCCGGCCGTCCCGCCGGTGCCCGGCTGGGTGCACTGCACCTACTGGTGGATGGTGGAGGGCGACGAGGTGCTGGGCACGATCGCCTTGCGGCACGAGCTCAACGACTTCCTGCTCGAGGCCGGCGGCCACATCGGGTACGGCGTACGCCCGGGCGCGCGGCGGCGTGGCCTGGCCTCGTGGGCGCTCGCGGGCGTGCTGCCGTACGCGAAGGGCCTCGGTCTGGACCGGGTGCTGGTGACCTGCAACGAGGCGAACGAGGCCTCGCGCCGCACGATCGAGCGCGCCGGCGGCGTGCTGGAGGACGTGCGCGACACGGAGATCGGCCGGGTCCGCCGTTACTGGATCGCGGTGGCGGGGGACCAGCAGCTCAGCTCCATACCGTCGTCGACGGGGAAGTCCACGCTGACGTAGCCGTTGCCCGGCGCACGCACGTACGCCAGGTAGCCGGCCATGCCGGGGAACGTGGTGTCGTCGGCGACGACCAGGGCGCCGGGGCGCAGCCGGGGTTCCAGCAGGCGCAGCACCGGCAGGCACAGGTCCTTCCAGCCGTCGAGCAGCACGAGGTCGACGGGCCCCGGGACGCCGGCGAGCGTCCGCAGCGCGTCGCCGGGCAGGATCGTGACGACGCCGGCGAGCCCGGCCTCGGCCAGGTTGGCGCCGGCCGCCGCCACCTTGGCCGCGCTGAGCTCGGTGGTGTGCACGTGCCCGAAGCCGTTGTCGGTCACCGCGGCGGCCAGGTAGAGCGTGGAGATGCCGTACGACGTGCCGAACTCGACGACCGTGCGGGGCCGGCTGGTCCGCACGAGCGAGTAGAGCAGCTCACCGCCGCGCGGCGAGACGGGCATGTAGACGTCGTGGAGCGCGTCGGCGCGTTCCTGGGCGGTGGCCGTGTCGAAGTCCAGACCGGGGTGGTCACGGAGGTCGTCCTGCCAGGCGGCGGTGAAGAGCCGGTCGAGGACGGCAGCGGCGGGCGACTGTGTCAGAGTGGTCGGCATGACGGCAACGCTAGACGCAACGTTGCGTCTAGACAAGGGAGGCGGAGTGGAACACCGGGGCAACCGGCACGGGCGCAGCGAGCACGCCCGGCAGAGCGTGCTGCTCGCGGCGGACGACCTGCTGGTGGAGAAGGGCTTCGCCGGGCTGACCATCGAGGGCATCGCCGCGCGGGCCGGGGTGGCGAAGCAGACCATCTACCGCTGGTGGCCGTCGAAGACCGACGTGCTGATGGACGCGTTCATCCAGGACTCCGCCGAGGACCTGGAACCGCAGGACACCGGCAGCCTCGCCGGCGACCTGCGCGAGTACCTGACCCGGCTCGCGGCGTACCTCACGGAGTCGGACGCGGGCGCGGTGTTCCGGGCGCTGACCGGTCAGGCACAGCACGACCCCGCCCTGGCCGCGCGGCTGCGCGAGGAGCACCTGACCCATCAGCGGGCCCGCGACCGCAGGCCGCTCGAGCGCGCGGTGGCGCGCGGCGAACTGCCCGCGGACGCGGACCTCGACGTGCTGGTGGACCGGCTGGTCGGCCCGATCTACTACCGGGTGCTCGTGACCGGCGAGCCGGTCGGCGCGGCCCTGGTGGAGGAGCTCATCACGGCGTGTACGCCCGGACCGTCCGGCCGTTCGTGACGTACAGCCGGCCGCCCGCGACCACGACGTGCCGGGTCGCCGTGCCGAACGGGCGGATCGTCGTCCCGCTCGTCGGCGCGAGGATCAGCAGCGACGTGCCGCTGGTGGCGTAGAGCAGGCCGCCCGCGCGCACCAGGTTCCCCGGCGTCGCCAGCTTCCGGGTCCACAGCAGCTTGCCGTTCCCCGGGCCGTACGCGTTGATCCGCCCGGCCGAGGCGACGTAGACCCGCCGGCCGTCGGTGGCCAGGTCACCCGACTCGTTCTTGACCGTCCACAGTGTCTTGCCGCTGCCGGTGGCCAGCGCGCGCAGGCCCGGCGTCCCGGAGACGTAGAACTGGGCGCGGGCCGGATCCGCCGCGCTCGCCGAGTAGCGCAGGCCGGTCATCCACGGCCCCGTGCCCGTGGTGATGGACACCGCCTCGGTGTACGCGGTGCGCGTGCCGGCCAGCAGGATGCGCCCGCCCGACGACACCGGCCCGGCGAGGACGGCGTTCGTCCGGCTCCACAGCGACGCGCCGTCGGACAGCCGGAACGCCTCGACCCCGTACTCCTCGCCGTCGCAGGTCCCGCAGAAGCCGGACACGGCCACCGTGCCGGCGTCGACGACCACGGTGTCGGTCGTCCACCACGTGAGGCTGCTCCACCGTTCGGCGCCCGTGGCGGCGTCGAGCGCGATGACGTTGCTGTCGTAGCTGCTGTTCGAGAAACAGTTGATGTCCGTGACCACGACCGTGCCGCCGGCCACGGCCAGCCCGGTCGCCTCCAGATATCCGGCGGTGTACACCCACAGCCGCTTGCCGGTCTTCGTGTCGTACGCGCCGACCCCGTTGCCGTCGGGCTCCAGCACGAACATCCGGCCGCCCACGACGACGGGGGCGACCGGGTCCAGCGGGCAGCTGTCCGGCCCGGCCTTCGGGGTGACGGTCCAGCGGGTCTTGAGCTTGCCCACGGTCGACGAGTTGATCACCGACTCGGCCGGGTTGTACGACGTGTGACCGGGACCGTAGCCGTCCTGCGCCCAGTTCGCCGCCGGCGCGGCGGCGGGGGAGGGTGACGAGGGCAGGACGAGGCCGGCGAGGACGGTCGCCAGGGCGAGGCCGAGGCGGCCGGTTCGGGTGAGCTGCATGGTCACGATCGTCGGTAAAGATCACCACGCGCGGGCCGGGTTGCCCGGCCCGGCGCGAGATTCGCCCGATCGGGGTCGGCCTGCCGGTGGACCGGCCGGGAGACGGTCGGCTGCGGCGGGGCGTGCGTCAGCTGACCAGGCGGCGTTCCCAGGCCCAGGCGGCGATCTCCACCCGGTTGCGGGCGCCCAGCTTGGTCTGCACGCTGCCCAGGTGGGTCTTGACCGTACCCACCGAGATGAACAGCTGCGTCGCGATCTCGGCGTTGGTGAGCCCGCGGGCGGCCAGCTTCACCACGTCCAGCTCGCGCGGGGACAGGCCGCCGTCGTCGTCGCTCGGCGCCGGCGGGGAGAGGTGCTCGAGCAGGCGTACGGTGATCGACGGGCTGATCAGCGCGTCGCCGGAGACCGCCGCCCGGACCGCCTCCACCAGCAGCGCCGGGCCGGAGTCCTTGAGCAGGAAGCCGGCCGCGCCGTTGCGCAGCGCCTGGTGCACGTACTCGTCGAGGTCGAAGGTCGTCACCACGACCACCTTCATCGGGTCCGCGACGCCCGGGCCGGCCAGCAGCCGCAACGCCTCCAGGCCGTCCATGCGCGGCATGCGGATGTCGAACAGCGCCACGTCCGGCTTCAGCTTGCGCGCCATCGCGACCGCCTCGACACCGTCGGCCGCCTCGCCGACCAGCTCCATGTCGGGCTGCGCACCGATGATCATGCCGAAGCCGGTGCGTACCATCGCCTGATCGTCGGCGATCATCACGCGGATCACCGCGTCACCTCCTGGTCGAGCGGCAGGGCCGCGTCGACCACCCAGCCGCCGTCGATGCCCGGCCCGGCGGTGATGCGCCCGCCGACCGCGCGGACCCGCTCCTGCAGGCCCACGAGACCGTACCCCGGCGCCTCCCGCGGCGCCGCGGCCTTGGGCGGCAAACCGTCGTTCGCGACCCGGACCAGCAGCCAGTCGGGCGTACGCCGGATCCAGACGTCCGCGACCCGGACGCCCTGCGCGTGCCGCCGGATGTTCGTCAGCGCCTCCATCACCACCCGGTACGCCGACGTGGACACCTCGACGGGCACCCCCGCCGTGCTGCCGTCCACGTGCAGGCGGGCGAGCGGGCCCCCGGAGTTGGTGAACTGCTCCAGCAGCGGCGCGAGCTCGTCGACGCCGGCCAGCGGGGTGAGCGGGGCGTCCGGCGACGCGTTCGGGTCCCGCAGGACACCGACCATCCGCCGCATCGAGGCCATCGTCTCCGCGCCGGCCGTCTCGATCTGCTCCAGCGCGATCAGGGCCCGCTTGGGGTCCTGCTCGGCGATGAACCGGGCGCCCTGCGCCTGTACGACGATGCCGGTGACGTGGTGGGCGATGAAGTCGTGCAGGTCGCGGGCGAACTCGGCGCGTTGCTCGGCGCGGACGGCGTCCATCGCCCGGTGCCGGGTCGACTCGATCATCCGCAGGTACACGCCGGCGCCGATGACCGCCGTGCCGGCCAGGCCCTGCACCAGGCCGGCGATGACCATCTCGTAGTCGGCGCCGCTGCGCAGCGGGAGGAAGCCCAGCGCCATCCCGAGCGCCAGCACCGCGCCCACCGCCCACTGCGGGTCGCCCCGGCGGCAGACGACGAACAGCACGCCCATCAGCCCGACCGTCTCGGCGAGGCCCCAGCTGCCGTTGCTGTACCCGGATGCGGACGCGGCGACCACCACGGTGAGGAACAGTGAGCAGACGGCGAGGACCAGCGCGGTCCGGGGCAGGCGTTTGGAGCCCTGGCGGTGCCGGGGCAGCCACACCGCGGCCGTGGCGATCGCCATGGGCACGCGCAGCAGCACCAGCGCACCGTCCGCCATGCCGGACGCGAGGTCGAAGAGGCCGATGCACGCCATGACGAACAGGGCGGCGAACTGGGCGAGGCGGAACAGCAGGTCGCGTTGCGTCAACATCGTGCCTCGAGCGTAATGCCTGCTCCCGGGGCTCCCATCGGCCGAAAGGCAGATCCGCGCCGCGCGCCGTCCCCCGCTGGGGACCGATGTGGGGCGGGCCCGGTCTGCCGCAGGATTCTCAGCGTTCCCACAGATCCACATCCCGGAGGCAAACCGATGTACCCGCAGTCCCCGGCCGTCGTGCCGACGACCCCCGCCGGCGCCGGCCCGGACGAGCGCATGACCGCCGTGGCGGCCGTGGACCTCGTCAAGGTGTACGGCGCCGGCGACACCGCCGTACGCGCCCTCGACGGCGTCACGGTCGGCTTCACCCGCGCCCAGTTCACCGCGATCATGGGCCCGTCCGGCTCCGGCAAGTCGACGCTCATGCACTGCCTCGCCGGCCTCGACAAGGCCACCTCCGGGCACGCCATGCTCGGCGGCACCGACCTGACCGTGCAGCCCGACAAGGTGCTGACGAAGGTACGCCGCGAGCGGATCGGCTTCGTCTTCCAGTCGTTCAACCTGCTGCCGCAGCTGACCGCCGAGCAGAACATCACGCTGCCGCTCGACCTGGCCGGCCGGACCGCCGAGCGCGGGCTGCTCGCCCACCTCACCGACGTGCTCGGCCTGACCGGGCGGCTCACCCACCGCCCCAGCGAGCTCTCCGGCGGCCAGCAGCAGCGCGTCGCCCTGGCCCGCGCGCTGGTCTCGCGGCCCGAGGTCGTCTTCGCCGACGAGCCGACCGGCAACCTGGACTCGCGCTCCGGCGCCGAGGTGCTGTCGTTCCTGCGCAACTCGGTGCGCGACCTCGGCCAGACCATCGTGATGGTCACCCACGACCCGGGTGCCGCGGCGTACGCCGACCGGGTGGTCCTGCTCGCCGACGGCCGCATCGCCGGCGAGATCGACAACCCGGACCGCGCCTCCGTGACCGAGGCCCTGCAGCACCTGGGGAGCCACCAGTGAGCGTGCTGCGCACCCAGCTCGCCGGAGCCGCGCGGCGGCCCTCCCGGCTGCTGCTCACCGGCCTGGCGGTGCTCGTCGCGTCCTTCGTGGTCTACGCGACCGTCCTGGCCCGCGACATCACCAAGGCCACCGTGCTGGACGGCCTCAGCGGCACCCCGGCCGCGGTCGACCTCGCCGTGGGCAGCGACCCGGACGGCGGCTCGGCGCTGATCACCACGGGTGACCTCGCCAAGCTGAAGGCGCTGCCCGGTGTCGCCGAGGCGGTCGGGCGGGTCGAGGCCGGCGGCGACGTCGGCGGGCAGTACCTGAGCGTCGTCGCCGACCCCGGCAGCGGTCCGCTGTCGACCGTGCACGTCAGCCAGGGCGCCTTCCCGTCGGCACCCGGCGAAGTCGCCGTGACCCCGCGGACGGCGGACCGGATGGGCCTGCCCGTGGGGTCCACGGTCAGCATGACGACCGCCTGGGACGACAAGGGCAAGCCCACCAAGCACCAGACGGTCAAGGTCGTCGGGATCGTCGAGACGTCGGCCGACTACGGCTTCTCCGGGTACGCGCCGCAGAGTTCGGTGACCGCGCTCTCCGGCGGGAACCAGCTGAACCAGATCGACCTGCGGCTGGACCCCGGCGCCGACCTCGACTCGGTGCGCGCCGCCGCGGAGAACCTCATCGCCGCCGGACCCGCGCCCAAGGACGGCCTGGAGCGGCCGACGGTGTCCACCGGTGCCGACATCCGCCACCGGGAGGCGCTCTCGGCGGTCTCCGACCTGGACCAGATCTTCATCGCGGTCGGGATGTTCGTCGCGATCGCGGTGGTCGCCGCGGCCCTGGTCGCCACCTCCACGTTCCGCATCGTCTTCGCCCAGCGGATGCGCCAGCTGGCGCTGCTGCGGGCGGTCGGCGCGGGCCGGGGCGCGCTGTGGCGGGCGCTGGCCGTCGAGGGTGCCGTGATCGGGTTCGTGGTCGGCGCGGTCGGGGTGCTCGGTGCGCTCGCGGTCGGGCACGCCGTACCGCCGCTGCTGCGCGCCTTCGACATCGACATCGCCTCCCCGGGCTTCCCGCTGATGCCCGCGCTCGGTGTCGTTCTACTGTCGACCGTCATCACCGTGCTGGCCGTGGTGGCCCCGGCGTTCACGGCCGCCAAGGTGGCGCCGCTGGAGGCGCTGCGCGCGGCGAGCACCACCGCGGGCCGCAAGGACATCGGCAAGCTGCGCGCCGCGTTCGGCATCCTGCTCGCCGTCGTCGCCGGCCTGGCCGCGGCGTTCGTGGTGATGAACCTGCCGGGCCGGGACACGAAGAACTACGACCCCGCGCCCATGCTGCTCACCACCATCGCCTCGGGCGCGCTCGCGTTCTTCGCGCTGATGGCGCTCGGCCCGGTGCTGGTCCGTCCGGTCCTGGCCACGGTCGGCTGGCCGGTCCGCCGGCTCGGCCCCCTCGGGCGCCTCGCCGTCGGCGGTGTCGGCGGCGCTCCCCGGCGCGCGGCCGCGGTGTCGGTCGTCGTGGCCCTGGGCGTCACGCTCATCGCCGGTGTGGTCGTGACCGGCGCGTCCGTGCGGGTACTGGCCGACCGGCAGATGGCCACCTCGGTGCCGGCGGACTACGAGCTCACCAGCAACGGCGACGGCCAGGTCCCCGCCGCGGTGGTGGAGCAGGCGAAGGCGAGTCCCGACCTGACACACGTGACACCGTACCGCCGGCTGCCCGAGGTCCTGGTCGGCGGCGGCCAGACCCAGCTGCAGGCGTCCGACCTGGACATGGAGGCGCTGCCCACGCTGTCGAAGATCGACGTCGAAGCGGGCTCGCTGGCCGCGATCGGGCCCGGCAAGGTCGCCCTCTCCGGCTACGCGGCGGAGGACACCGGCCTGGGCGTGGGCGACACCGCGACGCTGACCGCCGGCAAGAAGAAGGTGCAGGTCCAGATCGTGGCGACGCTGCCCGACTCGGGGCCGCTGCAGTCCGACATCCTGGCGGATCCGGCCGACCTGACGAAGCTCGGCGCGCCGGCCACCGTCGCCGGGCTGCTCGCCGACGCGGCCAAGGCCGGCGAGGACGGGCGTACGGCCGGGCAGAAGGCCATGCAGCAGCTGACCCAGGGGCGTACCGGGCTGGGCGTGGAGGTGCTCGCCGACCAGCGCGACGAGGCCAACGCGGTGCTCAACGGCGTCCTGGCCGTGGTCCTCGGGCTGATCGGCCTCACCGTGCTCATCGCGGTCGTCGGCGTCGGCACCACGACCGCGCTGTCCGTGGTCGAGCGGGTCCGCGAATCCGGCCTGCTGCGCGCGGTCGGGCTCTCCCGTGGCGGCCTGCGGGCCATGCTCACCGCCGAGTCCAGCCTGTACGGCGTCATCGGCGCGACGATCGGCGTGCTGCTCGGCGTCCCGTACGCCTGGCTGTTCCTCAAGGCGCTCGGGGTGAACGCCCCGCTGGAGCTGCCGGCCGGTCAGCTGATCGGGGTCTTCGCCGCGCTGGTGCTGTTCACGGCCCTGGCCGGGGTGCTCCCCGCCCGCCGGGCCGCCAAGGTGAGCCCGGTGGCCGCGCTCGCCACCGACTGAGCACGGTACGACCGCGATCCCGGGCAGTGCCCCTCGCTGCCCGGGATCCGCGCGTCCGGCCTCCGGTCACCGCAACGCCGTGACGGCGGCTAACGCGCCCGCCCCTCCGGCGGAAGGGTGAACCAGAACATCGCGCCCTCGCCCTCGTGGCCCTCCGCGTGGATCTCGCCGCCGTGGCGTTCCACCGCCCGGTGCACGGTGGTCAGGCCGATACCCGTGCCCGGGAAGTCGGCGGTGCTGTGCAGGCGGGCGAACGGGCGGAACAGCTCGCCCGCCTTGCCCTCGGGGAAGCCCGCCCCGTTGTCGCGGATGAAGTACCGCACGTCCTCGCCGGAGCCCGTCCAGCCGACCTCGACGACCGGCTCCTCGACCCTGCGGGTGAACTTGCAGGCGTTGGTGACGAGGTTCTCGAGGATGACGCGGATGAGGCCCTCGTCGGCGTCCGCGGTCATCGCCTCGGTCACCGAGAAGCGGATCTTGCGGCCGGGCTCGCGGGCCTCCACCTCGCGGATCACCTGCCACGCCGTCTCGGTCAGGTCGAGGCGGTTCCGGCGCAGCTCCCCGCGGCTGGACCGGGCCAGGATCAGCAGCGACTCCACCAGGTCCGCCATGCGCCCGGCCGCGGCGTGGATGCGTTCGACGCGGTGCCGGGTCTGCTCGCCCAGCGGCTCGTCCTCGTCCAGGATGGTCTCGGCGTAGCTGCTGATGATCTGCAGCGGCCCGCGCAGGTCGTGCGACACCGAGCCGCTGAACGCCTCCAGCTCGCGGTTGCGCCACTCCAGCTCCTCGACGAGCGCCGCCCGCGTCTCGGCGAGCTGCCGCGCGGCCCGCTCGCCCGCCGCGTCCAGCTCGCGGCGCATGAGCTCCTCGCGGATGCGCCGGCTCTCGTCCAGCGACTGCTTGCGGCGGATCTGGGCGCGTACGTGAGCCCGCAGCGTCTCCGCCCCGTCGGCCGCGCGGACGTAGTCGTCGGCGCCCGCCGCCAGGCACTCCAGCAGCGCGTCGTCCCGGTCGCCGGTCATCACCAGCGGGGTGTCGCGGATCTGCGGCACCTCCTTGATCCGCGCGCAGGTCTCGTGCGCGCCGTCGCCCAGGCCGAGCACGATGCAGTCGACCGGCTGGGCGGCGAGCAGGTCCAGGGCCTCGTCCGGGCCGGTGGCCGCGACGACGTCGTACCCGTCGGTGCGCAGCACGTCGCCCCACTCCTCGAGCCGGGTCCGCTCCGCCGACACCGCGAGGACCTTGCCCGGCCCGTGCAGGCTGCCGATCCCCTCGATGGGCAGCTGGTCGGCGCTGGTCCGCAGCACCGCGGCCAGCTTGGCCAGCACGACGGCGAGGTCCTGCTGCTTGCGGACGAACGCGTCGGCGCCCGCCTCCAGCATCTGCACCTCGGTCGCGTAGTCGTCCGAGGCGGTCATCAGCAGGCAGGGGGTGTCGCGCAGCGCCGGGTCCAGCCGCATCCGCCGGATCACCGTCGCGCCGTCGATGCCCGGCATGACCCCGTCCACGATCACCGCCTGCGGGCGCCGGTCCGCCGCCGTGCGCAGGCCCTCCTCGCCGGAGGCCGCGGTGAGCACGGCGTACCCCTCGGGCTCCAGCAGCTGCCGCAGCCGCTCCCGGAACGTGACGCTGTCGTCGATCACCAGGACGGTGGTCTGCGGATCCGCTGCGTGGGCCTCGCCCAGCAGCTGCCGCGAGCGCGCGACGACGTACCCGGAGTCGTACGGCTTGCCGACGTACTCGTCGGCACCGGTGCGCAGCCCGAGGAGCCGGTCGGCGACGTCCGCCTCGCTGGACAGCAGCACCGTCGGGGTGTGCTCGCGCCCCGGCAGCGACCGCAGCTCGCGCAGCAGGTCCACGCCGTCGGCGTCGGGCAGCATCACGTCGAGCACCGCGACGTCGAAGTCGGCCTCGCGGAACGCCCGCCGGGCCTGCTCGCCGGTGGCGCAGAGCACCGTGGTGAACCCGTCGCCCTCGAACGCCTCGTGCAGGTCCATGCGGACGGTGAGGCTGTCGTCCACGATCAGCACGGCCGGGCTCATCGGCGGGCCCCCGTCCGGGCGAGCTCCGCCAGCCGCCCCGCGATCCGCGCCGGGGGCAGGACGTAGGCGGCGGCGCCGAGCAGGGCGGCCTCGCGCGGCATTCCGTACACGATGCAGCTGGCCTCGTCCTGGGCGAAGGTGACGCCGCCGTGCGAGCGGATCCGCAGCAGCCCGCCTGCGCCGTCGCGGCCCATGCCGGTCAGCAGGCAGCCGGCGGCGGACGAGCCGTACTCCGCGGCGACGGACTCGAACAGCACGTCGACCGAGGGCCGGCACGAGTGGCGCGGCGGGGCGTTGCTGAGCCGGACCAGGCCGTCGCCCACGTACATGTGCCGGTCGGGCGGGGCGAGCAGGACCCGCCCGGCGAGCCCGCGGACGCGCGTCCCGTCCCGGGCGTACGCGACGTCGCGCCCGGTCTGCCCGGCGAGCCAGTCGGAGAAGGCGACCGCGAACGGCTCGCTCGCCGCGATGTGCTGCACGCACAGCACCGGGGCGGCGAAGTCCGCCGGCAAGGCGCGCAGCAGCTCGGTGAGCGCGCCGGGACCGCCGGTGGACGCCCCGACCGCCACGAGGCGCAGCGCGGCGTCGCCACCGGCCACGGGCGACGCCGGCGATGCCTGCGCCGCGGGACGCGGCTGGTCGGCGCGGTGCCGCCCGTCGAGCCGCGCCCGTGGGTGGGTGATCACCCTGATCCGCGAGACCAGGCGGACGGCCGAGCACAACCGTCGCGCCCAGCCGGCGTCCGACGCGTCGCCGCGCGGCTTCTCGAGCACGTCGACCGCCCCCGCGGCCAGCGCGTTGTACGTGGTGAACAGCTCCTGCCGGTCGGCCGAGGACACCACGAGGATCGGGGTGGGGAACTCCGCCATGATGTGCTCGGTGGCGACCAGCCCGCTCATCGTGGGCAGCATCATGTCCATCGTGACCACGTCCGGGCGCAGCCGGCCGACCATCTCGACCGCCTGGGCGCCGTCCACGGCCTCGCCCACCACCTGCAGCTCCGGGTCGCTCGCGAGCGACTCCCGCAGGTGGTGGCGCATGGTCGCGGAGTCCTCGACGACCAGGACGCGGATCATGCGGGCACCAGCCGGCGGATGTGCGCGAGCAGTTCCTCCTGGTTGAACTGGCCCTTGACCACGTACGCGCTCGCCCCCGCCGCCGCGCCCCGGGCCCGGTCCTCGGCGCTGGCCCGCGAGCTGACCAGGATCGCCGGCACCTCGGCCAGCCCGGGGTCGGCCCGGGTCTGCGCGACGAAGGTGAACCCGTCGATGCCGGGCATGTCGATGTCGGTCAGGTAGAGGCCGTACCGCCGGGACCGCGCCTTCTCCAGGCCCTCCTCGCCGGAGGCCGCGAGGTCGACCTCGTACCCGGCCGACTCGAGGATGCTGCGCTCCAGCATGCGCGTGGTCAGCGAGTCGTCGACGACCAGGATCGGCAGCCGGCGGGCCGGATCGGGCGGGGCCGCGCCGCCCCCGCCGAGCCGCGCGGTCTCGGCGATCAGGCCCGAGGCGTCCAGGACCAGCTGCGGATTGCCGTCGAGGTCCATGGACACCCCGCCGATCACCGGGGCGGCCGGGGCCAGCTCCGGCAGGGGACGCACCACGAGCGTGGAGGTGCCGGCCAGCCGGTCGACGCCGACCGCCACCGCCCGGTCGCCGGCGCGGACGACGACCGCCACGGCGGACCCGCCGCCCTCGGGGACGGTGGTGCCGGCGTACAGGGCCCGGGCCAGGGACAGGAACGGCAGAGCCTCGCCGTCGTGCGCGAGCCGGCCGGTCAGCGCGGCCGCCGCGGCCTTCTCGGGCGGCAACCGTACGCAGGTCAGCACCGCGTCCAGCGGCACGGTGGCGACGCTCCCGGCCGCCTCGACGACGAGCCCGTGCAGCGACAACAGCGCCAGCGGCAGCACCAGCTCGATGGTGGTGCCGCGCCCCGGCTCGGTACGCACGGACACCTCGCCCCCGAGCTGATCGGCGACGTCGCGGGCCACGTTGAGGCCGATACCGCGCCCGGCCACCTCGGTGACCGTGGGGGAGGTGCTGATGCCCCCGGCGAGCACCAGGTTCAGCAGGCTCTGCGTGTCCGGCTCGGCGTCCCCGGACCGCAGCAGGCCCCGGTCGTGGGCGGCCCGGCGTACCGCCGCCAGGTCGAATCCGCGGCCGTCGTCGGAGCAGAGGAAGGCGGCGTAGCTGCCCCGGCGCTCGACCGTGACGACGACCGAGCCCTCCGGCGGTTTGCCCGCCGCCGCCCGGTCCGGCTCGGACTCGATGCCGTGCGCGACCGCATTGCGCACGATGTGCAGCATCGCGTTGGTGGCGGAGGCGAGCACCTGCGGGTCGAGGCGCAGGTCGCCGCCGCGCCCGTCGAAGCGCACCCGCCTGCCCTGGGCGTCGGCGGCGTCCCGCACGGCGCGGTGCAGCACGGTGAAGATGCTCGAGGCCGGCACCAGGCGCAGGCGTTCGGCACGGCCGCGGACCTCGTCGAGCTCGCGCTCGACCTGTTCCACCGTGTCGGTCATGCGGCGGGCCAGGGTGCCGATGTCGGCGGCGAGGCGTACGGCCGCCGTCCGGGCCGTCTCCGCGGCACCGGGCCGCCCGGAACGCAGCTGGTCGGCGAGGGAGTCCGCGGACCGGCGCAGCTGCTCCAGCGACGTACGCCCGGAGCGCAGCGGCGCGAACCGGGCGTGCGTCTCGCCCACCGCGTCGAGCAGGTCGTCCACGTCGGCGGACACCGCGCGCGCGGCCGGCAGCGGCTCGGGGTGCGCGACGGCGTCGGGCGGCTGCCGGTCGGCGGGGACGGCAGCGGTGGCGGCCTGCTCCGGCCGGGGCTCGAGCGCGGCCACGTACCGCTCGATCTCGTCGTTGAGGCGCAGCAGCTCACGCATCTCACCGGCCGCCAGCGCACCCTCGTCGCCGCGGTGCGGGACGAGCACCTCCTCGAAGGCGTGCGCGCGGTCGGCGATCTCCTGCTGGCGTACCACCCGGGCGGCGCCCTTGAGCGTGTGGGCGAAGCGCAGCAGCCGGGCCACCAGCTCGGCGCCGTGGCGCTGCTCCAGGTCGAGCACGCCCGCGCTGAGCTGGTCGACGAGCTCGCGGGCCTCGACCCGGAAGTAGCGCAGCGGGTCCGCGCTCATCGGCGCCCGTTGCCGACCAGGTCGAGCAGGTCGGCGGAGAGGGTGGACAGGTGCGCCGCGGTCTGCCGGGTCTGCACGGCGCTCGACTCGGTCTCCCGGGTCACCCGCGCGGTGTCCGAGGCGGCGACGTTGACCTGCTCCACCGCCGTGGTCTGCTGCTTGGTGGACAGCTCGATCTCCCGGGTGGCGTCGTTCGTGGTGGCCACGAGCTGCGCGATGCGCCGGAACGAGCTCGTGGCGTCGTCGAACTTGCGGGCGCCGGCGTCGACGGACTTCGCGCCGATCTCGGTGGCCATGACGGTGGTGTTGACCGCACCCCGGACGTCGTCGATGAGGGCGCGGATCTCCTTGGCCGAGCCGGCGGTCCGGTCGGCGAGCTTGCGGATCTCCTCGGCGACGACGGCGAACCGGCGGCCCCACTCGCCCGCGCCGCTCGCCTCGATGGTCGCGTTGATGGCGAGGATGTTCGTCTGCTCCGCCAGCTCCGAGACGAGGTCGACGACGCCGCCGATCTGCTGCGACTTCTCGCCGAGGGTCAGCATGTGCTGCACGATCTGGTCCACCTGGGTGCGGATGGCGGCGATCGAGGCCCGGGTCTGGTCGATGGTGGCGTCGCCGTTCTCGGCCGCCTCCGCGGTCTCCTCGGCGATCTTCGACACCCGCTGCGCGCTGTCGGCGATCTGCCGGGAGGTGATCAGCAGTTCGCTGATCGTCGTGGTGATCTCGCTCATCGCGCTGGACTGGTCCCGGCTGCCGCCGGCCTGCTGCGCGGCGGCCGCCTCGAGCTGCGCCGACGAGCTCTGGATGTGCCCGACCGCCGCGCCGACCTCGCGCCGCAGGTCGCGGCTCAGCTTCGCGGCCACCGTCATGCCGAACGCGATCGCCAGCACGGCGAGCCCGATGATCACGGCGATGGCTCGGTTGGCCTTGTCCGAGGCGGCGCGCCGCGAGGTCTCCACGTCGGCCCTGACCCGGGTGGTCAGCGCGGCGATCGCGTCCTGCAGCTTCTGCCGGGCCGGTGCCACCTCGGTGGCCTGCAGCTGGCCGATCTCGCGCAGGTCGTCGATGGACTTGCGGCGCTCGATCACCGGGTCCAGCACCGCCGCGTGCTTGGTCTCCGCGTCGGACACGGCCTGCAGCAGGGTGAGCGCCGCGGGTTCGGTCAGGGTGCCACGCAGCTGGGTGACCACGCCGAGGAACTCCGTACGGTCGGCGTTCGTCGCGTCCAGATACTCCTGCTTGCCGTTGAGCAGGTACGCGCGATAGTCGGCGATCCGGCTCTCCGCCTTCGTGCGCAGGTGCTCCGCGGAGACGAGGTCGTCGGCGGCCACCCCGATGGCGGCGTCCTTGGCGTCCACCACGACCGCGAGCGCGGCGACCGAGGCGGCGCCCATGCCCAGCGTCAGCGCCAGCGTCACACCGAAGCCGAGCGTCAGTTTGTAGCCGAAGGTCCGTCGGGCCATCACTGCTCCTCATGGGCGTACTGGAGGCGGCCGGTCAGCTGGTGCACCAGCGCCCGGGCCGCGGGCAGGTCGACGATGGGCCGGGTGCCGCCGGGCAGCGGCACCATCCCGCGCAGCACCTGGTGGTCGGGGTTGCCGCCGGACTCGTCCACGACCGCGTCGGCCGGCACCCGCAGGTGGCCGTCGAGCTCGTGGAAGGCCAGCGCGAGCGGCGGCGCGCCGGCGCACGGCACGAGCCAGCGCGGCCGCTCCGGCACCGGATGACCGAGCAGGGCGGCGAGGTCGTAGACGGGCACGATCGAGCCGCCGAAACCCGCGATGCCGAGCAGGGCCGGCTGCGGTCCGGGCAGCGGCGTGACGGCGCGGTCCGGGTGCAGACCGGAGGCCTGCGCGAGGCGCAACGCGTACGGGCGCCCGCCCGCGCGGACGGCCAGCAGCTCCACGAAGTCGGCGTT
This sequence comes from Couchioplanes caeruleus, assembly GCF_023499255.1. Classification (GTDB taxonomy): domain Bacteria; phylum Actinomycetota; class Actinomycetes; order Mycobacteriales; family Micromonosporaceae; genus Actinoplanes; species Actinoplanes caeruleus_A. The sequence goes on from NZ_CP092183.1 coordinate 4,085,954, forward strand.
CTGGCGGCGTACGGGCTCGCTGAACGAGCGGTCGAACGCGTCTCGCAGGTCGGGCAGGCGGCTGGGGCTCACCGGCGTGCCCCCTCGGCGCGGCACAGCGCGGTCAGCGCGACGCGGCCGAACCCGCCGCCGAACATCGCGATGCGGTCCTCCCGCTCGTGCTTGAGCAGCACCTGCGCCCGGCCCAGCTCGGCGGCGGCGAGGTCGCGGTCACCCCGGCGGCGGGCGAGCAGCCCCAGCCGCAGCCGGGGCATCGCGAAGTCGGCGTCCAGGTGGGCGGCGAGCCGGTAGTGGCCGATCGCCACCTCGGCCGCGGCGCCACCCTCCAGGCAGACGGCGAGCTGGTGGTGGGCGTCGGCGTACAGGCCGTCGACGTCGAGCAGATGCCGGCAGACGATCTCCGCGTCCGCCAGCCGCCCAGCCTGCGCGAGCAGCACGCTGTGCAACAGCAGTTCCCGCGGTACGACCCGGCCGGCCGGTCCCGCCTCCACGACGGTCAGCGCCTCCGCGAACCGCTCCTCGCGCAACAGCCGCATCGCCCGCTCGTACGGGCCGTCCACCTCCCGGCGCGGGGCCGGGCGGGCGGCGACCGGCGCGGGGCGGGGCGGCCCGACCCGCGCCGGGGTGGCGGGGGCGGGCTGTCCCGTCCGCCGCTGGTAGAAGAACGTGTGCCGGCTCTGCTGCGGCTCGAGCCCCTCCGGGTCGCTGCCCAGCGAGTCGGTGTGCCCGAGGAACAGGTACCCGCCCGCGCTCAGCGCCCCGGTCATGCGCCGGACCAGGGCGTCGCGTGCCCCCGGGGTCAGGTACATCAGCAGGTTGCGGCAGAAGACGACGTCGTACTGCCCCGGGCGCCACAAGTCCTCGTCGTCGTCGGCCACGTTGTGCCGGCGGAACCGGACGGCGGCGCGGATGCGGGGGTCGACCTCGTACTGGCCGTCGTGGGCGTGGAACCACCGCTCCCGTACGGTGTCGGGCGTCTCCCGCAGCGACCACACCGAGTAGCGCGCCGTCTGCGCCCGCCGCAGCACGGCCGGGCTGGCGTCGACGCCGAGCACGGACACGATCCAGTCCGGGTCCGGCTGCACCTGCCGCGCGACGATCGCCAGCGTGTACGCCTCCTCGCCGGAGGAGCACCCGACGGAGAGCAGGCGCAGGGCCCGTTGCGCGCTGCGCGCCCGCACCCGTTCCGGCAGCGCCACGTCGGCGAGCACCCGGAACTGCTCGCCGTGCCGGAAGAAGTACGTCTCGTTGATCGCGAGCTCCTCGGCGAGCGTGCCGAGCTCCGACTCCCAGTCCCCGGTGCCGAGCCGGGCGAGGTACTCGCCGCGCTCGAGGCCCGTCGCGCCGGCGCGCCGCAGCAGCACCTGGGCGAGCTGGCCGGTGTCCTTGTCGTCGAAGGCCCACCCGAGGCTCTCGGCCAGGACCGCGCGGAACTTCGCCACGCCCGCCGTGATGATCATGACGCCGTCGCGGTCGCCGCCGCGGCCGTCCACGCCTCGTCCGGGACCAGGTGCAGGCTCTGCAACAGCAGGACCGGCTGGGCGTCGACCGTGCCGACGGCGGCGATGAGGCGGGCGGGCGCCTCGCCGAGCAGCGCCGCGTGCCGGCCCTCGTCGTCGGCGGCCAGCGTGCGGATCCCGAGAACGGCGCCCGTGGCGAGGGCCACCGTCCCGCGCCCGGTCCGTACGGCGACGTAGCGTTCCGCGGCCGTGTCACCGCCGCTGAGCAGGCGCGCGACGTCGACCACGAGCGTCGGCCGGCCGCGCATGACGCAGATGCCGGAGATGAACGGCGGCGTACCGGCCAGGTGGTGGACCGGCAGCGGGCGCATCGTCTCGACGACCTCGCTCAGCCGCAGCGCGCCGAGCAGCGGGCCGGCCCGGAACACCAGCGACGGCTCCCCGGCGGCCGTCCCCGCCCGCGCCGCCGCCTGCCCGACCTGCACCATTCGCTCAGGTTAGCGGCGATTTAGTGCTCGTTGGCGAGAATCTTTCACTCCAGTCCCGCTGCGGCTCGGCGAGGCGTTCGGGCCCGGGAGCGGTGTGACCGCCGGCGCCGGCTCAGCGCGGGTCGGGGCCGCCGGCGAACCAGGAGATCGCGGCCGGTTCCTCCTGCGGTGCCGGCGCCCTCCGGGCGGGTGGGACGGGCGGCGGCGGGATCGGCGGCGGCGGGACCGGCGGCGGGAGCGGGCCGACCTCGGCGTGCAGCGGGCCCTGTGGCGCGGAGTCCAGCTGCCGATCGGGCACGTGCGGTGCGGAAACCGGAGCCGGCGAGGCGGTGGCCGGCCACAACCGCGGCCGGCGGCGGGCCGCCAGGTCCTCCACCCAGCCGAACGCCAGCACCGCGACCGCGGTCAGCACGAACGTCGCCCCCAGCGTGACCGGTCCCTCCATCGACCCGAGGTCGTCCAGGGTGAGGAAGGTCAGCACCGGCCAGATCGCGGCGATCGCGATGTTGTGCCACAGGTAGACGGTGACCGCGCGGGAGTTCAGCAGGTTCACCGCCCGGTCGACCGGCCGCAGGTACGCCAGCCAGGTCATGTCCGGCCGCCAGTGCAGGGCCACCAGCACGAACGCCAGCGACCACAGCGCCTGCGCCTCCGGTACGTCGTTGAGGTCCCAGCCCTCGTCGCCGGCGTGCCCGTGCAGCCAGTACAGGGCCGCGCCGCCGAGCACGACGGCCGCCAGGCCCGCCAGGCCCGGGCGCAGGCGGTGCAGGCGTCCGTCGTGGTGCGCGAAGCCCGCGATCCAGCAGGCGCCGTACGTGGCGAAGTCCCACATCGCCGAGTCCGCGCGGCCGAACGGCAGGGTGAAGCCGGTCTTGTCGAGCGTCGCCAGCAGGGCCACGGGCGCGACCACGGCGGCCCAGCCCACCTTCTTGTACGCGAGGTACAGCACCGGCGACAGCAGCACGAACCACAGGTACGCCCGGATGTACCAGAGCGGCTCCCACGCGTCGATGCCCGCGTGACTGCCCGGGGGGTCGCCGACGGGCAGCAGCCACAGCCCCAGCTTCCAGCTCCACGGGTCGTCGCCGCCGTCCTGCTGCGCCCACCCGGCGTACAGCATGGCCGGGACGGCGATCGCGCCGAGCAGCCACAGCGGAGGCAGGAGCCGGCGCAGCCGGGACGTGATGACGCTGCCCGCCGAGCGGCGGTCGAGCGACGCGGCGGTCAGCGAGCCGGCCAGGGCGAACATGATGCCCATGGCGGGCAGCAGGATCGACAGCCACGGCCAGCCGAAGAGGTGGTAGACGACGACCCGGACGATGGCGGCGGCCCGGAGGAGATCCAGGTAGCGGTTGCGCACCGCGACACGGTAGCCACGGCCGCGGAGCGCGGGGACCGGCCGCGTGGACGGCAAGTACGCCCGCGCGGATTACCCCGGACGAATGAAGTGTCGCTTTTGTCCGTGCGATTGTGCGATCGGCCGGGCCGCCTCCGGGGCATCGAAACCCCAGGTCACAGCCGCGTTTTCCGGAGGATACGCCCGGCCGGTGCCGGACCCGGTGCGTGTCACCGCCCGCGCCGCGCCGGCGTTGGTACCCCGCGAGGGCGGCGTGCACCGGGCGCGGCGCCATGAGCGGGAAGGACACCCATGCGCAAGCCTGCTGTCGTGGTCGCCGTGGCGGTGTCGGCGGTGCTGGCCGGCGGCATCATGGTCGCCACGAGCGCCGGTGCCGAGACGACTCCGGAGCTGCCCGGGGTGCCGTCGATCGCCGTGCCGGACGGTCCCGCCCTCCCGGACCTGCCCAGCGGTGCTGTGGCCGTACCCGGTCCCGTGGAGCCCGGTGACCAGGGTGAGCCCACCGCCGACCCTGCGCCCGCCCGGCCCGGGGGTGGGGTCACGGCGAAGCCCGCGGCCGGTGGGCCGGCCGCGGACCCGAAGCCGGCGGCCGGCGGCCCGGCGCCGGCGCGCCCGGCCGCGGACGACCCCGCGCCCGCCGCGTCGCCGACGCGGGCCCCGGTCGCGCAGCCCGGCTCCGTCGCCGGCGCGCACCGCGACGTCACGGCGAGCCAGGCGCTGTCCTCCGACCCGGACGGCGACGTGCAGCGCCAGGCCCGCGACCTGGTCAACCGGGAGCGCCGGCGGGCCGGCTGCGACGACGTCACGGTCGACCGCCGGCTGATCACCGCCGCCAACCGGCACGCGGCCGACATGGCCCGCCGCGGCTACTTCGCGCACGAGGACCCCAACGGCGACCGGGCCGGCGAGCGGGTCGCCGACGCGGGCTACGAGTGGTCGCGCTTCGGCGAGAACATCGCGCGCGGTCAGGACAGCGTGTACGAGGTCGTCGACGGCTGGATGAACAGCCCCGAGCACCGCGAGAACATCCTCGACTGCCGGCTGCACCAGGTGGGCGTGGGCCTGGCGTTCTCCGCCGACCGCACGCCGTACTGGGTTCAGGACTTCGCCACCCCGCAGTGATCCGCCCGCACGACCTTCGCACGGCCGGGGCCGACGTACCGGTTCCGTGCCAGGGTCGTGCGGCCGGCCCTCCCCGGGGCACCGGTGTGCTTCGATGTGCGTCACACCATCTCCTGGGGAGGACGATTTGGGAGTGCAGCGGGTCTCCGCGCGCCTCGCCGCCGCCGTGGTGGCGACGGCGGTCGGCGGCAGCCTCGGCGCCTTCGCGCTGACCCCGGGTACGGCGGGCGCCGTACCCCGGGCCGTCGGCGCGACGCCGGTCGCAGCCGTCGTCGTCACGAAGGCCGCCGCGGCCTCGTGCTCGACGGGCAGGTATCAGAAGCAGGTCGAGGGCTACCTCAAGAAACTCGGTGGCTTCGGCGCCGTCACGGTCGACGGCAGGCAGACGGCCGCCGACTGCAAGGCCATCAAGAAGTTCCAGAGCCGGTACGGCATCAAGCCGGCCGCCGGGCTCGCGGGCCCCACGACGTACGGGGTCGCCAAGCGCCTGGCCGCCACGAAGACGTCGGCGTGCCACGCGCGGCGCACCGGCACCACCTTCTGCGTGGACCTCACGCACCAGACCACGTGGGTCATGCGCAGCGGCCGGGTGTACCGCAAGCCGACGGTGATCCGCAGCGGCATGAAGGGCTACCGGACGCCGACCGGCAGCTACAAGATCAACAAGCGGACGCGCAAGGAGTGGTCCAACCCGTACGAGGTGTGGATGCCGTACTGGCAGCGCTTCGTCGGCGGGATCGGCTTCCACCAGACCACCACGTACCTGCACGACGCGTGGCGCGGCTCGCACGGCTGCGTGAACCTGCTCGGCTCCGACGCCAAGGCGTACTACGGCATCGGCAGGATCGGCATGCGGGTCAAGGTCATCGGGCGCCGCCCGGGAACCTGACCGACCGGCTCGCACGACGACGGCCCGCTCCGGCGGGCCGTCGTCGTTTCCGGCGCCCGTGCCGGGCCGGCCGGCTGTTCGTCAGGCGGCGAGCGGGCTGTGGGCCAGGCGGACGTGGGTGGTCAGCACGTCGTGGCCGGGGAACGCCTTCTCGTCGCCGTCCGCGGTCAGCACCCGCAGGCCCGCGCGGCTCAGCGAGTACGAGACGTCCGTGAAGCGGCTGACCGTGTCGTCGTGGTGCACGACCGTCAGTTCGTCGGCGCGCAGCATGGCGGCCGGGCGGGGCAGAACATGCAGCGACATGGGTCACGTTCCTCGGACGGTGGCGGGCACGGGTGCTGGTCACTACGGGCGCGAGCGGCCCGCGGTTCAACGCCGACGGCCGATAGTCATCGGCGACGGCCGGAGCGCTCCGGCCACCCCCAGGCTGGCACGCCATGGTGGGGCGCGCGGTCGGGCGCACGCCAGCCCCGGCGCGGATAGCCGACACGAAACGGGTATCAGCTCCGTACGACCGATATCGATCAGGCGGCCGTTCGGTTCGCCGGCACCGGCCACCCGGCCGGGCGGGCCGGGGCCGTCCGGTGCCGCCGGACCCGGCCGTCCGGCCCGGCCGTCGCGCCGCCCGCCCGGCATAGAGTGGCGTGCGTGTCCCGATCCCCCCGGCGTGCCACGGTCCTGCTGCTCGCGTGCGTTCTGCTGCCCCCGCTGACCGCGGCGTCCTGCAGCGACGAGCCCTCCGGCGTCACCGTCGGCTCCGCCGGGCGCGGCACCGTCGACGAGATCGTCGAGGCGTCCGGGGCGGTCACCGCCCGCGCGGCCGCGACGGTCGGCTCGCCCGCCGACGGCACCCTCGCCGCGCTGCGGGTGGAGAGCGGCGACCGGGTCCGCAAGGGTCAGGTGGTGGCCGTCGTCGACTCACCGGCGGCCGAGCAGCGGCTCGACGCGGCCACCGAGGCGCTCGACGCGGCCTCCGCCGGAGGTGTTCCCCCGGACGGCGGCACGGCCGGGTTCACCGCCGTGCGGCAGCGCACCGACGCCGACGCCACCGAGGCCTTCACCACCGCGCGGGCGACGGCCGGCAAGGTCACCGACGAGACCCTCCGCAAGGCCCTGCTCGCCCAGGTCACCGCGGCCCAGAAGCAGTACGACGCCGTCTCCTCGGCCGCCTCGGCTGCTGTCGGCTCGCTGCAGCGCGGCGTCGCCGGGGTGAGCCAGGCGGTCAACGCGCTCACCGCAGCCCAGCGGGTCCAGGCGCAGCAGGCGTACGACCTGGCCGCGGCGGCCGTGGACGCGCTGACCCTGCGCGCCCCGGTCTCGGGCGTCGTCCAGCTCGGCGGCACCGCATCCGCGAGCGCGCCGTCGCTCACCGACCTCATCGACAAGGCCGACCCCTCCGCGCTCGCGGCCCCCGCCCAGGGTCCGCTGCCCGGCGTCGACGCGGCCGTGCCCGTGGGCGCCGCGGTCAGCGCCGGCACCCCCATCCTCACCGTGGTCGACACCGGCGCGCTCGGCGTCACCGCCGAGGTCGACGAGACCGATGTGCTGCTGGTCAAGCCCGGCGGCACGGGGACCGTCGAGCTCGACGCCGCCACCGGGGCCACGTACCCGGCGAAGGTGCGAGCCGCCGACCTGCTGCCCACCACCTCGGCGCGGGGCGGCGTCTCCTACCGCGTACGCCTCTCGCTCGGCAAGGGCAAGTACGCCGACGGCAGCGCCGCCCCCACGCCGCGGCCCGGCATGAGCGCGATCGTCCGGCTGCGCGTCCGCCAGGCCGTCGACGCGGTGACCGTTCCCGCCGGAGCGGTCGTCACCAGCGACGGGCGCGACACGGTGTGGGCCGTCCGCGACGGCAAGGCCCAGCGGGTCCCGGTCACGCTCGGCGTGCAGGGCGAGGACGCCGTCCAGGTGCTCTCCGGGCTGGCCGCCGGCGACCCGGTCGTCGTCGCCGGCGCGGACCAGGTCAGCGCCGGGCAAGACCTGCCGTGAGCGCGCCCGCGATCGTCGCCACCGAGGTGAGCCGCACGTACGACCTCGACGGCGTCTCCGTACCGGCCCTGCGCGGGGTGTCGCTGACCATCGACCAGGGCGACTACGTGGCCATCGTCGGCACCTCCGGCTCCGGCAAGTCGACGCTGATGCACCTGCTCGGCGGCCTCGACCGGCCCACCGCCGGCACGCTCGTGATCGGCGGGCGGGACGTGGCCACCCTCTCGCCGCCGGAGATGGCGAAGCTCCGCAACGAGGTCATCGGCTTCGTCTTCCAGTCGTTCCACCTGCTGGCCCGCACCACCGCCCGCGACAACGTGGCGCTGCCCCTGGTCTACCGCGGCGTCGGCCGCCGGGAACGCCGCGCCCGCGCCGCCGAGCTGCTCGAGCGCGTCGGCCTCGGGCACCGGATCGACCACCGGCCCAACCAGATGTCCGGCGGCGAGCAGCAGCGCGTCGCGATCGCCCGCGCCCTGGTCACCGGCCCGTCCGTGCTGCTGGCCGACGAGCCGACCGGCAACCTCGACTCGGTCACCGGCCAATCGGTGCTGGACCTGCTGGAGTCGCTCAACGCCGAGGGGGTGGCGGTCGTCCTCGTCACGCACGACGCCGAGGTGGCGGACCGCGCCCGCCGCCGGATCGTCATGCGCGACGGGCTGATCGTCTCCGCCGACCCTGTCCCATCCGCCGCCGTCCCGCCGGCCTCGGGGCCGCGGGCCGCCGACCTGCCGGCCTCGGGGTCGCCGGCTCCGGGCTCGGGGTCGCCGGGTGGTGGCTCGTGAGGCTCGCCGAGGCCTGGCGCGTCGCCCTCGACGCGTTGCGGGCCAACCGGCTGCGCAGCGTGCTCACCATGCTCGGCGTCGTCATCGGCGTCGCCGCCGTCGTCGCGCTCGTGGCCATCGGCACCGGCACGAAACAGCAGATCGAGCGGCAGGTGGAGGGCCTCGGCTCGAACCTGCTGATCGTCGTGCCCGGCCGCCTCGAGGCCGGTGCCGCCCCCTCGGTGTCGACGCTGTCGCTCGACGACGCCGACGCGGTGGGCCGGATCGTCGGCGACCGCAACCGGGTCGCGGTCACCGTCGCCTCCGGCGAGAACGTGCGCGCCGGCAGCCGGCAGACCTTCGCCAGCATGCAGGGCGTCCTCGAGACCACGCCCACGGTCTTCGTCCGCCGCCTCGACCGCGGCTCGTACCTGACCCGCTCCGACGTCAGCACCGCCCGGCGCGTCGCCGTGCTCGGGGCCGGGGTCGCCTCCTCGCTGTTCGGCGACCGCGACCCCATCGGGCGGCAGATCACCATCGGCGGCGTCCGGTTCCGGGTCATCGGGACGTTCGAGCCGCTCGGGCAGAGCCTCGGCGTCGACCGCGACAACGAGGTGCACGTACCGGTCACCGCCGCGCAGCGGCTGCTCGGCACCGACCGCATCGACGCCCTCGCCATCCGCGCCCCCGACCGCGACCGCATCGACACGCTCGGCTCCGACATCGTCGCCGCGCTCGGCGACCGGCACCCCGACACGGACTTCAGCGCGGTCACCCAGCAGCAGATCCTCGGCGTGCTCGGCGACATCCTCGGCGTGCTCACCGGCGTCCTGGCCGCCATCGCCGGGATCAGCCTGCTCGTCGGCGGCGTCGGCGTCTCCAACATCATGCTGGTGTCGGTACGCGAACGTACCCGGGAGATCGGCCTGCGCAAGGCCGTCGGCGCCCGCCCCCGCGACATCGGCCTGCAGTTCCTGCTCGAGGCGGTCCTGCTCACCACGATCGGCGGCGTGCTCGGCATGGCGCTGGGGATCGGCGCCGCGCTGCTCGCGGACCGGCTCACGCCCGTACCCGCGGCCGTGACGTGGTGGTCGCTCACGCTGGCGTTCGGCGTGTCCGCGGCGGTCGGCATCCTCTTCGGCGTCGTGCCGGCCCAGCGCGCCGGACGCCTCGACCCGGTCGTCGCCCTGCGCACAGAATGACCCCCGTCGTGGCCCTGCGCGCCGAATGACTTCCGTCGTGGCGCTGCGTACCGAATGAGTCTTGTCGAGTGACGGGGCCGGATGGGCCCGGCCGTCGGGTTGCGCGCCGGCCGGACGGCAAATGCTCACGTCGGCCGCCGGGAGGCCGATCTGGGGGTGTGTTGCTCAGGGAGGACCGCCCCGGATACGAGCTGCGCGACCTGCACGGAGCCTCCCGCGCGGTCGCGTACCTCACCCTGGCCGCCGCTCCGTACACGCTGATCACCGGCCTGCTGACGCCGAACCTCACCCGGCTCGTCGCGGCGGCTGTGATCGTGGTCTCCATCGGCATGGGGGTCACCGGGATCACCTGCTGGCGCCGGCCGGACGCCCTGCCCCGGGCATTCTGGTTCGCCGCCCCCGCGCTCGCCACCGGCCTGGTCTCCGCGCTCAACCTGGGCACCGCCGACGCCAGCACCGGCTCCCAGCTGTTCTACCTGTGGCCCGTGCTGTACGCGGCGAACTTCCTCGGACGCCACCTCATCCACCTCAACCTCGCCCTCGTGTTCGGCGGGCACGCGGCGGTGGTCCTCACCCTGCTCGGCGTCAGCCGCGGCCTCGCCGACTGGTTCGCGATGCTGCTGGCGATGACCATGACGGCGATCGTCGTGTCGAGCCTCCGCGCCCGCGCCGACCGGCTCCGCGCGGTGCTGCAGGAACAGGCCAACGCCGACGCGCTCACCGGCCTGGCCAACCGGCGCTTCTTCGCCGAGTCCCTCGCCCACGCCGGCACCTGGGCGGCGGACACCGGCGGCAGCCTCGCGCTGGTCACGGTCGACCTGGACCATTTCAAGGCCATCAACGACACGTACGGCCACACCGAGGGCGACCGCGCCCTGCAGACCGTCGCCGCCGCCCTGCGCCACGCCGTGGGCGACACCGGGGTCGCGGCCCGCCTCGGCGGCGACGAGTTCGTGATGCTGCTGCGGACGGACCGCCCGTCCGCGATCGGCGTGGCGGAGACGGTCCGCGAGATGGTGTCGGCCGCCACGGACCTCCCGGGCGGGCCGCCGCGGCTCAGCATCGGCGTGGCCGTCCTGCCCGGCGACGCGGCCACGGTCGACGAGCTGGTCACCGCCTCCGACGCCGCCCTCTACGAGGCCAAGACGTCGGGCCGCGGCCGTACGGCCACCGCGCCGGAGCGGCACAACGTCGACCGCGTACGCCCCGGTCAGCCCGCCGAGCTGACCAGCCCCAGTATCTCGCGGCGCAGCCGGGGATAGGGTCCCCACCCGTCCCGCAACACGTGGATGTAGATCGCCTCGAGCGCCACGTCGATCCGCTGCACCAGCTCCTGATCGTCGGGCAGCCCCAGCCGTACGGCCCGGGCGAAGTGGTCGAGCGCCTCCATGTGCCGCCCCTGGTCGAAGGCGCTCCGCCCGGCATTCTCATGGACGACGCTGCGCAACATGTCCGGCACGTCCGCGCTGGCAGCCTGCTCGAACAGCCGGTCCGCCTCCTGATGATCGCCCCGCAACCGCAGCACGTGCGCCAGCTCGGCCTGAGCGATCACGATCGCCTGCACATCCCCGGCGGACTCGGCATGGGCCAGCGCCAGCCGGCTCGCGGCGGCCGCCATCCCCAGCTCGTCCAGCAACCGGTACACCTCGGCCCGCAAACTGAGCAGCCCGGCCCGGGCGACGTTGTCCCGTTCCTCGGCCAGCGGCTCGTCCAGCCGCTCACCCAGCTCCCGCAGGGCGTCCCGATCGTCGACGACCTCCTTGAGGGTGGCACCGTCCAGGCGCCACCGGATCGCGGCGAGATCCTCCGGGCCGAGCGGCTTCCGCTCCGGTTTCTCCGGTACGCCGGGAGCCCGGGCGGCGGCCGGCATCGGGCTGTGCGGGGTGTTCTCCGGCAGCTTCTGCTCGGCGGCCGCGGTGTCGGCACCCGGAGCCGGGACGGCCTCGGCGGGCTCCTTCCCGGCGGTCCTGCCCGGTTGCAGCGCGATGGCGGTGGCGGCGCCGATGAGCCCGGTCATCAACCCGGTGAGATCCAGGTCGATGGAGACGCCGTTACCCCCCTCGGCCGAACCCGCTTCCTTGGCGGGCGCGACCCGATCTGGGGGTGCAGCCGGCTGCGCTGCTGCCGCCGTTCCCGTCGACGCACCCCCAGCGGAAGGCGTTCCGGGCTCTCCCGCTGCCGGCGTGGCCGGGTCGGCTTGCTTGTCGGGTGTGGTGGCCGCTCCCGCGGAGGCCTGCTCGCCGGCCGGGCCGGACAGCGGTGCCGGCTGCTCACCGCCAGCCTTGGCCTTCGGCGCACCGAACCACGTGGGCCCCAGATCAGAGTCGGCATACTTCCGCGGACCGTCCGGCCCGGACGTCGCCAGCCGCGCGATCGGCGCCGCGTTCGCGGCCGGGTTCGGACCCGGCCGGGCCGCGGGCGGAGCAACCGAGATGGGATGCGCAACGGACGCCGGCCCGCCCTGCTGCAGGGCCCGGGTCGCCTCCACCTGCCGGGCTGCTTCGGCCTGGCGTGCTTCCTCGGCGTTGCGCGCTTCCTCTGCGCGGCGGGCTTCTTCCGCTTGGCGTGCTTCCTGCGCTCGGCGGGCCTCCTCCGCCTGTCGCGCCGCCTCTGCCTGCTGCGCGGCCTGCCGCGCTTCTTCGGCTTCGCGCACGGCCTGCGCCTGGCGTGCCTCCTCCGCCCGGCGCGTCTCCTGCGCCTGGCGTGCCTCCTCTGCGCGGCGGGCTTCCTCCGCCCGGCGTGCTTCTTCAGCGCGGCGTACTTCCTCGGCCCTGCGTGCCTCTTCGGCCTGGCGCGCTTCTGCAGCCTGGCGTGCCTCATGGGCTCGGCGTGCCTCTTCGGCCTGGCGTGCCTCGTGGGCTCGGCGTGCCTGTTCGGCCTGGCGTGCCGCTTCCGCCTGCTGAGCTCTGTCGGTCTGGCGAACGACCGGCACCTCGTCGGTCGGCGTACCGATGAGGCGCGGGTCGATGGTGGCCCGCCCCAGCGCTGCCGCGGGCATGCCGGCCTGCGGAGCGGAACCCGCGGCCGGTGTCCCGCTGACGGGCCGGTGCTGACCGGGCGACCGCTCCTGCGCCGGCGCGCCGCTGACCGGCCGCGCTTGTGCAGGCATCCCGCTGACCGGGTGCTCGTGTCCGGGCGCGCCGCTGGTCGGCCGCGCTTGTGCAGGCATCCCGCTGACCGGATGGTCGTGTCCGGGCGCGCCGCTGGTCGGCCGCGCGTGGGCGGGCATCCCGCTGATTGGGTGCTGATGTCCGGGTGCGCCACTGACCGGGTGCTCGTGTCCAGGCGTACCGCCGACCGGGGCGATGCGGGACGGCGGCCGGGGAGACGGCGGGACCGGAGTCGGCTCACCGGTCGACAGGATCATCGCCGTACGCGGACCGCCCACGATCGGCCGCTCCGCCGTCGTGGCGTCCTCGACCGGCGACCGTCCGTGCGCACCGACCGGTCCCGGCTGTGCCCCCGGCGCGACATACCCGTGCTGCGGGGCGGTGCCCGGAGGGGGTGCGGCATATCCCTGTGGGCCGGTGTCCGGAAGCGGTGCGGCATATCCCTGCGGGCCGGCTCCCGAGGGCGGTGCGGCATGTCCGTGCTGCGGCGCCGTCCCGGGCGCGGCGGCCGGCGGCGAAGCCGGTGCCTCGTAGCCGGGCTGCGCGGAGTTCGGCTGCTGGTCGCCCCACGGGCTGAACGCCGGCGATCCCTGCGGCGGCGTGAACGCGGGCCGGTCCGCGACCGGGCTCTGCGGGGGAGCGGCAGCCGCGGGACGGCGGATCGGCGGAGGAGCCGACGGCATCACCGGCGGCGGCGCGGCAGCCGGCATCACCGGCGGCGGCGCGGTAGCCGGCATGACCGGCGGCGGCCCGGCAGCCGGCGAGACCCGCGGTGGGCCGGCGGCGGGGGAGACCGGCGGCAACTCTGCGGCAGGCGTGACCGGTGCCGGCGCAGGGGCGGGCGCAGGTGCGGCAGCCGGCATGACCGGTACCGGCCCGGCGCCCGGCGAGACCGGCGGTGGCGCCGCGGCAGGTACGACGGGCGGCGGCGCGGTGGCCGGCATGACAGGCTGCGGCACGTAGGCCGCAGGGCCGGCCGGCCGCCCGTCCCCGGAACGGTCGCCGTCCCAGGACGTCCCCGGCTGAGCGGGCAAGGTCGGCGGCGCGGCATAGGCCGCGGGAACAGCGGACCCCGATCCGGGCCGCTCGACCCCCGGCTCGAACCGCGTTGGACCGACGGGCGGTTCGCCACCACGGTCGAACGCCGCCGGGCTGACCGGCGGTTCGCCACCACGGTCGAATGCCGCCGGGTTGACCGGCCGGTTCTCGCCGCCGGCCGAGCCGTGCTCCGGGACGACGCGCTGCACTCCCGCCGTACCCCGGGCTCCGTGAGCAGGCGGGATGATCGGGCCCTCGGACGTGATGTACCCGACGCGTCCCGGGCGCGGCGGCCCGGCCTGGCCGTCGTGCGCCGCGGCCGGCCAGTCCGCCGCCCGAGGGTCGGGCGTCGCCGCCGGGCGGTCGTGCGCCGCGGCCGGGCGGTCGTGCGCCGCGGCCGGGCGGTCGTGCGCCGCCGCCGGGCGGTCGGGTGCCGCGGGCTGGGCCGGTGTGACGACGCGGGGCTGGGCAGTCTGCGGTGGCGCGTTGACCACGCGGGGCTGGGCCGGCGGGTCCGCCTTCTTGATGACCTTGGGTGCCGCGGGCGGGGTCGCCTTGCTCAGGATGCGCGGCGCCGCCGGGGGAGTCGTGCGGCTCAGGACGCGCGGTCCGTCGCCGTCGGGCTCCGCGGGGCGGCCGCCCGGCTGCGGCGGGGTCGCGGCGGCCGGGCGGTACGGCGCGTGCTCGTCGGGAAGATCCGACCAGATTTCGGTACGCGGAGCAGCAGGACGTCCAGCCGCCTCCTCGACGTCGCGCCGGAACGCGGCCGGCTGCTCGACGTCGCGAGGGAATGCGGCTGGCTGCTCCGCGTCGCGCCGGAACGCGGCCGGCTGCTCGACGTCGCGCGGAAACGCGGCAGGCTGCTCCACGTCGGGCCGGAAGGCTGCCGGCTGCGAAGGGTCGCGGCGGGGGGAAGCCGGCTGCGACACGTCGCGGCGGGGAGGCGCCGGCCTGGCGGCACCCCGCGCAGGCGCCGGCGGCGTATCGGCCACCGGGCGCTCGTCGCGGCGGCGCGGGCGCTTCTCGCCGTACGGGATGTCCTCGGGCCGGCGCGACCGCGGACGGCGGGCTTCGCGCGGGGGTTCGGTCTGGTCGTCCTCGGCGGGTTCCGGCGGGGTGACGCGGGCGCGGCCGGTGACGGGCGCCTCGGGCTGGGTGGTCTTGCGGCGGCCGCGGCGGGGGCGGGCCGGTTCGTCCTGCTGGTCCTCGTCCCAGAACGACGACGTCTCGATGCGGCGGGCGCGCTGGGCCGAGACGTAGCGGCGCTGCGCCTCCCAGTCCGAGGCGTCGAACTCGCGGTCGTCGTACTCGAGCTCGTCGAAGTCGATGCTGCGCACCGACCAGCCGTCCATGCCGGGCGAGACGGGGGCGGCGTCGAGGTCCGCTTCCTCGAAGTCCGGGTCGTCCAGCCAGCTCGGGCGTTCGCCGTCGAACGCGGACTTGATCTGCTTGTCGCGGTTCGGCGAGCGCTGAACACCGGCCTGCCGTCGCTGCCGGCGTTCCGCGAGCTCGTCGACGGCCGGCGCGGCGGGCGGTTCGGGCGTACGGGAATGGCCCGGCGAATCGTCGAAGTCATCTTCTTCGATGTATTGCGTCCGCGGCGCGGCGCGGCGCGGTTCCGGCGGTTTCCGCGTGTCGGGGCCCCAGCGGGAGAGAACGGCGGCTTCCGCGTACGGATCACGCGCCGTAGCGGTCGTGTCCGCGTACGGCACGGGGCGCTCGTCGTCGTACTCGGCGTCCCAGTACTCGTCGTCCTCGTAGCTCATCGGCCCGCCCCGGTGCGCCACGGCCCGGGGTACGCCGAGCCGGCCCGTTGCCGCATCCGTCCCCCCGTCCTCGCCGACGCGTACGCGCGCCGGGCGCCCCCTGGCACCTTCCGCGCGGTCGAGTTGGAAGGTTAACCACGGTTTTGCGTACGGCGCTACCGCCCGCGGAGGCGCTTCACCCGACCGCCGGCGCCCCTCGCGCCCGCCCGCCGGCCCGGCGCCGCGGCCCGCCGGGAGTCGACCGTCGACACACAGTACGGGCGCGGCAGCCGAGCGGTTCATTTCCCGTGCTGCGACGTACGCAAGGTCCACCGCATTTGACGCAGAGTCACAACGGTGGCCGGGGAAGTCGACCATTCCAGGAGCGGCCCGGAATGTTTCCCGTGAGTAGCGGGCCGCAGAAGTTAAGCCATTCTTAATGACCCGCTGAGGAAATCGAGGGCTGTTCCGCGACCGGCCTGGCGGCTACCGCCGGTGACCGTGTTGAGGGACACCCCGGCGGCACGCGGATCATGGCGGGAAAGGTGGCACCGTGGAAGGCGAAGGGCCGGCCCGGCGCTGTGCCGGCCCGTGCCGGACGCGCGCGCCGGCCTGCGCCGGACGTCCGTACCGGTCCTCCCGGGGGCACCCAGACCCGGGAAATGACGGATACACGACACCGATCGGAAGGAGCGGATCATGCCGCGCCTCGACCTCGGCGCCGTACGCGCCACCGTCCGCACGGCCCTGCGCCGGCTGGACGCCTGGACTCTGTCCACCCTGAACGCCCCGGCAGGCGCAACCCGCCCCCGTTGACGCCGCCGGGGCCCGGAGACGGCGGCGGGTGCACCCGCCGCCGTTTCACCCCACCACCGCAGGGGAGACCTGCGTGGCCCCCCGCAGAGGCGGCCGTCTGCAGAGGCGGCCGCTTCACCCGCGGCAGTCTGCGGACGCGGCCCGTTCAGACGCGGCCCTCGTGGAGGCAGCCCGCTCAGAGGCGGCCGTCCTTCGTGAAGTGGCCCACCGTGGACGGCAGCACCAGTCCCGCATCCGCGAGTCCGTGCAACAACGCCGCCAGCTCCGCCCGGGTCAGGTCGCCGGGCTTGTCCGGGTCGCGGTGCGGCACGTCGAGCGCCTGCGCGGCCTCGACCGCTCGGACGCCGATCGCCGCTTCCACGGCCCAGAGCCGGTGGGCGCGCATAGCTATGTGGGCCGAGTAGGTCAGTGCCTCGTGCAGGCGGAGGAGGCGGCGCAGGTCGGCCGCGAGTTGTTCGATCGGCGGCCCGGCCGGGCGCGGCTCTGACGCCTCGCGGTCAGGCCACGCGCGGGCCACCGCGGAACACAGTCGCGGTCCGTAGACCACGGCCGCGCCGAGCAGCGTCGGTGTCACGGTGATGAGGGCGAGTTTGCCCACGTCGAGCAGGCTCATCGTCTCCTCCGGCCTGCCGGGGAAAGCTGTCTCCTCCGACCATCCGCCGCGCCGCCACCACCGTCAAGGCATCTTTGTGCGACGGCCCGAAGTGGAATTTCCGGATCGGCCACCGCCGGCAGCCGGGCGACGTGAGGAAGCTGATCGACCCCGTCCGGCCACCGGCGGCGGCCGGGCGGCTTCAGGAGGCTGATCGACCCCGTCCGGCCACCGCCGGCAGCCGGGCGGCTTCAGGAAACTGATCGAACCCGCCCGCGCGGCACCAGCCGGGTGATCGGCATCGGCGGCGCCGGGATCGACGGCCCGTCATACCCCCGGACCGTCCCGAACCGCCCGTCCCCGCTCTCCCAGGCCTCGCGCGCCGCCACGATCTCGTCGTGCTCCCTGCCGACGAAGTTCCACCACATCACGAGCTTCTCCTCGAACGGCTCCCCGCCCAGCAGCAGCACCCGGCTCTCCAGCCCGGCCGACAGCGACAGCGAGGATCGTCCCGCGCCGAGATACAGCAGCGGGCCCGGCTTCAGCGGCGTCCCCGCGACGGCCGCCTCGCCGTCGAGCGTGAGCACCGCGTACTCGAAGCCGGGTCGCAGCGGTAGCCGGGTGTCCGAGCCGGCGGCGAGGGTGATCTCCGCGCCCACCAGCGGGGTGTGGCAGCGGGCCGGCGAGGTGGCTCCGGCGAGGTCGCCCATCAGGACCGTCGCGCTCAGGCCCGGGCCGGTCAGGACCGGCAGGTCGTCGTGGTGGGTGAAGGAGGGCGCCACGTCGCGGTCCGCGGCGGGCAGCGCCACCCACAGCTGTACGCCCTGCAGCACCGGCCCATGGGTCACGGGCGTCTCCTCCGAGTGCGAGATGCCCCGTCCGGCCGTCATGAGGTTGAGGCTGCCGGGCCTGATCTCCTGCCGGTTGCCGAGGCTGTCGCGGTGCAGGATCTCGCCGCTGACCAGCCAGCTCACCGTCTGCAGGCCGATGTGCGGGTGCGGCCCGACGCGCATCCCGGCCGCCGCGGTCAGGTCGTGCGGCCCGTACGCGTCGAGGAAGCACCACGCTCCCACCATGCGCCGCTGCTTGTGGGGCAGGGTCCGCACGACCTCCATGCCGCGGGGGCCGCCGAGCGCGACCGGCGCGCCCTCCAGCATCTCCGCGACGTGCACCCGCGTGACGTGGCCGCCGACCTCGGGATCCGCCTGCAGATTGCTCATACGACCGACGCTACCGCCGCCCTCCGACAGTTCCTACGGCGTCGGTGCAAAGAGCCGCCCCGGTCCTACGGCGTCGGAGCAGAGAGCCGCCCCGGTCCTACGGCGTCGGTGCAAAGAGCCGCCCCGGTCCTACGGCGTCGGAGCAGAGAGCCGCCCCGGCCCTACGGCGTCGGAGCAGAGAGCCGCCCCGGTCCTACGGCGTCGGAGCAGAATCGCCCCGAGCGCCAGCAGGGCCAGCGCGGCCGGCGCGGTGACCGGCACCACGAGCAGCGTCGCGGTCTTGCCGGCCAGCAGGCCGCCGTACCCGACCGCGGACACTCCCAGCACCCCGAGCGTGCACAACGCCGTACCTGTCGCGGCCCGGGCCGTCGATGCACCAGGTGCGATCTCGGTCGGCCCCGGCGTGTCGAACCGTCGGAAAGCCGACACCAGCACCGCCGTGACCGCGCCGGCCGCCGCCAGCCACACCGGCCGGGTCAGCCACCACCACGTCGTGCCGGGGGCGCCGCCGATGCCCGACCGGAAGACGGCGAGCAGAAGGAACGCCGCGCTGAGGTGCCACAGGAAGGCGGTCATGGCCAGACCGTTGGCGGCGACGACCGTACGCCACACGCGGGCGCGCGCCAGCCGGCGCGTCGCCGGGCCGCGCAGCAGCATCGCCAGGCCGGTCAGCCACACCGCGTGGGCGGCCAGGGCCAGCGTCGGCGGGGACATGTTGGACACCGCTTCGCCGGGAACACCCACCATGGACGTCGGGTACGGGCCGGCAGTCGTCAGCACCAGCAGCGCCGTCATGCCGCCCACGGCGAGGGGCAGGCCGTACCTCTGCAGCGTGCCGTCGGCGTACAGGTAGCCGAGCTGGTGCACGGCCGCCCACACCAGGAGCAGATTCAGCGTGGCGATCCCGGCGTACCCATGGAATCGCAGCACGTCCACGACGGCGGCCGCGGCGAACAACACGACCGGCACGCGTACGCCGAAAGCGCGGTGCAGCCGCGACATGACGGGTGCGAGCGCCACCAGTCCCACATAGACACCCAGGAACCACAACGGCTGCACGACCGTACGCAGAGCCACCCGCACGATGCCGTGGTCCTGTCCCGCCAGCGCCGCCCCCAGGGCGAGCACCAGCCAGACGGCGAGGAACACCGCGGCCGGACGCAGCAGCCGGGCGGTCCGCGTCCGGACGAAGTCCGCGTACCCGCCGCCGCGACGCTGGATCGACGCCCAGGCGGTCGCGTGCGCGAAGCCGCCGACCAGGAAGAACAACGGCATGACCTGCAGCAGCCAGGTGAGCGGCTGCAGGATCGGGACGACGGCGAGGACGTTGGTGATCCGGTCCCCGTCCGGTACGGCCATGAGCCAGTGACCGGCGATCACGGTGCCCAGCGAGGCGACCCTGAGCAGGTCGACGTAGCGGTCCCGGGTGGCCGGCGTCCGGGCGGCCGGATGCGTGGCGGAGGTCATGGCAGCCACTCTTTCGTGGCGCCGGCCTGCGCGGATGAGCCCGAGTACCTACCTTGTCCCGGGTACGCAGGACGGGCTCGCCGGTGCCCGGCAGTAGGGTGGCCGGAGCTCGCGGACAAGGAGGTCGATGTGCTGGTGCGCCGTGCTGTCACCGTTCTGGCCGTGGCGGCCCTCGCCGCCTGCGGCACCGACGAGCCGCCGACCCCGCGGACCGCCCCGGCACCGGCCTCCGCGCCGGCGCCCGGGTCGTCCGCTTCCTCCGCGTCGCCCGCTCCCTCCCCACCGGCCGGGCCTTCCCCGTCGGCGGGCCCGCCGGAGCTTCCGCTGGGCGGCACCAGGATCTTCCCGACGTATCGCGTCGTCGCCTACTACGGCACGGCCGGCACCGCCACGCTGGGCGTGCTCGGCGAGGGCAGCCCCGACAAGATGCTCCCCAGGCTGCGCGCCGCCGCCGAGCCGTTCGCGGGCGGCCGCAAGGTGCAGGTGGCGTACGAGCTGATCGCCAGCGTCGCCCAGGCCGGCCCCGGCAGGGACGGCGACTACAGCCAGATGATCCCGATGCAGCGCATCCAGCAGTACGTCGACCAGGCCAGGCGCAACAAGGTCCTGGTGGTCCTCGACCTGCAGCCCGGCCGCGGCGACTTCCTGCCCCAGGCGCGGCAGCTGGAGCGCTTCCTCGTCCAGCCGCACGTCGGGCTGGCCCTCGACCCGGAATGGCGCATGCCCCCGGGCAAGGTCCCCGGCAAGACCATCGGCCGGGTCGGCTCCGGCGAGGTCAACCGGGTCTCCGACTACGTCGCGGGCCTCGTGAAGCGGCACAACCTGCCGGAGAAGCTGTTCGTCCTGCACCAGTTCCGCTCGTCGATGCTGCCCGACGTCGCGCGCATCAGGAAGCAGCCCGGCCTGGCGATGGTGCAGCACGTCGACGGCTTCGGCACCCGCTCGGAGAAGGACGCGACCTGGAACAGGCTGCGCCGCCCGCAGCAGTTCCACCTCGGCTACAAGCTGTTCTACGACGAGGACATCAAGCGGTACGGCGCGAAGGACCTGCTCAGGTTCAAGAACGTGCCGGAGCTGGTCAGCTTCCAGTGAGCGAGACCGACCCCAGCACCTTCGTGATCGTCACCTCGAGGACCACCCGGGCCGGATTGGGGCGCGGCTGCCGATAACGCTCGGCGTACCGGCGCTCGGCCTCGGCGACCGACGCGGGATCGTCGCGGACGACGGCCTCGCCCTCGATCGTGCTCCAGTGCCGGCCGTCGACCTGGCAGATCGCCACGCGCCCGCTCCCGGCGAGAACGTGCCGCACCTTCGCCGAGGTACGCGACGCCGTCACCCGGACCAGCCCGGCGGGAACGTCGAGCGTCGCGCCGACCGGCACGACGTGCGGCGAGCCGTCCTTGCGCAGCGTGGTCAGCGTGCACAGGTGCCGCGCGGTCCAGAATTCCAGCAGCGCCGGGGAATGCAGATCCACCGGCCCGCTCATCGGACCGCCTCCGCGGTCAGGACGCCGGCCCGGACGGCCGCCACCAGCCGCTGGTGGTCGCTCTCGACCTGGTCGGCGTACGCGCGGGCGAACTTGCCCAGCACCTCGTCGAGCTTGTCGCTGCCGCCGATGTACCCGGCGATCATCGACGCCCCGCTGGTCCGCGCGTGGCTCTTCGCCAGCAGGTAGCCGCAGATCCCCGCGTAGTCCTCGAGCGCCGAGGCGTTGATGTCCTCGACGACGATCGCCCCCTTCATGTCGCGGAACTGCCGGACGTAGTACTGCACGTCGCCCACCGTGGCCCAGCCGAGCAGCGGGTCGCTGACCGTCTGCAGGGCCTGCTGATACTCCACCACCCGCTGCCCCTGATGCCGGTGCCACGCGGCGGCGCCGTGCTGATGCTTCGCGACCACCGAGCGGCGGGCCTGCTTGAGCTGCAGGAACACCACGTCGTCGGGGCTGCTGCCCTCGCACAGCGCCACGTACGCGCGCAGCCCCACCGAGCCCACGCCCACGACCTTGTGCGCGATGTCGACGATCCGGTAGCCGGCGAGGATGCGCGCCCAGTGCGGCGGCAACGTGTTCAGGTAGCCGTCCAGCGCCGCGGCCAGGTGCTCGAGGTCCGCGTCGGTCGGGCGCGTGATCAACGGCGGCTCCTCGACCAGGCGTACGGTGCCGTCCCGCTGCTCGGTGAAGCGCGGCAGCGCCCGGTCGCTGGTCCGGCGGCGTGCACGCCGCGCGGCGCGTTCGATCTCCTCCTTGAAGCTCGCCTTGCTGGCGGCCTTGCGCAGGTCGTCGACGTCCACGGTGTCGAACGAGCGGGCCAGCAGCGGCATCTCGGCGAGGTGCCCGATCTGCTCGCGGTACTCCTGCACGCAGTGCTGCACGGCGTCGGCGCAGGCGTGCTCACGGAAGCCGTTCTGCCGCCCGGCGACGTAGACGCTGGTCACGAGGCGGCGCAGGTCCCACTCCCAGGCGCCCGGGTGAGCCTCGTCGAAGTCGTTGAGGTCGAAGACCAGCTCCCGCTCCGGGGAGGCGTAGAACCCGAAATTCCCCAGGTGGGCGTCGCCGCAGATGACGGGGGTGATCCCGGTACGCGGCAGGCTCGCGAAGTCGTCCGCCATGATGTTCGCCGACCCGCGCAGGAACGCGTACGGCGATGCGATCATGCGCCCGACCCGTACGGGAATGAGCCACTCCAGGCGCCCCTCGTGCGCCTCCATGATCTGCGCCACCGGGTCGGCGCGGCCGGCCGCGGGCTTCCAATGCGCAAGATCCGACCGGGGCGAGCGGTCACGCAGGGACCGGCCCAGCTCGTACCGCTCGGCGCGGGGCCGCCCGGGCCGACGCAGCGACGTGAACCCGTCGTCGCTGCCACCGTCGAGCACGATGTGCCCGTTGGGCGGGGCGGCCGGGTCCGGCGGGCCGGGGTCGGTGGCGGCCTCCGTGGCGCCCGCCGGGTCCGTAGGCGGCGGGGGAGGGGCGAAGTCCGCCGGGCCGGCGGCGGGCGGGGAAACGGGGCGCGCGTCCATCACCGCCGAGCCTACGCACCGCGGCAAGATCAGGAAGGCCGCCCGGTGGCCTCGCGGCCCGGCCCGGGCGGGGCGGTCATCGCGGCGGCCGGTTGACGCCGATCTTGTTATCGCTAACAATGCATCGCGGGTCCGTAGCCGGAAACGCACAGCGGGTGTCCGGCCGCCCGGCCACCGGCGATACGATCCGGCCGGGATCGGTGGAGCTGCGCCCGCGGGTGCGGTACGGCGCCGGCCTGCCGGCGGCGCCGGCGAGCGGGGTGCCGTGAGGCGGGATGGAGTGGGTGATGGACGTCAGGGTGACCCGGAGCCCCGCCATGACCGACGTGGCCCGGCTCGCCGGGGTCTCGCACCAGACCGTCTCGCGGGTCCTCAACGACCATCCGAACGTCCGCGAGCAGACCCGCCTGCGGGTCCGGGCCGCCATCGCCGAGCTGGGGTACCGCCCCAACCGGGCGGCCCGCGCCCTCGTCACCGGCAAGTCGCAGCTCATCGGCGTGGTGGCGCAGAACAGCACGCTGTACGGCCCCGCGTCGCTGCTGGCCGCGTTCGAGCAGGCCGCGGCGGAGGCGGGCTTCGCCGTGAGCGTGGGAAGCGTGGGCCGCCTCGACCGGGAGTCGATCGCCGGGGCGGTGGAGCGCCACCTCGACCAGCGGGTGGCAGGGCTCGTCGTCATCGCGCCGGTGGCCTCGGCCGACGACGCCCTCGAGGACATGCCCGCCGGCGTACCGCTGGTCACGATCGACGGCGACCCGCGCCGGCCGCACGCCCTGGTGATCGTCGACCAGGCCGCGGGGGCGAGGCTGGCCACGCAACGGCTGCTCGCGGCGGGGCACCGTACGGTCTGGCACGTATCCGGACCGGCCGACTGGTACGACGCCGCCGGCCGGATCGAGGGCTGGCGTGCCGCCCTGGAGGACGCGGGCGCCGAGGTGCCGCCGCTGGTCCCGGGCGACTGGTCGGCTGCGTCGGGCTACGACGCCGGTCAGATGCTGGCGCGGATGCCCGAGGTGACCGCGGTCTTCACGGCGAACGACCACCAGGCGCTGGGCCTGCTGCGGGCCTTCAGCGAGCGCGGCCGCAAGGTGCCCGGGGACGTCAGCGTGGTGGGCTTCGACGACGTCCCGGAGGCGGCGTTCTTCATCCCGCCGCTGACGACCGTACGGCCGGCTTTCGGGGCCGTGGCCCACGCCGGCCTGGACCTGCTGCTCGCGCAGATCACGGCGGAGACGACGACGCCGGAACGGGTCGTCATCGCGCCCACCCTGGTGGACCGCGCCAGCGTCGCCCCGCCGGCCTGACCCGACCGCAGAAGAAGCCCGCGCCGCGCTGAAAGCCGCGCCGCGGTGCAAGCCCGCGCCGGAAAGCCCGCCCCGCGCTGAAGCCTGCGCCGCAATGAAGCCCGTGCCGCAGCGAAGGCTTGCGAGCCCCGCGCCGCGCACCCGGGCGACGCCGGAGCGGGGATGGCCGGACGGGCACCCCGTTGCACCGACGGGCAGCCCACCCCGCCATTTCCGCAAGATTGCGACCTTGTTGCCGTGGACCCGTTGACACGCGAATTGTTAGCGTTCACACTCGACGCACGCCGACCGGCATGTGGTCTGTGACACGCCGGTTCCCCCTCCACGGAGGTAGTTGATCATGTCCGTCGCACCGTCCGGGTCCCTCATGGCCGGCGCCGACTCCGGCGCCCTGCCGGGGCGGGCCGTCTCCGACCGGAGCCGCGCCCGGGTCCACCGGCAGGCGGTGACGGCGTGAGCACGAGCGTCCTCAAGGAGATCCGCCAGCAGGTCGCCGACCTGCACGCCGAGCTGCCGCGCAACGAGCTCGTCGTCTGGACCGCCGGGAACGTCTCGGCCCGGGTGCCGGGCGAGGACCTGCTGGTCATCAAGCCCTCCGGGGTCCGCTACGACGAGATCACCGCGGACAACATGGTGGTCTGCGACCTCGACGGCAGCCTCGTCGAGGGCGACCTCAGCCCGTCCAGCGACACCGCCGCCCACGCGTACGTCTACAAGCACATGCCCGAGGTCGGCGGGGTGGTGCACACCCACTCCACGTACGCGACGGCCTGGTCGGCCCGGGGCGAGGCGATCCCGTGCGTGCTGACGATGATCGCCGACGAGTTCGGCGGCGAGATCCCGGCCGGGCCGTTCGCGTTGATCGGCGACGACTCGATCGGCCGGGGGATCGTCGAGACGCTGCGCGGGCACCGCTCGCCGGCGGTGCTGATGCGCAACCACGGCGTCTTCACGATCGGCCGGGACGCGAAGGCGGCGGTCAAGGCGGCCGTCATGTGCGAGGACGTGGCCCGGACCGTGCACATCTCCCGGCAGATCGGTGAACCCGTGCCGATCGACCAGGCGCACATCGACGCGCTGTACGCCCGATACCAGAACGTCTACGGACAGGAGCCCGCCAAGTGAAGCCGCAGATCTGGTTCCTGACCGGCAGCCAGCACCTCTACGGCCCGGAGACCCTCGAGCAGGTCGCCGCCCAGTCGCAGCAGATCCAGCAGCTGCTCGTGGCGGGCGGGCTGAGCGCCGAGATCGTCGGCAAGCCGGTGCTGACCGACAGCGGCGCGATCCGCCAGGTGATGATCGACGCCAACGCCGATCCGGCCTGCCTGGGCGTGATCGCGTGGATGCACACGTTCTCGCCGGCCAAGATGTGGATCACCGGCCTGGACGCGCTGCGCAAGCCGCTGCTGCACCTGCACACCCAGCTGAACCAGGCCCTGCCGTGGGCGTCCATCGACATGGACTTCATGAACCTCAACCAGGCCGCGCACGGCGACCGGGAGTTCGGGTACATCCAGACCCGGATCGGGGTGGCCCGCAAGACGGTCGCCGGGCACGCCGCCGATCCCACGGTCGTCTCCCGGATCGACGGCTGGGCGCGCGCCGCCGCGGGGACCGCGCACCTGCGCGGCCTGCGGCTCGCCCGCTTCGGCGACAACATGCGCGACGTCGCGGTCACCGAGGGCGACAAGGTCGAGGCGGAGCTGCGGTTCGGTGTCTCGGTCAACACGTACGGCGTGAACGACCTGGTCGAGGTCGTCGACGGGGTGGGCGACGCCGCGATCGACGCCCTGGTGGCCGAGTACGCGGACGCGTACGCCCTCGCGCCGGAGCTGGCCCGCGACGGCGACCGGCACGACTCGCTGCGCTACGCCGCCCGGATCGAGGCCGGCCTGCGCGCGTTCCTCACCGACGGCGGCTTCGGGGCGTTCACCACGAACTTCGAGGACCTCGGCGGCCTGCGCCAGCTGCCCGGCCTGGCCGTGCAGCGGCTGATGGCCGACGGCTACGGCTTCGGCGGCGAGGGCGACTGGAAGACCTCCGCGCTGCTCGCGGCCGTGAAGGCCATGGGTACGGCCACCGGGCGCGGCACCTCGTTCATGGAGGACTACACGTACCACTTCGGGCCGGGCGAGCAGAAGATCCTCGGCGCGCACATGCTCGAGGTGTGTCCCAGCATCGCCGCCGACCGCCCGTCGTGCGAGATCCACCCGCTGGGCATCGGCAACCGCGAGGACCCCGTACGCCTCGTCTTCGACGCCGCCGCGGGCCCGGGCGTGGTGATCGGCATGGCCGACCTGGGCGACCGTTTCCGGCTGGTGGCGAACACCATCGAGGTGACCCCGCCGGACGAGCCGCTGCCGAAGCTGCCCGTGGCACGCGCGGTGTGGAAGCCCGCGCCGTCGCTGTCGACGTCGGCCGAGTCGTGGCTGACCGCGGGCGGCCCGCACCACACCGTCCTGACCCAGGCTGTGGGGGTGGAGACGCTGCGCGACTTCGCCACCATGCTGCACACCGAGTTGCTCGTCATCGACGAGAGCACGACCCCGCACGACTTCGCCGACCGGGTCCGCTGGAACCAGGCGTATTACCGCCAGTACACCCGGTAGGCGGCGAAGGTAACACCCCGCTAACAACAGTGTCCGTACCTGTTCACTTCTGATCGGACGTGCGGGAAAGTCGTCCCACGCTGTGCGCGTCCATCGCAGCCATATTGAAGGAGCAACTATGAAGTTCACCCGGCTTGCGTCCGTGGCCACGGCCATGACGCTCGCGGCGGCGATGGCCGCCTGTGGTTCCGCCGAGAAGACGGTCGACCAGAAGGGGGGCGCCGCGGACAACAAGGGCGCGCTCATCGGCGTGACCATGCCGACCCGGTCCTCCGAGCGGTGGATCAGCGACGGCGACAACGTCAAGAAGCAGCTCGAGGGCTTGGGCTACAAGGTCGACCTCCAGTACGCCGAGGACGACATCCCGACCCAGACGCAGCAGCTCGACAACCAGATCACCAAGGGCGCCAAGCTGCTGATCATCGCGTCGATCGACGGCACCGCGATCACCACGCAGCTCGAGAACGCGAAGGCCGCCAACATCCCGGTCATCGCGTACGACCGGCTGATCCGCAACAGCCCCAACGTCGACTACTACGCCACCTTCGACAACTTCAAGGTGGGCGTGCAGCAGGCGACGTCGCTGCTCACCGGCCTGAAGGTGCTCAACGCCGACGGCTCCAAGGGCAGCGTGAAGGGCCCGCTGAACATCGAGCTGTTCGCCGGTTCGCCCGACGACAACAACGCCACGTTCTTCTTCAACGGCGCGATGAGCGTGCTCAAGCCGTACATCGACAACAAGACCCTGGTCGTCAAGAGCAACCAGACCGACTTCAAGCAGGTCGCGACGCTGCGCTGGCAGCCGAAGGTCGCCCAGGACCGCATGGAGAACCTGCTGACCTCGACCTACCGCAGCGGCGCCAAGGTCAACGGTGTCCTCTCGCCGTACGACGGCCTGTCCATCGGCATCCTGTCGGCGCTGAAGAGCAACGGCTACGGCACCGCCGGTCAGCCGTACCCGATCGTCACCGGCCAGGACGCCGAGCAGGCGTCGGTCAAGTCGATCATCAAGGGTGAGCAGTACAGCACCATCTACAAGGACACCCGCGCGCTGGCCAAGACCACCGTCGAGATGGCCGACGCGGTCCTCAAGGGCGAGACGCCGAAGACCAACAACACCAAGGACTACAACAACGGTGTCAAGGTCGTCCCGTCGATGCTGCTGGACTCGGTGATCGTCGACAAGACCAACTACAAGAAGGAGCTCGTCGACTCCGGCTACTACACCGAGGCCGACCTGAAGTGACCGGCGCCGACACCATCCTTCACATGCAGGGCATCACCAAGACGTTCCCCGGCGTCAAGGCCCTGCAGGACGTCACGCTGGACGTGCGCCAGGGAGAGATCCACGCGATCTGCGGGGAGAACGGCGCCGGCAAGTCCACGCTGATGAAGGTGCTGTCGGGCGTGTACCCGCACGGCTCGTACGACGGAGAGATCATCTTCGCCGGCGAGCCGTGCCGGTTCTCCGGCATCCGCGACAGTGAGAGCCGCGGCATCGTCATCATCCACCAGGAGCTGGCGCTCGCCTCCAACCTGTCGATCGCGGAGAACATCTTCCTCGGCAACGAGCAGGCCAGCCGGGGCTTCATCGACTGGAACAGGACCAACGCGGCGGCGGCCGACCTGCTGCGCCGCGTGGGGCTGCGGGAGAACCCCACCACCGAGGTGATCGACCTCGGCGTCGGCAAGCAGCAGCTCGTCGAGATCGCCAAGGCGCTCTCCAAGGAGGTGCGGCTGCTCATCCTCGACGAGCCCACCGCGGCGCTCAACGACGAGGACTCCGAGCACCTGCTCGACCTGCTCCGCGGGCTGCGGGACGAGGGCATCACCTGCGTGATCATCTCGCACAAGCTCAACGAGGTGATGGCCATCGCGGACCGGGTCACGATCCTGCGCGACGGCCGCACCATCAGGACGATGAGCATCGTGGACGACGAGGTCACCGAGGACAAGATCATCTCGGGCATGGTGGGCCGCGACCTCGACCACCGCTTCCCGCCGCACGAGTCGCACGTCGGCGAGGAGGTGCTGCGCATCGAGGACTGGACGGTGCACAGCCCCACCCAGCACGGGCGGGTCGTCGTGCGCGACGCCAGCCTGACCGTGCGCCGGGGCGAGATCGTCGGCCTGGCCGGGCTGATGGGCGCCGGCCGTACCGAGCTGGCGATGAGCGTGTTCGGCCGCTCGTACGGGGTGAACATCTCCGGCCGGGTCTTCAAGGACGGCAAGGAGGTCCACCTGCGGTCCGTGCGCGAGGCCATCGACCACGGCATCGCGTACGCGACGGAGGACCGCAAGCGCTACGGCCTCAACCTCATCGAGGACATCAAGCGCAACGTCTCCGCGGCGGGTCTCCGCAAGATCGCCAAGGGCGGCTGGGTCGACGACAACGAGGAGTTCAAGGTCGCCGACGAGTACCGGCAGTCGATGAACATCAAGGCGCCCAGCGTCGCGAGCGTCACCGGCAAGCTCTCCGGCGGCAACCAGCAGAAGGTCGTGCTGTCGAAGTGGATCTTCACCGATCCGGACGTGCTGATCCTCGACGAGCCGACCCGCGGCATCGACGTGGGCGCCAAGTACGAGATCTACACGATCATCAACCGCCTCGCCGACGAGGGTAAGGGCGTGCTCGTGATCTCGAGCGAGCTGCCCGAGCTGCTCGGTCTCTGC
This sequence comes from Couchioplanes caeruleus, assembly GCF_023499255.1. Classification (GTDB taxonomy): domain Bacteria; phylum Actinomycetota; class Actinomycetes; order Mycobacteriales; family Micromonosporaceae; genus Actinoplanes; species Actinoplanes caeruleus_A. The sequence continues at coordinate 4,114,811 of NZ_CP092183.1, forward strand.
GACCGCATCTACACCCTGTCGGAAGGGCGGATCACCGGTGAGGTGTCCCGCGCCGACGCCACCCAGGAGGGCCTCATGACCCTCATGACCATCGGACAGGAGGTCGTCGCGCCATGACGGATTGCACCGAGCGCAGCGAGGGCCACGACGACATGGCCAAGGAGACACAGTGACCAGCGTGGCACCCACCAACGCCGACCTGGCGCTCGGTACGCCCTCGGCGTCCCAGCCGGGCGACTCGCCGCGGCGGTTCAACTTCAACCTGCGGCAGAGCGGCATCTACATCGCGTTCGCGCTGATCGTGCTGCTCTTCACGGTGCTGACCGGCGGCGACATGCTCGCGCCGCAGAACATCAGCAACATCGTGGTGCAGAACTCGTACATCCTGATCCTGGCGATCGGCATGATCATGGTGATCATCGCCGGGCACATCGACCTCTCGGTCGGCTCGGTGGTGGCGGCGACCGGCGCGTTCGCCGCGGTCATGATGGTCAACTGGGACGTGCCCTGGCCGCTCGCGCTGATCGTCACGCTGATCTTCGGCGGCGTCATCGGCGCCTGGCAGGGTTACTGGATCGCGTACTTCGGCATCCCGGCGTTCATCGTCACGCTGGCCGGCATGCTGCTGTTCCGGGCGGTCACCCTGATGATCCTGGGCAACCGGGGCATCGGCCCGTTCCCGGACGAGGTCCGTACGCTGGCCAACGGCTTCACCGACGGCTACCTCGGCAACATCGGCCTGGGCGGGCTCGGTGGCGCCGACCTGTTCAGCATCATCATCGGGCTGCTGGCGGTCGCCGCGATCGTCTTCACCCAGTGGCGCGCCCGTGCGGGCCGCCAGCGCTACCTGCAGGCGGTCGAGCCGTTCCCGCTGTTCGTCGCGAAGATCGCGATCGCCTCGGTGATCCTGATGTTCGTGATCGTGCAGCTGGCCCGGTTCCGCAACCTGCCCTGGGTGCTGGTGCTGCTGGCGGCGCTGGTGATCGGCTACTCGGTGATGACCAACAAGGCGGTCTTCGGCCGCCAGATCTACGCCGTCGGCGGCAACCTGCAGGCCGCCACGCTCTCCGGCGTCAAGGTCAAGAGCGTCGTCTTCTGGCTGTTCGTCAACATGGGCGTGCTGTCCGCGCTCGCCGGCATCATCTTCGCCGGCCGGCTCAACCAGGCCAACCCGACCGCGGGCAACGCCTTCGAGCTCGACGCCATCGCGGCGGCCTTCATCGGCGGCGCGGCGGTCCAGGGCGGCGTCGGCAAGGTCGTCGGCGCGATCACCGGTGGTCTGATCATGGGTGTCATCAACAACGGCATGAGCCTGATCGGCGCCCCCAGCGAGCAGGTCATGCTTGTCAAGGGCGCGGTCCTGCTGGCCGCGGTCGCCTTCGACATCTGGACCAAGCGCCGCTCCGGCGCCTCCCGCTGAGTGTCCGAGCCGGTACCGCGCAAGCGGCGCCGGCCGGAGGGTGAAAAGGGGATGAGAGGGTGGTGGCCGCCCCGCCGAGCGGCCGCCACCCTCTCGCGTACGGTGCCTCCGGCACAGCGGAGTCACGGGCTCGCCGCCATCGGCACCACCCGGCCTCTTGGCCGGCTCCCGGTCAGATGCGCCACTACTAGCGAATCTTGATTGCTCTGACCACTTCCGGCCGTTCGTAGTAGGCGGCGTCGGCATGTACCGCGGTCCGGACGACGGCCTCGAAGAATCGGGTCTCCTTGACGACGGCATGCTGCAGGAAGTCGGAGTCACACACTGCCTCAGCGGCACCTGCGGTTCCATAACCCCAGCAGCCCGCCAGAATGAGAACCTCAGTCCTTCGGCCGTTCGACAGCGGGTTGGGCGTGCGAACAACGAGGCCGTAGTCGAGAGTCAAACTCCCATCGGCTCCGCGCCGCGGGACGAAGTCGTCTCCAGAAACGCTGTCACGCAAGGTCACATCGTGAACTTTCGCTCCCGGCACGGTGATGGAAAGCTCGTCCGTGAAGCGTTCCATGGTGGCCCTTGTGAGCTCGTTCGTGTCCGGCCCGCCGAGCAGTATGAGGTCACGTTCGTGATCCTCCGGAGCGAGAGAGCCGACCGACAGGACCCTGACTGAGCAGCCGATCTCCTGCAGCTCTCGCTGGATAGTGATCAGGCCGACGACATCACCCATTCCGACGAGGCCCGAGGGCTCCCACTGCCCCAACGCGGCACGGTCCTGGGCGCCGAGGACCACGGTGACGCCGCGAGTCGCCATCCTTCCCCAGAACTGGCGGGCTCGTTTCTCTCGTTGCCAGCGCCTGATGCGTGCCACGCTCCAGGCGGACAGAGCACCGATCCCGGCGGCGACCAAGTTGATGACTATGTCCCGTACGTCGTCCACAGGCCCTCCCTGACTCGTGCCTGACGGACAGAAGGCACAACAAGTCGCCGCTGGAACTTCAGGCGGCATCGGCGGGTGTATGGATCAGACAGTCCGGGCGGCAGCTTCGTCGCGGAGCGTGCGCGGGGACACGCCTCGGACCCGCTTGAACGCGGCGCTGAGGGCGAACGGGCTGGCGTACCCCACCTCCCGCGCGATCGTCTCCAGCGTCGCGTCGCTGCGCAGGAGCATGTCGGCGGCGCAGGACAGGCGCCACTCGGTCAGATACGTCATCGGCGGCACGCCCACGAGCCCGGTGAACCGCCGCGCCAGCAGCGCGCGCGAGCAGCGAGCCTCGGTGGCCAGGGACGCAACCGTCCAGGCGTGGTCCGGCCGGGCGTGGATGCAGCTCAGGGCGGCGCCGACGATCGGATCACCCTGGGCGGTGTACCAGCGTGGCGGATGCGCATCCGGCAGCGCGAGCCACGTACGCACCGCGGTGATCAGGACCAGGTCGAGCAGCCGGTCCAGGACGACGTCCTGGCCGGGCAGGTCCCGATCCACCTCGTACATGACATGGTCGACCAGCCCGGAGTCCCACTCGCCGGGCCGCAGCACCACCAGGTCGGGCAACGCCGACAGCAGCGACCGGCTGATCTCCGCCGGCGAGTGGTACGTGCCGGTGAGCAGGATCGTGTCGCCGTCGGGATCGTTCCCCCACGACCGCAGCCCGAGCGGCCCCACCGGACGGGCGCCGGTCACGCCGGCAATCGGCCGGCACACCTGGTCCGGCCCGATCGCGACCTGCGGCGCCGTCGTGGCGGAATCGGCCACCGTGTACGGGGCCGGTCCCCGCACGACCGCAACGTCCCCGGGCACGAGCTCGGTCGTCGCCGCGCCCGCACCGATGTACGCGGAGCCCCGGACGACCGCCACCAGTGTCAGCGGAGCCCGGTCCTCGATGCGTATCGACCACGGCGCGGACAGCACGGAGCGCAGAATGAAGGCTCCCCGTGCCCGTGGGTCGAGCAGGCCGCTGACGGGGTCCATCGGCGCAGCATAGACGCTCGCGTATGGAGCGGGGCGCCTGCCGCATGGATCATCTAGGCGGGCTGCGATGACATGGAGCCATGAGTCGTCCATGGGATGTTGTCGTCGCAGCCACCGCCGTTGGCAGCGGGCTGCTTGCCGGCGTGTTCTTCGCCTTCTCCGCCTTCGTGATGAGCGGCCTGCGCCGGTTGCCCGACGCAAGCGGCGCGGCGGCGATGCGCTCGATCAACGTCACGGCCCAGCGCCCGCCTCTGATGATCGCCCTGTTCGGCGTCTCGGCGCTGTGCGTCGTGATGATCGTCCGGGCGGTCGTCACCTGGTCCCGGCCCGGCGCCGGGTGGCTGCTGCTCGGGGCGATCGTGACGCTCGTCGGAGCCCTCGGCGTCACATCGGCCGTCAACGTGCCGCTGAACAACCGGCTGGACGCCGGCACCGTGTCCTGGTCACGGTTCCTGGCCGGCTGGGAGCCGGCCAACCACGCCCGTACCGTCCTCTGCCTGGCCGGATGCGCGTTGCTCCTGGCCGGCGCCCTCCGCCGCCACTGACCCCCATGCCAATGAGTGCGAACCACACATCGACAGCAGGCAATGATGTAAAGGATCGTCTGTGCGGGGTGCTTGGTGCGGCAGGTGTTGGCCCTCGAGGCCTATGAGACACCCGGCTAGACGTCGATTCCGCAATAACGACATGGCTCGCAAGCGAGTCCGCCTAAGTTCGCAGCTATGCGAAGCGAAAGCAACAATGACCCATCGCCCAATCCGGACAGCACGCTCCCCGGAGTGTCTTTCGGAGATATTCGTGCGGACGAGGACATTTTGACCGAAGCGGCGCGGATCTTCGGCGAAGGGGATGTGCCGACACGGCGGCCCGAACTGATTTTCGCAGTTGTGCGGACGTTGGGAACGGAAATCGAACCCGTGCTACTTGAGCTGGAGGAGCGTTTGAGGGCATGCCAGTACAGCACGGTACGCGTGAAGCTGAGCAATCTATTGAGCGCCGGCGACAGGGCGCCGGAAACAGAAGCGCAGCGTTACGAAATGTTGATGAATGCCGGCGATGCCGCAAGGAGTGTCCTCGGTCGATCGGATGCCGTAGTTCTCAAGGGTATAGAAAGAATGATCCAGCTTCGGGGTGAGGTTCCGCCCCCGCGTGCCTTTCTGGTGCATACGCTGGTTCATCACGAAGAAATTAATACGCTGAGGAATGTGTACGGTAGCCGGCTGTTCGTCGTGGCGTGCGACCAAGTCAGATCGCGACGCCTGGAAGTCCTTACTCATCGATTCTCGGCAGATTCGGCGCTTTCGCGTGATGAGGCGGAGGCGGCCGCCCTGCATGCCGTCAACAGAGATGCAGGAGTTGCTCAGGCTCTCGACGAGGTGGCGAGAGAGATATCGCCTAGGTATCGCGTACACGTCGGCAAGACGCTCGAGCGTGCTGACGTATTCGTCAGTGGTGACAAGCCAGAGGCGGCCAGGCGCATCGTGCGCCGCTTGGTCGAATGCGTCATGAGTCATCCCTTTCACACGCCTACCCTTGATGAGCTGGGCATGGCCGCTGCCTTCCATGCCGCGCTCGGAACGTCGACACTCTCGCGTCGCGTGGGTGCGTCGGTCATGCGTGAGGGCCAAATCGTCGCCATCGGAATGAACGAGGTTCCCAAGTCTGGTGGGGGTGTATATCACGCAGAGAGTGATCCGGACGGGAGGGAGTGGAGGACGCAAGGCTCGGCTAGTGATCGGGCCCGCGCCAAGATGCTAGGCGATATCTTGCGACGGTTGCGAGACAGCGGCTGGCTTAGGGAGGACCTGAGTCGCGACGCTTCGATCGGAGATCTTATTCAAAGGGCCACGGACGACGGCCGGTTGGCCGGTTCTGAGATATTCGATGTGATTGAGTATGACAGAGCGACCCACGCCGAGATGGTGGCGATAACTGGCGCGGCCCGTCTGGGGATAAGCGTGGACGGAGCTACCCTGTACACGACGACGTTGCCCTGTCATGAATGCACTCGCAACATCATCCCGTCAGGAATATCGAGGGTTGTTTATCTGGAACCATACGACAAGAGCAGAGGTGCCGAGTTCCACTTCGATTCGATGTCTCTGATCAATCGCAGTGGGAAACAGTTTGACAAGCTTGCATTTGAGCCATACTCAGGGTTCTCCTATCAGCGCTTCTACGAACTTTTCGCCTGGGTTGACCGGAAGATGGACGACGTTCGCAAAGCGAACAAACAGGCGTTGACTTTTACCGGCGAGCCGGTAGCTTGGACGCCTAACGGCGCATCGGTCAGACCTAGTATCTTCAGTCAGCAGTTCGGGGCCGTTGAACTGGTCGGTCAGTTGCTTCGGGAACGGTTACTCCTCATGGCAATTGCAGGTCCTCCAGCGATCGGATACGCGGGTGATTAACGAAGAGGTTGAACGCGGCATCGATCGATTGGCCAATGTTCTATGGAATAACGGCGTCCATCTGGGTGCGCGTCCGTCCTGGACGGCTGAGAAGTGGCAGGCTTGGAACGCGCTCTTCGCGAGTAGCGGAAGGTCTGTCAACAACACGGTTGCGGAAGAGTAGGTTGGCTGGTCATCGGCTCGCTGCACTGATCTACCGCTGACGATGTACGTTGCGCTTACGACACCAGCCACCTGCGTCAGCGGTGCGCTAGGTCACGACAAACAAAGCCAGGCCCGTCCTTTGCCGGGTGGTTGTCCGCCACCCTTGCCGATCACCAGGCCACGGTGCCCTGCGGGCTCGGCTGAAGGGTCCCCAGCTGCAGCGACTTCATGGTGATGTCGCTGTCCACAGCCGCCGGGAAGTCGTCCAGTGCGGCGACCACCCCGCGGCCCGACGGCTCGAGGCTGCCGCGGAGCGTGTTGCCGGCCGGGCAATCGCTGTCGTTCTTGTCGCACGCCACCCATTTGATGCCCTGGAACGCCCCGCTCCCAGGCCGCAGCACCATCGCCACGGCCTCGCCCGGTTCGTTCACGCCTCGCGTCGGCACGGTCACCGCCTCGTCCGCCGCGTTGTAGAGACGGATCGTGACGCGGCCGTCCACCCGGCAGGACGTGTCGGAGTCGTTGACGAGCGACACGAGGCCCTTCTGCGTACCCGACGGCCCGAAGTTCTGCGCCGTGACCGTGATGCTGGTGTCGGAGGTGCGGCAGGCCCGTACCGACTTGGTCGGGCTGGCTTTCGGGACGACCACGTCCGTCGGTGCCGCCGCGCTGGTGCGTACCGGCCGGGTGGTGTGGCTGGGCGACGTCCGTGCGCTGGGCGCCGCCGTGGTGCTCGATCGGGATGCCACCACGGCCGGGGTGCCCGCCGAGCCGGAGTCCGAAGAGCCGAAGAGCAGGTCCCGAGCGGGCGTCATCGTCAGCAGCCCGGCCGCGGTCGCGACGACCGCCGCGGCCGCCAGGGCCGGAGCCGTACGCCCCCAGGGCCGCGACCCCACTCCCGTGGGCCGCGAGCCGGACAGCTGGACGGCTTCGGCGGCGCGCCGCACGTCCGGCCGGCCCGTGGCCGGGGCGTCCGGGGTCTCGGCGGCGAGCAGCATGTCGAGCAGCTCGGCGGCGGTGGGCCGGAGCGCCGGATCCTTCGCCAGCGTCTTCGCGACCAGGTCGCGCAGCGGCTCGGGCAGGCCGTCCAGCCTCGGCGGCTGGGTCAGGATCGCGCCGGCGGTCGCGGCCGCCGTGTCGCCGCCGAAGGGGGTGCGGCCGGTGCCGGCGTACGCGACCACGACACCCCAGGCGAAGACGTCCGCGGCCGGCCCGGTGAGCCGGGCGGAGTCCGCCTCGAAGCGTTCCGGTGCCATGTACGCGACCGTGCCCACCATCTGGTCGGTGCGGGTGTGCCGGCTGGTGGCCTCGAACGCGCGGGCGATGCCGAAGTCGATCACTTTCGGGGCGCCCAGCGCGAACAGGACGTTGCTCGGCTTGAGGTCCCGGTGGATCACCCCGGCGCCGTGGATGGCGGCGAGCGCGGTCGCGACCCCCACCGCCACGCTGTAGAGGTGGCCGCCGGTCAGCGGGCCCTGGGCGGCGACGACCTCGGCGAGGCTGGGGCCGTCGACGTACTCGACCACCAGGTACGGCGTCTCGTGGTCGGGGTCGGCGTCGAGGAGCTCGGCGGTGCAGAAGGGCGGCACCTGCCGTGCCCGGTTCACCTCGCTGCGGAACCGCGCGCGGAACTCCTCCTCGCCGCCGTACTCCGGTTTGACGACCTTGATGGCCACGGGCCGCCCGCCGGGGTCGCGCCCCAGGTAGACGGTGCCCATGCCGCCCTGGCCGAGGCGGCTCTCCAGGCGGTACGCCCCCAGCCGGCGCGGGTCGGCCGGCCGCAACGGTGTTCGTGTCGACATCGAAACGGATCTTACCGGGCATGATGGGGCGATGACGGTCGCCGATGTCTACGCCGCTTTCGCCGATCAGGAGGCACGCGGGACCTCACCCCGTTACGAGCGCCTCGCCCGCGCGGTGTCGCGGGATGCCGGCCTGCTCGGCCTGATCCGCTCGTTGCCGCCCGGCAAGTGGCAGCCCAACCTGCTCTTCGGCGTCGTGCGGCTGCGCGGCGGCCCGGTGGAGGACCCGGCCGCGTTCCGGGAGTACGTGCTCACCCACTGGCCCGCGGTGGCCGCCGAGGTCCGGGTACGGATCACGCAGACGAACGAGGCCGGGCGCTGTGCCGTGCTGCTGCCCGTGCTGGCCACCCTGCCGCAGCCGCTCGCGCTGCTCGAGGTGGGTGCCTCCGCGGGCCTGTGTCTCTATCCCGACCGGTACGCCTACCGCTACGGCGCTCACCGGGTCGGCGCCGGCTCGCCCGTGCTCGACTGCGCGGCCACGGGTACGCCGCTTCCGCACGGTGTCCCCGAGGTCGTGTGGCGCGCCGGGCTGGACGTCAACCCGCTCGACGTCACCGATCCCGCGGACGTGGCGTGGCTCGACGCGCTCATCTGGCCGGAGCACGACCATCGCCGGGAGCGCCTGCGCGCCGCTGCCGCGGTCGCCGTGGCCGACCCGCCGATGCTGGTACGCGGTGACCTGCTCGACGACCTTCCCGCGCTGGCGGCCCGCGCACCGGCCGGCGCGACGCTCGTCGTCTTCCACACCTCGGTGCTGTACCACGTGCCCCGGCCGCGCCGGGAAGCGTTCGCCGAGCTCGTGCGGGCCCTGCCGGGGCACTGGGTGTCGAACGAGGCGGCGGACGTGATGGGCCACGACGCGCTGCCGGAGCCGCCGGACGGGTCGCTGCACAACGTGCTCGCCCTCGACGGCACCCCCCTGGCCTGGACCCGCTCGCACGGGCAGGCCATGACGTGGTTCGGCTGAGCGGTCAGCGGGCGGCGGCCAGGCCGAACGACGCCGGGGCCACGCCCGGGAACACCTCGCTGAGCGAGCCGAAACCGCATCGCTTCTGCAGGATCTCGCCGATGACCGCGCGGTAGTCGGTGGTCGCCGCCAGGTCGCCGTCGACCAGCGCACCGGGGGACAGGCCCGGCCAGGCGCCGTACACGGTGCCGCCGCGGACGCCGCCGCCCATGACGAGCATGGCGTTGCCGTGACCGTGGTCGACGCCCCGGGACGCGTTCTCGGCCACGCGCCGGCCGAACTCGCTGACCGTCACCAGGGTCACCCCGGCCATGCCGTCCGGGCCGAGGTCGGCCGCGAACGCCGCCAGCGCCGTCGCCGTCTCGAACAGGTTGTCGTACATGCGCTGGCCCTGCACGGCCGTGCCGAGCCCCTCGTGCATGTCCCAGTCGCCGCAGTCCACGGCCGCCGCGGCGAGGCCCGCGTTCGCCTTGATCAGGCGGGCGACGTCGCGCAGGGCGGTGCCGAGCGGGGTCTTCGGGTACGCGGCCCCGTTGGCCGGTGTGTACGCCGTGGCGCGTACCGAGGCGGTGGCGGTCAGCGCGGAACCGGCCGCCAGGGCGGGGCCGGCGAGCAGCTCGGGGGCCGTCGCGTACATCCGGCTCAGCGCCGCTGCCATCGGGCGCTTGGCGCTGTCCCCGGCCATCGTGAAGCCGTCGAGCGTGGCCATCGACACGTCCGTCGCCGGGCCGGCGAGCAGGCGCGAGGGCATCGCGGCGCCGAGCGAGACCCCGGCCAGCGGGCCGCTCGCGCCGGTCAGCCCGAGCATCCGGTCCAACCAGCCGCTGCGTACGGAGGTGCCGGCGGCCGCGCGTTCCATCTCCTCCATGGCGGCGAAGTGGGAGCGGGTGGGGTTGGGCTGCCCGACCGCGTGGACCGCCGCGAGGCCACCGTTCTTCCACATGGGCAGCAGCGGGGCCAGCGCGGGGTGCAGGCCGAACATCGCGTCGCCGCCGATGGCCTGGCTCTTCGGCAGCGCGATGGTCGGGCGCGCCCGGTAGTAGTCGGCGTCGCCGATGGGCGCGATCGCGGACAGGCCGTCGAAGCCGCCGCGCAGCGACAGCACGACGAGGGTGTCGCCGGTGTAGCCGTCCGCGGCGAAGGCGAGCCGGGTGGACAGCCCTTCGGCGGCGAGGCCGGCCAGGACGCCGCCCGCGCCGGCGGCCAGCCCGCGGCCCAGGACGCCCCGGCGGGTCAGGGTCGTGAGCTCGTCGCAGCCGCACGCGGTCGTGGTCATCAAGGTCACCTCAGCTGGAAGGACGGCGAGTCGAGGACGAGCGCGATCAGGTACGGGGCGCTGCCGGTCAGTGCCGTACCGGCGGTCAGAGAACTCGTCGGCAGTTTCCCGGCGACGCTGAGCACCGCGGCGACGTGCCCGGCCGGCAGCTTCGCGCCGATCAGCCGCAGCGCCAGCGCGTCGACCAGGGCTCCGTACGTCGCGGGAAGAGCAGGTACGAGCGCCTTGAGCAGGTCGGCGGGACCGGTGAGGCCCTTGGGGTACCAGCCGGTGGCGAGGTTCAGGTGGCTGTTGCAGCGCATGAGGAACGCCGAGGGCGACGCCCAGGCGGCGGCCACGTCGGGGAAGCCGTTCGGCGGGCTCCAGCGGAACGGGGCGTTGCCCGCGTTGACCAGGGTGTTGTGCAGGGCGTCCAGGGCGGCGGTGCCGGCGGCCTCGGGGCCCAGGCCGAGCGCCCGGATCGTGGCGGCGAGGTCCTCGAACGGCGTGCGCACCTTGCTCCCGGCGGACGCGGCGAACTCGGGGGAGGTGAACAGCGTCCGCAGCACCGGGGCGACGGCCGTACCGTTGTCGAGGTAGACCCTGGCGAGCCGGGCCACCAGCGTGGCCGGCGGCTCGTCGGCGACGAAGCGCAGGCACAGCTTGGTGGCGATCCGCTCGGCGGTCGCCGGGTGCCGGGCGAGGTGGTCGAGGAAGGCCATGGCCGCCGCCTCGCCGCCCTCGGCGGTGGCGTTCGGGTGGTTGAAGCCGAGGATGGACACCGCGCCGGTGGCGTGCTTGGCCGCGGCGTACGTGTACAGCCCGGTGGAGCCCACGGTCAGGCCGGTGAGCAGGCGGGCGGCCGCCTGCACGTCGGCCTCGCTGTAGATCATGCCGACGGTGTGCAGCTCCATCAGCTCGCGCGCGTAGTTCTCGTTCGGCAGCGTCCTGGTGGAGTGCCGGTTGTCCAGGTACGTGAGCATCGCCGGGTGCCGCGCGGACGCCTTGAGCATGTCGGCGAAGCGGCCGAACGCGTGCTTGCGGGTCACCGTGGCGTCGTAGTCCGGGCGGCTGTCCCAGACGCCGCTGGAGGGCGCCGCGACGTGCAGGTGGTTGGCCCAGAACGCGGCCGTCGTCTCGAACAGCTGGCGGTTGCTCCAGGCCGCCCGGGCGATGGTGGCCCGGCCGAGCTGGCCGAACGCCTCGTACGAGTGCCGGGGCAGCTTGGCGCGCACCGTCGTGATGTCCGCGTTCGCCAGCGGCAGGCGGGTGAGCAGCGCGTCGACCTGGGCGTCACCGATCGCCGCGGGGTCCAGCTGGCGGTCGAGCCAGCCGCCGACGCCCAGCTTCGCCGCTTCCGCGAGCGCGGCCGGGGTGACGCCGTACGTGGCCCGGCGCAGCAGGTGCGCGACCGGGTCGGCGGAGACGAGGTCGCCCGCCGCGACCGGTGCGGCGCCGGGAGCGGCCAGCGTCGCGTCCGGGGCGAGGCCCGTCGCGGCGGTCGCGGCCACCGCCACGGCGCCTCCGAGCAGGGTGCGGCGGGTCGGTCGGGACGTCTGCATGCCCGGCCGATCGGCGGGTCCTTCGGCGGTCCGCGACCTGGCAACCGGCCCGCACCGGCCCGCAATCGGCCTGCACCTTCTCGCTTACGGGCCCGCGCGGACGTACGCTCGGCCTCGTGGATCACATCGATGCGGTACGGACCCCCGCGTCCTGGGTCGTGGTGGGGCTCGACAACGGTGGCACCTGCAACAACGCGACGGTGCTCGACGCGACGGGCCAGTTCCTCGTCGACCGGCTCGTGGAGAACCCGAGCCGGGTGCAGGACGGGCCGGAGTCGGCGGTCGAGGCGCTCGCCGAGGCCTTCACCGGCATCCTCACGCTGACCAGCACCCCGTCGAGCCTGGTCCGCGCGGTGGGGCTGGACACGCCGGGGCCGGCCAGCGCCGACGGCGTGATCTCGTCGAAGGGCTCGACGAACTTCTCGCAGGTGTCCTGGCACGGCTTCGACATCCGCGGCGCGCTCGAGGCCCGCATCGGCCTGCCGGTGGTCTACAACAACGACGCCAACGCGGCGGCCCTGTACGCCCACCACCGCCACTTCGGCGCGGACGCCGCACACCGCTCCTCGGTCGCCGCGATCGTCGGCACCGGGCTGGGCGGCGGCGTGGTCGAGTGGGGCAAGGTCGTCAGCGGGTCCGCGGGCATGGCCGGCGAGCTCGGGCACGTGCAGATCCCGCTGCAGGACGTGCTCGAGCAGGGCCAGCCGATCCCGGTGTGCAACTGCGGCTTCGAGGGCGACGTCGAGAGCATCGCCTCGCTGACCGGCATCACCAAGAACCTCCTGCCGTACTGGCTGTCGCGCCACCCGGACCACCCCCTCGCGGCCGAGCCGATCGGGAAGGCGGCGAAGATGCTGCGCGGGTACGGCGAGAAGGACGACCCGCTGGCCCTCGCGGTCTTCGCCCAGCAGGCCAAGGCCATCGGCAAGCTGTTCACCATCGCCGCCAACTTCACCGACCCGTCCGCGTACTTCCTCGGCGGCGGCGTGGTGGAGGCCGCGCCGAAGTTCCGGCAGTGGTTCCTCAACACCGTCCGCGAGCACACCAAGCTGCGCCGCGAACAGCAGGCGGCGACCACGTTCGCGCTCGTACCCGACCTCGACATGGCCGGCGCGCGCGGCGCGGCGGTGGCTGCCCTGGAGACAGTCACGCCGTAGTGCTGCCCCAAGGGGACACACACCTGTTAAGCCTTATCGATCGCCCTAGATATTGACCACCCTCTTCAGTAGCGTCCCCCTTGCCGTCCGTGGCGGGGGCCCCGGACGCGCTGAAGGGGGATACCTGATGCGACGAAGCATCGCGACCGTCGGTGCGGTCGTGCTCGGCCTGGCAACGCTCCTGCCGGGCGTGGCACACGCCGCTCCGAACCCGTCCGATCCGGGGCTCAGCCCCGCCGACCGGGCCTCGCTGGCCGCCGCACTGCCGGTGGCTCCCAAGGCGGCCCCGGGCAAGAAGCCCGCCGGCCCGAACCCGTTCCTGTCCCTGCTGCCCGACGCGAGCAAGGCCGACTACAGCAGCTGGGCGGCGTACCTGAACAAGCAGGCCGCCGCGAAGGCCGCCGCCCGGCTCAAGGCGCAGGGGGCGCCCTCGGCCGCGGCGAAGGCCGCCGCCGCGGTCGTGGTGGACGAGGACGAGCCCGACGGCACGCTCGGCTCCAACGAGACCCCCGCGAACGCCCAGCGGATCTCGATCTTCGGCACCGGCGCCGGCCAGAGCCCGGCGATCCGCATCCTCGGCTCGCTCGACAACGAGTCGGTCACGCCGGTCACCCGGGCCGCGACGCCCGAGGACGACGGCTCCATCCCGCTCGCCGGCGACACCGGCATCGGCGCGGGCCGGCGGGCGATCGTCACGTCGGCCGAGATCGGTGACGGCCCGCACGGCTCCGCGGGCACCGGCACCAACGACTTCGACTTCTACAAGCTCACCGCGGCCGCCGGCCAGACCGTCACGGTCGCCACCGCCACGCCGACCGGCGACCTCGACACGATCCTCGTGCTCTACACCGCCGACGGCACGCCCGTCGCCTCCGACGACGACTCCGGCCCCGACTTCGACAGCCGCCTGACGTATTCGGTGCCCGCCGCGGGCACGTACTACGCGGTCGTCGCGTCGTACAGCGGGCTGCCGGCCGACCCGTTCGACCCCGCCAGCGGCGACGGCGGGGCGGGCGAGGGCCCGTACACGGTGACGATCTCGGCGGCCGCCGCCGACCGGGACTTCTTCGCGATCAAGCTCAAGCCCGGCGACGTGCTCGGCGCCTCGGTGAAGGGCTCGCCGTCGTACCTGACGGTGTACGACACCGAGCCGCGCGAGGTGCACGGGTCCAACCAGGACGCCACCTTCATCTACCCGCCCGACTCCAAGCTGCCGGGCGGCGGCAACGCGGCCACCGACTACGTCGCGACCAAGGCGGGCTGGCACTACGTCGGCGTCGCCGAGGGCAGCGGCAGCTACGACATCACGGTGGAGGCCTACCGGCCGCCGCTGCAGGGCACCCGGCCCAACCAGACGCTGTTCCTCGACTTCGACGGGGCCCGGGTCAACACCGGCATCTTCGACGGTACGGGCAACGTCACGCTGAGCCCGTTCTCGGCGTTCCTGGCGCGCTGGGGCCTCACCCGTGCCCAGGAGGACGAGGTCATCGACCGCATCGTCGCGGGTGTCACCGAGAACCTGAAGCAGGACCTCATCGCCAGCGGCCTCAACAGCCGGTTCAAGCTGAAGATCCTGAACAGCAAGGACGACGCCGACCCCTGGGGCCAGAAGAACGTCAGCCGCATCGTCATCGGCGGCACGATCGAGGAGTCCGGCGTCAGCACGATCGGCATCGCGCAGAGCATCGACCCGGGCAACTTCGAGACCGAGGAGACCGCCCTGGTCCTGCAGGACGTGCTGAGCGACCCGGCGGGCGGGCCGGCCTCGCTGAACACGTACCTGACCGACGCCAGCGACCGCGTCGCGTTCGTCAGCCAGGCGATCGCGAACGTCACCTCGCACGAGGCGGGTCACTTCTTCGGCAACTGGCACACCGACAACTCCGACGACGTGCCCAACCTGATGGACTCCGGCGGCGCCAACTTCGACGTGCTCTTCGGCGTCGGCCCGGACGGCATCGGCGGCACGGCGGACGACGCGGACGTGGACTTCGGCGACGACCGGTTCAGCCCGGCGGAAGGCTTCATCGGTACGGAGGACACGCTCGGCCGGATCGTCTTCGGCCTCACCAGCTGAGCGGTCCGCGCACGCACGGCGCCCCGGGGGTTCCCCGGGGCGCCGCTGTGTTCAGTAAGGTGATCCGCGTGAACACCGGGCCGGCGATACGCCATTCACGGACGGGCTCTCCGGTGGACAGCTGACGGCAGCACGGGCGCGAGGACCTCCGGTGCTTCGAGCATCGAGCGTCCATCGTCGTACCGACACCATCAGCGAGGTTCATCAGTGACAGTCACCTTCAACCACACCATCATCGCGTCCAAGGACCGGGCCGAGTCGGCCCGCTTCTTCCGGGAGCTGCTGGAGCTGCCCGAGGCTCCGTCCTGGGGAGTGTTCACCAACATCCAGCTCAGCGACGGCGTGCTGCTGCAGTTCGCCGAGCCGCCGGTGGAGATCCAGATGCAGCACTACGCGTTCCTGCTGGACGACGACCTGTTCGACCGCGCCCTGCGGCGGCTGCGCGACGGCGCGGTCGTGCACTGGGCCGATCCGCAGATGCGCCGCCCGGGCGAGATCAACCACGAGCACGGCGGCCGGGGCGTCTACTTCAAGGACCCCTCCGGTCACGCGATCGAGCTGATCACCCGGCCGTACCTGTAGGAGCGCGCCGGGCAGGGCCACGGCCGTGGCCCTACCCGGCGGCCGCCAGGAAGTCGGAGTAGAAGAGGCCGAGGCCGGCGGCCACGCAGACGCCGGCCACGGTCCAGAACCGGACCACGATGTTGACCTCGCTCCACCCGGCCAGCTCGAAGTGGTGATGCAGCGGCACCATCCGGAAGACCCGTCTGCCGGTGGTCCGGAACGAGACGATCTGGATCACCCAGGTGACGGTGATGATGAAGAAGAGACCGCCGATGAGGATCGAGAGCAGCGTGGTGCGGGTCGCCACCGCGAGCCCGCCGATCAGGGCGCCGAGCCCGAGCGCGCCCACGTCACCCATGAAGATCCGTGCCGGGGACGTGTTCCACCACAGGAAGCCGACGCAGGCGCCGGCGGCCGCCGCGGCGATCATGGCGATCTCGAGCGGATCGCGGGTCTGATAGCAGTACTCGTGCGCGCGGGCGTACGTCTCGTCGGCGCACCAGTGCCGGTACTGCCAGTACCCGATCAGCGCGTACGCGCCGAGCACCAGCGTCGACGCCCCGGTGGCCAGCCCGTCGAGGCCGTCGGTGAGGTTCACGCCGTTCGACATCGCCGTGATGACGAAGACGAAGGCGATCACCGCCCCGACCTTGCCGACGTCCAGCCAGCTGATGTCCCGGATGAACGAGATGTTCTCGCTGATCACGGTCTGGCCGCTGGTGCTCGCCACGGACAGGGCGGCGAGGCCGAACCCGATGCCGATGACCGCCTGGCCGAGCAGTTTGCCCCTGGCCGACACGCCGTCGGAGTTGCGCTTGCGGACCTTGAGGAGGTCGTCGACGAAGCCGACCGCGCCGCAGGAGACGAACAGGCCGAGCAGGACGAGGGCCGTCATGGTCGGCTTCTCCTGGGCGATCTGCCGGTCGGGCAGCGTGACCAGCGCGACGTGCCCGGCGACGTACGCCACGAGCGTCGCCAGGATGAACACGACGCCCCCCATCGCGGGGGTGCCCTTCTTGCCCTCGTTCGAGGCGAGCCCCAGCGAGCGGATCGGCTGGCCGGCCTTGAGCGCGCTGAAGACCCGGATCGCCACCGGCGTGGCGAACAGGGAGACGATGAACGCGACCGCGGCCGCCACGATGACCGCCCTCACGGGCGGCCCTCCACAAGATCCGGATCACTCACGGGGCACGATCCTGCCATCCGGCAGGAGCCGGTGCCGCCCCGGACCCCCGGTCCCTCAGTCCTTGAGCGCGGTCTCCACGTCGGCGTGCAGCGACAGGTAGTCGGTGAGGCCCAGGGTGTCGAGCAGCCGGCGCAGGAAACCCGACGGCGCGGCCAGGCGGACCCAGCCGCCGCGTTCCATGGCCCGGCCGTGGGCCGTGACCAGCACGCCGACGCCCATGGAGTCGCAGAAGTCGAGGCCCGAGAGGTCCACGACGACGCGCGGGGTGGGGCGCTCGACGAGCCGGCCGAGGTTGGCCTTCAGCGAGGGCGCGGTGTCGATGTCGAGGGAGCCGCGCAGGGTCAGGACGGCGGTGTTCGGCGGGTGGTGCGCGACCGAGACCTGCATGGGGGGTGTCGCTTTCGTCGTGGGGCGGGCAGGGGTCAGCCGTGGGTTCGGAGGGTCGGCGGTGGTGGTGCCTCCACCCTAGGCGAGGTCCCCCGCATGGGCGAATTCAGTCGGCGGCCACCACGTGCAGCGGCCGGGCCTCGACTCGCGAGACCCGGCCGGCGTGCGGTGGTACGGCGTCAGAGCTCGTTGCGCCACTTACGGCCGCTGCGGCCGATGAGGCGGTCGGCGTCGGTGGGGCCCCAGGAGGCGGCCTCGTACGTCGGGATCGGGGACTGGTCCTTCGCCCAGTGCTCGATGATCGGGTCGACGATGCGCCAGCACTGCTCGACCTCGTCGCTGCGGATGAACAGTGTCGGGTCGCCGAGCAGGGCGTCGAGCAGCAGCCGCTCGTACGCCTCGGGCGACTCCTCGCGGAACGTCTGCTCGTACGAGAAGTCCATGCTGGCCGTGCGCACCCGGAACGAGTGGCCGGGGACCTTCGCGCCGAAGCGCAGCGAGATGCCCTCGTTGGGCTGGATCCGCAGGATGAGTGCGTCGGCGTCGAGTTCGGTGAGCTGCGCGGTGGGGATCGGCAGGTGCGGCGGACGCTGGAACTGCAGCGCCACCTCGGTGACCCGGGCCGGCAGCCGCTTGCCGGTACGCACGTAGAACGGCACCCCCGCCCAGCGCCAGTTGTCGACGTTGAGCCGCATGGCCGCGTACGTCTCCGTGCGCGACAGCGGGTCGACCCCGGCCTCCTCGCGGTAGCCGGCCATGAGGTCCTCGCGGGTGCCGCCGCGGGTGTACTGCCCGCGCACCGCCAGGTCGGCGATGTCGCGGTCGGTGGGCAGCCGGATGGCCTGCAGCAGCTTCACCTTCTCGTTGCGCAGCCCCTCGGCGTCGAACGAGGCCGGCGGCTCCATCAGCGCGAGCGCGAGGACCTGCAGCACGTGGTTCTGCACGATGTCGCGCATGGCGCCGGCGTGCTCGTAGAAGCCGCCGCGGGTGCCGACGCCCAGCGTCTCGGCGACGGTGATCTGCACGTGGTCGACCCAGGAGCGGTTCCAGATGGGCTGGAAGATCGCGTTGGCGAAGCGCAGCGCCAGCACGTTCTGGACGGTGTCCTTGCCCAGGTAGTGGTCGATGCGGAAGACCTGCGGCTCGTCGAACGCCGCGTGCACGATGCCGTCCAGCTCGCGGGCGGTCTGCAGGCTCTTGCCGTACGGCTTCTCGATGACCAGCCGGGCGAACGAGCCCTCGCGGGCGTGGTTGAGCCCCGCGCCGGCGAGCCCGTTGATGACCGGCTCGAACGCCTCGGCGGGCGTCGACAGGTAGAAGATCCGGTTGCCGGAGGTGCCGCGGGTGGCGTCCAGCTCGTCGAGCACCTCGGCGAGGCGCTTGTACGTCTCCGGGGCGTCGTAGCCGCCCGAGACGTACCTGATTCCGCCCTGGAGCTGCGGTTTGTCCGCCAGGCTGCGGGTGCCGAGCGCGCTGTCGGCGAACTGGTGGTCCTCCATCGGCGTGCGGGCCACGCCCACGAGCGCGAACTCGCCGGGGAGGCGGTTGTGCCGGGCCAGGCTCTCTACGGCCGGCAGCAGCTTGCGGCGGGTCAGGTCGCCGGACGCGCCGAAGATCACCAGGGTGGCGGGCGGGGCGTTGCGGTCCTGTGCGAGCTGGGGAACGGGTTCCATCGTCAGGTCTTCCTCCGGCCGCGTACGTGGGCTTGCGTTTGAACTTTACGCAGCGCGAGGGCCGCTCGGATCAAACCGGTACGCCGATGCGACCAGGGCCATAGCCGCAAAAGTGGCAAACTGGGAACTAAGCCGCCGTCCGCCAGAGGGAGATCTCGTGAAGTACCGGCTCGTGACCCGCAGCGACTTCGACGGCCTCGTCTGTGCCGTGCTCCTCAAGTTCATGAACGTGATCGACATCGACGACATCAAGTTCGTCCACCCCAAGGACGTCCAGGACGGTACGGCGGACATCACTGAGCGTGATATTTTGACGAACCTGCCGTACTCGCCGAAGGCTCACCTGGTGTTCGACCACCACCACTCGGAGACGCTGCGTAACCCCGGGGAGCGGCCGAACCACATCATCAACGCGGACGCGCCCTCGGCCGCGCGGGTGGTGTTCGAGTACTACGGCGGCGCCGACCGCTTCCCGGAGGTGCCCGGCGACCTCATGCGCGCCGTCGACCAGGCGGACTCGGCCGACTACTCGATCGACGACATCCTGCGTCCCACGGGCTGGACGCTGCTCAACTTCATCATGGACAGCCGGACCGGGCTGGGCCGCTTCAAGGAGTTCCGGGTCTCCAACTTCGCCCTGATGCGGCTGCTCATCGACGCCTGCATCCAGATGGGCATCGACGAGATCCTCAGGATGCCCGACGTGGCCGAGCGCGTCGACATGTACCGCGACTCGTCCGCCATGTTCGTGGAGCAGCTGCAGCGGGTCAGCCGGGTCGACGGCGACGTCGTGATCGTGGACCTGCGCGAGGAGGAGACGATCTTCGCCGGCAACCGCTTCATGGTGTACGCGCTGTTCCCCGAGGCGCGCGTCTCGGTCCACGTGATCTGGGGCTTCCAGCGGCAGAACACCGTCTTCGCCTGCGGCAAGTCGATCCTCGACCGCACCTCGCCGGTCGACATCGGCGAGGTGATGCTGCGCTACGGCGGCGGCGGCCACCTCGCCGCGGGCACCTGCCAGGTCCCGCACCAGGACGCCGAACGGGTCCAGACCGAGATCGTCGAAGCGCTCAGGACCCCGCGTACGGTCTCGGTCTAGATGGTGTTGGCGGGGCGGGAAGCCGAACCTTCCCGCCCCGCCCGACGCGAGTCGTGGGTCTTGCCCTGGACCCCACCCGCATGTCGTGGTCCGCGCCCCACGCGCATCGCCACGACAAGCCCGCGCCCACCTGCGCGGGACATCTGTCACTCCTGAGGGCCGTCCCGGTAGCTCCAGGCGGTCACCCGCGGGGCGCCCGCCGTCGCCAGTTCCTTCTCGTCGCCCGCGGCCTCCTCGCCGGCCGGCGGCTCGGCGGCCGGGCGGCGGCGCGAGCGCAGCATCGCCACAGCGCCCGCGGCGAGGGCGAGGGCGGCGACGACCCACCCGGCGACGGTCCAGAAGCCGGGACCGTCGTCGGCGGCCGCGGCCAGGGCCGCGAAGGTGGCCGCGTCGGCGTCGCTCGTACCGTCGGTCCCGCTCGTGCCGTGACCGGAATGCCCGGCGGCCTCCTGGCCCGGCGCCGCCGGGGTCAGCGTCAGCGCGACCGGCGGCATCGGCACGGCCTTGGCCGGATCGGCGTACGTCGGCTGCACCGCGAAGCTCATCCGGGCGCCCGACGTCGGCATCGGGCCCATCGCGACCGTCAGGTCGGTGGACTTGCCGGGTGCCAGCGCCTTGCCCGGCATGGCGATCCAGGTGATGGACGCGGCGGTCTCGCTCACCGGGCCGGCGCCGTGGATGGGTGTCAGCGGGGCGTCGAGCTTCCGGTTCTCGATCTGCGGTGCCCAGCTGTCGACCGACAGCGGGTAGACCTCGGCGACCGGCATCTCCGGGGGCAGCACGAGCTTGAGCCGGGTGATCGGGCTGGCGGCCGTGTTCGTCACCGTGAACGCGAGGTTCTGGCCACTGCCCTGCGGCACGCTGGGCGGGCTGACCGTCACGTCGGCGGCGGCGGGGGCCGCGAAGCCGAGCACACCAGCGGCGACGGTGGCGGCCAGTACGCCCGCCCGGCGGTGCTTCTCGAGTCGACTCACGCCCGGTAGTTCGGGCCGCGCGCCGGAATGGTTCAACACCCGGCGAGATTTCTTCGCCAGGCCGTGCCGCATGATGGTTGCATGCGTGAGGTGCCCATCGGCGGCGACATGATCAGACTCGGACAGTTCCTCAAGCTCGCCGACCTCATCGACACCGGGGGAGAGGCCAAGGTGCTGATCGCCGTCGGTGACGTGACGGTCAACGGTGAGGTGGACACCCGGCGCGGGCGGCAGCTGCATCCCGGGGACGTGGTGGCCGTACGCGGCCGGACGGTGCGCGTGATCGCGTAGGGGCGGGACGGGCAGACTTCGATACTCATTTATGCAGCTCACCGTCACGAGCTGTTGACACCGCGTCGATCACAGGCATGTACTGGGTCCGATGTCCCGCCTCGCTGGGGAGGCCCCATGTCACGTGCCCGTCTGCTGCCGGGAACCGTCACCGTCCTGCTGGCCGTGGCCCTCGCCGGATGCGCGGGATGGGGTGGCGGCGGGGGCGGCTCCGGCGGGGCGAACAGCATCGACGTGCTGATGGTCAACAACCCGCAGATGATCGATCTGCAGCGGCTGACCGCGGACACCTTCACGAAGCAGACCGGCATCACGGTCAACTTCACGGTGCTGCCGGAGAACGACGTCCGCGACAAGATCAGCCAGGAATTCTCCAGCCAGGCCGGGCAGTACGACATCGCGTCGCTGAGCAACTTCGAGATCCCGATCTACGCCAAGAGCAAGTGGATCGCGCCGCTCGACGACTACGTGCGCGCGGACACCGCGTTCGATCAGGCGGACATCCTCAAACCGATGACGCAGTCGCTCACCGCGGACGACGGCAAGCTCTACGGCGAGCCCTTCTACGGTGAGTCGTCGTTCCTGATGTACCGCAAGGACGTGCTCGACGCCCAGGGCATCACGATGCCGGCGAAGCCGACCTGGCAGCAGGTCGCCGACATCGCCGCCCGGGTGGACGGCAAGCAGCCCGGCATGGCCGGCATCTGCCTGCGCGGCCAGCCCGGCTGGGGCCAGATCTTCGCCCCGCTCACCACGGTCGTCAACACCTTCGGGGGTACGTGGTTCGACGCGGACTGGAACGCCCGGGTGAACGCGCCGGAGTTCCGCCAGGCCACCCAGTTCTACGTGGACCTGGTCCGCGCCCACGGCGAGACGGGCGCCCCGCAGGCCGGCTTCACCGAGTGCCTCAACAACCTCATCCAGGGCAACGTCGCCATGTGGTACGACGCCACCAGTGCCGCCGGCTCGCTCGAGGCCGCGGACTCCCCGGTCAAGGGCAAGATCGGGTACGCCGCCGCCCCCGTGGTCCGTACGCCGAGCTCCGGCTGGCTGTACGCGTGGTCCTGGAGCATCCAGCAGGCCAGCGAGAAGAAGGACAACGCCTGGAAGTTCATCTCCTGGGCCTCGTCGAAGCAGTACGAGCAGCTCGTCGGCGAACGGGTCGGCTGGTCCAGCGTCCCGGCCGGCAAGCGCTCCTCCACGTACACCAACCAGGACTACCTCAAGGTGGCCTCGGCGTTCGCCGCGCCCACCCGGGACGCCATCGCGGGCGCCGACCCGCGCAACCCCGGCGTGCAGCCACGCCCGGCGCTCGGCATCCAGTTCGTCGACATCCCCGAGTTCACCGACCTCGGCACCCAGGCCTCCCAGTACGTCAGCTCCGCCATCGCCGGGCAGATGAGCGTGACCGAGGCCCTCGACCGCGGCCAGCGGCTGGCCGAGGACGTCGCCGAACGCTACAAGTCCCGCGCGGAAGGCTGAGGTGCCGTCATGACGTCCGTCGCCGAACAGACCGGCACCCGGGCCGGCACCGCCGAGCCGCCGCGGGGCGGGGCCCGCCGCGCGAGCGGCTGGATCCGGCGCGCGCCGCTGCTGCCCGCGCTCATCTTCATGATCGTGGTGACCCAGCTGCCGTTCGTGGCCACCCTGGTCATCTCGTTCATGGACTGGAACGCGTACTACCCCGACGAGGTGGGCTTCGCCGGCGTCGACAACTTCCGGCGGGTGTTCACCGACGTCAACATGCGCGACGCCGTCTGGACCACGATCCTGCTCACCGTCGGCGTGGTGCTGCTGAGCCTCGTCCTGGGCCTGGGCATCGCGCTGCTGCTGGACCGCAAATTCCGGGGCCGGGGAGCGGTCCGCACGATGATGATCGCCCCGTTCCTCGTGGTGCCGGTCGCCGCGGCGCTGCTGTGGAAGCACGCGCTCTACAACCCCGAGTACGGCCTCTTCAACGGCGCGCTCACCTGGATCTGGGGCCTGTTCGGCTCGGACAACCCACCGCAGCCCGACTGGATCAGCAACATGCCGCTCTGGTCGGTGATCTTCGCCCTGGTCTGGCAGTGGACGCCGTTCATGATGCTGATCCTGCTGGCCGGCCTGCAGGGGCGCCCGCTCGACGTGATCGAGGCGGCCCGCATCGACGGGGCGAACAACTGGCAGATCTTCCGCAGCATGACCCTGCCGCACCTGCGCCAGTACCTCGAGCTCGGCGCGCTGCTCGGCTCGATCTACATCGTGCAGAACTTCGACGCGGTCTTCACGATCACGTCCGGCGGGCTCGGTACGGCCAACCTCCCGTACACGATCTACCAGATCTTCTACCAGGCCCACGACTACGGCCGGGCCTCCGCCGCCGCGGTCGTCGTGGTGGCCGGGACCATCATCATCGCGACGTTCGCGCTGCGTACGGTGTCGTCGCTGTTCCGAGAGGACCCGGGCCATTGAGTGCAGCGGTGGGGCTACGACCTGAACCACGACGGCGGACGAGCGCCGACCCGCGGAGCGGAGGCCGGCAATGAGCATCACCGACACCGCACCGATCGCAGCGACGCGGGACGAGCGCGGCCGGCCCGTGAAGAAGCGGCGCGAGGGCGCCAACGTCTGGCTGAGCCTGCTGGCGTGGGTGGTCGGCATCCTGTTCGTGCTGCCCGTGGTGTGGATGGTGCTGACCTCGTTCCACTCCGAGGCCAAGGCCGCGCAGAACCCGCCGGCCGTCTTCGCCCCGCTCACCCTCGAGGGCTACCGCGAGTTCTTCTCCGGCGGCGCGAGCCCGTGGCCGCCGCTGCTGAACTCGCTCACCGCCAGCGTGGTGTCGACCGCCCTGGTGCTGCTGCTGAGCTTCCCGGCCGCGTACGCCCTGAGCATCAAGCCGGTGAAGAAGTGGACCGACGTGCTGTTCTTCTTCCTCTCCACCAAGATGCTCCCGGTCGTCGCCGGCCTGCTCCCGCTGTACCTGTTCGCCCAGAACACCGGCCTTCTCGACAACATCTGGCTGCTCATCGTCTTCTACACCGCGATGAACCTGCCGATCGCGGTGTGGATGATGCGCTCGTTCCTGTCCGAGGTGCCGGTGGAGATGCTGGAGGCGGCCGCGATGGACGGCGCCGGGCTGAGCAAGACGCTGCGCTCGGTGATCGCGCCCGTGGTCATGCCCGGCATCGCCGCGACCGCGCTGATCTGCTTCATCTTCAGCTGGAACGAGCTGCTGTTCGCCCGGGTCCTGACCGCCACCGTCGCCGAGACCGCGCCGGTGTTCCTCACCAGCTTCGTCACCAGCCAGGGCCTGTTCCTCGCCCAGCTGTGCGCGGCCGCGTTCGTGGTCTCGCTGCCGGTGCTGGTGGCCGGCTTCGCCGCGCAGGACAAGCTCGTGCAGGGCCTGTCGCTGGGGTCGGTGAAGTAGCGGGGCCGGTGAAGGGGTGGCACGTTTTTCGCGCGGCGGTGGAACCGGGCGCCGACGGGGGTACGTCTGACGACCATGACGACATTTCGCGGCCTGGGGGCGGTCGCAGCCGCCGCCACATTCCTCCTGATCAGCGCCTGCGCGCAGGCCGGCACCGCCGGTGGGTCCGGCGCCGCGCCGTCCTCCGTGCCCCCGTCCGGCCCGCCCGCCGGCGACGCGGACGGCCTGGTGCTGCGGGTCAGCCACACCGGCGGGTTCGTCGGCCCGGACGCGCTCGCCGGCCGCCTGCCCGACCTCAGCGTGTACGCCGACGGCCGGATGATCTTCGAGGGCCCGGTCACGGCGATCTACCCCGGTGCCGCGCTGCCCAACGTGCAGGTCCGCCTGATCTCGCCCGCGCAGGTGCGCGAGCTCGTCGAGCGCGCCGTGGCCGCCGGGGTGCGCTCCGGCGCCGACCTCGGGCAGCCGGGCGTCGCCGACGCCACCACCACCGAGGTCACCGTCGTCACGGCGGCGGGCGAACAGAAGGTGGCCGCGAACGCGCTGCGTGAGGCGAGCGACGACGACCCGCGGCTCACCCCGGCGCAGCGGCAGGCCCGGGCGAAGCTGCAGGACTTCATCGACCGGGCCGACAAGCTGGCCGCCGGTCCCGGCGCGCAGCCGTACCGGCCGGAGATCCTGGCGGCGATCGTCACGCCGTACGTCGAACCCGGCGACGACCTGCCCGCCCGGCCCGAGGGCAGGACGTGGCCGGGCCCGGCGCTGCCCGGGGAGCCGCTCACCCCGGCCCTCAAGCTCAGCTGCGTGACCGCGACCGGCGAGCAACGCGACGCGATCCTCGCCGCGGCGAAGGACGCGAGCGCGAACACCCCGTGGGTCTCCGGCGGCAACGGCTGGACCGTCCGCTTCCGTCCGCTGCTGCCCGGCGAGACCGGCTGCGCCGATCTGAAGGCGGCGCGGTGACCCCGATCGGCGAGCCCTTCGACCCGGCCCAGCACTCCCGCGGGCCGGCCGGTGACCGGGACGGCGACGGGCCGGGACAGGCGACGCCCGTCCCGGCCCGCGCGGCCTGCCGGCCGTGGCTCAGCGCACGCCGAGCAGATCCACCACAAAGATGAGCGTCTCGTTCGGCTTGATGACGCCGCCGGCGCCGCGGGCGCCGTACCCCAGGTGCGGGGGGATGGTCAGCTTGCGGCGGCCGCCGACGCGCATGCCGGCCACGCCCTGGTCCCAGCCGCTGATGACCTGACCGGCGCCGAGGCCGAACTCGAACGGCTCGCCGCGGTTGTAGGAGGCGTCGAACTCCTTGCCCGAGGAGAACGCGACGCCCACGTAGTGGACGCTGACCTGGTGTCCCGGCTTCGCCTCGTCGCCGTCGCCGACGACCAGGTCCTCCGCGACCAGCTCGGCGGGCGGCTCACCGGTGATGGGGCCGACGTCGGGCTTCTGCATGTGTCCTCCTGTGTCGATTGCGTGCAGGGCCATGCAACCACAGCCGGGTGTGCTTTCGGGCAGCGCCACCCCTGGGGGGTGAACGATCCGCGGCCGATCTCCGTACTGTCCGCCGTGGGCCCGCTCCGCCCACAGGGTGTGCCGCCGAGGAGGTCGCATGAGGTCCGTCCGCCGTACCGCAGCTCTCGCCGTCGCCGGCGGGATCGCCGCGGCCGCGACCGTCCTGCCGGCCGCGCCGGCCCTGGCGCACGGCGCGCCGACGTCGCCGATCAGCCGGACGGCGGCCTGCGCGACCGGCGGCGAGCGGACCGGCTCCGCCGCGTGCCGGGCCGCCCGGGAGGCCAACGGGCGGGCGTTCGGCTCGTTCGACAACCTGCGGGTCCCCAACGTCGGCGGCAAGGACCGGCAGTACATCCCCGACGGCAACCTGTGCAGCGGCGACCTGCCCGAGTTCCAGGGCCTCGACCTGCCGCGCGCCGACTGGCCGGCCACCAAGGTCACCGCGGGCGCCGCGCTGCCGATCCGGTACGCCGGGACCATCCCGCACGAGGGCACCTTCCGGGTGTACCTGACCAGGGCCGGCTACGACCCCGCGCGGCCGCTGGGCTGGGGCGACCTGGGCGACCCGATCCTCACGGTCACCGACCCGCCGCTGCGCGACGGCAGCTACCGGATGACCGCGAAGCTGCCCAGGGACCGTACGGGACGGCACGTGCTGTACACGGTGTGGCAGACCTCGAGCACCCCGGACACGTACTACTCCTGCTCCGACCTCGTGATCTCCGCGCCGGTGGCGGTGGCGGCCGCCAAGCCGGCGAAGGCCACCCCGAAGGCGTCCCGGTCCGCCGAGCCGGGTGCGGTGGCCGTACCGCTGGACGCGCAGAGCCCGGCGAGCGCGGCGGCCCCCGCGGCGCAGGCCCACGAGTCGTGGCTCAGCCCGGCCGCCGAGGCCACCGACGACCGGGTCGAACTGGGCCACCAGATCATCGTCGCGGCGCTCATCGTGATCACCGGAGTGTCGGCGGGTGCCGGCTTCATGCGCCTGCGCGCCGCCCGGACGCAGTCCCGGACCAACGACTTCGCCCCGCCGCACCGCTGAGCGCCGGCCGGCCGGCGCAGGCCTCGCGCCGCCGCGCCGGTGAGGACCACCCGGGTCAGCCGGCCCGCATGAGCTCCAGGAAGCGGGCGGCCAGGTCGAGCATCTCGTCCTGCCGGGTCACCGTCAGGGTGAAGTCGACGAAGACCTCGTCCGCGGCCGCCTGCTTCGCGTAGGCCGCCACCTGCTCGAGCGTGCCGGTCGCGGGGACACGGGACGGGTCGGCGGGTGCGGCGGACAGCCTCGGGTTCAGCCGCTGCACCATGCGCAGGGCGGCCGGGTCCCGCCCGTACGCCTCGGCGGCGGTCCTGATCGAGTCCCACAGCGACCGCAGGTAGGGCAGCGGCAGGCCCACCGCCAGCCAGCCGTCGGCGCGGCGGGCGATGCGGGCCGTGGCCTCCGGCCGCAGGCCCGCGAGCAGGATCGGCGGGCGCGGCCGCTGCACGGGCTTGGGCTCGATGCGGCTGTCCGGTACGCGGAACCGCACCCCCTCGTGCCCCACGACCTGCGCGCCCCAGACCGCCTCCAGCACGTCGAGGATCTCGTCGAGGCGCTCGCCCCGGCCCCGCCACGGCACGCCGGCGGCGGTGTACTCGTCGCGCATCCAGCCCAGCCCCAGCCCGACCTCCAGCCGGCCCCGGCTGAGCACGTCGAGCGTGGTCAGCGTCCGGGCCAGCAGCACCGGGTTGTACCAGGGCGCGTTGAGGGTGCTCGTACCCAGGCGGATCCGGGAGGTGCCGGCCGCCGCGAAGGTCAGCGCGGTCAGCGGGTCCAGGTACGTGGCCATCTCGGCCGGCATCGTGCCGTCGCCGCCGGGATAGGGGTCGCTCGGGACCAGCGGGGACAGGAGGCGGTCGCCGGTCCAGAGGCTGTCGTACCCCAGGGTCTCCGCGGCGCGGCTGACCTCGGTGACGGCCTCGGGGCTGGTGAGGGAGCCGTAATGGGGCAGGTTGAGGCCGATACGCACGGATCGTCCTTCCACGGGGAGCGCCAGCACTGTGGACGGACACCCTACGGGGGCCCCGGCGAGCGCTTGATACACCCCGGCGGCCCGGATCCGATCGGATGGCCGACACCCCCGCGACGTACGAACCCCAGGGTGGTCCGCCTCGACGGCTAGGGTGCCGCCCGGATCTCCCGGGGGGCCGCAATCCCTAGCGTCGGACGGGTGCTGACACGGGAGGACGCGAGACCCATGACGACCAACGAATCCGACGGCATCCGTCAGACCATTCTCGACGCCCAGGCGGGGGACACCCGGGCCCGCGAGACCCTCATCCGGACGTTCGAGGCGCTCGTGTGGTGGACCGTCCGCTCGTTCCGGCTTTCCGAGGCCGACGCCGAGGACGCCGTTCAGAACACCTGGCTGCGGATGGTCGAGCGGCTCGGCGACCTGCGCGACCCCGAGCGGGCCGGCGCCTGGCTCGCCACGGTGGCCCGCCGCGAATGCCTGCAGCTGCTGCGCCACGGCCGCCGCGAGATCGTCGGCCTCGACAACCAGGCCGACCGCCCCGACGAGCGGGAGCCGCAACCCGAGCGCGCCGCCGTCGAGCGCAGCATGAACGACCTGCTCTGGCAGCACGTGAACCGGCTCCCGGCGCCCGCGCGGGCCCTGCTGACGACGCTGAGCAGCAGCAACGCCCCCGGGTACGCCGAGTTCGCCCGGATCACCAACATGCCCATCGGCAGCATCGGCCCCACCCGCATGCGGTCCCTGCGCAAGCTGCGCAGTCAGCTCGAGGGCAGCGGACTGGGGTCGTACGCATGGCACTAATCTCCGGCCGCGATGCCCGCCAGCTCGGAGCGGGAGCGGATGTTCGTCTTCCGGTAGATGTTGCTCAGGTGGTACTCGATCGTCTTCTGGCTGAGGAAGAGCGTGGCCGCCGCCTCGTGGTTGGTGGCCCCCCGGGCGACCACCAGCGCCACCTGCAGCTCCTGCGGGGTGAGGCCGGGCAGACCGGCGTCGGAGCGGGTCACCGTGGTGCCGGTGGCGCGCAGCTCGGTGTGCGCCTTGTCCGCCCAGGGCTGGGCGCCGAGCCGCTCGAAGGTCTCCAGCGCCGCCTGCAGGTGCTCCCGGGCCTCCGCGCGCTGCCGCTGCCGGCGCAGGCGCTCCCCGAAAGCCAGCTGGGTGCGGGCCCGCTCGAACGGCATCACCGCGCACGCCTCGGCGGCGAGCGCGCCGGCGAACGCCTCGCGCATCTCGCCCGGCTCGGCCAGCAGCGCCCGGCAGCGCAGCGCCGCCGCCCGCGCCCAGACGCCCTCACCGGCCGCCTCGGGCGCGTCCAGCAGCTGCGCGGCGTCGGCGGGACGCCCGGCCCGGACGTACGCCTCGACCAGGTCGAACACCCAGCCGACCACGGCCGGGTCGTGGATCTGCCGCACCACCGGGAGCTCGCGTACGGCCTCGAGCCGGGTGATCGCCTCGGCGGCGTCGCCCTGGCTGAGCGCGAGCAGCCCGAGCTCGTGCCCGGTGTAGAGGGCCATGCAGTCGATGCCGAGCCGCTTCGCGACCTCCTCCGTACGGCCCACCCGCCGCGTGCAGTCGTCGACCCGGCCCTGCACCGCGTCGAGACGGCCGGCGAAGAACAGCCCGTACAGGTTCGCCGAGCGCGTCTCGCTGGCCAGGCGCAGGCTCTCCGCCGCGCTGACCCGGGCGTCGTGCCAGCGGCCGGTGCGGAACTGCAGCTCCGACTGCACGCCCAGGGCCTGCGGCAGCACGCCCAGCGCGCCGGTGGCCCGGGCCGCGCCGACGACCCGGTCCAGCAGCTCGCCGGCCCGGTCGTAGCCGTCCAGCCAGATCCACGTCAGCGCGGCGTGGCACATCTCCTGGGCGCGGACGAGCGGGTCGGCGCGCAGCAGCTCGTCGTGGCAGTCGGACAGCAGCCGGACCGCCTCGGCGCGCTCACCCTGCAGGGCGCGGCCGCCGGCGTACGCCACCGCCGCCACCAGGCGCGCCACGCCGCCGACCCGCACACCCAGGTCGTGGGCGCGCCGGACCGCGTCCTGCAGCTCGTCGATCCGGCCGATCATGAAGTACGGGATGCAGGCGTCGGAATACATCAGCGCGGCCCGGGCCGGATCCGCCTGCTCCACGGCGTGCGCGCTGGCGGTGAGCCGCTCCAGGGCGCCGTCCGGCCGTTCCCGCCACATCCGCACGTACGCGTCCATGTGCTGGATGACCGCGCGCCGGCCGGGATCGGTGGTCAGCGGCAGCGCCTCGGCGAGCAGCGGCAGCACCTGGTCGTTGCGGCCGGCCAGCTGCCAGCACCGGGCGGCGCGCAGCAGCCGGCGGGGCCGGTCGGGGCCGCGGCTGAGCCGTGCGGCGTGGCCGAAGGCCCGGGCGGCCGCCACGTACCCGGCGCGCCCGACCGCCCGCTGCGCCGCCCGCTCGAGCTCGGCCGCGACGTCGTCGTCGGGTTCCAGGGTCGCCGCGGCGAGGTGCCACGCGCGGGCGTCCGCGGCGGCGTCGCCGGGCTCGCCGCCGAGCGCGGCGGCCAGCGCGGTGTGCGCGGCGCAGCGGTCGTCCATGGAGGCGCCGTAGTAGGCCAGCGACCGCAGCATCGGATGACGGAAGTCGACCCGTCGCTCGTCGATCGTGACGATGTCGGCCTTCTCGGCGGGCGCGAAGTCGCGCAGCTGCAGCCCGGTCGCGCGGGCCGCGGCCAGCAGCGTGCCGATGTCGCCGCCGGCGGCCGCCGCGGCCAGCACCAGCGCGCGGCGGGTCGGTTCGGGCAGCTGCGCCAGCCGGGCGCCCAGCGAGCGCTCGAGCCGCGAGCCGGTCGGGATCACCGGGGCGCCGATGGGGTCCTCGGCGGGATCGGTCCACTCCCGGCACATCTCGATCACGCCGAGCGGGTTACCGGCGGTCGCGGCGTGCAGGCGGGCCGCCGTCCCGGCCGGGGTGGCCGTCAGGGTGGCCCGGGCCAGCGTGTCGACCTCCTCCAGGCTGAGCCCGCTCAGCGCGATGTGGGGTGCGCGCAGCTCGGCGGTGTCCGAGGCGCTGCGGGTGGCCAGCAGCAGCGCGATGCCGTCCGCCTGCAGCCGCCGGCCGGCGAAGAGCACGGCCTCGCGCGACGACGCGTCGAGCCACTGCAGATCGTCCACGACGACCAGCAGCGGTCCGCTCTGCGCCGCCGCCGACAGCAGGCCCACGGTCGCGGCGCAGACGGAGAAGCGGTCGCCGGCCACCGGCGGGCCGAGCGCGAGCGCGCTGCGCAACGCCGCGGCCTGCGGGGCGGGCAGGCCGTCCAGCTCGCCGAGCACCGGCCGCAAAAGGTCGGACAGACCGGCGAACGGGATCTCGGACTCCGCCTCGTAGCCGCGGGCGCTGAGCACCCGCATACCCTCGGCGTGGTCGAGCGCGTACTTGATCAAGGTGGTCTTGCCGATGCCCGGCTCCCCGGTGAGCACCAGGGCGTCGCTGCGCCCGGCCCGGGCGTCTGTCAGAAGACCGTCGATCAATGCACGTTCGGCGGTCCGTCCGAGCATCATCGGCCGAGTGTATGCCGGTTGGCCGCATACGAGTTGTCCGCATACGAGGATGTCCGTACCGCGTCGGCATCGGCCGGCGGGGCGAGCGTCCACCGGGGGAGCCAGCCATGAACGCAACGGGGCGGTCCGGGCGCAGCACGGCGCTCACCGTGCTCAGCCCGATGCCCAGACTGTGGGCGGGACCGCTGCGGGCGATCCTGTACCTGCGCAAGCGCCTCGGGCCCAGCCGGGACCTGCAGGACATGTCGTTCATCCACTTCGCACACTGGAGCGTCATCACCCGGTTCCCGGGCCAGCAGCGCCGCACGCGGTACGCGTACCTGCTGTTCCGCAGCGACTTCAACGGCGACTGGGACGAGTACATCGACGCCTTCTCCATCGTCATCCCGCTGCGGATGGCGCTGATCTGGGGCTGGTCGTACGGCTTCCCGGGCGCGCTGCCCACCGAGCCGTTCCGCCGCTACATCCGGCGCAACGACCTGCCCGTCGACCACTACTGGTCGGCGTACCCGGAGTCCTCGGTGAGCGAGATCGCCGCCGCGCTGCGGGTGCGCGACGCGTACCGCGACCACCTCGGCGACACCGACCCGGCCGACGCGCCGGCCCACCCGGCGTGGCCGCGGTTCCTGGCCGACGTCCAGGGTGACCTGCACGCATGGGAGCGTGA
Source organism: Couchioplanes caeruleus (assembly GCF_023499255.1). Lineage (GTDB taxonomy): Bacteria > Actinomycetota > Actinomycetes > Mycobacteriales > Micromonosporaceae > Actinoplanes > Actinoplanes caeruleus_A. Next base: position 4,146,855 of record NZ_CP092183.1, read on the forward strand.
CGATGACCTCGCAGCCTGACCGGGGCACCCGGTCCGTGACCGTCCTGGCCCGCATCGCCGACGACCGGGTGGAGGCGCTGCGCAAGACCCTGCGGGAGGCGGGTACGCCGTTCGCCCACGTGCCCGGCGTCCACGTGGTACGGCTGGTCGTCGTCGAGGACGTCGTCGCGCAGACCCGCCCGACCGTGTGGCGATGGAAGGCGCGGTTGCTCGACCTCGTGGTGCACGCCGGGCGGGGGCCGCGGCCGGACCGGCTGCCGCACCCGTACCTGCTGCTGACCGCCACCGTCGACGGGCCGCAGGAGCGTTTCTTCGCCGGTATGCGGGCCCTCGGGCCGCATGCCGACGCGATCTGGGAGCACTGCACCGGATACCCGGGCAGCGAGCGCGCGGCCGGCTTCGTCCGGTTCTTCACCGAACGCAGCCAGCGCGCGGACTACACGTTCGCCGGCGCGCCGGACGGCACGGTCGGCGAGTTGCGGGACGCGGTCGGGATGCGCCGCCGGCTCGCGGCGCTGGCGGCCGGCGGCCACAGCGGCCGGGTCCCCGCGCTGACCACGTCCGGACCGGCACCCGTGCCGCAACGGCCCCGGGCGGTGGTCGCCGAGGCCCTGCGCCTGGGCGACATCCAGGGCATGGTGCTGCGCGGCTTCGGCCACCACCACGCGGCCGCCCACCTGTTGCTGCGCTTCACCGGCGCGGACCCGGCCCGCGCCTGGCTGGGCGCGCTGGCGCCGCGCGTGACCTCCGCTGCCGAGGTGCAGGAACGGCCCAACCGGGCACTGCACCTGGGCCTGAGCCACGCCGGCCTCGCCGCGCTGGGCGTCACCGAGGCCGAGCTCAACGCCTTTCCCGAGGAGTTCCGAGCCGGCATGTACGCCCGCGAGGCCGCGCTGTCGCCCGGGCGGGGCACCGATCCCTGGGCGGCCCCGTTCGACCGCCCGGGAGCGGTGCACGCGGTGCTCATGGTCTCCGCCACGACGCGGGAGATCCTCGACGCGTCGCTGCGCGAACTCCCCGCCGGGACGGCGGCCGGTGGCGGCGTGCACCTCGTGGGAGAGATCCGCGGCGACCGCCTGCTGGCCGACCGGGGCGGCCGGCGTACCTTCATCGAGCACTTCGGGTTCGCCGACGGCCTGTCCACCCCGAAGATCGACGGGTACGACGAGGGCACCGGCGACGAGCTGCTGCCGCCCGGCGAGTTCGTCCTCGGCCTGCCCGATGTGGACGGCGACGCGGCCGGCCGGGGCGTTCCCGCCGACCTGGCCCGCAACGGCAGCTTCCTGGTCTACCGCAAGCTCGAGCAGGACGTCGCCGCGTTCCGGGAGACCACGGCGGCCGTCGCGGACCGGTTCGCCGGCGGTGCCGATGACGTGGCCGCCGCGCTGGTCGGCCGGACCGGCGACGGCTCCGCGTTGGAGCGGTGCCCGGTCGCCTCGCACGTACGCCGCGCGAACCCGCTCGGCACCCTGCCCGGCGGCATCCGGTTGTCGCGGCGGCACATGATGCTGCGGCGCGGCATTCCGTACGGGCCGCAGCTGCCCGACGGCGCCCCGGACGACGCGCAGGAGCGGGGCCTGCTGTTCCTCGCCGTGGTCGGCGACATCCACCGGCAGTTCGAGTTCGTGCAGACCCAGTGGATGGCCGACGGGAACGTGTTCGGCCGCGGCGGCGAGCAGGACGTCTTCACCACGGCCGGCGGTCCGGGGGCCCGCGTGCTGGTCGAGGGGGAGCCGCCGGTGTACGTGCCGATCCCGCGGCCGCTGGTCACCTGCCGCGGCGGCGAGTACTTTCTGCTGCCCGGCCTCGCCGCGCTCGCGGCCCTCGCCGGGCGGTGACCGCGCCGGTGCCGGCCTGAGGCGGCCGGGCCCACCGCGGCGGACCGGCGGAGTCGCACGTCGAGATCGCGAGGGGGCGGCGGCCCGCGGGCCCGTCCGGCCCCAGGGGTCAGGCGGCGGCCGCGTGCTCGAAGCGGCGCAGCTCGCGGGCCTCCTTGGCGTACCGGGTGAGCAGGTGGACCGTGTGCGGCCCGGCGACGCCGTCGGGCTCCAGGCCGACCCGGTCCTGGAACCGGCGCACGGCGGCGTCCAGGTCGGCCGGGTCCGGACCCACCGCCAGGCCGAGATCGGCGAAGAGCTCCTGCACCGCCGCCGGATCCGCGGCCGGGACCGGCTCGCCGTTCCAGCCGATCAGGCCGCCGACGGCGGTCCCGACCACACTCAGCATTCCTCGTGCCGACATCGCTACCTCCGCAGGGCTCTCGTGACCTGCTCCCAGAATCCGCCGGCGGCCTGTGCGTGACATCGGACCGCGGTCGTGACCTGCTGTGGATCCGCTGCGACTTTCGGCCGACCGGCGCCGGGGCCCCCGTCCTCAGAATTCGTCGACGCGGCGGTCCTGGTCCGGGCAGACCGTGTCGATCGCCAGCTTGACCAGCTCCCGGGCGGTGGCCTGGTCGACCGCCTCGGCGTCGGCCGTGCCGAGGCCACGGGTCCGGGCCACGATCGTGTCGGCGTCGTCGCCCTTGTCCAGCGCGGTGCAGGCCTGCTGCGCGAGGGCGCCGATCTCGTCCTCCCGGCGGTCCGCGGCGACCTCGGGCAGGCTGCGCCGCACCGCCGCCACGAACGCGTCCGGGCCGTCCGCGGTCCGCGCCGTGGCCGTGGTCGCGGCGGCCGTGGTCGCGGCGGCCGTGGTCGCGGCGGGCGCCGGGGTCTTCGCGGGTGAGGTGCCGGCGTCGTCGCCGCAACCGCTCAGGGCCAGCAGGAGCATCGCCACCGCCGGCAGCCGCTTCGTCATCTCGTCCATCCCCCGCCGATCGTGTCCGCCCGTGCGGCAGGCCTAACGGCCGGAGGCGGCAGCGGCGACGGACGCCGGCGCACCGTGCCCCGCACGGGTGACCCGCGGCACTCAGCGAACCCACAGAGCGCTCACCGCGAGCTGACAAGTCGCCGGGCAACAGTGAAGGCACCCAAGGAGGTTCAGCCATGACCGATCTGTTGACCCGGCCCACGGACACCGACGCCCCGACCTCCACCGCGCCGCCCGTACCGCCGCTGCCGCCGTACGTCGTCAGCCACCGCGCCGGGGGCGGCCGCCCCTGGCCCCGCCGCGTCGCCGGGGGTGCGGCCCTGCTCGCCCTGATCGCCGGAGGCGGTACGGCCGGAGCCGTCGTCGCCGAGCACTACGCCAGCACCGGACCGGCCGCCGCCACGACCACCGCCACCGCCGCCACGGCCACGTCCACCGCGACCGGCGGCACCGGACTGGCCGCCGTCGCCGCGAAGGTGTCGCCGAGCATCGTCACCGTCCTGGTCGACGGCCGCTCCGAGTCCTCGCTGGGCTCCGGGGTGGTGCTCCGCGCGGACGGGCTGGTGCTCACCAACAACCACGTCATCGCCGCGGGCGGGACGGTGAGCGTACGGCTGGCGGACGGGCGTACGGTCCCGGCCTCGGTCGTCGCGGCCGACACCACCCACGACCTCGCGCTGGTGCAGGCGAGCGGGCTCTCCGGGCTGACCCCGGCCACGTTCAGCACCGGCGACAGCGTGGCGGTCGGGGACACGGTCCTCGCCTTCGGCGCCCCGCTCGGCCTGGCGGGCACGGTGACCTCGGGCATCGTCTCGGCGCTCGACCGGGAGGTCGACACCGGGTCGGAGAAGCTCACCGGGCTGCTGCAGACCGACGCGGCCATCAACGAGGGCAACTCGGGCGGCGCCCTGGTCGACACCTCCGGACACGTCGTCGGCATCAACGTCGCGATCGCCACGGCGAGCGACCAGAGCACCGGCAGCGTCGGGGTGGGCTTCGCGATCCCGGCCGGCACGGTCACCCGGGTCGTCAGCCGGCTCGAGGCGCAGGCCGGGTCAGCCGGGTGAAGAACGCGGACTTGCGTTCCTCGTAGCCCTCGGCGCCCGCGAGCTTCAAGGCGTTGTACTCGGCGAGCAGCCGTGGGTCGGCGGCGATCCGCTGCCAGGCACGCCGGAACCGGACATCGTGCTCACTTCCGGCGGGCGTGACCGCCAGGCCGGTCGGCAGCTCCGCCTCGACCGCGAAGGTGGCGAGCGTGTCCTGCCAGATCTCCGGGTGGACCACGGCGTACAGGCCGCGCAGGGTCGCCACCGTCCGCGGGAAGCCGTCGGGCGCGACCGTCAAGTGCAGGTCCACGTCGCCTTTCGTGAGCGCACCGGGCACGGAGCCGCCACCGGTCAGCGTCAACTCGTGCGGCGGCAGCAGCGGGGCGAGGCGTTCGCGGACGTCCCGCGCGATGCGCCGGGCCGCGTCGATCACCGTCTCCGCGGGCCGCAGCTGCATGGTTCGTCTCCTCCTCGCCCCGGCTCACCCGGCCAGGTGGCCGTAGCGGTCCTCGAGCTCGCGCCACGTGCCCTGGGCCACCGCCCGGCCGCCGATCAGCACGACCACCCGGTCGGCGCGCGACAGCGCCGCCCGTTTCGACGTCGAGCCGATCACCGTGACGCCGTGATCGCGCAGCGCCCGCCACAGGTCCAGCTCGGTGGTGACGTCCAGCGCCGAGGACACGTCGTCGGCGATGAGCAGCTCGGTACGCGGTGCCAGGGCCCGGGCCAGGGCGAGCCGCTGCAGCTGGCCGCCGGACAGCCGGGTGCCCTTGTGGCCGATGAGCAGCTGCAGGCCGCCGCCGGCCGCCGCCAGGTCGTGCTCGAGCTGCGCCGTCGTCACCGCGTCCGCGGCGTCGACCTCGTGCCCGAGCTGGATGTTGTCGGCGACCGTGCCGGACAGCACCCGCGGCAGCTGGGCGACGTAGCCGACCTGGTTGGGCCGCAGGAACGTCTCCGGCTCGTCGACCGGCCGGCCGTTCCACGCCAGCGTGCCGGTGTGGTGCACGATGCCGGCGAGGGCCCGCAGCAGCGACGACTTCCCGGCGCCGACCGGGCCCACGACCAGCACCAGCTCGCCCTTCTCGACGGTCAGGTCCACGTCCTGCGCGCCGACCGTGCCGTTCTCGTGCACCGCGCTGAAGCCGGCGAGCTCCAGGCGCTGCAGCGGCACCCGCGGCGGCGTGGGCGGGGCGTCGGCCGTACCGGCCGCGATGTCGACCCCGGGCACCTCGGACGAGTACGCCGACTCGCCGGCCATCGCCGCCGTGCGCCGGGTCCAGACCCGCGCCGACGGGAAGTGCGACACCAGCGAGGCCGTGGTCCACGCGAACCAGCGGGCCGAGCCGAGCACCGCCACCGCGATCAGCGTCGCCGCCGCCGACAGGTCCCCGGCCAGGTACATCGCCCAGGCGGCGATCGGCAGCAGCCCGCTGAGCACCGACGGCGTGGAGCGGGCCCACACCTGGATGGCGATCTCCCGGCGCTGCCGCTCGCTGCGGACCGCGTCCAGCCCGGCCAGGTGCCGGAGCACCGGCACGGTCGCGCCGGCCAGCTTGACCGTGCGCGCCGCCGACAGCGAGGACACCAGCGCCGTCGCGAAGGCCGCGCGGGCCGCCACGGTACGCCGGGCGGCCCGCTCGAGCCGCGGCCCGAACAGCGTCGCCATGAGCCCGGACACCACCATCGTCCCGACGAAGAAGCCCGCCGGGACGAACGACTGCGAGGCCAGCGTCATCGTGACGATCACGATGAGGCTGATCGAGGTGTCGATGAGGTTGTCGGCGAGCATGACCACCCGCTCGGTGTCGCCGCCCTGGGCCACCACCTCGGCCGGCGTGTACTTGCTGACCCGGCGCGGCCCGATCTGCCCGTGCACCAGCCGCAGGCTGATCCGCAGCATCTGGCGTACCCACCACTCGGGGAACCAGGCGCCGGTGTAGTACAGGGTCGGGATCGCCACGAGCAGGCCGGCGGCGATGCCCACGGCCGGCCACATCGGGTCGCCGACGCCGTCGACCACGTGCGACCAGAGCAGCGGCAGGATCGCGCCGTCCAGGCCGAGCAGCACGAGGACCAGGAACAGACCGAGCGCGGCGAGGCCGTACCGGGCGTCGTTGGTGGTGAGCCGGAAAATCTCCCGCATCGTGTGGGCCGGCGGCTCCTGCGGCAGCGGCGGGGGATCGGCCGGCGGCAGGCTGTTGCCCAGCTCGGCGCGGACCGGTTCGGCCGGCTCGCGTTCCAGCACCGCGACACCCCCGCCCGGGAGGGCCGGCGTCGCCATGCCGCCGCTGCCCGAGCGGGCCGGCGCGGCGACGCTGGAGCCGGCCAGCAGCTCGGCGAAGCGGCGCGACCCGGCCAGCGGGCCGGCCTCCAGCACCTCGCCGTCGGCGAGCACCACGACCTCGTCGCAGCGCTGCACCGAGGAGAGCCGGTGCGCCACGATGACGCCGATGCGGCCCTGCAGCAGCCGGTCGGTGGCCCGCTGCACCCAGGTCTCGGTGACCGGGTCCATCCGCGCGGTCGCCTCGTCGAGGATGACCACGTGCGGGTCGCGGACCAGGATCCGGGCGAACGCGACCAGCTGCTCCTGCCCGGCGGACAGCACGTAGCCGCCGTCGCCGAGCCTGGTGCCGATGCCGTCGGGCAGCGCTTCCGCCCAGCTCGTCAGGCCCAGCTCGGCCAGCGCCGTCGCGGCCCGGGGCAGCAGCTCCTCGTCGAACAGCGCGATGTTCTCGGCGAGCGTGCCGGCCAGGATCTCGGTGCGCTGCGGGACGATCGCGGTCCACCGGCGCAGACCCTCGACGTCGAGGTCGTTGATGTCAGTACCGGCCAGGGACACCGTGCCGCGGGGCACGTCGACCGCGCGGGTCAGGACCTTGGCGAGGGTCGACTTGCCGGAACCGGTACGGCCGATGAGCGCGTACGACCGCCCGCGCCGGAAGGTGAGGCTGACCCCGCGCAGCGCGGGCGGGCGGGTGCTGTCGGACTCGCCGTAGGAGAACGTGAGGCCCTGCACGACCAGGTCGCCGTCGGCCGGGGGCCGCCCGCCGGCCGGTTCCTGCTCGACGCCGCGCAGCAGCTGCACCCGGCTCCAGGCGCCGAGCGCGTTCTGCAGCTCGGGGACCATCCGGGTGACGTGCTCCAGCGTGCCGCCGAAGCCGAGCGCCAGCAGCCACACCGCGGTCAGCCGGGCGCCGTCGATGTGGCCGGCCGCGAGCGCCCACGCGCCGCCGACCACGAGCACCGCGATGAGCGTACGGGTGATGGCGCCCGCGCCCATCGTGATCCGCGACGACATCCGCCACACCAGGCGGCCCCGGCGCAGCACCTCCTGCGCGCGCTGGGCGTAGAGGCGGCGCACGTACGGCGCGGCCAGGCTGGTCCGTACGTCGTCCTGACCGTGGATCGCCTCCTCCATCACCGCGGCCAGGTCGGACCAGGCCTCCTCCTCGCTGATCCGCGCGGGGGAGATGCGCTGGATCGGTTTGTTCATCACGGCCACGAGCAGGACCGACACCAGCACCATGCCGAGCGCGGCGGGCCACCACGCGAAGAACGCCGTGACCACCGACAGCACGGCCACGGCCAGCGACTGGGCCAGCCGTACGCCGCTGCCGCGCAGCTCGGACCCGACCTGGTAGACGTGGCTGTCGATGCGGTCCAGCAGCTCGCCGACCGGGGTGTTCTCGAGCGTGGGCACGTCCTGGCCGAAGGCCACCCGGCACAGCCCGCGGCGCACGGCGGCGGCCCAGTCGGCGGTCAGCCGGGCGGCGGCCAGGCCGACGAGCACGTCGCTGAGCACCGACACGACGAGGGCGGCGGCGAGCACGCCGAACAGCGGCACGGACCGGTTGACGAGCACGGCGCCGGCGAGCCCGAGGGCACCGGCCTGACCGGCGGCGCCGAGCACGATGAGGACGGCGATGAAGGCGGTGCGACGGGGCGAAGTACCCCATAAGTCGCGGAGCAGGCGCATCGAACGTCCTTAGTCGGCGGGGGAAGCGGTGCCTCCATCCTGCGGCGGCCGGGAACCGGCCTCAACGCAATTACCCGCCCCACCATGGTCACGTGGGTCACGCTCGCGCTCGTGCGCGGGCCCGCTGCCCGGGTGCCTATTTCGGACAGTGCCCGTATTGACAGGTTTCCGGCGCCGGGAAAGGATCAGTGACGGTCGATGTGCCGCCGATCGCGAGGAGCGTCTGGATGCGCCGTACCGCCGCCGCCGTTGCCCTGGTTCTGTGCGCTTCCCTCGTCGCCGCGCCGGCGCACGCGGCACCGGCGGCCCCCGTGGCGGGGAGCGGGCCGCAGACCGTCGAGGACGTGTACCGCTATCTGGAGGATCCGGAGCTGACCGCCGAGGGTCAGGAGGAGCCGCACGCCGACCTGCGGCCGTACGGTTCGGTCGCGCAGGCGGTCGCGGACGTCACCGACCACGACGGGCCGAGCCCGTACGTGCGCAGCCTCGACGGCAGCTGGCGGCTGAAGATGTTCGACAAGCCCGACGACGTCCCCGCCGCGTTCCACCAGGCCGGTTTCGACGCGTCGGGCTGGCCGTCCGTACGCGTGCCGCACACCTGGCAGTCGGACTTCATCGACCACCCGATGTTCCGCAACATCCCCTCCGAGATCGTGCCGGACGACCCGCCGCGGGTGCCGCGCGACGTCAACCCGACCGGCGCGTACGTGCGGACCGTCGATCTGCCCGCGTCGTGGCGCGGCGGCCGGGTGTTCCTCCGCTTCGAGGGCGTGACCAGCAACTACCTGGTCTGGGTGAACGGCGCGTACGTCGGCTACGACCAGGGCGGCTACACCCCGGCCGAGTACGACGTCACCGAGCGGCTGCATCCGGGTCGCAACACGATCGCCGTTCAGGTGCACCGCTGGGGCTCCGGCGCGTACCTCGAGGACTACGACCAGTGGCGTTACAGCGGGATCTTCCGCGACGTGTGGCTGTACCGCACCGAGCAGACCCGGCTGCGCGACGCGTACGTGACGACCGATCTGGACGCCTCCCACCGCGACGCGCAGCTCACCGCCCGGGTGGACGTGGCCGGCGCGGCCGGCGCCTTCACCGTGCGCGGCACCCTGCTGGACGGCCGCGGCCGGACCGTCACCACCGTCAGCGCCGCGGCGGGTGTCGGACGCGTGACGCTCTCCGCGCCGGTCGCCGACCCGGCCAAGTGGAGCGCCGAGGACCCCAACCTCTACACGCTGGTCCTGCAGTTGCTCGACGCGCGGGGCCGGGCGATGCACACCACCGCGCAGGCCGTCGGCTTCCGCGAGATCGAGGTGCGCGACAAGCAGATCCTCGTCAACGGCAAGCGCATCCTCGTCAAGGGCACCAACCGGGCCGAGACCGACCCGGACACCGGCCGGCACGTGACCCGGGAGAAGCAGCGGGCCGACGTGTTCCTGATGAAGAGCCTGCATCTCAACGCCGTGCGCACCTCGCACTACCCGTCGGACCCGTACCTGTACGACCTCGCCGACCGGCACGGGCTGTGGGTCGACGACGAGGTCGACATCGAGACGCACAACCACGAGAGCTGCCCGTCGGTCTGCCTCGCCGACCGCCCCGAGTGGCAGAAGGCGTTCGCCGACCGGTTCCGGGCCATGGTGGAGCGCGACAAGAACCACCCCAGCGTCATCTTCTGGGACACCGGGAACGAGGCCGGCCTGGGCGCCGCGCACTTCGCGATGGCGGCGTGGGCGGACGCCAACGAGCCCACCCGGCTGCTCTACCACCAGTCCAACAACCCGGACGGCGACGCACCGTACGCCGACGTCGACGGCCCCCGCTACCCGACGCCGGCGCGGCTGGAGGCCCGCACGCTGAGCAGCGCCAAGCCGATCGTGATGGGGGAGTACGCCCACGCGATGGGCAACGGCCTGGGCAACTTCGACCAGTTCTGGGCGCTCGCCCGCAAGTACCCGTCCATGCAGGGCGGCTTCATCTGGGACTGGGCCGAGCAGAACCTGCGCCAGCCACTGGTCTTCACCCCGGACTCCTCACCCGGGCACCTGCAGACGTTCTTCGTCGGCAAGCCCGCCCTCGTGCCGGGCCATCGCGGCCAGGCCGTCAGCCTGTCCAGCCTGGACGACTTCGTCGACGTCTTCCGTGACCGCAGCCTCGACCTGACCGGGCCGCTCACCCTCGACGCGTGGGTCAGGCCGGGGGAGTGGGCCGGCAGCTTCCCGATCATCACCAAGGGCCGCGGGTACGCCCTGCAGATGCGTGACCGCGACACCCTCGAGTTCGGCGTGGACGCGGGCGGCTGGACCACCGCCGCGGCGGACGTCCCGGCGGACTGGTACGGCGCCTGGCACCGCGTCACCGGCGTGTACGACGGCTCGGCGCTGCGCCTGTTCATCGACGGCACGCAGGTGGCCACGACGGCGCGTACGGCAGCGGTCGACCCGGGCCTGTTCGAGGTCAACATCGGCCACAACGCCGAGACCCAGCGCGACAACGACCTGCGTGACGCCCGGCTCGCCCGGGGCCTCGTCGACGACGTGCGCATCTACCCGGCCGCCGTCACCCCCGACCGGCCGGCGGACCGGGAGCCGGTGCTCGCCCTGGACTTCGACACCGCCCAGCGCCGCGGCGACTTCCTCAGCCTGGGCATCAGCCTGTCCGGCACCGACGGGCTGGTCGGCTCCGACCGGTACGTGCAGCCGGAGACCGCCGAGATGGCGTGGGCGCAGGCCCCGGTCCGGATCAGCGCGGTCGACGCGGCTGCCGGGAAGATCCGCGTCCACAACGAGCAGCAGGCGGGCACGCTCGAGTTCCGGCTGCGGTGGGCGCTGACCGAACAGGAACGCACCCTGCGCTCCGGCACGCGGACGGTCCGGCTCGGCCCGTCGGAGTCGGTGGACCTGGACCTCGGCGCGGCGCCGGCCAACCCGGAGGACCGCGAACGGTTCCTCACCGCGGCGGCCCTCAGCACGCATGACCGGGCCTGGGCGCGGCGCGGCTGGGTGCTCGGGCACGACCAGTTCGCCGTCGGCGGCAGCGCGGTGCCCGGCGTCCTGCCGGTTCCCGTGACCGGCGCGCCGGCGCTCACGAGCCACGACGGCACGGTCACCGTGTCCGGGCGCGGGTTCGCGTACCGGTTCGACGGCGGCGAGCTGGCGTCGATGCGGGCCGGCGGGCGCGAGCTGCTGCACGGCGGCCCCCGGCTGGACGTGTACCGGCCGCCGACCAGCAACGAGACGTACGACTGGGGCACCGACGACCGCCGGGTGTGGCACGCGACCGGCCTCGACGCGCTGACCACGAGCGTCACGGGGGTGCGGACGTCCACCGAGGACGACGCCGCGGTGGTGGAGGTGCACAGCCGCTCCACCGGCAACGGCATCGCCTTCGACCAGACGCTGCGCTACCGCATCGACCGGCGCGGGACGATCAGCCTGCGTCAGGAGGTCGTGCCGTCCGGACCGCGCCTCGGCGAGCTGCCGTACCTGCCGCGCGTCGGCCTGTCGATGCAGGTGCCCGACGAGATGCAGCGGTTCGCCTACTACGGGCGGGGGCCGCAGGAGTCGTACAACGACCGTCGCAGCGGCGCGCCGATGGGCGTGTACCGCAGCACCGTCGGCGGCGAGTACGTGCGCTATTCCCGGCCGCAGGCGTACGGCAACCACACCGACGCGCGCTGGGCCTCGCTCACCGACGGGCGCGCCGGGCTCATCGTGGGCGGCATGAAGGACGTCAGCGTCACCGCGTACGACCAGCTCGACCGCGCCGAGTACGACCACCAGCTGCCGCTCGTGCGCAACCCGGACTGGGTGACGCTGCACGCCGAGGCGGGCGAGACCGGCATGGGCGAGACGCCGAACTCGGTGCTGGCGCCGTACCGTCTCGCGCCGGACCGGCCGTACGCGCAGGACCTCGTGCTGCGCCCGCTGACGCACCCCGAAGCGGCGGCCGGCGGCGTGCCGGACTCGGACGTGCCGGCGCCGTGCCCGCCGTCGCTGACCATGGCCACCGACGGCGAGGTGCGGCCCGGCGTCGCGGAACCGGTCACCGTGACGGTCACCGCCCGGTGCGCGGCCGGGCTCACCGATGCCACGGTACGGCTGGCGGCGCCGCAGGGCTGGACGGTCGAGCCGCGGACCGCCGAGCTGGGCCACGTCGCGTACGGCACCCCCGCCCACGCGACGTTCCGCGTCACCGCGCCCGCCGGCACCGACGTCGGCACGTACGAGCTGACGGCGACGGCCGTGACGACCACCCCGACCGGATTCACGTCCACGACGACCGCCACCGCCACCACGACCGCGCCGCTGCCGCCCGGGTGGTCGTGGCTCAGCGACCGGGCGTACACGGCCACGGCCAACGGGTGGGGACCGGTGGAGAAGGACCACAGCAACGGCGAACAGGCGGCGGGCGACGGCGGGCCCCTGACGATCGCGGGTACGGCGTACCCGAAGGGCCTCGGGGTGCACGCGGCCTCCACCGTGACCGTCCCGCTCGGCGGCGACTGTTCCCGCCTGCGCGCCGACCTGGGCGTCGACGACGAGACCGGCAGCGACGGTTCCGTGGTGTTCTCCGTGTGGCTCGACGGCGAACGCCGCTACGAGTCCGGGGTGCTGACCGGGGCCGCGGCGGCCACGCCCGTCTCCATCGACCTCTCCGGCGCGCAGACCCTCGAGCTGCGGGTCAGCGACGCGGGCGACGGCAACGCCCACGACCACGCGGACTGGGCGGGCGCGCGGCTGGCCTGCAGGTGATGCACCCACCGTCGCCCTGGAACCTGCGCGGCCGCCTGTACCTGTCGGTGTTCGCGCCCCCGGCCGCCGCGCTGCCCCCGCTGCCCGGCGGCCTCCGCCCGCTGACCGTCGCGGGCCGGGTGCTGCTCGGCGCCGCGTGGGTCCGGTACGAGCCCGGCGGCACCCTGCACTACCGCGAGCTGCTCACGGCGGTGCTGCTGCGCGACCTGCGGGTGTCGATCCTCGACATCTGGGTCGACAGCGAGGCCTCCCGCGACGGCGGCCGCTCCCTGTGGGCCATCCCGAAGGACCTGGCCACACTGGCGATCGACCCGCCCGCGGCGTCCGCGGCCGGCATCGCGACGGCGGTGATCCGCCCGGGCCGCCGATGGCCGGGACGCTGGCCGGCCCCGATGCGGCTGCGCCAGGCCCGCGGCAGCACGCCGGTCGAGACGCCGGTGCGGGGGCGTACGGCGCTGCGTTCCGCCCGGATCTCGTGGGAGCCCGACCGCAACGGCAGGCTGGCGTACCTGGCCGGCCGCAAACCGCTGTTGTCGCTGGTGCTGGACGACTTCCGGCTGCGCTTCGGCCGCTGACGGTTGCATGCCGACGGGAGCGGCGGGTAGAGATGCAGCGGTGAAGACCCTCGCGCGTGGGCTCGTGGCCGGTGGCATGGCGCTCGCCCTGGCGGCCTGCTCGTCCGATGGTGACTCCGCGTCCGGCTCGGCGCCGCGGGCCACCGTGTCCGCCTCCGGCCAGGCCGAGGTGCCCGCGCTGGCCACCACGACCGTACGCCCGCTCGCCGGCACCGGCGCCGCGCCGTTCGACGAGCCGCGCCGCCTGCAGGCCCCGCCCGGCTGGACCGTCGAGGTGTGGGCGCGGGTGCCGGGCGCCCGGCTGCTGGCGTGGACCCCGGACCGGCGGCTGCTGGTGTCGCGCCCGAAGTTCGGTGACGTCGTCGCGCTCGCCCCGGGCGCCGCGGGCGCCGCGCCGGCCGCGAGCACCCTGGTCGGCGGCCTCAACCAGCCGCACGGGCTCGCGTTCGCCGGCGGCACGCTCTACCTGGCCGAGAGCGACCAGGTGGACGGCTTCACGTACGCCGCCGGCGCGGTGTCCGGCAAGCGGGTCGTCGTCGGCGGGCTGCCCGACGCCAAGAGCCCCGAGCTGGGCGGCGCGTACGCCCACGCGCTGAAGAGCGTGGCGGTCGGGCGTGACGGCGCGCTCTACGTCTCGGTCGGCTCCACGGGCAACATCTCGGCCGGGGACCGCGACGCGAGCCCGCAACGCGCGTCGATCCTGCGGGTGCCGCCGGGTGGCGGGCCGGCCGCCGTGTTCGCGCGGGGTGTCCGCAACGGCACCGGGCTGGCCGTCGACCCCGGCGGCGGCGTCTGGACGGCCGTCAACAACCGGGACAACATCGCCTATCCGTACGACGGCGACGACCATGGCAAGGTCCTCACCTGGTACGTCAACGACCATCCGCTCGAGCCGCTGGCCCGGCTCACGCAGGGGCGCGACCTCGGCTGGCCGTACTGCAACCCGGATCCCGACCTGCAGCCCGGCCAGAAGGACTCGCCGCTGAGCTACACCCACCGGCCGTTCGTGCGCGACGTCGAGACGAACGCCGACGGTGCGAAGCTCGACTGCGCGGCGCTGCCCCCCGTCGAGCAGGGCATGGGCGCGCACTCCGCGCCGCTGGGCCTGAGCTTCGCGACGGGACCGGGCCTGCCCGGCGCGTACGGCCCCGGCGCCCTGGTCGGCGTGCACGGCTCGTGGAACCGCAAGCCGCCCCGGGCGCCGGAGGTGTCGTTCTTCGCCTGGCGCGACGGCACCCTCGGGCCGCAGCAGACCCTGCTGACCGGGTTCCAGGCCGGGGACGGTTCGCGCTGGGGCCGGCCGGTGATGGCCGTACAGGGCCCGGACGGTGCCCTGTACGTCAGCGACGACCTGGCCGGCGCCGTCTACCGTGTGACCGCGCCGTAGCGGCGGGGCGGTCTATCGCGTCGCCGCGGTGTAGCGGCCCTCGGCCAGGTCGGCGAGCAGGCCCGGCTGCACCGGCTCCCAGCCCAGCAGCTCGCGGGTGATCGCGGCCGACGCCGGGTTGTCCAGCTGCGCGAACGTCGCGAGGAAGCCGAAGTGGTCCTCCGCCTCGGCGGGGCTGATGCTGCGGACGGGCAGGTCGAGGGCGCGGCCCACGGCGGTGGCGATGTCCCGGAACGGGATGCCCTCCTCCGCGGCCCCGTGCAGCCTCGACCCGGCCGGTGCCTTCTCCAGGGCCAGCCGGTAGAGGACCGCCGCGTCGAGGGTGTGCACGGCGGGCCACCGGTTGGCGCCGTCGCCGACGTACGCCGCGTACCCGTTCCTGCGGGCGGCGGCGATGATGATCGGGATGAAGCCCCGGTGGTCGAGCGAGCTGTGCACCGTGGGTGCGAGCCGGACGATCGACGAGCGCACGCCGCGCCCGGCGAGGCCGGCGACGAAGTTCTCCGCGTCGATGCGGTAGCCGCCGCCGGGGAAGACGTCGCGCTCGGTGCCGGCCCGGCCGGTGACGCCGCCGGTCACGAGCATGGCCGTGCCGCTGGTGCCGACCAGGGGCCTGCCCGAGCCGTCCAGGCCGTCGGCCAGGGCCCGGAGGGCGGCGAGGTCCGCGCCGGCGGCGCCGGCCAGGTCGCCGGAGATCATGAGGTCGTGGCGGAACGCCAGGTGGATCACGCCGTCGGAGGCGGCCGCCTCCCGCCGCAGCAGGTCGAGGTCGGCCAGGGCGCCGCGGCGTGCCTCGGCGCCGAGCTTCTCGACGGCGGCCGCGGAGGCGTCCGAGCGGGCCAGGCCGACGACGTGGTGGCCGGCGGCGCGGAGGTCGGGCAGGACCGCCGACCCCAGGTGGCCGGAGGCGCCGGTGACGAATACGCGCATCGTGATGTCCTTCCCGAGCATTGATGTCACTATGCGACATGACGGTACGCTCCGATGTCTCAAAGTGACATGCCCGGCATCGATGTCGCGATGTGACATCGGATACGCTGGTCGGCATGGCCCGCTGGCAGCCCGACGCGCGCGGCCGCCTGGCGGCGGCCGCCCTCGAGCTGTTCGCGGAGCGCGGCTTCGACCAGACCACGGTGACCGACATCGCCGCCCGCGCCGGCCTCGACAAGCGCACCTTCTACCGGCTCTTCGGCGACAAGCGCGAGGCGCTCTTCAGTGGCAGCGAGCTCCTCGAGCAGACACTTGTCACGGCGGTCGCCGAGAGCGACGCCGCCCCCTTCGACACGGTCGTCGCCGCCTACCGGCGCGTGGCGGAGGAGATCTTCGCCGACCGCCTGGACGCCGTCCGGTTGCGGCAGTCCATCATCGACAGCAGCCCCGAGCTGACGGAGCGGGAGCTGCGCAAGACCGGCTCGCTGGCGGCGGCGGTCGCCACCGCCCTGCGCGCCCGGGGCGTCGACGAGGTCACGGCCACCCTGGCCACCGAGTCCGGTGCGACGGTCTTCCGGGTGGCGTTCGCCCGCTGGCTCGGGTCCGGCGGCGGATCCCCGCTCGCCGACCTGGTCGCGACTGTGGCGGCCGAGCTGCGCGCGGTCACGTCCGGCTGTTGACCGGCGGATTCGTCGCTCAACGGGCCAGCAGGGCGTCCACCAGCAGGTCCAGCATCCGCGCCGCCTGTGCGGGGTCGGCGGCGACCAGCATGGTCCCGGCCATGCCGGCGGAGATGTCGGCCGGCGCCACGTCGGTGCGCAGGCTCCCGTCGGCCCGGCCCGCGTCGAGGATCGCGGCGATGGCGCCCTCCAGGTGGGCGCGGGTCTGGCCGGAGGTGATCGCGCCGGTGGCGATCACCGCGCGCAGCGCCTCGGCCATGCCCTGCTTGGTGGCCACGAAGTCCTGGTAGCGGCGCATCCACTCGCGCATCGCGGCGGCCGGCGGGTGCTCGGCGAGCAGGCCGGGGGCCATGGCGCCGAGGCGGTTCAGCTCGCTGCGGTAGACCTCCTCGACCAGCGCCTCGCGCGACGGGAAGTTGCGGTAGAGCGTGCCGACGCCGACCCCCGCCTCCTGCGCGATCGTCTCGATCTTCACCGGTCCCGGGCCGCTGAACGCGCGCGTGGCGGCGTCGACGATCCGCTCCCGGTTGCGCCGGGCGTCCCGGCGCGCGCCGGGCTGTCGCTCCCGCTCGGGCATCGGTGTCTCCTCACAAGCGGAATCGATTCCACTTCTGCTAGGGTCGGCCGGTGAAGCGGAATCGGTTCCGCTTACTTCCATCGTATCCGGAGGCCCGCCACCATGGACACCACCCCCGCGTACGCGTACGGCAAGCTCGGCGGCCACGACGTCCTGCGGGTCGGCTTCGGCGCCATGCAACTCGAGCACGGCGACCCGGCCGACGCCGTCACGGTGCTGCGCCGCGCCGTCGAGCTCGGCGTCGACCACATCGACACGGCCCAGTTCTACGGCGACGGCCGCGTCAACGACCTGATCAGGACCGCCCTGCATCCGTACGCGGAGAAGCTGCGCATCGTCACGAAGGTCGGCGCGGTGACCCATCCGGCCCGGCGCCTGACCGCCGCGCAGAAGCCCGCGGAGCTGCGCGCGTCCGTCGAGGACAACCTGCGCGCCCTCGGCGCCGAGCGGCTGGCGGTGGTCAACATCCGCCGTGCCGACGTGCCACCGGGCATCACCGCCACCGGCGACCAGGCGGTCGACCTCGACAGCCAGCTCGCCGAGCTCATCGCCCTGCGCGACGAGGGGAAGATCGGCGGCATCGGCCTCAGCCACGTCAGCCTCGCCCAGGTGCGGCAGGCCGTCCCGGCCGGCATCGTCTGCGTGCAGAACCTCTACAACGTCCTCGCCCGCGGCCACGAGGACGTGCTGACCGAGTGCGAGGCGCACGGCATCGCCTGGGTGCCGTACTTCCCGCTCGGCTCGGCCTTCGACGGCTTCCCCAAGGTCACCGACCACCCGGTCGTGACCGGGCACGCGGCGCGGCTCGGCATCACCGCGGCCCAGGCGGGACTGGCCTGGCTGCTCGGCCACAGCCCGGCCACGCTGCTCATCCCGGGCACCCGCGACCTCGGCCACCTCGCCGACAACGTCGCGGTCGCCCGCATCCGGCTCGACCACGAGGCGACCGCAGCCTTC
This sequence comes from Couchioplanes caeruleus, assembly GCF_023499255.1. Taxonomy (GTDB): domain Bacteria; phylum Actinomycetota; class Actinomycetes; order Mycobacteriales; family Micromonosporaceae; genus Actinoplanes; species Actinoplanes caeruleus_A. The sequence goes on from NZ_CP092183.1 coordinate 4,164,545, forward strand.
GACGGTTTGTCCGGCGACACACCCGCCTGACCGCCACCGGACCGCAACGCGCAGCAGCGCCGTCCCGCTCGACCCTGCCGGCGCTCTGCGTACCGGCGCGTGCCTGCGGTGATCCACGGACTGGCACAATGGCCGCTCGCGCCGCGAGATGGGGGTCCGGATGACGGCGACCGTCCTGCTGGACCGGGCGATCCACGTGTCGTGCGCGACGGTCGAGGTGGGCCCGGGCGCCGAGCCCGGCGACGACCCGGAAGCGTTCTGGCGCGGCCAGGTCAACGGCCTCTGCGGCGCCGCCGCCCGTGGATTCCTCACCCTGGTGACCGGACTGCACACCGGGTACGTGAGCCTCCGCGTGGAACTGCACACCGGACGGCCGCCGCTGGGCGACGAGTGGGAGGAGGCCGTCGAGGTCTCGTTCCGGCACCGGGCGAAGAAGCTGTGGGTACGCGGGCTGATGAGTGAGGCGTACCCGGCGAAGCTGCCGCCCGGTGACTATCGGGTGCGCTACTGCGCGAGAGGCATGGAAGAGGGCCGGCGTCAGGACACCGCGGGCAAGGACGAGATCGTCGACGCGTACGTGTTGCAGTTCTGGCCCGCGGAGGCCGAGCCGGACCGCATCGGGCGGCAGACCTCGCAGGTCGCGGCGTCCTGGCACCGGGCGAACCCGAAGCCGGCGGTGACGGACGCCGACCGGGCGCAGGCGAAGCGGCGCAAGGCGCAGAAGCGGGCACGCGCGAAGGCGGAGGCGCAGCGCGCCGAGGACCGGCTGCGGTGGGGTGACCGGGTGCCCGGCAAGCGGCTGCGTGACGCCGGCCGCCGGGCCGGCCCGGTGGACCACCTCGACGCGGACCTCGTCTTCGCGCTGGCCGAGACCGACGACGAGACCTGCGCCGCCGTGGCGCGCTGGGTGGCCGGCCGGGCGGTCACCGTCGCCGGGCTCGACCGGTTGCCGCAGGTCGTGGCGGCGCTGGCTGCGGCGGACCGCGGGCAGAGGATGCCCCCGGCCGAGGAGTGGGCCCCCTGGACCCAGCCGTTCCACAAAGGACGGTCATGCTGCCGGAGGCCATGGCGAACGGCCGCAAGCTCGAGGCCGCCCAACGGTACGCGGCCCTGCCGGCGCTGCTCGCCCTCGCGGACCGGCCACCGATGACCGCCGCCCTGAACGCGCTCTGGGCGGCGGCCGGCGCGCACGGCGAGGACGGATACCGCCGCCTCTTCGCCGACGTGCGCGCCGCGTTCCCGGAGCTGTCGCGATGACCCGTCCGCCGGCCCTCAGTTGCCCGGCCGGTACGTGAGCCGGCTCCGGCGGCGCACCGACACGGGCACGAAGACCGCGCCGGCCCCCATCGCGAGCAGCGCGGCGGCCCACCACGGCAGCGGCGGGATCAGCAACAGCGCGACGAACGCCAGGGGCACGATGACGAGCGCGTCGAGGACCAGATGTCGCGCCGACCACCGTCGCAGGTCGGCGGGGAAGAGCGCGGCAAGGCTCATCAGCAGGCCGTAGACGAGGAAGGCCAGGACGCCCAACACCCAGCCCCGGCGGCCGGCCGTCACCCACCCGACCGTGGCCGCGATGAGCAGCCCGCCGATGAGGCGGGCGAGTCGTGCGGCGGTGCCGGGCACGCGAGCGTTCACGACAGGGGCACCTTCCGTCGGCGCGGAGGCCGAGCATGCCACAGCCGGAGGCCGGGCGCAGCGCGTAGCTTTACCGCATGGAACAGGTCGTGTCCTGGGCGGTGTTCGTCGTCGTCCTCGGCTGCGTCATGACCGGCTTGGCCTGGCTCGCGAGGCGCGTGCGCCGGCGCGGGGTGGGACATCAGATGTCCGGTCCGGTGGACATGATCTTCCGGCCGCACACCTACGACCTGGCCGTGGAGATCCAGGTGCAGCAGGAACGGGCCACCCCGCGCGTGCCGGTGGACGACAAGGCCGATCCGGGCACGTCCCACGGGCCGGCGGACGGTCCGGCTCAGGATGACGTCCAGCGGTGACGGCGTTGCCGGGCGAGCGGCTCGTCAGTGGGAGTGCAGGGTCAGCAGGGTGATCTCGCTGGGGGCGAACACCCGGAACGGCGGCCCCCAGAAGCCCGTGCCCCGGGACGTGTACAGCTGCGTGCGGTCGCCGTGGCGGCTGAGGCCCTGCAGCACCGGCTGGTCCAGGCGTACCAGGTAGTGGAACGGCCAGATCTGGCCGCCGTGGGTGTGGCCGGAGATCTGCAGGTCGACGCCGTGCGCCACCGCCCCGCCGATCTGGTGCGGCTGGTGGGCCAGGAGCAGGACCGGCAGGTCCGGGTCGGCGCCGCGCAGGGCCGCCTCGTGGTCCATGTGGTGTCCCGGTACGCCCGAGCCGGCCGCCGTGCGGTCGTCGACGCCGGCCACGACGAGGCTGCTGCCGTCGCGCGTCACGACGACGTGGCGGTTGTGCAGGGCCTCCCAGCCCAGCGAGGCCATGTGCTCGACCCACCGTTGCGCGCCGCTGAAGTATTCGTGGTTGCCGGTCACGTAGACGCGGGCCAGGCGGGCGCGGATGTCGCCGAGCGGGGCCGCCTGCTCCCGGCGCTGGGCCACTTCGCCGTCCGCGATGTCGCCGGTGTGCGCGACGATGTCGGGGTTCAGCGAGTTGACGACCCCGGTGACGCGGCGGGACCAGCGGGCGCGGTCGATCGGGCCGTAGTGGGTGTCGGTGAGCAGCACGAGACGCAGCTCGTCGAGGCCCGCGCCGAGGCGGGGGAGCACCACGTCGATGCGGCGCACGCGCGGGACGCGCATGGCTTCCGCGTACCCCCAGAGGAGCAGGACCAGCGCGATGAGCGCGACCACCGCGGTGACGATGCGGGACCGGGCGGGATCGGCGACGCCCGCCGCGGCCAGCACCGCGCGCAGGACGTTGCCGAGGACGGACCAGACGAACAGCACCCAGACCACGCCGAGCAGGGTGTCGGCGATGCGGGCCGGGCCGTCGCGGTGGCGCGCGCCGTGGCCGCTGAACATCAGCGCCGGGAAGGCGGCGGCGGCCACGACGAAGACGGCCGTCAGCGCCGCGAAGACCGCGCCGGGCCAGCGGTTGCCGGCCCAGGCGAGGGTCCACCACGGTACGCCGAAGAGCAGCAGCAGGACGGCGGTGACGATCAGGCCGAAGCGTACGGCCCGGCCGGGCCGCCGCCGCGGCTCGGTCTCGACGGACTCACCGACAGACACGCAGCAAAGTCTGCCACGCCCGCTCAGCCGATCGGTGGTGGCGGCGTCCCGATGGCGTGGATCAGCGCGGCGGGCACGAGCAGGTCGGCGCGGTCGCGGGTCGCGGCGATCACCGCGGCGTTGCGCTCGTCCGTGCCGGTGGCCCACTCGACCGCCGCCGCCTCGTCCTTGCCGAAGCGGCGGTGCCGGTCGATCAGCCGGTGCAGCCGGGTCTCGCGGTCGAGGTCGGCGTACCAGACCTCGTCGAGCAGCGGCCGGACCCGCGACCAGCGGTCGTCGTCGACGAGCAGGTAGTTGCCCTCCGAGACGATGAGCCGGGCGGCCCGCGGCACCGGGATGGCGCCGGCGACGGGCTGCTCGATGACGCGTTCGAAGCCGGGCGCGTAGACGACCTCGTCGATGTCCTCGTGCAGGCGGCGCAGCAGGGCCGCGTACCCGAGGGCGTCGAAGGTGTCCGGCGCGCCCTTGCGGTCGCGGTTGCCGAGCCGTTCGAGCTCGACGTCGGCGAGGTGGAAGCCGTCCATCGGCACGTGCGCCACCCAGCCCTCCGGCGCGTCCTTGGCGATGGCCGCGACCAGCTCCTCGGCGAGCGTGGTCTTGCCGGCGGCCGGCGCGCCGACGATGCCCAGGACCGCCCGGCGCCCGTCCCGGACCAGGCCGCGGGCCCGCTCGACCAGCGTGTCGAAGGTGAGCGGGCCGCCGGTGGCGCCGGTCATGCGGGCCGGGCCGTCAGCTGGTTGGCCAGGAACGCGCGGGCGTGCCGGGCGAGGTCCTCGCCGTCGGTCCACAGGTTGCGCCAGATCGCCAGGTCGTTGGAGAGGCCGGCGGCGACCACGGCCGAGGAGAACGATTCGAAGGTCACCGGTCCGGTGTACCCGATGTCGGCCAGCGCATGGAAGAACGACGTGAAATCGAGGTGCCCGGAACCGAGGTAGCCGCGGTGGTTCTCGCCGATGTGCACGTACCCGAGCCGGTCGCCGACCTCGAGCACGGGCCGTACGAGGTCGTCCTCCTCGATGTTCATGTGGTACGTGTCCAGGTGCACCAGCACGTTGTCGGCCCCGATGTCGTCGGCGAGGCGCAGCGCGTCGCGGGCCGTGTTGATCACGTTGGTCTCGTAGCGGTTGCACACCTCGAGGCCGAGCGTCATGCCGCGGGTCCCCGCCTCGGCGGCCAGCCCCTGCAGGACCCGGACGACGTTGGCGCGGCCCTGGGCGGACAGCGGCGCGCCGTACTTGCCGAGGGCGCTGTAGAGCGCGCCGGTGAAGTGCGTGCCGCCCAGCTCGTGGGTGATGGTCAGGGAGTCGTGCAGCAGCTTCTCGCCGCGTTCGACCACGGCGGAGTCGGTGCTGGAGACGTCGGCGTCGAAGGCGAGCCCACGCGAGCAGGCGACGGCGAGGCCGTTCTCCTGCAGCAGCGCGCGGGTGCCGGCCACGTCCATGGAGAGCGAGTCGTGCAGGGAGAACTCGAGCAGGTCGAAGCCGGTCTTCGCGGTCTGGCCGATGGCGTACGCGACGGAGTCCGGTGACGTGTCGCCGGCCCAGACCAGAGCGTGCACGCCGAGGGGGTTGCGCAGTTCCATGAGGGGATTCCTAAGGGGTCAGGCGCTCTTGGCGCCGGTGATCAGGGCGACGATCTCCTCGCCGGTGGTCTCGGCCGTGCGGCGCCCGCCGACGCAGCGGCCGGCGCGCATGACCCAGACCTGGTCGCTGAGCGCCATCACCTGGGCGAAGTTGTGGCTGATGAGCAGCACGGCGTGACCGTCGTCGCGCAGCTTGCGGATGAGGTCCTCGACGCGGGCGGTCTCCTGCACGCCGAGCGCGGCCGTGGGCTCGTCCATGATGACCAGCCGCGACTCGAAGCCGGCGGCGCGGCAGATGGCGACGGCCTGGCGCTGGCCGCCGGAGAGCCGGCGGACCCGGTTGCGCACGGCGGGCACGTTGACCGCCAGGGTCGAGACCATCCGCTGGGCCTCGCGCTGCATGCCGCGCCGGTCCAGGACGGCCAGCGGGCCGATGCGGTGCACGAGCTCGCGGTTGAGGAAGAGGTTCTGCCAGACGGTCAGGTCCTCGACGAGGGCGAGGTTCTGGTGCACCGTCTCGATGCCGGCCTCGCGGGCGTCCTCCGGCGACCTGAAGTGCAGCTCCTTCTCGTCCAGCAGGATCGACCCGGCGTCGGGCCGGTGGATGCCGGAGATGCAGCGCACGAGCGTCGACTTGCCGGCGCCGTTGTCGCCCACCAGCGCGGTGATCTCGCCGGGCCGCAGGGTCAGGGAGACGTCGACCAGGGCGCGGACGCTGCCGAAGGACAGCGACACGTCGTCGACGCGCAGCAGAGGGGTCATTTCTGGAACCTCGTGAGCAGGGCGGCGAGGACCACGACCACGCCGACGGCGAGCGGTTGGTAGAACTGCGAGACGCCGAGCAGGGTGAGGCCGTTGGTCAGCGCGGTGAGCAGCAGGGCGCCGATGACCGGGCCGGTGATCGTGCCGCGCCCGCCGAGCAGGCTGACCCCGCCGAGCACCACCGCGGCGACGGAGTTGAGCAGGAACGAGGTGTTGGACGCCGGCTCGGCGGCGCCGACGCGGGCGACGAGCAGGATGGCCGCCAGCCCGGCGAGGGCGCCGGAGATCGCGTACACGGCGATCTTGATCCGGGCGGTGCTGATGCCGGTGGCGGTGGCCGCCTCCGCGGAGCCGCCGGTGGCCAGCACGTGGGTGCCGAAGCGGGTGTGGAAGAGCACGGCGTGGGCGATGAGCGCGACGACGGCGGCGATGATCACGCTCCAGCCGAGGATGCCCAGGCCACCGGTGGAGAGCTTGAGCAGGAAGGTGTTGATCACGGTGACCGGTTTGCCGTCGGCGAGCACCAGCGCGGTGCCGGACGCGGCGGAGAGCATGCCGAGGGTCACGATGAAGTCGGTGATCCGGCCGCGGGCGATGATGACGCCGTTGACCAGCCCGGCGACCAGGCCGGTGGCCAGCGCCGCGAGCATCGCCACGGTCACCCCGAAGGCGGGGAACGTGGCGCCGAACACGACGGCGGACAGCGTCATCATCGAGGCGACGGAGAGGTCGATGCCGCCGGTGGCGACCACGAAGGTCTGCCCGACGGCCAGCACGATGAGGATCGCCGAGGCGACCAGCATCGAGCGGATGTTGCCGCTGGACAGGAACGTCGGGTTGAGGATCTGGAAGATGACCACGAGGGCGATCAGGCCGACGAGGGCCGCCCACTCGGCCCAGAAGCCGACGTCCTTGAGGCGGTGGGTCCAGGGTTCGGTGTCGCGCGCGGCGACGGCTGCGGTCGTCATGCTGCTCATCCGCCGATCAGGGCCTTGAAGGGATCGTCGTACGTGCCGAACGGCTTCGGCGTGCTGGCCAGGGCCTTGTCGGCGTTGTCCTTGGTGACCAGCTCGACCGGCGCCTCGACGTCGGCCGGCAGGGTCTTGCCGGCGGCGGCGGCCTGGCACGCCTCCATGCCCATCAGGCCGATCGCGTACGGGTACTGCGCGACGGTCGCGTCGAGCCCGCCGCTCTTCACGGCGGTGAGGGCGTCCTTGTTGCCGTCCACGCTGATGATGTGGATCTTCCCGGTCCGCCCGGCGTTGGCGACCGCCTGCGCGACGCCCAGCCCCATGTCGTCGTTGGCGACGAAGAAGCCGGCCAGGTCGGGGTGCGCCTGCATGATGTTGGTCGCCTGGGTCAGGGCCTCCTGCCGCTCCCAGTTGGCCGCGACGGTCTGCACGAGCTGCAGCTTGCCGCTGGTGGCCTTGGTGAAGCCGTCGACCCGGGCACCGCTGGTGACGTCGCCGGCGATCCCGCCGATCGCGGCCACCTTGGCGTTGCCGGGGACGAGCGTGGTCATGTGCTGCCCGGCCTTCTCGCCGGCGGCCTCGTTGTTGGTCCCGATGTACGTCGCCGGCGTGGCGCTGGCGGCCTTCGCAGCCCCGGCGTCCACCGGGCTGTCGATGTTGACGATGGTCTTCTTCTGCGCCGCGAGCTGCGCGATGCCCTGGACCAGGTTGGTGCCCGAGATCGGGTTGACGATGTAGCAGGTGAAGTCCTGGCCGGCCAGCGCGGTCAGGCGGTCGGCCTGCCCGGTGGTGTCCGTGATGGAGTTCGCGGCCTGCACGGTCGGGGTGATCCCGGCGGCCGTGCCCTGGTCCTTGATCCCCTGTTCCATGGACTGGAAGAAGGGGTTGTCGAGGCCCTTGATGACGGCGGCCACCTTGGCGGTGCCACCGGACGAGCCGGCCGATCCGGAGTCCGATCCGGACGAGCAGGCGGCGAGCAGGACGGCGGCGGTCGCGGCGGCGGCGACTCCCCGGTACGGCGGTTTGGGGGGCATGGGGGTCCTTCCATCGATGTTTCGCTTGATTAGATGCTCGGCTTATGACTGCTGTCAAGCAAAAGTGTGGAGACTTTTGCATAGTGACTAGACGTAATAGGATCGCCGCGTGAGCATCAGCCCCCCGGCCACCGGGGTCTCCGCCGCAGGACTGGGCGAGGTCCTGGCCCTCTTCCGCGCGCAGTCCGGCCTCACCCGCGCCGACGTCATGCAGCAGACCGGCCTGTCCCGGTCGACCGTCAACCAGCGCCTCGACGCGCTGCTGGCCGCCCAGCTCGTGATCCCCAGCGGCGAGGGCTCGCCCACCGGCGGACGCCCGGCCAGCCGGTTCACCTTCCACCGCGACCGCGGGGTGCTGCTCGTGGCCGACGTGGGCGCGACGGGCATGCGCACCGCGCTGTGCGACCTGCGCGGCGAGGTGCGCTCGGAGCAGGAGCGCCCGATGGACGTCGCCGCCGGCCCCGAGCCGGTGCTCGAGGCGGCCCACGAGATGTTCCGCGCGCTGCTCGCCGCCGCCGGCCGGTCCGCCGCGGACGTGCACGGCATCGGCATCGACGTACCCGGCCCGGTCGACTTCGACAGCGGCCGGGTGATCAGCCCGCCGATCATGAGCGGGTGGGACCGGTACGACATCCGCGGCTGGTTCGCGAGCCGTTACGGCTGTCCGGTACTGGTCGACAAGGACGTCAACGCGATGGCGTTCGGCGAGCACCGCAGCATCCACCCCGGGGTCCGGCAACTGCTGATGCTCAAGGTCGGTACGGGCGTCGGCGCGGGAATGATCATCGGGGGCGAGGTCTACCGGGGCGCCGACGGCGCGGCCGGCGACATCGGGCACATCCAGGTCGCCGTCGACGACGCCGAGAGCGAGCCGGTCTGCCGCTGCGGCAACACCGGATGCGTGGAGGCGTACGCGGGGGGCTGGGCGCTGGTCCGCGATCTGCGCGCGGCCGGGCGCGACGTCGCCACGGTGGACGACGCGGTCACGCTGATCCGCACGGGCGATCTCGCCGCGGTGCGGCTGGCCCGGCGTGCGGGACGCATCCTCGGCCACGCGATCGCCGACTCGGTGAGCCTGTTCAACCCCCGCGTCATCGTCATCGGGGGCCAGCTGGCCCGCATCGAGGAGCAGCTGTTCGCCGGCATCCGGGAGATGGTGTACCGGCGTTCGCTGCCGCTGGCGACCCGCAACCTGCAGATCGTCGCCACGAAGCTGGACACCCGGTCCGGGCTGATCGGGCTCGCGCTGCTGCTGGCCGACGGCATCTTCGCCCCGGGCCGGGTGGAGGAGCTACTGGCGCGCGGCTGAGCCGGCGGGCCGGCCCGCGCACGTGGGGGCCGGACCGGTCAGAATCCGGGCCGCGGCCCCGCGACGCCCGCGGGGGAGCGGCCTGCGCGCGTCGGGGAGCGGGCCGGTCACGGCCCGGCCCGCGGGCCGGGGCCCGGGCGGTCAGAGCCCGAGCCGCAGCCCCGCGACGCCGGCGGGGGAGAGCGGCCGGGACGTGGCGCGCAGCAGGTCGGCGTGGATGCCCGCGGGGAGCTGGGTGCCGAGCGCGCACAGCGCCGGGTAGTGGTCGAGCACGTCGCGGTGGCTCAGCGCGCCGACGCCGATCAGCAGCCCGTTGACCGCCCCGGGGTTGCGGGCCAGTTCCGCGCACAGCTCCATGCGCCACACCGGGTCGTCGATGTGGGTGGCGAACTCCCGGGCTATCCGGTTGCCGGTCGACAGGTTCGACTCGGGAGCGGCGTGGCGGCCCGAGGGCGCGAGCACCGGCGCGAGCCGTACCGCCACGCCGAGCCGTACCGCGAGCGCGGGCAGCGTCAGCACCTCCAGCCCGAACGAGCAGGTGTCGCAGAGCCGCTGGAACGTCTCGGCGTGCACGACCACGGCCGGGCGCGGGCAGCCGGCCGCCGGGCCGCACACGGTGTCCATGATGATCTCCGCGAGCCGGCCGGACTCGTCGAAGCGGCCGACGCCGAAGAACATGGCCGGTGTCTCACGGTAACGGGCAAGCGCGGCCCGTTCGCTGCCGTATCCGTCGGGGTCCACGCCGATGCGGGGTACGCCGTGCTGCGCTTGGAGCTGGATGAGCCGGAACATCCTGGTCACTCCCGGGGGTCTCGAAGTGCGGTGCATCCCCGGGTACGGGCCGGCGGGCCCGGCGGTTCATTCCTTACGCTGGGTATAAGAAAAGCTGCCTTTTTGCCGCTGTGCCGTCAGCCGGAAGCAGTCGAAAGTCACAGCGTGCAACGCATAGATCGCTGCGGTGAGGGCGCCGAGCATGCCGGCGAGGATCACGATGATGCGCCCGTCGAGGGCGCGCCACGCGGTCGGCAACGCGGTCAGACCGAGCACGAGCGCGGCCTCACACGCGGCCTCGGCAACGCGGCGCGCACGGTCTGAATTCATGCTCATCACCCTGCCGTCACGCAGGGTGCCCGCGCTTCCCTCCGCAGCCGGATCGCCGGCTATGACTTTCGGTGGAGGCCGGGCGGGTCACGTCCCGGGTCAAAAACCGGAGAAAACGCCCATCGGGTACGGCCTGCGCCTAGCGTGGACGTGTGCCCCCGATCCGGTGGCGAAGCCCCGCCGACGGCGAAAGGTGACCCCATGACCGTGCAGATCCCCGCAGCCCGGTACGACGATCTCGCCGAGAACCTCGCCGCCCGCATCGAACGGCGGCTGGCCGTGCTGGCCGACGAGCTGGAGCACGCCGACGTCGTCGCGTACGAGGCGGACCGGGGCCTCGCCACCCGTGGCGGCGTCGTGAGAATGACCGTCGCCGATATGTCGGCGATCGTCGCCGCAGTCGTGCTGGACAGTGCGGAAAGCGCGCCGTAACGTGGCCTGAGCGGCGCAGACGCGACGCCGCGCACCGGCCGGACGAGTTCTGCGAACCACGAAGCTTGCCGGGTCTCTGACCGATAAGGGTCATATCCAGCGGCGAGTGGGAGGATCGGAGTGACCGTCACGGCGTCCCCGGTGTGGCAGAGCCTGCCCGCGCTGATGTACCACTCCGTCTCCGCGGTCGCCGGCCCGATGGGCGACCTCGCGGTGCCACCGGAGCGCCTCGCCGAGCAGCTGCACGCGCTGACCGCGGCCGGGTACCGGCTCGTCGGCCTGACCGAGGCGCTCGACCTGCTCGAGCAGGGCTGCACCGATCGGCTGATCGCGGTCACCTTCGACGACGGCTACCGCGACTTCCTCACCGCGGCGGTCCCGGTGCTCACCTCCGCCGGTGCCGGCGCCACCCTGTACGCCTCCGTCGGCCACCTCGGCCGGCACGCGGACTGGCTGGGCCGCTGGGCGCCCGACTTCGGCCGGCTGCTCACCTGGGACGAGCTGGCCGAGGTGGCCGATGCCGGCATCGAGATCGGCAACCACAGCCTCGTGCACCACCCGCTCGACGTGCTGCCCGCCGCCCAGCTGCGCGAGGAGACCGTACGCAGCAAGGACGAGCTGGAGCAGCGGCTCGGACGGCGGGTGCGCGGGTTCGCGTACCCGCACGGTTACAACGGCGCGCGGGTCCGGGCCGCCGTGCTCGCCGCCGGGCACGACAACGCCACGGAGGTCGGCCGGCGGCTGCACACGCCCGGTGAGCGGCGCTTCGCCGTACCGCGGTTGCAGCCGACGCCGGACCTGACCGGCGAGCAGCTCGTCAGGCTCGTGGCCGGCGGCGGCCCGTCGCTCGTCCCCCGCCTCAAGCAGGTCGCCCAGCCGGGCTGGCGCGTGGTGCGCCGGGTGGCGCGGGCCACCGGACGGAACCTGACATGAGGCGGGCCACCGCCGGACCGGTTCCGGCATGAGCCCGGCCCACCGCGCCCCGCGGCGCGTGCTCACCCGCCGGCACGTGCTCGGCCTGGCCGCCGCCGTCGCCGCCGTGCCCGCTGCCACGGTCGCCGTGCAGCAGGTACGCACCCCGGACAGCCCGGCCGAGGCGACCACCTCGCCCGGGCACCCGGGCGCCAAGCCGTCGGCCGCCGCGCCGCCCGCGGTGGTGACCCGCGGCGGCGGGACGGTGCCGTTCCGCAGCGGCAGGGCGATGCTGGGGGCGTACCTGGATCTGTCGGACCGCACCGCGGTGCAGGCGCAGGCGCTGCGCCGGCAGCAGACCGGCCGCGACGAGCGCATCGTGCACGTCTTCTACGACTGGGGAGACCTGCTGCCCCGCACGATCGACGGGCTGCCCGCCCACGCGTTCCCGATGGTCTCGTGGCGCGGCACCCGCTACTCCGACATCACCTCCGGCGCCGCCGACGACCTCATCGCGCGCGCCGCGCGGCGGCTCAAGGCGCAGGGCCGGCCGCTGCTGCTGCGCTGGGCCTGGGAGATGAACGGCGACTGGTACGGCTGGGGCGCCGCCCGCAACGGCAAGGACCCGGCCGGGTTCATCGCGTCGTGGCGGCGGCTGCGGAGCATCTTCGCCGACGAGGGTGCGACCAACGTCTCGTGGGTGTGGGGACCGAACTGGAACTCGTCCCCGGTCGCCGACTGGAACACGTACGCGGCGCTGTACCCGGGCGACAAGTACGTCGACTGGGTGGGCGTCTCGGGCTACAACCTGCACCACGAGACGCCCGAGACGCTGTTCGGGCCGATCTACCGCTCGTACGCCGCCCGCAAGCCCATCCTCATCAGCGAAGTCGGCGCGGTGGACCGCGGCGGCCGGACCAAGGGGGACTGGATCACGCTCTTCGCGCAGTGGGTGCAGGCGCACCCGGCGGTGGGCGGCGTCGTCTGGTTCGACACCGACACCCACCCCGGGTTCACCGAGAAGTGGCGCATCGACACGGATCCGCAGTCGCTGGCGGCGTACGTGGCGATGGCCAAGGACGCCCGCTTCAGCGGCTAGCCTTCTCCGCGGCCTCGACGGCGTTGCGGAAGAGCATGGCCACGGTCGTCGGGCCGACCCCGCCCACCCGCGGGGTGAGCGCGCCGGCCACCGTCGCGACCTCCTCCGCCACGTCGGGCAGCAGCCGCCGGCCCTCGTAGCGCACGCCGGCGCCGATCACGGTCGCGCCCGGCTTCACGTGCTCCGGCTGGATGATGCCCGGTACGCCCGCCGCGGCCACGAGGATCTCCGCGCGCCGGGTGTAGCGCTGCCAGTCGGGAACCCCGGTGTGCACCACGGTGACGGCCGCGTTGGCGGTCGGGCGCTTCTGCGACAGCATCATGGCCAGCGGCCGGCCGATGGTGGCGCCGCGGCCCAGGATGACGACCTCGCGGCCGGCGACCGGGATCTCGTGGTGGGCGAGCAGCGCCTCGATGCCCGCCGGGGTGCACGGGCGCGGGCCGGGCAGCCCGACGGAGAGCCGGCCCAGGTTGAGCGGGTGCATGCCGTCGACGTCCTTGTCCGGGTCGACGGTCATCAGCGCGGCGTCGTAGTCGATGTGCGCGGGCGGCGGGTACTGGATCAGCAGGGCGTGCACGGCCGGGTCGGCGTTCAGCCGGTCGATGACCCGGTGCAGGTCGTCCTGGGTGGCGGAAGCGGGCAGGTGCTCGTGCGGGGAGACGAAGCCCAGCTCGCCGGCCTGGCGCTGCTTGATGCGGATGTAGCCGGCGCTGGCGTCGTCGTCACCGACGAGGATCGTGGCCAGCGACGGCTGGACGCCGGTCTCCTTGAGCTTCGCCACGCGCCGCGCCACGTCGGCGAGGACCGCGTCGGCGACCGGCTTGCCGGGCAGGAGCCGGGCCTCGTGGGCCGGGGTCTGCGGGCTGTCGGACATGCGCGTCTCCCTTGGTGTGGGCACCCAGGCGGACGGCCCCCACGACGTGCTCCCCGATGGTGGTCCCCATCCTCGATGCCGCCGGTCGCGTGTCGCCGACAAGTATGCCGTGTGCCGCGCGGAAGCCGTGACGGTGTCACCCGGCCGCGGCAGAGAGCGCTCTCTGGACTGAATTTTAACCACGTGGTAGAAATTGGGCAGCGCTCCCATCGACTTCTGTCGACGTCAGGAGGACACGATGAGCACCGTCTCCGTCCAGCTCTACTCGGTCCGCGACGCGTTCGCCGCCGACCCCGCGCTCACCCTGCAGCGCCTCGCCGAGATCGGATTCACCCAGGTCGAGCCGTACGGCGTGGTCGAGAACGCCGACACGCTGCGGACCGGGCTGCCCGCCAACGGCATGACCGCGCCCACCGCGCACGCCCGGCTGCTCGGCGCCGACCGGCACGCCGTCTTCGCCGCGGCCGCTCGGTGCGGCATCCGGGTCGTCATCGAGCCCATGGTCGAGGCGGCCCGCTGGCAGGACCCGGACGGCGTCGCCGCGACCGCCCGGGCCCTCAACGAGGCGGCCGCGATCGCCGCCGACCACGGGATCACCGTCGGCTACCACAACCACTGGTGGGAGCCCGCCGCGCGGGCGGGCGGGCGCACCGCGCTCGAGGCCTTCGCCGATCAGCTCGACCCGGCGCTGGTGCTCGAGGTCGACACCTACTGGGCGACGGCCGCCGGGGAGCACGCCCCCACGCTGCTGCGCCGGCTGGGCGAGCGGGTCCGCGCCATCCACGTCAAGGACGGCGACCTGGCCACCGACGGCAGCGGCCAGGTGCCCGCCGGGCAGGGCCGGGTACCGGTGTCCGAGGTGCTGGCCGCCGCCCCGCACGCGCTGCGCGTCATCGAGTTCGACAGGTACGCGGGTGACATCTTCGCCGGGCTCGCCGCCAGCCGGGCGTACGTGCTGGGGGAGGGGCGATGACGGACGGGCCGGTCGGCGTGGGGATCGTGGGCGCGGGCACGATCAGCGGCGCGTACCTGCGCAACCTCACCGCGTTCCCCGACCTGCGGGTGCTCATGGTCGCCGACCTGGACACCGGGCGTGCGGCGGAGCAGGCCGCCCGCTCCGGCGTCGCCCGATCCGGTACGGCCCAGGACCTGCTCGCCGATCCCGGCGTCGAGATCGTGGTGAACCTGACCGTCCCGGCCGCGCACGTCGAGGTGGGCCTCGCCGCGCTCGACGCCGGCAAGCACGTGTGGACCGAGAAGCCGCTCGCGCTGGACCGGGGCTCCGCCCGTACGCTGCTCGACCGGGCCGCAGGGCTGGGACTGCGCGTGGCGAGCGCACCCGACACCGTGCTCGGCGCGGGATTGCAGACCGCCCGCCGCGCGCTGGACGCCGGCCGCATCGGGACCGCCCGCACCGCCCTCGCGCTGTTCCAGTCGCCGGGGCCGGAGAGCTGGCATCCGGCTCCGGAGTTCCTGTTCCGGGCGGGCGCCGGCCCGCTGCTCGACATGGGCCCCTACTACCTGACCGCGCTGGTCCACCTGCTCGGACCGGTCGAGCGGGTCACCGCCACCGGCGGGCGGCTGCGCGGCACGCGGACCATCGGCTCCGGCCCCCGGGCGGGCACCGGCTTCGCGGTCGAGGTGGCCACCACGGTCGCCGCTCTCGTCGAGTTCGCCGGGGGCGGTTCGGCGCAGCTGCTGACCACGTTCGACTCCGCGCTGGCGCGTACCGGCCTGGAGGTCACCGGTACGCTGGGCACGGCCGTGCTGCCGGACCCCAACAGGTTCGACGGTGTGACGACCCTGCACCTGCTCGGCGGGGAGCGAGGGGCGCGGAAGCCGGAGGACCTGGCCGCCGAGGGACACCCGGCGACCCGCGGCACCGGCGTGCTGGAGCTGGCCCGGGCCATCCGCGCGGGCCGTCCGGAACGCGCGCCCGGCGAGCTGGCGTACCACGTGCTCGACGTCATGCTCGCGATCGAGGAGTCGGTCGCCCGGAGGGAGACGGTGTCCGTGACCAGCACCGTTCACGTGCCGCCCGCGCTGCCGGCCGGCTGGGACCCGTACGCGCGGACGCTGTGATGCGGCTCCGCTTCAGCCCGGACACCGCCGCCGCGGACTGGCTCGCCGGCTCCGGGACGCCCTTCGAACAGCTGGTCACGTTCGGCCCGGCCGGCTTCCCCGCGTACGCCCGGCTGCGTTTCATGCCGGACCCGGACCGGCCCGGCCAGGCCGAGACCGACGCCGACCTGCCCGGCGACCACCCGCTGGAGATCGCCCAGGCCCGCCGGGCCCTGCACCTGCTCGCGGACTTCACCGCGACGCCCGGGGACTGCTGGTTCTGCGTGTGGGAGGGCTATTCGGACATCCCCCTGCCGTCCGGGGTTGCCCTTGTCACCGTGCCGCACCGGCGCTACGCGCTGCTGCGGGGCGCGCTGGGCGACATCGACGCGTGGGAGGACGACCTCGGTGGCGGGCAGCCGGTCGCGCCGCCCGCGTTCGTGTGGCCGGCGGACCGCAGCTGGGTGTTCGCGAGCGACGTCGACCCGCACTGGGCCGGGATCGGCGCGTCGCAGGCGGCGGTCGACGCGCTGATCGCGGCTCCCGGCCTCGACGTCGTGCCCGCCCGGCCCACCGAGCCGCAACCCGCTTACCGCTGATCAGAACGCGGTCAGGGGGACGACGGTCCGGCCCGGGTGGTGCGGGGTCAGCGCCTCGTCGAGCATCGCTGCGGCGACGGTGGCCCGGCTGACCCCGGTGGGGAAGATGCGCCGCGGCGCCTCACCCAGCGGAACGGTACGGCGCCCGGAGGCGAGGGGCCCGTCGCTCATCGGTCCGGCGTGGAACACCGTGCCCCCGGCGGCGAGCACCGTCGCGTCGGCGGCCACCTTGTCGGCCAGCTCGTTGCGCATGAGCATCCGGAGCACGGCACGCGTGACAGCGCCGGCCTGCCGGGCCGATTCGCCGGTGCCGTACGCGCCCAGCCAGACGACACGGTCCACACCGGACGCGACGGCGGCCCGCGCGCCGGCGGTCAGCGTGCCGGGCGGCCCACCACGGACGCCGAGCCCGGACACGAGCACGTCGGAGCCACCGGCAGCGCGGGCGACCGAGCCCGCGTCGTGGACGTCCGCGGCGACCGTCACGAGCAGCGCCTGATCGGCGACGGGGACGCGGGCCGGATCCCGGGCGATCGCGGTGACCTCGAGTCCACGATCGAGCGCCTGCGTGACCAGCAGCCGCCCGACGGCTCCCGAAGCGCCGAGGACGGCGATGCGCGGGGCCCCCGTCACCGCAGGTCCCGCAGCACGGCGAGGGCGGCGCCGTGTACGCCCGGCGCGGCCGCCACGTACCCGTCGCTCGTGACGTCCCAGGGCCTGCCGTCGAGGTCGGTGACGAGCCCGCCGGCCTCCCGCACGAGCAGCACGGGCCCGATGTGGGAGCGTACGTTCTCGTCCTGCCAGTGCACGTCCATGCGGCCGGCGGCGACCTGGGCGAGCTGGTGGCCGACCGGCACGGAGACCCGTACGTAGAGGGCCCGCTGCATCATCGCCGTGACGAAGGCACCCACCCGCCGCGCGTGGCCGGCCTCCCGGCCGGGCTGGGCCTGGCCGGTGCCGACCAGCGCGGCGTCCAGGCCGGTCCTGGCGGAGACCGAGACGGGTACGCCGTTCAGGAACGCCCCGCCGCCGGACACCGCGGTGAACATCTCGTCCTGCAGCGGCGCGTACAGGACGGCGAGCAGCGGGCGGCCGTCGCGGACCAGGCTCACGCCGGTGTTCCAGTCGGTCATGCCGTGCACGGCGTTGAGGTTGCCGCCGACCGGGTCGACGACCCACCAGTCGCCGTCCGGCATCGGCCCGGAACCGTGCTCGTCGCTCGTCCACCGCGACCCCGGCAGCGCCTCGGCGAGGGCCGGCCGCAGCACGTCGGCGACCGCGGTGTCGTTGCCGTGCAGCGCCGCGAGCAGGTCGGTCATGCCGGTGGTGCGGGACTCGGTCGAGAAGCGCCGCAGCAGGCGGGCGCCGGCCGCGCGGACGGCGGCGGTCGCAGCGGTCAGCACCTCGTTGTCGGTGGGCATGCGGAATCACCATGTCTTTCGGCTGGGAGCTGCAGCCCGATCGGGCCGTGCCACCACTATCGAGCCGCGGGATCAGTGAGTCCAGTGCACTCTCGTTAGGCTAGGGTTTACCGTCGTGCAACTGGATCTGAACCTCCTCAGCGCGCTCGACGCCCTGCTGGAAGAGGGCAGCGTGACCGGTGCGGCGGAGCGTCTGCGGCTGTCCGCTCCCGCCGTGAGCCGCACGCTGGGCCGCATCCGGCGGCTGACCGGCGACGACATCCTGGTCCGCACCGGCCGCACGATGACGCCCACGCCGTACGCGCTGGCGATCCGGCAGCAGGTCGGCGAGCTGGTCCGGCAGGCCCACGCCGTGCTCACCCCGAGCCGCGACCTCGACCTCGCCGCCCTGGACCGCACGTTCACGCTGCAGTGCCACGACGTGCTCGCCCTGTCGCTCGGACCGGAGCTGCTGAACGCGGTCGCGGAGCGGGCGCCGGGCGTGCGCCTGCGGCTGCTGGCCGAGCCCGTCGCCGACACCGACGACCTGCGGCACGGCCGGGTCGACCTGCAGATCGGTGCGGACCCGCCGGAGCTGCCGGAGTTCCGGTCCGAGACCACCGGCGAGGACCGGCTGGCCGTGATCATGCGGCGTGGCCATCCCGGCGCCGGCCGGCTCGACGCCGCGACGTACGCCGCCCACCCGCACGTGCTCATCTCCCGCCGCGGGCGGCTGACGGACCCCGTCGACGACCTCCTGGCCGCCCGCAGCCTGCATCGGCGCGTGCTGGCCGCGGTCGGCACGAGCGCGGCGGCCCTGCACATCGTGAGCCGCAGCGACAGCCTGCTGACCGCCCCGGCCCGCATGTGCCGCCCGCTGATCGACGCCTTCGGGATGCACACCGAACCGCTCCCGGTCCCGTCCACCCCGGTCCCGATCGTGTGCACGTGGCACCAGCGCTATGACACCGACCCCGCACACACCTGGCTGCGCGGGCAGGTCCGGGCCGCGCTCGGTCACTCCAGCGGGACCGCGAGCACGCCCTCCAGGTAGAACCGCATCGCGGCGACCAGGTCGACGCGGTCGGGTCCGGTCAGCCACTGCACCTGCAGGCCGTCCATCAGCGCCACGAAACACAGCCCGGCCTGGGCGGGATCGACACCCGCGCGCAGCCCGCCCGCCTCGGCCAGCGCCCGGAACGACAGCTCGGCGTGCTCGCGGGCGACCGCGTAGTGCCGGGCGAAGTAGTCGTGGGCCGGGTGGCTCGGCGCGACCGCCTCGGCGGCCAGCCGCGAGTACAGGTCGACCATCCCGCGGTGCCGGACGTTGTGCGCGGCCAGCGCCAGCATGTGACGCAGGAAGTCCGGTCCCGGCGGGATCGCCAGGCGCTCCCGCTCCACGTTCTCGGCGTCGCGGCGCTCCAGCACCGCGGCGAGCAGCGCCTCCTTGGTGGGGAAGTAGTACAGCAGCCCGGCGTGGGTGATACCGGCGCGCTTGGCGATCTCCCGCAGCGACGAGCCGTGATAGCCGGCCTCGGCGTACACCGCCACGGCCGCCGCGATGATGTCCTCCCGGCGGATCCGCCCCTTCAGATATCCACCGGTCACGCGCCCATCATGCCGCTACTCGACGGCGCTGATGTACAGGGTGCGGTACGCCGTGGTGTCACCGGCCCGGAAGAGGGTCACCGCCAGCCGCTGCGCGCCCGGCAACGAGAGGCTCTCGGTCCAGGTGCCGGCGCCGGTCACCGAGATCACCCGGCGGGCCACGGACGCGCCCGCCGGCCCGGTCACGGTCAGCGTGTACGGGCCGTCCGCGCGGACCAGGCCGGACACCGAGACCGCCACCGTACGGTTGCCCGCCGCGTCCACCGGGCCCGAGGGTGCCGCCGACAGCGCGGTCACCGTCGTCTGGAAGGTCTCCCGCGACGTACCGAACGACAGCCAGCTGGCCCCGCCGAGCACCGCGAGCACGAGCACCAGCGGCAGGAGCTGGCGTACCAGGCGGCCGCGGCGTGCCTTCTCCTCGGCGGCGAGGTGCTCCTCGTCTTCCGGCGGCACCACGGACATGACGACGGTGCGCGCCTCGGCGATGACGGCCACGTCGCGCGGGACGAGCTGGAGGCGCGGCGGCGGCGCGGCCGCCGGTCCCGGCTCGTCCTCGGCGGCCGGCGCCCCGGCGGGCACTGCGCGCGGCAGCAGCGCCGGGACGACCAGCGCGAGCAGGGTCACCCCGGCCGTGGCGACCGTCCAGGACACCCGGTCCAGGTGGAGCCGGCACACGTGGATGACCAGGCCGGAGACCACCAGCACCGCCATGCTCAGCGCCGGGGCCAGGGTGATGCGTTCGACGGCGGTGAGCTCGCGGCCGCGGAACAGCGCCCCGGTCAGCGCCATGCCGGGCAGCACGAACCCGAGCAGCAGCCCGCCCGCGACGGTCAGCGGCAGCGGCCCCGCCAGCACGGCCGCGCCGGCGGCCACGGTCACCGCCGCGAGGATCCGGGGGAGCAGCGCGGTGCCGGTCACTGGACCCCCATGCGGTAGACGCGGACCGTGCCGTTGTCGTACAGGCGGTCCACCTCGGTCAGCGAGTCGAACTTCGAGATCTGCGCGGCGGTCAACGGCCGGGTGATCGAGCCGGCGTTCGGGTCGTTCTCGAAGTACGCCTCGCCCTCGGGCAGCTGCTCGGACAGGCGCCGGTCCACCACCAGGTACTCGATCGCGAGGTCGGCGACCATGCGGTCCTGCTCCAGGCCCCACTGGTCGGCGTAGTACAGCGGGCCGACCTCGCGTACCGGGTCCTGGCGGCCGTACGTGGAGGCGAGCGACACCGAGGTGACGTCCCCGCCGACCCGGTTCCCCGGGCCCAGCGCGCGGTGCTCCCAGTCGGCCGCGTCCACCCCGTACGCGTCGACCGACCGCTCGAATCCCCCGGCCAGGTACGGTCCCGGCAGGATCGACCCGAGCGGGGGCCACCCGCCGGCCCGGGCGCCGATCATCAGCAGCGTGATCATGGCGGAGCCGGCGGCGACGCGGCTGTAGAGGTTCCAGCCGCCCGGCGCGATCACGTCGATCGCGGGTGGCGCGGCCCGCCAGCGGTGCCCCTCGGCGTCCTTGGCCGGGATGATCTGCACACCCCGCACCAGCGCGATCGCGGCCAGGATCGAGATCGGCACGTACGTGAACGTGGAGAGCCGCCCGGCGATCTCCGGGCCGTTCTGGCCCAGGAAGCGCACCCCGTTGCCGGCGAAGAAGATCGCCCCGCCGGCCACCGCCGCCCAGCGCCAGGTGTCCCGGTCGTGCCGCTGGATCATGTCGCGGACCAGCGCGACGTAGAGCACGAAGAGCCCGAGCAGGCCGGTGCCCTGCACGACCAGCTGCCCGACGCTGACCGCCGCGGTCGTCGACGCGGCCTGATCGCGGCCGTTGACCAGGTCGGAGATCGTGCGGCCGACCTGCTCGACCGGCGCCTCGAGGTAGCCGACGACGTCGCGCGCCACGGTGAGCAGCCAGAGCGCGACCACGGCGGCGGCGATCGCGGGCATGATCAGGGCGCTCCACCGCCGCGGCTTCTGCACGACGAGCTCGGCGACGGCCAGCAGGGTCAGCGTCAGCACCAGCGCGAAGGCCGTGACGTGGTGGCTGACCGTGGTGAGGCCCGCGCAGCAGACCGCCAGCGTGAGGAACGGCCATCCGCCCTCGGTGCGCCACCGCCGGGTCGCCCAGATCGCCAGCATGAAGAACGGCAGCGCCGCGGTCTGGTAGAGGAACATCGAGTTGAAGAACAGATAGTGCAGGGCCGTCGCGTACGTCGCACAGCACACGCCCGCCACCGCGGGTGAGTTGCTCGCGCGCAGCACCGCGGAGAACAGCACCGCCACGAAGACGAGGTGTGCCACGCCCGCGACGATGACCCCGGCGGCCGTCACGGGCAGCCCGGTCATCGAGGTGACCGCCGCGCCCATCTCGGCCAGGCCGGGGAAGTGCACGGCCGGTGGCAGCGCCGGGTTCGGCTGGAACAGCTGCCCGGACTGCACGATGATCGTCGTCGCGAGCCAGTGCTGCAGCTCGTCGGGGAACCGGAACTGGTCCGGGCTGTACATCCACTTGAGCAGGTACTGGTTCAGCGCCAGCCCCATGACCAGCACGAACGACTCCGCCGCGCCGGCCATCCGGCGGCTGAGCAGGCGTACCACCACGGGCGTGAACACGACGACCTGGCCGCCCCAGTACGCGAAGGGCGCGTTGCCGGTGTCGACGCGGCCGCCGGCGTACGCGAGCGCCACCATGAGCACGCCCAGCGCCGAGATGGTCAGGACCGCCGGGGCGTGACCCAGGTCCAGGGGTTCCCGGCGGGGCCGGGCCGGCTTCGGCCTGCGGCCGGGGTCGGGCGGGCCGGCGGCCGCGGTGCGCTTGCCGTCCTTGCGGCCGGGCACCACCGGGATGAGGGCGGTGACCACCTCGGCGGGCGGGGCGACGGTGCCGGCGGGCAGTGCGACGGTCTCGTCCGCGGGCCGGCTCAGGATCACCGCGGTCTCGTCGGCGGGCCGGTCGCGCACCGGTGCCTTGATCACGACGGTCTCGTCGGCGGCTGCGTCGCGGGTGGCCGGCCTGATGACGACCGTCTTCTCGCCCGGCCCGCCGGCGGGGGCCTGCGGGAGCTCGATGACCATCGTCTCCTCGGGGGAGGGGACGCGGATGACGGCCGTCTTCTCGGGATCTCCGGCCCCGGCCTCGCTGTCGTCGCCGGCAGCGCCGTCGTCGGGCAGCTCGATGACCGCGGTGAACTCCGGATCGGTCGTCTCACCCTCGACCTCAGGCTGAGTCTTGTCGCTCTCACCCTCTACCTGAGCTTGAGACTTGTCGGTCTTTTGCTGCGTTGAGCCCGTTCTGCCCGTGGCATCCGGCGCCGAGGTCGCCTCGACCGGCGGCTCGGGATCGGGGATCGGCTCGGGCGGGACGCCGGACGTCGTCTGGACGTCCGCCGCGGCCCTGGCGTCCGCGCCGCCCGGCGGGACGGGACGGACCCGGGCGGCAGCCCGTGCCGGCCGGGGGTCCGGGCCGGCAGCCGGCCGCGCTTGGGCGTCGTCGGGCGCCTGCGCCGGCTCGGCCGCGCGCTGCTCAGCCATCGGTTCGGCCTCCGCGGCGTCATCGGGGGCACCGGCGGGCTCGCTCGGGGCCTCGTACTGCTGGATCGAGGTCATGGGTGCGGCGGGGCGCCGGGCCGGCTCGTCGGGCCGGGGGTCGGGCACGGTCAGCATCCGGCGGCCACCCCTGCACGGGCGGCGTGCCGGATGCCCACCTTCTGCCACATATGCACCGAGAATGCCCCGTGCGCGGGCGGCTGTCCGGGGAACGGCGGAGTCAGCACGATCAGCGGCCGCTCCGGACCTTCGCCCGGGCGGCGCGACGGCCTCTGAGGTAGGCGCGCGGTCCCGCCAGCATGCCGCGCCGGTTGGCGGTCAGCAGCTCCCGGGGAAAGTCCTCGCGCAGGGTCGACACCCGCAGGCTGTCCTTGCTGGTGAGGTCACGCAGCGCGCCCGGCGCCAGCCGCAGCAGCGGCCAGAGCAGCCCGGGGCGCTTCATCAGCAGGCTCGTGTACGCGGCGGTCAGCCCGGCGCCGTACCCGACCATCTGCTTGTGCAGCCCCTCGAGGTCGCGCCGGTGGTAGTGGTGCGTCACCGCGGTGGGCTGGTAGACGATCGTGCCGCCGCCGACCAGCACCTGGGTGAACGCGAGGGTGTCCTCGGAGCCCATGGCCGGGGTGCCGGCGCCCAGCGCGGTGTCCCAGCCGCCGATCCGCTCGATGACACCGGGACGGAACGTCATGTTGGCGCCCGTGCCGAACGGCGGCAGCGGGTACAGCGGGCTCTGCCGGTGCGCGGTGGCCGGGCTGAACACGTCCGGCGTGAACCCGCGGCCCTTGCTGTGCCCGCCGAACTGCTCGAACCACAGCTGCGCCTGCGTCTCCAGCTCGGCCGGGACGATCACGCCGGAGACCACGTCGGCCTCCGGGTGGTCGGCCAGCGCGCGGGCGATCTCGGCGAGCCAGTTCGGGTCGGCGTACTCGTCGTCGTCGATCCAGGCCAGGATCTCGCCCGGCGCGGCGGCGACCGCCGCGTTGCGGGCGAAGGACAGGCCGCCCTTGGGCTCCAGCAGGTAGGTGACCGGGCCGCGGCGGGCCGCCGAGCGGACCACCTCGGCGGTCGCGTCGGTCGCGGGGGCGTTGTCCACCACGAGCACGCGGAAGTCCGGGTACTCCTGGGCGAGCAGGCTGTCGAGGCAGCGGGCCAGCGCGCCGGGCCGCTCCCGGGTGCAGATCACCACGGTGATCGGCGGGGCGCCGGCGAGCACCTCGCGGCGGCGGGCCAGGAACGCCGGCTCGGCCGCCGGCGTGATGCCGTCGATCGGCAGGCCGGCCAGCCCCAGCTCGATCAGGCGCGGCGCCAGCACGTCGCCCAGCTCGGCCTCGATCGCCGCGGCCAGGTCGGCGGGGCGCAGACCCTGCTCCGGTACGCCGGTCAGCACGGTGCCCAGCGGCTCGGTGAAGAGCCGCACGAGCACCCACGCCTGCTGCACGCGCCGGCCGTCCGGGGCGACGGCGGCCACCGCCGGCAGCGCGTCGGCGAGGTCCACGTCGAGGACGGCGGCGGGCAGCACGTCACCGCTGGGCTCGAAGGCCGGGGCGGTGATCAGCTCGTCGGCCCGCGCGACGGGCTCCCAGACCTTGCCGTTCACTCCCACTCCGTTCGTCATCGGGTCGCTCCCGCCGTCTCGAGGTGGCGCTCCGAGCGACGCGCGGCCACGGTCTCCACGACACCGCCCCATCCGGCGGCGGCGACGCCGGCGAGCACCCCGCCGGCCTTGAGGGCGTGCTGCAGGCCGCGCCCGCGGCCCGCGGCGGCGAGGTTGCGGACCACGGCGCGCGGCAGCGAGCGCAGGTAGTCGCGCTCGGAACCGAGGCTCTCGGAGCCGTCGAGCAGGCCGGCCATCGCGACCTTGCCGCGGCCCTCCGCGTAGCAGCGGCGCAGGAACCAGCCGAAGGTCGAGCGGATCCGGGGCACCTCGTGGCGGATGACGGCCTCGGGGACGTACATCCAGTGGCCGCCGCCGAGGGCGCTCATCCGCAGGCACAGCTCGGTGTCCTCGGGGCGGTTCTGGCTGCCGAGCTTGCCGAAGCCGGTACGGAACCCGCCCACCGCGAGGAAGGTGTCGCGGCGCACGACCATCCCGGCCGACCACACGTTGCGGACCCGGCTCGTGGTGGTGGGCAGTCCGGCGTACGAACCGCCGACGGCCCACAGGAACTCCTCGGGCATCCACCGCGGCTCGGGGCCCTCCCACGCCGGCGCGATGCCGCCGCCGGCGCCGACCACGCGCGGTTCGGCGAACGGCGAGACCACGCTGCCCAGCCAGTCCGGGCCCATCACCACGTCGTCGTCGAGGAACGCGATCAGCGACGTGGAGGTGTGGAAGGCGCCGGTGTTGCGGTTGCCGGAGACGCCCTGGTCGTACAGGTTCTCCAGGACGGTCACGCCGCCGAGGTCACGGCGGGCCCGCCGGTACAGCGCGGGGTTGTGGTCGACCACGACGACGATCTCGGCCGGGGTGTAGGTCTGCGACCGGGCCGCCGCGACGGTCCGCACGAGCGACGCCCAGCGCTGCTCGGTGTGGGTCGGGATGACGATGCTGACGGCGGGACGGGGGGTGGGTTCCACGGGGGTGCTCCTGGGGCGGGGGTGGACGGCGAGGGGGCCGTACGGGCGGGGCCGGCGCTCGGGAGAGGGGTCCGGCCGGGCGGCGTCAGTCCTCGCCGACGGTGCGGGCCCGCAGCGCCTTGATGTCGTCGGTGCGCCGGGCGCCGGGCTCGTCGCGGCGCAGGCCGCGGTTGAGGTGGGCGACGTGCTGGCGCGGGTCGGCGCCGGGGGCCACGGCGGCGGCCGGGGCGCGGTTCACGATCTTGTTCAGCGCGTGCGCCGGCGCGGTGTTGGCGGCCGGGTGCTGGTGGACGATCACGCCGGCCGGCCCGGCGGGGTTGCGGCGCCGGCTGCGCATCCGGCCGTACTCGCTGAAGATGGTGCGCAGCACGCGGAAGCCGTCGCGGAACGTGTTGAGGTTGCTCTGGCCGTGGATGCGGGCGTGCTCGATGCTGCCGACCTCACCGACGCGCATGCCGTCCGCGGCGGCCCGGATGTTGATCATGGTCTCGATCTCGAACCCGTCGCCCCAGAGCTTGGAGCCGTCGGTCGGGCGCGGCAGCGTGGTGTCCGGCAGGTCGAGGACCGGCACGACCCGGCGCCAGAAGGCGTTGTAGCCGTAGCAGAGGTCGGTGAACCGGGTCCCGAACAGCACGTTGACGACCAGGTTGAGCCCGTCGTTGCCGAGCTTGCGCAGCTTGGTGATGTCGTGGCTGTGGCCGCCGTGGGAGAACCGGGAGCCCTTGACGAAGTCGGCGCCGGCCGCGAGCTGGGCGACGAACAGCGGGATCTCCGCCGGGTCGGTCGAGCCGTCCGCGTCGATCATCACGATGATGTCGCCCGTGCAGGCCGCGAAGCCGCAGGCCAGCGCGTTGCCCTTGCCGGTACGCGTCTGCTGCACGATCACCACGTCCGGGCGCAGCGACCGGGCCACCTCGACGGTGCGGTCCACCGAGCCGCCGTCCACCACGATCACCTCGTCGATGCCGTCCGGGAGCTTGGCGAACACGTGCGGCAGGTTCCGCTCCTCGTTGAGGGTCGGGATCACGACGCTTACTGTCGGTGACGAGCCGCCGTTACGCGGCGTGTGGCCGGGGGTCGCGGAATGCTGCATGTCGGTCCCTTCAGGGTGGCGGAGGCGACTGGCATCGTCGATTTCCGGGGGCAGAAACGCGGGTCGCTCGCTACTGCCGACAAATCTAGCAACACGCTACGTAGCGTCAACTAACCGAAGGGCCAGGGTGCCGATATCCGTGCGGTGAACCACGGCCAGACGTATGAGCAGGCACTATGCACTCGGGCAACAAGATCGACCATCCGCCCCACCCGTCACAGCTAGTAACGGACAGTAAGGCATGCGCGGGCCGAGAATGGTCGAGGTGGCGCAATGCGGCGGTTCGGAATCGTCGTCGGCAGGAATTCGGCGAAATTCGAGATGTCCGACTTATCGCAGTGATCCACCTCACTCAGCGTAGTTTTACGCAGCGTGATGGCCGGGTTGCAGGACGGTTGTTTCGGCGTGGCGGCGGCGTGCCGGGGGCTCGGTGCCTACGCTGGTCGGCATGACGAGCCGCCGGCGCCACCGCCGTCCCGCACGTCGCCGGCACGGTGGGTGATCCGGTGGCGGACAGCAGAGCGCTGTGTGTCTGCGGCCATGACCGCGGCGCGCACGAGCACTACCGCGCCGGGTCGGAGTGCGCGGTGTGCGGGCCGGAGGTCTGTCCGCGCTTCCGCCGGCGGGCCTGGTGGCGCCGCCGCGCCTGAGCGGCCGGCATCGGCGGTGTGGGTCCGCCCCCGGGCGGGTACAGCGGAGTCCGCAGGGTGGACCACGGGTCGCAAAGACCTACTAAATCTGTAGGCTAAGTTCCACTTCGCGAGGCGCCGCGCCGGTGCGCGGGCGTCCCGGCACCGCACGAGGAGGACCCCATGCCGCTCCCCGACTTCCTGATCGCCGGCGTGCCCAAGGCCGGGACCACCGCGCTGCACGCCGCGCTGGTCCGGCATCCCGAGCTCTTCCTGCCCACGGTCAAGGAGCCCAAGTTCTTCCTCACCGACGGCCGGCCGCCCGCCACGGGCGGCCCGGGCGACGTGCAGACGTACCAGGAGCACGTGTGGCGCCGCGCCGACTACGAGGCGCTCTTCGACCCCGCGCCGCCGGGCACGCTGCGGGGCGAGGCCACCCCGTTCTACCTGTACGACCCCGGCACCCATGAGCGCATCCACGAGCTCGTCCCGGACGTCCGCATCATCCTGCTGCTGCGCGACCCCGTGGACCGGGCCCACTCCAACTGGACGCACCTGTGGAACGCCGGTCTGGAGCCGGAGGGCGACTTCCTCACCGCCTGCCGCGCCGAGCCGCAGCGTAAGGCAGCCGGCTGGGCGGACTTCTGGCACTACACGAGCCTCGGCCTGTACGGGCGCCAGGTGCAGCACCTCTACAAGGTGTTCCCGCGCGAGCAGGTCCTGCTGCTGCGGTACCGGGAACTGAAGGACGCGCCCGCGGCCACCCTCGACCGGGTCTGCGACTTCCTCGGGGTCCGTACCGGCGTGGTCGGCAGCATCCCCAGGGAGAACGTGAACCGCCACGTCGTGCACGACACGCCGGTCAACGCGGTGCTGCGCGGGCTCCTGCGCGCGGGCGGCACGTTCGGGCACCGGTTCCCCGTACCGTTGCGTCTCGCCGCCCGGGGTCCCCTGCTGACCCTGCTGCACCGCAAGCGGGGCACCCGGCCGGTCACGACCCCCGCCGAACGGGCCGCGCTGCTGCCGCTGTTCGCCGACGACATCGCCCTGCTGCAGGACGTGACGGGGGAGCGCTACGACGACTGGCTGTCGGCCGACCGACACGCCAAGGCGTCCTAATCCCTATCGCACCCATAGATGTAGCAAACTTAGGCGGATACTCTTCGCTGTGCCGCCGTCGCCACGAAACGGAGCCGCCTTGTCCATCGGAACTCAGACGCTGTCGCTGCCACGCTGGGAGGAATCGGCCGTGGTGGTCGAGCCGCCCGGTGACGAACCGGGGGCGTGGGCCGGCGCGCCCTCCTCGATCGTCGCCGACGGTGACATCTACCTCGCCTACCGCCTCCGGCTCCCGATCGGGGAGGGCCGCGGCATCTCCAACGTCGTTGCCCGCTCCCGGGACGGCGTCACCTTCACCGTCGTGACCACCGTGGACAAGGACCGGTTCGGTGCGGAGTCGCTGGAGCGGCCCGCGCTGGTACGCACGCCGGAGGGCCGCTGGCGCCTCTACGTCAGCGCGGCCACCCCGGGCACCAAGCACTGGCGCGTCGACCTGCTCGAGGCCGACACCCCCGAAGGGCTCGCCACCGCCGCCGCGCGCACGGTGCTCGCCGGCGACGAGACCGTCGGTGTGAAGGACCCGGTGCTGCACCACGACGGGTACGGCTGGCACCTGTGGGCCTCGGTGCACCCGCTGGAGTCCTGGGACGACGCCGACCGGATGACCACCGAGTACGCGACCAGCCCCGACGGCGTCCACTGGACCTGGCGCGGCACCGCCCTCGCCGGCCGCCCCGGCTCGTGGGACGCCCGGGGCGTGCGCATCTCCTCGGTCTCCGTCGAGGGCGACACCATCCTGGCGGCGTACGACGGGCGCGCCACGGCGGGGGAGAACTGGGAGGAGCGCACCGGGGTGGCCCGGGGCGTGCGCCTGCCCGACGGCAGCTTCGGCGAGCTGACCGCGGAGGAGGGCGAGCCGCTGGGCAGCCCGCACCCGCCGTACGGCCTGCGCTACCTCAGTCTGGTCGACCTGCCGGACGGCCGGCGCCGGCTCTACTACGAGGCCACCCGGGCGGACGGCGCCCACGACCTGCGTACGGAGCTCGCGTACTGACCCTCCGCCGCGGCGGCCGCCGGGTGAGAACGGTCACCCGGGCGGCCCCCGGCCACCGTACGGTGATCGACTTCCCCTAGCGTCGACAGCAGAACGCCCGGTCCTCCGTGCCGCCCGCACAATCGGCGATGCAGAGCGAGTGACCGCCCGTGGCGGGGCCCGTCCCACAAGGACGAGCTCCGCCATGTCTGCTTTCCGGGCTCGCGTCACTACACCGCGTGATTACTGCAATCAGTACGAAGCGTTGCCGTGACCCACACCACAAAACGGATTTTTGGTGCCGTTCACGCGCCTTCGCCGGAATATGTGGGCCGGGTGGGACGGTTGTGGTTGCGGAGCGGGTGCCCCCGAACCGGTCGTATTGACGCTGAGTTAGCAATAGCTACATTTAGGGCATACCGCTGCTGACTCACCGTGTTGAAAGGCTCCCGATGCTGGACTTCAAGGACCTCGCCCCGGCCATCACCCGCCAGCGCATGGTCGTCGAGGGGTACCCGACGTTCGTCATCACCGACGAGCACATCAAGGACTACCTGAGCCGGCTCTCCGTCGTGACGGACATGGTCACGCTCATCGAGCCGGTCACGCACGTGAGCGAGCTGTACGGCTGGGCCGGCTGGGTCCACTGGGAGACCTCGGGCGCCCACTTCTACTCGTGGGAGCGCCCGCTGTCGTTCTTCAGCGTGGACATCTACACCTGCAAGCCGTTCGACCCGCAGGCCGTCCTCGACTTCACCCGGGAGTACTTCCGCACCACCGAGCTCGTGGCCAAGGAGTTCTGAGCCGTGGCCCGCTACGACCTCGCCCCCGGCGCCGCCGCCCGGGCCGTCGCCGGCTTCCTCGGCGGCCTCCCCGCGGACCGGCTCCCCGCCGATGGCCGCTTCCTCGCCGTGTTCGTCGCCGACGGTGACCCGCTCGCCGACGTCGCCCGGCACGTCGAACGGACCGTGTTCGAGGCGGCCTTCGGCAACGACGAGGCCGTGATGACCGCCGAGTACGGCCCGTACGAGAGCGACAGCCTCTTCGTCCTCGTGATGGACCGGGAGCGGGCCGTCCCCGCCGGCGCCGCCCGGATCATCGACGGCCGCGGCAAGACGATCGACGACGCGCCCCGCCACATCGGCGTGGACACCGCCGCCATCGTCGCCGCGCACGGGCTCGGCTCCGGCCGCATCTGGGACTGCGCGGTGGCCGCCGTGCTGCCCGGGTACCGCGGGCGCGGATCGGCGCTCGAGGTCAGCAGCCTGCTCTACCGCACGTACCTGCTCGCCGGGGTGCAGGCGGGCGTCGAGCACTCGACGTCCATGCTGGACTGCTCGGCGTACCGCAACTTCCAGCTGCTCGGCGTGCCGATGCGGGCGCTGGCCGGCTCGGGCCCGTTCCCGTACCTGGGGTCACCCGAGAACTACGCCGTGTACATGCACTTCCCGGACATCGTCGCGTCCGTGGCCGCGCAGGCGCGCGCACTGGCCGGAACAGACACCCCGCAGGCTCGCGCCGGCGCGCTGGCCTCGCACATGGTCGCCACGGGCGAGGGGATCGACGACCGCATCCTGCTGGCCGTACGGCGCTGAGCCGCCGCGTTACCCGATCGACGCGTTTTGGCTGCCGGAGGCCGGGGTACCGACCGTGGAACCGGAGCGGGCGGGCGCCGGAACGGGCAATGACTTGGGGGATGACCGATGCGGACACTGGGCGGGCGGTACCAGCTCGTACAGCGCATCGGGATCGGTGGCATGTCGGAGGTGTGGCGGGGGCACGACCGCGTGCTCGACCGGCCGGTCGCCGTCAAGATCATGGCTCCCGCGCTGGAAGGGACGCTCGGTGACAGCAGCGTCGAGCTCGTGCGCACCGAGGCCCGGTCCGCGGCGCGGCTCGCGCACCCCAACGTCGCCGGCGTGCACGACTTCGGCACCTCACCGTCGCCGGGGCGCGAGGTCCCGTACATCGTCATGGAGCTGGTGAACGGGCAGACGCTCGCCGAGCACCTGACCGCCGGCCGGCTCGACTGGCGCATCGCCGTACGCATCTGCGCCGAGGTCGCGGCCGCCCTGGCCGCCGCACACGCGGAGCAGGTCGTGCACCGCGACATCAAGCCGGCCAACATCATGCTGACGCCCTCCGGGGCGAAGGTCCTGGACTTCGGCATCGCGGCCGCCGCCGGCAGCCACGACCCGGACCCCGACGGCCCCGTCATGGGTACGCCCGCCTACGTCGCCCCGGAACGGTTCGAGGGCCTGCCCGCGACCCCGGCGTCCGACATGTACTCCCTCGGCGTGCTGCTTTACCACTGCCTCTCCGGGCGCCTGCCCTGGCGCGCCGAGTCGGGCACGGCCCTGGTGCACGCCCAGCGCCACGACCACCCCGACCCGCTGCCCGACATCCCCGGTCTCGCCCCCGAGGTGCTCGACCTCTGCTCCCGCTGCCTCGACCGCGACCCCGCCGAACGCCCGACCGCGCTGGTCGCGGCGCTGCTGCTGGCCGAGGCCGTGGACGCGCGCGTCTACGTCCCGCTGATGGACCTCGGGCCGCGGACGCCCCGGCCGTCCGCGGTGTCACCGTGGGACGAGCGCGCCGCCGAGGCCCCGACCGACGTGGCGATGCCGTTCGACGACGAGACGTACCACGACCTGCCCGGCGGCCGGCACCGCGCCTGAGGGCCCGGCCGTCAGCCGCTGCGCGGGACGACGATCACCGGCCGGCGCGCCCGGCGTACCAGCCGGGCCGAGACCCCGCCCAGCAGCACCCGGCGCGCCGGGCCGTAGCCGCGGGAGCCGCAGAACAGCACGTCCACGTCGGTCAGCTCGCTCAGCTGGTCGACGACGTCGCCGGTGAGGATCTCCCAGTCGACGCCGGCGTCCTTGACCGAGCCGGCCGCCCGCGACAGCGCCTGCTCGTACGTCTCCCGTGCGGTGTCGAGGAACGCGTGCTCGGCGTCCTGACCGACGAGGAACGGCAGCGTCGCGTCGGCGTCGGCCACGACCGTGTAGAGCCGCAGCGCGGTGCCCGTACGGGCGGCGACCCGGGCCGCCGTCTCGAGTGCCGCCCGGCCGTCCGGGGTGTCGACGTACGCGACGCCGACGCGGCCCAGGGTGCCCGGCGCGACGTCCATGCCCGACGGCGCCACCGCGACCGGGCACATGCTGCCCGCCAGCAGCCGGTCGGCGGTGCTGCCCGCGAACAGCCGGTGCCGTGGCCCGGAGCGGCCGG
The DNA here is from genome assembly GCF_023499255.1 of Couchioplanes caeruleus. Classification (GTDB taxonomy): domain Bacteria; phylum Actinomycetota; class Actinomycetes; order Mycobacteriales; family Micromonosporaceae; genus Actinoplanes; species Actinoplanes caeruleus_A. Next base: position 4,196,644 of record NZ_CP092183.1, read on the forward strand.
AACCCACCACGATGGTCTCCGCGCCCAGCTCCTCGGCGAGGTCGTGCAGGCCGTGCGCCGCCGACGTGGACGACACCAGGCGGTACTCCACCTCGCCGCCTTCGGGCAGCACCGACCGGGCGTCGTCGAGCACCGCCTCGGCCGCCCGGTGCCGGTCGGCCACCCATTCCGCGTCCACCCGCCCCGAACCGAGCGCGGAGGGCGCGGGGTGCACCACCGCCACGACCAGCGGTGCGCCCAGCACGGACGCGGCCCACCGGCCCAGCGCGAGCGCGTCGTGGCCCGACTCGCTGCCGTCCACGCCCACGATCACCGGCGGCGTCACGGCTGTTCACCGTCCTCGCGCGCCCAGCTCGGCGTCCCGGTGGCGTTCTCCCGGCGCAGCCGCGAGTTGCGGTACCCGTACAGGAAATAGATGGCCATGCCGACGACGAGCCAGACCACGAACCGGATCCAGGTCGCCAGCGGCAGATCCGCCATCAGGTAGACCGCGAAGGCCACGCCGAGGATGGGCAGCACCGGCGACCACGGCACCCGGTAGGGCCGCGGCATCTCCGGCCGGGTCCGGCGCAGGATGATCACGCCGATGTTGACCAGCACGAACGCGAAGAGGGTGCCGATGTTGACGAGCTTCACGATCTCGGAGAGCGGCACCAGCGCCGCCAGGATCGCGATGAGCACGCCGAGGATGATGGTGAGTCGCGCCGGGGTGCCGTACCGCTGGTTGACCGTGGCGAGCCGCCGGGGGAGCAGGCCGTCGCGGCACATCGCGAAGAAGATGCGGGTCTGGCCGTACATGATGACCAGGACCACGCTCGTGATGGCGACGACCGCCCCCAGCGCGAGGATGGCCGCGGCCCAGCCGATGCCGGCGCCCTGGTCCAGGGCGGCGGCGAGCGGGGCGTCGGTGCTCTCCAGCTGCTGCGGGGTGGCGACCCCGATCGCGCCGACCGCGGTGAGGACGTAGAACAGCGTGCAGATCAGCAGCGACCCGATGATGGCCAGCGGCAGGTCCTTGCCGGGGTTGCGGGCCTCCTCGCTGCCGGTGGAGACCGCGTCGAACCCGATGTACGCGAAGAAGATGATCGCTGCCGCCGCGGTCACTCCGTCGATGCCGTGCGGGATGAACGGCTGGAAGTTGCCGGTGCCGAAGTTGATGAACGCCACCACGATGAAGAACAGCAGGACGGTCAGCTTCACGGCCACCATGACCAGGTTGACCCGGGCGCTCTCGGTGACGCCGCGGCACAGCAGCAGCGTGATCGCCAGGACGATGAAGACCGCCGGCAGGTTGAAGACGCCGCCGTCCTCGGGGGACTTGGCGATGGCGTCCGGCAGGGTGTAGCCGAACGCCGCGTCCAGGAACGCGTTGAGGTTGCCGCCCCAGCCGACCGCGATCGCGGCCACGGAGACGCCGTACTCGAGGATCAGGTCCCACCCGATGACCCACGCGACGATCTCGCCCAGGGTCGCGTACGTGTAGGTGTAGGCGCTGCCGGAGACCGGGATCGACGACGCCAGCTCGGCATAGGACAGCGCGGAGAACGCGCAGGCCACGGCGGCCAGCACGAACGACAGGATCACCGCCGGCCCGGCCGTCCCGGCGCCCTCGCCGATGACGACGAAGATGCCGGTGCCGATGATCGCACCGACGCCCATGGCGGTCAGCTGCAGCGGGCCGACCGCCTTCTTCAGGCCGTGGCCCTCCTCGGCGGTCTCGGTGATCAGGGACCGTACGTCCCTGATGGCGAATACTCCTGGTCTCCGACCGGAACTGGTTGCCATGGCCCACCCTCCATCGATCGCCGTTGTCACCGTCGCGTCCCCGCGCGGCCGGCCGCAAGATGATCTGCGTTATCTGGCTAACTTGCTCGCTGCGGTTGCTGAACCGGCGTCGCGATGGGTGATCGCCGGCGCACTGCCTGTCCGCCCGGTGACGGCTTTCGTGCGCCAGCCTGCGAGGTGGGCCCGCGGCGTTGTACCGTGAGGCCGACGGGCAGCGATCTTCTACAGGCGGTAGGCATGGGCGAGGCCGTGATGACCACCCGGCGCCAGGCGGACGGCGCCATCGTGGTCGACGTGCGCGGCACGCTCGACGCGGCCACGGTCGACGCGCTGCGCCAGGCGCTGGTCAGCACGCTGCACAGCGACCGGCCGCTCACGATGATCGTCGACCTCACGTTCGTCACGTTCATGGACTCCATGGGCGTCGGCGCGCTGGTCGCCGGCTACAACGCGGCCCGCGAGACCGGCACCCGCTTCGTGCTGCGCAACCCCAGCGAGTTCGTGCACCGCCAGCTGCGCGTCACCGGCCTCGCCGACATGTTCGGCCTGCCGGCCGCGGCCCCGGGCCCGCAGACGTACACCCCCTGACCGCCCGCCGAGCGGTTAAGGTTCCGTCATGGAACCGTCGGCCGGGTCGTGGTGCGGGACCACCGAGGTCTGCTTCCGGCTGCGCGACCCCGACCACCGGCTGACATCCGTACGGCTGGAGTCCGGCGTCGTCCAGGGAGACCTGCGCTACCGCGAGGACACCCGCACCTGGGAGCTGCTCCTGCCCCGCCCGCCCGCGCACCGCATCGAGTACCGGCTCGCGCTGGGCCACCCCGACGGCAGCAGCGAGACCGGCGACCACTCGGTGCTGTGCTGCCCCGGCTACGCCGAGCCGGAATGGGTGCACCTTCCCGCCGCCGACGGCCAGTGGCGCGACCTCTACCTGCCACTGCCGGCCGTGCACGGCGAGATGGCCGCCCGCATCTGGTCACCGGCCACGCCCACCGACCGGGTCCTGGTCGCGCACGACGGGCCCGACTTCCATCGGTACGGCGAACTCGGCCACTACACCGCCGCGATGATCGAGGCGGGGCGCGTGCCGCCGTACCACCTGGTGCTGCTGCCCGCGGGTGACCGGCTCGAGTGGTATTCCGCCAGTCCCGCGTACGCCCGGGCACTCGCCCACGACGTGCTCCCGGCGATCGCCGCCGAGCTGGGCACCGACCGGCCCGTCATCGGCGCCGGCGCCAGCCTCGGCGCGCTGGCGATGCTGCACGCCCAGCGCCGCCACCCGGAGGCCTTCGCCGGCCTGCTCCTGCACTCCGGGAGCTTCTTCCGGCCCCGGCACGACCGCCAGGAGTCCGGATTCCGCCGCTACCTGCGCATCGTCCGCTTCACCGGCCGCGTCGTCCGCGACCGCGAAGGTCCCGCCGTGCCGATCGCCATGACATGCGGCACCGTGGAGGAGAACCTCGCCAACAACCGGGAGATGGCGCGTGCACTGACGGATCAGGGGTATGCGGTGGACTTCGCCGAGGTGCCGGACGCCCACAACTGGACCGCCTGGCGGGACGCACTCGACCCGCATCTGACCGCGCTGCTGCAGAAGGTGTTCAACTAAGAGGAGGCGCCCATGGCCGACGTCGAGCACACCATCGGACTTCTGCTCGGAACCGAGGACGACTGGCCGCGGGCGTACGAGGCGCTGCTGCGCCGCGTCGGCGTGATCACCGACGACGCCGGCCGCAGCCACCGCACCCGCAGCGTCCGCGTCACCATCGAACCCTTCAACCTGCGCGCCAGACCCCAGCACGACCTGGTCATCGACCGGCTCGCGTACTGGTACTACCACCCGCGCGAATGGCTGAAGAAGGCCGCGCTGATGGACGACGTGTACCTGCTGAACAGCCCGTTCACCTTCCAGTCGATGGAGAAGCACGCCGCGTACTGCGCGATGATCCGGCTCGGCCTCAAGGTGCCCGAGACGGTGCTGGTGCCGTTCAAGAACCCGCTCGACAACTCGCGGTACGCGTACACCTCGTCGCGCTACAACCAGCCGTTCGACCTCGAGGCGCTCGCCGAGACCGTCGGGTACCCGATGTTCATGAAGCCGTACGACGGCGGCGCGTGGGTCGGCGTCTCCAAGATCCGCAACCCGGCGGAGCTGCACGCGGCGTACGACGCCTCCGGCGAGCGGCTCATGCACCTGCAGGCGTCGGTCGAGGACTACGACGTCTTCGCCCGGTCGCTGACCATCGGCCCCGAGACGATGGTCATGAAGTTCCGTCCCGACCTGCCCATGCACGAGCGCTACGCCGTCGACCACAACTTCCTCGGCGAACGCGTCGGCGACGAGGTCGTCACCATCTCCCGCCTGGTCAACGCGTTCTTCCGCTGGGAGTTCAACTCCTGCGAGTCGCTGGTCAAGGGCGACGACGTGTACCCCATCGACTACGCCAACGCCTGCCCGGACGTGGCGGTGACGTCGTTGCACTACTACTTCCCGTGGGCGATGGCGGCGCTGCTGCGCTGGACGGTCTTCTGCGTGGTGACGGACCGCAAACCGCGCCTCGACATGGATTCGGCCGCGTACTTCGCCATCGGCGACGACGCCTCCCTGCCGTACGAGGAGAAGCTGCGGCTCTACCGTCAGCTGGCCGACGACTACTTCGAGACCGAGAAGTACGAGGAGTTCTGCGAGAAACACCTGTCCCACATCGACGAGATGGTGCACGGGTGGATCGGATCGCCGGAGTTCCGGTCGCTGCTCTCCGAGACGGTCCGGGCGATGTACCCGCCGCACGAGCACGAGCGGTTCCTGGGGCACTTCGGCGGGCTCATCGACGCGTGGCTGCGCGACAACGCCTGATCCGCCTGGCCCGGGTGGCGGGCCGCCGCGGGGCTTCGGTCCCGCGGCCTCGTCCCCCCCTGTCCGCCTCCTGACGCAGGGTTGGCCGGACCCTCCAGCGACTTGTCGGACCACCGCTGCCTTGTCGCTGGGCGCGGCCGTCGCCTTCCGCCGGGTCTCGTTCCGGTGTGAGCGTCGTCCCTGCGCGGGGCGGGCGGGGAGCGGGGGAATTGTCGGAGGGTCGGCCTAGAGTTCAGGCGTGCACATCCGGATCGAGGGCAGCGACCTGCCCGGGCGGCGGGGCGGGGCCGAGGCCGACGCGCTGCGGCGCGGCAACGTGCACATCGGCGTCCAGCGCCGGGACGAGGTCGTCGACCGCCATCCCGCCGACGCCACCCACGCGGCATGGGGGTTCGAGGTCACCGGCCGCGAGGTCGACGGCCTCCTCGACGTCGGTGGCCCGTACGTGCACGGCCGCCCCGGAGCCCGCTTCCTCTACCTGAGCTGGGGCGCCGTCGACGGCGACACGTTCGCCATGTTCCGGCGCGCCAAGCTGCTCTTCGGCGACGTCCCGACGGAGCTGCTGCGCGCGGCGTACGAGGGCGCCGGGCCGCTCGTCGGACGGCTCGGCCTGACCGACGCCGACGGCGGCCCACGATGCGCCCGGGTCCGGCCACCCGACATCACCTGGCAGCTCGGATGACGGTCCTGCACGGCTTCGTCACGCGCGACGGCGGACTCGCGCTGTGGGGCGAGGCAGACCAGCCCTCTCCGGCCGGGCGCGGCGCGCATCCGTTCGCCTTCGCGCCGGCCGGGGAGCCGCGGCCCGCCACGCTGCTGCTGCCGTCGACCTCGGCCGGCCCGTTGCCGTCACCGGCCCTCGGACTGCCGCCGCGCCGGGGCACTCCGAGGCTCCGGCCGTGGGTCGTGCCGGCCGTCGTGGTGCCCTGGGTGACCACCGACCTCGCCGACGAGTGCGGCGCCCGGGCCGCGCCCTCGCTGACCTACCTGGCCGAGCTGTGCGCGTTCGCCGCCGACCTGGTCGCACGCGGGCGGGTGCTGCCCGCGGTGCTCATCGACGGGCCTCGGCCGCGGGCGATCTGGCGGCCCGTGCTCAGCGGGACGGACGGCACTCGGCACGCCGACCTGCTCGCCCGCATGCCGGCCGCCTGCCGCGCGGAACGGGCCCGGCCCGGCGACGTCGACGGCCTGCCCGCCGCGGACACCCTGCACGCGGCCCTGCACCACCTGATCGACGGCCTGGTCCGCACGCGGCTGGCCGAGTCCGACGTCACCCTCGGCGGGGCGCCCTGGCTGACCGCCCTCACCGCCGACGGCCCGGTTCCGGCCCGCACCGCCGACGGCCCGGCCCGGACGCCCGGCGCAGCTGCCGACGGCCCGGCCCGCCCGCCCGGCGCTGGCGCGGACGGCCTCGCCCCGCCCCCCGGCGCCGGCGCGGACGGCCTCGCCCCGGCCCGCGGCGCCGACGGCTCTGCCCGGACTTCCGGCGCAGCTGCCGACGGCCTCGCCCCGGCCGCCGACGGCCTCGCCCCGCCCCCCGGCGCCGGCGGCTCTGCCCGGACTTCCGGCGCAGCCGCCGACGGCCTCGCCCCGGCCGGCGGCGCCGGCGCCGGCCGGGCGGGGGAGTTCGACGGGCGGCCCGGCGAGCTCGACGTCCTGGCCGAGGCCCTCGACGCCTGGCATGCCGACGCCACCAGCGGCACCGCCGTGCGGGTCGTGTTGCGCCTCAGCCATCTGCACGAGCTCGACCCCGACGAGCCCGACGCCACCAGCGTGCCGGGACCTGCCGGGAGCGACGCCACCGGCGCGCCCGAGGCGGGTGACGAGCCGCAGGATGCGTGGCTGCTCGAGTTCTTCCTGCAGCCCCTCGACGAGCCCAGCCTGCTCGTCTCCGCCGCAGACGTCTGGCGGGACGCCGCTGCCCCGCTGCGGCGGTGGACGCATCGGCCGCAGGAGCGGCTCATCGCCGGGCTCGGGCGGGCCGCCCGGTTGTTCGGGGATCTCGAGGCCGCGCTGCGGGTGGCCCGGCCCGCCGAGCTCGTGCTGGACACCGAGGGGGCGCACCGGTTCCTCAGCCATGCCGCGCTGCTGGAGCAGGCCGGGTACGGCGTCCTGCTGCCGGCGTGGTGGCGCGAGCCGCAGCGGCTCGGGCTCGCCCTCGACGTGCGCAGCGCCGACGCTGCCGCTCCGGTGCTGCGGGACGAGGCCGCCGATCTGAACACCATCGTGTCGTACAACTGGGGGCTGTCGCTGGGTGGGCGGGTGCTCACCGAGGATGAGCTGGCCGTGCTGGCGCGGGTGAAGGTGCCGCTGGTGCGGATGCGGGGCCGCTGGGTGCATCTCGATCCCGAGCGGCTGCGGGCCGGGCTGGAGTTTCTGCGGCGGGGCGGCGGCACGATGACCGCGGGGGACGCGGTGCGGCTGGTGCGGCTGCTTCCGCCCGAGGAGATGCCCCTGCCGATCGCCGAGGTCCGGGGCCGTGGGTGGGTCGCCGACCTGCTGTCCGGGCGGCTGGGGGAGCGGCTGGAACTGCGGGAGCCACCCGTGGACCTGCTCGGGGTGCTGCGGCCGTACCAGAAAAGGGGTTTCTCCTGGCTGGCCTTCCTCGACGGCCTGGGACTGGGCGCCTGCCTGGCCGACGACATGGGTCTGGGCAAGACCGTGCAGCTGCTCGCGTTGCTGGTGCACCGGCGGGCCGGTCCGACGTTGCTCGTCTGCCCGCTGTCGGTGCTGGGGAACTGGCAGCGGGAGGCCGCCAGGTTCGCGCCGGCGCTGCGCGTGCGGGTGCTGCACGGCGCCGACCGGCCCGACCCGGCGGGGCTCGCCGACGGCGCGGATGTCGTGCTGACCACGTACGCGACGGCGACGCGGGATGCCGACGCGCTCGCGGCCGTGCAGTGGGACCGGGTGGTGCTGGACGAGGCGCAGCACATCAAGAACAGTGCGAGCGGCGCGGCGCGGGCGGTGCGGCGGTTTCCCGCGCGGAACCGGTTCGCGCTCACCGGGACGCCGGTGGAGAACCGGCTGGCCGAGCTGTGGTCCATTCTCGACTTCCTCAACCCGGGCCTGCTGGGCAGCGCACACACCTTCCGGAACCGGTACGCGGTGCCGATCGAGCGGTACGCCGACGAGGACGCCGCCGCCCGGCTGCGCCACGCCACCCGGCCGTTCCTGCTGCGCCGGGTGAAGGCCGACCCGGCCGTGATCAGCGACCTGCCGGACAAGCGCCACGTGCGGCACCTGTGCGGGCTCACCGCCGAGCAGGCCACGCTGTACCGGGCCGTGCTCGACGACATGATGGCGCGGCTGAAGGAGACCACCGAGACCCGCCGCAAGGGCATCGTGCTGGCCGGCATGACCAAGCTGAAGCAGGTCTGCAACCATCCCGCCCAGCTGCTCGGCGACGGGTCACCGCTGCCCGGGCGCTCCGGGAAGCTGGAACGGCTGGAGGAGATCCTCGACGCCGCGCTGGCCGGCGGCGAGAGCGCGCTGTGCTTCACGCAGTTCACGCGGTTCGGGTCGGCGCTGGTGCCGCACCTGGCCGCGCGGTTCGGGGTACCGGTGCGGTATCTGCACGGCGGCACACCGCGTGGCGCACGCGACGAGATGGTGGCCGCGTTCCAGGCCGACCGCCGGCCGGGCATCTTCGTCCTGTCCCTCAAGGCCGGGGGCACCGGGCTCAACCTCACCGCCGCCAGCCACGTCGTGCACGTCGACCGGTGGTGGAACCCGGCGACCGAGGCGCAGGCCACCGACCGGGCGTTCCGCATCGGCCAGCGCCGCGACGTCAGCGTGCACACGCTCGTCTGCCTGGGCACTCTCGAGGAACGCATCGACCGGCTGATCGCGGACAAGGGCGTGCTCGCCGAACGGGTCGTCGGCAACGGCGAGGGCTGGCTCACCACGCTGAGCACCGATGAGCTGCGTGACCTGACCCGCCTGGACCCGGAGGCCGTCGGTGACTGACCGGTTCTCCACCCCGTTCGTGGCGATGTTCGAGGCGTTGCGCATGGCCCCCACGTTCGCGCGCGGCCGCCGCGACGCCCGGGCCGGGTACGTCCGCAGCCTGTCGATCTCCAGCAGCCTGGTCACCGCCCAGGTCCGCGGCCCCGACGACACCCACGCGTTCCGGTCGCGCATCGCGGTCCGGGCGTTCGGCGCCGCCGAATGGTCCCGGGTCGAGGACGACCTCGCCGCCCAGGCCCGCTACGTGGCGGACCTGCTCGCCGGCCGCATGCCCGACGACATCGAGGAGGTGTTCCGCCGCGCCGGCCTCACGCTGCTGCCGCTCGCCCTCGACGAGGTCGCGATGGACTGCACCTGCGAACGCTGGCCGATGCCCTGCGCCCACCTCGCGGCGACCTGCTACGCGCTCGCCGACTCGTTCGAGACGGACCCGTTCGGTGTCTTCGCCTGGCGCGGCCGCGGCCGTGACGAGCTGCTCACCCGCCTCAGCCAGCTCCGCGGGGCCGCGGCGCACGAAACCCCCGCGGCCGAGGTGCCGCCCGAGCACCGTTCGGCGGCCCTCGGCGACCTCGATGACTTCTGGGGTACGGGTACGCCCACAGCACCGCCGCCGCCCCGGCCGGTGGGCCGGCCCGACCTGCTGCTCGACCAGCTCGACACCCCACCGCTGCGGTACGGCGGGGTGTCGCTCACCGAGATCCTGCGGCCGGCGTACCTGGCGTTGCCGCCGGAGGAGCCGGACCGGGCTCCGTCGCTGTCCGACCCTTCGAGGCCCGCGCCCGACTCGCCGCGGTAGATCAGCCGGGTGGCTCGGAGACCCGGCGGGACGCGCCACCTCGGCGGCCGGACGCTGCGACCGTGCTCCCCGGCGAGGACCCGGGCCATGTCGAGCCGCGGGATGGCCGCGACGGCGCCGCCGGGGGCGAAGCCCGCGCCGGGCGGCACCGCCGGGGGCGAAGCCCGCGCCGGCGTGCGGTGGGCCGGCGGGACGGTGAATCAGGGCAGTCGCCAGCGCTGGCCGGACGCGCCCGTGCAGGCGGTGACCCGGGACCAGGACCCCTGGCGGGAGCCGTTCTCCGGGTCGGTGAGGCAGCCGCCGGTCGACAGGTTGACCAGGGACTGGTCCGGCCCGGCCCGCCACTGCGCCGCCCGCCGGCCGTCGCATCCGGTGATGTGGACGCCGGCGTCGGAGACGACCTGTGCGCACATGCCCATGACGCGCAGCGTGCCGTCGGGCGCGAGGGTCCACGCCTGGGCGGCCGTACGGTTGCATTCGTACACCTGAATGTGGTTGCCGTCGAACGGGACGGCGCCGTTGAGGTCGAGGCAGAGCCCGCCGGCGCCGGTGACCGTGCCGGTGCGGGCGGCGGCGGGCACGGGGGACAGGGTCGCCGCCGGGCTCGACGCGCGCGGGGCCGGCGCGAAACCGGCGGGTGCGGAGGTCGCCGGCCGGGCCGGGGGCGTCGTTGCGGCGCTGCTGGGAGACGCCGCCGGGCTGCTGCTGCCGGTGGTGGCGGCCGACGTACGCAGGGCCGGCGGAGCGGGCGCCTGCTCGCGGGCCGGCGGGCTGCTCGCCGTGGGCGGTGTGGCGGGCGACGTCGCGTACGGCGGCAGGCTGACGTCGACGATCGCCTGCGGGGTGGCGCCGGAGCGTGGCCGCAGCGCCGAGTACAAGCCGAACGCCGCCGCGGCGACCAGCAGGAGAGCGACAGCCGCCACCACGATCGCGAGTCGGCGGCGCCGGCGGGGAACGGTCGGCTCGGCCGGCGCGGACGATCCGGGGCCGGCCGGAAGGCTGGTGGGCGCGGGCGGCTGGGCGGCCGTCTCCGGCCAGGTCTCCGCCGACGCGCGCGGGGCCGGCGCCGCAGTCCCGCCCAGGATGTACGGGCGGACCAACAGCGGCTCGCCCTCCTCGGCAGCCTGCCGCGCGCTGTCGTCCGTGTCCGCCATTCCCGCCCAACCGCCCGTGCCGACGATGATCCCCCGGCACGGTACCCCGCCGATGGCGCCGGCATTCAAGGCCCGAACGGCCATGATCGAGTTCCGGCCCCGGCGCCCCGGCCGGTGGCGTCGTGATCATGGGTAGCAAACGGGGAGCGGTGCCGGGCGGTCCTTGGGCGGACGTCCGAATTGCCGACTTGTGGGGCACCTGCCCTCGGAAGGCTCCCTCATGCCGCTTCCTCTGCGTCTGCTCACCGCCGGTGTCGCCGGCCTGGTGCTCGCCGCGTCCGCCGCGGTCCCCGCATCGGCCGGCACCGCGTCCGCGGCGATCCCCGCCCCGGCCGCCGCCGCGACCGGCATGTCGGCCATCACCGCGACCGGCGTCGCGACTGCCGCCGCGACCGGCACCGCGCCGGCCGCCGCTGCCGTCGGCAGGCCGGCTGTGACCAGCGCCGTCGAAGCCCGCCGGGTCGGTCGCGTGCCGACGCCGAAGCTGCGCTGGTACGCCTGCTACGGCTGGGCCCAGTGCACCACGGCCCGCCTCCCGCTCGACTACGACGACCCGTACGGCGCGCAGACCACCGTCGCCCTGCTGCGGGTGCGGGCCACGGATCGGAAGAACCGGATCGGCAGCCTGTTCGTGAACCCGGGCGGCCCCGGCGCGTCCGCCACCTCGTTCGCGCTCATGTCGCCCATGGTGCTCAGCGACGAACTGCTGCGCCGCTTCGACATCGTCGGCATGGACCCGCGGGGGATCGGCGCCGGCGACGCGGTCGCCTGCTTCGGCGACCCCGGCCGGCAGGCCGCCGCGCTCAGGGGCATGAACGTCGCGTTCCCGGTGGGTGCCCGCGAGACCGCCGCGTACCTGAGGAGCGCGCGGAAGCTGGCGGCCGGGTGCTCGACCACCGGCCGCACCCTGGCCGGCGCGATGTCGACGGCCGAGGTGGCCCGCGACATGGACGTGATGCGCCGGGCCGTGGGGGACAGGAAGCTCAGCTACCTCGGGTTCAGCTACGGCACGGCACTGGGGCAGTACTACGCGGCCATGTTCCCGGACCGGTTCCGGGTCGTCGCGGTCGACGGCGTGATCAACCCGCGGTCGTGGGCCGGTTCGGCGCGGACCCGGCACGTCATCCAGGACGAGCGGCTGCACTCCGCCGAGGGCGCGGAGCGGGCTCTGCAGCGGATCCTCACGCTGTGCGACCGGGCCGGCGAGACCAACTGCGCGTTCGCCGCAGGCGACCCGGTGCAGCGCTTCGGGATTCTGGTACGCCGCCTGAAGGCGAAGCCGGTCACCGTGGACGGCACGAGGATCACGTACGCGACGTTCATCGGCGACGTGCTCGGCGCCCTGTACGGCGACGACGCCGCGGAAAGGGTCACCGCCATGGCGAGCGAGCTGTGGACCCTGACGTCGGCTCCCGCGTCCGGTGGCGCCGCCACGTCCTCGCTGCCGGCTCGGCAACGCCGGGGGTTCCCGTACGACAACTCGGTCGACGCGTACGCCTCGGTCATGTGCACCGACGGCCGGCACCCCGCGCACGCGGCGTCCTGGCCCGCGAAGGTCGCGAAGGCCGACAAGCGCGCGCCGTACTTCGGCCGCGCCTGGGCCTGGGCGAGCGCGCCGTGCGCCGGGGACGTCTGGACGGTACGCGACGAGGACGCCTGGTACGGCCCGTTCGACCGGCCGACGCGGAACACCGTGCTGGTGGTCGGCAGCTACTGGGACCCGGCCACGAACTACTCGCAGGCGGTGAGCTCGTCCCGGCTGCTCGCCGACGCCCGCCTGCTGAGCAGCGACAACTTCGGGCACACCGCGTACGGGACCTCGGCGTGCGTGACCGCAGCGATGGACCGCTATCTGCTGGCGAAGACCCTGCCCGCGGCCGGTACGGTGTGCCGCGCCGAGCAGCCGTTCACCGAGCCGCTCGACGACGTCTCCGAGGCGGCGGCCGGGTTCGACCTGGCCACCGCCTCGAAGGCGGAGATCGCCGCGCACGGCCTGCCCGCCGCGGGCGCCCCGAAACAGCGCCCGCCCGTGGGTCACGGACCGTTCTGATCCGAGCCGGTTCAGCGCTTCCAGAACGCCTTGCGCTCCGGCGCGGCGGGTCCGAACGCCTCCAGGACCCGCCGGGCGTCCGACCACTGCGCGTCGAGGTCACCGGCCCCGCGCAGCCGCGCCGCGAGCTCCAGCAGCGGCTTCACCTCCTCCGCCGGGAGGCCCGCCAGCACGGCGGCGAGCCGGGTGGCCAGGTCGGCCAGCAGGTCGCGGCGCTCGGCGACCGGCCGGCCCTCGGCGTCGCGCAGCCGGCGCGCCTCGACCGCCACCAGCGCGGCGAGGTCCTGCATGGTCAGTCCGGTGCCGGCCGGCGCGGCCATCTTGCGGTTGCTGCCGCGCAGCATCATCCCGGACGGTACGGCCGCGAACGGCTGCGCACCGGTGCGCGCCTGAGCCCGTGCCGGCGCGAACGACGGGGCGAACGACGGTCCGCCCGCGGCCGGCGCTGCCATCGGAGCCGCCCCGGCGGCGAGGAACTGCGGAGGCTGGGCGGCCCCGAACATGTCCCAGCCGGACGGCGACTCGACGGGCTGGGTCACGCGCCGGCGCTGCCCGCCCTCGTTGACCACGCGGCTGTCCACCGCCACGAACGCGGTGAACCGGCACAGCACCCCGTACTTCAGGGACGTGGCGACGATCTCCTGCTCGAGGGTGTGGTCGCCGGCCGCGTACCGGTCCTCGAGCTCGCGCAGCCGGGTCCGAGCCCACTGCGCGGTGACCGCCGGCTCGTCCTTGCGCTCGACCGGCACGTCGAGGGTGAACTCGGCGTCGTCGCGGGTGCGCCCCCGCACGGTGACCGTGGACGGCACTGCGCCGGTCCAGCGGCCGGACAGCACCAGCGGGACGCCGGGGAAGATCGACTGCGGCCGGCCGGAGTCGACGCCGCGCACGGTGACGTCGGTGACCAGCGGCGCGCCGATGCGGCGGTGGATCTGCTCCATCGCCTCGTCCAGCCGGTCCTCGCTCTCCACGAGCTCGCACCGCCCGGCGCCCAGCGCGGCCAGCCGGCCCAGGAAGCCCGCGTTCACGGCCCGGTCGATGCCCACCGTGTGCAGGCGCGTGGCACCGATCAGCGAGGTGACCTCGGCGAGGATCTGGTCCTCGTTGCCGACCTGGCCGTCGGTGACCAGCACGAGCACCCGGTCGCGTCCCTCGGACCCGGACAGCAGCGACAACCCCTGCCGTAGCGGCGCGAGCAGTTCGGTGCCGCCCCGGGCGTCGGCGCGGGCGAGGTGCTCGACCGCGCGGAAGCGGTGCCGGTCGGTCGCGTCGGACAGCCCCTCGCCCAGGTCGGCCGGGTGGTCGATCTGGTGGTCGAAGGTCAGCACGGCGAACCGGTCGGCCGTGGTGAGCGTGTCCACGACCCGGGCGGCCGCGCGTCGGGCGGCGACCATCTTCCAGCCGCCCATGCTGCCCGAGCGGTCCAGCAGCAGCACGACGTCCTTGGGCCGGGCCGGGCCGTCGCTCGGCTCCGGCGGCACCACGACCAGCTGGTACGCCCCCTCGGCGCCGTCGGTGCCCGGGTCCGGCACGAACACCGCGCCCGAGCCGTCGCCCTCGTACGGCAGCCGCAGCACGAAGTCGCGGTCGGCCCGCTCGCCCGGCGCGATCTCCACGTGCCCGTCGCGGCTGGTCACCGTGTGCAGGCTGGAACGCACCCCGGCCAGCGGCAGCCCGGCCGTGTCGATGTCGACGGCGATGGACAGCCGCAGCGGGTTCGGGAATCCCGGCAGCAGCACCGGGGGAGTGATCCGGGAGGCGTCGGGCACGGCGTCGGTGTCGCGGGCCTGCCCGTCGCCGGCGGGTGCGTCGGGCAGCGGCGTACCCGGGATGTAGCGGGGCGCGACCACCAGCGGGAACCGGAACGTCGCCGCGCCGTCCTCCCACGGCAGCGGCCCCGCGAGGGTCAGCTCGACGACCACCCGCTCGCCGGGCGCGATGTTGCCCACCCGCATGGTGAAGACGTCGGGGCGTTCCTCCTCGGCGATGGAGGCCCGCTGCCCCGCCTCGATCGCCCGGTCGTACGCCTCCCGGGCCGCCGCGCGCTCCTGCAGCTCGGCCTCGACGGTGCGCCCGGCCGCGGTCATGGTCATCGCGGTGACGGCGGCCCGGTCGGGCAGCGGGAAGACGTACGTGGCCTCCAGCGCCGTGTCGTGCGCGTTGACGAACTCGGTGGTCACGGTGGTCCGGGCGAGGAGCCCGCTGATCCGGGTACGGACGTCGAGCCGGTCCAGGGGCAGGTTGCCGCGGTCGGTGTGCAGGGCGCCCACGCCGGCGTCGGGCAGGATCCGGATGCGGCCGAGCTCCGCCGGCTCCATCGGGGTGACGGACAGGGTCATGAGGGGCTCCCATCATCGGTGTGCGGTCCGCGGCCGGCGTCCAGCAGACCCCGGGCGGCGAGCAGGCTCAGCAGCGGTTCCGCCGCGGCGGCGACGGCTGTGCGGTCGGCGGCTGACGGGCGTACGGGAAGGATCAGGATCGCCCCGCCGCCCAGCGCGACCGCGCCGATCTCCGGGGCCGGCGCGGCGGCGGGCCGATCGGCGGCCGGTGCCGCCGCCGGGGCCGGCGCGGTGGTCCAGAACCGGGGCCGTGCGGGCGGCTGCGGCTCGGGCGGCTCGGTGGTCAGCAGCTCCTGCGGCACCCGCGCGACCGTCGCCAGCTCCTCGTCCGGGGCGCCGGCCAGCTCGGCCTGGATGGCGGCCAGCGAGTGGCCCTGGGCCTGCCGGCGCTTGAGCGCGACGAGCTGCAGGAGGTGACGCCTGCCGTAGAGCGCGGTGCGCCCGCGCATCGCCGCCGGCCGGTCCACCAGGCCGGTCGTCGTGTACCACCGGACGGCCCGGCGGTCGGGCACGTCGCGGACCCGGCCGTTGGGCGCGCCGGGGTATTCGGCGGCCAGCGCGCCGCGTACCCGCTCGAGAAGCTCGTCCATCGTCCACACGGTGTTATATTGACACTGTCACGATGACAGTGTCAAACGGCGGGACTTTCCTTCACTTCGCGCGCCGGTGGCCGATCGGGGCGACATGACCGACGCGAAGATCGACGAGGCGGAGCGGGACGCGGCGTTCGCGGCCACCGTGGCGCGCCACCCCGACGCCTTCGTGCTCGCGGTGAGCCCGGCGGGACTCTTCGCGGACCTGCCCGAGACCTTCGAGCCCGGACGGCTGCGCCCGGTCACCGGCCCCCGGTCCGCGCTGGACCTGGTCGTGCCCGACGACCACCCGGCGGTCATCGACGCCTGGCACACCTTCCTCGCCCGCGGCCTCGCGCAGTGCCGGGTCCGCCCGCTCTCCGCGCCGGACCAGCTGGTGGAGTTGCAGATGATCGACCTGAGCCACCGGTACGGCGTACCGTTGGTGCTGCTCACCGGCCTGGACGGGCACCCGGCGCACCTGCCGCTGGAGCACCAGGCGATCAAGCCGCGGCTGGTGACCGTACGGAAGAGCTCGCACGCCGTGATCGTCGGCGCCGACCCGGAGATCGTCCGCGTCCTCGGCTGGACGGCCGACGAGCTGCTCGGCACGCGCGCGGTCGACCTCGTGCACCCCGACGACCGGGTACGCGCCATCTCCAGCTGGATGGACATGCTCGCCTCCCCGAGCGGCGAGGCCCGCCGGGTGCGCCTGCGCCACCTGCACCGCGACGGGTCCGTGGTGTGGTTCGAGGTCACCAACCACAATCAGCTCACCGCCCCGGGCGTGGGCGAGGTGGTGGCCGAGATGCTCGACATCTCCGACGAGATGGCCGCCCAGGAGGCGCTGCGCGCGGGTGAGCAGCTCATGCGCCGGCTCACCGAGACCATCCCGATGGGCATCGTGCAGATCGGCACCGACCGGCGGATCGCGTACCAGAACGAGCGCGCGGCCCGGGCCCTCGGGGCCGGCGTCGGCGAGCTGCTCGGCGGCCCGCTGCTGGACCGCATCCTGCCCGGCGACCGGCCGGCCATCGACGCCGCGATCGACGCCGTGCTGCGCGAGGGCCGCGACGTCGACGCCGAGTACGGCTACCGCAACGAGCAGCGGGGCCTGCGCCGCGTCCGCGCCGGTCTGCGCGCCCTGAACGGCCCGGACGGCGAGGTCACCGGCGCGATCATCTGCCTCACGGACGTCACCGACGACGTCCGGCTGCGCGACGAGCTCAAGCAGCGCGCCACGTACGACGCGCTCACCGGCTGCCGCAACCGCGCCTCCACCCTCACCGCGCTGCAGGAGGCGCTCGACGACCCGGCCCGGACCCGCGGCATCGCCGTGATCTTCATCGACCTCAACCGGTTCAAGCAGGTCAACGACGTGTACGGGCACGCGACCGGGGACCGGCTGCTCACCCACGTGGCGTCCCGGCTGCGCGGCGCGGTCCGCGACGGCGACGTGGTGGGGCGCTTCGGCGGCGACGAGTTCGTGGTCATCTGCCCCGAGGTTCCCGGCGCGGCCGAGGCCCGGCACATCGGCCAGAGCCTGGTCGCGGCGCTGGTCACCGGCGGCCTGGAGGTCAACGGGGAGCGGTTGCTGCCGCAGGCGAGCATCGGTGTCGCCTGGGCGCGCACGCAGACCTGCGCGGACACGCTGATCGCCCGGGCGGACGCGGCGATGTACGAGGCGAAGAAGTCCCGTACCGGCCGGCTGGCCCTCGCGCTGGCCGACTGAGCATCCGCTGTTCGCGCCGGGCCGTCAGGTGCGGCGTAGCACCGACACGACGCGGCCGAGGATCGTCGCGCGGTCGCCGTCGATCGGCTCGTACGCCGGGTTGCGCGGCTCGAGCAGCACGTGCCCGCCGCGGCGCCGGAACACCTTGACCGTCGCCTCCTCGTCGATCATCGCCGCCACGATGTCGCCGTTGTACGCCTCCTGCTGCTGCCGGACGACGACGATGTCCCCGTCGCAGATCGCCGCGTCGATCATCGAGTCGCCCTGGACGCGCAGGCAGAACAGCGTGCCGCGCCCGACCAGGTCACGCGGCAGCGTCAGCGTCTCCTCGGCCGTCTCCTCCGCCAGGATCGGGCTGCCCGCGGCGATCGTGCCCAGCAGCGGAACCCCCACGGTGGCCGGGTCGCGCACCTCGCGGGCGGCCGGCTCGAGAAACATGCGCACGTCGACCGGCCGGGTCACGCTGCGGCCGCGGCGCAGGAAGCCGTACTCCTCCAGGGCGCGCAGGTGCCGGCTGACCGACGAGGTGGACGCCAGCCCGATCGCGTCGGCGATGTCGCGGGTGGACGGCGAGTAGCCGTACCTCACCGCCCAGTCCCGGATCACCCCGAGGATCTCTCGCTGCCGGTCGGTCAGCACGGACGTGTCGAAATCCTCGCTCAGAAGCATCCCATGATCTTCGCCGACGGGTACGGCGCAGCGCGATCAGGCACGCCGTCACGGCCCGCGACGCCGGTTCATCCCTTCGTGTGGAACCGGTGGGCTACCGGGATAGCAGTGATCACCGGTGGGCACTGCGCAGCCAAGACGGTCCGGCCGGCCGTCCTGGGACGACAGTCAAGGAGATCATCATGACCGCCACGCACTCGACCACGGCTTCCGGCGCGTACGACACCGGTTTTCGCGACACCGCACGCGACCACCGCGACCTGCGCCACCACGGAGACGAGACCAAGCCGTCCTGGAAGACCACGGAACTGTTCGTGTACCTCGCCGCCGTCGCCGGCGTGCTGATCGCCTCGCAGACGGTCGGCGACGGCGCGGCGAACAACGGCGCCGACTACTTCGCCGCGGACAAGGCGTGGTGGTACATCACCCTGCTGACGATCGGCTACCTCGTCAGCCGTGGCCTCGCGAAGGCGGGCAGCCGTACCCGGGACACCGACCCCCGTACCCGGTAACGGTCCGCCTCGGCGGGCGTGCCGGTCCTCCCCCGGCCGGTACGCCCGCCCCGGGTCTCGGCCTCGTCGCGCCGTCAGCGCCTGTCACGGCAGCGGCACCACGTACGAGTCGACGCGCGCGATGCGGCCGTCGCGGAACGTGAACAGGTCGGTGAACGCGAACCGGAAGGGGCCGTGGTCGACGCTCTCGCCGTGGCCCTCGCCGGTGGTGACGACGACCGGGCCGTCCTCGTACACGCGCTGGACGTCGAGCCCGGGACTGCCCGTGAACGCCGGGTTCTCGATCTCCCCGTCGAACTCCGCCCGGCCACGGGTGGTCCGATGTCCGTGGATCACCCACTCCACGTCCTCGGTGAGGGTGGCGAGGATCCGCGGATGGTCGCTGGTACGGAAACCCTCGAAGTACTCGGCGACGAGATCGCGCTGCGCGGGTGGGGTCACGCTTCACTCCGTTCCGTTTCGGTGTGCCGCAGATGGAGGGCCAGCGCGTCGAGAATGGACGCGAGTCCGTCGGCCGCCTGAGCCGTCCGCAGCTCGGGCGGCAGGCGTCGCTGGTGGACGGTGAGGTCCGTGCCGGCCCCGGCCCCCAGCAGGCGCACGGTCGTCCGCAGGCCGGTGACCGGCTCGTCGAACACCAGCTCGTGCGGCGCCGCGACCAGCACGTACACGAAGCGGAGCCGGCGGGTGGCGCCCCCTGGCGCGCGCGTGTCGAGGGCGAACTCGCCGCCGGTGCGCAGGTCCACGGTGACCGAACCGGCCGGGACGGTGGCATGCGAGCCACCCCAGAACGCCGCGATGCCCGCCGGCGTGGTGAACGCGGCCCAGACCCGGGCGGGATCGGCCGGCAGGCGCCGGCGCGCGATGAGTTCGTCGCCGTGCAGTTGGGCCCGCGCGGTCACCGCGCCTCCCCGCCGGCCGGGTGGCGTTCCAGCGCGTCCCCGTGCGGCTCGGCCCGCGCGGTCACGGGCGGCCCCTCACCGGTCAGGTGCCGCTCGAGCGCGCCGAGCCGGTCGTGCCAGGTGCGGCGCTGCTCGTCGATCCACGAACCGAGCAGCTCGAGCTGGTCGGTCCGCAGCCGGCAGGGGCGTCGCGTGCCCTCGCGGCGCTGCTCCACCAGCCCGCACCGGCGCAGCACGCCGACGTGGTGGGAGATCGCCTGCGGGGTCAGCCGGAACGGCTCGGCGAGCTCCCCGACCGTGGCGTCACCGCGCGCGAGGCGGGTCACCAGCGCGCGGCGCACCGGGTCACCCAGGGCGGCGAAGGCGGCGTCGAGATCCGGCATGCCGGTACCGTAACGCAAACATTCGTTTTCACAAAGAACCATTTGTTGATGCGTACGGCGGGCAGCCACGGGTAGGTGCCGGTGATGGACAGCACCCGGCTGCGATTCGACGGCACGATCGCCGGCATCGGCACCCGCAGCGGCGTACGTGTCGTCGTCGGCACCTGGCCGCGGTCGCCGTTCGGGCTGGTCGCCGACGTGATGATCGAGCGCCCCGACGGGCATCGGCTGCTGGTGGCGCCCACCCCGGAGCTCGCGCGGTTCGTCGCCGACACGTACGCCTTCGACGACGTGCGGATCGCGCCGGTGACCGTGACGGACGCCGGTGACCGGTGGACCGCCGTCGCCGCGGGACCGCTGGAGCTGCGGTTCCGCGTGGGGCGGCGAGGCTGGCTGGGGGTGCTGCTGCGGGCCGTACCGGCGCCGCTGGCGCGCCGGCCCGCGTGGTGCGCGGCCGTCGACCTGCCCGCGCGCCTGGTGCTGCCCGGTGTGCGTACGCGCGGAAGCGCCGGCGGCGGCCGCCGCGAGTGGTACGGGGCGCAGGACGTCCACCCGATCGTCGAGGCAGCCGCCCGCCTCGACGGCCACGACCTCGGTCCGCTCGCCCCGGTGGACCCGCCGGTCCGGTTCGGCTTCGGGTCGACACCGCGCCGGCCGGTTCTCGTCCGCGTCACCACGACCGTCGCCGGAGAATGCGGCCGGGAACTGACCGCAACGGGTGGCACGCTCGGGGCATGACCACAGCCGACATCCTGCTTCCCGAGCACTCCGTACCCGGCGACGGTGCTGCGCTGAACCCGTTCGTCATCGTGGACGACGCCGCCGGCTTCGTGAGGTTCGTCAGCGACGTCTTCGGCGTACCCGAGACCGCCGGGGCCCGGACCCCCATGCCGGACGGCAAGCTCATCCACGCCCAGCTGCGGCTCGGCTCGGTGGACCTGATGGTCGCCGACCGGCTCGACGGCTGGCCGGCCCGCCCGGCCCTGCTCCAGGTCTGGGTCCGCGACGTCGCCGCGGTCCTGCGGCGCGCGACCGGCCGGGGCGCGACGACGGTCACCGGACCGACCCCGTTCTACGGCGAGTGCACGCTCGGCCGGATGCTCGACCCGTGGGGCACCATCTGGTGGCTGTGGGCGCCGTCCCCCGGTCAGCCCGACCCGGTGCCGCAGTGGGAGGGCGGCTCCGAGGTGGTGTTCGCCACGCTCGACGCCACCCTGCGGACCCTCGGCGGCCGATGACCCGTGCCATGCTGGTAGGGAGTCCGTGCCCACGGACTCCCGGACGATGGGTGCCGTACCCGGCGAGCGACAAGACGGCCCGCGGAGGTCGTCATGTCGTGGCTCGTCCTGGTCCTCTCCGGCATGCTCGAGGCGGTCTGGGCGGCCGCGCTCGACCGGTCCCAGGGATTCAGCCGGCTCGTCCCGTCCGTCGTGTTCGTCGTCGCGCTGGTCGCGAGCATGGCCGGCCTGGCGTACGCGATGCGCGACCTGCCGGTCGGCACGGCCTACGCGGTCTGGGTGGGCATCGGCGCGGTCCTGACCGTCGGGTACGCGATGAGCACCGGTCAGGAGCCGGTCTCCGCCCTGAAACTGCTGTTCCTGGCGATGATCGTGGCCGGGGTCGTAGGGCTGAAAATGGTGCACTGAGCGGGCGCGGCGGAAAGTGTCGTACCCCGGCGGCATCATGTCGGCATGGCTGAGCCCGCTGCCCCGATTCCCCGGCCGCGACTGGAGTTGTCGCTGCTGGAGGCCCGTACGCGGTTCGTGCAGCTGGCGCGGCTGGCGAACCTGACCCGGCAGAGCACGATCGTGACCGAGGGCGGGCGGGCGGTGGCGGCCATCGTGCCGGTCGACGCCGTACCGGGCGCTTCCGCCGTTGCCGCTCCTCCTTCTTCTCTGCCGGTCGCATCCGCTCCTTCGCCGGCCGGGTCGGCTTCTTCTTCCCCCGCTCCTTCTTCCCCTTCTTCTCCGGCGGAGTCCGCTTCTTCTCCGGCGGGGTCCGCTTCTTCTCCGGCGGGGTCCGCTTCTTCCTTGCCGGGTGACTCCGCTTCTTCTCCTCCGGCGGGGTCCGCCGGGCCGGGCGGTTCCGGGGCGTCCGGAGGGTCCGCGGCGGGGTGGTTGCGGCGGATCGAGACGCTCCGGGCGGACCTCCAGCGGCAGCACCGGGCGCTGGAGACCGCCCTCGAGGAGGCGTGGCGCGAGCTCGACCGGGTCCGGCCGCCCGGCTCCGACCCCGGCGTCGACGCGCTGCGTCTTGCCCATTCCGATGTCCGCCGATGAGAGGACGTGCGCCTTGGTGAAGACGATCGACGCGGGTGTGCTCACCGTCGGCTACCTGGAGGACGGGCCGGCCGACGGCTGGCCCCTGCTGCTCTCCCACGGCTTCCCGTATGACGTGCACGCCTATGACGAGGTGGTGCCACGGCTGACGGCACAGGGGGCCCGGGTCGTCCGGCCGTACCTGCGCGGGTTCGGCCCGACGCGGTTCCGGTCCGCCGACACCGCACGCAGCGGTCAGCAGGCCGCGCTCGGGTCCGACCTCGTCGCGCTGCTCGACGCCCTGCACTGGAAGACCGCGATCGTCGCCGGCTACGACTGGGGAGGGCTCGCCTCCTGCGTCGCGACGGCGCTGTGGCCCGAACGCGTGGCCGGCCTGGTCTCGATGGCGAGCTACGACATCCTCGACATCGAGCGCCTGCGGCACGCCCACGATCCGGCGCTCGAACACGTCGTCTGGTACCAGCACCTCTTCCAGACCGAACGGGGCCGCGAGAGCCTCGCCGTGAGCCGCCGCGACCTGTGCCGCATGCTCTGGCGGCAGTGGTCCCCGGGCTGGCACCCGGACGAGGCGACCTTCGCGCGCACCGCGGCGTCCTTCGACAACCCTGACTTCGTGGACGTCGTCGTGCATGCGTACCGCCACTCCTTCGGGCTGGCGGCGGGCGACCCGGCCTACGAGGAGCTGGAGGAACGGCTGGCGGCCCGGCCGCCCGTCACGGTCCCCGCGGTGACGCTGGACGGCACCCAGGATCCGCTCAAGCCCGGCGGCACGGCCGACCACGCGGACATGTTCACCGCCCGCCACGAACACCGGGCGGTCGACGTGGGACACAACCTGCCCCAGGAAGCACCCGCAGCCTTCGCCGACGCGATCCTCACCGTGCGCGAATGGGCCGGCGCGGATGCCCGACCGTGACCGCCTGCCGCGGGCGGCCCGGTTGCTGAGCGGTGTCCGGTGGTCCTGACCGTCGGGCGCGCCGGTCCGGGCCTGACCGTCGGGCGCGCCGGTCCGGGCGCGCCGGTGGGCGCGGGCAGGTCGGATGCTGGGCGCGGCTGGGGCCTGGCCGGTGGGGGCGGGCGGTCCGGTTGGCGGGTGCGGTCGGTGGGGGCGGGCGGTCCGGATGCTGGGCGCGGTAGGTGGGGCTGCCCGGGTGGGCGCGCCGGTCCGGTGGGCGCGGGGGCGCTGGTTGCCGGGCGTGACCGGTCGGCGTGGGCCTGCGTGCGCGGCCGGCCGGGGGCGCCACCCGCGTGCGTCCGGCCTCGTTGCGGGTCCGGGCGGCCGCGGAGACGGGGCCGGTTCCGGAACCGTCGCAGGTCATGGCTTCGGGTTCGGTGCCGCGATACTGTGCCATCGTCGATCGGGGAGCGGGGGGCGCCGTGAATGACCGGATCCGTCGCGGCCGGGTCGCCACGTCGCTGACGTTCCTGCTGTTCGGTACGGCGCTCGGCGTGTGGACGGCGCGGATTCCGGCGGTCAAGCACAACCTCGGGCTCAGCGACGGCCGGCTCAGTTACGCGTTGCTGTCGTTCGCGGCCGGGTGCATCGTCGGCATGGCGGTGCTGGGGCGGCTCACCGACCGGTTCGGCAGTTCGCGGGTTCTCGTCCCCGCCGCGGTGCTCGAAGGGCTGCTGCTGGTGCCGCCCGGGTTCAGCGGCGGACTGGCGGTGCTCTGCGGCGCTCTCTTCCTGTTCGGTGCGGCGCACGGCACGCTCAACATCGCGATGAATGCCAACGCCATCGAGGTGCAGCGGGCGTGGGGGCGGCCGATCATGTCGTCGTTCCATGCCATCTACAGCGTCGGCGGGTTCCTGGGTGCCGTCGCCGGGAGCCTCTTCGCGCACGGCGGGGCCGGGGTCGGCGTCACGTTCCTCGCCGTCGGGGCCGGGGTACTGGCTTTGGCGGTGTGGGCCTCGCTGTGGGTTTTCTCCGGCGAGTCCGGCGCGGAGGCATCGGACGCGACGCCGGGCGGCGAGGAGCCGGCGCGCCGGCCGGTGCTGCTGATCTTCCTGGGCGTTCTCGTGCTGTGCACCCTGGTGGGGGAGGGCGCGGCGGCCGACTGGAGCGCCGTGTACCTGCGGGACGACCTGGGGACGAGCGCCGGCGCCGCCGCGTACGGGTTCGCCGCCTTCTCGATCATGATGACGGTGGGCCGGGTCTTCGGCGACCGGCTGGTCCTCGCGCTGGGCCCCGTCACGCTGGTACGCCTCAGCGGCGGCCTGGCGGCCGCGGGGCTCGGCGCCGCCCTGCTGATCCACCACCCGGTCGCCGGCATCGCCGGGTTCGGGCTGCTGGGCGCGGGCCTGTCCGGCATCGCCCCGCAGGTCTACTCGGCGGCGGGCAACCTCGACCCCCGGCGCGCCGGCCGGGCGCTGTCCACGGTGGTCAGCATCGGCTATGTCGGCTTCCTGCTCGGACCGATCCTGATCGGCGCGGCGGCGACCGTGGTCGGGCTGCCGTCGGCGCTGTGGATCCCGGTGGTCCTCGCCCTGTTCGTAGCGGCCAGCGCCCGTGCGATGGCACCCCCGAGACATCCCGCCGAGACCGCCGTCGTCAGCTGAGCGTGCGGCGCAGGGCGGCGACGTCGAAGCGTGCGGCGGTGAGCAGCCGGGCCGCCCTCGACGGCGGCGTGGATACGGCCAGGAGGTCGCGCACGAGGGCGAGCGTGTCCGGGTAGCGCACGGTGGACATTCGGCGCGACAGCCGTTCGCCGGCTGCGTCCCGCTGACCGGCGGGCTCGGCGGCTCGAAAACCTTCGTGCGTGACCCCGGCAGCCTGCAGCAACGCCGCGCCGCGGAAACGGGGGTCCTCCGGGTCGACGAGGTAGGGCAGCCGCTGCGCGACCTCGTACGTGGCGGCCACCGCGAGCAGGATGTCCGCGCTGTCCGGTCCGCCCGATCTCGACGGCGTGCGGTAGGCCTGTTCTGCCGCCTCCAGCCTGATCCACTGCATCGGGTGGCGACCGTAATTGATCCGTACGGCCATCGCGAATGCCGTCATCGGCCGCCGCCAGCCCGGTGAGCGGAAGCCGGACCGGCCGATCAGCCGGTCGCGGACGTGGCGCAGGGCCGGATGCACGTCGTCGCGTACGGCCGGGGTCCGGCCCGCCGCGAGGTCCGCGTACAGGTCCGTGGCCGGGATGCCGCAGATCGCCAGCAGTTCCGTCGCGCGGTTGCCCGGGTCCTCGAGCAGCGCGAGCAGCACGTCGGCGGGGGTGCAGACGGTCCACGGTGGCCGCGCGGTGCAGGGCTTCCGCCGCTGCCGCGGTGAAGGGTACGGGGGTGCCGCCGTCGGCGATCACGATGTCGTGCGGGCCGTCCGGGCCCACGCCGGCCGCGTCCGCGGAGGCCCAGCGGCCGAGCCGGCTGTCGTTGACGGTGAGCGCGACCGTACGGGTGAGGCCGGCCGCCGCGAGCGCGCCGCGGGTGGCGTCGAGGTTGGTCAGGGCGATCAGCAGGTGGTTGGTGCCGAGCGCCTCGCCGTCGCCGCCGCGCAGGAACGCGGCGGCGACCATCAGGCGGATGCCCGAGTCGCCGGGGAACACGTCGGTGCGGGATGTGGACACCCGCTCATTGTGCGAACGCCGCGGCCGGCGGAACATCCGGCTGCGGTCGGGGCTTGCCGGGCGACGACTTGAACCTTCGGTATACCGCCGCTCAGTGGAGGTGACCGGCGGCCAGGCCGCCCTGGACCTGCCGGTGGAACGCCACGTACCCGATGAGGACCGGCAGCATCGCGATCGTCATCCCGGCGAACAGGCCGCTGTAGTCCCCGCGGTAGCCCTCGTTGACAGCGAGCGCGGTCAGCCCCTGCGCGAGCACCCAGCGCCGCTCCGCGCCCTCGCCCTGCATGAGCACGATCGGCAGGACGTACTGGTTCCACTGGAACAGGAACGTGAAGATGGCCACGCTGACCAGGCCGGGCCGGGCCATCGGCAGCATCACGCGGAAGAACAGGCGGTAGTCGCCGCACCCGTCGACCATCGCGGCCTCGGCGACCGCGGCCGGCAGCGTACGGAAGAAGGCCGTGAGGAAGAAGACCGTGAAGGGCAGCGAGTACGCGGCGTACACGAGGATCAGCCCGGGGAGCGTGCCCAGCAGTCCCAGGTCGCGCACCACGAAGAACAGCGGCACGAGCGCGAGGAAGACGGGGAACATCATGCCGCCGGTGAACGCGAGGTGGATGATGCGGCGGCCCGGGAAGCGGTAGCGGGCCAGCACGTACGCGGCCATCGCGCCGAGGATCATCGTCAGGGTGAGCGCTCCCGTCACGACGATCGCGCTGTTCAGGAAGTAGCGGCCGATGTGGGCGTCGTCCCAGGCCCGTGCCCAGTTCTCCGGCCGGGGGCGGGACGGCAGGCCCCACGGGTCGGTGAGGATCTCGTCGTCGGTCTTGAACGAGCTGACCACCGCCCACAGCAGCGGCAGCGTGGTGAGCAGCGCCCAGCCGGCGAGGAAGCCGTGGGACAGCACGGGGATGACGCGCCCGGGGCGGGGCGGGACGGTCATCTACAGCCCCGCCCGGTCGCGGCGGGTGACGCGCAGGAACAGGGCGGCGACCGACAGGGTCAGGAAGAACATCGCGACGCCCATCGTGGACGCGTACCCGAATTGGGCGTCGGTGAAGGCGGTCCGGTAGAGCCGCAGCCCCACGACGTCGGACGAGAACCCGGGGCCGCCGTCCGTGATGATCTGCGCGACGGCGAAGGCGTCGATGGCCACGATCGCGAGGTACACCCACGCGACCTGGACGGTGTCCCACAGCAGCGGCACGGTGACCCGGAACAGGGTGGTGGCTCGGGTCGCCCCGTCCAGCAGCGCCGCCTCGTAGATGTCGCGGGGGATCGCCTGCATCGCCGCACCGAACAGCACGACGTAGAAGCCGGCGTTGCTCCACAGCAGCACGAGGGCCACGCACCAGAACGAGAACCGCGGGTCGCCGAGCCACGGCCGGGCCAGCGAATCCAGTCCCACGGCGCGCAGGGCGCCGTTGAGCAGGCCGCTGTTCGGCGCGTAGATCTGCTTCCACAGCACGCCGATGACGGCCACGGACAGCACCTGCGGGAAGAAGTAGACGATCCGGTACAGGGCGGCGCCGCGGACGCCGTGCACGCCGGCCCGGTCCCGGCGCCCACCGACGCTGAGCATCGACGCGAGGAACAGTCCGAGCAGGATCGTCGCCGGCGGCAGCAGCACGAGCAGCAGCGCGTTGTGCCACAACGCGTTCCAGAACAGGCCGTCGTCGGCCAGCCGGCGGACGTTGGCCGGGCCGACGAAGTCGTACTGCGGGGTGAGGCCGCGCCAGTCGGTCGCGGAGATCGCGAAGGCCTGCACGTACGGCGACAGCACGAAGACGCCGTACAGCAGCAGCGGCGGGCCGAGGAACGTGGCGACGAACAGCCGCTTGCCTCGCACGGTCAGGCCCGCTTGTACTTCTTGACCGACGGGTCTCTCGCGATGTCGTCGGCGGCCTTCTGGCACCGGTCCACCCAGCCGGCCGCGTCGAGGCGGCGGGCGAACAGGTCGGCCGTGGCGGCGTTGACGTAGGTGCGTTCGAGCTTGCGGTAGTACGACGGGTACAGCCAGGTGAAGGTCTGCGCCCCGGGAGCGGCCATCATCCGGGTGACCGAGGTGAGGCCGGGTGCCAGGCCGAGGCCGGCGCTCACCCCGGCGACGCAGCTGAGGCTCCCGGCCGTACGGGTGAAGTCGGCGGCGCCCGTGCGCGACAGCATGATGCGCAGGTACTCGAGGCCGCCGCGGAGGTTCTTCGCCTTGGCGGGCACCACGAACGGCTCGCTGCCGGTGCCCCGGAACGCCGCGTACGGCAGCTTGTCGCCGGTGGTGAGGCTGGGCGTGGGTGCGACGGCCATCCGGAAGTCCGGCGGGGTGACGGCCTTCTGCTCGTTCTCCAGCCACGAGCCGCAGAAGATGAGGGCGGCGCGGCCCCGGCACCACTGCGTCTGGGCCTGGATGTGGTCCATGCCCTCGGCGCCGGCCTGCACGTACCCGTCGACCGCCAGCTGGCGGTAGGCGTCCACGGCCGTGCGGACCGCGTCGTGGCGCCACGCGCCCGGCTCCAGGTTGTCGATCGCCTTGAGCACCTCGACGCCGCCGAGCTTGGCCGCGGACGCGAGGATCGGCCAGCTCATGTAGCGGGCGTGCACCCCCGGGTACGTCCACGGCGCGATGCCGGCGGCACTGATCTGCCGGCACAGCGCGATCATGCCGTCCCAGGTGGTCGGGTACTGCCAGCCGCGGTCGGCGAAGAGCTTCTCCGAATACCAGGTCCCGTACGCCGAGTACGCATAGTTCAGCGCGAGGAATCTGCCGTCGTACGATCCGACGTCGACGATGCCCGGCAGCAGCGTGTCCCTGACGGCCACCTTCGGGTCGTCGAGGCTCGGCGCCGCGAGCAGGTCGCCGAGGTCGGCCAGCGCTCCCTGGGAGACCAGCGCGTTGAAGTCGATCTGGTTGCCGCCGGAGTTGTCCAGCACGTCCGGCGGGGTGCCGGCCACGAACCGCGGCTGCAGCGTCTCGGCGATCTGCTGGGTGGCCGAGTGCTTGATCCGCGCCCCCGGGTGGCGTTCGCGGTACAGCGCCTCGTGGGCCTTGGCGTACTCCTCGCCGAAGCCACCGTTGAAGATGACGACCTCCAGCGGGGCGTCCGCCGCGCCCCTGTCCTCGCTGTCGTCGTCGCTGTCGCCGCCCAGCGCGCAGCCGGTGAGGGCGCCCGTGCCGGCGAGGGCACCGAGGGCGGCCGCGCCGTGCAGCAGACGGCGCCGGCTGATCGTCTGTGCCATGGCGTACCCCTGCCTCGAGGAACATCAACATATGTCCATGGGTCGCCCCGTAGGATGAAGCTTTCCTCCGGCACATTCAAGTGTCGTGAAACTAATTGCCAGTGCCGGGGCGCGCGAGTACGTTCGGTCGTCATGCGGATGCGTCCGGTCGCTTCATTCGTCACGTTGCTCCTGACCGTGTCCGGGGCGGCGATCCCGGCCGGTCCCGCCGCCGCGCGCCCCGCGGCGTCCGAGGTGGAGCGGCTGCTGGCCCGCATGACGTTGCCGGAGAAGGTCGGGCAGCTCTTCACCACGTACGCGTACGGCTCGGACGCCACCGCACCGTCCAGCGCGGACGCCGCCGCCAACCGCTCTCTCTACGGAGTGGACACCCCGGCCGAGGTCGTCGCCAAGTACCACCTCGGCGGCGTCATCTACTTCACCTGGACGAACAGCCTGCAGTCGCCGCGCCAGCTCGTCACGCTCGCCAACGGGCTGCAGGCAGCGGCGACCGGCAGCGGCGCCCGCATCCCGGTGATGATCTCCACCGACCAGGAGCACGGCGTCGTGTCCCGGATGCCCGCGCCCGCCACCCAGTTCCCCGGCGGCATGGCGCTGGGCGCCGGGCGCTCGGCGCGCGACGCATACCGCACCGGCCGGGTCACCGGCGCCGAGCTCGGCGCGGTCGGCATCGGCCAGGCCTGGGCGCCGGTCGCCGACGTCAACGTCAACCCCGCCAACCCCGTCATCGGCGTACGGTCCTTCGGCAGCGACCCGGCGCTGGCCGCCGCCCTCACCGCCGCCCAGATCGAGGGGTTCCAGCGCGGCGCGGACACCTCCGCGGCAGCCAAGCACTTCCCGGGCCACGGTGACACGAGCACGGACAGCCACACCGGGCTGCCCGTCATCACGCACACCCGCGAGCAGTGGTCGCGCATCGACGCCCCGCCGTTCCGGGCCGCCGTCGCCGCGGGCGTCGACGCCGTGATGACCGCGCACATCGTGGTGCCCGCGCTCGACCCGTCCGGCGACCCCGCCACGCTGTCCCGGCCCATCATCACCGGCCTGCTGCGCGGCGAGCTCGGCTACCGCGGGGTGGTCGTGACCGACTCGCTCGAGATGGCCGGCGTCCGCGAGAAGTACGGCGACGACCGCGTCCCGGTGCTCGCCCTCAAAGCCGGCGCCGACATGCTGCTGATGCCCCCGGACCTCGACGTGGCGGTCGGCGCGGTGCTCGGCGCCGTCGCCTCCGGGGAGCTCACCGAGGAGCGCATCGACCAGTCCGTACGCCGCATCCTGACCCTCAAGCACAAGCGTGGCCTGCTGTCGTGGACGCCCCTCGACCCGGCCGCCGCCGAGCGCGCCGTCGGCAGCCCCGCGCACCTGCGGGTGGCCGGCGACGTCACCGACCGTACGGTCACGGCGATCCGCAACGACGCGGGCGTGCTGCCCCTGCGGGGTGCCCGTTCGGTGCTGGTCACCGGGTGGAGCTCGAGCGCCCAGCGCACCGTGCCCGTCCTCGCCGACTCGCTGGCCGCTCGGGGGGTCAGCGCGACGGCGCTCGTCACCGGCCTGCCCACCGACGCGCAGATCGCCGAGGCGGTCGCCGCGGCGGGCCGGCACGAGGTGACCGTGGTGCTCACGTCACGGGCGTGGGACACCACTTCCGCCGATCCGGGCGCCCGCCAGCAGGCGCTCGTCCGTGCCCTGCTCGCCACCGGCCGCCCGGTCGTGGTGGTCGCCGTGCGGGACCCGTACGACATCGCGTACCTGCCGGGGGTCAGCACGTACCTGGCCACGTACAGCTCCACGGGGGTGGCCATGCAGTCGCTGGCGCGGGTGCTGCTCGGTGAGGTGCCGCCGCGGGGCCGGCTGCCGGTCGCGATCCCGGTGGCCGGTGACCCGTCGCGGGAGCTGTACCCGTTCGGCCACGGGCTGACGTGGCGGACGCGGTGAGCCGGACCCGCCGGAGCGGACTGCCGACGGCGACGGGGGAGCGTCGTCAGCCGCTCCGGCGCCGGCGCCGATCGTGACCGGTCAGCCGGGCGTGCACGGCGGCCGGCACCCGGTCCCCGGTGAGCCGGGCGAGGGCGAGCACGGCCGCGCCGCCCGCACCGTCGAGCGCCTCGCGGGGCTGCGTACCGGTCCGCTCCCGAACGCCGGCCCGCACGACGCGTGCGACCGGGCCGGGGGAGAGCAGGACCGAGCCGGCCAGCACCACGTCCCCCGCGTACGCCCCGACGGTGTCGAAGGTGTGCAGCAGCTTCGCGGCCGCGGCGCCCACCGCCGGGGCCTGGCCGCCCAGCGCCGCCGGCGGCCGGGCGAAACCCGCCGCGACCAGGTGCTGCGCGAGGTCGTCCCCGGCGGGCCGGTCCTCGTCCGCCCACCGGCGGGCGGCCGCCAGCAGCGCGGTCGGCTCGCCGTGCCCGTCCACGGCCGCCACGGCTGTCCGCATGGCCCGCAGCCCGATCCAGACCGCCGAGCCCTCGGCGCCGAGCAGCCACCCGTAGCCGTCGCAGCGACGGTGCAGCGCGCCGCCGGAGAAGCCGGCCGCGAGCGCGCCGGTGCCGGACAGCAGCAGCAGGCCGACGTGGCTCCCGCGTCCACCCCCACCACCAGCCCCGGCCCATAGTCCGGTGACCGTACCCCGATCCCCGAAGGACACCCGGCTCCATGACAGGCACCAGGCGTACGCCGGCACCGACCGCGCAGCGGGCGGCCGGCGGCTCACCCACGACCGTGCGGGCCCGCGGCCTGCTCCCCTCGCTCTCCCCGGCCGAGCAGCGGGTCGCCCGCGTGATCATCGACGAGGCGGCGACCGCCGCCGGGCTCACCATCACCGACCTCGCCGGGCGCGCCCGCGCCTCCGAGACCACGGTGATCCGGTTCTGCCGCGCGATGGGCTTCGCCGGCTACTCCGAGCTGCGGCTGACCCTCGCCGCCGAGGCGGGCCGGGCGGCCGGCGCGGCGACCACCGGCCGCGAGCTGATCGACAGCGACATCAGCGAGACCGACGAGCTCGCGCAGGTGGTCAAGAAGATCGCCTTCGCCGACGCCCGGGCCGTCGAGGACACCGCCCTGCAGATCGACATCGCCGTCCTCGAGCAGGTCGTCGACCTCGTCGCCGGCGCCCGGCGCGTCGACATCTACGGCGTCGGCGCCAGCGCCTTCGTCGCCGCCGACTTCCAGCACAAGCTGCACCGGATCGGCCGGATCTCGTACGCGTGGAGCGACCTGCACGTGGCGCTCACCAGCGCGGCGCTGCTCGACGAGCGGGACGTGGCCTTCGGTATCTCGCACACCGGCGCGACCGCCGACACCGTGGAGGCGTTCGCCGAGGCGGGCCGGCACGGTGCACGGCTGGTGGCGCTGACCAACTTCCCCAAGTCGCCGATCACCCGGATCGCCGACCACGTGCTCACCACGGCGGCGCGGGAGACGACGTTCCGCTCCGGCGCGATGGCCAGCCGGCTCGCCCAGCTGACGGTCATCGACTGCGTGTTCGTCGGTGTCGCCCAGCGGACGTACCCGCAGACGCGGCACGCGCTCGAGGTGACGTACGAGGCCGTCCGGGGCCGGCGGGTGGACTCCGTCCGGGGGCGCGCGTGAGGCCGGGCGAACAGGCGCCGCTGGGCCGCACCGAGCAGCGCAATCCGCGGACCGCGGCGATCGACCGCATCTCCAGCCTGGAGCTGCTGCGCGTCATCAACGACGAGGACCGTACGGTGCCCGGCGCGGTGACCGGCGTCCTGCCCGTGCTCGCCGCCGCCGTCGACCTCGCCGTCGAGGCGCTGTCGGGTGGCTGCCGGGTCCATTACGTCGGCTCGGGCACCTCCGGGCGGCTGGCCGTGCTCGACGCGGCGGAGCTGGGCCCCACGTTCGGGCTCGAGCCGGGACGGCTGGTCGCGCACCTCGCCGGGGGAGCGGCCGCGCTCACCGGCGCCTCCGCGGGCGCCGAGGACGACGAGGACGCGGGTGCGGCGGCGATGGCCGGGGTGACCGCGGGGGACGTGGTGGTCGGGGTGGCGGCGAGCGGGCGGACGCCGTACGTGCGCGGCGCCCTGGCCTCGGCGCGGTCCCGGGGCGCGCACACGGTGCTCGTGTCGGCCGACCCCGCGGCGCCGCTCGCCCGGTACGCGGACCTGCACGTCGCGCCCGACACCGGCCCCGAGGTGGTGACCGGCTCCACGAGGATGAAGGCGGGCACGGCGCAGAAGCTCGTGCTCAACGCGTTCTCCACCGCCGCGATGGTGCGGCTCGGGCGCACGTACTCGAACCTGATGACCGACATGCTGCCCAGCAACGACAAGCTCCGCGACCGGCAGCTGCGGATCCTGGCCGACGCGACGGGCGCCGACCCGGTCCGGTGCCGCGGGGCGCTGCTCGACGCCCAGGGCGATGCGCGGGTGGCGGTGGTGATGCTGCTCGGGCAGGCCGGTGCGGAAGGGGCCCGGTGCGCCCTCGAGGAGGCCCGGGGACACGTGCACGCCGCCCTGACCGCGCTGACCGGCGGCCCCGCCCCGGGCCTGAGCTGAAGGGCGGCCCCTCCCGGTGCCGGCGCCGGGAACGGCGGCTCGGCCCGGGGCTCAGCTGAAGGCGGCGGCGGCCTCGTCGCCGGTGAGCGCCCGCTCCCGGAACGTCGTGGTGCCCGCGGTCAGCAGCTCCCGGGCGGCGTCCCGCAGCGCGCCGTACGCCGCCCAGGCCAGCGCCCCGCCCGTCGACACCCGCCGCACGCCCAGCTCCGCCAGGTCCGCGACGCTCGGCGTACCGGCCACGGCGAGCACGTTCACCGGGGCGGCCACCGACCGGACGAGGCGCCCGATGTCGGCCGGCGAGCGCAGGCCGGGCGCGTAGACCACGTCCGCCCCCGCCTCCCGGTACGCGGCCAGCCGCCGGATCGTGTCGTCGAGGTCGTCGTGCCCGTACAGGTGGTTCTCGGCGCGGGCGGTCAGCACGATGCCGTGCCGCCGGCAGGCCCGCGCGGCGGCGGCGACCCGTTCGGCAGCCACCTCGCCGGGCACCACCCGCTCGGCTGCCGGGTCGTAGTCCTCGATGGAGATGCCCGCCGCGCCGGCCACGGCCAGCAGGTCCACCGTCTCCGCGATGCCGGCCGGGGTGTCGGCGAAGCACCATTCCGCGTCGACGCTCACCGGCACGGCGACCGCCGAGGTGAGCCCGGCGACGTGCCGGACGAGCTCCTCCCGGGTGACCTGCTGGTCGAGCCGGCCCAGGCTCGCCGCGAGGCCCGACGAGGTGGTGGCCAGCGCGGCGAAGCCGAGGTGTTCGAGCAGCCGCGCCGAGCCGGCGTCCCACGGGTTCGGCATGACGAATGTGCCGGAGTCGTGCAGCGCGCGGAACCGGTCCTGGACGGAAGTCATGCGGCCATCCTGCCAAAGCCGCCGCCCGTG
The DNA here is from genome assembly GCF_023499255.1 of Couchioplanes caeruleus. Taxonomy (GTDB): domain Bacteria; phylum Actinomycetota; class Actinomycetes; order Mycobacteriales; family Micromonosporaceae; genus Actinoplanes; species Actinoplanes caeruleus_A. The sequence goes on from NZ_CP092183.1 coordinate 4,230,821, forward strand.
CTTGACTGTGACGTCACGTCACAGCCGAGACTGAACCCGTGCGCATCAAGGAGCTGGCGGAGCTGACCGGCTGCACCGTACGGACGATCCGCTTCTATCACCAGATCGGGCTGCTGGCCGTGCCCGGCCGGCGCGACGGCGTGCGCGACTACGACCTGACGCATCTGGCCCGGCTGGCGCGGGTGCGCTGGCTGGCCGAGGCCGGCATCCCGCTCGCCACGGTCGCCACGATGCTCGGGGAGCAGCCCGGGCCCGGCCGTCGCGCGGAGGCCGCGGACGCGGAGGCGGTGCTCACCGACCTGCGGGCGGGCATCGCGGCGCTCGACGAGAAGCTCGAGGACCTGCGCGAGCAGCGGGACCGGATGGCGCGGCTGGCGGCGGCGGTGGAGCACGACGGCCGCCTCTGCCTGGTGCCGCCGGCCGTCGCGCGCTTCTACGAGGACATGGAGGCGCGCGCCGACGACGAGAAGGCGCGGCGCGTGATCCGCCGCGAACGCGACTTCATGGAGCTCGCGTACTACCGCGGCGACATCCCGGCCGAGTCCGTCGTGCTCTACGAGGGCCTCACCGAGGCCGGGCTGGCCGGCAGCCTCGAGTCGTTCCGCGCGATCGCCCACCGGTACGAGGGCGACGAGCCGCTCGACGACCGGGAGATCGAGCGGGCCGCCGCGGGCGTGGTCGAGCGCGTCACCCGCCAGCTCGGGCCGGACTTCCCCCGGGTGGCGGGGACGCTGGACCTCGACGTCGCCCGCCGCGCCGCGGACCTCTACCTGCGGCTGTCCGACCCGCGGCACCGCCGGCTCGACCGGGCCATCGCCGACGCGCTGCTGACCGCCATCGAGAAGGGCAGGACGCCGTGACCACGGACGCCATCGAGGTGGACGGGCTGGTGAAGCGGTTCGGCGCGTTCGTGGCCGTGGACGGCCTGGACCTGCACGTCGCGCCCGGCACCGTGCACGGCTTCCTGGGCCCGAACGGCGCCGGCAAGTCGACCACGATCCGGGTGCTGCTCGGGCTGGGCCGGGCCGGCGGCGGCCGGGTCCGGGTGCTCGGCCTCGACCCGGCCACGCACGCCGCGCAGATCACGAGGCGCACCTCGTACGTGCCCGGGGAGGTCGCGCTCTGGCCCGACCTGACCGGCCAGGAGATGCTCGACGCGCTCGCCGGGCTGCGGGGCGCCCGCGACGCCGGGGCCGAGCGGCGCCTCACCGCCGAGTTCGCCCTCGACACCCGCCGGCGGGTCCGCACGTACTCGAAGGGCAACCGGCAGAAGGTCGCCCTGATCGCCGCCTTCGCCGCCCCGACCGACCTGCTCGTCCTCGACGAGCCGACCTCCGGGCTGGACCCGCTGATGGAGGAGGTGTTCCAGCGCTGCGTCCGGCAGGCCGCCGCGGGCGGCCGCACGGTCCTGCTGTCCAGCCACATCCTGGCCGAGGTCGAGAAGGTGTGCGACGAGGTCACCATCATCAAGGACGGCCGGCTGGTCGAGGCGGGACGCCTGGCCGGCCTGCGCCACCTCGCCGCCTCGACCGTCACCGCCCGGCCCGCGGCGGAGCTGGCCGGTCCGGTCGGTGAGCGCCTGCGCGACCTGGGACTCGACGTACGAACGGACGACGGCACGCTGAGCGTCAGCACGCCGCGCGCCCTCGTACCCGCCGTGCTGGGCGTGCTGGCCGCCGCCGGGGCCGACGACATCACCTGCGCCCCGGCCAGCCTGGAGGACCTGTTCCTGCGGCACTACGCGGCGGTGCCCCGATGAGCCTCACCCGCCTGCTGGTGCGCCGGATCCGGTGGACGCTCGGCGCGTGGCTGCTGCTGCTCGTGGGGATCTGCTTCGCGACCGTGCCGGCGTACCAGAACACTTACGCCACCGATCAGCAGCGTCGCGCCGCCGTGGAGCTCGCCCGCGCCGACCGCGCCTCGACCGTCCTGTACGGACAGCTCCCCGGACCCGGAACGCCCGCGCAGATGTACGCCTGGGAGGCCGGCGCGATCGTGACCATCCTCGTCGCCGTCATGGCAGTGCTGGTGACCGTCTCGCTGACCCGCGCACCCGAGGACGACGGCACGCTGGAACTGCTGCGCGGGTCCGGCGTACCGCAGCGGCGGCCGCTGCACAGCGCCATGGTCGTGCTGGCTGGTACCGCCGTCCTGCTCGGGCTCGGCTGCGGCGTGGCGGCCGGACTGCACACCGGGGGCGTCGAGGGCGTCACCTGGTCCGGTGCGGCGGCGTTCGGGACGACGATCGCCCTCACGTTCCTCGTCCTCGGCGCCGGCACCGCCGTGCTGGCCCAGGTCGCGGCGACGGCCGGGCACGCCCGGATGCTCGGGCTGGCGGCGGTCGGCGCGGCGTTCGCCGTACGGGCCGCAGCCGACGTCTCCGGGACGGCGGCGCTGAACCGGCTCAGCCCGCTGGGCCTGCGCGCGACGATCGGACCGTTCACGGCCGGGCACTGGGACGCCACCGTGCCGCCCGCGCTGGCGGTGATCCTGCTCGCCGCCCTGGCCGAGGTGCTGTCCCGCCGGCGCGAGTTCGGCGCCGGGTTCCTCCGGCGGCGCGCCACCGCGGACAGCCGGCTGCGCACACGTACGCCCGTGGGCCTGTCCGCGCGTCTCGGCCGGTCGTCACTGCTCGCCTGGACCGTGGCGGTCGCAGCCGTCGGGACCCTGTTCGCCTCGATGGGCTCGGGAACCGTGGAGCAGAGCCGCGGCGGGGACCTCGGCGGGTTCCTCGGCTCCCAGCTCGGCACGGGCGACCCGGTGGCCGCGTACCTGGCGTACAGCGACACCGTCGTCGGCATCGTCGTGTGCGCGTACGCGGTCCTGTCGGTGCTGGCGGCCCGCCGGTGGGAGGCGGCCGGGCTGACCGATCTGGTGCTCACCACGGGCGTACGCCGCTGGGCGCCGCTCGCCGCGCAGGCCGCCGTCACGGCCGGCGGCTGCGCCGTGATCCTGGTCGCGACCGGTGTCCTCGGCGCCCTCGTCACCCCGGCGGTCATCGACGGGCAGGACGTCGGGACGCGGGCCTTCGCGTACGCGATCGGGCAGTGGCCGGCGGCCGTCGCGACCACCGGCTTCGTCGCGTTGCTCATCGGCCTCAGCCCGCGCCTGTCCGCGCTGGCGTGGCTACCGCTGACCGGCAGCGCCCTGCTCGCGCTGTTCGGCCCCCTGCTGGAGGTGCCGGAGCGGATCCAGGACCTGGGCTTCTTCCGCCACGTACCGGACGTCGCCGGCCCCGGCCCGGCCGCCGGCGCCCTGGCCGTCATGGTCGGACTGGGCGTCGCGCTGTCGCTGCTGGGCGCGGCGGCCACCACCCGCCGCGACGTCCGGCTCTCCTAGCCGGCCTGGGTCAGCACGTCGTTGAAGATCTTGTGGATGTCCGCCTTCTTCTCCGGCGGCGTGAACGCGCCGATGCCGACCTGCCACGTGTGCGTGCCGCCGGAGGCGGCCGGGAAGAAGTGGCTCATGTCGAGCGTGTACCGGCCGTTGGCGTTGCGGGCCTGCTCGACGTAGGAGGTGCGCTCGTCGAACGTGCGGGCCTTGGCTCCCGGGTCGAACCACTCGGTGCTCAGCCGGCTGCGCTCCACGGCGCCGCACGGCGCCGGGCACGGCCGCAGCATGATCTGCACCTTCTGCCCGCTGCCCGGGTTGCCCTCGTCGATGCAGACCCAGGCCTTCGCCTGCGGCAGATCGACCCGCCCGGCGAGGCAACCCCAGGTCTTCGGGGTACGGAACGCGAACGGCCACCCCGTGAAGGCCATCGTGTACGTGGCGTCCGAGGCGGTGAAGCTCGGCCCGATCAGGGTCCGCGCCGGCACCTGGCGCAGCACGGGCTTACCGGCCCCCGGCGCCGCATCGGTGGGACCGGGGTCGAGGGTGCGCGGCAGCGTCGGCACCGGCCGTACGGCGGTGGGCCGTGCCACCGGCCGGTCGGGGCCGTCGCTGCCACCGACCACCGCGGCGATCCCGAACCCGCCGCACACGCACAGCAGCAGGACCAACGGCACCACCATCAGCGCGATGGCCGCGGGCATGGCCCGGTGCTTCTGCGGCGCCGGCCCGATCGCGCCGTCGACGAACCCGATAGCCGGCGCCCGGTACTCCAGCTCGACGACCTGGCCCGGGTGCACGGCCACGACCGTCTCGGCGGTGCCGACCCGCGGCGGTATCAGGTACGGCACGTGCACGTGGACCTGGTACTGCCCCGGCGGCACCGGCACGACGGTGCGTCCCCAGCCGGCCGGGACCGGGCGCCCGTTGATCGCCAGGTACGGCTTGAAGAGGGCGAACATGAACGTCGCCCACCAGTACTTCGCGGTGACCGCGATGGCCGTCGTCCCGGGCTGCTGCCACGGCGCCTGCTGCTGGTCGTACACGGTGATCCTTTCCCCGAACGAACCCGCGGAGCATAGACCGCCCGGGTGAGCCGGGCTCAGAGCGGGTCGATCGTGATGCTGCCGTCCGTACGGCCGGCGGCCGGCCGCCGGCACCGGCATCGGCCCAGCTCGCGGCGCCGCCGAGGTCGCCCAGGTGCTGCCCGTGATGCGCCGCATCCCCGCGCGACAGCGTCGCGTCCCCCGCCCGGGAGCGCCCCTTCTCCGCCGGAAAGCGCCGCTCCCGCGCCGGGCAGGATCGCGACCGGGCCGAGGTAGCCGACCGGCAGCCGGTCGGTGCCCGCCGGCCGCACAGGGGTGCCGATCTCCGCGCCGGTGGTCAGGAGCGGATCGTCTCGTCGCCACCGGCGGTGAGGATCAGCCCGCGGCCGTCCGGCGTGGTGGCCGCCGCGATGCCGGACGGGGGAGCGGTGGGCCGTCGGGATGCGGACCGGGCCGCGCATCGGACCTCCAGGGGCTGCGGCCAGCGAACGACAGCGGCCACCCCTGACAGGATCAGGCGCGCGGACCCGGCATCCCGGTGGCGGGCCCGGCCGCGTCGTTCTCCGCCGCCCAGGCGCAGATGGCGGCGAGTGGTTCCTGCAGGGTCTTGCCGAGCGCGGTCAGCGCGTACTCGACGTGCTGCGGCGGCGTCTCCTTGAGCACCCGCCGCTGCACCAGCCCGTCGCGTTCCATGTCCCGCAGCGTCTCGGTCAGCACCTTCTGGGTGATCCCCGCGACCCGGCGGCGCAGCTCGGCGTGCCGTTGCGGGCCGGCGAGCAGCGCGTAGATGAGCAGCACCCGCCACTTCGAGGCGAGCCGTTCCAGCGCCTGCCGCGTCGCGCAGCTCGCCTCGAGCACGTCGGGAATCACCAGCGACACGAACACCTCCACGGATCGGCGGGCCGTGGCCGGGTACGGCACCCGGAAGTGCCTTCTGTCCCCGGGCCGCCGCGCGCCCTAACGTCGTGCCCACGATAGTCACCGAACGAACGGGGCCGGCATGTCCAGCGAACGCGTCACCTTCACCGCCGACGGCATCACGCTGATCGGCGACCTCGCGGTAGCCGCGGACGGGGCTCCGGCGATCGTCCTCACCGGGCCGTTCACCGGCGTCAAGGAGCAGGTCGTCGGCGTGTACGCCGCCCGGCTGCGGGACCGGGGCATCACGACGCTCGCCTTCGACCACCGCGGCTTCGGCGAGAGCGGCGGGCGGCGGGCGCACGAGGACAGCCAGGGCAAGCTCGCCGATCTGCGGGCGGCGGTGAGCCTGCTCGCCGGCCATCCGGCCGTCGACCCGGCGCGGGTGGGGATCGTGGGCGTCTGCCTCGGCGGCGGTTACGCGGTCCGGGCGGCAGCGGCCGATCCCCGGATCGGCGCGGTCGCCGGCATCGCGGGCGCGTACAACAGCCCGGCCCGGTTCAGCGCGGCGGACCCCGGCGGCTACCGCGCGGCCCTCGCGTCGTTCATCGAGCGCTACGACGAGGAGCTGCCGGCGGTCGCCCCGGGCGGCGCGCCCGCGGCGATGGGCGGCGACGAACCGTACGCCTACTACGGCACCGAGCGCTCGGCGGCGGCGCACTGGGAGAACAGGGTCACGTACGGCTCGCTGCACTCCCTCATGACCTTCGACGCCCTGGGCGCGGCGCCGCTGCTCACCGCCACGCCGCTGCTCGTCGTCCACGGCCGTACGGACGCCTACTGCGCGCCGGAGCTCGCCGCCGCGGTGCACGCCGACGCGGCCGGTCCGAAGGAGATCCGCTGGCTCGACGCGAAGCAGCACATCGACCTCTACGACGTCGAGCCGTACGTCAGCCAGGCCGCGGACGCCGCCGCCGACTTCCTGCACCGCCACCTCGGCGCGGCCTGAGCACCTACGAGCCGAGGTAGCGCAGGACCGCGAGCACGCGACGGTTGCCGCTTTCGCCCGGCGGCAGCCCGAGCTTGTCGAAGATGCTCGCCACGTGCTTCTCCACCGTGCCGCCGGTCACCACGAGCGCCTCGGCGATGCCGGCGTTCGACCGCCCCTCTGCCATCAGCGTGAGCACGTGCCGCTCGCGCGCGGTGAGCGCGGCCAGGCCGTCGGCGCGGCGTCCGGCGCGCAGAAGCCGGCCGACGACCTCGGGGTCGAGGGCCGTGCCGCCCGCGGCGATCCGCTGCAGCGCGTCGAGGAACTCGGCCACGTCGGCGACCCGCTCCTTCAGCAGGTAGCCGGCGCCCGCCGCGTTGCCCTCCAGCAGCCGGGCCGTGTACCTGGTCTCGATGTACTGCGACAGCATCAGCACACCGGTGCCCGGGTAGCGGCGGCGGATCTCCAGCGCCGCGCGCAGCCCCTCGTCGGTGTGCGTCGGCGGCATCCGGATGTCGGCCACCACGACGTCGGGGCGGTGCCCGGCCACCGCCGCCAGCAGGGTGCCGGCGTCGCCCACCGCGGCGCACACCCGGTGGCCGTGGTCCTCGATCAGCCGGGTGAGCCCCGCGCGGAACAGCGCCGCGTCCTCGGCGATCACCACCCGGACCGTCATGCGCGCAGCGGGAGCTCGACGGCGATCCGGGTCGGTCCGCCGGGCGGGCTGTCGATCGTGAGCCGGCCGTCCACCACGGCCACCCGCTGCGCGAGCCCGGACAGGCCGGTGCCGCGGGCCGGGTCGGCGCCGCCCGTACCGTCGTCGGCGACGCTGAGCAGCAGCACGTCCTGCCGCCCGGCGGCCCGTACGGCCAGCCTGCCGGCGGAGCTGTGCTTGGCCGCGTTGGCCATCAGCTCGGCGGCGCAGAAGTACGCGATGCTCTCGATCGCGGGGGTGGGCCGGACCGGGATGCTGACGTCCAGCTCGACCGGGATCGCGCGGTCGGCGGCCAGCGCGGCGAGCGCGTCCGCCAGCCCGTTGTCGAGCACCGGCGGGTGGATGCCGCGGGCCAGGTTGCGCAGCTCGGCCAGCGCGTCCTTGGCGCCCTGCAGCGCGGCGTCGACCAGCTCGCGGGCGGCGGCGGCGTCCGGGACCACGCCCCGGTCGCCGAGCTTCTCCCGGGCCATGCCGAGGTGCAGGGCGAGCGTGGCGAGGCGGATCTGCGCGCCGTCGTGCAGGTCGCGTTCGAGCCGCCGCAGCCGGGCGGCGGAGTCGTCCACCGCCTGCGCCCGGCTCAGCTCGAGGTCGTGCACCCGCTGGGCCAGCCGTCCCGGCCCGAGCAGCATCCGGATCAGCCGGGCGTCGGCGGCCGTGACCGCCCGGGTGACCCACGGGGCGGCCAGCAGCATCGCCGCGCCCGCCGCGGCCGCGGCGAACGTGCCGGGCAGGGTCGCGACGCGGAACGTGCCCTCGCCGAACAACCCGAACGGCGTGTACACCGGCAGCGGGCTCAGCCGGGCTCCCGGCGGATGGTTGCGGAACGCGCCCCACACGAGCGGGTAGCTCAGGTTGACCAGCCCGCCGACCCAGAAGAACACCGCGTACGCCTCGAGCAGCCCGACCGGCAGCTTGACCACCTGGTACGCCACCACGCGCCACCCGCCGCCCGCGCGCGGGGCGGGGACCCGTACGCCGAGCAGCCGGGCGGCGATCCCGCGCTGCAGCGAACCCAGCCGCCGCGCCGCCCCCGTGGCCACCATGAGCGCGGCCAGCAGTCCCACGCAGACCACGGCGGCGGCCACATCGGCGGGGGAGACGCTGCCCCGCCCGCCGCGGGTCGCGAACCAGCTCAGGTCCACCGCACCGACGAGGAGCACCACCGGGCTGATCACGGCGAAGGGCAGCCCGGCCAGGCAGAACAGCAGCTCGCGTGCCTGCCGCCGGCTGAACGGCGCCGCGATCGCCGCGGCCGGCGTGGTCACCGCAACGCTCATGCCGCCATCCTCCTCCCTCCGCCGTGCGCTCACGCGTCCCGCCGGGCCAGCAACCATCCGCCGGCCAGCAGGGCCGCCACGGCGTACAGGGCGAGCACGCCGAGTCCGGCCCCCGCGGACAGGAAATCCGGGCACGATGCCGCGCCGGCCCCGCAGGTCACCGGCCGGGTCGTGCTGAGGGAGTTCTCCACGATCAGGATCGGCATGTACGCCGCCACGCCGTGCGCGAGGATCCCGAAGGCCTGCGCGCCCACGTACACCCCGGCGACCAGGACCCCGACGGCGGCGGCGCTGTGCCGGACGATGGCGCCCAGGCCCAGGCCGAGCAGCCCGATCATGCAGAAGCCCGCTCCCGTCACCGCGACCGCCCGGAGCACCCCGGGATCGCCTAGTGCGGGCGCAGCGACGCCCGGGCGCAGCGTGGCCCGTACGGCGAGGAACGCGGTGAACGACGCGGCCTCCCCGGCGAGCAGCGTCACGGCACCGAACACGGCCGCCTTCGCGAGGAGGACCAGCGGACGCCGCGGAATCACGGCGAGCGTGGCCCGGATGGTGCCCGAGCTGTACTCGCCGGTCATGCTCAGCACGCCGAGCACCCCCGTCAGCAGCAGGCCGGGTACGACGCCGGCGAGCGCGTTGTTGGTCACGTCCCCGGACGCGTCGCGCGTGTTCAGGCCCACGGCGACGCCGATGCCGACGGTCCCGGCGGCCGTGACGAGCAGCGTCCACCAGGTCGAGCGCAGGCTCCGCAGCTTGATCCACTCCATCCGGACCGCCTGGGGGAGGCCGTACCGGCCACCCGGCGCGGTCATGACGCCGCCTCCGTCGCCGGGTTCGCGCGGTAGTCGGCCGTCGCGCCGGTGAGCCGGAAGAACGCGTCCTCCAGCGACTCCGACCCGGCGGACATCCCGGCGACCGTCGTGTCCGCGAGCAACCGCCCCCGGCCGATCACCACCAGCCGCTCGGCGGTCAGCGCCATCTCGGCGATCAGGTGGCTGGACACGAACACCGTACGGCCCTGCGCGGCCAGCGACCGCAGCAGCTCGCGGATCCAGCGGACCCCTTCCGGATCCAGCCCGTTGACCGGCTCGTCGAGCAGCAGCACCGCCGGATCGCCGAGCAGCGCCGCGGCGACGCCCAGGCGCTGCCCCATGCCGAGGGAGAACGTGCCGGCCCGGCGCCCGGCCGCGCCGGACAGGCCGACCAGGTCGAGCACCTCGTCCACCCGGGCCCGGGGGATCGCGTTGCCGGCGGCGAGCGCGGCCAGGTGACTGCGGGCGCTGCGGCCCGGGTGGGCCTTCGCCTCGAGCAGCGCGCCGACCTCGCGCAGCGGCCAGCGCAGCTCGCGGTAGCGGCGGCCGCCGATCCGCGCCTCGCCGGCGTCCGGCCGGTCCAGCCCCAGGATCAGCCGCATCGTGGTGGACTTGCCCGACCCGTTGGGGCCGAGGAAGCCGGTGACGCTGCCGGGCCGTACCTCGAAGCTGAGCGCGTCGACCGCGACCGTGCGTCCGTACCGTCTGGTGAGATTGCGGGCCTCGATCACCCGTACTCCTTCCGTCGTCGTGCCTACGGAAGATGACGCTAGGGACGCGGGGGGCCGGCCGGGATCCGGCTGACGGCAGTCTTCTCCTGGGGGTTTTCCCCCAGGGACGGCCGGGCGGGTCCGCTCAGGGCTGGGCGAGGACCGACGGGCGCCGCGGCGCGTGCACGCGGGGCACGGTGACCTGCCGGCGGCCGGTGAACGCGCGCCGCACCAGCCGGGCGGCGAACGGAACCGCGCCCAGGCAGGTCGCCCCGACCGCGGTCAGCAGCAGCGCGACGCCGCCGGAGGAGCCCGCGCCCGCGGTGGCCGCGCCGACGCCGGCGAACGCGCCGACCCACACGGTCGTGCCCAGCGCCGACCAGCCCACGAACCGGCGGAACGGCATCCGTACCGTGCCGGCCACGATCGGCACCACGGCGTGGATCACCGCCACGAACCGTACGGCCGCCAGCGCCGGGCCGCCGTGGGTGCTCAGGTACGTCTCCGCCCGGTCGAACCGCTCGGCGCCGATGCGGCGGCCCAGCCGCGTGCCGCGCAGCCGGGGGCCGAACGCGCGGCCCACCGCGTACCCGAGGATCTGACCGCTGAGGGCGCCCGCCGTGCCGACCGTGACCACCAGGGCGAAGCCGGCCGGGCCGCCGGGCAGCGCGCCGGCCAGCATGACCACCGACTCGCCGGGGATGAGCAGGCCCAACAGGAACGTCATCTCGACGGCGCTGGACAGGAACGTGAACAGCAGAACGGCGGTCTCGTTCAGGGTGGTCAGCCAGTGGACGAAGGCGTTCGCGGCGTTCAGCATGTGCTCAGCCTCGTCGCCGCGCCACCGCTGCGGCTATCGGGTTTTCCCATGGCATCCTCCTGACGCGTCCCCTACGGGTAGCTAGACGCGCCGGAGGCGGATCCGGTTTTCCCGCGCTACAGCTCCCGGCCCGTCGCGGCGATCAGCGCCTCGTCGTCGGCGAGGTCCGGGGCGAGCAGAGCCACCACGTCGCGCACCGACCCGGCGCGCTCCAGATACGGTCCGGCGCCCGCGTCCTGCACGGGGGCGCCGGCGCCGCGCAGGTGGGCGATCCAGGCGGCCAGGATGCGGACGGCCCCGGCGGGCATGCGCCCGGCGGCCCGTTCCGCGCGCAGCACGGGCAGCACCCGGATCGGCAGCTTCTGCGAGCCGTCCGCGGCGATCTGGGCGAGCGTGTGCCGGATCCTCGGGTTGGCGAACCGGTCCAGCAGGGCCTCCCGGTACGCGTCCACCTCGGCGGCCGGCAGCGGTACCTGCTGCGATGCCTCGTCCCACCACTGCACCAGCCAGCCGCGGCAGACCGGGTCGGCGACCGCCTCGGCGATGGTCTCGTGGCCGCGGGCGCTCCCCGCGTACGCCAGCAGGCTGTGCCCGCCGTTGAGCAGCAGCAGCTTGCGGGTCTCGTGCGGGTGGACGTCGTCGACGAAGCGCGCGCCGGCGCCGTCCCAGGCGGGCCGGCCGGCCGGGAACGCGCCGCTGAGCACCCATTCGGTGAACGGTTCGGTGACCACCGGGGCCGCGTCCGCCCAGCCGGTCCGGTCGGCGACGGCCCGGACGTCGTCGGCGGTGGTGCGCGGCGTGATGCGGTCCACCATGGTCGTCACGAACGACACGTGCTCGCCGACCCATCCGGCCAGCTCCGGGTCCGCCGCGGCGGCCAGGCCGGTGACGACCCGCCGGGTGACCTCGCCGTTGCCGGGCAGGTTGTCGCAGGAGACCACGGCGAGCGGGCCGGCGCCGGCGGCCCGCCGGGTGGCCAGGCCGGCGACGAGGCGGCCGGGGACCGTGCCGATGCCGCCGCCCTCCCGGAGGGCTGCCAGGTCGGCGCGGACGTCCGGGTGGTCCAGGTCGATCGCGCCGCCGGGATTCCGCCGGTACGCCGCCTCCGTGACGGTCAGCGTGACGACGGCGACCTGGGGCCGGGCGAGGTAGTCGAGCCAGGAGGTGAGGTCGGTGCCGGGGTGGGCCGCGACGACGGCCCGCTGCACCGACATCTCGTCGTGTTCCGGCCCCCGCACGACGAGCGTGTACCGCCCGTCCTGCGCGTTGAGCCGGTCGGCGAGCTCGCGGGAGCGGCCGGTGAAGGCGGCGATGCCCCACTGCTCGGCGTCCGGTGCGGCGCCGGTGTACCAGGCCTGGTGGGCGCGGAAGAAGCCGCCCAGTCCGAGGTGGACGATCCGTACGGGCCTCACAGCTTGAACACCGCCCGCGGCTGGTCGACGACCAGGGTGGTGATCGTGTCCAGGGCCTCGTCCTCGTCGAGGCGGTGCGCGGCCACGAGCTCGGCGAGGAAGCCGGCGTCGAGGCGGCGGGACATGTCGTGGCGCGCCGGGATGGAACAGAAGGCCCGGGTGTCGTCGATGAACCCGGACAGGCGGCTGAACCCGGCGGTCTCGGTGACGCCCTGCTGGAAGCGGCGGATCTCCGAGGGGTTGTCGAGGAACCACCAGGGCGCGCCGGCGTACACGGCGGGGTAGAAGCCGGCCAGCGGCGCGATCTCCCGGCTGAACACGTCCGGGTCGACGGTGAACAGCACGAGGTGGAAGCCGGGATGGGTGCCGAAGCGCTGCAGCAGCGGCTGCAGGGCCCGGGTGTACTCGACCGCCACCGGGATGTCGTGGCCGGTGTCCGGGCCGTACCGGCGCCCGGTGGGCGGATGGTGGTTGCGGTGCACGCCCGGGTGCAGGGTCATCACGAGCCCGTCGTCGCAGGCCATCCGGGCCATCTCGAACGTCATGTGCCGCCGGAACGCGGTCGCCTCCGCGGCGGTGGCCTGCCCGGCCAGCGCGGCCCGGTAGATGCGTTCGGCGTCGTGGCGTTCGAGGGGTTCGGTCCCGGCGTCGAGGTGGCCGTGGTCGGTGGAGACGGCGCCGTGGGCGATGAAGTACCGCCGGCGTTCCTCCAGGGCGGCGAGGTAGCCCGCGTAGTCGCCGGTGTCGCCGCCGAGACCCTTGACGAGCCCGGGCCAGTCGGGCCGGCCGGGTTCGAGGTACCGGTCCGGCCGGAACGTGGGCGCCACGGTCGTGGCCACGTCCGGATCGGCGCGCAGCGCCTCGTGGGCGGACAGGTCGTCGGCCGGGTCGTCGGTGGTGGCCATGAACTCGATCCCGAAACGGCGCAGCAGGGCGCGCGGCTGGTGGCTCGGCTGCCGGAGCTGCTCGGCGATCCGGTCGTACAGCCGGTCGGCGTTGTCGGCGTCCGGCCGCTCGGTGACGCCGAAGATGCCGGCGAGCTCGCTGTCGAACCAGTACCGCACGGGGGTGCCGCGCAGCAGGTGCCAGTTGGCGCACAGGGCCCGCCAGGCCGCCCGGGACCGGTCCTCCGGCAGCGGCCCCTCGCCCACACCGAGCACGTCCAGGCCGACGCCGCCGGCGTGCAGCAGGCGGGTCACGTAGTGGTCCGGCTGGATCAGCAGGGAGGCGGGGTCGGCGAACGGGCGGTCGTCCAGCAGCAGCCGGGGGTCGACGTGCCCGTGCGGCGAGATGATCGGCAAATCCTGCACCGCGCCGTACAGCCGGCGGGCGATGTCGCGCACGCCGGGTTCGGTGGGCAGCAGCCGATCGGGGTGCACCGTCAGGGAGGCCATGAGCTCCAGCGTCCCGGTGCGGGCCGGTGCCCGGCAAGCAGTTGCCACTTGTTGCCCCGGACGGGAGGCAACAAGTGGCAACTCGTTGATTTGACCGCCGGCGGAGGCGAAATCTGCTCGTAACGCCGGGCACTGCGGGGCACACCGAGGGAGAAGACGATGAGTCGGAGAAGGATGCGCGCGATCGTGGCGCTGGCCGGAGCCCTGACACTGACCGCCGGGGTCGCCGCCTGCGGTGACGGCGACGGGGGCGGCGGCGGTGGCGCCGGCAAGACCCTCAACGTGCTGATCGGGGCGAACACCCAGTACCCGCAGGAGTTCCGGGCGTGGCAGGCGTCGATCAGCGACAAGTTCAAGGCGCAGACCGGGGCGAGCGTGAAGTTCGAGGAGTTCGCCACCGCCAACGACGAGCTGACCAAGATCCAGACCTCGGTCGTCTCCGGCACCGGCCCCGACGTGTACGCGGTCGGCACCACGCTCACCCCGACCGCGTACTCCACCGGCGCGTTCGTGAAGCTCGACGACGCGCGGTGGCAGAAGGTCGGCGGCAAGGACAAGTTCGTACCGGCCACGCTCGGCATCTCCGGGCCGGACCAGCAGAACCAGGTCGGCATCCCGTTCGTGAGCCGGCCGTTCGTCATGGTGTACAACACCGAGCTGCTCAAGGCGGCCGGCATCAGCAAGCCCGCGACCACGTGGGACGAGCTGCGCCGGCACGCCGAGCAGCTGACCAAGGGCGACCAGTACGGCCTCGCGGTCGCGTACAAGGACAACTTCGACCCGTGGAAGTTCGTCTGGGGCATGTCGGTGCAGGCGGGCAACCCGCTCGTGGACGGCAAGACCGCCCGGATCCAGGACCCGATCGTCAAGCAGGCGTACCAGACGTACTTCGGCTGGCTGACCACCGACAAGGTGGTCGACCCCGCGGCGATCGGCTGGACCAACGCGCAGGCCATCGCGGCGTTCGCCGAGGGCAAGACGGGCTACATGGCGCTCACCTCGACGACGGCCGCGAAGGCCCTCGACGCCGGCAAGGTCAAGGGCAAGTGGTCGTTCGCGCTGCTGCCGACGGTGCCGCCCGGCGCCACCGCCCGGCCCGCGAACGGCGTGGAGGCGGCCAGCATCCTGTCCGGCGACAACGTCCTGGTCGCCGACTACTCGAAGAATCAGGATCTCGCGTTCCAGTTCGTCAAGCTGATCACGGACCAGGACGCGCAGCTCGACTACTACAAGGCGGTCGGGAACCTGCCCGCCAACGCCGCGGCGCTGAGCACCCTGCAGTCCGATCAGAAGCTCGCGCCGGTGGCCCAGGCCGCGCAGAAGTCGGTGGCGACCCCGTTCACCGGCGCGTGGGCGGACATCCAGCTCGCCATGACCAACGTGGTGGTGCAGTCGATCCCCGACCTGGCGAAGGGCTCGGTCGGCGACGCGCAGCTGGACGGCCGGCTCGCGGACGCGCAGAAGGCCGCCCAGTCCGCGCTCGACCGGGCGAAGTAGGAAGCCGCGGCCATGACCGACGACAGCACGGCACGCGGGCGGCACCGCCGCGGCGTGACCGCACGACAGCGCCCGCTGTGGCTGCTGGCCCCCGGCGGGGTGCTGATGATGCTGATCATCGTCGTCCCGCTGCTGCTCGCCTTCTACATCTCGCTCATCGACCTCGACCAGTACACGCTGCGGCGCTGGCTGGACGCGCCGTTCACCGGGCTGAGCAACTTCACCGAGGCGTTCGGCTCCGGGCTGCCGCACTCGATCTGGATCAGCGTCTCGTTCGCGGTGATCGCCACCGCCGCCACCGTCCCGTTCGGCATCGCCGCCGCCGTCGCCACCCAGAACGCCTACCGGGGGCGGGGGCTGGTCCGCGCGGTGTTCCTGATCCCGTACGTGCTGCCGTCGTTCGTCGTGGCCACCGTGTGGCGCACCATGCTGCAGCCCGACGGCATCGTCAACACCGTGCTGGCGAAGGCGGGCGTGGACGGCGGGCTGTGGCTGAGCGGGCCGAAGTCGTACTGGACGCTCGTGCTGGTGGAGATCTGGGCGGCCTGGCCGTTCATCTACCTGATGGCGCTGGCCGGGCTGCAGAGCGTCGACCACGAGGTGTACGAGGCCTCCGCGATCGACGGCGCCGGGTGGTGGCCCAAGCTGACCCGGGTGGTGCTGCCGTACCTGCGCGGGCCGGTCCTGCTGGCGTGCCTGCTGGCCACGCTCAACCACATCAACAACTTCACCCTGCCGTACGTGCTGTTCGGGGCGCCCGCCCCGGACGACGTCAACGTGATGCCGATGATCGTCTACGTGACCAGCTTCCAGGGCCTGCGCTTCGGGCTCAGCGCGGCGATGGCGATCGTGTCGCTGCTGCTCGTCGCCATCCCCCTGTTCGCCTATCTGCGTGCGCTCCGGCTGGACGTGCACGAGGACGGAGACCGGACATGACCGCGTCGGCGACCCCGGGGCTCGTCCCCGCGTCCACGCCCGTGCTGCCGGCCCGGCGCGCCCGGGGGCGTACGGCCACCGGCGAGGCGCACCGGCTGCTGCCCCGCCCGCTGCTGGCCGCCGTCACCGTGATCCTCTGCGCGATGGTGCTGGTACCCACCCTCTACATCGTGCTGGCCTCGCTGAACACCGACCTCGGCGTGGCCTCCGGCGAGTTCTGGCCCGGCACCTTCTCGCTGGACAGCTACAGCCGCATCTGGACCACCGCCGACCTGGCCACCGGCCTGCTCAACAGCATCGTGGTGTGCGCGCTGGTGGCGCTCGCCTCGGCGCTGCTCGGCACGATGACCGCGTACGTCCTGGTCCGTTACACGTTCCTCGGGCGGCTCACGATCCTGCGCGGGCTGGTCGGGCTGCAGAGCATCCCCGGCACCCTGATGCTGCTGCCGGTGTTCGTGCTGTTCTCCTCGGCCGGGAACTACCTCGGTGTCACGGTGGTCGGCACGCGGTGGGGGCTGTTCCTGGCGTACCTGACCTTCGCGCTGCCGTTCTCCACCTGGGTGATGGTCACCTACCTGCGCGGCCTGCCGCGCGAGCTCGAGGAGGCCGGCCGGATGGACGGCGCCTCCACGCTGCGCATCCTGTTCCGCATCATCGTCCCGCTGAGCCTGCCGGCGATCGTCGTCTCCGGCATCTTCGCGTTCCTGCTGGGCTGGAACGACGTGCTGTTCGCCTCGGTGCTGACCCGGCCGGAGACGCACACCGCGGCGGTCGCGTTGTCCGCGTTCGGCGCCACCCAGGAGGGCGGGGCGCTGCCGGTGTACTCGCAGGTGATGGCCGCCGCGCTGATCTCCGCGGCCCCGGTGGTGCTGCTCTACCTGGCGTTCCAGCGCTACCTGGTCGGCGGCCTCACCGCCGGGGGCGTCAAGTGACCCGCGCCGCGGTGGTCGGGTGCGGCGACGTGTCCGTCGTGCACCTGCAGGCCCTCGCCAAGCTCGACGGCGCCGAGCTGGCCGGCGTCTGCGACACCGATCCGGACCGGGCGGTCGAGGCCGCGGAGCGCTACGGCGTCCCGGCGTTCGCCGATCACCGGGAGCTGCTGCGGGCCGTACGCCCGGACGTCGTGCACGTGTGCACCCCGCACGACCGGCACACGCCGGTGGCGATCGACTGCCTGCAGGCCGGCGCCGCCGTGCTCGTGGAGAAGCCGGTCGCGCACACGGTCGACGAGGCGGACCGGCTCATCGCCGCGGCCCGGCGGCACCCGGGCGTCAAGGTGGGCATCTGCCTGCAGAACCGCTACAACGCCACCTGCCGGGCGGTCCGCGAGCTCCTGGGCTCGGGCGAGCTCGGCGCGGTCCGCGGCGGCTCGGCGACCGTGCTGTGGCACCGCGACCCGGCGTACTACCGGTCCCGGCCGTGGCGCGGCACCAGGGCCCGCAGCGGCGGGGGAGTGCTCATCAACCAGGCGATCCACACCCTGGACCTGATGCAGTGGCTGCTCGGCGACGTCGTGCGGGTGCGCGGCCACGCCGGCCGGTACGCCCACGACGACATCGACGTCGAGGACACCGCGAGCGTGATCCTGGACCACGCGGGTGGCGTGCGCAGCGTCGTGCTCGCCACCGTGGCCAACGCCGCCGACTCACCGGTCACCATCGAGATCGTGACCGACCGGGCGGTGCTGCTCATCCGCGGCGACCTGACCGTGCAGCACGCCGATGGGCGCGTGGAGAGGGTCGCCGAGCCGGCGGCCGGACCCGGCGGACGCGGCTACTGGGGCGCCTCGCACGAGCTGCTCATCGACGATTTCTACCGGGCACTGCCCGGCCCGGAACCGTTCTGGATCTCCCCGCACGAGGGCGCCCGGTCCCTGCGGCTGGTCCAGCAGGTGTACGACCTGGCGGAAGGACGCTGACATGTGGACTCTCTCCGGCTTCGTGGACGAGATATCGCCCGACTTCACCGAGCAGTGCCGGGTGGCCGCGGGCCTCGGCCTGCGCTACGTGGAGCTGCGCAGCGCGTGGGACGTCAACATCCTCGACCTGGACCGCGAGCGGCTCGGCACGATGAAGGCCACGCTCGCCGGCCACGACCTCGAGGTGTCCAGCATCGGCTCGCCGATCGGCAAGATCTTCGTCGACGAGGAGTTCGGGCCGCACCTGGCGCGGATGCGGCACGCCGCCGAGGTCGCGCACTTCTTCGACGCCCCGTACGTGCGGATCTTCTCGTTCTTCCTGCGGCCCGGCGCCGACCCGGCCGCGCACCGCGACGAGGTCGTCGACCGGATGCGGGAGCTGGCCGGCGTGGCCGAGGAGGCCGATCTGGTCCTGCTGCACGAGAACGAGAAGGAGATCTACGGCGACGTGCCGGCCCGCTGCCTCGACATCGTGCGGTCGGTCGGTTCGCCGCATCTGCGGCTGGCCTGGGACGCGGCCAACTTCGTCCAGGTCGGCGTCCGGCCGTACGCCGAGGGCTACGAGATCCTGCGGCCGCACCTCGCGTACGTGCAGATCAAGGACGCGCGGGCCGCGGACGGCACGGTCGTCCCGGCCGGGGAGGGCGACGGCGAGCTGGCCGAGACGATGCGCGCCCTGCACCACGACGGGTTCGACGGGTTCTTCTCGCTCGAACCGCATCTGGCCGCCGGGCACGCCACCGGCGGTTTCTCCGGGCCGGAGCAGTTCCGGCGGGCCTGGCGCGCCTTCACCGACCTGCTGAGGACCGAGGGGATCGAGTACGCGTGAGCACACCGAAGTTCGCCCTGGTGGGAGCCGGAGTGATCGGCCGGCACCACGGCCTGGTGATGAGCCAGCTCGCCGGCCGGCTGGAGCTGGTCGCCGTCGCCGACGTGGAGAAGGGCCGGGCCGAGCAGCTCGCGGCCGAGCGCGGCGGGCGCCCGTACGGGTCGCTGGCCGAGGCCCTGGCCGCCGAGGACGTCGACGTGGTGGTGGTCTGCACGCCCACCGGCCGGCACGGCGAGGTGGCGATCGAGGCCCTCGACGCCGGCAAGCACGTCATCGTGGAGAAGCCCGCCGAGATCACGGTGGAGCGCACCGACGAGATCATCGCGGCGCGGCAGCGGGCGGGCACGCTCGTCACGGTGATCTCCCAGCACCGGTTCGACCCGTCCACGGAGGCCACGCTGGCCGCCATCGCCCGCGGCGAGCTGGGCCGGGTGACCTCCGGCATCGCGTCGATCGACTGGTGGCGTACGCAGGACTACTACGACTCCGGCGACTGGCGCGGCACCTGGGAGCTCGACGGCGGCGGCGCGCTCATGAACCAGGGCGTGCACACCGTCGACCTGCTCATCGCCGCGCTGGGCCGGCCCGTGGAGGTGTTCGCGTACACGGGGACGCTGGCGCACGAGCGGATCGAGGTGGAGGACGTCGCCGCCGGCGTGGTGCGCTTCGAGAGCGGGGCGCTGGGCGTGCTGCACGCGACCACGTCGGCGTACCCGGGGCTCAGCGCCCGCCTGCAGGTGCACGGCGACCGCGGCTCGGCGGTCATCGACGACGACCAGCTCGTGCTGCTCGGCGACAGCCGGGAGGCGGCGGGCGCGGTGCCGACCGCGGGCAGCAACCCGGGCACGCTGTCGGACGCGCACCGGCTGCAGTACCTCAACTTCCTGGCAGCGCTGGACGGCACCGGGGAGATCCGGGTGGATCTGGAGACCAACCGCCGGTCGATCGCGGTGATCACGGGCGCGTACGAGTCGGCGCGCACGGGCCGTCCGGTGAGGCTGTCGTGAACCGCATCGCTGCCAACCCGATCCCGTACTGGAGCACCGCCGGCAAGACCAGGGAGGTGTTCGAGGAGGCGTTCCGCGACTTCCGGGAGATCGGCTTCACCGCCGTCAAGGCCGACGTGCCCGACGGCATGACCGTCGCGGAGTACGCCGCCTGGATCGCCGGGTACGGCCTCGCGCCCGCGCTGAGCCTGTTCAGCTCGCCGTTCGACGAGACCGTCGACATGGGACGGGAGGTGGAACGGGCGAAGCGGTTCGCCGCGGAGCAGACCGCGCTCGGGCTCGACCGTACGATGATCTCCTCGATGGCCGTGCCCGCCCGGATGGCGCAGCCGGCGGCCGGCGCCGGCTACGACGAGGGCCGCCTGACCCGGGCGATCGACAACTGCGGCGCGGTGTGCCGGGTGCTGGCCGCCGGCGGCCTGCGGCCGCTGCACCACTCGCACGTCGGCGGGGTGTTCGAGACCGAGGCGGAGATCGTCCGGCTCCTCGACGACCTCGGCCCGGACGTCATCGGATTCGGCCCGGACACCGGCCACCTGCGCTGGGCGGGGATCGAGCCGGCGGCCTTCATCCGGCGCTACGCCGACCGCCTGGGCGGCATCCACCTCAAGGACTGCTACGCGGACTACCTGGCGCCGGAGAGCCGCGCCGGCCTGAGCTACCACGAGGTGCAGCGGACCAAGCGGCTGTGGGCCGAGCCCGGCCGGGGCGTCATCGACTTCGCCGCGGTGCTCGCCGCGATCCCGGACGGCTACGACGGCGACTTCATGATCGAGGTGGACGAGCCCAGCGTGGCGACCAAACGAGAGTCGCACCGCCTCTCGTACGAGTGGGCCCGGGCCACGCTGTGATCAGCGGATCACGCGGCCGGCCGGCACCGCGCGGTGGACTTGCGGACGACGAGCCGGACCGGCAGCACCAGCGGCGTGCTGGTCATCGGCGCGCCCTGCGCCATGGCGATGCACGTGTGCACCCCGGTCAGGCCCATCCGGTACAGCGGCGCCGCGACCGTGGTCAGCGCCGGCTCGACCAGCTCGTCCAGCAGGATGTTGTCGAAGCCCACCACGCTGAACTCCTCCGGCACGGCCACGCCCAGCTTGCGCAGCCCCTTCATCACGCCGATGGCCAGCGCGTCGTTGTACGCCAGCACCGCCGTGGCGTCGGCGCGCGCGACCCGGCGGGCGGCGCCCAGCCCGGCCAGCACGGTCGGCTCGTACGGGCCGATGCGCCGTACGTCCAGCTCGAGCTCCGCGGCGGCCTCGCGCAGCGCCCGCCAGCGCGTACCGTCGGACCAGCTGTTCTCCGGACCCGCCACGTAGAGGATGCGCACGTGGCCGAGCGCGCCGAGGTGCTCGGTCGCCCGCCGGATCCCGCGCGCGTTGTCGTTGACCAGGCAGCTCGCCTCCGGCAGGATCCGGTTGAGCAGCACCACCGGGCGCTGCTTGGCCATCATCCGCAGCGCGGAGTCGCTCATCCGGGAGCTCGCGATCACCACACCGTCCACGTGGGCCAGCTCGCGCTCGATCGTGCGGCGCTCCTCCTCCGGGGACTCGTTGGTGTGCGAGAGGACCAGCTGATAGCCGGCCCGGCGCGCGGCCTCGTACGCGCCCTTGATGATCTCGCCGTAGAACGGGTTGGTGACGTCCGCGATGACCAGCGCGATCGCCCGGCTCGGGGGGCGCCCGCCGGGGTGCCGGCCGTCGAGACGGTCGGAGCGGTAGCCCAGCCGCTCGGCAGCGTCGAAGATCCGGCGCGCCGTGCCGGTGTTGACCCGGCCGGGGCGGGCATAGGCCCGGGACACGGTGGACGCCGCCACGCCGGCCTCGCGCGCGACGTCGTAGATGGTGGGACGCCGTCCCATGAGGTCATGCTAGTGCCGGCACACCTCGGGAGGCATTGATGACGACCGACGAATACGCGGAGCGGGCCACGGCCGCGGTGGGGGAGATGCTCGCCGGCGTGGACCGCCTCGGCGTGGCGTTCTCCGGCGGGGTCGACTCCTCGGTCCTGCTCGCGCTGGCGGCCCGCGCACTCGGCCGGGACCGGGTCGTCGCGGTCCTCGGCGTCTCGGCGAGCCTCGCGGCCGACGAGCGTACCGCCGCGCACGACGTGGCCCGGCACATCGGCGTCCCGGTGGTCGAGGTGGCCACCCGCGAGGACGAGCGGGACGGCTACCGGGCGAACGGGCCCGACCGGTGCTTCCACTGCCGCGACGAGCTGTTCACCCGGATCGGCGCGCAGATCGTCGCCGCGCACGGGCTCGACGCGGTCGCGTACGGGGAGAACGCCGACGACGCCGTACGCCCGGACCGTCCCGGCGCCCGCGCCGCGTCCGAGCACCGGGTGCTGCGGCCCCTCGCGGAGCTGGGGCTCGACAAGGCGGCCGTACGGCGCATCGCCCGCGCCTTCGCCCTGCCCTGCGCCGACAAACCGGCCGCGCCCTGCCTGGCCTCGCGGATCCCGCACTTCTCCGTCGTCACCCCGGAGAAGATGGCGCAGATCGAGCAGGCCGAGGCCGCGCTGCGCCGGCTGGGCTTCACCGACCTGCGGGTACGCCACCACGGCGACGTCGCCCGCATCGAGCTGCTCGCCGCCGACCTGGCCCGCGCGGTGACCGACCCGCTGCGCAAGGCGGTGCACGAGGCGGTGACCGCGGCGGGGTTCCGCTTCGCCGCCGTGGACCTCGCCGGCATCCAGTCCGGCGCGTTCACCCTGCCGCTGGTCACCGGCCGGCATGGCTGACCCGGACCTCTCGGCGTTCGCCACGCCGGACCACGAGCGCGCGGAGCGGCGCGGCTACCCGGAGGCCGTCTACTGCGAGGGCAAGACGCCGGAGCAGGTGGCCGCGATCGCCACCGACGCCGGCCGGCGCCCCGGGGCGGTCACCCTCTTCACCCGGGCGGCGCCCGCGCACGCCGAGGCGGTCCTGCGGGCACTGCCGGACGCGTACCGCGACGAGGACGCCCGGATGCTGGCCTGGCCCCCGGACCCGCCCGCGCCGAGCGGTGGGCTCGTCGTCGTGGTCGCCGCCGGCACCTCCGACCTGCCGGTCGCCCGCGAGGCCCTGCTGACCGCCCGCTACCTGGGCCGGGCCACCGAGCTGGTGGTGGACGTGGGCGTCGCGGGCCTGCACCGGATCCTCGCCCGGCTGGAGCTGCTGCGCCGCGCCCGCGTCGTCGTGGTGGCGGCGGGGATGGACGGCGCGTTGCCCGGCGTCGTGGCCGGGCTCATCCCCGCGCCGGTCGTCGCGCTGCCCACCTCCGTCGGCTACGGCACCGGACTACACGGCATCGCGGCCCTGCTGACGATGCTCAACGCGTGCGCGCCCGGCATCGGGGTGGTCAACATCGACAACGGGTACGGCGCCGGGCATCTCGCCGCCCAGATCGCCGCACCCGTGCTCCGGCAGACCCCGGACTGACGGCGTCACACGGTCGCCGGTACCGGGATCCGGGCCGCCGCCGGCGCCTCCAGCAGGGACTTCTTGCGGGCGTCGGTCTCGGCCACCATCGCGCTGTACCGGCGCTCGGTCAGCGGGTAGCGGACGAAGACCAGCATCGCCAGGACCGCCGCCGCGGCCGGCACCAGGCCGAGCGAGGCCTTGATGGCGATGATCGCGCTGTCCGGCTGCACCGCGCCGGGCCCCAGCGTGCTGACGTACCCGCCGAGCGCCAGCGCGAAGGCACCCAGGGCGCCGCCGATCGACTGGGTGATCTTGCGGGTGAAGGAGAAGATGGCGTATGTGGCGCCCTCGGTACGCCGGCCGGTCTGCCACTCGCCGTACTCGACGGTGTCGGCCTCGAGCGCGAACATCAGCGTGTTGATCAGCTGGACGCCGAAGCCCTTCACCGCGACGAACCCCAGGGCGAGCAGGGGCATGCTGCCCGGCGTGAAGAAGAGCGCCACCCCGCCGGCCACGGTGAACAGCCCGCAGTACTGGTACAGGTTCTTCTTGCCGAAGCGGGCGACCAGCCGGGGGATGAACGGCGCGGTGGCGAACTGCACCACGACCGTCACCAGCGTCATCCAGATGATGTAGCGGGCGTCGCCCAGCACGTAGATCGCGTAGTACGCGGTGGCGCCGCCGACGGCGAACAGCCCGATCAGGTAGAAGAAGCTGGAACCGCAGAGGATGCCGAGCGGCTTGTTGGTGCGCAGGGTCCGGAAGGTCTCCCGTACGGTCACCCGCGGCTGGACCCGCACGACGGTCTCCCGGCACCAGCGGTAGGTCAGGAAGTACAGGGCCGCCCCGACGGCGACGAAAAGAATGGTGGTCGTGAGGAACACCGACTGCAGCTGCTCCGCGCGGGCCGCGGCGGGCAGGGCCCGGTCCCGGGTGATCGCCTGGATCTGCGGCGCGATGATGAACGTCAGCAGCAGGCCGGCGGAGGCGGCGCCCAGGCCGCGGGCGGTGGCCAGCTTCGCCCGTTCCCGCGAGAGCTGCGTCATCGCGCTGGCCAGCGAGCCGTAGGGCACGTTCACCAGCGAGTAGACGAGCCCGAGAACCGCGTACGTCAGGTACGCGTAGAGCAGCTGAGCGCCGCCGGACCAGCCCTGCGGCACCGCGAACGTCAGCACGCTCATCACCAGCAGCGGCACCGCGCCGAAGAGGATGAACGGGCGGAACTTGCCCCGCCGGGTCATGGTGCGGTCGACGACGCGCCCGGCGAACAGGTCGGCGAAGGCGTCCCACAACCGGACGACCAGGAACATGGTGCCGACGGCCGCGGCGGGCAGGCCGGCCACGTCGGTGTAGTAGAGCAGCAGGAACGTGGTGCCGAGGGTGAAGGCCAGGTTGTTCGCGGCGTCGCCGGCGCCGTAGCCGATGATGGATCGCACGGAGAGCTTCATGACGTCGAGCGTCGCGGTGGGCATCGAAGCGCGGCAATCGCTTGCCATGACTTGCCGCGGGTCACGCGGGCCGGGCGCCCCCCGGCAGCACGGCGCCGGTCACGAGGCCCGCCGCCGCGGCCGCCGCCACCGCCGCGGTGAGCACATCGCGCTCGGGGCGGCCCAGCCGGCGGGCGAGCGCCGCGACGTCGTCGAACTCGGGCATCACCTGGGTGATCACGCCGCGGTCGTGACCCAGCTTGACGGCGACCGTACCGCCGGCCACGGCGACGTCCACGAAAGCCCGGGGCAGCGCGTGTTTGCGCAGCACACCCTCGCGCACGCCCAGCGTGCTCGTGTCGCGGAACATCCGGTCCCGCAGCGCGGCAACCCGGCCGGGACGGCACAGCACGCTGAGGGTGTGCGCCGGGCGGCCCTTCTTCATGACGATCGGCACCAGCCAGGCGTCGGCCGCGCCGCACTCGAGGAGCCCGGCGAGGATGCCCGGCCACAGGCGGGGGTCGAGGTCGTCGACGTTGGCCTCGAGCAGCACGGCCGGCTCGCCGGTCCCCGGGTCCGCGGTGCCGCCCAGGACGACGCGGACCACGTTGGCCCGGCCCGGTGTGTCCCGGCTGCCCGCGCCGGCACCGACGGCCTCCACCCGCAGGGACGGCAGCTCCTCGTCCCTCCCGGCGAGCGTGCGGATCACCGCCATCCCCGTCGGCGTGGCGAGCTCGCCGGAGCCGCCCGAGCGGACGCGCCAGCCGACGGCGAGCCGGGCCACCGCGGGCACCGGTACGGGCAGCTCGCCGTGCGCGGTGCGGACCCGGCCGGAGCCGACGGCGACCTCACCCGCGCTGAGCGTGCCGACGCCGAGGTCCTCCAGGGCGGCACAGACCCCGACGACGTCCGCGATCGAGTCCAGGGCGCCGACCTCGTGGAAGTGCACGTCCTCCACCGCGGTGCCGTGCACGTACGCCTCGGCGTCGGCGAGCCGCGCGAAGACCGCGGTGGCCCGCTCGCGGACCCGGTCGGGGAGCCCGGCGCCGGCGAGCAGCCCCCGGATGGCCGGCCACGTACGCCGCGGCGCATCGCCGACGAGCGGCTCCACCCGGACGTGGAGCGCGCGCAGCCCGGCCCGCCTGACCGGGGCCGCGTGGATCCGGACGGAGCCCGGCACCACGAGGTCCACGGCGCGCTGGACCATGCCCAGGTCCGCGCCGGCGTCGAGGAGCGCGCCGAGCAGCATGTCGCCGGCGACCCCCGCGGACGCGTCGATCCAGGCGTGCCGGTCCGCGCTCACGCGCCTCCCGCCGCCGCCCGGTTGCCGGGCGCGGTGCCGGTCATTAGCGTCAAGGCCGGACCCCCTCGGCGCTGGAGGTGTGGTGTGGACGGAGTTGGGGCCGCCCCTCGACCGCCCACGATCGACGACGTCGCGCGGGCCGCGGGGGTCGCGCCGTCGACCGTGTCCCGCGCCTTCTCCCGGCCCGGGCGGGTCAGCTTCGAGACCGGCGAGCGCATCCGCCGGGTCGCCGCCGAGCTGGGATACCGCACGACCTCGCTGGCCCGGGCGCTGCCGGCCGGGCCCACCTCGATGATCGCGCTGGCGATCTCGGACATCACCAACCCGTTCTACAACGAAATCATCCGCGGCGCCCAGGTTGCCGCGTCGGAGGCGGGCTACACCATCCTGCTGGCCGACAGCCAGGAGTCCGGCTCGCACGAGCGCCGGGCCCTCGACCGGGCCGCGGCGACGGTCGAGGGCATCGTGCTGGCGACCACCCGCATGTCCGACTCGGCGATCCGGATGACCGCGAAGCAGCGCCCGCTGATCGTGCTCAACCGGGCCGTCACCGACGTGCCCTGCGTGATCACCGACAACCCGCGCGGGGTGCGCCGGGCCGTGGAGCACCTGGCCGAGCTGGGCCACCGGCGCATCACGTACCTGGCGGGCCCGGAGGCGTCCTGGGCCGACGGCATGCGCTGGCGGTCGCTGCGCGAGTCGGCGATGGAGCTGGAGCTGCAGGTCCGCCGGATCGGCCCGTTCCCGCCGACCGTCGCGGGCGGCGCGCTGGCCGCCGCCCGGTTCGCGGCGCAACCCACCTCCGCGGTGCTCGCCTACAACGATCTCGTGGCCATCGGCGCGATCCGGGCCCTGACGGCGATGGGGGCGCGGATCCCGCGCGACGTCAGCGTCATCGGCTTCGACAACATCTTCGCCGCGGAGCTGGTGACGCCGCCGCTGACCACGGTCGCCGCGCCGCTGGGCGCCATGGGCCGTACGGCGGTCGGCAATCTGCTCGCGATCGTGCGGGGCGCCCGGCCGCGGTCACAGGCGCCGGTGAGCCTGCCGTGCCGGCTCGTCGTCCGCGATTCCACCGCGCGCCACCGGCGTACCCGGACCACGGCGTGGGCCCCGCGACCCGCGGCCGCCTCCGATTAACCAATCGAGCGACGACTATGTCCTGATGGCGGAGGGAAGGTCCGGAAAACATTCTGGACCCGATCGGGTTCATCGGCGCGCCGCCGTCCCTTGTTGTGCTTGCATGAGACGGGCGGACGCATCCCGAGAATGTCGTTCCGCGTCGCGTCTTGCTGCCTGGAGGTGTCGTGACTGCTGTCCGCGAGCGGCCCGGAGGAACGGGTCGTCGTCCATTGCTGGTGAGCAAGGCCTGGATCCAGGCCGTCGCCCTGGTGATGCTTTTCGGATTCGCGGTGATGGGCCTGCTGGCCTATCGCACCTACACCGCGGAGCCGCCGATTCCGGACCGGGTCGTCAGCGCGGACGGCCGGGTGCTGTACACCGGGGCCGACGTCAGCCGCGGCCAGCAGGTCTTCCTGCACAACGGCCTGATGGAGTACGGCTCCATCTTCGGTCACGGCGCCTATCTGGGTCCCGACTTCACCGACGACTACCTGCACCGGGCGGCCGAGTCGGTGACCCGGCAGCTGGGCGGCGGGTCGGACGCCGTCGCGCAGCGGGTGATCCGGGACTTCCGGGAGAACCGGTACGACGGGGTGACGCGGACCCTGACAGTCACCCCGGAACAGGCGGTGGCATTTGACGAGAACGTCGCCTACTACGGGCAATTCTTCGGCGCCGACGACACGAGCAAGGGCCTGCGGCCGAAGGCGATCACCGATCCGGTCCAGATCCGGCAGCTGACCGCGTTCTTCTCGTGGTCCGCGTGGGCGGCGTCGACCGAACGGCCGGGCAAGCACTACTCGTACACCAACAACTGGCCGCCGGAACCCCTGGTCGACAACAAGCCCACGGCGAACGTGGTGGTGTGGAGCGTCCTGTCGCTCATCGCGTTGCTGGCCGGGATCGGTGCGCTGTTCGCCGTGTTCGGCCGGTGGGGCGACAGGCTGGGCTGGCGGGGGCGCCAGGCGGACACCCTGTCGTTCCGTAGCCCGGACGCGGTCACGCTGACCCCGGGGCAGCGGGCCACCGCCTGGTTCTTCCTCGTGGTCGGCGCGCTGTTCCTGGTGCAGACGCTGCTCGGGGCGGCGAGCGAGCACTACCGCGCCGACGTGACCAGCTTCTTCGGCTTCGATCTGGCGCGGCTGCTGCCGTACAACCTCGTGCGGACGTGGCACCTGCAGCTTTCGCTGTTCTGGGTCTCGGCCGCGTTCCTGGCCGCCGGCATCTTCCTCGCGCCGATCATCGCCGGGCGCGAGCCCAAGCGGCAGAACGTCCTGGCCTATGTGCTGCTCGGCGCGGTGGCTGTCGTGGTGTTCGGCAGCCTGATCGGGGAAGGGCTGAGCATCCACGGCGTGTTCTCCTCGCCCGGCTCCTTCTTCGAGAGCCAGGGCTTCGAGTACCTGGACCTGGCCCGGGTGTGGCAGGTGCTGCTGACCCTCGGGATGTTCATCTGGGCGGCGATCCTGTTCCGCGGCCTGCGGGTCCGGCTGGCCCGCGACCACATGGGCAACATGCCGTGGCTGTTCTTCCTCGCCGCCCTGGCGATCCCGGCCTTCTACGCCGTCGGGCTGCTGGTCGACAGCGGCGACAACTTCACGCACGCGGACTTCTGGCGCTTCTGGGTGGTCCACCTGTGGGTCGAGGACTTCCTGGAGCTGTTCACCACGGTCATGGTGGCCTACATCTTCGTGATGCTCGGTGTCATCCGGGAGCGCGTCGCGCTGACCGTCATCTACCTGGACGTTCTGCTGTACTCCGCGGGCGGCGTCATCGGCACCATGCACCACCTGTACTTCTCGGGTGAGCCGGCCGAGCACATGGCCCTGGGCGCGTTCTTCTCCGCCGCCGAGGTCATCCCGCTGACGTTCCTGACCGTCGAGGCGTGGAGCTTCCTGCAGCTGGGCTCGCGGCAGGAGGGCAAGTCGGCCACCCCCTTCCCGCACCGGTGGGCGGTGATGTTCCTCGTCGCCGTGGGTTTCTGGAACTTCGTCGGCGCCGGCATCTTCGGCTTCCTCATCAACCTGCCGATCGTGTCCTACTACGAGATCGGCACCGCGCTGACCGCCAACCACGGTCACGCGGCCATGATGGGCGTCTACGGCATGCTCGCCATGGGGCTGGGCCTGTTCTGCCTGCGATACCTCATCCCGGAGCGGGACTGGCCGGAGCGCCTGGCGAAGATCTCGTTCTGGTCGGCCAACCTGGGCCTGCTGTGGATGTGCTTCGCCACCCTGCTGCCGGTGGGCATCCTGCAGCTCTACAAGTCGGTCGACTCCGGCTATCACGCGGCCCGCACGCTGAAGTTCGTCACCAACCCCACCAACAGCGTCTTCGAGTGGCTGCGGCTGCCCGGTGACGTCGTCTTCATCGTCGGCGGAGCGCTGCCGTTCCTGTGGATCTGCTTCCTCGGGGTGCGGCACAGCCTGCGCCGGCCTCCGACGACCCTGGAGGAGCCGGAGGACATGCTGTTCACCGACATCACCGTGCCGAGCGAGGACGGCCGCCAGCGGGAGGCCTCCGGCGCGTCGTCCAGCACCAGCGCGGGGGACTGACGGCCGTGGACCCCATGGTCCTGCTCGTCACCGGGTACGCCGGGCTGATGGTCGCGGTCGCCGCCGGGCTCGAATGGCTGGCCCGGCACGCCGCGGTCCGCTCCGACCGGTACCGCACGGCCGGGTTCACGTACCAGCCGGACCACGACCTGTGGGTGTGCCCGCGGGACGAGAAGTTGTGGCCGCACGAGGCCGACCGGGAGCGCCGGGTGGTGCGCTACCGGGCCCGCCCGGCCGTGTGCAACGCCTGCCCGGACAAGCCGGACTGCACCAGCTCGCACACCGGCCGGGAGATCGTCCGGGCGGTCGACCGCTGGCCGCACTCCGAGGCGGGCCGGTTCCACCGCGGGGTGTCCGTCACCCTGACCGCGGTCGCGGCGGCCTTCCTCGGTGCCGCCGTGGCGGCGTACCACCGGCCGGTGGAGCTGGCCGTGCTGGTCCCGGCCGGCGCGCTGACCGGCTGGCTGCTCTGGCGCTGGGCTCGCGACTTCTGGCGTACGCCATCGGGCTTCCCGGACGTGTCCACCGTGCGCCACCGCGGCGCCGAGGAACCGGCGGCGCCGCAGATGCGGGGCACCGGACCGGTCTTGGTGGATCTGGTGCCCCCGTCGCGGCGGCGTACGGGCACGGTGTGGGGCTTCGACCGGCAACCTTCGGCACGGGGCTACCGTTCCGCCCGCGAGGCGGGACCGGACGACGGCGAGGAGGATCCGACATGACCGGCTACTGGATCGGCGCGGCCGTGCTGGCGGTGGCGGTGGTGCTGCTGTGCGGCCTGCGGGTGCTGCGCGAGTACGAACGCGCGGTCGTCTTCCGCCTGGGGCGCCTGCGTGGCGCCCACGGCCCCGGGCCGCTGCTCCTGCTGCCGCTGATCGACCGGATGGAACGGGTGCCGCTGCGCACGATCACCCTGACCATCCCGCCGCAGGAGGTGATCACCCGCGACAACGTGCCCGCCCGGGTCAACGCGGTCGCCTACTTCCGGGTCACCGACCCGGTCAGGGCGATCGTCGAGGTCGAGTCCTATCCGGTCGCCACGTCGCAGATCGCGCAGACCACGCTGCGCAGCGTCCTGGGGCACGCCGACCTCGACACGCTGCTCGCCGAGCGGGAGGAGCTCAACGAGAGCATCCGCAAGATCGTCGACGAGCAGACCGAGCCGTGGGGGATCAAGGTCACCACCGTGGAGATCAAGGACGTCGAGATCCCCGAGGCCATGCAGCGCGCCATGGCCCGGCAGGCCGAGGCCGAACGCGAGCGCCGGGCCAAGGTCATCAACGCCACCGGCGAGCACGAGGCCGCGCAGGCGCTGCACGACGCCTCCCACATCCTGTCCGCCAGCCCGTCGGCGCTGCAGCTGCGCTACCTGCAGACGCTGCTGGAGATCGGCGGCGACCAGCGGACCACCGTCGTCTTCCCGCTGCCGATGGACCTCATCGCGCCGTTCCTCCAGCAGCCTCCGGAGAAGGCCTGACCCGCTCGCCCGTCCCTCAGGGCGCGGGCCGGGCGGCGGCGGCCAGGCGGCGGGCCTGCGTCTCGGCCACCATCGTGGCGAACGTGCGCTCCGTCAGCGGGTACCGGAAGAAGATCACCATCCCGATCACGATGAACACGACCGGGATGAACCCCGACGCGTACCGGATGGCGTCCAGCGCGCCCTGGCTCTGGGTCGCGGCACCGCCGACGTAGCCGCCGAGCGCGATCGCGAACGCGGCCACCGCCCCGCCGACCGCCTGGCCCAGCTTGCGGGTGAAGGAGAACAGGGCGTACGTGATGCCCTCGGTGCGCACGCCGGTGCGCCACTCGCCGTACTCGACGGTGTCGGCCTCCAGCGCCCACATGAGCGTGTTGATGCCGGCCGTGGAGATGCCCATGATGGCGAAGAAGGTCATCGACACCCAGGGCGTGCTCGGCGGTGACACCGAGATGCCCACGCCCGCCAGCAGGCCGACCGCGCCGAAGGACAGGAAGGCCCGCTTCTTGCCGATCGCGCGGACGATCCGCGGCATCAGCGGCGCCACGACGAAGATGGCCCCCACGCTGAGCACGGTCAGCGCCGTGAGCAGGTTGGCGTTGCCCAGCACGTCGCGGGCGTAGTACACCTGCACGGTCTGCAGCGAGAACAGCGCGGTCAGGAACGCCAGCGACGACAGGCACAGCATGATCAGCGGTTTGTTGCCGCGCAGGGTGCCGAAGCTCTGCCGGGCGCTGACCTGCGCGACGTCGCGCTGCACCGCCTCGCGGGCGGTGCTGAACAGGAACAGGTACAGCGCGAGGCCGATGACCGCGAAGATCGCCGTGGTGATCAGCAGCGAGCGCTGGAAGCCGTCCGGGTCACCGCGGTACTGCTGGATCTGCGGCGAGACGACCAGGGCCAGCATGATGGTGGTGACGGCCGTGCCGATCATCCGGAAGCTCGCGAGCTTGGCCCGCTCGTCCGGGCGCTGCGTCATGGCGGCGGCCAGCGAGCCGTACGGGATGTTCACCAGGCTGTACGCCAGCCCCAGCAGCCCGTACGTGAGGTACGCGGCTACCAGGCTGGCCCCGTGGCTGTCGAACAGCCCCGGCACGGTGAACGTGGCGACGCTCAGCAGCAGCACCGGCGGGCCGGCGAAGATGAAGAACGGCCGGAACTTGCCCCACCGGGTCATCGTCCGGTCCACGACCCGCCCGGCGAACACGTCGGCGAAGCCGTCCCAGACCCGGATGACCAGGAAGAGCGTGCCCGCCGCGGCGGCGCTGAGCCCCACCACGTCGGTGTAGTAGATCAGCAGGAAGAACGACGTCATCGAGAACGCCAGGTTGTTCGCCGCGTCGCCCGCGGCGTACCCGAGGAACTGCGCGGCACCCAGCTTGCGGGTGGTCGTGGCCGGCGCGGCGATCGTGGCGCTCATGGCGCTCACACGTCCTTGCGCCAGCGGCGCCGCAGGGCGAAGGCCGCCGCCTTGGGTTGCCGGTCGCGGGTGAACACGCCCTTCTTGTTGCCGCCCACCCGCATCACGCCGGAGGTGGTGGCGAAGTCCGCGAAGTTCCACACGTGCTCGCCCACGACCGCGTCGACCCGGTCGAAGACCCGGTGGTTCATGTCCAGGTACTCGACCTGGTACTCCTCGGTCCACGGCTGGTTGCCCAGGGCGTGCAGGCCGGGGTACGTGTCGGCGCCGTACTCGGTGATGATGATGGGCTTGTTCTCGCTCGCCCAGCCGCGCAGCTCCTCCTCCCAGGCCTGCTCGGCGGCGGGGAGGTCGCCGGTGTGGACGTACCAGCCGTAGTAGCGGTTGAGCATGAGCACGTCGGCGAACTGCGACACCCGGCACTTGCCGTACGGCGCGAGCATGACGTTGACGAAGCCGACCGGCCTGCTGGGGTCGAGCTCCCGGGTCAGCTCGAACAGCGGGCGGAAGTAGTCCTCGGCGCCCTCGGTGTCGCTCTCCGGCTCGTTGGCGATCGACCAGAGCACGACGCTCGGGTGGTTCTTGTCCCGGGCCACCAGCTCGCGGATCGCCTGGGCGTGCACCTCGCGGGACGCGTCGTTGATCGTGTCCGGGCTGAACGTGGTGTAGCCCTGGGCGCCGAAGATGCCGCCGCCGAGGCCCATGTTGAGGCCGACGGCCGCCGTCTCGTCGATGAGCACGATGCCGTGCCGGTCGGCGGCGTCGAGGACCTCCTCCGAGTACGGGTAGTGCGACGTCCGGAACGAGTTCGCGCCGATCCAGCGCAGCAGCTCGAAGTCGTGCAGCATGAACGCGTCGTTGTGCCCCTTGCCGATCACCGGCAGGTCCTCGTGCTTGCCGAAGCCGGTGAAGTGGAACGGCTCGCCGTTGATCAGGAACCGGTTGCCGCTGACCTTGACCGTACGGATCCCCACGCTCTGGTGGTAGCTGTCCACGACGGTCCCGTCCCCGTCGGCGAGCAGCACCTCCAGGTCGTAGAGGTAGCCGTCGCCGGGCCCCCACCGGTGCGCGCTCGGAACGGTCAGCGTGCCGCTCGCCCCGTCGCCCTCGGCCACCGTGCGGCCGTCCGCGTCACGCAGCACCACGCGGGTGGTGGCGTCAGCGCTGGCCCCGGTCGCGTACTCGACGATGCCGTCGGCGCCGTCCAGCCCGGTCACGACGGTGACGTCGGTGAGGTGCAGCGGGTGGGTCTGGTAGAGCCAGACCGGCCGGTGGATGCCGGCGTAGTTGAAGAAGTCGTGCCAGTAGCGCTGCCGCGGGCCGGCCGGGGTCTGCTCGACGACCCCCGGCGGGATCGACTGGAAGCTGAGCGTGTTGTTGACCAGGACGGTGATCCGGGCGACCTCCCCGGCGCCGACATGTGCGGTGACGTCCGCGGCGAACGGCGTGTACCCGCCCTCGTGCGAGACCACCTCGGCGTCGCCGACCCACACCGTGGCGCGGTGCGTGGCGGATTCGAAGTGCAGCACGATCCGCCGGCCGTCCCAGCCGCGTGGTACCCGTACCTCGGTCTGGTACCAGACGTCGCCGAAGTAGTCGCGCACCGCGGGATCCGCGGTGATGTCGTTGAAGCTCGCCGGCACGGCCATCTCGCGGGCGTCGGCCAGCGGTCCGGCGAACCACCGCTCGGCGCGCCCCGCGCCGGCCGGGTCGAGGGCGAAGCGCCAGAGGCCGTCGAGGCGCTTGCGCTCGCGGGTGGCGGTGTCCTGGGGTCGAAGCACGGCGGGCCTCCATGGGTCGGCGATGGGATGTCCCCTCCATTGGGCGCGCACCGGCGGATCGGGGTCAACGAATTGCCAACTGTTGCCCGTCGCCGGGCGCGCCGCTTGCGGCCGGCGGCCCTGCGGCGCACGATGAGGCCATGTCCCCGCCCGTCGTGACGATCTTCGAGTCGTACGGCTCGGGCGCCCAGGACGTCGGCCCACGGGTCGCCGCGGCGCTCGGGGTGACGTTCCACGCCCAGGCCTTCTCCTCGGAGGAGCTCGAGGGCATCCCGAAGCCGGACGACGACGGCCTGCTGTCCCGCGTCTTCGGCGTCATGGGTGGCTCGTACGCGGCCCTCGAGGGCCCGGCCGTGGCGATGGCCCAGCGCGACGACCACGAGCTGGTGCTGAGCAACACCCGCTGGGTCCTGGAGGCGGCCCGCGCCGGCGCGGTGATCGTGGGCCGCAACGGGGCCCTGATCCTCGCCTCGTGGCCGGGGGCGCTGCACGTGCGGCTCGACGCGCCGGTGGACCACCGCGTCGCACGGGCCGCCCGTACCGGCGGGATCAGCCCGGAGCGGGCGGCGAAGCGGCAGCGCCGCGAGGACACGGTCCGCGCCGACATGTCGATCCGGCTGTACGGCTGGGACCCGCGCGAACCGACCCGCTACGACCTCGTGCTCAACACCTCGACCCTGGACCCGGACGCCTGCGCCGACATCATCGTGGGCGCCAGCCGCGTGAAGTCGTCCCGGACGGCACCGGCGACCTGACCCGGTGTCGGTGCTTCTCGTCCTCGACCTGGTGGGGACCTTCGCCTTCGCGCTGAACGGCGCGCTCACCGCCATCCGGGTGGCCCGGGTGGACCTCGTCGGCGTCGTCACGCTGGGCATGATCACAGCGGTCGGCGGCGGCATCATGCGCGACGTGCTGCTGGGCGCCGTACCGCCGGCCGCGTTCGCCGACTGGCGCTACCTCACGGTGGCGGCCGCCGGTGGCCTGCTCGCGTTCCTGTTCGGCCGCGGCCTCAACCGGTTCAGCAGGTCGATCGACGTGCTGGACGCCGCCGGGCTGGCGCTGTTCGCGGTCACCGGCGCCGGCAAGGCGCTGCTGTTCGGGGTCGGCCCGATGCAGGCGATCATCCTGGGGGCGATCACCGGCGTCGGCGGCGGCACCCTGCGCGACGTGCTGATCCGGCAGCTCCCCGGCGTGCTGAGCAGCGGCCTGTACGCGGTACCCGCCCTGGTCGGGGCCGCGCTGGTCGTCCTGGCCGCCCACACCGGGACCGGCCGCCTGCTGGGGCTCCCGGTGGCGCTGGTGGCGGCCGCGGTGTGCTTCCTGATCCGCGTGGTGGGCCTGCACTTCGGCCTGAACGCCCCCAAGCCGCCCGGGGTGCCGCGCGAGGGCGAATGACCAGCGGGCCCTAGGCCGGCGCGACCGCGAACGCTGTGGCACGCAGCGGCCCCAGCCCGCCCAGGACCGCCGACGCGGCGGCTGTCGCGGTCATCGCGGGCCCAGCCGGAACAGCATCTCGCCGGCGCGGGGGACGACCAGGGTGTCCGGGTCGTGCGCGTACACGGCGGGGTCGACGAGCGCCGGATCGAGGTAACCCAGGTTCGCCGCCCGGCACACCTCCTCGGGGATCGCCGTGGCGAGGGTGACCCGGACCCGCAGCCGCTCCTCGCCGGTCGCCGGGTCGTACGTGCCGGCGCCGCGCAGGTGCGTCGAGTGGGCCAGCACGCCCCACGGCACGGCGGCGAAGCGGTCCCACTGGCCGACGAAGTAGTCGCGGCAGTGGTAGCCGATCTCGTAGATCTCCGGATGGGTGGAGGACAGCTCGGTGACGTGCGGGGCGTACAGGATCACCTCGCCGCCGTCGGCGACCACCGGCTCGACCTTGTAGAAGCCCTTCGCGGCGGTCCAGATCTCGTCGTACATGGCGGGCACGATCGACAGCACCCGCCGGACCGGGGCGTCCAGGTACGTGACGTGGGTGGCGGCGCACACCTCGGCCGCCGACGCCCACGAGGCGCGGGTGTCGCCGAACGACACCGAGTGCAGCCCGCTGCCGGTGCCCGCCGCCGGGCCCGCGGCCGAGGCCGGTACGGCGTCGTCCACCGCGCTGTCCACCGCGCCGTCGGCCACCTCGGCGGTGACCACGCTGAGCGCCAGCTTCTCGGCCGGGATCAGCGCGGCGCCGTCGTCGATCAGCGCGCGTACGGGGGTCAGGCCGCTCGTACCGATGATCTCCGCCGACGTGATCAGCGCGCCGAGCCAGTGCGAGACGTCGATGATCCGCTTGCCGCCGACGCCCGGGAAGAAGTACTTGTTGCCGCCGGACATCCCGACCACCTCGTGCGGCAGCACCGGCCCGACCACGAGCGCGACGTCGTGCTCCACGACCGCCCGGTTCAGCAGCACCGGCACGGCGACGTCCATGCGGCCCTCGGACAGCTCGGCGATCCGGGTGGCGGGGACCGTGCCGAGGTCGGCGAAGGTCTCCGGCTTCCACCACTCGTGGTTGACCACCACGGTGCCCGGATAGGTCTCGGCGAGCCGGCCGGGCTCGTACCCGAGGTGCCGAGCCAGCGCCTCCTGCGTCATGGCGGCGTGCGTGCCCAGCGCGACCAGCACGGTCAGCCGGGTCACCCGGCCGTGCAGGGCGCCGTGCACGGCGCGCATGAGCAGCGGCAGCGGGCACGTCCGCGTCGCGTCCGGCACGAGCACGCACACGCTGCGCCCGTCGAACGGGTGGGCGGCGAGCTGCTCGGTGATGAACGCCGTCACCTCCTCGTCGCCGAGCACCGTGCCGGCATCGCCGACGCGGGCCGCGGAGGCTGCCAGTCCGGGCGGGAGAGCACTGATCGAGGTCATACCCGTAGCGTGCCCCCGGTGCGGCCGTCCAGTCCACCGGCGGCGCAGATCGGGGCCCGAATCCGCTCAGCAGACCGCCGTCGCGGCCGATGGATCCGTTGGCCGGACCTGCGACGAAAGGCGACCGCATGCTCGCATTGGTGGTCGACGACTCCAGCACGATGCGCCGCATCCTGCAGCGCACCATGGCCGGTCACGGCTTCGCGGTGTACGAGGCGAGCAACGGTCAGGAGGCCCTGGACCTGCTGGTGGAGATCCCGACGGTGCCGGACGTGGCGCTGATCGACTGGAACATGCCGGTGATGGACGGGCTCGAGCTGATCCGCCACGTCCGCAAGATGCCGCCGCTGCGGGACATGTGCATGATGATGGTGACCACCGAGGCCGAGCACAGCCAGATGGTGCGGGCGCTGGCCGCCGGCGCCCACGAGTACGTCCTCAAGCCGTTCGCGCCCGACACGATCAAGCAGAAGCTGACCTACCTCGGCCTGATCCCGCCCGACCCGCGTCCCTAGGAGCCGGCGGGCAGCAGCTCGGCGAGCAGCTTCTCGATCCGGTTCCTGATCTCGTCGCGGATGGGACGCACGGCCTCGACGCCCTTGCCGGCCGGGTCCTCGAGCTTCCAGTCCTCGTAGCGCTTGCCGGGGAAGTACGGGCAGGCGTCGCCGCACCCCATGGTCACCACGACGTCCGACGCCTCCACGGTGTCGTACGCCAGCAGCGCCGGACGCTGATCCGCGATGTCGATGCCGACCTCCCGCATGGCAGCCACCGCGGCCGGGTTCACCGCGTCGGCGGGGGCCGAGCCGGCGGAACGCACCTCGACCCGGTCGCCGGCCAGGTGGCGCAGCCAGCCGGCGGCCATCTGGGACCGGCCGGCGTTGTGCACGCAGACGAACAGGACGCTGGGCTGGTCGGTCACGGCTCTCCTCGGGTGTGGGTCAGACGACGGTGGCGCTGCGGCGTTCGAGCAGGATGACGTCGCGCCAGCGGCCGTGGTGGCGGCCGACGCGCTCGCGGGTGCCGATGGTGCGGAAGCCGCAGCGGGCGTGCAGGGCGAGGCTGGGCAGGTTCTCCGGGAAGACGCCGGACTGGATGGTCCAGATCCCGGCGCGCTCGGTCGACGCGATCAGCGCCTCGAGCAGCGCCCGGCCGATGCCGCGGCCGCCGTACGCCGGATGCACGTAGACGGAGTGCTCGACGACGCCGGCGTACACCGGCCGGGGGGAGACCCGGGAGCAGGCCACCCAGCCGGTGACCGTGCCGTCCACGTCGAGCGCGACGAACCGATGGTCCGGCAGCCTGCCGCCGTCGAACGCCGCCCATCCGGGCGCCTCGGTCTCGAACGTGGCGTTGCCGGCCGCGATGCCCGCGGCGTAGATGCCGAGCACCGCGCCGGCGTGCTCGCCGGCCATGGGCACGAGCCGGACCACGGTCACGCGGGCACCGCCGGGAACAGCCGCCGGCGCAGGGCCAGGCTCACGTACACGAGCCCGACCAGCACCGGTACCTCGATCAGCGGGCCGACCACCCCCGCGAGAGCCTGGCCGCTGGTGATCCCGAACGTGCCGATCGCCACCGCGATGGCGAGCTCGAAGTTGTTGCCGGCCGCGGTGAAGGCGAGCGTGGTGGTGCGCTCGTAGCCCATCCCGAGGCCGCGGCCCAGCGCGTACGACCCGGCCCACATGACGGCGAAGTACGCCAGCAGCGGTACGGCCATCAGCGCCACGTCCCAGGGCCGGGTCGTGATCGCGTCGCCCTGCAGCGCGAACAGCACGACGATCGTGAACAGCAGCCCGTACAGGGCGAACGGCCCGATCCGCGGCAGGAACGCCGTCTCGTACCGGTCGCGGCCCCGCGCCCGCTCACCGAGTCGGCGGGTGAGGAAGCCGGCGAGCAGCGGGATGCCGAGGAAGATCAGTACGTTGCGGGCGATGTCCCAGCCGGAGACCTGCAGCCGGGCGCCGGACAGGTGCAGCCAGCCCGGCAGCACGCTGAGGTAGAACCAGCCGAGCAGCCCGAACGCGAGCACCTGGAAGACCGAGTTGAGCGCGACCAGCACGGCGGCGGCCTCCCGGTCGCCGCCGGCCAGGTCGTTCCAGATGATCACCATGGCGATGCACCGGGCCAGCCCGACGATGATCAGGCCGGTGCGGTACTCGGCGTGGTCCGCGAGGAAGATCCACGCGAGCGCGAACATGACCGCCGGGCCGATCAGCCAGTTGAGCACGAGCGACGAGACCAGCAGCCGCCGGTCGCCGGTGACGGTGCCGAGTCGGTCGTAGCGGACCTTGGCGAGCACCGGATACATCATGATCAGCAGCCCGAGGGCGATCGGCAGCGAGATCCCGCCGACCGTCACGGCCTCGAGGGCGCTGTCCAGCCCCGGGACGAGCCGGCCGAGCAGCAGCCCGGCGGCCATCGCGAGGCCGATCCACAGCGGCAGGAACCGGTCGAGGCGGGACAGGCGGGCGACGACCGGCGCCGGGCCGGCCGCGATCGTGGCGGTCATGTCAGCAGGCCCGGAACGTGCCGGCGGTGGCGCGGGCCTGCTCGGCGAGGTCGGCCAGGTGCAGCGCGGCGCCCTGCAGCACGGCGGGCACGAGCCGGTAGAACGTGAACCTGCCGCGCGGCTCCGCGGTGACGACGCCCGCCTCGCGCAGCTGCTTGAGGTGGCCGGAGACGTTGGGCTGCTTGGCGCCGGTGTCGGCGACCAGGTGCGAGGTGGTGGCCGGCCCCTGCGCGAGGATCCGGACGAGCTGGGCCCGCAGCGGGTCGGCGAGCAGGCGTACCACATCAGGATCAGCTGATATCACCTCCGACTGATGCTCCGGTGCGGGCGGCGTGGCCGGATGGGTCGTCAGCAGGTCCCCCAGCAGGTCGAGCGCCTCCCGGCGTACCCAGTAGTAGACCCACGTGCCGCGCCGCTCGCAGTCCACCAGGCCGGTCTCCCGCAGCACGCGGAGGTGATGCGAGATGGTCGCGCCGGTCACGTCGAACCCGTCGGTCAGCTCGCAGACGCAGACCTCGGCGCTGGAGGCGATCATGGACAGCAGGCGGAGCCGGACCGGGTCGCTGAGCGCCTTGAACAGCGGTGCGAGCTGCCCGGCGACCTGCGGGGCCAGGGCCTGCACCGACAGCGGCGGGCAGCAGGCCGGGGCCGGTGCGGCGTCCGCGAGGGGAAGAACCGACATGCGGCATAGCTTGACACTCGTCTAAGCGGGATGCAAGGTGGGGGCGTCAGTTCGACAGAGATCGAGACAAGGATCAGCCCCGGCTGATGCGAGGCTCGCGAGGGAGGCTCCCATGACCGACCAGCCCACCACGCCGTGTTGCGGCACCGCGGAGGCCGCCGAGGCCACGGGCTCCTGCTGCGCGCCGGCCGCCCGGCAGGAAGCCGTCGAGGCCGGCGCGGCGTGCTGCGGGGACGCCGCCGGGACATCACCGGTGACTGATGGGTCGTACCCGGTGGTGGTGATCGGGGCCGGGCCCGTCGGCCTGGCCGCGGCCGCCCACCTGCACGAGCGCGGGCTGCCGTTCACCGTGCTCGAGGCCGGGCCGTCCGCGGGCGCGGCCATCGCCGAGTGGGGCCACGTCCGGCTGTTCTCGCCGTGGCGCTACGACATCGACCACGCCGCCCGGCGCCTGCTGGAGGCCGCCGGCTGGGCCGAGCCCGTCCTCGACGCCCTGCCCACCGGCGCGGAGCTCGTCGAGAGCTACCTCCAGCCGCTGGCGAAGCTGCCGCCGATCGCCCCGCACGTGCGCTACGACGCCCGCGTCGAGGCGATCGGCCGGCTCGGCATGGACCGCGTCCGCACCGCCGGCCGCGACCGCGCCCCGTTCGTCGTCCGGCTCGCCTCCGGCGACGACATCCTGGCCTCGGCGGTGCTGGACGCCTCCGGCACCTGGCGTACGCCCAACGTGCTCGGCGCCAACGGCCTGCCCGCGCACGGCGAACGTGCCGCGGCCGGGCTCATCGGCCCGGCCCTGCCCGACGTGCTCGGCGCCGACCGGGCCGCGTACGCCGGCCGGCACACCGTCGTCGTGGGCGCCGGGCACTCGGCGGCCAACACGCTGCTGGCGCTGGCCGAGCTGGCCGCCCAGGAGCCGGGCACCACGATCACCTGGGCCACCCGCGGCGGCACCATCGACCGCGCGGTCGGCGGCGGCGAGGCCGACGCCCTGCCCGCCCGCGGCGCCCTCGGCACCGGCATCAGGCGGCTGGTCGACTCCGGCCGCGCCGACCTGCTCACCGGCTTCGCCGTGCACACGATCACACCCGCGGACGACCATGTCCGGCTGACCGCCGTCGACGGTCGCACGCTGGTCGCCGACCGTATCGTCGGCGCCACCGGGTTCCGGCCGGACCACTCCATCGCCGGGGAACTGCGGCTCGACCTCGACCCGGCGCTGGGCTGCACCCGGGCCCTCGCCCCGCTGATCGACCCGAACGAGCACTCCTGCGGCACCGTACGCCCGCACGGCGTCGACGAGCTCAGCCAGCCGGAGCCGGGCTACTACGCCGTCGGCGTGAAGTCGTACGGCCGGGCGCCCACGTTCCTGCTGGCCACCGGCTACGAGCAGGTCCGATCGATCGCCGCGGCGCTGGCCGGCGACTGGGCGGCCGCCCGGGACGTCCAGCTCGACCTGCCGGAGACCGGCGTCTGCTCGTCGAACGCCGCGCCGCAGACCGGTGAGTCCGGCGGCTGCTGCGGGTGAGCCGGGTAGCCGCCCTCGCGGTCACCCAGACCATCGGCTACGGCACGCTCTACTACTCGTTCGCCGTGCTCCTGCGGCCGGTCGCGGCCGACCTGCACGCCGGTACGGGCGCGGTCACCGGGGCCTTCACGCTCAGCGTGGTCACCGGCGCGGTGCTGGCGATCCCGGTGGGCCGGCTGCTCGACCGGCACGGCGGCCGCGCCCTGATGACCGCCGGCTCGCTGGTGGGCGCGCTGGCCCTGGTGGCCTACAGCGGCGTCGACCGGCTCTGGCAGCTCTACGCCGTCCAGGCCGGGATCGGGGCCGCGAGCGCCGCCGGCCTGTACGAGGCGGCGTTCGCGGTCGTGCTCACCTGGTACACCGCCGAGCGCCGGGCGGGGGCGCTGCTGACCATCACCGTGGTGGCCGGGTTCGCCAGCACGATCTTCCTGCCGCTGACCGGCCGGCTCGTCGACGCGTACGGGTGGCGCACCGCCGTCCTCGTGCTCGCCGCGATCCAGGCGCTCACCGTCCCGCTGCACGCGGTCTTCGTCCGGCGGCCCGGCCGCCCGGTCGGCGCGAGGACGCGCGGGCCGGTGGTGTGGACCGCGCTGGCCGACCGTGGGTTCTGGCTGCTCGCGCTCGCGTTCGCCGCCCACACCGCGGCGGTCAGCACCCTCACCGTCCACCTCGTGTCGGCGCTGGTGTCGTGGGGGCACCCGCCGGCGTGGGCGGCCGCCGTCGCGGGGCTGCTCGGGGTGCTGTCGGTGGCCGGGCGGCTGGTCACCACCGGGCTGCAGCGCCGGTTCCGCACCACGAGCGTGACCGCGGCGGTGTTCGCCGTCCAGGCCGTCGCGGCGCTCGCCATGCCGGTCGTCGCGGCCGGTACGGCGGGCGCGGTCGGCACGGTGACCGGCGTCGGCATCGGCTTCGGCGTGGCCACGATCGCGCGGCCGGTCCTGCTCGCCGAGCGCTACGGCACCGGCCGGTACGCCACGCTCGCCGGGATCCTCGTCGTACCGATGACGCTCGCCAAGGCCGTGGCGCCGCTGGCCGCCGCGGCGCTGCCGGGCTACACCGCCGTCCTGGCCGGGGTCGCCGCGTGCTGCGGCGTCGCGTCGGCCGCGCTGATCGCGGCCGGGCGGGTGGTTCCGCCGGTGGCCGAGCGCTGCCACGCTTGAGCGATGAGGCATCCGATCTTCGCGCGCGTCTACGAACGGGTGAGCGCGCAGATGGACCGCGCCGGGGCCGCCGAGCATCGGCACGCCATCGTGGCGGACCTGCGCGGCCGGGTGATCGAGGTCGGCGCCGGCAACGGCCGCATGTTCCCGCACTACCCGCCCGCGGTCACCGAGGTGCTGGCCGTGGAGCCCGAGCCGTACCTGCGGGCGGCGGCCGAGGCGGCGGCGCGCACGGCTCCGGTGCCGGTCCGGGTCGTCCCGGGCCTGGCCGGCGCGCTGCCCGCCGCCGACGGCACCTTCGACGCCGCGGTGGCCGCGCTCGTGCTGTGCTCGGTGCCCGACCAGGCGGCGGCCCTCGCCGAGATCCGCCGCGTGCTGCGCCCGGGCGGGCAGCTGCGCTTCCTCGAGCACGTCGTGGCCGAGCGTCCCGGTGGCCTGCGGCGGGTGCAGCGCATCGTCGACGCCACCGTCTGGCCGCGGCTGCTCGGCGGCTGCCACACCGGCCGCGACACCGTCGCCGCGATAGCCGCCGCCGGGTTCACCGTGGACGACGTGCACCGCTTCCGGTTCCCGCCGTCCGGGCCGCCGGGCCCCGCCGCCCCGCACGTCCGCGGCAGGGCCACCGCGGCCGTCACGCCGCCGGGCCACCGCCCGGCTGCACCACCCCGTTGACCGTCAGCGCGTACGGCGCGTACTGCCGGACGGTCCCGGTCGGCTCGTCGTAGGCCACGATCGCGACGACCTTCGGGTACGCCCGCAGCGCCGCGGCCTGGTCCACCGGCACCTGCCGCGCCCGCCGCCCCGCCTCGTCTAGCCCGACCAGCCGCACGTTCCACCCGTGCACCGCCACCGGCACGATCTGCGTCGGCGAGCGGAACCCGCGCAGCGTCGTGCCGTCTGCGAGGACCCGGCCGCCGAGCGCCACGTCGTCGACGTACCAGCCGCCCTCGTTGACCGCGCCGTCGCTGACGTAGCGGAAGCCCAGCAGGATGCGCTTTCCCGCGTACGCGGCCAGGTCGTACGTGTGCCGTTCGAAGCCGTCGGTGGTGCCGGTGACCGCGGGACCGAGCGGTCCGGCGACGGTACGGTCACCCGCGATCGCCCGGTACGTGCGTCCACCGTCGACGGACACCGTCACGTAGCCGAAGTCGTAACCCTGCTCGGCGCCGTAGCGGGCACGCAGGGTCAGCTTCGCGGCGGTACGCGGCACGGTGACCGCCATGACCGCGGTGGCGTCCGTGGAGCCGGCGTCGCCGGAGAACAGCGCGCCGTCGCGGACCGTCCACTGCAGGGGCTGGGCGGGCAGCGTACGGGCGCCCGAGAACCGCACCGATCGCAGCGCCGCACCGGTCAGCGGGCGGCCGGCCCGGTCCCGCAGCCGGACGTAGTCGGCGCCGTTCGGGGCCGCGCCCGGCCGGTCGTACGAGGCCGGGTTCGCCAGGTTGACCGTCGACCGCAGGCTCGGCGCGCTCACCCGGCCGCGCGGCACCCCGGCCATCGTGCCGCCCTCGACCACCTTGTCGACCAGCGTCATCGTCTGGAAGTCGTGCAGGACGCCGTACAGCCGGGTGTCCGCGCCCAGGGCGGCCTGCACCGCGGCGAGACCCTGCCGGCTGCCGTCACGGTGCAGCCGCGACAGCGCGCCCGCGCCGAAGCGGTCGCGCAGGTACAGCATGAACTGGTACGCGTTGCCGTAGTCGGCCAGCACCTCCG
Source organism: Couchioplanes caeruleus (assembly GCF_023499255.1). Lineage (GTDB taxonomy): Bacteria > Actinomycetota > Actinomycetes > Mycobacteriales > Micromonosporaceae > Actinoplanes > Actinoplanes caeruleus_A. The sequence goes on from NZ_CP092183.1 coordinate 4,275,300, forward strand.
CGGGCGCGCCCTCGTCCCACTGGTTCAGCGAGTTCTGCGCGCCCCCGCAGTCCTTGGGGTTCGCGTTGTACCGGGTGCGGACGGTGCCGAAGCCCTGGAAACAGAAGAGGTGGCTGTCGGCGCCCGGGTGGTGCACGGTGGCGGTGCCGTCGACGTACCCGACGAGGGTCTGCGCGTAGTCGGACAGGCCTTCGTTCACCCACACCTCCTCGTCCGGGTCGGTGTAGTACTGCAGCAGGTGCTGCCACTCGTGCGCGAAGGTGCCCTCGTACAGGCGGGGCCGCGCCGGGCGGCTGGTGCACAGGTCGCCGGTGGGCTCGTCCGGCGGGGTGGCTCCGGTGCGGTGCTGCCAGTCGTACGCGTCGATCGTCATGACGTTGCGGTCGACGAGCTCGTTGAGCTGCGCGGAGAAGAAGCCGGCGATGTACGTGACGGCCTTCGGGAAGTCGGCGTAGTTGTCGTCGCGCACGTTGTCGACCAGGGTGACCGTCCGGCCGCCGTCGCCGGTGAAGTCCCCGGTGATCAGCGGATCGGTGCCGTCCCGGTCCGGCGGCGTGCTGAACGCGGCGGTCTCCCGGGGCTGGATGCGCCCGTCGAACTCGCGGATCAGGCCGGCGACCTGGGCGTCGGTGACCCTGGTCGAGGCGGCGCCCCGGCAGTCGCCCTCCGGGAAGGCGATGTCGTCGGCGACCCACACCTCGATGTGTTTCCCGACGCCGCGCAGCGTGTAGTTCTTGCGGTACAGGCTGCCCTTCACGTCGTCCAGAGCGAGCCATTCGCGGACCGTGCCGACCGGCGGGGTGGCGGCGGCCCGGGCCCGGCGGCCGACCTCGGGCCGGCGGAGATCCAGCCCGTCGGTGGCGAAGGTCTTGTGGGAGGGCTCGCGAGTGTCGTCGATGACGGTCGCCGCACCGGCGGGCGCCGGTGGTGGTGGCGCCGCCGCGGCCGGGGTGACCGGCGGCAGCAGCGGGGTCAGGAGCAGGACAGCGACGGTCAGGCGGAAGGAGGCGCGCACAGAACCGCACGGTACAGGGAGGTACGGCGCAAAAGGGGCATGACGCGGCTACTCGAACAGGGAGTGGTCCCGGCCGCCCTCGGCCCGGGCCCGCGCGCGCCGCCGCAGCTGCACCACGACCGCGTCCACGACGGCGACCGCCGCCCAGGCCGCCAGCAGCCACGCCGGCACCGTCCACCCCGCGCGGAACATCAGCACGGACAGGACCGAGCACACCACGAACCCGAAGGCGGCCAGGATCAGGCGCAGGTTGAGCGGGCTGTACGGCTCGTCCACCGTTCCCCGCCGTCCGGGTGGTTGCGCACCGATCGGCATGGTCCCAGCCTAGCCTCCGGCTATCGGCGCGGCCGGGTCACAGGGCAGGATGCGCACATGCCGTCAGGCCTCACGACGCCGCCCACGATCCCCGCCGGCACGCTCTGTGCCGGACCGCAGCCCGTGCTCGTCGCGGCCGGCGACCTGTTGCTGCGCCCCTGGCAGCACGCCGACGTGCCGGCGTTCCTCGCCGCCTACGACGATCCCGCGATCCAGCGGTGGCACACCCGCCGGCCCTCGTCGGCCGACCACGTCCGGGCCTGGTTCGCGGAGTACCGCCGGGACTGGGCGGAGGCTCGCGGCGCGCACTGGGCGGTGACCAGCGGCGGGGCCGTGCTGGGGCGCATCGCCGTCCGCGGCATGGACCTCGACGACGGCGTCGCCTCGTGTGCCTACTGGGTGGTGCCGGCGGCACGGGGCGCCGGCGTGGCGGCCCGGGCGCTCACCGCGGTGGCCGCGTGGGCCCTCGGCGCGGCGGGTTTCCACCGGCTCGAGCTCGAGCACTCGACCCGTAACCAGGCCTCGTGCCGGGTCGCCACGCGGGCCGGTTTCCCGCTGGAGGGCACCAGGCGCAGCGCCGCCGTCCACGCCGACGGCCGGCACGACATGCACCTGCACGCGCGGATCAGTGCCGACGCGCGACCTCCGGCGACCGGGTGATCAGCCCCGGCTGACCCCGTCGGGCCGCTCGGCGAAGATGTCGACGCTCTCCCGCAGCGACCGGGCGAAGTCGGCCGGCGGCAGCTCCCGCCCGCGGTCGCGTTCCGCGTCGGTGATCGGCACGACGTTGATCAGCCGGACCGGGCCGTCGCCGGTCTGCACGCAGTCCGGGTCGTCGTCGCTCAACGGCCCGGCGAGCAGCACCGACGGGCAGCCCGGGAACGTCGGGAAGTCGCCGCCGAAGCCGATCATGTGACCCCAGCTCAGCTGGCTGCCGGCCAGGAACGGGTGGATCGCCAGGTTGGCCAGCTGCACGGCGATGGCGTGCTCCTCCGGGCGCGAGAGCGACCCGCGCCGGCGCAGCCGCAGCTCGGCGCGGGCGCCCCCGCCGGGCCGCGGCCTCGCCGGCATCTGCTGCGCCGCCATGCCGATGGTCGCGAACGACGTCATGTCCACCGTGGAGGTGGGCCGGTAGACCAGGACGTCGAGGCGGTTGATCGGTGCCTCGTCGTCGGTGAACAGGTAACCGTCATCCTCCTCCGCGCGATCGCGGTAGGCGTGGAAGACGTCGCGCAGGACGGCCGGAGCGGACATGGGGGCACACACTACCGCCCGGCTACGACACTTCCCGCCGCAACACGCGTACGGTCCCGGCCGCCAGCGGCAGGATCACCCAGACGGCGCACGACACCCCGAGCCGCGCCCATTGCCCCGAGCTCATCGCCGGCTCGCTGAGCGGCAACGAGGTCACGTTGAGGTCCAGCCATCCGGCCGCGTCGTTCAGCCGCTTCACCATCTGCCCGAGCGCCGACCAGGCCGTCGGCAGCGCGAAGTACAGCACGATGGCCAGCGCCGGGCTCATCAGCAGCGCGCCGAACCCCGCCCCCATCAGCACGAACATCACCTGGTTGACCAGCAGCCGGCCGGCCTGGTCGGCGGTGAGGTGCCAGCTGCCGTCGCCGCCGGTGCCCAGCGCGATGAGGTTGGCGCCCGCCGACAGCAGCGCCGCCGCTGCGGTCGCCGCGACCGCGATGAGCACCGCCGCGATCAGCTTCGCCGCGACGACGCGCCCGCGGGCGGGGGTCAGCGTGAAGGTGGTCAGCGCGGTGCGCTGCGACCATTCGCTGGTCATCGACAGGATGCCGAGCACCGGCAGCAGCACGGTCGCGGGAGCCAGCCCGAACGAGAGGAACCCCTGGTAGGTCTGCTCCTCGTCGGGCGCGGCACCGAGCAGGATCGCGGCCGTGCCGGCCGCGGCCAGCCCGATCACGATCAACAGCCAGAGCCCGGCCCGGGTGTCGGCCAGCTTGCGCAGCTCGACCCGGGTCAGGCGGGCGAGGGAGACCTTCTCGACGGTACGGCCACGGTCGTCCCCAGGCGCAACACCGGCCGGGCCGGTCGTCGCGTTCTGCACGGCGGTCATCGCACAGCCTCCTGCACCGAGTCGCCGGCGGTCAGGGACAGGAACATCTGTTCCAGCCCGCCGCTGTCCGCCGGGCGCAACTCGAGCAGCACGACGCCCGCCTCGGCGGCCGCCCTGCCGATGGCCTCCGCGCCGGCCTGCACGACGACGCCCCCGCCGGCCGCCGCCGTGCCGGTCAGCCCGTGGCGCCGCAGCGCGGCCTCCAGCGCGGGCATGTCCAGCGCTTTCACGACCGTGCCGGACGCGGCCAGCAGCTCCGCCTTGTCGCCCTGGGCCACCACCCGCCCGGCCCCGATGACGACCAGCCGGTCCGCGACCGCCTCCACCTCCCGCAGCAGATGCGAGGAGAGCAGCACGGTGCCGCCCCGGTCGGCGAAGTCGCGCAGCAGCCCGCGCATCCAGAAGATGCCCTCGGGGTCCAGCCCGTTCGCCGGCTCGTCGAGGATCAGCACCGCTGGGTCGCCCAGCAGCGCGTACGCGAGCCCCAGCCGCTGGCGCATCCCCAGCGAGTACGCCTTGACCCGCCGCCGCGCCGCCGTCCTGTTCAGCCCCACCCGCTCCAGGCTCTCGCCGGCCCGGCGCCGGTCGACGCCCATGGTCAGCGCGGCCAGCGTCAGCACCTCCCGGCCGGTACGCCCCGAGTGCTGCGCGGAGGCGTCCAGCAGCACCCCGATCCGCCGGCCCGGGTTGCCCAGCTGCCGGTACGGGCGCCCGTCGACGGTGGCCGTACCCGAGGTGGGCGGGGTGAGCCCGCAGATCATCCGCATCGTGGTGGACTTGCCGGCCCCGTTGGGCCCGAGGAAGCCGGTCACCGTGCCGGGTTCGCAGGTGAACGACACGTCGTCGACGGCCGGGTGGGACCCGTACCGTTTGCTCAGATGTTCGACCGTGATCATGCGTCCCACCGTGCCGGGACCACCCGGCCCGCCGCGTCGGCCGGCGGTCGGCGGTCGGCGAACCTCGGTCGGCGGCCGGTTACGACTTTGGTCGGTATCGGGGGTCGCTGCGGCGACCGTACGATGACCGGCATGGGGGAGCTTGTCGCGGCGCACCCGCACGGGCGGCCGCCGGAATACCGCTGGCTGCTTCCGGCGGCTCTGCGTGACGAACCGGACGCGCCGCCCGGCCCGCGTACCACCCGGGACTGGGTGATCGACGCCGTTGGCTTCCTGCTCGCCCTGGGCTGGGCCCTGCTGAGCACCGCCGACCTGCTGCAACCCCGGCCGGAGGTGGTGCCGCAGTGGGCCGGGACGCCGCAGTGGCTGGTCTGGAGCGACCTCGTGATCGGCGTCGGGTTCGCCGTGGCCCTCTGGTGGCGCCGCCGCTGGCCGGTGCAGCTGGCCGCCGCGGCGCTGGTGTTCGGGCTGGTCTCGGTCTCGATCGCGATCGCCGCGCTGATCATCATGTTCTCGGTGGCCGTGCACCGCCGCTTCGCCGTCACCGCCGCCGTGACCTTCGCCGGCGTGCTCAACAACGCGGCGTTCTGCGCGATCCGCCCCGAACAGGGCACGCCCTGGCTGGAGTCGTTCTCCTGGGGCGTCGTGATCATGGTGATCGTGCAGCTCTGGGGCATGATCGTGCGGTCGCGCCGGCAGCTCGTCGTGTCCCTGCGCGACCGGGCGCAGCGCGCCGAGGCCGAGCAGCAGCTACGGGTCGCCCAGGCCCGGACGCTCGAACGCACCCGCATCGCCCGCGAGATGCACGACGTGCTGGCGCACCGCATCTCCCTGCTCAGCCTGCACGCGGGCGCCCTGGAGATCCGCCCGGAGTCGTCACCGGCCGAGGTCGCCGGCGCCGCCGGGGTGATCCGCGCCAGTGCCCACCAGGCGCTGCAGGACCTGCGCGAGGTCATCGGCGTACTCCGCGAGCCGGCCGGGGAGGAACCGCCGGAACGCCCCCAGCCGACGCTGCTGCAGCTTCCCGCGCTCGCCGACGAGTCCCGCGCGGCCGGGGTGAAGGTACGCCTCGACGTCAGCGTCGACCCCGCCGCCGACCTGCCGGCGGGCATCGGGCGGACCGCGTACCGGATCATCCAGGAGGGCCTGACCAACGCCCGCAAGCACGCCCCCGGCACGGCGGTGCGGGTGGCGGTCGGCGGGACGGCCGGGAGCGGCCTGAGCATCGACGTGCGCAACCCGCTGCCGGTCGGCCGGGTCGCGCCGGGCATCCCGGGCACCGGTACGGGCCTCATCGGCCTCGCCGAGCGCGCCACCCTCGCCGGCGGCCGGCTCACCCACGGGCGCGGCACCGACGGCGACTTCGTGCTGCGGGCCTGGCTGCCGTGGCCGGCGTGACCCCGCGGCCCGGGCCGGTCCGGGTCCTCATCGTCGACGACGACGCCCTGGTCCGGGCCGGGCTCACCATGATCCTGGCCGGCGCCGGCGACGTCCGGGTCGTCGCGGAGGCCGCCGACGGCTCCGAGGTGCCGGCCGCGGTGGCCCGGCACCACCCCGACGTGGTCCTCATGGACATCCGCATGCCCCGCATCGACGGACTCGCCGCCACCGAGACGCTGCGCGCCCGCCCGGACGCGCCCGAGGTCATCGTGCTGACCACCTTCGACGCCGACGAGTTCGTCCTGCGTGCGCTGCGCGCGGGTGCCAGCGGCTTCCTGCTCAAGGACACCCCGCCGATCGAGATCCTGCAGGCCGTCCGCAAGGTGGCCGCCGGCGAGGCCACCCTGTCGCCGACGGTGACCCGGCAGCTCATCGCGCACGTCGCGGCCCCCGACCACAACACCGGCCGCCGGCGCGCCCGCGACCTGCTGGAGACCCTGAGCGAGCGGGAGCGCGAGGTGGCGCTGGCGCTCGGGCAGGGCAGCTCGAACGCGGAGATCTCGGCGCAGTTGTTCATGAGCGTGGCCACGGTGAAGGCGCACGTCTCGCGGCTGCTGGTGAAGCTCGGCCTCAACAACCGGGTCCAGGTCGCCCTGCTGGTGCACGATGCCGGGCTCGCCTGATCCGTCGATGTCATCGGATCGTCACATCTCCGCGGGGCCGCCGCGACACCACCGGGCGACCGTGGAGGTACCGGCGGCGTCCAGTGACACGGGAGATGACGACATGACAGCTGTCTCGGCCACGCCCAGCGCCACCGTCGAGCTCACCTGCGACGGGTGCGGCGCGACCACGACGGTGGACGGTTGCGGCCTGCACGATGCCGACGTGGTGTACGTCGCGGTCGCCGCCGTCGGGTGGGCCGGGCCGCCGTACGCCCGCGGGCCGCACCGATGCCCGTCGTGCGCCTCCGGCCTCGAGCCCCCGCGCCAGCGCACCGGCCGGCACGACGGCGCGGCGCGGGTGGCGCTGACGGTGACGTCGCCGGCGGCGGTCGTACGGGTCGCCGGCGACATCGACCTCGACGTCGTCGCGGATCTGCGGGCCGGGCTCGAGAACGCCGTGGCGCTGCGGCCGTACGTGATCGTCGATCTGACCGGGGCCGGCACCATCGACTCGCTGGGCCTGGGGGCGCTGGTCCGCGGCCGCAGGGCCGCCCGGCAGCGCGGCGGCGACCTGCTGCTCGTGGCGCCGTCGCGGTTCGTGCAGGCGGTGCTGCGCACGATGCGGCTGCACACGGCGTTCCGGACGTTCGGCACCGTGCCGCAGGCCATCACGGCGACGCTCGCCGCGGACGACGCCGGGCCGGGCGATCGCCGGCCGCGTACGTCTGCCCGTCCTGGCGATGAGGGTGACCGCCGAGGCGCGACCACCTCGGGCGGATCGTGCCCCGCCGTGTGACAGTCGGGTGACAAACGGCGGGGCGGCCGTACGGAGCGTGTCGCCGCCGCGGCCGCAGGGCATCATGCGGGTATGGGTTCCGTGCTGCTGATCGAGGACGACGACCGCATCCGGCTGTCGCTCACCATGGCGCTGGAGGACGAGGGGTACACCGCCCACGCCGTCGCCACCGCGGAGGAGGGACTGGTGGCGCAGCGCAGCGACCCGGCGGACACGGTGCTGGTCGACCTGATGCTGCCGGGCATGGACGGCTTCGAGTGCATCCGGCAGCTGCGCCGCGTCGACGACGTGCCGATCATCGTGGTCAGCGCCCGCGACGACACCCACGACATCGTCGCCGGGCTGGAGGCCGGAGCCGACGACTACATCGTGAAGCCGGTGGCGGTGAAGGAGCTCGCCGCGCGGCTGCGGGCGCTGCGCCGCCGGGCCCGGCCCGCGGCGCCGGCCGTGACGGTGGCCGCCTTCGGCGACCTCGAGGTGCTGCCCGAGGCCGGCGAGGTGCGCCTGCACGGCGAGGCGGTGGCGGTCACGCGTACGGAGTTCCGCCTGCTGTGCGAGCTGGCGGAGCATCCCGGCCAGGTGCTGTCCCGCCAGCAGCTCCTGCAGCGCGTGTGGGGGTACGAGATCGGCGACGAACGCCTGGTCGACGTCCACGTGGGCCGGCTGCGGCACAAGATCGAGGAGATGCCCGGCGCGCCCCGGCACCTGGTGACCGTCCGCGGCCTCGGTTACAAGCTGCAGCGATGAGGGTGTGCCGCGGACCCCGGTCATCGAACTGTCATGTGGTTGCGCACGGCTCGCCACACCGGTCGGCGACCGTGGTCGGTGAACCCACCGACGGGCAGGAGTGGCCATGTATCCCTGGTGGTACACCGACTGGTTCAACGGGGCGTCGTACTCGCGGCAGTTCCCACCGGCCGACGGGCGGCACGGAGCCGCGGGCGAGGACGCGGCGCGCACGCGCGACGAGCGGCTGGCCCGGGCCGTCGCCGACGCGGTGCTCGCCGCGCCGGGGGTGACCGGCGGCCGGATCGAGCTCGGCGTGCAGAACGGCGTGGTGATCCTCGACGGAGACGTGGACACCGAGGCGACCCGCCGGGAGGTGGTCGCGCTGGCCTGGTCCGTGCCCGAGGTGGCCGACGTCTGCAACGCCCTCACCGTCCACCGGGGCCTCGCGCGGTGACCCTCGGACGGTCCGGGTGTGCGGGCGCCCGCATCGGTACGCCCGCACACGGACCGCGGGTGGGTTCGGCACCCCGGCTACCCGGCGCCCTCGGCGGTGATCGTGCCGGGGGCATGGGCTGATCAGGGCGCCGGGTATGGTGTCCAGCCTGGCGGCCGGGGATGGCGGCGCCGGCACGACTTCATGACAGTCTCGTGACAGCGGCCTGCGCCGCAGTGTCCGGGCCGGACAGTGGTCAGCTGATCGAGCCGGCGCGGCGGTCGCCCAGCGCCACGAGCTGCGACACGGTCGCGAAGCGGAAGCCGCGTGCCTTGATGCCCGCGATCATCTCGCCGAGGTGCTGCAGCGCCACCAGCCGGCGCTTGGCGCCCACGTCGTGCGCCAGGATGATCGAGCCCGGGCGGACCGCGTTCACGATCGCCTCGACCTGGCCGGCCGGATTGTCCTCGTAGCTGCGCTCGCGCATCTGATCGGACCAGAGCACGATGTCGTAGCCCATCGAGTCGGCCGCGAGCAGCGTGGAGCCGCCCAGGTGGCCGTACGGCGGGCGCATCAGCGTCGGTACGCGCCCGGTGACCCGCGCGATCGTCTCGTGCGTCCGGGTCAGCTCCGTGGTGATCGCGCGCAGGTCCAGCGTCGCCAGGTCGGGGTGGGACCACGAGTGGTTGCCGATCTCGTGCGCGCCCATCCGTCCGCGTACGAGATCGGCGTGCTCGTCCAGGTTGCGCCCCACCATGAAGAAGGTGGCCGGGATCCGGGCCGTGTCGAGGGCGTCCAGGACCATCGGCGTCCAGCGGGGCCCGGGACCGTCGTCGAAGGTGAACGCGACGACCGGCTCCCGCGTCTCGACGTAGTACCGCACGCTCACCTCGGCACGGCTGACCGCGGAGGGGTTGTCCGCGGCGGACGCGTACCCGCCGCCCAGCGGGGGACGGTCCCACCCGCACCAGCGCGGCACCTCGGTGGCGCCCACCGCGCCGACGGCGACGCCTGCCGCGCTGAGCAGGGCGCCGCGGAGAAGGGTTCGGCGATTCGTCATGATCGCATCAGCCTCGCCCGGCCGCGTGGCGGGCGGTATCCGGCCCGCGATGGAGATCCCCGTGTGCGTGCATCAGCCCAAAGTCGCACCCGGCCACAAGGGCTCGCTCGCGTGCCGCTCGGACGCGCGCAGGACGCGCAGGATGTTGCGGCCCGTCAGCTTCTCCAGGTCGGACTGCGACCAGCCCCGGCCGGCGAGCTCCGCGAGCAGCCGCGGGTAGCCGGAGACGTCCTCCAGCCCGACCGGCAGCCGGTCGCAGCCGTCGTAGTCGCCGCCGAGCCCGACGTGGTCGACGCCCGCGATCTGGCGTACGTGGTCGACGTGATCGGCCACCTGCGCGATCGTCGCCTCGGGGCGCGGGTTGGCGGCAAGCCACGGGCGGAAGTCGGCGGGCGGTTCGGGGCTGCCGGGACCCGCCACGCGCACGGGGGAGCCGGGGATCTCCTCGCCCGGGCGCGGCGCCCGCGGCCACGGGTCGGACACGGGCGGCAGCCCGAGCCGCTCCCACTCCTCGTCCGCCGCGGCCGCCCACTGCGCCACCTCGGCCGAGACGAACACCGGGACGAACGCCACCATGCAGACGCCGCCGTTGTCGCGCAGGCGGACGAGCACGTCGTCGGGCACGTTGCGGGGGTGGTCGGTACGGGCCCGCGCCGACGAGTGGCTGAAGATGACCGGCGCCTGAGCCACGTCGAGGACCGCGTGCATCGTCGTCGTGGCGACGTGCGCCAGGTCGGGCAGGACACCGATGCGCTGCATCTCGGCGACCACGGCGCGGCCCTCGTCGGTGAGCCCGCCGGCCCGGGGCTCGTCGGCCGCCGAGTCCGCCCACGGCGTGTTGTGGTTGTGCGTCAGCGTCACGTAGCGCACGCCCAGCCGCGCGAACGCCCGCAGCACCCCGAGCGACGACGCGAGGCTGTGACCGCCCTCGATGCCGATCAGCGAGGCGATCCGGCCGGACCCGATCGCGGCCTCGACGTCCGCGGCCGTGTACGCGATCGCGAAGTCCTCCGGGTACGCCGCCACGAGCCGGTACACGGCGTCGACCTGCTCCATGGTCGCGGTGACGGCCTCGGGCTCGGGCAGGTCGGACGGCACGTACACGGACCAGAACTGGCCGCCCACCCCGCCGGCGCGCAGCCGGGCGATGTCGGTGTGGAACTCGGGCCGGTTCGCGGCCAGCCCGTCGACCCGGTAGCCGGCGGCGGCGCGCAGCGCCATGGGCAGGTCGTTGTGCCCGTCGACCACCGGCATGGCGGCCAGCGCCGCGGCGACGTCCGCCCCGGCCGCGCTCGTGTCCCGCATCGCAGTTCCTCCTCCGTACGGCCCATGATCGTCTGCGCAGCATAGGCATGCGGCAGCCGTGCCGCGCCGCATCGCGGCTCCGGAATTCTCAAGTGACGACGTTCGTACGGCCCGCAACCGGGCCGCACCGCGACGGGCACGCCGGGCGCACCTGCCGCCCCGGAATCTTCTTCCCATGCCCGGCCGAGACGCGGCCGGACAACTCGGGGGAGTTGAGAAGGTGCGTCGCTCGAAGCTGACGAAGTCCGTGACCGCCCTGGCCGCCGTGGCCGCCGGCGCGGGGTCCGTGCTGGCCGGTGCCCCGGCTGCCGAGGCCGCCGCCACCGGCGCCGGGCTGAAGCTCGCGGCCGCCGACGACACGTACGTCTCGAGCGGCCGCAAGGACGCCACGTTCGGCGCCGAGCAGAAGCTGGCGATCGGCCGCCTCGCCGGCGACTCCAAGACCGCGTTCCTGAAGTTCGTCGTCCCGGCGGGCACCGAGGTCACCGGCGCCCGGCTGACGCTGGCCACGGTCGGCGGCGTCACCGGCCGGCTGACCCTCAACCGCGTCGCCGACACCGCGTGGACCGAGCGGAAGCTGACGTCGGCCACCGCCCCGGCGCTGGGCGCGGTCGTGGGTACGGCAGCGCCGAAGGCCGACGCCGCGGAGGTCAGCTTCGACCTCGGCGCGACGGTGACCGGGCCGGGCGCGTACGCCTTCGCGCTGCGCTCCTCGGCCTCGTCCGCCGTGACCCGCTTCCGTGCTGCCGAGGGCAGGACCGGCGGCCCGCTGCTGCTCGTCGCCACGGGCACCACGGAGGCCCCGGTGACCGCTCCGGTGGACGAGCCCACGCCGGCCGAGCCGGTCACGCCCCCGGCGGACGAGCCCGTTGCGCCGGCTCAGCCCGCCACCCCGATCGAGGACGAGGACATGCCGCCCCCGCCCGCCCCGGCGACCGGCGACTGCGTCACCGGCAAGCTGCTCGTACCCTCCTGTGGGGTCCTGTGGGGTGCCGCCGCGGGGGGTTTCACCGACGCGCCGCGTGATGCTGCGCTCAAGGATTGGGAGAAGCTCAGCGGTCGTACGGCGAGCATTTTCCACACGTATCACAAGGGTGACGAGCCGTTCCCGACCCGCTCGGAGATGGCGATGGCCCGCGATGCGGCTCACCCGCGGGTGCTGCTGATGAACTGGAAGATCGCGTACGGTTCGAGCTGGGCGAAGGTGGCCCGGGGTGAGCAGGACGCGCGTATCGACCGTTTCGCGGCCCGGGTGAAGGCCACGTTCCCGGAGAAGTTCTTCCTGGTGCTCAACCACGAGCCGGAGAACGACGTGAATCCGCGGGCCGGTTCGGGCTGGGAGGCGAAGGACTTCGCGGCGATGTACCGGCACACGATCGAGCGGCTGCGCGCCAAGGGTGTGACGAACGCGATCAACGTGATGGCGTACATGGGTAACGAGAAGTGGATGGCGCAGTCGTGGTGGAAGGACCTGTACCCGGGTGACGATGTCGTGGACTGGATGGGTCTGGACTCGTACGTGTCGGCGGAGAAGGGTTACTACCACTACGGCATGTTCGCCGACCTGCTCGACCGCAAGGCCCCCAACGGCCCCTCCTTCTACGACTGGGCCACGACCAAGCACCCGGCCAAGCCGCTGATGGTCGCCGAGTGGGGCGTGTACCACCGCGTCGGCAAGGTCACCGACAAGACCGCGGGGTTCAAGAGCGTCCTGCCCGAGCTGAAGAAGCGTCCGAACATCAAGGCGATCGTGTACTTCGACACCTCGCACGACGACCAGGGCGACCGCGACATCAGCATCGACAGCACGAAGGCCAACCTCGCGGCGTTCCGTACGCTCGCTGCTGACAAGATCTTCGACGTGACCCTGCGCTGAGGTCACAGTCGACTCACGAGCCGCTCGGCGGGCCTGCCGGGCGGCTCGTGCCGTCGTCCCACCCCGCCGTCAGTTCCCCCAGAAGAGATAGTTCGCCTTGTACGGCACGCTGACCTTCTCCCCGTCCGTGCACGCCGTCGCCGGGGCCACGCCACCCCACGTGTTCATCCGCTGGATGTGCGTGACCGTGCTGAGGATGCCCTGACCGGCGCCTCGGCCGCGGACGCGTTGTACGTGACGGCAGTGATCCAGGGACGAGCGAGTTACCGGCCGGTTCGCCTCGCGGGGAATCCCTCAGGTCGGCCCTCGCCCGCCCGATGTCCCTGGCCGAGGACCGACGAGGGCGAGGGGGTGCGATGGCCGTCGCCCGCCGACCCGACGCCGCGACCGGGCTCGTCGCGCTGCTCGTCATCGCCTTCGCCGCCTGCACGGCGGCCGGGCTCGGCGGCCCCGGTCTCACCCAGGCCGTCTCCAACGTGGCCACCGCTGTCGCGGCGACCGCGGCCGGCGTCGCATGTCTCGTGCGTGCCGCCCGGGTGCGCGGGCGCGCGGGTGCGGCCTGGGCGGGGGCCGGGCTGGGATCGCTGGCGTACGCGTCGGGCGAATGGGCCTGGACCTGGACGCAGACCGTACGCGCCGAGCCGGTCCCGTTCCCCGGCCTGCCCGACGCCGGCTACCTCGCGATGGTGCCGCTGATGGCCGGTGGCCTGCTGCTGATCCCGGGCGGCCGCCGCACCGCCGCGTCCCGGGCCCGGGGGGTCGTCGACGGGCTGCTGATCGGCTGCTCGTTGCTGCTGATCAGCTGGATGCTGGTGCTGCGGCCGGTCGCGCAGGCCGCGGGGCACGGCGCGGCCGGGTTCGGCCTGCTGGTGGCGTACCCGCTCGGCGATGTCGTGCTCGTCACCGTCGTGCTGTCCCTGCGCGCCGGGCTGTCCCGCGGCAGCGCGCACGCGCGGACCCTGCGGCTCTTCGGCGCGGCCGCCGTCATCATCGGCCTCACCGACAGCGCGTACGCGTACGTGTCGCTGCGCGGGACGTACGCGTCCGGCGGGGTGCTCGACACCGGATGGTTCCTCGGCTTCGGCCTGATCCTGCTGGCCGCGGTCCGGCCGGACGGCACCGCGCGGCCGGGTCACACCCGGCCGGGCCGGGCCGGTGAGCGGCCGCTGACGCTCCTGCCGTACGCGGCCCTGCTCGCCGCCCTCGCCGGCAGCGTCGCCGACTTCGTCGTCAGCGGACGGGTGGACGCCTTCATCGGCGGGTGCCGCTCGGTGCTCATCGTGCTGGCCGTGGCCCGCCAGCTGCTCACCCTGCGGGAGAACCGGCACCTCTCCCGGCGCCTCGAGTCGCGCGTCGGGGCCCGTACCGCCGAGCTGCAGGCCAGTGAGCAGCGGTTCCGTGCGCTCGTACGGCACAGCTCCGACTCGGTCGCCGTCATCGACGCGGACTCCACGATCCGCTACCAGAGCGACTCCATCGAACGGGTCTTCGGCTGGCCGGCCCAGGCGCTGCTCGGGCACCGCCTCGTGGACATCGCCGGGCCGGTGGCGGGCCCGCGCATCGCGGCCGCGATCGAACAGTCCGGCGCGGAGCCGCGTACCGTCACGGTGGTCGAGGTCCCGGTGCGCCACCGCGACGGACGGGTCCGGCTCGCCGAGATGACCGTGACCAACCTGCGGGACGACCCGGCCGTCCGCGGATTCGTGCTCAACACCCGTGACGTCCACGACGCGCGGGACCTGCAGGACCGGCTCGTGCACGAGGCGTACCACGACCGGCTCACCGGGCTGCCCGCCCGGGCCCTGTTCCGCGAGCGCACCGCCGAGGCCCTAGACCGCGGCCGCGGCGCCGACCACGCCGCCGTCCTGCTGCTCGACCTCGACGGCTTCAAGGGCGTCAACGACAGCCTCGGCCACGCTGCCGGCGACCTCCTGCTGCGGCAGGTCGCCGAGCGGCTGCGCGCCGCGGTCCGCGAGGAGGACCTGGTCGCCCGCCTCGGCGGCGACGAGTTCAGCGTGCTCGTGACCTCGCCGGCCGCCCGTGCCGACGCCGAGACGGTCGCCCGGCGCATCGGCGTCGCGCTCACCCCGCCGTTCGTGCTGGGCGAGCACGAACGGACCGTCGCGGCCAGCATCGGGCTCGCCGCGGCCGTCGACGCCGACGACGCCGACCAGCTGCTGCGCAACGCGGACCTGGCCATGTACCGGGCGAAGTCCGCGGGCGGCGACCGGGTGACCCGGTACGACCCGGCGATGCTGTCCGGCCTCGTCGAGCGCCTCCACCTCGAGGCCGACCTGCGCCGGGCCCTCGACCGCGACGAGCTGACCCTGCACTACCAGCCGACGGTCGACCTGCGCACCGGCGTGATCACCGGCTTCGAGGCGCTCGTCCGCTGGCAGCACCCGGAGCGCGGGACCGTGCCGCCGCTCGACTTCATCGGCATCGCCGAGGCCACCGGGCTCATCGCACCGCTCGGCCGCTGGGTGCTCGCGGAGGCCTGCCGGCAGGCGGTGACCTGGGGCGCAGGCCGCACCCGGGCGCTCAGGATGGCGGTCAACGTCTCCGTCCGGCAGTTCGACACCGACCTCGCGGCGACCGTGGCGCAGGTGCTGGCCGAGACCGGCCTGCCCGCCGGCAGCCTGTGCCTGGAGATGACCGAGAGCGTGCTGCTCACCGACACCGACGAGAACCTCACCCACCTGCACCGGCTCAAGGCGCTCGGGGTCAGCCTCGCCATGGACGACTTCGGTACGGGCTACTCGTCGCTGGCGTACCTGCGGCGTTACCCCCTGGACGTCCTGAAGATCGACCGGTCCTTCGTGGACCGCCTCGGCGGCGAGCGCGAGGACGAGGCGCTGGCCGCGGCGATCGTCCGCCTGGGCCGGGACCTGGGCATGGCCACGGTCGCCGAGGGCATCGAGGACGACGTGCAGCTGGCCACTCTGCAGGACCTGGGCTGCGACTTCGCCCAGGGCTACCGGCTGTCCCGCCCCCTGCCCCCGGCGGACGCGGGCCGGGTGCTCGCCGACGGGCTCCCCGCGCCGCTGCGCGCCACCCTCTCGGCCGGTCGGTGAGCTAGGCTCCCGCGGATGTCGAACGAGGGCAGCTTCACCTGTGGACGATGTGCCGAGCTCCATCCGGGGCCGCCGATGTCGTACGGGCCGCCCGCGCCCGCGTACTGGTCGGCGGAGCTCGCGGCGGACCCGGACAACGTGCTCGAGGGCGAGATCTGCGTGATCAGGGGCCAGGGCTTCTTCGTCCGCGGGCTGATCGAGCTCCCGGTGACCGGGACGGGAGAGACGTTCGCCTGGTCGGTGTGGGTGTCGCAGAGCGAGGAGAGCTTCCGGGACATCGTCGCGGCGTGGGACCGGCCCGGCCGGGAGAGCCGTGCGCCGTCGTTCGGGTGGCTGTCCACCCAGCTGCCGTACGACCCGCCGACGCTGAACCTCAAGACCCGCCTGCACACCCGCCCGGTGGGGGAGCGGCCGTGGGTGGAGCTGGAGCCCACGGACCATCCGCTGGCCGTGGAGCAGCGGACGGGCATCACGACGGCCCGGATCCAGGAGATCGCGGAAAGGATGCGACATGGCGGTTGAGGTTCTCGACGTGCCCGGAATCCCGTTCGGGCTCACCGCGTCCCAGCCGGGGGCGTGGCGGCGTGACGCGCGGGGTGACGGCCTGATCGCCGACGCCCCCGCGCACACGGACCTGTACGTCAACCCGGGTGGCGCGGGCGCGGAGGACGCCGAGTCGCTGCTGAACGCGGCGACGCTGCTCGGCGGCCCGCCGGCCGGCGACTTCCGGTTCAGCGCCCGGGTGAGCGTGGACTTCCGGTCCCGGTACGACGCCGGGGTGCTGTTGCTGTGGGAGGACGACCGGCACTGGGGCAAGTTCTGCTTCGAGTTCTCCCCGGCGGGCGAGCCCATGGTCGTCTCCGTCGTCACCCGCGAGACGTCCGACGACGCCAACGCCTTCGTGGTCGCGGAGCGGTCGGTGTGGCTGCGGGTCAGCCGCATCGGCCACGCGTACGCCTACCACGCCTCGGTGGACGGCTCGACGTGGACGCTGATCCGCGTCTTCACCCTCGGTGAGGCGGTGAGCGGGCACCGGATCGGGTTCGAGGCGCAGTCGCCCACCGGGGACGGCTGCACCGTGACGTTCAGCGACGTCCGGTTCGACGGCGTCCGCCTCAGCGACCTGCGGGACGGCTCCTGACCCCGGGGTCGATATGGATCTTGGGGCCGGTGCCCCACTCCGGGCGGCGCTGCCCGGCGAGGACCGCGGCCGCCTCGTCCAGCCCGACGGTCGCGGCCACCAGCGGGCGGGGGTCGACCCGGCCGGAGGCGTACAGCTGCACGGTGCCCGCGAGGCCGCCGGAGCCGCTGAGCACGCCGGTGGCCGTCACGTCCTTGAGTACCAGCCGCCGGGCGTCCACCTCGCTGGGCCGGGCGGCGAGCCCGATGAAGACCACCCGGCCGCCGGGCTCGACCAGCTCCACCGCGCGGGCCGGGACGCCGGCGCCGGTCGACGCGTCGATGACGGCGTCCCAGCGCAGATCCGGCAGATCGCTCGCGGTCCACACCCCCGGCGTCCGGGTCTCGCCCAGCACGTGCACCTCCGCGTCGGCGGCGCCGGCGATGGCCGCGGCGAGCAGCCCGATCGTGCCCGGCCCGATGACCAGCACCCGCCGCCCGGGCTCCAGCGCCGCCGCGCGGACCGCCCGCAGCGCGTTGGCGCCCGGCTCCACCAGCGCACCCAGCGTCGCGTCGACCGCGTCGGGCAACGGCACGAGGGCCGTGACGGGTACGGGCAGCCGCTCCGCGAGCGCCCCCGGCCAGCCGTTGCGGATCCCGATCTCGTACCGGTCGGCGCAGAGGTGCTGCCGGCCGCCCCGGCAGCGCTCGCAGTGCCCGCAACCCAGCATGGTGTCGCCGGTCACCCGCCGTCCCGTCCAGGCCGGATCCACCCCGGGGCCCACGGCGGTCACCGTGCCGCACCACTCGTGCCCGATCCGCACCGGGTACGCCGCCTGCCCGCTGTGCAGGTACGTCATGTGACCGGAGAAGAACTCGGCGTCCGTGCCGCACACGCCGGCCCGCTCGACGCCGACCACGACCTCTCCGGGACCGGCCACCGGTTCGGGCACCTCTTCAACCGCGGCGGTACCCGGAGCCGTGATGACGAACGCACGCATAGCTCTATCAAACACGGGCACTGAATCGCGGCGCGGGGATCCGCGCCTAGGCGAGGGGATCCGTGCCACGATGGCACCGATAGTTCGGTTCAGGCGGGAGTCAACAGCAATGAGCGAACACGTTTCCGACAGCGCCGAATGGCAGGCGTTGCAGGGCCACGCCGAGAAGTTCTCCAGCGTGCACCTGCGCGAGCTGTTCGACAGCGACCCGCGGCGCGGCGAGCGGCTCACCGCCCAGGTCGCCGACCTGTACGTCGACTACAGCAAGAACCTGATCACCGACGAGGTGGTCGCCGCGCTCGTGGCCCTCGCCGAGCGGGCCGGGCTGCGCGAGCGCACCGCGGCGATGTTCGCCGGCGAGCACATCAACGTCACCGAGGACCGCGCGGTGCTGCACACCGCGCTGCGGCTGCCCCGCGACGCCACGCTCGTCGTCGACGGCCAGGACGTCGTGCGCGACGTGCACGAGGTCCTCGACCGGATGGGCGCCTTCACCGACCGGGTGCGCTCGGGGGAGTGGACGGGCGCCACCGGCGAACGGATCAGGACCGTCGTCAACATCGGCATCGGCGGGTCGGACCTCGGGCCGGTCATGGCGTACGAAGCCCTCAAGGCGTACGCCGACCCCGGCCTCGAGTGCCGCTTCGTCTCCAACATCGACCCGACCGACCTGCACGAGAAGACCCGCGATCTCGACCCGGCGAGCACGCTGTTCGTGGTGGTGTCCAAGACCTTCGGCACCCAGGAGACGCTGACCAACGCGAAGGAGGCGCGCAACTGGCTGCTCGCCGGCCTCGGCGGGGACGCCTCGGCGGTCGCCAAGCACTTCGTCGCCGTCAGCACCAACGCGCAGCGGGTGGCGGACTTCGGCATCGACACCGAGAACATGTTCGGCTTCTGGGACTGGGTCGGCGGGCGCTACTCGCTGCCCTCCGCGGTCGGCCTCTCGGTGATGATCGCCATCGGCAAGGAGCAGTTCGCCGAGATGCTCGCCGGCTACCACGCCGTGGACGAGCACTTCCGCACCACGCCGCTGGAGCGCAACGTGCCGGCGCTGATGGGCCTGCTCAACGTCTGGTACGACACGTTCCTCGGCGCGCAGTCGCACGCGATTCTGCCGTACTCGCAGTATCTGCACCGCTTCGCGGCGTACCTGCAGCAGCTCACGATGGAGAGCAACGGCAAGCACGTCCGCCTGGACGGCACCGCGGTGGAGTACCAGACCGGCGAGGTCTTCTGGGGCGAGCCGGGCACGAACGGCCAGCACGCCTTCTACCAGCTGATCCACCAGGGCACGAAGCTGATCCCGGCGGACTTCATCGGCTTCAGCGTGCCGAACCACGACACCGGCGAGATGCACGACCTGTTCATGTCCAACTTCTTCGCGCAGACCGGCGCGCTGGCGTTCGGCCGCACCGCGGAGGAGATCGAGGCCGAGGGCATCGCGGCGGAGATCGTGCCGCACAAGGTCATGCAGGGCAACCACCCGACCACGACCATCCTGGCCGAGAAGCTCACCCCGTCCGTGCTGGGCCAGCTCATCGCCCTGTACGAGCACATCACGTTCACCCAGGGCACGATCTGGGAGATCAACTCGTTCGACCAGTGGGGCGTGGAGCTCGGCAAGGTCATGGCCAACCAGCTGGCGCCGCTGCTCACCGGCGCGTCGACGCCGGAGGCCCCGACCGACTCGTCCACCGACGCGCTGATCGCGCGGTACCGCCGCCAGCGCGGCCGCTGACAGCCGGGTCGTGAGCGTGGGGCGGCCTTTCTGTCGGGGGGTCGCCCTACGCTCGTGCCGTGGACCTGACGACTGATGCCGTTGATCTGACGACTGAGCAAGCCCGGGCGCTGCGGATGCGCAGCCTGCTGCTGTCCGCCCGTCCGGGCCCGGGCACGGTGGCCGGCATCGTGGAGTGGTTCGGCGCGATGCAGGCGCAGGACATGGCCAGCGGCCTGTGGTCGCTCGGCGTCCGGCTGCCCGGCTCGACCGCGGCCGCCGTCACCGAGGCCCTCGAGCGCCGCGAGGCGATCCGCACCTGGCCGATGCGCGGCACCGTGCACCTCGTCCCGCCGGCCGACGCCCACTGGATGCTCGACCTCATGGGCGTGCGCGCCCTGGCCGGCGCGGCGAAGCGGCGGGAGACCATCGGCCTGGCCGAGAAGACCGCCGACCGCGGCGTCGAGGTGCTGGCGGCGGCCCTCGCCGGCGGGGGCCGGCTCACCCGCGCCGAGTGCCTGGCCGCGCTCGCCGAGGGTGGCGTCGAGCTGAGCGGGCAGGTGGGCTACCACCTCCTCTGGTACGCGAGCCAGCGCGGTGTCACCTGCATCGCCCCGCACGTCGGCAAGGAGCAGACGTTCGTCCTGCTCGACGAGTGGGTGCCCGCACCGCACCGGCCGTCGCGCGAGGAGGCCCTGGCCACCATCGCGCTGCGCTACTTCCGCAGCCACGGCCCGGCTACGAAGCAGGACTTCGCCCGCTGGACCGGCCTGACGCTCACCGACACGAAGGCGGGCATCGCCGGCGCGGGCGACGCGCTCACCACCGTGCGCGTGGACGGCAGCGAGATGGTCGCCGAGGCCGCGGCCCTCGACACCGACGCGGCCACCGGCGAGGCCTGGTGGGCGCTGCCGGGCTTCGACGAGTACATGCTGGGCTACAAGGATCGCGGCCTCCTGCTCGACGCCGAGCACTTCAGCGCGGTCGTCCCGGGCGGCAACGGCGTCTTCCAGGCCACCATCGTCCACAACGGGCGCACGGTGGCGACGTGGAAGCGGACCCTGGGCGCCAAGGCGGTGACCGTGGAGGTCTTCCCGCTGGCCGAGCTGGGCACGGCCGGCCGCGGGCACACCGAACAGGCCCTCCGGCCGTACGCGGCCTTCGTGGGCCTGCCGCTGAAGGTCCGCTGGCGGTGACCCCCGGGCCGAAGCGTCATGTGTCCGACGACGAGCGCCGCGCCCGCCTCGCCGCCCGGCACGCCCTGGCTCCGGCGTTCCGCGCCGGCTCGGCGGAGGACGCCGCCCGGGCGATGACCGCCCTGCACGCCACCGAGCCGGCGACCGTCTACCTGTCCTGCCGGGCGCGTGGCACCGCGATCACCACCGCCGACGTCGACCGCGCCCTGTACGACGACCGCAGCCTTGTCAAGCAGCTGGCCATGCGCCGCACGCTCTTCGTCTTTCCGAGGGACCTGCTGCCGGCGGTGTGGCCGAGTGCCTCCGCCCGGGTCGCCGCAACCGAGCGCTCCCGGATGACGCGGGACGTGGTGGCCTCGGGCCTCGCCGCGGACGGTCACGACTGGCTCGACCGGGCCCGGGCGGAGGTCCTGGCGGCGCTGGCCGACGCGCCGGAGGGCCGCCCGGCGCAGGAGCTCCGCCGGGCCGTGCCGGCGATCGACGTGAAGGTGACCACCTCCGCGGGGGAGATCTGGTCGGCGCACCGGGTCCTGACCCACCTCGGGGTCACCGCCGACATCGTGCGCGGCACCAACACGGCGGGCTGGCACGCCTCCCGGCCGCGCTGGACGCTGATGCGGCACTGGCTCGGCGAGGTGCCGGCGCACCGCAGCGCGGCGCAGGGATACCGCGAGCTCGTCCGGCGCTGGCTCGCCTCGTTCGGCCCCGGCACCGAGGAGGACCTCACCTGGTGGCTCGGCTCGACCAAGGCGGTGGTCCGCGCGGCCCTCGCCGAGCTGGCGGCCGTACCGGTCTCCCTCGACCACGGCGCGACCGGCTGGCTGCTTCCGGACGACCTCGCGCCGCTGCCCGGCCCGGGCCCGTGGGCCGCGCTGCTGCCGGTGCTCGATCCGACCGTCATGGGCTGGCAGGCCCGCGACTTCTACCTCGGCGCGCACCGCGACCACATCTTCGACCGCCGCGGCAACGCCGGCACCACGGCCTGGCTGGACGGGCGGGTGGTGGGGTGCTGGGTGCAGGACGCGGCGGGGGCCGTGCGCGTCCGGCTGCTGCAGGACGTGCCGGCCGCCGGGCGGCGTCTGCTCGACGAGGAGGCGGAACGGCTGACGGCCTGGCTCGGCGGCTTCCGGGTGCCGAGCCTCTACTCCTCGCCCGCCATGAGGTCCGCCCTCGCGGCGCTGGGCCCGGCGCCGGATCCGGGCGCGTCGGCGGGGGACCGCGGCCGCGACGCCTGACGGTTACGATCTGGTCCGTGCCCATGCGCTGGTATCGCGGTGACTGTCACCTCCACTCGCAGCGGTCGCACGGCGGGGAGCTCACGCCGGCCGAGGTGGTGGCCGCCGCTCGTGAGGCGGGGCTCGACTTCGTCGCCGTGACCGAGCACAACACCACGGAGACGTACCCCGCATGGTCCGCGCTCGCCGGCGACGACCTGCTGGTGATCGCGGGCCAGGAGGCGACGACCACGACCGGTCACTGGCTCGCGCTGGGCCTGCCGCCCGGCCACGTCGTCGACTGGCGGTACGGCGTCCGCGACGACCGCATCGGCGAGCAGGTGCGCGGCGTCCACGAGCACGGCGGCGTCTGCGTGGTCGCGCACCCGCACGCCCCGTACCCGTCCGGGACCTTCATGTTCCCGCTCAACGGCTTCGACGTGATCGAGGTCTGGAACGGGCTGTGGACCTCCGCCCTGCCGTGGAACGCCGACAACGAGGCCGCCGTGGCCGAGTGGGGGCGCAGCCTCGCGGCCGGCGTCCACGCCGGCGATTGGCGGCCCGCCGTGGGCAACAGCGACACGCACCTGCGCGGCCAGGTCGCCGTCCCGCACACCGTGGTGCTGGCCGAGGAGCTGAGCGTGGAGGCGGTGCTCGCCGGGATCCGGGCCGGCCGCAGCTGGGTCGCCGGGTCACCGGGGATTCAGCTGTCCTTCACGGTGACCGCGGGCGATCGCACGGGGGACATCGGAGCGACGGTGCGGACGGACGGCCGGGCGGCGCTGGCCCGGGTCGCTGTGGAGGGTGTGCCCGCGGGCACGGTCCGCTTCCTCACCGACCGGGGGCGGGTCCATCAGGCCGAGCTGCCGGGCGGGGCCGGCTGGGAGACCACGGCTGAGGAGTCCGCGTACGTCCGTGTCGAGGTGCGTCACCCCAACGGGCACATGGCGGCGCTGACCAACCCGATCATCCTCGGGTGAGCGTCGTGGGTGAGCTCGCCGCCCCCGACGCCCGGCATCGGGTCTCGTTCCTCGCGGCGATGGCCGAGTTCGCGGCCGAGGGGCGGGGGAGCGCGGCCGATCCCACCGAGCTGGGCCGGGAGATCCGGGCGTTCGGCGCCTCGTGGGAGTCGCCCGAGGGCTTCGCCGCGTACGTGCGCTGGCTGCGCGACCAGGCGCTCGAGGACGCGCCCCGGCCGGAGGGCTACGTGCCGGTGACGAACCTGTGGATGCTCGACGGCGACGGGTACGCCGGCCGCCTCGCGATCCGGCACCGCCTCACCGGCGCGCTCCGCCGGGCGGGCGGGCACATCAGCTACGACGTCCGGCCGTCGGCACGCCGCAAGGGGCTCGCCACCCGCATGCTGGCGGCGGCGTTGCCGGTCGCGCACGGTCTGGGGATCGAGGTCGCGGTGGTGACGTGCGACGTCGGCAACGTGGGCTCGCGCAAGGTCATCGAGCGCAACGGCGGCGTGCTGCGGGACGAGCTGGACGGCAAGCTGAGGTTCCGGGTGCCGACGGCCTGATCCGCGCCGGCCGGGTCAGGAGGATCCGCCGAGGTCCCGGGCGAGGTAGCCGGCGGTGTCGAAGCGGACCGGCTGCGGTCCCACCAGCGCCGTCAGGTGCCGTTCGAACGCCTCGAGCTCGGCCGCGCCGATCCGCCGTTCCCACTGCCGGCGCAGGTCGTCGAAGATCTCCTCGCCGTGCCGCATGACCTCGAGGCCCAGCGGCGTGACCTGGAGCCGCTTGCGACGGCCGTCGTCCGGGTCGGTGTCGCGCGACACGTACCCCCGCTCCTGCAGCACCGCGATGGTCTTCGCCGCGGACTGCTTGGTGATGGACAGGCGGCGGGCCAGCTCGGAGGCGCTGTCGGCGCCGGCGGCGACGGCCCGCATCGCGAAGTCGTGGACCGGGCGGACGTCCTCGTAGCCGCGCCGGGCGAGCTCGGCGATCGCCGCGTCCACGAGCGTGCGGAAGCCGCCGAGCAGCAGCAGGGCGAGATCGGCTCCGGAGCGGGACATAACCGACAGGCTACGGCACCGCGCTGGACGATCGACAGCCAGGGTGTCTAGTATTCGACACCCTGGCTGACTATTCGAGGAGCGCCATGATCACGCACCACACCGCCGAGCTGAACGGCACGACCCTGCGCTACGTGGCCGCCGGCGGCAGCGGGTCGCCGATCCTGCTGGTCCACGGCTTCCCGGAGACCTGGTGGGCGTTCCACAGGCTCATCCCGCTGCTCGCGGAGCACCACCGCGTCGTCGCCGTCGACCTCCGCGGCTTCGGCGATTCGCAAGCGGCGACCGATGAACACGGCAGCGCCACCGCCGCCGAGGACCTGCACCAGCTGATCGGCCACCTCGGCGCCGGCCCGGTCCACCTCACCGGGCAGGACATCGCCGGAGCCACGGTCCTGCGCCTGGCCACGACGCATCCCGAGGACGTGCGCAGCCTGACCGCGGTCGAGATGGGCCTGCCCGGCTTCGGCCTGGAGGCGCTCGCCGACGTCACGCACGGCGGCGCGTGGCACATCGGCGTGCTGGCCGCGCCCGGCATCCCGGAGCTGCTCCTGAGCGGCCGCGAGCGCGAGTTCCTCGGCCGGTACGCCTTCGCGTCCATGACGGCGACCCCGACAGCGGTCACCGGCGCCGACATCGACGAATTCGCCCGCACGTACGCCCGCCCGGGCGGCTGGCGGGGCGCGAGCGGCCTGTACCGCTCGATGCTGCGCGAGGGCGCCGAGATCCGGGCGCTGGCGGAGGACCCGGGGCTGCGGGTGCCCGTGCTGGCGGTGGGCGCCGGTGGCGGCCCGTTCACGGCGGCCACCATGACGCAGGCCGCGGCCGGGGACGTCCGTACGGTCCAGCTCGACGGGGTGGGCCACTACGCCGCGCTGGAGGCGCCCGGAGCGCTGGCCGGGGCGCTCCTCGGCTTCGTCGCGGACGTCGATGCGGGCCGATCTGTTAACAACCCTTGATAAAGAAGTTCACGAACGTCAAGATGTGGGGGACCTGCCTGGTCATCGATGCGTCAGGGAGTCGCCATGAGGAAACGACGTGCCGTTCTCGCGCTGGTCACCGGCGCCGCGATGACCCTGGCGACGGCGGTGATCGCCGCGCCGGACGGCCTGGCCGCCGTCGGCGCGGCGCCGCTGCGGGCGGCCGCCGTGGCCTGTTCCGCCCCGGTGTGGGCGGAGGGCAACACCTACACCGCGGGTACGCAGGTGACCTACGGCGGCCACCTCTACTCGGCGCTGGTCACCCACACCGCCTACGTCGGCGCCAACTGGAACCCGGCCGCCACCCCGTCGCTGTGGCGCGACCTCGGCGCCTGCACCGGCGGCACGACGCCACCGACCACCCCGCCGACGACGCCCCCGACCACGCCGCCCACGACCCCGCCCACCACGCCCCCGACCACCCCGACCACCACGCCGCCGCCGGGCAGCACCACCTGCGCGGTCAAGTCCAAGCCGGCGGGCAAGGTCCTCGTCGGCTACTGGGAGAACTGGGACGGCGCGAGCAACGGCGTGCACCCCGGCCTCGGCTGGGTGCCGGTCACCGACTCGCGGCTCAGGCAGCACGGCTACAACGTGCTCAACCTCGCCTTCCCGGTGATCCGCTCCGACGGCACGGTGCTCTGGGAGAACGGCATGGACGCCGGCGTGAAGGTCGCCACGCCCGCCGAGATGTGCACGGCCAAGGCGAACGGCGCGACGCTGCTCATGTCGATCGGCGGCGCCGCAGCCGGCATCGACCTCAGCTCCAGCACGGTGGCCGACCGGTTCGTGGCCACCATCGTGCCGATCCTGAAGCAGTACAACTTCGACGGCATCGACATCGACATCGAGACCGGCCTGTCCGGCAGCGGCAGCATCGCGACACTGTCGGCCTCGCAGGCCAACCTGATCCGCATCATCGACGGCGTGCTCGCCCAGATGCCCTCCAACTTCGGCCTCACCATGGCGCCGGAGACCGCGTACGTCACCGGCGGCAGCGTCACGTACGGCTCGATCTGGGGCGCGTACCTGCCGATCGTCAAGAAGTACGCGGACAACGGCCGGCTCTGGTGGCTGAACATGCAGTACTACAACGGCAGCATGTACGGCTGCTCCGGCGACTCGTACGCGGCCGGCACGGTCCAGGGCTTCGTGACCCAGACCCAGTGCCTGAACAACGGGCTGGTGATCCAGGGCACGACGATCCGGGTGCCGTACGACAAGCAGGTCCCCGGCCTCCCGGCGCAACCGGGCGCGGGCGGCGGCTACATGAGCCCGGCGCTGGTCAGCCAGTCGTGGAACACCCTGAACGGCAGCCTCAAGGGGCTGATGACCTGGTCGGCGAACTGGGACGGCTCGAAGAGCTGGACCTTCGGCGACAACGTGAAGGCTCTGCAGGGCCGCTGACCCCGTACCCGCCAACGGCTCCCCGGGTGACCACCCGGGGAGCCGTTTCTTTGACTGTGAAATAATTGCGGCGTCAAAGAGGTTGTGCCGGGCAAGTGCGGGACCGATGGTCCCGGCCGGGAGCTGGAGGACGCCATGCAGTTCGGGATCTTCACCGTCGGCGACGTCACGCCCGACCCCACGACCGGGCGGACGCCGACCGAGCACGAGCGGATCAAGGCGATGGTGACGATCGCCAGGAAGGCCGAGGAGGTCGGCCTCGACGTGTTCGCCACCGGCGAGCACCACAACGAGCCCTTCGTGCCGTCCTCGCCGACGACCATGCTCGGCTACATCGCCGCGCAGACCTCCACGCTGCTGCTGAGCACCTCCACCACGCTGATCACCACCAACGACCCGGTGAAGATCGCCGAGGACTACGCGATGCTGCAGCACCTCGCCGACGGCCGGGTGGACCTCATGATGGGCCGCGGCAACACCGGGCCCGTGTACCCGTGGTTCGGCAAGGACATCCGCGCCGGGATCCCCCTGGCCATCGAGAACTACGCCCTGCTGCACAAGCTGTGGCGCGAGCACGTGGTCGACTGGAAGGGCAAGTACCGCACGCCGCTGCAGTCGTTCACCTCGACGCCGCGCCCGCTCGACGGTATCCCGCCGTTCGTCTGGCACGGCTCCATCCGCAGCCCCGAGATCGCCGAGCAGGCCGCGTACTACGGCGACGGCTTCTTCGCCAACCACATCTTCTGGCCGGCCTCGCACACCCAGCGGATGATCGCCCTGTACCGCGAGCGCTGGGCCCACTACGGCCACGGCAGCGCCGACCAGGCGATCGTCGGCCTCGGCGGGCAGGTCTTCATGCGCCGCAACAGCCAGGACGCGGTCAAGGAATTCCGGCCGTACTTCGACAACGCCCCGGTCTACGGCCACGGCCCGTCGCTCGAGGACTTCACCCGGGAGACGCCGCTCACCGTCGGCAGCCCCCAGCAGGTCATCGACCGTACGCTCGGCTTCCGCGAGTACGTCGGCGACTACCAGCGCCAGCTGTTCCTGATGGACCACGCCGGGCTGCCGCTCAAGACCGTCCTCGAGCAGCTCGACCTGCTCGGCGAGGAGGTCGTACCGGTGCTCCGCAAGGAGTTCGCGGCGCTCCGGCCGGCGCACGTCCCCGACGCCCCCACCCACGCGTCCCTGCTGGCCGCCCGTACCGAGGAGGTTCCGGTCGCATGACGCAGCGCACCCTCGTCGTCGTTACGGCGGGGCTGAGCCAGCCCTCCTCCACCCGCCTGCTCGCGGACCAGCTGTCCGCGGCGGCGGTGGAGCGGGCGGCCGCCCTCGGCGCCGGCCTCACCGTCCGCGTCGTCGAGCTCCGCGACGTCGCCCACGACCTGATGGACCACCTGCTCACCGGCTTCCCGCCGGCGGCGCTGCGCGAGGCGCTGGACGCGGTCGCGGCGGCGGACGGCCTGATCGCCGTGACCCCGATCTTCAACGCCTCGTACAGCGGCCTGTTCAAGTCGTTCTTCGACGTGGTCGGGAAGGACGCGCTGCAGGACAAGCCGGTGCTGCTCGCCGCGACCGGCGGCACGGCACGGCACTCGCTCGCCCTGGAGCACGCGCTGCGGCCGATGTTCGCGTACCTGCGTGCGGCCACCGTCGCGACCTCGGTGTTCGCCGCCTCCGAGGACTGGGGTGGCGAGGACGAGCTGCGTACCCGCATCGACCGCGCCGCCGCAGAACTCGCCCGGGAGATCGAACGCCGCGAACCCGCCCAGGTCACCGACCCGTTCGCGCTGACCACCTCGTTCGAGGAGCTGCTCGCGGGGAACTGAGCGTTTTCTGGGTACAGGTACCGGGACGGACAGGGGGAGACATGGCGGAGATCGTGCTCGTCCGGCACGGGCAGACCGAGTGGAGTGCGGCCGGCAAGCACACCTCGTACACGGATCTGGATCTGACGGTGACCGGCGAGCAGCAGGCCCGGCAGGCCGGCAAGCGGCTGCAGGGCCGCAGCTTCGCCGCCGTGATCTCGAGCCCGCGCCGGCGGGCCGTGCGCACCGCCGAGCTCGCCGGGCTGACCGTCACGGAGACCACCGAGGACCTGGCCGAGTGGAACTACGGCGAGTACGAGGGCATCACGACCCCCGAGATCCGCGAGACCCGCCCGGGCTGGTCGCTGTGGACCGACGGCTGTCCCGGCGGCGAGTCCCCGGAGCAGGTGGGGGAGCGGCTCGACCGGGTGCTCGCCCGGGCCCGCGAGCTGCTGGACGGCGGCGACGTCGCGCTGATCGCCCACGGGCACAGCCTGCGCGTCGCGGGCGCCCGGTGGATCGGGCTGCCGCCCAGCGGCGGCGGCCTGCTCAAGCTGGACACGGCGACGCTGTGCACGCTCGGCTTCGACCACGGCACGCCGGCCATCGACACGTGGAATGCCCCCGCCGCCTGACCCGCACCGCGACGAGCCCGCGCTCTGCCGTGAGCGCCGCTACCGGGTGATCTCTGTCGTCCCGCGGGGTACCTGTCGGGTGTGAGCATGGGTCTGATCACGGTAGGGCACGGCACGGCGGGCCGGCCGGAACTCGCCTCGTTGCTGCAGGACGCGGGTGTGCGGCTGCTGGTGGACATCCGTCGCTTCCCCGGCAGCCGGGCGCATCCCCACGTCCGCCGCGAGGCCCTCGAGCAGTGGCTGCCCGAGGCCGGGATCTCGTACCGCTGGGAACCGCGGCTCGGCGGCCGGCGCCCCGCACCGGCGGACTCCCCGGACGTGTGGTGGCAGGTGCCGGCGTTCCGCGGATACGCGGCGTACATGCGTACGCCGGAATTCCTGGAGGGGGTCGACGCGCTGGCCGCCGAGGCCGGGACGGTGCGCACCGCGGTGATGTGCAGCGAAACGCTGTGGTGGCGCTGTCACCGGCGCATGCTGTCGGACTTCCTGGTGCTGGTCCGCGGGCTGACCGTCGAGCACCTGGACCACCGCGGCGCGCTGTCGGCGCACCGCGTGGCGGCCGGAGCGCGGGTCAGTCCCCCGGGCCGGCTCGTCTACGACGTGCTGTGAGGACGCGCCCCGCCCGTCCCTCGCCAGATCTCGCGTTCGGGAGATTCCCGGGCCTTCGATGCCCGAGAGTGGGATGGAAAGCCGAAGCGAGGGGTGGGGGACCACATGGCAGGACGACGAGGGCTCTGGGGACGCGTCGCTGACCTCCCGGTGATGATCAAAATCATCAGTGCCGTGGTGGTCACGCTCGTGGTGGCGATCGGCGTGGGGCTGCTCGGCCTGGTGAAGCTGAGCAACACGTCCGCCGACGTCAACGCGATGTACATGGTCCAGGTGAAGCCGCTGGGTGTCCTGGCCACCGCGCAGCGGACGGCGATGCAGGCCCGCGTGGACCTCCTCGTGCACGCGACCAGCCTCGACCCCGCCTCCATGTCCGCGGTCGAGGCCCGGATGAAGGCGAACGACGCCGCGCTGGCGCAGCAAGTGGCCACGTACCGGGCCAGCGCCGCGGCCCCCTCGATCGTGGACGCCTTCACCACCGACTGGGCAGCTGCCATCGACCTGCGGGACCGGGTCCTGCTGCCGCTGTCACGCGCCAACAAGCCGGCGGAGTTCCAGCGGGCCCGCGAGACGCAGTTCGGTCCGGCCGCCGACAAGGCGTTCGCGGACTTCGACCGCGCGTTCGAGGCGGAGAGCGCCCAGGCGGCCTTGCGCGCCGGTGACGCGGACGCGGCCTTCCGCACCGCCCGTACCATGATCATTTTCGCGATCGTGGTGGGTGGGGCGCTCGCCCTGGTGCTCGGGATCATGGTGGCGCGGCAGATCGTCCGGGCCCTGCGCCGGGTGTCGGCGGTGACCCGGGCCCTGGCCGCCGGCAACCTGACCGTGCGCGCGGACGTCGCCGCCCGCGACGAGCTCGGCCTGATGGCCGACGACCTCGACCGGGCCGTCGCCTCGCTGCGCGAGACGATCACCTCCGTCGGCGAGAACGCCGTGGCGCTCGCGGCCTCGAGTGAGGAGCTGTCCACGACCAGCACGCAGATCGCGGCGGCCGCGGAGGAGACCAGTGCCCAGGCGGGCACCGTCTCGCAGGCGGCCGGGCAGGTGGATGCCGGCATCGCCACCGTCGCGGCCAGTTCCGAGGAGATGGGCGCCTCGATCCGGGAGATCTCCGCCAACTCCAGCGAGGCGGCGCGGGTCGCGGCGGAGGCGGTCGAGGTCGCGGCGGCCACCACCGGCACCATCGGCAAGCTGGGTGAGTCCTCCACCGAGATCAGCAACGTCGTCAAGACCATCACCGCCATCGCGGAGCAGACGAACCTGCTCGCGCTCAACGCGACCATCGAGGCCGCCCGGGCGGGCGAGGCCGGAAAGGGGTTCGCGGTCGTGGCCTCCGAGGTCAAGGACCTCGCGCAGGAGACCGCGCGGGCCACCGGCGACATCTCCGAGCGGGTACAGACGATCCAGGCGAACACCAGCGGTGCGGTGACCGCGATCGAGCAGATCACCGCGGTCATCCACCGCATCAGCGAGTTCCAGACGACCATCGCGTCGGCGGTGGAGGAGCAGACCGCCACCACGGCCGAGGTCGCCCGCAGCATCTCCGACGCGGCCGGCGGCGCGCGGGACATCAGCGCCAACGTCGACGGTGTCGCGCAGGCGGCGCAGACCACCGCCGCCGCGGTGACGCAGGCACAGGCCGCCACCGAGGAGCTCGCCAGGATGAGCACCACGCTGCAACGCGTCGTGGCGCAGTTCGCCGTCTGACCACACGGCCCGGGGCCGTGCCGGGCCCGGCACGGCCCCGGGCCGTGGATCAGGCGGGAGTCCAGAACGGGTCGCGGCCGATGAAACCGATGAGCCGGGTCTGTGCGTCCGCGTCCGCCGGGACGGGTACGCGTGGCCCGTACTGGCCGGAGGCGCGCAGCATCTCGTCCAGCGGCTCCATCCCGCCCAGCAGCATCGCGCAGAACTCGGGGTCGAGGCGGTCGTCCTGGCCGGTCGCACGGGCCAGGTCCCAGGTGTGCAGGAACACGTCGGTGGTGTAGAACCGGTCGATCGCCTGGTCCAGCGGCAGCTCGCCGATGTGCGGGTTGGACAGCGTCCGCCCCGGGGTCGCCGGGTCGTCCAGCACCGCCTGCACCGCGTCGCAGTGTGCCTGCCAGGCGGCGGCCGGGTCGGCGTCCACGTCGCCGGCGGCGGGCAGGCGGACGTCGGACCCGCCGGCGAGCAGCGCGGGCAGCCACTCGACGAGGTGGCGGACGACGTCACGGGCCTTCCAGCCGGCGACCGGGGCGTCCGCATCCCAGTTCTTCGCGGCTCGCACGCGGTCGGTGAACGCCCCCGCGATGCGGCGGTGCCGGTCCGCGGGACCGAGGTCAGAGAGCGCCATGGGTGAGCAACCTTTCGAGTTTGGTGTATCCGTCTTCCACGCCGGTCTCCATCCCGCTCCTCAGCCAGGCGTCGCGGCCCTCGAAGGTGTCCACCAGGGACTGCGTGCGGAGCCGCGTACGGCCGGTGCCGAGGTCCTCGAACCACAGCGTCTCGAGCGCCACCCCGTCGGGCTCGGCCTCGTAGGTGAACGTCTGCACGATCCGGTCGGCGCGGATGTCGTGGAAGCAGCCGCGGAACGCGTACTGCTCGTCGCCTCGCTCGGAGACGTAGCGGAAGCTGCCGCCCGGACGGGCGTCCCAGTGGTCGACGCGCGTCCGCAGACCGTCCGGGCCGACCCACCGGACGAAGAGCTCCGGATCGGTGTGCGCGCGCAGCAACTGCGCCGGTGTGGCCCGGAAGTCGCGGGTGATGCGGATGACCGGAAGCGTGGGGTCCGCTTCGATGCTCGTCATCGCTGGTCCTCCTCGTCCTCGGTCATCGCCGCCACGACCCGGTCGAGGCGCTGGTAGCGCTCCTCGGCCCGGCGCCGGTACCGCTCGATCCACTCGTCCATCAGGTCCAGCGCCGCGGTCTCCAGACGCACCGGGCGCGGCTGCGGCCCCGGCGGCCGGCGCACCACGCCGGCGTCCTCGAGCACCCGCAGGTGCTTGTACACCGCCTGCAGACTCATCCGGTACGGCTCGGCGAGCTGGTTGACGGTGGCGTCGGCGACGGAGAGCCGCGCGACCATGTCACGGCGGGTGGGGTCGGCCAGGGCGGAGAAGACCTTGGACAGGGTGTCGGGCGGCATCGACGTGCTCGTTTCAACTGAGCGGTTTAAACGAACCGTAGTCCGGTGCCCCGCCGGGGTCAAGCACCGCCGCGGCCGGTCAGGGGCACGGCGTGCGCGGCGCCCGCCGAGGCGACGACGGCCGCCCGCAGGCGGCCGGCGGCGTCCAGGCGTGCGCCCGCCAGCGCCGGCCGTACCGTCGTCGCCGCGGCCCGGATCTCCACCTGCCGGGGGCCGCCCGCGAAGCCGGCGCGGATCGCCTCGAGGATCGTCTCGTCGCTGCCCCACGTCCCGCCGACGACGACCGCGGCCGGATCGGCCAGCGCGACCACGGCGGCGATGACCCCGCCGATCGCCCGGCCGAGCGCGCCGAGCAGCGATGCCGACGCCGCGGCCTCGGCCAGCAGGCGTGCGGCGTCGATGGCGGTCGAGCCGGGCCGGTGCAGGCCGAGCTCGGCGAAGACGCCGGTCAGCGGCATCGCGCGGGACCTCGGGCCGGCGGTGACGAGGTGGGCGATCTCGCCGGCCAGGCCCGTGGCGCCGCGGCGTACCTCGCCGTCGCTGACCAGCGCGCAGCCCAGGCCCTCGCCCAGGTAGAGATAGGCGAAGTCGGCGAGCGGCGGGTCCGTCGCGGCGCTTTCGGCCTGCGCGGCCCAGTTGACGTCGTTGTCGACCGTGACCGGCCCGGCCACGTACGGCGCGAGCACCGCGACGGGATCGAGCTCGCCCACGAGGAACGGCGCGTCCGGCAGCTGGACGAGCCGCCCGGTGGCCCGGTCGACGGGGTCGGCGGCGCTGACCACCGCCAGCCGCGGCGGCGCTGGAGCCCGGGCGACGACGTCGGCGGCGACCGCACGCACGGCGGCGGCGACCAGGGCCGGGCGGGCCGGTCGGCTGATCTCGTGCCCGGCGCGGGCCACCACGTCGCCGTACGCGTCGACCGCCTCCGCGACGACGCCTTCCGGGCCGATGCTGACCGCGAGCGCGGTGCCGACGTCCTCGCGCAGCGCGTAGTAGGAGCCCACCCGCCCGCGCCCACGACCGCCCGGGGTGCGAACGCCCGTGTCCGCGATCAGGCCCGCGCCGGTCAGCCGGCGCACGCTCTCGCCGGCCGTGGGCTTGGAGATGCCGATCAGCACGGCCAGCTCGGCGCGGGTCAGGCGGCGGTGCTCCATGAGAGTGCGCAGAACGCGTTCATCGGTTGCCGCGCGTACGAGATCCACGCGCCGATTCTAGTCAGGGCCCTTGCCTGGAAGATGTGGCGCGCCGTACAGTCATTCAAGTAAGGAGAGCTGACTAGAAGGAGCCGCCCGTGTCCGCCCCGACCCTCCCCAGCGCTACGGACCTGCCCGCCCTCCCGCACTGGGAGCAGACCCCCGAGGACCTCACGGCGGCGATCCGCGAGATCAAGACAGCCCTGCGGGCCCGGATCGCCGCTTCCGGCCGTACCGTCGACGAGGTCTTCGCCGTGGTCGAGCGGCAGGTCAGGGCCGAGGTGGAGGAGATCAGGGCCGCGCGCGAGCGGGGCGAGACGGTCTGGCCGGTCATCGAGTACGCCGACATCGCCGCCGGCACCGTGCCGGCCGAGACGGTCGCCAAGCTGAAGCGGCGCGGCTGTGCCGTGATCCGGGGGCACTTCGAGCGGGAGCAGGCGCTCGGGTGGGACCGCGACATCCTCGAGTACGTCGAGGGCAACCGGTTCTTCGAGAACTACCGCGGCCCCGGCGACGACTTCTTCGGCAGCGTCGGTTCGAAGCCGGAGATCTACCCGATCTACTGGTCGCCGGCGCAGATGCAGGCGCGGCAGAGCGACCGGATGGCGCGCGTGCAGGCGTTCCTCAACGGCCAGTGGAAGCACAGCTCCGAGGGCGTGCAGTGGTTCGATCCCGCGCGCGACTCGCTCTACCCCGACCGGATCCGCCGCCGTCCGGAGGGCGCGTCGTCGAAGGGCCTCGGCACGCACCTCGACCCGGGCACGCTCGACCTGTGGATGACCTCGGCGTACCAGCAGGCGTTCCGGCACCTCTTCGACGGCACGGTCGAGCAGTACGACCCCTGGGACGCCGCCTACCGTACGGACGGCCCGCAGTACCCGGGCAGCACCATGTGCTCGGCGTTCCGTACCTTCCAGGGCTGGACCGCGCTCTCCGACATGGACCACGACCAGGGCGTGCTGCACACCGTCCCGATCCCGGGCGCGATGGCGTACCTGATGCTGCGCCCGCTGCTGGCCGACGTGCCCGACGACGACATGTGCGGCGTCACCGTCAACCAGGTCTTCCCGGCGAGCGAGAAGTGGCACCCGCTGCTGATGGAGGCCGTGAGCGGCATCCCCGACGTCCGCGCCGGCGACTCGGTCTGGTGGCACTGCGACATGATCCACAGCGTGGCGCCGGTCGAGAACCAGCGCGGCTGGGGCAACGTCATGTACATCCCCGCGGCGCCGTGGTGCCCCCGCAACGAACGGTACGCGGCGAGCGTGCGTGAGGCGTTCGAGGCGGGCAACAGCCCGAGCGACTTCCCGGAGGAGCACTACGAGAGCTCGTGGCCCGACCGGTTCACCGTGCAGGACCTGAACGAGACGGGGCGGCGCGGGCTCGGCCTTGCCTGAGGGCGGTCGTGACGTCCATGGGTCAGGGCACCATCCAGCCGAGCACGGGCGTGCCCTGCAGCGTCACCAGGATGCACATCACCAGGAGCAGCAGCAGGCTCCATCCCACGACCCGGCGGAAGATGTCGCCCTCGCGGCCCGCCATGCCGACCGCCGAGGCCGCGATCGCCAGGTTCTGCGGGCTGATCATCTTGCCGAGCACGCCGCCGGAGGAGTTCGCCGCGGCGAGCAGCAGCGGGTCGAGGCCCGCGCGGCCGGCGGTCTGCACCTGCAGCGCGCCGAACAGCGCGTTGGCCGAGGTGTCGGAGCCGGTCACGGCCACGCCGATCCAGCCGAGCATCGAGGAGAGGAAGACGAACAGCCCGCCCGCGGCGGCCAGGAACTCGCCGAGCGTGTTGGTCTGGCCGCTCTGGTTCAGCACGTACGCCAGGGCCAGCACCGCCATCACGGTCACGATGGCGTGGCGCAGTTCGACGTACGTGTCGGCGTACGCCTTGAGGGCCCGGCCCGGACGCACGCGCAACACGACCGCGGTGAGCAGGCCCGCCAGGATCATCAGGGTGCCGGCGGCGGGCAGCCAGCCCAGGGTGAACGTGGTCGACGACAGCGACTTGCCGCTCGCGCCGTACACGTGCAGGCCGGGCCAGGCGAACGCCTCGGTCCACGGCGCCTTCGCCAGCGCCGACTTGATCGCGCCGATGTTCGCGATCGAGAAGATCACGATGATGATCAGGTACGGCGCGTAGGCGCGGGCGATCTCGGCGCCGGAGTCGCGCCGCTCGGCCGTGGCGACGACCGGACCGGTGGGGGAGTGCCGGGCGGGGGAGGGACCGGCGTCCGGGCGGCTGTCCGAGACCGCGGGCGCGTCGGCGGGCCGGCCGGTGTCCGGGGCGGCGGGGCGCTCGGAGGCGGGACCGGTGCCCTGGGCGGCGGGTGCACCGCGCGCGGGCTCGCGGAGGTCCGGCGTCTCCTCGGGCCGCCAGAACCGCAGCAGCAGCACGACGGCCGCGGCCGCGAGCAGCGCCGCGATGATGTCCGTCAGCGGCACCGACACGAAGTTGGAGGCCAGGAACTGGCCCGTGGCGAAGACCACGCCGGCCACCAGCGCCGCCGGCCAGGTGTGCCGGACGCCGCGGCGCCCGTCGATGACGGCGACGAGGACCAGGGGTACGACCACCGCGAGCAGCGGCGTCTGCCGGCCGACCATCGCGCCGAGCGTGTCCGTGGTGAGCCTCGGGTCGTCGCTGGCGCCCGACGTCACCGTGCCGAGCGTGACGATCGGTGTCGCGAGGGCGCCGAACGCGACCGGGGCGGTGTTGGCGATCAGCGCGACCGAGGCCGCGCGCAGCGGCGGGAAGCCGAGGGCCATCAGCATGACCACGGTGACCGCCACCGGGGTGCCGAAGCCGGCGAGCGCCTCCAGCAGCGCTCCGAAGCAGAACGCGACGATGATGGCCTGGATGCGCATGTCCGGGCTGACCCGTTCCATCGAGCGGCGCAGCACGTCGAAGTGGCCGCTGACGACGGTCAGGTTGTAGACCCAGATGGCGTTGAGCACGATCCACAGGATCGGGAAGAAGCCGAACGCGGCGCCCTCGCTCGCCGACAGCAGCGCCTGCCCGACCGGCATGGAGTAGATCGCCACGGCGACGACGAGCGCGACGATCAGCGAGATCAGCCCCGCCAGCCAGGCGCGCATGCGGACGGCGCCGAGCAGCACGAAGAGGGTGAGCAGGGGCAGGACCGCGAAGATGGCCGAGAGCGCCACGGAGCCGGCGACGGGGTCGGTCACGATCGTGAACTGATCCGACATGGCTGCCATCCAGGATCGTCGATGATTCTGATGGCAATGTAACCGGTGATCGGCTACGGCGGAACCGCCACGCGGCCGGATCGCCACGACGGGACGGCGCCCGCTCGTGGCCGCACTGCTACGGCGGGACGGCGAGAGCTCGTGGCCGGACTGCTACGGCGTGACGATGGCCGCGCGGGCCGCGACGGTTACGGCGCTACGGCGGTTGCGCGCAGGACCGCGGGGATGCCGCCCTCGCGGGTGAGCAGCCGGCGCTGCCGGTCGGCCCCGGTGCCCTCCGCGCGGACGCGTTCCAGGCGCGCCGCGACGGCCGCCTCGTCGCCCAGCCGCCGCAGCGCCGGGGTCACGAGGGCCAGCAGGTCGCCGGCCAGGTCCCAGGCCGGGCGGGCCTCACCCGTACGCGGGTCGAGCAGCGTGCCGTCCATCCCGGTGTGCGCGGCGTTCCAGTGCGCGGCCTCGAGGAGGTGCTCGGCGATCGGCGCCGGCGGCCGTACCCCGGCGAGGATCGTGGCGACCAGGCCGCGGGTCAGGGCGGCGAGCAGCACCGTGTCGGCGGGCGCCGGGCAGACGTCGGCGACCCGCACCTCGACCGTGGGGTACGTGGCCGACGGACGGGCGTACCAGAGGATCATGCTCTGGTCGAGCATCGCGCCCGAGGCCACGAGCGACGCGACCGTGCGGTCGTAATCGGCGCCGGACGCGAACGCGGGGGTGGGTCCCAGCGCGGGCCAGCGCTTGAGCTGCAGCGACCGCCAGCTCGCGTGGCCGGTGTCGGCGCCGGCGTAGAACGGCGAGTTCGCGGTGAGCGCCTGCAACACCGGCAGCCACGGCCGCAGCCCGGTGCAGACGCGCACGGCGGTCTCCCGGTCGGGCACGCCCACGTGGACGTGGCAGCCGCAGACGGCGGCGTCGTACGCGATCGGGCCGTAGTGCCGGGCGATGGCGCGGAACCGCGGGTCGTCGGCCGGCTCCCGGACCGGTTCGGCGACCGGCGTGGCCCCGACCGGCACCAGCAGCGCGCCCGCCTCCGCCGCCGCGTCCGCCGCGGCCCGGCGCAGGCCGGTCAGCTCGCGGTCCAGGCCGGCCAGGTCCGTGCAGACCGGGGTGACCATCTCCAGCATGCTGAGCCGGAACTCGAGCCGGCTCTGCCCGCGGGCGGCGTCGCTGAGCGCGGCGATCACCTTCGGGACCACCGGCGCGTTGTGGCCGGTGACGGGGTCGAGCAGGAGGAACTCCTCCTCGACCCCCAGCGTCAGCCCGGAGGTCACCGGCGGGTCGCGATCAGCACGACCACCGCGATGCGTTCGGCGTGCGCGTAGGCGTCGCCGTCGAGCTCCTCGCCGTACACGTCGGGATCCACTTCGCGATAGTCCCACTCGAGGTCGCCGCCGGCGAGGATTTCCGCGGCGGCCGCCCGCAGCGGGTCGTGGCCGTCGACGATGCCCGTACCGCTGAACAGCACGAGCGAGCCGCCCGGGGCGAGCCGTTCCCGCGCGGCGCCGAGGATCTTCAGCGACAGCCCGTGGCCCTCGGGGCCGCCGCCGTCGCGGTACGCCCGCCCGGCCGGGTCGATCATGAACGGTGGGTTGGAGATGATCAGGTCGAAGTCGCCGTCCAC
The DNA here is from genome assembly GCF_023499255.1 of Couchioplanes caeruleus. GTDB lineage: Bacteria > Actinomycetota > Actinomycetes > Mycobacteriales > Micromonosporaceae > Actinoplanes > Actinoplanes caeruleus_A. Next base: position 4,313,781 of record NZ_CP092183.1, read on the forward strand.
CCCCGACAGCAGGTCGCTGTGGCACGGCTTGACGTTCGGCACCCCGGCCAGCGCGGTGTTCACCTCGGTGAAGCGCAGCGCGGCGCCGTTGATGTCGACGCCCAGCACGTCGGCGCCGGGCGCCCGCTTGGCGACGGTGATCGCCCCGGCGCCGGTGCCGCAGCCGATGTCGACCGCCCGGCGTACCGGCCGCTCGCGGCGTTCGACGTGCGCGGCCGCCGCGTCGGCCATCCGGTAGGTGTCGGGGCCGAAGAACACCGAGTCGGGCGCGTCGGTGGGGAACGCCGAGTGGACGAACAGCTCGCCGTCGTAGCTGGAGAACCGTACGCGGCTGCGCCAGTGCTCGCCCGAGCGGTCGAGAACCCCGGCGGCGTCCATCAGCCCGGCGATGCCGGCGGGCAGCAGGCCGGGGTCGAAGGGGCGGCTCCACCCGAGCACGTCGCGCAGGTCGCGGGCGAGCGCGTTGCGGGGGCGGCGGTTGACCCGGGCGTGGGTGGCCGGGGTGACGGTGGTGAACGTGTACCCGAGGTCCTTGAGCGCGACGCCCAGCTCCTGCAGGGCGGTCACGGCGGTCGGCGTCGTGATCATGTGCGCGTGCATGCCCAGCAATGCGCCGGTTAATCCCGTCTCCGGTGCCGCCGCGCGGGCGTGACTGACACGTATAACCTACGGGCATGACGGATGCCGTGGCCCGCCGTGTGACCAGCGCCGACGTGGCACGCGTCGCGGGCGTGTCGCGAGCGACGGTCAGCTACGTCCTCAACGACACCCCGGGCCAGACCATCTCCGGGGCCACCCGCGCGCGGGTCCGCGACGCCGCCGCCATGCTCGGGTACGCGCCCTCGGCAGCCGCCCGCGCGCTGCGTACCGGCCGCTCCGACGTGGTGCTGTGCCTGCTGCCCGACTGGCCCATCGGGCACGAGGTCGGCAACCTGCTCACCCATCTGTCCACCGAGCTCGCCCGCGCCGGGCTGACGTTCGTCGTGCACCCCGGCACGGGTGCCCAGCCGCCCGGCGCCGAGCTGTGGAAGGCGATCACCCCGGCGGCCGTGCTCGCCTTCACCGGCTTCTCCGACCCCGAGATCGCCGCGATGCGCGCCGCCGGGGTGGCGCTGGTCGTGGCCCTGCTCGGCCCCGGGACCGGCGCGGGGCGCGAGCTGCAGGTGCCGCAGGAGCGGATCGGGCGCCTGCAGGCCGCGCACCTCGCGGACGCGGGACACGTCCGGCTCGGGTACGCGTACCCCGACGACGCCCGGGTGCGCATCTTCGCCGAGCCCCGCCTCGACGGGGTCCGCGCCGCGTGCGCCGGACGGGCCCTGCCCGAGCCCGAGGTGTACACCGTGGCGCTCGAGGCCGGGGCCGCCGCGGCGGCGGTACGCGCGTGGCGCTCGGCGGGCGTGACCGCGGTGTGCGCGTACAACGACGACGTGGCCCTGGCCGTGCTCGCCGGGATGCGCGGCACCGGCCTGGCCGCCCCCGCCGACCTCGCGCTGATCGGCGTCGACGACCTCCCGGCGGCGCGCCTCGCCGCACCGCCGCTGAGCACCGTGACCACCGACCAGCGGGCCGTCGCCGCCCACCTCGCCGCCACGGTGGCCGCCGCCGTCCGCGGCGGTCAGCGGCCCGCCCTCGACGCCGCCGGTGTGGTGCGCGTCGTCCGGCGCGCGTCCACCTGAGACAGCCCCTACCGTGGGGGACATGCCCGAGACCACCATCGCCGCCGGCAAGCCCGGAATCACCGCGATCAACATCTACACCGTCGCGGAGACCCGGCAGAACGCCCTGGTCACCGCCCTGGACAAGGCGACCACCGACATCTTCGCGCACGTGCCCGGCTTCATCTCCGCCAACGTGCACGCCAGCCTGGACCGCACCCGCGTGGTGAACTACGCCCAGTGGACGAGCCTGGAGGCCTACGAGGAGATGCTGCGGCGCCCGGAGGTCCGCGAGCACCTGCTCGAGGTCATGTCGATCGCGCACACCGCGGACCCGCGGCTCTACACGGTCAGGTCCGTGCACCGCCCCTGACGGGCCACGGCCAGCGGGTGGCCTCGCCCAGCCCGCCGGCCGCCGCGAACGCCGCCGCCACCTCGTCCCGGCCGGCGCCCGCCGCGAGCGCCGCCATGAGCAGGACGCGCGCCTTCCACGGGCCCAGCAGCCCGGCCGGGATCAGCCCCCGCTCGAGCAGGTCGCGCTCCGAGCCGGGGTAGCCGTACGTGCCGGTCAGCACCGGGCCGGCGAGCGTGCGCGACGCCAGCACCACGGGGATGCGCCGGGCCAAATCGGCCAGCGGCGGCGCCCACCACTGCGGCAGATGCCCCGCGCCGAACGCCGCGACGACGAGACCGGCCGCGCCGGCGGGAACGTCCGGCGCCTCCTCGCCCAGCGTCGCGACGACCACGGGCACGCGCGGCAGCGCCCCGCCCCGCGGCACCACGAAGCGTGTGTCCGGCGCGGCGACGAAGTGCGGGACGCCCTCGACCACGTACCCGACCGGACCGCCCACCGGTGATTCGAACGCCGTCACGCTCGTCGAATGTCCTTTGCGGACCCGTACGGCCGCGTGCACCTCGTCGGCGAAGGCGACCAGCACACCGCGCCCCCGGGACCGGGGGGAGGCGGCCACCCCGACGGCCGCGAGCAGGTTGGCCGGCCCGTCGGCGCCGGCCAGGGCGGGACTGCGCATCGCGCCGGTCACCACCACCGGCTGCGGGCCGTCGTGCAGCAGGTCCAGCAGGTACGCGGTCTCCTCGAGGGTGTCCGTACCCGTGGTGACGACGACCCCGTCCGCGCCCGCGGCGAGCCGTCCGGCGATCGTGGCCGACAGCCCGGCCAGGTCCGCGAGCCGCAGCGACGAGCTCGGCACGTTGGCGACGTCGACGACCTCCAGGCCGGCTCCCGCCCCGGCGAGGCCCGGAACCGCCCGCACCAGGCTCCCGGCGGTCAGCGCCGGAGCGACGGCCCCGCCGTCCACCGCCGTCATCGCGATCGTCCCGCCGAGCCCGCACACCACGATCGTCGCCATGGCGCCGACCTTAAGCCGCCCGCTCGGTGGCGGCCTGCCTATAGTGCCCCCGTGGGTATCGTCGTCGACGGCGCCGACGGCGCCACGTGGAGCATCACCCCGGGCCGGGACGAGGTCGAGCTGGCCCTGACGGTCCGCCGCCGGCGTTTCGTGGCGTCCGTGCCGGTGGCGGAGATGCCGGCCGTCGAACAGGTCATGGCCGGCATGCCGCACCCGTCGCCCGGCGAGACGGTCGATGTGAGCGCGCAATTCATGCGGGCCCTCGGGCGTGACCCGTTCGCCGAGCAGCCCGTGGACGGCCGCCCCTGCTACCGCAGGCTGGTGAGCCCGAAGCGTCCCGGATGAGACGCGTTCGAGCAGCAGGCGCACGGACAGCCGGACGGAATCCATGGCGGCGGCGTGCGCCATGGGCCTAGCCTAGGTCTTCGGACAAGCGGCACACGCCGGAATCTGGCCGGGAGGTCGGTCCGATGGGAACCAACGACCGGGAACGACAGTTCGACCAGATCGTCGCCCGCCTGACCGCGGACTATCCGTCCCTGGCCGGCCGGTCACGCCGCTCGCGGCGGCTCGTGGCCGTCCTCGCGGTGCTGGGCGGGCTGGTCTGGGGGCTGCTGTCGGTGGCGATGGTCGCCTGGGGAACGGCGGGCGTCGTCCTGACCTGCCTGGTGGTGGGCGCGGTCGGCGCGGCGATCGCCGTCGACGAGTACCGCCGGCGCGGCCGCTGAACGTCCCCGGCCGTGGTGAGCGCACCGCGGCCGCGCCGGAGATCCACCGACCCGGCATACTCCGCCGGTGCGACGCGATGTGATGCCCCTCTTCCTGTGCGGCGCGGTGCTCGCCCTGGCCGGATGCGCAGCGACCGCCGCCGGGCCGGCACTGCCCGCGCCCGCCGCGAGCAGCGCGGGCCCGGCACCTGCCCCCGCCGTCAGGCCGGCTCTGTGTGACGGCCGGAAGCCGGCGCCGCGTGACCCGTTCCCGTACAACCGGGACGCCGCGCGCCGGGATGCGATGCTGCACTTCTACGACCTCGGCGGCGGCGAGCGGTACGTCGGCGGAGCGGCTCACTTCGACAGCCTCGACGCGGCGGGCCTGGCGGCGCTCATCCAGGCGCGGTACATCGATCCGTACGAGCAGCAGAACGCCGCGCCGCCGGTGTGGGACATCTTCCGCTTCCTGTGCCGCCACCCGCAGGTCCGCGCCATGGGCTACGTGATCAGCATCGACCGCCCCGACTACCGCGCCTCCCTCGAGACCGTCTACGCGCAGGAGATCGATCCGCAGCTGCGCGAGGAAGCCCTGACGTTCTGCGCGGACGCCGACGCGGTGGAGACCGGCGACCATCTCGAGTGCTTCTGGGACTGATCCGCCGCGGCATTGACAACAGACGTACAGGTACGGCACACGGTGGGCTCAGGCTGGGCCGCGAGAGTGGGCGGTGCAGATGACGACGGCCAGGGGGAGTCCGAGATGCTCGTGCAGCTGAACCGTACCGATCAGAACAGGGCGTTCGCGCCGAACTCGACCGCGCTGCCCGCGCCGGAGCTGGACCGGCAGCGGGCCGACCCGGTGGTGGCCGTGCTCGGTCAGCCCGGCCGGGTGGCGGCGCTCGGAGCGCACCTGCCCAGCGGGTGGACGGTCCGCCCCGCCGCCGGGCTGGACGACCTGCGGGCGGGCGAGATCGTGCTGCTCAGCGGTGCCCAGCAGCGGGACGTGGTGCGCGCCCGGGCGGCGCTGCCGCCGCGTACCCGGATCGTGGCCCTGGTCGACGAGGACGCGCCGGCCGAGCTGGTCGCCGGGGTGCTGACCGAGGGCGCGGACGTGTGCGTGCGCGGCGGCCAGCCGGTGATCCTGGCGAGCCACCTGGTCGCCTGCCGGCGCCGGCAGACGGCCGAGCGGTGGATCAACCTGGAGTCCGCGCTGCCCCCGGCGTGAACCCGGGCACGCGCGTCACGACGAGGGCGACGGCCGCGACGAGGGCGCCGGGGCGAGCACCTTGCAGGCCTCCATCGCCTGCTTCACCCGGGGATCGCCGGTCGCCGGGGCGCTCGCGCCGAGCGTGACGCCGTGGTCCTGCAGGCAGGTGCGGTAGGCGGCGTTCATCCCGTTGCCGCGCCCGCCGCCGTCCGGGCGACCGCTCGGACGCACCGAGGCGCACGCCGTCTGTGCCTTCTGCCAGGTGGCGTCGTCCACCCCGGCCGGCTTCAAGCCGCCGCGGAAGCCGCCGGTCCCGCCGCTGCCCGACGGCCGCGGCATGCCGGACGGGAAGCCACCCTCCGGGCGCCCCGCGGGTCCACCTGACGGCATGGTCACGGTGACGCCGTTCTTCTGCAGACATTCCGTGTACGCGGTGAAGCCGCCACTGCCCCCGGCTGACGCCTGCGGGTCACCGCCGCCTCCGCAGGCGGCGGCGGACACGAGCAGCACGGCCGCCACGGCGGCCAGGCCGGCGGCGCGGACCCGGGACAGGCTTCTGTTCGGTGGCACGGGCACTCCTCACGTACGCGGGCAGGACCGTCCCACTGAAGGCCCCGGACCTCGCCGCACCGTCAGACGACGCTCGGAATCGGCTATGAGCGTGCGCGTACGGCTCCGAGCAAACTCCGAGCCGGGACCGAGCCCACCGGGAGGCCGGGCACCGAGACTTCCCGCCATGGGTATCGGCGGGACCGCCTGGCGCGGGGGACGACGGCGGTGGGCCTGGCTCGCGGCCGGTGCCGTGGTGGCCGTGCTGCCGGCCGCCGGCGTCGCCCGCGCGCTGACCGCCGGTGCGGACACCGAGCCCGCCGTGGTCGCGACCGTGGCCGCCGACCGGGGCGCGGTGACCACCGAGGTCGCCACGACCGGAACGGTGCGGCCCGCGCAGACGCGCAGTCTGTCGTTCGCCGTCGCGGGCACGGTGGAGGCCGTGACGGTACGCCCCGGCACGGTCGTCACGGCCGGTCAGGAGCTGGCGCGTATCGACGACTCCGACGCCACCGAGGCCGTGCACTCCGCCCGGGAGGCGCTCGCCGACGCCGAGGACGCTCTGCAGGAGGCCCGCGATCAGGCTGCCACGACCGGCTCGGAATGCGGCCTGGTGCCGGCCGCGTACGCCTCCGCGCCTGCGCCCACGTCCGCGGGCGCGACCCCGGCACCCACCCGTACCAGCGCGCCCGCCGCGACGGCGCGGCCCACCCGGACGCCGGCACCCACCCGTACCGGCGCGCCGGCCCGGACCTCGGCGCCCGCGCGCGGTGGCGCTCCCACCACCACGGCGGCGTGCGGGGGCGCGGACCAGCAGGGCGGCCGTCAGGGCGGGGGAGCAGACGCCGTGCTGAGCGCCGAGCAGCGGGTGAACCAGGCCGCGGTGGCGGTGGCGAAGGCGGAGGACGACCTCGAGGGCACCACGATCACCGCGCCCATCGCCGGCCGGGTGCTGTCGGTCTCCGGCAAGGTCGGCAGCCGGGTGGGCGCCGGGTCGGCGTTCCTGAACCTGGCCGGTGTGTCCGGCATGCAGATCAGCGCCGCCTTCCCGGAGGCCGACGCGGACCGGCTCGCCGTACGCCAGCAGGCGGTCGTGACCCTGGCGGACCGGGCCGGCGAGACGTTCACCGCCACGGTCGTGCAGGTCGACCCGGTCGGCACCAGCGACGGCACGCTGGTCCGCTACGGCGTCGTGTTGTCCTTCGACGACGCCCCTGGGAACCTGCTCGTGGGGCAGAGCGCGGCCGTACGGGTCACCACCGGCGCGAAGCGGGACGTGCTGCGGGTGCCCAGCACCGCCGTCCACGACGTCGCCGGCCCGGCCGGTACGGTGCTGCGGGCCGGCGCCCGGGTCCGCGTCGGCGTCGGGCTACGCGGCGACGCGTACACCGAGATCACCTCCGGGCTGGCACAGGGAGACGTCGTGGCCCGCTCCTGGTGACCTCAGCTCGCTCCCACGCTTTTCATGGCCGATTCAAAGGAAGCGCTGATAGTTCTTCGGCGTGCATTCCGCTACGCGAGGTTCCGTCGCCCTCGGTGAGCCGCCGGCGGCCCGGCCCACCCGGGTCCTGGTGGTCGACGACGAACCCACCATCGCCGCCCTGCTCTCGGCCACGCTGCGGCTGGTCGCCTTCGACGTGCGGGTGGCCGGGTCCGGCCACGGCGCCCTGGTCGCGGTTGAGGAGTTCGACCCGGACCTGGTCGTGCTGGACGTGATGCTGCCCGATTTGGACGGGTTCGACGTCGCCCGGCGCCTGCGCGCGTCCGGCCGCGGCACGCCGGTGCTGTTCCTGACGGCGCGCGACGCGGTCGAGGACCGGGTGGCCGGGCTGACCGCGGGCGCGGACGACTACGTCACCAAGCCGTTCAGCCTCGAGGAGGTGGTGCTGCGCATCCGGGCCATCCTGCGGCGCAGCCGGCCCGGCCCGGACGCGCCGGCGGACCCGGGGGTGCTGCGCTACGCCGACCTGGAGCTCGACGAGGACGCTCACGAGGTACGCCGGGCCGGCCGGCTCGTCGACCTCTCGCCGACCGAGTTCAACCTGCTGCGGTACCTGCTGATCAACGCGGGCCGGGTGGTCAGCAAGGCGCAGATCCTGGACCGGGTGTGGAAGTACGACTTCGGCGGCGACGGGCGCATCGTCGAGTCGTACGTCTACTACCTGCGCCGCAAGATCGACACCACCGGCCCGCCGCTGATCCACACCGTCCGGGGGGTCGGCTACGCCCTGCGCCTGCCGCGCGGCGGGGACGAGTGAGCAGACGGCTCCGGCGGCGGCCCCGGCGGTGGGGCCACTGGAGCCTGCGGGCCCGGCTCGTCCTGGTGGTCGGCGCGCTCGCGGCGGTCGCTCTGCTGGCGGCCGACGCGGCGGGCCTGGTGCTGATCCGCGGGTATCTGCGCGACCGCATCGACGACCAGCTGACCGGCATGGCCCGGCCGTTCGCCGGCGGGCTGCGTACTGATGCCCCCGGAGCCTTCCCGGCCCGGCGGATCCGGTTCGGCCCCGACCAGGTCGTGTACGTCTACACCGCGGACGGCGTCCTCGATCCCGCCCGTTCGTCCACCGCGGACCCGGGCCGGCCGCCGGTGCCGCCGCCGGCCGAGGTGCTCGCCCGCGCCGCCGACGGCAGGCCGTACACGGTGGCGGCGGCCGACGGGCGCACCGGCTGGCGGCTGCTGGCCGTACCGGCGGCCGGCACCGGTGGGGCGGCCGTCATCGGCGCCTCCCTGTCCGAGGTGGAGGAGACCGCCGACCGGCTGCTGCTCATCGACGCCGCGGTCAGCCTGTCGGTGCTCGGCCTGCTCGGCGCCGGGTCGGCCTTCGTGGTGCGCCTCGGCCTGCGGCCGCTCACCGGGATGGAACGGCTCGCCGCCGCCATCTCCGCGGGCAACCTGTCCGGGCGGGTCGCCGACACCGATCCGCACACCGAGCCCGGCCGGCTCGGCGGTGCGCTCAACCTGATGCTGGCGCGCATCGAGGCGGAGGTGTCCGCGCGTACGGCCTCCGAGCAGCGGCTGCGTCAGTTCGTGGCGGACGCCTCACACGAGCTGCGGACGCCGCTCACCTCGATACGTGGCTTCGCCGAGCTGTACCGCCGCGGCGGCGCCCCGCCCGGCCCGCAGCTCGACGAGACGATGAGCCGCATCGAGGGGGAGGCCGTGCGGATGGGCGTGCTCGTCGAGGACCTGCTGCTGCTGGCGCGGCTCGACCGGCAGCGCCCGCCCGTACGGCGCCCGGTGGACCTGCTGGAGATCGCGGCCGACACGATCCGCGACGCGCACGCCCGGGTTCCGGACCGGCCCGTACGCCTGGCCGCCCTGCGCGACAGCGACGCGTTCGAGCCGCCCACGGTGCTCGGCGACGAGCACGGGCTGCGGCAGGTCGCCACCAACCTCGTCGCCAACGCGCTGCAGCACACCACCCGGCCCGCGCAGGTCACCGTACGGGTGGGGCGCGTCGACCGGCACGTGCCCGCCCCGGACACCGTGTACGCCGGGGCCGTTGCTCCCGGCGTACCCCTGGCCGTGCTGGAGGTCTGCGACGACGGCCCGGGCGTGCCCGCGGAGCATGCGCCCCGGGTGTTCGAACGGCTCTACCGGGCCGATTCCAGCCGTACCCGCGGGCGCGGCGGCGGCTCGGGGCTGGGGCTGTCCATCGTGGCGGCGATCGTGCACGGCCACGGCGGCCGGGTCGAGCTGGATCCGGCGGCCGGGCGCGGCGCCACGTTCCGCGTGCTGCTGCCCACCGCCGACGCGGGGTAGCGGTTCCGAGGTGGCTCCGAGGTTACGCCGAAGATCCTCCGAGGGGGCCTGGCCACAGTGTCCGGCATGCCTGCTGCCCTGGGTTCCCTGCGCCGCCCCGCGGTCGCAGTCAACGCCGTCCTGGCGCTGCTGCTCGCCGGTGGCGTCTTCTGGGCGTACGAAACGCTGTCCGGCCCCGCCACCGGCACCGCGGCGAACGCGTCCGTGCGCTCCGTACCCGTCCAGCAGGGAACCGTGACCGCCACCGTGTCCGCCGACGGCTCGGTGGAGAGCGCGAGCACCGCGAGCGCGAGCTTCGTGACCGGCGGAACCGTCACCGGCATCGCGGTGCACGTCGGCGACAAGGTGAAGAAGGGGCAGGTGCTCGCGAAGGTCGACCCCGCACCGGCGCAGCGGACCCTCTCCGCCGCCGAGGCCGACCTCGCCGCCGCCCGCGACGCGCTGGCCCGGGCCGAGAACGCCGGCTCGGACACGTCCAGCGCGCAGAACGAGGTCACCAGGGCGCAGGTGGCCGTCGACGAGGCGCAGGCCGGGGTGGACGGCACGGTCCTGGAGGCCCCGACGGCCGGCACCGTCGTCGCCGTCAACGGCACGATCGGCAGCTCGTCGCAGTCGCAGTCGGGTGCCTCCGGCACGTCGGAGGAGTCGTCGGGCTTCATTGACCTCGCCGACCTGAGCAGACTGCAGGTCACCGCGGCCTTCGCCGAGGCCGACGCCACGAAACTGAAGGAGAAGCAGGCCGCCACCGTCACGTGGAACGCGCTCAGCGGCACCCGGCAGAGCGGGAGGGTCGTCGCCGTCGACCCGCAGGCCACCACCGCGAACAACGTCGTCACGTACGGCGTGACGCTCAGCCTGGACAAGGTGCCGGCCGGCGCGAAACCCGGCCAGACGGTCTCGGTCTCCGTGGTCACCGGTGCGGTCGCCGACGCCCTCTACGTCAACTCCGCGGCGGTGACCACGGTCGGCAACCGGCACACCGTGACCGTCATGGCGAACGGGGCCCAGCAGACCCGGCAGGTGGACGTCGGGCTGGAGGGCGACCAGGTCACCCAGATCGTCTCAGGGCTCAGCGCCGGCGAGCAGGTGGTGATCCGGACGACCACCACGACCACCGGCGGCACCCAGGGCGGGTTCCCCGGCGGCGGCCCGGGCGGCCTCACCGGCGGCGGCGCCCCGGCCGGCGGGGGCTTCCCCGGCGGCGGCACCGGCCGGGCCGGCCGATGACCCGGCCCGTGCTCGACGTGCGCGAGCTGACCAAGGTCTACGGTACGGGCGAAGCCGCCGTGCACGCCCTGCGCGGCGTCTCGCTGGCCGTCGGCCGCGGCGACTACGTGGCGATCATGGGCTCGTCCGGCTCCGGCAAGTCCACGCTGATGAACATCCTCGGCGCGCTGGACGTGCCCACCTCGGGGACGTACCTGCTGGACGGCGTGGACGTCAGCCGGCTCGCCGACCGGCAGCTCGCGCTGGCCCGCAACCGGCTCATCGGCTTCGTGTTCCAGGCGTTCAACCTCATCCCGCGCACCACCGCGGTGGCCAACGTGGAGCTGCCTCTCGCGTACGCCGGGATCCGGCCGCGGGAGCGCCGCCGCCGGGCGATGGCGGCGCTGGAGCTCGTAGGCCTCGCGGACCGGGCCCGGCACGAGCCCAACCAGCTCTCCGGCGGCCAGCAGCAGCGGGTCGCCGTGGCCCGGGCGCTGGTCACCGAGCCGGCCCTGCTGCTCGCCGACGAGCCGACCGGCAACCTGGACAGCCGCTCGACCGCGGACGTGCTCGAGGTCTTCGACCGGCTCAGCGCCGCCGGGCGGACCATCGTGCTGATCACCCACGAGCCCGAGGTCGGCGACCGGGCGCACCGGCTGATCCGCTTGGTCGACGGCCGCATCGTCACCGACCGGCGGCAGCGGCCGGCGCTCGCCCCGGCGGGGCGGCACAGCGCATGAGCTTCTATGAGGTCGTCCGCTTCGCCCTGCGCGGGCTGTCGGCGAACAAGCTGCGCTCTGCGCTGACCGTGCTGGGCATCCTCATCGGCGTCGCCGCGGTGATCCTGCTCGTCGCCGTCGGCAACGGCTCCGCCCGGGCGATCAGCGCCCGGATCGAGGCGCTGGGCACCGACACGGTCACCGTGATGAGCGCCGGCCGGGGCGGCCCGACCAGCGCCGCGCTGACCACCGGGATCGCGGACGCCCTGACCGATCCCGTGCTCGCGCCCGACGTCGCCTCGGTGTCGCCGGTGGTCAGCTCGTCAGCCACGCTCACATACGAGGGCGCCGATCACGAGGTGACCAGCTTCGTCGGCACCACGCCCGGCTGGTTCGCCGCGTCCAACACACCGGTCGGCTCCGGCTCGACGTTCACCGCGGACGACGAGGCGCAGGGGCGGCGGGTCGTGGTGATCGGCCGTACGGTCGCCGAGGAGCTGTTCCCGGGCGTCGACCCGGTCGGCGAGCAGGTGACCGTCGGCGGGGCGCTCTTCACCGTCGTCGGCGTGCTGGCCGCGAAGAACTCCACCGGCTTCCAGGACGCCAACGACACCGCGGTCGCGCCGCTGAGGGCCGTACGGCAGGTGCTCACCGGGTACGGCGCGCTGACCTCGATCCTGGTCGAGGCCACCGGTCCGGGCCGGGTGGACGCGGTGCAGTCCGAGGTCGCCACGATCCTCGACCAGCGGCTGGGCGTGGCCGCCACCGGCTCTGCGGCGTACCGGATCCAGAACGCCTCCCAGCTGCTGCAGACCCAGACCGAGACCGCCGGCACCTTCACCACCCTGCTCGGGGCGGTGGCCGCGCTGAGCCTGCTGGTCGGCGGCATCGGCATCACCAACATCATGCTGGTCACGGTGACCGAGCGGACCCGCGAGATCGGCATCCGCAAGGCGCTCGGCGCGCCGCGCCGGGTGATCCTGACCCAGTTCCTCATCGAGGCGACGCTGCTCAGCGTCCTCGGCGGGGCGCTGGGCGTGGCCGCCGCCCTGATCGGCAGCAGTGTCGAGATCGCCGGGGTGCGGCCGGTCATCGTGCCCAGCTCCATCGGGCTCGCCCTGGGCGTCTCCATCGCCATCGGACTGTTCTTCGGCGGCCTCCCCGCCGCCCGCGCCGCCCGGCTGCGCCCCATCGATGCGCTGCGCTACGAGTGAGGACCGCTGTGACCCCCATCGACGACACCGCCGTGCTGGTACCCGTCCAGGAGCCGGCCGACGGCCTGGCCGCGGAGATCGCCCGGGCGGCGCCCCGGCGCTGGTGGAACCGCGGCACCGTCGGGCTCGGCGTCGCGGCGCTGCTGCTGGCGGGCTTCCTCAGCGGCCTGCAGGCGCAGAAGCACTGGGGTACGAGCGCCACCCCGGCGACCGCCCGCCCCGGCGGCGCCCAGGCCGGCCGGGGGACCTTCGGCTCGTTCCCGCAGGGGCCCGCCGGGGCGGCCGCCCCCACGGCGTCCGCCGCGTCCGGCCCGACGACGGGCAAGGTCAAGCTGGTCGACGGCACGACGATCTACGTCGAGACGGCCGGCGGCGCTGTGGTCACGGTGCGGACCGGCGGAGACACCGCCGTGCGTACGGCGACCGCGGGCAAGCTCAAGGACGTCAGGGCCGGCGACACGGTCAGCGTGCAGGGCGCCGCGGGCGCCGACGGCACGGTCACCGCCACCACGGTGACGAAGGACAAGGGGTAGGAACCCGCCCGGGGGATTGCCCCTTCCGCCGCTCGGAGAGCTTCGCCATGCTGGGAGCGTGCATCGGTCGTCGGGTGGCTGGGCCCGGCTGAGCGCGACGGCCGGCATGTCCAGCGTGCTGACGCTGCTGGGCGCCGTACTGGTCAATGTGGTGACCGACGGATGGAACCCGGTCCTCGTCGCCGTCCTGCTCGCCTTCGCCGGTGGCTATGTCGTGTTCGACGTGTGGAAGGCACGGGAGTCGGCGCGGGAGGCGCACGGCGCCCTGGAGGAGGCCGAGGCGCTCGCCGCCGGCGCGAGGGAGATCGCCACCAAGGCCACTTCACGGCTGATGGTGGCGGTCGACGACGTGCTCAACCCGCTTTTCGTGCAGATGGATCGGGCCGCCGACACCTCGCTCACCTATTCCGCCCGGATGCAGCAGATCGGCATCGCGTACGAGTTGATCTTCGGTGGGCTCCGCCGGCTGATCACCGCCGACGTACGGGTCCGCACCACGTACTACACCCTGCACAAACGGCCGGTCCGGTCGCTGCGGCTGTGGTCGTCCAGCGGGCGTCGTGGCACGGTGCCGTCCGAGTTCACCGAGGACGACCCGGCCGGGCGGGTGCTGCTGCGCATCCTGGACCGCGGCGTCGTCCACCAGGACCGGCCGGCACACGGGTACGAGGGTCTGGCGGAGATCACCGCGGACCATCCGATCCTCGCCGTGGCGCCGGTGTGGTCCAGCGGCGACCCGGTCGGCATCCTCCTGATCGACGCGCCGGCCTACAGCGAGATAGCCGGCGACGATCTGTTGCTGGTCGACCTCTTCGCCAAGCTGCTCGGCCTGCTGCACCACCGGTCGACGCGGGCGCCCGGAATGGAGGGGGACGAGGGATGACCGACGACCCGGTACGGCCCGGCGGGGCCGGCGGCGACTCCCCGGACAGTCCGGTCGAGGAGTCGCTGCGGCGGGCGGCGTCGACCAAGGACCACCTCGCCAAGGAACGCGTGGACCAGGAACTGCGCAGACGAGTCGAGCAGCGGTCCGCCGCCGTCGAGCCGGCCGGAAGGCATTCACTGATCGTCCCGGTGGCGGTCGCTGTCGTGCTGAGCGCGGCGGTCCTCGGACTCACGCTCCTGCGCGGTGGCGACGGCCTCGCTCCGTCCCTGCTGGCCGCGGTGGCGATGGCGTGCCTGATCTTCCTCGTCGTCCGCTACTGGACGACCTACTACCTTCGCCGGGTGCGGGACCTGCAGGCCCAGCTCGCAACAGCGCAGGACGAGCTCGGTCTCGCGCATACGGAACACCGCACGTATCTGGAGGCGCTCGAGCGCACGAGCGAGCGCGAGCGGTCGGTGTTCACCGAGGAGCTGGAGATCGAACTCTGGATAGGCCACGACGACGAGGGCGATCGCGTCGTGGAACGGCGGGTGACCCGCCCGGAGCAGCTGGTGAGCAACCGGACGATGCGGCCGATCGTGCCCAACGACGAGGAGCGTCTCGTCCGGCTGGCCGACCTCGGCTTCGAGACGCGCCGGGAGCCGGACGGCGGGATGATCACCGTGCTTCCGCTCCAGGAGAAGGTCAACTGGCTGAAGGTGTGGCTGGTCTTCGACCCCGTCCTGACCACCCCGACGGAGTGGACCGCCACGTACCGGCCGCGGGGATTGTGGCGTCCGCTGCGTCAGCACGGCCGCGACCAGTTGATCTGGGACGATCGGCCGGGCGGGGCGAGCGGGACGACGACGCGTCTCACGACCATGACGGTGTCCTTCCGGTTTCCCGGCGGAACGACTCCGACCGTGGCGGAGCGGCACCTGTTCGGTGAGACGACCGCGCCGGCCAGGATGCCGGACGGTTCGTGGGAGGTGGTGTGGCGGGACCGCAGCCCGGCGGGCCGACGGTACGTCTGGGACCTGACCCAGCCGGTGGCGGACCGGGGCCAGGGCGGGACCTAGATCGGGCGGACCGTGAGGATCTGCTCGGCGCGGCCCACCGGCCCGCTTTCGTCGTGCAGGACCGTGCTGGTCAGGCCCACGCCGGTCGCTCCGAACGTGACCGCCGTGTCGAGCCCGACCCAGCGCCCGGCCGGCTGCCGGTGCAGGTGGATCGTCAGGTCGAGGTTCGGGAACATCCACTGCTTGGGCGACTCGCGGACGGCGATGCCGTTGGCCGTGTCGATCAGCTTCACGTAGTCGGCCAGCGGGCTCGCCTGCTCGCCCGCGACCAGGGGCGTCGCGGAGGTGATCCAGACCCGGGCGCGGCCGGGCCGGGGTTCGCCGACCGGGCGGACGTCGACCGAGCTGATGAAGCCGCCGGGCCACACGTCGGAGAGCGGGTACGGAGCCAGCCCGTCCGGGTGCGGCAGGGCTTCGTCGTGGCCGCCGGCCACGGCCGTGGTGTCCTGCCCGGCCATGCGCCAGATGCGCGCGCGGACGGCGGCCCGTCCCCGCGCGGTCACCACCGCCTCGAGCAGCTCGATCGTGCGCCCGGGCCGGACGACGGTCACGTCCACGTCGAACTCGGCGAGCTTCAGCACGCCCAGGATGTCCATGCTGATCCGGGTGATCACCATGTCGTCGGGTCCGCGCCGGGCGGCGTGCCGCTCGGCCTCGTGCGCGATCAGGCCGGTCATCGGGGCGATGTGCTGCTCGTCGGTGGCCCAGGCGCCGCCGGTGAGCTCGCCTGCCAGGAACCTGCCGGCGCCCACGCGCGCAAAGTAGCTCGTCACAGTCCGAGCGTAGAGCGGCCACCCATTGATGCCGTCCCGGGAGGGTCCTTAGGCTGCAATCGATCGACCGGCATCCACCTGGGGAGACGCCCTGGACACCCGCGCGCGGCCCGCCACCGCTGCCCTCGTCGGCAGGGAGTCGCTGCTGGCCGCTGTGGAGGCCCGGCTGGCCGCGGGCGGCGGGGTGGCGCTGCACGGGCCGGAGGGGATCGGCAAGACGGCGCTGCTGGACACCGTCGCCGCCGCGGCCGCCGCGCGGGGCGAGCTGGTCGTGCGGCTGCGGCCCGCGCCGGCCGAGCGGCTGCTGCCGTACGCGGGCATCGCGGACCTGGTGGCGCAGCTGCCCCAGGCCGCCGTCGCCGCCCTGCCCCCGGCGCACCGCGCGGCCCTGGCGGTGCTGCGCCGCGGCAGCGCCCCCCGCACCGGCGCCCCGGCCCTGGCCCGCCGCCTGGTCCTGCCCAGCCTGCTGGCCCATTGCGCCCGGGGCGGCCCGGTGCTGCTCGTGGTCGACGACGTGCAATGGCTGGACGCCGAGTCGGCCGAGCTGATCGGTTTCGCCATGCGCCGCCGCCCGGGCCCGCGGGTACGGGTGGTGGCCGCGCAGCGCTATCCGGACGAGGCGGGCCGGCACCGCGCGGCCCGGCTCTGTCCCGCTCCGGTGGCCGATCTGCTGGTGCCGCCGCTCGACCCGGAGGACCTGACCGCGCTGCTGGAGGAGCGTGGCCTGCCGTGCCGCACGGCCGCCGGGCTGCACGAGGCCAGCGGGGGCAACCCGCTGCTCGCCCTGGCCCTGGGCGGCGTGGTCGTGGCCGGTCCGGCGTGGCGCCCGGCGCCGCTGCCCGAGGCCGCCCGGGCCGTGCTGCGCCGCCGGCTGTCCGCGCTGCCGCCGCAGGTCACGGCGACGCTGCTGGTCGCGGCGCTGGCCACCGAGCCCACGGTCGCGACGCTGCTGCGCTGCGGGTACGACGACGCCGCCCGCGACGTTCGCGCCGCGGTGGCCGCCGGGGTGGTCCGCCTGGACGGGGAGACGATCCGGTTCACGCCGCCCGCGCTGGCCGGGGTGCTGGCCGAGGACGCCGGCGCCGCGCGCCGCGCCGGGGTGCACGACGCGCTGGCCGATGCGGCGCTGGACGAGACGGTGGCCGTACGGCACCGGGCGCTGCGCAGCGGCCGCCCGGACGCCGACGTGGCCGGTGAGCTGGTCCGCGCGGCCACCCGGGCCGCGGCGCGGGGCGACGGGCGGACCGCGGCGGAGCTGCACGTGCTGGCCGCCGACCGGTGCCCGCGGAGCCTGGCCGCCGACCGGTTCGACTGGCTGGTGGCGGCCGCGCGGACGGCCGCGACCGCCGGGGCGCCCGAGCTGGCCGGCCGGGCCGCCGAGGCGGTGCTCGCCGCGGCGGACGCGCCGGCCGCCCATCGGGTCCGGGCCCGGCTGGTGCTGCTGGACCTGGCCGGGCAGGCCCTCGCCGACATGGGGGAGATGTTCGCGGCGGCGCTCAACGAGGCCGGTGGGGACGTGACGCTGCTCGCGGCGGTCCGGCTGCGGCTGACCTGGGCGGCGATGCTGGGCGGGGCGCCGGACACGGCGGCCGCGTGCGCCGCCGGGTCGGCCGCCGACGCGCGGCGGGCCGGTGATCCGGCCACGGAGGCGATGGCGCTGAGCGCCCTGGCCCAGGTGCAGCGGCTGCGCGGGGAGCCGGAGTGGACCGGCACGCTGGAGCGCGCGCTGGCGCTGCCGGCGCCGCCGGAGCCGGGCTGGCTGCACCTGAGCCCGCGTTACCTGGCCGCGCGGTTCGCCATGATGGACGACCGGCTCGACGAGGCGCGCGCGGAGCTGCTCACCCTGCTCGCCGTGGCGGAGCACGACCGTACGGGCGAGGCGCTGGTGGAGGTGCTGCGCAGCCTGTCCGAAGTGGCCACCCGCGCCGGGCGCTGCCGCGACGCCCTGCGGTACGCCCACCGCGCCGTGGCCGCCGCCCAGCGCGCCGGGCTCAGTCCCGGCCCGACCTGGTACACGGCGGCCGTCGCGGAGCTGGGCGGCGGGAGCCTCGAGGCCGCGGCCGGGTACGCCCACCGCGGCGCCCGCGCGTCCGAACAGGAGGGCGACAGCATCTACCTGCGCCGCAACCTGCACGCCCTCGGCCAGGCGCACCTGCGCTCGGGCGACACCCGGGCCGGCGTGGCGGCGCTGCGCCGGCTGCGCGAGCTGGAGGGCGGCGCGGCGGACCCGATGATCGTGCGCTGGCAGGGTGACCTCGCGGGCGGACTGGCCGCGCTGGGCGAGCACGAGGAGGCCGCCCGGACGCTCGCCGAGGCGCGCGCCACCGCCGAGCGGCTCGGCGCCTCGCCCGGCCTGAACGGCTACCTCGACCGGGCCACCGCCGTGGTGCTGTCCGAGATCGGGCAGGCCGACTCCGCGGTACGCCTCTCCGCCGCCGCGGCGCAGCGGTTCGCCGGCCTGCAGCAGCCCGTCGAGCAGGCCCACGCGCTGCTCGTGCAGGGCGGGGCGGAACGGCGGCGCCGCCGGTACGCGGCCGCCCGGGTGGCCATCGGGGCGGCGCTGGCGCTGTTCCTCGCCGCCGAGGCGAAGCCGTGGACCGAGCAGACGCAGCGCGCGCTGGCCCGTACGGAAGGAACCACCGCCTCGCCCGCCGACCTGGGCCTGACCGCCACGGAGGCCCGCATCGCCGGGCTGGTGCGTGAGGGGGCGAGCAACCGGGAGATCGCCGCCCAGCTGTTCCTGAGCGTCAAGACGGTCGAGGCGACCCTGACCCGCGTGTACCGCAAGCTCGGCGTACGGTCTCGCACCCAGCTGTCCCAGCGGCTGCCCGCGGCCGCACCGACAAGGGCTCTCCCCGGTTCGGTGACGGCCATCGATCCCTAGCGTCACTGCCGATCAGCCTGGTGCCGCCGACCCCGGGACCTCGCGTCCGGCCGCTGACCCTCCAGGTTTTACTCTGTTGTGGCGCAAAACACGGCAGGCGGATGACCAGCGCAAAGACCACGCACAGTGACGCGGACTACAGCATTTCGGTGGCCCGCGTCACCTCTGGATCGAACGTTTTACCTGCTTGATTTGGTGCCGTAGCCGGGGACGCGGAAGCTGGATCTCGGGAGCATCACCACTCCCGTCATCACCTTCCGTAAGGAGACGAACGATGCCGCTGAAGAACCGGATCACCGGCGTCCGGACGAGCCTGGCGAACCGCCGGACCCAGCGACGGGCGCACCGGCAGCTGAGCGCGGAGCTGGCCGCCTTCCAGACCCCCGCCGAGCGCGCCGAGCTCGACCTGATCCTCGGCCGCCACGACGAGGCGGAGACGGCCCAGATCCGCGACATCCTCAACCGGCAGGACTACGAGCGCATGCGTACGCGTATCGCCGTCGGCGGTTATCGCGGCTGACGGTGCCACCCCCAGCACGAAGCCCCGGCGCCGGCGCCGGGGCTTCCTTGTGCCCGGTCAGCCGTCGGCGCGCTCGTCCTGCGGCGCGCGGGCCCGCAGGCTGCCGGCGTGGGCCTTGGCGGTCGGGTCGCGCCGGGTCTTCGCCAGGCTCGCCACCGTCGTGACCACCAGGATCACCAGGATGACGATCAGTGAGACCGGCGTGCTGATCTGCGGCGCGTCGTGCCAGACGTCCACGTGCAGCCAGTGCAGCACGAGCTTGGCGCCGATGAAGGCCAGGATCAGCGACAGGCCGGTCGACAGGTAGACGAGCCGGTCCAGCAGCCCCTTCACGAGGAAGAACAGCGCACGCAGCCCGAGCAGCGCGAAGGCGTTGGCGACGAAGACGATGTACGCCTCCTCGGTCACGCCGAAGACCGCCGGGATCGAGTCGAGCGCGAACAGCAGGTCGGTGCTGCCGATCGCGATCAGCGTGATGAACAGCGGCGTCGCCGTGCGCCGGCCGCCGATCCGGGTGAACAGCCGGCCGCCGTCGTACTGCTCGGTCACCGGGAAGAGCCGCTTGCTGGCCTTGACGATGGCGTTGTCGTCGACGCTGGGGTCCTCGTCGCGGTGCCGGAAGAGCTGCACCGCGGTGTAGATCAGCAGCAGGCCGAAGATCAGGAACATGAACGAGAACAGCGACAGCAGCGTCGCGCCCAGCGCGATGAAGATGACCCGCAGCACCAGCGCGATGATGATGCCGAAGGTCAGCACCTCCTGCTGGTACTTCTCCGGTACCGCGAACGTGGTCATGATGATCACGAAGACGAAGAGGTTGTCGACCGACAGGCTCTTCTCGACGACGTAACCCGCGAAGTACTGCGTGCCGTAGTCCCAGCCCACGATCTGGGCGAAGACGACGCCGAAGAGCAGCGCGACGGCGATGTAGAAGACCGACCAGGCGGCGGCCTCACGGAAACCCACGGCGTGCGGGCGCAGCACGCCGAGGGTCAGGTCGAGGGCGAGCAGGGCGACGATGACCGCGATGGTCAGCGTCCAGCCGAGCGCGGTGACCTCCAGCATCAGGGCGGAACCTCCGGGCGTCGGTGCGAGGGGGTTGACGTGATGTACCCACAAGCATCCCGGTCCACGCTGGGAAGATGCTGGTAAACCGCCGCCGGTCAGGCCACCTGGAAGGAGCGCTTCGCCAGGCCCATCCAGAAGCCGTCGATCGGCTGCTCGGCGCTCTGCTCCGGGTTGCCGGACGCCCCGAGCGTCAGGAACATCGGCGCGAAGTGCTCGATCGTGGGGTGCGCGTACGGCATGCCCGGCGCGCGGCTGCGGAAGTCGGCCAGCTCGTCGACGGCGCCGCGGGTCAGCGCCTCGGCGGCCCAGGCGTCGAACTCGCGCGACCAGCCCGGCGCCGGGGCGTCGGTGCGGAACTCGCGCAGGAACGGCAGCCCGTGCGTGGTGAAGCCGGAGCCGATGATCAGCACGCCCTCCTCGCGCAGCGGTGCCAGCCGGCGGCCGAGCTCGAGCAGGCGGTCCGGCTCCAGGGTCGGCAGCGACATCTGCAGCACGGGGATGTCCGCGTCGGGGTACATCACGCTCAGCGGGACGTACGCGCCGTGGTCCAGGCCGCGGTCGGTCCGGGCGACGTGCTCGGTGTCGGGCATCAGCGCCTCGACGCGGGCGGCGAGCTCGGGGGCGCCGGGTGCCTCGTACCGCGCCTCGTAGTAGCGACGGGGGAAGCCGCCGAAGTCGTACACGAGCGGAACCGTCTCGGTGGCGCCCAGCATGAGCGGCGCGGACTCCCAGTGCGCGGAGGCCATGAGCACGGCCTTCGGGCGGGGCAGGGACGCCGCGAGCTCGTGCAGCTGGGCGACCCAGGTGGGGTCGTCGACCAGCGGGGGAGCACCGTGGCTGAGGAACAGGGCGGGCATGGTGCTCATGGTTACCTCCGTTGACGCTTCAACCTTCTGCCGGCAACGGTACTCCGATTTACTTGATGCGTCAACTAAATCGGAGGCGGCCCGTCCAGCCGCCGAGCACCCGCTCCGGATCCGCGCCCAGCACGTCGGCGAGCAGCATCGCGTACACGTCCCGGAAGTCCGTGGTGTGCCGCAGGTCGCCGTCGTCGAGATCGGTGAGGCTGGGCGGCTCGCCGTACCGGCCGCCCGGGATCCCGCCGCCGGCCAGCAGCACCGTGGACGCCGTGCCGTGGTCGGTGCCCTCGGAGGCGTTGGCCCGGACCCGGCGGCCGAACTCCGAGTACACCGCCACCACCACGTCCCGGTCCGCCATCCGCTCCACGAACGCCGCGAGCGGCTTGTCCAGCGTGCCGAGGATCGACTCCTGAGCGCCCTTCTCGTCGGCGTGGAAGTCGAAGCCGCCCAGCGACACCGAGTAGACCCGGGTGGCCGAGCCGGCCTCGATGCAGCGCGCCACCAGGGCGAGCTGGCGCTCCAGCGGGGGAGCCTGGCCGCCGGTGGCCGTGGCCGGCGCATCGTCGTCCGCCTCGTCGTCGGCGATCACGCCGTCGACGAGGTCACGCACCTTGACCAGGTCGGCGAAGCAGGCCGCCGCGCGGGCGCGGGCGGGCGGTTCGCCGGCTGCGGGCGTACCGAATCCGGCCAGGACCTGCGGGGTGACGCCCTTCGGCAGGGTCAGCGCGCCGCCGGGCACCGTCGCGCCCGCGCTCGTGGCACCGGCGAGCAGCGGCGGCAGCACGGGCTCGAACGACACGGCCAGGCGCGGGTCGCCGCCCGCGTCGTCCAGCCAGCGGCCCAGCCAGCCGGTCGTGCCGGGGCGATCCGGCTGGGCGGTCTGCCAGATGTCCATCGAGCGGAAGTGGCTGCGGTCGGGCTTCGGGTAGCCCACGCCGTGCACGACGGCGAGGCGGTCCTGCCCGTACAGGCGGTGCAGGCCGGCGAGGCCGGGGTTGAGGCCGAACTCGTCGTCGAGGCGCAGCACCTCGCCCTCGTCGTACGCCATCGACGGGCGGTTCGCGGCGTAGGCGGGGTCCGCGTACGGGATGACGGTGTTCAGCCCGTCGTTGCCGCCGTAGAGCGTGACCAGCACGAGCGTGCGGCCGCGCGGCTTCTCGGAGCGGAAGTCCAGGATGTCGCGCAGGCCGTACGCGGTCCCGCCGGCGGCCAGCGCACCGGCCGCGACGACCCCGCTGGCGGTCAGGAACCGGCGCCGGGTGATGGTGTCCATGGTGATCCTCCTCAGTGGACGGCGTACTCGGGGCTGGCCAGGCCGAGGGCGAGCAGCCTGCGGGGGTCCGCGGCGGAGTCCGCGAGCACCGCTCGGGTGCGCTCGCTCCAGCCGTCCACGACGAGCAGCCGGGCGAGGGCGTCCAGCCGCGCGGCCGGCGCGGAGCGGCCCAGCTCCGCCACCGTGTCCGGGGCGAGGGCGGTCAGCTTCTGCGCGTGTTCGAGCCGGGCGCGGGTCGACGAGGTCGTCAGCCAGGCGGCGCCGACCGGCCAGCCACCGACGCTCGGCGGGCGGAACGGCACCTGGCCCAGGGCCCGCAACGCCTTGTCCGGCACCGTGTCGGTGTCGATCCCGAGCTGGCGTACCGCGCCGATCAGCCACTCCACGGGCTGTTTGACGAGCTGCCCGGCGGTGGCGGCGAACGCGGGATCGGTGGCGATCGCCCGCAGCAGGCCGGTGGTGCTGCGGCCGCCGGCGGCGGTCACCCGGGCGATCGTGGCGGCGTCCGGTGCGGCGCCGGAGCCGTAGCGCACCCAGAGCCGGGTGACCAGGTGCGGCAGGTGGGCGGGGTGGCGGACGAGCAGGTCCGCGTACGTGTCGGCGTCGACCCGGCCGGTGTGCCCGAGCAGGGTGACCGGGCCGGGATCGTGGCGCCGGGGTACGAACGTCGCCGTGCCGCTCGTCCGCGAGGCCCGCCACCCGGTGAGCGCCCGCGCGCCCGCCTTCACGTCGTCCTCGGTGTACGCCCCCACGCCCAGCGTGAACAGCTCCATCAGCTCGCGGGCGAGGTTCTCGTTCGGGGCGGTACGGGTGTTGCGCTGCCCGTCGAGCCACAGGATCAGCGCCGGGTCGCGCAGCATCGCGCGGACCAGCGGCCCGGTGTCGCCGCCACCGTAGCGCCGCAGCGTCTGCTGCTGGGCCAGCATGAGCGGCGCGGAGCGGACCTTCTGGATCGAGGTGGCCCAGTGGCCGTGCCAGAAGAACGTGAGCTTCTCGGCCGCTCCCGGCTGGGCCGCCATCCGCTGCAGCCACCACTGCACGGCCTCCCGGGCCTGGCGGCGGGCGTCCTGCCGGCCTTCCTTGCCCGGCTGGAACGCGCCCAGGTCCGGGAGTGTCACGGTCCGGCCGATCGGGGCCAGTACGGCGTCGAGGGTGGCGCCGACTCCCGCTTCCAGCGCCGCGTCGACCTCCGCGGCCGTGGGGCCGAAGGTGAGGCGGCGGAGCAGATGGGCAACCGTGTCGCGGTCCGTCATGCCGCCGACGCTAGGCGCGGTGTGTAAGCGGTTCGTCAGGGCGGCGTTCGGTACGCGTACGGGGGACGCACATGACGATCGTGTTAACTCCGTGGATTTCCTTTCTCGCATCAGTGCAGCTCAGGACGGTCCTGCACGATGCATCGAAGCTTTGACCACTTCGGACATTGCGCGGGGTAGTCGCGCGCTGGCAAGCTACGCGGTGTTGTTCCGGCGGCCGCTCACCGTAATGGTCCGCAGCCGCCCGCCACACCCCTGTCCGCTCTTCCGCGACTGCCGGTCACCCCGACCGGTGGTCATTCCGTCATGTCCCGAGGGGATCGTCGTGTCGTCATCGCAGCTGCCGCTGGCCGACGACCTGTACCTCGCCGCCCACGACTCCGCCCGCAGCCGGTGCCTGCTCACCCCCGCCACCCTCGGGCTCGGGCTCGCCGCCGCCCTGCTCGCCGAGCTGGTGCTCTGGCGCCGCCTCGACGTGCGCGACAACCACGTCGTCGTCATCGACGACCAGCCGACCCCGGACCCGGCCACCGCCGCCGTCCTCGGCCAGCTGCTGCGCGAGAGCCACCACCGCCGCATCCGCGACTGGATCTCGTTCCTGGCCACCGGCGTCGCCACCGACCTCGTCGAACGCCGGCTCGCCCGCGCCGGCGTGGTGCAGCGCCAGGAGAAACGGAGTCTGCTCGGCACCAAGGTGCGGTTCGTACCCGTCGACACCTCCGTGGCCGGCTGGCCCGGCACCCGCATCCGGATCGCCGCCGGCCGCGGCGAGATGCTCGACACCTCCGATCTGGTGCTGACCGGGCTGGTGCTCGCCACCGGCCTGGACCAGCACGTGCTCGTGACGCTCGAGGCGCACGAGCGCGACCAGCTGTTCGGCCAGCTCCGCCGGCGCCTGCCGACGATGCTGCACCACCTCGTCGGCCACGCAGAGGCCGCCGTGGGCGACGCCGTCATGGCCCGCCGGGCCTGACCCCTCCTCCCTCCTCCCCGCCTTGGAGACCAGCGTGTCCGCCACCACCACCCCCGCCAGACCCAGCCAGCTCTCGACCGCCCTCGCCCGCGACCGCCTCGGCGTGGCGGCCGTCGTCTTCTTCGTCATGTCCGCCGCCGCCCCGCTCACCGTCGTCGCCGGCGTCGTCCCCACCGGCCTCGCGGTCACCGGGCTGACCGCCATCTCGATCGCGTTCCTCGCCGTCGCCGTCGTGCTCGCGATCTTCGCCGTGGGCTACGTGGCCATGGCGCGGCACATCGCCAACGCCGGGGCCTTCTACGCGTACGTCGCCCAGGGCATCGGCCGCCCGTTCGGGGTGGGCGCGTCGTGGGTGGCGCTGCTGGCGTACAACAGCTTCCAGGTCGCCTCGTACGGCGGCTTCGGCGCGATCGCGTCGCCGCTGTTCGCCGACTGGTTCGGCGTCGACGTGCAGTGGTGGGTCATCGCGCTGGTCGCCTGGGCGCTCGTGGCCGTCCTCGGCGTCCGCGACGTCGCCGTCAACGGCAAGGTCCTCGCCACCCTGCTCGTCGCCGAGATCATCCTCGTCGCCGTGTTCAGCGTCGCCGACCTGTTCGCACCGGACTTCGCCGCGTCGTCGGCCCCGCTGAACCCGGGCAGCCTCGTCGGCGCCGGGGCGGGCGCGCTGCTGGTCATGGCGGTCACCGGCTTCGTCGGCTTCGAACAGTCCGTGGTCTTCAGCGAGGAGTCGCGGGACCCGCGGCGGACGGTTCCCCGCGCCACCTACATCGCGGTCGCGCTGATCGCCGTCCTGTACGCGTTCTCCGCCTGGGCGATGATCTCCGCGACCGGCGGGCGGGCCGTCGAGCGCGCCGGTGCGGAGGGCCCCGAGCTGTTCTTCAACCTCGCCTCCGACCGCCTCGGCAGCACCGCCCTGCACCTCGGCCACGCGCTGTTCCTCACGTCGCTGATCGCCGCGATGATCTCCTTCCACAACATCATCGCCCGCTACACGTTCTCGCTCGGCCGCGAAGGCGTGCTGCCGCGGGCGTTCGGCCGTACGGTTCCCGGCACGGGCGCGCCCAAGAACGGCTCGCTGCTGCAATCCGGGATCGGCCTGGCCGTGATCCTGCTGTACGCCGTCATGGGCTGGGACCCGCTGGTGCAGCTCTTCTTCTGGGGCGGCACCACCGGCGGCATCGGCGTGCTGCTGCTCATCACCGTCACGTCGCTCGCGGTCATCGGCTACTTCATCCGCCACCCCTCCGGCGAGGACGTCTGGCACCGCATCGGCGCGCCGGTCATCGGCACGGTCCTGCTGTTCGTGGTGACGTACCTGGCGCTGACCAACATCGCGACCCTCTTCGGTGTGGAACCGGGCTCCGAGCCGACCTGGGTCGTGCCGCTCGCGTACGCCGTCGTCACCCTCGCCGGCGTCGGCTGGGCCCTGGTCCTGCGCCGCACCCGCCGCGCGGTGTACGAGGGCATCGGCCTCGGCGCCCGCAGCGCCACCACCGGCTTCTCGTTCTCGGAGGCAGTCAAGTGACCCCGATCCGCAGCGCCACCCCCGACGAGATCCCCGCCGTCGGGCGCCTCATCGCCCAGTCCTTCGACCACCTCCCGCAGAACCGCTCGCTCGTGCCCGACGAGAACGACCGCCTCCCCGTGATGACGGAGTTCTTCACGTTCCTGACGGGGTCGGCGCCCGCCTCGGGCCGCGTCGACGTCATCGAGGACGCCGCCGGCGGCCTCGCGGCCACGGCGGTCTGGTTCGACCGCACCCGCGAGATGCCGGAGATCGACGCGTACGAGCAGCGCCTCAGTGCCCTCACCGGCCGCTGGCTGCCCCACTTCGAGGCCCTCGACGAGGTCTTCGAGAAGCACCATCCCGAGGAGCCGCACTGGCACCTGGCGTTCCTGGCGGTGCACCCGGACCACCAGGGCGCCGGGCTGGGCAGCGCGCTGATGCAGCACACCCACGAGCGGATCGACGTACCGGCGTACCTCGAGGCGACCAACGAGGACAACATCCGCCTGTACGAGCGGCACGGCTACACCCGGATGTCCCCGTTCGACATCCGGCTCCCCGACGACACCCCGTTCTTCCGGATGTGGCGCCCCTGACCCGACGTACGCGTCAAGGCGCGGTGGCGGTCGCGACGACCCGCCGGAGCGAGCCGAAGCTCTCCAGCGAGCGGCGGCCCTCGTCCCGCAGCGACCCGACCGCCGGGTCCGGGTCGTCGGCCGCCACCGCCGCCTCCCACAGCGCCCGCTCGGCGCGCCGCCAGCCGGGCCGGTCCTCCACCCGCACGTCGACGAACCCGGCCGCCGGCAGGTCCCGCCGCAGATCCACCGCCCGGATCCGCGCCGGGACCCGCTCGTCGGCCGGATCGGCGGCCTCCCAGCATGTCAGCACCACCCGGCCGCCGCCGGTCAGCACCCGCCGGACCTCCCGGAGCGCGGCGACCGGTGGCTCGGCGAACTGCACGGCGTCCACGCACATCACCCCGTCGGCGACGCCGTCCGGCAACCCGGAGGCGGTCAGCGTCCCGACGCGGAAGCCGGCCCGGCCCTCGGGCAACCGCCGGCCGGCGATCGCCCGCGCCTGTTCCAGGGCCACGGCCGAGAAATCCACACCGGCCAGCCGCGCGCCGGCCCGGAGCGCCACCTCGATGCCGTACCCGCCACGCCCGCACCCGAGGTCGAGGACGAGGCCGCCGGGCGGCAGGCGCAGCTCCCGGGTGATCTCGTCCAGCGCCTCCCAGGTGAGGGCGCTCGCGAACTGCAGCTCCGGCGGGAGGCCGAGCGTACGGGCGACGATGGCGTCCCGGGCGGGGCAGGCGGCCATGTCGGCGTACCACTGATCGAAATAGCCGGCGTCCCGCGCCGGCGGCCCCGAGGTCATCACCGGACCCTACGGCGTCCCGCCCGGGGACCCAGCGGGACCGCCGGGCGGACGACGGCCGAACTGCGCCGGAACCGCTTCTGGCGTCGGGGCGTACGTGTTGCCGCGCTCGATGCGGGAGAGCGGGTCCTGTGCCGGCTCGAGCGGAGTGAGCCCCGGCGCCGGGCCGGGGAGTCCGTGCTCATCCGCTGATGCTGATGATGGCCCGCGACCGTCCATGGTGGCGCGTTCTCCGCCGTCGTGACCGGCACGGCAACCTGCCGGTGATTGCGCTCAGCGTCGTCGGCGTGGCCCATCTTTGTCGTACCCCTGTGTGAGGCTTCGGGCATGGCTACTTTCGTGCTCATCCACGGCGGCGGGGGCAGTGCCTGGGACTGGCATCTGCTGGCGCCCGAGCTGACCGCCCGCGGCCACGACGTGGTGGTGCCGGAGCTGCCGATCGGGGACCCGGCGGCGGGGCTGGCCGCGTTCCGCGACACGGTCGTCGGCGCGATCGGCGACCGGCGGGACCTCGTGGTCGTCGGGCATTCCTACGGTGGTTTCACCGCGCCGCTGGTCGCGGCCGTCCTGCCGGTGCGGCTGCTCGTCCTGCTCGCCGCGATGATCCCGGGGCCGGGGGAGAAGCCCGGCGACTGGTGGCGCGAGACCGGCTACCCCGTCGCGGAGGGGCTCAGCGAGGAGGAGCAGTTCTTCAACGGCGTGCCGGCCGGGATCGTCGCGGAAGCGGGGGCGCACAGCCGCGACCAGGTCAGCGCCGAGGGCGACGAGCCGTGGCCGCTGGACGCCTGGCCGGACGTGCCGACGAGGGTCCTCATCGGCCGCGACGACCGGTTCTTCCCGCCGCAGTTCCTGCGCCGGGTGGCCGCCGAGCGGCTCGGCGTCGTCCCGGACGAGATCGACGGCGGTCACGCGGTGGCGCTGAGTCACCCGCGGCAGCTCGCCGAGCGCCTCATCGCATACCTGCGCTGAGGGCGTGCCGGATCACGCCGATGTGGCCAGCGTGCAGCGCACCTGCTGGTGCAGGTGGATCCGGCCGTCGGCACCGCGGGCCCGGTCGAGCTGGGTCTCCGCGGCGGCCCGGACGGCGTCGTGGTCGGACTCCGGGATGGCGTCCCACATCGCCCGCTGGCCGTGCGACCGGCTGAACGCGTACCACTCGGCGCCGTCGGCGAGGGTCACCTCGATGTCGGACAGGACCGTGCGCACGCCGGTGCAGCCCGCCGCGCGCACCAGCTCCTCGACGCCCGCGTCGCTGCTGAACGGCCCGGCGGCGCCGGTGGTGCGGGCGTCGAGCATCCCGGCCGGCAGGTACGGCCGGAACGTCGCGTCGACCGCGTCCCACACCGGATCCCGGGACCCGAACGTCGAGATCGCCAGCCGGCCGCCCGGCGTGACGAGCAGCCGCCGCCAGGCCGCCAGGGCGGCCGGCGGGTCGGGCAGGAAGAACACGACCAGCGACGACACCACGAGGTCGTACCCGCCCGGCAGCGACGGAGCCGAGGCGTCCATGACCTGGAGGTCGACGTTGGCCAGGCCCAGCCGGGCGACGTCGGCGCGGCACGCCTCGACCATCCGGGCGGACAGGTCGATGCCGGTGACGTGACCGTCGCCGCCGACCGCCTCCGCCAGGGCGACGGTGGCGGCGCCCCGTCCGCATCCCACGTCGAGGACCCGCTCACCCGGCGCGGGCGCGGCGAGGCGGACGAGCTGCTGCGCGATGGGGGTGAACCACGGCACCCCCACCTGGTCGTAGACGTCCGCGACCCCGTCGAACACCGCGGCGACCTTGGCGCTCCTGGCCGTACGCTCTGCCATCTCCATGCCCGTCAGCTTCGTCCCTCCTGCGTCCCGTCACCAGAGCCGTGCGGTCACCGCCGCGAACCGAACGTCGGCGTGTCAGGGAAGCGACGGCGGCAGGTCGCGTGCCGCTGCGACACGCTGCTTCCAGGCTGCGCGTACGGTATCGAGCTCCTTGCGGTGTTGCCGTTTCCACGGGTGGATCCGGGGCGCCAGCATGCTCATGGCGAGCCGGTACGCGGGCAGCCGGCAGCTCGCGTCGGCGTCGAAGGCGGCGTGGATCTGCTTGACGCCCCGCGTCCACGCCGCGTTCGGCGGGTGCCCGTCCACAGGGGCGTCACGGTACGAGATCCGCGGCGTGTAGAGGAAGTCGGTGCGATCGGTGACGTCATAGCCGAAGCGCACCTTCATGCACGCCCGGTACGGCTTCATCGCGGCGACCACCGCGGGATCGCGTTCGATCGGATCGAGCAGCCCGGGAAACCCGGACAGCCGGTACACGCCGTCCGGCGGCTCGAAGTCGGGGTAGGTCCGGTGCTGATACGGCGCCGTGCACCGGTTCAGGTCCGCCACGTCGGCCGGCCGCACCGGGCCCCACGGCTCCTCCAGTACCCCGGCGCGGGCGGCACGGGCGGCGGCGAGCTCGTTGAGAATCGCGCGCCGGCCACGGTCGGTGATCGAGTCGAAGACCGATCCGCGGCCCGCGCCGAACCCCAGATCGGCGTCGGTGAACCCGTCGTACCTGCTCACGAACGGCGGCGTACGGATCGGCCTGCCGGCGGCCCGCATGCAAGCCACCACACCGCCGGCGACCCGGTGATAGCTGAGCAGCTCGGAGGCCCGCAGCTCGGCACGGTTGCCGGTGACGCGCAGCTCCATCCGGTCCAGGCGCGCCGCGGTGCCCGCGATGTCGGCGCGCCCGGGCGCACCCCGCCCGGGCACCGGCGCGACGAACAGCGAGGCGACCGCCACCAGGGCCGGCGCCAGGACCCACTTCTTCCTCATGGACGGCCAAACGATCAACCGCGGGCCCGATGACGCACGCCTCCGCCGGAACCGCCGCGACGCGGAGTGCCTCGACGGCTCGGGCGCCGGCGGCCACGTGCAGGTGGTCGGGGCGCCGGCCCGGGCGTGCACCGTACGCCGGCGTGGGGTCCGGCCGGGCCGCCGATGCCCTGCCCGGCCGCCCTGTGGTCGGCCGATCTGGCGGCTCTCCTAAGGTTGTCGGTATGGAAGACGATCCGTTCGAGGCCGTGGCGGGTTTCGCCGGGCTGGGTTTGCGGGCGGAGCTGCTCCGTGCGTTGAGTGCCCTCGGGTACGAGGAGCCGACCCCGATCCAGCAGGAGGCGATCCCTCCGCTGATCGCCGGCAACGACCTTGTCGGTCAGGCCGCCACCGGCACCGGGAAGACCGCCGCGTTCGCGCTGCCGCTGCTGCAGGCGCTGACCGGGGAGGGCCGCGACGGCGGACCGGCCGCGCTGGTTCTCGTGCCGACCCGGGAGCTGGCCGAGCAGGTCTCCCAGGCGGTCCACCGGTACGGCCGGGAGCTGGGCGTCCGGGTTCTGCCCGTGTACGGCGGCCAGCCCATCGGACGGCAGCTGCAGGCGTTGCAGCGGGGCGTGGACGTCGTCGTGGGGACGCCGGGGCGGGTGCTCGACCACATCGAGCGGGGGACGCTGCGGCTGGGCGATGTGCGTACCGTCGTGCTGGACGAGGCCGACGAGATGCTGGACATGGGGTTCGCCGAGGACATCGAGGCGATTCTCGCCGAGACCCCGCAGAGCCGGCAGACCGTGCTGTTCTCCGCCACGATGCCGCCCCGGATCGACGGCATCGCCCGGCGGCACCTGCGTGAGCCGGTCCGGATCACGATGGGGCGGGAGGCCCCGGCGGCGGGGGAGATGCCGCTGGTGCGGCAGAGCGCGTACATGGTCGCCAAGGCGCACCGGTCGGCCGCGCTGGGGCGGATCCTCGACGTCGAGATGCCGACGGCGGCGATCGTCTTCTGCCGTACGCGCGAGGAGGTCGACCAGGTCACCGAGGCGCTGAACGGGCGCGGTTACCGGGCGGAGGCGCTGCACGGCGGCATGAGCCAGGACCAGCGCGACCGGGTCATGGGCCGGCTGCGCGGCGGCAGCACCGAGCTGCTGGTGGCCACCGACGTGGCCGCCCGCGGGCTGGACGTGGAGCAGCTGACCCACGTCATCAACTTCAACGTGCCGGCCGCGCCGGAGGCGTACGTGCACCGGATCGGCCGGGTGGGCCGGGCCGGGCGGGAGGGTTCCGCGATCACCCTCGCCGAGCCGCGCGAGCAGCGGATGCTCAAGGCCATCGAGCGGCTCACCGGGCAGCGCATCACCCTGGAGAAGCTGCCGACGGTCACCGACCTGCGGGCCCGGCGGCTGGAGAAGACGCGTACGGCGCTGCAGGCGAGCCTGGAGACCGACGACCTGGAGCGGTTCCGGGTGGTCCTGGACTCGCTCACCGACGAGTTCGACGTGGAGAACATCGCGCTGGCCGCCGTGAAGCTGTTGCACGAGGCGGCCGGCGGCGACGTCGACGAGGACGACATCCCCATCCCCGCCGCGCCCGCGGGCCGCAACGCGCAGAACCGGGACGCCCGGCCGGGCAGTGGGGGACGCGAGCGCCGCCCCGGCGCACGAGGGTCGGACGCGGGCGTGGCCCGGCTGTTCTTCGGCATCGGCCGGCGGGCCGGGCTGCGGCCGCAGGACCTGGTCGGGGCGATCGCCGGCGAGTCCGGGCTGAGCGCGCGCGACATCGGCGCGATCCAGATCACCGACCGGTTCTCGCTGGTGGAGGTGCCCGAGCCGGCCGCCGACATGGTCATCGCGGCGATGCAGCGCAGCACCATCCGCGGGCGGCGTCCGACGGTACGCCGGGAGCGCTTCGTCCGCTAGGCCGTGTGGAGCGGGGGATGGTTGCGGGGCCGAGCTGCGCACTTCGCGGGAGTGGACGGCGGCGGTCTCGAAGCCCACGAACCCGGCGATGAGGGTCAGCGGTGCCGCGCCGGTCGCGGCGAGGGAGATGACGGCGAGTCGGGGTGACCTTCACGCCGTTCGCCCGGTAGGGAGGCTCTCGCCCGCATCGACGGTGCGGGCGACGACCAGGCACGTGGCGGCGACCGCCAGCTCGACCGCCGCCGAGGCGCAGGCCGTGGCGAACGGCCGGCCGGCGTCGCTGGTGCACAGGTCGAACCACGCATCGACGCACATCAGCGTAGCGGTCGCGACGGCGGTCGGCGCGACCCTCCGGTCGCGACGGCGGGCCAGC
The DNA here is from genome assembly GCF_023499255.1 of Couchioplanes caeruleus. Classification (GTDB taxonomy): domain Bacteria; phylum Actinomycetota; class Actinomycetes; order Mycobacteriales; family Micromonosporaceae; genus Actinoplanes; species Actinoplanes caeruleus_A. The sequence goes on from NZ_CP092183.1 coordinate 4,346,227, forward strand.
CAGCTGGTCGACGCGAGGCCCGCGATGATGGCGACGTCCAGCCCGGCCCAGACGATGTTCCAGTGCCGGGCCGTGGCGCTGCGGGGCAGGAGCGTGGCGATGCCGATGGTCCATGGCACCAACGCGGCTGCGGCTACCGCCGGCACGGCCGGCAACGAGATTCGGTCCATGGGATCAAGCGTGGCTGCCGCGTCGGCCCGTGTCGGTAGCGGCGGCATCCGACTTGGGGGTGGCACTGGGTACAGGGGAGATCCGGTAGTCAGCCGGATCCTCCGGGCGGCCGCGGCTGGCTAGGGTGGGCGCGTGGTGTGGTGGGACGTGCCGGCGGTGCTGTGGTCGCGGCGTACGTGGTTGGCTGTCGCCGGCCTGCTGGCCGGCGCGGTGCTGTGGCTCGTCCCGGTCGTCCTGGTGTCGGCGATGGTGGGCGTCGGGGAGCTGGTCGGGGCGGAGCACCCCGTGCCCGGCCTGGGCGGCTCCCCCGAGGTGGGCGGCGCGGTGGGCGCGGTTGCCCCGCTCGCCGTGGCGCTGCCCGTGCTGCTCGCGCTGACCTTCCGGTTCACGTTGTGGCACGAGGCCCGGCTCCGCCTGCTCGGCGCCGACCTGGCGCCGCCCGCCGCCCGGCCGACCGGCATGCCGCGCCGGCGTTGGCTGGCCCGCCAGGCGGTGTCGTCCGCAACCTGGCGGCAGGTCCGCTACCACGCCCTCGGCGGCGCATTCCTCGCGCTGGCCGGCGCCCTGGTCCTGGCCGGCGCGGTGTTCGGTCCCGGTTTCGTGGTCGCCGCTGCGCTCAGCGGCAAGGGCAGCCTGCTGCACCGGTCGCCGATCGCGGCGCTCGGCGTGGCCATGGCCGTCGCTGCGGGCTGGCTCGCCCGGGGGGCCGGCGCCCTCGACCTGGCGCTGGCCCGGCGGCTCCTGCAACCGCCGCCCGCCGAGCTGCTCGCCCGGCGCGTCGCGTCGCTGTCGGCCAGCCGGGTCGCCGCCGTCGAGGCGGCCGACGCCGAGCGCCGGCGCATCGAGCGCGACCTGCACGACGGCACCCAGCAGCGCCTGGTGTCGCTGGCCATGAACCTCGGGATGACCCGCGCCGCGCTCGCCGGGGCCGACCCCGCGGTGCGCGCGGCCGTCGCGGCGGCGCACGATGAGGCGAAGCAGGCGCTCGCCGAGCTGCGCGACCTCATCCGGGGCCTGCACCCGGCCGTCCTCGACGAGCTCGGCCTGGATGCGGCGCTGTCCGGCATCGCGGCCCGCTCGCCGGTGCCGGTGCGGCTGGTGGTGGACCTGCGCAGGCGGCCGCCGGCGGCGATCGAGGCGGTCGCCTATTTCGTGGTGTCCGAGGCGCTGTCCAATGTGGCCAAACACGCGGCCGCGACCCGGGCCGACGTCGTGGTGCGGGAGCAGACCGACGGCCTGACCCTGGCCGTCGACGACGACGGCCGGGGCGGCGCGGACCCGGTGCGCGGCACCGGCCTGCGCGGCCTGCGCCAGCGCGTCGAGTCGGTGGACGGCACGCTCAGCATCGCCAGCCCGGCCGGCGGCCCGACGTCGATCCTGGTGACCCTGCCGTGCGGGTAGTCCTTGCCGAGGACTCGGTGCTGCTGCGCGACGGCCTGTCCCGGCTGTTCGCCTCCCGCGACTGCCCGGTCGTCGCCGCGGTGGGCGACGCCGACGCTCTGCTGCGGGCCGTCGGCGAGCACCGGCCCGACCTGCTCGTGGCCGACGTGCGGATGCCGCCCGGCTACGCCGACGAGGGGTTGCGCGCCGCGATCCAGGTCCGCCGGCAGTGGCCCGAGGTCGGCGTGCTGGTGCTGTCCCAGTACGTCGAGGAGCGGTACGCCACCAAGCTGCTCACCGGCGAGACCAGCCGACTGGGCTACCTGCTCAAGGACCGGGTCGCCGACGTCGACGACTTCGTCGCGGCGGCGCGCCGGATCGCCGGCGGCGGCACGGTGTTCGACCCCGAGGTCGTGTCGCAGCTGCTGGTGCGCCGCACCGACCCGCTCGACCGGCTCACCCCGCGCGAGCACGACGTGCTCGCGCTGATGGCCGAGGGCCGGTCCAACGCGGGCATCGCCGGCGCGCTGGTGGTCAGCGAGAGCGCCGTGGCCAAGCACGTGAACAGCATCTTCGCCAAGCTGGGGCTGACCCCGGCGGACAGCGACCACCGCCGGGTGCTGGCCGTACTGCGCTTCCTGGGCGGTTAGGCCATGTGTCATGACTGCCGCTCGAGCCCTCGGACCCCGTCCATGCGATACGTCACGCGCGTTCCCGCCCCGCCGCTCGACCGGTTCATCGACGACGTCTACTGCCTGAGCGGGACGCCCCGGCATCGCCGGATGACCGTCCCGCCGATGCCGTCGGCGCACCTGTTCGTGAACCTGGGCGGCCCGGTCCGGCTGTGGGACTCCGATCCGTCGGTGCCGCCGGCGGTGCTCACCGGTGCGTGGTTCATGGGCGTGTGGACCCGGCGTTTCCTCTTCGAGTACCCCACGCCCGTACGGCTGGTCGGCGTGCACTTCAAGCCGTGGGGCATGGCGCCGTTCGCCGGGCTGCCCGCGAGCGAGCTGCGCAACCGCTGGGTTCCGGCCGGCGCCGTCGGGCAGCGGTTCCCGGACCGGATACGGCAGCGCGTCGGTGACGTGGCCTCGGCCGCCGATGCGCTCCGCCTGGTGGAGGACGAGCTGCGGGGGTGCCTGGCAGAGGCGCTGCCGCGGGGACTCGACCTCGTCCGGCGCACCGGGGCAGTGCTGGAGCGGTTCCACGGCGCGGTGCCGATCGGCGCGCTGACCGAGGCGGCCGGGGTGAGCGGGAACCATCTGGCCGCGCAGTTCAAGTCGCACGTCGGCGTCACCCCGAAGCGGGTCGCACGGATCTACCGGTTCGCGCGGCTCATCGTCTCCGTGGACGCGTCGCGCCCGCTGGACTGGTCGCGGCTCGCCCACGCGGCCGGCTACTTCGACCAGGCGCACTTCAACCGGGAGTTCAAGGACTTCACCGGCCACACCCCGTCCGCGTACCTGGCCCTGCGGCGCCGGTGGCCCGCCGAGCGCGGATTCCCGCCGGACAGCGGCCCGATGCCCGCCGAGGGATTTTGTACAAGCCCGCCGGACGCAGGACTCAGCATGATCCTCGGTGAGGAGATCGGACGATCCGAGGAGGACCAGTGGGCACAGTGATCATGCACAGCGTGATGTCGGTGGACGGCTTCATCGCGGACGGGAACGACCGGGTGGGGCCGCTGCACGACTGGTACTTCAACGGCGACACGCCGATCCCGGGCGGCATCACAGTCTCGCGGACGTCGGCGGAGTACGTCGGGCCGATGTGGGAGTCCATCGGCGTGATCATCATGGGCCGGCACCTGTTCGACCTGGTGAACGGATGGGAGGGGCGTCCGCCGGCGGGGGAGCACGTCGTCGTGGTGTCCCATCGGCCCAAGCCGGAGGGCTGGCACCCCGAGGCGTCGTACCACTTCGCCGGCGACGTGCGGGCGGCCATCGACAAGGCGCAGGAGCTGGCCGGTGACCGGGTGATCGCCGTGAACGCGGGCGAGGTGGGCGGGCAGATCTTCGCCGCCGGCCTCGTCGACGAGGTGGCGATCGACGTGGTGCCGGTCGTGTTCGGAGACGGCAAACGCTACTTCGGCAGCAGCGACGGACAGCACGCGCTGCACGACCCGCACGTGGTGATCCGGAGCGACGGGGTGCTGCACCTGAGGTACCGGACTGCCCGGTGATCAGCCCGCCGAGAGGTTGAGCTCGAAGCTGTAGCGGCTCGCGCGGTACACGTGCGAGCCGTATTCGAGTGCCCGCCCGCTGACGTCCCACGCCGTACGCGTCATCGTCAGCAGCGACGCGCCGCGCTTCTCCTGCAGGATGCGGGCCTCGGCCGCGTTCGCCGAGCGGGCGCCGATCACCTGGGTCGCTATGCGCGGCTGGTAGCCGGCGCGGCGCAGCAGCTCGTAGAGGCCGTGCCGGGCCAGGTCGTCCGCCTCGAGGTGGATGAGGCCGAGCGGGATCGCGTTGTGCATCAGCGCGAGGGGTTCGCCGCCGGCGTAGCGCAGGCGTTCGATCCAGGTGACCTCGGTGCCGGGGGAGAGCTCGAGGGCCTCGGCGACCTCCGCCGGCGCCGGGATCACCTGAAGCTGCAGGACCTCCGTGCGGGGCTTGCGGTCGGCGGTCACCAGGTCGTCGTACAGGCTGGACAGCTCGACCGGGCGGCGGACCTTGGGGTGCACGACCTGGGTGCCGACGCCGCGCTTGCGCACCAGCATGCCGCGCTCGACGAGGTACTGGATCGCGCGGCGGGTCGTGGGGCGGGAGACGCCGAGACGCTCCGCGAGGTCGACCTCGTTCTCGATGCGGGTGCCGACGCCGATCTCACCCGCCTCGATGAGCTCCTGCAACCGGCTCGCGACCTGGAAGTAGAGGGGCACCGGGCTGCTCCGGTCGACCTCGACGGGGCGGACCGGGCTGCGCGGCGGCGAGAGATCGGATGCCACAGGACCCCCTAGGTTTTTCAGTTTGTCAGGACAAAGTATTGACGTGGAAGCACTCACGTTATTACATCGAAACGAGTCGAGACACCCCCGCCGGGGTCGTGAGCCCCCGGTCCCACCGTCTCCCACCGCGCCGTAACCAGCACGGCATCGGGCGTCGTCGCACGCCCCTGTTCCTCCCGTCGCCCGCCGCGCGCTCCATCCGTTCCCGCAAGGGGGAAGCATGCCCGCAGACGAGGTACTGACCATGGGACGTATCGGCGTCGACCTGTACCCACAACAGGTCGGCGTGTCGCTGCGCGAGGTCCGGACCTTCGAGAAGTTCCTCGGGGGCAGCCCCACGAACGTCGCGGTCGCCGCCGCCCGGTACGGCCGGCGCAGCGCCGTCATCACCCGCACCGGCGACGACCCGTTCGGGGCGTACATCCACGACGCGCTGCGCGCCTTCGGTGTCGACGACCGGTACGTCACGGCTGTGCCGGCGCTGCCGACGCCCGTCACGTTCTGCGAGATCTTCCCGCCCGACGACTTCCCGCTCTACTTCTACCGCTTCCCGAAGGCGCCGGACCTCGAGATCCACGAGTCCGAGGTGGACCTGGACGCGGTCCGCGCCGCCGACGTCTTCTGGGTCACCGGCACGGGTCTGTGCCAGGAACCGTCGCGGTCGGCGACCCTCGCGGCGCTGCGCGCCCGCGGTCGCTCCGGCATCACCGTGCTCGACCTCGACTACCGGCCGATGTTCTGGGAGTCGCGCGAGGAGGCGCGGCGGTGGGTGCAGGAGGCCCTGCCGTACGCGACGGTCGCGGTCGGCAACCTCGACGAGTGCTTCACGGCCGTCGGGGTCCGCGAGCCGCGCGCCGCCGCGACCGCCCTGCACGACCGCGGCATCGAGCTGGCCGTCATCAAGCAGGGGCCGGAGGGCGTGCTCGCCTCGCGGGCCGGTGAGGAGGTGCAGGCGCCGCCGATACCCGTCGACGTGGTCAACGGCCTGGGCGCCGGGGACGCCTTCGGCGGCGCGCTGTGCCACGGCCTGCTCGCCGGCTGGGACCTGGAGACCGTCATGCGCTTCTGCAACGCCGCGGGCGCGATCGTGGCGTCGCGGCTGGCCTGCGCCGACGCGATGCCCACCACGGCCGAGGTGGACGAGCTGCTCGTCGCCGGAGGCAGCCGTGCCTGACGTCCACGAGATCGTCGCCGCGCGCGTCGACCGGCCGTACGCGATCGCCTCGGCCGCGAAGAGGCGCCGCCGGCCGCCGTCCTGGCGCGGCGAGCACGGCCGGCTCATGATGATCGCGGCCGACCACCCCGCCCGCGGAGCCCTGCGCGCCGGCGCCGACCCGCTCGCCATGGGCCACCGCGCCGACCTGCTGGAGCGCATCTGCACCGCACTGGCCCGCCCCGGCGTCAACGGCGTGCTCGGGACCCCGGACATCCTCGAGGACCTGCTGCTGCTCGGCGTGCTCGACGACAAGGTGGTCATCGGGTCGATGAACCGCGGCGGGCTCGCCGGCACCAGCTTCGAGATCGACGACCGGTTCACCGCGTACGACGCCGCCGGGATCGCCACCAGCGGGTTCGACGGCGGCAAGATGCTGCTGCGCATCGACCCGGCCGACGCGGGCACCGCGAACACCCTGCAGGGCTGCGCGCACGCCGTCGGGGAGCTGGCGCAGCGGCGGCTGATCGCGATGGTCGAGCCGTTCATCTCGCACCGCGTCGACGGGCGGGTCCGCAACGAGCTCAGCGCCGAAGCGATGGTGCGGGCGATGACCGTGGCCGCCGGGCTCGGGCCGACGTCGGCGTACACGTGGTTGAAGGTGCCGGTGGTGGACGACATGGAGCGGGTCATGGCGGCGACCACGCTGCCCGCGCTGATCCTCGGCGGCGAGGTGTCCGCCGACGCCGACGCCGCGTACGCCCGCTGGGGCAAGGCCCTGGCGCTGCCCACCGTGCAGGGCCTGGTGATCGGGCGCAGCCTGCTCTACCCGCCCCGCGGGGACGTGGCCGGCGCGGTGGACCGGGCGGTGAGCCTGCTGTGAGCCACCTGCTGCGCCGCGGTGAGGCCGCGGAGAAGCCGTTCGACCTGGTCGTCACCCCGGAGCGCGCCGGGTGGGGGTTCAGCGGGCTGCGCGTGCTGGACCTGACGATCGGCACCCGGGTCAGCTTCGTCACCGGTGACGAGGAGATGATCGTCCTGCCGCTGTCCGGCGGGTGCGACGTGACCTGCGACGACGAGCGGGTCACGCTGACCGGGCGCCGGTCGGTGTTCTCCCGGGTCACCGACTTCGCGTACCTGCCGGCCGGGTCGGCCGTGACGATCCGCGCCGGCAACGGCGGCCGGTTCGCGCTGCCGTCGGCGCGCACGACGAAGCGGCTGCCGTTCCGGTACGGGCCGGCCGATGCGGTGCCCGTCGAGCTGCGGGGCGCGGGCCAGGCGAGCCGTCAGGTCAACAATTTCTGTACCCCGGACTCGTTCGAGGCGGACCGGCTGATCGCCGTGGAGGTGCTGACGCCGGGCGGCAACTGGTCGTCGTACCCGCCGCACAAGCACGACGAGGCGGGCGGGGCCGAGACCGCGCTCGAGGAGATCTACTACTTCGAGGTCGCCGGTTCACCGTCGGGCACGGCCGGGTCGGCGTACCAGCGGGTGTACGGGCACCCCGGCCGCGACATCGACGTGTGCGCGGAGGTGCGCAGCGGCGACGTGGTGCTCATCCCGTACGGCTGGCACGGCCCGTCGATGGCCGCACCGGGCTACGACCTGTACTACCTCAACGTCATGGCCGGTTCCGGGCCGCGCCGGTGGCTCTTCTCCGACGACCCCGTGCACGCCTGGGTGCGCGGCTCGTGGGACGGCCAGGCGATGGACCCCCGGCTGCCGCTGACCTCCACCACCGAGAGGAGACGATCGTGAGGCTCACCGTCGCGCAGGCCGTCGTACGGTTCCTGGCGAACCAGTGGACCGAGCGCGACGGCGCCGAGCAGCGGGCGATCGCGGGGACGTTCGGCATCTTCGGGCACGGCAACGTCGCCGGTCTCGGGCAGGCCCTGCTGCAGGCCCAGCGCACCGGCGAGGCGGACATGCCGTACCACCTGGCCCGCAACGAGCAGGCGATGGTGCACGCGGCGGCCGGCTACGCCAAGATGAAGAACCGGCTGTCCGCGATGGCGTGCACCGCCTCGATCGGGCCCGGCTCGACGAACATGCTCACCGGCGCCGCGCTGGCCACGGTGAACAGGCTGCCCGTGCTGCTGCTGCCCAGCGACGTCTTCGCCACCCGGGTTGCGCCGCCGGTACTGCAGGAGCTCGAGGACCCGCGCTCCTACGACGTCAGCGTCAACGACGCCTTCCGCCCCCTGTCGCGCTTCTTCGACCGCGTCTGGCGTCCCGAGCAGCTGCCGTCGGCGCTGCTCGCGGCGATGCGGGTGCTCTTCGACCCGGCCGAGACCGGCGCGGTCACGCTGTGCCTGCCGCAGGACGTGCAGGCGGAGGCCCACGATTTCCCGGACGAGCTGTTCGCACGGCGCGTCTGGCACGTCGCCCGTCCGGTGCCGGAGCCCGCCGCTCTGGCCCGGGCGGCCGAGGTGATCCGGTCCGCGCGGCGCCCGCTGATCGTCGCGGGCGGCGGCGCGGTCTACTCGGAGGCCTCGGCCGAGCTGGACGCGTTCGCCCGCGCCACCGGCATCCCGGTGGCCGACACGCACGCCGGCAAGGGCGCGGTCAGCTGGGACCACCCGAACTCGGTGGGCGGCGTCGGCTCCACCGGCACCCCGGTCGCCAACCGCCTCGCGCGCGAGGCCGACGTGATCATCGGCGTCGGCACCCGCTACAGCGACTTCACCACCGCGTCGCACACCGCCTTCGCCCACCCGGACGTGCGGTTCGTCAACCTCAACGTGGCCGCGTTCGACGCCCACAAGAAGGCCGCGACCGCCCTGGTGGCCGATGCCCGCGCCGGGCTCGCCGCGCTGACCGGCGCGCTCGACGGCGTGCGCTTCGACGTGGACTACGCCGGGGACGTGGCGGCCTGGCAGCGGCGCGTCGACGAGGCGTACCACCTGGGGCACGGGCCGCTGCCCGCGCAGAGCGAGGTCATCGGCGCGGTCAACGACGCCTGCGGCGAGCGTGACGTGGTGGTGCAGGCGGCCGGCAGCATGCCCGGCGACCTGCAACTGCTGTGGCGCGCCCGGGACCCGAAGCAGTACCACGTGGAGTACGGCTACTCCTGCATGGGCTTCGAGATCGCCGGCGCGCTCGGCATCAAGATGGCCGACCCCACCCGTGAGGTGTACGCGCTCGTCGGCGACGGCTCGTACCTGATGATGGCGCAGGAGATCGTCACCGCCGTGGCCGACGGCCTCAAGCTGGTCATCGTCCTGGTGCAGAACCACGGCTTCGCGTCGATCGGTGCGCTGTCGGAGTCGCTCGGCTCGCAGCGGTTCGGCACCAGCTACCGCTACCGCGGCGGGGACGACGACTACGACGGCGGCTACCTGCCCGTCGACCTGGCCGCCAACGCCGAGAGCCTCGGGGCGGCCGTCATCCGCTGCCGCACGATCGCCGACCTCACCGAGGGCCTCAAGAAGGCCCGTGACGCCGACCGGCTCACCGTCGTGCACATCGAGACCGACCCGCTCTCGCCCGTCCCGTCCTCGGAGTCCTGGTGGGACGTGCCGGTCTCCGGGGTGTCGGAGCTGGAGAGCACCCGGGCGGCACGGACCGCCTACGAAGCCGCGAAGCGCGCCCAGCGTGACCACCTGTAGAGAGGCCTGACGTGACAACCATCGAACACTGGATCGGCGGCACCACCACCGGCGGGACCGGTTCCCGCCGCGCGCCGGTCTACAACCCCGCGACCGGCCGTCAGCAGCACGAGGTGGTGCTCGCGGAGACCGCCGACGTGGACGCCGCCGTCGCCGCCGCGAAGACCGCCTTCGCGCAGTGGAGCCAGGCGTCGCTCAGCAAGCGTACGAAGGTCATGTTCGCCTTCCGTGAGCTGGTGAACGCGCACGTCAAGGAACTCGCCGAGATCGTCTCCGACGAGCACGGCAAGGTGCTCTCGGACGCGGCCGGCGAGGTGCAGCGCGGCCTCGAGGTCGTCGAGTTCGCCTGCGGCATCCCGCAGCTGCTCAAGGGCGAGTATTCCGACCAGGCGTCGACCGGCGTGGACGTGTTCAGCTTCCGTGAGCCGCTGGGCGTGGTCGCCGGCATCACCCCGTTCAACTTCCCGGTGATGGTGCCGATGTGGATGCACCCGGTCGCCATCGCCTGCGGCAACGCGTTCGTCCTCAAGCCCAGCGAGCGCGACCCGTCCGCGTCGAACTTCGTGGCCGACCTGTGGCGCCGGGCCGGGCTGCCCGACGGCGTCTTCAACGTGGTGCACGGCGACAAGGTCGCGGTGGACGCGATCCTCGACCACCCCGACATCGCCGCCGTGTCCTTCGTCGGCTCGACGCCGATCGCGAAGTACATCCACGGCAGGGCCACGGCCACCGGCAAGCGGGTGCAGGCGCTGGGCGGCGCCAAGAACCACGCGATCATCCTGCCCGACGCCGACCTCGAGTTCGCCGCGAACCACCTGAGCGCCGCGGCGTTCGGCTCGGCGGGGGAGCGGTGCATGGCGATCTCCGCGGCGGTGGCGGTCGGCGGCGCCGGCGACCCGCTCATGGACATCCTCGCCCGCAAGGCCGCCGACGTCGTCGTCGGCCCGGGGCGCGATCCGCGGAGCGAGATGGGGCCGGTGGTCACGGCCGCGGCCAAGGAACGCATCGAGGGCCTGATCGGTACGGGCGAGCAGCAGGGCGCCAAGGTGCTCGTCGACGGCCGTGGCCTCAAGGTGCCCGGGCACGAGGAGGGCTTCTTCGTCGGCCCGACCGTCCTCGACCAGGTCGGCACGGGCATGGACGTGTACACCGAGGAGATCTTCGGCCCGGTGCTGTCCGTGGTGCGCTCCGACAGCGTCGACGCGGCCATCGAGCTGATCAACGCCAACCCGTACGGCAACGGCACCGCGATCTTCACCAGTAGCGGCGAGGCGGCCCGGCGGTTCCAGCGCGGGGTGAACGTCGGGATGATCGGCATCAACGTGCCCATCCCGGTGCCGATGGCGTACTACTCCTTCGGCGGCTGGAAGGACTCGCTCTTCGGCGACAAGCACGTCCACGGCCCCGAGGGCGTCTCGTTCTACACCCGCGGCAAGGTCGTCACCTCGCGGTGGCCGCACGTCGAAGCCGCCCACGGCGCCTCTCTGCACTTCCCGACCGCGAGCTGAGGAGCACGCATGACCACCCCCGTCCGCCACCTGCAGCTGGGCAGCTGTCCCGACTCGTGGGGCGTCTGGTTCGCCGACGACCCGAAACAGACGCCGTGGGACCGGTTCCTCGACGAGCTGGCCGGGGCCGGGTACCGGTGGCTCGAGCTGGGCCCGTACGGATATCTGCCGACCGACCCCGCGCAGCTGCGTGACGAGCTCGCCAAGCGCGGCCTGACGTGTGCCGGCGGCACCGTCGCCGGCGTCGGCGGCCCGCACCGCGACTTCGACACCGTGGTCGCCGAGACCCGCAAGGTCGCCGAGCTCACCCAGGCGCTGGGCGCGGAGAACCTCATCTTCGTGCCGGTGCCCGGATACCGCGACGACGAGACCGGCGCCTACCGCGAGCCGGCCCAGCTCGACGCCGACGGCTGGCGGGCGCTGGTGGACAACAGCAACACGCTCGGCCGCATCCTCGCCGAGGAGTACGGCCTCAGGATGCGCTTCCACCCGCACGCCGACTACCAGGTGGAGACGCAGGAGCAGACCGAGCGCTTCCTGACCGACACCGACCCGCGCTATGTCTCGCTGTGCCTCGACACCGGGCACCTCGCGTACCGCGGCGCGGACGTCCCGGCGATCATCCGCACCTTCCCCGACCGCATCGGGTACGTCCACATCAAGCAGATGGACCCGGTCATCGCGGCGAAGGCGGTGGCCGAGGACCTGCCGTTCGGGCGGGCCGTGGCCCAGGGCGCCAGCGTGGAGCCGCCCGCCGGCCTGCCGGACGTCCCCTCGGTCATCGACGCGCTGAGCGAGCTCGACGCCGAGCTGTTCGTGGTGGTCGAGCAGGACATGTACCCGGTCGGCTTCGACGAGCCGCTGCCCATCGCGACGCGTACCCGGGCCTATCTGGATTCCGTTCTCAGCAACCCTGGAGGAGAAACCTCATGACGACGAGTCGATCGCGGGGCGCACGTCTGGTCGCGCTGGCGGCGGTGGTGGCCCTGGGGGTCACCGCCTGCAGCGGTGGCGGCAAGGAGAAGACCGACGACACGAGCAGCGGCGGCGGCAACGCGGCCGGCAGCTCCGGGTACACGATCGCCTTCATCACCCACGAGACCCCCGGCGACACGTTCTGGGACAAGATCAAGGCCGGTGCCCAGCAGGCGGCCAGGGACGAGGGCGTCACGCTGAAGTACTCGAACGACCCCGACGCCTCGAAGCAAGCCGTGCTGATCCAGAACGCGGTCGACTCGAAGGTCAGCGGCATCGCCACCACCCTGGTCACCCCGAAGGCGCTCGCCGGCGCGGTCAAGTCCGCGACCGACGCGAAGATCCCGGTGGTGGGCCTCAACTCCGGCATCGACCAGTACAAGCAGCTCGGCGCGCTGATGTACTTCGGCTCCGACGAGAACCTCGCCGGGCAGACCGCCGGTCAGCGCATCGGCCAGGCCGGCGGCAAGCACCCGCTCTGCGTGATCCAGGCGGCCGGCTCGGTGGCCCTCGAGGCCCGCTGCGCCGGCGTCAAGAGCGCCGTGCCCGGCACGGAGAACCTCCAGGTGAACGGCGCCGACGACGCCTCCGTGGTGTCCACGCTGCAGGCGAAGCTGTCGCAGGACAAGTCCATCGACTACGTCGTGACGCTCGGCGCCCCGATCGCCGTCGACGCGCTCAAGGCGATGGACGCGGCCGCCAGCAAGGCGAAGCTGATCACCTTCGACCTCAACGCCGAGGCGGCCCAGGACATCCAGGACGGCAAGATCGAGTTCTCCATCGACCAGCAGCCGTACGTCCAGGGCTACATGGCCGTGACCTCGCTCTACCTGTACCTGAAGAACGGCAACGACATCGGCGGCGGCAAGGCCGTGCTCACCGGCCCGTCGTTCGTGGACAAGAGCAACATCGACAAGATCCTGCCCTTCACCAAGAACAACACCCGCTGACCGCGCCCGGGAGGCCGGCGACACATCCGGCGGCCTCCCGATCCTCTCCTGATCGGAGTCCAGTCATGAGCCACAGTGTGCAGGCGGCGCCGCCGAGACCGGCGCCGTCGGATTCGTCCAACCGGGTCACCCTCGGGCTGTCCAACCGGCTGCTGGCGCGCCCCGAGGTGGGCGCGCTGGTCGCGGCGATCCTCATCTTCATCTTCTTCATGGCGGCGGCGCCGGCGTTCCGCTCCGCCGAGTCGTTCTTCACCGTGCTCTACCAGTCGTCCACCATCGGCATCGTCGCCGTCGGCGTCGGCATGCTCATGATCGGCGGCGAGTTCGACCTGTCCGCGGGCGTCATCACCACCACCGCCGGACTGGTCAACTCGATGTTCTGCTGGTACTTCGGGGTCAACCTCTGGGTGGGGGCGCTGCTGTCGCTGGTGTTCTGCCTGTTCGTCGGCTTCGTCAACGGCTACCTCGTGATGAAGACCGGGATCCCGAGCTTCCTGATCACCCTCGGGACGTTCTTCGTGCTGCAGGGCGCGAACCTCGGCGTCACCAAGCTGGTCACCGGCTCGGTGTCCAGCACCGACATCAGCCGGATCGACGGATTCGGGTCGCTGAACAAGATCTTCGCGTCCAGCTTCAAGATCGGCTCCGTCACCGTGTGGATCACGGTGCTCTGGTGGGTCCTCTTCGTCGCGCTGGCCGCCTGGATCCTGCAGCGGACCCGCATCGGCAACTGGTTCTTCGCCGTCGGCGGGGCCCCGGACAGCGCCCGCGCGGTCGGCGTACCGGTGGTCCGCACGAAGATCGGCCTGTTCATGACCGTCTCGTTCCTCGGCTGGTTCATCGGCATGCACACCCTGTACCGCTTCAACACGCTGCAGGCCGGCAACGGCGTCGGCAACGAGTTCCTCTACATCATCGCCGCGGTCGTCGGCGGCACGCTGCTCACCGGCGGCTTCGGCAACGCGATCGGCGTCGCGATCGGCGCGTTCATCTTCGGCATGACCAGCCTGGGCATCGTGTACGCCGGCTGGGACCCCAACTGGTTCAAGGCGTTCCTCGGCGTCATGCTGCTGCTCGCCGTCCTGGTGAACCTCTACATCAAGCGGATGTCGACCGCCCGGAAGGTGGGCTGAGCCATGACCGACACCCTCGCGGACCACGCCGACAGCCGTCTGCACAAGGGCGAGCCGCTCATCGAGATGGCCGGGGTGGGCAAGTCGTACGGCGCCATCCGCGCGCTGCGCGACGTCAACCTGCGCGTCAATGCCGGCGAGGTCACCTGCGTGCTGGGTGACAACGGCGCCGGCAAGTCCACCCTCATCAAGATCATGAGTGGCCTGCACCCGCACAACGAGGGCACCCTGACCGTCGACGGCCGGACGGTGACGTTCTCCTCGCCGCGGGAGGCGCTGGACCACGGCATCGCGACCGTCTACCAGGACCTCGCCGTCGTCCCGCTGATGGAGGTGTGGCGCAACTTCTTCCTCGGCTCCGAGCTGAGCGGCGGCCGCTTCCCGCTCGCCCCGCTCAAGGTCAAGGACATGAAGCGCATCGCCGACGAGGAACTGCGCAAGATGGGCATCGTCGTCAAGGACATCAACCAGCCCATCGGCACCCTCTCCGGCGGTCAGCGGCAGTGCGTCGCGATCGCCCGCGCGGTCTACTTCGGTGCCCGGGTGCTCATCCTCGACGAGCCGACCGCCGCGCTGGGCGTCAAGCAGTCCGGGGTCGTGCTCAAGTACGTCGCCGCGGCCCGCGACGCCGGGCTGGGCGTCGTCTTCATCACCCACAATCCGCACCACGCGTACCTGGTCGGCGACCACTTCGTCATCCTCAAGCTCGGCGGAACCGTGCTCGACAAGAACCGCAAGGACGTCACGCTCGACGAGCTGACCGGACAGATGGCCGGCGGCGACGAGCTGGCCGAGCTCTCCCACGAGCTGGGCCGCTGACGTGCCCGGCCGGACGGAAGGACCGCAGGCATGCTGAAGGTCGGAGTGATCGGCACCGGGATGATCGGCCGGGACCACATCCGGCGGATGACCACGGTGCTGGCCGGTGTCGAGGTCACCGCGGTCACCGACGTGGACGCCGAGGCCGCCAAGCGGGTCGCCGAGGGCCTGCCCGGCGCGGTCGTGCACGGCACCGGCGAGGAGCTCATCGCCGACCCGGGCGTCGACGCGGTCGTGGTCTGCTCCTGGGGACCCACCCACGAGCAGTACGTGCTCGCCTCAATCGCCGCGGGCAAGCCGGTCTTCTGCGAGAAGCCCCTGGCCACCACGGAAGAGGCCTGCCGGCGCATCGTCGAGGCCGAGGTCACGCACGGCAGCCGGCTGGTCCAGGTCGGCTACATGCGACGGTACGACGAGGCGTACCGCGCGCTGAAGGCCGTGGTGGACAGCGGCACGATCGGCACCCCGCTGATGATGCACTGCGCCCACCGCAACGCCTCGGTGCCCTCGCACTACGAGAAGGAGATGGCGATCACCGACACCGCGGTGCACGAGATCGACATGGTGCGCTGGATGTTCGGCGAGGAGATCGCGGCGACCCGGGTGCTCGTACCGCGGCGCAGCCGTAACGGGGGAGAGCTGCAGGACCCGCTCATCCTCGTCCTGGAGATGGCGAGCGGCGCGATCGTCGACGTGGAGATCTCGGTCAACATCCGCTACGGGTACGACATCCGCGGCGAGGTCGTCGGCGAGGACGGCACGGCGGCGCTGGGCGAGCTGAGCCCGGTCACCTTGCGCGCCGCCCAGCAGCTCGTCAGCCCGGTCCCGGCGGACTGGCGCGAGCGGTTCCTCCGCGCGTACGACGTGGAGCTGCAGGAATGGGTCGACTCGATCGCCGGCGGCGGCCACCCGGTCGGGCCCAGCGCCTGGGACGGGTACGCGGCCGCGGTGGTCTCCGACGCGGGCGTGGTGGCGCTGCGCGGCGGCGAGCGCGTCGACGTCGTCCTCATGCCGCGCCCCGAGCTGTACGCGGGGGTGGCGGCGTGAAGATCGCGCTCGATCCGTACATGCTGCGCAAGGTCCCGCTGCTCGAGCTGCCCGGCCTGGTCGCCGACCTCGGCTACCGGTACATCGAGCTCTCGCCGCGCGACGACTTCCTGCCGTTCTTCCTGCACCCGCGCGTGGACGACGGCACCGTCGCCGCGTTCAAGCGCGAGCTGGCCGCGGCCGGCGTCGAGGTGGCGTCGGTGCTGCCGCTCTACAAGTGGTCCGGCCCGGACGAGGAAGAACGGCAGGCCGCGGTCCGCTACTGGAAACGGGCCATCCAGATCACCGTGGACCTCGGCGTCGACGTCATGAACTCCGAGTTCAACGGCCGGCCCGAGGCGGCGGCCGCCAGCGAGGCCCAGTTCTGGCGCTCGATGGAGGAGCTGCTGCCCATCTTCGAGCGCGAGGGCGTACGCCTGGTCCTCGAACCGCACCCGGACGACTTCGTCGAGGAGGGGACCGCGGGCGTCGACCTGGTCCGCGGCATCAACTCCGACCGGGTGTCGTTCCTGTACTGCGCGCCGCACACGTTCCACCAGGGCGGCGACCTGGCCGGCATCATGCGCCACGCCGGCCCGCTGCTCACCCAGGTGCACATCGCCGACTCGTTCGACCACCGCGGCTCGTCGGGCCTGCGCTACATCGTCAACCCGCCCGGCTCGGCCGCCCGCATCCACCAGCACCTCGACATCGGACAGGGCGAGGTCGACTGGGACCTGTTCTTCCGGACGCTCGCAGAGATCGGTTTCGATGGAATAGCGACCGTCTGCGTTTTCGCGTGGGAGGAGCGGGCACAGGACAGCGCGCGCTTCAACCTGGCCCGCATCACGGAGTACGCGGACAAGTACTCGCGCTGAGCGTTTGGGAGGTCGCCATGCCCCAGCCCCCCGACGCCGCCGGCGTGGAGCAGTTCGGCTACCGCCAGGAGCTCAGCCGCTCGCTCGGCTTCGCCGACCTGCTCATCTACGGGCTCATCTTCATGGTGCCCATCGCGCCGTTCGGCATCTTCGGCAGCGTCTACACCGGGTCCGGGGGCATGGTGGCCCTCGCGTACGTGATCGGCATGGTCGCGATGATGGCCACCGCGCTCTCGTACGCCCAGATGGTCCGCGCCTTCCCGATGGCCGGCTCGGTCTACAGCTACGCCGGGCGGGGCATCGCCCCGCCGGTGGGGTTCCTCGCCGGCTGGGTCATCCTGCTCGACTACGTGCTCGTGCCCGGCCTGCTCTACCTGGTCGCCAGCGTCGCGATGCACTCGCTGGTCCCGGCGATCCCGGTGGCCGTGTGGCTGGCCGCGTTCGTGCTGCTCAACACCGTGGTGAACTATCTCGGCATCCAGATGACCGCGCGGGTCAACCGGGTCATGCTGGTCGCCGAGCTGATCGTGCTGGCGATCTTCCTGGTGGTCGCCGTCGTGGCGCTCGCCTCCGGCAAGGGCTCCGGCTTCTCGCTCAGCCCGCTCTACAACTCGGACACGTTCTCGTGGTCGGTCGTGTTCGGCGCGGTGTCCGTCGCGGTGCTGTCGTTCCTCGGCTTCGACGGGATCTCCATGCTGGCCGAGGAGAGCCGCGAGGACGCCCGCCGGATCGGCCGCGCCATGGTGGCCGCGCTGCTGCTGGCGGGCACCCTGTTCGTCGTGCAGACGTGGGTCGCGGCGCTGCTCGTACCCGATGCCGCCAAGCTGCTGGCCGACGGCGACCCGGACGGCACCGCCTTCTACGACGCGGCACGGGCCGCCGGCGGCGGCTGGCTCGCCGGCCTCACCGCGCTGGCCACCGCCATCGCGTGGGGCTTCGCCAACTCACTGGTCGCGCAGGCGGCGACCAGCCGTCTGCTGTACGCGATGGCCCGCGACGGCCAGATGCCACGCTTCCTCGCCCGGATCAACGAACGCCACAAGGTGCCGGCCAACGCCACCCTGCTCGTCGCCGCGCTGTCGCTGGCGCTCGGCCTCTACACCGCGAGCCGCGACGACGGCATCTCCCTGCTGTCCACGCTGGTGAACTTCGGCGCGATGACCGCGTTCCTCGCGCTGCACGTCGCGGTCGTGGTCCACTACGTCGTGCGCCAGGGCAGCCGCGACTGGCTGCGGCACCTCGTGGTGCCGGCCGCCGGGTTCCTGATCCTGCTGTACGTGGTGATCAACGCGAACATCGCGGCCCAGATCCTCGGCTTCGTCTGGCTGGGCATCGGCGTGATCGTGCTGATCATCCTGTACGCGACGGGCCGGCGTCCCGAGCGTCTCCTCGAGAGGATGCACGAATGACCGACGTGCTGACGTACCGTCCCGAGCCGGCCGAGCTGGCGTACACCTTCGGCGGCCGCGAACCGGTACGCCGGGTCGAGCCGGGCACGCTCGTCGAGCTGTACACCGAGGACTGCTTCGGCGGCCGGGTCCGCGACGTCGGAGACCTGCCGTCGGTGATGTGCGAGTTCCCGTACCTGAACCCGGTCACCGGCCCCTTCCACGTCGAGGGCGCCGAGCCGGGCGACACCCTCGCCGTGCACTTCGTCGAGATCGCCCCGGCCCGCGACTGGGCGGTCTCGTCGACGTTCCCGCACTTCGGGGCGCTCACCGGCACGCACACCACGGCCACCCTGCACCCGCCGCTGGACGAGCTGGTCTGGCGCTACGAGGTGGACGCTGCCGCGGGCACGGTCCGCTACCGGGCCCGGCGCGGCGACTACACCGTCGAGCTGCCGCTGGACCCCATGCACGGTACGGCCGGAGTGGCGCCGGCCGCCTTCGAGAGCCGCATGACGATCGTGCCCGACGTGCACGGCGGCAACATGGACACCCCCGAGCTGCGTGCGGGCGTGACGGCGTACTTCGGGGTGAACGTGCCGGGGGCGCAGTTCGCGCTCGGCGACGGGCACTGCCGTCAGGGCCACGGCGAGGTGTGCGGCACCGGCGTCGAGGCGGCGATGAACACCGTGGTGATCCTCGACGTCATCAAGGGGGTGGCCACGCCGACCCCGCGCTTCGAGACCGACACGGCGCTGATGTCGGCCGGCTCGGCGCGGCCGCTCGAGGACGCGTACCGGATGAGCCAGCACGACCTCGTCACCTGGGCCGCTTCGCTGACCGGGCTCGATGTGCTGGACGCGTACCAGCTGCTCAGCCAGGCCGGGGAGGCGCCGGTGGGCAACGTGTGCGACCCCAACTACACGATGCTCGCCAAGGTCGCGAAGCAGTACCTGGGCGCGGCGCGCGCCTACGAGGGGATGCACGAGCGGCTGCGCGCGGCGGGCAGCCGGTATCTCAGCTCACGGGGACGTCGCTGATCCGGAACCTGTCCGGCACGTCGATCGTCACGCTGGTCGTGCCGGGCGCCGGGGCCGGGAACCACAACGCCAGCAGCCGTGAGCCGCCCGGCGGGATCGCCTGGTTCAGCAGCCGGTCGCACAGGCACCGGTGATCGCCCGCCGCCAGCTCGTAGTCCATCGGGTACGCCACCGTGTCGCCCGAGATCATCCGCACCCCCGAGGCGCCGTACGGGGCGTACGGGTCGAACTCGTCGCGGGCCGTGAACACGCCCTGGCCCAGGTAGTCGAGGATCGTCGCGTCGTCGTCCCCCGCGTTGCGTGCCATGAGGTCCAGTTGCAGGAAGCTCCCGCGTACCGTCGCTGATCCCGGTGTGAACCGGACCGTGCCGCGGTGCAGCGGGAGGGTGACCTGAACGCCGTCGCGGGCGGTGCCGCGGGCGCCCTTCGTGCCCGGGAGCGGGGCTTGCTTCGCCGGCCCGGCGGGCTTTTCGCCGGGCTGCTGCGACGCTGTCCCGGTGGGTTGTTCGCCGGGCTGTTGTGACGCTTTACCGGCGGGCTCCTCGCCGGGCTTTCCGGCGGCGCGGAAGCTCACGGTCACGCGGCGGTTGCGGGCGCGGCCGGCGGCCGAGTCGTTCGGCGCGACCGGCTGGGTCTCACCCTTGGCCGCGACCGTTTTCGGCCACTGCCGGTCGGGCAGCCGCCCGCGCAGCGCCGCCGCGACCGCCTCGGCCCGCTGCCGCGACAGGCGCTGATTGTGGTCGGCGCTACCGGTGTCGTCCGTGTGCCCGGTGATCGTCAACGGACCCGCACCGGCGGCCGCGATGTCGGCGACGGCCGCGGTCACCGTGGTCGCCGCCGCGGGCGTCAGGCGGGCACTGTCGACCCGGAACAGCACATCGGTGTCCAGATCAAGATCAACCCGGTCGGGGGTACGCCGGGTGCGCAGCCCGACGTCCAGCCGATCGGTGTACGCGCTCAGCCCCGCGACCCGCGCCGTGGCACCCTCCAGGTCCAGCGCGTCCACCCCCTCCGCGGGAGCCGGCACGGGACCGTCGACGACCGGCACGTCGGCGAACACTCCCGCGTACGGCAGCATCACCGACAGCCGGTCCGCCGTGCCGGCAACCCCGCCGAAGGCGGCCTGCAACATAGTGGTCTCCCCGGCGCCGGCCCGCACCGAACCGCTGCACACGCAGTCCCCGCCCGGCGACTCGGCAACCAGGTGCACCCGTCGCGACCGCTCGTCCACGAGCCGCCCACCGGCGAACGACAGCGACTGATCGCCCGAGAAGTGCCGGCTCACCACGGTGGACCCCCGCCCACGGGCGATCTGATCCACCCGCGTACGGACACTGAGCACGACGGTGTCGCCCGAGCGCACCAACGGCTCCACGGTCAGGGTCACCCGGTCGCCGCCGGCGTCGACGGTCCGGCTCTGCTCCCCACCGGCCGCGCCCACCGGCCCGCCGGCGCCACCGGGGCTCGCGCCGCCGGAGACTCCCGCGCCCGGCGAGGCCGTACGGGCCGGCGGTCCACTGTCGCAGCCTGCGGCGACGACGAGGGTGCCGGCGAGCACGGCTGCCATGAGTCGCCTCATGCCGTACCTCCTCGTTCTCGCCCGCACCCGCAGCTTAGGCAATCCGATGCCATGACCGCCGCGGCGTCGCCGCGCCCCACCTGATCGCACCGGGCGGCCGTCACGGCTGGCGTGGCTGCAGCCGGGATGCTGATGCGGCGCGCTGCCGTGCGGGCGGCCGGGACCGGGGCCCGCACGGCGCCGGATGCTCAGCGTGGGTCGGGGCCGTACTTGTTGGGGCCGTCGTTGCTGTCGAGGAGCGTCATGATGAGCACGGCGAAGCCGCCGAGCGGGAGGATGCCCAGAAGCTGCCACCAGCCGCTCAGGCCGGCATCGTGCAGCCGCCGGCAGGTGACCGCCAGGGTGGGCAGGAACACGACCAGGATGAAGACGGCGACCAGGATGCCCAGGGTGGCGTTGCTGCCGTCGGAGTCGCCGAGCAGGAAGCCGACCGCGATGAGCGCGAGGTAGATGACGGCGTTGAAGAGGGTGAACCACCAGTACTCGGCGCGGCGTGCCCGGCCGCTGAAGGTGGCGTACTTGCGGTAGCAGCCTGCCCAGTAGCCCAGCGGTCCCACGCTGGGCCGGGAGTCGACGGTCACGGATGTCCTCCTTGATGGTGCGGGAGCGGCCGATCTTAGAGAGTGATCGAAGCTGCCGCTGCCCCGTTCCGGGGAGGGCCGGTACGCGGTGAGGCTGAGGCGAGGGCCATGACGCCACCCACCCCTCAGCCTCGCTCCCTGCCGGCGGTAATGCCCTGGGCGTGGCCGGTGACGTCCAGGGCGTGGTTTTTTCGAGCGCGACCGCGGCCGGCGGCGCCCGCGTGTGGCGGCAGCAGCTGCGGCACCCACGCGTGTCGGCCGCGGCCGCGTTACCCACGTGTGCCGGTCACCGCCGCGGCACCCACACGTGGCCGCCGCGGTCGCGGCGGCCGCGCGTGGGCCGGGCCGATCTCAGGCGGCCGGGTGCGTCTCGACCCGGTTGCCGTTGAGCGCCGCGACGTCCGTGCCGGCCGGGGTGGCGCGCAGGCCCGCGCGGATCGTCTCGAGCATCGCGGTGCCCTGGGCCGCCAGCGAGGCCACGACACTGTTCAGCCCCTCGGCGCCGTCGAGCACGGTGACGTTGGCTCCCTGCAAACCCTGCGCCGCCGCCTGGAGGAGCTCGGGGAGCTGCTGGATGACCATCTGGTCCAGGGCGATCCGGTCCTGCGCGGCGGCCGCCTCCGCGGACAATTTGGTGGCGTCGGCCTGCGCGCGGGCCAGGGTCCGGATCCGCTCGGCCTCGGCCTCGGCGGGCCGGACCACCTCGGCGATGAGCTCGGCCTGGCGCAGCTCGGCGTTCTTCTGCGCCACGAGCGACCGCTCGACCAGGACGTCCTGTTGGGCCCGGGCGGCGGCCAGGGGGCCGGCCTGAGCGGCGGTCTGCTGGGCCTGGTCGATCTCCGCCTGGTACTGCGCCCGCGCGATCGCCGTCTGCCGCGCGTACTCCGCTTGGAACCGGGCGCTTTCCTGCTGGGCCATCGCGCTGGCCTGGTCGGCCGCGGCCTGGGCGATCGCAGCGTCCTGGTTGACCTTGGCCTGGTGCGGCGCGGCCAGCGCGCGGATGTACCCGACGCCCTTGTCGTCGATGCTGCTGATCTGCAGGGAGTCGACGGCCAGGCCGATCCGCGCCATCTCGGTCTTGCTGGCGTCGACGATCGCGTCGGCCAGCGTCTGCTGCTCCCGGATGATCGCCTCGACCGTCATGCTGCCGATGATGCTGCGCAGGTGGCCGCTGAAGATCCGGCCGACCAGGGTGGGCATCTGCCGCTGGTCACCCTGGAACCGGCGCGCCGCGGCGGCGATGGACTCGTGGTCGTCGCCGACCTTGAACGCGATGACGGCCTGCACGGCGAGGGTCAGGCCCTGCTTGGTGTAGCAGTCCTCGACCACCTCCGCCTCCTGCATCGCGAGGGTGAGGCGGGTGGCCTTGGAGATGATGGGCGCGACGAAGACCCCGTGCCCCGTGACGATCTTGAACGGCAACGCGTCCGCCCCACGCTGCTTCCGACCACTGATCAGAAGCGCCTCGTTGGGGGCGGGCACCCGATAACCGAACACGTTAGAGCCCTTCTAGGACGCCCCGGGCGGAGCCGCCCGCGGCACAGGCGGCCATGACTCGACGTCGACCTGACGCGCGCCACGGTTGTTGATGACGAGGACCTCCGTGCCGGCCGCCAGGGCCGTCGGGGCGTACCCGAGGTAGTAGTGCGCGATCCCGTCCACCACCACCCGGACCTCACCGGGAAGATCGCCGCCGCGGATCCCGGTGCACACGGTCCCGACCTTGCCGACCACCGTCTGCCTCGCCACCGCTGCATTGTGCGCCTCCGGCGCCAGCGGCGGACACCCGGCTGCCGTTCAGCGCACCGTGCGCGTTCCACGTACCTGCCGGCAGCACGATCTGGCTGTCCGCAGCAGTGCTGCCCGTGGCCTGCCAGGGCAGACTGACCAGCCCGGCTGCCTGCTCGTCCGTGAGTTGCGGGAGGGCGGCGAGCGTGGCCGTCTCGCGCGGCACCGGGGGAGGGGCGCGAGGCCCGCACCCGGCGACGACAACAGGCAGATGGTCAACGCGGCAGCGCCTGCCTTGACACGCGACAGGACAACTCCCGTCATGACCGTTGTGACGAGGGCGACTCGCCGCCGGTTTCGTGGTCTGTCCCGGAGCCGGCAGAACGGCCGATGCACGCGCGCCGCATACCGACCGGGTGGCCGGCGACCGAGCGTCGGCCCGGCCACCAGCTGCCGGCCTGGCCACCGGCCACCGCCCACCGGCCCGGCCTTCGGCCCACTGCCCACCGGCCCGGCCACCAGCTGCCGGCCTGGCCACCGGCCGGCCATCGGCCCACCGACCTCATCCCGCTCGTCTGTCGGCGCAGGTTTGCTCGCCGAGCGGCTGTGGGGCGGTCGTTGCAGGTTCTGCCGTGGAGCGGGGCCGGGCGGCCGGTGGAGGTTCTACCCGTGGAAGGGGGTGGGCGGCCGGTGGAGGTTCTGCCCGTGGAGCGGGGCGTGGGACGGCCGGTGCAGGTTCAGCCCGTCGAGCGGCCGGCGCAGGGCCGGTTGGTCAGGTGGCCGCGGGGCGCTTCATCCGGCTCGCACCAATCGCGCCCCGCATTCCCACCGTCCGCATCCATCACGCCTGCAGCTGCCGCGTCTGTATCCGGCACCCTCGTGCGGCTTACCGGCTCAGTTTCGCACCCCCGCCTGCTCCGCCGCGGCCAGCAGGTTCTCCGCGGCCATCCGCAGACCTTCGACCTGGCCGTACGCCTGGTCCTCGTGTTCGATGTTCACCGCAATATCCGGATCCACCCGGTGCAACGCGCGCAGGAACGGCGCCCAGAAGTCTTCGACGTCGTGGCCTCGCCCGACTGCCACGAACTCCCAGGCCGGGCTCGTGGGCCACTGGTTGAGGGTGTTGCGGCCGCCGAGACCGACGGGGTTGCGGTCGGCGGGCGTACGGGTGAAGCGGTCGTCGAGGACGCCGTGGAGTTTGGCGTTGTCGGCGTTGATGCGGGTGTCCTTGGCCGCCGCGTGGAAGACGAGGTCGCCCAGGTGGTCGACGCAGGCGACCGGGTCCATGCCCTGCCAGAAGAGGTGGCTCGGGTCCATCTCGGCGCCGATGTGGGTGGCGTTGGTCTGTTCGACCAGGCGGCGCAGGGTGGCCGGGTTGAAGACGAGGTTGTGCGGGTGCATCTCGATGCAGATCTTCACGTCGGCGGCGGCCGCGCGGGCGTTGATGTCCTTCCAGAACGGTACGGCGACCTGCTGCCACTGGTAGTCGAGGATGTCGAGGAACTGGCTGTCCCACGGGTTGACGATCCAGTTGGCCGTCGTGTCGCCGGGGTGGCCCTGCGGGAGACCCGACATGGTGACCACCCGCCGCACGCCCAGCGCGGCGGCGACGTCGATGGCGCGGTGCAGGTCGGCGGCGTGCTGGGGGCCGACCAGCGGGTCGGGGTTGAGCGGGTTGCCGTTGACGTTGAGGCCGGTCAGCGTGATGCCGGCCTGGGCGAAGCGGCCGAGGTAGTCCTCGCGGGCGCCCGCGCTGGCGAGCAGGTCGTCGATGGGCAGATGCGGTGCGGGCACGAAGCCGCCGGCGTTGATCTCCGCGCCGGTCAGCCCCAGCTCGCCGAGGATCTTGAGGGTTTCGTCGAGGGAACGGTCGTGCAGGCAGGCGGTGTACGCGCCGAGTCTCATGGGTGTGCGCCTCTCAGAGCTGGACGGGCTTGTCGGTGGCGGCGACGACGGCCTCGAGCACCTGCAGGTTGTGCAGGCCGTGGGCCATGTCGGGACAGGGCGGCAGCGCGTCGTCGCCGGCGATCTGGCCGAGGAAGGCGCGGGCCTGGTGGACGAAGAAGTCGTTCTGGCCGTGCCCGACCGTGGGGAAGTCCATGGGCAGGCCGCGGGCCACGTACGGATGCCAGGGCCCGATGAACACCTGCCGCGCCCCGTTGACCGGCTCGGCGGGGGTGCCGTCGACGATGCTGAACTCGGCGGGCCGCGTCATGTCGAACGAGGCGCTGCCGTTCTCGCAGAACAGGTCGACCCGCAACGTGTTGGCGTGCCCGTAAGCCACCCGAGACAGCGAGAAGGTGCCCAGCGTGTCGCCCTCGTACGCCGCGGTGAACGTACAGATGTCCTCGTTCTCCACCGGGACCCGCTCGTCGCTGAGCCGGACCCCGGCGGCGTGCCCCACCGCGACGCCGAGGGGTTTGGGGCGCGTTTCTATGAGGGTGGTCATGGCGGTGCCCTGCACGCCCGTGGTGGGCCCGCAGAAGAACTCGGCGAGGTCGACGAGGTGGCTGCCGATGTCGGCGAGCACCCCGGAGCCGGGGCCGCCCTGGTAGCGCCAGCTCATCGGGCGTTGCGGGTCGAACCCGTAGTCGGTCCAGTAGTTGCCGGCGATGTGCCGGACGCGGCCGAGGCGGCCGCTGACGACCTCCTCCCGGATGGCGTTGAGGGCGGGGGAGCGGCGGAAGGTGAACCCGACGGCGTTGACGCGGTCGGTGGCCGCGGCGGCGTCCACCATGGCCTGCGCGTCGGCGACGGTGGGGGCGAGCGGTTTCTCGCAGAGGACGTGCTTGCCGGCCGCGAGCGCGGCCTCGGTGATCTCGCGATGCAGGTTGTTGGCGACGGCGACGCTGACCGCGTCGATGCAGGGGTCGTCGACGACGGCGCGCCAGTCGGTCTCGGCGCGCTCGAAACCGTAGCGGCGCGCGGCGTCGGCGGCGAACGGCTCGTGGACGTCGGCGATCGCGGCCAGACGGACGGGCGGGAGCGCGCCGAAGACGGTGGACGCGTTGCGGTAGGCGTTGGCGTGCGCGCGGCCGACCATGCCGGCCCCGATCACCGCCACGCCGATGGACGCAGGGGTCATGCGGACCTCCGAGGGGAGTGGAGTCCGGGCGCTTTTAAAGCGCTTTAATTGCGAGTACTATCCAAGTCGATCTCGATGGATGTCAAGGGTGGGAGCGGAGGTTGCCGGATGGATCAACGGCCCCGGCTGGACGACGTGGCCGCCCGGGTGGGCGTGTCCACGGCGTCGGTCTCGCTGGTGCTGCGCGGCGCGCCCGGCCCGAGCGCCGAGACCCGCCGCCGGGTTCTCGAGGCGGCCGCCGAGCTGGGCTATCGCGCCGATCGCACGGCCAGCATGCTCGCGCGCAGGCGACGGCACCTGCTCGGTGTGATGCTCGACATCCGCAACCCGTTCCACGCCGAGCTGGTCGAGGAGATCCAGGCGGAGGCGGACGGCGTCGGTTACGAGGTGGTGCTGTCCACCCTGACCCGCCACCGCGACGAGGCCCGGGCGGTCGACACCCTGCTCGACTTCCGCTGCGAGGCGGTGCTGCTGCTGGGCCCCGACGTCGCGGACGGCCGGCTCGGCGAGCTGGCCGCGCAGGTGCCCGTGGTGGCGATCGGCCGCCGGGTCGGCGACGACCGCGTCGACGTGGTGCGGTCAGCGGACCACCTCGGCGTGGCGGAGGCGGTCACCCACCTGACCGGTCTCGGGCACCGCCGCATCGCCTTCCTCGACGGCGGGCGCGGCGCGGTGGCGGCCGCGCGCCGCCGCGGCTACCGCGACGCCATGCGCCGCGCCGGCCTGCAGAGCGAGATCACGATCCTGCCAGGGGACCACACCGAGGAGGGCGGCATCCGCGCGGGCCGGCTGCTGGCCGCCGCCACCGACCGCCCGACGGCGGTCGTCGCCAGCAACGACCGCCTCGCCGTCGGCCTCATGGACGCGTTCGTGCGCGCCGGCATACCGGTCCCCGGGGCCATGTCCATCATCGGGTACGACGACAGCACCCTGGCCCGCCTCGCGCACATCGACCTCACCTCGATCAACCAGGACGCCCCGGCCCAGGCGAGATTCGCGGTACGCGCCGCCGTCCAGCGCCTCGACGAGGGCCGCGAGCAGCGTATGGAGATGGTCCTCGACCCGCACCTGGTCGTGCGGGGCAGCACCGCCGCACCGCCATGACCCGGCGGCCACGACCGGATCCGCGCCCCGGGCATCGGTGCCGGCACGGCTGCGCCACGAGCCGGCGCGCCGGGCGTCGGTGGCAGCCGGGCAGCGGCTGATGTGGACCGTCTCGCGCGCCCGGGCCTACGCCGTCGTCCGGCCGCGCAGCCACGCAGCCTTCGCCGCGGCCCGCTCCTCGTCGGCGCCGGCGGCTCGGAGCAGCTCCAGCGCCGGCCAGTAGGCGACCGTCTCGGCCTGCGCCCCCGCGACCACCCGGTGCAGGTAGTCGCCGAGGACGTCACCGAGCACCACGGGGTCCCGGCTGATCGCCCGGAGGGCGGGGAGCGCATCGGCGGGGTCGGCCGCGGGGCCGTCGGCACGCACCCGGTCGACCACCGCCGCCACGCGACCGGCGATCGCACGTTGCGCTTCGCTGAGCTCGGGCTTCTCCATAGAGCGACGGTACGCCGCCGCAGAGCTCCGCCGCGGAGCGCGGACGTGGGGCAGCGGCCTGGGCGCCGATGTGAGACGCCGGCGCGGAGCGTGGACGTGGGGCGACGGCCTGGGCGCCGATGTGGGGCGCCGTCGCGGAGCGCGGACGAGGGGTGGCGGCCCCGGGGGCGCCGATGTGGGGGGCGCCGCCGCGGAACGCCGCCGCGGAACGCCGGCGTGGGTCGCCGACGTGACACGCCGCTGCGGAACGGCGCCGGCGCCGGCGCGGCATGCCGACCGGCTAACGACGGACGCCGGGACAGGATCGCCGCGGGACGGATCGGACCGGTCAGCCCTTCGGCCGCTGGTCCACGATCCGGCGCATCTTGCCCATCGAGCGTTCCACCCCGTCGGGCTCGATCACCTCGACCGCCACGCTCACCCCGACCGTGTTCTTCACGAGCGTGGCCAGCTGCCGTCCTGCCTCCTGCGCCGCCTCGGGCGCGACCCCATGCCGCCGTTCCACCTTCACCGTCAGCTCGTCGAGCCGTCCCGACCGGGCGAGGACACACTGGAAATGCGGGGACAGCGCGGGCGTACGGACGATGAGCTCTTCGATCTGGGTGGGGAACACGTTGACCCCGCGCAGGATGATCATGTCGTCCGTGCGGCCGGTGATCTTCTCGATGCGGCGCATCGGGCGGGCCGTGCCGGGCAGGAGCCGGGTCAGGTCGCGGGTGCGGTAGCGGACGACCGGCATGGCCTCCTTGGTCAGGGAGGTGAAGACGAGCTCGCCGAGTTCGCCGTCCGGGAGGACCTCGCCGGTGAGCGGGTCGATGATCTCGGGGAGGAAGTGGTCCTCCCAGACGTGCAGGCCGTCCTTGGTCTCCACGCACTCCATCGCCACGCCGGGGCCCATCACCTCGGACAGGCCGTAGATGTCCACCGCGTGCAGGTCCACCTCCTGCTCGATCTCCGCGCGCAGTTCCTGCGTCCACGGTTCGGCGCCGAAGATGCCCACCGCGAGCGACGTGGCCCGCGGGTCCACGCCCTGGCGGCGCATCTCGTCGACGATCGCGAGCATGTAGCTGGGTGTCACCATGATGATGTCCGGTTCGAAGTCCTTGATCAGCATGACCTGGCGTTCCGTCATGCCGCCGGACACCGGGATCACGGTGCAGCCGAGCTCCTCCGCGCCGTAGTGGGCTCCCAGCCCGCCGGTGAACAGCCCGTACCCGTAGGCGACGTGGACCCGGTCGCCGGGCCGGCCGCCGGCCGCGCGGATGGAGCGGGCCATCAGGCGGGCCCAGGTGCGGACGTCCTCGAGCGTGTAGCCGACGACCGTCGGGCGGCCGGTCGTCCCGGACGACGCGTGCAGGCGCGCGATCCGGTCGCGGGGCACGGCGAACATGCCGTACGGGTAGTTGGCCCGCAGCACCGCCTTGTCGGTGAACGGGAACGTCGCCAGGTCGCCGAGCTCGCGCAGGTCGTCGGGGTGGACCTGGTGTTCCTCGAACATCTTCCGGTACGGCGCCACGTTGTCGTACGCGTGCCGCAGCGACCACTTCAGCCGCTGGAGCTGCAGCTCGCGCAGCTCGTCGACCGAGGCGCGTTCGACGGGTTCGAGGTCGGCCGGGCGAGGGGAGCGGTCCTGCATCGTCGTTCTCCTTTAGGCGGGCCTCGTACGCAGGCCGTCGAAGGCGATCGCGGTCACCGTGGCGGCCAGCTCGGCCGCACCGCCGCGGGAGGGGCTGTACCACTCGATGAGCGAGTTGACCATGCCGAAGAGCAGGCGGGCGGCGATGGCGGGGTCCACGTCGGCGCGGATCGAGCCCTCCGCCTGGGCCTGCTTGACCAGCGTGGTGACCTCCTGGTCGAAGAGGCGGCGGCGTTCGAGCGCCTCGAGTTCCCCGTCGGTGTTGCCGCGTACGCGCAGCAGCAGCGTCACGTACGGGAGCCGTTCGGCCAGCACGAGCACGCTGAGCCGGATCAGCGACTCGAGCCGCTCGAGCGCGCTGGCGGGTGTCAGGTCGCGTACCCGGGTCATCGCCTCGTCGAGGCCGTCGAGGGCGTGCCCGACCGCCAGCCGCAGCAGCTCCTCCTTGCCGCGGACGTGGTGGTAGATGCTCGATTTGGTGATCTTCAGCCGCCGCGCGAGGTCGTCCATGCTGGTCGCGTCGTAGCCGCGCTCGTTGAACAGGAGCACCGCGGCGGTGAGCACGGCGTCCAGGTCATGTCCCGGGCGGCCGCGCCGCCCGCGGCCGGCAGGCTGACCCGGGCCGGCAGGCTGACCCGGGCCGGCGGGCTGGGCGGGGGCGGCGGGCTGGGAAGGGCCGGCGGGCTGTGCGGGGGCGGCGGTCACGCGGGCCGGCCCGGGCTGATCATGCGGCTGCGGCCCCGGAACTCGGCCACCACGTCGCCGTCGCGGGTGACGGTGACGTCGTAGATGCCGCTGCGCCCGCTGCTCGAGCGTTCGGTGGCGCGGGCCTCCAGCACGTCGCCCTCGGCGGCCGGTCGCAGGAACGTCACGTCCGCGCCCGCCGCCACGGTGACCGGGCCGTGGCTGTTGCAGGCGCAGGCGAAGGCCGTGTCGGCGAGCAGGAACACGTACCCGCCGTGGGCCATGCCGTGCCCGTTCACCATCTCCGCGGTGACCGTCATGCGGACCGTCGCGGCGCCCTCGCCTGCGGAGATCAGGTCGATCCCCAGCTGCTGGGACGCCGTGTCGCGGGCGAACATCTCGTGGGCCGCCGTATGTGCCATGCAGAACCTCGGGTCTTGATAACCGACCGAACGGACGGTAGACAATAGCTACACCCAATCGCAAAGGAGCGCCGGTGACAAGCCCCGCCGAGTTCTACGAGACGCACCGCGACCTGCTGGACCGGGCGATCGAGGCCGCCGCGACGCGCGATCACTGGTCGGCGTACCCGGAGTCGCCGAGCAAGTCCGTCTACGGCGAGCAGGCCGCCCCCGCCGGTGAGCAGGCGTTCCAGGCGCTGCTCGGCAAGGACTTCCCGATCGAGGTGCCCGGCGCGACCACGAGCGTGGCGACCGAGCGCTCGCCGTACGGGATCGAGATGGGCATCCGCTACCCCAAGGGTGAGCCGGGCGACCTGGCCGCCGCCGCCCGCGCCGCGACGCCGGGCTGGCGGGCCGTGGGCCCGCACGCTCGCGCGGGCGTCGCCGCCGAGATCCTGCGGCGGGTCAACGCGCGCATCTTCGAGATGGCGCACGCCGTGCAGCACACCAGCGGGCAGGCGTTCGTCATGGCGTTCCAGGCCGGCGGCGCGCACGCGCAGGACCGCGGGCTGGAGGCCGTCGCGGTCGCGCTGGCCGAGCAGACCCGCATCCCCGCCACCGCCACCTGGGCCAAGCCGCAGCGCGGCGGCGACCCGCTGCGGCTGAGCAAGACCAGCACGCCCGTCGGCCGCGGCGTGGCGCTGGTGATCGGCTGCAACACGTTCCCGACCTGGAACAGCTACCCGGGCCTGTTCGCCAGCCTGGTCACCGGCAACCCGGTGATCGTCAAGCCGCATCCCGGTGCGGTGCTCCCCCTGGCCATCACCGTGCAGGTCGCCCGTGAGGTGCTCACCGAGGCCGGGCTGGACCCGAACCTCGTGACGCTCGCGGTCGAGGAGCGCGGCGACGGCATCGCCGCCACCCTCGCCACCCACCCGGACGTGCGCATCGTCGACTTCACCGGCTCGAGCGAGTTCGGCAACTGGCTGGAGGCCAACGCCCGCCAGGCCGTCGTCTACACCGAGAAGGCCGGCCTGAACACCGTCGTCGTCGACTCCACCGACGACTACCGCGGCATGCTGCGCAACCTCGCATTCTCGTTGTCGCTCTACAGCGGGCAGATGTGCACGACCCCGCAGAACCTGCTCGTGCCCGCCGGCGGCATCGAGACCGACGCCGGCCGCAAGAGCCCCGCCGAGTTCGGGGCCGAGCTCGCCGCCGCGGTCGACAAGCTGCTCGGCGACCCGAAGCGCGCCGCCGGCACGCTCGGCGCGATCGTCAACGACGGCGTGCTGGCCCGGCTCACCGAGGCCGGCTCGCTGCCGGGCGTGCTGCACCCGTCCGCCGAGGTCGCCGACGAGCAGTTCCCCGGCGCCACGATCCGTACGCCGGTGATCGCCCGTCTCGACGCCTCGGACGAGAAGACGTACACGCGGGAGTGGTTCGGGCCGGTGTCGTTCGTCATCACCACCGAGTCCACCGGGCACAGCCTGCGCCTGTTCACCGAGACGGTGCGTCACCACGGCGCGCTGACCGCGTCGGTGTACTCGACCTCCGAGGACGTCCTCGCCGCGGCGCGGGAGGCCGCCCTGGACGCCGGGGTGCACCTCTCGCAGAACCTCACGGGCGGCGTCTTCGTCAACCAGACCGCCGCGTTCAGCGACCTGCACGGCACCGGCGCCAACCCCGCCGCGACGGCCTCGCTGACGGATCCGGCGTACGTGACCGGCCGGTTCTTCACCCTGCAGTCGCGCCACCACGTCAGCGAGGAGAGCAATGCCTGAGGCGTACCTGGTCGGTGGCGTCCGTACCCCGCAGGGCAAGTACGGCGGCGCGCTCGCCGGCGTCCGTCCCGACGACCTGGCCGCGCTCGTCGTGGGCGAGGCCGTCCGGCGGGCCGGCGTGCCCGGGGAGTCGATCGACGAGGTCGTGCTAGGCGCCGCCAACCAGGCCGGCGAGGACAACCGCAACGTCGCGCGGATGGCGGCGCTGCTGTCCGGCCTGCCCGAGACCGTGCCCGGCTACACGGTCAACCGGCTGTGCGCCAGCGGCCTGACCGCGATCATCTCCGCCTCCCGGGCGATCCGCTGCGGCGAGGCCGACGTCGTGGTGGCCGGCGGCGTCGAGTCGATGACCCGGGCGCCGTGGGTGATGGCCAAGCCCGGCACCCCGTGGGCGCGTCCCGGCGAGGTCGTGGACAGCTCGCTCGGCTGGCGCTTCACCAACCCGAGGTTCAGCGCGAAGCAGACGCTGTCGATGGGCGAGACGGCCGAGGAGGTCGCGGCCCTCGACGGCATCACCCGTGAGGACAGCGACGCGTTCGCCCTGCGCAGCCACGAGCGGGCCGTCGCCGCGATCGACGCCGGCCGCTTCGACGCCGAGATCGTGCCGGTCGCCGTCAAGGACGGCGAGGTCACCCGCGACGAGGGGCCGCGCCGCGGCGGCAGCCTGGAGAAGCTCGCAAAGCTCAGGACCGTGTTCCGCGACGGCGGCATCGTCACCGCCGGGTCGTCGTCGCCGCTGTCGGACGGCGCGGCCGCCGTCGTGGTCGCCAGCGGCGAGGCCGTCGAACGGTACGGCCTGACGCCGCGCGCCCGCATCGTCGTGGGCGCCGGCGCCGGCGTGGAGCCGCACGTCATGGGCCTCGGGCCGGTACCGGCGACCGAGAAGGCCCTGGCCCGGGCCGGCTGGCAGGCCGGCGACCTCGACGCGGTGGAGCTCAACGAGGCCTTCGCCGCGCAGTCGCTCGCGGTGATCCGCCGGCTCAAGCTCGACGAGGAGCGGGTCAACGCCGACGGCGGCGCGATCGCGCTCGGGCACCCGCTGGGCTGCTCCGGCGCCCGGCTCACGGTGACGCTGCTGGGCCGCATGGAGCGCGAGAACGCCCGCCGCGGCCTGGCCACCCTGTGCGTCGGCGTGGGGCAGGGCGTGTCGATGCTGGTGGAGCGCGTCTGATGGGAGCCACTCTCGCGGTCGAGGAGCACGCCGACCGGGTGGTCGTCACGCTGCGGCGCCCCGAGGCCCGCAACGCGATCAACGCGGCCATGATCCGTGAGCTGCACGAGGTCTGCGCGGACCTGGAGGAGCGCCCGCGGCTGCTGCTGATCACCGGCGCCGAGGGCACCTTCGCCGCCGGCGCGGACATCGGCGAACTCCGCGAACGTGGCCGTGACCAGGCGTTGCAGGGCATCAACAGCCGGCTGTTCGACCGGGTCGCCCGGCTGCCGCTGCCCACGGTCGCGGCGGTCGACGGGTACGCGCTCGGCGGCGGCGCGGAGCTCGCGTACGCCTGCGACGTGCGGCTGGCCTCGCCCGCGGCGGTGTTCGGCAACCCGGAGCCGGGACTGGGCATCCTCGCGGCGGCCGGCGCGTGCTGGCGGCTGCGGGAGCTCGTGGGCGCCTCGGTCGCCAAGCAGGTGCTCCTCGCGGGACGCCGGCTCGACGCGGACGACGCGTACCGGTTCGGGCTGGTCGCCGAGGTCGTGCCGGCGGCCGAGCTGCTCAAGCGGGCGCACGCGCTGCTCGACCGGATGGCCCGCTCGGGTCCGCTGGCGTTGCGGCTGACCAAGCTGGTCGCCGACGCGCCCGGCGGTCACCCGGTCACCGACGACCTCGCGCAGGCCGTGCTCTTCGAGTCCGAGGACAAGCGGTCGCGGATGGACGCGTTCCTGGCGGGTGAGCGGCGATGACCGGCGTACCGAAGCGGGTGGGTGTCATCGGCGGCGGCCGGATGGGCGCCGGCATCGCCCAGGTCTTCGCCACGGCCGGCGCGGTCGTGACGGTCGTCGAGCCGGACCGCGCCGCCGCTCGCGAGCGGGTCGCGACCGGCCTCCGGCGTGCCGCCGAGCGCGGCAAACTGGCCGAGGACCCCGCTGCCGTCCTGGAGCGGATCGAGCTGACCGGTGAGCTCCCGGCCGATGCCGGGCTGGTGGTCGAGGCGGTCCCCGAGGACCCGGCGCTGAAGACGAGCGTGCTCGCGGCCGCCGAGAAGGTCGTCGGCGAGGACGCGGTGCTCGCCACGAACACCAGCTCGCTGTCGATCGCCGGTCTCGCCGAGGGCCTGCGGCGGCCCGGGCGGTTCGTAGGCATGCACTTCTTCAACCCGGTGCCCGCCAGCGATCTCGTCGAGATCGTCGCCGGCCCGCAGACCGGCCGGGCCGTCCGGGACGCCGCGGCCGGGTGGGCGGGCGCGCTGGGCAAGACCGCGATCGTCGTACGGGACTCGCCCGGCTTCGCCACCAGCCGCCTGGGCGTCCTGCTCGGGCTGGAGGCGATCCGCATGCTCGAGGAGGGCGTGGCCGACGCCGAGTCCATCGACCGCGCGATGGAGCTGGGCTACCGGCACCCGATGGGCCCGCTGCGCTCGACCGACCTGGTCGGACTCGACGTACGGCTGGCCATCGCCGAGCACCTGCACCGTGAGCTCGGCGACCGGTTCGCCCCGCCGCGGCTGCTCCGGGACAAGGTCGCGCGCGGCGAGCTCGGCCGCAAGAGCGGGCAGGGCTTCTACTCCTGGGAGGCGTCATGACCGGCGAAGAGGTCTTCACCGAGACCATCGCGAAGGACCAGCGGATCGAGCCGCGGGACTGGATGCCGGACGGCTACCGCAGGACGATGATCCGGCAGATCGCCCAGCACGCGCACTCCGAGATCATCGGCATGCAGCCGGAGGGGGAGTGGATCACCCGGGCGCCGTCGCTGCGGCGCAAGGCGATCCTGCTCGCCAAGGTGCAGGACGAGGCCGGCCACGGGCTCTACCTGTACTCGGCCGCCGAGACGCTCGGCGCGGACCGCGGGGACCTGACCCGCCGGCTCATCGAGGGCCGGCAGAAGTACTCGTCGATCTTCAACTATCCGACGCTGTCCTTCGCCGACGTGGGCGTCATCGGCTGGCTCGTCGACGGCGCGGCGATCTGCAACCAGGTGCCGCTGTGCCGCAGCTCCTTCGGCCCGTACGCGCGAGCCATGATCCGCATCTGCAAGGAGGAGTCGTTCCACCAGCGGCAGGGCTACGAACTGCTGCTGACCATGATGGGCGGCACCCCGGCGCAGCGGGAGATGGTCCAGGACGCGGTGAACCGGTGGTGGTGGCCGTCGCTGATGATGTTCGGCCCGCCCGACGACCGCTCGCCCAACTCGGCGCAGTCGATGGCCTGGAAGATCAAGCGGCACAGCAACGACGAGCTGCGCCAGCGCTTCGTCGACATGACGGTGCCGCAGGCCGGGGCGCTCGGCGTGACCCTGCCCGACCCATCGCTTGCCTGGAACGCCGACCGCGGGCATTACGACTTCGGCACGCCGGACTGGGCCGAGCTGTCCCGGGTGATCTCGGGCGACGGGCCGTGCAACGCCCAGCGCATCGAGCGCCGGCGCCGGGCGGACGAGGACGGCGCCTGGGTCCGCGAAGCCGCGGCCGCCCACGCCGCGAAGCAGATGGGAGTCCCGGCGTGAGCGACCGCACCGAACCTCTCAGGCCAGCGGATGGCGACGGCCGTGACGGTGAGGGCCAGGAGGGCACGCCAAGGAGGCACAGCGTGAGTGAGCAGGAGATCCGGCACGAGTGGCCGCTGTTCGAGGTGTTCGTCCGCGCCAAGCGGGGCCTCAACCACGTGCACGTCGGCTCGCTGCGCGCGGCGGACCACCGCATGGCCCTGCTGCACGCGCGTGATCTCTACACGCGGCGTAACGAGGGCGTCAGCATCTGGGTGGTGCGTTCCGACGACGTGGCCGCGTCCGGCCCGGACGAGAAGGAGGCCTTCTTCGCGCCGAGCGGCGACAAGGCGTACCGGCACCCGACGTACTACTCCATTCCCGACTCCGTACCGCACATCTGAGGCGGCCACCATGAGCTTCGACGCGGCCTACGAGGCGCTGACCGACCACGACGACGACGCGCGGTGGGCGTACGGCACCGGCTTCACCGACCCGCTGGCCGGGGTGGACACCGCGGTGCCGCCCGGCGTGCCGGCCGGGGAGCTGGCCGCGTACTGCCTGATGCTGGGCGACGACGCGCTGATCATGTCGCACCGGCTGCAGCAGTGGGTGACCCGCGCTCCCGAGCTCGAGGACGAGCTCGCCATCGCCAACATCGCCCTGGACCTGCTCGGGCAGGCCCGGTTGCTGCTCAGCCGCGCCGCCGAGGTGGAGGGTGCCGGGCGCGACGAGGACGCGCTGGCATACCTGCGCGGCGAGACCGAGTTCCGCAACGTACGCCTGGCCGAGCTCGCCGACGCCGACTTCGCCCACCTGGTCGCCCGGCTGCTCGCCTTCTCGGCCTGGCGACTCGCCCTGCTGGACCGGCTGACCGCCTCGGCGGACCCGGTGCTGGCGGCCGTGGCGGCCAAGGGCGTCAAGGAGGTGACGTACCACCGGGACTACGCGGCGCAGTGGGTGGTGCGCCTGGGCGACGGCACGCCGGTGTCCCACGAGCGCATGCAGGCCGCGGTCGACGCGGTGCTGCCGCTGACCGCCGAGCTGTTCGCCGGTTCCGACGTCGAGCGCCGCCTGGCCGGCGTCGGCGTGGCGGTGGAGCCGTCCACGCTGCGCGAGGAGGTCGGCGCGGTGTGGGAGCAGGTGCTGCCGGCAGCCACGCTGCAACCGGCACCCGTGCCCGCGAGCGCGCCCGGCCGGGAGGCCGGGCATACGGAGGCGCTGGCGGGGATCCTCGCCGAGCTGCAGGCGGTGGCGCGGTCGACGCCGGGAGGCGTGTGGTGACGGCCGCCGCGGTCGCCGCGCGGGTCACCGACCCGGAGCTGCCCCTGCTGACCCTCGCCGACCTCGGCATCCTGCGCGAGGTGGAGGAGCGCCCCGACGGGATCGTCGTGACCGTCACGCCGACGTACTCCGGGTGCCCGGCGATGCAGACGATCCGCGACGACCTGGTCCGCGCCCTGGGCGAGGCCGGCTATCCGCGCGTCGAGGTACGCACCGCGCTGAGCCCCGCCTGGACGACCGACTGGATCACCGAGGCGGGCCGGGCCAAGCTCGCCGCGGCGGGCATCTCGCCGCCCGGTCCGGCGCCGCGCCGCCCGTCCGGCCCGGTGCCGCTCACCCTGGGGGCGCCGCGGCGCGACGTCGCCTGCCCGCACTGCGGGAACGCGGCGACGGAGGAGATCGCCGCGTTCAGCGCGACGGCGTGCCGCTCGCTGCGCCGCTGCCCGGCCTGCCGGGAGCCGTTCGAGCACGTGAAGGAGATCTGACGTGGTGGTCCGCGAGTTTCACCCGCTGCGGGTCGCCGCCGTCGAACGGCTCTGCGCCGACGCCGTGGCGGTGACCTTCGACGTCCCCGGCGAGCTGGCCGGCCGGTACGCGTTCCGCCCCGGCCAGGCGCTGACGGTCCGGCGGACGGCGGACGGCTCGGACGAGCGCCGCACGTACTCGATCTGCTCGCCGGCCGGGACCGCCCCGCGCATCGGCGTCCGCGAGGTCCCCGGCGGCGTGGTGTCGTCGTGGCTCGTGCACGACGTGCGCCCGGGCGACGAGATCGAGGTCGCCCCGCCCACCGGATCGTTCACGCCGGACCTGCAGTCGGGCGGCCGGCACGTGCTCATCGCGGCCGGCTCGGGGATCACCCCGGTGCTGTCGATCGCCGCGTCGCTGCTGCAGGGCCCGAAGGCGGCCGTCAGCATCCTGTACGGCAACCGCCGCGCCGACACGGTCATGTTCGCCGAGGAGCTCGCCGACCTCAAGGACGCCCATCCGTCCCGGCTGGAGCTGGTGCACCTGCTGTCCCGGGAGGCACGTGAGGTCGAGCTGTTCAACGGCCGGCTCGACGCCGCCAAGCTGCGCGCGCTGCTGCCCGCGCTGATCGACGTGCCGGCCGTGGACCACTGGTGGCTCTGCGGGCCGTACGGGATGGTCAGCGACGCCACCGACGTGCTCGGCGGCTTCGGTGTGCCGGCCGACCGCGTCCACCGCGAGCTGTTCTGGGTGGACGAGGCGCCGCCGGAACCGGTACGCCCCGACCGGCAGGCGTCCGGGCCGGGCAGCGAGGTGACCGTGGTGCTCGACGGCCGGTCGACCACGCTGCCGGTCCTGGCCGATCAGACGATCCTCGAGGGGGCCCAGCTCAGCCGCCCCGACCTGCCGTTCGCCTGCAAGGGCGGGGTGTGCGGCACGTGCCGGGCCAGGGTGGTGGAGGGCGAGGTGACGATGCGCCGGAACTTCGCGCTCGAGCCGGCCGAGGTCGCCGCCGGGTACGTGCTCACCTGCCAGTCCACCCCGGCGGCGCCGAAGGTCGTCATCGACTTCGATGCGTGAGGGTTCACCGGCCGGTTCAATTGTGCACGTGATGTGAAACAACCAACATCCGCCGTCGTCCGAGGCTGTTTCTGCGTACCGGGTGCAGGAAGTGTCGGCTACGAAGGGATGGCGGAATGCGGTTACGCACAGTGCTCACAATCGTCGCGGCGGGGGCGGTCGGCGTCGCCGGTCTCGTGGTGGCGCCCCTGACGTTCGCCGCGCAGGCACCCGGCAACGCCTGCCCCGACGTCGAGATCATCGGGGCCCGGGGCACCACCGAACGGCCCGGGCTCGGCGTGGTGCTGACGCCGCTGGCCCAGCAGATCACCCGCGCGGTGCCGCAGACCGTCCGCACCACCGCGCTGGACTACCCGGCCACCTTCAACTACACGGCCAGCGTCCAGCAGGGCGTCACCGCGCTGGCGGCCGACGTGCGGCGTACCGCGGCGGCGTGCAGGAACACGCGGTTCGTCCTCATGGGCTACTCGCAGGGGGCGAACGTGGTCGGCGACGCCCTCGCCGGGCGCTCGGTGCGCGGCCGGGCGGCGGGGCAGCCGGCCATCCCGGCGAACCTCGCGAGCCGGGTGGCGGCGGTGCTGCTCTTCGGCGACCCGACCTTCACCGCCGGGGAGGACTTCAACATCACCGACGGCACCCGCAACGGCATCCTCAGCCGCGGCGCCGGCCGGCTCGACGCCTTCGCGGGGCGTACCCAGTCGTTCTGCAACCGCAACGACCGGTTCTGCCAGGGCGGTACCAGCCTCGCGGCGCACCTCGACTACGCCAAGTTCCGCGCCGGCGCCACCGGCTTCGTCGCGGACCGCGTGGGGTAGGCGGACGCCGGGCGGGCCACGCCCGGGCCCGCCCGGTCCCACCGGGTGCCGAAAGTCTCACAACCGGCGTGCACCCGCCGATGGACACCGCGTGCAACCCGCCGAGATCGACGACCACACCGCGGAATACTGGGCGCGCCAGCTCCGTATCGGCGCCGCCATCGCCGCCGGTGTGACGCTGCTGGGCACCTTCCGCGTGGCGGTCGACTGGCCCAGCGACCTGCGGTGGTGGGTGCTGCCGCTGCTGGTCGCCGCCGTGGCGCAGCTGGTCGCGTTCCGGCTGCCGTGGAACCGGCTCGTGCGCAGCGAACGGACCCGGCGCTGGCTGGTGCTGTGGTGGGTCGTCGAGCTTCCGGCGGTGTGGCTCTTCGGTGTCACCGACGTCGACGGGCACATGGCCTACATCCCGTGCGTGGTGCTGCTGCTGGTGCTCGCCGCGGCCCTCTACGGCCCGGCCGTCGTGCTCGGCCTCGGCGTCGCCGCACTGGCCGGGTACGCGGTGCTGCTGCCCGCGCAGACCACCGCCGAACCGCTGTCCGTCGTCACGCTCACCGCGATCATGGCGAGTGTCGTGGTGGTGTGCGCGATCAACGCCCAGAGCCGGCGCACCCTCGACGAGCGGCGGCGATCCACGGACCGCCGGACGGAACTGCTGCTCGAGGCGTCCTCCGACGCGGTCTTCGCCATCGACGTGCACAACAAGGTCCGGTACGCGAGCAGCTCCCTGCGGACCATCCTCGGCCGCCGCCCCGCCGAGCTCACCGGGCAGCTGCTCGGGCAGATCATCCACCCCGACGAGATGGCGGCCGCCCGGGACTGGCTGCACGCCCTGTGGGCCGCCCCGGCCGGGCACACCTCGCGGACCGAGGTCCGCATGCTCGCCGCCGACGGCAGCTGGGTCCACCTCGACGTCATCGGCACCAACCGGGTCGACGACCCCGACCTGCGCTCGGCGGTCATCAGCCTGCGTGACATGGGTACGCGCCGAGCCCTCGAGGAGCAGCTGCGCCACCAGGCCTTCACGGACCGCCTCACCGGCCTGCCCAACCGCACGCTGTTCCGCGACCGGCTGGAGGAGGCCGTCGCCGGCCTGCGCGACACCGAGGTCGCGGTGCTGCTCATCGACCTCGACGACTTCAAACTCGTCAACGACGACCTCGGCCACAGCCTCGGCGACGAGCTGCTCACCACGGTCGCCGACCGGCTGCGCCGCGAGATGCGTCCCGGCGACACGCTCGCCCGCCTCGGCGGCGACGAGTTCGCCGTCCTGGTCGAGGACATCGACGAGCCGTCCGCGGTGGCGCTGGCCGAGCGGCTCCTGCGCGCCGCGCGCGAACCGGTCCGGCTCGCCAGCCGCGAGCTCACCTGCTCGCTGAGCATCGGGATCGCCGGCGGCACCCGCGCCGCCGAGCACCTGCTGCGCGACGCCGACCTCGCCATGTACGCCGCCAAGCGGGCCGGGCGCAACGCGTACGCGGTCTTCGACCCGTCCATGTCCCGGTCGGTGCTGGAGGAGGCGCAGCAGCGCGTCGACATGGAACGCGGCCTGGCCGAGGAGCAGTTCATCGTGCACTACCAGCCCGTCGTGGACATGAACACCCAGCGCCTGACCGGCGTGGAGGCGCTCGTCCGCTGGCAGCACCCGCGGGAGGGGCTGCTGGGGCCGTACCGTTTCATCGCGAGCGCCGAGGCCAACGGCCTGATCGTGCCGCTGGGCCGGTGGGTCCTGCGGCAGGCCTGCCGGCAGCTGGCCGCGTGGCGCCACGAGACGCCGGAGGCGGCGAACCTGCGGATGAACGTCAACCTGTCGGCCCGGCAGTTCCAGGACGACGGCCTGGTCGCCGACGTGGCCGCGGCCATCGCCGACGCCGGCATCCCGGCCGGCGCGCTCACCCTGGAGATCACCGAGTCGATGCTGATGGAGGACGTCGCGGCCGCGATCGACACCCTCGGCGCGCTGCGCGGCCTCGGCGTCCGCCTCGCCATCGACGACTTCGGCACCGGCTACAGCTCGCTCAACTACCTCAAGCAGCTGCCCGTCGACATCATCAAGATCGACCGTACGTTCGTGGAGCAGGTCGACACCGACGCGGACGACGTGGCGCTGGTGGACGCGGTGGTGGGCCTCGGGCAGGCGCTGCGCCTGCAGACGGTCGCCGAGGGGATCGAGACCGACGAGCAGTGGCTGCGGCTCCGGCAGATCGGCTGCGACCAGGGCCAGGGCTACCTCTTCGGCCGCCCCGGGGCCCCGTCCGCCGTCACCGAGATGCTGGCCCGCCAGGCGGTCGCCGACGCCGTACGCTAGCCGACGCCCGGTGGTGGCGGCGGGCCGCCGGGCGGGTCCCGGTGGCCGTGGCTCAGTCCGGGAGCTTGGCCAGGGCGAAGATCTGGCTCTCCGGCGGGCCGTCCGCCGGGACGAAGTCGACCGTCTCGATGCTCTCCACCTCGAAGCCGGCGCCGGTCAGCCGCTCGGCCAGCAACTCCTGCGGGTAGCCGGAGACGGTGACCGGCACGCCGAGGAACTCCACGGGCAGGCTGTCGGCGTCCAGGTTCACCATGCCGATCCCCAGCCGGCCGCCCGGCTGCAGCCAGCCCGGGATCCGGCCCAGCGTCGTCTCGATGTCGGCGCGGCTGAGCATGAGCAGCGAGAAGAAGGCCGTCACCGCCCCGAACGGGCCCAGGTCGTCCGGGAGCTCGCGGATGTCGGCGCGCCGGAACTCGGCCGCCGGCACCTGCTCGCGGGCCAGCCGCAGCATGCCCTCCGAGACGTCCACCCCGACGACGCGGCGCCCCGACCCGCTGAACACCTGGGCGGTCGGCACGCCCGTACCGCACCCCAGGTCCAGCACCGGCGCTCCGGCCGGTACGAGCGCGTCGATCCTGGCGATGAGCGCGGCCTGGTGCGGGTTGTGGCTGTGCTCGCCCTGGTAGAGCTCCGCGAGCTGATCGAATGCCTCCATGCGGCGCAACCTACCGGGCGGCGGGACGGGCGGCCATTGTCCCAATGTCCTCATCGGACGCCCGTACGGCCGGTTGCGGTATCAGGGCGGCCCGCCGCAGGGGGTGACGAGGGCGGCAGCAGCAGCGGCAAGGGCGTCACCGTCGGTGCCGAGGGCTGAGCCCGGGACGGACGAACGGCCCGGGCCGATGCCGGCCCGGGCCGTTGTGCTGTGCGTACGCCTCAGTCCTGGTCGGCCTCCGCCCGCCGGCGCCGGGTGGCGCTGAGGACCAGCAGGCCGGCGAGGATGAGCACCGCGCCGCCGAGGCTGACCGTCATGACGTTCGCGCCGGTCAGCGCGAGGCGGTTGCCGCCGTCGGCCTGGACGTCGGCCACCTCGGTGTCCTGCGCGGCGGCCGGCTCGTCGGGCGCGCCGTCGTCCGTGTCTGCCGCCACCGCGGCCTTCGTGGACGTGGTCGGCTTCGGCTTGGCGGTACGCCCGGTCACGGTCTGCGCCGGCGAGTCGTCGGAGTCCGAGCCGGCGTCCGCGTTCTCCTCGGCGGGGGCGGTCGTGGTCCGTACCGGCTTCGCGGTGGCCGGGGTGTCCTCGTCCTGGCCGCTGCCACCGCTGTTACGCGGCGGCAGGGTCACGGTCGGGGACTTCGGCGGGGTGGTGCCGGTCTCGGTCCTGGGCGTCACGGTCGCCCCGGGCGTGGCGCCGCCGTCGTTCTGGCCGTCGCCGTTGCCGCCGCCCTGGTTCCCGCCGGTGTTCCCGCCCTGGTTCCCGCCGTTGTCGCCCTGGCCGTTGCCGTTGTCGCCCTGGCCGCCGCCGTTGTCGGCCGGGGGAGTGGTCGGCTGGTCCTGGCCGCCGCCCTGGTTGCCGCCGTTGTCGCCCTGGCCGCCGCCCTGGTTGCCGCCGTTGTCCCCG
The DNA here is from genome assembly GCF_023499255.1 of Couchioplanes caeruleus. Taxonomy (GTDB): domain Bacteria; phylum Actinomycetota; class Actinomycetes; order Mycobacteriales; family Micromonosporaceae; genus Actinoplanes; species Actinoplanes caeruleus_A. The sequence goes on from NZ_CP092183.1 coordinate 4,389,376, forward strand.
CCGCCGCCGTTGTCCCCGTTGCCACCGCGGACCGTGACGCGGACGGCGTCGATCGCGGGGGTCTGGTTGGCGCGCTGCATCATCGGGACGCGGTGGGAGCCGTCGCCCGCCCACGAGGCGCACTGGGCGATGCCCGCCTGCGGCAGGCCCGGCACCTGGATCGTCACCGTGTCGGGCTGGGCGCCGCCCTTCTTGTCCTCGGTGGCCACGAAGAAGGCCGGCACCGGGGCCGGGTCGACCGCCTCCGAGGTGCTGGCGAGCATCCGGCAGGCGGTGTGGAAGTGGCCGCGGACGAGGCCCTCGGCGGTCAGCACCGAGCTCTCCACGTAGTAGCCGCCCTGGCCGGCCGCGAGGAACCGGTCGCGGACCAGGTTGCGGGTGCTGACCTTGAGCGTGAACGGCTGGCCGACCTCGACCTCGCGCGGGAAGTCCGTGATCAGCAGCGTCGGGTTCTTCGCCGCCTCGCCCACCTCGCCGAACTCGGTCGAGACGCAGCGGTCGCCGTTCTGGAAGCCGTCGTGCGGGGTGAGCTTGCTGTCCTCGCACGTGTCGGTGGTGATCTCCAGGCCGTTGACGGTCTTCTTGATCGTGTTGCCGTCCTTGCACTCGCCGGCCGGCTCGGGCGCCGGCTTCTGCTCGCCCTTCGCGAGCTGGCCGTCACCCTTGTGCTGGACGTCGCCGTCCTTGTCGGTGTACGTGCCGACCCGCGGGTCGGTGGCCGCCTTCGCGTTCGCCGGCGACGGGGTCGCGGCCGCGCACGCCGCCACCTTCGTCTCGTCGGCGTTGGAGATCTGGGTGATGCCGACGACCCCGCCGCCCACGACGAGGACCGCGACGGCGGCGATGACACGACGGTCGGGACCCCGGCGGGTAGCGGCCCGGCGGTAAGACGACCTTCGCATGGGTGATACCTCTTCTGTAGTCTCTCGCTCATCGTCCGCAACCATTCGCAGGTCTGCGGACGCCGTTTCCGGCCCCCTTCTGAGCTGGCCCCCAGACGGTAAGAGCCAGGACCGGGGAAAGCCATTTGACGCCAGATTCTTGAGGCATTCTTAGGCGCGAATTAAAGAAGAAATATGTGAGCGTCCCAGAACCGGGGACATCATCCGAACGGATGATGCCGGGGGTTCACCGCCGGGCCGGATTTTTCTCCGGGATCAGGCCGCGATGGCGCGGGGAGATCAACCGTAGCTGGCGTTCGGCGTACGCGCGGGGCAGGTCCGCGAGGTCCGGCCGGAAGCGGGTGGCCTGGTCGACGAGCTCGTCGATGGTCCGCAGCGTCTCGGCGATGCCGGGGCCGCGCCGGAGCAGCCCGGTGGCGGTGTCGCGCTCGGTCACGGTCAGGCCGGGGCGCAGCAGGTCCCGCAGACGCGGCTCGGCGGCGAGCGTGTGGACGGCCGGCAGTGTCACCGTTCCGGCGGTGAAATCGGCGGCCGTGGGTTTGCCGTACGTCTCGTCGTCGGAGAGCAGATCCAGCAGGTCGTCCAGCAATTGCAGGACGATGCCGAACGCCAATCCGTACGCGCGCAGCCCGTCGCTGTTCCGGCCGGCGGCAACGGCGCCCAGTTCGCACGCGGTGGCGATGAGCGTGCCGGTCTTCAGCTCGGCGACGCGCAGCGCGGTGGTGACGGTGACGCCGGGATCGTGGCGGTGGGCGGCCTCGAGGGCCTGGCCGGCGCACAGGTCCACCAGCGCGTCGCTCACCAGCGCCGCGGCCCGCGCGCCGGCCCGGGCGGCGTACCGGCCGGCGAGTCCGATGAGGACGTCGCCGGCCAGCACGGCGGTGTCCGGGCCCTCGGCGGCGTGCACGGTGGGCACCCCGCGGCGTTCGGGCGCGTCGTCGAGCAGGTCGTCGTGGACGAGCGTGGCCAGGTGCAGCAGCTCGACCGCGACGGCGGCCGGGACCGCGGCCGGCGCGTCCCCGGCGACGGTCAGCACCAGCGAGGCCCGCAGCCGCTTGCCGCCGGCCAGCGCCAGCCGCCGGCAGGGGCCGGCCAGTGCGGCCGGGAGGCCGTCGAACGCACCGGCCAGCATGCGCTCGACCGCGGCCGGGCCCGTCCCGCCGCCGTCCGGCCGGGCCCGGACGGTCCCGGCACCGCTCATCCGGTCACCGCCGGGACGCGGTCCGGCTCCGGGGCGGCGCCGCGCGGGCGCGGGCGGGCCGGCCACCAGAAGCGGTCGCCCAGGAGCGTGGCCAGGGCCGGGACGAGGACCGTACGCACCAGCAGCGTGTCCAGCAGCACCCCGAGCCCGACGATCACGCCGATCTGGGTCAGCGTGATGATCGGCAGCACGCCCAGCACCGCGAACACCGCCGCCAGCAGCACGCCGGCGCTGGTGATGACCGCGCCCGTCGCGGCCAGCGCCTGGATCATGCCGTCCCGGGTGCCCCGGTGCGCCGCCTCCTCGCGGGCCCGGGTGACCAGGAAGATGTTGTAGTCCACGCCGAGCGCGACGAGGAACAGGAACGAGAACAGCGGCACCTGGTTGTCCAGGCCCGGATAGTCGAGGACCTGCCGGAACAGCCAGGACCCGGCGCCGAGGGCGGCCGCGAAGCTGGCGATGACCGTCGTGATCAGCAGCAGCGCCGCGACCACCGCGCGCAGCAGCACGCCGAGCACGAGCAGCACCACGAGCAGGATGACCGGGACGATCACCTTCAGGTCGTCGCGGGACGCGTCCCGGTTGTCGAGCGCGGTCGCGACGCTGCCCCCGACGAGCGCGTCGCCGCCCGGTACGGCGTGGACGGCGCTGCGCAGCGTACGGATGCTCTGATAGCTCTCCGGGGTGTCCGGCGCGGCCGTGAGCACCGCGTCGATCCGGACCACCGTGGGGGTCTGCTCGGCGATGCGGGCCTGGGCGACGCCCGGGGTCGCGGAGACCGCGGCGAGCACCTCCTGCGCCTTGGCCGGGGCGGCGATCACCACCGCGGGGTCCGCCGCGCCGGCCGGGAACGACCTGCTCAGCGTCTCGAGCCCGTCGACGGACTCGGCCTGCACGCGGAACTGCTCGGTCTGCGACAGCCCCAGCCGGGTGCCGGGGATACCGGCCGCGCAGACCGCGAGGACCACGAGGGACAGCGCTGTGACCAGGCCCGGCCGGCGTGCCACGCCGGTGCCGACCCGCGACCACAGCCGGTGCGACAGCTCGTCGCCGACCCGCGGGATGAACGGCCAGAACAGGCCGCGCCCGCAGACCACCAGGGCCGGCGGCAGGACGACGAGCGCGAAGAGCGCGGCGACGCCGATGCCCAGCGCCGCGGTCACGCCCAGCGCGACGGTGTCGCCGAGGCTGGCGAGCAGGAGCGTGAGCAGGCTGAGCACGACCGTGGCGGCACTGGCGATCACGGCCGGCCCCGCACCGCGCAGCGCCCGGCGCATCGCCTCCCGGCGGTCCTCGTGCCGGTGCAGCTCCTCGCGGTAACGGGAGATCAGCAGCAGCGCGTAGTCGGTGCCGGCGCCGAACACGAGCACCGTGACGATGCCCACGGTGGAGTCGCCGATGGTGAGGTCGGTGTGCCGCGACAGCACCGCCACGAGCCCGCTCGCGACCCGGTCTGCCATGCCGACGACCGCGAGGGGTACGAGCCACAGCAGCGGGCTGCGGTACGTGATGAGCAGCAGCAGCGCCACGACGACGACCGTCACGAGCAGCAGGTTGGTGTTGGCGCCGGTGAAGCTGTCGGCGATGTCCGCGGAGAACCCGGCGCCGCCGGTGACCTGGGCGGTGAGGCCGTCCGGGAGTCCGGCGCGGGCCTGCTCGCGCAGCTGCTTCACCCGCGAGATCAGCTCGTCGGCGGGCAGGTTCGCGCTGAGCGGCACCACGATGGTCGCGGCGTCGCGCCGGTCGGAGAACACCGGCGGTCCCGCGGCGCGCAGCTGCTGCGCGTCCGCTGTGATCTTCGTCGTGTCCGCGGCGGTCAGCGGCCGGCCGTCCCGGCTGTAGACGACGAGCGCCGGGTTCTCCTGCCCGGAGGGCAGTTGCCGCTGCACGGCGGCCACCCGGGTGGACTCGGCGCCGTCGGGCAGCGTCGCGGTCGGGTCGTTCGAGGTGCGTGCGGCCCCTGAGGTGCCGATGACCGCGCCGGCGGCCAGGATGGCCACCAGGAGCACGAGCCAGGCAGAGAGCCGTCCGGTGAGCGTCCGCATCATTCCTCCGCCATGAAGTATCTCGACCATCGAGATTGTTACCCAGGGCGGTGCCATCTGCAACACTGGGCGCGTGTACCGGGCGCGTGAGTCGGAGCGGGATCGGCTCCGCGAGGAGATCGTCAACCTGATGCGGTCGTACAGCGTCGAGGCGCAGCACGTCGGGCAGGCCTTCGCCCAGCGGCACGGGCTGCACCCGACCGACCTGCAGGCGCTCATCGCGGTGATGCACGCCGAGGGGCGCGGCGACCCGCTCACGCCGGGCCGGCTGGGCGAGGCGCTGGGCCTGTCGTCGGGCGCCACCACCGCGGTGATCGACCGGCTGGAACGCTCCGGGCACCTGCGGCGGACCCGGGAGAGCGCCGACCGCCGGGTCGTGCATCTGCGCTACGGCGCCCCCGGGATGGCGCTCGCGATGCAGTTCTTCCGGCCGCTCGGGGAGCGTACGGACGTGGTCATGGCCGACTTCGACGACGCGGAGCTGGCCACCGTGCACCGCTTCCTGGCCGGGATGACGCAGGCGCTCTCGGACCACCACCGCGACGTGCGATCGGACGGCTGACACCCCCGCAGGCCCGGGGGCCCGCGGGTCAGTCCAGGACGTCCTCGACCGCGCGGCGCGGGGTCGGGCGGCCCGGCTGGCCGAAGCCGAGGCGCAGCGCGATCTGCGGCACCCCCGAGCGGCGCAGCGACCGGCGCAGGTGCTCGCGGGCGGTGGGTACCTCGATCGGCTGGGACATCATCGAGCTGGCCAGCCCCGCGTCGGTCGCGGTCAGCAGCACCCGCTGCAACGCCTGCCCGGCCGCGAGCTGGTCCACCGGCCGGTCACCCGGCGTGCCCAGGACCGCCACGAGCGGCTCGGGTTCGAAGTCGCGGCCGGAGCCCCGGGGGCGGTCCGCGAACGAACGCTGAGGGAGCAGGTCCTGCGGTTCGCCGGCGGGCGCCCCGGCGGTCACCGGTACGCCGTCGGGTGCGGCGTCCGCATGCGTCCAGCCGATCATCTCCGCCTGGTAGGCCGGGTCGCGGCGCAGCACCCGGTCGGCGCTGCGGGCGATCTCGGCGAAACCGGACAGCGCCGTCATGCCCACCAGCAGGTCCAGCCAGCCGCCCTCGGCCTGGGCCGCCTCGATCAGGCGGATGCGGGTCTCCGACGGCACCGGGTCGGGCCAGAACGGCTTGCGGTTGCTGAACCGGTGGGGGATCGCCGCGGCGAGGCCGGCCTCGGCGTACGTCGGCGGCCGCTCCGGGCCCGGCGTGAGCCGCGCGACGAGGTCGCCGTACGGGTGCAGGTCCACCTCGGCCGGCCGGCCCAGCGCCGCCAGCGCCAGCCGGGCGTTGAACGTGGCCGCGCCGCACGCGATCCGTACCGCCCAGCCGGCCGAGTCGGCGATCTGCAGCTGCCGGGAGCGGTCGGCGAGGATCTCGATCGCGCCGTCGCGCAGCCGGAACCGCCACGGCTGCGAGTTGTGCAGCGACGGCGCGCGGATGCCCGCCGCGGCCGCGGCGTACAGGTCGGTCCCGGTGTAGCCGCCCATGGTCAGCCCTCGACTTCGATGACGTCGGCCGCGTCGCGCCGCGGGGCGCCCGGCAGCTCGGTGGTGTCGTCGGCGTACCCGAGCCGGACCGCCACGTACGGCTCGCCGACGTCGGAGAGCAGGCGGCGCAGCAGGTGGCGGGGCCAGTCGACCTCGATGCTGTCGCTGAGCGGTGCGGTCGCCAGGCCCTCGGCGGTCGCCGCGAGCAGCAGCGCCGACAGCGCCTCGCCGCCGTGCAGCACGTCCGTGGGCCGGTCGCTGAGACCGAAGATGATCACGTACGCGGCGCCGGCGTCGTGCCCCGGCCCCGCCGACAGGCCCGCCGCGCCGTCCGGGGCGAAGTCGCGCACCGGCACCCGGCGCAGCGCCGGCTCGACGGCGGTGGCCGCCGGCACCCCGTCACCCGAGCCGGCCGGGCGGTTGGTCCACTGCCGCAGCTCCTCGCGGTACGCCGGGTCGGTGCGCTGCGTCTCCCCGGCGACGTCGGTGGCCGCCGCGAACAGGTACACCTCGTCGGGGCGTACGACGTGCAGGTAGGCGCCCTGGGCCTCGACAGCCCGGCGCAGGCCGCTCAGCTGGAGATCGGTGACCGGGCGTTCGCCGTATGCCCGCCGGTCGGTGCGCCGGCGCGGGGCGGCCTCGGCCATCCGCTGCGCGACGGGGTCGGTGGGACGCCGGCCGGTGAACGTGATGCGGGCGAGCAGGTCGGGCTCGCCCGGCTCCGGGAAGCGCTCGACGGCGGCGTGGGCCCCGGCCGCCGCCAGTGCCACGCGCGCGTGGTGCAGGGCGCCGCCGCAGCTGAGCAGCAGGAGGCGGCCCTCGGGGTCGGTGGCGGTCAGCGCGCGGGACCGGTCGGCGTACAGGCTCATCGTGTCGCCGGCGATCCGCCAGCGCCACGGCTGGGTGTTGAACACCGAGGGGGCGTGCAGCGACGTACGGGCCGCCGCGGCCAGGATCTCGGTCATGCTGGTCATGGGGGGAACCTCCGGATCGGTCACCTCTCCAAGGTGCCGTCCGGGAGGTCCGGTCGATCAGGGCCGAAGGTCCCGACATCAGCCTCCCAGTGGCGCCCGCCAGGTCACGACCGTCCCGCCGCCGCTCGCGGGGGTCACCTCGAAGACACCGCCGAGGTCGCGGGCGCGCTCGCCCATGTTGACCAGGCCGCCCCGGGCGGCGGCGGGGTCGGTGCCGACGCCGTCGTCCTCGACGCGGATCACCACCTCCTCGCCGTCCGCGCGTACCGAGACCCGGACGTTCTGCGCCTCGGCGTGCCGGGCCGCGTTGGACAGCGCCTCGCGCACCACCGCGAGCAGCTCGGGCACCACGTCGTCGGGCACCGCGCTGTCGACCGGGCCGGTGACGTCGAGGACCGGGCGGAAGCCCAGCGTCTCGGTGGCGGCCTCGACCACCTGGCTCAGCTCGCGGCGCAGCGACGACCCGGCGGGCGCGGTCAGCTCGAAGATCGACCGGCGGATGTCGCGGATCGTCGCGTCGAGGTCGTCGACCGCCGCGTTGATCCGTTTGACCGCCTCGGGCCGCAGCGCGTGCGGCGCCGCCCCCTGCAGCTGCATGCCCGTCGCGAACAGCCGCTGGATCACCACGTCGTGCAGGTCGCGGGCGATCCGCTCGCGGTCCTCCAGGACGACGAGCTGCTCGCGTTCCTCCTGCGCCCGGGCGCGTTCCAGGGCCAGCGCCGCCTGCCCGGCGAAGCTCGACAGCAGCGTCGAGTCGTCCTCGTCGCCGACGCCGGCCCCGGCGACGATCAGCACGCCCTGCGGCATGTCGGCGCCGGCCAGCGGCGCGGCCAGCGCCGGGCCGTCGGGTACGGGCACCGGCCAGTCCGCGACGTCACGCAGGTTGGTGCCCTCGGCGTTCAGCGCGTCCACGTCGACGGAGAGCACCCGCCCCACCATCGCGTCCGCGCCGTCGGCCACCTCGATCGTGTACCGGGCGCCGGTCTCGTCGGCGAGCAGCACGAGCACCAGCTCGGCCTCGGAGATCTCGCGGGCGCGGCGGGCGATCAGCCGCAGCGCCTCCTGGCGGTTGACGGTACCCAGCAGCACCGACGTGATCTCCGCGGCCGCCGCGAGCCACCGCTCGCGCCGCCGGGCCAGCGCGAACAGCCGGGCGTTGTCGATCGCGACGCCGGCCGCGGCGGCCAGCGCCACCACGATCTCCTCGTCGTCCTCGGTGAACTCGCCGCCGCCGTTCTTCTCGGCCAGGTACAGGTTGCCGAAGATCTGGTCCCGGGTGCGTACGGGCACGCCCAGGAAGCTGTGCATCGGCGGGTGGTGCGGCGGGAAGCCGTACGAGCGGGGGTGCTGGGTGATGTCGTGCAGCCGGACCGGCTCGGGGTGGGTGATGAGCAGGCCGAGCACGCCGCGCCCGTGCGGCAGGTCGCCGATCTTGGCGTGCTGGGCCGGGTCGATGCCGTGGGTGATGAAGTCGGACAGGTCCTGCCGGTCGGGGCCGAGCACGCCCAGCGCGCCGTACTTCGCTCCGGCGAGGGAGCAGGCGGACACGACGATGCGCTCCAGCGTGCTGCGCAGGTCGAGGTCCCTGCTGATGCCGACGACGGCGTCGAGCAGGGCCCGCAGCCGCTCGCGGCTGGTCACCACCTCGCCGACGCGGTCGAGCATCTCCTGCAGCAGTTCGTCCAGCCGGACCCGCGACAGCGGCGTGAGTCCGAGCGAGGGCGGCTCGTTCATGCTCCGATGCTATCTAGATCGATCCGCGGACCACGAGCACGGGGCAGCCCGCGTGGTGCAGGAGCTGCAGGCCGGTGGAGCCGAGCAGGGTGTTGACGACCGTACCGTGGCCACGGCTGCCGACCACGACCAGGCGGGCGCTGTGCGACACGGCGACGAGCACGGCGGCCGCGCCGTCGGGCGAGACGACGGCCTCGGCGTCGACCTCCGGGAACTTGTCGCGCCAGGGCGCCACCTCCTGCTCCAGGCGCTCCAGCTCCTCGGCGTGTGCCCGGGGCACCGCGTTGTCGGCGGCCGGGATGTCGCCCACCCACAGCGGCACCGGCGACGTGTACGACCGCACGATCGCGAGCGGCGCGTCGCGGTGGGCGGCGGCCTCGAAGGCGGCGCCGAGCACCCCGGACGCGGCGGGGGAGTCGTCCACGCCGGCCACGACCGGCCCGGAGGCGATCTCCGTACGCCCGCGTACCACCGCCACGGGGACGCCGGCGTGGGTGGCGACCCGCTGGCTGACCGAGCCGAGCAGCAGGCTGGCGAACCCGCCGCGGCCCCGGTTGCCGACCACGAGCAGCGCGGCGTCCGCCTGCCCGAGCAGCGCGGTGACCGGGTCGCCGGGCACGGCGTGCGCCTCGACGCGGATGTGGAACGCGGCCGCGGCCCGGGCCTGCACGACCGCGGCGTCGAGCACCGCCTCGGTGAGGTGGCGTTCGTCCTGCGCGCCGGGCACCGCGCCGGGCTGGGCTTCGTACGCGGACACGATGCGCAGCGGCACGTCGCGCCGGGCCGCCTCGCGGGCGGCCCACCGGACGGCGGCCTCGCCGGGTGCGGTGCCGTCGGTGCCGGCGACGATCGGGCGGGCGGTCGTGATGGCGGTCTGTTCCATGGGTTCATGGAATCCCGGCGCCCGGACCTCGCGGCAGGGACGGCGGTCATCGGCGGCCGGGCCGTTCGGCCCATCGACGGCTTTTGTGCGTGGTCGGCGACACAGGACGTTAGACTCTTGGTGTCCGGGCCCCGGCCCAGGTAGGAAGTACACATGATCCGTGTCTTTCTGCTCGACGACCATGAGGTGGTCCGTCGTGGGCTCGCCGACCTTCTGCACGCCGCCGGGGACATCGAGGTGGTGGGTGAGTCGGGCTCCGCGCAGGAGGCGGCGCGGCGCATCCCGGCGCTGCGTCCCGACGTGGCCGTGCTGGACGCGCGCCTGCCGGACGGCAACGGCATCGACGTGTGCCGTGACGTGCGGGCCGTGGACTCGTCGATCAAGGGCCTGATCCTCACGTCGTACGAGGACGACGAGGCCCTGTTCGCGGCGATCATGGCGGGCGCGTCGGGCTACGTGCTCAAGCAGATCCGCGGCACGGACCTGGTGGACGCGGTGCGCCGGGTGGCCTCCGGGCAGTCCCTGCTGGACCCGGCGGTGACGCAGCGGGTGCTCGAGCGGATCCGGCACGGCGTGGAGCAGCCCCGCGAGCTGGCCTCGCTCACCGACCAGGAGCGCCGCATCCTCGAGTACGTCGCGGAGGGGCTGACCAACCGCGAGATCGCCGGGAAGATGTTCCTCGCCGAGAAGACGGTGAAGAACTACGTCTCCAGCCTGCTCGCGAAGCTCGGCCTCGAGCGGCGCACCCAGGCCGCCGTGCTGGCGACCCGGCTGCTGGGCGAGCACCCGCACTGACCACGGCGCCGGGCTCAGCCGGCGGCGAGCACCAGCTCACGGATCCGCGGCACGGTGTCGTCCGCGACGTCGAGCACCACACGCGTCTGCCGCCCGGCGGACGCGTCTTCGACGACCGCGCCACGGCGGCCGTCGACCTCCACGCGCAGCCCCAGCATCGGGGCGTCCGAGAGGTCGGCGGCCCCGGTGAGCACCGCCGCGGCGAGCGGGTCGTGCAGCGGCACCCGCCGCTCCCCGAGCACCGGCTCGTAGTAGTCGAAGTAGCCGGTCAGCATCGCCGCGAGCGCCGTGCTGAGCGGCGTACCGTGCGCGCGCAGCGCCTCCTGGTCGGCGGCGCCGAAACGGTGCCGCATCGTCACGTCGAGCGGCACCAGCGTCACCGGCCAGGCGGCGGCCAGCACCTCCGCGGCCGCCTCCGGGTCGACGGCGATGTTCGCCTCGCCGTGCCCGGTCACGTTGCCCGGCACCCGGACCGCGCCGCCCATGATCGTCACGTCGCGGACCAGCTCGGGCAGGCGCGGTTCGCGCCGCAGGGCCATCGCCAGGTTGGTCAGCGGGCCGGTCGCGAGGATCCGCAGCTCGCCCGGGCGGGCGCGGGCCAGCGCGAGGAGCAGATCGACGGCGGTCACGGGTACGGGCCCGGCCGCGGCCCGGGGCAGCTCGACCCCGCCGATCCCGTTGCCGCCGTGCACCACCGTGGCGTCGTGGGTGCTCGAGCCGTCGAGCGCGTGCCGGGCGCCGACCGCGACGGGTACGCCGCCACGACCGCCCAGCGCCAGCAGGTCGAGGGTGTTGCGGGCCGCCTGCTCCGCGCCGGTGTTGCCGGTGACCGTCCCGGCGCCGAGCAGCTCGGCGTGCGGGCTGCCGAGCAGCAGCGCGATGGCCAGCGCGTCGTCCACGCCGGTGTCGCAGTCCAGGTAGACGGGGTCGGTCACGCGGGCTCCCTCGGGTTGGGCGGGGACGGCTGCGGGTAGGTACGCGGCCCATGACGGAGTACGGAATCCATTGTTCCCACGAGCAGATCCCGCCCGCCGATCTTCTCGCGGCGGTGGTCGCCGCCGAACGGGCGGGGTTCGACGCCGCCATGTGCTCGGACCACTTCTCGCCGTGGAGCGCGCGGCAGGGACAGTCCGCCTTCGCCTGGTCGTGGCTGGGTGCCGCGCTGCAGGCCACGAACCTGTCGTTCGGCGTCGTCAACGCGCCGGGGCAGCGGTACCACCCGGCGATCATCGCGCAGGCCATCGGGACGCTCGGCGCGATGTACCCCGGCCGCTTCTGGGCGGCGCTGGGCACCGGCGAGTACAGCAACGAGCACGTCACCGGCGCGCCGTGGCCCCGCAAGGAGGTCCGCAACGCGCGGCTGCGCGAGTGCGTCGACGTGATCCGTGACCTGCTCGCCGGCGAGGAGGTCACCCGGGACGGGCTGGTCACCGTGGACCGGGCGCGGTTGTGGACCCGGCCGCCGGAGCCGCCACCGCTGATCGGGGCGGCGGTCAGCACCGAGACCGCCGCGTGGTGCGCGCAGTGGGCCGACGGGCTGGTCACGGTCAATGCGCCGGAGGAGAAGCTGCGCGCGATGATCGCGGCCTACCGGGACGCCGGCGGCCGCGGCCCGATCTGCCTGCAGGTGCACCTGAGCTGGGCGGCGACCGAGGCCGAGGCCGAGGAGATCGCGTACGACCAGTGGCGCAGCAACATCTTCCCGCCGCCGGTCTGCTGGGACCTGGAGACCGCCGAGCACTTCGACGTCGTGTCGCAGAACGTGACGGTCGAGCAGGTCCGCTCGGTCGTCAACGTCTCCGCGGACCTGGAGCGGCACACCGAGTGGCTGCGCGGGTACGCCGGCCTGGGATTCGACCGCATCTACCTGCACCACGTCGGCCAGGACCTGAGCGACTTCGTGACGGCCTTCGGCGCGAAGGTGCTGCCCGCGCTGCGCTGAGGAGCCCTGCCGCAGACGGGTGAGGGTCAGAGGTCGAGCTGGTAGAGCACCGACCAGTGGGTGGGTGCGTACCCCAGGGTGTCGTTCACCCGGCGCATCGCGACGTTGCTGTCCGCGGTGTCGGTGAGCAGCCCCGCGACACCCGGGTGCGCCTCGCGGACGTGCAGGATCGCGGCGGCCTTCATCCAGCGTGCGAGGCCCCGGCCGCGGTGCTCGGCCAGCACGCCGGTGCCGTAGTGCTGCGCGTCGCCGGTGCCCGTGCCCGGCACGACGAGCTCGGTGAAGCCCGCGACGCTGCCGTCGTCCTCGCGGATCGCCGCCACGGTGCACAGGACGTCGCCGCGCCGGTCGATCGCCGCGGCGATGGCGCGTACCCGGTCGACGTCCCACTCCTCGGCCGCGACGTCGGTCTCGTCCATCGGCATGTCGTCCATCGCCCGCCGGGAGGCGGCGAACGAGGGTGCCAGGTCGCCGGCGACCGTGCCCTCCCAGCTGTGCAGGCGATATCCCGGGTGCGGCTCGCGTGCCAGGGCGGCGAGCCGGGCGAGGTCGGCGTCGGCGACGGCGAGCCGCGCGAAGGTCAGGTTGAGCACCGGCCGCATCCCGCGGGTCGCGAGGAACGGCGAGCCGCCCGTCACCGGGCCGGCCGTGACCGATCGCCGTCCGAGCTTGCGGGCGGCGGCGGTCGCCGCCTCGAACAGGGCGGTGCCGACGCCGTGCCGGCGTTCCGCCGGGTGGACCGACACGTCGAGCTCGGCGCGGTGGTCGGCCCCGGGGGCGGTCGGGACCCGCAGGTACGCGATCCCCAGCGGCCGCCCGTCCTCCCCGGTGGCCACCCACGCCAGCCGGTACGACGACGAACCCGGTTCGGTGTCCCGCAACGCTGTGATGTGCACGCCTCATTGTCGCCCGCCGGGGATGCCGGGAAGCGCTTCCCGTGCGTAACCGGTTCCGGACCGTGAAATCGGCCCCGCCACACGAGAAAGCGCTCTCTGGTCGTGGAACCTTTCGGCATCCTTAAGTCCGTCGATGCGTGCTTGACCGCGTCCGGTTCGCCGCGATTGAGTACCCGACTGTTAAGTGCCTTTCCGGTTCCCCGCCCCCACCCGGAGTTCCCCGTGCGTAGATTCCCCCGTCGCACCGCCCTCGCCGCCGGCACGCTCGTCCTGGCCGTGCTAGCCACGGTCGGCGTGCGGTTCACCGCCGACGCGTCCACCGCCGCGGCCCCGGCCGCCTTCTCCCACCCCGGAGTGCTGGTCAGCCGGGCGCAGCTCGACTTCGTCAAGGGCCGGGTCGCGGCCGGGGCGCAACCCTGGCTCGCCGCGTACGACCAGATGAGGGCCAGCCGGTACGCCTCCCTGACGCGTACGCCGAAGCCCCGCGCGACCGTCGAGTGCGGCTCCTACTCCAACCCGAACAACGGCTGCACCGACGAGCGTGAGGACGCGATCGCCGCGTACACCGACGCGCTGACCTGGTACATCACCGGCGATGCGGCGTACGCGAAGAAGTCGATCGAGTTGATGGACGCGTGGTCGGCGACCATCCGGAACCACACCAACAGCAACGCCCCGCTGCAGACCGCGTGGGCCGGCTCGGTGTGGCCGCGCGCCGCCGAGATCATCAAGCACGCGTACGGGACGTGGCCGAACCAGGCCCGCTTCGCCACCATGCTGCGCGACGTCTACCTGCCCGTCGTCATCCCCGGCATCCACAGCAACGGCAACTGGGAACTGTCGATGATGGAAGCCGCTACCGGCATCTCCGTCTTCCTCGACGACCGCTCCAGCTACGACCGGGCCATCGCGCGGTTCAAGCTGCGCGCGGCCTCGTACATCTACATCGCCGCCGACGGCGCCCAGCCGAAGTACCCGCCGGCCGGCGGCATCGACACCCGGGCCGAGCTGATCAGCTACTGGCAGGGCCAAGCACGTTCGTCGACGGGCTGTCCCAGGAGACCTGCCGCGACTTCACCCACACCGGCTACGGCATCTCCGCCATCGCGCACGTCGCCGAGACCACCCGCATCCAGGGTGGCGACCTCTACCCCGAACTGCAGGACCGGCTGCGGCACGCGCTCGGGTTCCACACGAAATTAGAGAACGGTACGGCGGTGCCGTCGAGCATCTGCGGCGGCACCGTGACGAAGGGCCTCGGACCGGTCACCGAGGTCGCGTACAACGCCCTGCACAACCGGATGGGCATCGCGATGAGCAACACCGAGACGTACACGGTGGCCAAGCGCCCGCAGGGCAGCAACAACCTGTTCGTCGCGTGGGAAACCCTCACCCACGCGAACAACCCCGCCTGATCCCCTCTCCCACGAAGGTTCCCCGCATGAATCCCCGCAGAAAGCGGCGCCTGATCGCCGTCCTCGCCTCGGCGACGGTCGTCGGCGGCCTCGGCGTCGCCGGTGTCACCACCGCCCTGGCCGCCACCACCGGCACGGTCGTCAGCTCCGCCAACGGCAAGTGCCTCGACGTGACCGACGGCTCCACCGCCAACGGCACCCTGCCCCAGATGTGGTCCTGCGCGAGCGGACCCAACCAGACCTGGACGTACGGCGACGACCAGTCGCTCAAGGGCCTCGGCAAGTGCCTCGACGTGGCGGGCGGCGCCACGACCGACGGCGCCGTCGTGCACCTGTGGGACTGCTACGCCGGGCTCACCAGTCAGCAGTGGACGTACACCGCGGGCCGTGACCTGGTGAACGTCAAGTCCGGCAAGTGCCTCGACATCAAGGACAACAACCTCGCCGACGGCGCGAAGCTGCAGATCTGGACCTGCTCCGGCGGGGCCAACCAGAAGTGGACGGTCAACGGCGCGACCACGCCCCCGACCACCCCGCCGACCGTTCCACCGGGCAGCGGCAACCCCGACCTCGGCCCGAACGTCACGATCTTCGACCCGTCCATGTCCGCGTCGACGATCCAGAACAAGCTCACCTCGGTCTTCAACCAGCAGGTGAGCAACCAGTTCGGCACCCAGCGGTACGCCCTGCTCTTCAAGCCGGGCAGCTACAGCGTGGACGCCAACGTCGGCTTCTTCACCCAGGTCGCCGGTCTCGGGCTCAGTCCCGACCAGGTGACGATCAACGGCCGGGTGCACGCCGAGGCCGACTGGTGGCCGGACGGCTCCCAGAACGCCACTCAGAACTTCTGGCGCTCCGCCGAGGGCCTGTCGGTCAACCCGACCGGCGGCCTCGACCGGTGGGCGGTCTCGCAGGCGGCGCCGTACCGGCGGATGCACGTCCGCGGCAACCTCGCGCTGTCCGACGGCGGCTGGTCGTCCGGCGGGTTCATGTCCGACACGAAGATCGACGGGCAGATCCAGTCCGGGTCGCAGCAGCAGTGGCTGACCCGCAACTCGCAGATGGGCAGCTGGTCGGGCTCCAACTGGAACCAGGTCTTCGTCGGTGACCAGGGCGCGCCGGCGAACAGCTTCCCGTCGCCGCCGTACACGACCGTGGCGCAGACCCCGAAGGTCGCCGAGAAGCCGTACCTGTACGTCGACGCGAGCGGCAACTACCAGGTGTTCGTCCCCTCGGTGCGCAGCAACTCGTCCGGCACCACGTGGGCGAACGGCACCCCGGCCGGCACCTCGCTGCCGATCGGCAGCTTCTACGTGGTCAAGCCCGGCGACACCGCGGCGAGCATCAACGCGGCCCTCGCGTCCGGCAAGAACCTGCTGGTCACGCCGGCCACGTACCACCTGAACGCGCCGATCACGGTGACCCGGGCGAACACCGTCGTGCTGGGCCTCGGCCTCAACACGGCCGCCAACGGGCTCGTGGTCAACGGCGACGACGTCGCGTTCTACGGCCTCTTCGTCGAGCACTACCAGCAGTACCAGACGATCTGGAACGGCGAGAACGGGCGCACGTACTTCTACCAGAACGAGATGCCGTACGACCCGCCGAACCAGGCCGCGTACATGAACGGCTCGACCCAGGGCTGGGCGGCGTACAAGGTGGCCGACTCGGTCACCAACCACCAGGCGTGGGGGCTGGGCAGCTACTGCTACTTCAACGTCAACCCGGCGGTGGCGAATGCCCGCGCCTTCGAGGTCCCGGCCAAGCCGGGCGTCAAGTTCACGAACATGGTGACCGTGTCGCTCGGCGGCACCGGCACGATCTCGCACGTCATCAACACCAAGGGCGCCGCGGTCAACAGCGGCCACCAGGTCGAGAACCTGGTCAGCGGCCCCTGACAGTACGGCGCATCGCGGCCCGCCCGGGAAGATCCGGGCGGGCCGCTCGGCGTCTCAGCGCTGCTTGTCGTACTTCCACTTCGCCCACACGTACCCGGCGAGCGCGATGCCGGCGCACCAGGCCGCCGACGCGACCAGGTCCGCGCCGACCGGCGTGCCCGCCAGCAGGCCGCGGACCGTCTCCATGATCGGCGTGTACGGCTGGTACTCGGCGAACTGCCGCAGCCCGGGGGGCATCGTGTCGGTCGGGACGAAACCGCTGCCCAGGAACGGGAGCAGGGTCAGCGGCAGGGGAGCACCGCCAGCACGCCCAGCCAGGCGCCAGGCCCCGCATCGCTGCGGAAACCCACGGCCACCGCGATGCCGACCACGATCACCAGGCCGATCAGCGTCTGGACGATGCTGCCCAGGACGTGCCCGGTGAGCACGCAGACGCGGGCGATCGCCATCGTGCGGAAGCGGGCCACGATGCCCTCGGTCATGTCCATGGCGACCGACACCGACGTCCCGGTGGCCGCGCCGCCGATGGTCATCAGCAGGATGCCCGGCAGCACGTACGTCAGGTACTCGGCGCGGCCGCCGCCGAGCCCGGCGCCCAGGGTGCCGCCGAAGACGAACACGAACAGCAGCAGGAAGATCACCGGCATGCCGGCGAGCATGACGGTCATCGCCGGGTACCGCTGCATGTGCCGCAGGTTGCGCCGCAGCATCGTGCCCGAGTCGCGGACCGCGAGGGCGAGGCTGCTCATCGGGCGGGCTCCTTCGTGGTCGTCGAGGCCGTCAGGGCGAGGAACACGTCGTCGAGGTCCGGGGTGTGCAGGGCCAGCGCGTCGAGCTCGACGCCGGCATCGTCCAGGGTGGCCAGCAGCGCGCGCAGCGACGCCACGCCGCCGTCGCCGGGCACGTCGAGGGTCAGGCCGACCTGCGGCACGGGCAGGTCGAGCAGGCGGGCGGCCCCCCGCAAGCCGTCCGCGCCGGTGAAGGTGAGGCTGACGTGGCCGCCCGGTACCAGCCGTTTGAGCTCGGCGGCGGTGCCCTCGGCGACGATCCGGCCGCCGTGCAGCACCGCGATGCGGTCGGCGAGCTCGTCGGCCTCCTCCAGGTACTGCGTCGTCAGGAAGACCGTCACGCCGCCGGCGACCAGGCCGCGGATCGTGTCCCGGACCGCGCGGCGGCTGCGCGGGTCCAGGCCGGTCGTGGGCTCGTCGAGGAACAGCACCCGCGGGCTGCCCATCAGCCCCATGGCGATGTCCAGGCGCCGCCGCATGCCGCCCGAGTACGCCGACGCCACCTTGTGGGCCGCGTCCACCAGGTCGAACCGCGCCAGCAGCGCCGCCGCCCGCTCCCGGCCGCTCCGCCGGTCCAGGTGATGCAGGTCGGCCATCAGCAGCAGGTTCTCCTCGCCGGTCAGGAAGCCGTCCACGGCGGCGAACTGGCCGGTGACACCGATCGCGGCGCGGACCGCGTCCGGGTCCGTGCGCGGGTCGGCGCCGGCCACCCGGATCTCACCGCCGTCCGGGCGCAGCAGGGTGGTGAGGAGGCTGACGGTGGTGGTCTTGCCCGACCCGTTGGGACCGAGCAGGGCGAAGATCGAACCGGCCGGGACGTCGAGGTCGATGCCGTCGAGGACGGTCTGGTTCCCGTACGCCTTGCGCAGGCCCGTCGCGGTGATCATGCCGCTTGCTGCCGGGGTGGGCGCACGATCGAGATGTTGCCGAACGACGTGCGGGCCCGGACCTCCACCTTGTTCTCGCCCGGCTCCGCGGCGCCGCCCGCGGCCAGCTGGTTCTGCACCTTGCCGAAGGACGTGTGCAGATCCAGGTACGCCGCCGTGCCCTCGGCGATGCCGACCTGCAGCTCACCGACGGCGGTCTGCACCGAGACGGTGCCCCGGACGACCTCCGTCACGCGGACGCTGCCGTTGGCCGTCGACGCGACGAGGTCACCCTCGGCGTGGCCCACCACGATGTCGCCGTTGGCCGCCTTGACGTTGATGTCGCCGGCGACCCAGTCGACGCGGCTGTCGCCGTTGGAGTTGCGGACCACCGCGGAACCCCGGATCGCGCCGACGTGCAGGCTGCCCGAGGCGGTGCTCGCATGGGTGTCACCCTCGGCCGTCTGCACGACGACCGTACCGCTGGCCGTGGTCAGGTTGAGCGGGCCGGTGTGCTCCAGCCGTACGTCCCCGGTCGCGGTCTTGATCCGCGTCTCGCCCAGCGTCCCGGTGCTGTGGAACGTGCCGATGGCGGCTCCCGCGTGCAGCCGCGAGCCGGTCGGCAGGGCGATCTGCAGGTCGATCGAGCCGGTCTTGCCGAACAGCCCGAGGTTGCGCAGCTTCGGCGTCTTCACGAGCAGCTGGCCGTCGGCGTACTCGACCCGGGTCTGCTCGGCGGCCCGGACGTCGTGGTCGGAGGCGGGGTTGCTGGGGCGTACCTCGACGACGGTGTCCGGCCGGTCGCTCGCGGCGATCCGGATGTCGGCGATGACCAGCTCGAGCGTGGCGGTGATCGGTCGGGGGGTGTCGAAGGTCGGCATGGTGGTCCCTTCCGCGGGCGAGTGGGGGTGGACGTCGAGGTCGAGGTGCGCGGTGGTCATCGGGCCCAGCCGGTGTAGCGCTGGCCGCCGAAGGTGTGGCTCGAGGTGACCGTCGGGGCGGCCGTCTGCTGCTGGGCCGCGGCACTCGCCGCGCGTACCAGCCAGGCGTTCACGGAGAGCCCGTCCCGCGCGGCGGCCTGCTCGATGCGGGCCTTGAGCTGCTCCGAGAGGCGGAAGTTGATCCGGGAGACGCCACCCTCCTCGCCGTCGGGCGGAGGCGGTGACGCCGGCATGGCGCCATATGGCATCACCTCTGGCGCCGGAGCCTCGGCCGGAGGAGGGTTCACGACGAAGGCGGGGTCGCCGGCGCGCAGGCGCACCTCGACCGAGCCGGGCGCCAGGTCGCGCGTGATCTCGTCCGCCGCGGTCGAGAGCGCGTCGAGCAGCGCCAGCCGGAAGGCCGACTCCATCGGGGCGGTGAGGCGTTCGGCCAGCGCCCGGGCCTCGGCGCCACCGAGCTCGGCCGCCGACGCGAGCTCCTCCCGGAGCCGGGCGACGTACGTTGTCAGGTCCATGGCACCACTATGGCACCACGATGGCGCCATAACAATGGTTTTCCGGAAGTGTCGTACCGGGCTGCCATAGTCCCCGCCATGGACTGGGCGGCCTGGCACGACGACTACGACGACCCCGCGAGCGCGCTCGCCCGCCGGCTGGACTGGGTGCGCGCGGCGATCCGCACCTGGCTGGAGACGGCGCCGCCCGGGCCGCTGACGGTGATCAGCCTGTGCGCCGGTCAGGGCCGCGACCTGATCGGCGCGCTCGCCGGCCACCCCCGGGCCGGGGACGTCCACGCCCTCCTCGTCGAGACGGACCCTCGCAACGCCGCCTGCGCCCGGGACGCCGCGGGGGCGGCCGGGCTGACCGGGATCGAGGTGGTCCAGGGCGACGCCGGCCGCACCGACCAGTACGCCGACGCCGCGCCGGCGCACCTCGTGCTGGCGTGCGGCGTCTTCGGCAACATCTCCGACGTGGACGTCTCGGCCACGATCTCCGCGTGCGCCGCCCTCTGCCGCGAGGGCGGCACCGTGGTGTGGACCCGGCACCGCCGGCCGCCGGACCTCGTACCCGTCATCTGCGAATGGTTCGAGACGCGCGGGTTCGCGCGGGTCGCGGTGACGGGCGACGGGTTCGGGGCGGGGGTGCACCGGCGGGTGCTGCCGGCGGCCCGGCTGGCGCCCGGCGTGCGCATGTTCACCTTCCGGGACCGGCGTTGAGGCTCCGCTCTCCTGGAGACGGGTTTCAGGGCGAAGGTCCCTTGTGGAGCGCGTCTCGGGTCGCGAACGCCCGAGCCGGCAGGAGCGCTGTCCCGCTGTATGGGAGCGCTCCCATGGAGTGGCCAGGAGATTGAAGGTTATCGTTGTTTTTCGGCTCTCCGGCTCTCTACCCTGCGGGCATTCCCGTCGCTCCGCCCCCGAAGGAGAGCCATGTTCCCCCACCGCTACGCCGCACCGATGTGGTCCCTGTTCCGGATCGTCGTCGGCTTCCTGTTCATGTGCCACGGTCTCGCGACCGTCTTCGGGGTGCTCGGCGGCAACCGCGGCACCGGTGAGGCACTCGAGGCCGGCACCTGGCCCGGCTGGTACGCCGGCGTCATCCAGCTCGTCTGCGGCATCCTCGTGCTCGCCGGGCTCGGCACCCGGCCCGCCGCGATCCTGGCCTCCGGGTCCATGGCGTACGCGTACTTCACGGTCCACCAGCCCGAGGCCCTCATGCCGATCCAGAACGGCGGCGTCACGCCGGCGCTCTACGCCTGGTCCTTGCTCATGATCGCCGTGCTGGGGGCCGGACCGTGGTCCCTCGACGCCCTCATCGCCCGGCGTCGGGGTGCTGCCGAGCCGGTGGGCGCGGACCGGGGCGAGCTCGCCGCCACCCGCCGTTAGCACCGCCACCCGGCCGCCGCCGGCCCGCCGTCGCGCCCGTGCGGCGGCGGGGCGGCGTCAGCGGGGTGGGGCGACCGGTTTGCGGAAGTACACCCGCCGGAGGCCGTTCTGCTCAACGCGGTGCGTCTCGACGTACCCGCGCCGGGGGTAGTAGGCGAGGTTCTCCGTCATGACCTCGTTCGTGCAGAGGCGCACCTCCGGCCGGCCGGCCTGACGCGCCTGCTCGTCCGCGAGCTCCAGCAACCGGCCGCCGACGCCCCGCCCCTGCGCGTCCGGCGACACGGCGACGGTGTCCAGCAGCAGATGATCCTCGTGCGGCACCAGCAGGGCCAGGCCGACGATCTCCCCGGCCGCGACGGCGACCCAGACCCGGCCCGCGCTGACCGCCTCCCGGTAGTCGTTGTGCATCGGCTTCGGGTCGCGGCCGAGGCGCGGCACGTACTTCTCGAAGGCCGCCGCCGTCAGCCGCCGCAGGGTGTCGACGTCGGAGGCCGTCGCCGGGCGCACGGTGAGCACGGGCTCACGATAGAGCAGGATCCGGCCGGCCCGCCGCGTGGCAGGTCAGGGGCGGATGACCAGGGTCTTGGCGGCCATGTCGCCCAGCCGGCGGCGGTTCTTGGAGTTCACCACGATGATCAGCCCGACGAGGTACCCGCCGATGCCGTCGATGAGCCGCGCCAGCGTGCGGACGAAGCCGGAGAGCAGGCCCGGCCGCCCGCCGGTCTCCGCGTCCACCACGCGGATGCCGGTGATGAGCTTGCCGACCGTACGGCCGGTGAGGCCCTCCAGCACGATGTAGTAGAGCGCGGCGATGACGAAGAGCCAGCGGTTCTGGCGGGTGGAGATCTCGGTCAGGTCGAAGTCCCACCACGCCTTGCCGCTGTCGACGACCCACGCGAGGGCACCGTTGAACAGGCCGAACACGATGCCGTCGATGAAGGTGGCCACGATCCGCCGGCCGGTCACGCGGACATCCGGCTTGGTCGCTGCGTAGGTCATGGCTAGATCATGACGGACGCCCGCAATCCGGACCGGCGCGAGGGGCGACCCGCGCCGGCGGGTCTGACCGCCCGGGCGGGCCGAGGTGCCCCTGCGCCCCCGCCGCCGTCGTCCGGTCGCCCCCGCGTCACCAGGCCACGGGGGCGTAGTCCTTGAGGAAGCAGCCGTACACGTCCTCGCCCGTCTCGCCGCGCACGATCGGGTCGTAGACGCGGGCTGCGCCGTCGACCAGGTCGAGTGGGGCGTGGAAGCCTTCGTCCGCGAGGCGCATCTTCGTGGGGTGGGGGCGTTCGTCGGTGATCCAGCCGGTGTCCACACTGGTCATCAGGATGCCGTCGGCGAACATGTCGTCCGCGCTCGTGCGGGTGAGCATGTTGAGCGAGGCCTTGGCCATGTTGGTGTGCGGGTGGCCCGCCCCCTTGTAGCCGCGGCTGAAGATTCCCTCCATCGCCGACACGTTGACCACGTAGCGGCGGGGGAAGGGGGATCGGGTCATCGCCGGGCGGAGGCGGCTGACGAGGATGAACGGCGCGGTGACGTTGCAGAGCTGGACCTCGAGGAGTTCGAGGGCGCCGACCTCGTGGACGCGGTCGCTCCAGCTGTTGGTGGGTGCCAGGTCCGGTACGAGGCCGCCCGCGTCGACAGCCGTGGCCGCCGCGATCCGTTCCGGGCTCGCCGAGCCGGCGGTGAGCGCCAGGGCCGTCAGCGCGTGCGGGCTGAACGTGGCGCCCGCGTCGGGACCGGTGAGCGCGGCCGGGTGGGCGGTGGCCCGGCCGCCGACGTACTCCAGCTCCGGGAGGGGGCCGCCGGGCAGCGGCGCGGACTCCGCCGCGACGAGCGAGGCGTACGAGCCGGGCGAGCGGCGTACGGTCTGGGCCGCGTTGTTGATCAGGATGTCCAGCGGTCCCCGGGCGGCGACGGAGTCGGCGAGGGCGACCACCTGGGCCGGGTCCCGCAGGTCGATGCCGACGACGCGCAGCCGGTGCAGCCAGTCGGCGCTGTCCGGCATGGCGGCGAAGCGGCGCACCGCGTCGTGCGGGAAGCGGGTGGTGATCGTGGTGTCGGCGCCGTCGCGCAGCAGCCGCAGCGCGATGTACATGCCGATCTTCGCCCGCCCGCCGGTGAGCAGCGCGCGGCGCCCGGTGAGGTCGGTACGCGCGTCGCGGCGGGCGTGGTTCAGAGCCGCGCAGGCCGGGCAGAGCTGGTGGTAGAACGCGTCGACCTGCACGTACCGCTGCTTGCAGATGTAGCAGCCGCGCGGCTGCTTGAGGACGCCGGCGGTGCGCGTGGTCGTGGCCGTGCTCAGCGGGATGCCGGCGGTCTCGTCGTCGATGCGGCTCGGCGCTCCCGTGGCGGTCGCCGCGGTGACCGCGCGGTCGTGTTCGAGGATCGCGTCGCGGCGGTCCCGGCGGCGGCGCAGCTTCACCGTCTTGAACAGGCCCGCGGTGGCCCGGCGGACGGCGACGGCGTCGGGGTGTTCCGGGTCCAGGGCCTCCGCCTCGGCGATCACGTCGAGGCAGAGTGCGAGCCGGTCGGGGTCGATCCCCGGTGCCTGCGGCGCACGGCGGGCGTGGCCGCCGGAGGTGGCGGTCTCGTCGGCTGTCGCGGTCATCCTCTTCCGTCCCGGTAGGTCGTCACTCCGGGGCACTGTACTTTCCGCGCGGGCCGGAGCCCAGTTCGGCCACCGGGTGGCGGCTCAGCCGTCGGTGGGCCGGTCGGTCTCGATGACGGCGGTGGTGTCGGCGTCGGCGGGCGGGGTGGCGCGCTGGGCGAGGTCCACCGTACGGCCGAGGTCGCCCAGGTCACGGGGCCGTCCGTCGGTGCGGTCGGGCGGCGCGGCCCGGTCGTCGGCGGGCCGCCAGGGTGACGCGGCGGGGACGGTGTCCATCGTGATCCGCGCCGGCGCGGCCCCGGGAGCGGAGCCGGCCACGGGAAGCCCGGCCCCGGGGGCCCAGTCCGAGGCCGCCGGGGGAGGGGAAGCCGGAGTGGCCGGTGGGGCGACCGGGGCTGGGGATGCGGGCCGGGTGCGCGGGTCCGGCCGCTCGGGGGCGGCGTGCCGGCCGACCGAGACCGTGGGGAACAGCTCCTCGTCCTCGTACTCGGCGAGGCCGGCGCGTTCCTGCAGGCGGCGCAGCGGGCCGGGCGCCCACCAGGCCGCCGGGCCCATGAGGCGCAGCACGGCCGGGACCAGCAGCATGCGGACCACCGTGGCGTCGAGGACCAGCGCGATGATCATGCCGACGCCGACGAAGCGCATCGTCGTCACCGAGGACAGGGCGAAGGCGCCCGTGACCACGATGAGCAGGATCGCCGCCGCGCTGATGACCCGGCCGGTACGGGCCAGGCCGGTGGTGACCGCCTCGGCGGTGGACGCGCCGCGGGTGCGCGCCTCCACCATGCGCGACAGGAGGAAGACCTCGTAGTCGGTGGAGAGCCCGAAGACGACCGCCGCCATGAGCACGACGATGCCCGCCTCGAGCGGTGCCGGGGTGACGTGCAGCAGGCCCGCGCCGTGACCGTCCTGGAAGATCCAGACGAGGATGCCGAACGTGGCACTCAGGCTCAGCGCGCTCATCGCCACCGCCTTGACCGGCAGCAGGACCGAGCCGAAGGCGAGGAACATCAGCAGGAGGGTGGCGCCGACGAGCAGGCCGATCATCAGCGGCAGCCGGTCCGCGGTGGCCGCGAGGCTGTCCACGTTGCGGGCCGTGGCGCCGCCGACGAGCACTTCCACGCCGGCCGGTGGGCGCAGCGCGCGGATGTCGTCGACGGCCGTACGGGCCTGCGCGCTGAACGGGTCCTTGCCGGCGAGGGTCGCCGTGTACGTGACGACGTCGCCTCCCGAGCCCGCCGGGGTGACCGCCGCGACGCCCGGCACCTTCGCGACCGCCGCGGCGAACTGCCCGGTGCCGGCGGGCGGGCCGCCCTTGACGCCACGCAGCACGACCTGGATGCCGGCGCTGCTGAACGCGGGGAAGTCGGCCTTGAGCATCTCGACCGCCTGGCGGGCCGGGTCGCCGGCGGGCAGCACCCGTTCGTCGTTCTCGCCGAAGTGCACCCCGCGGATCGGCGCGGCCAGCACGAGCAGCCCGGCGAGGATCGGGAGCACGACCAGCAGCGGGCGGCGCAGCACCACGTCGGCGAGCGCGGCCCAGCCCGCTCCGGCCGGGCGGGGGTTGGCGCGCCGTGGCAGGCGTACGGGAAGCTTGTCGACGCGGTGACCCAGAACGGCCAGCAGCGCCGGGAGCAGGGTGAGCGACAGCAGCGCGGCCAGGCCGACGGCGGCGAGCCCGCCGTAGGCCAGCGACTTGAGGAACCCCTGCGGGAACAGCAGCAGGCCGGCCAGCGCCGTCATCAGCAGCGTCGCGGAGAACACCACGGTGCGCCCGGCGGTCGCGACCGTCCGGGTGACGGCCTCGGCGGGCGTACGCCCCGCGGCCTGCTCCTCCCGGAAGCGCCCCACCATGAACAGCCCGTAGTCGATGGCCATGCCGAGCCCCAGCAGGCTGGCCACGTTGACGGCGAACGAGTTGACGTCGTGGCCGTACGCGACGGCGTGCAGGATGCCCAGCGAGCCGAGCACCGCGCAGCCGCCGACGAGCACGGGCAGCGACGCGGCGACCAAGGAGCCGAAGATGAACAGCAGCAGGACCAGCACGATCGGCAGCGAGATCGCCTCGGCGAAGGCCAGGTCGTCGGTCGAGCGGCTGGCGGAGGCGTCCCCGAGCGGGGCGGCGCCGGCGAGGTGCACGGTGGCGCCGGCGACCGACAGCTTGTCGGCGACCTTCCGGTACGCCTCGAGCTTCTCGCCGTCGTCGCGGCCGGCGAGGGTGAGCACCGCGACCGCGCTCTTCTTGTCGTCGGCGGCGTACTGGTCCGCGTTGTCCGGCCAGTAGCCGGTGACCGCGGTGACCGCGGACTTCGGCAGCGCCTCGAGCCGCGCCTCGATGCGCCGGCCCAGGGCCGGGTCGTCGACGGTGCCCTGTGCCGGGCGGTAGATGGCGACGACGTCCCCGCCGCGCGCGCCCAGCTCCTGCTGGACCACGTCGGCGGCCCGGGTGGACTCGCTGCCGGGGTCGGTGTAGCCGCCCTCGGACAGCTGCCCGAACACCCCGGCGCCCCACACCCCGGCCGCCGCGACCGCCACGACCGCGGCCGTGAGCACGGCCCAGCGGAACCGGGCCACCCATGCACCCCACCCGGCGAACAACGATGCCCCTCCTCAGCGCAGGGTCGCCGCCTGCAGGGCCACGCCGCCGCAGTCGGAGTTGAACGAGTCCTCGGTGACCCAGCTCAGATTGATCTTGCCGTTCTTCGGTGCCCGGTACGTCACCACGAACGCCACGGTGTCCAGGTTGGTGCCGCGTTCCTCGAAGGTGCTCGTGGCGGTCGGACCGCCCGTGGACAGCTTCGCGGTGAGCCGGCCGCGTCCCGCGAGGGCACCGACGTACAGCTTCAGCGTGCGCGCCGACGTGCCCGCCGGGGCGGAGATCGTGAAACCGTTGCCCTTGCCGCAGGTGCGGATGCCGGTCGGGGTGCCGTCGGAGTGGTCGACGGGCGAGCCGCCGCGCCAGGCGAAACGCTGCGGGCTGAACCCGTGCCGGAACCGGGGTGCGGTCGGCGGGCCCTCGAGGATGGCGAAGCCGCCGTCGTCGTCGCGCTCCAGGGAGAACGTGCTCTGCTCACCCCAGTGCACCCAGTCGCGGGTGCCCTCGGCGCTGAGGTCGACGAGCCCCGGTATGCCGGTGCGGGCGATGCTCACCGAGCCGCGGAACGGCGGAGGGCTGGACTTGCGCGGCGGCGCGGAGCTGCTCTTGCCGGGCGTCGGGGACGGCGGGTCAGTCGGCGACGGGCTGTCGGAGGCGCTGGGCAGCGGGATCGGGAACTGCTGGTCCGGCGGGTTGAGCGGCACGTCGCCGAGGGCGGGTGGCTGGACCGGCGGGATGGCGGCCTTGTCGTCGCCGCTGACGGCCCGGCTGACGATGAAACCGAAGGCGATCACGACCAGCACCCCGGCGAGGATCACCGCGGCCGGCATCAGGAACTCGCTGAGCCGGCGGCTGCGGCCCTCCAGCAGCTCCGGCGGGACGGCGGCGCCGCGGCGGCCGGCCGTGCGGTAGCCGTAACCGGGGCGCAGGCCGGCAGCCGGGTCCGGCCGGCGCGGGCCCCGGTCGGACGGGCGACCTCCGGGCTGTGGCTGGCGACCTGTCGTACGGTCGTCGTCCGGCAACCGACCCTCCCCGGTCGTTCGCGGGCGCGCACGCCGCACCGCCGGTGGCGGCCGGGCGGGTTGTCCCTGGTCGTGGTGCTGTTGGGTGGTCCACGTTCTCACCTTCCGTGAGTGACGGAGAAGAGCGAATTGAGTAACCACCCGTTTTGTTGATCACGCGGGTCGGCGGTTCGGTGGAGGTTCACGCCGGGCCCGCGGGTGCCGGCGAGTACGGTGTCCGAAGTTTCCCCCGTGTCCCGTGAGTAGGAGAAGTCAGAGCAGATGAGTGTCCAGGACAAGACCGCCGGCAAGCGTCGCGGCCAGGCGCTCACGGGCGCGCTCGCGGGTGTCGCGGTGATCGCCGTGCTCGTCGCGGTCTTCATCGGCATCCAGGTGTCGGACGACGACAAGCCCACGAACACCTCCGCGCCCGCGGCCGCCGCGTCTGAGCCCGCCCAGGCGCAGCCGAGCGCGCCGGCCGCCGAGCCCAGCGCCCCGGCCGCCCAGACCCCGCTCGACCCGGCGCTCAAGGAGAAGCCGGTGGTCAAGGCCGGCAAGGGCAAGGTGACCAAGCTGGTCGTCAAGGAGCTCATCGCCGGCAAGGGCCCGAAGCTGACCGCCGGCCAGACGATCCAGGCCAACTACGTCGGCGTGACGTACAAGGACGGCAAGCAGTTCGACTCGTCGTGGGACCGCGGCCAGCTCGCGGAGTTCCCCATCGGGGTGGGCCGGCTCATCGAGGGCTGGGACAAGGGCCTGGTCGGCGTGCCGGTCGGCAGCCGGGTGCAGCTCGACATCCCGGAGGCGCTCGCCTACCCGAACGGCAACGGACCTGCCGGCGACCTGCGCTTCGTCGTGGACGTCCTGGCCGCGCAGTAACGGCTACAGCTCGCGGACGATCACGTCCGCCTGCCGGGAGCGGCCCGCCGCGGCAGGCCGCTCCCGCACGTCGTACTTGAGGTCGCGCAGGGCGGCGAGCAGCTCATCCACCGACGCCGGGGTCACGCTTGCGGTCGCCAGGGCCCGGACGAGACGGCCCTTGGTGGCCTTGTTGAAGTGGCTGACCACCGAGCGGCGCGGCTCGCCGTCCACGATCCGCTCGTGCAGCACCCGCAGCGCCACGGCCTGCGGCCCCGGCGCCCACATCGCCGCGTAGGCGCCCGAGCGCAGGTCCAGCACCGGTCCACCGGCCGGCAGGTGCCGGGTCAGGGCGGTCTTCCAGAACGGCGTCAGCCCGCCGATCCCGGGCAGCGTGACCCCGGCGGAGCACCGGTACGCGGGGATGCGGTCGGTGAGCCGGACGACGCCCCACAGCCCCGAGAACACGACGGCGCGCTCGTCCACCCAGGCCCGCGCGTCCGGGGCGAGGGTGGCGGCGTCGAGGGCCTCGTAGAGCACCCCGGTGTACACCTCGGCGGCCGGTGCCGCGGGGGCTGTGGCCAGCACGGCGTTGCGCTCGAGCTCGCCGCGCTGCCCCTCGCTCAGGCCCAGCGTGGCCAGCGAGTCGGCGACCGCCCGGGCGCTGGTGCGCCGGCTCAGCGCGGACAGCCGCCCGAGGACCCGCCGGCGGGCCGGGGCCAGCTTCGGCAGCCAGAGGGTGGCCGGGTCGACCGGGTCGCCGGCGGACGGTGCGGTCTTGCCCTCGGACGGCGGCAGGAGAACGATCACGCCGCGAGGTTACAAGCCGGGATCGGACAGGGCGTCGGCGACGCTCGGGTACACCCCGAGGGCAGCGGTGAGCCCGACGGTCTCCAGCAGCCCGTGCAGCCAGGCGCTCGGGGCGGCCAGCCGGACCCAGCCGCCGGCCGCCGCGGCCCGGCGCTGTCCGGTGAGGAATGCGCTGAGGCCGGTGGAGTCGCAGAACTCCACTCCGGAGAGGTCGACCACGATCCGCGGGTGCGGGTGGTCGAGCACCTGGTTCAGGGCGGTGCCGAGGGCCGGTGTGGCGTCCAGGTCGAGGTTTCCGCGGACGGTCACGACCACCGAGTCGGTGGTGCCGATGACGGACACGTGCACGGGAAGCCTCCTGCCATCGACGGAGCCTTCTCTCTGCCCCGTCAGGGCCGCTGCGGAACCTGTGGAACGGTGATCGTCGTGCGGACGGTCGCCTGGTCGATGTCGGTGGTGCGTACGGTGAAGGTCAGCTCGTACGTGCCCGGCACCGGGAAGGTCAGCGAGCCCACGGCGTCGTTGCGCGGGGGCAGCGGCAGCATCGGCGCGGACACCGGCTCCAGATCCTGACCCTGCAGCCGGGTGGTGACCGTCCACTCCGGTGCGGGCAGCGGCTTGCCCTCCGGCGTGTACGTGAACCCGTGCACGGTGTTGTTCTCGCCCAGCTCGACGGGATAGACGTAGTACTGCAGCGTGAAGAGGTCCGCCGTCAGTGTCTGCGACACCCCCTTCTCGGCGGGTGCGGCCCGCTCGGCGGTGACGCTGCGCCCGGGCGTCGTCTGCACCAGGACGGCGCTGAGCCCGAGCACCGCGACGGTCGCCGCGACCTCGATGCCCACCATGCGGCGCAGCCGGCCGGGACCCGCGGTCACCACCTCGGAGCGCCGCACGAAGCGCCGGGCGAGGGCGGCCGCCCCGAGCACCGCGGCCAGCACGGCGACCTTGGCCAGCACGATCCGGCCGTACCCGGTGCCCCACAGCGCGCCGGGCGGGCCGACCTGCACCACGGCCTGCACCACGCCCGCGCCGGCCAGCCAGACCACCGCCAGCGTCGCCCACCGCGACCACGCCGGCAGGATCCGGCCGAGCACCCGCGGATGCGCCCGGCGCAGCAGGAACAGGCCGAGCGTGACGAGCCCGCCCAGCCACACCGCCATGGCGGCGATGTGCACCACGTCCGCCGCGATGATCGCCGGGCCCAGCGGCGACTCGACGGCGTGCCCGGTCAGCGGCCAGGTCGTCAGCCCCGCCGCGGCCAGCGCGAGCAGGGCGGCCGTACGCCACGGTGCGGACCGGCCGTGCAGGACCGGGGGCAGCAGCACCGCGACGGCGGCGAGCACGGCCAGGCGGGCCAGCAGGGCCAGGCCGTACGGGCCGGCGAGCACGTCGGCCAGCTCGGTGACCGACACGTCCCAGATCGGCGCCCCGCTGGCGTCCGGCGCGCGGGTCCACAGGGCGCCGAGCGTCGCGGCGGCCGTCCCGATCAGGCCGGTACGGACCAGCAGGATCGGCCCGCGGCGGGAGAGCCGCCGGGGCCACAGCAGGGCGAGCAGCAGCGCCGGACCGGCGATCAGCGTCAGGCCGGCGTACCCGAGGAAGGTGAGCGCGGGGCGCACGGCCGCGACCGACGGGTGCACGCCGGCGGGGTCGCCCTCGGCGGGCCGCGCGGACGGCGCGCCGACCGAGAACGTCATGGCCCCGCCGACGGGGTGGCTGTCGGCGGAGATGATCCGGTAGCTGACCAGGTACGTCCCCAGCGGCTGACCCGCGCGGCGCACCTGGATGCGCAGCACCGGCCCGTCCGCGGTGACCGCGCCGGTGATCCGCTTGCCGTCCGGGGCGAGCACCTGGGTCCGCCCCTCGACCGGCGTGACCGGCTCGCTGAAGCGGATCACGATCTCGCCGGGGGCGGCCCCGACCACGCTGCCCGGCTCGGGGCTCGCCGTCTGCAACGCCGCGTGCGCCGCGGCGGGGGATGCCGGCAGCAGCAGGGCGGCGAGCCCGATCACGAGCATGACCAGCACACGTGCCGTCCGCGGCCCCCCAGCCGCCAGGTCCCCTGTCACGACAGGTAGTTCGGATGTTTCGCGGTAAAGGTTCAATCGCCGCGTGGCGGCTTACCGACCACCGCTCGCGGGTACGCCCACGACGATACGATCCCGGGCAGGTCCACGCCCTCAAGGAGGCCCCTCGATGTCCGTGCATCCCCGCGCCGGCACCCCCGCCGATTCCCGCGACACCATCGACGTGCCCCGGGTGGTCCTGAGCTACTACACCGGCCACCCCGACCCGGAGGTGGCCGAGCAGCGGGTCGCGTTCGGCACCTCCGGCCACCGCGGCTCCAGCCTGCGGACCGCGTTCAACGAGGACCACATCGTGGCCACCAGCCAGGCCATCGTCGAGTACCGCAAGGCGCAGGGCACCGACGGGCCGCTCTTCCTGGGCCGCGACACGCACGCGCTCTCCGAGCCGGCCATGGTGTCGGCGCTGGAGGTGTTCGCCGCCAACGACGTCAAGGTGCTGATCGACAGCCGCGACGGCTACACGCCCACGCCCGCGCTGTCACACGCGATCCTCACCTACAACCGGGGGCGCTCGAGCGGGCTGGCCGACGGTGTCGTCGTCACGCCGTCGCACAACCCTCCGGACGACGGCGGCTTCAAGTACAACCCGCCGAACGGCGGCCCGGCCGACACCGACGCCACCAAGTGGATCCAGGACCGGGCCAACGAGCTGATCGCGGCCGGCCTCCGGGACGTCCGCCGCGTCGGCGCCGCCCGCGCCCGCACGTCCGAGCTGGTCTCCGGGTACGACTACCTGTCGGCGTACGTGGACGACCTGTCCTCGGTCATCGACATGGAGGCGATCCGCTCGGCGGGCGTGCGCATCGGCGCGGACCCGCTGGGCGGCGCGTCGGTGGCGTACTGGGGCGAGATCGGCGAGCGGTACGGCCTGGACCTGACCGTGGTGAACCCGGACGTGGACCCGACGTTCAAGTTCATGACGCTGGACTGGGACGGCAAGATCCGGATGGACTGCTCGTCGCCGTACGCGATGGCCTCGCTGATCGAGCAGAAGGACCGCTTCCAGCTGGCCACCGGCAACGACGCGGACGCCGACCGGCACGGCATCGTCACGCCCGACGCCGGCCTGATGAACCCCAACCACTACCTGACCGTCGCGATCTCGTACCTGTTCCGGGTGCGCGCGGACTGGCCCGGCGAGGCGGCCATCGGCAAGACGCTGGTGTCCTCGTCGATGATCGACCGGGTCGCCGCCGACCTGGGTCGCAAGCTGGTCGAGGTGCCGGTGGGCTTCAAGTGGTTCGTGCCGGGGCTGCTTGACGGCTCGGTCGGCTTCGGCGGCGAGGAGAGCGCCGGCGCCTCGTTCCTGCGCCGCGACGGCAGCCCGTGGAGCACCGACAAGGACGGCATCCTGCTCGACCTGCTCGCCTCCGAGATCCTGGCCACCACCGGCCGGACCCCCAGCGAGCACTACGGGGACCTGACGTCGAAGTTCGGCTCGCCCGCGTACGCCCGCATCGACGCCCCGGCGACCCGCGACGAGAAGGCGATCCTCGCCAAGTTGTCGCCCTCGCAGGTCAGCGCCAAGGAGCTGGACGGCGAGCCGATCACCGCGGTGCTGACCACGGCGCCGGGCAACGACGCGCCGATCGGCGGGCTCAAGGTGGCCACCGAGTCCGGCTGGTTCGCGGCCCGGCCGTCGGGCACCGAGGACGTCTACAAGATCTACGCCGAGTCGTTCAAGGGCCCGGAGGCGCTCGCCCGCATCCAGGAGGAGGCCCGCGCGGTGGTGTCGGCCGCCCTCAAGGGGTGACGCCGGGACGCACGAGACCGAGGTCGTAGGCGGCGATCGTCGCCTGCACCCGGTCGCGGACGCCCAGCTTGGCCAGCAGCGCGTTGACGTGCGCCTTCACCGTGCCGGTCGTGATGCCCAGCGCCGCGCCGATCTCGGCGTTGGACAGGCCCCGCGCAATGCTCACCAGCACCTCGCGCTCGCGCGGGGTGAGGCCGGCCAGGCGGGCGTCGTCGGGCACGGTGGCGGTGATCCCGCCGCCGGCGAACGCGTCGATGAGCCGCCGGGTGACGGCGGGGCTGAGCATGGCCTCGCCGCCGGCCACCACCCGGATCGCGGCGAGCAGGTCGGCCGGCTCGGTGTCCTTGAGCACGAAGCCGGACGCGCCCGCGCGCATCGCCTCGAACACGTAGGCGTCCTGGTGGAACGTGGTCAGCACGAGCACCCGCGGTGGCTGCGGCCCGGCGGTCAGCCGCGCCGTGGCGGTCAGCCCGTCCATGCCCGGCATGCGGATGTCCATCAGCACGACGTCGGGACGGACCCGGCCGGCGACCTCCAGCGCCGTGGCGCCGTCCGCGGCCTCGCCGACGACGCTCAGGTCGGGTTCCGCGTCGACGATCGCGGCGATGCCGGCCCGGACCATCAGCTGGTCGTCGACGACCATCACACGCGTGGCGATGTCGCCACCTCCTCGTCCTCGCCGGCCCGCTGCGGCGGGGCTGGACCGTCGTGCCCGTGCCCCGGCGCGGGTTCGTCGTGCCCGTCCCGCGGCGCGGGTTCGTCGTGCCCGTCCCGCGGCGCGGGTTCGTCGTGCCCGTCCCGCGGCGCGGGGAGCAGGATCTCGGTGCTGCCGTCACCGGCGACCGTCAGGCTTCCGCCGACCGCGGCCAGCCGGGCCCGCAGCCCCGCGGCCACCTCGCCACCGGCATCCTCCGGCATCGGGCTCACCGCGAGGCGCAGCGGGTCGCCGGCGAGGTCCACCCGGACCCGTACGGGGCCGGTGTCGCCGGCCAGCAGCAGCTCCACCACCCGGTACGCCGAGACGTCCAGGTCCGTGCTCAGCCGCCGGCCGGTCCCGATGAGCTCGAGATCGACCGTACGGCCGCCCGCGCGCCACCGGTCCACGAGCCCGGGCAGCGCAGCCAGCGTCGGCTGCGGTGCCCGCGCCTGGTCCTCGCCGGCCGGGGCGTCGCGCAGGTCGTTGAGCAGGCCGCGCATCCCGTCCAGCGCGGTCCGCGCCGCGCCGACGACCGCGTCCAGGTCCCCACGGTCGGCGGCCTCCGGCACCCGCGCGGTGTCGCGCAGCACCGCCTCGCGCAGCCCGGCCGCCACCCGGGCCCGTTCCGCGCCCGCCTCCACGAGGGCCCACGCCGTGGCGGCTGCGACCGCGTGGTCCTCGCGGGCCCGTACGCGCTCGCGCCGGCGCCGGGCCAGGAAGCCCGCCAGCCACGCCCCGGAGACGGGCAACGACAGCGGGATGCCGCCGACGATCGCCATGATCAGGAACGTGGCCGGTACGGAGGCCGCGGTGTCCTCCGGCGGGTCGAGCAGCAGCATCACGCTGACCGCGGACATCACACAGCCCAGCACCGCGGGTATCGACAGCCAGGTCAGGGCCGGCCGGCGGCCGTAGCGGGCCACCGCGTGCACCGCCAGCACCTCCGCGCCGGCCCCGGTGACGGCGATCCAGCCGTGGGTGATGGTCAGCAGCCTGGTGGCGATCAGCAGCGGCCACACCCAGCCGGTGACGAGCACGGCCGTCAGCACGGTCCAGGGCCGGGTGCGCCGCCACGCCAGCGGCAGGGCGTGCCCGATCAGCGTCAGGGCGGCCAGCGAGGCGGCGCCGGCCGGGAGGTCGCCCTCCTCCAGCGCGACGAGCAGCCCCGCGGCAGGGGCGCCCAGGGCGAGCAGCAGGACGGCCGCGTCGATGACCGAGTCCGGGCCCGGCCGCCGCGCGCCGCCCGGGACCGGCGCCGCGTCGGCCGGCAGCAGCGCGTCCACCTGCCAGCCACCGCCGGGCCGCGGACCCGCCTCGAGCGTGCCGCCGAGGGCCGCCGCCCGTTCGCGCATCCCGCCGATCCCGCGACCGGAGCCCAGCCGCGCGGCGGATCCGTCCGTGGTGGCGCCCGCCGGGCCGTCGTCGGCGACGGTGAGCCGTGCGCCGTCCGGGGTGCCGGTGAGGCGGACGGTGACCGAGGCGCCCGGTGCGTACCGCAGGGTGTTTGTCAGGGCCTCGCGGGCGATGCCGTGCGCCGCCTCCGCCACGGCCGGGCCCATCGGGTGCGTGCCCTCGACGGTGACGCGCTGCCCGAGGCGCCGGAAGCCGTCCGCGAGCTCGGTCAGGCCCCCGCTCGGCCCCGGCGCGCCGGGCTCCTGCAGCAGGGCCACCAGCCGTTGCAGGGCGGTCAGCGTCTCCCGCCCGGTACGCACCGCGAAGTCCCGGGCCTCGGCGACCAGCTCCGGGCGGGCGGCGCCGACCCGCTGCGCGGCCGAGGCGATCACCACGATCGACGTCAGGTGGTGCGCGGTGACGTCGTGCAGCTCGCGGGCGAGCCGGTGACGCTCGGTGTCCGCCGCCCGCGACCGGCGCTGCTCGGCCTCGGCCAGCCGGGTGGCGGCGTCGGCGCGGTCGGCGTACCAGCGGTGCCGGGCGCGGCCCAGCGCGGCCACGCCCATGTAGAGCACCACCAGCACCGCGAGCGCCGCCGGGAAGTCGCCGCCGAGCTCGTCGTCGCCGGCCACCAGCGCGGTCTGCCAGACGATCAGCGCGGCGGCCGTGGTCAGGGCCGTGCGCTGAGGGCGGCGTACGGCGATCCCGTACAGCATGACGATGTCGGCGACCGTGATCACGCTCAGCGAGTCCGGCGGCAGGCCCAGCTCGGCGACGGTCAACGCGGCGACCACCACCCCGGTCGTCGCGATCGGGGCGGTACGCCGCCACAGCAGCGCCACCGCGACGGTCACGGTCACCGCCACCGCGGTGGCCGCCGAGGTCGCCGTCACGTGCTCGCGGGTCGCGTACGCCAGCCCCGGCCAGGCCGCCAGCTGCAGGACGGCGAGCGCGGCGGGCAGCAGCCAGACCGGTGTGCGTTCCATGACGTCCCAGACCCTAGGGGGCGCGCGCACCCCCGCACATCCGCCCGCGGGCCGGACGGGTCCTCTATCGCAGGTTGGAGCCGCCGCGCAGGCAGTCCCGGTAATTCTCAGCTTCGACGCGCCGGAGCCGACTGGAATTCCACCAGGACCGGACATGTATTTCGCTGACCAGCACAGACGGGACCCCACGCCACCATGACGGCACCAGCCACGCGGGTCGGCCGCCGGCGCGCGCAGAAGCAGGCCCGCCCGGGCCCGCTTCCGCTCGCCGTGGCGGTGCTCGCGCTGGCCTGGTCGCTGGTGTGGCTGACGGTGCAGGACGGGGGCACCACCCGGCCCGGGTACGCCGGCGGCCCGCTCGCGATGCTCGGCGCGTTCCTGGCCTGCCGCCGGATCGGTGCCATGATCGTCGTGGCGCGGCCGGTGCGCTCCTTCTGGCGATGGTTCGCCAACGCGGCCATCTGCCTGGGCGCCGGCGCCGCGATCAGCTTCGCGCTGGCCAACAACCGGCCGGGTCTCTCGCCGTACGTCGCCGCGCCGATCATGCTCGGCGTGGCCATGGCACTGCTGGCCTTCCTGCAACTGCCCCGCGAGCGCCGGTCCTCGCTGCGGTGGACACAACTCGTGCTCGACGGTGCCACCGTGGCCGTATCCGGCACGCTGATCTTCTGGTACGTCGTCTTCCAGCTCGCCGATCCCGCCACGTCGCCGGCCACCCTGCAGGGCGCCGCAGTCGTCGGCGTGGGCGGCCTCATCGCGCTCGTGGTGATCGGCCGCGCGGCGATGAGCCCGGCCAGTGTCGTGGACCCGCTGTCGCTGCGGATGCTCGCCGTCGCGCCGCTGACCGGGGTGGTCTCCTCGGTGCTGCTCATCGCCGGCAGCCCCACCGCCCGGCTGTGGCTGTCGGTGCTGTCCGTACCGCTGGTGGGGCTGGCGATGTGCCTGGCCGCGTACCGTCAGCAGCTCGTGCTGGGCCGCCCGGGCGTGACGGCGGTGGCGCCCGCGCGCCGCAGCGTCTACAACGCGCTGCCGCTGATCTCGGTGATCGCGACCGCGGCGCTGGTCATCACCGTCTCGGCGCGCCAGCTCGACTCGCACCAGCGCGTCGTCATCGTCGGCGCGGTGCTGATCGCCGCGTTCGTGGTCGCGCGGCAGCTGCTGGGCCTGCGCGCCAACGAGCGGATGCTCGGCGGGATCCGCCGCCAGCAGGCCGAGCTGGAACGGCTGGCGATGCACGACCCGCTGACCGGGCTGGCGAACCGGGCCCGCTTCGGCACCGTGCTCGGCGAACGGCTCGACGCGCACCTGCCGGCCAGCGTGCTGCTGGTCGACATCGACGACTTCAAGATGGTCAACGACACCATGGGGCACGCCGTCGGCGACCAGTTGCTCTACGAGGTGGCGCAGCGGCTGCGGCACCACAGCGCGGTCACCCACCTGCCGTCGCGGCTCGGCGGCGACGAGTTCGCCGTGCTGCTCGACACCGACGAGCCGGTGCAGGCCGAGGCCGCGGCCGCGCGCATCCTGGCCGCCCTGGCGGTGCCGTTCCGCGTCGGCGAGCACCACCTGCTCGCGCACGCCAGCATCGGCGTCGCGCTGGCCGGGCCGGGCGACAGCGCCGACGAGATGCTGCGCAACGCCGACATCGCGATGTACGCGGCGAAGGCCTCCGGCAAGGCGTCCTACGCCCGGTTCGAGCCGCGGATGCGCAACGAGGTCGTCAACCACGCCCGGCTCGGCAGCGAGCTGCACAACGCGATCATCCGGCACGAGCTGTACCTGAT
Source organism: Couchioplanes caeruleus (assembly GCF_023499255.1). Taxonomy (GTDB): domain Bacteria; phylum Actinomycetota; class Actinomycetes; order Mycobacteriales; family Micromonosporaceae; genus Actinoplanes; species Actinoplanes caeruleus_A. The sequence continues at coordinate 4,426,649 of NZ_CP092183.1, forward strand.
GTACCAGCCGGTCTTCGACATCACCACCGGCCGCATGTCCGGCGCGGAGGCGCTGGTGCGCTGGCGGCACCCCGTACGCGGCAACGTGTCGCCGGGCGACTTCATCCCGGTGGCCGAGCGCTCCGGGCTGATCGTGCCGCTCGGCTCGTGGGTGCTGCGCGAGGCGTGCGAACAGCTCGCCCGCTGGCACGCCGAGTACGGCCCCGCCGCGATCCGCTCGATCAACGTCAACGTGGCCGCGCGGCAGCTGCGCGAGTCGGGCTTCGTCGACGAGGTCGCGGCCGTGCTCAGCGACACCGGCCTCGTACCGGCGAACCTGGTGCTCGAGGTGACCGAGTCGTCGGTGGTCGACGGCCGGCAGGTGCGCGACACCCTCGAGGCGCTGCACGAGCTGGGCGTACGCCTGGCCCTCGACGACTTCGGCACCGGCCAGTCCAGCCTCAGCCTGCTGCGGGCGTTCCCGGTGGACGTGCTGAAGCTGGACAAGTCCTTCGTCGACGGCATCTGCGACGGCGAGGACCGGGGCCGCCTCGCGGTGGCCGCGGCCGTCGCGCAGCTCGCCGAATACCTCGACCTGTACGCCGTCGCGGAGGGCATCGAGACCGCCGCGCAGCTGGAACGGCTGCGGCAGATGGGATACCGGCTCGGCCAGGGCTACTACATGGCCAAGCCGCTCCCGCCGGCGGAGATGGCGGCCCTCATGGTGCGGACCGCCACCGCCGTCCCGGTCTAGGCGGACACCTCGTTGCGCTCCGCACCCCACATGGTGTGGAACGAGCCGTCCTTGTCGACCCGCTGGTACGTGTGTGCGCCGAAGAAGTCGCGCTGGCCCTGGATCAGCGCGGCCGGCAGGCGCTCGGCGCGCAGCCCGTCGTAGTACGCCAGCGCCGACGCGAAGCCCGGCGCCGGGATGCCCTGCGCCGCGGCGAGCGCCACGACCCGCCGCCACGCGTCCTGCGCGCCGCTGACCGCCTCGAGGAAGTAGTCGTCGACGAGCAGGGTCTGCAGGTTCGCGTCCTTGTCGTACGCCTGCTTGATGTAGTCGAGGAACTTCGCCCGGATGATGCAGCCGGCCCGCCAGATCTTGGCCATCGCGCCCGGGTCGATCTGCCAGCCGTACTCGGCGCTGGCCGCCTGGATCTGCTGGAAGCCCTGCGCGTACGCGACGATCTTGGAGGCGAACAGCGCCTGCTCGACGTCGGCCTGCAGGTCCGCGCCGCCCGCGCCGGCGGTGGCCGACGGGCCGGGCAGCTTGCCCGCGGCGGCCGCGCGCACGTCCGCGCCGCCGGACAGCGCCCGGGCGAACACCGCCTCGGCGATGCCGCTCACCGGCACGCCCAGGTCCAGCGCCGACTGCACGGTCCAGCGGCCGGTGCCCTTCTGCTCCGCGCGGTCCACCACCACGTCGACGAACGGCTTGCCGCTCTCCGCGTCGACCTGCTTGAGCACCTCGGCGGTGATCTCGATCAGGTACGAGCCGAGCCGGCCCTCGTTCCAGCCCTTGAAGATCTCCGCGATCTCCGCCGGCGAGTGGCCGCCGGCCTGCCGGAGCAGGTCGTACGCCTCGGCGATCAGCTGCATGTCGGCGTACTCGATGCCGTTGTGCACCATCTTCACGAAGTGGCCGGCGCCGTCCGGGCCGACGTGCACGCAGCACGGCTCCCCGTCCACCTTGGCCGAGATGTCCTCCAGCAGCGGGCCGAGCGACTCGTACGACTCCGGCGAGCCGCCGGGCATGATGCTCGGGCCGTGCAGGGCGCCCTCCTCGCCGCCGGACACGCCGGTGCCGACGAAGTGCAGGCCGCGCTCCTTGAGGGCCGCCTCCCGCCGCCGGGTGTCGGCGAAGTGGGCGTTGCCCGCGTCGATGAGCATGTCACCCGGTTCGAGCAGCGGGGCGAACTCGTCGATGACCGCGTCGGTGGCCTTGCCGGCCTTGACCATGATCACCACGCGGCGGGGCCGTTCCAGGCTCGCCACGAAGTCCTCGGCGCTCTCGGACGCGATGAACGTGCCCTCGTGGCCGAACTCCTCGACGAGCTCCTTCGTCCGGCCGTAACTGCGGTTGTGCACCGCGACCGTGTGGCCGTGGCGGGCGAAGTTGCGGGCCAGGTTGCGCCCCATCACCGCCAGGCCGGTCACGCCGATCTGAGCCTTCTGCGTCATGAACGTCCTTCCTCCACGCGAGAAACGGGGTGCATCCCGTCGGTCGCAAGCCGTCACGGCCATTGTTACGGATTCACAACGCCCGGGGTTCGACCGGAGGTGAACAACGCTCACCCCGCGGGACGATCCGCCGAAGGTGAGGAGGTGACTCGCGCCTTCTGGTGGTACCTGGGCGGCACCGGTTCGCTGGCGGTGGCGCACCCGCTGCTGCCCGCGGGCGCCCGGCCGCTGAACATGCTGCTCGTCTCGGCGTGCAGCGTGCCGGCCCTGCTGACCCTGCTGCGCCGCCTGGGCGCCCGCGAGGGTCTGCCCTGGTGGATCCTGGCCGGCGCGATGACCGTGATGTCCACCGGCAACGCGCTCACCGCCTTCGCCGGGCCCGACCGTCGGATGTCCGCCGAGTTGCTGGTGACAGTGGGGCACGCCGCGCTGCTCGCCGCCGCGATCGCCCTCGTGGTGCGCCGCGGGCGCGGCGACATCGGCGGCCTGCTCGACGTGTCGCTCGCCGCGGTCACCCTGGGCGGGCTGCTGTGGACGGGGCTCGTCTTCCCGCGCCTGAACGAGCTGGGCGCGAGCACCGGGGAGCAGGCGGCGCTGCTGGTCACCATCCTCGTGCTCGCCGGCGTCCTCGGCGCCCTGGTCCGGGTCCGGAAGGTGGCCGACCGGCGGCTGCCCGCGCTCAACCTGCTGGTGTGGGCGCTGCTGCTCGGCCTCGTCGGCAACGTCGTCCTCGCCGTCACCACCGGCACGATGACCACCAGCCGGCCGGGCTGGATCGAGGTGTTCCTGGTCATCGCGTACGTGTGTGTCGGTGCGGCCCCGCTGCACCCGTCGATGCTCGACCTCCTGCACCCCGGCCCGGCCCCGGTCGACCGCCTCACCCCCGGCAGGCTGGCCTTCCTCGGCCTGGCCCTCGCCGTGAACCCGCTGGTCGCCGGCGTCCGCGAGATCCTGGCCCTGCCTTCCGACGGACTGCTGCTGGCGCTCGGCTGCGTGTTCATCGTGCCGCTGGTCATGGTCCGCATCGGCCGGCTCGCCGCCGAACGGCACCAGGCCGAGGCGGCCCTGCGCCACCAGGCCACCCACGACCCGCTCACCGGGCTGCCCAACCGCGCCGAGCTCAACGCCCGGCTGGAGGCCGCCGTGGCCCGCGAGCGCGCCACCGGCCGCCCGGCGGTCGTGCTGCTCTTCTGCGACCTCAACGGCTTCAAGGCCGTCAACGACCAGCTCGGCCACGCGGCCGGCGACCAGGTGCTCATCGGCATCGGCCGGCGGATCCGGGCCGGCCTGCGCGCGGGGGAGACGCTCGCCCGCTACGGCGGCGACGAATTCCTGCTGCTCTGCGAGGAGGAGGCGCAGCAGGAGGCGGCCGCGCGGCTGACCGCGCACATCGAGCAGGTCCTCGCCGAGCCGTTCGACCTCGGCGGTCACCCGGTGCGCGCCGGGGCCAGCGTCGGCGCGGTGCTCTCCGACGGCCGGCTGCGCCCCGAGGAACTCGTCACCCGCGCCGACCAGGCCATGTACCGCGTGAAACAGCGCCATCACGCCACGGCCTGACGCGCGCGCCGGGAAAGATCGGCCCGACGGTACGCTCGGCGCGTGAAGCGCGGCGAGATCTGGACCATCGGCAGCCGCACCGACCTGCGCTACCGGGTCCTCGTGCTCTCGGCCGACAGCTACAACGAGCGGTCGAACGCGTCCCCGTTCTGCGCGCCCATCGTGCGCCAGCGCGGCGTGACCGAGCTGCCGCCGTACGCGGTGGCCCTCACCGAGCAGGACCCCATCACCGGCGTCGTGGTGATCAACCGGATGCGCCGCCTGCCGGCCTCGGTCGGCGCGGAGCGCATCGGCATGGCCACCGGCGCCAGCATGGCCCGGGTCACCGAGGCGATGCGCGGCCTCTTCGAACTCTGAGCACGATCCGTCACGGTAGCCCGTCCGGGTGACCCGGGCCGCGCCGCGCCGCAGGTGGGATGGGGGTGGGGGTGTTCGGGGGATGACGATCTCGGCCGCGCTGGCGTATCCAGGAGGCATCCGACGTCGTACGTGGAGGGGGCAGTGACCTGGATGGGCGGCCGTCAGGCGTACGTGGAGGCGGTGGAGAGCCTGCGCCCGTCCCAGCAGGCGGAGGACGCCGGGCGCGCGCTGGTCGACCGGGCCGTCGGGCTGCTCGCCGGGCGGACCCGCTGCCGGCTGTCCGACGCGCACCGTCACCTCCTGCAGATGACCGCCGACCAGGGCCGCGACCTCGTCGACGTGGCCGCCGGCGTGATCACCCTGTTCGACGTCACCGAGCCGTCCGCCCGCGGTGCCGCGCCGCACCCGCGCCTGCCCGCGGTCGGCGTCGCGCAGGTGCGCCGCGCGGAGCCCTGGCTGGCGACGGCGCAGGCGGTGCTCGACGGCATGCCGGGCCAGGCCGCGCTGCTGCTGCCCGTGCTCGACGCCGGCCGCCTCGTCGACCTGGAGTTCGCCGCGGCGACCCCGGAGGCCGAGGTCGCCGACGGGCTGCACGGCCGGGCCCTGATCGGCTCGCGGCTGGGTGACCACCTCCCGGAGAGCCTGCTCAGCGAGCGGTGGCGACGCTACGAGCGGGTGCTGGACAGCGGCGAACCGGCCGAGGTCGGCCCGTTCCTGCTGGCCGGCGAGCGGTACACCGTCCGCGCCCACCGGGTCGGTTCCGGGCTGCTGATGAGCTGGGAGCGCCACGACCGCAGCCCGGGGGAGAGCGAACGCATCGCCGGCACCGAGCGCCTGGGCAACCTCGGCTGGGGCGAATGGGACCTGGTCAGCGGGGAGGTGCGCTGGTCCGCGCAGGTCTTCCGGATCTACGAGCGCGATCCCGCGCTGGGGCCCATGTCGCGGGAGGAGACCGAGGCGCTGACCCTGCCCGAGGACCTGCCGCTGCGGATGGCCGCCGTCGAGGCGTTCGAGCGTGGCGAGCAGGTCGACGTGACCCTCCGCGCCCGGGTGCACGGCCGGGTCAAGTACCTGCGGACGGTCGCCGACGCCGTCCGGGACGCGGCCGGGTCGCCGCTGCGGATCTACGGCATCGTGCAGGACGTCACCGCCCGCGAGGCCGGCGCCCGGCGCCTCGCCGAGGTCGAGCACCAGCTCGCGGAGCAGCGGCGGTCCGCGGCCGCCGAGCACGCGCTCGCGGCCCAGCTGCAGCGGGCCATCCTGCCGATCCCGGACGGGCCGGTCGCGCTGCCCGGCCTCAAGGTCGCCGTCCGTTACCTGCCGGCCGGGCAGGAGGGCATGGTCGGCGGCGACTGGTACCACGCGACGACGCTCGGCGACGGCTCGGTGCTGCTCGCCGTCGGCGACGTGGCCGGGCACGGCACCCAGGCGGCCACGACGATGGCGCAGCTGCGCCATTCGCTGCGGGCGCTGGCCGTGACCACGTCCGACCCGGGTGAGCTGCTGGGCCACCTCAACCGGCTGACCTGCGACCTGGACGCGGAGACGCCGGAGATCGCCGCGACCGCGATCGTGGCCCGCTTCGACCCGGCCCGGCGCCGCCTCACCTGGGCCCAGGCCGGGCATCCGCCGCCGCTGCTGTCGCGGGGCGGCCGGACGGCGCCGCTGCCCCGCCCGTCGGGGCCGATGCTGGGCGTCGTCGAGGACGCCCGGTACGAGTGCGCCGTGCTCGACCTCGCGATCGGCGACCTGCTGCTGTGCTACACGGACGGGCTGGTCGAGCACCGCTCCCGTGGCCTCGACGACGGCCTCGACGCGGTCATCCGCGCGGTCGACGAGTCGGTACGCGCCTCGCCCCGCCAGCCCCTCGGCGAGCTGCTGGCCCGGCTGCGCCGGGCGAACCCGGACGACGACACGTGCATCCTCGCCGTGCGCCCGATCACCGGGGAGACCCAGGACCTGCGCCGATACCTGGGCCGGCGGTGAGATCCGCCGCCGCGCGGGTACCCCTGGGGTCGTGGACCTCACCCGGCCCCTGGCCCCGGACGTGCCCGCGGCACCGCACAGCGCCAGCGGCGAGCGCACCGACCTGCACGACCTGAGCGGCCTCGCGCCGCCCGCGCGCCCGGCCCGGCGGTGGACGCCGCGCCGGGTGGTGGCCACCCCGGCGGCGTACGACCATCCGCACGGCCACCGCATCATGGCCCGGCTCGAGGCGCAGGGCATCGAGGTGGAGCGGCTGACCGGCAACCGGCTGACCGGGCTGCGCGGCGCCACCGAGCGGGAGACGTACGCCCGCGCGAAGGCCACCCTGGCGATCGTGGTCAGCCCGCCGTCACGCCGCCGCCTGCAACCCATCGCCCCCAGCGCGGACTGGCGCTTCGACCTGGCCGAGGGCTGCCCGGCGCACTGCCAGTACTGCTATCTCGCCGGCTCGCTGACCGGGCCGCCGGTGACCCGCGTGTACGCCGACCTCGACGACATCCTCGCCGGGCTGGCGCCGTACGCCGGAACCGCGAAGCGCCGCCCCGAGGAGGGCACCACCTTCGAGGCGTCCTGCTACACCGACCCGCTCGCGCTGGAACACCTCACCGGCAGCTGGCGCCGCGCGGTGGAGCACTTCGGCGCCTGGGACGACGCGGTGCAGCTGCGCTGGACGACGAAGTTCGCCGACGTGGGCACGTTCGCAGGCCTGCCGCACCACGGCCGCACCCGGGTCCGCTTCAGCGTCAACTGCCTGCCGGTCACCACCCGCTTCGAGGGTGGCACGGCCCGGCTGGAGGACCGCCTCGCCGCCCTGCGCCGCCTCGCCCTCGACGGCTACCCGGTCGGGCTCACGATCGCGCCGATCATGCCGGTGCCGGACTGGCCGGAGCACTACGGCCACCTGCTCGACGAGGTGGCCCGCGCGGTGGGCGGCGTGCCGGGCCTCGACCTGACCGCCGAGCTGATCACACACCGCTTCACCCCGGGCAGCAAGGACGTGCTGCTCGGCTGGTACCCGGCGACCCGCCTGGAGATGGACGAGGGGGCCCGCGACCGCAAGCACGGCAAGTTCGGCGCGGTGAAGTACGTCTACCCGCGCACCACGATGACGGATCTGCGCTCCTGGTTCGACCGGGAGATCGCCGACCGGCTCCCGGCCTGCCGCATCCTCTACTGGACCTGACGCTTCAGTCCGGTTGTGCGTGGCGGTGGGGTGGTTGGACGGGGCGCGGCGTCCCACACCCGAATCGCCCGCCGGACCAGGTCGGCGTTGTCCACCGCCGGGGCGCCCGTCTCGTCCACCAGCGTGTCCTCGAGCCCTACCCGGGTCGGCAGCCCCAGGCGCCCGGCGTGCCGCACCAGCGGCCAGCACGCCTCCTCCTCGCCGTGCAGCAACCGCGGGCCGGCGACGCCGCGCCGGTCCAGCCGCTGCAGGATCCGGTCGGCCACCGCCACCGCGTCCGCCGCCGGTGTGTGCAGAACCTCCACCAGAACCCGATCGACGGGTACGCCGGCCAGCGCCTCGACGTCGTCGACGGACCACACCCCCGCCTCGACGGCCACCCCGGCGTCGCGCAGCGCGGCGGCCGTACCCGCGAACCGGTCCTCGTGCACGTTCACCGACGCCATGTCGGGACGCTGTTCCGGGGGCAGCTGTGCCCACGCCCGGATCCGCTCGAGGCGCAGCCGCGCGTCCCCGCCGGTGATCCACAGACCGGTGGAGACGCCGACGGGCGTACCGGGGCAGCGCCGCCGCACCGCCGCCACGGCCGCACCCACGTCGAGCGTCTCGGCGCCGCCCGCATCCCGTGGGTGCAGATGCACCGCCTCCGCCCCGGCCGCGACGGCGCCCGCGGCCGCCCCGGCCAGGTGCGCGGGCGTGACGGGCACGCCCGGATGCTCGCCGGGGCGTCGGCCGCCGTTGAGACACACCTTGATCCGCCTGATCACGCCCCACCCTGACACGCTTGGCATGATGGCGGCCATGACGGCACAAGAAGTCCGGGTGTCCTGCGTGTTCGTCTGCCACGACGGCAACGGCAGGGTCCTGCTGGCGCAACGCTCCGCCGCCGCCCGCGACGAGCCGGGCACCTGGGACACCGGCGCGGGCGCGCTGGAGTTCGGTGAGAGCTTCGACGACGCCGTCACCCGCGAGGTCCGCGAGGAGTACGCGGCCACGCCGGAGGACATCACGATGCTGGGCGTGCGCAACGTCGTCCGGCCGCACTCGCACTGGGTCGCGCTGGTCTTCGCCGTACGCCTCGATCCGGCGGCCGTGCGGATCGGTGAGCCGCACAAGTTCGACGACCTGGCCTGGTTCACGGTGGACGCCCTGCCGGCGCCGCTGCACTCGCAGCTTCCGGCCACCCTCGAGCTGTACGCCTCAGCGGCGCCGGCCGTCCAGGCCGCGGCGGGGGCCCGGTAGCACGCTCACCGGTGGGCGAAGACGAAGCCGCCTTCGACGCCGGGTGCCGGACGGTGCACCATCTCGGCCTCGACGGTGAAGCCCGCGGCGCCGAGCCGGCCCGCGACCTCCGCCGGCGTGCGGCGGTGCACGTGGACGTGCATCGGCCGGCCGCCGTACCCCTCGGTCTTGAGCGTGCTGCCCGTGCCGGCGTGGAAACCGAGCAGCAGCGCCCCGCCGGGGCGCAGGACCCGGAAGAAGCCGGCGAGGACCGCGGGCAGCTCGTCGTCCGGGACGTGGATCGTCGAGAACCAGGCGAGCAGGCCGGCCAGGGATCCGTCGGGCAGGTCGAGGTCCGTCATCGAGCCGACCTCGAACCGCAGGCCCGGGTGATCCCGCCGGGCCACCTCGATCATCGCGGGTGACAGGTCGACACCGAACGTGTCCAGCCCGGCGCGGTGCAGGTGGTCGGTGATCCGGCCCGGGCCGCAGCCGACATCCGCGACCGGCCCGCCGCCCTGCGCGCGTACCAGCTCGGCGAACAGCGCCAGGATGCCCCGCTGGAACGGCTCGCCGGCGAGTGCGTCGCGCAGCATGTCGGCGTAGCCGGCCGCCACGGTGTCGTACGACATCCGGGTGTCGTCGAGCCAGCCGGGAACACGCATGGCGGCACGATATCGCCTCAGCGCTGCAAGCCGTCCAGGGTCCAGCGGGGCACCGGCAGCCCGGCGGGAACCCGCGAGCCCATCGGGGAGTACGTCATCACCTCGTCGGTCGCCCACCGCATGTACGCGACGAGGGCCGCCCGCACCGCCGGATCGGACGTGACGCCCGTGCTGTCGACCGCCGCGACGAAGCAGGCCACGAAGCGGTCCCCGAGGTCGTCCTCGGCGCCCTGGTTCGCGTGCAGGCCGAGCATGGCGGAGTGGCCGCCGTACGACGCGGAGTAGACCGGCGGCCCACCGAACACCTCGCCCCAGTAGTCGGCGAGGCGTTGCACGTGCTCCGGGTTGGTGGTGTGCGAGAAGGGGTGCTCGAGCACGGGATCGGCCAGGCACCGCGCGTGGAAGTCCGCGGCGAGGGCGAGGAGAGCCGGCGCCCCGCCCACGGCGTCGTAGAGCGTCATGGGCTCACCTTGCCAGAGGACCGGGTCGCGCCGTGCCCGTCATCCGGCGAGGAACGAGATCAGGTGGTCGTTGGTGATGCTGAGCCCGCGGCCGCGGGGAAGGGAGCCGAGCGGCAACAGCCGGTGGAGCGGGGCGGCGAGATAGTAGGCGTCGTAGTCGGTGAAGTCGAAGTGCCGCATGCCGTCCACCTCGTACGTCCGGACCGGTCCCGTGGACGCGGCGAGCAGCGTGCGCGCGGTCACCTGATCGGCGCGGTCCGCCGCGGAAGCCGGCCGGCAGGTGCCGGTGATGCACGAGCCGGCGGCGATCAGCAGCACGGGCCGGCGCAGACCGGTGTGGACCACCGGCCCGAACTGGGTGCCGTCGAGGTCCACGGCGGCGGCGCAGCGCGGGTCGTCGTGGCACGCCTGCAACGAGGCCGCGCCGCCGAACGAGTGACCGGCGTAGACGGTGCGGGTGGCGTCGACGTGCCCGGCGGCCCAGCCGTCACGGTCCAGAGCGGCGACCCGCGCGGCGACGAAGCGGGCGTCGGCGGCCCAGACGCGGAGGAGCGCGTCCGCGGCCCGTGCGACGGCGGGCGCGTGCAGGTCCGCCTGATCGAGGACGGCGGGGTTGCCGGCGGCGCTGGCCTGCACGACCTTGCCGTGCAGCACGGTGACGTTGGCGCTGTACGTGGGGGTGACGCCGGCGACGAGCCAGCCGTGGGCGGCGAGGTTCTCCGCGATCGCGGTGTACTGCGGCGCGGCGAGCCCGAGGCCCGGTTCGAGGACGACCACGGGGAAGCGGCCGGCGGCCACCGGGGCGGAGTCCAGCGCGTGGACCCGTACGGCGTCGAAGCTGCTCTCGCCCCAGCCGGCGACGCCGGGAAGGTGGAGCGCCGCCCACGCGCCCGGGGCGTACCGGGCTCGCGGGCCCGTGGCGTCGGGCGGAGCCGGGTACCACAACCAGACGGCCAGCTCCCGGGCGCCGGGGGAGGGCGCGAGCGGGTCGGCGCGGGTGTCGTCGGTCCACTCGGTCATCCGGCGGCCGACCCGGTACGTGCCGGTGGCGGCCTGCATCGTGACCGTCCGGGTGCGCCGGATCGCGACGGAGCCGAGATAACCGGCGCCGAGGATGGCGGTGGTCAGCGCGATCGCCAGCAACGCCCTGCGGGTTCGTCCGAGCCGGCTCATGGGCGCGCGGTGGCCAGGTCGCAGGTGAACCCCGTGAACGCTCTCATGTGGACCACCCAACCACGCAGATGTGCGCATCCGGTGAAGAAGCCGGGCAGCTTCAGAGTGAGCCGGTGGTCCTGCCGCGTTCCCGCACCGCGATGCCCTGTTCCTGACCCGGCCGGGGTGTTCACGCCCGCCCCCGGCTGGGATCCTCAGGCCCGGCTGCGGCCCCTAACATCCTAGGACGCTTTACAGGGTGTGCGCGGTGTCGGATTCGGGGCGGGCCGTTCGTGGAACAGGCGAGGGGCGGCCGGACCGGGCCGCCCGGACAAGGGAGTCATGCGATGCCGCGGTACCTGATCTCGTTCGACGACGGCGCGATGGACCACATTCCGGCCGGGGAGATACCGGAGGTGGCGAAGGCGGCGCACGCCGTGCTGCAGGAGGCGCTCGACGCCGGCGTCTTCGTGTTCGGCGGCGGGCTCGAGCGTCAGCGGGCCGGCATCGTCGTCGCCGACGGGGTGGTCAGCGACGGGCCGTACCCGGAGACCAAGGAGGTCATCGGCGGCCTCACGGTCGTCGACGTGCCGTCCCGGGAGGAGGCGCTCGCCTGGGCCGCCAGGATCGCCGCCGCGTGCCGGTGCGCGCAGGATGTCCGGGAGCTGATGCCCGACCCCGAGCTGGACGAGATGCTCCGCCGGGCCGGCGGGCGATCCTGACGTTCTGACGCGGCCGTTCGCTCCCGCAGGCGCGCTACGCGCAGGCGATGCAGAAGCGGGCGAACGGCCGCGCGGCGAGCCGCTCCTCGGCGATCGGCTGCCCGCACCGTTCGCAGACGCCGTACGTGCCGGCCTCCACCCGCGCCAGCGCGTCGTCGACCTCGGCGACCCGCTTGCGGGCGGCGGCGAGCAGCGCGGTCAGCTGGGCCCGCTCGAAACCGATGGTGGCGCCCTCCGGGTCGTGCTCGTCGTCGGCGTTCGAATCGCGCGACGCGGCGAACAGCGCCTCGAGATCCCGGGCCAGCGTGGCGGCCTCGGCTTCCGCGCCGGCTCGCAGCCGCAGCAACTCGTCCCGGACCATCTCCGCAGCATAACGATGCGATGGGCCGTCATCGCCCGAAGCGGCCTGCCGCCGACGACCGATACTGGCGGCAGGCAACGGGGTGGGCGCCGCCGGTGCCTTCGGGCTGGTCCTGATCGCGCTCGTCCTCCGGATCCGCATCGAGGAGCGCGCCCTCGTCGCCGCCCTGGGCGACCGCTACCGGCGGTTCGCCGCCGGCCGGGCCCGCCTCGTTCCGTTCGTGTGGTGACGGGTCAGCGGCACCGGCGGCCATGGCGGATCATGGTCCGGTGCTGAGCCCTGCCCCGCCGCCCGCGGATTCCGGGACGTTCTCGTTGTCCACCCCACCCCTGTTCGCCGCGCTCGCCCCCGCCCGCACCGTCCTGATCGCGGGCGCCGGCGGCGGGTTCGACGTGTACGCCGGCCTGCCGCTGGCCGTCGCGCTGTGGGATGCCGGCGTACGGGTGCATCTGGCGAACCTGTCGTTCTCCGAGCTCGTCGAGATCGGCCGCGAGTCGTGGGTGGACGAGCACGTCGTGGAGGTGACGCCGGAGACAGCCAGCTCGGACTGGTACTTCCCCGAGGGCACGCTCGCCCGGTGGCTGGCCGCCAACGACCTGCCGTCGACGGTGTACGCCTTCCCGCCGCTCGGCGTGCAGCTGCTGCGCGACGCGTACCGGTATCTCGTCGAGCGGCTGGACATCGACGCGGTCGTGCTGGTCGACGGCGGCACCGACATCCTGCTGCGCGGCGACGAGAGCAACCTCGGTACGCCCGTTGAGGACATCACCAGCCTCGCCGCGGTGGCCGGCCTCGACCTGCCGGTGAAGCTGGTCAGCTCGCTCGGGTTCGGCATCGACGCGTACGACGGCGTGAACCATGCCGAGGTGCTGGAGAATCTCGCCGCGCTCGATCGCGAGGGCGGATATCTCGGTGCTCTGTCCGTACCGAACGCCAGCCGGGAGGCCGCGCTCTACCGCGACGCGGTCGCGAACGCCCAGGCCGCGACCCCGGCGCGGCCCAGCATCGTGCACGGCCAGATCGCCGCGGCCACCGGCGGCGCGTTCGGCGACGTCCAGTTCACGAGGCGTACGACGGGCAGCCCGCTGTTCGTCAATCCGTTGATGGCGATCTACTTCACGGTGGACCTGGACAAGCTCGCCGCCCGGTGCCTGTACCGGGACCGCATCGAGAACACGCTGGGCAGGCGTCAGGTGACGACCCGTATCGAAGCCTTCCGGGCCGGAGTCTCACCCCGCATCCCGCGCGCCTTCCCGCACTGAGGCCCGCGAGCCTCGGGGGGCTACCTTGTCCCGCATGCATCTGGCGCCACCCGTGCCGCCGAGCTCGCCGACCAGCGTGCGCTTCGCGTGCGCGCTGCTGTACGGGGTCGCGGGGCTCTGCCTGCTCTCCGCGGTCCTCGAGCTGGTCTTCGTCAACACCGGCCTGAGCGTCTACCGCGACGCGTACACCGGTGACACCGGCTCGGGGTTCCGCAGCCTGGTCGGCGCGACGCTCGACATCGTGTTCGCCGGGGGCGCCGCCGTCCTGGCGGTGCTCAACGGGCAGGGCCGCAGGAACGCCAGGGTGACGACGTACGTGCTCGGCGGGCTCTCCCTGCTCTGCGGGGGCCTCGGCGCCCTGTCGGACCCGTTCCACGGCCCGTCCGGCTCGGCCGGACCGGGCGCGGTTCAACACCTCATGCCCGCCGTGTACGGCATCAGCGCGGGCGCCCTGGACGCGCTGACGGCCCTGGCCACGCTGACCGCCCTGGTGCTGCTCGCGGCGCCGTCGGCGAACCACTTCTTCGAGCTGTGCCACCGCAACCGGTACGTGCTCATCGTGACGACGCCGCAGCCTCATCCGGGCTACGACGCTACCGGCGCGGGCACGTCGCACTCCGCGGGGATTCCCGCACAGACCGAGCTGCCGCCGCACACGAGCAGCCTCCCGGCGATCGACCCCTGGGCCGGTCCCGGCGCCGGCTGACCGCATCCGTACGGGTGCGGAGGTCCCCGTTCCCGCCCTCGCCGTCGTGGATCTGCCCCCGGCGCCGCGCTGGACGCGTACCGGGAGAAGGTCCGCGGATGACACGCGAGCCGGGGGGCCGCACGCCGTGCGGCACCCCGGGAGGTGGTCTAGTGTCGATCACATGGGCGTCCGTACGTGGATCAACCACTGGCCGGTGTACCGGCAGCTGACCGGAACCGACCCGCTGGGGCGCGGCGAGGCGGCGAAATCGGACCGCTCGCGCAGCCTCACGGCGCGCACCGAGACCGCCGACTCGGTGGCCCGCTCGGTCTGCCCGTACTGCGCGGTCGGCTGCGGCCAGCGGATCTTCGTCAAGGACGGCAAGGTCGTCCAGATCGAGGGCGACCCGGACAGCCCGATCTCGAAGGGCCGGCTGTGCCCCAAGGGCTCGGCCAGCAAGAGCCTGGTCACCAGCGACCGGCGCCAGCAGAAGGTCCTCTACCGGCGGCCGTACGGTACGCAGTGGGAGGAGCTGGACCTCGACACGGCGATGAGCATGATCGCCGACCGGGTGCTCGCCGCGCGCGACGAGACCTGGGAGGACGCCGACGAGGACGGGCGCCCGCTGAACCGCACGCTCGGCATCTCCAGCCTGGGCGGCGCCACGCTGGACAACGAAGAGAACTACCTGATCAAGAAGCTCTTCACGGCCGTGGGCGCTATTCAGATCGAGAACCAGGCCCGTATTTGACACTCCGCCACCGTCCCCGGTCTGGGGACCAGCTTCGGCCGTGGCGGGGCCACCGGATTCCTCCAGGATCTGGCCAACGCCGACTGCATCATCATCCAGGGCTCCAACATGGCGGAGGCCCACCCGGTGGGCTTCCAGTACGTGGTGGAGGCGAAGAACCGCGGCGCCAAGGTGATCCACATCGACCCGCGGTTCACCCGGACCAGCGCGCTCGCGCACTCGTACGTGCCCGTGCGGGCCGGTGCGGACATCGCGTTCCTGGGTGGGGTGATCAACTACATCCTCGGCAACGAGAAGGACTTCCGGGAGTACGTGCTCGCGTACACCAACGCGTCCATGCTCGTCAGTGAGGACTTCCAGGACACCGAGGAGCTCGACGGGCTGTTCTCCGGCTACGACCCCGAGACCAACGCGTACGACCAGAGCACCTGGCAGTACGCCGGCCAGCAGGAGCACGGCCAGGAGGAGGGCGGCTCGCACATCGACCGGGAGACCGCCTCCGGGCTGGAGCAGGAGTCGCACGGCCCGCCGGTGCCCGCCGACGTGCCCCGCGACCCGACGCTGCAGGACCCGCGCTGCGTCTACCAGGTCCTCAAGCGGCACTACGCCCGGTACACGCCGGAGGTCGTCGAGCGGCTCTGCGGCGTGCCGCGGGACAAGTTCCTCGAGGTCTGCGAGGCGTGGACCGCCAACTCGGGCCGCGAGCGCACCACCGCGCTGGTCTACTCGGTGGGCTGGACCCAGCACAGCGTCGGCGTGCAGTACATCCGCGCCGGCGCGATCATCCAGCTGCTGCTGGGCAACATGGGGCGTCCGGGCGGCGGCGTGATGGCGCTGCGCGGGCACGCCAGCATCCAGGGCTCCACCGACATCCCGACGCTGTTCAACCTGCTGCCCGGCTATCTGCCGATGCCGCACCACAGCCAGCACGAGACGTACCGGCAGTGGATCGACGCCATCCGGCACCCCGAGCAGCAGGGCTTCTGGGCGAACGCCGAGTCGTACGCGGTCAACCTGCTCAAGGCCTACTACGGCGAGAACGCGACGAAGGACAACGACTTCGGGTACGGCTGGCTGCCCCGGCTGACCGGCGACCACGGCACCTACCAGCAGGTCCTCGACATGATCGACGGCAAGGTCAAGGGGTATTTCCTGCTCGGGCAGAACCCGGCGGTGGGCTCGGCGCACGGCCGCGCCCAGCGCCTGGGCATGGCCAACCTGGACTGGCTCGTGGTCCGCGACCTGTTCATGATCGAGAGCGCCACGTTCTGGAAGGACGGCCCCGAGGTCGCCACCGGCGAGATCGTGCCGGAGGAGTGCAGGACCGAGGTGTTCTTCATGCCCGCCGCCTCGCACGCCGAGAAGGAGGGCACGTTCACCCAGACCCAGCGCATGCTGCAGTGGCGCGAGAAAGCGGTCGAACCGTCCGGCGACTGCCGTTCGGAGCTGTGGTTCTTCTACCACCTCGGACGGATCATGCGGGAACGCCGGGCCGGCTCCACCGACCCGCGTGACCAGGGGCTGCTCAACATCGCCTGGGACTACCCGCTGCACGGCGAGCGCGGCGACGAGCCCAGCGCCGAGGCCGTGCTCAAGGAGATCAACGGCTACGAGGTCGCCACCGGCCGGCCGCTGTCCGCGTTCACCGAGATGAAGGCGGACGGCTCCACCGCGGGCGGCTGCTGGATCTACACCGGCGTCTACAAGGACGGCGTCAACCAGGCCGCCCGGCGCAAGCCGCGCACCGAGCAGGACTGGGTGGCCCGAGAGTGGGGCTGGGCCTGGCCCGCCGACCGCCGCACGCTCTACAACCGCGCCTCCGCCGACCCCGAGGGCCGCCCCTGGTCGGAGAAGAAGAAGTACGTCTGGTGGGACGAGGACGCGGGGGAGTGGACCGGCTACGACGTGCCGGACTTCGAGAAGACCAAGCCGCCGTCGTACCGGCCGCCGGAGGGCGCGACGGGCGTCGAGGCGATCAGCGGCGACGACGCGTTCATCATGCAGGGCGACGGAAAGGGCTGGCTGTACGCGCCCAGCGGCCTGATCGACGGGCCGATGCCGACGCACTACGAGCCCGCCGAGTCGCCGTTCCGCAACCCGCTCTACGGGCAGCAGGCCAACCCGACCCGCAAGGTGTACGAGCGCTCGGACAACCTGACCAACCCGAGCCCGCCGGAGCGGCACAGCGAGGTCTTTCCGTACGTGTTCAGCACGAGCCGGCTCACCGAGCACCACACCGCCGGCGGCATGAGCCGGCAGCTCGCGTACCTGTCGGAGCTGCAGCCGGAGATGTTCGTCGAGGTGTCGCCGGAGCTCGCGGCCGAACGCGGGCTGGAACACCTGGGCTGGGCGCACATCGTCACCGCCCGGGCGGCGATCGAGGCTCGGGTGCTGGTCACCGACCGGCTCACGCCGCTGCGCATCGAGGACCGGGTCGTGCACCAGATCTGGATGCCGTACCACTGGGGCGGCGAGGGCCTGGTGACCGGCGACTCGGCGAACGACCTGATCGGCATCACGCTCGACCCGAACGTGCTGATCCAGGAGAGCAAGGTGGGCACCTGCGACATCCAGCCGGGCCGCCGCCCCACGGGGACCGGGCTGCTGGCGTACGTGCAGGGTTACCGGGACCGGGCCGGCCTGACGCCGGGCCACCGCACGCCGATCCTCACCACCGAGGTCGAAGAGCCGGAGGACAGCTGACGTGGCCGGACCGAACAGCCTCTACGGGCCGCTGGACCCCGCGTCCGACGCCGGGTACGTCGACGCGCCGCCGCGGATGGGCTTCTTCACCGACACCAGCGTCTGCATCGGGTGCAAGGCGTGCGAGGTGGCGTGCAAGGAGTGGAACCTCGTCCCGGACGACGGCTTCAACCTGCTCGGGACCTCGTACGACAACACCGGCGGGCTGACCGCGAACTCGTGGCGCCACGTCGCGTTCATCGAGCAGCCGGCCGCGGGCAGCGGGCACGGCACGGACACGCCGGGCGCGTTCGAGGGTTTGCCGACCGGTCCGTCGGCGAGCGCCCACACGGCCGTCGTCGCGGCCGGGACCGGCCAGGACACGGGTACGGACCCCGGCGTGCCCCCGGCCCCCGACGCGCTCGCCGCCGCGGCCACCATCACCGCGCCCGGAGCCGGCCCGCAGTTCCTCGGGATGCCGATGGCCGACCTGCCCGGGCGCACCATGGACGCGCCGCGCAGCGACTTCCGCTGGCTGATGATGTCCAACGTGTGCAAGCACTGCACCCACGCGGGCTGCCTGGACGTGTGCCCGACCGGCGCGCTGTTCCGCACCGAGTTCGGCACGGTCGTCGTGCAGGAGGACATCTGCAACGGCTGCGGCTACTGCATCCCGGCCTGCCCGTACGGTGTCATCGACCAGCGCAAGGACGACGGCCGCGCCTGGAAGTGCACGATGTGCTACGACCGGATCGGCGACGGCCTGACCCCGGCCTGCGCGAAGGCCTGCCCCACCGAGTCCATCCAGTACGGCGAGCTCGACGAGCTGCGTTCCCGCGCCGCGCACCGCCTCGAGAAGCTGCACGAGCAGGGCGTCGCGGAGGCCCGCCTCTACGGCCACGACCCGGACGACGGCGTCGGCGGCGACGGCGCGTTCTTCCTGCTCCTCGACGAACCCGAGGTGTACGGCCTGCCCCCGGACCCGGTGGTGACCACGCGCGACCTGCCGGCGATGTGGAAACGGGCCGGCGTCGCGGCGCTGGCCATGGCGGCGACCGTCGTCGTGTCGTTCGCGGGACGGCGGCGATGAGGCCCCGGGAGGAGCGGGAACACGCCCGCGATGAGCGCCTCAGCCCGCCCCCGGCCGGTCACGAGGGCAGCGGCCTGAGCCGCGACGCCAGGGGCGGGTCCCGTTCGGCCCGCCGTGGCGGCGGTCGCGGCCGCGGCGACCGCTCGATGGTGCCCCCGGCGGAGTTCCGCTCGTACTACGGGCGCCCCATCGTCAAGCCGCCGGTCTGGCACTACGACATCGCGGCGTACCTGTTCACCGGCGGCCTCGCGGCGGGCTCCTCGATGCTCGCGGCGGGCGGCGCCGCCACCGGCCGCCCCGCGCTGCGCCGCGCCGGGCGGATCACCGCGCTGGGCGCGCTGACCGCCAGCACGTACTTCCTGATCAACGACCTGGGCCGCCCCGAGCGCTTCGTGAACATGCTGCGGGTCGCGAAGCCCACGTCCCCGATGTCCATGGGTACGTGGATCCTCAGCGCGTTCGGGGCCGCGGCGGGCGCCGCCGCGGTCGCCGAGGCCGCCCCGATTTTGCCGGAACGCGGCGTGCTCGGGCTGGCCCGCCGACTGCTCCCACCGGTCGGCACGGCCGGCCAGTACGCCGCCGCCGCCGTCGCGCCGGCGCTGGCCACGTACACGGCGGTCCTGCTCGCGGACACGGCCACGCCCAGCTGGCACGCCGCGTACCCGGAACTGCCCTACGTCTTCGCCGGCAGCGCCCTGGCCAGCGGCGCGGGCGTCGGCCTGCTGGCCGCGCCGTGTGACCAGGCGGGACCGGCCCGCCGCATGGCGGTGTGCGGCGCGGCCCTCGAGCTGTACGGTGCCCACCGCGTCGAGACCACCAAGGGGATCCTCAGCGAGCCGTACCGCGACGGCCGGCCCGGCAGGCTGCTGCGCGCCGGACGGTTCCTGACCGCGGCCGGGGTGGCCGGGGCGGTGCTCGGACGGCGCAGCCGCGTCGTGTCGGCGCTGTCCGGGCTGTCGCTGCTGACCGCGTCGCTGGCCACCCGCTTCGGCATCTTCGAGGGCGGCGTGGCCTCGGCGAAGGACCCGAAGTACACGGTCATCCCGCAACGGGAGCGACTGGCGGCGCGCGCCGCGGCCGACGCCAAGACCTCGGACGTCCCGCAGGGGAGCGGCTCGGGCGGGATCGGCGTCTGACCTCACCCCGGCCGAACGGCGGCGATCGCCGGGTACGTGCTGAGCGTGATCGCCTCCGCCTTGCCGAACTGACGGGCCAGCACCTGCCGCATGGGCCAGCGGGACATCGACCGCATCGACAGCGCTCGCAGCCGGATCGCGGCCCGCGACCTCGGCGCGAACGCGGCCATGCCGCCCGGTGGCAGCCGGGTGCCCTCGGCCACGTACGCGGCCATCTGCGCCTGGTAGGCGGCGAACGCCGTCTCCGGATCCGCCGCAGAGGCCAGCTCGCCCGCCAGAACGTACGCGCCGACCAGGCTCATGCTGGTGCCCAGCCCGGCCAGCGGCGAACCGCAGTAGCCGGCGTCGCCGAGCAGCACCACCCGGCCCCTGGCCCACCGCTCGACGTGCACCCGCTCGATCGAGTCGAAGTGGAAGTCGTCGGCGGCCGGCATGGCGGCCAGCAGGGCGGGCACCCGCCACCCGGCGCCGGTCAGCCGCTCGGTGACGAGGCGCTGCACGTCCGCTCGGGCGAGCCGCCCGTACCGGGTGCGGGAGCGGAAGTTCAGCATCGCCTTCGCCGTGCCGGTGCGCTCCGGTCGGATCCCGGCGACCCGGCCGCCGGGCGCGTTGTACATCTCGAACCAACCGCCCAGATCCCCCGGGTCCGGCACCGTGAACAGCGCCCCGTAACCGCCCACCGGACGGACGAATCTCTCCTCGGGGCCGAACGCCAGCGCGCGTACGCCGGAGTGCACGCCGTCGGCGCCGACGACCACGTCGAAGTGCTCGGTACCACCGCCGGCGAAGGTGACCCGGCCGTCCGGGTGCAGCGCCGAGATGCGGTCGCCGAAACGGTAGCCGGCCGTGTCCGCTGTGGCCTCCAGCAGGATGCGGCTCAGGTCGCCGCGGGCGATCTCGATCTCGGCGACGATGCCCTCACCGCCGAAGGCGTCGGCCGGCATCGCGGCGAGCCGGTGCCCGCGGGCGTCCACCAGGGCGACGCCGCGTTCGTCGCCGCGGTGCGCCCGGACGGCGGGCATGAGGCCCATCCGCTCGACGACCGTGCGGGCGGCGCCCCGGACGTCCACCGCCTGGCCGCCGGGCCGGGGCCGCGGCGCCTGCTCCACCACGGTCACCTCGGCGCCGGCGCGGTGCAGCCAGAACGCCAGCGCGGGCCCCGCGATCCCGGCCCCGGATATCAGTACACGCATGTCGGACGCTCCCTGCGTACTATGTACGGACGTGTACTAGGCAGCGTAGGAATGGCTAGCGCCGGAGGCAATCTGCACTAGTACGGCACAGGCGGGGCAGGCTGGGTGTACTAGTACGGGAGGTGGGATGGGGGAGGCGCCGTACCGGCGGATCGTGGCCGAGGTCCGCCGGCGGATCGAGGCCGGCGAGCTACGGCCCGGCGACCGGGTGCCGTCCGCGCGGGCGATCACCCGCGAGTGGGGCGTCGCGATAGCCACCGCGACCAAGGCGCACGCCGCGCTGCGCGAGGAAGGGCTCACCGTCTCCCGGCCGGGCGTGGGCACCGTGGTGGCCGGGCCGGCGCCTCGGCAGGACGGGGTCCTGAGCCGCGACCGGCTGGTCTCGGCCGCCATCGCGATCGCCGACCGGCACGGTGTGGCCGAGCTGACGATGCGCCGGCTCGCAGCCGACCTCGGCGTGGCGACCATGTCGCTCTACCGGCACGTACCGAGCCGCGACGACCTGATCCTGGCGATGATCGACGCGGCGATCGGCACGATCCGGCTGCCACCCCGGCACCCCGGCGGCTGGCGGGCCGCCGTGGAACTGGCCGCGCGGCAGGAATGGGCGGTGTTCCAGCGGCACCCGTGGCTGGCGCCGTCGCTGTCGCTCACCCGGCCGCAGATGGCGCCGAACGGCGTACGGCTCAGCGAGTGGGTCCTCGCGGCGTTCGACGGCACCGGGCTCGGTCTCGGCGAGCGGATGTACGTCCAGCTCACCCTCTTCACCTTCGTCCGTGGCGTGGCGAGCGCGCTCGAGCCGGAAGCCGAGGCGGTCCGCGAGACCGGCCTCACCGACGAGCAGTGGCTGAGCGCGCAGGAGCAGAAGTTCGCGACGCTGCTGGACGCGCACTCGATGAGCCACTTCCGGCGCCTGACCGCCGACGGCTTCGACTTCAGCCTGGAACGGCTCTTCGAGTTCGGCCTGGCCCGCCTCCTCGACGGCCTGGCGCCCTTCGTCGAGGGCCGCTAGCCGCGCCCCCCGGGGCCGTTCACACCTGTCGCTGTTGCCATTGCTGGTTGGTGCCGCCGGAGCAGGCGTACTGGATGAGGCGGGTGGAGTCGGCGGTGGACGCGTCCGTCACGTCGAGGCACTTTCCGCTGTGCCGGGCGACGAGCCGGGCGTAGCCGCCGCCGACGTCCTGGATCTGCCACTGCTGGTTGGCGCCGGTGCCGCAGGTGTACTGGATGACTTTGGCCCGGTCCGTCGTGGCGCCGTTGGCCACGTCGAGGCACATCCCGCTGTGCCGCGCCACCAGGCGGACGTATCCGTCGCCGGTGTTCCTGGCCTCCCACTGCTGGTTGGCTCCGGATCCGCAGGCGTACTGGACGACCTCCGCCCCGGCCGCGGAGGAGCCGTTGACCACGTCGGCGCACTTGCCGGAATGCCGGGCGACGAGATTGACGTACGGCGCGGTGACGCCGGTCGCCACGCCGGTCGCGGTGTCGACGGTGACGCGGGGGTACCAGTCCATGGCCATGCTCGTCCTGCTCGGGAAGCGCAGCGGCAGCCAGACGTAGCGGGAGTCCGCGTAGGTCGCGCCGTAGCCGGGGCCCCACCAGTCGCCGAGATACAGGTACGTCGTCGTCTGCGAGCCCTGCACGGGCAGCACGTACGTGGTCTGGCTGCCGTAGGCGGTGGCGTTCCCGACGTCGGCCCAGCCGCTCCACGGCCCGCTCAGGCTGGTGGCGGTGGCGTACTTCTGCTGGTTCGGTGCCCACCCCGTGGCGCCGGAGGTGAGCATGAAGTACACCCCGTCGCGCTTGAACAGGGCCGGAGCCTCACGGTGGTCGCCCGTCCACGCTCGCACGAGCGTGGACACGTTGGTGTAGTCCGCGGTCAGCCGGTACACGTGCAGGTCGTAGTTGTCCCGGGCGGCGGAGACCAGGTAGCCGGCCCCGTCGTCGTCGACGAACGCGGTGATGTCACGGGACATGTGCTGGTCGAAGGGCCGGAAGCTGCCCCGGTACGCGTAGTCGCCGTCGATCGTGGACGAGGTCGCCACGGCAGCCCGGGCTTCGCTGTAGTCGCGCCCGTTCTCCTTGTGCATCCACATGACGTACTGCCCGGTGGAGCGGTTGTAGATGACCTTCGGCCGTTCGATGTTCGCGACCTGGAGCTCTGGCGCGGAGGCCTGGGTGAGGACGTTCCGGCGGAATTCCCACGTCTTCAGGTCCGTGGAGCGGTAGAGCGCGACCGCACGGAACGTCAGGTCGGCGTTGCGGCTCTCGCCGAACCAGTAGTAGTAGCCGCCCGAGACGAGGAGGCCGCCGCCATGGGCGTGCACGATGGCGCCGGCGGTGTCGCGTGGCTGCACGCTGTTGTCGATGGTGACCGGGGCCGCCCGGGCCGGCTGCGCCGTGACCAGGACGGCCGCGGCGGCCAGCGCCATCGCGGCGATCGACGCCGGCAGCGGCATCCGGCGGCGGGGGGACGAACGCCGCCCGGCGCCCCGCGGCACGTCGTCGTGGACGGGGTGCGTGGCTGTGGCTGGCATGGTCACCTCTGCGGATGCGAAGCCGATCGCGCTGCCGGGCCGCCGGGATCACCCGTGGGCCCGCCGACCCAGCATCGCGCACGCATTGATGAACGGCAATATGCTCGCCCGGGGTGGCTCGTCACGAGGGCCGGATGCGGGCCCGTGGCTTGGCGGGCGGCAGCGCCGGGACCGGGAAGGCCCGGCGGGCGGTTGCTCCTATGCGGCGGTAGACGCCGGCCCGTGGCAGGATGCGGTCGCCGACGAGGTGGGCGAGGTACCGGCCGTCCAGCGTGAACACCTCGTCGCCGTCGCGGTGGCCGATGTGCTCGCCGCGACGGGAGAAGAGGTCGTCGCCGACGAGGAAGCACGCCGGCGCGCCGTCGGCGTCCCAGTACCAGCGCGGGTCATCCGGCATGGGGCACCAGCCCGGGCCGGCCGGCGTCGGGCATCAGCGCCGCGAGGAAGGCTTCGGGCGGGGTGCTCGCGGGGCGGTCGCTGACCTGGCCGTCGCCGAGCTCGATGACCCGCCACCGGCCGTCGTCGCGCAGCGCCAGGTCGACGGTGACGAACGGCAGGCCGAGGGCGCCGATCCCGGACAGGTCCACGTCGGCGGGCGGCAGGCCGGCGGGGGAGTCGGGGTGGGCGGTGACCAGCCGGCACTCGCCGCCGACCCACCAGGTCCGCACCTCCGCCGCGGTGAACGACTCGAACCGGCGGAGCACGAAACCGCCCGTGAAGTCGTCGCCGCGCAGCTCCCGGAACCGGCTCGCGACCCGCCAGGCCGCGTCACCGTCGGCGACGTCCGGGATGTACGCGGCCTCGTGCCAGTAGTGCTTCATCGACTTCGTGTAGTCGCGCAGCACGGCCGGCCCCTCACCCAGCTCCGCGCGCGCCTTGTCGAACCCGTCCCGGTCGTCGCCGGCCGTCCACACCGTCTCGGGGGTGACCTGCGCCAGGGAGTCGTACCAGCCCGGCAGTTCGTGCGCCTGCCGGTACTGGCCGGCGGTGGTCGCGAGGACGACACCACGGCCGGCCAAGGATCGTTCCAGGGCGGCGTAGTGTTCCGCGCGCAGCATCCAGCCCCGGTATGTGGCGGGGCCGCTGACCCGTACCGTCGAAACGGCCGTGTCCGCACCACCGTCACGCGCGGCAGCGTCGTGGTCGATCAGCGCGACCGCGATGCCCGCCTCGCGGGCCGCGGCCGCCTCCGCGGCGAAATGCTCGTCCGGCCGTCGCGGCCGCAGCGGATCCGACGGTACGAGCAGCAGCGGCGTCACCGCAGCTCGAGGGTCTTGCCGTCGGGGCGTGCAGGCAGCAGCTCGCCGATCACGGGGTATCCGGGCACCTCGCCGGCGACGAGCAGGCCGCCGGAGGTCTGCGCGTCGGCGAGCAGCAGCAGCTCGTCGGCGGCGACGCCGCCGGTGTCGGCGTGCGGCATCACCCAGTCCAGGTTGCGCCGCGTGCCGCCGCTGACGTACCCGTCGCGCAGCGCCTCGCGTGCGCCCTCGAGGTACGGGACCGCGCTCGCGTCGATCCGGGCGGTGACCCCGCTAGCCCGGGCGAGTTTGTGCAGGTGGCCGAGGAGCCCGAAGCCGGTGACGTCGGTGGCGCAGACCGCGCCGGCCGCCACGGCCGCCTCGGCCGCGGCGCGGTTCAGCTCGGTCATCGCGGCGACGGCCTGCGCGAACACCTCGCCGGTCGACTTGTGCCGGCTGTTCAGCACGCCGATGCCGAGCGGCTTGGTGAGCGTGAGCGGCGTACCGGCGACGCCCGCGTCGTTGCGCATGAGGTGGGCCGGGTCGGCGACGCCGGTGACGGCCATGCCGTACTTGGGCTCCGGGTCGTCGACGCTGTGCCCGCCGGCGACGTGACAGCCGGCCTCCCGGGCGATCGCCAGGCCGCCGCGCAGGACCTCGCCGGCCAGCTCCATCGGCAGCAGGTCACGGGGCCAGGCGAGCAGGTTGACGGCGACGACCGGGCTGCCGCCCATCGCGTACACGTCGGAGAGCGCGTTGGCCGCGGCGATCCGGCCCCAGTCGTACGCGTCGTCCACGACGGGCGTGAAGAAGTCGGCGGTGGCGACGACGGCCATGCCCGCGGCCAGCTTCACCACGGCGGCGTCGTCCCCGTCGTCCAGCCCGACGAGCAGCTCGCCCGGGCCGCGCGGGGTGGCATCGCCGATGAGGTTGGACACGACGGCTTCGAGCTCGCCGGGCGGGATCTTGCAGGCACATCCGCCGCCGTGGGCGTACTGGGTGAGGCGTTGAGGTTGCGTCATCGTCACCCTGGAACTGTTGCACGGCCGGGAGGAGGCCGCACGTGCGCTCGGCGGCGTCTGCCACGCTTCTCGCGCGGGGCGCGCCCGACAGCTCGACTCCCCGCCCAGGTGGCGGACGTCATGCGGGCTGCAGGCTGCAGGCTGCCGAGGGTTGCGCGGCGGGCGGGCCGGCCGGCGGCTAGGGTGATCGGCGGAGGCGTTCAGGTGGCTGGTGCCCCTCCCGGTCTTCAAAACCGGTGTGGCCCGGTATCCGGGCCAGGCGAGTTCGATTCCCGTCCGCCTCCGCTCATCCACGCGGCCTTTTCCCGCGGGTGCCCGGTGGCCGCGCGGGTCCCCGGCCGGCGAAGAGCGGGACCTGCGACAACGGCGTAGCGACTCCGGCTGCGAGGACATCGTCCGGAAGCCAGACTGTGGTACATGGTGACGGCCTGATGATTCGCGGCCGCTGTGGCAGGTTATTGGGTGTGACAGGGTCGGTTGCCCGGAGGTGGTAGTGGGTTTGCAGTTGGCGGCGCGGGCCGGCAGGGCTTGCACGGTCGTGGAGGTCGGCGGGCAGGTGGACATGGCCACCGGACCCGAGCTGCACGATTTCCTCCAGCAGGTCACCGCCGGCAAGGGCGGCCCGCAGCTGGTGCTGGACCTGGCCGACGTGTCCTTCCTGGATTCCAGCGGCCTGGGTGTGCTGCTGGTCTGGTTCAAGGAGTTGCACGGTGCGGGCGGCCGGTTGTGCGTCGCGGGGTTGCAGGAGCCCGTCGCCTCTGTGCTGCGGCTGACGGCCGTGGACCAGGTGCTGGACGTGTACGACTCCGTGGAGGCGGCCGAGGCGGACATGCCCCCGGTGGCGTCCTGACCCCCGGGGAACGGTCAGCGGCAGTCGGCTGAGGTGGCCGCGGAGACGTCGGCACCCGCGCTGGTGCGGCGCGGCAGGTCGTGGCGCCCGTGCCAGTCGACGATCAACAGGGTGGCGTCGTCCTGGAGGGTGGGGCCGGCGACGGCGAGGACCCCGTCGGCGAGGCTGCGAACGGCCTCGCGAGGATGCAGGGTGCTGAGTGATCGCAGCTCGGCCGTGAGGTCGAGGGCGGCGGCGTCGCGTTCGCGCATGCCGTCGGTGACGACGACCATCCGGTCGCCGGGCTGCAGCGTCACCGAGCCGGCACGAGCCCCCGTGTCGGGGAACATCCCGAGGGCGAAGTTGCGGGGCAGGGTGAGTTCGCGCGGTTCCCCGTCCCGGATCAGGATCGGCGGCACGTGGCCGGCGTTGATCAGCGCGCAGGTCCCCGTGAGCAGGTCCAGGCGGCCGAGGACGGCGGTGAGGAAGGCACCTTTGGCCGGGGCGTGCCCGGCCACGGCGGCGCTGGCGCGGTCGGCCTGTTCGGTGAGGCTGTGCCCCGCGCGGCGGGAGTTGCGAAGGCTGGCCACGCCGAGGGTGGCGATCAGCGCGCTGGTCACGCCGTGCCCCATGGCGTCGGTGACGCTGAAGTGCAGCGTGTCACGGGCGACGCTGTAGTCGAAGGTGTCCCCGCCGATGCTCGCCGACGGCTCGAGCCAGCCGGACAGGGTGAACGAGCCGCCTTCGCAGGTGAAAGCGCTGGGCAGCAGCCGGCGTTGGATCTCGGCGGACAGATTGAACGGGGTGGTGCGCTGTCCCCACTCGAACAGGTCGGTGTGGCGCCGGTTGGCGATCACGACGAACGCCAGCGCGTGCGCGGTGCGCGTGATCTCACCGAGGGCTGCCGGTGCCGGCTCGGCGCCCAGGAGGATCTCCAGCAGCCCGATCACCTCGCCGCGCTCGGTGACCGGCGCGAGGATCGTCCATCCGGAGTCGTCCTTCAACACCTGCACGACCTGGGTGCGCAACGCCTCTTCCTGCGGGCCGCCGTCGAAGGGCACCACGGTCGCCAGCTCGGCGCCGTCGCGGCGGCCGTCCGCGGCCGGCTCGAACGGGACGTGCGCCAGCCGGACCAGGGCCCGGCCGCTGAGGTCCGCGATGAGAAAGGAGACGCTGCTGGCGTGCAAGGCCGCGCCGAGTTCACCGGTGACGGCTTCGACGGCGTTCACGGGCGTGGCGTCCTCCGCGGCGGCCAGCATCCCGGCCAGCGCCACCTCCACCGATGGATCCATACGGGCAGCATACGGCCGGACGGGGCGGCCACCCCGCCGGCGACAGGCGTACGGATGGAACGGATTCTCAGTAGTCTGCCCTGATGAGGGTGGACCTGTTCGCGGGAATCCCGGTCCGCGACCGCGCCACGGCGGTCGCCTGGTACGAGCGACTCTTCGGCACCGGACCGTCCTTCCTCCCGAACGACGCCGAAGCCGTGTGGGAGATCGCCGAGCACCGGTACGTCTTCATCGAGGTACGCCCGGAGAACGCGGGCCACGCGATCCACACGTTGTTCGTCAGCGATTTCGACAGCCGGATGGGCGAGATCGCCGCGCGGGGACTGACGCCGGCGAAAAGGGAGACCTACGAGAACGGCGTACGCAAAGCCACATTCCGGGACCCGGACGGCAACGAGATCGGGTACGGCGGAATGCCCGCCTAGCCGGCGCACGACCACCTGGCGCCGGTGTTCAATCTGTGGCTTCCCGGCGTGATGATCGCAGCTCGCGGAGTTCGACGAGAACCCGGTCTCGCGTAGGTTCGCAGGGTGCGAGCGAGCGAACCCGCGGTGCGGCCGGCGACTCTGACCGATGTCGGCTCTCTTGTGCGGCTGCGGATCGCCAATGCCGTGGCTCACCTGGCCCTGGACCCGGCGACCTACCGCATCCCGGAGGAAGAAGCGGTCCGGCGGCACTTCGCAGCGGTCCTGACCGAGGGTTCGGAAGGACACGCGGTGCTGGTCGCCGAGGTGGACGGCCGGGTCGTCGGCATGGTGGAGGTCGTGCGCAGTTCCGGTCCGCCGGACCATCAGATCCTGCGCCCGGAGCCGTCCGCGCAGATTCACACGGTGGTGGCCGAGGAGGCGAGAGGCCGGGGAGTCGGCTCGGCGTTGCTGACCGCCGCGGAGCAGTGGGCGGCCGCCGCCGGGATCGCTTATCTGTCGGCGGGCATTCATCACCGCAACGCCGGTGCCGTGCGGTTCTACAGCCGGTACGGATACGCGGGCTCCGGTCTGTCCCTGGGCCGGCGGGTGACCACGTGAGAACCGTTTGGGATCATCCGGCGATGACCTCTTACGTGTCGCACACCACCGTGGACTGCGCCGATGCCTACGCCCTGTCGCGGTGGTGGCAGGCCGTCCTGGACTACCGCGAGGACCCGGACGACCCGAACGAGCCCGGCCACGAGGAATGCCTGATCTCCTCGGCCGACGGACGGCACCGCCTGCTCTTCATCGAGGTGCCGGAGCCCAAGCAGACCAAGAACCGCATCCACCTCGACCTGCGGCCCGCCGACGGCACCCGCGACGCGGAGCTGGCCCGGCTGGTCGGTCTCGGCGCGGCCGTCGTGGCGGATCGCCGCAACCCGGACGGTACGGGATGGGCCGTGCTCGCCGACCCGGAGGGCAACGAGTTCTGCATCCTGCGCAGCGAGGCCGAGGTCGCGGGCCGCCAACCGTGAGCCGATCGGGCTAGCGGTCGAACTCCCCGGCCTTCACCCCGGCAAGGAACGACCGCCACTCACCCGGCGCGAAGATCAGGGCGGGCCCTCCGGGAGCCTTCGAGTCACGCACCGCGACGACGCCCGGGAGGTTGTCGGCCACCTCGACGCAGTCACCGCCGGCGTTACCGCTGCTGCGTGAGCTCTTGTGCCACTCGGCGCCCGTCAGGTCCATCGGTTCGCCGCCTCCGCGATCAGGGCGAGACTCTCCTGCCTCGGCACTGCCTCGGCTCGCACAGCCTCCCATACCTCATGGAGCATCGCCACGGTCGACGGTGCGTCCACCATCGAGCCGTTGATCTGGTTGTCGAGGTAGGCGACGTCTCTTCCCTCGAACGGCGAGGCGATGACGAACGGGCCGAGTTGCTCGCGCATTCACGCCGTGCCGCCGACCGGCCGAGCTCGGCCGGTCGGCGGCACGGCGAGATCCATCGTTGACTTGGTTTGATCCGTCGCATCCGGGTAGAAGGGCGCTTAACCGGGCAGAGGTGCTAGGCGAGAATTGCCGCTAGTGCTCCTGGGGAAATTGGCTCCTGAGCGGCGATTGCGGCCACCTTGTGTATGTGATGCTGCGCCGGTGAATGGGTATGCGCTCCAGCCTCCAAGGATGCGCGCAACCAACGAGGCCCCTTGCGCACGTCGACTCCAGGCGCAAGGCGTTCCAATTCTCCTTCTCGAAGGACAATTAACCCAATGGCGTCAAGCGCGTCGAGAAGCCGAGTCGCATGGACATATTCCGAAGGATTGGTGAACGCCTTGACGCCATATCGTTTCAAAGCTGCCCAAGGGCTTTCTGAGGAACGCATCTGAGCTAGTACCTGGGACTTCAGTTCATCGTCGTAGATGCGGTAAGGATCTATCTCTAGCACCGAACTTACTGCCATTAGCACATCGCTGGACTTCGCTGGCCCCCGGGAGGATCGGAAGCTCTGCGTTGCGGCGCGATACGGGCCTTGAAATAGTTTCCAATCATACCCAAGGGCTCGAACGAGTTTGCTGAGTGTGCCTTCTTCGTTCAAGATATCAAGATCTGGCGTGACGATCACGCGGACTCCGAGCTCAACCAGGGTGGCAGCGATATCCGCCATGGCCGCTTTGCCGTTGGATGGGACAAACAAGGCTTCGCTGGGTGGTATATGAGTTCCTTCCAACCCCTTTGTTGCTTGCTCCTCTTCATCGTTGGCGGCGTCGAGGGCGGCGTTGTAAAAACGACAGTCATCGTCAGCTTCGGCTATGACGACAAAACGGTGGAATAACCCATCGAGGACGTTGCTGTATCGCACGACCGGGTCTTGCCACAGACCTTTCAAGCGGGCGTCCTGGAGTTGAGTCGTCCTGGCTGCTCCGGCGCCAAAGCGCTCCAAGCGCACGACGGAGACCGGAACACGCGGCTGCAGCAGGCCTGTTAGAAAATTTCGGTCATGGGTAGCAGCAATGACCTGGACCCGCCGTTCTCGGGCGATCGTTGCGACCGCCTTGCCCAACTCGAAAGCTTGCGGAGGATGGAGGAATGCTTCAGGTTCATCCATGATGATGATCGGGTACGAAGCGGTAATGATCGGCATCAAGAGGCCGAGCATGCTCTTCATGCCGTCACCCTGACTGCCGAGTGGCGGGAGCGCCATGACTGCCTCGGCGTAAGTCTCGTCTGGGGCGTCGATCGGGGGCGGCGCGACGTCCACGCGACCTACATGCAGACTGAGCTGCCCGATTAAGTAGTTCAAAGTGAGCGGTTGGCGAAAGATCCGTTCGCTCAGCGATGAGAACTGTTCGAATAGATCCTTGTCGAATTCGAAAAGGCTGAGAACGCTCCGAGGCTGGTCGCTTCGTCGCAAGCGTTGCATCGCGCTGACGGAAACCATATTGGCTCGTTGTGTGACAGTTGAGACGTGCACCAGAAAGCTGTATAACTCACCAAGCGAATGCCGCTCGCGTTGCGATCTGAATTGATCCCACCTGGCCTCCGCCTGCTGTAGCGTGACGAACTCTCCGGCGTCTTTCGCTCGGGTGAATATTGGTCCCCCTGACTCGCCGACGTTCATGTGCGCGTGTTGAGTGAGCCAGGATTCGAAGTCGATCCCACGCCCCCGTCTACGCAAAGATAGGTGCGTCACGGCAAGGCTCTGGTTCGCTGCGTCCATCAACTGCTCGTTGATGCTGTTCAACATGGAGGACTTGCCTGCATTGTTTCCCCCGACGAAGACTGTTACTCCAGTCTCCGGTAACTCGATCTGCTGACCACCCGTTGCGTATAAAGTGTCGATACTCAACGCCCAGCTTTCTGGATTCGGTGGGTCGCTCGCGCCAAATTCGGGAGACTCGTACGGCATGCGGGTGTCCATGCCAATATGTTACTGCGTCTATTGTGGTCTATGGAAAGGCCTGCCGCATAATCCGATGATAGAGCGTGCGCTGACACTCCAACTCCGGCTATGGATTGGCGCTTTCGTTCAGAGGCAACGGCGATCACGCGTAGCGCCCCTGCTTGTAGGAACGAGCGAATGCGTCTGGGGACGAGACGGAGATGCGTCGAACCTCATGCGCCCTTGAGCCCTCGTGCCCGCCTTGCAGGTAGGTGACTCAGGTATCGAATTCGCCCACTTTGACAGCAGCTACGAACGACCGCCACTCGTCCCGCGCGAAGATCAGGGCGGGTCCTCCGGGAGCCTTCGAGTCACGCACCGCGACGACGCCCGGGAGGTTGCCGGCCACCTCGACGCAGTCACCGCCGTTGCCGCTGCTGCGCGAGCTCTTGCGCCACTTGGCCTCGGTCAGGTCCACTGGTCCGCCACCTCCGAGATCAAGGCGAGTGTCTGTTGCCGTGGCAGCGCCTCGGCACGCACAGCCTCCCATGCCTCCTGGAGTACTGCTACCTCCTCGGCGGCGTCGACGACGGTGCCCTTGATCTGGTTGTCGAGGTAGGCGGTGTCTCTGCCCTCGAACGGTGATGCGAGGACGAACGGGCCGCTCAGGCCGGTGTAGCCGCCGACGGCCCTCGGCACGACGTGGATGTGGATGTTCGGCCGTCCGGCCAATTCGATCAGTCGGAGCAGCTGGGCCCGCATCGTGGACGGGCCGCCGATCGGCCGTTCGAGAACCGTCTGATCGAGGACGGCGACGATCAGCGGGGGCGGGGTGCGGTCCAGCACCTGCTGTCGTTCGATACGGCTGGCGACGATCTGCTCGACCTGGTCGGACTGCAGGGGACTGCCGGTCGCGCAGAGGGCGTGTGCGTATGCCGGGGTCTGGAAGAGGCCCGGCAGGACGAGCGGCTGGAACGAGCGCAAGGCCCGGGCGTCGCGTTCGATGGCCGCCCATTCCCGGAACCAGGGGAGCAGCGATTCCCGGACCGTCGCCTCGCGGATGCGCAAGAGGAGGCCTCCGCCGCCCAGCGCCTCGTCGCACTTCTGGGCGAAGTCCATCCGCGGCGGCCGGCGGCACTGTTCGACGGCCGCAACCAGTGACGCCGAATAGCTGATCTTTTCGGCGAGAGCCTCCTGTGACAGGCCAGCCCCGCAGCGGAGGCGGCGCAGTTCGCCTGCGAACAGTTCCAAGACCTGGAGTTGCGTCACCTGCACGCTCCTGCACTGGGGCCCATCGAAGTCTTACAAGCTCGTTGTGGCGGTCTTGAGACTTCCGAAGGTGTCGATGCGTGCGCAAGGGTGTCACCCAGACGGCCGGCTGGAACGGGTGGCAGATTGCATGCCAAGGACAGGTCGCGTCGTGCGGGCCGCCTCCATCTCCTGGGGGGGCGGTCCGCTGACCGCGCCCGCAGAGCCAACCTGCCGCCGCCAGATCCCGTCGTGATCCGGGGAGGTCGGAAATGGTGGATGAGTGGCATGCGGCGCGCGGGCGCCGGTGGTGGTTCCTCGGGCGCCGGCGCTGCGTGTGTGGTCTGCCGTGGCCGTGCGTCGACGCGAGGCTGCGGGAGGTCCGACGGCTCCGGCGCGGGTGACGCGGCCCGCTACCCTGGCGCGATGATCACCCGGACGGCGGCAGCGAAGATCGTCGTCATCGGCCTCGGCGTGCTCGGTTGTCTCTGGGTGTTGTGGTTCTTCGCGCTCATGGCCTTCGGCAGCGAGGGTGCGCTGCCGCCGAAGTCGCGGATTCCCGCCGTGCCGGCCGGCGCGAGCGTCGTCGAGCAGAGCGAGCAGTGCGGGTCCGGTGGGTGCTGGTGGCAGCTCGTCCTGGCGCCCGCCGCCGGGCAGTCGCCGGCCGACCTCGCCCGCCGGATGGGGCTCACCGAGGAGCAGAGCCTGTCGCCTGAGCTGTTCGACCCCGGATACGTCTACGTGGGGTCCGAAACGCGAGGTGACCGCCTGGTCGTCCACGTCGGGTACCAGTGACAGCGTGCCTGGCTTGCGCCGGGCGCCGCGGACCTGTGAGGTACCAGGATGAGCAACCCCGGCACCGCCGTCACCTACCTCCTCATCGACGGGGAGAACATCGACTCGACCCTCGGGCAGCAGATCCTCGATCATCGTCCCAATCCGGACGAGCGGCCCCGGTGGGAGCGGTTGCGGCAGTTCGCCGAGGAGACGTGGGGACAGGCCGTGACGGCCCTGTTCTTCCTGAACGCGTCGTCCGGGGCGTTGCCGACCCCGTTCATCCGGGCCCTGCAGTCGATGGACTACCGGCCGATCCCGCTGTCCGGCGGCCCGGGGCAGAAGGTGGTGGACATCGGTATCCAGCGCACGCTGGACGCCATCGGCAAGCGCCGCGGGGACGTGCTGCTGGCCAGCCACGACGGGGACTTCCTGCCGCACATCGGGCGGCTGCTGCGCGACGACGGGCGGCGGGTCGGGGTCGTCGGGTTCCCCGAGTTCTTCAATTCCGGGTTCGACCACCTGGTCGGCGACGGGCTGGAGCTGTTCGACCTGGAGCTGGACGCGGGATGTTTCACCAGCGTGCTGCCCCGCGTCCGGATCCTGCCGATCGACACCTTCGACCCTGAACCGTTTCTGTAGAAAGGGGCAGAGCCGGGTGCCTGCCGTTCCCCCGGGTGGCGCGCGTCGCCCAGGATGGGACGGCAGGGATCGAGCCCAACCGGTCGCCAGGGCCCGTGAGCCCGAGGCGGGGCAGATCCACCACCGTTCAGGAGACTCCCGTGCCAACCCCCTCCCGTACGATCCGCATCGCCGTGGTCTCAGGCGCTGCCCTCGTGATGGCGGCCGGCGCGTCGTACGCCATGGCGAACGACACCGCAGCACAGAAGAGCGGCCAGCAGGCGAGGAGCGTCAAGGCGTTCCCGGCGAACGCGAAGTTCGACTACCAGATCGGCGCCGCGTACACGCCGCCGTCCGGGGTGAAGGTCGTCAGCCGTGACGTCGGCGCGACGCCCGCCGCCGGGCTGTACAACGTCTGCTACATCAACGGTTTCCAGACGCAGCCCGACGACGGCGCGGGCGGCGAGGGCACCAGCCAGTGGTTCGCCGCCGACTCCGCGCGGCGCAAGCTGCTGCTGCCCAACCCGACGCCGGGCGTGCCGACCGCCGACGACGGCGGGAAGTACTCGCGGGACTTCTACGTCGACCCCGGCTGGCCGGACGAGATCATGTTCGACGTGCGGACGGCGGCGAACCGGGACGCGCTGGCGCAGATCATCGGGCGGCAGGTCACGACCTGTGCGAGCAAGGGCTTCGACGCCGTCGAGGTGGACAACATCGACACCTTCACCCGGGCGTACGCGAACGTCGAGGACCGCAAGCGGGCCAAGGACGACCCCGACTTCGACGGTACGGACGCACCGAAGCTGATGACCTCCGCACAGGCGCTGGCGTACGCGAAGCTCCTCATCGATCGCGCCCACGCGGCCGGTCTCTCGATCGCCCAGAAGAACACCGCGGAGCTGGAGGGCGACGGCAAGGCCGCCGGGTTCGACTTCGCCGTGGTCGAGGAGTGCGGGAGCACCGGGGAGTGCGCTGACTACGCCGGGGTCTACGGCGGCAAGTGGGTCGACGTCGAGTATTCGTCGTCCGGGTTCACGAAGGCGTGCCGCAGCGTCAAGAGCAAGATCTCGGTGGTACGCCGGGACCAGATGGTCACCGCACCCGGCTCGGGGACGTACGTCTACGACGAGTGCTGACCCGCCGCCGGGTACGGTGAATCCGGCGACAGGGCGAGGAGGCGCGGGTTGGGTGACACCACGGTGGATCCGCGGCGCCGGATCCCGCGTACCGATGCCGTGCTCGCCGACCCCCGGATAGCCGCCGCCATCCCGCGTCTCGGGCGCGGGCCGGTCAAGGCCGCGGTCGTCGCCGCTCAGCAGCGCGCCCGCACCGGGGAGATCGCCCCCGGCGATGTGGCCGCGGCCGCCCTGGAGGCTCTGCCGGGCACCCCGGGCGGCCTGCGGCCGGTCCTGAACGCGACCGGCGTCGTGCTGCACACCAACCTGGGCCGGGCCGCGCTGTCGGCGGCCGCGGTCGCGGCGGTCGCGGCGGCGAGCGGGCACACCGACGTCGAGCTGGACCTGGCGACCGGACGGCGGGCCCGGCGGGGCCGGGGCGCGCTCGCGGCGCTGGCGGCGGCCGTGCCGGACGCGGGCGGCGTGCACGTGGTCAACAACGGCGCGGCCGCGCTCGTGCTGGCCGCCACCGCGCTCGCCGCCGGCCGGGAGATCGTGGTGAGCCGCGGCGAGCTGGTCGAGATCGGCGACGGGTTCCGGCTGCCCGACCTGCTGGAGTCGACCGGGGCGCGGTTGCGCGAGGTCGGCACCACCAACCGCACGTCGTACGCCGACTACGCCGAGGCGGTGGGCCCGGGCACCGGCTTCGTCCTCAAGGTGCACCCGTCGAACTTCGTGGTGCGCGGCTTCACCCGGGCCGTCGCGGTGGCGGAGCTGGGCGGTCTCGGCGTACCCGTGGTCGCGGACATCGGTTCGGGGCTGCTGGCGCCCGATCCGCTGCTGCCCGGCGAGCCGGACGCGGCCACGACGCTGCGGGCCGGCGCCGATCTGGTCATCGCCAGCGGGGACAAGCTGCTCGGCGGGCCGCAGGCCGGGCTGCTGCTCGGCGACGGCGAGCTGGTGGAGCGGCTGCGGCGGCATCCTCTCGCCCGGGCGTTGCGGGTGGACAAGCTGACCCTCGCCGCGCTGCAGGCCACCGTGTCCGGCCCGGAGACGCCCACCTGGCAGGCGTTGCGCGCCGACCCGGACGTCCTGCGGTCGCGCACCGAGGACGTCGCGGCGCGGCTGCCGGGGGCCGAGGTGGTGACGTCGGTGGCGGTGGTCGGCGGGGGCGGCGCGCCGGAGCTGGAGCTGCCGTCGTGGGCCGTCGCGCTGCCGGAGGCGTGGGCGGATCCGCTGCGCCTGGGCGACCCGCCCGTCGTCGGCCGGGTCGTGCGGGGCCGGCTCCTGCTGGATCTGCGCTGCATCGCCCCGGAACGTGACGCGGACGTCGTTGCAGCGGTGGCCGCCGTGGGTATGCGCTGAGCGTGCACGTCATCGCCACCGCAGGTCACGTCGACCACGGCAAGTCCACGCTGGTCCGCGCCCTCACCGGGATGGAACCCGACCGCTGGGCCGAGGAACGCCGCCGCGGCATGACCATCGACCTCGGGTTCGCCTGGACCACGCTCGACCCGGGCGGCACGGTCGCGTTCGTGGACGTGCCCGGCCACGAGCGGTTCGTGCCGAACATGCTCGCCGGGGTCGGGCCCGTACCCGCGGCCATGATCGTCGTCGCCGCGGACGAGGGCTGGATGCCGCAGTCGGCCGAGCACCTGGCCGCGCTCGACGCCCTCGGCGTGCGGCACGGCCTGCTCGTGGTCACCCGCGCCGACCTCGCCGACCCGGCCGCCGCGGCCGAGCTGGCCGAGGGAGAGATCGCCGCGACCACGCTGGGGGCGGTGGAGACCGTCGCGGTCAGCGCCGTCACGGGGGCCGGGATGGGCGACCTGCGGGCCGCGCTCGGACGGCTCGTCGCGGGGCTGCCCGCGCCCGGCGGCGGACCGGTCCGGCTGTGGATCGACCGGGCGTTCACCATCAGGGGCGCCGGTACGGTCGTCACCGGCACCCTCGGCGCCGGCCGGCTGCGGACCGGCGACGAGCTGGAGCTGACCGGCGCGGCGCGGCCGGTGCGGGTACGCGGCCTGCAGAGCCTGGGGGAGGCCGTCGCCGAGGTCGAGGGTCCGGCCCGGGTGGCGGTGAACC
This sequence comes from Couchioplanes caeruleus, assembly GCF_023499255.1. GTDB lineage: Bacteria > Actinomycetota > Actinomycetes > Mycobacteriales > Micromonosporaceae > Actinoplanes > Actinoplanes caeruleus_A. The sequence goes on from NZ_CP092183.1 coordinate 4,463,832, forward strand.
TGCGAGGGGTGGACCGCGACGCCGTCACCCGCGGGGCCGCGCTGCTGACGCCGGGGGCTTACCACTTCACGGAGCTGGTGGACGTGCGGGTGCACGGGGACCCGGCCGCCGGCCTGCCCGCCACGCTGACCCTGCACGCGGGTTCGGCGGCGGTGCCGGTGCGCGTACGGCCCCTCGGCGCCGACACCGCGCGGCTGCGGCTGGGCCGGGCGCTGCCGCTGCGGATCGGCGACCGGGCGCTGCTGCGTGACCCCGGCCGCCATCACGTCGCCGGCGGGGTGACCGTGCTGGACGTCGTACCCCCGGGCCTGAACCGGCGGGGCGCGGCGGCCGCGCGCGCAGCCACCCTGGCCGGGATGGACGGCGTCGCGGACCTGGCCGATGAGCTGCGCCGCCGGCGGCTGGCCCGGCGCCCGGAGCTGGAACGCATGGGTGTGCCCGCCGGCGGCGACCCGGTCGCGGGGGACTGGCTGGCCGACCCGGAGCACTGGGCGCAGCTGCGCCACCGGCTCGCGGAGGAGGTGGACCGGCATGCCCGGGAGCGCCCGCTCGAGCCCGGCATGCCGGTGGAGGCGCTGCGGCACCGGCTCGGCCTGCCCGACCGTTCCCTGGTGGAGGCCCTCGTGACGCCGCCGCTCGTGGTCCGGTCGGGCCGGGTGTCGGCCGGCGGCCCGAGCGTGCCGGCGGACCTCGTCGCCGCCGTGGACAAGGCGTTCGGTGACCTCGTGGACCGGCCGTTCGCGGCGCCCGAGGCCTACCGGCTGGCCGAGCTGGGCCTCGGGCCGCGGCAGCTCGGCGCGGCCGTCCGGGCCGGCCTGGTGATCCAGCTCGCGGACAACGTCGTGCTGCGCGCCGGGGCGCCCGAGCGGGCCGCGGCGGTGCTGGCGGGGCTGCCGCAGCCGTTCACGCTCAGCGAGGCGCGTCAGGCGCTCGACACGAGCCGGCGGGTCGCGGTGCCGCTGCTGGGGCTGCTCGACCGTACGGGAGCGACCCGCCGCCTGCCGGACGACCGCCGCAGCGTGATCACGCCCGGTTAGGACGCCTGGTGGACGGGTGTGTCGGCCAGCCAGGCCTCGGCCAGGTCGCTCAGCGGCACGCCGAGGGCCCGGCTGAGCCCGACCACGCTGCCGAACGCCGGCGCGGGCAGCCGGCCGGCCTCGATCTTGCGGAGCGTCTCGGGGGAGATGCCGGCCGCCAGCGCCACCTCGACGAGGCCGCGATCGCCCCGCGCGGCGCGGAGGGCGGCTCCGAGGCGCTGGCCCGCGGCGATCTGGTCGGCGGTGAGCGGTTGGCGAACCATGCCAGCAGGATAGCCCTCCGGCGGTCGTGGTATAAAAATACCGGTATAGAAATACCGGTCGCCGCAGGGTGGTTGGACGGGGGGAGACTGTCGTGATCGAGCTGAAGTCCGCCGAGGAGATCGGCCGGATGGCGGTGGCCGGCCGGTTCGTCGGCGAGCTGCTCGCCGAGCTGCGCGGGGTGGCCGCGGTCGGCGTGAACCTGCTCGACATCGAGCACCACGCCCGCCGCCGGATCAAGGAACGCGGCGCCGAGTCCTGCTACTGGGACTACGCCCCCTCGTTCGGCCGCGGCCCGTTCCGCAACGTGCTGTGCCTGTCGGTCAACGACGCCGTGCTGCACGGCCTGCCCCACGACTACGTGCTGCGCGACGGCGACCTGCTCAGCATCGACATGGCGCTGGGCATCGACGGCTGGAACGCGGACTCCGCGCTCTCCTTCGTCGTCGGCACCCCCGACCCGGAGGACCTCAAGCTCATCGAGGCCACCGAGGTCGCCCTCGCCGCCGGCATCGCCGCCGCTCAGCCGGGCGGCCGGCTCGGCGACATCTCCGCCGCGATCGGCGAGGTCGCCCATTCCTACGGGTACGGCGTCAACTCCGAGTTCGGCGGCCACGGCATCGGGCGCACCATGCACGAGGCCCCGCACATCGCGAACAGTGGCCGGCCCCGGCGCGGCATGACGCTGCACCCCGGGCTCACCATCGCCATCGAGCCGTGGCTCTGCCGCTCCACCGACAAGATCAGGTACGACGAGGACGGGTGGACGATCCGCTCGGCCGACGGGTCCCGTACCGCGCACTCCGAGCACACGGTCGCCGTGACGGCCGCCGGGCCGACCGTGCTGACCGGGCGGCCGTGATAGATTCCCGGCAGCCGTGCGAGAGACCGAGGAGGTGGGACCCGTGAACGTTTCGACATGGGTGCTCCCCTCAGGGGTCACGGTCGGACGATAGGTCGTCGTCCGGGAGCGCCGTTCATCAGCACTCCCGAAAGGCACGACCATGGAATTCACCGCTGAACAGCGCCTCGACGACGATGTCCTCGAGCGCCGGTTCACCCTCGGCGAGATCCCCGGCATCCTGTGGACGCCGGCATCCCCGTCCGAGCCCGTCCCGCTGATCCTGCTCGGCCAGCCCGGCGACCTGGGCCGGATGTACCCGCGGCTGGCGGCCCGGGCCCGGCACACCGTGGCGGAAGGCTTCGCCGCGGCGACCATCGAGCTGCCCGGCAGCGGCGAGCGGCCCCGGTCGGCCGCCGCCGAGCAGGCCCGCGCCGACCTGCGCCGGGTGCTGCAGGCCGGCGAGCGGGTCGGCGACGAGATCGTCGACCGGCTCGTCCTCCCGCTGGTGGAGAAGGCGGTCCCGGAGTGCCGGGCCGCCCTGGATGCCCTCCTGCCGCTGCCCGGCATCACCGGCCCGGCCGGGTACGCGGGCGGGATCATCTCCATCGGCGTCCGGCTGGCGCTGGTCGAGCCGCGCATCGCGGCCGCCGTGCTGTTCGCCGGAAGCTATGTGCCCCGGTCCATCCTCGAGGAGGCCCGGCGGGTCACCGTCCCGCTGCACGTCCTGCTGCAGTGGGACGACGAGGGCAACGACCGGCAGATGGCCTTGGACCTGTTCGACGCGTTCGGCTCGAAGGAGAAGACGCTGCACGCCAACATGGGCGGGCACACCGGCGTCCCGGCGTTCGAGGCGGACGCCGGCAACCGGTTCTTCACCCGCCACCTGAAGTGAGCCCCGCGCGGCCCCGGACGAGGGGGAGGTAGACCTCGTCGACGATCTCGACGAGGACCTCGTCCGGTGCGGACGGCACGCCCCGCGTCACGAACTCGTTGCGCAGCAACACGATCGCGACAGTCGCGACGCGGGGGTGCAGGGCTCCGGCCGGGGCCTCCCCGCGGGCGACGGCTCGTTCCAGGACAGACAGCCACAGCTGCGAGCCCGCGTCGGCGGACCGTTCGTGGATCGCCGCCAGCAGCTCCGGGTCGTCGGCCGCGCCGGCGAGCAGGCTGCGCATCACCGCGCCCAGCGGGGACGACATGTGCCGGTTGGCGCCGCGCAGCAGGGTCAGGGCGTCCTCGCGCAGCGACCCGGTGTCCGGGACGACCGTCGCGCGCTCGGCGAGGTGCCGGTACGCCGCCACCCCCAGCGCCGCGCGGCTCGGCCAGCGGCGGTAGATGGCGTTCTTGTTGGTGCCCGCCCGCCGCGCCACGGCGTCCATCGTGAAGCCCGCGTAGCCGGTCTCGGTGAGCTCCTGCGCGGCTGCCCGGAGGATCGCCTCCTCGAGCACCGCTCCTCGTCGTCGTCGCACCCCTCGACTATAGGGTACGTGCAGTACCCTAACGGGATGACGCGACGAGGGATCACGTACGACACCGGGTTCCGGCACGGCGACGGGCCCAGCACCCACGAGCCGTTCGGCCACCAGGCGGTACGCCGCGACCTGCGGGTGATCCGCGAGGAGCTGCGGTGTACCGCCGTACGCGTGACGGGCGGTGACCCCGGCCGCCTGGAGCTCGCCGCGCAGGCCGCCGCCGAGGCCGGGCTGGAGGTGTGGTTCTCGCCGTTCACCAGCGACCTGACCACCGCCGGGCTGCTCGGCGTGCTGGCCGACTGCGCCGAGCGGGCCGAGCGGCTGCGCGCCGGGGGCGCCGAGGTCGTCATGGTGACCGGCGCCGAGCTGACCCTGTTCACGAAGGGCTTCCTGCCGGGCGAGACCCTGGAGGAACGGCTGGCGCTGCTGTCGCGCGGCGGCCTGCGGACCGAGGAGATCCGGCCGCGCCTCAACGCGTTCCTCGGCGAGGCCGTCGCGGTGGTGCGGTCCCGCTTCGGGGGACGGGTCACCTACGCGGCGCTGCCCTCGGAGCAGGTCGACTGGGCGCCGTTCGACCTCGTGGGCGTGGACCTGTACCGGTCGAAGGAGACGGCCGACGTGTATCCGTACGCGGTGCAGTCGCTCGCGACGTTCGGCAAGCCGGTGGCGATCACCGAATTCGGCTGCACGACGTTCCGCGGCGCGGCGGACCTCGGCGCCCGCGGCATGTTCATCGTGGACTGGGACGGGGCCACGCCGCGGGCGCTGACGGGCGGCATCGTGCGCGACGAGCAGGAGCAGGTCCGCTACCTGCGCGAGCTGCTCGACGTGTTCGAGGAGAACGGCGTGGACCATGCCTTCTGGTGCACGTTCGCGTCGTACAACCTGCCGGGCCGCTTCGACGCCGCGTCGTACGGGCTGGTACGGGTCGCCGAGGACGGCACCTGGGAACCCAAGGCGGCGTTCGCGGCCTACGCGAAGGCGAACTCGGCGATCGCGGCGAGCGACGGGCGGTAACCGTCCGCGGTGTCGACGACGAGCGTCGGGACGTCCATCGTGATCGGTTCCCAGGCCGGCGGCCGGGCCAGCAGGGCGGCGTCGTCGTGGGCCGCGTCGGCGGCCATCCGGGCGGCGATCCGGGCGCGGACCACGCCGGCCGGCGGCGCGCAGCGGATGACCCGCAGTGGGGTCAGCGCGGCGAGTGCCTCCAGCCGGGGCCGCCACAGCCGGTCCTGGAACGCCGCCTCCGCGACCGCGGTGACCCGGCCGCGGGCCAGCACCTCGAGCACGCCGAAGAACGTCTCGAGCGTGTGCAGGTAGCCGTCGTCCGGCGTGCCGGCGTGCACCACGCCGACGCGGATCTCGTCGCGGCAGACCGCCGGGCAGCCGAGCGTGCCGGCCAGCGCGTGGGCCAGCGTGGACTTGCCCGTGCCCGGCGCGCCGCTGACGACGACCAGCGTCATGCGTCCCGGGCGGCCACGGTGTACCGCACGGTCGTCGTGAGGTGCAGGGCGCCGTCGTCGGCGCGCGCGCCCTCCAGCTCCGCCGCCGCGGCAGCCGTGGCCCGCGGCAGCGCCTCCGGCGAGATGTGGTTGAGCACCTGCCGGCCGGCGTGCGAGGCGACCCATCGCATGAAGTGCTCGAGGTCGCGGAACCGGCTCACCACGACGCCCTCGGAGACGGTGACCGGCCCGTAACCGGCCTCGGCCAGCGCCGCCCGGATGCTCTTCTCGTCCTGGAACGTGGCCAGGCCCGCCGGCTGCCGGTCCACCAGGCCCGTCGCGAACTGCGACAGGGCCTTGACCGCCCGGGTGTATCGCGGGTCGTGCGCGGCGAAGGAGCTGAAGGCCAGTCGTCCACCGGGCCTCAGCAGCTCCCTGTACGCCCGCAGCGCGGCCGGCGGATCCGGCAGGAAGAACAGCACCTGCCCGGCCGTCACCACGTCGAAGGTGCCCGGCGCGAACTCCGGCCGCTGGGCGTCGCCGGCGGTGAGCGAGACCGTGGTCAGCCCGGCCAGCGCCCGCGCGGTCAGCTCCACCATGGCCGGGGCCAGGTCGATGCCGGTGACCCGCCCGTGCGGCCCCGCGGCGGCCGCGGCCGGTACGAGCACCGCCCCGCGCCCGCAGCCCACGTCGAGCACGTGCTCGCCGGCCCTGATGCCGGCGCGGCGGACCAGCTCGGCTCCCATGGGCGTGAAGAACTCGACGTCGACGGCGTCGTACGTGGCCGCCGCCTCGTCGAAGGCGCGAATCAGCTCAGAAGGCATAGCGGATCCGACAATACGGTGTCACCCGGTCGATCACCTCGGTGAGTGCCGCCACATTGCGGCCCTTGTCGCCGGTGCGGTATCGCACGTTGAGCGCGCCGTTCTGCGAGCGCTTGACCTGCTGCAGGTCGGGGCGCCACAGCAGCTCCTCGGCCTTCGGGTGCCAGCCCAGGTTGACCTCGTGCAGGTCGCGGTTGTGGGTGAGGAAGATGACCTCCGCCGCGAGCTGCGCCTTCGCGGCCGGGCCGATGCCGGCGTCCAGCTCGGACAGCATCGCGGCCCAGTCCTCCAGCCAGCCGTCGCGCACCACGACCGGGCTGAAGTTGACGTGCACCTCGTACCCGGCCGCGACGAAGTCGTCGATGGCGGCGATCCGCTCGGCGATCGGGCTGGTGCGGATGTCGAGCAGCTTCGCGTCGCGGTGCGGCATCAGCGAGAAACGGATCCGGGTACGCCCCTGAGGGTCCCACTCGAGCAGGTCGCGGTTGACGTGCTTGGTGGCGAAGCTGGCCTTGGCGTGGGGCAGCCAGCGGAACAGCTCGACGAGGTCGCGCACGTTGTCGCTGATCCGTGCGTCGAGCGAGCAGTCGGAATTCTCGCCGATGTCGTAGACCCAGGCCTCAGGGTCGCACTCGTTCGGCGCCGGCTTCACGCCCTGGCGGCCGGCGTGGCGCTGCACGTACCCGAGGATCTTGTCGATGTTGGCGAACACGGTGATCGGGTTGGAGTAGCCCTTGCGGCGGGGCACGTAGCAGTACGCGCAGGCCATCGCGCATCCGTTGGCCGTGGACGGCGCGATGAAGTCCGCGGAGCGGCCGTTGGGGCGGGCGGTCAGCGACTTCTTCACGCCGAGCACCAGGGCCTCGCGCTTGATGCGGACCCAGCGGTTGACGTTGGTCTCGTCGCCGTACAGCTCGGGGATGCGGCTGTGACTCTCCACCTCGACGCGCTCGGCGTCCGGGAACCGGGCCAGGATCTCCCGCCCGCGTGGCAGCTCCGCGGCCGCCGGTTCGACATAGATGCGCCGGATGTCGAGAAGGTCGCTCATGCCGGTACAACCTCGCGCAGCTCGACACCGGCACGCTCGGCGGTGGCGCGCGCCCGGCGGCCCGTGGTCAGCAGGCCGAGGACCAGGATGACGAGCCCGCAGCCGACCATGATCCACCAGCCGGACCGGGAGGCCTGGGCCAGCCGCGCGCCGGCCGCCCCGTCCAGGCCGGAGACGACGACGGCCCCGATGATCGCGACGCCCAGCGCGGAGCCGACCTGCCGGCTCGTCGAGGCGATCGCGGCCGCGACCCCGGCCTGGGCCCGGGGCAGGCCGGACATGGCGGTGTTGGTGATCGGGGCGTTCACCATGCCGAAGCCGAACCCGAACATCGCGTAGCTCGCGGCGAGCAGCCACACCGGCGTGTCCGGCGCGAGCCGGGTCAGCGGCAGCATCGCCACGGCGATCGCCGCGCCGGCCAGCATCAGCGGCAGGCGCGGGCCCCGGGCGCCGACGATGCGCCCGGACAGCGGCGCCACCACCGCGGTCGTCAGCGCCATCGGCAGCGTGTAGAGACCCGCGTGCAGCGCCGACAGGCCGCGGACCTCCTGCAGGTACAGCGAGTTGAGGAACAGGAAGCCGCCCAGCGTGCCGAACGCGCAGACGGCGATCAGCGTGGCGCCGGAGAACGGGACGCTGCGGAACACGCGCAGGTCAAGCAGCGGCTCGCGCCGGCGGTTCTCGTACCGGATCAGCGTGACCAGCGCGGCCGCGCCCGCGACGAAGCAGCCCACGATGGCCGGTGCCGCCCACCCCACCGCCGGGCCCTCGATGATGCCGAAGGTGACGGTGGCCAGGACCAGCAGGACCAGGACCTGGCCGGCCGGGTCGAGGCGGCGCGGCCGGGCGGCGCGGGACTCAGGCACGAACACCGCGGCCAGCACGAACGCGGCGACCCCGACCGGCACGTTGATCCAGAAGATCGACCGCCAGCCCAGCCCGGCCACCAGGGCGCCGCCGAGCACCGGCCCGAGCGCCATGCTCAGCCCCACCACGCCGCCCCACACGCCGATCGCCCGGGCCCGCTCGCGCGGCTCGGTGAAGGTGTTCGTGATGATCGACATCGCGACCGGGTTGAGCATCGAGCCGCCGACCGCCTGCACCGTGCGGAACGCGATGAGCCAGCCCAGGTCCGGGGCGATGCTGCACAGCAGCGACCCGGCGGTGAACAGCGCCAGCCCGGTCTGGAAGGTGCGGCGCCGGCCCACCCGGTCGGCGGTGGACCCGGCCAGCACCAGCAGGCTGGCCAGCACCAGCGTGTACGCGTCGATGACCCACTGCAGCCCGGACACCGAGGCGCCGAGGTCGGCGCGCAACGAGGGCAGCGCGATGTTCACGATCGTGGCGTCCAGGCCCACGATGAACAGGCTCAGGCAGCAGATCGCGAGAATCAGCAGGCGGCGGCGGGGGGTGGGCTCGGGCATCGGTTCATTTGTACCGCCGGGAGACGTGCATGATGCAGTTATCGGTGGGGTAGCTGCGTCACATGACCACGAACGATGCCGGTACGGTGCGCACGAACGTGCCCGCCCGCCTCGACGGGCTGCCCTGGGCCCGCTGGCACTGGATGATCGTCATCGGCCTCGGCACCGTCTGGATCCTGGACGGGCTCGAGGTCACCATCGTCGGCAACCTCTCCGGCCGGCTCGCGGAGCCCGGCAGCGGCCTGGACATCACGCAGAGCCAGGTCACCGGCTTCGGCGCGGCGACGTACGTGCTCGGCGCCTGCTTCGGCGCGCTGTTCTTCGGCTGGGTCACCGACCGGTTCGGCCGCAGGAAGCTGTTCATGCTGACGCTCGGGGTCTACCTGTTCGGTACGGCGATGACCGCGCTGAGCTTCGACCCGTGGTGGTTCTTCGTCTTCCGCTTCATCACCGGCGCCGGCATCGGCGGCGAGTACGCGGCGATCAACTCCGCGATCGACGAGCTGATCCCGGCACGGCACCGCGGCCGCATCGACATCGTCATCAACGGCACGTTCTGGGCCGGCGCGGCGGTGGGCGCCCTGGTGACGGTGCCGATCCTGACCCAGCTGCCGGTGTCCTGGGGCTGGCGGGCCGCCTTCGGGCTCGGGGTGGTGCTCGGGCTGGTGATCCTGCTGGTGCGCCGGCACGTCCCGGAGAGCCCGCGCTGGCTGTTCATCCACGGTCGCGGCGACGAGGCCGAGACGCTGGTGCGCGAGGTCGAGCGGACGGTCGAGCGCGAGGACGACGTCACCCTCGAGCCGGCCGAGCAGTACATCACCATCAAGCAGCGCCGGTCGATCGGCTTCGCGGAGATCGCGAGGACGCTCGTGCGGCGGTACCCGAAGCGGGCCGCGCTGGGCCTCGCCCTCTTCGTCGGCCAGGCGTTCCTCTACAACGCCGTCACCTTCGGGTACGCGCAGATCCTGCAGACCTTCTTCGACGTGCCGTCGGGCAGCACGGGCTACTACTTCGCGGTGATCGCCGTGGGCAACCTGATCGGCCCGCTCGTGCTGGCGCCGCTCTTCGACTCGGTCGGCCGCAAGATCATGATCACCGGCACGTACGTGGTCTCCGGTGTCCTGCTGCTGGTGACCGCCTGGCTGTTCGCCACGGGCGCGCTCACGGCCGTGACGATGACCGTGTGCTGGTGCGTGGTGCTGTTCTTCGCCTCCGCGGGGGCCAGCTCGGCGTACCTGACGGTCAGCGAGATCTTCCCGATGGAGACCCGCGCGCTGGCGATCGCGTTCTTCTACGCCGTGGGCACCGCGGTCGGCGGTGTGAGCGGCCCGCTGCTCTTCGCCGAGCTGGTCGGCACGGGCAAGGTCGGCGACACCGTGCTCGCGTTCGCCATCGGCGCCGTGCTGATGATCGCCGCCGGGCTCGTCGAGGCGGTCCTGGGCGTCAAGGCGGAGCGGCAGAGTCTGGAGCAGCTGGCCACGCCATTGACGGCCGCCGATGCCGCCGGGGCCCGGTCGTGATCGGTTTGTTTATCGCGTAAACGGCCGGGGACTGAAGGGGTGTACCCGACCCCCCGGAAGGACAGATTCCATGATCACGCGCAACGACATCCCCCGGCTCTACGGCATGGACGTGTACGAGACCGACGGCAGCAAGATCGGCTCGACCGCCGAGATCTACCTCGACGAGCAGACCGGCGAGCCCGAGTGGCTGGCCGTCAAGACCGGCCTGTTCGGCACCAAGCAGTCGTTCGTACCGCTGCAGCGCGCCGAGGTCGGCGACGACCGCATCACCGTCCCGTTCGCCAAGGACCAGGTCAAGGACGCGCCGCGGATCGACCCCGACGGGCGGCTGACCCCGCAGGAGGAGGACGAGCTGTACCGGCACTACGGCCTCTCGTCCACCGGCGGCACCCTCGACAGCTCCTCGGGTCGCGAGAGCCGGACGGAGGGTCGCGACAGCTGGACGGACAGGGGCGAGAACCGGACGGAGACGAGCGAGACCGCGACCGGCACCGGCCGCTACGACACCGACCGTCGTGACACCGACCGCTATGACACCGAGCGCACCGGCACCGACCGTGCCACCTCGCGCAGCGCGGACACCTCTACCGACGCCATGACGCGCTCGGAGGAGCGCCTGGTGGCCGACACCGAGCGCGAGCAGGTCGGCAAGGCCCGGCTGCGCAAGTACGTCGTCACCGAGCAGGAGCAGGTGACCGTGCCGGTGACCCGCGAGGAGGTCCGCCTCGAGCGCGAGCCCGTCACCGAGGCCAACCGCGGCGACGCGTTCAGCGGCCCCGACATCACCGAGAGCGAGCACGAGGTGACGCTGCACGCCGAGCGGCCCGTGGTCGAGACCGAGGCCGTGCCGGTGGAGCGGGTACGCCTCGGCAAGGAGACCGTCCGCGACGAGGAGACCGTCCGCGGCGAGGTCCGCAAGGAGCAGATCGATTTCGACGACCCGAACTCCGAGCGCCGCTGAGCTTCGCACATCCGGCCGGCGTCCCGGGGCAGCACGCCCCGGGACGCCGCTGCGTTTCTGCTCACCCCGGACACCAGGGTTGAGCGGCGGGCGCGCGGGGAAGACGAGCGGCAAGCCGCCGACCCCCGCGAGGAGCGACCGCATGAAGATCTGGCCGGGCAACCCGTACCCGCTCGGCGCCACCTACGACGGCGGTGGCACCAACTTCGCCCTGTTCTCCGAGGTCGCCGAGCGCGTCGAGCTGTGCCTTTTCGACGACGACGGCAAGGAGACGCGGATCGACCTGCCCGAACGCGAGGCCCTCGTCTGGCACGGCTACCTGCCGCGCGTCGTGCCCGGCCAGCGCTACGGCTACCGCGTGCACGGGCCGTACGACCCGTCGCGAGGGCTGCGCTGCAATCCCACGAAGCTGCTGCTCGACCCGTACGCGAAGGCGATCGACGGGCACAACGAGTGGGACAACGCGCTGTTCTCGTACCACTTCGGGGACCCGGAGCGGCTCAACGAGGCCGACTCCGCGCCGTACGCGATGCGCTCGGTGGTGGTGAACCCGTACTTCGACTGGGCCAACGACCGGCCGCTGCGGATCCCGTGGCACCAGACGGTGATCTACGAGGCCCACGTCAAGGGCATGACCGCGAACAACCCGAAGATCCCCGAGGACGTACGCGGCACCTACTCCGGCCTCGCCCACCCGGCGATGATCAAGCACTTCAAGGAGCTGGGCGTCACCGCGGTGGAGCTCATGCCGGTGCACCAGTTCGTGCACGACAGCGGCCTCATCGAGCGCGGCCTGCGCAACTACTGGGGCTACAACACGATCGGGTTCTTCGCGCCGCACAACGACTACGCGTCCTTCGGCGGCCGGGGCAACCAGGTCCAGGAGTTCAAGTCGATGGTCAAGGCGCTGCACGCGGCCGGCATCGAGGTGATCCTGGACGTCGTCTACAACCACACCGCCGAGGGCAACCACCTCGGGCCCACGCTGTCGTTCCGCGGCATCGACAACCCGGCGTACTACCGGCTCGTCGACGAGGACAAGCAGTACTACTACGACACCACCGGCACCGGCAACAGCCTCAACGTGCGCCACCACGAGTCGCTGCGGCTGATCATGGACTCGCTGCGCTACTGGGTGACCGAGATGCACGTCGACGGGTTCCGCTTCGACCTCGCCGCCGCGCTGGCCCGCGAGTTCCACGAGGTCAACCGGCTCGCCGCGTTCTTCGACCTGGTCAACCAGGACCCGGTGGTGAGCCAGGTCAAGCTCATCGCCGAGCCGTGGGACGTCGGCGACGGCGGCTACCAGGTCGGCGGGTTCCCGCCGCTCTGGACCGAATGGAACGGCAAGTACCGCGACAGCGTGCGCGACTTCTGGCGCGGCGAGCCGTCCAGCCTCGGCGAGTTCGCGTCCCGCTTCACCGGCTCCTCCGACCTCTACGAGATCGACGGGCGCCGGCCGATCGCGTCGATCAACTTCGTCGTCGCCCACGACGGGTTCACGCTGACCGACCTGGTGTCGTACAACGAGAAGCACAACGACGCCAACGGCGAGGACAACCGCGACGGCGAGAGCCACAACCGCTCGTGGAACTGCGGGGTCGAGGGACCCACCGACGACCCCGAGGTCACGGCACTGCGCGAGCGGCAGAAACGCAACTTCCTCGCCACGCTGCTGCTGTCGCAGGGCGTGCCGATGATCGCCCACGGCGACGAGCTGGGCCGCACCCAGCAGGGCAACAACAACGTGTACGCCCAGGACAGCGAGCTGAGCTGGATCGACTGGGAGGACGCCCGGCACCACGACGTGCTGACGCTGTTCACCCGCAAGCTCACCCAGCTGCGCGCCGAGCACCCGATCTTCCGGCGGCGCCGCTTCTTCACCGGTCAGCCGGCCGGCGACTCGAAGGAGCCGGACATCGCGTGGCTGCGCCGCGACGGCGAGCCGATGACCCCGCAGGACTGGACGCAGAGCTCCGGCATGACCATGACGGTGTTCCTCAACGGCAACGGCATCCCCGAGCAGGACGCCCTCGGCGAGACCATCACGGACTCGTCGTTCCTCGTGCTGTTCAACCCGCTGCCCGACCCGGTGGAGTTCACCCTGCCGCCGCGCGAGTACGGTCGCACGTGGGAACCGGTCATCGACACTGCGGACCCCCTGCTGGCACACCGCAAGAAGACGGTCAAGGCCGGCGGCGGGCTGGAGGTCGGCGGCCACACCATGGTCGTGCTGCGCTGCCGCTACTGAAATCGTTTGCGCCCGGGCACGACCGGCCATCAGGGTGACGGTCGTGCCCGGACTCGACCTTTCCCGCCGCTTCTACGAGCAGGCGGTCCGGCCGCTGCTCGGCGACATTCCGCACGCCGCGGCGCTGCTCGGGCCGGGCTCGGAGGTGCTCGGCCTCGACGACCACGTCTCACCGGACCACGACTTCGGCCCGCGCGTGCAGCTGTTCCTGCCGCCGGCCGCCGTCGCGCCGGACCTCAGCGGTCTGCCCGCCCGCTTCGACGGGCATCACGGCCACCGGGTCGAGGTGACGACGGCCGCTGCGTACTTCACCGCCCGGCTCGGCGCCGACCCCGCCGCCGGCCTCACGACGGCCGACTGGCTGCTGACCCCGACGCAGGTCCTGGCCACCCTCACCGCCGGAGCGGTCTTCCACGACCCGGACGGCGAGCTGGCCCGTCGCCGCGCCGCGCTGTCCTGGTACCCGCGCGACATCTGGCGGTACGCCCTCGCGGCGGCCTGGCTGCGGGTCGCCCAGGAGGAGGCGTTCCCGTCGCGCGCCGGTGCGGCCGGTGACGACCTGGGCTCCCGCGTCGTCACGGCCCGGCTGGTCCGCGAGCTGATGCGCCTCGCGTTCCTCGTCGAGCGGCGCTGGGCCCCGTACGCGAAATGGCTCGGCACCGCCTTCACCCGCCTGGACCTGGCCGCGCACGCCGGCCCGCCGCTGGCCGCGGCCCTGTCGGCGACCGGCTGGCGCGACCGGGAGGACGCGCTGGTCCGGGCGGCGAACGTGCTCGCCGCGGCGACCAACGACCTCGGCCTGGCCCCGGCCGTCGACCCGGCACCCCGCCGCTACTTCACCCGCGACATCCGGGTGCTCGGCGCCGACCGGTTCGTCACCGCGCTGACCTCGGCGGTCGAGGACGCCGAGGTGCGGGCGCTGCTCGGCCGGCTGGGCGGGCGCCGCGGCGGACCGGTCGGCACCCTGCCCGGCACGATCGACCAGGCCGTGGACTCGACCGAGATCCTGACCGACCCGGCACGCTGCCGGCGGGCCGCGGCGGTGCTCGGCCTGCCCGCCGACCCGGGCGTGGCACGATGAGCGGCATGTCGGAGCTGGAGCGGTTCGTGCAGGCGCAGGACAGCACGTACGACCGGGCGCTCGCCGAGCTGCGTGCCGGCCGTAAGAGCAGCCACTGGATGTGGTTCGTGTTCCCGCAGATCGCCGGGCTGGGCTCCAGCTCGACGGCGCAGCGGTACGCGATCCAGGACCTCGCCGAGGCCCGCGCCTACCTGGCCCATCCCGTGCTGGGCCCGCGGCTGACCGAGTGCGCCGAGGCGCTGCTGGCCGTCGAGGGGCGCACCGCCGAGCAGATCCTCGGCTACCCCGACGACCTGAAGCTGCGCTCGTCGATGACGCTGTTCGCGGAGGCCGCGGGGCAGGAGCAGGCCGGCCTGTTCCGGCAGGTGCTCGACCGCTACTACGACGGCGAGCCGGACCCGGCGACGATGGAGCGGATCTAGCCGGCCACCCGGTACGGGTCGTGCTCGGCGAGCAGCTTGTCCACCCGGGCCTGGTCGACCCGGCGCACCACCGAGCCCACCTCCTGGGCGTCGCGCACGCACTTGGCCAGGGTGAACGCCGAGGTGACGACGTACAGCAGGCCGACGGCGAGGAAGGCGCGGATCCACGCGCCCACGGGCAGGTAGACGATCCCCGCGACGGTGGCAATCAGGGACAGGCCGAACGAGGCGATCGACTGCAGGTAGAAGGCGGACGTGGTCTTCGGCTGCGGCGTGGTTTCCATGACCCGCAGCCTTCCGCGTGCGGGGCCGCGACGACTGAGCCGCGGTACTCAGGATCAGGTTGCAGGAGGATGACGGGATGACGGACGTCGTCGTGCTGGGCGGCGGGATCATCGGGCTGACGGCGGCGATGCGGCTGCGCGAGCGCGGGGCCGACGTGACGCTGTGGAGCCCCGCCGGGCCGCTGGACACCGTGTCGGCCGTCGCCGCGGCGGTCTGGTACCCGACCCGCACCGACTTCGACCCCCGGGTGCTGCGGTGGGCCGGGGCGACGTACGAGCACTTCCGGCGGGAGGCCCGCGACGGCGTACCCGGTGTCCTGCTGCGCCGGACCCGCAACCTGGAACGCGACGGGTCGACCGGCGAGCCGTGGTGGGCTCCGGCCGCCGGGCGGGTGACGTACCGGCCGGCCGCCGCGCCGTGGACCCGCGAGGTGCGCTTCGAGGCGCCCCTGGTCGAGATGGACGTCTACCTGCCCTGGCTGCGCGACCGCTTCGAGCGCGGCGGCGGGCGGGTCGTGCGGCGCGGCGCGCAGCGGCTGGAGGAGGCGCTCGCCGAGGCCCCGGTCGTGGTCAACGCCACCGGGCTGGCCGCCGGGGCGCTCTGCGGCGACCCCGCCGTCCACCCGGTCCGCGGGCAGATCGTCCTCGTCGCCAACCCCGGCCTCACGGTGTCCGTCCGCGATCAGGGCGAACCCGGCACGTACGTCCATCCGCGCACGCGCGACGTCGTGCTCGGCGGCACCTACGACGCCGGTGACCGGTCGGCCGCACCGGACCCGGCGACCCGCGAGGCGATCATCGCGCGGTGCGTGGCCCTGGTGCCGGAGCTCGCCGGCGCGGCGGTGGTGGGGGAGAAGGTGGGGCTGCGCCCGGCGCGCCACGGCGGCCCGCGGGTCGAGGCGGAGCGGCGTCCGGAGGGGACGGTGGTGCACGCGTACGGCCACGGCGGCGCCGGCATGACGCTGTGCTGGGGCTGCGCGGACGAGGTCGCCGGGCTGGCCGGCGCCTGACCGTACCCGTCCCGGCAGTCTGATCGATTTCGAGAAGCGCCGGCATCGGTGCGCTCCTAGTCTTCCCCTCGAGGCCGGTGACGTGCCGGGCCGCCGACAGCGAGGGGTGACGGATCATGTCCGAGAACGAGGAGCGCACCGACGGCTTCAGCGCCGAGGAACGCGCGGCGATGAAGGAGCGCGCCGCGGAGCTGCGCGCCGAGGGCAAGAAAGGCGCGAAGAAGGCCGACGGCCTCCAGCAGGTCCTGGACCGGATCGCGCAGCTGCCGCCGGAGGACCGCGCCCTCGCCGAGCGCGTCCACCTCGCGGTGACCAAGGCCGCCCCGGACCTGACGCCCAAGACGTGGTACGGAATGCCCGCCTACACGAACGCGGACGGCAAGATCGTGGTCTTCTTCCAGGACGCCGCCAAGTTCAAGTACCGGTACGCGACCCTGGGCTTCCAGGACGCGGCCAACCTCGACGACGGTGACCTGTGGCCGGTGGTGTACGCCCTGCGCACCTGGAACGACGACGTGGAGAAGAAGGTCGTCGAGCTGATCCGCGCCGCGGTCTCCTGACCGGTGGGGGGCTAGACCGTCCGCAGGTCCAGGGTGTGCCAGACCAGCGAGTCCTGGTCGCCCGTCGCCCACCACAGGATCCCGTTTCGGGCGAACGCTCCCGCCGACGCCGCGCTGACGTCGACCGTGCGGTCGGTCGTCAGGTCGTGCACGAGCAGGCCCTCCGTACCGGTCAGGTCCGAAGTCGGCGCCGCCTCCGAGAGGATCTCGAAGCGGTCGAGGATGGCGACGTCGGTGATGGCCGCGCTCGCCGTGCTGCCGGCGATGCGGCGGCGGGCGGTGCCGTCCGGGCGCATGGCGTCGATACGGGCCAGGCCGCCCGTGGTCATCACCAGGACGCGGCACCAGGACGGGACACAGGTGCTCAACTCCGTGCCGGTGGTCTCGATGCGCAGCTCGCGGTTGTCCGTGAGCGACCGGAGCGCCCTCGTGCCGGTCTGGTCGCCGGGGCCGTCGGTCAGCCACGGCCAGGCCGACAACGCCCAGGTGCCGGGCTCCCGGCGTACCGTCACGGCCCCGCCGGAGAGGGCGACCGACCGGATCTCCGTGACCTTCCGGTCCTGGGCCGCGGCGACCCACCACGCGCGCCCGTCGGCGACCACCAGGTCCCACTGGGAGCCGTAGAAGACCGGGTCGCCGGTGTCGCGGGTCAGGCGGCGGACGCCCTCGCCGCCGGTCGTGGCGGTCCACACTTCGGCCCGGCCGCCGTTCACCGACTCCGTCCACACCAGGTCGTCGCCGGACACCGCCATCGTGGCGAACTCCGGGCGGGCCGACAGCGGGCGGCGGCGCAGCTCGCGGATCGAGCCGTCGGCGGCGCGCAGCACGAGCCGTTCGTGGGTGCCCTCCGGGCTCGCCGCCGTGCCGACGCTGGTGCGCGCGTCGAGGAAGGCCAGCGGGTGGTAGATCGGCCCGTCCGGCACGTTGCCGGGCAGCTCGGCACGCTGCGCGTCCGGCCAGGCCGCGGCGAGGCCCACCCGGGCCGGGGGCGCGGGCTCGTCGCCGGTCATCGGGTACGCCACCAGCGCGCCGCCCGCCACCAGGGCGACGAGCAGCCCGGCGCCACCGGCGAGGCGCGCCCGTCTCCGCGCGGTCACTCGTACTGCTGCTTCGGCGGGGTGACCTCCTGCCAGCCGGTCACCTGCAGGTACGGCACGTCGGCGTCGTTCACCGGATCCTTGCCGACCCGGTTCGTGTACGCCCCCACGACCTGCACCCAGGTGTCCGGGGCGACGGCCGACGGGCCGGCGCCGGTCAGCCCCACCTTGATCGGGCGGCCGTCGGCGGCGCAGCAGGACAGCACCATGCGCGCCAGCATCGGCTCGCCGTCCGGCCCCGGCGTGACGAAACCGGTGAGCCGCAGCGTGCGGCCGGTGAGGCTGCGCCCCTGGTCGAAGACCGCGCGGGACGCGTAGTCCAGCAGCCCCACGTCGACCGGGTCGCCGGCGGGCAGCGGGGGATAGTCGGAGGCGGAATTCTGCGCGGTGAGCACGCTGCCGGCCTGGCCCGCCGCGTACGAGCCCAGCGCGGGCGGGGCGACGAGCAGCAGGCCGAGCACGGGCAGGATGAGCAGCCAGCCGATCCGTGGCTCGTGGTGGTGCTCGTGCGCGTGGGAAGTGGTGCGGCGGGAGCGCAGCTCGTACCAGAGGGTCATGACCGCGGCCGCGACCAGCAGCGCGCCGGCGCCGATCAGGAAGGGCTGCAGGCCCGCCTTCACGTACCGCAGGTACAGGTCGCCGAGGCTGGCCTTGAGCACCGCCCCGCCGAGCAGCAGCATGACGACGGCCTGGGCCTGCCGGTTCACAGCAGCACCGCCCCGACGCCGGTGCCGACCACGATCGCCGCGACCAGCGTGGCCGGGGCGAAGCGGACCGCGAAGCGGCGGCCGAACACGCCGGCCTGCATGCTGATCAGCTTGAGGTCCACCGTCGGGCCCACCACCAGGAACACCAGCCGCGACGTCAGCGAGAACTGCGACAGCGACGCCGCGACGAACGCGTCGGCCTCGCTGCAGATGGACAACAGGACGGCGAGGATCGCCAGCGCCAGCACCGACAGCGCGGCGTTGCCCGCGAGGCTGCTCAGCCAGCGTTCGGGGACCACGACGTTGATGGTCGCGGCGGCCGCCGCCCCGACCACGAGGAAGCCGCCGGCGTGCATGAGGTCGTGCCGCACGGCCGCCCAGAACGCGTTGCCGCGGCTCAGGCCGTCGAGGTCCGGCCGGTGCGGCAGCTTGATCCACTCGGTGCGGCCCAGCCGCAGCCAGAGCCACCCCATCGCGACCGCCACCACCAGGCTGGCCACGCCGCGCGCCACCGCCATCATCGGCCGGCCGGGGAACGCCACCACCGTCGCGGTCAGCACGATCGGGTTGATCGCGGGCGCGGCCAGCAGGAAGGCCAGGGCCGCCGCCGGCGTCACGCCGCGGCGGATCAACGACCCCGCGATGGGTACGCTGCCGCACTCGCAGCCGGGCAGCACCACGCCGGCCAGCCCGGCCGCCGGCACGGCCAGCGCGGGATGCCGCGGCAGCGCCCGCGCCCAGAACGAGCGCGGCACGAACACGGCGATCACCGCGGACAGCACCACCCCGAACACGAGGAACGGGACCGCCTGCACCAGCACCGACACGAAGACGGTGGTCCAGGTCTGCAGGCGGGCGTCCGAGATCAGCGACGCGAGCGGGTTGCGGAAGACCACCAGCAGCACCAGCAGGACCGCGAGCAGCTCCACGGAGCCGAACCGGCGGCCGCCGCCGGCGTCGTGCCCGCCGGGCCCGCCGGCGGCAGGCGGCCGCTCGATCTCGTCGATTGCTCGCAAGGGGACACTCCGGGCACGGTCGGGGGTCGGGCGGGCCCCACCCTACCCGGTCACGAGCCGCCGGCGCCCCCCGCGACTCGGTACCGCGGACCTATGCTGAGCTGCGCATATGCACGTACGTCCGGGGCTTCGCCGGGACGATGCGATTCCGGCCACCGTCCTTGGCCTCGTACAGGGCGGCGTCGGCGCGCTCGATGAGCTGGTCGGACGTCTCGACGCCGTCCCAGGCCGCGACGCCGGCCGAGAACGTCTGCCCCAGCGGCGTGGCGGCCAGGGCCCGTTGCAGCACCGCCAGCGCCGCGGTCGCGTCCGTGCCCGGCAGCAGCACGGTGAACTCCTCGCCGCCGAACCGCGCGATCGTGTCGACCGTCCGCAGCGCCCCGTGCCAGGCCGCGCTGGCCTCCTTCAGCAACCGGTCGCCGGCCGGGTGCCCGTAGCTGTCGTTGAACTGCTTGAACCGGTCGAGGTCGAGGACGGCCACGCACACCGGCGCGCCGTCACGCCGGGAGTGTTCCAGCGCGCGGGGCAGCTCGTCGTTCCAGGCCCGCCGGTTCGGCAGACCGGTCAGCTCGTCGGTGCGCGACAGCTCCCGTACCTGGCGGGACTGCTGCTCGACCTGCCGGACCAGCTGGGCCATCCGGGTGACGACCAGCAGGAACAGCGCCGTGGAGCCGACCACGATCGCCGGGCCGTCCTTGACCTGGCCCGAGGCCAGCTGAGCGGCCAGGATCGCCGGGGCGATCAGCGACGCGCCGGTGAGCGCGAGCAGCTGGATGCGGCTCAGCCGCGGCGGCCGCGGCGCCACCGGACGGCCCATGTCCCGCGCGTCGGCGTGCAGCGCCGCCACTCCCACCAGGGCGAACGCGGTCAGGAACATCATGTCGATGCAGCGGCGGAACCACTGGATCTCCTCCAGGTGCCACCCGACGTCGCCGAGGTTGCCGAGCACCACCCAGGTGGTGTCGCCGGCGAGGAACCCGCCCAGCGCGCCGGCGATCCACCAGAACGACGCGCCCCGGACACCGCCGGACCGCAGCAGCCGGGTGAGCATCGCCAGCAGCAGCAGATCCCCGATCGGGTACGCGACCTGCACGCTGCGGCCGAACAGCGACAGACCCGCCTCGGTGGCCGCCGGCTCGATGACGTACACCCAGGCGAGCAGGCCCAGGCCGGTGGTGATCGTGGTGGCGTCGACCATGGCGGTCCAGTTGCGCCCCGGCTCCCGGCGCCGGATCAGCACCGCCAGCCCGGCCGCGCACGCGGGGTAGAGCAGGAGGAAGAACGGGTCGGCCGGCGTCGGCAGGTCCTCCCAGCCGAGCACGGTGTCGACGTACATCGCGACGGCGATGCCGGTGGAGTTGGCGAAGATGCCCGCGCCGAAGCACCACCACGGCAGCCGGTCGCGGCGCGGCAGCCGCCGGGCGCCGACGACGACGGCGGCGGTGCCCGCCCAGCCCACGCCCACCTGCCAGCAGGTCACCCACACAGCGTCGTCGGGTATCAGCTGGTACCCGGCGATGACCACGGCCATCGCGATCGCGAAGGCCTTCCAGCTGCGTGCGTGCATGGGTCCTCGAATCCTGACGATGGGCGACCGTCTCAGGGAACCCGCCGCCGGGTGCCGTACGGGTGCGGCCGCGGTGCGGCGGGGGAGCAGACTCCATCCCTAAGATCGGCCCGTGACCATCGACTCGCACGCCGCCGCCGTGTCCGCCGCCCGGGAGCTCGCCGACGTCCTGGCGCCGGGCGTCGTCCAGCGCGACCGGGACGGCGCTGCGCGCGTACCCGTGGAGGCGCTGGCGGCCCTCGACGGCTCGGGCCTGCTCGCCGTCACCGTCCCGGCCGCCGACGGCGGCCCGGGTCTCGGCCCCGTCACCCTCGCGGAGGTCACCCGCACGATCGCCGCGGTCGACCCCGCCATCGCCCAGGTGCCGCAGGCGCACTACCTGCTCGTCGACGTCCTGGCCGTGCACGGCGACGACAGGACCAGGTCCGTGCTGTACGCCGAGGTGCGAGCCGGCCGGCGCATCGGCAACGCCCTGGCCGAGCGGGGCGGCACGCACGCCCAGGACCTGACGACCCGGCTGTCGGCGGGCCGGCTGACCGGCCGCAAGTACTACACGACCGGCGCCCTGACCTCGGCCTGGATCGCGGTCAGCGCCCTCGACGACACCGGGCGGCTGGTGCTGGCCTTCGTGCCCCGCGACGCGCCGGGCGTCACCGTCGGCACGGACTGGGACGTGATCGGCCAGCGCGCCACCATCAGCGGGACCGCCACGTTCGACGAGGTCCCGGTCCCGCACGTGCTGGACTACGCGGGCGCGTACGAGGTCCCGCAGCAGCTCGGGGCCCGCGCCCAGCTCGTGCACGCCGCGATCGAGGTGGGCATCGCCGGGGGAGCGCTGCGTGACGCCCGGGCGTACCTGCGCGAGAAGGCGCGGCCGTCCACCGAGGCCGTCCGGGCGGGAGCGGCCACCGCCGCGGACGACCCCCACGTGCTGCACCGCTACGGCCGGATCGCCACCCGCGTCCGGGCCGCCGAGGCGCTGCTCGCGGATGCGGCGCGCACCCTGGACGAGGCCGGCCTGATCCCGGCGTCGGCGCAGGAGGCCGCCCGTGGATCCCTCGCCGTCGCGGCGGCCAAGGCGTTCGGCAGCGAGGTCGCGCTCGAGGCGGCGTCCGAGCTGTTCCAGATGTGCGGCACCAGCTCGGCGGCGGCCAAGTACGACCTGGACCGGCACTGGCGCAACGCCCGTACCCACAGCGTCCACGACCCGCTCGACTGGAAGTACCACCACCTCGGCGCGTACGAGCTGGCCGACGTGCAGCCGCCGAACCACGGGCAACTGTAGATTTCTTGTCGGAGGGTGGGTCTACGGTTCGCTCCATGAGCACACTGGAGAACCGGCCCGCGACCGCGCTCCTCGTGATCGACGTGCAGAACGCGATCGTCGAGGGGACGTACGAACGCGACGCCGTGGTGGCCACCATCGCGGGCCTCGTCGGCAAGGCCCGCGCGGAGGACGTCCCGGTCGTCTGGGTCCAGCACAACAGCGACCACCTGCCCCGCGGCAGCGACGGCTGGCACATCGTCCCGGAGCTGAGCCGGGCACCGGCCGAGCCCCTGGTCGAGAAGACGTACGCCGACTCCTTCGAGGAGACCACCCTCGAACAGACCCTGCGCGGTCTGGGCGCCGGACGCCTGTTCCTGTGCGGCGCCCAGACCGACGAGTGCATCCGATCGACCCTGCACGGCGCGATCGCCCGCGGCTACGACGCGATCCTGGTCAGCGACGCCCACACCACGGAGGACCAGAGCCCCTGGGGCGCCCCGACGCCGGACAAGGTGGTCGCGCACACCAACCTGTACTGGTCCAACCACCGGGCGCCGGGCCGGACGGCGGGGACGGTGGAGGCGAAGAACGTCGCCTTCAGGGAGTGAATCCGGGACCATCCTGACGCCTCATCCGGGTCGTCTCGGATGTTGCACGCGCCCGGCCGCCGCCTTCACCGTCGGGCACCCGCTGCCGTCGATGGTGCTCCTGGCGGTCGGCCCGTCCCGGCGGCTGAGCTGGACGCGCCGCACCACCGCCAGGCCGGTCGCGGCGTTGCCGGCCGTGCCCTTGCCGGCCTGCCCTTGCCGGCCGTGCGCTGGCTGGCCGTGCGCTTGCGGGGCGTGGACGGCGCCGCGGCGGGTGCAAAATCGGCTGACCGGTGCCGCCGGCTCGCCTACCTTCGCCGGGTGGAACCCCTCGATGAACGCGCGATCCGCGGCTCCTTCGTCAACTGCAGCAAGGGTGAGGCGTCCCGGATCCGCATGCCCGCGGGCTTCGCCGACGGCGGCGTGCCGTGGGACGACCTCGACTTCCTCGGCTGGACCGACCCCGGCGCCCCCCAGCGGGCGCTGCTCGTCGTCCCCGGCGACCCCGGCCCGACCGGTCTGGTCCTGCGCCGGCCCGAGGCGGTGCGCTCCACCGCGATGCGCTCGAGCATGTGCCGGGTCTGCCTGACCGACCACGCGGCCTCGGGCGTGGCGCTGTTCGTCGCCCCGCTCGCCGGTCCGGCCGGCCGCCGCGGCAACACGGTCGGCGAATACCTGTGCGCGGACCTGGCCTGCCCGCTGTACCTGCGCGGCCGGCGGCAGCCCAAGTTGCGGCTGGTCCGGCGCGAGGAGACGCTGTCACTGGCGGAACGCAT
The DNA here is from genome assembly GCF_023499255.1 of Couchioplanes caeruleus. Taxonomy (GTDB): domain Bacteria; phylum Actinomycetota; class Actinomycetes; order Mycobacteriales; family Micromonosporaceae; genus Actinoplanes; species Actinoplanes caeruleus_A. The sequence goes on from NZ_CP092183.1 coordinate 4,487,293, forward strand.
CGACCGGGCGATGACCAACCTGGCGGCCTTCACCGCGCGCGTCCTCGCCGGCTGACCCGCCGGGCGTCGGCCGCGTCGGCCGCCCAGCTCGCCGCATCGGCCGCCCAGCTCGCCGCGACGGCCGCGTCGGCCGCCCAGCTCGCAGCGCCGGGCATCGGCCGCGCAGCACGGCCGCGCCCGGCTGCCGGTCGCACCGCCCGGCTGCCGGGCACAGGGCCCATCGCTCGGCCGGCGGGCTTCGAGTGCGGCGGGCGGCGCTTCTCAGGTCCGGTCGGCGACCGCGACCCGCCCGTGCTGCAGTGACCGCCGGTGCCGGATCGGCGAGCCGACTTCCTCCGCGACCTCCAGCAGGTGCACGTCCGTGGCGACGCCGAAGCCGTGCCGTCCGAGCAGGTCCGCCATCGCTTCCGGCGTCCACGTGGAGCGCCACGGTTCGCGGGCCCAGACGCTGCGCCGGCCGGCCGAGGCCGTGAGTGCACGGGACACGAGCCGGCCCAGGGTCGCCGACGGCATGGGCCGCTGGTAGTTCACGACGAGGCGGCTGCCCGGCGCCGAGCACCCCGCGACCTGCTCGACCGTCGCCGCGACCTGCTCCGGCGTCAGGTACGGCACCACGCCCTCCCAGACCCAGGTGGTCGGCAGGTCCGTACGGTGCCCGGCCGCTGCCAGCGCCGTCCCCAGCGGGTCGTGTCCCAGGTTGACCGCCACGTAGGCCGGCGGCCGGCCGGGCAGGTCCGCGGCGCGGTCACGTTTGTCCTGCTGGGAGGCCGGGTGGTCGACCTCGAACACGGTGAGCTCCGGCATCCGCCACGCCCGGCCGTCGAGCCCGGCGCCGAGGATCACCACCTGCGGGTGGGCGGCCGCGCGGACGGCGTCGTCGATGGCGACCGTGCGCGGGACGATCATCTCGGCGTGGGCGCGTACCGTCTCGAAGTCGAGCCGTTGCGGCCACGGCCGGGGTGCGGCGTCGTCGCGTACCCATCGGACGGGTTCGCGTTCGGCGGGCCGCAGCAGCGCCATGGCGGCCGGGTCGGCGAAGCGGTCCGGCGCCAACCGGCCGTCCGCGGCCGCCCGTCCCTGGCACACCCCGACCGCCGTGCGGCTGGCCCGCAGAGTCCCGGTCATCGCGGCCCCCGCCCCGAAAGGCCCCGGACCGTCCCGGTCCTCGCGCCGGGAGCACCCGGACCGCCGCCGGGCCGGTCGGATGGTCGCGGCCCGGTCCCGGAGGAGCCGGCCTGCACAATGTCCGTCATCGAGTCCCCCGAAATCCGTCGCTCGCACCGACGGTAGTGCCCGGCGCAGGGGCACACCTCTGACATCTGTCACCAATAGACTGCGCCGCATGGCGGTCGGCGTACCCGTGGTCGAGGAGTTCGGCGAGCAGCTCGCAGCGCTCGGCTGGGTGACCGATCTGCTGGTCGCCGGGTCGCTGGCAACCGGCGACCACGTGCCCGGCGTGAGCGACCTGGACCTGGTCGCGCTGACCGGCGGGCCGGTCGGCCCGGACCGGCGGCGTGAGCTGGTCGCTCTGCACCGCCGGCTCGACAGCGGTGCCGCATCGGGCCTCCAGCTGGGCTGCGTGTACGTCGACAGCGCCCGCCGGGCCGATCCCGCGCTGCCGCACCCGACGTGGACGCACGGGCTGTTGGTGCAGCGCATCCTGTCCGGGGTCACCCGCGCCGAGCTGGTGCGCCACGGGTACGCCGTGTTCGGTCGCGCGCCCGGCGAGGTGCTGCCGCCGATGAGCGACGACGACGTCCGGGACGCCGCCCGCGCCGAGCTGACCGGTTATTGGGCGTGGGCCGCGCGCCGGCCGTGGTTGTGGCTGGATCCGGGGCTCGCCGACCTCGGCCTGACGTCGATGGCCCGGGGCCGGCATGCGCTGGAGCACGGCGACCTGCTGACGAAGAGCGCGGCCGTCGAGCGGATCGACGCGCCGGCGTGGCTGGTGGCGCAGGTGCGGGCCCGGCGCCGCGGCCAGGACGTCGCCTCGCCGCGGCTGCGGACCGCGGTGATCGCCTGGCGGGACGCCCGCCGGACGGTGCGGCGGGCGACCGGCAGGCCGGTGCGGACCTGAGCGCGGGCCCGGACGACGCCGCGCCCGATCAGGCGGCGAGGGCGGATCCGGCCAGGGCGGGCACCTCGGCCGGCCAGACCGGCTTGGAGAACAGGTAGCCCTGGCCGTAGGGGCAGCCCATGCCGGCGAGCATGGCGCGCTGGGCCGGGTCCTCGATGCCCTCGGCGACCACGGTGAGGTCGAGGTGGCGGGCCAGCGTGACGATCGCGTCGACCAGCGCGCGCTGGCGGCCGCTGGCGAGGATGTCGTCGATGAAGGACTTGTCGATCTTCAGGACGTCGACGGGGATCTGCCGCAGGTAGCTCAGCGACGAGTATCCGGTGCCGAAGTCGTCGATCGCGATCCGGACGCCCAGCGCCCGCAGCGTCGCCAGGTCGGCGCAGACCTGGTCGGCGTCGCGCAGCACCAGGCTCTCGGTGATCTCCAGCAGCAGCCATCCCGGTTCTGCGCCGCTCTCGGCCAGGGCCGCGCGGACGCGGTCGACGAAGCCGGGCTGGCGGAACTGCCGCGCCGAGACGTTGACGCTGACGTAGCGGGGGGACGACTCCGGTGCCGTGGCGCGCCATTCGGCGATCTGGCGCAGCGATTCGCGCAGCACCCATTCGCCCAGGCCGACGATCGCGCCGCTCTCCTCCGCGAGATCGATGAAATGGTACGGGCTCAGCAGCCCGCGCTCCGGGTGCTGCCACCGCACCAGCGACTCGACGCCGACGACGTCACGGGTGTGCACGTCCACGATGGGCTGGTACTGCAGCACGAACTGGCGGCCGTCGATCGCCTCGAGCAGCGAGGTGCGCAGCGCGAGCCGCTCCATCATCGCGGTGTGCAGGTCGCTGCGGTACCGCTGCCAGGTGCCCTTGCCGGCGCCCTTGGCGAGGTACAGCGCGAGGTCGGCGTGGCGCAGCAGCTCGGTGGGGCTGCCCGCGTCGGCGCTGGTGGCGACGCCGACGCTGGCCGCGCCGCCGACCACGTGGGTGCCGCCGAGGCCGTCGCTGATCTCGAACGGTTCGGCGAGCACGGCGACGATGCGCTCGGCGGTCTGCTCGGCCGCCGCGGCGTCGCCGGACTGGGCGACCAGGATGGCGAACTCGTCGCCGCCCATCCGGGCGGCCGTGTCGCCGGTCGCGACGGCCGCGGCGATGCGGTGCCCGACCGCGACCAGCAGCTGGTCGCCGACGGCGTGCCCGAGCGAGTCGTTGACCTCCTTGAAGTCGTCGAGGTCGACGAAGAGCACGCCGAGTTCGGCGCCGTCGCGGCAGGACCGGGTGAACGCCTCGTCCAGCCGGTTGCGGAACAGGGCGCGGTTCGCCAGCCCGGTGAGGCCGTCGTGGTACGCCTGGTGCGCCAGGTCGTTCTCCAGCCGGCGGCGCTCGGTCACGTCGCGCACGGTCAGCACGATGCCGCGTACGGTCGGGTCGTCGCGCAGGTCGCGCCCGGTGCACTCGACCTGCAGCAGCCGCCGGTCGGCGCACACGGCGGTGAGGTCCACGCCGTCGCCGAGGCCGGTGCGGGCCCGGTCGAGGGCGGCGGCGAGGCGGTCGTGGTGGGTGTCGGCGACGAGCCGGGTCAGCGGGGCGCCGGTGAGGTCGGTCCAGCCGAAGAGGGCGGCCGCGGACGGGCTGGCGTAGCGGATGCGCTCGTCGTCGCCGACGATGAGGATGACGTCGGCCGCGCTCTGGATGAGGGTCCGGAAGTACGCCTCGCCGTCGCGCCGGCTGATCTCGGTGGCCAGCGCGATGCGCTCCACGACCATCGCGACCTGCCCGAACAGGGCCTGCACGGCCGGGCGTACGGCGCGCAGCGTGCCGAGGGGTGCCTCGAGCCGCACGGCGCAGCGCTGCGGCGGGTTGCCCGGCAGCACCATCGCGGTGTGCAGCGCGTACGGGGTGTCGCCGCCGGCCGCGATGGTGACGCCCAGTTCGACGGTGGTGGCGTCGGGCATCGGCTCGGGCTCGCCGGTGCTGAGCGCGTACGGCCGCTCCGCGGGCATGATCATGGCGATGGCGTCGCGGACGGCGGCGAGCACGTCGTCGGGGGTGGCCGCCGCGGCGAGCGCGGAGGTGGCCCGGCGCAGGGCGTGCTCGCGTTCCTGGCCCTGGCGCTGTTCGGCGATGAGGCCGGCGACCCGGGCCATGACCAGCACGAACATCAGTGCGGAGCCGGCGGCGATGACGGGCGCGTCGGCGACGCCGCCCTGCAGGTACTGGGCGAGCAGCACGGCCGGGGCGATCAGGGCGGCGACCGTGAGCAGCGCGAGGTGCCGTCCGCCGGCGGGGATCGGCGCCGTGGCCGGGGTGCCGTCGTCGGTGAGCCTGGTCATCGAGGGGTGCAGCGCGGCCCAGCCGGCGGCGGCGTAGAAGACGATCCAGCCGAGGTCGACCGGGCCGCCGACGGCCCAGTTGCTGTCGAGGCGGGCCAGGCCGTAGACGACGTCGGAGAAGAGCACGCCGACGACGCTCAGCGACAGCAGGCCGAGGGCGGCGGGCTTGCGCCCGGGCGCGGTGAGCAGCCGCAGCAGGATCGCCAGCGCGAGCACATCACCCAGCGGGTACGCGACCGACACCGCCTTCTCGGCCAGCGTGAGATCGGTGGCCCGGGTGTACGGGGCGATGAGGTACACCCACGACAGCAGCCCGAGGCTGACCGTGGGCACGAGGGCGTCGAGCAGCGCGGCGCGGTTCGCCTCGCCGGAGCGGGCCCGGATGAAGATCGCCAGGCCGCCCGCGAGCAGCGGGTAGACGAGCAGGTAGAGCACGTCGGAGGGGCCGGGGAAGGGTGCGGGCAGGTTCAGCGCGGTCTGCGTGTAGTAGATCGTGTCGCCGGCGACGAAGAACACCAGCGCGACGGCGATGAGGTACCACGGCAGGCGCTGGGCGGGCCGGTGGACGCGGACGCCGAGAGCCACGGCGGCGGCGCCGGAGAGCCCGATCGCGCTCCACGAGAACACGTGCGAGCCGGGCCAGGCGTAGTACACCGCGGTGAGCGCGGCCATCCACGCGGCGAAGCCCGCGCGAGCGTATCGCGTCGTCATGCGGGCTCCGTCCGGACGGTGGGGCGCTGTCCTCTCCGGGATCGGCACGCGGGCGGTGCTTCTGAACCGGGACGCCGGACGGCAACCGGTTTACGCCCAGGCTTCCACCTGCGTGGTCACCGTACGGTCGGTGTCGGCGGCCTCCTCGGCGGCGAGCGCGACGAGGTGGTCCTGGGCGCCGTCGGCCAGCGGGTACGGCGCCGGCCCGGCGCCGCGGACCCACGTGGCGGTGGCGTCGAGCAGGGTGCCGATGGCGATCTCCTCGTCCATCCAGCGCCGGCCCGGGTACGGGTTGCGGTAGAGCACCTCGCCGCCGAACGTGATCGTGTCGGTGTCGAAGCCGTCCAGGTCGAGGTCGTATCCGGTCTGCCGGCGTACCAGCGGCGTCCGCACGATCGTGCGCGGGCCGGTGAGCCGGACCACCTCGTCGTCGCGCAGCTCGCCGTGGCTCCCGCGCACCAGCAGGCGGCGGAACCGCAGCTGGTTGTGCCACTGGTTGTCGGTGAAGTCGTAGAGCCCGGACAGCCCGTCGCCGAAGTCCATGGTGGCGATGATCGTGGTCGCCGGCTTCGGGTCGGTGTCCTCGGTCCAGCCGTCACGGGTGAGCGGGTCGACCAGGGGCGCGGTGGTGCGGGTGGCGCGTACCGTCACCGGCCCGCGCCCGGCGCCGAGCAGGCCGCGCATGAGCGAGACCGCGTGGTACATGTGCGTCGACGACACCTGCACCTGGCTGGGCGTGCCGATGAGCCCGCGGCGCACCGCCTCGGCCCGGGCGGCGTGCGAGGGCACCAGCAGGTACTGCTCGGCGATCTGCACGAGCCCGGACTCGCCGACGTCGGCCCAGAGCCGGCGCAGCCCGCCGGCGTCGGGCGCGGGCGGCGTCTCGGCCAGCACCGGCAGGCCGCGCTCGACCGCCTCGGTGATGACGCCGGGGTTGGCGTCCCAGGACACGGCGGTGACGATGAAGTCCGGCCGGGCCTGCTCGACGCACTCGGCCAGCGAGCCGTAGGTGGCCACCGGCAGGGACCGGGGGCTGCGGACGACCGTGCCGACGCAGTCGACGGCGTCGAGTCCTTCCGCGACACGCCAGAACAGCTCCGCGCGCCATCCGGCGCCCACCGTTGCGAAGGAGGTCACGGCCGCACCCTACCGGGTGGGTACGCCCGCGGTGGAGTCCCGCACGACCAGCTCGGTGGCCAGCTCCACGTGCAGGGCCTGCACCCGGTGCCGGTCGAGGACGCGCACGAGCAGCGATACCGCCATCCGGCCGAGCTCGGCGAGCGGCTGGCGCACCGTGGTGAGCTGCGGGCTGGTGGCGCGGCTGAGGTCGATGTCGTCGTACCCGGCGATGGACAGGTCGTGCGGGACCCGCAGCCCGCGTTCGGCCGCGGCTTGCAGCGCCCCGATCGCGATCTTGTCGTTGAAGCCGATGATCGCGGTCGGCGGGTCGGTGAGGTCGAGCAGCTCGCCGGCCGCGCGGCGGCCCCACGCCATTGTCGGCTCCACGTGCCGGACCAGGCCGGGCGCGGCCAGCACCCCGGCGTCGGCGAGCGCGGCGGCGTGCCCGGCGAGGCGCGCGTCGCTGGCCAGCCACTCGTCCGGCCCGGCGATCACGCCGATGCGGCGGTGGCCCAGCCCGGTCAGGTGGGCGGTGAGCGCGCGGGCCCCGGCGGCGTGGGCGGCGGAGACGGCGAGCGTGTCCCGCGGCGGCGGCACCCGCGGGTCCACCACGACGAACGGGAACTGCCGCGCGCGCAGGGCGGCCAGCTCCTCGGCGGGCTCGGGTGGGAGGATCAGCACGGCCCCGGCGATGCCGGGCCGGTTCGGCAGCCGGGTCAGCACGTGCGCCTCCTGGGCGGCCTCGCCGGCGTTGAGCAGGACCGTACGCCCGTGCAGCTCGAGCGTCTCGGCGACCGAGGAGACGATGACGCCGAAGTAGTCGGTCAGCAGGTACGGGCAGCGGACGAACACGGGCCCGGTGGCGGCCCGGGCGGCGGCGCGCGGGCGGGGACCCGCGGCGCCCAGCCGTTCGAGCGCCTGCTCGACCAGCTCCCGGGTCTCCGGGGCGACGTTGCCGCGCCCGTTGAGCACCCGCGACACGGTGGCGATCGACACGCCGGTGGCGGCGGCGACCTCCCGGACGGTGCCCCCGCCCCGACTTGTTACATCGCCTTGTTTCATACGTGGCAGCGTACTGCCACCCGGCAGGGGTTGACAGGACGGTTTCACGCTTGTTTCCTGACCGGGCCATCGATACCTGTTGTTTCATATTGTTACAGAGGAGTGCCATGAGGCGGCGTGCGTTCGGCGCGGCGGTCACCGCCGCAATCCTGCTGCTCTCGGCCGGGCCCGCCCAGGCCCACCGGGAGCCCGCACCCCAGGCGAGGGTCTGGGTCACCACCCCCGACCGGGCCGAGCAGCTGCACGAGCGGGCGCCGGTCTCCTTCACCCGCGGCGGCAGCGACCTGACGACGATCACGGTCGACCCGGGCACCCGCTACCAGAGCATGGACGGCTTCGGCGCCTCGCTGACCGACTCGGCCGCCAGCGTGCTGTACCGGCTGGACCCGGCCGCCCGCGACGCCGCGATGCGCTCGCTGTTCGACCCGCGGCAGGGCATCGGCGTCAGCTTCCTGCGCCAGCCGGTCGGCTCGTCCGACTTCACCGCCGCGCCGCAGCACTACACGTACGACGACGTGCCCGCCGGGCAGACCGACCTCGCCCTGCGGCACTTCAGCATCGCCCACGACGAGGCGCAGATCCTGCCCCTGCTGCGCCGCGCCCGGCAGCTCAACCCCCAGCTCACGATCATGGGTACGCCGTGGAGCCCGCCGGCGTGGATGAAGACCAGCGACTCGCTCATGGGCGGCCACCTCAAGGACGACCCGGCGATCTACGACGCGTACGCCCGCTACCTGGTCAAGTACGTCCAGGCGTACGCGCGGGCCGGCGTGCCGATCGACTACCTGACCGTGCAGAACGAACCGCAGAACCGCCACGACGGCGGGTACCCCGGCACGGCCATGCCGGTCCCGCAGGAGGCCAAGGTCATCGAGGCGCTCGGGCCGCTGCTGCGCCGGGCCAGCCCCCGGACGAGGATCCTCGGGTACGACCACAACTGGACCACGCACCCCGGGGACGTCGCGACCACGCCGCCCGGTGAGGACCCGGAGACCGACTACCCGTACCGGCTGCTCGCCTCCCCGGCCGGCAAGTGGCTGGCGGGCACGGCGTACCACTGCTACTCCGGCGACCCCAGCGACATGACGAAGCTGCACGAGGCGTACCCGGGCAAGGGCATCTGGTTCACCGAGTGCTCCGGCTCGCACGGGGAGAACGACACCCCGGAGCAGATCTTCCGCGGGACGCTGACCTGGCACGCCCGTACGCTCGCCATCGGCACCACGCGCAACTGGGCGAAGTCGGTCATCAACTGGAACATCGCGCTGGACAGCACGGGCGGCCCGCACCTCGGCGGCTGCGGCACCTGCACCGGCCTGCTCACCCTGCAGGCCGACGGCAGCGTCACCCGCGACGCCGAGTACTTCACCATCGGGCACCTGGCGAAGTTCGTCCGTCCCGGCGCCGTCCGCATCGCCAGCACGTCGTTCGGCACGGTCGGCTGGAACGGGCAGATCATGGACGTGGCGCTCCGCAACCCCGACGGCTCCACCGCGCTCGTGGTGCACAACGAGAACGACAACCCGCGCTCGTTCGCGGTCGCGGTCGGGGGCCACTCCTTCGAGTACACGCTGCCCGGCGGTGCCCTGGCCACGTTCGTGTGGCCGCGCGGCTCCCTCGGCACCGGCGCGGACCGGCTGATCACGTCCGGCGACGCCACCGCGACCGCGTCGCCGGCCGGTGAGAACCCGGCCGCGGCCGTCGACGGCGACGCCTCGACCCGCTGGTCCAGCGGTGCCGCCCAGCAGCCCGGCCAGTACCTGCAGGCCGACTTCGGTACGCAGCAGTGGTTCCGCAAGGTCGCGATCGACAGCGGCGACAACCTCGGCGACTACGCCCGCGCCTGGACGCTGAGCGCCAGCACCGACGGCACCCGCTGGCGCACCCTGGCCGACGGGACCGGCACCGGACAGCTCACCACCGTCGGGCTGCCGCTCACCCGGGCCCGCTACCTGCGGATCACCAACACCGGGACCAGCGGGAACTGGTGGAGCATCGCCGACCTGAGGCTGTACCGGTAGTCACGGTTTCCCACCGGCCCGTGCGGGAACCACGGGCCGGTGACCAGCCGTTGGAAAGCCATGACGGTGGCGCTCGTGGCGGGGTTCATGACCCTGCTCGACGTCAGCATCGTCAACGTCGCCCTGCCGTCGATCCGGGCCGACCTGGACCTGAGCCCGGGCGGCCTGCAGTGGGTGCTGTCCGGGTACGCGCTCACGTTCGGGCTGCTGCTCGTGCCCGCCGGCCGGTTCGGCGACGCCCGCGGCCGCCGCGACGTGTTCATCGCCGGCCTCGCGGTCTTCACCCTGGCCAGCGCCGCGGCCGGCCTAGCCAACGGCGCGCTGTGGCTGATCGTCGCCCGGCTCGTGCAGGGCGCCGCCGCCGGCGTGGTCAACCCGCAGGTGTCCGGCCTTGTCCAGCAGCTGTTCGAGCCGCGTGAGCGGGGCCGCCCGTTCGGCCTGCTGGGCGCCACGATCGGCATCTCCACGGCGGTCGGCCCGCTGCTCGGCGGTCTGCTCATCCAGCTGCTCGGCGCCGAGCAGGGCTGGCGCTGGATCTTCTTCATCAACGTGCCGATCGGCATCGCCGCCATCGTGCTCGGCCGCCTGTGGATCCCCGGCCGCAGCCGTGAGGACCAGGAACGCGAGAGCCTCGACCCGGCCGGCGTGGCCCTGCTCGGCGCCGGCGTCTTCCTCGTGCTGCTGCCGCTGGTGCAGGAGCGCGAATGGCAGGGGCCGGCCAAGTGGCTGCTGGTCGTCGCCGGCCTCGCGGTCCTCGGCGGATTCCTCGCCTGGGAACGCCGCTTCGCCCGCCGGAGCGGCACGCCGGTGATCGAGCTGGGGCTGTTCGGGCTGCGGTCGTACAGCCTCGGCGCGCTGATCGGCTTCTTCTACTTCGCCGGCTTCACGACGATCTTCTTCATCTACACGCTGTACCTGCAGAGCGGCCTGCGCTACAGCGCGCTGGCCGCGGGCGTGGCCATCACGCCGTTCGCCATCGGCTCGGCGGTGGCGGCGGCGCTCGGCGGCCGCGTGGTGAACCGCTTCGGCCGTCCCCTGGTCGCCCTGGGCCTGGCCCTGGTCGCCGCCGGCCTCATCGCGACCGTGGTGGCGCTGCACTTCGTGCCGGGCCACAACGCCGGCTGGGCGGCCGCGCTGCCGCTGCTCGTGGCCGGCCTCGGCAGCGGCCTGGTGATCAGTCCCAACCAGACGCTCACCCTCTCCGAGGTCCCGGTCCGCCGGGCCGGCAGCGCGGGCGCGGTCCTGCAGACCGGCCAGCGCATCGGCACGGCGCTGGGCATCGCGGTGGTCGGCGCGGTCTTCTTCAACCGCCTCGCCGCGAACGGTGGAAGCTGGTCGCTGGCCTTCCGTACGGCCCTGCTGGTCACGATCACCTTCGTGGTGGTGGCGCTGGCCGCCGCGCTCGCGGACGTCCGCGCCGCCCGCCGCGCCGACGCCGCCGGAGCCGCGGACAGCCCCGACCGGGAGACGGCCGGCGTGGGCTGAGCGCCGGGCACAGCCGTACTACCCTGCGCGCCATGGCCCTGTCTCCCGAGGAGTTCTACGACCATGCCCTCGCCGCCGCGGACGGCGAACGGCGGCTTCCCCTGGCGCGCATGACGGGATGGGACATCAGCCCGTTCGAACAGGACGGACTGCGGGTCGCGCCGCTGCGCCCGCCGGTGCTCCCCGAGCCCGCCCGGCACGGCGAGGACCCGGCGGACTGCCGGAACTGCCGGGCGCGCGACGAGGGGATCTGGTTCAACGACCACTGGCGGCTGACCCGGGTTCCGGGGGTGGGTGTGCCGCTGGTGCTCATGCTGTACCCACGCGACCACCACGACATGGCCGACCTCCCCGACGAGCTGGCCGCCGAGCTGGGGCTGCTGACCACGCGCATCGTCCGGCACATGCAGGCCCTCCCGCACGTCTCCCGGGCGCACGTCTTCCGCATCGGCGACGGTGCTGCGCATCTGCACGTCTGGTTCTTCGCCCGCCCCGAGGGCCAGACCCAGCTGTACGGCTCCTGGCTGACCATCTGGGACGACCTTCTCCCCGAGTACCCGGCCGGCGTCGCGGAGGCCGACGCCGCGACGGTGGTGGACGCGCTGATCGCCTCCCACGGCGGCCGCCGGGCCACGGCGTGAGTGCCCCGCCGCTCGCGATCCGGGCCGACGCCCTCTTCGACGGCGTGTCGGACACCCTCCTGCCCGACCCCCTGGTCATCGTGGCCGGCGCAACGATCGTCTCCGTCGCCGGCGCAACGGAGACACCGCCGCACGCGCGCGTCGTCGACCTGCCCGGGGCCACGCTGCTTCCCGGCCTGATCGACACCCATTCCCACCTCGCGTTCGACGCCGGCACCGACCCGGTCGCCGCCCTGGCCGCGCGTGACGAGGAGGCCGTGCTCGCGGCCATGGCCGCCGCCGCCCGTACGGCCCTGCTCGCGGGCGTCACCACGGTGCGCGATCTCGGCGATCTCCGGTACCTGTCGCTGCGGCTCCGCGGCCGCGACGATCTCCCCACGATCGTCGCGGCCGGACCGCCGATCACCACGCCGGGCGGGCACTGCCACTTCCTCGGCGGGGAGGTGGAAATGTCCGCGAGCGCGGTGCGCGCGGCCGTCGCCGACCGCGCCGACCGCGGCGCCGACGTCGTCAAGGTCATGGCCAGCGGGGGCCGGATGACCCCCGCAACCCTGATGGAACAGTCCCAGTTCCCGCCCGCGGTGCTGCACGCCCTCGTGGACGAGGCGCACCGCCGCGGCCTGCCGGTCGTCGCGCACGCCCACGGCACGGCGTCGATCCGCGAGTCGCTGGACGCCGGCGTCGACGGGCTCGAACACGTGACGTTCTGGAACGCCACCGGGATCGACGAGCCGGGCGACCTCATCGGCCGCATCGGGCGCAGCCGGGTCGCCGTCGGGATCACGGCCGGCAACGCGCCGGCGCCGGGAGCGGTGATCTCCCCGGCGGTGCGACAGCGTACGCCCCGGATCGTCGCGAACTTCCGGAGCCTGCACGAGGCGGGTGCCCGGCTGCTCGTCGGCACGGACGCGGGCATCGAGGCGGGCAAGCCGCATGACGTCCTGCCGTACGCGATCGCCCAGGCCGGTGACCTGGTGCTCGGCCCGCTGGGCGCGTTGCGCGCGGCGACGTCGGCCGCCGCAGCGGCGTGCGGACTCGCCGGGGGCAAGGGCCGCATCGCCGCCGGCTTCGACGCCGACGTGCTGGCGGTGGACGGCAACCCCCTCACCGACCCCGGGGCGCTGCGCCGCGTCCGTGCCGTCTTCGCTCGCGGGCGTCCGGTCGGACGGTGACGCGGCCGGGTCCGGGCGAGCTGCCAGTAGGTCTGCCCGGGCCGGTTGATCCTGTCAGTCGGGGAGCCGGGCGATGAGGAACTTCGGGGCCATCTCGCAGTAGCTGTCCGTGAGGAGCTCGCCGATCTCGGTCCAGTCGGTGTGGTCGCCGAGGACGGCGGTGGCGACGTTGGGCCCCCAGCCGGCGCGGGAGTACGGGAAGCCACCGGCGGTCAGGCCGAGCAGGTCGTCGGCGGGCACGCGGAAGGTCATCAAGGTCGCCCCGGTGACCGGACGGCCCGGGCGGACCGGGGCGCGGCCGGGGTCGACCGGATACACGTGGGCGATCGTCCGCCGCCGGATCCGCCAGCGGACGCCGACCCAGGCGGGTTCCTCGTACGTCTCCGGCAGGGACCGGCAGATCGGTCGCAGCCGGGCCAGGATCGCGGACGGGACGTCTCCGGGTGCCGGCATGGGCCGACCGTACCGGCCGCCTGTGACATTCCCGGCGGCCCGTACGCTCGGGCGGTGATCGATTTTCGCCGCGCGGTGGAAGCGCGTGACCCCGACGCCATCACGGCGACCCTGGCCGGCACCGTGGTGTTCCGCAGCCCGGTGGCGTTCAAGCCCTACCCGGGCAAGGCCCTCACCGCGGCGATCCTGCGCGGCGTGCTGCGGGTCTTCGAGAACTTCCGGTACGTCCGCGAGCTGAGCGGCGACGGCGGCCGCGACCACGCGCTGGTGTTCGAGGCCCGGATCGGTGACGTCACGGTCGAGGGCTGCGACTTCCTGCACCTGGACGAGGACGGCCTGATCGACGAGTTCACCGTCATGGTCCGCCCGCTGTCGGCCGCCCAGGCGCTGGCCGCCGCGATGGCCGCCCAGTTCGACCGGATCCAGCGCGAGGCGGCCGCCGGCTGATCTGCGGCACGCCGGGGCGTCAGGACCGGTTCGGGCGCCGCCGGGCCAGGAAGACCGCGCCGCCGGCCACGGCCAGCGCGCCCACGATCACCCAGACCCACCACAGTGACGTGCCGCCGTCGTCCTCGAGCGCCTTCTCCTGCACGGTCGCCGGTGTGCTCGGCGCGACGCCCGCGGGAGCCGGCCCGGACGCGGCGGGCGCCGGCGTGGTCGCCGACGGCGCGGCCGAGGTGGCCGGCGCCTTCGGGCCGGGCTTCAGGGTCACGAGGGGCGCGGGGTTGTCCGGCTCGTCCGCGCCCGCCTTCTGGATCTCGATCCAGCGCGAGACCTTCCCGTCCCCGTACGTCTCCAGGGTCTTGAACGACAGCCGCGTCTCGCCGTCGGGCAGCTTGGCGATCTTCACCTTCCACACCGCGTCCGCGCCGACCTTGAGGGCCTTGCCGCCGACGGTGAACCCGTCCGCGCCGCGCGTGAACGTCCATCCGGCCGGCGCCTTCACCAGCGTCACCGTGGCCGGGTCGATCCCCTCGGGCAGCACGACGCGCTCGCTCTTGATACCCGCCGAGGTGCTCTCCGCCTCGCCGTGGAAGGTCAGCGTCACGTCGGACGCCCCGGCCCGGTCCTTGTCCGCACTGACCTCGACGTGCGCGGCGGCGGGACCGGCGAGCGCCAGCACCCCCAGCCCCGCGAGCGCACCGACCGCGGACCACCGGAACCCGTTACGCACCCCTGACCACCTTCGCTTGATCTGCCGTCTGCCCGTTGTGCCGGTCGAAGCCCCAGCCCACTGCCACCGTAGCGCCGACCGCCGTCCTGTCCTTGGGCGGCTCCGTGCGCGCCGGTGCGGCGGTGATGCCGATCGCCCCCAGCGCCGCCGTCACGATCATGACCCACTCCTGGGCGTCGATGCGGTCGTCGAGGATCACCACCGCGGCGACGTTGAGCCCGGCGAGCAGCATCGCGACGACGCTCTTCGTCCACGGCCGGTCGGGCGCCAGCGGCACCAGGTAGACGCCCGCCGCCGTCACCACCGCGATCGCGATGGTCACCCACTCCGGACGGCCGATGCGGCCGTCGCCGGAGAGCAGCGGGATGATCACGTACGCGACGGCGTACAGGAAACCGATGATCGCCTTGCCGTACTTGTTGACGAACATGGATGAACAGGGTGCCAGAACCGGCACCCGCGGCTCGCACGGGCCCGGCCGGATCCGGCGTGTTGTCGTACCCCGGGACTAAGGTCTGTGCCGTGACCGAGCGACCTCTGCTGGCCGTCGACGCCCCCAGCCTGTACTTCCGCGCCTTCCACGGCATCCCCGAGTCCGCCGCGAGGACGCAGGCGGGGGAGCCCGTCAACGCGATCCGGGGCTTCGTCGACATGCTGGCGCAGCTGATCCGCACCCGCCGCCCCGACCGGGTGGTGTGCGCGCTGGACGCGTCGTGGCGCCCGGCGTGGCGGGTCGCGCTCGTGCCGTCGTACAAGAAACACCGCGTCGCCCACGGTGACGTCGAGGAGGTCCCGGCCGCGCTGGAGAAGCAGGTCCCGGTCCTGCTGCAGGTCCTCGAGGCCGTCGGCATCCCGGCGTTCGGCGTCGACGGCTACGAGGCCGACGACGTGCTCGGCACCCTCGCGGCGACCCAGCCCGCCCCGGTCGAGGTGGTCTCCGGCGACCGCGACCTGTATCAGCTCGTCGACGACGCCCGCGGCACCCGCCTGCTCTACTGCGGCCGCGGCGTCGCGAAGCTCGAGGACAGCGACGACGCGGCGGTCCAGGCCAAGTACGGCGTCCCCGCCCGCTGGTATGCCGACTTCGCCGCCATGCGAGGCGACCCGAGCGACGGTCTGCCCGGCGTGCCCGGGGTGGGGGAGAAGACGGCGGCCCGCCTGATCGCCCGTTACGGCGGCATCGACGAGATCCTCGCCTCCCTGGACGACCCGGCGTCCGGCTTCGCACCCGGCCTGCGCACGAAGCTGCTGGCGGCGAAGGACTACCTGGCGGCGGCGCTGCCGGTGTGCAAGGTCGCGCTCGACGTGCCGCTGCCGGCGTTCGACCCGGCCCTGCCCCGGGCGCCCAGGGACGACGAGGCGCTGCTGGCCCTGGCGGCGCGGTGGAACCTGGCGGGTTCGGCCCGGCGCCTCGTGGACGCGCTCGCCGCCGCCTGAGCACGGTGCGTCAGAGTTTCAGCACGACGCGTCACATTTGGGGCCGGGGGCGGGCTGACAGGAAAACCTAACGGCCGTTAAGCTCGACCCTGTGACGGTCGAGCGGATCCTGCCAACGGACGAGGCGTACGAGTTGCTGGGGCTGGCCCGGGAGATCGCCCAGGGCGAGCTGGTCCCACGGGCGGCGCGCTACGAGGAACGGGGCGAGTTCCCCCGGGACGTGCTGCGCACGATCGGGCGGGCCGGGCTGCTCGGGCTGCCGTACCCGGAGGCCGACGGCGGGGGCGGTCAGCCGTACGAGGTGTACCTGCAGGTCCTCGAGACGCTGGCCACGTCGTGGGTCGCGATCGCCGAGGCGGTCAGCGTGCACACGTTGTCCTGCTTCCCGGTGGCCGCCTACGGGACGGAACGCCAGCGCAAGAGCCTGCCCGACATGCTCGGCGGCGACCTGCTGGGCGCGTACTGCCTCTCCGAGCCGCAGGGCGGCAGCGACGCCGCGTCACTGACCACCCGGGCCGTGCGCGACACCGACGAGTACGTGGTGACCGGCACCAAGGCCTGGATCACGCACGGCGGCCACGCCGACTTCTACAACGTCTTCTGCCGTACCGGCGGTCCCGGAGCCGCGGGCATCTCGTGCCTGCTCGCCGACGCGGCCACGCCCGGCCTGCTGCCGCAGCAACCGGAGCGGACGATGGGCCTGCGCTCGTCGGCGCCGGCGCAGATCGTCTTCGACGGCGCGCGCGTTCCCGTGGACCGCCTGGTGGGGGAGGAGGGTGCCGGCTTCCGGATCGCCATGCAGGCGCTGGACGCGGGCCGGCTCGGCATCGCGGCGTGCGCGGTGGGGCTGGCCCAGGCGGCGCTCGACCAGGCGAGCGCGTACGCGAAGGAGCGCACCCAGTTCGGCAAGCCGATCGCCGCCTTCCAGGGCGTGGGTTTCCTGCTGGCGGACATGGCGACGCAGGTCGCGGCAGCGCGGGCGCTGATGCTGGCGGCGGCGCGGCTCAAGGACGCCGGCCGTCCGTACGCGGCGGAGGCGGCGAAGGCCAAGCTGTTCGCGACCGACACGGCGATGAAGGTGACCACGGACGCCGTGCAGGTGCTGGGCGGTGCCGGGTACGTCAGCGACTTCCCGGTGGAGCGGTACTTCCGGGAGGCGAAGGTGCTGCAGATCGTGGAGGGCACCAACCAGATCCAGCGCCTGGTGATCGCCCGTTCCCTGACCCGCGACTGAGCGGCGACGACAGCCCTATCCCCATCCCGACAACCTAGAATCCTAGGATGCCTGAGAGGGTGTGCGGCGCCGGACTGCATGCAGGCGGCCGAGGCGGCAACGCTGTTCGTCGACTGCCGCGGACACGGTGACCCGCGTGCCGGCCGCGGGGTGAAGGGACGGGTGGGTCAGGCGTCGGTGCCGGCGGTCAGCACGCCGAGCACGCCGGTGATCTCCAGCGACCGCCGGATGATGCCGTGCACGTTGTCGATGCGGAAGCCGGCTCCCTGGCGGTGGGCGGCGTTGCGCGCGCGCAGCATGATGTGGATGCCGGCCGAGTCGCAGAACTTCACGTAGCGCAGGTCGAGGATCAGCTCCGCCGGCTTCTCGGCGAGGGCCTGTTCGACCCGCTGCGCGACGATGTCGGCGGTGACCAGGTCGAGGGCGCCGTGGAGTTCCAGCCGCAGGATGTCCGCGTCGCGGCTGGCGCTGATCTCCACGTGGTCGCCGTCCTTTCGATGCCCGGGCCGCTGAGGTTCCCGGCCATTCTCACGTGCAACCCCGCCCGGGCGAAGTCCCGGGTCCCTCGTTAGGGGAGCCATCCGCTCCGCCGGCCGGGCGCGCGGCGCCGGCCTGCGGCCTTCCGTGCCTGGTCACCGGCCGATTCGCGGCGCCCGGCGAGGGGCCGGCCCCGGCGTGCCGACCTTCGGCGGCCGGGAGAGCGGGCGGGAGAGCCGAGACGGTATGTTCCTTGCCGTGGAAGAGATCGACCGGGCGATCGTGGGCGCCCTCACCGCGGACGGCCGGCTGTCCTACACCGATCTCGCCGAACGGGTCGGGCTGAGCGTGTCCGCCGTGCACCAGCGGGTACGCCGCCTCGAGCAGCGCGGGGTCATCAACGGGTACACGGCGAAGGTGTCGTACGAGGCGCTCGAGCTGCCGTTGACCGCGTTCGTCGCGATCCGCCCGTTCGACCCGTCGCAGCCGGACGACGCGCCGGAGCGGCTGGCGCATCTGTCCGAGATCGACTCCTGCTATTCGGTGGCGGGTGAGGACTTCTACCTGCTGCTGGTGCGGGTGGCCAGCCCGGCGGATCTCGAGCGGCTGCTGCAGGAGATCCGTACGGCGGCGAACGTGACCACGCGGACGACGGTGGTGCTGAGCACGCCGTACGAGAACCGTCCGCCGCGGATGGCTCCGGCCGGCTGAGCGCTCACCCGTACCGCCGGGCCACGATCGCGGGTTGCTCGACCACCCGCCCGGCGTGCAGGTTCCATGCCAGCCGGATGAACTGGGCGTGCGTCCACGCCAGCGGTGTGGCGGAGAACGTGGGCGTTCCCGGGGTGAAGGTGTTCGGCGGCTGCCGGTCCCAGACCTGTTCGGGCAGCATGTATCCGGGGCCGGTGGCGCGGGCCATCGTGGTCAGCTGGGCGCGTGCGGCGCCGGGCCGGCCGGCGGCGAGCGCGTATTCGCCGCGTTCGCCGTTGAGCAGGGGCCAGGCGCGGCCGCGGGTGATGCGCGAATCGGCGGGCAGGCCGTAGTCCCACTGGCTGCCGTCGACCTTCTCGCCGTACCCGTCGAAGGAGGCGCGGTGCCAGAAGAAGCCGCGAGGGGTCGCCACGCCGAGCTGGACGTCGACGACGCGCAGGGTGTTGACGACGGCGGGGTCGTCGGCGGGCAGCACGCCGAGGCGGACGAGCTCGAGGTAGCTCGGGTCGACGACACGGCGCTGGTCCACGCCGGTGGGCCCGCTGTCGCCGATGTCGTACGCGGTGCCGGCGTCCGGGTTCCCGTCCTTGGTGAGGCGCAGGAAGTACGGCTCCGGCGAGTACGGGCCGGTGGTGGTGACGGTCCAGTCCTTGACCCGGGCCTGCCAGGCGTCGGCGGTGGCGAGGTAGCGGCGGGCGGCGGTGGTGTCGCCGTTGGCGCGGGCGATGGCGGCGGCGCAGACCAGGCCGGCGATCTCGGCGGCGATGGTGGCGGGGGAGTAGCCGGACTGGTTCTCCCATCGTTCCTGGGGGCTCCAGGGTGCCCGGTTGCCGTCCTGGGTGTAGCCGGTGAGGAAGTCGGCCGCGCGCCGGACGTGGTCCCAGGTCGCCGGGTCGGTGCGGCCGAGCTGGTGGGCGAGCACGATGGGCAGCGCGACCTCGTCGAGTTGCAGGCCGCCCCAGACCGGGGTGCCGTCCACCTGGGAGTTCTGCGGGAACGAGCCGTCGGGCTTCTGCTGGGCGTGGAAGAGGAAGTCGAGGGCGCGGCCGGCGCCGCGGGTGTCGCCGGCGCTGATCAGGGCGGTGGCGATCTGGTAGAGGTCGCGGGACCAGACGAGGTGGTAGGGCCCGGAGGGGTCGTCGCGGCCGAACGCCCAGGGCATGGCGGGTGCGGCGACGTACGCGCCGCGGTGGGTCTTGTCCTCGCTCGCCGCGAGGACCATGACCGACACCCGGTACAGCTGCCGCTGCTGGGCGGTGGCCAGGGAGGCCGGGGGTCGTTTGAGGCCGTCGAGATAGTGCTGCCATCCGTACGCGTAGGAGCGCGCGACCCGGTCGAATCCCTGTCGCAGTGACGCGCGGGCGACCGCCTCGGCGGTGCCGGGTGTGCCGAAGCCGAGGGCGAGGGTGGTGTGCCGGTGCCCGGCCGGTCCGGTGAGGCGCAGCGCTGCGGTCTGGACGAGGTTGCCGGCCTCCGCGGCGGGGTAGCGCCCGTCGAGGCGGCCGTCGGCGAGCAGGTCCGTCCACCCGTCGCTGGTGCCGCGGAAGCCGTTGGAGGTGGCCGCGAAGGCGGGTGAGCCGGTGAGGGCGCTGGCGACGGTGCCGTCGGTGGCGAGCAGGGTGTGGCCGCGGGTGCGCCCGGAGTCGTTGCCGCGCGTGTTGGCCAGGGCGGGGTCGTAGACGGCGTACAGGTCGTAGGTGTCGCCGGGGGCGGCTGTGAAGGTCAGCTCGGCGAGGACGGTGGCGCGGGCCGGGTCGGTGGCGTACGCGGCGGTCAGGCGCCAGCGGCCGGAGCGTTCGGTGAAGGTCTGCCGGTAGGTGAGGCTGCGCGGGTCGGTGAGGTCGGTGCGGACGTCGGCGGCTGCGCCGGCGCGGACGGCGTGGCCGTGCCGGTCGGCGATGACGAAGTCGAGGGCGCGGGCGCTCGGGGTGCCGATGGTGGGGTAGTAGATCTCGCCGAGGCCGCCCTCCTTCTGCACGGTGAACCAGACCGTGCTGGCGGCGGTGGTGGAGGTGCCGAATCCGGCCTTGTCGGCGGGCAGGTACTGCTCGTCGGTGCCGGGTGCGCCCGGGGCCGAGGTGGTGGCGGCGCCCGCGGGTTGCGCGACGGTGACGACGGCGAGCAGGGCGGCCGCGAGGGCGTGGCCGAGGCGGGTGCGTGCGGGTGTCACCGTGCCTCCTCCGCTAAGGGGCAGGACCGTCTCTCGGTATACACCTCGTCACCGCGCCGGTCCAGCGCGTGACGGGCTCGGTGGGCGTACGCTGACCTCATGCGGGAACGGGAGCGGGCAGTGAAGAGCCGTGAGGACTACCGCCACCTGCCGCCGCGGGTGACCCCGGAGCAGGTCGTGCCGGTGAAGCCGGTGGTGCGTCCGGTGTTCGACCCGACCGACGGCGACGACGACCAGTGGAACATCCGCCGCGGCTGGACCGGCTGAGCGCGCTCAGCGAGGCAGCGTTGCCCGGGCGCACTGGGTGACGTAGGGCAGCTCGAATTCGTCGTGCCCGGCGAGGTCGGGGTGCGTGGCGGCGAGGTGGCGGACCCGGTCGAGCAGGTCGGCGCGGTCGCGGTCGCCGAGCAGGATCACGTAGCTGCGCGAGGCGACGAGGTCGAGCAGCTGGTCGAGGCCGAGCCGGTGGGTCCAGCGCACGGTGTGGTGCTCGACCGGCCCGAAGGGCGCGCCCAGGTCGGTGCGGCGGGGTTGTTCGGGGGAGCGGAGGAGCTCGCCGAGCCGGTGGACCCAGTCGGCGGTCTCGTCGCGCAGGTTCCAGACGAGGCCGAGGGTGCCGCCGGGGGTCAGGACCCGGGCGGTCTCGGGTACGGCGCGGGCCACGTCGACCCAGTGCCACGCCTGGGCGCAGACGATGGCGTCGACGCTGTGCTCGGCCAGCGGGATGTGTTCGGCGGTGCCCTGGTGGGCCGGTACGCCGGGAAGCACGCGCCGCAGCTCGGTGAGCATGCCGTCGGAGGGGTCGACGGCGCTGACGGGCAGCCCGCGGGCGGCGATCTGACGGGTGAGTTTGCCGGTCCCCGCGCCGAGGTCGAGCACGCGTGGCCGGCCGGCGGGCAGCAGCCAGTCCAGCGCCTCCTCCGGGTACGGCGGGCGGCCCCTCTCGTAGACAGCGGACGCGGTGCCGAAGGACGTCGCCTCATCGCTCATCCGCCCACCCTATATCTCAGGATCCTAGGATGCTCTACGGGTGGTGCGCCGGGGCACCCGGTTTCAACAACGAGCCCTTCGGGCACTGCACTCATCGACAAGAACAAAACAGGTTCGAGTCATCGAGGAGTTGACGATGAGCTTCACTGACAAGGTCAAGAACAAGGCCGAGGAAATGACCGGCAAGGCGAAGCAGGGCATCGGCGACGCCACGGACAACGAGCGGCTCATGGCCGAGGGTCAGGCGCAGGAGACCGCGGCGAAGGCGAAGCAGGCCGGCGAGCACGTGAAGGACGCGGGCCGCGATGTGCGCGATGCGCTGAGCTGATTCCCCCATACAGAAAAGCCCCGGGCCGGCGCCCGGGGCTTTTCGTGTGCGCTATTCGGCGGACTGTTTGCGCCACCAGTCCTGGCCGGACTCGGGCAGCGTGTCGATCGGGTCGTAGTACGCGTACAGCTTGCTGAGGGCTTCGGCGTCCTCGCGTTCGATCGAGGTGCGGTAGTTCTTGGTCCAGTAGGAGATGCCGTGCTCGCGGTCGTACTCGGCGACCATGTGGACCCAGCGTTTGCCGACGAAGGGCACGTCGCACACGATCCGCGGGGTGGCGTATCCGGGCAGGTAGCCCATCATGTCGTGCTGCAGCTGCTGGGCGTACCAGACGGGGACGCGCCAGTGCTCGGCGTTGGGGATCATGTCGCACATGTAGAAGTAGTACGGCAGGATGCCGGCCTCGCCCTGCAGCGCGAAGCACAGGTCGAGCAGGTCCTTGGAGGTGGCGTTGACGCCGCGCATGAGCACACCCTGGTTGCGTACGTCGCGGACGCCGACTTCGAGCAGCGTACGGGCGGCGCGGGCGACCAGCGGGGTCAGTGAGTTCACGTGGTTGACGTGGGTGTGCACGGCGAGGTTGACGCCGCGGCGTTCAGCGGTGATGGCGACGCGGTTGAGGCCTTCGACGACGTCGGGCTGCAGCCAGTGCTGGGGCAGGCCCATGAGGGCTTTGGTGGCGAGGCGGATGTCGCGCACGGTGGGTACGGACAGCAGCCCCATGAGGTAGGTCTCGAGTTGTTTCCAGGGGACGTTGGCGACGTCGCCGCCGGAGACGACCACGTCGCGGACGCCGGGGTGGGCCTTGAGGTAGGCGAGGTGGGCGTCGTAGCGGTCGACGGGCTTGAGGGTGAGTTTGAGTTTGTCGACGGTGGGGGTGCTGTTGCCGACGAGGTCCATGCGGGTGCAGTGGCCGCAGTATTGCGGGCAGGTGCTGAGCAGCTCGGCGAGGACCTTGGTGGGGTAGCGGTGGGTGAGGCCTTCGGCGACCCACATGTCGTGTTCGTGGAGGCTGTCGCGGGTGGCGTGGGGGTGTGACGGCCAGTCGAGGTGGCGGTCGGTGGCCACGGGCAGCATGTAGTTGCGGATGGGGTCGGCGTAGAAGCTCTCGGTGGTGGGCGTTTCGGCCGGGACCATCGTGTTGAGCATCTGCGGCGGGATGAGCATCGACATGGTCGCCAGGCGCTGCTGGTCGGTGGCGAGGTCGTCGTAGAAGCGTTCGTCGAGCAGGTCGCCCATGACGGCGCGGAGTTGCTTGATGTTCCTGACGCAGTTGACGCGCTGCCATTGGGCGGATTCCCACTGCTGGGTGGTGACGTCGCGCCAGCCGGGGAAGCGGGTCCAGTCGGGTTCGGTCAGGGGGCGGCGCTGGTACTCGTACGGCTGTCCGGCGGTGGTCGGGGTGCCGGCGTCGCTGGGAGTCAACGGTGCCTCCTGGGGTTGAGGATTGATCGTTTCCGACGATACTGGAGAATCTGCGGTGTAGAAACCGTCGATCCGGAGGATTTACGGTCCGCCGACGGTCGGACAGGCTGTTTCTCGTGAGGATGGTGGGCGTGGCGTCGGTGGGGCTGTCTCGGGTGCTGGAGCCGGTGGGTGTGTTGCCGCAGGCGGCGTGGCGGCTGGACGCGCGGGCGGAGGTGGGGCCCGACGAGGTGCGGGTGCGGGTGGAGCGGCTGAACCTGGACGCGGCGAGTTTCCGGCAGCTGGCGGGCAAGCACGGTGGTGACGGTGCGGCGGTGCGGGCCGAGGTGCTGGAGATCGTCCGTACGCGGGGGAAGATGCACAATCCGGTCACCGGGTCGGGCGGGATGCTGATCGGGGTGGTGGAGGAGGTCGGGCCGCAGTCGCCGTTGCCGGTGAAGGTGGGTGACCGGGTGGCGACGCTGGTGTCGCTGACGCTGACGCCGCTGGTGATCGACGACGCTCTGGCGGGCTGGGACGGCCGGGGTGAGCAGGTGCCGGCGTCGGGGCATGCGATCCTGTTCGGCCGTTCGGTGGTGGCGGTGCTGCCGGATGATCTGGCGCCGGAGCTGGCGCTGGCGGTGTTCGACGTGTGCGGGGCGCCGGCGTTGACGGACCGGGTGGTGCGCGGGTACGTGGCTGCGGGCCGGCCGGTGTCGGTGGCGGTGCTGGGTGGTGCGGGCAAGAGCGGGTCGCTGGCGTTGACGGCGGCGCGGCTGGCGGGTGCGCGTACGGCTGCGGTGGTGGTGTCGGACGCGGAGCGCGACGCGCTGGTGTCGGCGGGTCTGGCCGATCACGTCGCGGTTTCTGATGCGCGGGATCCGGTGGCGGTGTCGTCGGCTGTCACGGGGGCGCTGGGGGCGCCGGCGACGGTGACGGTGGTGTGTGTGGATGTGCCGGGTTGTGAGCACGGGGCGATCCTGTCGACCGCGGACGGCGGGACGGTGATCTTCTTCTCGATGGCGACGAGTTTCCCGGCGGCGGCTTTGGGTGCGGAGGGCCTGGCGGCGGACGTGACGATGCTGGTGGGCAACGGTTATGTGCCGGGGCATGCGGAGTTCGCGCTGGATGTGGTGCGGCGCACTCCTGCCGTGCGGGCGTTGTTCGAGGCGCGGGTTTCGGCAGACTGACGGTCATGACTTCCCACACGGTGCTGTACACCCACGGTCGGTTCTATTCGGCGGCGGAGCCGCGGGCCACGGCGATGCTGGTGCGCGGCGACCGCATCGGGTGGCTGGGTGCGGCGGAGGACGCGCCGGCGGCGGATGCGGTGGTGGATCTGGGTGGTGCGCTGGTGGCGCCGGCGTTCGTGGATGCGCATCTGCATGCCACGGACACGGGGCTGGCGGCGGACGGGCTGGATCTGTCGGGGGTGCGTTCGGCCGCTGAGCTGGTGGAGGCGGTGGCGGCGTTCGCGGCGACGCGGGCGGCGGGTGCGGTGGTGCACGGGCACGGGTGGGACGAGTCGACGTGGGTGGAGCAGACGCCGCCGGACGCGGATGTGCTGGAGCGCGCGGCCGGGGGGCGGCGGGTGTATCTGTCGCAGGCGTCGGTGCATTCGGCGCTGGCGTCGCGGTCGTTGCTGGCGGCGTGTCCCGGCGTCGAAGGGGTGGCGGGGTACGACGCGTCGGGCTGGGTGCGGGAGCAGGCGCATCACGCGGTGCGGGCGGTGGCGCTGGGGTCGTTGACGGCGGAGCAGCGTACGGGGGCGCAGCGGTCGGCGTTGCGGCTGGCGGCGTCGCGTGGGGTGGCCGCGGTGCACGAGTGCGCGGGCCCGGGTACGTCGAGCGAGGCGGATTTCGGTTCGGTGCTGGCGTTGTCGGGGCAGGGTCTGCCGCGGGTGTTCGGCTACTGGGGTGAGCTGGGCGGGGTGCAGCGGGCCAAGGATCTGGGTGCGGTCGGTGCGGCCGGTGACCTGTACGCGGACGGGGCGCTGGGGTCGCGCACGGCGTCGGTGCGCAGTCCGTACGTGGACGGGCCGGGGTGTGGTGAGGCGTTCGTGTCGGCCGAGGAGGCGGGCGCGCATCTGCTGGAGTGCATCGAGCTGGGGGTTCAGGGCGGTTTCCACGCGATCGGGGACGCGGCGATCGAGGCTGTGCTGGAGGGCTTCGCCGTCGCGGCGAAGGTGGTGGGGGTGGATCGGTTGCGGGCGGGCCGGCACCGCATCGAGCACGTGGAGCTGGCGGACAAGGCGATGATCGCCCGGATGGTGGAGTTCGGGGTGGTGGCCAGCGTGCAGCCGGTGTTCGACGCACTCTGGGGAGGCCACGACCGGATGTACGCGCAGCGCCTCGGGGTGGAGCGGGCGCTGGCGTCGAACCCGATCGGTGCGATGTACGCGACGGGGGTGCCGCTGGCGTTCGGGTCGGATTCGCCGGTGACGCCGCTGGATCCGTGGGCGGCGGTGGTGGCCGCGGCGGCGCCGCGTAATCCGGTGTACCGGATGAGTGTGCGGGCGGCGTTCGGGGCGTCGACGCGGGGTGGCTGGCGGGCGGCGGGGGTGGACGACGCGGGGGTGCTGGCGCCGGGGGCGCAGGCGACGTTCGCGGTGTGGGACACCCCGGGTGGTCTGGAGGGTGGCCTGCCGGCGTTGCTGGCGGGTGTCGACGGTGAGGTGCCGGCGCGGCCGGTGTGCCGCCGGACGGTGTTGTCCGGTGTGCCGATCTACGAGGAGTGACGTGGGCAAGCTGGGTCTGGACCCGACGGTCGTGCGGCGGGCGAGGGAGCTCGCCGCGCGGGCGGGGCAGCCGGTCGTGGATCTGGCGCGGTCGCACACGACCGTGTCGGTGGAGCGGGCGGTGCTGCGCCTGGCGGGGGTGCGCGGGGCGGACTCCGACGGGATTCCGTGGGTGAACCGGCTGGTGGACGCGGTGGTCGCCGATGTGGGGCTGGCGCACGGTGTGGCGGTGCCGGTGTTCGACGCGTTGCGGCGTGAGGGCCTGGACGATGTGACCGTGCTGGCGCAGAAGGCGGCCGCGGGTGCGGTGCGGTTCGGCGTACCGGAGAAGAAGGGTGAGTTGACCGCGGCCCGGCGGGCGGCGACGAGGGCGGCCACCGCGGGGCTGAAGGTCGTGGACCGGCGCCGGGTGGAGCGGGAGCGGCTGGTCAAGCGGTTCGGGGATGCGCCGCGGCGGCCGTGGATCTATCTGATCGTGGCGACCGGGGACATCTACGAGGACATCCCGCAGGCGCAGGCGGCGGCGCGGGCGGGTGCGGACGTGATCGCGGTGATCCGGTCGACGGGGCAGTCGCTGCTGGACTACGTGCCGGAGGGTGCGACGCGGGAGGGGTTTGCGGGCACGTACGCGACGCAGGAGAACTTCCGGTTGATGCGGGCGGCGCTGGACGAGACGTCGCGGGAGCTGGGCCGGTACGTGCGGCTGACGAACTACGCGTCGGGGTTGTGCATGCCGGAGATGGCGGTGCTGGCCGGCCTGGAGCGCCTGGACATGATGCTCAACGACTCGATGTACGGGATCCTGTTCCGCGACATCAACCCGATCCGCACGTTCGTGGATCAGCGGTTCTCACGGCAGGTGCACGCCCGCGCGGGGATCATCATCAACACCGGTGAGGACAACTATCTGACGACGGCGGACGCGGTCGAGGCGGCGCACACGGTGACGGTGTCGCAGTTGCTGAACGAGTTCTTCGCGCACGAGGCGGGGCTGGCGGACTGGCAGCTGGGGCTGGGGCACGCGTTCGAGATCAATCCGGAGTTGCCGGAGTCGTTCCGGCTGGAGCTGGCGCACGCGTTGCTGGCGCGGGAGTTGTTCCCGGACGCGCCGTTGAAGTGGATGCCGCCGACGAAGCACATGACCGGTGACGTGTTCCGCGGGAACCTGCTCGATGGGTTCTTCAACCTGGTGGGTGCGCTGACCGGTCAGGGGATTCTGCTGGTGGGGATGATGACCGAGGCGGTGGTGACGCCGTGGCTGTCGGACCGCGACATCGCGCTGCAGAACGTGCGGTACGTGCTCAACGGCGCGGGGAACCTGCACGAGGACTTCGTGCCGGCGCCGGGCGGGTTCATCCAGTCGCGGGCGCACGAGGTGCTGGGTGAGGCCGTCGAGCTGCTGGAACGCATCGTGGACGACACGTTGCTGGACGCGATCGCGGACGGCACTTTCGGGATCATGAAGCGGCCGGCGGACCGGGGCAAGGGCCTCGACGGTGTCGCGCGGCACGCGGAGGACTACTTCAACCCGGTGACGGAGGTGCTGTCGTGACGATCGTGCGTCCGTACGGGGACACCACCGGTGACGGCATGGTGCAGGTGTCGTTCACGCTGCCGCTGGCGCACGACAAGCGTGCCGAGGGCGCGGCGGTGCAGCTGGCCAACAAGATGGGCCTGGACCCGGCGATGCTCGTGCACGCGAAGCCGATGGGCGACGGGTTCACTTTCTTCGTCGTGTACGGCCGGGCGAACCATCTGGTGGACACCGACAAGGTGCAGGTGGTGGAGCGGGACTTCCCGCTGCTGAGCGCCAAGGAGATCAACGCGGTGATCAAGCGGCGGCTGCGGCGGCGCCTCAACGTGGTCGGGGCGTGCATCGGCACGGACGCGCACACCGTGGGCATCGACGCGATCCTCAACGTCAAGGGCATCGCGGGGGAGAAGGGCCTGGAGTACTACCGGGAGCTCGCGGTGACGAACATGGGCGCGCAGGTGTCGGTGCCGGAGCTGGTGGAGACGGCGCGGGCGCAGAAGGCCGACGCGGTGCTGGTGTCGCAGGTGGTGACGCAGCGCGACGCGCATCTGCACAACACGCGGGCGATGTCGGCGGCGTTCCGGGAGGCGATGCCGGCGGGCAAGCGGCCGCTGCTGATCGTCGGCGGGCCGCGGTTCGACGAGCTGATGGCCGCCGAGCTGGGCGTCGACCGGATCTTCTCGCGCGGCACGACCCCCCGGGAGGTCGCCTCCTACCTCGTCCATGCCCTGATCGGAGCCGCAAAGTGATTACCGTGACCCACCGCCGCTACGTCCCTTATTCGCACGCGCACTACGCGGGAAATCTGGTCGACGGGGCGTACTCGTTGGGGCTGTTCGGCGATGTCGCGACGGACGTGTGCATCCAGCTGGACGGCGACGAGGGGTTGTTCGCCTCCTACGACGACGTGCAGTTCAAGGCGCCCGTGCAGGCGGGCGACGTGCTCGAGGTGACGGCCACGGTCGTGAAGATGGGTACGCGCTCGCGCAGGATCGCTTTCACCTCGACGGTGGTGTGCCGGGGCACGGGCGGTTCGGCGGCGCGGGTGCTCGACGAGCCGATCGTCGCGGTGACCGCCACGGGCACGGTGGTCGTGCCCGTGACGTCTTGAGCCGGGCCGTCTGCGTCGACGTCGGGTCCACGTACACGAAGGCCTGCGGGGTCGATCTCGCGTCGGGCCGGTTGCTGGCGCGGGCCGAGGTGCCGACGACGTCCGGTTCCGACGTCCTGAACGGTCTGGACGAGGCGGTCGCGGCCGTCGGCGGCGCGGACGAGCTGTACGTGTGCTCGTCGGCCGGTGGCGGGCTGCGGCTGGCGGTCGTCGGGTACGAGGCGCTGGTCACGGCGGAGGCGGGGCACCGGGTCGGCCTGTCGGCCGGTGCCCGGGTGGTGCACGTGGCCGCGGGCCCGCTGGACGGTCGGGCGGTGGCGGCGCTGCGCGCGGCGCGACCGGATGTGATCCTGCTGGTCGGTGGCACGGACGGCGGTGACGAGGAGACGCTGCGGCACAACGCGGGCCGGTTGGCGACCTCGCGGATGCGGGTGCCGGTGGTGGTGGCGGGCAATGCGGCGGCCGCCCCGGACGCCGGGCGGGTGCTGGCCGGGCGGGGTGTGCCGGTGACGGTGACGGGCAACGTGCTGCCCCGCATCGGGGTCCTGGACCCCGGGCCGGCGCGCGCGGCGATCCGGGAGGTCTTCCTGCGCCACGTCATCGGCGGCAAAAAGCTGTCGAGGGGTACGCGGTTCGCGTCGCTGGTGCGCTGCGCGACCCCCGACGCGGTGCTGGCCGGGGTGTCGCTGCTGGCCGACGTCACCGCGGCCGGGGTGCTGGTGGTCGACGTGGGCGGCGCGACCACCGACGTGTATTCGGCGCTGATCCCCGACGCGGAAATGTCGCAGGGGCCGCAGCGTGACGTCGCCGGGACGCTGTGGCGCTCCCGCACCGTGGAAGGCGACCTCGGCGTCGGCGTCGGCGCGCCCGGCGTGGTGGTTGCGGCCGCCGCGGAGAAACTCCCGGCACCGGACATCGCGGCCGGGTTGCCGTTCGACGCGGCGACGGACCGGGCGCTGGCCGCCACGGCCGCCGCGATCGCGGTACGCCGGCACGCGCGCGGTCACTCGCCCGGGCCGGGGCAGCCCCGCACCGGCGGCCGCGACCTGCGCGACGTGCGGCTCGTGGTCGGCTCGGGCGGGGTGCTGCGCCACGGCGGCGGCGACGCCGTGCTCGACGCGGTGCTGGGCGACACGGCCGGCGGCTGGGCCCTTCCGCGCACCACGCGCCGGGTGATCGACCGCGAGTACGTGCTGGCCGCGGCGGGCCTGCTCGCCGAAGATCATCCCGGCCCGGCGGCGGCGTTGGTGAACGGTCTGTGACCCCCGGGCGTCCACGGCCAGACACGCCGAGAAACGCGACACGCCCAGGTACGGGGACGCCGGTTGACAGGCCGCCGGGGGTGCGGCGTACCGTCGACGGGTCCTGTTTCGGGAAGTGACTGTTGTTCGCTTCGTTCCTTCGCCCACTGGCCACGCGCGGCAGAACCCGACCGCGCGCGCGTACGCCAGGTCCAGGGGGTGGGGGTCGGCGGAGCGGCGCGGACCGGTCGCACTCCCGGTGGGGCCAGCGGTGGAACGAGGCCAGTAGACAACGGCACGACGCGAGCAGCCAGCGCGCGGCGGGTCGGTCCGAAGGTCCCGCGACAGACGCCTGGCGCACCGGCCCGGGACGGATCGTGGAAGTGCGATCGGGGCGCGGCCTGCAGGCCGCGCCCCGATTCCTTTCTGTCCGCCGTTTGCCGCCGCTGCTTCGGCTTCGCGTCCTCGCCTGCCGCCGCCTTCCTGCTTCCGCGCCGGGTGTTCGTGCTGGTCGCCGGGTTTTCCCCAGGCCGCGGGTGGGCGCGACGGGTTCGTGACCCGTGGCAGGTAGCCTTCCGCGGGTGGATTTGTTGACGCTTCAGCCGAGCCCGGCACCCTCGGACGCCGGCGGGGCCGTCCCGCCCGCGCCGCGGCCCCTGCCGCTGTGGGCGTCCGTGCTGCTGGGCCTGGCCGCGGGCGGCGGGCTGCTGCTGGCGTTCCCGCCGTACGGGCTGTGGTGGCTGGCCCCGGTGTCCGTGGCGCTGCTCGCCGCGGCGACGCACCGGCGGCGGCTGCGCGGCGGGTTCGGCGTCGGGATGCTGGCC
Source organism: Couchioplanes caeruleus (assembly GCF_023499255.1). Taxonomy (GTDB): domain Bacteria; phylum Actinomycetota; class Actinomycetes; order Mycobacteriales; family Micromonosporaceae; genus Actinoplanes; species Actinoplanes caeruleus_A. The sequence goes on from NZ_CP092183.1 coordinate 4,517,726, forward strand.
GGGCTGGTGCTGTTCGTGCCCCTGCTCGACTGGACCCACATCGCCGCCGGGTGGCTGCCGTGGATGCTGCTGTCGTTCGCGCAGGCCGCCTATCTCGGCCTGCTGGGGCTCGCCTCGGCGTGGCTGTCGCCGCTGATCGACCGCGTCCGCGCGCTGTGGCCGCTGCTGACCGGGCTGCTGTGGGTGACGCAGGAGGCGCTGCGCGACCGGGCGCCGTTCGGCGGGTTCCCGTGGGGGCGGCTGGCGTTCAGCCAGGGTGACGCGCCGGCGCTGCGGCTGGCGGTGCTCGGCGGGGCGCCGCTGGTGACGTTCGCCGCCGCCGCGGCCGGTGGTGCCCTCGTCGCGCTGGCCTGGCGCACGTGGCGGCCCCGCACCTGGTTGCCCGCCGCCGGGTTCGCGCTGGCCGCGGCCGTGATCATCGTCGGGCCGGCGCTCGTGCCGACGGCGCACCCGGCGCAGCAGACCCGCACGGTCGCGATCGTGCAGGGCAACGTGCCGCGCCTCGGCCTGGACTTCAACGCCCAGCGGGCCGCGGTGCTGCTCAACCACGTGCGCGCCACCGAGGCGCTCGCCGAGCAGGTGCGCCAGGGCAGCCGGCCGAAACCGGAGCTGGTGATCTGGCCGGAGAATTCCAGCGACATCGACCCGCTGCGCAACCAGGACGCCGCCCAGCAGATCGCCGGCGCCGCGAAAGCGATCGGCGTGCCCATCCTCGTGGGCGCCGTGCTGCGCGGCGACGTGCCCGGCGAGATCCGCAACGCCGGCATCCTGTGGATGCCGGTCACCGGCCCGGACCTCGACCAGGTGTACGTCAAACGCCACCCCGTGCCGTTCGCGGAGTACATGCCGTTGCGCCCGATCGCGCGGTTCGTGTCCGACAAAGTGGACCTCGTGCAGAACATGGTCGCCGGGGACCACCCGGGCGTCGTGCGTACCCCCGCGGTGACCCTCGGCGACGTGATCTGCTTCGAGGTCGCGTACGACGACATCGTGCGCGAGACTGTCACCGGCGGGGCGCAGATCCTCGCCGTGCAGACCAACAACGCGACCTTCAACGAGGCCGAAGCCCGCCAGCAGCTCGCCATGGTGCAGTTGCGCGCGGTCGAGCACGGCCGCGAAGCCCTGATGGTCTCCACCGTCGGGGTGTCCGCGTTCGCCGCCGCCGACGGCACCGTGCACGGCGCGACCGGCTTCAATGTGGACGCCGTGGTCCTGCATGACATGCGCGTGGGCGGACCGCGTACGCTGGCCACTCGTCTGGGACATTGGCCGGAGATCGCAGCGGTCGCGCTGACTGTGCTCGCCCTGGCCGCGGCGGCCCCGCTGCGGCGGCGGCGCAGGAACGACACGGCCGCCACAGAGGGAACGACGGAGGAACGGTGAGCGACGCAGATCCGACGACGACGGGCTCGGAGGGATACCCCGGGGTCGGCCGCGTGCTCGTGGTCATCCCCACCTACAACGAGGCCGAGAACGTCCGGCTCATCACCGACCGGGTACGCCGCGCCGTTCCCTCGGTGGACATCCTCGTCGCCGACGACAATTCGCCCGACGGCACCGGCGCCATCGCCGACGAGATCTCCGCCGCCGACGACCACGTGTTCGTGCTGCACCGCGCCGGTAAGGAAGGCCTCGGCGCCGCGTACGTCGCCGGTTTCGCCTGGGCCAAGGACAAGGGCTACGACGCCGTCGTGGAGATGGACGCCGACGGCTCGCACGCCCCGGAAGAGCTGCCGAAACTGCTCGACGCGCTGCGCGACACCGACGCGGTGCTCGGCACCCGCTACATCCCCGGCGGCAGCGTGCACAACTGGCCCCTGCACCGGCTCCTGCTCTCGCGCGGCGGCAACATCTACATCCGCATGGCGCTGGGCATGCCGTTCAAGGACGCCACGGGTGGCTACCGCGCGTACCGCATGCCCGTGCTCGACGCGATCGACGTGTCGACGGTGGCGTCGCAGGGCTACTCGTTCCAGGTCGAGCTGGCCTGGCGCACGTACCGGCACGGCTTCCGCATGGCCGAGGTCCCGATCACGTTCACCGAGCGGGAGCACGGCGTCAGCAAGATGAGCGGCAACATCTTCAAGGAGCAGCTGCTGCGGGTGACCGTGTGGGGTGCCGCGGCACGCCGGGATGCGCTGATGAGCAAGCTCGGACGCAAGCCGAAGCAGCCGTCGACCTGGCCCTGACCGGGGTTCCCACCGGCCCGCGGCCCGTCGACCGGCTCCCGCTGTGACCGGGGGTTTCGCCCGGACCACGGCCTCTGCCGCGGCACGGGGCCGTCCCTTCGACCGCGGCTTGCCGGGTACGGGGCGCCGGCGCACAGCTTTCGCTCAGCCTGTGCGTGTCATGCTGGGATGGTCGGTGTGACACCCGGGAGGGTGATGAGAATGCGTCGGGTCCTGGCCCTGCTCCCCGTGGGGCTGCTGCTGCTCGCGGCGGCCGAGATCGTGGTGTTCGCCGCGGTCGCCCACGCCCTCGGCGCCGGCTGGGCGGTGCTGCTGCTGGCCGCGTCCAGCGTCGCCGGCCTGGCCCTGCTGCGCCGCGAAGGCATCCGAGGCTGGCGCTCGTTCCGCGCCGCCGCCGAAGCCGGCCGCCCGCCCGGCGCGCAGGTCAGCAACTCCCTGGTGGGCCTGCTCGGCGCATTGCTGCTGGCCATGCCCGGCTTCCTCACCGCGGTCACCGGCCTCGTGCTGATCATCCCGCCGGGCCGCTACCTGGCCCGCCGCGGTGTGGAACGCGCCGCGGAACGGCGCCTGTCGGCCACGGTCGCCGGTGACCTGTTCGGCCCCCGGCACGTCCGCGTCCACCAGGCCGACCCGGTCGACGACCCGGCCCCGGCACCCCGCGCACCCTCCCGCGAAATCATCTCCGGCGAGGTCGTCGAAGGAGACATCGTCCGCTGAGCTGCGGCAGGTCGGTGCCCGCATCAAAACACGGCCGACGACGATGATCTCGCGCCCGCAGAGCCGCCGGCCGTGTCGCCCCCGGTGTAGCAGACATCCGCCCCACCCGCTGCCGATCACGCCGTCACCGACCCGCCGCCCGGCCGGCCCTTCTCGCCGCGCGATCGCTCACCCCGCCGCTTTGCCGCCCGACCGCGCGACGCAGCGTCGTCGCGCGACCGTTCGACGCAACGCCTAGCCGCCGCGATCGCTCAGCCCGCAGCGTCGTCGCGCGACCGTTCGACCCGCCGGCCTCGTCGCCGCGGTCGCTCACCCCGCCGCTTTGCCGCGCGTGGCACAACCCACGGCTTCTCGGCGCGACGGGTTCCGGACACAGCAAATCGCCGCCCCACCACGTCGGTGGAACGGCGATCAGGTGTGCCGCGGGTCAGCGCCCCCGGCGGGTGCGAACCTCCTGGAGCCGCTCGTTGAGGATGTCCTCCAGCTCCGAGATCGACCGGCGCTCCAGCAGCATGTCCCAGTGGGTACGCGGCGGCTTGGCCTTCTTCTGCTCCGGCTCGTTGCCGTCGACCAGTCGCGCGACGCTGCCGTCGAACTTGCACTCCCAGGTGATCGGCACCTCGGCATCGACGGCGAACGGCACCTCGAACTGGTGACCCTTCACGCACAGGTACTCGCGGGTCTGCCGGGGCGCCAGCTCCGTGTTGCGGTCGGACTCGTAGCTGACTGCGCCAAGACGGCTGCCGCGCAGCATGCGTTCGCCCATGATCGGCTTTCCCCTCGCTCGTGGTGCTGCTTCCGTTGGTGTAACGAAAGGGACGGTCGCGAGATTCCTGGCGACCGCCGTGTGTCGACGGTGTTAACGCTTCGAGCGTAACCGGCACGGCCGCCCATCGGCCGTGTCAGCCCCGTCCTGAAGTGGACCTTGGTCCACTTTACGGGATATTGAGAGACCTACGGATGGTGCGATCCCGGTCACTCGACCGTAAACCTACCCAACGGCCGAACTTCCCCCCGCCTATCGTCCCCCACCGGCCGCTTCTGAGCCAACCGCACCCACCATCACCGGTCCCCAGTGCGATCCGTTGCCCGACACCCGGCCCGCCATGTGCGCAATCTGCCGCTGTCCGCCTCCCCGGCTTTGAACCAGTCGCCGCGAGGTGCTGCACAACGCCTCGCCCGGGATACGCCGGCAGCGACTGTGCGGGGCACGCCTACCCCGAGCTGCTGTCCACCTGCCCCGCCGGCCAGACGCTCGCAGCATGCCGATCGCGCGCGCTGCTGCCCGACGCTCCCGGCCGGCTGCTGCCGCGCGCCGATCGGCCGGCCACCCCCTAGCGGGCCCAGCCGAAAGCCTCAGTAGGCGCCGTCTGCGCTCTCGGCAAGCGGCCGGTCTCCCTCAGCAGGCGCCGTCTGCGTGCTCGGCAAGCGGCCGGTCTCGCTCAGCGGGCGCGGCCTGCGCGCTCGGTGGGCGGGCGACCGCCGTGAGCAGGTGCCGTCCGCAGACTCAGCGGGCGTCGTCCGCGGGCTCGGTGAGCCTGCGATCACCGATTCCCGCTGCCGGATCCCAGTGCCGCCAGCGCCGACGCCAGGTCGCTGACCTGCGCCGACAGCTGTGCCACCCGGGCGTGCGCAGCGTCGGCGTCCGCGCGGGCCGTCTCGACCCGCCGGCGCAGCTCCTCGGCGTCACGCTCGGCGGCCTGGCGCGCGGCCGCCGCCTCGTCGGTGGCCCGCGCCAGGGCGGCGCGGTCACGCTCGGTGGCGGCTCGGACCTCGTCCACCGTACGCCGCAACGCCTCCGTATCCGCCTTCTCGCGGGCCAGGTCCGCCCGCACGGCAACGGTCTCCTCCGCCGCACGCTGCAGGTCGGCGCGGGCCGCGTCCCACCCGGCCTGGGCTGTCACGAGCTCGCCCTGAACGGCGTCCCGCTCCGAGCGGGCGGTGTCCCGCTCGGCCCGGGCCGTACGCAGCTCGGACAGCGCCTGCTCGAGCTCACGGGCGCGCGTGTCGGCCTCGTGCCGTGCGTCGCCCAGCTCCTTGCGTACGGAATCGGTCTCACGGCGGGCCGCGTCCAGCTCGCGCCGCAGCTCATCGGCCTCCCGCCGCGCAGCGTCGCGATCCGCTTCGGCCTGCACCCGCAGGGCAGCGGCCGCGCTCGCCGCGGCCTGGGCCTCGTCGCGGGCCGCGACCGCCCGCCGTGCGTCCGCGGATGCCGTCTCCGCCAGGCGCCGTGCCGTGTCCGCGGCCTGCAGAGCGTCATCGCGCTCGGCGCGCGCGACCACCGCCTCCTGCACGGCGGCCCCGGCGGCCTCCGCGGCCCGATCGGCGTCCCGGCGCGCCTCGTCCCGCTCCGTGTGCGCGGCTGCGACCAGCCGCGACGTCTCGGCGCGCACCTCCGCCACCTGACGTTCCACGCCCGCCGGGGACATCTCCGCGTGCAGTGCCTCGCTCAGCGTGCCGACCAGCTGATCGAGGCGGTCCACGACCTCCCACGTCCGCGCGACCTGACCGGCCAGGCCCGGCGACGACCGGTGCCGCATCCGCACGTTGCGCGACGCGCGCTGGCACTCGCCGTCGTTGTCCCGGCAGTACCGGAACGGGCGCCCGGCGGAGGCCCGCTGCGGAACGGGACGCCCGCAGTGCGCGCACGGCCGCGTCTCGGGGGCGGGTTCAGCGTGAGCGAGGACCTCGCCGTAGGTGGCCGGGCCGTCGTCGTGCTGGTCCGAGTGGTCCGGCTGGTCGGGGACGGTGACCGTCAGCACGGAACGCGGCTGGACCGGCCGCGTCGTCGGGGAAGCATCGTCGTGTGCCATCGCGACCCGACCCTAACGGCACCCACCGACACTTTCCGGCAACCGCGCCGGTGGCGGAGATGTCCCCGGCACAGCCGCGTGGCTGAGATCGCGGCGATTGCAGGCGGCGGGCACCGTGTGAGTCGGTCAGCCTGCAGGCCGGCAGGTGCAACCGCGGCGACCGGGCCGTCACGACGGCCGCGGTCAGTCCGCCGACCGGGAGCAGCTGCGGGCCACTTCGACCGTCACGACGGCCGGGAACAGGTGGGGGCCGGCTCGACCGTTATGACAGCCGTGGTCAGCCCGGGTCAGTCCGCGGCCGGGAAGTGCAGGCGCCAGCGGCCCGAGCGGTACGTGAGCCGGGTCAGCGAGAGCGGCGCGACCTCCAGGTTCCACACCGCCTCGCCCGGCAGGCCGAGGGCGTGCACCAGCGCCGCCCGTACGACGATCGGGTGGGCGACCGCGACGAGGCGCTGGCGGGCCACCAGGTCCAGCCATTCGCCGACGCGCTCGCGGACCCGGGCCAGCGACTCGCCGCCGTGCGGGGCCGCCCGCGGGTCGGTGAGCCATTGGTGCAGGCCGTCCGGGTCCGCGGCGGCCGCCTCCTGCAGGCTCAGGCCGTCCCAGCGGCCGGCGTCCGGGTCGGCGAGCTGCTGCTCCACCGCCGCGGAGTGCCCCAGCGCCTGCGCGGTCTCGCGGGCCGCCCGCGACGGCGCGCACACCCAGCGGTCGCCGCGGGCGAACGGGGAGAGCGCGAGGGCGGCCCGCAGGCCGCCCTCGTCGATGTCGTCGTCACCGCCGAACCGTGCGCCCCGCAGGGCCGCTGTCGGGGCGCACGCGAGCAGCCGCAGACCGCTCACACCGGCACTGATTCCGTCTTCCCACGCGCCGCGGCCGAGCGCGCGGTCAGCCGGGACAGCAACCCGGTGAACGCCAGTCCCAGTCCGGTCCACAGCGTGACCTGCGTGCCCAGTGAGCTGATCCGGAAGTCCCACAACAGGCTCGGCGGGAACGTGTCCGGCACCTCGTCGATCGACGGCAGCAGGACGTAGCCGACCGTGACGACCAGCAGGAACGCCCCGACAGCCGCCGTGGCACGCAGCCACTCCTGCGTGCCGGCGCGCAGCGAGCGGGCGGCGACCACCGCGGCCCAGACCGCGACGAGACCGATCACGACGATGGACACGTAACTGATCGTCCGCTGATTGATCGTTGCCGGGTCGCCGACCGCCGGTGGGTTCGGCGGGTACTTCACGAACGGCACGAGCACCAGGCCCAGCAGCGCCGCGCCGGCCAGGCCGAGCGACGCCCGGGCGTCGTCGCGCGTGCGCAGACGCCGGCGAAGCAACGCGTACGCCGTGGCGAGCAGCCCGCCCATGGCCACGCCGTACAGGGCGGTGGCCAGGATCAGGCCGCCCTTCTGGCCCTCGCGTGAGACCAGCGCGTCCTCACCGTGGTGGTCATCGCCGGCCGTGGCGCCGTCCGCGTGGGCGGTGGCCTCCTCGATGGCGATGGCCGCGTCCACGCTTCGCTCACCGAACGCGTACGCGAACCCGCCGGCGAGCAGCCCCGCGATGAGGCCCGCGAGCAGGCCCCGCAACAGGATCGCGCCGTACGTCGGCGTGGTGCGGGGTGCCGTCAGTGACACGGCACGCCGAGCAGGTGGCGACCGTCGTGCATCAGCTCGTGCAGGTACATGCCGCTGCGCGACACCGCACCCTGGTCGAAGGCCACCAGGTACGCGAGGAGCAACAGCCCCACCACCACGGCGGCCGCCGTCCACAACACACGGGCGGACACGGCGGGCGGGTTGACCGGGCGAACTGCCTGGACCTTGGACATAACGGATCAGACCTCCTTGCGGGATGACGCGTCCCGTATCGACAGGCCTGCGACGCGTGAGCGTCCTGACTCACGAACCCTGGACGGATCCGTTCACAGTGGCGCGACCGCACCGGACTCTCACCGGTTTCCCTCACGACGCCGCAGATGGTTCCCACAACCTAGCGGCGGGCCGGTGAGCCGGTCAATCGCGGCCCAGGTCACACCGAATCTGACAAGGTCATGGCGATCATGACTCGGGGTCACCGGCCCGGGCACCGGCTCGGTAGCATCCAACCCGGTCGTTGTACGGGGGTCAGGATGAGATTCAGCAAGGCGTCGATCGTCGTCGCCGTGGCGGTCACGGCGCTGCTGCCGGCCGCTCCGGCGCAGGCCAAGGCGTACGTGTGCCCCCAGCAGCCCGGCGCGGGCAAGGTGAGCGCGGCCACGCCGTACGAGACGCAGATGTTCGCGCCCGAGCGGCTGGCACCCTTCGCCACCGGTGCGGGGGTGCGGGTGGCCGTGCTCGACTCCGGTGTGGACGGCACCCATCCGCAGCTGCGCGGGCAGGTCGCGCGCGGCAAGGATTACCTGCACGGCAGCGCCGGCGGTCAGCAGGACTGCATCGGGCACGGCACCGCGGTTGCCAGCATCATCGCCGCCCGCCACCTGCAGGGCTCCGGCCTGCAGGGGCTCGCGCCCGATGCGACGATCGTGCCGGTGCGCGTCAGCGAGCAGATCCCCACCGCCGACGGCGCACCCAGCGGCCCGCAGACCAGCCCCGGCACCTTCGCCCGGGCCATCGACTGGGCGGCCAGCCCGACCGGCGGCAATGCCGACGTCATCAACATGTCCCTGGTGATGACGCAGAAGAACGACCAGGTGCGCGCCGCCGTCGAGCGCGCCCTCGGCCGGGGCGTCGTCATCGTCGCCGCGGTCGGCAACGACGGTGACGAGAACGGCCGCAACCTGCCCCCGTACCCAGCGGCTTTCCCGGGCGTGATCGGGGTCGGCGCCACCGACGTCAACGGCGTTCGCGGCGACTTCAGCCAGCACGGCACGTACGTGGACGTGATGGCACCGGGCGTCGACGTCACCGTGGCCGCGCGGCGCGCCGGACATACCAGCGGCAGCGGCACCAGCTACGCCACGCCGTACGTGTCCGCCACGGCCGCCCTGGTCAAGCAGCGGTTCCCGTCGCTCACCCCGGCACAGGTGGCCCGGCGCATCCTGGCGACCACCGACCCGGCCCCGGGCGGCGCCCACAGCGAGCAGTACGGCTACGGCATCGTCAACCCGTACCGCGCCCTCACCGAGACGCTCGGCCCGGACAGCCCAGCAGCGCCCCCACCGATGGTCATGCACACCGAGGACCCCGCGACGGTGGCCCTCGCGGCGCGGCGGGCCGAGGCCGAGGACATGTCGCTGATCGTGGCCGCGGTGGGTGCGGGCGTGGTGGTGCTGGTTCTGCTGCTCGCCGCGGCGGTACGGCACGGGCGACGCCGGGGCTGGCGTCCGCCGGCACCGGCCGACACGGCCGACGGCTGACCGGGTCGCGTAAGCACGCCCCGATGAGCGCCGGAGGCTCTGCGGGGCCTGACCGGGGCTGGGTGGGCGGTGTGGCGGGTCAGGACGAGCGTCGAGCTGTTCAGCGGACCCGCGAGAGGGCGGGCGAGGGCCGGGCGGTTGGACGGGACCGGCCTGAACCGGGGAGTTGGCCGGATGAAATCGGGGCAGTTGGACGGGACGGGACGAGGGCCGGAGGTGATGCGGGTCCGACCGGGATTGCAAGGCTGAGCGGACCGGTAGGGGCTGGCGGGTGGAGACCTACCCGAGTGGTGAAGAGCGGGGGCGTAGCGGCCTGTCCCGCGCGGTGCTGGGCTGTCGCACGATGCGCGCCCAGCCCGGCATGCCTGGTTGTCCGTTGGCGCGGCCCTGTCCCACGACACCGGTCTGTCCCCCGTGGCGGCCCTCTATCCTGCGGCGTCGCTCGGTCTCGCGGCGCCCCTTCTGCCCCCTTCGGTGTCGCTTGGTCTCGCGCCGCCGCTCTATCCTGGAGCATCCGTCTGGCCTTCGGCGCCGCTGGGGGACAGAGCGCCGCTCTGGCCTGGTGCATCCTTCCGCCCTGCGGCGCTGCCCTGTCCCGCGGTGACGGGATGTTCTGTGCGGCCCGCCGCTGCCTGCGCGGCCGCTTCGATCGTCGCCCGGAGGTTTGCGCGGGCCGCCGTATCGGTCTGGTCCTCGTATTCGGCCGCGACGCCGGTGCGGCCGTCGAGGTGCTCGCGCAGGATGTCCGCCTGACCGGCGTGCCGGCTGGTGTCCTGCAGTACGTGGACCATGATGGTGAACAGCTTCACCTCGGGCGTCGGCCACCACGGGACGTGGCCGGGCGCGTCGATGGGCAGCTCCGCGATCGTTGCGTCGGCGTGGGTCCAGGCGCGCTGGTAGAAGCCGATGATGTCCTCCCGGGACTCGGCGCTGGTCGCCCACAGGTCGCTGCCGTCCGTTTCGCGCCAGTGCGGCAGCGGTTGCGGGAACGGGCGGGCGAAGACCTCGCCGAAGTACCAGGCCTCGCAGGTTGCCAGGTGTTTGACCAGCCCGAGCAGGTTGGTGCCCGTCGCGGTCAGCGGACGCCGGATGTCGTACTCGGACAGACCGTCGAGTTTCCACACCACCGCTTGACGGGTCCAGGTGAGCTGGCGGTTCAGGTACTCCTTGGCGACGTCATCGATCACCGGCCCGAGCTTGCCACGCCGCAACAACGGACATCGCGGCCACGACAGGTGGTTGCGGGGATGCGCAGCCGCCAGCCAAACGATCTACGGCCGGCACAGCCCAGACCTCAACCCGCGCGAGCAAAGCAAGTGGGTGGGGCCGGGCCTGTCACTCAAGCCAGCCCATTCACCGCAGGAGAGCACGGCACGCGGGCAGTCCGCGCTGCTCAGGTGCCGCAGAAGGTCCGGTACGCGCCGAAGTCCGGCGGTGCGGCGGCCGCGTACCGCTCCAGCCCTTCGCGGCGGGTGAACGGCTCGCGCACCACCTCGACCAGCCGGGTGAACGGCTCGAGGTCTCCCGCGGTCGCCGCGTCCAACGCCTCCTCGACCAGGTGGTTGCGGGGGATGTACAGCGGGTTGACCCGGTCCATGGCGTCCGCGTCCGGCGTGAGGGCACGCCAGCGGGACACCCAGTCCTGCGTTGCCGCCGGGTCGACGGACAGGGCCCGGACCGGGCCGATGTCGCCCCGGGCCGCCTCGGCCAGGGCGCGGAAGAACGTGGTGAAGTCGGTGCGGCTCTCCTGCAGGGCCGGCAGGAGGTCGTCGATGAGGGCGGACGCCGTCGCGTCGCCGGTGTCCGGCGGCAGGCCGAGCTTGGCGAGCAGGCCCTGGGACCAGGCCTGCGCGTACCGGGGGCGGTATCCGCCGAGCGCCTGCGTGGCGAGCTCGACCGCCTGTTCCTGCTCGTCGTGCAGCAACGGGAGCAGGGCCTCGGCGAGCCGGGCCAGGTTCCATTCGGCGACGACCGGCTGGTTCCCGTACGCGTATCGTCCGCCGTGGTCGATGGAGCTGTAGACCGTCGCCGGGTCGAAGGCCTCCATGAACGCGCAGGGACCGTAGTCGATGGTCTCGCCGGAGATCGTCATGTTGTCGGTGTTCATGACCCCGTGCACGAAACCGACCAGCATCCAGCGCGCCACCAGCGCGGCCTGCGCGGCGACGACTGCTTCGAACAGCGCGAGGTACGGCCGGTCCGCCCGCGCCGCGTGCGGGTGGTGGCGGCTGATCGCGTGGTCGGCGAGGCGGCGCAGCAGGCCGGTGTCGCCGGTGGCGCGGGCGTACTGGAAGCTGCCGACCCGCAGGTGGCCGGCGGCGACCCGGGCCAGGACCGCGCCCGGCAAAGGGGTTTCGCGCTGCACCGCGCGGCCGGTGGCCACCACCGCCAGGGACCGGGTCGTCGGGATGCCGAGGGCGTGCATGGCCTCGCTGATCGCGTACTCGCGCAGCATGGGCCCGACCGCGGCGAGCCCGTCACCGCCGCGCGCGAACGGCGTGCGCCCCGAGCCCTTCAGGTGCAGGTCCCGGCTGGTGGGCGAGGTGGGCAGCTCGCCCAGCAGCAGGGCACGCCCGTCACCGAGTCGCGGAACGAAACCGCCGAACTGGTGCCCGGCGTACGCCTGCGCCACCGGCGTCGCCCCGGCCGGCACGGCGGTGCCGGTGAGCAGCCCCACACCCTGCGGCGTCCGCAACCACTCCGCGTCCAGGCCCAGCTCGGTGGCCAGCTGCTCGTTGAGCACCAGCAGGCGCGGCTCCGGTGGCTCGTCGGCCTGCCACGCGACCGCCATCTCGGGCAGGTCCTGCGCGAAGCGGTTGCCGAGGACGACGGTCGAGGGGGATGCGATGCTCACCCCTCGACCGTACCGGGGGCGCGGCCGGGGTGGCGCTGCGGAGCGGCCGGCTGGTACGCCTGACGTCATGAACCCCGACGACGTGAGGGCCTGGCTGCGCGAGCGCGGCACCGAGGCGATCGAGCATCCGGGTGGCACCCTGTACGCGCATCTGGGCCGCGTCCATGACCGGCTGGGCGCGCTCGGGCACGACCGGGACGTGTGCCTCGCCGGCCTGGCGCACGCCGCGTACGGCACCGACGGCTTCGACGTGACGCTGTGCGATCCGGCGGACCGGGAGCCGTTGCGGGCGCTGGTCGGCGAGCGGGCCGAGGCGCTGATCCACACGTACGGCGGCTGCGACCGCTCACGCACATGGGACGACTTCGGCCGTACGCGCCGGGTGGTGGACCGCTGGAGCGGGCAGTCGGTCGTGCTCTCCGCCGCGGACGCGACCGCGTTCGCGGATCTGAGCATCGTGAACGAACTGGACGTGTCCGAGCAGGATCCCCGCATCGCCGAGCGGTACGGCGCCTACTTCCGTACCGTCTTCAGCTCCTGGCGGGCACTTGCCTCGCCGCGCCTGCTGGATGACGTCGCCGCGCTCTAGAGGTCCGGCAGGTCCCTCATCCGCGGGACCGGGGAGTTCAGGACGAAGAAGACACCCGCCAACGCCCCGACAGCGCCGATCCACAGTGCGGCGTGGACCCCGATGAGCTCGCCCAGCGCTCCGCCCAGCAGCGCGCCGATCGGGCGTACCCCGTAATTGACCGTGCGTTGTGCGCCCTTGACCAGGGACAGCCGGGACGCCGGGGTGGCCGCCGTCTGCAGCGAGCCGACCGCGATGTCGAGGATCATCACGCCGATCGCGGAGAGGAACTCCGCGGCGAGCAGCATGCCGATCACCGCCGGGCGGGGGCCGTCGGCGAGTGGGATCAGCACCAGCGGGAGCGGGAACGCCACGTACCCGAGCACCGTGACCGGGCCGATGCCGAACCGGTGGATGAGCCGGCCGGTCAGCGCTGCGCCGGCGAGCCCGCCGACGGAGCCGATGCCGACGAGCGCGCCGAGCAGCCCGGGGGAGATGCCCAGGGTGGTGGTCACGTACAGGATCATCAGGGCGTGGAAGACGTAGTTGAAGAGGTTCAACGCGGTGGCGCCGAGCAGCAACTGCCGCAGCACCGCGGACCGGGCGATGAACGCCAGCCCTGATCCGAGGTGCAGCCTGCGGTCGTCGCCGGCGGCGGCCGCGGTCTCCGGCGGGGCGATCCTGGCCAGCAGCAGAGCCGATCCGAGGTACGAGAGCACGTCGGCCACCAGCGCGAACGGCGCGGTGAGCACCTGCACGAGGACACCGCCCAGGCCCGGGCCGGCGACGTACGACAACGCGCGGGCGCCGTTGGTCAGCGAGTTGGCGGCGATGTAGTCGGGCCGCCGCACCACCGACGCGAACAGGCTGCCGTCGGCGACCTCGTAGAAGACGGTGAGCGTGCCGATGGCGAACGACAGCGCGCAGAGGTGCCACAGGTGCAGCACCCCGGCGTACGCCAGCACCGGCACCACGGCGAGCAGCGCCGCCCGGCCCACGTCCGCGACGATCATGACCTTGCGCTTGTCCGTCCGCCGGTCCACCCACGCCCCGGCGAGCAGCGAGAGGAAGAGGTTCGGGACCAGGACGGCGGCAGTCAGGTAACCCATCTCGGCCGGCCCCGCGCCCAGGGTCAGGACGGCGAGCAGCGGGATGGCGATCAGCGTGACCTGGTCGCCGACGAGGGACACGACGTGCGCGGACCAGTAGTGCCGGAACACCCGGTCGCGCAGCAGCGCGGGGCCGCGCCGGGCGTCGGTGGTCACGCGCCGCCCTCCGGCGCCGGGATCGCCGTCTGCACGATGGAGACCGCCCGGGATCCCTCGGCCCGCGCGGCTTTGTCCCGGTACGGCTCCAGCAACGCGTCGATCTGCTCGGTGAGGGTGGTCAGCTGCTGGGCGGTCACGTAGATCATGTCTCGTTCCCGCGGACTGCGAGACACGCCTCGGCCCGCCGCACGTACGGCCGCAGGATCGCCGCGTTCAGCTGGTCGGCTGCGGCGCGCGCTTCCGGGTCGTCCGAGTCATCGGTCCACGAGGTGCTGCCGGTGGTCGCCCGCCAGGTGGCGGTGATCGGCCCGTTGCGCCGGAGCAGTCCGATGAGGCTGAGCCGCAGCGGGTGCGCGTACGCCTGCAACGCCCTGGGGTCGCCCAGCTGAATCGTCGTGCGTTCGTCGGAGGGCACGCCTGTAGAGAGTGCTTGAGAAAGCAGTCTCCAGCAACGGAGTTGAGCGCAGCCGCGCAGACGACACCGTGGGTTAATTACTGGATTGCTATTACCGGTAATCCGTTAATCCAAGAATCGGACATAACGCCCACGCACCATAATGACAGTTATGTGGTTACACCATACTGGCTGTATGGTGTAGTGGTGCCCGATGAGCCGGTGTTCTGTGCGAAGTGCGGCGAGACGAAACCCCGCGACGCGTTCTACGACCAGTTGCACACCACGCAGCCCCGTCGTCCCTGCAAGACGTGCATCAGCAGCGACAAACGGGAGCGGTACGCCGCGAAAGACGGTGACAAGGTTTCCCATGCGCAGGTTCTCCGGGAGAAGTACAACCTGACCCCCGCGGCGTACGAGCAAATGCTCACGGACCAACAGGGTGTGTGCGCGATCTGCCGCGAAGCCGAGACCGCGCGTGGCCGCGGCGGCGCTCCGAGGCGACTCGCGGTCGACCGCGACCATCGAACCGGTGCGGTGCGGCAGCTGCTGTGCCAACGGTGCAACCTGATCACCTGGGCAGTGGAGGAGAACCCTTCCCTGCTGGACGCCGTACGGGCCTACCTCGAACGACACACGACGCCGAGGGAGCCGCAACCGCCCACGAGAGGCGAGTGAGGACGCCAGTGGAAATTGCCGACGGTCGTCGGTGGTAAGCCGCTACCGTGCCCGCCATGGTGGAGCGCTTCGTTGCTTCCGGGCCGCTGCGCATCTGGACCGAGCGGTTCGGCGATCCCCGGCGGCCCGCTGTCCTGATGGTCATGGGGTCGGCCGCGCAGGCGATCAGTTGCCCCGACGCGCTGGTCGGGCGGCTCGTCGAGCGCGGCGTTCAGGTGATCCGGTTCGATCATCGCGACACCGGCCGGTCCAGCGTCGTGGACTTCGACGCTCACCCGTACACGATCGGGGACCTGGCTCGTGACTGCCTGGCGGTGCTGGACGGCTACGAACTCCGGTCCGCTCATGTCGCCGGCGCCTCCCTGGGCGGCATGCTCGCGCAGTGGCTGGCGGTGCACGCGCCGGACCGGGTCCGGTCGTTGACGGTGATGTCCAGCTCTCCGATGGGCCACGACCCGCGTCCGGTGTGGGCGCGGGCGCGGGCCGGGGAGCCGGCCGACCCGCACGACCTGCCGCCGCCCTCGCCGGCTTTCCTCGCGCATCCGGCGGCCGGGCTGGCGCCCGGGGTGGAGTCCGACATGGCGCTGTTCCGGATCTTCAACGGGCCGGTGCGGCCGTTCGACGAGCCGGCCGCCCGGGCGATGCTGGAGCTCGCACGGTCCCGCGCCATCGACCCGGCCGCCGCCGCGAACCATCACCGGGCGGTGTGGCTGCCCGATCCCGGCCTTATCGTTCCGCTGTCGTCGATCACTGCGCCGACCACGATCGTGCACGGCGACCAGGATCCGTTCTATCCGATTGCGCACGGCCAGGCGCTGGCCGCGGCGATCCCGGGCGCGGTGTTGAAGGTCGTGCCCGGGATGGGTCACGCCATGACGTCGCCGGGCCTGCCCGAGGAGATCGCCGACCTGATCCGGCTGTGACCCCCGGACGTCCGCCGCTCGGCTCGCGTACCGGCGGTGGCGGGCTCATCCGGCTCCGGCCGTCCGCTGGGACACGGGGTTGAGGTGGGCCACGCAGAGGTCCGGTTCCACGAAGGGCGTCATGTCGCCCTCGACCTCGCCGGCGCCGTGCTGCTCGATGAGTCCCCGGAGCAGTCCGCGGTGCATCGTGCACACCACCTCCGGGTGCCGGCGGGCGATGTCCCGGAACGGGCAGGCGTGCAGGCCGATGCGGGTCCGGCCCTCGGTGCCGGGCTCTAGCGTCGGGTCGAATCCCATGTCGGCGAAGGTCGTCATGACCCGTTGCGTGACGGTGGCAGGTGTCCGCTCGCCCGGTGCGGCCCGCCGGGCCCAGGCCCGGCCGGCCTCCTCGGCTGTCGCCGGGTCGAGGTGGCTGACGATCATTTCGGCCAGGAGCGCGTGACCGTCGCGGGATTCGCCCGCCTCGGTCGCGGTGTACAGGAGCCGGGGCCGGCCGCGGCCGCTTCCGGGCTCGCTGTGTTGCCGGACCAGGTTGGCCCGGGCAAGCACGTCGAGGTGGAAGCGGACGGTGTTGCCGTGCAGCCCGGTGGCCGCCGACAGCGCCGCCACGTCGAGGCCGGCGCCGGCGGTTTTGAGCGCCGCCAGGAGGCGTCGGCGGCTGGGGACGGCGAGCGCGTCGTACGTCACATCGTCAGGCACCCAATCAATATATACGATGGGGATAGTAAAAAATAATCTGGGAGGCACCGATGAGGGTCACGGTCTACGGCGACTTCAACTGTCCGTACTCGTATCTCGCCAGCCTGCGTATCGACGCGCTGCTCCGCCAGGGCGTCGAGGTCGGCTGGCGCGCGGTCGAGCATTCGCCGCGCCTGTCCATGACGGGCAGCCCGGCAAAGGCGGACCCGGGCCTGGGTGGCCGCGCTCTGGCTCAGGTCCGGCTCCTCGCCGCCCCGGACGAGCGCACACCCCGGTCGGCACCGGCCCTGATCAGCAATACGTACGCGGCCACGTCGGCTTACGCGGAAGCGGTTACAGACGGGCTGCACCACGAGGTCCGGCGCGCGCTGTTCGACGCGATCTGGATCGGTGGCCGGCACCTCGGCAACCCGTACGACGTGCGGGACGTCGTCAGCGACATCAGCTATCCGCCGTTCCCGATCGAGCCCTATCGCTGCTCGCCCGACCGGGCGTTGCCCCGGTACGGCGACGGGTCTCCGCTGGGCATGACGCGAGCGCTCGGCGCCACGACCTCGTTCAGCGGTGCGCCGATCACCACGACCGGCTGGCTGCGGATGCGCCGCTGGCACGACGACTGGCTCGCCACGGCCGGCGGCGGCCCGCTGCCCGTCCTGGTCGAGGAGCAGGGCGCCACGCTCACCGGCATCCGGGCGCTGGCATTTCTGGCGGAGTTGCGCACCGGCCCCGCGGCGCAGCGGACACCGGTGACCGCCGAGGCGCTCGCGGCCGCGTGAGTCGCCGTTGACCGCGGCTCACCCGGACGGATAACGCAGAAGGAACCTAGAGGCCGAGGTGGACCGGCTGGTCCGGGATGCCCGCGGTGAGAAGTGCCGTCAACGGCGTAGCCAAGTCGCGGGGTGAGAACAGCTCGGGTCCCGAATAGCTGGCGATCTCCGGCAGCCGCCACCAGCGGAACGCCGCCAGGTGCTCCCCGGCGAGTTCTGCGTCGGTCAGCTCGCCGCGGGGCTCGAAGTGGTCCGTGCGCACCAGGAAGTAGTCGTTGACGATGCCGGCCGCCGCGACTTCCTGGTGCCAGACGTGCGGCGGGTCCGCGGTGACCGACAGGCCGGTCTCCTCGCGCAGCTCGCGGCGCAGCGCGGTCAGGCGGTCCTCGCCAGGTTCGATCCCGCCGCCCGGTGCAGCCCACACGCCCGTCACCTGCTGCGGCACCACCGGGTGCGGGAAGACGAACCGGCAGAGCAGGACGCGGTCGTGATCGTCGACGACGATGGCGCGTACGGAATGTCGCAGGTTCGGCATCATGGCGTACCCAGCCCGGCGGCGAGGCGGATGATGACCGGCACCGCCGCACAGTAACAGCCCCCGGAGGCACGGATGATGTCGCAGAGCGATCAGTCCTTGTCCGTAGCGGACAGACTTGCGGTGCGCGAGCTGGTGTCGTCGTTGCACGGTCACCTGGTGGTCGCGTTGAGCCGCGCGGCCTGCCGGGTGAGGTGGTCTCGCTCGGGCACGCTGTGCGCCGCGCGGGCAGCCTCCGCGTAAAGGTGTGCCGCCCCGGCCGGGTCGCCGTCGCGTTCATGCAGGTACGCGGCCACCGCCGCATACCGGGGCAGAGCCGGGTCGAGCTCGGCCAGGGCGGCCAGCCCAGCCCGGGCGCCGTCGGCCTCACCGACGGCGACGGCCCGGTTGAGGCGGGCCACCGGGTTGGCGGTGAGGCGTACGAGCTCGTCGTACCACTCGACGATCTGCACCCAGTCGGTCTCCGCGGCGGTGCGGGCGTCGGCGTGCAGCGCGGCGACGGCCGCCTGGGCCTGGAACTCGCCGAGCCGGTCGCGGGCCAGCGCGGCCTGCAGCACCTCGACGCCCTCGGCGATCAGGCGGGTGTCCCACCGGCTGCGGTCCTGCTCGGCCAGGGGGATCAGCCGGCCGCCCGGCCCGGTACGGGCCGCTCGCCGCGCGTGGTGCAGCAGCATGAGGGCCAGCAGCCCGGCGACCTCCTCGTGGTCGATGCGGGCCGCGAGCTCGCGGGTCAGCCGGATCGCCTCCTCGGCGAGGTCGACGTCGCCGGAGTAGCCCTCGTTGAACACCAGGTAGAGCACCCGCAGGACCGTGGCGACGTCGCCGGGCCGGGTGAAGCGGACGTCGGCGACGGTCCGCTTGGCGCGGCTGATGCGCTGCGCCATGGTCGCCTCGGGGACGAGGTACGCCTGCGCGATCTGGCGGGTGGTGAGGCCGCCGACCGCGCGCAGGGTGAGCGCGACGGCCGACGACGGGGACAGGGACGGGTGGGCGCACAGGAAGTACAGCTGCAGGGTGTCGTCGACCGCCTCGCCGGGCCCGGGAGGCGGTTCGGCGTCGACGCGCACCTCGCGCAGCCGCCGTGCGGTGTCGGCGCGGGTGGCGTCGAGGAACTTGCGCCAGGCGACCGTGACCAGCCAGCCCTTGGGGTCGCGCGGCGCGTCGTGCGGCCACGCCCGTACGGCCTCCAGCAGGGCTTCCTGCACGGCGTCCTCGGCCGCCGCGAAGTCGGCTCCGCGGCGGACGAGCACGCCGATGACGGCGGGTGTCAGGGTGCGCAGCAGTGCCTCGTCCACCTCGGCGTCACTCCGTGATGGTGGCGGGCTCGGCCAGGAACGGGCGCACCTCGAGCCATTCGTGGATCGGCTTGCCGTTGGCGCCCGGTGCGGCGGACAGCTCCCCGGCCAGTTCGAGGGCCCGCTCGTACGTGTCGACGTCGATGATCATCCAGCCGGCGATGAGGTCCTTGGTCTCGGCGAACGGGCCGTCGGTGACCGGCGGGCGCCCCTCGCCGTCGTAGCGCACGAAGGTGCCCTCCGGCGACAGCGCCTGACCGTCGACGAACTCGCCGGTGGTCTCCAGCCGGGCCGCGAAGTCCTGCATGTACTGGATGTGGGCCGACACCTCCTCGGGGGTCCACTTGTCCATCGGGACGTCGTTGACCGCCGCCGGCGCGCCGCGGTAGTGCTTGAGCAGCAGGTACTTGGCCATGGTGAGCTCCTCGGTACGGTACGGCCATTCTTGCCGTGTTCGCTGCGGGGACGAAGCCGCCGGTCCGTTCTCGACATCGCGCCGGCAGTTTTTTCTCAGTGGCGGTAGAAGTCGCCGGGGTCGCCGGCCAGGGAGGCCTTGACGTGGCGGCTCCACTCGTCGGCGAGGACTTCGAGCCGCCCGGCCTGGATGCCGTCGAGGGCGGCGCGCACGACCTCGGACGGCGCGAGCTTGTCGATGTCGAAGCGGGCCATCATGTCGGTGTCGACGGCGCCCATGTGCAGGGCGGTGACGAGGGTGCCGTGCTTGGCGAGCTCGAGGCGTACGCCGTTGGTCACCGCCCACTCCGCCGCCTTGGCCACCGAGTAGGAGTTGGCGCCGTCGTAGGAGAACCACGACATGGCCGACAGCACGTTGAGGATCGCCCCGCCGCCGTTGCGTTCCAGCGCGGGCGCGAACGCGCGGATGACACCCAGCGGTCCCCACACCATGGTGTCGACCTCGGCGTGCATCTTGTCCAGGTCGCCGGTGACGAGGTTCTGGTACGCCGACACCCCGGCGTTGTTGATCAGCAGGGTGACGTCGGGGGCGGCGGCCGCCGCGGCGGCGACCGAGGCCGGGTCCGTGACGTCGAGTGCCAGCGTCCGTACGCCGGGGATGTCGATGCTGTGCGGGTTGCGGGCGGTGGCGTACACCGTGGCGGCGCCGCGTTCGAGCAGGTCGAGGGCGAACTGACGGCCGATGCCGCGGTTGGCGCCGGTGACGAGCGCGACCGAACCGGTGATGTCCATGTGAATCTCCCTTGTGCCTCTGGGTGGTGGGGGCAGGGCTACGCTAAAACCTGACGTTGGCGTCAAGGGCAAGTCCGATGTGACGGGGATCTACCGGAGGCGGTTGTGCGGATCGGTGAGGTGGCGGCGGCGGCCGGGGTGAGCCCGCGGGCGCTGCGCTACTACGAGGAGCAGGGGCTGCTGAGCTCGCAGCGGCATGCCAGCGGGCAGCGGCACTACGGCGAGGACGCGGTGCAGCGGGTCCGGTGGATCCAGGCGCTGTACGCCGCCGGGCTCAGCAGCAAGTCGATCACCGGGCTGGTGGGCTGCGTGCACACCGGCGTCGCCACGGACGCGATGCGCGCCCAGCTCGCGGCCGAGCGGGAACGCATCGACACCCAGATCCGGGACCTGACGAACACCCGCGACCGGCTCGACGCCATCATCGCCGCGGCGGACGACCCGGACCGGAGGCGCGCGTCCTCCGGCTGTGAGGCCTGAGATGAACCGGTTACGAGCCCGGGGCGTGTGCAGGAGGTAGGGGTAGGCTGCTGCCTTCCGTCGCTCGAGGCAAAGGATCGTTCAGGGTGTCTCGTCCGCGCCGCGTCGCCGGGTGGATCGCCACCGGTCTCGCCGCTTCCGTGGTCTTCCTGGCGCTGGTCGTGCCCGACCAGGTCACCCGGCTGCCGCCCGGGGCGTCACCGTGGGCGACGCTGCTGCGCGTACCGCTGGAGGCGCTGGCCGTCGCCGCCGTGCTGCTGGCGCTGCCGGCGCGGGCGCGGGCGGTCACCGCCGGGGTGCTCGGGGCGCTGCTGGGGGTGCTGAGCGTCGTCAAGGTCATCGACCTCGGGTTCTTCGCCGTGCTGTCGCGCCCGTTCGACCCGGTGCTGGACTGGCCGCTGTTCGCCGACGGATACCGGTTCGTCGAGGGCTCGGCGGGCGGCGGGGCGGCGGTGGCGGCGCTCGTGGGGGCGATCGCCCTTGCTGTGGCCGTACCTGTGGTGATGGTCTTCGCGGTGCGGCGTCTGGCCGCCGTCGCGGCCCGGCACCGGCGCCCGGCTCGCGTGTCCGTCGGGGTCGCCGCCGTGGCGTGGCTGGTCCTGGCCGTACTGGGCGCGTCGCTGGTGCCCGGGGTCTACGTCGCCTCCGACACGGCGGTGGCGCTGGCGCGTGACAGCGTGCTGACCGTGCCCGCGGCGATCCGCGACAAGCGGGCGTTCACCACCGAGGTCGCGGCCGACGCGTTCCGCGACACCGCGCCGGAGCAGCTGCTCGGCGGGCTGCGCGGCAAGGACGTGGTGTTCGCGTTCATCGAGAGCTACGGCCGCTCGGCCATCGAGGACCCCGCGCTGGACACCACCGTGCGCGCGGCGCTGACGGCCGGCACGGCACAGTTGCGCGACGCGGGCTACGGCGCCCGCAGCGGGTTCCTGACCTCGCCGACCGCCGGCGGCGGCAGCTGGCTGGCGCACTCGACGTTCCAGTCCGGGGTGTGGATCGACAACGAGCAGCGCTACCGCAGCCTGGTCTCCGGCGACCGGCTCACTCTGACCGGCGCGTTCAAGAAGGCCGGCGCGTGGCAGACCGTCGCGGTCGAGCCGGGTGTCACGTACGCGTGGCCCGAGGCGCAGTTCTACGGCTACGACCGGCTGTACGACTCGCGCACGCTGGGCTATCACGGGCCGGTGTTCGGCTGGGGGCCGGTCCCCGACCAGTTCACGCTCAAGGCGTTCACCGACGCCGAGTACGCCCGCCCGGGCCGCACGCCGTTGATGGCGGAGCTGACGTTCGTCTCCAGCCACACGCCGTGGGCGCCGCTGCCGTCGATGGTCGGCTGGGACCAGCTCGGCGACGGCTCCATGTACGCCGCGCAGCACGCGCAGGGCCAGAGCGCCGCGCAGGTGTGGAAGGACCCGGTGCGGGTGCGGGCCGCGTACGCCCAGTCGATCACGTACTCGATCGGCAGCCTCGTGTCGTGGGTGCGCACGTACGGCACGGACGACCTGGTGCTGGTGTTCCTCGGCGACCACCAGCCGGCGCCGGTGGTGGTCGGTGACCGGGCGAGCCGCGACGTGCCGGTGACGATCGTCGCGCACGACCCGGCGGTGCTGGACCGGGTGACGTCCTGGGGCTGGACCGACGGGCTGCGGCCGGACCCGCAGGCCCCGGTGTGGCGCATGGACCAGTTCCGCGACAGGTTCCTCACCACTTTCGCCGCGCCCACGGCCACCCGCCCGCTGTCGCCGCCCCGGTAATTGGGGTGTCGGCGGCCGGCGCGGCGGCTACGGTCGGCGCCATGACGTCTCGCACCATCCGGGTCACCGTCCGCGGCGCCTTCGACGCGCTCACCGACGCCCAACGCGCCGAGCTGCTGGCCGCGGCCGCCGAGCACGACGTGGCGTTCGCCGCGTTCACCGCCGACGGGTCGATGACCTACGACATCGCCGCCCGCCCGTTCTTCACGTTCCGCTACGCCGAGACGGTGGCCGAGGAGCGCGACATCCCCGCGGTGACGGCCCGGGCGCAGACGGCCGCGCAAGAGTGGTGCTCCTCGCGCGGCTACGGCTTCAAGAACCTCAGCGCGCAGGCGGTGGACCTGTCGCAGACGCCGATGGGCAGCCGCGGTCGCCGAGAGGCCGCCCGCAACGACCGATGAACGGTTGAGCTGTCGGATGCGGGTCTGTCGCCACATGGACGCTGGCCTATTCCGTCACCGGATCGAACACGAAACTGTCATCGCGATCAGGGTCACGACATTCGGCGCGTCCGCGCCGGCCCGACGACAATCGCGAACAGGAGTCGGACATGATCGACAGTGCCGTGCTGGACCAGGCGGAGCGCATCCTTGCGCAGGTCGCGCCGAAGGAGGTCGTCATTGTGGTGCTGCCCAAGTCGATGTCGGTCGGCCTGAGCGGGAACCCCGGCATGTGCGTGAAGACCGAACAACAGAAGACCTGGATCACGGGTCAGATGGACAATGCGCGCGATTACGTGGCGGAGAACCTGGCGGATCGCTGGAACGAGCTCATGAAGGCGGTGGCAATAAACACCCTGGTCATCAAGGAAGAAGTTTTCGCGGGGACTCCGGCGTACCAGTCGGCCGTCATCTGGCACGAGTACGGGCATGCGCTGCACGAGGCGTCGGAGACCGGCAACGTGTTCCTGTTCGAGGTCGCGACGCTGACCGAGAACCGGTCGACGTTGGGCGACAAGGACGTACGGGATGTCCTCAACAGCCGTACCGCGGCGTACAAAGGCGCGAAGGATCCGGGCCGTGCCGAGCTCATCGCGTTTCTTGAAGAGCAATGGCAGATCAAACTAGCGTGATCTCGCGGCCGTCTAGGGGCTCCATCACAGTGAGTCGAGTTCCGAGCCGGTCAAGGTGATCCCGCCGGCGGCCATGTTCTGTTCCAGGTGCTCGACGCTGCCTGTGCCCGGGATGGCCAGCACGTGCGGGCCCTGGTGCAAGATCCAGGCGAGCCGCACCTGATGCTCGGTGACGCCGTGCGCGGCGGCGACGG
The DNA here is from genome assembly GCF_023499255.1 of Couchioplanes caeruleus. Classification (GTDB taxonomy): domain Bacteria; phylum Actinomycetota; class Actinomycetes; order Mycobacteriales; family Micromonosporaceae; genus Actinoplanes; species Actinoplanes caeruleus_A. The sequence goes on from NZ_CP092183.1 coordinate 4,541,480, forward strand.
CCCGTAGCGCCTCGCCGCCCGCCGCCCCGGACGCACCCTGCTCCCGGCCGGGTCCGGCGACGGAGAAGTACGGCACGAACGCGATGCCGCGCCGGGCGCACTCGTGCAGCAGCGCCGTGCCGTCCGCGTCGCGCAGGTCCAGGCCGTACTCGTTCTGCACGCACACGACCGGGGCGATGCGCTGCGCTTCGTCGAGATGGTGCGGCCGCACGTTCGAGATGCCCAGGTGCCGGATCAAACCCTCGCGGCGCAGCTCCGCCAGGGCGGTGAACTGTTCGCCCAGCGAGGCGCCGCGGTCGCGCAACCGCAGGTTCACCACGTCGAGGGCGTCGACGCCGAGGCGGCGCAGGTTGTCCTCGACGCGGGCGCGCAGCTCGGCCGCGGTGGCCGGCCGGTCGCCGGCGGCGGCGCCGACCTTGGTGGCGATGACCAGGTTCCGCGGGTACGGGCTGAGCGCGGCGCGGATGAGCTCGGTGGCGTACCGCTTCTCGCCCGTGCCGACGCCGAGCGTGCCGCCGGGGGAGACGTAGAACGCAGCGGTGTCGATGTGGTCGACGCCCAGCTCCACTGCGCGGCGCAGCACCCGGATGGCCACCTCCCGGTCGGGGTTCGCGGTGAGGCGCATCGAGCCGAAGCCGAGGCGGTGCACCGTACGGTCACCGAGCTGCGCGGTGCCGGTCACGGCCGGCCCGGGCCACGCTCGGCGGCGCTGCGCTCGACGCAGAACTCGTTGCCCTCGGGGTCGCGCAGGGTGGCCCAGCCCAGCCCGTCGGCGGTGCGATGGTCCTCGTGCAGGGTGGCGCCGGCGTCCAGGAAGCGCTGCACGGCCTCGTCGCGGGTGCCGGTGGGCGGCTGGACGTCGAGGTGCACGCGGTTCTTGCCGGCCTTGTCGTCGGGCACCCGGATGAACAGCAGTCCGGGCCAGCCTGGTTCCGGCGCCTCGAGCAGGATCTCGTCGTCGTCCGGAGCGTCCTGGTCGCTGACCGGGTAGCCGGTGACCAGGGTCCAGAACTGGGCGAGCCGCCAGGGGTCGTGAGCGTCCACAGTGATGTGACGTACCGGGTTGAGGGCCATGGCGGATCACCCTACGCGTCAACCGGTGGTTGACGAGCAATCAGCGTCAACTTAGAGTTGACGGCATGACGCAGACCTCGCCGCCCGTACGGCTCGACGACCTCATCCACAGCATCACCGCCAACCGGCCCGACGCCCCGCTGGAGCGGCTGTCGGACGCCGTGCTGCTCGCCGACCACCTCGGCGACCTCGCCGACCACCTCATCGGCCACTTCGTCGACCAGGCCCGCCGCTCCGGCGCCTCCTGGACCGACATCGGCCGCAGCATGGGCGTCAGCAAGCAGGCCGCCCAGAAACGCTTCGTGACCAAGCCCGACCTCGACATGTCGCAGGGCTTCAGCCGCTTCAGCACCAACGCCCGCACGACCGTCACCGGCTCGATGACCGCCGCGCGCGCCACCAGGCACCCCGAGATCCGCCCCGAGCACCTGCTGCTGGGGCTGCTCGACGTGCCCGGCGCCACGGCCCACGCCGTGCTCGGCGACTTCGCGCGGGTGCGCGAGGCCGCCATGGCCTCGCTGCCCGAGGCACCGGGCGGGGACATGCCCGAGCTGATCCCGTTCGACGCCCGCTCGCGCAAGGTCCTGGAACTGACCTTCCGGGAGGCGCTGCGCCTGGGCGACGACACCGTGGGCACCGAGCACATCCTGCTCGCGCTCATCGAGGAGGAGCCGCCCGGCGGCGTGCTGGCCGGGCTCGGCATCGACAAGGCCGCCGTGGAGAGCGCCGCTCAGTCCGCCAGATAGGTCTCGATCGCCTCGACCACCAGCGCGTGGTCGTCGGCCTGCGGCAGCCCCGACACGGTCACCGTACCCACCACACCCACACCCGCCACGCGTACGGGGAAAGCACCGCCGTGAGCCGCATAGTCGGCCGGATCCACCCCGTACTTGGCGTCCAGCGCGTCACCCCTCGCCGCGAGCCGGCGCCCCACCAGGTACGACGAGGCCGCGAAGCGTTCCACCACCCGTACCTTGCGGGCGATCCAATGGTCGTTGTCGGCCGTGCTGCCCGGCAGCGCGGCGTGGAACAGCTGCTGCGCACCCCGGCGGATGTCGACGGCCACCGGCAGCTCCCTGCCGGTGGCCAGGTCCACCAGCAGGCTGCCGAGCTGCCATGCGTCCGCGTTGGTGAACCGGGTGAAGGTCAGCCGCCGCTCCTGCTCCTCGAGCCGGGCGATGAGATCGTCGTCGGTCATGCGCCCATCCTCGCGCACCGGCTCAGGCCCGGAACTGGTCCACGCCCAACTTCACGATCAGGGCCAGCACGACGACCAGCAGCACCACCCGCACGAAGCCCGAGCCGCGGCGCAACGCCATCCGCGCACCGAGCACCGCGCCGGCGATGTTGCACACCGCCATGCCCGCGCCCAGCAGCCAGTACACGTGCCCGGTCGCGCCGAACACCGCCAGCGCGCCCAGGTTCGTACCCGTGTTCACGATCTTCGCCATCGCCGAGCCGTGCACGAAGTCCGCGCCCACCACCGTGGTGAACGCCAGCACCAGGAACGTGCCCGTACCCGGGCCGATCAGACCGTCGTACGCGGCGATCACCCCGCCGGCCAGCGCCACCACCGCCACCATCCGCGCCGGGGTGCGCTTGAACGGATCGGCGACCAGCCCCATCGCCGGGCGCAGCGTCACGAACAACGCGACCGCCACCAGCACGCCCAGCACCACCGGCCGGTACGCCCCCGCCGGCACCCGGCCCGCCAGCAGCGCCCCCAGCCCGGAGACCACCACCGCCATCCCGGCCGCCGGCCCCGCCACCCGCCAGTCCAGCTTGGTACGCCGCGCGTACGTCACCGCCGCTGTGCTCGTGCCCGCCACCGCCGCCAGCTTGTTCGTGCCCAGCGCCGTGGCCAGCGGCAACCCGGGCGCCGCGATCAGCAACGCCGGCAGCAACAGCAGCCCGCCACCGCCGACGACCGCGTCGACCCAGCCCGCCGCCGTCGCCGCCCCCAGCAAAGTAACGACCGAAAGACCATCCACGGCTGACAAGCATGCCGGTCACCCCCGGCGCCGCCGCAGCCAGATCCCCGCCGTCCCGATGAGCAGGAACACCGACATCGCACAGCAGAACGCCTTGATCAACACCGCACACCTCCGGTACCGGGGATAGGCTCTACACCCGTGCGCCTGGCCACTTTCAACCTGCTGCACGGCCGCTCCCTGTCCGACGGCACCGTACACGCCGGCCGGATCGCGGACGCCGTCGCCGACCTCGACGCCGACGTGCTCGGCCTGCAGGAGGTCGACCGCGCCCAGCCCCGCAGCGGCCACCTCGACCTCACCGCCATCGCCGCCGACGCCCTCGGCGCCCCCGCCCACCGCTTCGCCGCGGCGGTCGCCGGCACACCGGGGGAGACCTGGCACCCCTGGCAGTCCGAGGACGACAACGTGCACCCCCTGTACGGCATCGCCCTGGTCAGCCGCTATCCGGTGCTGCGCTGGCAGATCACCCAGCTGCCGGCCGCGCCCGTACGCTCACCGGTCTGGGCGCCCGGCCCCGGCGGCGGCCTCATCATGCTCAAGGACGAGCCCCGCGTCATGATCGCCGCCGTCGTCGACGCCCCCACCGGCCCGATGACCGTCGCCACCACCCACCTGTCGTTCGTCCCCGGCTGGAACGTGCGCCAGCTGCGCGCCGCCGTCCGCGCCCTGCGAGCCCTGCCCGCCCCGCGCATCCTGCTCGGCGACCTCAACATGCCCGCCGGGCCCGTGCGCGCCTTCACCGGCTGGCGCAGCCTCGCCCGACGGCCCACGTACCCCAGCCCCGCACCACGCGCCCAGCTCGACCACATCCTCGCCGACCCCCGCGGCGCCGCCCCGCTCGGCCCGGTCGTGCAGATCCGCACCCCGGCCGTCCCGGTCTCCGACCACCGGCCGCTCGTCGTGCACCTCGACCCCGCCGTTGCCTGAGCCCTCACGGCTGCGGCGGGCGGCGGCTCAGACCGCCCGCTCGTAGATGACCTCCAGGCCGTCGACCTCGTCCCACTGCTCGCCGACCTGCTCGAAACCGAACGGCGCGATCGTGGCCAGCGACGCCACGTTGTCCGGCCGGATGCTCGCCCGCACCAGACGCACCCGCGGGTCACCCTCCGCACGCCGGATCAGCTCCGCGAGCATCGCCCTGGCATAACCCCTCCTGCGGTACGCGGGATCCACCCCGTAACCGACCTCCACGCGACCCTCGTCGTCCGGCGGCCCGTGGAAGCCGCCCGCCCCGACGACCTGTCCGTCCGCCACGGCCGCCCGGGCGACCCACTCCTCGGCCGCCGGATTCGCCTCGATGTCGCGTACCCGGATCTCCCAGAGCCACCGCTCGCCCAGGATCCATTCGCTCAGCGGGTGACCCGCCACCGCGCCCGCCGTGGCGAGGTCCCCGGCGACGAGCGCGCGCAGCGCGGGCAGCGGCAGCGGGATGAAAGTGATCATGCGCAGATCCTAGAGGTGTGGCCACCACCTCAGTTCAGTTGTGCACAACCCAATTGCGTACTACCGTTCGGCGTATGCAAGAGAGCACCGGCCTCGAACAGATGATCTGCTTCGAGCTGTACGCCGCCTCCCGGGCCATGACCAGCCTCTACCGGCCCGCCCTCGACGCCCTCGGCCTCACCTACCCCCAGTACGCGGCCCTGCGCGTCATCTGGCACCGCGGCCGCATCACCGTCCGGGACCTCGGCGCCGCCCTCCAACTCGACAGCGGCACGCTCTCACCCCTGCTCAAACGCCTCGAGAACCAGGGCCTCATCCACCGCACCCGCGGCACCGACGACGAACGCATCGTCTGGATCACGGCCACCGACAAGGGCTCCGACCTGCAGCATCGAGTAGCAGACCTGCCGCAACGCCTGGCCTGCGCCCTCGACCTGAGCATCGACGAGTTCACCACCCTGCACACCCTGCTCACCCGCATCCGCGGCGCGGCAACCACCACCACCCTCGACTGAAAGGAACCACCATGCAGGCCATCTACACCGCCTCCGCCACCGCCACCGGAGACGGCCGCGGCGGACACACCCGCTCCAGCGACGGCGTCCTCGACCTCGACCTCGCCGTCCCCAAGGAGATGGGCGGCCCCGGCGGCCACCTCACCAACCCTGAACAGCTCTTCGCCGCCGGCTACGCCGCCTGCTTCCACAGCGCCCTCAAGATCGTCGCGAGCAAGCAGAACATCCAGCTCACCGACACCGCCATCACCGTCGACGTCGGCATCGGCCCCCACGGCACCGGCGCCTTCGGCCTCACCATCACCATCGAGGCCGAACTGCCCAGCGTCGACGAGGCCACCGCACACCGGCTCCTCGAAGCCGCCCACCAGGTCTGCCCGTACAGCAACGCCACCCGCGGCAACGTCGACGTCACCCTCAACCTCGCCTGACCGTCTTCTCCAGAGGGGAAACCACCATGCCCTACGTGACCTCCGACGGCGCCGACCTCTACTACGAAGACTTCGGCACCGGCGACCCCGTCGTGCTCATCCACGGCTGGCCCCTGTCCAGCCGCAGCTGGGAAGCCCAGATCCCCGCCCTCGTCGCCGACGGCAAACGCGTCATCGCGTACGACCGCCGCGGCTTCGGCAAGAGCAGCCAGCCCTGGACCGGCTACGACTACGACACCTTCGCCGCCGACCTGCGCGCCCTGCTCGAACACCTCGACCTCACCGGCGTCACCCTCGTCGGCTTCTCCATGGGCGGGGGAGAGGTCGCCCGCTACCTCGGCACGTACGGCACCGACCGGGTCAGCAAGGCCGTTTTCGCCGGCGCCGTACCGCCGTACCTCTACAAGAGCGACGACAACCCCGACGGCGCCCTCGACGACGCCACCATCAAGCAGTTCCAGGACGGCGTCACCACCGACCGCATCGCCTTCGTCGACGGCTTCGCCGAGAACTTCTTCAAGGCCGGCGGCACCCTCAAGGTCAGCGACAACCAGGTCCGCTACGCCCAGGAACTCGCCCACCTCGCCAGTCCCAAGGCCACTCTCGACTGCATCGCCGCCTTCGGCCTCACCGACTTCCGCGGCGACCTCGCCAAGATCAGCATCCCCACGCTGGTCATCCACGGCGACAGCGACGCGATCGTCCCCATCGAGCACAGCGGCAAGCGCACGGCGGACACCATCCCCGGTGCGAAGCTCGTGGTCATCCAGGACGGGCCGCACGGCATCAACGCCTCGCACCCGACCGAGTTCAACGAGGCGCTGCTGAGCTTCCTCAACAGCTGACCCTGCCGGCGCCCCCGGGCCATCCCTTCGGGGCCATCCATTCCCGGACCTCAGCTCGGAACCTCAGCCTGGGCCCTCGTCCCAGATCTCCTTCCGGACCCTTCGCGGGCCTGTTCGGCGGACCTTCGCGGGCCGGCCCCTTCCTCCGGGCCGGCCCGCTTCCGGCATCCCCGCACACTTCAGTGCAACGTGCCCAACGCCCGGTTCGTACGGTTCGCCCGCACCGCCGCCCGCTGCTGCGCCGCCGTCACCTCGATGTACCCCTGCGACGTCGTCAACGACGCGTGCCCCAGCAACCGCATGATCTCCGAAGCGTTCGCCCCGTCCTCGGCCAGCCGCGTCGCGAACGTATGCCGCAACGCATGCAACTGCGCCCCCCGCGGCACCCGATCCGACACCCCCGCCCGCCGGAAACACGACTGCACCAGATACTGCAGCCCACCCCGCCGCAACGGCTCACCACGCCGATCCACCAGCAACGCATCATCCGGCCGTACCCGCCCGAACCGCACCTGCCGGCTCTCCACGTACCGCGCCACCACGGCATCCAGCTCCGGCTCGATCGGCACGGACCGCGGCCGCCCACCCTTGCCCGCCACCTCGACCCGCCGCTCACCCGGCCGCCCGACCACCGACCCGGTCCGCAACGCCAACAGCTCCGACAACCGCAACCCGGCACACAACGCCAGCGCCAGCACGACCACATCCCGCTCCGGCCACGGATCCCGCTGCCGCTCGTCAGCCCGGCTCACCGCCTCGAGCAACTGCTCCGGCGTGTCCTCGCCGCGCAGCGGCTTGGGGGAGGGGACCGACACCCTCGGCTTCCCGACTGCCGGCATCGGGTTCCCGGCGACCACCCCGTCGACCACCAGGAACCCGTAGAACGAATTCCACGTCGACCAGGCCCGATACACCGAGGCAGGCGCCCGCCCAGCCGCGAACGCCGCGAACGCCGACCGCAGCGAACGAGGGGAGAGGTGACCGAGAGTGACGTCCTCGATGGAGACGTCGAGCGGCTCGGCGATGATGCGCAGGACGGCGGTCAGATCGCGGCGGTAGGCGAGAAGGGTGTGCTGAGACGGCTTCTGTACGGCTCGAGCACCGAGGAACTCCTCGACAAGCGACTCGACCGGAATGTCTTGTTCATCCTGCATAAGGAATATTATGCAGGAAAGTGACGTCTGTACGGGAGGGTCTCGGCGGTAGTGGTTTCTCCGTCGAGCAGGTCCTCGGTGCAGTTCGCCTGGTTGTGTTCGTTGCGCCTTTGCCTGGTTGCGCTCCGCTGCTTCGCGCACCGGTGCTCGCTTCGGCGGCGGACGCGCCGGGGGCTGAGCCGCCTGTCCTGGCAGCCGTGGTGGTCGAGGCAACGCGATAGCCGGCCCGAGTACCCGGGCTGATCTCGTCGCCGCTGCGCGCCGTGACGGCCGATTTCCGGGACGCAGCTCCCGTGTCTCGATGCCGGTTCTGTCAGAAGCAACCTCCTCAGGTTTCTTTGCGCCGCTCGAGTCATCCCATCCGCGTCCCGGCGTCGCCCTGCCGGCCACCGTGTCCTGCCGTGTCTCCAGCAGGCACTCTCCGAGCCCTCTCCGCGCTCAAGTTGACATAATGTAGATTATCGACCAACTAGCTGGACGCATTGTCAGCGCTTCCCTGCACGCCGCTCACGGACACTTTCCGCGACTCGGTGATGTCGGAGGCGCGCTGCCCAAGGCGAACTGCCCACCTCGCCCCTGGGCGCGCTCGGCAATCCGGTCGCTGAAGCGGCCCCGCGCTCGCTAGGGTCCGCCCCATGCGGCTCGAAGAGATCACCCCCAAGAACTACGAGGCGGCTCTCGAACTGTCGGTGCGTCCGGATCAGGATGACCTGGTCGAGCCGGTGGTCAAGTCCCTCGCCGAGGCGTTCGTCTTCTCCCCGTACGCCTGGCCGCGGCTCGTCTACGACGGCGAGCGCCTGGTCGGCTTCGTGATGGCGTTTCTCGACATCCCGTGGAACGAGGCGCGCGATCCGTCCGACCGGCGATCGGGCCTGTGGCGGCTCGCCATCGCGGCCGACGCCCAGGGGCGCGGCTACGGCAGGTTCGCCGTCGAGGCGGTCTGCCAGGAGATCCGCGCTCGCGGCGGCGACCGGGCGTACGTCACCTGGGAGCCGCGTGCCGGCGGGCCGGAGGGCTTCTACCTGAAGCTGGGCTTCCGGGTGACGGGCGAGCGCAGCGGTGGGCAGACCGTCGGGGTCCTCGACCTTCCGGCGTGATGCGAACGATTGCCCGGGAGACGCCTTCACGCCCTCTCCCCCTTGGTCGCCGTTCTGACTGATCGTTCCCACAGTGAGCGGAACGCCGCCCGCGGCCCCAGGGGCGGTGTGCGCAGGCCGAACCGGGTCGTCGGCCGCTCCTCGCCGATCGAGGTGTCGCCCGCGGTCTTGGGCAAGCTGGACGAGGTTGTCGGCCGCGGTCTTAGGCAGGCCGGGCGAGGTTGTCGGCCGCGGTCTTAGGCAAGCCGGGCGACGTGGAGCTGGAGGACTCGGACTCGGGCCGGCGGGTGCGGTTGGGGTGGTGCTCTCCCCCGCCGAGCCGGCCCAGGTGTCGGGGCTGGCGGCGACGGAGCGGGACGCCGCCCGCTGAGCGGCTTCGGGTGGGGGCAGGGCAGGATCTCGGTCATGGCGGAGACCGTAGAGGCTGGGTCCGACACTTTCGTACGGTGGATCACCGCGTTCCTGGATTCTCCGTCGCGGGCGGCGGAGGGGTTCTGGCAGGCCGTGACGGGTTCGACGATGTCGGCGCGGCGGGGGCCGGGTGAGGCGTTCGCCACGTTGGTGCCGTCCGGCGGGGACGCGTACCTGAGGGTGCAGGTGGTCGGGGACGGCCCGGCGCGGGCCCACCTGGATCTGCATGTCGAGGATGTTCCGGCGCAGGCGCGCCGGGTGGTGGGGCTGGGCGCGGCTGTGGTGCTGGATGAGGGGGATCTGGTGGTGCTGCGCTCCCCTGCCGGCCTGGCGTTCTGTCTGGTGCGCTGGCAGGGCGAGCGGCTGCGGCCGGCGCCGGTGGGGGCTCTGGGGGCGCGCAGTCTGGTGGATCAGCTGTGTGTGGACGTTCCGGCCGCGTCGTTCGACGCGGAGGCCGATTTCTGGGCTTCGGTGACGGGTTGGGCCCGGCGGCGGGGGTCGCGCCCGGAGTTCGATTTTCTGGTACGTCCGAACGGCATGCCGTTGCGTCTGCTGCTGCAGCGGGTCGGCTCCCCGGCTGCCGGCATGCACGTCGACGTTGCTTGTGAGGACCGGGAGGCCCTGGTGGCGCGGCATGTCGATCTCGGTGCGTCGGTGGTGCGGGTGGAAGCTGCGTGGACGACGTTGCGGGATCCGGCGGGGCGGGTCTACTGCCTGACGGACCGGGATCCGGTGACGGGCCGGCTGGGTTGACGGGTTCTTGTCGGTGGGTGCTGGTAGAACAGACGACGTTGGAACACACGTACGACAAAGGGGCGATTCGATGGCGGTGGCGCGGACCGGTGTGCGAGGGCTGAGCGGCGACGACCTGCAGATGATCCGGGACGGGCTGGCGGCCGGGCGTAAGCCACGGGTGATGTTCACGGAGTCGGCGGGTCAGATCGCGGGTCAGGTGGGTCAGGTGGTGACGCTGGCCGACCCGGCGGAGTCCGACGAGTGGGTGGTGGTGCGGTTCGGGCGCGACGAGTTGCCGTTCGCGCCGGGTGATCTACAGGTGGCGCCGAAGGGGGCGGCGGTGCGCAAGGCTGCTCCTCCTCCCCCGGCTCCGGTGCGCGTGGAGCCGGAGTTCGTCATCGACAAGCCGGTGCCGGTGTCGTCCGGTGCGGCGGGCTCCGGTGCTTCTGGCTCCTCCGGAGCCGGTGGCCGGTCGGGTGGGGCCAAGCCGGGCGCTGTTGGGGCGCCGGCTACTGCTCCTGCTGATGCTCCTGCTGATGCTCCTGCCGCTGCTGCCTCTGCCGCTCCGGCTCCGGCTCCGCGGAAGGCGCCAGGTCGGGTAGCCAAGCCGAAGCCTCCGCCGGGGTTGACGGTGACGCTGGCGTATACGGACGGCGAGTGGACGGTGGCGGCGAACCAGGGCGCGAAGGCGCTGGCGAAGCCCTATGTGATCCGTCCCGCCGAGGCGATGCGGATGGTGTCGCTGGTGGACGTGCCCGGCGTGCAGGAGGCGGTGGAGCAGATCCTGGCGGCGGAGCGGGCGGAGGCGGAGCAGCAGGCGCAGCGGTTACGGGCGGAGCTGGCCGAGATCGAGGCGCGGTTGCAGGAGCTTCGGGACGCGGGCTGAGGTCGGCGGGCTGGCGGCGGCTCCGTAGCGCCGGGCTCTCTCGCCGGGGCACTCCCTGCCGGCGGCCTCCCCTGCCCGGCCTGCCGACCTGCCCGGCCTGCCCGGCCCGCCGGCCTCCCCTCCCATGCCTGCCCTGCCTGCCCCCTACCGGCGCTCGTGACGTGCGATCATGGCGCCCTGATGGACGATGTGACGTGGCGTGTGCCGGTGGTGTGGCGGGTGCTTCTGCGCCTGTCGCGGGTGCTGGTTCCGTTGATCTGCCGGCTGCGGGTGAGCGGGCGGGTGCCGGATGAGCTGCGGCATGGTCCGCTGATTCTGGCGGCCAACCATGTCAGCCCGGTGGATCCGGTCATCATGACCGCGGCGTGCAGCATCGCCGGGGTTGCTCCGCGGTTCATGGCGACCGGTGGGTTGTTCGACGCGCCGATCGCGGGTGCGGCCATGCGGGCGTCCGGGCACCTGCGGGTCGACCGGCACACTGCGCAGGTCGCCGAGGCGTTGCCCAAGGCGGCGGCGGCTCTGCGGGCGGGTTCGGTCATCCTCGTGTACCCCGAGGGGCGTATCGGGCTGGATCCGTGGATGTGGCCCGAGCGGGGCAAGACCGGGGTGGCTCGGATGGCGGCGTTGTCCGGAGCACCGGTGATGCCGGTGGCGCAGTGGGGGTCGCATGCGGTGTTGCCGTACACGTCGCCGAAGGACGTGGTGCGGTCCGTGCTGAGGGCTGTGGTGCGCCGGCCGGTGGTGCAGGTGCGCTTCGGTGAGCCGGTGGACCTGTCCGAGCTGTCCGGTACGGCGGGGGCGCAGGCGATGCGGGCCACCGACCGGATCGTGCAGGCGATCACGGACACGCTGGTGCCGCTGCGCGAGGACGAGCCGGAGATGCCGCGGTTCGTGGACCGTACGCGGCCCGTGGACATGGCGAGGGTCAGGCGTCGGCCCCGCGTTCCCTGAGTCGCAGGGCGTCGCCGCGCTCCCCCTGCATTCCCTCCGGCCGGAGGGAATGGTCGCGGTTGCCGCGTCTGGGGACTGGCTGGCCCGAGCCGGCGGGCGGCCAGCCGCGGGTCGGCTCGGTCGCAGGGATCGCTGCCGGAGCTCGGCTCTGGGCAGACTGCGTGCATGTTGCTGACGATCGCCGGGTTCATCTGCGGCGTATGAGGCATCGGGCGGCCGGCGCGTGGTGCGCCGGGAGCGGTGTCAGGCGGCTTTCGCGAGGTGGTTCAGGAGCTGGACCAGCCCGTACGCCTGTTCCATGTGTTCCGCCGTGAAGGACACCGTCCGGGCGCCGGCGGTGCGGCTGACGCCGGGGATGAGTGGCGCCAGGTCGGCGGTTGCCGGGTTGAAGAGGTCGACCTGCTGGTCCAGGGGCCCGGGGAGGTTCAGGACCGGGGCGTGGTCGGCGCGGCGTACGGCCTTGGCGGCGGCGCGGTGGATCTGGTCGCGGGCTTCGTCGGGGTGCAGGGCGATGGCGGCGCCCTGGCCGAGGGATTGCTTCACGGCGACCGTGGCCGCGGCCGGTACGAGGTCCCGCAGCTCTGCGCAGGCCGCGTCGTCGCCGGTGAGCAGGACGACGGGCGCGCCGTGGTGGCCGGCCAGGGCCGTGGTGAGGCCGATTTCGCCCAGGGAGCGGCCGTCGACGCGGACGTCGAGGATGGCGTCGCTGACGGTGTGGGCCAGTACGGCGGGTCCCGTGCCCGCGCGGGCGTGGAAGCCGATGAGCAGCACCGCCGCGGTGTCGGTGTCCAGGCCGCCCAGCATGCCGTGCGGGCGGGGTTTGCCGCGGACCAGGCGGGCGCGGCGGTCGAGGTCCTCGGGCAGCAGGTTGCGGTACGGTCCGTGCGCGTCGGCGACCAGGACCGTCGCGGCGGGTACGGCCTCCAGCACCCCGGCGACGGCCGCGTTGACCTCGGCGGTCATCAGGGCGCGGCCGCGTTCGTAGTTGTGGCCTCCGGGGTTGGTCTCGTCGGGGTGGACGATGCCGGAGATGCCTTCCATGTCGGCGGAGATCAGCACCTTCATCGACGAGCACGATACGCGAGCCGCCACCGACGCCGATCCGGCGGACGCGGAGGCTGAGGCGCAGACAAAGCGGAGGGGCCGGGCGGGATGGGACGAGTCAGGGCAAAGCGGTCCTGGACCGTCCGATCGGCCGGTTCGGCTGACCGGCCCGGGCGCTCTGGGCTAAGCAGAGGGGATGGACACGGATAGCGCACCCACCGGTGAGCTCAGCCCCGCGCCAGCCCGCCCGGACAGCGCCGCGACGCCCGGCGTGCTGAGCGCTGCACCGGGCGGACCGCACGGCGATTCGCTCTTCGAGCAGCTGCTCGACGCGGCGCCGGACGCCACCGTCGGGGTCGACCAGGCCGGCTCGATCGTGTTCGTCAACGCTCAGGCGCTGCGGCTGTTCGGTTACCGGCGTGAGGAGCTGCTGGGCGAGCCGATCGAGATTCTCGTACCCGACGACATGACCCGCGCCCACCGGGACCTGCGCAAGAAGTACGCCGCCGCGGCGACGCACCGGGCCATGGGAAGCGGCAATCCGCTGCATGCCCGGCGTAAGGACGGCAGTGTGTTCCCGGCGGAGATCAGCCTGTCGGGGTTGCAGGCCGGCACGGGGCTGATCGTGTCCGCGGCCGTACGTGACATCAGCGACCGGCTGCACGCCGAGGCGGAGCGGGCCCGGCTGCGCGAGGAGGCGGAGCGGGCGAAGTTGCAGAACCAGTTGCAGCACACCCAGCGCATCGAGAGTCTCGGGCAGCTCGCCGGTGGGATCGCTCACGACTTCAACAACCTGCTCGCCGTGATCATCAACTATGCCGAGTTCGTCACCGACACCACCGCCGGTCACCTGCCGGCCGGCGGTGACGCGGAGCCGTGGATCGCCGACGTGAACCGGGACGGTCAGCAGATTCTGCGCGCCGCCCGCCGCGGTGCCGATCTGACGCGGCAGTTGCTGGCGTTCGCCCGCCAGGACGTCACCCGGCCGGAGATCCTCGTCGTCGCCGACGCGGTGCATCAGATCGAGGACATGCTGCGCCGGGTACTGGGCGAGCACATCCTGCTCGTGACCCGCCTGCCCGGCGGCTGCGGGCCGGTCCTGCTCGATCCGGGGCAGTTCGAGCAGGTGCTGGTGAACCTGGCGGTCAACGCCCGCGACGCGATGCCCGACGGCGGCACCCTGACCATCGACACCGCGAGTGTGCTGGCCGACGCCGACTACGTGAGCCAGTGCCCGCAGATCAGGCCCGGGGAGTACACGCGGCTGCGGGTCAGTGACACCGGCACGGGCATGCCGCGGGAGGTCATCGACCGGGTCTTCGAGCCGTTCTTCACCACGAAGGCGCCCGGTCAGGGCACCGGCCTGGGCCTGGCCATGGTGTACGGGATCGTCACCGCGGCCGGCGGCACCGTGGGCATCTACTCCGAGCGTGGCCTGGGCACCACGATCAGCATCATGCTGCCGGTCACGGACCGGCGGCCGGCGCCTCGCACCGAGGCGGACGTGGCGGAGCCCGACATGCAGGGGCACGGCGAGACCGTGCTGCTGGTCGAGGACGAACCGGCCCTGCGTCAGGTCTGCCGGCGGCTGCTGGTCGCCGCCGGCTACCGGGTGCTGACCGCCGACGACAGCACCGCCGCGCTGGACCTCGCGCGCCGGCAGCCCGACGGCGGGATCGACCTGCTGCTCACCGACGTGATCATGCCGCACCTGCTCGGTACGACGCTGGCCGAGCAGGTCACCGCCCTGCACCCCGGGATCCGGGTGCTGTTCATGTCCGGCTACGCCACCCCGGTGCTCGCCGCGCGGGGCACGCTCGACCCGGCCGTCAGGCTGCTGGAGAAGCCGTTCACCCGTGACCAGTTGCGCAGCGCCGTACACCGCGCCCTGCGCTGAGCTATTCGGTGGTGCGGCGTTGTCTCAGGTAGGCCAGCACGGCTTCGCGGGTCGTCCGGACGCCGAACAGGGCCCGGGCCTCGGCGATGCGGCGGTTGGCCGTGCGCAGGGACAGGAATTCGGCCGCGGCGGCCGCCGCGATCGTGTCGCCGGCGGCCAGGCGGTCCAGCAGGGCCCGCTGTTCGGGTACGAGCTCAGCGACCGCATCCGTGCTCTCGGCCGTCGCCGGGGCGGGCGCACCGCCGGGCCCGAGATGTACGGCGCCGAGGCGGCTCAGGTCGTCGACGAGGGCGCGGCCGGTGGGGCTGTCGGCGTCGCAGACGGCCACGATGCCGGCTCCCCGGGCGGCGGCGAGGACCGCGAGGTGCAGGGCGTCCTGGTCGGTGACGCGCCCGTGCAGGACGAGCCGGTCGGTGCTGACGTCCCACGTGGCGCTGGGCAGCGCGAACCCTTCCCGGACGGTCCAGCCGTCGCGGGTGAGGCGGCGCACCACGGTGTCGGCGTCGGCGGTGGAGGCGACGACGTGGCGGGGGGCGTCGGGCTGTCGGGTCACCGGCCATCCTCACGGTCGGGGAAAGCGGAGGGGACGGCAGCGCGGTCCAGGGCCGTGGCGTCCTCCAGCTGGGTCATGGCGAGCGCCGCGGCTTCGGTACGGGTGCGGGCGCCCAGCTTGCGCATGCCCGCCCGGATGTGGGTGTCGACGGTCTCGGCGGAGATGCCGAGCTGCCCGGCGATGCGGCGGGTGGGCTCGCCCGCGGCGACCAGGCGCAGCACCTCGGCCTCCCGGCGGGTGAGCTGGGTGCCGGAGCGGGGGCTGCGGATGTCGCGGTGCACGTGGTGCCGGCGCAGGCCGCGGCGGGCGCGGCCGGCGAGGACGACCAGCCCGGCGGTGTCGGCGAGCTGTTCGGCCTGCAGGAGCGCGTCGACCGCGCGGTGCGGGTCGCGGTCGAGCAGGCCTGCGGCGAGCAGGCAGCGGATCTGTTCCCGCAGGGCGGTGCCGGCCCAGGCCTCGGCGGCGGCGGTGAAGCCGGTGCCGGTCGCCCAGGCGGTCAGCGTGCGGCGGGCCGCGGCGGGCAGCGCGGCGGGGATGGCCGGGCCGGCCGCGGCGGCGCCGGCGTCGTACGCGGCCCAGCGGGCGGTGATGTGGTGCAGCCCGGTGAGCAGGCCGGGCGCCGCGGTGTCCGGTGCGCGGGCGGCGCGGTCGGGTTGCCCGTCGAGCCACGCCGCCTCCCGGGCCACCCAGGCGGTGGCGGGGTGCGCGGCGTCGGCACCGAGGCGGGCGCGGGCGGCGGCGAGCAGGCCCGTGTCGGCCTCGACCAGGGCGGTGGCGGCCAGCGCGTAGCCGCGGGCGTCGGCGGGCAGGGCGCGGTCGGTGAGGTCGGCGCTGCGGCGTACCACGTCGTCGACGGCGGGGGTGGCGCCGCGCAGCACGTCGGCCCAGCCGGCGGCGGCGAGGAAGCGGGTCTGCCAGCTGTACGCGAGGTCGCCGGCGCAGGCGTCGGCGGCGCGGCGTGCGGTGGCGGCGGCGTCGTCGAGGCGCCCGTCGGCGGCGAGGTGCTCGACGAGCAGCCAGGCGCTCCACCGGCCGGTGAGCGGGTCGGCGGTGCCGGCGGCGGCCGCGAGGGCCTGCTCCCAGCCGGGCGTACGGTGCGCGGCGCGCACGGCGGCGAGGGCGGCCGCGACCCCGGGCGCCGGTACGGGATGCCGCGCGGCGATCTTGTCGGCGGTGTCGAGCGCGCCGGCCGGGTCGGTGGCGAGGTCGGCCAGCAGCAGGATGCGGTCCCGGGCGGCCACCACGGTCGCCGAGGCGGCGTCGGGCACGGGGCGTACGCAGTCGCGGGCCGCCGCGGGGTCGCCGCCCTGCAGCAGCGCCTCGCCGCGCAGCACGTCGGCCTCGACGCCGAGCGGCCGGGCGGTGGTGAGCACCCGGGCGGCGGCGTGCGGGCGTCCGGCGGCCAGCAGCGCGTCGGCGGCGGCGAGGCGTACCCGCGGGTCGACCGTGACGCCGGGCAGCTCGCACGCGAACAGCAGCAGGTCGGCGCGGTCGCCGCCGCCGGCCCGGTCGGCCCCGGCGAGGGCCCTGCGGTACGCGCCGGGATGGTCGCCGGCGGCGGCGAGGTGCCGGGCGGCTTCCGCGTCGGGGGTCAGCGCGGCCAGCGCCTGGTGCAGTTCGGTGCGGGCGTCGCCGTCGAGCAGCCCGGCCGCGGTCTCGGCGAGGTACGCCGACACGGGCACGATGCCGTCGCCGGCCTGTTCGACGAGCCCGGCCTCGTGCAGCACGGCCGCGCCCGGGCCCAGCATCGCCGCGGGTGCGGGACGCCCGAGCAGGCCGAGCGCGGCGAGCGCGGTGCGGGCGGGGCGGGGCAGGTCGGCCAGGGCGGTGGCGATCGCGTACGCGACCTGGTCGATGCCGGTGTCGGCGGCGCCGCGTCCCCCGGCGGCGTGCCGGGCGAGCGCGGTGACCGCCAGGGGGTTGCCGCCGGCGCGGGCCAGCACCTCGGCGAGCGCGTCGTCGCCGAGGTGCGGTGCGGTACGCCGGGCCAGCGCGGCCGCGTCGGCCGGGCTCAGCGGCGGCACGTCGAGCCAGGCGGTGGCGGCGGCGCGCAGCGCGGCGACGGTGTCGGCGGGCAGCCGGTGCGGGGTGCGCAGCGCCACGACGACGCGCACGTGGGCGGCCAGGTGCGGCAGGGCGGCCAGCGTGGCGGTGTCGGCGTACTGCAGGTCGTCGAGGACGAGCAGGCCGCCGCGCACCCGGGAGCGCACCGCCTCGGCCAGCAGCGGGACGTCGTGCACGGGCAGGCGGGCCCGCACGGCCCGCGACAGCGCGAGAGCGGGCACGGCGGCGAGCATGGCCAGGCCACCACCGGCGTACGCGGTGCCGCCCGCGGCGGCGGCGACGCGGCGCAGCAGCGTCGTGCGGCCGGAGCCCGGCGCGCCGGTGAGCACGACGAGGCCGGGGCGGCGCAGATGCGCGGCCGCGAGCCCGGCCAGGTCGTGCGATGCCACGCGCGCCCCCATCCCGCTGCGCACCCCTGCAGCGTTGCCTTGGCACGAACACGGGATCCGCCCGTGCCCGTCCCCTCGTAGTCTGTGCTGCGGCAGGCGATCCCGCCCTGCCCGCGTACGGGAAGGGCAACCACCTTTGTCTGCGATGACGGCCGCGGTCAGCACATTCTCCCTGACTGTGTGCTCGGCTGACGAGTCATGACCGTCGGCCCGCTGTCCGCCCGCATGGCGACGCTGTGTGACGAAATCGTCGCGCGGGTCGGTCCGGAGGCCGCCGGCCAGGTGGAACACGTCCGTGAGCGGCTCGCGGAGCCGTTACGCATCGCGATCGCGGGACGGTTGAAAGCCGGAAAGTCGACACTCGTCAACGCGCTGATCGGCCGCCGTGTCGCGCCCACGGCCGCCGGGGAGTGCACCCGGGTGGTCACCCGGTTCCGCTACGGCACCGCCGACCGGGTCGACGTGGTGTGCCGCGACGGCGAGCGCCGCAGCCTGCCGCTGGGTGACGACGGCATGCTCCCGCAGCGCCTCGGGGTTCCCGCGGCCCGGGTGGCGTACCTGGACGTGACGCTGACCAGTGAGAAGCTGCGCGGGCTGACCGTGGTGGACACCCCGGGCCTGGCCTCCACCGACACCGGCCTGTCGGCCCGGGCCGCCGCCGAACTCGGCGACGCCGGGCACCAGGAGGCCGGGCGCAGAGAGACCGGGCGCGGCGAGCCCGCCCACCAGCCGGACACCACGGCGCCGTTCGACGCCGCGATCGACGCCGACTCCGCCTCCGAGGTCGCCGCCGCGGAGGCCGTCGCGTACGTGTTCACCCAGGCCGTACGGGCCGACGACGTGCAGGCGCTGGAGGCGTTCCGGTCGGCGTCGGCGCGGCTGGCCAGCAGCCCGATCAACGCGCTGGGCGTGTTCGGCAAGGTCGACACGCTCGTCGGCGGGGCCGCCGACCCGTGGCCGGTCGCCGGTCCCCTCGCCGAGCAGCAGGCGGCGCTGCTGGCCCGTACGGTGTCCGAGGTGATCCCGGTCGTGGGCCTGCTCGCCGAGACCGGTGAGGCGGGGCGGCTCACGGCCGCCGACTGCGCGGCCCTGCGGCAGCTGTCCGCCACCCCGGTAGACCAGCTGCGGGTGCTGCTGGCCTCGGTCGACCTGTTCCGCACCCGGCCCTCGGCGGTGGAGCCGGCGCGCCGGGAACGGCTGCTGGAGCTGCTCGACCTGTACGGCATCGGTTTCTGCCTGGCGCAGCTGGCCGCCGACCCGTCGCTGGGCAGCGGTGAGCTGGTGCGCCGGCTGGTGCAGGCCTCCGGGTTCCCCCGGCTGCAGCGCACGCTCGAGCAGACCCTGCGGTGGCGCGCCGACGCGATCAAGGCGGGGTGGGCGCTGGCCCGGCTGGAACGCATCGCCGGGCACACCGGTGACCTGCGCGACCGCGAGACGCTGCGGGCGGCCACCGAGCGGCTGCTGCGCGAGCCGGCGTACCACCGGCTGCGGCTGCTGGAGGTCGCCCAGCGCGTCGCCACCGGTGCGGTTCCGCTGCCGGTGGCGTGGGAACGGGAGCTGACCCGGCTGGCGACCTCCGACGACGCCCGGTGGATCCTGCGGCTGCCGCACGCCGGCCCCGGCGAGCTGGCCGCGGCGGCGGTGGAGGCGGCGGGCCGCTGGCGGGTGTACGCGGTCGCCGGGGCCGCACCGGCCCAGTCGCGGGTCGCGCAGGTCGCGCACCGCGGCTTCCACCTGCTCGCCCAGGCGATCCAGTCCCAGACGATCCAGGCCCAGGCCGGCGCAGCGGAAGCCGCGGACCAGACCCGGCCGGGCAACGACGACGAGACCCGCGTGCAGACGGAGGCCGGACGGTGACCGCGACCCGGGAGCTGGCGGGCGTGCTGACCGCCGCCGTCGACGACGCCCTGGCAGCCGTGCAGGCCGCCGACCCCGACGCCGGCGCGGAGCTGGCCGAGCTGCGCCGGCGCCGGCTGACCCGGCCGTCCATCGTGCTCGTGGGCGAGACGAAACGCGGCAAGAGCTCGCTGATCAACGCGCTGCTCGGGGTGCCCGGGCTGTCGCCGGTGGACGCCGCCGTGGCCACCGCCGCGTACCTGCACTTCTCCCCCGGCGCCACGGTGACCGCGACGGCGTACGTGCCGGGTTCGGGGGAACCGGTCGAGCTGGGCGTCGAGCAGCTGGCCGAGTGGGCCACCGGGCGCGGCGGCGTACGGGCGCCGCGGCGCATCGACGTCACCCATCCCGCGCCGCTGCTGCAGTATGTGAGCCTGCTGGACACCCCCGGCGTGGGCGGTCTCGACCCCGCGCACGCCGCCGTCGCGCTGGACGCGGTGGAACGGGCGACCGCGCTGCTGTTCGTGGCCGACGCGTCGGCGCCGCTGTCGCAGCCGGAGCTGGAGTTCCTTGTCGCCGCGAGCGAACGCGTCGACGCGGTGGTGTTCGCCCTGACCAAGGTGGACGCGTTCCCCGGGTGGCGGCGCATCGCCGAGGACAACCGGGCGCTGCTGCGGGCCCGCGCGCCCCGGTTCGCGGACGCGCCGTGGTTCCCGGTGTCGGCGCGGCTGGCCGAGCTGGCCCTGGCGGTGCCCGCCGGGGAGCAGGCCGCCCTGGTCGACGCGTCACGCATCGCCGAGCTGCAGCACGCCCTGGTGGAGCTGGCCGGGCGCGGGCACCAGCTGCAGCTGGCCAACGTGCTGCGCGCCGCCCGCGCCGAGCTGGGCCGCCTGGAGCAGGCCGCGCAGGACCGGGCGGCCGCCGCCGAGGCCGACCCGGGCGCCACCGCCCGGGTCCGTCAGCAGCGCAGCGCCCTGGCCGCGCGCAAACGCACCGAGTCGCGGCAGTGGGCGCTGCTGCTCAGCGCCGAGACGCAGCGGGCCCGCGTCGAGGTGGTGGGGATGCTGCGGACCCGCATCGGCGAGCTGCAGCAGCAGGTCGGGGCGCGCATCGACACGCTGCGCGGCGACGGGCTGGCCGCCCTGCCCGACGAGGTGGACGCGGAGCTGCAGGCGGTGGCCGTACGGCTGTCGCAGGATCTGCAGGTCACGTTCCGGCAGGTCGGCGAGCGGGTGCTGGCGCAGGTGTTCGACGACGAGGAGCTGGCCGCGGTGCTGGACCGGCTCAACGCCACCCTGCGGCACGCGCTGAACGCCGGGCCGCCGCGTGAGCACTCGCCCGACAACATGCTGATCGCGTTGTCCGCCGGCGGGATCGCCGTCATGGCCGGCCGCGGCGCGGTGTTCGGCGCGTCGCTGCTGGGTGTGGGCGGGGTGGTCGCCGGGGGCCTGCTGGTGCCGGTCGCGGGGCTGGGCCTGGGCGTGGCCGCCGGCGGGTACGTGCTGTACCGGCGGCGGGTGCAGTCGGACCGCCAGCAGGCCCGCGCGTGGCTGCGTGAGGTGCTCGGCGAGGCCCGCGCGGCGTTGCAGGACGAGATCTCGTACCGGTTCACCGATCTGCAGTACGCCCTGGGCGTGGCCGTCGACGACGCCGTGGAGCGGCGCCTGCGCGACCTGGACGCCCGCATCGCCGAGATCGACGCGGCGGCCGCGGAGGACGCCGCGGGCCGGTCCCGGCGCCGGGCCGCGGCCGCCGCCGAGCTGCAGCAGGTCCGTGCCCGCGTCAAGCAGGCCGACGACGTCCTCGCCCGGGCCCGTGCCCTGGCGCCCACTCCCACCGGTCCGGAGGAATCATGAGCGACGAGCACGGCTGGCCGGAGTTGCACGATCCCGGTCACCACGACGACCCGGGCCACCACGGCTACGACCACGACGACGACGGCGCCCACGCCGCCCACGACCCGGGCGAGGGGTGGCACGACGACGTGGCCGGCGCCGGCCACGACGACCTCGACGCGATGGATCACGGCTGGGAGCACCCGGATCCCGCGGTCCACGAGGCGCACGAGGTGCACGAGGTCCCCGACGTGCATGACGCGCACGATGTGCAGCAGGGGGCGGACGGGCACGCGGTCGTCGACGTCACCCACGGGCACGAGCTGGGCCCGGTCGGCGCGGACCCGGACGCGGCGGCCGATCCCGGTGACCTCGGCGACGACCCGGCCGGGGTGTTCCCGCCGTCGCTGGACGTGGGCCCGTTGCCCGAACCGGTCGACGGGTTCCCGTGGATCGACACGGGCAGCCTCGGCGCCGTCGACCCGCACGCGGTGCCCGCCGACCCGGTCACCGCGGCGGACCTGGCCGGGTACGCGGCCGAGGAGCTGCCGCCCGCCCAGGACCCGTGGGCGCACCTCGCGCAGTCGGAGGACCCGGCCACGAGCGCCCTGGCCCGCTGGTGGCGCGACAACGGCTGAGCGTTGCGCCGTACGCACCCGCGGATGCTCTAAGCTGCCTGCCGAGCGGCGGGAAATCGCCCACCCACCAACGGACTAAAGGCCGGTCCACGCGGAGGTTTTCACGGTCATGGGCGCACCCGTACATCCGCCGGCCGGCACCGTCACGCCCACCCCGGCACGGCGCGAGCGCACGGGCTGGTACTTCTACGACTGGGCGAACTCGGCGTTCTCCACGACCGTCATCACGGTGTTCCTGGGGCCGTTCCTGACCTCGGTCGCCGAGCAGGCCGCCGGGTGCGCGCTGGGCGCCGACGAGTGCGACGGGCGGGTGCATCCGCTGGGCATCAGCGTCGCCGCCGGGTCGTACTTTCCGTACCTGGTGTCGCTGTCGGTGCTGCTGACGGTGTTCGTGCTGCCCGTGATGGGTGCGATCGCCGACCGGGCCGAGCGTAAGAAGCCGCTGCTGGCCGCGTCGGCGTTCATCGGGGCCGGCGCGACCGTGGCGATGGCGTTCGTGACCGGTGAGCGGTACCTGCTGGGCGGGGCCTTGTTCATCGTGGCGAACGTGTCCTTCGGCGCGTCCGTGGTGGTGTACAACTCGTTCCTGCCGCGGCTGGCCGGGCCCGACGAGCGCGACAAGGTGTCCAGCCGCGGCTGGGCGCTGGGCTACCTGGGCGGCGGGGTGTTGCTGCTGCTGAACCTGGTGGTGGTGACGGTGCTCAGCGTCGAGGGCGACGACCGGCGCACCCTGGACCTGGCCCGCTGGTGCATCGTGTCGGCCGGCGTGTGGTGGGCCGTGTTCACGCTGCTGCCGCTGCGGTGGCTGCGCGAGCACCCGGGTACGGCCGCGGGCGGCGCGCGCGGCAACGTGCTCACCGACGGGTTCCGGCAGCTGGGGCACACGGTGCGCAGCTTGCGGGCGTACCCGCTGACGTTGTTCTTCCTGGTCGCCTTCCTGGTCTACAACGACGGCATCCAGACGGTGATCGCGCTGGCCAGCCAGTTCGGCACCGAGGAGCTGAAGCTGGGGCAGAGCACGCTGATCGTCACCATCCTCATCGTGCAGTTCCTCGCGTTCGGCGGGGCGCTGCTGCTGGGTGCGCTGGCCGCGCGGATCGGCGCGCGCCGCACGGTGCTGTTCGCGCTGGCGCTGTGGCTGGTGGTGATCCTGGCGGCGTTCTGGCTGCCGGAGGGTGAGCCGGTGCCGTTCATGCTGCTCGGCGTCGGTATCGGCCTGGTGATGGGCGGCAGCCAGGCTTTGAGCCGGTCGCTGTTCAGCCAGCTGATCCCGGAGGGCCGCGAAGGCGAGTACTACGGCTTCTACGAGATCAGTGACAAGGGCACGAGCTGGCTGGGGCCGCTGGCGTTCGGGCTGGTGTACCAGCTGACCGACAGTTACCGCGTCGGCATCGTGTCGCTGGTGGTGTTCTTCGTCGCCGGTGGCATCCTGCTGGCGATGGTGCCGATGCGCCGGGCCATCACCGCCGCCGGTAACACGCCGCCGCGGCTGCTCTGAGGGGGACGCGGTGGACATCACGATCGACACGGCGTCGGCGGTGCCGCCGTACGAGCAGGTCCGGTTGCGGATCGCGGCGCTGGCCGCCGACGGCACGCTGGCGGCCGGCACCCGGTTGCCGCCGGTGCGCGCGCTGGCCGCGCAGCTGGGCCTGGCGGTCAACACGGTGGCCCGCGCCTACCGGGAGCTGGAGCAGGCCGGGCTGGTGGAGACCCACGGCCGGGCGGGCACGCTGATCACCGCGGCGGCGGCCGGGACGCCGGTCGCGGCCCGGGAGGCGGCCCAACGGTACGCGGACGAGACGAAAGCCCTCGGACTGACACCGCAGGCGGCCTTGGCGCTGGTCGAGGCCGTGCTGCGCCATCCGGGCTGACCGTCGGGGTTCAGGTCAGCGCCCGGGCGCGCAGCATCCGCGCGAGGACGGCGGTGCGGGCCTGCAGGTTCTTCGCCGCCATCGGCGGCATGCCGGGCCGCGCGGCGGCGGCCGACGCCCGGGCGGGGAAACCGGCGTCCACGCCGTAGCGGGGGAAGAGGTGCCGCACCACGGCCAGGGTGACCGACAGGTGGCTCGCCCCGAGCGATTCCACCTCGGCCAGGAACCGGTCCGGGTACGGCCGCAGCACGTCGGCGTGTGCCGGGTCCCAGAAGGCCCGGCCGATCGTGCGCAACGCGCTGGGCGGCACCCGCCGCTCGCGGAAGACGGCCTGCCACAGTTCTTCCTTGGCGGCGGGCTCGGGCGACGCGGCGCGCACCGTCAGCGCCGAGTAGATCGCGTCGGGGTCCGGGTCGCGGCTCAGGTGCCGCTCGACCGCCGCCGGGTCGGGCCGGCCGACCGCCGCCAGCCGGGTGAGCCAGCGCCACCGCAGGTCGATCGAGTCGCCGGCGTGCCGGTCGAGCTCGGCGAGGCGGTCGGGGGTGGTGGCCAGGGCGATGGCGGCCTGCAGCGCCGCGGTGCGGGCGGCGGCGTCGGCGTGGCGCTCGGCCAGGGCGAGGCAGGCGGCGCCGAGGTGCTCCCGGGCCGGCGCGGCGGGACCGGCCCAGTCGACCGCGACCGCGACGGAGGTCCGCAGCAGGTCGTCCCGCACGATCGGGTCGGTCTCGGACGGGAGCGCGCCGGCGGCGTACTCGATGAGGTCGGCGGGGGCGAGCAGCCCGTCCTCGAGCAGGTGCCACAGGATGATCCGGACCGACGCCCGGCTGTCGGGGTCCGGCAGGTGGCGGCCGTGGCGCAGCAGGAAGGTCAGGGACGCGTCGTCCGGGCGTACCCGGGCGAAGGTGAGGTCACCGTCGTTGATCAGGATCAGGCCGGCGGCGGGTTGCCCGGCGAGCTCGGCGATGGTGTGCGTCGCGGCGGTGGTCGCGACCGGGATGCGGTGGCGCCGTACGGGCCGGTCGTCGCGCAGGTCGTAGACGCCCGCGGTCAGGCGGTGGACGCGCCGCGCCGGCCGGTCGGGCGGGGGCGTGGTGGCGACGGCGACCTCACGGTAGCGGCCGTCCGGCCCGGTGTCGTGGGCGACGGTGAGCACGTCGGTGCCGGCGGTCCGCAGCCAGCCGGCGGCCCAGCCGGACAGGTCCCGGCCGGCGGCGCCCCCGACCGCGGCGAGCAGATCGGTCAGCGTGGCGTTGCCGTACGCGTGGTCGGCGAAGTAGCGGGCCAGGCCGGCGACGAAGGCCGCCTCACCGACGTGCTCGGCGAGCTGGCGCAGCAGGCCGGCCCCCTTGCCGTACGTGATCATGTCGAACGCCGCCTTGGCGTCGGCGGCCGTCGCGACGTCCTGGTGGATCGGGTGGGTGCCGGGGCCGGCGTCCTCGGTGTACCCGTCCTCCTTGCGGGAGCCGAGGAACCAGCGCCACGCGCCGGTGTACGGGGTCGCGTGCTCGGCGGCCCACAGGGCGGCCCAGTCCGCGAACGACTCGTTGAGCCACAGGTCGTCCCACCAGCGCAGGGTGACCAGGTCGCCGAACCATTGGTGGGCCATCTCGTGCAGCAGCACCACGGCGCGGTCGTACCGGTCGGCGACCGTGGGGACCGTACGGTGCAGGTACCGGTCGTTCCAGGCCACGCACCCCCAGTTCTCCATCGCCGCGCCGGGGAAGCCCGGGCAGAAGACCTGGGTGTACGTGCGCTGCGGGAACGGTGAGGCGAACCGGTCGTTGAAGAACCGCAGCCCGCGCGCCGTGAGGTCGAACAGCTCGCCGGCCTGCTCGTCGAGGTGCGACGCGAGGCTGCGGCGGCTCAGCAGGCGCAGGTCGTAGCCGTCCACGCTGCGCCGGAGCTCGTGGAACGGCCCGGCGCACACCGCGGTCAGGTACGGCGACAACCGCGGCGTGTCCTCGAAGACCCAGGTGCGGGCCGTCCCGGCGCCGGCGCACGAGGCCGCGGCGGAGTTGGAGACGACTGTCCAGGCGTGCGGGGCGTGGACGGTGAACGCGAAGACGGCTTTGAGGTCGGGCTGGTCGAAGCAGGCGAACACGCGCCGGGCGTCGTCGGGTTCGAAGCTCGTCCACACGTAGACGTCGCCCTCGCCGTCACCGGAGTCGGCCGTGCGGTGGATCCCGGCGCGCTGCCCGGTGCGGGTCATCGTGGCCGCGACCTCGAGCCGGTGCTCGCCGTCGAGCGGGGGCAGGTGCAGCCGTTCGCCGTCGAACGCCCCAGGTGCCAGCGCGACGCCGTCCAGCCACGCGTCGGCCGTGTCCGCGATGACGTCGATGAACGTCGCCTCGCCGGGGCGCGCCGTGAACGACACCGTGCTGCGGCTGCGCAGCACGGGACCGTCGAGCAGGCCGGTGAGGTCGAGGTCGACGTCGTAGCGGTGGACGGTCAGCAGGGCGGCGCGGCTGCGGGCCTCGGCCACGCTCAGCGTCGCCTCCTGGCGTTCGGTCTGCATGTCTCCCCCATCGGCGGCGCGCGACGTCAACCGCGGCCACTGTAGGGGCAGCGTGCACGGCTCAGGTGGTGGTGACGGTGATGGCTCCGGCCGGGCACATGACGACGGCGCGTTGCAGCAGCTCCGGGTCCACGCCGTCGGGGTGCGGCTGCAGGACGACGACCACGCCGTCGTCGTCCTGGTCGAAGACGCTGCCCAGGGTCATGACGCAGTTGCCGGCGCCGATGCAGACGTCGCGGTCGGCGCGGACGTGGGCGCTCACCACGTCACCGGCAGTTCGGCGAGGCCGTACACGATGGACATGTCTCTTTTCGGCAGGGCGGCGGGGTCGGCGGCGAGGGCGAGGCCGGGCAGGCGCCGGGCCAGGCGGGTCAGGGCGATGCGCAGCTCGGCGCGGGCCAGGGGCTGCCCGATGCACTGGTGCACGCCGAAGCCGAACGCGAGGTGCTGGTGCGCCTGCCGGTACGGGTCGAACTCGTCGGCGTCGTCGAACACCTCGGCGTCGCGGTTGGCCAGCGACAGCAGGGCGGTGGCGGGTTCGCCGGCGCGGATCAGCCGGCCGCCGATCTGCACGTCGCGGATCGCCTGGCGGGGCAGTCCGGTCCGGATGATGGTGAGGTAGCGCAGCAGCTCCTCGACGAGGGTGTCGGCGTCGGCGTCGGTGCCCTCGCGCAGCCGCTGCCACACGGCGGGGCGTTGCAGCAGCAGGAGCACGCTGAGCCCGATCATGTTGGCGGTGGTCTCGTGCCCGGCGATGAGCAGCAGCAGCGCCATGCCGATGAGCTCGCCGATCTCGAGCTCGCCGGTGCGGATCCGGTCGCTGACGAGCCGGCCGAGCAGGTCGTCGCCGGGCCGGCCGCTGGTGCGCTTGGTCTCGATGAGCCCGCCCAGGTACGCGCGCAGGCTCGTCGCGGCGTCGCGCACGGCGAGCGGGTCGGCGCCCTGGTCCAGCATGACGGCGCTGCGCTGCTGGAAGAACGCGTGGTCGGCGTAGGGCACGCCGAGCAGGTGGCAGATGACCAGCGACGGCACGGGCAGCGCGAACGTGGCGACGAGGTCGGCCGGAGCTCCGGCGCCGTCGAGGGCGTCCAGGGCGCCGTCGACGACGTCGGCGATGAGTGGCTCGATCCGCCGGACGTTCTTGATCATGAATTCGGCGGTGAGCATGCGCCGCAGCCGCAGGTGTTCCTCGCCGTCCATGCGGATGAAGCCGCCGCGGCGGTTCTGCGGGGTGGCCGGTGGCGGGGTGCGCAGCAGCGGGAACCCGGGGCGGGTCATGTCGGCGCTGAACGCGTCGGAGCGCAGCATCTGCTTGACGTCGGCGTGCCGGGTGACCAGCCAGGTCCAGCCGCCGGTGGGCAGCCGTACCCGGGTCACGGGCCCGTCGAGGTGGCGCCGGTCGGCCGTCGTCACCGGGGTGAACGGGTCCTCGTCGGGGCTGCGGAACGGGAACAGCGGGAGGCGGTCGGTCAGCACGTCGGCCACGGCGGCGCTCCTGACATTGCGGGGAGTACTGGTTCGCAAGCGCTACGTTAACGCCGGATCGGGCATAGGACAACGAATGTCGATGAATCTCCTCGCCCGCGTCACCCGCGCCGCGCGTGGCCCCGGATCACGAGGATGTGCCACAGGTACTTCAGCAGTTGCAGGACCGTGGCATGGTCGCCGAACTCGGCGAAGTCGCCCGTGCGGTGGCTGGCCGCGCCGATCACGGCGGCGTCGATGAGGCCGGGGCCCAGGGCGCGGGCCAGCCGCCCGGCGTCGGGGCCGCGCAGCTGGGCGCCGAACTCGCCGGCGTCCAGCACGAAACCGGGATGCCACTGCAGCGGGGCGATCGCGGCCAGGTGCGCGGCGGTGGGCGTACCGGCGAACGCGGGATCGCACACGACCGCCTCGACGTCGGTGCTCAGGTCGACCCCGCCGTGGACCTGCGCCTCGACGTAGTCGTCGAGGGTGCGGCCCGGCTGGTCGCGCGGTGCGGTGAGCGCGGCGATCCACTCCGGCGCCGCGGCGGCGTTCACGCCCAGCGCCTGCCCGGTGCGCTCGACCTGCTCCAGCAGCGCCGCCCAGATCCCGCCGAACGCGTCGGCGGTGCCCACGATCTCCGGTTCGGTGACGCTGTCGCCGTGGCTGAACGTGGCCCGCCCGCTGACCGGCGCCCGCAGCCGCAGGTGGCAGCTGCCGAAGCGCGGCGCCGCCCCGTCGGGGTGCCCGGCCAGGTTCAGCGCGCCGTACACGGGCCGCCCGGCGCTGAGCTCGCTGGGGTACGCGCCGGCGAACATGCGCTGCTCCCACCGGTCCCGGTCGCCGCCCGGGTACGCGGTGAGCCCGCCGTTGGAGATCCGCGTCTCGAACTGGCTGCGGTAGACGCCCTCGGCGGCCAGGTGCTCGGCGACCGTACGCCCGTCGCCGAGCAGCCGGTCCGGGTGGAAGTTGATCGTGATCCTGGCCGCCGGCACGGGCAGCCGGCCGGCGGCGCCGAGCGCGCGCACGTGCGCCACCGCCCGCGCCGCCCGCGGGGTCATTTCGCGTCGATGGCGCCGGTCGCGAGCAGCACCATCAGCAGCGCACCCAGCACCAGCCGGTAGCCGATGAAGATCGAGTACGAGTGCCGGGCGATGAACTTCAGCAGCCACGACACCGCGAACCAGCCGACGATGAAGCTGACCACCGTCGCCGTGATCGTGGCCGGCCAGCCCACGCCGCCGTTGGCGGTGGAGATGCCGTCGTACTCCTGGGCGGTCTGCAGCACGGTCGCGCCCAGCAGCGCCGGGATGCTCAGGAAGAACGACAACTTCGTCACGGTCACCCGATCGAGGTCGCGCAGCAGGCCCGCGGTCATCGTCGCGCCCGAGCGGGACACGCCGGGGATCAGCGCCAGGCACTGCACCGTACCGATGATCAGGGTGTCCTTCCAGGTGACGTCCTCCTGGTGGCGCACCTGGGTGGCGGCGTGGTCGGCGAACCACATCACGCCGCTGTAGAGGATCAGCGCGCCGGCGACGAACCACAGGCTGCGCAGCGTGGTCTCGATGGTGTCCTGGAACAGCAGCCCGATGATGCCGATGGGGATCGAGCCGAGGATGACCGCCCAGCCGAACCGGTAGTCGGCGTTGCCGCGCTGCTCGCTGCTGAACACCCCGCGCAGCCACGCCGCGATGATCCGGATCAGGTCGTGGCGCAGGAAGATCACCGTGGCCAGCACCGCGCCGGACTGGATGATCGCCGTGAACGCCGTGATGTCCGGCGCGTCGATCCGGTAGCCGAGCAGCTTCTCCAGGATGGTCAGGTGGCCCGTGCTGGAGATGGGCAGGAACTCGGTGAAGCCCTCCACCGCGCCCAGCAGCACCGCTTCGATGATGTTCAACCCAACCCCGTCTCGAGATCGACAGCCCGACCGCGGTCGAGGATAGGGGGTCGCTCAGGCGCCGCTGCGACGGACCCGCGCCGCCGCGATCGTGTACGCCGGGTCACGGTCGAGGTTGTGCCGGTCCCGGTCGTAGCGGCGGGTGGTCCGCGGATCGGCGTGACCCATCGCGTCCTGCACGTCCTCCAGGGGCACCCCCTCGGCGCGGGCCGTGGTGGCGAACGCGTGCCGCAGCGAGTGCGGCGACAACCGCGCCCAGCCCGGCACGCCGGCCTCCCGCGCCAGGCGCCGCACGAGCCGGAACACCGCGTGCCGGTCCAGCCGCGCCCCGGACGCGGTGACCAGCAGCGGCCCGTCGAGGCGGTCCGCGGTGGTGCCCTCCGCGGCCGCGCGCTGCGCCAGGTACGCGTCCAGGGTGGCCGCCGCGTACGGGGTCAGCGCCCGCCGCCGCGGCTTGCCGCCCTTGCCGACGAACCGCACGCTGCGGTGCCCGCGTTCCACCCCCACGTCGGCCACGTCGAGGCCCACCAGCTCACCCACGCGCAGCCCCAGGTCGGCCAGCAACGCGATCGCCGCGTGGTTACGGGCCGCCGCCGCGCCCGTACCGGCCTGCGCGGCGGCCAGCACCGCGTCGACCTCCTCCGGGGTCAGCCCGACGGTGGCCGAGTGGTCGCGGGACACGGGCGGCCGGTCCGCCCCGGCCACCGGGTTCGCGTCCACCGCACGCAGCTTGACGAGGAAGTCGTACCAGCTGGACAGCCCGGACAGCTTGCGCGCCACCGTCGCCGGGGCCAGCTCGGCCGCCTCCAGGCCGCGCGCGTACGCGTTGACGTCCAGGAAGGACGCCCGCAACGGGTCCACGTCCCGCCCGGCGCACCACACCAGCCACGCCGCCACGTCCCGCCGGTACGCGTCACGGGTGTGCTCGGACAGCCGCCGGTTCTGCAGCCACGCCTCGGTGACCTGCTCGGCGCTGCCGCCGACCGCGACCGTGCCGCCGCTCTGCCGGGGTACCAGGGACATGCCCACCATGATCTCAGCCGGCGTGCACCCGCGCGTGCTCGACATGCCAGGTGCGGGTGTGCCCGATCGCGTCGGCGAACCACCGGTCGTGGGTGACCGTCACCAGCGTGCCCCGGTACGCCCGCAGCGCCTCCTCCACCACGTCGAGCGCGTCGAAGTCCAGGTAGTTCGTCGGCTCGTCGAGCAGCAGCACCCGCGCCGGGCTGTTGACCATGACGGCCAGCAGCAGCCGCCGCAGCTCCCCCGCCGACAGGCTGCGCACCCCGGCGCTCCACTGGTCGGGGCCGAACTGGTGCCCGGCGAGCAGCGCCTCCGCCTCGTCGGCGTACACCGGCACCCGGGAGCGGAAGAACTCCACCACCGTGGCGTCGGTGCGCAGGCCCGCGTCGGTCTGCGGCAGCACCGCCACCGGCACCCCCGCCCGGGCCTCCAGCTCCCGCAGCAGCGTCGTCTTGCCCGAGCCGTTGCGCCCGGTGATCAGGATCCGGTCGCCGCGGCGCACGTCCACGTCGACGCCGTCGAGGACCACCCGCTCACCCCACTTCACGGTCAGGTCCCGTACGGCGATCAGCGGCTCGCCGGGCTCCGCGTCGTCGCCGGGGAAGGCGAGGGTCAGCGGCGGGCGGGTCCGCGGCTCGCTGATCCAGCGCACCGACTCCATCTGCCGGCGCAGCCGCCGCTCGCGCACCTTCGCCTTGCGGGCCACCTTGCGGGCGATGCGGCGCAGGTGCGGGGCCTCCACCCCGGAACGCACCGTGGTCTCCACGAACACCGACTGCGCCTTGGTGCGCTCGATGTCGTCCTCCCAGCGGCGGCGGTCCTTCTCCTGCGCCTCGTGGTCCAGCAGCAGCTTCTGCCAGCGGCGCGTCTTCTCCCGCCGGTACGCCGCGTACCCGCCGCCGGGGTAGTCCTGCGGCTCGTCGTGGATGCCGTCGAGCTCGATGACGTGGTTCACGGCGGTGTCCAGCAACGCCCGGTCGTGGCTGACCGCGAGGACCCCGCCGGCGTACCCGGCCAGCCACCCGGCGAGCCAGGCGGCGCCCTCGGCGTCCAGGTGGTTGGTGGGCTCGTCGAGCAGCAGCACGTCCGGCTCGTCCAGCAGCGCCCGGGCCAGCAGCAGCCGCGCCTGCTCACCGCCGCTGACCTCGTCCAGCGGCCGCTCGTCGTCCAGGTGGGCGATGCCCAGACGCAGCCGCACCTCGGCCAGCCGCGACTCGGCGGTCCAGCCGCGCAGGGTGCTCCACCGGTCCTGCGTCTCGCCGTACGCGGCCAGCACGTCGCGGCCCCGCGCCAGCTCGCCCTCCAGGTGGCGCATCCGGGCGGTCACCTCGGCCAGCTCACCCAGCCCGGCGGTCAGGAACCCGCCCACCGTGTCGTGCCCGGCGGTGACCTGCTGCGGCACGTACCCCACCCGGGTGCCGGGGCCGCGCACCACCGTCCCGGACGCCGGGGGCAGTTCCCCGGCCAGCACCCGCAGCAGGGTGGTCTTGCCGGCCCCGTTCGGGCCGACCACGCCGACCCGGTCGCCGGCGCCGAGCACCAGGTCGAACCCGGTGAACAGCGGATCACCGTCGTGGGCGCAGCCGAGAGAAACGCACTTGAGCACGGAGACCTCCGCGAGAATGCAGACACCGACATGGGGTACGGCGACCCGCGCGCTCGCGGACGATCAGCGGCGCTGGACGGGTCGGGTCGGTATCACACGGAAGCGTCGGCTCCTTCGCGCTGTCGGCGGTGCTCGTCCGCCACCCTGCCCGGACCGCGCCCGGGCCGCAACCGCTTTTCCGATACTACGACTGACGTTATATTCAGTTCGCCGTACGGTCTGGGCACGCAAGAGCCCACCTTCCTCATCCTCACCGCGCTGGCCGCCCAGCCCCTGCACGGCTACGGCGTCATCCGGTCGGTCTCCGAGCTGTCCCACGGCGAGGTCAATAGCGGCGCGGGGGCGCTCGCCGCGCAAGCCGAGCGGCTGCGCCGCAACGCCGCCACCGCCGAGACCGAGCTGGACCGCCGCGGCGGCATCGTGCCCGGCCTGTCCTTCACGGCGGGCGCCGCATGACCACCACCGAATGGCCCACGGCCGACCCCCGCCTCGAACGGGCCTACCACCGGCTGCTGCGCACCTACCCCCGCCGGTTCCGCGCCCAGCACGGCGCCGAACTCGTCACCACCCTGCTCGAGATGGCCGCACCCGGGCAGCGCCGGCCCACCCCCGCCGACGCGCTGCACCTGCTCGCCGGCGGGGGTGGGCCACCGCTTCCGGCTGCCCGCACCGCCACCGCGCTGACCGCCCTCACACTGCCCACCATCGCCCTGTACGGCAACGTCATGCGCGCCTTCCGCCACGCCGGCGGCGACGACGTCGCGTTCACCGTGCACAGCGCGTAAAACCCCGGCCCCTACTAGCCGTTCGGACCGCCATGGCAGATCCTCGCCTACACCATCGGCGGGCTGCTGCTCACCGCCCTGGCGGCCACCGTCGCCCGCCCCGGACCCACACCCCGGCCCGCCATCGCCCCCTAGAGACGCGACAGGCCGCCACCGGGATCACGGTAGCGGCCTGTCGCATCGCTCCTACGGCTCAGGCGGCGTACGCCATCGCCTTGTTCACACCGTTCGCGTCGGTCACGGCCAGCCGCGACGCCATCGTCGACCGGCTCGCGATCTGCGCCGCGTACGCCGCCCGGCGCCGCGCCACACAGCCGTCACCCTTCGCCGCCGCCGTGTCCTGCTGCTCCATGTGCCGGGTCAGCCCGTCACGCAGCAGCGCCAGCGCCTCCGTCCGCAGCTGCGACACCCGCGACTCGGTCACCCCCAGCTCCGCCGCCACCTCCGACAGCGGCCGCTCCTGCAGGAACGACGCCTCCACCACGAAGCGCAACCGCTCCGGCAGCACCGACACCGCGTCGTGCAGGTAACCGATGCGCTCACGGTGCAGCAGCATCTCCTCCGGGTTCAGCGACGCCTCCGTCACCATGTCCTCGGCCGTACCCGCCGCGAAACCCTGCAGCGACAACACCGCCGCGCGCTGCACGTCGTCATCCACCGACGCCAGCTCCGAGACACCCACACCCAGCAGCTCCGCCAGCTCCGTCGGGGTCGGCGTACGCCCCAGCCGCGCCGTCAGCTCCTGCCGCGCCACATCGGCACGACGCGCCCGCGCCCGCACCGACCGGCTCGCCCAGTCCATCCCGCGCAGCTCGTCCAGCAGCGCACCCCGCACCCGCACCGCCGCGAACCGGCCGAACGGGATACCGCGCTTCGGGTCGAACGCCTGCGCCGCCGTCACCAGCGCCGCATACCCGGCCGAAGCCAGATCGTCACGGTGCACGTGCGCCGGAACCTTGAACAGCATCTCCCGGACCAGGTGCCCCACCAGCGGCATGTTCTCGCGGATCAGGCCCTCCAGCTCACGGCTGACAGTCTTCGGCGCGGTCGCTGCGGACATCGTGTGTTCCCCCTCGTATCCCGTCTCCCGGTGACGGCTCACCGGCTGACAGGGGGAACTTTTCGTGTCTCAGGGTGCAACCAACGGTCACCGACGGTTGCTGATCGGTTGTAGCCGCAAAAACGCTAAAGTGTCAGCAGCCACCCGTTGTCCCGCGCCAGGCGCACCGCCTCAGCCCGCGTACGGGCACCCGTCTTACCGATCGCCGACGACAGGTGATTACGCACCGTCCCCTCCGAAAGATGCAGCTCACGAGCGATGTCCGCGACCGTGCCGCCGTCCCGCGCCGACCGCAGCACCTGCGTCTCGCGCTCCGTCAACGGTGAATCCCCCTGCGCCAGCGACTGCGCCGCCAACCCCGGATCCACCACCCGCAACCCCTCATGCACCCGGCGCACCGCATCCGCCAACTGCCGCGCCGGCGTGTCCTTCACGACGAACCCACTCGCCCCCGCCGCCATCGCCTGCCGCAGATACCCGGCCCGCCCGAACGTCGTCACCATCAACACCCGGCACCCCGGCACCACCCGGTGCAACTCCCGCGCCGCCGCCACCCCGTCCATCCCGGGCATCTCCACATCCAGCAACGCCACATCCACCGCATGCGCCCGGACCGCCGCCACCACCTCGTCGCCGCGGCCCACCTCCGCCACCACGCTCAGATCCGGCTCCAGATCCAGCAACGCCGCCATCGCACCACGCACCAGCGCCTGATCATCAGCCAGCAGAACCCGGATCACCGAACTCTTCTCACCGGGACGAGGCCGCGCCGGCCCGCCGCCCGCCGACAGCCCGGAGCCCTCAGGCTCGATGTCAGGTGGCAAAAGGTTCACTGCGGCACCTCCACCCGTACCCGGAAACCCGGCCCGTCGGCACGACGCCCCACCACCAGGCGCGCCCCCGCCGCCTCCGCCCGGCGCCGCAACCCCGCCAGGCCCTGCCCGTCCGGCGCCGCCGGCCCGTCACCCGGCCCGTCATCCACGATCTCCACACTGCCCGGCGACAACCGCACCACACACCGGCTCGCCCCGCTGTGCCGCACGACGTTCGTCACCGCCTCCCGGATCGTCCACGCGAACAACTCCCGCACCCGCGTCGGCACCTCATCGGCCGCCCCCGGCAACTCCGCCGCCACATGCGCCGCCGCCAACGCCGCCCGCGCCGCCGCGATCTCCCCCGGCAACGAGATCCCCCGCACCCCCATCGCCGTCGCCCGCACATCCGACAACGCGTCGCGCGCCAGCACCTCCAGATCCCGCAACTCCCGCCGCGCCCGCTCCACATCCACATCCAGC
This sequence comes from Couchioplanes caeruleus, assembly GCF_023499255.1. GTDB lineage: Bacteria > Actinomycetota > Actinomycetes > Mycobacteriales > Micromonosporaceae > Actinoplanes > Actinoplanes caeruleus_A. Next base: position 4,576,794 of record NZ_CP092183.1, read on the forward strand.
AACCGCTGCGCCAACTCCGCCTTCACCGTCACCACCGTCAGCGAATGCCCCAGAATGTCGTGCAGATCCGCCGCGATCCGCGCCCGCTCCTGCTGCACCGCCATCACCGCCAGCTCCTCCTGCGCCACCGCCAGCCGCGCCTGCCGCTCCCCCGCCAGCCGCAACCCCCACACCGCCGCCGACCCCAGCAACACACCCAGCCCGTACCCGTTGTCCTCCCACCCCGGCACCCGCCACGCCAGCACCTCCGCCGCCACCGCCAACGACGCCGCGAACGGCGCCGCCTGCCCCAACGGCAACGACGCCATCGCCGTCGACGCCACATACACCAGACACGTCAGCGCATGGAACCCCGCGCCCGGCACCTGCGCCGCCGTCAACACCAGCAACGCCACCAGGCCCACCCACACCCGCGGCGAACCATGCAGCCGCGCCACCCGCGACCCCGCCCGGCTGAACCAGCTCACCATCGCCAGATACAACGCACCGAACCCGGCCAGCGCCGCCAGCCCCAGATCCCGCTGCCAGTCGTTGCCCCGATCCGTCAGCGCCGACAGGTTCTCGCTGAGATAGAACAGCCACACCGCGGCGAACACCCACCCGAAGCGCGCCCGCGGACCCCCCAACGCCACCGAAACCCCCGAGCCGCCGGGCCCGCTCCCAGCGGACCCGGCGGCATCAGACTCCCCGGCAGCGTCGCGGCCGCTCACACCCGCGCCGTGTCCCGCCGGAACCGCCACACCGCACCCGCCGTGAACACCGTGGTCCACACCAGCACGTTCAACCCCGCCAGCCACAAATTCCCCTCCCGCACCAGCGGATACCGCGCGAGCTCACCCACCCCGTACACCGGCGTGAACTTCGCCAGCGCCGCGAACGTCGACCCCATCAGATCCAGCGGCACGAACAACCCGCCCGCGAACGCCAGCACCGCCAGCACCGGACCCAGGATCTGCATCACGTTCTCACTCGGCAGCAGATACCCCATGAACAGGCCGAACGCCGCGAACACCAACGCACACAGCCACGCCAGCAGACCGCACTCCACCCACGCCGCCGCCGGCAGCTCCGCCCCCGCGAACGCACCCACCACGAACGCCACCGCCACCGACACCGCCCCGATGATCATCGCCAGGACCAGCTTCGCCGCCACGTACGCCACCGGGTGCAACGGCGTCAACCGCAACTGCCGGCTCCACCCCGCGGCCCGCTCCACCGACACCATCGCCCCACCGCTCGTGGTCGCCAGCATCGCCCCGTACACCGCCATGCTCACCAGCACGAACCCCGTCACGTTCCCGCCGCCCACCCGCTCGGTCCGGTACGACTGACTCGTACCGAACAGCAGGAAGAACACCGCCGGCATCACGAACGTGAAGATCACCGTCCGCCGGTTCCGCACCAGCCGGCGCAACTCCAGCCGGATCATCCCCCACGAGAACCCACCCAGCCGGGGCAGACTCCGCTCCCGCACCACCGCAGCCGCCATCACCGCACACCCCCCGCAACCTCGTCCGCCGCCTCGCCCATCGTCGCCGCCCCACCCGACGCCTCATCCGCCGTCAGGGCCAGGAACGCCTGCTCCAGATTCCGCGACGTGATCTCCAGATCCCGCGCCGGCGTCCGCGACAACAAGAACCGCGCCACCGCATCCGAATCCCGGCCCTGCACGTACACCGAATCCCCGCGCACCTCCACCGAATCCACCCCCGGCAACCCCGCCAGCGCCGCCTCGTCCGCACCCGGCCACGTCGCCCGCACCGTACGACCCGACGCCATCGCCTTCACCTGCGCCGCCGTACCGTCCGCCACCACCCGGCCCCGCCGCACGAAGACCACCCGGTCCGCGTACGCATCCGCCTCCTCCAGGTAATGCGTCGCGAACACCACCGTGCGCCCCGACCGCGCGTCCTCCCGGATCGCCGACCAGAACTCGTGCCGGCCACCCACATCCATCCCCGTCGTCGGCTCGTCCAGGATCAGCAACTCCGGATCCGGCAACAACGCCATCGCGAACCGCAACCGCTGCTGCTGACCACCCGAACACTTGCCGACCAGCCGCCCCCCGATGTCCGCGATCCCCGCGCGCTCCAGCACCCCAGCCACCTGCGACCGCGGCCGCCCGAACAGCACCGCCGTCAACCGCACCGTCTCCTCGACCGTGTAGTCCTTCAACAACCCGCCGGTCTGCATCACCGCCGACACCAGCCCCAGCGCCACCGCCTCCCGCGGCGCCCGCCCGTACACCCGCACCGACCCCCGCGTCGGCGCGGACAAACCCAGCAGCAGATCCACCGTGCTGGTCTTCCCGGCCCCGTTCGGACCCAGCAGAGCCACCACCTCACCCGCACCGATCCGCAGACTCACCCCGTCCACCGCGGCGACGTCCCCGAACCGCTTCACCACACCGTCCAGCTCGACCGCCGGAACCCCCGACCCGCGAGCCACACCTTCACTCACCGCAGCGACTGTCATGCCACCACCCTCACCCACCGGACCACGACCCACGCAGCACACCCGTCACGACCGGCCCATGACATCCGTCAGGGGTCCATCGGATGATCGGCCGCTGCCCACAACCGCCGACCGCCTCCACACTGGACCAGCAGCACCACCGACCACCCGGTGCGGTCCGGCACGACCGCACACCCGCCCGGCCACGGCGCGGGACGCAGCCGCGCCGACCGGGACGGCCGCACCGGGCCCCGGTGCACCCCTGAGAGCATCTTCCGCCCCGGGTACGACGATCGGGATCGTCATATTCACCCCGGGAAACGGTCGCCGCGGCAGCGGTTCGCCCGCGCGCGCCCTCCGGCCCGGGACCGGCCTCCTGCTCATCTTGTTCTTGGCGGGTCGTCGAATTCCTTTTTGTCTTTGATCTTCGGTGACGCAGGCGACCCCGCGCACACCCTGTAGAGCGTCCTAGGACGTTACGGGTGCAGAATGGGCGCCGTGAGCCGCGCCGAGCTGCAGGCCGTGCGACCCGGGCTGGTGGACGCCTACGACCGGGCCCTGCCGCGCGCCCGCGCCGAGATCCTCGCCCGGCTGCTCGTCGCCCTGGCGCACGAGCCCCTGCCGGGGACGGCACCCGACCCGATGCACGCTGCCGGGTCCGCGACGGTCGTCGAGCCCTTCCAGCCGGCCGCTGCCGGGCTCGCCTACCGGCTCGGCGGCGAGACCATCACCGACCCGGTCGTGCTCGTGCGCCGGCTCGGCTGGCCCGAGACGTTCGCCGGCGAGATCGGCAACAGCGTGGCCAACCTCGCCCTGGCGTACGCGGACCCGCCCCCGGCCACCTCCCGCCCGCTGCTGGACACCGCCCCGGACCTGGCCACCGTCGAGCAGCTCGTGGCCGACGGGCACCCGCTGCACCCCTGCTGCCGTACGCGCACCGCGATGAGCGTCGCCGACGTGCTCGCGTACGCCCCCGAGCACCGCCCCACCCTGCGCCTGACCCGCCTGCGCGTGCCCGCCGGCCGCTGGTACGGCACCGGCGAACCGGTCCTGCTCGCCCACCCGTGGCAGGCCCGGCGGCTGCGGGAGGCGTACCCGTGGTTGCGGGCCGACGGCGAGACCGGCCCCGTACGCCCGCTGATGTCGCTGCGCACCGTCGACACCGGGGCCGGGCACGTCAAGACCGCGGTCGACGTGCAGATGACCTCCGCGGTGCGGACGGTCTCCCCCGCCGCCCTGCACAACGGCCCGGTCCTGTCCGCGCTGCTCGGGAAGCTGACCGCCGGCCTGCCGCTCACCGTGCTGGCCGAGTCCGGGGCGGGCGCGGTCCTCGTCGGCGGCGAGCCCAGCCGCCACCTCGCCCACCTGCACCGCGAGGCGCCACGGGTGGGCCCCGGCGAGACGGTGGTCCCGCTGGGGGCGCTGGCCGCCGCCGACCCGTACGACGGCCGGCCCCTGCTGCTGCACGCCGCGACCGACCCGTACGCGTGGTGGCGCGACCTGTGCCACCTGCTGTTCCCGCCGCTCCTGGCCCTGCTGCACCGCGGCGTCGCGCTGGAGGCGCACGGGCAGAACACCCTCGTCGTGCTCGACCGGGGACGGCCCACCCGGATCGTCTACCGCGACTTCGGCGGGGTCCGCGTCAGCCCCGCCCGGCTGCGCGCGGCCGGCCACGACGTCCCACGGCTGGACGGGGACCTGCCCACCGACGACCCGCACGAGCTGCGCACGAAGCTCGCCGCGGCCGTCCTGGGCACCGTCGCGCCGCAGCTCGTCGCCGTGCTGACCACCGCGGGCGCCGACCCGGCCAAGCTGTGGGCCACCACCGCGGAGGCGATCGCCACCGTCGCCACCGCGGACGCCCGCGCCCTGCTCACCGGGCCGCTGCCGCGCAAGGCCACGACGGCGATGCGGCTGGCCGCCGACCCGCTGGCCGACGTGTGGACGTACCACGACAACCCACTCGCCGCATGACCCGCAGCCTGACCGCCCGCCGGCTCGCCCTGCACGCCGCCCACGCCGGCGCGTCCCTGGCCGTGCACGCCCCGCACCTGCACGATCCGTTCATGGCCGCGCTGCCGGAGGCGGCGGACGTCGTCGGGCGGCGGCTGCGCGGCGCGCTCGTGCGCGAAGGGCTGATCCCGCCCGCGCCGGGCGACCGCTTCCACGCGTTCCACCGCGTCGAGTACGCCCACGCCGGCGCCGACGACCCCGCGGACCTGCTGCCCCCCGGCCTGCCCGGCAACGCGGCCGGCTTCGCCGCGGAGCTGCGCAACGCCGTCGTGAACCTCGCCGTCGCCATGACCCGCCCCGGGCCCCGCGACGGCGGCGACCCCGACGAGGCCGCCGTCGCCGCGGAACGGCTCGCGGTGGCCGGGCACAACCTGCACCCGTGCGGGCGTACGCGGCTGGGCTGGGACACCACCGACGTGCTCGAGCACGACCTGGAGGCCGGGCACACCCGCGTCGGGTTCCTCGCCGTCCGCGACGACGTGCACCTGGGCGACGACGTCGGCGCGGCGCTGCGCTCGGCGTACCCGGGACTGCCGGAACTGCCGGCCGGATACCGGCTGCAACCGGTGCACCCGTGGCAGCGGGACACGGTCCTGCCCGGGCGCTACGGCGACCTGCTCGCCGGCGGGCTGGTGCGCATCCTCGACGCCGAACTCGACGCGGTGCCCACGGCCGCGCTTCGCACCCTGCTGCTGCCCGCCGCCGCGGACGGCAGCCGCCGCTACGTGAAGGTGTCGCTGGACATCCAGGTGACCTCCACCCGGCGCAGCATCTCCATCGCCAGCACCCGCAACGGCCCTGCCGTGTCGCGGGTGCTGCACCGGCTGGCCGCCGACGACCCGGACGCGGACCGGCTGCTGCTCATGGCCGAGACTGCCGGGGCCGCCGTACCGGCCGGGTCGGGCCGGGACATGTCGGCGATCCTGCGCGACGGGCTCACCGGGCGGCTGCGCCCCGGCGAGCGCGCCGTGCCGGGCGGGGCGCTGCCGCTGCTGGCCGCCGGGCTCGTCGGGGAGTTCGCCGCCACCACCGGGCGCCGCGACGACACCGGCGCGGCCGCCGCGTTCCTCGACGCGTACGCCCGGCTCCTGCTCCCGCCGCTGCTGCGCCTGACGGTGCACGGCGTGGCACTGGAGGCGCACCTGCAGAACTGTCTGCCGACCTTCACCGCCGGGGTGCCGCACCGGCTGGCCGTACGCGACTTCGCGGGGCTGCGGCTGCACCCGGGCCGGCTGGCCGCCGCGGGACACGAGGTGGCGCTGTGGCCCGCGTCCGTGGTGGCCACCGGGGACGCCGCCGTGCTGCGCGCCAAGATCGGGTACACGGCGTTCCAGGCCCACCTCGGCGAGCTGGTGCTGCGCCTGGGCGAGTCGCACGGCCTCGCCGAGGACCGGGCGTGGCGGCTGGTCCGCTCCGTCGTCGACGAGACCTACGACGCGCTGGGCGGCGCCGGGCGCGACGACCACGCGGCGTTCACCGCGGCGACCGTGCCGCACAAGGCGCTGGTGCGGATGCGGCTGGCCGGCGGCGGCGACGCGTACCTGCCCGTGGAGAATCCGCTGCATGCGCGCGCCTGAACGGGTCCTCGCCGCCCTGGCGGGGCTGGAGTCGCCGGTCTGCGCGTACGTGTATGACCGTCAGGCTCTGCGGGAGCGCGCCGCGGCCGTGCGCGCGGCCCTGCCGGCCGGCACGACCCTGCTGTACGCGGTCAAGGCCAACGGGCACCCGCAGGTCGTGCGGACCCTCGCCGAGGAGTGCGACGGCCTGGAGGTGGCCTCCGGCGGTGAGCTGGAGCTGGCCGTGGCCGCGGGGGCGCGGCGCATCGTCTTCGGCGGTCCCGCCAAGACCGACGCCGAGCTGGCCGCGGCGGTCGCCGCGGGCGCGCAGATCAACGTGGAGAGCGGCCAGGAGCTGCTCCGGCTGGATCGCGTCGCCCGGGCCGCGGGGGTCGTCGTGCAGGCTTGCGTACGGGTCAACCGCGCGGCCGGCGGCCTCACGGGCAGCCACGCCATGACCGGTACGCCCACCCCGTTCGGCATCGACGAGCAGCACCTGCCCCGGGTTCTCGCCCGGCGCGGCGGCAACGTGGAGATCACCGGCTTCCACCTGCACGCCGTGTCGAACAACCTCGACGGCGCCGCGCACGCCCGCTTCCTCGCCGGATGCCTCGACTGGTCGGCCGCCGCCGCCCGGCGCCACGGCCTCGACCTGCGCACCGTCAACGCCGGCGGCGGATTCGGCGTGGACTACCGCACCGGCGCCACCGCCGACCTGTCCGCCCTGTCCGCCGTGGACGTGCCCGCCGGGGTGGAGCTGATCGTCGAGCCGGGACGCCTGCTCGCCGCCGACGCCGGCTGGTACGCCGCCGAGGTGCTGGACCTCAAACGCACCCACGGCCGCTGGTTCGCGGTGCTGCGTGGCGGCACCCACCACTTCCGGCTCCCCGCCGCCTGGGGCTACAGCCACCCGTTCACCGTGCTCGAGCGGGAGCGCTGGCCGTACGAGTGGCCCCGCCCCGGGCTCACCGGCGAGTCCGTGGACGCCGTCGGGGAGCTGTGCACGCCGCGTGACGTGCTGTCGCGTGACCAGCGGGTCGGGCGGCTGCGCATCGGCGACGTGCTGCTGTTCGCCCGCACCGGCGCGTACGCGTGGGACATCTCGCACCACGACTTCCTGCGCCACCCGCCGCCGTCGTTCATCGTGGTCTGATGGATCTCACCCACCGCCCGGCCGCACGCGTCATCTGCCTCGACACCGACGACCGGGTGCTGCTGATGCACTGGATCGACCCGGTCGACGGGCACGCCGTGTGGGAGCCGCCCGGCGGTGGCCTCGACCCCGGCGAGACCCACCTGCAGGCGGCCCGCCGCGAGCTGGCCGAGGAGACCGGCCTCGACCCGGCCGCCGTGCTGGACCGCAGCGTCGTGGTCGAGCGCGACTTCGTCTGGAAGGGACGCCGCTTCGGCGGACCGGAACGCTTCTACCTGGCCCGGTTCGCCGGGGCCCGGCCGGCGCTGCGGCGCGACGGGCTGCTGCCCGACGAGCAGGAGGCCCTGGCCGGGCACGGCTGGTGGCGCCTCGACGAGCTGCCCGGGCTGCCCGGGCTGGACCCGCCGGACCTCGCCGACATCATCCGGCGCATGTGAGCCCGGCCGGCACCGCCGGCGCCTCGACGGTCAGGTGGGCGGACAGGGCCGCGAGGAAGTCCGGGGCGTCGAAGATCGCACCGGCCGAGGCGACGCCGGTCGTCCGGGTCCGGCCGGTGAGGATGCGGTCCACGGCCTCCACCGCGAGCGGCGCGCTGACGGCGTAGATGTCGCGGCCGGAGGCGGCCAGGCGGCGCCGCGTACCGCCCCGGCGCACGACGACGTCGACGACGAAGCTCTGCGCGGAGCGGCCGCGCCCGTCGACGGCGGCCGGCGCGGGGGAATCCGGGGAGGCCAGGTCCGCGGCCGCCGCGGCCGTCATGAAGGTGCGCACCTCCGGGACGGCCAGGTGGCTGGGGACGGTCACCACGTCGGCCATGGTGAACTCGCTGATCACCCGCCGGTTCCCGAGCGGCTCCGGGAACGGCCAGTCCACCGTCGACACCGCGTCGTCGTGGAGCTGCAGCCGCCCGCCGGCGTAGCGGATGCGCCGGCCACCGCGCCGCCCCGCCGAGACGCGACCCGGCCAGCGTGCCGCCGGTGGGGTGCCAGCTGCTCAGGCCGTACGCGACGTGGACCTCGTCCGCCGACGTGCGGTCGCCCATCGCGGCGGTGACCAGCAGGTCGCCCAGGCCGCCGAAGAAGGCCATCGCCGGGACCACCACGGTGCCGGCGGCACGGGCGGGCTGCGCGAACCGCGTGAACGTGTCGGCGTTCGCCTCGATCTCGGCCGCCACGTCGACGTACGGGATGCCGGCGCGCAACGCCGCCTCGATGACGGGGCCGGCGGTGACCGCGAACGGCCCCGCCGTGTTGATCACCGCGTCCGCGTCCCGCAGCGCCCGGTCGAGCCGGGCCGGGTCGTCGACCGGAGCGGCGCGCCTCTGTGCGCCGGGGACGTCCGCCGCCATGGCCTCCAGCCGGTCCCGGTCCCGGCCGAGCAACAGCGGGCGGTGTCCGCGGTCGCGCAGCTCGGCGGCCACGAACCGGCCGGTGTGTCCGTACGCGCCGTAGACGGCGATGGTCCGCTCCGTGTTCATGTTGCCGATCTTGTCGTGGTTCCCCGCGCCGGGACAGTGTCGGGAATGACGGCGACCGTACAATTCCGGCCATGGCATCCGCCCCGGGCTCCGTCGCCATCGCCGCGACCGACGCGATGCTGCACTTCGAGCTGGCGCTGTGCCACGAGGTGTTCGGCACCCGCCCCGACGCCGTGCCCGGCCCCTGGTACGACGTCCGGGTGTGCGGCCCGGGTCCGGTCCGCCTCGGCCGTTTCCTGCTGGATCCGGACAGCGGCCTGGACGGTCTGGCGACGGCCGGCACCGTGATCGTCCCGGGCCTGGCCGACGTCGACCGGGATCCGCCCGCCGAGCTGGTCGACGCACTCCGCGCGGCCCACCGGGCCGGCGCGCGGATCGTCTCGCTGTGCACGGGAGCGTTCGTGCTGGCCGCCGCCGGGCTGCTGGACGGCCTGCGGGCCACCACCCACTGGGCGCACACCGATGCTCTCGCCGCGCGCTATCCCCGGGTGACGGTCGACCCGGACGCGCTCTACGTCGACAACGGCACGGTTCTCACCTCGGCGGGCAAGGCCGCGGCCATGGACCTGTGCCTGCACCTGGTCCGCCGTGACCACGGTTCGGCGGTCGCCAACATCGCCGCCCGCCGCCTGGTCGTGCCGCCGCACCGGGCGGGCGGGCAGGCGCAGTTCGTCACGACGCCCGTGCCCGCCCGCGACGATCACCCGCTGGCCGAGCTGCTGCCCTGGGCGATGCGGCGGCTGGACCAGCCGCTCACCGTGGACGACCTGGCCCGTCAGTGCCACCTCAGCTCGCGCCACCTGAACCGGCAGTTCCGGTCGGTCACCGGCACCACCCCGCTGCAGTGGCTGCTCACCCAGCGGATCCGCCGGGCGCAGGAGCTGCTGGAGACCACCGGCGACAGCGTCGACAGCATCGCCGCGGCTGTCGGCATGGGCACCGCGACGACCCTGCGCCGTCACTTCCACCGGACGGTCGGCGTGCCGCCCGACACCTACCGCCGCACGTTCCGGGCGTGACGACGCGGCGTCACCCGGCGGCCCGGAACTCGGCGCGCCAGCGGGCGACCAGCGTCTCCCCGCCGTCGGCGATGCGCTCCACGGACACCGTCTCCAGCGCCGCGCCGCCCGGACCTTCGCCGCCGAACGCGTCGATCTCGGCCCGGCTCAGCGGCCACGGCGGCCCCTCGGCGCTGCCGGTCGCGGCGGCGGCCAGGACCAGCAGCGTGCCGCCCGGTGCCACCAGCGGGCCCACGTTCGCGATCGCCCGGGCGCGGACGTCCGCGGGCAGCGCCTGCACGTTGTTGCTCTCCAGCACCAGGCCGAAGCCGCCCCGCCACGCCGCGGGCGGGTCGAGCAGGTCCGCAACGACGTAGGTCACCGCGGAGCCGGGATGCCGCTGCCGGGCCGTGCGCACCGCCGTGCCCGAGATGTCGAAAGCGGTCACCGCGAAGCCCAGCCCGGCGAGGAACTCGGCGTCGCGGCCGAGCCCGCAGCCGACCACGAGCGCGCGGCGACCGTGCCCGTCGAGGCCGCGTGCCTGCGCCCAGGCGGCGAGGTGACGGCTCGGGGCGGGCACGTCCCAGGGCACCTCCGCGGTGCCGGCGGCGGCCTCGGCGTACAGCTTCTCGAACCAGCCGGTCGCGTCCCCGGCGGCCAGCGACCGGGCCGCCAGCCGCCGGGTGTCCGGCTCCCGGTCGCTCATGTCCTTGCGGGGCGGCCGCTGCGCAGGGTCCGCAGCGCCTGGCGGCGGGTGTCGCCGGTCAGCGTGTCGATGTACAGGCGGCCGTCGAGGTGGTCGGTCTCGTGCTGCAGGGCGCGGGCCAGGAAGCCGGTGCCGGTGATCGTGCGCGGTGCGCCGTACTGATCGGAGCCGGTCGCCGTGACCGTCCAGGCCCGCGGCGTCGCGAAGCCCATGCCGGGCAGCGACAGGCAGCCTTCCTCGTCGTCCTGTTCGCCGTCGAAGCCGGACAGCACCGGGTTGACCAGGTGTCCCACCTCGCCGGCCACGTTGTAGGAGAACACCCGCAGGCTCACGCCGATCTGCGGTGCGGCGACCCCGGCGCGGCCCGGCTCGCGCACCGTGTCCTCCAGGTCGGCGACCAGGCGCCGCAGCTCGTCGTCGAAGACGGTCACCGGCTCGGCCGGTGTCCGCAGCACGGGGTCGCCGAACAGCCGGATCGCTCGCACAGTCATGGCCGCGACCCTATCGCGGGTATCGGGTGGCCACGAGCACCGCTCGTTACGCCCGCGCCGGCGTGCGGAACGACCTCGCCGGGCCGCGCCGCATCGGTTACGCGAACAGGGCCAGCTGGTCGGCGGCGAGCAGCCCGCGCAGCCGCTCCAGGGACCGCCTCGTCTGCGTCTTGACGATGCTGGCCGGCACGTCCAGCGCATCGGCGACCTGCTCGACGCTCAGGTCCTCGAAGTAGCGCAGGATCACGATCGCGCGGTCCCGCGGCGGCAGTTGCGCCAGCGCGTCGAGCATGGTCAGCCGCAGGTCCGGGTGGTGCCGGTAGCCCTGCTCGTGCACCGCGCCGACGACGGCCTCGGTGGAGCTGCGCCGCCGGCGGTGGTCCAGGTAGACACGGACCAGAACCTTCTGCGCGTACGCAGGGAGGTTGTCGGCCTGCCGCACCCGCCGCCAGCCGAGGTACAGCTTCGTCAGGGTGCTCTGGGTCAGGTCCTGGGCCAGGTGCCAGTCGCGGCACAGCATGAACGCGGTGGTCCGCAGCCGTTCGGCGCAGCTGCCCGCGAACTCCGTGAAGTCCTCGTCGTCATTCACCGCGCCGCCCTAGCCGAACGTCGCCAGGTGCGGGAAGTCCTGCTCGCCGGCGCGCACCAGCGCGGGGTCCATGCCGTCGCCCCACCGCGGGTCCGACACCACCGCCTTCGCCTCCTCGTCGGTCAGGGCGAGCGGCGTCGGCGTGCTGCCGCCGGCGGTCATCCGGCACGTCGCCAGGTCCGCCTGCACGGTCATCCCGCCGGGCCAGTCGGCGCGCACGACCTTCGCCTGGGTGCAATTGTCGGGCAGCGACTCCACGGTGACCGTCGGCTTCCCGGCCCGCGGCAGTGACGGATATCCGGCAACGGAGATGCGGATGATCGCCGGTCCCCGCCCCCGGTCCAGCGACATCTGCACCTGCAGGTCCGAGTGGGCGGCCTTGGCGGCGTCCCCGGTACGCCCCGGCGGGAGCAGGTCGCGCAGCAGCACCAGCATCGCCTGCGGGGTGGCCGGGATCCGGCTGTCCAGCGCCTGCGAGGGCGACACCGCGACCACGACGCCGGCGTCCGGGCCCGGAACCGGGGCGGTGCCGTACGGGCCGCCCAGCGCCACCGCCACGGCCAGCACGCCCGCGACCGCCGTGCCGCCGCCGGCCGCCGCGAACCGCCGCCGCCTGCGGATCCGGCGGCCGTCGCGCACCGCCGACCCCACCACGTCGCCCAGCGGCGGCGGCCGTTCGGCACTCAGCTCGTCGCGGAGCAGGCTCCGCAGTTCCTCGGTCACGGCCGGTCCCCTCTCGCACGCTGCCCTCACCCGTACCGACGGGGTGGGACCCGCGGCCGGTGACAGCGGTGCGCGACGTTTTTCTAGGGACCTGCCAGCGCGGCCCGGATCGGGGCGGCCTTCGCGGCGGCCTCGGCCACCTCAGCCCGCGGGTCGCTGTCCCAGGTGATGCCGCCGCCGGCCCACAGGTGGACGCGGCCCGCGGTCGCCGCCACGGTCCGGATCGTCAGGCCCAGGTCGACGTGGTCGGTGCCGACCCAGCCCAGCCCGCCCATGCTCACCCCGCGCCCGACCGGCTCCACCCGCTCGATCTCGCGCAGCGCGGCCAGCTTGGGCGCCCCGGTGACCGAGCCGCCCGGGCACACCGCCCGCAGCAGCCCGGCCAGGCTCAGCGGACCCTCGATCGGCGCCGACACCTGCGACTCGGCCTGCCACAACCCCGACCACCGGCGTACGGCGAACAGCTCGTCCACGCGCACCGGGCCCACGCCGCTCAGCCGGGCGAGGTCGTTGCGCTCCAGGTCGACGATCATGACGTGCTCGGCGCGCTCCTTGGCCGAGCCGAGCAGCTCCCGGCGGCCCCGCGCGGTGGCCGGGCGGGTGCCCTTGATCGGCCGGGTGATCACCCGGCCGTCGCGGACCTCGACGAGGGTCTCCGGCGAGGCCGTGGCGATCGCCCAGCCGTCGCCCGCCAGGAGGCCGCCGTACCGGGCGCCGGCCAGCTCGGTGACTCGCTGTAGGGCCGGGCCGGGATCGCCCGTGTACGGCGCGCTGGCGTGCCCCACCACGTTGACCTGATACACGTCCCCCCGGGCGATCGCCGCGCGGACCTCCGACACCGCGCCGGCGTGGTCCGCGGCGGTCCAGCTGTCCTCCCACGGGCTCAGCGACCACCCGGGCGATGCTGACGCACCGTGATCACCCGGGCGCGGCGAGAGACCGCTCTCCCGGCTCGGGCCCTCCGCGGTGTGCACGTACAGAACCGCTGCCACATCAGGGATCTCCGGCACCGGTGAGGCTCGCCCGGAAGCGCCGCCGGCCATCACCGATCCGGCCGCGGCGGACACGTACAGTGACGCCCCGCAGGGGGTACCGACGCCGAACGGGTGAAACTGACTGGCCGTTCGGCCGAGGTCTCGCACCGGCAGTCCGTTGTCCGCGAGCCAGGCTGTCACAAGCTCGGCGGGGTCACCACCATCCCCGGCGAACCATTCGAACACCGATGACGGACGGTGACGGTGCAGGCAGGAGGCCGGAGAACCCGGTGGACGGGCTTGCGCGACTGTCGCAAAGTGGCCGTATCGGCCCGCTGCGTGGAACATCTGAACAGTGGACTCGCTCAATGAGGCCCCGTCACCCGAGCCACCCGGACTCGTTCGGATGGGAGTAGTGTTCGGCCCCGTTGATGTGAAGAACAACACAACACACCCCTGACCGGAGACCTCCGATGTGCCAGCACCAGACTCCCTGTCCCTCATCCGAAGCCATGGACCGCGAGGCGGCCCGCATCGTGGCGACGTTCCCCGAGCAGGGATGGAGCCTGCTCTGCAACGGCGTCATCGTCTTCGAGGACACCGGTGAGCTGCTGCCCGACGGCCGCATGATCGCACCGCACCGGGGCCCCGCCCGGCACGCGCTCGCCGCCTGAGCACCCGACCCACCCGGCGGCGCCACCGGCGCCCGCCCCAGCGGCCCCCGCGCCGCGCCCCTCTTCGCGCGAGACAGCAGCGTAACGGCGCCTCCGCCGCCCCGGCACCCGGGGCGAGCCGGCCCTATGCCGACCCGCCCCGGCGGGAACCCCTCACTCCTCGAACGCCTCCGGCGCCGGGCACGAGCAGACCAGATTCCGGTCGCCGTACGCCCCGTCGATCCGCCGCACCGGCGGCCAGTACTTCGCCGTCCGGTCCACCCCGGCCGGGAAACCCGCCAGCGACCGCGGGTACGCGTGCTCCCACTCGTCCGCCGACACCGCCGAAGCCGTGTGCGGGGCGTTGTGCAGCGGATTGTCGTCCCGCGGCCACTCACCGGCCGCCACCCGGTCGATCTCGCCCTTGATCGCGATCATCGCGTCGCAGAACCGGTCCAGCTCCGCCAGATCCTCGCTCTCCGTCGGCTCCACCATCAGCGTGCCCGCCACCGGGAACGACATCGTCGGCGCGTGGAAGCCGTAGTCGATCAGCCGCTTCGCCACGTCGTCCACCGACACCCCGGTCGCCTTCGTGATCGGCCGCAGGTCCAGGATGCACTCGTGCGCGACCAGGCCCTCGTTGCCGGCGTACAGCACCGGGTAGTGCTCGCGCAGCCGCGCCGCCACGTAGTTGGCCGCCAGCACCGCCACCGACGTCGCCGCCGCCAGCCCGTCCGGGCCCATCATCCGCAGGTACGCCCACGAGATCGGCAGGATCCCCGCCGAGCCGTGCGCCGCCGCCGACACCGCGTGGTGCTCACCCGGTTCGAGGGGGTCACCCGGCAGGAACTCCGACAGGTGCGCGCGCACCGCGACCGGGCCGACGCCGGGACCACCACCGCCGTGCGGGATGCAGAACGTCTTGTGCAGGTTGAGGTGCGACACGTCCGCGCCGAACTTGCCCGGCCGGGCGAACCCGACCAGCGCGTTCAGGTTGGCGCCGTCCACGTACACCTGGCCGCCGGCGTCGTGCACCTTGCCGCACAGCTCGGCGATGCCCTTCTCGTACACGCCGTGGGTCGACGGGTACGTCACCATGATCGCCGCCAGCGCGTCCCGGTGCTTCTCGATCCTCGCGTCCAGGTCGGCCAGGTCCACGTTGCCGTTCTCGTCGCACGCCACCACGACGACCCGCATGCCCGCCATCACCGCGCTGGCCGCGTTGGTGCCGTGCGCGCTCGACGGGATCAGGCACACGTCGCGGTGCTCGTCGCCACGCGACCGGTGATAGCCGCGGATCGCCAGCAGACCGGCCAGCTCACCCTGCGACCCCGCGTTCGGCTGCACGCTGACCGCGTCGTACCCGGTCAGCTCCGCCAGCCAGCCCTCCAGCTGCGCCACCAGGGCCTCGTAGCCCGCGGTCCGCGACGCCGGCGCGAACGGGTGGATGTTCGCGAACTCCGGCCACGACACCGGCTCCATCTCCGTGGTCGCGTTCAGCTTCATCGTGCACGACCCCAGCGGGATCATGCCCCGGTCCAGCGCGTAGTCGCGGTCCGACAGCCGCCGCAGATACCGCAGCATCGCCGTCTCCGAGTGGTACGACGAGAACACCGGGTGGGTCAGGAAACCCGACGTACGCCCCAGCGGCCGCGCGCCGCACTCGGCGGGCGCCGCCGGAGCCGCGCCGAACGCCGCCAGCACCACCTCGACGTGCGCGGGCGTCGTCGTCTCGTCCACCGACACCGACACCCGGTCGGCGTCGACCAGCCGCAGGTCGATGCCGTTCCCGGCCGCCGCCTCCACCACCGACGCCGCCCGCCCGGGCACCACCGCGGTCACCGTGTCGAAGAACGCGTCGTGCGCCACCTCGACACCGGCCGCTGCCAGCCCGCCGGCCAGCGACAGCGCGTGGTCGTGCACCCGCTTCGCGATCGCCCGCAAACCCTGCGGACCGTGGTACACCGCATACATGCTCGCCATCACCGCGAGCAGGACCTGCGCCGTGCAGATGTTGCTCGTCGCCCGCTCCCGGCGGATGTGCTGCTCCCGCGTCTGCAACGCCAGCCGGTAGGCCGGCGCGCCGTCCGCGTCCCGCGACACCCCCACCAGACGCCCGGGCAGCGACCGCTCCAGCCCGGCGCGCACCGCCAGGTAACCGGCGTGCGGCCCACCGAAGCCCAGGGGTACGCCGAAGCGCTGCGTCGTCCCGGCCGCGATGTCCACGCCGATCTCCCCCGGCGGGCGCAGCAGCGTCAACGCCAGCAGATCCGCCGCCACCGTCACCAGCGCACCCACCGCGTGGGCCGCCTCGACCAGCGCCGCGTGGTCACGCACGGCCCCCGACGCACCCGGATACTGCAGGTGCAGGCCGAAGAACTCCGCCGGCAGCTCATCGCCGGCGTCCAGGTCCACCAGCCGCACGTCGATACCGAGCGGCTCCGCCCGCGTCCGCAGGATCGCGAGGGTCTGCGGCAGCGTGTCCGCGTCCACCACGTACACGGGGCTCTTGCTCTTCGACGACCGGCGGGCCAGCGTCATCGCCTCCGCCACCGCCGTGCCCTCGTCGAGCATCGACGCGTTCGCCGTGGTCAGCCCGGTCAGGTCCGTCACCATCGTCTGGAAGTTCAGCAGCGCCTCGAGCCGGCCCTGACTGATCTCCGGCTGGTACGGCGTGTACGCCGTGTACCACGCCGGGTTCTCCAGCACGTTGCGCCGGATCACCGCCGGCGTCACCGTGCCGTAGTACCCCAGCCCGATCATCGACGTGGTCACCGTGTTACGCCCGGCCAGCTCCCGCAGCTCGGCGATCGCCTCCTCCTCGGAGGCCGCGGCCGGCAGGTCCAGCCTCCCGTGCCAGCGGATCACCTCGGGGATGGCGGCATCCATCAGCGCGTCCAGCGACGCGTACCCGATGGCCTTCAGCATCTGGGTCTGCGCGTCCGGATCCGGACCGATGTGGCGAAATGCGAACGTCATGGCGGCTCCAGCGGGGGCAGAAGGTCGACGGGCAACCTCCCCCTCTGTCGTACCCACCGGGCGGTCACACCCCACCGGGCACTTCAGAGTCGCCTGCCCCCGCGGTCCTTTTGCCTGAGAGGTTCCGGGGAGGATTTGCCCCTTCGGCGCCGTCGGCGAACCGACGGTCTCTCCCGCGTGGGTGGTACCGGCCCCTTCAACCTACCAGCGGCGATGTTTCGATCATGTGTCCCTAGGCTGTGGTGTGTGACCTACTCCCCCGCGGACGACCGCTACGACACCATGACCTACCGCCGCGCCGGGCGCAGCGGACTCCAGCTGCCCGCCATCAGCCTCGGCCTCTGGCACAACTTCGGCGACGCCCGCCCGCTCGAGCGTCAGCAGGCCATCGTCCGGCGCGCCTTCGACCTCGGCGTCACCCACTTCGACCTGGCCAACAACTACGGCCCCCCGCCCGGCAGCGCCGAGAGCAACTTCGGCCGCATCCTGCGCACCGACCTCGCCGCCCACCGCGACGAGCTCGTCGTCTCCACCAAGGCCGGCTACCACATGTGGAACGGCCCGTACGGCGAGTGGGGCTCCCGCAAATACCTGGTCTCGTCGCTCGACCAGTCGCTCAAGCGCCTCGGCCTCGACTACGTCGACATCTTCTACCACCACCGCCCCGACCCGGACACCCCGCTCGAGGAGACCATGGGCGCCCTCGACGCCGTCGTCCGCGCCGGCAAGGCCCTCTACGTCGGCATCAGCAACTACACCTCCGAGCAGACCGCGCAGGCCGCCGCCATCCTCCAGGAGCTCGGCACCCCGCTGCTCATCCACCAGCCCTCGTACTCGATCCTCAACCGCTGGATCGAGAAGGACCACCTGCTCGACACCCTCGAACGCGTCGGCGCCGGCTGCATCGCCTTCAGCCCCCTGCAGCAGGGCCTGCTCACCGACCGCTACCTCGGCGGCATCCCCGACGACTCCCGCGTGCGCACCAGCGTCTTCCTCAACGAGAACGACCTGGACCCGGCCACCATGGGGCGCATCCGCACACTCAACGACATCGCGCAGCGCCGCGGCCAGAGCCTCGCCCAGCTCGCCCTCGCCTGGGCCCTGCGCGACCCCCGCATGACCAGCCTCATCATCGGCGCCAGCAGCGTCGAGCAACTCGAGACCAACGTCGCCGCCCTGCACAACCTCACCCTCGGCGCCGAGGAGCTCGACGAGATCGACGGGACAGTCCTCGACCTGTGACCGGCCCGTTCCCACCCGGCACGATCCTCGCGGTCGTGGTCGGCTCCCGCGCGTACGGCCTCGCCGGACCGGGCTCCGACCACGACCGCCGGGGCGTGTACGCCGCACCCACCCGCGCGTTCTGGCGCCTCGACAAGCCGCCGACCCACCTCGACGGCCCCCGCGAGGAGCAGTTCTCCTGGGAGATCGAACGCTTCTGCGCCCTCGCCCTGCAGGCCAATCCCACAGTCCTCGAAGTGCTCTGGTCACCGCTCATCGAGCACCTCACCGACGACGGCCGGGCCCTGCTCGCCGCCCGCGACGCGTTCCTCTCCCGGCGCGTCGCCGCCACCTACGGCGCGTACGCCCGCGACCAGCTCAAACGCGTCGCGGCCCGGCGCCGGAGCACCGGCGGGACCAACCACAAACAGGCCATGCACATGATCCGCCTGCTGTACGCCGGCACCCACGTCCTGCGCACCGGCCGGGTGCTCGTGGACGTCACACCCCTGCGCGACCGCCTCCTCGAGATCAAAACCGGTGGAGTGCCCTGGGAATCCGTGGTGTCGTGGGCGGACGAGCTGCTCGCCGGCCTCGCGGACGCGGAAGCGGCCACCACGCTGCCCGCCGAACCGGACCGAGCTCGCATCGACGCGCTGCTCACCGCCGTACGCGAAAGGAACCTGGCGTGACAACGGACGTGCCGGCCTGGGCCGCCGAGGCCGCGGTCCTGCCCTATCCCACCGTCTTCGTGACGGTCAGCGGCGCCCACCTGTACGGCTTCGCCTCCGTCGACAGCGACCTCGACCTGCGCGCCAGCCACCTCCTCCCGGCGCAGGAGGTCGTCGGCCTGCGCACCGGCCCGGAGACCATCACCACGGACACCTGGCGCGACGGCGTGGAACTCGACGTGGTCAGCCACGACCTGCTCAAGTTCACCCGGCTGCTCACCACCCGCAACGGCTATGTCCTCGAACAGCTCCTCTCGCCGCTGGTCGTCACCACGTCGCCGGTCCACGCCGCGCTGATCGAACTGGCGCCCGGGCTGATCACCCGGCACCACGCCCACCACTACCTCGGCTTCGCCGCCACCCAGGAGCGCCTGTTCGGTACGACCGGCGAACTCAAGCCCGCGCTGTACACGCTGCGGGTGCTGCACACGGGCATCCACCTCATGCGTACCGGCTCGGTGGTCGCCGATCTCGGGACGCTGAGCCCGCTGCCGTACGTGCCGGAGCTGATCGCGATGAAGCGCTCGGCGGAGCACGCGGCGTTCCCGGCCGAGCTCCGCAAGACGTTCCGGCAGGACGCCGCGGCCCTGCGGGCGGAGCTGGAACGGGCGCGAGATGCGTCGGCTCTGCGGGAACAGGCCGACCCGGACGCGGTGGAGGCGCTGCACGAGCTCGTGGTCCGCACCCGCCTGGCATGACCGACCGCCGGCGTCGGCGTTCTGGCGCCGACCACCGGTGTCGCGTTCCCCTGGCGGGCGGGCGACTCCTGACCAGTGCGCGCACGGCGTCTTTTGATCAGTCGGCGAAGCCGTCCCTTCTGTGGTGCGGCGCTCCGCGCCTACAGCATCCTAGGAACCTAGGGATTATTCGCCGGGGCGGGTCGCGGTCTAGGCTGGTCGCATGCCCGCCCGCGCACTCGACGCTCCCGTCGCCCACCTCGCCCGGCCGCACCGGCCCGTGCTGGTGGCCGGGACGCTCGCCGAGCTGACCGGTCCCACCCAGGGCCTGGTCGAGCTCCCGCTGCGCCTGTGGTGGAACCCGCACCGCGCCTTCGACCTCGGCGAGCACACCATGCTCCTGTGGATGTACGAGAACGTGCTGCGTGAGGCCGTCCGCATCGACGAGCTGCGCGATCACCTGCACGGCCCGACGATGGTGCGGCTCTGGCCCGAGCTGAACCTGCCGCGCGGGGTGCGCGCTGCCTGGGAGGCCCGCCACCCGGCCCTGCGCCACGCCGGAGCCGGAGCGCGCGCGGCGTGAGCGCAGCCGGCGCACGCGCAGCCTGAGCCGAGCCCGCCACCCGGCGCCGCCAAGGCCGGGCGCCCGCGGCCTGAGCGCGAGCCACGCAGCCAACGCGGGTAGGGCGCAACCAGCGCGGTCGCGCGGTCAGGGCTGGGCGTCCGCAACCTGAGCGCAAGACACGCACCCCGCGTCCGGGTCGAGCGCGGCCGAGCGGCCGAGACGATCGCGCGGCGCCGTGGGAGCGCGCGGTGTGAGCGCAAGCCACGCAGCCAGCGCCCGGGTGAGGCGCAACCAGCGGAGCGCGCGCCCATCCCGGAGGCGTCGGCACGGAAGTCGTTTCCGGCGGAGGAAGCCGCGGCTTTATGCTGCTCCACCCCCGGACGACCGGACGTCGAGGAGCCGCCGATGCCGCACGTGACGCTCCACGCCCTCGAGCATCAGCTCGCCGGCCGTGAGCCGCGCCTGATCGAGGCGCTGACCGGCGCCGTCGTGGCCGTGTACGGCGAGTGGGCCCGGCCCTCCGTGGACGTGCGGCTCATCGGCATCCCCGCCGGACGGTGGGCGCGGGGCGGAGCGGCGGTCGCCACGGCCGCGCCCAGCGTCACGTTCGGGATGCGGGAGGAGGTGTTCACCCGGGAGGACGCCGCCGTGGTGGTGGCGCGGCTCGTCGCCGCGTTCACCGACGCCGTCACCGCCGTGTTCGGCGACGAGTGGCGTGACGACGTCCTGGTCGAACTGGTCGGCCGGCCCATCTCGCGGTCCGGCCTCGGCGGGAGGGTGATCGGCGACGGCCGCGCGCCGTCGGGGTGAGCGCAGTGGTCAGGCCTGCCGTTCGCTGCGTTGCCGGACGAGCTGTTCGACCGCCGTCGGCAGCGTCGTCTCGAAGTCGATCAGCTTGGCCCAGGTGGGTGTGACGACGATGCGGACCATGCCGTCGTAGAGCGACCGGACCTCCGCCTCCCAGGCGGCCCGCTGGTCCGGGGTCATCGTGTAGCTGCCGTTCATCTGCAGGAATTCGTCCGGTATGCCCTCGACCACGTCCAGGTCCGCACGGCCGCGCAGGAGCAGGATCGTGGGCGGGTGGACCTCGGTGTCGATGGTCAGCGCCACCGCCGGGTTGCGGCGCAGCGACGCGAGCTTGGGGGCGTTCGTCGAGGTGCACATGACGATGTGCGTGCCGTTCCAGGTGAACGCCATCGGTACGCAGCGGGGTGTGCCGTCCCGGGCGACGTACGCCAGGCGTGTGATGTCGCGGGCGAGCAGGTCCCGGCTGCCCGGCCGGTCGAGGATCTCGGTGATCCGGGTCGGTTCCACGGTCGTCTCTCCCGATGTCGGCGACAGGTCGTGCCGGGGACGGAGCCGGCGACGCTTTCTCGACATCGGGAGAGACGTCCGGGGACGGGGATGTCAGGCCGGGGCGTACTTCCCGCGGCCGGTCTTGCGGAAGGCGCCGCGCTTCACGCCTTCCTTGAGCGCGTTGCGGAAGCGGGTCGGGCCCCAGTACTTGCAGCCCAGCGCCTCGCCGATGTGGTCGCGGGAGGCCTCGCCCTCCTCCTTGAGCAGGTTCTGGATCAGCGAGATCTCGCGGCGCATCCACCATTCGTTCTCGTCGGCGTCCACGCTCGAGGTGGACGGGAACGGGGTGTAACCCATGGCTGCCTCCTTTGCGGGGCGTGCGATCAGGACGGTGCGTGGCCGGTGCCGCGGCCCTGGCCACGGCCGAGGGTGTACGGGTCGGCCTCCTCGCCGGGCTCGTCGAGCTCCGCGGCCTGCGCCGACAGCGGCGGGGCGATGTCCTCCAGGTCGCGCCGCGCCGCCTCGACGCCCATCGTGGCCTGCACGATGCCACCGATGATCATGACCACGGCGCCGACGACGTACCCGATGAAGATCTGCTTGGGTTCGCCGCTCTGGATGAGCGCGCCGAACAGCAGCGGGCCGCCGAAGCCGCCGACGATCGTGCCGGTGGCGTAGAAGAACGCGATGGCCATGGCCCGCGTCTCCATCGGGAAGATCTCGCTCACCGTCAGGTACGCCGCGCTGGCGCCCGCCGAGGCGAAGAAGAAGATGATGCACCAGGCGACGGTCTGTGTCGTGGCGTTCAGCACGCCGTTGCGGAACAGCACGCCGGTGATGATCAACAGGATGCCGGAGAGGATGTACGTGCCGGCGATCATCGGCTTGCGCCCGACCGAGTCGAACAGGCGCCCGAGCAGCAGCGGGCCGAGGAAGTTGCCGACCGCGAACGGGATCAGGTACCAGCCGACCGAGGACGACGAGACGCCGTAGATCTCGGTGAGCACCATCGCGTACGTGAAGAAGATGGCGTTGTAGAGGAACGCCTGGCCGGTGAAGAGCGACAGGCCGACGATGGTGCGCTTGGGGTACATCCGGAACACCACGCCGGCGATCTCGGCGATGCCCATCGGCGGGCGCTGCTTGATCCGGATGGTGCGCCGGGGCTCGATCAGTTCCTGGCCGGTCTCGCGGACCACCTCGTGCTCGATCTGCCGGGTGACGCGTTCCGCCTCCTCCTCGTACCCGTGCAGGAAGAGCCATCGTGGACTCTCCGGGACGTGCCGGCGGACCAGCAGGATCGCGAAGCCCATGATCGCGGCGAGGCCGAAGGCGAGCCGCCAGCCGATGTCCATCGGGAACCATTCGGGCCGCAGCAGCGCGACCGAGGCGAGCGAGCCGAAGATCGTGCCGATCCAGTAGGAGCCGCCGATGACCAGGTCGACGGCGCCGCGCACGCGGGCGGGGATGAGCTCGTCGACCGCGGAGTGGATGGCCGAGTACTCGCCGCCGACGCCGGCGCCGGTGATGACCCGGCAGACCAGGAACCAGATGAAGTTCATCGAGAACGCGGTCAGGATGCTGCCGGCCAGGAACACCGCCAGGGTGATCATGAACAGGCGTTTGCGGCCGAGCCGGTCGGCGAGCCGCCCGAAGTAGAGGGCGCCGGCGCACGCGCCGACGATGTACGCCGAGCCGGCGGAGCCGACCTGGGTCGCGGTCAGCTCGAGGCCGCTGCCGGGCTCGGACAGCCGGCCGCCGATGGCGCCGACGATCGTGACGGCGAGGCCGTCGAGGATCCAGACCGTACCGAGCCCGATGATCACCATCCAGTGCCACCGGGACCACGGCAGCCGGTCCATCCGCGCGGGGATGTTCGTCTCGATCGTCCGAAGTGTGGGGGTCTTTGTCGCCACGCCCGCCTCCCTGCAGCTGTAACCCGCTCGTCACAACCTGTAGGGGTCGGCTTTCCCGCCCGCGGCTATCCAAAACAGTCGATCAATGCGGGCCGACGGCGACGATGCGGACCGCCGCCGCGCCGGCCTCGTCGCTGGCCGCCAGGTCGACCTCCGCCTCGATGCCCCAGTCGTGGTCGCCCTCGGGGTCCTCGAAGACCTGGCGCACCTTCCACACCGCCGGGCCCTGCTCGATGTGCAGGAACGCCGGGCCGCGCGCGGACGGTCCGGTGCCGACCGTCGGGTACTCCTCGTAGTAGTCCTCGAGGGCCTCCATCCAGCGCTCGGTCGTCCAGCCGCTCTCGGCGTCGAGCTCGCCCAGCTCGTCGGCGCGGCGCAGGGCGAACAGCTCGACACGCCGGAACAGGGCGTTGCGCACCAGCACCCGGAACGCGCGCAGGTTGCGGGTGACCGCCGGCGGCTTGTCGTCCAGCGGCGACACCTCGGCGACCTCCGCGCCCGGGTTGCGCAGCCGCTCCCACTCGTCGAGCAGGCTGGAGTCGACCTGGCGGACGAGCTCGCCCAGCCATTCGATCAGGTCGGTCAGCTCTTCGGTACGCGCGTCCTCCGGCACGGTCTGCCGCAGCGCCCGGTACGCGTCCGCCAGGTAGCGCAGCACCAGCCCCTCGGAGCGGGACAGGCCGTAGAAGGACACGTACTCGGTGAACGTCATCGCGCGCTCGTACATGTCGCGGACGACGGCCTTGGGCTTGAGCTCGTAGTCGGCCACCCACGGGTGCCCGCGCCGGTACGTCTCGTACGCCGCGTCGAGCAGCTCCGCGAGCGGCTTCGGGTACGTGACCTCCTCCAGCAGCTCCATGCGCTGGTCGTACTCGATGCCCTCGGCCTTCATGGCGTTGACCGCCTCGCCCTTGGCCTTGAACTGCTGCGCCGACAGCACCTGCCGCGGGTCCTCCAGCGTCGCCTCGATGACCGACACGACGTCGAGCGGGTAGTCCGGCGACTCCCGGTCGAGCAGCTCCAGGCAGGCCAGCGCGAACGGCGACAGCGCCTGGTTGAGCGCGAAGTCGAGCTGCAGGTCGTCGACGAGCCGGTACGCGCCGTCGACCTTCTCGATGACCCCGCCGGCGAGCAGGGCCCGCGCGATGGCGATGGCCCGGCGGATGTGCCGGCGCTGCGCGGCGGGCTCCTCGTGGTTGTCGGTGAGCAGGTGCCGCATGGCCGCGAACGGGTCGCCGCCGCGGGCGATCACGTTGAGCAGCATCGCGTGCGACACCTGGAACGACGAGGTCAGCGGCTCGGGATCGGCCGCGACGAGCCGCTCGAACGTGGGCTGGCCCCAGCCGATCGTGCCCTCCGGCGGCTTCTTGCGCACGACCTTGCGGCGCTTCTTCGGGTCGTCGCCCGCCTTGGCGAGTGCGCGCTCGTTGTCGATGACGTGCTCGGGAGCCTGCACGATGACCGTGCCGAGGGTGTCGTACCCGGCGCGGCCGGCGCGACCGGCGATCTGGTGGAACTCGCGGGCCTTGAGCAGCCGGGTCTTCACACCGTCGTACTTGCTCAGGCCGGTGAACAGCACCGTGCGGATCGGCACGTTGATGCCGACGCCGAGGGTGTCCGTGCCGCAGATGACCTTGAGCAGGCCGGCCTGGGCGAGGGTCTCGACGAGCCGGCGGTACTTGGGCAGCATGCCGGCGTGGTGCACGCCGATCCCGTGCCGGACCAGCCGCGACAGCGTGCGCCCGAAGCCCGCGGTGAATCGGAAGTTTCCCAGCGCCGCGGCGATCGCGTCCTTCTCGGCGCGGGTGCACATGTTGATGCTCATCAGCGACTGGGCGCGCTCGAGGGCGGCCGCCTGGGTGAAGTGCACGATGTACACCGGCGCCTGGCGGGTGCTCAGCAGCTCCTCGATGGTCTCGTGCAGCGGCGTCATCGCGTACGAGAACATCAGCGGGACCGGCCGTTCGGCGCTGGCGACCACGGCGGTGGACCGGCCGGTGCGCCGGGCCAGGTCGTCGACGAAGCGCGAGGTGTCGCCGAGCGTGGCGGACATCAGCAGGAACTGGGCCTGCGGCAGCTCGATCAGCGGCACCTGCCAGGCCCAGCCGCGGTCCGGCTCGGCGTAGAAGTGGAACTCGTCCATGACGACCTGGCCGACGTCGGCGTCGGCGCCCTCGCGCAGCGCCAGGTTGGCGAGGATCTCCGCGGTGCAGCAGATGATCGGCGCGTCCGCGTTGACGCTGGCGTCGCCGGTGAGCATGCCGACGTTGTGGGCGCCGAAGACCGCGCAGAGGGCGAAGAACTTCTCCGAGACCAGCGCCTTGATCGGCGCGGTGTAGAAGGTGGTGCGCTTGTCGGCCAGGGCGGCGAAGTGCGCGCCGGTCGCCACCAGGCTCTTGCCGGAGCCGGTCGGGGTGTTGAGGATGACGTTCGCCCCGGTGGCGATCTCGATGAGCGCCTCCTCCTGGTGCGGGTAGAGCGTCAGGCCCTGCTCGGCGACCCAGGACTGGAAGGCCTCGAAGACGGCGTCGGGTTCGGCGGTGCCGGGCAGGCGATCGGTCAGATTCATGATTCGTCCAGTCTATGGGCCCTGCCCCGGCGCACAGCACCGTGGCCGGGCGCTGCGCGCGCCCGGCCACGGAAGGGACCTTGCTGTGGAGTTGTGCGGGTGACCTACGCGCCGAACGCCGCGTAGATCGGGCCGGCGACGCTGCCCGCGAGGCCGATGACGGCCGCGACGACGGCGATGGTGGAACCGATTCTCAGGCGCATCTCGGGAGCCTTCCGGTGCTGAACTGGCCTCGCTGGATCCAAGATTCGGCTCCGCCGGTTGCGCGGCGGGACCACCCTGGTTGCGAAACGGTTGCCTCAGCGCGGCCACCCGGCCAGCCGCTCGCGCAGCCGGGCCACGTCCTCGGCGCTGAGGCCGTACCAGGCGAAGCGGGCGTCGTCGAGGCGGTCCAGATAGCGGCCCGCGTCGGCCACCTCCTCGTCGTCGAGGCTCTCGTCGAGCGCGTGCGCCAGCTCCAGCACCCGTTCGAGGGGGTAGCGCTCCAGCGCCGCGGCCACGTCGATGTAGTCGCGCACCTCGCGCCGGTTCACCAGCGCCGCCACCTTCGAGGCGACCAGGTCGTCCAGGTGCATGACCGGGCCGACGTCCATGACCACGGGCGCGCGCCGCCGGTCGAGGCGGGTCAGCGTCAGCCGCAGCGCCCGGTGGCCGTCGGCGACGTGGTACTCGCGCAGGTCCTCGTCCATGCCCGCGAACATCTCGTCGCCCACCTCCCGGAACACCTGGTAGCCGGCCCCGGTCAGCGCCCCGGTGACGTCGGCGGCGGCCGCCTCCACCGCGCCGGCGGTGTCGGTGAACAGGTCGATGTCTTCGGTGGGCCGGCGCACCAGCCCGTTGACCAGCCAGGCCACGCCGCCGCCCAGCACGAACCCGTGCCGCTCCCCCACCTTCAGGGCGATCGTGGCGACGTCGCGGTAGAAGTCGTCGATGTGCGCAGTCACCGGCAGACCGTACCGGTCACCTCCGACAGAAAATCACCTTGAACGTGGTACCCACGCCCGGGCTGCTGGTCACCTCGATGCGGCCGCCGTGGTCGGTGACGATGCGGTGCGCGATGGTCAGGCCCAGCCCGGTGCCGCCGGTGGCGCGCTGGCGGGCCGGGTCGGCGCGCCAGAACCGGTCGAAGACGCGTTGCAGGTCGCCGGGCGCGATGCCGACACCGGTGTCCTGCACGGTCAGCACGGCCTCGCCCGCCTCCTCGCGCACCCGCAGCAGCACGTGCCCGCCCGCGTCGGTGTAGCGGATCGCGTTGGTGAGCAGGTTGCCCAGCACCTGGCGCAGCCGGTCCGGGTCGCCCTCGATCCACACCGGGGCGGGGGCGTCGACGGTCATCGCCACCCCGGCCTCGGCGGCCACCGCCCGGTGCGCCGTCGCGCCGCCCGAGACCACGTCCGCGAGGTCGAGCGGCGCGAACGTGTAGCCCAGGTCCCCCGCCTCGGCCAGGGCGAGGACCTGCAGGTCGTCGAGGATGCGGCGCTGCAGCAGGGTCTCCTCGTGCAGCGACGCGAACAGCTCCCGGCTCGGCTCGACCACCCCGTCGGACAGGCCCTCCAGGTAGCCGCGCAGGTTCGACAGCGGCGTACGCATCTCGTGGGCGACGTCGGCGATGAGCCGGCGCTGGCGCTCCTCGCTGCGCTGCACGGCCTCGGCCATCGCGTTGAACGACTCGGACAGCCGGGCCAGCTCGCTGCTGCCGGTCGCCGGGACGCGCACGTCGAGCCGGCCGTCGGCGAGCAGCCGGGACGCCTCGGTGAGCCGGCGCACCGGCAGGCTGACCCGGCGCGCGATCAGCGCCGTGCCGGCCAGCGCGACCAGCACCAGCCCGGCGGTGCCGAGCAGGGCCGGCTGCCGCAGCTCGCCGAAGCCGGTGTCGGGACGCGCGCCGAGGTACAGCTGCAGCGGTACGGCCGCGGGGGCGCTGACGCCGGTGGTGAAGGCCGCGCGGACACAGTCCGGGCTGTCCTCGGACTTCTGGGTGCAGCGGATGTACACGTTCCCGATCTCACCCAGCCAGGCCGTGTCCGCCACGACCTTGGTACTGGCGCGCTGCACGCACTCCCGGTTCCCGGACACCTGCACCGCGGTCAGGTACGGCACCCGGTCCGTGCTCAGCGCGGCCCCGTCGCCCTCGATGCAGCGGATCGCGATGAGCGCCGCCCGGTACTGGGCCGCCTGCCGCAGCATCAGCATCGGCGGCGAGCCGTAGGCCCGGTCGACGGGTTCCGGGCCGAACAAATCCTCCGGCAGCCCGAGCGTCAGGAGGTACTTCACCCCGGCGGCCACTGCCCCGGGGGCTGCCGCGGGCGGGGCGGCACCGGCGGGAGCGTCGAAGGTACGGGTGATCGCCGGGGACAGCGCCGGGCGCGGGTCGATGCCCAGCGCGGTGCCCTGCACCGGCCCGGACGTGCGCCCGTCGAGGTTGTCGGAGTCGACGAGCACCACGCCGTCCTGGGTCCGCAGCTGGATGTGCAGGCCGGTGTCGCGGGACAGCTGGGCGACGAGCCGGTCCAGGCCGGGCCAGCGCCCGCGCAGCAGGCCGAAGCGCTGC
The DNA here is from genome assembly GCF_023499255.1 of Couchioplanes caeruleus. Lineage (GTDB taxonomy): Bacteria > Actinomycetota > Actinomycetes > Mycobacteriales > Micromonosporaceae > Actinoplanes > Actinoplanes caeruleus_A. Next base: position 4,605,086 of record NZ_CP092183.1, read on the forward strand.
ACGGCCTCCACGATCGCCGTCTGGTGCTCCACCGCGGCGCGCTGCGACAGCCGTACCTCACGCGAGGTGAGGCTCAGCGTCAGCCAGGCGGTGGCGCCGATCGCCGTCACCGCCACGATCATGACGAGCAGGAACACGCGCAGCCGGAAGCTGCGGAAACTCACCGCTCGGCCATCCGGTAGCCGCGGCCGTAGACCGTCTGCACGTACCGCGGCTCGGCCGGGTTCGCCTCGATCTTGCGGCGCAGGTTCACCACGTGGGCGTCGACCGTACGCTCGGACACGTCGTGCTCGAAGCCGAACGTCTTGTCGATGATCTGCCCGCGGGTGAAGACCCGGCCCGGCTCGCGGGCGAGCAGCTCGACGATGCCGAACTCCTTGGCGGTGAGGTTCACCGGCGTGCCGGCGACGCGCACCTCGAAGCGGCCGGGATCGACCTCCAGGTCGCCGACACGCAGGACCGACGCCGGGCCGTCGGCGGCGCCCGTACGCCGCAGCAGCGCGCGCACCCGGGCGGTCAGCTCCCGCGGGCTCACCGGCTTGGCGAGGTAGTCGTCCGCGCCGATGTCCAGCCCCAGCAGCATGTCGTTCTCCGAGGACCGCGCGGTGACCAGCAGGATCGCGATGCTGGACTCGGCACGCAGGATCCGGCACACGTCGAGGCCGTCCACCAGCGGCATCATCACGTCCAGCACGACCAGGTCGGGCCGGCGCGACCGGGCCATCTCCAGCGCCGCCCGGCCGTCACCCACGGTGAGCACCTGATGGCCCTCGCGCTCGAGGTACAGGCGGATGAGCTGGGCGTGCTTCGGGTCGTCGTCGGCCACCAGGATCCGTGCGGTCACCCGTCGGATTCTGGCCCAGCAGGGCAAACGCGGCCAAGGAATGTGCGGTTCCTGTGAAGATCCGCCACCGGTTCCGGTGGCCGTACGGATCCGCGAAGGATCCTCACAAGTTCTGCACAGGAGCGCTCCTACGGTTCGGCACGCGAACCGCCGTCAACGACAGGAGCGCCCCGATGTGTGGTCTCAGCGTCTTCGTGAGCAGCCGTCCGAACGCCGGCGTGCCCGACCCCGAGTCGGCCGCCGCGTTCGCCGACGCGCTGGAGACGATGCATCACCGCGGCCCGGACGACACCCGCGTCGAGTTCGGCGACGGGCTGGCGTTCGGCTTCAAGCGCCTCGCGATCATCGACCGGGCCGAGAGCGCCCAGCCGGCCCACTACCCCGTCGACGGGCCGCAGGCCGGGCGCTGGACGGTGGTCTTCAACGGCGAGATCTACAACTACCGCGAACTGCGCGCCGACCTGGTCCGCGAGCACGGTGCCACGTTCGCCACCCACGGCGACACCGAGGTGCTGGCCGCCGCGTTCCACCACTGGGGCGCCGCCGCCCTGCCCCGGCTGCGCGGGATGTTCGCGTTCGCGGCGTACGACCACTGGACCGGCACGCTGCACGCCGCCCGCGACCCGTTCGGCATCAAGCCGCTGTACGTGCTGGAGACCGCCGACGGGGTGTTCCTGGCGAGTGAGCGCAAGGCGCTGCTGCCGTTCAGCGGTGACTCCGGGGCGGCGCTGGACACCGACGCGCTCGCGCACTACATGACCCTGCAGTACGTGCCCGACCCGCTCACCCTGCACCGGCACGTCCGGCGCCTGCCGCCCGGGCACCGGCTGACCTGGACGCCCGGCGGCGGGCTGCGCCGGGAACGCTACTTCCGGCCGTCGCTGCGGCCGCTGCACGTGCAGCCCGAGGCGGCGTACCACGCCATCCGCGACGCGCTGCGCGACAGCGTCCGCCGGCACCTGCACGCCGAGGTCCCGGTCGGCGCGTTCCTGTCCAGCGGCGTCGACTCGTCGGCGATCGTGGCGCTGGCCCGCGAGCAGCGGCCGGACCTGCACGCGTTCACGGCCGGCTTCGCGCACGAGGGATACTCCGAGATCGAGGTCGCCCAGGACACGGCCGCGCAGCTCGGCGTCCGGCTCACCCCGACCGTGGTCACCGAGGACGACGTGATCCGGGAGCTGCCGCGCATCGTCCAGCTGCTCGACGACCCGGTCGCCGACCCCTCGCTGATCCCGCTGTACTTCCTGGCGCGGACCGCCTCGCGGTACGTGACCGTGGTGCTGTCCGGCGAGGGCTCCGACGAGCTGTTCGGCGGGTACACGATCTACCGGGAGCCGATGTCGCTGGCCGGCATCGGGCGGCTGCCCGCCGGGATGAGGCGCGGCCTGCGCGGGCTGTCCCAGGTCATTCCCGAGGGCATGCGCGGGCGCAGCTTCCTCGAGCGCGGCACCACGCCGATCGAGGAGCGCTACTACGGCAACGCGCGGATCTTCTCCCCCGCCGAGAAGGCCGAGCTGCTGCGGTTCACCGCCGAACCGCACACGGCGATCACCTCCCACCTGTACGCGGAGACCGCCGACGTCGACGACGTGGCCTCCATGCAGTACGTCGACCTGCACACCTGGCTGCCCGGCGACATCCTCACCAAGGCCGACCGGATGTCCATGGCGCACTCGCTGGAGCTGCGCGTGCCCTTCCTCGACCAGGCCGTGTACGCGGCCGCCGCCGGCCTGCCGACCGAGCTGAAGCTGCCGCACGGCTCCCGCACCACCAAGCACGCCCTGCGCGAGGCCATGCGCGGCATCGTCCCCGAGTCCGTCCGGGAGCGCCGCAAGCTGGGCTTCCCCACCCCCACCCGGCTGTGGCTCAAGGGCGCGATCGGCGACTGGGTCAGCGCGCTGCTCACCGCCTCGCAGGCCGGGCACCTGGTGGACCTCGGGTACGCCCAGCGCCTGCTGGCCGAGCACCGCGCGGGGGTGGCCGACAATTCCCGCAAGGTCTGGACGGTGGCGATGTTCTGCCTGTGGCACGCGATCACCGTGGAGAAGGCGATCGACCCGGCGCCCGCGCGGGTGGCGTACCCGGTCGTCAGCGCCGGATGATCGCCCTCAGCGCCCGCACCGCCCGGCCGAAGGGTCAGGGGTGAGGCTGATCCGGATCGCCGTGGCCGCGCTGACGCTGGCCGGCGTCACCGCGTGCGGCGATCCTCCCCGGCCGGCCGGGACCCCGGCCGAGCGGCGCCCGGTGGCGGCTCCCGTCCGCGCGAAGCCGGCCCCCGTGATCGCCTACCCGGCACGCGGGCACGGACACTGGCGCACCGCCCCCGGCACCGCACGCACGGCGGGCCGGAGCGGGTCGCTGCTGCGCTACCGGGTGCTGGTCGAACGTGACATCACGGGCCTCGCGCCCGCCTCGTTCGCCGACGCGGTCGCCGCCACGCTGGCCGACCCGCGCGGGTGGACCGCCGGCGGCACGCTGCGGCTGCGGCGGGTGGGACCGGGGCAGGCGTACGACTTCACGGTGTACCTGGCGACGCCGCGTACCCGCGACCGGCTGTGCCGCAGCGCGGTGGACGAGTACACGTCGTGCCGCAACGGCGACTGGGTCGTGCTGAACGTGGCGCGCTGGGTCAAGGGCGTGCCCGGGTACGGTGCTCCGCTGTCGGTGTACCGGCAGTACATGGTCAACCACGAGGTCGGGCACCGGCTCGGCCACGGCCACGAACGCTGCCCCGGCGCGGGCCGGCCGGCGCCGGTGATGCAGCAGCAGACGCTGGGCCTGCACGGCTGTACGCCCAACCCGTGGCCGTACCGGGCCGGCAGGCGCTACGGCGGCCGCGTGGGCGCGTACGACGATCCGGTCCCCGCCCCCGACCGCGGCCGCGCCGGCTGATACCGGGTGCGCCCCGACGGCCTCATGGCAGGAGCAGGTTGACGTCGCCGAACTCGTGCCAGCGGTAGCCGCCCTCCAGCGCCGCCTCGTAGCAGCGCCGGAGGAGCGGCGTCCCGGCGATCGCGGCGAGCATGTCCAGGTGGGAGGCGCGCGGCTCGTGGAACCCCGTGAGCAGCCCGTCCACCACCCGTACCCCTCGCTCCGGCGTGACCACCAGGTCGGTCCAGCCGCTCGCCGGGCCGTCCCACGCGGTCTCGAGGGCGCGGACCGCGGTGGTGCCCACTGCGATGACGCGGCCGCCGTCGGCCTTGGCGTCGGCGACCGTGCGCAGGGTGGTCGCCGGCACGGCGAAACGCTCCGGGTACGGGCGTTCGTGCGCCTCCGGCGACGCCACCCCGGTGTGCAGGAGCACGGGTGCGAGCAGCACGCCCGCGGTCACCAGCCGGGTCACCAGCTCGTGGGTGAACGGCCGCCCGGCGCTGGGCATCTCGGCGCTGCCCGGGTGCACCCCGAACACCGTCTGGTACGCGCTCAGCGGCCACGGCCGGGGCACGTACGAGTAGCGGATCGGCGCGCCGTGGGCGTACAGGTAATCGGTGACCGTGGCGGCCGCACCGGTGTCGACGTCGGCGACCCACAGCCGGCCCCTCGAGTACGCCTCCCGCAACGTGACGGCCCCGCCCCCGGCCAGCGCGTACCGCTCGCCGGGGGCCGCGCCGGCGTACGGGCCCGCCGGGCCGCGCAGTTCGATCAGCCAGGCGCCGTCCGCGGTGGCCGTGGAGAAGTGCACGCTCAGCGGGCTCCCGGCGACCGGTACGGCGGCCGGCAGCGTCCCGGAGGTGTTGACCACCAGCACGTCGCCGGCGCGCAGCACCCCGGGCAGATCGGTGAACCGGTGGTGGCCGATCGCGCCGGTGCCGCGCCGCGCGGTGAGCATCCGCACGCCGTCGCGGGGCTCGGGCGGCCGGTCCGCCTCCAGCCGGGCGGGCAGCTCGAAGGCCGGCAGCGTGGCCGTCATCGGGCGGCTCCGGTGGCGGCCAGGTCGGCCAGGCGGACGCGGCCCGACGGCGGGGCGCCGGCGAGCAGCCGCAGGAAGGCCGGCACCACCGACTCCGGCGGCGGCCGGTCGCCGATGTCCTCGCCGGGGAACGCCTCCTGGTGCATGCGGGTCCGCAGGTCGCCCGGGTCCACCGCCCACACCCGTACGTCCGGCTCCTCCGCGGCCAGCACGCGGCTCGCCTGCTCCGCGGCGGCCTTCGCGGAGCCGTACCCGCCCCAGCCCGGGTACGGCTCCACGGCCGCGTCGGAGGTGACCGTGACGATCGCCCCGCGGCGCTCGCGCAGGGCCGGCAACGCCAGCTGGATCAGGGCGAGCGGGGCGAGCGTGTTCACCTCGTACACCTCGCGCAGCACCTCCAGCGGGTAGGCGGCGAGCGGTGGCTGCGGGCTCGGCCCGAGGATGCCCGCGTTGTTGACCAGCAGGTCCGGTCCGCCGAGCCGGTCGGCCGCCGCGACCAGCTCGCCGCGGTGGACAGGGTCGGTGACGTCCCCCGGCACGGCGACGACGGCCCGCGCGCCGGCGGATCTCAGCCGGTGCGTGGCGGCGGTGAGCTCGGCGGCGGTGCGGGCATCGGTGACCAGGTCCCACCCCGCCGCGGCGAGGCCTGCGGACAGCGCGTACCCGAGTCCCCGGGACGCGCCGGTGATGATGGCGACGACCATCGTGGATCTCCCTTCGACGCCACCGACGCTAGGGCGGCCGCGGCGGCCCGCCATCGGGCCGCGGACGCAGCCGGGACCGGACCTTGGACCTACGTCGCGGGCCCGATCCGCCGGTGGCCGCCCGCCGGTACGGTGCAGGGGTGTCCGGCTGCGACCGCGAGGAACTGCGTCAGGTCAGCGAGGCGGTGCTCGCCGTCACCGCCCGCCTGTCGGTGCGCGATGTGCTGCAGACGATCGTCGCGGCGGCGCGCCGGCTGCTCGACGCCCGGTACGCGGCGCTGGGCGTGCCCGGCCCCGGGGACACGTTCGCGGAGTTCCTCACCGACGGCATCAGCGACGAGCAGTGGAAGGCGATCGGGCCGATGCCGCACCGGCACGGCCTGCTCGGCGCGATGCTGCTCGACCCGGAGCCGGTCCGCCTCGCCGACGTGCGCTCGCACCCGCGGTTCGGCTGGTGGCCCGCGGCGCACCCGGTGCTCGCCGACTTCCTCGGCATGCCGATCGTGCACGACGGCGAGATCCTCGGGACCCTGTTCCTGGCCAACAAGCAGGTCCCGGGCGGGTTCACCGCCGCCGACGAGGAGCTGCTGCGGCTGCTCGCCGGGCACGCGGCGATCGCGCTGACCAACGCGCGGCTGTACGAGCGCAACCGCGAGCTGTCGGTCGTGGCCGAACGTCATCGGATCGCCCGGGAGCTGCACGACGCGGTGGCGCAGAAGCTGTTCAGCCTGCGGCTGACCGCCGACGCCGCCGCGGCGCTGGTCACCCGCGACGCCGAACGGGCGCGGGCGGAGCTGGACACCGTACGCCGGCTCGCCGCCGAGGCCGCCGAGGAGCTGCGCGCCATCGTGGAGGGGCTGCGCCCGGCCGACCTCGCCGGTGACGGGGTGGGCGCCGCGCTGCGCAAACACGTGGAGGTGCTGGACCGGGCGCACCGGCCGGCGGTGCGCTTCGCGGGCGGGCCGGTGCCGCGGCTGACGCCCGAGCGGGAGGAGGCGGTCTACCGCGTCGGCCAGGAGGCGCTGCACAACGCGCTGCGCCACGCCGACGCGAGCGTCGTGACGGTCGCCGTCCACGCCGGCGAGCGGTCGGTGGTGCTGGAGGTGACCGACGACGGGCGCGGGTTCGACCCGGGCACGCCGTCACGCCAGTACGGCCTCGCGTCGATGCGCGAGCGGGCCCGCGCGGCGGGCGGCCGGCTGCGGGTACGGTCCGCGCCCGGCGCCGGCACCACCGTACGGCTGGAGGTGCCCGCCGATGCCTGAGCCGATCCGCGTGCTGGTGGTCGACGACCACCCGGTCGTCCGGCAGGGCTTGCGCACGTTCCTGGATCTGCAGGACGACATGACCGTGGTGGGCGAGGCCGCCGACGGCGCCGGGGCAGTGACCGCGGCCGGCGAGCTGTCCCCCGACGTGGTGCTGCTGGACCTGCGGATGCCCGGCGCCGACGGCATCGCCGCGCTGCGCGGCCTGCGGGAGGCGGGCAGCGCCGCCCGGGTGCTGGTGGTCACGAGCTTCACCGAGCCGTCCGCCGTGCTGCCGGCCGTGCACGCCGGCGCCGCCGGGTACGTCTACAAGGACATCGACCCGCCCGCGCTGGCCTCGGCGATCCGCTCGGTGCACGCCGGTCACGTGCTGCTGCACCCGGACGTGGCACGGCTGCTCACCGAGGGGCGGGCCGGGCCGGGCGACCCGCAGCTGACGCCCCGCGAGCGGGAGGTCCTCGCGGCAATCGCGCGGGGCCGCGCCAACCGGGAGATCGCCCGGCAGCTGGGGCTGGCGGAGAAGACCGTGAAGACCCACGTCAGCGCGATCCTCACCAAGCTGGGGCTGCAGGACCGCACGCAGGCCGCCCTCTACGCGGTGCGCGCGGGGCTGGTGGACGGCTGACCGGTCAGCGGCGCTTCCCGCGGTCGCGTGGTGGCATCGGATCGTCGTAGACGCCGGAGGCCCCCGCGTAGCGCTCGCCGTCGCGGTACGGCCACGGGTTCGGCGTACAGCCGTGCAGGCCCAGCGTCTGCTGCTGCATCACCGGCGCCGGCTCACCCTCGCCCGGACAGCGCTCATGGCCCCGGCCGAGCCGGTGCCCCACCTCGTGATTGACCATGTACTGCCGGTACACCGACAGCGGAGCACCGTACCCCGCAACCCCCTTCACCCAGCGCGCCACGTTCAGCACGACCCGGTCGCCGTTGCGGCACGACGTGTACCCGTCCGGGACGTCCTGGCACAGCTCGTCGCGGGTACGCGGGGTGACCAGGTAGATCGTGAAGTCGCGCGGCTCCCGGGCGCCCACCCGGCGGAACGAGCGCTCCCCGCCCGCCGACCACCCGCGCGGGTCGCCCAGCGTGGCCCGTACGGTCCGGGCGAAGCCGCTCGCGCTGATCCCGGCGATGTCCCTCTCCACCAGCACCCGGTAGCGCAGCACCTGCCCGCGCGGCCGGAACGGGGACTCGGCCGGCGCGGCGGTGAACGCGCCGCTGCCGGCCTCCGGGTACGTGATCGGCATGGACGCCACCTTCGGGCTCGGGACCGGTGCCGATTCTGCCGGTACGAACGCCGGAGCGTGGGGAGCCGGCGCACAGCCGGCGAGAACGGCGACGACCGTCAGGGGCGCGAGGCGGCGGACATGCACGGTTTTCTCCTTCGCCGATCAAGGTCAGTGCGAAGGAGGAGACCCGTGGGCGCCCCGGAAAGTTGACGACGCCGGCCGTCAACCTTTCCCGGGGGCCGCCCGTCCTAGGTGGTGAGCTGGTGGCGCGCTCCGGTGCGCTCCGCGCCGATGCCGGCCGCCACCACGAAGCCGATGCCCGCGACCGGCACCCAGCCCGGCCGCTGCCCCAGCACCAGGAACCCGATGACCAGGGCGAACGCCGGCTCCAGGCTCATCAGCGTGCCGAACGCGGCGGTGGTGAGCCGGCGCAGCGCGAGGAACTCCAGCGCGAACGGCACCACCGGCAGCATCACCGCCAGCCCCAGCCCGGCGAGCAGCAGTTCCCCCGTCAGCCGCGGGAACACGGACGGGCCCGCGACCAGCGTCGCGGTCAGCGCGGCGACCGGCATGGACACCCCGAGGCCGCGCAGCCCGGTGACCTCGTCGCCCACCCGCTGGGTGAGGACGATGTACGCCGCCCAGCACAGCGCCGCCGCCAGCGCGAACAGCACGCCCACCGGGTCCGCCCCGCCGTGCCACGGCTGGGTCAGCAGCACGACCCCGGCCGCGGCCAGCGCCGGCCACAGCGTGGTGCCGCGCCGGCCCCGGACCACCGCCACGCCCAGCGGGCCGAGGAACTCCAGGGCGCTGGCCGTACCCAGCGGCAGCCGGGCGATCGCGGCCATGAACAGCAGCGTGACGCCGCCGGTGGCGACGCCGAGCGCGACGCAGGCCAGCAGCGCGCGCCGCTCGAAGCGCCACACCGGGGGCCGGACCAGGACGGCCAGGATCAGCCCGGCCCAGGCCAGCCGCAGCCACGCGGTGCCCTCCGCGCCGAGGCGGTCGATGAAGCCGACGGAGACGGCCAGGCCGAGCTGGACGAGCAGCATCGACGCCACGGCCATCGCCGCGCCGGTACGGGCTCCGGTGCCCACGGCCGGCGTCCTCACTGCTGCGGGCGGGCGTGCAGGACGGTCAGCACGACGTCGTCCTCCGTCGCGCCGAGGAAGTGCTCGAGGAGATGGTCGCAGACCTCCTCCGGCCCGGGGTGCGCCCGCTGCCGCAGCACGTCCACCAGCTCGGCGATGCCCTCGTCCAGGCCGGTGCCGCGCCGCTCGATGAGGCCGTCGGTGTAGAAGACGACCATCGCGCCGGGCGGCAGCTCGACGGTGTGCTCGGTGCGGCCGGGCCGGAACCGGGTGCCCAGCAACGCCTCGCTGCGGGTGTCCAGCAGGCGTACGGAGCCGTCCGGCAGCAGCAGGACCGGCGGCGGATGACCCGCATTCGACCAGCGCAACGTCCGTACGCCGGCCGCCTCCTGCTCCGCGTCCTGTTCCACGTTGGCCAGCGCGCAGGTGGCGAGCATGCCCACGCCGAAGCCCGCCATGGCGTCGTCGAGCGCCGTCAGCAGCCCGGCCGGACCGCCCGCCAGGGTGTACGCGATGCCCCGCAGCAGGTTGCGCACCTGGCTCATCGCGGCGGCCGCGTACCGGTCGTGCCCGGTCACGTCGCCCACCACGATCGTCAGCCGCCCGTCCGGCAGCACGAACGAGTCGTACCAGTCGCCGCCGATCTGGGCGCCCTCCGCGGCCGGCTGGTAGCGCACCGCCACCCGCAGGTGGTCGGGCTGCGCGGGCGGCACCAGCAGGCTGCGCTGCAGCGCCTCGGCCATCTCCCGCTGGATCGTCGCCGCGTGCCGCTCCGCCTGCCGGGCCCGGATCCGGTTCAGGCCCTGCGACAGCGCGGTGCCGATCAGCCGGATGAACCCCAGGTACGCCTCGTCCACGGCCAGGTGCGGGCTCAGCCCGGCGACCAGCACCGCGTTGCCCCGCGTCGGCGGCGCACCGGCCAGGCGCACCCACGCCCGCCGCCCGCCGAGGTGGTCCTCCACGACGACGTCCCCGTCGGGCATCGCCGGCGCGGCGCCCGCCCGCTCGGGCAGCAGGATGTCCACGCCGGCCAGGTCGCGGGGCGCTTCCCGCAGCAGCGGCAGCGCCCGCGCGAGCAGGCCCGGCACGTCGTCGAGGTCGGCGAGCCGGTCGTTGAGCCGGCTCAGCAGCGCCAGGCGGCGGCTGCCGAGCACGAAGGCGGTGGTCTCCGAGGCGATGTCGATGACGCCCTCGATCGCGCCGTCCCGCCCGTACACCGCCGAGTAGGAGAAGGTGAAGTAGGTCTCCTCCAGAAAGCCGCGGCGGCCCATCAGCAGCCGCATGTCCTCGACCCAGGTGGCGCCCCGGCCGGCGGCCACCGACCGCAGCATCGGGCCGATCTCGTCCCAGATCTCCGCGAACACGTCGGCGGTACGGGCGCCCAGCGCGGCCGGGTGCTTGTCGCCGATCATCTCCACGTACGCCTCGTTGTAGACGAGCACGAACTCCGGCCCCCACAGCAGGGTCACCGGCGCCCGGGTGCGCAGCGCTAGGTCGAGCGTCGAGCGCAGCGCGGGGCTCCAGCCGTCCACCGGTCCCAGCGACGTCGCGGCCCAGTCGACGCGCTCGTACGCCTCCCGCAGCGTCCCGGCGGCGTCGAAGAGATCGGTCACCTGCTGAATCTAGCGGGCCGCCCGCCGCAGCTTCACGGTGCTGTCCGTACGGTCCCCCGCGCTCGGGTGCTCGGCGCACCGCAGCACCTCCCACTCCCCCGGCGCCAGGTCCAGCCCGGCCAGCAGCTCCGCCGGCGACGGGAAGACGATCGGCGGGTGCTCCTCGCCGGGACCGTGGCCCTGGTGGCTCTCGATGAGCAGGATGCCGCCCGGTGCGACGGCGTCCGCGGCCCGCCGCAGGATCCGCTCCCGCGGGAAGTCGCCGTACGAGTACAGGAACTGCGAGGACACCAGGTCGAAGGTGCCCCCGGGGAAGGACCGCTGAAGGTCGTGCCGCTGCACCTCGACGGCCACCCCGGCCTCGTCGGCGGCCACGGCGACCCGGCGCAACGCCACCTCGGAGACGTCCACGGCGGTGACGGCCCAGCCCTGGCGGGCCAGCCAGACGGCGTCGCCGCCCTCCCCGCACCCCACGTCCAGGGCGGTGCCGGGGGTCAGGCCGTCCACCTCGTGCACCAGGGCGGCATTGGGGTTGCCGCTGAACATCCGGTCGGCGGTCGCGTACCGCTCGTCCCACGTCGTCGCATCGCTCATGATCCGAGCGTGGACCGCGCCGGCCGCGGCGGCAAATGTCGTTGCCGGACCGGCAAAGTGGAGCGTCAGCCCGCGCGGCGCCGGGCGCGGCGGGCCGCCAGCTCGTCGCCCGCGGCCGGTTCGGCCGGTACGCCCACCGGCTGTGCCTGCGTGGCCGGTTCGGCGGGCAGGTGCGACAGCGAGCCCTGGATCTCCTTGAACGCCCCGCCGATCGCGATGCCGAAGACGCCCTGGCCGCCCTGCAGCAGATCGACGACCTCCTCCGGCGAGCGGCACTCGTACACGGTCGTGCCGTCGGAGATCAGCGTGATGCCGGCGAGGTCCTCGACCCCGCGCGAGCGCAGCGTCTCGATCGCCTTGCGGATGTTCTGCAGCGACACCCCGGCGTCGAGCAGCCGTTTGACCACCTTGAGGACGACCAGGTCCCGGAACGAGTACAGCCGCTGCGTGCCGGAGCCGGACGCGTCGCGGATGCTCGGCACGACCAGCGTGGTACGGGCCCAGTAGTCGAGCTGGCGGTAGCTGATGCCGACCGCCTGGCACGCGGTCACACCGCGATACCCGACCTCGCCGTCCGCGCCGACGCTGACGCCCTCCTGAGGATCTGAGCCGTGCACGCGACTACCTCCCCGCTGCGCGGTGCCGCTTCACCTGGACTTCACGAGCCTATAACTCAGCGTGCCCGGAAACAGGGAGGTAATGCCGCGACACGCCGCGTACGGAGGAGCCGGACATATGGTCACCATCGATGCGGCGGAGCGCAAAAACGGCCCCCACCAGCGGCGGGAGCCGTGCGCACCGGTCGTCGACCCGGACGTGGTGAACCCGGGCTTCGTCAGCCGGCGAAATCCTCCGGGCGGACCTGGTCGAGGAATTCGCGGAACTTCTCGACCTCGTCCTCCTGCTCGTCCGGGATGACGATGCCGGCCTCGGTCAGCACCTGGTCGGCACACCGGATCGGCGCGCCCACCCGCAGCGCCAGCGCGATCGAGTCGCTCGGCCGGGCCGACACCCGCAGGTCGTCGCCGATCAGCAGGTCGGCGTAGAAGACGTTCTCCTTGAGCTCCGTGATCTCGACCGCCTTCAGCGGCGCCTCGAGCGCCGTGAGGATGTCCCGGAGCAGGTCATGGGTCAGGGGCCGGGCCGGTTTCACGCCCTGCTGCTCGTACGCGATGGCGGTCGCCTCCACCGCGCCGATCCAGATCGGCAGGTACCGATCGCCGTCGACCTCCCTGAGCAGGACGATCGGCTGGTTGCTGGGCAGCTCCACCCGAACTCCGACCACGCTCAGCTCGCGCACCGCCCGCCTCCGTGTCGCACGTCGTCGCCGCCCCGTCGATCACCGTCGAAACGGCGACCTCAGGCTTCTTCCCGCCCTATCCTGCACGGTACACGGACGCCCTGGGACGAGCGCCACACGAGGTCCGTGTCCGATCCCACTCGGCATACCCGCCGCGACGCGGCCCAACCTCGCCGGTCCGCTGGTCACGGAGGGGTCCGCACGCCACCGCGGTACGCGGCGCCGCGATGATGTTCAGCGCTGGGCGTAACCTCAGCGCCCGAGGGTGTCACGCAGGCCGGCCCGGACCAGCGCCGCGTGCAGCCGCTGCGACAGGGCCTGCAGCTCGCGCGCCGTCTCGGCCGCACGGGCCCGCGCCGCCGGGTCCTGCTGGCGCACCAGCGGCGCCAGCAGCTGCGTGAACAGGCCCACCTCGCGGTCGGCGCCGGCGCGGAACGCCCGCAGGTGGCGCGCCTCGAGGCCGTGGCGGGTCAGCCCGACCACCGCCTCGACGATCACCACCGCGTCGCCGTCGTACCAGCCCGGCGGGCGCGAGACGACCAGGCCGATCCGCTCCAGCTCGGTGAGCAGCTGCTCGCCGATGCCGGTGCGCTCGACGAGGTCCGCCCGCGACACCCGGGTGTCCGCCGCCTCGGCGGCGGCCTCCGTCTCCGAGCCGACGGCCACCAGGGTGGGCCGCTGCCGGCTCAGCGGGTCGTCCCCGCGCTCCAGCGCCTCCAGCTGCTCGCGGATCACCCGGAGCGGGAGGTACTGGTCGCGCTGCGCGGTCAGCACGAAGCGCAGCCGCGCCACGTCGTTCCACGAGTACTTGCGGTAGCCGGAGGCGGTGCGCTGGGGGTCGACCAGCCCTTCCGCCTCCAGGAACCGGAGCTTCGAGATCGTCGTGTCCGGGAACTCCGTCCGCAGCTGGGCCAGCACCTCCCCGATGCTCATCAGCGCAGCGTCACGGCCCGGGCGTGCGCCCGGGTCCTGCGCGGCCGCCCCCGACGGGTTCACGCCCCGCCGCCCTCGCCCTCCGGCCGCGGACCGGCGATGAAGACCAGCCGGAACTTGCCGATCTGGACCTCGTCACCGTTGCTCAGCGTCGCGGATTCCACCCGCTCCCGGTTCACGTACGTGCCGTTGAGCGAGCCGACGTCGCGGACCGTGAAGGTGCCCCCGTCGCGGTGGAACTCGGCGTGCCGGCGCGAGACCGTCACGTCGTCCAGGAAGATGTCGCTGTCGGGGTGCCGGCCGCTGGTCGTCACGTCGTGGTCCAGCAGGAACCGCGCACCCGCGTTCGGGCCGCGGCGCACCACGAGCAGTGCCATCCCGGGGGGCAGCGAACCGGACATCCGGCTCGGCACCACGTCGGTCTCAGGCCCCTCGAGCACCTCGTCGAGCGCACCGAGGTTCAGCGTGGACGTGACGTCGAGTGGGGGGAACTCGTCGTCTGGGCGCGTCATGGACCACCTCACGGATCTGTTTCGGTCGCCGCCCGACGACCAAGGGTGAGCAGGCCGGACGTGGGGTCCGGAGCGCAGCGCCCCCCGCCGCCGCAGCCCGGAGGCCCGGACGCACGACTATCGGTTTCGAAGTAATAACGGTTCTACAGGTGCTCCGCGAGCCTAGTCAGCGCGGATATACCGGGCAACCAGACGCGCGGACGTTCACGATCAGCTGTCGGTCAGCGCCCGGTACGCCTCGGCGTCCAGCAGGCTGCCGAGCGCCGCAGGGTCGTCCGGCGCGATCTCGACCAGCCAGCCGGCCGCGTACGGCTCGGCGTTGATCAGCTCGGGCTCGTCGGCCAGCGTGGCGTTGCGGGCGACCACCGTGCCCGCCACCGGCGCGTACAGCTCGGAGACGCTCTTGGTCGACTCGATCTCGCCCAGCTGGTCGCCGGCCTGCACCACCGTGCCCTCGTCGGGCAGCTGCACGTAGACGATGTCGCCGAGCGCGTCCTGCGCGAAGTGGGTGATGCCCACGCGCACGGGACCGGTGCCGTCGCCGGACACCCACTCGTGCTCGGCCGTGTACCGCAGATCCTCAGGAATCACACATTCCTCCGTTGAGAAGCGCACCCGCTCAGGACACCGGGCGCGCGTACTGCAGGCTGGCTGGCTGTCGTACCGCGGTCACGTCGACCGCGGCGCGTTGCTCCATGGTCACGTTACCGCCGGCCTGGTGCACCGATTCGACCACCCCACCGGGGATCTGCAGCGCCGTCTGCATGGTCGACGGCACCCCGATCACCCAGAGCGTGTACGGACCGCTGAGCTGCTTGCCGTCGACGATGATCTCCCCGCCGGCCGCGTCGACGAAATACGACGACGCCACGATCCGCACGGTGACCCCGTTGCCGCCGACCAGCTCCATCACCTCGCCCTGGGCGCCGCGCAGCTCCTGCACGGCGTTCAGGATCGCGGACGCCTTGATCGGCTGGCCCTTCGGGTCGATGACGATCTTCAGGCCCGGGCCGTGGGCCGGCAGCGTGCCGGACAACAGGCCCAGCTCACCGGCCCGCTTCTCCGCCTCGGCCAGCGCCGCCTGCCGCCCGGCGACCCCGGACGTGAGCTGCCGCTGACTCTCCTCCAGGCCGCTGATCTCCTGCTGCAGCCGCTGGTCGCGCGCCTCGAGGTCGGACAGGATCCGGACGAGGTCCTCCTGGCGTGCCGAGGCCAGCCCGGAGTCGGCGTCGTTGCTGCGCAGCTGCACGACCAGCGTGAAACCGAACAGCGCCAGCAGCACCCAGATCAGCGCCCCGGCCGACGACAGCCGCCGCCACGGCGCGACGGCCGGCGCCTCGCTCACCGTTTCAGGTGACGCCGCCGGGACCGGTTCGGCCGGCCCGTCCGGGTCCGGCACGTGTGGCCGGGACGCCTCTTCCGGTACGGCCGCAGCAGGCTCGGAGGTCACCGGTTCCGGAACCGGCCCGGCCGCCGCGGGCACGGCCGGGGGCGGCGGGGCCGTCAGGCGAACCGTCGGCCCGTCGGCCTCGATCGGCACGTCATGCACGTCATGCACCTCGTGCGCAACGTCATGCGACTCGGCGCCGGCCACGTCCGGAGCCGCGTCGCCCGGCTCCGGCGAGGGCTCGCCGGGCGGCCCGATGCGCGCGGTCTTCTCGTCGTCCGTCATCGCGCCGCCCTACGCCCGGAACAGGTGCCGGCGGATCGCCGCCACGTTGCCGAAGATACGCACCCCCAGGACCACCACGACACCCGTCGACAGCTGCCCGCCCACGCCGAGCTGATCGCCCAGGTACACGATCAGCGCCGCCACCACCACGTTCGCAATGAACGACACCACGAACTGCTTGTCGTCGAAGATGCCGTCCAGCTTCGCCCGGACGCCGCCGAACACCGCGTCGAGCGCGGCCACCACCGCGATCGGCAGGTACGGCTGCAGCGCCGGCGGCACGGTGGGATGGAACACGATGCCGAGCACGACACCGGCGATCAGGGCGAGTACGGCGATCATCGGCCGCCTTTCGACGGGGAGCCGGCCGCGGAGGGCGCGGGCGCGGACGGGGTGGCCTGGCGCAGGTTCGGCTGGGTCGCCGCGTCGAGCGTGACGCCGTGGACGTCCGAGACGTCGTACGACATGCCGTACTTGCTGTTGAGGGCGCGGAAGAACTTGCCGGCCGCGCCGTCGCGGAAGTCGTCGGCGAGCGAGCCCGGCCCCACCGCGACCACCTGGTACGGGGTGGTGACCGGTCGCAGGTCGACGAGGATCGCCTCGCCGGCCTGCCGGATCGCCGACGTCGCGGTGAGCCGCTGCCCGTTGATCGCGACGGCCTCCGCGCCGGCCGCCCACAGCGCGTTCACGGCCAGCTGCAGGTCGGTGTCGCGGACCCGGGCCTCGTTCTCGCGCTCGCCGGTCACCGGGTCGATCGGGGTGGGCCCGTCGCCGACGGTGATCCGGGCGCCGGAGCCCTTGACCGGCGCGAACCCGGTCTGCGCCTCGAGCCCGCGCAGCTTCGCCACGGCCGCGCCGCCCAGCTGCTGCTCGCGCAGGCCGGCGACCTCGGCCCGCAGCCGTTCGGCCCGCTCCTGCAGCTGGGCGGTCTCCTCACGGCGGCTCTGCACCTGGTCGACGAGGGTGTCCCGGGCCTGGGTGCGGGCCGGCTCGTCGGCCATCGTCTGCTGGTACGCCACCACGAGCAGGAACCCGAGCGCGACGAGCGTGAGACTGCTCACGCCCTTGATCACCTGCCGCCGTACGCCGGTCGGCCCCTCACCGCGCTGCCGGCGGGCGGCCGCGTCGGCGTACCCGGGGTCCAGGGGGTTGCGGAACAACTCGGTCAGGAAGTCAGGAGTGAACCGCGGCTGCCGGGCGTCGGCGCCGCCGTCGGGCGTGGTCATCCGGCGACAGCCTCGCGTGCGGACGCGGCCCGGTCGGCGCGCAGCAGGGCCCGGGTCTGCGCCAGATACAGCACGGCGGCGGCCCAGTACAGGCCGAGCGCCCACCAGGCCAGGCCCCAGCCGATCGGCCCGGCAACGCTCTCCGCCGCGGGCACCGCCTCGGCCAGCAGCAGCACCGGGAACGCCCCGAGCAGCACGAACGTGCCGGTCTTGCCGACGTAGTGCACGGGCGGCGGGCCGTACCCGTGCCGGCGCAGCACCATCAGCGCCACCCCGAGCACGGCCTCGCGCAGCAGCAGCGCCGCGGTCAGCCACCACGGGACCACCTCGCGCACGGTGAAGCCGACGAGCGTGGCCAGGATGTACAGCCGGTCGGCGAACGGGTCGAGCAGCTCGCCCAGCCGGCTCACCGAGTTCATCCGGCGGGCGACGTACCCGTCGACCCAGTCGGTGGTGCCGCCGAGCGCGAGCACCACGACCGCTGCGACGTCGTGGTGCGGCCCGAGCAGCAGATAGAGGAACAGCGGCACGCCGAGCAGGCGCACGAAGCTGATCACGTTGGGGAGCGTCCAGATGCGGTTGGTGGCCGTCATGGGCGCAGCCTGCTGCGACATCGCGCCCCCTCTCCCCTGCGACTCCGGCCCCGGGCCCCCACCCGCGGACGTCACCAGCGGCGGAAGAGGCCTCGCGGCCGTCCCCCGGGCCGCTGGGCACGCCGGTCCGCGCGCTCGCCGAGCCACTATAACCAGCCGCGCCCGAGGGCCGGATCACCCGTGCCGCACCGTTCGCCGCCCGTCACCCGCCGCACACCGCCTATCGCATCCTAGGAAGATAGGCTGACACCCCGGCTAGGGTCCGTCCATGTCGATCACCGACCGGGATCTCGTCATCGAAGCGGCGGAGGCCGGAGCCGCGGTCGTGCGCTCCCGCTATGGATCCGCTCTGACCCGCTTCGCCAAGTCCGACGGCGACTTCGCCACCACGGCCGACATCGAGGCCGAGGCGGCCGTCATCGAGGTTCTGCGGACGGCGCGGCCGGACGACCCGGTGCTGGGTGAGGAGAGCGGCCGCACCGGCTCCGGCGACGACGACCGGCTGTGGCTGGTCGACCCGTTGTGCGGAACCCTGAACTTCGCAGCGCGGACCATGCTCGCCTCGGTGAACGTCGCGCTGCGAGCCGGCGGCGACGTGACGGTGGCCGCCTGCGCGGACCCGTTCACGAACGAGGTGTTCTGGACCGGCGCCGCCGCCGCCCACGTCCGCCATGGCGGCGCGGACCGGCGGCTCACCCCGTCGGCCGGCTCGGGGCTGGTCGACGTCAACCTCGACCCGCCGTTCCCGAACCGCGACGTCTTCTCGGCCGCCCGGATGCTCGCCGACGAGGGATTCATCGCCCGGTTCCGCCCCCGCGTCGTGTCCACCACCCTGGCCGTGGCCTGGGTCGCCGCCGGCCGCCGCGCCGCGTACGTCACCGACGGCGACCTGCGCGACAGCGTCCACTTCGCGGCCGGGATCGCCCTGTGCCGGGCGGCCGGATGCGTCGTCACCGGGATCGACGGAGAGCCGGTCCACATGGGGGCCGGCGGCCTCGTGGTGGCCGCGGACGCGCCGACGCATGCCGCCCTGCTGGCCCTGATCGCGAACCAGCGCCCGCCGAGGAGCTGACGCCTCCCGGGCCCGGCAGCACCGGGCCCGGGAAGCGCCGCCCGCTCAGCGTTTGCCGCGCCGGCTGCGCACGTAGTCGTCCACCACGTACCGGCCCAGCTCGGCCACGTCCGGGCTGAACACCCGGCCCCCGCTGCGCTGCGCCACGGCGTCGACGAAGCGGCGCAGGCCCGGGTCCTCGCCCAGCATGAACAGGTTCAGCGTGGCGCCGTACCGGGTGAGCTGGTCGACCTCCTGCACCGTCAGCCGGACCGTCTCCGGCGTCGTCGGCCAGGTGAAGAACGCCTCGCCGTCGTCCTCGAGGTGGGCGGTCGGCTCGCCGTCGGTCACCACCAGCACCACCGGCTCGGAGCCGGGGTGGCGGCGCAGGTGGCGGCCCGCCAGCTTCAGCGCGTGCTGCAGGTTGGTGCCCTGGACCATGTCCGGTTCGATGGCGGCGAGCTCGCCCTGCGACAGCGACATCGCGTACCGGCCGAAGCCGACGATCTGCAGCGAGTCCTGCGGGAACTGGGTGGCGACGAGGTGCGAGAGCGCGAGCGCGGTCTGTTTCATCGGGCCCCAGCGGCCGTCGGCGAACATCGAGTACGACAGGTCGACGCAGAGCGCGACCACCGCCGAGGCGCGGCGTTCGGTCTCGGCGACCTCGAAGTCCTCCGGTTCGAGGCGGACGGGGACCGTGCCCACTCCCCCGCCGGCGCGGCGGCGGACCGCGTTGCCGATCGTGCGCACGACGTCGAGCGGCTGCTCGTCGCCGAACTGCCAGCGCCGGGACGAGCCGATGAGGTCGCCGGCCGCGCCCGCGTCACGCAGGTCGTGCTCGCCGCGCTGCTTGCCGGACAGGTCCTTGAAGACCTGGGCCAGCGCCGTACGCCCGAGCCGCCGCAGCGCCTTGGGTGACAGCGTGAGCCCGTCGTCGTCGCGGGTGACCCAGCCCTGCCGGCGCAGCTCGCGTTCCAGCTCGCGCAGGCGCCGGACGTCGTCGGCCGCGCCCCGGCCGAGCTGGCGTTCCACCGCCTCCACGTCGATGTCGTCCAGCGTGGCGCCGGGGTGTTCCTGGCCGAGCTGGTCGAGCAGGTCGTCCAGGTCGCCGATCTCGCCCAGGGCCGCGGCCGCGTCGCCGTAGCCGAGGTCCTGCTCGCCGCGCATCCGCTCGCCGCGCCCCCAGTTGAGGTTGGGCCGCAGCGCGCGCAGATTGCCGGTGAGTTCGGACAGCTGGTCACGCAACGGTCCGTCGCCGAGCGCCTGGTCCATCAACCGTTGCAGCTCCTCGCGCTGCTGCGGGCTGAGCGAGCGCATCAGCCGCTCGGCCGCCGCGGCCCGGCGGGCCAGCGAGTCGATGAGCTCATCGACGTTCTCCGGCTTCTCCGGGAAGAAGTCGCCGTGCTTGGCCATGAACTCCTGGAAGGCGTCCGCGGTGTCCTCGCCGCGGGCGTGCTTGCCGAGCAGGTCGTTGAGGTCGGACACCATCTCGGCGACCCGGGCGTCCGTGGCCGGGTCGCGGCCCTGCAGCGCGTCGCGCATGCCGGCGAAGCGCTGCTCGACGACCTCGCGCCGCAGCCCGTCGAGGATCTGCTGGTACAGGGTGCGGGCCTCGTCGCTGGCCCACTGGTATTCGGACAGCTCCTCGACCGCGCGCGACGTCGAGCGCGGCAGGTTGTCCAGGACGGCCTCGTTGAAGCGGGCGTCCATGTCGTCGCGACCGCGCAGCTCGTCACGCTCGGCGGCGACAGCCTGGTCGAGCAGCTGCTGCGCCCGGGTCACCGCGCCGTCGAGGTTGCCGCGGCGCAGCGCCTCGCGCCGCAGCCGCCGGGCGCGGGCCTGCAGGTCGTCCAGCCCTCGCCCGTCGCGCGGACCGCGGCGCAGCAGGTCGCGCAGCGCGTCGCGGAGGCTGTCGCCGCCCAGGACCCGCTCGCCGACCTCGTCCACCGCGGCCCGCACGTCGTACGGCGGCGCGAGCGGGTCCGGCCCGTCGCGCCACGCGCCGTACCGGAAGCGGTTGCCGGTCATCGGTCAGCTCCCGTACAGGGTGCGGCCGTCGTCGGTCAGCTCCTTGGCCAGCCGGCGGGTGAGGTGCAGCCCCTCCAGGACGAACTCGACGCCCGCGGCGGCCTGCCCGGGGCTGGGCGCGTCGCCGAGGCCGAGCCGCTCCAGGACCTTGGCCAGGCCCGGGACCGTGCCGATCTGCGCGAGCAGCTCCTCGGCCGACACCAGGTCGCCGGTCTCGATGATCGAGCCCTCGGCGACCAGGTCGGTGAAGCCGGACAGGTCCAGCCCGGCCAGCCGGGCCCGGAACGTCTCGGCGGTGGCGACCCGCAGCGGGTGGGCGAGGATCTCGGTCTCGCGCCCCTCCTCGCCGCTGTCGAACTCGACCTTGCCGCGCAGCGTGCTGGTCACCGAGGCGGCGTCGCAGATGCGGGCCACGGCCTCGCGCTCGTTGCGCAGCCCGGCGCGGCGCAGCGCGGACGCGGCGACGGTCTCGGCGGCGGCGATGGCGAAGCGGGCGGACACGCCGGAACGGGCGTCGACCGCCGGGGACTCGCGCACCGCGCGGGTGTAGCGGGCCAGGACCTCGACCAGGTGGTCGGGCACCGCCGCGGCCAGCGCCGCCTCCTGGCGGATCAGGTCCGTCTCCAGCTCCACCTCGAGCGGGTAGTGCGTCCGGATCTCCGCGCCGAAACGGTCCTTGAGCGGGGTGATGATGCGCCCGCGGTTGGTGTAGTCCTCGGGGTTCGCCGAGGCCACCAGCAGCAGGTCGAGCGGGAGCCGCAGCTGGTAGCCGCGGACCTGGATGTCGCGCTCCTCGAGCACGTTGAGCAGCGACACCTGGATGCGCTCGGCCAGGTCGGGCAGCTCGTTGACGGCGAAGATGCCCCGGTTGGTCCGCGGCACGAGCCCGAAGTGGATCGTGTCGGGGTCGCCGAGCGCGCGCCCCTCGGCCACCTTGATCGGGTCGACGTCGCCGATGAGGTCGCCGACGCTGGTGTCCGGGGTGGCGAGCTTCTCGCCGTACCGCTCCGAGCGGTGCAGCCAGGAGATCGGCAGCAGGTCGCCGGTCTCGGCGGCGAGCCGGCGGGTGGCCGGGGTGAGCGGCTGGTACGGGTGCTCGCGCAGCTCCGAGCCGGAGATGTACGGCGTCCACTCGTCGAGCAGGTCGACCAGGCCCCGGATGAGCCGGGTCTTGCCCTGGCCGCGCTCGCCCAGCAGCACCATGTCGTGACCGGCGAGCAGGGCCCGCTCGACCTCGGGCAGCACGGTGTCGTCGTAGCCGACGATGCCGGGGAAGCGCTGCGCGCCGCGGCGCAGCCGGTCGAGCAGGTTGTCGCGCAGCTCCTCCTTGACGGTGCGGAACTCGTGCCCGGCGGCGCGCAGCTCGCCGAGGGTGCGCGGAAGATCGGTAGGCGGTGTGGGGACAAGCGGTGTGGAAGCCTCTGTCACTTCGAGAACGCTACCCCCGCGCCCCGGCAGCCGACCAAGACCAGAGCCCGGCGATTGGCCCTGGTCCCTCCCGCGCGCGGGCGGCACCCTCGGGGGCATGACAGACGTCGAGATCCTGCGGTACGCGGCCTTCAGCGAGCACGAGTCCGGCGGCAACCCGGCCGGCGTCGTCCTCGCGGCGGCCGGGTTGTCCGGCGCCGAGATGCTCGGCATCGCCGCGGACGTCGGCTACTCGGAGACGGCGTTCCTCACCGAGGACCGCGGCAACGGGGTGTACCGGGTGCGCTACTTCAGCCCGCTGGCGGAGGTGCCGTTCTGCGGACACGCCACCATCGGCACCGCCGTCGCGCTGGCCGACCGGCACGGCCCGGGCACGTACGTCTTCGTCACCGACGCCGGCGAGGTGCCCGTGGCCGTGGACGAGCACCGGCGCGCCACCCTGACCAGCGTCGGCGCGCGCGTCGCGGAGCTGCCGGAGGACGATCTGCGGGCGTTGCTGGCCGCGCTGCGGTGGGCGCCGGAGGACCTGGACACCGCGTTGCCGCCGCGGGTCGCGTACGCGGGGGCGTACCACCCGGTCGTGGCCGCGGCGACGCGCGAGCGGCTCGCCGAGCTGGACTACGACGTGCCGGCGCTGAAGGCGCTGATGACCGGGCGCGGCTGGACCACCGTGCAGCTGGTGTGGCGCGAGTCCGAGACGCGCTTCGACGTGCGCAACCCGTTCCCCGTCGGCGGCGTGTACGAGGACCCGGCCACGGGCGCCGCTGCCGCCGCCCTCGGTGGTTACCTGCGCGACCTGTGGCTCGTGCCCGGCGACGCCGTGGTGGAGGTGTCGCAGGGCGCCGACATGGGCCGCCCGGGGCATCTGACGGTGACGCTGACGCCTGGTGAGGCCGGCGTCCGGGTGTCGGGCACGGCGGTGCCGATAACCGGTTGAGCACGCCGATAGAGTCAGCTCCCGATGAGCGCCACGATGATCGCCCGGGACCTCGCCGCGGGGCACGGCGACCGCACCCTGTTCAGCGGCCTCGAGCTGGTGGTCGCGCCGGGGGACGTGATCGGCCTGGTCGGTGTCAACGGGGCGGGCAAGACCACGCTGCTGCGCACCCTCGCCGGCCTGCTGCCGGTCGAGGCCGGCAGCGTCACGGTCAGCCCGCCCACCGCCACCGTCGGATATCTGCCGCAGGAGCGCGAGCGGCGCGCGGACGAGACCGTCCGCGACTTCCTGGCCCGGCGCACGGGCGTCGGGCCGGCCCAGGCCGCGATGGACGCGGCCGCGGAGTCGCTCGCCGCGGGGACGGCCGGCGCCGACGACACGTACGCGGCCGCGCTGGAGCGCTGGCTGGCGCTGGGCGGCGCCGACCTGGACGAGCGGGCCGCCCAGGTCACCGCCGACCTGGGCCTGGCCGTGGCGCTGGACCGGCCGATGACCGCACTCTCCGGCGGGCAGGCCGCCCGCGCGCAGATGGCGTCGCTGCTGCTCAGCCGCTACGACGTGTTCCTGCTCGACGAGCCCACCAACGACCTGGACCTGGACGGGCTGGCCCGGCTGGAGGAGTTCGTCACCGGGCTGCGCGCCGGGACGGTGGTGGTCAGCCACGACCGGGAGTTCCTGACCCGTACGGTCACCGCCGTGCTGGAGCTCGACCTCGCCCAGCAGCAGGTCAACCTCTACGGCGGCGGCTACGGCGCGTACCTCGAGGAGCGCGAGCGGGCCCGGCGGCACGCGCGCGAGGACTACGAGGAGTACGCCGACAAGAAGGCGGGCCTGGAGGACCGCGCCCGGACCCAGCGCGGCTGGATGGAGCACGGCGTGCGCAACGCGCGCCGCAAGTCCAAGGACAACGACAAGATCGGCCGGAACCTGCGCGCCGAGTCGACCGAGAAGCAGGCCGCCAAGGCCCGCCAGACGCAGCGGCTGATCGAGCGGCTGGACGTGGTCGAGGAGCCGCGCAAGGAGTGGGAGCTGCGGATGGAGATCGCCGCCGCCCCCCGGGCCGGCGCGGTGGTGGCCACGCTGCGCGACGCGGTGGTCCGCCGGGGCGCGTTCACGCTCGGCCCGGTGACCCTGCAGATCGACTGGGCGGACCGGGTCGCGATCACCGGCGCGAACGGCGCCGGCAAGTCCACCCTGCTCGCCGCCGTGCTCGGGCGGCTGCCGCTGGACGAGGGGCACGCCCACCTGGGGCCGGGCGTGGTCGTGGGCGAGGTGGACCAGGCCCGCGGCCTGTTCCTGGGCGGTGAGCCGCTGCTGCGGGCGTTCGGCACGGCCGTGCCCGATCTCGCCGAGGCCGACGTGCGCACGCTGCTGGCGAAGTTCGGGCTCAAGGCCCAGCACGTGCTGCGGCCGGCCGCGACCCTGTCCCCCGGCGAGCGCACCCGGGCGGCGCTGGCGCTGCTGCAGGCCCGCGGGGTGAACCTGCTGGTCCTCGACGAGCCGACGAACCACCTGGACCTGGCCGCGATCGAGCAGCTGGAGGCGGCGCTGGCGACCTACCCCGGGACGCTGCTGCTGGTCACCCACGACCGGCGGATGCTCGACGCGGTGCACACCGGCCGCCACCTCGAGGTGGTGGACGGCACGGTCAGGGGCTGACCGACACCGGGTCGCTGATCGCGCCCTCGTTGCCGGAGCGGTCCAGGCCGCTCAGGCAGTACGTGGCCGGGCCGGCCGGGGGCGCCGGGTCGACCGCGTCCTGCTTGCCGGCCCGGCCGGTGGCCACCAGGTTCGCCACCGCGCCGTCGACCCGGTAGAGCGCCCAGGACACCGGCTCGGTGCCGCCGCGGGCCTGCCATTCCACGGCGACCTTCCCGTCGGTACGGCGCGCAGCGGTCGCGCGGGGCGCCTCGGGCGGTCGCAGCGGCAGCCGGCGCATCGTGGGCACCAGCGCGGGCGTGGCGTAGTGCCGGGTCCGGTACCGGGTCACCGCGCCGAGGCGGTCCTCGCGGATCTGCTTGGCGCTGAAGTGCACGCTGCCCTGCACGCCGTACCGGTCGTTGAGGGCGAGCTGGCGCTCGATCTGGTCGGGCTGCCTCCACGGGCCCTTCTCGCCGACGCGGTAGTCGCCCTGGCCGATGTAGAGCTGCACGCCGGTGCCCTTGACCAGCGCCGACCACCACGGCAGCACCTTGGCGTAGTCGGCCTTGGCGAAGCCGATCGCCCAGTACAGCTGCGGGACGATGTAGTCGAGCCAGCGCTCGCGTACCCATGTGCGGGTGTCGGCGTAGATCGCGTCGTAGCTCTCGAGGCCGTTGGAGTCCGAGCCGGCCGGATCGGTGGCCTTGTTGCGCCAGATGCCGAACGGGCTGATGCCGAACTTCACCCACGGCTTGAGCGTGCGGATCCGCTCGCTCATCTCCCGTACCAGCGTGTCGACGTTCTGCCGCCGCCAGTCGGCCCGGCTCTGCGACTTGTCGGCCCGCTTCGCGAAGCTGGCGTCGTCGCGGAACTCGTTCCCGCCACCCTCCGGGTACGGGTAGAAGAAGTCGTCGAAGTGCACGCCGTCCACGTCGTACTTCCCGACGGCCTCGAGCATGGCGTCCTCGACGAAGCGGCGCGCGGCCGGGTTGCCGGGATCGAAGTACAGCCGCGCGGTCTTGCCGTCCGGGTACGCGATGGCCCAGTCGCGGTGCTTGAGCAGCGGGTGGTTGGGCGCGAGCTTCGCGAAGTCGGCGCCGGGCCCGGCCGGGGCGGGCTGGCTCCCCCGGTACGGGTTGAACCAGGCGTGGAACTCCAGGTTGCGCGCGTGCGCCTCGGCGACCATGAACTCCATCGGGTCCCACCCCGGCGACCGCCCGTCCCGCTTCCCGGTGAGCCACTCCGACCAGGGCGCGTACGCCGACGGCCAGAACGCGTCCCCGGACGGCCGCACGTGCACGAAGATCGCGTTGTGGTGCTGGGCGACGGCCAGGTCGAGCCAGCGCAGGTACTCGGCCTGGACCTGCTCCTTCGGAAGTCCGGGCCGGCTCGGCCAGTCGATGTTCATCACCGTGGTCAGCCACATGCCCCGCAGCTCCCGGGTCGCCCGCACCGGCACAGTCCCGCAGCGGCCCGGCGCGCCACCGGCCGGGACCGCCTGCTGACCGGCGATCGGGGCAGGATCGGGCTCCTCGTAGGTGGCGGCGCGCAGCAGCCCGAGGCCGAGCACGGCGACGCCGAGCAGGACGGCGGCGAGGATCAGGACGAGCCGGGCGGGGGGACGAGGCACCCACCCAGTGTGCCCGCTCTAGTGTCGGGTCATGGATGTGGTCGTGGTCGGGGCGGGGATCGCCGGGCTGTCGTGCGCCCGTGAGCTGGCACGACGCGGCGTGCGGGCCCGGGTTCTGGAGCGCGGGCGGGTGGTCGGCGGGCGTCTGGCGAGCAAGCGCTACGACGGCCGCTACGCCGACATCGGCGCCGCCTACTTCGTCGCGGACGACCCGGATTTCGCGGCGCTCGCGCAGCGGTGGCGGGCCCGCGGGCTGGCCCGGCCGTGGACCGACACGCTGGCCGTGTTCCCCGGCGCCCCCGCGACCGGGCCGATGCGGTGGGCCGCGCCCGGCGGGCTGCGCTCGCTCGCCGCCGACCTGGCCGAGGGCTTGGACGTACGCCTGGACAGCGAGGTGACCGAGATCCCGGGCGACGCCGACGCGGTGGTGCTGGCGATGCCGGGGCCGCAGGCGCTGCGCCTGGACCCGCCCGCCGCGGTCGCCGACGCCGCCCGGCGGCAGGTGTGGCAGCCCGTGATCACGGCGGTGCTGGCGTACCCGGAGCGGGTGTGGGCCGATTTCCACGGCGCGTTCGTCAACGACCACCCGGTGCTGGCGACGGTCTGCGACGACGGCGACCGGCGCGGCGACCGCGCCCCCGTCCTGGTCGCCCACTCGACGTCCGAGGTGGCGCGCGAGCACCTCGACGACCCCGCCGCCGCCGGGCCGGTGCTGGCGGCGGCCACCGGCGAGCTGCTCGGCATCGACGCGCGCCCCGAGGTGCACGTCCACCGCTGGACCTACGCCCAGCCGGCCGCCGGCGACGCCTCGTACGCCACGGACGGCCGGGTGTGGCTCGCCGGGGACGCGTTCGGCAAGCCGCGCGTCCAGACGGCGTGGCTGTCCGGACGCGCGGTCGCGCGGGCGTTGCTTCAGAGCAGCGAGCGGTAGACCTCGAGGGTGTCCTGCGCGATCGTCGACCAGGAGAACTTCTCCACCGCGCGCCGGCGCCCGGCCAGGCCCATCTGCTCGGCGCGCGCCGGGTCCTCGATGAGCTCGCGCATCGCGGCGGTCAGGTCCGCGATGAAGCGGTCCGGGTCGACCGGGGTGCCGGTGCCGTCGGACAGCTGCTCGATCGGCACCAGCAGGCCGGTCTCGCCGTCGGCGACCACCTCGGGGATGCCCCCGGTGGCGGTGGCCACGACGGCGGTCTCGCAGGCCATGGCCTCGAGGTTGACGATGCCCATGGGCTCGTAGATCGACGGGCAGACGAACACCGTCGCGTGGGTGAGCACCTGCACGACCTCCTGCCTGGGCAGCATCTCCTGCACCCAGATCACGCCGTGCTCGTCGCGGGCGGCGCGCAGCTCCCGGGCCAGCCCCTCCACCTCGGCGGCGATCTCCGGGGTGTCCGGCGCGCCGGCCAGCAGCACGATCTGCGTCTCGGCCGGCAGGTCGCGGCAGGCCCGCATCAGGTACGGCAGGCCCTTCTGCCGGGTGATGCGCCCGACGAAGACGACGCTGGGGCGGTTCAGGTCGATGCCGAGCCGCTGCACGACGTCGGTGCCGCGGTCCGGCGCGTACTGCTCGGTGTCGATGCCGTTGTAGACCACGCGGATGCGGTCCGGGTCGACACCCGGGTACGCCGTCAGCACGTCGCGCTTCATCCCGCCCGAGACGGCGATGACGGCGTCGGCGGCCTCGATGGCGGTGCGCTCGCAGAACGAGGAGAGCGCGTACCCGCCGCCGAGCTGCTCGGCCTTCCAGGGGCGCAGCGGCTCCAGGCTGTGCGTGGTGACCACGTGCGGGACGCCGTACAGCAGCTTGGCGGTGTGCCCGGCGAAGTTTGCGTACCAGGTGTGGCTGTGCACTATGTGCGTACCCTCGGCTCCCGCGGCCATCTCCAGGTCGACGCCCATCGTGCGCAGCGCCGCGTTGGCGCCGGCCAGCCCGGCCGGGTCCGGGTACGCGGTGACGCCCGGCTCGTCGCGCTTGCCGCCGAAGCAGTGCACCCGCACGTCGGCGAGGTCGCGCAGGTCCCGGGCGAGGTACTCGACGTGCACGCCGGCGCCGCCGTACACCTCCGGCGGGTACTCCCGGGTGAACAGGTCGACGCGGAGGCTGTCGCTGGCGGGTTTCGTACGCGAGTCGGTCACGTGACGCAGAATAAGCCTTTCGACTGGCGTGAGCGCGGCAGGAAAGTTAGCGTCTCGGTCATGGCTGTCAAGGTGCTCGCGATCGTTCTGGCAGGTGGCGAAGGCAAGCGCCTGATGCCCCTCACCGCGGACCGGGCCAAGCCCGGCGTCCCGTTCGGCGGCGTCTACCGCATGATCGACTTCGTGCTGTCGAATCTCGCCAACGGCGGCTTCCTGAAGATCGTCGTGCTGACCCAGTACAAGTCGCACTCGCTCGACCGGCACATCACCAAGACGTGGCGGATGTCGACGCTGCTGGGCAACTACGTGACCCCCGTACCGGCGCAGCAGCGGCTCGGCCCGCGCTGGTTCGCCGGGTCGGCGGACGCGATCTACCAGAGCCTCAACCTCATCAACGACGAGAACCCCGACTACGTCATCGTGTTCGGCGCGGACCACATCTACCGCATGGACCCGAAGCAGATGGTCAACGACCACATCGCCTCGGGCGCGGCGGTGACCGTCGCCGGCATCCGCCAGCCCAAGTCGATGTCCGACCAGTTCGGCGTCATCGACGTGGCCGAGGACGGCAAGCGGATCAAGGCGTTCCGGGAGAAGCCCAAGGACGTGGACGGGCTGCCCGACTCCCCCGACGAGATCTACGCGTCGATGGGCAACTACGTGTTCACCACCCGTGCGCTGTGCGAGGCGGTGTCGGCGGACGCGCAGAACCCCGACAGCAAGCACGACATGGGCGGCAACATCATCCCGATGCTGGTCGAGCGGGGCGAGGCGAACGTCTACGACTTCCGCGACAACGAGGTGCCGGGCAGCACCGACCGCGACCGCGGCTACTGGCGCGACGTGGGCACCCTCGACTCGTTCTACGAGGCCCACATGGACCTGATCGCCACGCTGCCGGTGTTCAACCTCTACAACATGGACTGGCCGATCTACACCAACCACGGCTCGTGGCCGCCGGCGAAGTTCGTGCACGACTACGACGACCGGCAGGGCCGCGCCCTCGAGTCGATGATCTCCCCCGGCGTGGTGGTGTCCGGCTCGCTGGTCGAGAACTCGGTGATCTCCCCCAACGTGCGGGTCAACTCCTGGGCGCACGTGGAGAATTCCGTGCTCATGGAGGGCGTCCAGGTGGGCCGGCGGGCGATCATCCGCAACGCCATCATCGACAAGAACGTGGTGGTGCCGGAGGGCGCGCAGATCGGCGTCGACCTGGAACGCGACCGCAAGCTGTACACGGTCAGCGACGGTGGCATCGTCGTGATCGGCAAGGGTCAGAAGGTGGAGCTCTAGGCGCGCCCCGGCCCGGTCCGGCTCACCCGCGGTCGCGCAGCGTCTCCGAGGGGCTGATGCCGTACCGGGCCCGGTAGGCGCCCGCGAAGCGGCCCAGGTGGGTGAAGCCCCACCGGTGCGCCACCTCGCTGACGCTGACCTTGCCCTTGTCGGCCCGGGTCAGCTCGGCGTGCACGCCTTCCAGGCGCAGCCGGCGCAGGTACGTCAGCGGCGGCACCCCCACGTGCTGGCGGAACGACTCCTGCAGCACGCGGATGCCGACCCCGGCGATGCCGGCCAGCTCCGCGGCGGTGAACTGGCGGCCCGGTTCGGCGTGCATCGCGTCCAGGGTGCGTTTGACCGTACGGGGCCGGCGGGCGGTCGGCTGCCCGGGCACCCCGGTGCCGTCCGGCTGCTCCACGGCGCAGGCCAGCCCGCTGATGGCCAGGTCACGCCACTTGTGGACGAGCCACGGCACGGTGGACAGGCCGTCGGGCTCGCGCAGCTCCGCGTGCAGCAGCCGGATCAGCGCCATCCAGCTGCGCCCGGGGCCCGCGGCCAGCCCGAACGTCGCGAGCAGCGGCTGCGGCGGCCCGTCCCGCAGCTCCAGCACGGCCTCCAGCTCGCGCTCGAACGCCAGCCGCTCCACCTTGACGCTGAACAACCGGCAGTCCGGCGACCAGCGCAGGTCGATGGCGCCGGTCGGCTGGAACACCGCGGCCCGGCCCGGGTCCGCCGTGGTGGCCGCCCCGCGGTGCATCACCTGCACCGTGCCGGTCAGCGGCGCCAGCACGTGGTACGCGGTGCGCAGGTCGCCGATCCCCACGCACAGCTCGACGCCGTAGCTGATGTCCCCGATCGTCAGCGGCCCGCTGTGCACCACGTCGCCGGAGAACGCGAAGCCGTCGATGCCGCCCGCGGGCTTCACCTCGAGCGGCGCGTAGAACACCCGGCGGCAGAACGCGCCGGCCTCCTCGACGTCGGTGGTGCGCAACGCATACCGGGCCGGCACATCAGCCTCCAGCGCCGGGCCAGGGTCCGCACCGGCCGCCCCTGCCGTGTCCATCCGCTCACCCTAGACCGACAGGGGCGTCACCGCCTGTTACAGATTGACCTCCGGCGACCAGGTGTACTCCGTGACAGCGCCGCCGGAGACGTCCACCTCGGCGAGCGGGGTGACCGGGTCGCGCCAGACGACGTACCGGCCGCCGGGCAGGCCGTCGATGACGACGCTGAACAGCACGCCGTCGCGGACGTAGCGGGCCCGGACCGCGGCGTGGGTCCGGTGCGACGGGTCGTCGACGGGGCTCACCTCGATCTCGTGCCCGTGCAGGCTGCCCGGGGTGTGGATGACGAGGGCGCCGATCCCGGCCCCGATGTTGAGCACCACGGTGCCCTGCCCGGACGGGGCGAGGGTGTGGTGGTGATGCACGCCGACACTCACGAGATCAGTCCTTGCCCGAGGGGTTGTTGAAGCCGTCGAACGGCACGCCGAGGTACGGGAACTTCTTGAGCAGCTTCGAGCTGACGTCCTTGGCGGTCAGGCCCTGCTCGACCTGCGCCGCGGCGGCGTCCGGCCTGAACCTCTCGTCGACCAGCGGCACCGTGACGCCGGCGATGGCCCGCAGCGAGATGGACACGACGTCGTCGGCGGGACGCCGCCCGTTCGGGAAGCCGGCCAGGTCGCCGCCGAGCAGGCCGAACGCGTTCTCGTCCTTGCTCGGCGGCACCGCCGTGTTCAGCCGCAGCATGTCGGCCTGGGTGTCGCCGGTGTTGTTCTGGAACTCGTCGATGAGCCCGTCGGGGATGCCGGTGAGCAGGATCGCCACCAGGTCCGCGCGGGCGGTGCCCGCCTTGTTGAGCTCCGCGAGGTTGTCGAACAGGCCCGGGTACAGCACCGGGAGCAGCTGGCCGAGCTCCGGCTTCTCGACGAACTCCGCGAACCGCTTGTCCTCGCTGGGCGGCAGGCTGTTCCACAGGTCCTTCTGCGCCATCGGCACGATGACCTCGTTGAACAGCGGGTTGCCGAGCCGCGAGACCTGGACCTGCGGGCCGACGTACACGTCGTCGTTGTTCTTGGCGCCGTGCCGGACCTGCACCTGGCGGCGGCTGGCCGACGTCCACACGCCGACGACGGCGCCCGGGTCGCGGCCGCGTACCTTCTTCTTGCCGTCCTTGCGCACCATGTGCAGCGGCAGCTGGACGGCGATGGAGTGCACGTTCGTCTTGTCGGTCGCGTTGACGGCCTTGCCGGCGTAGTTGAACAGCTTCTGCCCGACGAGGTGCTTGTCCTGGAACGGGCGCAGCGTGCCGAGGTCGAAGATCGCGCCGAGGTCGACGAAGAACGGGTCGGCCCGCTGCCCGGCGAAGACCTTCTCGCCGGTCTTGAGCTTGTGCACCGCGTCCTCGGCGAGCTTGTCGTAGTCGGCGATCGACAGCGGCCCGACGTTGCACGGCGGGCAGGGCAGCTTCTCGGCGAGCACGGTGTGCTTGCCGCTGGCGTCGACCCGGGTCACCGAATAGAACTGCCGCCGGTTCCAGTTCTCGCTGTCCAGCGATTCGATCGGGCCGGTGTTGTACAGGAACGTCTTGTCGTTGCGCAGTTCGGTCCGGAAACGGAACTGGTACGTCAGATCCGGCCGGCCGTCACCGTTCTTGTCGACGTGGATCTCGTACAGCACGTCGTCGCCGAACTCGAAGAAGTTGGGGCCGCTGGCCGGCAGCTGCAGGGGCACGTAGTTCGCGATGAGCGTGACCGTGTCCGGGTTGTCCGGGCTGACGAAGGCGTACAGGTCGGAGCTGTCTGCCACCGGGTCCTTGCTGATCTCCGGGGCTTCGCGGTGCGAGGACATGGTTTGCCTTTCCGGTCAGCGCTTGACGGCTTTGAGCAGCTTCTTCGCCAGGTCGGCGTCGGTGATCGTGACCTTCCTGCCACCGGTGAAGAGGTCGAAGGTGCCCTTCTTCGCGTCGCGCAGGGACAGCACCAGCGGCTCCGGGTCGCCGGCTCCCGGGCCCTTCTCGCCGGCGAGGCTCAGCCCGGCCACGCCGGCCACGGAGGCGCCGACGCCGGCGGTGGCGGCGATCACGAGAACCCGGCGGCGCGACAGGCGGGAAACCGCCCGCGTGCCGTAGTGGACACGACTCATGCTCGGCCTTTCGTCATGCGCCCGCAGGTGTCCCGCGCAGCGCCCGAATCGTCATTGGTTCCCGGACAGCCATCAGTACGAAGCGATCTCCGTGGCGGTTCAAAGGTTTTTTCCAGGAAAGGTTCCGCACAGGTTGAGTCCGGCCGATCCCGGACCTTTCGCGCCCGCGTGCGACGATGCATCCGTGCCGACCGACCAGTTCAGCCACGCGTTCACCGTGGCCGCCCCCGCCGACAGGATCTACGCGCACCTGAGCGCCCCGGAGAGCTACGTGGGCCTGTCCCCGCTGGTGGTGGCCGTCCGCGACGTCCGGCGCGAGGGCGACGCGGTGGCGTACGTGGCGGTCGAGCGGTTCACGCTGGGTCCGTGGCACTGGGACAACCCGATCCGGGTGCGGATGACCTTCCCCGAGCCGGGGCGCCGGCTGGTCAGCGACGTCCGGAGCCCGGGCTGGGTCCGGCTCGTCGCCACTGTGGACCTCGCCGCCGAGGGTGACGCCACGCGCGTGACCGAGTCGGTGAGTGTCCGTTACCCCTGGATCCTGCGGTCCTTCGTGGTCGGTCAGGCGCGCTCCGTGCAGCGGGCGCGTGCCGCCGAGCTCACCCGCCGGATGGAGGCCGCGCCGACTCCGGCCGGCTGAGCCGGGCGCCGCGACCGGCCGTTGCCCCCGCCGCCGCGAGGGCCGCCAGGGCCGCCAGCGCCAGGGCGAGAGCCCGGCCGTGCCCGGCGACCAGCAGCAGCACGGCGACGCCGACGGCCGTGCCGGTCTGCGCGGCCGCGTTGAGGACCCCGCCCACGAGCCCGGCGCGCTCCTCCCCCGCCTCGCTGGTGCCGTACGCGGTCGACGCGACGGAGGCGACGCCGAGGCCGAGCCCCGACAGGCCGAGGCCCGCCACGAACGGCGGTAGCGAACCGACCAGCGCGTAGACCGCGGCGGCCCAGGACAGGGCGGGCGCGCCGAGGCCCAGGTCGCGCTGGATCGCGGGCAGGGCCACGATCACCAGCGTGACGCCCACGACGTCCACGAACTGGACGACGCAGGCGACGGTACGCGCGCGGGCGGCCATGCGGGTGCCGTACCCGATCGGCGCGCCGCTCACTCTGGCCCGACAACCCACGGCCGGCGCAGGATCGGGTCATGTCCATCGATCCGCACCTCGCGCCGCACTGGGCCACCAGTGCTCTCGTGACCATCGACATGCAGCGCGACTTCCTGTCGGAGAGCCCGTACGGCCTCGCCGGCACCACAGAGATCGTCCCGGCCCTGCGCGAGCTGGTCGACGCGTTCCGGGCCGCCCGGCGTCCGGTGGTGCACATCGTGCGGCTCTACACCGGCGAGGACGTCGACCTGGTCCGGCGCTCGCTGATCGGCGGCGGCGCGGACATGGTGCGTCCCGGCGGCAAGGGGCGGCTGCTCGCGCCCGGCCTGCTGATCGGCGACGGCCCGGACCTCGACGACGACCTGCTGCTCGGCGGGGCGCCGCAACCGCTCGGCCCGCACGAGTACGCGCTCTTCAAGCCGCGCTGGGGTGCCTTCCACCGAACCCCGCTCGACGGCTTGCTGCGCGGGTGGGGCGTGGACACCGTCGTGTTCGCCGGCTGCAACCTGCCCAACTGCCCGCGGGCGAGCATCGTGCAGGCCAGCGAGCGTGACTACCGGGTGGTGCTCGCCACCGACGCCATCTCGCAGGCCTCCGATCAGGGCTTCCGCGAGGTCGCCGGGCTCGGGGTGGTCCTGCTCGACGTCGGGGCGATCATCGCAGGGATCGCAGGAAGGTGACGAGCGCCTGCCGGTAGGGCTCCACGGTGGACAGGTCGGCGTACTCGTCCGGGCCGTGCTGGCCGTCACCGCCCGGCCCGAAGATGACCGCGTCGATCCCGCGGGCGGAGTAGAAACGCCCGTCGGCGGCGCCGTGCTTGCGCAGCAGGTCACCCGGATAGCCCGCGCCGCGCGCCGCGGCCTGCAGGGCCGGCACCTCGGGGCTCGCGGGATCGGCGTGGTGCGGGGCGCCGAGGCTGTCCACGCTCACCTCGACGCCGGCGAGCTCACGCATGTGGGCGGCGATCGGCGCGACGTCGCGGCCGGCGAGGTCCGGGTCGCTCGCCGGGAAGCGGATGTCGAGCCAGGCGGTGGCGTCGGCCGGGACCTGGTTGACGGCCCTGTTGGCGGTCTCGAGCCGGGCCACGGTGACCGTGGTGGCCCACGCCTCGGCGGCGGGCACGGGATAGCGGTCCAGCACGCGGCCGAGGGCGGCGGTCAGGCGCAGCACGGCGTTGTCGCCGAGCCACGGGTACGCGGCGTGCGCGGCCGTCCCGGTGGCGTGCAGGCGTACCTGCAGGATGCCCTTGGACTCGGTGACGACGCGCAGGCCGCTCTGCTCGCCGATCACCACGAAGCCGGCCGTGACACCCTGCTCGAGCTGGTGGCCGGTGCCGTCGTACCCGCCGACCTCCTCGTCGGTCACCAGCTGCAGGCCCAGGGGGTACGGCACCTCGCGCGCGAGCGTCCGGAACACGTCGGCCATCACCAGCGCCGCGACCTTCATGTCCTGGGCGCCGCGGCCGTACAGCCGCCCGTCGCGCACCACCGGCCGGAACTGCTCGCCGGGCGCGGGAACGACGTCGAGGTGCGCGTTGAGCATCACCCGGAACGCGGGTCGGGTGCCGGGGGCGTACAGCAGCGCGCTCGGCTTGCCGCCCGAGTCGAACCGCTCGACGGCGAAGCCCGGCCCGACGCGGTCGACGACCAGGTCCAGGGCCTCGCGGAGGCGGTCGGGGCGGTCGGCGGTGGACGGGATCGCGACGAGGCGTACGGCGGCGTCCAGCAGGTCCTCCATGCGGTCCGACGCTACCGGCAGGGGTAATCCGGTTGCCCCGGCGCGCGGGCGGCGGCTAGACATGCGGGCGACTCCGACACGGAAAGGAGGGCCGAGCCATGTCCCGCATGTTCAACGCCTTCTCGCAAGGAGACTGCCGTGCCGCTTCACCTGCGCCCGCTGACCGGGCGCGCTGAGGTCGACCTGTTCAACCAGCTGCCGTACGTGCTCAACCACGAGATCGCCAAGGATCTCGACGACGGCCGCCGCCACCTGCCCTGGCTGTGGGTCGCCGTGGACTCCGGGCGGCTCGTGGCCCGCGCCGGCTTCTGGGCGCCGCCGGGCCAGGCCGTACCCATGTTCCTGGACGTCTTCGACGTGGCGCCCGGGCACCGCGACGACGGTGTCCGGCTGCTGACCGAGGCCCTCGCGCACGTGCCGCGCCCGGAGGAGTACACCCGGTTCGTGCCGCCCGGCTGGCGCGACGACCCGGGCACGCGGCGCGAGGTCGAGGACCGGATCGCCGCGCTGGAACGCACCGGGGCGAAGCTGTTCGTCGAGCGGCTGCGCCTGCAGTGGCAGCCGGGCACGCCGGTTCCGGAGCCGTCCGGGCGGCTGACCTTCCGCCCGGTCACCGGGCCGCAGGAGCTGATCGCCCTGATGGCCGACGTCACGGACGGCACGCTCGACGCGCACAGCCGCGCCGACCTGAGCCGGATGAGCGCCGCCGAGTCCGCGCGCAGGCAGTACGACGAGGAGCTGTCCCGCTACACCAGCCCGCGGGAGTGGTGGCGGATCGGCTGCCTGCCGGACGGGCGGCCCGCCGGGTTCGTCCTGCCCGCGCACAACGGGTACAACCCGATCATCGCGTACATCGCGGTGGTGCCGGCGCAGCGCGGGCGCGGGTACGTCGACGAGCTCCTCGCCGAGGGCACCCGGGTGCTGGCGGGCGAGGGCGTGCCCCGGATCCGGGCGGCCACCGACCTCGGCAACGTCCCGATGGCCCGGGCCTTCGCCCGGGCCGGTTACGAGGTGATCGAGCGCCAGCTCGACATGGTCTGGCCTAGCTAGCCGCGGCCGCGGGTGCCGGTCGCTCGATCGGCACCCCGGCGAACGGGATGCTCGCCTGCTGCGCGGACCCGCCGTCCGGGTGCCGCCACAGCCCCCGGCGGGCCAGCTCGGGCAGCACCCCCTCGCCGAACCAGTACGCCTCCTCCAGGTGCGGGTAGCCGGAGAGGATGAACTCGGTGATGCCGAGGGCGGCGTACTCCTCGATGCGGTCGGCGATCTCGGTGTGGCTGCCCACCAGCGCGGTGCCGGCGCCGCCGCGGACCAGGCCGACGCCGGCCCACAGGTTCGGCGCCACGACGAGTCCGTCGCGGGAGCCGCCGTGCAGGTCCAGCATGCGGCGCTGCCCCTCGGACTCGCTGCGGCGCAGCCCCGCCTGCACGGCCTCGATGTCGGCGGGCGAGACGTGGCGCAGCAGGCGCTCGGCCTCGGCCCAGGCCGCCTCGGCGGTGTCGCGGGCGATGACGTGCAGCCGGATGCCGAAGCGCAGCGCGGGGTTGAGCCCGCGGATCCAGTCGAGCTTCTGCGCGAACTGGGCCGGGGGCTCGCCCCAGGTCAGGTAGACGTCGCTGTGCGCGGCGGCGACCGGGCCGGCCGCCGCCGACGAGCCGCCGAAGTAGATCTCCGGCGCCGGGTCGGGTACGCGGCTGAGCCGGGCGCCCTCGACGTGCAGGTGCTCGCCGTGGTGGTCCACGGTCTCACCGCGCCACAGGGCCCGCACGATGCCGAGGAACTCGTCCGTACGCGCGTACCGGGCGTCCTTGCCCAGGAAGTCGCCGTACGCCCGCTGCTCGCCCGACTCCCCGCCGGTGACCACGTTGAGCAGCAGCCGGTTGCCGGAGAGCCGCTGGAAGGTCGACGCCATCTGCGCGGCGAGGGTCGGCGACACCAGCCCGGGCCGGAACGCGACGAGGAACTTGAGCCGCTCGGTGACCTCGGTGAGCATCGCGGTGCTCAGCCAGGCGTCCTCGCACCAGGCGCCGGTGGGGGTGAGCGCGCCGACGAATCCGAGCTGCTCGGCGCTGCGGGCGATCTGCCCGAGGTAGCCGATGGTCAGCGGGCGCACGCCGCCGGCGGCGCCGACGGGCACGCCGTGGCCGCCCCCGACGATGTCGCGGCTGTCGCCGTTGGTCGGCAGGAACCAGTGGAAGTCCAGGGAAACCATGACCGCACACTACCCATATATCCTATCGTTTAGATAGAGTGCGGCCATGCATCGACGTGACATGATCTTCGGCGGGCTGGCGGTGGCCGCGTCCGCAGTCCTGGCCGGCTGCGGCGACTCGGCCGCCGGCTCCGGTGGTCCGGGCGGCTCCGGGCTGCGCATCGGCTACCAGCGCTTCGGCGGGCTCAGTCTGGTCAAGGCCCGCTCCGCGTACGCCGACGCGACCTGGTCGCTGTTCGAGAGCGGGCCGGCCCTCACCGAGGCGCTCAAGGCCGGCGCCATCGACCTCGGCCAGACCGGCGAGGCCCCGCCCATCTTCGCCGCGGCCGCGAAGATCCCCTTCGTCATCGCCGGGACCAGCGCGCCGGTGCCGAAGCGCGAGGCGGTGCTGGTGAAGAAGGCCCGCGGCTTCAAGACCTTCGCCGACCTGCGCGGGCGCACCGTCGCGCTCAACAAGGGCTCCAATGTGCACTGGCTGCTGGTCCGGCTGCTCGAGGCCCACAAGATGACGCTGCCGGACCTCACCGTGAAGTACCTCAAGCCCGCCGAGGGGCGGCCCGCGTTCGACAACGACCAGGTCGACGCGTGGATCATCTGGGACCCGTACTTCGCGCTCGCCGAGCAGCCCGGCGTGCAGGTGCTCGCGGACGCGACCGGGCTGGCGAACAACCGCGAATACATCCTCGTCTCCCCCGATGCCGCCGAGAAGAAGGCGGAGAAGGTGAAGGCTTTCCTGCAGGCGTACCGCACCACCACGGACTGGGGCATCGCGAACGCGGCCGAGCGGGCCCGCATCCTCGCCCCCGAGCTGAAGATCGACGAGCCGGTGACGGCCCGGGCCCTCGCACGCAGCGCGCAGCCGCTCGCGGCGCTCACCCCGGCGGTCGGCGACGAGCTGCAGGCGATCGCCGACGGCTTCACCAAGCTCGGGCTCATCCCCGGCAGCGTGGACATGAAGGCCCACATCGACAGCCGCTTCTCCGCGGAGCTGCAGTGACCGCGCTCGCCACGCCGCCGGCGCTCACCGCCGCGCCCGCGCCCGCCACCACCCGCCGCCGGCCGCGGGTGCGGTGGCAGCGGGCCGTCAGCCCGGTCGTCATCCTGCTGGCCTGGGAGGCGTTGTCGCGCGGTGGCGTCCTCGCACCGGACAAGCTGCCCGCGCCGAGCACCGTGCTGCGCACCGGGTGGCGGCTCACCGCCGACGGCACGCTCGGCGCGCACCTCGCCGACTCGCTCACCCGGGCCGCGGCCGGGCTGCTCATCGGCGGCGTGCTCGCGCTCGCGCTGGGCACGGCCGCCGGGCTGCTGCGCCTCGGCGACGACGCCATCGACCCGCCGGTGCAGATGGCCCGCATGCTGCCGCACCTCGCGCTGGTCCCGCTGCTGATCATCTGGGTCGGCATCGGCGAGTCCATGAAGATCAGCCTGGTCGCGCTGGGCGTGTTCTTCCCGCTCTACTTCAACGTGTACGCCGGGATCCGCGACATCGACGAGCGGCTGGTGGAGGCGGCCCGGACCTGCGGGCTGGGCACCTGGGCACGGCTGCGGCACGTGGTCCTGCCCGGCGCCCTGCCCTCGCTCTTCCTCGGCCTGCGGCTGGCCATCGGGGCGGCCTGGCTGAGCCTGGTGGTCGGCGAGCAGACCAACACCCAGAACGGCATCGGCTTCCTCATGATGGAGGCCCGCGAGTTCAGCCAGACCGACGTCGTGGTGCTGGGCCTGTTCGTGTACGCGGCCCTCGGCCTGGTGTCGGACCTGCTCCTGCGTGCGCTGGAGAGGAGGGCCCTGCAATGGCGGCGCGGACTGAGAGCGGCGTGACCCCGGTCGTGCGGGCCGAGGGGATCCGGCGCTCGTTCGGCGCGACGACGGTCCTCGACGGCGCCGGCCTGACCATCGCGCCGGGCGAGGTCGTGGCGCTGCTCGGCGGCAGCGGCTCGGGCAAGAGCACGCTGCTGCGCATCCTGGCCGGGCTGGACCCCGAGGCGGCCGGGAGCGTGTCGGTGCCCCGCGAGCACGCCGTGGTCTTCCAGGAGCACCGCCTGATGCCGTGGAAGCGGGTGGCCGGCAACGTGGCGCTGGGCGTGACC
Organism: Couchioplanes caeruleus; assembly: GCF_023499255.1. Lineage (GTDB taxonomy): Bacteria > Actinomycetota > Actinomycetes > Mycobacteriales > Micromonosporaceae > Actinoplanes > Actinoplanes caeruleus_A. The sequence goes on from NZ_CP092183.1 coordinate 4,644,974, forward strand.
GGGCCGGACGTCGCCGGCCGGGTCGCCGCGGCGCTGGGCGAGGTGGGGCTGGCGGACCGGGCCCGCGCCTGGCCCGCCGAGCTGTCCGGCGGGCAGTCGCAGCGCGTCGCGTTCGCCCGCGCCCTGGTCCGCGAGCCGCGCGTGCTGCTGCTCGACGAGCCGTTCGGCGCGCTGGACGCGCTGACCCGGCTGAAGATGCAGGACCTGTTCGGCCGGCTGCGGGCCCGGCACGGCTTCGCCGCCCTGCTGGTCACCCACGACGTCGACGAGGCGCTGCTGCTCGCCGACCGGGCCCTGGTGCTGGAGCACGGCCGGATCGCCGAGGAGCTCGCCGTGGACCTCGGCCGTCCGCGGGCCCCGGACCACCCCGGCTTCGGGCCGATGCGGCGCCGGCTGCTGGAGCGGCTGGGCGTACCCGTCAGCCGCTGAGGCGGGCTCAGCGGGAGCCGTCGTACCAGGTGTCGCCCTCGGAGATCAGGATGCGGGTCAGGTAGTCGGCCAGGTTCGTGGCCACCGGGCGGCGCTCGTCGCTCTCGTGCTCCCACACCAGGATCGCGCCGGCCGGATCGCCCGGGCGGTACGCGAACTGGTCGCCGCCGCCGTTGTCGCCGAAGAACAGCAGGTCGCCGAAGGGCGCGTACAGGTCCTTGAAGTCCGGGAACGTGCGGAACTCGAGGTTGTCCCGGACGATGCGCTCCACCGGCCACACGACGTCGAGACCGCTCTCGCCGCGTACCCCGTCCGTCTCGCGCAGCAGCCCCGCGAGGTCCTCGGGAAACGTCTGGCCGAGCCGCTCCTGCGCGGCCGCGATCGCCTGCTCCCCCGCGCCCTCGGCGACCTCGGCCGTGGGTAGCACCGCCAGGACGATGTCGCGCCAGAACACAGCCAGCATGCGAGCATCCTACGAGAGCCGGGAACACCCGTATTCATCCGCAAGATGCCGGTTGGTACCGGTAGGGTCGTGGCGGTGAACCGGCGGTCGTGGATGAGGCGTCCCGGCCGGTGGTCCGGACGGATCCTGGCCCTGGTCGTCGTGCTGGGCGTGGCCGGCACGGCCATGGCCGCCGTCGCGCTGCGCCGCGCCGACGACGACCGCCGCGAACGGGCGCTGAGCCAGCAGACCATCATCGTCACGCAGGCCGTACAGGCCGAGATGCGCCGCTACAGCACCTCGCTCACCGACCTCGCCGCCGCCGTCGGCGCCCAGTCCGAGCTGGAGGCGGCCGAGTTCACGGCCATCACCGCCCCGGTCGACCGGCAGCGGCTGCCCGGCGTCACCGGCGTCGTGTACGTCGTCCCCGCCACCACCGCGCAGATCCCGCAGGTGCAGCGGTACTGGCGCGAGCGCGGCACCACGGACCTGGTGCTGCAGCCGGCCGACCCGGGCGCGGCCGAGCACTTCTTCGTCGTCCTCGACCGCGCCACCGACCCGACCACCGGCCCCGCGCTCGGCCGCGACGCCGCCGGCTCACCGCAGGCCCTGGAGGTGCTGCGCCGGGCGCGGGACAGCCACCGCGTCGCGACCAGCCGCACGTACCGGCTGCTGCGCGACGAGAACGTGCCCGCCAACCTGCAGCAGCTGTCCTTCACGCTGGCCGCGCCGGTGTACTCGACCTCACCGACGGCCCGTGACCTGGGCCGCTTCCGGGGCTGGGTGCTCATGGCGCTGCGCGCGACCGACTTCCTCCATCAGGCGATCAGCGGCGCCGCCCGCGACACGGTCGCCGTCACGCTCGCCGACGCCGGCGACGGGGTGCTGAGACCGGTGGCCCGCTGGACGCCCGAGGCGGCCGTCGACCCGAGCCTGCCGCCGCGCGCCGTGACGGTCGCCGTGCCGCAGCGGACCTGGGGGCTGACCGTCACGCCGACCCGGCGGCTGCTGCCGGACACCGACCTGCACCGCGACCTGATCGCGTGGATCGTCGGCCTCGTCATCACCGGGCTGCTCGCCGCCCTGACCGGCACGGTGATCACCGCCCGCAACCGGGCGCTGCGCCGCGTGGACGAGGCCACCGCCGCCCTGCGCGACGACATCGCCCGGCGGGAGGCCGTCGAGCAGCAGCTGCGCCGCCGGGAGAGCGAGCTGGTCGGCTTCGCCGGGGTGGTCGCGCACGACCTGCGCAGCCCGCTGTCGCGCATCACCGGGTACGCGGACTTCCTGCGCGAGGAGGCCGCCGGGCGCCTGGACCCGGTGCACCGCGACTTCCTCGAGCGCCTGTACGCCGGCGCCCAGCGCATGCAGTCGCTCATCGACGACCTGCTGGACTACGCCATGGCCGACAACCGGCACCTGACCAGCGCACAGGTGGACCTGGGCCGCCTGGTCGACGACATCGTGCGGGAACGCGTCACAGGGCTCGGCGACCGGCCCGCCGCGGTCACGGTGGAGCCGCTGCCGACCGTCGCCGGCGACCCGGTCCTGCTGCGCCAGGTGCTGGACAACCTCATCGGCAACGCGCTCAAGTACACCCCGTACGGTCACGACCCGTCCGTCGAGGTCACCTGCCGGCCGGACGGCACCGGCTGGCGCATCGAGGTCGCCGACCACGGCATCGGGATCCCGCCGGAGCAGCGCGAGGCGGTCTTCACCGCGTTCACCCGCGCCGGCGGCAGCGAGGGCTACCCGGGCACCGGCCTCGGCCTGGCCATCGTGCACCGCATCGTCGAGCGCCACGGCGGCCGCGTCGGCGTCGACGGCAACGACGGCGGTGGCAGCCGGTTCTGGTTCACGCTGCCCGGCGAGCCGCCGCCGGCCGAGCCGTCGGGCGCCGGGCTGACCGCGCAGCCGGAGAAATCCGCACCGGCGCATTGACCGTCCCCGATGGACGCGGAATGCTGGGCGTCTGAGCGGCAGGAGGACCCTCGTGGCGGGCTACGACGTGATCGTCGCCGGGCTCGGCGGGATGGGCAGCGCGGCGGCGTACCACCTGGCAGCGCGCGGGCAGCGGGTGCTCGGCCTGGAACGCTTCGGTGTCGCCCACGACCGCGGGGCCAGCCACGGCGGCTCCCGGCTGACCCGGCAGTCGTACTTCGAGAGCCCCGACTACGTGCCGCTGCTGCTGCGCGCGTACGAGCTGTGGGAGGCCCTGGCCCGCGACTCCGGCCGCGACGTGATCCGGCTGACCGGCGGCGTCATGGTGGGCCGCCCGGACAGCCGTACGGTGGCCGGCAGCCGGCGCAGCGCCGAGCAGTGGGGCCTGGAGCACGAGATGCTCGACGCGGCCGAGCTGCGCCGGCGTTTCCCGGCCATGAACCCCCGCGACGACGAAGTGGCGCTGTACGAGTCCCGCGCCGGGTTCGTCCGCCCCGAGCTGACCGTCACCGCCCACCTCGACCTGGCCGCCCGGCACGGCGCCGAGCTGTACTTCCACGAGCCCGTGACCCGCTGGGAACCGACCGCGGACGGCGGCGTCCGGGTCGACACCGAGGCGGGGACGTACACCGCGGGCCGGCTCGTCGTCACCCCCGGCCCGTGGGCGCCGCAGCTGCTCGCCGACCTCGGCCTGCCCATCGTCATCGAACGCCAGGTCCTGTACTGGTTCCAGCCGGCGGGCGGCGTCGACCCGTTCCTGCCGGACCGCTTCGGCGTCTACATCTGGGAGGACCGGCACGGCAGCCAGGTGTACGGCTTCCCCGCCGTCGACGGGCCGGCCGGCGGCGCGAAGATCGCCTTCTTCCGCCGCGGCATCCCCACCACGCCGGAGACCGTCGACCGCGACGTGCACCGCGACGAGATCGACACGATGGCCGCCCGCGCCCGCCGCCACCTGCCGGACCTGCCGGGCTCGCTGGTGAGCGCCCGGACGTGCCTCTACAGCACCACGCCGGACGAACACTTCGTCATCGCCGGCCACCCGGGGTGCGCGGCGGTGACGGTGGCGTGCGGCTTCTCCGGGCACGGCTTCAAGTTCGTCCCCGTCGTGGGCGAGATCCTCGCGGACCTCGCCCTGACCGGGACCACCCGGCACCCGATCGGCCTCTTCGACCCGGCACGGTTCACCGGGGCCGCGTGACGAGGCCGCCGGCCGGTCCTCCTGGTCCGGCCCGGTGACGGCACATTCCACGTCGGCCTGCCGGTACGGCTCGTCCGCCGGATCGCTCCGGCCGGCTGTGCCAGGGCCGGCGCACTTTTCCTCCCCGTGGTGCGTGACCACTGATAGGCGGGCGGCATGGTCGTCGAGGGCACTACGACGGTGCGACGGCCGCTCGGTACGGGCGGAAGAACTCGCGCAGTTCCCGGGCGTACAGCTCGGGTTCCTCGAACGGTGCGAAGTGGCCGCCCCGGTCCATCCCGGTGAGGCGTACGACGTTCGCCGTGCGCTCGAGCCAGGCGCGCGGCGGCCGCAGGATGTCGCCCGGGAACAGCGCGAAGCCCGACGGCACCTCGACCCGGCGCGTGTGCTGCCCGGGCGGGATCGCGGCGTTGGCGGCGTACATGCGCATCGACGAGCCGATCGTCCCGGTCAGCCAGTAGCGGGTGAGCAGCCCGCAGATCTCGTCGCGGGTGAAGCTGTTCTCGACGTCGCCGTGGCAGTCGCTCCACGAGCGCAGCTTCTCGACGATCCACGCCGCGAGGCCGGCCGGCGAGTCGGTGAGCCCCACGGCGGCGGTCTGCGGCTTGGTGCGGTGCATGTCGGCGTACGCGCCCTCGCCGGCCCTCCAGGCGGCCACGGCGTCGATGTAGGCCCGCTCCTCGGGCGTGAGGTCCGGGAAGCCGGCGACGGGGACGCCGGCTTCCATGCGGTGCACGGCAACGACCCGTTCGGCGTGGTCCAGGGCGAGGTAGCGGCTGACCCCGCCGCCGATGTCACCGCCCGCCGCGCCGAACCGCGGGTAGCCCAGCCCGGTCATCAGCTCCGCCCACATCGCGGCGACCGCGATCGAGTCCAGGGGCGGTCCGGCGGGACGGTCCGAGTGCCCGAAGCCCGGCATGTCGGGCACCACCACGTCGAAGGCGTCCGCCGGGTCCGCGCCGTACGCGCCGGGGTCGGTGAGCAGCGGAACGACCTTCTCGTAGCGCCACGACGAGTCGGGCCAGCCGTGGCAGAGCACCAGCGGCAGCACGGGCCCGGCGGGGGCCGCGGCGCGCACGTGCAGGAAGGCGACGCCCAGCTCCGCGATCCGGGCGCGGAACCGGGGCAGCCGCGCGAGGGCGTCCTCGTACGCCGGCCAGTCGAACTCCTCGGCCCAGTACGCGACGAGCTCCCGCAGGTAGCCGACGTCGACGCCCAGCGACCACCCGGCGTCCTCCGGCGCGTCGGGCCAGCGGGTGGCGCGCAGCCTCGCCCGCAGGCCGGCCAGCTCCTGCGAGGAGGCGTGCACCTGGAACGGCTCGATGCCGGTCACGGGATGCTGCCGTGGACGCATGATCGCAGCCTACGTCGGGGTCACCGGGCCGCCGGCACCCCCAGCGCTGCCAGCGGGATCGCCGTGCCGAGCAGGGCGTCGCCCGCCGCGTTCGGGTGGTAGCAGTCGGCGCGCAGGTCGGGGACCATCTGCGTCGGGTCCGCCGGGTCGCGCAGCACCGCGTCGAAGTCGACCACCGCGTCGAACGCCGCGCCCGTACGGATCCAGGCGTTGACCGTCAGCCGGTTCTGCTCGCCCGCGCTCCCGGCGGCCAGGCACATGGGCAGGATCGTCGCGCCGACGATGCGCAGGCCGTGGGCGTGCACCCGGTCGGCGATGCCGCGCATCGCGTCGATGACCTGCTGGGCCGAAGCGGGCGGGGCGTTCTGGCCGCCGCCGAGGTCGTTGGTGCCCTCGAGCAGGAAGACCGTGCGGACCCCGGGTACGGACAGCACGTCGCGCTCGAGCCGTTGCGGGGCCGGCGGGCCGCAGCACTGGCCGGTGGGGTCGTATGGGTTGGGCTGCACGCTCACCGTGTTGCCGGAGATCCCGGCGTTGGCGACGGCCAGGCGCTGCGCGGGCGGGACGGCGGCCATCCGGTCGGCGAGCACGTCGGTCCAGCGCTGCCCGGGCGGGCCCACCGCCTGGTAGCCGTCCGTGATGGAGTCGCCGAGCGCCACCACCGAGCCGCGCGCCGCCGGCCGGTCGCCGGTCACCAGGTCCAGCCACCAGATCTGGCCGGGGTGGTACCCGGTGGCGGTGCTCCCGGTGCTGCCCGGGATGACCGGCGCGGACGGGAAGGAGACGTTCGACTCGTCGGCTGCGGTGTCGCCGCCGGTGCCGACGTACGAGGCCGGCGGGTCGTACGCGAACGGCGGGAACGTGTGGTCGTCGACGGGGCTGCCGGGGGCGTACAGGCTGACGGCGACGTCCTGACCGGCCTCCACGCCGATGGGCACGGCGTCGCTGACCACCTCGCGGCCGGGCGGGACGGACACGGTGACCGCGCCGTGGAAGCGGAGCCGGTGGTTGGAGCCCGGCACCAGGGTCGCCACGCCGGGTGCGACCGTACGCCCCAGCCAGGCGTCGCGGACGACGACCGGCGCCGCGCCGAACGGGTTGCCCAGGCGTACCCGGATGCCCCAGCCGCCGGTGGAGACACGGGCGATCTGCCGGACCGTGACGTCCGGGGCGACCCCGTGCACCCCCTGCAGCGAGGACTCCCACAACGCCACGGTTCCGGCGGCCTCCGGGCGCCCGGAGGCGGCGGCGGGCTGCGGCACGGCCGGGGCCAGGGCGGCGAGCACCGCGACGGCCGCGCCGGCGACGAACGATCGGATCCGGGACACGGCGACCACCTCGGCTCGGGGTGCGGCAGCGGACGGCACCGAGCCTAGGCCACCGCGGGAGTGATGGTGGTCGATGCACCCGGGTCGCTTCCGGCGGATCACGCGGGACGCGGCGAATCGGAACAGCGCCCGCGGCCCGGCCTCAGATGCCCGGGCGGCGGGACGCGAGCCGGGCGGCGCGGACGCGCAACCCCATCTCGTGCAGCAGCCGGCTGTCGGCCTCCGACTCCTCCAGGGCCCGCCGCGCGACGTCGGACGCCTTCCGGTTGATCTCCTCGGCGGCGTCCCGGGCCGTCTCCCACGCGGCCTCCACCTGGTCGGCCGCGGCCACGAGGCTCAGGTCGCCGGGGGCCGCGCGGCGCGCCTCCCGCAGCTCCGACAGGTGCTGCCAGGCCCGCGTCTCCGCCCGGTGCGCGGCACGCTGGTCGGCCAGCGCCTCCGAGGTGGCGCAGTCGCGGGCCACGGCGCGCAGCGCGATCTCGGCGCGCACCGCCTCGTACCGGGCCAGGAGCCGGTCGTGCTCGTCGGGGCCGCCCGCCGGCCCGCCGCCGGCCCGCCCGCGGCCGGACGGCTCCCGGTCGTCGTCGGACATCCCCGCAAGCTAGCAGTCAGCCGCGGTTGTCGAGGACCGTGCGGTAGATCCAGCCGGCGATGTCGTCGACGCGGGCGCTGCTCTCCACCTGGGTGTGCGGGCAGCTCGGCCCGTTGCTGACCACCGAGACCAGCGCCGGGCCGCCGCGGCGGTCCTCCAGGAAGAACGGGCCGCCCGAGTCGTACGGGCACGGCGTCGTCGACGGTGCCGGGGCGTAGCCGGTGAGCCCGGTGACCGAGTCGGTGAGCGACACGACCGTCATCTGCCCGGTGCGCAGGTGCGTGACGGGAGCCGGGTTGGTGCTGGTGGTGGAGCCGTAGCCGGTGACCCGGACGATGTCGCCGATCTCGGGGGCGCGGGTGGCCACGCGCAGCGGGCGGACGTCGTACACCTGGGCTTCGAGCCGGGCCAGGGACACGTCGGCCGTGGGCGACTGGCGGACCGCGACGACCGTCAGCTCGTGACCGCCGGTGCCGGTCAGGTCGGTGCGGCCGACGGTGGCCGTGGTGAGGTCGGCGACCGGGTATTCGACGCGGACGTTGTTCGCGTCGCGGAAGCAGTGCCCGGCGGTGATGACCCAGCGCGGCGCGATGAGCGCGCCGGAGCAGGCGCTGTTGCGTTTGCCGCCGCCGGCCGTCGGGATGCCGGTCATCGTCAGCTTGACGGAGAAGCGGTACTGACCGTCGGGAACCTCCTCACCGTTTGCGATGGCGTGCGCCGGGCCGGCGGCGGTCAGTGCCAGCGCGGCGCAGGCGAGCGGGGTGAGGAGGAAGGCGAGGGTGCGGCGCACGGCGGGACCTCCGGTTCGCTGGTGGGCACCTCCCGCCGACCATAGGGGACGGTGGCGCCGGCTCAGCCGATCCGTCGGATGGGCGACGTACCGTAGCGGTCCGCCACGGCCGCCTTGAGGCCGCTGGGCCCGGCCTTCGCCTCGCGCTCGGCCCGCAGGACCCGGTGCTGCGCGGCGGCGTCGCGGTCCCAGGCCGCCAGGCAGTCCTCGGGTACGAGGTTGGCCGCGGCGACGATGGCCCCGGTGGCGCCGAGCCAGCTCGCGTACCCGAGCAGCGCGGACGCACCGACGTGGACCGCGCCCTCCCAGCCGAGCGCGAGCTCGTGACCGAGCCGGGCGGCGTCGCCGCTGGAGTCCTTGATCCCGCTGACCGGCAGGCCGGGGAGCGCGTCGACCGGCACCGGGCCGCCCGCCTTGCCCGGATAGTGGTACGCCAGCACCGGCACGTCCCCGGCGGCCTGGGCGACCCGCGCGTAGTACCCGGCGAGGTCGCCGCCGAGCCGCGGCGGCGCGACGAGCAGCGCGTCCGCCCCCGCTTTCACGGCCGCCCGGCTGCGGGCCGCCGCCTGAGCGTGCCACTCCCCCGACGCGCCCGCGAGCAGCGGCACGCCCGGGCAGGCGTCGCGGACCGCGGCGACCAGCTCCGCGCGTTCGTCGTCGGTGAGCGCGGCGGCCTCGGCGGTGCTGCCGTTGACCAGCACGCCGCGGATCCCGGCCGCGACGAGCCGGGCGGCGTGCGCGGCGGTCGCGGCGGGGTCGATGCTCCCGTCGGCGTGGAACAGGGTGATCAGCGCGACCGCGGGCCCGCGCCAGAGCGGCTCCGTCATGCCTCCCAGACTAGGCCGGTCCCGCCGGCGGCGGCCTCGATCGCGGGCGCCGTGCCGACCTGCAGGCGCCAGGGCAGCGCGTCGCCGTCGCGCTCGGCGCGGACCGTCCCGCCGGAGACGGTGACGGTGAAGGTGGCCGGCGCCGGACCGGGCACGGTGACCGTACGGACCCCGTCGGCCGGCTCGAACACGCGCAGCGTCACGCCGTCGCGGAAGTCGTAGTCGGGCCGGTCCTCCCGGGCGCCCACGGCGATGACCGCGCCGGGCCGGACCAGCAGCGGCACGCTGGCGAAGCCGTGGGTCTCGCGGACCCAGCCGGGGCCCTCGACCACCTCACCGGTCAGGTAGTTCGTCCAGCGCCCGGCCGGCACGTAATAGGTGGTGTCGCCCCCGGCGCTGAAGACCGGGGCGACGAGCAGGTCGTCGCCGAGCAGGTACTGCCGGTCGAGGTGGGTCACCGCCGGGTCGTCCGGGAAGCCCAGCACCATGGGCCGCATGACCGGCAGGCCTTCCTCGTGCGCCCGGACGGCCGCGCCGAACAGGTACGGCATCAGCCGGTGCTTGAGCCGCGTGAAGTCGCGCAGCACGTCGACGGCCTCGTCGTCGAACAGCCACGGCACCCGGTACGTCTGGTTGCCGTGCAGCCGGCTGTGCGACGACAGCAGCCCGAACGGGATCCACCGCTTGAACACGGCCGGGTCGGGCAGGCCCTCGAAGCCGCCGATGTCGTGGCTCCAGAAGCCGAACCCGGACGCCGACAGCGACAGCCCGCCGCGCAGGCTCTCGGCCATCGACTCGAACGTGGACGAGTTGTCGCCGCCCCAGTGCACCGGGAACTGCTGGCCGCCGACCGTGGCGGAGCGGGCGTACACCACGGCCTCGCCCTCGCCGCGGTGCTCGCGCAGCACGTCGAAGACGGTCTTGTTGTAGAGCTGGGTGTAGTAGTTGTGCATCCGCTCGGGGTCGGAGCCGTCGTGCCAGACGACGCCGGTGGGGATGCGCTCGCCGAAGTCGGACTTGAACGCGTCGACGCCCATCTCGAGCAGCGCCTTGAGCTTGGCGGCGTACCAGGCGGCGGCCTCGGGGTTGGTGAAGTCGACCAGGGCCATGCCGGCCTGCCAGCGGTCCCACTGCCAGACGTCGCCGTCCGGCCTGCGGACCAGGTAGCCCTTCGCCATGCCCTCGGCGAACAGCGACGAGCGCTGCGCGATGTACGGGTTGATCCACACGCAGGTCCGCAGCCCCCGGTCGGACAGCCGCTTCAGCATGCCCGGCGGGTCGGGGAAGATCCGCGCGTCCCACTCGAAGTCGCACCAGCTGAACTCGCGCATCCAGAAAGTGTCGAAGTGGAACACGCTCAGCGGCAGGTCCCGTTCGGCCATCCCATCGACGAAGCCGGTCACCGTCTCCTCGTCGTAGCTGGTGGTGAACGAGGTGGTCAGCCACAGCCCGAAGGACCAGGCCGGCGGCAGCGCGGGCCGCCCGGTCAGCGCGGTGTACTTGCGCAGCACGTCGGCCGGGGTGGGCCCGTGGATGACCAGGTAGGACAGCGACTGGCCGGCGACGCTGAACTGGCTGCGCGACACCACCTCGGAGCCGACCTCGAAGCAGACCCGGCCGGGGTGGTCGACGAGCACGCCGTACCCGCGGTTGGTGAGGTAGAACGGCACGTTCTTGTACGCCTGCTCGCTGCTGGTGCCGCCGTCCTCGTTCCAGATGTCGATGCTCTGCCCGTTCTTGACCAGCGGGCCGAAGCGCTCGCCGAGCCCGTACACGGCCTCGCCGACGCCGAGGTCGAGCTGCTCGTGGACGTAGTGCCCGCCGTCGGCGGTGTCGACGACGCCCATGCCCTTCCAGCCGGAGCCGGTGAGGCGCCGCCCGCCGGCGAGGAAGTCGAGGCCCCAGGAGTCGCCGTCACGGAACCGGGCGGTCAGCGCGCCGGCGGTGATCGAGGTGTCGTCGACCACCGGCACGTACGACGGGTCCGCGGCGATCTCGAACGCCGGCAGCCGCGGGCGCTCGCCGAGGAAGTGGCTCAGCGTCACGCGGATGACGTCGGGCGCCGGCGCGGTGCAGGTGACGGTGATGATGGGCGCGTCGAGGGTGTCGCCGCGGCCCTGGACCCGCTTCGCGGTGGCGTACGCGGTCAGCGACGTGGCGGCGGGCGCGGTGTCCTGCAGCTGGACGGGGTGCAGGACGGTGAGGCCGTCGCGCTTGCGCCAGTAGCCGTCGGTGAACTTCATGGGCGTCCTTTACTTGATGGCGCCGGCGGTGATGCCGCGGGTCAGGGTGCGCTGGAAGATCAGGAAGAACAGCATCGCGGGCAGGATGCCGACCAGGGCCGAGGCGCTGGTGGTGGTGGCGTCCATGAGCCGGTCGCCCTGCAGCACGCCGAGGGCCACCGGGACGGTCTGGTTCTCGTTGGAGACCAGGAAGATCAGCGGCAGGAAGAACTCGTTCCACGTCCAGATGAAGAAGAACGTGAACAGCACGGCGAGGGTCGGGCGGCTGACCGGGACGACGACGCGCCACAGGGTGCGCCCCTTGCCCGCGCCGTCGACCGCGGCGGCGTCGAGCAGCTCGGTGGGGAACTCGGCGTACACCGAGGAGAGCAGGTACGTGCCGAAGGCGCTCTGGATGACCGTGAAGATGATGACGATCGAGGTCAGGCTGTCGTACAGGTGCAGGTTCTTGGACAGGTAGTACAGCGGGTACGCCAGCACCTCCTGCGGCAGCACGTTGGCGACGAGGAAGAAGACCAGGAACCAGATCCGGCCCTTCACCCGGCCGATGCCCAGCGCGTACGCGTTGAGCACCGACAGCAGCACCGCGAGCACCGCGACGGCGAGGCTGGTGACGAAGCTGTTGAGCAGTTTGCGGGTGAAGTCCACCCGTACCCAGAAGTCGGCGATGCCCTGGAAGGACAGCCGTTCCGGGATCGACAGCGGGCCGTTGCTCGCATAGTCGGCCGGGGTCTTCACCGCGTTGATCGCGACGACCAGCATCGGCGCCACGAAGAGCAGGACCAGCACCAGGAGCACGGCCAGCACGACCCAGCGCGCCGGGCGCCGCCGTTTCAGCGGCCGCAGCGGTCCGGCGTCCTCGGCACGGTCCTGCCGGGCGGGTGCGCTCAGGACGGTCATCGGGTGCCTCCCCGCTCGGCGCGGTTCTGCAGGCGCAGGAAGACGAACGCGAGCACGATGATGATCACGGTGAGCACCGTCGAGATCGCCGAGCCGTACCCCACCTGGGCGGTCTGGAAGAAGCTCTTGTACGCGAAGTACGACGGCACCAGCGTGGCGTTGCTGGGCCCGCCCCGGGTCAGCACGAAGATCTGCCCGAAGATCTTGAGCGCGGCGATCGTGGTGGTGACCAGCACGACGTAGAACTCCGGGCGGATCAGGTACACGGTGATCCGGCGGAAGCGCTGCCACCACGTGGCGCCGTCGAGGTCGGCGGCCTCGTACAGCTCGGGGTCGATGCGCTGCAGGCCGGACATGAACATCACGACCGGGTAGCCGAGCTGGAACCAGACCATCACGGCCATGACGCTGAGCAGCGCGTACTGGGGGTCGCCGAGCCAGTTGCGGGCCAGCGACCCGAGCCCGGCCGAGTCGAGGATCCGGTTGAGCGCCCCGTAGCTGGGGTGCAGGATCCAGCCCCACACGATGCCCGTGACCGCGACCGGCAGCACCTGCGGCAGGTAGAGGCCGGAGCGGAACACGCTGGCCCAGCGGTTGCCGAAGACCTTGGCGACGTAGTCGAACAGCACCGCGGCCAGCAGCAGCCCGACCAGCGTGGGGATCACCGCCATCGCCACGATCAGCAGCAGGATGTGGCCGAACGAGGCCCAGAAGTTCGCGTCGTGGATCAGCCGGGTGTAGTTGTCCAGGCCGGTCCACTGCGGCGTGCCGATGCCGGTCCACCGGGTGAAGCTGATGCCGACGGTCATGACCAGCGGCACGACGATGACCGCGAGGGAGGCCAGCACCCCCGGGATCAGGAACAGCCCGTAGCCGGGATTCCGGCCTCCCCCGCGCCCGCTCATTTGCCGAGATCGGCGAGGTTGTCGTTGTACGGCTTCGCGATCTCGTCGAGCATCTGCTGCGGTGTCTTGGAGCCGTTGATCAGCCCCTGGACCCCGCCGACGAGCACGTCGTAGTACCCGGGCGCCGGCCAGTCGGGGTAGAACGCCAGCCCGTCGGCCTTCGACACGGCGTCGAACCCGGCGATCAGCTCCTTGTTCTTCGCGTCGGTGATCTGTGCCGTGTCCGCCGCGACGGGGACGCCGCCGTTGTTGCCGAGCAGGTTCTGCACCTCGGGCTTCATGGTGATGTCGATGAAGTCGTACGCGAGGGACTTGGCCTTGCTCTTGGCCGGCACGACCCAGAGGTTGCCGCTGGAGCCGGGGTGCAGGTTGTTGCCGGGGAACAGGAACGTGCCCCAGTCGAAGTTCTTGATCTCGTCGGCGAAGCGGCCGTACCACCAGCTGCCGGAGATGAGGATCGGGAACTTGCCCTGCTCGAACGCGACGCCCATGTCCTCGGCCTTGATGCCGGCGGAGTTCTTGGCGATGTAGCCCTTGGACACCCAGTCGGCGAACGTCTGCGCGCCGTACGTCAGCTCCGGCCCGTGGAAGTCGACCTTGCTCTTGTACAGCTGGTAGTTGTCCACGAAGGTGCGGTTCGCCTTGGAGAGCGCGAGCTCGTAGAAGATCTGCTGCGCGGGGTACTCGGCGCCGCCGACCGACAGCGGGGTGACACCGGCCTTGACGAACGTGTCCATCGCCGCGGTGAACTGGTCCAGTGTGGTCGGCACGGCGAGGTTGTGCTTCTTGAACAGGTCCTTGTTGTAGTAGACCATCACGTACTCGCCGTAGTTCGGCACGCCGTACCAGTTGCCGCTGCCCATGATGCCCTGGGCGTCGTACCGGGCGGTGGTCTGCAGGCTGGGGCTGAGCTGCTTGTCCCAGCCGTGCTTGGTGACCTGCTCGGTGAGGTCGGTGAGCAGGCCCTGCTTGGACAGCAGGCCGGCGGTCGCGTTGCCCTTGTTGTACTCGAGGATGTCCGGGGCGCTGTCGGAGTTCAGGATCATCCCGGCGTTCTGCTGGATCTGTTCGAAGCCCTTCTGCTCGAACTTCACCTCCACGCCGGGATGGGCGGCCTTGAACAGCTCGATGGCCTTGGTCCAGGCCACGCCCATCGCGCTGGTCGGGCCCTCGTAGTGCCAGAGGGTCAGGGTCTTGGCGTCGGCGCCCTCGTCGCCGGAGCCGGAGTCGCTGCAGGCGGTGAGCCCCAGCGATGCGAGCAGCAGCAGTGCACCGGCGGCGAGGCCGAGTCGGGGTCTTGTCATGTGCCGTTCCCTCCCAGGGGGTGGCTTCCGGAGGCTTCGTCGAAGCGCTTCGACAATCGGGCAGTCGAAGCGCTTCGACAATCGGGCAGTCGAAGCGCTTCGACGAAGGGCTTGGGAGGGACGCTAGGTTTTTGCTCCCCCGGATGTCAACGGGGTGACGAGAAGATTTCTCAGACCGACGGCGGCGCGCAGCTGTCCCGCTCGACGATCGTCGGCGGCAGCAGCCGGACCCCCTCGGTGCGGCGCCCGTCCAGCAGGTCCATGGCGATCTCCACGGCCAGCGTGCCGACGTCGTGCGCCGGGATGTCGGCCGAGGTCAGGTGCACCGGCAGCGACGTCGCCACGTCGCGCGGGCACACCGCGACGATCGACAGGTCCCCGGGCACCCGCCGTCCCCGCGTGCGCAGCTCCTCCAGCAGCGGGACGAGCGCCTCCTCGTTGTGCACCACCAGGGCGGTCACCCCGGGCAGCTCGTCCTCGATCTCGGCCAGCGCCGCCCGGACCCCGGCCGCGCCCGGCTCGCAGGAGTGCGCGACGGTCTCCAGCCCCAGCCCGGCGGAGGCCGCGGTGAAGCCGTCCAGGAAACGCCCGGCGTACGTGGTGCCGCGCTCGTACACCGCCGGGGAGGGCCCGACCAGCGCGATCCGGCGGTGCCCGTGCCCGGCGAGGTGGGCCAGGCACTCGTGCGCGGTCGCCGCGAAGTCCAGGTCGACGCAGGCGATGCCGGCCGCGTCGTCGGGCAGCCCGATCAGCACCGAGGGCTGCTTGAGCCGGCCCAGCGCGGGGATCCGGACGTCGTCGCGCTCGACGTCCATGACGATCAGCGCGTCCACCATCGTCGCCCCGGCCACCCGCTCCAGCCCGGCGGTGCCCTCGTCCTTGGTCAGCAGCAGCACGTCGTGGTTGTACGTGCGCGCCGCCGTCACCACCGCGGTCACGAACTGCATGATGACCGGCACGCTGACGTCCACGCGCAGCGGCACGACCAGTGCGAGCACGCTGGTGCGGCTGCTGGCCAGGGCCCGCGCGCCGGCGTGCGGGTGGTAGCCGAGCTCGGCGATCGCGGCCTTGACCCGGGCGCTGGTCTCGGCGGAGATCGGGCGGCGGCCGCTGAGCACGTACGACACCGTGCTCATCGACACGCCGGCCGCGCGGGCGACATCGCTGATCGTCGGCATCGCCCCTCCCCCGCTGCTCGTCAGCCGCATCCTAACGACCCGGGACCGGCCGGACCTCCACTCCACCACGGTCAGTGCCCGCGATCACCAGCCGGGCGGGCACCACGGGCCCCGCGCGGTCGGCGATCACGCTCAGCGCCAGCGTGTTGCCGCCGTGCTCGTGCAGCAGCCCGGCCGGCAGCACGAACTGGGTCTGCGGGCCGATGGCGGCGCC
The DNA here is from genome assembly GCF_023499255.1 of Couchioplanes caeruleus. Classification (GTDB taxonomy): domain Bacteria; phylum Actinomycetota; class Actinomycetes; order Mycobacteriales; family Micromonosporaceae; genus Actinoplanes; species Actinoplanes caeruleus_A. The sequence continues at coordinate 4,660,622 of NZ_CP092183.1, forward strand.
GTACTGCCCCAGGTTCCAGCCGTTGAGGAACAGCGTGACCCGCTGACCCGCCGGGGGCGGGGCCGCGAAGCGCAGGGCGATCGACGTGTCCTGGTGCCGCGGCAGGTCCAGCCGGAACGATGTGCGCAGCCACGTCACCCCCACCGGCACGGACGAGCCCGCGCGCGGCCAGGACCGGTCCGGGTACGCGGGCAGTGTCCAGCCGTGGCGTTCGCCGTACAGTCCGCCGGTGTTGAGCGGGCCGCGGACCGGATCGGTCAGGTCCTCGCCGCCCCGCGCGCCCTGGATCCGCCAGGTGATCGGCGCGCCGCTGCCGCCCAGCGCGGCGCGCACGAGCCCGCGGGGCTGGCGGAAGCGGTTGTCGTCGGCGGTCCAGTCGTCGTTGTTGCCCGTGTTCTGCACGACCACCGACACGACCGCCGGCCGCCCCGGCTTCAGCGCGCCGGCGGGCACGGCGAAGTGGCCGGGGCCGGGGTCCGGGTTCTGCGGCGCGTCGGAGTCCGCCTGGGTGCCGCCGGCCGCCGAGCCGAGGTAGCGCCCGTCGAGCCAGACCAGGTAGGTGCCGCGGCGGCCGGTGATCGCGTTGAGGTCGATCGAGGTCTCCGTGCCGGTGGCGGTGAACCGGCCGCGGTACCAGACGCTGCCGCTGTGTAAGCCGTAGTCGTCGCAGGCCAGGCCGGCGTCCGCCACCCGCCAGCCCGAGTCGTCGAAGCCCGGGCGGGCCTCGGGCGCCTCCGCGTGGCTGCGCCAATCGGTGAGCACAGGCAGCGTCACCGTCGCCGGGCCGGGCAGCGTGCCGCGCCACGACCCGCTGGGCGTGGGCCGCACCGCGACCGGCAGGCCGTCGACCGTGAGCCGCCGGGCCGGGCCGAACACCTCGAGGCCGCTGCGCCGGGCGGTGTCGGCGCGCAGGGCGAGCGTGCCGCCCCGGACCTCGGCGGACCGCACCGGGCCGGTGCCGCGGACCAGCACCGGACCGGCCGAGGTGTCCGCGCGCCAGAACGTCGCCGCGGTGGCATCCGTACCGAGCATGAGCAGCAACGGCCGTCGCCCGGCCCCGGTGATCAGGACCCGGGCGAGACCGTCGTGGGTGTAGTCGAGCCGCAGGTCGCCGCGGTCGTACGAGGAGGACACCCGGCCGTCCAGGACGGTGACGCGCGGGCGGGACGGGTAGCGCAGCACCGTGGCGCCCCGCGTGCCGGCGGTGCCGTACAGGACCGCCACGTCCCGGCCGCCGATCGCCTCGTGCGTCAGGATCTCCGACGTGGACCACACCAGCCGCTGGCCGCCCAGGTCGTAGCCGGCCACCAGCAGTTTCGCGTCGCGGCCGATGAGGCGTACGGGCACCGCGTACCGGCCGTCCGGGGTGGACCAGTCCAGCGTGCCCGCGTCGTCCGTGCTGGCCGCCCGGTCCGTGTGGCGCAGCAGGACGATCTGCGTACCCGTGTCCGGGTTGACGCGCGCCGCGGTCGTCAGCGCCGGGTTGCTCGACGCCGGGCCGGGCGCCGCGTCCGTCCGGGTCAGCGGCTTGACGGCGCCGAGGAAGTAGTTCTGCCGCTTGAACTCGTCGTACTTCGCGGTGAGCTGACGGGCCTCGGTGATCGCGGCGCCGTAGTCGTACGAGGTGTACACGTCGTTGGGCTGACCGAGCCAGCCCCAGTTGGTGCCCCCGAAGCCCATGTAGTAGCTGAAGGCCGTCGCTCCGCTCGCGACCAGGTTGTTCTTCTGGAAGAACTTCATGTACGCCGGCCCGGTGAGCTCGCGGCACTTGTCGTAGCCGGCGTTGTTCACGTCGATCGCGCCGGCCTGGTACTCGGCGGCGAAGCCGGGCGCGTCGGCCCGGATCCGCTCGGTGACGCCCTCGCCCCACGGCCCCCAGACCGATTCCGCATCCTGACACTCGAAGGACTGCGGGTAGTCGTCGACGCCCGGGATCTGCACCGCGCCCAGGCCGGAGCCCCAGGTGGACGCCCAGGAGGCCGCATCGCAGCAGACGTTCGTGGTGAGCGGCACGGTGATGCCGTCCGCGCGGGCCCGGTCCTGAAGGTCCTGCATGTACCGGGCGTCGGTGTTGGCCTGGTACTCGTTCTCGACGTTGTAGAGCAGCACCCGGCCGCCACGGGTCACCTGGTGCCGGGCGATGATCGGGTTGATCCGGTCCAGCCACTCCCGGTACGCGGCGGTGTACCCGGGGTCGCTGCTGCGCGCCCGGCCCGGCACCCGCTTGAGCCAGGCCGGGAAGCCGCCGCCGGTGGTCTCCGCGTTGATGTACGGCCCCGGCCGGGCCACCACCCACAACCCGACCTCCTCGGCGGTGCGCAGGAGCCGGTCCACGTCGCGCACGCCGGTGAAGTCGTACACGCCGCGCTTCGGCGAGTGGTAGGCCCAGTCGAAGTAGAGCGAGACCGCGTTGAACCCGGCCGCCTTGTACTTCTCCAGGATGTCACGCCACAGGTCGGGGCTGGGCAGTCGGAAGTAATGGAACTCCGCACTGCGCAGCAGCACCCGCTCGCCGTCGACCTTCAACGAGTAGCTGTCATAGGTGACCCGGGGCTCAGCGGCCTGCGCCGGCACGCTGAGCGCGGTCACACCGAGCGCCGCCAGCAGCAGCGCCGCGAGAAGCCGTCGCATGTCAGCGGATCCGGAACTCGGAGATCCGCACACCCTCGCCGACGACGAGGTAGATGTCCGGGCGTCCGGTGACCCGCGGCAGCCCCACCGTGGTGCTCGTATAGCTGTAGCGGTTGCCGGTGCTCGCGACGGTCGCCGTGCCGAGCAGCCGCCCGGTGGGCGAGCCCTGCCGGACCTGGATCGTCGCGGTGCCGGGGGACTCCTTGGCGACCCGCGCGGTGAAGGTCCGGCCGATGCGGGAGTCGTCGAAGGAGATCCACTGGCCGGCCGCGGTCGCGCCGACCGCTGTGCCGCGCGCCTTGGACTCGTCGACCAGGCGGACGCCGGCGTAGCCGTCGAACGCCTCCGCCCGAGTCGTGCGGGTGAGGTCCCGCGCGGGGATGGTCTCGCCGTGCACGCGCAGGGCGCCGCGCAGCCGGATGTCGGCCGAGGACGAGCCCACGAGCACGTCGTGGGTCGCGCTCTCGACGACCCACCGGCCGCGGGTGACGTCCCAGTGCGCCAGGTCCGAGACCGGGAAGGCGAGTGTCACCGTACGGGTCTGGCCAGGCTTGAGGCTGACCCGCTGGAAGGCGCGCAGCTGCTTGACCGGTGTCTTGTCGCGTGAGGTGCGCTGGTGCGTGTACAGCTGCACGACCTCGTCACCGGCGCGGCGGCCCGCGTTCGTGACGTCCACGGTGACCGTCGAGCCGTGCACGCGCAGGTGCGCGTACCGGAAGGACGTGTACGACAGGCCGTGGCCGAACGCGTACAGCGGCTTCTCACGGGTGTAGAGGTAGGTCTGGTTCGTCGAGATGATGTCGTACTGGTTGAGGTCGGCCGGCAGCTGGTCGTCGGAGCGGTACCAGGTCTGCGTCAGGCGCCCGGCCGGGTTCGCGGAGCCGAACAGCACGTCCGCGACCGCGTGGCCGGTCTCGGCGCCGGCGTGGGTGGTCCAGACGATCGCCGGGACGTGCTCCTGCTCCCAGGTGATGGTGTCCGGGTAGCTGGTCTGCAGCACGACGACCGTGCGCGGGTTGGCCTCGAGCACCGCCTTGACGAGCTCGTGCTGACCCTCGGCGAGCGCCATCGTGGTGCGGTCGTGCGCCTCGCGGCCGTTGATGAACGGCATGCTGCCGACCACGACCACCGCGGCGTCCTTGCCCTTGACCGCGGCGACGGCCTGGTCGACGCCGCTGCTGAGCACCTCCTTGGTGAAGTGCGCGGCGCCCGCCGCCGTGGCCGATCCCAGCGTGAGGTTGCCGTCCGCGCCGACGGTCACGTACGTGCTGGCGCCGAACCAGCTCTCCTGCGTCTCGTAGCCGGCGTAGTGCAGCACGTACGTGCCGTCCGGCTGCTGCTCGAGCTTGAACTGCTGCTGGACGTACCAGCCGTTGGGCTGGTCGTCGCGGGTGACGAACGGGCCCCAGTTGTAGCCGAGGTACTTGCCGGTGCCCACGTTGCGCAGCGTCTGCACGCCCTGACCCCAGTCCACCGCGTCGAACTGCGCGTTCTCGCCCGCGCTCGCCCCGGTGGCGGTGACCGGCGTGGTGTCGGTGGTGCCGTTCGACGTCACGTAGCGGCCGGTGGCCACGTCCTTGAGCGCGATCCGGTCGGCTGCCTCGCTGGTGGTGACGGCGGCGGACCGCTCGCGGATGCCGTCGGCGGCGGTGACCCGGTACGGCAGATCGGCGCCGTACCAGTCGCTGTAGAGGGTGTCCGCGAGCGGGCCGACGACCGCGACGTTCTTGCCGGTCGGCAGGGGCAACGCCTGCCGGTCGTTCTTGAGCAGGACCATCGCCTTCGCGGCGGTCTCCCGCGCCAGCCGCTGGTGCGCGGGCGTGTTGATGACGTCCGCGCCGATCCTCGCGTACGGGCCGCCGTCCGGGTCGAACTCGCCGAGGCGGAAGCGGATGCTCAGCGCATGCCCGGCCGCCTCGTCGATGTCCTGCCCGGTGAGCAGCCCCTGGGCCAGCGCCGCCTTGATCGCGTCGACCGTGGGCTGCCCGTTCGCGTTGTCCACGGTGAAGCTGTCGTTGCCGGCCCTGATGACGGCCGCGTCCGCCTCGGGCTGGGTGGCGTAGTACTGCTGGGAGCCGGTCAGGTTGTACGGGGCGTACGCGTCGCTGACGTTGAACAGCGGCTTGTCACTCCACCGCTGCAGCAGCCCGCCCAGGTCCGGGTCCACGGTGGCGGGACGGCCGTTGACCAGGTTGTACGAGCTCATCACGCCGGTGGCGGCGCCCGCCTGCAGGGCCGGCCTGAACGCGGCGCGGTCGTACTCGTTGAGCACCCGCTGCGGCACGTTCGAGGAGGTGACGTCGCGCCCGGCCTCGTTGTTGTACGCCAGGTAGTGCTTCAGCGTCGGCGCGGTCTTGAGGTAGCGCGGGTCGTCGCCGGTCAGGCCCCTGCCGTACGCGGTGGAGATCGCCCCGGTGAGCAGCGGGTCCTCGGAGTAGCCCTCCTCGTTGCGTCCCCACCGCGGGTCGCGCAGCGGGTTGACCACGGGCGCCCACAGGTTCAGCCCCCACACCCGGTCGTTCTGCGCGTGGTAGCCGCGCGCCTCGTCCCCGACGACCGAGCCGACGCGCCGCAGCAGCGCGGGGTCCCAGGTGCTGGCGAGCCCGACGGGCTGCGGGAACGACGTGCCGCTCGCCGTGACCACCGCGCCGTCGTTGTCGGCGTCGTTGGACCACGCGACGCCGTGCAGCGCCTCGGTGCCGGCCTTGAACAGTTTGATGCCGAGCCGCGGGATCGCCGGCTGGTACTGGTGCAGCAGCGAGATCTTCTCGTCGAGCGTGAGCCGCCCGACGAGGTCGTCGACGCGCCGGTCGAGGCTCAGGCGCGGATTCTGGAACGGGTATTCGGGGGCGGCGAGCGCGGCGCCGGGCAGGGCCGGCGAGGCGAGCACCGCGAGCGCCAGCACGGCGACGCCGCGGCGCAGGAAAGCCTTTCGCATGGTCACGATCCTTTGCGGAGAACACGCGGAATCGCCTTTCCGGCGGGTCTTACCGGAAAGGATGCGTTCTGTGGAACCGCTGGTCAGCGGCGGAAAGGAATCAGTCGAAGCGCTTCGACGAACGGTCTGTCGGTAACGTCGGGGAAAGACGGTGGATGGTTGCCAACCATAGATGTCGCACGATGCGAAGGCAACGCCCCGCGGCTCACCAGTCGAACTCGGCGCCCCGCGTCGTGCCGCCGGGCAGCAGCGACCGCCCGGTGTAGCGCCAGCTCTCCACCACGACGTACCGGCCGCCACGCGGCGCCGCGAGGTCCACGGGCCCGCAGGTGTGCTGCAGCGCCGAGTCGGTGAACATCAGCCCCTCGCAGGTGTGCGGACCGGCGACCACCTTGCCGGTCCGGGCATCCTGGACGGTCAGCGTGACGTCGGCCTGCACACCCGGCGTCGCCTCGATGCGGCCCTTCACGCGGACCTCGCCACCCAGGGCGTGACAGGGCTGGGCGAGCACGGGATGCCCGACGTCCCAGGTGAAGGCCTCGCCGCACTCGTACGGCCCGAACGCGGCCGCGACGCCGGCGGAGCCCGTGCCGCCCGGCAGCCCTACGGCCGCCGACACCCGGGCAGCCGGCGCGCCGCCGGACTCGCGCTGCGACGGCGACGGTGCCGCTGCACCGTCGGCGGCCGCCTCGGCCGGCGCGTGCTCCCCGGGCGCGCCGAGCGCCGCCCGTGACCGCGGGGAGGGGGCGCTGCCGGCGCCGGTGACCGGCAGGTGCGGCAGCGCCGCCGTGGTGGCGGCCGCGTCCCGGCCACCCTGCCACGCCCGGTAGCCGCTGATGCCGGACGCGGTCAGCGCGCCGCCGATGAGCGCCACGAGCGCCGCCCGGCGGCCCCACGCCCAGCTGCCCGGCCGGTTCGGCGGGCGCCGCTTCGGCCGGGAGACGCGCGGCGGGGCCGGCGCCGCGTGCACCCGCTCCGAGCTCGCCCCGGCCGACACCGCCGGGGGCGGGGCGGGGACGGCGGGGACGTCGTGCAGGTCCCGGCACAGCCCGCCCAGCAGCTCGCCCAGCTCGCCGGAGGCCGGGCGCCGCGCCGGATCCTTGTCCAGGCAGGACGAGATCACCGTCCACACCGGCTCGGGCACGCCGGCCGGGCGCTGCGGTGCCTCGTCCAGGTGAGCGCGCAGCACGGCGAACGGCTCACCGGTGTACGGCGTGCGCCCGGTCACCAGCTCGTGCAGGACGATGCCCAGGCCGTACACGTCCGCGGCCGGGGTCGCGTCGCCGCCGCTGATCACCTCGGGCGCCATGTAGTACGGCGTCCCGATGACCGCGTGCGGCGTCGTCACCCCCGGCGTGTCCAGGATCCGGGCGATGCCGAAGTCGGTCAGTTTCACGTCCGGCCGCTCGTCGTCGCCGTGCAGCAGGATGTTGTCCGGCTTGACGTCACGGTGCACCACGCCCAGCGAATGCGCCTGCCCCAGGGCGGCGCACACCTGCGCGAGCAACCGGGCCGCCTCGGCGGGCGCCAGCGTGCCGGCGCCCCGCAGCCGCTGCCGCAGGCTGCCGCCGCCCACGAAGTCCATCGCCAGCCCCAGCGACTCCCCCACGCTGAACAGGTCCCGGACGCCCACGATGTGCTCGTGCCGCAGCATCTTCAGGATCGAGCGCTCCTGCACGAACCGGGTGACCAGCTTCGGCTGCCGCAGCAGCCCCTCGTGCAGCAGCTTCACCGCCACCTGATCGCCGGAGGTGCTCTCCAGGCCGCGCCACACGACGCCGGTGGCGCCCTGCCCGACCGGGCAGATGAGCACGTACGAGCTGCCCACGCACCGCCCGCTGAGGTCCATCGTTGCCAGGTCGCCGTTCAATCCGCCGGTGTGTCCTTCCCGCTTCTCCTCGTCAGGGCGCGGCCGATGGTGGCCGTCGATGCGGGTGCCCGGCAATGGGCGTACGCCCGATCTGTCAGGAAGCGTCAGCATCCCGCCCGGGCCGTCACCGCCGGCCCGCCGGGTCGTTGGGCAGGGTTGCCCTCCCGCCGGCGACTGTGGCGTTCATCGCTTGCCGCCGCGCGGGCGGCGGGCGGTACTACGATCCGAACCAGCACCAACGTTCAGCGTGCTCCGGGGTCGGTGAAAGTCCGAACCGGCGGTGACAGTCCGCGACCCGACCGCAGCCGGCGGCCGGTTGACCCGGTGGAATTCCGGGACCGACGGTGAAAGTCCGGAAGGGAGGCAGCACGCGGACGCCCCGACACCCGCGTGCGCGGTCGCCCCCCGGCGTGCACCTTCGCTGACCTGTGGAGGTGGACACCGATGCACTGGCTCGACACCCTGCTCACCTCGTTCTACGACGCCAAATGGCAGGTCACGGACACCCAGGCGATCTACTACCGCGAGATCGTGGGCAACGCGTTCGGCCTCGGCTCGGCGCTGTTCGGCCTGCGGCGCAGCGCGTGGGCGTGGCCCGTCGGCATCGTCGGCAACGTGCTGCTGTTCACCGTCTTCCTCGGCCAGGCGCTCGGCAACGACCAGGGCACCCCGCTCTACGGCCAGGCCTCCCGCCAGGTCTTCTTCATCGCCACGAGCGTCTACGGCTGGTGGCGCTGGCGGCAGAACCGGCACGCACCGGGCGGGGCGGCGGTGACGCCCCGCTGGGCGAGCAGAGCGCAGCGCGCCGTCTTCATCCCGCTCGCGCTCGCCGCGGTCATCCTGTGCTTCTACGTGTTCCGCGCGGTCGGTGCGGGGTTCCCGGTCCCGTGGTGGTACTACCTCGCGGACTCCTGGATCTTCGTCGGCTCGATCCTGGCCACGTACGCGATGGCCCGCGGCTGGGTCGACTTCTGGCTCTGCTGGCTCGCGGTGGACCTGGTCGGGGTCCCGGAGCTGCTGCACTTCCGCTACTACCCCTCGGCGATCCTGTACGCGGTCTACGCCGGCTTCGTCGTGTGGGGCTTCGTGGTGTGGCGGCGTATCTCCCGCCGCGAGCAGCCGCAACGCATCGACTCGCCGACCATGGAAACGGTCGCGTGAGCCGGACGTCGCTGCGGTAGGCTCGCCACACTTCGACGTCGGCTCCCCGGATGTATGCCGCAGGGTGGGAGCCCAGCCCGCACGCCGAGCGTGTGAGGCCCAGAGGGGCGGCGCAGGTTCCGCACACCCTCTGGGAGGTTCGTCATGAACATCGGTCTCGGGCTGCCCGTCACCGACATCGACACCGTGCTCGACTGGGCACGCCGCGCCGACGCCGGCCCGTTCAGCACCCTGGGAATCCTCGACCGGCTCGTCTGGGACAACCCCGAACCCCTGATCACCCTCGCGGCGGTCGCCGGCGCCACCGCGAGGATCCGGGTCCAGACGGAGGTACTGCTCGTCCCGCTGCGTGACACCGCGCTGCTCGCGAAGCAGTGCGCCACCCTCGACCGCATCTCCGGCGGACGGTTCACCCTCGGCGTGGGCGTCGGCGGGCGGGCCGACGACTTCGCCGCGGCCGGCCGCGAGATCGGCTCGCGCGGCGCGCTCATGGACCGGCAGCTCGCCGACCTGCGCCGGATCTGGGCGGGCGAGAGGTTCTCCGCGGACGCCGGCCCCATCGGCCCCGCCCCTCGCCACCGGGCCGGGCCCGCCGGGCCGGAGGTGCTGGTCGGAGCCTTCCGGGAGCGGGCGCTCGCGCGGGTGGCCCGGTACGGCGACGGTTTCATCGGCGCCGCCCCGCCCGTGTGGCTGGGCCGCCTGTTCCGCTCGGTGGAACAGTCGTGGCGGGCCCGGGGACGGGCGGGCCGGCCCCGGCTCGTCGCCCAGGCCAACGTCGCGATCGGACCGGCACGGGTCGTCGCCGAGGCGCGGGCGGCGCTCACGGCGTACTACAGCGATCCGGACGTCGCCTCGCACATGCTCGCCGGGCTGCTGACCACGGGCACGCAGCTGCGCGAGGCGGTCGCCGCGTACGCCGGCCTGGGCGCCGACGAGGTCGTCCTCTACTGCTGGTCCGCGGACCCGGACCAGGTGGACCGGATCGCGGCGGCCACCGCGGGATGGGAGGCGGCCGTGTGATTCACTGCCCGGCATGCGGGGGCGTACGGGTCTGATCGCCGGTGTCGTCGTGCTCCTTGCGGGACTGGGCGCGATCGCCGGGTGGCGATGGTGGCACGGCCGGGCGCCGTACCCGCCGGAGGCGCTCGGCACGCGCACCACCCTGCAGCTGGCCGACCGGGCCACCGCCGCCGCCGCGCTGAGGCCGGTCAACGTGGAGGTCTCCGGGAAGGACGATCAGATCCTGCTCGGCACGGTGAGCTGGACGGTCCCGCCGTCGGCGCCCGCGGGCAATTCCTTTCGCCTGGTGCTGCTGGACCGGCGGTCGATGGCCATGCCGGGCTTCGTCTCCGTGACCTCGCCCCGGCCGGAGAGCGTGGGCTCCGGCTCGGACGACACGCTCGACGTCGCGGCCGGCCGCTACGACTGGCTGGCCGGGGCGGGCACCCGGGAGATCGACGGAGCGTTCCGAGCCCGGGCGACTTCATCACGGCCGGATCGGACGCCTCGCCGGTGACGTTCGCCGCGGTGCTGCACCCGGCGGACCCGCGGGCGCGGCCGCAGGAGGCGGTCATGTCCGCGCCGGTCGCCCTCGCCGACGTGATGCTGGTGCTGATCGGCGTGGGACCGGACGGGCAGGTGTACTGGGCGCACCAGCTCGCTCCGTGAGGGCATGGCGGGCGGTTCGCCGGGTACGTTGGCGGGACCATGGGCGCGCACCGTACCGTCGTCTCCGCGCAGGCTCGCCGGCGGTGGATCGTCGTGCTGGCCGCCGTCGCCGTGCTGGGCAGCCTGCCCGTGCTGGCCGGGCTGCGGCCGGTCCGGGCCGCCGAGGTCGGCCTCGCCACGCTGCGCGAGCGCATCGCCGCGTCCGGGCGTCAGGCCCATGAGGGGTACGCGCTCAGCAGCGGCCTGCTCCCCCTGCCCGCCCTGCCCGACCTGGAGCAGGTGACGGCCCTGGTCACCGGCACGACCGAGCTGCGCACCTGGTACGCCGCCCCGGACCGCTGGCGCGTGGACGTCGTCGACGAGGCCGCGGAACGGGACCTGTACCAGACCCCGCAGGCCCAGTACGCCTGGGACTACGGGCAGAACCAGCTCACCCGGATCGTCGGCGCCCAGCCGGTCCGCCTGCCGCGCGGCGCCGACGTGACCCCACCGGCCCTGGGCACCCGGCTGCTCGGCCTCGCCGCCGCCGACCGGTTCACCCCGCTTCCCGCCAGACGCGTGGCCGGTCTCGCCGCGGCCGGGCTGCGGATCGTGCCGGCGAGCGCGGACACCACCGTGGCGCACGTCGACCTGTGGGCGGACCCCGGCACCGGGCTGCCGCTGCAGGTGGAGGTCACGGCCCGCGGCGGCAGCCGGCCGGTGTTCGTCACCCGGTTCCTCGAGGTGCACCTGCGCACCCCGGACGCGTCGGTCCTGACGCCGCCGGCCCCCGCGGCGGGCATGGGTTTCACCGTGGCCGACACCTCGGACATCCTCGGCGCGATCGACCGGCTGGGCGTCGGCGGGCTCCCCGCGCGGCTGGCCGGGTCGCCGCGCGAGGCCACGGCCGTCGGGGCCGCCGGGGCGTACGGCGCCGGGCTGGCCCGGTTCGTGGTGGTGGCGCTGCCCGGCCGGCTCGGCTACCGGACGTACGGGCGGCTGCGCGCGTTCGGGCAGGCCGTGACCGTGCCGCAGGGTGAGGCCGCCGTGCTGTCCACCGGCCTGCTCACCGTGCTGGCCGTCCGGGCCGACCGCACGTACCTGGTCGCCGGCCTCGTGCAGCCCGCGCTGCTGCGGCGCGTCGCCGCCGAGCTCGCCGGAGGGGCGGCATGATCGTCACCCGGGACCTGACCAAACGGTACGGGCGCCTCACCGCGGTCGACGGCGTGCACCTCGACGTGCGTGAGGGCGACCGGTACGGGCTGCTGGGCCCGAACGGCTCGGGCAAGACCACGCTCGTGCGGATGCTGCTCGGGCTGGTGTTCGCGACCCGCGGCGAGATCGAGGTCCTGGGCCGCCCGGTGCCGCGCCGCGTCGGCGAGGTGCTGCCCGACATCGGCGCGATGGTCGAGGGGCCGGGGGCGTACCCGCACCTGTCCGGGCGGGCCAACCTGCGGCTGTTCGACGCGGCCGGGCCGGGCGGGAGCCGTCGCGACCGGCGCCGGCGCGTCGACGAGGTGCTCGAGCAGGTGGGGCTCGCCGGGGTGGACCGGCGGCCGGTGCGGGCGTACTCGCTGGGCATGCGCCAGCGGCTCGGGCTCGCCTCGGCGCTGCTGCGCCGGCCCCGGCTGCTCGTGCTCGACGAGCCCACCAACGGCCTCGACCCGCGCGGCATCCGCGAGGTCCGCGACCTGCTCACCGACCTGAACGCCCAGGGCACCACCGTGCTGCTCTCCAGCCACCTGCTCGGCGAGATCGACGCGTTCTGCAGCCGCGTCGGCGTGATGGACCGCGGCCGGCTCGTGCTGCAGGAGGACCTCGCCACGCTGCGCGAACCGACCGGGCGGGTGGTCGTGGCCACGCCGGAGCCCGAGCGCGTGGTGGCCCTGCTCGACGGCGGGGTCGAGGGGCGCGACGGCGCGACGCTGACCATCCGGCACGCCGACCCGGCCGCGCTCAACGCCGACCTGGTCGCGGCCGGGATCCGGGTCACCGGGCTCGCTCCCGAGCGCCGCTCGCTGGAACAGGTGGTCCTCGACATGACCACGACCAGCGCCGACCGGGTGGAGGCGGCGTGATCGCGGTCGAACTCGCGAAGCTCTTCCGCCGGCCCCGCACGTACGTGATCACCGGTCTGCTCTGTGCCCTGCCGCTGATCGTGGCGATCTTCCTCGCGACCACGCGGGTGCCGCCACCGCCCGGTCAGGGCGGCGCGTTCCTGTCCGCGGTGCTCAGCAACGGCGCGCTGTACCCGGCGGCGGCGATGGCGCTGGTCATGCCGGTGTTCCTGCCGGTGTCGGTGGCGGTGCTGGCCGGCGACGCGGTGGCCGGCGAGGCGGCCACCGGCACCCTGCGCTACCTGCTGATCCGCCCGGTCGGGCGGACCCGCCTGCTGGCCGCGAAGCTGATCGCGCTGATCGTGTTCGTGCTGTTCGCGATCGTGGCCGTGCTGCTCACCTCGTACGTGACCGGCCTGGCGCTGTTCGGGTCGCAGCCGTCGGCCGGGGTGGCGCTGCCCGCCGACGTCACCTCGCTGTCCGGGGTGACCATCACCCCTGCGGGGCTGGCGCTGCGGATGCTCGGCACGGTCGCGTACATCGTGATCAGCATGCTGAGCGTCGCCGCGATCGCGCTGTTCCTGTCCACCGTCACCGACTCGGCGCTGGGCGCGGCGATGGGTGCGCTCGCCGTGCTGGTCACCAGCCAGGTGCTGGTCACGCTGGACGCGGCCGCGGCGGTGCGCCCGTACCTGCCGACCCGCTACTGGCTGGCCTGGATCGACTTCTTCCGCGACCCGGTGCTGTGGCGCGACATCGAGCGCGGCGCCGGCATCCAGCTCGTCTACCTGGTCGTGCTGCTCGGCATGGCCTGGGCGAACTTCCTCACCCGCAACGTCGTCACCTGACCGGGCACGCCCCCGGCGCCGCGAGCGGCGCGGTGCCCAGCGCGGCGATCACCAGGGCGGTCACGGCCGGGTCGGTGGGCAGGCCGCTGTGCGACACCTGCCGCTGCGGGCAGATGCTCTGCAGGGGTACGTTCACCGCGCCGTCCAGCCGTGCGGACTCCGGCGGCTGCACGGTCTCGTCGTTCAGCGTCCAGATCGACAGCCACGGCAGCCCTCGCGGCAGGTCCTCGTCGCCCAGCTCGTCGAGCAGCGCGCTGCCCGGTGCCAATTGCCGGCACGCCGGCGGGCACGCGTCCGGCGCCAGCGCGGCACCCGCCCCGGCGATCCGCGCGCCGTGCAGCGGCGACCCCAGCGTCACGACCCGCCGCGCCACCTCCGCGCCGCTGTGCCGGTCCACCCACAGCCGGGTCACGACCCCACCGGCGGAGTACCCGACGACGTCGACGGAGGGCGACCCGGCGGCCAGCGCGGCGCGGACCGCGTCGTCGAGCGTCTGAGCCTGTCTCACCAGGTCGCCGGTGCCGCCGTCGGGCAGCGTCACGACCTGCGCGCTGCGCCCGGCCGCGGCGAGCCGGTCGGCCAGCCGGGACAGGGCGGTGCGGCTGCCGCCGTACCCGGGGACCAGCAGCACGGTGCCCGGCGTGGCCTGGTCGGGCCGTACGCCGCTGTCGTCGTCACCGCCGCCGAGCAGCCGTACGCCGGCCACGGCGAGGACCGCCACGACGACCGCGGCGGCCACGAGCAGCAGCAATCGGCGGCGCGGCGACACGTACCCATGATGCCCCGGCGGGCCGGCGCGGTCAGACGGTCAGCGCCTTCAGGGCCAGGTCGACGTCGGCCTCGGTGGAGTAGACGTGGAACGACGCGCGGACCCGCCCGGCCCGCACGGCCGCACGGACGCCCGCCGCCGCGAGCCTCGCCCGGGCGTCCGGCGCGTCGACGGTGACGATCGCGCTGTCGCCGGGCGGCCGGCCCAGGCCCTCGAGGAAGCGGTTGGCCAGGGCGACGTTGTGCTGGTGGATGCCCCGGACGCCGATCCGCTCGATCACGTCGAGCGCGGCCGCGCCGGCGACCCAGCTGAACCACGCCGGCGAGATGTCGAAGCGCCGGGCGTCGCCGGCCAGCCGCATCGGGCCGCCGTAGTAGGAGCCGTGCACGTCGTCGGCGGCGTACCAGCCCGCGGCGATCGGACGGATGCCGTCGCGCACGCGGGGGCCGAGGTAGGCGAACGCCGTGCCGCGGGGGGCCATGAGCCACTTGTACCCGCCCACGACGACGACGTCCGCGAGGCCCGCGTCGAACGGCAGCCACCCGCACGCCTGCGTGGCGTCCACGACCACCATGGCGCCCGCCGCCCGGGCCGCCTCGACGATGCCCGCGTAGTCGGCCACCTCGCCGGTCGCCGACTGCACCAGCGAGAACGCCACGACGTCGCATCCGGCGGCGGTCGTCTCCGCCAGCCGGGTGGTGGGCACGGGCGTCACCGTCAGCCGCTCGCCCTGCGCCATCCAGGGGAAGACGTTCGAGGTGAACTCGATGTCCGGCACGACCAGCCGGCTCCCGTCCGGGAGGGCGGCGGCCACCCGGCGCGATCAGCTGCGACACCTGCGCGCCGACCGCGACGTCGGCGGGCGTCACCCCGGTCAGCCGCGCGAACGCCGCCCGGGCCGCGGTGGTCGCCTCGTCCCAGCCCTCCCAGCTGACCGCGCCGGCCCGCCAGTCGGCGAGGGCGGCCTGCAGCGCGTCCCAGGCCGGCTGCGGCGGCAGGCCGTAGCTGGCCGTGTTCAGCCAGCCGGGCTGCGGGCTCCAGAGCTGCTGCGCGTCCTCGATCTCCACGGCCCGAGTCTGTCACCGCCGCCGGCCCGGCGGTAATGGGTGGAGACGTCGCGCGGCACGCTGCTAGCGTCGCCGGCATGTACCTCAGCTGAGACGTCCACACCCGAGCACAGGCATCCCGCCTCCGCGGGCTTCCCCCGCGGAGCGTCGTCTCCGCACGTGTATGTCACAGCAGAATGAGGTTCATCGGTGATCGGAAACCCATCCGTCTCCCTCGCGGCCCTCCGGTGCCCGTACCGGCACGGCCGGCCCTTCCCGGCGCCGCATGCCGCCGTCCCGCAGGTGACGCTCCGCCCGTGGAACAGCCCGCCGCGGCGGCGCATCGTCAGCCGCGGTTCCTACCCCCGGCCACGCCCGGCCCGGCGGCGTGGTTTCCCGGGGCAGCCGCCGCTGTCCTGGCGTTTCTCGCGCGGTCAGGCGCGGGCACGGCGGCACCTCGGCCGGCGCGGCCGCTGACAACACGCCGGAGGAAAGCAGACGCCGGTTGTCAGGTTTTGCGGCCAGTATCGGCCGCATGACACAGCAACCACTCACCGGCAGGGTCGCCCTGGTGGCCGGGGCGACCCGCGGCGCCGGCCGGCAGATCGCCGTCCAGCTCGGGGCGGCCGGGGCCACCGTGTACGCGACCGGCCGCAGCACCCGGGCTCAGCGCTCCGAGATGGACCGGCCCGAGACGATCGAGGAGACCGCGGAGCTGGTGACCGCGGCCGGCGGCACCGGCATCGCCGTGGCCGTCGACCACCTGGTGCCGGAGCAGGTGGAGGACCTCGTCCGCCGCATCGACGCCGAGCAGGGCCGGCTGGACGTCCTCGTCAACGACGTGTGGGGCGGCGACCCGCTCACCACGTGGCACAAACCGGTGTGGGAACAGCCGCTCGAGCCCGGCCTGCGCCTGCTCCGGCTGGCCGTCGACACGCACATCGTCACCAGCCGGTACGCCCTGCCGCTGCTGATCCGCGAGCCGGGCGGGCTGGTGGTGGAGATCGGGGACGGCACGACCGCGTACAACGAGGGCAACTACCGGCTGTCGGTCTTCTACGACCTGGCGAAGTGGTCGGTGAACCGGCTCGCGTTCGCCTGGTCGCGGGAGGTGGCGGAGCACGGGGCGACCGCGGTGGCGCTCACCCCGGGCTGGCTGCGCTCGGAGATGATGCTGGAGCACTTCGGCGTGACCGAGGCGACGTGGCGTGACGCGACGCGCATCGAACCGCACTTCGCGATCTCGGAGTCCCCCGCGTACGTGGGCCGGGCGGTCGCCGCGCTGGCCGCCGACCCGGACCGGGCCCGGTGGAACGGCCGGTCGGTGTCCAGCGGCGAGCTCGCCCGGGAGTACGGCTTCACCGACCTCGACGGCAGCCGGCCGGACGCGTGGCGCTACCTGGTCGAGGTGCAGGACCCGGGCAAGCCGGCCGACGTGACCGGTTACCGGTAGAGCGCCGCCGTCCGGGCCGCGGCCCCGGCGAGCCGGGCGCGCAGCTCGGGCGGCTCCACCACCTCGGCATCCGGGCCGAGGCGCAGCACGTACGAGTACGCCACGTCGAGCGACTCGACGGGCAGCCGGGTCCGGACCCACCCGTCCGGGCCCGGATCGCCGGCCGCCGCGGTGGCCTCCTGCACGGCGACCGGCTCCGCGACGTGGCGCAGCGCGCGCAGGCCGGCCGGGCTGAGCCGGATCGTGATGGTGTCGCGCAGCATCTGCCGGACGAACTCGGCGGCCCGCCCGGCCCAGAACGACGGCAGGTCGAAGGCGGGGTCCCGCGTGAAGGTCTCCCCCGTCGGCTCCGCGGCCGTGACCCGGTCGACCCGGTACGAGCGCAGGTCCGCCCCCACCCTGCCGACCAGGTACCAGACGCCGTTCTTGAGCACGAGCCCGTACGGCTCGACCGTGCGGGTCACCTCCTCGCCGCGCCGGTAGCGCAGGGTGAGGACCTCGTCCTGCCAGGCCGCCCGGGCGAGCCCGGCCAGCAGCGGCGGCGGCGCGGCGTCGGTGAACCAGCCGGGGGCGTCGAGGTGGAACCGCTGCCCGGCGCGTTCCGACGCCTCCCGCAGGCCCGGCGGCAGCGCGGCGAGGACCTTGCGCCGCACCGCGCGGACCGGTTCGCCGAGGCCCATGTCGCCGGCGGGGCCGGGCAGGCCGGCGAGGAACAGCGCCTCGGCCTCGGCTCGGCTGAGCCCGGTCAGCCGGGTGTGGTAGCCGCCGACGAGCCGGTACCCGCCGGCGCGGCCCTGCTCGGCGTAGACCGGCACGCCGGCCGCGGAGAGGGCGATGACGTCGCGGTAGACCGTCCGTTCCGACACCTCGAGCTCGGCGGCCAGCTCCGCGGCGGTGAGGGTGCCCCGGGCCTGCAGCAGCAGGACGAGGTTGATCAGGCGGGCCGCTCGCACAGCCGATTCTGGAACGCCCGGTGCGCCGGCACAAGGACGTCAGCGGCGACGCGCGATGACCGACGACGCCAGCGCGGTCAGCGCGGCGCGCGCCTCGGCCGTCAGCGGGGCGTTGTCCAGCGCCGCGGTCGCCGCCGCGGCCCGCTTGGCGATGAGGTCCTCGACGCCCTCGAGCGCGCCCGTGCCGACGATCACCGAGCGCAGCTCCTCCGCGCCCGCGTCGTCGAGGCCGGGGTTGCCGAAGAGGTCGCGGATGCGCGCGGCCTGGCCGCGGTCGGCGCGGTCGCGGGCCATGGCGATCATCACCGTGGGTTTGCCCTCGCGCAGGTCGTCGATGACCGGCTTGCCGGTGACGGCCGGGTCGCCGAACACGCCGAGGACGTCGTCGCGCAGCTGGAACGCGTCGCCGAGGGGGTCGCCGAAGGCCTGCAGCGCCGCCTGCACCCGGGGTGCCGCCCCGGCGAGGGCCGCGCCGATCTGCAGCGGTCGGGTCACCGTGTACCGGGCCGCCTTCATCCGGATGACCGTGAGGGCGCCGGCGACCGAGCCGTCGCCCACGCCGGAGACCAGGTCGAGGTACTGCCCGGCGATGACCTCGGTGCGCATCACCGTGAACAGCCGGTAGCCGCGGTGGATCCAGTCGACCGGCAGCCCCGACTCGTGGAACATGTGGTCGGCCCAGGCGGCGCAGAGGTCGCCGCAGAGCAGGGCCGCGCTCTGCCCGTACCGGACGGCCTCGCCGCGCCAGGAGTGGCGGGCGTGCACGTCGGCGAAGTGCCGGTGCACGGTCGGCTGGCCGCGGCGCAGGTTGCTGCCGTCCATGATGTCGTCGTGGATGAGCGCGAACGCGTGGAACAGCTCGAGCGCCGCCGCGGCCACGACGATCGGCTGGCCGTCCGGCTGGCCCGCGCCGCGCCACCCCCAGTAGCAGAACATCGGGCGCAGGCGCTTGCCGTCGGCGAGCACGAAGCGGCGTACGGCGTCGAGCACCCCGCGCGGCGTGCCGTCCGGCCAGTGCGGGCGCTGCCGGTCCAGGTACGCGATGAGCGCCGACTCGCAGCGCCGCGCGAGCCCCGCCGCGTCGGTACCCGTGGTCGCCTCGACGGTCATGTGGGGAGCCCGGCGAGGCGCAGCAGCAGACCCTTCACCTCGGTGGCGGCGATCCGGTCGCGTGCGGCGGCGGGGTCGGAGCAGAGCAGCACCGGCGCGTCGTCCGGGTCGGTGGGCAGCCGCCCGTGCGAGCCGCGGACCGCCCGGGCGCCGGCGTCGAGGCCGACGACGCTCATCGTGTAGCGCATGCCGATCTTCTTGCGCAGCAGCGCGAGCGCCGCCCGGCCCTTCGCCGCCGCGGGGCCCGCCGGGTCGAAGAAGAGCTCGGCGGGGTCGTATCCGGGTTTGCGGTGGATCTCGACGAGGCGGGCGAAGTCGGGGGCGGCCGCGTCGTCGGTCCAGTAGTAGTACGTGAACCAGGCGTCCGGTTCGGCGACGAGGACCAGCTCCCCGGCGCGATCGTGGTCGAGGCCGTACCCGGCCTGCTCGGCGCGGCCCAGCACCTGCTCGACGCCGGCCAGCCCGGAGCACAGCTTGGCGACCAGCGCGACGTCGGCGGGGTCGCGGACGTACACGTGGGCGACCTGGTGGTCGGCGACGGCGAAGGCGCGCGACGTCCACGGGTCGAGGTACTCCATTCCCGCCTGGGTGTAGACGTTGAGCAGTCCCTCGCCGCGCAGCAGGCGGTTGACGTGCACCGGGCGGGAGACGTCGGTGATGCCGTACTCGGACAGGGCGACGACCGTGGCGCCGCGGGCGGCGGCCGCGGCCAGCAGCGGCCCGAGGGTGACGTCGAGCTCGGCGGCCGCCGCGGCGGCCTGCGCCGAGGAGGGGCCGTACCGCTGCAGGTCGTAGTCGAGGTGCGGGACGTAGACCAGCGTGAGGTCCGGGTCGTGCGCGGCCATGATCTGCTCGGCGGCCCGGCAGATCCACGCGGAGGAGGCGATGCCCGCGTTCGCGCCCCAGTAGCTGAACAGCGGGAAGGTGCCCAGCTTCGCGGTGAGCTCGTCGTGCAGCTGCGGCGGGTACGTGTAGCAGTCGGGGTCCTTGCGCCCGTCGGCGTGGTAGACCGGCCGCGGCGTCACGGTCCAGTCGACGTCGGCGCCCATGGCGTACCACCAGCAGACGTTGGCCACCGTGTAGCCGGGGGTGGCGGCGCGGGCGGCGTCCCACACCTTCTCGCCGCCGACGAGCCCGTTGTGCTGGCGCCAGAGGAACACTTCGCCGAGGTCGCGGAAGTACCAGCCGTTGCCGACGACGCCGTGCCCGGACGGCATCTCGCCGGTGAGGAACGTGGACTGCGCCGAGCAGGTGACCGCGGGCAGCACGGTGCCCAGCGGCGCGCGGAAACCGGTGTCGGCGAGCCGCGCCAGCCGCGGCATGTGCCGCAGCAGCCGGGGCGTGAGGCCGACGACGTCGAGGACGACCACGGGGGTCACGGCGACACCTCCTGCGGGGACGACAGGCCCAGAGCGGTCAGCTGGCCGCGGGCGAAGAAGAGTTCCGAGGCGATCCCGTTGGCGAGCTCCGCCGGTCCGGACGGGCGCAGGGCCGGCGGCAGCACATGCCACGTGTACGTCTCGACGTCGAAGTGGTCGCACTCCGGGCTGTCGCCGGACACCAGTTCCCGCAGGGCGCTCACGAGGACGCCGACGGTGGTCTGCAGCGGCGGTACGGGCGGCGCGTGCAGCGGCACGTGGTAGTGGATGCGCCACGGCTGCCCGTCCCCGCCCGGGGTGGCCAGAGCCTCGTCGAGGTCGTCGGCGGACAGCCCGAACGGGCCACGGGTCTGGTGCAGGAAGCGGGGTTCGACGTACTCGCCGAGCACGGCGGCGTCCCGGCGGGGGTCGGTGCTGGCCAGCGCGGCGGAGATCTGCGTCTTGATGACCGGGAGCCCGGCCTCGCGCAGCCGCCCGAGGGCCAGCGCGGGTTCCTCCCACGCGCAGGCCAGGTGGGCGAGGTCGAGGCAGACGCCCAGCACGGAGGTGTCGGCCTCGCCGAGCAGCGCCACGGCCTCCGCGGTGTTCTCGATGATGCACCCCGGCTCCGGCTCGAACGCCACCCGGATCGGGCGGGGCATCGTGTGCAGCCCGCGGGCCAGCTCGTCGAGGGCCCGGCGGCAGGCACTCGCCCGGGCCGCGTCCCACGGCTCGCGCCAGGCCAGCGGCAGCGTGGAGATCGAGCCGCGGGCCGCGTCGGCCGGCAGCAGGTCGCACAGGATCCGGGCCAGGTCCATCGTGTACGCGAGCCGGTGCCGCGTGGTCCAGTCCGGCTGGTAGACGGCGTGCTTGACCACGGGGGCCTGGAAGGCCTGGTACGGGAACCCGTTGAGGGTCACCACCTCGAGCCCCCGGGCGTCGAGGGCCCTACGCAGGCGCTGCCGGTCGGCGACGTCGGAGGCGAGCCCGGCGGCGACCGGCGCGGCCAGCCACATCCCCAGTCCCAGCACGTCCGTGCCGAGCCGCTCGCGGATGGGCACGGCGTACGTGTCGAGCTGCTCGAGGATCCCGTCGAGGTTCTCGGCCTCGTGCACGTTGGTGCAGTACGACAGGTGCACGGTCTGCCCGCCGGGGTGGTTCAGCCGCATCAGCTGCCTCCCCGCGCGATGGAGCTGCCGGCGTACGTGGTCCCGGGCTCGTCGGCGCCGGTCAGGTCGAGGCGCCCGGACTGCGCGTAGAACGCGACCGGGTTGCGCCACAGCACGAGGTCGACCTCGTCGGCGGTGAACCCGGCCGCGAGCATGGCCCGGCCGGTCTCCACGGTGAGCAGCGGATCCGAGTGGCCCCAGTCGGCCGCCGAGTTCACCAGCATCCGCTCGGTGCCGTACTCCTTGAGGATCTCCACCATCCGCGGCGGCGACATCTTCGTCTCGGGGTAGATGCTGAAGCCCATCCAGCAGCCGGAGTCGCGGACCAGCCCGACGGTGACCTCGTTGAGGTGGTCGACGGCCACCCGCCCCGGCTCGATGCCGGAGGCGGCGACGACGTCCAGGGTGCGTCTCGTGCCGGCGGCCTTGTCGCGGTGCGGGGTGTGCACGAGGGCGGGCAGCTCGTACTCGACGGCCAGCTCGAGCTGGGCGGCGAACGCCTCGTCCTCGGCCGGGGTCATGGAGTCGTACCCGATCTCGCCGACCGCGACGACCCCGTCCTTGTCCAGGTAGCGCGGCAGCAGGTCGAGCACGCCCTTGCAGCGCGGGTCGTTGGCCTCCTTGGGATTGAGCGCCAGCGTCGCGTGGTGCCGGATGCCGAACTGCGACGCCCGGTACGGCTCCCAGCCCAGCAGCGAGTCGAAGTAGTCGGCGAACGAGCCCGGGCCGGTACGGGGCTGGCCGAGCCAGAACGCCGGCTCCACCACCGCCTGCACGCCGTGGGCCGCCATCGCCCGGTAGTCGTCGGTGGTGCGCGAGGTCATGTGGATGTGGGGGTCGAAGACGCGCATCAGTCCTCCTTGCGCAGCAGGTGCCGGTTGAGCAGCGCGAGGGCGTCGGCCGGCATGCGGCGCCCGGCGGCGGCGCGCTCACGGGCGAGGGCGGCCAGCATGGCGGTCAGCTCGGCGTCGGCGCGGTCGTCGAGGCGGTCGACCACGCTGAGCGGGATGCCCATGAACACGCACTTGACGACGCCCTGGCGCCAGGTGGCGGCGTCCAGGCGGGCGGCGTACGGGCCGAGCGCGGCGGCGACGAGCCGGGTGTCGTTGGTGCGCAGCGCGTCCTCGGCCAGCGGTACCCCGGCGTCGCCGATCGGGAGCAGGGGCAGGGCGTGCAGGACGGCGAGGCGTTCGGCGGCGTCGCCCTGCCAGTACAGCTGCGCGATGCGCTCGGCGTCGCCCAGGGCGAGCAGGAGCAGGATCCGCCCGGCGAGCGCGGGTGTCCACCCGGGACGGTCGGGCAGCGGCTGCCGGCCCAGCTTGCGGCCGGCGCGGGCGAACAGCGGCCCGGCGGCGCCGGGTTCGGAACGGATCTGCGCCTCGGCCTCGTCCAGCCAGGCCCGGCCCGGTACGGCCGCCACCACGGCCCGCAGCTCGTCGGGTGTCACCGCTCCCCCTCCGCCTCGGCCGCCCGCAGGAACGCGAGCGACTCGCGGGCCACGGTGGGCGCCGCGTGCGAGTGACGCGGCAGCTCGACGGCGACCAGCCCGCGATACCCGCCGTCGATGAGGGCGCGCAGCACCGGCGGGAAGTGGATCTCGCCGCGGCCGAACTCCAGGTGCTCGTGCACGCCCCGGCGCATGTCGTCGATCTGCACGTTGACCAGGTACGGCACGGCCTCGGCGACGACCTGCGGCACCGGGCCGGGCTCCAGGCAGCGCACGTGCCCGATGTCGAGGGTGAGCCCGAACCCGGCGGGCGCGCCCAGCTCGGCGCGCAGCCGGTGCCACCCGGCGAGGTCCTCGACGAGCATCCCGGGCTCGGGCTCGAAGCCGAGCGGGATCCCCGCCCCGGCGGCGGCCGCGGTGAGCTCGGCGCAGCCGTCGACCAGGCGGGACCAGGCGGTGCGCCCGGCCACGTCGGGCGGCCGTACGCCGGCCCAGAACGACACCGCCTCGGCGCCCAGGTCGGCGCCGATCGCCACGGCCCGGCGCAGGAAGTCCAGGCGTACCTTGCGGTCGTCGTGCAGCAGCGTCGGCGCGTGCTTGCGCCACGGGTCCAGCAGGTAGCGGGCACCGGTCTCGATCACCACGCCGAGGTGCCGGTCGCGCAGCTGATCGGCGACCGCCGCGATGTCCCGGGCCAGCCCGGGCGCGTACGGGTCGAGGTGGTCGTGGTCGAGGGTGAGCGCGACCCCGCAGTAGCCGAGGTCGGCGAGCACGGCGATGGCCTCGGCGAGGCGGTGGTTGGCGAAGCCGTTGGTGCCGTAGCCGTACCGCAGCGTGCTCATGTCGGGGAGATCTTCCGGGCGAGCAGCCGGGCGAGCGGGGCGGCGGCCGCCACGGCGAGGCCGGTGAGATGGCGTCCGGCGCGGGCGGTCAGCGCGCCCTGCAGAGCGGGCAGGGCCGTGATGCCCGCGCCGACGGCGGCCCGCACCCGGGGCGCGGCCGGATCGCTCAGCAGCCCCGCCTGGGCCCGGCCGTAGCCGGCCGCGTACTGCCCGGCGAGCACGGCCGGGACCGCTCCCCCGGCGGCCGTCGCGGCGGTCACGGCGGCGGTCGCGGCCAGTGTCGCCGCGCTCAGGCGCCGGCCGGGGCCGCCCGCGACCTCGTGCCGGGACAGGGCGGTCACCGTCCACGTGTGTGCGGCGATCACCGTCGCGGCGGGGACTGCGCGCGCGGGGTTACCGGCACTCGCGCCGAGCAGGACGTCGAGGGCGCGGCAGGCGGCCATCCCGGCGGGTCCGGCCGCGGTGTTCTTGAGCCTCAGGTCGTAGGCCCACACGGCGGCGGCGAGCGGCACGGCGACGGCCATCGCCCGTGCTCCCCCGGCCCGGGCGGCGAGCGCGAGGCCCACGGCGGTGAGCCCGGCGGCGACGCCGAGCGCGGCGGGGGCGGAGATGCGGCCGGACGGGATGGGCCGCTCGGGGCGTTCCACCGCGTCGAGGTCCCGGTCGGCCCAGTCGTTGGCGGCCATCCCGGCCCAGTACAGGCACACCGAGGCGCCGGCGAGCCCGGCGCTGCGGCGGCCGAGCGTGCCCGCCGCCGAGGCGCCGGCCACGACGTCACCGGGCACCGACAGCGCGGCCGGCGCGCGGACCAGCTCGGCGAGCGTGCGCAGCGGCGCCTTCATCGGGCCAGTCCGGCGACGAGGCCGGCGAGGGCGGCCCACTGCTCGGCGAGCGCGGACGGGCCGTCGCCGAGCGGATCCTTGAAGAAGAACGCGAGCTGCGGCAGCGGGCCGGCGTGCCCGGCGTGGTGCGCGGCGGCGGTGAGCCGGGCGAGGTCCAGCACGAGCGGCGCGGCCAGCGCCGAGTCACAGCCGTGCCAGGTGAACTCCATGCGCATGCCGGTGCCGAGGAAGCCGGAGAACGTGATCAGGTCCCAGGCGGTCTTGAAGTCGCCGATCTCCGCGACGTAGTCGATGCGGCTGGTGCCCTCCGGCACGTAGCCCAGCGCGTCGCCCAGCACCCGCTGCTTGCTGGCGACCTTGGCGGCGTTCGCGCCCGGGTCGGCGAGGTTCGCGCCGTCGCCGCCGCCGAGCAGGTTCAGCCCGGACCAGCTGGTGACCCGCAGGTGGCGCAGCGCGAACATCGGTGCCAGCACGGACTTCACCAGCGTCTCGCCGGTCTTGCCGTCGTTGCCGGCGTACGGCAGCCCCTCGCGGGCGGCCAGTTCGGCGAGGGCGGCCAGACGGGCGCCGGTCGAGGGGGTGAAGTCCACGAAGGAGCATCCGGAGCGGAACGCGGCGTACGCGGCGAGCGCGCTGGCCGGCAGGACGGTCCCCTCGTGCCGCAGCGCTTCCTCGAGCGCGGCGAGCGACTCGTGGGCCGGGTGCGGCGCCGTCACCGGCTCGGTGGTGGCGACGTTGACGACCACCACCCGGTCCAGGTGGTGCCGGTCGCGGAAGTCCCGCAGGTCGGCGCGGATGCGCTCGGCGGTCTCCGCCTGGGTGGCGGCCGCGGGCAGGGGCCGCAGCTCGTGCTCGGCGCGGACCAGTTCGTCGGCGAGCACCGTCACGAGCCGGCCGGGCAGCACCCCGGCCGCGGCGAGCGCCTCGGCCTTCTTCAGCACCGGCAGGGTGGCCACGTCGTGCCCGCCGAACACGAGTTCGGACCAGGCGGGCAGCGCCGGGCTGCGCAGCTCGGGGAGTTCGGTGACGCAGCCGGTGGGCTCGACGAGCCGCGCCCTGAGGGCGGTCGCGCCGGTCAGAGCGGTCACGGCCACGGAGCCGCGTGCGCCCATCAACCATATTCCGGTACGCATGCAGCATCCCTCCCGTATGCGGACAGAGGCGCGCTCAGCGATAACACGACGTGTCGTCCGTGTTACGTGAAGCGACGCTAACCCAGCGCCCGGGACAAAGGAAACCCTTGATATTGAGAAACTTCTCCGTGTGCCGAAGAAACTTTCCCCACCGCCGTACGAAAGTCCGGCTCAGCCCTTCTTCTTGCCGCCCGGCTTCTTCGGCTTCCTGGGCCCCTTCGGCTTCTTCGGCTTCTTGGCCGGTTCGTGGGCCTGCGGGGGCTTCGCCGGCTTCACCACCACGGCGGTCCGGATGATCCGCTCGGCCGGACGGACATCGCGCCGGGCCGGCTCGGGCACCGGCGAGGGGGCTGCCTTGGACGCGCAGGCGCTGCGCACGGCGCACCTCGGCGCGACGGGGACCGCGGCGGACGTGGCGGGCGCTGCCGCCTCCGCGCGTACCGGAGCGGGGCTCCCCGAGGGCCACATCGCCGAGGCGGCGGCCACCGCGGGCACCACGACGGCCGCGGCCAGCAGAGCGGCCCGGCGGCGACGCGTCAGCGGCGGGCGCACCGCGACCGTGGCCACGTCCTCCCCGCCGTCCCGGCCGGGCACCAGGGTCAGCGGCGCCGGCCCGGCGGCCGCCCCGAGCACACGTGCCGCCTCCGCGGCGTCCGGGCGGTCCTGCGGCCGCTTGGCCAGGCAGCGCCGGCTCAGGTCGGCGACCTCCGGCGGCAGCCCGGGAATCCGCGGCAGCGGGCCCGGCTCGGTGTACACGTGGGCGCGCACCATCTCCGTGACCGTGGCCGCCTCCCACGGCATCCGCCCGGCGAGAGCCCGGTGCAGCAGCAGGCCGAGGCCGTACACGTCGCTCGCGGGCCGCACCGGGCCGCCGTCGAGCCGTTCCGGGGCCAGGTACGCGGGCGTGCCCAGCACCTCACCGTCCATCTCGTCCATTGCGCCCGCGGCGGCCGAGATGCCGAAGTCCAGCAGCTTCACCCCGTCGGAGGTCACCATCACGTTGCCGGGCTTGACGTCGCGGTGCACCACCCCGCGCGCGTGGGCGGCGGCGAGCGCGGCGGCGACCTGGGCGCAGATCAGCACCGCCGTCCGCCACGGCAGGGTCTGGCGCGCCAGCACGGACGACAGGGTCTCGCCCTCGACCAGTTCCATCACGACGTACGGCTCCCCCGACAACTCTCCGTAGTCGTACACGCCGACGATGTTGGGGTGCCGCAGCCCGGCCGCGGCGCGCGCCTCCAGGCGGATCCGGCCGAGCTGGGCGGGGTCCGGCGCGGCGGCCGCCGACAGCACCTTGATGGCCACGTCACGGCCGAGCACCTCGTCGTGAGCACGCCAGACGACCGACATGCCGCCCACGCCGATCCGGTCGAGCAACTGGTAACGAACATCCACGGCGGCCCCCTTGCCCACCGGACCGTGATCGAAACCCGATCGGACGGGACATCGAAGCGTGACGACATGCGGTACCGTGCCGCTCACACGCCAGACGTTGCGTTCACGGGGGAACGGATGTACGAGCCGGTGCCGGAAGTCGACATACCGGGCCTGACCCGGGTGGGGAGCGCCGTCGAGGCCGCCTCGGTGACCTGGGGCAAGGCGTACAGCGCCCACGCCGGGCAGCTGCCGCCGGGCGACGCGCTGACCGGCTGGGCGACCGGGGCCGCGCTCGCCACCGCCACCGACGGCTGGGCAGGGTTCATGACGCGGCTCAAGGACGAACTGCACGTGTACGCCGCCGGCCTCACCCAGTCGGCCAGGGACTACCAGGCCGCGGACGACGCGGCGGCCGCCGGGGTGCACCGGGCGGGCGGCGGTCCGCGATGAGCCTCACCCTCAAGGTCCTCTGGGACACCAGCCCCGAGGCGATCGCCACGAGGGCCGCGGCGTGGACCGACATGGCGAAGGACATCGACGACGCCGCCGAGGAGGTCATCCGCGGCAGCCGCGACGTCGAGGACGTGTGGCCGTCCGGGGCCGCCGCCGAGGCCGCCTGGAAACGCGCCGCCGAGCTGCGGGCCGAGGTGAGCAACGCGTACAACCCGTGCCGGCGGATCGGGCAGGCGCTGCGCGAGCACGCCGACACCGTCCGGTCCCTGCAGGAGCAGCTGCGCGAGATCACCACCTCGGCGTCGCAGGCCGGCTTCGACGTGGACATCGCCGCCGGCACGGTGACCGCCCCGCAGCGCATGTACGACGAGACCACCGCCCCGCACACCGTCGCGCAGCAGGTCAGCGCGTACGTCGGGCAGCTGCAGGGGGTGCTCGACCGGGCCGCGGAGTCCGACGACCGCTGCACGGGCGTCATCGGCGTGAACCTGCCCGACCCGCGCAGCGGCTTCGGCTCGCTGAGCCTGCGCCCGGTGAGCAAGCAGGACCTCGAGTCGCAGAAGGGCCGCCCGCCCAAGGACGTGCGCGCCTGGTGGGACTCGCTCACCCCGGAGCAGCAGGAACAGGCCATCCAGGACCATCCCGAGCTGGTCGGGTGGCTCGACGGCGTGCCGGCCTCCGACCGTGACGTGGCCAACCGCATCACGCTGGACCGCAACCTCGCCGACCTGAACTCGCAGCACACCTCGGTGACCTCGCGCGAGGACTATCTGAAGGCGATGGCCCAGCAGGGCCGGCTCGGCGAGGTGTACCCGGAGTCCATGAACCCGGTCGGCAGCTACCTGACCGAGATGGACCAGCTCGAGAAGCAGCGCGAGGACCTCGACAACCGGCTCAAGGGCCCGACCGCGATCCACAACCGGCTCGGCGACACCGGCAAGCCACCCGCGCTGCTGATGGGCTTCGACCCGGCCGGCGACGGCAAGGCGATCGTGTCCATCGGCGACCCCGACACCGCCGACAACGTGGTGACGTACGTGCCCGGCACCACCGCCGACCTGCCCGGCTTCCAGACCGACCTGAACCGGGCCGACGTCATGCGCGCCGACGCGGACGTCTACGGCACCGGCGGGAGCACCGCGTCCATCGTCTGGCTGGGCTACGACGCGCCGGACGAGATCCCGAACGCGGTGTCCAAGGACTACGCCCAGGACGGCGCCCCGGCCCTGCGTTCGTTCCAGGACGGACTGCGCGCCACCCACGACGGCGACCCGTCGCACAACACCGTCATCGGGCACAGCTACGGCAGCACGACGGTCGGGTACGCGGCCAAGGACGGCCACCTCGCCGCCGACGACCTCATCTTCGTCGGCAGCCCCGGCGTCGGCGTGGACTCCGCCACCGAGCTGCACTTCGACGGCGGGGCCCAGGACGTCTACGCCAGCACCGCCAAGAACGACGTCATCGCGGGGGCCGGGCTCGACGACAACATGGTGCATGGGGAGAACCCCGACAACCCCGGCTTCGGCGGCCGGCAGTTCACCAGCGCCGACGGGTCCTTCTGGCATCCCATCGACACCCACTCGCAATACTGGGACCAGGGAAACCCGTCCCGGAAGAACATCGCACTGGTCGTCACCGGCCAGGGAGACAAGGTCAGCTGATGTCGTCCCTACGGCGTACCGCCCTCGCCCTCCTCGCCGCCGGCGCCCTGCTCGCCGGCTGCGACAGCACCCAGGAGCCCACCGTGACGAAAGAGGAAGCCGTCCAGCGGGTGGCCGCGCGCGCCCAGGAGGCGCTGCAGCAGCTGCCGCCCGGGGCGACGCTCAAGCAGACCCTGCACACGCCCGACCTGGCCTGCGACGACCAGAACCGCGACGGCGCGGTGTTCGTGGAGACCACCTACCAGGTGATCTACCCGCAGGGCTGGCCGGTCGACCAGACCATGGCGACGATCAGCGCGTACTGGGACAGCCACGGCTACAAGGCCGTGCGCGACGACCGCGACGACACCACGCATCCGGAGCTCGTGGTCGAGAAGGAGGACGACGGGTTCCGCATCGGCTACGTGATCAGCCATCGCGCCAACGGGACCGAGGACGTCTACCTGCGCAGCAGCTCGCCCTGTTTCCAGCCCTGATCGTCGCGGGGCCACGCAGCCCTTAGGGTAGGCGCATGGCACACGAGGACGCCTCATGGCACGGTCTCGTCAGGGAGATCCTGGACCGCTCGCACCTGTGGCGGCCGGAGGACCTTGCCGGCGTCGTCGACGGCGCGGCCGGCCGCCTCGGCCTGCGGACCACGATCTACGTGATCGACCACGAGCAGCGCTTCCTGCGCCCGCTCGGCGTACCCGGCCGTGATCTGCCGGAGCCGCTGGCGGTCGACGGCACCGAGGGCGGAGCGGCGTTCATCGGCGTGGAGTCCGTCCCGGCGGGCGACCGGTTGTGGTCGCCGATGGTGAACGGCACGGACCGCCTCGGCGTCGTCGAATACCGGCTGCCGGCCGGCGCGGCGGAACCCGACCGGCATCTGGTGCGGGAGTGCGAGCTCGTGGCCGGGCTCGTCGGGCATCTGATCACCACGACGCAGCCCCGCGGCGACCTGCTGCGCCTGGCCCAGCGCTCGCGGCCGATGACGCCGGGCGCCGAGCTGCTCTGGGAGCTGCTGCCCCCGCTGACGGTCAGCGTCGGCGACTTCGCCGTGGCGGCCGTCCTCGAACCGGCGTACGACGTGGGCGGGGACGCGTTCGACTACGTGGCCGACGACCGGCGCCCGCAGTTCGTCGTGCTGGACGCCGCCGGCCGCCGGTTGCGGGCCGGCCTGGCCGCGGCGGTGGTGCTGTCCAGCATCCGGGCCGCCCGCCGCGCCGGTGGCGACCTGCTCGAGCAGGCCCGCGCCGCCGACGCCGAGCTGCTGCAGCAGTTCCCCGACGCACGTTTCGCCACGGCCGTGCTGGCCGAACTCGACCTCGACAAGGGCGTGCTGCGCTACGTCAACGCCGGTCATCCGCCGCCGCTGGTGATGCGCGACGGCAAGGTCGTCGAGACGCTCACTGAGGGCCGCCGCATGCCGCTGGGCATCCCCGACCCGCAGGCCGCGTACGGCGAGGTGACGCTGCACCCCGGCGACCGGCTGGTGCTCTACACCGACGGCGTCACCGAGGCCCGCGACGCCGCGGGCGAGCAGTTCGGCGTCCGGCGCCTCGCCGACCTGGTCGAACACCACTGTGCGGACGACGCGCCGCTGTCGGAAAGCCTGCGCCGGCTGTCCCACGCCGTCCTCGATCACCAGGACGGGCCCCCGGCGGACGACCTGACGCTGGTGCTGGTGGAGTGGTCGGCGGGCGCGGCGCTGCGGACCGTGCCGCCGACCTCACGAGAGAGCGCAACGGCCGGATGAGCACGGAGATCCTCAGCGTCACCACCCGCGACACGGCCGAGGGCGCCCGGGTCGTGGCGGCGGCCGGCGACCTGGACCACGACAGCGTCCCGATGCTGCGCGACGCCGTCGAGGCGGCGTGGACCGACGGGCGCGACCACGTCGTGGTCGACCTGGCGCTGGTCACCTTCTGCGACTCCGCCGGGCTCAGCCTCTTCGTCGAGGCGCACCGCCGCGCGCAGGCCCGCCACGGCTCGTTCCGGCTGGCCGCGCCCGGCCGGACGGTGCGCTACGTGCTGGAGGCCACCAACCTGGGCCGCTACCTGAGCATCCACCCCAGCCTCGACGAGGCGCTGCGAGGCTAGACATCATCGACGGAAGGCCGAGACCAGGCCGGTGAGCCGGGTCGACATCCGGGCCAGCTCGACCGTGGCCTGCTGGGTCTCCTCGACGCCCCGGCTGGTACGTCCCGCCGCATCGGCGACGCCGGTGATGCTCTTGGCGATGTCGCCGGTGCCGGTGGCCGCCTCGGAGACGCTGCGGTTCATCTCGGCGGTCGTCGCGGTCTGCTCCTCCACCGCCGAGGCGATGGTGGTCTGGAAGTCGTTGATCCGCGCGATGACCTTCGAGATCTCGTCGATGGCGGTGACCGCGCCGGTGGTGTCGGCCTGGATCGCCTCGATGCGCCGGGAGATGTCCTCGGTGGCCTTCGCCGTCTCCTGAGCCAGGTCCTTGACCTCGCTGGCGACCACGGCGAAGCCCTTGCCCATCTCCCCGGCCCGGGCCGCCTCGATGGTGGCGTTCAGCGCGAGCAGGTTGGTCTGCTCGGCGATCGACGTGATCACCTTGACGACGTTGCCGATCTCGGCGGAGGACTCCCCCAGCTTGTTCATCGTGGCCGAGGTGGTCGACGCCAGCGTGACCGCCTCCGCCGCGACCTGGGCCGCCTCGGTGGCGTTCTGGGAGATCTCCCGGATGGAGGCGCCCATCTCCTCCGCGCCGGCCGACACGGTGTCGACGCTGCGCGAGATCTCCTCGGCCGCGGCGGAGACCGTCTGCGACTCCGTCGACGCGTTCTGCGCGGACTCGGCGATCTGCGCGGCCGTCGCACTCATCTGCTCCGAGGCGCCGGCCAGCGAGGACGCCGACTCGTCGATGGTGCCCACGGTCCGGCGCAGGGAGGCGACCGCCGCGTCGAGCGCCCGGCCCATCTGCCCGGTCTCGTCGCGCGACGTCAGGCCGCTGGAGCGGGTGAGGTCGTTGGCCGCCAGCGCGTCGCAGACCGCCTTGACCCGGCCGAGCGACCTGACGATGCGGCGCGCCACCAGCAGCCCGAGCAGCAGGGCGAGGATCAGGCCGACGACCAGCAGGATCAGCGACAGCATCCGGCTGAAGCCGTACGTGTCCTTCGCCGCGTCCGAGTTCCTGACCGCGTCGGCCGTCTCCGCGGCGTCCAGCTCGGTGAGGTCCTTGTCCATCTCGGCGAGCAACGGCTCCGCCTCGGTGTCGCGGACCGACGACCACTGCGAAAGGTGGTTGCCGTCGCCCAGGGTGAGCAGCTTGGTGCGGGCGAGGTCGGCGTACGACTGCCAGGTGGTCTGCAGGTCGCCGATGGTCTGCGGGCTGCCGGCCGGGTCGCTGCCCCGGTACGCGGTCATGGCGTCGCCGAAGGCTGCCAGGTCGGCCGTGAACCGGTCGGTGAACCTCTTCGCGACGGCGTCGTCCGGCGACAGCGCCTGGTTCGCGGCGTCGAGCTGGGCCTGGGCGGCGGACGACTCCAGGTGCCCGACCGCCTTGATGCTCGCCACGTTGCTGCGCGCGATGAGGTTCGCGGCGTCGCTGGTCTTCTGCAGCCCGATCAGGCCGGTGACGCCCACGATCACCGCCACGAGCGCGGCCGTGGCCACCGCGCCGAGCACCTTCAGGTTGACGCTGAGGTCGTCCAGCGACCATCGTCTGCCTGCAGCCATCGTGTCCCCCGGATGGACGGCCCGGCGGCGCCGGGTTCTCCCGCCATCATCGGCACTGACGGCGGCCCACCGCGCGGGATTCGCCGAAGAGCCGGCCGGCTCAGGCGGGAGCGGAGGCGCCGGGCGCGTACACCATGACGCCCAGCGAGCCGGTGTCGAGCCGGCCGTCGGCCTGCAGCCGGAAGCGCCAGCGGTCCTCGCTGGTCGCGCCGAGCACGACCACCGCCCAGGCGGCGTCGCCGCGGGCCGCCAGCTCGCCGATGCGGGGCAGGTCGTGCGCCGGCGGGGCGGAGCCGAGCAGCAGGACCCCGGCACCCGGGGGCTGGGCCTCCGCGGCGGCGATCGCCTCGTCGACGGTCTGCGCCGAGGTCACCTGCACCCCGGGGGCGACGTGGTGGCTGAGGCCGCCCGCGACCACCCGTACCCCGGGAGACCAGGGGCTGGTGGTCAGCTCGGTCGCCCACGCCGCGGCGAGCGCGGCGGTGGCGCCCGGATCGCCCTGCAGCGCGATGACCCCGGGTGCCTGACCCAGGTCGAGCAGCTCGCGGGTGCCGTACAGGGAGCCGAGCGTGACCAGGCGGGGGCACAGCGCCGCGGCGGCCGGGTCGACCGGCAGCACCTGCAGGTCGCGCAGCGCGGCCACCCACAGCCGGCCGCCGTCCTGCGCCGTCCACGGCGCCGGGGCCGGCTCGTGCGGCACGACCAGGCGCAGCTTGAGCCACGCCTCGTCGACCGAGACGCCGTAGATCGCCGGGACGCCCGCGCCCGCCGCCGTCGTGAGCACCCGCAGCGCCCGGTCGACGGTCCAGGAGGCGGCGGTGTCGAACAGGTGGGCGGGCGGCCCGGTGCGCTGCCGCGGGATGCCCAGGGCGGCCGCCGCGGCCGGGGCGCTGCGGCGACGACGCAGGAGCAGCAGGAGCAGGGCCGCGCCGGCGAGCGCGAGCAGGACCCCGAGGATCAGCACCACGGGCAGCCACGAGAACGCGGTGTCCGCCGCGGCGGCCACCGGGGAGCTGCTGCTCGTGGCGGAGGGCGCCGGCGGGGACGGGCTGGCTGTCGGCAGCGCGGAGAACTCCACGCCGGGGCCCTGCGCGTCGGGCGGCAGCCGCAGGATCCACCCGGGCTCGATCTCGTCGGGCACGGTGAGCCGCTTGCCGTCGGGCTGCAGCCGGCCCTTGTTCAGCGCGAAGATCTCACTGTTGCGGTCGCCGTCGCCGAGGAACCGCTCGGCGATCTCGTACAGGAACTCGTCCTGGCCGTTGAAGCTGGGCCGCACCCTGTACCACTTCACCGGGTCCGTGGGCTCGGCGAGGACGGCGTACGCGGCCACCGGCGCCGCGGCGACCGGGCCCGGTGCGTGCGGCGCCGCGCCGGCGAGGGCGGCGAGCAGCGCCATGAGAACGATTCGCGCGCGCATGGACGGGACCTTACCGCCGTCGATCTCCAGCCGTCGGCGCGAGGTCATCCGGCGTTCAGGGGGTGGACGCGGAGGGCTCCTAGCCTTCGGGCGTCATGGACACCACCCCCGAGGTCAGCGTGGTCATCCCGACCCGCAACCGTCCCGAGCTCCTGGCCCGCGCGGTCCGTGGCGTGCTGGCACAGACCGTCACCGCGCTCGAGGTCGTCGTCGTGGCGGACGGCCCCGACGAGGCGACACCCAAGGCCCTGGCGGAGATCGGCGATCCCCGGGTGCGCCTGATCGCCCTGCCGGTCCGGGCCGGCGCGCCGAACGCCCGCAACGCCGGCATCCGCGAGGCCCGCGCGCCGTGGACCGCGCTGCTCGACGACGACGACGAGTGGCTGCCGCGGAAGCTGGCCGTGCAACTGGAGCTGGCCCGCTCGGCGGACTGCGCCCGACCCGTGGTCTCCAGCCGGCTGCTGAACCGTACGCCCCGGGCGGAGTACGTGATGCCGCGGCGGCTGCCCGCCGAGGGTGAGCACCTGAGCGAGTACTTCACCGTGCGGCGGGGCCTGTTCCACGGCGACGGCTTCATCCAGACGTCGACGATCCTGGCGCCCACGGAGCTGCTGCGCGCGGTGCCGTTCACCGTGGGCCTGCGCCGGCAGCAGGAACTGGACTGGGCGCTGCGCGCGATCCGCGCCGAGGGCACCGGGCTGATCGTGGCCGCCGAGCCGCTGGTGGTGTGGCACCAGGACGAGGACCGGGACCGGATCAGCCACGCGATGCCCTGGGAGTCGCAGCTGGCGTGGTTGCGGCGCAGCCGGGAGCTGTTCACGCCGCGGGCGTACGCGGCCTTCACGATGAGCGTGCTCAGCTCGATGGCCGCCCCGACGCGCAGCGCCACGGTCTTCCGCGAGCTGCTGCGCGAGGCCCGTACGCACGGCCGCCCCGCACCCGTCGACTACCTGACGCACCTGCAGATCTGGGCGATCCCGCCGCACCTGCGGCACGTGCTGCGCGACCGGGTGCTGGGGCGCCGGTGAGCCGCGTCGTCGTCTGGCGCAGCGCGCTGCTGTCCGGCTCGGAGACGTTCGTCCGCGCCCAGGCCCGCGCGCTGACCCGCTGGGACGCCCGGTTCCTCGGCGCCGTCAGGGTGGACTCGCCGCTGGCCGAGGAGACCGACGTCATCGCGTTCCCGCCGGGGTTCCCCCGGCTGCGGCTGACCGGGCGTTCCCCGCGGCTGCGCCGGATCCTGGCCGGGCTGGGACCCGACCTGGTGCACGCCCACTTCGGCGGGGACGGCTGGCTGGTCAGCGCAGCGGCGGCGGAGCTGGGCGTGCCGCTGGTCGTCACCGTGCACGGCCACGACGTGACCCGCCAGCCGCTCGCCCGCGGCCTCAGGGGCATGCGCCACCGGCGCAACCTGCGCACGGTGTTCCGCCGGGCGGCGCTGATCCTCGCCGTGTCCGAGCCCATCCGGGACGCCGCGATCGCCCGGGGCGCCGACCCCGCGAAGGTCCGCGTGCACCACACCGGCGTCGCGGTTCCCCCGGCGGCACCCGCGCGGCCGAAGGAGTGGGACGTCGTCTTCGTCGGCCGGTTCGTGCCGAAGAAGGGCCTCGACGACCTCGTGGCGGCGCTCGGCACGCTGGACGACCTGGCGCCGCGTGTCCTGCTGGCCGGCGACGGCCCGCTGCTGCCCGAGATCCGCTCCCAGGCGGCCGGCCTCGGCCTCGACGCCACGTTCCCCGGCGCGCTCGGCCACGCCGCCGCGGAACGGGCCATGGCGTCGGCGAAGGTGTTCGCGTCGCCGTCGCGGACCGCACCCGACGGTGACAGCGAAGGGCTGCCCACCACGATCCTGGAGGCCGCGGCCCGGGGCGTACCCGTGGTGTCGACCCGGCACAGCGGCATCCCGGAGGCCGTCGTTCACGGCGAGACCGGGCTGCTCGGCGCGGAGGGCGACCGGGTGGCCCTGGCGGCGCACCTGCGGCTGCTGCTGAGCGACGGCGAGCTGCGGGAACGCCTCGGGCGCCGGGCCCGCGAGCACGTGCGGGAACGGTTCGACCTGGCCGTGCAGACCCGGCGCCTCGAGGATCTCTACGACGCCGTCATCCGGGGCGGCGCAGCAGGCGGCGGGCCGCGCGTACCCCGCCCACAAACGCCTGCCCCGCCCGGGCCGGACCCGTACCGCTGAGCAGCTCGACCGTCCGCCGGGCCAGGCGCAGGTCGGCCTCGCGGGCGGTCAGTTCCTTTTCCAGGAAGGCGGCCTGCGCGCGGGCCTCGGCCAGCTCGCGGGTGAGCCGGTCACGGTCGGCGCGCAGCTCGGCGAAGGGCAGCGCGCGCCGCGAGGGCTCGTCGACGATCGCCAGGTCGCGGCCCGCCATGGCCGCCAGGGTCGCGGCGAGGTCGGCGGCCCCGGTGACACCCGGCCACGGATGGCCGCAGCGCTGCAGCCGGTCGGCCAGGTCGCGCAGGGCCGCCGCGACGTCGCCCGGCGGCGCCAAGGGGGTCAGGGTGCCGTCCGGGGCGCTGAGCACCCGGCCGGCCGGGACCCCGGCCGCCGGGCCGTCGAGCCACGCCCGGAGCAGGTCGCGCACGGCGGGCAGGTCACACCGGGCGGCGGCGCCGGCGATGCGACCGAGCAGGGTACGGGTGCCCGGGGCGCCCGCCGGTGCCGTGGCCGGAACCCTCAGGGCGTCCGCGGTGCGGGCGGCGACCACGACCCACGCGGGCGCCAGCACGTGGCCCTGCCGGAGGCTCGCCAGCGCCGGCGGCACCGGATCGGTGAGCGTCTCGGCGTCGTCGTCGAACGCGCCCGCCACCGCGGCTTCCGCGGCCCCGTCGTCGCGCGTGGTCTCCAGCACGACCCGCGGGCGTACCGGATCGGGGTAGAGGGCGTACACCCGCGACACCCCTCCCCGGGCGAGCGGACCCGGTCCCGCCGGCCGGGTGTCGTCCCAGGCCGGGGTCCAGTCGGAGTCGGACGGCGGCCGGGGCGGCGCGACGAGCCGGTGCACGCCCAGCGGGTTCTCCAGCGCCAGCATCAGCAGCCCGTCCGGCTTCAGCACGCCGCGCAGCACGCCGAGCGTCTGCGCCCAGCTCAGCTCGTCGTGCTCGGCCGTACCGAGGCGTTCCAGCCCGTCGAGGGCGATGACGGTGTCGAACGGCTCCTCCGCGGCCAGCTCGGCGACGCTGCCGCAGAGCACCTCGAGGCCCGGCACGGCGGCGAGGCGTTCCGCGTCGGGGACGCCGCGCACCAGCACCGTGGCGCCGGTCAGCCCGGTCAGCAGCGCCGGATCGTGCGGGCCGGCGACGAGCGTACGGCCGCGGGCGGCGGACAGAAACGGCGCGAGGGCCTCGCCGCGCACCGGCCCGGGCCCGTGGGTGCCGTCGAGGTCCGACCAGACAAGCATCTCCCCGCCGATCAGCCGGTACGTCACCACTGCCTCCGGTTCCAGCGCAGCACGTGGCGCAGCTCGGCCGCCGGTGCGAGCCGGTCCGCGCCCAGTTCCTCGACGGCGGCCGCGTACGCGACCCCGGTGTCCACCTGGTCGCCGTGCAGCTCGGCCCACTGGCGGCGGATCCGGGCCTGCCCGCCGTGCCTCGGGTCCTCGTTGCTCAGCGTCATCGGGTCGCCGTACACGGCGGGTTCGCAGCCGGCCAGGATGCCGTACCAGACGGCGCTGCTGAGCCGGTTGGCGGCCACCCGGCGGTGCCGGCGCAGCTCGCTCAGCTGCCGGTCGAGGAACCCGGGGTCGCCGGCCCGGCGCGCGTCGCCGCGGTAGCCGTGACACACCACGCGAAAGCCCGCACGCTCGTAGCGGCGGCGTACGGCGGGCATCCGGAATTCCTGCCAGTAGAGGCAGACGGTGACCGGTCCGGGCTCGGTGGCGCGGATCTGCGCGATGAGCCGGGCGTGGTCGCCGGTCACGTGCTGGCCCTCCCAGCCGTGGAACGGGTACCAGATCGTGCCCTCGCGCGCGGCCGCGGTCCCCGGGGGCTCCGGGCACAGCCGCAGCAGGTACGCCCACGGCGCCCCGACCACGTACGTGCCGCGCCGCCCCAGCGACCAGGCACGGCGCCGGGTGCGCTCGGACCAGAGGAACAGCGGCACGCCGGGGACGTACTCGTGGTCGCCGGCCATCCCGTCGCCGATGTTCCATCCGTGCTGCAGGTGGCCGTACATGCGGGGAGGCGGATCGGCGGCGACGCCGCAGTAGCGCGCCAGGACGTGGGAGTGGCCGTAGTAGTCGTTGGCCCGGTGCACCGGAGGATTCTCGCCCGGCCCGGAACCCGCCCGCCACGGGCTGCGCCGACTGTTCGGCAGAGTGTCGCCTGCCCGTCGCCTGGCCTCGCCTCCCGGCCGTGGCGGGTGACACACCCGGGCCCGCGCGGCGCCGGGCGGGCGGGGATGTGACACTCACCGGGATGCCCGGACACCACACGGCCCTGCCCTGGCGCGAGGCGGTCGCCGTCGCCGCCCGCGTGGCCACACCGCTGCCCGCCGAGGACGTACCGCTCGCCGAGGCGCCGGGGCGCGTCCTGGCCGTGCCGGTCGCGGCCCGCGCCGACCTGCCCGGCACCGACACCGCCGCCATGGACGGGTACGCGGTCGCCGGCCCGGGACCGTGGACGGTGACCGCCCGGGTGCTCGCCGGTGGCGCACCGTGGCCCGGCCGGCTGGGCCCGGGACAGGCGGTCGAGATCATGACGGGCGCCCCGGTGCCGGCCGGCGCGGTCGCCGTGGTGCCGTACGAGCACACCACCGTCACGCCCGGCGGCGCGGTCTCCGGGCCGATCGGTCAGCGGGCCCACATCCGCCGCGCCGGGGAGGACGCCCGGGCCGGGGACGAGATGCTGCCCGCCGGCCGCCTCGTGACCGCCGCGGTCGCGGGGCTGCTCGCCCAGGCCGGAGCCGACGTCGTCCGGGTACGGGGCCGCCCCCGCGTCCGCCTGCTGGTGACCGGCGACGAGGTGATCGCCGCGGGCGTTCCGGCGCCCGGGCAGGTCCGCGACGTGTTCGGCCCGATGGCGCCCGCCCTGGTCACGGCCGCGGGCGGCGTCCTGCACGACCGGCGGCTGCTGCGCGACGACCCGGGCGTGCTCACCGACGCCCTGCTGGCCCCGGACGCCGAGGTGGTCGCCGTCAGCGGGTCCTCGTCGGCGGGCCGTGCCGACCACCTGCGGACCGTCCTCGACAAGATCGGCGGGCGCCCGCTGGTGGACCAGGTCGCGTGCCGCCCGGGGCACCCGCAGCTGCTGGCGTCGCTGCCGGGCGGGCGCTGGCTCGTCGGGCTGCCGGGCAACCCGTTCGCCGGCCTGGTCGCCGGCATGACGCTGCTGCGGCCGCTGCTGCGCGGCCTCACCGGCCTGGCCCCGGCCCGCCCGTGGCGGCTCGCCGTCCACGGCGACGTGCGGCCCGCGCCGGGCATCACCCGCCTGGTGCCCGTGACGCTCGACGGCGACCGCGCGGTGGTGGTGCCGGGGGCACGGCCCGCGAGCCTGTCCGGCGCGGGCCTGGCCGACGCGCTGGCCGTGCTGGAGGAGAGCTGGGCGCCGGGCGACCCGGCCGACGTCCTCCCCTGGTGAAGCCGCTCAGGCCGGGACGGCGAGGCGGAAGCCCACGCCGCGGCGGTTCTCGATCCACGCCGGGTCGCCGAGTTTGCGGCGCAGGCTCGCCACGTGGAAGTCGAGGGTCTTGCTCGGCCCCTCGAACTCCGGGCCCCACACCTCGTCGAGGATGCGGCGCCGGGTCACCACCGCGCCGGGTTTCTCGGCGAGGAGCAGGAGCAGGCCGTGCTCCTTGGGGCTGAGCGGGACCGGGATGCCGTGCACCCGCACCTGCCGGTCCCGCGGGTCGATCGTCATCGGGCCGTACCCGGGTACCGGACCGCCCGTCACCAGCTGCACGCTCATGGGCCTTGGTACGGAACAACGCACCCCGCCGGTTCAGTGACCGGCGGGGTGCGTTCGCGGATCAGCCGCGCGCCGCCCAGTCGCCGAGCGACCAGTCGCGCACCTCCGGCATGTCCTCGAGGTGCTCGACCACGTACCGGTCGTGGCGCTCCAGCTGGCTCTCGCACCACGCCTTGAGGTCGGACGCGCCGCGCGGCAGCCGCTTGGCGTTGTTGATCGCGTCCATCACCAGGTGGTAGCGCGACGCCTTGTTGCGCACCGTCATGTCGAACGGGGTCGTGGTCGTGCCCTGCTCGATGAAGCCGCGGACCCGGAACCGGTCGGCGTCGGGGCGGCCGTGCACCAGCTGGTGGATGGCGCCCGGGTAGCCGTGGAACGAGAACACCACGTCCACCGTGTCGGTGAAGAGCTCGGTGAACATCGTCTCGGTCATGCCGTGCGGGTGGTCCTTGGGCCGGGGCAGCGTCATCAGGTCGACGACGTTGACCACCCGGACCTTGAACCCGGGCAGCCGCTCCTTGAGGATCTGGGCGGCCGCGACGGTCTCCATGGTGACCACGTCGCCGGCGCAGGCCAGCACGATGTCCGGGTCGCTGCCGCCGTCGTCGGTGCCGGCCCAGTCCCAGATGCCCGCGCCGCGCGCGGCGTGCTCGACGGCCTCGTCCATCGTCAGCCACTGCAGCTGCGGCTGCTTGTCGATGACGATGAGGTTGACGTACGAGCGCGACCGGAAGCAGTGGTCGGCGACCGAGAGCAGCGTGTTGGCGTCCGGCGGCAGGTAGATGCGCGACACGTCGCCACGCTGGGTCAGCACCACCTGGATGAGACCCGGGCCCTGGTGCGAGAAGCCGTTGTGGTCGTTGCGCCACGCCGTGGAGGTGAGCAGCACGTTGAGGCTGGGCACCTTCGCCCGCCACGGCAGGTGCCTGGCCTCCTGCAGCCACTTGCCGTGCTGGACCGTCTGCGAGGCGCTGACCATCGCGAACGCCTCGTACGTGGCGAACATGCCGTGCCGGCCGGTCAGGTTGTAGCCCTCGAGCCAGCCGTGGCAGTTGTGCTCGGAGAGCACCTCCATGACCCGGCCGTCGCGGGAGATCTTCACGTCGTCGGGGGTGACGTGCTCCATGAACCCGCGGTCGGAGACCTCGAACACGGCGCCGAGCCGGTTGCTGTTGGTCTCGTCGGGGCAGAACAGCCGGAAGCGGTCGGGGTTGCGCGAGTAGATGTCGCGCATGAACTCGCCGAGCTTGCGGGTCGACTCGGCGCGCTCGGCGGCCGGCTCGGGCACGTCGACCGCGTAGTCACGGAAGTCCGGCAGGTCCAGGTCACGGCAGATCACGCCGCCGTTGGCGTGCGGGCTGGCGCTCATCCGCAGCGCCCCGTCGGGGGCGAGCTCGCGGACGATCGCGGTGGGCGCGCCGTTCTCGTCGAACAGCTCCTCCGGACGGTACGACCGCAGCCAGCTCTCCAGGATCGCCAGGTGCTCGGGGTTGTCCTTGACCCCCGACAGCGGCACCTGGTGCGAGCGCCACGTACCGGTCACCGTGACACCGTCCACCGACTCGGGGCCGGTCCAGCCCTTCGGCGAGCGCAGGATGATGAGCGGCCAGCGCGGGCGGGTGCCGTCCCAGTCGCCGTCGCGGGCGGACCGCTGGATCGCGCGGATCGTGGCGTACGCGTCGGCGAGCGCCGCGGCGAACC
This sequence comes from Couchioplanes caeruleus, assembly GCF_023499255.1. Taxonomy (GTDB): domain Bacteria; phylum Actinomycetota; class Actinomycetes; order Mycobacteriales; family Micromonosporaceae; genus Actinoplanes; species Actinoplanes caeruleus_A. The sequence goes on from NZ_CP092183.1 coordinate 4,702,099, forward strand.
GGTGGTGCATGCCGGGCAGGTCGTCGCCCTCGACCTCGATGACCTCGTACCCGTGGCCCTCCAGCAGCGAGCGCACCTCGCCGCGGTCCTTGCGCGCCAGCACGGTCGGCCCGGCGATCTTGGCACCGTTGAGGTGCAGGATCGGCAGCACGGCGCCGTCACGGGCCGGGTTGATGAACGAGACGCCCTTCCAGGAGCCCTCGAGCGGGCCGGTCTCGGCCTCGCCGTCGCCGACCACGGCGATCGTCAGCAGGTCCGGGTTGTCCATCACGGACCCGAACGCGTGCACGAGCACGTACCCCAGCTCGCCACCCTCGTGGATGGAGCCGGGCGTCGTCACCGACACGTGGCTGGGGATGCCGCCGGGCGCGGAGAACTGGCGGAACAGGCGCAGCATGCCGTTCTCGTCCTGCGTCACGGCGGGGTACACCTCGGTGTAGGTGCCCTCGAGGTAGCCGGCGGCGACGAGCGCGGGGCCGCCGTGGCCGGGGCCGGCGAGGTAGATCGCCTGCTGTCCGGTGTGCTTGATGAGCCGCGAGACGTGCGCGTAGATCAGCGACAGGCCTGGGCTCGTACCCCAGTGGCCCAGCAGCCTCGGCTTGATGTCGTCGGGCTCGAGCGGGCGCCGCAGCAGCGGGTTGGCCTGCAGATAGATCTGCCCGATCGTCAGATAGTTGTTGGCGCGCCACCACGCGTCGAGACTTGCCACCTCCGTGTCGTCCAGTCGGCCGAGGCTGGTCAGGTCCTGCGAAACCGTCGTCATGATCCAGATCCTATGGTCGCTCGGGAGCGCTGGTCAGGGACTTAGGTCCCCTAACCCGGGGGCGCTTCGGCAAACATCCACTGGCCCGGCTCCCTGCGACCGCGCGCCGCCACAATCGTCCGCACGCCGGAAACAGAGGCCGCGTACCGTACCGTTCATCCTGGTCAGAGGTTCGTCGTCGAGGGAGCCGGCGTGGATCTGCACACGGTCGCCGAGGTGGTCAGCCCGGCCGGGCCCGGCCAGTGGCGGCCCGGGGACGCCTGGCTCGCCGGTGGCACCGCGCTGTTCGCCGAGCCGCGCCCGGAGGTGACCCGGCTGCTGGACCTGGCCGCCGCCGGGTGGACGCCGATCACTGTGCGTGACGACGGCCTGGAGATCGCCGCCACGTGCACGGTCGCGGAGCTCGCCGCGTACGCCGGGGCGCCGCACCTGACCGCGTTCCACGCTCTCGCCACCGCCTGCTGCCACGCCTTCCTGGCCTCCTTCAAGATCTGGAACGTCGCCACCGTCGGCGGCAACCTCTGCGCCGCGCTCCCGGCCGGCCCGATGATCGCGCTGACCGCCGCGCTGGGCGGGGAATGCCTGATCCTCGGCCCCGGCGGCGAGCGGCGGGTGCCGGTGACGAGCTTCGTGACCGGCGCCGGCACGACCGTGCTGAGCCCCGGCGAGCTGCTGCGCTCGGTCACGCTGCCCGCGACCGCGGCGACCGGGCGTACGGCGTACCGTCGCGGCTCGCTGTTCACCCACGGCCGCTCGGCCGTGCTGCTGGCCGGCCGGCTCGCGCCGGGCGGCCTCGTGCTGACCGTGACCGCCGCGACCGTGCGCCCCTACCAGCTGACCTTCGACGGCGTGCCGGACGCGACCGCGCTCGAGTCGGCCCTGGCGGACGCCGTGCCGGACGACGCGTGGACGGACGACGTGCACGGCTCCCCCGCGTGGCGGCGGCACCTCACCTTCCGCTACGCCGAGCAGATCCGCCGGGAGCTGACGGCATGACCGACTGCACCGAGCCGCGCCCGCCGGCACCCGGCCACGGCCCCGACGGCCAGGGCCAGGAGGGCATGCCCCGCACACACACCCCCACGACGATGTCCATCAACGGCGCCGAGCACGACCGGCCGCCGCGGCCCGGGCAGTGCCTGCGCACCTATCTGCGGGAGGAGGGCTGCACCGGGGTCAAGAAAGGCTGCGACACCGGCGACTGCGGCGCGTGCACCGTCCACGTCGACGGCGTGCCCGTGCACAGCTGCGTCTACCCGGCGTTCCGCGCGCAGGGCCGGCGGGTCACGACCATCGAGGGGCTCGCGCCGCCGGACGGGTTGCACCCGGTGCAGCAGCGGTTCCTGGACGCGCAGGGCTTCCAGTGCGGCTTCTGCACCGCCGGGCTGATCATGACCACGGCCGCGCTGGACGAGGCCCAGCTGGCCGACCTGCCGCGGGCGCTGAAGGGCAACCTCTGCCGGTGCACCGGCTACCGCGCGATCGGCGACGCGATCCGCGGCGTGCGTACCGTCGGCGGTGCGGCCGGCGGGCCGGCGGTGGGCGCGAGCGTCGGCGCCCCGGCCGGCCCGCAGGTCGTCACGGGGGCGGCCCGCTACACGTTCGATGTGGACGTTCCGGGGCTGCTGCACCTCACGGTGCTCCGCTCGCCGTACGCGCACGCCCGCATCGCCGGCATCGACACCGCCCCGGCGCTGGCCGTGCCGGGGGTCCGGGCGGTGCTGACCCACGAGGACGCCCCGGACCGGTACTTCTCCACGGCCCGGCACGAGCACCCCACCGAGGACCCGGCCGACACCCGGGTCCTCGACGACGTCGTCCGCTTCGCCGGCCAGCGCGTCGCCGCGGTCGTCGCCGACACCGAGGCGGCGGCCGAGGAGGGGTGCCGCCGGCTGCGCGTCGCGTACGAGGTCCTGCCCCCGGTGCTCGACCCGGAGACGGCGATGCGCCCCGGTGCGCCGCTCGTGCACGGCGACAAGGACCCGGTCACGCACCGCATCGCCCGCCCGGACCGCAACATCGCCGGCGAACTGCACGACGAGCTCGGCTCGGTCGCCGACGGTTTCGCCGAGGCCGACGTCGTGTACGAGGAGACGTTCCGCACCCCGCGCGTGCAGCACGCCAGCCTCGAGACCCACGGCGCGATCGGCTGGCTGGACGACGAGGGCCGGCTGACGCTGCGCTCCAGCACCCAGACGCCGTTCCTCACCCGGCTGGCCGTCGCCGACCTGTACGACCTGGCGCCTGAGCGGGTGCGCGTGCTCGCCGGACGCGTCGGCGGCGGCTTCGGCGGCAAGCAGGAGATGCTCACCGAGGACCTCGTCGCGCTGGCCGTCCGCAGCACCGGACGGCCGGTCAAGCACGAGTACACCCGCGCCGAGCAGTTCACCTCGGCCACGACCCGGCACGCCTTCACCGTACGGATCAAAGCCGGCGCCCGCCGCGACGGCACCCTCACGGCGCTGCAGCTGCACGTCGTCACCGACACCGGCGCGTACGGCAACCACGGCCCCGCGGTCATGTACCACGGCTGCCACGAGTCGATCGCCGTCTACCGCTGCCCGAACAAGAAGGTCGACGCGTACGCGGTCTACACGACCACCGTCCCCGCCGGAGCGTTCCGCGGCTACGGCCTGGGCCAGGTGTCGTTCGCGGTGGAGTCGGCCCTGGACGAGCTGGCCCGGCGGCTCGGCATGGACCCGGTGCTGCTGCGGGAACGCAACGTCGTGCGGCCCGGCGAGCCGCTGACCGCCCCGGGCGAGCACGCCGGCGACCTGCTGATCGGCAGCTACGGCCTGGACCAGTGCCTGGCCGCGATCCGCTCGGCCGCCGCGGCCACGGGTGCGCAGGCGCCGCCGGGCTGGCTCGTCGGCGACGGCATGGCGATGGCGATGATCGCCGCGGGACCGCCGGGCGGCCACGTCGCCGACGCCGCGGTCACGCTGCTGCCCGACGGCCGCTACGAGCTCGCTGTGGGGACCGCGGAGTTCGGCAACGGCAGCACCACGGTCCACGCCCAGATCGTCGCGGACACCCTGGGCACCACCCCGGACCGCATCGTCGTCCGGCAGTCCGACACGGACCTGGTGGGACACGACACCGGCGCGTTCGGCTCCACGGGCGTCGTCGTCGCGGGCCACGCTGTGCTGTCGGCAGCCCGCGCGCTGCGGACGCAGATCCTCGCGAGAACCGGTGGGTCCACTGTGGTCGCCGGCGCCGTCCGGCTGCCGGACGGCACCCTGCTCCCCCTGACGCAGGTGGCACCGGCACGCGCCGAGGGCCGCTGGGAGGGCACCCCGCGCTCGGTCGCCTTCAACGCCCACTGGTTCCGCATCGCGGTCGATCCGGGTACGGGCGAGCTCCGCATCCTGCGCAGCGTGCACAGCGCGGACGCCGGCCGGGTCCTGAACCCGCTGCAGTGCCGGGGCCAGATCGAGGGCGGCGTGGCGCAGGCGCTGGGCTCGGCCCTCGCGGAACGCATGGTCCTCGACGACGCCGGCCGGGTCACCACCACCGGCTTCCGGCAGTACCACCTGCCGGCGTACGCGGACGTGCCGGAGACGGAGATCGTCTTCGCCGACACGGAGGACACGATCGGCCCGCTGGGCGCGAAGTCCATGAGCGAGAGCCCGTACAACCCGGTGGCGCCGGCCCTGGCGAACGCGCTGCGGGACGCGACGGGCGTACGTTTCACCGAGCTGCCCTTCACCCGCGACCGCGTCTGGGCCGGGCTGCGGGGCCGGGCGCAACGATCGACCTGACTGTCGGCGGCCCGATACCGCGCGGCCGGCCGGTGTGGGAGGGTGCTAGGCCCATGGTGACCGCAGGACGGCAGAGGATCCCGGCCATGACCCACGACCCCGCAGCCCCCGGCACGACCGTCCACCCGGTGACCGACGAGGGGTGGGCCCGGCTCCAGCGCGCCCATGCCGTCAACCAGCCGGCGACCGAGGAGTCGCGGACGGCGGACCAGCGGGCCGGCCTCATCGCCGCGGTGGCCTCCCTCGCCGCCAGCCTGTCGCTGACCGGCGCCACGCTGATCCTCGACGAGACCGCGCTCGACCGGCCGTCCTGGGTGCGCTGGTGGTTCGGCCTGATCCTCGTGCTCAGCGTCACGCTGTTCGTGCTCGCGGCGATCATGTCGCTGCGTGTCCATCTCGAACGGCGGCCCCTGCCCGACGAGCTCGCCGGCCACGACCTCACCCACTGGGTGACCGCCGCCGCCGACCAGCTGGAGACGAGCGTACGGGCGAACTGGACGACGGCCGCCGCCAAGCACCGCAAGGTGGTGTGGGCGCTGGTCTGCCTCATCGCCGGGCTCGTGCTCGTCGCCGTCCTGACGGTGCTCGCCTGGGTGAGCGCCGCCGCCTGAGCTGCGCACGGCGGGCCGGGCACGTGTCAGGCCGCGGGTCCCCGCCGGACCGCGGCAGGTGGGCACGCGCCGGCGCTGTGACACCCCGCGGCCCCGCCGGGCCGGCCGGCTCACAGCAGCGCGGCGATCACCGGCGCGAGCACCGCGAGGGCGGCGGCGAGCGACCCGATCCGCAGCATCGCCGGGTCGGCCAGGACCTGCGCGATGCGGATCGGCGCGGCCGACTGCCCGCGCTGCGCCGGCCGTTCCAGAACGCTTGCCTCGACACTCATGTTCGGCTCCCCACCACAGCGACCCTGCGTTGACGAGCACGACTATCCCGCCGATCGGGCCGCCGCCACATCGGTGCAGAGCCGGATCCGCGGGCCCGGCGACTCGGTCGAAAGTCATAGGCGCCACCCAGCCACCCGGCCAGGGCGGCCCGAACGGCCCACCCAGCCCGAGCTGGCCGGCCCAAGCTGAACGGCCACGGCCGGCCCGGGCGGTCCGAGCCCAGCGGCCCGTCCCGGGCTCAGCGTCCCAGGTCAACCCGGGCCGGCCCTACCCGAGCGGCCCAACCCAAGCTGAACGGCCCAACCGGCCGGGCGGTCCGAGCCCGAGCCCAGCGGCCCGTCCCAGGCCCGGCGTCCCAGGCCAAGCCGAGCAGCCCAACCCTGGCGCTTAGGGCCGGGCCAAGCCGAGCGGCTCATGCCGGCAGCGCCGGGCCGGACCGGGCGCGCCGGACCGGGCCGCGCCGCGCCGGACCGGGCCAAGCCGAGCGGCTCATGCCGGCAGTAGCGCGCCGGCGGAACGGCCCGGTCAGAGTGATCCGGCCGGGCCGGTCTCCGGTCTCAGGCCAGCGGGATCTCGTAGGCGAGGTTCGGCCGCAGCCACCGCTCCACCTCGTCCACGCTCATCCCCCGCCGCGCCGCGTAGTCCTCGATCTGGTCCTTGCCGAGCCGGCCCACGGTGAAGTACCGGGACTGCGGGTGGGCGAAGATCAGGCCGCTGACCGCCGCCGCCGGCGTCATCGCGTACGACTCGGTGAGGCCGATGCCGAGCCGGTCCGCGCCGAGCAGGTCGAAGAGGTCCTTCTTCTCGCTGTGGTCGGGGCTGGCCGGGTAGCCGAGCGCCGGGCGGATGCCACGGAAGCGTTCGGCGTGCAGGTCCTCGAGGGCCGGGGCGGCGTCCGGCTCGAACCAGTCGCGGCGGGCCTGCAGGTGCAGGTGTTCGGCGAACGCCTCGGCGAGGCGGTCGGCGAGGGCCTTGACCATGATGGCGCGGTAGTCGTCGTGCTCGGCCTCGAAGCGGGCGGCCAGCTCGCCGGCGCCGTGGATGGCGACGGCGAAGCCGCCGAGGTGGTCCTGGCCGGCCGACGACGGGGCGATGTAGTCGGCGAGGCTGCGGTTGGCGCGTCCGGCCGGCTTGCGGGTCTGCTGGCGCAGCATCGGGAAGCGGACACCGTCGGCGAGGACGATGTCGTCGCCCTCGGCGTGGGCCGGCCAGAACGCGTACGCGCCGCGCGCCTGGAACGAGCCGTCCGCGATGATCTTGTCGAGCATCGTGTTGGCGTCGTCGAAGAGCTCGCGGGCGACCGGCTGGTCGAGGATCGCCGGGTACTTGCCCTTGAGCTCCCAGGCGAGGAACAGGAACTGCCAGTCGATCATCTCGCGCAGCGTGGCGATGTCGGGCTCGACGGTGCGCACCCCGGTGAAGGCCGGCGTGGGCAGGTCGGCGAAGTCGACGGTCTCGCGGTTGGCGCGCGCCTCGGCGAGGGTGAGCATCGGCTGGGAGTGCCGGTTGGCGTGCTGCTCGCGCAGGCGTGCCTGCTCGGCGCGGTTGGTCGTGTCGAGGGTCTTGGCGCGGCCGGGGTCGAGCAGGTCGGAGACCACCCCGACGACCCGGGAGGCGTCCAGGACGTGCACGGTCACCGCGTCGTACGCCGGCGCGATCCGCACCGCCGTGTGCTGGCGCGAGGTGGTGGCCCCGCCGATGAGCAGCGGCATCGTCATCCCGCGGCGCTTCATCTCGGCGGCGACGCTGACCATCTCGTCGAGCGACGGGGTGATCAGGCCGGAGAGGCCGACGGCGTCGGCGCCCTCGGCGATCGCGGTGTCGAGGATCCTCGCCGCCGGCACCATCACGCCGAGATCGATGACCTCGTAGTTGTTGCAGCCCAGCACGACGCCGACGATGTTCTTGCCGATGTCGTGGACGTCGCCCTTGACGGTGGCGAGCACGACCTTGCCCTGGCCGCGCCCGGACGCCTTCTCCTTCTCCATGAAGGGCTCGAGGTACGCGACCGAGCGCTTCATCACGCGGGCGCTCTTGACGACCTGCGGCAGGAACATCTTGCCGGCGCCGAAGAGGTCGCCGACGACCTTCATGCCGTCCATCAGCGGGCCCTCGATCACGTCCAGCGGACGGTCGAGCAGCTGCCGGGCCTCCTCGGTGTCGGCCTCGACGAAGTCGACGATGCCGTGCACCAGGGCGTGCTGCAGCCGCTCCGCGACCGGCGCCTCGCGCCAGGACAGGTCGACGACGCGCTTGGTGCCGGAGCCGGTGACCGTGGAGGCGAAGGTGACGAGCCGGTCGGTGGCGTCCTCGCGGCGGTCGAAGAGCACGTCCTCGACCAGTTCGAGCAGCTCCGCCGGGATGTCCTGGTAGACGGCGAGCTGACCGGCGTTGACGATGCCCATGTCCAGGCCGGCGCGCACGGCGTGGAACAGGAACGCCGAGTGCATGGCCTCGCGCACCACGTCGTTGCCGCGGAAGGCGAAGGACAGGTTGGAGATGCCGCCGCTGGTACGGGCGCCCGGGCAGCGCTGCTTGATCAGCGGCAGCGCGTCGATGAACGCCTTGGCGTAGCCGTTGTGCTCGGCGATGCCGGTGGCCACGGCGAGCACGTTGGGGTCGAAGATGATGTCCTCGGGGGCGAAGCCGGCCTTCTGCACGAGCAGGTCGTACGCGCGGCCGCAGATCTCCACCTTGCGCTGGGTGGTGTCGGCCTGGCCCTGCTCGTCGAAGGCCATCACGACCACGCCGGCGCCGTACCCGAGGACGCGGCGGGCCTGCTCGAGGAACGGCTCCTCGCCCTCCTTGAGGCTGATCGAGTTGACCACGCCCTTGCCCTGCACGCACTTGAGGCCGGCCTCGAGCACGCTCCACTTCGAGCTGTCGATCATGACCGGGATGCGGGCGACCTCGGGCTCGGTGGCGATGAGGTTGAGGAACGTGGTCATCGCCCGCTCGCTGTCGAGCAGGTCGGCGTCCATGTTGACGTCGAGCAGGTTGGCGCCGCCGCGGACCTGCTCGAGGGCGACGTCGACCGCCGCCTGGTAGTTGTCGGCCTCGACGAGCCGGCGGAACTTGGCCGAGCCGGTGACGTTCGTGCGCTCGCCGATCATCACGAAGCCGGTGTCAGGACCGATCTCGAACGGCTCCAGCCCGCTGAACCGGGTGGCCGGCCGGGGCTCGGCGACCGGCCGCGGCCGGGCCGCGCGGACGCCGTCGGCGATCGCGGCGATGTGCGCCGGGGACGTGCCGCAGCAGCCGCCGACGATGTTCACCAGCCCGTCCGCGGCGAACTCGGAGAGCAGCTGCCCGGTCTGCTCGGGCGTCTCGTCGTAGCCGCCGAAGGCGTTCGGCAGGCCGGCGTTCGGGTGCGCGGCGACGTAGACGTTCGCCAGCCGGGCGAGGTCGGCCACGTGCGGGCGCGCCTCGGCGGCGCCCAGGGCGCAGTTGACGCCGACGACCAGCGGCTCGGCGCGCTCGATGGAGCGCCAGAACGCCTCCACGGTCTGCCCGGAGAGGGTCCGCCCGGACAGGTCGACGATGGTGACCGAGATCCACAGCGGCAGCTGCGGGGCGACCTCGCGGGCGGCGGCGATCGCGGCCTTGGCGTTGAGCGTGTCGAAGATCGTCTCGATGAGCAGCAGGTCGACGCCGCCCTCGGCGAGGGCGGAGATCTGCTCCGCGTACGCCGCCTTGACCGTGTCGAAGGAGACCGCCCGGTAGGCCGGGTCCTCGACGCGCGGCGACAGCGAGAGGGTGACGTTGAGCGGCCCCACCGACCCGGCGACGAACCGGCCCCCGGCCTCGTCGGCGGCCTGGCGGGCGAGCTGCGCGCCACGGATGTTCATGTCGCGCACCAGGTGCTGCAGCCCGTAGTCGGCCTGCGCGATGCTGGTCGCGGTGAAGGTGTTGGTGGTGGTGATGTCGGCGCCCGCGGCCAGGTACTGCCGGTGCACGTCGAGGATGACGTCGGGCCGGGTGATGTTGAGCAGGTCGGGGTCGCCGGTGACGTCCTTCGGGTGGTCCTCGCCGATCAGGTCGCCCCGGTAGTCGGCCGGCGTCAGCTTGGCGCCCTGCAGCATGGTGCCCCAGGCCCCGTCGAGCACGAGCACGCGCTCGGCCAGGAGCTTGCGCAGCTCCCCGGCCACATCGCTACGGTTGGTTGTTACTGGCACAGCGACCACCTCCGCGGACTTCTCGGAGGCGCCCTTGGTCGGTGTGGTTCCGGTCCGAGCGTGGCGGGGTGGACCCCCGTTGCAGCGCCCCTCGGCCTGGCGCACAAGGTTACCCGAAGGCGGTCGTATCGGCCTCGAGGGCGGGTCGCGTCCCGAAGGATGGGCTGCCGGCGAGCGGTGCGTGCGGCCCGGCACCCGCTTCCCCGGTGCGTCCGGGGGCCGCCGCGGGCCGAACGCCGCGCCCGGTGACCGGGCGGCCCCGGTCCCGCTCGGCTGACCGGGCCGGGCCGGGTCGCCCGTACGGGCCGTTGTCGCGTCGATCCCCCTTCCGCCGCCTGCACCCCGCCCGAGCCCGCGTCAGGATGCATCCGGAACTCTGACCTGGGGGGACATCGACATGGAGATCCACCACTTCGAGCACGGATGGGTCACGCCGGCGGTGAGCTACACGCTGTCGGTGCTCGGCTCGCTGCTCGGCCTCGTGTGCGCCGTACGGCTGCGCTCCGCGCACAGCGGCGGCGGGCGGGCCTGGTGGCTGACGCTGTCGGCGATCGCCATCGGCGGCACCGGCATCTGGACGATGCACTTCGTGGCGATGCTGGGCTTCGGCGTGGTGGGCACGCCGATCCGCTACGACGTCGCGCTCACCGCGGCCAGCGCGGTGCTGGCGATCGCCGCGGTCGGCGCCGGCATGATGATCGTCTTCGGCGGCGAGCGGGCCCGCGCCGTCCGCATCGTCGCCGGCGGCCTGCTCGCCGGCCTCGGCGTCGCCGCCATGCACTACATGGGCATGTCCGCCATGCACCTCAACGGCCACATCTCGTACGGCACCCCGCGCGTGGCCGCCTCGGTCGCGATCGCGGTCGTGGCCGCCACCGTCGCGCTGTGGCTGACGGTGACGGTGCAGAAGCCGCTCGCCATCCTCGGCGCGGCGCTGATCATGGGCGTGGCGGTCAACGGCATGCACTTCACCGGCATGTCGGCGATGACCGTGCGCGCCGACGAGGCGACCGGCACCCCGTCCGGTGCGACGGCCACCACGCTGCTGATCCCGATCGGCCTCGCCGTGGTCTTCGCCGCGCTGGGCCTGGCGTACGCGTTGATGGCGGCCCCGACCGACGAGGACCGGGCGGCGGCGGCGTACCTGGCCGCCCGGCTGGAACAGGGCGACGCGGCGGACCGCCCGGCCACCCCCCGCCCGGCGGCGGCGGCTCCGGCGAGCGCGCACATCCCGCAGCAGCGCGGCTCGGCCCTCGGCGGTGCGTCGTGGACGTACCGGGACCGCTCATCGCGACAGTGACGGGGCGGCCAGGAACCGCAGGTACGCCTCGCGGTCCAGCGGGTCGCCGTCCAGGCGCGCACGGACCGGCGGCGTCCCCCGTACCGGCCGGTCGGGTCCGGGGCGGCTCCACAGCGCCCCCTCGCCGTGCGTCAGTCCCGGCAGCGCCCGGGTCAGGTCCTGCACGAGCCGGGACGGCAGCTCGCCGGTGATGACCCAGCCGTCGGCGCGCGGTACCGACCCGGACAGCTCCGCGCCCAGCGCCGACATCGCGCCGAGCACGGTGCTCAGCGCGTCGGCGGGGACCTCGACCTCGACCGAGTGACACGGCTCGTGCACGCGCGTACCGGCCCGCTGCAGCGCGCGGAGCAGCACGACGGGCGCGAGGCCGCGGAAGTCGGCGGCGGTGGAGATCGGCGACTTCCAGGCGATGCGGGTCACGGTGACCGTGCAGTCGAGCACCTCCCAGCCGGACAGGCCCTGCTGCAGGGTGCGGCGTACGGCCTCCTCGGTCGCGACGTGGAACGCGCGGGGCACCGCGCCCCACTCGGCCTCGTGGCGGTACCGCAGGCCGGAGCCGGGCGGGCCGGGCTCGGCACGCAGCCCGATCGTGGCCCAGAAGTCGTTGCCGCCGTGCTTGCCGAAGGCCGTCTCGGCGTGACCGGCGCCGATCAGCCGCTCGGCGTACACGGGCTGCACGTCGCCGAAGACCGCCTCGACGCCGAAGTCGCGCGCCAGCCGGTCCGCGATGACCTCGCGTTGCACGGCCCCGTACAGCAGAACCGAGGTGGCACCGCCCGCCGCGCGGGTCCGGATCAGCGGGTCCTCGTCGGCCAGGCTGGTCAGCGCGGCGTGCAGTTCGGCCTCCTGGCCGGGGTGCCGGGGCTCGACCAGCGCCTCGAGGCCGGGCGGGGCGAACTGGCGGGCGGCCTCGCGTCCCGGGTCGCCCAGCCGGTCGCCGACACGGGCGCCGCCGAGCCCGCGGACCCGGGCGATGCCGCCGGCCCGGAGCACCCGCTCGCCGGTGCCCGGCACGCTCAGCCCGGTGACGCGGCCGGTGACGGCGCCGCCGGGGCGGGTCAGCCGCAGGCGCTGGCGTTCTCGCACCTCGCCGCCGAACAGGCGCAGGTAGGCGACCTTCTCGCCGCCGGGGGCCCGCTCCACCGCGAACACGAGCCCGCTGGTCGCGCCCCGGGCCGGCGGTGGGCGCAGCAAAGTGGTCAGCCCGGTGGTCAGTTCCCGGACGCCCTGCCCGGTCAGCGCCGAGCCGAAGAACACCGGGTGCAGCCGGCCGGCGGCGGTCTCCTCGGCGATCAGCCCGCGCAGCTCGTCGAGCGAGCGGTCGGGCCGGGCGGTGGCGGCCGGGGTGCCCGCGTCACGCACGGTGCTGACGGCCACGACGTCGGCGTCCAGCTTGGACCGCAGCTCGTCAACCAGTCCGGCGGTCCGGGCACCCGTACGGTCGATCTTGTTGACGAAGAACAGCACGGGCAGGCCGAGCCGGCGCAGTGAGCGCCACAACACGCGGGTCTGTGCCTGCACGCCCTCGACGGCGGAGACGACGAGGACGGCGGCGTCGAGCACGGCGAGCGCCCGTTCCACCTCGGCGATGAAGTCGGGGTGCCCGGGCGTGTCGATGAGGTTGATCCGCCGGCTGCCGGCGGCGAACGAGGCGACCGCGGAGCGGATGGTGATGCCGCGCTCGCGTTCCAGCTCGCCGCTGTCGGTGTGGGTGCTGCCGGCGTCGACGCTGCCGAGCGCCGCGATGACGCCGTGCTCGTAGAGCAGGCGCTCGGTGAGGCTGGTCTTACCGGCGTCGACGTGCGCCAGGATGCCGAGGTTCAGAGGTGTCGAAGGCAAGGAGGTCCTCGGAGGCCGGGATCGGATGGATGGTCCGGGGCGTTCCGAGCTCTCGCATGCTTCCTCCAGGGTCGGCGGTCAGCCGCACCCTACGACGGCCGGTGTCGCGGTCGCGACCGAATTACCCCCGCAGGTGACGACCTGGCCGACGCCGGCCAGGTCGTCGGTGCGGTGGGTGATGAGCAGGACCGTACGGTCGTGCGCCGCGGCCAGCAGGTCCCTGGTGAGCGCGTGCGCGGTCTCGTCGTCGAGGTGCTCGGTCGGCTCGTCGAGGATGAGCACCCGGGCGTCCGTCAGCAGGGCGCGGGCCAGCACGAGGCGTCGGCGCTGGCCACCGGACAGTTGCATGCCGTGCTCGCCGACCAGCGTGTCCAGCCCGCGCGGCAGCCCCTGTGCCCAGTCCAGCAGCCGGGCCCGGCCGAGCACGTCGCGCAGCTCGGCGCCGGAGGAGTCGCGCCGGGCGATCCGCAAATTCTCGGCGATGGTCGTGTCGAACAGGTACGCGTCCTCCGGCAGGTACGTGACGACCCGCCGCACGTCGGCCGGGTCGAGCGTGCGCAGGTCCACGCCGTCGAGGGTGATGCGGCCGGCCCGGGGGTCGAGGAAGCGCACCAGCAGCGCGGCGATCGTCGACTTGCCGGAGCCGCTCGGGCCGACCAGCGCCGTACGGCTGCCCGGCTCCAGCGTGAAGGAGACGTCGCGCACGGCGGTCCGTTCCGCGGTCCAGCCGGCCGTGACGCCCTCGACGCGAACCAGGCCGGGCCCGGCGGGCAGCGGCTGCGGGCCGGTGACCTCCATGACGGGTACGGGCGCGGCCATGACCTCGGCGAGCCGGCGCAGCGCGGCGCGGGCGGACGCGAGGTGCTGGGCGGCGCCCGGCAGCGTCCCGGCGATCTCGAAAACCGCGAGCGGGGTGAGGACCACGACCGCGAGGAGCTCGCCGGGGAGCGTCCCGGCGCGGACCGCCACGGCCCCGGCGGCCAGCCCGACGATCAGGCACAGGCCGGTGCTGAGCGCGGTCACGGCCGCGGACACGCCGGTGGCGAACGCCGAGCGCTCCCCCGCCCGGCGCAACCGCGCGTCGGCCTCGGCGAGCCGGGCCAGCTGCCGGTCGACGGCCCCGTACGCGGTCAGGTCCCGCAGCCCGTGCGCGAGGTCCACGGCGGCGGTCGCGAGCTCGCCGCGCAGCGGGGCCAACCGGCCGTCCGCCCGGCGCGCGGCCCGGGCCTGCAGCAGCGGGACGACGACGGCCACCACCACCAGGGCGGCCGCGAGGGTGAGCCCGGCGACCGGCAGGACCGATCCGACCAGCAGCACCGCGCCGGCGCCCGCGACCGCCGCCACCGCGTACGGCACCAGCACCCGGGTGATCAGGTCCAGCACGGCGTCGACGTCGGTGACGAGGCGCTGCACGAGGTCGGCGCGCCGGAAGTCGGCGAGCCCGGCGGGAGCCAGCTTCTCGAGCCGGGTGTAGAGGCGTACGCGCAGTGCGCCGAGGATGCGGAAGGCCGCGTCGTGTCCGGCGAGGCGCTCGACATAGCGCAGCGCGCCGCGGCCGATGCCGAACGCGCGCACGGTGACGATGGCGACCATGAGGTGCAGCACCGGCGGGTGCAGGGCGGCGCGCGAGATCAGCCAGGCGGAGGTGGCCATGAGCCCGACGGCGGCGCCGGCCGCGCCGACGCCGGCGAGCACGGCGATCAGCAACCGGCCCGCGGCCGGCCGCAGCAGCGTCACGACGTTCATGCCGTCACCGGGGCCAGCGAGATCTCCCGGTCGGCGAGGGCGATCAGCTCGGGGCGGTGCGCGGCGATGACGACCGTACGCCCGGCAGCGAGCCGCCGGATCGCGGCCATGACCCCGTCGGCGGTGTCCGCGTCGAGGTTCGCGGTCGGCTCGTCGAGCAGCACGACCGGCGCGTCCCGGTGGAAGGCGCGGGCGATGGCGATGCGCTGCCGCTGTCCCGCGGACAGGCCGCTGCCGTCGTCGCCGAGCGTCATGCCGGGGTCCGTGACGAACGTGTCGGCGCCCGCTTCGCGCAGGGCCGCGGTCACGTCTCCCGGGGCGCCCAGGGCGACGTTCTCGGCGACCGTGCCGGCGAACAGGTACGGGCGCTGCGGCACCCAGGCGATCCGCTGCCGCCACCGCTCGGGGTCCACACCGGACAGCGGAACTCCCCCGACGGTGACCCGCCCGGAGAACGGGGCGGCGAAGCCGAGCAGCACGTCCAGCGCGGTCGACTTGCCGCACCCGCTGGGCCCGGTCAGCGCCACGACCTCGCCGGGCTGGATGAGCGCGGACAGCCGCAGCGCGTCGGCGTCGCGGTAGCGCACCACGACGTCCTCGAACGCGATGGTGCCGGCCGGTGCCGGGTCGCTCCCCGCGGCGGGCACCGGGCGTTCCAGGATCGCGAAGGCCTCCTCCGCGGCGGCCAGGCCCTCGGCGCTGGCGTGGTAGTTCGCGCCGACCTGACGCAGCGGCAGGTACGCCTCCGGCGCGAGGATCAGCACGAGCAGCGCGGTGGCCAGGTCGAGGTGCCCGGAGACCAGGCGCAGCCCGATGCCGACGGCGACCAGAGCCACCGACAGGGTCGCCAGCAGCTCCAGCACCAGCGAGGACAGGAACGCGGTGCGCAGCGTGCGCATGGTGAGCCGGCGCTGCTCGGCGCTGATCCGGCGGATCGTGCCGGCCTGCGGCCGGGCCCGGCCGAACAGCTTGAGCGTGGGCAGCCCCGCGACGACGTCGAGGAAGTGGTGCGACAGCCGGGACATCAGCCGGAACTGGCGCCGGTTGGCGGCCTCGGTGTGCAGGCCGACCAGCGCCATGAAGACCGGGATCAGCGGCAGCGTCAGCGCGATGGTCCCGGTCGCGACCAGGTCGGCCGGCAGCAGCCGGGCCAGCACGATCGCGGGTACGAGCGCCGCCAGTACCAGCTGCGGCAGGTACCGGGCGAAGTACGCGTCGAGCGCGTCGAGCCCCCGGGTGACCAGCGTGAGCACCGCGCCCGTCGGCTGCCGGTCGCGGGGGCCGAGCTCGGCCAGGCGGGCCAGGACCTTGCGGCGCAGCTCCGACTTGACGCCGGCGGCGGAGCGCGCGGCCATGACCTCCTGCGCCCACGCCACGAGCCCGCGCCCGGCCACCACCACGGCCAGCCGGCCCAGCGTGGGCAGCAGCGAGGCCGCCGTCGCGCCGTGCAGGAAGACCGCGGTGATGCCGTCGGCCAGGAGGGTCGCCTGCGCCACGATCAGCGCGGCCAGCGCCACCCCCAGCGCCACGGCGACCGCCAGGTACGCCCGGGTCGAGCGCGCGTACCGGAGCAGGCGCGGGTCGAGCGGCTTCACCGGGCTTGGTTGCCGGCGCCGGCGGGCGCGGGGCTGACCGGGATCGGCGTCGCCGGGATGTGCTCGACGGTGAGCCGCTTGCGGAACACCCAGTACGTCCAGCCCTGGTACGCCAGCACGACCGGCGTGAACACGACCGCGACCCACGTCATGACCTTCAGCGTGTACGGCGTCGACGCCGCGTTCGTGGTGGTGAGGCTGTTGGCGTCGGCGATGGTGGACGGCAGCACGTTCGGGAACAGCGTGACGAACAGCGCGAACACGGCCAGCACGATGGTGGCGGCGGTGGCCAGGAACGCCCAGCCCTCCCGGCGTACCCGGGTGGCGAGCGCGGCCCCCACGAGGCTGAGCGCGGCGACGGCCGAGAGCACCCAGCCGGCCGCGTCGTGGTGCGCCAGCGCGGTCCACAGCAGGAACGCGCCCGCGACCGCGATGGCCGGCACGGCGAGCCGGGCCGCCAGGGCGCCGGCGCGCTCGCGCATCTCCCCGCCGGTCTTCAGGGCGAGGAACACCGCGCCGTGCAGCGTGAACAGCACGAGCGTGGTGAGCCCGCCGAGCAGCGCGTACGGGTTCAGCAGGGTGAAGAACCCGCCCACGTACTCGTGGTCGGCGTCGAGGCGCACGCCGCGCACGATGTTGCCGAACGCCACGCCCCACAGCAGTGCCGGGACGAGGCTGCCGACGATGATGCACAGGTCCCACCGGCGCTTCCACCACGCCTCGTCGCGCTTGCCGCGGTACTCGAACGCGACGCCGCGCACGATGAGGGACACCAGGATGATCAGCAGCGGCAGGTAGAAGCCGGAGAACAGGGTCGCGTACCACTCGGGGAACGCGGCGAAGGTCGCGCCGCCGGCGACGAGCAGCCACACCTCGTTGCCGTCCCAGACCGGGCCGATGGTGTTGATCAGCAGGCGCCGTTCGCGGTCGTCGCGGCCGAGCACCGGCAGCAGGATGCCGACGCCGAAGTCGAAGCCCTCGAGCAGGAAGTAGCCGGCCCAGAGCACGGCGATCAGCCCGAACCAGACAGTCGTGAGTTCCATATCGCAGCCTTCAGTCGATTCAGGGCGGTGGGTGGGGCGGTCGGACGGCTCTCAGTAGGCGAACGCGAGGGGGCGGTCGGCGTCGTCGGTGTCGTCCACCGGTGGCTCGATCTCGGGCGCGCCGGCGCGGGCGTACCGGAGGAAGAGCCCGACCTCGACGACGGCGAGCACGCCGTAGAGCAGGGTCAGCACGATGAGCGAGGTGGCGGCCTCCCCGGTGCTCACCGCCGGGGAGCCGCTCTCCGCCGTGCGGAACACGCCGAAGACGGTCCACGGCTGCCGGCCCATCTCGGTGAAGATCCAGCCGAACGAGTTGGCCAGCAAGGGCATCGCGACCGTGGCGATCGCCGCGGGCCACAGCCAGCGGTTCGCCGGGGTACGCCCGCGCCGGGTCAGCCAGAGCGCCGCCAGCGCGATCGCCATCGCCAGCGCGCCGAAGCCGATCATCAGGCGGAACGACCAGTACGTGACCGGCACGTAGGGCGCGTAGTCGCCGGGGCCGTACTTCTCGGCGTACTGCTGCTGCAGATCGTTGATCCCCTCGACCTCGCCGGACGGGCTGCCGGTGGCCATGAAGGACAGCAGCGAGGGGATGCGCACGCTGGCGACCTCCTCGCGCCCGTCGAGGGAGCCGATCGTGAACAGCGAGAAGCTGGCGGGCTTCGAGGTGTCGTAGAGCGCCTCGGCGGCGGCCATCTTCATCGGCTGCTGCTCGGTCATGATGCGGGCCTGCAGGTCGCCGGTGATGAGCACGCCCACGCCGGCGATCAGCACGACCCAGGCGCCCAGCTTGAGCGAGGGCCGGAACACCTGCTCCTGGTTGCCCGTGCGCAGGTGCCAGGCGCTGACGGCGAGCAGCAGGGCGCCGGCCGTCAGGAAGCACGCGGTGACCGTGTGCGGGAACGTCACGAGGGTGGTCGAGTTCGTCAGCACGGCGCCGATGCTGTGCAGCTCGGCGCGGCCGGTCCCGGCGTTCACCTCGTAGCCGACCGGGTGCTGCATCCACGAGTTCGCGGCCAGGATGAAGTACGCCGACAGCAGCGTGCCGATCGAGGCGAGCCAGATCGTGGCGAGATGCAGCCGCTTCGGCAGCCGGTCCCAGCCGAAGATCCACAGCCCGAGGAACGTCGACTCGAGGAAGAACGCCAGCAGCCCCTCGATGGCCAGCGGGGCACCGAAGATGTCACCGACGAACCGCGAGTAGTCGCTCCAGTTCATGCCGAACTGGAACTCCTGCACGATGCCGGTGACCACGCCCATCGCGAAGTTGATCAGGAAGAGCTTGCCCCAGAACTTCGTGGCGCGCAGGTAGTGCTCCTTGCCGGTACGCAACCAGGCGGTCTGCAGGCCGGCGACCAGCGCGGACAGGCCGATCGTGATCGGCACGAAGATGAAGTGGTACACGGTGGTGATGCCGAACTGCCATCGGGCAAGATCCAGGGCGTCCACGGGGTGGTCCTTTCCACGGCTGGGAACGAAGTCTTCGTGACCTCGCCGGAGGCCGATCAGGGCCGAAGGTCCCGACCCAAGGTCCCGTCCGGAAGGATTTCGCGTGGCACTGACACGGCGGCTGGGCACGACCGACGCGGTCGTGGTGGGGCTCGGCGCGATGATCGGGGCCGGCGTGTTCGCCGCGTTCGCCCCGGCGGCTGCCGCGGCGGGAAGCTGGCTGCCCCTCGCGCTGGCGGTCGCGGGCGTGGTCGCCTACTGCAACGCGGTGTCCTCGGCGCGGCTCGCCGCGCTCTACCCGACCTCCGGCGGCACCTACGTGTACGGCCGCAAGCGCCTGGGCGACCTCTGGGGCTACCTCGCGGGCTGGGGCTTCGTCGTCGGCAAGACGGCGTCCTGCGCGGCGATGGCGCTGACGGTCGGCAGCTACGTCTGGCCGCAGCACGCCAGGACCGTGGGGGTGCTCGCGGTGGCCGCGCTCACCGTGCTCAACCTGCTCGGCGTCCAGAAGTCGATGATCGCCGCCCGGATCATCGTCGCCGTGGTGATCGCGGTGCTGCTGACGGTCGTGGCCGCGGGACTCGGCGGCGCCACCTGGCCGGCCGGCAGCGGCCCGGCGGTCGGCCCCGTGGACGTGCTGCAGGGCGCCGGCCTGCTGTTCTTCGCCTTCGCCGGCTACGCCCGCATCGCCACGCTGGGCGAGGAGGTCCGCGATCCGGCCCGCACCATCCCCCGCGCGGTGCCGCTCGCCCTCGGCATCACGCTGATCCTGTACGCGGCAGTAGCCCTCGCCGTCCTGGGCGCCCTGGGCCCGGCCCGCCTCGCCGTCTCCACCGCTCCCCTGGCCGACACGGTCACCGCCGCCGGCGCCTCGTGGCTGACCGGCGTGGTCCGCCCGGCCGCCGCCCTGGCCGCGCTGGGCTCCCTGCTCGCGCTGATCCTGGGCGTGTCGAGGACGACGTTCGCCATGGCCCGCGACCGGCACCTGCCCGGCGTGCTGGACGCGGTCAGCGCCCGGCACGGCGTACCGCACCGGGCCGAGGTGGCGGTCGGCGCCGCGGTGATCGCGCTGGTGCTGCTGGTGGACCTGCGCGCAGCCATCGGCTTCTCGTCGTTCGGGGTGCTGGTCTACTACGCGGTCGCCAACGCCTCGGCCATGACCCTGCGCCGCGACGAGGGGGCGCCCGCCCGGCCGGTACCGGTGGCCGGGCTCGTGGGCTGCCTCGTGCTGGCCGCGACGCTGCCGTGGCCGTCGGTGGTGGCCGGCCTGGCGGTGTTCGCGGTGGGCGCGCTGGTGTGGCTCCTGCGCCGCAGGTCCCGGCCGGCGGCGCCTTAGCGGCTCAAGACCAGGTCACCGGCAGCTCCACCGGGCCGCGTACCACCGAGTCCTTCTTCCAGGCGATCTCCTCCAGCGGCACCGCGATCCGCAGCGTCGGCACCCGTCGCGCCAGCGCGCGCAGCACCGTGGTCAGTTCCATCCGGGCGATCTGCTGGCCGACGCAGGCGTGCGCACCGTGCCCGAAGCCGAGGTGCGCGCCCGGTCTGCGGGCCACGTCGAGCGTGCCGGCGTCCGGGTACAGAGCGGTGTCCCGGTTGCCCGACTGCACCGCCACCACCACGTAGTCGCCCGCCCGGATCGGCTGGCCGTGCAGCCGGGTGTCCTCGGTGGCCTGCCGCAGCAGCCCGATGCCGACCCCGAGGTAGCGCACGAGCTCCTCGGCGGCCGAGGGGGCGAGGTCCGGGCCGGCGCAGAGCTTCTCCCACTGCGCCGGCGTGTTCAGCAGGCACACCAGGCCGTACGTGATCATCGACGCGGTGGTGTCGAAGCCGGCGATCAGCAGCGCGGCGTTCATCTCGGTCAGCTCGGCGTCGGTCAGGGGCCGCTCGCTGTCCGCGCTGTGCTCGATCATCCGGCTGAGCACGTCGTCGCCGGGCCGGACCCGGCGGGTGGCCACCAGCCCGTACAGGTACGCGAACAGCGGCTCGAGGGCACGGCGCAGCTCGTCCGGTGAGGTGGAGGTGGTGAACAGCGCCGTCGCCGCGTCGTGCAGCAGGTGCCGATGCTCCGGCGGTACGCCGATCAGCTCGGCGATGACCGCGGTGGTGATCGCCGTGGAGAACCCGCTGTGCAGCGGATAGGGCTGCGATCCGGCGAGCATCCCGGTGACCGCGTCGTCGGTGATGTCCTGGACGAGCGGCTGCAGCTCGGCGAGCCGGCGGCCGTGCGACACCTGAGGCGCGAAGTTGCGCCGGATCCGGATGTGCTCCGGCCCGTCCAGCTGGCTGAACCCCTGGACCGGCGCGTCCGGGCCGCCGAACGCGGCGAGCACGTGGGCGGCCTGGCCGGGCCGGGCCGAGAAGCGGCGGCCGTCGCCGAGCACCTCGCGGACGCCCGCGTAGTCCGACACCAGCCAGGCGTCGAGGCCGGTGGGGCAGGCCACGCGGGCGATCCGCGGTGCGGCGCGGAGCTCGGCGTACTCGGGCGGAGGGTCGAACGGCCGCCGGTCTTCCTCGGGCAGCGGTAACGCAGGCAGTGACATCCCGGCACCTCCACATTGGGCGATCGGGTGAACACTCTACGCGACGTCGATCAAGGTCGATATGCCAACCGGCGGGCGGTCAGTGCTTGCCGTGGTGCAGCAGCGGCATGTGCAGCTCCCCGGGCTCGTCCGGGACGTCGCTGACGCCCAGGGCGACCGCCTGCTCGTGGCGCTTGTGCGCCGAGGGCAGCGCGAGGGCGGCCGCGACGGCCAGGACCGCGACGCCGGCGCACGCCCAGAAGCCGGTGGTGAAGGCGCTGTCCAGGGGCAGGCCCCGCGCGGTGGAGTGGGAGGTGATGATCGCCGCGATGACCGCGGTGCCGATGCTGCTCCCGATCGTCCGGGCGATGGTGTTGACGCTGGTCGCCTCGCCGGTCTGGGTCGCGGGAACGCTCTCGATGATGGCGTTGGACATGCCCGCGAACGCCAGGCCGATGCCGGCGCCGGTGAGCACGCCGAACGTGAGGACCTGCCAGACCTCGCCGTGGCCGACGGCCGGGAGCACGAACGCCACGACCACGAGCGCGGTGCCGAGGAAGAGCGGGAGCTTGGGGCCGTACCGGCGGTTGAGGATGCCGGCGATCGGGCCGAAGATCACCATCACGACGACGGTCGGCAGCAGGAACAGCCCGGACTGCGACACCGACTTGCCGAAGCCGTACCCGGTCGCGGCGGGCAGCTGGAGCAGCGTCGGCAACAGGACGAAGGTGCCGAACATCGCGAAGCCGAGGGTCAGCGCGACCAGATCGGTGGCCCACACGCCGCGCACCCTCATCAGCTTCATGTCGATGAGCGGCTCGCTGACGCGGAACTCGACGGCGACGAAGACGACCATCATGACGGCACCCAGGACCAGCAGGCCGATGGTCTTCGCGTCGCCCCAGCCCCACTTCTGTCCCTCACTGATGGCGAGCAGCAGGGCCACCAGCGACACCGACAGGATCCCCGCGCCGAGCACGTCGAGCCGGCCGGGGGTGCGCACCGGCGACTCCTTCATGCCGAAAACCGCGCCGAGCAGGGCGATCACGACGAGCACCAGCGGCAGCCAGAACAGCCAGTGCCAGGACAGATGCTCCACGATCGGGCCGGCGGCCACGATGCCGACGCCGGCGCCGATACCGAAGATCGCCGAGAGCATGCCGACCGTGACGGCGACCTTCTCCCGGGGCAGCTCATCGCGCACGATGCCGATCGACAGCGGCAGGATCGCGCCGGCGGCGCCCTGCAGCACCCGGCCGGCGATCAGCACGGTCAGGGTGGGCGCGACGGCGGAGAGCAGGGTACCGCCGGCCAGGACCGCCAGGACGCCGATCAGCACGCGGCGCTTGCCGATCATGTCGCCGAGCCGGCCCAGGATGGGCGTCAGGACCGAGGCGGACAACAGGTACGCGGTGATCACCCAGCTGGTGGCGCCGGTGGAGGCGCCGACGTCGCGGCCGATCGTCGACAGGGCGGGCGCCACCATCGACTGCAGCACGGCGAAGGCCAGGCCACCCAGCGACAGGTACAGCACGAGCAGGTTGCCGTGCCGGGCGAGCCCGCCGGGCGGGACGGAGCCGGCCGGGGCGGGCTGCTCGACGATCTGGGTCATGGGATTCCTCGGCTAGATGTAAACGCTTGCTTACTTATTATGATCCGCCGCCCGACCAAGTCAACGCATGTTTACGTCACACCGCGGCCCGCTAGGCTTCGTCCCGACGAGAGGACGCCCGTGGCACCAGGCCCAGATTCGACCGCCGCGACTGCCGCCGGCAGCCCCGCCCCCGCCGGCACCGCCGCCAGCTCCGCCCCCGCCGGCACCCCCGCCAGCTCCGCCCCCGCCGGCACCCCCGCCAGCTCTGCCCCCGCCGGCACCGCCGCCAGCGGCACCGCGGGCGGCAAGCCGGCACGCCGCCGCAACGCCGCCCAGACCCGCCAGGCGCTGCTCGAGGCGGCGAGCGCCCGCTTCGCCCGCGACGGGTACGGGCACACGACCGTGCGCGACATCGCCGACGAGGCGGGCGTGAACGTGGCCCTCATCAGCCGCTACTTCAGCTCCAAGGAGGGCCTGTTCGAGGCCTGCCTGACCGCCGCGGTCACCGACCTGCGCCGCGACGCGGACGACACCACCCTCGAGGCGATCGGACCCGCAATGGCCCACCGCATCGCCGGATCGAGCCCCGACAGCCCCCCGCCGGACGCCCTCCTGCTCCTGCTGCGCACCTCGGGCGACGCCCGCGCCGACGCCATCCGCCGCGACTTCATCCACGCAATCAGCGAACGCATGGCGGCCGCCGCGGCCGGAACCGCAACCCCCCGGCCCACACCGAACACGGGGGCCGCCGCCCCATCCGAGGGCCCGCCCCGAGCCGGGACCGCCGCCGCACCCGAGGCCAGGCCCGACGTCGCATCCGGGGCTGAAACCGACGCCGCACCCGAGGCCAGGCCCGACGGCCCGCCCGGAGCCGGGACCGCCACCGCTGGAGCCGGGACCGACGCTGCGCCCGGAGCCGGGACCGACGTCCCGGGTCGAGTGCTGCGAGCCCAGATCGTGCTGGCCGCCGCCCTCGGCATGACGCTGCTGCGCTCGACGGTGAGCGTGGAGCCACTGGCGACGGCCACCGAAGAAGATCTGCGCGAGCCCTTGTCGGACCTGGTCAACGCGCTCCTGGCCCCCGACCGACCGTAAACCGCCGAGTTACCGGAATTCAACACGCGCCGCCCTCGACCTGAAACATTGCGATTGCTACTCAGCTAAGATCTCGCGATGAATCAATGCACGCCCACGCCGACCACAGGTCCTTACGCTCTACCGAATATCGGCACCAATATGAACCCGCAGCAGTCAATGAGCCGCCCGTCATGACCACGCTATTCGTGCAGCTGACCGGAACCGGCAAGGACGTCATCCGCTGACGCACCGACCCTGCACACTTGGGCACCTACCTCTCCTCCAGGGACTCATGCAGTCCATCGCATCACAGGAATTCCTCGCACTGCGCATTGAACGTACCGATGGTGGGCACCCATTTCACTATGACGCTCGCCGCTTTTTCCGGGTGATCGTTCAGTGGACCCAAGCGGAACACTGCGGAACAATCCATATGTGCGGCAGCTTCAGTTGTTCTCGACGGCGGAATTGGCCGCCATGCGTGACCGGACCGCGTCCCGCACCTATTCTCAGGGGCGGGAGGAATTCCGCCGGGAGCACGCACGTCATCGGGCGTGGGGGTTGGCACGAAGGCACGCCGCGAAGTTGCGTCGCCTGCACAGCGACTGGGACGCGGCCCGGCGGATGGAAGAGCGCGCGGAGGGCTGGCCCGTCCAGCACACGCTGGCGCCCGACGCCGAGCCGACGGCTGGGTCTACGCACGGTTCGACAGCCACGGGCGGAACGGCCCGGCGGGATCGGCCATGCGTGCGTCCGGGCAGAGGGGCGGGTCACCGGCCAGCACCCGACGGCCTCAGCTCCCCCGGCACGACCGTTCGATCTGCGGCAGAGCGCACGATTGCGCCTGACTCCGGCGAGGAAGGTATCGTCCCGCCTCGCCACGGAGGCGACGACCTGCCGGCCGAGCAGCGCGCTTACCCGCCCCCCGCCACCGCTCCCGCCGACGGTGCAGCACAAGTCGACGTGCGGACGACCTCCCCCACCGGCCACCACGACGAGCCCGAGAAGGTCCGGAGGCAGCGCCGACACCACGTCGACGTACGCGCAACCTCCCCCACCGGCCACCACGACAAGCCCGAGAAGGTCCGGAGGCAGCGCCGACACCACGTCGACGTACGCGCAACCTCCCCCACCGGCCACCACGACAAGCCCGAGAAGGTCCGGAGGCAGCGCCGACACCACGTCGACGTACGAGCAACCACCCCAACCGGCCACCACGACAAGCCCGAGAAAACCCGGGGGCAGGGCCAACACCACGTCAGCCGCGATCGTCCGACCCGCGAAGCTCGCCGACCCGGCCGTGCCCGTTGCGCCTCTGTCGCGACGACGGCTGGCGAGCGGTCAGCCCAGGCCCTCCCGCACCGCGGCGAGGAACGCGTCGCGCAGGCCGTCGAGCTCCGGGTAGAACGCTTCCAGGTCCGGTACGCCGTCCCACACGGCCCGGTTGATGCTGAAGTAGTACGTTCGCGCGGCGGCGTGCACGTCCGCCGGGAACAGCACCTGCAGCATGCGTTCGGTGACCCAGAGCCGGTTCGTCACCGCCTGTGTCGCGTCGGACCATGCGTCGCCGGGCACCCAGTCGTCCGGGCGTTCGAAAGCGATGCGCTCCGCGTCGGCGGCCATGGCGATGAACCGCTCGAGGTGGGTGAGCCGCTCGGCGCGTCTGCTCTCGGCCCGGGCGGCGTCCTGCTTGCGCTGCTCGGTACGGGCGGTCATGCGCTGCGTGTTCGTCTGCACCAGATAGGACAGACCGCCGCCGAGGGCGACGCCGCCGAGGGACGTGACAGCGGTGACGATCTCCCCCGGCATCGCGCCACTCTAGCGTCAGGCACGCCGCGATGCCGCCCCAGCGGGAGGTGGGCGTGCATGCGGCGGGCAGGCAACCCACGGACGCGCGACCCACAGACCACCAACGGACGCGCGCGCGAGCCACGGGGCGACCAAGAACGCGCGACCCGCGGACCACCAACCGGCGGCCGGACGGCGGGCGGACGGACGGGCGGACGGACGGACGGGCGGGCGGGCATGATCATGGGATGAGGACGACGGTCGGCGGGGTGGACGAGGTTCTGCGGCAGGCGCGGGCCAAGATGCGGCGGCTCGATCCGTGCGAGACGTGGGCGGCGGTGGCCGACGGGGCGTTGCTCGTCGACACCCGGACCGATCGGCAGCGGGCGCGGCAGGGGGAGCTGCCGGGGGCGATCGTCATCGATCGGACGGTGCTCGAGTGGCGGCTCGATCCGGCGTCGGACAGCCGCATCCCGGAGGCGACCGGCTACGACCTGCTCGTCGTGGTCGTGTGCCGGCAGGGCTACAGCTCGAGCCTGGCGGCGGCGAGCCTGCGCGAGGTCGGCCTGCACCGGGCCACCGACCTGGTGGGCGGCGTCGAGGCGTGGCTCGCGGCCGGGTTGCCGGTCACCACCGGTCCGGCGGACGTGCGCGAGTGACTCCCGCCCGGCCCCGGGCCGTCAGCGCACGCTCACGCCTTCGATCAGGCAGCTGCCGTCGAACACGTTGACCCCGAACCGGCCCTCGGCGTACGCGTCGTCGGTGGCCCGGATGACCGCCGAGCCGTCGAGGGACACCTCGAACTGCGGGCCGGCCGCCACGACCCGCAGGTGGTACGTCCGTCCGGGCACGATGGCCGCGGGCTG
Source organism: Couchioplanes caeruleus (assembly GCF_023499255.1). Lineage (GTDB taxonomy): Bacteria > Actinomycetota > Actinomycetes > Mycobacteriales > Micromonosporaceae > Actinoplanes > Actinoplanes caeruleus_A. The sequence continues at coordinate 4,728,498 of NZ_CP092183.1, forward strand.
CACGGCGATGTCGCGCCCCGGCCGCCACAGCTTGACGTACCCGTCGGTGTCGATGTTCGCGGTGTAGTGGGCGCTCGCGTCCGGGGTGCCGCGGAAGGTCAGGCCGGCGGCCCGGCCGGCGACCACCCGCAGGTCGGCCTCGTAGGTGAAGTCGCGGCCGGTGCGGTCGGAGAGGTAGAAGCCGTCCCCGGTGCTGCGCCCCGACGGTGCCGTCCACGCGCCTCCGGCCGGGCTCCACGTGCCGCCGACGTCCTGGCGCCAGGGCGCCGCGCCGATCCGGGCGTTCTGCAGCACGGCCGCGCCCCGGAACACGTTGAGCCCGAAGGCGCCGGAGGCGTACGCGTCGTCGGTGGCGTCGATCAGCGGCGTGCCGCTCTGGTCCAGGTACGCGCGGAACCGGTCGCCCCGGGTCACGACGCGCAGGTGGTGGAACCGGCCGCGGGTCACGGGTGCGGCCGCGGTGGCGATGTCGCGTCCGGGCCGCCACAGCTTCATCAGTCCCGCCCCGACGTCCACATTGAGCGTGTACGCGCCGCGGAAGGTGATGCCGGCCGCCATCGCGGTGTCGAGCCGCACGTCGGCGTCGTACGTGAAGTCGCTGCCGGTGGTGGCACCCAGGTAGAAGCCGTCGCCGGTGGCCTCGCCGCGCTTGCCGTCGGAGGTGTCGGTCCAGGTCCCGCCGGCGGCGTGCCACGGCCCGGCGACGTCGGAGCGCAGCGTCGGTTCGCCGGCGCCCCAGGCCGAGCGCAGCGGCGTGAGGCGCAGCGACACCAGGCGGACCGAGCCGCCCTCGGCGAAGGTGCGCACGCCGGTGGCGTCGAAGGCGGCGGTACGGGTGACCGACACGCGCCCCTCGTTGCCGAAGGTCTCCACCTGACCGCGGTCGACGAGCATGCGCACCCGGACCCGCCCGTCGTCCGGGGGCAGCACCGCGCCGTCGAGCGTGCCCGCGGCCCGGTCGTACGCGACCTCGCGGGTGGCGCTGCCGTCGGGGCGTACGCCGAGCCGGAACCCGAACCGGGCGGCCGTGGCGGTGCCCGTGTCGAACTCGGCGGTGAGCTCGTACGCGTCGGCCGCGGCCGTGCGCAGCGGATCGGCTGCCGGGTTCCCGGTCAGGGTGTGCCCGGTCCACTGTGTCCCGGCTGCGCGCAGGGTGTCGAGCTCGGCGATCGGCGTCCGGGTCACCCGCAGCCCGTCCGGGTACGTGCGCAGCCCCAGTTCCACCGGGAACGTGGCGCTGCCGGTCCAGACGCTGCCGTGGTTGCCCGGCATCCACGCCATCTGCACGGTCCGGCCGTCCGGCAGGTTGCTGTACGTCAGCCCGGCGTACCAGCTGCCGTCGAAGCGGGTGTCGCCCTCGTCCATGCGTTTCGGCGCCGGCGAGTCGGCCGTGAACGACGTGCCGTCGAAGGAGCCGACGACGTACTCGCCGCTCGCGTCGTTGAGGATCCACTTCGTCGCGCCGTCGCCGTCGGCGCGCAGCGGGAACATGTCGGGACACTCGAAGAGCCAGTCGGCCGCGTACCGGCTCCGGAACGTCCATGTGAGAAGGTCGGGCGAGGTGTAGAGGTGCGCCGCGTTGCCGCCCGCGCCGGACCACACCACCATCACCCAGCGGCGGGTCGGCTCGTGCCAGAACACCTTGGGGTCGCGGCTCTCGGCCGGCATGGTGATGACCTTGCGCCCGTGGTCGTACGGCTGGAACGTCTCCCCGCCGTCGTTGCTGTACGCGACGCTGACCCCGTCGGTGCCGGTGAACACGACGATCGGGGCCCGGTCGCCGGTCCGCAGCCCCGAGGTGTTCGCCGTGTCCACGACTCCCCCGCCGGAGAACAGGTCGCCGGGGTGCACGCCGGGCTCGAGGGCGACGGGCCGCTGCGTCCAGTGCACCAGGTCGGGGCTGGTCGCGTGTCCCCAGTGCATGGTGTCCCACTGCAGGCCGTGCGGGTTGTGCTGGAAGAACAGGTGGTAGACGCCGTCGGCGTAGAGCGGGGCGTTCACGTCGTTCATCCAGCCGCTCGCCGCGCTGAAGTGGAACTGGCCGCGGTACGGCTCCGCGTACGTGGTCGGCGCGTACGGGTATTCGGGGTAGTCGCCCGCGAGGCCGGCGACGGCCGGGCGGCCCGGCACGACGACGGCGATCGCGACGATCAGGACGAGGACGGACAGACCACGCAGACGCATCCCTCATATCACCATCGGTCGATGTCTTCGCACCACCCTTCGGGAACACCGGCCGGGTTCTGCGGCCCCTGTGGTCTGATGGGCCTGAGATGACCGGCGCGCGCATCCTCGTCGTCGACGACCAGCCGAACATCGTGGACATGCTGGCCACGGTGCTGACCTTTCACGGCTTCGCGGTGGACACCGCCGGCACCGCCGCGCAGGCCGTGGCGAAGGCCGCCGAGCGCCGGCCGGACGTGGTGCTGCTCGACGTGACGCTGCCCGACGGCAACGGCATGGACGTGTGCCGGCGGCTGCGCGAGGAGGGCTCCGGCGCCGACGTGGTGTTCCTGACCGCCCGGGACGCCCGGGCCGACCTGATCGCCGGGCTGGCGTACGGCGGCGACGACTGGATCACCAAGCCGTTCGACGTCGAGGTGCTGCTCGCGCGGGTGCGGGCGTTGCTGGGCCGGGCGGACCGGTCCGAGGCGCGGGTGCTGCGCTACGCCGACGTGGAGCTGGACCTCGATTCCGGACAGGCGCGCCGGGCCGGCGACCGGGTGCCGCTGTCGCCCACCGAGCTCGAGCTGCTGCGCTACTTCCTGTGCCACCCCGGCGTGGTGCTGCCGCGCGGGCAGATCCACGAGGCGGTGTGGGGCGCCGGCACCGCGACCCGGGTCCACGTCGTCGACACGTACGTGGGGATCCTGCGGCGCAAGCTGGAGCGGCTCGGGCCGCCGCTGCTGGTGGCCCACCGCGGGTTCGGGTACGCGCTGCGCGCCGTGCTGCGCTGAGGTCAGCGGCGGGCGCCGTGCTTGACCCGGTACATCGCCTCGTCCGCGGCGCGCAGCAGCGACTCCGGTTCGACCGCCGCGCCCGCCACCACGCCGACGCTGGCGCCGAGGCTCAGCGTGTGCCCGTGCACGTGCACCGGCAGGTCCAGGGCGGCGCGGAAGCGTCGTGCGGTCTCCTCGGCGGCCGGTGCCCCGGTGCCGGGCAGCAGCGCCGCGAACTCGTCGCCGCCGAGGCGGGCCGGCACGGCGTCCGGCGGCAGGGCCGCGCGCAGCCGCCGGGCGACCTCCACGAGCACCGCGTCGCCGACGTGGTGGCCGTACGTGTCGTTGACCGGCTTGAAGCCGTCGAGGTCGGCGTGCAGCAGCGCGACGCCGCGGCCGGCCTCCTCGGCGAGCCGGTCGCCGAAGAGCTTGCGGTTGGCCAGGCCGGTGAGCGGGTCGTGGGTGGCCTCGTGGCGCAGCCGGTCCTGCAGCTCGCGCGCCTCGGTGACGTCGCGGGCGTTGCTGACCACGGCGCCGACGCTCGGCTCGTGGGTCAGGTTGCGGCTCATCACCTCCAGCCAGCGCCAGGAGCCGTCGGCGTGCCGGTAGCGCGCCTGGTATGTGTACGTCGCGCCGGGGGTGGCCATCAGCTGCCGCAGCTCGGGCCAGAGCCCGGGCAGGTCGTCGTCGTGGATGAGCGTGACCACGCGGACGCCCAGCAGCTGGTCCGGCTCGTAGCCGAGCGCGCGGGTCGCCGGGGTCACGTAGGTCATCGCGCCGCCCGCGTCGATCAGCGAGGTGATGTCGGTCGAGTACTCCAGCAGCAGGCGGACCCGCTCCTCCTGCCGCGAGACGGTCAGCAGGCTGGCGTCGAGGCGGCTCACCAGCGTCTCGTTCTCGCCCGAGGCCAGCAGCTGGCGGGCGACCACGAGGGCCGTGCTCACGAACAGGCCGGCGAGGCTCAGCACGGCCGTCGTGCCGAGGCCGTGCGGCAGGGCGGCGGGCAGGACCAGGAAGACCACCGCGAGCATCGCGTACGGCAGCAGCCCGCGCGAGCGCTGCCGGCGGCACGGCCCGGCGGCGACGTGGCGGTCGAGGATCTCGTTGACCCGCGGCGCCACGGCGACCAGGGCGACGGAGGCCACCTGCACGGCGAGCTGGACCCGGGAGCCGGAGCCCATCGGCAGCAGCCCGCCGCTGAAGCACTGCAGGGCCATCGAGGCGAGGACGGGCACCGCCGCGCCGGGCCGCATCGGGCTCGAGCCGCAGGCGACGAGGCGGGCCACCGCGGCGGCGACGACCAGCGCCATCGCGCCCGCCGTCAGGGCGGCGAGCCGGGGCACGCCGTGCGCCAGCGCCCGGTCCGCCATGAACCAGATCACGACGACCGCGGCGACCACGATGGCCGCGCCGTCGAGCACGAAGGGCAGCTCGGCCGGGCGGCCGGCGGGCCGGCGGTACGTCACGGCGAGCACGAGCAGGACCACCACCCCGGCGGCGATGCAGGCGCGCTGGACGGCGCCGTCGGCCACCGTGGGCGCGCCGGAGCCGGTGACCGCGACGACGCCGCGGGCGATGTTGCCCACCAGGAGCAGCGCGCCCATCAGGGACGCGGCGTGCCAGAAGCGGCGCGCCACGACGCTCAGTCCGGGCGCCCGGGCGACGCGCAGGGCGGTCACGCTCAGCACCGCCGTCGCGAACACTCCGGCGCCGGCGCGGACCAGCAGGCCCGTGCGCAGGTCGCCGGGGCCGGCGAGCAGCCAGCAGATCGCCCCGGCGGCGACGCCGGCCACCACGAGGACCAGCGGGTCCAGCAGGACGGCACGGGCGAGCCGCGACGGGCGCGGGTCGTCGCGACGGCGGCCGTACGCACGCTGCACGGGACCTCCTCCGGGGCACGGCGCGGGACGGCCGATGGTCCCGCGCCTCTACTGAACCGCGTCCCGGTTGCCGCTGCGGTGCGCCCCGGATGCCATCGCGGTACCCCGCGGGGCGGGCGCCCCCGGCTGAAAAATCTTGCGGTTCCCGAAACGGTCGGGCATCGACGGATGCCGCTGGATAAGTGCCCGCGGTCAGCGCAAGAACACTTTAAGCTTTCTTAACCGTTTAAGGATGCCGCAGGTCCGGTGCCGAATCGTTACTTGGTTGATCAACCGGAAACATTGCGAAACCCGCCCACCCGCTCTTGACTGACAGCCGGGGGAACCGGAGACGGTGACGGTGTTGTCACGCCCCGGCGTGATGTGACATAGGGAGAGGTATGTTCGGTCATTCCAGGAGTCAGCGCCTGCGCGGTGCACTCGCCGGCACGCTGGGCGTGGGCCTCGTGTTCGGGATCGCTGCCTGCGGTGGCGGAAGTGACGACTCGAACGACGATTCCAAGACGGCCACGCAGTCCATCGACTGCGCGCAGTTCAGCTCGTACGGTGACCTGAAGGGCAAGACGGTCTCGGTGTACACCGGCATCGTCACGCCGGAGGACAAGGCGTACAAGGACTCGTACAAGCCTTTCGAGGACTGCACCGGCGTCAAGATCAACTACGAGGGCGACAAGTCCTTCGAGACCCAGATCCTGGTGCGCGCCAAGGCCGGCAACCCGCCGGACCTCGCGATCGTGCCGCAGCCCGGCCTGCTCAAGCAGCTCGTCGCCACCGGCAAGGCCGTCGAGGCGCCGGCCGAGGTGGCCGCGAACGTCGACAAGTTCTGGGGCAAGGACTGGAAGGGCTACGCCACCGTCAACGGCAAGTTCTACGGCGCGCCGTCCGGCGCCAGCGTGAAGTCGCTGGTGTGGTACTCGCCCGCCGAGTTCAAGGAGAAGGGCTACACGGTCCCGACCACCCTGGACGAGCTCAAGGCGCTGTCGGACAAGATGGTCGCGGACGGCAAGAAGCCGTGGTGCGCGGGCATCAGCAGCGGTGAGGCCACCGGCTGGCCGATCACCGACTGGATGGAGGACTTCATGCTCCGGCTCTACGGGCCGGAGACCTACGACAAGTGGGTGAACCACGAGATCCCGTTCAACGGCCCCGAGTCCACGGCGGCCCTGGACGCGGTCGGCGCGTACCTGAAGAACGACAAGTACGTCAACGGCGGCCTCGGCGACGTCAAGAGCATCGCCACCACCACGTTCCAGGACGCCGGCCTGCCCATCACCGAGGGCACCTGCTCGCTGCACCACCAGGCGAGCTTCTACGCGGCGAACTTCGACAAGGACACCAAGGTGGCCGAGGACGGCGACGTCTTCGCGTTCTACATGCCGGGCAAGGACGCCGGCAGCAAGCCGGTGCTCGGCGGCGGCGAGTTCAACCTCGCGTTCGCCGACCGTCCCGAGGTCAAGGCCTTCCAGACGTACCTGTCGACCGACACCTGGGCCAACATCAAGGCCAAGGCGTCGCAGGGCTGGGTCAGCGCCAACAAGGGCATCGACCCGAACAACCTGAGCAACCCGATCGACCGGCTGGCCGCGACGATCCTCAAGGACCCGAACACGGTGTTCCGGTTCGACGGCTCGGACCAGATGCCGGCCGCCGTCGGCTCGAACGCGTTCTGGAAGCAGGCGACGAGCTGGATCACCGGTCAGGACACCAAGACCACCGTCGACAACATCGAAAAGGCGTGGCCCGCCAAGTGAGCTAGGACCATCCGGGGCCGGTCACCGCAGGTGACCGGCCCCACCCCTCTCTTCAAGGAGGTACGGGTCACGTGTCGACCCCGGACACCAACGTCGGCAAGATCGTCCTCATGGTGGCGGCGATCCTGCTCTTCGCCGCGGTGGTGGGCGCGATCCTCTTCGCCGCCACCTTCTTCCGCGGGCGCAGGGCGGACCGCCTGACCGCCTACGCCTACCTCGCGCCGACACTCGTCATGCTGCTCGTCGGCCTGGTCTACCCCGGCGTACGCACCATCTACGAGTCGTTCTTCAATGCGGCCGGCAACGCGTTCATCGGCCTGGACAACTACAAGACGATCTTCACCGACGGCGACCAGCTGACCGTGCTGCGCAACACGGTGTTCTGGGTCGTCGTCACCCCGTTCGTCGCGACCGGCGTCGGTCTGCTCTACGCGATCCTCGTCGACAAGGCGCGGCTCGAGTCGTTCGCCAAGGCACTGATCTTCCTGCCCATGGCGATCTCGTTCGTGGGCGCGTCGATCATCTGGAAGTTCGTCTACGAGTACCGCCCCGACCAGGCCAACGTGAAGCAGATCGGCCTGCTCAACCAGGTGCTGGTCTGGCTCGGCGGCACCCCGCAGCAATGGCTGGTCACCTCGCCGCTGAACACGTTCCTGCTGATCGTGGTCATGATCTGGATCCAGGCCGGCTTCGCGATGACCGTGCTCTCGGCGGCCATCAAGGCGATCCCGGAGGACATCATCGAGGCGGCGCGCCTCGACGGCGTCGGCCCCTGGGGCATGTTCCGCTTCGTCACGCTGCCGGCGATCCGCCCGGCCGTGGTCGTGGTGCTGACCACCATCGGCATCGGCACGCTGAAGGTCTTCGACATCGTGCGCACGATGACCGGCGGCCAGTTCGACACCAGCGTCATCGCCAACGAGTTCTACAGCCAGAGCTTCCGCAGCGACAACCAGGGCCTCGGCTCCGCGCTGGCCGTGCTGCTGTTCCTGCTGGTCATCCCGATCGTCGTCTACAACATCCGGCAGATCCGCCGTTCGGAGGCGCTATGACCACCACGACTCCGCCGGCCACCGTGCCGGTGCTGGAGGCCGAGAAGCCGACGGCGGCCGCGGTCGCCAAGCGCAAGCTCACCTCGCCGTGGGCCTCGCTCGCCGCGATCGTCATCGCGGTGCTGTGGACGCTGCCGACGTTCGGGCTGCTGGTCTCGTCGTTCCGTCCGCAGCGGCAGATCAAGACGACGGGCTGGTGGACGTTCTTCTCCGACCCGCAGCTCACGATGGACAACTACCGCCAGGTGCTGGACGCCGAGAGCGGGGCCGGGCTGGGCTCGTACTTCGTCAACTCGCTGGTGATCACCATCCCCTCGGTGCTCATCCCGCTGTGCCTGGCGACGATCGCCGCGTACGCGTTCGCGTGGATCAAGTTCCCCGGCCGCAACATCCTGTTCCTGGCGATCTTCGCCCTGCAGATCGTGCCGCTGCAGGTCACGCTGATCCCGCTGCTCACCCTGTACGTGGACGCCGGCCTGGCGAACACGTTCTGGACGATCTGGCTGTCGCACTCGATCTTCGGCCTGCCGCTCGCGATCTACCTGCTGCACAACTTCATGCGGGAGATCCCGGCCGGCCTGCTCGAGGCGGCCCGGGTGGACGGCGCCGGACACGTGGCGATCTTCTTCCGGGTGCTGCTGCCGCTGATGCGCCCGGCGCTGGCCGCGTTCGGCATCTTCCAGTTCCTCTGGGTGTGGAACGACCTGCTCGTCGCGCTCACCTTCGCCGGCGGCGGCAACAAGGTCGCCCCGATCACCGTCGCCCTGGCCAACCTGAGCGGCACCCGGGGCACCGCCTGGCACCTGCTCTCGGCGGGCGCGTTCGTGTCGATCATCGTCCCCGTGACGGTGTTCGTGCTGGCGCAGCGCTACTTCGTCCGCGGCCTGCTCGCGGGCAGCGTCAAGGGCTGACGACCCGCCGTACGGGCCCGTGCCCGCTGCCTGTCGCAGGCGGCGGTCGCGGGCCCGAGGCGTGTCCGGGCCGTCCGGCCCTACGAGGCGGGCCGCCGGCGGTGCTAGGACGGTGGGGACGTCAGGAGGACCCCATGGTGACCATCGCGCAGGCCGGCGCCCCGGAGGCGGACCGGCTGTCCCGTACCGGCGTGGTGCTGGTCCGCAACGGCGACCGGACGGTCGGTGCGTACGTCACCGGCCCCGGCGGGGTGCGCTACCGGCCGGTCGTCGACGTGACCGCGCTCGGGGTGGCCACGCTGGCGACCGTCGCGCTGACCGCCGCGGCGCTCGGCGCGGGCGTGGCGCTGCGGCGGCGCCCCGCGATCGGTTCGGTGAGCATGGGCCCGGGCGGCTGGGTGAGCCTGCGCGGCACCGGCACCGGCGCCCCGCCGCCGCTGCGGCCGGCCGCGCCACGCCCGTGGTGGGCCCGCATCCTGCGGGCGAACCGCCTGGTGGTGCAGCGCTGACACGGCGAAAGGGGGACGCCGTCCGGCGTCCCCCTTTCCACTCGTGCGGCGCCGGTCAGGCGGTCGGCTCGGCGCTCGGCTCCACGGTGGGGTCGTCCGACGGGTCCTCGGTCGGCTCGGTGGTGGGGTCGTCGCTGGGCTCGGTGGTCGGCTCGACGGTCGGGGTGGGCGTGACCGACGGGCTGGGTGCCGGCTTCGCGGCCCTGCCCGAGACGCGGACCACGTCGGCGGTGTAGACGTCGCCGGTGCGCCGCCCGACGACCTCGATGCGCTGACCGGCGGCGACCCCGGAGAGGGTGACCTTCTTGCCGTTGACCCGCAGCGAGGCCTTGGCCGGGACGACGACGGTGACCGTACGCTTGCGCACGTCCTTGGTGCCGCCCTTCGCCAGCAGGGTGACGGTGCCGGCCTCGGCGTCGACGGCGGTGACGGTGCCGGAGGCGGTGAAGCGGACCGGCTTGGGGGTCTTGGCGGTCTTGCTGGGCTTCGGGGTCGCCTTGTGCGCGCTCGCGGCGGCGCCGGGCGCCTTGGCGGCGGGCTGGGCGGCCATCGCGGCGGCCGAGACCGCGGGAACGACGATGCCGGCGGCCAGCAGGGCGGCGACGGCGGTACGACGGATACGCATCCGATGAACTCCTTGGTCCGGGGGGAACATCTCGATGCTTCGGCCGGACGGTTGCCGTACGGTTGCCGGCGCCCTGTTTCCCGGTTGCGGCCCCTGACCGGTCCGGATCACCGCCGGATGGCAGGCTTGCGGGGACACCGCCGGACGAGAGGACGACGTCGATGCGCTACGTGGCGATCGGGGACAGCTTCACCGAGGGGCTCGGTGACGAGCTGCCGGACGGCACGCCGCGCGGCTGGGCCGACCGGGTCGCCGCCGGCCTGGCCGCGGCCGGCGACGAGCCCGTCGAGTACGCCAACCTCGCCATCCGCGGGCGGCTGCTCGAGCCGATCGTCACCGAGCAGCTGGAGGCCGCCCTGGCCCTGACCCCGGCACCCACGCTGATCACCCTCAACGGCGGCGGCAACGACATGATGCGCCCCGGCGTGGACCTGGACCGGCTCGTCCGGCTCACCGAGCGGGCCGTGCGGCGCTGCGCCGACGCGGGCGTCCAGCTGGTCCTGCTCAGCGGCGCCGACCCGTCGCAGCACCTGCCCCTCGGCGCGATGATGCGCCGCCGCGGCGACGTGCTCACCACCGCCGTCGCCGACCTGGCCGCCCGGCACGGGCTCGTCTTCGCCGACGTCTTCCACGACGCCGAGATCCGCCGGGCGCCGTACTGGTCGGCGGACCGCCTGCACCTCAACGCGGCGGGCCACCAGCGCGCCGCCGGCGTGGTCCTGACCGCGATGGGCCACCCCACGGCCGCGCACGTGGTGGACCCGGGCCCGGCCGCCGGCCGGCGCCTGGCCGCGGAGGTCCGCTACTACCGCGAGCACGTGCTGCCCTGGATCAGCCGGCGGGTGCGCGGCCGCTCCTCCGGCGACAGCCGCACCGCGAAGCTCCCGCAGTGGACGCCGGTCACCGCCTCCTTGTGACCCGCGTGCGTGAACCGGCCGCCCCGGGGTAGTCGCTGCTCGAACACCACCCAGCGATGGAGGAAGCCATGTCCGACGTGTCCGGAGAGAACCGCGAAGAGCTCGAGACGATCGCCAAGGAGCGGATGGCCGAGCTGCCCGGCGAGACGGCCCTGGGTAACCGGGACCCGCAGGCCGGCGGCGAGGGCGACCCGAAGGACTTCGAGGGCAACAGCGAGGTCCCGCTGCCGGAGTGAGCGACCGTCCGGGTCGTCAGGTCAGGCGGGTGGCCACGGCGAGGAACGCCTCGGCGTCCTCCCGCCGGCCGACCCGGAGGATGAACAGGCCGGTGGAGACCAGCTCCATCACCGCCCACTGCCGGACGGCGTCCGGGTCGTTCCCGGTCAGCAGCCCGGCACGCCGGCAGCCGCGGTCCACCCGCTCCCTCACGCGCGCCGGGTCACCGGCCGCCAGCCCGGCGATCCGGCCCTGCGCGCCCCGCGCCTGGATGACGCCCAGGTCGTGCGCGGGCTCCGAGATGAGCCCCTCCGGGTCGACGAGCCGGAAGCCCGGCTGCGCACCGCCGCGCGCCTCCAGGGCGTTGAAGGCGTGCACGTCCCCGTGCACCAGCACCGCGCGGGACGCGTCGGCCGCGCCCTCCCGCGCGGCGGCGCAGCTCACCGCCAGCTCCACGGTCGCCTCCGGGCACGGCCGGCCCAGCGCTTCCCAGGCCGCCGGGATGTAGCCGGCATGCCACCGCGCCGCCTGCGCCCCGGTGGGAAGCCGCCCGTCGGCTGTCACCTTCCGCCACCCCCGTGCGGCGGTGCGAGTGAGCGCCTCCAGCTGGCGGCCGGCGGACCAGCCCAGATCGGCCATCGGCCGCCCGAGCCGCTCCAGCAGCAGGGCCCGGCGAGGCCCGTCGTGACGGATCAGCCGGGCGTACGGGTCACCGCCCGCCAGCCGCAGCGCCGTCAGCTCCCGCCGGGCCGGGCTGACCTAGTCGATGCCCGGCGGGATCGAGACCTTGAGCACGACCGGGGCGCCGTCCCGCGTCACCGCCTCGGCCACGTACGCGGCCCGGCCGCCGTCCAGCCGGGCGCCGACGGTGAGCGACCAGTCCGCCGCCAGGCTCGCGAGCAGCCCGGGAAGCTCGGCCAGCCACCGCGCGCCGGTCTCCCCCAGTGCCCGCAGCGAAAGTGCGACCGGCTCGGACACGACGACGGCGGGCCGGGGCCCGGAAGGTTCCCCGTTCAGCACGTCTCCCCGAGTCCCGAGGTCACCTCGACGGCGTAGGCGTCCTCCGCCGGCCCGAAGGTCAGGCCGATCCGCGTCTCGCTTCCGTCGACGTCTTTGACCAGGCACGCGATCCCGCGCTGGAACGCCAGCGAGGGTGCCACGTCCGGCGGGATGTCGGTGGAGGCGTTGCGCCAGCCGTCGGCGGTCATCGCCTCCCAGTAAAAGGAGCGGATCGCCGGCTCGTCGACGGCGCTGCGGTAGCGCCGGCCGGCATACGGGCGGATCCGGTCGCCGGAGTCGTCCGTGCCGCAACCCGCGTACGCGGCCGCCGGCTGCGCCCCGGCCGGGTGCTGCTCCAGGATCGCCAGCCGTTCCAGCGTCGCCACCTGCGCCTTCTCCGTCGCGGTGCAGTCGCGACGCCCGGGCAGGTCGTCCGCGCAGCCGGCACCCGGCAGCGCCGCCGCCGCGACGGACATCGCGGTGGCGGCGAGCCGCCCGGGCGTCCGTGGCGTCACGGCTGCTCGCAGGGCAGGTGGACGGTCACGATCGTGCCGCGCGGGTCGCGGCCGGCGGCCGAGGCCGTGCCGCCGTGCTGGGCCGCCGTCTGCGCGACGATCGCGAGGCCCAGCCCCGATCCCGGCATCGCGCGGGCCGCCGCGGCGCGGTAGAAGCGGTCGAAGACGTACGGCAGGTCCGCCTCGGCGATGCCCGGCCCGTCGTCCGCCACGCTCAGGCTGCATCCGCCCGCACCCTCGCGGCTCAGCGTCGTGTGCACGGTCGCGCCCGGCGGGCTCCACTTGGCGGCGTTGTCGAGCACGTTGACCACCATGCGTTCCAGCTCGCCCGGGCGGCCGGTGACGGTGACCGGCGCGAGGCCGGTGGTGAAGGTGAGGCCGGGCGCCCGGATCCGTACCCGGTTGACCGCGGCGGTGACCACGTCGGCCAGCGCGACGGGTTCGGCGGCCTCCCGGGTGGTCTCCTCGCGGGCCAGCTCCACCAGCTCGGTGGTGAGCGTGGCGAGCTCGCCGACCTGCGCCTCGAGGTCGCCCAGCAGCTTGGCGCGGTCCTCCGGTGGAAGCCGGTGCGCCAGCTCGGGCTGCCGTTCGACGGCCAGCAGCAGTTCCACGTTGGTACGGATGCTGGTCAGCGGAGTCCGCAGCTCGTGACCGGCGTCCTCGACGAGCGTGCGCTGCGCGCGGCGGGCGGTGTCGATGGCGGCCAGCATGGTGTTCACCGAGCGGCCGAGCCGGGCGATCTCGTCGGCCCCGCTGACGGCGATGGGCCGGCCGAGGTCCATGGTGACGGCCACGCCCTCGACCGCCTCGGTGAGCCGTTCCACCGGGCGCAGGCCCGCGCGGGCCACCGTACGGCCGAGCAGGGCCGCGGCGCCGACGCCGACCGCGCAGCCGGCCGCGAGCAGCAGGCCGAAGGCGGCCAGGGTGTCGCGGGCGGGGTCCTGGCTGACGGCCACCTGCACCGCGCCGCCCCCGCGCACCGGCACGGTGAGCATCAGGTACGTGTCGCCGCCGATCGTCACCCGCTCCTGGACCTGCTGCTGCCGCCCCGCCGCGACCTGCCGGGCCGCCGCCGTCACGGGCAGCGGCGTGCCCGGATCGGTGACCACGGTGGCGCCCGCGTCGAGGATCTGCCAGCCCGGTCCCAGCTGGCGCGGGTGCCGGCCGGGGCCGGGACGGGGCACGGGTCCGGGCCGGCCCGCCCGCCACTGGTCCGGTTGCGCGGCGATGGCCTGCGCGTCCGCGCGCAGCTGCGACTCGATGCGGTGCCGCTGGATCTCGGCGACCGCCACCCAGGCCATGCCGGCGAAGAGGATCACGGCCACCGCGACGGCGCCGGTGACCAGCAGCGACAGCCGGGTGTGCAGCGTACGGCGGCCCCACCAGCTCACAGCGGCTCCTCGCGCAGCACGAACCCGACGCCGCGTACGGTGTGCAGCAGCCGCGTCCCGCCCTCCGCCTCGAGCTTGCGCCGCAGGTAGCCGAGGTAGACGTGGATGCTGTTCGAGGTCTCCCCGAAGTCGTGGCCCCACACCTGCTCGAACAGCGCCGAACGGGTCAGCACCTGCCGCGGGTGCCGCAGGAACGCCTCCAGGATGGCGAACTCCGTCCGGGTCAGCCGCAGCGGCCGGTCGCCGCGCCACACCTCGCGCGTACCCGGGTCGAGGCGTACGTCGGCGAAGGCCAGCCACCGCCCCGGCCGCTCGCCGGGCGTGGCGCCGGCCGGGCCGCCCAGTGCCGACCGGCGCAGCAGCGCACGCAACCGGGCCAGCAGCTCCTGCAGGGCGAAGGGTTTGACCAGGTAGTCGTCCGCGCCCGCGTCGAGGCCAGCCACCCGGTCGCCGACGCTGTCGCGGGCGGTGAGCATGAGCACCGGTACGAGCACCCCGCCGGAGCGCAGCTGCCGGCACGTCTCCAGCCCGTCCAGGACCGGCATGCTGACGTCCAGGACCACCGCGTCGGGCTCGTCCGCCCGTACCTCGTCGAGCGCCTCCCGGCCGTCGCGGGCGGTGCCGATCCGGTAGCCCTCGAACCGCAGCGTACGGGCGAGCGAGTCGCGGACGGCCGCGTCGTCGTCCACCACCAGGATCCGCATCTCCGCCTCCCGCCGCCCTGTCACAGGTGCGCGGCGTCGAGCGCCGCCTGCAGCGACTCGACGTAACCGTCGCTGGTGACGGTCGCGCCCGAGACGGCGTCGATGGCGGCGCCCTGCGCGGCGAGGGTCTCCTGGCGCAGCACCGGCAGAGCGTACGCGTTGATCTCCTGGTCCCGGTGGTTGCCGTTCGGGTAGACCGGTACGGCCACATCGGTGATCCTTCCGCCGGACACGGTGATGCCGACCTGGACCGGACCCCAGCGCGTCTGGGCGACCGACCCGGTGTAGGTCCTGGCGGCAGCCGACGACGGGGACGAGGCCCGCGACGAGGACGACGGGGACGGGGCCGGCGACGACGAGGGAGCGGACGGCGAGGGTGACGGCGACGAGGCCGCGGGTGGCTCCGTCGCGGCGGTCAGCGGGGCCTCGGCCACCGCGGTCGCCGCAGCCGTGCCGTCCGTGCTGGTGCGGTAGCTGAACAGCAGCACCAGGGCCGCGACCGTGGAGAACAACCACAGGGTGATCCGTCGCATGAGCCCATCGTCGGGCCGGTTCCTGTGAGCCTGATGTCCGTCCGCTAAGCGTTCACTAAGAACTCAGGACGGCACGCCGAGGGCCTCCATGGAGCGCAGCGCGTCGATGACGCTGGCGATGTGGGCGCGCATCGCCGCCTCGGCGGCCTCGGGGTCGCGGGCGCGGACCGCCGCGATGATGCGCTCGTGCTGCGGCAGCGACACCTGTGGGCGCCCCGGCAGCAGCGACAGCATGAACTGGTGCCGCACGAGCTGCCCGCGCAGGGTCTCGATGATGCCGTCGGCGGTGCCGTGCCCGGCGATGGCCCGGACGAGGGCGTGCAGCCGCTGGTTGAGGTCGCTGTAGGCGCGGAACTCACCGGCGCCGACCGCGCGGCGCATCAGCGCGCCGATCTCCGCCAGCTCGCCGGCCTGCTCGTCGGTGACCCGTTCGGCGGCGCGGGCGGCCACGAGCCCCTCCAGCACCATCCGGACCTCGGTGATCTCCACGGCCTCGTCCAGCGACACCTTGCGCACCTGCGCGCCGCGGTTGCGCTGCACCTCGACCAGGCCTTCGGCGGCCAGGTCCTGCAGTGCCGCCCGTACGGTGAACCGGCTGGCCCCGAACCGCTCGCACAGCTGCAGCTCGACGAGGCGCTCACCGGGCAGGTACTCGCCGCGCAGGATCGCCTCGCGCAGGGCGTCGCGGGTCCGTGCGGCCGTCGCGCCGCCACCGGCGCGGCTGCGGCCCGCTCCGCCCGGCCGGGCGGCCTCGGGGTCCTGCTCAGGCGGCATGCGTACGCGGTCCTGTGTGGTAGGCGAAGCGGTGCCGGAAGGATACCGTGCGGGGCTCCCCCGGGCCCCACCGGCGTGCGCCGAGCGCCCGGACACTCACTGACGGTGAGGCCGAATCCGCTCGGACGTATGAACCGGGCGGAATGCGGGCACCTGGGTGGCACCGGCCGGAGGCGCCGGTGTTCGCACGATTCCCTGGGAGGGCCCGATGACATGGGCACGTACGGTCCGTGAGCGGGCCCGGACCCGGCTCGCCGCGGCGGCGAGCCGGAGCGCCCCGCCGCCGTTCACCGCGGGGCCGGAACTCCAGGACACGGCACCGCCGGTGATGGTGGTGCAGCCGACCGGCCCCGACGACCTGCTGCCGCGGGGCATCCGCACCGCCGGCGCCTGGGCGTGGCGGTTCATCCTGCTGGTCGCGGCGGCGTACCTGTTCCTGCGCGTGGTCAGCCTGCTGCGGGTCGTGGTGATCCCGGTGATCGTCGCGGTGCTGCTGGCGGCCCTGCTGCAGCCCGCCGCGGCGGCGCTGACCCGCCGTGGCGTCAAGCGGTCGCTGTCGGCCGCCATCGTGCTGATCTCCGGCCTGGTGATCGTCTTCGGTGGCATCACGCTGATCATCGAGACCATCGTCTCGCAGCTCGACTCGCTGTCGAAGCAGGTCGCCGACGGTGTCGACGAGGTGCAGAAGTGGCTCTCGCAGGGCCCGCTGCACCTCACCGACGCCCAGCTCAGCCAGTACGTCGACAAGGCGCAACAGGCGCTCACCGACCACCAGGGCGCCCTGACGTCCGGTGCGCTGAGCACCGCGGCCACGCTCGGTGAGGTCGTGACCGGCTTCTTCCTCACGCTGTTCACGCTCTTCTTCTTCCTGCGCGACGGCGGGCAGATCTGGTCGTTCCTGTGCCGCCTGCTGCCGCGGGAGGCGCGGGTGCCCACCGCCCGGGCCGGTCACTACTCGTGGCACACGCTGGTGTCGTACGTGCACGCCACCGTGCTCGTCGCGCTCGTGGACGCGGTCGGCATCGGCATCGGCCTGTTCGTCCTGAGGGTGCCGCTGTGGCTGCCGCTGGCCGCGCTGGTGTTCCTGGGCGCGTTCATCCCGGTGGTCGGCGCGACGGTCACCGGTGCGGTCGCGGTGCTGGTGGCCCTGGTCGCCAACGGGCCGGTCAGCGCGCTGATCGTGCTCGGCATCGTGATCGCGGTGCAGCAGCTGGAGGGCCACGTGCTGCAGCCGCTGATCATGGGCCGGGCGGTGGCGCTGCATCCGCTCGCGGTCATCCTGGCCATCGCGACGGGCATCGTGGTGGCGGGCATCGTCGGCGGGCTGATCGCCGTACCGGTGCTCGCGGTCCTCAACACCGCCATCCGCTACCTCGTCCGGCATCCCACCGGCGAGCCGACCCCCGACCGCGAGCCGCCGGGCACGGAGTCCACCGACGACGACGAGGCCGAGTCGGACGACGCGCGGGCCGACGCGACGCGCACCCGGGACCCGGACGAGCCGCCGCCGTCGGACACCTCGGTGGCCCGCGATCCGGAACCGGCCGCGAAGGGCTGACCCTCAGGACGACCCGGGTACGGCGGCGCGCGGCAGCCGGACGGTGAAGGTGGTGCCCTCGCCCACCTTCGAGTCCACCTGGACCGTGCCGCCGTGCTCGGTGACGATCGTGCGCACGATGGCAAGGCCCAGCCCGGAGCCCTGCACCGCCTGGTCCATCGCGTTCGCCGCCCGGTGGAACGGCGTGAACAGGCCGGGCTGGTCCGCCTCCGGGATGCCGATGCCGGTGTCGGTCACCTCCACCACGGCGGTGTCCCGGTCGGCGTGCAGCCGGTAGCCGACGTGCCCGCCCGTACCCGTGAACTTGACGGCGTTGCCGAGCAGGTTGCGCAGCACGTGCCCGAGGCGCCGGGCGTCGCCGTCCACCCACAGCGCGGCGGTCTCACCGGTCAGATCGATCCCGCGGGACCGGGCGACCGGCTCGATCTCGGCGTGCACCGTCGCGGCTACGGCGGCCAGGTCCACGGGTACGGCCCCGGCCTCGCGCGACGCGCCGCTGCGGTCGAGCAGCAGCAGGTCCGACACGGTGTCGTGCAGCCGGTGGGCGTTGCGCAGGATCGCGGCGACGCTGCGCCGGTGCAGCGGCGGCAGCTCCCCGCCCTCACCGTCGGCGAGCATCTCGGTGTAGCCCAGGATGCTGGTCAGCGGCGTCCGCAGCTCGTGGGTCACGGTGGCGACGAACGCATCCTTGCGCTCGTCGAGGACCCGCAGCTCGCTGATCAGCCGGGCCTGGCGGTGCTGCAGGCGCTGCTGGCGTACCGCGTGCTCGATCTCGCGGGCGGCGCCGGCGAGCAGCCGGCGCTCGTGGGCCGTCCACTCCCCCGGCTCGCGGCGCACCGCGTAGACCAGCCCCGGCGGGCAGTCGGCGTCGCCGCCGAGCGGCACCGCCATCGCTCCCTCGACGTGCGGCACGGCCATGACGGCGCCGGGAACGCCGGCGAGCACGTCGCGGACGGTACGCGGCGACAGCGACGGCGCGTCCGGCGGCCAGCAGGCGCTGATGCCGTGCGCGGAGTCGAGCGAGATGCGCCCGTGCACGGCGTCGGCGCCGAGGGCCTCCGCGATCAGCCGCGCCACCTGGACGGCGCCGGCCGTGACGTCGGAGCTGTCCCGGATCGCCGCGGCGACGGCCTGGCGCAGGTCGGCGCGCACCAGGCGGGCCTCGTCGGCGGTGAGCAGCCGTTGCACCTCGTCGGCGAGCCGGTTGACCGACACGGCCACCGCCTGCATCTCGGGGTCACCGGCGGGTACGGCCCGCGCGCCGAGGTCGCCCACCGTGAGCCGGTGCAGCGTGGCGCGGACCTGGTCCAGCGGGGCGAGCAGCGACCGGCGGGCCCATCCGGCGAGCGCCAGCGTGACGATGAGGAACACCGCGCCGAGGCCGGCGAAGACGAGCTGGGCGATCCGGGACTCGGTCCGCGCAGCGGCCGCGGCGGTGGCCTGCTCGGCGCGTACGGCCGCGTCCACCGCCGCGTTCGCGTCGCGCAGCTGGTCGAAGAGCTCCTTGCCGCGCTGGGTCTGCGGGAAGCCGGGGTCGGCCTCCCCGGCGTTGACGACCGGGGTGGCGTACGCGTACAGCCACTGCGAGGCCGCCGCACGCTCGACGGCCACCAGCCGCAGCACGCCCGGGTCGGAGGTGTTCGCGGTGATCTCGTCGAAGGACGTGAAGGCGCCCACCCGGCCCTGCTCGTACGGCTCCAGGAACAGCGGGCGGCCGGTGAGCTGGAAGCCGCGGACGCCGGTCTCCGCGTCGGTCATGTGCTGCAGGGCGGCGGTGTTGGCGTCGCGGGCCCGCTCCAGCCGCTCGGCCCGCTCGGCGTGCCGGTCCTGCAGCCGGTCACCGGCGACGAGCTGCACGGTGACGACGGCGAGGAAGAGCAGGATGAGCGTGGCGAGGCCGGCGACGGCGCGGCGCCGCATGGAGTCCACCTCACGCCCCCGGCAGGGTGAACGTGACCGTGGTGCCGCCGCCGGGCGTCGCGGCGGCCCAGATCCGGCCGCCGTGGCGCTGCACGATGCGCTGGCAGGTGGCCAGCCCCACCCCGTGCCCGGGGTTCTCGGCCTGGACCTGGGCGAACATCTCGAACACCCGGTGCCGGTCGGCCTCGGGGATGCCGATGCCGTTGTCCGCGACCCGGATCCGCCACTCGCCGGCGCGGCACTCGGCGTCGACGGTGACGGTGCTGGGCACGCCCGGGCGGCGGTACTTGACCGCGTTGCCGACGAGGTTCTGCAACAGTTGCCGCAGCAGGGTGGGGTCGACGGCCAGAACCGGCATGCCGGGGCCGACGGTGACCGTGGCACCCGCGGCGGTGATGCTGTCGCGCAGGTCGGTGATGGCCAGCTCCGCCACCTCGCGGACGTCGGCCTTGTCGCGCCGGCAGGGTTCGCTGCCGGCCCGGGCGTACGTCAGCAGCGCCTCGATGAGGCCCTGCATGCGGTCGACCGCGCGGGTGCCGGCGGCGATCCACTGGTGCCCCTGCTCGTCGAGCACGTCGCCGTACGCGTCCTCGAGCAGCTCGAGGTAGCCGTTGACGACGGCCAGGGGCGCGGCGAGGTCGTGGCTGACCACCCCGGCGAACTGCTCGAGCTCGGTGTTGGAGCGGCGCAGCTCGGCGATGGTGTCGGCGAGCTCGGCATGGGCCCGCTCGAGGGCGCCGCGCTGTTCGCGGTCCGCGGTCACGTCCGTCATGGCGACCACGGCGCCCAGCGGCGTGCCGTCGGCGGTGCTCAGCCTGCGGCCCCCGGCGACGACGTGCCGCGCGGGCCGGCCCGCGGGCTGGATGAGCATCTCGGCACCGCGCACGGCGCCGCCCCGCAACGCCTGCATCAGCGGGATCTCGCTGACCGGCAGCGGCGTGACGCCGTCGGTGCGGAACAGCCGGTACCGGTCGCTGAAGTCGCCGGGCTCCACGCCGGGGTCGGCGTCCCGCCCGTGCCAGTCGCGGGCCGCGCGGTTGAACAGGGTCAGGTGGCCGTCCGGGTCGGCGGCCGCCACGGCGACGTCGATGGTCTCCAGGACCGCATCGGTGAACTGCTGGCGGGCCTCCGCCTCAGCGGCGAGCCGCGCGTTGAGACGGGCCTGGCGGCGGCGCTCGAACAGGGCGAGGATCACCTGCGCCAGGTCCTTGAGCCGGTCGATCTGCTCGGCGGTCAGCTCACGGCGCTGCGAGTCGAAGACGCAGAGGGTGCCGAGGGCGTGTCCCTGCGGCGTGACCAGCGGCGCGGAGGCGTAGAAGCGCACGTCGGCGTGCACCCCGGTGACCCAGGGGTTGCGGGCGTACACCGGGTCGAGGCGGGCGTCGGGCAGGTAGACGACTTCGCCGGCCTCGAAGCGGACCGCGCACATCGATTCCGAGCGCGGTGAGTCGCCGCCCTCGAAGCCCGTGGTGGTCAGCTGGCACTGCCGGTTCTCGTCGATGAGGTTGAGCGTGGCGGTGGGCACGCCGGCGACCATCGCCGCGACCCGGACGACCGCCTCCAGCTCGTCGTCGGCGGGCTCGTCGAGCAGGCGGTACTCGTGCAGCGCCGCCAGCCGCTGCCGCTCGTTCGCGCTCACCGTGCGGTCCACCCTCCCATCGTGGTGCCGTCGTGAGGTAGTTCGGCCGGAATTCGGGTGATCTGAAGGACGGGAGCCCGCACGCTCAGTGCACAGTCCTGTGAGCTTCCTGAAAGTTGTTACCGATCCGTAACCTTTGGCTCACGCATACTTGTGGTGACGATCACACCGCAGGCCGCGGGCCGATGTGTCCTTTACCGACGCATCTCGCGGGCCACATTCTCGTCATTCATCACGCTGCGTAAGCGATCTTGTTTCAAGAACGTTACCGGCCGGTAGCCAGGCCTCTTGTTCCCACCGGGCGGGACAGGCAACATTTCCCGCACGTCAAGACCGGCCGCATCGACGGGTCTCGCTTGCACGACCTGGAGTCGACCGCGGTGCGAGCCGTATGGCGGTGCGGCCGAGCCGTTACCCCATCAGTACGTACGAGGAGGATCCGTGAAGGATGCGCAAGGCGGTCCGGCATACGGTCGCACCAACTGGCGCCGTTTTGCCGTAGCGGCGGTGGTACCCGTCGCGGCAGCCGGTGCCTTGGTCGTCGGGATGGCCAACGGGGCGTTCGCCGCCTCGTTCACCGTCTCCGGTCAGTCGTTCAAAATCTCCGCCGACAAGCTCGAGGGCACCGGCTTCGCCCAGTACGGTGACAAGGACACGACGGCGAACGGCACCGACATCCCGGTGGCTGTCTCCGGCATCTCCTCGGCGAAGCTCTACAACCTGTGCCAGTCGGTCAAGATGCCCGGGCTGCCCGTCAGCCTGACCATCCGGGCGGGGCGCGAGGCCGGCAAGCCGGCCGAGGCCACCGACCTGCTGATCGGCATGAGCGAGCTCAGCGGCGACGCCGAGTTCACCAGCATCAACATCGGCCAGGACGCCAGCACGCTGGGCCTGGGCGGCAAGGACGCCAAGGGCAAGGCGGGCACCTTCGGTCAGGAGGCCAAGGGCGTCACGATCACCGACCTCCGGCAGATCTCGACGTCGACCTCGGCGGGCACGTTCAAGCTGAAGGGCCTGAGCCTCAAGGTGAACGGCCCCGGCGCGGACGGCAAGCCGGCGGAGTGCTTCTGACGCACTACCCGAGGCCCGCGGATCGCACCGTCCGCGGGCCTCACCCATGCCGGTCGCATCCCGGCACCGTTCGACGAGGAGGACGTACGTGGCACCACCAAGCACGCCGCCCGGCGGCTTCCGCCACTGGCGGCGCAGCCGGCCGTTCTGGGGCGGGCTCCTGCTCGTGCTCGCCGGGCTGGAGCTGTTCCTCAGCGCCAACCTGACGCTGGGCGACCTGCAGGTGCACTTCGGGCCGCAGGGCTTCCTCTCGTACCTGCTGCCGCTGATGCTGCTGCTCTGCGGCGTGCTGACCTGGGTCAGCCCGGCCCAGCGGCTGTTCTACGGGATCCTCGGCCTGCTCACCGCGGTGTACTCGCTGATCGGGCTGAACTTCGGCGGCTTCGGGCTGGGCATGCTGCTCGGCATCTTCGGCGGCGCGCTGGTGCTGTCCTGGTCGCCGGCCCACCTCCAGCCGGTGGCTCAGACCCCGGCGGACGGCGCCGGCACCGGTGACCCCGACGCGACCGCGCACCTGGACGACGCCGACGCGGACACCACCGCCCCCGCCGCGGAGCTGCCGTACGGCGCCCCGGCGGAGGAGGACCTGCGCCCGTACCCGGCCGCCCCCGACGAGACGCGCCCCGACGACACCGCGGTGCTGCGCCCGGCGAACAGCTCCGGCCTCGTACCCGGCTTCTCCAGCGACGGGATGACCCCGGCACCGGACGACCCCGAGCAGCCGCCCCGCTCCGGCGGATACCGCAAGGCGTTCGTCATCACGCTCGTACCGCTCGTCGTCACCACCGCCGTCCTCGTCGCGGGCGGGCGCACCCCGGCCCGCGCGGACGACGACTGCCCCGATGGCCTGCCGTCGCGCTCGGTCGCGGCCGCCGCCAAGGAGAGCGTCAAGCAGTCCCCCGCCGCCGCGAAGGCGCGGGCCAAGGCGCACGCGTCGGCCAGGACCGTCCGCAAGAGCGCCACGCCGGCCACGCCGGGCAAGAGCTCACCGGCGAAGGCCGACGAGCCCGAGGAGGACGACCCGAGCAGGACCGGCAACCCCGTCGTCGACGGCTGGAACGGGCTGGTCGACGGCGTCGGTGACCTGCTCGGCATCGGCGACGACGAGACCACGGACCCGTCGGCGAGCGCCACCCCCAGCGCGCCGGCGACGGAACCGTCCGCGCCGGCCACCTCCGCGCCGGCCACCGAGGGGCCGTCCGCCCCCGTGCCGCAGCCCAGCGGCAAGCCCTCGGCGGACCCCTCCGGGTCGCCGGCGGGCTCGGCGTCCGCGTCCCCGGCGCCGAGCTCGTCCGACATCCCGTGCCTGGGCCCCCGGGTGTACAAGGAGGCCGGGCCGGACGACGTGCCGCAGGTGTCGGTCAAGGGCGGCACCCTGGAGACCGACCGGCTCACCATGTACAACTCGACGTACGACGGCGTGATCGACCTGACCACCGCCGAGGGCACCGTCAAGGCGCTCAAGTTCAGCATGGACAAGGCGGTCAACAAGCCGTTCAAGCTGACGATCCCCGAGCAGGGCGGCGCCACCACCCTGATCGAGAGCAAAGAGCTCATCACCGACGGCAACGTGCGCTTCTACACCCCCAGCTTCAAGGGCAAGCTCTTCGGCCTCATCCCGGTGACCTTCACCCCGGAGTCGCCGCCGCCGCTGACGCTGCCGGTGCTGTGGTTCACCGACGTGACGATCAACCTGGCCTTCGTCCGCTGCGACACGCTCACCGCCGAGCCGCTGGACGTCAGCGAGAAGAGCTAGGACGCGCGCGCCGCCCGGCGCTCCCGCCAGCCACGGACGACCTCGTCGGCGTCCAGCGGCGGCAGCAGCACGGGCGGCCCGTCCAGCAGGCCCGCGCGGGCCTTGCGCAGCTGCTCGTTGAGCGCCGCCACGTACGCCCGCACCTCCGCCTCCGAGCGGCGCCGGTCCACCGTCTCGCGCAGGTCCTCGGCCTCACGGCGTACGGCCAGGGTGGGCGGCAGCGCGCCCGCGGTCGCCCCCTCGCGGCGCAGCCAGTCCTTGACCCACCAGTCCTCGTCGTACTCGCGGCCGTGGTCGCTCAGCGGCTTGCCGGAGCCCGGCAGGTCGTCGAACTGCCCCTGCTCCTGCGCCTCGCGGATCTTGCGGTCGATGTGCGACTCGTACCAGCTCGCCATGGCTGCCAGTCTACGGCGGGTCACGGCGGACCCGGCTCCACGAACAGGCAGGCCATCTCGGCCGCGGCGAGCGGGTTGCCGGCCGTCCAGGTGTGGCCCGGCCCGGTGCCCGCGACGGTCCAGGCGTCGACGAGGCCGTGGCCGGTCAGCGCGGCGACGCCCGCCTCGGCCGGTCCGGCGTTGAGGCCACCGGCGGCGACGGCGGCCCGGCCGCGGTGCCGGTCCAGCAGCTCGCACACCGCGGCGGCCCGCCCGGCGCGGGCGGCCGGCTCCCCCGGTTGCCACGGCGTGGGCGCGGCCGGCCGATCCACCGGCCATCGAACCCACAATTTCTATCGGTGAGGTAGGATGGTGACCCGCCTCGACGAGGGAGCACGCCATGTTCACCCTGACCGAACGGGCCGCCCGGCTGCTCATCGCCGACACCGCGCTCGCACCCGGCCGCCCCGGCTTCGTCGGCGCGGCCGTCGACCTGCTGATCTCCGAGCCCGGGCTGCCCGTCTCCCTGGCCGGCTCGCTGGCGGCCGAGCGGCCCCGGCTGCGGCACGGCTTCCTCACCGCACGCTCGCCCCGGGTGGTCGTGGTCAGCGGGCCGCCCTCGCCCGGCATCGACGCGGCGATCGCCCGGCTGGCCGACGACCTCCCCCGGGCTCTGCCGCTGATCGCCGGGCATCGCGTGGCCGTGCTCGAGGAGGCCTCCGACGACGCCGACCCGGCGCGGTCCGGGGTGCCCCTGGCGGCCACCGCGGGGGTCCGGGTGGGCCTCGAGGCCGGGCTGGACGAGGACGGCATGCTCGGGCTGCGCCGCCGCTGGACGCTCGCGCACGCCCTCGCGCCGGTGCTGGCGGCGGCCTTCGCCAACTCCCCGCTGCGCAACGGACGCCCGACCGGCTGGCGCAGCAACAGGCAGGCGCTGCGCACGCTGCCGCGCCGCACCGCCGACCCTCGCGCCGACTGGAGCGACCAGGTGCTCGGCGCGCGGGTCGCCGGCACGTCCCGTACCTTCCGCGAATGGACCGGCGCCGGCCCCGGCGCCCGCCCGTCGGTCCCCGACCTGACCCGCCACCTCGAGACGGTCCGGCCCCCGATCGCCGCCCGCCGGCACCTGGAGATCGACGTCGCCGACCGCCAGCCCGGCGCCGGCTGGCAGGTCGTCGTCGCGGTCACCGCCGCCCTGCTGGACGACCCGCGCGCGGCCGTCCAGGCGCTGACCGCCACGGAACCCCTGCGGACGACGCCGGGGCTGTGGGCGCGCGCCACCCGCGACGCGCTGAGCGATCCCGCGCTGGCCGCGGCCGCCCGGGCCTGCTTCGTGGCGGCGTACGAGTCGCTGGCCCGCCAGGGCGTGTCCCGCGGCGTCCGCGACGCGGTGGCGGCCTTCACCGAGCGGTACGTGCTGCGCGGCCGCTGCCCCGCCGACGACGTCCTGGACCGCGCTCGCGCCACCTCCTGAGCCGCCGGGCACCGGTACAGCCATGACCCGGCGGGCGGGGGCCGCGGCCGTACGGTCGCTCCATGACCCCACGACCCACGGCCGACCCCACCATCGGCGACCGGATCCGGGTGCGCCGCCTGCGCCGCGGCTGGAGCATCCGGTACGCCGCCAGCCGCGCCGGCGTCTCGCACGCCACCTGGAGCCGCATCGAACGGGGGCGTCAGGCGGCCGACAACCGGTTCACGCTCGCGGAGATCGCCGGGGCGCTGGAGTGTTCCCCGGCCGAGCTGGCCGGTGCCCCGGTGCCCGCCACCGATCGGGCCGCCGCGGCGGCGCAGGCCGCGGTGCACGGCATCCGCCGGGCCCTGGTCGACGCCGACCTGACCGAGCCCGCGGCGGGGGCCGCGCCGCCGGTCGCCGAGCCGGCCCGGACGCTGGCCCTGACCGACACGCTGCGGCAGGGCTGCGACTACGCGGGCGCGGCCCGGCTGCTCCCGGAGCTGCTCGGCGGGTTGCACGCCGCGACCTCCGGACCGGACCGGGAAGCGGCGTTGCGGCTGCTCTGCGATGCCACGTTCATCGCCTCGTCCGTGCTGCGCAACCTCGGGCATCCGGCGGACGCGTGGCTGGGCGCCGAGCGCTGCCGTGACGCGGCCGATGCGGCCGGCGATCCGGTACTGCGCGGGTACGCGGCGTCCGCCCGGGCGAGCGCGGCGATGTACTTCGGTCCCACCGACGTCGGCATCTGGCGCATCGGCATCGAGGTGGACGGCGGCGACCCCGGGCTCGCCGCGCAGATCGCCCGCGGCACGAACCCCGCGGGCATCACGGCCGGGTTCCGGCAGGTGTTCTACTACGCCGACACGGCCCGTGCCCTGGCCCGGATCCGCGGGCGGGAGCGGGAGGCGGTCCGCCTCCTGCTGACCGCGGAACGGCCGGCGCCGCAGCACGTGCACACCTCGGCGGTGGCGCGGGAGACGACGCGGGCCCTGCTGGAACGGTCGCTCCGTACGGCCGCCGGATCGCAGCTGCGCGGCCTGTGCGAGCGCATGCAGGTCGGCTGAGCCGGCTCAGTCGGTGGCGGGCCGGAAGCTGTCGAAGATCAGCTGCAGGTCGTCGCGGTTCGCGGCCCAGTCGGCGTCGCGGGTCTGCCAGTAGATCCCGTACGCCTGATGCGCGCTCGTCACCACCCCGCGGTTGTTGACGTGCTGGCGGGAGCCGCCGTCGAAGGTGAACTCCCAGTCGGCGGCCTTGCGGAAGTAGCGCACCTCGCGGATGTGGATCTCGCGGTAGCCGGGGAAGTCGCCGTGCGCCACCCGGTAGTCCGCCTTGCCCCGCCAGTCACCCACCGGGTCCCACTGCGGCTCGTCGGTCTGGTCGATGCCGAGCACGCGGCCGGTGCTGTGGTCGCGGAAGTACACCATGGATCCCTCGCGCGACCGGGTCCAGCCCTCCGGCACGTACAGGGCGAAGCCGGTCCGGTCGCGGTAGTCGCGCCACCCGGCGGGCCGCGGCGGGAGCTGCCGGCCGGCCACGGTCGTCCGGGCCGCGGGTGACGACGCCTTGGTCGCCGAGGGCGTCGCGGAGGGCGTCGCCGAGGGTCCGCCGGCCGACGGGCTCGGTGCGGGGGTGCCCGCGGTGGTGGCGGGTGGGACCGCCGGGGCCGAGGCCGCGGGCGAGCGCTGCGCCCCGGTGCGCCCGTCGTCGCGCGTGGCCAGCCAGGCGGCCGTACCGGCGAGCAGGAGCACCACCACCAGCGCCGCCGCGACGAGCAGCCCGCGACGCGACCGGCGAGCCGGCGGCGCATCCTCAGCGGGAGCAGGAGCGGGAGGAACAGCGGGAGCGGCGGGGGCGGCAGGGGAAGCCGGCACCGCGACCGGCGGGGACTGCACGGTGGCCACCGTGGTCGCCGCAGCCGGTTCGGGCGCCGGCGCGGCCGCGGCTTCCTCGAGGCGGCGCCGGGTCTCGGCCATGCCGATGCGTTCGGCCGCGTCCTTGCGGAGCAGCCCCTCCAGCACCGGTTGCAGCGGCCCGGCCCGGCGCGGCGGGTCCGGCTCGTCGGCGGCGAGGGCGGTGAGCGTACCGAGCGCCGACGGGCGGTGGAACGGCGAGCGTCCCTCCACGGCGGCGTACAGCGTGGCGCCCAGCGACCACAGGTCCGAGGCGGGCTCGGTGGTGCCGTCGCGGGCGCGTTCCGGCGCCATGTACTCCGGCGACCCGAGCACGATCTCGGAGCTGGTCGTGACGACGCTGTCGCCGTCGATGGAGGCGATGCCGAAGTCGGTCAGCACCACCCGGCCGTCCTGTCCGAGCAGGACGTTGGCGGGCTTCACGTCGCGGTGCCGTACGCCCTTGCGGTCCGCCGCCTCGAGCGCCGCCAGCACCTCGAGGCCGATCCGGGCCACCCGGCGCGGCTCCAGCGGGCCGTCCTCGCGCAGCACCTGCTGCAGGGATCGCGACGGCACGTACTCCATGACGATCCACGCGCGGCCGTCGTCCTCGAAGACGTCGTACACCTGGGCCACGTTGGGGTGGCTGATCCGCGCCGCGGCCCGGGCCTCCTGGAGCATGCGCCGGTGCACGGCGTCGCGCTCGGCGGCGACCAGGTCGGCGGGCAGCAGGATCTCCTTGACCGCCACCTCGCGGTGCAGCACCTCGTCGCGGGCGACCCACACCTGACCCATGCCGCCGACGCCCAGCGTCTCGCCGAGGTGGTACCTCCCGGCCACGGCCACGGATCCGGCAGTCATGCGCGCCGATATACCCCCTCGGGCCGCTCCCCGAACCGTCTGCCGGTCCGACCTTTACCCGGCACGCGGCGACAGGTGAGGCGGGCGGCCATCGGGGGTAGCCGGACGGGATGAGGACCACCATCCGGACCATCCTCGGCTCCGGGCCGGCCGCCGACCTCGACGCCGACCGGCTGGCCACGCTGTCCGAGACCGTCATCGCCTGCGGGCAGACCTGCGCGGCCTGCGCGGACGCCTGCCTCGGCTCCGGCTTCGCCGCGGGCCTCGCCGAGTGCATCGGGCTCGACCTCGCCTGCGCCGACGTGTGCGCGACCACCGCCCGGGTCCTCGCCCGGCCCGACGGCCGCGACGCGGGCATCGTCCGGGCGCTGCTGGCGGCCTGCGCGGTGGCGAGCGCCGCCTGCGCCGACGAGTGCGTGCGGCACGCCGACAGCTACCGGCACTGCGGGACGTGCGCGCAGATGTGCCGCATCTGCGAGGAGCAGTGCCGCAGCGCGCTGGCGGTGATCGGCTGAGCCCGCCGGCGGCGCTACGCTTCCGGCGTGGATGACCTTGGGTACGCCCGCAGCCGCGTGGCCGAGCTGGGCGGGCGGTTCTGCGTGACCTTCGTCAAGGGCGTGGACGAGCGCGAGGCGCTGGCGCGGATGGGCGCGTACCCCGACACCGTCGGCGAGCGTGCCGGGGCGCAGCTGACGGGTCACGCGGCCGCGCTGACGGCGGGCCGCTGGACGCTGGTGATCGAGCCGGAGGGCGCCGCCGGGTCCGATCACGTGCTGCTGGAGGCGGTCTCGCGGGGCACCGAGGCGGTGTCGGTGCTGCGCGACGATGCGGCCACGCCCCGGTTCACGTACGCGGTCAAGGGCACGACCACCGTCGCCTTCGACCCGTCGTTCCCCTCCCCCGAGGTGACGTGGGGTACCGACCCGGGCCTGCTGCAGCACCTCATGCAGGCGGCCGGGCTGCGCGAGCCGGCCGGCGAGGACGAGGAGACGTGGCGCGACGCCGAGGCCAGGTCGCTGGTGCTGGCGCAGCGGATCACCGGCGTACGCGTGCCGGAGGACCCGCTGGCCCGGCCGCGGCTGTCGGCGCGGATCGAGCCCTGGTTCGTGGGTCCGGCGCGCGCGGCCGACCTGCTGCGCCCGGGCCCCCGGTTCGCCGATCTGTTCGCCGCCGCGGCCGCCGCGCCGGACGAGCGCAAGCGGGCGGTCGCCGTCGCGGAGGTGCGCCGCCTGGCCGGCCTGCTCGGCGTCGCGGGCACGCCCGGGCTGGACGCGGCCCTCGACGAGGCCGCCCGCGGGGCGGGCCGCCCGGTGCCGATGGACTCCGAGCTGGGCCGGCACGTGCGGAGCTGGCTGGGGGCGGCCGGCGGCACGCTCGGCATGCTGGCGACCGCGCTGCGGGGCGTGCTGGACCGCGACGCGGACGTGGCGTTGCGCGCGGCGCTCCGGCCGCTGCGCGCCGGCGGAACCCTGTTCGACCTGGACAAGGCCCGCGAGGCCGTCACGGCGGCGCTGCGGGCCTCCTGAGGGACCATGCCTCAGCTGGTGGGCACCTTCACCGCGCCGCTGAGGATGCGGTAGCGGGCCTTCTCCAGCCCCGCCCGGTACGGCCCGAGCGCCGGGTTGGAGGTCGCGTACCCCACGCCGTCGACCTTGAGGTCGTAACGCTTGGCGCCGCCGGTGCGGTCGCCCTTGATGAACGCCTGGATCTCCTGGAAGACGCCGTTGTCCACGCGCTTGAGCATGGACGTGAGGATGCGGCCCTTCACGTCGGCGCCGGCGCTCGCGTACTGGTCGGAGTCCACGCCCACGGCCCACGCGTCGCCGGCCGCGGCGACCGCCTCGAGCGCGCCCCCGCCGGAGCCACCGGCGGCCGAGTAGACGACGTCGGCACCCCCGGCGAGCAGCGCCTGGGCCGCTGCCTTGCCCTTGTCCGGCGAGCCGAAGCCGCTGAAGTCCGGCGGCTTGCTGAGGTAGCGCGCCCCGACGCGGATGCCGGGGTCGACGCTGTGCACGCCGGCGGTGTACCCGGCCTCGAACTTGTGGATCAGCGGCACGTCGACGCCGCCGATGAAGCCGACGCGCTTGCTCTTCGACGCCAGCCCCGCGGCCACGCCGACCAGGTACGAGCCCTGCTCCTCGGAGAACAGCAGCGACACGACGTTCTTGGCCTGCACCGAGTCGTCGTCGATGATGGCGAACAGCGTGCCGGGGAACTCCTTGGCGACCGTGCCGACGGCGCCGGCGTACAGGAACCCGACCGCGATGACCGGGTTGCTGCCGCCCTTGGCGAGCTCGCGCAGCACCGCCGCGCGCCCCTCGTCGGTCTCCGCCTTGGTGGTGGCCTCGGTCGCCTGGACGAGCAGTTCCTTCTTCGCCCGGTCCAGGCCCGCGCCCGCGGCGTCGTTGAAGCTCTTGTCACCGCGGCCCGCGCTGTCGTAGGCGATGCCGACGTGCACGCTCTCGCGGCCCAGCCCGGTCATGGCGTCGGTCGAGACGGTGACCGGCGCCGCGGAGCAGGCCGACAGGGTGCCGACCGTGGCGGCGAGCAGCGCCGCGGTGATCCTCGTACGCATCTGCATCCTCAGTACCGGAACTGCCCGACGGCGTCGCGCAGGGTGGTGGACATGCGGGTCAGTTCGGCGGCGGCCTCACGCGCGCGGGCCACCTCGGCGGAGGTCACGGACGTCGCCGCGGCCACCGCACGGATGTTCTCGGCGATGCTCGCCGTGCCGCTGGAGGCGGCGACCGCGCCGCGGTTCATCTCGCCGGTGGTCGCGGTCTGCTCCTCCACCGCGCCGGCGATGCTGGTCTGGTAGTCGCTGATGCGCCGGATGGTCCCGCCGATCTGCGCGATCGCGGTGACCGCCGCCTCGGTGTCGCTCTGGATGGCCCGCACCAGCCCGTCGATCTCCTCGGCCGCCCGGGCGCTCTCCTGGGCCAGGTCCTTGACCTCGCCGGCGACGACCGCGAAGCCCTTGCCCATCTCGCCGGCCCGGGCCGCCTCGATGGTGGCGTTGAGCGCCAGCAGGTTGGTCTGCGCGGCGATGCTGGTGATCAGGCGTACGGCGTCGCCGATGGCCGACGACGAGGCGCCCAGGTTGGCCACGGTGCCGTTGGCGGTCTCGGCGCCGGTGACCGCCTGGGCGGCGACCTCCGCCGCGGCGACGGCGGCCCGGGCGATCTCCTGGATGGAGATGCCCATCTCCTCCGAGCCCGCGGCCATCGTGTCGACGTTGTGGTTGACGTCCTCCGCGGCGCCGGCCACCAGGTCGGCCTGCAGCGAGGTGTCGGTGACCGCCTGGGTGAAGGCGGCGGAGACGGCGTCGAGCTCGGCGGAGGTGCGGGCCAGCCCGTCGGCCTGCTCGGCGACGTCGGAGACGATGGCGCGCACCGACGAGACGGCCTGACCGAGCGCGGCGGACATCTGGGCCACCTCGTCGCGGCCCCCGGTCGCCGGGACGACGGTCAGGTCGCCGTCCGCCACCCGGCGCAGCGCGTCACGGGCGGCGTGCACGGGACGCACGATGCTGCG
This sequence comes from Couchioplanes caeruleus, assembly GCF_023499255.1. Classification (GTDB taxonomy): domain Bacteria; phylum Actinomycetota; class Actinomycetes; order Mycobacteriales; family Micromonosporaceae; genus Actinoplanes; species Actinoplanes caeruleus_A. The sequence continues at coordinate 4,760,272 of NZ_CP092183.1, forward strand.
GGTGACCACCACGGCGGACGCGGCGCCGAGCAGCAGGGCCAGCGCGGTGGCGATTCCGATGGCCCACTGCGCGCGGGTGGCGTCGTCGGCGGAGGTGCGGACGGCCTGCACGCTGCGCGCGTCCACTGAGCCGGCCAGCTTCTGCGCGGCCACCATGATGCGGTAGTAGCTGTTCCAGCTGTCGTACATGGCGATCTGGTCGGCGTTCCACAGCGCCTGCGGCGTGCCCGGCTTGTACGCGGCCACCAGCTTGTCGTTGACCTGGACGTACGTCCCCAGCTCCGCGCTCACCTGCTGGAACAGGGTGCGCTCGGCGCCGGTGAAGGCGCCCGCGTCGACCTGCCGCAGGAACTGCTGGAACGCGTCACGCTCCTGCTGCCAGGCCTTGTACGCGACCGAGTCACCACCCAGCGCCCGGGCGGCCCCGAGGCGGTACACGTCGTTGATGTAGCCCGCCTGCCACCCGTTCAGCGTGGCGGCGTGGGTCTTGATCTGCTCGGCCTGCCGGGTGAGCACCTCGAGCCGGCGGACCTCGTTGGCCGAGGACCGCTGCTCGACGATGGTCGCGAAGGCCATCGCGGCGACGCCCAGCAGCAGCACGAGGACCGCGGCGAAGGCACCGACGAGCCGGGTGCCGATCGTGAACCGCCGCACGTGGTGATCCCTTCGGACGTACCGGTGCGGCCCAGGTGCCGCCCGGTTCTCCCATTCGGCGTCCGGGGGGAGGACCTGAGCGGGGCCGGCTGTGACGGATCAGCCAGATTTGAGCGTAGTTGTCAGATCCCGGGCGGTGGCCGAATCGGCGGGAACGACCGACTTGCGGCGCGAGAACACCCCCTGGGAGATGGCCACGCCGGCGAGCACGATGAGCGCGCCGACCGGCTGGTACCACCGCAGGTGCTCACCCAGGACGGTCACGCCGACCACCGTGGCCACCAGCGGCATGAGGTACGTCACCGACGCGGACGTGCTCGCCCCGGCCAGCCGGATGACCCGGAAGTTCAGCACGAACGCGAGCCCGGTGCCCAGCGCGCCCAGCGCCAGCACGCTCAGCACGACGTCGGCCGACAGCCCGGCGGGCCGCGGCGGCGCACCCGCGATCAGCGGCGCCGCGACGGCGAGCTGCGCCAGCGCCACCAGCAGCTGCGCGGCCGCGATGGAGACGCCCGAGCCGGCCCGCCCGGCGACGAACTTCTTCTGGTACGGGATCGCGACGGCGTAACACATCGCGGCGGCGAAGCACAGCAGCTGCCCGGTGAGCTCGGTGCCGCCGACGCCGCGCCAGACGCCCAGCACCACGAGCACGCCGGCGAACCCGATGCCGATGCCGGCCGCCCGGCGGCGGGTGAACAGCTCGGTCCGGAACACCAGCGCCGCCAGCGGCAGCGCGACCAGGGGCGTGGCCGCGTTCCAGATGCCCGCGAGCACCGAGGAGACCCGCTGCTCGCCGTACCCGAAGAAGGTGAAGGGCAGGGCCACGCCCAGCGCGGCCACCACGATCAGATGGGCCCACAGCCGGGCGTCGCGCGGCAGCCGGTCGCGCGTCAGCGCGAGGATCACCAGCAGGGTGAGCGCGCCGGCCGCGACCCGGCCGAAGGTCAGCCACAGCGGCGGCAGCTCGCGCACGCCGACCTTGATGAACAGGAAGCTCGTGCCCCAGATCGCGGCCAGGGCGAGGAAGCCGGGGAGCCAGGCGCGCACGCCGGAAGTGTCAGGGGCAGTTCGGTTCTCCACCCCTGACACTCTGCCGGACCGGTACGACACTTCCCGCCGAATTTCCCACGCCTCGGCGGTTGAATGGCCGGCATGACCACACCGGCCGACGAGGTGGTGACGCTCGCCCACGAGCTCATCGCCATCGACACCACCAACCCCGGCACGTACGGCGGCCCCGGCACCGAACGCCCCGCCGCCGAATACGTCGCCACCCGCCTGTCCGAGGCCGGCTACGCCTGCGAGTACGTCGAGTCCGGCGCGCCCGGCCGCGGCAACGTGGTGGCCCGGCTCCCCGGCGCGGACCCGTCGCGTGGCGCGCTGCTCGTGCACGGGCACCTCGACGTCGTACCGGCCGAGGCGGCGGACTGGACGGTCCACCCGTTCTCCGGCGAGGTGCGCGACGGCTACCTGTGGGGACGCGGCGCGGTCGACATGAAGGGCATGCTGGCGATGACCCTCGCGGTGGCACGGCACTTCAAGCGCACCGGGGTCGTACCGGCCCGGGACCTGATCTTCGCGTTCCTGGCCGACGAGGAGGCCGGCGGCGTGGCCGGCGCGCAGTGGCTCGTCGAGCACCGGCCCGACCTGTTCGCCGGCGCCACCGAGGCGATCAGCGAGGTCGGCGGCTTCTCCGTGACGCTCGGCGGCGGCCCGCGGGCGTACCTCGTGGAGACGGCCGAGAAGGGGTCGATGTGGCTGCGGCTGGCGGCGCGCGGCACCGCCGGGCACGGGTCGCTGCTGCACACCGACAACCCGATCGCGAAGCTCGCCGCCGCCCTCGCCCGCCTCGACGCCCACCGGTTCCCGGTCGTCCTGACCGACCCGGTACGGCAATTCCTGACCGGCGCCGCCGAGCTGACCGGGGTGCCGTTCGACCCGGCCGACCCGGAGGCGGCGGTCGCCCGGCTCGGACACCTGTCCCGGCTCATCGCGCCGACCCTGCGCGACACCGCGACGGTCACCACCGTCACCGCGGGCTACAAGTCCAATGTGGTGCCCTCGGTCGCCCGCGCCGAGGTCGACGGCCGCATGCTGCCCGGACGCGACGAGGCGTTCCGCGCCGAACTCGCCCGTGTGCTCGGGCCGGACATCGAGGTGGAGTGGAGCAGCCTGCCCGCCGTACAGATCACGTTCGGCGGGGGGCTCGTGGCCGCGATGGACGCCGCGATCGGGGCCGAGGACCCGGGTGCCCGGCTGCTGCCGTACATGATGCCGGCCGGGACCGACGCCAAAGCGTTCGCGCGCCTCGGGATCCGGCATTTCGGCTTCGCGCCGCTGCGCCTGCCCGCGGACCTCGACTTCACCGCGCTGTTCCACGGCGTCGACGAACGCGTGCCGGTGGCGGCGCTCGAGTTCGGCACCCGGGTGCTGGACCGGCTGTGGCGCTCGTGCTGAACCGGGCCCGTCTGCTACGGTCGGCGATGGTCATGAGTGCCAGCGCGTAGCCCCGGCTTGCTGGCCGGCAACCCTTGCGTTCGCGATGGGGTGCCCCGGGTGAGGACCGGGCCGGCGTCGATCCCGACGCGGGCAAGCGCGGACCCCTGGGCGGGTCCCCGACCCCCGGGAGGTTTCCGTGACTTTGACGACTCTGCAGCACCCGCTCGACGTGGTGGGCGACGATCTGCGCACCCCGGCCGGCCTGCGCTTCGCGCACCTCGACTACGCCGCCTCGGCTCCGTGCGTGCGCGCCGCCGCCGATGCCGTGGCCGACCTGCTCCCCCGTTACGGCAGCGTGCACCGCGGCACCGGCATCCGGTCCCAGGCCTCCACCGCCGCGTACGAGCACGCCCGCCAGGAGGTCGCCGCGTTCGCCGGGGCGCGCGCCGGGGACACGGTCGTGTTCACCCGCAACACCACGGACGCGCTCAACCTGCTCGCCCGGGCCCTCCCGCCGGGCACCACCACGATCGTCTTCGACGGCGAGCACCACGCCAACCTGCTGCCCTGGCCGCGGCAGCTGCGGCTGGCCACCCCGCGCAGCCCCGAGGCCGCCGTCGCCGCGGCCGCCGGGGCGCTGCGCACCGTACGCGGGCCCGCCGTGCTCGCGGTCACCGGCGCGAGCAACGTCACCGGCGAGGTCTGGCCGGTGCGCCGCCTCGCCGACGTGGCCCACGCGTACGGCGCCCGCATCGTCGTCGACGCGGCCCAGCTCGCCCCGCACTCCCCCGTGGACCTGGCCGCACTCGGCGCCGACTACCTGGCCTTCAGCGGCCACAAGCTGTACGCGCCGTTCGGCGCCGGGGTCCTGGCCGGGCGCGCCGACTGGCTCGACGCCGCCCCGCCGTACCTCAGCGGCGGCGGGGCCAGCGCCGCGGTCGGCACCGACGCCGGCGACGTCCGGTGGGCCACCGGCCCGGCACGGCACGAGGGCGGCACCCCGAACCTGCTCGGCGCGGTGAGCCTCGCCGCCGTGTGCGCGGCGCTGCAGCGCGCCGACCGCGACGAGCTGCACGAGCGCGAGCAGGCCCTGCTCCGCCGGCTGCGCGACGGGCTCGCCGCGGTCCCGGGCGCGGTGGAGGTCAGCTGTTTCGGCCCCGAGCACCCGCGCGTCGGCATCGTCTCGCTCGCCCTGCCCGATCACGACCCGGCCGTCGTCGCGGCCCGGCTCGCCGACCGGTACGGCATCGGCGTGCGCGCGGGACAGTTCTGCGCGCACCCGCTCACCCGCCGCCTCACCGGGTCCGCCGTGATCTCCGGCTGCGGCGCGGGACCGGCGAGCCTGCTGCGCGTGAGCTTCGGACTCGGCACTCCGGACGAGGACGTCGACCGCGTCGTCGCCGCCCTCGCCGAGCTGACCGCGGGGTGACCCCGGGACCGGAGATCAGGGGCGGGTCGGGGTGGTTCCCGATGCCGCGCGAGCGCTCCACGGCGGAGTCTTGAGGTAACAGTTCCGCGTACGGAAGGCGCAGACCATGACCTCGTTCTCCGACTCCATGACCCGCCAGGGCCTCACCCGGCCGCGCGAGGGTCGCATCCTCGGCGGCGTGTGCGCCGGCCTCGCGCGGCGCTTCGGTCTCGACCCGTGGCTCACCCGGCTGCTGTTCGTGCTGATCCTGCTCGCCGTGCCGGGCAGCCAGATCCTCGTCTACCCGCTGCTCTGGGTGCTGATGCCGGCCGAGCGGTCCGGCTTCGCCACCCCGTCCACGATCTGACGCCCCGCCCCGGGGGCCCGCACCGGGTCCCCGGGTGATCACCGCGCTCGCACACGGACGGTAGGGTCCACCGGTGTGCGCCGGCGCGATGAGGTGAGGGACCGATGAGCAGCCCGCTGCTGCCCGGCGATCCCCGCCACCTCGGCGGCTACGCCCTCGAGGGCCGGCTCGGGCAGGGCGGCATGGGCGCGGTGTACCTCGGCCGTGCCCCGGACGGGCGCCCGGTCGCCGTCAAGGTGGTCCGCCTCGAGTACGCCCACGACCCCGAGTTCCGCGGCCGGTTCCGCAGCGAGGTCAACCGCGCCCGGCAGGTGCCGCCGTTCTCCACCGCCGAGGTCCTCGACGCCGACCCCGACCACGAACCGCCCTACCTGGTCGTCGAGTACGTCGACGGGCCCTCGCTGGCCGCCGTGGTCCGCGACCGTGGCCCGCTGACCGGCTCGGCGCTGCACGGCGTCGCGGTCGGCATCGCCACCGCCCTGACCGCCATCCACGGCGCCGGCGTCATCCACCGCGACCTCAAGCCCGGCAACGTGCTGCTCGCCCTCGGCGGTCTCAAGGTCATCGACTTCGGCATCGCCCGCGCCTTCGAGGCCACCAGCCACCACACGGTCACCGGCCAGATGATGGGCACGGTCGCGTACATGGCGCCCGAACGCTTCGACGCCGACAGCGCCCGCACCACCGGGTTCGCCGCCGACATCTTCTCCTGGGGCGCCGTCGTCACGTACGCCGCGACCGGCCGTACCCCGTTCGCCGGCGACTCCGCCCCGGCCACCGCCATGCGGATCCTCACCCAGCCGCCAGACCTCACCGGCGTCCCCGCGCCGCTGGCCGAGCTCGTGCGGCAGAGCCTCGAGAAGGACCCCGCCGACCGGCCCACCGCCCGCGAGCTGCTCGACCGGCTCCTCGCCTCCCAGCCACCCGCCCAGTCACCCGCCCAGGAGCCGCCCGTACCCCGGCAGCCGGCGGCCGGGCCGCCGCAGGCCTGGCAGCCGCCACCCGGCACACCACCGCGGCGCCGCGGCCGCAGCGCGTCCTTCCTCGGCACCCTCGTGCTGCTCGCCGCCGTCGGCGTCGGCGGGGGCCTGCTCGTGGCCAACGCCGGCAGCGACGACCCCGGCGCCACCGCGCCACCCGCGTCCGCCCGGCCGTCCGGCAGCACCCGCCCGTCCGGCTCGCCGGCTCCCGCGGCAGCGCGCACGGACCCCGAGGCCGTCCTCGCCGGCAGCCGCCGCACCCTGCTGCACATGGCCGAGATCGACCGCGACCTGGCCCTGCCCGCCACCGGAGCGGCGCGCGCCTCCGACGGCACCGGCGAGGACGCCCAGTTCGTCCTCGAACCGTACGGCGTCGACTACCTCATCAAATCGGTCCGCCCCGACGCCCAGGGCCGCGAACGCTGCCTCGCGGTCCGCGCCGACCCGGACGGCCCGGCCTCGCTGGTGGCCACCCCGTGCACGACCAGCAAGGCCACGATCTTCGAGATCGGCGCGGCCGGCGGCAAGGACGACAAGGGCCGCCCCACGTACGTCATCGGCACCGACGCGTACGGCCTGGTGCAGTGGGACGACTCCCGCCGGACCGTCTACGTCCAGGAGATCGGAGACGCCGAGGTGGATCTGACCTTCAGCTTCGTCGACCGCGGCCCACGCTGACGCGCCGCGCGCGGGTCTTGCCACGGCCGGTCCGGCTGTGATCGCCTCGGGGGGTCACCTTCGAGGGGAGTCCTGCGATGTGCACCGACGAGTGTCTGCGCCAGAGCACCGACGGCGCGGGGATGACCCGCCGCGCGGCGCTGGCCGGAGCGGCCGCGGCCGGCGTCCTGGCCGTACCGGGCGCGGCGCAGGCGTCGCCCGCGGCGTCCCCGCTGACCCGGGAGCGCCGGGGCCTGCAGGACCTCACCTATCCGCTGTCGCCCTCGTTCCCGTCGTTCGCCGACGGGGAGGAGGCCCGCCGCCGCACGTACGTCACCATCGAGGACGACGGGTACTACATGCAGGAATGGCGGATCGTCGAGCACACCGGCACCCACGTCGACGCGCCCGGCCACTTCACCGCCGGCGGGCGGTTGTCGACCGACCTGACCCTCGACGAGCTGATCGTGCCCGCGGTGGTGGTCGACATCGCGGCGCGGGCGGCCGCCGATCCGGACGCCGTGGTGACGGTCGGCGATCTGCGCGACTTCGAACGCCGGCACGGCCGGATCCCGCGGGGTGCGGCGGTGCTGATGCATTCCGGGTGGGGGGCGAAGGTCGGGTCGGTGCAGGCGTACCGGGGCACCGACGCGGACGGAGTGCTGCACTTCCCCGGGTTCAGCGCGGACGCCTGCGAGTGGCTGCTGGAGCGGCGGGCGATCCGGAGCCTCGGCGTGGACACGCTGAGCATCGATCCGGGCGTCTCCGACGAGTTCCCGGTGCATGTGACGCTGACCGGCGCGGACCGGTACGGCCTGGAGAACCTCGCGAACCTGGCCGCCGTCCCGCCGCGGGGCGCGACCGTGGTGGTGGGGCTGATCCCGTTCGAGCAGGGCTCCGGCGGACAGGCGCGGATCTTCGCGACCTGGTGACCGGGTCGCCGGGCCGGGGCCCGTGCGGATGCCGCCTGCCCCCGTGGCGGCTATCCTCGGGCAGATGTCCAGGAACACCTTGGTCGCGTACGAGCCGGTCACCACGGACGGGCTGCTCGTCGCGGCGCTCGACGGAGAGCTCGACCTCGACAGCGCCGACGAGGTGCGCGACAGCCTTGCCTCGGCGGCCGTCGGCACCGGATGCCGCTACCTGCACGTCGACGTCGGCGGGCTGACGTTCATCGACTCGTACGCGATGGGCGCCCTGGTCAGCGCGCGCAACAGCGCCGCGGCCGCCGGGGTGACGCTGACCTTGACGAACCCGTCGCCGCCGGTGCGCAAGGCGATCCAGGTGACCGGTCTCGCCGACGTCTTCGGGCTTCCCCCGGGCGAGTGAACGTCCGGCCCGGGTCGCGCGGCCACACGCGATGCGGGTGGGTGATCACGACGACCGGGCGCGCCGAGCCCCTGATCAGGTCGAGCGGCACGCTGCCCGGCACCCGCTGCGCCACGGCCGGGTGCCGGAGCCGGCCACGATCAGGTCGGCCCGCACCTCGTCGGCGAACTGCAGGATCCGGTGCAGCCGGCGTCCCGGCAGCACGGTCCGGGTCACCGCGACGGTGGCGCCGGTCTGCCGGGCGAGGTCCGCGGCCGCGTCGGCGACCCACGGCCGGCCGGCGTCCGCCGACCGGGCCACGACCGGCCACGGCTGACGGTGGCCGCCGCTTCCGAGGCCGGGTGGGAGCCGGCTGCGCGGACGCCGGACTCGTCGTGCTCGAGTCGTGGTGGTTCCGGCCCCGGACCCGGTCCTCGTGACGGCGGGCCTGCGCCGGGCCGCTGCGGGTGGGCGGCACGATCGCGGTCGCCGCGGACCGCCCGGTGGACCTCGACGCTCCGGTCGACCGGATCGGGTGGTCCGCGCTTCCACGGCGGAGGGCTAGACTGCCGTCCACATCGATTCCTAGGGGTGAGGATCGTGACGGGTCCCGAGCTGCCGGCCACGCTGAACACCGAGGTCGCGCACTCCGCGCGGCTGTGGAACTACCTGCTGGGCGGCAAGGACAACTTCGCCGCCGACCGGGAGGCCGCCGAGTACGCGCTCGCGCTCATGCCCGAGCTCGTGCAGTCGGCGCGGGCCAACCGGGAGTTCCTCGGCCGGGCCGTGCGGCACCTGGCCGGCGAGGCGGGGATCCGGCAGTTCCTCGACATCGGTACGGGCCTGCCGACGGCGAACAACACGCACGAGGTGGCGCAGCGCACCGAGCCCGGCAGCCGGATCGTGTACGTCGACAACGACCCGATGGTGCTGGTGCACGCCCGGGCGCTGCTGACCAGCACGCCGCAGGGCGCGACCGACTATGTGGACGCCGACGCCCGCGACGTGGAGCGGATCCTCGAGCGGGCCGCCGCCACGCTGAACTTCGCCGAGCCGGTCGCGATCATGCTGCTCGGGATCGTGAACTTCCTCGTCGACGACGAGGAGGCGCACTCGGTGGTGCGGCGGCTGCTGGCGGCGGTCCCGCCGGGCAGCTACCTGGTGATGTCGCACCCGACCGAGGAGGTCAACGGCGCGGCTGTGCGCGAGTCGATGCGCCAGTGGAACGAGAGCGGCGCCGCGCCGATCACGGCCCGGAGCCCGGAGCAGCTCGCCGCGTTCTTCGACGGTCTGGAGCTGCTCGAGCCGGGGATCGTCACGTGTACGGCGTGGCGGCCCGACCCGCGGCACCCGGGCATCACCGACCAGGTCTCCGAGTACGCCGGGGTGGGCCGCAAGCCGTAGCCGGTCAGGCGCGGCGTACGTCCATGACCATGACCGGGTACGGCCCGGCGGCCTTGTCGGCGGTGGCGTACTCGTCGGGGATGACGTTGTCCATCCCCATCCGCAGGTTCTGGGCGTCGGTGGCCTCGAGGCGGATCCGCCAGCCCCAGCCGCCGCCGTAGTCGCCGGTGAACTCGAACGTCCCGTCCCCGCCCGGCGCGCCGGGCAGCGTCATCGTGGCGGGTTTCTGATGCCACGAGTCGCCCCAGACGGCCACGAGCGACCCCTCCTCCCCGGCCGGCGCGACGACGATCAGGCCGTCCTGCGGCCCGTCGGCGGGATGCTCCCAGGTGTACGCGACGAGGGTCAGGTGCCCGCCGGCGGCCGTCGTCACGGTCACCGTGGCGGGCGCCTCGGCGAGCGGGTCGCCCGGCATCAGACGGAAGCCGTTGGTGCCCGTCCAGGACCCGGCGAAGTCGGAGAGGATCATCGGGCCACCGTAGGCGAGCGGTGGGCCGCGCTCAACGACGACGCGCGCCCGGCCGGCCCGGCGACGCGGCGGCCAGACGCGCCTGACGACGGCCGGCAACGCCTACTGAGCACGCCCGGCGGCGGCCCGCCGGAGGTTGGCGATGATCGCGTCGGCCATCGGTGCGAACAGCTCGCGGGGCAGGTCGTGGCCCATGCCGGGGAAGGTCAGCAGCTCGGCGCCGGGGACGGCGGCCGCCGTGGCGCGGCCGCCGCTGACGTCCACCAGCGGGTCGGCCTCGCCGTGGACGACCAGCGTCGGCACGGTGACCTGCCGCAGGGCCGGCGTACGGTCGGGCGAGGCGAGGATGGCGGCGTACTGCCGCAGCGTGCCCACCGGGTGATAGCCGCGGTCGTACTTGGCCGAGGCCCGGCGCAGCAGCTCCTCGTCGGCGGCGGGGAAGCCCGGCGAACCGATGACCCGCCAGCCCGCGACGGCGCCGGCGACGGCCTCGGCCCGGCTGCTCGCCGGCGGGCGGGCCAGCAGCGCGGCGGCCTCCCGGGTGGCCCGGCCCACGGCGGGGTCACCGGTCGTCGACATGATCGAGCAGAGGCTCGCGACCCGGCCGGGGTGGTCGGCGACGAGCTGCTGGGCGATCATGCCGCCCATCGAGGCGCCGGCCACGTGCGCCCGTTCCACGCCCAGCGCGCCGAGCAGGCCGGCCGTGTCGGCGGCCATGTCGGCGATCAGGTACGGCGCCTGCGACCGGTCGCCGCCGCGCAGCGCCGCGATGTCCGGTACGCCCCGGTCGTGCAGGATCGTGGAGAGCCCGGCGTCGCGGTTGTCGAAGCGGATCACCCGCAGGCCCCGGCCGGCCAGGAGCTCGCAGAACTCCTGCGGCCAGTCGATCAGCTGCGCCCCCAGCCCCATGATCAGCACCAGGGCCGGTGCGTCCGGGTCGCCGAGGGTCTCGTACGCGATGTCGATGCCGTTGCTGTGCGCCACGGGCATGATCCACCTCTTCTCGATGGGCGGGCGTCACGACGAGCTTGCCAGATCTTGACCCGGGGCATCGACAGGAGTTGTCTGGCCTCTACAGCTATCTCGGCCAGAACGGGAGACATCTCGTGTTGATCCCCTCGACCAGGAGGTACCGGCTGACGGCGGCCGTCGCGCTCGGCGCGGCCGTCGTCTCGGTCCTCGGCGCGGCGCCACCGGCGTCCGCGCGCCCCGGCCGGCACACCATCAGCGGCAGCAAGCCGCGGTGGATCGGCCAGGCGCGGCAGGCCGGCACCCCGGCCGCCGCGAGCACCATCCACTTCGGCCTGCTGCTCGCGATGCGCGACCGGGCCGGCGCGGAGGCCACGCTGGCGAAGCTGTCCGACCCGGACAGCGCCGACTACGGCAAGTGGCTCAGCACCGCCCAGTTCCGTACGCGCCACGCCCCCGCCGCCGCGGACGTCAAGGCGGTGACGTCGTGGCTGTCCGGGCAGGGCTTCACCCTGCGCGACACGCTCGGCGGCGGCCTGTACGTCGAGGCCTCCGGCACCACCGCCCAGATCGACAAGACGTTCGGCACCACCGTGCGCGACTACACGTACCAGGGCAAGACGGTGCACGCCAACAGCACCGACCTGTCGCTGCCCGAGGGCACCCCGGCGGCCGTGACCGGCCTGATCAAGGGCGTCGTCGGCATCGACCAGGGCACGCTGCTCAAGACCCCCGGCGACACGCTGCCCCCGCCCGGAGCCGGCTTCCGCGCGGCCACGCCGTGCTCGTCGTACTACGGCGAGAAGACCGCGACGGACCTGCCCGCGGCCCCGGACGGCAAGAAGGCGCCGTACGTGGTGTGCGGCTACGAGCCGAAGCAGTACCAGTCGGCGTACGGCGTCACCGGCCAGCTGCGGCGCGGCCTCGACGGGCGCGGCGTCACGGTGGCCGTCACCGACGCGTACGCCTCCCCCACGATCCTGCGCGACGCCCAGACGTACAGCCGCAAGCACGGCCTCCCGGCGCTCCGGCCGCACCAGTTCCGGCAGATCACGCCGGCCGCCGACGGCTACTCCAACACCGGCCCGGACGAGTGCGACGCCGCGGGCTGGTACGGCGAGGAGACCCTCGACGTCGAGGCCGTGCACGCGATGGCGCCGGGCGCGACCATCGTGTATGTGGCCGGCAGCGACTGCGTCACCGGCCTCGACGAGGCGTGGGCGGAGACGATCGACAACCACGTCGCCGACATCATCACCAACTCGTGGGGCAACGCCACCGACGACGTCGACCTGCTCGGCGAGGACGTCGTGGAGTTCTACCAGCAGTTCTCCCTCGAGGCGGCACTGACCGGCATCACCGTCGACTTCTCCAGCGGCGACTCCGGCGACGAGACCTCCGGCGGCACCGACCTGCCCGCCAAGACCGTCGACTTCCCGGCCGACCTGCCCTTCGTGACCGGCGTGGGCGGCACCAGCGTCGGCATCGACCGCACCGGCAAGCGCGTCTGGGAACACGGCTGGCAGAGCGCGTACCAGACGCTCACCGACGGGGCGTGGGGCGAGCCCGCGTACGTCTCCGGTGGCGGCGGCGGCACCAGCGTCCTGTTCGCCCAGCCGTTCTACCAGCGCGGCCGCGTACCGGCATCCATCTCGAAGTACTTCGGCGACAAGCCGGCGCGGGCCGTACCGGACATCTCCATGCCCGGCGACCCCAACACGGGCTTCCGGGTCGGCCAGACCCAGCAGTTCCCGGAGGGCACCCACTACGACGAATACCGCATCGGCGGCACCAGCCTGGCGTCACCGCTGCTGGCCGGCATGCAGGCGATCGCGAGCCAGAAGGCCCACCACGCCCTCGGCTTCGTGAACCCGCTCTACTACGCCGAACTGGGCACGGCGGCGCTGACCGACATCACGGCCCCGGCGCGGCCGCTCTACCAGGCCCGGGCCAACTATGTGAACTCGGTGGACGCTTCGCAGGGGCGCGCGTACATCCTGCAGCAGGTCGACGTACAGACGTCGACGATCCACAGCACGCCGGGCTACGACGCGGAGACCGGGGTGGGCACGCCGGGCGAGAAGTTCTTCTCGGCCGTACCGTTCCGCCGGTGACAACCCGCCGGGCGGGACCGCACGGTCCCGCCCGGCACCATCACCCCCGCCTGCTGCCGGGCCGCCGCCGGCACCGCTGATCCGAGGACGGTCCCGCAGCGGGCCGCCGGGGCGTCGGCCGGCGCGGGGACCTTGCCGTCCCGGGCGGCCACGCACGTTCCACGGCGCGCCAAGGACATCCCTTCCGCCGGGTCCAGGTAAATCAGCGATTGCGCCGCGCATCGCACGCCGCTCCCTTTCGCCCGGGCGGCGGATTCCATGTGTTCATCGTCGCTTTCTTGGAAAGATCGTCCAGTGTCGGCCGGGGTGCGGTTTACGGAACAATTCTCGTATGCGGCGGCAGCTTCAGTTGTTCTCGTCGGCGGAATTGGATGCGATGCGTGATCGGACCGCGTCGCGTCGCCATTCTTCCGCCCGGGAGCAGTTTCGCCGCGAGCATGCCCGTCGGCGGGCGTACGGGTTGGCGCTCAGGCACGCCGCGAAGCTTCGTCGCTCGGGCGAGCGTGGCACGCAGCGGCCGGTGAGCCCTCGCAGCCCGGCGACACCTCAGGCACACCGCGGGGCACCGTCACAGCGGACGCCGAATCGCGGCCCAGAACAGGCATCCAAGCCAGACCATGTGCAGGTGCGAGCTGCCCGACCCGCGGATGCCCACCGCTCGGCGCGGCCGACACCGACGCGTGCTTCGGCCGGACAGGGGGCAGTCCCGTTTTCTTCTGCGGCCGAGTCGCCGGCGGCGTCACGTATTGCCGCACCCGAGCCGGTGCACGCTCTACGCGGACATATTCAGCGAAGGGAATCAGTCGTTCGCGGCGGGAGCATCGCCCAGTCCCGCCATCAAGCCACGGATACTGGCAGTGCATTTGTGGTCGAGGACCTCCGGCGTAGGTTTATGCATTCTCATCAGCATGAGAGGGCGGCGGGAGATCAGGTTGACGGGGATTTCCACTGTGGTGATGCCGGCTCATCCCGGCCGCGAACCACAAGTCTCTGTCGACCAGGCCGTCGCGGGCAGGGCACTGCACAGCGCCGGGCAGCAAGGGGTCGGCGGCTACAACCCATGGGGGCAGGCCGGCTCCGGGGGAAACTGGATCTGGCGGCCGCACGGATCAGGCGGCGAGCGCCAGCCGGTGCTCCATCCGGAAGGCGACCGCCGACAGGTACGGGTACCGCACGTGGTCGACCTTCACGTTCCACGAGTCCGGGCCGTGGCGCCGCAGCATCTCGTCGTGCCGGGCCGTCGGGCTGACCCGGTCGCCGCACGGTCCCACCGTCTGGTCGGCGTACGTCAGCGCGTCCGACAGCAGGTCCTCCGCGAACGGGTACGCGGCCAGTCGCTCCCCCAGCCCGCGCGCCGCGGCGACGAACCGGGCGCCGGAGTGGTGGGCGACCTGGGCGGCGACCGCGAGGGGCCAGCCGTGCGCGGCCAGGTGGTCGGCGCCGTCGAGCGGGTGGAAGCCGGTGACCACCGTCGGGTCCGCGTAGCCGATGTCGTGCAGCCAGGCCGCCGCGACGAGGACGTCCGGGTCGAGGTCGAGCGCGGACGCCAGCTCGGCGGCACGGGCCGCGACGCCCGCGGTGTGCCGCCGGCGGTTGGGCAGCGGCGCGAGGAGGTCGAGGGCGATCTCTCGCGCGGCCGTCACGAAGGCCCGGGTCCGTACGCTCATGCGCGGATCGTCGCCGGTGAAGATGAACGGCAGGCGACGAGGATCTTGCAGCGGCCTGAACGCCGCCGGGGCGGGTCGCTGTTCCCGGCCGGGACGGGACCTTCGGCCCGCGGCAAAGGGGTCCTTGCGCATCTCGAGTCGGCGCCGGGGCCGCCGATCTGTCCTGGTGCAAGAGGCGGTAGCGCACCAACCAGGCAGCACACCGCCACAGGAAAAAGGGGCAGGACAATGCTGAAGTCTCGGAGGATCGCCAGTGTTCTGATGGCTCTCGTGGGCGCCGGGCTGGTCGCGGCGGGCCCGGTCATGGTGTACGAGGGCGTGCACGGGCAGAGCATGATCAAGGACGAGCTGAGCGCTCAGAAGATCGAGTTCCCGGCGGACAAGGCGCAGCTCCCCGACGGCCTCAAGGGGTACGCCGGCCAGCATGTCACCACCGGCAGCGACGCGAAGGCGTACGCCGACCTGATCGCCACCCACATCGCGAAGGCCACCGGCGGGAAGACGTACTCCGAGGTGTCCGACGAATGGATCGCCGGCGGCCGCAAGGATGAGCAGCTCGCGCAGACCCGCCAGACCGCCTTCATGGGCGAGACCCTGCGCGGTTCGCTGATGAGCGCCTACCAGGCCGAGCAGGTCACGTGGCTGGTCATCGGCCTCGGCGCGCTGTTCGTGGCGCTCGGCGCCGTGTTCGGCGTGACCGCCTTCAGCATGCGCACCCGCAAGGTCGTGGTGCCCGCCTCTCCCGAGGCGCTCGTCAGCGGACACCTGCCCGTCGGCTGATCCCCGCCCCGAGGCATCGAGGGCCGCCCCACCCGGGCGGCCCTCGATGCGTGCCCGGATCCGATGAGGACGGTGCCGCAGAGATCAGCTTCACAGGCGATTTCCCTCCTCATCGGACGGTTTCCGCCGATGGGCCGGGTGGACACCCCATCGACGGGGCGTCACTCAAGCCCAAGGAGTCTCACCATGAGCACCCGGGTTCACAACGCCGACCTCCTCGACACCGTCCTGCACAGCCGGATCTCCGCCCTCGGCTCCGAGATCCGCCGCACCCAGGCCTTCTCCCCCCTCAAGGTCCACCTGCGCGCCGAGAAGGCCGGCCTGCTGAGCGTCCACGCCGGCGAGATCCCCGACCACGCGCTGCCCGCCGTCCGCGGCGCGGTCGCCCGCCGGCTGGCCACGCTGACCCACTCGCTGCACCGGGCCGAGAACCCGCACTTCAAGAAGCAGCTGCGCGAAGAGCTCGCCGAGGTGACCGCCCTGGCCGCGGACCTGCCGGCGGCACCGGCGTAGCCGAGCAGATCTTGCGGCGGTCCCGGGCCGGGGTGTGTGCTGGCGGTATGTCTGAGCATGGTCCGCTGGCCGGGGTCCGGGTGGTCGAGCTGGCCGGTCTCGCGCCCGGCCCGTTCGGCTGCATGGTGCTCGCCGACCTGGGCGCCGACGTCGTCTGCGTGCAGCGCCCGGACGAGCAGGTCGTGGCGGCCTCGCTGCGGCGCGGACGGCGGGTCGTCACGCTCGACCTGCGCGCGCCCGGCGGGGTGGAGCAGCTGCTCGGCCTGGCCGAGCGCGCGGACGTGCTGGTCGAGGGCTTCCGGCCGGGGGTGGCCGAGCGGCTCGGCTTCGGCCCGGACGTGTGCCGGGCCCGCAACCCCCGCCTGGTGTACGCGCGCCTGACCGGCTGGGGGCAGGACGGCCCGCTCGCGCCCCGCGCCGGGCACGACATCGGCTACATCGCGGTCGCGGGCGCCCTGGAGCCGCTGGGCCGGGCCGGGCAGCCGCCGCACGCCCCGCTGAACCTGCTCGGCGACTTCGCCGGCGGCGGCATGCTGCTGGCCGTCGGCGTGCTGGCCGCGCTGCTCGAGCGGGAGGGCTCCGGCGCGGGGCAGGTCGTCGACGCGGCCATGGTGGACGGGTCTGCGCTGCTCACCGCGTTCCTGCACGGCATGGCCGCCGAGGGACGGTGGCCGGGGCCGCGGGGGACGAACCTGCTGGACGGGGGCGCGCCGTTCTACGACACGTACGCCACCGCGGACGGCGGCTACATGGCGGTGGGCGCGCTGGAGCCGCGCTTCTACGGCGAGCTGCTGGCCGGGCTGGGGCTGGACGGCGACCCGGAGCTGCCCGGCCGCGACGACGCGGACGCCTGGGACACGCTGCGGGCGCGCTTCGCCGAGCGGTTCGCGCAGCGCACCCGCGACGAGTGGACCGCGGTCTTCGCCGGGCTCGACGCCTGCGTCGCGCCGGTGCTGACCCCGGCCGAGGCGCCCGGGCATCCGCACAACCGGGCGCGGGGCACGTTCGTCACGGTCGGCGGGCAGGTCCAGCCGGCGCCGGCGCCCCGCTTCGGCCGTACGCCGGCGCCTGCCCCGGCGCCCGCGCGTGCGGCCGGCATCGCCGAGGTGATCCGCGGCTGGGACGGCTGACGACGACGGGATCCGTCACAGGTCGTCGTGGTGGTGCCCGAGCCGGCGCTGGCAGTCCTCGAGGCGTCGCCGGGCGGCCTGCAGCCGCTCCCCCATGACCTGCAGGAACCGGTTCGTCAGCTCGTACCCGAAGGCGGGGTCCTGCTGGCAGAGGGCGCGCACCAGCGCGCCGTTGAAGGTGATCGCATGGGTGGTGGTCACCGCGACCGCGCCGAAGTGCCAGCGGTACGGCGGGAACAGCCACGACCAGCCCAGCACCGAGCCGGACCGCAGCGTCTCCAGGACGAAGTTGTCGTAGCCGGGCACCTCGTGGTCGAGGTACACCGAGCCGTCGGTGATCAGCCAGAACTGGTCGGCGGGGGTGCCCTGGCGGAAGATGCGGTTGCCGGCGTGGAACATGGTCCGGCTGGTCAGCGGGGTGAGCCGGGTCAGCTGGTGCTCGGTCAGCCCGGCGAGGAAGGGCTGATCGGCGAGCAGGTCGGCGGTGACGAACATGGCTTCCTCCTGGGGGGCGGGGGTGGCACCCTCAGACAACGCGACCGGCGGCCCTGCGTTTAAGGGCCATGGGTCCGTCCGGGCCGGGGCCATGGGCCCGGGTCCTCGCATAGGTGCCCGCGCCGCGGGTAGCTGAGCACGGTAGGGCACGACG
Organism: Couchioplanes caeruleus; assembly: GCF_023499255.1. Lineage (GTDB taxonomy): Bacteria > Actinomycetota > Actinomycetes > Mycobacteriales > Micromonosporaceae > Actinoplanes > Actinoplanes caeruleus_A. The sequence continues at coordinate 4,777,780 of NZ_CP092183.1, forward strand.
AGACGAGGTGGGACCATGCCGATCGCGACGACGAACCCGGCCACCGGTGCGGTGGTCAAGACGTTCGACGCGCTGCCGCCGGAGCAGATCGACGCGGCGATCGGCCGCTCGGTGGCCGGCTTCCGCGCGCTGCGGGACACGACGTTCGCCGAGCGGGCGGGCTGGATGCGGGCCGCCGCCGACCTGCTGGAGGCCGAGCAGGACCAGGTCGGGGCGCTGATGACCCTGGAGATGGGCAAGACGTACGCCGCGGCGAAGGCCGAGGTGGTCAAGTGCGCCACGGCGTGCCGGTTCTACGCCGACAACGCCGAGGCGTTCCTGGCCGACGAGCCGGCCGACGCGCAGGCGGTCGGCGCGGCTCGCGCGTACGCCCGCTACCAGCCGCTGGGCCCGGTGCTGGCGGTGATGCCGTGGAACTTCCCGCTGTGGCAGGCGATGCGGTTCGCCGCCCCGGCGCTGATGGCGGGCAACACCGGGCTGCTCAAGCACGCCTCGAACGTGCCGCAGACCGCGCTGTACCTGGGTGAGCTGTTCGCCCGGGCCGGCTTCCCGGCGGGCGCGTTCCAGACGCTGCTGGTCGGCTCGGACGCGGTCGAGGCGATCCTCAGCGACGACCGGGTGCGCGCCGCCACGCTGACCGGCAGCGAGAACGCGGGCCGGTCCATCGCCGCGATCGCCGGCCGGGAGCTCAAGAAGACCGTGCTCGAGCTGGGCGGCAGCGACCCGTTCCTGGTGCTGCCGAGCGCCGACCTGGACCGCGCCGCCGAGGTGGCGACCACTTCGCGCTGCCAGAACAACGGCCAGTCGTGCATCGCGGCGAAGCGGTTCATCGTGCACACCGACGTCTACGACGAGTTCGTCGAGAAGTTCGTCGCGCGGATGTCCGCGCTGACCGTCGGCGACCCGATGACCGACGGCACCGACGTCGGGCCGCTCGCCACCGAGCAGGGCCGCACCGACATCGAGGAGCAGGTCGCCGACGCACGGGGCAAGGGTGCGACCGTCCGCTGCGGCGGCACCCGCGGCGACGGCGACGGCTGGTGGTACCCGCCGACGGTGGTCACCGACCTCACCCCGGACATGCGGATGTACGCCGAGGAGGTGTTCGGCCCGGTCGCCGGCGTCTACCGGGCCGCGTCGCTGGACGAGGCCCTCGAGGTGGCCAACGCGACCCCGTACGGGCTGGGCGCCAACGCGTGGACCCGCGACCCGCAGGAGCAGGAACGGGTGATCGCCGGCCTGGACTCCGGCGCGGTCTTCGTCAACGGGATGACGACCTCGTACCCGCAGTTGCCGTTCGGCGGGGTGAAGAACTCCGGGTACGGCCGCGAGCTGTCCGCCGCGGGCATCCGGGAATTCTGCAACCTGAAGACGGTGTGGGTGGGCGACAGCGGCGGCGCCGACGTGGACTCCGCCACCGAGTGAGCGCGGCGGGGGCTGTGCCCGGCGGATCTGCTCCGGGCACAGCCTGCCCGCTCAGCCCTGCAGGCCCCGCTCGATCGCCTCGATGATCCGGGGACGCAGCTCGGCCGTGCTGATGATCGCGTCGACCGAGCCGACCTCCACCGCGCGTTCGATGCTGTGCACCCGGTCGAACTCCGCCGCCACCTCGCCGACCTTCTCGGCGCGGACCTGCGACTGGACCTCGGCCAGCCGGGCGTTGAGCGCCGAGCGTTCGGCGCCGCTGGCCCCCGCGATCTGCGCCTGCAGGTCGGTCACCCGCGGGTCGGTCGCGGTGCGGTTGTTCACCTCGCCGGAGAACACCACCGCCGCGGCCGGAGCGCCGCCGAGCACCGAGGCGAACGAACCCTCCAGCGCCAGGACGGTCATGGACGGGTTGAGCGCCTTGGAGAACACCACGAACGCGCCGCCGTGGTAGCGGGAGATCACGCAGAACACGATCGGGCCGCGGAAGTTGACGATCGCGCGGCCGATCTCGGCGCCGTACTCCAGCTGCAGCTTGCGCATCGACTCGGGTGAGCCGTCGAAGCCGGACAGGTTCGCGAGCACGACCAGCGGGCGGTTGCCGGACGCGGCGTTGATGGCCCGCGCGGTCTTCTTCGACGAGCGCGGGAACAGCGTGCCCGCGGTGTACGTGTCCGGGCCGTCGGTGGGCGGGAAGCCGCGCCGGGGCACGGGCTTGGACTCGATGCCGATGAGGCAGACCGGCCGGCCGCCGATGTGCACGTCCTGCACCACGGAGGTGTCCGCGTCGGCCATGCCGGCCCAGCGCTCGAGCACCGCGTGGTCCTGGTCGGACAGGGCGCGCATCACCGTACGGATGTCGAACGGCTTCTTGCGGTCCGGGTTGTGCTCGGCCGAGAAGATCTGCCCGACGGTCGCGAAGTCGCTGCCGGCCACGGTGTGCGGGAAGCTCGACACGTCCCGGTCGGCCGGGTCGCTCGTGGCGGCCCTGCGCGGCGCCGTCTCGCCCGGCACGACGTACGTGTGGTCGTAGTGCGCCATCAGCACGTCGCGGGCGCCGGACAGGTCCGGAGCCCAGTACTGCGCCTGGCCGTTGGGGCCCATCACCCGGTCGTAGCCGCCGATGCCGAAGTTGTCCTCGGCCGACACGCCGCCGGAGAAGTCCAGCGACTGCTTGCCGGTGAGCACCATCGCCGAGTCGGGCGTCATGACCAGGATGCCCTTGGTGTGCATGAGCATCGTCGCCTCGGCGTTCCAGTACGGCTGGGCGCCGACGGTGATCCCCGCGACCACGATGTTGATCTCGCCGCCGGCCTGGGTGAACGTGACGATGCGCTTGAGCGCGGCCGCCACCCAGTCCATGTTCTCGGTGCCCGACGACATCGAGATGCGCGCGCCCGCGGACAGCGCGAACCATTCCAGCGGCACCCGCATCCGCTCTGCCAGGTCCAGCGCGGCGATCACCCGGGAGCACTCCGGCTCCGACAGCGCCCCCAGCGCCTTGATGGGATCGCCGAGCAGCACGACCCGGGTGACGCCCTCGGGATGCCGTTCGGTCGGGGTGGTGACGACACCGGCGACGATCGCCGCGGAGTTGCGGCCCTTCGGGCGGTCCACCGGCACCAGCGCGCCGCTGTCGTCGAGGTCGTGCTCGGCGAACCGGCCGCCGGGCCCGGCGAGGATGTCGGTCAGCTCGTACGGGTAGACGTTGCCCCGGCGGGCGGCGCGCAGCACCTTCTGCCGGTAGTCGTCCAGCGGCTGGATCGGCTCGGTGGACGGCTCGCCGATGTGCAGCCGGGCGCCGTGGCCGGGGTCCAGGGTGATCCGTACGGCGACCTCGGTGAGCTCCCCGCCGCTGGTGCGCTGGCGGGCCACGAACTGGACCTCCTCCAGCCCGGCGCCGGCGGTGGTGGGCAGGATCCGGTCCACCACCGTGGTGAGCTCGTCGGTGCTGAGCTCGGTGGCCGGCCACACGTACATGAGGATGCGGTTGGTGTCGAACCGCTTGTTCTGCGGCCGCTGCGCCTGGATGTTGCGGATCGCGTCGAGCCCGGCGGTGATCGCGTCCTCGACGGCGGGCAGCGCGACCAGCCGGCCGTCGGCCTCGCGCAGCGGGGTCAGGTCCCGGACCTGGCCCATCGCGACGAGCCGCTCGTCGGCCGGGTTGTCCCGGGCGACCGCCTTGAACAGGTAGATCTCCTCGTCGGCCGAGGGCAGCCGGGTCAGCTCGAACTCGCGCAGCCGGTGCAGCTGCAGGCGCTGGGCGATCTGCGGGTGCAGGCCCCGGATCAGCCGGTCCTCGGCGACGGTGCCGCCGTCGCGCCGGAACGTGAAGTGATGGTGCATGACCGCGCCGCTGGTGCCGGCCACGGTGGTGGTGATCCGGCGCACGGCCACGGGCAGCGGGCGCTCGGCGAGCAGCCGGCCGAGCTGCGCGGCCATCTCGTCGGCGTCCGGCTGGCCGGCCCAGGTGACGTACAGGTCGGCGACCAGGCCGTCCTCGGGTACGCCCTCGGCGAGCGTGGCCAGCGCGGCGATCGCGCCGGGCAGCGCGGTGATGTCCGCCGCCGTGGCCACCACGCGGGTCGTGCCCGCCGTGCCCGCGTGCTCGGCGGTGACGAAGCGGCAGCCGCCCGCCTCCCGCACGGTGACGTCCGACAGCCGGCGGTTGCCGTAGTAGCGGCGGGTCACCACCTCCAGCAGCGGCGCGTGGTCGCGGCCGGGCCGGCCGATGCGCTGGCCGATCAGCCGGACCAGCGGCTCGGCGCTGGCCACCATCGCCCGGATGCGCAGGGCGCGGTCCGGGGCGTCCGGGTGCTGGTCGAGATGGCTGAGGTGGCTGCGGACGTCGGCGTAGACCTCGGCCCGGTTGCGGCGCAGCAGCGGCTGCGCGAACCAGCGGAAGACCAGGCCGCGGGCCAGGTCGGAGACGGCCGGGAAGCGCACCTGGGTGGCCTCGATGAGGTGCTCGAGCACGCGGCCGGCCCGCTCCCGCAGCTCCCCCACCGGCGCCGAGCCGGCCAGCCACTGCCGCAGCACCTCGGAGACGACGGCGACGTCCGTGGAGATGCGCTGCTGGGCGAGGAAGATGCGGAAGACGGCGGACTCGAGCTGCGGCGTACGGTCCAGATCGGACACGCCGTAGTTGCCGAGCACCCGGCGCAGCTTCGCCTGGAAGTCCGCGGTGACGCCGGCCCGCTCGACGTCCAGGCTCTGCAGGTAGCTGTGGAAGTACTCGCGGGGGCTGTGCACCGGGCTGCCCGGCTCGACGTCGAGCTCGCCGCCCGGCTTGTTGCGGCTCAGCTCGCACAGGTCGGCGAAGACGGTCAGCAGGTCCAGCTCGCCCGGCTGCGGCCGGTCGCCGGCCTGCTCGCGGGCGGCCAGGTAGCCGGTCAGCACCCGGCGCGGGTCCTCGGGGTCGCCGTCGAAGCCCAGCAGCAGCGCGCGCAGGTCCTGCAGGCCGCGCTCCACCCGGGCCGCGGCGGAGACGCCGGCCGGCTCGGCCGGAAGGTCGATCTCGACGGTACGGGTGTCCTCGGGCGCCTCCTGCTCGGCCCCGTCGGCGAGCGGCTCCAGGCGCATCAGGGCCGCGCCGGTCTCCACCTGGCTGCCCACCGACACCGGGCACTCGCGGACCCGGGCGCGGAACGGCGCGCGCAGCACCGTCTCCATCTTCATGCTCTCCAGCACGAGGATCGGCGCGCCGGACTCGACCTCGGCGCCGACGGCCACGGGCGTGGCGACCACGAGCGCCGGGGCCGGGGAACGCACCACGCCGCCCTCGTCACGGCTGATCCGGTGCGCCACCCCGTCGACCTCGACGAGGTGGATCGGGCCGTACGACGCGGTCACCAGCCGGAAGCGGTGGCCGTTGACCACGATGCGGCCGCTGCGCGAGTCGAACCGCTCGAGCTCGACGTCGGCCGTACGCGTGTCGGCGCCGGAGGTGACGCTGACCCGGAACCGGGAGGGGCCGACCCGGGCGGCCCGGACGCGGTAGCCGACGCCGCGGAGCTTGAGGTCCAGCGGCCGGCCGGTGTCGTGCCGCGCGTGCGGACGCCCGCCGTGCGCGGTGGACAGCAGCTGCCCCTGGCTGATCTCCTCCTCGTCCTCGTACGCCTCGATGGCGGCCGCCGCCAGCGCGACCGCGGAGTGCCGGTGCCCGACGAGGCGTCCCTCGGCGCGGACCCGGTCGATCCAGCCGGTGTCGGCGCTGCCGTCGATCACCTCGGGCTGGTCGAGCAGGTCCAGCACGAAGCTCTTGTTGGTGGTGCCGCCGTCGATGAGCACCGTGGTCCCGGCCATCGCGCGGCGCAGCCGGCCGAGCGCCTGCTCGCGGTCCCGGCCGTACGCGATGATCTTCGCGATCATCGAGTCGAAGTCGGCGGGGATGGTGTCGCCCTCGCTGACGCCGGTGTCCACCCGGATGCCGGGGCCGGCGGGCAGGACCAGCCGGGTGATGCGCCCGGGTGCCGGGGCGAAGTCGCGGTCGGGGTCCTCGGCGTTGAGGCGGGCCTCGACGGCGTGGCCGCTCTCGGCCGGCGGCGCTCCCTCGAGCCGGCCGCCGCCGGCGACGTGCAACTGCAGCCGGACCAGGTCGGTGCCGGTGGTGATCTCGGTGATCGGGTGCTCGACCTGCAGGCGCGTGTTGACCTCGAGGAAGGCGAAGAGCTTGTCGCCCGGGTGGTAGAGGAACTCGACGGTGCACGCGCCGCGGTAGCCGACGGCCACGGCGAGCCGCTCGGCGGACGCCTTGAGCTCCGCGACCTGCGCGGGGGCGAGCACCGGCGAGGCCGACTCCTCGATGATCTTCTGGTTGCGCCGCTGGACCGAGCAGTCGCGCACGCCCAGCGCCCACGCGGTGCCCTGCCCGTCGGCGATCACCTGCACCTCGACGTGCCGGGCGCCGGTGACCAGGCGCTCGAGGAAGACCACGCCGGAGCCGAACGCGCGCAGGGCCTCCTGGCTGGTGCGCTCGTACGCCTCGGCGAGGTCCGCGCCGGAGGCCACCATGCGGATGCCCCGGCCGCCGCCACCCGCGGTGGCCTTGAGCATCAGCGGGTAGCCGATCTCGTCGCCGGCCTTCAGCGCCGCCTCGAGCGTGGCGACCTCGCCGCGGCTCCAGGGCGCGACCGGGACGCCGACCTCCTCGGCGATCAGCTTCGCGCCGATCTTGTCGCCGAGCCGGCGCATGGCCTCGGGGCTCGGGCCGACGAAGGTGACGCCGATCTTCTCGCACAGCTCGGCGAAGGCCGGGTCCTCGGCGACGAAGCCCCACCCGACCCAGGCGGCGTCGGCGCCGGTCTCCACCAGCGCCCGCTCCAGCACGGCGAGGTCGAGGTACGGCCGGGCCGACGCGGGGCCCAGCGGGTACGCGATGTCCGACTCCCGCACGAAGGTGGCCGTACGGTCGGCGTCGGTGTAGAGGGCGACCGTCTCGATCCGCTCGCCCGTTTCCGCCGAAAGGTCCCGGACTGCGTGGATGAGCCGCATCGCGGCCTCCCCACGGTTGACGATCGCCACGCGATTGAACACCGGCCGAGCCTCCCAGGACATGTCAACAGGAGGCGACGCCCGGATCTCGGACGCCGCCTGTCTCCACCCTCTACCTTGCTGGATGAGACCCCGCCGCACCGATGTCCGGCGCCACCATGCCCCGGGTCGCCCCGTTGTAGGTTTCCTACAAACGCGATTGGCCGAAGCCTACGGCCGGGTGTCCCGGCGGTCAGCGCAGGCCGCTGACGACCAGCCCCTCGGCGGCGACGCGGGCCACCGCGGCGTCCCACCAGTACGCGTTCCCGTTGACGTAGAGGCACGGCGCCTCGGCGCTGAGGTCGTCACGCAGCCGGGACATGTCGGCACCCGGCATGAGCAGCCGCAGCCGGCTGCCGTCGGAGAACGGCAGGTCCCACCCGAAGCGGCCGTCGCGGTCCGCCGCCGGGTCGCGCACCGGCTCACCGGTCAGATCGCTGACGCGGACGGCCGGGGGCCCGCCCATGCCGGTGACGCGCGCCCGTACCGCGTCGAGGAACACGGCCAGGTTTGCGGCGGCCGCCCGCTCGTCGGCGTCCTCGACCGGGGCCGTACCGGGATTGATCATGGCGGCACCGTAGGCCCGGGCGGCCGCGGGGCGGGCCGGAAGCGGGCAAATGCTGACCGCTCGGGTGATATGCGCCGCCCTCGCATATGAATACTTTTCAGGCTTCCACGTCCGGCGGCGGGTCCCTCTGCCGCGCAAGCCAGGAGGATCCCGGTGTCGCTGAGCTCTCGTGTGACCGGGGCGGTGACCGCGGCGCTGATGGTCGCCGCGTCCCTCGTCATGCCCACCGCGGGACACGCCGCGGATCCGACCGGCGAGCTGGAGGCCCAGCGCGTCGACAGCGTGCCGGCGCCGGACCTCGCGTGGTTCACCTGCTACGGCAACGCGCAGTGCGCCACCGCGCAGCTGCCGCTGGACTACGACGACCCGCAGGGCGCGTCCGTGCAGATCGCCGTCGTGCGGGTGAAGGCCCGCAAACCGGCGAGCCGCATCGGCAGCCTCTTCGTCAACCCGGGCGGCCCCGGCGGCTCCGGCACCGAGATGGCCCTGGCCGCCTCCGGCTTCCTCAGCGACTCGGTGCTGGACCGCTTCGACGTCGTCGGCTTCGACCCCCGCGGCGTCGGCTCCAGCGACGCCCTCAAGTGCTTCCCCTCCACCCGGGACCAGAGCGTCGCCACGGCCGGCATGGCCGTGTTCTTCCCGTACGGGGCCAAGGAGGTGACCAGCTACGTCCAGGGCGCCCAGGCGCTCGGCCGGGCCTGCTCGGACACCGGCGGGGAGCTGGCGTCGGCCATGTCCACCGCCGAGGCGGCCCGCGACATGGACGTGCTCCGGCGCGCCCTCGGCGACGCGAAGCTCACGTACCTGGGCTTCAGCTACGGCACCGCCCTCGGCCAGTACTACGCCAACATGTTCCCCGACCGGGTCCGCGCGCTCGCCCTGGACGGCGTGATCAACCCGGTGTCGTGGGTGGGCACCGACGCGACGGGCGGGCAGCTGCAGGACGACCGGCTGCACTCTGCGGACGGGGCGTACCGGGCGTTGATGAAGCTGCTCGAACGGTGCGACCGGGCCGGGGTCAAGCGGTGCGAGCTGGCCAAGGGCAACCCGGCCAAGCGCTTCACCACCGTGGCGCGCAAGCTGCGGGCCAGGCCCCTGGTGCTCGGCAAGGACCCGGTCGCCGGGACCGTGAGCCTGACTTACGCGCTGTTCATCGGCCTCACGCTCAACCAGCTCTACAGCCCGATGGCCGGCGACCTGGTCACCCAGATGACCGCCGAGGTGGAGACGATGCAGGCCGGCTCGGCCGGGAAGGCACGGCTGCGCGCCGCGGCCCGTACGGCACTGCTCGACCGGGTCACGCAGCTGCGGGCGCCGGCGCGCGACTTCCCGTACGACAACTCGCTCGAGGCGTTCGCCGGGGTGATGTGCACCGACGGCCGGCACCCCGCCGACGCCGCGGCGTGGCCCGCGCTGACCGCGGCCGCCGACCGGCGCGCGCCGTACTTCGGCCGGGCGTGGGGCTGGAGCAGCGCCCCGTGCGCCGCCGACACGTGGACCGCCCGGGACGAGGACGCCTACGTGGGCCCGTTCAACCGGCGTACCAGCGCGCCCGTGCTGTTCGTCGGCAACTACTGGGACCCGGCCACCAACTACCGCGAAGCCGTCTCCGCGTCGAAGCTGCTGCCGAACAGCCGGCTGCTGACCAGCGACAACTGGGGGCACACCGCGTACGGCACGTCCACCTGCGTCACCCGGGCCATGGACGCGTACCTGCTGCGCGGCACCCTGCCCCGCGCCGGGACCGTGTGCCGCTCGCCGCTGCAGCCCTTCACCGGCAACACGGGCATGTTCTTCTCCCGGGAGGCCTCCGCCGCGGAGGCGGGCAAGCAGCTGCCTCCGGTCGCAGGACCCCTCGGCACCGGTCCGCGCCGGTAGGGGGGTGTCCCCCCTAGGCGCCGTGCCAGGAGCGCCACAGGGCCGCGGCAGCCACCAGAGAAGGCGTGCGGGTCCCCGCATGTCCACACGCGATCACGTCGTCGCGCCCGATCCGTCCGGGGTTCCACCGGCCGCGGCACGCCACCGGCGGGGGAACCCGGCCGGGCGTTGATCCGCCGGTCCCCGCGGTGACGTATGGACAGTCGAGCCCGCACGCCGGCCCCGGACCTCCGCGCCGGGGCCCGGTGCCTCATGCCGCCGCCACGCCAGGAGGACATGCCGATGCCCGACCTCGATCCGTACGGTGATCACCCTCCGGCACCGGCACCGGCCGCCTGGCCCAAGGTGGCCGACTACTGGCCCGACCTGCCGCACCGCATCGCCCCGGCCGCCGACTTCCACAGCGGCGACGCCGCCGTGACGACGACCGCGCCCCGGGCCGGAGCCGACACGGCGGAGATCCCGGCCGCTGCCCGGACAGCCCCGCCACCGGCGCCGGGGCGCGCCCGGCGCCGGGCGGTCCCCGCGCTGCTGATCCTGCTCCTTCTCGTGGGCGCGGCGGCCTATGCCGGCTCGTGGTGGCACCGGCAGACCGCCGGACGGGCCGACGGGCCGGCGCCGGCGCCGGCTCCCGAGGCGGCCCAGGCCGACGTGACCCCGCGCTTCGCCGAGCCGGTCGTCCTGACCGGACCGAACGACAACGTCCGCAAGGCGAGCTTCCACCTCAGCGGCGACGCGGCCACGGTCATCGTGCGGACCGCCGATCTCGACGACACCCTGTACCGGATCAGCGCCGCCTCCGACAGCGCCGTCGTTCCCTCCGCCACGTTCGGGGCGGGCACCGTACGCGCCACGCTGCGCGACAGCGGCCGGCGCGGCACCGCCACCGTCACGGTGACACTCGCGGTGGGCGTGCGGTGGTTCCTCGACATCAGCAGCGACCTGCGGCTCGGCGACATCGACGTCTCCGGCGGGGAGCTGACCCGGGTGCTGCTCGCCGGCGACGCCGCGGACATCCACCTCACGCTGCCGCAGCCGGCCGGCACGCTGCCCGTACGGGTCTCCGGCGGCATCAACCGGCTGCGGATCACCGTGCCCGGGGCGGCGCCGGTGCGGATCCGGGCCCGCCGCGGCGCCGGTCAGGCCACGCTGGACGGCCGTACCGTCGCGGGGGTGGCCCGCAACACCTCGTTCGAGTCGCCGCGGTGGCGCCGCGGCGGCACCGGCATCGACGTGGACGCCGTGCACGGCCTCGGCGCCGTCACCGTTCATCGATCTGATCAGTAGCAGCCGGCGAACCTTGCTTTCCCGCAGCCCGGCCCCGAGGATGACGGGGCCGGGCGTCCGGCGCCCCGACGATCCGCGGGAGACATCGACCACCATGCCTGGTCCGCCGGCCCCGGCCGACCCCCGTTCCGGCGACGTCCACGGCCGGGCGCTGCTCCTGGGCGCCGTGGTCGTGGCCGGCGCGCTGCTCGTCCTGGCAGCCCGGGCTGTGCTCGGCGACGGCGGCACAGCGCCGATCACGCCGCAGCCGCCGATCGCCTTCTCCTTCGAGCCGCTGCCGTCCGCGATCGAGCTGCAGTCGGCTCCGCCCGGCCCGGACCGCAGCACGCGGCCCCCCGCCCGGCCCGCTCCCACCGGGCGCACCTGGTCACCGGTCGCCGGGCGGGCCACCACCGCGCCGAGCACCCCGGCCCCGGCCGCCGACCTGGCCGTCGGCCGCACGGTCGGCCTGGAACTCGCCGGCCGCTCCGGGCTGCGCGTGCGGCACCGCGACTTCCTGGGTCGCGTCGACCCGGTCACGGCCGCGAGCGGGGCCACGGCCCGGCTCGACGCGACGTTCACGGTCCGGGCCGGACTGGCCGGTCGCGGCTGCGTCTCCCTCGAGTCGGTCAACTTCCCCGGGCGCTTCCTGCGCCACCGCGACTTCGTCATCCACCTCGACGTACGGCAGGACGATCCCCTGTACGCCGCCGACGCGACGTTCTGCGCGGTTCCCCGGTCCGGCGGGACCAGCATCTCCCTGCGGGCGTGGAACTACCCGGACCGGTTCGTCGACGAGCAGCGGTCGGCCCTCGTCCTGACGGCCCGGCGACCGGCCGACGCCACCGCGTACGTCGTCCGGCCACCGCTGTGAGCGGGCTCGTCACGACGGGATGAGCGCGCCGCCCAGGGCCCGGCCTTCCCGGTCCACGGCCGTGATCCGGCTGCGGTCGCCGTCCGGCCCGGTCCCCTCGTTGAGCCCGATGCCGGGCAGCACGAACGTGCCGTTCACCACCGTCGCGGTCACCGGCGCCCGGTGCGGCCGGTCGATGCCGACCGCCGCGACCCGGGGGTCCGTGGTGAGCCCGGTGATCGCGACGACGTCGCTCGCCGAGGCGCCGTCCGGCGTGCTGCGGAAGTTGTAGAAGACCGACCGGGTGAAGAAGAACGGGTTGGCGTCCACTTCGGAGGATCGCGCGCCGCTGCTCAGGCCGCCCTCGTCGACCGTCACGGTGGGCGTACCCGGGGTGCCGGGAGCGCCGCGCCGCACGCAGACCGCCAGCAGGTCCCGGTAGCGGCCGAGGACGATCCGTTCGCTGTCGTCGAGTTCCAGCGCGGCGCCCGGCTCCCAGCCGCCGAGGTCCACGACGGGCGGTACCGCCGCGCCGAGGCAGTCGCCCAGCGCCCGGCCGTGCGCCGAGGTCCGGTCGGCGGCCGGGCGGGGACGGTCGGTCCGGACCGCGACGGCCGGCGGAAGGCCGACGGCCTCGACGGTGACCGACGCCGCCTCGGCCGTGGCGGTGCCGCCGATCGCGAGGCGCAGGCCGCCCACCGAGCCCGCGAAGGTGTTCGGCACGACGAAGACGCCGTCGCGGACCACGGCCGGCTCCCCGTCGTCCGTCATCGGGTACGCCGAGTCCGGGTCGCTCACCGAGACCGCCCGCACGGCCGGGTCCACAACCCCGGCGACGGTGCCGAGACCCGACACGAACGTGACCGCGCCCCGCCCGCCCCGCGGTACGGACGCCGCCGCCGACACCGCGACCGTCTGCGGTGTGACCTCGCAGAACCGGTCGCCGTCCGGGGTCCGGAAGGCCACGACGGTGTCGCCCCGGGCGGACACGGTCAGGAGCGGCCGCCACCGGGACACGTCCCCGGCGCCCACCGTGCACCGTCGTACGACGTCCGCCGGCGCTTGCTCACGGGCGTGGAATCTCTGCTCGGGCGTCACGACCGTCAGCCGGCCCGGGTCCGCGGCCGTGGCCGCGTGCCCGCCCGGCCGGGTGTCCACCAGCGAGAGCGTGACGACCGACGGCACGGCCAGGACCGCGAACGCGACGCCGATCGCCGCCACCACCCTCCTGCCGGAGCGCGGCTCGAGTCCCGCCAGCAGCGACCGGCGGGCGGCGCGGCGCACGTCGGCGGGCAGCGGCCGGCGCGGGGGCAGGCCGTCGAGATCAGGCATCGGTGTCCTCCACCACGAGCCGGGACAATCTCGCCCGGGCCCGGGCGAGGCGGGAGTGCACACTGGACGGCGCGATGCCCCACATGGCCGCGGCGTCCTCCACCGGGGTCCCGCCGAGCAGGCAGAGGCGGACGGCCTCGCGCTCGGCGCGGGGCAGCTCCTCGACGGCGGCCAGGACGTTTCGCAGGCGGCGCTCCGCGGCGTCGTGCTCGGCCACCCGCTCGGCGTGGTCGGGTGCGGGCGGCAGCAGCAGCCGGGGCAGCGCCCGGAGGAACCGGGCCGTCGTGCGGCGCTCGCCGCGGCACACGTTGCTCGTCACGACGTAGAGCCAGGGCAGCGCGCTGCCGTTGACCAGGCGCAGGTCCCCGCCGGCGGCGCCACGCGGTCAGGAAGACCACCGACAGCAGGTCGTCGGCCTCGTTCCAGGAGGCGGTCAGCCGGTAGGCGAAGTTCCACACCGCCTCCGCGTGCCGCTCGTAGAGGACGGTGAACGCGTCGTGGCGCCCGGCGGTGATCAATGGCCACAGGTCCTGGTCCGCAGAGGAGGCCGCGGGCGGGGCGCCGGGCTGCACCACGACGTCCCCCCAGCCGATCGAGAAGCTCACGTGTCCTTGTGGCCGCGGCGCAGGCATCCCTGCATTCTGGCCATGAGACCTGCATCACAGGTGGGCCCGCCGCGGCGGGCGGGCCGGTCCGGCAGGATCGTGATCATGGATGCCACGCCGGACCTGCGCGCCGACTCCATCGAGGGCACCGGCGTGAGGCTCCGGCGGTACCGGGCCGCGGACGCGGGCGCCGTCCGGGCCGCTTGCAACGACCCGCTGACCCAGCGGTTCCTGCCCGCGCTGCCGCGGCCGTACACCGAGGCCGACGCGCAGCGGTGGGTCACCGAGGGCGCGGCGGCGGCGTTCCCCAGCGGCGGGAACTTCGCCATCGCGGACCCGGGGACGGACGCGCTCATCGGGAGCGTCGGTCTGCTGTACGTCCAGGAGAACGTGGGCAGCATCGGCTACTGGATCGCCCCGCAGGCCCGCGGCCGCGGCGTGGCGACGGCGGCGGCCCGGGCGCTCACCGAGTACGCCTTCACCGCCGGGTACGCCCGCATCGAGCTGCGCACCGAGCTCGAGAACGCGGCCAGCCAGCGCGTGGCGCTCGGGGCCGGGTACACGCGGGAGGGTGTCGGGCGTGCCGCCGGCGCCCGCCCGGGCGGCCGTGACGACCTGATCGTGTGGGCGCGGGTGGCCGGCGACCCGCCCGGCCCCACGCCGCGCCACCTGCCCGACCTGCCCGGCGGCGAGCTGACCGACGGCGTGGTGCGCCTGACGCCGATGCGCGCCGCCGACGCACCCGCCGTCCAGCTCCTCCCCTGCGCGCCGGCGGCCCCGGAAGAGACCGTCCGATACTGCGCCCACGCGGACGCCGCCTGGCTCGCGGACCAGGAGATCCGGCTGACGATCCGGGACGTGGCCACCGGCGCCTTCGCCGGCAGGGCCGGGCTGACGGTCCGGCACCCGGACCCGACCCAGGCGGAGATCGACTGCCGTCTGATCCCGGCCCGGCAGGGACACGGGTACGCGACCCGCGCCGTGAAGCTGCTCTGCGGGTGGGCGCTGACGGGTACGGCGCTCGAACGGCTCGTGGCCGGCGTGCCCACGCCCGACCTCGCCGCGCAGCGCGTGCTGGAACGGTCCGGCTTCGTCCGGGAAGGACAGGAGCGCCGCACCGGCGGGCGCACGGACCTCTACCGGTACGCCCTGCTGCGGCCCGGCTCCTGAGGCAGGTCGTCTCGCACACCGCCCTGGTGAGCACCTCCTCGGCCCCGGGCCGCGCGCAGCCGCCGCCCGGCAGCTGCTGACCGGCGAGGGGCTCTCACAGAGGCGGCGCACCGGCCAGGGACAGCGGCTGTTCCAGGACCTGACGCAGCAGACCGGCGAGCCGGTCGAGGTCGTCCTCGCCCAGCCCGGCGAACGACTGGGCCACCACCGCGAGCACCCGCTCCTCCCCCGCCGCCCGCAGCTGCTCGCCCCGGGGCGTGAGGCGGTGCCGCACCGCCCGGCCCGGTCCCGGCACCCGCTCGATCAGGCCCCGGTCGGCCATGCGGGCCGCCAGCGTGCCGAATGACTGGTCCGTCTGGTACGTGAGCTGCGCCAGGTCGTGCAGCGACGCGTCGGGCCTCCGGTGCAGGTGCCGCAGCGTGTCCCACTGCACGAGCGAGACCCCGAGCTCCGCGAGCGCCGCCGTGAGGGCGCGGTGGTGCCGGTGCTGTACGCGTTTGACCAGAATGCCGACCTCTTCGGCGGTGCTTGCCATGCGATCAGCTTAAACCAGGTTCCTTATTTCAGGTTGCTTATATCAGTATGCTGATATAGCGTCGCCGGCATGACAGCGACCGCGGCGACGCCCCGCGCCGGCACCCGGCCGGTGGCGGACGACCTCCGCACCCTGAGCGTGGCCTGCGTGGCCATGCTCGTCTCCTACCTGCCCTTCTCCGGGCTCAACGGGATCCTCGGCCGCATCGCCGCGCAGACCGGCGCCGCGACCAGCGATCTGCAGTGGCTCACCTCCGCCTTCACGGTGGCGCTGGCCGCCTCGGTCCTGCCCGCGGGTGTCCTCGCCGGCCGGTACGGCCCGCGCCGGCTCGCCCGCGCCGGGATCGCCCTCACCGCCACGGGCGCCGCCGCGGGCTGGGCGGTCAGCCTGTCCGGCACGCTGACCGGCGTCCGGCTGCTCTGGCTCACCCAGGCGGTGTGCGGCGCCGGCGCCGGCAGCGGCGTCGCCATGGCCACGAGCTCCGCGGTGGCCGTGCAGGCCGTGGCCGCCCCGCAGGCCGCGATCGCCGGCGCGGCCAACAACGCCCTGCGCCAGACCGGCGCCGCGCTGGGCCCGGCGGTCATCGGCGCGGTCATCGCCGCCCGGGCCCACCACGGCGGCTCGGCCGCCACCGGGATGCCCGCGGCGGCCCTCGCGGTCGCCGCCCTCCTCGTCCTGGTCACCCTCGCCACGGCAGCGCTGCTCACCGGCCGCCGCTGACTCTCCGGCGCGCGCCGCGCATTGGAACCCACCCCCTTCCGCAAGGAGCGAACGATGTCCGTCACCCTTCACGAATCCGGCTCCGGCCACCCGTTCCTGCTGCTGCACGGCGGCGCCGGTCCGGTGTCCGTCGCCGGCTTCGCCGACCGCCTCGCCGCCGCCCGGCCCGCCCGCGTCCTGGTGCCCACCCACCCCGGCTTCAACGGCACCCCGCGGCCCGGCGACCTGACCGACGTCCCCGGCCTCGCCCGGCTCTACGCCGGCCTGCTCGAGGAGCGCGGCCTCACCGGCGTCACGGTCGTCGGCAACTCGATCGGCGGCTGGATCGCCGCCGAGATGGCCGCGCTGGCGAGCCCGCGGGTCAGCAGCGTCGTCATCGTCAACGGCGTGGGCCTCGAGGTGCCCGGGCACCCGGTGGCCGACTTCTTCTCGCTGAGCATGGACCAGCTGGCCGACCTGTCGTACCACGAGCCGGACAAGTTCCGGATGGACCCCGCGAGCCTCCCCGAGGCACAGAAGGCGCTCATGGCGGGCAACCGGGAGGCCATCGCCCGGTACGCGGGCCGCACCATGACCGACCCCACCCTGGCCGGCCGGCTGGCCACGGTCGGGGTGCCCGTGCTCGTGCTGTGGGGGCAGAGCGACCGCATCGTCGACCCGGCGTACGGGCGCGCGTACGCGGCGGCCATCCCCACCGCCACCTACCGGCCGCTGGAGAACACCGGGCACCTGCCCCAGATCGAGACCCCGGAGCAGACGCTGAACGCCGTCTGGGACTTCGCCGGCGAGCACGCCACGGGCGCGCCCGCCGGCCGGTGACCGCCCCCGGGCGGGCAGCACCCCGCGCGGGCTGGACACTGGGGAGATGGGACGGGGGCGGCGGTGAGGCGCGAGCCGGCCATCGCCCACGTCGACCTGGACGCGATGTTCGCTGCCGTCGAGCAGCGCGACAAGGTGTCGCTGCGCGGCAGGCCGGTGATCGTCGGTGGCACGGCCGGCCGCGGCGTCGTCGCCACCGCGTCCTACGAGGCCCGCCGGTACGGCGCCCGCTCCGCGATGCCGACCGCGGAGGCCCGGCGCCGGTGCCCGCCCGGCACGGCCTTCCTCGCGCCGCGCTTCGCCGCGTACCGCCGGACCAGCGAGGTCGTCATGGCCCTGCTGGACGACGTGTCGCCGCTGGTGGAACAGGTCTCGATCGACGAGGCGTACCTGGATCTCGCCGCCGGCGGCCACGACCTGTCCGTGCCCCGCGTGACCGCGCTCGCGGACCGGCTGAAGGCCGCGATCGCGGCGGCGACCGGCGGGGTGACCGCCTCGATCGGCGTCGGCACCTCCAAGCTGGTCGCCAAGATCGGCTCGGATCTGCGCAAACCCGACGGGCTGACGGTGGTCGCCCCCGGCGACGAGCAGGCGGTGCTGCACCCGCTGCCGGTGACCCGGCTGCCCGGCGTCGGCCCGGCCACCGACGAACGCCTGCGCCGCTCGGGCGTACGCACGATCGGCGACCTCGCGCGCGTGCCTTTGCCGGACCTGCTGGACTGGTTCGGCCAGGCCCACGGCGCCGGCCTGTACCGGCTGGCCCGCGCCGACGACGACCGCCTCGTCATCGGCGAGCACGAGGCGAAGTCGCTGTCGGCCGAGTCGACCTTCGACGTGGACCTCACCGACCGCGGCCGCCTCGGGACCGAGATCGATCAGCTCGCCGGCCGGGTCGGCGCCCGGCTGCGCGCCGCCGGCCTGTCCGCCCGTACGGTCACGGTGAAGATCCGCCACTACGACTTCACCACGATCACCCGGTCGCTGACCCGCGCCCAGCCCACCGACGACCCCCGGCTCGTCGCCCAGCTCGCGCACCGGCTGCTCGCCGAGGTGGACACCTCGGCCGGCATCCGCCTGCTCGGCGTCGGGGTCACCACGCTGGCCGATTTCGTGCAGGACGACCTGTTCACCACGGCACCCCCGGCCGGCCTCGGCGCGGAACAGCCTCCGGACGGGCCGGGCACAGGCGGCGAGGCGCCGGCCGCACCGGCGGTGACCGGCGGGTGGCGGCCCGGGCAGGACGTGCGGCACGACGCG
The DNA here is from genome assembly GCF_023499255.1 of Couchioplanes caeruleus. Taxonomy (GTDB): domain Bacteria; phylum Actinomycetota; class Actinomycetes; order Mycobacteriales; family Micromonosporaceae; genus Actinoplanes; species Actinoplanes caeruleus_A. The sequence goes on from NZ_CP092183.1 coordinate 4,795,740, forward strand.
TACGGCCCCGGCTGGGTCTGGGGCAGCGGCCTCGGCCGGGTCAGCGTCCGGTTCGAGGGCCCCACCACCGCGCCGGGGCCGGTACGCACGTTCGCCACCGACGACCCCGCGCTGCACCCGGCGGACCCTCCCGACTGGACCGGAAGCGCCTGACCCGCTGCCCGAACGACCACGATCGCGGCGAACCGGGCGGCGCCGCTGCCAGCGTCGGCGCTCCCCGTCCCGCCCGCGAAACGTGGAGACCATGCCAGCCACGAGAACCGAGCTCGGCCGGATCATCGACTCCTTCGTCGCCGCCTTCAACGACGGCGAGCTCGACACGGCGATGGCGCACTTCGCGGACGACGCCGAGTACCTGCCCGGCAACGGCTCGGTGCACCAGGGCACGGCGGCGATCCGGGCCGAGTTCGCGCCGCCGTTCGCCGGGCGGTTCGGCACGCTCTTCTTCGACGTGGACGACACCGTGATCGACGACACCGCGCGGCGGGTCACGATCCGCTGGGTGTGCCGGATCGACCTGACCGGCGAGCACGGCCGGCGGGCGCTCGCACCGCTGCGCTGGTACGCCCGCGCCCGCCACGGCGGCCGGCTGCAGTGGCGCGGCGTGGACGTGTTCCACTTCGACGACGGCGGGCGGATCACCGGCAAGTACACGTACGCGACATTCCGCCGGCCCCTCTGGGAGCGGCCCGGCTGATCGCTGTCGCCGCCGCGACTCGCGGGTGTTTCACGCAGCCCCTGGTCGGGTAGGATCTGCCGCACTCACAGCTTGATCACAGGCCGGTGCGGAACGACGGCGGGGAGGGGTCTCGATGCGATCACTCGCCGGTCGGTACCGGGTCGAGGAGGCGGTCGGGCGCGGCGGCAGCGCCGTCGTGCACAGCGGCTGGGACCGCACGCTCAAGCGGCGCGTGGCCATCAAGCTGTTCTCGCCGTACCGGCCGGACAGCACGGCGCCCTCGATCGACGTGCTGCGCGAGGCGCGGACCGCGGCGGCGCTCAACCACCCGAACGTGGCCCGGGTGTACGACTACGGCGAGGCGACCGAGGGCAGCCAGCGGGTGCCCTACCTGGTGATGGAGTTCCTCGAGGGCGACACGCTCGCCGACCGGCTGGCCGCGACCGGCGCGCTCGACTGGCGCGAGGCGGCCGCGATCTGCGCGGACACCGCCGCCGCGCTGGCCGCCGCCCACGAGCGCAACCTCGTGCACCGCGATGTGAAACCGCGCAACGTCATGCTCACCCCGGGCGGCGTGAAGGTCCTCGACTTCGGGATCGCCGCCGTCGCCGGGCAGAACAGCTTCGACACCCACGGGCGGCTCTGGGGCACCCCGGCCAACCTCGCGCCCGAGCAGTTGCGCGGCGAGCCCACCTTCCCCGCCGCGGACGTGTACGCACTGGCCCTCGTGCTGTTCGAGTGCCTCACCGGCGCCCGCGCCTGGCGGGGCACCAGCGTGGGCGAGGTCCTCGCCGCCCGGCACGAGGGCCGCACCCCGCGCCTGCCGCACATCGCCGGGCTCCCCCGCGAGATCTCCCGGCTGTACGAGGCGTGCGTCGCCGACGACCCCGCACGGCGCCCGACGGCCGCGCAGGTCGCCGAGGGGCTGCGGCGGGCCTCCGGCACGGCACCGGCCGTCCGGCCCGCGGCCCTGCTCACCCGCGGCGTCCCGGCCCTCACCCGCACCGTCCCGGCCGCCCAGCGCACCCGGTCCCGCCGCCGTGCCGCCGTCACCGCCTCGGCCGCCGTCGCCGCCGCGGTCATCAGCATCCTCGGGCTGCAGGTGGCCAACGGCTACTCGACGCTGCGCGGCCGGCAGGCCGAGGCCGCCGTGGAGCGCGCGCCCGGCGCGGGCATCCCGGCGCGCACACCGCAGCCGATGACCACGCCGCGAGTCACCTCGGCCGCGCCGGTGCCGGCCGCCCCCGTGGAGCGCGACCAGCCGGTCCGCGCGACCACGGACGCCGCCACCGGCACCGGCACCCAGGTCCGCGACGACACCAGGCCGCACCGGCCCGTCCGGACCACTCCCCCGGCGCCGCCGACCAGCGCCCCGGCCACGCCGACCAGGCCGCCGACGACGCCGCCGCGGCACACGCCGAGCAATCCGCCGCCGACGTCGTCGCAGCCGGACCCGGAGCCGTCGCAGACGCCGCCGCACACCACGCCCCCGCCGGAGTCCACCGAGACGCCGCCGACCCCGGACCCCACGGTGCCGCCGGCCACCACGGCGCCCGCGGAGAACGTCGTGCTCGCCGAGGCGAGCTGACCCCTTCCGGCGCCGCCACGGGGTCCGGTCAGCGGCCCGCGGCCCGGGTCGTGAACACGCTCATCATCGCCATGTCCTCGTGTTCGAGGTTGTGGCAGTGCAGCACGTACCGGCCCGGGTAGTCGGTGAACGACACCGCGATCGTCGCCTGCTCGGCCGGGCGCAGGTCGATGGTGTCGCGGGGGCCGTGGTCGTACGGGCCCGGCCCGCCGATGCCCCGCGACAGCACCCGGAAGTGGCCGAGGTGCAGGTGCACCGGGTGGTGGAAGTCCGAGACGAGCCGCCAGACCTCGGTGTCACCCAGCAGCGGGTCGGCGATGCTGTGCGCGGGGTCGAACGGGGCGCCGTTGACCGTCCAGCCCGGCATCCCCCGTACGGTGTCGTGCCGGAAGCGCAGCGTCCGTACCGTCGCGGCGGGGCCGGGCGCCACGACGGGATCCGGGGCCAGCCGATCGGGGATGCGGCTCGGGTCCGGCGCCGCGCCGCCCACCCGGAACCGCATCACCGCCGCGGTGCTCCGGTCGCCGAACTCGTTGCGCAGCGTGACCTCGCGGCCGGGGCCGTACCGGGCGAAGTCGACGACGACGTCGCAGCGCTGACCGGGCGCCAGCTCGACCGCGTCGTGCGCGATCGGCTCGGTGAGCAGTCCCCCGTCGGTGCCGATCTGCGTCAGGGCGGGCCCGCCGCGCGGCGCGGGGTCCAGCGAGAGCCGGTAGCGCCGGGCGTTCGAGGCGTTGAGCAGCCGGAGCCGGTGGCGCACGGCCGGCACCTCGGCGAGCGGCCACGGCACGCCGTTGACGAGCAGCACGTCGCCGAGGACCCCGGCACCGTACGGCCCGGTGACGCCCGGTGTGTGCAGCAACGCCGGGTCGAGGCTCGGGTAGCGCAGGCTCCCGTCCGCGGCGAACGCCCGGTCGGCGATCATCACGGGCAGGTCGCGGTCGCCGGCGGGCAGGCCGAGCCGGTCCTCGGCGGGGTCGCGGACGAGGTGGAAGCCGGCGAGCCCGCGCCACACGGCCGGCCCGGTGAAGTCCATCCGGTGGTCGTGGTACCAGAGCGTCGCCGCGGGCTGGCGTACCGGATATCGGTAGGTCCGGGTGCCGTAGGCCGGCGTCGCCGCGTGCCGGTGGTCGTGCGGCCCCGCGGGCGTGCCGGCCGGGTGGAGCAGGTCGGCCGGGAAGCCGTCGTGGGCCGCCGGCGTGTGCCCGCCGTGCAGGTGCACCACGACCGGCACGGGAAGCTCGTTGCGGTGCGTCACCGTGGTCGGCCGGCCGCGGGTGGACACGATCGTCGGGCCGGGGAAGATGCCGTTGTAGCCCCAGATCGGCGTCAGCACCCCCGGCAGGATCTCCGCCGTCGCGGCCCGCTGGACGATCTCGTAGTGGTCGCCGGCCGCGTCGCGCCGGGTGGGGGCAAGCACCGGCGGCACCCGGAACGGGAGGGTGAACGGCTGCGGCAGCGGCATCAGGCTGGGCAGCAGCGCACCGGTCGAGGTGCTGCCGGACAGCCCGGCAAGCAGCGGCACGCCGACCGCCGCGGAGGCACCGGCACCGCCGAGCAGCGCCAGCAGCGTCCGGCGGCTGACCCTCATCGCGCCACCCCGGCCGCGGCCTCGGTCTCCTCCGCCGGCCGGTACCGCCAGGACCAGGCCGCGAGCCACACCGCGAGCGAGATGATCGCGACGCCCAGGGGCACGTGCACCACGAGCGTACGCCCGAACCCGACGACGATCTGCACCGCGATCAGCCCGAACAGGCCGAGGCAGGCGCCCAGCGGCCACAGCGGGCCCCGGGCGCGGGCGGCCCCGGACCACCGCAGCGGCACGGCGCACGCGGCGGCGACGAGCACCGCGATCCCCGAGTACGTGGCGTTCTCGCGGTGGGTGTGCAGAGCCGTGAAGGAGCCGGCGAGGAACTGGCCGGCGAACACGGCCTGGTCGAGGAGCAGAAGGGCGGCGACGCTGACGCTGACGCGGAACGGCCAGTGCGCCCGGGAGGGGGTCATGGGTGGACCCTAGCAAGAAGTTCTCAGATGAGAAATTCTTAGTGGATACTTTCTCGTGATCGGTAAGCTGGGCCCGTGAGCGACGTGGCGACCCTCGGGCCCCAGATCGGCCAGCTGCTGCGGCTGGCACACCAGCGGGCGGCACGGACCTTCGCCGAGGCCCTGGCCCCCTTGGAGATCGACGGACGCCTCTTCGGGGTGCTCTCGGCAATCGCCCGGCTCGGCCCCGCGACCCAGGCGCAGCTCGTCACCGCGCTGGACACCGACAAGTCCGCGATGCTGCGGACGGTCGACGACCTCGAACAACGCGGCTTCGTCGAACGGCAGCCGGTGCCCGGCGACCGGCGGGCACGGATCATCGCGCTCACCGACCGCGGCCGGCGGTGCCTGGGCGAGGCCGAGGAGATCGCCCGATCGGCGGCGGCCTCGATGTTCGGTTCGCTGAGCACGGACGAGCTGGTCGCCCTGCGCGACACGCTCGCCCGGTTCGTCGACCGCGACCCGCCCCCGGCAGCGCAGTGACCGGGCGGAGCAACGTTCTCGGCCGCCGCAGCGTCATGGAGGTATGAACAAGCACTGCCGCCGGTGCAGCCGGTCCGGGCCGGCGCATCGGCCCGGCCGCTGGTACGTCTGCCCGCGGCCGCCGGCCCCCGCCGTCGCGGACGACCCGGACGGCGGCGCGCCGGCTTTCCTGCGGTGGCATCTGCTCGACGCCGGCGCCGAACCGAGCCGGGACCACGTCCAGGCCATCCTGGTGCGGGCCCGCCGGCTGGTCCGGCGCCGCCGGCTGCGGGACGGCGCCGCGCTCACCGTCCTCATCGTGGCGTCGGCGCTGCTCGGTCTCGCGCTGGGCTCCGCGCTCTGATTAAGGTTCCGCTGAGCCGAACTTTAAAGGTTCCTCAAAGATTGGCCACGGGTGTCCCGGGTGGAGCAGTGTCGACCCCGCGCCCGACCGGCGCCCGTTCCCCTTGCCCGGAACGGCCGCGCGGGCCTCCGCCCGCCGACCGACGAGGACCACTGTGCCCACCCCCCACCGCAAGCGGACCCGTCTGATCGTGCTCAGCACCTGTGCGCTGGGCGTGCTCGGTGCCGGCGTCGCCGGCGTCGCCTCCGCGCAGACCGTCCACCGTCCGCACGCCGTCCGCCACGCGAGTCCGCTGCTCGGGCCGGCCACCACAGCGGCCGGCCACCACGGCCGCGGCCGGCACTGGCCGCGGCCCACGACCTCGGCGAGCACCCGCCCGACCGCCGTGCCCACCACCTCGGCCCCCGGCACCGCGGCGCCCACGACGCCGCCGACCAGCCGCCCGACCACCCAGCCGACGAACCCGCCGACGACGCGGCCCCCGGCGACCACGCCGCCCACCACCACGGCGCCGCCCACCACCGAGCCGCCGGCCGCCGACGCGGTCATCACGGCCGCCCTGCAGCACATCAACGCGGCCCGGACGGCGAACGGCCTGCAGCCGCTCACGCTCAGCGCTGAGCTGACCAAGGCGTCACAGGCGCACAACGCCCTGATGGCCGGCGGCTGCGGCCTGTCCCACCAGTGCCCCGGCGAGGCGGGCCTCGGCGACCGGTTCACCGCGGCCGGCGTCTCCTGGCGCTCGGCCGGCGAGAACATCGGTCAGGGCAACGCGGGCAACAACGCCACCGAGATCATCGCCGCGGCCAACGGCCTCACCGACCTCATGCTGGCCGAGACGCCGCCGAACGACGGGCACCGCAGGAACCTGCTCAACGCCGGATTCACCCGGGTCGGCCTGGCCGTCACGCGCGACAGCGGCGGCAAGGTCTGGTTCACCCAGGACTTCGTCAACTGACGTACGGCACGGTCCCCCACATCCCCGGGCGGGACGTGGGGGACCCCGTGCTCAGCGCAGCGACGCGATGTCGATCACGAACCGGTAGCGCACGTCCGACTTGAGCACCCGCTCGTACGCCTCGTTCACGGCGTCCGCGTCGATGAGCTCGACCTCCGGGGCGATGCCCTTCCCGGCGCAGAAGTCCAGCATCTCCTGGGTCTCGGCGATGCCGCCGATGCTGGAGCCGGCGAACGAGCGCCGGTTGCCGAACAGCGAGAAGACCTGCACCGGCAGCGGCTCCGGCGGCGCGCCGACGCTGACCAGGGTGCCGTCCAGGCGCAGCAGACCGAGGTACGCGGCCATGTCGACCGGCGCGCTGACCGTGTTGACGATGAGGTCGAAGGAGTTCGCCAGCGTCTCGAACGTGGCCGGGTCGCTGGTGGCGTGGTAGTGCTGGGCGCCGAAGCGCAGGCCGTCGTCCTTCTTGCTCAGCGTCTGCGAGAGCACGGTCACCTCGGCGCCCATCGCGGCGGCGATCTTCACGCCCATGTGCCCGAGCCCGCCCATGCCGACCACGGCCACCTTCCGGCCCGGGCCGGCCTTCCAGTGCGCCAGCGGCGAGTACGTGGTGATGCCCGCGCACAGCAGCGGGGCGGCCGCCTCGTACGGGATGCTCTCCGGCACCCGCAGCACGAAGTCCTGGTCGACCACGATGTGCGTCGAGTAGCCGCCCTGGGTGACCGTGCCGTCGCGGTCGACGCTCGCGTACGTCCCGGTGTTGCCGTTGGTGCAGTACTGCTCGTAGCCGGCCCGGCAGTTGTCGCACTCGCGGCACGAGTTGACCATGCAGCCGACCCCGACCCGGTCCCCGACGGCGTGCCGGGTGACCTCGGCGCCGGCCTCGGCGACCCGGCCGACGATCTCGTGGCCGACGGTCAGCGGGTACGGCACCGGCCCCCAGTCGCCGCGCACGGTGTGGATGTCGGAGTGGCAGATGCCGGCGTACGCGATCTCGATCAGGATGTCGCGCGGTCCCAGGTCACGACGCTGCACGGTGGTGCGCACGAGGGCGTCAGTGGCTGAGGGAGCCGCGAGGGCGTTGACGGTGAGAATGATGACCCTCCCAGGTCGTGTGGTTGATTACGGGCGTAGCAGCGTCTTGACGGCGCGGCGCTCGTCCATGGCCCGGTAGCCCTCGGCCGCCTGCTCGAGGGGCAGTTCAAGATCGAAAACCTTACCCGGCTCGATCGTGCCGTCGCCGATCAGCCGCAGCAGATCCGGCAGGAAGCGGCGGACCGGCGCCGGTCCGCCGTGCAGGTGCACCAGGGACCGGAACAACTCCATGCCCGGCAGGCTCACGTCGTGGGCGACCCCCACGAAGCCGACGTGCCCGCCGGCCCGCGTGCAACGTACGGCCTGCGTCATCGACTCCTGCGTGCCGACCGCCTCGATCACCGAGTGCGCGCCCAGCCCGCCGGTCAGCTCCTTGACCGCGGCGACGCCGGCGTCCCCGCGCTCGGTGACCACGTCGGTGGCCCCGAACGCCAGGGCCAGCTTCTGGCGGGGCTCGTGGCGGCTCATCGCGATGACCCGCTCCGCGCCCAGCTGCCGGGCGGCGAGCACGCCGAGCAGGCCGACGGCGCCGTCACCGACCACGGCGACGGTCTTGCCCGGGCCCACCTCGGCGGCCACCGCGGCGAACCAGCCGGTGCCCAGCACGTCCGAGGCGGCCAGGTAGTCCGGGACGAGCTCGGCCGGCGGCACCTCGGGCGTGGCCACGAGCGTGCCGTCGGCCAGCGGCACCCGCAGGTACTGGGCCTGGGACCCGAGCGAGCCCATCGGCACCCGGTGCACGCAGCCGGACTGGTAGCCGGCGCGGCAGATCTCGCAGGTGTTGTCGGAGGCCCAGAACGAGCCGACCACGAACTGGCCGGGCCGTACGCCGGACACCTCGGCGCCGGTCTCCTCGACGATGCCCACGTACTCGTGGCCCATCGGCGCCGGGCCGTCGAGCTTCTGGATTCCCCGGTACGGCCACAGATCGGACCCGCACACACAGGTCGCCGACAGCCGGATGACCGCGTCGGTGGGCGCCTCGATCCGCGGATCCGGGCGGTCCTCCACCCGCACGTCCCCGGGCGCGTACATGACGGCACCACGCATGATCATCCTCCTTGCCGGTGGGCGGCGACCGTTCTGTCTTCCCCGCAAACCCCTACTGCATGCCGGGGGCGGCGTCCTGTGATGCGCGACAAGCTGCCCGGCCCCGCGGGCGGCCGTAGAGTCGCTTGCCATGAGGGCGATCGTGTTCAGCAGCACCGGCGACAGTTCCGTCCTGAGCCTCGCCGAGCGGGACGTCCCGGAGCCGGGCGACGGCCAGATCCGGGTCCGGGTGATGCGCTCCGGGGTCAACCCGACCGACTGGAAACGCCGGTCCGCCGGCGACGTGGGCTTCGCCGAGGCGACGCCGAACATGGACGGCGCCGGGCTCGTGGACGCGGTCGGTCCGGGCGTGCTCTCGCACCACGTCGGCGACCGGGTCTGGATCATGCTCGCCGCGCACGGCAGCCCGTACGGTACCGCCGCCGAGTACGCGATCGTCGCGGCCGAGCACGCCTTCCCGCTGCCCGACGGCGTCTCGTACGACGTGGGCGCGGCCCTCGGGGTGCCGGCGATCACCGCGCACCGGGCCCTGACGATCGCGCAGGCCGGACCCGCCCGGCTCGGCCCCGGCGCGCTCATCGGGCGCACCGTGCTGGTCGCCGGCGGTGCGGGCGCCGTCGGGCACGCCGCGATCCAGCTCGCCCGCTGGGCCGGCGCGACCGTCGTCACCACGGTCAGCAGTGCCGAAAAGGCGGCGCTGGCCACCGCCGCCGGCGCCCACCACGTCGTGAACTACCGGCGCGACGACGCAGCCGAGCAGATCCGGGCGGTCGCCCCCGACGGCGCCGACATCATCGTGGAGGTCTCCCCCACCGCGAACGCGGCGCTCAACCAGGCGGTCGCGGCCAACCACGCCGGCATCGCGATCTACGCGAACAACGGCGGCGACACGGTCTCCCTCGACATCCGCCCGCACATGATGCTCAACACCCGGGTGCAGTTCCTCATCCTGTACACGCTCGGCGAGCCGCTGCTGCAGGCCGCCCCCGAGGACGTCGGCGTGGCGCTGCGCGACGGCGCGCTGCCGGTCGGCGAGGAGCACGGCCTGCCGCTGCACCACTTCCCGCTGGAACGGACGGCCGAGGCCCACGACGCGGTCGAGCAGGGTGTGGTCGGCAAGGTTCTCGTCGCGGTGGCGTAGCGAATCTTCGAGTTCTCCCAATTCGGCGCGGCAGGCTCGCCGCGTGACTGTGACGACGACAGGACGGGTGCGGCTGGCCCGGCCGCAGGACCGGATCGCCCCGCCGCCCCCGCCGCGGCGGTGGTGGCGCGACCTCGCGGGGTCCGCCGCGATCCTCAGCGTGGTCGCCGTGGTGGCGTTGTGGCTGGCCGGCGGCGGGGTCCGCGACCTCGGCAGCGGCGAACCGGCGACCACCCTGGGCCGCCTGACCGGCCTGGTCGCCTCGGACCTGTTGCTGCTGCAGGTGCTGCTGATGGCCCGGATCCCGGCGGTGGAGCGGGCGTACGGGCAGGACCTGCTGGCCCGGCGGCACCGGGTGCTCGGGTTCCTGTCGTTCTGGCTGATGCTCGCGCACGTCGTGCTGATCACCGTCGGCTACGCGCAGTCCGAGCCGGCGAGCGTGCCCGGTGAGGCCTGGAGCCTCGTGGTCACGTACCCGGGGATGCTGCTCGCGGCGGCCGGGACACTGCTGCTGATCCTGGTGGTGGTGCTCTCGGTGCGGGCCGCGCGGCGCCGGCAACGGTACGAGACCTGGCACCTGCTGCACCTGTACGCGTACCTCGGGGTCGGGCTCGCCCTGCCGCACCAGCTCTGGACCGGCGCGGACTTCACCGCGTCCCCGATGGCCCGCGGGTACTGGTGGGGGCTGTACGGCGCGACCCTGGCCGCCGTGCTCGCCTTCCGCGTCGCCCTGCCGCTCTGGCGCTCGGCCCACCACCGGCTGCGGGTCGACACGGTGGTCGCCGAGGCGCCCGGGGTGGTGTCGGTCTACCTGCGCGGCCACCGGCTGGACCGGTTGCCCGTCCGGGCGGGCCAGTTCTTCCTGTGGCGTTTCCTCGACGGCCCGGGCTGGTCGCGGGCGCACCCGTACACGCTGTCGGCGGCGCCGGGCCGGGACCTGCTGCGGATCACCGTCAAGGAGCTCGGGGACGGCAGCGCCCGGGTCCGGCACCTGCGGCCCGGCACCCGCGTCCTGATCGAGGGGCCGTACGGGGCGCTCACCGCGGACCGCTCGACCGGCCGCCGCCCGCTGCTGATCGCCGCCGGGGTGGGCATCACGACGATGCGGGCCCTGCTCGACGACCTCGGCCCGGCCGGGACCGGCGCCACCCTGCTCTACCGGATCCGTACCCGCACCGAGGCGGTCTTCCGCGCCGAGCTCGACGACCTCGGCCGCCGTTACGGCGTCCACGTCGTCTACCTCGAGGGAAGCCGTCCGCGGCACGGGTCCTGGCTGCCGGCCCACTTCAGCCGCGGCGACGACACGGCCGCCCTGCGGTGGCTGGTGCCCGACGTCGCCGAGCGCGAGGCGTACCTGTGCGGGCCGCCGCCCTGGATAACCGCCGTGCGCACGAGCCTGCGCGCGGCGGGCGTACCCGATGATCTGATCCACGCCGAGGAGTTCGCATGGTGAGGCCCGTATGCGCCGCTTGACGCTCTGGATCGTCTCCACGATCGCCGCCGTCGTCCTGCTGCTGAGTTACCGCACGAGCCTGGGCGGACCGGCGCCCTCCGCGGCGGCCGGCGCCGCTGCGCCCGGCATCGTGCCCGCCCCGGCCCCGTCCGGGGGTTCCGCACCAGCCCGCCGGGCGAAGACGGTCACCGCCAACGGCACCGTCGCCCGGACCCGCTGGGGTCCGGTCCAGGTCCAGGTCACGATCACGGACGGGAAGATCACCGGCGCTCGCGCGCTGCGGCATCCGACCGGCAGCGACCGGGACGACGAGATCAACGGGTACGCGCTGCCGCGGCTGCGCGCCGAGGTTCTGCAGGCACAGAGCGCGCACATCGACGCGGTGAGCGGCGCGACGGTGACCAGCGGCGGGTACGCCGAGTCGCTGCAGTCCGCCCTCGACGCGGCACATTTCGGGTGACCCGCGTATCACTGCGCTGAACCGGCGGCGGGCGAGCGCCGTACCTGCCGCAGGAAGCGATGCGCGACAGGAAGGTGGAGCCGGTGGTACGTCGTCTGGGGCTGACCGGGTACGCGGTTGTGGCGGTGCTGGCTCTCGCGGCGTGCGCGCCGACGGCGGGCACGCCCGGGCCACGGCAGACGGCGGCGGCCGGTGATCGCCGTGCCGGTCCGGGCACCGCCGGGCCCACCAGCGCGGCCTGCACCCGGGCCACCAAGGTCGCGATCGTGGACCGGACGACGGGCGACGGCGCTCACCGGTACGAATTCAGCCCGGGCACGCTGACCATCCAGCGCGGGGCGTTCCTCGCCGTCACGAACCGGTCCCCCGAGGTGCACGAGTTGATCGCCGAGCCGGACGCCGGCCTGGTCACGAGCGTCCTCGACCTCGCCGAGCGGCAGGTGATCCAGTTTCCCGAGGCGGGCAGCTTCACGGTGCGCAGCGCGACCGAGCACCGCGCCGTGCTGCGCCTGACGGTCGCCGGCGAGAGCGGCTGCGCGGCGCCGAAGCCGACCCTGACCATCACCGGCCGCGACACCGTCACACCGGCGCACCTGTCGGTGGCGGCGACCGAGAACTTCGCCGTGGTCAACGACTCCGCCGGCTCGCAGACCGTGACCTGCTCGCCCGATCCGGGCGGCAACGGCGACAACTCCCGGGTCGACCCGGGCGAGTCCCAGCTGCTCGCCATCGACGAGCCGGGCCGCTACATCTGTACGAGCAGGCAGCACCCACGGTTGCGGGCCACGGTCACGGTGTCCGGGCGTCGGGCACGAGGCTGAACGCGCCCTCCTCCTCCTGGGCGTTGTGCAGCCGCAGGATCGCGTAGAGGCCGTAGAGCAGCCGCCGTACGTCGGTGACGTCCTCCGGCCCGGCCTCCCCGGCGAGGTCCTCGACGGTCCGGTGCAGGCGCCCCACCTGGTGGTCGATCTCGGCGTGGGTACGGCTGAGCCCGCTGGTCACCTCGGTCCCGCCGAGCGCCCGCGCCATGATCGGCAGCAGCTCGGCCTCCTCGGCGCGCTCGTGGGCCAGCAGCCGCACCTCCAGGTCCCCGAGGAGCTCGCGCACCGGGCCCAGGTCGTACGGCGGGCTGGTCAGCGCGTCGGCGACCGTGCGGACCTGCTCGACCACCGGGCGCACGTCGCGGTGCTCGGCGTACAGCCGCCGGGCCGTGGCGACGTCGGCCGGGTTCAGGGTGACGGTGTGCGACCGGCCGGGCAGCAGCGCGGCCAGCGCGATCGCGATGGCCGCGACGTCGATGACCTCCTGCAGCACCGCGCCGGCCGCGGGCGGCAGGTGACCGGCCGCCGCCACCAGCATCGCGGCCGCGGACAGGCCCATCCCGGCGGCGACCGCCCACACCGCGATCCGGCGGCAGCGCCGGGCGATGAGGATCGCGTCGGCGAGTGCGTCGATGCGGTCGACCGTGAGCACGACGTCGGCCGCCTCCGCGGACGCGGTGGCTCCCCGGGCCGCCAGGGCGACGCCCACGCCCGCGGCGGCCAGCGCGGGCGCGTCGTTGATGCCGTCGCCCACCATGATCGTCGGGGCGTGCTCCTGCTCGGCGCCCACCAGGGCCAGCTTGTCGCCGGGGTCGCAGTCGGCGTGCACCGCATCGACGCCGACGATGCGCCCCACGGCCTGCGCGGTGTCCGCGCGGTCGCCCGTCACCAGCACGACCCGGCCGACGCCGGCGTCGCGCAACGCCCGGACCATCCGGGGCGCCTGCGGGCGTACGGGGTCCTCCAGCAGCAGCACCCCGGCCGGCTCGCCGTCGACCGCCGCGAACACCGTCAGCGAGCCGTCCAGCGTGGCCCTGCGGCGCGCGTGGCGTACCCAGGGCGGGGGTTCGCCGGGCACCACCCAGGCCGCCTTGCCGAGGCGTACGCGGTGGCCGTCCACGACGCCCTCCACCCCGTACCCGTGCCGTTCGTGCACGTCGTCCGCGGGCGACAGGCGCAGGCCGCGGTCGTGGGCGGCCGTGACGATGGCGCCGGCCAGCACGTGCGCAGAGCTCTGGTCCAGGCTCGCCGCCAACCTCAGCACCTCCCCGGCGGGCAGGCGCTCCCCGGCGGGCGCCACCACGTCGGTGAGCACGGGCCGGCCGGCGGTCAGCGTCCCGGTCTTGTCGAACAGCAGGACGCGGCCCGCCGCGAGCCGTTCCAGGGCGCCGCCGCCCTTGACCACGACGCCCGAGCGGGCGGCCCGGGACAGCCCCGACATGATCGCGATGGGCGCGGCGAGCAGCAGCGGGCAGGGGGTGGCCACCACCAGCACCGCCACGGCGCGTACCGGGTCGCCGGCGACCGCCCACGCGATCCCGGCCAGCGCCAGGGTCACCGGGACGAACGCCAGCGCGACCCGGTCCGCGATCCGCACGAACGGTGCGCTCGCCGCCTGCGCCTGCTCCACCAGCCGGACGACCCCCGCGTACGTGGACGCCTCCGCGTTCGCGGTGGCCCTCAGCCGCATCGGCGAGCCGGCGTTGACCACACCGCTGCGGACGTCCTCGCCGGTACGCCGTTCCACCGGCAGCGGCTCGCCGGTCAGCGCCGCCTCGTCGAGCACCGCCGGGCCGAGCAGCCGGCCGTCGACCGGCACGATCTCGCCGGAGCCGACCACGAGCCGGTCCCCGACCGCGACCTCGGCGACCGGGATCTCGACCGGGCCGGAGGCGGTGTCACGCCGCGCGGTGCGCGGCGCCCGGGCCACCAGCGCGGCGAGCTCGCGGTGCGCCCGGGCGGCGGCCCCGGCCTCCAGCAGCACTCCGCTGGCCAGCATGACCGCGATCACCGCGCCGGCGAACGCCTCGCCGACCCACAGCGCGCCGGCCAGCGCCAGCCACGCGATCACGTCGACGCTCGGCTCGCGCCGCCGGGCCGCCACGACCAGGGAAGCAGTGGAGTACGCCAGCCCCAGCACGGTCGCCGCGGTCCACACCGCCTTCGCGGCGTCCCGGGTGCCCGTCGCGGCGAGCATCAGTCCCGCCAGCACCAGCAGCGTCGTGGCCGCGAACAGAAGCTGCTCCCGCCGTCGCATCGCATCCCCCCACCGGTCGCCGGTGGGTCGCCCGCCCACCGGTGCACCCTGATGATCGCCAGGCGCGTACGGCCCCGGCAGGGTCGCAAGGCCCGAAGTCCGGTCCGGCGTTCATAGCGACTTCATAGGTGGACCATAGGTTCGGGCCTCGTTTCCTCAGCTCCGGCGCCGATCGTGGGGTCATGACCGCACCAGCCATGCCCCGGACCGCGCCGCCCGCGGCCGCCATCGCACCGCCGCGCCGGACCACGCCCCGCTGGTGGGCGGACGCGGGCGGCCTCGGCGCCGGTGTGAGCCTGCTGATCGTGACCGCCCTGTGGGTCGGCAACGGCGGCCTGCAGCAGCTGGTCGGCGGCGGCCCGGACGCGGTGTCGGCGATCGGCCGGCTGACCGGCCTGTGGGCCTCCGACCTGCTGCTCCTGCAGGTGCTGCTGATGGCCCGGATCCCGCTGGTCGAGCGCGCCTTCGGCCAGGACCGGCTGGCCCGGTGGCACCGCTGGACCGGCTTCACCTCGTTCTGGATGATGATCGGGCACATCGTGCTCATCACGCTCGGCTACGCCGGGGCCGCCCACGCGAACGCGCTCGCCGAGCTGTGGGACATGATCTGGACGTATCCCGGCATGCTGCTGGCCACCGCCGGCACGGTCGCGCTCCTCATGGTGGTCGTCACCTCGATCCGCGCCGCCCGGCGCAGGCTGCGCTACGAGTCCTGGCACCTGCTGCACCTGTACGCGTACCTCGGGGTGGGCCTGGCCCTGCCGCACCAGCTGTGGACCGGCACCGACTTCATCGGCTCAGCCGCGTCGACGGCGTACTGGTGGACGCTGTACGCGGTGTCCGCGGGCGCGGTCCTCGCCTACCGGGTCGGCGTGCCGGTGTGGCGCAGCTGGCGGCACGGCCTCGTCGTCTCGCACGTCAGGCCGGAGGGTCCCGGGCTGACCTCGGTCTACCTCACCGGCCGCGACCTGCACGCCCTCCCGGCCCGCGCCGGGCAGTTCTTCCAGTGGCGCTTCCTCGACGGACCCGGCTGGAGCCGGGCACACCCGTACTCGCTGTCGGCCACCCCGAACGGCCGGATGCTGCGCATCACCGTCAAGGACCTCGGCGACGGCAGCTCCCGGGTGGCCTCGCTGCGGCCCGGCACCAGGGCGCTCATCGAGGGGCCGTACGGCCGGCTGACCGGCGAGACGTACACCGGCGGGCCGGTCGTGCTGCTGGCCTGCGGGATCGGCGTCACTCCCCTGCTGTCGCTGCTCGGTGAGCTGCCGTACGCCCCCGGCGAGGCGACGCTGGTCTACCGGGCCCGTACCGAGGCGGAGCTCGCCTTCCGGTCCGAGCTGGACTGGTTCGCGGCGCGCCGCGGGGTCCGGATCGTGCACCTGCTCGGCCCGCGCGCCGCCCGGCCGTCCTGGCTGCCCGCCGCGTTCGCCGACCACGGCGACGCCGACGCGCTGCGCCAGATCGCTCCGTGGATCGCCGGTTCGCACGTCTACGTGTGCGGCCCGGAGGCGTGGACGCAGGCCGCCCGCGCCGCCGCGGCCGAGGCCGGCGTGGCCCCCGAGCGGCTGCACACCGAACTCTTCTCCTGGTGATCCGGAAAGGACACGCGACGATGCGACGCATCAGCATGTGGTTGTTCTCCACCGTGGTGGCCGTGGTGCTGCTCTTCAGCTACCGCACCAGCACGAACTCGGCCGCCGAGGCCACCGCGAGCGCCACCGCCGCCACGAGCGGATCCGGCACCTCGTCGGGCGGCAAGACCTACACCGGCGCGGTGACCTCGACGCGGTGGGGCGACGTGCAGGTCGCCATCACGGTGGCCAACGGCAAGATCACCGATGTGACGGTGCCGGTCTATCCGTCGGACAACGGCAAGGACCAGGAGATCAACGCGTACGCCCTGCCGGTGCTGAAGCAGGAGACCCTGGCGGCGCAGAGCGCGGACATCGACACGGTGTCCGGCGCGACCGTCACGAGCGACGGATACCTGCAGTCGCTGCAGTCCGCCCTCGACGCGGCGCACCTCTCGTAGGGGCCGGGCGCCGACGTCCGCGTCGGCGTCGGCGTCGGCGTGGGCGTGGGCATCCTCGCCACCGCCGGTGAAGCGACCACCCACCTGCCGCTTCCGGCGCCCGGCCGTGCACTGCGCCTGTGACCCCGGGGACCGTGACGAACATGTACGTTACGAACATGTTCGTGTTACCGTCGTGGCATGACCGATCCGAAGCACATCGCCATCGTGGGCGCCGGCCTGTCCGGCCTGGTCCTGGCCCGCATCCTGCAGAACCACGGCATCGCGTCGACCGTCTACGAGTCGGACGCCGCGCGGAACGCCCGGCGGCAGGGTGGCTCCCTGGACATCCATGAGCAGTCCGGGCAGGTGGCCCTGCACGAGGCCGGCCTGCACGACGAATTCCTGCACCACACGCATCCCCACGGCGAGCACGTCCGCGTCCTCGACAAGGCCGCGCGCGTCCACCTCGACGCCGGCGGCGACAACGGCCGCCCGGAGATCGACCGCACGGCGCTGCGCGACCTGCTCATCGACTCGCTCGCACCCGGCCGCATCCGGTGGGGGCACAAGGTCACCGCCGTCGCCACGGGCCCCGGCGGCCGGAGCGAGCTCACGTTCGCCGACGGCGGCCGGGTCACCGCGGACCTGCTCGTCGGGGCCGACGGCACCTGGTCGAAGGTGCGCCGGCTGGTGTCCCCGGCGACCCCGCGATACAGCGGGATCACGCACGTCGAGATCACCGTCGCCGACCCCGCCGCCCACCCCCGGCTCGCCCGGACCGTGGGGCCCGGCATGATGTTCGCGCTCTCCGACGACAAGGCCCTGCTCGGGCACGGTGGTAGCCGCATCGAGCTCGGCGTCTCGCTGCGCGTACCGCAGGACTGGGTGGAGACCTGCGGCGTCGACTGGTCCGACCCGGCAGCGGCCCGCGCCGCCCTGCTGGCGCGGTTCGCCGACTGGTCCGGCGACCTGACGGACCTCATCCGCCACTGCGACGACACCATCACCCCGCGCCGGATCTTCGGCCTGCCGGCCGGGCACCGCTGGGAGCGGGTGCCCGGGGTGACGCTCGCCGGGGACGCCGCGCACGTGATGCCGCCGTACGCCGGCGAGGGCGCGAACCTCGCGATGCTGGACGGTGCGGAGCTGGCGCTGGCGCTGATCAGGCACGGCGACGACGTCGAGACCGCGCTGGCCGAGTACGAGACCGCGATGTTCGCCCGCGCGCACGCCGCCGCGGAGATGAGCGCCCAGGGCCTCGAGTCCATCTTCAACGCCGACGCCCCGCGCGACATCGTCGCCTTCTTCGCCGGCATGCCCCGCGAGGGGGCCGGCGCGGGGTCCCCGCGCGAGGGCTGAGGCCGTCACCTACCGTACGGACGGGAGGTGGACGGATGACGCGGACCGGGGGTGCCGGCGCCCTGCTGCTGCTCCGGCACGGGCAGAGCGTGAGCAACGCCGCCGACGTCTTCACCGGGTGGTCGGACGCCCCGCTCAGCGCGCTCGGAGCCGACCAGGCCCGCGGCGCGGCGGCGGCGCTGCGGACGCTGGGCGTACGGCCGACCAGCGTGCACACCTCGCTGCTGCGGCGCTCGATCGCGACCGCGGAGATCGTCATGCACGAGCTCGGCCGCGGGTGGGTGCCGGTGCACCGGTCGTGGCGGCTCAACGAGCGGCACTACGGCGCGCTCACCGGCCGCGACAAACGCGCCGTCGCCGCGGAGGCCGGCGCCGCGGAGTTCCGCGCATGGCACCGCTCGTACGCCGTCGCGCCGCCACCGATGAGCGAGGACGACGCCGCCGTGATGTACGCCGACGCCCGCTACGCCGCTCTCCCCCTCCGGGCCCGGCCGCGCACCGAGAGCCTCGCCGACGTCCGGGCCAGGCAGCTGCCGTACTGGTCCGACGTGCTGTACCCCGAGGTGCTGGCCGGCGGGACACCGCTGGTCGTGGGGCACGGCAACAGCCTGCGGGCGTTCGTGATGTACCTGGAGGGCCTGAGGCCGGCCGAGGTCGAGCGGCTCGACATCCCCACGGCCGTGCCGATGCGCTACCGGCTGGACCGGCGCGGATGCCCGGTCGCCGAGCCGGGCGGGCGCTACCTCGACCCGGTCGGCGCCCGCGAACCGGTGCGGATCGGCCCGCACCGGTAGGCCCGCACGCACCCGCCGCGGCGACGGGCCGGTCCGATCGTGCCGTCGGACCTTCGGCCCTCCCGGCGGCGCCCGCGACCGGCTTAGCGTCGGGTGAGGACCGGCGAAGGGAGCCGAGATGAGCATCCTGCGCAGCGCGTTGTGTGCGATCGGCCGGCACCGCGGACAGTGGTCGAACCCCGGCCGGCGGTGCGAGGCGGAGCGGGTCTGCGAGGAGTGCGGCAGACGCGAGGAACGCACGCGGCACACGTGGGGGCCGTTCGCCTACGTCGCCCCGGGCCGGTGCGAGCAGAGCCGGCGGTGCGAGCGGTGCGCCGCCACCGAGACGATCACGGCGCACGAGTGGGGGCCGTGGTTCTACTACGAGAACGAGATCACCACGCCGCAGATCCACACGTGCCGGCGGTGCCACGAGAGCGAGCGGACGGCGTACACGGTGCGCTGAGCCGTCCCGTCCTCCCCGCCGCGCGCCCCTGAGCGGGTCCGGTACGGGCAAGGAGGAGCCATGAAGAGAATCAGCCACCGCGCGGTCACCGTCGTGGCGGCGGGCGTGCTCGGCGTGGGCGCGTTCGCGGCCGCGTCGCCGGCACTGGCCGGCGCCGGTTCCGGCATGGGGTCCGGCGTAGGGTCCGGCGTGGGCATGGGAGCGGGCATGGGCATGGGATCCGGGTACGCCATCGGGACCTGCCCCGGGCTCGGCGCCCCCGTCGCGAAGGGCTCGCTCACCACAGCCCAGCAGGCAACTCTGCAGTCGATGGCGCAGGAGGAGAAGCTCGCGTACGACGTGTACGCCGCGTTCGCCGGCCGCCGGGGAACGGCGTTGTTCGGCCACCTCGCCATGTCCGAGAGCCACCACCTCAGCGCGGTCCGCGCGATGCTGCAGCGGTACGCCCTCACGGACCCGACCGCGGGACAGCCGGCCGGTAGGTTCACCGATCCTGCCGTGCGCACCGCGTACGACCGGCTGCTGGCGCAAGGCAGCACGAGCCCGGCGGCGGCCCGCGCGGCTGGACGGCAGGTCGAACGCGACGACATCGCCAGGCTGGAGGCCGCCTCGGCCGGGCTGACCGCGCCGGACGTCCGGCAGCTGTACACGATGCTGCTGTCGGCGTCGGAGCAGCATCTGGCCGTCCTCGCCGGCTGACCCCCAGCCCGGCCCGGTCAGGCCGTCCTCGTCATCGGTGACAAGCGCCGCGGCGTGGCCGGGCGGGTCCGCACCCGCGACGCCGGGGGCCGGCACGGCCGGAGGGGGATGCACGGTGATCCGGCGGGTCAGTCCGGCATCAGCACCTCGGACAGGTCGCGGCGGGGACTGGCGGGTGCCGGGCGGCCGTACCCGATCCGGACGACCATCTGGGCCCACAGGCCGTCGGCGCCCGCGGTGAGCCGCCGGCGCACGGCCGGGACCTCGACCGGCTGGCTGACCGGCGTGGTGGCCAGGTTCTGCCGCGTCGCGGTGAGCAGCACCCGCTGCAGCGCTTGCCCGGCGGTCACCCAGTGCCGCCGGTCGTCGCCCGCCGTGGCCAGGACCAGGATCATCGGGTACGGCTCGAACGGCCCGGTCACCGCCGGCTGCGGCGGCAGCAGCCCGAAGTCGCGGGTGGGTACGGACTCCAGGGCGTCCCACGGCCCGACCGGCAGGTGCGGCGTCCCGTCGCGCCGGGCCTGCCGGGCGGACCGGGTCTTCTCGGCCCGGTAGCCGCCGCGGGCGCGCAGGGTGCGGTCCGCCGCCCGGGACAGCGCGACGATCGCGTCCCGGGTCGCGGCGTCGGCGACGGAGAGCACCGCGTCCTCCCGTCCCGCGGCGTCGCGCAGCAGCTCCAGCGCCACCGCCGGTACGGGGACCTCCGTGAACGGCCCGCGGTTGCTGTGCCGCTGAGCGATGGCGTCGGCGAGCGCCGCCACCGGCGGGCTCGGCGCGGCCGGGCGGCCGAGGGCGACGCGGGCCACGACATTCTCGTCGTCCGGGTCGGGGAACAGGGTGCAGCGCGTCAGGAAACCCTCGCGCCGGATCGCCAGGCGCAGCGTGAAGAGCGCGGCGCCGACGCTGATGAACAGCTCCCGGCCGGCCGGGTCGAGTGCGTTGAGCCGCCGGCGCGGATCGGCGTGCACCTCCACGGCGTCCCCGGTGATCCGGAACAGCCAGGGCTGGCTGTTGTGCAGCGACGGCGCGCGGGTGGCCGAGCGTACGCATCCGGTCAGCAGGGCCGCCGGCAAGGTCCGCGGCGCCTCGGCGCCGCCGGTCCGCAGTGTGGTCATCGCAGTGCCCTTCCTCGCGGGAGGGGCATCACCGTCGTCCCGCCCCAGGCCCAGCGTGGACGCCCCGGGCCGGGCGCGGCCAGAGTCACCCGGCCCGTCGCCGCGGGTCCGGCGTTCGGGACCTTCGGCCCCTTGTAGGTGATCATCCGGTCACCCAGAGTGGACCCCCGAAGGGAGCTGCCGATGCCAGGCTTCAGAACCGCCGTCGTGCCGGACGAGGACGCGGACATCCTGGTCCGCGGGCCGGTGACCACGCAGGACATCGCGTACGTCGGTCACGCCGTCGCCGGGGCGCGGCTGGCGGGCACCGGGGCCGGTCATCTGCGCGTCAAGCTGGCCGAGTACCGCGGCGGTGACCGCGAGCCGGTCGCCGTGGTGCAGATCAACGTGGAGCTCGCCGGCCGGATGGTCCGGGCTCAGGCGTACGCGGGCCCGGTGGAGGCGGCGATCGACGCGGCCGTGGCGGCGCTCGTGCCGCGCATCGACCGGCTGGCCCGGCGCCTGGCGCACGCCGAGGCGGGGCCGCCCTCGTTCACCGGCGAGCCCTGGGACCTGCGGCAGGCCCGGACGCTCCCACCGGTCGTCAGGATCGACGGGAAGGCGCGCCGGCTGGCCCGGCACAAGGCGTGTCCACCGGCGGCGCAGACCATCGGCGCCGCGGCGCTGACCATGGACCTGCGCGACTACGACTTCCACCTGTTCGTCGACGAGGCCGGCGGTCAGGACGCCGTGCTCACGCGCGCCGGCGCGGCCGGTTACCGGGTGGCTGCCGACCGCCCCGACCTGCTGGGGAGCGCGCCTGACGGCGTACCCGTCGCGGACGCGCCCTCCCGCCTGCCCGGCCTCACCCTGCCCGAGGCGGTGCTGGCGCTGGACGCCTCGGCGGCCGCGTTCCTGGCCTTCACCGGCGTCGGCTCGGACCGGGCCGCGGTGCTCTACCGGCGGTTCGACGGCCACCTCGGCCTGCTCAGCCCCCTGTGGTGAGCGCCGGGCGGCGCTGACCGTTACCCCTGTCGCGATTTGCGGCAGTTCACCCCGATGGCCGGTGGTGCCAGACTGGGCGGGGTCAGCAGCTCGCAGCGGCAAGGCCGGGAGCGTGCCCGATGAGCGACACCGACGACCTCTCCTTCCCCCACGCGGCCCGGCTGGAGTTCGACGAGATCCTCGAACGCCTCGTCGCCAGCGCCCGCGAGGTCCAGGCGACCCAGGGACGGCTGCGCGGGCTGCTCCGGGCGTACCTCGCCATCGCCCGGGCCGACGATCTCGACGAGGTGCTGAGGCACATCGTGGACGCCGCCAAGGCGCTGGTCCGGGCCCGGTACGCCGCCCTCGGCGTTGTGTCGCACGGCAGTCTGACCCGGTTCATCCACTCCGGGATGGACGAGGAGACCACCCGGCGCATCGGCCACCTGCCCCAGGGCAAGGGCGTGCTGGGCCTGCTGGTGGACGATCCGCGGCCGGTGCGCCTGCGCGACATCGGCGACCACCCCGCCTCGGTCGGCTTCCCGGCCGGCCACCCCCGGATGACCTCCTTCCTCGGCGTGCCGGTGCGGGTGGGCGACCGCGTCTTCGGCAACCTCTACCTCGCCGGCAAGCAGGGCGGGGCGGCCTTCACCGCCGACGACGAGGAGCTGGTCCTGGCGCTCGCCACCGCGGCCGGCGTGTCCATCGAGAACGCCACGCTGCTCGCACAGGGCCGCCGCCGGCAGGCCTGGCAGTCGGCCATGGTGGACGCCACGAACGCGCTGCTCGCCGACGCCGGCCCGGACGTGGCGCTGCTGCAGTTCGTGACCAGCGCGCTGGAGACCCTCGGCGGGACGGGCGCGGCCGCGGCCGTACCCACCGGCGACGAGGCGACCCTGCGGGTGGCGGTGGGCGTCGGCATGTACGGCCGCTACACCGGTACGGTCATCCGGCTCGAGGACTCGATCGTCGGCGACGCCGTGCAGCTGGGGGCGCCCGTGGCCGGGGACCGGTCGCGGCTGCCGCAGGGCTGGCCGGCCCGGCGGGACACCACGATCGGCACCTGCCTGGCCGCTCCCATGCTCGCCGACCGCCGGCTCGCCGGCGTGCTGCTGGTCTCGCGCAGCCCGGACGACGGCCCGTTCGACGAGCTCGACCACGACATCCTCGCCGGCGCCGCCGGGCAGGCCGGGCTCGCGCTGCGGCTGGCCGAGGCCCGGCGCGACAGCGAACGCGTCCGGATGCTGGAGGACCGCGAGCACATCGCCGCCGACCTGCGGGACCGGGTCATCCAGCGGCTGTTCCGGCACGGGCTCGCCGTGCAGTGCGCCGCGGCCCGCGTCGGCACCGGCGAACCGCGGCAACGCCTGCAGGACCAGATCGACGAGGTCGACGCGATCATCCGCGACATCCGCGACACCGTGCTGTCGCTGGAGCGCGGGTAGTCCGGCGGCGACAAAGGACCTTTGCACCTGTCCGGGCGGACGGGTGCCGCCCACCCTGGTGACATGGATCTCACATCTGCCCGGCCCGGGGCGGCCGGCCCGGTCGTGGTCGGCGTGGACGGTCACGACCACGACGCGCGGATCGTCACGACGGCCGGGGCCCACGCCGACCGGCTGGGCGCCGGCCTGCAGGTCGTGCACGTGCTGGACGTGGCGGGCGAGCCACGCCGGGCGGCGACGCTGCCCACCGTCGCCCTGCGCCGCAGCGACGAGCGCCGCCGCAAGCTCGACGACGCCCGGGCGGAACTGCGCGAGCGGCTGCGGGGCTTCGTCGCGGACCTGGCCGACGTCGATCTGCGGACGACCGTCGGCGACCCGGCGACCGTGCTGCTCGCGATGTCCCGCCGGGCCTGCCTGCTCGTGCTCGGCACCCGCAGCGGACCGGCGCGCAGCCCGTTCCTGCTCGGCACGGTCTGCCAGGACGTGGCCGTCCACGCGAGCTGCCCGGTGCTGCTGGTCCCGTGGGCGAAGGACGGTGCCGCGCCGCGCTGACGGGTACGCCCCTCACCCGGGCGGCGCGTCACCCGGCAGGCCGGGCATCGGGTGCCGGTCGGCGTCGCGCTCGGCGAGCCTGCGCATGGCGTTGCGGTACTGCCGCGGCGTGATCTCGTGGGCGATCACCTGCCGGACGAGGACGCCCTCGAGCGACTCCGCCGGCCCCGGCGGCCCGGGCGCCGCAGCACGATCCCGGTCCCCGTCCCCGGCGGTCGCGCGCCTCCAGTCCAGGACGGCCGGCCACGAGGACCCGACGACCAGCGCCGCCATCAGCGTGATCACCACGACGACCAGCATCGCCGCCTCCTCTCACCGGCCCCGGCAGCGGTCAGGCGCCGGCCGCCGCCGGCCCGTTGTCGGGCGGTACGGCCAGCGGATGGCGCGCGTCGTCGCGGGCGGCCAGCTTCTCCATGGCCCTCATGTACTGCGGCCGGCTGATCTCCCCGGCCACGAGCTGCGTCACCAGCGCCCCTTCGAGGGTCACCGGCTCACGCGCGGGCGCGGCGCCCGCGGGTTCCACGCCCGCGGCGGCCTCGTGTGGCCACACCGTGTACGCGCAGGCGCCGACCAGCGCCGCGGTCAGCACCAGGATCAGGAGCATGGCGGCCACCTCCTCCCCTCCATGCTCTGCGGGCGTCCGGACGACAGGCAGGGTCCAAAGTCCCGGTCCGCCGTGACCCCGTTCCCGCCGCCCACCACAACGGACAAAGGTCCCGGACCGGCGGGCCCGCCTGCCCTACCCGCCGACGGGCGCCCGGAGCCTGATGGAGGGTGCCGCAGTGGACCCACCGGAAGGAGCAGCCATGAGCGCCACCCATCTCATCGTCGCCGGGGTCGACGGCTCCGAGGGAGGCCGGCGCGCCCTCGACTGGGCGGTCACCGAGGCGGCCGGGCGCGGCGGCGCCGTGCAGGCCGTCGTCGCCTGGTCGTGGGACGGCATGGAGTACGGCCCCATCGCCGCCACCAGCCCGCGCGAGGCCGCCGATCTGGCCGCCGCCATGCTCGACCGCGAGGTCAAGGCGCTGGTCGCCCGGCACGGGTCGCACGTGCCGGTCGCCGGCGAGATCATCGAGGGCCGGCCGGCCGACGTGCTGACGGCCGCCGCCCGTACGGCGGACCTGCTGGTGCTGGGCAGCCACGGGCACAGCCGCGTCCGGCACACCGTCCTGGGCTCGGTGAGCGAGGAGTGCATCCGCAAAGCGGTCTGCCCGGTCGTGGTGCTGCCGGTGCCGGTGGACCACCCCGTGCCGGCAGCGGAGCCGGCCGTCCGCCGGTGAGCCGTGGGGCAGACACCATCGAGACGGGAGGAACCATGAACGCCCACACCGGAGACCGGCTGGTCATGAAGGGCATCCACGTCGGCGACCCGCAGCGCGTCGGCGTCATCATCGGCGTGCCGCACCCGGACGGCAGCCCGCCGTACCGGGTGCGCTGGCTGGACACCGATCACGAGGCGCTGGTGTTCCCCGGGCCGGAGGCGCACGTGGAGCACCGCTCGTCGTGACGCCGCCCGGGTGCGCGGCCGCGGTCGCGCACCCGGCCTGCGCCGCCCCGTGGCCACCCCGCGGAAGCGACCTGCCCGTCCGGAGCGGACGCGACCCGCGTGGCGCCGCGGACCGGCCGCCCAGCCGCCGTCCCTACTGCGGCGTGGCGGATCCGGTGGCGGCAGCGCCGACGGGCGGGGCGGCGACGATCCGGAACACCGGGTACCGGGCGGCGATCCCGGCGAAGTCGGCCAGGGGCGCGTGCCGGTCCAGCGGGATGTGCGGGCGGGCACCGGGGGCCAGGTGCAGATAGCGCTGCAGGACCGGTGCCCGCTGAGCGGCCGGCACCTCCACCAGCAGAACGTCCTCCCGGCCCCGACGCAGCAGCACGGCGTGTCCCCCGGCGGCGCGTACGTTGCGCACCCAGCCGGCGTCCTCGCCGAGCATCGACACCAGGTAGCGTTCGCCGCGCAGGTCGGCCGCCACGAGCGGCAGCGAGACCGTCCGCCCGCTCGTGCGACCCCGGACCTCCAGGGTCACCGCCCGGGGCGGGGTGAGCACACCGTGGGCGAACAGGACGGCGGAGAGCCGGTTCATCCCCCGCGCGAGCCGGTTCGGCCGGCCACCGCGGTACAGCCGGCGCGCCATCCGTGGCGTCATCAGGGTCATCGCGCACCTCCCGGTGTCCTGCGTGGCGGCTTCAGCCTGGCCCCGGGCACGGAACGGGTGACAGGGCCGTTGGTCCCGGCGCCCCGCGCCCGCGGTCACCCGACGATCAGGAACAGGACTCCCGAGACGATCAGCCCGGCCTCCACCAGGGTCACGAACCCGCGGTCCCCGATGCGCCCGACGATGCGGCGCCCGGCCCAGGACCCGGCGAGGGTGGCCGGTGTCAGCGCTGCCCCGAGCAGCAGCACCCGGCCGGTCAGCAGGTTTCCCGCGCCGTAGGCGGCGATCTTCGCCAGGTGCATCGTCAGCGCGGCGGCGGCCTCGGTGCCGATGTACGCCGCGCGGGTCAGGCCGTACGCCAGGAAGAAGGGCGCGGTCAGCGGCCCGACCGAGCCCAGCAGCGACGAGCCGAGCCCGGAGGCGGCGCCCACGGCGGCGAAGGCCCGGTCGCCCGGCCTGCGCGGCCGGGGGCTGATCCGCCGCCAGACCACCACGCCGATCAGGAAGCCACCCAGCAGGCGGTGCAGCGCTCCCAGCGGCGCGTGCGCCAGCAGCAGCCCACCGGCGACGGCGAGCGGCACCGCGCCCACCGCGAACCAGCCGATCAGCCGCCAGTGCAGCTCCGCGCGGTTGAGCCACACCCGGAACCCGTTGCTCGACACCTGCGTCAGGGTCAGCATCGGTACGGCCACCGGCAGCCCGAACAGCGCGGTGAACACGGGCAACAGCAGCACCCCGCCCCCGAAGCCGGCCACCGCGGACAGCAGCGCCAGCGCGAACGCCGCCAGCGACGCCACCGCGAGCGTCGGCAGCTGGTGGACGATCATCAGGCCAGCCTGCCAGGGCCGCGCACGCGACGAGGGCCCGCCGGCTCGGCGGGCCCTCAGCCGGTGCCGGGGTGGCTACAAGGCCGGCTCCTCCAGCGACGGTGCGGCCGGTCCCTGGTCCGGGCGCCGGCGGATCCGGCGCAGGCACGAGCGCAGCTTCTGCTGCATCAGATCGGTCGCCTCCTGCAGCCCGCTGCCCACGGCATGCACGTGGACCGGTACGCCGTTGACGTCGACGTGGGCGTCGACCCGGTCGCCGTACGCTGCCGAGTCGAGAGTGAGCCACGACCGCAGCACCGGCGCAGGGGCGTGGTGCAGTGCGGCTTCGAGCTTCTCGACGGCGTACGTTCGCGCGGCCTCGTCGACGGGACCGTGGGTGCGGACGTTCGGGGCGGTGGTCGGGCTGATGCGCGCCATGGCTTGCCTCCCGGATCCTGCCTTGCCCTCGTGCAAGGGACCTAGGAAGATCGTCCGTCGCCGCAGGGACACCGCACAGGGTCGTTGGACCCGGTCCGGCGGTCCCTGGCCCACCGGACCGTGGGCGGGGCGCCGCGGCACACCGCCCGATGCGGGACCATCGGCCCTGCCGCCCGCATCGACGGCGACGGATGCTGACGGTGGACAGGCCCACCCAGCAGGAGGTGCGTCATGACCACCGTCGCCGGAGCCGCCGTGGTCGTCGGCGTGGAGGCGCCCGCGCACAGCCACGGCACGGTCGCGACCGCCGCCGGCGAGGCGGCCCGCCGGCACCGGCCGCTGCGCATCGTCCACGCCGTGCACTGGCCGAGGCTGCCCGTGGTGATGCCGCCCGGGATGACCGAGACCGTGCCGGAGCCGGTGCGCGAGCGGGCCCGCTCGTGGCTCGCCGGGGCCGCGGAGACCGCCGCGAGGGTCGCGCCCGGCGTGCCCGTCACCACGAGGCTCGCGGCCGGGCGTCCCGCGGCGGTGCTCACCGGGGAGAGCCGGCACGCCGACCTCCTCGTCGTCGGCGAACGCGGGACCGGCGGCCTGCTCGTCGGCTCCGTGGCGCTGCAGGTGGCGTCGCACGCCGCGTGCCCGGTGCTCGTCGTCCGCGGCGAGCCGCGCCGCACCGGGCCCGTGGTGGTCGGCATCGACGGTTCCCCGCATTCCGCCCCGGCCCTCGCCGCCGCCCTCCAGGAGGCCTCGCTGCGCGGCGCCGCCCTGGTGGCGCTGCACGCGTGGAACGGCAACGACTGGACGGAGCTGAACGGCAGGCTGCCGATGACGTACGAGTTCTGGTCCGGCGACGCGCAGGAGGAACGCGTCCTCGCCGAGGCGCTGGCCGGCGCCGGGGAGCGCTACCCCGACGTCCCGGTCCGGCGTCAGGTCGTCCGGGGCGATCCCGGCTCCCTGCTCAGCGAGTGGTCGCGCTGCGCCCAGCTGGTCGTGGTGGGCGACCACCGGCACGGCGCCGTGCCCGGGCTGGTGCTCGGCTCGGTCAGCCGGCACCTGATGTTCCACGCCGAGTGCCCGACGGCCGTCGTCCGGGGGCGCTCCCCCGTGCTGACGGCCCGGGGTCAGCCGATGTAGATCTCCACCCTCCGGTTCGCGGCCTTGTTGCGGCTGGTGGTGTTCGGCCGCGCCGGCTCGGCCTCACCGCGGCCGCCGTGCTGCGCGCGCAGCCCCGGGTACGCGGCCCGGAAGTACGCGGCGACCTGCATGGCCCGCTGCCGGGACAGCTCGATGTTGGACTGCGCCGTACCGTCCGCGTCGGTGTGCCCGATCATCAGGGCGGTGCCGAAGCCGTACGTACGCGCCTGCCCGGCGACCGTGGCCAGGACGCGCCGGGCCGTGGCGTCGAGCGCGAAGTCGCCGACCGGGAAGTACACGACGGCCAGGAGCCGGTTCGTGTCGCCCGCCGGGGTGACCGCCGCGGTGGTCGGTTCGGACAGCGTGCCGCCGGCGCCGACGGTGGTCACCAGGACGATGTCGGTGCGGTCCAGGGCCGTTCCGGGTACGCGGCACATCTGGCTGGTGCCGCCCATGACCGGCACGGTGCACACCCGGCGGCCGTTGACGGTGACGCGGTAGCCGAGGGCGTTGGTGGCCGGCGACACCCGCCAGGTGATCTCGGAGTCGACGCGGCCGGACAGGCTGCGCGAGACCGGGCGGCCACCGGCGTAGGCGGGTTCGGTGAGCAGGCGGCGGGCCTGCGGGTCGGCGCCGATCCGGGCGGTGGCGGCGGGCGGCCGGGCCGGCAGGACGGTCACCCGCAGCTCCGTGGTGGCGGTGGCGTCGCCGTCGCTGACCCGGACCGGGATGGTGACGGTGCCGCTGAACCGGGCGTCGGTGCGCACGGCGAGCCGGGTGCCGGAGACCGTGCCGCGGACGCGGTCGGCAGCGGCCGCCGGGCCGTCCGGGGTGCCGGCGGTGAGCGTCAGCACGTCGTCGTTCGCGTCGGTGACGGTGAACGGGACGGTCACGCTCTCGCCGGCGGTCACCGTACGGGGTGCCGCCGCGGCGATGCGGGGTGCGGCGTTGGGCACGGTGACGTGCACGGTGGCGCTGGCGCTGCGGCCGTTGCCGTCGCGCACGGTGTACGAGAACGCGTCCTCGCCCTTGTACGCCGCGTCCGGCGTGTACCGGACGGCGTTGTCGCGGACCTCGGCCGTGCCGTGTCCCGGCGTACCGGCCCGGGTCACGGTCAGGCCCGTGCCGCTGTCGTTGGCCAGCACGTCGATGCTCAGGGCGGCTCCGCCGGTCGCGGTCACGGTGTCGTCCGCGGGCTCGGGACCGGGCAGCACCGGCGGCGGTGGCGCGGAAACGGTGATCGTGACGGTCGCGGTGGCCGGGCCGCCGGTCAGCCGGTACGTGAGGCTGTCCGCCCCGGAGTAGCCCGCAGCCGGGGTGTAGCGCAGGGCGCCGCCGACGATGCCGGCGCTGCCGTGGGCGGGCGCGCCGACGACCGCGGCGAGGCTCGCGCCGGCGGGGTCGTTGGCGAGCACGTCGATGCCAGTCGTGGTGCCGTACGCGACGGTGGCGGTGTCGTCGGCGGGCGCCGGGCCGGCGGTCACGGTGACCGTCACCGAGCCGGTGCCGACGGCGCCGTGCGCGTCGGCGACGGTGTACGTGAACGAGTCGGTGCCCCAGAAGTCGGCGTCCGGCGTGTAGGTGACGCTGCTGCCGGAGACGTCGGCGGTGCCGTGGGCGGGCGTACCGGCGGTCTGCAGGATGAGCGGGCCGTCCCCGGTGTCGTTGGCCAGCGGGCTGATCACCGTGGCGGCGCCGGCGGCGGTCGTGGCCTGGTCGGCGACGGCCGCGAGCGGTGTCGCGGGGGTGGCGGCGGGCGCGGTCACCGTGACCGTGACCGTACCGGTGGCGGTGACGCCGCCGAGGTCCGTGACGGTGTACGTGAAGGTGTCGGTGCCCGAGTAGCCGGCCGTGGCGGTGTACCGCACGCCGGTCCCGCCACCGGTGACGACGGCGGCACCGTGGGCCGGGCTGGTCACGGCCGTCACGGTGAGCTGCTGTCCGGTGTCGTTGGCGAGCACGTCGATGGGCTCGGCGGTGCCGGCGGTCGCCGCCGCGGTGTCGTCGACGGCCTGCGGCGCGATGCCGGACGGCGCGGCGACGGTGAGGGCGACCGAGGCGGTGGCGGTGCCGCCGCGCCCGTCCGAGACGGTGTACGTGAACGCGTCCGGCCCGGTGTACGCGCCGGCCGGGGTGTAACTCACCACGCCGCCGGACAGCGTCACCGTGCCGTTCGCCGCGCTGGTCACGGCGGTGACGCCCAGCGGGTCGCCGTCGGCGTCGGTGTCGTTGCCGAGGACCGCGACGGCCGAGGTGCGGTTGTCCCCCACGGTCACGGTGTCGGCGGCCGCGGCCGGGAACGTGTTGACGTTCACCGTGCTGGTGGCCGGGGCGTTGTCGGTCAGGCTGAGAGTGGTGTCGATCGTGGCGGACCCGACCGTGGCGACGATCGAGGTGGCCCGGTTGCCGGAGACGGCGGGCAGCGCCAGGTCGAAGGTGAGGCCGTTGCCGCCCGAGCCGAGCGCGAACGGTCCCGGGAACACCACGGAGCCCCCGGTGGTCACCCCGTCGGCGACGGTCACGCCGTTCCACGCGACGGAGCCGGGTACGACCGTCGCGCCCGCGGGCACGGTGGCGGTGAAGGAGTCGAGGACCGCGCCGGCCGACCCGGTGACCGCCGCGCGGTAGGTGGCCGTACCGCCGGTGTCGGGGAGCTTGGGCGGCGTGGCGGTCAGGCCGACGGTCAGGTCGTTGGTGGACGGGCTGATCGCCGGCAGCGACGCGACGCTGCCCAGGTCGGTGTGCTTGATCTGGGTGCCGGACGCGATCTGCTGGACCGGCAGCACGCCGGTGGCCGAGGTGGTGAACCCGACCGCGCGGAAGGTGTAGACCGCGGTGTACGACTTCGACGCCGAGCTCAGGTTGCTGACCCGCAGCGTGTCGGTGTACGTGGGCAGCCCGCTGAGCGTCAGGCTGGTGCCCACGAGCCGGTACGCGCCCGCGGGCCAGGTGCCGGAGGCGGCGGGGCTCATCCAGAACGACTGGGGGTCGTTCGCGAAGCCGGAGCCGATGGTGCCGGTGTCGCCGGTGACCGTGACGGTGAAGGTCCCGCCGATGCGCGGCGTCCCGCCGGGCACGGTGACCGCGGTGAGCTTGTTCGCGGCCGCCTTGATCGTCCCCTCGACCGCGGTGAAGCCGCCGCTGTCCGCGCAGAGCTGCGCCGAGCCGGGCAGGTCCGGACGGCCCTGCCACACGCTGACGGTGTGCTGCTGCGCGGTCGTCGTCTCCGCCTGCGCGGTGAGGTAGAAGAAGCGGGACGCCGACGCGCCGCCGCTGAGCGTGGCGATCTGCTGGGCGGACGGCTGCCCGCTGCCCAGCGCCACGGATCCGCCCGTGAAGCCGGTCAGCGAGATCCAGAGGTCGTTGCGGGCCGTGCCGGACGTGTCCAGTACCTGGTATCCGGCGTACGCCCCGCGCAGCACCGGGTTCGACGACGTGTCGATGTAGAAGTTGGGGCCGTGCAGGGCGGACACGGTCAGCCCCTGCGTCGAGCACGCGGGTGCGACCGCGGCGGCGGGCTGGGCGGTCAGCAGGGCGCCGGAGGCGGCGACGGCGGTGGCGGCCACCACGGGCAGCAGTCGGTCACGGATCACACCGTCAAGATCGGCCGCCGGACGCGGCTGCTGAGCGGGAGCGGGCGGGTGACGGCCGCGGCTTCCCGCGGTACGCGGCTCTAAGATCGTGCACGTGGGCGCGCATCGGACGGTGAAGCTGCACGTTTGGATGCACGTGCATCGGGATAACTGCTGTGCGTGAGGATCGACGGCTGATCGGGGAGAACGGATGACCTCCGGCAGGGACGGCGGCGCGGGCCCCGCCGCGTTGCGCATCCAGCTGGGCTCCCAGCTGCGCCGGTTGCGCAAGGACCGCGGGCTGACCCGGGAGGCGGCCGGCTGGGAGATCCGCGCCTCCGAGTCGAAGATCAGCCGCATGGAGCTGGGCCGCGTGCCGTTCAAGGAACGCGACGTGGCGGACCTGCTGTCGTTCTACGGCGTCGGCGAGAGCGAGAGCCGCGAGCTGCTGGGCCTCGCCCGCCGGGCCAACGCGCCGGGCTGGTGGCAGGAGTACGCCGACATCGTGCCCCCGTGGTTCCTCGGTTACCTCGGGCTGGAGGAGGCGGCCTCGCTGATCCGGTCGTACGAGGTGCACTTCGTGCCCGGCCTGCTGCAGACCGACGACTACGCCCGGGCGGTCATCGCGCACGGGCACGAGGGCGCGCCGCCCGAGGACATCGACCGGCGGATCGCCCTGCGCCGGGGGCGCCGCCGGGTGCTGCAGCGCCCGGACCCGCCGCACGTGTGGGCGGTGCTGGACGAGGGCGTGCTGCACCGGCACTTCGGCGGCCGGGCCGTGATGCGCGGGCAGCTCGAGGCCCTGATCGACGCCGCGCAGCAGCCGAACGTCCGGATCCAGGTCGTGCCCTTCCGGGGCAGCCCCCGGGCGGCCGCCGGCCTGCCGTTCGCCATCCTGCGCTTCGCCGAGGAGGAGCTGTCCGACGTGGTCTACGTCGAGCAGCTCACCAGCGCGCTCTACCTCGACAAGCCCATGGACGTGGACCACTACGCCGCCACGATGGACCTGGCCTGCCTGGAAGCCGAGCCGCCGGACCGTACGGCGGCCATCCTGCACAAGATCCTCGACGAGCTCGAGGACTCCGCGGCCTGATCGGCCGGTCCGCCTCGGCCGAACGGCCCCCCGCGCACATCCGATCTTTCCTTTGTCCGTTCCATGGTGCATATGCACGTGCATGGGTCCTTGCATCGGCGCTGGCATATGGCCATGCTGGGGCACGTGCGCGGCTATCCGTCCCGTCGCGTACGGACGGTTTCCTCCCAGATCTGTGGCGGCGATGGTGAAGGAGTTGGCGGATGGACAGGAACCGCGGTCCGGTGGGGCCGGTGAGCCTCTTCCCCGAGTCCGACTACCGGTTCGGCGCCGGTCCCCTGCGGATGCGCGTCGAGCGGATCGACTGGAACCGCCCGGTGCGGTACGACGACGACAACTGGTACGAGGTCGACGGCGTGGAGGTCACCGCCGACGGCCGCGAGATCGGGCGGCGCCAGGCGCTGGTCCGGGCGCGCAGCCTGTCGAGCCTCCGGCGCAACGTTCGTCCCTGATCGACGGTCATCCGTCCCGTGGTGCTGGCGCGAACCCGTCCGGCCCGCCACGATCGGCGGCATGACCGATCCCGTTCTGATCATCGGCGGCGGCATCGCCGGCCTCGCCCTCGCCCGCGCCCTGCACCGGCACGACATTGCGTTCACGCTCCATGAACGCCGGGAGCACGCGGCGGATGCGGGCCTGGCGATCAATCTGCCGGGCAACGCAATAAGCGCGCTGGGCCGCCTGGGGCTGGGCGACGAGATAGCCGCCGCGGGTCATCCGGTGCCGCGGCGCGAGTACCGCACCGCGACGGGCCGGCTCCTGTTCCAGGTGGACGAGCGGGCCTTCTGGGGCGCGGCCGCTCAGCCGCGCTGTGCCCGCCGCGCCGACCTGCACCGCATGCTGCGCGCCGGGCTGCCCGAGGGGACCGTCCACGAGGGCGCGGGCGTGACCGCGGTCCGGCAGGATCCCGGCGGGGCCGAGGTCGAGCTCGCCGACGGCACCACCGTCCGCGGCAGCCTGGTGGTGGGCGCCGATGGGGTCCGCTCCACCGTGCGCCGGGCGGCGTTCGGCGACGACGGGATCCGTGCCGCCCTGCTCTCGGCCGCGAGCTTCCGGTTCATGGCGCCCAACCCGGGCGTGGACTGCTGGGCCGCGTGGGCCGGCACGCACGGCAACTTCATGCTCATTCCCGTCTCCGACGGCGAGGTGTACGGCTTCGCCACCGCCGCCCGCGGCGGACCGACGGCGCCGGACCCGGCGTGGCTGGCGGAGACGTTCGCCGGGTTCCCGGACCCCGTACGCCAGACGGTCAAGGCCGTGACCACCGACCCGGCCGCGCTGTACCACTCCCCCATCGAGGAGGTCCGGGTCGCCCGCTGGGCGCAGGGGCGGGCGGTGCTGATCGGCGACGCCGCGCACGCCACCGCACCGGTCTGGGCGCAGGGTGCCGCGCTGGCCCTCGAGGACGCCGAGGTGCTGGCCGGCCTGCTCGCCGGGGGCGCCGGCCCGGTGGCGGCCGCCGCCGAGTTCGAGCGGGTACGCCGCCCGCGGGTCACGCACGTGCAGACCCAGACGGACCGGTTCTCCCGGTCCGCGGCACTGCCGGGCTGGCTGCGCGCGGTCACCGCACCGCTGGCCGGGAAGGCGAGCTACCGGGCGGCGTACGGGCCACTGCGGGAGTGGCCGGCCCGGTAGCGCCGGGAGCCGCCGGGCGCTCCAGCCCGACGAACGCCACCGCCATCACCGGGATCGTCACCACGCTCAGCCCGAATCCGCGCACCGAGATCGTCGACACCATCGCGGCGCCGCCGCTGACGGGACGGCTCAGCCCCGGGTCGTGACCGGCGCGGGCGGGCACGGCGGGGCGGTGAAGGCGGAACGTACGCCGACCGTCCAGCGGCAGCCGAACGCCGGGCCGGCGACCGCGCGACGGTCCAGGATCGCGTCCCCGCCCGGGCGGCGGCCGTCGCGGACCCAGTTCACCAGGTCGTCGAAGCCCTGCTGCAGCTCCGGGGCGGTGAAGTCGCAGTGGCCGACGCCGCGCACGGCCCGCGACACGAACAGCCGCGACCGGCCGTTGAGCGCGGCGCGTTTCGCGTACACCTGCTCCATGGAGAACGGCACGAACAGGTCGCCGATGTCGTGCAGGGACAGCACGGGCACGCTCGGCCGGCCGTTGACGCGGGGGATGCCGTCGAGGCCGCGGTCCGCCTCGGCGGTGTGCCGTACGCGCAGCACCCGGGCGTTGAGGCGCCACTCGGCGGGGGTGGGCCACCACCGGTCGGTGCTGCGGTAGATCGTGAAGCGGTTGTCGGTGACGTTGCCGTCCGCGATGCCGCCCGTGCCACCGGAGAGGCCGGGATAGAGGCCGAACAGGAACGGCAGGTCGTTGAGCGGCGCCAGCGAACGCGCCGCGTTCCAGTACGCGAACGCCCCCTCGAAGCCGGGTCGCTCCCCGCCGCTGCGCCGCTCGACCACATCGGACCAGGTGCGGCCCGCGGCGGTCAGGGCCGGCGGGGCGCCCACGGTGACCCCCAGAGCGGGCAGGATCTGCGCCACGCGGGCCCGCCACCGGTCGGGGTAGTCCGCGGGCGGCTGCAGCGGGAAGTCGATCGGCACCCCGGCCAGCGCCGCAGCGGTGACGTCGGCGTCGAGGAAGTAGTCGTACAGCTCTGTGTCGCCGAGGACGCCGCAGTACGGCATGGCGCCCACGAACGCGCGCGGGTGCTTCTCGATCGCCACCGCGGTGACGTGGCCGCCCATGGACGCCCCGGTCATGTACACCGCGCGGGCGGCCCGGCCGGTGACGCGGCGGAACTGGTCGATCAGGGGGTACGAGTCGCGGACGCCCTGACCCACGTCGTACCCGTTGGTGCTGTAGCTGGAGGCGGCCCAGGCGAAGCCGCGGGCGACGTAGTGGGCGCGCAGCGCGGGGTTGTCCACGTACACGGTGGTGCCGGTGCCGCGGTAGCCGTGGGCGTAGACGACCAGCTCGCCGTTCCACCGCAACGGCACCTCGACCCGGTAGGCCGCGCCCTCGCGGATGCCGGTGTACACCCGTGACAGCGGAGCGCCGGACGCGTCCGTGAGCGCCACGAACGGCGAGCCGCCCGGGTCGCAGTCGGGGTCGGCCACCAGGTAGCCGGGCTGGGTCGTGCTCGGCACCGGCGCGTCACACACCGGCGGCGCGGCCGAGGCCGGCGCCGCCTCCGCGGCCGCCACGGTCCCGCACGCCAGCACGGCGGCCAGGAAGACTGCCAGATGTCTCCGGGTCACGGCCATCGCGTTACCTCCCGGTAACATCCAACGATCCGCTTCGACGCCTGTCAAGGTGGACGGTCCGGTGCGGGCGCGCGTGCGAGCATGTCGGCATGCCGTACGGAGTGGTGCTCCTCCCCGATCGCCGGACCCACGACCGGCTCGCGCGGCTGGCGGCCGGGATCGCCGGCCCGGCGCCGCAGCACACGCTCGGCGACCACGCCCCCGCGCACGTGTCCGTGGCGCATTTCGACGCGGACCCGGCCGGCGCCGCCGGGATCGCGGCGCGCACGGCGGCGCACCCGGTGCCGGCGATGAGCGTGAAGATCATCGGCCTGCTGTACGCCGTCGTGCCGCCCGGCGACTACTACGTGCCGCGGGGCGGGGTCTACTTCGGCCTGGAGGTCGTGCGGCGGCCCGGCCTGGACGCGCTGCACACCGAGGTGCTGGGCTGGATCGGCGAGGCCGGCGGGCGCCCGCTGGGCGCCGTCGGGGCCGATTACCGGCCACACGTCACGCTCGGCGTGAGCTCCGGCCGGCCGCTGCTGCCCGAGCCGGCCGAGGTGCCGGCCGGCGAGCTGGACCTGACCCTCGCGTTCGGGGAGCTCGGGCCGTACGGGACGTTCCCGGGGCTGCGGCCGACCGGATGATGGTGTGCGGTGTGGACGGTGGGCTAGCGTGGCACCGTGCCTCCCGAGCTCGACGAGACCGTCCCCCACTCCGCGCGCGTGTACGACTACCTCCTCGGCGGCAAGGACAACTTCGCCGCCGACCGTGAGGCCGCCGCGCAGATCCTGAAGGCCTCGCCGGGCCTGCCCGTGTCGATGCGCGCCAACCGCCGGTTCATGGCGCGCGCCGCCCGCCACCTCGCCGAGCGCGGCATCGACCAGTTCCTCGACATCGGCACCGGCCTGCCGACCAGCCCCAACCTGCACGACGTCGTGCAGCGGGTGCACCCGTCGGCCCGCGTCGTCTACGTGGACAACGACCCGCTCGTGCTGGTGCACGCCCGCGCCCTGCTCACCTCCACGCCCGAGGGGGCCACCGCCTACCTCGACGGCGACCTGCGCGACCCGGCCGCCATCCTTGCCTCGGACGAGGTGACGGGAACGCTCGACCTGAGCCGCCCGGTGGCGCTGAGCCTCATCGCGGTGCTGCAGTTCGTCCCCGACGAGGCCCAGGCCGCCAAGATCATCGACACGCTGCTGGAGCCCCTGCCGTCCGGCAGCGCGCTGGCCATCTCCACGGTCACCGCGCACAACCCGCAGGCCGTCGCGGCCGCGCAGCAGTACACGGCCCGCGGCATCCCCGCCAAGCCGCGCACGGACGAGGAGGTCGAGGCGCTGTTCCGCGGCCTGGAGCTGGTGGACCCCGGGGTGACGCCGGTGCACCGCTGGCACCCGGACGCCGAGGCGGGCGCCGTCTCCGACGCGGACGTGCAGATGAGCGGGGGCGTCGCCGTCAAGCGGTGAGCCACACCCCTTGACGGGCTGAATGGGATGCATCAGAGGCCTTCTGCCTGATCGTAGCGACGTCAAGGGCGCCCTGCGCCCGCTGCGCGGGGTGCGCGGCCCGGCATGCCAGAATGCCGGTCATGCACCCCACCGTCGACGTGTCCTGGGACCTGATCGTGCGCTGGCTCGCCGAGCACCGGGATCCCGAGCTGATCGACATGGAATGGTTCACGACGCCGAGCACCGGGGCTGACATCGATGCCGTGGCCGCTGAGATCGGAGAGCCGCTACCTGACGACCTGGTTGCCTGGTGGCGCCTTGCCGGCGGCAGCCTTGACGCGGAGAGCACCGTCTACCTCCTACCGCCCGGCCAGTTGCCCCTCGGTCCGGCGGACGCGATCAGAGTGCGGGCGAGGTGCCGTGAGCTCATGTACTACGAGGTCAGCCCGGACGCGGACGCGACAGGGCCGGCGGGCGGCGACGCGAAGGTGTTCGGCAGCCGGTTCCTGCCGGTGGCATGGGATCACGGCCACACCAATCTCTTCGTCGATCTTCGACCCGGTCCGCAGCACGGCTGCGTGATGCGGTGGGACGACGAGATGGCCGTCCGCGGCGGCCCGCTGTGGCCGTCCGTGACCGCGATGCTGGCCGACACCGCCCGGGCACTGACCGACGGAACTCCCGCACTGGCCGACCGGGGCGGCTGGGTGGCGGAGCTCGACGAGGAGTTCATGTCCTGGGAACAGGCCGAACCGGCCTGACGGCCGGTCAAACGGCGACGTACGAACGTTGCAGCGGTGGGAATGGTTCGCGGTCGTGCCATGCGATTCGTGTCAAGACGCCCGTGCGGGCTCGGCATACGATGCGGCGTGACGTTCACCCCTCGATCCGCGTGGCACGAAACGCCGGAACCGGTACGTAAGGCCGTCGCTGAGGCGCTCGGCGCCGCGATTGACCGACATGCCGATCTGCACGGCGGTATGTCGCCTGGTCCGGCCGCGAGCCTGTGGCTGGCCGACGGACGACACGTTTTCGTCAAGGCGGTGTCGGCGGAGGTCCGGGCGCACAACCACACGATGATCCTGCAGGAAGCCGCGATTCTGGATGCCCTGCCGAGGTCGGTACCGGCCCCTCGGCGCCTCGCCACCGTCGAATGCGGGCCGTGGGCTGCCCTGGCCACTACCTGGGCCGCCGGTGCGACCGCACCGTCCTGGACAGACGCCTCGATCGAGGCTGTTGCGGACGCATGCCGGACGACGAGCCGACATCGGGCACCCGGCAGCCTGCCGCCCGTCGCCCAGCGCATCTTCGACTTCGACGGCTGGACCCGCCTGGCCGAGATCGGCGCGAACGACGACTGGGAGGCGGCCTACGCAGGGCCGGCGGCCGACGTGGTGGCCGGGTGGGAAAACTGGACAGCCGGTGACGCCCTGGTCCACCGGGACCTGCGTCTCGACAACACGACATTCGACGCCGACCATAGTCCGGCGGTTCTCCTCGACTGGGCCTACGCAGCGGCCGGCGCCGCTTGGATCGACCTTGCCCAACTGGCCGCCGACGTGGTCGCAACCGGACACGTCCTCGGGGTGCAAGCAGCTACGGACCGGGCGTATCAGCTGCTGCGGACGCTGCCACCCGACGCGCCGCGCTTCGTCGTGGGGCCAGCCGGAATGTGGTGCATCCGCGCCGCCACAGTCTCGGACACCTTCAACCCCAGAATCGCCTCCTGGCGGCGCGCGAGGTCAACCGCGTTACGTCCCTTAGTGGCCCGCCTGATCGCCGACTTCCGCGAGGGACACCGGAAGGGAGCGTAACGCCGCCTCATGGCGGCGACGACGATGCCCTCGGCCACCTCCGCAGGCCACCCACTGCCTGAACCGATCCCCACCGGCCAGCGGGCGCGTACGGCGGCAGACATGTGCGTCGGCGTGCCGCGAGCGCCTCGGCGATGAATGGCGACCCTGACTACTTCCGAGCCAGCCGCTCGTTGATTGCCTCAACCGCCTGGTCCCGGGCCGAAGCGTCGCGCGTCCACACCGCTACATCGCGGGCCGACAACACCATCAAATCCAGTGACTGGTCAGTGAACGTGGTCAGCCGCAGCCGGGGCGGCCTGTCGGCTGTGACGCAGACTTCTGCGACATCGTCCAGGGCGAACCGCCGGGTACGCCCCAGCCCCAAAAGAGGAGTGAAGGTTACCGCTTCGTCGGTCAATGCGAGTGTCCCGCCCAGCATTGAGAGCCGCCACCACGGAACACTGGCAACCCACTCGCGTCTACTACCGGCCACGGTGTTCCTCCCGAGTTGTCGTCGCCCACGGTCGACCCCCGGACCTCGTACCCTTCGCATCTACAACTGACGCACCCACATCGGCAGTTCAGCATGGCGCACGGCGATGGCGGCGGCTTCGGGGGTCGGGGACCGCAAGGGGCCGGCCAGTCGGGTGCCGGCTCTTCGTCTTCGGGTATGCATCTCAGGGTGTAAGGGGCGATGTCGGCACGGGCACCGCCGTCGAGGCCCTGCAGATCGTGTGGCCAGACCGGTACCACCGCTGGCCCTGGCAGCCCGGTGCCACGTAGACGACATGCCCGTCCTCGGCCCGCGCCTGTTCCTCTGAGGGAACCTCTATTGCACCGCCACTGGCGGGCTTGGCCAGGGGTCGTGACGGCTGCCGGAGGCGCGCTTTCTCTGCGGCAGACAGGTGTACTGGCGGCGGGTCAAGACGACAGCGTGGGCGGCCCAGTCTGGTCGGCGGTGTTCTGCGCTCGCACCAAACGATCCATGAGCATCAGAAGGGTCTCGACGTCCTCGGCCGGCCAGTCGGCGGTCAACCTCCGCAGCACCCTGTCCTGCCACGCGTGTGCCTGCCGAAGCAGCTCTTCGCCGGCGGCGGTATTCGTGATCACGGCTGCCGCGCCGATCCGGCCCGGCGCACGCCGGACGACGAAACCCTGCTGTTGCGCGCGGGTCACCATCCGGCTGACTCCGGATTGGTCAATTCCCAGCTCTCGGGCCACATCGTTGATGGAGGTGGGACGGCCTTGCTTGCCCAGGGCGTGAACCGCCTCGACAACCATCACATCTCGGCCGCGTTGCGTCTCGGCGCTCAGGCCGGCGCCCGTCCAACGTCGAGACCAGAAGCGTACGAATGCGAACAACGCCTGGCCTCGAACCTCCACGAGCATCCTCCATCACCGCCATCGTATGCACTTCGCATACAGTCGCCGTATGCACAGCGCATACGAAGAGGATGCCATGTTCGAGACCCTGATCAACGCCTGGCACGACGCCGTCAACAACCGCGACCTCGCTGCTGCGGAGGCGACCGTCACCGATCGGGTGGAGGTGTCCGGCCCGCGTGGTGCCCATACGATCAGCGCCCGGGAATTCGCCGACTGGATCATCAGGTCCGGGATACGGCTCCATCCGTTGTCGGCACATCGCGTCGACGACGTCACCACGGTCATCGAACAGGAGGCCACCTGGCCGGATGACGCGGACGCGGACGCGGTGACGACGCCGCCCATTCTGGTGGCCACGATGTTCAAGATCCGCGACGGCGGCCTCTCCACCATCCGCCGCTTCGACTCGCTGCACGACGCTCTACGCGAGGCGGGCAACGAGACACCACAGCCCGGACAATAGTGACTGAACTTGATCCACCGCCGGAACCCACTGTCATCGGCGAAGCAGTGTCCCGGTTCCATCTGCGCCCGTTGGCTTCCGGCCGAGTCAGAACCACGTCCACGGGGCGGGACAGGCGTCACAGGCGACCACGCCGACGGGCACGCCGCGGATGCAGGATAATCTCGATGTCCTCCGGCGCGTTTCTCGGAGTCGCGCTCACATGAGGCTTGGCGCGTGCCTGGCGGAGTGCTGCGGTGACCCGGTCTTCGTCGAGCCGGCCGTGGACTCTTGCCAGGTGCCCGAGGCAGGTGGCGGCAAGAGTCTGCCCCTGGTGGTGCTTGTGGTCGAGCATCGTCAGGTAGAGCTTCTGTCATTCTCTCCAGTCCCCGTCGCCGTACAGCGCGCAGC
The DNA here is from genome assembly GCF_023499255.1 of Couchioplanes caeruleus. Taxonomy (GTDB): domain Bacteria; phylum Actinomycetota; class Actinomycetes; order Mycobacteriales; family Micromonosporaceae; genus Actinoplanes; species Actinoplanes caeruleus_A. Next base: position 4,837,386 of record NZ_CP092183.1, read on the forward strand.
CCACCATGGCATTCAAAGCGCCGCTGATGTCATCGCGATCCAGTGCGGTGGCCCATGCCTTCCCGCCTCGATCATGGGGAGCGCCGGCCGGCATCTTTTCATCGGCAGATCCGGACACCGGGTCGGCCGGCAGGCGCCACTGTCCGTAGCTGGTCGGAGTGCCGCGTGCTGGCGTCAGCTCGTCGTACCAGGCCTGTCTGCCTGCGGCCGGGCGTGGGCTATCAGCTGCCGGACAGCGCAGGCCGGAAATATGGCGCGCCGCCAGTCGCCCGTGTACGGCCGCCGCCGGTCCGGCGATGTTGTAGGTTCCCGGGATGCAACCGAGGGTCTCCGGCGCCGTGCCGGTGTGTTACGTGAAGAACCTGGAGCTCAGCCGGGACTTCTACGCGCATTTCGGCTACGCCGAGGTGCGCCACGGCGGCGACGGGGACGGCCGGTGGTCGTACGTGCAGAGCGGCGACCAGACCCTGCTGCTGGCCTGTGTGCAGCCGCCGCTGATCCAGGTGGAGCTGCCGCTGCTGATCTACCTGTACGTGGAGGACCTGGCCGCCGTCGGCGAGCGGGTGCGGGCCGCCGGCCTGCCGTGGGAGCTCGTCGGCTATCCCGACCACGCCCCCGGCGGCGAGGCGCGCACCACCGACCCGGACGGCAACGTGGTCCTCGCCGGCCAGCGGGTCGCCGTCGCGCCCGGCGACCGGGCCGAGCCGACCGGTTCCGCCGCCGAATTCTCGCTGATCCAGCAGGCCGCCGAGGCCGTACGCCGCCGCGGCGGAGCGCCGGCCGCCTGCCAGATTGCGCTGGCCGACGGCAGCCCGTGCCCGGAGCCGGCCGAGGTGAAGCTCGCCGACCCGTGGGGCGACACGGTGTGGGGCTGCCTGGTGCACTCCGAGGAGGCGCTGATGCACGCGCGGGCCGCGTTCATCGCCACGGAGGACGGCTACGGCCTCGGTCCCTGGCTGCGCCGCCGGCAGGGGCGCGCGAACCCGGCCTGACCGATCAGGCGGGCTTGGCGACGGTCAGCAGCACCGCCGCGTCCTCCAGGGCCTCGAGGGTGTGCCGGGCGTCCGGCACCACCAGCAGGTCGCCGGGGCCGCCGTCGGCGGAGTGCCCGCCGCCGGCCAGCCGTACCCGGCCGCGCAGCACCTGCAGGGTCGCCTCGCCGGGGCTGTCGTGCTCGTCGAGCTGCCGGCCGGCCAGCAGCACGAGCACGGTCTGCCGCAGCACCCGGTCGCGGCCGCCGACGAGGGTCTGGGCGCTGCGCCCGGACGCCTGCTCGCGGGCGACGGCGAAGTGGTGGTCCAGCAGGGCGGGTAGCGAGAGGGCGTCCACGGTGGCCTCCGTCAGGCGGTGCGGCGGGTGGCCAGGCCGCTCATCTTCACCGCGGTGAAGACGGCTGCGGCCAGGGCCATGTCGGACAACAGCATCAGGCCGATGGCGTAGGAGTGCTCGGCGCCGTACACCCAGCCCATGATCAGCGGCGGGACGAAGCCGCCGAGGCCGCCGGCGGCGCCCACGACGCCGGTGACCGTGCCCACCTTGTCGGCCGGCGCCACCTTGCCGACCAGGGCGAACACCGCGCCGCTGGCGGCGCCGAGCAGCGCGGCCATGCCGAGGAAGCAGATCGTGGCGCCGGGCACGAGGCCCGGCTGGAAGGCCTGCGCCACGGCGAACACCGCCGTGCCGGCGAAACACCAGACGAGCACGGGTACGGGGTGCAGCCGGTCGGCGAGCCACCCGCCGGTGGGCCGGGCGATGACGGCCAGCACCACGAAACCGGCGGTCCGCAGCGCGGCGTCGTCGGGGGCGAGCCCGTACGCGGTGCGCAGGTACGCGGGCAGGTACACGCTGAACGCCACGAAGCCGCCGAAGCCGACGGCGTACAGGAAGCACAGCTGCCAGGTGACCGTCAGGCGGCTGACGCCGAGGGTGCGCGACCACGCCGACCCCGCCGGGGGTTGCCGGCCCGGCGCATCGCGCAGCAGCAGGAACGCCACCACGGCGTAGACCGCGAGCAGGGCGGCGACGAGCAGGAACGGGGTGTTCTTCCCGTACGCGTCGGCCAGCCGTACGGTGCTGAAGTTGGCGATCGCGGTGCCGCCCATGCCGACGCCGAACACGCCGATCGCGAAACCCTTGCGGGCCGGCGGGTACCAGCCGGAGACCAGCGGCACCCCGACGGCGAACGCGGTGCCGCCGATGCCGAGGAAGAAGCCGGTCGTGATCAGGGCCGCGTACGACGAGACCGCCGTGAGCGTCAGCACCGGCACGATCGTCACGATGCTGACCAGCGGGAACATGACCCGCGCGCCGTAGCGGTCGGTGAGCGCGCCGACCGGGATGCGCCCGAGCGAACCCACCACGACCGGCACGGCGACCAGCAGCGACTGGGCGGCGAAGCTCAGCCCGAGGCGTTCCTTGACGCCGGGGCCCAGCGGCCCGAGCAGCGCCCAGGCCCAGAAGTTGACCGTGAAACCGATCGTCGCGAGCACGAGGTTGCGGCCGGCCCCGGCGGGGGCCGCCGCCTCGGCCGGGCTCTGCCGGGTCGTGGCGCCGGTGGCGGCCATGTCCCTACCTCCGGGTGGTCGGTGCGGTGGGCGGGCCCTCCCAGCCGGGCCGGCTCGGGCGCAGGCCGGGCCGGGTGTCGCGGGAGCGGTAGACCACGTACGGGCGGGTGAGGTAGCCGACCGGCGCGCTGAAGGCGTGCACGAGCCGGGTGAACGGCCAGAACGCGAACAGCGCGAACGCCACGATCACGTGCGTCTGGAACGTGGTGGGCACGCCGGCCATCAGGTCCGGGTCGGGCTGCAGGTAGAACAGCGAGCGGAACCACGGCGAGACGGTCTCGCGGTAGTCGTAGCCGTCCCCCGCGACGTTCGCCTTGAGCGTGGCCCAGAGCCCGCAGACGATGACGGCCGCGAGGACCACGTACATCGCTTTGTCGTTCTTCGTGGTCGCGGCGAACACGGGCCCGGTGAGCCGGCGGCGGGCGATGAGGATCGCCATGCCGATCAGCGTGCACAGGCCGGCGACCGTGCCGACGAAGACCGCGGTGAGGTGGTACATGTGCTCGGTGACGCCCACGGCCTCGGTCCACGACTTCGGGATGAGCAGGCCGCCGATGTGCCCGACCAGCACCATGAGCACGCCGAAGTGGAACAGCGGGCTGCCCCAGCGCAGCACGGCGCTCTCGTACAGCTGGGAGGAACGGGTGGTCCAGCCGAACTTGTCGTAGCGGTAGCGCCAGACGAGCCCGCCCACGAGCACGGCGATGGCCAGGTACGGGTAGACGACCCAGAGCAGGACGTTCATCGGCGGCCTCCGGTGGTGTCGACGAGCCCGAACGGTTCCAGCCCGACCAGCTCGGTGGGCGGCCCGGTGCGGGCGAGCGTGGCCACGGCCCGCAGCTCGTCCGGCCCGGGCGGCGGGAGCATCTCCCGCACGGCGGCCACCGCGTGCCGGTAGACCGACTTCTCCCGGGCCAGCGACTCGCCCAGCAGGTCGAGCCCGACGCGGTTGTCGCGCAGCAGCCGCCATCCGCCGTCGTGGAAGGCGGCCAGGTCCAGCACCGCCGGCAGGTGGTCCGGCAGCTCGCCGTCGACCACCTCCAGCCCGGCATGCTTGTACGCCGCGGCGAACAGCACGAGCGCCTCGCCGCGCTTACGGGTGTCGCCGCAGCTGTAGTACGTCAGGTGCAGCGCGCACCGGCGGCGGAAGTCGAACACCTCGACGTACTCGGCGGCGAGCCGGCCCGGGTCGGTGTCGCGCCGGTACGCGGCGACCGGGCGCAGGTGCTCGGCGATGCCGCCGGGGAGCTCGTCCAGCGCCGCGGTCAGCGTGGGCAGCGCCGCGAGGACCGCCTCGTCGGGGTAGCGCAGCAGCAGCGAGGCGGCGCGGGCGGCGACCGCCCGCCAGGTCGGCGACGCGGTCATCGCGGGCCTCCGTCCGTGTCGATCACGCCCGGCCCCTCGGTGGCCCCACCGCCGGCCGTGGCATCCGACCGGGGCGGGAAGAGTCCGGCGGGCCGGCCCTTGCCGTCCCAGTTGAGCAGGTTGACCCGGCGCGGCTCGTCGCCGGGATCGGTGAAGCCGTCGGAGGTCTGCCGCTCGCGCAGCATGTGGAACGTCTCCACCTGCACCGGCGCGGCCGTGCCGGAGGCCTCGCCGAACGGGCCGCTCTGGTACATGCCCGGGCCGCCCTCGAAGTCGAGGCTGCACTCGGTGCCCATCTGCTCGAGCTTGTGGGCGTCCTCCGCGTGCGCGGCCGGGATGACGTACCGCTCGTCGTACTTGGCGATGGCCAGCAACCGGTACATGTCGTCCATCTGCTGCCCGGTGAGCCCCACGGAGGCGGCGATCGTCTCGTCTCGTTCCTCGCCGAGGTTGATCCGGCGCTGGTACGCGCGCATCGCGGCGAGCCGGTTGAGCACCCCGCGCACCGGCGCGGTGTCGCCGGCGGTGAACAGGCCGGCGAGGTACTCCATGGGGATGCGCAGCGCGTCGACGGCACCGAAGAGGTTGTGCGCGTCCTCGCCGTCGTGCCCGGTGTCGCGCAGCACGTCCACGACCGGCGACAGCGGCGGGATGTACCAGACCATCGGCATGGTGCGGTATTCCGGGTGCAGCGGCAGCGCCACCTCGTACTTCATGATGAGGTCCCAGATCGGGGAGCGGCGGGCCGCCTCGATCCAGTCGTCGGGGATGCCGGCCCGGCTCGCGGCGGCCGCCACCTGCGGGTCGTTCGGGTCGAGGAACACCGAGCGCTGGGCGGCGTACAGGTCCTTGTCGTCCTTGACCGACGCCGCCTTCTGCACCGCGTCGGCGTCGTACAGCATCAGGCCGAGGTAGCGCAGCCGGCCCACGCACGTCTCCGAGCAGATGGTGGGCTGGCCGATCTCGATGCGCGGGAAGCAGAACGTGCACTTCTCCGCCTTGCCGGTGCGGTGGTTGAAGTAGATCTTCTTGTACGGGCACCCGGTCACGCACATCCGCCAGCCGCGGCAGCGGTCCTGGTCGACGAGCACGATGCCGTCCTCGGCCCGCTTGTAGATCGCGCCGGACGGGCAGGACGCCGCGCAGGACGGGTTGAGGCAGTGCTCGCAGATGCGCGGCAGGAAGAACAGGAACGACTTCTCGTACTCCTGCTTCACCCGGTCCGACACCTGCTGCAGCACCGGGTCGCCGGCCGCGATCTCGTTGCCGCCGGCGAGCGAGTCGTCCCAGTTCGCCGACCACGTGACCTTGGTGTCCTGGCCGGTGAGCAGCGACTTCGGCCGCGCCACCGGGGTGTCGTCGCCGGCCGGGGCGCTGAGCAGGTGCTCGTAGTCGTACGTCCAGGGCTCGTAGTAGTCCTGCATCGACGGCAGCTTGGGGTTGGCGAAGATGCTGAACAGCTTCTTCACCCGGCCGCCGGCGCGCGGCTTGAGCCGCCCGGTGCGGGTCCGCACCCAGCCGCCCTGCCACTTCTCCTGGTCCTGGTACGTGCGCGGATACCCCTGCCCGGGGCGGGACTCCACGTTGTTGAACCAGACGTACTCCACACCGGAGCGGTTGGTCCACGCCTGCTTGCACGTCACCGAGCAGGTGTGGCAGCCGATGCACTTGTCGAGGTTCATGACCATCGCCATCTGGGCCATCACGCGCATCAGTACTGCACCTCCTGCGACCGGCGGCGGATGACCGTGACCTCGTCGCGCTGGTTGCCGGTGGGACCGAGATAGTTGAAGGCGAACGAGAGCTGGGCGTACCCGCCGATCAGGTGGGTCGGCTTGACCAGCAGGCGGGTCAGGGAGTTGTGGATGCCGCCGCGGCGTCCGGTCCGCTCCGCCTTCGGCACGTCGATGACGCGTTCCTGCGCGTGGTACATGTACACCGTGCCCTCGGGCATCTTGTGGGTCACCACGGCACGGCACACCACGACGCCGTTGCGGTTGACCGCCTCGATCCAGTCGTTGTCACGTACGCCGATCTTGGCCGCATCCGTCTCGCTCATCCACATCGTCGGGCCGCCGCGGGACAGCGTCAGCATGATCAGGTTGTCCTGGTACTCGGAGTGGATCGACCACTTCGAGTGCGGCGTCAGGTAGCGCAGGGTGATCTCGAGCTCGCCGTGTTTCCCGAGCCGGGGTTCGCCGAAGAGCTTGTGCATGTCCAGCGGCGGGCGGAAGATCGGCAGCGCCTCGCCCGCCTCGTGCATCCAGTCGTGGTCGAGGAAGAACTGCTGGCGGCCGGTGAGCGTGTGCCACGGCTTGAGCCGTTCGGTGTTGATGGTGAACGGCGAGTAGCGCCGGCCGCCGTGCTCGCTGCCGGACCACTCCGGGCTGGTGATGACCGGTACGGGCCGCGCCTGGGTGTCGGCGAACGTGATCTGCTTGCCCTCGTGCTCGGCGGCCAGGTCGGCGAGGCGTACGCCGGTGCGTTTCTCCACGTCGTGGAAGCCGGCCGTGGCGACCCGCCCGTTGGTGGTGCCCGACAGCGCGAGGATCGCCTCGCAGGCGTGCACGTCCTTGGCCAGCGCGGGCCGGCCGTCGGCGACGCCGCCGCGCACCGCGCCGTTCTTGCGCTGCAGGTAGCCGATCTCCGGGGTGACGTCCACGGCGACGCCCTTGCCGGTCGTGCCCAGCGTGTCCAGCAGCGGCCCCAGCGCGGCGAGCTTCTGGTCGATGACGCCGTAGTCGCGCTCCACCACGATGATCTTCGGCATGGTCCGGCCGGGCACGGGCATCTCGCCGGTCTCGGCCCAGTCGCGCACCACGCCGTGCGGGGTGGCCATGGCGTCCGGGGTGTCGTGCAGCAGCGGCGCGGCGACCACATCCTTGCGGACGCCCAGGTGGTCCTTGGCGAGCGCGGAGAACGCCTTGGCGATGCCGTGGAACGCGTCGAAGTCCGTACGGGTCTGCCACGGCGGGTTGATGGCCGGCGTGAACGCGTGCACGAACGGGTGCATGTCGGTGCTGTTGAGGTCGTGCTTCTCGTACCAGGTCGCCGCCGGCAGCACGATGTCGGAGAACAGCGTCGTCGACGTCATCCGGAAGTCCAGGCTGAGCAGCAGGTCGAGCTTGCCCTCCGGGGCCTGGTCGGGCCACACCACGTCCTTGGGACGCAGCTGCGGTTCGGCCTCCTCGGCGCGCAGGTTGGAATCGGTGCCGAGCAGGTGCCGCAGGAAGTACTCGTTGCCCTTCGCGGACGAGCCGAGCAGGTTGGCCCGCCACACCGTCAGCACCCGCGGCCAGTTCTGCGGGTCGTCCGGATCGGTGCAGGCGAACTGCAGCCGGCCGGCGTGCAGCTCACCGGCCACATAGCTCGCCGGGTCGCCCGAGGCCACGGCCTCGTCGGCCAGGTCGAGCGGGCTGCGGTCGAACGTGGGCATGGACGGCATCCAGCCCAGCCGCGCCGACTGCGCCATCAGGTCCATCGTGTGCTTGCCGCGGAACGCGCCCGTGCCGGTCGGCGACGACACCACGTCCGCCGAGTACGTGTCGTAGCGCCACTGGTCGGTGTGGGTGTACCAGAACGCGGTGCCGATCATCTGGCGCGGCGGGCGTACCCAGTCCAGGCCGCCCGCGAGCTGCGCCCAGCCGGTCACCGGGCGGCACTTCTCCTGCCCCACGTAGTGCGCCCAGCCGCCGCCGTTGACACCCTGGCAGCCGGTCAGCGTGGTGAGCGCGAGGATCGCCCGGTACGTCGTGTCGGAGTGGAACCAGTGGTTCGTGCCCGCCCCGAGCAGGATCATCGACCGGCCGCCGGAGCGCTCCGCGTTGTCGGCGAACTCGCGCGCCACCCGGGCCACCTGCGCCGCCGGCACGCCCGTGATCGGCTCCTGCCACGCCGGCGTGTACGGCACCTCCGGGTCGTCGTAGCCGGCCGGCCACTGCCCCGGCAGGCCGTCGCGGACCACGCCGTACTGGGCCAGCATCAGGTCGAACACGGTGGTGACCAGCTTGCCGCCGACCGTCCGGGTGGGCACGCCGCGGCGCAGCACGCCCGGGGTGTCGGTGTCGAAGCGCGGCAGCGCCACCTCGACCGGGTCGCCGTCGCCGAGGCAGGTCAGCGCTGGCTCGATGTCACCCAGGTCGAGGTTCCACTGGCCCGCCTTCTCGCCCCAGCGGTGCCCCAGCGAGCCGCGCGGCACGGCGGCCGCGTTCGTGGCCGAGTCCCACAGCACGGTGCGGAACGCGGCCTCCTTGTCGCTCTCCCCCAGGTCCTCGGCGGTGAGGAACTTCGCCGGCCGGTGCGCGCCGTCCGGGCCCGGCTCCAGCGTGACGAGGAACGGCAGGTCGGTGAACTTGCGGACGTAGTCCACGAAGCGCGGCGTGCGGCGCGCGACGAAGAACTCCTTGAGGATCACGTGGCCCATGGCCATGGCGAGCGCGCCGTCGGTGCCGGGCTGCGCGGGCATCCACTCGTCGGCGAACTTGACGTTGTCGGCGAAGTCGGGGCTGACCACGATGACCTTCTGCCCGCGGTAGCGGGCCTCGGCCATCCAGTGCGCGTCCGGCGTCCGGGTCACCGGGACGTTCGAACCCCACATCATCAGGTACGAGGCGTCCCACCAGTCACCGGACTCCGGCACGTCGGTCTGGTCGCCGAACACCTGCGGGGACGCGACGGGCAGGTCGGCGTACCAGTCGTAGAAGGACAGCATCGAGCCGCCGATCAGCGACATGAAGCGGGAGCCGACCGCGTGCGAGACCATCGACATCGCCGGGATCGGCGAGAAGCCCGCGACCCGGTCGGGGCCGTACCGCCGGATCGTGTGCACGTGCGCGGCGGCGATCATCTCCTGCGCCTCGTCCCAGGTGACGCGCACCAGGCCGCCCTTGCCGCGGGCCTTCTGGTAGCGCCGGCGCCGCTCCGGGTCGTCCTGGATCTCCGCCCACGCCGCGACCGGGTCGCCGAGGCGCTGCTTGGCCTCGCGGTACATCTCCAGCAGCACGCCGCGCGCGTACGGGTACCGCACCCGCGTCGGCGAATACGTGTACCAGGAGAAGGCGGCGCCACGCGGGCAGCCGCGCGGCTCGTACTCCGGGCGGTCGGGGCCGACGCTGGGATAGTCGACCTGCTGCTGCTCCCACGTGATGATGCCGTCCTTGACGTACACCTTCCACGAGCAGGAGCCGGTGCAGTTCACGCCGTGGGTGGAGCGGACCACCTTGTCGTAGGACCAGCGGTCGCGGTAGAAGGCGTCCGCCTCCCGGCCGCCGATCTGGTACAGGGCACGGCCGTCCGGGGACACCTCGGCCCGCCGTACCAGTCCTCCGAAGCCCAGCAGGGCCCGTCCCGCCGAGCCGGCCGCGTCTGCCATCCGGACACCCTCGTTTCGCCGTTTCCCTGCCTGCAGATCCGATTCGATCAAAGTTTGGTCCCGTACAACGGGCAAAACCCGGGACTAAAGTCCCTATGTCCCTCCTGCAGGGGTGAGGCGACGGCCGATATACCGTCGGGTCATGGCAGTGTCACCCGCGCCGGTCGACCGGGCCGCGATCCTCGATCTGGTACGGACGGCCGGCGGCGTGACCGCGGCGGAGGTGGCCGACCACGCCGGGCTGCCCGTCTCCACCATCCGTGACCACCTCGACGCGCTCGTCGCGGCCGGACTGCTCGCGAAGGCGCGGGCCAGCGGCGGGCTGCCGTACCGGCCGGCGTGGCGGTACCGCGCCGTCACCGACGACCCCACCTCGTCAGCGTACGGCCGGCTGCTCACCGCGGTCCTGGAACACCTCGGCGACGAGGCCGCGGACCGCGCGGTGGCCGACCGGGTGGGGCGGCGCTGGGGCGGCCTGCTCGCCGGCGCCCGCGACGACGACCGGGATCCCGTCGAGGCTCTCGTCGCGGTCCTGGACGCACTGGGCTTCACGCCCCGCGTCGCCGCCGGTGGCGACACCACGGAGGTGTGGCTGCGCAGCTGCCCGTACCTGGGGCTCGTCCGGGACCACCCCGACGCCATGTGCCGCCTGCACGCCGGCGTGATCCGCGGGGCGCTGCACCACAGCGGCGCGGACGACGACGCCGTGCTGGAACCGTTCGCCGCTCCGGAGGGTTGCGTCGTGCGCCTGCGCGCGGCCGGGCCGGACCCCGCCTAGCGTTTCGCGTGCAGCGCAGGAAAGGACACTCATGGACGCCACCGGCTTCACCCGGGACCGCGACGGCGCGGGGCGGGCCAGGAACTCCCGGCCCCGCGACGCGCTGGGCCGGCCGCTGCCGTACGGGCTGCCCGGCGTGCCCACCACGCCCGAGGACGTGGTGCTGAGCCCCGCGGAGGCGCTCGAGGAAGCCCAGCGCCTGCTCGACGAGGGCCGCCCGTTCCACGCCCACGAGGTGCTGGAGGGCGCGTGGAAGCAGGCGCCGGAGCCGGAGCGGGAGCTGTGGCGCGGCCTCGCCCAGCTCGCGGTCGGCGTGACGCACCGCGCGCGGGGCAACGACACGGGCGCGGCCCGGCTGCTGCGGCGGGCGGCCGACCGGATCGCCGCGTACGCCGGCGCCGCCCCGCACGGTATCGACGCGGCGGGCGTGTCGGCCTGGGCGGACGCGCTCGCCGACCGCCTGCAGAGCGGGGACGCGGGCGGGGAGCCACCGGTACGCCTCGCCGCCCGGTGAGCACGGCGGCGCCCCCGTCGCCGCGTCTGCGGGCGGGGGCGCCGTCGGGAGTCGGGGGTGTCAGCCGAGGGTGCGGCGGCCCTGCTCGCCGGGGACGTCGGCCTCGATGTGCTCCTTGCGCACCTCGCCGCCGACGGTCTGCTGCTCGGTGACCGTCTGCTTGTTCAGGCGTACGCGCTCGACCGGCACGGCCTCGGTGTCCACGACCGGGCGCTCGGCGTGCAGCGTCACCTCGTGCTCCTCCTCGCTGATGTCCGGGCCGTCCAGCGCCCGGCCGACGTTCGCGTCGGTGATCGGCTCGCGCTCGATGCGGACCTCCTCGTGCGAGACCGGCACGGTGACCTGCTGCTGCTCGGTCACGACGTACTTGCGCAGCCGCGCCCGGCCGACCTGCTCGCGCTCGGTGCCGACGGTCAGCCGCTCCTCGGAACGGGTCATGGCGTCGTCGGTGGTCCGGCCGGAGGTGTCGTGTCCCACCGTGTCCCGCTCCCGCGTGCCGGTGTAGGAGGCGTTCCCGGCCGCGGCGCCGGCCTGGTACGCCCGGTAGCTGTCGTCCCAGTTGACGTTGTAGTAGTCGTACAGCCGGGTCACCTCGTCCTCGGCCAGCGGCTCGTCGTGCGAGGCGTCGATGTTCGGGGCGTCCTTGACCATGGCCTTCTCGAACGGCACGACCAGGCGGTCGCCCTGCAGGTCGGCGTCCTGCAGCGGGATCATCGACTCGTTGAGGCCGAACAGGCCCGTCTTGACGCTCGCCCACGTGGGCTGACCGACGCCGTCGCCCCACACCTGACCGATGCTGCCGATCTTGTCACCGTCGCGGTCGTACACCTCGCGGCCGTACAGCGAATGGATCTGCTCCTGCGCGATCACGGTTCTCTCCTCTCGCTCGTGTGACCCTGAGCTACCCACCGCCCGATGCTCCATGCGGTCCAAAGATCGCTTTTATCCGTGTTGACCAGCAGGTTTGAGCGAGAAACGGGACGGCGGGGAGCAACCGCTCATCACGGACGGTAAGGCAGGCGGACGGTGACGGTCGTGCCCTCCGCCGGCCGGGAGCTCAGCACGATCGTGCCGTGGTGGCGCTCCACCACCGCCCGGCCGAGCGCCAGGCCGAGACCCGCACCGGAGATGCCGGAGTGCCGCGCGTTGCCGGCCCGGTACAGGCGCCGGAACACCCGGGACTGGTCCTCGGCGGGCACCCCGATGCCCGCGTCCGACACCGCCACCACCGCCGCGTCGCTCTCGGCGCTCAGGCGTACCCGGACGGTCGAGTCGTCCGGGCTGAACTTGACGGCGTTGTCGAGCAGGTTCTCCACCACCTGTTCCAGCCGCCGCCGGTCGCCGCTGAACGGGACGCTGTCCGGCGCGTCGACCACGAGCGCGATCCGGTGCTCGCGGGCGGCGGGCAGGGCGGTCTCCACGGCGGCGGCGACCACGGCGGTGAGGTCGATGTCCGCGACGGTCAGGCTCGCGTCGCCGGATTCCAGCGCGGCGAGGTCGAGCAGCTGCTCCACGATCTGGCGCAGCCGTACGTTGTTGCGCTCGACGACGTCCAGCAGCGGGCGGATGTCGCCCACCGGGGTGGCGTCGTCGGACTCCGCGATGAGCTCGGTGTAGGCGCCGATGGAGGTCAGCGGCGTCCGCAGCTCGTGCCCGACCAGGGCGATGTACTCGTCCGTCGCGGCGGCCAGGTGCACGCTGAGGTCCTCGGCGCGGCGCTGCTCGAGATACGCGCCGACGTTGCCGGCGATGCCGCTGAGCAGGACGGTCAGGGCGGGCTCCGGCTCCTGCGGACAGTACGTGAAGAAGGTGAGTACGCCGGTGACCCGGTCGCCGCTGCGCACCGGCACAGCCCCGGCGGCCCGGTAGTCGGTGTTCTCCCGCACGTCCGGCAGCACCGGGGAACCGGGGGCGTGGATGTCCCGCACCCACACGAGCTCCGCCCTCTCCCAGCACTGGCCGGCAAGCCCCTGCCCGCGCTCGAAGCTCGCCGGCAGGGGCAGCGGCCGTTCGCCCGGTCCCTGGTACGTGGCGGCCGGCCGCAGCCGCGCGGTCATCTGGTCGATCAGCCACAGCCGCACGTACGGCCAGTCGAGACACTCGCCGACGGCCCGCACCACGGCCTCGGCGGCGGTGGCCGTGTCGGAGCCGGCCGCCAGCACCTCGAGCACCCTCGTCTTGCAGTGCTCGTACTGGCGGGACCGGTGGTCACCGGTGACGTCGTGGACGGCGGCGACCGCGCCGAGCACCACGCCGGCGGCATCGCGGACCGGCCGGGCGTTGATGTCCAGCCAGCACGGACGGCCGGCCCGGTCGTGGACGAGCAGGTCGGCATGCCGGACGTCCTCGCCGGCCAGCGCCCGTACCAGCGGCAGCTGGCCGGCGGTGAGCGGAGTGCCGTCGTGGTGGCGCAGCACGAACCGCCGCGGCCAGTCGGCGAGCGGTATCTCGCCGCTGGCGTCGCCGAACAGTTCGCGCAGCACGGGGTTGAGCAGGACGAGCCGGCCGGAGGTGTCGCAGGCCGCCACGCCGACGTCCAGGCTGTGCAGCAGCGCGTCCGCGAAGCCGGCCGGCGCGCCGGCGGCGGGCGGGTCGGACGCCGGCGCGGCGAACGGCGGTGCCGGCGGCGCGCCGGACAGGTACGGGCCCAGCGTTCCCGACAACTGCTGCACGGTGAACGGCTTGGGCACCACCGCCGCGGCACCGGCCGAGCCCAGCCGCGGGTCGCTGGGCGGCAGGTACGCGGTGACCAGCACGACCGGGATCGTGGCGAACTCCGGCGCCTCGCGCAGCATCCGGCACATCTGCAGCCCGTTCAGGTACGGCATGTCGACGTCGGCCACGATCAGGTCCGGGTGGTGCTCGGCCACCGCCGCCAGCCCGGCGCGCCCGTCATCGGCCATCAGCACGTCGTGGCCGAGGCGGCGGACCACCTCGGCGATGGCACGCTGATGGTCCGGGTTGTCCTCGACCACCAGTACCGATGCCATGCCCCCAGGGTAAAACGGACTAAAGGGACTTGGCTGCCGAACGGCGGAGATCCGTCAGGACGCCCCCTTCTGGCGCAGCCACCGCTCGATGCACGTCAGCAGGTCCTCGGCGTCGACCGGCTTGGTGACGTAGTCGCTGGCACCGGAGTCGATGCTCTTCTCCCGGTCGCCGTGCATCGCCTTCGCGGTCACGGCGATGATCGGCAGCCGGGCGTACTTGGGCATCGCGCGGATCGCGGCGGTGGCGGCGTAACCGTCCATCTCCGGCATCATGACGTCCATCAGGATCAGGTCGACGTCGTCGTTCTGGGTCAGCACCTCGATGCCCTTGCGGCCGTTCTCGGCGTACACCACGTCGATGCCGTGCAGCTCCAGGATGTTGGTCAGGGCGAACACGTTGCGGGCGTCGTCGTCGACCACGAGCACCTTGGTGCCGGCGAGCGCGCCGATGCCGGGCTGTCCCCCGCCGGCGGGCTCGGTCGCCGGCAGCCGCGGGATGACCGTCTCACCGGTGTCCACCGACAGGTGCAGCGTGATGCGTTCGCGCAGCTCGTCGAGGCTGGGCAGCACCTCCAGCGGCCGGGTGTGCGCGAGGGCCAGCAGCAGCGTCTCCTGGCTGGCCGAGAGCGGCCGCCCCTGATACGCCAGCACCGGGAGGTCCCGCAGGTCGCTGCGGTCGTGCAGGGCCTTGAGGAAGGTCGGGCCGCTGTCGTCGGGCAGGGCCACGTCGAGCACGACCGCGTGGAACCGCTGGGAGCGCAGCTCCGCCAGGGCGGCCTCGTGGTCCACCGCCGTGCTCACCTGCACGTCGGCGTGGGCGCCGGCGACGGCGGCCGCCGCGCCCCGGGCGATGAGCGTGAGCAGCCCGGACGGGTCCGCCTCGACGACGAGCACCCGCCGCGTGTCGCCCGCGAGGACGGGCAGCGTGTCGGGCAGCACCGCCGGCTCGGCGACCGCGGTCACGGCGCCGGCCGGTGAGCCGGCCGCCGGCTGGGCCGGCATGTACAGGGTGAAGGTGCTGCCCTGGCCCAGCACGCTCTGCGCGCGGATCTCGCCGCCGAGCAGGTGCGCGATCTCCCGGCTGATCGACAGGCCGAGGCCGGTACCGCCGTACCGGCGGCTCGTGGTCCCGTCGGCCTGCTGAAAGGCGTCGAAGATGGCGCTCAGCTGCTGCTCCGCGATGCCGATGCCGGTGTCGACCACGCGGAAGGCCACCACGGCGTCGTGCCCGGCCAGCGCCGCGGACAGCTCGTCGGGGCGGGCCCGTTCGATGCGCAGCTGCACGCCGCCGTGCTCGGTGAACTTCACGGCGTTGGAGAGCAGGTTGCGCAGGATCTGCCGCAGGCGCTGCTCGTCGGTGAACAGCCCGGCGGGCACGTCCGGGGCGGTGGACACGTCGAAGGCGAGCCCCCGCGAGCTGGTCAGCGGCCGGAACGTCTGCTCCACGTAGTCCAGGAGCACCTTCAGCTCGAAGGCCTCCGGCGTGATGTCCATCTTGCCGGCCTCGACCTTGGACAGGTCCAGGATGTCGTTGATCAGCTGCAGCAGGTCCGTGCCGGCCGAGTGGATGACGGTGGCGTACTCGACCTGCTTGGCGGTGAGGTTGCGGTTGGGGTTCTGCGCCAGCAGCTGCGCGAGGATGAGCAGCGAGTTCAGCGGCGTACGCAGCTCGTGGCTCATGTTGGCGAGGAACTCCGACTTGTACTTCGAGGCGAGCGCGAGCTGCTGGGCGCGCGCCTCCAGCTCCTGGCGGGCCTGCTCGATCTCGGAATTCTTCGTCTCGATGTCGTGGTTCTGCCGGGCCAGCAGGCTCGCCTTGTCCTCGAGCTCGGCGTTGGAGCGCTGCAGCTCCTCCGAGCGGGCCTGCAGCTCCTCCGAGCGCGCCTGCAGCTCGGCCGCGAGCCGCTGCGACTCGGTGAGCAGCACATCGGTCCGCGCGTTCGCGACGATGGTGTTGAGGTTGACGCCGATGGTCTCCATCAGCTGGTCCAGGAAGTCGCGGTGCACGTCGGTGAACGGCGCCATGCTGGCCAGCTCGATGACGCCCAGCACTTGGTCCTCGACCACGATGGGGAGCACGACCAGCTGCAGCGGCGCGCTCTCGCCGAGGCTGGAGGAGACGGTGAAGTAGTGCGCGGGCAGCTCGTCGACCACGATGCGGCGCTGGGACACCGCCGCCTGCCCGACCAGCGAGTCGCCCAGCTCGAAGCGCCGGCCGGCGCCCCGGTGCCCGTAGCTGCCGACCACGCGCAGCTGCTCGCCGGAGGTCGCGTCGTCCACCAGCAGGAACGTGCCCAGCTGCGCGTTGACCAGCGGCGCCAGCTCGTCCATCACCTGGGCGGCCACCACCTCCAGGTCCCGGTGGCCCTGCATGAGCCCGGAGATGCGCGCCAGGTTGGTCTTGAGCCAGTCCTGCTCCTGGTTGGCGCGGGTGGTCTCGCGCAGCGACTCCACCATGAAGTTGATGTTGTCCTTGAGCTCGGCGACCTCGCCGGAGGCGTCGACCGTGATGGAGCGGGTCAGGTCGCCGGTCGCGACCGCGCTGGTCACCTCCGCGATCGCACGCACCTGCCGGGTGAGGTTGCCGGCGAGCTCGTTGACGTTCTCGGTGAGCCGCTTCCAGGTGCCGGAGACGCCCTCGACCTCCGCCTGGCCGCCCAGCCGGCCCTCGCTGCCCACCTCGCGGGCCACCCGGGTGACCTCCGCGGCGAAGCTGGACAGCTGGTCGACCATCGTGTTGATCGTCGTCTTCAGCTCGAGGATCTCGCCGCGCGCGTCCACGTCGATCTTCTTGGTCAGGTCGCCCTGCGCCACCGCCGTCGTGACCTGCGCGATGTTGCGGACCTGGCCGGTCAGGTTGTTCGCCATCGAGTTGACGTTGTCGGTCAGGTCCTTCCACGTGCCGGCCACGTTGGGCACCCGCGCCTGGCCGCCGAGGCGGCCCTCCGTACCCACCTCGCGGGCCACCCGGGTGACCTCGTCGGCGAACGCGCCCAGCGTGTCGACCATCGTGTTGATGGTCTGTGCCAGGACGGCGACCTCGCCCTTGGCCTCCACGGTGATCTTCCGGCTCAGGTCGCCCTGCGCCACCGCCGTGGCCACCAGCGCGATCGAGCGCACCTGGTTGGTCAGGTTGGACGCCATGACGTTGACGTTGTCGGTCAGGTCCTTCCACGTGCCGCCGACGTTGAGGACCCGCGCCTGACCGCCGAGGCGGCCCTCCGTACCCACCTCGCGGGCCACCCGGGTCACCTCGTCGGCGAACGCGGACAGCTGGTCGACCATCGTGTTGATGGTCTCCTTGAGCTCCAGGATCTCGCCGCGCGCGTCGACGCGGATCTTCTGGGTCAGGTCGCCGCGGGCCACGGCGGTGGTGACCTCGGCGATGTTGCGGACCTGGGCGGTGAGGTTGTCGCCCATGACGTTCACCGACTGGGTGAGGTCCTTCCAGGTGCCGGAGACGCCCTTGACGTCGGCCTGGCCGCCGAGGCGGCCCTCCGTACCCACCTCGCGCGCCACCCGGGTCACCTCGTCGGCGAACGACGACAGCTGCTCGACCATCGTGTTGATGGTGTTCTTCAGCTCGAGGATCTCGCCGCGGGCGGCCACGGTGATCTTCTGCGACAGGTCGCCGCGCGCGACCGCCGTGGCCACCTGCGCGATGCTGCGGACCTGGTTGGTCAGGTTCCCCGCCATCGAGTTCACCGAGTCGGTGAGGTCGCGCCAGGTGCCCGCGACGCCGCTGACCTGCGCCTGACCCCCGAGCCGGCCGTCCGTGCCGACCTCGCGCGCCACCCGGGTCACCTCGTCGGCGAACGACGACAGCTGGTCGACCATGGTGTTGATCGTGCTCTTGAGCTCGAGGATCTCGCCGCGCGCGTCGACGGTGATCTTCTGCGACAGGTCGCCGCGCGCGACCGCCGTCGTCACCTGCGCGATGTTGCGGACCTGGTTGGTCAGGTTGCCGGCCATGAAGTTGACCGAGTCGGTGAGGTCACGCCACGTGCCCGCGACGCCCGGCACCTCGGCCTGGCCGCCGAGCCGGCCCTCGCTGCCCACCTCGCGCGCCACCCGGGTCACCTCGTCGGCGAACGACGACAGCTCGTCGACCATCGTGTTGATGGTGTCCTTGAGCTCGAGGATCTCGCCGCGCACGTCCACGGTGATCTTCTGCGACAGGTCGCCCCGGGCGACCGCGGTGGCGACCTGCGCGATGTCGCGGACCTGGTCGGTGAGGTTGCCCGCCATGGCGTTGACAGAATCAGTCAGGTCCTTCCACGTGCCCGACACCCCGGGCACGTCCGCCTGGCCGCCCAGCCGCCCGTCGGTGCCGACCTCGCGGGCCACCCGGGTCACCTCGGAGGTGAACAGCGACAGCTGGTCCACCATGCCGTTGAAGACCGTGGCGATCTCGCCGAGCAGCCCGTCGCCGTCCTCCGGGAGCCGGGTACGGAAGTCGCCGTCGCGTACGGCGGTCAGCCCGGCCAGCAGTTGCCGCAGATCAGGATCGGCCACGGCCGCGCTCCCACCCGCGCCGCCAGGGTGCCGCGCCACCGCATCCTCGCCCACCACGATCCTCCCGAAGCGTCCCGCCACCAGCCGTGATCCACTGATCCGGCCCGTAAGTATGCACGGCGGTGCGGGTCCGCGCCCGGGGCGTCAGTCCCGGCTGCGGTGCATGGGCTCGTACGGGAACGACAGCCGTACGGTGGTCCGCCCGGGCGCCGACTCGATCACCACGACGTCGGCGAGCTGACGGGCCAGCCACAGCCCCCGCCCACCGGGCGCGAGCCCGTCCAGGCGCGGGCGGTGGTATCCGGCTTCCGGCGGGATCCGGCGGCCACCGGCGTCGTCGCACTGCACGGTCAGCGTGCCGGCTTCGTGCCAGGCCCGGACCCGTATCGGCGGCCGGCCGTGGCGCAGCCCGTTGGTGGCGATCTCGACCACCGCCACCAGGACGTCCTCCGCGGCCGCGGCGCCGAACCCGTGCCCGGCGGCCCACTTGTCCAGCAGCGAGCGCAGCCGGCCCAGGGCGGCGACCCCGTCCAGGACCAGGTCGTGGTCCACCGCTGCGGGCGGGGCGGGAAGCGGCGGATCACGCCGGGCGGACAGGAAGCGCTCCGGTGCCAGGTACTGCGCCGAGGGCCGCGCCCCGTCCGCGCTCAGCACGTGGCCGTGCGCCGCCCGCGCCCCGTCGATGACGGCCTGCGGGTGGTGCCGGCAGTCCCAGATGCAGGTGACCGGGCACCCGTACGGCGCGTACACGTCGTTGCACACCGCCTCGTACGCCAGGTAGGCCAGCGATCGCCCGGGCACGGCCTCGGCGGTGATGTCCGGCTCGGCGACCACGTGGACGCGCCGCCCGGCATCGTGCTGCCCGGCCAGGTAGCGCCGGAAGCTCTCGTACGCGAATCCGAGCCGCTGGTAGAACCCCCCGGGATCGCCCCAGCTGAGCGTCCCGGCCAGGTCGCCGGCGGCCGCGGTGAGCACGGCCCGGCTGCGGTCGCTGACGACCATCAGCACCTCGTCGTACGCGCCGGCCGAGCGCCGCAGCTCGGGCAGCAGCGCGGCCACCAGCTCGTCGTCCGAGCCGGCGACCACCGCGGCGTGCCGGAACGAGCCGTCGTCCATGACCCCGTTCGATACCCCCCTGACAACCGGCTACACCGCGGCGCCCACCCGTTCTCGGTCTTGGCCGACGGGGTGAGCCGGGGTGTACGCCGACCCGGTCACCCGCCGTGCCGGGAGGCTTGGCCTCACTCGGGCGCGGCGTGACCGGCGGCGCCCGTCCGGGTGAGCCGCAGACCGGCCGTCGCCCGCCGGGCGGCGAGGGCCAGGCCGAGCGCCAGCAGCGGCAGGCCCGCCATGACGGCCACGTCGGCCAGGACGATTCCGGCCGTGACCGCCGGCGCGGCGTGGATGCCGATCACCGATTCCAGGACCGGCTGCGCCACGGGTACGGCCACGAGCGGCGCGAGCAGCACGGCGACGCGGCCCCGGGCACCCGCCGGCGCCCGGCGCACGCCGAGCATGGCCGGCACGGAGCTCGCCACCGGCCGCCGGGCCCGCCGGGCGACGACCAGGAACACGGCCGTCAGCAGGGACAACGCCAGGGCCCACGACATGCGGATCGGCCGGAACGCCTCACCGGGCAGCCACACCACGATCGCCGCCGTCTCCACCAGCACGCCCAGCACGGCCAGCGCCGCCGCGGTGCGCCGCAGCCCGGCGAGCACGACGGCCGCCACGACCGTCCACACCAGCGCGCGGACCGCCACGTCGCGGACCTGCCCACCCTCGACGAAGCCCACCGAGGCGTACATGAGCAGCCGGCGGACGGCCACGGCGGCGAGCATCACCGCGCCGATCAGCCCGGCGATCCCGGCTGCCTCGCGCCGGCCCGGGTCCGGCGACCGGACGGCGCCACGGGCGCGGGCGGCGAGGCCGCACCACAGCAGGTCCGCGGCCTCGCGCAGGGACGGGCGCCGCTGGCCGGGCCGGGCGCCGTCCATGAGCACGGCCGTCATCTCGTCCGCGTACGCCTCCCGGTGCTGCGCCGGGTACACCGCGAGCAGCCGCCGGTACCGCATCTCCAGGCTCATGAGAACGCCTCCCCCGCGGTACGGCGCGTCCGCAGCCGGCTCTCGGCGAGCGTGGCCTGCCGGCGCAACCGCTCGGTCTCACCGGCCAGCCGCTGCTCGCCGACGCCCGTGAGCCGGTAGTAGCGGCGCAGCCGGGACTGCACGACCTCCTCGCGGTCGACCTCGATGAGGCCGTCGGAGCGCAGCCGGTCGAGGGCCGCGTACAGGGTGCCGGCGCGCAGCCGCACCCGGCCGTCCGTCATGCGGGCCACGTCCTCGATCACGGCGTACCCGTGCTGCGGGGTGGCGGCCAGCGCGGTCAGCACGAGGAAGGTCGGCTCCCGCATCGGTGGTTCGATCATGCGCGGCAGCATATACCGATCATCGGCATATACGGCAACCGGCCGGCAACCGGCCCGGTTGGGGCTGCAGAGCTTTCGGCGGCGATCCGTCAAGGTCACGACTCCCCGACCGATGAACCTCCTCCGACAGGGGATGAGATCGAAAAAGTCCGACACAAGGAGAGCTGACCATGGGGTTGTTCGGCCGGCAGACGACGGACGGCGAGGGCGAAAGCGCCGTGGCCGAGGCACGGCAGAACGCCGCGGCCGTGAGCACCGTGGTGCGGGCGCTGCAGGGTGCCACGACGCCCGCCGAGGCGGCTCGCGCGGCACTCGACGCCGTACGGGAGTGCTTCGGCTGGGCGTACGGCTCCTACTGGCGCGTCGACCCCGCGGCGAACGTGCTGCGGTTCGCGGTGGAGTCGGGCGACGCCGGCCCGGAGTTCCGCACGGTCACCCTCGCCGCCTCCTTCGCCGAGGGCGTGGGCCTGTCCGGCCGGGCCTGGCGCGCCCGGGACCTGATCTTCATCGCCGACCTGGGGCAGATGCACGACTGCGTCCGGGCGCCCGTGGCACAGAGGGTGGGCGTGCGGAGCGGCATCTGCTTCCCGCTGACCGAGGACGGCCGGGTGGTCGGCACGATGGACTTCTTCGCCACCACCACGCTCGAGCCCTCCGAGCAGCGGCTCGAGACGCTGCGCAGCATCGGGCTGCTGGTGTCCCAGGCCCTCGAGCGGGTCAGCGCCGCCGCGCGGCAGGCGGACGCGGCCGCCGATGTCGCCGCGGTCAACACGGTGCTGCGGCACCTGTCGCAGGCCGGCGTGGAGGCCGACGCGATCCGGGAGGCGCTGGAGACGGTCCGCACCGGGTTCGGCTGGGCGTACGGGTCCTTCTGGGGCGTCGACGAGTCGCGGGACGTCCTCACGTTCGGCGTGGAGTCGGGCGACGCCGGTACGGAGTTCCGCCAGGTGACCCGCTCGGCGACCTTCGCCCGCGGCGTGGGCCTGGCCGGCCGGACCTGGCAGGCGCAGGAGATGATCTTCGTCGAGGACCTCGGCACGGTGACGGACTGCGTCCGCGCGCCCGCCGCCCGGCGCGCCGGGGTCGTCTCCGGCGTGTGCCTGCCGCTCGTCGTGCACGGCACGGTGATCGGCACCCTCGACTTCTTCGCCACCCAGCGGCTGTCGCTGTCCGAGAGCAGGTCGAGCGCGCTGCGCAACACCGCGTTCCTCATCGCCCAGGCGGTGCAGCGGATCAGGGAGAGCCGGCGGCTGAGCGCGGCCGGCGCCGAGCTGGTGACCTCGATCGAGGAGGCCGAGCGCAACGTCCTGCAGGCCACCCTGGTCGCCGGCCGCGCCACCGAGGTCACCGGCGAGGCGAACACCGTGGTCGGGCGGCTGTCGGAGTCCAGCAGCAAGATCGGCGACGTGGTCAAGGTGATCACCTCGATCGCCGGGCAGACCAACCTGCTGGCGCTGAACGCGACCATCGAGGCGGCCCGCGCGGGCGAGTCCGGCAGGGGCTTCGCCGTGGTGGCCACCGAGGTGAAGGAGCTGGCGCAGAGCACCGCCCGGGCCACCCAGGACGTGGCGACGCTGATCGCGGCGATCCAGCACGACGCGGGCAACGTCGTGCACTCACTGGGCGCCATCGGCGGCATCGTCGGTGAGATCAACGAGACCCAGACGATGATCAGCAGCGTGCTCACCGAGCAGGCGGCCGTGACCCGCGACATCGTGGGCACGCAGGCCTGAGCGCTCGCGCAGGGGGCGCACGGCGCGCACAAGATCCGGTACGTTGCGGACATGAGTGTGCGCTTCGGGGTGTTCGTGCCGCAGGGCTGGAAGATGGACCTGGTCGAGATCGCCGACCCGGTCGAGCAGTACGAGGCGATGACGGCGGTCGCCAAGGCCGCCGACGCCGGGCCGTGGGACTCGGTGTGGGTGTACGACCACTTCCACACCGTTCCCGAGCCGACCGTCAACACCACGTTCGAGTGCTGGACCGTCACCTCGACGCTGGCCCGCGACACCAGCCGGGTCAACATCGGCCAGATGGTCGGGTGCAACGGCTACCGCCAGCCCTCCCTGTACGCCAAGATCGCGTCCACCGTCGACGTGGCCAGCCACGGGCGCCTCTACGCCGGGCTGGGCGCCGGGTGGTACGAGCACGAGTGGAAGGCGTACGGCTACGAGTGGAAGGAGGTCCCGCAGCGCATGGGCGAGTTCCGCGAGGCCGTGGAGATCGTCCACCGCATGTGGACCGAGGAGCGGCCGGTGTTCCAGGGCCGGCACTACTCGATCGACGGCCCGATCAACGAGCCCAAGGGCGTCCGCAAGCCGCACCCGTCGTTCTGGCTGGGCGGCGGCGGCGAGAAGGTGACGCTCAAGCTCGTCGCCCAGTACGCCGACGCCTGCAACGTGGGCGGCGGCGACCCCGACCTGATCCGCCACAAGCTCGGCGTCCTGCGCGCGCACTGCGACAAGCTGGGCCGCGACTACGGCACGATCATCAAGTCGACCACGCTCGAGATGGACCCGGCCGCGCCGATGTCCGACACGGCCGGGCGGGTCGAGCGGGCCGTCGAGGCGGGCGCCGACTACGTCATCGTCTACGTGCCGCGGGTGGCGTACGACCACGAGCCGATGCTGCGCTTCGCGCAGGAGGTCATCCCGCAGTTCTCCTGACCCGCCGCCGGCCGCTTGCGGCCGGCGGCCGGCGGGGTCGCGGACGCCTCAGTCGGCCGGCTGCGGGTCGCTGTCGAGGTCCTGCAGCTGGTGCGTGACGTGGCTGTGCAGGGCGGCCTGGTAGCTCTGCGCGAGCTGGCCCAGCCGGTCGATCTCGTCGAGCAGCGCGGCCCGCTTGGCGCCCAGGCTGTTCATCGCGTCGGTGTGGTTGCGCCGCGCGTCGCCCTCGATCGTGCCCGCCTTGAGCTGCGCCTCACCGGTGATCTGGCCGGCCTTGTCGCGGGCCTCGCCCAGCAGCGCCTCGGACTCCAGCTGGGCGTCGCGCATGTGGTCGTCGGCGGTGCGCTGGGCCATCATCAGCACCCGGGCGGTGCGCTCGTCGTCGGCCGGCGCGGCGGCCGGCGGCGCGGACCTGGCGCTGCTGCGGGCGCGCTCCAGCTCGGCCTGCAGGTTGCGGGCGTTCTGCTCGGCGCGGGCCCGCGCCTCCTGCAGGCGCTCCAGGCGCGCGGCGATGTCGGCGAACTCGGAGTCAAGCACCATGGTGGACGCGGCGGACGGCGGCCCGCTCGGCCCGCCCCGCTGAACCTGCTGGTGCAGCGCGCCGTTCTCCTCCAGCAGCCGGATCAGCTCCTGCTCCACCTCGTCGAGGAAGGCATCGACCTCGTCCCCGTCGTAGCCCCGCTTGCCGATCGGCGGCTTCTTGAAGGCGATGTTGTGGATGTCCGCCGGTGTGAGCGGCATTGCGTTCCTCGATTCACAGGGTGGGCCTCGGTCGTGAGGGTCGATCCTATGCAACGCCCGCGAGCCGCCGGCGTGAGCGTGATCACCCCGGCGTCTCCGCGTCCGTCGCGGCGGTCCTGAGCAGCCGGAACTCGCGCCGCCGCAGCAGGCGTAGCAGCAGCGCCGCCGGCCGCCCGAACGCCGCCAGGCCGGCCTGCGCCGGGTACGGCTCGACGCCGGCGATCCGGTGCTCGGTGCCACCGTGCACCACCACGCAGCCTCCCGCGGCCACCACGTTGCGGTACCAGTCGACGCCCGGGCCGTACGTCAGCTCGGCGACGAAGTCCCGGCCGTCGCGGGCCAGCACTATCGGCGTCTCGTACGTGCGGCCGGACCGGCGTCCGGTGTGCCGGATCAGCGCCAACGGTCCGAACCCGGATCTGGCCAGTCGTACCGTGACGGGGTTCAGCGTAGCGTTCAGCACCCGGAAGTAGGCCCGCGCGACCCGCCCGCGCCGTCCGGCGGTCACCGGGGCATCACCGGCCTGACGCTGGTGGGCCGTCCCGGCGGGCCGCCCTTGGCCGACCGGTACGCCGGCACCCCCACACAGGTGAACAGCAGCGCCTCCAGCGGCTGCCCCAGCAGCGCCGGGATGTCACTGTCCAGGAACGTCATCCCGCTCGCGCCGGCGCCCAGGGCGTACGCCAGCAGGTGCAGCCGGCCCTCGACCAGACCGGACGCCAGTTGCGCCGCGCGGTAGCCGCTGTCGTCCAGGGCGGCCACGTCGGCGGCGGTGATCACGACGAAGGCGGCGTCGCGGGCGAGCGCCTGGTCCAGGCAGACCCGGTACAGCTCGTCGCGCAGGTTCCCGGCCCGCACCGGCTGGTCCAGCGCCGGCCACCGGTAGAGGCCCGGCTCCATCGCGCCGACGTCGTGCACCACCACGAAGTGCGGCAGGTCGACGCCGCGTACGGCCACGGCCACACTGTCGCGCAGGAACTGCTCCGGCAGCCCGCGGCCCGGGTCCATGAGGCGCTGCGAGCCGCGGGCCAGCACGACGGTCTCGAACGGATCCCGCGGCTCGCCGGACGTCCGCACGGCCGCGCCGGGCGCCCACGGCTCCCCCAGCACGTCCCAAGCGCTCGCCCGCTGCGCCGCCGTGACCAGCGGAAACTCGAGCGGTGCGGCGTCGACCGCGCCCGCCACGGCGGCACCGGCCGGCCGCAGCGCGGGCGCCTGGCCGCCGAGGGAGACGACCGCGACCGGGAACTCGTGGACGCCGTCAGCACCGACCAGGTCCGTCACGACGGCATCGGGGAACCGGCTGTACAGCGCGGCGGAGACCCCGGCCGAGGCGGCGGCCCCGGTCAGCTGCGACAACATCGTGCCGAGGTCCCAGTAGACGTGCCGGTAGCCCCGCTCGCGATACCGCCAGCCGGTGCGCCACGGGACACCGGTGACGACCACCGCGACGTCCCCGCCCTGCGGCGGCGGTCCTACCTGGACGAGCGCGTGGCCCGCGGGGTCGTACCAGTGCACGCCTGCGGGCAGTGTTCCCCCGTCCGGGACCGCGACGTACAGCTCCAGGGGGAACCGTCCGCCCGCGGACCCGGCGGCCCGGAACGGGTGGGTGCCGTACGCCCGCTCGGCGGTCCGCACGACGCCCGCGGACAGGAACAGGATGCGCGCGAGCCGGCCCGGGCTCAGCTCCGCCGGCTCGACCACCGCGGTGCCGGCGAGCACGGCGACGGCCGGGGCGGTGGTGGCGGGCAGGTCACGGGGCAGCTCGATCCGCGGCAGGCCGTCCGGGTATCGCTTGAAGAACCACGGCAGCCGGTTCACGTCGTTCACCTCGAGGTCCTGCACCACCGCCGGGTCGTCGGCCGGGTCGGTCCAGGACCGGGCGGGCTCGTACGAGGTCAGCCGGTGCAGCCGGTGCGTCGCGAGTTCCACGCCGCCGACTCTGCCGGATCACCGACCCGCCGCGCCACCCGCCTCCCCCGGTAATGGCGTCGCCGCGGGGGCCGCCGTCGTGTGAGGGTGGCCGGATGCCCCAACCGATTCTGCGTACGCCCAGGCTGCTGCTGACGCCGCTGGCGGACCGCCACCTCGAGCTGGAGGTGGCGCTGGACTCCGACCCCGAGGTGCTGCGGTACCTCTTCCCCGGCGCGCGGACCAGGGACGAGGTGGTCACCTCGCACGCCGGGCGGATGGCATTGGGCCGCAAGGTGGACGGTCTCGGGTTCTGGATGGCGTTCGGCTCCGGCGGTGCCCGGCGCGGTTCCGCGGCCCCGGAGGGCGAGGACGGCGCCGACTTCGTCGGGCTGATGATGCTGCCGCCTGCGCACGGCCCCGACCAGCCCGGCGAGCCCAGGGTGTGTGAGCTGGGGTACCGCCTGACCCGCCGGTTCTGGCGGCAGGGCCTGGCCACCGAGGCGTCGCGGGAGCTGCTGCGGCACGCCTTCGAGACGGCCGGCCAGGACCGGGTGATCGCGCAGACCATGGCGGTCAATCACGGCTCGCAAGGCGTCATGAAGGCCGTCGGCATGCGCTACGTGCGCACGTTCTTCCCCAGCTGGGAGGATCCGCTGCCCGGCTCCGATCGGGGCGAGGTCGAGTACGAGATCACCCGGGAGATGTGGGCGGCCGCTGCCGGCCGGCGGCCGTGACGAGCGCCCGGGCCGCCGCGGTGGCGCGCGCGGCGATCGCGTCGACCGTGGTGGACGTACGCGAGAAGAAGCCGTCCTGCACCAGTGAGGTGTACCCGTGCGCCACCGCGATCGTCTCCTCGACCAGCAGTACGGCCTCCTGGTAGGACGCCGGGCCGGTCGCCGTGGCCAGGTCGAGCAGGGTGGTCATCAGCGCCCGGGTCTGCTCGCGGCGGGTTTCGTCGGGCACGCCGTACAGCTCGAGGGCGTAGATGATCTGGAAGCCGGCGCCGGTGCGGACCACGTACCGGACATAGGCGCCGGCAACCGAGGCCAGCCGCGCGTCCGGGTCCGCGCCCGCCGCGCCGGCCGCGTCGGCGATCGCCGCTCGCAGGTCGCGAGCGGCGTCCGCGGAGACGGCGCTGAGCAGGTGCGCGCGGTCCGGGAAGTGCCGGTACGGCGCGGCGGAGCTCACGGCGAGCCGGCGCGCGACGGCGGCGACGGAGAAGCCGTGCAGGCCGCCCTCGGCGAGCAGCTCGAAGCTGGCCTGCACCAGCGCGGCGCGCAGCGACCCGTGGTGGTAGCCCCGGTGCGCCGACACGCTCGCCCTCTCGATCATCCGATCCCGCTTGCCCGCATGTAAGTGGAGTCTTACATTAACAGGTGATAGCCCTCTTACATTGGCGGAGGCACTGTGAGCATCCGGCTCGGGTACCAGATCCCGAACTACACCTATCCCGGCGTCCCGGTCGAGAACCTCTTCGACACCGTCGTCGCCCAGGCCCGCGAGGCCGAGGCGGCGGGCTTCGACACCGTGCTGGTGATGGACCACTTCTACCAGCTGCCGGGCATCGGGGCGCCGGAGAACGCGATGCTGGAGGCGTACACGACGCTCGGCGCGCTGGCGTCGGCCACCTCGGCGATCCAGCTGTCCGCCCTGGTCACCGGCAATACGTACCGCAATCCCGCGCTCCTGGCGAAGACCGTGACCACGCTGGACGTGGTCTCGAAGGGCCGCGCGATCCTGGGCATCGGCGCGGGCTGGTTCGAGCGCGAGCACCACGACTACGGCTTCGAGTTCGGCACGTTCGGGCAGCGCTTCGAACGGCTCGAGGAGGCGCTGACGATCATCGCCCCGATGCTCCGGGGCGAGCAGGCGAGCCTCGAGGGCACGTGGTACACCGCGCGGGGCGCCATGAACAACCCGCGGCTGCGCCCGGCCATCCCGATCATGCTGGGCGGCAGCGGCGAGCGGAAGACGTTCCGCCTGGCCGCGCGCTTCGCCGACCACATGAACATCATCTGCGACGTCGCGGACCTGCCGCGCAAGGTGGCCGTCCTGCGTGAGCGGTGCGAGGAGATCGGGCGGGACCCGGCCACGCTGAAGACCAGCTACCTGGCCATGGGCATGGTGGGCGAGACGGAGCAGGAGGCGAAGGAGCTCGGCGAGAGCATCCCGGAGGACCGCCGGAACCGGGCCTTCCTCGGCACCCCCGAGCAGGTCGCCGAGCAGCTGCGGGAGCGGGTGCTGGGGGCCGGCATCGAGGGCATCACGATCAACCTCGTCCGCAACGGTCACCGGCCCGGGATGGTCACGCGGGTGGGCGAGGCCCTGAAGCCGCTGGTGGACGCCTGACCTCCCGCCCCGCGGCCGGGCGTGGACCCGCCGGCCGCGGGGCGGGGACGCTCAGGAATCCTCGGGGTCGTCCGGCGGGAACGACGGCCACGGCGGCGGCGTGACCGACGGGTCGGCGGTCGGCGGCGTCGCGGTGACCGGTCCCGACGGGATGGGATGCCCCGGCGGCAGCGGCACGTCGTCGCTGCTCTGCACCGCCGGCGGGCGGCCGGGCGGCGTGGTGTCGGCGAACGCCGGCCAGGCGGTGACGGCGATGCCCACCGCGACCGCCGCCGCGGCAAAGACGGACAGGACATGGGTACGGTGCATGGTCTTCCCCCGTGATCCGGGCGGCCCGGACGGCCGCTCGCCGCCGGACGCTACCAACGATCGACGGGGGCCGCTGTCCCCTGTCACACGCCCGGCGTCCGCGCGACGTACACCGTGTTGGTCGAGGTGCGCCCCTGCAGCGGATTGGGGAAGGCGACGACCTCGGCGCGCGCCGTCGCGAACACCTCGCCCAGCAGGGCGGTGAAGGCGTCGTCGGGCGGGTCGTTGGACCAGAGCCCGAACACGCCGCCGGGATGCAGGTGCGCGGCGAGCCGGCGCAGGCCGTCCGCGGTGTAGAAGGCGGCGTGCCCGGGGTTCAGCAGGTGGCTCGGGCTGTGGTCGATGTCGAGCAGCACCACGTGCACCTGCCGGCCGGGCGTGGCGGGGTCGTACCCGGCCGGGTCCGCGGTCAGGGCGAAGAAGTCGGCGTGCACCAGGCGGCACCGCGGGTCCGTGGCCACCGCCCCGGCGAAGGGGAGCAGCCCTCGCCGGTGCCACGAGATCACCTCCTCGATGGCGTCCACCACCACCAGCGAGCGCACCCGCGGATCGTCGAGGACCGTCCGGGCCGTGTACCCCAGCCCCAGCCCGCCGACCACCACGTCCAGCCCGGCCGGCTCCGTCACCTCGTCCAGGCCCAGGCGGGCGAGCTCGATCTCGGCGACCGTGAACAGGCTCGACATGAGGAACTCGTCGCCGAGCTTCACCTCGTACACCTCGATGCCGAGCATCGGATCCCGCCGCCGGCGCAGGCTGATCTCGCCCATCGGGGTCTCCCGCCAGGCCAACTCCTCGAACCGCAGACTCATGCGGCCATGCTCCACCCCGGACGGCCCCGGCGGCGTCCGCCACGGCGGTGCGAAGCCGGTGAAGGACGCCACGGCGGTGCGATCCCCGCGAAGGACGCCATGTCGCCGCCCCGGCGGGCGCAGAATGACCTCATGTGCGGTTCGGTGTCCGCGATCGGCCTCCACGACCGGGAACGGCTGCTGTGGCCGTACCTCCGGGAGCGCCTGCGCGTGCCCGAGCAGCTCATGTCGCTGCAGCGCGGCGTCCTCGGCGACGCCGAGGTCGCCGTCGTCGCGGCCGTGACCCCGCAGGGCCGGGCGACGATCATGGCGCTGCTGGCGAGCACCGAGGAGATCGCTCAGGAGATCCTGCTGCCCGCCGGGCTGGTGGTGCCGCCCGGCCAGGACCGGATCGTACGGGCCAAGGTCGGCGACTACGACGCGGACATCCTGGTGCGCAGCGACCCGCACGGCGCGCCCGAGCCGCTGGCCGTGCTGACCACACCGTGGATCGAGCAGCACCTGCTGCTGTACGCCCGCGACCTCTGGCACCGGCGCTGAGCGCACCCTGCCCAGTGCCGGTGCCAGCGACGAAGGGCCGGCAACCAGCTGCTCGATGCCGTCGTCGGCTGACGAGCGATCACCTGCTGCGCGCTTCGGCTCAGCCGCGGAGCGAGCCGAGCGGCCCGGCCGGCAGGGCGATCCACCCCTCGCTGCGGGCCACGTCGCGATCCGCCACCGTCGCGCGGCCCAGGACCACCGCACGCGCCGCCAGGGCGGCCACCACCGCGTCGAGCGCGTGGTCGCTGCGGCGGCACAGGGTCTCGTGCTCCCCCAGCCGCAGCCACGGCGCCGCGGCCAGCAGGCCGTCGACGACCTCGCCGAGGGCCTCGCGGTTGCGCGCCGTCTTGTAGCCGCGCCACGGCAGGCCCCAGATCTTCAGGGACGCCGCCGGGTAGACCTCGGCGATCGCGCCCCGGCCCGTACGGTCGACGTCGTGCCCGTCCGCGGCCAGCGCCGCCTGCAGGGCGGCGCAGCGCATGGCCGTGTGGCCGATCCGGTCGGCCGACACGCTCAGTGGCACCAGGCCGGTCGCCGCGCGCACCACCTCGTCGGTGTGCCGCCAGGCCAGGCGGCGCCGCCAGGACCGGTCCGCCGGCCCGTCCATCGGAACGGGACCCGAGCGGTGCGCGCCGACGAACGACACGAAGGCGTCCGGCCAGCCGAGCGGGCAGTCGATCCCGGTCTTCGCCGCGCCCCGCACCGCCGCCAGCACGGCGTCGTCGCCGGCCGGGCACGCCAGGCCGGTGACCTCGGCACCGCCGGCCGTCCAGGTCAGGATTGCGACCGCGGTGCCGTCCGGTTCCGCGGCGAGGTCGACGCCGGCTGTTCGCATCCGGGCACGGTAGCGCCGCTCCGGCGGGCGAGGACGTGCAGGGCGAACAGGCCGTACCCGAGGAGCGGCGGGATGAGGACCGGGTGCACCAGCGCGGCCAGCAGCAGGGTGAGCACGACGGTCGCGGTCGCCGCCGCGAGCGGGGCGGGCCGGGCCATCGCCCGGGCCGTCGCGAGCGGGGCCGGCCCGGAGGCGGCGACGGCGAGCAGGCCGGCGAACCCGAGGGCCGCCGCGGCGACCGCGAGCAGCGGGACCATCAGCATCGGCGCGCCCGGCACCGATCCCGAGCGCAACGCCAGGACGTCCACGACCACCAGGGCGACGAACAGGAGCGCGGCGGCCGACGCTGCCAGGCCCGGCAGCAGCGCCCGGCGGAAGGTGCGCAGGCACGCCCGGGGCGGCGGCCAGCTGTCGTGGTCGAGGTGGTGGCGGATCGCGGCGCTGCCGGTGGTGACCGCGGCGCCCGCCGTCACCACCGCCAGCGCCGCCCCCGTGACGAGGAAGCCCAGCAGGGCCAGGTCCGCCGCCGCGCGGACGGTGTCGCGCCAGCCGTGCCGCACCCCGCTCACCCCTTGAGCCCGCTGGTGTTGATGCCCTCGACCAGCAGGCGCTGGAAGGCCACGAAGAACAGGAAGACGGGTACGAGCGACAGCAGCGACATGGCGAACATGGGCCCGACCGCGCTCTCGCTGGTGGAGTCGATGAACAGGGTGAGCGCCACGGGCACGGTGTAGTCCTTGAGGTCGGACAGGTACACCAGCTGCCGGAAGAAGTCGTTCCAGGTCCAGATGAACGAGAAGATCGCCGTGGTGACCAGGGCGGGCCGGCTCAGCGGCAGGATGACGTGCCGGAAGACCCGGTACGGCGAAGCCCCGTCGATGATGGCGGCCTCGTCGAGCTCGCGCGGGATGCCCCGCATGAACTGGACCATGAGGAAGACGAAGAACGCCTCGGTGGCCAGGAAGTGCGGCACGAGCAGCGGCAGGTACGGCCAGTCCCCGCCGACCCAGCCGAGGTTCCGGAACAGGATGTACTGCGGGATGATCAGGACGTGGCCGGGCAGCAGCAGAGTCCCGATCATGACCGCGAACCACATGCCGCGCAGCCGGAACCGCAGGCGGCCCAGGGCGTACGCGGCCAGCAGGCACGACATCACGTTCCCGGCCACGGTCAGCAGCGACACCATGGCGCTGTTGAGGAAGAACCGGCCGAAGCCGACGTCGAACTTGTGCCAGCCCTCGGCGAAGTTGCCGGGCGTGACGTGCTGCGGCACGAGCCCGATGTTGTTGACGATCTCCTCGGGCGACTTGAACGACGTGCCGACCATCCACACCAGCGGGTAGAGCACGACGGCGACGATGAGGATCAGCGCGGCGTAGCGCAGCGGGCGGCGCATCACTGTCCCTCGCTGTCGGAGTAGTGGACCCAGAAGCGGCCGGTGCGGAACAGCACCGCCGTAATGAGGCCGATCGCCAGCAGGAACACCCAGGCCATCGCCGAGGCGTAGCCCATCTCCAGCCGGACGAAGCCGTTGATGTACAGGTTCAGCGTGTACATCAGCGTGGAGTCGACCGGGCCGCCGGTGCCGTTGCTGAGCACGAACGCCGACGTGAAGCCCTGGAACCCGTGGATCGTCTCCAGCACGAGGTTGAAGAAGATCACCGGGGACAGCATCGGCAGCGTGATGTGCGCGAACTGCCGCCACGTGCCGGCACCGTCGACCGCGGCGGCCTCGTACAGCTCGGCCGGCACCTGCTTGAGCCCGGCCAGGAAGATGACCATCGGCGCCCCGAACTGCCAGATCGCCAGCAGCATCAGCGTCTCGAGAGCCCACGTCGGATCGTTGACCCAGGGCGCGCCCTGGACGCCGAAGAGGGCGAGCAGCGAGTTGAACGCACCGTCGCGGTTGAACATGCTCACCCAGACGATGGCCAGGGCGACGCTGCCGCCGAGCAGCGACGGCAGGTAGAACAGGCCGCGGAACAGGCCCACCCCGCGGAAGGCCCGGTTGAGCAGCAGGGCCACGCCGAGCGCGGCGGCGAGTTTCAACGGTACGGCGACCAGCGCGAACGTCACGGTGACCCGGACCGCGTGCCAGTACGACGGATCCGCGGTGAACATCCGCTCGTAGTTGTCCCACCCCACCCACCGCGCCTCGGACAGCGGCGTGAGCACGTCGTAGTCGGTGAAGCTGAGGTAGAGCGAGAGCAGCATGGGGATCGCGGTGATCGCCATGAGCCCGAGCAGCCACGGGCCGAGGAACAGGTATCCGGGCAGGTTCTCGCGCCGCCGGGCCCGCCCGGAGCCCCGCCGGCCGGCGGCGGGACCCCGGGGTGCGGGCGGTTCGGTGCGCGCGGGGGTGTGCACCGCGGTCAAGGCTCAGCCCTGACCGATCGCGGCCTTGGCGGCGGCGTGGAACGCGGCGGCGGCCGCGGCCGGCGTCTGGCGCCCGTACTGGACCTCCTCGGCGGACTTGGTCAGCTCGGTCTTGACCTTGCTGTGCCCGGGCAGCGGCACGGCCGGCGGCGGGCCGAACGTCTTCGCCAGCTCGCCCTCGACGGCGATGGACTGCTTCATCGCGGGGTCGTCCACGGAGTCGGCCACCTGCCGGCGCACGTCCAGGTTGGACGGCAGCCCGCGGTCGGTGCCGAGGATCTTGCCCGCCTCCGGGTCGTTGGCGAGGAAGTTGATGACGTCGACGGCCACGTCCTTGTGCGGGCTGCCCCGGAAGACGGAGAAGTACATGGAGGCCCGGGCCCACTGCGCGCTCGGATTCCCCGGGTACGCGACCACGCCGAGCTCGCTCTTGGTGTTCTTCTTGAGCTCGGGCATCTGGTTGGCCCACACCCAGCTGGTGGCGGCCTTGCCGGTGACCACGAGCTGCTTGCTGACGTCGGTGACGTTGCCCTCGTGGATCACGTCGGCGGTCGGCGTGGCGCCCCGGTCGCGGGCGCCCTTCCACAGCTCGAACCACGCGGCGGCGTCCTGCTCGGTGAAGCCGAGCTCCTTGCCCTTGTAGAGGTCCTTGCCCTGCTGGCGCAGCCACACCCAGAAGGCCTTGTAGTCGGCGCTGGGGTCCTGCGTACCGGGCACCTTCGTGGTCTTCGAGACGTTCTCGGCCCAGGCGATGAACGCCTCCCAGCTCATGCCGGTCGTGGGCGCGGGCAGCTCGAACCGGTCGAGCAGGGTCTTGTCGAAGACCAGCCCCTGGGTGTTCTCGCCGGACGCGACGCCGGCCAGCTTGCCGTCGACCACGCCGTACTGCCACAGGCTCTCCGGGAACTTGGACACGTCGAGGCGCCCGTCGTTCTTGTACGGCGTGAGGTCCAGCGTGACGTTGCGGGTGGCGTACTCGGCGATGTAGTTGTCGTCGAGCTGGAACAGGTCGGGGGCGTTGCCGCCCGCGGTCAGGGTGGCGAGCTTGTCGAAGTAGCCCTGGTTCGCCTGCCACGTCTTCTTGAACGTCACCTCGGGGTGCTTGCGGGTGTAGAGGTCGAGGGCCTGTTCGGTGAGGGCGGCGCGGGCCTCGGCGCCCCACCAGAACACCGACAGCTCGGTCTTGCCGCCGCTGCCCGAGGAGTCGTCGTCGCCGCACGCCGCGGCGCCGATCAGCAGGGGCAGGGTCAGCGCCGCGGCGAGCAGGCGCCGCCGCGAGGTGTGCCCGGTCGGCGGCGGGGTACGGTGAGCGCGCGTGGGCCGCGCGTCCCCCCGCGGGGTCGTGGTGCGAGACATGGCACTTCTCTCCTCGTCAGTGGGAGGCGACGCCGGGGGCCGGGGCGGCGACCACGTCGCCCGGGTCCGCAGGGCAGTGCGGGCCCGGGCCCGGCCCCGTCGAGTCGCGGATGACCAGTTCGGTCTGCAGGTTCACCAGGGCGGTGGTGCGGCGGTCGTCGCCGTGCGCGAGCAGCATGTCGACGGCCGCCCGACCGGCGGCGGCGGTGGGGGTCGCCACCGTGGTCAGCTTGGGGCGGGTGAGGCGGCTCAGGGTGATGTCGTCGATGCCGACGACGCTGACGTCCCTGGGGACCCGCAGGCCGCGCTGCTGCAGTCCCTCGATGAGCCCGAGGGCCATCAGGTCGTTGTACGCCAGCACCGCGGTGACCCCGGCCCGGACGTGCTCGGCGACGGCGAGGCCGCCGTCCTCGGTGGGTGGGTTGGGGCCCAGCACGGTCAGCTCCGCCCCGGCGGCGCGGGCGGCGGCGGTGGCCGAGCGGCGGATCTCCTTGCTGGTCCACGAGCCGCGGGGGCCGGCCGCGAGCGCGAGCGTACGGTGCCCGAGGCCGGTGAGGTGCTCGATGGCCAGGCGGGCGCCCCGGGCGACGTCCATCACGACGGCGGGCAGGCCGGCGATCTGGCGGTTGACGACGACCAGCGGCACCTCGCGGCTGAGCTGTTCGATGAGGCTGTTGCTCATCCGGGGGCTGCACAGCAGGATGCCGTCGACCTGCTTGGCCAGCGCCCGCACGAGCTCTTCCTCGGCGGCCGCGTCCTCGTTGGTGTCGGCGACGAACACGTGGTGGTCGTGGCGGCGGGCCTGGCTCTCGGCGGCTTTGATCAATGGCGGGAAGAACGGGTTGGCGATGTCGGCGACGATCAGGCCGATGTTGAACGTCCGGCCGGTGATCAGCGCCCGGGCCGCCCGGTTGGGCCGGTAGCCGAGCTGCTCCGCGCAGGCCAGCACACGGGTACGGGTCTCCACGTTGACCAGGTGCGGGGCGGAGAACGTCCGGGACACCGTGGAGATGTGCACCCCGGAGGCCCGGGCGACGTCGCGGATGGTGGCCGGCACGCCGCGCCTCCTCTCCGGTGGCTCGAGGACAGTGACGCCGGGACAGTGACTCGAGAACGACAACTCGAGGACGGTGAGCTGGGCAGTGATGACCGTCACTGCGTGTGGACTATTAATGCAAGCGTTTGCAGCACTGTCAATGCTCCGAAACGAATGCATCGAACGACTTCGTTGACGATCAGGCATCGACATGTCTAACTATTGTGCAAACGTTTGTAGTGCGGAGGTCCGCATGACCCGACGCTTCGCCCTGGTCGGCACCGGGGCCCGCGCGGAGATGTTCGTCCGGGCGATCGCCGACCACCCCGGCACGGCCGAGCTGGTGGCGCTCAGCGACACCAGCCCGCACCGCATCCGGGTGCACAACGACTGGCTGCGGGCCGCCGGGCGCTCGCCCGTGCCGGCGTACCCGGCCGCCGGGCTGGCCACGATGCTGGCCCGTGAGCGGGTCGACGAGCTGATCGTGACCAGCGTGGACGACACCCACGCGGGGCACATCGTGACCGCGCTCGAGGCCGGTTGCGACGTGATCACCGAGAAGCCGATGACCGTGGACGCCGAGGGCTGCCGGCGCATCCTCGACGCCCGGGCACGAACCGGGAAACGGGTGTCCGTCGCCTTCAACTACCGCTTCAACCCCGTGCACGAGCAGGTACGCCGCCTGCTGGCCGGGGGCGCGGTCGGCGAGATCGGCTCGGTGCACTTCGAGTGGCTGCTCGACGTGCGCCACGGCGCCGACTACTTCCGCCGCTGGCACCGCGACAAGGCGCACTCCGGCGGGCTGCTGGTGCACAAGGCGGGGCACCACTTCGACCTGGTCAACTGGTGGCTCGGGGCAGCGCCCGCCGAGGTGTACGCCAGCAGCCGCCTGTTCTTCTACGGCGAGAACGGCCGCCGCCACGGCTACGCCCGCGACTACGAGCGGGTGCACGACTCCCCCGCGGCCGACGACGACCCGTTCGCCCTGCACCTCGCCGGCAACCCCCGCCTGCGCGCGCTGTACCTGGACGCCGAGGCGGACGACGGGTACGTGCGCGACCGCAACGTCTTCGCCCCCGGGGTCAGCATCGAGGACGACATGGCGGTGCTGGTGCGCTACGACACCGGCGCCACGATGACGTACCACCTCACCGCGTACGCGCCGTGGGAGGGTTACCGGCTGATGGTCAACGGCAGCCGGGGCCGCCTCGAGCTGGAGGTCGTCGAGAACGACCACGTCAGCCCGGCCGCCGCCGGGGAGCTCAAGGGCGCCGCCGTGCACGGGGTCACCGCGAACCCCGAACGCGGCCACGCCCGCCTCAC
The DNA here is from genome assembly GCF_023499255.1 of Couchioplanes caeruleus. Taxonomy (GTDB): domain Bacteria; phylum Actinomycetota; class Actinomycetes; order Mycobacteriales; family Micromonosporaceae; genus Actinoplanes; species Actinoplanes caeruleus_A. The sequence goes on from NZ_CP092183.1 coordinate 4,874,165, forward strand.
CGTGCACCCCTTCTGGGAACCGCCGCGCGAGATCCCGCTGCCCGCCCGCGAGCGCGGCGGGCACGGCGGCGCGGACGCCCGCATGACCGCCGTCCTGCTCGGCGCGCAGACCGACCCGATGCACCGCTCGGCGACCGCCCGCGACGGCGCCCTGGCGCTGCTCACCGGCCTCGCCGCCAACCGCTGCCTGCAGACCGGCGCACCCGTGCGCGTCGCCGACCTGCTCGACCTGAGCCGACCCGAGACCTGACCCGAGGTGACCGTGCCCGACCCCGTCTTCGCCACCGACCCCCGGCAGCGCGACCTCGCCCGCGAGCTGCACGCCGTGGCCCGCGACCTGCCGCTGATCTGCCCGCACGGGCACGTCGATCCCGGACTGCTCGCCGAGGACCGGCCGTTCCCCGACCCGGCGCGGCTGCTGGTCGTGCCCGACCACTACGTCACCCGCATGCTGCTCAGCCAGGGCGTCCCGCCGGCCCGGCTCGGCGTGCCGTCACGCACCGGCGAGCCGGTCGAGACGGACGGGCGGGCGATCTGGCGGCTGCTGGCCGCCCACTGGCACCTCTTCCGGGGTACGCCGTCCCGCCTGTGGCTGGAGCGCACCTTCGAGACCGTGTTCGGCGTCGACACCCCGCTGCGTGCCGCAACGGCCGACGAGGTGTACGACGCGATCGCCGCGCGGCTGGCCGAGCCGGCGTTCCGCCCCCGGGCGCTGTTCCAGCGCTTCGGCATCGAGGTCCTGGCCACCACCGAGTCGCCACTCGACGACCTGTCCCGGCACGCGAAGCTGGCCGCCGACGGCTGGGGCGGCCCGGGCGGCCGGGTCATCACCACGTTCCGCCCGGACGGCGTCGCCGACATGGAGTTCCCCGGCTGGGCGGGGAACGTCGCGCGCCTCGGCGAGATCACCGGCGAGGACACGGAGACGTACGACGGCTACCTGGCCGCACTGCGCTCACGCCGCGAGGCCTTCATCGCCGCCGGGGCCACCTCGTCCGACCACGGGCACCTGACCGCCCGTACCGTCGCATTGAGCGCGGGCGAGGCAGCCCGCCTGTTCGGCCGCGGGTTGCGTGGCGAGGCGTCGCCCGCCGACGCCGAGACGTTCCGCGGGCACATGCTGATGGAGTTCGCCCGGATGTCGCTGGACGACGGCCTGGTGCTGCAGCTGCACCCCGGCGCGGTCCGCGACCACAACACGTGGCTGCACGAGGCGCACGGCCGCGACGTCGGCGGCGACATCCCGCAGGCCACCGACTACGTGCACGCTCTGCGCCCGCTGCTGGACCGGTACGGCAACGACCCGCGGCTGCGGATCGTCCTCTACACGCTCGACGAGGACGCGTTCAGCCGGGAACTTGCCCCGCTCGCGGGCGGGTACGCGGCCCTGTACCTCGGCGCGCCCTGGTGGTTCCTCGACTCCCCCGACGGGCTGCGCCGCTTCCGCGAGGCGGTGACCGAGACGGCCGGCTTCTACAACACCGCGGGCTTCGTCGACGACACGCGCGCGTTCTGCTCGATCCCCGTACGCCACGACATCGCCCGGCGGGCCGACGCGGCGTACCTGGCCTCGCTCGTCGTGCAGGACCGGCTGCCGTTCGACGAGGCCGCCGAGACGATCGCGGACCTCGCGTACCACCTGCCGAAACGCATCTTCCGACTGGAGGCGGCCCGATGACCCGCATCACCGGCGTGGACGTGCACGACGTGCGGTTCCCGACCGCGGCGGCCGGCGACGGCTCCGACGCGATCAACCGCGGCGACTACTCGGCCACGTACGTCGAGCTGCGCACCGACGGGCCGCACACCGGCGCGGGGTTCACCTTCACCAACGGCCGCGGCAACGAGCTGACCTGCGCCGCCGTACGCGCCCTCGCGCACCACGTGCAGGGGCTCCTGCTCGACGACCTGTGGGCCGACCCGGTGGGCTTCGCCCGTTCGCTGAGCGCCGACGTGCAGCTGCGCTGGCTCGGCCCGGAGAAGGGCGTCATCCACATGGCCACCGGCGCGATCGTCAACGCCGTGTGGGACCTGCACGCGAAGGCCGCCGGGAAGCCGCTGTGGCAGTTCCTCGCCGAGCTGCCCACCGAGAAGCTGGTCGGGTGCGTGGACTTCCACCACATCACCGACGCGCTCACCCCGCAGGACGCCGCGGCCATCCTCGACAAGGGGCTGACCGGGCTCGACGACCGCCGCGCCGAGCTGGAGCGCGACGGGCTGCCGTCGTACACCACCAGCGTCGGCTGGCTCGGCTATCCCGACGACAAGGTACGGGAGCTGGCGCGGGCCGCGTACGCCGACGGCTGGCGCGCGATGAAGATGAAGGTGGGTGGCGACCTCGCGGACGACGAGCGGCGGGCACGCGTCATCCGCGCCGAGATCGGGCCGGACGCGCTGCTCATGATGGACGCCAACCAGGTGTGGGACGTCGACGAGGCGATCGCCCGGATGGCCACCCTCGCGGCCGCGGACCCGTACTGGATCGAGGAGCCGACGCACCCCGACGACGTGCTGGGCCACGCGCGCATCCAGCGGGCCGTGCACCCGATCCGCGTCGCCACCGGCGAGGTGGCGGCCAACCGGGTGATCTTCAAGCAGCTGCTGCAGGCGGACGCGGTCCGCGTGGTGCAGATCGACGCGTGCCGGGTCGGCGGCGTCCCCGAGGTGCTGGCCGAGCTGCTGCTCGCGGCGAAGTTCGGCGTCCCCGTGTGCCCGCACGCCGGCGGGGTGGGCCTGTGCGAGCTGGTGCAGCACCTGTTCGCCTTCGACTACCTGCGCGTCGGCACCAGCCTCGACGGCCGCATGGTCGAGTACGTCGACCACCTCCACGAGCACTTCACCGACCCGGTACGCACCCGCGGCGGCCGGTACGTGCTGCCCGACCGGCCCGGCTACAGCGCCACCATGAGACCGGAGTCCGTCGCCGAGTTCCGGTTCCCCGACGGGCCGGTGTGGCGATGAGGCTCGGGGCACCGGCACTCGCGCACATCCCGCCGGAATGCCGGCCCCTGGTCCCGCCCGGTGCCGTGCCGACCGGCATCGTCCACCTCGGCCTCGGTGCGTTCCACCGGGCCCACCAGGCCGTCTACACCGAGGAGGCGGTCGCGGCGGCGGGCGGCGACTGGGGCATCGCCGGGGTCGCCCCGCGCTCGGTGACCGTGCTCGACGCGCTGCGCGAGCAGGACCGCCTGTTCAGCGTCACCAGCGCCTCCGCCCGGGGCAGCGCCACCCACGTGGTGAGCGCCTTCTCCGCGCTCGTGCACGCGGCCTCGGACCCGGAAGCGGTGGTCCGGCTGATCGCCGACCCGGCGGTCCGGGTGGTGACGCTGACGATCACGGAGAAGGGGTACGCCCCCGGCTCCGCGGCGCTGGGCCTGCTGGTGCGCGGGCTGCTCGCCCGGCGGCACGCCGACGCCGGTCCGGTGGCGGTGCTGAGCTGCGACAACCTGCCCGCCAACGGCCGGCACCTGCGCGGCCTGGTGCACCGCGCGGCCGGGGACGACGCCCGGGAGTGGCTGACGGACCAGGTCACGTTCCCCGGCACGATGGTCGACCGGATCGTGCCGGCCGCCACCGCGAGCAGCCTCGCCCGGGCCGCGGGCGCGCTCGGGGTGGAGGACCGCGCGGCGGTGAGCGGGGAGCCGTACCGGCAGTGGGTGATCGAGGACGACTTCCCCGGCGGGCGCCCGGCGTGGGAGCGTGCCGGGGCGGTGCTGACCGCCGACGCCCAGCCGTGGGAGCGGTTGAAGCTGCGTTCCCTCAACGGCGTGCACTCCGCGATCGCGTACCTCGGGGCGCTCGCCGGGTGCGAGACGATCGCGCAGGCGCTGACCATGCCCGGGCTGCGGGCGCTGCTGACCCGGCTCATCACCGAGGACATCGCGCCCGGCCTGCGGCCGCCCGACGGCATCACCGTGGCCGGCTACGGCGAGTCCGTCCTCGCCCGCTTCGCCGACCCCGCGCTGGGTCACCGGACGGTCCAGGTCGCGATGGACGGCTCGCAGAAGCTGCCGCAGCGGGTGCTGCACACGATCCGGGACCGCCGGGCGGCCGGGTCGATACCGCGCTGGGCGGTGCTCGTGGTCGCCGCGTGGATGCGCTTCGTGCAGGGCCGTGCCGACGACGGCCGGGAGCTGCCGCTCGACGACCCGATGGCCGCCGAGATCCGCGAACGGCTCGCCGCCGCGCCGGGCACCCCGGGCGGCGTGGTGGACGCGCTGCTCGGCCTCCGCGCGATCTTCCCCGCGGACCTGGCGGAGGACGACGTGGTGCGCGCCCTCCTGGTCGACTGGTTGACGGCCTTGGGCAGGCACGGCGTCGCGGCCACCGTGGCCGGTGCGGCATGACGACGACCGTCGCGCTGATCGGCGCCAACGGGCACGGGCGGCACCACCGGAGGCATCTCGCCACGCTCGGCGGCGTACGCCTCGTCGCGCTCGCCGACCCCCGCCCGATCGAGCCCGACCCGCCCGTACCCGACGGCGTGGAGGTCTTCACCGACCACCGCGAGCTGCTCGCGAAGATCGAGCCCGACGTGGTGGTGATCTGCACGCCGCCGCACACCCATGTGCCGATCGCCGCCGACGCCCTGCGTGCCGGCGCCGACGTGCTGCTCGAGAAGCCGCCGGTGCAGACGCTCGCCGAGCACCGCGAGCTGACCGCGGTGCTGGCGGAGACCGGGCGGGCGTGCCAGGTGGGGTTCCAGGCCCTCGGCTCGCACGCCGCCGCCCGGCTCTGGGACGCGGTCGCGCGCGAGAGCGTCACGGGCATCGCCGCGGTCGCCTCGTGGCAGCGCGACGACGCCTACTACGCCCGGGCGCCGTGGGCCGGGCGGCGCAGCGTCGGCGGGCGGCCCGTGATCGACGGCGCGCTGGTCAACCCGCTCGCCCACGCGGTCATGCAGAGCCTGGCCACGGCGGCGGCCGCGGGGGCGGGCGGGCCGGTCGCGTGCGAGGCCGAGCGCTACCGCACGCGGCCGATCGAGGCCGACGACACCGCGTTCGCCCGCCTCACGCTGGAGAGCGGCCTGCGCATCCTGGCCGCGGTGACGCTGGCGGGCGAGGACTTCATCGCCGGCGAGATCATCGTCGACGGTACGGCCGGGCGCGCGGTCCTCGAGTACCCGACGGACCGCCTGGCGCTGCCGGGTGAGCCGGAGCTGCGCGAGGTCGCCGGGCGTACCGGGCTGTTGGAGAACCTCCTCGCGCACCGGGCGGACCCGTCGGTGCCGTTGCTCGCGCCGCTGTCGCGCACCGAGCCGTTCACCGCCGTCGTGGAGTGGCTGACCGCGCCGGACGTGCCGCCGCCCGTGCTGCTCGATCCCCGGCACGTCGAGGACCACGACGGCATCCGGGTCGTTCCGGGGATCAACGCTGTCCTGCGGCGCTGCGCGCAGGAGATGGCGCTCCCCTCCGAGCTGGGGGTCACCTGGGCGGCACCGCCGTACCGTCGGCCACCAGCACGGTGAGGTCGCGTTCCAGGGTGGTGCCCGCGGCGATGACCAGCGGCCGCTCGAAGGCCAGCGCGGCGCAGACCCCGACGTAGTCGCCCGTGCGCACGAACCAGCGGTCGTCGTCGCGCAGACCCCGGAAGACCAGGGTGTACGCGTCCCCGCCGGTGACCGCCAGCCACGGCTCCGAGCTGCCGTTGACCGCGCCCTCCCCCTCGGCCGAGGAGGTGTACGCCACCGCGTCGCCGTCCGGGGCGCGCCAGAAGAAGCCGCCGTACCCCGCGCCGCCGGTGCGCCCGTTGGTGGCCGGGCTGCCCAGGGTCACGTCGCGGCCGGCGGGGGCGCTCAGGGCGTACGAGAAGGTCAGCTCCCATCCCCCGGGCGCGAGCCGGGCCGCGATCCGTCTGCGCTCGGTGAGCAGGACCCGGCCGTCCCGGTCCTGCCAGTGCAGCCGGTGCCCGATGCCGTCGCCGGCGGGCAGCCGGCCGGCGGGCGCGACCCGGCCGTGGTCGTCGAGCCAGACGTAGCCCTCGCCGCGCCTGCACGTGCGCCCGCCCCAGAAGTTGACGCCGTCGACGTCCTGCATCGCGACGGACACGCCCAGGTGCCACGGATGGTCGAAGCACAGCGCGTCCGAGACCTGCACCCCGCCCAGCGTGCGGACGGGGTGCAGGTACGGACGCGGCCCGAGCCGGATGTCGAGGTCCGGCTGCGGCACATAGGTCGCCACCTCGACACCGCCGGCGACCAACCGCCATTCCTCGGTGGACAAAGAACCATCCCGTGAGTCGTAGCCGATGAGGATGTCCGTGCGAGAGGATCCCCGTCGCCGGCGAGCGACGGGGATCCCGGTGCCGCGGTCAGAGCGAGATGCGCCCCGCGCCCGCGTTCGCCGTGACGATGGACTTGACGTTGCTCGCCGGGTCGGCGGTGTACGCGTACGGGATGCTCTTGACGCTGCCGCCGGTCTGCCCGGCGCCGGAGTTGACGAGCAGGTTGCCCCGCGCCACCAGCGTGCCCGGGCCCGAGTCGGCCTCACCGAGGTGGTACGGGTCCGGCACGCCCTCGAACGAGTTGTTCTCCACGAGCACGCCGGCGCCCTCGGTCGAGGCCACGCCGTACCCGCTGTTCTTGTAGTAGTAGTTGTTGTAGACGTGCACCGGGTTGCCGAAGCGCACCCGCGGGTGCCGCTGCGTCGACGCGTCGAACCAGTTGTGGTGGTAGGTCACCCGCAGGTGCCCGGTGTCCTCGCTGCCGTTGCTGTCGCTGTGGCCGAGCAGCATCGACTTGTCGTGGTTGAACACCCGGTTCCACGAGACCGTCACGAAGTCCGACCCGCGCTTGATGTCGACCGCGCCGTCGTGGCCGTGGCTGAACGTGTTGTGGTCGATCCAGATGTTCGTGGCCGAGGACTGCACGTTGACCGCGTCGTCGTCCCAGTCGCGGAACGTCAGGTTCCGGATGATGACGTTGCGGTCGCCGTTGACGTTCAGCCCGCAGCCCACGATCGTCGCGCCCGCGTTGCCGATGATGGTCTTGTTGGAGCGGACCCGCAGCATGCCCGAGCAGCTGATCGTGCCGGAGACCCGGATCACCGCCGCCGAGCTCGAACCGACGGCCGAGGTCAGCGCGGAGGCGCTGCTCACCGTGGTGGCCGAGGCACTGCCGCCGCCGGTGGTCCCGCCGTTCTGGGTCGCCCACCCGACGAGGTCGGTGACGGCCGCCGCCCGGGGTGCGGCCGCCGGCGCCGCCGCGGGCTGATCGGCGGCGAAGGCGGAACCGGCTCCGGCCAGTCCGGCGCCCACGAGAACGAGCGTGGCCGCGCCGGCGGAGGCGCCGAGCAGTTTTGTGCGCATGGTCTTCTCTCCCTTTCCAGGGTCGGGTGCCGCCGCGCGATGGCTCGCGGCGACGGGGTCAACTGGTGTGCGGCGGGTGGCGGCCCGCCGGTGGGCAGCGCGCGGTGCACCGCGGTGGCCTGCCCGGGTCGCCGCGGGGCGGCGTCGCCGCGGCCGGCTCGCGCCGTACCGCTGACGCCTGGCGGCGATGGATCGGAAAACGCCGAGTACGCCGGATCGGCACGGGAACCCCGCGGCGGCCGGCCGGCGGTGTCCTAGCGTGCGGTCAATGTCTGGCTCCCGCGCCCGCTTTGCCCTGAAGCAAGCGCTTTCCTGGTACCAGAACAACACAGACGGATGTCGATGTGAAGACATAACCGCTTGCAGGTTGTTTGCAGGATCGGCACTTGGGGCGCCGGGCGCGGGCGCGGAACCGCCGCCCGATGGCCGTCGCGGGCGGGCGGCTTACACGATCGTGCGGGTGCGAGCAGCCCGCGCCGGCATGGCGAGCCGCACCGTCCGGTCTTTCACAGGTCAGCGCGAAGCGGCTGCACCACCGTTGGCGGCGGGCCGATGACCCCGCTGCCGGCGGCACCCGGATGCCGGGCGCGGCCGGTCAGACGGTGGCGCCGACCCGGGCCCGGCCTTCCACGCCCGGCGTGCCCCGGCCCGCGGCGTGCCGGGGCGACGGGACCGGCCAGGGGCGCAGCCGCGGTATGCGGCGGGCCGCCAGGTCCTCCACCCAGCCCACCGCGAGCACGGCGAACAGCAGCATGGACAGGGCGATGCCGGAGAAGGCCAGGTAGATGAGCAGGCCCTGGTGCACGTCCCAGAGCTTGAGCTGGTCGCCCACGATGATGGCCGCGGTGATGACCACGTTGTGCCACAGGTAGATCGTGACGGCGCGGTTGTTGAGCGCGGCGACCAGGCGCTGCAGCAGCGGCAGCCGGCCGAGCCAGGCCATGTCCGGGTCGAGGCGCAGCAGGGCCAGCACGAAGCCCATCGAGTACAGGGCGTGGGCCAGCGGGAACGGCACGAGGTCGAGGCCGCCGGGGCCGGGGTGCTCGACGACCCAGCCGAGGCTGACCACGGTCAGCACGGCGGCGATGCCGGCGACCAGGGCGGGCCGCAGCCGGCGCAGGTCGCCGTCGCGGTGGGCGAAGCCGAGCAGCCAGCACGGCAGGAACGTCAGCACGTACCCGGCGGTCTGCACGGCGTTGTTGCCGGTGACGATCGGCTGGCTGTGCAGCGCGGCCAGCACGAGCAGCGGCACGGCGATCGTGAGCACCCGGCGGCGTCGGTACAGGCGCAGCAGCACCGGGGACAGCAGCACGAGCCACAGGTACGTGGCCAGGTACCAGAGCACGCCGGCCCCCTCGGCGCCGACGTCCCCGATCCCGTGGCTGGCCGGCGGGGTGGCCAGCGGCACGACCCAGAGCAGGAAGTCGGGCCACGCCGGGTGGTGCGCCCAGCCGGCGGCGAGCATCAGCGGCACCAGCACGAGCCCCATGACCCACAGCGCGGGCAGCAACCGGCGGATGCGGCTGCGGATGACCTTCGGGCCGGGCGAGCGGTCGAGGGACTTCGCCATCAGCGAGCCGCCGAGGGCGAACATCACGCCCATCGAGGGGAAGAGCAGGGCGAGTACGGCGTAATGGAACGCGTGGTACGCCACGACCCGAACGATAGCCAATGCACGGAGAGTATCGAAATAGCGATCTCGGGCGGGCGCCTGTGCGCTCGTCGCGTCCATCACCAGCGAACTCCTGCAGTCTCGGGCCTATCGGGCATCACACACAGTAGCGGATCATGACCGGGAGCCGGTGAGCCGAACGGCTGGAATATTCTCCCCGCTCGGCGTCGCCGGGCGCTGTTGCGGGACCTTCGGCCCTGTCCCCCGGACCCCCGGCGGAGCGACATTGGGCGGGAGCCCACCGGCACTGGGATGGGAACCTCGGGCGGCGGAGCGACACGCTGACTGGTCATCATCGGTCGCACGGAAATCCGCCGCCGGATCTGCCGGTGGGCCACTATCTGCCCCCGGCGCGACGGTGCTCAGGCGAAGGGCGCCGGATGCTCGCGCTCGTCCTGCGCGGCGAGCCGTGCCATGGCCGCCCGGTAGTGCGTACGGCTGATCGCGCCGGAGAACAGCAGCTCCTGGAGCACCGCGTCCGGCGAGACCTCGGCCGCAGCAGCGGGGACGGGGCGACGGCTCGGCGGCAGGCCCATCACCGGCCCGAGGCAGGGGTCGACGCGCGGCTCCTGCTCCCCGGGCCGGCCGGCGTCCCGCGGACCCAGTATCGGCGCGAACGCCAGGGCCACCAGGTGCAGCGCGATCAGCACCCACACCACGACGACGAGCGTGTTCACGGCCATCACCCCAGCAGGACGTCCTTCAGCGGCCGGCGCGGCGTGGCGGGCACCGGGCGGCCGTAGCCCACCCGCAGCACCATCTGCGCCCAGGTTCCCGTACCGGTGTCGGTGAGCAGCGCGCGGACCGCCGGCAGCTCCACCGGCTGGCTGATCGGCGTGGTCGCCAGCCCCAGTCCGGTCGCCGTCAGCAGCACCCGCTGCAGCGCCTGCCCGGCCCTGAGCCACTCCGCCGGCCGGTCGCCGCGGGTCGCCAGCACCACGATCGCCGGGTGCGGCTCGAACTCGGCGGTCAGCGGGTCACGGTCGCGGCGCGGCAGTGCGAAGTCGCGGACGGGCAGGACCTCCAGGGCGTCCCACGGGCCGATCGCGGTCACCGGTACGCCGTCGTGGCGGCCCCGGCCGGGCTTCGTCCAGCGGGCCAGCTCGGCGTCGTAGCCGTCGCGCTCGCGCAGGCGCCGGTCCGCGACCCGGGACATGCCCAGGATGGCGTCGCGGCCGACCGGTCTCGCCACGGCCAGCGCCGCACCCTCGAGGTGGGCGGCCGCGACCAGCCGTTCGACCGCGTCGGCCGGCAACGCGGTGTCCGCGAACGGGTAGCGGTTCGTGTGCCGCCGCCCGACCGCCAGGGTGAGCGAGGCGACGCCGGGCGTCGAGGCGGCCGGGCGTCCCACCGAGACCCGGGCCACGAGGTCCGGTCGCTGCGGGTCCGGGAACGGCGTCAGCACCGGCAGGCGCCCGGCGTCGCGGATCGCGAGGCGCAGCGTGAAGACCGCCGCCCCGACGCTGATCAGGAGCTCGCGTCCGGTGGGGTCGAGGACGGTCAGCTGCCGGCCGCGGTCGGCGTACACGTCGACGTGGTCGTCGGCGACCCGGAAGCGCCACGGCTGGCTGTTGTGCAGCGAGGGCGCGGCGGTGGCCGTGCGGACGCACTCGGACAGGACCGTCCGTGGCAGCGTCCCGGCCGCCACGAAACCCCGGTTGCCTGCAGTGACGGTGCCGGTCATCGCCGTACCTCTCCTTCTTCTCGGGAACATCGCCGACGGCCGGCGGTCAGCCGACCAGGAACACCGGGCACTGGGCCCGCTGCACCATGGCGCGGCTGACCGGACCCAGCAGCGCGCCCGCGAAACCGCCGGGGCCGCGCCGGCCGACCACGACGGCCGCCGCGCGGTCCGACATGGCGAGCAGCGCGGCCACCGGGTCGCCGGGGACCAGCCGCTCGTGCACGACGACACCGCCGGGCCCGGGCAGCTGGATCCCCGGCACGGCACCCGTCCCGGCGTGCAGGACGATGAGCTCGCAACCGCGGACCCGCGCCTCCTCGCGGGCGAACCGGACGACCTCCGGCGGGGTCCTGGCGTCCACGCCGACGACCAGCGGCCGGGCGCCGAAACCCGGCCCCGGCGGCCAGTCCGGCACGCGGACGACCAGCGCCGGGCCGGTGTGGTGCGCGGCCACCCGCTCGGCCACGCTCAGCCCGAACGCGGTGCCCGTGGCGCGGTGCCGGTGACCGACGACGACCAGGTTCGCGTCGTGCGCGTCGGACAGCAGCAGCGGTGCGGCCGCGCCGATGGCGACGCGGCCGGTCACGGCCACGTCCGGGGTGTACGCGTGCACCCGGTCGGTCATGTGCTCCAGCAGGCGGGCGGCGGCTCCCCGGGAGGCCTCGCTGAGCTCGTACGAGTGCTGCACGTGCATCATGCGCAGGCCCCAGCCGCGCAGCTCGGCCTCGACCGCGGCGTGGTCGACCGCCGTGTAGCTGGTGGGCGTCTCGTCGACGCCGACGAGCACCACCCCGGCCGGCAGCGGCATTCGCGGCGGCGCGCCCGCGGCCGGTTCCCGGTACCCGGCCGCGCTCAGGTACCGGTTGATCACCTCGCCGTAGCGGGTCGGCGCCGCGGTGGCCGTGCCGTACCGGGCGTGGGTCTGCGTTCTTCTGTCCTCGAGGTGACGCATGGCGACCTCCGGGGGTGCGTTCGCCTACCTCCACCACACCTCCTGCGCGGCCCGCGCTCCAGGGTCATTCGTCCCCGGCGGCACGGCTGAGGGTCCCGGCGGCACCGTCGGGGACGGCACCGAGGGGGATGAGGCCGCGGCGCGCCTCGCTCAGCCGCCGGCCCAGGACCCGCAGGAAGCGCTCGGCCAGATCGGTGCCGGCGGCGCAGTCCTCGGCCATGAGGTTGCGCAGGCCACGTGCCTCCAGCTCGACGGCGTGGCACTGCGTGCTCGCGACCGCGCCGACCGACCACCGGCGCGGCGGCTGCAGCCAGGACAGGCCCAGCAGCTCGCCGCCGCCGACCTGGCCGATGACCACCTCGCCGCGCCCGGGTACGGAGAAGTCGAGGTCCACCTCCCCCGCGGTCAGCAGCCACAGATTCGCCGCCGGCGAGTCCTCACGGAACACCCGGTATCCCGGCGGCCACACCACCGGGCGGCCGTACCCGGCGACCTGGCGCAGCCGCGCGCCCGGCATGCCGGCCAGGAAGGGATGCAGCACGAGCAGGTCGAAGACGGTCAGCGAGGACACGGCTCGGCTGCCCAGGTCCGTACGTGGGTCATGACGGCACCTCCGCGGGTCGTGGAGCGTCTCCTCCCATCCCAGCGCGCGCGGATGCCGCGTCCCAGGGCCATTGGTCCCCGCCGCGCCGCCCGTTTCTCCCCGGCGCCGCCCGCCGTCGCGGGGCGTTGGACTCTGGGCCGGCCGGGCCGCCCGGGGCGAGGGTGGGCGCAAGGAAAGGAGGCCGCCATGACAACGCGGCTGCGGCTGGCCGGATGCGGGCTCGGCGCGGGCAAGAAGGCCCGCCTGCACCGGATCCTCTACCGCCAGGAGGCGAGCACAGGAGTCGATGTCGGCCGGCGCCACCGGGCTGATCTTCGGCCGCAACGTCTGGCAGCGCGAGCACGACGAGTCCCTGCGGTTCGTCGACCGGCTGCGCGAGGTCCTCGCCAAATACCCGACGCCGTAGGAGGCCGGTCATGAAAGCGCTGATCATCTTCGAGTCCATGTTCGGCAACACCCGGTCGATCGCCTGCGCGATCGCCGAGGGGCTGCAGGAGACGTACGAGGTCAACGTCGCCGACGTGTCCGGCAGGCCCCGGGCGTACGGCATCGACCTGCTGGTCGTCGGCGGCCCCACGCACGCGTTCAGCATGAGCCGGGCGTCCACGCGCGAGGACGCGGCCCGCAAGGGCACGGTGCGCCAGGGTTCGGCCGGGACCGGCCTGCGCGACTACTTCGACTCCTCGCCGGTGCTGCACGGCATCCCGGCGGCGGCCTTCGACACGAAGATCAACAAGCCGCTGGTGCCGGGGTCGGCGGCCCGCCGGGCGCAGAAGGAGCTGCGCCGGCTCGGCTGCCGCATCGTGCTGCCGGCCGAGAACTTCCTTGTCACCGACACGACCGGCCCGCTGGTGGAGGGCGAGCGCGAACGGGCCCGGCAGTGGGGTGCCGCGCTGGCGGCCGCCGCCGCGGAGCACCGCGACAAGGTCTGACGAACGACAAGGCGGCGGCGCACCCGCGCCGCCGCCTTGTCGGGTGACCGGTGCTCAGTGCCGCCGCGCCGCCGCTGGCCGCCGGGTGCCGCGGGCCGCACGGGCCGGGCCGGGTACGGTCCAGCCGGGCGGGACGAGCAGGACCGGGCACGCCGTCTGGCGCAGCAGCGTCCCGCCGAGGGAGCCGTACAGCAGCTCCACGAACCGCCCGCTGCGACCCATGCCGGCGACCAGCAGCCGCCCGCGCCGCGACGCCCGTTCCAGGGTGTAGCCGATGTCGACGTCGTGCACGAGCAGCCGTTCCACCTCGACACCGGGGAACCGCGCGTCCCAGCCCTCCAGCGCCTCGGCCAGCCGGGCGTCGGCCGCGCGCCGCGCCACGGCGAACCCGCCGGCCGGCGATGCCCCGGCCGAGGCCGCGCCGGTGTACGTCCACACGTGCAACGCCACCAGCCGGCTGCCCGTCGCGGCGGCCTCGTCGAACGCGTACCTCGTGGTGGCGGCGGCACCGTCGCGCGTGGAGACGGCCAGCACCACCGGGCCGCGCCCGGGAACGACGCCCCGGTGCACCAGCAGCGGGCAGGACCCGTGGTGGGCCAGGTACGCGGTGGTGGAGCCCCAGCTCGGCCGGGTCAGGATCACGTCACGATGCCCGACCACCAGGAGCCGGGCGCGCTCGGACCGCTCGACCAGCACCTGGGCGGCGCTCCCGCCGGCCAGCTCGGTGCTCACGTCGAGGTCCGGTATCCGCAGCCGGGCCCGGCGCGCGGCGAGGTCCAGCAGGTGCGCCCCGTCGTCCTGCGTGGGGAACGCCCCGCGGATCCGGAACGCGCCGGAGTAGTGGCCCGGCCACACGTGCACGATGAGCAGTGGCGCGCGCAGGCGGGCGGCCTGGTCGGCGGCCAGATCGACGGTCTCCGGATGGGAGCGCGACCCGTCGATGCCGACCACCACGGGCAGGTCTCGCTTCGACGACACGACGCTGTGCATATCCGGACCGTAGGCGCGTACCGCGACACGGCGGCACGGCCGGTGGACCGTGGGATACGGGCCTTTCGGCAGGGTCACGCCGGCTTCGTGCCCTGCTGCCCGGCACGCCCCGCGGGGTCCGGTGGCTCTGCCGGCGGCGTGCCGGTCCCACGAGACTGGCGCCATGGCCGCGTACGCCGAGCCCGTGACCGACGCCGACCTGGCCTTCCTGGCCATGGACACCGGCCGGGTGCCCGTGCAGTTCGGCGCCGTGCTGGCGCTCGACCGCCACCTCGACCCCGCGCGGGCCGCCCGGTTGCTCGCCGAGCGGATCCCGCGCACCCGGCGGCTGCGGCAGCGCATCGCCACGCGAGGTCCGCTGCGGCGCCCGGTGCGGGAGAACGACGAGTCCTTCACCGTCGCCCGTCACCTGGAGGTCCGGCACTGCCCGCCGCCCGGTGACGAAGCGGCGCTGACCGCGGTGGCCATGGCGCTCCTGCTGCGCCGGCTGCCGTGCGACCGTCCGCTGTGGCGGGTACGGCTGGTACATGCGCCGGCAACGACGGCTCCACACGCTGGTCAGCTTCGTCCGCGGGCCCGACCGGCCGCTGCGGTTCGGCGGCGCCACGGTCCGCCGGCTCGTCCCGCTGGTTCCTGGGCGGCGAGACGAACCTGACGGTGACGTTCCAGGCCATCACGTACGCCGGCACGCTCGCCGTCTCCGCGGTGGCGGATCCGCGGGCCTGCCCGGACCTGCCGGTGCTGGGCGCGTACCTCGCCGAGGAGCTGGCGGCGCTGGGCGCGGGCCCGGCCCCCGGTTTCGGGACCTTCTGCCCTGCCCGGCCCATCGGCAGCGGCCGATGATCGGGGGAAGCCGAGGGGAGGAACCATGACGACCAGGGCGATCATCGTGGCGACGGACGGGACGACGTACGGCGAAGCCGCGGTGCAGTGGGCCGCACGCGAGGCCGGACGCCGCGGATCGCTGCTGCGGATCACGTACGTGTACGACTGGGAGTGGCGCGAAGCGCGCTTCGACTACAGCACCGAGTACGCGGACGCCGCACGGCACGCGGCGGAGGCGATCACCGCGACGGCTTCCGGCCAGGCGCATGCGGTGGCTCCCTCCGTACGGATCGAGACGGACACGCTCATCGGGCACGCGTCCGCCCGGCTGCCGGCCGCCGCCGAGGACGCCGAGCTCATGGTGCTGGGCAGCCGGGGCCGTGGTGGCTTCGCCGGCCTGCTCCTCGGCTCGGTGAGCCGGCGGGTGGCCACGCACGCGCTCTGCCCCGTCGTGGTCGTACGGGGCCGGGGCGACGTCACCGACGGGCCCGTCGCGGTCGGCGTGGACGACTCCCCCGCCGCCGAGCACGTCCTGGGCGTGGCCTTCGAGGCGGCCGCGAGCCGGGGCAGCGCGCTCGCCGTCGTCCGGTCGTACCTGCCTCCCGTGCCGCTGTGGCTGGCCGGCACCGTGCCGGCGACCGAGGTCTCCACGCCCGAGGCCGACGCCGCCGAGCGGGCCCGCCTGGCCGAGCTCGTCGCGCCGTGGCAGGCGAAGTATCCGGACGTCGCGGTCGAGACGATGCTGTCGCACGACAGCGCCGCCGCGGTGCTCGTGGGTGTCTCGCACGGTGCCCAGCTCGTCGTCGCCGGCACGCACGGCCACGGCGTCGTCGCCGGTACCATCCTCGGCTCGACGACCATGCAGCTGCTGCACCACGCCGACTGCCCGGTCCTCATCGCCCGCAGCCCGGGCAAGCGGACGCCATGACCATCGGCGGTCCCGCCGTCCCTGAAGCCGACGCGCTCACTTCGGACGGCGGGATCGTGACCATCCGGCCGGTCGCCGACGGTGACCGGCCGGATCTGTCCAGGCTGTTCGGCGAGGCGTCGCCGGAGAACCTGCGGCTGCGCTTCTTCTGCCTGCCGAGTTCGGCGACGATCAACGCCGAGATCGACCGGCTCTGCCGCCCGGACGACACCCGCCACCTCGCGGTCGTGGCCACCGAGGCGGGACGGATCGTCGGCGTCGCCTCCTGCGAGCGCCCCGGCGCCGGCTCGCCGCGCGCCGAGTTCGCCGTGTTCGTCGCCGACGCCCAGCACGGCCGGGGCATCGGGACGCTGCTGCTGGAGCACCTGGCCGCCCGGCCCCGGCCGCTCGGCGTCACCGAGCTCACCGGCGAGGTGCTCCCCGGCAACATCGGCATGCTGCGGGTCGCGCGGGACCTGAGCACGCACACCTGGACGCGCTTCGCCGGCGGCATCGTCGGCGTCGGCGTGGACACCCGCGGGGACGACGCCGCCGAGCCGGTCATCGACGCCCGGGACCGGACGGCCGAGCGGGCCTCGCTGCGCGCGCTGCTCAGCCCCCGCTCCGTCGCGGTCGTCGGCGCGGGGCACACCCGCGGCGGCGTCGGCCACGAGACACTGCGCGCGTTGCGGGAGTACGGCTTCCCCGGGCACGTGTACGCGGTCAACCGGACCGGCGCGGCGGTGGACGGCGTGCCGGGCAGCCGGTCGCTGCGGGACCTGCCCCGGCCCGTCGACCTGGTGGTGGTCGCCGTACCGGCCGGGGACGTGCCGGCCGTGGTGCGCGACGCCGCGGCCGCCGGGGCGCGCGGCGTGGTCGTGCTCAGCGCCGGCTTCGCCGAGCAGGGGCCGGCCGGGCGCCGGCGGCAGCAGGAGATCCTCGGCATCACCCGCGCGCACGGCATGCGGCTGGTCGGCCCGAACTGCCTCGGCATCCTCAACACCGACCCGGCCGTACGCCTCAACGCCTGCTTCGCGCCCGCTCCCCCGCCGGCCGGTGGGCTGGCCGTCGCCGCGCAGTCCGGCGCCGTGGGAGTCGCGGTGCTGGACAACGCGATCCGTACGGGCTGCGGCGTCTCCTCCTTCGTGTCGCTGGGCACCAAGGCGGACGTCAGCGGCAACGACCTGATCGCGTACTGGTACGACGACCCGGCGACCCGGGCGGTGGTGCTGCACCTGGAGTCGTTCGGGAACCCGCGCAGGTTCGCCCGTACGGTGCGCGCCCTGTCCCGGCGCAAGCCCGTCCTGGCCGTCAGGAGCAGCCGATGCGACCGGGCGGCGACGGTCGACGCCCTCTTCGAGCAGGCCGGGGTGATCCACACCCGCACGCTCGGCGAGCTGCTCGACGCCGCGCGCATGCTCAGCGGCCAGCCGCTGCCCCGCGGGCACCGCCTCGCGATCCTCGGCAACGCGGGCGGGCTCACCGTGCTGGCCGCCGACGCCGCCGAGGGCGGGGGCCTGCAGGTACGCCCGCTGAGCCACCGGCTGCGCCGCGAGATCGCCTCGGTGTCGGCGGTGTGCGCGGGCACCGGCAACCCGGTGGATCTGGGCGCGGACGTGCCGCCGGGCACGTTCGCCGAGGCGGCGGCCGTGCTGGCCGACAGCGGCGAGGTGGACGCGCTGCTGCTGGTGATCGTGGGTACGCGCACGAACGCACCGGCCGCCATCCTGTCCGCCCTGGGCGCGGTGGCCGACGCCCGTCCCGAGCTGCCCGTCGCCGCGGTGCTGGTGGGCCGGGGCACCGCGGGGCCGGCCTTCGGCGAACGCTGCGCGCCCGTCTTCGACCTGCCGGAGCGGGCGGTGACCGCGCTCGCCCACGCCGCCTCGTACGCCGCCTGGCGACGCCGGCCGCTGGGTACCCGTCCCGTGCTTCCCGGGCTGGACATCGAGGGCGCCCGCAGCCTGATCCGGCACCTGCCCGCGGACGGCGGCGGCCGGCTGACGTACCAGCAAGCCTCCGCGCTGCTGCAGCGGTACGGGATCCCGGTGCTGGCCGCCGAGCTGGTGACGAGCGGGCCGGACGCGGTGGCCGCCGCCGGGCGCCTCGGCTTCCCGGTGGTGCTCAAGTCCGCCGATCCCGCCCTGGTCCGCAGGAGCGACGCCGGCGCCGTACGGCTGAATCTCACCGGGGCCGCGGCGGTGCGCGCCGCTTTCGACGAGGTCACGGCCGCCGGGGCGCCGGGCACCGGCGCCATGGTGCAACGCCAGGTCCGGGCCCCGGTGGAGCTGGTCGCGGGCATCGCGCACGATCCGCTGTTCGGGTCGGTGGTGCTGCTGGGCGCCGGCGGGGCGCGGACCGGCCTGCCCGGCGACCGGTCGCTGCGGCTGGTCCCGATGACCGATCTGGACGCCGCCCGGATGTGGCGGGACCTGCGCGCCGCTCCCCTGCTGACCGGTTGCCGCGGGGCGCCGCCGGTGGACACCGCCGCGGTCGAGGATCTGGTGCTGCGGCTGGGCCGGCTCGCGGAGAACCACCCCGAGGTGGCCGAGCTGGACCTCGACCCGGTCTTCGCGGGCCCGGACGGGGTGCTGGCGGTGGACGTGAGGCTGCGGCTGGCCCCGGTCGGCGCCGAGCCCGATGCGACGCTGCGCAGCCTGCGCGCCCGCGACGGCAGGTGACGGAGGGCTGCCCCGGCCGGGCCCGGGGCAGCCCTTCTCCGGAACCCTCAGGACGGGGTGACCACCTTGACGTTCGCGGCGGCCACGCCGGGTACGGTCCGTGTGAGCACCTCGACGACCGCGCGCTCGGTGTCGTTGGCGAACGCGCCCTCCACCGTGGCCACTCCGCCGTCCACGGTCACGGCCCACCGGTGCTCGCCGTCGGCGTACTCGTCGAGGCGGTGCTGCACCTCCTTCACCAGCGCCTCGTCGCTGCGCACCATGGCGCGCAGGATGTCGCGGCGGCTGATGACGCCGACCACCTCCCGGCCGTCGAGGACCGGCATGCTGCGGACGTCGTGCTGCAGCATCGTGTCCGCGACGTCCGCGACGTCGGCGTCCGGCGTCGTGGTGAGCGGGAACGGGGACATGACCTCGACGACCATGCCGGGGCGGCGGGACGGGTCGGTGTCCGGGTGCCGGCGCAGGTGCGCGGTCGGGTCGGACGGGACCCGGTGCCACAGCAGGTCGCTCTCGCTCACCATGCCGACGAGCAGGCCGTCGGCGTCGACCACCGGCAGGGCCGTCACGGCCTTGCCCGCCATCAGCTCCGCGGCGCTCTCCACCGGTGCGTTCTGCCAGATCACGTGGACCGGGCTGCTCATGATGTCCTTGGCACGCATGACGTCACCTCCGGGTGGCCATCTGCTGGGTGAGGTCGACGAGGCGGCTGGTGTAGCCCCACTCGTTGTCGTACCAGCCGAACACCTTGGCGAGGCGTCCGCCCGCCTGGGTCAGCTTGGCGTCGAAGACGCAGGAGGCCTTGTCGCCCACGATGTCGCTGGAGACGATCGGCGCCTCGGTGTAGCGGATGATCCCGTCCATCGGCCCGCCCGGGGCGGCGGCCTCCGCGACGGCCGCGTTGATCTGCCCGGCGCTGACCTCGGTGCCGAGCTGCAGGGTGAGGTCGCTGACGGAGCCGTCGACGACCGGTACCCGCAGGGCGACGCCGTCGAGCCGGCCCGCGAGCTCGGGCAGCACCAGGCCGACCGCCTTGGCCGCGCCGGTGCTGGTCGGGATGATGTTCACCCCGGCGGCCCGGGCCCGGCGAGGGTCCTTGTGCGGGGCGTCGAGCACGTTCTGGTCGTTCGTGTACGCGTGCACCGTGGTGAGGTGGCCCGCCTCGACGGTGAACGCCTCGTGCAGCACCTTGAGCAGCGGCGCCACACAGTTCGTGGTGCAGGACGCGGCCGAGACGACCAGGTGCAGGTCGGGGTCGTACGCGTCCGCGTTGACACCCGGCACCAGGGTCGCGTCGACGTTCCTGCCCGGTGCGGAGATCAGCACCCGGCCGGCGCCGGCCTTGAGGTGCAGCGCCGCGTCCTCACGCCGGCGCAGCTTCCCGGTCGACTCGATCACCAGGTCCACGCCGAGGTCGCCCCAGGGCAGCACGTCCGGGGTCCGCTCGGAGAACGTGGGGATCCGGTGCCAGCCGACGGTGATCGCCTCGTCGTCGCAGCTCACCTGCGCGTCGAGCCGGCCGAACGTGGAGTCGTACTCGAGCAGGTGGGCCAGCATGGCGGCGTCGTACAGGTCGTTGATGGCGACGACCTGGAGGCCCGCGTTGGCGAGCTTCTTGTCCGTCAGGGCGCGCAGATAGTTACGGCCGATGCGGCCGAAGCCGTTGATCGCGATGCGGTAGGTCATGGTCAGCCTCCAGCCTTGATGACGCCCCCAGCCTCGTCCTGCGGGCCGCGGGGCGGACAGGGCCGAACGACCTGCGGGCCCGGGCGCCCGGGCCCGCGTCCCCGGCCGGCCCGGGCCACGAGGCGCAGATCCACGCGCGACCGTCCTCAGGGCACGATCACCGCGCGTCCCTGCAGCTCACCGGCCTGCATCTCGTCGTACGCGGTGACCGCCCCGGACAGCTCGAACCGGCAGATCTGCGGGGTCAGCATCCCGCGGGCCGCCAGGTCGAGCACCTCGGCGAGCTCCGGCCGGGTCCCCCAGTACGTGGTCTGGATGCTGACCTCGTACGGCACCGAGAAGAACGACAGCGGCAGGGTGCCACCGGCGATCCCGACGAGCGTGAGGTCGCCCAGGCTGCGCACGGTGCCCGCGGCCAGGGCGAGCGTGTCGTCGCCGCCGACGAAGTCGAGCACCACGTCGGCGCCGTGACCGCCGGTCGCGTCGCGGATCGCCTCGGCGGGACTGTCCTCGGCGGACAGCACGAGGTCCGCGCCGTACCGCCGGGCCAGGTCCAGCGCGTCCCTGCGAAGGTCGACGGCGATCACCCGCGCGGCCGTCGTCGCCTTGAGGATCTGCACCGCCAGGTGCCCGAGGCCGCCGACGCCGATGACCAGCGCGGTGCTGCGCGGGGTCAGCTTCGGCCACGAACGGCGGATCGCGTGGTACGGCGTGAGCCCGGCGTCGGTCAGCGGCGCGGCGTGCAGCGGGTCCAGCCCGGGCGGCAACGGGACGAGGTGGCGGGCGTCGGGCACCAGCAGGTATTCCGCCATGCCGCCGTCCAGGCCCAGCCCGCCACCGCCGGCGGGTACGGGCGCCTCCGCCGGGTGATCGCAGTACGTCTCCGCGCCGAGCCGGCAGCGGTCACAGGAGCCGCAGCCCCACGCGCCGTACACCGCCACCGCCGTACCCTCCGCGAGGCCGGTCACCCCTTCGCCGACGCGATGCACCCAGCCGGCGTTCTCGTGCCCCAGGGTGAACGGTGGCCCCCACGGCAGCTGCCCCGCCGTGAAGTCGTGCATGAGGTGCAGGTCGGAGTGGCACGCCCCGGCGCCACCCACCTTGATCACGACCTGGCCGGGTCCCGGCACGGGCTGCGGCACCTCCACCAGCTCGGCGGGCTTCTTCCAGTCCAGCAGTCTGAGAGCACGCATCGGTGTCTCCTCCCACTCGTCTCCTCCGCCCATCGTCGGACCGCCGCTGCGGGGCCCACACGGGGCGAACGTCCCGTGCCGGACCGGGCGGCGATCGATCGGGACCTAAGTCCCGCCCGGGTCGGGCGGTCAGGCCCGGGTGCCCGCGCCGGAAGCGGTGCATGGTCGGAACAGGACATCGAATGAGGAGGACACCATGACGACCATCGGCCGCGGAGCTGCGGCTCACCACCTCGAGAACGTCGAGGCACCCGGTCACATGCTCACCCTGACGGCCGCCCGGGCGCTGGCCGTGTTCCGCATCTCCCTCGGGTTCGTCTTCCTGTGGGCGTTCCTCGACAAGACCTTCGGTTTGAACTACGCCACCCCGTCCGCCCGCGCCTGGATCCACGGCGGGTCGCCGACCAAGGGCTTCCTGTCCCACGTCGACCTCGGCCCGTTCCAGGGCACGTTCCACTCGATGGCCGGCAACGTCGTGGTCGACTGGCTGTTCATGCTCGGCCTGCTCGGCATCGGCGTCGCCCTCATCCTCGGCATCGGGATGCGCATCGCCGCCGCAGCTGCCACGCTGATGATGGCGTTCATGTGGTTCGCCGAGTTCCCGCTCGCGCAGCACACCAGCGCCGGCGAGCCCAGCGGCTCGAACAACCCGATCACCGACTACCACTTCATGTACGCCGTCGGCGCGATCGTCGCCGCGCTGACGTACGCCGGACACACCTGGGGCCTGGGCCGCTGGTGGGCACAGCTGCCCTTCGTGCAGCGCAACCGTTGGCTGATCTGACGCCGCCCGGCGCCGGCCACGGCGGCGCCGGACGCGAGATCGGACGGTACGAGCAGCCGTCCGGCCGGGGCCTCACGGCGGTCGACCCGGCCGGGCGGCTTTTTCCCGCGACGTGACGTGACCGAGCGAGGGGACGGAGAGCGCGCATGACGACGATCGGTGTGGTCCGCGAGACGGCCGCCGGGGAACGGCGGGTCGCCCTCGTCCCGGAGGACGCCGGCCGGTTACGCCGCGACGGCCTGCAGGTCGTCGTGGAGGCCGGCGCCGGGGCCGGCGCCTGGTACGCCGACACGGACTACGCCGACGCCGGCGCGACGGTCACCAGCCGGGTCCAGGTGTACGCCGGCAGCGACGTCCTGCTGTGCGTGACCCCGCCGGAGGACGTCGACGCGCTGCACGCGGGCCAGACCCTCGTCGGGCTCCTGGCTCCCCGGCGCGACCCGGTGCGGTTCCGGAAGCTGGCCGGGACCGGTGTCACCGCGGTGAGCCTCGACCTGCTCCCCCGCACCCTGAGCCGCGCCCAGGCCATGGACGCCCTCACCTCGCAGGCCAACGTCGCCGGCTACAAGGCCGCGCTGGTCGCCGCGGACGCGTACGGCGCCTACCTGCCGATGCTCATGACCGCCGCCGGCACGGCCCGCCCGGCGCGGGTGCTGGTCCTGGGCGCCGGGGTCGCCGGCCTGCAGGCGCTCGCCACCGCGCGCCGCCTCGGGGCGGCCGTGACCGGTTACGACGTGCGGGAGGCGGCCCGGGAGGACATCGCCTCGACCGGCGCCGCCGTGCTGACCCTCGACGTCCCCGCCGCGACCGGTGCGGGCGGGTACGCCCGCCGGCTGTCGGAGGACGAGGCCCGGGCTCAGCAGGAGGCGCTGGACACCGCGGTCGCCGGGTTCGACATCGTCATCACCACCGCGCAGGTCCCGGACGGGCGCCCGCCGCTGCTCGTCACGGCCGCCGCCCTCGAGGCGATGCGGCCCGGCTCGGTGGTCGTGGACGCGGCTTGCGGGCCGCTGGGCGGCAACGTGGCGGGCTCCGAGCCGGGCCGGACCGTGGTGAGCGCCCGCGGCGTCACCGTCGTCGGCGCCGCGGACCTGCCCGCCCGGGTGCCGAGGGCGGCGTCGACCGCGTACTCCCGCAACCTGTGCGCGCTGCTGGCCGGCCTGATCCGCGACGGGGTGGTGACCGTCGACGCGGACGACGAGATCCACGCGGCCGTGGTCGTGGCCCGCGACGGCGAGGTCGTGCACCCGGCGGTCCGCGCCGCCACGAGCGAGGAGGTCCCCTCATGAGCCCGCTGCTGATGGCGGACATCACCGTCTTCCTGCTGAGCCTGCTCGTCGGGTTCGAGGTGATCAGCAAGGTGCCGGCCACCCTGCACACCCCGCTGATGTCCGGCGCGAACGCGATCCACGGCGTGGTCATCGTCGGCGTGATGCTGCTCGCCGCCACGGCCACCACGGTCACCGGTTACGTGCTGGTGCTGATCGGGGCCGCGTTCGCCGCCATGAACGTCACCGGCGGCTACGTGGTCACCGAACGCATGCTGGCGATGTTCCGCCCGCGGCGGGAGGAGAAGCGGCGGGAGGAGAAGCCGTGACGACCTTCGACACCGCCGTCCATCTGGTCTACCTGGCCGCCGCGACCTGCTTCGTGCTGGGCCTGCACCTGATGAACTCGCCCGGCACGGCCCTGCGCGGCAACCGGCTGTCGGCGGCGGGCATGGCCGCGGCGGTGCTGGCCACCGGCGCGGTGCTGGTACGCGACCACGGCATCACCGCCTGGGCCGTCGCGGCGCTCACCGCCGGAGCCGCGGCCGGAGCCGTCGCCGGCCTGGTCACCGCGCGGCGGGTGCCGATGACGGCGATGCCCCAGCTGGTCAGCCTCTTCAACGCCGTCGGCGGCGGGGCGGCCGCGCTGATCGCCCTGGGCGACGCGGTGCAGCGCAGCCAGGAGGCCGGTACGCCGGGCCTGCAGACCACGATCACCACCGTGCTCGACGTGCTCATCGGCGGCGTCACGCTGAGCGGCTCGCTCGTGGCCTCCGGAAAGCTCGCCGGCCTGGTACCCGGCCGGCCGGTCACCGTGCCCGGCGGAAGGTGGGCCACCGTCCTCCTCGCGCTCGCCACCGCCGGGCTCGCCGGGCTCTACCTCACCGGCCGCACCGGGGCGCTCGGCCTGTCCGGCATCGGCCTCGCCGCGCTGGCCGCGGGCATCCTGCTCACCCTGCCGATCGGCGGCGCCGACATGCCGGTCGTCATCTCGCTGCTCAACGCCTGCACCGGCACCGCGGTCGCCATGGCCGGGTTCGTGCTGGACAGCAGCCCGCTGATCATCGCGGGCGCCCTGGTCGGGGCGGCCGGCGCGATCCTCACCAAGCTCATGGCCGACGCGATGAACCGCTCGATCGGCGCGATCATCGCCGGCGGGTACGGCACCGGTGACAGCGCCGGGCCGGCCGCGGCGGTGGGCGGGGGCGCGCCCGTACGGGCGATCACGGCCGAGGACGCGGCGCTGCAGCTGGCGTACGCCCACAAGGTCGTCATCGTCCCCGGGTACGGGCTGGCCGCGGCGCAGGCGCAGCACGAGGCGGTGGCCCTCGCCCGCGCGCTGACCGAGCGGGGCGTACAGGTCAGCTACGGCATCCACCCGGTTGCCGGCCGCATGCCCGGGCACATGAACGTGCTCCTGGCCGAGGCGGACGCGCCGTACGAGCAGCTCAAGGACATCGACGAGATCAACCCGGAGTTCCCCGGCACCGACGTGGCGCTGGTGGTCGGCGCCAACGACGTCACCAACCCGGCGGCGCGGCGCCCGGGCAACCCGGTCTCGGGCATGCCGATCCTCGACGTGGACCGGGCCCGCACCGTGATCGTCATCAAGCGGTCGCTGGGCCACGGGTACGCCGGCATCGACAATGAGCTGTACACCCGGCCGGGCACCGCGATGCTCTTCGCCGACGCGAAGAAGGGCCTCGCCCAGCTGCTCGCCGGGGTGCGGGAGTACGCGGCCTGAGGAGGCGCCCGATGGTCCTGCCACCCGCCGCCCGGCGCACCGGGCTGCTGCACCGCATGCTGCTCGTCCGCCACCTCGAGGCGTGCCTGGACCAGCCCGCCCACGACGAGGCCCTGACGGCCGGGCTGGTCAGCGCGCTGGGCGCCGGCGACACGCTGGTGTGCCCGCGGACCGGGTGGCCGCTCGCGCTGCTCTTCGGCGGCCGGATCACCACGGCGCCGGTCACCACCGGGGTCCTCGCCGTCGAGCTCGTGGACGCCGGCGGCGGGCCCGGTGTGCTGTTCTGCCGGGCGCGGCAGGTGCCGCCGACGCCACCCCCGCCGGCGCCGAGCGTGATCGACGGCGCCGACGTGGAGGCGATCGCCCGGACGGCCTGGACGGGCCTCGCCGCCGTGCGCGGCGGCGCCCCCGCGTGCCGGTTCACTCTGCGGGCCGCGGCGGCCGGCGACGACCCGGTCGAGCTGCTCGCCACCCGGATGCGCCTCGACCACCAGCTCGACGAGGGCACGCTGCGCGCGATCGACCGCGACGCCCGGGCGCACGTGGCCGCGTTGCTGCAGGCCGGGGCGCCGGAGGTCCCGGACGTTCAGGGCCGCCGGCTCTGACCGCCCGTACCCCCGCCGGACGAGGCTGGGGCCAGGTCCGGCGCCGCCGGCGCGCCCCCACCCGGAGGTCCCGACGGCCCCGCCGTCCGGGACCTCCGGCCCTGATCCAACCGATCACGCTCGGGAGAAGCTGAATGCAGGAACGAGGAGGAATCATGCAGACACGCAAGGACGCCTGGCGCGGCTTCACGGGTACGGGCTGGCGCGACGCGATCGACGTCGCCGGCTTCATCCACGACAACGTGACACCGTACGAGGGTGACGCGCAGTTCCTGGCCGGGCCGACCCACCGCACCGAGCGGCTCTGGCGCGAACTGCAGCGCATGTTCGTCGAGGAGCGCAAGCGCGGCGTCTACGACGTCGACACGCACACCCCGTCGACCATCACCTCGCACGAGCCCGGGTTCATCGACCGCTCCCACGAGCTGATCGTCGGCCTGCAGACCAGCGCGCCGCTGCGCCGGGCCATCATGCCCGCCGGTGGCCTGCGCATGGTGGAGAACGGGCTGAAGGCGTACGGCTACACCCTCGACCCCGCCGTCAAAGCGATCTTCTCCCGGTACCGCAAGACCCACAACGACGGTGTGTTCGACGCGTACCCGGCCGACGTCAAGGCGGCCCGGCGCTCGCACATCATCACCGGCCTGCCGGACGCGTACGGCCGCGGCCGGATCATCGGCGACTACCGCCGCGTCGCCCTGTACGGCGTCGACCGGCTCATCGCCGAGCGCAAGGAGCTGAAGGCCGCCCTGGACGGCAAGCGGTCCTCGGAGGCGGTCATCCGCGACCGCGAGGAGCTGGCCGAGCAGATCCGGGCCCTGGGCGAGCTCAAGGAGATGGCGGCCGGCTACGGCTACGACGTCTCCGGCCCGGCGACCACCGCCCGCGAGGCCATCCAGTGGCTGTACTTCGCGTACCTGGGCGCCACCAAGGAGCAGAACGGCGCGGCCATGTCGCTCGGGCGCACGTCGTCGTTCATCGACGTCTACATGGCGCGCGACCTGGCCGAGGGCGTCCTGACCGAGGAGCAGGCGCAGGAGCTCGTCGACGACTTCGTCATGAAGCTGCGGATCATCCGCTTCCTGCGTACCCCCGACTACGACCAGCTGTTCTCCGGCGACCCGACCTGGGTGACCGAGGCGATCGGCGGCGTCGGCGCCGACGGGCGCCCGCTGGTGACCCGGTCGAGCTTCCGCTACCTGCAGACCCTGTACAACCTGGGTGCGGCGCCCGAGCCGAACCTGACCGTGCTGTGGTCGCCGCGGCTGCCCGAGGGCTTCAAGCGGTTCTGCGCGCAGGTCTCGATGGACACCAGCGCCATCCAGTACGAGAACGACGACCTGATCCGGCCGGCGTACAGCGACGACACGGCGATCGCCTGCTGCGTCTCGGCGATGCGGGTCGGCAAGGACATGCAGTTCTTCGGCGCCCGCGCCAACCTCGCCAAGGCCCTGCTGTACGCCATCAACGGCGGGCGCGACGAGATCAGCGGCGAGCAGGTGGCCCCGGCCTACGCCCCGGTCACCGCGGACGTGCTGGAGTACGAGCAGGTGCTCGACGCGTACGACCGGATGCTGGACTGGCTGGCCGAGACCTACGTCGAGGCGCTCAACGTCATCCACTACATGCACGACAAGTACGCGTACGAGCGGCTCGAGATGGCGTTGCACGACCACCCGGTGCACCGGTTCCTGGCGACCGGCATCGCGGGCCTGTCGGTGGCCGCCGACAGCCTCTCGGCGATCAAGCACGCCCAGGTCAAGGTGCTGCGCGACACCACCGGGCTGGCGGTCGACTACGTGATCGACGGCGAGTTCCCGGCGTTCGGCAACAACGACGACCGGGCCGACGCGATCGCGGTGGAACTGGTCGAGCGGTTCATGGCGAAGATCCGCCGGCAGCCCGCGTACCGCGACGCCGAGCCGTCGCTGTCGGTGCTGACCATCACCTCGAACGTGGTGTACGGCAAGCACACCGGCAACACCCCGGACGGGCGCCGCGCCGGCGAGCCGTTCGCACCCGGCGCCAACCCGATGAACGGGCGGGACAAGCACGGGCTGGTCGCCGCGGCGCTGTCGGTGGCGAAGCTGCCGTACCGCTGCGCCCGCGACGGCATTTCGCTGACCACCACGGTGACCCCCGCGGGTCTCGGCCGCACCCGCGAGGAGCGGATCGGCAACCTGGTCGGCGTGCTCGACGGCTTCACCGACGGCGGGGGCTTCCACCTCAACGTCAACGTGCTGGACCGGGCGACCCTGGAGGACGCGATGGCCCACCCGGAGAAGTACCCGCAGCTGACCATCCGGGTCTCCGGGTACGCCGTGAACTTCGTCCGGCTCACCACCGAGCAGCAGCACGACGTCATCGCCCGTACCTTCCACGGTGCGCTGTGACCATGACCGTGGCCCCGCCGGTGACCGCGGCCGTCCACTCCTTCGACATCTCGACGGGAGTGGACGGCCCGGGCACCCGGTTCGTGGCCTTCCTGGCCGGGTGCCCGCTGCGGTGCCAGTACTGCCACAGCCCGGACACCTGGTACCGGCGCAGCGGCACCCCGACGACGGTGGACGACCTGCTCACCGAGATCCGCCGGTACGAGCGCTTCATCAAGGTCGCCGGGGGCGGCGTGACCATCAGCGGCGGCGAGCCGCTGCAGCAGCCGGCCTTCGTCCGCGAGGTCTTCACGGCCTGCCACGAGATGGGCCTGCACACGGCCCTGGACACCAGCGGCTTCCTCGGCGACCGCGCCGACGACGCCCTGCTGGCCGTCACGGATCTGGTGCTGCTCGACATCAAGTCGGGCGACCCCCGCACCTACCGTACGGTGACGAAGACCGGCCGGCTCGAGCCGACCGTCCGCTTCGCCCGGCGCCTCGGCGAGCTCGGCAAACCCATCTGGCTGCGGTTCGTGCTGGTACCGGGCCTCACCGACGACCCGGCCAACGTGGCCGCGGTCGCCGACATCGCCGCCGGCGTGCCGACGATCGAACGGGTCGAGGTGCTGCCGTTCCACCGGCTCGGCCAGAGCAAGTACGCCCAGCTCGGCGTCCCGTTCCCGCTCGCCGACACCGAGCCGCCGGACGAGGCCCTGCTGGAACGCGTCCGCGGCCAGTTCGCGGAACGCGGCCTCACCGTCTACTGACGGCTAGGTTGGTGACGTGAGCGGTGACGAGCGACTCGACGACCACGCGGAGATCGGGGCCGTGGTCCGGACCTTCTTCGCCGCCTTCACCTCCGGCCCGGACTCCACCGCCCGCCTCGACGCCCTCCGGCACGTGTTCCTCCCGGAAGCGGTGATCGTCCGCACCTGCGGCGGTCCACCCGCCGCCTGGGGAGTGGACGACTTCATCGCACCCCGGCAGGAGCTGCTCGCCGGAGGCGCCCTCACGGACTTCAGGGAGTGGGAGGTGTCGGGGCACACCGAGGTCTTCGGCGACATCGCTCACCACTTCTGCAGCTACGCCAAGGCGGGAGTGCAGGACGGGGTCCCCTTCACGGGACGGGGGATGAAGACGCTGCAGTTCGTCCGGACGCCCGCCGGCTGGCGCATCAGCGCCGCGGCCTGGGACGACGAGAGATGACGGCGTCGGCGGTCCCGCCCTCATAGGATGGCGCCATGACTCGGACAGACACGGCTTCGCGGCTGATCGCAGCTCCGCCCGACCGCGTCTACGCGGCCCTCGTCGACCCCGCGGCGCTGACGGCCTGGTTGCCGCCCGGCGGCATGACCGGCCGCTTCGAGCGGTTCGACGCGCGGCCGGGCGGCTCGTACCGGCTGGTGCTGACGTATGCGGACGCCACGGCGGCGCCGGGGAAGACGACCGCCGACACGGACGTCGTGGAGGCTCAGTTCGTCGACCTCGTCCCGGGCGTACGGGTGGTGCAGGCGGTCACCTTCGTCTCCGACGACCCGGCCCAGGCCGGCACCATGACGATGACCTGGGAGGTCACGCCGGCGGAAGGCGGCACGCTGGTGGAATTCCGGGCCGACGACGTCCCGGCCGGCATCTCCGCCGAGGACCACGCCGCCGGCCTGACGTCCTCCCTCGCCAACCTCGCCGACCACGTCGAAGGCCGCGGCCCAGCCGTGGGATGACCGCCGGTACTCACCGCTCATCCGCGGCCGGTGCCATCAGACTCATCCGGCGGCGGGTTTGGTCGATGAGGATCGCCACGTGCCTCGCCATTGCTTCGGCGGCGCGGATTTCGCCGGCTGGGCGTACGGTCATCAGCAGCGACGCCGCCTGGTCCAGCACCACACCCTCGCGGGCGAGGACGAAGTACAGGGCGAGGGCCGCCGCCCGCCCGTTGCCGTCGTCGAACGGGTGGAAGAACGCCACGTCCAGATACGCCCGCGCCGCCCGCGACGGCAGGGGCAGGTCCGGGTCATCGGCCTCGGCGAGGCACGCGTCGAATGCTTCGGGCAGATCAGGACGGTACGCGTACCGTTCTCGACCGCTCTTGGCCCAGGCGGACGTCGTGCGGAACGGCACGCTGCCGACGCCGAGCACGACCCGTTGCCAGGCCTCAAGCAGGCCGAACGTCAGCGGTCCGCCCGCGTCGGCGTCGGCGCGGACCAGGTGCAGTGCGGCGAGCAGACCGTCGGCGCCCTCCTGCCGTGCGGCGAAAAGGTCGGCGATGCCGTCGCGGCCGGTGCGGGCCGGCGTGCGTACGTGGTCGGCGACGCCGGCCCAGCGGGCTGCCTGCCGGACGCGCCGCCACGTGCCGAGCGCGTCCGACTGTGTGCAGGATTCGGGTCGCTGTGCCCGCGAGGCGGCGGGCAGCTCGCTGGTGCGCCGGCTCGGTCAGTCCTGCGGCCAGGTGTCGGGCCAGTCATCGTGTCCGGGGTCGATACCGGTGGCCGCCGCCAGCGCCGCCGCGACATCGGCGGCGTCCGCGCCCGTCGGTTGCGTCCAACTCCGGAAGCGGCCGCCGATCGCATCGTCGACCATGGCATCGGCGAGGTGGTGCGGCACCCCGGCGGCGGACAGGAACCAGCTGAGGACTCTGGCGCTGCCGCCGTACCAATTCTCCTCGGTGCCCGTGCGGGCCATGGCCGTCGCGACCAGCTCGCCCACCGCGGCCTCCCATGCGGCGAACGCCGCGCGCGGGTCCCGCGGCAGCGGCAGGTGCCGCGCGAAATGGTCGGCGAGTTCCTCGAGGTACGACCGCCAGTCGAGCAGCCCTCTCCCGACGGCGTCGAGGGTGCGCTCGGGAGCGGTGACCAGCTCCTGGACGCGGTACCACCCCGGCGTCGGCGCACCGCTGAGGGAGTACCGGGAGCTCTGCCCGAGCCAGCCCGCCGCCCACCGGCCGAAGTGGTCGACGAGCCCGATCGTCACGGCGTCGGCCCAGGCGTAAGAGGGGTTCCGCGAGCCGCGGTCCACGGGCGCCGCCGGGTCGTAGGGCGGGGGCATGTGGGCCAGGGCCACCGCTCGAACGACGCCGGGGACACTGCCCGGGTCGAACAGGTGAGTGGCGGGGTCGGCCTCCGCCCACGTCAGCGTCCACGATTCCAGGCGCGGATCGATCGTCGGCGCCGGATGGATCGCACCAGGGTGCCCGCCTCGGTCAGCGTGCCGGTGACGGCTCCGGCCGGGCCGAGCCGTACGCCGGGCAGCGTGAGCACCCCGGTCGCGGGCGCGGTCACCTCGAGGGCGGCGTCCCATCGCCGGTGCCGCCGTACGCGCCGAGCCACCGCATGCTCGGCGGCGAGCGCGGGCGCCGGGCCCGTCAGGAGGCTCGCGGCGAGGACAGCGGCGGCGACCAGCAGCAGCCGGTTTCTCGTGCCCCGTCCTCAGAAGGAGAGCATGCCGCTGATGAGGGCCTGCCACGTCATCGGGCCGACGATGCCGTCGACCGTCACGGCCGGGATGTCGGCGTGCAGCGCGCTCTGGAAGCCGCGGACCGCCCGTTCCGTCTGCGGCCCGAAGATGCCGTCCACCGCCAGGCCATTCGCCGGGTCGCCGGACAGGTTGCGGAACTGGAACTCCTCCTGCACGCCGCGGACGGCGTCGCCCTCGGCGCCCCGGCGTACCTCGATGATCAGAGCGCTCCAGGTGCGCGGGCCGACGATGCCGTCGACCGTCAGGCCCTTCTCCCGCTGGAACGACCGGACCGCGGCGTCGGTCCTCGGCCCGAAGATGCCGTCCACCGCGACGCTGTGGCCGCGGGCCCGCAGCAGGTACTGCAGGGTGGGTACGGGGTGTTCCTTGGCGCCCTGCCCGGTCAACGGCCAAGGGCTCAGTGTGCCTGCCATCGCTCTTCCCCTTCCGCTCGTGCTGTCGAGGAGCGTGCTCCGCCCAGTCACCTTTCGTGCTCGGGCGTATCCGCTCAGCGTCGGGCGGTGGCCACGATGGTCAGTAGAGCCGAAGGTCCCCCACGGCGTGCCGGGCCAGACGGCCCGCAAAAACCCGCGAATCTGCCCTCGCGGGCATTGTCAAGAAACCTTCCAGCAACAAGAGTGATCGCATCCGTCACTGCATCGACGGATATCGCACGGAAGGAAACACAATGCGCCATGGCGCCCCCACCCGGCGGATCCTCGCCGCGGCGGCGGTCCTGCTCACCGGACCGGCCACCCTTCTCGTCCCGTCATCGCCGGCGCAGGCCACCCGCCCCGGCGCCGACCGCTCCACAGTCGTCTCCGGCCAGGCCCGCTTCCAGGTGCTGTCGCCGACGCTGATCCGCACCGAGTACGCCGGCGACTCCCACTTCGTCGACGCCGGCACCTTCAACGCGGTGCACCGCACCGGCTTCACCGCGCCCCGCTTCACGAGCCGTACCCGCGACGGCTGGCTGACCATCGACACCGGCGCCGTCACCATGCGGTACCGCGTCGGGTCCGGGTCGTTCACCGACGACAACCTCACGGTACGGCTGACGTCCGGCCGGCAGACCGTGCAGGCCGCCCCGTGGACCGGGCACACTCCCCCGAACTGCGCGATCGGCGCCCTGTGCGAGGCCGAGACCGCGGCCCTGCGGGGCCTGGGCGTCGCCACCGACCACGGTGGTTACACCGGGCAGGGTTTCGCCGCCGGGTTCGAGGGCGCCGACGACTCGCTGACGGTCACGGTGACCGTCGCGACGGCCGGGACGTACGAGTTCGACGCGCGCTACGCCAACAGCGTGGGCGGCGACGGCAAGGACGTCACGCGGACGCTCACCGTCGCGGTCGACGGCACCTCGGCGGCCCAGCTGTCCCTGCCGAGCACCGGCTCGTGGGACACGTGGAAGCAGGCCGGCACCGCCGTGACGCTGACCGCGGGCCGCCACGAACTCGCGGTGCGGCGTGACCCGGCCGACTCGGGCCACGTCAACATCGACAGCTTCGCCCTGGTCCGGCCGGGTGACGCGTACCCGCAGCCGGTTCCGCCGGCTCCCCGGGAGTGCGCCTTCGGCACGGTCTGCGAGGCCGACGGCGGCGTCCTGGCCGGCGGCGCGCGCCTCGCCCGCGACCACAACGGCTACTCCGGTGAGGGCTTCGTCGCCGGGCTGGAGCGTACCGGTGCGAGCGACGCGCTGACCGTCACCGGCGTGCCGGCGGCGGGTGAGTACAAGCTGCAGCTGCGTTACGCCAACTCGCGTCCGGGCGCCCAGCCGGCGCGGACCCGCACGATGTCCGTCCAGGCCGGCTCCGGCACCCCGGGCACGGTGGAGCTGCCGACCACCAGCGGCTGGGACTTCTGGCGTACGGTCAGCACGCCCGTCACGCTCGCGGCTGGGACGAACACCGTCACGCTGGGCTGCCCCACCGACGACAGCTGCAACGTCAACCTCGATACCGTTGCGCTGACCACCGGGGACGCCCCGCTGCTCGCGCCGCACGCCCCGCTGGGCGGTTACCGCCGCTCGCTGGACAACGTGGACGGCGGCGCGCTCACCGCGCCCGGCCTGCTCTACACCGACGGCTGGTCGCTGCTGGACGACACCGCGTCCGCCCTGTTCGACCCGGCGACCCGCAAGGTCACCCCGAAGCCGGCCCACACCGGCGGCTACCAGGACGGCTACATCTTCGCGTACGGCCAGGACTACGCCCGCGCGCTACGGGAGCTGTCCGTGCTGACCGGCCCGACGGCGCTGCTGCCCCGGTGGACGTACGGCGTCTGGTACTCGGAGTACTACGACCGGACGGCGGCCGACTTCCAGAACATCGTCGGGCGGTTCCGCACCGAGAACGTGCCGCTGGACGTGCTGGTCGTGGACACCGACTTCAAGGCCGCCAACAAGTGGAACGGCTGGGAGATCGATCCCACCCGCTTCCCGGACCCGAAGGCGTTCCTCGACTGGCTCCACAAGGAGGGCCTGCGCACCACCTGGAACGTGCACCCGAGCATCCTCGGCAACGACCCGAAGTTCGCCGCCGCGCAGGAGACCGCCAAGGGCAAGCTGCAGCGCACCGGCTGCAACAGCGGCGCGGACTGCTACACGTTCGACTGGGGCGACCCGGACCAGCTGGCCGCGTACTTCGGCCTGCACAAGGACCTGCAGGACCTGGGCATCGACTTCTGGTGGCTGGACTGGTGCTGCGAGGACTCCAAGTCCACCCTGGCCGGCGTGACGCCGGACGCGTGGATCAACCTGAACTACGCGGCCGAGAACGGCTTCGCCTTCTCCCGGGCGTACGGGTCGCTGCAGGCCGGCGGCTACGCCAACCCGACCTCCGTGGCCACCGGGCCGTGGGCGGACAAGCGGACCACCCTGCACTTCACCGGTGACACGGTGTCCAACTGGGAGACGCTGCGCTACGAGGTCGGCTACGCGCCGGGCGAGTCCGCGGCGACCGGGCTGGCCGCCATCAGCCACGACATCGGCGGGCACACCCGCGGCCTGCAGGAGCCCGGCACCGAGCCGGGCAGCACCAAGCTGCCCGACGACCTGTACGCCCGCTGGGTGCAGCTGGGCACGTTCCAGCCCATCGACCGGCTGCACTCCAACCACAGCGACCGGCTGCCGTGGCAGTACGGGCCGGCCGCGAACGCCTCCGCCGCCGAGTTCCTGCGGTTGCGGGAACGGCTGATGCCGTACACGTACACCGCCGCCGCCCAGGCCAACCGGGACGGGCTGCCGATGGCGCGGCCGCTGTACCTGGCGTACCCGGGTGAGCAGGAGGCGTACGCCACCGCCGGAGCCGAGTACCTGTACGGCCCGGACATGCTCGTGGCACCGGCGACCGACGCGGGGTCCAGCGCGACCACGCGGGTGTGGTTCCCGCCGGGCAGCACCTGGACCGACTGGTTCACCGGCGTCACGTACCAGGGCGGCACCAGTCACGACATCACCACGACGCTGGACACCATGCCGGTGTTCGTCCGCTCCGGCGGGGTCGTGGTGACCCGGACGAACGACGTCGCCACCGACGAGGGCCACCCGCTGGACGCGGCCACCGTCACGGTCGCGACCGGCGACGACGGGCGCGGCGAGCTGTACGAGGACGACGGCACGAACCACGCCCGCAACGCCACGACGCGGTTCGCGTACGAGGAGGGGAACCGGTCGAAGACGCTGCTGATCGGCCCGCTCCGTGGCGGCTACACCGGTCAGGTGGGCAAGCGTGACTGGACGGTCGCGTTCACCGGTGCCGACGCTCCGCAGACCGTACGGGTCGACGGGCGGATCCTGCCGCGTACGGCGTGGTCGTACTCGGCGCAGACCCGCACCCTCACGGTGCACGCCGGCAAGCAGCCGGTCCACCGGGCGGTGACCGTCAGCGTCCGATGAGCGGTACGGACCGGTGGGCCGCACGGCCCACCGGTCCGGGACCTGCCGCCCTGCCGCCCGCGCATCGAAGTGCGTGAGGATGGGAGGAGAAGGGAGAGTCCCATGACCGCCAAGAAAATCATCGTCGGTTACGACCGTTCCCCGGAGGCCCGTGCCGCGGCGGCCTGGGCCCTGGACGAGGCGGCCCGCACCGGTGCACTGGTGGAGTTCTTCTACGCGTACGAGTGGCCGACCTGGGCGCCGGCGGCGTCCACCGTGCCCTCCCCCGCGGTCTGGCCGGACGGCGAGACCGACCGCGCCGTCAAGGGCGCCCTGCAGGAGGCCGTGGCCGGGGCCCGGCAGAGCCACCCGCAGGTGCGCACCGAGGTGTCCATCGTGAACGCCAGCGCCGCCCTGACGCTCATCGACCGCTCCGCCGAGGCCGGCCTCATCGTGCTCGGCAGCCAGGGCCACAGCGCCGTGACCGGCATGCTCGGCTCGGTGAGCGTGGCGGTCAGCGCCCACGCCCACTGCCCCGTCATCGTCGTGCGCGGCGACAACGGGCACACCGGTCCCGTGGTGGTCGGCGTCGACGACTCGCCCTGCGCCCAGCTCGCCCTGGCCTTCGCCCTCGAGCAGGCGGCCGAGCGCGGCGCGCCGGTACGGATCATCCACGCATGGCGGCCGGTCTCCGGCATCTGGGAGGACAGCCCGCTGGTCAGCCGGGAGGTCACCGCGGAGGAACGCCGTCCCTTCGACGAGCTCGTGGCGGCGTGGCAGGAGAAGTACCCGCAGCTGACGATCACCGCGGAGGCCGTGGTGGACCACCCGGCCCACGCCCTGGCGGCCGCGAGCACCACCGCGCGGCTGCTGGTCGCCGGCACCCGGGGGCGCGGCGCGTTCCGCGGGATGCTGCTCGGCTCGGTGAGCCAGCACCTGCTGCGGCACTCGGCCTGCACGGTGGCCATCGTCCGCGAGGTCGCCGGAAGCTGAGCCCGGCAGTGACGCCGGGTCCGCGGGTGCGGGCCCGGCGTCGCACTGTCTATGCCGCCGGCGGGGGCGGGGACTTGCCCTCCAGCACGGCCAGGATGTCGCCGATCTGGTGCTCGCGCTCCAGTGGGTGCCGCAGCGGAAGCTCGCGGTGCAGCTCGTAGCGGTTGCGGCGGCCGTCGCGGGTGCTGGTGAGGTAACCCGCCTCGACGAGGTCGGCGACGATGCGCTGCGCCGCCCGCTCCGTGATGCCGACCTGGGCGGCCAGGTCCCGGTGCCGGAGGCCGGGGTCGCGGGCCACGCAGATCAGCACGTGGGCGTGGTTGGTGAGGAAAGTCCAGTCCGGCACGGGCTCTGATCCTACGAGTCCGGCGCCACCACCGGGCGGTCAGGGCGACGCGCGGCGCGCGTGGAGCGCAGGCTCCAGGCGATCGAGACGCCGATCGTGGCGACGATGACCCCGAGGGTGAGCGGGATCGGCAGCTTGCCGACCGGCGTCTCCGGCAGGATCAGCTCGACGCCGGCGAAGACCACCGAGTCGGCCGCGGACACGAGGCCGGTCGCCTCGACCGCGACGAGTGTCTGCGGCACCCGCCGGTCGTCATGGCGTCCGCCGTCGCGCGCGGTGCCGGTACAGCTCGTCCGCTCCCCACACCAGCAGCGGGAACGGGGCCAGGAACGCCAGGTGCGCCGGGCCCAGCGACGCGGTGCCGAACAGCGCCTGCAGCGGCGTCAGGTAGATCACGGCCGCGGCGAAGACGAGCTCGAACGCGACCCCGCCGAGCAGCAGCCGGTTGGTGAACAGTCCGATCGAGCGCAGCGACGCCCGGTCCGCGCGGGCGGCGAAGGCGGTGCCGAGCTGGCAGGCGACGATGCCGGCGAACGTCATCGTGGTGGCCTCGCGGTACGCGCCGTGCAGCGCGGAGCCCGGCCCCGTCGCCGCGCCGGGCTGCCAGCCGGCCCGCCACAGCGACCAGAAGAATCCCGCCATGACCAGCAGAGCCGACGTCACGCCCAGCAGAGCCCACGCGCGCAGCAGCAGGCGCCGGTCGATGACCCCGCTGCGCGGTGAACGCGGCGGTCGGCGCATCAGCCCGGGTTCCGCCGGCTCTCGTCCCAGGGCCAGCGCGGGCAGGGTCTCCGTACCGAGGTCGATGGCGAGGATCTGCAGCACGGTCAACGGCAGCGGGACGGCCCCGCCGGAGAGCGCGAAGATCAGGAAGGGCACGACCTCGGGTACGGCGTGCGCGAAGATGTACAGCACGAACTTGCGGACGTTGTCGTACACCCGCCGCCCGGCGTGCACCGCCCTGACGATGGTGGCGAAGTTGTCGTCGGTGAGCACCATCGTGGCGGCCTCCCGGGCGACGTCCGTGCCGGAGCGGCCCATGGCGACGCCGATGTCGGCGTGCCGCAGGGCGGGCGCGTCGTTCACCCCGTCGCCGGTCATCGCCACGACCTTCCCGGCCGCGCGCAGCGCCTCGCAGATGCGCAGCTTGCCCTCCGGCGTGGACCGGGCGAAGACGATCTCGTCGTCCCCGGCGAGCAGCCGGTCGAGCTCGGTCTCGCTCATCGCCTCCAGCTGCGTGCCGGTGACGACACGCCCGCCGCCGATCCCCGCCTGACGGGCGATCTCGGCGGCGGTGGGCCCGTAGTCGCCGCTGATGACGTGGATGCGGATGCCGGCCCGGTGCGCGCCGGCCACCGCCTCGGCGACGCCGTCGCGCAGCGGGTCGGCCAGGGCCAGCAGCCCGAGCAGGGTGAGGCCCGCCTCGGCGTGGTCGCGTTCCGGCACGTGACCGGCGCCGACGAAGCCGTACGCGACCGACAGCACCCGCAGACCCGCGGCGGCGTACCGGTCGACGGCGGCCTGCAGCCCCGCACGCACCTCGGTGGAGAGCGCCACGCTGCGCCCGTCCGGACCCACGACGCGGTCGCACAGCGGCAGGACGGATTCCACCGCGCCCTTGGTGTGCACCCGGGCGCCGTCCACTGTGGACATGCGCTTGAGGCGGCTGTCGAAGGCGTACAGGAAGGTCCGCTCGGCGTCGCGTTCGGCGGCGTGCACGGGCACCGCCAGCTGGTCCGCGAAGCGCAGCAGGGCCAGCTCCATCGGGTCGCCGGTGTCGTGCGGCGCTCCGTCGCCGGCCACCCGCGCCGTGGTGCACCGGGCCGCCGCGGTGGCCAGCTCCCGCGCCCGCCCGTCGCCGCGTGCGGCCGCCGCGTCCAGCTCGGAGCCGTACAGCCAGATCCGGGACACCCGCATGCGGTTCTCGGTCAGGGTGCCCGTCTTGTCCGTACAGATGACCGCCGTGGACCCGAGGGTCTCCACCGCGGACAGCCGCTTCACGACCGCGCCGGCCCGGGCCAGTTCCCGGACGCCGGCGGCGAGCGCCAGGGTGATCGTCGGCAGCAGGCCCTCGGGCACGTTGGCCACGATCAGGCCGATGGCGAAGCTGATGGCCGCGGCCCAGCCGAGCCCGGCGACCACGCCGATCGGCAGGAAGGCGGCCCCGGCGGCGACGGCCACGGCCGCGATGATCCAGGTGGCCCGGCGCACCTGGCGCTCCAGCGGGCTGGGCTCCCCGCGGCCCCGCTGCGAGAGCGCGGCGATCCGGCCGATCTCGGTGTGCATGCCGGTCCGGATGACCACCGCCCGGCCCTCCCCCGCCGTGCACACCGTGCCGCTGAACACCATCTCGCGCGCCTCGAGCAGCGGCCCGGCCACGACCTCCGCGTCCGCCGACCGCGACGCCGGGACCGACTCGCCGTTGAGCGCCGACAGGTCCACCGACAGCGCCCCGTCCACCAGGCGGCCGTCGGCGCAGATCCGGTCGCCCTCCTCGACCACCATGACGTCACCGGGCACCAGCTCCCCCGCCGGTACGTCGCACAGCACCCCGTCGCGCAGCACCCGCGCCGAGACCGGCAGGTACGCCGCCAGCGCCTCCACGGCCCGTTCCGCCTGCATCTCCTGCGCGAACGCGAACGCGGCGTTGAGCAGGATCACCGCCACCACGGCAAGCGCCAGCGCCGGGGTGCCGCCGAGCCAGGCCAGCGCCGCGGCCACCATGAGCAGGACGGCCAGGGGCTGGGTGAACTGGGCGAAGAGCTCGCGCGGCCAGCGCCGGCCCTCCCGGCGGGACAGTTCGTTGCGGCCGTACACGGTGAGGCGCCGGGCGGCCTCCCTCGCGCCGAGCCCGGCGGGACCGGTACGCAGGTCCCGGAAGAGTTCGACGGGGGGACGTCGTTCGTCGACCGGGCCGGGTGCCGTCGTCGTCTGCGTCATGACTCCAGGCTTTCCACCGCGGGAGCGGGGCGGACAGGGCCGGGCGGCCCGCACGCGGTGGTCCTACGGCAGCAGGCGCCGCACCGCCACCCCGGTGACCGCCGCCATCGTCGCGGCCATGGCCAGGCCACCGGCGATCCCGATGGCGATGATCAGGATCAGCGCCTGTCCCGGGTGCCAGAGCGGCATGGTGACGAGCAGGAACGCCGCCAGCCCGGCGAGCCAGGCGGCGGCGCTGGCGGCGATCCACCAGCCGGCGTGGCCGGTGAGGCGGCGCAGCACCGTCCACTGCGCGCATCCGATCGAGCACAGCAGGGCCAGGCCGAGCACGGCCGCCACCGGCGCCGTCACCGCCACGGGCCAGCTCTGCCAGACACCGGCGAAGGCCGACGGCGACATGCCGATCAGGTACGCGACCACGGCGGCGCCCGCGGTCACGGCGACCCAGCGGCGCCACGGGAACCGCGGCAGCGCCCAGCGCAGCACGGCGGCCTGACCGGCGCCGAGCACCGCGCCCTCGACGGCACCCGCGGCGAGGATGACGGGCAGCGCCACGGCGGCATCCGCGTCGGCCAGCAGCGCGCCGGCACAGGCCGGCACCGCGAAGCCGACGAACTCCGCCACCGTGACGGTAGGGGACCCAGGCGCGGTACAGCGCCGCCCGGTCCGGCCCGGGCGCCACCGCCGACGTGGTCACGCCGTCACCCGCGACGTCTCAGCGGCGGCGATCCGGGGCGCCCACCGGGTGGTGCGCCACCGACTCGACCGCGGCGGTCAGGGCCGAGCCGACCACGGCCAGGACGAGCCCGGTCAGCGGCAGCAGGGTGGAACCGCCCAGAGCGATCATCCGGCGTTTCGTCATGGCTTCCTCCTCTGTCCGCTTCCATCCAACGCCGCCGCGGGCCGCGCCTTTCAGGGGCGCAGGGCCTCAGGTCACGGGCCGTTCTGCCTGCTCCGGGCCCGACGGGTACGCGTACAGCTCGACCAGCCGCACCCGCGAGGCGGTGAGCCGGTCGGCGAGCACCCCGACGAACCGCATCGCCAGCTCGCGCCCCAGGTCGGCGTCCTCGGCCATGAGCCGGCGTACCTGCGGGGCGTCGAACTCGATGGCGTGGCACTCGTCGGCCACGACCGCCCCGAGCGACCACCGGTACGGCGGCAGCAGCCACGACCAGCCCACCGGCGCGCCGGACTCGATGCGCTCGATGACGATGCTGCCGCGGCCGGGCACCTGGAAGTCCAGCGCGACCGCCCCGGAGGTGAGCAGCCAGAAGGTGTTCGCCGGCGCCCCCTCGTGGAACAGGCGGTACCCGGGATGGCGCAGGGTCGGACGGCCGAGCGCGGCCAGCTTCTGCAGCCAGTTCGTGGGCAGGTCGGCCACGAACGGGTGCAGGGCGAGGCGATCGAAGACGGTCAGCGGCGCCATGGTGTCCTCCGGTGCGCTAGTGCGGGCTCCAGGCCTGGGCGACCCGGATCTGCCGGTGTGCGGCGAGCAGGATGTGCAGGCACACCTGCCGCACGTCGGGCGCCGTACCTGCCGGGAGTGCGTCGTCGAGCATCCGGACGACCTCGGCGGCGGTACGGCGCACCACGGCCAGCGCCGCGGCGCGCCCGGTGCGGCCCTCCGCCAGGTACCGGTCGTAGCGGGCCTGGACGCCGGGAACGGCGAACAGCCCGGCGCCCAGGCCCGCCGACGGATCGGCGAGCCCGTGCCGCTCGAGCAGCTGCCGGAGCGCGACCAGCTCACGGGTCTGCGACGGCGCCGACTGCGGGAAGGCGGCGTACCGGTCGGCGAAGGCGGCGAGCAGGTCGTGGCAGAGCTTCGTACGCTGGGCCAGCTCGATCAGCAGCTCCACCTGCGCGGGCCGCACCGGGCCGCTCGGCAGGAGGGCCGGGTGCGGGGCGCAGAAGCCGGCGCGGTCGCGCCAGGCCTCGCTCGGGGCGGCGGTCGGCATCGGATCCTCCCGGTGGTTCGCTCGGCGGGGCCGCTCAGCGCCGGCCGTGGCGGGCGGCGCGCCGCTGCGGCGGCGTCAGACGGTCGATGAGGTCCTCCAGGACCGGTCCGGCCACGATGAGCAGGGCCAGGACGGCCAGGATCACGACGACGAGCAACGGCATCGCACTCAACTCCCTCGGCACGGGACGGCGGCGTCCCGTGCCTCGATGGTGTCCGGTGCCCGGCCCCCGGTACAGAGTCGGGAGTCCGGGACGGCCGGGACTTCCGTCCGCCGCGCCGCTCCGCCGGCCGGGTCGCGCCGGAGGGGTCGAACGGCCCTGTCGCCGGCGGCCGGGCCGGGGCGATGCTGGCCCTGACGCCACCGGGGCCCGCACGGAGCGACCGGGCCGAGGAGACAGAAGCGATGGCCGGAGCGCCACCAGACCCACCGTCGTCAGGACGGGACCTGGTCCGGCCGCTGCGCCACGCGGGCCCCGGCGGCGTCTCGTCCTCACCGGACGCCTCGTCCACGCCGGACGGAGAGAAGGTGACCGCGATGGAGAGCGTCACCGGCGCTCCCGTGGTCGTCGGGGTGGACACCTCCCCGCGCAGCAACGACGCCGTGGAGCTGGCGGCGGCCGAGGCGGCCCTGCGGCACCGGCCGTTGCGGATCGTGCACGCGCTCCTGTGGCCCCTGGCCCGCCTCGGTGTGCCGCCCGCGTCGCCGTACCCGGCCCTGGACGCCTTCCGCGACGAGGCCCGCGGTCTGCTCACCGACGCCGAACGGCTCGCCGTCAAGGCGGCGCCGGGCACGCGGATCACCACCGAGATCATCACCGACCTGCCGGTGCCGGCGCTGCTGGCCGAGAGCCGGCACGCCGACCTGCTGGTCGTGGGCGACCGCGGCTCCGGCGGCTTCCGCGGCCTGGTCGTAGGGTCGGTGGCGGTGCAGACCGCCACGCACGCCTCCTGCCCGGTGCTGATCGCCCGGCACCGCCGCGACGCGGCCGGCCCGGTCGTCGTCGGCATCGACGGTTCCCCGGCGTCGCAGCGCGCGCTGGAGTTCGCCGCGC
This sequence comes from Couchioplanes caeruleus, assembly GCF_023499255.1. GTDB lineage: Bacteria > Actinomycetota > Actinomycetes > Mycobacteriales > Micromonosporaceae > Actinoplanes > Actinoplanes caeruleus_A. The sequence goes on from NZ_CP092183.1 coordinate 4,916,981, forward strand.
GCGAGGCCTCGCTGCAGGGCGTCGACCTCGTCGCGGTGCATGCCTGGGGGCTGCCGCCCACGCTGGGGGCCGGCGAGCTCGTGCCGCTGGCGTACGAGCTGGCGGCGGCCCGGGACGACGAGGAGCGGATCCTCGCCGAGTCCCTGGCCGGCACGGCCCAGCGGTGGCCGGACGTCCGGGTCCAGCGCGACCTGCACCGGGGAGCCCCGGCGCGGGCGCTGCTGGGCTGGTCCCGGCGGGCCCGGCTGATCGTCGTCGGCAGCCGGGGCCACGGCGGCTTTCCGGGCCTGCTGCTGGGCTCGGTGGGCCAGCACCTCATCCACCACGCGGCCTGCCCGGTCGCCGTGGTCCGCGCGGCGCCGTGACCGGCACCGCGCTGGGCGACCCGGCCGTCAGGCGATGCCGTACGCGATGCCCGTGCCGAGCACGGCGCTGTCGTCGTAGTCGTACTCGAGCTCGTCGACGACTTCCACCACGCCGGCGATCTGGCGGGTGAGCCGCTTCGCGATGTCCGCGGTGGACCAGCGGTCCACGTGGCCCTTCAACGTGACGATCCCGTCCGTCACCGTCGCCTTCACGGTCAGCACGCTCTCGGCGAGGTAGATGCGCAGAACGCCCTCCTCGACGTCGCGGCGGATGTCGTCGTCCGGACGCAGGTGCACCTTGAGCAGGTCGCCGCGGGACACGATGCCGACGAGCCGGCCGAGGTCGTCGGTGACGGGCAGCCGCTTGACGCCCTCACGCTCCATCAGCCGCGCGGCGGCGGGGATCGGCGTACCGGTCAGCGCGGTCACCGGCGGGGCGCTCATCAGGTCGGCCGCGGTACGGGCATCGGCCTTGACCCGGTCGCCACGCCGGCGCCGGCCCTCGAACAGCCGCGGCTTCTCGTCGCCCGCGTACTCGATCTTGCGCAGCAGGTCGGCCTCCGACACCACGCCGGTCACCCGCTGGAAGTCGTCCACCACCGGTACGGCGCTGAGCCGGTGCCGGATGAGCAGGTCGACCACCGCCCGGTAGGGCGCGTCCTCGGGAACTGTGACGACCGACGTGGTCATCACGTCGTCCACATGCCAGTTCTTCATCATGAGACCTCCTTGTCGCGTCACCCTCGACGCTATGAGCACGGCGGCGGGCCGGTCAGGGCCGACAGTCCCAAACCCACGGGACCCGGGGCACGGCCGGGACCCGCCCTCCGGACACGACGACGGACCGGACGGCATCCGGCCGTCCGGTCAAGCGGTGCGGGCGAGGGCGCGCTCCCCGGGCCTGCGGTGCGCGGTGCGGGCGCGCTCTCCCGGCCTGCGGTGCGCGGTGCGGGCGCGCTCTCCCGGCCCTGCGGTGCGCCGTGCTGGTCAGCGCACGATCACCACGGGGCAGCGGGCGTGCTGCGCGCAGCGCTGGCTCACCGAGCCGAGCAGCGTCCCCGCGAAGCCGCCGTGGCCGCGGCTGCCCACCACGAGCAGCGGCGCCTCCCGGGCCGCGTCGAGCAGGACCTGCGCCGGGTGGCCGGCCATCACGCTGCGGTGCAGGGGGACGCCCGGATCGTCGCCGTACGCCGCCTCGAGCGCCGTCTCCAGGATCTCCTTGGCCGTCACCTCGATGTCGGTGTACGGCACCGCCGGCGGCCCCCAGCCCCACACGGGCGGGAACTCCCAGGCGGTCACGGCATGGATCCCCGCACCGGTCAGCCGTGCCTGCGTCAGCGCCCACCGCAACGCGGTCACCGACGCCGGCGACCCGTCCACGCCGACCACGATGTCGTGGCGCGTGCCGGGTTCGGACTCCCTGGTCATGCTGCTCACCTCCGTACCGGCTCTCACCTGCATCGTGAGCCGGTCGCGGGCCGCCGATCAGGGCCGGAGGTCCCCTAGCGGGGTGACCCCGGACGCCGTCACCGGGCAGGATCTGCTCGTGACCTCACCCATCCAGGAACTCCGGCGCGCCTTCGACGAGGCCGAGCTCCGCGCGGACACCGGCGCGCTGAACGCGTTGCTCGCCGACGACTTCCGGTCCATCGGCGAGCAGGGACACGTCCTCGACAAGGCACAGTGGGTCGGCAGGTTCGCCGAGTTCGCCTACGCGAGCCTGGAGAGCAGCGACGTCGAGGTGTCCTTCTACGGGCACGCGGCCATCGTCCGATGCGTCCAGCGCAGTCGATCGGCCTGGCGCGGGCAGGAGATGGCGCTGGCCGTCCGGGTCAGCCAGACCTGGGTCGAGCTCGCCGAGGGCTGGCGGCTGGCCGGCATCCGGTTCAGCTCGCTGGGCGGCGGATGAGGGCCGTTCACGCCCCCGGCGACCGCGGCCGAAGCCGGCGCCCCGGTCGAAGCCGAGGCGCCGGGGTCCGGGCCGGCGCCCCGGCCGGGACCGCGGCGCCGGGGTCGTCAGCCCTTCTCGGGTACCGGTAGCGGCTCGACCTGCCAGATGTCGCGGCAGTAGTCGCGGATCGTGCGGTCCGAGGAGAAGAAGCCGCTGCGTGCTGCGTTGCGGATGGACGCTCTGGTCCAGCCGTCCTCGTCACGCCAGGCCGCCGCGACCGTGTCCTGGCAGTCGACGTACGCGCGGTAGTCGGCCATCGTCAGGTATTCGTCTCGGCCGAGCAGGTCGGCGACCACCGCGCCGCTGCCGGGCCCGGCGAACGGGCCCGAGGCGATCGCGTCGACCGCGGCGCGCAGTTCCGGGTCGGCCTCGTAGTAGGTGCGCGGGTCGTACGGGCCGGCGCGCAGCGCGGCGGCCTGCGCGGCGTCCATGCCGAAGAGGAAGAAGTTCTCCGCGCCGACCCGGTCGCGGATCTCCACGTTCGCACCGTCGAGCGTGCCGATGGTCAGCGCGCCGTTGAGCGCGAGCTTCATGTTGCCGGTGCCGGAGGCCTCCTTGCCGGCCAGCGAGATCTGCTCGGACAGGTCGGCGGCCGGGATGATGAGCTCGGCGCGGCTCACGTTGTAGTCCGGCAGGAACGCCATCCTCAGGTACGGCGAGACGGCCGGGTCCGCATTGACGACCGCCGCGACCGTGTTGGCCAGGTGCATGATCTGCTTGGCGGCCTGGTAGCCCGGCGCCGCCTTCCCGCTGAAGAGCACCGACCGGGGGACGACCGAGCTCAGGTCCCCCGCCTTGATCCGCTGGTAGACGGTGATCACGTGCAGCACCCGCAGGAGCTGGCGCTTGTACTCGTGGAAGCGCTTGATGAGCACGTCGCAGAGCGCGTCCGGGTCGAGGCTCACCCCGGTCGTGGCCAGCGTGTGCGCCGCGAGGTTCTGCCGGTTGCGGCGCTTGACCGCGCGCCAGCCGTCCCGGAAGCCGGCGTCGTCCGCGGCGTCCTCGAGCCCGGCGAGCCGATCCAGGTCGCGCAGCCACGCCCGGTCCCCCAGCCGGGAGCTGATCAGGTCGGTCAGCCCGGGGTTGGCGATCAGCATGAAGCGCCGGGGCGAGACGCCGTTGGTGACGTTGTGGAAGCGGTCCGGCCACAGCTCGGCGAACGCGTGCAGGGTGGTCTCGGCGAGCAGGCGCGAGTGCAGCTCCGCCACGCCGTTGACGGCGAAGCTGCCGACGACCGCGAGGTGCGCCATGCGTACGCGTTGCTCGCCGCCCTCCTGGATGATCGACAGTGCCCGCAGCCGGTCGGTGTCGCCGGGGAACCGGGCCGCCACGCCCTGCAGGAACAGGTGGTTGATCAGGAAGATGATCTCCATGTGCCGCGGCAGGAGCCGCTGCAGCAACGACACCGGCCAGGTCTCCAGCGCCTCCGGCAGCAGGGTGTGGCAGGTGTACGCGAACGTGCGCCGGGTGATCTCCCAGGCCCGGTCCCAGTCCAGGCCCTCCTCGTCGACGAGGACCCGCATCAGCTCGGGGATGGCGATCACCGGGTGGGTGTCGTTGAGCTGGATGACCACCTTGTCGTTGAACGCGTCCCAGCCCTCGTTGCGCAGCCGGAACCGGCGCACGACGTCGCGCAGCGAGCACGAGACGAGGAAGTACTGCTGCTTGAGCCGCAGCTCGCGACCCAGCTCGGTGCTGTCGTCCGGGTAGAGCACCTTGCTGATGTTCTCGGAGCGGACCATCTGCTCGACGGCCTCGCCGTAGCGGCCCGCGCCGAACAGCGACAGCCCGAACGCCTCGCGGCCGGCCCGCGCCTTCCACAGCCGGACGATGTTGACCGTGCCGGTGCCGTACCCGGGCACCAGCATGTGGCTCGGCTCGCCGAGCACGACCTCGCCGGGCACCCACCGGGCGCGCTGCTGCCCGACGGCCTCGGTGTGGCCGTAGAAGCCGACCGGCTGCTGGTCGTCCGGGGCGTGGAATTCCCACGGGTTGCCGTAGTACGTCCAGTCGTCCGGCCGTTCCACCTGCGCGCCGCCGGCGAACTCCTGTTTGAAGATGCCGAAGTCGTAGCGGATGCCGTACCCGACCGCGGGGATGTCGCCGGTGGCGAGCGAGTCCATCAGGCAGGCGGCCAGCCGGCCCAGCCCGCCGTTGCCCAGCCCCGGCTCCACATCCAGGCCGGCGACCTCGTCGGCGTCGCGGTCCAGGGAGTCCAGGGCCGCCCGGGCGCTGTCGAGCGTGCCGGAATACAGCAGGTTCTGGCGCAGCTGCCGGCCGAACATGTACTCGGCGGAGAAGTAGTAGACGAACCGGGGGTTGGTCTCGTAGTAGGCCGCGGTGGTGCGCATGTACCGCTCCACGAGCCGGTCGCGGACCGTCGTCGCGAGCGCCTGGTAGACGTCCTGGGCACTCGCCGACTGGATGGTCGTGCCGCGCTGGTAGTACAGGTTACGCAGCAGCTCCCGCTGGAACTCGCCGGGCGTTTTGCAGTCGCACTGAGCCACCTCTGCCGGCCGTACGTCGGTCACAGACGATCTTCTCCCCGTTCGGTACGTCGCCACGCCGGCGACCGTCTCGAGTATCGATGGTCCCAGCCACCGACACACCGCTTTGCGGTGAAACCTTTGTCACCGTCCACGCGGCGTGCTACGGGGCACGACGAGAACCGGCCGGTACGCGTGGTGCAGCGTAGCCATCGCCACGGACCCCAGCACGATCTCCTCCACCGCCGAGCGCCCGCGCGAGCCCACCACGAGGACCGCGGCGTCGCGCGAGCGGGCGTACGAGCACAGCGCCCCCGCCGTCGACCGGCCGGAGCCGGGCAGGAGGCCGTCGCGGTGCAGCACCGTGACCGCGCGCCCGCTGACCTCGGGGCCGTGACCGGCGCCGTCCTCCACGGTGACCGGGGTGATCTCGCGGCCCGCGAACAGGCTGCCGGCGGCGACCAGCGCGGCGTGCGCCCCGGCCGACCCGTCCCACCCGACGACGACCGGGCCGGCGGCCAGCGCGGCGGACTCGGCCGCCAGCAGCGGGTGCGGCACCACCAGCACCGGCCGCCGGGCGTAGTGCACGACCATGTCGGACACGCTGCCGAGCAGCGCCTTGGTGCCGCCCAGCCCGCGTGAGCCCACCACGAGCAGGTCGGCGTCGAGCTTCTCGGCGAGCTCCGCGAACTGCACGCCGTCGCCACCGTACGTGCGCTCGACGACCGCCTCGGCGTCCCACCCGGCGGCGCGGGCGAGCACGACCCCGGTGCCGGCGACGCGCTCGGCCTCCCGGGCGCCCTCGCGCTCGACAGCCTCGACGAACCGGTCCACCCCGGCGGTACCGGACCACAGCCGCCGCCGCAGCGTGTCGCTGGCGAACGGGGGCGTCCACAGGTGGACGATGCCGGCGTGCGCGGCCGGGAACAGCGCCGCGCCCACGCCGATGGCGGCGGTCGCCGCCGGGGAGCCGTCGAAGCCGAGGATGAGTCGAGCAGCGTTACCGGTCATGGTTCCAGCGTCGCCCGTACGCCCCGGCACGCCCAGGGCCGAAGGTCCGTGCCGGCCGGTTCCCGCGGCCCGGCCGTACCGGCGCACCGCAGGTCCCGCGGGAAGGGGCCGGACGACTCTGATCCGCGGGACGGCGCGGCGGCGACGCTGACGGCAGAACGTCGCGAAACGCCCGCACACCGAAACGAGGAGGCGGCGATGATGGCCACGTCCGGGACCGCTGTCCGTACCGCTCTGAGCAGGGCGGCCCGCGCCGCATTGCTCGCGCCGTCGGTCTTCAACACCCAGCCGTGGCGGTGGCTGCTCTCCGGCGACACCCTCACGCTGCGCGCCGACCACAGCCGGCAGCTGCCCGACACCGACCCCGAGGGCCGGCTGCTGCTGCTCAGCTGCGGTGCCGCGCTGCACCACGCGCGGACCGCGCTGGCCGCCGAGGGCTGGACGCCCGTCGTGCGGCGGCTGCCCGATCCGGCCGACCCGGACCTGCTGGCCGTGGTGCAGATCGGCGAGCGCGGCGTACCGGACCCGCATGCCCGGACGCTCACCGGGGCGATGCCGCGGCGCCGGACGGACCGGCGGCCCTTCGACGACGTGCCGGTGCCGCGGCAGACGTTGACGGCACTGCGCCGGCTGGTCTGGCTCGAGGGCGCGTACCTGCACCTCGTGCGCCCGGACCAGGTGTCATTGCTGGCCGCCTCCGAGGAGCTGGCCGCCGACGCGGAGACCTCGGACCGCGACTACCGCGCGGAGCTCGACGCGTGGACGCACCGTCCGGCGGGCAGCGGCGACGGGATCCCCGCGGAGACCTCCGTGCATCCGACCCGCCGCCCGGTGCCCGTACGCGACTTCGACCCCGACGGCGGCGCGGACCTCGACCCGGGGCCGGGCACCGACGGCGGGGCCGCGTACGCGGTCCTGTTCGGCCTGGCGCACCGCCCCCTGGACCTGCTGCGCGGCGGTGAGGCGTTGTCGGCGTTGCTGCTGGAGGCCACCGCGGCCGGCCTGGCCACCGCACCGCTGAGCGACGCGGTCGAGGTCAGCTGGCCCCGCAACCTGCTGCGCGCGATGCTCGGCGGGCCCGGCGAGCCGTTCCTCGTCGTCCGGCTCGGCCACCGCGCGGCCGACTCCGAGCTGCCGCCGGTGCCGCGCCGGCCGGCGGCCGACGTGATCGTGCCGGGCCCGCAGCTCCCGATCCGGTGATCGGGCCCGGTGGCGCTCGCACGGTACGGTTTGCAGGCGATCCACGCGACGACGAGTGAGGTGATGACGGTGCACCCGATCTAGTGACGGCCCCGGCCCGGGGCGTCACGGAGCCGGAAGGTGCCCGTATGAGCAGGACCGACAAGACTCGCCCCCGGTGGGTGCAGCTGGCCGACGTCCCGATGGTGACGTGCGTTCCCCGTCATGATCATCGGTTCGGTCCGTGCACCCTGCCGGCGCGGGTCACCCCGGACGGCGCGGCGCGTGACGGCCGCTGCCGCTGGGATGCCACCGCGTCGAACTGGTTCCGTCGCTATGACAACGACGGATACCGCGAGTGGAGCCACATCAAGCGCGCCGAGCGCCGCCGCAGCCGCCACCAGGCCCGCCGCGAGTTGCGCGCCCGGGTGGACTGAACACGTCAGAGGAGGCCGGCGGATCCGCCGGCCTCCTCGTCGCGTACGGGTCAGGCGACGCCGAACGGCGTACCCAGATCCGAACCGGCCATCATGCTGTCGTCCACGTCGTACGTGAGCCCGTCGGCGACGCCCACCACGCCCGGCACCTGGCGGGCCAGCGAGGCGATCCGCTCGGCGGCCGAGCGGAAGTGCACCCGTCCACGCAGCGTCACCACGCCGTCCCGGGCCTCCACGCGGACCGTGGCGTCCGGGGCGCCGAGCGCGTGCGGCAGGATCTCGTCCACCACGTCGCGGCGGACGTCCTCGTCGGTGCGCAGGTGCACCTTGAGCAGGTCGCCGCGGGAGACGATGCCGATCAGCCGGCCCAGGTCGTCCTCGACGGGCAGCCGCTTGACCTGCGCCTGGTGCATCCGGCGGGCGGCGGCCGCGACGGACAGCGACGGCAGGACCGTCACCACCGGGGAGGTCATCACGTCCCCGGCCGTACGCGCACCGGCCTTGGCCTGCTCGGCGCGGCGCCGGCGGCTCACGACGAGCCGCGGCCGCCCGCCGGCCGCCTCGACCTTGTGCATCAGGTCGGCCTCCGACACGATCCCGACCACCCGCTGGAACCGGGTGACCACCGGCACGGCACTCACCCGCCGGCTGATCAGCAGATCCACCACCGCCCGGTACGGCGTGCCGGTCTGGACCGCGACGACGTCCCTGGTCATCACGTCGTCCACCCGCCACAGTCTCATGACCGTCCCTCCTTCTGTCCGCCTCCGACGCTACGGCGACCAGGTGACGGCCGTCAGGGCCGTGCGGCCCGCGCAGGCGGGACCGGGTGCCCCTGTCCCGCGGGGCGGGGGCGGCCGACGATGAGGGAAGCGCCGGCCCGAAGGAGCACGCCATGGCACGCAACGACATCGTCGTGGGCACCGACGGCACGATGGCCGGGGCGGCGGCGGTGCGGTGGGCGGCCGCCGAGGCCGCCCGGCGCAACGTCCTGCTGCGCGTCGTGCACTGCTTCGACTGGGACTACGACTCGTCGCGGCAGGGCTGCGGCAGCGGGTCGGCCGACGCCGCCCGGCAGCTCGCCGACGCGGTCACGTCCGCCGCCCTGCACCAGGCCCGGGCCGTCGCGCCCGGCATCTGGCTGGAGGCGGACGCGCTGATCGGCGACGCGGCTTCGCACCTCGTCGAGGTCTCCGGCACCGTCGGCCTCGTGGTCGTCGGCAGCCGCAGCCGCGGCGGGCTCGCCGGCCTGCTGCTGGGATCGGTGAGCCGGCGCGTCGCCGTGCACGCCTCGTGCCCGGTCGTCGTCGTGCGGGGCCGCGAGGATCTCCGCGACGGGCCGGTCGCCGCCGGCGTCGACCTCTCGGCGCGCGGGGAGCTGGTGCTGCAGCAGGCGTACGAGACCGCCGAGGCGCTGGGCTGCTCCCTGCGGGTGGTGCACAGCTGCACCCCGGCCGTCGCGCCGTGGGTGGGCGCCGTGCCGGCAGCCGCCCCGGCCTATTTCGACGACGACGGCGAACGGGACCGCCTGCACGCCGTCCTGGGACCCTGGCAGGACAAGTTCCCGCTGGTCAGCACCAACCTCACCATGTCGCACCAGCCCGCCGCGAGCGCCCTCGCCGCGGCCTCCCGGCAGGCCCGCCTGCTGGTCGTGGGAAGCCACGGGCACGGCACGGTCGCGGGCACGCTGCTCGGCTCGACCAGCCTGTACCTGCTGCACCACGCGGACTGCCCGGTGCTGGTGATCCGTACCCGCGGCAAGGACCCGTCATCCCGGGACCTTCGGCCCTGACCCGCCGGGTGGCCGCCCCGGCACCGTGGGACGAGAAGGCAGGAGGTTCCCACCATGACCACACGAAACGACCGGCCGGCCCGATCGGACGCCGCCGAGGCGCTCGAGGCCGCGGCCCGCGTGTCCCTGCATGCACCGTCCGTCTTCAACACCCAGCCGTGGCGCTGGCGCCTCACCGGCGACACCCTCGCGCTGTACGCCGACACCTCCCGCGCGCTGCGCGCCACCGACCCCGACGGGCGGCTGCTGATGCTCAGCTGCGGCGCCGCGCTGCACCACGTCCGGGTGGCCCTGGCGGCCGCCGGCTGGAGCGCGCACGTCGTACGGCGGCCCGAGGGCGGCGAGCCGGACCTGCTCGCGCTCGTCACGGTCACCGGCCGGCAGGCGCCCGACGCCGAGGCCGCACGTCTGGTCGAGGCGGTGCCCCGGCGGCGCACCGACCGGCGCGCGTACTCCGAGCGGGGCGTGCCCGAGCAGACCCTCGACCAGCTTCGCCGCACGGTCGAGGCCGAGGAGGCGTACCTGCACGTCGTGCGGCGCGACCAGATGCCGATGCTGGCCACCTCCACCGCGCACGCCGCGGACGCCGAGCTGCACGACTCCGCGTACCGCGAGGAGCTGCAGCGGTGGACGCACCGGCCGCAGGACAGCGGCGACGGCGTTCCCGCCGCGACCGCGGTCCGGCAGGGGCCCCGCCGGGTGCCGGTGCGCGACTACGCGCCCGACGGGACGCCCGGGCTGGCGGTCGGCGACGGCTTCGACCTGGGCGCCGCGTACGTCGTGCTGTTCGGGCTCACCGAGCGGCCCGAGGACCTGCTGCGCGGCGGTGAGGCCCTGTCCGCGCTGCTGCTGGGCGCCACCGCGGATGGGCTGGCCACCGCGCCGCTGAGCGACACCATCGAGGTCGAGTGGCCGCGCCGGCTGCTCACCGACCTGCTCGCGGGCGTCGGCGTGCCGTACGTCGTCGTGCGCCTGGGCTACGGCGACACCACCGAGCCGCTGCCGCCGGCGCCGCGCCGGCGGGCCGAGGACGTCATCGAGGTCGGCGAGAGATGAACGCCTGCGACCGCGAAGGAGCACCAGTCATGACCACCGCATCGTACGACGCGGCGACCCTGCGGATCGCCGCCGCGGCCGCGGTCCGGGCGCCGTCGCTGCACAACAGCCAGCCGTGGCTGTTCCGGCTGCGCGACGGCGGCATCGAGGTGCTCAGCGACCCGGCGCGGCAGCTGGCGATCGCCGACAGCACGGGCTGGGCGGTACGGATCGCCTGCGGGGCAGCCACGTACAACGCCCAGCTGGCGCTGGCGGTCAACGGGACGCCGGCGCACGTGGAACTGCGCCCGTACCCGTCGGAGCCGGACGTCGTCGCGCGCCTGATCCCGGCCGTGCCGCGGCCCGCGACGTACGCCGAGCAGGAGCTGTTCGCCGCGGTCCCGCGCCGCTGCAGCAACCGCCGCCCGTTCTGGCCGGACCCGGTGCCCTCGGAGGCCCGCATCCGGATCATCGACGCCGCGCACGCCGAGGGCGGCTGGCTGGACCTGCTCGTCGGGATGACCGCGCTCAGCGGCTTCGCGCAGATCGCCCGCAGCGCCGACCGGGTGCTGCGGCGCGACCCCGCGTACCGGTCGGAGATGGCGACCTGGACGCACGCCGACGCCGCCCCCGACGGGGTGCCGGCGACCGCCGGCGCGCCCGTCCCCGAGCCGCAGGACCTGCTGCCCCAGCGGCCGTTCACCGAGCGCCGCCGCGCGCCCGGGCACGACTTCGAGGCGGAGCCGCTGATCGCGATCCTCGGCACGAACGGGAACCGGGCGGTCGACCAGATCGCCGCCGGGCAGATCCTGCAGCGGGTGCTGCTGACCGTCACGGACGCGGGGCTGGCCTGCTCGATGATCTCGCAGCCCATCGAGGTGCCGACCGCCCGCGAGCACCTGCGCCAGTCGCTGCGCCGCTCCGGCACGCCGCAGATGGCGCTGCGCATCGGGTACGGCGACCCCGGCCGCCCCACCCCCCGCCGCGACCTGGACGACCTGATCGTGGGCAGGTGACGACGCTTACCTTCCCCGTACGCGACGCTGACGGTGGTCGATCTCCCGCCGCCTAGCGTGCCGCCCATGATGAACTCCCTGATGCGCGCGGGCACGGCGGTCGCCGCCGTGGCCGCGCTGCTCACCGCGACGGCAGGAGCCTGCTCCGGGCCGCGGGACCCGCACGGCGGCACGGCCGGACGGACGAACGTCGTCCTCGTCCTCACCGACGACCTGTCCATGGACCTGATCCGGTACATGCCCGGGGTGCGGGCACTCGCCGCGGACGGCACCACGTTCACGGACTACACGGTCACGGATTCGCTCTGCTGCCCCTCGCGATCGTCCATCTTCACCGGCCGGTACCCGCACAACACCGGTGTCTTCACGAACGGCGGGAACGACGGCGGGTTCCGGGTCTTCCAGCGGGAACAGGAGGCCGACACGTTCGCCACGACCCTGCAGCGGTCCGGCTACCGCACCGCGATGATGGGCAAGTACCTCAACGAGTACCTGCCCGGCCGCGACGGCGTCCGCCCGGGCTGGACCGAATGGGACGTCGCCGGTAACGCCTACGGCGAGTACGACTACAACCTCAACGAGAACGGCTCGGTCAAGCACTACGGCAGGCAGCCCGCCGACTACCTCACCGACGTGATCGGGGGCAGGGCGACCGCCTTCGTCACCGCGTCGGCCCGGGCCGGCGCGCCGTTCCTGCTGGAGGTCGCCACGTTCGCGCCGCACGGCCCGTACGTGCCGGCGCCGCAGGACGCGGCGTCGTTCCCGGGGCTCACCGCGCCGCGCGGGCCCGCGTACGACAGGCTGCCGACCGGCGCTCCGACGTGGCTGGCCGACCGGCAGCCGCTGACCGCGAGCGAGAAGACCGCGATCGACACCGCCTACCGCAAGCGCGTGCAGTCCGTGCAGTCGGTCGACCGGTTGCTCGGGAATCTGCGGCAGACCCTGGTGCGGGCCGGGGTGGCCGACCGTACCGTCGTGGTTTTCAGCTCCGACAACGGCTACCACATGGGCGAGTACCGCCTGAACCCCGGCAAGCAGACCGCCTTCGACACCGATGTGCACGTACCCCTGATCGTGGCCGGTGCCGGCGTCCGCAAGGGCGCGACCGTCGACGCGGCGGTGCAGAACATCGACCTGCGTCCCACCTTCGAGGAGCTGGGCGGCGTCACCCGGGGATCCGCCGTGGACGGCAGCAGCCTCGTTCCCCTGCTGCGCGACGGACGTGCGGGCCGGTGGCGAGCGACCGGCCTGGTCGAGCACCACGGCCCGGACCACGTCGCCGGGGATCCGGACAAGCCGGCGCCGGCCAGCGGCAACCCGCCGACGTACGCGGCGTTGCGCGCCCCGGGATACACCTACGTCGAGTACGCCGATGGCAGCACGGAGTACTACGACCGGGCCACCGATCCGTACCAGCTGACCAACGAGGCCGGTGACCTCCCGGCGGCGAGAAAGGCCGCGCTGCACACCACCCTCGAGCGGCTCCGGACGTGCCGGGGCGGCGAGGCCTGCCGGGCGGCGGCCGGCTGACCGGTCGCGAAGTCCCCGGCGGAACAGGCCGTCCGGCCCGTGCCGCCGCGGGACAGGCGGATCAGCATGGACGCAGCCACACAGAGAGGACCGGACCATGATGTTCTACGGACACGGCATGGGTGCCGGAGGCTGGATCCTGATGCTGCTCACCGTGGCGCTGCTGGCCACGCTCGTGGTCGTCGTCATCGTGCGCCCGCTCGCCGGGCACGACACCGCGCCGCGCGCCACCTGCGACCCGGCCGCGGACGCCGAGCGGGTGCTGGCCGACCGGCTGGCCCGCGGTGACATCGACATCACCGAGTACGAGCAGCGCGTGCACACCCTGCGAGCCGCGCGACGGTGACGGCGGGCATCCCGGCCGGCGGTCCGGCGGGGACGGGACGTGCGGGTGATCGCGTATCTCGCGTTGCTGACGCCGTACCCGCCGTTCCGGCTGGACCAGGGCGACCGGGAGCCCGGCGACGGCCTCCACCTGCGGAAGCTGAGAAGGCTCAGACCGGCAGTACCGGGCGCGCCGGGGCGTACGCCTCGGCGCGCTCCTTGATGCCGCGCAGCATCCGGCGCTCCATGATGAGGCTGCCCGGCTCCACCACCAGCCGGCTGACGAGCCGGCCGGGCCGCGACATCGCGCGCAGGCTGATCCGGTTGCGGCTGATCAGCCGGGTGCCGAGCCAGTACTCGCGCAGGTCGAAGATCCACACCCAGGCGCCGTCCTCCGAGCGGAAGGCCAGGGTGCGGTCCACGTCGCAGATCTCGACGCGCATGCCCGGCCCGTCGGGGCCCAGCGGCAGCACGTCGCCGACGCTCAGATGCTGGAATTCCGGCAGGATCCGCCCGGCGCTGTGCATGTCGAGCCCGAAGAGGTTCTCGATCCAGTCGTACGTGTACGCGCCTCCGCGGCCGCTGCCCATCTGCACGAGCCACGGCCACACCGCCGCAGGCCCGGCCGTGATGGTGATCGCCCGGGTCGAGACCACGTCCGGGTCCTCGAGCAGCTCGTCGCCGGGCAGCGGCAGCCGCGCCTCCTCCGCCGTGGCGCCGTACGTCAGGCTCCACCGGCGTACCGGCGGCGAGTACAGCATCGCCGTCGACGCGGCGACCAGGGCCGCTCTGCCGAGGTGCCTGCCCGTCGTCAGACCGTACCTGTCCATGATCCCCTCCTCCGGCTCGAGCGTGCGCCCGCCGCCCGGCCGCCCGGCAGGGCCGAAGGGCCCGTGTGCGCCGGGCGCGCGGGCCGGGCCGTCGTGCGGGCCGGACGGGCCGGGCAGCCCCTGTCCGGTCGCTACGGGCCGGGCGGCCCTACTGGCCGGGACCGGCACAGCGGTACGACCGAGGAGGACCAGCCGACCGAACGAGTGAGGGTGAGCCGGATGACCAGGTACGTGTACGACTTCGCCGAGGGCAACAAGGACCTCAAGGATCTGCTGGGCGGCAAGGGTGCCAACCTGGCCGAGATGACCCGGATGGGCCTGCCCGTGCCGCCCGGCTTCACCATCACGACCGAGGCGTGCCGGGCGTACCTGCGCACCGGTTCCCTGCCGGCCGGCCTGCTCGCCGAGGTGGAGGAGCACCTGCGGCTGGTGCAGCAGCGGATGGGCAAGAACCTGGACGACCCGCGCGACCCGCTGCTGCTGTCGGTGCGCTCGGGCGGCCGGTTCTCCATGCCCGGCATGATGGAGACGATCCTCGACATCGGGCTGACCGACTCCAGCGTGCTGGGGCTGGCGGCGCAGAGCGGTGACGAACGGTTCGCCTGGGACTCGTACCGGCGGCTGATCCAGATGTTCGGCAAGACCGTCTTCGGCGTTCCCGGTGACGAGTTCGAGGCGGAGCTCAGCGCGGCGCGGGCCGAGGCGGGCGTGCGGTCCGACGCCGAGCTGGGCGTGGCCGTGCTGCAGGACCTCGTCCAGGCGTACAAGAAGGTCTTCGCCGAGCACACCGGCCGGGACTTCCCGCAGGCGCCGCACGAGCAGCTGCACCTGGCGATCGCGTCGGTGTTCCAGTCGTGGAACGCCGAGCGGGCCGTGCTGTACCGCCGCCAGGAGCGGATCCCGCAGGACCTGGGCACGGCGGTCAACGTGATGGCGATGGTGTTCGGCAACCGCGGCCCGGACTCGGGCACCGGCGTGGCGTTCACCCGTGACCCGGCGACCGGCAAGCGCGGCGTCTACGGCGACTACCTCTCCAACGCCCAGGGCGAGGACGTGGTGGCCGGCATCCGCAACACCGTGGGCCTGCAGGAGCTGGAGACGCTCGACCCGGTCAGCTACCGGCAGCTCATGTCCATCATGGACAAGCTCGAGCACCGGTACCTGGACCTGTGCGACATCGAGTTCACCATCGAGCGCGGCAAGCTGTGGATGCTGCAGACCCGCGTCGGCAAGCGCACGGCCGCGGCCGCGTTCGTCATCGCCGCGCAGCTGGTCGACGAGGAGCTCATCACGCTGGACGAGGCGCTGCGGCGGGTGACCGGCGAACAGCTGGCCCAGCTGATGTTCCCGAGCTTCGACACCGCGGCGGCACCCGCCCCGCTCACCACCGGCGTCGCGGCCTCCCCCGGCGCGGCGGTCGGCGAGATCGTCTTCGACTCCGCGCACGCGGCGGCCGCCGACCGGCCGGTGATCCTCGTGCGGCGCGAGACCAACCCCGACGACCTGCCCGGCATGATCGCCGCCCAGGGCATCCTGACCAGTCGTGGCGGCAAGACGTCGCACGCGGCCGTGGTCGCCCGCGGCATGGGCAAGACCTGCGTCTGCGGCGCCGAGGAGCTGGTCATCGACACCGGGGCCGAGGCGGTCACCGTGAACGGGACCGTCCTGCGGGCCGGCGACACCGTCTCGGTGGACGGCACCAGCGGGCGCGTGTACGCCGGCGCGGTGCCGGTGCACCCCTCCCCCGTCGTCCAGTTCTTCGAGGGCGAGCTCACGTCCGCCGGCGACCCGCTGCTCAGCGCCGTCGAGCGGCTCATGGCCCACGCCGAGCAGGTACGCCGGCTGGGCGTGCACGCGAACGCCGACACCGGCCCGGACGCCGCGCGCGCCCGCCGCTTCGGCGCGACCGGGGTGGGGCTGTGCCGTACCGAGCACATGTTCCTCGGCGAGCGCCGGGAACTGGTGGAGCGGCTGATCCTGGCCGGGAGCGACGAGGAGCGGGAGGCGGCTCTCGCGGCGCTGCTGCCGCTGCAGCGCGACGACTTCGTCGAGCTGTTCGCCGAGATGGACGGCCTGCCGGTGACGGTACGGCTGATCGACCCGCCGCTGCACGAGTTCCTGCCCGCGCTGGAGGAGCTGACCGCCCGGGTCGCCCGGGCCGAGGCGCTGGGCGAGGACCCGGGCCGCGACGCCACCCTGCTGGCCGCCGTGCGCCGCATGCACGAGCAGAACCCGATGCTGGGCCTGCGCGGCGTACGCCTCGGCCTGGTCGTGCCCGGCCTGTTCGCCATGCAGGTGCGCGCGATCGCGCAGGCGGCCGCGCTACGGGCCGCCGCGGGCGGCGATCCGCGCCCGGAGATCATGGTTCCGCTGGTCGGCGCGGTCCAGGAGCTCGAGACGGTACGCCAGGAAGCCGAGTCGATCCTCGCCGGCGTCGAGGGCGCCCCGCCGATCCGGATCGGCACGATGATCGAGGTGCCGCGCGCGGCGCTGACCGCCGGCGAGATCGCGCACGCCGCCGAGTTCTTCTCGTTCGGCACCAACGACCTCACCCAGATGACGTGGGGCTTCAGCCGCGACGACGTGGAGGCCGCGTTCTTCGGCCGCTACCTGGAGCTCGGCATCTTCGCGTCGTCGCCGTTCGAGACCCTCGACACGAGCGGCGTCGGCGAGCTGGTGCGCATCGCCGTGGAGCGCGGGCGGGCCGCGCGTCCCGAGCTCACCGTGGGGGTCTGCGGCGAGCACGGCGGCGACCCCGCGTCGGTGCGGTTCTTCCACGACGCCGGGCTGGACTACGTGTCCTGCTCGCCGTTCCGGGTGCCGGTGGCCCGCCTGGAGGCCGGCCGGGCCGCGGTGTCCACCGCGGGCGGCTCCGACACGCGCTGACCAGCCGCAACGGCGGCGGGCCCGGGCCACATGCCCGGGCCCGCGGCCGTTCGGGGGTCCCGGATCGGACGGGTCCAAGGTCCCGCCGGATGCGGCACGGCGGCCCTCACGGCGGCGGCGCTCCCGGCGTTTGATTGAAGTGTCAAAGAGAACCGGAAGGACGTGGACGTCATGACCGCCGCCACCCACCCCACCACCGCCCGCACCGTCACCCCGGCGACCGACCCGGCCGTCACCCCGGCGCGCGAGACCACGGCCGCGAAGGCGACCCGCTACACCCTCGCCGCCCTGCGCCTGGCTCTCGGCTGGGTGTTCCTCTGGGCCTTCATCGACAAGGTGTTCGGCCTCGGCATGGCCACCCCGGACAAGGGCGCCTGGATCAACGGCGGCAGCCCCACCAAGGGCTTCCTCGGCAACGCCGTCGCCGGCCCGCTCGAGGGCTTCTACCACAGCATCGCCGGCGCGGCCTGGGCCGACTGGATGTTCATGCTCGGCCTCGCCGCGATCGGCACCGCGCTCATCCTCGGCATCGGCCTGCGGGCCGCCGCGGTGGCGGGCAGCCTGCTGCTGGTCATGATGTGGTCGGCCGTGCTCCCCCCGGAGAACAACCCCTTCATGGACGACCACCTGATCTACGCCGGCGTGCTGATCGTCCTGGCCCTCACGGCGGCCGGCAACACCCTCGGCCTCGGCCGGCTCTGGAGCAAGCTCAGCATCGTGCAGCGCCTGCCCTGGCTCAAGTAGGCACCTACCGCTCGATCACCACGGCGGCACCCCCACCCGGGTGCCGCCGTTGCTGCTGTGCACGGGCCGGAGGTTCACCGTGGTCTCGTCCTCGTGGGCGGGGAACTCCAGCGTCGGTTCGAGCGGCGGCGCGGCGGGCACCGCCCACGGCGGCGGCGCGGCGGGCGCCACCGGCGGCGGGGCCGCGGGCGTCTCCGGCCGCGGGGCCGACGCCGCGGCGGGCGGGGCGGGTGCCAGCCGGATCAGGCCCAGCACGACCAGGCCGGCGGCCGCGCCGATCAGCGCGCCGCCGCTGTTGTAGAGCCAGTCCGCGGCGGTCGCGACCCGTACGCCGCTGACCGCCTGCCAGCCCTCGATGCCGAACGACAGCGCCGCGCCGGCCACGGCGGTCAGGACCGCGCGCCGGGTGGCGAGGGCGCCGAAGAAGCCGAGCGGGACGAACAGCAGGAGGTTCGCCGTCCGTTCGTCGGGCGCGGTCGGGGCGTCCAGCTCCGCGTGGAACGTCGCCGTGTGCAGGTACGAGCGCACGTACCCGCCGACCCGGTGCACGGCCCCGTCCTGCCAGCCGGGCGCCTCCACCGGCACCGTGAAGACCAGGATCGGCGCCAGGGACAGCAACGCGAGCAGCGTCCAGCCCGGGCGCCACCCGAGCAGCCGGGCCACGGGCAGGAACAGCACCACGGCAGCCACGGCACAGCACACCAGCAGCTGGGCGGCGCCCGGCCGGCCGAGCGCCAGGTCGAGCTGTTCTCGCATCGCCACCTCCTCGCGTCCGTACGGACAACGGCGGCCGATCCTTCCGGGTGGCGCGTATGGCGGGCATAAAGCGCCGGCCGCTACCGCCCCGCCATCCACGGCTGCAGTGCCGTCGCCGTCGCGCGTTCCACGGCGGCCTGGACTCTCGCCGGGTCCTCCGGGAAGTCCTCGTGCTCCAGCAGCACCTGCAGGGCTCCCGTGACCGCGCCGATGAACGCCCCGACGAGCGCGGCGGCCTGCACCTCGTCGAGCCGGTCGGGGAACGCCGCGGTGAGGTGCCGGGCGATCTCGCGCTGGCCGTCGGCCTGCACCTGCAGGGCCTTGCCGCGCACCGAGGGCACCTCCCGGATCAGCCGCAGGCGCAGCGCGGCGAGGCGGCCGGTCAGATCGTCGTTGTCGTCGCCGACGAGGTGCAGCGCGCGCAGCAGCACGTCGGCGGGCTCGTCGCCGGGGCGCCGGCCGGCGATGGATGCGACAGCGGCCCGGATGCGCGCGTCGCCGTGCGGGAACAGCAGCTCCTCCTTGCTGGCGAAGTAGCTGAAGAACGTCCGCGTGCCGATCTCGGCGGCGGCCGCGATGTCGGCCACGGTCGTCCCCTCGTACCCGTGCCGCTCGAACAGGTCGGTGGCCGCTTCCACCAGGGCCTGACGGGTGCGGGCGCGCTTGCGCTCGCGCAGAGAGGTCTCGGGTGCCATGCCCGCATGGTACGGCACCCGTTGCCAATCGGCACTCATTGCATCTTTGCACTGAGTGCAGATACAGTGCCGGCATGACCTCACGTACCGCACTGATCTCCGGGGCCGGTGTCGCCGGTCCGGCCCTGGCGTACTGGCTCGCCCGGCACGGCTGGTCGGCCACCGTGATCGAACGCGCCGAGGGCCTGCGGTCCAGCGGCAACCCGGTCGACGTCCGTGGACCGGCGCTGCCGGTGGTCGAGGACATGGGCCTGGTCCCCCGGCTGCGGGCGGCCGCCACCCACGCCCGGTCGATGCTCGTACTGGACGCGGACGGCCGGCCCGGCGTCCGCGTCGGCACACCCGCGTCCCGCAGCGCCGCCGGCACCCGGGAGATCGAGCTGCCCCGCGCCGACCTCGCCGCGATCCTGCACGACGCCGCCGCCGCGCACGCCGAGTTCCGCTTCGACGACACGATCACCGGGTTGCGGCAGGACGCCCGCGGTGTCGACGTGACGTTCGAGCGGGGCCGGCCGGGCCGCTTCGACGTGGTGATCGGCGCCGACGGCCTGCACTCCACCGTGCGGCGGCTCGCCTTCGGGCCGGAGCCGGCGTACCTGCGGCACCTGGGCGTCCACGTCGCCACGATGCCGTGGCGCGGAGCCCTGGAGCACCCGCACGACGTGGTCATGTACAACCTGCCCGGGCGGCTCGTGTCGGTGCACCCGTGCGCGGGCCAGGCCATGGCCGCGTTCATCTTCCGGCACGCGGCGGTACCGGGCCTCGACCATCGCGACACCGACCGGCACCGGCGCATCGTGCGGGACGCGTACGCCGGTGCCGGCTGGATCGTGCCGCAGCTGCTCGCCGAGGCCGCCCGCACCACGCAGCTGTACTTCGACGGCGTCAGCCGCGTCGCCATGCCCACCTGGTCCCGCGGCCGGATCGCGCTGCTGGGCGACGCGGCGTCCTGCGTCTCGCTGTTCGGCGACGGCTCGAGCCTGGCCATCGCCGGCGCCCGTACGCTGGCCGGCGCGCTCGCCGCGGAGCACGGCGACCCGGCCGCGGCGTTCGCCCGCTACGAGCGCGAGCACCGCCGGCTGACCCGCCGCAAGCAGGTCACCATGCACGCGGCGGCCGCGATGATCGTGCCGCGGACCCGGGCCGGCATCGCCGCACGGAATCTCGCCGCGCGCGCCCTGCTCAGCCCTGCGACGCGCGGGCCTGCTGGAACGGCAACCGGTCGAAGATGAACCAGCTGTGCACGATCCGGCCGTCGCGGACGGTCACGCACTCGGCCGCCGGGCCGCTCTTCACCAGCGTGGTCCGCGTGTCGTACATGATCAGCGCGGTGGTGTCGTCGCCGAAAGCCGCGATGACGTGCGCGCCGACGAGCATGGCCACGAACGGCGCCATGAACGACCGGTACGCCGCGTCGCCTTCCAGCCGTCCCGCCGGGGCCTCGCAGACGATGTCGCCGGACACGTAGGTCATCGCCGTGTCGAGGTCGCCGGCGGTCCACGCGCGGTGGTACGCCGTCGCCACCCGCAGGGCCTCGCTGTCTGGTGCGGTCACCGTGTTCTCCTTCTCCGATCGGGGTCTGCCTGTTGTGACACCATCGGCTCGCGGATCGGAACGGTGGTGGCCACGGCGGTGACAACGCAGAACACGCTGGACCGGGCGCGCGCCGGGGACGGCGACGCGTTCGGTGAGCTGGTCGCGCCCTACCGGCGGGAGCTGCACCTGCACTGTTACCGGCTGATGGGCTCGCTCGTCGACGCCGAGGACGTGCTGCAGGAGGCGCTGCTGGCGGCGTGGCGGGGCCTGGACGGGTACGAGGGCCGCTCCTCGCTGCGGGCCTGGCTGTACCGGATCGCCACGAACCGGTGCCTCAACGCGATCCGCGACCACCGGCGGCGCGTACCGGCCGAGCCGGCGCCGCCGTTCACGCCGCCGGAGCCGACCCGCCGGGGCGAGGCGACGTGGCTGACGCCGTACCCGGAACCGCTGCTGGAGCGGATCCCCGACGCCGCCGCCGGCCCGGCCGCGCGCTACCACCAGCGGGAAGCGGTGGAGCTGGCGTTCGTCGCGGGCCTGCAGCTGCTGCCGCCGCGGCAGGCGGCGGCGCTGGTGCTGTGCGACGTGCTGTCCTATCCGGTCGCCGAGGCCGCCGCGATGCTGGACGCCTCCGCCACCGCGGTCAAGGGCGCGCTGCAGCGGGCCCGCGCGACGATGGCGCGGACCGCGCCCGGGGGTGAGGCTCCCGCGCCCGGCTCGGCCGCCGAGCGGGCGGTGACCCGGCGCTTCGCCGAGGCCTTCGTGGAGCGCGACATCGACGCCCTGATCGAGCTGCTCACCGACGACGCCTGGCTGGCCATGCCGCCCGCACCGCACGAGTACCACGGCGCGGCGGCGATCCGGGGATTCCTCGCGGTCAGCGGCGGGTGGCGCGCCGGGCGGCGGCTGGAGCTCGTGCCGGCGCGGGCGAACACCCAGCCGGCCTTCGCCTGCTTCATCGCGGGCGAGCCGGCCGGGCTGATGGTGCTCACCCTGCGGGGCGACCGGATCCGCGGCATGACGCGCTTCCACGACAACGACATGCTGCTGCGGTACGGCCTCATGACACCCTGGACGGAGTAAGTCGAGTTATGTAGAGTTTCGGCCATGCCGAGACCGCCCCACGCCTCACCGCAGACGCTGCGCCTGTTCGAGGCGCTGCTCGCCGACCCCGCCCGCTGGCGCTACGGGTACGACCTGAGCAAGGAGACCGCGCTCGCGTCGGGCACCCTGTACCCGATCCTCATGCGGCTGAGCGAGCAGCGGCTGCTGGAGACCGGCTGGGAGCCCTCCGATGAGCCCGGCCGCCCGCCGCGGCACATCTACCGGCTCACCGCCGACGGCGTCACGCTCGCCGAGCAGCGGCTGGCCGCCCGCCGACCGGCGCAGTCGCCACGGCGCGCCGGCCCGGTGCCGCAGACGCGTACCGCCGGAGGTGCCGCATGACCGCGCCCACGCAGGTCCGCGATTCCGTGCCGCGCCGGGT
This sequence comes from Couchioplanes caeruleus, assembly GCF_023499255.1. Lineage (GTDB taxonomy): Bacteria > Actinomycetota > Actinomycetes > Mycobacteriales > Micromonosporaceae > Actinoplanes > Actinoplanes caeruleus_A. The sequence continues at coordinate 4,939,040 of NZ_CP092183.1, forward strand.
CGCGCACGCCGTGCTCGCCCGGGCCGTCCGGGGCCGGCGCGAGCGCGGCGGCGAGTGGGGCGAGGCGGTGCTCGCGGAGTTCGGCGAGACCCGCGGCGACTGGGAGGCCGTCCGCTGGGCCGCCGGCGGGCTGCGTACGGTGTGGCGCGAACGCCGCCGCCGGGCCCGGCAGCTGCCCCGGCCGCTGCGGGTCGCCAGCGGCACGGCGCTGGTGCTCGTGGTCGGCCTGCTCGCCGGGTTCGTCGTCAGCCGGTACGTGATGAGCGTCGGCTACATCCCCACCGGCTCGATGGAACCGACGCTGCAGATCTCCGACCGGGTCCTGCTGGACCGGATCACGTACCGGGCCACCGGACTGCACCGCGGCGACCTGGTCACGTTCACCAAGGCGGTCGACCCGGGGACGCAACCGCACACCCTGCTCAAGCGGATCATCGGCCTGCCCGGCGACACCATTGAGTGCCGCGACGGGCGGGTGTGGCGCGACGGCAGCCCGCTGGACGAGCCGTACCTGACGCTCGGTCCCGAGGAGGACCGCACCGACTGCTCCCCCGTCACGGTGCCCGAGCGCCAGCTCTATCTGCTCGGCGACCATCGGATCGTGTCCATCGACTCGCGCGAGTACGGCACCGTCGACGAGGACACCGTCGAGGCACGCGTGGTGGGCCGGATCTGGCCGATGCGGGACTGAAGTGGATCAATTCCCGGAATCCTGGTATACCAGTTCCCGTCCCGCCGCCGTGCCTTCCTGGAGTTGACCTGGACACCGCGTACCGCGTGAGTCCGCTGCGCCGCGACGACCCCGAACGGCTGGGCCGCTACGAGCTCACCGGCCGGCTGGGCGCGGGCGGCATGGGCGTGGTGTACCTGGCCGAGGACCCCGACGGCACGTACGTGGCGGTCAAGCTGGTCCACGCGGCGCTGGCCGGCGACCCGGAGTTCCGGGCCCGGTTCCGTGGCGAGGTGGAACGCGCCCGCCAGGTGCCGCCGTTCTGCACCGCCGAGGTGCTCGACGCCGACCTCGGCCACGAGCCGCCGTACCTGGTGGTCGAGTACGTCGACGGGCCCAGCCTGGTCGAGGTCGTCGAGGGGCGGGGGCCACTGCGGGCGGCGGCGCTGCACTCGCTCGCCGCGGGGGTGGCCACCGCGCTGAGCGGCATCCACGGCGCGGGCGTGGTGCACCGCGACCTCAAGCCGGAGAACGTGCTGCTCGCGCCGGGCAGCCCGAAGGTCATCGACTTCGGGCTCGCCCGGGCGCGGGAGTCGTCCAGCCGGTACACGCGCACCGGCCAGATGGTCGGCACGGTGGCGTACATGGCGCCGGAGCGGTTCTCCTCCGAGCCCGGCGAACCGGCGGCCCCGGCGGCGGACGTGTTCGCGTGGGGGTGCGTGATCGCGTACGCCGGCACCGGCCGTACGCCGTTCGAGGGTGACTCCCCCGGCGCGACGGCCGCGCGGATCCTCACCCAGCCCCCGCGGCTGGACGGGCTTCCGGAGCCGCTGCGCGCGGTGGTGGGGCGCGCGCTGGCGAAGGACCCCGCCGACCGGCCGACCGCCCGGGAGCTGCTCGACCTGCTCCTCGACCAGCGAACACCGGCGGCGGCCCCCGCGCCCGCTCCCCCGGCGCCGCCGGGGCGGGCCCGGCCCCGCGTCCTCGCGGCGCTGGCGGTCCTGCTCGTCGTCGCCGGGATGACCGCCACCGGGCTGATCGTGCGGGCGCAGCGGAACGCCCCGGAGCGGGCCCGGCCCTTCACGGACGCGAGCGCCACCGTCGCCACCGTCCCGCGGCCCGCCCCCTCCGCGACGAGCAGGCGGACGACGCTTCCGCCCACCGCGCCGGTACGAGCCACGACATCGACGGCGGAGCGCTCGCCGGCGGCGCCCCGCGCGGCGGCGAACCCGTCCGGCCGCAACCTGGCGCTGCACCGCACCGCGACCGCCTCCAGCAGGGAAGGGCCGCCGTGGGGACCCTCCCAGGCCGTCGACGGCGACCCGGACAGCCGGTGGAGCAGCGGGTTCAGCGACCCCCAGTGGATCGCCGTGGACCTCGGCAAGCGGTGGCGGATCTCCTCGATCACGGTGCGGTGGGAGCACGCGTACGCCGTCGGCTACCGCATCGAGATCTCGACGGACGGCACCACGTGGAAACGGGTGTACGGCACCACCGCCGGCGAGGGCGGGACCGTGACCGTCCGGCCCGGCGGGACCCCGGCCCGCTACGTGCGCATGTACGGCACCCGCCGCGTGAGCACGTACGGCTACTCCCTGTACGAGCTCGAGGTCCGGTGAGGACCCGTTGATCCGTACCCCTACAGTGCCCGCCATGGTCCTCCGGAAGCTCACCCCCGCGGCGGCCGCCGCCGTCACCGCCACGCTGGCGCTGGCCGCCTGCGCCAACGGCACCACGCCCACGCCGGCCGGCGCCACCGCCGACGGCAAGCCCGTCCTGCAGCAGGCCCTGCAGGGGCTCAAGGGCGGCAACTACACGTTCACCCGCTCCCAGGAGGGCACCGTCAGCGGGTCCGTGCACCTGCCGGACGGCTCGCTGATGGAGCAGCCGTACGGCCCCACGGTTTTGCGCTCGGGCAAGGCGTTCTTCATGCGCTACCGCATCCACGCCGACGGCTACGAGCAGTACAAGCAGCTCTACGAGAAGTACAAGCGCAAGGCGGCGCCCGCCCAGGCGGCCGAGATCGCGAAGGCCGAGAAGATCATGACGGTGCTCGACGGCAAGCACTGGGTCCGCGCGGACGAGAAGCGCCTCAAAGCCGCCGCCGCCGAGGAGGACCAGAGCGGCATGGAGTCCCTGCCGCCGGTGCCCACCGCCGCGCAGCCCGACGTCACCGGGGCCGGCGCACTCGTCGGTGCCGTCGTCCGCGCCGAGAGCACCGGCACCGCCGTCACCGGCACGCTGGACGGCACCAAGGTGGACCCCGGGCTCAACCTGTTCGCCAACGACCCGTACTACTTCTACGGGCCGCGGGCGAGCGCGATGCCGTTCGAGGCCACTCTGGACGCACAGGGCCGGCTCACGAAGATCACCGTGCACGTGCCCGGCATGCTGCAGGCGCCCGCCTCCGCGCCGCCGTCGGCCATCCCGTCGGACGCCCCCACGGAGGCCCCGGGCGCGCCGCTGGTCATCGCGATCTCCGGGTACGGCACGACCGCCGCACCCACCGTCCCCGCGGACGCGACGGAGCTGGACCCGGCCGCGTACGAGCTGCTCACCAACGACGTGGACTGACCCGGTCAGGCCGGCTGGCGGGAAACCTCGGTCCGCAGCAGCCGCGTCAGGGCCTCGGCGTCCATCGGCCGGGCGAAGTGGTACCCCTGCGCGAGATCACAGCCCACCTCGCGCAGGGCCTCGGCGGTGGCGGCGTCCTCCACGCCCTCGGCGACCACGGTCAGGCCCAGGTTGTGGCCGAGCTCGACGGCGGAGCACACCAGGGCGTGGCTGCTCGCGTCGGTCGCCATGTCGCAGACGAACGAGCGGTCGATCTTCAGTTCGTTCACCGGGAGCAGCTTGAGGTAGCTCATCGAGGAGTAGCCGGTGCCGTAGTCGTCGATCGAGGCGCGTACGCCCAGGTCGCGGATCCGCCGCAGCGCCTCGATGGCGACCGCCGGGTCGCGCATCACCGAGCTCTCGGTGATCTCGATGCACAGCATCTCGCCGGGTACGCCGGCCTCCTCCAGCAGCGTGGCAACGCGGCAGCAGAAGCGCGCGTCGAGCAGGCTGTGCGCCGAGATGTTGACCGCGACCGTGAGCCGGTAGCCGCTGTCGTGCCAGATCCGGGCCTGGGCGAGCGCCTGGGAGAGGACGAGGTCGGTGAAGCGGTGGATCAGGCTGGTGTTCTCCACGACCGGGATGAAGTCGCCGGGGCTCACCATGCCCTTGACCGGGTGCTGCCAGCGCGCCAGCGCCTCCACGCCGGTGATCGCACCGTCGGCGGGGTCGATCTGCGGCTGGTAGTGCAGGATCAGCTGGCCGGTGTCGTCCAGGGCGCGGCGCAGGTCGCCGAGCAGGCTCAGGCGGGCCGCCGCGGTGTCGTCCGCGGCCGAGGTGTAGCGGTGGAACCCGGTGTGGTCGAGCTTCGCGGTGTGCAGCGCGATGTCGGCGTGCTGCAGCAGCGTGGTCACCTGTTCGCCGGGCTGCGCGGTGGCGGCCCCGATGCTGATCTCCAGGTCGACGGTGAAGTCGTCGAGCGCGAACGGCTCGTCGAAGGCGGTCGTGAGCCGGGCCGCCAGCGCCTCGTCGGAGTCGGAGCGGCCGCGCAGCAGGACGGCGAACTCGTCGGCGCCGAGCCGGGCCACCAGGTCGTCGTCGCGCACCGCGCCGGCCAGCCGGCGGCCGGACTCGATCAGCAGCCGGTCCCCGATGCCGTGGCCGAGCTGGTCGTTGACCGCGCGGAAGCCGTCGAGGTTGACCAGCAGCACCGTCGGCGGTGCCGCCTTCGCCCCGTCGGCCTCGGCGCGTGGCGTCTCCGTCAGCGCCAGGCCGGCCGCGGCGAGGAACGCCACCCGGTTGGGCAGGCCGGTGAGCGCGTCGATGGCGGCGAGCGCGGTCATCTGGCGGCGGTGGGCGCGTACGGACCACCCGAACAGGTTCAGCACCGCCAGCCCCAGCACGAAGACGACGATGCTGCCGGCGAGCAGCCGCCGGGAGAAATCGCGGGCGGCGTTCTGGTTGCGGGTGGCCTCGGCGAGCCGCTCGGTCTGCACCTCGATGAGCCGGGAGGTGATGCGCGAGTACGACGGCTCGATGACGGTCTTCAGCGTGCGCCGCGCCCCCGCCTGGTCGTGCCGGTCGATCTGCTGCAGGTAGTACGCGATGTCCGGGCCGAGGTTGAGGTGCTGCTGCTTGAGCACGCGGGACCGCTGCCGGTCGGGGCTGTCGTCGACCGCGACCATCCGGGCCATCGCGTCGTCGACCTGCTTGTTCACCTCCGGTATCCGCCGGCGCGCCTCGCCCGCGGGGTCCCAGAAGGAGGCCTGCAGCAGCGCCATCTCCGCGGCGGCGAGGTAGGCCGCCTGCTGGTACGCGTCCGTCTCGGTGCTGGAGGCCACCACGTCGGCGACGGTGTCGGTCTGCCGCCAGCTGGCCCAGACGGCGGCGCCGGAGAGCACGGCCAGCAGGGTGCCGAGCAGCCCGGTCACCCAGCGGGAGCCGCGCCAGGCACGGGTCGACGACATGATCGGCCCCTTCCGCTCGTCCGGCCGGCTCGGCAGTGCCCCATCGTGCGGCGCCCGGGTAGCAGCCGTCGCCCGGGGACGGGTGCGGCGCGGTAGCGAGGCACCCCGTGGCAAAAAGTCCGTTTCGCGCCATATGATAGCCCGTACTCAGGTGCCCGGGGCCGCGGTCGATGGGAGGTGACCCGGCCGCGAAGGAGGCACCGTGCGCAGCAACCGCACCGAGACGGCGGAGCAGATCGCTCAGCTGTTGCAGACCGCGCGGCAGTCGCTGGGCCTGAGCCTGGCGTTCATGACCCGCATGGACGGCACCACGCAGCACCTCGAGGTGGTCGAGTCGGCCGTACCGCTGGTCTTCCGCGACGGGAACACCCAGCCGCAGGCCACCTCGTTCTGCCAGGCGATCATGGACGGCAAGCTGCCGCCGGTGATGCCGAACGTCAAGGACTTCCCGGCGGCCATGAAGCTGCCCTCGGCGCGGATGCCCCGGATCCGCAGCTTCGTCTCCGTACCCGTCGTGCTCAGCGACGGCACCGTGTACGGCACCTTCTGCGCCGCCGGTTTCCTGGCCGACAAGCAGCTCACCAAGCGCGACAAGGCGCTGATGGACGTCCTGTCGCACGCCGCGTCGCTGCTCATCGAGCCGGACGTGCGCCGGCGCGCCCGCACGGAGGAGATCGCCGGCCGGCTCGCCCCGGTGCTCGAGGCGGGCGGCCCGGCCGTGCTGCTCCAGCCGATCGTCGACCTCGCCACCGGCGACCGGGTCGGCGCGGAGGCGCTGAGCCGTTTCCCCGCCGAATGGGACCTGCCGCCGGACCGCTGCTTCGCCGACGCCCACCTCATCGGCGAGGGCCACCGCCTCGAGCTGCTCGCGCTGCGCCGGGCCGCCGACCACATCGCCGGGGTCGGCGGGTACGTGACCATGAACGTGTCCCCGGCGACGCTGCTCACCGGGGAATGCGCGGACCTGCTCAGCCGGCTGCCGCTGCACCGCGTCGTCCTCGAGCTCTCCGAGCACGACCCGGTGGAGGACTACGACGAGCTGAAGGCCGCACTCATGCCCCTGCGCGGCGCCGGGATGCGGCTCGCCATCGACGACGTCGGCGCCGGCTTCTCGTCCCTGCGCCACATCGTCATCACCGCCCCGGACGTCATCAAGCTCGACCGGAGCATCGTCACCGGCATCGCCGCCGACGGCGTGCTCACGGTCGTGACCCGCGCGCTCGTCGACCTGGCCCGCGCCACCGGCGCCACCGTCGTCGCCGAGGGCGTGGAGACCGCCGAGGACGCCGCCGCGCTGCGGGACACCGGCGTCGACCTCGGCCAGGGCTGGCACTTCGGCAGGGCGGTCACGGCCGGGGAGCTGCGCGACACGTACGCCGTCAGCCGGGTCTGAGCCGCGGGCCCACCGCACCCGTACGCCGATGGGCACCTGACCCGTCCCCACGATGTCGGCGGCCACCGCGCGGCGGCAGGTCGCGGATCGGGTGGCCGCGCCGGCCCGACGGGACCTACGGCCCTGTCGCCCCCGCCACGGCCGCGCCAGGCTGGGGGGATACCCACGCCCCGGCTCCGGTCCGACGCCGCCGGGGCGGTCACCACGGCGCGGATCCCCGTGGTCGTCGACGGGGACCCGGCCGGCACGCACCGGGAGGTGACGGGTCATGACGGACCTGCCGATCGTCGTCGGAGTCAGCGGCTCGGCCGCCAGCCGCAACGCCGTCGGAGCCGCCGCGTGGGAGGCGGCGATGCACGGGTGCCCGCTGCACCTGGTGCACTGCTTCAACTGGGTGCCCACGCTGACCGGCCCGGCGGCCGGGGAACCCCGGCCGGCGCCCCGGGACCTGATGCGGTGCTCGGTCGCCGAGGCCACCCGGCTCGTGCCCGCCTCGGCGATCACCCCGCACTTCCTCGAGGGGTCGGCCGTGACGGCGCTGCTGCGCAAGGCGCGTACGGCCGCCATGCTCGTGATCGGCGACGGCGGCCTGCGCTCCGGGGTGTGCCTGGCGCGCGAGGCGCCGGCGGTCCAGCTCGCGGCCCGGGCGCCGTGCACCGTGGTCGTCACCCGCCCGGCCCCGCCGCCGGCCGGCCCGGTGCTGGCCGGCGTCAACGGTCCGGCCGGCTCCGGACAGGCGCTCGACTTCGCGTTCGACGCCGCCGCGTCCCGGGGCGCCGACCTGGTCGTCGTCCACGCGTGGACGCCGCCGGACGGCGACGACGCCGGCCCCGCCGCGCAGGAGGCGGACCTGAGGAAGGCGGTCGACGCGCGGGCGCACCGGTACGGCGTACGGGTCCGCGTCCGCATGGTCCGCGGCGACCCGAGCACCGTGCTGCGCGCCGAGTCCCGCGACGCCGGGCTGGTCGTGGTGGGCGCCCGCGGTCAGCAGCCGTACCGGGGGCTGCTCGGATCGGTCACGCAGACCCTGCTGCACCACGCCCCGTCGCCGGTGGCCGTGGTGCGCAACCTCCTGCCGGGCTCGTGCCCCGACGAGGCGGCCGGCCGCGGAACCCTGCCCGTCAGCTCGTCAGCTTCACACCGCTGAGCTCCGCGCAGACGGCCAGCAGCTCCTCCTGCAGGGACTCGTCGTACGCCTGCGCATTGGCCCGCAGCTCCCGCCGGCGCTTGAAGTAGCGGCCGGTGACCGTGGCGGCGGGCTCGTCCGAGGTGGCCAGCCACACCTGCGTCTCGGCACCCTCGGGCAGATCGTCGGTGGCGCCGGGTCCGCCCATCCGGGTGCGGATCCAGCCCGGGTCGACCGCGTTGCTCAGCGTGCCGGGCCGGCGCCTCGCCACCGCGAACGCGAGCATGACGTCGTACAGCTTGGAGTCGCTGTAGGCCTGCATGCCGTCCCAGTCGCGGTCCTGCCACTGCAGGTCGTCCAGGCGTACGCGGCCGCCGGCCTCCAGGCCCGAGGTGAGGTGGATCAGCCGGGCGGGCGCCGGCAGCAGGGCCGTCAGCACGTACGGCGCCAGCGTGTTCACCTGGAAGATCCGCTCGAGGCCGTCCCCGGTGCGTTCCGGCGCGGCCTGTCCCCCGCCGACGCCGGCGTTGTGCACGACCACGTCGAAGGGCCCGAGCTCGCTCGCCTGGCGGGCGACGTCCCGGGTCTGCTCGAGGCTGGCCAGGTCGCCGACGACCACCCCGGCCGCCGCGGGCACGCCGTCGCGCGCGTCCGCGGCCCGGCGCTCGTTGCGGCCGTGCAGCACCACCTCGTGTCCCTGAGCGGCCAGCGTCGCCGCCGTGTGCCGCCCGATGCCGTCGCTGGAGCCGGTGATCAGAATCTTCGCCATGCCACCACGATGCCGTACGCCCGGCCGGTCCGCCCGGCGGCACGAAGGCCTTGACCCTGACGCAGCGTCAACCCTCCATGCTCCCTGCCATGAGTATCACTCCGGCCCCGGATCCGGTCGCGATCCATGTGCGGGGCCTGCAGAAATCGTTCAAGGACCTGGAAGTGCTCCGCGGCGTCGACCTCGAGGTGGCGCGTGGCAGCATCGTCGCCCTGCTCGGGTCGAACGGGGCCGGCAAGACCACCATGGTGCGGATCCTCTCCACGCTGCTGCGCGCCGACGGCGGAACGGCCCGGGTGGACAGCTTCGACGTGGCGACGCAGGGCGCCGACGTGCGCCGGTCCATCAGCCTCACCGGACAGTTCGCGGCCGTCGACGAGGTCCTCACCGGGCGCGAGAACCTGATCCTGGTCGCCCGGCTGCGGCACCTGAAGGGCGCCGCCCCGATCGCGGACGGCCTGCTCGAGCGCTTCTCGCTGACCGAGGCGGGCGGCCGGCGCGCCGGGACGTATTCCGGTGGCATGCGCCGCCGGCTGGACATCGCGATGAGCCTCATCGGGGACCCGCCGGTGGTGTTCCTCGACGAGCCGACGACCGGGCTGGACCCGGAGGCCCGCCTCGAGGTGTGGGAGGCGGTCAAGGAGCTGGCCGCCGGCGGCACCACGGTGCTGCTGACCACCCAGTACCTGGACGAGGCGGAGCAGCTCGCCGACCGGATCGCGATCCTGCACGAGGGCCGGATCATCGTGAACGGCACGCTCGGCGAGCTCAGGCAGCTCCTGCCGCCCGCCGAGGTCGAGTACGTCGAGAAGCAGCCGAGCCTGGAGGACGTCTTCCTGACCCTGGTCGGCGCCCGTACCGAAGGGGGACGACGATGAACCGGCACTTCCTCGGCGACACCGCCGTCCTGCTGGGCCGGTCGCTGCGGCACATCGCGCGCAGCCCGGACACCATCATCACCACCGCGGTCACCCCGGTCGCGATGATGCTGCTGTTCGTCTACGTGCTCGGCGGCGCCATCCAGGCCGGCCCGGGCAGGTACGTGAACTACCTGCTGCCCGGCATCCTGATCATCACGATCGCCTCGGGCATCTCGTACACGGCGTACCGGCTCTTCCTGGATCTGCAGGGCGGCATCCTCGACCGGTTCCGGTCCATGCCGATCGCGCACGCCGCGGTGCTCTGGGCGCACGTGCTGACCTCCATGGTGGCCAACCTGATCTCGGTCGCGGTGGTCGTCGGGGTCGCCGTCGCGATGGGATTCCGTACCGGGGCGAGCGTGCTGGACTGGCTCGCGGTGGCGGGCATCCTGGTCCTGTTCACGCTGGCGCTGACCTGGCTCGCGGTGATCCCCGGACTGACCGCCACCTCGGTGGACGGCGCCAGCGCGTTCGCGTACCCGCTGATCTTCCTGCCGTTCGTCAGCTCGGCGTTCGTGCCCACCGCGTCGATGCCGGGCCCCGTGCGGGCCTTCGCCGAGCACCAGCCGGTGACCTCCATCGTCAACACGATCCGCGACCTGTTCGCCGGGCAGCCGGTCGGCACCGGCATCTGGACGGCGCTCGCCTGGTGCACCGGGATCCTCGTGCTGGCCCTGCTGTTCGCCGCCCGCACGTACCGCCGCCGGACCGCCTGAACGGGCAGGATCAGAGCATGCTGACGATCGGTCGACTGGCGTCGTACGCCGGTGTCACGGTGCGCGCGGTGCGCCACTACCACCAGATCGGCCTGCTGCCGGAGCCCGAGCGCGACGCCTCGGGCTACCGGCGGTACGGCGCCACGGCCGTGGTGGCGCTCATCAAGATCCGTACGCTGGCGGAGGCGGGCGTGCCGCTCTCCCGGATCGGCACGATGCTCGCGGCCGACGCCCCGTCCTTCGCCGCGGCGATCGACCGGATCGACCGGCACCTGTCCGAGGAGATCCAGCGGCTGGAGACGAGCCGCAAGCAGATCGCCCAGCTCACCGCCGGCGACAGCGCGTCCCTCCCGCCGGAGGTCGTCTCCTACCTCGGGCTGCTGCGCGACATCGGGGCGTCCGAGCGGATGGTGCAGGCCGAGCGGGACGGGTGGATCCTGATCGCGGCCCGCTGGCCCGAGCACGTCCGCACCTGGATACCGGTGAAAGTGGCCCAGCTGAACGACGAACGGATCGTGCGCCTCTACCGCCTGCTCTCCGAGGTGCTCGACAGCGACCACGTCGACGACCGGCTCCTGCAGGAGGCGGCCGACATCATGGCCGGCCTCGCCGAGGAGGCGGAGGCGGCCGGCGAGATCGAGGGGCCGCCCGACGGCGAGGACGACGAGCTGCCGTTCGACCTCCTCGACGCGCTGGCCGACGAGTCCGACCCGCGGGCGCAGCGGCTGCGTGACCTGATGCGCGAGCGCGGCTGGTCCGGGTGGAACCGGATGGAGCGGGTCACCCGATCACCCCATTGAAGTCCTTACCGGGGATCCGTCTATTCTCCCGCGGATGACGATGTCGATCTGGCACGGCAACTCCGACGTCTCCCTCGTGATCCGCACCGATTTCGACCACGAGCCACAGTGGGCGCGGATCCGGTCGGCCATCGAGGAACCGCAGACCGAGGACGAGTTCACCGCCCTCGTCAGGTTCGTCGACGACCGGGCGTACGAGGGGCTCACCGCGGCGCGGCTGCTCGAGATCGTGCCCGCCGACGCCCGCCACTCCTTCGCCTTCCTCGTCGACACGGTCGCCCTGACCCGTCCTGACCAGCCCATTCTCGTGGTCAAGCTGTACGACTACGCGGAAGGGCCCGTCGACCAGGGCCGCGGACCGCTCTACGGCGACACGTTCCGGGTGGTGCCGTCCGAGATGTGGTCGGTGCAGAACAACCTGTCGCTGGCCAACATGGACTGGGCGGAATTCGCGGCGGAGGTGGATCGCGACGGCGTCTTTCGCGGCTTTCCGTAAACGGTATTTCGACGAATATGTATTCACCGGCATCGCTGGTGTCATCGACGCGGATGAGTATGCTGCTCTCGGGATCCCATACCTCTCCTTAGGACCCACCGTAGGGAGCCGCGTGAAATCCATTCTTCCCGCTCGGCGCGCATTGAGCTGCGCCGTCGTCACCGCGCTGAGCATCGCCCTCGCCCCCACCGCCTCCGTCACCGCCGCCTCCGCAGCCCCACCCGGTGATCCGTCGCCGGCCCGGTTACGCCACGAGGCCGCCCGCAAGCCGTTCTTCGACGCCCGCCACACCGCCGCCCCGAGCGGGCGCGCGACCCGCCAGGCCACGCCGACACCCGCCGCGGTCACCCGGCTGCAGGCGTCGCTCGGCGTACAGGGCATCGTGGACATCGACCCGGTCACCCGGACCGCGCGCCGGATCGCCCGGCTCGACGGGTTCCTCACCGGGCCCAGCCCCGAGCCCGCCGCCACGATCGCGCGGGACTACCTCATCGCCCACCCCGAGATCTTCGGGCTCAGCGCCGCCGAGGTGGCCGCGCTGCGGCTGCGCAAGGACTACGTCGACGTCGCCGGCACCCACCACCTGAGCTTCCAGCAGCTCGCCGGCGGCGTCGTGGTCTTCGGCAACGGCGTCCGGGCCGACGTCGCGAAGGACGGGCGGCTCATCCAGGTCACCGGTTCGCCGGTGGCGAGCACGCCGACCGACCTGGGCGCCGCGAAGCTGTCGGCCGCGCAGGCCCGCGACGCCGCCGCGCGCGACACCGGCGGCAGCTCCCGGACCACCGTGGCCTCCGCCAGGGCCGGCGCCGACCGGGCGACCACCTTCGCCTCCGGCGACCGGGCCAAGCTGGTGGCCTTCGCGACGCCCGGCGGCGTACGCCTCGCCTGGCAGACGCTGACCCTGCGCGAGGGCTACCTGCACGTGCTCGACGCCGCCACGGGCCGGGTGCTCTACCGGCAGTCCCTGCTCGTCTCCGACAACGCCCCGAACGCGCTGGCGTGGACCAACTACCCGGGCGCCGAGGCCGGCGGGCAGCAGCACGTGCGCTCGCTCGCCAAGTGGATCACACCGGACGCCACCACCCTGTCCGGCAGGTCCTCACACGTGTTCCTCGACCTCAACGACAACGACGAGGCGGACGCCGGCGAGGAGGTCGCCCCGAACGCGCCCGGCAACTGGCGGTTCCCGTTCAAGGACTTCACCGCCCAGGTCGGCGCGCCCTGCACGCCCAGCCTGCAGTGCTCGTGGAACCCCAAGGTCGCGTACTCGTGGCGCGACAACGCCGACCAGAACGCCGCCCAGCTCTTCTGGTTCACCAACAACTACCACGACCACCTGGAGAAGTCCCCGATCGGCTTCACCCGGGCGGCCGGCAACTACGACCAGGCCGACGGCGACCCGATCGAGGTGAACGCGCTCGACGGCGCCGACACCGCCGACGGCTTCCCGGACGCGGGCCACACCGACAACGCCAACATGCTGCCCACCCCGGACGGTGTGCCGGGCCGCATGCAGATGTACCTGTTCTCCGACCCCGGCTGGCCCGACGACCCGTTCCTGCCGGCCAACTCCGGCGACGAGGCGGACGTCGTCTACCACGAGTACACCCACGGCGTGTCCAACCGGCTCGTCGTCGACGCCGACGGCAACTCGACGCTCACCGGCGGTCAGGGCTACGCCATGGGCGAGGCGTGGAGCGACTGGTACGCGTTCGACTACCTCACCGCGCAGGGCCTGCAGAAGGACACCAGCGCGCCCGGCGAGGTCCTGGTCGGGCGCTACGTCGGCCGCAACCAGAACCTCATCCGTACGCAGCCGCTCGACTGCGCGGTGGGCGCCGACGCCACGGTGTGCCCGGGCGCCGGCGACGCCGGTCCCGGCGGCTACACGTACGGCGACTACGGCAAGATCCTCGGGTTCCCGGAGTCGCACGCCGACGGCGAGATCTGGGCCGAGACGCTGTGGGACCTGCGTACGGCGGTGGGCTCGAAGGTCGCCGAGTCGCTGGTGACGCGGGCGATGGAGCTGTCGCCGGCCAACCCGACGTTCCTCGACATGCGCAACTCGATCGTGATGGCGGACAAGGTCGTCTTCCGGGGCGTACACCAGCGGACGATCTGGAAGGTCTTCGCCGGCCGCGGCATGGGCTTCTTCGCGGCCTCCGCCGACGCCGACGACTTCACCCAGATCGAGGACTTCTCGCTGCCGCCCGCGCCGGCCGCGCCGCTGACCTCGGTCAAGGGCACCGTCGTGGACACCGACACGCACGCGCCGCTGGCCGGGGCCACGGTCTCGTTCCCGGGCCACGACTCCGGGTTCGGCGGCTCGTACACGGCGGTCGCCGACGACGCCGGTCACTACACGATCCGCAACGTCCTGCCGGGCACGTACCCGGAGGTCACGGCCGCCAAGGCCGGCTACGACCCGCAGGTCCGGGATCTGCCGGTGCGGCGCGGACCCAACCGGGCCGACTGGTCGCTGCGCCGTAACTGGGCCACGGTCTCCGGCGGCAGCGCGGTGACCGACTTCAACGGCTTCGACTTCAGCGTCATCGGCTGCGGTCCCGAGGCCGCCCTGGACAGCTCGCAGCAGACCGGCTGGAGCACCGACGCGATCGTGTCCGGCAGCGGCATCGAACCCCGCTACATGGTGGTGAAGCTGCCCGCGGCGGTGAACGTCACCTCGATCGCCGTCAACCCGACCGGCACCTGCGGCGACGACCCGAGCTCGTCGACGGGCGACTACCGCCTCGAGACGTCCGCGGACGGCACCACCTGGACGGTCGCGTCCCAGGGCCACTTCGGCAAGGGCAACCGGGACAAGATGAACCCGCTGTCCCTGGCGACCGGCAGCACCTCGGGCGTGCGCTACCTGCGGTACAGCATGCTGGGCACGCAGGTCGCCGAGGAGGGCGGCACCTGTCCGGGCTTCTTCAGCGGCTGCTACTACGTCGACACCGTGGAGGTCGGCGTCTACGGCAACGCCGGCTGACCGTACGGGCCGCGCCGGTCGTCTGTGACCTGCGCGGCCCGTACCACCGCCCACCGCGCCGGCCCCTCAGGCCGGCGCTATCGTCTGCGGTCGTGACCCGTCGCCCCTCCCCCGCCACCGGTACGGGCGGCTGCACCGTGACGGTGTGCCGCGGCTGCTGCTGCGGCACCGCCCGCACCGTGCCCCGCTTCGACCACGCCGCCCAGCTCGACCGGCTGCGGGCGGCGGTCGCGGGCGAGGCCACCGTACGGGTCAGCGACTGCCTCGACGCCTGCGCCCAGGCCAACGTCATCGTGGTCCAGCCGTCCGCGGCGGGCCGGCGCGCCGGGGGCCGGCCGGTGTGGCTGGGCCTGGTCAACGACCACGACGCAGGCGCCGACATCGCCGCCTGGATCCGCGCGGGCGGCCCCGGCCTGGCAGACCTGCCACCCGTTCTCGACCTGTACGAGGTCACCCCGTCGCGCCGCGTCCGCGAGCAGCTGAGCTGACCCCCGGCCCGGTCACGGCGGCCAGCTCAGCAGGCGGGCACCCAGCACCGCCGCCTGCAGCGTGAACCGCTGCGTCGGCTCACCCGGGTGGTAGCCGGTCAGGTCCCGGATCCGGTCCAGCCGGTACGTCACCGCGCGGACCGACAGGTGCATCTGCCGGGCGGTTGCCGTGTGGTTGCCCTGGCTGTCGAAGAACGCCGTCAGCGTGTCGAGGTAGGGCTGCGCCCCGCCGCGCGCAGTGGTCAGCGGGCCCAGAACGGTGGTGACCAGATCCGTGATCGCCTCCCGGTCGCGCAGCAGGACGGGGAAGACGAGCAGGTCGGCCGCGTTCAGCACGGGCGCGGTGAACCCCAGCTTGGCGGCGTGGTCGAGGGTGCCGCGGGCCTCGTCCAGGGAGGTGGCCAGACCCCGCAGACCCCGATGGGTACGCCCGACAGCGAGCTGCCAGCCGGCCGTACCCGTCTCGGCGAGCAGCAGCCGGGCGAGCTCCCCGGCGATCCCCCGCAGGCCGCCGGCGCTGATGCACACGAGGTCGTCGCCGCGCAGCGTGGTCAGGGTGTTGCCCTCGCCGAAACGACCGGCCAGCGCGGCGTCGATCCGCCGGGCCGCCTCCAGGGTGAGGCCGGGCGCGCGGGCGACCAGCACGGTGTGCGCCGCGGACAGCCGGATGCCGTAACGGTGGGCGCGCTCGGCGAGGTCGCCGGGATCCGCCCGGCCGGTCAGCAGGTCGGTGACGAACTCGGCGCGGGCGCTGTCGTGCCGGTCGAGCTCGGCGCGCGCCCGATGGTTGTACCCGTCGACGGCCGCTGCCAGCGTCTCGTGGGCGGTGGCGAGCAGCGTGGCCGCCCGCGCGTGCACCCCGTCGGGCACCTCGCCGGCGGCCGGGCGGCTCGACGTCCAGTGCCCGCCCGTCGCCGTCATCACCGCGGCGACCAGCTCCCGCAGGTGCACCCCGGCGTCAGCGGCCCGGGCGCCCAGCGCGGCGGCGGCGCGCGCCCGTACCGTCCCGCCGGGCCCGGCGAGCAGGCCGGCGCAGGCGTCCTCGAGCCAGCCGGCCGCCGGCCCGGCCCGGTCAGACACCGACGTCACGGCGGTCGAACAGGATCACCCCGGCGGCGACGGCCCCGGCCCCGGCCACCACGAGCACGAGCAGGGACGCCGGATGCCAGCCGGTCCGCAACGGGTCGGTGCCGAGGAAGTAGTGGAACGGCGACCACCAGCGCAGCCAGGACCATCCCGGCGCCATGCCGCTGACCGCGTTCGCCATGTACGTGGCCACGGCGACGATCCCGGTGACCGCCGGCACGCTCGCCCGCCGGCCGGTCGCGGCGCCCACGAGGAAGGCCAGGCCGCCGAAGCACCAGGCGAGCGCGACCAGGCCGAAGCCCGCGGCCGCCACGGACGACAGCGGGATGTCCATGCCGACGGCCGGGACGATGACCATCAGCAGCAGCCACGGGATGGCGGCGACCACCGTGACCGCGAGCCCGGCGGCGGCCAGCCGCTGACCCGCGAACGCCGTCCGCGACACGGGGTTGGCCAGCAGCAGCTCCATGCCGCCGCCCTCCTCCGGCCCGGCGATGGTCCGCGTGACCACCGTGACCGTGCACATCAGCACGAGCAGCGGGCCGAGCAGGCTGAAGATGCTCGCCTGCAGGTAGCCCGCCGGCGACAGGAAGTCCGCCACACCGAGGAAGTCCAGCACCCCCTGCGGCAACGTGTCCTGCTTCAGCTCGGCGGCGCCCTGCAGCTGCGGGTAGAACGAGGCGTAGACGGTGGTGAAGGCCGTGACACCGGCCGCCCAGCCGAGGATCGCGCGGCGGTCGTCGCGCCACGTCTTACGCATCAGCGCGGGCACCATCACGGTCTCCTTCGGAGTGGTAGTAGAACGACAGGAACGTCTCCTCCAGATCGGGCTCGCTGGACAGCAGGTCGACGACCTCGTGCCGGGCCGCCGCCTTGACGAGCGGATCCAGCCGGCCGTCCACCGTGCAGCGCAGCACCGGGCCGGCCACGGACACCCCGCTCACCCCCGGCAACCCGGCGAACTCGTCCGCCGCCACCGGATCCGCGAAATGGATCTCCACGCTGCGGACGGCCCGCCGGCCCAGCGACTCCACCCGTTCCACGGCGGCCAGGCGCCCGTCCCGCACGATGGCGACCCGGTCGGCGACCTCCTGCACCTCGGCGAGCACGTGCGAGGACATGAAGACGGTCTGCCCGCCGGTCCGGGCGTCGCGCACCATGCCGAGGAACTCCTGCTGCATCAGCGGGTCCAGCCCGCTGGTGGGCTCGTCCAGCACGAGCAGCGCCGGCTCGTGCATGAAGGCCTGGATCAGCCCGACCTTCTGCTTGTTGCCCTTGCTCATCGTGCGCACGGGATGTGACAGGTCGACCTGCAGCCGGTCGGCCAGGTCCCCGATCCGTGACCAGGGCACCCCGCCGCGCAGATCGGCGAGGAACCGCAACAGGTCGCGGGCCCGTTCCCGCCCGGGGAACACCAGCTCTCCCGGCAGGTAGCCGATGCGGCGGTGCAGGGCGGCCTTGTCGCGGCGCGGGTCCAGCCCCAGGACCACGGCGTGTCCCCGGGTCGGGCGCAGGAAGTCCAGCAGCAGGCGGATGGTGGTGGTCTTCCCGGCCCCGTTCGGCCCGAGGAACCCCATCACCTCCCCGGCGCGGACGGCCAGGTCGAGCTCCTCGATGCCGCGGCGGGGACCGTAGAACTTGGTCAGCCCCTCGGTCAGCACGGCGGTGTCCGGCGTCATGCGCCCATCGTCGCGATCAAGACCCGCGGAATCCAGGTCGGCATCCGGCCGGGACCGGCACCCGATCGTTGCTGACATCCGGAACCGGACGCTCAGACCTGCCGGGACCACGCTCGGCATCCGGCCCGGACCGGCACCCGATCGTTGCGGACGCCCGGAACCGAAGGGCCAGATCTCGGCGGGACCACGCTCGGCATCCGCCCGGACCGGGATCCGGGCGGCCTCGGCGCCGTCGACCCGCACGCGCGATCGTCGCCGACATCCGGAACCGGACGCTCAGATCTGGCGGGACCAGGCGACGACGAACGCCGCCGCGCCGAGGGTCAGCACCGTCGCGGCGGCCGTCACCCAGCGTGGGATGCGGTGGCCCAGCAGTCGCAGGGTCAGCCTGTCCTGCACCGCCGCGATGCCCGCCATCATGAGGAACCCGGCGGGAGAAAGCAGCAGGCCGACGAGGAAGTGCACCGCCCACGCCCCGCCCTTGCCCGGGCCGCCCCAGGAGTGGTCGTACGGCCCCGGGTCGACGAAGCCGTACAGCACCCCGCGCATCACGAACAGCGCCTCGACGCCCAGCGGCACGAGGGCGGCGAGGCCGAGCAGGGCGCCGACCAGCCCGTGGCCGATGACCCGTGCGGTGCCCGGTTGCCGCACGACGTCCACGTCGGACCGCCCGAGCACACGCACGCGCAGGCGACGCCACGACCGTACGGCCGCGGCGGACCGGCCGGTGGATGCCAGCAGCACGGTGACGACGGAGGCCGGAAGCAGGACGGCGCAGAAGGCGACGCTACGACCGGCCGCGCGGGCGAGCCGGGCTGGGCGGTGGTGGGACCGGGACAGGATTGCCGGTTGTGAAGTCATGTCCTCAGCGTCGTCCCGGCGCGGGAGGGGCGACACGGGGCTGCCCCTGCCGTCCAGGCCGTGCCAGCCCCCTTGACGACAGCGCCCGCGAAGGCGTAACCCGATCCCTGCGTTGGAGCGCGAGCACCGCCACGCCCGGCCCCCATCGGGTTCGTGGGCGGAGCTGCCGGCGGCCCTGGGTCCCTGACGACCGCATGATCCAGCGCAGACGCTGCGCTGCGTCCTGGCTGCACCACAGTGGCGAAACCGCGCCCCGGCACTGAGCGGGTTCGGCTCCTGCCCGATCACGACCTCGCTGCCCCGCTTCGCTGTCAGCCGGTGCGCTCGATGACCGCCCTGATCTCGCCCGACGCGTCCGAACCGGCGCCCACGCCCCAGAAGCCCGGCGTGCCCGGGATGGCGGCCAGCCCCGACAGGTACGGGTCTGAGCCGGTCACCTTGGGCCCGTACGTCACCGACCACACGCCGGAGCGGTAGCGCAGGAACAGGGAACCGGGATAGGTGACGTACGGCGGGACCGGGTTGGCGCCGCTCATCCAGAGGTTGCCGGCCGCGTCGCCCGTGACGGCGGCCAGGCTGCCTGCCTGCAGCGGGATGGTCACGCGCTGCCAGCTGGTGCCGTCCCAGTGCAGGACGAGGGGTTTCGGGGCGCTGTCGTAGTCGATGGTGCCGACAGCCCACGCGTCGGTGGCCGAACGGGCCCAGACGCTGAGCAGGCGAGCGCTGGAGATTTTCGGGATCGCGGCGACCCGCCAGGCGGAGCCGGTGCGCTGCACGACGAGTGGTTCGGGGTAGGGGGCGTTGTCGACGTACCACTCGCCGACCGCGAATGCCGCTCCACCGGCGACCGTGGTGACCGCGTGGAGGCCGCCGGTCCAGGCGTCGGCGCCCGCGACGGCGGGCTTGGTGAAGCGCTGCCCGTCCCACTCGACGATCAGCGCGTGGCTGTCGCCGCCGGCGAACACAGCCCGGCCGTCACGGGCCGCAACGTCGTTGAGGGCAGAGGCGCCTCCGGTGCCGTTCGGCCGGTGACCCTGCCACGCCGTGCCGTCCCAGTGGGCGGCGTACGGCGAGAGGGCGTCATCCGTGCCGACCGTCCACACGTCGGACGGGCCGGCCGCGCTGATGCCGGAGAGCGTGATGCGGTCCTCCGGCAACAGGCGCTCCGACCACGCGCTGCCGTTCCATCGCAGCAGCGCATAGGGGCGGGGTGAGATGCTGCCGTAGCTGTCGTCCTGGTAGCCGACGGTCCAGGCGTCGCGCGGCCCGGTCGCGCTGACGTCCACCAGCCGGCTCGCCGGCTTGAGCGGCGGCGAGGCGACGACCCGCCAGTCCGCCACGGCCACGGAGTGCCGGGCACCTCGCGCGGTGGCGGCGGACGAAGGCCCCGCCGCAGAAGCGGGCAAGGCACCTGCCGTCACCCCGGCGAGCACCACCCCGAGACCCGAGGCCACGAAGCCTCGCCGCTGTGAAACCCCCATGAGAACGCCCCTTTGATCGATGGACCCGCCCAGTCTCATCACGAGGTGTCCGGCCACGCCAGACCCGGCCTCGATCGGTAAGAGCTTCGTAAGATCCCTGCCCGACGCAGGCATGCCGCAGCCAGCACGCATGGTGCGATGTCCGGCCACTGTCCACTTGGGAGCCCCCGCCGGTTGACGACGAGGTTGCGCCGTGCACGCAGCTACACCGCCCAGACGTGACCGCCGGCAGAGCCGGGACAGCCCAACGAGCCTTGCACCCTCAACGAATAAAACCAACACTGATTGTTGTAATCCGTGCAGCCGAGGTCCAGGATATGGATTAACAACAACGTCCGTTGGTGAAAACGTTCGGAGGTGCCGAGTGGTACGCCTCAGGCCAGGTATGGAACAGGCAAAAAGGCCGGTGAGCGCGCTCGCCGGACCCTACGGACACCCACTGCACCCCGCCCTGGTGGCGGTTCCCATCGGGGCGTGGATCGCCAGCTTCGTCTTCGACCTTGCTTCGCACGTGGTGGACAACCCGGGCTTCCTCGCCGAGGGCGCACGCTGGTTGATCGGTCTGGGGGTGCTCGGCGCCCTGGCGGCGGCCACGGTGGGGTTCTTGGATTTGTTCGCGATCCCGACCGGCACGCGAGCATTCCGCACCGCGCTGGTGCACATGGGCCTCAACCTGGCGGTCACTGTCGGGTTCGCGATCGGGTTCATCATCCGGGGATCACACCCGGCGGCCCCTGTACCGCTCGGCCCACTGGTCCTGTCGGGGGTGGCGTTGGTGGCGTTGACCGTCTCCGGCTACCTCGGCGGCGAGCTGGCCTACCACTACGGCGTCCGGGTGGCCGACGAGGCCACGCAGCAGGCGGGCTACGTCTCCACGACCGATGCACCCACATCAGAGGACACGTGACGGCCGTCGCGGCACGTGCGGAAACCGCGATGATGCCGACGGCTCGTCCGAGTCGGTTGGTCACGGATTCGGTGCGCGGCTGCGGTTACACGTGCCCGAGCCAGCTGCGGCGCGGTCAGGGAACGGCGTCCTCGTGAGTGGCACACGTAGTCCGGTAGCTAGACGATCGCGTGGCCGTACTCGGCGGAGAGGGTGCTCAGGTCGGGTTCGCCGTAGCGGTGCACCATTCCGGCGAAGCGGGCCGCCTTGTCCTCGCCGAAGCGGCGCACCGAGGTCCGGTACGACGCGGCCGTGAGGAACACCGGTGGGTTCTTCTTGCTGTGGAACTTGTCGGCGTACATGACCAGCTCCTCCTCGCCGGTGTCCGCGAGGTAGTCGCCCGGCGGGATCGGCAGTCCCCGCTCGGCGATGTCGTCGCGGGTGAGCCCCGTGCCGGTGTGATGCGAGCAGAACCGGCACAGGACCTCGGGGAGGCCCAGGTCGCGGAGCACCTCATGACCGAGCACCCCGTGCCGGATGTAGTTCGCGTGGTCGAGCGTCCCGGACTTGTCGTACAGGCGGTACACGCCGATGTCGTGCAGCAGGCATCCGGCCCGGACCAGGGCGGCGTCCACGTCCGCGCGGGGCAGGAACTGTTCGGCGATGCGGCACACGATCACGCAGTGGGTGTGGACGGCCTCGAAGGCCTCCCGGGTCGGGGCGAGGCGCTCGTGGAGCGCGCGGATCTCGTCGTCGGTGGGTGGCTGCACGAAGGATCATTCTCCAGGCCTGGCCCGTACCGGTTACGGTGGCGCCCGTGTCGAGGTGGCGGGTGGTCGTGGTGCTGGGCCTCATCCTGTCCGCCGCCGGCGCCTTCGGGCTGCACCAGGCGGGCCGCGGCCTGCGCTCCGAGCGCACGTCAGCCGGCGGCGTACCCGTGGAGGTGGTGCGGGCCGCGGACGCCGCGCCGAGACGCCCGGCCGTCGTCGTCGCGCACGGGTATGCCGGGTCCGGCCGGCTCATGCGGCCGTTCGCCGACACGCTCGCCCGGCGCGGGTTCGTCGTCGCCCTGCCCGATCTCGCCGGTCACGCCCGCAACGGCCGTCCGCTGAGCGGGTCCGGCGAGATCGACGCCGAGATGGCCGCCGTCGTCCGGTACGTGCGCAGCCGCGCCGACGTCGACCCGGCGAAGGTGGTGCTGCTCGGCCATTCGATGGGCGCCGCGGCCGTGGTGCGGGCCGGCGCGGCCGATCAGTCCATCGCCGCGACCGTGGCGATCTCGCTCGGCGACGACGCGGCGCCGGTGCGACCCGGTCCGCGGCATCTGCTGCTCGTCGTCGGCGGTCTGGAGCCGGCCGGCATCCGGGACGCGACGAGCAAGGCGCTCGCCGCGCATCCGGACGGGCGGCGGATGGTACGGGTGCCGCTCGTCGAGCACGCCGGGGTGCTGTTCGCCGACCGTACGCACCGGGAGGCCGCCCACTGGCTCGAGGACGCCCTGGGCCATCGTCCCGAGCGTCACGTCCTCGCGGCGAAGGATCGGGTCGTGCCCGCGGGACTGCTCCTGGCGGGGCTCGTGCTGATGGTCGCGGGGGTGATGGTGCGGCCGCGCGGAGCTCCCCCGCCCACCGTGCCGGCATTACCTCGGGGCACGGATCTGTGGTGGCTGGCCGGCGCGGTGCTCGCCGCTCCGGTGGCGGGGCTGGCCGGTGGCGCGCTGGCCTCCCGGACGCTGCCGTCCACTGTGTCCGGCTATCTCGTCGGGTACGCGGCCGGCGCGGGTGCCGTCCTGGCCGCCGTCGCGTGCCGTCGCATCACCGTCGCGCCGCCTCGCCCGGCCGCGCTGGTCACGTGTGCCGGGTTCACGGTGGCGGGCACGGCGGCGGTGGCCATTCCCATCCACGCGGGGCTGACGTCGGTCGTCCCGTACGGTTGGCACGCCTGGCTCGTGGCGCTGCTGGCGGCGGCGGTCGCGCTGCTGCTCGGTGGGGCGCACGCCGCCGCGGGGCCGCCGTACAGTGTCGTGGTTCTGGCCCTTGTCTCGGCGCCGCTGCCGGTGGCCGCGGCAGCCGGCCCGGCCCCCGCCTTCCTCGCGCTGGTCGCCCCGCTCGTGGCCGCGCTCGCCGGGCTGCACCTGCTGCTCGGCGGCCTCGCCTGGCGATCCGGTACGCCGTGGTGGGCGACCGTGCCGGCCGGCGCGCTGATGCTCGCGTGGCCGGTCGCCGCATCGCTGCCGATCGATTGAGTCGATCTCCGCATCCTGTGAGGATGGGCGGGAGGCACGCCGCCGCCGAGGGGGTGATCGCATGCTCAGCGATCGGGACCGGCACGCCCTGCGCGACATCGAGCGCGGCCTGGCCGGCGAGGATCCGGGGTTCGCGGCCCGGATGGGCGGGCCCGCCGGGGAGCGGCCGCTGCCCACGATCCTGCTGCTCAGCATGCTGCTGTACGTGACCCTGCCGATGGTGGTGTTCTTCTTCGGCCGCACCGGCGCGGCGCTGACCCTGCTGCTGTTCGCGCTCGCCGTGCTGCTCGTGCTCGTGCGGCGGCAGCTGCACGCCGGCTGAGCTGTGGCGTCACCGGGCGCCGCGCAGGGTGGCCCAGACGAGCTTGCCGTCGTGGGTGGCCATGGCACCCCACGCGGTGGCCCGGGCGCCGACGATGCGCAGGCCGGCGCCGCGTTCGCCGGGTGCGCCCGACGACGCGTCCAGCAGCCGTGGGAGCCGCGGGTCGCCGTCGCGGACCGACAGGTGCAGACCGGCGCCGCGGCGCCAGACGGTGACGGTGACGTCCGTGCCCGCGTGCTCGACCGCGTTGGTCACCAGCTCGGAGACGATGATCCGGGCCGGGTGCAGCAGGTCGGGCATCCGCCAGGCCTCGCACGCCGCGCCGACCAGGTTGCGGGCCGCGCAGGTGGACAGCTCGTCCGGGGCCCGCTGGATCAGCTGGAGGCGCTGGGTCCAGGGCACCGTGCCGGACGCCGCGGCGCGCGCCTCGGCGGGGGTGGACCGCACCGGGAAGTAGCGTTCGACGCCCAGCCGCGTCAGCCGGTCCCGCAGCGGTGTCCCGGGCTCGACGGCCAGCGCGAGGCGCACCGGCGGGTGCAGGGCCGCCGCCTTCCGGTTGATCGCCACCCACATCGCCGCGCTGGCCGCCAGCGGGTCCTCGAACCCGACCAGGTCGACGACGATCGCCGCCGGGTGCTCGGCCAGGCACTTGCGCAGGCTCGTGAACGTGTCGGTCGCCGCGCGACGGCCGAAGCGGCCGCGCACGGCGAGATCCAGGATGCCGGTCTCGAGGTCGCAGGTGACCGACAGTCCGGACCGGTCCGGGTCGGGGGGCGCGAACAAGTACGGACGAATCACCTCCATCGCGCACCCTTCGCTCGGTGCCGCCCGGCGGCGGCCACCTTGCCGAGTCTGGCCAGCGCCTCGCCCGGCGGCAACGCAGGACGGCCCCGATCACTCTGACCAGGGACAAGTGGGGGGCGACGATGGAGGCGGCATGATGCAGTTCGATGCGGTCAGGCCCGCCGCTGGGTGTCCTCCAGGTAGCGCAGCACGGCGGTCACGCGGCGGTCGGCGCGGTCGTCGGGCGGCAGGTCCAGCTTCGAGAAGATGTTGCGGATGTGCTTGTGGACCGCTCCCTCGGTGACGAAGAGCCGCTCCGCGATCGCGGTGTTGCCGAGGCCCTCCGCCATCAGTGCCAGCACGTCGCGTTCGCGCGGGCTGAGCCGGTTCAGCGCGGCATCCGGACGCGTACGGGTCAGCAGCTGCCCCACCACCTCGGGGTCGATCGCCGTCCCGCCGCCGGCCACCCGGTGCAGGGCCGCGAGGAACTCCTCCACCCGTCCCACCCGCTCCTTCAGCAGGTACCCCAGCCGGGCCGCGCCCCCGCTGAGCAGCTCGGTCGCGAACGCCTGCTCCACGTACGCCGAGAGCACCAGCACCGCCAGCCCGGGCTGCCGCCGCCGTGCCTCCACGGCCGCGGTGATCCCCTCGTCGGTGTGCGTCGGGGGCATCCGCACGTCGACGATCGCCACGTCCGGCTTGTGCTCGTCCACCGCGGCCAGGAACGTCTCGGGCCCGTCCGTGGTGGCCACCACGTCGAGCGACTCCGCGCGCAGCAGCAGCGCGAGCCCCTCCCGCAGCAACGAGTCGTCCTCGGCGATCACGATCCGCATGGCAGCTCCACGGTCAGGGTGGTCGGCCCGCCGGGCGGGCTGGTCAGGGTCAGGGTGCCGTCGAGTGCGTCGACGCGGCGGCGGATGCCGGTCAGCCCGGAGCCGCCGTCCTCGTCCGCCCCGCCGTGGCCGTCGTCGCCGATGACGATGGTCAGCCGGTCGTTGCGGCGGCGCACGGTCACGGCGGCGTGCTCGGCGCCGCTGTGCTTCGAGACGTTGGTGAGGGCTTCCGCGACGACGAAGTACGCGGTGGCCTCCACCGACGCGGCGCAGCGGCCGGGTACGTCCACGTCGATGCGGACCGGCACGGCGCTGGTGGCGGCGAGGCCGTCCAGGGCGCCCTCGAGGCCGCGGTCGGCCAGCACCGGGGGCAGGATGCCGCGGGCCACCGTACGCAGCTCCGCCAGCGCCTGCTCGGCGGCGTCCTGAGCCCGGCCCAGGATCTCCCCGGCGCCGGCCGGATCGCGGGTCAGCGCACGGCGGGCGGCGCCCAGCAGCACCGTGACCGCGACGAGGCGGTTCTGCGTACCGTCGTGCAGGGACCGCTCGATGCGCCGCAGCTCCGTGGCGTGCGCGTCGAGCGCGGCCGCGCGGGTGGCGGTCAGCTCCGCGACGCGCAGCGAGAGGTCGACGTCGGCGGGCAGGGTGAGCAGCCGGCGCCCCGGCCGGGCCTGCCAGCGGGCCAGCGTGGGGCCGAAGCCGACCGCCAGCGCGATCCAGGCCACGCCCAGCGCCCACACCCCGAACGCGCCCACCCAGTCGCTGACCACCGGGAAGCCCAGCGACGAGGTCGCGTCCGCCGGCGGCAGCAGCTTCCACCACAGCGGGAACGTGCCGTCGCGCACGGCGTTGAGCGGGAGCGTGATGCCGAGCACGCCCACGGCGAAGCCGAAGGTCGCGTGCCAGGCCAGCCAGCGCCATTCGCGGCGCACCGACGGGTCGCGGACCGCGTCGCGCCAGCGGGCCGGTGCCGGCCCGGGCCCGACGATCTCCCTGCCCCAGCGCGACAGCCGCGCCCGTTCGCGGTCGGCGGCGAAGCGCTGCAGGCGCAGGGCGGTCGGCACGAACAGCAGCCCGACGCCCACCAGGCAGCCGGCGGCCACGAGGAGCAGCCAGACCGCCGCGACGAAGGCGAGCACCGCCGTGCCGAGCCCGCCGACGAGGCGTTCCAGGGCCTCGCGCATGGCACGGGCCCTGACCTGCAGCGGCGATCTCACGGCGAGAACCCTAGGGCAGCCGGGCCGCCCGCGCCCACAGGCCCGGTCCGGAAGTACAGCCAGCTGTACCCGGAAGGGCGCGCTGGCGGGATCGTGACCGGCCCGGCCCGTCCATACGTTGGTGACATGACCGAGAACAGCGAGAACAGCGAGAACACCGGCTTCCTCCGTACGCTGCTGTGGGTGGTGCTCGTGCTGAGCGCCGCCGCGAACGCGATCCTCTCCAGCACCAGCACCAACGTCTTCATCGGCGCCGCGTTCGGCGTCATCACCCTCGCCTGCGCGGCGGGCCTGGTCGTCCAGCACTACCGGCACCGGGAGCGGTGAGCGCCGCCGCCCGGTCGCGGGGACCCGGTAGGGTGCCTGTGGGCGTGCCGCGGACACCGGTGGGAGGCTCGGATGACGATGCCGCTGCGCCCCGGTGACCCGGGCCGCCTCGGCGGCTACGAGCTGCTCGGCCGGCTCGGGCAGGGCGGCATGGGGACGGTGTTCCTGGGCCGCGCGCCGGACGGGCGCCGCGTCGCCGTCAAGGCCCTGCGCGCCGAGTTCGGCGCCGATCCCGCGTACCGGGCGCGTTTCCGCAGTGAGGTGAACCGGGCGCGCGAGGTGCCGCCGTTCTGCACCGCGGAGGTCCTCGACGCCGACGCCGGCCACGACCCGCCGTACCTGGTGGTCGAGTACGTGGACGGCCCGACCCTCGCCACGGTGGTGCGCGACGGCGGCCCGCTGACCGGCACCGCGCTGCAGAGCCTCGCGATCGGCGTGGCCACCGCGCTGACCGCCATCCACGGCGCCGGGGTGGTGCACCGCGACCTCAAGCCGGCCAACGTCCTGCTCGGCCTGGGCGGCGTCAAGGTCATCGACTTCGGCATCGCGCGCCCGCTCGAGGCGACCAGCCGGCACACCGGCACCCATCAGATGGTGGGCACGGTGGCGTACATGGCGCCGGAGCGGTTCGAACCGGACCCGGGCGGGCGCATCGGTTTCCCGGCCGACGTGTTCGCCTTCGGGGCGGTCGTCGCGTACGCGGCGACGGGACGCACGCCGTTCGCCGCCGATTCCGCCGCGGGCACCGCCGTGCGCATCATGACCCAGCCGCCCGATCTGACCGGTGTGCCCGCGCCGTTGCGCGGCCTGCTGGCGCGCACGCTGGCCCGGGACCCCGCCGGCCGCCCGACCGCCCGCGAGGTGCTCGACGCGCTGGTGAGCGGCACCGGCCCGGCCCCGGCACCGACCCCGGTCCCGCCACCGGCGGACCGGGTCGGGCGCGGGGCTCGCGGCCGGCGGCGGGCGGCCGTGGCCGGGCTGACGCTGGCCGTGCTCGCCGGTGCGGGCCTGGCCGTCAACGCCCTGCCCCGGGACGACGGCAGCAGGGCCGCGCCGGTACGCACGCAATCCCCGTCGGCCGCGCCGGCGCCGGCTTTCCTGGCAGGCGGCCGTCGCGGCGTGCTGCACCTGGTCGAGGTCGACGACGACGTGTGGATCTTCCCGAACGGCGGCGAGGTGAGCCGTACCGCCGAGATCGGGGGCGTGGACGACGAGAGCCACTTCACGCTGGTGCCCTCCGGCGCCGGCTACCAGATCAAGTGGCTCACCGGCGAGTTCGGCGTGCGCTGCCTCGGTGTGCGCGTCACGCCCGGCGCCGACGGTGTGCTGGTGACGGCCCCCTGCCGGCAGAACGACGCAACCACCTTCACCTTCACCCCCACGGGGAAGAAGGACGGGGCGGGCCGCCCGGCGTACCGCGTCGCCAACCCGGCCTACGGCACCCTCGAGTGGTCGCAGAACGGCTCACGCGTCGTCGTGCGCCGGGACGACGACGCGCGGACCTCGTTCACGTTCGTCGACCGGGGGCCGGCCTGAGCCTCACAGGTGCGGGCCGAGCAGGGTCAGGTCGGCCGGGGACAGCCGGTCGCTCGAGGTCTTCGCCTGGTGCCAGTACGGGTACAGCAGCGGCGGCGCGCTCGCCTCGTCCAGCCGCGCCCGCTCCTCGGCGCTGAGTGTCAGGTCCGCGGCCGCCAGGTTGTCCGCGAGCTGCTCGTCGGTCCGCGCGCCGATGATCAGCGAGGTGACCGCGGGCTTGCCGAGCAGGTACGCCAGCGCCACCTGCGCCGCCGACACGCCGCGGTCCTCGCCGATGGAGACCAGCACCTCCACGGTGTCGTAGAGCCGCTCCTGGTCGTACACGGGCGGCTCGTTCCAGTCGGTGAGCTGGCGCGAGCCCTCCGGCGGCTGCTGGCCGCGCCGGTACTTGCCGGAGAGCAGGCCACCGGCGAGCGGGCTCCACACCAGCACGCCGAGGCCCTGGTCGACAGCGGCGGGGACGAGCTCGTACTCGGCGTCGCGGGCCTGCAGCGAGTAGTAGATCTGCTGGCTGACGAAGCGCGGCGCGCCGATGCGCTCCGCGGTGCCGAGCGCCTTCATCAACTGCCAGCCGGCGTAGTTGGAGACGCCGACGTAGCGCACCTTGCCCTGCTGCACCAGCAGGTCCAGGGCCTCGAGCGTCTCCTCCAGCGGGGTCTGCCCGTCCCACTCGTGGACCTGGTAGAGGTCGATGTGATCGGTACGCAGCCGGCGCAGGCTCGCCTCGCACCCGGCGATCACGTGGTGCCGGGACAGGCCGGCGTCGTTGGGGCCGGGGCCCATCGGCATGCGCACCTTGGTGGCGACGAGCACGTCCTCGCGGCGGCCCTCGAGCACCTCGCCGACGATCTCCTCGGACAGCCCCTCGGAGTACACGTCGGCGGTGTCGATGAGGTTGACGCCCGCGTCCAGGCAGCGGTCCACCTGGCGGCGGGCCGCGGTGACATCGGTGGAGCCGACGACGGCGAAGTTGCCCTTGCCGCCGAAGGTCATGGTGCCCATGGTGAGGACGGATACTCGGAGGCCGGACCGGCCCAGCTGGCGATATTCCATGCCGACCAACCTATGCCGGAACCCGGCGGTACGTTCGGCCGATACTTCGGCAGGCATGTTTCAAGCCTTGGCCGAAGTATCGAACGGTTTCGATAATTCGGGGCAGATGCATGACGGCCGGGCCCTCGCCCATCCCCCATCGCGGGCGCGGGACCCCTGACCCCGAAGGATCGTCATGAGCCCACGCACACCCCGTACCCTCCTGTCCGCCTCCCTGGGCGTCCTGCTCGTGGCGGCCGCCACGGTGGCCGCCGCCACCGCTCCGGCGTCCGCCGCGACCGTGGTCGTCCAGGCCGAGTCGTTCGCCGCCCAGTCCGGGGCCGCGACCGAGCCGACCGCCGACACCGGCGGCGGCCAGAACGTCTCCTACCTCGCCGCCGGCGACTGGCTCCGGTTCGACGGCGTCGACCTCGGGCCGGCCGGCGACCTGACCGTCTCGGCGCGCATCGCGTCCGCCACCGGCGGCACCGGCGCGATCGAGCTGCGCACCGGCTCGGTGACCGGCCCGCTGCTGACCCGCTTCCCCGTCGCGGCCACCGGCGGATGGCAGAGCTGGGTGACCCGCACCGCCACCGCGACGGCGCACCCCACCGGCGCCCAGACCGTGTACGCGGTCATGCAGAACACCACGGGCGGCGACTTCGTCAACATCAACTGGTTCTCGTTCGGGGCCGGTCCGGCCTCGGACGGCGCCGGCTGGGTCACCATGGACCAGGCGAAGTGGAACGCCCAGCTCGCGGCCTTCCGCGCGCTGCCCACCCACCCGGCGCCGGCGAACGCCGTACGCGTGTCGGAGTTCAACGCGGCGTGCCGGTACAGCCACTCGCGGCCGGACGACCCGATCGTGTTCCCCGGCATGCCCGGTGCCTCCCACATGCACACGTTCCTGGGCAACCACAGCACCGACGCGAACACCACCACGCAGTCGCTGCTGGCCGACGCCGGCTCCAGTTGCGCGCCGGCGACGGACCTGTCGGCGTACTGGATCCCCACGCTGTTCGAGCACGGCAAGGCGGTCGAGCCGTCCGGGGTGACCGTCTACTACGGTTCCCGGCTCAGCGACCCCACGCAGACGGTGCCGTTCCCGCAGGGTTTCCGGATGATCGCCGGTGACGCCCGGCTGCAGGCGCCCACCCCGCGCGGCACGGTCAACCAGTTCTACTGCGCGGGACCGGGCGGCGAGATCGGGCGCAGCGCCGACGGCAACTGGCCGGTGTGCGCGCCGACCGCGGACCTCATGTTCCAACTGGTGTTCCCGGACTGCTGGGACGGCGTGCACCTGGACAGCCCGGATCACAAGTCGCACGTGCGCTACACGTACGACGGCACCTGCGGCGGCGACCACCCGGTGGCGATACCGTCGATCTCGTTCGTGATCGCGTACCGGACCAGCGGCAGCGCCGACGGCTTCGAGCTGGCCTCGAAGATGGCGTCGTCGATGCACGGTGACGTCTTCCTCGCCTGGGACGACACCGCGATGGGCCAGCGCGTCAAGGACTGCGTCGTGCAGAAGGCCAAGTGCAACACCGCCGGGCAGTTCTGAGCGTGCTCAGCTGACCAGCGGGCCCAGCGCAGGACCCGTGTCGTGCAGGGCCGCCAGCACCTCGCCGGCGGTCAGCCGCAGCGGTCCGGCCACGTCGGCGCCCGCCGTGTCCCCGGCGAGCGCCGACGTGGCGTGCGAGGTCGGCAGCGGGAACAGCGGGTAGCGGGCCAGCGCGACCGGGTCGACGACCGGCCGCTCCCGCGCGAACGCCGCCACCGAACGCCACTGCCGCGCGTCCGCATGCGCCTCGCAGCGCAGCCCGGGCGGCTGCGGCACGACCGTCACGCCCTCGAACCCGGCCGCGCCGGCCAGCCACCATTCCGCGGCGTCGGCCGCCTGCCGCGACGCCGACTCGCACCAGTACGGCACCAGCCCCGCCGCCAGCACCCGTCCCGGGTCGACCAGCGTGCCGGACGTGACGGCGCAGTCCCGGCCGCCGCCCCGCTCCCCCAGCGACCGCCGGTACAGCTCGGCCACGAAGACGCTGAGCGCCGGGGAGCGCGCGTACAGCAGGCGGTGCACCGGGGCCGCGTGCCGGCGCAGATCGTGATCGAACCCCACCTCGCCGCCCTGGTCGGCGCAGCGCCGCGGCGCAACCAGGTACGGCGTGGACCACGAGCCCTCGTCCAGCCCCGCGAGAGCCCGGCGGAACAGCGGGTTCGCCATCGTGTAACCGTCCGGCGACCATCCGCTCGCCGGGCTGCCCAGCTGGAAGCTGTGCCCGGGCGCGAGGTCCAGCGTCGGCCAGGTGCGGATGTCGCGGACCATCAGCGCGGCGCCGCCGGGCCGCAGCCGGCAGGCCAGGAAGCTCCGGTACGCCGGCGGCAGCGTCCGCCACCGCAGATGCAGGGTGATCGTCGTGCCGCACAGCGGTCCGCGCAGCGGTCCGCGCAGCAGCGGGTCGTGGACCTGGCGGACGGTGACGTCCGGGTTGGCGGCGACGATCGCGTCGGCGACCACCCCGCCCCAGTCCATCGCCCCCTCCCAGTCGCCGGGGCTGCCGCCGGGCCACGGGACCGTGACGGTGAACCCGCTGGGCAGCCAGGGCGCCCCGAGCGCCGCCGCCAGGTGGACGGCCGCGCCGTGCGGCGAGCCCAGCACCACGGCCGGATAGGTGGCCTCCGGGTAGTGCGCCTCGATCCACGAGGCCACCGCGTCGGCGTCCAGCCGGGCGACCAGCGCGACCGGCAACGCCCCCGCGGCGTCGTGCACCAGGGTCCGCGGGGTCAGCCCGTCGCGGGCGGACCACCGCTGCCCGAGCGTCGGCACCCGGTCCAGCCCGCGGCAGTCGCGGCCGCGTACGGCCCGCGCGGCGGCGGTCAGCAGCACCAGCCCGAGGCTGTCGGGGCAGACCACACGCGTGGCGGCGGGGGCACCCGCGTCCCTGAAGTCGGTCACGGCACGGCCGAGTACCCGTGCCGGGCCAAGGTCCACCCTGCCGATCCGGCCGCCCTAGCCGTCGGCGAGCCGGGCCCAGAACAGCGCGAGCGTCGCGGCGCCGGCGGTCAGGACGTCGATGGACGCCCGCTCGTCGCTGTCGTGCCAGCGGTCCTCGGGCAGGCCCGTACCGAAGAAGACGGCGGGCGCGCCCACCACCCGGGTGAGCAGGTCCGCCGGGCCGCCGCCGGCGTTGCCCATGCGCCCGACGGGCGCGCCGAAGCCTTCCTGCATCGCGGCGGCCAGGTGGGCCACCGCCGGGAGGTCGTCCGGCGTCCGGTACGCGTCCTGGCCGCTCTCCGGCGAGACGCTCAGCTGGTACTCGACGCGGTCGCTGACCGTCTCCTTGACCCAGCGGCGCAGCTGCTCGGCGACCTCGGCGCAGGTCTGGTCCGGCACGGTACGGATGCTCAGCGACGCCGAGGCGACCGCCGGGATCGCGGCGCGCGAGGGACCCTCGGGGTCCCCGGCGACGATGGTGAGCACCTCGATCGCCGGGCGGGCCCACAGCCGCTCCAGCACGGTGTACCCCTCCTCGCCACCGATGCTGCGGGTGTCGGACCGCGCCAGCCAGTCCTCGTCGCTGTACGGCAGCGCGGCGTACTCGGCCCGGGTGCGCTCGGACGGCTCGGCCACGGCGTCGTAGAAGCCCGGCAGCGTGATGCGTCCCTTGTCGTCGTGCAGCGCGGCGATCAGCCGGGCCAGCTCCATCGCCGGGTTGGGAGCGGGCCCGGAGACCGCGCCGCTGTGCACGTCCCGCTCGGGGCCGTAGATCTCCAGCTCGGCGAGGATGGTGCCCCGCATGCTCGTGCACACCGCCGGGTGGTCGCGGCGCCAGAGCAGCGTGTCGGAGAAGACGATGAGGTCGGCCTCGGGGCGGTGCTCGTCGAGCAGCCCGGCCAGGTGCGCGGAGCCGGTCTCCTCCTCGCCCTCCACCAGCACCTTGAGGTTCACCGCCGGGGCGTCGCGGCCGGTCGCGGCCAGGTGCGCGCGGATGCCCCACAGGTGGGCGATGACCTGGCCCTTGGCGTCCGAGGCGCCCCGCCCGTACAGGTAGCCGTCGCGCAGAGCGGGCTCGAACGGCGAGGTCTCCTCCCACTGCTCGTCCTTGCTCACGCGCACGTCGTGGTGGCTGTAGATCAGCACGGTGGGCGCTCCCGGGGCGGCGCACCACTCGGCGTACACGGCGGGGGCGCCCTCGGCCTGCCAGATCTCCACGCCCGGGAAGCCGACCTCGCGCAGGACGGCTGCCAGCCAGTGCGCCGACCGGTTCAGCTCGGGGACCAGCTCGGGGATCCCGCCGACGGACCGCAGCCGCAGCCAGCCGGTCAGCTCCTGCACGAGGGCGGTGCGGTGGTCGGCCAGGAAGGTGTGGATCTCGGTCGGCATGGCGCCCGGCTACCCACGGGCCGGGGGGACAAACGTGGCACTTCCGGCGGCAGGGTCAGCGCGGCGCGGGGACGGGCCCCACGCCGTGCCGCCGGCCGGGCGCGAGGGCGGCGTGGCGCTCCCCGGCCCGGGACCCGAGCGCGCGGCGAGCGCATCGGCGACCACCCCGGTCGCGTACGCGTACACCGCCTTGTGCAGCACGTCGACGACCACCTCGGACCGCGGCCATGTCCACGGCGGCGGGCAAGGACGCGGGCCGGCACGTATGAGTCCGGGCGTCCGGTGAGGCGCTGCTCGAACTTCTCCCCCACAGTCATCACCGCCACACCCGCCAAGCCCACGACCGCGCCCTGCCACAGCGTCCGGCGGACCACCTCGGCGGCGGTCACTGCGCAGCGTCGGGGTGACCGGGCATCGACGAGCCGCCGCCGCTGCCGCCGGACGAGCCGCCGGACGTGCCCGACCCGTCGTCCTCGGTGACGATGTCGCTGTCGCCGACGCTCGAGGGCCGCCGGCTCGCGTCGACCTCGGTCTGCGTCACCGGCGCGCTGGAATTCTCCTCGGCGGCTCCCCGCTCGACGGGCTGCTCGCCGTCTCGTGCGGCCTCGGTCATGACGTCCTCCTGGAGCCGGGTGCGTTCCCGATCCGGCCTACCCGCTCGACAACTCCTGAGGGCGTCACCCGGTCCCGGCCGCCGGAGCCGGGGTTGCGGCGTGCAGGCGGCGGACCTCCTCGGCGAGCTCCGGGACCGGGCCGTCGACCACCGCGCCCGGGACCACCTCGCGGATGCTCAGCGGCCGGACGGGACCGGGTGGGCGGCCCAGCTCGGCGCGCCAGCGGGTCAGTTGCTCGGTGGACGAGGCGTACACGATGCGGCCGAGGCCGACCCATCCGTGCGCCGCGGCGCACATCGGGCAGTGCTCCCCGGAGGTGTAGACCGTCGCCGCCGCGCGTTCCTCCGGCGGCAGGTGGTTCGCCGCCCAGCGGGCGATCTCGAACTCCGGATGCCGGGTCTCGTCGCCGCCGGCGACGTGGTTGTGGTCCTCGAACAGCACGGTGCCGTCGGCGCCCACCAGGACGGAGCCGAAGGGCTCGTCGCCGCCCCGCAGCGCCTGCGCCGCCAGCTCGACGCAGCGGCGCAGGTGCCGCAGGTCCGTCTCGTCGACCATCAGGGGCGCTCGCCGGTGATGTAGCCGCTGAGCGCGCTGGCCTCCCCCTCGAGCTCGGTGATGCGCTTCTTCACCACGTCGCCGATGCTGACGATGCCGGCCAGGCGGCCGCCCGTGACCACGGGGACGTGGCGGAACCGGCGCTCGGTCATCAGCCGCTCGATCTCGGCGAGGTCGGCGTCGGGCTCGACGGTGTGCACCCGGGTGGTCTGGATCGCCGAGACCGGCTCGGTGAGCACGGCGGCGCCGCGTTCGGCGAGGCTTCGGACGATGTCGCGTTCGCTGACGATGCCGTCGACGGTGGTGCCGTCGGCGGTCACCACCGCGGCGCCGATGCCGTGCTCGGCGAGCGTGGCGAGCAGCCCTTGAACGGTGAGGTCGGGGGTCACGGTGACGACTCGGTCGCCCTTGTCGCGCAGTACGTCGTTGATGCGCATCTGTCCTCCCGGGTCCTGCGGAAGTTCCGGCGTCCTCACCCTAGAACGCGAGAACGCTCTCCCGCGACGACCCGTACCGGGGAAGATCCGTGGAAACCCGCTGGTGGAGATCCACTCCGGCGCCGATGGAGATCAACAGTGGCCGATCGGTGACGGGACCGCCTCCCGGCGCTAAGTTGCTCCGGTGAGTCACAGCGTCGGCGAAGGAGACCGGATGAACCCGGGCAGCGGGTCGAAGACCGTCACCACGCGGTTCGTCTGGGTTCCGCACGGTCCCGCGAGCGGCTGGCTGCTGCTGCACCGCACGGTGCGGCTCGGCGCCACGGGCGAGACGGCCGACGAGTTCTGGCGCACCGAGAAGATGTCCCCGGAGGCGGCCGCCGCCGACGCGTTCCAGGATTCCACGCCCGAGTGGCACCGCATCGTCACCGGCGAGCCCGTCCCGTTCCTGCTGTGGCCGTTCTTCCTGGCGGCCGTCACCGACCGGGAGCTGCCGGCGCTGCGCGAGCAGATCGCCCGGTCCGTGATCCGGCCGCTCGCCGACATCCACGCCGAGGTGGACGCCGGCACCGATGGCGGCGTCCTGGCGACGCCACGGGTCTGCCTGGCCGGCGACCCGATCGGCCCGGGCCATCGCGACCTGGACCTCGACGGCTGCGACACCGGCGACCTGGACGCCACCGGGCGGCGGGGCGCCCTGCTGGCCGCCGTCGACGACCGCATCCGGCTCTCCGGTTCCAGCCGGGCGGACGACGACCGTACGGTGTGGATCAACCGTTTCGTCGCCCGCGGCGAGGCGTCCGCGCCGCCGCTCGGCCGGGTGCTCCTCGACGACGGGCTGCGGCGCGCGATCGCCGCCCTGCTGGCCGCGCCCCAGGACGACGCCCGGCGCCGGGCGGTCGTCGCCGAGGCCCGCCACCACGGCTGGTCGCTGGCCGCCGAGCCGCTGCACCTGGCCGGCCCGCAGGCGAGGCCGGGCTTCCTGGGCCGGCTCGTCTACATCTGCGATGAGAACAGCACCGTGCACCGCATCGCCACGGTGCCCGCCTGCCGGGAGGCGCTGCACGGCCACGACGGCCTCGGCGCCGCGCTCGCCGCGTACCTGTGCCCGCTCGACCCGTCCGCCCGCGACGCGCGCACGGCGCGGGAGGCGTTCCGCGCGGCCGTGGCGCAACTCCCGGCGGAGTGGGACGTCCCTGCCCGGCCCGGTACCGGCCTGGCCCCGCCCGCCGGCGAGGAGATCGTCATCGAGACCCGCGACGACGGCGTACGCGCGGACGGGCCGGACCTGCCGGGGCCGCGCCGGCCGGTGGAGATCAGCCACGTGGAGCTGGTCGACAGCAACGGCCGCAACAGCTGGCGCATCGACCTGTCGGCGCCGGCCGGGTCCCGCCCGGAGACGCCCGGGGTCGCCTAGCTCGGGTCGTCGTAGCCCTCGTCCGCCCGTTCCCGCCGCAGGTGCGCCTCCGCGCGCCGGGCCAGCGGGCCGTCCTCCGCGGCGAGGCCCGCGTACATGCCCTGCACCTTCTCGGCCGGCTGCCCCGGTGGGAGCAGCGGGACCGCCGGGTCCACCACGGCGTCGATCACCACCGGCCGGTCGGCGGCCAGCGCGGCGTCCCAGGCGGCGTCCAGCTCCTCCGGTGACGTGACCCGCAGGCCACGCAGCCCGAGCAGCTCGGCGTAGCGCGCGTACGGCACGTCCGGCAGCCGCTGCGAGGTGGCGAACCGGGGCTCGCCCTCCATCTCGCGCTGCTCCCAGCTGACCTCGGCGAGGTCCTGATTGTTCAGCACGCACACCACGAACCGCGGGTCGGCCCAGTCGCGCCACCGGGCGGCCACGGTCACCAGCTCGGCCAGGCCGGTCATCTGCATCGCGCCGTCCCCGGTCAGCACGATCTGCGGGCGGCCGGGGGCGGCGAGCTTGGCGGCCAGGCCGTACGGCAGCCCGCACCCCATCGAGGCCAGCGTGCTCGACAGGTGCGCCGGGACGGCCCGCGGCAGCCGCAGGTGCCGGGCGTACCAGTAGACGACCGAGCCGACGTCGACGGCGACCTGCGCGTCGGCGGGCAGGCGGCCGGAGAGCGCACGGACCGCGTACTGCGGGTTGAGGGGCTCGGCCGGGGCGGCGGCCCGGGACTCGGCGATCTCGTGCCAGCGGCGTACCCACGACTCGACCTGATCGCGCCAGCGCCGGTCGGACCTGGGCGGCACCGCGTCGAGCAGCGCGCGCACGGTCTCCG
Organism: Couchioplanes caeruleus; assembly: GCF_023499255.1. Taxonomy (GTDB): domain Bacteria; phylum Actinomycetota; class Actinomycetes; order Mycobacteriales; family Micromonosporaceae; genus Actinoplanes; species Actinoplanes caeruleus_A. The sequence goes on from NZ_CP092183.1 coordinate 4,976,454, forward strand.
CGGCATCGCCGAGCAACGGCACCTCGACCGGATACCGTACGCCCAGCCGCCGCCCGTCGATGTCGATCTGGACGGCCCGGGCCTGCCCCGGCTTCGGATAGAACTCGGTCCACGGGTCGTTGGTGCCGATGAGCAGCAGCGTGTCGCAGCCCTTCATCAGCTCGGCACTGGCCGTGGTGCCGAGATGCCCCATGACGCCGGTGTGGAACGGCAGCCCCTCGTCCAGCACGGGCTTGCCGAGCAGCGACGCGGTGACGCCCGCGCCGAGCCGGTCGGCGAGCTCCACGATCGCGTCGGCCGCCCCGTACGCCCCCTGCCCCACCATGATCGCGACCCGCTCGCCGGCCTGGAGCACCCCGGCGGCCTCGCGGACGTCCTCCTCGCGCGGTACGACGCGGGCGGGCCGCAGCCCCGGGCTGGTGACCATCACGCCGTGCTCGTGGGCGTGCGGGTCGGGCGCGGGCGCCGACTGCACGTCGTGCGGCAGGATCACGCAGGTCGGGCTGCGGGTGGCCAGAGCGGCCCGGAAGGCCCGGTCCAGCAGCATCGGCACCTGCTCCGGCGTGTACGCGGCCTGGACGAACTGCGCGCACACATCCCCGAACAGCCGCACGAGATCGATCTCCTGCTGGTACGCGCTGCCCAGCACGGTGGACGCCTGCTGCCCGACGATCGCGACGACGGGCTTGCTGTCGAGTTTGGCGTCGTAGAGCCCGTTCAACAGGTGCACGGCCCCGGGCCCCTGCGTCGACAGGCAGACCCCGGCGCCCCCGGCGTACTTGGCGTGCCCGACGGCCATGAACGCCGCCGCCTCCTCGTGCCGGGCCTGCACGAACTCGGGCTTCCCGGCCCGGCGCAGCGCGCCCATCACGGGGTCGACGCCGTCGCCGGAATACCCGAAGACCCGGTCGACGCCCCACTGCGCCAGGCGTTCCACCAGCAGATCCGACACGGTGCGCTCGGCCATGCTCATCCTTCCGCGGGAGTCGCCCGGGGACATACCCCTGCCCACCGCAGCGAACCGCCACCATCCCCTCCCGCTCGTGGAGCGGGAACAGGCCGCCCTCCGCGGAACCGATCCACGGACGGCACGAGCTGGCGCGATGTGTACGCGGACTTCCCCGCTCGCGCTCGTCGCCGTCCGGAAGAAAGCTGAGGCGGGCTGTGGCGATGTCGCGTGAGCGACGGCGTCGTCAGGCCACGGTCTCGCGCTCGCCCACCCGGCTGCGGCGGCGGCCGTACCCGAGGTAGATGGCCAGGCCGATCACCAGCCAGGCGAGGAAGCGCAGCCAGGTCTCCACCGACAGGTTGGTCATCAGATAGAGGCAGGCGAGCGCCGACACCGCCGGCAGCACGGGTGAGAACGGCACCCGGAACGGCCGGTCCATGCCCGGGCGGGTGCGGCGCAGGATCGGTACGGCCACCGAGACGATCACGAACGCGAACAGGGTGCCGATGCTGACCAGGTTGGCCAGCGACGACAGCGGGACGAAGCCCGCGAGCAGCGCGACGCCGATCGTGACCACGATGGTGATCCGGTACGGCGTGCCCCAGCGGGGGTGCACCGCGCCCGCGGCCGGCGGGAGGAGGCGGTCGCGGGACATGGCGAACCCGATGCGGCCGATGGCGACGATGTCGACGAGGATGACGCTGGTCAGCCCGGCGACCGCGGCGATCGACACGAGCGCCGAGGCCCAGCCGGCGCCGACCGCGGAGAAGGCGGAGGCGATCGGCGCGCCCGGGTCGATCCGGCGGTAGTCGACCATGCCGACCACCACGAACGACACGAGCACGTACAGCAGGGCCGAGACGCCGAGCGTGCCGAACAGGGCGAGCGGCAGGTCGCGGCGGGGGTTGCGGGTCTCCTCGCCGAGGTTGGCGACGGCCTCGAACCCGGTGTACGCGAAGAACACGACGGCCGCCGCGGTGAGCACGCCGGCGATGCCGAACATGGAGGGCTCGATGCCGAACAGGGCCTGCGACAGCGGCTGGGCCAGCCCGGAGGTGTCGTCGTTCGCCGGCTGTGCGGGCGGCACGAACGGGGTCAGGTTGGCGGCCCTGACGAAGAACGCGCCCGCGATGACCACGAACACGCAGATGGACACCTTGACCACGACGAGCGCGTTGGTGACCCGCGACGACTGCCGGATGCCGATGGTCGCGACGGCGCCGAGCAGCACGGTGATGAGGATGGCTCCCACGTTGACGGTGCTGGACTCGCCGAAGAGGGCGGCGGGCAGGTGCAGCAGCTCGGCGAGGTATCCGGACCAGCCCCGGGCCACCACCGCCGCGCCGAGCGCGAACTCGAGCACGAGGTCCCAGCCGATGATCCAGGCGATGATCTCGCCCATGGTGGCGTACGCGTACGTGTAGGCGCTGCCCGCGGTCGGCACGCTGGAGGCCAGCTCGGCGTAGCAGAGGGCGGCGAGGAGGCTGGCCACGCCGGCGAGGATGAACGAGACGATGACGGCCGGCCCGGCGTGGTCGCGGGCCTCGATGCCGGTGAGCGTGAAGATGCCCGTACCGATGACGATGCCGATCCCGAATCCCATCAGGTCGACCGGCCCGAGGCGGCGCCGCAGCCGGCGGGTGCCGCCGTCCTGCTCGTCACCGCTCTGGGCGATGACGTCCTCGATGGGCTTGGTACGCATGACCGACACGTCGTCTCCCTTGTCCCGCGGCGCCTCCGGCGCGGCCGGTGTACCCCTGCGGGACACCGGCGTAACGTGCAGGCCGGGTCATGCGGCGGCGATCACCGCGGCGGTCGCGGCGACCAGCGCGGCCGCGAGCCGGGCGCGGTCGGCGCGGAGCAGCTTCGCGATCCGCCGGGGGTCGTGGCCGGCGCCGAGGCGCTGGTGCGCGGGCGCGGCGGCGAGCGCGGTGACCAGCGCGGCGGCGGCCGTGGCGGCCAGCGCCACCAGCGTCCACGGGCCGGGGCCGGTGAGCAGCGCCCAGCAGCCGGTGACGACCAGCGCGCCGTAGATCAGGGCGACCAGCGGGGTGATCGCGCGGGTGTGTGCGCGGTGCGCCTCCGGCCACCGGCCGGCGTCGACCCGGGCCAGCGCCGGGTAGACGATCACCGTCACGGTGGCCTGGAAGCCGAGGTGGACCGCGGCCGCGGCCAGCAGGGCCGTTCCGGATGCCGTCACGCCGCCCAGTCTGCCCTCACCGGGGCTGGAACAGTTCGACCAGGTTGCCGGCGGGGTCGGCGACGAGGATCTGGCGCCCGCCGGGGCCGGCGACCAGCTCGCTGCGGAACGGCACCCCGGCAGCGCGCAGCCGCTCGATCTCGGCGTCCAGGTCGTCCACGACGAGGTGGATGCGGTTGCGGCCGGGCCCGGAGAGGTCGCCGGGGGTGGCGCGGGCGCCCGAGCTGGCCGCCCCGGACAGCAGGAGGCGCAGCGGGCCGCGGGTCACGTCGGCGAAGGCGGCCGGCGCGGGGTTGCTCAGGATCTCGAACCCGAGCAGGGACGTGTAGAAGTCGACGGCGGCCGGGACGTCGTCGACGAGGTAGCGAACGCTGGCGTACGCGTCGGGTGAGGTCACGGCCGAACCCCCTGCTGGGCGTGGGCTGGCGGACACCGCGGCCGGGCGTCCCTCCCTACGCTCGCATGTGGACCCCGGCAGGTCCAGCAACGTCAACGGTGGGAACCATCGTGAAAGCCCTTCTCACCCCTGTCGGCGGCGGCGATCACCGCGACGGCCGGCAGATCGGCCCGGCCACCGTCGTCCCGTACGACGCGGGGGTCACGCAGGCGGGCCGGGTTCTGGACAGGGCGTGTCCTTGACCCGGCGTACGCACCCGGGCGGCCGGGATCCGGCGCGTCTCCCGGGTGCGTACCCGCTGGTCAGCGGCCGAAGGCGAACCGGCGGCGCTTCTTCTGGCGGCCGAACTGGCCCTGCAGGGTGTCGGCGCCCTTGCGCAGCAGGCGGGTGCCGCGGTTCGGGCCGCGCTTGGCCTCCACCACGTCGCTGAGCTTGCGGGCGCCCGCGGCGGCGAGCGGGACGGCGATGGCCATCAGGACGTATCGGCGTACGAGTGCGAAGAGCATGGTGTCCGTCTCCAGGGTGAGCAGGTTGTCTCTCCTGCAGGTGCTTACCCCGTCCGGCCCCCGCCCATCCCCGCCCGGACGGGGGATCGGAAGTTCCGGACATTGACATTTGTGGATCAGGTGGTGAGGCTGGGTGCGGCACAGCCGCCGGAGCCGCGCGGCCGACGGGCGACCAGGGCAGTCCCCGTCCTCCCCCGATCCCCCCGAATCCGAGTTCAGGAGTGCTGAGCCCGCATGTCCTCATTCCTCCGCGCACGACTTCTCATCAGCGCCCTCGCCGGCCTGCTGGCCGCCGGGACGCTCGCCGTGGTCCTGCCGCCGGGCCCCGCCGCCGCGCACGGCAACGTCACCGGACCCGCCTCGCGCAACTACGGCTGCTACGAACGGTGGGGCAGCAAGTTCCAGGATCCGGCCATGGCCACCCAGGACCCGATGTGCTGGCAGGCGTGGCAGGCCGACCCGAACGCCATGTGGAACTGGAACGGCCTGTTCCGGGAGGGAGTCGCCGGCAACCACCAGGCCGCGATCCCCGACGGCCAGCTGTGCAGCGCCGGGCACACCCAGAACGGGCGCTACAACGCGATGGACGCGGTCGGCGACTGGACGGCCACCACGGTCGGCAACAGCTTCAACGTCCGGCTCTTCGACGGCGCGAGCCACGGCGCCGACTACATCCGGGTGTACGTCACCAAGCCCGGTTTCAACCCCGTGACCCAGGCGCTGAAGTGGTCGGACCTCGACCTGGTCAGCCAGATCGGCAACACCCCGGCCGCGCAGTGGAGCCAGGTCAGCGGCGGCGTCCAGATCGACGTCCCGGTCGCGCTGTCCGGGCGTACGGGACGGGCCATGGTCTACACGATCTGGCAGGCCAGCCACCTCGACCAGTCGTACTACTTCTGCAGTGACGTGTCGTTCGGCGGCACCGGCACCACCCCGCCGACCACACCCCCGACCAGGCCGCCCACGACCCCGCCGACGACCCCGCCCACCACGCCGCCGGGCTCGTCGGCCGGGTGCACCGCCAGTTACGCGGTCACCGGGCAGTGGCAGGGCGGCTACCAGGCAGACGTGACCGTGACGGCCGGGTCGGCGGCGATCAAGTCGTGGCGGGTGACTCTCGGGTACGGCTCCGCCCAGGCGGTGACGAACTCGTGGAACGCCACGGTCAGCACGTCCGGGAACACCGTGACGGCGTCCAACGCGTCGTACAACGGGGCGGTGAGCGCGGGAGCGAAGACGACCTTCGGCTTCGTCGGCTCCGGGATCTCGGCCACACCCGCTCTGACCTGTACCGCCACCACCTGACCTCTGTCACAGCCGTGTGAAGACTGTTACATTCGTCGATGGGAGCGCTCCCATGACCATCCGTCCGAGATACGAGGAGACCACCACGCACGTACCGCGCGATCCGGCTCCCTAACCCACACCGTCCCGGGGGACGAGGCGCCCTCCTCGTCCCCCACTCCCCTGCCACACTTCTGCCATGACCCCGATCACCGGGCGGCACGTCGAGCGGGCCGTGCAGGACATGCGGCGGGTGCTGACCCCGTACGCGGCGGCCGACTGGGACGTGCCGGCCGGCTCCCTGACCTGGACCTGCTGGACCACCGCCGCGCACGTCGCGCACGACCTCACGGCGTACGCGATGCAACTCTCGGCGCGCGAGCCGCGCCGCTACCTCCCGCTGGACCTGCGCGTGCGGCCCGGAACCCCGCCGGACGAGATCCTCGAGGTCATCGGCGCCGCCGGGCGGCTGCTGGCCACCGCCGTGTCCGCGGCGCCCCCGGACGCCCGGGCCTGGCACTGGGGCCCCACCGACGCCTCCGGATTCGCCGCGCTCGGCGTCACCGAGACGCTGGTGCACACGTACGACGTCAGCCAGGGTCTCGGTATCCCCTGGCTCCCCCCGGACGATCTCGCCGCCGAGGTGCTGCAGCGGCTGTTCCCCGACGCCCCGCCCGGCGATCCGGTCCGGGCGCTGCTGTGGTGCACCGGCCGCGTCGCGCTGCCGGACCGGCCCCGCCGCACCTCCTGGGTGCTCGCCGCGGCCATCGACGACTAGGCGTTCCGCAGTGGGGTAACCGGATGCCTACCCAGCGTCCGGCAGGCAGGAGAAGCCCATGGCGACGAAGGAACCCGCCGAGATCGCCCACGCCGCGGTGGCGACCGGGGTCAAGAAAGCCGACCTGCGATGGGACAAGACGCTGGTCGGCTCGTTCCTCGCCGGGGCGTACATCGCCTTCGGCGGTCTCGTGGCCATCGCCGTGTCGTCCGGTCTGGACCCGAAGACGTGGGGCAGCCTGCCGACCCTGTTCACCGGGGCGGCGTTCACACTCGGCCTGGTGCTGGTCCTCATCGCCGGCTCACACCTGCTGACCGGCAACATGCTGCTCGTGCCGATCAGCGCCATGCAGGGCCGGCTCACCTGGCGCGACATCGTCACGAACTTCACCCTCGTGCTGATCGGCAACATCGCCGGCGCGGTGTTCGTGGCGTTCTTCCTCGCCGTGCAGACCGGCGTCATCGGCCACGTCGGCAGCGACGCCGGCACCTCCGGCGCGATGACCTACGACCGGCTCGCCGCCATCGCCCAGGCCAAGGGCGTGCACGAGAGCAACTGGCAGATCTTCCTGCGCGCGGTCGGCTGCAACTGGCTGGTCTGCCTGGCCGTGTGGATCTCGCTGGCCGCGGACTCCGTGTCGGGCAAGATCCTGGCCATCTTCTTCCCCATCATGGCCTTCGTCGCGATGGGCTTCGACCACGTCGTCGCCAACATGTTCTTCCTCCCGGCCGCGATCTTCGCCGGGGTGCCGGACATCGGCTGGGACGACACCCTGCGCAACTGGGGGCTGGCGTTCGTCGGCAACCTCGTCGGCGCGGTGGTCTTCGTCGCGACGTCGTACTGGTACCTCTACCTGCGCGACGAGCCTTCCGAGGAGAAGCCGCGCGAGCTCACCTGACCCGGCGCGGGCGGCGTAATTCGCTGGCCCGCATCCCGGGGCCCGCCTACGGTCCGCGCCATGCAGATACGCCGCGAAGAGCCCGGGGACCACGAGGCCGTCCTGGAGATCAACCGCCGCGCGTTCGGCGACCACGGCGCGGTGGTGGCCGCCCTCGTCGACGGCCTGCGCCGCGACGACCCGGAGGCGCTGTCGCTGGTCGCGGTGGACGACGACCGGGTGACCGGGCACGTCATGTGCACCCGCAGCCTGCTCGACGCGCCGCCGCGGCTGGTGGACGTCCAGGTGCTCAGCCCGCTCGCCGTGCTGCCCGGGCACCAGCGGCAGGGCATCGGCTCGGCGCTGGTCCGCGCCGCGATCGAGGCCGTGGCGGCGCGCGGTGCGCCGCTGCTCTTCCTCGAGGGCGACCCGGCGTACTACTCGCGGCTCGGCTTCACGCCGGGCGACGGGCACGGGTTCCGCAAACCGTCGCTGCGGATCCCGGACGCGGCGTTCCAGGTCGTACGGCTGCCCGCGTACGAGCCGTGGATGACGGGCACACTGGTCTATTCCGCCACGTTCTGGGAGTACGACTGCGTCGGGCTGCGCTGAGATCGCGATCCACGGCGCCATGCCGCAGAATCGGTGCGCATGAGGGCACACGACATCGTCGTCTACGGCGCCACCGGATTCGTGGGCGCGCTGGTCGCCGAGTATCTGGCCGGTCACGCACCCGAGCAGACCCGCATCGCGCTGGCCGGGCGGTCCGCCGAGCGGCTGGAGGCCGTACGCCGCCGGCTGGGCGTGCAGTGGCCGATCATCGTCGCCGACGCCTCCGACGAAGCCGCCCTCGCCGACCTCGCCGCCGCCACCCGGGTCGTGATCTCGACCGTCGGCCCGTACGCGAAATACGGCCGGGCCCTCGTCCACGCCTGCGCGGCCACGAGCACCGACTACGTCGACCTCACCGGCGAAGTCCTGTTCGTCCGCACCAGCATCGACGACAACCACGACCTGGCCCGCAGCACCGGCGCGCGCATCGTGCACTCGTGCGGCTTCGACTCCATCCCGTCCGACATCGGCGTCCACGTCCTGCACGGGCGGGCGGCGGCCGACGGCGCCGGTGAGCTGACCGACACGACGCTGGTGGTGACCGCCCTGCGCGGCGGGTTCAGCGGCGGCACCATCGACTCGATGCGGCACCAGCTCGACACCGTGGCCAAGGACCGCGAGCTGCGGCGGATCGCGGCGAGCCCGTACTCACTGACCCCCGACCGCGGCGCGGAACCGGACCTCGGCCGCCAGGACGACCTGGTGACGCTGCCCGGCGAGCAGGCCGACCCGTCGCTGCGGGGCACCCTCGCGCCGTTCGTCATGGCCTCCTACAACACCCGCGTCGTGCGGCGCAGCAACGCATTGCGCGACTACGCGTACGGCCGCACCTTCCGCTACCGCGAGACGATGAGCACCGGCAGGTCGCCGCTGTCACCGGTGCTCGCCGCCGGCACGAAGGTCGGACTGGCCGCGCTGGTGCTGGGCCTGCGGCTGCCACCCACCCGCTTCGTGCTGGACCGGGTGCTGCCCAAACCCGGCGAGGGACCGGACGAACGCACCCGCCGCGAGGGACACTTCACGGTGGACATCTTCAGCCGCACCACGACGGGGGCGCGCTACACGGCCCGCTTCCGGGCCAAGGGCGATCCCGGGTACGCGGCCACCGCGCTGATGCTCGCCGAGGCGGCGCTGGCGCTCGTCCACGACCGGGAGGCGCTGCCGCCGTCGCCGGGCGGGGTGCTGACGCCGGCGACGGGCATCGGGGACGCACTGGTGAACCGGCTTCGGGCAGCGGGCGTCGAGATCACCGCCCGCGCCCTGACCGGCGCCGCCACCCGGTAGCCGGGCCCGCTCCCCGGGCCGCCGCCGCGCCGCCGGCCCGCCGACCAGTCACCGCCTTGCCGCCCGGCCGATCGCCGCTTTGCCGCCCGGCCGCCACCGCCGCTTTGCCGCCCGGCCGCCACCGCCGCCTCGGCGGCCGGCCACCGCCTTGTCAGCGGGCCGCAGCCTTGCTACCAGGCCGCTGGGCGCTCTCTCTATGCGGTGGGGACGCCCTCGGACAGCTGATGCAGCATGGATTCGCAGCTCTGCAGCACCACCTGGGCGGCCCGGCGGCTGTCCGGGCCGGCCTCCTCCGCCTCCTGCCGCCACCGGTCCGCGGCCGCCCCGGCGTACGCCCACAGGTGCTCGGGCGGGGTCTCCGCCGGCACGCCGAGCCGCTCGAACACGGTGGGCCCGTCACCACCGGCGAGCCGCCGCGCCTCCACCGCCAGGTCGCCCGGCAGGCCGGCGCGGCGGGTCCGCAGCGCCGCCAGCAGGCGCAGCTCGTCGAACTCGTGCGCCCCGGCGACCACCCGCTCCACCTGCCCCAGCAGGTACGCCGACTGCGGCCCCGGCTCCCGGTGCGCGAGATGCTCCACGGCCAGCAACGCGACCCGCGACTTCAGCACGTCCCGCCGCGCCGAGAACAGGTCCGCGACGGCGGTCTGCAGCTCGGCCAGCCCACTGTGCCGCAGCAACGCCTCGGCCAGCGCCGCCGTGTCGTGCGCCCCGGACCGTACCAGCGTCGTGGCCAGCCGGATCCCGGTCAGCCCCAGCCGGTCGAGCAGCCGCTCCCGGCGTTCCGCCGGCAGGGCCACGACGGTGCCGGCCGCGCGGAACCGGTCCACGGACAACAGGTACGGCTCGAGCTCCGCGCGCGGCAGGGTGCTCAGCTCGGCCACCGCGTCGAACTCGTCCTGGCGCAGCGTGCGGGCGGCGTACCCGATGAGGCCGGACGCCGCCAGCGCATCCTGGCACACCACCGCCAGGTCGGGCTCGCGCCGCCGGCGGCGGGCGATCTGCTTCGCGGCCAGCAGCGCGTCGACCCGGCCCCCGGCAGTCTCGTCGGCCCGCGACAGCACGGCAACCACGTGCAGCGCCGCGGTCGCGGCCGCCCATCCACCCCGCACCGGCGGGATCCGGCCGAGGTCGGCGGCGGAGAGCGTACGGCTGAGGAACAGCACGGCGTCGGCCTCCTGCCACAGCTCGCCGGCCGCCTGCCACCCGGCGTCGGAGGCGCTCAGGCCGGGCGTGTCCAGCAGGTGCGTGTGCCGCAGCGACCGGCTCGGCCACTCGACGAGAAGCTCCAGCACATCCCCGGGTACGCCGACGAGCCGCAGCCCATGGTCGTCACGGTGCAGCGCCAGCTCGTACGGCGCACCCCGCAGCGGACGAACCTGCGCCCGCGGCTGCGCACCGTCCGAATACCACGTCCGGTGGCCGCCGTCCCCGTCCGTCGACAGCGCGACACCCTGGCCGACCAGCGCGTTGACCAGCGTGGACTTCCCCGCACCCGGGGTTCCGGTGACGGCGAGCCGCAGCGGGCCGGCGAACCGCTCGGCCTGCCGGTACAGCCACGCCTGCGCGGCCGGGTTGTCGTGGTAGATCCGGATCGCCTCGGCGAGCAGGTCATGCACGAGTGCCGGCAGATCGCCCGTCCCGCTCACGCCGACGCCGCCCCGGCCACGACGGCGCCGCACGGCCCCGTCATGTCGGCCCCGTCATGTCGGCCCCGTCCCCGCCGCGACAACGCCGCCCGGCCCCGGTCTCGCCAGCCGCGTCGGGGCCGCCACCGCGTCGCGCGGCCCACTCACGCCGACGCCGTCCCGGCCATGCCGGCCCTGTCCAGCTGAAATTCGGCCGCCCAGGCCGTGCCACGCCGACCCGGTCGCGGCCGTGCCACGCCGACCCGGTCGCGGCCGTGCCACGCCGACCCGGTCCCGGCCGTGCCACGCCGCGCCGGGGCCGGTCATGCCGGTGCCGTGCCGGGGGCGATCGCGGGGTTGCGGGCGGGGGCGAGCGCCACGGCCTGGGTGTAGAGTTCGGCGAGGCGGTCCAGTTCGTGCTCGATGCGCCGGGCGCGCTGGGCGCGGGCGGCCAGCTCCCGGTCGGCCTCCGCCTTGGCGCTGCGCAGCGACTCCATGATGGCCTCGTGGATGTCCTCGGTGACGCCGCTGTAGTGGTCGCGCAGGGTGCGCTGCAGGCGGCGTACCGAATCCTTGGCGTCCTTGGCGAGGCCCAGGAAGATCTGGTCGACGTGCCGCTGCACCGCGAGTTTCGCGGTGGCCTGGCGGCGTTTGAGCAGGGACTTGCTCTCCTCGCGGATCGTACGGCCGCCGAAGATCGCGCCGCCGCCGATGGAGATGGGATTGATCAGCGACATGCCGGCGAGGCTGGTGGCGAGGCCGACCATGAGGATGCCGCCGTACGAGCCGCGCAGGCCGGTGAAGAGCTTCTGGGTCGTCGTGAAGCGCTCGACCGGCGGGGCGTCGAGGTTGCCCGAGCGGTCCGGGACCTCGTCGACGGTGCCGGCGATCCAGGGTGGCACGATCTGGTCGGCGTACTCGGGGAACTGCTCGGCCACGCGGTGGGCCAGCCACTCCCCCCGCTCGGCCAGCCAGGCGAAGCTGGACTCCGCCGCGTCCTGCACCGCCTGGCGCAGCCACGGCTCGAACTCGTCCCAGCCGTCCGCCGGGTCCACGGTGTCCAGCGTCTTCTCGGCCTCGGCCAGCACCGCGCGGGTGCGCTCGCGCAGGTCGTGCTCGATGTCGGACATGAGGTCGCCGGTCTCGTCGGCGAGGCAGTTCTGCCACCGGGTGGTGATGCGGCGCAGGTCCTCGAGCCGGCGCTGGGCGTCGTGCAGCTGGGCCACCGCGTCGGAGGGCTCGGCGCTGTGCCGCAGGTCGGCGCGGAGCGGCTTGGCGATGCGCTCGGCGACGAGGCGGGCGATCAGCGAGACGGTGGCGCGGGCGAACTCGTCCTGTTTGGTGCTCACGGAGTGCTGGAGGTGGTTGATCAGGTGCGGGTAGCCGGACTCGTCGTTGAGCGGATGGCTGCCGGACCGCACGGCGTGCTCGCGCAGGGTGCTGGACAGGGCGATGACGGTGGCCGGTACGCCCGCGGCGGTCAGCCGGTCGCGGGTGTGCGCCAGGGTGTCGCGCCAGCGCGGGGCGACGTCGGTCTTGGTGAGCGCCACGAGCACGTGTGGGTACAGCCGGGCGAGGTCGGCGAGGACGTCGACCTCCGCGGCGGTGACCTCACGGGTCGCCTCGCAGGTGAAGAGCACCAGGTCGGCGCACGCGTACGTGACCAGCCCCCGCAGGTCGGCCACGGCGTCACGGCCGTCGTCGGGCAGTCCGGGCAGGGCCGGGGTGTCGATGAGCACGAGGCCGGAGGCGAGGAGCGCCCGCGGGACCTCCACCTCGGCGTGCAGGAGCGGCGCGGCGGCCGGCGGCTGGGCGAGCACGGCCTCGGCGAGGGCGTCGGGCAGCCGCTCCGCCGGCAGGTCGATCCGTCCGTGCAGGCCGGGCGGCTCGGTCCACGCGGCGGTGGGCCCCGCCCGCGTGACGAGCTGGGCGGCCGGCGTGTCGCCGTGCCGGACGACGGTCGCGACCGCGGCGGGCGAGGCGCCGGCCACGGCACAAACCGGCGCGTTGATGAGTGCGTTGACCAGGTGGCTCTTGCCCTGGCCGGCCGCGCCCGTGACCAGCACCCGCAGCTGGGGGTGCAACAGCTGGGCGCGCCGGCCGGACAGCCATTCCTGCAGGTCGCCGCGGTGGTGCGCGGCGCTCATCTGGATGGTCGCGTCGAGGACGTCCAGCCAGAGCGACGTCTGCGCCGCGGGACGGAGGTCACCGCGGCCGTCGCCCTGCACCGGTGAGATGGGGGCGACCGGCGCCGTTGCCCCCATCTCCCAGCGTTGCATCGTTACTGCCCCTCGCATCCGAGTCATGGCCTGGCCTGCGCCGGCCGGTCAGGCCCGACCCGCGGTGCTCAGAAGAGCAGGTCGGTCACGGCGCCGTGTGCGTCGTGTCCGGCGTCCGGCGCGGTGTGGTGCCCCAGCCCGTCGACCAGGCCGCCCACCGTGTGGGTGGCCCCGTCGGCGATGCCGGTGACGCTGTGCACCGCATCGTCCGAAACACCACCGAGCGGGTCGGAACCGGTCACCGAGCCGACGACCGAAGAGACTGCCGGGTCGAGGTGCGCCACGTCAAGGTGCGTGACGTGCGCGACGTCGATCGCCGAGGTCACGCCGGTGACGCTGTGGACGGTGGTGTCCAGCGTGGCGCCCGCGTCCACCCCGGTCGATGCGATCAGGTGGTCGCTGTCCGTGACAACGGTCGCCGCTACGCCCGTCGACGCGGAGACGCCGGCGTCGAGACCCAGACCCGGGTCGTGCACGACGGACAGCGCGTCGTCCACGGCCGGCACGCTGGGCGTGGGAACCGTGACGGCCTGCTCCACGCCGACGACGTTCACGGCGGCGACCTGGGGCAGCAGACCGTCACCGGCCACCACGACCGTGCCGGCGCCGGCCACGGACAGCTCCGTGGCGGTGGCGGGGTGCGCGGCCGACAGCTGGGCGGTGATGAGCTGCAGGTGGGTCACGGCGCCCGTGACGTCCACATCGGCCACCCCGCTGGTGACCTCGGAGACGCCGAGCGGTGCGGTGACGGCGGCGACGTCGGCGAGCGGGGCGAAGTCGACGACGAGCGGGATGACCTCCTGCACGTCGGCAGCGGTGACGTCCTCGAGCCCGGCGTCCTGCAGCACGCCCTCGGGGTCGTGCTCGAAGGCCGAGCGCGCGACCGGGTCGTAGATCAGGTTGAGGACGAAGTCCTGCAACGTCGGGGAAGAATCCATGGTGGCCTGCTCCTACGTGGTGGTCTATGGGTCGTGGTCGTCCGCGGCCGGCGGGGTCGGGGGCCGCGTCAGGGGCCGGATCGTCACCCGGCGTGGGCTCACGGTAGAGATCGGAGTGCTCCGGGGGCATCGGGGCGTACACCCCCTCCTGATGGTCGCCACAGGGTGTTTCCCCCCTGGGCAGCGTTAGGGGCTTAGGGGATCCACAGGGGTGAAGTTGGGGGACGATCTTCGATGCCCGGTCTGGTACGAACGTTAGGGTTCTGCCCATCCACCATTGATCGCCATCGGTGCCGGCCACCGGTGGCGGAAAGCGAGATCCGTGCCGTATCTGCTGGGGATCGAGATCGGGGAGACCACTGTGGCCGCAGCCATGTGCCGGCGGAGCAGTCCGCCCCACGGGCGTGCGCCGCAGGCTGCCGGTGAGGCGGCGTGGGGCCCGGCCGAGCCCGTGACGCTGGCCGCGTCCGCGCCGGTGGTCGCGACGTCGCTCGGGCTGTCGCCGGGCGGCGATCTGGTCGCCGCCGAGGGAACCGCCGGCGCAGGTCAGCATGCCTCCGGCCCTGCGGCTCAGCGGGCCTCCGGGTTCGTGCACCGCATCGGCGGCGACATCGCCGTCCACCTCGCCGGCGAGGCGGTGCGACCCGAGACGCTGATGGCCGGCATGGTGGGCTGGGTGGCCGGCCGGCTCTGGCAGCTGCAGGGCAAGGCGCCGGAGCGCATCGCCGTGGCGCACCCGACCGGCTGGGGGCCGTACCGGCTGGGGCTGGTGCGTACCGCCCTCGACGAGATCGGTCTGGGCGACCCCGCCCTGGTCCCCCGCGCCGGCGCGGTCGTCACCGGATTCCAGGCGGCCGGACGGCTGCCCGCCGGCGCCGCCGTGCTGCTCGTGCTGCGCCTCGACGGCGCCGGCCTCGAGGTCTCGCTGATCCAGCCGCACGCCCCCGGGCAGTACGAGTTCATCACCTCGGCGTGGTGGGCCGACCTGGCCGGCTCCGTCCTCGACGCCGCGGATCCCGCCGGTCAGCGGGCCGTGCTGCGGGCCGCGGTGGACCTGGCCGCCCGTACGGCCGGGGCGTGCGCCCTCGCACCGGCTGACGTGTCCGCCGTGCTGCTCGCCGGTTCCGCGGCCGGGCACCCGCTCTTCGCCGACCTGCTGGCGCAGGCGTTCCCGGCACCCGTGCTGCAGCTGGGCGACCCGCGGCTGACCGTCGCGTGCGGCGCGGCGCTGGCCCTGCGACCCCGGTCCCGCCCGGAGCCCGCTGACGGCCGGGCCCTCCCGGAGTACCCGACGGCCGAGGCGCCGCTGGTCACCGCGACGGAGCCGCTCCCGCCGGGCCCGGTGGGAGCCATGCCGCCACCGCGCCCGCCCGTACGCGTCATCGAGGCACCGGCGGCGCGGCGATGAGCCCGATGGTCCGGACCGGTTCCCCGGCGCTGCTCAGCCCGGTCGCGGCGGCGCTGATCGCCCAGGTGCACGACGACCCGGCCGCGCCGCTGAGCATGGCCGTCTGCGCCCCCGGCGGATACGGCAAGACCGCGCTGCTGCGCGAGATCGCCGCCGGCTACCGGGCCGCCGGCGTGCCCGTCGGCACCCTGTGGCAGCCGGCCGGCGGCGACCCGGACGATCCCGTTCTGCTCGTGGACGACGCCCACCTCGTCGACGACGACCGGCTGCGCGACCTCGTCCGGTTCGCCGACCGGCCCGGCGCGCGCGTCGTGGTGGCGTACCGGCCGTGGCCGCGCCCGGCGGGGCTGGCGGCGCTGACCGACGTGCTGCGCCGGCGGCAGACCCCGGTGTCGCTGCCGCCGCTCGGTGAGGACCGGGTGCGGGCCCGGTGCGCCGAGGTCTGGGAGCACCCGGTGCCCGCGGAGTGGATCCGCTTCCTGCTCGTGCAGAGCGGCGGCGTCCCGCGCTACCTGGACCGCCTGATCACCGGCCTGGCCGCCGGGACCGGCGTGGCCGGCGCGCCGCCGGAACGCGCGCCCGGATCGGCCCTGGCGCCTTTCGCGGCCGACCTCGACGAGGTGGCCGCCGACACGCTCACCGTCCTGCTGGCCGTCGAGGCGGGCGCCGGCCTGTCCCTGACCGTGGTCGCCGCCCTGCTCGACCGCGACCCGGAGCAGGCCACGGCGTTGCTGGCGACCGCGAAGGCCACCGGCATGCTCACGGCGTCGGGCGCGCTGGTGCCGCTCGCGCGGCAGGCCCTGGCGATGCACGGACCGGTCGCCCAGCGCATCGAGATCCGCCGGCGCATGGCGGAATGGCAGCTGGCCCGCGGCGGCTCGGTGCTGCCGCTGATGCGCCCGCTGCTGGCGCTCCTGCCGCAGGCCGGTCCGGAGGCGCCGGAGGACGAGCCGGCGGTGGCCCTCGCGCCCGGAGCGCAGGCCACCGGGCTCGGTGACGCGTTCCTCGCCGCCGGCGACGAGGCGTTGCAGGGCGACCCCGCCCTGGCCGCGCAGTTGTTCGACGCCGCATCGCGGGCGGGCCGCCCGGCCGGTGCCCGGCGGGCCCTGGCCAGCGCGCTGGCGGGCGATCTGGAGCTCGCCTCGCTGCTGGCCGACCAGGTGCTCGCCGCCGGGCCGGCGAGCCAGCGGCCGGACGCCGCCTGCGTCGCTGCTTCGACGCTGGCGCACCGCAATCAGCTGGCCCGGTCCGTAGAGCTGTACCGGTGGGCGACGCCCCGGCTCGCGGCCGGCTTCGGCGCGGTCGGCCTCATCGGGACCGGACATCCGGAGGCGGCGGGCAAGCTGCTCGCGTCCCCGCCGGACGATCCGTCGGCCGGGCCACCGACCCTGCTGAGCACCGCCGCGTCGGGAATGGCCCGCGGGGCGTACGAGTCCGTGCACGGCTCACCGATGGCGGCGCTGTCCGCGCTGGTGCAGGCGGCCCAGCTGCTCGAGCCCTCCGGCTCGGCGGTGCTCCTGCCGGACAGTCCCGCCGCCCTGGCCGCCCTGGTGGCCCTGCACTGCGCCGAGTTCCAGTCGGCGCAGGCGGTGCTCGAACGCGCGCTGGAGACGAACCTCGGCGGGCCGCTGTTCGTCCGCCGGCACCGTCTGCTGCTGGCCTGGACGGCAATGGCGCAGGGCCGGCTGGCGGCCGCCGCGGAGCAGGCCGCCCTGGCCGGTGTGCCCACGGGACCCGGCGCCGAGCCCGGCCCGGCCGGCGCGCCCGGCCGCGACCTGGTGTTCGCCGCCGCCCTGCGCGCCGGCCTGGCCCGCCGCGCGAGCGACATCGCCGGGCTGCAGGCGTCCTGGCCGCAGGCGCGCCAGTCGCTCATCGGCCAGCCCGTCGACCTGTTCACGCTGCTCCCGCTCGGCGAGATCGCGGTCGCCGCGGCGCGGCTGGGCGAGACGCGGCAGGTGCAGCCGGCGCTGCTCGCCGCCGACGACCTGCTGGGCCGGCTCGGCGAGCCGGTGCTGTGGAGCGCGCCGCTGCACTGGTCCCGGCTGCACGCGGCAATCCTGGCCGACCAGCGGCCGACGGTCGAGCGGCACGTGGGCGCGCTGCGGGAGCGCGGGGAGGAGAGCGCGTACGCCGCCGCGCTGGCCGCCGCCGGGCAGTGCTGGCTGGACATGCTCTCCGACCGCATCGAACCGGACGCCGTCGAGGCCGCCGCCCGCGGGCTCGCCGAACTCGGCCTGGGCTGGGACGGCGCTCGGCTCGCGGGCCAGGCGGCGATCCGCACCACCGACCGCAAGGCGATGACCCTCCTGCTGGACTGCGCCCGCTCGCTGCAGGCGCGGCAGGCCCCGGCGGACGGGGCCGCGACCCCGGGACGCCGCGGCCGGCCGGGGCAGGCGGCCCGCCCGGTGCTCAGCGACCGGGAGGAGGAGGTGGCCGCCCTGGTGCTGGCCGGGTTGACGTACAAGCAGGTGGCCGACCGGCTCTACATCTCGGCGAAGACGGTCGAGCACCACATGGCGCGGATCCGGCAGCGGCTGGGCAGCGCCGACCGGGGCGAGCTGCTCGCCCAGCTGCGGCTCATCGTCCGGGTCCCGGCCGAGCAGGAGACACCGTACGGCCCCGAGAGGAGACTGTCGTGACCAGTACGCGCGTCCGGTCGCGGCTGTGGGCGTGGACCGCCGGCGGCCTGCTGGTCGTGCTGTGGGCGGCGGCCGCGGTGCCGCTGGCCCTCGACGCCGCCGGGGTGGTCCGCACGCACGCCACCACCCGGCAGCTCGGCGAGCCGGTCGACGCGGTGATCGTGCAGCTGCAGGAGGAGCGGCGGCTGTCCGCCGGCTTCCTGGCCGACGTGGTGGCCCGCGACGCCCTGGCCGCTCAGCGCCGGCGCACCGACGACGCCTGTGCCCGGCTGCAGGACGCCGCGTCGGGTTCGCTGTGGCGGACGCCCGCGGGTGCCCGTACGGCACGGGCCACCGACGACCTGGTACGCCGCCTGGACGAGCGGCAGGGCCTGCGGGCCACTGTGGACGGCGCCAAGCCCGACGTGACCGCCGTCGTCGACGCGTACACCGGGCTCGTGGCGGCCGCGTTCACCGGTGCGCCGTGGCTGTGGCCGGACAGCGAGACCCGTACCGGCTCAGCGCTGCTGGGGCTCGGCCGGGCCCGGGAAGCCCTGTCGCAGGAGGACGCGGCGGTGATCGGCGACCCCCGCGGCGCACGGTCGGCCGAGGTGCGTGCCCGCGTCGTACGGCTGGCGATGACCCGCCGGGTCCTGCTGGCCGAGGCCGCGGACCGGCTTCCGGCGAGCGCCCGCGAGGAATACGACCGGCTGGCCGCAGAACCGAGGACCACCACGTTGGCGGCGTGGGAGGACCGCCTCACCGCCGCGCCTCCCACGCAGGCCACGGCGCCGCCTCCGGCGCTGGACGCGTACCGCACGGGGCTGCGTGACCTGGAGGTCGCGGCGGTGCGGCGGGCCCGCGACGACGCGATGCCCGGCGCCGTGGTCACCGTGGCCACGGCGGGGCTGCTCGCCGGGGTCGGGCTGGTCGCGGTCATCGCCGTGCTGGTACGCCTGCGACGCGGCTTCTCCGGGCCACGCAGCGCACAGGCGGCGGCCGTGTCCTCCCCGCCGGTGGACGTCCACGAGCTGGAGCTGGTGCTGGAGCAGAACCGCCGCAACCAGGCCCTGCTGCACCGCCAGCTCCGCATGCTCGACAACCTGCAGCGGCGCGTCGGCGACGACGGCACGCTGGGCGAGCTGTTCCGCATCGACCACCTCGCCAGCCGGATTCGCCGCAACGTCGAGAAGACCATCGCGCTGACCGGCGGCACGCCCGGGCGCCGGTGGACCGTACCCGTGCCGCTCACCGAGGTGGTCCGCGCGGCCGCCGCCGAGGTGCCGGGGTTCGAACGGGTCTCGACCGCGCAGGTCGAGCCCGCCGCGCTGGCCGGCACGGCGGTCGTCGATGTCATGCACCTGCTCGCCGAGCTGGTCGAGAACGCCGTCACGTTCTCGTCGGCCGACACCCGGGTCCGGGTGAGCGGGGCCTGGGACGCCGACGGGTACGTCCTCACGGTCGCCGACCACGGCCCCGGCATGGACGACGACGATCTGCGGGCCGCCGCCGACGTCCTGGCCGCCACCACGCCCCCGCCGGCCCGCGCCTGGGACGGCCTGTACGCCACGGGCCGCCTGGCCGACCGCTGCGGGGCCGCGGTGGCCCTGCGCAACGCCGACGGCGGTGGCCTCCTCGCCGAGGTACGCCTGCCGGCCGCCCTGCTGCACGAGGCGACCGGACTCACCGAGGCGACCGCCGGGCTGCCCCCGGCCGACGCGGCACCGGAGGCGTCCCCGGCCCCACGCCGCAGGACGATTCCGGCGCAGCGGCTCCCCCCG
This sequence comes from Couchioplanes caeruleus, assembly GCF_023499255.1. GTDB lineage: Bacteria > Actinomycetota > Actinomycetes > Mycobacteriales > Micromonosporaceae > Actinoplanes > Actinoplanes caeruleus_A. The sequence continues at coordinate 4,995,990 of NZ_CP092183.1, forward strand.
GGCGCCTCCCCGGCCCCGGCCCGCCCGGCACGGCAGGCACGCCAGGGTTCCGGCGCCGCGCCGCCGCAGAAACTGGCGCCGGGAGCCACCCCGCGGAAGAAGCCGGGTACGGGTGTGACCACTGTGGGCACCGATGAATAGCTCCCGCCCCGCGCCGGTGCTGCCCGGCGGTGGCCCCGAGGACGCCTGGTACGACGAGAACGCCGGCCCGGTCGTGCGCCTGTACGCGATGACCGGCGGCCGCGCGCACCCCGGCGACCACGGCTTCACGGTCAGCACGCTCGTGCAGCGCACCGAGGAGCGGGCGCCGCTCTCCAAGCTGTCCCCGGAGGAGTCGGCGATCCTGCGGTTGTGCGCGCGGGCCCTTTCGGTCGCCGAGATCGCCGCGTACCTGACGCTGCCGCTCGGGACCGTTCAGGTGCTGCTCGGCGACCTGCGCGACGCGGGGCTCGTCCGGGTCCCGCAGCAGCCGGAGGAAGACCACCTGTCCCTGGCCGTCATGCAGCGGCTCCACGAAGGGTTGCTGGCGCTGTGACCGAGGACAAAGCCCCGACGCCGGACGGGACGACGCCCGACGCCACGGCACCTGGCGCGACGATGCCCGACGCGACGGCGGCGAACGGGACGGCGGCGAACGGGACGGCGGCGAACGGGACGGCGGCGAACGGGACGATGCCCGACGCGACCCGGCGGGAACGCCGCTCCCCGTCCGTCATGCTCCTGGACGCCCTGATGCGCCTGGCCCTCGCCGCGCAGTCGGGGCCCCAGCCCAAGCTGCGGCCGGCCGGTCGCGGCCGCCGCGGCACCGTGGGCTGGCTGGTGGCGGGGGTCCTGCTCGCCGTGGCCGGCACCGCGGTCGTCGTCGCGGTGGTGGTGCGCGGGCCCGGCGACCTGGCCTCGCTGCCGCCCCGCGCGCCGGACAAGGCGCGGGTGGCAGAGCCGGCGCCGTCGACGCCGCGCCCCGGGCCGACCACCGAGGTGCCCGCCTCCGCGGCCACCACGGGCGTGACGTCGCCCTCGGCATCGTCGGCGTCGACTGTGCCCGTACCCGGATCTGCTGTTCCACCCTTGCCGCCCGGCGCCGCGACCCCCTCGTCCGCCGCGGTGCCGGCGCCGCTGGCGGCGCAGTACCGATTTCCCGGCGGCGGGACGGGCCTGCTCGGGTACGACGCCGAGGTCACGATCTTCAACCGCGGCGCGGCGCGGCGGCGCGGCTGGGTGCTGACGCTCACGCTGCCGCGGCCGACGCTGCAGATCGCCCGGGTGTCCGGCGCGACGGCCCGGCAGGATGGTTCGACGTGGACGTTCGAGCCGAACGACACCACACGGTCCGTGCCGGCCGACGGATCGGTGCTGGTCTCGTTCTCGGTGCTCGGCGCCACCCTGCTCGACGCCGCGCCGCAGGACTGCCGCATCGACGGCGCCGCCTGCGCACGACCGGACGACCCACCACCCGCCTGACCAACCCCCCGACCCGCCGGCGCTGACCCGCCGCCCCCGACCCCGCCTCTCCCCGACGACCGAAGATCGCGAGCACAGTGACCAAGAAACCCGAAACCGACGAGGCACTCCGCGGCCCGGAGAAGCCCATCAAGCGGCGCATCGCCCGGCTCATCCTCGTGCCGGGCGTCGCGGCGCTCGCCCTCTGGCTGGCCACGTCGGCGTACCTCGTGTTCAACGGCTACTACGACCGCGAGGTGGCCAACGGTGTGCGCCAGGTGTCGATCCCCGCGGTCCGCACCCTCGCCGCCATCCAGCGTGAGCGCCGGGACAGCATCAACTACCTGTCGCACCCGGCCCGGGACCTGCAGTCGCTGCTCGCGCAACGGCAGGAGACCGACGACCTGGTGACGAGGCTGCGTACGGCCGCCGACCCGGTCCTGAGCAAGGCGCCGCGCTCGATCGACGTCCGCTGGCAGGCCTTCTCCGACCGGCTCGACCGGCTGCCCGGGGTGCGCAGCACCATCGACTCGGGCCGGGCGCTGCGCCAGCAGACCACCGACTTCTACAACGACCTCGTCGACTCCGCGATCGACCTGTTCGACACGCAGGCCCGGGTCGTGCCGGACGCCACGGCGACGCAGGGCGGCATCACCGCGACCGACACGTTCCGCGCCGGCGACCTGATGTCGCGGTCCAGTTCGGTGATCTCCGGCGCCCTGGGCGCGCAGAGCCTGAGCCAGCAGGACCATCTACGCTTCGTGACCATGGTCGGCGCGTACCACACGACGCTGGAGACCGCGGTCCCGCACCTGGAGCCGGAGGCCCGCGCCCAGTACGAGCGGATGACCGCCTCCAGCGAGTGGAAGGCGCTGACCGCCGCGGAGAACGCGCTGATCTCGGCCGGGTCGTGGAAGGGCAAGGCGCCGCGGGCGCTGCAGCTGACCGGCGTGCAGTGGGACGCGGCCGCGGCATCGGTGTCCGACCAGTTGGTGGCGCTCACGGTGACGCAGGCCGACCGGGTGTCCATCAAGGCGCTGCGGACGGGCAACAACCAGTTGCTGGCCGCCGCCATCGGCAGTGCGGTGGCGCTGCTCATCGCGGTCGGCGCCATCGTGTCAGCGGTCCGGCAGTCGCAGATCCTGGTGAACCAGGCGCTGTCCGTACGCCTCGCGCAGCTGGGCAAGGACGCCGTGGCGGTCGTCGACGAGCGGCTCCCGGCGATCATCACGCGGCTGCGGAGACGGGAGAAAGTGGACGTCGCGCTGGAATTGCCCAACCGGGACTACGGCCGCGACGAGATCGGCCACCTGGCGACGGTGCTGAACAAGTCGCTGCACGCCGCGGTCGACGCGGCCGTCGAGGAGGCCACCACCCGGGCGGCCGGCATGGCCATGCTGATGGGCGTCGCCCGGCGCCCGCAGCGGCCGCTGCAGCACGGCCTCAAGGTCATCGAGGAGCTGCAGAACCGGATCGGCGACGAGCAGATCCTCGCGGAGCTGTTCGACATCAACCATCAGCTCACCCAGACCCGCCGGTTCCTGGAGAACCTCATCATCCTGGCCGGCGGGCAGACCGGGCGCCGGTTCTCCCGGCCCGTCCCGGTGCGCCGGGTGCTGCTCGGCGCGATCGCCGAGACCCGGCAGTACCAGCGGGTCACGCTGCGCCGGACGCCGGACGTGGCGATCAGCGGTCCGGCCGTCACCGGCATCACCCACCTGCTGGCCGAGCTGCTCGACAACGCGCTCGTGTTCTCCCCGCCGGACTCCGAGGTGTGGATCAGCTGCACCCAGGCGCACCACGGCGTGGTGATCGAGATCGAGGACGCCGGCGTCGGCATGACGCACGAGGCCATGGAGGAGGCGAACACGCTGCTGGCCACCGCGCCCACCCCGGACCTGACCGGCCTCAAGGGCGGCGCCCAGATCGGCCTCTGGGTGGTCGCCGAGCTGGCCAAGCGCGGCGGCATGCAGGTCACGCTGCGCACCTCCGCGTACGGCGGTGTGCTCGCGGTCGTGCTGCTGCCGGCGACCGCCCTGGCCGCCGCCGACGACGTGCGGCAGCCGGGCGAGCCGGACGGCGACGATCCGCGGCACCCGGCGGGGCCCGGCGCGGACGTTTCGCGGCGCCCGTTCGAGCGGGACGCCCAACTGCCGCTCGAGGAGGAGCCGACGGCGGCGATCCCGGCGCGAGTCGCGATGCCGGCGGCCGAGCAACCGGCCACCCCGCTGCGCACCCGATCGGCTCCAGTGCCGGTCGCCGGCGCCACCACCGCGACGACGTCCGCGGCAGGCACAGCCGCCGCCACGGGACCCAGGGCGGGCGCAGCCGGCGCCACGGGACCCATGGCGGGCGCTGCCGCCGCGCACGGGCCGGGCGGGGCACCCTCGTCGAACGGCGCCGGCACCGGACGGCCGCCGCTCCCCGTCCGGCGCCCGCAGGAACACCTGGCGCCGCAGCTGCGCGACGAGACGGGCGGCCCCACGCAGACCGCCGCGCCCGTGTACTCGCCCGAGGCCGCCCGTAACCGCCTGGCCAGCTACCAGAAGGGCTGGCGGGCCGGCCGTACCGGTGAGATCAAGCCGCCCGGTCCCAAGTCCGCAGAGTGACACCCCTCCCCGCAGCACAACCCACGAGGACAGGAAGAACCATGGAACCGACCCCGCACAACGACCTCACCTGGATGCTCGACGAGCTCACCGCCGTGGACCAGGTGCTGCACGCGCTCGTGCTGTCGACCGACGGGCTGGTCGTGCAGAAGTCCGCGTCGCTGGACCGGGACGCCGCCGAGGTCCTCGCCGCCGCCGCGTCCTCGCTCTACAGCGTCGGCGCGGGCGTGGGGCGCCGGTTCGCCAGCGGCCCGGTGGACCAGATCATCGTGGAGTTCCAGGACCGGACGCTGTTCATCGCCTCGGCCGGGGAGAACGCCCGGCTCGCCGTGCTCGGCGGCGAGGACGTGGACATGGGCACGGTCGCGTACGAGATGGGCCGCCTGGTCACCCGCATCGGGCAGTACCTCGGCGCGCAGCGGCGTGACGGCGCGCCGCTCAACGGGCACGCCGCGCGCTGATGGCCGACCGGGACGCCGGGGACACCCGGGACGAGTCGGAACGGCTGGTACCGCTGTACGTGCTGGTGAACGGCCGGACCACGCCGCGCAACGCGGCGCTGGACCTGGCCACCCAGGTCGTCGCGTTGCCGGGCGACACGACCGTGCTGGAGCCGGAGTACCAGCAGATCCTGCGGCAGTGCCGGGACTGGATGTCCATCGCGGAGATCTCCGCCTATCTCGGGCGGCCGCTGACGGTGGTGAAGGTGCTCGTCGACATCCTGCTCGAGCAGGACTACCTGGCCCTGGGCTCCGCCGCGCAGCAGACCGTCTACGACCGTGCCCTGCTGGAGACGCTGCTCGGCGGCCTCCAGCGGCTCTGACCTCGAGGACACGACAACACAATGGAACGCACATCCGTCAAGGTCGTCATCGCCGGGGGTTTCGGCGCCGGCAAGACGACCATGGTCGGTTCCGTCAGCGAGATCCCGCCGTTGACCACCGAGGAGGTGATGACCGAGGCCAGCGTCGGCGTCGACGACCTGGCGGGCCTCGAGGAGAAGCACCAGACCACGGTCGCGCTGGACTTCGGCCGCATCACGATCAACAGCGAGGTGGTGCTCTACCTGTTCGGCACGCCCGGCCAGGACCGGTTCTGGTTCATGTGGGACGAGCTGGCCCAGGGCGCCGTCGGCGCGGTGGTGCTCGTCGACACGCGGCGGCTGCCGGCGAGCTTCGCCTCCGTCGACTACTTCGAGCGGCGCGGCATCCCGTTCGTCGTCGCGGTGAACACGTTCTTCGGGGAGTGCTCGTACACCGACGACGAGATCCGGGCGGCGCTGCAGCTCAACCCGGAGGTTCCGCTGACGCGCTGCGACGCGCGCCGGCGGGACTCCGCGGTGGAGGTGCTGGTCCTTCTCCTGCAGTACGTGCTGGCCAAGCTACCGGCCTGACGGTGCGCCCCGCCGCGGGCCCGGGAAGCCCGGGCCCGCGGCCGCAGCATGCGGCGCCAACCGCGAGCAGCGAGCCTGCCGGGCCCGCAGCCCGCCCAGGCACGCGGTCCAGCACGCAACACCGCGGCCCGGCAGGCAACACCGCAGACCGGCAGGCAACACCGCAGTCCGGCACGCAACGCCACGGCCCGGCACGCAACACGCAGGCCGCGGCGCGCTACTCGATCGGCTCCAGCCGGACCTTGAAGTGACGCAGCAGCGCCGGCGCCGACACGATGCGGTAGCCGCGGACGCGTTCCGGGTCCTTCGCGATCCGGGCCAGCGTCTCGGCGACGTAGTCGAGGTGGGCGTCGGTGTACACCCGCCGCGGGATGGCCAGGCGGACGAGCTCGAAGGGTGCCGGCTCCAGCAGCCGGTGCTCCTCGTCCATCGCGCCCAGGTAGAGGGAGCCCAGCTCGGCGCAGCGGATGCCGCCACGCAGGTAGAGCTCGCTGGCCAGCGAGTGGCCGGGGAACCGCGCCGGCTCCAGGTGCGGCAGGAGGCGGCCGGCGTTGAGGTAGAGGGCGTGGACGCCGGCCGGGCGTACGGTGTCCACGCCGGCCTCGTTGATGAGCGTGGCCAGGCGGGCGGTCGACGCGGCCCGCGACCGCAGGTAGTGCACGTCGACGACCTCGCGCAGCCCCTGGGCGATGCGTTCCAGGTCGTGCCCGGCGAGCCCGCCGTACGTGGAGAAGCCCTCGGTGGCGATGAGGTTCGCCTCGCAGACGGCGTACAGCTCGGCGCTGCGCAGGCCGATGAACCCGCCCACCGGGGCGAGGCCGTCCTTCTTGAGGCTGACGAGGCAGCCGTCGGCGAGCTGGAACGCGCGGGTGGCGATCTGCCGGGGCGTCCAGTCGCCGTAGCCGGCCTCGCGTTCCCGCACGAGCCAGGCGTTCTCGGCAAAGCGCGCGGCGTCGAGCAGGAACGGCACCCGGTGCTGCCGGCAGAGCGCCGCGACCGCCTCCAGGTTGGCCATCGACACCGGCTGCGCGCCGAGCCCGTTGTTCGTGACGGTCATGAGCACCAGGCCGACCCGGCCGCCGTCCGGGCCGGCGAGGACGTCCGCCAGCGCGCGCAGGTCGATGTCGCCCTTGAACGGCTCGTCGCTGTCCAGGTCCATCGCCTGCGGGCAGGGCAGGTCGAGGGTGTGCGCGCCGGCCAGCTCCACGTTGGCGTGGGTGGTGTCGAAGTGGGTGTTGCTGACGCAGATCTGCCCGGGGCGCAGCAGCGCGGAGAACACGATCCGTTCGGCGGCGCGGCCCTGGTGCACCGGCAGGACGTGCGGGTAGCCGGTGAGGTCGCGTACCTCGTCGCGGAAGCGGAACCATGAGCGGGCGCCCGCGTACGACTCGTCACCCCGGGCGGCCGCGGCTTCCTGCTCCGCCGAGGTGGCACCGGTGCCGGAGTCGCTGAGCAGGTCCACGGTGATCTGGTCGGCGCGCAGGTTGAACGGGTTGTGCCCGGCGGCGGCATACGCAGCCCGGCGCTCGCCGGCGGTGAGGAACGGGATCGGCTCGACGACCTTGATCCGGTACGGCGGCAGCACGGTGAACATCTCGTCGGTCATGGTGCTCTCCTACCGGGCCGGAACCCGCTGTGGTCGGGGGGCGCTCACCTGATACGCCTCGGACGACAGGTAGACGGTCATGCCGGGGCGCGGGGCACCGAGCCGCAGCGACACGTGGGCGAGCAGGCCGGCGCCGTCGGCGAGCGGGCGGGACGTGACGGCTGCGATCACGCGGTCCAGGTCGGCCGGGTCGAAGCCGTGCCGGTCCATCAACCCGCGGATCCGGTCGCGGGCCTGCTCGTCGTCGCAGACGTAACTGCGGATCGGCACGTACACGCTGTATCCGATGGGCCGGTCCGCGCCCGCCGCGTACGTGAAGCTGCTGATGATCGGGCGGCCGGTGTACGGGCCGGGCCCGGCGGCGTGCCGGCAGAAGCCGGTGACGGCGTCGGTGTCGACGCCGGGCACCATCGCGGCGGCGCGGGCCACGTCGGCCAGGTCGGCGTCGTGCTGGGAGACGTAGAGCTTGATCCGGGCGCTGTCCGCGTCGTGCAGGTCCAGCGCGAAGAAGGTGAGCCGGTCGGCGGCGCCGACCTCGCCGGGCCGCAGCCCGCGCGTCCGCACCGCCCGGTGCGCGGGGGCGGCCCCGAGCCGGCCGAGCGCCTCGGTGACGAGCTCGTCGGCGGTCGCCACGCCGCGGATCTCGGGGTTCAGGTACACCTTGAACTCGGGGGTGCGGCGCAGGATGAGCGAGTGCCACATGCCGAAGAGGCCCTGCGGGCGGTCGGTGTCGAACAGGTCGAGCACCCGGTCGAGCCGCGCCGTGGTCAGCCGGTGCCGGCGCGTCTGCCGGTGCAGGAACGCGAGCGCGGAGGACAGCTCGGCCGGGCGGCTCAGGTCGGCCACCGCGGACTCGGCGAGGATGCGCAGCGTGGGGCGCCCGTGGCGGTGGAACGCCACGGAGAACTCGATCGGGGTGTGGTCGTCGGCGATGTCCGAGGGCCACGCGGGGCCGGCGTCGAGCGGGCGGGGACCGGCGGGGCCGAGCAGGTCGGCGACGAGCTGTGCCGACATCGCCGGGTCGGCCCCGGTCACCCGGCAGAGCCGGGTCAGCTGGTCGCGGACGTGGCTGACGAGGGACGTGACCGGCACGTGACCCTCCACTGAGGACGCGATCACGTGATCATTTAATCAGCAGACGTCGATAATTCCACAATCTGTCTGACCATCTTTAACTGTGGCCTACGTCACTGACCGGTCCGGCCGTCGATGCACTCGCGCAGCAGATCGGCGTGGCCGCAGTGGCGGGCGTACTCCTCGACCATGTGGATGAGCACGTCGCGCACGGTGGTCTCCTCGCCGTGCCGGGTCAGCACCGTGGCGCCGAGGTCGGTCGCGCCGTCCAGCCACCGATCGGCAGCGGCTGTCCGCTCCTTCCACGTGGCGAACGCGTCCGCGGCCACCGCGGCGTCACCGGCCGCGCCGTCGAAGTCGAGGTCCTTGTGCCCGTCCGACCAGTACGGCGGCACGGCATCGCGCCGCCCCTGCAGGCACTGCTCGAACCAGATGTGCTCCACCCGGGCCATGTGCCGGACCAGCCCGAGCAGGCTCATCGTGGACGGCGGCACCGACCGGGCCGCGAGCTGCTCCGGCGACAGCCCGCCGCACTTCAGCTCCAGGGTGAGCCGGTAGTGGGTCAGGTACTCCCGGATGGTGGCCAGCTCACCGACCGGCTTGCCCGCCACCCGCGGGTCCTCGCCCTGCGGCGCCCACATGCCGTTGTGCCCCACCACGTGCTCACTCGTCATGATTCCCACCCTAGATACAGCGGGGGCCACGGCACACGCCGCGGCCCCCGGGGCCGGTCAGCGGGTGGCCGGGGTGACGCCGAAGTCCCGCCACGCCGTGCCGTAGTCCTGGAAGCCCAGCCGGGCGCCGGCGGTCCGCGTCACCGTGCCCTTCGCGACGATCTTGCCGCTGCCGGAGATCGAGTAGACCGGCCCGCCGCTGTCACCCGGGCGGGCCGCCGGCTGCCCCTCGGTCTGCTCGGCCTCCACGAGGTCCTCCCGGTCCGCGTAGAAGAACAGCACCTTCAGGTTGCACACCGGCCGGCCCAGCTCCCGCGAGCTGGAGACGCCCGACTGGCACAGGTACTCGCCGACGAACGTCCAGCCCCAGCCCTCCACCAGGCCGACCAGGTTGTCGTCCGGGGTACCGATGTAGACGTACCCGTCGACGGCCGAGGTGGGCACCAGCTCGACGTCGTGGTCCTGCTGCCGCGGCCCGACGTTGCCGACGAACTCGCCCCGGGCGTCCTGGAAGCGGTCGCCGCCCTGCCCGCAGTGCGCGGCCGTGAGGAGGTAGCCGGCCGAGCCGTTGCGCACCCCGAAGCCCGACGTGCAGGCGGTCGACCGGGTGGTGTTGACGATCGTGGCGCCGCCCTTCCAGGGCGACCAGTCGTCGTCGCGGCTGGTCGGCTGCAACGCGGGCTCGTGCACCACGGTGACGGGCACGCCGGCGGCCGCGCGAACGCCCGCCGCGCCCGCCGCGCCCGGCGGCGCCGAGACGACGAGACCGCTGCCGTCGCCCTTCAGCTTGACCGCCTGGACCGGCAGGCCGGGATTGCCGGCCCGGACGGCGGCCGCGGCCGCCCGCAACTCACCCAGCGAGTGCGCGGCGCTTTTCACAAGTACGGGCGCAGTGCGCGAAGCGTTCGCCACGGCCTGACGCATCGACGGAGGAACGACACCCTTCCACCACAACGCCACCGCGGAATCCTCGAGCGTGATGCCCGCGTACCCGGAATGGCCCCGCCGCTCGACCTCCCAGCGCAGCACGGACGCGGCCGCGACCAGAGGCCGTTGCCGCTCGATGCGCGCCCGGTCGGCGGCCGGCAGCACGCTGAGCGCATTCACCACCGACTCCCGCCCGGCAGCCGGCGCGGCGCCCGGCGCGGTCCCGGCAGTTCCGACGGCTCCCGCGGCCTCGGCGGCTCCCGCGACCTCGGCGGCTCCCGCGGCCTCGGCGGCTCCCGCGGCCTCGGCGGCCCGGGCGGTCCCGGTCGCCGCGCCGACGGGCGGCCCGGCAGAGGCGGGCGCCTGCAGGGCGGTGACGGACAGGGCGAGCGCGGCGGCCGCCACGGTCCAGCGGCGGCCTTGTGACAACGATGTCATGCGATCAGAGCTCCCTCGGTGACGGATGTCGCCTGATGGATGAACACGATCGACAGATCGATGGTTATCGATAGTAAACTTTCTATTACGAGCCCGCCACTACCGCTATTCACATTCCTCGTCGTCGTCTCGCACCGCCGCCACGTCGTCCAGGAAGTCGCGGAACCCCGCCGGCCAGTGCGCGGGCGCGGGGAACAGGCCGGGCTGCGCGTCGAGGGCGAGACCGACCCGCACGAGCACCGCGGCGACCTCCGGCGGCACCGGCACCGTGTGCCGCTGCTCCAGCAGCAGCGACCGTTCGCGATCGCCGAGCGCGTCCCAGACGTCCACGAATCGATCGCACACGAGCCCACCGTAGAGCGCTGCGCCGCAGCTCACGGCCGGTTCGCCGACCGATCACCCCGGCGCCGTGCTCCGGCCGGGCAGAATCGGGGGATGTCTCGGATTCTTTCGCAGCGCGACCTCGAGTTCCTGCTCTACGAGTGGCTGGACGTCACGGCCCTGACCGCGCGCCCCCGGTTCGCCGAGCACTCGCGGGAGACCTTCGACGCGATGCTCGAGGTCTCCGCGCAGATCGCCGAGCGGGAGTTCGCCCCCCACAACCGGGCCGGCGACCTGCAGGAGCCGACCTTCGACGGGGAACGGGTGACCGTGATCCCCGAGGTGAAGGCCGCGCTGAAGGCGTTCAACGACTCCGGGCTGCTCGCCGGGGGCCTCGACGAGGAGCTGGGCGGCCTGCAGCTGCCGCACGCCGTGCTGCGGGCGTGCTTCGCCTGGTTCCAGGCCGCGAACATCGCCACGTCGGCGTACCCGATGCTCACCATGGCCAACGCCGGCCTGCTGCTCACGTACGCTAAGCAGGAGCACGTCGACGCCTTCGTCCGGCCGATGCTGGAGGGCCGGTTCACCGGCACGATGTGCCTGTCGGAGCCGCAGGCGGGATCGTCGCTGAGCGACGTGACGACCCGCGCGGTGCCGGCCGGCGACGGCGTGTACCGGCTGCACGGCAGCAAGATGTGGATCTCCGCGGGCGACCACGAGCTGAGCGAGACGATCGTGCACCTCGTGCTCGCCCGGGTGCAGGGCGCGCCCGCCGGCGTGAAAGGGCTGTCGCTGTTCATCGTGCCGAAGCACCTGCTCGGGCCGGACGGCTCCCCCGCCGAACGCAACGACGTGGTGCTGGCCGGGCTGAACCACAAGATGGGCTTCCGCGGGACGACCAACGCCGTGCTGTCCTTCGGCGACGGCACGTACGAGCCGCAGGGGGCGCCCGGCGCGGTCGGCTACCTGGTCGGCGAGGAGGGGCGCGGCCTCGCGTACATGTTCCACATGATGAACGAGGCGCGGATCGGCGTCGGGGCCGGCGCGGTCGCCCTCGGCTACACCGGCTACCTGCACGCGCTGGCGTACGCCCGAGAGCGGCTGCAGGGCCGCCCGGTGGCCGGCAAGGACCCGGCCGCGCCGCCGGTGCCCATCGTGCGGCACCCCGACGTACGCCGGATGCTGCTCGCCTCCAAGTCCTACGTGGAGGGTGGCCTGGCCCTCGTCCTGTACGCGGCGATGCTGGTCGACGACGACTCCCCCGAGGCGCCTCTGCTGCTGGACGTGCTCACGCCGATCGTGAAGGCGTGGCCGTCGCAGTGGTGCCTCAAGGCGAACGACCACGCGATCCAGGTGCACGGCGGCTACGGCTACACCCGCGAGTACCCGGTCGAGCAGTTCTACCGCGACAACCGGCTCAACCCCATCCACGAGGGCACCGACGGCATCCAGGCGCTGGACCTGCTCGGCCGCAAGGTCGTCATGCGGGGCGGCGCGGGCCTGACGCTGCTGCTGCGCACCATCGGCGCGACCACCGCCCGGGCGCCGGAGGAGCTGTCCGCGATGGCGTCGGCCCTGGACACGGCGTGCGCCCGGCTCGCCGAGGCGACGCGGAAGCTGTGGGCCGCCGGTGACCCGGACGCGGCGCTGGCCAACGCGACCGCGTACCTGGACACGGCCGGGCACATCGTGATCGCGTGGATGTGGCTGGAGCAGGCGATCGCCGCCGCCGGCAAGGAGGGTGCGTTCTACGACGGCAAGCGCCTCGCGGCCCGCTACTTCTTCACGCACGAGCTTCCGCGTACGGGGCCGTGGCTGGACCTGCTCGCCGGCGGCGACACGCTGCTCGCGGACCTGGACGACGCGGTCCTCTAGAGCAGGTTCCGCAGCACCGCGAGGTGGTCGTCGACGGTGCCGAACGAGACGATGCCGCTGCCCGCCCCGGCCAGTTCCCCGGCGGCGGGCAGCAGCTCGTCGTACAGCCGCGCGGCCGCCTCACGGTCACCCAGCTCGGCCACGGCCCGCGCGGCGAGGCAGAGCCGGGCTTCCCACAGCAGGTCGTGCGGGGACTCCGGCAGCTCCCGTACGGCCCGGGCGGCCTCGTCCCGGCGTCCCGCGGCGAGCAGGCGGCCCGGGCGCACCCACGGCTCGTACGGGCCCACGTCCCCGCCGTCGCGCCCGATCGACAGCAGGGCCAGCCCGAGCAGGCCGTCGCTCATCCCCGGCATGCCGCTGCCCGCAAGCCGCGCGCACGCCGTGCGGTACGCGTCCTCGACGGCACGGCCCGCCCCGACAGGACGGCCGGCCACGGCGGAACGGCCGGCCACGGCGAGGCGGAGGGCGGCGTACAGCTCGGTGAACACGCCGACCACGGGCAGCTCGTAGCGGCCCGCGAGCCGGTCGGCGGCCGCCGCGTGCCGGTCAGCCGCGTCGAACTCGCCTCGCGCGCAGGCCGCCTGCAGCCGGATCAGGTGCCCGAGCACCTCCACCGTCACCAGGTCGTGCTTCGCCGCCAGGTCGACGAGCTCGGCGCCGATCCGGTCGCGCTCCCCCGCCATCCCGGTACGGGCGAAGGCGTGCATGAACCGGGCGTTGAGCGCCAGCGCGAGCAGCCCGGGGTCGTCGAGCTCCCGGGCGATCGCCTCGGCCTCGGCGGCGGCCCGGCGCCCCCGCTCCCCGGTGTCCCCGCGCAGCTCGAGGGCGAGCGTCGACAGCAGCCGGCTCCGCAGCGGTGGCGCCGCGCCGGGAAGCACCCGCTCGGCGGCGGCGACGACCAGTCCGGCCAGCTCGTGGTCATCGTTGCGCGGCCAGATCGCCGGCACGTCGAAGCCGGTGAGCACGGCCGCGGTCAGCTCGGGGTCGCCGACGGCGGAGACAGCCGCGATCGCCTCGGCGCGCAGGGCCCGTGTCTCCGCCAGGTGACCGGTGACGGCCAGGTTGCGCCCCAGCCCGGCGAGCGCGGCCAGCCGTACGGCCGGATCGCCGCTGCCGGCGGCCAGCACCTGCCGCCACAGCCGGGCGGCCTCGTGCGGGTTGCTGCGGCGTTCCGCCTCCTCCGCGGCCGTACGGGCGTACCGCGCGGCCTTCGGCGCGGTGGCCCGGTTCCCGGCGAGCCCGAAGTGGTGGGCGAGCACGGCCGCATCGCCGGGCGCCAGGCGTTCGATGGCCGCCCCGGCCGCCGCGTGCCAGTGGGCACGGCGTACGGCGGACAGATCGTCGTAGACGGTGTCGCGTACCAGGATGTGCGCGAACCGCAGGCGCGGCCCGTCCTCGGTGAGGAAGCCGGCGGCGAGGGCGTCGTCCAGCGCGTCCACCACGTCGCCGGCCAGCGCGCCGAGCACCTCGGGGTCGACGTCGCGGCCCAGCACCGACGCCTGCCGCAGCACGTCGCGGGTGCGCCCGGGCAGCCGGGCGAGGCGGTGCCGGATGACGTCGCGGACGCCCGCCGGGATGTCGTCCAGGTCGGCGCCGTCGGCGTGCAGCCGGGCGAGTTCCCGCGCGAAGAAGGGGTTGCCGCCGCTGCGCCGGTGCACCGCCCGGGCCACGCCGGCGCCGGCGGGCCGGCCGAGCACCCCGGCCACCAGCTCGGTGACCTCCGGTTCGGTCAGCCCGCCCAGGTAGACCCGCACCGGCTCGGTACGCGCCCACCGCGCCAGCGCCGCGGTCAGCGCCGGCCCGATCTCCGTGGCCCGGTACGTCCCCAGCACCAGCACCCGCCCCGATCCGGCGTCCAGGGCGGTGAGCAGGTCCAGGCTGTCCGCGTCGGCCCGGTGCAGATCGTCGGCGACCAGCAGCACCGGCGAGCGGCCCGCGGCGGCGGCGACCCGGGCAGCGGCCTCGCGGCGGCGCCGCAACCGTGCGGCGGCCGGATCCTCCCCGGGCGCCGGTACGGTCTGCGGCGTCCACGGCCAGGCGACCGGGGCGCCGTCGTCCTCCGGACCGCGCCCCCACAGCACCACCCAGCCACGTCCGGCGAGCCGCGCGGCGACCGTCTCGGCGAGGGCGCTCTTGCCCGCACCGGGTTCCCCCGAGATCAGCGCCACGACGGGCTCGTCCCCGGCCGCGGCCCGGCCGGCAGCAGCCTCGAGGAGGTCCAGCTCGTGGGCCCGCCCCACGAAGGCCCGCCGCGCGGAAGTCCTCTCTGCGAAAGCCGGCCGCGTGGAGGGCCGCCCCGCGGAACGCGGCCCTCCGGAGGGCCGCTCCGCCAATGCCGGTCCCGCATCAGGGCGATCCAGGAAGGCGACCGAGACCTCGGGCGGCGATTCCAGGTGCGGCGCCTGCGCCAGGATGTCGGCCTCCAGCCGGCGCAGCCGCGGTCCCGGATCGACACCCAGCTCACCGACCAGTACGTCCCGGGCCCGGCGCAGCGCCGCGAGCGCCTCACCCTGCCTCCCCGCCCGGTACAGCGCGGTGGCCAGCAGGTGCCACGCGCCCTCCCGCAGCGGCGCCTGCGCGGTGTGCGCCTGCAGGTCCGACACCGCCTCGGCGGCGCGCCCCAGCTCCAGCAGGGCCTCCGCGCGTCGTTCCACGGCGAGCATCCGCAGCTCGTTCAAGCGGTCGATCTCCGCGCGCGCCCAGGGTTCGGCCTCGTACTCGGCGTACGCGGGCCCGCGCCACAGTGCGAGGGCGTCGTCGAGGCGGGTCAGGGCGTCGGCCGCGTGGCCGCCGGTACGGGTCACCGCCGCCTCGAACCGCCAGGCGTCCACCGCGTCCGGCGCGGCGGGCAGCGCGTACCCGGGCGGGGTGGTGATGAGCAGCTCGGCGGGCCGCCGCGGGGGCCGGCCGGGTTCGAGCGCCCGGCGCAGGTCGGCGACGAACGTCCGGATGGCGGCGACCGCGGCGTCCGGCGGCGTCTCCCACAGGTCTGCGACGAGCCGGTCCACGGGCACGACCCGGCCGCGGGCCACCAGCAGCCGGGCGAGCACCGCGCGCTGCCGGGCCCCGCCGAGCCCGACAGGCTCTCCCCCGGCGTCGGCGCCGATCGGCCCGAGCACCCGGAACGTCGTCACCCGGCCGGTCATGGCCACCCATCGCAGGCGGCACTCATCCGGCACTCATCCCGCGCTCATCGGCGCGGGTGAGGCTGGACGGCATGGACAGCATCACCGGATTCGACTACCAGGACGTCCCGGTCGCCGAGGGCGTCACCCTGCACACGGCCGTCGCGGGCAGCGGCACGCCGATCGTGCTCCTGCACGGCTTCCCACAGACCCACCTGATGTGGCGGCATGTCGCGGCCGACCTCGCCGCCGACCACACCGTCATCTGCCCTGACCTGCGGGGCTACGGCAGGAGCAGCAAACCCGCGGACCCCGGCGGTACGGCGTACGCGAAGCGCACGATGGCCGCCGACGTCGTGGCCGTGGCCCGCGCGCTGGGCCACGACCGGTTCGCGCTCGCCGGGCACGACCGGGGCGCGCTGGTCGCCTTCCGCGCCGGCCTGGACCACCCGGAGGCGGTGTCCCACCTGGCGCTGCTGGACATCGTCCCGACCCTGGACATGTGGGACGTGCTGCACGGCGTCTCCGCGTCGGTGGCGTTCCACCTGTACCTGATGGCCCAGCCGCCCGGCCTGCCGGAGGCCATGATCACCGGTGCCGCCGACGCGTTCTTCGGCCACTTCCTCGACGTGTGGACCAAGGACCCGGCCGCCCTCCCGCCTGCCGTACGACAGACCTACCTCGCGGCCTCGCGGGCGGCGATCCCGTCGATCGTCGCGGACTACCGGGCGTCGGCGGGCGTCGACATCGAGCACGACCGGGCCGACCGGGACGCCGGGCGGACGTTCGCGATGCCGGTGTCGGTGCTGCAGCAGGACTGGGGCGCCGCCCTCGGCTACGACGCCGCCGCGGTGTGGCGCGCCTGGGCCCCGGACCTGCAGCACGCCCTGGTGACCTGCGGGCATTTCATGGCCGAGGAGGCCCCGGCCGAGGTCGTCAAGGCGCTGCGCGCCCTGCTGGCCCGCTGACGCCGCGCGCCCGGTCAGCGTCCGGCGGCCGGGCCCGGTCAGCCGCTTCCGGTCAGCGGCGACGCGGCCGGCCGGCCGGCACGGTCAGCGCAGCCAGGGAACCGAGCGGTCGAGCAGTCCCCTTTCGCGCAATTCGCGGCGCAACGGGATGTCCTCATCGACGTAACCGTTCCATTTCACGCCCCAGTAATTGATCGTGCCGGGCGCTTCGCCGAGCAATTGCCGCTGCACCGGCGTCCGGTTGTGCCACCACGCGCTGCCGCGGTCGACCGGCATGTCGTCGAGCG
This sequence comes from Couchioplanes caeruleus, assembly GCF_023499255.1. GTDB lineage: Bacteria > Actinomycetota > Actinomycetes > Mycobacteriales > Micromonosporaceae > Actinoplanes > Actinoplanes caeruleus_A. Next base: position 5,012,727 of record NZ_CP092183.1, read on the forward strand.
GCCGGATCCACCGGTACGTATATCCGACGAAAAGTATCTTGCGGGTCACGGCGCTGGTGTTCGCCGACCGGGAATGCCACAACCGGCGATCGAAGATGAACGCGTCGCCCGGCGCGGCGGTGATCTCGACGGTGCCCAGCGGGTCGGGATTGTCGGCATGCGGGTCGGCGGGCCGCTCGAGGGTGTTGCGCAGGTGGCTGCCCGGGATGACCTTGGTGGCGCCGCGGCCGGTGCGCGACAGGTCGGAGAGCACGTAGCCGGCCTTGAGCGAGAACATCGGCCGCGGCAGGGTGGGGTCGACCGTCCCGGGGTCGGAGTTCTGCCGGTAGCCGTCCTGGTGCCAGCCCCAGGACGGCGGCTCCTCGGCCCGTGCCGGCGGGGTCACGTCCAGGTGGTTGTGGTGGCTGTAGATGTTCCAGCCGGCGATGCCCCAGATGTACGGGAACACCGCCGGGGCGGTGAGCAGCTCGCCGAACTCCTCGTCGCGGGGCAGGAAGCCGAGCAGGTGCAGCACGCCGTTGTCCCCGACCCGGCCGGCGGCCCGCTCCTCGGCGTACACGCGGTCGACGGCGGCCTCGAGGCGTTGCCGGCGTTCCTCGTCCAGCGCGCCGCGGACGAGCACGACGCCGCGTTCGAGGAATTCGGTGCGTTGCGCGGGCGTCAGCGGCTCGTACCCGCCGACCATTTCCTGGTGCACGGTGGATTGCATCGATGCCTCGTTTCAGCTCGGCTTTGTACCCATGACGCGAGCCGTGGCCATGCGCGTTGCCTGATTCGACGAATACCCCGGAGAAAATTCACGCCGCGATCGGGCCGACACCGGAAGTCAGTTAACATCGGGCGGTTCCGGACGTTATTGTCGGCGCATGGATTCGACGATCTTGCCGATTCCCGGCGTCGACGCCCCCGACCACCGCGGGCGCACCGGCCTCGACCGGGCGGGCCGTGATCTCACCGGCAACCCGGACGTGGTGGTGCGCGACGTGCAGTTGCTGGCCAGCGCGTGGCACGTGCTGCGCCGCACGACGTACGACTACCGCCACGCCGACGGCACCTGGACCACCGAGAACCGGGAGACGTACGACCGCGGCAACGGCGCGACGATCCTGCTGTACGACCGGGGCCGCAGAACCGTGCTGCTGGCCCGCCAGTTCCGCTACCCGGTGTACGTCAACGGGCACCCCGACGGCATGCTGCTGGAGTCCGCGGCCGGCCTGCTGGACGACGACGACCCCGAGACCGCGATCCGCCGGGAGGCGGGCGAGGAGCTCGGGGTCGAGGTCGGCCAGCTCGAGCACGTCTTCGACGTCTACATGAGCCCGGGCTCGGTCACGGAGCGGCTGCACTTCTACGCCGCGCCGTACACGCCGGAGAGCCGGGTCACCTCCGGCGGCGGGGTGGCCGCCGAGGGTGAGGACATCGGCGTGGTGGAGCTGCCGTTCGCCGAGGCCCTCGAGATGATCCACGACGGCCGGATCGCCGACGCCAAGACGGTGATGCTGCTGCAGTGGGCCGCCCTGCGCGGCCCGTTCGCCGGGTCCTGACGCCCGGGCGCCCGGGTCAGGCCGCCAGACCCCGCAACAGGGCGTCGACCAGCTTCTCGGCGTAGCCCTCCTCGGGCACGTTGGGGTTCCAGTGCAGCATGTTCTGCGCGATGCTCGGTCCCGAGATCATCAGCAGGGTCAGCTCGATGTCGAGGTCGGCACGCAGCTCGCCGGTCTCGATCCCGCGGCGCAGCACCTGACGCATGACCTCGCGGCGGGGCTCGGTGGCCGCCTGGTAGACCGCCTGCATCTCCGCGCTGCGGACCATCTCCGGCAGCAGGCAGGCGGTCACCTTGCTGTACCGCTCCATGCGCTTCTGGCGTCCCTGCATGACCAGCATGACGAGGTCCTCGCGGACCGACTTGCCCTCCGGCACCGGCAGCGGGCCCTTCATCCGGGCCACCGCGTCGGTGAACAGCGCGACCTTGTTGGGCCAGCGGCGGTAGATCGTCGCCTTGCCCACGCCCGCCTTCGCCGCCACCGCCTCGATGGAGATGGCGTCGGCGCTCTGCCCCTCGGCGAGCAGGGCGGTCACCGCCTCGAGGATGGCCTCATCGGCCCGGGCATCGCGGGGCCGGCCCGGAGCCTTGCGGCCCGGACCGGATCCCGCGTCAACGCTGACCGTCGTCATGCGCTCCATTGTTACCGAGCCTTCACCGTACGGCCACGACGGCCGTCACGCCTCGACCAGTTCCACACCCTGTTCCTCGGCGAGGGACTCCGCCGTGGTGGGCGCGGGAGCCGCGGCGGCCCGCTTGCCGGGCAGCCACAGCACGGCGACGAGCACCCCGAGGAGGGCGAACAGCGTCGTGCCCAGCGAGGCGTAGTGCATCGCGGAGATGAACGAGTCGTTGGCGGTCCGGATCAGCCCCGGCGCACCGGCACCGGCCTGGGCGGCCACCCCGTACGCCCCGGAGATGGACTCGTTCGCCACGTCCCGGGCGGCGGCCGGCAGGTTCGCCGTCGCGTCCGTCATGCCGTCGCGGTACACCGACGACAGCACGGCACCGAGCGCGGCGACGCCGAGCGCGCCACCGACCTGGCGGATCGTGTTGCTGACGGCCGAGCCGACGCCCGCCTTCTCGCGGGGCAGCGAGGCCATGATCGACTCGGTGGCCGGCGGCATGACGTTGGCCATGCCGACGCCCATCACGAAGAACAGCGCGCCGACGATCCAGATCGGCGTGTCCGCGCCGATCGCGAGCCACCCGGCCAGCGAGGCGGCGACCAGCAGCAGGCCGGCCGAGCCGACCACCTTGGGGCCGAACCGCTTGACCATGGCGGCGCTGCGGGGCGCGAAGACCATCTGCGCCACCGCGAACGGCACGAACAGCGCGCCCGAGGCGAGCGGGCCGTACCCGCGGACCAGCTGCAGGTAGAACGCGCTGAAGAACATCATGCCCATGGCCGCGAAGAAGACCAGGCCGATCATGCCGGTGGAGGCGGAGAACTGCCGGTTCGTGAACAGCCGTACGTCCAGCGAGGGGAACGGGATGCGGCGCTCGTACGCGATGAAGGCCGCGAGCACGACGGCGGCGCCGGCCAGCGAGCCCCACGACTGCGCCTGGCCGAAGCCGTTCTCGCCGCCCTCGATGACGCCGTACGTCAGCAGGGTCAGGCCGAGGATGGACAGCAGCACGCCGACGATGTCGATGCGGCCGGGCTTCGGGTCGCGCGACTCGGGCACCAGCACGCTGACCAGCACGATCCCGGCGATGACGACCGGAACGTTGATGAGGAAGACCGAGCCCCACCAGAAGTTCTCGAGCAGCAGGCCGCCGACGATCGGGCCGATGGCCACGGCGAGGCCCACGGCGCCGGCCCAGACGCCGATGGCGCGTCCGCGCTCGTGCGGCTCGAAGACGTTGGCGATGATGGACAGCGTGGCGGGCATGACGGCGGCGGCGCCCAGGCCCATCACGGCGCGGGCCGCGATCAGCTGGTCGGCGCTCCCCGCGTACGCCGACAGCAGCGAGGCCAGGCCGAAGAGCGCGAGCCCGACGGTCAGGGTGATCCGCCGGCCGAGCCGGTCGGCGAGGATGCCGGCGGTGAACAGCAGGCCGGCGAAGACGAGGGTGTACGAGTTGATGGCCCACTCGAGCTGACCCTGGCTGGCGCCGAGGCCGGCCTCCGGGTCCGCGATGGTGCGCAGGGCGACGTTCAGGACCGTGTTGTCGAGGACGACGACGAGCAGGCTGATGACGAGGACGCCGAGGATGGCCCAGCGTCGTGGATGCCCGGTGTGCGGTACGTCCATGGAGTGCTCTCCCGTGTGACGATCGGAGATTCGATACGGAACAGTTCCGTATCCAAGAGCGACCCTAGGCCGCCGGACACCGATACGGAACGGGCTCGTATCGTATTGTGGCCGTCCTCACGATCTTCCGGTGGCGGGAATAGCCGCCGGGCGGGCCGCGAGCGGCGCGAGCCCGGCCGCGACGACGAGCGACGCGACCGGCAGCAGGTCCAGGCTCACCGCGATCCCGGCGAACCCGGCGAGCACCAGCACCGGCGACCACACGGGCAGCCGCCGCGCCACGACCAGCAGCACCAGCAGCGTCAGGAGCCCGAGCTGGAACAGCGCCGGCCCGGCGGCCTCCAGCACCCCGGGCAGCGGCGCGGCGTCCCGGAACGCCGCGGACAGGTCCCCGGCGATCACCCACAGGAAGCACGCGGCGCCCACCATGACGGCGCCGGTGGCGACCCCCGCGAGCACCCCGCGCCCCGGGACCTGAGCGACGACGGACCGGCGCAGGCCGACGGCGAGCACGGCGAACAGCACGATCGCGAGGAAGAACGCGACGTGGCCGACGTTCCAGGCGGGACCGCCCTTGCGGTGCCCGTCCAGGCCGTCGATCCAGCGCAGGATGCCGTACGCGACCATGAGCGCGGGCGCCGTGACGGCGCAGAATCTCGTCATGCGGTGAGCCTCGCGGCTGCGCGCGGGCAGCCCATCAGGGATCACCCCCGCCTCCACCGGACCCAGGCCCCTAAGGGGCCCGGCCGGTTCGTGACGCTCACCGGCGCAGCTCGGCCACCCGGTCCAGCCGTTCCAGCTTGCGCGGGTTGCGGATCGCGTACACGCGGGTGATCCGTCCGTCCTCGACCACCACGCTGGCCGCGGTCGTCTCGCCGTTCACGTCGAACCGGACGCCGGGTGTCCCGTTCAGCCAGACCGCGCTCAGCGTGAAGCCGGGCACCTGCGAGACGTACGCCAGGAACGCCACCGCCTTGCCGGCCCCGACGATCGGCTTGCGCGCCGCCGCGACCAGGCCGCCGCCGTCGGTCGTCACCACGACGTCCGGGGCGAGCACCGCCATCAGGGCCCGGACGTCGCCCGTGGCGACGGCCGCCATGAAGCGCTCGACGACCGCCTGCTGCTCGGCGCGGTCCACCCGCATCCGGGGCCGCCGCGCCGCCACGTGGTCGCGGGCGCGGTGCGCGATCTGCCGCACGGCGGCCGGCGACTTGCCGACCGCCTCGGCGATCTCGTCGAACGGCGTCTCGAAGACCTCGCGCAGCACGAACACCGCCCGTTCGGCCGGGCCCAGCGTCTCCAGCACGGTCAGCATCGCGATGGAGACGTTCTCGGCGAGCTCGACGTCGTCGGCCACGTCCGGGGTGGTCAGCAACGGCTCGGGCAGCCACTGTCCGACGTACTCCTCGCGGCGGCGGGCCACCGTCCGGAGCCGGTTCAGCGCCTGCCGGGTCACCATCCGCACCAGGTACGCGCGCTCGTCGCGGACGTCGGCACGGTCCACGCCGGCCCACCGCAGCCACGTCTCCTGCACGACGTCCTCGGCGTCCGCGGCGGAACCGAGCATCTCGTACGCGACCGTGAACAGCAGGCCGCGGTGGTCGACGAACGGGTCGCCGCTCATGGGTGCGACGGTACGGCCAGCGGCGGCAGGTCGCAGGACGCCGAGAATTCCTGCGACTCCACGCCCAGCGCGGTGTTGGACCGGGTCATGAAGTTGGCGACCGCTATGGACGAGGTGAGCTCGACCAGGGCGGCCGGGCCGAGCGCCGCCAGCAGCCGCGCCGACATCTCGTCCGTCACGGCCGGCGGCGTCTGCGTCATCGCCTCGGCGTACGCCATGACGTCACGTTCCAGCGGCGTGAAGACGTCCGACTCCCGCCAGCGTGGCACCTCGCGCGCCTTGGCGACGTCCAGCCCCTCGTTGCGGGCCGTGAAGTAGCCGAGGTCGAGGCAGAAGCTGCAGCCCACGAGGCTCGCCACCGCCATGTGGGCGTACGACTTCAGGGAGGCGTCGCACCGGTCCCACTTCTGCACCGAGCGGCCCACCGTGAAGCTGAAGGCCAGCACCTTGCGGTTGTGCCACACCACGCCGACGGGCTCCGGGACCGCCCCGAACATCCGGCGCGACATCCGCTTCACGAGCGCCCCGTAGACGCCGGTCAGCTCCGCCTTCGGGATCCGCGTACCGCTCATGTCTGTCCTCCTGGTGATCTGCTCCGCATGCAGACACCGGCGGCGGCCCGGATGTGACATCCGGCCGGGGAAGTCAGCCGTGGCGGTGGTGTTTCTTCACGTACGTGTAGCCGGGCGCCAGCGGGCTGGGCTCGATCTGCTCCTCCTCGACGGCCCGCTCGTGCAGGGTGACCTGCTTCTCCGACGGCCGCGCGCCCAGCGGCAGCTTGCGGACGAAGCCGTGGACCAGGTGCTCGGCCCGCTCGGCGCCGTCGCCGTCCTCGTCCTCGCCCGGCCACGGGGCCGGCTCCACGAGCGGCGCGTAGAACAGCATCTGCGCTGCCTTCTGGCCCTCGACGGCCGGGTACGAGGGGTAGCCGGCCGAGGTGACGCTGCCCTCGACGCGGGTGAGGTAGCCCTCGCGGATCAACTGGTCGACGGCGTTGCGCAGCAGGAACGCGCCCTTGGCGCCGCGGCCCAGCCCGCAGTGCCCGGCCAGCTCGGACTCCGGGAGCACGGCGCTGCCGTCGTCGAAGACCCGGCCCTGGCGGCGTACGGCCCGCAGCACCCGGCCTCGGTTGGACGGGTCGGGGGCGAGCTCCCGGGTGACCACCTTGGGGTCGTACTCGTGGTAGTACGCGATCCCGTCGACGCTCATCGGCTCGTCCAGCGCCGCCGCCCGTACGACGACCTCGTCCCGCGCCGCCTGCCACGTCACGGTGACGAGCACCCCGGGCCGCAGGTCACCCGGCCAGGCCACGCCGGCGAACTGCCATTCGACGTCCTGCCGCAGCGTGGTCTCGAACACATGCCGCACAGGCGTGAGGCCGTGCTCGCGGTACTCCAGGACCACCGGCACGACCGGGCGGTCGCGCAGCGCCTCGACGCACTCCTCCGGGGCGGCGCACACGGCGCCCTCGAGGTCGGCCCGCCACAGGGCGAACCGCCGGGTCGCCGTTCTCATGGGAAGACCCTACCGGCGAGGTGCGGCGAGGGTGACGATCTCGCCGCTGAGGCGGGCACGCTCGGCCGCCCACACCACGCGGTGCGTCGCCAGGCTCTGCACCGCGTCCGAGGTGATCAGCGACGGGTCGCCCGCCTCGACCGCGGCGAGGAACGCCTCGGTCAGGCCCTCGTCGCCGCCGCCGTGGCCGCCCGCCGCGGACGGGCCGCCCAGCGCCGCCGAGTCGAGCGTCTGCTCGCAGCCGGTACGGAAGTCGACGTGGCGGACCGTACGGCCGTCGCCCTCGAGGTAGCCGTGGGTGCCCATCAGCCGGGTCCGCCGGTGTTCCATCGGGGTGAACGCGCTCATGGTGAAGGTGCCGGTGGCGCCGTCGGCGTACTCCATGGTGACGACCTGGTGGTCGACCACGTCGTTGTCGCAGGCGTACACGCAGCGTCCGTACGGCCCGGTCCGCAGCGCCTCGGTCAGCGCCGGCGCGCTCGCCTGCGCGGTGACCGCGCCGAGCGGCCAGAAGTGCTGGTCAGGGTCGGCGAGCGCGGCGAAGTAGAGGCGCTTCGCCGAGTACGGGCAGTCCGGCTCGACCGGGCAGTCGAGGCAGCGGTCGGCGGCACCCTCGGGGCGGTCGGCGGCCCGGAAATGGGTGAGGCCGCCGAAGGAGGCGATCCGGGCCGGGACGCGGCCGGTCACGTGCACCAGCCAGTCGAGGTCGTGGCAGCTCTTGGTGAGCAGCATCGGCCCGGACGTGTCGGTGCGCCGCCAGTGGCCCCGCACGAACGAGTGGGCCTGGTGCCACCAGCCGACGGGTTCGAGGTGGTCGAAGCTGACCAGCCGCCCGATGCGGCCCTCGTCGACAAGACCCTTCACCAGCTTCGTGTACGCCGTGTAGCGCAGCACATGGCACACGGCCAGGATCACGCCGTACCGGACGGCCGCATCCGCGATGGCGCTCGCCTCCTCGTCGGTCGGCGCCATCGGCTTCTCCAGCAGGAGGTGGTAGCCCAGCTCGGCGAGCCGTACGGCCGGGCCCGCGTGCAGCCGGTCCTGGGTCGCGACGATCGCGGCGTCCGCGAGCCGGCCCTGAGCCAGCCCGGTCCAGTCGGTGTGGACGTTCGCCGGGTCGACACCGAACTCGGCGGCGGCGCTCTCCCGCCGGTGCGGGTCCGGCTCGGCGACCGCGACGACGCGGGCACGGCCGGTGGCGACGGCGTGCCGGGCGTACGTCTGCCCGCGCAGCCCGGCGCCGACGAGCGCCAGCGTCACGGGCACGGCACGGGCTCCCCGAGCAGGCGCAGCGCCGAGGCCACGGTGTCGGTCATCGCGTCGCGCGCCGACGCCAGGTAGCGCCGCGGGTCGACCAGCGTGGCGTTGCTGCCGAGGCTCTCCCGGACGGCCGTGGTGAAGGCGCTGTTCAGCGCGGTGCCGATGTTGACTTTGACCATGCCCCCGCGGACCGCGGCGGCCAGCTCGTCGTCCGGCACGCCGGAGGAGCCGTGCAGCACGAGCGGCACGGGCACCGCCTCGCGCAGCCGGGCGATGAGCTCGTGGTCGAGGCGGGCGGTCCGGGTGTGCATGGCGTGCGACGAGCCGACGGCCACCGCCAGGGCGTCCACCCCGGTGGCGGCTACGTACGCGGCCGCGTCGCCGGGGTCGGTGCGCACGCCGGGCGCGTGGGCGCCGTCCTTGCCGCCGATCTCGCCCAGCTCGCTCTCGACCCAGAGTCCCTGGGCGTGCCCGCGGCGTACGGCCGCGGCGGTACGGGCCACGTTGTCATCGTAGGAGCGCTTCGACGCGTCGTACATGACCGAGCCGAACCCGCACGCCGCCGCCTGGTCGAACAGCTCGTCGCTCTCCACGTGGTCCAGGTGCAGCGCCACGGTGACCGCCGAGGCGTCGGCGATGCACCGGGTGGCGGCCGCGATCGGGGCGAGCCGGCCGTGGTGGAAGCGCACCGCGTTCTCGCTGATCTGCAGGATGACGGGCCGCCCGGCGCGCTCCGCACCGGCGACGATGGCCTCGGCGTGCTCGACGGTGATGACGTTGAACGCCCCCACCGCGACGCCGGCGGCGCGGGCCGCGGCGACGATCTCCCCGGTCGGTGTGAACACGCAGAACTCCTCTCAGCCCGCGAGGGCGGTGACGGTGACGGCGGGGCGGAACCGGCGGTACGCGTCCGCGTCGACGGTCCCGGCCACGGGCGCGCTGACGGCCGCCGCGGACAGGGCCACCGCGTCGGCCAGCAGGCCCGGCCAGGCGGTGCCGTCGCGCAGGCCCCGGGCGAGCGCCGCCACACAGGCGTCGCCCGCTCCGGTCGGGTTGCCGATGACGGGTTCCGGCGGGACCGCCTGCCAGGCGTCGTCGCCGGCGAGGGCGAGCAGGCCCTCCGGACCGCGCGAGACCACGACGGACCGGGCGCCACGGGCGAGCACGTCGGCCGGGCGCGCGTCCGGCGCCAGGGACGCCAGCTCGGCGGCGTTGGGTTTGGCGAGGTCGGGTCCGGCGGCCAGCCCGTGCCGCAACGCCTCGCCGCCGGCGTCCAGCACGACCGGCACCCCCGCGTCCCGGGCGAGCCGGATGAGGACCGCGTACCCGTCCCGGGGGACGCCCGGCGGCAGCGAGCCGCTCAGCGTGAGCACGTCCGCGCCGGCGAGCAGGTCGCGTACGTGGGCCAGCAGGCTCTGCCACTCCGCAGCGGTGACCGGCGGACCGGGCTCCCAGAAGCCGGTCGCGTCGTGGCGGTCGGCGACCGCGACGGTGCGCCGGGTCTCCCCCGCGATCGGCACGAACGACCCCGGTACGCCCACCCCGGCCAGCAGCTCGGTGACCCGCCGCCCGGTCGCGCCGCCGAGCAGCCCGGTGGCGAGCACCGGCTCGCCGAGCGCGTGCAGCACCCCGGCGACGTTGAGCCCCTTGCCGCCGGGGCGCTCGGCGACCGCCGCGACCCGGTGGGTGGCGTGCGGGACGAGCGCGTCCACCGTGTACGTGAGGTCGAGCGCCGGATTCAGCGTCACCGTGACGATCATGGAGCCCTCGCCCCCGGTTCGATCTGCCCCGCCTCGGGCGCCGGCCCTGGCGACCCGATCGCCGGACTGGGTACCGGCTGGGCTCGATCGCTGCCGCCGATTCAACTGATCGAACGAACACGTGTCAATAGCCGTTTGTGCGCGTATGGTGCTCCCGACCCCTTACAGGGCCCCGAAAAGCGCAAGTGAGCAATCTAGATTGTTCATATGGACAGGAGTAAGCGATGGACGTGCTCGTCGTCGGCGACGCCAACCCGGACCTCGTGCTGCGCGGCGACGTCCGTCCCCGCTTCGGCCAGGCCGAGCAGCTGCTCACCGGGGCCGACCTCGTCCTGGGCGGTTCGGCGGCCATCACGGCGGCCGGGTGCGCGCGGCTCGGGCTGCGGACCACGCTGCTGACCGCCCTGGGCGACGACGTCTTCGGGGCGGTGACGCGCGGCGCGCTCGAGGAGCGCGGCGTCAGCCTGCTGCTCGCCGACGCGGCACCGGGCACGCCGACCGGCCTCAGCGTCATCCTGTCCCCCGCGGACCAGGACCGGGCCATCCTGACGCTGCCCGGCACGATCCCCACGCTGCGCCCGCAGGACGTGACCGACGCGCACCTCGCGGCCACCCGGCACGTGCACGTCGCGTCGCTCTACCTGCAGCCGGGGCTCGCCGCCGGGCTGGCCGGGGTCTTCGCCCGGGCCCGCGCCGCCGGCGTCGGCACGTCGCTGGACACCAACTGGGACCCCGCCGGGAAGTGGGAGTCGATCGCCGACATCCTGGCGTACACCGACGTGTTCCTGCCGAACGCCAACGAGCTGCGCGCGGTGACCGGCGAGTCCGATCTGGACGCCGCCGCCGCCATGCTGACCGCGACCGGCACGACCGTGGTGATGAAGAACGGGGCGGCGGGCGCGCGGGCCTGGGGACCGGACGGCGGGTGCTCGGCTCCCGGCCGTACCGTCGACGTGGTCGACACGACCGGCGCGGGCGACAGTTTCAACGCCGGTTTCCTGGCCGCCCGCCTCGTCGGGCGGCCGCTGGCCGAGGCGATCGCCTGGGCGGCGGCGGCCGGGTCGCTGAGCACCCGGGCGGCCGGCGGCACCGCGGCCCAGGCCACCCGGGAGGAGCTCAGCCCTTCAGGCCGGTGAAGGTCATCGTCGCGATGAACCGCCGCTGGGCGACCAGGAACGCGACGATGAGCGGCATCGTCGCGATGACGTTGCCGGCCATCAGCTGCGACCATTCCGTACGCCGGGTGCCCTGGAAGCTGGCGAGCCCGACCTGCAGCGTGTACTTCGTGTCGTCGGAGATCGCGACCAGCGGCCACAGCAGGTCGTTCCAGCTGGACAGCAGGGTGAACACGGCCAGGGTGGCCAGCGCCGGGCGGGCCAGCGGCAGCACCACGCTGACGAAGGTGCGCAGCGCGCCGCACCCGTCCAGCCGCGCCGCCTCCTCCAGCTCGACGGGCAGGCCGAGGAAGAACTGGCGCATAAGGAAGATGCCGAACGCCGAGGCGAGCCACGGCACGAACGCCGCCGCGAGGGTGTCGACGATCCCGGCGCGGGCGAACATCAGGTACGTCGGGATCATCAGCAGCTGGATCGGGATCATCACCGTCGCCACGATGGCCAGGAACGCCACGCCGCGCCCGGCGAACTTGAGCCGCGCGAAGCCGTAGCCCGCCAGCGAGCAGAGCACGAGGTGCGACACCACCGCGATCGCCGAGACCAGCACGGTGTTGGCGAACCAGCGCACGATGTGCGACTCGGCCAGCAGCGTGCGGTAGCCCTCGAGGTGGATGCTGGTCGGGATGAACCTCGGCGGGAACTGGTTGATCTCCTGCGTGGTCATGAACGACGTCAGGACCATCTGCACCAGCGGCAGCACGAAGATCAGCGCGAGCGGCATGAGCAGCAGGTGCCAGGGGCTGAAGGGCAGGCGGCGGCGCATCAGAACGCCTCCGATCCGGACCGGCGGCTGTACCAGATGACCCCGAGGGTCAGCAGCATCGTCACCGCGAACAGCAGGTATGCCACGGCCGCGCCGTACCCGAGCCGCTGCGTCTGGAAGGCCAGCTCGTAGATGTAGTAGACGACGGTCTGGGTGCTGTTCATCGGCCCGCCGCGGGTCGTGGTGTAGATGAGGTCGAACAGCTGCATCGCCGTGATCGTCTGCCAGATCGCGGTGAACACGGTGACCGGGCGCAGCTCCGGCAGGGTGATGTGCCGGAACACCCGCCACCGGCTCGCGCCGTCGACCACCGCGGCCTCGACCAGCTCCTTCGGGATGTCCTGCAGCGCGGCCAGGTACACGACCGCGCAGAAGCCCACCTCGCCCCACAGCGCGATGAGGCAGATGACCAGCAGCGCCTGCGCCGGGTTCTCCAGGAACTGCTGGGCGGGCAGCCCGAGCCGGCGCAACGCCTCGTTGGCCGCGCCGAACTGCGGGTTGAACACGAAGCTCGCCAGGATTCCGGTCGCCGCGGCCGAGGCCACGTACGGCACGAAGATGCAGGTCCGGTAGAAACCGATGAGCCGGATCTTCTGGTTCAGCGCGACCGCGATGAGCATGCCCAGCAGGATCGAGCCCGGGACGAACAGCACGGTCAGCACCAGCGTGTGCTGGGCCGCCGCGGCCGCGTCCGGGTCCTGCACGATCCGCTCGTAGTTGCGCCACCCCACGCCGGTCGCCGGGGCGATGCCGTTCCACTTCGTCCGGGAGATGAAGAACGCCCACACGGCCGGGAACAGCGACAGGCCGACCACGAGCAGCGTCGCCGGGCCCGCGAAGCCCCAGCCGGTGAGGTTGCGGCGCAGCGCCCGGCCGCGCCGGCCCCGCGCCCGGGGCGCGACGTCCTGATGCGTACGCGGTGTCGCCGCGAACGTGAGCGCCATCAGTCCTCCAGCGCGCCGGCGGACTTCTGGGCGGCCTGGTCGAGCGCCTCCTTCGGGCTGGCCGCGCCCTGCAGGACCTTGGCGATCGCGTCGCCGACGTTGCGGCTCATCGCCTCGTACCCGGGCAGCGTGGGGCGCGCCTGCTTGGCGTTGGCCAGGTTGTCGAAGAACTTCTGCCCGCCCGGGTACTCCTTGACGTACGCGGCGAACTCGGGGGTGTCCTTCTCGCTGGAGCGCAGCGGCAGGTTGCCGACCGCGAGGTTCCACTTGGCGTCGGTCTGCGCGCTGGTGAGCCACTTGACGAAGTCGCGCGCGGCGCCGGCCCGGTTGGCGTCGTCGTGGTCGAACAGCACCCACAGGTCGGGGCCGGAGACGGTCTGGTGGTCGCCGTTCACGCCGGGCAGGAACGCGACCCCGTAGTCGAGCTTGGCGGTCTTGATGTCCAGCAGCGACCACGGGCCGGACAGCATCATGGCGACGTGCCCGCTGTTGAACAGCGGGCCGTACTTCTCGTCGGTCTGGTCGAGGTACATGGACTTGTCGTCGACCGCCATCACGCGCAGCGTCTCGAGCGCCTTGACGCCGGCGTCGGAGTTGAAGGCCGGCTTGGTGCCGTCGAGGATCTTCCCGCCGTTCTGCCAGAGCAGCGGCCACAGGTGCCAGGTGGTGTCCTCGCTGCCGGAGACCGAGTACGCGGTCCCGTACGTGTTGGTCGCCGGGTCGGTGAGCTTCTTCGCCGCCGCCCGGAAGTCCTCCCACGACCATGTGTCCGTCGGGTGATCCACACCCTTGGCGTCGAAGAGCTTCTTGTTGTAGATCAGCGCCAGGTTGTCCACGAGCGCCGGTACCCCGATCACCTTGCCGTCGGCGGTGGCGACCGTGCGGGCCGCCTCCGGCATCTCGGTCCAGCCGAACGACGGGTCGTTGACGTACGAGGTCAGGTCCTGGGTGCGCCCGCTCGCCCCGAGGTCGCCGGCCCAGTTGCCGAAGGCGTACGAGATGTCCGGGTAGTTGCCGCCCGCGAAGCCGGCGGAGAGCTTGGTGAGCAGCTCGTCGGTGGTCCCGGCGCCCGCCGAGGTCTTGATGGTCACGTTCGGGTGCGCGGCGTGGTAGTCGGCGGCGAGCCGCTCGGCGACCTGTTCGGCCTCCGAGGTCTGGCCGGTCCACCACGTGAGGGTCACGGTCGCCGCGGGGTCGTAGCCCTTCGCCGCGTCGCCGTCGTCCTTGGTGCCGCCGGTGCAGGCGGCCAGGAGCAGGGCCGTGCCGGTCACGGCCAGCAGCCGGGTCCGCCGGCCGCGCCTGGAAGTGATCATCACTCGAGAACCTCGATCTCCTGGGGAAGGGATGGGTTGTCAGGCCGCGTCCAGCACGACCGAGCGGGTCAGCAGACGGGGACGGTCGGGGTCGAGGCCGCGGTGCGCGGCCAGGGCGAGCGCGAAGCGCTGGGCGAGCACCAGCTGGGCGAGCGGGTCGCGGTCGTCGCGGTAGGTCGTCGCGCCGGCCGCGCGGCCGGCGTCGTCGAGCCCGGCGGGCACGCCGCCGAAGAAGAAAATCAGGCTGCGGCTGCCCGCGACGGCGACGGGCCCGTGCCGGAAGTCCATGGCCGGGTACGACTCGGAGTACGCCTGGGCCGCCTCCCGGACCTTGAGCGCCGCCTCGTGGGCGAGCCCGACGGTCCAGCCCGTCCCGAGGAACACCAGGTGCTCGACGCCGGCCGGGTCGGCGGGCAGCGGCGCGGCGAGCGCGGCGCGGCCGTGGCCGGCCAGATGGCTCAGGTCCTCGCCGAACGCGGCGCGCGCCACGGCAAGGACGGTCGTGGGGAAGCGGGTCTGCACCACGCTGCGCTCGTCGGCGAAGTCCAGCAGCAGCCGGGACTCCGCCAGGTCGTCCACCGGCATCCCGTCGACCGCGGTGACCGCGACCCGGTGGGTGCCGGCGGGCACCTGGCGCAGCGCGTCGAGCACCTCGGTGGAGGTGCCGGAGCGCGAGACGGCGACGACCCGGTCGTAGCGGCGCCGCGGCCGGTACTCCGAGGCGCACACCGCGTCGGTCTCACCGAGCCCGGCACTCTCGCGCAGTTCGGCGATGCTCTGGGCGACGAACCAGGACGTGCCGCAGCCCAGCAACAGCACCCGTTCGCCGGGGGCGGCCAGCAGGTTGCGGGCCTCGTCGGTGAGTTGCAGGCCCCGTTCCCAGACGGCGGGCTGGCTGGCGATCTCCTCGGACGTGTCGTTCATGGTCGAGGATTATGCTCGTTTGTTTTCGCTTCACAAGGCCTCGCGTACAAACGAGCATTCCGCAGTGCGCGTCAGCCGCGCAGCGCCGCCGGGATGAGGTCCCCGTGCGCCGCGGTCAGCTCGTCGCACAGCTCCCAGATGCGCTCCACCGGCAGCGTCGCGGCGGTGTTCGGGTCCACCATGGCGGCCTGGCGGACCATGCGCGGATCGCCGGTCACCGCCGCCCGCACCGTCAGCTGGCCGACGTTCACGAACGAACGGTTGAGCGCCGCGCACTGCAGCGGCAGGTCACCGACGCGCTCCGGGCGTACGCCCATGCCGTCCACCACGCACGGCACCTCCACGGCGTACCCCTCGGGCAGGTTGGCGATCAGGCCGCGGTTGGCGACGTTGGCATGCACGCGCCGCATCGTGCCGGTGGTGATGCTGTGGATGACCTGCGGGGCGTACTCGGTGGCGTCGCGGCTGACGTCGAGCGGCTCGCCGGCGAGCACGGACGCGCGGGTGGCGTGGTACTCCTCGACGTTGTCCGCGCTGATCCGCAGATAGTCGCCGACGGGGATGCGCAGGCGCTCGATCTCCTCGTCGTGGCGCAGGTACCACGGCACGTACTCGCTGGAGTGCTCGCTCGTCTCGGTCGGGAAGTAGCCGAGCCGGCGGTACATGTCCATCCGTACGCGTCGCCGCAGGCCGGGGTCCTTCTCCAGGCGCTCGTCGAGGCGCGGGTAGAGGCTCTGGCCCCGGTGCTCCCACCGCAGCAGCCAGGCCTGGTGGTTGACCCCCGCCGCGCTGTAGTCCACTTCGTCCAGTGGCACGTCGATCAGCTTGCAGAGGTCGTGCACCGTCCAGAAGACGGAGTGGCACAGCCCGACCGCTTTCAGCTCCGGCGCGACCGCCGTCAGGTAGCCGATGTTCATCGCCATCGGGTTCGTGTAGTTGAGGAACCAGGCGTCCGGGCAGAGCTCGCGCATGTCCCGCGCGATGGCCTCCAGCACCGGGAAGGTCCGCAGGGCGCGGAAGATGCCGCCGATGCCCAGGGTGTCCGCGATCGTCTGGCGCAGGCCGTACTTCGCGGGGATCTCGAAGTCGCGCACGGTCGCGGCGTGCATGCCGACCTGGATGGCGTTGATGACGAAGTCGGCGCCGTCCAGGACCACCCGCCGGTCCAGGCTGGTCGTGATCCGCGGCCGCGCCCCGAGCTGGTCGGCCGTGCGCCGCGCGATCGCCTCGGCGGTCTCCAGCCGCTCGGGGTCGATGTCGTGCAGGGCCAGCGTGACGCCGCGCAGCTCGTCGAAGGAGAGGATGTCCGCCAGCAGCTCACGGGTGAAGACGACGCTGCCGGCGCCGAGGAAGGCGATCACTGTCATGGCGGGATTCTTGGCGTTGCGCCCCAAGCGCGCAAGGAATTCTGGTCATTCGCTTGGAAACGAACTACAGTGACTGCGCGTTTGATCAATACTCCTCGAAGAAGGGCGCGATGGCACCCAGTTCCCTGCGCCGTGCCGACCGGGTGTCGGCCATTCTGGAGCGAGTGGCCAGCCACGGCTCCGTCGACGCCGGCCACCTCGCCGGCGAGTTCCGGGTCTCCCCCGCCACGATCCGCCGCGACCTGCAGACCCTCGAGGACCAGCGGCTGCTGTCGCGCACCCACGGCGGCGCGGTCGCCGTCGACGTCGCGTACGAGCTGCCGGTGCGCTACCGCGTCGGCCAGCACCGCGAGGAGAAGGCTCTCGTGGCCCGCAAGGTCGCCGACATCCTGCCGAAGGGGCCGCTGACCCTGGGCCTCACCGGCGGCACCACCACCCACCTGCTGGCCCGCCTGCTCGCCGAACGCGTCGACCTGACCGTGGTGACCAACGCGCTGAACATCGCCTCCGAGCTCGCGCTGCGGCCCCGGCTGAAGCTCATCATGACCGGCGGGGTGTCCCGCACCCAGTCGTACGAGCTGGTCGGGCCGATCGCCGACCAGGCCCTCGCCGGCCTCAACATGGAGGTCGCGGTCGTCGGCGTCGACGGCATCAGCGCCCGCGGCGGCCTCACCACCCACGACGAGATCGAGGCGAACACCAACGCCACGATGATCCGCCGGGCCGACCGCGTCATCGTGGTGGCCGACGGCTCCAAGGTGGGCAAGGTGTGCCTGGCCGGCATCTGCGCCATCACCGACGTGGCGACGCTCGTCACGGACACCAGCGCGAACGCGGCGGGCGTCGACGCGATCCGGCGCACCGGCACCGAGGTCATCGTCGCGGGCTGACCTCCGGATCGGTCACGTCCGCGTACGTGCCCCGCAGCGCGGACACCGCCGCGTCCGCCGGCACCTGCAGGGCCACGCCGCGCTCGCCGGCGCCGAGACTGATCGTGCGGCCGCGGACGCGCTCGTCGGCCACCACCGGCCACGGGCGGGCCGCGCCGAACGGCGTGATGGTGCCGCGTTCGTAGCCGGTGACCTCCTTGGCGGTCGCCGCGCCCGGCATCGACAGGCGGTTGACGCCGAGCAGCGCGCGCAGCTTCGGCCAGGAGATCTGCCGGTCGCCGGGCACCAGCACGAACAGGTAGTCGTCGTCGGAGCGGCGTACCACCAGGGTCTTCACCAGATCGCGCACCTCGACGCCCTGGGCGGCGGCCGCCTCGGCGACGCTGCCCACCGGGCCGTGCCGCACCACCCGGTGCTCGATCCCGGCGGAGGTCACGGCGTCGACGGCGGTCACGTGATCACGATATCTCGGGCTCAGACGCGGACCGGAAGCTCCAGCGTGGCGCCGCGCATGATCGGCTGGATGCCGGCCAGCCCCTCCTCCCGCGCCCGGCGCAGGAAGTGCTCCAGCGGCGTCTTCTGCACCTTGTAGTCGTCGTTGTGGATCGGGATGGTCAGGCCCGGGCGGATGAGGCCGGCCGTGGCCACGCCCTGCTTGTCGTCCATGGTCAGCAGCATGCCCAGCAGCCGGGTGCCGCCGAGATGGATCAGCATCGCGTCGATCTCGCCGCACCGGCGCGGGATGTCCGCCAGGTGGCTGCCGTAGAGCGTGTCACCGGTGACGTACAGGCGAAGCCGGGTCCGGTTGTCGGTCTCGAGCTCCAGCACCGAGCCCATGACGTCGGGCAGCAGCCGGTCGACCGGACCCGGGCCGTGCCGTCCCGGCACGGCGGTGACCCGCAGCCGGTGCCCGCCGCGGGCCCACTCGTGGGTCTCCCACGTCGGCAGGCCCCGTACCTCGGCGAACCGCGTACGCCGCAGCCGGCGCTGCGCCTGCGGGGTGGTCACGATCGGCAGTTCGGGCGGCAGGTCGCGGCGCGCCTCCTTGTCGAAGTGGTCGCCGTGCAGGTGGGACAGGAGGACGGCGTCGAGCAGCCGCACGTCGAGGACGTCCAGCGCCGGGTCCTTCACGCGTTTCGTCCACGCACCCTTGCCCAGGTACACCCGGCTGCCGGCGAGCCCGAACGCGGGATCGGTGAGCAGGGTGAAGTCGCCCAGCCGCAGCACGGTCGTGGCGTTGCCGACGAAGGTCACGCTCGCGTTCACCGTCATCGTCGGGGCGTACCCGGTTATCCACATCTCAATCGACTCGAGTTGCGTCGATTCCTGCGTCGTTTATTGTGGGAGAGGCCGGGTACAGAGTGCGCTCGGCGAGAGGAATCACCATGACGATGACCAAGACGCGCGTACCCGAGAGCGGCACCACCCTGCTGCGGGACATGGCGGCCACCCCGGCCGGCCCGCGGCGGGCGGCGCTGCGCGACGAGGCGGTGCGGGTCTGGCTGCCGCTGGCGCAGCACCTGGCGCACCGCTACAGCGGCCGCGGCGAGCCCGACGACGACCTGCTGCAGACCGCGACGGTGGGCCTGATCAAGGCGATCGACCGCTTCGACCCCACCCGCGGCGTCGAGTTCGCCGGGTTCGCGATCCCGACCATCCTCGGCGAGATCCGGCGCCACTTCCGCGACCGCACCTGGTCGGTCCGCGTGCCCCGGCGCATGCAGGAGCTGCGCATGGCCATCACCGAGGCCGGCAACGCGCTCACCCAGACCCTGGGCCGCTCCCCCACGGTCGCCGACATCGCGACCCACCTCGGCACCACCGAGGAAGAGGTGCTCGAGGGACTGGAGGGCGCCCGGGCGTACAGCGCGGCGAGCCTGTCCACCCCGGTCACCGAGGACGGCGCGACGTCGCTGGGCGACACGTTGGGCGAGGACGACCACGAGATGCAGCTGGCCGAGCTGCGGATCGCGCTCGGACCGGCGATGGCGACCCTCGACGAGCGCGAGCGCACGATCCTGTCGCTGCGCTTCTTCGGCAACCTGACCCAGTCGGAGATCGCAGAGAAGATCGGGGTGTCCCAGATGCACATCTCCCGGCTGATCGCGCGGTCACTGGCCAAGCTCCGCACGGAACTCACCGCCGGCTGACCCAGCCTCCCGCGCGGCGCAGACCTCGGGCGGCGCAAGCCTCCGACTACGCGGGCCCGGGGCGGCGCGGGCCTCGAGCTACGCGCGGCGTGCGGGCTACGCGCGGCGTGCGGGCTACGCGCGGCGTGCGCGGGCCTCGGGCTACGCGGGCCTCGGGCTACGCGGGCTTCGGGCCGCGCGGGCTTCGGGCCGCGCGCACCTCGGGCGGCGCGGGCCTCGAACTACGCGCGGCGTGCGCGGGCTACGCACGGCGCGTGGTTGACTCCCGCGCGGTGCGGGCTCTCGGGCTGCGCGCGGCGCACGGGCAGGTTCCCGCACGGTGCGGGCTCGCGGGCCGCGCGCGGCTCCGAGTGCTCTGCGGGGCGTGCGTTGCAGCTCGGCTGTCCCATGGACCGTGCCTGGCTGGGCGTCGGGCCACGCCCGGCCGGGCGACGGATCCGGCCCGGCTGCATCCGCGGCCGGGCCGGATGTCGTTCACCCGTGGCCGGGCGATCACCCGAGCGACCTGAGCCGAGGGCGCGGTCACCTCCGGGAGATCATGAGCTGCGGCGTCCGGGTCGGCGAGCTGCTGCTCCACCGCCGCGGAGTGTGCCCCAGCGCCTGCGCGGTTCCGTATGCCGCGCGGCGACCACGGCATCAAGCGCTGGCGAGCCACTCACCCACGCCGGTCACCGCCAGGACCCGGGCCACCACTCCGCGCGCACCCTCCGCACGTACCAGGACGCCCGCGGCCCGCGCGGCGGTGCGGGCGCGGCTCAGGGCGGCGATGCCGGATGCGTCGAGGAACGTCACGCCGGACAGCTCGACGAGCACCTCACGGAGATCCGTACGGCGGGCCGCGGCGGCCACGGCCTTCTCGAGGTCGTCTGCACTCGCCAGATCCAGCTCGCCCGAGACGGCCAGGCGCATCATCCCGCCGTCGACGGGATGTTCGGCGATGACGAGCGGCGGCATCTGCATCGCTCAGCACTGTAGAGGGTCAATCCTTGCCATAGAGCAACGATTGCGCATCGACGCCGGTGGTCAGCCGCGCGTCTCCCGCTTCCTCGCCTCGTCCGACAGCCCGCGGGCGCGCTCGGCGATGTCGCCGGCCGTCTCCGTCATCGTGTCGGCGAGCCGGTGCAGGCGCTCGCCGGCCCCGTCGCGGCGCCGGTCCGCGCTGTCGTGCAGGCTCTGCTCGGTCTCCTCCAGCGCCATCGCGTTCAGGTGCATCAGGTCGGCGGCGCGGGCCGTCCTGTCGTGGTGTGAACCGCTCATGAGGCATGTCGTTACCCCATCGATCTTGCGTCAATCGTCCCGTCAGCCGCGTGCGGGCTGGGGGATCAGGCGGAAGCCCGTACCGGTGGCATGCAGCAGCAGGAACCGCGGCGTGGTGCGCGTACCGTCCGGGTTGAAGCTGATCGGCCCGGACAGGGCCGTCATGTCGGTCGCGGCGATCGCCTTGCGGACCGCCTCCCGGTCGGTCGTGCCCGCGCGGCGGACGGCGTCCAGCGCGACGGTCACCGCGTCGTACGCCTCGACCGTCGACGGGCCGGGCGCCGAGCCGACGGCCGCACGGTAGCGCTGCGACCAGGACGCGAGCTCCGGCATCAGCCCGGGCACCAGCAGCGCGGTGCCGTAGAGGTCCGCGATCTGGGCGCCGGACAGGCCGTCGAGCAGTGGCCCGTCGGTGGCGCCGTCGCCCACGACCACGATGCCGCGGTAGCCGCGGGCGCGCAGGTCGACGACGAGCTGGCGGGCCTCGGCGTAGTAGCCGGTGTAGTAGACGACGTCGGCGCCCGAGGCTCTGATCGCCTGCGCGGCCCGGCCGTACCCGGGCGCGCCCTGGCGGATCTCCCACTCCCCCGCCACGCCGAGCGTGCCCGACCGGCGGGCCGCCGCGACGGCCGACTCCGCGAGGGTCACCGTGAAGCTGGTGCCATCGTGCACCACCGCGAGCCGGCGCGCGCCCAGCCGGGTCATCCAGTCGGCGGCGAAGTCCGCCTCCGCGGTGACGGTGCCGCAGACCAGGAACACGCTGTCGTACTTCGGCGTCAGCAGGTCGGTGGAGTTCGACTGCGCGAGGACCATGGGTACGCCCGCAGCCCGGAAGATCTTCAGCGTCGGCACGGTGGCGCTGGAGCAGTACCCGCCCACGGACACGGTGACGTCCTGCGCGACCATGGCATGCGCGGCCGTGACCGCCGTACCGGCGTCGCAGGCGTCGTCGCCCACCACCAGCTCGACGCGGCGGCCCAGCACGCCGCCGCGGGCGTTGGCCTCGTCGACCGCCATCCGGGCGGCGCTGACCATGGCCTCGCCGGACGGGCTGCTGCGGCCGGTCAGCGGCACCAGCGTGCCGAGCCGGATCACCCCGGGCGCCGGCGCATCCGCCGTGTCCTGTCCTCCGGCACAGCCGGCCGCCGACGCCAGCACGAGGGCCAGCACGGCACCACAGAGCAGTCGCATGGCAGGCCCATCGGTCCGGGCGTGGCGTACCTGAGGAGACCATTTCCTTCACCCGGCCACCGGACTGCCGATCAAGCCCGGCGTGGTCGGGCACATCGGTGGATCTCTGCGGACGCGCGTCGCCGGTCTCGTGCGCCGTGGCGGCGGGACCACCGCGGCGCTGGCAGCCGTGCTGCTGGCGCTGGCCGCGTACGTGCTGCAGGGCACCGCGCACACCGGCCGGGCCACCGACGAGCAGCGGCACGCCCTGGCGATCGACGCGCTGTTCTCCGAGGCCCGTACGGCGATCGCCATGCAGGAGGTGAACCTGCGGCACTACCAGGTGGAGCCGTCGGTGGCCGTACGGCAGCGCTTCGACCAGGTCTCCCAGGTGGCCGACGCCGCGCTCACCCGGGTCAGCAGCGACGGGGACAGCCGGGTACGGGTCGACGCGCTGCGGCTGCGCGACGAGCAGCGGGCGTACCGGACCCTGGCCGTACGCCTCATCGACCTGATCTCCGACGGCGACCCGGGCCACACCCCGCTCGACCGGCTGGAGGTCACCCCGGCCTTCTACACGCTGCAGGACGACGCCGACCGGGTCGCGCGCGCCTACCACGAGGCCGCCCAGCAGCAGGTGGACGCGCTGCGCCGCACGCAGGTACGGCTGCTCGCCGGCACCGCCGTGGGGTTCGCCGCCGGGCTCGCGCTGGTCGCGATGATCATGCGCCTGGTCGTCGGCTACCAGCGGCGGCTCGTGGAGCAGGCCGACGAGAGCCGCCACCTGGCCCTGCACGACCCGCTGACCGGGCTGCCGAACCGGACCCTGTTCGCCGAGCGGCTGCGCGACGCGCTCGCGGACGCCCAGGCCGGCGGTCACCAGATGGCGCTGATGGTGGTCGACCTGGACGGCTTCAAGGCGGTCAACGACACCCTCGGCCACCAGGCCGGCGACCAGGTGCTGCGCGAGGCCGGCCGGCGGCTCGGCGCGGGCGTCGGCGACGCCGGCATCGTCTCGCGGCTGGGCGGCGACGAGTTCGCCGTGCTGCTGCCCCGGGTGCCCGGCGCCGCCGCGGCGACCGCGCTGGCCGAGAGCCTGGCCGGGACGCTGGGCCGCAACTTCGTGCTGGAGGACGGGCCGGCGGCCATCAGCGGCAGCCTCGGCGTCGCGCTGGGCCCGCTGCACGGCGCCGGCGACGACCTGTTCCGGCACGCCGACGCGGCGATGTACCGGGCGAAGGCCGGTGGCGGCGGGGTCGCGCTCTACGACGCCACCGCGGACACCGGCACGCCGGACCGCATGCAGCTCCTCGCGGAGCTGCGCGCGCTGCTCGAGGACGGCGACCCCGCGGGTCAGCTCGAGCTGCACTACCAGCCCCAGGTACGCCTCAGCGACGGCACGGTGACCTCCGTGGAGGCGCTGGTGCGCTGGAACCACCCCGTGCGCGGGTTGCTGCCCCCGGCGGCGTTCCTGACCATCGCCGAGACCAGCGGGCTGGAGGTCCGGCTCACCGGCCACCTGCTCACCCTGGCGGTGCACCAGGCGGCGGCCTGGCGGCTCGCGGGCCGCCCGCTGACCGTGGCGGTGAACGTCTCCCCGGGCTGCCTGATCGACCCGGGCTTCGTCCCGCAGGTCCTCGACACGGTCGCCGGCGCGGGCCTGCCGCCCTCGCTGCTGCGTCTGGAGCTGACCGAGACCAGCATCATGGCCGACCCGGCCAGCACCGTCCGCGCGCTGGGCCGGATCCGGGAGCAGGGCGTCACCGTGTCGGTCGACGACTTCGGCACGGGCTTCAGCTCGCTGGCCCAGCTGCGCCACGTGGCCGCCGACGAGCTCAAGGTCGACCGCATGTTCATCAAGGACCTGGGCAGCGACGACTCCGGCCGTACGCCGGACGCGGTGATGGTGCGCAGCGCCATCGACCTGGGCCACAACCTCGGGCTGAGCGTGGTCGCCGAGGGTGTCGAGGACGTCGCGGCGCTGCTGCGGCTGCGGGAGATGGCCTGCGACCACGCCCAGGGGTACGTGCTGAGCCGCCCGGTGCCCGCGACGGAGCTGCCGGCGGCGTGCGACCGGGCCGAGGCGATCGCCCGCGCGGCGTTCGCGGCGCCGGCGGCTGCCGCCGCGGGCAACGCTACGGGCGCCGGTAGATCGTGATCGAGTGGCCGACCTCGTCGACGGGGTCGCCGCTGGTGCGGATCAGCTGGGCCAGCGCACCCGTCGCCTTGGCGATCGAGCTGTCCGAGATGACGACGAGCCCGTGCACGTCCTCCATCTGCGCCCCGAGCGGGTTGCGCGCCTGGATGCCGTACGCCGCCGGCACGCCCGCGCCCTTGTAGACCAGCCACACCGGCTCGCCGGGGTAGCGCTCGCGGAGGTGGTCGGCGAGGCGCCCGAGGTCCTGCCCCCAGTCGACGTTCGAGTCGTGCAGCCGCAGGTGGGTCTTCGCGGGGCCGCCGAAGGCCTCGTTCGAGTACGGCAGGTAGTACGGGAACGTGCGCAGCGAGCTGACCGCCACGAACACAGCGAGCACGGCCGCGGTGACGTGCGCCCACCGCCACCTCACCAGCACCACCGCGGCCGCCGCCACCGCGAGGAACATCGGCATGAAGATGGCGTACCGGGTGCCGAAGTCACGCGCGCCGGTCATCGCGAACGCCAGCAGCACCGCGGGCGGGACCAGCACGTACGCCGCGGCGAGGCGCAGCCGCGGCAGGGCGAGCATCGTCACCGCGCCGGCGACCCAGAGGACGAGCATGCCCAGCGGGGTCTTCACCAGCAGCGCGGCGGGCAGGTAGTACCAGAGCGAACCCTGGTAGTGCCGGCCGAACAGGAAGCCGCTCCACGGGGCGTTCTCGAACGCGAACTGGATCCGCATCCCGTCGCGGTAGGACTGCGGCACGGGCAGCCAGTCGACCAGCAGGCCGCGGACGCCGTGAGCCGCGGGCAGGCCGCTCGGCGGCGTCCAGCGCAACCACGGATCGACGGCCAGGTAGCTCAGCCACACGACGGCCACCGCGGCCACCGCGATCCCGGCCGCCGCGGCGAGCGGCCGCCACGCTTCCCGCGGCCGCCGGCTCAGCACCGCCAGGGCACCGAGAACCATGATCACGGGTACGGCGGGCAGCACGCTCATCCGCGTCGCGATCGCGGCACCGAGCGCCACCCCGGCCATCGGCAGATACAGCAGGGGCCGCGCCCGGGCCCGCCACGTCAGCCAGACCGAGGCCAGCAGGAACGCGATCGCCGGCACGTCCAGCGTCGCCAGCGAGCCGTGGGTGATCACGTCCGGTGAGAACGCGTACAGGGCGAGGGCCAGCACTCCCCCGGCCGCGTTGGTCAGGTCCCGGGCGAAGGCGAACACCACCAGCCCGGTGAGCAGCGTCAGCACGATCATGGGCAGCCGGGCCAGGAACATCAGCTCGTACGGGTCGTTGCCGGCCTCGTACAGCACGTGCCGGCCCAGCTGGGTCTGGTCGCCGCGGAACCCCGGGTCGAGGTGCGGCCGGGCGAACGCGAGCCCGGCGGCCATGAGCAGCTTGCCCAGCGGCGGGTGCTCGGGGTTGAAGCGCACGCTGTGCTGCTCGAGGTACGTGACGGCGGTGCCGACGTACACCGGCTCGTCGATCGTCGGGGTCTGCTGCACCGCGGTGGTGATCATCGCGGCGGCCATCTGCCCGAGCAGCAGCACCACGACGGCGGGCAGCCACCACCGCCGCCGGGGGCGGTCGCGGCCGGCGGCCGGCATCGCGGTCGCGGGCTGGTCGAGGTCGGCGGCGGTCACCGGAGGAAAGGTACCCGGCCCGTCCGGCGGAGGGTGGGCCGGTCAGCCAGAGCACCGGAATGTCGCACATCGCAGGATCCTCGCTCCTCGCGGGCCCGGGCGCCGCCGAATTGCGGCGCGATCGACCCGGATCTATATTCGGCGCAACGATCACTCAGCGTGATGGGAGAACGACGATGTTCCTCCGATCGATGCGCACAGCGGTGGGCACGGCCCTGGTCGTCGCCCTGGCGGCCGGCTGCGGCGGCGTGGGCTCGTCCGGGTCGAAGTCCGGCAGCAGCGGGCAGGCGACGCTGACCATGATGGGGTTCGGCACCGGCGACGAGATCGCCAAGACGCGCTTCGACGCGGCCAACGCGGCGATCGCGCCGAACGCCGCCCGGGCGTCGGAGGGCAGCTTCAACGCCCAGCAGTTCCTCTCCGCGGTGGCCTCGAACACGCCGCCCGACCTGGTCTACATGGAGCGGCGCCTGCTCGGGACGTACGCGGCCAAGAATGCGATCAAGCCGCTGGCGGACTGCGTCGAGCGCGAGAAGATCGACATGGGCCAGTTCCGTCCGGCCGCGGTCGCCGAGGCCACCCTCAACGGCAAGCTGTACGGCCTCCCGGAGTTCTACAACAACCGGGTCGTGATGATCAACGACGCCGCGTTCGCCGACGCGGGACTGGATCCGGCCGCGTTCTCCACCGCCGACTGGCGCCGGCTCTCGGCGGCCGCCACCCGGCTGACCTCGATCGACGGCGGCAAGCTGCGGCGCATCGGCTTCGACCCCAAGCTCCCCGAGTTCCTGCCGCTGTGGGCCCGGGCCAACGGCGCCGCCCTGGTCAGCGACGACGGCCGGACCGCCCGGCTGAACGACCCGCGGGTGGTCCAGGCGCTGGAGTTCACCGTCGGGCTGATCAAGGCGCAGGGCGGCTGGGCCTCGTTCAAGTCGTTCCGGGACTCGTTCGACTTCTTCGGGGCGAAGAACCAGTTCGCCGCCGACCAGCTGGGCGCCTTCCCGATGGAGGACTTCTACCTCAACGTGCTGGCCGAGAACTCGCCGAAGGTCGAGCTGACGGTCACGCCGTTCCGGGGCGTCGACGGGCGGCCGGTCGACTGGATCACCGGCAACGCGTGGGCGATCCCCGCGAAGAGCCCGCATCCGGACCTGGCCTGCAAGTGGATCAAGACGATGACCGACAGCGCGACGTGGATCGCGGCGGCGAAGGCCCGCGCCGCCGCCCGCAAGTCCGAGGGCAAGCCGTTCACCGGCGTGTTCACCGGCAACAGCAGGGCCGACGAAGTGATCTTCAAGGACGTCGTGCAGCCGAGCGGCAACCCGGCGTTCGACGCGGCCGTGCGGACCGTCCTGCAGACGCAGGAGGCCGGGGTCGCCGAACCGCTCACCGCCGCCGGCGAGGAGTTCAAGGCCGCCTGGCAGGACGCGGTCAACCGGGTGCTCGACGGCAAGCAGCAGCCGGCTCAGGCGCTGGCCCAGGCTCAGCAACAGGCGCAGGCCGCGCTGGACCAGGCCAACCGCGGTTCCTGAGATGACCACGACGCGCCGCCGGGAGGCGCTCGCCGCGTACGGGTTCCTGTCGCCGTGGATCATCGGCTTCCTGGTGTTCATGGCCGGTCCGATGGTGGCCAGCCTCGTGCTGTCGCTCACCGACTACGACGTGCTGACCAGCACGCAGTTCGTCGGGGCGGACAACTACCGGGAGCTGTTCGCCGACGACCGGGTCCGGCGCAGCCTCGCCAACACGCTGATCTACACCGTGCTGCACGTACCGCTGACGATGGCGGTCGCGCTGGGCCTGGCCATGCTGCTGGCCCGCGCCGGGCGCCGGTCCGCCGGCTTCTTCCGAACGGTCTTCTACCTGCCGACGGTCACCCCGAAGGTGGCCGTCGGCGTGCTGTTCCTGCTGCTGTTCAACGGTCAGGCCGGGCTGGTCAACGAGACGCTCGCGCGGGTCGGCATCGACGGGCCCGACTGGACCGTGGACGGCGCGTGGATCAAGCCGGGCCTGGTGCTGATGAGCGCCTGGAGCCTGGGCAGCACGGTCATCATCTATCTCGCCGCGCTGCAGAACGTGCCCCGGGACCTGCACGAGGCGGCCGAGATGGACGGCGCCTCCCCGTGGGCCCGGTTCCGCGCGGTGACCGTACCCATGATCAGCGGGGCGCTCTTCTTCACCCTGATCATCAACACGATCAGCAGCCTGCAGACCTTCGACGAGGTCTACACCGCGTTCTACGGCAGCGCCAACCAGCAGACGTACGGCAACGACGCGGCGCTGTTCTACGTCGTCTACCTGTTCCAGCAGGCGTTCCAGTTCCTCCACATGGGATACGCGTCGGCGCTGGCCTGGCTGCTGTTCCTCATCATCGTGGCCATCACGCTGGTGCAGGTACGGCTCAGCCGGCGCTTCGTCTACTACGAGAGCGAGTGAGGCGCCCATGACCGCGCTGCAGGAGCCGCAGGCCGTGACCACCCCGGCCGGTGCGCCGGACCGGCGGCCCGGGCGCCGCCGCCGGCACCCGTGGGTGCTGTGGACCGCGCTCGCCGCGGCCGCCGTGGTGTTCGTGTACCCGTTCCTCTGGCTGGTCAGCGCGTCGCTGAAACCGCGGCCGGAGGTGTTCGACAACCGGCTGGTCCCGCAGCACTGGGCGCCGGGCAACTACGTGACGATCTGGTCGGCGGCGCCCGTGCTGACCTGGCTGCTCAACAGCGTGGTGGTGGCGCTCGCCGCGGCGGTGGCCGTGACGATCTCCAGCGCGATCGTGGCGTTCGGGTTCGCGTACTTCCGCTTCCCCGGGCGCAACGTGCTCTTCGCGCTGGTGGTGGGCACGATGATGCTGCCGGGCGCGGTCACGATGATCCCGACGTACCTGATCTGGAACGAGCTGGGCCTGGCCGCCACGCAGGTGCCGCTCTGGGCGGCCAACCTGTTCGGCAGCGCCTTCTACATCTTCCTCATCCGGCAGTTCTTCCTCGGCGTACCCCGTGAGCTGTTCGAGGCCGCCCGCGTCGACGGCGCCGGCTACTGGCGGCTGTTCTGGCGCATCGCCGTGCCGCTGTGCAAGCCGGCGCTGATCGTGGCGTTCGTCTTCGAGCTGCGGGCGAGCTGGTCGGACCTGCTCAAGCCGCTCATCTACCTGCGCGACCCGGCGCTGTTCACGATGCCGCGCGGGATGAAGGCGATCCTCGACCAGTTCGGCCAGGCCGGCGAGGCGCGCTGGGAGGTCGTGCTGGCGGGCGCGGTGATCACGACCGTACCCATGATCATCGCGTTCTTCCTGTGCCAGCGCTACTTCGTCGAGGGCGTCGCGACCCAGGGCCGCAAGGGGTGAGCCGCGGCTAGGCTCGGTGGCATGTGCCGAAACATCCGCCAGCTGCACAACTTCGAGCCGCCGGCCACGCCCGACGAGGTGCACGCCGCCGCCCTGCAGTACGTCCGCAAGGTGGCCGGCGCGACCAAGCCGTCGCAGCGCAACCAGGCCGCGTTCGACCGGGCGGTCGAGGCCGTCGCCGCCGCGACCGCCGCGCTGCTCGACGAGCTGGTGACCGCCGCGCCGCCCAGGGACCGCGAGACCGAGGCCGCGAAGGCGAAGGAACGCGCCCGCATCCGGTACGCGTCCTGACGCTCATCCCCGCCGGATCGTGACGCCCAGCAGCGTCAGGTACCACGGCGAGGACGTGAAGCCCGGCCCGGTCTCCTCGCCGATGTACGCGTCGATGTGCTTGTTCCCGCCCAGCCCGGGGGTGAACTCGTCGGTGACCGTCCAGCGGGCGTCCCGCAGCGCCGCGCACACGGCGGCGGCCGGCCGCGAGCCGTCGTCGGCGTGCCCGCAGTCGGCGATCCGGAAGTGGACGCCGCGCGCCAGCACCCCCGGGTCCGCCGCGGCCGACACGAACGGGCGCAGCGCCCGCCCACCGGTGTCCCGGGGCCTGGTGTCGAGCCAGAAGCCGATGTCGTACGACCAGTTCAGGTACGCGCCGCCGGCCGTACGCCCGGTGCCCTCCTCCTCGACCGCCGCGACGAAGTCCTCCTTGTAGCTGCCGAGATCGTCGTCGCCGTGGGAGCAGTCGAGCCCCCGGCAGCCGGTGACGGGAGCGGGGTCGCCGGAGTGGTAGTCCTCCACGGCCGTGTAGTAGACGGTGATCTCCCAGCCGCCGCTCAGCACGGGCGCGGTCACGACCGGAAGCCGCAGGGCGGGCGCGCTGCTCGGCGGCGCCGCGCTCGGTGCCGCCGCCGTGGAGGTGGTGACCTCGGCGGGTCGCGAGCTCGGCGACGCCACCGGCCCGGAGTCCTGTCCACACCCCGCCAGCAGCAGCAACCCCGTCACCACGGCCGCCCGTCGCACCCTGGGAAGTGTCTCAGCCACCCCGCCGCGCCGAACCCAATTTCAGCCTTGCCTTATATAAGTTCAGCCTGATAGCTTCGGCCGGTGCACGCGTTCGACGTGCTCGGGGACCCGGTCCGCCGCCGCATCCTGGAGCTGCTCGCCGACGGCGAACAGCCCTCCGGCGCGGTCACCGAGGTGATCCGGGCGGAGTTCGGGATCTCCCAGCCGGCCGTCTCCCAGCACCTGCGGGTGCTGCGCGACAACGGCTTCGCCACCGTGCGCCCCGACGGCGCCCGGCGCCTGTACGCGGTGGACGACACCGCGCTGCGCGAGGCGGACGCCTGGCTGAGCCGGTTCCGGCGGTTCTGGACGCCGCACCTCGACGCGCTGGCCACCGAGGTGGCCCGCGGCAAACGGCAGCGGCGCCTCGCCGCCCGCGACGACGACACCACGGGAGAACACCCATGATCGACGTGAAGCAGCAGATCAGCGACGTCCGCCGCTGGGTCGGCAACCGTACGCTCGAGGCCGGCGAGGCCCGCGTCCTGACGATCAGCCAGGCCTACGACACCGACCGGGACGACCTGTGGGACGCCGTCACCACGGCCGAGCGCATCCAGCGGTGGTTCCTGCCGGTCAGCGGCGACCTGCGTGAGGGCGGTACCTACCAGTTCCAGGGCAACGCGGGCGGCACGGTCTCGCGCTGCGACAAGCCGAACGGCTTCTCCGCGACGTGGGAGTTCGGCGGCCAGGTGAGCTGGGTCGAGGTCCGGCTCAGCCCCGAGGGCGACGGGCGTACGCGCCTCGAGCTGGAGCACGTCGCGCACGTCGCCGACGAGTTCTGGGACCAGTACGGCCCGGGGGCCACCGGCGTCGGCTGGGACGGCGCGTTCCTGGGCCTCGCCAACTACCTGACCGACCCGTCCGCGACCCTCGACCCGGAGGCGGCGATGGCGTGGGGACTGTCACCGGAGGGCAAGGAGTTCCACCGCCTCAGCGCCGGCTCCTGGGCCGAGGCCGCCATCGCCGCCGGGGACGAACCGGAGCAGGCCCGGGCGAGCGCCGACCGCACGTACGGGTTCTACACCGGCTCCTGACCTCACCCGGAGAGCCGCCGGCCCGGCCCGTCGTCCGCGAGGAGCGCCACCAGGTCCTCGCGGGCGCGGGCCACCCGAGACCTGATCGTCCCCACCGGACAGTCGCAGACCTCGGCCGCCTCCGCGTACGACAGCCCCAGCACCTGCGTCGCCACGAACGCCTCCCGCCGCTGCGCGGACAGCCCGCCGAGCAGGTCCCGTACGGCGACGTCGTCCTCGAAGCCGCGGCGGCCGGTTCCGGTCGCGGCGTCCGCGGCGGCCTGCCAGTCGGCCACCGCGGCGATCCGCGGCCGGGCCATCGCCGAGCGCACGTGGTCGACGGCGACCCGCCGCGCGATCGTGAACAGCCAGGTCCGGGCGCTGGAGCGGCCCGCGAAGCCGGGCAGGCTGCGCAGCGCCCGCAGGTACGTCTCCTGGGCGAGGTCGTCCAGCTCGGCCGGCCCGGCGAGGTGGTGCAGGAACCGCCACACCTCGCGCTGGGTGGCCCGGACGAACGCCGCCGCCGCGTCCGCGTCCCCGCGGCCGGCGGCGAGCGCCCACCCGGTCACCTCGTCGTCGATCACTCCGTCGCAGGCTCGGCCGCCGCCGCAGCGGCACCGGACGCGGCCTGGGCCCGCCGGTACGCCAGCAGCCCCAGCACCAGCCCGGCGAGCCCGAGCACGATGCCCGCGACGCCCGTCCACGTGCCGCCGCTGCCGTCCTCGTCGTCGCCGTCGTCCGCGACGGCGGCCACGGACGGGCCGGGAGCCGCGGCCGGCGCATCGGCGCCCGGCGCGCCCGCCGGGGTCAGCTTCAGCACCGGCGCGGGCTTCTCCGGCTCGGTGCCGTCCGTCGCCGGCTCGTCGATCCACCGGACCACCGTGCCGTCCGAGTACGTCTGCAGCGCCTTGAACACCACCTGGTCGACCTCCGGCAGCGGGCCCAGCGACACGTCGAACTCCTGGAACTGCCCGGGCTTGATCGCCGCGTCCCCCGCCGCCGTCCAGGTGATCTTCGAGACGGCCTCGCTGATCTGTGCGCCGTGCGCCTCGATCGGCTTCGCGAGCTTCGACTTCTGCGCCACCATGGTCCAGCCCGCGACGGGCTTGAGCGACACCGAGGCGAACGGCGTGTCGGTGGGCAGGTTCACCTCGACCTTGGTGGTGGCGGCCGAATCCGTCTCGTTCGGCACCCGGAAGGTCACCTTGGCGTACCCGCCCTGGACCGCGGTGTTCGGGTTCACCGTCACGTGCGCGGCGGCGGGGACCGCCAGGGCGAAGGTGCACGCGGCGGCGATCCCGCCGACCACGCCCGAACGCTTCAACAGGGACATCTGGAGGCCTTTCCGACTCGGATCCGCCCGGCCGGGGCGCCGGGCACGGTCATTGGTCGGGGCCTCGGGGGGAAAAGTTCCCGGGAAGATCAGGCGGCGGGCAGGCGTACCTCGGCGCTGAGGCCGGGCGGCGGGGTCGTGCCCTTCAGCACGACCGTGCCGTGGTGCCGGCGGACCAGCTCACGCACGATCGCGAGCCCCAGCCCCGAGCCGCCCGCGTCCCGGGCCCGGGCGTCGTCCAGCCGGGTGAACCGGTCGAAGACCCGCTCCCGGTCCGCCGCCGGGATGCCCGGGCCGTCGTCGGCCACGGTGATCCTGCGGTACGCGCCGTCCGCCGCGACCGCCAGCCGCACCGCCGACGCGGCATGGCGCACGGCGTTGTCCAGCAGGTTGGCGACCACCCGGGCCAGCGCGTCCCGGTCACCGGCCACCCGCAATGCGACGGCGGGACGCTCGTACTCGACGGACGGGTAACGGGCCGCCACCTCGGCGAGCAGCTGCCCCAGTTCGACCTCGCCGGAGGGCGGCGGGGCGGCGCGGGCGCCACCGTCGTCCGAGCGGGCCAGCAGCAACAGGTCGTCGACGAGGCGGCTCAGCCGTTCCACGTCCGTCAGCAGGTCACCGGCCAGCTCCGGCCAGTCCGTGGTGTCCGGCAGCCGCTGGGCCACCTCCAGCTCGGTCCGCATGTTCGTCAGCGGGCTGCGCAGCTCGTGCGCGGCGTCCGCGACGAAGGCCCGCTGCCGCGCCCGCGCGGTGTCCAGGCGGTGCAGCATGTCGTTGAGGGTCACGGCCAGGCGGTGGATCTCGTCCCGCGAGTCCGGTACGGGCAGCCGCCCCGGCCGCGCGCCCCCGGTGATGTCCTCGGCGCCCGCCCGCAGCGCCTCCACCGGGCGCAGCGCGGCGCCGGACACCCGCCACGCCACCAGCGCGAGCAGCGCCACGAGCGGCGGGAACGTCACCAGCAACGTGGTACGCAGCAGGTCCACGCTCTGCGTCAGGTCGCCGGTGGGGCGTGCCACCAGCACCTTCACCCGGGCCTCCGTCGGGCCGGCGGCCAGGACGACGACGCGTACCCGCCCCTCGAGGCCGATCCGGTCGCCGGAGATGAACATGCCCTCGCCGTCGGACAGGCCGGCCAGCTCGCGCGGATAGAGGATCGGTACGAGCCGGTCGGCGCCGGCGGACACCGACAGCACCCGATCGGAGGCGTCGACGACCTGCACCCGTACGGTCGGACCGGCCGGCACCGGATCCGACAGCGACCGGTTGTCCACGAGCCGGGCCACCGCCCTCGCCGTCTCCAGGGCCTCGGTGTTCGCGGTGCGCAGCAGCGCGAACCTCATCGTGGCGACCAGCAGCACGCCGCCCGCGGCCAGCCCCACCGCGAGCACCACCACGGACACGAGCAGCAGCCGTGCCCGCAGGCCCAGCCGGCGCAGCGACGCCGCGCCAGGCGTTGCCCGCTGGCTCATGGCGACGCCCGGCGCAGGCCGTCATGATCCACGGGACACTCCCCGGGCCCCCTCGGCCCCGCCGGCCGCCTCCACCGCGGCCAGCCGGTAGCCGGCGCCCCGGACGGTCTCCAGGCGCTCCCGCCCGATCTTGCGACGCAGGTAACCGACATACACCTCGACGGCGTTGGCGGCTGTCTCCACCGCGGCGTCCCACACGTGGTCGAGCAGCTCGGTCTTGGAGACCACCTCGCCGGGACGGCGGATCAGATACTCCAGCAGGGCGAACTCCCGAGCGGTCAGCACCACCTCGGCGCCGGCGACCGTGACCCGCCGGTGCGCCGGGTCCAGCTCGACGTCACCGTGGCGCAGCACGGCCGGGCGCTCGGGGGTGCCCCGGCGCAGCAGCGCGCGCAGCCGGGCCAGCAGCACCACGTACGAGAAAGGCTTGGTGAGATAGTCGTCGGCGCCGCAGTCCAGCCCGTCGGCCTGGTCGTACTCGCCGTCCTTCGCCGAGAGCATGAGCACCGGCAGCCACTTCTGCTCGGCCCGCAACTGCCGCACCACCCTGTACCCGGACAGCCGCGGCAGCATGACGTCGAGGATCATCGCGTCGTAGTCGCCGTGCCGGGCCAGCTCGAGCCCGTCCTGCCCGTCGCCGGCCACGTCCACGGCGAACCCCTCGGCCTGCAGCCCCCGCTGCAGCGCGGCCGCGAGCCGCGCCTCGTCCTCCACCACCAGCAACCGCACGCGTCTACCTTGGCATGCCGGGCCCACCCGGCCGATCCCTTCTCAGCCACCTCACAGCCGGTGCCTGGGGGAGAATCCCTTAGGTGGGTTTCTCAGCGCCGTCACAGCACGTCCGGAGCACGATGGCTGCACACAACGGGAGGTGGACATCGTGAGTGTCTTCAAGTCGAGGCCGGCGCTGCGCTGGCTGGTTCCGGCTGCTGCGGCGGTCGTCGTCATCGGGGGTGGCGCCGCGGCGGGCACGATCGCGGCGAGTGCGGATCCGACGTTGCCCGAGCGCAGCGCGGCGCAGCTGCTGGTGGATGTGCAGAACGCGAAGGTCGAGGGGCTGTCCGGCACGATCGTGCAGACCGCCGACCTGGGGCTGCCGTCACTGCCGGGGGTGACCGGCGGGGCGAACGGCGCCGAGCTGATGAAGCTCGTGGCCGGGAGCAACACCGCGCGGGTCTGGTACGCCGGGGAGGACAAGGTCCGTCTGGCGGTCCTGGGAACGCTCGGTGAGACCGACGTGATCCGCAACGGTTCGGACGTGTGGCTGTGGCGCAGCAGCGCCAACTCGGCCACGCACTTCACGATCCCGGCGGACGCGCAGAAGCAGCGGCACACCGCGCTGCCGCAGGGAGTGCCGTCGACGCCGCAGGAGGCCGCCGACGCCGCGCTCGCCGCGATCGACCCGACCACGGCGGTCACCACGACCGGCGCGGCGAAGGTCGCCGGGCGGGACGCGTACGAGCTGGTGCTCACGCCGCGCGACACCGCGTCGCTGGTCGGGCAGGTACGCCTGGCGATCGACGCCGAGCAGCACATCCCGCTGGGCGTGGACGTCTACGCCAAGGACGCCACCAGCCCGGCCGTACGGATCGCGTTCCAGCAGGTGAGCTTCGAGACCCCGGACGCCGAGCAGTTCACCTTCAACCCGCCGCCGGGTACGAAGGTGGAGACGCCCAGCAAGACGGACATCCAGAAGGAACAGCAGGAGGCGATCCAGGAGCACGAGAAGGCGCTGAAGCGGGGCCCGGGCGGCAAGCCCGAGGCGCCCGAGGGCACCAAGGTCGTCGGCAAGGGCTGGACGTCCGTCATGGTCGCGAAGCTGCCCGCCGGTGACGCCGGCAAGCAGGACGCCAAGGGCGCGCAGCAGCTCGAGGCCATCTCGGGCGCGCTGCCGAAGGTCAACGGCGCGTGGGGCAGCGGCCGGCTGCTGCAGAGCGCACTGTTCAGCGCGCTGCTCACCGACGACGGCCGGGTCCTGGTCGGTGCGGTCGCCCCGGAGAAGCTGTACGAGGTAGCGGGTCAGTGACCGACCTCGCGGTCGCCTCGCAGGGGCTGACCAAGCGGTTCGGCAGCCAGGTCGCGGTGGACGCCGTCGACCTGGCTGTCCCCCGCGGCGCGGTGTACGGCTTCCTCGGCCCGAACGGCTCCGGCAAGACCACCACGATCCGGATGCTGCTCGGGCTGATCAGCCCCACCGCCGGCGGCCACGACCTGCTCGGGGCCGCGATGCCCGACCACGCCGCCGACGTGCTCCCCCACGTCGGCGCGCTGGTCGAGGGCCCGGGGTTCCACCCGTACCTGTCGGGGCGTGACAACCTGCGCCGCCTCGACGCCGCCGACCGCACGGCGGAGGCCCGCACCTCGGGCGCGCGCATCGACGCCGCGCTCGACCGGGTCGGGTTGTCCGCGGCGGCCGGCAAGCGTTACCGGCTCTACTCGCTGGGCATGAAGCAGCGGCTCGCGATCGCGGCGGCGCTGCTGCAGCCCCGGCAACTGCTGGTGCTGGACGAGCCGACGAACGGCCTCGACCCGCAGGGCACCCGCGAGGTGCGCACGCTGGTCGGGCAGCTCGCCGCGGAGGGCGCGACGGTGCTGCTCAGCACCCACCTGCTCGCCGAGGTCGAGCAGGTCTGCACCCACGTGGGCGTGATGCACCGGGGCCGCCTGGTGGCCCAGGAGCCGCTGGCCGACCTGCGGTCCGACGCGGCGCCGCGGGCGCGGGTGCTCACCGACCAGCCGGCCGAGGCGGCGCGGGTGCTGCGCACGCTGGGGCTCACGGAGATCGCGGAGAGCCCGTCGGAGGCCTCCGGGCAGCTCGGTGCGGTGGCGCCGGAGAAGGTCGTGGCGTCGCTGGTGCACGACGGGGTGGCGGTCCGCGGCTTCGCCGTGGAGGCGCCCAGCCTCGAGGACGTGTTCGTACGCCTGACCGGGCGGGGGTTCGATGTCTCAGGCTGATGTGCGGCGGTGGGTGTCGTCCCGCTTCCTGACCTCCGAGCTGCGCCTGATCGCCGTACGCCGGCGCAACCAGGTGGGTCTCGCGGCGCTGGCCGCCGTACCCG
Source organism: Couchioplanes caeruleus (assembly GCF_023499255.1). GTDB lineage: Bacteria > Actinomycetota > Actinomycetes > Mycobacteriales > Micromonosporaceae > Actinoplanes > Actinoplanes caeruleus_A. The sequence continues at coordinate 5,049,698 of NZ_CP092183.1, forward strand.
TGGTCCTGGCCGTGGCGATGAAGGTCGCGACGCCGGACGGCCCGCAGCGGGGCGACGGCCCGAACTTCTTCTCCCAGATCCTCGGCAACGGCTTCTTCGTGGCGCTCGCCGCGCTCGGCGTCGAGCTGACGCTGTTCCTGCCGATCGCGGTGTCGATGCTGGCCGGCGACGCGGTCGCCGGCGAGGCGAACCAGGGCACGCTGCGCTACCTGCTGACGGTCCCGGTGGGCCGCACCCGGCTGCTGGCCGTGAAGTACGCGGGCATCGTCATGGGCGCGTTCGTGGCGCCGCTGACGGTGGCGGCGTCCGGGCTGGTCGTGGGCCTGCTGCTGTTCGGCGGCGGGGACGTCACGACGCTGTCGGGCACGCAGATCGGCCTCGGTACGGCGCTGCTCCGCCTCCTGCTGGTCTGCCTGTACCTCGGGGTGTGCCTGTCGGCCCTCGGTGCGATCGGCCTGTTCCTGTCCACGCTCACCGAGCAGCCGATGGGCGCCACGATCGCGCTGGCGATGCTGACGGTGACCAGCTGGATCCTGGGGCAGATCCCGCAGCTGGACTGGCTGCACCCGTACCTGCCGACCCGGCACTGGACGGACTTCGGCGAGCTGCTGCGCGACCCGGTGTCGCCCGGCGCGCTCACGCCCGGCCTGCTCAGCGCGGGAGCGTACATCCTGGTGTTCCTGTCGGCGGCGTGGGCACGCTTCGCCGGCCGCGACGTCACGAGCTGACCCCGGCGGATCCGGATCAGGACCCCGTCGCCACGCGCGCCCGGCCCGGGATGCCGGCGACCCGGTCCGGGCGCTCGAGCACCGGGTCGCGCCACGGACCGCCGATGGGTCAGTGGTCGTGGCGGGTCCACTGCATGGAGATGCCCGTGGCGGCGCGTTCCGTGCGGATCTCCATCACCGTGCCGAGGATCGTGGCGCGGTCGTAGAGGATCGGGCGGTTGTCGAGGCCGTACGTGACGCGTTCCGACACGAACACCGGCTGGCCCGCGGTCTGGTGCAGGTGCGCGGCGGTCGGTTCGTCGAGCAGTGCCGGGCGCAGGACCTCCGAGGCCCGGTGCACGACGATGCCGTGCGCGGCGAACACGGCGTACAGGGACGCGCCGCTGTAGTCCAGATCGGCCAGGGGCAGGCCGGGGCGTCCCGGGGCCCAGGACAGCTGGTGCACCGCGGGGCGTCCGGACAGCAGGCGTACGCGTTCCAGCCGCAGCACGCGCCGGGTCGCGGGCACCTCCAGGTGTGCGGCGATCGCGGCCGGGGGGCGGCGCAGTTCCTGGCCCAGGATCAGCGTGCTGACCTCCTGACCCTGGGCCTTCAGGTCCTCCGCGAGCCCGCGCAGCGAGTCGAGCCGGTACATGAGCCGGGGCGACGCGACGAAGGTGCCGCGGCCCGGTTCCTGCGAGACCAGGCCGTCGTCCTCGAGCTTCTGCAGGGCCTGGCGCAGCGTCGCGAGGGTCACCCCGTACCGGGCGCTGAGGGTCTTCTGCGGTGGCAGCATCGTGCCCGGTGCGAGGTCGCCGGCGCGGATCTTCGCGGTCAGGTCATCGGCGATCACCTGATACTTCGGCGTACGGCGTTCCAGAGGACACCCCCAGGTCGAGTGCGGTGCGCAGGGCCGCGACGGCGACGCGCAGGTCGTCCGGGGTGGCCCCGTCCAGCACCCTACGCATCAGCGCCGACGCGACGATCACCCCGTCCCCGGCGCGTCCCGCCTCGGCGGCGTGTTCCGGCGTCGACACCCCGAACCCGATCAGCACGGGAAGACGCTCCGGACCGTCCGGATCGGGCTGAAGACGCTTGACGCGGCGGACAAGCTCCACCGCCGTGGCCGGGAGCGTGTCGCGTTCGCCGGTGGTGCCCATGACGCTCACCGCGTACACGAAGCCCCGGCTGCGCCGGCAGATCTGCCGGAGCCGGTCGTCCGGGGTGGACGGCGCGGCCAGCAGGATCAGGTCGATGCCCGCCCCCGCCGCCGCCGCTTCCAGCGGCGCGGACTCCTCGAGCGGCAGGTCGGGCACGATGAGACCGCGGACGCCGGCCGCCGCGAGGCGGGGCGCGCCGAGGCGCAGGGCCAGGTTGGCGTACGTCATGACGATCAGCGGGACGCTCACCCGCCGGGACGCGGCCTCGATGTCGGCGAGGATGCCGCCGACCGTGGCGCCGCGGGCGAGGGCGCGGTCCGAGGCCTGCTGGATGGTGGTGCCGTCGAGCATCGGGTCGGAGAACGGCAGGCCGATCTCGATGGCGTCCGCGCCGGCGTCCTGGCAGGCGTCCAGGTGGTCGGCCCAGCCGGCGGTCAGGCCGCCCGTCACGTACGGGATGAGCAGCGGCCGCCCGGCGGCCCGCAGCGTGGCGCCGAGCGTGCTCATGCGGGGCCTCCCGTCAGCGCGGCCATGTCGCTGAGCTGGATCATGTCCTTGTCGCCGCGGCCGGAGAGCGTGAGCAGCACGGTCGACCCGTGGGGCAGCTCGTCCGTGCCCGCCGCGCGCAGCACCCACGCCACGGCGTGCGCCGACTCGAGCGCGCAGATGATGCCTTCGGCGCGGGCGAGCCGGCGTACGGCCGTCAGCACCTCGCCGTCGGTGACGGTCTGGTACTCGGCGCGGCCCGCCGCACCCAGCTGGGCGTGTTCCGGGCCGACGCCCGGGTAGTCCAGGCCGGCCGCGATGGACTGTGCCTCGGCGATCTGGCCCTCGTCGTCCTGCAGAACCATGGACCGGGAGCCGTGCACGACGCCCGGGGTGCCGTGGGTCATCGCCGCGCCGCCTGCCGCCTCGACGCCGACCAGCCGGGCGCCGGTGCCGACGAAGCCGGCGAACGTCCCGGCGGCGTTCGACCCGCCGCCCACGCAGGCGACGACCACGTCCGGGACGCCGGTGGCTAGCTCCGCGGCGCACTGCCGCCGCGCCTCCTCGCCGATGACGCGCTGGAATTCCCGGACCATCCACGGGTACGGGTGGGGGCCGGCGACCGACCCGAGGCAGAAGTGGGTGTCCTCGACCGCCGCGACCCACTGCCGCAGCGCCTCGTTCGTGGCGTCCTTGAGCGTCCGGCTGCCGCTGGTGACGGGCACGACCTCGGCGCCGAGCAGGGTCATCCGGAACACGTTGAGGGCCTGGCGTTCGATGTCGCGCTCGCCCATGTAGACGGTCGCGCGCAGGCCGAAGAGCGCGGCGGCGGTGGCCGTGGCGACGCCGTGCTGGCCGGCCCCGGTCTCGGCGATGAGCCGGGTCTTGCCCATCCGCCGCGCCAGCAGCGCCTGCCCGAGCACATTGTTGATCTTGTGGGAGCCGGTGTGCGCCAGGTCCTCGCGCTTGAGGAGCAGCGTGACGCCCAGCTCGGCGGACAGGTTCCAGGCCGGGGTCAGTGCGGTCGGCCGGCCCGCATAGACCGTACGGAACATGTCGAGCTGACCGCGGAACGCGGGGTCGGCCCACGCCTCGCGGAACGCTTCCTCCAGGGCCTCGCAGGCCGGTACCAGCGACTCGGGGACGAACCGTCCGCCGAAGGCGCCGAACCGGCCCGCCGCGGCGGGATCCCGCATCACGCTCATCGTCATCGCGACTCCAAATGTTCTAGAACTGTACGGCCATCATGCCACAACTCTTGGCACTGTTCTAGAACTCTTTACCGGTATACTGCCTCCGTGGAGACCGTTGAGCTGGTGTGCGACGAGTCGGGGTACGAGGGCGAGAAGCTCATCGGCACGACCACGGACGTCTTCGCCCACGCCGGCGTCCACCTCTCCGCCGCCGTGGCCGCCGGTTGCCTGGCCGAACTGCGCCGCCGCATCCGCTCCCCCGCGACCCAGTACAAGGCGAACCACCTGCAGCGGGAGAAGCACCGCTCGGCGCTGGTGTGGTTGCTCGGCCCGTCGAGCCCGCTGTTCCGCTCCGCGCACGTGTACCTGATCGACAAGGCGTACTTCCTGATCGGCACCCTCGACGAGCTCCTGCTCGGCGAGCCGGGCGGCACGGGAACCGGGTGGTGGCGGGCCGGGCCGGACGGCGGCCGCGCCCGGGAGGCGTCGGACGAGCTCTACCGGCGGCACGCCGCGGACGGCCCGGCGCCGGCGTTCCTCGTCGCGGCCAACAACCTCATGCGCGGCAAGGATCGCCGGGACGTGGCCGGGCCGGTGGAAGCCTTCTTCGCCGTGGCGGACGGCTCCGCGGGCTTCCGGCGGGACAGCGCGGAGGCTCTGCGCGTACGGCTGAAAGCGGATCCCTCGCTGTCCGTCCTGGACCCGCTGATCCCCGCACTGCTGCGGGCCGTGGCGCGGTGGGGTGACGGCGGGCGTCCGGTGACGATCGTGCACGACCGGCAGACGATGCTGCCCGCCCAGCGGGTGGCGGGACTGCAACGGGCGCTGCGGCACGCCGGTCTGGTGCTCACCCGGGTGGAGCTGGCGGCGGCCGGGTCGGAGCCGCGGGTGCAGCTGGCCGACATCCTCGCCGGGACCGTACGGCAGATCGCACAGGACGAGCTGCACGGCCGCGGGGACGCCGAGCTGCTCGCGCTGGCCCGGCCGTACGTGGACCCGTTCTCGATCTGGGGCGACCGGCGCAGCTAGGCGACGATCATGGGCGCGGGCCGCAGCTGACGGGCGCAGGATCGTCAGGCGCCGGGTGCCGGCTTCGGCGTGCGGGCGAGCAGATACGCCTGCGGCAGCTGCTCCGCAGCGCCCTCCTGGTCCGGCGCCCGGACCGACCGCAGGCACAGGTCGAACCCGGCCTCCCGCAGCATGCCGGCGACCTGCTCGGGCCGGCGCCGCAGGAACGTGATGTCGCGGACGTGCCGGGCCTCGTCGCCGACCTGGAAGGCCAGGAACACGTACCCGCCGGGACGCAGGACGCGCCGGAATTCCGTCAGGACGACCGGAAGCTCGTCGTCGGGCACGTGGATGATCGAATACCAGGCGAGGACCGCGGCGAGGGTGCCTTCCGGGCGGGCGAGGGCGGTCATCGTGCCGACGTCGAAGGTGATCGACGGGTGGTCGCGGCGGGCGGCGGCGACCATCTCCGGCGCCAGGTCGAGCCCGGCGATGTCCACACCGAGCCCGTGCAGGTACGCCGTGACCGTGCCGATGCCGCAGCCCACCTCGAGGACCGGGCCGGGCTCGGCGCGCACGAGCTCCGCGAAGCCGCCGAGCAGGGCGCGTTCCCAGACGTTGCGGGCCAGGACGTCGCCGAACAGGCCGGCGTACTCGGCGGCGAAACGGTTGTAGCCGTCGCGGGTCTCGGTGAGGTACGCGGGCTCGCGGAGACGCTCGCGCACCGCCGCGCGCTCGGCCTCGGTGATGCCGATCAGGCTCAGGTACGCGGTCACGCCGCCGTACGCCTGCTCCAGATGCTCGAAGGTGTTGAGCATGACGGCGGCCGGGGAGCCCTCGGTGAGCGCGTAGTCGCCGGCGATCACGTCGGGCGCGACCCCGGCGACGCTGAGGGCCAGGGCCACGAGGACGCCCGTACGGTCCCGGCCGCCGCGGCAGTGCACGAGCACACCGCCCGGCGGCGCCCCGGCGATCGCCCTGAACGCCGCCGCGATGCGCTGCTGGTTGTGGTCCAGCAACGGGCCGTACGAGTCGTCGGGGTACTCGTACGTGACGACGTCCAGCAGCACCGGCGCGGACACGTAGCCGGGGTCGCCGGCGAACGGGCTGGGGTACGCGTCGCGTTCCACGTCCCGGCGCAGGTCCAGCACGCGGCTGATCCCGGCCGCGCGGACGGCGGCGATGCCGGCGGCGGTGAGCTCGGTGTGGTGACCGGAGCGCAGCAGGGCGCGCGGGCGGATGGCCGAGCCGTCCACGGTGGGCAGGCCGCCCACGTCGCGGGCGTTGTGGCAGCCGGGCCAGTCCAGGGTCACCATGCGCGCTCCGTCTCTCGCCGCGGACGGGTGTCCGAAGTTCATCGCGGTGGCTTCCCCGGGTCCTTCTCGGGCGCCTCCGGCTCTTTCCACGCCTCGCGCAGCTCCCGCTTCGTGTCGCTCCACCACTTCTTCAGCTCGACGCGGAAGTTCTGCAGGTCGCGCCCCAGCATCTTGACCGCGTGCATGTAGCCGGGGTCGTCCAGGCGCGCCCCGAGCAGCTCGGCGAACCCGCCCGCCCACAGCACCGGCACCCCGGCCAGCGCCGGCATCGTGAGCCACCAGGCGCCCGTCGCGGCGTACGCGAGCAGCAGCGCGGCCATCACCGCCACCGTCGCCGCCCCCGTGAGCGTGGCGCGGCGCAGCAGCCAGGGCACCAGGCGCAGGCAGCGCCACGGCAGCCGGCCGGCCGGGACGAGCACCCGGACGGCGAACCCGGCCACGACGACGGCGATCAGGCCCGCGAGGACGCGCGCCGGCAGGGCCGCGGGGCCCCAGACCGTCGCGGCCACCGCGGCGGCCGTCACGAGCAGGACCGCGACGGAGAACCAGCGGCGCAGCGCGCTGAGCAGGCTGCGGATCGGCCAGGTCATCGAGATGACGTCGGGGCGGGCCGGGTTCTCGCGGGCCACGTCGCGCAGGGCCCGCATCGACCGGCGGACCCGCAGCCGTTCCGCGTCGAGCATCGCGAGCAGCCAGCGGCCGTACGCGTTGCCCGGCTCGACGGCGAGCGCCGCCCGGGTGGCCCGTTCCGCCTCGTCGCGGTTGCCGGCGTCGCGTTCCAGGTCGGCGATCGTCAGCAGCGCCTCCACCGACTGCGGGGCGAGCGACTGGCCGTGCCGGGCGGCGTGGCGGGCCGCGTCGTACCGCTTCGCCGAGGTCAGTGCGCGGGCCAGCACGAGGTGGCCGCCGGGGTCGTGCGGGCGCAGCCGGACCGCCTCGCCGGCGGCCGCGATGGCATCCTCGTCGCGGATGAGGGCGATCAGCGACTCGGCGCGCTCCGCGTGCGCGTCGGCGAGGCCGGGGTTCGCCGCCAGCGCCGCGTCGCACGCCTGCAGCGCCGCCACGTAGTCGCGCTGCTGGCGCAGCACGTACCCGAGCAGGGTGAGCAGGTCGGCGTCGCCCGGCTCGGCGGTCAGCGCCGCGCGCAGCTTCGCCTCGGCGTCGCCGTGCCGGCCGACCTCGGCCAGGTGCCGGGCCTGACGGTACGCGTCCAGCCCGGTCACAGGAGCTTGCGCTGCTTCAGGTACGCCGCGAGGTCGTCGTAGTCGCCGCTCGCGTTGCCGAACAGGGCCACGTTGCGCGCGGTGGCGAACCAGGCGTCCGTGGAGGGCCGGACCTCGCGGACGGCCGCCGTCATGTCCGCCTGGTTGATCATGCGGACCTCGCCGGTGCTGATGGCGTCGCGCATCGCGTACTCCGCGGCGGTCTCGCAGACGTGGGCCAGGTCGGCGCCCGAGAAGCGGTCGGTGGCGGCGGCGAGCCCGGCCAGGTCGATGCCGGCGACCGGCCGGTCGCGCAGGTGGTACTCGAGGATCGCTGCGCGCGCCGGTTCGTCGGGCGGCAGCACGAGCAGCGTCCGGTCAAGCCGCCCGGGCCGGCGCAGCGCGGCGTCGATGTCCCACGGCGCGTTGGTCGCGGCGAGCACGAACAGCCCGTCGTTGTTGCCGTCGACCCCGTCCAGCTCGGTGAGCAGCTGGTTGACGAGCGTCCGCAGCGCCGACGAGCTCAGCTGGCTGCGCTTGTGCCCGAGCGCGTCGATCTCGTCGAGGAACAGCACGCACGGCGCATGCCCGCGCGCCGCGGCGAACAACTCGTGCAGGTTGCGCTCGGAACTGCCGACCCACATCGCGAGCACGTCGGTGATCGACAACGACACGAACGCGGCGCCCATCTCCCCCGCCACGGCCCGCGCGAGGAAGGTCTTCCCGCAGCCGGGCGGCCCGTACAGCAGCAGCCCGCCGCGCAGGCTCTTGCCGAACAGCGTCCGCAGCTTCGGGTTGCGCAGCGGGCCGAGGAAGGACAGCTCGAGCCGCTTCTTGACCTCCTGCATGCCGCCGACGTCGGCGAGGGTGACGACGGACCGCTCGATGTCGAACGCCCGGTCGTCGTGGCCGCGGACCGGCTCCGGCTCGTCGGCGGCGGTGAAGCGCGGCGGGACGACGCCCTCGAGCTCGCTCTCGAACGCCGCCCAGTCGACGCCCCCGGACGGCCGTGCGGACGGCTCCCCGGACGGGCGCGCGGACGGCTCCCCGGAGGGCGCCGGGTCGGCGGCCGGGCCGGGCGCCGCGGGGTCTGCCGGCGAGGCGGGCCCGGGGGACGCCGGCCGGGCCTGCGCGCCGGGACCGGGCGCGGCCGGGCCGGGCGGCGACCCGGCACCGGCCGGGCCCGGGAAGACCGACGGCGCAGCAGGATCCGGGGACGTCGGCGCGGCGGGCCGGGACGGCGACGGTGCGGCCGGGGAAGGCGCGGCGGCGCCGAGGGCGGCGGCCATGAGGCGCTGGGCGGCCCGGTCGTCCGGGTCGCGGGCCAGGAGCTGGGCGGCGTGCCCGATCGCCTCGGCGGGCCGGCCGGCGGCGACGAGCAGCTCGGCGAGATGCTGCCGCAGGGGCAGGTCGTCCGGCCGCGCGCCGACCGCCGCGGTCAGGCTGTCGATCAGGGCGTCGCTCATGAGAGGCGATTATGCCCGTGCCCCCTGACACTTCCGACGCCCCCGCGGTCCGTCGCCCCGCGCCCGCAGCTGCCGATTTTCCCGCGTCCCTTTCTTGGATGCCCGGTGACCCGGCCGAATGGAGGACTGGCGTCCACGTGAGCGGGCGCACCGCCAGACGGACGAGGGACAGCAGCGTGAGCCATCCGACGATCGCGAGGGCCGTACGGTTCGCGTGCGGGGACGGCGCCTGGTGGCGCGTCCCCCTGTCCGTGGTGCCGTTGACCGCCGTCATGTACGCGGCCGGCTGGGGCGCGCCCCTGTCCGTGCTGCACCTCGCGGTCGTGGCGGCGTACGTGTCGGCATGCGGCTCCCGGGCGTGGAAGCCCGTGGCGGCGACGGCCGTCGTGGCGATCGGCGCCGGGCAGGCGCTGGTCGCCGGCGGTGTGCTGGACAGCCGGCTCGACGCCGCGCAGTCGCACGTGCTGGCGGCCCTCGTGGCCGCCGTGATCGTCGCGGGTGCGCGGACCCTGGGGCGGTTCGCCGAGGACCGGGAGCGGGCCGAGGCGGCTGCGAAGCGGGGCGAGGAGCGGCTCCGGGCGCTCGTCCGCGACGGCTCCGAGGTGATCACCCTCTGTGACGCCTCCGGCGACGTGACCTGGGTGAGCTCGGCCGCGCGGCCGGTGCTCGGGTACAAGCCCGAGGAGCTGCGCGGGCGGGTGCTGCGGGGACTGTTCCACCCGGAGGACGAGGCCGCCTCGGCGGAGCTGTTCGCGCGCCTGCTCGCCTCGGACAGCACCGTCGAGCACTCCGCCGAGCTGCGGGTACGGCACGCGAACGGGTCGTGGTACTGGCATGAGATCGTGGCGCGCAACATGCTGGCGCACCCGTCGGTGCAGGCGATCGTCACCCATCAGCGCGACATCACCGACCGGCGGGCGGCGCAGGACCGGATCGCGTACGCGGCGTCGCACGATGCGCTGACCGGCCTGGCGAACGGGGCGACGCTGGAGCGGGACCTGGCGCGGGCGCTCGCGCAGGGCACCCGGTACCAGCATCCGGTGGCGATGCTGCTGTGCGACCTGGACGGGTTCCGGGCGGTCAACGAGACGTACGGCCACGACGTCGGCGACCGCCTCCTGCAGACCGTCAGCGGCGTGCTCAAGCGCACGACGCGGGAGACCGACACGGCCGGCCGGCTCGGCGGCGACGGGTTCGGGGTGGTGCTGACGCACGTCCGCAGCGCCGACGAGGCGATGACGGTGGCCCGGCGGATCATCGAGGGCGTCGCGGCCAGCGCGGCGGTGGCGGGGCTGCGGCTGGACGTCGGCTGCACCGTCGGGGTGGCGCTGGCGTTCCCGGGCGGTACGGACGCGAGGACGCTGATGCGGCACGCGGACCGGGCGATGCACCGGGGCAAGGACACGGGCCGCGACAGCGCGATCCTCTACGTCGAGGACGAGATCAGCGCGCCCTGGGCGTAGGGCCCGGTCGTACGATCGGGGCGTGACCAGCGAGCACCGCCGCGATCTGCTCCGGCTGCGCCGCGTGCGCGACCGGATCGACCGCGAGTACGCCCAGCCGCTGGACGTTCCGGCGCTCGCCCGCGGTGCGCACATGTCGGCCGGGCATCTGAGCCGCGCGTTCCGCGCCGCGTACGGCGAGTCGCCGTACAGCTACCTGATGACGCGGCGGATCGAGCGGGCGATGGCACTGCTGCGGCAGGGCCGGCTCAGCGTCACCGAGGTGTGCTTCGCGGTGGGCTGTTCGTCGCTGGGCACGTTCAGCACCCGCTTCACCGAGCTGGTCGGGATGCCGCCCAGCACGTACCGGCGGCGGGCGGCCGCGGCGGCCGCGGATCTGCCGCCCTGCCTGGCGAAACAGGTGACCCGGCCGGTCAGGAATCGAGAAGCGCCGGCCCTCGCGCCGCCCTAGCGTGAGCCCATGGACATCACGATTCACGCGAGCTTCCTGCCGCACGACGACCCCGACGCCGCCCTGGCCTTCTACCGCGACGCGCTCGGCTTCGAGGTGCGGGCCGACGTGGGCTCGGGTCCGATGCGCTGGATCACGGTGGGGCCGCCCGGCCAGCCCGGCACGTCGATCCTGCTGGCGCCGGCGGCGACCGACCCGGGCATCACCGACGAGGAACGGCGCGTCATCACCGGCATGATGGCCAAGGGGACGTACGGCTGGATCCTGCTGGCCACCAAGGATCTCGACGGCACGTTCGAGCGGCTGCGCGCCGCCGACGCCGAGGTGGTCCAGGAGCCGGTCGAGCAGCCGTACGGGATGCGCGACTGCGCGTTCCGGGATCCCGCGGGCAACCTGATCCGCATCCAGGAGCTGCGCTGAGCCCACCGGCGGTTCAGCGCAGCCGGGGCCGCAGCGCCAGGGCCACCTCGAGGGCGCGGCCGGGCCGGGGCACGCCGCCGTCCGCGGTCCACACCTCCGACAGCACCGCCTGCGCGAAGCCCCAGGCCACGACGCGGTCCGGCGACATGCCCAGGCCGTCGGCGAACTGCTCGACGCGGCGGTCGAGCAGCCGCAGCGTCGGTTCGTCGCCGTCGAGCGGGTTGTAGAGGGCCGGCCCCAGCTCGGCGCCGGGGTCGCCGGCCACGCCGTGCGGGTCGATCACCAGCCACGGTTCGCGCGTGGCGGCGAGGACGTTCTCGTGGTGCAGGTCGCCGTGCAGGACGACGCGTTCCGTCGCCGACGCGCAGAGCTCGGCGTGCAGGCTCATCGCCTGGTCGACGAGGCCCGGCGGGAAGGGGTCGCGGCCGCGGTACCGCTCCTTGTGCGCGGCGAAGTCCTCCAGGCGCTGCTCGAGCGGCTCCAGGCCGATACCGGGCGGCGCGGGCCGGTGCAGGCGGCGCATGGCGTCGATCAGGACGGCCGTGGCCTGCTCGTCGTGCTCGCGGACCAGAGCGCGCAGGGTGGTGCCGGGCTCGGCGCGTTCGATGAGCAGGGCGCCGCGCTCGTCGTCGCGGTGCAGCAGCCGCACCGCGCCGGCTCCGCCGAACGCGTCCAGCGCGGTCGCCTCGCTGCTCAGGTGCCCGGATTCGGGTACGCCCAGCTTCAGCACCGCGGCGGAGCCGTCGGCCCGGCGCGCCGGGGCCACCCAGTTGAAGGTCAGCGGGTACGGGTCACCCACCGTGAGATCCCACTCGCGGGCGACGCCGGCGACGAGGTCCGGCAGCGCGGCGAGCCATCGGCGGCCGGCGTCGCCCCAGGCGCTGGTGACGTTGCGGGTGAAGACGGCGGGGTGCATGCCGGACAGTGTGCCGGACAAGGAAAAGCCGCCACGACCGTGGCGGCTTTCCGGTGGTGCTGGTGGGGGGCCGGTCAGCCCGGGCGGCGGATCGCCGTGATCGCCCCGGGGCTGTCGATGCTGGCCATCCGCACGTGGTCGCCGGTGTGGGGTGCGTGCACCATGGTGCCGCCTCCCACGTAGATGGCCACGTGGTGCACCGGGCTGCCGTAGAAGATCAGGTCTCCCGGTTGCAGCTCGCTGCGGCTGACGGCCCGTCCGGTGTGGACCTGGTCGCCGGTGAAGTGCTCGAGGTGCACTCCCACGGACGCCCACGCCACCTTGGTCAGGCCCGAGCAGTCGTACCCACTGGGTCCCTCGGCACCGAAGATGTACTTGATGCCGATCAGCGAGCACGCCTTCTGGGCCGCGCGTCCGCCCTTGTCGTTGGTGTAGTCCACCGGACAGGGGCCGGTCCGCAGCGGACCGTCGCTCGCGCCGCTCTGACCGTAGGCCCGGATCCGCAGTTTCTGCAGATCGTCGACCTTCTTCTGGATCTCCTTCTTCCGCGCGGCGAGGTCCTTGTCGCGTGCCGCCACGGCGTCGGTGAGAGTGGTCAGAGCCTGCTGGTCCTTCGCGTACTTGTCGCGCAGCTTCGCCACGCCCGCGATCTGCTGCTGCTGGTGCCTCGCGATCTGATCGAGGAACGTGAGCTTCTCGGTCAGGCCGGTCGGCGATCCGCTGACCAGCATGGCCTGCATGGCCCCGGGCGAACCCTGCTTGTACGCGTCGGCCGCCATGCCGCCCACCTGCGACAGGGCGAGATCGACCTGCAGCTGCAGGGGCTGCAGCCGCTTGTTGATCTGCTTGAGCTGTGCACGGTTCTTGATCAGCTGGTTGTGCACGTCGTTGTACTGCTCGATGACCGGCTCGAGCTTGTTCCACTGCTCGTCGATCTGCTTCTCGATGCTCGAGGGCGACGGTGTCGCGTGTGCCGCGGTGGGAACCAGCATCACCCCGGTCGCGGCGATGACACAGAGCAGGCTGCGCAGAATCGCGGCGCGTCGCGTCCCGATCCGTTTCACGTAGGTGCAGTGTCCTTTCTTCCCTCGGCCGCCGACCGGGTTAGCTGTCGGGTTCGGGCGGGAAGCGCGCCCGGCCGCGATGGTGCCGCGGCTTCACCCCGGGATCGTGGGTCCCCGGCTCGTGCTGCGCACGATTAGGCGGTGACCCGCCGGGTCGCCCGGTTGGACGAGGGGGGACCGACGAGCCGGGCACCACCGTACTCCCGATCACGGCGGAACTGAACCCGGCCTCCCCGTTACGGAGCGTCATTAAGGAAGACTTAAAGCGGCCAAGCCGAGAGCGCGCGGTCGAGCCACGGCACCACCAGGATCACTGTGGGTAACACCAGCAATGCGGCCGCGGCGGCGAGTGCGCCGGCCGCCACCGGGGCCGAGCGGGGATCGTCGCCGGTCAGGCGGGACATGCGCCGCCGCCGCTCCTCGCCGGCGTCCCCGGCCGGTTCCGTGGGCCCGCCGGGGGTCACGGCGTCGCCGAGCACCGCCAGCGCGCTGCGCAGCGGTCCGGCTCCGCAGCGGCGCCGGGCCGCGTCGTCGGCCACCATCTCCAGCAGGAGGTGGACGGCGTCCAGCGGCGCACGGCTGCGCAGCGGGCCGGGCACCGCCCGGTGGAACGCCGTGAACGACTCCATCACCAGGTCGTGCCGGTGACGCAGGTGCGCCTGCTCGTGGGCGATGACCGCGTTCACCTGGGCCCGGTCGAGGACGCGCAGCGCTCCCCCGCTGAGCACGACGCGCGGGCGGCGGCCCGGCAGGCAGTACGCGAACGGCAGCGGCCCGTCGAGCACCCGCAGCCCGGCCGGCACCTCGTCGGGCAGCTCACCGTGGCGTTCCGCGGTGTCGAGCAGGTCGACGAGCATCCGGTGCCGGGCCCGGCGGGTACGCGAGCGGTGGGTCACCCCGGCCAGCGAGGCCAGCAGCCGGATGATGATCACCGCGGCGACCGCCAGGGCGGCGACGAGGGCCGCGGCGCCGACCGGCGTGCCGGACCCCAGCGCGGCGACCAGCTCCTGCGGCGCGGCGAGCACGACGCCGAGCGCGCACAGGATGCCGGTCAGGGTGATGCTCTGCCACAGCACGACCGCGGCGGCCGGCGCCCGGCCCGGCCAGCGGGCGGTGGCGAGGACCCCCGGCACGACCAGCGACAGCGTCAGGCCCAGCGCACCGAGCAGCAGCGCGGTCACGACTCCGCGGCCGATTCCTTCCGGGCCGCCTCGATCGCGGCGGTCAGCGCCGACGGATCCAGGCGCCCGACGAAGTGGGCCAGCGCCGCGTCGCGGACGCCGTCGGGCGCGGCGCTGAGCGCGTCGAGCATCAGCGCGGCCGTCATCTCCTCGCGCGACTGCGCGGGCGCGTACCGGTAGGCGCGGTCGGCCTTCTGCTGGGTGACCACGGCCTTCTTGGCGAGGCGGTCGAGCACCGTCATGACGGTCGTGTACGCCAGCTCCCGCCGCCGGCTGAGGCGCTCGTGCACCTGCCGCACGGTCAGCGGCTGCCCGGCGTCCCACAACTGCTGCATGACCTCGCGTTCGAGGTCCCCGAGTGCCATGTGACCCACTCTACTGCACGACGTCGTACTACGCGCCGTAGTATCTACTACGAAACGTCGTAGAGGGGATCCGGCATGGACGTGCTCGACCTGACCCGGCTGCAGTTCGCGGTCGTGACGATCTACCACTACTTCTTCGTGCCGCTGTCGATCAGCCTCGCCGCCACCGCGGCCGGTCTCCAGCTCACCTGGCTGCGCACCGGCGACGACAAGTACCGCGACCTCACGAAGTTCGTCGGCAAGCTGCTGATCGTCACCTTCGCCGTCGGCGTGGTCACCGGGCTCGTACAGGAATTCCAGTTCGGCATGGGCTGGAGCGCGTTCGCCCGCTTCTACGGCGACGTCTTCGGCCCCACGCTCGCCATCGAAGGCATGCTCGCGTTCTTCCTGGAGGCCACGTTCCTCGCCCTGTGGTACTTCGGCTGGGACCGGCTGCCCCGCACGGTGCACGCCGCCACGATCGTCGTCGTCGCGCTCGGCACCGTCATGAGCGCGTTCATCATCCTCGCCGCCAACTCGTTCATGCAGAACCCGGTCGCGTACACCCTGGACCCGGTGACCGGGCGCGCCCGCCTCGACGACTTCGGCGCGCTGCTGCTCAACAAGGTCAACCTCGCCGCGTTCCCGCACACCCTCGCGGGCGCGCTCATGGCCGGCGGATCGCTGCTGCTGGCCATCGGCGTCTGGCGGCTGCGCGCGGCCGGGGAGGCCGGATTCCGTACGCTGGCCCGCCTCGGCGCCTGGCTCACCGTGGCCGGCGGGGCGCTGACCGCGCTGACCGGCGACCACCTCGGCAAGGTCATCACCGAGGTGCAGCCGATGAAGATGGCCGCCGCCGAGGCCCTGTACGCCACCACCACCGGAGCGCCGTTCTCCGTCTTCGCCATCGGCGGCCCGGACGGCGGCGAGCCGTTCCTCAGCGTCGAGATCCCCAAGCTGCTGTCGATCCTCGCCGCCGGCAGCCCGGGCGCCACCGTGCAGGGCCTCGACGACCTCCAGGCCCAGTACGCCGCCCAGTACGGCCCCGGCAGCTACATCCCGATGGTCCCCGTGGCGTTCTGGACGTTCCGCCTCATGATCGGCATCGGCATGCTGGCCGCCGCCGTGGCCGCGTACTACCTGTGGGGCACGCGCAAGGGACGCACGGCCCACCCGCTGGTGCTGCGCTTGCTGCCGCTGATCCCGATCCTGCCCGCGGCCGCCAACACCTTCGGCTGGATCTTCACCGAGACCGCCCGGCAGCCCTGGCTCGCGTTCGGCATCTCGCGCGTGGCCGACGGCATCTCCCCCGGCCTCACCCGCGGCGAGGTCCTCGCCTCGCTCATCGGCTTCGCCGTCGTCTACGGCGTCCTCGCCGTCGTCTGGCTGCGCCTCGTCCGCCACCTGAGTCGGCAACCGCTCGCCCCGGCGCCCGCCGCCGCCGAGCCGGCCGCCGACAAGATCCCCGTCCCCGTCTACTGAGGAGCACCGCGATGGTCACCGTCTGGTTCTCGCTCGTCGTGCTCTGCTGGGTGCTGTTCTTCGTCCTGGAGGGCTTCGACTTCGGCGTCGGCGTGCTCGGGCCCGTGCTCGGCCGCGACGACCACGAGCGCGGGGCGATCGTGCGTACGGTCGGCCCGTTCTGGGACGGCAACGAGGTCTGGCTGGTCGCCGCGATCGGCGTGACATTCGCCGCCTTCCCCGACTGGTACGCCGCCCTGCTGTCCGGCTTCTACCTGCCCATGGCCGCCCTCCTGCTGCTGCTGGCCGTCCGCGGCGTCGCCCTCGAGTTCCGCGGCAAGGGCGACGGCGAACGGTGGCGCCGCCGCTGCGACACCGCCCTCGCCGCGAGCTCCGCCGCCATCGTGCTGCTCTGGGGGGCGGTGCTGGGCGTGCTCACCCACGGGCTCGCGCTCGGCGCGGACGGGGAGGTCACCGGCGCCGGCCTGAGCAGGAGCCTCGATCCCCTGCTGTCCTGGCCGGCGCTCGCCGGCGCCGGCCTCGCGTTCTACGCCGCCCTGCTCATCGGGGCCGTCTTCCTCGCGTTGCGCACCACCGGGCCCGTGCACGCCCGCGCCCGCCGGTGGAGCGTGCGCCTCGCCGCGGCCGGGACCGTCGTCCTCGGCGGGGCCGGCTTCGCGACCGGCAGCCGGCTCGTGCTCGCCGCGGCCGCGCTCTGCATGGGCATCACCCTGGTCGCACGGCACGGCCGGGAACTCGTCGCGTTCGGCATCACCGCACTGGGCGTCGCCGGGGCCGTCGTGGCCGTCTTCACCGCGCACGGGGACGTGGTGCTGCGCAGCACGCTCGACCCCGCCTGGTCGCTCACCATGACGGGAGCGGCGGCCACGGACTCCGCACTGCGGCTGCTCAGCGTCGTCGGGGTCGTCGTGCTGCCGGGCGTCCTCGTCTACCAGGCGTTCTCGTACTGGGTGTTCCGCCGCCGGGTCGCCAGCGAGCGGGTGCCCTCGTGAGCCGCGCGCCCCTCGACCCCCGGCTGCTGCGGCACGCGCGCTCCGGGCGTACGGGAATCGCGGTCCTGTCCCTGATCGGCGCCGGACAGGCCGCCGCGACCGTGACCGTCGCCGTCGCCCTGACCCGCATCGTCACCGGCCGCGACGCGATCGGGATGCTCGCCGCCGCGTTCCTGGCGCGGGCGGCCCTGACCTGGTCCGAGCAGGTCGTCGCCCAGCGCACCGCGGCCCGGGTCACCGACGAGCTGCGGCGCAGCACCCTCGCGGCGGCGCTGCGGCACGGGCCGGGATGGGTGGCGAGCTACGGCAGCGGCCGGCTGAGCGCCGTGCTGACCGGCGGGCTCGACGCGCTGCGGCCGTGGTTCACCGGATACCTGCCGGCCCTGACGCTCGGCGTGCTGCTGCCGCCGCTCGTCCTGGCCGCGATGGCCGTCGTCGATCCGCTCTCCGCCCTGATCGCACTGCTCACGCTGCCGCTCGTGCCGCTGCTCGGGGCGCTGATCGGCTGGGCGACGCAGCTGCGCGCCCGGCGGGCCTGGCAGGCCGACGCCCGCCTGGCGGGCCACTTCCTCGACGTCGTGCGCGGCCTGGCGACCCTGCGGGTGTACGGCCGGGCCGAACGCCAGACCGCCGTCGTGCGCGACCTCACCGACCAGCACCGGACCGCGACCGTACGGGTCCTGCGCGTCGCGTTCCTGTCCTCCACCGCGCTCGACCTGGTCGGCACGCTGTCCGTCGGGCTGATCGCGGTCGAGGCCGGCCTGCGCGTCGCCGGCGGTGGCATGGGACTCGGCGACGCCCTGCTGGTGATCCTGCTGGCCCCGGAGGCGTACCGGCCGCTGCGCGAGATGGCGGCCCGCTACCACGCGAGCGCGGACGCGTCCGCGGTGATCGGAGAGGTGGACGAGGTGCTCGGCGACGATGCGGCGTACCTGCCCTCGACCGGCGGCGGTGACCGCCCCGCGGTGTACGCGACGGCCCTGCGCGCCCGTTACCCCGGCGCCGGGCGGGACGCGCTGGTCACCGGCCCGCTCGCGGTACGCGACCACGAGCTGGTGGCGGTACGCGGCCCGTCCGGCGCGGGCAAGACCACGCTGCTGCGGGTCCTCGCCGGGCTGCAGCCGGCCGCCGAGGGCCATGTCGAACTGTCCGGCCCCGGCGTGCTGTACCTGCCACAACGGCCGACGCTGCCGCACGTTCGTACGGTCGCCGGCGTGTTCCCGGGCTCGAAGCCCGCCGAGGTCCGGACCGCCCTGCGTGCGGTCGGCCTGGACGACGAGGTCACGCCGGAGACGGTCCTCGGCGAGCTGGGCAGCGGGGTGTCCGCGGGCCAACGGCAGCGGCTGGCGCTGGCCGCGCTGCTGCGGGCCGCGTCCCGGCGCCCGGTCGTGCTGCTGCTGGACGAGCCGACGGCCCACCTCGACGCGGACACGGAACGACTCGTCGTCGCGCAACTGCGCGCGGCGGCCGCCCAGGGGTGCGCGGTACTCGTGGTCGCGCACCGGCGGGCGCTGCTGACCGAGGCGGACCGGGTCGTCGAGGTGACCTCCCGGACGAGCCGAAGCGCCGCGCCGCCGACCGCCGGGCCCGCGGTCACGGTCGCTCCCGCGGAAACCGCGCCGGGTGAAGCCGCCGCCGAAGGATCCGCCGCACAGTCGCTCAAGCGTCCTAGGAAGACAGCCTGGTTGCTGCCCCGGCCGGGCACCGCCGTCGCCCTCGGAGCGGCGTCCTCGCTGGCCGGGCTCGTGCTCACCGGCGCGGCCGCCTGGCTCCTCGTCCGTGCCTCCTTCCTGCCGCCCGTCCTCAGCCTCTCCACCGCCGTCGTGCTCGTCCGCGGGTCGGCCGTCGCCCGGCCGTTGCTGCGCTACCTGGAACGGCTCGTCGCGCACGACGTGGCGTTCGCGCGGCTCGGCGAGTGGCGGTCGCGGGTCTTCGCCGACCTCGTCCCCCGGGTGCCGGGACCCCGGCTGCGGCGCCGCGGTGACCTGCTCGGCCGCGTGGCCGGCGACGTGGACCTGCGGGTCGACGGGCTGCTGCGCGGGCGGCTCCCCGCCCTGTCCGCCGCGGTGACGGTGTTCGCCGGGGTCGCGGTGGCGGCCGGGGTGTCGCCGTGGACCGCCGTACCGCTGGGCGTGGGCGTCCTGGTCTCCGTGGGCCTTGCTCCGGCGCTGGCCGGGTGGCAGGCGGGCCGGGCGGAGGCGGCGACCGGGACCGCCCGCGCCCGGCTGCGGGACGCCGTCGTCGAGACCGTGGACGGCGTGGAGGAGCTCGCCGTGCAGGGCGGGAACGCGCTGGGCGTACCCGATCGGCGCAGCCGGGCCCTGGCCGTACTCGAGGCCCGGGCCGCCCGCGCTGCCGGGGCCGCGTCGGCGCTGAGCCTGGTGGGGTGGGCGGTGGCCGTCGCCGGGACCGCGCTCGTGCTGCGCGACGCGGGCGGGCTCTCCCCCGAGTGGTCGGCGGTGCTGCTGCTCGGCCTGGTGGCGCTCGGCGAGCCGGTCGCCACGCTGCCGGACGCCGCGGTGGCGAGGCGGCGCGCGAGCGGTGCCCGGCACCGGCTGGACGAGATCGCGACGCAGCCGCCGAGTGCCACCCGTACGGTCCCGCACGCCGACCGGCTGATCGTCCGCGACCTCGTCGCGGGATGGGACCCGGACCGGCCGCCCAGCCTGCGGGGCGTGCACCTCGACGTGCCGCGCGGCGCGAAGGTGGCCGTGCTGGGACCGTCCGGCGGGGGCAAATCCACGCTGGCCGCCGTGGTCGCCGGGCTGCTCGACCCGCGCGCCGGCTCGGTACGCCGTCCCGGGCGGACGGTCCTGGTCGGCGACGAGGCGGACCACGTCTTCGCCTCGACCGTACGGGAGAACCTGCGGCTCGCCAACCCCGAGGCGACGGACCCGCAGCTGGTCGCGGCCCTGACCCGGGTGGGCCTCGGCCCGTGGCTGGCCGGGCTGGGCGACGGCCTGGACACCTGGCTGGGCGCCGCGGGCAGCACCGTGTCGGGCGGTCAGCGCCGGCGGCTGGCCACCGCGCGGGCCCTGCTCGCCGGCCCCGAGCTGCTCATCCTCGACGAGCCCACCGAGGGCCTGGACGAGGCGGCCGCCGCGGAGCTGATGACCGACCTGCTCGGCGCCGCCGACGGGCGTACGGTGCTGCTGCTCACCCACCGCACCGAGGGGCTCGACCTGGTGGACGCCGCGTACGAGCTGCGCGACGGCCGCGCCGAGCTGCCCCTGCTTCAGTCCTGAACGCCGCCCGGGCGGTTCGCCCCGGTCTCGTTGACGCCGGCGTTGCTGCTGCCGTGCGCGGGCGTGGCCGGCGTCGGCGCCTCGTCGGTGAGGAAGGAGCCCTCCTCCTCGTAGCCGGAGATCTGCTGGTCGGTGCTGCTGCCCGAGTCCGTGACGGCGGAGGGCACGTTCTCGTCTCGCTCACTGGTCATGACTGCCTGGTACCCATCGGCGGCCGGGTGATTCGGCGCCGCGCGGGGTGAAAGACTGATCGCCATGGGACTGTTCACGCCGGATGAGGCGCGGGCGGAGCTGGCCCGGCTCCGGCCGGTGCTGGACGAGCTGGTGGCCGTCCGGGCCGACATGGTGGAGCTGTCCGCCGCGCTGACCCCGGGCGGGCAGCCGTCACCGCTGGGCGGGCTCGCGGAACGCAAGGCGGCGGAGGCCCGGCTCGACGAGCTCATGACCTCGGTGCAGCAGACGGGCGCCGAGCTCAAGGGCGTGGCGCCGCTGCTCGTCGACTTCCCGGCGACGCTGGACGGCGTACCGGTGCTGCTGTGCTGGCTGGAGGGCGAATCGGAGCTCGGCTGGTACCACCGCCTCGACCTCGGGTTCGCCGGCCGCCGCCGGCTGCCCTGAGCCGCCGGTCACGCGGCAAGCTGGGACATCCCGGCGGTGGCCGCGAGGATCTCGGCGCGGCAGGCGGCCGTAGCGGTGAAGAGGCACGCTCGCAGGCCGAGCGCGGCGGCGGCCGCGACGTTGTCCGCGCGGTCGTCGACGAAAACGACGTCGGCGGGTGCGGCGCCGAGCGCCCCCAGCGCCGCGGTGAACACGGCCGGGTCCGGCTTGACCAGCCGCAGGTCGGCGCTGAACAGCAGGTGCGCGAAAGACCTCAGGGCGGGGTGCCACTCCAGCTCGCGGGCCAGCTCACCCGGCGCGTTCGACAGCAACGACACAGGTACGCCCGCAGCATGCACCTGTTCCAGCAGGGCGAGAGTGCCGGCGTCGAGGTGCAGCCAGCTCGCGACGTCCCGTGCGACGAGGCGGCGCAGCTGCGCTCCCCCGGGCCGGTGGCCGAGCACGGCGGTCCAGTAGCCGAGCGCGCTCGAGCCGCGGTCGTAGCCGGGCCGGTGGTGCCAGTAGCGCGCGGTGAACTCGGCGGCGGGCAACCCGGCGTCGGCTGCCAGGGCGGCCAGGTCGGCAGCCGGCTGGGCGAGGCTGATCACCTCGCCGAAGTCGATCAGCAGGTGCCGGGCTCGGGTGGCGGACATGGCCCGTTCATCGGCCGGCCCCGAGCGTCTTGTAGTAGAAGCTGCACGGTTTGAGCTCTCCCCCGGGCCCGGCGGCGTAGTCCGGGACGATGCCGTACCGCTGCCAGCCCGCCGAGCGGTAGAGGTGGTCGGCGGGGCTGTCCGTCTCCGTGTCGAGCAGCAGCAGCGTGATGCCCGAGGCGGCGGCGTGCTGCTCCGCAACGGCCAGCAGCTCGCGGCCGAGGCCGCGGCCCCGCTCGGCGCGGTGCACGGCGAGCTTCACGACCTCGGCGCGGTGGCGGGCGTTGGGCTTCCCCGCGTCCGCGAGGCTGATCGTCCCGGTGATGCCGTGCGGCGCGCGGTGCACCCAGACCGCGAGGCTCCCGTCGGCGACGGCGGCGGCCCGCGCCTGCCACCACGCCGTGGCCGCCGGGCGGTCGAAGCCGGCGAGGAAGCCGACCGAGGCTCCCCCGGCCACGGCGTCGACCAGCAGGCCCGCCAGGTCGGGGACGGCTCCGGGGAAGGTGGCCGGCGTCAAGCGTTCGATCACGGCAGCACGATCACCACGGCGTACCGGGCCGGGCCGGCGCCGGTGTTGCGGAAGCGGGTCGGTCCCCACAGGCGGAACCGCAGGCAGTCGCCGGTTCCCAGCTCGTGGGTGGTGTCGCCGTCGGTGAGCCGCAGGGCGCCGGCGAGCACCCACACGTGCTGTTCGAGGCCGGGCACGGGCGGGGCGTCGTACGCGATGTCGGCGCCCGGGTCGAGCTGCCCCTCGATCATCTCGCCGCGCAGCCCGGCGTGCGGCGGCGACACCACGCGCCGGGTGAAGCCGGAGGCGTCGTCGCGCCAGACGCTCTGGTCGCCGGCCCGGACCACGGGCGGCGGCGCGGCCTCGACGTCGGCGAGCAGGCGGGACATCGTCCAGCCGTACGCCGTGCAGAGCTTGCCGAGCAGGGACGCGGTCGGGCTGATCTCGCCCCGTTCGAGGCGGGACAGGGTCGAGCGGCTGACGCCGGTGCGGGCGGCCAGGTCGTCGAGCGACCAGTCGTGCTGCACCCGCAGCGAGGCGAGGCGGGCGGCGAGCCGGTCGTCGAGGGCTTCTCTCACATGCGGGATGCTATCCCATATCTGGGAGGGGTCAGTCGGTGAGGAGGTCGAGCACGGCTTCCTCGGTCGGTTCCTCGACCGTTTCGCCCTTCTCGTACGCCTCGACCACGCGCGGGTCCACGTACGAGGCGCGCGCCACCGCGGGGGTGTTGCCGAGCAGCTCGGCGACCTCCTTCATCGCGTGCGAGACGGCCTTCTTGCGGGCGGTCTTCGTCTTCTGCGGTCCCGCCTCGGCCAGCTCCTCGGCGGCCTTGACGGTGCCGTGCCAGGTCCGGAAGTCCTTCGCGCTCATCTGCGTGCCGCTGATCTCGCGCAGGTACTCGTTGATGTCGTCGGCGCGGACCTCCCGCCACTGCTTCTGCCGCTGGTCGTAGTACGCGAACAGCCGCTCCTCCCCTGAGCGCCGTTTCCGCAGGTCGCGCAGCACCTGGCAGACCTCGCCGTCCGCCACCGGCCGGGCGTGCTCCTTGCCGGACTTGCCGACGAACTCCAGCACCACGCAGCCGCGGCCGGCACGCACGTGCTCGGGACGCAGCGTGGACAGGCCGAACGAGGGGTCCTCCTCGCGCTGGGCGTACTGGTCGCTGCCGACGCGGAACATGCCCATGTCGAGCAGGCGGGTGACGGCGGCCAGGACCCGGGAGCGGGTGAGTCCCCGGCTGCTCAGGTCGGCGCAGAGCTGCGAGCGGATGTCGGGCAGCTTCTCGGCGACCTCCAGCGCGTGGTCGAACTTCGCCTCGTCGCGGGCCGTACGCCACTCGGGGTGGTAAACGTACTGTTTGCGGCCGGCCGCGTCGACGCCGGTGGCCTGGATGTGCCCGCGCGGGTCCGGGCTGATCCACACGTCGGTCCAGGCGGGCGGGATGACGAGCGCCTTGGCCCGCTCGACCTCGCCGGCGTCCTTGAGCGGCTTGCCGTCGCAGTCCAGGTATGTGAAGCCCTTGCCGCTGCGCCGGCGGCCGTACCCGGGCTTGGTGAGGTCGCTACGCCGCAGCCGCATGGCGCTCCACCTCGGCAACCGCCTCGAGCACCTCGTCGACGCGCACCGCGAGCAGCGCGGGGTGCACCGGTCCGGGCCGGTCGCCCGGTTCCGAGCGGGTTCCGTGCCAGATCGCCCGGTGGTACGCCCGGTCCGGCGGCGGTCCCCAGCGCTGCGGCGACATCGGGCCGAACAGCACGACCGACGGCGTCCGGTACGCGGTCGCCAGGTGGGCGATGCCGGTGTCGCCGCTGATCAGCAGCCGGGCGTGGGCGACCAGCCCGGCGAGTTCACCGAGGCTCGTGCGCGCGACCGCCTCCGGGCCCAGACCGGCCTGGGTGGCGACCTCGGTCGCGATCTCGCGTTCCGCGCCCGAACCGGTGACCAGCACCCGGTGGCCGTTGGCGGCGAGTTTGCGGGCCACGGCGGCGTAACGCGCCGTGGGCCAGCGCCGCGACGGCGACTTCGCGCCGGGGTGCACGATCGTCACCCCGTGCGGCACGTCGGTGTCCGGAACCCGCAGGGACACATCGGACGGATCAGCGGCCACGCCGTAGTGGCGCAGCAGCCGGCACCAGCGTTGCACCTCGTGTTCCTCCTCGGCCCAGGTGGGACCGTCGAGATGCCCCGCTGCCGGGCTGGCAAACGCCCACAGCTTCGCGGGCTCCGCCGCCTGCAGCAGCCGGTGCGACTGCGGGCCGCTGCCGTGCAGGTTGACCGCCACCTCGATGCCACCGAGCCCGGGCAGCGGCCCGTCCAGGCCCCCGGCGGGCACGATCCGGTCCACCCCGCCGACCAGGTCGATCAGCGGGGTGAGCCAGGCCGGGGCGGCCAGCGCGAGGGTCCGGCCCGGGAACGCGGCCCGGGCCGCGCGCAGTGCCGGCACGCCCGCGGCGAGGTCGCCCACGCCGAGGGCACGCAGCACGAGGATCACGGGTACGAGCTCTCCTGCTCGGCGGCGATGACGAGCTCGCGGACCGCGCAGCCGGCGGGCTGGCTGAGCGCGAACATGACGGCGTTCGCCACGTTGGCCGGGTCGTTGAGGATCGCGTCCGGGCCGGGCTTGTACTGCGGGTCGCGCTCGTCGAAGAACTTCGTCTTCATGCCGCCCGGGATGACCAGCGTGACGTTGACCTGACCGGCCAGCTCGGCCGACAGCGCCCGGGTGAACCCGACGACGCCGAACTTCGCCGCGCAGTACGCGGTCGCGTCGCTGACGGCCTTGACGCCCAGCGTCGAGGCGATCGTGACCACCCCGCCGTGCGACTGCTTGAGGGCCGGGATCGCGGCGCGGATGACCGCGGCGGTCGAGAGCAGGTCGATGGTGACGATCCGGTCCCAGGTCTCGCCGGGGATGTCGGCGAGGGCGCCGGGCACGTCCATGCCGGCCGCGGTGACCACGCCGTCGATGCTGCCGCCGGCCTTCTCGATGAGCTCGCGGGTGGCGGCCTCGGCGGCGCGGGTGTCGGCGAGGTCGCACTCGACCCAGGCGACGCCGTCGCGGGGCGGCTGCCGGTCGATGACGAACGGCCGGCCGCCGGCCTTGACCACCGCGTCGACGACGGCGGCGCCCAGCCCGCTGGACCCGCCGGTGACGATGACTGCGTCCATGTGTGTGCTACCTCCTGGTGGCGGCGGCCTGCGCCGCGGCGATGGTGTTGGTGGTGGAACGGCCGTCGAGATAGGGGACGATCACGGTCTGGCCGTCCCAGCGGTGCATGAGCTCGGCCTCGGGCAGGTCCGGGCCGCCGTCGGCGTAGTCGCCGCCCTTGACCCAGACGTCCGGGCGCAGCCAGGTCAGCACCGCCTCGGGCGTCGGCTCGTCGAAGATCACGACGGCGTCGACGCAGTCCAGGGCGGCGAGCAGCCGGGCCCGGTCGGCCTGCCTGGTCAGCGGGCGGTCCGGTCCCTTGAGGGCCGAGACGCTGCTGTCGGAGTTCAGGCAGACGATGAGGCAGTCACCGAGCTTGCGGGCGGCCTGCAGCGTGGCGAGGTGGCCGATGTGCAGCAGGTCGAAGCAGCCGCCGGTGGCCACCACCGTGCCGCCGCGGGCGCGGACGTCGGCCAGCAGCCGGCCGGCCTCGGCGGCGCCGATACGCTCCTGGTCGTCCGGCTTCTCCTCCGGGGCCAGCGCGGCGGTGACGCCGCCGGCCGCGACGTACGCGGTGGCCGCGGCGACCGCCTCCTGCACGGCCTCGGACACCAGGGCGCCCCGGGCCAGCGACAACGCGGCGGTGGCGGCGAACCGGTCCCCCGCCCCGCAGGTGTCACCGTCGGCGTCGGTGGGCGTGGGCACGACGAGCGGTGTCGGGCCCGCGTGGCACAGCACGGCCCCCGCGGCACCGACGGTGACGGCCACCGCCCCGGCCCGCCAGCGCTGGCGCAGCTGGTGCCCGGCGCGCTGGACGGTCGCCAGCCTAGAGCCCGCTCCCGCGTCGCCGGTGAGCTTGCGGACCTCGGACTCGTTCGGCGTGACGAGCCGGACGTTGGGCACCGGGGCCGGGCCGTTGGGGTGCGGGTCCCACACGATCGGCGCCTTGGCCGCCTCCAGCGCGCGGCGCAGCTCCGGGTGCCGGGCCACGCCGCGGCCGTAATCGCTGACGAGGATGGCGGTGGCCTCCCGCAGCACCTGCAGGGCCGCTTCCGGCGCGGTGCCCGGCGCGACCGGTTCGCCACCGCGGTCCAGGCGGACCAGGACCTGGTTGCCGGCGCGCAGGCGGATCTTCTCCGGGGTGGCGCCGGGCAGCGGGAGGGCGTACACCTCGATGCCGGCGGCGGTGAGCAGCTCGCTGAGCCGGGCCGCGGCGGGGTCGTCGGCGAGCGCGGTGACCAGCGCGACGTCGTGGCCCTGACCGGCGGCCAGCAGGGCGGCGAGGCCGGCGCCGCCCGGACGGTCCGTGACGGACCGCTCGTCGAGCACGGGCGCGGGGGCGTCGGGCGCCACCCGGTTCACCGCGCCCTCGACGTCGCGGTCGAGCAGGGTGTCGCCGACGACGACCAGCAGGGGACGGCTCATGACACCAGCACCGCCTCGCGCCGGTCCGCCGCGGCTTTTCCCAGCACAACCGGCAGCGCCCGGTCCAGGTACTCGCACATCACGTGCACCGAGATCAGGTGCAGCTCCTGCACGACCTGGGAGTCGTCGGCCGGGCAGCACAGCGCCTCGTCGCACGCCTCGGCGAGCGGGCTCGGACCCTTGCCGACCAGCGCCCAGGTCCGTACGCCCACCTCCCGGGCGGCGTGCGCGGCCCGGATCAGGTTGGGGCTGCGGCCGCTGGTCGACATCAGCATGAGCACGTCGCCCGGGCGGCCGTGGGCGCGTACCTGCCGGGCGAAGACCTCGTCGTAGCCGTAGTCGTTGCTGATCGCGGTGACCGCCGACGAGTCGGGGGTCAGCGCGATCGCGGACAGCGGCATCCGCTCGTCGCGCAGCCGGCCGACCAGCTCGGCGGCGAGGTGCTGCGCCTCCGCGGCGCTGCCGCCGTTGCCCGCGACGAGCAGCCGGCCGCCGGTGCCCAGGTGCTCGGCGAGCTCGGCGCCCCAGCGGGAGAGGCGACCGGAGGCCACGGCCCGGTACGGCCCCAGCGCCTCCGCCATGCCGCGCAGGTGGGAGTCCAACAGGTCCATCACACAACCGCCTCTCGGGGGGAGTCCGTGGTGATCGGGGTACGGCCGGCCACGGTCGCGTAGACCGTCGCCAGCCGCGCGGCAATGCGCCGCCACGAGTACGAGTGCAGGGCCCGGTCCGCGGCGGCGGCCGCGTACGACACGCGGCGCATGTCGTCGGCGAGCAACCGGCGCAGGGCCGAGCCGAGGGAGTGGAAGTCGCGGGCCGGCACGAGGTCACCGGTGACCCCGTCGACGACCGTGTCGGTCAGGCCGCCGACCGCGGTGCCGACCACGGGTACGCCGCACGCCATCGCCTCGAGCGGCGTCAGGCCGAAGGGCTCGTACCAGGGCGCGGCGGCGAGCACGTCCGCGGAGCGGTACCAGCGCGGCATGTCCGCCGACCCGGCCGGGCCGGCGAGGTGGAAGCGGCCGGACACCCGGCAGCTGTCCGCGAGGGCGCGCAGGCGGCGGGCGTACGGGTCGTCGTCGAGGCGGCCGTCGGGCGGGCCACCCACCACGACCAGCTCGGCGCCCGGCACCGACGGCAGGGCGCGGATGAGGTCCTCGTAGCCCTTGCGCTCGACCAGGCGGCCCACGGTGAGGATCCGCGGCCGGTCGGCGTCGCGCGCCACCGCGGGCCCGTGCGGGCGGAACCGGTCGGTGTCCACGCCGGAGGGCACCAGGGCCATCCGGGATCGCGGTACGCCCATCGTGACCAGCTCGCGGATCTCGTCCTGGCACTGCACGACGATGCGGTCCACCACCCGGCCCAGCTGGCGCTCGTACGCGACCCGGTGCGGCGGGCTGGTGTCGTTGGCCCCCTGGTGGCGGCGCTTGACCGTGCCGAGCGCGTGGTAGGTCTGCACGACCGGCACGTCGCAGGCGCGCCCGGCGGTGACGGCGGCCAGCCCGCTCATCCAGAAGTGCGCGTGCACCACGTCGGGCAGCCAGGCCGTGCGCCAGTCCGCCGCGGTCCACTCGGCGAAGTCGCCCATGTACGGCAGCAGGTCGTCCTTGGGCAGCGTCATCGCCGGCCCGGCGGGGACGTGCACCACCTCGAAGCCGTTCATCGGCACGACCACCGGCAGGTCCGGGTCGTCGCGGCGGGTGTAGACGCGGAGCTCGTGGCCCTGCTCCACCAGCGCCGCGGACAGCTCGGCGACGTGCCGGTTCTGCCCGCCCGCGTCGACGCCGCCCAGGGCGGACAGCGGGCTGGCGTGTTCGGAGATCATCGCTATGCGCATGTTTCCTCCTCCAGCAGGCGGTCCCAGTCCGCGAGGAAGCGGTCGAGGCCGTAGCGCGCGAGGGCGACCTGCCGGGCCCGCTCGCCGAGCCGGCGGGCGGCGTCCGGCTCGTCGATCAGCCACTGCGCCGCCTCCACGAGCGTGCCGGCGCGGGTGGATAGCACGCCCGCGTCGTTCGGCACGGCGGCGATGGCCTCGGTGGTGGCGAGGGCGAGGACCGGCATCCCGATCTGCATCGCCTCGATGAGGCTGAGCCCCAGCGAGGTCCAGCGGCACAGGTGCAGGTACGCGCGCCGCTTCGCGATCTCCTCGTGCATCCGCGCCTGCGGCGGGTCGTCGTACGCGGTGACCCGGTCGAGGTTCAGGCCGCCGACGCCCATGCCGTACACGTCCAGGGGCGCGACCGGCGTGAAGCGCGGCATGAGGTCGGTGCCGGTGACGCGGTTGCGGCGTACCGGCTCGTTGGTGACGACCGCGAGGCGGTCGAGCTCGCCGGTGTAGCGCGCCCTCGGCTCCACGACGCCGTGCTCGATGACCGTGGTGCGGGTCGCGCCGGTGTCCCAGAACAGCTCGTTGAAGTGGGTGACGTGCGCGACGACCAGGTCGTCGCGGTCGGCCATCGGGTGCCGGGAGTTGGGTACGTCGCCCTTGGGCGTGTTGTGCTCGACGTAGATCCTCGGCGCCGGCAGGTGCGCGACCCGTTCCAGCTCGTCGGGGCGCTGCAGGATGATCACGTCGACGTCGTCCGGCGTCAGCGCGCCGATGTCGACCTCCTCCACCGTCTCCGGCCAGTCGAAGGTCCGGGCGCGGCCGAGGCCCCACTGGTCGCGGGCCGCGTTGACGGGCACGAGGTAGCGGTGCTTGCCGTGGACGAACGACGTCGTCCAGGACCCGTGGACGTGCCAGAGCAGGATGTTCACGCGGCGACCTCTTCCGTTCGGGGGTGCTGCGCCCGTACGCCCAGCAGCCGCAGGGCGGCGAGCACGTCGGCGGGCGCGATGGTGGACAGGCACGGGTGGCCGGCCACGGGGCAGCGGGTGGCGCGGGTGTCCCGGCAGGGCGCGGCGGCGTCGCCCAAGCGCACGTACGGCACCCGGTACGGCCCCCACTGGCCGAAGGGGACGGTCGGGGCGTAGAGGCTGACCACCGGGGTGCCCACGGCGGCGGCCAGGTGCGCGGGCCCGGTGTTGGCCACCACCACGGCGGACGCCCCGGCCAGCAGGCCCGCCAGCTCGCGCAGGCTCATCAGGCCCGCGTCGGTGCCCGCGTCGCCGGCCACGGACGTGGCCAGCTCCCGCTCGTCCGGGCCGCCGGTGACCAGCACCTCGTGCCCGTCGGCGGCGAGCGCGGCCACGATCGCGCGCATCGTCTCCGGCGGGCAGGACCGGGCCTCCACGGACGCGCCGGGGTGGACGACAACGTAGTCATGGCCGGCGCGCACGGGTCCTGTCTCGACCCGCAGCCCGCCGTCGTCGGTGGCGGGCAGGGCGAAGCCCGCGGCGGCGGCCACCGAACGCGCGCGCTCGGCCTCCGGCACCCCGACGGGTACGCGGTGCCGCACGTCCAGCAGCGAGCCCGGGTAGTCGTCGCTGATCGCGGTGATCCGGCCGACCCCGGCCGCGCGCAGCAGCAGGGCGAGCGGCAGCGCCGACTGGTGGAAGGACGTGAAGATCACGGCTTCCTCGGCGCCGGTCGCGGCCAGCCGCTGCGTCAGGTCGCGGACGAACGCGGCGTCCACGGGCGACGGCTGCGGGTCGATCCAGGGCAGCCGCGCCTCGATGATCTCGTCGACGCCGGGCAGCAGCTCGGCGGCGGCCCGGCCGCGGGGGCCGCACAGCAGCACGACCCGCTCGGCGCCGGCGGCGACCGCCCGGATGCCGGGCCCGGTGATCAGCATGTCGCCGGCCGAGTCGGAGCGCACCACCAGCACCGTGCCGGCCCGCTCGCGGGTGGCGACGGGGGTGACCAGGGCCTGCCGTTCGAGGATGAGTCCGACCGCGGCGGCGAGGTCATCGGCGCCGGCGGGCGCGGCGGCGACCTCCGGGGCGAGGGTGACCTCGGTGGGCACGATGATGCCGGTGGCGCCGGCGGCCCCGGCGGCCACGATGTCGCGGCCGATGTCGCCGACGACGACGCAGCGCTGCGGGCTGGTGCCGAGCGCGGCCGCGGCGTCCTCGATCAGGCCGGGCGCGGGCTTGCGGCAGCGGCAGCCGGCGGTGTCGTCGTGCGGGCAGATCTGCCAGGTGTCGAACGGCCCGAGCAGCTCCTCGACCCGGGCGTTGACCGCGTCGAGCTGGGCCGCGGTGAAGTACCCGCGGGCGAGGCCGGACTGGTTGGTGACCACGCCGAGCCTGAGCCCGGCGGCGCGCAGCCGGTCGAGGGCCTCACGGGCACCGGGCATCGGCTGCACCAGCGCGGGATCACCGTTGTACGGCACGTCGACGATCAACGTGCCGTCGCGGTCGAACAGGACGGCCTCGTAGAGCCGGCTCACCGCTGCGGCTCCACCGGGCGGGACCCGCGCCACCGTACCCAGCCGCGCAGCCAGTGGACGGTGGCCACGGGCGGGATGACGGCGCTGGTCAGCAGCATCGTGCCGACCTCGCGGGCGTCGCGGGGCCCGGGCGCGATCCGGGCGGCCGCGAACTCGGCGGTCCCCGCGGCCCACAGCGCCGTGGCGGCGGCCGCGGCGACGGCCCAGCCCCGGCGACGGGTGAGCGCGGCGGTCACGGCGGACGCCCCGGCGAGAGCAGCCGCGGCGGTCACGGCCACGTGCCGGGGGCGCCGGCCCGGCGGAACCTCCAGGGCGGTACGCCAGCCGGGGCCGTACAGGTGCCGCAGCAGCGCGTCGTCGGCGTTGCCGCGCTGGGTCCGTACGCTGACCCACCGGTCCTCGGGGCGCACCGGGTGGGTGACCGTCCGCGCCCCCTTGACCAGCTCGTATCCCCCAGCGCGCACCCGGTGCGCGAGCTCGGCGTCCTCCCGGAACGCCCGGGGCAGGCGCTCGTCGAAGCCGCCGGTGGCCTCCAGCGCCGAGCGCCGGTACGCCATGTCCGCGGTGATCCAGGCGCCGTCGGCGAGCCCGGCGGTGACCCGCTCCCAGTCGGTGGGGCGCCGGTCGGCCGGCAGCGGCACGCGCAGGTTGCCCTGCACTCCCCCGACGTGCGCGGCGGCGGTGCCCAGGTCGGCGTGCAGCCGGGCGAGCCAGTCGGTGTCCGGCAGCACGTCGTCGTCGAGGAACGCCACCCACTCGTGGCTCGCCGCCTGCCAGCCCACGTTGCGCGCGGCGGCCGGCCCGGCGGCGCGACCGGTGAGCACCTTCACCTCGATGCCGGGCGGTATCGGCAGTTCCCCGTCGGCGTCGGCCCGGTCGTCGACGACCAGGTACTCGACCGGCATCGCCGCCGGCGTGCCCGCGGCCAGGGCCGTCAGCAGCGCGGTCAGGCTCGGCCGTCCGAGGGTGGGTACCACCACGGAGACGCCGGTCATCGACCGTCCCCGAAGGCCGACGCGCGGTGCACGGCGAAGGGTCCGAGGGCCAGCAGGTCCACCGGTGCGGAGCCGAACAGCTCCATCGCCTCGCGCGGGGTGTCCACCATGGGCCGTCCGGCGGTGTTCAGCGAGGTGTTGACCACGACGGGCAGCCCGGTGAGGCGCTCGAACTCGGCCAGCATCTCGGCGACGACCGGCTCGGTCTCGGTGTGCACGGTCTGCACCCGGGCGGTGCCGTCGACGTGGGTGACCGCCGGGATGCGGTCCTTCCACTCCGGCTTCACCTTGTGCACGAACAGCATGTACGGGCTCGGGTAGACGCCCTCGAAGATGTCGGCGAAGCGTTCGGCCCGGACCATCGGCGCGATCGGCCGGAACTGCTCGCGGCCCTTCACGTTGTTCATGCGGGTCTGGGTGTCCTGGTCGCCGGGGTGCGCGAGCAGCGAGCGGTGGCCCAGCGCGCGGGGGCCGTACTCGCTGCGGCCCTGGTACCAGGCGACGATGCCGTTGTCCGCGAGCACCTTGGCGGCCTCGGCGGCGATCGAGGCGGGCCGGGTGTACGGCAGCGCCGCCCGCTTCAGCTCGGCCTCCAGCTCCTCGTCGCTCCAGCCGCGGCCGAGGTCGGCGCCGGCGAACGGGGCGACCGGCCCGCCGGTGCGGGCGACGGAGAGGGCGGCGCCGAGCGCGGTGCCGGAGTCGCCCGCGGCGGGCTGCACCCAGACGCGGTCGAACGGGCCCTCGGCGGCGATGCGCGCGTTGGCCACGCAGTTCAGCGCGGTGCCCCCGGCCATGGTGAGCGTCTTGACGCCGCCCGAGGCCTCGTACGTCCACCGGGCCAGGTCGAGCAGCACCTCCTCGAGCCGCACCTGGACGCTGGAGGCGAGGTCGGCGTGCGCCTCGGTCATCTCCCCGTCGGCGGTGCGGGCCTTGGTCAGCGCGGACCAGTCGATGCGCTCCACGGTGAAGCCGCCGTCCTCGTTGGCGTGCACCCACTCGCGGAACAGGTCGAGGTACTTCGGCTTGCCGTACGAGGCCAGCGCCATCACCTTGTACTCGTCCGAGGAGTGCATGAAGCCCAGGTGGCGGGTCAGGTCCTCGTACAGCAGCCCGAGCGAGTGCGGCAGCTCCTGGCTCGCGAGGGTGGTCAGCTGCCCGTCGCGGTACACACCGGCGAGGTGGCTGGCGACCTCGCCGCGGCCGTCGAGCACCAGCACCGCGCTGTCCTCGGGCACCGACAGCCCGGCGGAGGCGGCGTGGGCGACGTGGTGCGGCACGAAGCGCACCTGCTCGGGGTCGAGCCCCGGCAGCGCGGCGGCGAGGAACTGCGGCGCGCGGCGCGCGTAGTCGACGCGCAGGTGGTCCCACGGGTCGTTGAGCCCGAGGTCCGCGGCGTCGCGCGCCATCCCCGGGTCGAAGGAGTAGGCGACGGCGTCGAGGTCGCCGGGCTCGAGGCCGGCCTCCTCGAGGCACCAGGCGGCGGAGAGGTCGGGAAGTTCCCAGGCCGAGAAGGGCACCGGCCGCTTGCCGTGCTTGCGGCGGCTGAAGCGCTCCTCCTCCGCGGCGGCGACAACCTGACCGTCGACGATCAGAGCAGCGGCCGGATCGTGGAAGATCGCGTTGATTCCCAGGACTCGCATGGGCCGCCGGATACCCCTGGATCACCCGGCTAACCACATGATCATCGACTTCTTCTCAACTTCTTGAGATCGCCCCTCACCTGCACTGATAGGTCGTATCAGGAAGTTTGTATCGGCCCAGGCGGGGAAAGCGGCGGCCATGAATGACGTCGAACAGCTGATCGGTGACACCTGGGGACCGGGCGGCTCGGACCGTACGCTGACCGTTTTGAACCCTGAGACCGGCGATCCGGTGACCGCCGTGAAGGTCTCCTCGGAGGCCGACGTGGCCGCGGCGGTCAAGGCGGCGCGGGACGCGGCGGCCGGCTGGGCCCGGACGGCGCCGGCGGCCCGCGCTGCCGCCCTGCACGCGGCGGCGGACGCGGTCGAGGCCGCCGCGGACGAGCTCGCCGAGCTGATGAACCAGGAGATGGGCAAGCCCGTCGGCGGCGCCCGCGACTCGATCGGCGCGGGCGTCGGCACGCTGCGCCAGTACGCCGAGCTGGGCCCCACCCACCGCGGCCGCAGCCTGGCCGGCAACGACGAGGCGATCGACCTGATGGCGTACGGCCCCCGCGGCGTCGTCGCCGTCGTCACCCCGTGGAACGACCCGGTGGCGGTGTCCTGCGGGCTGCTCGGCGCGGCCCTGGTCACCGGCAACACGGTGGTCTACAAGCCCAGTGAGCGCACCCCCGCGACCGGCTGGCGGCTCGCGCAGCTCCTCGCCCCGCATGTCCCGGCCGGCGTGCTGTCGCTGGTCAACGGCGACGGTCCGGTGGGCGCGGCGCTCGCGTCGTCCGAGGTGGACGTCGTCGCGCACGTCGGCTCCACCGCGACCGGCCGGGCCATCGCGGCGGCCTGCGCGACCACCGGCGCCAAGGCGCTGCTGGAGAACGGCGGCAGCGACCCGCTGATCGTCGACGCGGACGTCGACCCGCGGTGGGCGGCCGAACAGGCGGCCCTCGGCTCGTTCGCCAACTCGGGGCAGATCTGCGTCTCCGTCGAGCGCATCTACGTGCACCGCGACGTGGCCGGGCCGTTCCTCGAGGCCCTCGCGGAGCAGGCGCGGACGTGGGCCGGCGACATCGGACCGTTGGTGGACACCCGGCTGCGCGACGGCGTGCATGCGCAGGTGACGGCGGCGGTCGAGGCGGGCGCTCGGGTGCTCACCGGCGGCGAGGTGCCGGACGGGCCGGGCGCGTACTACCCGCCGACCGTGCTCGCGGACTGCACCGACGACATGGCCGTGCTGCGCGAGGAGACGTTCGGGCCGGTAGCACCCGTCGCGACCGTCGACTCGTTCGGCGAGGCGCTGGCGCGGGCGGCGGACTCCCCGTACGGGCTGGCCGCCACCGTGCTGACCGGCTCGATGAGCCACGCGCAGCAGGCATGGCGGGAACTACCGGCCGGCACGGTGAAGATCAACGCGGTGTTCGGCGGGGCGCCCGGCGGCGCGGCGCACCCGCGCCGGGGCAGCGGTCAGGGCTTCGGGTACGGCCCGGAGCTGCTCGACGAGATGACCGTCACCAAGGCCGTGCACATCGAGGCCCCGCCGGCCGGCTGGTGACGAGGCTCAGCAGCCGAGCGTGACGAGATCCCGTTCGACGTCCTGGGGCAGCGCCCGGCGTTGCCCCAGGACCCGCGGGAGCAGTTTCACCGCGTCGGCCAGGCCGCCCCGGTCCGCGCGCCACGCCGCTGCCATCTCCCGGCGCACGACCGCCGGCGGGCGCCGCAGCATCGCGGTCAGCACGCGGTTGCGCACCTCGAGGCGACGCCGGGCCCCCGGGTTCCGGCCGCTGGGCAGCGGCAGGTGCCGCACGGTCAGCTCGGGCGCGTACGCCAGCCGGTGCCCCGCCGCGGCCAGATCCATCGCGAGCAGCGCCTCTTCGCCGTACACGTGCAGCATGGGATGAAAGCCGCCGGCCGCGAGGTAGGCGTCGCGCCGGACCACGACGGCGCAGGCCAGGAAACCCCTGATGGACGCGCCGGGCGCGTCGGCGGGGACGCCGAGCGGCGCGGCCGCCATGGCCGCCGAGATCGGATCCTCCTGGCCGTCGGCACCGACCAGCACGCGGGCGGAGATCAGCGCGGTCCGCGGGTACGCGTCCAGCAGCTTCGCCGCCGTCGCGAGCGAGCCGGGTTCCCAGTACGAGTCGTCGTCGGCGAACGCCACGTACGGTGTCCGCGCCCGCTCGACCCCCACGTTGCGTCCCGCCGCGCCCCGGTTCTCGCCGAGCCGGACGATGTCGACGCCGGGCGCCTCGTCCGGCCCGCCGTCGTCGGAGCCGTTGTCGACCAGGATCACCGGGGCGGCGTGCCGGGGCAGGGTCTCGCGCAGCCGGTCCCGCCGGTTGCGGGTTGCCACCACGACGGTGATGTCCTCGGTCTCGCGCGGCATCGCGGCCCCGGCGGCTCCGGCGGGGTCCAGCTGGATCGTCATGGCCCCGCCCATACCCCCGATCCGTCGTGTCAATACATTCACTCTCGGTGATCGGGCGTGCTCGTGCCGACCAGGACGGCACGGCCGGCGGTGTGCGGGATCAGCAGGATGTTGAGCATCGCGAGGCTCGCGCCGGGCGGTACGTCGAGCCGGTCGACCGTCAGCGCGGTCACGCAGACGAACATCCGGTGCGTGCCGGTGCCCGGCGGCGGCTTCGCCCCGGAGTACCCGGCCACGCCGAGGTCGTTCGGCAGGTGCACGGCACCCGGCGGCAGGTCCGACGCCGCGCCGCGGGCCAGGCCGGGCACGGTGCCGGGGATGTCCTTGACGGCCCAGTGCCACAGCCCGCCGGGGATGGGCGCGTCCGCGTCGAACGCGGTCACCACCACGCTGCGCGTCCCGTCGGGCAGCGGCCCCCACGAGAGCTGCGGCGACTCCCCCGTGGACGCGCCGGTGGCGTACGCCTGCGCCGGCAGGGGGCTGTTCATGGCGAAGTCCTCGCTGTGCAGCGGGAACGACGCCGCGGGGAAGGCCAGGGCGTACGGGTCGTAGCTCATGCACGTCTCCAGATCTACAGTCTTGCTGTGCATTTAGACTGTACAGCAAGCCTGTATTGTTTCGCCATGAGCGCGAGTGAGGATCCCGTCCGGGTGGCCGAGGAGCTGCGGTCCGCGATGGGCGACTTCGTCCGGCACGTCCGTGAGCACGACACGATGCCGCGCAGCCAGACGGCGGTGCTGGGACATCTCGACCGGGCCGGGGCGCTGTCCATCGCGGAGCTCGCCCGCCGCGAGCGGGTACGCCACCAGTCCATGACCCGGACCGTCGGCCTGCTGGCCGAGCAGGGCCTGGTCACGCTGGGCCCGGGCGAGGCCGACCGCCGGCAGGTCGTCGTCACCGTCACGCCCGAGGGGGTACGCCGCCTCGACGCCGAACGGCGGCACCGGGCCGGGTTCATCGCGGCGGCCCTGGACACGCTGAACGGCGAGGAGCGGGCCGTGGTGGCGCGCATCCCCGCCGTTCTGCGGAAGCTGATGGGTGACTAGAGGGCGCGGAGCTTGTCGCCCAGGTCCTTCTGGAAGAAGTCGATGAAGCCCTCGGGGTCGGGCCCGGCGTTCTGCAGCACGATGTGGTCATAGCCGGCCTCGACGTACTTCTTGACGGCCTCGACGTACGGCTCGGCGTCCGGGCCGACCGCGAACTGCTCGCGGATGTCCTCCTCGCGCACCGTCTGCGACGCGGCGTCGAAGTTCACCGGGTTGGGCAGCTCGCTCATGACCTTCCAGCCGGTGACCGCCCAGCGGGTGGTCTTGAGCGCCTCCTGGACGCCCGCCTCCTCGGTCCGGGCCCAGGCCATCGGCACCTCGGCGTAGCGCGGACCGGTGCCGCCGGCGCCCCGGTACGTCTCCACGAGGTCGCTGCGGGGCTCGGTGGCGAACAGGCCGTCCCCCAGCTCGGCGGCCATCGTCGCGGCGCTCTTCCCACCGGCCGCCACGGCGATGACGGGCAGCTGGTCCGGCAGGTCGAACACCCGGGCGTCCTCGAGCTGCAGGTGCTTGCCCTCGTACGACTGGTAGCCGCCCTGCCACAGCAGCTTGATGATCTCCAGCGCCTCGCGCAGCCGCTCGTGGCGGCCGCGGACGCTCGGGAAGCCCTGGCCGACGACGTGCTCGTTGAGCCGCTCCCCCGCCCCGATGCCCAGCGTGAAGCGGTTGTCCGAGGTGATCTGCAGCGTCGCCGCGGCCTGCGCGATGATCGCGGGGTGGTACCGCACGGTGGGGCAGGTGACGCCGGTGGCGAGCCCGATCCGCTCGGTCTTCGCGGCGATGGCGCCGAGCACGGTCCACGCGAACGGCGAATGGCCCTGCACGTCCAGCCACGGGTGGTAGTGGTCGCTGATCTCCACGAAGTCGAACCCGGCGCGTTCGGCGTGGACGGTCTGCTCGATCAGTTCCTTGGGGCCGAACCCCTCGGCGGACAGCTTGTACCCGAACTTCATGCTGGCTCCCTCGTCGTCTGCTCCCTGCCAGGTGCCCCCGGCAGGGAGCGACAAACGTGGGGCGTACGCCCTAGGACCGGGCGTCGGCGACGGCCTGCTTGCTCTGCTCCTTGGCGTCCTGCGCCGAGGACTGAGCCTGCTGCTTGGTCGTCTGCGCGGCGTCCTGGGCGGTCTCCTTCAGCTGGCCGGCGGCCTGCTGCACGGTGCCCTGGACGTCGTCCTTCAGCTCGCTCGCGACGTCCTTGACCTTGTCGGTCAGGTCGCCACTGTGCTCCTTGAGCTGCGCGCCGGCGCGCTTCTCGGCGTCGGTGGCCGGGATCAGCGTCGCGGCCAGCATGCCCACGCCGAACGCGATGATGCCGGCGGCGAGCGGGTTGCCCTGCGTCTGCTGGGTCACCGCCTGCGGGGCGTTGCGTACCGACTCCGCGACGTCGTGCGCCTTGTCCTGCACGGTCCCGGCGACGTCGTGCGCCTTGTCCTGCACGGTCCCCGCGACGTCGTGCGCCTTGTCCTGCACCGTCCCGGCGACGTCGCGCGCCTTGTCCTGCACGCCCCCCGCGGCGTTCGACGTGCTGTACCTGGCCTGATCGGTGGTACCCATGACCTTCTCCTTCACCGCGGTCCAGCGCCGCTTCGCGACCTGCTTGGGGCTGGTCTTCTCGGCCAGCATGTCCACGTCGCGCGTCAGCGAGGCCCGCGTCGCCTCGATCTCCTGCCTCAGCCGGTCGGGTTCTTCAGCCATTGCGCGTCCTCCTTGAGCGTCTCGACGGTGCGGTGCGGGGTGGGGTCGACGGTCTTGAGCTTCTTACGGCCGTTCGCGTAGAGAACGCCCGCGATGATCGCCCAGATGGCGGCGACGATCAGCGCGGCCCAGCCCGGGTCCATCACGTTGCTCAGGGCGGCCACCAGCGCGAAGCTGAGCAGCACGACCACGAGGTAGCCGGCGAAGGCGGCGCCGCCGAGCATGCCGCCGGCCTTGCCCGCCTTCGACGCCTCCTGCTTCAGCTCGACCTTCGCGAGCTCCACCTCCTGGCGGAACAGCTGCGACAGGTCGTTGCTGATGTTGCCGATCAGTTCGCCGACCGAGGTCTCGGAGACCTCCTCGGAACGGCTCTCGCCGGTGGGGTACGGCGCGGTCATCTCGTGCCGCCCGGGTACTCCTCTTCCACGACCAGCGGCGTGCCGGTGCCGGTCGAGGCGTACTCCGTGCCGGACGTGGTGTAGCCGGTCTCCACGCCCGGGTCGACGTAGCCGGTGCCCGTGGTGGCCGGCGTACCGGTCGTCGTCGGGTACTCACCACCGGTGGTGCCGGTCGCGTAACCCGTGCCGGTCGTGCCGTAGCCCGCACCGGTCGTGGTCGTGGTGGTGGTGGTGTCGTAGCCGGTGCCGTACGAGGTGCCCGTACCGGAGACGAAGCTGTCGGTCTGCGGCTTGCCGGCGGTGTCGTCCGCCTTGGCGACGCCCTTGCCGAGCCGTCCGACCACGAAGCCCGCGGCCAGGGCGCTCGCGAGGAACGCGCCGGGACGACGCCGGGCGAAGTCGCTGACCTCGCGCAGCACGCCCTCGGGACCGTTGCGGTCCAGGTAGTCGGCGAACTGCCGGCCGCTGTCGGCGATCCGGGACACGACGGTCGCGGCCGGTGAGTCCTGCCGGTCGCCGCGCATCTCGTCGAGGTGGTCGGCGGTCTGCCGGATCGAGCTCACGAGCTTGTCGTTCTGCGTACGGGCCTGCGTGCCGACCCGATCGCGGACGTCGGAGGCGATGTTGCGGGCCTGCGCCTTGGCCTCCGAGCCGACGCGCTGCGCCTGCTCCTTGGCGGTGTCCTTCACCTCGGCGGCGGCCTGCTTGGTGGCGCCGGCCGTCTCCCCCGCGACCTGCTTGGCCTGCTCCTTGGCGCCCGAGGCGTCGCCGGAGCCCGTCGTCGTGCCGCCGAAACCGCGGTCGTCGCCGGTGGTCAGGCTGTCCTGGGTCACGCCCGTGGCCGGGTACGTCTCGACCGGCTGGACCGGCACCTCGCCGTAGCCGGGCGTGGCGTCCGGGGCGCGTGCACCCGTGTAGGGGTCACTCATCGCTACCTCCATGATGGTTCGTCCGTCGGTGCATCACCACCTGAGCTACCCCCGGTGGCCCGCGCTCATACATCTTCGTCGCTGCACAATGAGGCGAATTTTCCCTGCATAGATCCGCTGGAAGGGGGTATCCACGCGGGCCGGCCCTTCTCCTACAGCATCGATCGATTCAGCACGTTTTACCGATCACCGAGGGTGTACACACAGGAGCGAAGGTCCCCCGCCGGCCGGGCCCGAAAACTGGCCGGGCACACGATTCATCCCATCGGGACCCCGCCGGCTGGACCGGAACCGGCCGGCCGGGCACACGTTTCCCCCGCCGCGACCACCGCCGGCTTCGCCGAGACCGGCCGGCGGACCCACTTCCTCCCACCGCAACCCCCACCAGCCGGACACACGTTTCCCCCCGCCACGAACCCAGCCGGCCGGACCGAGGCCGGCCGGCTGCACGTTTCCCCTCCCACCACCACCGCAGGCCGGGCCGGGACCGGCCAGCCGCGCACACTTCCTCCGCCGCCGCGACCCGCTCCGGCTGACCGGCCACAGCCGCGTCCACGCCCGCGGCCGCCCGGCCCGCTCGGCCGCAATGGTCTCCCCTCCCCGGGCGCTGACCCGCCTCGGCTGACCGGTCGGCTGCGGGACTCATCGTCAAGCAGCTGCCGCAAGATGTGTTCTCCGTATTCGCCGCGAACACCGGGATGCACGATTTTTCGACCGCGTGTGATTCCGCGATGCAACGCCTTCCCGGGCCTTTCTATGCGCGGTCGACAGTGGCGATTCGAACTCGCTCGAAGAACATTGTCATGAGCAATTTCATCCGCCGCCACCAGCGACCGTCCCGAATCGGCGGGAGTAACGGCCTCAACCGCCGCCGACTCACCCAATGTCCGCCCGCCGCCACCGCCGACCCACTCGCCGCCACCGCCGATACCGCCGGCCCGACCGCCACCACAGTCGACCCACTTGCGACCACCACCGGCCCACTCGCCACCAACACCGGCCCGACCGACAGCACTACTGATTCACCCGCCGCCACCACCGAATCCCCCGCGGCCCCACTCGACACCGCCGCCACCGCCGAATCGCCCGCGGCCTCACTCGACACCGCCGCAGGCTCCGCCGTATCGGCGCCCTGCATCGTCGCCACCTGCGCAGGACCGCGCGAAGCCGCGACCGGAACGGGCCGCACCGCCCCATGCTCCGACCCGGACGCCCCCGCCAGCCCGCCGCCGCCGCAATCACCGCGCAGGCGACGCAGCTTCGCAGCATGCCGTTGCGCCAACCCCCGCACCCGATGGCGCGCGTGCTCGCGGCGAAACTCCTCCCGCGCCGGAGAATAGCGACGCGACGCCGACCGGTCGCGCATCATGGCCAATTCCGCGGCGGAAAACAACTGGAGCTGCTGCATACGGAAATTGTCCCGCAACCGCGTCCATCACTCCACTGAACGATCACCGTGGAAAAGCGACGATCGCCACATCGAAATATCCAGCCTCCGCGGGGACGATATCGACCGGACCCCGGTATAAATTGTGCCTACGGAGCACCGGCAGCGATCAGGAACAGCCACCTTGCTCTCCACCTGAGCCGCGTAATGAAGGGGGCGACGTGGCCGCATCGACGGGGCGGCTCTCGCGATGCGTCGGGAGGTTCACTGGTGGACGCCGGCGCCGTCCGGATCGCCGCGTGTGGACGGAAGCCTCCGGACCGGCCCGGTTCGACGATCTCCCGGGCGGGACCGTCCGCACGCCGCCGGATGGTGCGCTGCCAAGCGGATTCGGGCATGCCGGGGTCAGCCGTCGCCCGCGCGATCGCCCCAGCACGGTCATCTCGGCCGGCCCGGCACCGAGGGTCACAGCCCAGGTCAACCGCCGTCGTGCGACTGGCCCCGACTCAGCCGTGCCAGGTACGCCACAGTGCCGCGTACGTTGCGCCTGCTGCGACCAGTTCGTCGTGGGTGCCCAGTTCGACGAGCCGGCCCGCCTCCATCACCGCGACCCGGTCCGCGTCGTGTGCCGTCTGCAGGCGGTGGGCGATCGCGATCACCGTACGGTCGTGCAGCACCGCCGCCAGCGCGCGTTCCGCGTCCCGGGCCGTCGCCGGGTCGAGCAGTGCCGTCGCCTCGTCGAGCACCACCGTGTGCGGGTCGGCCAGCACCACCCGGGCCAGGGCGAGCTGCTGGGCGCGGGCCCCGTCGAGCGCGAGGTCGCCGCCGCCGAGGCGGGTGCCGAGGCCGTACGGGAGTTCCGCGACCCAGTCCGCGCCGACCAACGCGAGGGCGGCCATCAGCTCCTCGTCGGTGGCGTCCGGCGCGGCGATCGTCAGGTTGTCGCGGATGGCGTCGCGGAAGACGTGCTGTTCCTGGGTCACCAGCACCACCTGGCGGCGCAGCAGGTCCGGTGGGAGGTCGGCGATCGGGACGCCGCCGACGGTGACCGTGCCGGCGCCCGGGCGGTCCACGCCGGCGAGCAGGCGGCCCAGTGTGGACTTGCCCGCGCCCGACGGGCCGACGACGGCGAGGCGTTCCCCCGGCCGTACCGTCAGGTCGACGTCGCGCAGGACGTCGCGGCCGCCGTCGTAGGCGTACCGGACGCCGCGGACCTCGATGCGGTCGCCGGCCGGCGCGGTGCCGGCCGCCGGGACCACCGCGGGCAGGCCGGCCAGGCCCTCGACCCGGGCGAACGACGCGCCGGTGCTCTGCAGCTGCTCGAGCCAGATCAGGATCGCGTCGAGCGGCACCGCGAGCTGCCGCAGGTACAGCGCGGCGGCGGCGACGGCGCCCAGCGTGATCCGCCCGTCGACGTAGAGCGCCCCGCCCAGCAGCAGGACCGCCACGACCGGGACCACGTAGGACAGGTCGACCACGGGGAAGAGCACGCTGCGCAGGAACAGCGTGCGCACCCGCGTGCGCCGGGCCCGGCCGACCGCGGCGCGGCCCGCGGTGAGGCGGCGTTGCTGCAGGCCGAAGGCTTCGACGGTACGGGCGCCCGCGATGGTGGACGCCAGCTCGTCGGCCAGCACCGACCCGGCCGCGCCCTCGTCGAGGTACGCGCTGCGGGCCCGGCGCAGATACCAGCGGGTGGCGACCGCGATGCCGGACAGTCCGGCCACGCCGACCGCCCCGAGCAGCGGGTCCAGCAGGAACACCGCCACCAGCACGAAGATCGCCTGCGCCGCCGCGATCAGCACCTCCGGCACGGCGTCGCGCAGCGTGAACGCGACCGCGCCGACGTCGGCGGTGCCGCGGGCGGCCAGGTCACCGGCCGGTACCCGTTCGACCACCGCGGCGGGCAGGGCGAGGACCCGGTCGAGGAAGCGTTCGCGGATGCGGGCCGCCGTACGCTCGCCGAAGCGGTGACCCGCCACGAGCGCGGACCGGGACAGCAGGATCTGCCCGAGCGTGCACAGCAGGATGCCCAGCGCGAGGTGGTCGACGGCGGCGACCGACCCGGTGCCGGCGGCGACCGTGTCGATGACCCGGCCGAGCAGCCACGGCCCGGCCAGGCCGGCGACGGCGGCCAGGCCGTTGAGCGTGACCATCAGCGTCACCGCGCGGGCGTCGGCGCGGATCAGCCCGGCGGCCGCCCGCCGCACCCGGTCGCGCCCCGCGACCGGGAGCGCCGTCATCGC
The DNA here is from genome assembly GCF_023499255.1 of Couchioplanes caeruleus. Lineage (GTDB taxonomy): Bacteria > Actinomycetota > Actinomycetes > Mycobacteriales > Micromonosporaceae > Actinoplanes > Actinoplanes caeruleus_A. The sequence continues at coordinate 5,093,208 of NZ_CP092183.1, forward strand.
ACGGCCCCGGCGGCCGGTCCGGCCGTCGTCGCGCGGACGCGGGCGGCCGGCCGGCGGGTCATCGCACGGCCCCGGCGGGGGCGTCCTCTCCGGCGGCGCGGGTGACCAGCGCGCGGTAGCCGGGCTCGGCGGCGAGCAGCTCGCGGTGCGTGCCGGTCGCGACGACCCGGCCGGCGACCAGGTAGTGCACCACGTCGGCGAGTTCGAGCAGCGCCGGTGACGTGGTCGTGACGAGCGTGGCGCGCCCGATCCGGGCCGCGGCCAGTCCTTCGGCCACCGCCGCCTCGGTGTGCGCATCCACCGCCGAGGTCGGCTCGACCGCGAGCAGGATCTCCGGGTCGGCGTGCAGCGCGCGGGCGAGGCGTACCCGCTGGCGTTGCCCGCCCGACAGGTTGCGGCCCTGGGTGTCCAGGACGGACGCCGTGCCGGCGGGCAGGCCGGCCACGATGTCGCCGGCCGCCGCCGCGGCGAGCGCGCGCGCCACGGCGTCGTCGTCCACCTCGGCACGGCCGGCGACGACCTCGGCGAGGGTGCCGGTGAACACGTACGCGTCGTTGTCGGCCACGAGGATCCGGTCCCGGACGTCCACCCCGGTCACCGGTACGCCGTCCCAGGTCACGGACGTGGGACCGTACCGGCCGAGGCGGTCCACGACGGCGGCCGCGTCGCCGGGACGGGCGGTGGCCAGCGCGGTGAGCCGCCCGGGGGCGACGTGCACGCCGGACTCGGGGTCGTGCAGGGGCGCGGGCCCGGCGGGTCCGCGGGCCCGGGCGGGCGGGTCGGCGGGCAGCCGCAGGAAGTCGAGCACGCGCCGGCCGGCGACCAGCGCCCGGCCCACGTCGAAGCCGCCCTCGATGAAGAAGGCGACGGGGACGACGAGCATCGCCGCGTACCCCCAGACCGCGACGAGCTCGCCCAGGCTGATCGTGCCCTGCGCGGCCATCCGGGCCGCCAGCCAGATCACGACGGCCAGGAACAGGGCGGGCAGGCCGGCGCCGAGCGCCTGGATCCAGCTGGTCACCGCGCCCACGCGGTAGCCCTCCTCGACGACGAGCCGGGAGTCGCGCCGGTAGCGGGCCGCGTACGCCTGTTTGCCGCCGAGGCCGTTGAGCACCCGCAGGCCGGCCACGATGTCGACGAGCCGGTCGGCCAGCCCGCCCTGGCGCTCGCGGTAGCGGGCGCCGGCGCGGTGCAGGCGGCGCAGCATCGGCCCGACGACGAGGGCCAGCACCGGCACCCCGGCCAGCACCACGACGGCGAGCAGCGGGGAGATCTTGAGCAGCAGCACGGCGACGACCACGTACGCCACCGCGGCGCCGAGGCCCGGCCCGGTGACGGTCAGCGCCTGGGCCAGCACCCAGACGTCGGCGACGCCGATGGTGACGACCTCGCCGGCGCCGATGCGCCGGGGCAGGGCGGCGCCGAGCCGGGTCGCGTGGGCCAGCACCGCGCTGATCGTGCGGTACCCGCCGTCGAGCCGGATCTTGGTCATCGTCCGGTGCCGCAGCATCGCCAGCAGGGCGTTGACCGCGCCGGCCAGGAACAGGGCGCCCACCCAGGCGGCGAGCACGGCCAGGTCGCGCCGGCGCAGGCCGCGGTCCACGGCCTGCGACAACAGGTACGGCGGGAGCGTCAGCCCGACCATCCACGAGGACCCGAGCACCGCCCCCGCGACGATGCGCCCCTTTTGCCGCCGGATCAGCCACCACAGGTAACGCAGAGGACCCCGCAGGTCGGCAACCGCGAGTCCCGCTTCCGTCACCCCTTGCACCCTAGAGCGCCGCGATCATCAGCGGGAGCCCCCAATTCGCGCACTTCAGGTGCCGGGTTAGTCTCCGGGCGTGAGCCACTACGCACCCCCGCTGATCAGTGCCGAGCGGGTCATCGGCGGCCGTGCCTACGACTTCTCGCGACGGGTGGCGGTGATGGCCATCGTGAACCGCACCCCCGACTCGTTCCACGACCGCGGCCGCACGTTCGCCCTGGAGAAGGCGACCGAGGCGGTCCGCGCGGCGGCCGAGGCGGGCGCCGACTGGATCGACATCGGCGGCGTCCCGTTCGCGCCGGGCCCGTACGTCTCCGCCGCCGACGAGCTCGACCGGGTGCTGCCGGTGGTCGAGGCGGCGCAGGGCCTGGCGGTGGTCTCGGTGGACACGTACCGGCCCGAGGTGGCCCGGGAGGTCATCAAGGCGGGCGCGGGCGTCGTCAACGACACGTCGGGCCTGCGCGACGTGGCGATGGCCGACGCGGTGGCGGGCACGGACGCCGCCCTGGTCATCACGCACAGCCTGGCGGAGCCGCGGACGCCGTACCCGGGCCCCCGCTACGGCGACGTGACGGCGGAGGTCGCGGGCTTCCTGCGCGACCGCGTGCGGCTCGCGCTGGAGCACGGCGTACGCCCGGAGCAGATCATCATCGACCCGGGCCACGACCTGAACAAGAACACGTACCACACCCTCGAGGTGACCCGGCGCCTGCGCGAGATCGCGGACATCGGCCACCCGCTGCTGGCCGCGGTCAGCAACAAGGACTTCATCGGCGAGACCCTCGACCGCCCGCAGGGCGAGCGCCTGCCGGGGACCCTGGCCGCGGTGGTCTTCTGCATCCTGCAGGGCGCGCGGATCGTGCGGGTCCACGACGTACGGGCGGCGGTGGAGGCGGTGCGGATGACGGAGGCCATGCTGGGGCTGCGCGAGCCGGCGTACGCCCGGCACAACATGCCCTGACAGATCGCCGGTCAGATACCGACCTTCTCCACGTCAGTCACCTTGATGGAGATTTTCGTGCCGCTGCTTCGGGTCGACAGGCTCTCCTCCTGAGAGGTGTACTGGTCCCCCGTGACCTCCAGCGTGCCGATGACCGGGCCGTCTTCGTCACCGGTCACCTCGTAGGTCACCTCGAAGGTGTCGTCGGCCGAGAGAACCGGGCCGCCGTAGGCCATCTTCACTTTGACGTCAACATTGCATCCGGCAGATCCGAAGCAGTGCTTCTCCGTGACCTTCGGAGTCAGGACGATGTCGGACTTCGCGGGCGTGGGCCCCGGCGTCGGCTCGGTCGCCCCGTACTCCCCCTCGTCGGTGGCGATGTCGTCCTCGGCCGGATCGGCTTGCCACGCCGTCGGCTCCGGTGCCGCGATGGAGGGAGATTTCGGCTGGCTCGGTGCCGAGGTGGCCGCAAGGGTGACGCCGACGGTTGTGCCCACCACGGTGAGCAGTCCTGCCATGCCGGCCAGGGCATACCAGACTTTTTTGCGATTCTTCAGCGCCTGGCCCGTGGGTTCAGCGACAACGACTGGCACGGACGACGACGGGTGGGACGGGTCGGTCACGAGGAAGGACTCCAACGCTTCGCGGGCTGAGGACACTGTGGTACTGGCCGGGCTCAACCCGGATCCGGCCAGCCTGTGCAGTGTCAGTCGCCCGGTGGCACCACGTCAGTGACGCCACACGGACAGTCATCCGTTCGGCGATCAGATCCGGCCGCCTGGGTAGCGACGCGAGCAGACAGCGGCCGCGCGGTCCCGACCGCTAGCCCTTCTTCAGGGTGCCCAGCAGCTCGGTCATCCACGGTTCCGGCGGCACGGCGTGCGGGCCGACGATCCGCATCGCCCCCAGCACCGTGAGCAGCATTCCCATCGCCAGGAACTCCCGCGCCTCCTCCTCGCCGGCGCCGGTCAGCTCCCGCACCGCCAGGTAGATCCGGCCGAAGCACTCGCGCACGACCGGGCCGATCGCCGGGTCGGCGCCGGCCGCGAACCCGTGCAGCAGGACGGTGATCAGCTCGCGCTCGGCGAGCAGGTCGTCGTACGCGTGCCCCAGGCTCTCCAGGGTGGGCTCGCGGGCGGCGGCCTCCCTGAAGCGCGCCTCGACCCGGGCGCCGGCGTGCTTCACCGTCGCCAGGAACAGCTCCTGCTTGGTGCCGAAGAGCCGGATCACGTACGGCTGGGAGACGCCGGCGATGCGAGCCACCTGGTCGGTGGTGGTGCCGGCGTACCCGCCGGTGGTGAACGCGGTCAGGGCGGCGCTCAGCAGCTGGTCGTGGCGTTCCTCGGCGGTGAGGCGGGCACGGGCACGGGGCGGGGACACGACAGCCAGATTATCAGCCGATAACTTCGCGCGGCAGCGGCGATTGACAAGTTATCAGTCGATAACTACTTTGGCGGCCAGCTAGTTATCAGTTGATAACAACAAGGAGTTCCGATGACCACCCTCGCCTCGCCGCCCCCGGCGCCGGCCGTCGCGCCGCCGCGGTCCCGGCCGCTCGCCGCCGTGCTGGCCGCCGTCGGCATTCCGATCTTCATGGTCACGCTGGACAACCTCGTGGTCACCACCGCGCTGCCGGTGATCCGGACCGAGCTCGGCGCCTCGCTGACGGATCTGCAGTGGTTCGTCAACGCGTACACGTTGCCCTTCGCGGCTTTTCTCCTGACCGCCGCCGCGCTGGGCGACCGGATCGGGCGCCGGCGGATGTTCCTGGCCGGGATCACGCTCTTCACGCTGGCGTCCGCGGCGGCCGCGCTGGCGACCGAGCCGTGGATGCTCACCGCCGCGCGGGCCGTGCAGGGGCTGGCCGGCGCGGCCGTCGCGCCGCTCTCGCTGACCCTGCTGGCCCAGGCCGTGCCCGACCGGATGCGCAACGCCGCCGTGGGGATCTGGGGCGGGATCAGCGGGCTCGGGGTGGCCGTCGGGCCGGTCGTCGGCGGGGCGGTCGTCGAGGGGCTGCACTGGTCGTGGATCTTCTGGCTGAACGTGCCGGTCGGCGTGGTCGCGGTCGTGCTGGCGGCGGCGGTGCTGCACGAGTCGCACGGCGGCGCGCCGCGGCTGGATCCGCTGGGCCTGGTGCTGTCGGCCGGCGGGATGCTCATGCTGGTGTGGGGCGTCGTGGACGGGCCGGACCGCGGCTGGGCGTCGGGCCGCGTGCTCGGCATGCTGGTCAGCGGCGGCGTGCTGCTGGCCGCGTTCCTCGCCTGGCAGTGGCGCAACAGCACCCCGATGATGCCGCTGACGCTGTTCCGGTCGCGCGGGTTCGGCCTGGTGAGCGTGGTGACGCTGACGTTCTCCGCCGGCACGTTCGGGTCGGTGTTCCTGCTCGCCCAGTTCTTCCAGGTGGTGCAGGGGCTCAGCCCGCTGGACGCGGGCGTCCGTACGCTGCCGTGGACGATGGCGCCGATGGTGGTCGCGCCGCTCGCGGGGATCTTCGCCGACCGGCTGGGCGTCCGCAACCTCATCGTCGCCGGCCAGGTGCTGCTCGGCGCCGGCGTGCTGTGGATCGCGCTCGCGACCACCGCGACCGTCTCGTACGGCGACCTCGTGATCGCGTTCGTCCTGGCCGGCGTCGGCATGGGTCTGACCTTCGCACCGATCAGCACGATGGCGCTGGCCAGCGTCACACCCGGCGAGCGCGGCGTGGCCTCGGGCGCCAACAACACGATCCGCGAGCTCGGCGTCGCGGTCGGGGTGGCGGTGCTGGCCTCGGTGTTCAGCTCGTACGGCGGCTACACCAGCGCCCAGTCGTTCGTGGACGGTCTCGGGCCGGCCGTGCTCGTGGGCGCGGCGGTCATCGCGGCGGGTGCCGTGGTGGCCCTGTGGCTGCCGCGCAGACCCGCACCGACCGACCACTGAGAACTTATTTCAACACTTCGTTCAAATCTTGCGGCTGCGTGTCGCATAATGCCACGATGACCGTCCCCCCGCGTGTCTCCCGCCGTACCCTCCTGACCGCAGCCGCCGCCGGAACCGCCGCGCCCCTCATCCCCGGGGGTGCGGCGGCCCGGGCCGCATCCCCGCCCGGCGACGTCGTCGGCGCCGTCACCGCCGGCTACCAGGGCTGGTTCTCCTGCCCGGGCGACGGCGCCCCGATCGGCGGCTGGTGGCACTGGTCCCGCGACCGGTTCCAGCCGCCGTCGCCGGCCAACACCACGATCGTCAGCTGGCCGGACCTCTCCGACCTCGACCACGGGTACGCCACCGCGTACCCGAACCTGGGCAACGGGCAGCCGGCGCGGCTGTTCTCCTCCTACGACCAGCAGACCGTCGACACGCACTTCCGATGGATGCGCGATCACGGCATCGACACCGCCGCGCTGCAACGCTTCAACCCCTTCGGCGACGAGGGGCCCACCCGCGACGCCATGACGCTCAAGGTGCGTGCGGCGGCCGAAGCCACCGGGCGCAAGTTCTATGTCATGTACGACGTGACGGGCTGGGCGTCGATGCAGTCGCAGCTGAAGCAGGACTGGTCGGCGACGATGTCCGCGCACACGGCGTCCCCCGCGTACGCCCGGCAGAACGGCAAGCCGGTCGTCTGCGTCTGGGGTTTCGGCTTCGACGACCCCGGCCGCCCGTTCGAGCCGGCCGCCTGCCTCGACGTGATCGCCTGGCTCCGGGCGCAGGGCTGTTACGTGATCGGCGGGGTGCCGACATGGTGGCGCCAGGGCATCAACGACTCGCGCGCCGGCTTCTCGGACGTCTACCACGCGTTCCACGCGATCTCCCCGTGGATGGTGGGCCGCGCGGCGAGCCCGGAGGATCTCGACTCGTACTACGCGAACGTCAACGTGGGCGACATGGCCGACTGCGCGGCCCGTGGCATCGACTACCTGCCGTGCGTCCTGCCCGGCGACCTCTCGGCGGGCCACCGCCGGCACGGCGACTACTACTGGCGCAGCATCTACAACATGGTCCGGCTCGGCGCGCAGGGCCTGTACGTGTCCATGTTCGACGAGTTCAACGAGGGCAACCAGATCGCGAAGACGGCGATCTCGGCGGCCTGGGTTCCGGCGGGGTCGGGCATCCGCGCCCTCGACGAGGACGGCACGGCATGCTCGGCGGACTACTACCTGCGCCTCACCGCCGACGGCGCCCGCATGCTCAAGAAGCAGCTCCCGCTCACCGCGGTCCGCCCCACTCCCCCGGTCGCCGGCACCCCGCCGCCGGCCCCGGCGGGCGACCTGGCGCTGCGCCGGCCGGCGACGGAGAGCAGCCACACCCAGGCGTACGGCGCACCGAACGCGGTCGACGGCGACCCGGGCACGTACTGGGAGAGCGCCAACAACGCATTCCCCCAGTGGTTGCAGGTCGACCTCGGCGCGGCGGCCACCGTGTCCCGGGTGGTGCTGTCGCTGCCGCCGGGCTGGGAGCGGCGCACCCAGACCCTGCAGATCCAGGGCAGCACCGACGGCAGCTCGTTCAGCACGCTGGCCGCACCGGCCGGACGCACGTTCGACCCGGCGAGCGGCAACCGGGCGACGGTGTCGTTCGCCCCGGCCACCGCCCGCCACCTGCGGGTCACTGTCACGGCGAACACCGGCTGGCCGGCCGGTCAGATCGCCGCCCTCGAGGCGTACGCCGGGGCCTGAGGCGGGCTACTGCGTCACGAACGTCGTGTAGTAGATGTCGATGACCACTCCGGGATAGGCGGCCCGCGTACGGTCAGCATGCTGCCGCTTGACCGCCGCCCGGCCCTGTTCCGTGGCGAGCTCGCCGATCGACCGGCCCGTGTACAGGTCGACGGCGAGCCCGGCCGCGGCACTCGTGTCGATCGGGCCGGTCCGACCGGCGTCCAGCTGCAACGCCATCCCCAGCTTCAGGTAGTGACCGTCGGCGAGGTTGATGGTCAGCGGGGCGTCCAGCGCGACCACCGCTCCCTTCTCCCGCGGACCGTCGGCCGGCGCGGCCCGCTCTCCGGCGGCCCTGGACATCGACGAGATCGGCGCCACCAGGGCCCCGACCCCACCGAGGACGAGGATCAGTGCGATGACCGCCACGGGAACCACGCCCAGGACGAGGCCGGCGATCGCCATGCCGCGTCCGCCGCGCGCGCCCCCGCGGGTCTGGCCCAGGCCGGCGTACCCGAAGACGACAGCCAGGACGCAGGGGACCGCGAACGTGCACCAACCGCCCAGGACGCCGACGACGCCCAGGACGAGCGAAGCCACGGCCATGCCCGAGGTCGGCAGCGCCGGCCGCGGGAGAACCGCGGCCCCGGCGGGCGGCGGGGCCGGGACCTGGGCGGGGTCGTGCCCGTACGGGTTCTGTGTCACGTCCGCCTGTTCGACGAGGCGCGGCGCGGATTGAGCGGGCACAGAAAAGTCTGACCGGAGCTTGCGGCGCAAGCCGGCCCGGGGCGGCAGCCCCGGGCCGGCCCGAGCGTCAGCCGATCTGGACCCAGGCGTCGTCGATCCTGCCGTGGAACTGGTCGTTGTCGGTGCCTGTGCCCTTGCCGCCGAGGCTCAGCGGCTGGGTGGTCACCACCGACAGCTCCGCCGGGATGCTGCGGCTGCCCTGCGGCTTGTCGTCCACGAGGATGGTCAGGGTCGTGCCCGCCCGCCGGCACTCGAGGGTGTGCCACGCGCCGTCCGCCATGGACACCGCGCTCTTCGCCACGTGGATCGTGGTCGAGGACTTGTCGCTCATCACGCAGCTGGGCCGGCCCGAGACGCCGTCGACCTGCAGCTTGTACTGTCCGCCGGCGGTCGAATAGCCCTTCTGCAGGATGTTCTCGCCGGTCGAGGTCTCCGCCGGCGACAGCAGCACGTACGCGCCCCAGCGCAGGTCCTTGGCGCCCGGGTTGAGGTCCGGCGCGTCGGCGGCCTGCAGCACCACGCGCGGGCAGTCGGTGCCGGTGCACTTCGACGGGAACTCGACGGCCTGTCCGTTGCCGTGCGCCACGGTCTTGAGCACCGCGCCGTTGACGGCCTTCGTCCGCAGGACGTGCCCGTTGCCGGAACCGTCGTCGTACGTCCCGTCGGCCACCGTGGAGTCGAAGTTGTACGACGCCACGTACGGCGACGGCGGCGCGGGCGGCACCGGGGTGCGGGACGTCGGCCCGCCGAACGAGGCGTAGCGCTTCTGCGTGACGCCGGCGACCGTGGTGAAGTCGCCGCCGACGCTGAGCAGGCCGTTCGCCGGGTTGGCGGCCACGGTGCGGACGCCGACCACGCCGTTGGCCTGCGGCGCCCACGAGGTGAGGTTGCCCGACCCGTCGACCGCGGCGAGCTTGATGCGCGACACCGAGCCGTCGGTGCACACGCCCTTGGTCCCGTTGTTGGTGGTCGTGCAGGCGTTGTCGAAGTGCCCGCCCACGTACGTGGTGCCGCCGAGCGTGGCGATGGCCTGGGCGTCGCCGTCGAACACCCGGGTCCACCGGGCCAGCCCGCCGAACGTGTACGCGATAGCCCGGCCGCCCTGCCCGCCCAGCGCGGCGTAGACGCCGTCGGCGTCGGTGGCCAGCGCGAACACCTGCGAGACCGGCTTGGGCAGGAAGCCCTTGTCGAGGACGCCGGTGACGCCGTCGACCGCGGTCAGGCGCAGCGTCGAGCTGATCCCGTTGGTCTTGTGGAAGCTGCCGCCGAGGTAGACGCGGCTGCCCTGCACGGCGAGCGCGTTGACGGTGTCGTCGGTGGTGGGCGCCCAGCCGTCCAGCGCCCCACCGGCGGTGCTGAACGCGGCCAGGTTGCTGCGCGGCGAGCCGTCGACGGAGGTGAGCCGGCCGCCGACGTACACCCGGCCGTTGCCGACGGCGAGGGCGTTCGGCTGGCCGAGCACGGTGTGCTTGAGCGGGCCGGGGGCGCCGGTGGCCGCGTTCAGGTCGGCGACCGCGTCGCGGGTCATGCCGGCGACCTTGCCGAAGTCACCGGCGGCGTACACCGTGGTGCCGTCGGCGGCGAGCGCCCGGACGGTGCCGTCCGCGCCCGGGTTCCAGTCCAGCAGGGCGCCGGTCTGCGCGTTGAACGCGGCGAGGCGGGCGCGGGCGGTGGTCTTGCTGCCCACCACCGCGCCGGTGAAGGAGCCGCCGACGTACACCACGTCGCCGAGGTGGGCGACGGCGTACACGGGGCCGTTGAACGACGGCGCCGGGCCGGGGGTGCTGGAGACCACCTCGGCCAGCGCGGCGCCGCCCGCGGCGACGAGCACGGTCGCGGCACCGATCATCACGAGCCGGCGACCGGCGGATTTCAGGCCATTTCGGTTATTGAGCACACCTGCGGCAACGGTGCTCACGCCTCGGAGGACGCGAGCACCGGTACGCAATCCCGCTATGGAGTGACAGTGAAGGTCCGGCTGGTGCCGGTGAACGGGGTGATCGCGCCCGTGATGCCCTTGGCGTCGCCGTGGTGCACGATCCGGTACGTGCCGGGCTCCGCGTCCGCGGGCACCGTCCAGGTGATCTGGGCCGTGGACACGCCGAGGTACTCGCGCTTCCAGCGGTAGGTCGTCTGCCATTCGGCGTCGGTCGAGACGGTGGTCCAGGTGCCGCCGGTCTGCCGCTGCACCTCGAGGAACGTGCCCTCGTCGCGCAGGTTGTTGTTGGGGTGGCCGGTCACGAAGTCGGCCCGGACGGTGGCGCCGCGGGCGTACGACGCGGCCGGCTGGGTGACCACGCTGCCGAAGGACCTGCCCAGCGGCGGCGTGTCCAGCACGACACCCGGCCGCACGCTGATCCTGTTCTGCGGCAGCGCCGGCGGCTGGACCGCGCTGGGCGTGGGCTGCCCGTCGCGCAGCGCCGCCGCGAGCTTCGCCAGCTCCTGCTGGTACGCCGGCCCGGTGTAGCGGCCGAAGTGGGTGGCCGCGCCCTCGTAGTGCTGCAGGTCGTACTCCTCGGGGGTGGCGACGTAGCCCGCGTAGGCGTTCGCGTACCCGGCGAGGATCTGGTGCGTCACCGCGCCGGGGAGCTGGACGGCGACCGCGTCGCGCACCCGCTGGCCGGCCACGATGGTGAACTCCCCCGGCGCGGTGGTGACGGCCAGCTGGCCGATGCGCAGCACCTGCAGCGGCATGATCTGCGGGGTCCACGGCGGGTTCTGGCTGCCGCTGCCGAGGAAGACGTCCTTGGGCGCCTGGCACACCCGCACCTCGGCCGGCGTCGGGTTGACCACGATGCCGGCGACCAGCAGCAGCGGGTTGGTGTTGAGGTCACCCTCGTCGACGATCGGCGGGCCGGGGCCGTCCTCGGCGCCGGCGGTGAAGTTCTGCCCGAGCGCGCCCGGACAGGTACGGTGCGGCTGCCCGTCCGGCGTGTACGCCCCCGCGACCTGGACGGCGGAGAAGTCGACGTAGCGGCCACGGGCGTCGATCGGGCCGGTGAGCTCCTCGGTCGCGGAGTCGAAGAGCTGCTGCGCCTTGTCGGCCTGCAGCTTGCCGATGATCCGGGTGTTCTCGAACTCGTCGTCCGTCGGGCCCTGGGCGCCGCCGTTGCGCAGGTTCGGCGACATGTCGCCCGCGTTGGTCTGCGCGAAGGCCGCCACGAAGTCACCCCGGTGCGCCCAGTCGACGCCGTGCACTCCGTCCTCGATGAGGTGGGCCGCGTACCCCTTGTTGTCGGCGCTGATGAGGTGGTTGGCGGGGGTCATGGAGGTGCCGTGGGTGGCGAAGAACGAGAGCAGCCCGACGGGCCGGCCGCCCTGCTCGAAGCGGAGCACGGTCATCCGGGTGTCGACGGCGCCGGGGAACCGGGCCCGGTCGGCGGCCGGGTCGGCGTTGAACGCCGGCAGCGAACGGTTGACGTTCGCGCCGGTGAGCGTACCCTCGGCGATCTTGACCGTGCCGGGCGCGAGCCGGGCGTCGGCGGCGTCGATCGCGCGCACGATGCCGGAGACGATCGCCTCGAAGATCGGCGCCTCGAAGCCGAGGGTGGTGAGGTTCCACATCGTGTACTCGGAGAAGCCGCCCGGGCCGGAGTGCGTGTGGGTCGCGGTGAGCACGACGTTCTGGTCGGTGTACGTGCTGCCGTGCCGGGCCCGCAGGCGCTTGAGCACCTCCATCTGGACGGCCTGGGTCACGAAGTCGATCTCGGTGCTGACGAAGGCGACGTGGTGCCCGGCGGGGTCGGCGACCACGAAGGCGCGCGCCCATTGCCGCGAAGCGATGCCGGAGGTGGTCTGGGCGGGATCGGCGTAGCCGAGCATGCCCACCTCGGCGGCCTCGCCGGTGATGTCGCCGATGCCGACCCCGACGGAGTATCCGGCGGACGGCGCGGCGGCTTCCGCGACGGATGCGGGAGCGGGTAGGAGGAGGAGAAGACTCGCGGTCAGGCCCGTGAGCAGGCGTCGAGCGGACAAGGGCACCTCCGGGCAGAGACAGAGGTCGATGGATATCCGCAGATGCTAATGCGATTCATGTTTTCCCGCAGCGGGTGTGGAATACTTCCGAGACTTGATCCCGAAACTTACGTAGGAGGCGTCCGTGGCCCGCGTGACCATCGCCGCGATCGCCCGGGAAGCCGGCGTGTCGGTCCCCACCGTGTCCCGTGTCCTCAACGGGCGCGCCGACGTCGCCCCGCAGACCCGCGAGCTGGTGGAGAACCTGCTCAAACAGCACGGCTACCGCCGGCGAGCGTCCCGGCAGCCCACCGGCAAGGCCGCCCTGGTGGACCTGGTCTTCAACGACCTCGACAGCCCCTGGGCGGTCGAGCTGATCCGCGGCGTGGAGGACGTCATGCACGCCGCCGGCGTCGGCACGGTCGTCTCCGCGGTGCACCGGCGCTCCGCCGCGACCCGCCAGTGGATGCAGAACCTGTACGCCCGCCAGTCCGACGGCGTCATCTTCGTGACCTCGGATCTGACCACCCCGGTCTACGCGGAACTGCAGCGGCTCAACATCCCGGTCGTGGTCATCGACCCGGCCGGCGGCGCACCCCTGGACATCCCCACGGTGGGCGCCACCAACTGGGCGGGCGGCCTGTCGGCGACCCAGCACCTGACGTCGCTGGGCCACCGCCGCATCGGCTTCATCGCCGGCCCGAAACACCTCATCTGCAGCCGGGCCCGTCTCGACGGCTACCGCACCGGCCTGGAGTCCGTCGACGAGTCACTCATCCGCCAGGGCGACTTCCTGTACGAGTCCGGCTTCGCCGGCGGCATGTCGCTGCTGGACATGGACGACCGCCCGACCGCCATCTTCGCCTCCAGCGACACGATGGCCCTCGGCGTGTACGAGGCCGCCCGGCACAAGGGCCTGCGGGTCCCCGACGACCTCAGCGTGGTCGGCTTCGACGACCTGCCGGAGGCCCGCTGGGCGTCCCCGCCGCTCACCACGGTCCGCCAGCCGCTCGCCGAGATGGGCGGCCTGGCCGCACGGACGGCGCTGCGACTGGCGCAGGGCGAGGACATCCAGACGCCCCGCGTGGAGCTGGCCACGGAACTGATCGTGCGCGACAGCACGGCACCGCCCAAGGATGCGGCGCAGTGACCGCGTCAGCGTCGCCGTAACGTCCATCCGGACCGGGGCGCGGGCTCCGGCGCACAGGTACGCAGCCACGCCTCGAGGTAGTGGGCGGCGAAGTCGCATCCCTTGTCGGCCAGCGCCCGGGCCAGGATCCTCGTCGCCGCCACGTCCTGGCGCCGTTCGATGAAGCTGTCGAGCAGCGCCTGGACGTGGTCGGGGCGGTCGCCGAGCCCCTCGGCGATCTCCACGACGGTCCGCACCGGCGCGAGGGCGACCTTGTCGTTGAAGATCTCCCGCGCCGCGGCGGGCTCCAACGCCGCGGTGAGGCCGGTCAGCCCGGCCCGGTCCGCGTGCTGCTCGACGCTGAAGAGCTCGTTGACCTCGGCGTCGAACCCTGCGAGCTGCATGCCCTGGACGACGGCGGCGAGCGCGACGCGGTCCTCCCGCCCGGACACGGCGGCGACGGTCCGCAGCCAGTGGCGCCCGAGCGAGGCCTGCAGCGCGGCGACGATCGGCGGCAGCATCGCGGAGCGGGCCGGCATGCCGGCCACCAGGTACGTCAGCGTGTGCCGGCGCCAGTCGTCGGGCGGCAGGAACCGGGCGAGGTCGATGACCGTCTCGTCCCCGGCGTGCTCGGCGAGGATCCGCAGGAGCGCTGCGGTGAGGTCGTTGACCTCCGGCAGCCGCCGCACCATGTCCGCGATCTGCGCCATGTCCTGCCCGGCACTTGCCGCGTACGCCGCCGCGAGGCGGGTGCCGTCCACCGGGCCGAGCTCCGCCAGCCGCCGGCCGTCGTGGGCGATCACCTCCAGCACCCGCCGCACCGGGGTGTGCTGACCGAGCTCGAGCAGCCCCTCGGCCAGGCGTGCGAGCTGACCCGGGCCGAGCGCTTCCGCCACTTCGTCGATCAGCCGGCGCGCACTCCGCGGTACCCCGGCGTCCTGCAATGCGGCCATCAGCGTCAGGGCGGTGTCCGGGCCGCCCCGCACCGCAGCCGTCACGAACAGGCGCAGCTCCGCCTCGTCCCGGCCGGCCCGGCGGATCCGCCGCCCGAGCGCGACCAGGTCGGGCAGGGTCCAGGCCGTCGCGACCTGCCGCAGCGCCGGTTCCACCCACGCCTCGAGGTCCTCGTCCCAGAACGCGGCCGCCAGCGAGGCGAACGCGTCGGGCGTACGCGCGTGGGCGAAGGCTTTGGTGCTCAGGCGCAGGGCGTGGGCCTGGGTGTCAGCGGCCACCATCGCCGAGACCAGCGAGGCGATCTCGGCGTCCGGCCTCAGCACGACCAGGTCCAGCGCGTGTCCGTAGAAGCAGAACGCGGCGTCGTCGCGCCCGCCACCGAGCAGCGCGTCGGCGATGACGACCGCGTCCGGGGGTGGCGTACGGGCCGCCTTGGTGACGAGCATGGCGTCCGCCGCCGGCCGCAACGACGGCAGCGACAGGGCGCCGACCAGCCCGACGATCGACTCCGGCGCCCCCCAGTGCTCCGCGGCGGTGTCGAGAAGCTCCCGGACGGCGTCGGGCCACCCGTCGCCGGCGAGGACGGCTGCCACGTCGGCGACCACCCGCGCCGGCCGCGACGCGGTGTGCCGCAGCAGCGTACGGACCGCGGCGGGCAGTTCGAGCTCCTGCAGTTCGCGGGCCAGGGACCCGATCTCGGCCGCGGGCCGATGGCCGGCACCGGCCAGGATCGCGTCGCCCGCGGCGTGCCGCCCCTCCCGGCCGGCGAAGAGCACCAGGCCCGCCACCTCCTGGTCGGGACGGTGCGCGCCGGCGGCCGCCAGCAGGGCCGCGGCCCGGTCGCGCCCGGCCCGGTCGAGCTGCGCGAAGAAGTCCCGGGGTTCCAGGCTCATGAGGTGGTCGGCGCCGTCGGGCACCTCCGGGCGCGCCGCCGGCGGCTGCGGCGCCGCCGAGGATCCCCGGCCCCGGCGGTTGCGACCGAGGATGATCGTCCCGCCGCTGTTGCGGGCCCGCTGCTGCGGGAGCGGCCGCCCCTTGGCCTCGAGCTCCTGACGGACGTGCCAGTACAGGGTGTCCATGTCCAGCAGGTCCGGGCCACCCGGCACCCCGTCCTGCAGGGCACGGATGACCTCGCCGGTGAAGGCGGTGTACGGCTCCCCCAGCGGCGCGCTCGCGGCAGCCGTCTCCGCGGAGGCGGTGATCAGGTAGGTGCCGTCGATGCGGCTGCGATCGGCGATGCCGTTCGACGCCCCCATGAACCCTTCCAGGGCAGCGCCGCTGAAACAGCAGTCGAGCATGACGACCTTGCTGGTGCTCAGGCCGTGGCGGTTCACGACCCGGCGGATGTCGTCGTACCGTATGGCGGTGTGCCGGACGAGGTCCGTGGTGTCGGGCATCGCCAGCAGCAGTTCGGACGTCTGCTCGTCCAGCAGCCCGTGGCCGGCGAAGTAGACGAAGAGGGTGTCGCTCGCCTGCGTCGCCGCGGTGAACACGGCGTCGATGACGCTGTCCCGCGACGCCGGGTTCGCCAGCACGGTGCAGTGCGACCGGTCGAGGCCCCAGACCTCCGGATCGGTGAGCAGGCCGGCGAGCCGCTCGACGTTGTTCGCGACCGCGGGCAGGTCGGTGATGCCGGGGTACCGGTCGACGCCGATCAGGACCGCGCGGGAGGCGGCGGCATCAGGCAGCGCCATCGCCCGGATCCCCGGAAACGCGGCCGGCGGCCGCCTCGACCGCCCGCACCACCCGGCGGTCCGCCTCGTCCGTGCCGTCGTGGACGACGCTCACGTTGTTGATGACGATGGTCACCGGCGCGGTCTGGCGCTTGGCCTGCCGCCAGGCGCGGTAGGCGACGAGCAGCCCGGCGATCCCGGTGGCGTTGGACACCACCACGTCGATCACCTCGAGCGCACCCATCGAGCCGTTCGCGGCGGGCACCGCGATGATCTCCGCCGAGCGGGCCACCTGTCCGTCGCGGCGCAGCCACCCCATCAGCGAGTTCATGGTGAGATCACCCTCCGCCCGGAAGGTGATCGTTACTCGCGTTTCGGTCAGATCGGGCATACCTGACAGTGAAGCATCCGCGTGCGGCGGCGGCCGACCCGGGCCGGGCCGGCCGCCGCCGGCCACGTGTCAGTCGGTCACGCGCGGGGCCGTACGGGCCGCTTCCTTCAGTGCCGCCGCCGCGCTGGAGTACGGGTTGTACGTGTACGACCGCGACAGCGTCCCCGGCACGGTGAAGTACTCCGCCGAGAGCTTCGCCGGATCGGTGGCCAGTTCGCCGCGCCCGGGCAGGTCGTCGCCGTCGTCCCAGCCCCACGGCGCGTTGGCCGAGTTGGTGCCGCAGGAGAACGTGCCCACGCCGCAGTCGCCCGAGGTGTCGCCGGCGAACGTGCCCAGGTTGGCGAAGAGGTTCGCGTTGGCGCGCTGCGCCCACAGGCCGCCGTCGGCGAAGATGTCGATGAGGGCGTACTGCACGTCGCGGTCGTTGGTGCCGGACGGGGTCTGCGCGGTGGTCGACGGGTAGTAGACCAGCCCGTCGCCGTTGATCGTGTACTGCGGGTACGCCTTGAGCCCGTGCCCGCGCGCCTCCTGGGCGGTCACCGGGTGCTGGAACGAGTCGTGCGGCGAGCTCTGCATCTGCAGGGTGCCGTCGATGCTTTCCCGGCCGCTGGTCCAGGTACTGCCCGCCGGGGCGTACGAGTAGAAGTTGGTGTGGGCGACCGTGACGGCCGAGCGCAGCACGCCGTAGTCGGTGTCGTTCTTCTCGATCGCGAGCAGGACGCCCTCCCCGTCGTTCTCGTGCTCGGTCTCGAAGAACGGGTGGTCGATCCAGTCGCGGGGGTGGAAGAAGAAGTACGTGATGTACCAGTGGCTGCCGGTCTCGACGACGGAGTAGTAGACGTGCGCCGCGAACGACGCGCCGGACTGGGCGGCGTGGTCCCAGTTGTTGCGCCCGCTCAGGTCGCCGTCGAAGTCGACCCTGGTCAGGTAGTCCGACTTCCCGCCCAGCGCGTGGCTGCCGGTGGCGTCGACGTCCTGGTAGTGGATGGGGGCCCAGCGCAGGGCGAGCTGGGCCCGGCTGACCGCCGCGTGCGCCGGCGCCGGCGCGAGGAGGCCGGTGGTGGCGAGTGCGGCGGCCAGCACGGCCGCGATTCTGCCCGTGACGGACATGTGTTCTCCCGCGATCGAAGAGATAGACCGCGAGCAATCTATGAGATCACCGGCGCCCCGTACATGTCCGCTGGACGACGTACGGATGGAGCCCTGCCGACAAATCCGCGGCGGCCTCCGCGCCGAGGTCCTTGCGCACCAGATGCAGGCACAGGTCGACGGCGGCGCGCTCGTCCGGCGCGGTGAGCACCGGGTCGTCGTCGACGAAGCGGACGCCCGCGGCGACCCGTACCCGCGGGAACCGCCGGGCGAACGCGGCCGCCTGTCCCTCGTGGACGGCGACCCGCCGGCCGTCGAGCAGGCCGGTCGCCGCCAGGCTGGCGACGGCCGGCCCGGCGGCCAGCACCCGGCAGCCGCGCCGGGCCACCGCGCGGAGCCGGGCGGCGAGCCCGGGCGCGCAGCAGCCGGCCGGCGCGACCGCCACGATGTCGGCCTCCTCCAGCACCGCCGTGGCGGTGAACAGCGGACCGGCGAACACCGTCCGGTACACCTCCACGAACGACGCCCGGGTGGCCGGCGGCGCCAGCACCGCCACGGTGGTGGTCATCGGCCGTACACCCGGCTCTCCGGCGGGCCGAGGTAGCTGTACTTCACCCCGCCGGTGTCGACGACGAGCTTCTGCAGGATCACCGTCGGGTCCACCATCCAGAACTTCAGGGTGTGGGTGCCCGCGCGGTCGATCGTGTGCGTGGTCGTCGTGACGTTCACGTTGTCGGACGTGTTGCGTTCCCACTGCCGGTTCATCGTGGTGGCGTTGGCGCCCGTCGCGGCGGTGACGTCGACCGTCTGCGGCGCCTGGTCGTCGACCGAGATCGCGTACCGCAGGCCGGGGGTGGGCAGCGCGTCGTTACGCGGGGAGAGGACGGCGGAGACGCGTACGGGTCCGGTGGTGGTCAGCGTCATCGCGTACTCGAGCCGGGCACCGTCCCCGCCCAGCGGCGTGAGGCCGTCGCCGGTCTTGCCGATGCGGGGCAGCACCTGCCACTGGCCGACCTTGCGGGTGTAGTGCGGCGCTAGCATCGACACATACCCGTTGGCCTCGGCGAAGCCGGACGGGCGCAGCGCCGGCCTGCGGACCGGGGCCTGGACCACGACCTGCTCCCCCGCCCCGCTGATCGTGATGGGCACGGTGGTCGTGCCGGCGGGGGCCCGGGACCAGTCGACGCGTACGGTGGCCCGCACCTCCTTGCCCACACGGCCGGCCGCCGGGGTCACGTGCACCCACGGTTCGCCCGCGGTGATCCGGTACGCGAACGGCGTCGCGCCCTTGTTGAACACGTCGATGTACTGCTGCGGCTGCGACTGCCACGGGCTGAACTCCGGCAGCACGTGCGCGTCCCCGCCGTCGAGGGCGACGCCGAGCGCCGCCGCCGCGGGCACCTCGATGCGCTTGAGGTACGGGTAGATCTCGTCGGGCAGCGCGACGTTGTCCTTCTCCGGCTGCTGCCACGGCGCGTTGGGACCGTACCGTTCGACGTTGCCGTACCCGATCTTCGGTTGCAGCTGCCAGTTCTTCCACTTCCCGCCGGCCAGGCGGGTGTTGTAGTAGTCGCTCATCGCCTGGTCCTCGGCGAAGCGCGCCTCCGCGACGTCGGCCAGGTCGTTCGTGGACGCCCGGCCCTGGGCGGCGTAGAGGATGTTGGTGAACTCGGCCCGGCGCAGCGCGTAGAGGTTGGCCGTGGCCTTCACCTGGTAGTAGACGAGCTGGTAGAACGCGTCCTGCCAGGCGGCCGGCACGAGCCTGCGGAGCCGGTCGGCGCGCGCGCCCATCGTCTGCCACTCGGCCGTCACGCGGTCCATCTCCCGGTAGTCGGTGAGGCTGAACGGGGTGGCCTGGTCGTCGTACACGATCTCGTTGGTGGTGGGGTTGAGCGTGATACGCCGGTTGAGCAGCTCCGGCTTGCGGCGCGACTGCAGGTAGCCGTAGTCGGCGAGCAGGCCGGCGATCGCGGGGGCCAGCGCGGGACCGAAGTTCTGCGCGGCGTACTGCTTCTCCCACCCACCCAGCTCGTGCAGCGGGATCGCGTTCGGGTTCCAGGCGTAGTCGAGGAAGAACTGCGTGGGTTCCTCTTCGTTCTTCAGGTCACCGACGTTGACCATCCAGAGCCGGTCGATGCCCGAGGTGTACGCCCGGTGCAGCTGCTCCCACGTGTTCGTGAGGTTGACGGTGTCGGCCCACTTGTAGTTGCGGCCGCCGCCGACGTAGTCGAAGTGGTAGTACATGCCGTACCCGCCGCTGCGCTTCGGCATCGAGGCGTACGGGAACTTGCGCATGTTGCCCCAGTTGTCGTCGCAGAACACGACCGTGACGTCGTCCGGCGGCCGGTAGCCCTGGTCCCAGTAGCGCTGGACCTCCTTGTAGAGCGTCTGCACCTGGGGGGCGCCGATCAGGCCGGTGTCGCGCAGGATCTGCCGCTGGGTGTCGATGATGGAGCTCATCAGGTCGATGCCGTCGCCGTCGGGCAGGCTCACGTCGCCGTTGCCGCGCATGCCGAGGGTGATGACGCCCTCGATCTTCTCCCGCGCCATCCGCTCCGCGCCGTCACGCCAGTACGCCTTGATCGCGTCGGCGTTGCGGCGGAAGCTCCACTCGCCGTTGCCGCCGTACGGGTCGGTGCCGTTCTTGGCGTGCCGGTTCCACTCCTCGATGCCGCGCATCATCGGGGCCTCGTGCGAGGTGCCCATGACCACGCCGTAGTACGAGGCGGTGGCGTGGTTCTGCGGGTCGTCCTCGGCGAACGCCCGCCCCCACACGGCCGGCCACAGGTAGTTGGCGCGCAGCCGCAGCATGGTCTCGAACACCTGCGCGTAGTACGCGGCGTTGAGCCCGTTGGGGAAGCCGGGCGCCTTGCCGGGACCGAAGTATCCGGGCGCCCAGGTGCCGGTGGCGGGGTTCTCGTCGTTGATGAAGAAGCCCCGGTACCTCACCGCGGGCGTGCCCTGGGTGTGCCGGCCGGGCAGGGCGTACAGGGCGTCGCGGTGGCGCACGGGGACGTCGTCCCAGAAGTGCCACGGGCTGATCCCGATCCGCTTGGACAGGTCGTACGCGCCGTAGATGGTGCCGCGCTGGTCGCTGCCGGCGATGACGAACGCGCGCCGGACGCCGGGCAGCGGGTGCTCGACGATCTGTTCGACGGTGGTCTCCCACTTGCCGGCCAGGCCGCGCACGTCGAGGCGGCCGGCGGCGACCATGCGGTCGATGAGCGGGCTCTTGCCGAGCGTGCCGAGGATGATCGGGTCGCGGCCGGTGGGCAGCGTGTCGTGCCCGACGGCCGGCCGGGTGCCGGTGACCTTCTCGAGGTCGGACTGCAGGTCGTCGGCGACGCGGATCACGCCCGCGTGGTCGCCGGCGCTGACGACGATCGGGGCGACCCGGCCGCGGTCGGCGATCGGGAAACGGCCGGGGCCCGGATGGGTGGAGACGTAACCGCCGAGGTCGTCGGTGCCGTGCCGGCCGGTGGCGGCCGCCGCGGACGGTGCGGCCACCAGCGGCAGCATGAGGGCGGCGAGGGCGAGGAAGGGTCTCATGGCGCGTCCTGTCGGAAGAAGCGCAGGGGCACGGCCGCGGCCATGGCCGCCATGCCGGCGTCGTTGGGGTGGAGGTGGTCGCCGCTGTCGTACGCCGGGTTCAGCCGCAGCGGCTGGGTGGGATCACGCATGACCGCGTCGAAGTCGATGACGCCGTCGTACTCGTGGCCGTGCCGGATCCACGCGTTGAGCTCCCGGCGTTTGCGCTCGTTCTCCGGCGTGTAGAAGCCGAAGGTGTCGCCCTGGAACGGCAGGATCGTGCCCCCGTACGCCCGCAGGCCCGCCTGGTGCGCGCGGGCGATGAGCTGGCGGTGACCGGCGATGAGGTCGGCGGCGGACACGGTCTCCGAGGCGGGCGCGGTGGTGCCCGGGTGCCCGAGGTCGTTCACGCCGAGCAGCACGATCAGGTGGCGCGCGCCGGGCTGGGCGAGCACGTCCCGGTCGAAGCGGCGCAGCCCGCTCTGGCCGAAGAACGCCGCGTACGCCTCGGCGTCGCTGCCGGCGGGCGGGTTCGGGTCGTGCAGCAGCCGGTTGCCCGACACGCCGAGGTCGACCACGCCGCGGTCCACGCGCGCGGCGCGCAGCCGGGCGGCGAGCAGGTCGGGCCATCGGTGGTTGGCGTTGGTCTGCGTGTTGGCGCCGTTGGTGATGGAGTCGCCGAGCGCCACGATCGCCCCGGAGCGGCGGCGGACGCTGACCCCGGTGAGGAACAGGTCCTGCGTGACCGTCGACTGCGGGGTGACCGTACGCGCCGCCGTGACGTTGCCGGCCGCGATGACGTTCTCCTGGTACGAGAAGGCCGCCAGCGTGGTGACGAGGGTGCGCTGCGGGAAGTAGATGCTGATCACCAGGTCGGACCCGTCGTCGACGCGCACCGGCACCGGGTCGCTGACCAGCGGCGCGCCGGCCGGCACGGTCGCCGAGGGGTGACCGCTGAAGGTGACGCGCCGGTCGGTGCCGGGGACGGTGGCGGTGCTCGCGCCGGTGCCCTGGCGGCGGGCGACGCGGACCTCGCCGACGACCAGCGGCTCGGCGCCGAACTCGTTGGAGAGCCGGATCCGGAGCTGGTCGCCGCCGAGGCTGAGGTGCGCGACGTGCCGGACGGTCTGCCGCTCGAGCACGGCGGGCGCACCGGGCGGGACGGTGGTGGGCACCGCGGCCCAGCTGGCGGTCCAGGTGCCGGCTGCGGGGGTGTCGTGCGCCAGCGCGGGCCGCGGCGCGGCGGCGACGGTGGCTGCGCCGGCGGCGGCCACGAGGACGGTACGGCGGGAGGCGCGACCGCCGGTCTCGGATGCGGGCATGGGGTCTCCTGGCCTCGGTCACGCCGGAACGGACCGGCTGTCGCGGTCGGAAGTTTCGGAAATGAGGTGGCAACTTCCCGCAACATAGACGTCCATCCAAGTCCGGTCAAGAGCGCCAGCCACCTGCCGATCGGCCTTCTTGATCAGCGATTCCGCCGGTCAATGGTCCACATTGTTACCCGTTGACCACTCCGGCATCGCTGGCCTATGTTCCGGGCACGTAACGGAAACTCCCGAAAGTTTCGGGGCCGAGCCCGTGAGGACATCAATGATGATCAAACCTTTACCGGTCCTCGTGTCCGCCGCGCGCCCCGCGGTCCCCACGGCAGCCGTCGGATCATGATCGTGGACGACAACCGGCGGGTCACGATCTCCACCATCGCCCGTGCCGCCGGCGTCTCGGTGCCCACCGTCTCCCGCGTGCTCAACGGGCACTCCGACGTCTCCGCGCAGACCCGGGCCCGGGTCGAGCAGCTGCTGCAGCAGCACGGCTACCGGCGGCGCAACTCACGCCAGCAGACCGGCCGCACCGGACTGCTCGACCTCGTCTTCAACGACCTCGACAGCCCCTGGGCGGTGGAGCTCATCCGCGGGGTGGAGGACGTCGCGCACGCCTCCGGTGTGGGTACGGTCGTCTCGGCCGTGCACCGGCGGCCGATGGCGACCCGGCAGTGGCTGCAGAACCTGCGCGCCCGCTCGTCGGCCGGGGTCATCTTCGTCAACTCCGAGCTGACCGCCACGGTCTCCACCGAGCTGACCCGGCTGGGCATCCCGGTCGTGGTGGTGGACCCGGTGGGCAACTCCGAGTCGGACGTGCCCACCATCGGGGCGACGAACTGGGCCGGGGGGCTGAGCGCCACCGAGCACCTGGCGAAGCTGGGACACCGCCGGATCGGCTTCATCGCCGGGCCGCGGCACGTCATGTGCAGCCGGGCGCGCTTCGACGGGTACCGCGCCGGCATGGAGGCGGCCGGCCTGCGGGTGGACGAGGACCTGATCCGGCAGGGCGACTTCTACCACGAGTCCGGGTACGTGCGCGGCGCCGAGCTGCTCGCCCGGCCCGACCCGCCCACCGCGATCTTCGCCGCCAGCGACCAGATGGCCCTCGGCGTGTACGAGGCGGCGCGCCGGCGGGGGCTGCGCGTACCGGACGACGTCAGCGTGATGGGCTTCGACGATCTGCCCGAGGCGCGCTGGTCGTCGCCGCCGCTGACCACCATCCGGCAGCCCCTCGCGGAGATGGGCGGCCTGGCCGCGCGGACCGCGTTGCGCCTGGCCCAGGGCGATCGTGTCGCGGCCCCCCGGGTTGAACTGTCCACCGAACTCATCCTGCGCGACAGCACCGCGCCGTACCGGAAGTTTCGGGGGTCGACCGACGCCTGAGAGAGACCCGTTCGTGACCTCGTCGAGACCGGTCGTGGGAGCGATCCCACCCGTACTGGAGTCGCGTTTCATGTTCCGGGCGGAAGGGCGTTGAGACCCTTGACACACCACAGCGGAAACCCTACGTTAACGAAATCTCTCGATAACTTACGAGCTCTTCTCGAAACTTCCGGTGTCAGGGTCGGTAGCCGCGACAGCGGCTCAGGAGCATGGAGACAAGCGTGGAACTCAGTTCGATATCGCGTCGCAATTTCCTCAATCTGGCCGTCGGGGCGGGTGCGGCGGGTGCGCTCGCCGCCTGCGGCAGTTCCGGGCCCGGCACCTCGGGTGGAGGCAGCGGCGCCTCCGCCACCTACTGGTACCTGACCGGCGCGCCCGGCGAGCAGATCCGCAAGGACACCGTCGACCGGTTCAACAAGGACAACTCGGACAGCAAGATCCAGGGTACGGCGTACCAGAACGACGCCTACAAGACCAAGATCAAGACCGCGATCGGCGCCGGTCAGGCCCCCACCATCATCTGGGGCTGGGGCGGCGGCGGCCTCAAGAGCTACGTCGAGGCGGGCCAGGTCGAGGACCTCACCGACTGGTTCGGGCAGAACGCCGCGGTCAAGGACAAGCTCTTCGAGACCTCCTTCGGCCCCGCCACGATCAACGGCAAGATCTACGCCATGCCGGCCGAGACGGTCGCGCCGATCGTCCTCTTCTACAACAAAGAGGTCTTCCAGAAGAACGGTGCCCAGCCCCCGCAGTCGTGGGACGACATCATGAACCTGGTGACCCTGTTCAACGGCAAGGGCATCGCGCCGTTCTCCCTCGGCGGGCAGTCGCGGTGGACGAACATGATGTGGATGGAGTTCCTCTTCGACCGCATCGGCGGCCCGGAGCTGTTCCAGGGTGTCTTCGAGGGCAAGCCCAACGCCTGGTCCGCGCCCGGCGCCAAGGAGGCCCTCACCAAGCTGCGCCAGCTCATCGACGCCAACGGCTTCGTCAAGGGCTTCTCCTCCATCACCGCCGACTCCAACGCCGACCAGGCGCTGCTCTACCGCGGCAAGGCCGCCATGATGCTGCACGGCACGTGGACGTACGGCAGCATGGCCAACGACGGCGGCAACTTCGTCAAGGACGGCAAGCTCGGCTGGATGAACTTCCCGCCGGTCACCGGCGGCAAGGGCGACCCGAGCAACACGGTCGGCAACCCCGGGCAGTACTACGCCATCTCCTCCAAGGCCACCGCGGAGCAGAAGGAGACGGCGAAGAAGTTCTTCAAGGACGCCGTGCTCTCCGACGCCGAGGTCAAGGAGTGGGTGGACTCCGGCGCGGTCCCGGTCGCCAAGAGCAGCCAGTCCATGCTCGCGGCCTCCAAGGACGCCGAGTTCCTCAACTTCGTCTACGACATCTCCACCAAGGCCAAGAACTTCGGCCAGTCGTGGGACCAGGCGCTGAGCCCGACCGCGGCCGAGGCGCTGCTGGACAACATCGCGAAGTTCTTCCAGAAGTCGATCGGCCCCGACGAGTTCATCTCGAACATGAACGGGACCATCGGCAAATGACAACTGTTGCTCCGCCCCCGCTGCGGGTGGACCGGCCCACCTCCGGCGGCGGGCGGAGCGGCGGCGTCGCCTGGATGGCGGTGCCGGCGCTCATCATGTTCCTGATCTTCGGGGTCGTCCCGCTGCTGGGCGTGCTGGCGCTGAGTTTCGCGCAGTGGGACGGCATCGGCGAGATCAAGCCGGCCGGGCTGGACGCCTGGCAGTCGGTGCTGTCCGACCCCGGACTGCCGCACGCGCTCTGGGTCACCTTCGTGATCATGGCGCTGTCCTGGCTGTTCCAGACGCCGCTGAGCCTGCTCATCGGCGTCTTCCTGGCCGGGCACGAGCGGTACCGCGAGTGGCTGGCCGTGCTGTACTTCATCCCGCTGCTGCTGAGCTCGGCGGCGCTGGCGATCACGTTCAAGGCGTTGCTGGACCCGAACTTCGGGCTCGGCTCCGGCCTGGGCGTGGACTTCCTGAACCAGGACTGGCTGGGCGAGAGCAAGCTGGCCGTCGGCGTGGTCGTGTTCGTGGTGTCGTGGCAGTTCATCCCGTTCCACTCGCTGATCTACCAGGGCGGCGTCCGGCAGATCCCGCGGGCGATGTACGAGGCCGCGCAGATCGACGGCGCGGGCCGGATGCGCCAGTTCTTCAGCATCACGCTGCCGCAGCTCAAGTACACGATCATCACATCGTCGACGCTGATGGTGGTGGGCTCGCTGACGTTCTTCGACCTCATCTTCGTGCTCACCGCGGGTGGACCGGGCGACGCGACCCGGGTGCTGGCGCTGGACATGTACCAGCGCGGTTTCATGGCCGGCCTGATGGGCCCGGCGAGCGTGATCGCGGTGATCCTGGTGCTGGTCGGCCTCGGGCTCGCGCTGGGGCTGCGGCGCCTGGGTGGTCGCGGTGACGAGAGCCAGCTGGAAGGGGCCTGACATGACCACGCTGACCTCCGGCGCCCGGGCGGCCGACGCCCGGCCCGACCTGGACGAGGCGCCGCGCCGCAAGGGCCGCCGCGGGACCCCCCGCAACTGGATCGGCGGCGCGCTCGGGTGGGTGTGGCTGCTGGTCGTGCTGGTCCCGATCTACTGGATCGTCATCACCAGCTTCAAGACGCAGAGCACCTACTTCGCCGAGAACACCATGGTGCCGGCGAAGGACCCGACGCTCGAGAACTACCGGCTGGTGCTCGAGGCGGGCTTCGTCCGGTACTTCGTGAACAGCGTGATCATCACGGTGGGCGCGGTCATTCCCGCCGTGGCGATCTCGTTCATGGCCGCGTACGCGATCGTGCGGGGCAGCGGCCGGCGCTTCCTGCGCTGGACCAACTCGCTGTTCCTGATGGGCCTGGCGATCCCGCTGCAAGCGGTGATCATCCCGGTCTATCTCATCATCATCAAGCTAAAGATGTACGACACGCTCGGGGCGATCATCCTGCCCTCGATCGCGTTCGCCATCCCGCTGTCGGTGCTGGTGCTGACCAACTTCATCCGCGACGTGCCGAAGGAGCTCTTCGAGTCGATGCGGATGGACGGCGCCACCGAGTGGGGCACGCTGCTGCACCTGGCGTTCCCGCTCACCCGTCCGGCGCTGGTCACCGTGACCATCTACCACGGCCTGACCATCTGGAACGGGTTCCTGCTGCCGCTCGTGCTCATCCAGAGCCCGGACAACCGGCCGCTGCCGCTGGCGCTGTGGAACTTCCAGGGACAGTACGGCACCAACTTCCCGGCGATCCTCGCCTCCGTGGTGCTGACCACGCTGCCCATCCTGGTGATGTACATGGTCGGCCGCCGCCAGCTCCTCAGCGGTCTGACGGCAGGCTTCGGCAAATAGGGACCACCCCACCGCACCTGGGGCAATCGGGTGGGCGCGGTGGGGTGGCGGTACCCGGGGCGGACCGGGACCGAAGTCGCGGGCCGTGCGGTGGGCGCACGGCCCGCGACGCCGTCCCGGGGTCGCGGTATATCGACTGCGGACGACGCGGCAGCGGCCTAGGCTGCGGCCGGGGGTGGGCATCATGACCGGCAACCTGGACGCGGTCTGTTTCCGTGCGCACGATCCGGCGGCCCTGGCGCGTTTCTGGGCCGGGCTGCTGCGCCGGGAGGTCGCCGGCGACGGCACGCTGGCGCCTGCGGAGGACGGCGGCTTCCGTCTCCGGTTCGCGCGAAGTGACGAGCCGAAGGTCGCGCAGAACCGGTCCCACTTCGATCTGACGAGTGAGTCGCTCGAGGAGCAGCGGGAGACGGTGGCCCGCGCGCTCGCGCTGGGTGGGCGGCACACCGATGTCGGCCAGTTGCCCGAGGAGGAGCACGTGGTGCTCGCCGACCCGGAGGGCAACGAGTTCTGCGTGATCGAGCCGGGTAACAAGTTCCTCGCCGGCTGCGGGTTCATCGGCGCGCTGTCGTGCGACGGTACGCCGCAGGTCGGCCGGTTCTGGGCCGCGGCGCTGGGGTGGCCGCTGGTGTGGGACCAGGACGAGGAGACCGCGATCCAGGCCCCGTACGGCGGCCCGAAGATCACCTGGGGCGGGCCGCCGTACATGCCGCGCCGGGGCGCGGACCGGCTGATCCTCGACCTCGCCGTCCCCGCCGGCGACCGGGAGTCCGAGGTCGAGCGGCTGATCTCGCTCGGGGCGACGGGCACCGGTGACGCGGCCGGGACGATGACCGACCCCGACGGCAACGGCTTCCGCCTGCTGACGCGGTAGGCCTACGGTTCGAGGTCGCGCAGGCCCTGCTCCCACCGTTCGCGCCGCTGGTCGGGACTCTGTTCCCACCACGGGGTGCCGCGCTCGCCGAGGGCCACCTTCGCCGCCTGCACCCGGGCGCGGGCCGGCGCGGTGTCCTCGCCCGCGCGCAGCGCCGCGCCGACGTCCCGGCGGGCCGCCATCAACGCCCGGCGCAACCGTGCCGCCTCGTCCTCGGGGATGGCGGGGTCGGTCGCGCGCCAGCGGCGGCCCTTGATGACCACGAAGTGGCCGTCCTCGGTGGTCTCCATCTGCGCCATCGTGCTCCTTCCGCCGCCGAGCCCGATGATCGCCGCCCCGCGGGCCGGCCGGCCCGTCAATTCAGACATGTAAATTCTTCACTTCGTGGCTGTTCAACCTTCAAGCTCTCCGCAAAGCTATTGAGATCAATGGATGGCTTGCCATCCGGATCCGGGGAGGAACTCATTTGAGAAGAGCTCTCGCACTGGCCTGCACCACCATGCTGGCCGGTAGCGGCGCAGCGGTCGCCGCCACGAGTGCGTCCGCCGCGCCACCGTCCACGCCGTCCACCTCGCTGCCGGCCCAGGCCACCGCAGCCCTGGAGCACCACCGGGCGGCCGTCGACGGCTCGCCGCAGGACACGTTCACCGTCTACAGCAGCAAGAAGGACGCCCGGGGCAACGGCGTCGTGCGCTACACGCGTACGCATCAGGGCCTGCGCGTCCACGGCGGCGACATCGCCGTCCGGGTCGACGCCCACGGCGACTACACCGGCAGCTCCGACGGGCTCGCGGCGCCGCTGGCGCTGAACGTCACCCCGAAGGTCGGTGCACCGCGGGCCCGCGCCGCCGCCGAACGGGCCTTCTCCGGGAAGGTCACCTCGGTCGGCTCGCCCGAGCTGTTCATCGACGCCGGCGCGGGCACGCCCACGCTGGCCTGGGAGACCGTGGTCACCGGCCGGGCCAAGGACGGACAGACCCCGTCCCGGCTGCACGTGATCACGGACGCGTCGACCAACGCGGTCCGCGGCTCGTTCGACGAGATCGAGACCGTCGACGGCACCGGCAACAGCATCTACTCGGGCTCCGTGCACCTCGACACGACCGAGTCGGGTACGGGCTTCAGCCTGGTGGATCCGGCGCACGGCAACGGCCGCACCTGCGACCTGAACAACGGCACCTCGACGTGCACCACGTTCACCGACGCGGACAACGTCTGGGGCACCGGGACGAACGCGGACCGGGCCTCCGCCGCGGTGGACGCGCACTTCGGCGCCGCCACCACGTTCCGCTACTTC
The DNA here is from genome assembly GCF_023499255.1 of Couchioplanes caeruleus. Lineage (GTDB taxonomy): Bacteria > Actinomycetota > Actinomycetes > Mycobacteriales > Micromonosporaceae > Actinoplanes > Actinoplanes caeruleus_A. The sequence goes on from NZ_CP092183.1 coordinate 5,122,256, forward strand.
CAGGAGGTGCACGGGCGCAACGGCATCTTCGGCACCGGCGCCGGCGTGCCCTCGCGGGTGCACTACGGCAACGCGTACGTGAACGCGTTCTGGGACGGCGCCCAGATGACGTACGGCGACGGCGCCGGCAACGCCAAGCCGCTGGTCGCGCTGGACGTGGCCGGGCACGAGATGTCGCACGGCGTCACCGAGAACGTGATCCCCGGCGGCCTGACCTACTCCGGCGAGTCCGGCGGTCTCAACGAGGCCACCAGCGACATCTTCGGCTCCATGGTCGAGTTCTACGCCGGTACGGACAGCGACCCCGGCGACTACGACATCGGCGAGAAGATCGACATCCGGGGTACGGGCGCGCCGCTGCGCTACATGTACAACCCGGCCCTCGACGGCGCCTCCCACGGCTGCTGGTCCTCGTCCACCAACAGCGTCGACGTGCACTACTCCTCCGGCGTGGCCAACCACTTCTTCTTCGACCTCGCCGAGGGCACCGGCGCCACCGCGTACGGCACCTCGCCGGTGTGCGGGGCGGCGGACCCGGTGGTCGGCATCGGCCGCGACAAGGCCGAGAAGATCTGGTTCCGGGCGCTCGACACCTACTTCGTGTCCAACACCCGTTACGTCAGCACCGCGACGCCGGCCAACACCGCCCGGGCGCACACGCTCGCCGCGGCCGCGGACCTCTACGGCCTGTGCGGCACGGAGTACAAGACGGTCCAGGCGGCCTGGACGGCGGTCAACGTGGCCGGCGGCGACTACTGCCCCACCGGGGACGACTTCTCCCTCGCCACCTCTCCGGCGACGGCGACGATCGACCGCGGCGAGACCGTCACGACGACCCTGGCCAGCACGGTCACCAACGGCACCGCGGAGACGATCGCGCTGACCGCCACGGGCGTGCCGCCGGGCGTGACCGTGTCGTTCAGCCCGGCCGAGATCACCGCGGGCGAGTCGGCCACGGTCACCGTCAGCACGCCCGACGGCCTGGGCACCGGCAGCTACCCGATCACCCTGACCGGCACGTCACCGTCGGTGGCCCATTCCACCCAGCTGACCCTGACCGTACGCAGTCCCGACGGCTGCTCGGGCGGCAACGACACGGACGTCGCCATCCCGGACAACACCACGGTCACCAGCACCATCGCGATCAGCGGCTGCACGGTCACGCCGTCGGTGACGAGCACGGTGGAGGTACACGTCGTCCACACGTACATCGGTGACCTGGTGGTCAGCCTGGTGGCGCCGGACGGCACGGCGTACACCCTGCACAACCGGGCCGGGGGCAGCACCGACAACATCGATCAGACGTACGCGGTGAACCTGTCCGGCGAGGCGGCCGACGGCACCTGGACGCTGCGCGTGCAGGACGCCGCGGCGATCGACACGGGCTACATCAACAGCTGGAAGCTGTCGCTCTAGCCGGATCCGTGGGGCGCCGGCCGGTCAGCGTGGACCCGCCGGCACCTCACGGCCCGCTGCCGGCGCTGCGGAGGCTCAGCGGGCGGCTCTGCGGAGGCTCAGCGGGCGGCTTTGCGGTCCGCGGCCGCGTACGATGCCGCGGCCGTGAGGGCGGAGACGGCGAGCACGGACGGCCACGGGCCGATGCGCTTGGCGAGCGGGTGCGACAGGCCGAACGCGCCGACGTACGTGGCGAGAAGCCCCGCGGTCACGGCCGGGCTGGTCCGCCGGGCCCACTCCCGCCCGGCCAGCACCCCGCCCGCCGCCAGGACCACGCCGCCCAGCGGGCGGATGCCGGTCCGGCGGGCGAGCTGCCAGCCGCCGATGAGGGAGCCCGCGGTGACCGCTGCAGTAGGAACGCGCATGCGCCCGACCGTACACCGGCGGCGGGCCTGCCATGATGGGGCACATGGCGAACTCGGCCCGGGTGTACCAGCGGGAGACGACCGGCGGCCACGAACGAGTGACGATCATGGCCTATCTCGGCGCCGACGACGGCGACGCGGACGAGATCCGCCGCATCGTCGAGCGGGACGGCACGGTCGTGGAGGACACGATCGCCTACTTCGGCACAGCGGGTGAGCAGTGGCTGCGGGAGCAGGACGACGGCTACCGGGCGGCCGGGTTCCGGCCCGGCTCCCCCTGACCCCCGCCAACGGCGTCATGCCGAGGGCGGGACCTGCACCCGGACGACGGGGAACTTGCGGTCGGTCTTCTGCTCGTACTCCCGGGCCTGCGGCCAGTAGTCGCGCCAGACACCGTACGTCTCCGCCCAGCGCGGGTCGCCGGGCCGGATCACCTCGTAGCCGGCCTCGAACGTGGCGGGACCCAGCTCGACCGTGGTCGCACCGGCCGCCGCCTCGAGGTTCGCGATCCACTGCGGATCCTCCGGTCCGCCGCCGAGGCTGCCGCAGATCACGTACGCGTCCTCGTCCGGCGCCGCGACCAGCGGCGTGACGAACTCCTTGCCGGACCGGCGCCCGCGGTGATGCAGCAGCAGCAGGGTCTTGCCCTCGAACGGGCCGCCGACGACACCGTCGTTGGCCCGGAAGGTCTCGATGATGCTGTCGTTGCTGGACGCCATGCCCCCAGGTTAGTCACCGGTGCAGGCAACCGCTCGCCGCCCGCTCCGCCCGCATCCGTACGTCCGGGAACGAGCCGTCGCCGAACAGGATCCGGGCCGCGGCCGCCCGGCCGGCACGGCTGCGGAGCCCGGCGAAGGCCGCCTCCGCGGCGGCCGGTGAGGGCAGGCCGGCGACCAGGCGCCGCAGCATCAGCCGCCCCCGGAAGCGGGCCCGCAGCGGGCCGCCCGAATACCCGCGCAGGACGCACTGGTCGCCGGTGCGCAGGTAGCTTGCGGTGACCGCCGCGGCGAGCTCGGACATGCGCAGGCACGGGTCGAGGCCGCCGGCGGTCAGCGGCGACACCGCGCCCGCCGCGTCGCCGACGAGCAGTCCCCGCGGGCAGGCCAGCCGGCGCAGCACGCCGCCGACCGGGATCGGACCGCCGCGGCGCTCGACCGGGCCGGCCGGCGCCGCCCGGCCCGGGGCGTCAGCGGCGAAGTCGTCGAGCAGATGGCGTACGCCGGCGCGCATGGCGTGCGGATATCCGGCGACCCCGATGTGCGCGTGCCGCCCGTCGGCGATCACCCAGCCCAGGTAACCGGGGGCGATCCGGGGATCCAGCACGCAGTGGAACGCCGGGGCGCCGGGGCCCTCCGCGATCGGGTGCACGATCTCCGCCCCGACGAGCAGCCGCCGGTTCACGTCCAGCCCGAGGTCGCGCGCCACCCGGGACCGGGCGCCGTCCGCGCCGACGACGAACCGGGCGGTCACCGGCTCCGCGCCCTCGAGCCGGGCCACGTTCCCCGACATTCCGGCGTACCGGACGCCCAGCAGGATCCGGGCCCCGGCGGCCTCGGCCGTGCGCCGCGCGTGCTCGTAGACGCCGGCCATGTCGGCGACGCGGTACTCGTCGCGGTCGCTGGTCAGGTGGACCGGGGCCCGGCGCGACGGCGGGTACAGCAGGACGTCGCGGACGCCGGGACCGAGCAGGTGCTCCGGCAGGCCGAAGTCGTCCAGGGTGCGGCGGACGAAGATGCCGGTGGTCCGGATGCCCGCCGCCAGCGACCGGCGGCGGTCGACCACCGTGACGGTCAGGTCCCGGGCGGCGAGGAGGCGCGCGGTGTGCAGGCCGGCCAGGCCCGCACCCACGACGAGAACGTCAACGGTGTGCACAGGGGCGACGGTAGGTGCGGTTCAGCGCCGGGGCGGCCGGTCACATACGACCTGCCAGGGACCTTCACATCGCCGCCACATCGGGGACCGGGAAAGACGTCGCGGCCCGCAGCAGGGAGAGAGAAGCCGCGGGCCGCGACGAGACCAGGTGTGGTCAGGCCGGTCCGACGACCACCGGGGTGTGCAGGACCCGGTCCCGGCCCACCGTGCGCCGCTCCCCGGTCAGCCGGACGGTCGCCCGGCACGGCAGGTCCGTGGCGGAGGCGCCGACGTGGATCTCGACCTCGCCCGGGTCGACGACGCGGAGCAGGTCCCGGCCCACGAACGCGGTGCGGTCGGCGTGCAGGGTGAACTCCACGCGGGCCGCGGCGCCCGCGGCGAGCGGCACCCGGGCGAACCCGGCGAGCTGCAGCAGCGGCCGGGTGACCTCCGCCTGGACGTCGTGCAGGTACAGCTGGACGACCTCGGCGCCGTCGCGCGGGCCGGTGTTGCGGACCCGTACCGAGACCGTGACCGTGCCGTCGGTGGGCAGCTCGGTGGCGCTGAGCGTCAGGTCGTCGTACTCGTACGTGGTGTACGAGCGCCCGTGTCCGAAGCCGAACATCGCCGTGGGGTCGAGGTTGCTGACGCCCTCGCTGTTCGCGCCGTACGGCGGCTGCAGGTACGTGCCGGGCTGGCCACCCGGCAGGCGCGGCACCTGGACGGGCAGCTTGCCGCTGGGGTTGAGCCGCCCGGAGACGACACCGGCGATGGCCGCGCCGCCCTCCTCGCCGGGCATGAACGCCTGGATCATCGCGGCCGCCCCCTCGTAGTCGCCCAGCGCGTACGGGCGGCCGGACACGACCACCACGACGACGGGCGTACCCGTCTCCAGCAGCTTGCCCAGCAGCTCGCCCTGCAGGCCCGGCAGCGCCAGGTCCGGCGCGTCGCAGCCCTCGCCGGAGGTCCCGCGGCCGAACATGCCGGCCCGGTCGCCGACCACGGCGATGCAGACGTCGGCGTCGCGGGCGGCGGCGACCGCCGCGTCGAAGCCGGAGCGGTCCTCGTCGCGGATCGGGCAGCCGGTCTCCAGCGTGAACCGGTCGTCCGGGAGCTCGGCGCGCAGCGCCGCCCACAGCGAGGCCGCCTCGAGGCCCATCCCGTACTCGGGGTAGTCGCCGAGGATGTGGTTCGGGTACGAGTAGCAGCCCATGAACGCCTGGGCGTCGTCGGCGCACGGCCCGACGACCGCGATCCGGCGCGGCGCGGTGCCCTCGGTCAGGGGCAGCACGCCGGAGTCGTTGGCGAGCAGCACGACCGAGCGCTCGGCCACCTCCCGCGCGATGGCGCGGTTGGCGGGCGAGTCGAAGTCGATGCCGGCGCCGGCCGCGACGGAACCCTCGGGGGTCCAGTCCGGGTCGAGAAGGCCGAGCTCGGCCTTCTGCCGCAGCACGCGGCGGGCGGCCCGGTCGACGAGCTCCTCGGGTACACGCCCCGAGCGCACCAGCTCCACGAGCCCCGCGCCGTAGCCGACGGCGTCGGGCAGTTCGACGTCGATCCCGGCGGTGAGCGCCAGCGCCCCCGCCTCGGCGGGCGTGGCGGCCACCCGGTGCATCGTCTGCAGGAACGGCACCGACCAGTAGTCGGAGACGACGACGCCGTCGAAGCCCCACTCGTCGCGCAGCACGCCGGTGAGCAGCGACGGGTCCGCGCCGACCGGCACACCGTCGATCTCCGAGTACGAGTTCATCACCGAGCGCGCGCCGCCGGCGCGGATCGCGGTCTCGAACGTCGGCAGGATGTACTCGCGCAGCTCACGCGGGCCCATGGCGACCGGGCCGTGGTTGCGGGCGGCGCGCGAGGCGGAGTAGCCGGCGAAGTGCTTGAGGGTGGCGACGAGGCCCTGCTTCTCCAGGCCCCGCACGTACGCGGCCCCCAGCGCGCCCACCAGGTACGGGTCCTCGCCCATCGTCTCCTCGACGCGGCCCCACCGGTAGTCGCGCACGACGTCGAGCACGGGCGACAGGCCCTGGTGCACGCCGACCGCGCGCATGTCGCCGGCGATCGCCGCGGCCATCCGCTCGATCAGCTCTGGGTCGAACGTGGCGGCCCACGCCAGCGACGTCGGGTAGACGGTGGCGCCCAGCGTGGTGAAGCCGGTGAGGCACTCCTCGTGCACGATCGCGGGCACGCCCAGGCGGCTGCTCTCCACGACCTGCCGCTGCAGCTCGACCACGCGGGCCCGGCCCTCGTCGGCGGTGACCGGCCGGGTGCCGAAGGGCCGGGTGAGGTGACCGATGCCGTCGCGCACCGCGGTGTCGAAGGGGCGGGAGCCGGCGGCGAAGACGTCCTGCATCGGCGCGACCTCACCGGTGGTCTCGACCGCGTCCTGCTGCCAGACGCTGCCCAGCTGGGCGACCTTCTCCTCGAGGGTCATCTCCTCCAGCAGGGCGTCGGCGCGCTCGGCGCTGGTTCGAGCGGTGTCGGTCCACGGTTGCGGGCCGGCCTTCAGCACGGTCATGACTCCTCCTGCTTCGCCGAAACTTCCGGTGCTCTTCCGGACGGCACAGGCAGTCTCTCCCGGCCCGTCTTCCCGGCGCAAGCCGGAAGTTGCGACCAACACCAGTTCCGCAGGCGGGACACGCTTCGGAAGTGCCCCGGAAGTTTCAGAGACCCCGGATACGACGATCCCGCCGCCTCCGCTGCGGGAGACGACGGGATCGAGGGCTGCGGCCGGGTTCACTCCCCCGGTTTCTTGAACTCCTCCTGCGGCTTGCCGTCCATGTAGTCGGCCATCGTCCGGTAGACCGCCGGGTTCACGATGCCGTGCTGCATCCGGTCGTAGTGGCCGGCCCAGTCCGGGTTCACCAGGTAGCCGGCGACGACCAGGGACTGGGTACCCACCACCAGCGCAGCGGTCTTGTCGGCGTCCGTCGTACCGGTCTTGCCGAAGATGGGGTGACCCACCGCGTCGCGCGCGTCCGGCTCGGTGGCGCCGGAGCAGTTGCCCAGCTGGGCGTGATCACCGACCGGGCAGCGGGCCGCGTCGAGCGCCCGGCGCGCCACGTCCTTGCTGGTCGCGCGGGTGCAGTCCGGCTGGCCCACGTCCAGCTTCGTGCCGTCGGCCGAGGTGATCCGCTGGATCGGCGTGGGCTTGCAGTACATGCCGTCGCCGGCCAGGGTCGCGTACGCGTTGGCGATGTCCAGCGGCGTCGACGCCGAGACGCCCAGCGTGAACGCGCCCCACTGGTGCGCCGAGGCCGGGTCGTTGGCGAACTCGGCGTCCTGCCGGGCCCGGAACTGCACGCCGAACCGCTTCGCCACGTCCACCACCTTCTCCGCGCCCACCTGCTCCTGCAGCGGCACGAAGTACGTGTTCACCGACTTGCCGAAGCCGGTCCACATGTTGAAGGTGCCCTGCTCCGTCTTGGACGCGTTCGACGGGCAGTAGAAGTGCGTGCCCGGGCAGGCCGCGTCCGAGCTCGGGTCGATGATGTACCCCGACTTGTACGTGGAGCCCGACGTGATCGAGTGGTCCAGCCCGAAGCCGTTCTCCAGCGCCGCGACCAGCGTGAACATCTTGAACACCGAGCCGGCCTGGTAGCCGACGATGTCGCCGCCGCCGGTGATGATCGGGTTGGTGGTGTTCGGGTACGTGCCGCGGATGCCCTTCGCCGCCAGCTCCGGGTTCGAGCTGAGCTTGTTCTTCGGGTGCTCCGGGTCGTCCAGCTTGTACTTGCGGTTGGCGGCCAGCGCGCGGACCCGGCCGGTGCCCGGCTCGACCCCGGCCAGCAGCAGCGCGTTGCGGCTCTTGTCGCTGATCTGGTCGGTGATCTCCTTGCGGGCCGAGGCCTGCGCCTTGATGTCCAGCGAGGTCACCACGCGGTAGCCGCCGCTCTTGAGCTGGCGCTCACGGTCGTACGAGGTGGCGCCGAACTGCTCCTGGCTCAGCCACCAGCGGTAGAAGTAGTCGCAGAAGAAGCCCCAGTTGTTCTTGGCGACCGAGACACAGCCGTTGCCGGGACGCTTCGTCGTCTTGGCGAGCTTGACCTTCTTGGCCTGGGTGGCCTGCTCCGGCGTGACGTACTTCAGGTCACGCATGTTGTCGATGATGTAGTTGCGCCGGTCCAGCGCCTGCGGGTAGCCGCTGGGCGTGGTCGGGTCGAACGAGGTCGGCGCCTTCACCATGCCGGCGAGCAGGGCGGCCTCGGCGATCGTCAGGTCCTTCGGCTTCTTCTGGAAGTAGACCTGGCTGCCGGCGTAGACGCCGTACGCGCCGTTGCCGAACGGGGCCATGTTGAGGTAGCGCTCGAGGATCTGCTCCTTGGTGAGCTCCTTCTCGACCTGCATGGCGTACTTCATCTCGGTGAGCTTGCGCTCCGGGCTGTCCTTCGTCGCGTCGATCGCCTGCTGCGGCGTCTTGGCCGAGTACGCCAGCGTCATGCGCACGTACTGCATCGTCAGCGTGGAGGCGCCCTGCTGCGCGCCGCCCTGCTTGTTGTTGACGAAGGCCCGGGCCACGCCCTTGAGGTCGACGCCGTTGTGCTCGTAGAACTGGTGGTCCTCGGCCGCGACGATGGCGTGCTGCATGTTGACCGAGATCTCCTTCAGCGGCACGTCGCTGCGGAACTCGTCGTACATGACCGCGAGCTGCGTCTTGCCGTCGGAGGCGAAGATCCGGGTGACCTGGGGGGCCGACTGCTGCTCCAGCTCGCTGGGCAGCTCGGCGAAGCCCTGCGAGCCCGCCTTGGCCGCCAGGCCCGACATGGCCACGGCCGGGAACGAGGCCGCCGCGACCACGACACCGGCGAGCAGGCCACAGATCACCAGCGATCCGCCGTTGGCGAAGAGGGAGCGATCGCGTTTTCGGGTCCAGAAAGTCACCCGATCCACGTTAGCCACGGAGATCCAGCACCACCTCTCGAGGGTTGCCCCGTACGTGTGCGCCTCCGGCTGCCGTCCGGGGCTCCTGAACAGCCAGGTCACCCGAAGGATCGGCCGGGCGGCGAGTCCCTCTTACCCAACGACGCGGCGCGCGTCACGCTCCCGGGACGAGTGGACTGCATCACACAAGTTGGTCGTCGAGCGTGGCGACACCGCCCCGCGCGGCCGCTCCGGGCAGGCGGGACCGGGCGCCCGCGTCGCCGTACAGGGCCCAGCGCAGGAACTCGGTCGACGTGGCGGCGGTCGCCTCGAAGTCGGTGCCCGTCGTCACGTGGCCGCCCTCGGTGATCGACAGCATCGCCCGCGACCAGGGCACCGCCGCGAAGACGGCATGCCCGGCCCGGTACGTCACCGTGTCGTCCCTGCGGCCGTGCACGAACAGCATGGCCGCCGGCGGCCCGGTGAACGGCGTGCCCTGGAAGTCGGTGCCGGCCAGCACCACCCCCGCCTTCAGCCGCTCGTCTCGGCGGGCGCTGAACAGGCCCGCGGTGGTGATGCCGCCCGCCGAGTGGCCGGCCGCGGCGAGCCGATCGGGGTCGATGACCGCGCTCAGCGGGCCGCCGGCCGTCAGCAGCTGGTCGATCACGTGGGAGGCGTCCGCGGGCTGGTTGACGATGTCGAGCGGATCCAGGTCCGCGGCGCCGTACGACGTGTTCGGGTACGTCGGCCCGGCCACCACGAACCCGGCCTGCGCCCAGCGGGCCAGCATCGCCGCGTAGTCCCCCGGCTGGGCGGTGAGGCCGTGGCTGAACAGCACGAGCGGGAACCGCCCGGTGGCCGCGGGGGCATCGGTGGCGGCGCTCGTGGCGGGGTACCAGAGCGTCGTGGGCAGCGCCCGCCCGTCCCGGCTGACGTCGAGCACGCGGCGGCCCACGGCGTACGCCTGCGCGGGGGCGCTGCCGGCCGGCGGCACGTACGGGGCGGTGACCGACTGCGGCGCGAGCGACGAGGCCGTCGTCGAGGCGAGGATGGGCGCGGCCGACGCGGAGGCACTGGTGGCCCCCGCCATCCCGACGCCCGTCCCGGTGTCGGCGGTGCACGCCGCGAGGCCCCCGGCCCCGGCGGCGCCGGCCAGCCCGAGCAGCAGTGTCCGTCTACGCATGGTGACATTGTTCCGGGCGTACCTGTGATGACCTTGAGAAACGCACGAGCTGAACATCACATCCGGTGACGGGCCGGGGCCCGGGCGGGGTTTCCCGCCGCAACCGGCAGCACCGCTTACTGTTGGCAATCATGACGACCAGGCCTGTGAGGATCGGGCTGCAGCTGCAGCCCCAGCACGCGGACTACCCCACGATCCGGCGTACGGCCGCCGAGGCGGAGGAGCTCGGCGTCGACGTCCTGTTCAACTGGGACCACTTCTACCCGCTGTACGGCGCCCCCGACGGCCTGCACTTCGAATGCTGGACGATGCTCGGCGCGTGGGCGGAAGCCACGTCCCGGGTCGAGATCGGCGCGCTCGTGACCTGCAACAGCTACCGCAACCCCGACCTGCTCGCCGACATGGCGCGCACGGTCGACCACATCAGCGACGGCCGGCTGATCCTGGGCATCGGCTCCGGATGGTTCGAGAAGGACTACCAGGAGTACGGCTACGAGTTCGGCACCGCCGGCGGCCGCCTGAACGACCTCGCCGACGCCCTGCCCCGGATCGAGGCTCGGCTCGGCACGCTGAACCCGCCGCCGACCCGCAAGATCCCGGTGCTGATCGGTGGCGGCGGCGAGAAGAAGACGCTGCGCCTGGTGGCCAAGCACGCCGACATCTGGCACAGCTTCGGCGACGCCGCGACGGTCGCGCACAAGCTGGGTGTGCTCCGGCAGCACTGCGCCGACGTGGGCCGGGACTTCTCCGAGATCGAGGTCTCCGGCGGCCTGTCGGCCGAGGGCGGCGTGGAAGCCGCGACGGCGCTGCGCGAACAGGGCGTCTCGTTGTTCACCGTCGGCGTCGGCGGCCCGAAGCCGGACCTGGGCCCGCTGCGCGACTGGCTGGCCTGGCGGGACGAGCAGAACGCCTGACCCCACCGCACGCGGCCGGGCCCGTCATCGCGACGGGCCCGGCCACCCACGAGCGGACTGAAGGCTGCCTGTCAGACGAAGATGCTCAGGATCATCACGCAGCCGAAGCCGACCACCGAGATGATCGTCTCCATCACCGACCACGTCTTGATGGTCTGTCCGACGGTCATCCCGAAGTACTCCTTGACGAGCCAGAACCCGGCGTCGTTGACGTGCGAGAAGAACAGCGACCCGGCGCCGATCGCGAGCGCCAGCAGCGACACCTCGGGCTTGTCCAGGGTCGCGGCCAGCGGCGCGACGATGCCCGCGGCGGTGATCGTGGCGACCGTGGCGGACCCGGTGGCCACCCGGATGCCGACCGCCGCGAGGAAGCCGAGCACCAGTGCCGAGATGTTGGCGTCCTTCGCCGCGTCCGCCACGACGTTGCCGACGCCCGCGTCCACCAGGACCTGCTTGAAGCCGCCGCCCGCCGCGACGATGAGCAGGATGCCCGCGATCGGCGGCAGCGCCCCGCCGAGCACCGACGAGGTCTGCGACCGGTCGAAGCCGGCCCGCTTGCCGAGCGTCCACATCGCCAGCAGCACCCCGAGCAGCAGCGCCACCACCGGGTCGCCGAGCACCTCGAGGGCGCTGCGCACGCCGTTGCCCTTGTCGAGGGTCAGCTCGGCGATCGCCCGCAGCAGCATCAGCACGATGGGCAGCAGCACGGTCAGCACCGCGGGCCAGAAGCCCGGGTTGCGCCGCCCGGCCGGCAGGCCCCGGTCGACCGGCTCGTCCGGCTCGCCGGTGCCCGCATTGGCCAGGTCGTCGCGGTCCACGAAGTCCTGACCACCGGCCGGGCCCGAGGCGGGACGGTCGCCGGCCGGGCCGGAACCGCGGCGCTCGCGCGCGGGGCCGGAACCCACCCGGTCGCCCGCCGGAGCTCCGGCGCCCACCAGCGCCCGTCCCGGCACGGCGACCGGCACCCGCTTGGCGATGAAGTTGCCGAAGACCGGGCCCGCGATGAGCACCGTCGGGATCGCGCAGATCAGCCCGAACGCCAGGGTCAGGCCCAGGTCGGCGTTCAGGTTCGCGATCGCCACCAGCGGGCCCGGGTGCGGCGGGACCAGGCCGTGCAGCACCGACAGACCGGCCAGCGCCGGGATGCCGATCTTCAGCAGGGGCACGTCCGTACGCTGCGCGACCAGCAGCACGATCGGCACGAGCAGCACGACGCCGACCTCGAAGAACAGCGGCAGGCCGATGAGCGCGGCGACGCCCGCCATCGCCCACGGCAGCGCCGAGCCGGAGAACTTGCGCACGATCGTGGCGACGATGCCGTCCGCGCCGCCGGACTCCGCCAGCAGCGCGCCGATCATGGAGCCGAGGGCGATGAGCAGGCCGACGCTGCCGGCCGTACTGCCGACGCCCTTGGTGAACGAGGTGACGGTGTCGGCCGGCGCGACGCCGGCGACGATGCCGAGCACGGCCGCCCCGACGACGAGGGCCAGGAAGGGGTGCCATTTCGCCCAGGCGATGAGCAGAATGACGGCCGCGATGCCCAGCACGGCGGCGAGGACGAGTTGGCCGGTACCCGCGGAGGTGATCGCCTCCGCGGCCAGCGAGTGAGCGGCGTGCGCAATCATGGGCGAGCCGTACCCCGATCAGGTGAAAACCAATCCCGCATCGGAACCCCGCCGGAAGGGTACGCCGACCCCGTGCAATGGATCCGCGACTCCGCCCGCGTACGCCCGGCCGACGCGGCGTGGGCCTTCGCGCTGCGCGCCGGGCTCGCGGTGGCGTTCCCCCTGGTGACGCTGACCCTCGCCGGCCACCCGTCCCGGTCCGGGATCGCGACGTTCGGTTCGTTCGCCGCCCTGTACGCCCGCGACGCCCACTACCGGTCCCGCGGCCGGGTGGTGGCCGCCGCGGGCCTCGGCCTCGTCGCGTGCGTGGTGCTCGGCACGCTCGTGTCGCTCAGCCCGTCCCCCGCCCTCCCGGCCGTGGTCGCGGTGTCGCTCGTCGGGGCCGCTGCCACCTGGCTGGCCGGGGTGTTCCGGGTGGGGCCGCCCGCCGGGCTGATGTTCGCGTTCGCGACCGCCGTGGCTGCCGCCGTACCCGCACGACCCGCCGACGTGGCCCGCAACGCCGCGCTCACCGCCGCCGCGGCGGCCGTCGCCTGGGTGATCGCCATGGCCGGCGCGGCGGTCGACCGGGACGGCCCGCGCCGCCTGGCCGTCGCCCGTGCCCTGCGCCGGGTCGCGGCCGCCCGGGGTGTGCCGGAGAGCCCGGCCGGCCTGCGGCTGCGCCACCAGGCGGCGACGGCGGTCGCCCGGGCCTGGGACGCCCTCCCCGCCGGCCACCCTCTCGAGCCTCTCGTGGCCCGGGCCGAGAGCGCGCTCGCGGCGACCGGCGCCGAAGGCCTCGAGCGGGACCGGGACGAGCTGATGCGGCTCGCCGGCGCGGTTCCCCGGCGCGGGCCGGTGCCCACGCTGCGCGGCACCGCGTCCGAGTCGGCGGAGATCACCGGACGGCATCAGGCCGCCGGTCTGGCCGGTCCGCCGTACCGGGATCTGCTGCGCCGGTCGGTGCGGAGCACGTCGCTGGGCGGGCCGCTGCTCGTCGCGGCGGCACGGGTCGCGGCCGGGGCGTTGGTCGCGGGGGCGCTGGCCGGGTCGGTGGCGCACGCGACCGGGATGGGACACGCGTACTGGGCGTCGGTGTCGGCGGTCGCCGTGCTGCAGGGCGCGAACCTGCTGATCTCCCTGCACCGCGGCGTGCAGCGGGCCGCCGGGACCGTCGCCGGGTTGCTCGTCGCCGTGGCAGCGGTCGCCGCGCCGGGCGGCACCTGGACGCTGGTCGCCGGCATCATCGTCGCCCAGGTGGCCGCCGAGCTGCTGGTGATCCGCAACTACGGGCTCGCCATGGTGGCCGTGACCCCGCTGGCACTGCTGGTGGGCGAGATGGGACACCCCGGCCCACCCGCGGAGCTGCTGCGCGACCGTCTGGTGCAGACCGTGCTGGGATGCGTGCTCGGCCTGCTGGGGGCGGTGGCCGTACGAACCCGTACGGCCACGCGCCACCTCGAGGCCGCGATCGCCGCGTGCACCGCGACCACCGCCCGGCTCGGCGCCGCGGACCATGCCGAGCAGGCCGCGCTCGCGCCCCGGCTTGCCCGGGAGCTGACGGTGCTGCGCGAGGCCTACGACGTCGCGGCCGGCGAGCCGGGCCTGCCACCGGGCGCCACGCAGCGGGTGCTCGACGCGGAGCGGCGGGGGCGGCTGGCCCTCGCGCGGCTGCCGGTCAGCCCTGCAGCGCCGTCGCCAGGCCCCGCTTGACGCTGCGGGTGAGCATCTAGCCCTCGACGGTGGCACGCTGGTCGTTCCAGAGCGAGACGCCCAGGCCGATCAGCGCCACACCGGTCGGGACGGCCAGCGGCCGGTTGAACGACTCCGGGAGGACGGCGAGGGCGACCGTCGCGACGGTGCCCACCGCCAGCAGCGCAGCGGCCCAGCGGGCGAGGACGCCGGCCCGGAACAGCGCGACACCGAACACGCAGCCGCCCGCGAGATAGCCGACGGAGCCCAGGACGATGACCGTCTGCAGGGCCCCGATGCCGTGGACAGCGGTGCCGCCGAAGGCCACGGCGAGCACGTCCGCGACGTAGCCGGGGGCGGTGTCCGCCAGCGACGGCAGGACCGTCGCCGCGATGATCTCGATGCCCAGCATGAGCAGGTAGCCGGCGGCGAACACCGCGTACCCGGCAAGGCCGAGGATGCCCGCCTGCCGGACCTGGCGCAGGTACATGCCGGTGATGCCGGCGAGTGCGAGCGCCGCCATGACCGCCTTGGCCGTGCTGCGGACGATCCAGTCGGTGGTGGTGACCGTCGCGAGCCCCATGGGCGGGTGGCCGATCTGGACGCCGACGAAGAGCAGTCCGGCGATCGCGGCGCAGATGCCGGCGGCGCGCAGCAGCGTCCGGGCGGTGATGGTCATGGCGAGCTCCTCCCAAGCGAAGGTGTACGACGTACACCTTCGGTGGCGACGACGGTAGGTGTACGGTGTACGCCTGTCAAGCCGGATGAAGGAGGACCGGTGCCCACGAGCCCTGCGAGCACGAGCCGCGAGCGGCTGAACCGCGCCCGGGTGCTGGCCGCTGCCGTGCGGGTCGCCGACGAGGGTGGCTTCGACGGGCTCACCATGCGCCGGCTGGCCGACCGGCTGGGCGTGGTGCCGATGGCGATCTACAAGCACGTCACGGACAAGGACGACCTGCTCGACGGCATGATCGACCTGGTCTTCGCGGAGGTCGCGATCCCGGCCGGCGGCGACTGGCGTGCCGCGCTGCACACGCGCGCCTCATCGATGCGCGACGCCCTGCTGCGGCACCCGTGGGCGGTCGGGCGGATGGAGACGGGCACCCCCGGCCCGGCCAACCTGCGCCACCACAACGCCGTGCTCGCCTGCCTGCGCCGCGACGCGGGCTTCTCGTTCCGCGCCGCCGTGCACGCGTCCAACCTGATGGACGCCTATGTGTACGGGTTCGCCCTGCAGGAGAAGACGCTCGCCGGCGACATCCCCGCCGAGGCGGCACGGCGCCGGACGGCCGTCGCGCAACGACAACCGTCGGAGATCGAGGAGTACCCGTTCCTCGTCGAGGTGGTCACCGAGCTGGCGAGGACCGGCTTCAGCTTCCCCGACGAGTTCCGCTTCGGGCTCGACCTCATCCTCGACGGCCTCGCCCGCCTGGCCCCCGGCGCCACGGAAGACGGCCCGGACGGCCGAGGCCCGGAGGGCTAGCGCGGGCCCAGCGGCAGACCGGCCTGCAGGAGGTCGAGGGCGCGGTCCATGGCGTCGAACTCGTCGCTGTCCAGCGCGGGCTCGTCGCGGCCCTGCGGCAGCGCCGCCAGCAGGGAACCGATGACCGCCCCGGCCAGCACGCGGGCCGGGAAGTCGTCGCCCGGAAGCCCGGCCCGCTCCGCCACGACCGCGGCCAGCAGGTCGACGGCGGCCGCGTACTGGTGCAGGGAGCGGGCCCGCAGCTCGGGCACCGACTGGATCAGCCGCTGCCGCCGCCGCTCCTGCACCCGCTGCTCCCGGCTGACGCCGGCGAAGACCTGCCGGATGCCGCGCTTGATCGCCTCGACCGGGTGCAGGTCCACCGGCTGTTCGCGGACCGCCTGCACGAGGAGCGGGTCGAGGTCGTCGGCGAGGACGACGTCCTCCTTGGTCGGGAAGTACCGGAAGAACGTGCTCTGCGAGACGTCCGCCGCCTCGGCGATCTGATCGACCGTCGTGGCGGCGTACCCCTGCTCGTCGAAGAGCCGCAGCGCGTGCTCGCGGATCGCGGCGCGCGTCCTGGCTTTCTTGCGTTCCCGCAGTCCCGGCGGCGTCATACCGTCGATTCTGCCGCCGCCGGCGGCGAGAGCGGCGTGCGGGGGACCTCCGGCGCGTCGTCCGGTCGCGCCGGCCGGCCCGGAAGAAAGATCATCGAGAGTACGGCGCCACACATCGCAACCGCAGCGGCCACGAGCATCGTCAGGGCCATGCCGTCGGTGAACGCCGAACGCACCACGTCGAGCAGCCCGGGGTCGCCGAGGCGGCGGGCCACCGCGACCCCCGCCGAGACGCTGTCGCGGGCCGTGTCCGGCAGCGCCGCCCCGTCGACCCCGTCGCGGTACGCGGAGTTCAGCACCGTACCGAGCACGGCCACCCCGATCGCGCTGCCGACCTGGCGCATCGCCTGGATCAGCCCGGAGCCCACCCCGCTGCGCTCGTGCGACAGGGCGCCCAGCGCGGCGTTCATCGCCGGGGGCATGGTCAGCCCGAGGCCGATGCCGGCGAGCGTGATCCAGACGGCGACGAAGCCGTACCCCGAGTCCGGGCCGGTGGCCGTACCCAGCAGCAGGCCGCCGGCGATCAGCAGCAGCCCGGCCGTCACGACGGCCTTGGCGCCGAGCCGGTTCTCGAGCTTGCCACCGATGCGCGCGCCGACCATCAGCCCGCCGATGACCGGCAGCAGCCGCAGTCCCGTGCCGAACGCGTCGTTGCCGCCGATCTCCTGGAAGAACAACGGCAGCGCGAACAGCAGGCCGAACATCGCGAAGCTGGCGACCGTGGCGAGCAGCGCGCCCCAGGTGAAGCCCCGCGAGCGGAACAGCACGAGGTCGACCAGCGGCGCCTTCGCGCGGCGCTGCCACCAGCCGAAGAGCCCGAGGAGCACCGCCCCGGCCACGGCCGTGGGCACGGCACGGGCGTCGGTCCAGCCGCGTTCGCCGGCCTCGATGACGCCGTACGTGACGGCCACCAGACCGGCCGTGGACAGCAGCACGCCGAGCGGGTCGAAACGCCGCTTCCGGTCGCCGTGCGACTCGGGGACCCACAGCGCCACCGCGACGACGCCGGCGACCACCAGCGGCACGTTGATCAGGAAGACCGAGCCCCACCAGAAGTGGTCCAGCAGGTAGCCGCCGACCAGCGGGCCGAGCGGGATGCCCAGCGTGTTGGCGGTGACCCAGACGGTCAGCGCCCGGCCCCGCTCCTTCGGGTCGAAGATCACGGTGAGCACGGCCGAGCTGAGCGGCATGATCACCGCCGCGCCGAGCCCGAGCACCGCGCGGGCCGCGACGAGCTGGCCGGAGGTCGTGGCGTACGAACACGCGGCCGACGCGGTCCCGAAGAGAACCAGCGCGCCGAGCAGCATCCGCTTGCGGCCGAACCGGTCGCCGAGCATCCCGGCGGGCAGCAGCGCGGCGGCGAGCACGAGCAGGTAGGAGGTGGTGAACCACTGCAGGTCACCGGTCGTCGCCCGCAGGTCTCCCGCGAGCGTCGGCAGGGCCACGGACAGCACGGTGCTGTCCAGCCCGATCGCGATGGTGCTGAGGGAGAGGGCCGCGAGCGCCCACCAGCGTGAATTGGAGGTAGCCATGAAATGAGGGTAACTGTCAAAAGCTAGAGACAATCAGATTGTGACGTACGCCATCATCGAACCGTGACCGCCTTCGCCACCGCGCTCGGCCTGCCGGGGCTCGCCGACGTGCACACCCACTTCCTGCCCGAACGGATGCAGCGCCGCGTCTGGGCGCACTTCGACGAGGCAGGGCCCCTCATCGGCCGCGAATGGCCCATCCACTACCGCGGCAGTGCCGCCGAACGGGTCGCCACGCTCGGCGAGCTCGGCGTACGGGTGTTCACGGCGCTCGCGTACGCCCACCGCCCCGGCATGGCCGCGGACCTCAACACCTGGACGCTGGACTTCGCCGCCCGTACGCCCGGCTGCCTGCCCAGCGCCACGTTCTTCCCCGAGCCGTCGGCGGCGCAGGACGTCCGTACGGCGCTGGAGCGCGGCGCACGCATCTTCAAACTGCACCTGCAGGTCGGCGGCTTCGACCCGCGCAGCGCCGAGCTGGACGAGGCCTGGGGAATCCTCGCCGAGACCGGCACCCCGGTGATCGTGCACGCCGGCTCCGGCCCGGTCCCCCACCGCTTCACCGGCCCCGGCCCGATCGGCGAGGTGCTGCGCCGCCACCCCCGGCTCGCCATGATCGCCGCGCACCTCGGCGCCCCGGAGTACGCGGGCTTCCTCGAGCTCGCCGAGCGCCACGAGCGCGCCGGCCTCGACACGACCATGGCGTTCACCGCGTTCTTCGAGGACATCGCCCCGTTCCCGCGCGAGCTGCTCCCCCGGCTGCGCGACCTCGGGCTCGCCGGCAAGGTCCTGCTGGGCAGCGACTTCCCGAGCATCCCGTACCCGTACGCCCACCAGCTGGACGCGCTGGCCGCCCTCGGCCTCGGCGACGCCTGGCTGCGCGCGGTGTGCTGGTACAACGCGGCCCGTCTTTTCGATCTCTGACGGCGCGTCCGGCCCCCATGACCTGCGCCGCTGTGACACGATTCCCTTCGATCGATCGCGCCGGGGAGGTGGCGGAGATGAAGAAGGCCGTCGGCTGGATCGTGCTCGCGCTGGTCATCTTCTACATCGGCACGAACCCGGGCCCGGCCGCGGACATCGCGCGCAGCCTCGGCGACGGTGTCGCGGAGGTGTTCCGCAACGTCGGCGTCTTCTTCTCCGACCTCGCGTCCTGACCGCCGTGCGGGTCGTCTGCGTCGGCCTGGCCACCGTCGACCTGGTCCAGCGCGTCGACCGCCTGCCCGGCCCGGACGACAAGGCGGAGGCGCTGTCCGCGGAGGTCGCGGCCGGCGGCCCGGCCACCAACGCCGCGATCACCGCCGCGGCGCTCGGCGCCCAGGTCACCCTGGTCACGGCGGTCGGCGCCCACCCGCTCGGCGACCTCATCCGGGCAGACCTGGCCGCCCACGGCGTCACGCTGCTCGACGCTGCGCCGGACGCCCACGAGCCCCCACCGGTCTCGGCCGTCACGGTGCTCGACGCGACCGGCGGGCGCACGATCGTGAGCCGTAACGCGCGGGGCGTCGCTGTGGCCGTACCGCCGGATCTCGCGCAGACCCTGACCACCGCGGACGCGGTGCTGGCCGACGGGCATCATCCCGCGCTGGCCCTGGCGGCCGCGCGCAGCGGGCGGCCGCTGGTGCTGGACGCGGGCACGTGGCGGCCGGTCTTCGCGGGCCTGCTCCCCCACGCAGCGATCGCCGCCTGCTCCGCGGCCTTCCACCCACCCGGCGCCCTCGGCACGGTCCCGGCCCTGCGAGCGCTCGGCGCGGAACGCGGAGCGATCACCCGCGGGCCGGACCCGGTCCAGTGGTGGTCGGGCGACGACTCCGGCGAGCTCGAGGTGCCCCGCGTGCCGGCGGTCGACACGGCCGGCGCGGGGGACGCCTTCCACGGCGCGCTGACGGTCGCGGTGGCGGGTGGCGCGGAGCTCACGGAGGCGCTGCGCTCCGCGATCGGCGTCGCCGGCATCCGCGTCCAGCACCGCGGCCCCCGCTCCTGGCTCGCGGCGCTGCGGGGTTAGCGGTCGAGGGCGGCCAGGATGCGCTGGTGGTGGGCGTCCAGGTCCTCCGCCGGGACGTCGGAGTTCGCCCGGCCGAAGTCGAAGTCGGCCATGTCGTGGGCCGGGAAGACGTGGACGTGGGCGTGCGGCACCTCGAAGCCCGCGACGATCAGCCCGATCCGCGGCGCGTCGAACGCCCGCTTCAGCGCGCCGCCGATCGTGTGGCTCACCGCCATCACGTGGGCGTACAGGTCCGGGTCCAGGTCCGTCCACTGGTCGACCTCGGCGCGCGGCACGACCAGGGTGTGGCCGGGGGTGAGCGGGGCGATGGTCAGGAACGCCGCGACCCGCTCGTCCGACCAGACGATGCGGCCGGGCAGCTCGCCGTTGATGATTTTCGTGAAGATGGTCGGCACGGCCCTATCAGATCACAGCGGCCCGGGGCCGCGCCGACGCCGGGCAGGTCAGGCCAGCTTCACCAGGGTCTTGCCGATGCCGTCGCCGCGCAGCATGGACAGGAAGGCCTCCACCGCCTGGTCGATGCCCTCGAGGACGGTCTCGCGGTAGCGGATGCTGCCGTCCGCCACCCGCGGGGCGACCTCGGTGTGGAACTGGTCGCGCAGGTCGCCGTGGTCACCGACGAGCATGCCGCGGATGGTCAGGCGCTTGCCGATGACCTGGGCCAGGTTGCGGGGCGCGGGGACCGGCTCGGTGGCGTTGTAGACGCTGATCATGCCGCAGACGCAGACCCGGCCGTGCACCGTCAGGGCCGAGATCGCGGCCTCGAGGTGGTCGCCGCCGACGTTGTCGAAGTAGACGTCGATGCCGTCCGGGGCGGCCGCCTTGAGCTGGTCGCGTACCGGCGCGTCGTGGTAGTCGAACGCCGCGTCGAAGCCCAGCTCGTCGCGCAGGTAGGCGACCTTGGCCGCCGAGCCGGCGCTGCCGATGACCCGGGCGGCGCCCTTCAGCCGGGCGAGCTGGCCGACGACCTGGCCGACCGCGCCGGCCGCGCTGGAGACGAAGACGACGTCGCCGGGCTTGAACTCGGCGGTGCGCAGCAGGCCCGCGTACGCCGTCAGCCCCGGCATCCCGAGCACGCCGAGGTACGCCCCCAGCGGCGCCCGGGACGGGTCGACCTTCGCCGCCGAGCGCGCGTCGACGAGGGCGTACTCGCGCCAGCCGAGCCCGTGCAGCACCGTCTCGCCGGGCTGGAACCCGTCCGCCTCCGATGCGACGACCTCGCCGACCGCGCCGCCCTGCAACGCCTTGCCCAGCTCGTAGGGCGCCACGTACGACTTGCGGTCGTCCATCCGGCCGCGCATGTACGGGTCGACGCTCATCAGCGTGTTGCGGACGAGCAGCTGCCCGGGGCCGGGCTGGGGCACCTCGGTCCGCACGGTCTCGAAGTCGGTGGGCACGGGCGTCCCGTGCGGGCGGGCGGCAAGCCGGATCTCGGTCGAGGTGGTCATGCCGCCCACCCTAGGGGTCGTTCAGATCGTGCGGGCGAGGCGGTCGGCGAGGAGCTTGGCGAAGCGGGCCGGGTCGGTCAGGTCGCCGCCCTCCGCGAGCAGAGCGGTGCCGTACAGCAACTCGGCCGTCTCGGGCAGGTCCGGGGCGTCGGCGCGCTGGGCGTACGCGTCGCGCAGGCCGGTGACCAGCGGGTGCCCGGGGTTCAGCTCGAGGATGCGCTTGACCGGGGGCACCTCCTGGCCCATCGCCTTGTACATCTTCTCCAGCGTCGGGGTGATGTCGTCGGCGTCGCTGACCAGGCAGGCCGGCGAGGTGGTGAGCCGGGTGGAGAGCCGGGCCTCCTTGACGTCGGCGAGCGTCTCGCCCAGCCAGGTCAGCAGCGGGGCGAACTCGCCGGTCTGCTCCTCGGACGGCTTCTCGTCGGGCGTGAGGTCGACGTCGCCACGGGCGATGGACTGCAGCTTCCGGCCGTCGTACTCGGGCACGGCCTCGACCCAGATCTCGTCGACCGGGTCGGTGAGCAGCAGGACCTCGTACCCCTGGGCCTTGAACGCCTCCATGTGCGGGGAGTTCTCGACCTGCGCGCGGCTCTCGCCGGTCATGTAGTAGATGGCGTCCTGGCCCTCCTTCATGCGCGACACGTAGCCGGCCAGGGTGGTGGGCTCGTCGCCGGCCGTGGAGGCGAACGACGACACGTCGAGGATCGCCTTCTGGTCGTCGGCCTCGCCGAGCAGGCCCTCCTTGACGGCCCGGCCGAACTCGCGCCACAGGGTCCGGTACTTCTCCGGCTCCCGGGTCATCAGGTCCTTGATGGTGGACAGGACCTTCTTGGCGAGGCGCCGGCGGATCAGCTGGATGTGCCGGTCCTGCTGCAGGATCTCGCGGGAGATGTTCAGCGACAGGTCGGCCGCGTCCACCACGCCCTTGACGAAGCGCAGGTAGTCGGGCATCAGCTCGCGGCTGTCGTCCATGATGAACACGCGCTTGACGTACAGCTGGATGCCGCGGCGGCCGTCGCGCTGGAAGAGGTCGTGCGGGGCGCGGGACGGGATGAACAGCAGGGCCTCGTACTCGAAGGTGCCCTCGGCCCGCATCTGGATGATCTCCAGCGGGTCGGTCCAGTCGTGGCTGATGTGCCGGTAGAACTCGGTGTACTCCTCGTCCTTGACCTCGGAGCGCGGCCGCGCCCAGAGCGCCTTCATGGAGTTCAGCGTCTCCGGCTCGCCCTCGCCCTTGAGCAGGCGGATCGGGAACGAGATGAAGTCCGAGTACCGCTTGACGATCTCGCGGATCTTCCACTCGTCGGCGTAGTCGTAGAGCGCGTCCTCCTCGTCCTTCGGGCGCAGGTGGACGGTGACCGCGGTGCCCGTGGGCGCATCCGCGACGTCCTCGATCGTGTACGTCCCCTCGCCGGCCGACCGCCAGCGCGTACCCGCCTCCTCGCCGGCCTTGCGGGTGACGAGGGTGACCTCGTCGGCGACCATGAAGGTGGAGTAGAAGCCGACGCCGAACTGTCCGATCAGCTCGGCCGACTCGTTCTCCTTGCTCTCCTTGAGCCGGCGCAGCATCTCGGCGGTGCCGGAGCGGGCGATGGTGCCGATGAGGCCGACCACCTCGTCGCGGGACATGCCGATGCCGTTGTCGCGCACGGTCAGCGTGCGCGCCTCCTCGTCCGCCTCGATCTCGATGTGCAGGTCGTCGGCGCGGAGGCTGTCGTCGGTGAGCCCGGCGAGCCGCCGCTTGTCCAGCGCGTCGGAGGCGTTGGAGATGAGCTCGCGCAGGAAGATGTCCTTGTTCGAGTAGATCGAGTGGACCATCAGCTGCAACAGCTGCCGCGCCTCGGCCTGGAACTCCAGCGTCTCGGTGCCCATGTCATCCCTCCGTGCGTCGATACGTTCCGCCGCTGATCGTATGACCCTGCGGTGATCTACTCGAAGGGGTTCCCCGAGGGCACGGCCGGCGGCCAGGTCAGCGCGGTGGGGCCGGCGGGCAGGCCGCCCGCGCCGGGCTGCCACGGGAAGTCGTGGTCCTGGTCGTGGTCGTGGTCCTCGCCGCCGTCGTCCTGCGGCTGCGCGGTGGTGGGCTCGGGTTCGGCGGGCTCCTGGGGGGCCTCGGTGACCGGCGGGGTCGTCGGCTCGGGCGCGGGGGTCGTCGCGGGCGGGGTGGTGGCCGGGGGCGTGGTCGCCGGCGGCGTGGTCGTGGCCGGCGGCCGGGTCACCGGAGGGCGGGTCACCGGCGGCCGGGTGGACGGCGGCCGGGTGGACGGCGGCCGGGTGGTCGGCACGGTGGCCGGGCCGGGCTTCGAGGTCGCCGGCGCGGTGGTCCGGGCGGGTGTGGTCGGCGTCGGCAGCGGGGGGCGTACCAGGGGCGGCGGCACGTCGGGGGTCCACTGCGGCAGGCCCGGCGCGGCGGTGCGGCCGGGCGCCGCGGCGCTCGTCGCCGCCGGGGATCCCGGCCGGGGCGTCAGCGTACGGATCTCCGGCGGCGCCTGCACCGTCGTCTGCTGCGCCGCGCCGGCCGTCCTGCCCGGCGCCGGCCGCCGCGCCGGGCCCATCTCGGCCTCGGCCCCCGCGACGACCGTCCGTTCCGGCGGCGTCGTCCTCGTGCCGCCGGGGCCGGCCTCCCCGCTGAGCACCAGCGTGCCCCCGCCCGCGACCAGGAGCGCCACCATGCCGCCGACGACCTGCTTGTCCCGCCTCGTCAACTCACCCATGAAACCGTCATACAGGTACGAACGGGACTTTCGCCTCCGATCAGGCAGATTTCCCTCCGTGTCGCCGGACCGCGAGCAACGCGAGGGCCGCGGCGCTCAGCACCGCCGCGACGACGTACGGCATCCGGTAGCCCGCGTGCTGGGCGAGACCGAGAACCGGACCGGCGAGCACGGCACCGGCCGGGAAGGTGTTGGTGAACAGCGTCGAGGCCCGGCCCGGGTGCCGCGGCAGCATGTCCTGCACGTAGGTGACGCCCAGCCCGGTGAGCGCCGCGATCGAGGCGGCGTTGAGCAGCTGCCCGGCCACCAGCACGGCGGTGCTCGTCGCCACGGACACCAGTGACGTGTACGCGAGACCGCACGCCGCCCCCACCAGCAGCAGCCGGTGCACCGGGACCCGCGTCGCCAGCCACCCGAAGCCCAGCATGAGCGGGATCTCCAGCCCGGCGCACAGCCCGAGCAGCAGTCCGGCGTCACGTACCTCGCCGCCCAGTTCCCGGGTGACGAACAGCGACAGCGACTGCACCGACAGGGCCCCGGCGCAGCGGGTGAGCACGAAGACGACGATCGTCAGCCAGATCACGGCCCGAGGGGCGTCGGCTCCCGGCCGTACCGCCCCGGCCTGTTGCGGCGCGGGCCGCGGGGACGCTCGCAGGGCCGTCAGCACGACGAGCGCCGCCACGGCGTACATGAGCGAGGCGGTGCCGTAGACGGCCGGGAAGCCGCCCGCGTCGAGCAGGACGGCGGCGAGCGGCGGCCCGGCGACCCACGCGATGGAGAACAGCGTGCGCAGAGAGCTCATCGTCATGGCGACCCGCTGCGAGCCGTGCAGCGCCTCCCGCGCGTACGCGAAGACCTGCGGCATCATCGCGGCGGCCGCCGCGGTCAGCGTCACCGTGACCACCAGCAGCGCCCAGTAGTCCCGCAGGACGGCGGTCAGCGCGGTGCCGGCGCAGCCGGCGAGGGCCGTGGCCAGCAGCAGCGCGCGCCGCACGGGCAGCCGGTCGGACACCTTCGCGAGGAGCGTGGAGATGCACACCGCGGAGACGGGCGCCGCGGCGAGGAAGACGGCGACGTGCGCGGCGTCGGCGTGCACCGCCTCGTCGAGGAACAGCGCGAGGAACGGCGAGCTCATCGCGGTGGACAGGCCGACCGCCAGGAAGACGAGCGCGAGTGGGAGCCATCTGCCCGCGGCACGCCGCGCGTTCGTCAGAGTCGGGGTCGAAGTCGGAGTCGAAGTTGGAGTCGGGGTCGCCACAGCCACGTGGGGCCACGCTATCCGCGGATGGACGCCCCCACGCCCCGGCAGCCGCCCACCGTGTCGCGGCTCACCAGCTCAGCAACCGGGTCCCGCCGCCCGCCCGCCCACGATCCGGTACGCCGACACATCGCCCCGCAGGTACGGACGCAGCTCGGCCACGCGGGTGGGCGCCGTACCGTACTGGGCCGCGTACGCGGTGATCGCGTCCTCCACCGTCCGGCAGCTCACCTGGTCCGCGACCTTGACCGTGACCCCCGTCAGACCGTGTGCGTTGAACGCAGCGTAAGACACACCGGCAACACTCACAGTGATGGCAGCAGCCATCGCAACCTCGGTCAAGTTCACGACCGCAGCTTATGCACTCACTGTGCGGCAACGAACCGGCCGATCGGCCGAGATCACATCACCCTCTGTAGTAGCTGCCGATCGCCGAACGCCGCACGGTGCCGACCCGGGGTGACGCCGCGCAGGCGCCGGAAGTGGCGGCGCAGGGTGCCGGCGCTGCCCAGGCCGCGCCGCCGCGCGACCGGTCCTGCTCGGATGGTGGCTGCTGGTGAGGGCGTCGGCGGGCGTACCGGGCCCGCCACGGCGGTCATCGTGGCCGGGGTGGCGTTGATCGTCATGCCGTCACGACGCGGCGCGCCGGGCGTTGAGGACGGTGATGAGACGACGGACGCTGCTGACGGGGGCGGGCGCGGCGGTGGCCGTCGCGGCCGCCGGGGGCTACGCCCGGACCAGGTTCGCCGCTGAGCCGGTGATCCCGGACGCGCCGCTGGGCGACGAGCGCCTGGAGACCCGGCGGTCACGGGCGCGGGGCCGGGACGTCGACTTCTACACGGCCGTACCGGCCGGGCACGGCGACGGGCGCGGGCTGCCGGTCTGCCTGGTGCTGCACGGGGCCTCCAAGACCGCTGCGGACTATCCCGCGCTGGGCTTCGGCAGGTTCGTGACCGATTCCGTACGCCGCGGCAACGCCCCGTTCGTGCTGGCCGGGGCGACGGGCGGGCGCCTGGCGTGGCGGCCGTCCGGCGGTGACGACCCGCAGGCGATGGTGCACGAGGAGCTCCCGGCCTGGTGCGCGGACCGGGGCTTCGACACCCGCCGGATCGCGGCCTGCGGCTGGTCCATGGGCGGGTACGGCTCCCTGCTGCTGGCCGAGACGTTCCCCGGTTTCGTCCGGTCCGTCGCCGCCTTCTCCCCCGCGGTCTCCCCGGGCGACGAGGTGTTCGCGCAGGCCGGCCGGCTGCGCGGCGTACCGGTCGGACTCTGGTGCGGCACCGACGACGGCCTGCTCACCGAGGTGAAGGCACTCGAGAAGGCGCTGCCCGAGGGCCGGGCGGCCGGGAGCTACCGCGAGGGCCGGCACAACTTCGCGTACTGGAGCACGTGCCTGCCGGAAGCGTTCGACCTCATCGCCCGCGCACTCGGATAGGGCAGACTGACCGACCATGCGCCTGGTCTCGCTGCTGCCCTCCGCCACGGAGATCGTGTACGCCCTCGGCCTCGACGCCGACCTGGTGGGCGTGACCTTCGAGTGCGACGAACCGGCGCACGCCCGGACCGACAAGGCGGTGGTCGTCGGCGGCCGCGACACCCGTGGCCTGAGCCCCGCCGATATCGACGCGTACGTGAAGGGCCAGATGGCGGCCGGCGGTGACCTCTACACGCTGCACGAGGACGCACTCGCCGGGCTGGCCCCCGACCTGATCCTCACCCAGGACCTGTGCCGCGTGTGCGCGCTGCCCTCCGGCGACGTGTCGGACGCGCTGGAGCACCTGGGCTGCCGGGCGGACGTGGTGTCGCTGGATCCGTACACCCTGGAGGAGGTGCTCGGCACCTTCCGCACCGTGGGCGAGCGGGCCGGGGTGCCGGAGCGGGCGGCGGCGCTGGTGTCGTCGCTGCGTGCCCGCCTGGACGCGGTCGCCGCGGCGGTGGCGGGCCGGCCGCGCCCGCGGGTGGCCGTCGTCGAGTGGGTCGATCCGCCGTTCACCGCGGGCCACTGGGTGCCCGACCTGGTCACGGCCGCCGGCGGGGAGCCCGTCGCGGCCCGGCCCGGCGCCCGGTCGGTGGAGACGACCTACGCCGGGCTGGCGGCCGCCCGGCCGGACGTCGTGCTGGTCACGCCGTGCGGCTTCCATCTCGACGGCGCCGCGGACCAGGCGCAACGCGTGGTGCCGCACTTCCCGGGAGCCGCGGTGTGGGCGATCGACGGCGACGGCCTCGTGGTCCGTCCCGGGCCGCGGCTGGTCGACGGCGTCGAGGCGATCGCGGCGGTGCTGCACCCGGACGCGGTGCCCGCCGCGCGGCCGGGGACCGTACGGCGGATCTCCTGACGGCTCAGGCGCTGACCGAGGCCGGGCGCCGGGTCCGCCGCATGCCGGGGACCGTACGCCGCAGCACGCGGTCCCGGTGCGCCGCGGCCACCGAGTCCCGGCGCTCCTGCTCGGCACGCCACAGCCAGGCGATGTCCTTGCCGAACGACCAGACGAGCGAGGCGAGCGCGGCCGCCACGACGACCCGGGTGAGCGCGTCCGGCAGCAGGCCCGCGGTGGCCACGACCAGCACGACGCCCTGGGTGGCGGCGACGACCTTGCGGGAGAAGCGCGGCGGCAGCGCGGCGAGGATCCAGGGCGCCACCGCCGCCGCCGCGACGAACAGGTAGCGGGCGGCGCCGATGAGCAGCGCCCACCAGCCGACCGTGCCCGCGACGTAGACGCTCAGCACCAGCGCGAGGAACGAGTCGACCTCCATGTCGAAGCGCGCGCCGAGCGAGGTCACGTTGCCCGTACGCCGCGCCACCTGGCCGTCGACGCCGTCGAGGGCGAGCGCGACGCCGACCAGCGTCACCAGGACGGGCAGCGCCACGGCGTGCTCGAAGGAGGTCACCACGAGCGCGGTCACCGCACCGACCAGCGTCGCGCGGGCCAGCGTCACGGCGTTCGCGGGGCCCAGCACGAGCATCCCGGCCCGGCGCATCCCGGAGCGGAGCAGGGCGCACAACACCACGGCGTACGCGAGGCCGGCCAGCCAGCCCACCGCGCTCAGGCCCACCGTGGCGGCGAGCGCCGCCATGATGAGGACCTGCGCGGCCACCCCGGCCAGCGGTCCCCGGCCGGAACGAGCCGTCATGGTGTCGATACTGAGTGTCACAGTGCCTCCGGGTGGGCAAGATCGGGTCCCGCGTATGGTTGCCGCTGTCCAAGAACACGCTTGCCCGGCGCGTTCGGTTCAGTGGCCGGAGGAGAAACACCGATGACGGGTACGGCGGAAGCGTTCTGGCTGGCGCGCCCCGGGGCGGGCGAGATCCGGCCGGCGGACGTCGCGGAGCCGGGGCCCGGGGAGGTGCTGGTCCGCACGCTGCACTCCGGCGTCAGCCGCGGCACGGAGACGCTGGTGTTCCGCGGCGGCGTGCCGGACAGCCAGCACGAGGCCATGCGCGCCCCGTTCCAGGAGGGCGGCTTCCCCGCCCCGGTGAAGTACGGCTACCTCAACGTCGGCGTCGTCGAGCGGGGCCCCGAGGAGCTCCTCGGCCGTACGGTGTTCTGCCTCTTCCCGCATCAGACCCGCTACGTCGTCCCGGCCGACGCGGTCACGGTCGTCCCGCCGCAGGTCCCGGCGCGACGGGCCGTGCTCGCCGGCACGGTGGAGACCGCGCTCAACGGCCTCTGGGACGCCGCGCCGCTGATCGGCGACCGGATCGCCGTCGTCGGCGCGGGCATGGTCGGCGCGAGCGTGGCCGCGATCCTCTCCCGCTTCCCCGGCGCCCGCGTCCAGCTCGTCGACACCGACCCGGCCAAGGGCGCCGTGGCCGCCGCGCTCGGCGTGGACTTCGCACTGCCCGCGGACGCGCACGACGACTGCGACCTGGTGGTGCACGCCAGCGCGACCGCCGCCGGGCTGACCCGCTCGCTCGAGCTGCTCGCCGCCGAGGGTACGGTCGTCGAGCTCAGCTGGTACGGCGACCGCGAGGTCAGCGTCCCGCTCGGCGAGTTCTTCCACTCCCGCCGCCTGACGGTCAGGAGCAGCCAGGTCGGCGGCATCGCCCCGGCCCGGCGCGGGCGCCGCTCGTACGCCGATCGCCTGGCGGTCGCCCTGGATCTGCTCGCCGACCCGGTGTTCGACGCCCTGATCACCGGGGAGTCGGCGTTCGCCGAGCTGCCCGCGGTGCTGCCCCGGCTCACCAGCGGGGAGCTACCGGCCCTGTGTCACCTCATCACCTACCCGACGGGAGAGTGAATGTTCAGCGTCACCGTCCGTGACCACATCATGATCGCGCACAGCTTCACCGGGGAGGTCTTCGGACCGGCCCAGAAGCTGCACGGCGCCACCTTCGTCGTGGACGCCACGTTCAAGCGTCCCGAGCTGGACGCCGACAACATCGTGGTGGACATCGGCCTGGCGAGCCAGGAGCTGCACGCGATCTGCGGCGGCCTCAGCTACCGCAACCTCGACGACGAGGCCGACTTCGCCGGGATCAACACGTCGACCGAGTACCTGGCCAAGGTCATCGCCGACCGGCTCGCCGGGAAGGCGGCCGGCGGGGCGCTGGGCGCGGGCGCGAGCGGGCTCACCGGCATCGCCGTCACGTTGCACGAGTCGCACATCGCGTGGGCGACGTACGAGCGAGACCTGTGACCGATCCGCTGTACGCGGTGCTGCCGGGCGACATCGACGACCCGGCGGCGCCGAGCGGCGGGAACACGTACGACCGGCGGGTGCTCACCGGGCTGGCGGCGAGCCGTCCGGTGCACGAGATCGCCGTCGCGGGGCCGTGGCCGCACCCGGGCGCGGAGCAGGCGCGGGAGCTGGACGACGCGGTGCGCGCGCTGCCGGACGGGGCGACCGTGCTGATGGACGGCCTGGTCGCGGGCGCGGTCCCGGAGATCGTCGAGGCACACGCCGCGCGGCTGCGGCAGGTGGTGCTGGTGCACCTGCCGCTGGGCGACGAGACCGGGGCGGCGCCGGAGCTGCCCGCCCGGGAACGCCGTACGGTGCGGGCGGCGGACGCCGTGGTGGCCACCAGCGAGGGCGCCGCCCGCCGCATCGAGGCCCTGCACGGGCTTCGGCCCGGCACCGTGCACGTCGCGCCGCCCGGCGTGGAGCCCGCGCCGCTCACCGAGCCCGGCCCGCACGGCCGGCGGCTGCTGTGCGTCGCCGCGGTCACCCCCCGCAAGGCGCAGGACGTGCTGGTCGACGCCCTGATCCGCATCGACGACCTGCCGTGGCGGTGCGTCTGCGTCGGGGCGCTCGACCGCGACCCGGCCTTCGCGGCGCGGGTGACGGCCCGCGGTGGACGGACGCGCTTCATCGGCCCCCGGACCGGTGCCGCGCTCGACGCGCAGTACGCGGCCGCCGACCTGCTCGTCCTGCCGTCGCGCGCGGAGACGTACGGGATGGTCGTCACCGAGGCGCTGGCCCGTGGCATCCCGGTGCTCGGCACCGAGGTCGAGGGGGTGCCGGAGGCGGTCGGGCGGGCCCCGGACGGCACCGTGCCCGGTGGGCTCGTCCCGCCCGGCGACGTAGAGTCCCTGGCCACGGCCCTGCGCCGGTGGCTGACCGACGCCGATCTGCGCGCCGCCTGGCGCACCTCGGCCCGCGCCCGCCGGGAGACGCTGCGCGGCTGGGACGAGACGACCCGACGACTGAGCGAGGTACTTGACCGATGACCGGAGAGTTCAGCACCGAGTGGCTGTCGCTGCGTGAGCCCGCGGACGCCGCCGCCCGCTCCACCGACCTCATCGGCCTGCTCCGGCCGGCCGGGGGCGAGATCGTCGTCCGGGACCTCGGCTGCGGGACCGGCTCGCTGGGGCGCTGGCTCGCTCCGCGGCTGCCCGGGCCGCAGCGGTGGATTCTGCAGGACCGCGACCCGGCGCTGCTGGCGTACGCCGCCGCGCACCTGCCCACCGCCGCGGCGGACGGCAGCCCGGTGACCGCCGAGACGGCTCGGGGCGACGTCACGGACCTGACCGCCGCCGACCTCGCCGGGGTGTCGCTGGTCACGTGCTCGGCGCTGCTCGACCTGTTCACCGCCGACGAGGTCACCGCGCTCGCCGAGGTGTGCGCGGCGGCCGGCGTGCCCGCGCTGTTCACGCTCTCGGTCACCGGGGAGGTCACCTTCGACCCGCCGCACCCGCTCGACGCGGAGGTGGCCGCGGCCTTCAACGAACACCAGCGCCGCGAGGTGGACGGCCGCCGGCTCCTGGGCCCGGAGGCGGTCGGCGCCGCGGCCCAGGCCTTCGCCACCGCCGGTGTGACGGTCACCACCCGATCGAGCCCGTGGCGGCTGGGTCCCGAGCACGCCGGGCTGCTCGCGGAATGGCTGCGCGGCTGGGTGGCCGCGGCCGCCGAGCAGCGCCCTGAGCTGCGGCTGGACGACTATCTCGCGGCCCGGCTCGCGGCGATCGAGGCCGGCTCGCTGCGCGCGACGGTGGACCACCAAGATCTTTACGCGCGGAAGGACTGAACCGCCCACGCCCGACCGGACGTATGAGTGTCAGGACGGCGAGCTTCAAGGGGGCGGCATGAACCGATCGATCTGGGCGTGGGCGCGGCTGCTCGGCGGGGCCGGGATCCTCGCCGTGCTGCTCTGGCGTCTGGGCACCGGGGCGTTCGTCGACGGGCTGCGGGTGATCGACGCCCCCACCCTCGGCGTCGCGTTCGCGATCGGCGTGACCACCACGGTGTTCAGCGCCTGGCGCTGGTGCCTGGTGGCCCGCGGCCTCGGCCTGCGGCTGTCGCTGCGGGGCGCGATCGCCGACTACTACAAGGCCCTGTTCATCAACGCGGCCCTGCCCGGCGGCGTGCTCGGCGACGTGGACCGGGCCGTGCAGCACGGCCGGGACGCGGGCGACGTCGGCAAAAGCGTGCGGGCGGTGGTGCTGGAACGCACGGCCGGGCAGATCGTGCTCGTCGGCGTGGGGCTCGCGGTGCTGCTGACCGTACCGTCGCCGGTGTCGTCGCATCTGCGCGAGCACGGGCCGGCGGTCGCGGTGACCGCCGCGGCCCTCGCCTCGGTCGCGGTCCTGCTCGTCGTCGCGGTCGGCCGCCTGCGCAGCGGCGCGTCCCGCTGGGCCCGAGCCGCCCGCACCGCGGTGGCCGAGATCCGCGCGGGGCTGCTGGCCCGCGGTAACTGGCCCGGCGTGCTCCTCGCCTCGACGGTCGTGCTGGCCGGGCACCTGGCCACCTTCGTCGTCGCGGCCCGCGCTGCGGGTTCGGACGCCTCGCTGCTGCGCCTCGCGCCGCTGATGCTGCTGGCCCTGCTGTCGATGGCGCTGCCGGTGAACGTCGGCGGGTGGGGGCCGCGCGAGGGCGTCACCGCCTGGGCGTTCGGCGCGGCGGGGCTCAGCGCCACCCAGGGCCTCACGATCTCCGTCGTCTACGGGCTCTTCGCCTTCGTCGCGGCCCTGCCCGGCCTGGTGATCATCGCCACCCGGGCCGCGGGCCGGGCCCGGGCGCGGGCGGCGGCGCGAGCGGCCTCGCGGGCCCTCCCGGCCGCGACAATTGTGGAGATTGCACCGGTCCGCCCTGCCGCCCGCCCGGTCCGGGAGTTGGTCGGCAGCGGTGCGTGAGGGTGCCGCCACCCTCGGCGCGGATTATGTTGGTCCGGTGGAAGATCGGCCGTACGTCCTGCTGAGCTGCGGCATGTCCATCGACGGATATGTCGACAGCGCCGACGACGAGCGGCTGCTGCTCTCCAACGACGCCGACTTCGACCGGGTCGACGAGGTCCGCGCCGGCTGCGACGCGATCCTGGTCGGCGCCGGCACCGTCCGCCGGGACAACCCGCGGCTGCTGATCCGCGACGAGACCCGGCGCAAGGCCCGCGAGACGCGCGGGCAGTCACCGGATCCCGTCAAGGTCACCGTCACCGGCAGCTGCGACCTGGACCCGGAAGCCCGGTTCTTCACCCTCGGCGACGCCGCCAAGCTGGTGTACTGCGCCACCCCGGCGATGCCGTCGGCCCGGCGCCGGCTGGGCCACCTCGCCACGGTCGTGGACGGCGGCGACCCGGTCGACCTGCGCCGGGTCACCGGTGACCTGGCCACGCGCGGCGTCGCCCGGCTCATGGTGGAGGGCGGCGGCACCGTCCACACCCAGTTCCTGACCGCCGGGCTCGCGGACGAGTTGCAGCTGGTCGTCGCGCCGTTCTTCGTGGGCGACTCCAAGGCGCCGCGCTTCGTCGGCGACGGCGACTTCCCGTGGTGCGCGCAACGCCGCGCGCAGCTCGCCGGTGTCCGCCGGATCGGCGACGTGGTGCTGCTGCGCTACGCGCTGTCCGACCGGTTCCAGGACTGAGACCCCGGCCGCCGGGGGCAAGCAGAAGATGACCATCGAGAATGGGGGGCCGATGTCCGAAGCGCCGGGCTGGAGGGACGTTCCGGGAGCGACGGTACGCACGCGCGTCACGGTGCCACTGCGCTTCGCCGACGGCTACGCGACCACCGCCCGGGTGCTCACGTTCGACGGGCTGATCGACGGCCGGGAGCACCTCGCGCTGGGGCTGGGCGACTGGGAGCGGGCGGTCCTCGACGCGCCCCTGGTCCGCCCGCACAGCGAATGCCTCACCGGCGACGTCTTCGGAAGCCAGCGCTGCGACTGCGGGCCGCAGCTGCGCGAGGCCGTCGAGCGGATCGCCACCGCCGGCGGGCTCCTGCTCTACCTGCGCCAGGAGGGCCGCGGCATCGGCCTGTACGCCAAGCTCGACGCGTACGCGCTGCAGGAGGCGGGGCTGGACACGTACGAGGCGAACGTGGCGCTGGGCCGCGGCGAGGACGAGCGCGACTACACGGCGGCGGCGCAGATGCTGCTGGCGCTCGGGGCGGACAAGGTCCGGCTGCTCAGCAACAACCCCGACAAGGCCGCTCAGCTGCAGGCGTGCGGCGTCGAGGTGAAGGAGCGCATCCCGACGGGCGTGCACCTGTCCCCGGCCAACCTGCGCTACCTCGCCACGAAGGCCACCCACACCGCGCACACCCTCGACCTGCCCGGACTCTAGGGGCGGCCGCACCCGCCGGGCGACGTGCGGCTCCGGCGGTCGGGCACGATGATGGCTTGACGGCGTCGAGGTGGGAAGCGCGGTGGGATGGACGCAGAGCGAGCCGGTGACCCGGAGGTGGTCACCTCGGCGGCGGAGCAGATGCCGTTCATCCTCATCGTCTGCGAGGGCGCGGACCTGCGCCTGGCGTACGTCAACGCGGCCACCCGGGCGCTGATCCCGGGCCGGGAGACCCTGGGCAGGCCGCTCGGCGAGGTGTTCCCCGACGTCGGCGGGCAGCAGTGGATCGACCTGTACGCCGAGGTCCTGCACTCCGGCGTACCGATGCGGGGCGTCGAATGGCGGGCGACCCTGACCCGCCCCGACGGCTCGGTGCACGAGATCTACACCACGTTCTCCATCAGTCCGTGGCGGCACGCCGACGGCAGGATCCGCGGCGTCATCGGGGCAGGCTTCGACGTGACGCCGATGGTGCAGGCCCGGCTCGACGCCGAGAGCCGGGCGGAACACCTGCAGGAGCGCTACGAGAAGACCCTGGACGTCGTCACCGCCCTGCAGCGCGAGCTGCTCCCGCACGGGCTCCCCGTGCTGCCGGGCGCGCAGATCGGGGCGAGTTACCTGCTCGCCGACACCGACCGGGCGGCGGGCGGCGACTGGTTCGAGGCGGTCGCACGCGAGGACGGCACGGTCGCGCTGGTCGTCGGCGACGTCGTGGGGCACGGGGTGGCGGCGTCCGGTGTGATGGGACAGCTGCGCGCGGTGCTGCAGGACCGGCTCGCCGGCGGCGCGGACGTCGCCGAGGCGCTGGACGCCGCGGACCGCTTCGCGCGGCGCAACCCCGCCGCGCACGCGACCACCGTGTGTCTCGTCGTGCTGGATCCGCGCAATGGTGACGTCGCGTACTGCACGGCCGGGCATCCCCCGCCGCTGTTGATCCGCGCCGACGGTGACACCCGCTACCTGCCGTCCAGCGGCGCCGCGCCGCTGGGCACCGGCGACGGCTTCGCGGTCTGCGAGGAGCACCTCGAGGTTGGCGACGTCCTGCTGCTGCACAGCGACGGCATCCTGGAGCGGCCGGGCCTGACCGTGCCCGCCGGCCGCGCCGAGCTCGCCCGGGTCGCCGCGTCGGCGGCCATCGGACGGGCGTTGCACGCCCCGCACGACACCGCCGCCGAGCGGGTCTGCAGCCAGACCGTCGAGCTGCTGGTACGGATCAGCGGGCACAGCGACGACATCACCCTGCTCGCCGCGCAACGGGTCCCGCCGCCACCGGAGCTGGTCCTGGAGCTGCCGGCGGAGCTGTCCTCGCTGCGCGCCTCGCGGGCGGCCGTCACCGACTGGCTCACGGCCGCCGGGGCGACCGACGACGACGCGTTCGTGCTGCAGCACGCGCTGAGCGAGCTGGTCACCAACGCGATCGAGCACGGGTACGACGGCCGCTCCGGCGGGCACGTCCGGATGACCGTGCGGCTCGACCCGCTCGGCGAGGTCGTCGCCGAGGTCCGCGACCGGGGCGCCTGGCGCGAGCCGGCCCGCGAGTCGCTGCGCGGGCGGGGGCTGGCGCTGACCACCCAGCTCGTCGGCGACCTGCGGGTGGAGCCCGGGCCGGCGGGCACGGTGGCGACGCTGCGGCACAAACTGGTCCGCCCGGCCCGCGCACCGGGGGTCGTCCGCCGCCCGGGCGCGCAGCCGGGCGGCACCGAGCCGATGCGCGTCGAGGAGGCCGGCCCGGACGAGGTGCGCGTCACCGGCCCGGTCGACGCCGGCACCGCCACCCACCTGCGGCAGGACCTGCTGCGCCGCAGCCGCGGCGGTGCGCTCCCGCTCGTCGTGGACCTGACCGGGGTGACGCTGCTGGCCAGCGCCGGGGTGTCCGCCCTGCACCACGTCGCCGAGCGGCACCGGCGGCAGGGCGCCCCGCTGGACCTGCACGCGGCCCGCGGCAGCACCGCCCAGCTCGTCCTCGACCTGGTGGCGCTGCCGCACCGGATCACTCAGGCCGGGCACACCGCCCCGCGCTGAGGAACCACCAGGCCGGTCAGGTACGCGTCGACGGCCGCCCGCATGCACCCCGAGCCGCTGTTGTACGAGCCGTGCCCGGCACCGGCGTACGTGAGCAGCACCCCGGACCGGCCGAGCTGGCGCGAGACGGACAGCGCCCAGTTGTAGCCGCTCGCCGGGTCGTGCCGCGCGTTGATCTGCAGCAGCGGCGTACGCGTGTGCACGTCGAGGCGGTGCTGCGGGTTCGCCACGGGCCGGGGCCAGCCCAGGCACATGCCGGCCGCCATGACGCCCGCCGAGTAGCGCAGGTCCCGGGTCTGCGCCCGTTTCAGCTCCCCGGCGTACTGGCGGTAGTCGCGGAACGGCAGCGCCCAGTCGTTGCAGAACACGGCCGAGACGGGCGGGGACGGGGCGGCCCGCTCCGCCGGCTCGTGGTCGAGCAGGGTCCGCATCGTCGCCGCGAGGCTCGCGTAGTCCGGGCCGTACAGGTACCGGTGCGCGGTGACGGTGAGGTCCCAGGCCGACAGGTTGATCGCGCCCCGGTCGGCGTCGGCCATCAGCCGGGCCCACGCGGCGTGCGCGTCGTGCCGTGGCAGATCGCATGCGGTCTGCGCGCACCACCGGGCGAACGCGTCGAAGGAGTCCTGCAGCGCCCACGCCTGCGTCCGCAGGAAGCCCCGCGTGTCCTGACTGTGGTCGACCGCGCTCTCGAGCACGATCGCCCGGACCCGGGACGGGTAGCGCTCGGCGTACTCCTCGCCGAGGAGGGTGCCGTACGAGCTGCCGTGGAAGGTCAGCCGGGGCTCGCCCAGGGCGGCGCGCAGGGCGTCGAGGTCGCGTACGGTGCTCGCCGTGTCGGCGTGGCCGAACAGGGCCCCGTACGTGTCGCGGCACCGGTCCCAGAGGGCGCGGTTGTCCCGGACGCGCTGATCGAATTCGGCCTGGCTGTGCACGACCGGGTCGGCGTACGCGGGCGTGCACGGCATCGCGTGGCTCCGGCCCACCCCGCGGGGGTCGAAGCTGACGATGTCGAAGCGGCGCTGCAGCTCCGGGCTGAACCGGCCGATCCCGGTCTCGACGCGTGCGGTGCCGGAGTCGCCGGGGCCGCCCGGGCCGAAGACGAGCGTGCCGGCGCGGGCGGCCGGGTCGAGCGCTCGGCGGCGCGCGACGGCCAGCTCGAACGTCTCGCCGGCCGGGTCGGCCCAGTCGACGGGGAGCCGCAGCGTGGCGCACTCCGGGGCGGGAGCCCTCCCGCTCGCCGTGGGCACCGGCGTTCCGCTCGCCGCGGGGGCGGGCGTTCCGGTGGGGGCGCACGGGTGCCAGCTGAGCGTGGGTGGCCGGGCGTGGGCGGGCATGGCCACGAGCGCGCCGGCGGCCAGCGCGAGGACCAGGGGTCGGGCGATCATCATGCGTCGATGCTTCGCCCCGGCCGCCGCACGGTCATCAGGGTGTTCCCCGGAGCGGTCCCCTAAGGCGGCCGACGGCGCTGACCGCACGCCGGGTCCCCGGGCAGGTCGCGGCCGCCGTACGGTCGCTGTCCACAGGGCCCGGAGCGGACGGCGGCGGAGTCACTAAACTCGCGGGGTGACTTCCGCTCCCCCGCTCACCGGCCCCGCGTACGACGTGCTCAACCGCGTGTTCGGCTACGCCGAGTTCCGCGGCGGGCAGCACGAGATCATCGAGCACGTCATCGCCGGTGGCGACGCGCTGGTGCTCATGCCCACCGGCGGCGGCAAGTCGCTGTGCTACCAGATCCCCGCGCTGGTGCGCCCGGGCACCGGCGTGGTGATCTCGCCGCTGATCGCGCTGATGCAGGACCAGGTCGACGCGCTGCGCACGCTCGGCGTGCGGGCCGGCTTCCTCAACTCGACCCAGGAGTCGCACGAGCGGCGCCGCACCGAGCAGCAGTTCCTCGCCGGCGAGCTGGACCTGCTCTACGTCGCGCCCGAGGGCCTCGGTTCGCCGGCCACCCAGCGGCTGCTCGACCAGGGCAGGATCGCCCTGTTCGCGATCGACGAGGCGCACTGCGTCGCCCAGTGGGGCCACGACTTCCGCCCCGACTACCTCAACCTGTCGATGCTGCACGAGCGCTGGCCCGACGTGCCGCGCATCGCGCTGACCGCCACCGCGACCAGCGCCACCCGCGAGGAGATCGCGACCCGGCTCGACCTGACCGGCGCCCGGCACTTCACCGCGAGCTTCGACCGGCCCAACATCCAGTACCGGATCGTGGGGAAGAACGAGCCCCGCCGCCAGCTGCTCGAGCTGCTGCGCACCGAGCACGCCGGCGACGCCGGCATCGTCTACTGCCTGTCGCGCGCCTCGGTGGAGAAGACCGCCGAGTTCCTCACCCAGCAGGGCATCGCCGCCCTGCCGTACCACGCCGGCCTCGACGCGCAGACCCGCGCGGCGAACCAGAGCCGGTTTTTGCGCGAGGACGGCCTGGTCATGGTCGCGACGATCGCGTTCGGCATGGGCATCGACAAGCCGGACGTGCGGTTCGTGGCGCACCTCGACCTGCCCAAGTCGGTGGAGGGCTACTACCAGGAGACCGGGCGCGCCGGGCGCGACGGGCTGCCGTCGACGGCGTGGCTGGCGTACGGGCTGCAGGACGTGGTCCAGCAGCGCAAGATGATCGAGACCTCGGACGGCGACGCGGCGCACCGGCGCAACCTGGGCGCGCACCTCGACGCGATGCTCGCGCTGTGCGAGACGGTCCAGTGCCGCCGCGCGCAGCTGCTCGCCTACTTCGGCCAGGCCGCGGAGCCGTCCTGCGGCAACTGCGACACCTGCCTGAACCCGCCGGAGTCGTGGGACGGCACGATCCCGGCCCAGAAGCTGCTCTCCACGGTGCTGCGGCTGCAGCGCGAGCGGGGGCAGAAGTTCGGCGCCGGCCAGTCCATCGACATCCTGCTCGGCAAGACCACCGAGAAGGTGACCCAGTTCCGCCACCACGAGCTGT
Source organism: Couchioplanes caeruleus (assembly GCF_023499255.1). GTDB lineage: Bacteria > Actinomycetota > Actinomycetes > Mycobacteriales > Micromonosporaceae > Actinoplanes > Actinoplanes caeruleus_A. Next base: position 5,161,180 of record NZ_CP092183.1, read on the forward strand.
CGGTGTTCGGCATCGGCACCGACCTGCGCGAGCAGGAGTGGCGCGGCGTGGTCCGCCAGCTGCTGGCCCAGGGGCTGCTCGCGGTCGAGGGCGACTACGGCACGCTGGTGCTCACCGATGCCAGCGGCAGCGTCCTGCGCCGCGAGCGGGAGGTCATGCTGCGCCGTGAGCCGGAGCGCACCCGCGCGCCCCGGGCCCGGCGCACGTCCTCCGGCGGCGGCGGGGCGGCGCCCGCGGCGGACCTCGACCCGGCGGGCGCGGCGGCCTTCGAGCGGCTGCGCGCCTGGCGGGCCTCGGCGGCGAAGGAGGCCGGCGTCCCGGCGTACGTGATCTTCCACGACGCGACCCTGCGCCAGATCGCCGCATTGCAGCCCGGTTCGCTGGCGGAGCTGTCCACCGTCAGCGGCGTCGGCGAGAACAAGCTCGCGAAGTACGGCCAGCCGGTCCTCGAGGCCCTCGCCGCCGGGTAAATCGGTGCCGGGAGGGCCCGGCGGCGTGCCATGCTGCGGCATCGCTTCGAGAGGTTCGAGAGGGAAGACCATGACGCATGCAGTTCGGTGAGGCCGTCGACCACCACCTGAGCACGATCGCCGCCCGTGACCTGAACGCGTTCCTCGCGACCGTGCACGACGACGTGAGCCTCGTCGCCCCGAACGGGCGGTTGCTCGCCGGCCGGGACGAGGTGGCCGCCTTCCACCGGGAGTGGTTCGGCGACCCGGACTGGAGCTGGGCCCTCGAGCCGCTGCGGCGCACCGAGGCGGGCGGCACGGGCGTCGCGATCCACGGGGTCACGTACAGCGACCTCGACGCCGATGGCAAGCCGTACACGATGACGTACGTGCTGACGCTCGTCTTCGCCCGGATCGGCGGCGCGTGGCTCCTGCTGCACGACCAGAACACGGTCACCTGAGGTCATGACGACCGATTTCGACGATGCGACCCGGGGCCGGATGGCGGCGATCGAGGCGAACTGGGACGAGCGCACGCCCATCCACCTGGCGAGCCGGTTCTACGACGTGGCGGGCCGGGACCCGGAGGACTGGTTCGCCGCGTACGAATGGGCCGACCTCGGGGACCTCTCCGGCAAAGACGTGCTGCACCTGCAGTGTCACCTGGGCACCGAGACGGTCGCGTTCGCACGCCGGGGCGCGCGGACGGTCACCGGGCTCGACCTGTCCGGCGCCGCCGTCGAGGCCGCCCGGCGCATCGCCGCGGACGCCGGGGCGGCGATCGAGTACGTGCAGGGCAACGTGTACGACGCGGCGGCGCTGCTCGGCGGGCGCCGGTTCGACGTGGTCTACACCGGCAAGGGCGCGCTGTGCTACCTGCCGGACCTGCAGCGCTGGGCCGCGGTCGTCGCCGGCCTGCTGCGCCCCGGCGGGGTCGCGTACGTCGCCGAGTTCCATCCGGTGCTGCGCTCGCTCGGGCTGGTCGACCCGGAACCCGACAACGCGCTGACGCTGCGCCACGACATGCTGGGCGGCCGGGGTGCGGCGGAGCTCGACGCCACGTACACGTACACCGACGGGCCCGCGCTGACCTCGGCCACCACGAGTTACGAGTGGGAGCACGGGCTGGGCGAGGTGGTCACCGCGCTGAGCCGGGCCGGGCTGGCCGTACGGTCGCTGACCGAGAGCGACGAGCTGCCCTGGCCGCGGTGGCCGCACATGGAGCGCACCGCGCGGGGATGGTGGCGGCTCCCGGGCACCGCACCGAAAGTGCCCCTGTTCTACGCCCTGCTCGCAGAAGCCTCAAGCACGGACCCGGGTGGCCGATCAGTCACGGCGTGAACCCCATGGTGCCGTTCCCGCTGCCGGGCACTCAGCTCGTGCACGTCGGCCGGCAGCCGATCTTCGACGTGCGCGGCGACGTCGTCGCCTACGAGCTGCTGTTCCGCGGCAGCATGGACGCGGTCGAGGCCGGCCGCCGCGACACGTACGCGACGAGCCAGGTGATCGTCAACACGTTCACCGAGTTCGGCATCGACGAGGTCGTCGGGGACCGTACCTGCTTCATCAACATGACCCGGGAGTTCCTGACCGGCGAGCTGACCCTGCCGTTCGGCCCCGAGCACGTCGTCCTGGAGGTCCTCGAGAGCGTCGACGTCGACGACGAGGTGATCGCGGGCATCACCGCGCTGGTCGGGCAGGGCTACCGCATCGCGCTGGACGACTTCGTCTGGGGCTCCGGGCACGAACGGCTGCTGCCGCTGGCCTCGTACGTGAAGCTCGATCTGCTGCAGGGCGACCTGTCGCACCTCGACGAGATCGTCAAGGCGTGCCGCGAGTTCCCCGACATCCAGATCGTCGCCGAGGGCCTGGAGACCGGCGAGCACCTCGCGCTGAGCAACCGCTACGGCTTCGAGCTGCGCCAGGGGTACGTGCTGAGCCGCCCGCAGGTACTGACCGCGACCAGCCTGACCCCGTCGAAGCTGCGCCGCCTCGAGCTGCTCGGGGAGCTGAGCGCCGCGGACGCCGACCTCGAGAAGATCCTGCGCATCATCGCCGGCGACCCCGCGCTCACGATGCGGGTGCTGCGCGCCAGCAACTCGGCCGCCGTGGGGGCGACCAGCCGCGTGTCCTCCGTACGCCAGGCCGTGGTCATGCTCGGCCTCGCCCACATCCGGCAGTGGGCGATGCTCATGGTCGTCGACGACGTCGCGGAGGCGACCGAGGCGCAGATGGCCGAGGCGCTGACCCGGGCCCGGCTCTGCGAGAACGTCGCGCCGGCCTTCGGCGCGAGCGCCGACGCCGCCTTCATGGCCGGCCTGATCACCGCGGTCGCGGGCCTGCTCGCGATGAGCCCGGCGGCGGTGGCCCACCAGCTGCCGCTGAGCCCGGAGGTGGCCTCGGCGCTGGAGCGCGGCACCGGCCCGCTGGGGCAGGTGCTGCGGGTGGTCAACGCGTACGAGCGCGGCGACCTGAGCGAGGTCGCGGCGGCGTACGCGGGCGAGGACCTGTCCGGCACCGTCATGGCGGCGATGCGCTGGTCGACGATGGCCGTGGCGGCCACCCAGACCGCCGTTGCCTAAGTCCTACTGAAAAAGTAGGCTTTGCGGTATGACCAGCCAGCCACCGGCCGCCCGCCTCGCCGGTCCCGCCGACACCGCGACCTACGGCGAGTACCGCATCCCGGACACCCCCGGGCCGCTGCTGCGCTTCACCGGCCGCATCACCGACGACGGCGAGTTCACCGCCCGGCCGCAGCGCTACCACGTGTACGGCGGCTGGTTCTGCCCCTGGTCGCACCGGGTCGCCATCACCCGCACCCTGGCCGGCCTCGACGACGTCGTCAGCATGTCCTTCGTGGACGGCGAGCGCGACGGTCGCGGCTGGGCGTTCCGCGAACAGTACGGGCCCGACCCGGTCAACGGCGTCGCTTTCCTGCGCGAGGTGTACGAGGCCGGCGAGGAGGGCTTCGACGGGCACGTGTCCGTACCGGCCCTGTGGGACCGCGTCCACTCCCGCCTGGTCAGCAACGACAGCCACACCATCGGCATCGACCTGGCCACCCGCTTCCGCCACCTCGCGACGCCGCTCGTGGACACGTACCCGGAACACCTGCGCGACCGGATCGAGGAGCTGGACCGCTGGCTCGGCCCGGCGGTCAACCACGGCGCCGGCGCGGCGACCCGCCCCGGCCCGGCCCGCGCGGCGCTGCTGGAGGCCTTCGAACAGCTCGACGACCGGCTCTCCCGCTCCCGCTACCTGCTCGGCGACGCGCTGACCGAGGCCGACATCCGCCTGTGGGTCACGCTGGTCCGCTACGACGTCGGCGCCAACGCAGCCCGCACGATCAACCCGGGGCTGCACGTGTACCCGCACCTGTGGTCGTACGCCCGCGACCTCTACACGATCCCGGCCTTCCGCGACACGACGGACTTCGCGACCTTCAGCCGCCCGGACGCGACCCTCCCGGACTGGTCCGCCCCCGCCGACCGCTGAGCGCCGCAGCTCGCCGCTGCGCCCGGACGCGGTCCTCGGCGTGCCACCCGCTACCGTGCAGGCCGGCGACCGACGGAGGACAGATGCCGGAACGAACCCGGGCGCATCACCGCCTGACCATGGCCGCGGCGGGCGTGGGCGTGCTGGCCGCGGGAACGAGCGCGGCGCTTCTCCTGCGCGGCCCCGGGCCCACACCCGACGGCGCACCGTCGCCCGCACCCCCGTCCGGAGCGGCCCCCATGTCGTCCGACGAGGCCTACCTGCGACAGGTGTGCGGGAAGGACTTCGACCCCGAGGCGGAGGCTGGCGCGTGCCTCGTCCGCACCTCGCTCCCGCCGTCGCAATTGGCGAAGATGCTCGAGGACCTGCGGCGCGACGGCGGTGCGGAGAAGCCCTAGGGTCGTTCTGGCTGACGGGTCGCGGCGGCTTCGCGACGCTTGCGGAGGATGCGGCGGACCAGGGCCGTCGCGACCGGCACGCCGAACCAGAAGTTGTACGCCCGGTCCTCCACCAGGAACACGGCCGGGATGGACAGCAGGAAGCCCAGCGCCAGCGAGCCCTGCCCGAAGTAGGCCCGGCGGAACAGGTCCGGCGGAGTCCCCGGCCGGTACAGCCCGTGCGCCTGGACCTGGCGCACCATCAGCATGAAGAACAGGCCGGCGAGCGCTTGCACCGACGCGTACAGGATGAACCGGAATGCGAAGGCCCCGTCGGCGCTGAGCACCTTCGTCGTGAACGGGGTGAGGATCTGCATGAGCAGCCAGCCGAGCGTGAGCAGGGTCAGCGGGCCGCGGGTGCGGTCGACGTGGCGGAAGACGCGGTGGTGGCCGCCCCAGTGCGCGCCGATCACGACGAAGCTGATCAGGAACGCGATGTACTCGCCGCGGGCCTCGGAGAGCTGGTCGAGGACCTGGTGGGTGGTGAGCCCTTCCGGAACGGGGAGTTCCAGCGCGAGCAAAGTGATGGCGATGGCGATGACGGCGTCGCCGAAGAACGTCAGCCGTTCGGCCGCGACGGCGTTCGGCTCCGCCTCCGCCGTCTCCTCGAGGGGTCGTGCATGATCCATGAGGGCGAAGCGTAGTGGTCAGCGCCGGTTCGCGCGGACCTCGGTGAGACGCCCGGCCAGGAACGCGCGTTCCGCGTCGTTGCCGGACAGGGCCAGGGCTTCCTCGTACGCGGATTCCGCCTCGTCCCAGCGGCCGAGCCGGCGCAGGAAGTCGGCACGGGCGGCGCTGAGGTAGCCGTACGTGGCCAGCGCCGGCTCGTCGCGCAGCGGTTCCAGCGCGGCCAGTCCCGCCGCGGGGCCGTCGCGCATGCCGATGGCCGCCGCGCGGTTGAGGTCCACGACCGGGTTGGGCCACAGGGTGCGCAGGACGTCGTACAGGCCGCAGATCTCCACCCAGTCGGTGTCCGCCCAGGTCCGGGCCTCGGCATGCACCGCGGCGATCGCCGCCTGCACGGCGTAGCGGGTGGGTGGCCGGCCGCTGAGCGCCTCGGTGAGCAGCGCGGTTCCCTCGGCGATGCGGCCGGTGTCCCAGCGGCCGCGGTCCTGATCGGCCAGCAGCACCAGGCGGCCGTCCGGGGCGGCACGGGTGTCGCGCCGGGCGTCGGTGAGCAGCAGCAGCGCGAGCAGCCCGGCCACGTCGCCGTTGCCGGGCAGCAGCCGGTGCAGCATGCGGGCCAGGCGGAGGGCTCCGTCGGTGAGGTCGCGGCGCACCAGCCGCTCCCCCACCGGCGCGGTATGGCCGGTGGTGAAGACCAGGTGCACGACGTCGAGGACCGCACCGACCCGGACGGGCAGGTCCTCGGCCGACGGCACCCGGTACGGGATCCGCGCCGCCGCGATCTTCTTCTTGGCCCGGGTGATCCGGGCCGCCATGGTGGCCTCCCGGACCAGGAAGGCGCGGGCCACCTCCGCGGTGGACAGCCCGCAGAGCAGGCGCAGCGTGAGCGCCACCTGGGCGTCGCGGGCCAGCGCCGGGTGGCAGCAGGTGAAGATCAGCCGGAGCCGGTCGTCGTCCACCGCCGGCCGCTCCTCGTCGGCGCCAGCGGTGACGGCCTCCTCGGTGACGAGCTGCGGCAGCGTACGGCGCAGCACGGTCTCGCGGCGCAGGAGGTCGAGGGCGCGGTTGCGGGCGACCGTGGTGAGCCAGGCGCCGGGCCGGTCGGGGACGCCGTCGCGCTCCCACGCCTGCAGGGCGCGGGCGTACGCGTCCTGCGCGCATTCCTCGGCGAGGTCGAGGTCGCGCGTGACGCGCACCGTCGCGGCGAGCACGGAGGCCCACTCGCGCCGGTGCGCGTCCGCGACCGCCTCGGCGATCCGGTCGGTCAATTCCGCTCCACGATCGGGCGGATCTCCACGCCGCTGTGGCTCGCGGCGACCTCGGGCAGCCGGCTCGCGAGGGCGATGGCGGCGTCGAGGTCGGGCGCCTCGATCAGGTAGTAGCCGCCGAGGACCTCTTTCGTCTCGACGAACGGCCCGTCGGTGGGCACCGGCCCACCGTCGCCGGCGCGCAGGCTGGTCGCCGTGGACGCGGGCTGCAGCTGGGCGCCGCCGAGGTTCGCCGGGCCGGCCGCGGCCACGAAAGCCCCGTGCGCGGCGCCGTGCCGTTCCCACTCGTCCGGCGTCATCGCGTCCCACTGCTTCTCGTCGCCGTAGATGAGGATCAGGTACCTGGCCATGTGTTCCGTCCGATCTCGCGGGGCCCCTGCGGCCCGTTCATCAGATCCGACGAACGGGCCCGCCGCGCATCGACACTACGGCCTGGCCGGTTTTCCGCCCCCGTACCAGCGCATCAGCGCCGCGCCCACGGACATGCCGCCGCCGAAGCCGGCGACCAGGACCAGGTCGCCGGCGGCGAGCGCGCCGGAGCGGGCGGCGGCGTCCAGGGCCACGCCGGCCGATCCGCTGCCGGTGTTGCCGTACCGGTCCAGGACCAGATGGGTACGGGCGGTGGTGAGCCCCGCCGCGTCGACGAGTTCCTGGATCATGACGCCGTTGGCCTGGTGCGGCACGAAGTGGTCGATCTGCTCGGCGGTGACCCCGGCCCGCTTGAGCAGGTCGGCGAGCACCGGCGGCACCCCGGCCATGACGAACTCGCGGACGCCGCGGCCGTTCATCCGGAAGAAATGGTCGCCGTCCGCGACGGTCTCGGCGGAGGCGGGCAGGCGGCTGCCGCCGGCCTTGACGTGGATCAGGCCGTGCCCGTCGCCGCGGGTGACCAGCTCGAGGTCGACCAGCCCGTACGGCGCCGGCACCGCGCCGACGACAGCCGCGCCGGCCCCGTCGCCGAACAGGATCGCGGTCCGGCGGTCGTCGAAGTCGAGGATGCGTGAGTACACGTCGGCGGCCACGACCAGCACGACGGCGTCCGGCTTGACCGTGATCAGGCTGTTGGCCAGGGCCAGGCCGAAGACGAACCCGGCGCAGACGACGTTGATGTCGAAGCAGGCCGCCCGGTGCGCGCCGAGTGCGTGCTGCACCAGCGAGGCGGTCGGCGGCTGCGGCGAGTCGCCGGTGGAGGTCGCGACGATGATGTAGTCGACCCGGTCGGCGGCGATCCCCGCGCTCTGCAGGGCGGCCGCGGCAGCCCTGGTGGCCAGGTCGGACGTGGCCTCGTCGGGGGCGGCGAAGCGGCGGGCCTCGATCAGCGTCTTGCGGGAGATCCACTCGGGTGTGGTGTCGGTCACCCGCTCCACGAGCGCCTCATTGGTGACCTCGTGCTCGGGCACGTACGAGCCCGTGCCGAGGATCCCGACGTGCGGTATCGACTGCATGCCCCCACTGATCGGCGCGCGGGCGCCCCGGTTGAGGAACTCGCTGCCCGTTGGGGCCGCGTCACAGGCTTTTTACGACGAGGCCTTCCTATTCTGAGCTTGATTCACAATGCTCTATCTCAACCCGGCCCGACCAAGGCCGGGACGAGAGGAGAAACGGTGCGCACCAGAGCCATCGTCACAGCGACCACGCTGGCCGCCTCGGCCGCGCTGGCCGCCCCCGCCACGCTCGCCGCGGCAGCGGAGCCGGCACCCGTCACCCCGGCCCTCGCCGCCAGCCGCGCCACGAGCGCGGTCGCCGAGCACAAGGCCGCCTTCGCCGCGGGCGCGTCGGACGCGTTCTCGCAGCGTGACGTGCTGATCGAGAAAAGCGGCGCGAGCCACGTGCACTTAAACCGCGCGTACCGCGGGCTGCCGGTCATCGGCGGCGACGTCATCGCCCACCTCACCGGCACGGGCGCGCTGAGCGCCGTGACGAAGACCCAGAAGGCCCCGCTCACGCTGTCGGCGACCCCGTCGCTGAGCGCGGCCAAGGCGGTCGGCGCGGCGACGAAGGCCCTCGGTGGCACGTCGATCGCCGGCGCCGCCCCGAGCCTGGCCGTGGACGCGCTGCCGGCGACGCCGGTGCTGGTGTGGCGCACGACGATCACCGTGCCGGACCCGGCCGGCGGGGACGGCGTCACGCACGTGCTCGTCGACGCGCACACCGGCAAGGTCGTCGACAAGTGGAGCGAGGTGCAGACCGTCGAGGGGTCGGGCACCGGCTACAACGTCGGCACGGTGCCGCTGGACACCACCAAGTCGGGCTCGACGTACCAGCTCAAGGACCCGGTCCGGGGCGGCACGTACACGACCGACATGAACAACCGGCGCATCGGCAAGGGCACCCTGTTCACCGACGCGGACAACGTCTGGGGCACCGGCACGCTCAGCAACGACCAGACGGTCGCCGTGGACGCCCAGTACAGCGTCGCCGAGACGTGGGACTACTACCTGGACACCTTCGGGCGCCAGGGCATCGCCGGCGACGGCGCGGGCAGCTACAACAAGGTCCACTACGGCAACAAGTACAACAACGCCGGATGGTCCGACAGCTGCTTCTGCATGATCTACGGCGACGGGGACGGCACCAACTTCGGCCCGTTCACGGCGCTGGACGTCGGCGGTCACGAGATGACCCACGGCGTGACCTCGCGGACCGCGGGCCTGGTCTACAGCGGCGAGTCCGGTGGCATCAACGAGTCGATGAGCGACATCTTCGGCACGCTGGTCGAGTTCTACTCGAACAACGCCAAGGACGTCGGCGACTATCTGATCGGCGAGAACATCGCGCTGGACCACACGCCGCTGCGCTGGATGGACGACCCGTCGAAGGACGGCGCCTCGGCGAAGTGCTGGAGCAGCACGGTGGGCAACCTCAACGTGCACTACTCCTCCGGCGTCGGCAACCACGCCTTCTTCCTGCTCGCCGTCGGCAGCGGGGCGCACACCGTCAACGGCGTCTCGTACAACAGCCCGACGTGCAACGGCAGCACGGTCACCGGCATCGGCAACGACAAGGCGGGCGCCATCTTCTACAAGGCGCTGACCACGTACATGACCTCGAACACCAAGTACGCGGACGCCCGTACGGCCACGCTGAACGCCGCCCGCGATCTGTACGGCGCCGGCAGCGCGGAGTACACCGCGACGGCGGCCGCCTGGTCCGCGGTCAACGTGGGCTGACACGCCCGCACGGCGGGGCCGCGCGCCATGGTGCGCGGCCCCGCACCGCGCAGAGATAATCATGACTGTGACCAACTGGGAGTACGCACGCCTCGAGTACCGTGCCGCGGGCACGTTCGGCGCCGACCGTTTCATGGACTGGACGGCCACCTTCTACCACCCGGGTGGCGTCCTGCGCTGGGGCACCGACGAGCGCTTCGACGACCTGAAGCACCTCAACCGGGCGGGCTCGGCCGGGTGGCAGGCGTACGACCGGGCCGCGATCCACGTCGTGAACGAGCCGCACCGGCTGCACGGCGTCACGTACTCGATGCGCCGCCCGATCCCGTAGGCCCGGCCGCCCCGGCGCGAACGTGCTGGGCGACGAAGAGGCCCGCCCGGTCCAGCGCCCGGTCGGCCTCGACGAGCGTGCCGGCGAAAGCCTGGAACACGTGCGGCACGCCGGCGGTGACGTCGAGGATCACGTCGACCTCGGCGGCCCGGGCCCGCTCGGCGATCCGGGTCGAGTCATCGAGCAGCAGCTCGTTGGTGCCCACCTGGAGCAGCATCGGCGGGAAGCCGGTGAGGTCGGCGCAGACCGCCGGGCTGAGCAGCTCCTGCCGCGGGTCCTGCCCGGCCAGGTACATCGCGCCGGTGCGCTCGAGTCCCTCGCCGGTCAGCAGCGGGTCGGCGGCCGCCCTGCTCCGCATGCTCGCGCCGGAGCGGGTGGCGTCGAGGCCCGGCGAGAAGGCCACCAGCGCGGCGGGCATCGGCAGGCCGGCGCGGCGCGCGGCGAGGCAGGTCGTCACGGTGAGGCCACCGCCGGCGGAATCCCCGGCGAGGACGACGGTCGTGGGGTCCGCGCCGCCGTCCAGCAGGGCCCGGTACGCAGCGACGGCGTCCTCGACCGCGGCCGGGAACGGATGCTCGGGCGCGAGCCGGTAGTCCAGCGAGTACGCCCGCAGGCCGGTACGCACCACCAGGTTGGCGGTCAGCGACAGCGCGGTCCGGGGCGAGCCGAAGACGAACGACCCGCCGTGGAAGTAGAGGATCGTGCCCGCGCGCGGGCCGCCGTCCGGCTCGACCACCAGCGCGGGCCGGCCGCCCAGCGTTTCGGGCCCGGTCCGCACGCCGCGGGGCACGATCATGCCCGCCATCAGCGCTTCGAAGCCGGCCCTGATCTCCTCGACCGGCCGCGGGCCCGAGGGCGCCGGCCGGCGCAGCAGCGCGTCGATGCGCGCGCGTTGTGCCATGCTCATGGGCTAGAGTATATGCCGTGGAATACACATCCTCCGACGGCCTGCTCGGCTTCTTCGACGACCTCGTGCGGTGCGAGACAAGGCTCTACAACGCGCTCAACGACCGGCTCCGCGAGCGGCACGGCATCGTGACGTCCCAGTACGAGTTCCTCCGGCACCTGCGCGACCACCCGCGGTCGCGGGTCGGCGACCTGGCGGGCCGGTTCGCCATCGGCGTCGGTGCCACCAGCAAGGGCGTCGACCGGCTCGAGAGCCGGGGCTGGGTCACCCGCGAGCCGAACCCCGCCGATCGCCGCTCGTCGGTGCTGGTTCTGACGGACGACGGCCGGCACCTGGCGGACCGGGCGGAGCAGACGGTCGCCGACGGCCTGCGCGAGCTCGTCGCGGTCCACCTCGGCGCGTCCGCGGTCACGGCCGCCGCGCGGTCGCTCGCGCGGCTGCGGGCGGCGCTGGAGGCCGATCAGATCGGCACGCCTGCGGGCTGAGGGCGATGCACGGATCCGCACCGGCAGCAGAGGCGGGCTTGAGCCCCGCTTGAACCGGGCCGCCGATCACATCGTCCGGCGACGCGTCACACAAGGGAGATGAGCATGTCGACGGCAGCAGCACAGGATGCCTCCCCGGTCTACGGCCTGCACCGGCCCCGGCTGACCGATGCGCGGGGCAGCCTGCACCGCACCCTGGAGGACCCCGCGCCGGTCTGGGACCAGGTGCTCGCCGGCGCCGGGCTGACCGGCACGGAGACCGGAACCGATGCCCTCCTGACGCTGGCGCACGTCATGATGGCGCGCGGCGGCGTGGTGGAGCAGTGCGGCCGAGCGCTGGACATCCGGATGCGCGCCTTCCTCGGCCTCGAGGAGGTCCGCGCCCTCATCGCCGCGGCTCGCGTCTGAGCTCGTCAGCCCGGAATGTGGCCTGCGCCTCAGCCGGTGACCGCCGTCTGCCGATCTTCACACTGTCGGAGGTGTCGGAGCCCGCTTGCGCGGGTGAGCAGGAGGAGCATCGGTGCGCCGTCCCCGGTTCACGATCAAGCTGCGGGTCATGGCATGCATGGTGGCGGTCCTGGCCGTGTCCATGCTGCTCGTCGTCGCCTACATCACCCGGCGCACGTCCGCGGACGCCCGCGCGTCGGGGTTCGCGCACGCCGAGGAGGTCGCCGGGCGCAACGGCGAGCAGGTCAAGGAGCAGATCACCGCCGGCCTCGGCACCGCCCGGGACCTGGCGCAGGTGCTGAGCGCCGCATCGGCACACGGCGCCGACCGGGAGCTGGTCACCGCCGAGCTGAGGAATGTGCTCGCCGCGCATCCCGACTACCTGGCCACCTGGACCGCGTGGGAGCCCAACGCCTTCGACCGCCGGGACACCGCGTTCCGCAACGCCGGCCCGGGCCACGACGCTACCGGGCGGCTGGTGCCGTACGTGTTCCGCGACGGCGACAAGATCACGCTGAGCCCGCTGACCGACTACGACAAGCCCGGCGCGGGCGACTACTACCTTGTTCCCCGCACCAGCGGCCGGGAGAAGGTGATCGAGCCGTACCACTACACCGTCGGCGGCAAGGACGTGCTCATGACCTCGCTGACCGTGCCGATCACCCGCGACGGCGCGGTGGTCGGGGTGGCCGGCATCGACGTGGCGCTCACCAGCCTGCAGGACCTGGTCGCCGGCATCCGGCCGTTCGGGACGGGGCACGCCGCATTGATCAGCACAGCGGGCGCGCTGGTCGGCGGCGGGAGCAGCGAGCAGGCCGGCAAGCCGGCACCCGGTGGGCTGACGGGACCCGCCTCCGCCGCGGCGCGGTCGGGCAAGGTCGAGCGGCACACCCTCGGCACCCCGGACGGCGAGACGCTCCAGATCGCCGCGCCGGTCCGGCTCTCCGCCGTCGACACCTGGACGCTGATCGTGTCCGTGCCGACCAGCACGATCCTCGCGCAGGCCACGAAGACGCGGCGGATCAGCACGCTGCTCGCGATCGCGGCCGTGTTGCTGGCCGCGCTGGCCGCCTGGCTCGTGGCCCGGACCATCGTGCGGCCCATCGAACGGCTCCGCGACCGGATGACCGAGATCGCCGAGGGCGACGGGGACCTCACGCAGCGGGTCCAGGCCCGGCACGACGACGAGGCGGGCGACCTCGCCACGGCGTTCAACAAGTTCGTCGACAAGGTCGCCACCACGGTCCGCGGCATCGCGGGCTCGGCGGTGTCGCTGGCCGCGGCTGCCGAGGAGCTGTCGGCGGTGAGCAGCCAGCTGCAGGCCGGTGCCGCCGAGGCGTCGGCACGCGCCGGGACCGCGTCCGCGGCCAGCGAGCAGGTCAACGCCGGTGTGCAGACGATCGCCGCCGGGGCCGAGCAGATGAGCGCCTCGATCCAGGAGATCTCGTCCAACGCCACCCAGGCGGCGCAGGTCGCCGGCCAGGCCGTGGCGGTGGCCGGGAGCACCAACGAGCAGGTCGCCGAGCTGGGTACGGCGAGCGCCGAGATCGGCGACGTGGTCCGGCTCATCACGTCGATCGCCGAACAGACCAACCTGCTGGCGCTCAACGCCACCATCGAGGCCGCACGGGCCGGCGAGCTCGGCAAGGGCTTCGCCGTGGTGGCCGGCGAGGTCAAGGACCTGGCGCAGCAGACCGCCGGCGCCACGGCGGAGATCACGGCCCGGATCACCGCGATCCAGACCTCCAGCGGCTCGGCCGCCGACGCCATCGCGGAGATCTCCACCGTCATCACGCGGATCGGCGACTACACCACCACGATCGCGTCCGCGGTCGAGGAACAGACCGCGACCACGGCCGAGATGACCCGTACGGTCACCGAGGCGGCCACCAGCAGCGGCGAGGTCGCCCGTACGGTCTCCGGCGTGGCCGAGGTGGCATCCGCGACCGCCGACGGGGCCCGGGCCACCCAGCAGGCCGCGTCGGACCTGTCGCAGCTGGCCGGGCAGCTCACCACACTCGTCGGCACGTTCCGGTACTGACGGAGGCTTCGTCCCGCCGTCCCTCAGACGTAGTCCTCCAGCAGCGCCGGGGTCAGGCCGGCCTTGTGGATCGCGCGCAGGGCGGCCAGGAAGTCGTCGACGAACGCCTCGCGGAAGTGCATGAGGATGATGTCGCCCGGCTGGACGCGGTGCCCCTCCTGGTAACGCACCTTGCCCTTGTGGACGGTCTCCTTCCACATGAACGCCGCCTTCATGCCGCAGTCGTGGGACGCGGTGAGCGTGGTGGCGTCCTTGTTGCCGAAGGGTGGCCGGAAGAGCACCGGGCGGCGGCCGTACCACTGGGCGAGGCGGTCCGCGGAGCCGCAGATCTGGTGCTTCTGCACGGCGTACGGCTTGCCGCGCAGGTTCGGGTGGCTGATCGTGTGCGCCTCGACCACCGCACCCGCCTCGATCATCGGCTTGAAGAAGCCCGGGTCGTCCTTGACGGCGTCGGTGGTGAGGAAGAGCGTCACCGGCACGTGCGCCGCGGCGATGAGCTTCGGCGCCTCGGGGTGCTTCACGAATCCGTCGTCGATGGTGATGAAGGCGACCTTCTGCGTCGTCGGGATGCGCAGCAGGTACGGCACCTTCCCGCCGGCCACCGGGGCGATCTTCTGCGCGGGCGGCGCGGGCGGGAACACGGGGATGTCGGAGTCACGCCAGCCGTCGTGCTGCCGGTCGGGTTTCGCGCCGGGCGTGGTCGCGGAGACGGAGGGGCTGGGCGCCGGCGCCCACGACGGCACCGACGCGCCGGCGTGGTCGCGCGCCCCGCCGGCCGAGCAGCCGGCCAGGGTCAGCGCCGCCGCGACCGCGGTGAGCCTGCGCCCATCCAACCACCCCGCCGCCACCCGCATACGGACTGAAGGCAAGATCGACATGGTCCGACATCGTCGTCCTCCGGATGTCACGCCACGGTGAAGTGCCTCTCGGCGCGCGGCTCACGACGCAGCGTCATGGGGGTACCCGGCCGTGGCCGCGTACCCCCATGTCCGGTGGGTCAGCTGCTGAACACCTGGAACTCGGCGGCGACCGCGTTGTTCGCGGCGGCCGAGCCGGTGGCGCAGTCGCTGACGCTGCGCGGGTCGTTCTCCTGCTCACCGGCGTAGAGCGGGTTGCCGGTGCACTGGTTGGTGAGCACGCGCAGCTTCACGTGGGTGGCCAGGGTCGGCCGTACCGCGAACGACTTGAGCACCAGGTTGGGCACCTTGGGCCGGAACTGGCCGGTGTCGAAGGCGTTGGCCGGGCTGGTGAATGCCACCCGGTACCCGGCGTCGCTCGCGCAGTCCGCGCCCGCGGCCGCGTTGCAGGTCAGGATCTCGAACTGGCGGACCGTGCTGTACATCGTGCTGGTCGCTGCGCCGGCGCCCGGGAAGGCACTGAGCTGCACCCGGGAGACCAGTTTCGCCGCGTCGGTGGGCAGGTCCACGGTGACCTGCCGGCCGGCCGCGCCGCCGGTGGCGGTCCACGCGGTGCCCTCGGCCTCGTCGGTGAGCCGGCCGAGGTTGGTGCCGTCACCGCTGATCGTCGCGCCGGCCGCGGCCGAGGCGAGGTTCGTGGGCATGACCACGCCGACCTGGGCGGTGACCCCCGGGTAGATGGTCTGGGTGAACCGCTTGTGGCCGAAGCCCGCGCCGATGGCGAGGAACCGGTACGTCCCCGGCGCGAGCGTCACGGTGGCGGGCAGGTCGGTGGCCGGGTCGGTGTCGGCGATCGGTACGGAGCCGAAGTCATAGTCGCCGACGTACAGCCGCACCGGCTTGCCGGCAGCCTCGCCGAGCGCCTTGAAGGTGACCTCGGAGTTCTCCACGTACGGCGACGCGAAGCTGGGCACCGGGTCGGCGTCGGACGGGCCGCTGGAGGCGCCGGCGCCCATGCCGCGGGCGGCGAACGCGTTCCACAGCAGATCGGCGTTCGCGCCGTCGAAGCGCAGCGCGTCCGCGGTGATCATGTTGTCGCGCATGTCCAGCATGCTGATCTGACCGGTGGCGGCCAGCAGGTACGAGTCGAACACCAGCTGGATCCAGCGCCGGTTGCCCGGGCACTCGGTCACCGGCGTCGTGCCCGCCGCACAGCTCTCCTGCTGCGCGCGGGTGCCCGAGCCGTACTTGGCGACGAAGGCCCGGCGCACGTCGAAGTTCGTCGCGCTCCAGATCTCGCCGTCGGAGTGCACGGCCGAGCCGCGGTCGTACCCGTAGTTGGAGTAGTTGAGCGGGCTGTTGCTCATGTCGTAGTTGCGGATGCCGGTCGCGAGGTCGCCGGTGACGTAGCCGCCGGTGACGTACGGCGTGTTGCCCCGCGGGGTGTAGCCGCTCTCGAACAGGTACTCCATCGCCGTGAGGTCGGACCAGCTCTCCCCCATCGCGCCGCCCTGCGTCGAGCTGATGCCCGCGTCGGGACCGGCGATCATGCGGTTGCTGATCGCGTGGGTGTACTCGTGCCCGATGACCGTCATGTCGAAGTCGCCGTCGACGCACGGCGGGTACGCGGCCCCCGCGAACGGCTGCCACATGTACATGTTCGTGGTGGCCTGCATGCCGTCCGGCGGGGTCGCCTGGTTGGCGTTGTTGCGCGTGGTGGCCGTCGCCGCGCCCTGCTGGGCGTTGCCGCGCTCGGCGTCGCCGCCCTTGCCGTACGGCAGGGTGTTCGCCTTCTGCAGGTTCCACGTCGCCTCGGTGAAGCCCAGCCCGTACGACCAGTCGTGCATGCGGTTGTGCATCGCGAACAGGTTGGCGGTGGCGGCGTCCACGTCGGCCTGCTGCGGCGAGCTCAGCGTGGCGGGGTCGCACTTGCTGGTGTTCCACTGGTTCGTGAACGGGTAGACGTACTCGCGGTCGGTGCGGGTGGCCGCGGGCGTCGCCGGGCTGCCGTCGCCCCACAGGCGTACGGACTCGGCGGAGTTGCCGGTCGTGGTGAACGTCGGGGTCCCCGTGGCGGCGTCCACGTCCCACGCCTTGCCGGTGGCCGGGTCGAGCACCTGCCGGGCGCAGCCGGTGGCGGCGGTGGCGCACCACAGCTGGCGGGTGTCGGCGCCGTTGGCCGGCGGAGTGGCCGGGAAGACCTTCCAGTGCGGGTCGTCCTCGGCGAAGTTCACGAGGCTCTCGCGCATCAGCACCGAGCCGTCGACCGCGTCGACGTACGTCGTGTAGGCCAGCGGGTGGTCGGCGCTCTTGCTCATCACGACGACCTCGTAGGCCGCGCGCGGGTCGGCACCGGGCATCGGCACGGCGACCAGCCGGACGCGGGAGTCGGCCAGCTCGGACCGGGCGATCCTCGCGTCGGTCAGGGCGGCGTCGAGCGCGTCGGCCGCCTTGAGGCGCGCGGCTGCGGGCTTGGCCGTGCGCGGGCTCAGCGAGGACGTGACGCGCAGGACGTCGCCGCCCTTCACGGCGACCGCGACGAGGCCGTCGTGCGCGGCGGGCAGGCCGCCGTACCGCTGGCGCAGCAGCACGACCGTGCCGTTGCCGACCCTGGTCTGTGCGACGGTGTCGAGCTCGTCGACGGCGGCGGAGCGCAGCGAGAAG
The DNA here is from genome assembly GCF_023499255.1 of Couchioplanes caeruleus. Lineage (GTDB taxonomy): Bacteria > Actinomycetota > Actinomycetes > Mycobacteriales > Micromonosporaceae > Actinoplanes > Actinoplanes caeruleus_A. Next base: position 5,178,358 of record NZ_CP092183.1, read on the forward strand.
AGGCCGGCGCTGTTCCTGAGGTAGCGGCGCGCGACGGTCTCCGGGCTGCCGGCGAGCCCGGCCGCGAGGCGGCCCTTCGCGGGCGTGACCGAGGCCGGCGTGCCGAGCCTGTTCCAGCGGGTGACGAGGTTGTCGTCGCGCACGAGCGACCGCTGGCCGGCAGTGGGAGCTGCACTGCCGCCGCGGTTGTCGACGAACTCGTAGGCGTGGTCGAGATCGTCGCCGGTGAGCGGCGTGGCCGCGGCCGGCGAGGGGTCGGCCGGTGCGGCGTTCGCGCCGATGGGCGCGGTGGCGATGATCGTGGTGGCGGCGATGATTCCGGCGACGGCGGACCGTCTGCGTATGCGCACGCATGCCTCCTGCAGGTCGTCCCAGGGATCTCCCGGACGCCCGAGACACTACGGGAAGATCGACATGCGTGGATACCCTCCGCGGACGTCTCGACTCTGTCCGTGACCGCGGCTAAGTTGGCGGCTAGGGGGTCGCCGATGACGTCGCTGGATGAGCTCGCGGCCGGGCTGCGCACGGCGCTGGGCGCGGACCGGGTGGTGTCCGACCGGGTCGAGCTGCGGACGTACGAGTGCGACGGCCTCGCCCACTACAAGGTCACGCCGGGGCTGGTGGTGCTGCCCCGCGACGCCGCCGAGTGTGCCCGTACGGTCGCGGGCTGCGTCGCCGCCGGCGTGCCGTTCGTCGCCCGCGGCTCCGGCACCGGGCTGTCCGGCGGCGCCCTGCCGCACGCCGACGGCGTGCTGATCGTGACGGCGAAGATGCGCGACATCCTCGAGGTGGCGCCCGCCGACGAGCGGGCCGTCGTGCAGCCGGGCGTCATCAACCTGCAGGTCAGCCGGGCCGCTGCGGCGCACGGCTACTACTACGCCCCGGACCCGTCGAGCCAGCAGATCTGCTCGATCGGTGGCAACGTGGCCGAGAATTCCGGCGGCGCGCACTGCCTCAAATACGGCTTCACCACCAACCACGTGCTCGGCGCCGAGATCGTCACGCCGGACGGCGACCTGGTGGAGCTCGGCGGCCGGGCCCCGGACACCCCGGGCTACGACCTGCTCGGCGCGTTCGTCGGCTCCGAGGGCACGCTGGGCATCGCCACCCGGGTGACCGTACGCCTGACCCGCCTGCCGGAGTCGGTGCGCACGCTGCTCGCCGCCTTCGCGACCACCGACGCGGCCGGCGCGGCGACCTCCGCGATCATCGCGGCCGGCGTGGTGCCGGCGGCGGTCGAGATGATGGACGCGCTCGCGATCGAGGCGGCCGAGGCGGCCGTGGCGTGCGGCTATCCGCCGGGCGCCGGTGCGGTGCTGATCGTCGAGCTGGACGGCCCGGCCGCCGAGGTCGCCGCCCAGTTCGCGCAGGTCACCGCGTTGTGCGAGGCCAACGGCGCGACCGAGCTGCGGATCGCCGCGGACGACGCCGAGCGGGCGCTGTTCTGGAAGGGCCGCAAGTCGGCGTTCGCCGCGGTCGGGCGGATCAGCCCCGACTACATCGTGCAGGACGGCGTGATCCCGCGGACCGCGCTGCCCGAGGTGCTGCACCGCATCGGCGAGGTCGCGAGCGCCCACGGCGTACGGGTGGCCAACGTCTTCCACGCCGGCGACGGCAACCTGCACCCGCTGGTGCTGTTCGACGCCGCCACCGACGGCGAGGCCGAGCGCGCGGAGGAGGTCTCCGGCGCGATCATCGACCTCTGCATCGAGTACGGCGGGTCGATCACCGGGGAGCACGGCGTGGGCACCGACAAGGCCAAGTACATGCCGAGGATGTTCACCGACGACGACCTGGTGACGATGCAGCTGCTGCGCTGCGCGTTCGACCCGGCCGGGCTCGCCAACCCGGGCAAGATCTTCCCGACGCCCCGGCTGTGCGGCGAGGTGCCCCGGCGGCACAGCGCGGCCGACGCGCCCGCGGCGGCGGAGATCTTCTGATGCGCTGGCAGCCGGCGGGCACCGACGACCACGTGGCCGGGGTGCCCGCACGCTTCGTCGCCGCCCCGGCGAGCACCGAGGAGGCGTCGGAGGTGCTGCGGGCCGCCGCGGCCGAGGACCTCGCCGTCGTGGTGCGCGGCGGCGGCACGAAGCTCGGCTGGGGACCGCCGCCCCGGCGGCTCGATCTGATCGTGGACACCCACCGGCTCACCGGCGTCGTCGAGCACGCCGCCGGTGACCTCATCACCGTGCTGCGCGCCGGCACGCGGCTGTCCGATCTGGACTTCGGCTCCCAGCAGCTCGCGCTGGACAGCCCGCTGCCCGGCGCGACCGTCGGCGGCAGCGTCGCCGTGAACGTCAGCGGTCCGCGCCGGATGCTCTACGGCACCGCCCGCGACCTGCTCATCGGCATCACGGTGGTGCGGCCGGGCGGGACGGTCGCGCACTCCGGTGGCAAGGTCGTCAAGAACGTCGCGGGGTACGACCTGGGCAAGCTCTTCACCGGCTCGTACGGCACCCTCGGCCTGATCACCGAGTGCGCGTTCCGCCTGCACCCGGTGCCCCCGGCGCGGGCGGTGGTCACCCGTACGGTCCCGACTGCCGGGGTCGGTGCCCTGCTGGCGGCGGTCCGCGACGAACAGATCGTGCCGTCCGCAGTGGAGGTGGACCGCCCGCCGGAGGGCGAGGTCACGGTAGCCGTGCTGGTCGAAGGCACGGCGGAGGGCGTGCGCGACCGCGCGGCCCGGCTCGAGAAGGTCCTCGGCGGGCAGAGCGGCGACCTCCCGTCCTGGTGGGGCGCGTACCCGTGGCAGCCCGGCGGCACCGGCCTGAAGCTGACCGCCGCGCTGTCGAAGGTCCCGGACCTGGTCGAGGCCGCCGGGGAGACCGGCATCCGCGGCTCGGCGGGCACCGGCGTGCTGTACGCGCCGGTCACCGGGGACGTCCCCCGCATCGTCGAACGGCTGCGCGCCGAGGCGGTCCGGGCCGGGGGGCACGCCGTCGTGCTGACCGCGCCGGCCGAGGTGGGGCAGGCCGTCGACATGTGGGGGCCGGTGCCGGGTCTCGACCTCATGCGCCGCGTGAAGGACCAGTTCGACCCGGGCCACCACTTCGCGCCGGGACGCTTCGTGGGAGGCATCTGATGGTCGACAGCACTTGGGGTACGCAGGACGGCCCGCGCGACGTGCTGGGGCCGGTGGCCGGTGAGCCCGCGTTCGACGACCACCGGCCGCCGCGCTCGGACATCGTCGACGACTGCGTGCACTGCGGCTTCTGCCTGACCACGTGCCCGACGTACGCACTGTGGGGCGAGGAGATGGACTCACCGCGCGGGCGGATCTACCTGATGAAGGAGGGCCTGGACGGCGAGCCGATGACCGCGTCGATGGTCCGCCACTACGACCGCTGCCTGGGCTGCATGGCGTGTGTGACCGCGTGCCCGTCGGGGGTCCGCTACGACCGGCTCATCGAGGACACCCGTGCGCAGGTCGAGCGGCGGTTCGACCGTACGCCCGCGCAGCGCGCCCTGCGTGCGGCGATCTTCTCGCTGTTCCCGTACCCGCGGCGGTTGCGGCTGCTGCGCGGGCCGCTGCGGGCGTACCAGGCGACGGGCCTGCAGCGCCTGGTCGCCCGGACCGGACTGCTGGAACGGCTCGGCCCGACCCTGGCCACCCTGGAGTCGCTGGCGCCGCGGCTGGGCCGGGTTCCCCCTCCCCCGCGCCTCATCCCGGCGCGCGGCACGCGCCGCGCGGTGGTCGGCGTGCTGACCGGCTGCGTGCAGGGCGCGTTCTTCCCGGATGTGAACTCGGCGACGATCCGGATCCTGGCCGCGGAGGGCTGCGACGTCGTCGTCCCCCGCGGGCAGGGCTGCTGCGGCGCGCTGAGCGTCCACAACGGACGTGAGCAGGAGGCGCAACGCTTCGCCCGGCGGATCATCGACACGTTCGCCCGCGCCGGCGTGGACCATGTCGTGGTCAACGCGGCGGGCTGCGGCTCGTCGATGAAGGAGTACGCCGACCTGCTGCGCGACGACCCGCGGTACGCCGGGCCGGCCGCCGGGTTCGCCGCGAAGGTGCGGGACCTGTCGGAGATCCTGGTCGAGCTGGGGCCGGTCGCGCCACGGCACCCGCTGCCGCTGACGGTCGCGTACCACGACGCGTGCCACCTCGGGCACGCCCAGGGCGTACGCGCGCAGCCCCGCGCCCTGCTGCGGGGAATTCCCGGGCTGACCGTCAAGGAGATCGCCGACCCGGAGATCTGCTGCGGCTCGGCGGGCATCTGGAACGTGCTGAACCCGGAGCCCGCGGCGGAGCTCGGCGACCGCAAGGCCCGCAACGTCCTGGCCACCGGCGCGGAGCTGCTGGTGACGGCCAACCCGGGCTGCCTGATGCAGGTGGCCGCCTCGGTACGCCGCCTCGGCGGCGAGATCGCCCTCGCGCACACCGCGAAGGTGCTGGACGCCTCGATCCGCGGCCTGGAGCCCCGGGCGTTGCTGCCGGACTGAACCGCCCACGGCGGCGGCGGGGCAGCTCGCCGCCGCCGTGAAGGGGCGGCGGCCGGGCCCTCTCCTCCCGGCCGCCGCCCACGGCACCCGCCGGCGGTCGTCCCACTCACCAGGCACCGGCGGGCACCTGCGCGGCCGGCCGCGATGGGCCGGGCCGCGAGGTCGTCGTTCCTCAGCGGGCGGCTGCCGGCCGAGGAGGGGTCGCCATGCCCGAACCGATGAAGAAGCTCGGGTGCGGCGGCTGGTTGTACGCGGTGTTCTGCCACGCGATCGCGGTGCGGTACTGGGTGTCCTGCAGCAGCGTGGTGATCCGCCGGTCGGTCGGCACCGGGGTCGAGTAGATCCGCAGCGCCGTGTTGTCGCTCGTGGGCCAGATGACTTCCTCGCGCCAGTCGCCGAGCAGGTCGCCGGAGAGTGAGGGCGTGGACTTGGTGCCGTTGTTCGAGTGCACCCCCGAGGCGGTCAGCAGCCGGGTGTCGCCGGAGGTGCCGTACTTGTCGATGTGGGTGCCGTCCAGGAGTTCCCGTACCGGGTCGGCGTCCCACCAGGCGAGGAAGTTGGTGGAGCTCGGCTTGCGCGACGTCACCACCGCGCCGGACGGGCTGCGGACGCCGTCGGCCAGCGACGACCAGGACTCGGCGCCCGGGCTGCCGGCCCAGATGTCGTCCGAGACGCCGCGGCCGTTGTCCCCGGCGGCCGGCGTCGACCACAGGATCTGACCGGTACGGGCGTCGGCGAACCAGGACGACGGCTTGCTCGCGTCCTCGTCCACCTTGAACACCTCGAGCCCCGGGCGGGCCGGGTCGAGGTCGCCGACGTGCAGGGTGTCGCCGTGGCCGTACCCGGTGTTCCAGAGCCGGGCGCCGTTGTCGTCGATGGCGAGCGAGCCGTACACGATCTCGTCGCGGCCGTCGGCGTCCACGTCGGCGATCGCCAGCTGGTGGTTGCCCTGCCCGGCGGTGCCCGGGTTGGTCGAGCTGTTGCTGTCGAAGGTCCAGCGGCGGGTCAGCGCGCCGTTGCGGAAGTCCCAGGCCACGACCACGCTGCGGGTGTAGTAGCCGCGGGCCATGATGAGGCTGGGCCGTTGCCCGTCCAGGTACGCGGTCCCGGCCAGGAACCGGTCGACGCGGTTGCCGTACGAGTCGCCCCACGACGAGACAGTGCCCCGGGGCGGCACGTAGTCCACCGTGGACAGCGCTGCGCCGGTGCGCCCGTCGAACATCGTCAGGAACTCCGGGCCGCTGAGGATGTACCCGCTGGAGTTGCGGTAATCGGCGTTGGCGTTGCCGATGACCTGCCCGGTGCCCGAGACCGTGGCGTCGGCGGTCTTCATGGCCACCTCGGCGCGGCCGTCGCCGTCGTAGTCGTACACCTGGAACTGGGTGTAGTGCGCGCCGGCCCGGATGTTGCGGCCGAGGTTGATGCGCCACAGCCGGGTGCCGTCGAGCCGGTACGCGTCCACGTACACCGGGTCGGTGACGCCGGACTGCGAGTTGTCCTTGGCGTTCAGCGGCTCCCATTTGAGCACGATCTCCAGGCGCCCGTCGCCGTCCAGGTCGCCGACGCTCGCGTCGTTGGCCGCGTACGCCGAGGGGTCGGGGTTCTGGATCCGTACGTCGTAGTAGCCGTTGGTGAAGCTCAGCGACGGTCCCTCCGCGGCCTGCTCGACGCCGCCGACCACCGCCCGCACCGTGTACGAGGCGCCCGCGGCGGCCCCGGCGTCGAGGTAGTTCGTGGAGCCGGTGACCGGCGTGGAGGTGATCCGGGTGCCGCCGCGGTAGACGTGGAAGCCCACGTCGGACGGGTCGGTGGCGAGCCAGCGCCAGCTGACCAGGTTGCCGCTGCCGGAGCGGACGCTGACGAGGCCGCGGTCGAGCCGTTCCAGCTGTCGCGTGGCGAGCGTGCCGGCGGCCCCGGCGGGCGGGGCGGCGTCGGCGTGCGTGACGGTGAGGCCGGCGCCGAGGACCACGACGGCCGGGACGAGCAGCTTTCCGAGTAGCGACATGTGGGCGTCCGCCAATCGGCAATCGGGGGTTGGGAGCGTTCCCACCATGCCCTGCGCGCAGACCCGAGTCAATCGATTCACGTCTTTTTTTGGGAGCGCTCCCATGTCAGAATGCGGCATTGCCCTTTCACGGTTCAGCTCCATCCCCGGAGGATCCCCATGCATCGACGAACAATCGCCGTCCTGACCGCCGGCACGGCGCTGATGGGCGTCGCGGCCGTGGCTGCAGCGGGGCCGGCCCAGGCAGCGGCGGGGTGCCGGGTCGCCTACAGCGTGACGAACCAGTGGCCCGGCGGCTTCGGCGCCTCGGTCGCGATCACGAACCTCGGCGACCCGGTGACCGCCTGGACGCTGGGCTTCAGCTTCCCGTCCGGGCAGACCGTCACCCAGCTGTGGAACGGGGTGGCGACCCAGTCCGGCGCGGCTGTGACCGTACGCAACGCGAGCTGGAACGGCTCGCTCGGCACGAACGCCACCACGACCGTCGGCTTCAACGGCTCGGGCGCCGGTGCCTCCCCCACCGCGTTCACGCTCAACGGCACCGCCTGCACCGGCTCGGTGCCGTCCTCGCCGTCCACCCCGCCGTCCTCGCCGTCCACCCCGCCGTCCTCGCCCTCGACCCCGCCGCCCGCCGGCCGGGCCGTGAAGATCATGCCGCTGGGCGACTCGATCACCGGCTCCCCCGGCTGCTGGCGGGCACTGCTGTGGCAGCAGCTCCCGGCCGAGCGGGTGGACTTCGTCGGCACGCTGCCCGCGCAGGGATGCGGGTTCCCGTACGACGGGGAGAACGAGGGCCACGGCGGCTTCCTGGCGACCACCGTGGCCGACCAGAACCAGCTGCCCGCCTGGCTCGCAGCGACCACGCCGGACGTGGTGATGATGCACTTCGGCACCAACGACGTGTGGAGCAACCGGCCCACCGCCACGATCCTCGCGGCGTTCACGAAGCTCGTCGGCCAGATGCGCGCGCAGAACCCGGCCATGAAGATCCTGGTCGCGCAGATCATCCCGATGAACCCGCCGACCTGCCCGGAGTGCGCGGCACGCGTCCGTGACCTCAACGCGGCGATCCCGGGCTGGGCCGCCGGGCTGTCCACCGCGGCCTCGCCGATCACGGTCGTCGACCAGTGGACCGGCTTCGACCCGGCCACCGACACCGGCGACGGCGTCCACCCCAACGACGCCGGCAACCGCAAGATCGCCGGCCGGTGGCTGCCCGCCGTGCAGGCAGCCATCTCCTGACCGCGGCTGGGGGCGCGGCGCTCGCTGCGCCCCCTGGCCCACTTGACCGCGAGCTAGGTGCGCAGCCACGCCCCCTGGCTCACTTGACAGCCATCTCGCCCAGCTCGGACCAGTCGTCCTGCTCGATGTTCTGGCTGACGATCCGCGGGGTGGACCGCAGGTGCGGCGGCAGGTCCCGCTGCGCCTGCTTGAAGTGCGCGGAGTTGACGTGCGCAGCGCCCGCGTCGCCGTCACGGAACGCCTCGACCAGCACATACTCGTTCGGGTCGTCGACGCTGCGGGACCAGTCGAACCACAGGCAGCCCGGTTCCGCGCGGGTCGCGCGGGTGAACGCACCGGCGATCTCCGGCCACCGGTCGGCGTCCTCGGGCTTGATCTGGAACTTCGCGGTAATGAAGATCATCGTTCGTCCTCTCCTCGTGCCGTCACCGCACGACGGGTCCCGCCGGCAGGGCGGCGGGCCGTCACCCGGTCCATCTTGCCGAGGAGACCGCGGACGCGCTCGGCCACCGCGCGGCCGGGCCACCACCAGCAGCGCGAGACACCACCGCGCGGACCGGCCACCACCAGCAGCAGCGCGGAGACATCACCGCGCGGACCGGCCGTCGCCGGCGGCGCGACGCGGCCGGGTCGCGGGCAAATCGGTGGCCGGGTCGTAGGCTCGCACGGTTGACTCGAGCGTCACGAGGAGCCGCCCGGCACCGGCCGGGCCGACGTGAGGGAGCCGCATGCCGAGGGAGACCGGTCGCACGGTCATCGCGTCCAACCGCAAGGCGCGCCACGACTACGCGATCCTGAAGACGTACGAGGCGGGCATCGTGCTGGCCGGCACCGAGGTGAAGTCGCTGCGCGCCGGGTACGCCTCGATCGTCGACGCGTTCGCGCAGGAGCACGAGGGCGAGCTCATGCTCTACAACCTGCACATCGCCGAGTACGGCTTCGGCTCGTGGACCAACCACGCGCCGCGGCGTACCCGCAAGCTGCTGCTGCACCGCGTCGAGATCGAGCGCATCCTCGACAAGCTGCGCGAGCCCGGCATCGCGCTCGTGCCGCTGTCGCTGTACTTCAACGACGGCTGGGCGAAGGTCGAGCTCGCGCTGGCCAAGGGTAAACGCGAGTACGACAAGCGCCAGGCGATCGCCGAGCGCGACGCCAACCGGGAGATCGCCCGGGCCCTGGGACGCCACCTGAAGGGGCGCAGCCGGCACTGATCCGTGACACCGGGTACTGGCTCTCTCACCTGCCACCGGAGCAGGCTTGGATCCCGCCCGGCGACACCGGCGGCGGGCCGACGCACGTCGACCCGCTGAACCCCGACCGTCTGTGCCTCCCCGGCGACCCGGGCGACCCGACGGACGGCGACTGCTCGGGTCTCCGTGCTGACGCTGCCCCGCGCCGCCCCGGAGACCAGGTCGGTGCCGGACCCGCAGGTCCCCGCCGGAGAGCTGACGGAGGCCGTCGTGGGCGGGCGCCGGGTCAGCGTGCACCGCCCGGCGGCCACCGACCGGGCGGGCGCGCCGGCGCTGATCGTCTTCGACGGCCACCTGGCCCGCACCGCGCTCGCGAATCCGGTGACCTCGACAACCTCGTCGCGGCCGGCCGGATCCCGCCGCTCGTGACGGTCTTCGTGCACGGCACGGACGCCACCCGCGACGCCGACCTGGCCCCGTCGTCGCCGGTGGCCACCCGCTTCGTGCTGCGCAAGCTGATGCCGTGGGCGCGGCGGGCGTACGGGCTGAGCCCGTACCCCCGCGACGTCGGCGTGGCCGGGGTGTCCCTCGGCGGCCTGGCCGCCGCCCACCTGGCGCTGCAGGCGCCCGAGGCCGTCGGCGCGGTGATCGCCCAGTCGGGCAGCTTCTGGTGGCCCGCCCCGAGCGCCGGCGAGCCGGAGTGGCTCACCCGCGAGTACGCCGCCCGCCCCCGCGCCGACCTGCGCTTCTATCTGGACGCCGGGGACCGGGAGACCGAGCCGGGCCGCGGCGGCGAGCCGAGCTTGCTGGCGGCGACCCGGCGCCTGCGCGACGTCCTGCGCGCCAAGGGCTACCCGGTGACGTACGCGGAATACCCCGGCGGCCACGACTACGTGAACTGGCGCCGCACCTTCGCCGACGCGCTGATCGCCGTCTTCGGCTCCTGATCGGAGGCTCTCGTGCTGATCGGTTGAATGCCGGCCGTCAGCCGCCGTCCAGGGGGAGTTCGGCGGCCTCCCCGGTCACCGGGCGCGCCGAATGCTCCGGTGCCGGCCGTTCCGGCGCCGCCGTGCGTGTGTAGCGGCCCTGCTGACGGGTCACCGGCAGCGCGATGAGGTGGATCGGCGGGGGCGGCTCGGCGATGCGGCCCGGGCCCCACCGGATCCAGCACGGGATGCGGCCCTCCTCCGCCTCCGCCAGCAGCTTCTCCACGGTGCGCCGGCGGTCGGTGTGGTCCACCTCGACGACGATCGGCGGCGCGGACGGGCGGGCCAGCGCCACGTCGAGCACGGAGTGCTGCCGGTCCAGCGGCGGCGGCAGCCGGACCACGCTGGGCGCCCGGCGGTAGACGCGCCAGCCCCGTTCCTCGCCCCAGGCCACGACCGCGTCGATGATCAGGGCGGTGACCCGCTCCTGGGTGAGGTCCCGGAACTCCAGCGCGGCGAGGCGGTCGGCCAGATCCTCCATCCCGGGCAGCCTAGTGCCCGCCCCGGCGCACCAATCCTCCGGCGCCGAGCCACCGGTTCAGGGCGTCGCGCAGGCCGGCCCGGTCGTCACCCTCCCAGGCGACGTACGTGTCCGGCCGCAGCAGCATCGCCGTCGCGAGCCCCGGCACCGCCACGACGTCCAGCCGGTCCGCCCACTCCCCCGCGTCGAACCCGCCGCCCGCGCCGTCGTCCGGGATGAGCAGCAATGACCGGCCGGTACGGGTCAGCTCGCTCAGGCCGGGCAGGTCCGGGGCGGCGCGGCCGACGTGCGGGCCGGTCGCCGTACCCATGTCGTAGCGGACGTCGGTGCCGGCCAGCAGGTCCGCGATGTGCCTGCGGACGGCGGGCAGGGCGAGCAGTTCGCCGAAGAGCTCGCGCAGCGCGGTGACCTGGCTGCCGGGCGCGATGAGCGCCGACTGGGCCTGGGTGTGCATCGTGACCCGCTCGGCGACCGGGCGGCGCTCCGACTCGTACGTGTCCAGCAGCCCTTCCGGCGCCCGCCCGTGCAGGTCGGCGGCGAGCTTCCACCCGAGGTTCAGCGCATCCTGCAGGCCCAGGTTGAGACCCGGGCCACCGATGGCCGGGTGCACGTGCGCCGCGTCGCCGAGCAGCAGGACCCGGCCGTCCCGGTACCGCTCGGCCAGCCGCGTGTTGCCCCCGGACAGCCGCCGCAGCACGTGCGGGCCCGCACCCGTGGGCGGCCCGAGGGGCACGCCGGCGCCGAGGACCCGCCGTACGCTGGCCGCCAGGTCGGCCAGGGACGGCTCGCCATCGGCCGGCCGGTCCCACTCCATCGTGGACAGCAGCGGCGCCCGGCCGGGCATGACGCCCCACACGACGAGGCCGCGTTCCGTTCGGATGTGCCGCAGCGGCGGCACCACCCCGTAGCCGGGCACGATCAGGCCGCCGTCCGCACCGATCATTTCCGCGGGCACGCTGACGTGCGCGGCGCGGGAGACCACGCGATCGTCGGTCGCGCCGGGGAAGCCGATCCCGGCGAGTTTGCGGACGACGCTGTGGCCGCCGTCCGCGCCGACCAGATACCGGGCCTCGAGCGGCGGACGGTCACGCAGCTGCACCGTCACGGACCCGTCGGTGCGGGTGAAGCCGGTGACCTCGTACCCGTGCCGGATGTCGGCGCCGAGCTCGGCCGCACGCTGGCGCAGCATCCGCTCGATCCGGTGCTGCGGCACCATCAGCGTGTAGACGGCGTTGTCCGGCACGTCGCGCAGGTCGAGCGGGAACGCACCGAACAGGAACCCGGGCGCGGGCTGCGGCGGCCCGCCGGTGTCCGCGAGGCGCTCGTACAGGCCGCGGCGGTGCAGCATCCGCACCACCTGCCCGACCAGGCCGTTGGCGCGCTGCTCGGTGCCGGGCCCGGTGCGGCGCTCCAGCACGACCGGGCGGACGCCCGCCAGGGCGAGCTCGCAAGCGAGCATGAGGCCGTTCGGCCCGGCGCCGGCGATGACGACGTCCATGGTGGATTCCTTTCGAAGGTACGGGTCATCCGCCCGTGGCCGGGCTTCCCGGCAACCCGCCTCAGAGCGGCTGGGACGCTCCCGCCGCCGGCAGCTTCAGCGGGCTCGGGGAGTCCGCCGCCGGCAGGGTCAGCGAGGCTCGGGAAGTCCCGCCGCGACCATGGCGAAGCCCTCGGCGAGCAGGCGCTCGGCCGGGGCGGATGCGCCCGTGCGCAGGTGGTGGGTGGTGGCGGTGTCGACGACGGCCAGCACGGCGGCCGCCACGAGATGCGGATAGAGGTCGATGCCCGGGTCGGTGCCCGTACGCCCGGCGACCGCCGCGGCGATCTCCTCCCGGGCGGCCGCGCCCGCCCGCAGCATCTCGCCCTGCAGCGCGGGCTCGGAGACCATGACGCGCAGGCCGGCGGCCCACTGGACCGGGTCGGGCACGGGATGCGCGACCACCTCGGGGCCGGGCTCGAACCCGGCCAGGGCGGCCCCGGCGAGCGCATCCCAGAGCGGTTCCGCGGGCGGGCGGCGCCGGACCTCCGCCGCGAACCGCAGGAGCCGGTCGAGGTGCCGCGACGTGATGGCCTCGGCCTTGCTCGAGAAGTAGTTGTTGAACGTCCGGGGCGAGACCCCCGCCGCCGCGGCGATGTCCTCGACCCGGAGGGCGTCGTACCCGCGCTCCACGGTGAGCCGGATCGCCGCCCAGCTCAGAGCGGCCCGCGTCTCAGCCTTCTTCCGTTCGCGCAACCCCATACCGACGACGCTACGCAAACTCTGCGTGGTACGCAATATTTCGTGGCACGCAACTTTTGTGGTCGACCCGGCCCGGTGACGCCGGCGGGCCGTACCGACGGATGGCACCGACATGGAGGGACCACCATGCAGGGATCCACCGGACCGGAACCCGACGACCGGGTCGCGCAGGCCGCACCGCCCGACTGGCCCGCACCCGGCACTCCGCTGCCCGGGGACGAGCCCACCCAGGAACTCCCCGTGATCACCGCGGCGACGGCGCCGCCCGAGGCCGCCTGGACCGGAGCGACCCTGGCGCGGGCCGCGCTGTCCCTCGCCCTCACCGGACGCCCATCGACCCCTACCGCTCTGTCCGGCACGTCAGGGTCAGATCGCTCACCGGACGCTCCCCGCCCGTCGCCCTCAGGTCCTTCGTCCGACGCGCAGGGCCCGGCGCCGTCAGATCGCTCACCCGACGCCCTCGCCCCGTCGCCCTCTGAGTGGTGGCCCGGCGCTCCGTCGGCCGCCCAGCCGTCGCCGGTCCCGGCTGGAACGGACCCGTGGGCCGCCGGCCCGCCGGGCCCGGCACCCTCGTCCGCCGACGTCCCGGGCGCGGCCGCCGGGCCGCCGGGCCGCCGGTGGCTGGTCGCGGCCGGCATCGCCGCCGTCGCGCTCGTCCTCACCGGCGCGACCGTGCTCGCGCTGAGCCGCCACGACCCGGCGCCGCGCCCGTGGGGCCCACCCGCGGCCGCGGCGGCAGCGCACACGGTGACCGGCGCGCTGGGCGGGCGTACCGCCGCCGCCTTCGACCTGGTCGACGGCGCCAGGACGATCACGCTGCGGACCGCCGACCTCGGCAACACGCTCTACCGCGTCAGCACACCGGCCGGCAGCGCGGTGTCGCCCCGCGCGGACGAGAGTGACGGGCGGATCCGGCTGCGCCTCGACGGGGACGCGGACGCGGTCGACGTCGCGCTCAGCACGCGGGTGCGGTGGGACCTGCGGGTGGGCGGCGGCGCCGACAGCAGCACCATCGACCTCACCGGCGGGCGGGTCGGCGGGGTCGACCTCAGCGGCGGCGCGAGCCGGATCATGCTCACGCTGCCCCGGCCGGACGGGACGCTGACCGTACGGATGTCCGGCGGCGTGAGCCTGTTCGACGTACGGACCGCCGGGGCGGCGCCGGTGCGCGTGCAGGTGGGCCGCGGGGCGGGGTCGGTGATGCTCGGCGGGCGTACGCACCGCGGCGTGGCGGCCGGGCAGACGTTCACCACCCGGTCGTGGACGGACACCGCCGACCGGGTCGACGTGCAGGCGGTGGCCGGTCTCGCCGCACTGACCGTCGCGCCTACCGGCGGGTAATGACAGGATGCGGGCATGACATCCCTCGATCCCGCGGTCGCCCGGGAGGCCTGGCGGCTCGCCGAGCCCCTGCACTCGATGGTCTACTTCGTCCCCGAGGCCGCCGAGCGGTACGAGGCCCTCGGCATCTCCGCCGGCGCCGGCTACTTCGCCAGCCGTGGCGGGGTCTTCGGCGCGGTCGGCCCCGGCCCGGTCGTGGCGACGTTCTACAACTTCCGGGCCGACCGGGTGGCCCGGTTCCTCCCGGCGATCTGGGCGACGGTGACCCCGGAGGCGGCGATCGCGGCCCGCCTCGCCGCGGCGGACACCGCCCTGCACCGGGGTCTCGGCGACACCCTGCGCGCCGCCGAGGTCGCGGAAGCGGCGGCCCTGGCACGGCGCGCGGCCGAGTCGGCGACGGCGCACCTGGCGGGCCGCCCGCTGTACGCCGCCCACGCCGAGCTGGAGTGGCCCAAGGAGCCGCACCTGGTGCTGTGGCACGCACAGATGCTGCTGCGCGAGTTCCGCGGCGACGGTCACGTGGCGGCGCTGCTGCTGGCCGGGATCACCGGACTGCAGTCGATGATCCTGCACGCGGCGTCCGGTCAGGCCGACGGCGGCTTCCTGCGCGCCAGCCGCGGATGGAGCCGCGAGGAGTGGGCGGCCGAGACCGAGTCGCTGCGCTCCCGCGGGCTGATGGCCGGCGACGAGCTCACCGGTGAGGGCCACGAGCTGCGCGCGCGCCTGGAGGCGGAGACCGACCGGCTGGCGGCGCCCGCGTACGAGGTGCTCGGCGCCGACGGCTGCGTACGGCTGGCCGAGCTCGCCCGGCCGCTGAGCCGCACGCTGGTCAAGGCCGGTTTCCTCAGCGGCGCGGCACCGGGCCGCCGCCGGTAGACGTCGATGTGACCGGCGTGACGGCGGTTCAGGTGCGAGGCGGGTGGGGCACTCCCCTATGATGCGCGCTACATCTTCACCCGAAGCCGTCCGGAGGCATGCAGTGGCATCGTTCCTCTCCCTCGTTGCCGGGCTGGTGGTCGGCGTGCTCGCCGGCTGGCTGCTGCGGGGACGCCAGGTCACCGCCAGGTCCGCGGAGCCCGGTCCCGCCGCGGCCGCGCAGCCCGCCGAGCCACCCGCCGGCCGCCCGGCCGGGTCCGCGGTCCCGGAGCCGCGCCCGGCGGAGGCCGACGCCGAGCCGGAGCCCGAGCCGGAGCCCGAGCTCGAGCCGGTTCCGGTCGCCGCCGAGCCGGTGGCCGCCGAGCCGGTGGCCGCCGCGGAGCCGAAGCCGTCCCCGGTCGCCGTGGCCACGCGCCCGGAGCCGACCGCGGTGGCCGTCGCACCCGAGCCCGTCGCCGTCAGCACCGAACCGGTCGCGCCCGAGCCGGTCACCCCGGCACCGGCGGCCGTGGCCGTCGCCGACCCGGTCGCCGAGCCGGCCCTCGCCGAGGAGCCGGCACCCGTTGCCGAGCCGGCAGCGGCACCGGTCACCGTTCCCACGCCCGAGTCGGTGGCCGCCGCTGTCCCGGAGCCCGTGGCCGAGCCGGTCACCGAGCCGGTCATCGAGCCGGTCGGGGCCGCCGAAGCCACGGTCGCGGCCGAGCCGGTCGGCGCGGGGCCGGATCACGAGCCCGACGACCTCACCCGGATCGCCGGCATCGGCCCGAAGATGGCGATGGCCCTGGCCGCCGGCGGCATCACCACCTTCGAGCAGCTGGCCGCCGCCGACGCGGTCACGCTGAAGGCCACCATCACCGCCGCGGGGATGCGGCTCGCGCCGAGCCTCGGCACGTGGCCGGACAGGGCGCGCGCCCTCATCGGCAGCTGACTCAGCGGCTCACGCACCACCCGTGCCCGCCCGGACGACCGGGCGGGCATGCTGCTGTATGGGCGTGGCAGGCCGCCACTGTGACCTAGTTGCCAATACTATGCAATAACCATGGGCTCCCAATATGCTGGCCCGTACCGAGGCAGCCTGGGGAGGCTCGATGGACACAATGGCGATGCACATCGCCAACGGGATCGTGAACGGCCCGGTGTCGGCGGTGTTCGCGGCCTTCGCCGCCGCCGCGCTCACGTTCTGCGTGTGGCGGGCCCGCGCCGACCTCGACGACCGGCTCGCGCCGATGGCGGGGCTCGTGGCGGCGTTCATCTTCGCCGTGCAGATGCTCAACTTCCAGGTGCTGCCCGGCGTCTCCGGCCACCTGCTCGGCGGCACCCTGGCGGTGATCCTCGTCGGCCCGTGGGTGGGCGCGCTGTGCGTCTCCACCGTGCTGATCGTCCAGTGCCTGCTGTTCGCCGACGGCGGGCTCACCGCGCTCGGGCTGAACATCACCAACATGGCCCTGCTCGGCACGGCGGCCGGTTACCTGCTGGTGGCGGGGCTGCTGCGGATCCTGCCCAAGACGCCGGCCGGACTGGGCGTGACCGCCTTCGCCGCGTCCGTGGTGAGCGTCGTCATCGCCTCCCAGGGCTTCGTCGCCGAATACTGGCTGGGCGGCACCACACAGCTGTCGCTGCCCGCGATCGCCGGCACCATGGCCGGCGTGCACACGCTGATCGGCATCGGCGAGGGACTGATCGCGGCGACGACCGTCATGACCGTGGCCCGCGTACGCCCCGACCTGGTCTACGCGCTGCGCCGGTTCCGCAAGGCGCCCGTGGCCGAGCCCGTACCCGTGGGCGGAGGCGCCGCATGAGCAAGCGACTCGGATGGTTCCTCGCCGGCGGCCTGCTCGTCGCCCTGCTGCTGGCCGGCGTGGTGAGCGCGTTCGCCTCCGGCAGCCCGGACGGGCTGGACGCCACGGCCCGGCAGGGCTGCACGTTCGACGCCGAGGGCCGGATCACCGGTGGCACGTGCATGGCGCAGAAGGAGCAGGACCACCAGCTGAACGGCAGCCCGCTGGCCGGGTACGGCATCCGCGGCCTCGGCGACGACGCGCTGTCCACCGGGCTGTCGGGCGTGCTCGGCGTGCTGGTGACGTTCGGGATCGGCGCCGGCCTCTTCCGCCTCGTGCGCCGCCGCCCCGCCCCGCAGGCCGGCCCACGCCCCGCCGACCCGGGCCGCGCCGACGGCACCGCACGGACGGAAGCCGAGGTCTAGTGGGCGCCGGCCACGCCCACCCGCTGCACCTGGACCGCCCCAGCGCGGTGCACCGGCTCCCGCCCGAGGTGAAGATCCTCGCCACGCTGCTCTTCACCATCGTGGTCGTGCTGACCCCGCGGGAGGAGTTCCCGGCCTTCGGCGGGTACGCGCTGCTGCTCGCGGCCGTCGCGGTGCTCGCACGCGTACCCCTGGGATGGTTGGCCAAGCGCGCCAGCATCGAGCTGCCGTTCGTGCTGCTCGCCGTCGCCCTGCCGTTCGCCGGGCACGGCGAGCGGGTCGGCTGGCTCGGCATGTCGCTGTCCGTCGACGGGCTGTACGGCGCGTGGAACATCGTCGCCAAGGGCACGCTCGGCGTCGTGGCGTCGCTGCTGCTCGCCGCCTCCACCACCATGCGGGACCTGATCCTGGGCCTGGACCGGCTGCGCGTGCCGTCGGTGTTCACCCAGATCGCCACGTTCATGCTGCGCTACCTCGACATCCTGGCCGAGGACGCGCGGCGCATGCGGATCGCCCGGCTCTCGCGCGGCTACGATCCGAGGTTCCTGTGGCAGGTCAAGGCGTTCGCGGTCAGCGTGGGGTCGCTGTTCCTGCGGGCGTACGAGCGCGGTGAGAGGGTCTACCTGGCGATGGTGTCGCGGGGATACGACGGGCGGCTGCCCCGTCCCGAGACCGGGGGCGCGACGGCCGCCCAGTGGGCACAGTCGGCGGCCCTGCCGGCGGCGGCGGTCGCCGTCGCACTCACGGCGGCGCTCCAGTGACCGCAGGGCTGCAGGTGTCGGGGCTGACGTATGCGTACCCGGACGGCAGCGTGGCCCTGCGCGGGGTGGACCTGACCGTCGCCGAGGGCGAGCGCGTGGCGCTGCTCGGGCCGAACGGGGCCGGCAAGACGACGCTGGTGCTGCACCTCAACGGCGTGCTGCACGGCGGGGCCGGCACGGTCGAGGTCGGCGGCCTGCGGGTGGAGGCGCGGGACCGGGCCCGGCTCGCAGAGATCCGCCGCCGCGTGGGCATCGTCTTCCAGGACCCCGACGACCAGCTGTTCATGCCGACGGTGGCCGAGGACGTGGCGTTCGGCCCGGCCAACCTGGGACTGCGCGGCACGGAGCTGAGCGAGCGCGTGGACGAGGCGCTCGCGGCGGTCGGCATGACGGAGCACCGCGAGCAGGTGCCGCACCACCTGTCGTTCGGGCAGCGCCGGCGCGTCGCCGTGGCCACGGTGCTGGCGATGCGCCCGCAGCTGCTGGTGCTCGACGAGCCGTCGTCCAACCTGGACCCGGCGAGCCGGCGTGAGCTCGCCGAGATCCTGCAACGGCTGCCGGTGACCGTGCTGATGGTGACGCACGACCTGCCGTACGCGATGCAGCTCTGCCCCCGCTCGGTGATCCTCGACGGCGGCCGGATCGCGGCCGACGGCCCGACCGCCGACCTGCTCGCGGACGCGGAGCTGCTGGCGGCGCACCGGCTGGAGCTGCCGTACGGTTTCCATCCCGTACGCCCCTGAGCCGATTGCGGACGGGAAGTGACCGGTAGGAGCCCTACGGTCGGGGCATGACTTCGACGACTCCCGACGGATACACCACCGTCGCCCCGTGGATCGTGACGCCCGACACCGGCCTGCTGCTCGATTTCGTCGCCGCCACCTTCGAGGGCGTGGAGCTCGGCCGGGTGCCGCTCGAGGACGGCTCCATCGGGCACGCCGAGATCCGGGTGGGCGACACCGTCGTTCTCGCGTTCGACCGGCGGCCCGGCTGGCCGGAGATGCCCGCGCTGCTGCGGGTCTTCGTCGCGGACGCCGACGCCACAATGCGACGGGCGCAGGCGGCGGGCGCGCGGGTCGTCACCGCCGCGGCCACGCAAGCGTTCGGCCAGCGCGGCGGCCGGGTGCGGGACCCGTTCGGCAACATCTGGTGGGTGAGCTCGGTGGTCGAGGACGTCACCCCGGAGGAAGGCATGCGCCGGCTCGGCGAGCCCGCGTACGCCGAGGCGATGCGCGACGCGCAGGAGTCCCTCGACCGGGAGCTGGGGGGAGTGTCCGGCGCCGTCAGCCGGGTCCGGGGTGTCTCCCCGGCCTGACGGCATCCGGCCGGGTCAGGCCGCGGTGGTCCCGTCGGCGTCGGTGGCGCCGTCGTGGCCCGCGGGCGCCGGCTCGAACGGGTGCCGCAGCCGCCACATGGCCTCGTCGCTGTGGTCGGTGTCGACCGCCGGGGCGCCGTCGTCGCCGGCGGCGCCGGCCCGGAACTGCGGATTGATGCTGTGCTCGATGGCCATGTGGTCCTGTCCGTCTCGTGGATGATGGAACGCGTCGCGTGATACCCGGCCGCCGGCAGCACCAACCTCCGCCCCCGGGTCACCCGTTCGAGGGGGACGCCGGGGCCGCGCTGCTAGAAAGAACCATGCGGCCGGAGCATTTCAGGATCATTCGGGTCATGGTCGACGGAGGCAGGGAAGTGTGCCTGCGGCTCTTCGGCGACCTCGACGCGGACTGCCGCGACGAACTCCGCCATGAACTGTACGACGCCGTGCACGACAACCGCGCACCGATGCTCGTCGTCGACCTGCACGACACCGCGGTCCTCGGCTCGGAGGCGATCGGCACGCTGCTCGAGGGCTTCCTGCTGGCGCGGCAGGCCGGGAAGACGCCGCAGATCATCAACGCGCGCGGTGCGGTCCGTACGGTTCTGCAGGTCACCGGCGTGCTGGAGCTGTTCGGGGCGACCGCCGAGTCGTCGGCCCGGCTGGGCGGCGGCACCGGCGCGCCGGTGCTGCCGCTGCCCACACGCGACGGCACCGGCACGGCGGGCGGGTCACTGCGGCAGGCCACGTAGGAGGTCGAGCAGGGGCTCCCGGCGTACGCACCGGTCCAGGCGGAAGGAGTCGGCCAGGTCCGCCGCCTCCGCGGCGGTGAGGCCCGCGAAGCACGCGGCGAACTCGTCCACGAGCGGCTCGGCGAACATGATGTGCCGCATCAGCTGGTGGATCCACCGCTGCGCGTTCCACGGGTACGGCTGGAAGCCGGGGAACTCCCGCGCGAACATCTCCTCGACCGGCCGGACGAGGTCGCGGACGCCGGCGTCGGTGCTGCCCCACGAGTCGGCGCCCAGCCGCGCCTTCTTCTCGAGGAACCCCTGGATGCGGGTCATGTACGGCGACTCCGGGTCCGCGTACGCCAGCCCCTGCAGGCCGATGTCCTTGTACGTCCACAGACTCCATCCGGCGCCGTGCCGCCCGTAGATCTCCAGCTGGTCCTGCAGCACCCGGTAGCGCATGGCGTCCCGCTGCGGGTCGCCGGTGTAGACGGGGCCGAACTCGCCGATCCAGATGGGCGTGCCGGTGCGCCGCATGTACTCCGTACGCAGCAGGAACGTCTCTTCGAGCCGGGCCTTGTCCACGTACTGCCCCCGCGACTGCCCCGGGTACGGCCCGCCGTCGACGAACCCGGGCAGCGCGTAGTCGTGCGTGGTGTACACGGTGTTCGGCAGCGGCTCGTCGAACGCGCTGAAGTCCGTGGAGTAGCGGTTGCCGTCGAGGAAGAGCACGTGGCCGGCGTCGATCGCCCGGATCGCCGCGGCCACCCGCTCGTAGAACGGGCCGATCGCGGCGCCGGTCACGTCGGCCGGCTCGTTGAGCGGGTTGTATCCGGCCACCCACGGGTCGTCGCGGTAGCGCTCGGCGAACGCCTCCCACAGGTGCACCGCGCGGTCCTGGAAGTGCCGGTGGGTCCAGAAGCTCGCCCAGTGCGTCGGGTTGTCGCTGTGCCAGTGCTGGTTCTGCGCCCCGGGCACGGTGTGCAGGTCGATGACCGAGTACAGCCCGTGATCCGCGCACGCCCGGATCGCCGCGTCGAGGCGCGTGAAGCCGTCCTCCTTGAGCTCGAACGGGCGGTCGTCGTCCTCGAAGTGGTGATAGTTGACGGGGATCCGTACGCAGTTCAGCCCCAGCGACGCCAGGAACGCCGCGTCGTCCGCGCCGAAGAACGCGGGGAAGAACCGCTCGAAGAACGCCTCGTACGCCTCCTCGCCCAGCACCCGGCGCAGCGCCCGCCGCTGTTGCGACTCGGTGGCCGCGTACCCGGTGATGAAGTTCTCCATGTTCATCCACCCGCCGAGCCCGACCCCGCGCAGCACGACTGGCGAGCCGTCGCCGCGGACGAGCCGGTCCCCCCGCACCCGAAGGCGCACATCGTGATCCATGCCCGTCAGCCTCCCCCGGGCGGCCCTGGACCGCCAGACGGGCGATCCACCGACTATGGTTACCGGCACCATCGGCTCGACAGGGGTGTGCGCGTGGACGGTGTCGACATGGGCAGGTCCGGGATCGACTCGTCGGTGCCGCACCCGGCCCGCCGCTACAACTACTGGCTCGGCGGCAAGGACCACTTCGCGGCCGACCGCGCCTCCGGTGACGAGCTCGAGGCGGCGTTCCCCAACGTCCGCAAGGGAGCGCTGGCCAACCGCGCCTTCCTGCAGCGCGCGACCCGCTACCTGGCCGCCGAGGCCGGCGTCCGCCAGTTCCTCGACATCGGCACCGGCCTGCCGACCGCCGACAACACCCACGAGGTCGCCCAGGCCGTCGCGCCCGAGAGCCGCATCGTGTACGTCGACAACGACCCGCTCGTGATGGTCCACGCCCGTGCGCTGCTCACCACGAGCCCGGAGGGCCGGACCTCGTACATCGAGGCGGACCTCAACGACCCGGGCACGATCCTGGCCGACCCGACCCTGCAGGAGACGCTCGACCTGGACCGGCCGGTCGGGCTCATGCTGATCGCCGTGCTGCACTTCATCCACGGCCACGGCGCGGCCCGCCCGATCGTCGGCGAGCTCCTCGCGGCACTGCCGCCGGGCAGCTTCCTGGTCGCCACCCACGCCACGTCGGACTTCGGCACCCCGGAGCAGCAGGCGCTCTACCAGCGGATGGTCGAGGACGGCAAGAGCGACGTGTGGACGCGCGGCCGCACGGAGTTCGCCGAGCTCTTCGGCGGCCTGGAGCTGGTCGAGCCGGGCGTGGTCCCGGCCAGCGAGTGGCGCCCGCAGCCGGGCGACCCGGTGTTCGCGAACAACGAGGTCAACGTCTGGGCCGGGGTCGGCCGCAAACCCTGACCGGCGGCTCACCGGCCGGGACGCAGACCCCGGACCGCGGCGATGACGTCCTTCGGATCGGTGCGGACCGCGGCGTCGGGCCGCACGTCCACGTACCGCACGACGCCCGACCGGTCGGCCATCACCACGGCGGGATACGGCAGCGTCGAGCGGCCGGTGCCCAGCACGTCGACGCTCGCCGGGCTGCTGAAGCCGATGCCGAACGCGTCGATCAGGGCATGCCGCGCGTCGGCGGCCACCAGATAGCCCAGTTCGTGCCGCCGCTTGAGCGCCGCGAGCCGGTCGGCCCGCTGCGGGCTGACCGCGACCAGATGGGCGTCCAGGCCGTCGAGCACGGGCGCGAGCTTCTCCCCGTACGCCGCGAGCGCCGCGTCGCAGCCGGCCGAGGCGGCGTGGCGGAAGAAGACCAGCACCAACGGTCCGGTGTCGAGCAGGCGGTGCAGGTGGATCGGGCCCAGGTCGGCCTCGACCAGCGCCAGGTCGGGGATCCGCCCGCCCGGCGCGACCATCCGGCTCCAGATGGCGTCGCGCTCCAGCTGCTGCCGGAACACGAGATCGGTGGCCGGCGGCCGGTACGCCGAAGTCGTGGTCATGCCGCCAGAATACCTACCGAATTGATAGGTGTTGGTGACAAGGTCATGACCATCGGGCGACATTCACCCCTCGACGCCGGTCACGGTGCCGTCCGGCTCGGTGAGGTATCGGCCGCGGGACAGGTCGAGGACGGTCAGCCTCGTACCGAACGGGTCCGTCACCACCGCGACCCGCCCGACCGGGATGCCGGCCGGCGGCTCCCCGCGAAGTCGCCTCCGCCCCGCAAAGCACCACTTACCATGACCTTTCGGACGCGTACGAGTCGGGACGGTCGCCATGACGCATGCACACCCGGAGCCGCCGGTGCCGGAAGAGCTCGAGTGGGCGCTGGACGAGGCGAACAAGGAGGTCGTCGCCGTCGCCCCGGGCTGGTTCCGGGCCTGGCCCACGGGCGACGAGAAGTGGTCGGCCGTCAACGTGCGCGGCGCCACCCAGCTGATCGTCAACCACAGCCGCGAGGACGAGCGGCATCCGAACGCCTGGACCGTGCGCGCCCTGTTCGGCGACAAGGCCGTCGAGCTGCGGGTCGGCCCGTACGACTCGAAGGCGCAGGCGATCTGGGTCGCGCACGCCATTCTCAGCCTGGCATTCTCCGACGGCGAGGGTACCGTGTGAGGATCCGCGGACCACGGAGGTGACGACGTGGCCGACCCCGAGAAGAGCTTCCCCGACGACAACCGCAGCTTCGACGACATCGTCCGGCGGCTGCACGCGGAGGACCCGGGCTTCACGGCCGCCTTCCACGAGCCCCGCCGACCGCCCGGCCGCACGCCCCTGATCATCGGCGCCGTGCTCTGCCTCGGCGCGATCCTGCTGCTCGCGTTCGGCGGGGTGACCGGGGCGGTGCTCGCGGTGTTCCCCTGGCTGGCCGGGATGGCGTTCGCGCTCAAGGGCCGCGGCTGACCCGGCCGGGTCACTGCAAACTTCCTGCACGTCCGTGGGCGTTGACTCGCACCCCGGGGCATGTGACGGTGACCAGGCAAGCGCTTTCCTGACTCCCCCAGGAGCATTCCCATGCGTGGACGCCTGGCCTCAGCAGCCGTCATCCCCACCCTGATCCTCAGCACCGTCAGCCCGGCCGCCGCGTCCACCACCGCGGACGCCACCGCGCCCACCGCCGCGCATGCCATCGCGCCGTTTGCCGGGCACGGGGGCGTCCCGGCCGGGGCCCTGCGGCCGGCCCGGCAGGCGCTGGCGCCCGACGACGGCTGGGCCGCCGCCGGAGCCGGCACGACCGGTGGCTCCGCCGCGGACGACGCGCACATCACCGTGGCGCACAACCGCGCCGAGCTGCTCACCGCCCTGGGCGGCGCGGCGAACGCCGTACCGAAGATCGTCTTCGTCAGCGGCCGGATCGACATGGATGCCGGCCCCGACGGCACGCCGCTGACCTGCGCGGACTACGCCGACCCCGAGTACGATCTCGACGCCTTCCTGCGTACCTATGATCCGGCGGTCTGGGGTCGCACCGAGAAACCGTCCGGGCCGCTCGAGGAAGCCCGCGCCCGGTCGGCGCAGCGGCAGGGCGCGCAGATCCGGATCCCGGTCGGCAGCAACACCACGCTGATCGGCATCGACGGGGCGCGCATCGCGCACGGCAGCCTGACCCTGACCGGCGTGGGCAACGTGATCGTGCGCAACATCGCGTTCACCGACGCGGCGGACTGCTTCCCCGCCTGGGATCCCACCGACGGTTCCGCCGGCAACTGGAACTCGCTCTACGACCTGGTGTCGCTCAGCGGCGCGACGAACGTCTGGATCGACCACGACACGTTCAGCGACGGCAACAACCACGACGCCGACCAGCCGCTGTACTTCGGGCGGCCGTACCAGGTGCACGACGGGGCGACCGACATCATCCGCGGGTCCGACCTGGTCACCGTGTCCTACAACGACTACTACGACCACGACAAGACGATGCTGATCGGCTCGACCGACACCGCCGGGGTGGACGTCGGGAAGCTGCGGGTCACCGTCCACCACAACCGGTTCGGCAACGTGCTGCAGCGGGCGCCGCGGGTGCGGTACGGGCAGGTCGACGTCTACGACAACGCGTACACGCTGACCGATGACGACTACTCGTACTCGCTGGGCGCCGGGGTGGGTTCGGCGATCTACGCGGAGAACAACTTCTTCGTGCGCAGCGCCGACGTGCCCGACGCCGACATCATCAAGGACTGGAAGGGTACGCGGATCACGGCGATCGGCTCGCTCGTGCGGGTCGGCAGCGGGCCGGCCGTACCCGTGGACCTGGTGGCCGCGCACAACGCCGCGTACGACCCGGACCTGTCGCCCGACGCAGGATGGGTGCCCGTGCTGCGTCCCCGGCTGGACCCGACCGCGGCCGTCCCCGGTCTCGTGGCCCGATCCGCCGGCGCCGGCAAGCTCGGCTGCTGAGCGAGCTCAGCCGGGCCCGTACGCGGTCAGCCCGCACCAGGCCACGTACTCCTCCGGGCCGCCCGCGGCGAGCGCCTCCCGCGCGTGCCACACCGCCGTCGCCAGCGAGTCGCCGCGGGCGAGGCTGCGGTGCAGCACGGTCATCGACGGCTGGCACGCGCCGTCCGGGATGGGCAGTCCCGCCGCGGCGATGCCCGCGCTGCCGTTGGACATCATGGCGCCGACGAAGCCGAGCACCTCGTTGCCGCCGTACGCGCGCTGCACCCCGGAGTTGCACGACGCCAGCACCACCCGCCGGGGTGCGATCCCGCGCGCGAGCAGCTCGTAGAGGGTGAGCCGGCCGTCGCTGAGCTCCAGGGCGGAGAACAGCGGACTGTCCGAGCGGAACAGCCCGTGGCAGGCGAGGTGTGCGAGGTCGGCGTCGCGGACCAGGCCCAGCGTGGCGTCCACGGTGCTGACCGGCGGCAGCAGCGTGCGCGCCCCGGCGTGCTCGGCGGCCACCGTGCCGGCCTCCTCGATCGCACCCTCCAGGTCGGGCCCGGCCACGACGGCGACCCGCGAGCCGGGTGCGGCCCCGCCGCGGTGCGCGCGGGCCCACAACCCGCCCGACGGGGTCACCGAGACCGGCGCCGGGTGCAGCGGCGACCACGGTACGTCCAGCAGCTGCGCGGACGGCACCACGACCAGCGGCACGTCGGGCGGAACGCCGAGCGGTACGACGAGCAGCCGGGCGAGCCCGTCCAGCGCCTCCTGCGCGGCGGCCCGGGCGACGGCGCTGAACCGGGTGCCCTGCAGCAACCGGCGCAGGCCGAACGCGGCGGCCTCGGACTCGTGCCGGATCGGGCCGATGGGGCCCAGCTCGACGATGCGGGTGCGGCGCGGCTCCACCACCACGGCGAGGGTGCGCTCGCCGATCACCGCGTACTCGGCGAGCCAGGCGCCGTCGAGCGCGCGCCGCAGCCCGGCCGCGCGGACCGGGGATGCGGCCTCGCCGCCGGTGTCCTCGGCGGTCCACGACCGGCGCCGGATGCGGGCCTCCAGGGCGCTCTGCCGGGCGAGCAGCTGCGGCGGTTCCTCGCCGCGTTCCAGCCGGGCGGCCCGCAGCTCCTGCTCGACGCCGCGCAGCGCGATGACGTCCTCGTCGATGCCGGTCGCCGCCGGGTGCACGCGCAGCAGGGCGGCGGCCCGGGTGCGTTCGAGCCATTCCAGGATGCTGGTCGCCGAGCCGGCCGGGACGAGCGTGCGCAGGCCGATCTCGCCCAGCTCGGCGCCGTGCCCGGAGGCGAGCACCCGCAGCTCCAGCGACGGCAGGGCGGCCCGGTGGCGGGCCAGGTCGCGCAGGCCGCGTACGCATTCACGCAGCACCGCAGCGGTGCCGCCGGAGCCGCTGACCTGCGCCTCGGCCAGCAGCGCCCGCGCGAGATGCCCACGCAGCCGGACCAGCAGCGAGTGGCCGTCGGCGAGCGCGCCCACGGCGGTCAGCTCCCGACCGGCGACGGCGCGGCGGCCCAGGGCGAGGGCGGCCCGGCCGGCGGCCAGGCGGGCGTACGCGGCCTCGGCGCGCAGCCCCAGCCGTTCCAGGGTCGCCGCGGCGGTCCGCAGGCTGCGCAGGGCCTGCGGCGTGGGCCCGTCGCGGTGGGTCAGCGCCTCGGCGGCGGCCACGGTGGCCCGCGCGGCCCAGGCCGGCCGCCGCTGCCGCCGGAAGTCACGCCCGGCGGACGTCGCCTCGGCCAGGGCCGTCGCGGGGTCCCCCAGCTCCAGGGCGAGGCGGGCGCAGCGCAGGCGGGCCTCGGCGGCCATCAGCCGGGCGTCGTGGCGGACGAAGTCGGCGGCCGCGGACCGGGCCGCCGCCATGGCCTCGTCGAGCAGGCGCAGGTCACGCAGGACGTCGGCGTACTCGAGGTGGTGCTCGCCCAGGGGCAGGCCCGCGGCGGCGTGCAGGCGGCCGGCCTCCTCGAAGCGGCGGACGCTCTCGGCCAGCCGTCCGGCGTGGTAGCTCGACCAGGCCAGGCTGTCGGCGATCACCGCGGGCAGCCGGGGCCCGAGGCCGGCGGCGAGCTCGGCGGCCCGCTCCAGGTGTCCCAGGGCCTCCTGCGGCCGGCCGAGCAGCGTCTGCACGTTGGCGAGGTTGTTGGCGGCCTTGACCCAGACGAACGGCGGGCAGTCCGGGTCGTCGAGCAGCTCCCGGTACGCGCCCGCGGCGGCGCCCAGCCGGCCCCGGTTGTGCTCGAGCACGGCCAGCTGGAAGCGCACCTCCGGGCGCTCCCCCGGCTCGATGAGCGGCTCGGCCAGCCGCAGGTCGCGGGCGGCGGCGTCGTACCGGCCCAGCTCGTGCAGCGCGACGGCGCGGGTCAGCAGCAGCTCGCCGAGCCGCCGGGGCAGCCCGTGCCGCCGGGCGAGCCGTACGCCCTGGTCGAGCAGCCCGCGCGCACCCTCGTTGTCCAGCGCGACGTGCCGGGCCCACGCCACCGCCTTCAGCGCGACGACCAGCGCCTCCACGTCGCCGGCCGAGCGGGCCCGCACTACGGTGACTTCCGCCTCGGCGGCGTATCTGGCCGGATCGAGCAGGACTCTTCTGTACGCGGCGTCGGCCCGCTCGCGCAGGTCCAGCTCTGTGTCCATGTCACACCGCCTGAGAAGACGCGAGCACGTCGACGTCAGCGTACCGACGGAGAGGGAGAGAGATCCATGACCATCGCAGCACACTGGCCGCTGCCCGACACCCGCACCCCCGCCCAGCTGGAGCACGACAAGCAGGACGTCCTCGGTCAGGTGACGGTCCTGCAGGCGGACGGCGTCTCCCAGGAGCTCGACTCCATCGTGGAGAGCATCCGGACCCGTCAGCGCGCCGCGGGCCGGGGACGCGGACTGCCCTTCGTCCGGTTCACCCCCGACGGCAGCCCCCGGATCGTGCTGGCCGCGGAGAACCAGCTGGTCGTCGACGCGGATCCGCAGCGGCTGGCGCAGGCGGGCGGCCTGCTCGCCGACTACGTGGCGGCCGACCGTCCGGGCCGCAGCGAGCGCCGGCGCACCCGGGTGTACCGGCACCGGCAGGGAAGGTCGGCGGAGGCGCTGCGGGAGGACGCCAGGCGCCTGCGGCAGGCCGGGGTGGCGGCGAACGTGAACTCGATCGTCCCGCTCGGCTACGTCATCAAGGGCAGTTCGTACCCCGGGCTGACCGTGGCACCGCGGCCGTTCGCCACCAACGGCGCCGACCAGCCCGTGCGCGTCGCGGTCATCGACACCGGGCTCGCGCCGCAGCCCCGTACGGACGCCTGGGACACCGGCGTGGTGGGCGAGGGCACCGACCCGCTCAACGTGCTCGAGCCGCTGGACCGCAACGACTGGTTCTCCGGGCACGGCACGTTCGGGGCCGGCATCGTCCGGCAGATCGCGCCGGACTGCGAGGTCGTGGTCTACCGGTTCACGTCCGCCGACGGGCTGGGCACCGACGAGTCCGCCGCGGACATGCTGATCCGGGCCGCCGACGACGCCGCCGGCAAGCGCCTGGTGATCAACGCGTCGTTCGGTGCACCGGCCGTCGACGGGGTCCCGCCACTGGCCATGCAGGAGGCGGTCGCGTACATCTCCGCCACGTACCCGGACGCCCTGATCGTCGCGAGCGCCGGCAACGACGGCCGTGACCTGCCGCTCTACCCGGCGGCGTTCCCGGGGGTGAAGGCGGTGGGCGCGCTCACCAGCGACCTCACCCCGGCGTCGTTCTCGAACCGCGGCAGCTGGGTGCACTGCTCGGCGGTGGGCGTGGGGATCGTGTCCACCTTCGTGGAGGGGCTGCTGCCGCCGGAGCCCGGCATCGGCGCCGACGTCCACTTCGCCCCGGACGCGTGGGCGACCTGGAGCGGCACGTCGTTCACCGCGCCGCAGATCAGTGCCGCGGTGGCCGCCCTGTGCGGCGAGGACGCGACGCTGACCCCGCGGGCCGCGTTCGACCGGCTCGTCGCCGGCCGGCCGACGGTGAACGGCTTCGGCGCGGTGGTGCACCTGCTGCCCGGTACGCCGACGAGCTGAGCGTCGTCAGACCAGGATCCACTGGGTGGCCACGACGGGGGCGCCGGCACGGTGGCAGGTGAGGCTCATCGGGCCTGGCAGCACCCCGTCGATGACGAACAGGCCCCGGTGGTCGGCGTCGACGCGGTGCGGCTGGGCGGCGGGCTGGCGTACCTCGATGCGGGCGGGGCCCTGCGGCGCGAGGTGCCCGGTCAGCCGCCGCCGCGCGCCGACCGGCTCGACCTGTACGGCGATGACGATCTCGTCACCGCCGTGCGGGCCGATCACCTGGAACGTGAGCTGGCGGGGCTGCGGCAGGGTGCCGGGGCTGCGGACCGGCACCGGCCCGCGGGTCGCCGTGTCCTCGAGGGACAGCTCGGAGTCCTCGACGAGGCGTGCCAGCCCGGCGTCCAGGTCGCGCAGCACGAAGCTCTGCCGGGCCAGCTCGACGAGCTCCGGCGGCGGGGGGTCGGCCTGCTCGAACATGGCCCCGAGCCGGGACAGGAGACGCTCCTCCGGGTCGGTGGGGTCGGTCACGGGGTCTCCTCCCGCCGGGGCGAAATTGCGTTGCGTAACGTGAACATCACTGCTACGACTCGCCGCCGGGCCCCTGGATACCTTCTGTCAGGAATCTGCGCAGCTGCGTCAGGCACCGCCCCCGCGTCGGCCCCAAACTGCCGATCGGCATCCCCAGCGCGGCCGCCGAGGACTCGTACGACGGCCGCCCGTCCTCGGCCTCGACGACGAGCACCCGCAACACCTCCTGGCAGCGCCGCCCGAGCCGGCGGAACGCCCGCCACAGCTCGGCGTCGCGGGCGGCGATCAGGAACGGCACCTCGGGATCGTCCGACGGGTCACCCGGCCGCTCGGCCAGGACCGAGTCCTCCACCGGCGTGGCCCGCCGCGCCCGGCGGATCGCGGCCAGCGCCTCGTTGCGGCACGTCGTACCGATCCAGGCGCCCAGCTTCGTGGGGTCGCGCAGCGAGCCGAGGTTCTCCAGCAGCCGCAGCCACGTCTGCTGGAAGACGTCCGCCGCGTCGGCCGCGCCGAGCCGGTGCGCCCGGCACACCGCCCACACCCGCGGGCTGAACCGGCCGACGATCTCCTGCCACGCCGCCTGGTCACCGTCCGCGGCCTTGGCGACGAGCACGGCGACGTCCTCGACCAGCTCGTTGCCGCCCATCGCGCCCCGCAATCGCCGACTTGAATGCGTCGATTCACAATAGGCCACCCGCGACCCCGGTCCGCCGGACACCGGGGCCGGCAGCGCGGCCCGGTTCGCGGCCGGCACCCGGGCGCCGGCCTGACTCCGGTTCCCCCGACCTGCCGGCGCGACCGGTTCCGGCGCGGCCGGTTCCGGCGCGGCCGGTTCCGGCGCGGGGGCCGATCATCACCCCGGTGCCGGGGTACGGTGCGTCGATGTTCGTGATCGATCTCGGCGACGGCGCCGAGCTGCGCCCGCTGGAGCCCTGGCAGGCCGGCGAGTTCCTGGAGCACATGGACCGGGCCCGCGCCTCCGTGGACCCGTGGATCCCCTGGGCCGCCCGCAGCACCGACACCGATTCCGCCACCGCGACCCTGCAGCGGTACGCCGATCTCGCCGCGCGCGACGCCGGTCGCATCTACGGCATCTGGCTGGCCGGGACGCTGGTGGGCGGCGTGATGTTCGTGTCGTTCAGCACGCGTACGGGGGTGTGCGAGGTGGGCTGCTGGCTGGAGCCGGCCGGGACGGGACGCGGGCTCATCACCCGGGCGGTCGGCCTGCTCCTCGACTGGGCGCTCGGCGAGCGGGGGCTGTACCGGGCGGAGTGGCGCTGCCGGCCGGACAACACGGCCAGCTCGAACGTCGCGCGGCGGCTCGGGATGACGCTGGAGGGGACGCTGCGGGGCGAGTTCGCGTACGGCGGGGTGCGCCACGACACGCAGGTGTGGGCCGTGACCGCGCCGGAGTGGGCCGCGAAGAGCTGAAGCCGGCTGCCGCGCTACAGGGCGGGCAGTTTCTGGGTGTGGTCGAGGACGTCGCGGAACAGGTCGCCCTTCTGCGCGAGCCGGTCGGTCACGTCCCGGACCGTGAAGCCGTCCGGGCGCAGCGCCGGGTCGTCCAGCTCGTCCCAGTCGATCGGCGCGGACACCGGCGCTCCCGGTGCCGGGCGGGTGCTGTACGGCGCCACCAGGGTCTTGTTGATCGCGTTCTGCGTGTAGTCCAGGCGTGCCAGGCCATTCCGGTCGCTCTTCTGCCATTTCCAGCTGACCAGCTCCGGGATGACCGCGCCGACCGTACGGGACAGCCGCTCCACCCACGCGCGGGTGTCGTCGAACGTGGGCCCCGGCGCGACCGGCACCCAGATCTGGATGCCGCGGCGGCCGGTGACCTTCGGGCGGGCCCGGATGCCGAGGTGCTCGAAGGCCGTACGGTGCAGCCGGGCCAGCGTGAGCAGCTCGTCCCAGCTGGTGGTGGTGCCCGGGTCCAGGTCGACGAGGGCGTACGTGGGCAGCTGCGGCGCCTCGGTCAGCGAGGTCCACGGGTGCCACTCGAGCGCGCCGAAGTTCGCCGCCCACACCAGCGCCGCCGGCTCGTCCACGACCAGGTACGTCCGCGTCTCCCCCGGGTCCGCGCCGGGGTTGTCCCAGCGCGGCAGCCATTCGGGCGCGTGGCCCGGCAACTCCTTGTGCCAGAAGCCCTTCGTGCCCGCACCGTTCGGGTAGCGGTGCAGGTTCAGGGCCCGGCCGCCCAGGTAGGGCAGGGAGACCGGGGCTATGCGGGCCGCGTACCGGAGGAAGTCGCGTTTGGTGACCGGTTCCTCGCCGGGGCGGCCCGGGAACAGGACCTTGTCCAGATTGGTCACCCGCAGCTTGCGGCCGAAGACGGTCCACGAGCCGGTCGCCGGCAGGTCGTCCAGCTCCGCGAGCTCGTCGTCGGTGAGGTCGCGCGCCTTCAGCGCGACGGACGCCCGCGCGGCGGGACGGTCGGAGCGCCACAACCGGTCCGGGTCGGCCCTCACCTCGTCATTGGTACGGCCGCTGAGCACCGAGTGCGGGTGGTCCTCGGCGTCCCATCCGGTCACGGCGTCGTCGTCGTGCTTGTGCAGCAGGAGCCATTCCTCCCGGCCGGACGATCCGGTCCGGGTACGGACCAGCACGAACCGGCCGCGCAACTTCTCGCCGTGCATGTCCAGGTGCAACTCGCCGGCGGCGACGTCGCGCCCCGGGTCGGCCGCCCGCCCGGCCCGGTGCGCGTGCGGCTCCCAGGTGCCGGCGTCCCACACGATGACGTCGCCGCCCCCGTACTGGCCGGCCGGGATCACGCCCTCGAAGTCGAAGTACTCGAGCGGGTGGTCCTCGACGTGGAAGGCCGCGCGGCGCACGCCGGGATCCAGCGTCGGCCCCTTCGGCACGGCCCAGCTGACCAGCACACCGTCGATCTCCAGCCGGAAGTCGTAGTGCAGCCGGCGCGCACGGTGCCGCTGCACGACGAACCGCCGCACGCCGGCGCCGGCCGCGGGCAGGGGACGGCCGGCGGGTTCCGGCGTACGGGCGAAGTCCCGCTTGCGCCGGTACGTGGTCAGCCGGTCCGACGGCACCCGCGGCCCTCCCGCCCTCTCAGGAAGCCCGCTTCCGGGCGGTCGTGTTCTTGGCGGCCGCGGTCTTCTTCGCAGCCGTCTTCTTCGCAGGCGCTGCCTTCTTCGTGGCCGTCTTTCTTGCAGGCGCCGCCCTCTTCGCTGTCGTCGCCGTCTTCTTGGCCGCCGTCTTCTTGGCCGCCGTCTTCTTGGCCGGCGCCTTCTTCGCAGGGGCGGACTGGCGGCTCTTCGCGGCCTCGACGCTGCGGCGCAGCACCTCGAGCAGGTCCGTGACGTTCGTGGGCTCCGGCGCGTCCTCGGCGACCGTGACCTCGCGGCCGGACTTCTTGGCCTCGATCAGCTCGTTGACCCGGTCGGTGTAGGTGTCGCGGTACTCCGCCGGCTTCCACGGCCCGGACATCGAGTCGATGAGCTGGGCGGCCATGCTGAGCTCGGCGGGCTTCGCCTTGCTCGCCCCGGGGACTCGATCCAGCTCCTTCTTCGGATCGCGCACCTCGTCGGCGAAGTACATGGTCTGCAGCACGAGCAGGTCGTCGTCGGGGCGGATCGCGGCCAGGTATTCCTTGCCGCGCATCACGAGCGTGCCGACGGCCGCCCGGTTGGCGTCGGCCATCGCATCGCGCAGCAACGCGTACGTCTTCATGGTCTCGTCGCTGCCCGGCGCGAGATAGTAGGTCTTCTGGTAGTAGAGCGGGTCGATCTCGTCCAGGTCGACGAACTGGTGGATCTCCAGGCTGCGGGAGCGGCCGGGCGCAACCGAGTCGAGCTCCTCCTGGTCGAGCATGACCAACTCGCCGTCGCCGACATCGGTGCCCTTGACGATGTCGTCGTACTCCACGTCCTTGCCGGTCCGCTCGTTGACCCGGCGCAGCCGGATACGGTCGGCGGTACCCTTCTCGAACTGGTGGAACGAGACCTCGTGCTCGTGGGTGGCCGAATACAGCCCCACGGGCACCGACACCAGGCCGAAGGAGATCGAGCCGGTCCAGATCGGTCGCGCCATGACAGCCCTCCCCCGCTCAGCGCCGCCCGAGCCGCCGCTCGCCCGACGTGCCCGGCTGGTACGCCAGGCCGTAGTGCGCGTACAGGGCGGGCTCGTCCGTGGCGGTGAGCTCGCCGTCCAGGTCGATGGCGGGCGCCTCGGTGACGAGCTTCTTCGGGAACTGCACGCGTAGGGCGCTCGGGCTCACGGTCGCGCCGGTGACCGGGGCGAACACCAGCCGGTGGCGGCCGATCATGCCGACCTTGACCGTCACGAAGGCCGGCTCGTCGGTGGCGGTGTCGACGTACACGGCCTCCAGCTCCCCGATCTTGTCGCCCTCGGGGTCGATGACCTTCTCACCACGCCAGTCACGCAGGTTCTCAGCGGCAAACATACGACCGTATTCCCGTCCCCCGCGCCCCGAAACCCCAAGATCACACGACCGGGCCGCCCGGATCGTCGGGCAGGGCACGCGGGAGGGCGCCGCGCTCGATGGGTCGGCCGCGGCACCGAACCAGGCCGGGCCACGCCGAGCCGGACCGGGGCGGGCCGAGCCGGACCGGGGCGGGCCGAGCCGGACCGGGGCGGGCCGCGACCTGCCGCGCAGAGCAAGCAACGCCGCGCCGGGCCGCGCCGCGCCGAACCAGGCGGGGCTACGCCGAGCCGGACCGGGGCGGGCCGCGCCCTCCGCGCCGCGCAAGCAGCGCCGAGGCGCGCCGCGCAAGCAAGGCCGAGCCGCGCAAGCAAGGCCGGGCCGCGCAAGCAAGGCCGGGCCGCGCAAGCAAGGCCGGCCCGGCCCGCGGCGGGCAGGGCGGGACCGCGCCGCCCAGACGGGCCGGGCCGCGCCGGGCAGGCGGTGTGGGGTCGCGCCGGGCGGGCGGTATGGGGTCGCGCCGGGCGGGCGGTGCGGGTCCCGGCGGGTGAGCGGGACCCGAGGGCGGGCCGGGGCGGTTTGCTTCCGGGCGGGGCGGGCAATCCCGCGTCCATGGCGACCGGTATCGATGACCCGCCACTCCCCGGGCACCTGCAGCTCGAGATCACCTCGGCCTGCAACCTGCGCTGCATGATGTGCCTGGTCCGGTACCGTCCGCCGGTCAACAAGCTGGCCGGCGCCATGACGCCGGAGCTGTTCCACCGGGTTGTGGACGAGGTGCCGGGGCTGCGCCGGCTCACGCTGCAGGGGCTGGGCGAGCCGCTGCTGTCGCCGCATCTGCCGGCGATGATCCGTACGGCGGTGGATCGCGGCGTCACCGTGGGGTTCAACACCAACGCCACCCTGCTCACCGCGCGCCGGGCCGCCGAGCTGGTGGCGAGCCGGGTGGATTGGCTGCACGTCTCCCTGGACGGGGCGCACGCCGGGGCGTACGAGGCGATCCGGGACGGCGCCTCCTTCGACACGGTGGTGGCGAACCTGGCCGGGCTGGTCCGGGCGAAGCGGGCGGCGGGCAGCGCCACCCCGTGGATCCGGGTGGTGTTCGTGGCCATGCGCGACACCGTCGGGGAGTTGCCCGACCTGGTGCATCTGCTGGGCGACATCGGCGTGGACGAGTTGCACGTGCAGAACCTGTCGCACAGTTTCTCGGACACCGACCCGGCCGGCCGGTACGAGGGGATCCGGCAGTTCACGGCCGACCAGGCTCTGTGGACGGGCGCCGACGAGGACCACGCCCGGCAGGTGTTCGCGGAGGCCGGACGCGCGGCCGCGGAACGGGGACTGCGCCTGCGGCTGCCCGCCACGGGCTCCCCCACGAGCGGCGGCCGCGGGTGTTCGTGGCCGTGGGAGGCCGCGTACATCACCAGCTCGGGTGTCGTGCAGCCGTGCTGCATGGTGATGGGCGACGACCGGGTCTCGCTGGGTGTGGTGGGTGAGCAGAGCTTCGCGCAGATCTGGCACGGCGAGCCGTACCGCGAATTCCGGCGGCGGCTGGCCGGTGCGGAGCCGCCCGAGGTCTGCCGCGGCTGCTCGCTGTATCACCGCACGTTCTGAAGGCGTCCGGCTGCCGCGGGGAAGCAGGCAGGGGAACGGCAGACAGGATGGCGGTCACCGCACATTCTCGATGCGCCCGCCGATCGGCAGGGTGGGGACGTCCACGGGGATCGTCTCCGGGTACTTCAGGCCCGTACCCGTGTTGAGCACGACCACCCGGTCGGACCCGCCGATGAAGCCGCTGTCGCGCAGGTCGCGGGCCGCCGCCAGGCAGGCCGCGCCCTCCGGGCAGATGAAGGCGCCCTCGTCGGCGGCGAGCCGGCGCTGCTCGGCGAGCGTCGCCTCGTCGGTCACCGCGATCGCCGTGCCGCCGGTCTCGCGGACCGCGCGCAGGACCAGGAAGTCGCCGAGCGCCTTGGGCACGGTGATGCCGAACGCCACGGTGGCCGCGTCCGGGAACGGCTCGCTGACGTCGGCGCCCCGCTCGTAGGCACGCACGATGGGCGCGCAGCCGGTGGCCTGGACCGCGACGAGGCGCGGCAGGCGGTCGCCGATCCAGCCGAGCTCCTGCATCTCCCGCAGGGCCTTGTGGATGCCGATCAGCCCGACGCCGCCGCCGGTCGGGTACAGGATGACGTCGGGCACCTGCCAGCCGAGCTGCTCGACGATCTCGTAGCCCATCGTCTTCTTGCCCTCGAGCCGGTACGGCTCCTTGAGCGTGGACACCTCCTGGTAGCCGCCGCGTTCACGGACGGCGGCGTTGATCAAACGGCCGGCGTCGCCGATCAGGCCGTCCACCAGGTAGAGCTCGGCGCCGGCCGCGACGCACTCGGTGCGGGTGATCGCCGGTGCCGCGGCCGGCATCGCGATGAGGCAGCGCAGGCCGGCGCGGGCCGCATAGACCGCCCAGGCCGCGCCCGCGTTGCCGTTGGTCGGCATCGCGACGCCCCTGACGCCCAGCTCCGCGGCGCGGGACACCCCGACGGCGGCGCCGCGGGCCTTGAACGAGCCGGTCGGTGTCAGCCCCTCGTCCTTCATGAGCAGGCCCGGCACGCCGATGCGGGCGCCGTACCGCGGCAGCGGCAGCAGCGGGGTCATGCCCTCGCCCAGCGACACGATCGACGCCGGGTCCCGCACGGGCAGCATCTCGTGATAGCGCCAGAGGGTCGCGGGCCGCGCGGCCAGCGCCTCGCGGGTGAGCGTGCGCCCGGCCAGCTCGGTGTCGTAGCGCGCCAGCAGGGGCACGCCGGCCGCGCTGACGCCCTGCACGGCGTCGGCGTCGGAGCGCTCGCCGGTGCGGGAGCATTCGAGGTGGCTGAGGGCGGAGTGGCTCATGCCGCCGACCCTAGGGCAGGGGTGTGACAGCCCGCGCTCAGTCGCCGGTGCCGCGGAAGTCGTACGCGGTCCGCAGCGCCTCGGCGGCGGCCTCGCCGTCCATCGGGCGGTAGAAGTGGAAGCCCTGGCCGAAGCCGCAGCCCATCGCGGCCAGCCCGCGCGCCTGGTCGGCCGTCTCGATGCCCTCGGCCACCACGTTCATCCGGAACGCCATGCCCAGGCGCACCACGGCCTCGGCGACCGTACGCGCCTCCGGGTCGTCGGCGATCCCGGTGACGAAGGAACGGTCGATCTTGAGGATGTCGACGGGCAGCCGCCGCAGGTAGGTCAGCGCGGAGTAGCCGGTGCCGAAGTCGTCGACCGCGATGCTGATGCCCATCGCGCGCAGCTTCTCGAGGCGCGCCACGACGGCGGCGTCCGGCTCGAGCACGACGCCCTCGGTGAGCTCCAGGATGAGCCGGTGCGCCGGGAAGCCGGTCTCCTCGAGGATGTTGCCGATGGTGTCGACCAGCTCGGGTTGCAGCACCTGGTTCGGCGACAGGTTGACCGACAGGCGGACCTGCTCGGCGCCCGGGACGGTGGTCTGCCAGCGCGCCACCTCGCGGCAGGCGTCGCGCAGCACCCGCTCGCCCAGCGGCACGACCGCCCCGGTCTCCTCGGCGAGCGCGATGAACTCGCCCGGCATCAGCAGACCCCGCTCGGGATGGTTCCAGCGCACCAGCGCCTCGACCGCCTCGATGCGGCCGCCGCCCAGCTCGACGGCCGGCTGGAAGAAGACCACCAGCTCGCCGTTGTCGATCGCGCGGCGCAGCTCGGCGTCGCGCGCCCGGGAGTCCAGCTCCGGCCGGTAGACGGCGTACCGTCCGCGGCCCGCGCGCTTGGCGCAGTACATCGCGGTGTCGGCGTGCCGCATCAGTTCCTCGCCGTCGGTCGTGCGCTCGTCGCGCACGGCGACGCCGATGCTGGCCTCGACCGCCAGCAGACGATCACCGAAGATCACCGGGGTACGCAGGGCCTCGACGAGCCGTTCGGCGATCCGCGCGGCGGTGTCGGCGTCGGGCAGGTTCTGCAGGATGACGGCGAACTCGTCGCCGCCCAGGCGCCCCGCCGTATCGCCGGCGCGGATCACCGAGCGCAGCGCCGCGGCCGCCCCGGAGAGCACGGCGTCGCCGGCGTCGTGGCCGTACGTGTCGTTGACGCGCTTGAAGTTGTCGAGGTCCACGATGAGGACGGCGGCGTGCCGGCCCGCCCGCAGCGGCTGGGCGCTCAGCTGGATCAGCCGGTCGCCGACGAGCGTGCGGTTGGCCAGGCCGGTGAGCGGGTCGGTGACGGCGAGGTCGCGGTTCTCGCGCAGCGCGTACATCTGGCGGGCGACGACCAGGCCGGTCAGCAGCACCGCACCGATGATCATGCCGCCGAAGGGGTACATGCCCTGCTCGCGGACGAGCGTGCC
Organism: Couchioplanes caeruleus; assembly: GCF_023499255.1. Lineage (GTDB taxonomy): Bacteria > Actinomycetota > Actinomycetes > Mycobacteriales > Micromonosporaceae > Actinoplanes > Actinoplanes caeruleus_A. The sequence continues at coordinate 5,216,740 of NZ_CP092183.1, forward strand.
GAGCAGCCCGTACGCCAGCGCGATGGCGCCGTACGGCAGCCAGGTGCTCACCACGCGCCGGTCGCGGGCCGCCGCGTCGCCGCCGCCGGCCCGCCGGCACTGCCGGTACGCGGCCAGCGTGAACAGGTAGCAGCCGAGCAGCCAGAACAGGTCCGGCCACGTGCCGCCCACGAAGCCCTCGTGCAGCTGGATGTAGCCGTAGTACACGTCGGCGATCACGTACGTGACGACGCCGGCGGCGAGCAGCCGTACGGGAGTGCCGGCCGCCGTGGCGCGCCGCAGCAGGACGGTCGCCAGGGCCAGGACCAGCAGCAGGTCGCCGACCGGCAGCGCGGCCGAGTAGACGATCTCGCTGAGCCCGGCGCCGTCGGTCACCAGGATCGGCCCGAGCACCAGGTACCACAGCACCATGAACGTGCTGGCGCCGACGATCAGCGCGTCCAGCGCCAGCTTGATCTTGTCGCGCCGGGTGCGGCGGACACCGGCGAGCAGCAGCAGCGCGACGAACATGAACGGTACGAAGGCCAGGAACCAGTAGTCGGCGAACGACGGGTACGTGGTGGAGTGCAGGATCGCGTCCTCGACGAACCAGGAGGTGTGCGCGACCAGCTGGCAGGCGAACGCCACCGCGATGAACGACCAGGCGGCCCGGGCCCTGGCGTCGGCCACGGTCCGCACCGCCCGCACGGCGAGCACGGTGAACAGCAGGGCGAGCGGCGGGTAGATGCCGTCGGTCACGTACGCCCGCAGCGTCTCCCCGCCCCAGCCGCCGACGTACCAGACCAGGTACGCCGCTAGCAGCGCGCCGCCGGCCGCGACGGCCGCACCGGCCACGCGGTCACCCAGGTCCCGACGACTCATCACGACGCGAACATCGGCCGCACGGGTGTGCCCCTTGAGAGAACCTTGAGTATCGGCACCCCGTTTGCCGCATGAGCTCACGCGGTAGAGGTAAGCCCATGACGACCCAGCAGGAGCGAACCCCGGAACGGACCTTCTTCGGTCAGCCGCCGGTGCTGGCCAACCTCTTCGGCGTCGAGCTGTGGGAACGGTTCTCGTTCTACGGCATGCAGGGCATCCTGCTCATCTACCTGTACTACACCGCGGACCAGGGCGGCCTCGGCCTGTCGGAGGCGACCGCGACCAGCATCGTCGGCGCGTACGGCGGAGCGGTCTACCTCTCCACGATCCTGGGCGCGTGGACGGCCGACCGGCTGCTCGGGCCGGAACGGGTGCTGTTCCTGAGCGCGATCCTCGTCATGGCCGGGCACATCAGCCTCGCCGTCCTGCCCGGCCTGACCGGCGTCACGGCCGGCCTGATCCTCATCGCGGTGGGCAGCGGCGGCGTCAAGGCCAACGCGACGTCGCTGGTCGGCACCCTCTACGACGAGCACGACGAGCGGCGCGACGCCGGCTTCTCGCTGTTCTACCTCGGCATCAACCTGGGCGCGCTGCTCGGCCCGCTGCTGACCGGCCTGCTGCAGAAGTCGTGGGGCTTCCACTGGGGCTTCGGCCTGGCCGCGGTGGGGATGGCCGTCGGGCTCATCCAGTACGCGCTGGGCCGCAAGCGCCTCACCGGCCCCGCCCGGGTCGTGCCGAACCCGCTGCCGGCACAGCGCCGCCTGCCCGTCGCCCTGGCCCTGGCCGCCGCGGTGGTGCTCGTCGTGGTGCTCGCCGTGACGGGCGTGCTGCGGGCCGCGTACCTGTCGAACGTGGTGATCGTGCTCAGCGCGCTCGCCGCCGTGGCCTACTTCGTGGTGATCCTGACCAGCGGCCGGATCACGGCCGTCGAGCGTCGCCGGGTGTACGCGTTCATCCCGCTGTTCGTCGCCAGCGCGGTCTTCTGGTCGCTGTACCAGCAGCAGTTCACGGTCGTGACGATCTACTCCGACCAGCGCCTCGACCGGAACCTGTTCGGCTGGGAGATGCCGGTCTCCTGGGTGCAGTCGATCAACCCGGTGTTCATCATCGTGCTCTCCGGCGTGTTCGCGGCCCTCTGGACCCGCCTCGGCCCCCGCCAGCCCAGCACCCCGATCAAGTTCGCCGCCGGTACGGTGATCATGGGTGTGGCCTTCCTGCTGTTCCTGCCGCTGGCCGGGGGCGGTCCCAACAGCGCGCCGCTGCTCGCCCTCGCCGGCATCCTGCTGGTCTTCACGGTCGCGGAGCTGCTGCTGTCCCCCGTCGGGCTCTCGCTGTCGACGAAACTGGCCCCGGAGGCCTTCCACACCCAGATGGTGGCGCTGTTCTTCCTGTCGGTGGCGCTCGGCACCGCCGCGTCGGGCACGCTGGCGCACTACTACGACGAATCGCACGAGACGGCGTACTTCGGCATCCTCGGTCTGATCGCCATCGTGATCGGGGTGGCGCTCGCGCTGGCCGCCAAGCCCATCACCCACCTGATGAGCGGCGTCCGCTGACCCGGCACCCCGGCCCGCAGCCCTCCGGAGGCCATCCGGGAAAATGGCGGTGAGGGTACGAGGACGGAAGTTGGGGATCGTGGCTGAAGTTGCAGGAGCCGTCGACTGGGTGAGCCGGTTCGCCGACGAGGTGATCGCCGAGGCGCAGCGCCGTTCGCCGGGCAAGCCGGTGGTGTGCGCGTCCGGGTTGAGCCCGTCCGGGCCGATCCACCTGGGCAACCTGCGTGAGGTGATGACGCCGCACCTGGTCGCCGACGAGATCCGCCGGCGCGGCCACGAGGTCGTGCACCTGATCTCGTGGGACGACTACGACCGGTTCCGCAAGGTGCCGGCCGGCGTCGACGCGTCGTGGGCCGAGCACATCGGCAAGCCGCTGACCGCCGTGCCCGCGCCGCCCGGCAGCCGCTTCCCCAACTGGGCCGAGCACTTCAAGGCCGCGATGATCGACTCGCTGGCCGAGCTGGGCGTCGACTACCGCGGCATCTCCCAGACCGAGATGTACACCTCGGGGGCGTACCGGGAGCAGATCCTGCTGGCCATGCGCGAGCGGCACCGGATCGACGCGATCCTGGACCGCTACCGCACCAAGGGCCGGACCGCCGCGCCGAAGGCGGCGAAGCTGGACGCGGACGAGGCCGCCGCTGCCGCCCAGGCGGCCGAGGGCTCCGGCGCCGCCGACGAGGACGACGGCGGCGCGGGCAGCGGCTACTACCCGTACAAGCCGTACTGCGGGTCGTGCGGCAAGGACACCACGACGGTCACCGCGTACGACGACGAGACCACCGCGATGACGTACGTGTGCGCCGACGGGTTCACCGAGACCGTGCTGCTCAGCGAGTTCGACCGGGGCAAGCTGGTGTGGAAGGTCGACTGGCCGATGCGGTGGGCGTACGAGGGCGTGCACTTCGAGCCCTCCGGCGTCGACCACTCGTCGCCGGGGTCGTCGTTCGTCGTCGGCGGCCAGATCGTCACCGAGATCTTCGGCGGTGAGCAGCCGATCGGCCCGATGTACGCGTTCGTCGGCATCACCGGCATGGCGAAGATGTCCAGCTCCCGCGGCGCGGTGCCGACCCCGGCCGACGCGATGGCCATCATGGAGGCGCCGCTGCTGCGCTGGATGTACGCCCGCCGCCGCCCCAACCAGTCGTTCAAGGTCGCGTTCGACGCCGAGATCCAGCGCCTGTACGACGAGTGGGACGCGCTCGAGGGCAAGATCGCCGCGGGCACCGCCGCCCCCGCCGACGTGTCCGCCCACGACCGCGCCGTCCGCACCGCCGGGGTCACGCTGCCCCGCACGCCGGTGCCGATCGCGTACCGGACGCTCGCCTCGATCGTCGACATCACCACCGGCCACGACGAGCAGACCCTGCGGATCCTGCGCGACATCGACCCGCAGCGCCCGGTCACCGACCTGGCCCAGGTGCGCCCGCGGCTGGACAAGGCGCAGACCTGGGTGAACACCCAGCTGCCGGCGGAGGCCCGCACCCAGGTCCTGGCCGAGCCGGACAAGGAGCTGCTCGCCTCGCTCGACGACGACCAGCGCGAGTCCCTGCGGCTGCTCGCGGCGGGTCTGGACGACCACTGGTCGCTCGAGGGGCTGACCACGCTCGTGTACGGCGTACCGAAGGTCATGGCGGGCCTGCCCCCGGACACCAAGCCGACGAATGAGCTGAAGGTCGCGCAGCGGTCGTTCTTCGTACTGGTCTACCGCCTGCTGATCGGCAAGGAGACCGGCCCGCGGCTGCCCACGCTGCTGCTCGCGGTGGGCGCCGACCGCATCCGCACGCTCATCGGCGGCTGACCGCCCCGTCCCGGGCCGGGAGTCCCCGGCCCGGGCGGCGGACGGTCAGGAGGACTGGGACGCCAGCAGGGCGATCAGCACGACCAGCGCGAACGGCACGGCCAGGCCGACGATCGTCATCGGCCGCTGCAGCAGGCGCGGGCCCGGGTCCATCGGCGGGCGGCTCGGCCCGTACGGGTTGGGCTGCGGCGCGCCGAGGGTCGCCACCCGGCCGCGGCGGATGATGTTGATCAGCACGGTGATCGGCGTGATGATCAACGACGCCCAGCCGTACCAGCCCTGCACCAGCGTGCGGGAGGTCATCCGGCGGAAGGTCGCCAGCCCGCAGTCGCGGCAGAACGGGCCCTCCAGGCTGAGGAAGCGCATCACGATGATGAAGCCCTGGTGGCCGCGGAAGGTGGCGGCCGCCGCGGGCACGCTGCCGCACATCCGGCAGGCGGTGACCGTCATCGCCCCGAAGCCCGCGGCCGCCTGCGGTCCGGGCGCCGGCGCATACGGGGCGGCGGCATACGGTGCGGGCGAGTAGGGCGCGCCGGCGTAGGGGTCCGCGACGGGCGCCGACGCGGGCCGGACCTGCCCAGCGGGCGCCGCGGCGGGCGTCGCGGACCAGCCCTGGCCGGGAACGGGCGCGGGCACCTGGTCCCCGGGGGCGCCGTAGGGCGGGGGCGCGCCGTACGGCAACGGGGGCGGGGGCTGCTGGGGGTAGGACACGACTCACCTCGGAGATCGGGCACGGACGGCGGAGCCGCGTCAGGGTACTGGCCCGCGCCCCGTCCGCGCTGCCCCGGGGCTCAGCCGCCCGAGCATGCAGCCGGTGCCTCAGCCCCCCGCGCTCCGCACCGAGGTCGTGATCGCTGCAATGCCCGGGTCCCGCGGCCTCAGCCCTTCACGGCGCCGGCGGTCAGCCCGGTCACGATGGCGCGCTGCAGCACCTGGAAGACCAGCACGGTCGGTACCGCGGTCAGCAGGGTGCCCGCGCAGAACATGCCGAAGTTGCTGTTGCGTTCGCCGGCGACCAGGCCGTACATGCCGACCGGGAGGGTCTTGGCCCCGGTGTCGGTGAGGAACACGTTGGCGATGAGGAACTCGTTGATCGTCCCGATGAACGCCAGCATGCCGGACACCGCGAGGATCGGGGCGACCAGTGGCAGCAGGATCCGGAAGAACGTCTGGGCGTGCGACGCGCCGTCCATCGTGGCGGACTCGTCGAGCTCGCGGGGCACGGTGTCGAAGAAGCCCTTCATCAGCCACGTGTTCACGCCGAGCGCCCCGCCCAGGTAGAGCAGGATGAGTCCCCAGGACCGGTTGAAGCCGATCGGCGGCCACAGCTCGGTGATCGTCGAGAACATCAGGAAGATCGCCACGATCGCGAGGAACTGCGGGAACATCTGGATCAGCAGCAACGCCAGCAGGCCCGGTCGCCGGCCGCGGAACCGCAGTCGGCTGAAGGCGTACGCGGCCAGTGCCGACAGGAACACCGACGCGGCGGCCGATACCCCGGCGATGAACACCGAGTTGAGGAACCAGTGCGGGAACGGGGTGTCCGTGAGCAGCCGGGAGAAGTTCCCGAACGAGGCGCCGCGCGGCACGACGGTGGTCGACGAGAGCGTGCCCAGCGGGTTCAGCGCGGCGGACACCACGAAGACGATCGGGAACAGCGAGAACAGCAGCGCGACGACCGCCACCCCGTGCCGCCATCCGACGGTGGAGAACCACCTCATGAGTAGACCTCTTCCTGGCGGCGGGTACGGCGGAAGCTGACCACCGAGATGACCGCGACGATGACGAAGATGAACACCGAGACCGCGGCGGCGAAGCCGTACTGGGCGCCCGAGCCGCCGAAGGCCAGCCGGTACGTGTACGTGATCAGCAGGTCGGTGGCGCCGTTGGCCGGGTTGTCGGCGGCGAACGGCGCGCCGTCGGTGGTCAGGTAGATCGCGTTGAAGTTGTTGAAGTTGAAGGCGAACGAGGAGATCAGCAGCGGGGTCAGCGCGACCAGCAGCAGCGGCAGCGTGACCCGGCGCAGCGACTGCCACGGGGTCGCGCCGTCGAGCTTGGACGCCTCACTGAGCTCCGCCGGGATGGCCTGCAGCGCGCCCGTGGCGACCAGGAACATGTACGGATACCCCAGCCACAACTGCACGAGAATCACCGCGATCCGGGCGGACGCGGCGCCGCCGAACCAGTCCACGTCGAGCCCGAACAGGTTGTTGATCAGGCCGAAGTCGGTGTTGAACATGTCGCGCCAGACCAGCAGCATGGCGAACGACGGCATCGCGTACGGCAGCACCAGCAGCGTCCGGTAGAGCCCGCGCCCCCGCATCCGGGACGAGTGCAGGGCGAGGGCGCAGCCGAGCCCGAGCACGAACGTCCCGCCGGTCGACGCCAGCGCGAAGATCAGGTTCCAGATGAGCGTACGCGCGAACGGCCCGGAGACCGCGGGATCGGTGATCAGCCGGGTGAAGTTGGCGAGGCCGACGCCGACCCGCCAGCCCTGCGCCAGCCGGTCACCGTCGGCGGCGATGAACGCGCCCCGGCTGTCGTCGGCGGTCCACGTCCGGCCGGTGGCCGCCTCGCGGATGCAGTCGCAGCCCTCGTCGTACGCGCGCCCGGCCCGGCCCTCGTACGCCCGGGTCAGGCCCTGCGAGCGGATCGCGCCGCCGGCGGTGGGCACCACCAGGCCGGTGATCTCCCGGCCGCGGGCCGCGGCCTGCCCGCCGGTCAGCACGGTGTAGCCCGCGGCGGCGGTGACCCGGCCTGCCGCGTTCACCGTGGCCTCGCCGGGCGGCAGGGTCCGCAGGCCGCCGGCGGTTCCCGCGGACACCCGCCCGGTCGCCGGGTCGGTGACCAGGAAGCTGAGCGGCCCGGTCGCCGGGTCGCCGGTGGTGGCCACGGTGAGGACGTACTCCGCCGAGCCGGGCACCCGGGTGACCGAGGCGGTCTGGATCGCCACGACGGCGTCCCGCTTGTCGCCGCGGTGGCCGTCGCTGAAGTTCGTGAAGGCGGTGGACGCGGTGTACAGCACCGGGAAGAGCTGGAAGACGAGGAGGAACAGCGTGCCGGGCACGAGGTACTTCGCCGGCACGTGGCGGGGGCTCAGGTACAGGTAGAAGAGTCCCGCGGTGGCGGCGGCCAGGACGCCGAGGGCGATCCAGTGGCCCTGTTCCAGCAGCGGGAACGCGGCCCAGAGGGCGATCGCGGCGACCGGCCCGAGCAGCAGGACGGTCAGTAGGCGGCCGCGGGCGCCGCCCCGGCGCGGCCCGCGCGGGGCCACGGCCGGGGCGGTTTCCCGCTCGAGGACGGCTGTCATGACGTGATCTGTCCGGAGATGGTCTTCGCGGCGGCGGACAGGGCGGTCCTGGGGTCGGCGCCGCCGATGACGGCGGACTCGGCCTTGCCGAACGGGTCCCAGATGGTCGCCATCTCCGGCACGGCCGGCAGCGGTACGGCGTTCTTCCCGGCGTCGACGAACTTGGCGAGGTCCGGGTCGGTGCCCTTGACCTGGTCGAACGCGGCGGTGAGCGCGGGTGGCCGGGGCTCGGCCCGGTACAGCGCGACGGCCAGCTCCGGGGTGGTCACGTAGTTGGTGACGAACTCCTGCGCGAGCGCCTTGTTCTTGCCCTTGGCCGCCACGTAGAAGGTCTGCACGCCGAGGAACGGCTGGGCCGGCTTGCCGCCCGCGAAGCCGGGTACGGGGCTGACGTCGTACGCGATCTTGGCCTTCTTGACGTCGGTGACCGCCCACGGCCCGGAGACGAGGAACGCGCACTTGCCGGCGGTGAACGTCGCGATCGAGTTCTCGACGGTGATGGAGCGCTTCAGCGCGCCGTCGCCCTTCTCGCCGAGCTTGCGGATCTTCTCGAAGGCCGCGATCGAGGCGGGCTTGCCGACGCCGAGGTCCTTGGGGTCGTAGTCGCCGTTCGCGGTCCGGCCGAAGAGGTAGCCGCCGGCCGAGGTGAAGAACGGGTACAGGTGGTACGCATCGCCGTTCTGCCCGACCTGCAGGCAGAGGATCTCGCTCGCCTTCTTCTGCGACTGCAGCTTCTTGCCGGTGGCGACGAGGTCCTCCACGGTGGCCGGGGCCTCGGGGGCGAGCCTGGTGTTGCGGATCAGCGCGAGGTTCTCGGTGGCGTACGGGACGCCGTACACCTGGCCGTTGAAGGTGACGGCCTTGAGCGCGTTCGGCGCGATGCCCTCCTGCTGGGCGGCGGTGAGCTGGACCGGGTCCACCGCGCCGTTCTGCACGAGGTTGCCGATCCAGTCGTGGGCGCCGACCATCACGTCCGGGCCGCTGCCCTGCTGGGAGGCGGTGACGAAGGTGGTCTGCTGGTCCTTGGAGATCGCCTGGACCTCGACGGTGATGCCGTTCTCCTGGCCGAACCGGTCGGCGAAGGGCTTGAGCGCGGCGGCGCGCTTGTCGTCGCCCCAGATGACGAGCTTGCCGCCCGCCGCCGGTGGGGAGCTGCCGGGCCCGGGCTTGTCGCCGCCGCCGCCGCTGCTGCTGCAGCCGGCGGCGAGGGCGATCAGGGCGATCGCGGTTATGGCTTTAGTGCGCATTTCTACTCCTATCGGGCAGCACGAAGCGGCCCGCTGCAGGCAGTGGGTTCTGGGAAGGAAGGGGCCGGAGAGGCGTGAGTACGTTGCCGGGACGCTAGCAAGACGTTTCGATGAATGGAAGACCTTGCAGCGCTTCCGCAAGAAGTTCCAGGGTCTACAGTGACGCCCATGCGCGCACGACTCTCCGACATCGCGCGCCAGGCCGAGGTCAGCGAGGCGACGGTGTCGCGGGTGCTCAACGACCGGCCCGGCGTGTCCGCCGACACCCGCCAGGCGGTGCTGACGGCCCTCGACGTCCTCGGCTACGAACGCCCGGAAAGGCTGCGCAAACGCAGTGCGGGCCTGGTCGGCCTGATCGTGCCGGAGCTGGAGAACCCGATCTTCCCGGCGTTCGCGCAGACCATCGAGTCCGCGCTGTCGCAGTCCGGCTTCACGCCCGTGCTGTGCACCCAGACGCCGGGCGGCGTGACCGAGGACGAGTACGTGGAGATGCTGCTCGACCGCCAGGTCTCCGGCATCGTGTTCGTCTCCGGCCTGCACGCCGACACCACCGCCGACCACGACCGCTACCGCCGCCTGGTGGACCGGCCGCTGCCGATCGTGCTGATCAACGGCTACGCCGAGGGGCTGGACGCCCCGTTCATCTCCTGCGACGACCGGCTGGCCGGCGAGCTCGCGGTCAACCACCTGGTCGCGCTGGGGCACCGGCGCATCGGCTTCATCTCCGGCCCGGACCGCTTCCTCAACGTGCAGCGCAAGCTCGACGGATACCGTACGGCGATGCGCCGCGAGCTGGGCGTGCGCGACCGCGACCTGGACGAGCTCGTCGCGCTGACGCTGTTCGGGGTCGAGGGCGGCGAGGTGGCCGCGGGTCAGCTGCTGGCCCGCGGCGTCACCGGCGTCGTGTGCGGCTCGGACCTGATGGCGCTCGGCGCGATCCGGGCGGCCCGGCGCCGTGGCCTGAGCGTCCCGCGGGACGTGTCGGTGGTCGGGTTCGACGACTCGCCGCTGATCGCGTTCACGGACCCGCCGCTGACCACCCTGCGCCAGCCCGTGTCGGCCATGGGCAACGCGGCCATCCGCCAGCTCGTGGACGAGATCAACGGCCACGGCGCGCCGCGCTCGGAGTACGTGTTCCCGCCCGAGCTGGTGGTGCGCGGCTCGACGGCGATCAACCGCTCGGACCGCGGGCCGGAGAGCGTCGGGCCGGAAAGTATGAAGTTTTCCGCGGCTTGAGTCGTAGTTGTTAAGTTGATCTTCTGAAAGTTGTTGCGGTCCTTCCCGTCGGCGGCCCGGGCTCCTGCCTGCGCTTTTCCGCCGACACGCCGCGCCGCGGATAGCGCTTTCTGCAACGCGAAAGGGTCAACACGCTCATTTCGCCCGGCGACATCGAGGCGCTTCTCTTTACCGTGACGAAACACGCTGCTAACTTTCCTCGGACTTGCGCAAGAAGTTTCACGCCCCTCCCCCGCGTCCCTGGAGGCTTCCCATGCGTGTCCGTCAGGTCGTCGCCACCGCAGCGACCGCCGTCCTCGCCGCCGGCCTGGTAGCCGTCGGCGCCGTCCACACACGCGACCAGGCCGAGGCGTCCACCGCCTCGCCCGGCGCCAAGGACGTCATCGTCCACCTCTTCGAATGGCCCTGGGCGTCGGTCGCGAGCGAGTGCACCGGCGTGCTCGGCCCCAAGGGCTTCGGCGGCGTGCAGGTGTCGCCGCCGCAGGAACACGTCGTTCTGCCGGGCAAGGGATACCCGTGGTGGCAGGACTACCAGCCGGTCAGCTACCAGCTCACCACCCGGCGCGGCGACCGCACCGCGTTCGCGAGCATGGTCAAGACCTGCCACGCCGCCGGGGTCAAGATCTACGTCGACGCGGTCGTCAACCACATGGCCGGCGGCGCCTCCACCGGCACCGGCAGCGGCGGCTCGACGTACTCGCAGTACGCGTACCCGGCGGTGCCGTACGGCAGCGGCGACTTCCACCACTGCGGGCGCAACGGCAACGACGACATCGTGAACTGGGGCGACCGCTGGGAGGTCCAGAACTGCGAGCTGGTCGACCTTTCCGACCTCAAGACCGAGTCCTCGTACGTGCGCGGCAAGCTGACCGCGTACCTGAACGACCTGGTGTCGCTGGGCGTCGACGGGTTCCGGGTGGACGCGGCCAAGCACCTGCCCGCCGCCGACCTCGCCGCGATCGTCGACCCGGTCACCGGTGACCCGTACGTGTTCTCCGAGGTCATCGAGGGCGGCTCCGGCGAACCCGCGCCCGAGGAGTACGCGGGCATCGGCGACGTCACCGAGTTCCGCTACGGCGACGTGGTGGGCAGCGCGTTCAAGGACGGCACCCTGTCGAACCTGAACACCCTCGCCGGCCAGATGCGGCTGGGCTCCGGCGACGCGGTGGCGTTCGTGGACAACCACGACACCCAGCGCAACGGCCGCGCGAAGCTGACCTACAAGGACGGCGCCTCGTACGCGCTCGCCGAGGCGTTCATGATCGCGTTCCCGTACGGCGTCCCGCAGGTCATGTCGAGCTTCACCTTCTCGAACAACGACGCCGGGCCGCCCGCCTCGAGCAACGGCACCACCACCGCGGTGAGCTGCGGCAACGGCTGGCAGTGCGAGCACCGCGCGCGGACCACGGCGAACATGGTGGCGTTGCGCAACACGGCCGCGGGCGCCGCGGTCACGAACTGGTGGAGCAACGGGTCCACCCAGATCGCCTTCGGGCGCGGCAGCGCGGCGTACGTGGCGTTCAACCGCTCCGGCTCGGCGCTGACCCGCACCTTCCAGACGTCGCTGCCGGCGGGCACGTACTGCGACGTCATGGCGGGCGACGCGGCCAACGGCTCCTGCACCGGGCCGGCGTACACGGTCACCTCCAGCGGCCAGGTCACCGCGACCGTGGCGGCGAACTCGGTTCTGGCCCTGCACATCAACGCCAAGGGCAGCGGCGGCACCACCACGCCGCCCACCGGCTGCAGCACCGCCTCGGTGGCCTTCGAGGCGAACGCCACCACGACGTGGGGCCAGAACGTCTTCGTCACCGGCAACACGGCGGCGCTGGGCAACTGGGACCCGGCGAACGCGGTGGCGCTGTCCTCGGCGGCGTACCCGGTGTGGAAGGCGACGGTGTCGCTGCCGGGCGGCACGGCGGTGCAGTACAAGTACATCAAGAAGGAGGGGTCCACGGTGGTCTGGGAGAGCGACCCGAACCGTACGCGGACCACGCCGTCGGCGTCCCCGTGCAGCGCCACGTGGAGCGACACCTGGCGGTGACCGTCAGCCGATGAGCACCTCGCGGAGCTCGCGGGTGGCCATGCGGACCATGCCGGGGTTGGTGTCCCAGTAGTACGACAGCGCGCCCACCGCCTGTCGCAGGGCCCAGCCCCGGCCCCGCAGCCACGACGCGTCGTCCGCCTCGAGCGCCTCGCGGTACCGCTCGCGGCTCGTCCCGGTGAAGATCGTCCAGGCCGCCAGCAGGTCGCGGGACGGGTCGCGCACGCTCAGCCCCCCGAAGTCGATGGCCGCGGTGATCCTGCCGCCGGTGACCAGCACGTTGCCCGGCAGCAGGTCACCGTGGACCCACGCGCCGGGACCGTCGTGCGGCGCGGCTTCCATGGTCTCCTCCCACGATCGCAGCGTGGCCGGCCCGTCGATGCGGTCGCCGAGCTGCGCGATCGAGCGGCGGACGTCCTCGTCGCCGGACTGCGGGCCGGTCAGGTCGTGACGCATGTCGTCCGGCGCGAGGGCCGGGTCGAGGCGGCGCATCGCCCGGACGAAGCCCGCGAGATCCCCGGCGGCCCGGTCCAGGTCGTCGATGGTGCCGTCGGCGTTCTCCCCCGGCAGCCACCTGCACACCGACCACGGGAAGGGGTAGCCGTCCTGCGGCTCACCCAGCCCGACCGGCTCGGGCAGTGCCAGGGGCACCTGCGGCGCCAGCCACGGCAGCCAGGTCGCCTCCCGGGCGGCCTGCTGCGCGGCCCAGCCGATCCGGGGCAGCCGCACCACCAGGTCGGCGCCGAGCCGGTAGACGTCGTGGTCGGTCCCGTACGACGGCACGAGCCGCGCCGGCAGACCGGCCCACTGGGGGAACTGTGCGGCGAGCAGGCGGCGTACGAGCGTCTCGTCGGTAGCGACCTCGTCGGCGTGCATTCTCATGGCAGGCATCCCGGCGATCCTCGGGCCGGGGCCACGCCGGCGTCCACCGAATTTGCCCGCGCCTGACAGACTCGCCTCCCACGAGCTGCGCACGCCGCTCGCCGTGCAGCGCACCCTGATCGAGGTGGGCATGTCGGGGACGCTCGCGGAGGATCAGCTCTCCCTGCTCACCGCCCAGCTGCTGCGCGCCAACGAACGCAACGAACGGCTCATCGAGGGACTGCTCGTGCTGACCGAGGTGGACCAGGCCCGCATCGGCAGCACCCCGCAGCCGCTGGAACGGATCGCCGGTGCGGTGCTGCTGGAACGGCTGATCACGAACCTCGTGCAGAACGGCATCAAGTACAACCGGCCGGGCGGCACGCTGCACGTCACGGTCGGCGGCTCCCCCGCGCTGTGCGTGGTCAACACCGGGTCCCCGGTGTTCGTCTGGTGGGCGATGTCGGTGATCAGCTTGACCACGGTCTGGATCTCGGCGGACGACTCGGCCAGCCGGGCGACCGACTCGTCGGCCTCGCCGGCGGCCCGGACCCCGCCGCGGGCGATGTCGCTGGCCCGGGTGGCGCTGCGGGCGATCTCCTCGATGGACGCGTTCATCTCGTCGGCCGAGGCGGCCAGCGACGACACGATCGCGGAGACCTCCTCGGCGCCGGCGCTCACCGCGCCGGCCTGTGCGCTGGTGTGCTCCGCTCCCCCGGCGAGCTGTGTGCTCACCGCGCTCAGCTCCGTGGCGGCCACGGAGACCTCCCCGGCCTTGGCGGAGACCGCGGCGACCAGCTGCTGCATCCGGTCGGCGCGAGCAGCACGGACATGGCCACCACGAGGCGGGTGCTGATCCGTACGCGCCTGAGACCTGCCGTCACCGCTCCACCTCGGCGTCCGTCGTGTTCGTCCTCGATGCACGTATCGGCCCATCGGGATGCTTCTTGAGCTCCCGTTGACCTTTCGCGGGCGCGGGGCTAGCGTTTCCGCCACGGTACGGCGCGAACATGTGTTCGTATGCCGAACACTCGGAGGTGGCGGCGTGTCGGTCAACCGGTCCCTGCTCATCGGCGGCGAAGAGGTCCCCGCGGCGCACGGGCGTACCACCGAAGATCTGAACCCGCACACGGGCGACGTCCTCGCCGAGGTCGCCGCCGCGTCCCCGGCCGACGTGACGCGGGCGGTCGACGCCGCGTCCGCGGCGTTCCCGGCCTGGTCGGCCACGCCGCCCACGCAGCGGCGCCGGGTGCTCTCCCACGCCGCCGACCTGCTCGAGGAACGCGCCGCCGACGCCGCGGCGCTGATGGCCGGCGAGACCGGCGGCGCCCTCGGCTGGTCGATGTTCAACGTCGGGCTGGCCGCCGCGATGCTGCGCGAGGCCGCCGCGGCCACCACCCTGCCGGTCGGCGAGGTGCTCGCCTCCGACAACCCGGACGTGCTGTCGCTGGCCGTGCGCCAGCCCGCCGGCGTGGTGGCCGCCTTCGCGCCGTGGAACGCCCCGCTGATCCTCGGCACCCGCGCCGTCGCGGCTCCCCTGGCCGGCGGCAACACCGTCGTGGTCAAGGCCAGTGAGGACGCGCCGCTGACCTGCGCGCTGTTCATCGCCGACGTGCTGCGCGACGCGGGCCTGCCGCCCGGCGCGCTCAACGTGCTGACCAACGACCCGGCCGACGCGGCGCGCATCGCCGAGACCCTCATCGCCGACCCCCGCGTCCGCCGGGTCAACTTCACCGGCTCGACGAAGATCGGCCGGCGCATCGGCGAGCTCGCCGCCCGCCACCTCACCCCCGCCGTCCTCGAGCTCGGCGGCAAGAACTCGATCCTCGTGCTCGACGACGCCGACCTCGAGTACGCCGTGGACGCCGTCGCGTTCGGCGCGTACCTCAACTCCGGCCAGATCTGCATGTCCGCCGACCGGGTGCTGGTCGACCGTACGCTCGCCGGCGAGTTCGCCGCCCGCCTCGCCGAGAAGGCGAAGACGCTGCCCGGTGGCGACCCCACCGACCCGCACACGGTGATCGGCCCGCTCATCAACGCGGACGCGGCCCGGCGGGTGGCCGGCCTGGTCGACGACGCCGCCGCGGCGGGCGCGCGGGTGCTCTCCGGCGGCGGCGCACCCGACGGCGCGCACTACCCCGCCACCGTGCTGGCCGGGGTCACCCCGGACATGCGCATCCATACCGAGGAGATCTTCGGGCCGGTCTGCACGGTGCTGCCCGTCGACGGCGAGGACGAGGCCGTCGCGGTCGCCAACGACAGCCCGTACGGCCTGACCGCCGGCATCGTCACCCGCGACGTCACCCGCGGCCTGGCGGTGGCACGGCGGCTGCGCACCGGCTGCGCCCACGTCAACGACCAGTCCGTCGACGACGACCCGATCGCGCCCTTCGGCGGCCTCGGCGACTCCGGGTACGGCCGCTTCGGCGGGCGCGCCGGGGTGGAGGCGTTCACCGACCTGCGGTGGATCACGCTGCAGCAGCGGCCCAAGCAGTTCCCCTTCTGACCCCCGCCCTCAGGCGCCTGACCGCTGCGGCCGACGGGTCAGCCCCGGCCGGCCGGCGCGGGTCCGGCCCGAGTCGTGATCCGCGTGGCGGTGCGGCCGCCGCGCCCGGGGAGGCTTGGGGTCGTTCTGTTCGACGATGAGATCTTCAGGCCGTAATGTCCGGTGTATGGCTCTTCGTCTTCGGGTCCGCGTGCTGGCCGTCGTGGCCGTACTCGGCCTGGCCGGCGGGTGCACGCCGGGGTCCGGGCCGCGGCCGGGCACGGCGTCGCCGGGCGCGGCGGGGTCGGTGGCGGCGTCCGGCGCGGCGGGAACGGTGACCGCGCCGGCCGGCGGGCGGCCCAACATCGTCCTGGTGCTGACCGATGACCTGTCCATGAACCTCGTGCGGTACATGCCGCACGTGCTGGCGGTGCAGCGGCGGGGTGCGAGCTTCGGGAACTACACGGTGACCGATTCGCTGTGCTGCCCGTCGCGGGCGTCCATGTTGACCGGGAAGTTCCCGCACAACACCGGGATCTTCACCAACCACGGCGCGGACGGCGGGTTCCGGCTGTTCCACCGCAAGGGCCTGGAGAAGTCGACGTTCGCGACGGATCTGCAGGCCGCCGGGTATCGGACGGCCTTCTTCGGCAAGTATCTGAACGAGTACCAGCCGAAGGGACGGTACGTGCCGCCGGGCTGGACGGACTGGCATGCCGGTGGGAACGCGTACAGCGGGTTCGACTACGACCTCAACGAGAACGGGCGGGTACGCCACTACGGCACCGTCCCGGCCGATTACCTGACCGACGTGGTGAGCTCGAAGGCGTCCGCGTTCATCCGGGACGCCGCGGCGGCCCGTACGCCGTTCCTGGTGGAGGTGGCGACGTACGCGCCGCACTCGCCGTACACGCCGGCTCCGCGGGATGCCCGGGCCTTTCCCGGGGTGAGCGCGCCGCGCAGCCCGGCCTTCGACGCCCTGCCCGGCGGGGCGCCGGCGTGGCTGGCCGGGCGGGCGCCGCTGACCGCGCAGCAGCGCGGGTTGATGGACGAGGTGTTCCGCAAGCGCGTGCAGGCCGTGCAGGCGGTCGATCGGATGGTGGCATCGCTGCAGCAGAGCCTGACCGCGGCCGGGGTGGCCGGGTCCACGATGCTGGTGTTCACCTCGGACAACGGTTACCACCTCGGCGAGTACAGGCTGGGCCCGGGCAAGCAGACGGCGTTCGACACCGACGTGCGGGTGCCGCTGATCGTGGCCGGGCCGGGCGTGCCCGCCGGGCGGGTGGTCCGGGAGCCGGTGATGAACATCGATCTGCGGCCCACCTTCGGCGAGCTGGCCGGCGCGACCGTCCCGGCCGACGTGGACGGCCGCAGCTTCGCGCCGCTGCTCACGGGCGCCGGGCCGGGGCCGTGGCGCAAGGCGGCGCTCGTCGAGCACCACCACCCCGACCCGGATCCCGGCGACCCGGACAACCCGTCGCGGCTCAGCGGCAACCCGCCGGACTACGCCGCGCTGCGCACGGCGACGTACACGTACGTCGAGTACGCCGACGGCGGCCGCGAGTTCTACAACCGGGCGTCGGACCCGTACCAGCTGCGCAACGTCGCCGGGCGGTTGTCGCCGCAGCGGGCCGCGGCCCTGCACGCGGCCCTCAAGGGCCTGACCACCTGCCACGGCGGCGCGGCGTGCCAGGTCGCGGACCGGGCCGGCTGAGCTCACCCCACCGAGAGCTCGGGGGTACGGCGGGCAGCGACGTCCCCGATCAGCGCGACGGCCTGCGCGGCGGGCATGGCGGGCAGCCGGCGGCCGTCCCGCAGGCGCAGCGCGACCTCACCGCCGGACGCCTCGCGCGCGCCGATCACGGCGACGTACGGCACCTTGCGTCCCGCGGCGCCCCGGATCCGCGCGCCGAGCGAACCGTCGTCGTCGACCTCGGCCCGCAGCCCCGCGTCCATCGCCGCGCGGCGGAACGCCGCGGCCGCGTCCCGTTCCGCGGCTCCCACCGGGAGGGCGACGACCTGCACCGGCGCGTACCAGACGGGAAAGGCACCGGCGTGGGCCTCGAGCAGCGCGGCGAAGAGCCGTTCGAGGGAGCCGACGAGGCTGCGGTGCACCATCACCGGCCGCTCCGGCGCACCGGACGACGCCCGGTACGCCAGCCCGAACTGCGCCGGCTGGTGCAGGTCGATCTGAATGGTGGCGAGGGTGGACTCGCGGCCCGCCGGGTCGGCGATCTGCACGTCGATCTTCGGGCCGTAGAAGGCCGCCTCCCCCGCGACCGCCTCGTACGCCACCCCCTCCGCGTCCAGCGCCTCCTGCAGCAGGCGCTCGCCCTGCGCCCAGCCCTCCTCGTCGCCGGCGTACTTGCCGCCCTCGCCGCGCAGCGACAGCTGGTACGACGACACGGCGATTCCCAGCGCGGCGTGGGCCTGCCGCATCAGGGCGAGCACACCGGCGACCTCCTGGGCGACGTCCCGCATGCCGCAGAAGATGTGCGCGTCGTTGAGGGAGATGGACCGTACGCGGGTCAGCCCGCCGAGCACCCCCGAGCGTTCGGCCCGGTACATGCCGCCCACCTCGGCGATGCGCAGCGGCAGGTCCCGGTACGAGCGCTGCCGCGACCGGAACACGAGCGCGTGGTGCGGGCACAGGCTGGGCCGAATCACGAGGTCGTCCGCGCCGAGCCGCATCGGCGGGAACATGTCGTCGCTGAAGTTGTCCCAGTGCCCGGACAGCTCGTACATCCGGCGTTTGCCGAGGACCGGCGAGTACACGTGCTGGTATCCGGCGCGGCGCTCGAGGTCGTACAGGTAGGACTCGACCTCGTGCCGGGCGGCGGCGCCGGCCGGCAGCCAGAACGGCAGGCCGGCGCCGATGAGCGGGTCCGAGTCGAAGATGTCGAGCTCACGGCCGAGCTTGCGGTGGTCGGCGGGCATGGCTGTCTCCCTGTCCGGCACCGGGCGCCGCACCCGCGGGCACGACGAAGGCCCCGGGCGAGCTCGCCCGGGGCCACGTTCGTCGCTGATCAGGTCAGCGCGACGGTACGCCGGGACGTCCCGGCGTCGTCGTCACAGACCTGAGGTTCATGCGCCGATGCTAGGAGCACCCGGCGCGCTGGACCAACCGATTTGCGCTTCGCGGCATGCAGCGCATCGAGGCGGACCTGCCGATCCCCGGGGGATCCGGCGTCCGCCCCCTTGCGACGGCAGGAAGGCCTGCTCGTCACCATCAGTGCCCAGCGGAATCCGCCCGGATTCAGCTGAAGCCGAGGGTGTAGCTGTTGGTGGTGAACGAGGACTGACCGGCGGTGCCGGAGATCTCGTAGCCGAACTGGAACTGGCCGAGCGTCACGTCGCCCCACCAGCTGTTGGTGCGCAGCCAGTTCAGCATCGCGAGCACGTCGAGTGTGCCGGACGTGCTGTTGCTCGTCCGCACGAACGAGAACACCGCGTTGGCGCCGTTCGAGCCGCGGTAGATGTTCCAGGTGGCGCCGCCGACCGTCACGTTCGCGGCCGTCGGCACGGCGCCGTTCGCGTCGTACTTCTCGGCGATCGGCCCCACCGCGCCCTGCTTGTTGGTCCAGATCATGATCTCGTACGCGTTGTTGTTCGCCCAGATGTCGTACGCGGTCTCGTAGTCGCCGGAGGCCGGCACGGTCACGTTGTACGAGCTGGTGAGCGTACGCAGCGAGCTGAGCGTGCGGTTCAGGGTGTAGCTGACGTTCGGGTACGACTTGATGCCGCTCGTGCGCGGGTGGTTGGCCACGACGCCCCAGTTGCCCGGGGACCGCGCCCACGTCGTCTGGGTGCCGGCGCCCGAACCCCAGACGTTGTTGTAGATCGTGTAGCCGTTGCTGGTCCAGTTGTCCCACTGGCCGGATCCGGACCAGACGGCGTCCGACGGCACGCCGCCGGTGGGCGGGGGCGTGGTCGGCGGCGGCGTCGTCGGGCCGGTCGGCGGGGTCACGCCGCCGGTGCACGCGGTGCCGTTGAGGGTGAAGGCGGTGGGCGCGGGATTGCTGCCGGTCCAGGAGCCGTTGAACCCGAAGGACACGGTCCCGTTGGTCGCGATCGACCCGTTGTAGCCGGCGTTGCGGGCCGTGACCGCCGACCCGCTCTGGGTCACGGTGGCGTTCCACGCCTGGGTGACCGTCTGACCGGCCGCGAACGACCAGGCCAGCGACCACGAGCCGACCGCGTCGCCGAGGTTGGTGATCGTGACGGAGGCGCCGAAGCCGCCCTGCCACGAGTTGCTGACCGTGTACGCGACGCTGCAGCCGGCGGCCGCGTTCGCGGGCAGGGCGGTGACGACGCCCGTTCCCGCCGTGACGGCCGCCGCGGCGGCCACGGAGAGCGCGATTCTTCGCTTTCGCATGGTGTTCCCATCGTCGTAGGGGGACCTCGCACGACATCATCGAAGCGCTTCGACGGTGGGCAAAGACGTCGATGGATGTCTATGCGGTGTGCGCAGATGCTAGGCCGCGCCGGCGGCCGGTGTCTATGGCAGCCACCGTGGCGCCGGCGCGGATGTGCGTGATGTGCAGGCACCCTGCGCACCGATCCGGGTGGCACGTCGCGAGCACTTCCCCCGGTCAGTGGCCGCGCCACGCGGCCGGCAGCACGGCGCCGATGAGGTCTCGCGCCGCGGCATCCAGCTCCGCGGTATCCACGGGCGCGGCCGACTGCGCGCCCGCGATCGCGTCGAAGAGGATGCCGTCGATGCAGGCCACGAGCCACCGGGCCTGGCGGGGCGGGTCGCCGGCGCCGAGCCCGGCGAGGACGTCCGCGATCCGCCGGCGCAGGCCGTCGCCGGAGCGGTGCAGTTCCGCCGCCACCTCCGGGCGCCGTACCGACTCCAGCGTGAGCTCGTACCGGGCCAGGTGGCGCCGCCGGCCGCTGGTGAGCCACCGGTGCAGCAGCTCGGCCAGGGCCCGGCTCAGGGCCGCCGGGTCCGCCGCCGTGACCACGGGCGCCAGGGCGTCCAGCTCGGCGTAGTCGTCTTCCACCAGGCGCTGGACGCAGGCGCTGAGCAGAGCCGCCCGGGACCGGTAGTAGTACGAGGTCGAGCCGGGCGGCAGGCCGGCGGCGGTGTCCACCGCGCGGTGCGTCAGGCCCCGCGAGCCGTGCCCGGCCAGCACGTCGAGGGCGGCGTCGGCGACGAGTCGGTGCCGCGCGGAGATCATGACCACACTCTACCGGCGTAGAGGTCGTCCCTCTACAGCTGTAGGGTCACCTCTATGGATGTAGAGGGACAGCGGTCCGCGGTGGTGGTCGGCGGTGGCGTCGGAGGACTCGCCGCGGCGGTCGCCCTGCACCGCGCGGGCTGGGCGGTCGCGGTGTACGAGCGGGCACCGGCCCTGGAGCCCATCGGCGCGGGACTGATCCTGTGGCCGAACGCCGTACGGGCCCTGCACGCCCTGGGGCTCGGCGACGGTCTGCGGTCACGGGCGCCGGCCCTGAGCGGTTCGGGCGTACGCCGCCCCGACGGTCGGTGGCTCTCGCGAACCCGCGGTGACCAGGTCATCTCCCGTTACGGCGGCCCGCAGCTGGCGATCGTACGGGCCGACCTGACACAGCTGCTCGCCTCCGCGCTGCCACCCGGCTGCCTGCGGCTGAACGCCACTGTCACCGACGTCGACGCCGGTGGCCCGGACCGGCGGGCAGCCGTCCACTGCGGCGACCGGCTGATTGCCGCGGACCTCGTCGTCGCGGCCGACGGCGTCAACTCCCGGATACGCCGGGCGCTCTGGCCTGCGCAACCACCGGCGGAGTACTGCGGGTACGCCGCCTGGCGCGCCATGGTTCGCACCCGAGCCGTCGGGACCGGCGCGGCGAGCGAGACATGGGGACGCGCCGAGCGCTTCGGCGTCGTCCCGGTCGGCCCCGATCAGGTCTACGTGTACGCCACCGCGAACGCCCCCGCCCGCACACCCCGCGCGGATGAGCTGTCCGACCTGCGTACCCGGTTCGGGCGATGGCACGACCCCATCCCTGCCCTGCTCGCTGCGATCACGCCGGGTGACCTGCTGCGGCACGACATCCTGGCGGTACGGCCGTCGCTGCGGCGCCTGCACCGCGGCCGGGTGGCGCTGCTCGGTGATGCCGCCCATGCCATGGAACCCAACCTGGGCCAGGGCGCCGGGCTGGCCATCGAGGACGCCGTCGTCCTGGCCCACGCGATGGCCGGCGATTCCGCGGCAACCGCCGGGCCGGCCCGCTACGACCGGGCGCGCGTCGGACGCGTCACCCGGCTCGCCCGGCAGTCGCGCCTGCTGGGCCGGCTGACACAGAGCCCCTCGGCCACCGTCGCGGCGCTGCGTGACACCGCCGTACGCCTCGTGCCCGACCGCGTCGCGCTGCGCGGATTCGACGCCGCCGCCGCGTGGCGTCCGCCCGTACCGCCCGCATGGGAGCGCCCATGAGCCGGCGCGGCTGCGCCGTGGGACCGGACGCTCTGGCAGCTTCACCGGTTCGAGCCTGGCGATGGCGCTGGTCATCGCGGGCCTCGGCGCGCTGAACCTGCTTGCGCTGCGCCGCGGACGACCAGCGGGATCCCGATATCGGAAGATCTGTGACATGCACACGAGGCAACCGACGCTGTTCTTGATGGTGGGGCTCCCGTGCGCCGGGAAGACCACCGCCGCCCGCAGCATCGAGGTCGAGCATGAGGCTCTTCGCCTCACCAAGGACGAGTGGGTCAAGGCTCTCTACGGGCTCGAGAACCCGCCGTCGGCGGGCGACGTGATCGAGGGGCGGCTCATCGAGATCGGGCTGCGCGCCCTCGAGCTGGGCATCGACGTCGTGATCGACTTCGGGCTCTGGAGCCGGGACGAGCGCTCCGCGCTCCGCCGGGCGGCCGCCGACCTCGGCGCGGCGGTGGAACTGCGCCATTTCGAGGTCTCCCTCGCCGAGCAGCGGAAACGGCGCGACCGGCGTCAGGCCGAGGCACCGCACTCGACGTGGCCGATGTCCGACGAGGAACTGACCGGGTGGGCGGCGGCGTTCGAGGTCCCCACGCCGGGCGAAGTGGACGGCAGCGAGGCCGCCGGCGAGCCTCCGGCCGGCTTCACGACGTGGCGGGAGTGGCGTACGTACCGCTGGCCGCCGTCGGTCTCCTGACGCCCCCACCCCGCAGGGGTTCAGTGGGGGTCGGGGCGTGTTTCCGCGCTGGGCGGCTGAAGGTCCAGGGACCACGTCTGTCCGACGAGGTCGTGGCCGAAGCTGTGGTGGGGTTCCTCGCCGACGAGGGCGAAGCCGGCGGCCCGGTAGATCCGGCGGGCTGACACGAGCACGTCGTTGGTCCACAACACGACCCGCCGGTAGCCGGCCGCGCGGGCGAAGGCGAGGCACTCCTCGACCAGCCGGGCGCCGATGCCGAGGCCGCGGGCGTCCGGGGTGACCAGCAGGATCCGCAGCTGAGCGGTCCCGGCGTCCGGCCCCGCGACGAGGTAGACGCATCCGGCGCGCCGGCCGTCGGCCTCGGCGATCCAGGCCGCCTCACGGGACGGATCGTGCCCGGTGGCGTAATCGGCGACGATCCTGGCGACCAGGGCCTCGAAGTCGGTGTTCCAGCCGAATTCAGCGGCATACACCTCGCCGTGCGCCATGACCGTCCAGCCCAGATCCCCCGGACTCCGGGCCGGGCGTACGGCGATGCGGGAATCGTGCCGGTCTTCCGGGGTCATGCGTCGCCCTCCCGTCGACTGAAACAGTCGTTTCAGTGACGTTATGCTACGCCCGTGACCCGCAAAGTGGAGCTGCTGGAGGCCACGTACCGCTACGTCCTGGAGCACGGCCTGACGCAGCTGTCCCTGCGACCGCTGGCCGCGGCGATCGGCTCCAGCCCACGCGTGCTGGTCTTCCTGTTCGGCAGCAAGGAGGGCCTGGTACGGGCGGTGCTGGCGCGCGCACGCACCGACGAGCTCGCGGTCCTGGACCACGTCCGGCCCTCCGGCGACCCGGCGGCCATCGGGCTGGCCACCGCCGTCGAGCGCCTCTGGGCGTGGCTGGCCGCCCCGGAACACCGGCCCGTGCTCACGCTGTGGGCCGAGAGCTACGCCCGGTCGCTCGTCGAGCCCGGCGGCGTGTGGGGCGGCTTCGCCGCGGCGACGGTGCACGACTGGCTGGCGCTCCTCGCCGACTGCCAGCCGCCGCAGGAGAGGGACAGCGTGGACGGAAGCGCCCGCCGTACCCTCGCCCTGGCCGTTCTCCGGGGTGCCTTGCTGGACCTCCTCGCGACGGGCGACCACGAGCGGGTGACAGCCGCGATCGACCGCCAGCTCGCCCTGAGGCCGGGCCCGGCGCACGCGGGACCGCCCTGAGCCTGCCGGCGTCTCGCACCGGCCCGCTACATTCGGTGTGACCGCACCCCATCGATCGGAGCGTGACCTGCGATGACCGCCCTCGAGGACCCCGGCTCCAGCGGCGAGGACCCCGGCCCGAACCCGTCCGGCGACGAGCTGGAGGGCTGGCTGTCGGACCTGCGCACCGACGTGGCCGCCGCCCCCTCCGCGTGGATCGGCGAGGAATCGGCCGGCAAGCCGGTCGAGGACGGCACCCCCGACCCCCGCCGGACGGGTACGGCCGGCCGGAGCGGCGGCGGGCGGCACCGCGCGGCGGATTAGACCGATATTGGCGGCCGTGGATGCGTTTCGGCCGCGGTGACCGGGGAACGACTGCCTGTCGGCGTACTCGATCGATGGGAGTGTCCCGTGAGACGAGGAATTCGCAACGCGGCCGTCGCCGCCCTGGCCGGGGCGGTCGCCGTGACCGCCGGTGGAGCCGGCGCCGCGCCGCGGGTGCCGGCCGCCGTGGACGGCGACTGGACGACCTACCACCATGACAACGCCCGGTCCGGGGTGGCCGCCGGCCTCGCGCCGCTCGGCACCCTGGCCCGCGCCTGGTCCGCGACGCTCGACGGCGCGGTGTACGGGCAGCCCCTGGCGGTCGGCGACCGGGTGTTCGCCGCCACCGAGAACGACACCGTGTACGCGCTGGACGCGGCCACCGGCGCCGTCGCGTGGTCAGCGCACGTCGGAACCCCGGTACGGCGCTCGTCGTTGCCGTGCGGCAACATCGACCCGCTGGGCATCACCAGCACGATGGTGTACGACCCGGCGACCAACCTGCTCTTCGCGCTCGCCGAACGCACCGGCCCGGAACACGTGCTGGTCAGCATCGACGCCACCACCGGACAGGTCAGCGAGGAGCGGGCCGCCGAGCCGCCCCGCGGTGACCGGGTCGCGCACCAGCAACGCGCCGCGCTCAACCTGCTCGGCGACCGGGTCTACATCGCGTACGGCGGCCTGGCCGGCGACTGCGGCAACTACATCGGCTCCGTCGTCTCCCTGCCGACGACCGGTACCGCCGTCCCGGCCGGTTACGCCGTCCCGACGACCCGGGAGGCGGGCATCTGGGCCCCCGGCGGCGCCACCGTGGCCGGCGGCAACCTGCTGTACGCGGTCGGCAACGGCGAGAGCACCTCCGGCGCGTACGACGGCAGCGACTCGGTCATCGCCCTGAGCCCGGAGCTGAAGCTCGCCGACCGGTTCGCGCCGAGCACCTGGGCGGCCGACAACGCCGCCGACCTCGACCTCGGCTCGATGACGCCCGCGCTGGCCGGCTCGTACGTCTACACCGACGGCAAGCGCGGCACCGGCTACACGCTGCGCGCCGATGCGCTGGGCGGCATCGGCGGCCAGGTCGCGCAGGCCACCGTCTGCCGCGCGTTCGGTAGTGCCGCCGTGGACGGGGACACCGTCTACGTTCCGTGCTCCGACGGTCCGCGCGCGGTGCAGATCGGTGCCGCCGGCGACATCCGCGTGCTCTGGCGCGGCCCGGCCGCCGCGAAGGGCTCACCCGTCGTGGGCGGTGGCGCCGTCTGGGTGGTCGACTACGACGGCGGCACCCTCTATGCGCTGGACCCCGCCACCGGATCGGTACGCCAGCAGATCGCCGTCGGCGTCTGCCCGCACTTCACGTCCCCGACCCTCGCCCACGACCGCGCCTACGTCGGCACCACCTCGGGCGTGGTGGCGATCGCCGGCGCTTAGGGCGCCGGCGACCCCTCCCTCAGTCGAGGCAGAACTCGTTGCCCTCGACGTCCTGCATCACGAGGCACGACTCGTTGAAGCCGTCGGCGCGCAGCAGCTCCACGCGCTTGGCGCCGAGCGCGGTCAGCCGGTCGCCCTCCGCCTCGAGGGCGGCCAGGCGCTCGTCGCCCACCAGCCCCAGGCCGACGCGGACGTCGAGGTGCACCCGGTTCTTGACGACCTTGCCCTCGGGTACGCGCTGGAAGAACAGCCGCGGGCCGGCGCCCGACGGGTCGACGCACGCGAAAGCCGACCCCTGACGCTCGGGCGGCAACGCGCTGTTGAACGCGTCCCAGTCCTCGAAGCCCGGCGGCGGCTGCGGCACGACGTACCCCAGCACCTCGCACCAGAAGCGAGCGACGCGCTCCGGATCCGCGCAGTCGAAGGTGACCTGGACCTGCCTGACTGATGCCATCATTCCACCCTAGATCTTGTCGTACGCCTGGTTTGACACGCGCCCGGAACCGGTGGGCCTCACCCGTTCGGCCGCGACCCGACCGCCTGCAACGACCAGCTGTTGCCGTCGGGGTCGCGGAAGTGGACGAACCGGCCCCACGACTGCTCGTCGACGGCACCCGCCTCGACGCCGGCCTGCGTCAGCTGAGCGCGGGCGGCGTCCGCGTCGGCCACCACCACCTGGATCTCCTGGCTGCCCGGCACCTTCTCGGTGATGCCGTCCCCGATCACGATCGAGCAGGCCGACCCGGGCGGCGTGAGCTGGACGAACCGCAGGCCGTCGCGCACCGCGTGGTCGTGGTCGGCGTGGAAGCCGATCCGCTCGTAGAACGCCTTGGCGCGGTCGACGTCGGTGACCGGCACGGGGATGAGTTCGATCTTCCACGTTGCTGTCATGACCCCATCGTGCCGACAATTGCGGTCAGGACACGACCGCAGAGCGACGGCGGTCAGAACGTGGCGATCGGATTGACCGGGCTGCCGGACGTACCGGCGAGGCGGACCGGCGCGACGGCGAGCTGGAAGTCCCACTGGCCCAGCTCGGCGGCCGTCGCCGCGCACGCCTCCAGGTCGCAGTTGTCGAGCAGCCACAGTCCCATCGCGACGAGGCCCACGGCGTGAACCGGCATCAGCACGGCGTCGTACCCGGACGGCTGCACGTCCTGCGGGGTGTCGGCGCCGATCAGCGCGACCTCGCGTTCCCGCAGCCAGGGCAGGCAGGACGCGTGCCAGCCGGCGTGCGCGAAACCGCCGCCGGCGCCGGACTCGTGCCGGACGCGGCCGTGGCCGGTGCGCAGCAGCACCGCATCGCCGGACCGCACCCGCACCCCCTGGCGGCGCTCGGCCTCCTCGAGGTCGCCGGGCACCACGCCCTCTCCGGGTTCCAGCCACGGCACCCCGCGGACGGCCGCGACGTCCAGCAGGACCCCGCGCGTGACGATCCCGTCCGCCGCCGCCGTGACGGCCGCCCACGCCGATCCCGTGACGGGGCCGACCAGCGCATGGGGCCGTCCGTTGTACATCCTGCCGTCCCAGAACAGGTGACACGGCGAGTCGAGGTGGGTGACGGTGTTGCCGTGGAACGTCATGCCCAGCCGCTCCGACGAGAAGCCCCAGCGCCGGTCGGCGTGGAAGGCGGCCGGCAGGTTCTCGGCTCCCGGCATGTCGGCGGCGCACGGACACGACGTGGTCGACCGCTCCATCTCCGCCGGTACGGCGACCTCCCACGCGCACGACACGCTCCGCCCATGACGCACGGCCCGCGCCGCTGCCAGGCGTACGGCGTCGGTGACGAGGTTCAGCGTCCCGCGCTCGTCGTCGTCACCCCACCGCCCCCAGTTCGACAGCGTCCCGAAGTATCCGAGCACGTCGTCCTGCGTGGGCAGCGATCCCCCGGCCGTCATCCCAGCCCCGATCCGATGACCACGTAGACGGACCGGCCACCGTCGCCCGGGGCGGTCCGCATCATGGTGAGAACGACCTTCCGTGGCCACCATCGCGCCGGCTCCCGCCACGCACACTCGACGATCACGGCCTCGGCATCGTCGGCGCAGTCCCCGATCTGTTCCCAGTGGTCGAGCTGCGTGGCGACGACCTTGCGCGCCTGCAGCCACGGCGATCCGGGCGGCAACGCGTACATGCGCACGGTCGCGTCCCCCCGATCGGTGCGCAAGCCGAACGCCACGATGCCGGCGCGGTCGATGACGTCCAGCGGGAAGTTCGGGCCGCCGGCGGTCGGCGCGACCGCTCCCGCGGGCGGGGTGACGGCATGGGCGACGCCGGCGGCCTTCCACCGCAGGACGGCGGCCCCGGCGACGGCGAGCCCGATGATCAGCAGAAGCACCGCAACCGCAACGCCCAGGCGCCGCCCACCGATCCGCACGGTCAGAGTCTAGAGGGGTGCTCCGCCCTCGACCGCTAACCGTTGATCTTCAGGATCCACGGGAGGAGCGCGGCCGCGGCCGTGACCACCACCAGTTCAGCGGTCTTCTCCTGCGCCTTGTTGACCATCAGGCTCAGCCATCCCGGAGGACGGACGCCCGCCTGCCCGGAGGCGATGGACGTGGCACCGGGATCCTCGAGGTGAACGATGAGGTTCGCCTGGACGGCGACCAGGGCGTTGCCGATGGCATCCTTCAGGTCGTCCGGGCCCGGCGCGCCACGCCGTTCCTTCCGGAGGGAGGACGTCTCGGCGACCCCGATTCTCTTCGCCAGAGCGACCTGTGATCGGCGGATGAATGCCCGGGCCTCGGAGGTGCCGGCATGATCCTGGAACAGTCGCGGGCTGAGAATGGCGGATTCGAGGGCGTACAGCACGATGGACAGGTAGCGGCGGTCCGAGGTGCCGAGGGGGCCGGCACGCGAAAGGCGGTCCAGCGCGGCGCACGCGTAATAGGTGACGGCTGAGCGCGGCGAGAACCTCGCTGCCAGCTCGCGGCTGGTCAGCAGCGCCGCCGCGACGAGCGCTGTCGTGGCGAGATAGAGAATCCAGAAATTCCGGCCGCTGATCCGGCCGACTGCGGCGGCCAGGGCGATCCCCAGCACTCCGGGAATCAGGGCCGACGTGGTGAAGGCGTACGACGTTCGGCGCACGCTTCGCCGGATCTTCTCCGCGGTGGGCGCCCCGCCGGGCAGACCGCATTGTCGTAGCCACGTTGCGATCTCGTCGGAGGACGGGAAAGAGAAGGATCCCGCCACGGGATGTCCTCTCGGTCGATACCGCGGTTGCGTCGTTGCCGCGTCTCAGCGTACGCGTGCGGGGATGGATGAGCGGACGATTGCCGCGGGTATGCCCAGCCCCACCTCGTAAGCGGGTGCTGGCCCGACTGACTTCCCGGATCGCCGCCGACAGACTCGGTTCCATGACGAATCGCAGGTCTTTGCTGGTCCGCCTTCCCGCCGCGGTGGTCGTCGTGGCCGGCATGGCGGTGGCCCAGGCGGCGCCGGTGCGGGCCGCCGCCGCGACGGTGGACGGCCTCTGGCGGGTCGACGGTTACGGCATGGCGGTGTCCGTGCGCGACGGCCGGCTGCGGGCGTACGAGACGACGGCGATCAGTTGCCTGCCGTGGTTCGACGCCACCCGCTCCGGCGGCCCGGCTCCCGGTGGGGTCGTACGGTTCACCGGCGACGGGATCCCTCCGCTGACCCTGTGGCCGGTCCGGCGCACCGGGCACGTCCGGCTGGCCGTGTCCGGGTCGACCGGCACGCGCGAGCTGCTCCCGATCGACCGGTTGCCCGAGGCGTGCTCGCGCGGGCTGCCGTCCGACCCGGTGACCTCGTTCGACGTCTTCTGGCGGACGTTCGCCGAGAACTATCCGTTCTTCCGGCAGCACGGCGTCGACTGGGACGCGGTGGGTGCCGCCCACCGCCCGCTGGTACGCCCGGACATGAGCGACGACGACCTGTTCGGCGTGCTCCGGTCGATGATCGAGCCGCTGCACGACGCGCACACCGGCCTGGTCGCCGACGATGCGCACCGGTTCTTCGGCATCCGCGAGGGCACGCCGGACCGGTCGGTGGTGGAGAAGCGGGCACTGGACATCGTCGACGCCCAGCTTCCCGCCGCGGCGCGCACGTGGGGCAACGGCGCTCTGACCTACGCCGACCTGGACGGACGCCTCGGCTACCTGCGGGTCAACCGGTTCGCCGGGTACACCGAGGACAGCAGTTTCGCGCAGGACAGCGCCGTGCTGGACGACGCGCTGGACGAGATCTTGACGCCGGCCCGCACCAGCGGCGCCCGGGCGCTGCGGGGGCTGATCCTCGACGTGCGGCTCAACCGGGGCGGTTCCGACGCGCTGGCGAACCGGCTGGTCGCCGGCCTCACGCGGCGTCCGTACCTCGCGTACCGCAAGTGGGCGCGCAACGACCCGGACGATCCCGGCAGCCGCACCCGCGCGGTGCCCGTGCGCATCCGCCCCCGCCCCGGTCCCCGCTACACCGGTCCGGTCGCAGTGCTGACCGGCAGCCTCACCGTCAGCGCCGGGGAGACCTTCACCCAGGCGCTTCTGGGGCGCCGGCCCGCGCCGGTCCGCATCGGGCAGCCCACGCAGGGCGTCTTCTCCGACATCATGCCGCGGACGCTGCCGAACGGCTGGCAGTTCGCCCTGCCCGACGAGGAGTACATGACCGCCACTGGACGCACGTTCGACGTCACCGGCATTCCGCCCACCATCACGACTCCGGTCTTCACCCCGGCGGAACTGGAGGCAGGCGTGGACAGCGCGTTGCGTACCGCTCGCTCACTGCTGACGAGCGACGGGCCGCGTCAGGGTTTGCGGCCCACCGCGCAGTACACGTCGAGGGGCTGCGGGTCCGTTCCCGGCTGCGGCCGCCACAGCGGGGTCGACACCACGCCCGGCTCGAGGAGCTCCAGCCCCTCGAAGTAGCCGCCGATCTCCTCCGGCGTCCGAAGGTTGTACGGGTGGCCGCTCTGCTTGGCGACCCGCTGGCTCTCCACGCTCTGCGCGCTGGTGCTCGTGCCGTCGCTGACCGCGAGGTAGCTGCCGGAGGGCATCGCGGCGAGCAGGCGCCGGACGATCGACCGGGCCTCGGCGTAGTCGGCGACGTTGCCCAGGATGCCGATCATCGTCAGCGCCACCGGCCGGGTGAAGTCGAGGGTGCGGGCGGCCTCGGTCAGGATCCGCCCGGGGTCCTCGACGTGGGAGTCGATGTACGCGGTCCGCCCCTCGGGCGAGCTCGTCAGCAGCGCGCGGGCGTGGGCCAGCACGAGCGGGTCGTTGTCGGCGTAGACGATCCGTGACTCCGGGGCCACCCGCTGGGCGACCTCGTGGGTGTTGTCGGCCGTCGGCAGGCCGGTGCCGATGTCGAGGAACTGCCGGATGCCCACCTCACCGGCCAGGTGCGTGACCGCCTGGATGAGGAACCTGCGCTGCGACCGGGCGACCGCCACGATCCCCGGGTTCGCGGAGCGCAGCGCGTCACCCAGCTCGCGGTCGACGGCGAAGTTGTCCTTGCCGTCCAGGAGGTAGTTCCACACCCGCGCGCTGCTCGGCCGGGTGATGTCGATGTCGGGGTCGGTCATCGAGTCCCCTTCGCGGGAGGCGGCGGTCAGACAGCGATCCTAGCCAATGCGACGCGCCCGCAGGGACCGCCGGCGATCCAATCTGGACAGCCGGGTCCGGGTCACGGCAGCGGTCCGGCAGATGACACCGGGTCTTGGTCGGGGACGGCGGGCTCCGGACGCCCGGCCGGGGACGACGTGGCGGGGACGTCCGGCATCGGCCGCCACGCGCTGACCCCGATGCGGCCGGTGCTGCCCAGGTCGAGGCCGCCGGGCGGGCGGACGGTCTGCGCCGGGCCGCCGGCCCGCGGCGCGATCTCGAGCGACGCCACGGTCACCGGCGGATGCCGGATGTCGTCGTAGGTGTTGCGCCACGCCACCCCCGCACCGGCGCGCCGGCCCGGCTCCAGCAGCATCGGCTCCGGCGGGCCGTCCCACGGCAGCGCCGAGCCGACGATCTCCTCGACCCCGTGCAGGACCCGCACCCGCAGGGCCGTCCGGTCCCCGGCGAACGACCGTACGCCGGGGTAGCCGTCGAGGCGGTAGGCCCGCGTGCCGCAGTTGACCAGCGTGATGCCGAGCACCCGCAGCCCCATCGCGGCGTCCCCCTCGCCCACCTCGAGCCGTACGCCGCCGGGCGGGCAGGTGACAGCGGTCGTCGAGGGGGACGGCGCCGGCTCCGACGGGGAGACGGGCAGCCCGGAGCCGGACGGCGGCGCCGGCCGGGCACAGCCGGCGAGCAGCGCCGCGAGGGCGACCGGCACGGCGAGGTTGCGCATCCGGGATCCCGTCACGCGACCATCCTGCCCGGCCGGCACAAACGCCCGGGCCGCCTGGCCGGCTGTCCGGCTCTGTTGTGTGCGGCCCCTAAGCTCGCGGTGTCGGCGGAGGGATGCGAATGGGACTGTCAGGCCGGACCTGTCCGGATTGCGGTCGGCGCGTGCGGGAGCCGTTCAAGCGGACCGTCACCGGGCGGGAGGTCTGCCCCGAGTGCGCCGACGCCCTGTTCATGGGATCGGCCACGGGCGCGATCACCGGGAACGTGGGGTCCGGCTTCGGGGTCTGGGCGATGCTCATGCGCAGGATCCGGCGTACCCGGCGGCGTACCTGATCGGAGAAGGTCAGCTGAAGAGGGCGAACCGATAGCGCCCCGCCCCGCCGATCGACGTGAACGCCCCGCCCGCCCCGACCCGCCGGTGACCCGCGTCGGCCGTGACGACCTGGACCCCGTACGTGCCGTTGGCCCGGGGGTTCCATGCGGTCAGCCGGCCCGCGCTGTCGAGCGCGGCCAGCTTGACCCGCGGCTGGTAGCCGGCCGGGCAGCCGAGCTGGCGGATGGTGCTGGTGGTGCGGCAGGCCCGGTCGAAGTGGCCGCCGACGTACGTGGTGCCGCCCAGCACCGCCAGGTTGTGCACGTCGCCGTCGAAGAGGTGGGTCCAGCGGATCGCGCCGGACGGGGTGTAGCCGACGGCCCGCCCGCCCGGCCCTCCGGTGCCGGTGGAGATGCCGGTGGGTGACACCGCGATGTCCATGACGAGGTGGGGCGCGGCCGGGCGGAAGGCGGTGACCAGCCCGCCGGTCGCGGGGGTGACCGCGGCCAGCCGGGCGCGGGAGGCGCCGTTGACGTGGGTGAACTCGCCTCCGGCGTAGAGCCGGGTACGGGTCACGGCGAGCGCCCGCACCCGCCCGTCGGTGCCGGGGCGGAAGGTCCGGTCCAGCCCGCCGGAGGCGTGCGAGAACGCGGCCAGGTTGCGCCGGACCGTGCCGTCCACGCGGGAGAACGCCCCACCCACGTAGACGCGGCCGTTGCCGACGGCAAGGGTGGAGACCGTGCCCGACACCGTGTGGGAGAAGCGGTCGAGCCTGCCGGTGACCGCGTCGATGCGGGCCACCGAGTCGCGGCGGGCGCCGGCGACGGTGTCGAAGTCGCCGGCGGCGTACACGGCCGGGCGGCCGGTCACCGTGACCGCGAGCGAGCGGACGGTGCCGTTCGCGGCGGGGTTCCAGGGCAGGACCGCACCGGTACGCGCGCTGAAGGCCGCCAGCCGCTTGCGGGTGTAGGTGTGGCCCCGGAACGTCACCTCCGTGAAGGATCCTCCGACGTAGACGGTGTCGCTGCGGAACGCCAGCGCCCACACGGTCGAGTTGAACGCGGGCGTGGCCGCGACGGCCGCCCGGGCCGGGACGCCGGGGGCGAGGGTGCAGATCAGGGCCACGAGGGCGGTCAGCGTACGCACATGGTGATCAACTGCCCAGGGGCGCCGGAGGTTGCGCGGCGGCCCGGCCCTTCGCGGCCTGGATCTGCTCGTAGACGCGGGTGCGCTGGGCCGTGAACCGCGGGTCGGCGCGGGTGTGCAGCTGGTCGCGGGCGGCCGGCAGGTCCACGGTCAGCTGATCCTGCACGACGGTCGGCGAGGCCGAGAGCATGATGACGCGCTGGCCCAGGTACACCGCCTCGTCGATGTCGTGGGTGACGAACAGGATGGTCACGCCGAGCCGTTGCCACAGCTCGCGGACCAGGTCCTCGAGGTCGGCGCGGGTCTGTGCGTCCACGGCGGCGAACGGCTCGTCCATGAGCAGGATCGACGGCTCGTACGCCACCGCCCGGGCGATCGCCACGCGCTGCTGCATGCCACCGGACAGCTGCCACGGGTACGCGGTCTGCGTACCGTCGAGGCCGACCGCGGCCAGGGCGTCCGCGACCAGCGTGGCCCGCCGGGTCTTGGGGATCTTCTTCTGCTTGAGGGGCAGCTCGACGTTGTCGCGCACCGTCATCCACGGGAAGAGACTGCGGCCGTACTCCTGGAAGACGACCGCCATGCCCGGCGGCGGCCCGGCGACCTCGCGCCCGTCGACGCGCACCGCGCCGCCGGTGGGGTCGAGCAGGCCGGCGATGCAGCGCAGCAGCGTGGTCTTGCCGCAGCCGGACGGGCCGACGAGGCACACCAGCTCGCCGGCCTCGACCGTGAACGTCAGGTCGCGCAGCGCCTCCACCTCGCGCCGCTCCGACCGGTAGACCTTGCGCAGGCCCTGGACCTCCAGCATGGTTGTCGTCCTCTCAGGAGCGGCTGGCGTCGCGCAGGCCGTGGTACCAGGCGAGCAGGTGACGTTCGGCGAGGCGGAACAGCTCGGACAGCGCGAAGCCGAGCAGGCCGAGCAGGATGATGCCGCTCCACATCTCGGGGATCGCGAAGCTGCGCTGGAACTGCACAATCGTGAAGCCGAGGCCGTTGCTCGCGGCGAACATCTCGCTGATCACCATGAGGATGATCGCGAGGGACAGCGCCTGGCGCAGGCCGGCGACGATCTGCGGGGACGCGGCGGGCAGGAGCAGGTGGCGCACCCGGGCGGCGCCGGTGATGCCGTACGCCCGGGAGGTGTCGCTGAGCACGCCGTCGACCGCGCGCACCCCCTCGACGGTGTTGAGCAGGACCGGCCACACGCAACCGGAGACGATGACGATGACCTTCATGCCGTCGCCGATGCCGGCGAAGAGCATGATCACGGGTACGAGCACCGGCGGCGGGACGGCCCGGAAGAACTCGAGCACCGGCTCCGCGGCGGCGCGCAACCGGCGGTTCGCCCCGATGGCCACGCCCAGGGCGACGCCGAGCACGGATGCCAGCGCGTAGCCGGCGGCGAGGCGCCCGAGGCTGGGCAGGACGTCGGCGCGCAGGCGTTGCGGCGTCCACGTGTCGGCGAACGCGGCCAGGATCGTGCGCAGCGGCGGCGCGTAGAAGTTCTCGCTGCCCAGGCTCGCGGCGTACCAGACCGCGACGAGCAGGACCGGCAGCGCCAGCAGGCGCAGGGCACGCCTCACCGGGCCGGCTCCGCCCGGACGGACTGGTGCCAGGACAGGAACCGGCGCTCGGCGTAGCGCGCGCCGACGTTGATGGCGACGCCGAGCAGGCCGGTGACCACGATGAGGGCGTACATCGTGGGCAGGGCGCCGGAGCTCTGCGCGACGGCGATCACCGACCCGAGGCCGGGGGCACCGATCACCAGCTCGGCGGTGACCGCGAGGACCAGCGCGACCGCGGCGGCGAGGCGGATGCCGGTGAAGACGTACGGCAGCGCGGTGGGCCAGAGCACGTGGCGCAGCCGGGCCCAGGGGCTGAGGCGGAAGCTGCGCGCGGTCTCGTCGGCGACCGGGTCGACGTCGGCCACCCCGTACAGGACCTGCACCAGCACCTGCCAGAAGGCCGCGTACACGACGAGCAGAAGGGTGGAGCCGAGGTCCGTGCCGTACAGCAGGACGGCGAGCGGGATGAGCGCGACCGACGGGATGGGCCGCAGGAACTCCACGGTGGAGGCCGTCCAGGCGCGCAGCGTCGGCACCGCGCCGATGAGCACGCCCACGGCGACCCCGGCGCCGACGGCGATCGCGAGGCCGAGCGCCCAGGCGGTCAGCGTGTCGCCGACCGCGGTCCAGAACGCGGCGGTGCCGGCCTCGTCGGCGAGCGCGGCCAGGATCCGGCTGGCCGGGGGCAGGTCGGCGACCAGGCCCAGCCGGGGCAGCGCCTCGGCGAGCAGGAGCAGCCCGGCCAGGCCGGAGAGCCGCAGGATCACGGCAGGATCTTCGTCAGGTCGGGCGTCGCGCCGGCGAAGATCCCGTCCTGCTCACCGAGCTTCGCGAGCGTCTCGACCGACACCTTGTTGATCGCCGTCGGCCACTTCGGCAGGGTCAGCGCGGCGCGGGCCTTCGGATCGATCTTCGTGTACGAGCCCAGCACCGCGCGCACCTCGTCGGGGTGGGCGTCGGCGTAGCTCAGCGACTCGTTCATCGCGTCGGTGAAACGCTTGACGAGGTCGGCGTCGTCCGCGATGAGCTTCGTGGAGGCGAAGTAGGCGGCCACCGTCAGGTCGGGCGCCGCGTCGACGTAGTTCCACGCCACGACGCGGCCGCCGGCGGCGGTGACGGCCGACAGCGACGGCTCGACCACCCACGCGGCGTCGACCTGTCCGGCCTGCAGCGCGGCGGGCATGTTCGCGAACGGCATCTCCACGAACGTGATGCCGGCCGGGTCGCCGCCGGCCTTGCGGACCGATTCGCGCACGGTGGTGTCGCCGATGTTCTTGAGCGTGTTGACGGCGATCTTCTTGCCGGCCAGGTCGGCGGCCTTGGTGATCGGGCTGTCCCTGCGGACGGTGACGCCGCCGAAGTCCTTGCCGGCCTGCCCGGTGGAGGCGACACCGTTGGCCACGACCTTGATCGGCACGTTCCTGGTCTGCGCGACGAGCAGCGACGTGATGTTGCTGAAGCCGAACTGGAACTGGCCGCTCACCACGCCGGGCACGATCGCGGCGCCGCCCTGGCCGCTCTCCATGGTCAGCTCGATCCTGCGGGACGCGAAGAAGCCCTTCTGCTGCCCGAGGTAGATGGGCGCCACGTCGACGATCGGGATGACGCCGACCTTGACCTTGTCCGCTCCCCCGCTGCCCGCGCCCGGGTCATCGGAGCCGCAGCCGGCCCCGGCCGCGGCGAGGGTGAGCACTGCCAGCCCCGCGATCAACCGGCGCATGTGCGGCCTCCTCTTGTCCGTGTGCGCTCTCCGCACGTAAGTTCTCATGGAGAACGGCCGGCGTCAATCACGGGCGTCGATGGGAGGGGTGGCTCATGCGGACCCAGGTCGGCATCGTCGGCGCCGGACCGGCGGGCCTGGTCCTCGCCCGGTTGCTGCAGCGCGAGGGCATCGACTCGGTCGTCCTCGAGCGCCGCTCGCGGGTGTACGTGGAGGGCAGGGTCCGCGCCGGGGTGCTCGAGCACGACACCGCCGACCTGCTCGACGAACTCGGCGTGGGCGCGCGGATGCGGCGGGAGGGCATGGTGCACCGCGGCATCGAGCTGCGCTTCGCCGGCGCGGGCCACCGCATCGGCCTCGAGGCGCTCACCGGCCGGACCATCACCGTGTACGGCCAGCAGGAGGTGGTCAAGGACCTCATCGCCGCCCGGCTCGCCGACGGCCTGCCGCTGCACTTCGAGGCGGAAGTGACCGGCATCGACGCCACCACGGTCACGTACAAGCACGACGGGGTGGAACAGCGCCTGGAGTGCGACGTCGTGGCCGGCTGCGACGGCTCGCACGGGGTCACGGCCGACGCCCTGCCCGCGGGCACGGTACGGCGGCACGAGCGGGTGTACCCGTACGCGTGGCTCGGCATCCTGGCCCGCGCGCCGGCGGCCAACGAGGAGCTCGTGTACGCGTACCACGAGCGCGGTTTCGCCCTGCACAGCATGCGTACGCCCGACATCGTGCGGCTGTACCTGCAGGTGCCGCCCGGCACCGACCTCGCCGAGTGGCCGGACGAGCGGATCTGGGACGAGCTGCGCCGGCGCCTCGGGCTGCCGCTCGTCGCGGGCCCGGTGCTCGAGCGGGGCGTCACGCCGATGCGCAGCGTGGTCGTCGAGCCGATGCGCCACGACCGGCTGTTCCTGGCCGGGGACGCGGCGCACATCGTCCCGCCGACCGGCGCCAAGGGGCTGAACCTGGCCGTCGCGGACGTCCGGGTGCTCGCCGGGGCGCTGACGGCGTTCTTCCGCGACGGGAACGAGAAGCTGATGGACGCGTATTCGGACACCTGCCTGCGGCGCGTCTGGCAGGTGCAGCGGTTCTCGAACTGGATGACCTCCATGCTGCACCGGCATCCCGGCGACGATCCGTTCGACCACGGGCTGCAGCTGGCGGAGCTCGTGTACGTCACCGGCTCCACCGCGGCCGCGACCACGCTCGCCGAGAACTACGTGGGGTTGCCACGGTGATCGTCACCCTCGCCGAGGCCGTCGCCGAGCTGGTCCACGACGGCGACACCGTGGCTCTCGAAGGCTTCACGCACCTCATCCCGGTCGCCGCCGGGCACGAGATCATCCGGCAGGGCCGGCGCGGCCTGACCCTGGTGCGGATGACCCCCGACATCGTGTACGACCAGCTCATCGGCGCGGGCTGCGCGCGCAAGCTGGTGTTCTCCTGGGCCGGCAACCCGGGCGTCGGCTCGCTGCACCGCTTCCGCGACGCCGTCCAGCACGCGTGGCCCGGGCCGCTGGAGATCGAGGAGCACAGCCACGCGGGCATGGCCAACCGGTACGTGGCCGGCGCCTCCGGGCTGCCGTTCGCGGTGCTGCGCGGGTACACCGGCACCGACCTGCCCCGGCACACGGCGACGATCGCGCCGATCACCTGCCCGTTCACCGGCGAGACGCTGACCGCCGTACCGGCCCTGAACCCCGACGTCGGGATCGTGCACGCCCAGCGCGCCGACCGGCGGGGCAACGTGCAGTACTGGGGCATCACGGGCGTGCACAAGGAGGTCGTGCTGGCCTCGGCGCGCTCGCTGGTCACCGTCGAGGAGGTGGTCGACGAGCTGACCCCGGTACCCGGCGCGGTCGTGCTGCCGGCCTGGGCCGTCACGCGGGTCGCGCACGTGCCCGGCGGCTCGCATCCCTCGTACGCGATGGGTTTCAGCGACCGCGACAACGACTACTACCAGCGCTGGGACGCGATCAGCCGGGACCGCGCGGAGTTCGGCCGCTGGCTGGAAGGGCTCACCTCATGAGCTGGACGGCGGACGAGATGATGACCGTCGCGGCGGCCCGGGCGCTGCGCGGCGGCACCCGCTGCTTCGTCGGGATCGGGCTGCCCAGCACCGCGGCGAACCTGGCCCGGCGTACGCACGCGCCGGACCTCGTGCTGGTCTACGAGTCCGGCACGATCGGCGCCAAGCCGGACCGGCTGCCGCTGTCCATCGGCGACGGGGTGCTGGCCGAGACCGCCGACGCGGTGGTCGGCGTGCCCGAGATGTTCAACTACTGGCTCCAGCCGGGCCGCATCGACGTCGGGTTCCTCGGCGCCGCCCAGCTCGACCGCTTCGGCAACATCAACACGACGGTGATCGGCGACGACTACGCCGACCCGCGGGTACGCCTGCCCGGCGCCGGCGGCGCGCCCGAGATCGCCGCGTCCTGCCGTGAGGTGATCGTCGTCGTCCGGCAGAGCCGGCGCACGTTCGTCGACCGCGTCGACTTCGTCACCTCCGTCGGGCACGGCTCGGGGCCGGGTGACCGCGCCCGCCTCGGCCTGCGCGGGGGCGGCCCGGCGCTGGTCATCACCGATCTGGGCGTGCTCGAGCCGGACCCGTGCGACCGTGAGCTGGTCCTGACCCACCTGCATCCCGGGGTCACCCCGGAACAGGCCGTCGCGGCGACCGGCTGGGCGTTGCGGCTGGCACCGGCCGTGAGCACCACCGAGGCGCCCCGCCCCGCCGAACTCGCGGCGCTGCGGGCCCTGACCGGCTCGGCCGAGGACAAGGAGACGACATGACGACACCCCATCCCCCGCTGTTGTCGCCCGGCTACAGGTCGACGGTCCTGCGCGCCCCCCGGCAGCAGCCGATCCTGCTGCCGCACTCGCTCGGCGAGCTGACCGGCCCGGTGCTCGGCGAGGGCCCGGTCGTGGCCGGCGACGCCGACCTGTCCGTGGACGGCTCCGGGGAGGCGCAGGGCCAGCGCATCGTCGTGCACGGCCGGGTCCGCGACGCCGACGGCCGGCCGGTCGCGGACCAGCTCGTGGAGGTGTGGCAGGCCAACGCCGCCGGCCGTTACCTGCACAAGTGGGACCGGCACGACGCGCCGCTCGACCCGCACTTCGCCGGGGCCGGGCGCACGGTGACCGACGCGCAGGGGCACTACCGCTTCGTGACGGTCAAGCCGGGCGCCTACCCGTGGGGCAACCATGCGAACGCGTGGCGGCCCGCGCACATCCACTTCTCGCTGTTCGGGCGGGCGTTCACCCAGCGCCTCGTCACCCAGATGTACTTCCCCGACGATCCGCTGTTCGCGTACGACCCGATCTACAACTCGGTGCCGGAGTTCGCCCGCGACCGGCTCGTCTCGCACTTCGACCTGTCCGCCACCGTGGAGTCGTGGGCGCTGGGCTTCCGCTTCGACATCGTGCTCAGCGGCGCCTCGGCAACCCCGATGGAGACCTCATGACCGGGCCGACCCCTTCGCAGACCGTCGGGCCGTACCTGTCGATCGGGCTGACCTGGGCCGAAGGGCCGTACGTGGTCGCCGGGGACGCGCCCGGGGCGGTGTGGCTGCACGGCCGGATCCGCGACGGCGCCGGCGAGCCGATCCCCGACGCGCTGGTGGAGACGTGGCAGGCGGACCCGCGGGGGCGCTTCCACACGCCCGGGTTCCGCGGGTTCGGCCGCTGCGGCACGGACGACGACGGGCGGTGGGCGATCCGTACGGTCAAACCCGGCCCGGTCGAGGGCCGGGCGCCGCACGTCGCGGTCTCGGTCTTCGCCCGCGGCCTGCTGCACCGGGTGGTCACCCGGCTGTACTTCGCGGACGAGGCGGAGGCGAACGGCGGCGACGAGGTGCTCGCCACGGTCCCGCCGGAGCGCCGGCACACGCTGCTCGCCGGGCGCGACGACGAGGGCTACCGCTTCGACATCAGGCTGCAGGGTGACGATGAGACCGTCTTCTTCGACCTCTGACGGCGGGCTGTTCGACGGGGTGCTGGCCGCCGGGGGCGTACGCGCCGCGGTGAGCGACGCCGCCTGGGTCCGCGCGCTGCTCGACGCCGAGGCCGCCCTCGCCCGTGCCGCCGCCCGCACCGGGCGCGCGACGGCCGCGGACGCGGAGGCGGTCGCCGCGGCCTGCGCCGGGCTGGAGGTCGACGTGGCGGCGCTGGGCGCAGAGGCCGCGCAGACCGGCAACCCGGTGGTGCCGCTGCTCCGGCGGCTGCGCGCGGCCGTGCCGGGCGACGCCGCCGCGCTGGTGCACCGCGGCGCCACCAGCCAGGACATCGTGGACACCGCCGCCATGCTGGTCACCCACCGCGCGTTCGGACCGCTGCTGGCGGACCTGGCTGCGGCCGCCGGCCACGCCGCGGACCTGGCGCAGGAGCACCGCGACACCCTCGTCGCCGGGCGCACGCTGCTGCAGCAGGCGCTGCCCACCACGTTCGGGCTGGTCGCCGCGGGCTGGCTCACCGGTCTCACCGCGGCCCGCCGTCGCCTGGCCGAGGTGCGGGCGCACCGGCTCGCCGCCCAGCTCGGCGGAGCCGTCGGCACGCTCGCGGCATCCGGAACCGACGGGCCGGGGCTGGTCACGGCGTACAGCGAGGAGGTGGGGCTGGCCGAGCCGGAGCTGCCGTGGCACACCGAACGGACCCGGATCGGCGACCTCGCGGGCGCTCTGGGCACGGCGGCCGGCGCCATGGGCAAGGTCGCGCGCGACGTGGTGCTGCACGCGCAGACCGAGGTCGGTGAGGTGTCCGAGGGCGGCGGCGGGGGTGGCTCGTCGACGCTGCCGCACAAGCACAACCCGATCCACGCGGTCAGCGCCGCCGCGGCCGCCGCCACCACGCCGGGGCTGGTCGCGACGCTGCTCGCGGCCATGCCCCAGGAACACCAGCGGGCAGCCGGGAACTGGCACGCGGAATGGCGGCCGCTGCGGGCGCTGCTCGAGGGAGCCGGGTCCGCGGCGTACCACCTGCGGGCCTCGCTCGGCGGGCTGCGGGTCGACACGGGCCGCATGCGCCGCAACCTCGAGATCACCGGCGGCGCGCTCCTGGCCGAGCGGCTCGCGGCGGCGCTGGGCCCGAAGGGACACGACCTGGTCCGCGAGGCGGCCGGGCGCGGCGACCTCGCGACGGACCCGGCGATCACCGCTCAGCTGCCGGCCGCGGAGGTGAAGCGGCTGCTCGACCCCGCCGGCTATCTCGGCAGCGCGGACGCGCTGATCGACCGCGCGCTGCGGGACGCCCGGCGATGATCGGTCATCACCGGGTGGACGGGCCGCCGGAGGCGCCGTCACTGTTGCTGATCAACTCGCTGGGCGCGGACCTGTCCATGTGGGAGCCGCAGGTGCCGGCGCTGTCCCGCCGGTTCCGGGTGATCCGCTACGACACGCGCGGGCACGGGCGCTCTCCCGTGCCCCCGGGCCGGTACAGCCTGGCCGACCTCGGCGGGGACGCGCTCGACCTGCTGGACCACCTCGGCGCCGCGCGGGCGCACGTCTGCGGGCTGTCGCTGGGCGGGATGACGGCGATGTGGCTGGCCGCGTACGCCCCCGAGCGAGTCGGCCGGCTCGTGCTCTGCTGCACCTCCGCGCTGCTCGGACCGGCGTCGTCGTGGGCCGGGCGCGCCGCCACCGTGCTGGCCCGCGGGACCGGGGCCGTCGCCGACACGGTCGTCGCCCGCTGGGTCACGCCCGAGTTCGCGGCGCTGCGCCCGGACCAGACCGGACGGCTGCGGGACATGGTCGCGGCGACCCCGGCGGCCGGGTACGCGGGTGCCTGCGCCGCCATCGAGGAGATGGACCTGCGCGCCGACCTGCCCCGCATCGCCGCGCCCACGCTGGTCCTGGCCGGCGCGGACGACCCCGCGACCCCGCCCGCGCACGGTGCGGCCATCGCCGCCGCGATCCCCGGCGCCCGCCTGGCCGTGCTCGACCGGGCGGCGCACCTGGCCACGTACGAGCGGCCCGCCGAGGCCACCCGGCTGATCCTGGAGGCCCTCGATGGCTGACGCGTACGACGACGGGATGGCCGTGCGCCGCGAGGTCCTCGGCGACGCGCACGTGGACCGGGCGGTGGCCGCCACGACGGAGTTCACCGAGCCGTTCCAGGACTTCATCACCCGGTACGCCTGGGGCGGCGTGTGGACCCGTGACGGGCTGGACCGGCGTACCCGCAGCTGCGTGACGCTGGCCGTGCTGACGGCGCTGCGCTGCCACGACGAGCTCCCGATGCACGTGCGGGCGGCCCGGCGCAACGGCCTGAGCCCGCAGGAGATCGCCGAGGTGCTGCTGCACACCGCCGTGTACGCGGGCGTCCCCGCCGCCAACTCCGCCTTCCGCCTGGCGCAGGAGGTCCTCCGCGAAGAAGACCCCACGGCCGGTTAAGGTGCGTGCGATGAGTGACCAGCCCCGTGAGCCCCACTACGTGCAGTCCCTGGAGCGCGGGCTGGCGGTCATCCGCGCCTTCGACGCGCGGCATCCCGAGCTCACCCTCAGTGAGGTGGCCCGCATCTGCGACCTCACCCGGGCCGCCGCGCGCCGGTTCCTGCTCACCCTCACCGACCTCGGGTACGTGCGGACCGACGGCCGGCTGTTCTCGCTCACACCGCGGGTGCTGGAGCTGGGGTATTCGTTCCTGGCCGGCCTGTCGCTGCCCGAGGTGGCCGAGCCGCACCTGGAACGCCTGGTCGCCGAGGTGCACGAGTCGTCGTCGATGTCGGTGCTCGACGGCGACGACGTCGTCTACGTGGCGCGGGTGCCGACCCGGCGGATCATGACGGTGGCGATCAACGTGGGCACCCGGTTCCCGGCGTACGCGACCAGCATGGGCCGCGTCCTCGTGGCGAACCTGCCGGACGACCACGTCGAGGCGTTCCTGGCGCGGGTGGCGCTGGAGCCGCTGACACGCCGGACGGTGACGTCGGCCGAGTCGCTGCGCACCGAGCTCAAGCGGGTCCGCGAGCAGGGCTACGCGATCGTCGACCAGGAGCTGGAGGAGGGGCTGCGGTCCATGGCCGCGCCGGTGCACGACCGTACGGGGGCCGTGGTCGCCGCCGTCAACGTCTCCGTGCACGCCAGCCGGACCTCGGTGGGCCTGCTGCGGGACACCCTGCTGCCCCGGCTGCTGGCCGCCACCACGGCGATCGACGCCGACCTGCGGGTCACGGCACCCCGGCGCTAGTACGCCGCTTCTGCCGGTACATCGCGTGGTCCGCCTCGGCGACCAGGCGCTCGACGTCGTCGCCGGTCTGCCCGAGCGCCCACCCGACGCTGGCGCCCACCCGGTGCACCCCGGTCGGGCCGCTGATCGGCTCGGCGAGCGCGGCACGCAGCCGCTCCGCGGTCTGCGCGATCGAGGTGTGCAGGCCGGCCCCGGTGACCAGGGCCACGAACTCGTCGCCGCCGGTACGGGCGATGACGTCGCCGTCGCGCAGGTGGTGGCGCAGCCGCTCGGCCACCACGCACAGCACCTCGTCGCCGGCCTCGTGCCCCGCGTCGTCGTTGACCTTCTTGAAGCCGTCCAGGTCGACGACGAGCGCGGCGATCTCGATGCCGGGCCGGGACCGGATCGCCTCGGCCCGGGTGCGCAGCAGGGTGCGGTTGGCCAGGCCGGTCAGGCAGTCGTGGGTGGCGGCGTACTCGGCCTCGGCCTGGCTGCGCTCGAGGGCCGAGTGCAGCCGGGCGTGCTGGATCGCGATGGCCGCGTGCTCGGCGAACAGGGCCAGGATCTCCAGCTGCTCCGGGCCG
This sequence comes from Couchioplanes caeruleus, assembly GCF_023499255.1. Classification (GTDB taxonomy): domain Bacteria; phylum Actinomycetota; class Actinomycetes; order Mycobacteriales; family Micromonosporaceae; genus Actinoplanes; species Actinoplanes caeruleus_A. The sequence continues at coordinate 5,260,981 of NZ_CP092183.1, forward strand.
GGCTTGCGCAGTCCGTCGGGCAGGTCCACGCTCAGCACGCCGACCCACTCCCCGCCGGGCGCCATCAGCGGCGCGAACAGGCAGTCCATCGGGTGCCAGCGGTCCGGGTCCTCGGTCTCGGCGATGTCGGGCACCCAGGCGTAGAGGCTGTCCGGCACCCCGGTGCGGTGGTCCACGAAGTACAACGTGCCCCAGCGCTCGGCACGGCGGAACAGCTCGCGCCAGTTCTCCGCCGAGCCCCGGCTGCCGAGCAGCTCGTCGCGCAGCTCGTCGCTGCCGGCCACCGCCACGGTGGTGTAGTCGCCGTTGTCCTCGGCGAGGTTGACGGCCGCGAGGCCGAACCCGGCCACCTCCACGACGCCCCACGCCACGGCGTCGAGGGTCTGGGTGAGGTCGAGGCTGGCATGCACCCGCTTGGTCACCGCGTGCAGGGTCCGCAGGGCCTGCAAATGGGTGTCGGCGCCCGCCATCCCACCTCCCTCGGCCCGGTCTCGATCAACTGACCGTAGTCCATCCCGTCACGAGTTGTGGACCAGTGATCGGCATCGCCGGGGCAGATGTGAACGATTTCGCCCCGGTGATGACCTTCGCGGGCATAATACGGCCGATTCGCCGAGCGGGCCGCGGCGGTCGCCGGCCGGCGATCTCCTACGGTAGGCGGATGGCACCCCCGCAGAGCCGCCGCGAGCGCCCGGCGAAACCCGCGCTCACCCGCGACGGCATCATCGCCACCGCCGTCGCGGTGATGCGCGCCGAGGGCCTGTCCCGGGTGACGATGCGCCGCCTGGCCACCGAGCTCGACACCGGGCCGGCCTCGCTCTACGTGTACGTGCGCAACACCGCCGAACTGCACGCGGCCGTCCTCGACGAGCTGCTCGGCGAGGTGGACCTGACCCCCGCCGCCGGCGCCGGGCCGTGGCAGGAGCGCCTGGTCAGCGTGCTGGAGTCGTACACCCGGATCCTGTTCGCCAACCCGGGCCTGGCGCAGTCCGCGCTGCTGTCCCGGCCGTCCGGCCCGCACTACCTGGCGCTGATCGAGACCATGCTGACGCTGCTCGCCGAGGGCGAGGTGCCCGGCGACCGGGCGGCCTGGGCGATCGACATCCTGCTGCAGTACGCCACCGCGTCGGCCGCCGAGCACGCGGCGAGCACACCGGTGGACGAGGACACGTGGAACACGCTGGTCGAGACCGTCCGCACCGCCCCGCCCGAGATCTACCCGCACATCGCGGCGCTGGGCGAGGAGCTGCTCTCCGGCGGCGAGCGGCTGCGCTGGGCCTTCCTGGTGGTGCTCAACGGCATCCTGGTCACGCCGCGGCCGGGCCGCTGATGGCGTACCTGGTCGAGGTGGAACGGGTGTTCCGCGCTCGGCAGGGACTGCCCTCGCCGGTCCTGGCGGCGCGGGGCGGCCGGCGGCTCGACGCCGGTGAGGACATCGAGGTGGTGCTGCGCGCCGGGGTCGCCTTCGACGACGACCAGCTGACCGCGCGCGGGTGGTATCTCGACACCGACGAGCTGGCCGTACGGCTGGAGCGGTGGGCGGAGGTGCTGGGCGACGGGCCGTGGACGGCGCGGTTCCCGTTCCGCCCGACGTTCGAGCTGGTCGCGCGCCACCTCTACCGCGAGTTGGCGGCCGAGGTCCACCAGCTGGCCCATGTGGAGCTCGTCGACCGCACGTACGGCTCCCGCACCCGCTACAGCGCGCCGGGTTAGTCACGGCTGGAGGTCGACGACCCCTTGGCCGCTGCGGACGTCGAGCGGCACGGAGACCTGGTCATGAGTGATCAGCCAGGTGCCTTCGATCTTCCGGAGGCAGTACGTGACCCGGACCCACATTCCGGGAATCGGCGCGCCGGCCTTCGACGTACCGCTGAGCCGGCCGAACGCGTGCCCGAAGGCCACCTCGGTGCCGACCGTGAGCGTCAGGTCGCGGACCTCGTAGCGCACGTCCTCGAAGACGGCGAACACGTTCGCCCAGTTCCGGAGCTTCGCGTCGATGCCGACGTGCTGCAATGGAGGGTCGATGTCGAATGACACGATGTCCGCCGAGTACGGACGCCTCAGCCGGTCCACGTCCCGGGTCCGGAGGGCGTCGATGACCGTGCGGATCTGCTGCCGGATCTCGGCCTCGTCTGCTTCGTGCTGCGTTCGCATCGCCGCGCATCCCTTCGATCACCCAGTTCTTCCTCCGGCACCACGGTATGACGCGACGAACGTGATGGGTCCGAGCCCGTCAGCGGGCGCCGAGCGGCTGATCCAGGACCAGGCCGATCCGGCGGACGGCCTCGGTCAGGCGGTCCGGTGGCTGGGCGGCGTACCCGATCACCAGGCCGGGCGGTCCCGGCAGCCGCCGGTGCCAGGACAGCGGCTGCACCCGGACGCCCGCCGCCGCGATGCGTTGCGCCAGCGCCACGTCGTCCGTGCCGTCCGGGAGGGTGACCAGGACGTGCAGGCCGGCCGCCACGCCCTCGACCCGGGCCGCCGGCACGTGCTCGCGCAGCGCCGCCACGAGCGCGTCGCGGTGCCGGCGCTGGCGGCGGCGGACCGTGCGCAGGTGGCGGTCGTGGTCGCCGGTGGCGAGCAGCCGGGCGAGGATGAGCTGCGGCAGCGCCGGGTTGCCCAGGTCGCTGGCGTGCTTGGCGGTGACCAGGTCGGCGTGCAGGTGGCGGGGCGCGATGAGCCAGCCCAGGCGCATGCCCGGGGCGAGCGACTTGGACACGCTGCCGCAGTACGCGATCCGGTCCGGTGCGGAGGCCTGCAGCGCCGCCACCGGGGCCCGGTCGTAGCGGTGCTCGGCGTCGTAGTCGTCCTCGATGATCAGGCCGGGCCACTCCAGCAGCGCCAGGCGGCGGCGCGGGCTGAGCACCACGCCGGTCGGGAACTGGTGGGCCGGGGTGAGCAGGACCGCGTCCACGCCGGCCGCGGCCAGGTCGCTCACGCGGATGCCGTACGCGTCGACGGGCACCGGCACCGGCTCGACGCCCCAGTGCCGCAGCTCGTCGCGGGAGCCGCGGGAGCCGGGGTCCTCCATGCCGCACGCCTCGACGCCGTGGACCCGCAGTGTCTGGCTGAGCAGCGCGAGGGCCTGCGCCACCCCGTTCACCACGATGACGTCGTCCGCGCTCGCCCGTACGCCCCGGTTGCGGGCGAGCCAGGACGCGAGCTCGGCGCGCAGGCCGGGGTTGCCGCGCGGGTCGCCGTACCCGAGGTCGGCGGTGGTCGCCTCGGCCAGCACGGCCCGTTCGGCGCGCAGCCAGGCGGCCCGCGGGAAGGCCGACAGGTCGGGAACCCCCGGCGACAGGTCCAGGTCGATGTCCGCGGACGGGCGTTGCGGCAGCCGCAGACCCGCGGGTTCCGGGCGTACGGGCTCAGCACGCGGCCGTGGCGCCCGGGCGGTGACCGTCGTGCCCGCGCCCGTCCGGCCGGCGAGCAGCCCCTCGTCGGTGAGCCGCTGGTACGCCTCGACCACCACCCCGCGCGACACCCCGAGGTCGCCGGCGAGCACCCGGGTCGCGGGCAGCCGGGAGCCGGGGGCGAGCCGCCCGTCGCCGATCGCGGCGCGCAGCCCGTCGGCGAGCCACGCGGTGCGGCCCCGCTCCGGCGGTACGCCCAGCAGGTCGATTTGGTCCTCCCCAGGAGGCACGAAATGGTCCTTGGGACAGGACCATACGCCACCCAGCATGGATCTCATGTCCCGTCTCGTCTCCCTGATGTCCGGCGCCGCCGCGATGTGCTGCGTGGGCGGCAGCGTCGCGGTCTCCGGCACGCTCTCCGGCGCTCCCCTGTTCACCACCCAGGCCCTGCGCTACGCCGTGGCCTGCCTGCTGCTGCTCGCCTTCGCCCGGACCCGCGGCGTACGGCTGCTGCGCCCCCGCGGCGGCGAGTGGGCGTGGCTGGCCGGGATCGCCGGCACCGGCCTGGTGATCTTCAACGTGGCGCTGGTGCAGGGCGCCCGGCACGCCGAGCCCGCGGTGCTGGGCGTGGCGGTGGCCTGCGTACCGCCCCTGATGGCGGTCGCCGGGCCGCTGCTGGAGGGGCGCGGGCCGAGCCGTACGGTGCTCGTCGCGGCGGTCGTGGTGACCTCCGGGGCCGCGCTGGTGCAGGGCCTGGGGCGTACGGACGCCGCGGGCCTGGCCTGGGCCTCCGTGGCGTTCGCGTGCGAGGCGGCGTTCACGCTGCTCGCCGTGCCGGTGCTGGGACGCCACGGCCCGGTCGGGGTGTCCGTGCACGCCGTCTGGCTGGCCGCCGTCATGCTCGCCGTCCTCGGCGCCGTCCACGAGGGACCCGCGGTCGTCACCCGGCTCACCGGGCGGGACCTGCTCGCGGGCGGCTACCTGGCCGTCATGGTGACCGCGGTCGCGTTCGTCCTCTGGTACGGCAGCGTGGCGCGGCTCGGGGCGGGCACCGCCGGCCTGCTCACCGGCATAGCGCCGGTCGCGGCGGCGATCGCCGGGGTGGCGCTGGGCGGCCCGGCGCCGCAACCGCTGGTGTGGGGCGGGATCGCCACGGTGGCGGCGGGGCTGGCGCTCGGCCTGCGCCCCTTGCCCGCCCTGCCCGCGCCACGACCCGCGGCGAACCCGGCATGACGGATATAGAGTGAAGAACGTCGATCCCTTTGCCGACGAAGGCAGGTACCCCGGTGCGCCTGTTCACCGTGATCGCCGTCTGCGCCACCGTCCTCAGCGCTCCCCAGGTGGCCACCGCTTCCGCCGCCCGCCCGTGCTACGACCGCGACGCCCCGGTCACGTACGAGGAGAGCCGCATCGAGACACCCGCCCTGCCCGGTGGCGTGCGCGTGCCGTACGAGCTGGTCGAGTCCGGTGGCTTCACGCCGTACGTGGAAAAGCTGCAGCGCGACCTCTGCCGCGCGCCGTCCGTCTTTGCCGCGCGGAGACTGCTGCAGCGTGAGGGCGCGCGGCTGTGGGAGACGGCCGTCGCACGCGCCCAGGGCCGCGTCCACATGGGAACCATCGAGCGCTACGACGACCGTCCGCTCTACTGGTCGCGGCTGATGGGCACCCGCGACGTCCGGCAGTGGTCGCCCCGGTTCGCGCTCTCCGGCGCGGAGCGGTCCGCGCTGCTCAGGACCTACGAGTACGCGTCCCGCGGGATCACCTCCACCACGTTCGGGCGCGGGGTGAAGCGGGTGCTGATGAGCGGGTTCGACCCGTACCAGCTCAACGGCGAGATCCGCCGCTCCAACCCGTCGGGCGCGTCGGCGCTGCAGCTCGACGGGCTGACATACCGCGAGGGGCGTACCCGCATCCGGGTGCAGTCCGTCGTCCTGCCCGTCACCTGGAGCGGCTTCGACGCCGGCATCGTCGAGGACGCGTTCGGCCCGCACCTGACCCGGCGCTCACCGGAGCGCGCCGACCTGATCATGACGATCAGCCAGGGTCTGCGCGGCGTCATGAACATCGAGCAGTGGGCCGGGGCGTGGCGCGGCGGCTCCCCGGACAACAACAACGAGGGCGAGGCCGAGCTGATCCCGCCGGCGCCGCGCTGGCCGCAGCCCTCACCGACGCCGGAGTTCATCGAGACGACGCTGCCGTACCGGGCGATGATCGACGCCGGCACCGGCCCGTGGCCGACCGCGCTGAACCCGCAGATCTGCGAGTGGCCGGCGGGCACGCGCCCGACCGGGCCGGTCCGGTGCCGCGACGACGGCCCGTCCCCGGGCGGCCAGGCGCAGTCGGGCGGCGGCGGCAACTACCTGTCGAACGAGAGCATGTACCGCTCCAACCGGCTGCGCCTGAAGCTGGGCGCCACCGACGTACCGGGCGGCCACCTGCACATCTCCGCCCTGGTGTACCCGGCCGACCCGCTCGTCGTCACCGACGACGCGTTCTCGGCCGACCGGGCGGCGACGATCGAGCAGACCGTCGCCCTGGTCAAGGCCGCCGGCGCCGCCGCTTAGCGCGGACGCCGGGACCGACACCCCGGTGACGGCCGCCGGACCGCCGCCCTGGTGAAGGCTGCCGGGCCGCCGCTCAGCGCGGGCGCCGGGCATCCGCCCAGCCCGCCGCCGCCAGCCCCGCGGCGATGACGGAATCGGTCAGGGCCGGGCGGCGCCACCGCGGGGCCACCGCCGCGACGGCGAGGTCGCCGGCCGCGTGGACGGTGTCCACGACCGCGCCGAGGGCCGCCACCGGCCCGCCCGGCGCGGCGGCCGTCACGACGGCCTGCAGAACGTGCCGGGCGCCGAGCACCCGCGCCACGGCGACCGCGCCGGGCGTGGGCGGGCGGCCCGTCGCGCGCAGCACGGTGTCCGGCATCAGGAGCAGGGCGCAGCCGTAGACGGCTCGTCCGGCCAGGGCAAGGCGCAGCGCAACCATGGCGATGCCCTACCCGTGGCCGAGGGCGACAAACGGTGAAGGCCGCCTCTCGCAATCGCGAGGGGCGGCCTTCGAGCTCTCCGGCGGAGGTCAGCTCAGCAGCGACGGGATCTTCTCGAACAGCTGCGTCGTGAACGTCACCATCTCGTGCAACATCCAGTTCCCGCTGAACAGGATCGCCGCACCCACCGCCGCCGCCTTCGGCACGAAGCTCAGCGTCGCCTCCTGAATCTGCGTCACCGACTGGAACAACGAGATCGCGAACCCGATCAGCAACGCGGTCACCAGCACCGGCGCGCACATCTTCGCCGCGATGGTCATGGCCTGCAGCCCCAGCTCAACGATCTGCGTGTCCGTCATGCCCATCCAATCGCCCACCCCGCGAACCCGCCGAGCGCAGAACAGGCGCGCCCCGGTTGCCGTTCGGTTCACCCCACCGGAACCCTCAAGTCGGCCGCTCGGCCCGCTCCCGGACGGCGGCCATCTTCGCCCGATGCGCGGCGTGCCTGGGTGCGAAACGGTGGCAACGGCCCGTGTCGCCTCTCACGAGTGGATCTTGTCAGGCCGCCCGGGGACCGGGCGATGGGTCAGATGGCCGCGACGATGCCGGCCTCCCTGACCCACAATCCCGGAACGGATCATGTTCTCCACTGCTCTGCTCGGCTGGTTCGGCGCCGCTCTGTCCATGTCCCTCCCCTGGCCGCAGGTGTACCGCTCCTGCATCCAGGGCCGTACGGGCGGGCTGTCCGCCACGGCGTGCTGGCTGGGCCTGGCGATGCCGGTCGGGTGGATCACGTACGGGCTGCTGTCCGGCGAGACGGTGCAGGTGGTCACCAACACCGTCAACGGCGCCGCCGGTCTGGGCGTGCTGGCCGTCGTGCTGTGGCGGCGCGACGACCTGCGTACCGGCCGCAAGCTGCTGGTCACGGCGAGCGGCGCCGCGGGCGTGCTCGCCGCGGTCGTGGTGAGCGTCGCGGTGGCCGCCCTCACCGACGCCACCGGTGCCCACGTGGCGGCCGTGCTGGGCCTGATCCTCGCCGGCACCTCGTTCGTGTCGGCCATTCCCCAGCCGCTGTCGCTGCTGCGCGACCGTACCCAGGACCTGAGCGGCCTGTCCCCGCTGCGCTGGCGCCTGGCCGCGGGGGCGTGCGCCTCCTGGATGACGTACGGCCTCACGACCGGCCAGACCGCGGTGTGGCTGTCCGCCGTCGTGGGCCTGACCAGCGCCCTGATCGTCTGCTCCATCCTGTTCCTGGCCGGCCGCACCGCCCCGGCCGCCGCCCCGGTTGCCGAGGCCGTCCCCGTGGCCCGGGGCGTGGCCGCCGTGGCCCGGCCGGCCCGTGGCACCGCCCGCGTCGTCCGCCCGGCCGCGGTCCCCGCCCGGGTCGCCGCCTCCGCCGTTTCCGCCGCCGCCGTAACCGCATCCGCCGCAACCGCCGTGTCCGTCGCCACCGCCGTGTCCGCCGCCGTCACCGTCTCCGCCGGCGTCACCGCGACGCTCGTGCGGCCCGGGCCGGCCCGGGTCGTCCGGGCCGCCGCGGCGGTCACCCGCTCGGCCCGCCCGGTCAGCGGGCCCCGCGTCGCGCCGGTACGGGTTCCCCGCCCGGCCCGGCCTGCCGCCGCTCGGCCCGTCCGGGGCATCGCCCGGGTCGCCACGGCCTGAGTCCCGGCAACACTTCTGTCACGACTGCTGTCACCGCCGAAAGGTTCTTCACGTCGCACTGGTACCCTTGCCGCGCTTTTCGCCCATGGAGGTAAACACGTGCGCCGGAATCTGGTGGCCCTTGCGGCGGTCGGACTGCTCAGCGTCGGCGGTCTCACCGCCTGCACCGACGATGACGACAGCGGCTCCGCCGCCGAGGCGCGCCGCGCCGACGGGACAGGCAAGGTCGGGGTGATCCTGCCCGACACCACGACCTCGCAGCGCTGGGGCAGCGACGACCCCAAACTGCTCAAGGCGGCGCTCGACGCGGCCGACGTCCCGGTGGAGATCGAGAACGCGCAGGGAGACGGCGCGAACTTCCAGCGCATCGGCGACCGCATGATCGCCGAGGGCGTCACCGTGCTGATCATCGCCAACGTCGACCCCGCCAGCGGCAAGTACGTGCTGGACAAGGCCAAGGCGGCCAAGGTCAAGACCATCGACTACGACCGGCTGACGCTCAACGGCGGCGCCGACTACTACGTCAGCTTCGACGGCGAGCAGGTCGGCAAGTACCAGGGCGAGGGCCTCATCCGCTGCCTGCAGGACAAGAAGGTCGACACGCCGCGGATCGTCTACCTCAACGGCGCGCCCTCCGACAACAACGCGCTGCTGTTCAAGAACGGCTACGACTCCGTGCTGCAGCCGAAGTTCGACGACGGCACCTTCCTCAAGGGCCCGGACCAGTCCGTGGACAAGTGGGAGAACAAGGAGGGCCGGGCGATCTTCGTCGAGATGATGAACCAGTACAACAACCAGATCGACGGCGTGCTGGCCGCCAACGACGGCTTGGGCAACGCGGCGATCACCGTGCTGCGCGAGCGCAAGCGCAACGGCAAGCCGATGAACGGCATGGTGCCGGTCACCGGCCAGGACGCGGAGACGCAGGGCCTGCAGAACATCCTCGCCGGCGACCAGTGCATGACGGTGTACAAGCCGATCAAGAAGGAGGCGGACGCGGCCGCGAAGCTCGCGATCAGCCTCTTCAAGGGCGAGCAGGCCAAGGTGGTCGACCGGGTGAAGGACCCGGAGTCGGGCGCGTACGTGCCCGCCGTACTGCTGGACCCGATCCCGATCTACAAGGAGAACGTCGCCGACGTCATCAAGGACGGCTTCGCGACGAAGAAGGCGGTCTGCGCCGGCCGGTTCGCCACGCTGTGCCGGGAGAACGGCATCAAGTGACTCACGCAGAAAGGGGCGGCCGGGTGACCGGCCGCCCCTTCGCTGCGTTCAGGCGGTGGTGCAGGTGGCGCCGTTGAGCGTGAACCCGCTCGGCGCCCGGTTGTCGCCGGTGTGCGTGGCCTGGTAGCCGATCCCCACGGAGGCTCCGGGGGCCAGCGCCGCGTTGTAGCTGACGTTACGGGCGCTCACCTGGCCCGAGGCGGGCGAGTAGGTGGCGTTCCAGCCGGACGTGATGGTCTGCCCGGCCGGCAGGGCGAAGCCCAGCGTCCAGCCGTTGATCGCCGTACTGCCCGTGTTGGTGATGGACAGCGACGCGGTCAGGCCGGTGTTCCACGCGTTGGTGGTGACGGCGACCCGGCAGGCTCCCGTGGACGGAGGCGTCGACGGAGGCGTGGACGGGGGCGTCGAGGGCGGGGTGGACGGGGGCGTGGACGGGTCGCTGGTCCGGTCGAGGCCGAAGAAGGCGATCGCCATGGCCGCCATCCCGCTCATCGGCAGCGAGTGGCCGACCCCGGCCACGCTGATGCCCTCGACCGGCGCCTGCACGGACGCGTTGCCGTACCGGGTACGGGTCCAGCCCTGCTGCGGCGTGTCCGTCTGTACCGGGGTCTGGCTGACGCCCAGGACGTTCGTCCACTGCTTGATCTCTTCCTGGAAATTCTGGTACCGCAGCGTGTCGTCCGTCGTCCCGTGGAACACCTGCATGCGCGGGCGCGGCCCGGAATACCCGGGGTAGGCACCCCGCACCAGGTCGCCCCACGCCTGCGGGGTCTTCGTGACCTGGCCGTTGGCGCAGGCGCTGTTCCAGCCGGAGCCGTCGGTGGTCGCGAAGCAGCCGAACGGCACACCCGAGAACGCCGCCCCGGCCGCGAAGACGTCCGGGTAGTCGCCGAGCAGGACGTTGGTCATCATCGCGCCGGAGGACGCGCCGGTGACGAAGGTCCGGGCCGTGTCGGTGGCGTACCGCTGCTGGACGTAGCGGACCATCGACACGATGCCGACCGGGTCGCTGCCGCCGTCGTGGCGCAGCGCGGCCGGCGAGGACACGTCGAAGCAGTTGCCGGAGCGCGTCGCGGACGGGTAGATCACGATGAAGCCGTACCTGTCGGCCAGCGAGGCGAACTCGGTGCCGGAGTAGAACGCCGGCCCGGAGCCGGTGCAGTAGTGCACGGCCACGAGCACCGCCGGGCGGGCCGCCAGCCGGTCGGGGACGTACAGGTGCATCCGCAGGCTGCTCGGGTTGGTGCCGAAGTTCGTGACCTCCTGCAGGGAGGCCGCCTGGGCCGCGGTGGCCGGCATGAGGATCGCCGCGCCCAGCGCGAGGGCCGAGGCGGCCGCCGCGAGCAGCGCTTTCACGGTTCGTCGCATCGCGGTTCCCCTAGCTCGCCGAGCAGGTGGCCGAGGAGGGACCGGTGCCGGTGCCCTGGAAGCCGAACTCGGTGCTGCCACCGGCGGCCACCGAGCCGTTGTACGACACGTTGGCGAAGCGCACGGTGCCGGACGAGCCGCTGCTCTGGCTGCTCCACGAGTTGGTGACGGCGGCGCCGGAGGGCAGCGTCGTGCTCACCGACCAGCCGCTGAGGGCCGAGCTGCCGGCGCTGACGCGTACGGTCGCCACGAAGCCGCCGTTCCACTGGTTGAGCGAGATCGTCGCGGTGCAGGCACCGGTGCCGGGGTCCGTCGGGGTGCTGGGCGGCGTGCTCGGCGAGGTCGGCGGGTCGCTCGGCGGGGTCGTGCCGCCGCTGTTGAGGGCGTTCAGCGTCGACGTGTACGCGGCCTTCTTGTTCCCGCTGGAGTCGAAGAGCAGCGGAGTGCCGCTGGCCCGCCAGGAGTCGCTGTCGCGGATACCCCAGACGGTGATGCCGGTGCACCGGCTCACGGCGAGGCAGGCCTTCACGACGCGGCCGAAGTTGTCGGCCTGGGTCTGGCCGGAACCCTCGATGTCCAGCTCGGTGATCTGCACGTCGACGCCGAGGTTGGCGAAGCGCTGCAGGTTGGCCTGGTAGTCACTGGGCACCGGGGACTGGGCGTTGAAGTGCGACTGGAAGCCTACGCAGTCGATCGGTACGCCGCGGGACTTGAAGTCCTGCACCATGGCGTACACGGCGTTGCTCTTCGCGTTCTGCCCGTCGGTGTTGTAGTCGTTGTAGCAGAGCTTGGCGCCGGGGTCGGCGGCGCGTGCGGCGCGGAACGCGGCCTCGATCCAGTCGTTGCCGGTGCGCTGCAGGTTGGAGTCACGCCGGGCGCCGTTGCCGCCGTCGTCGAAGGCCTCGTTCACCACGTCCCAGGCGTAGATCTGGCCCTTGTAGTGGGCGGCGACCGTGGTGACGTGGTTGAGCATGGCGTTGCGCAGCGCGGTGCCGCTCAGGTTCTGCGCCCAGCCGGGCTGCTGCTGGTGCCAGGCCAGCGCGTGGCCGCGGATGCGCATGTTCTGCGCCTGGGCGTGGCTGACGATGCGGTCGGCCGAGCTGTAGTTGAACTGGTTCTGATTGGGCTCGGTGGCGTCCCACTTCATCTCGTTCTCGGGAGTCACCGCGTTGAACTCGCGGTCGAGGATGCCGACGTAGGTGCTGTCGGACAGCTTGTTCGCCGCCACCGCCGTCCCGAAGTAGCGACCGGTGGCCGCGGCGGACGCGCCGAGGGTGGTCGCAGCCTCGGCCGTGGAGGTGAGGGCGACCACGCTGCCGGCGGCGACGACGGCGGCCGCGGCGGCCACGCCGAGCGCCCGCAGCGGAGTCCGTGGCTTGTGCATCGGGGAACCTTTCTAGGGGGAGGGCGCCGAGCGATTCACAGGAGTCGATCGGCGGTGGCCGGACGTTAACGAAACAATCCCGTAACTTCAACGGCCCGGATTACGCGCCCGCGGGTCGCCATCGGCCCGTTTCGCGGCTTTGGCATCCGTATATCCGGCGATTCCGGTCGACTGCAGGGCCGCAACTTCCGGTCTCTTCGCACCATTCGCAGAATGCGGGAGCGCTCCCATTGAGCCCGGCGGATGCCTGTGGCACGTTTCGCCGAGGCCCCGGCGATCACCCGCGGCGCCGCCCGCCCGACGAAGACCCCGGCCCGCGGCGCCGCCCGCACGACGAAGGCGACCGCTGACGGCGCCGCCCGGCACCACGAAGGAGTCCCCATGCCCGACCGACGCGCCCCCCGCCCCACCCGGCGCGAGCTCCTGGCCGCCGCCGGCGGCTCGGCGATCGCCGCCGCACTGCCCGCAGCAGCCGGAGCCGCACCCGCGGGAGCGGCACCCGCCGGGGCGGCCCCGTCCGGCCGCCGGGACCGCTGGGTCGCCACCTGGGGCGCGATGCCGCAGCTGACCGAGCCGGGCAACATGCCGCCCGCGGCGTTCATCCGCGACGGAGTGGTCCTGCCCGACACCACCCTGCGGCAGACACTGCGGGTCACGGTCGGCGGTGGTCCCGTACGGCTGCGCTTCTCCAACGCCTTCGGCGGCGCCGACCTGCCGCTGAGCGCCGTCCGGATCGCGCTGCCGGCCGGCGGGAAAGCGGGCGTGGCGGCGATCCAGGAGGGCACCTCACGCCCGGTGACGTTCCGCGGCAGGCCGGCGACGGTGGTCCCGATGGGCGCGCAGGTGGTCTCCGACCCGATCGCCATGGACCTGGCGCCCGGCTCGATCGTGACCGTGACCGTCCATCTCGCCGAGGGTCAGGCCTCCACCTCCATCACCTCGCACCCCGGCTCCCGGACGACGTCGTACCTGCTGGCCGGCGCGCACGTGGACGACACCGACCTGCCCGGCGCCACCCCGGTCGACCACTGGTACTTCCTCAGCGGCCTCGAGGTGCTGCCCACCGCGCCGGCCCACGCGCTCGTGCTGCTCGGCGACTCCCTGACCGACGGCCGCGGCTCCACGACCAACGGCAACAACCGCTGGCCCGACCAGCTGTTCGACCGGCTGCAGGCCCTGCCCCGGCTGCGCGACGTCGCGCTCGTCAACGAGGCGGCGGGCGGCAACCGGGTGCTGCGCGACGGGCTCGGGCCGAACGCCCTGGCCCGGCTGGACCGCGACGTGCTGGCCCAGACCGGCGCGGCGTGGCTGATCGTCTTCGAGGGCGTCAACGACATCGGCACGGCCCCCGCCACCACGGCGGACCAGCAGCGGATCACCGACGAGCTGCTCTTCGCGTACGACCAGATCGTGCTGCGCTGCCACGCGCAGGACCTGGTGGTCTGCGGGGCGACGCTGCTGCCCTTCGGCGGCAACGAGGGCTACGACGACGCGGGCGGGCTGCGCGAGCAGAGCCGCCGTACGGTCAACGACTGGATCCGCGGCAGCGGCGTGTTCGACGTCGTGGCCGACTTCGACGCCGCCGTCCGTGACCCCCGCGATCCGCGCCGGCTGCTCGCCGAGTACGACACCGGCGACCACCTGCACCTCAACCCGGCCGGATACCGGGCCCTGGCCGACGCCGTGCCGCTGCGCCTGTTCGCGACGCTCCCCTGAGGCCGCTGGTCAGCCGGGCGGCTCGGGCAGGCGGCGCTCGATCGTGACCAGCGTGCCGGTCGCGGACCGGGTCACCCGCACGTCGCCGTACGCGTTCATCAGCAGCGCGCCGCGCCCCCGGTCCCGCGGCGCCGGACGCCCGCGCCAGCTGCCGTAGTCCTGCACGCTGAGCCGCACCACGCCGCCGGCCACCGACAACCGCACGTCCACCTGGGGCCGGGCGGGCTGCTGGGCGTGCTCCACCGCGTTGTTGACCGCCTCGGTGGCCGCGAGCTGCAGATCGTCGAGCAGGTCGGGATCGACGCTGCCGTCGAGGGCCTTGCGCAGGTCCCGGCGCATCTGCGAGGAGGCCGTCGGCTCCAGCGGGTACGTCCACCGCACGTCCCGGTCGGCGATCGGGGGCCCGGCGGCGGCGGTGCGACGTACCGGCTCCGGCGTCATCGCGGGTGCAGCCACGGGCGCGGCCGGATCCGGGGACCGCTGCCCCGTCGCGGGACGGTGCCGGTGGTCGTGGCGCAAATTGCTGCGGACGCGGGCGAGCAGTTCCGCGGCGGTGAACGGCTTGACGACGTAGTCGTCGGCGCCGGCGTCCAGACCTTCCACACCGGACTCGCTGCCGGCGCGGGCGGAGAGCATGACGATCGGCAGCGTCCGGGTCGCCTCGTCCCGCCGCACCGCCCGGACCAGCGCGAACCCGTCGAGCCGCGGCATCATCACGTCGGTCAGCAGCAGGTCGGGCGGCTCCCGGCGGACCGCCTCGAGCGCGGCCTGCCCGTCGCCCACCGTCTGCACCCGCCATCCCTCGCCGGCCAGCAGCCGGGCGAGGTACGCCCGCATGTCACCGTTGTCATCGGCGATGAGGATGCGGGCGCCGCCGTGGTTCGCCACGGCCGGCGGCTCCGGGTCGGCGAGCCAGCCCAGCGCCTCCTCCGCCATGGCGCGGGCCGTGGCGCCCGGGTTTCCGCCGCCCGGGCGCGCACCGGCGGGCTCGACCGCCGACCAGGGCAGGACCACGGTGAACGTGGCGCCCTCGCCCGGCGCGCTGGTCACGCCGACGTCGCCGCCGAGCAGCCGGGCCAGCTCCCGGACCAGCGCCAGGCCGATCCCGCTGCCCTCGTGGCTGCGCGCCTGCGCGCCCTGAACCCGGTGGAACCGGTCGAACAGGTGCGGCAGGTCCGCCTCGGCGATGCCGATGCCGGTGTCCGCGACGCTGAGCCGGACGCCGTGGTCGTCGCTGCCGAGCGCGACGCGGATCTCGCCGACGAAGGTGAACTTGACCGCGTTGGAGATCAAGTTGGTGACGATGGTCTCCCAGTTGGCCGGGTCCACGGCGGTCGGCCCCGGCAGCGGCGGGCAGTCCACGACGAGCCGCAGCGCGGCCCGCTCGGCGGCGGCGCGGAACACCCCGGCCAGGTCGGCGGTGAGCCGGGCCAGGTCCACCTCGCGGGGCTGGTTGCCGGCGCGGCCGGCCTCGAGGCCGGAGAACGTCATCAGGTTGTTCACCAGCGTCAGCAGGCGGGTCGCGTTGCGCCGGGCGGTGTCCACGCGCTCGCGCTGGTGCGGGCCGAGCGGCTCGCCGGTGTCGGCGAGGGCGTCGGTGAGCGGGCCGAGCATGAGCGTCAGCGGGGTGCGGAACTCGTGGCTGACGTTGGTGAAGAACGTCGTCTTCACCCGGTCCAGCTCGGCGAGCGCCTCGGCCCGGCGGCGTTCCTCCTCGTACGCCAGGCAGTTGCGCACGGCAAGCGCCACCTGCTGCGCCAGGAGGTGGTGGAAGGACCGGTACGCGTCGTCGAGGCCCCGGCTCGGGCTGATCCCGGCCAGCAGCACGCCCAGCGGCTGCTCCCGGTCGGCCGAGGGCAGCGGCACGGCGACCGCCTCACGGACGGCCAGCGCCCACGGGCCCCCGGCGACGTCGAGCCCCGCGGGCACGTCGAGGCGTACGGCGTCGCGCAGCCCCGCCGCCGGCTGCCAGCCCCGCGCGGCGGGATCGGCGGGCACCTCGGCGGGCAGCAACACCGCCACGTCCCGCCCGGCGGCGTCGGTCCCGGCGGCCGCCATCCGGCGCAGCACCGCGCCGTCGCGCAGGTAGATGGCCGCGAACGGCACGTCGAGCGGGTGCTCACCCATGGCGGCGGCGAGCTGCTCGCAGGTCTCCGCGACGCCGGCGGTCCGGTCGCCGCCGCGCAGGGAGAGGTCACGCAGGAGCTGCAGCCGCCGCTCCCCCACCACCTGCTCGGTCACCTCGCTGCAGACGGTGAGCACGCCGACCGTCCGGCCGTCGTCGTCGCGGGCGGGCGCGTGCGAGACGCTGAAGTACGCCTCCTCGCGGTACCCGGCCCGTTCCAGCATCAGCCGCAGCGCCGGCACCCAGCTGGCGACGCCGGTCGCCATGGCGTCGGCGATGAGGGGTTCGAGGACGTCCCAGCCGGCGGCCAGCGTGACCCGCACGTCGCCGCCGAGCGCGGCTGGGTGCTGGTCCCCGATCAGCCCGGAGTACGCGTCGTTGTACAGCTGGGTGTAGTCGGGGCCCCAGAGCAGCAGCATCGGGTAGCGCGACGACAACACGATCCGGACGGCGGAACGCAGGCTCTGCGGCCAGCCGCCCACCGGGCCGAGCGGCGTACGCGACCAGTCCAGGCGGCCCATGATCCGGCCGGTGTCACCGCCCCCGGCGAAGATGTCATCCGGTGACATCGGCGCTTGTCATCTGATCATCACGTCTCCCGTGGCGGCCGGGCGTCCCCGGCGGGGCCGTCGGACTGGGGTTACCCGCCGTGGGCGCCGGCCATGCCCGGAAATCACACCCGGCCGGGTGTGATCGGCCACGCTATCCGGCGTACGCAGGGAGATCGCGAGGCCGAGGCGCCGGGCGGGCGGACGAGCGGGCCCACAGCGCGGGCCATCCGGCACCGAGCCAGGACGCCGGCAGCAGCAGTCCGTGCCGGGCGATCCCGGTCCAGAACGCGTCCGGGTCGGCGCCCAGCTCGATCGCGTCCGGCCAGGCGCCCTGCCAGGTCTCGTCGCGCAGCGACGACTCCGGGTAGCCGGGCAGCCGGACCCGGCGGCGCGCGGCGACCGCGGTGACCGCCGGGCCGGTGAGGCCACCCCAGGTGGTGACGGCGAGCGCGGCGGCACGCAGCAACGGTCCGTGCGGCCGGCGGGTCATCGCGGCGGCGAGCGCGGCATCGTCGGCGCGCAGCAGAGCGCCGAACGCGGCCCGGACCCGCAGCGCGACCAGATCGGCGGTGCGCGCCGGGGCAACCCGGGGAAGGCGGGCGATCTTGCGCAGCGCTGCGGGCAACGGCTCGTCGCGGACCAGCGGGGCGAGCCGGCCACGGATGTCCTCGGGCATCGCCGCGACCGCGGCCGCCATGGGCCGCACGGCGGTGGCCGCCCACACCTCGCCGGCGGCGGCCGGGTCGGCGAGGGCGTCCCGGACGGCCCGCTCCACGGTGGGCGGTGCCTGCCGCCGCAGTGCGACGAGCCCTTCCGGCGTTGCCGGCACGCCCAGCAGGCGGGCGAACGTGGACTCCTGACGCTCCCCCGTGAGCTCCTCGAGCCGCTCACCGAGCTCGGCGGCCAGGCGCCGAGCGGGCGCCGGACGCCGCGGGGCCCGCCCGGTACGGGGAGCGGGATCGGGCTCCGGGGCGGCCTCCGCGGGCAGCGGCAAGGGCAGCGACCGCACCCACTCCTGGAGGTGGCGGAGCAGCTTCGGGTCGGGGTCCTCGTTGAAGCGGGCCCTGACCTCCCCTGTTCGCCACCCCTTGCCGGTCGGCCGGAGCTCGGCGTTGAGCAGGATCCGGCCGCCGGCGTCGCGCAGGGCCAGCAGCACGATGTGCCCGGCGGCGGCCTCGGCCGAGTAGTACGGGCCGGCGATGCAGTTGCCCATGTACGCGGCCCAGTCGCCGAGCTGGCTGCCCGTACGGGCGACCTCGATGCACGCGCCGGTACCGGGCAGGAGGGTGCCGTCGGTGTCCCCGGCCACGGCCGGCACGGCGAACGTGGCCACGAGCGCCTCGGCCGCGGCGGCGCCCGCGACGAGCCCGGCCACCAGCTCGCCCCAGGACCGCGGTCTGGCCGGGACGGCTCCGCCGAACTCGGCGAGCTGGGCGGCACGGGCGGCGGCCTGGGCCACCGATCCGGCGTCGGAGACGAAGGTGTCCACGGACGGGTCCGGCTCGAAGTCCACCGTGACGGTGGTCCGCCAGTGGTCGATCCCGGCCGCCGGGTGGCCGTAGAGCTGCGCGACCGCGTCGGCGAGCTCACCGAGCCAGAGCAGGTCGCCGACCGTCTCGGCCGGCTCGGGGCGGTCGGCGAGCACGGGCCGGCCGTCCAGGGTGGGCTGACGCCACGTCGCCGGCCGCTGCGGGGAGAAGTAGCCGACCTCGTCCCGCCAGTCCGCCATGCCGGCGGCCCGTACGGCGTCCATCGCCTCCAGCGCGCTGGGATGGTCCAGGTACGGCGCCTGCCCGAGCATGCTGGTCGCCGCGTCGACGGCCGCCGTGCCGTAGTGCCGGGCGGTCGAGAGCCGCTGCCGGATGCCCGTCAGCTGCTTCGCGGTCGGGGTGGCGCCCGGGCCCAGGCAGGCGGCGATGTCACGGACGTAGCAGCCGGGGCGTGCCGGGTGCCCGGTCAGCCCGGGAACCCGCCGGGCGGCTGCGGCGGCTTCTTTTCCGCTCAGCAGCGCGGCCGCAGCCCGCAGGTGCGTACCGTGCCGGTCCAGCGCCGCCTCGACGCCGAGATCCGCGGCCGTGGCGGCGACCCGGGCCAGCACCGTGGCGGCGAGCGCGTCGTGCAGGACGCGCCGGAACCGCGCCTCCCAGAACCGCCGTGGCGGATACCACAGCGCCGCCTCGGCCACTGTCGCCCGCGGCCCGAGGGCCCGTTCCACCAGCATCTCCTCGTACCGCTCGCGGCGCTCGGCCAGGGGCTGCTCCAGGTCGCGCCTGGTCTGCGACGAGCGGATGCGTTCCCGGCGACGGCGTTCGGTGAGGGCGTCGCACACCTGCTCCCAGAGGCTGACGAGCAGGGCGAGCCGGCGCGGGCGGGGCAGGGGCCGCAGGACGCGGGCGAGATGGTCGCCGACCACGGACGGCAGGCCCAGCGGGAACGGGTCGATCCCGTCGGCGGCCCGCAGCCGCAGCACCTCGACCAGCTGTTCCGGGCCGAGCAGGTCACCGGCGGCCACGGCGTACCGCAGCGCCGCCCAGTGGCCGGCCGCGATCGCGGCCAGCGTCTCCGCGCCCAGCGGCCGGGTGGCGTCCGGACCGAAGAGGGCGACGAGCAGGGCGGCCGGCGGGCCGAGCCGCTCGGCGTACCGGGGGACGGCGAGCGCGGCCAGGACGGCGTCGCGGCGGTCGCCGGGCCGGCCGTCCACCCGGGCGGAGCGGAAACCGCCGCCGAGGTCGGCGCCGGCCGCGGCGGCGAGCGGACCGGCCTCGTCCACCAGCGCCCGCAGCTCGGCAAGCGCCGCCTCCCGCGCCTCGTCCGGCGCGTCGGCGGGGCCCAGCGCGACCGGGGTCCCGGCGGGCAGCACGGCGGCCCGCGACGCCGGACCGGATGCGAGAACGCACTGGTCCGTGCGCGGGACGATGCCGCTCGACACGGTGGTTGCCACGTCACCATCCTCGACCCGGCGTCCAGCGCATTTTCGGGGCGCATTGTGCACATTCGCGGTGCGGGGCGGCGCTGCATTGACGACTGCCTCTACGGTGTGCGCGTGAAGATCCGGTACGTCCTGAACAACGCGTACGGCACGGGCGGCACGATCCGTACCGTCGTCAATCAGGCCAACGCGTTGTGCGGCGCGCACGAGGTGGAGATCGCCAGCGTCTACCGCACCCGGGACAAGCCCGTCTTCCACCTCGACGACCGGGTCCGGCTGGTCTCGCTCACCGACCTGCGCGACGACGGTTCCCGCTTCACCGACGCCCCGGGCACGAACTCCCGGTTCATCCGCAAGACGCGGCGCTTCCGCAACCCGCTGCCGCACCGGTACGACTTCCGCTACAAGCGCTGGGACCCGGTGGTGGACACCATCCTCGTGCGCTACTTCCGGGCCGAGCGCGAGGGTGTGCTCGTCACCACCCGGCCCGGGCTGAACCTCATGTCCGCCTGGTTCGCGCCGCGCCGGCTGATCCGGATCGGGCAGGACCACATGAACCTGGGCACGTACAAGCCGGCGCTGCGCGAGGCGATGCTGCGGGCGTACCCGCGGCTCGACGCGGTGACCGTGCTGACCGAGGCGGACCTGACCGCGTACCGGGCGGCGCTGGGCCACACCACCCTGCGCGTGGAGCGCATCCCGAACGGCATACCGGCCCGGCCCGCCGCGCCGGCCGGCGAGCGCGCCCGGACCGTGCTGGCGGCCGGCCGGCTCGCCCCGCAGAAGGGGTTCGACCTGCTGATCGAGGCCTTCGGCACGGTCGCCGCGCGGCACCCGGACTGGGAGCTGTCGATCTTCGGCGAGGGCCGGCTGCGCAAGGCGCTCACCGAGCAGATCAAGAGCCTCGGCCTCGGCGGCCGGGTCCACCTGCGCGGCACGACCCGGCACCTGGACCGGGAGCTGGCCCGGGCGTCGGTCTTCGCGCTGAGTTCGCGTTTCGAGGGGCTGCCGATGGTGCTGCTGGAGGCCATGGACTCGGCCCTGCCGGTGGTGGCGTTCGACTGCCCGACCGGTCCCGCCGAGGTCGTCGAGGACGGCGTGAACGGCCTGCTGATCCCGCACGAGGACACCGCGGCGCTCGCCGAGGGCCTCGGCCGGCTGATCGAGGACGGCGCGCTGCGTGAAACGCTGGGCCGCGCGGCGAGGCAGACCAGCTCCCGGTACGCGATACCCGCCGTCGCCGAGTCCTGGGAGCGGCTGTTCGCCGAGCTCGCCACGCGCTGAGCCGGCACTTGCACGTGATCGTTACCCTCCGCCCGGACGAGTCCCCCGACCGTCCGGTTGACGACCATCGACGTTTGGACCTGGCACCCGATGCGCCGACGCGAGCACAAACCCCTCACGAACGCGGCCGCCCTGCTGATCTGCGGTCTCGCCTCCGGCGTGGTCGTCGCGGCAGCGGCGTTCCCCGCGGTGGCCATGTCCGGTCTGGCGGCCAAGGCCGGCGGCGAGTCCTTCGACAGCCTGCCGAGCCAGCTCAAGCACGTCACCGCCCCGCAGGTGAGCACCCTGTACGCGGCCGACGGCAAGACCAAGGTCGCCGTGTTCTGGGAGGAGTTCCGGCACGACGTACCGCTGAAGGACATCTCCAAGACCATGCAGGACGCGATCGTCGCGGCGGAGGACCACCAGTTCTTCCACCACAACGGCGTCGACGTGAAGGGCATCGCGCGGGCGTTCGTCAACAACAGCGGCACCAACGACCGGCAGGGCGCCTCCACGCTGACGATGCAGTACGTCAAGATGTCGCTCACGTACACGGCCCCCACCCCGCAGGAGGTCGTGGACGCCACCGAGGGCACGGCGCGGCGCAAGCTCACCGAGATGAAGTACGCGATGCAGGTCGAGAAGGAGCTGACCAAGCCGCAGATCCTCGAGCGCTACCTGAACACCGCACCCTTCGGCAACGGCGCGTACGGCATCTCCGCCGCCAGCCAGGTCTACTTCCAGAAGAAGGCCAAGGACCTCACGGTCGCCGAGGCCGCGCTGCTGGCCGGCATGGTGAAGGCGCCGACCGGCTTCAACCCGACCACCGCGATCGGCTACCCGAAGGCCCTCGACCGGCGCAACTGGGTCATCGGCAACATGCGCGACCTCGGCTACATCACCCCGCAGCAGGCCGCCGACGCCGTCAAGGTCCCGCTCAAGCACACGGTCAAGCGCAGCGGCAACGGCTGCACCTCGGTCACGACCAACAGCTGGGGCTTCTTCTGCGACTACTTCTACCGCTGGTGGCTCAGCCGCCCCGAGTTCGGCTCCACGACGTTCGAGCGGGAGCGGCGGCTCAAGAGCGGCGGCTACACCATCCGTACGTCGCTGGACGTCAAGGCGCAGACCGCCGCCCGCAGGAACATCGCCAAGAAGATCGGCGTGAAGGACCGCGACGCGCTGCTGCTGGCCGGGGTCGAGCCGGGGACGGGCCGGGTCCGCGCGCTCGCCGCCAACCGCCGGTTCAAGATCGATGATCCGGCCCATCCGGAGAACAAGCCCTCCTCGGACCCCGCCCTGCGCAGGAAGGGCAAGCGCGGCACGTTCCCGAACACCACCAACCCGCTGCTGACCGGCGGCGGCGACATCACCGGCTACCAGGCCGGCTCGGTGTTCAAGATGTTCACGATGGTGGCGGCGCTGGAGAACGGCTATCCGCTGGCGTACACGATCAACACCACCCAGCGGTACAAGTCGCCCACCTACCTCGACTCGGGCTCG
Organism: Couchioplanes caeruleus; assembly: GCF_023499255.1. Classification (GTDB taxonomy): domain Bacteria; phylum Actinomycetota; class Actinomycetes; order Mycobacteriales; family Micromonosporaceae; genus Actinoplanes; species Actinoplanes caeruleus_A. Next base: position 5,283,042 of record NZ_CP092183.1, read on the forward strand.
CCGGCCGAGTGCGGCGGGCACTACTGCCCCTCCAACGCGTCGAAGTCGGAGAAGGGCCCGTACAACATGTGGACGGGCTTCGGCAGCTCGGTCAACACGTACTTCGTACCGCTGGAGGAGAGCGTCGGCGCCGAGAAGGTCGTCGACGTGGCGAAGCGGTTCGGCGTGAAGTTCCGCAGCCCGCACGACAACGATCTGGCGACGAACTCCGCGCACGACTGGGGTGCGTTCACCCTGGGCGTGGCCGACTCCACGCCGCTGGACATGGCCAACGCGTACGCGACCCTCGCCGGCGACGGCATGTACTGCCAGCCGACCCCGGTTCAGCAGATCACCGCCGCCTCCGGGGAGAAGCTGGACGTCGGCCAGCCGCAGTGCAAGCGGGCCACCCCGAAGGACGTGGCGCGCGCGGCCATCGACGCGGCGCGCTGCCCGGTCGGCGACTCCCCGCAGCTGGGCGGGTGCCGGGGCGCCACCGCCGGCGACACCCACGGCATCGTCGGGCACCCCGTGTTCGGCAAGACCGGCACGACCGACAACGACAAGACCGCCTCGCTGATCGTCGGCACCACGAAGATCGTCGTCGCGGGCTACCTGGTGAACCCGGACTACCAGAACCACCCGTACCGGATGCTGCACGGCGTGGTGAACCCCGCGGTCCAGAAGACCGTGCGCGACATCATGAAGGGCGAGCCGGACGAGGAGTTCAAGAAGCCGTCCGGCACCAGGATCGCGAAGGGTGAGCAGCGGTCCGTGCCCGACGTCACGTGCCGCAGCATCGACGAGGCCACGTCGCTGCTGAAGAACGCGGGCTTCATCGCGGCCACCGGCGCCGAGGTGACCTCGTCCTGCCCGAAGGGCACGGCGGCCGGCACCGACCCGTCCGGCACGACGGTCAAGGGCGGCTTCGTCAGCATCCAGGTCAGCGGCGGGCCGGCGCAGACGCCCGGCACCCCGCCGGGCAACCAGCCGGGCACCCCGCCCGGACGCGGCCCGGGCCGCCCGGGACCGCGGTAGAACGGGCTCCGGACGCCTCCCCGGCCCCTTTCAGGGGGGTCGGGGATGCAGATCGCCGTCGATACCGGCAGACTGCCTCGGCATGGAGGTGCACCAGCGGCTCGGCGGCCGCTACGTTCTGCTCGCCCCGCTCGGCCGCGGCGGCATGTCGGTGGTCTGGCGGGCCCGCGACGAGGTCCTCGGCCGTACGGTCGCCGTCAAGGTCCTGGCCGCCCGGCACATGGGCGACCCCGAGTCCCGGCGGCGGATCCACCAGGAGGCCCGCGCGGCGGCGGGGCTGTCACACCCCAACATCGCCCAGGTGTACGACTACGGTGAGTCGTCGGCGCCGGGCACCGCGGTGCCGTACATCGTGATGGAGCTGGTCCGCGGCGTACCGCTGCACGACCGGATGCACGCGCCCATGTCGCCCCGGTTCGCGATGCGGGTGTGCGCCGAGGTGGCCGCCGCACTCGCCGCCGCGCACGCCGACGGCCTGGTCCACCGCGACATCAAGCCGGCGAACGTGCTGCTCGCCGAGACCGGCGCCAAGGTCGTCGACTTCGGCATCGCCGCGGCGATCAGCCGGTCCGGCACCGGCGACCTCGACGCCGAGGTGTACGGCACCCCGGCATACCTCGCGCCGGAGCGGCTGACCGACGACGCGGTGGATCCCGCCTCCGACGTGTACGCCCTCGGCGTCCTGCTCTACCGCCTGCTCTCCGGCCACTCCCCCTGGTCCGCGGACACCACGACGCAGATGCTCTCCGCCCACATCTACGTGGCGCCGGAGCCGCTGCCGCAGTTGCCAGGGGTGCCCGAGTACGTGGTCGACCTGTGCAACCGCTGCCTGAACAAGGACGTCACGCTGCGCCCGAGCGCCCGGGAGGCGGCCGCCCTGCTGGCCCAGGGCGCGGGCCTGCGCGTGGTGGCGGACGAGCCGTTCCGCGCCACGGGCGCCACCGCGGTGGACCCCACCCCGTCGGTGCTGATCCGCCGCGACGCCACGACAGCAGCCACCAACGGCGCCGCGGCAAGCGGCGCGGCGGCGGGCGGCGCGGCGACAAGCGGCGGCGCGGCGGCGATCCCGGTGACCGACCCGGATGCCGTGCCGCTGCGCCCGGCCGCGGAGACGACGGCGGAGACGGCGGACACGGCAGCGACCTCGGCAGCGGCGACGGCAGCGGCCCCGCCCACCGACGCGGGACGGGCACCACGCCGGCGGGTCCGCCTCGCCATGGTCGTCGCCGGCGTCGTCGCCCTGGCCGCCGTGCTGTGGCTGCTCCTGCCCGGCCCCGGCGGCGAGGACGGCTCCACGCAGGCCCAGCCGGTCGCGCCCGCGTCGTCCGGCGATGCCGCGGCGGTGGAGCCGGGCGCCACCACGGCCCGCAAGCCGGTGTCCGAGACCACCCCCGCGACCGCACCCGCCACGGCAGGCACGACAGCGGCCGCCGATCCGGCCGGCGCCGGTGGCACCGGGGGCACCGAGCCGCCGCGAGCGACCGTCACCACCGGGGGCGCCACCGCCACGACGACGACCCCGCGGCCGACGGCCACCACCGACCCCGAGGAGCCGCCGGCGCGGGAGTGGTCGTTCTCCTCGTCGGGCGGTTCCGTACGGGCGAGCTGCCCCGAGCCGGGCCGGGCGCAGCTGCTGTCGTGGACGGCGGCGCGCCCGTGGAAGGTCGACGACGTGGAGGCGGGGCCGGCCGCGGCGGCGTCGGCCACCTTCCGGCACGGCAACGAGCGGCTCCGGATGACCGTCACCTGCTCGTCCGGCACCGCGTCGGTCTCGACCGACGACGTCTGAGCCGGTCACCAGCTGTGCAGCGTGCCGTCCTCGAGGCGGTTCACCGGCAGCGACGCCGGCCGGTACGGGTACCGCGCGGCGAGCTCCTCGTCGATGTCGACGCCCAGCCCCGGCGTCTCGGAGGGGTGCAGGTAGCCGTCGGCGAACCGGTAGCCGTGCGGGAACACCGCGTCGGTCTCGGCGGTGTGCGGCATGTGCTCCTGCAGCCCGAAGTTGGGGATGCTGATGTCGAGGTGCAGCGCGGCCGCCATGCAGACCGGGGACAGGTCCGTGGCGCCGTGCGAGCCGCTGCGGACGTGGTAGAGGTTCGCGAGGTCGAAGATGCGGCGCAGGTGGCTGATGCCGCCGGCGTGCACGACGGTGGCGCGGATGTAGTCGATGAGCTGCCCGGTGATGAGTTCCTGGCAGTCCCAGACGCTGTTGAAGACCTCCCCCACCGCGATCGGTGTCGTGGTGTGCTGCCGGATCAGCCGGAAACCCTCCTGCAGCTCGGCCGGGACGGGATCCTCCATCCAGGTCAGGTCGTACGGCTCCAGCGCCGCGCCGAGCCGGGCGGCCTCGATGGGGGTGAGCCGGTGGTGCACGTCGTGCAGCAGCATCAGCTGGGGGCCGAACTCGTCGCGGATCCGGCGGAACACCGACGGCACGTGACTCAGGTAGCGGCGGGTGGACCAGACCGCCTCGGACGGCACGGCGGCGTCGGCGGGCTCGTACGGCTTCCCGCCCGCGCTGACGCCGTACGTGGTGGCCAGGCCGGGCACGCCGGTCTGCACCCGCACGGCCCGGTAGCCGGCGTCGGTGCGGCGGGCCACCTCGCCGAGCACCCCGTCGACCGTTTCCGCGTTCGCGTGGGCGTACACGGTGACACCGTCGCGGGACCGCCCACCGAGCAGCTGGTAGACCGGCAGGCCGGCGACCTTGCCCTTGATGTCCCACAGCGCGGTGTCGACGGCGGCGATCGCGGTCATCGTGACCGGCCCGCGCCGCCAGTACGCGCCCTTGTAGAGGTACTGCCAGGTGTCCTCGATGCGGGCCGGGTCGCGCCCGAGGAGCGCCGGCACGACGTGCTCGCGCAGGTACGCCGCCACGGCCAGCTCACGCCCGTTCAGGGTGGCGTCGCCGACCCCGGTGACGCCGTCGTCGGTGACGACCTTGAGCGTCACGAAGGTGCGCCCGGGGCAGGTGACGACGACGCGGGCCTCCACGATCCTCACGTGTCCTCGTCCCCCAGGCGCGCCACGAGCTGCGTCGGGTTGACGAACCGCAGCGCCACCACGAGCAGGACCAGCATCATCGCCGTGTACAGGACCGCCATCGCGTCGACGGACTGCTGCGCGCGGATGCCGGCGGACGACATCGAGTAGTAGAGCGCGACGACGAGCGTCTGCGAGTCCGGGCCGGCGGTGAGGAAGGTCAGCTCGAACATCCCGACCGTCCGTACGAGCACGAGGATCGCCGCGGCGAGGATGCCCGGCACCGACAGCGGCGCCAGCACCCGCAGGAACACCTGCCAGGTCCGGGCGCCGCACATCCGGGCGGCGCGTTCGATCGCCGGGTCGATCTGCTCGATGAACGGCGTCATGGTGAGGATGACGAACGGTACGGAGGGCACGAGGTTCGCCAGCACGACGCCGGAGAGGTGACCGGCGAAGCCGTACTTGTAGAGGACCGTGGCCAGCGGGATGCCGTACGTGATCGGCGGCATGAGGATCGGCAGCAGGAACAGCAGGAGCAGCACCCGCCGGCCGGGGAACGAGGCGCGGGCCAGCGCGTACGCCGCGGGCACCCCGATGAGCAGCGACATGCCGACGACGAGCACCGCCACCTCGAGCGTGACCACGAGGACCGGGCCGAGCGTGAAGTCCCGCCAGGCGCGGCCGTACCAGTCCGCCGTCCAGCCCTGCGGCAGCCACGTGTCGAACCAGCGGCGGCCGAACGAGCTGACCACGACGGCCGCGATGACGCCGGCCAGGTTGACGAAGAAGAAGATCACCACGCCCCAGATCAGCCAGCCGAGCGGGCTGCCGGTGAGGCGGCGCGGCCGCAGCTCCGTCATCCTTTGCCTCCCGCGGTCGAGCCGGTGTAGAGCAGCGCGCGCCAGCCCAGGACGAGGCCGAGGACGACGAGCTCGACCACGCCCATGATGACGGCGATGGCGGAGGCGAGCACGTAGTCGTACTGCACGTAGGCGGCCTCGTACGCGGCGATCGAGATGACCCGCGTCTCGCCGGCCGGGTCGCCCACCAGCACCGCGGACGGGAACACGCTGAACGCCAGCACGAAGGTGAGGCAGAACGTGGTGGCCAGCCCCGGCGCGAGCAACGGGAGCGTGACCCGGCGGAAGCGCTGGAACGCGCCGGCCCCCAGCGTCGCGGCGGCGCGTTCCAGCGCCGGGTCGATGCCCGACAGGTACGAGCTGACGAGCAGGAACGCGAACGGGAAGCCGGTGATGACGAGGGAGAAGAAGACGCCCCAGTAGTTGTTCGTGAGGCGTACCGGCGCGTCGGTGAGGCCGGTGCTCTGCAGGATCCGGTTGAACCAGCCGGTGGGCCCGAGGAAGTTCAGCAGGCCCTGCGCGGTGAGCACGGTGCCGAGCGTGATCGGCAGCACGAGCAGGGTGGTCAGCACGCGCTTGCCGCGGTACCGGCCGCGCATCCGGTACGCGATCGGCACGGAGGCCAGCACGTTCAGCAGCGCGGCGGGCAGGGCCAGCCCGAGCGTGGTGGTGATGGTGTCGCGCAGGTACGGGTCGGTGAAGAACCGGCGGTACGCCCCCAGCGGACCCCCTTCGGCGGGCTGCAGCGACAGGCCGATGCCGTAGAAGAACGGGTAGATGAACAGCACCACGACGAACACGGCGGCCGGCAGGAGCAGGAGCAGGTGCCGGTCGATGCCGCGGTCGGCGAGCCGGTGCCGCAGCGCGGTCACGGGTCGTCCCGGGGGAACACGAGAAGCCGCGCCGGGTCGACCGCCACGTGGATGCGCTCGCCGGTCGCGGGCCGCGTGGGGCCGCGCAGGAACAGGGCGATGCCCGCCTCCGTACGCGCCTCGACCGCGACCTCCCGGCCCTGGTACTCGACCACCTCCACGGTGGCCGGTACGCCCTCGGCGGCGATGTTCAGGTCCTCGGGACGGGCGGCGGCCACCACGAGGTCGCCCGCCGCGATCACGCCGATCGGCGTACCCGTCAGCGTGACGCCCTCCCCGCCCACGGTGACCCGTCCCCCGGCCGTCTGCTCGGCCTTGAGCTCCAGCAGGTTGCGGTAGCCCATGAAGTCGGCGACGTGCCGGCTGACCGGGTTGCCGTGCACCTGCTCCGGGGTGCCGATCTGCTCCACCCGGCCGTCGCGCAGCACGACGAGCCGGTCGGCCAGCGACAGCGCCTCCTCCTGGTCGTGGGTCACGTACACGGTGGTCAGGCCGAGCGTCTGGTGCAGGCGGCGGATCTCCGTACGCATCTCCAGCCGCAGCTTGGCGTCCAGGTTGGACAGCGGCTCGTCCATGAGCACGAGCGACGGCTCGAGGACGACGGCCCGGGCGATGGCCACCCGCTGCTGCTGGCCGCCGGAGAGTTGCCCGGGCAGCTTGCCGGCGTGCTCGTGCAGGTGCACCAGCCGCAGCGCCTCGTCGACGCGCCGGCGGGTCTCGGCGCGCGGGACCCGGCGCATCTGCAGCCCGAAGGCGACGTTGCGGCGCACGGTCAGGTGCGGGAAGAGCGCGTAGTTCTGGAACACCATGCCGAAGCCGCGGCGCTCCGGCGGGACGGTGTCCAGCCGCACGTCGTCGCGCCAGATGCTGCCCCGGCTGAGCGGGAGCAGCCCGGCGAGGCAGTTCAGCGCGGTGGACTTGCCGCAGCCCGACGGCCCGAGCAGCGCGATGAACTCGCCCCGGCGGATGGTCAGGGTCAGCCCGGCCAGGGCCTCGCGGCCGCCGAAGCTGCGGCCCACCCCGTCCAGCCGCAGCTCACGGAAGCCGGGCTCGCTCACTTGCGCACCTTGGCGCCGCCGATCTCCCGGTCCCAGCGGTCGAACGCGGCGACCAGTTCCTTGGCGCCGAGCGGCACCTCGAGCGGGTGGGACGCGATGAGATCGGCGTACTCGGGGCGGCCGTACTCACCGATGGCCTCGCGGCTGTCCTGCGGCGCGGCGGCGAGCTCGACGCCCTGCACCGCGGGACCCGGGTAGAAGTAGCCCTGGTCGTACGCCTTGGCCTGCTGTTCCTTGGTGAGCATGTGGGCGAGCAGCAGCAGGACGGCGGCCTGGTCGTCGGCGGGCACGCCGCGCGGGATGACGGCGTAGTGCGCGTCGGTCACCCAGTGGAAATTCCGCAGCGCGGCGACCTTCGCCTCCTTGGGCACCGTGCCCAGCACGCGCGGGTTGATGTCCCAGCCGGTGGTGGTGGCAATGATCTTCGCCGACCCGTTGGCGAGGTTCTTCATCGTCTCGCTGGTGCCCGAGGGGTAGAGCGTGATGCTCTTGTCCAGCTCCTTCAGGTACGCCCAGGTCTTGTCCCAGCCGTTGACCGGGTCCTTCGGGTCGCGGTCGCCGAGCAGATAGGGCAACCCCATGAGCAGCGTACGGCCGGGCCCGGAGTTGGACGGTCGCGCGTACTGCACCGCGCCCGGGTTCGCCTTCGCGTACGCGAGGAGCTCCTGGGCGGTCTTCGGCGGGTTCGGCACCTTCGCGGGCAGGTACTCCAGCAGCGGGCCGGAGGGGTAGTACGTCACGGTCACACCGGCGTCACCGGCGAGCTTCTGCATCGCCGCGGCACCGGGCAGGTAATCGCGCATGCCGGGCAGCCGGTCGGCGTACTTGGGCAGCAGCGGCGTCCACAGACCCTGCTGCAGGCCGGCGGAGAGGCCGTCCACGCCGGTGAGCACGAGGTCGATGTCCACGCGGTTGGCGTCCTGCTGCGCCTTGATCTTGCCGACCAGCTCCGGGGCGGTTGCCTTGGCGTACGTGACGCGCGAGACCACGTCGGTGTTGCGGGCCACGAAGTCCTCGATCATGCCCTGGGTGAGCTGCAGGTTCCCGGCGACGTCGAGGATGTTGAGGGTGACCGCCTTGGCCGGCCGGGCCGGCGCGTCGCCCTGGACGGCGGTGGAGCCGCCGGAGTCCGGGGCGCTGCAGGCGGCGAGGACGAGGAGGGCGGTCAGGGCGCCGGCGACGCGGCGGGCCGAGGGACGCGCAAGCATGCGGACTCCCCTGTCTCGAAGCGTGGAAGGGGCCCCCTCAAGCTACGGACACGGTTAACCACATTCAAGACCGTCCATATTTATCGATCTAAGTTTCGGAAGCTCACCACGTGAAGCGCCCCGGGTACGTGACGTCCGCGAGCCGGTTCTGCCCCTTCACGTTGGGGTGGAAGTAGTCGCCCTTGTTCACCAGGTCGAGGGAGAACCGCACGCCGTGCACCGCACCGCCGTCCCAGCGGCAGTGCCCGCCGTACGCCTCGCAGGCCCGGGCCAGCTGATCGTCGTACGCGTCGATGCGCTCGGCGACGCGGTCGCGACGCTCGTCGTCCGCGGCGGCCGTCGAGGCCGGGTTCGCCAGCATCGACGGGCACACGCCGCGGTTCCACGCGCGCACCGCCGCGGGCTCGTCGTGGCCCAGCCGCCAGAGGCGGTGGAGATCGGGGATGCTGACCACCAGCACGCGCGCCTTCGGCAGGCCCCTGCGCAGGATGGACAGCGCCTTGTCGACGTGGCCGCGGAAGGTGCGCACGGGCGTCATGGACGCCACGTCGTCGGCGCAGGCGTCGTTGGCGCCGATCAGGACGGTCACGTACTGCGCCTTGGCGTCGACCGCCGAGCGGGCCTGCGCGGGCAGGTCCGCGGCGCGCGCCCCCGGGAAGGCGAAGTTGCGGGCCCGGCCCTTGATCTCCGGGTTCGCCTCGCGCAGCCGGCGGTAGTGGCTGTCCACGTCGTCCGAGCCGCCGGTCGACCAGGAGTTGCGGCTGCACGCGACGAAGACGGCGCAGCTGCCGAAGCCCGCCGTGACCGAGTCGCCGAGAGCGGCCATCGAGGACGGCAGCCCCGGGGACGGCTTGGGCCGCCCGGTGGGTGCCGGGTCGGCCGCGGCGCCGTCGCACGCGAGGGCGAGAGCGGCGAGAAGGGCCAGCGCGACGGTGTGCCGGCGACGGAACACGGGACCTCCAGCACCAATGGTTACGACACGGACACTCTAGGCCATGACCGGGCGCTGTACTGCCCTGTGCGATTTGTTGACATCTCTGTGCAGGATTGTTGAGATGCGTTCATGTCGAAGTGGACTGTCGCGCTCCTCCTGCTGGCCGGCCTGGCCACTCCCGCAACTCCCGCCGGCGCGCACGCGGCTGCGGCCGTACCCGTCTATCCGGCCGTCGGGCCGACCACCCACCTCCTGGACCACGCCGCGCTGCTCGATGACGTCGCCGAACCCGCGTGGTACGAGGCGAACATCCCGTTCGTGGACCTGCCCGACCGCGACATCCAGCAGACGTACTACTACCGCTGGCGCACCTACAAGGAAGCGCTGAAGTACACCGGCCCGAAGGACGGCTGGATCGTCTCGGAATTCCTCGGCCCGGTCGGCTACTCCGCCCCGTACGGGGGCATCGACGCCGCCGCCGGCCACCACGTCTACGAGGGACGCTGGCTGCGGGACCGCCGCTACACCGACGACTACCTCGACTACTGGCTCAACGGCTCCGGCGCCGGCCCCAAGCCCGCCACCGACCAGCTCAACGACAACGCGACCGACTGGGCCCACCAGTACTCGTTCTGGGCGGTGGACGCGGCCGTGGCGAGGGCCCGGGTGACCGGCGACTGGCGGTTCGTGCTCGACCGGATGCCGCAGCTGGAACGGCAGTACGCCCGCTGGAAGGACACCAACTTCGACACCGCCACCGGGCTCTACTGGCAGACGCCGGTGTGGGACGCGATGGAGTACACGGCGAGCTCGTACCAGAGCGACGACCCGTACCACGGCGGCGACGGCTACCGACCGACCCTCAACGCCTACCAGTACGGCGACGCCCGCGCGCTGGCCCTGCTCGCCCGGATGGCCGGCGACCCGGCCAAGGCGGCGCGTTACGAGCGCGAGGCCAGGAACCTGCGCACTGCCACCGAGAAGTACCTGTGGGACCCGCGTACATCGTTCTACAAGCACGTCATGCGCGACGGCAACCCGCAGCGCACGCCGATCGCCGACCGGGAACAGATCGGGTACATCCCCTGGTACTTCCACATGGCCCCGGCCGCCAACGCCGCCGCCTGGGCGCAGCTGACCGACCCGCAGGGCTTCGCGGCGCCGTACGGGCCGACCACCACCGAGCGGCGCAGCCCCTGGTTCATGCACGACGCGCTCGCCGGATGCTGCCGCTGGGACGGGCCGAGCTGGCCGTTCGCCACCAGCCAGACGCTCACCGCCCTCGCGAACCAGCTCATCGACTACCCGGCACAGTCCTACGTGGACCGCGACGACTACTACAACCTGCTGCGCGGGTACGCCCTCACCCAGCGCAAGGACGGCAAGCCGTACGTGGCCGAGGCGCACCACCCCGACGAGGACCGCTGGATCTACGACGGCCGCAACCACAGCGAGGACTACAACCACTCCACGTTCACCGACAACGTGCTCTCCGGGCTGCTCGGCGTCCGCCCCCAGGCCGGGGACACGCTGCGCCTCGCCCCGCTCGTGCCCGCCGGATGGGACCACTTCGCGCTGGAGAACCTGCCGTACCACGGCCGCAACGTGACCGTGGTGTGGGACCGCGACGGCACCGCGTACGGCCAGGGCCGTGGCCTGCGGGTGTGGGTCGACGGGCGGCTGCGGCACACCCAGGCCTCGCTGTCCCCGGTGACCGTGGCGCTCACCGGGCGGCCCTCGGCGGTCACGCTGCCCGAGCTGGTCGACGACGCCGCCAACGTCACCGAGACCGGCCATCCCACGGCGAGCGCCTCCTACACGTGGCGCGGGGACAAGGCGGTCGACGCGATCGACGGGCAGGACTTCCACCTCGACGTGCCGGCCACGCGCTGGACCACGTACGGCTCCCCCAACGCCCGCGACTGGCTGCAGGTGGACCTCGGGGCGGCCACCGTGGTCTCCGACGTCCGCATCGTCTTCTACGACGACGGCGGCGGCGTACGCACCCCCCAGTCGTACGCCCTGCAGTACCAGACCCCCGCGGGCGACTGGCTCGACGTCCCCGGCCAGACCCGCTCCCCCGCCGCGCCGGTCGGCCGCGCGGTGAACCGCGTGCTGATCGACCCTCCGCTCACCACCGACCGGCTGCGCGTGGTCACCACCCGGGACGACGGCGGGGCGGTCGGCATCACCGCGCTGCAGCTGTGGCGCCGACCCGATCCGCGCGTGTCCGTGCGGTTCGACGGCCTCGTCGACGGCGCGATCCCGGTCGACGCCGGCAGGACGGTGACGGTGAAGACCCGCGCCACCGGCCGGGCCGACCTGTCCCTGCAGGTGCCGCGGGGCTGGACGGCGCGCCGGACCGGCCCCGGCACCTGGCAGGTCACCGTGCCGCCGGACGCCGACGTCGCCGCGGGCCTGCCGATCCGGGCGCTGGCCACCACCCCCGCCGGCGTCAGCAGCGCGCTCGCGCCCACCCGGTACGTCTTCGACCCGGCGGACTTCCCGCGGACGCTGTGGGACGACGACTTCGGCACCGACCGCACCGCGGCGTACCGGCTCGACCGGCCGGTTGCGGCCGAGCAGGCGCCCACGTTCACGGTCACCGGCGGCGCGCTGACGGCGACCTCGCCCGGGCGCGCGTTCGGCGTACTCGCCGCGCCCGTCGCCGCCGGCGACAGGGGCACCGCGATCGTGGTGGAACCGCGCTCGTTCTCCGGCGCCTCGCCGGAGGACAGCCTCTTCCTCGGCCTGGCCGCGGGCGCCGGCGACTACGCGCTGGCCTGGTACAACAACCACTTCGGCACGTCCGGCGCGGACGTCGAGGTGGCGGGCGGCTCCCGCCCGGAGGCGTCCGGCGGCTGCTGCGCCGACGTCCGCTGGGAGCCGGGCGACCGCTTCGCCGTGATGGTGCGCTCCGGGCACCTGAGCACCTGGCGCGAGCACGACGACGCCTGGACACTGCTGCACGACGCACCGGTGGACGCGGCCGTCCCGCCGGCGACGGCCGCGACGTGGGCACCGGCCGTGGGCCTGCGGCTGGACCCCGGCACGATCAGCCTGGACCGGGTGACCGTGCTCGGGCGCTGAAGGTCGTGCCCGGCACCACGCGATCTTCGAGTCAGTACAGTGCGGGGCATGGTCAAGCTACAGCAGGAGATCATCGCCGAGCTCGGCGTCCAGTCCGCCGTCGAGCCGAAGACGGAGATCCGCCGGCGCGTCGACTTCCTCAAGGACTACCTGCGGTCGACCCCGGCCCAGGGGTACGTGCTGGGAATCAGCGGCGGCCAGGACAGCACGCTCGCCGGCCGGCTCTGCCAGCTCGCCGCGGAGGAACTGCGAGCCGACGGACGCGAAGCGACCTTCGTCGCCGTACGGCTGCCGTACGGCGTGCAGGCCGACGAACACGACGCGCAGATCGCCCTCGAGTTCATCCGGCCCGACCGCTCGGTCGCCGTGAACGTCCGGCCCAGCACGGACACCGTCGGAGCCGAGACCGCGCAGGGCCTGCGCGACCTGCTCGGCGAGCAGCCCGCCCTGCGCGACTTCGTCCGCGGCAACATCAAGGCCCGTGAACGCATGGTGATCCAGTACGCGATCGCCGGCCAGCTCAACCTGCTCGTCGCAGGCACCGACCACGCCGCGGAGGCGGTCACGGGCTTCTTCACCAAGTACGGCGACGGCGCGGTCGACATCACCCCGCTGACCGGCCTCACCAAGCGCCAGGGCGCCGCGCTGCTGCAGGAACTCGGGGCCCCGGCGAGCACCTGGCAGAAGGTCCCGACCGCCGACCTCGAGGACGACCGCCCGGCCCTGCCCGACGAGGTCGCACTGGGCGTCACCTACCACCAGATCGACGACTACCTGGAGGGCCGCGAGGTCGCCCCCGAGGCGGCGTCGAGAATCGAATCGGCCTTCCTGGCGACACGCCACAAGCGCGCCCTGCCGGTCACACCCCACGACACCTGGTGGCAACCGACAGCCTGATCATGACCATGCCAGCCGTCGACCACTACCTGTCAGACCGGCCCGCCAGCACCCGACAAATCACCACCGCGAATGTGTCGACCGACCGGCACTCCATCCGCATCAAACTCTCACCCGCTGCTGGAACGTCGCCACCCTCGTGTACTCATCTGGCACCCCTCTATGTCAAGTGGTGATCATGATGGGTGTTCTAGGCTGTGGGTCGGCGGGTCCGGGAAGTGACTTATCCGAAGTGCCGGCCATGGGGATCAGGTCGGCCGCGCCGGATTGCAGAGTCGCCCCCAGGTGTCCTCCCGGGCCCGTCTCAAGCTGCTTGGTGTCGGCGAGCATCTGCTTGTAGACGACGTCGGACAGGCGGCGTTTCAAAGCTCGGAGGGCTTCCATCGGGGTTTTGCCGGCGGCGAGTTTGCGCCGGTAGCAGCGGCGGCCTTCGGTGTCGTGCCGGAGCTGGACGATGGCCATGATGTGCAGGGCTCGGTTGATGCGCCGGTTGCCGGCGCGGGAGAGCCGGTGCCGGTTGTTGTCGCCTGAGGAGGCGTCGATCGGGGCGGTGCCGTTCCAGGACGCGAAGTGAGCCCGGCGGGAGAAACGGCGGATGTCGCTGATGTCGCCGAGTAGGCGGGCGGCGCCGGACGGGCCGATGCCGTGCAGTTCTTGCAGGCGGCTGCCGGTGGTGGCGACGAGTTCGGTCAGTTCCTGGTTCGCGATCTTGATCTTCTTGTCGATCGTGACGAGTTCGTGGATCAGTTGGGAGGCCAGCCAGCGGCGGGTCTTGCCGACGACGTCACGCGGACGCACGGTGTTGAGCAGGGCGCGGGCCTGTTGCGCGGAGAGGAACTGCTTGGCCCCACCGGGCACGAGTTCGAGCAGCAGGTGGTGCAAGCGGGAGACGACCTCGGTGCGGGTGCGGCCGAGCTGGTCACGGCGGTCGACCAGAAGTCGCAACGCGACTGCGGTGTCATCGGCCTGGACCTGCCGCAGATTCGGGGTGCGCAACGCGACGACAGCGACGCTGTGCGCATCGACGGGGTCGGTCTTACGGCCCTGGGCGGTGGCGAAGACCCGGGCCCGAGCGGACGGTTTCGCCGGCACGTCCACCACGACTTCGCCGTCGGCTACCAGACGCTGGGCCACATGACGGCCGATGCCGCTGCACCCCTCGACGGCCCAGACACGGTCCTTGTGCTTGCGGCCGGCGGCGAGCATGGTGTTCACGGTCGTTGATGATCTCGATAGTGGCGGAACGCTTGTGCGGGCCCACGCCAATGATGACCTGAGCCATCGCGACTCCCTGTTCCTCGCTGCGACAACCATTGTCGGCGAGGAGGGCACCGCCACTTGGAGCTGGGCATGCCCCTCTTGAGCCTCTCCGCGCCGCGGTGACCGGCGAGGCGCACGCCAGATGAGAGCCACACCAAACTACGGCGGTGGGCAGCCGACAAGAGAGCGACTCCACCGGTCACCTCGACCATGCCTGGCCTGGCAGCGGTCGTGCCACCAGTAGATAAGTAGCCGATGACAGTGCACCTCACCGATTACTGATGAACGAGGACTGGATGACGCTGGTGTCCCGAATATGGTGGTACGCGTGGTGGAAGTTGTCGCGGGGGCAGGGTTCATTCGTCGCAGCAGATTCCGCTCACCAGTCGGCTGGACTGTCGAGAAGGTCTTCGACTGCGGCCATGAGAAGCATGCGGTCGTGTTCCGACGGCGCCATCACCGCTGTCGCTGCGGCGGCCCAGAAGCCATCGGCCATGAGGCGGGCAGTGGTGAGCCGGAAACGTTCGGCCGAGGGGAGGTCGTCGGGTAGCGCCAGCCAGGGCTGCAAGCGCTTCACCCACGCGTCGGTCAATGGTGCGTGGTGGACCGTGTCGAAGTAGACCGCGAAGTCGGCCCGATCGAAAGGCGCCGTGAGTGCGACTCGCGTCTAGGCCCGGACGCGTTCGGCGGGAGTGGACTTGAGGAAAATTTGCCCAGTTCGTCAAGCATCAAGCGCTCCCACTGGTCAGCGGCGTGGTCCACAACGGCCAGCATCAGGGCTTCCTTCGACCGAAAGTGATACAGAAGGCCTGACTTGGTCAGTCCTACCTGCTTGGCGGTCGCCTCGATGGTGATGGCGCCGTGGCCCCGGAGCCGGAGAATTTCCGCGCGCCCTCGATGGTGCGGCGCTTGTCCTCACTGACCATGGATCGTTTCACCATCCTGTCGATATGGTCGGTGATTACATCTGGGCTCGTACGGGGGATGACCGCGAGTGTGGAGCAGCCGGGCGCGAGCTCATCTCAACTGATCATCATTGCCGGCCGGGTGGGGCTCGGCGAGTTCGAGGAGGCCTGCTCGGGCGAGGGCGACCTCGTCGTCGTTGATGTAGCTGCCCTGGGCGATGGCTGCAGCGACTCCTTCGGCACCGAACTGCACGAGCAGGGTCCGCTGCGGCGAGAGGCCGTCGCGAGAGAAGGTAGTGCGCCACCAATCGGCGTCCGCGCGCAGCAGATCGGCGACCTCGCTGATCGTGTCCACGCCGATCCAGGCCGAGGGGGTGAAGGCGAGGACGGCTTCCTTGCTGCTGCCACACAGGGCGCGGACGTACCCGCGCAGAACTTTGCCCGCCCGGTTCTCGGCGAGGTCGACATGATGCATCACCTCATCGCGGAAGCGGCCGAGCGCCGCCTCCACCACGGTGACGATGAGGGTCTCGCGGGAGGCGAAGTGATACATCAGAGCGCCTTTGGAGACCTTCGCCCGAGCGGCGACGTCGGCAAGGCTGAAGCCCGTCCCGCGCTCGCGCAGCAGATGCTCGGTGGCCTCGATCAAAGCGCCGCGCGTGCGTTCGCGGTCGCGGGTGGCCAGCTGCGCCTTTGCGGGCGTTCGCTTGGCACCGGTTGATCGGCCGCTGGAGGTCATGCGGAATCCTTTCCGACCGGGGAGGGGATGGTGCGCCACGCGGTCACCGCTGCCACCACCAGCAACAGCGCTGCGACCACCGATGTGACCTGCATGGCGTGAGTGAAGGCGTGCCGGGCGGCGTCCATGATTCCAGCCGCGACGGGCCCCGCACCGTGCAGGGCGGCCGCGGCCCCGGCCAGCGAATCCTCCACCGCGGCGCGCAACTCGCCAGGCAGGCTTTCGGGCAGCTCCAGCCGCTGCTGGTACAACGCGATCTGCAGCGAGCCGAGCACGGCGATGCCCAAGGCGACGCCGAGCTCGTACGCGGTCTCGGAAACCGACGAGGCAGCTCCGGACCGCTCCTTCGGCACGGCGCTCACCACTGCGTCGGTGGCCAAGGTCGTCGACAGGCCGGCGCCGAGCCCGCAGACGGCGACAGCCGTGCACAGCAGGACGTATCCGGACGCGTTCTCGGCGGCCGCCAGCAGTCCCAGCCCGAGGGCGGAGGTGAGCATTCCGACGGCGATCGCACGACCACGCCCCAGCCGGCCGAGCACGAAACCGGCGACGGCGATCACCGCCATCGAGGCCAGGGTCGCGGGCAGTTCGATCAGACCCGCCTGTAGCGGGCTCAGACCACGCACCAGTTGCAGGTATTGAGAGAAGAAGAACAGCAGGCCGATGAAGGCGAAGATCGCGATGGTCTCGGCGATCACGGCGCCGGCGAAGGCGGGGACCCGGAAGAGGGAGACGTCGACCAAGGGCTGGGTCAGGCGCCGCTGACGGCGTACGAACGCGATGCCAGCGATCAGCCCCACCAGCGCGCTCGGCGGAACCGATGCGTCGAAACCACTGCCGGCGACGTGCTTGATGGCGTACACGATGGGCACGATCGCCAGCACCGACAGCGCCGCCGACGGCAGATCAATGCGGTTTGCCGCCGGGTTGCGCGACTCCGGCAGCAGAACAACGCCCGCGATCAGCACGATGAGCATGACCGGGACGTTGAGCAGGAACACCGATCCCCACCAGAAGTTCTCCAGCAGCGCCCCGCCGCTCAGGGGGCCGATGGCAGCACCGCCGGTGGCGCCCGCGGCCCAGACCGCGATGGCGGTGGCGCGCTGGCGGGGATCGTCGAACAGGTTGCGCAGGATCGACAGCGTCGACGGCATGACCATCGCCCCGAAGAAGCCCAGGAAGGCGCGGGCGGCGATCAGCAACTCAGGGTTGGGTGCGAAGGCGCCCACAGCCGAACTGATGCCGAACCCGACGCTGCCGATCAGCAGCAGGCGTTTCCGCCCGACGCGGTCAGCCACGTTTCCCATGGTCACCAGCAGACCGGCGATCATGAACGAGTAGATGTCGCCCATCCACAGGATCTCGGTGCCGCTGGGATCCAGATCGGCCGTCAGGGCGGGGATCGCCAGAGCCAGCACCGTGCCGTCAACGGCCAGCAGCACCACCGCCGACGTCAGAACGATCAGGGACAACCAGGCACGCAAGCCGGCACGGGCGGGGCCGGCGGTCGCAACGTTCTGCGGGGACCCGGCGTCGGCCGGCGGAGTCTCGGTCACCACCCCATCGTATACGCTTCGGTCGGTACAACAAACCGATCGGTCAGCTAAGGTGCTGGAGTGATGGCCGAGATCTTGTGTGGTGATGCTTGCCGGACCGGTCCGGACGCGAGTTCAGGCGTCGGCTACCGCATGCCCGAGGCCTCCCGCACCGCTTGCAGAGCCTGGTTCATCGCTGGTTTCAGCCGACGCCTCGCTCCCCGGGCGGCGCCTCGCGACCGCGGTCATCACCCAGACAGCGCGAACGGAGATGCCATGAACAGTCCCACCGTACGATCCGCCGACGTCGTCATCGTCGGCGCGGGCCTCGCGGGCCTCTCCGCCGCGGATCAACTCACCCGAGCAGGACACGACGTCGTCGTGATCGAAGGACGGGACCGCGTCGGAGGAAGGGTCCACACGACCGAGGTCGCAGGCGTCTCCGTCGATGCCGGCGCGACCTGGGTGGCCCCAGGGCACACAGCGGTACGCGACCTCGCCGGTCGGCTCAACTGCGAGTTCGTCCCGCAGTTCCATGAGGGCAAAGGAGTCGGATCATGAGCCGGTTGCAGAAGATGGTCGACGGTCTCCCCGTCTCGTCTCCCTGGGAGCACCCCCACGCAACACGACTCGACTCAATCTCGTTCGGCGAGTGGCTGGCCTCCAAGCGCGCGCTCACCGACACCCGCAGGTTCATGAGCATGGTCAGCCTGGTGCACTGGGGCGCCCCCGTCGGGGACGTGTCACTGTTCAACGTCATGCGCTACATCAAGAACCTGGGCGGCATAGAGCACATGCTCGCCGTCGAGGGCGGCAACCAGCAGGACCGTGTCCTGGGAACCGCCCACACGATGGTCGGGCGACTCGCCGACACGCTCGGATCCCGCGTTCTCCTCGCCTCCCCGGTGGAGCGCATCACCACAGTCGGCAATCGCGCGACGGTCGAAACCGCCCAGGAGACCATTGCCGCCCGGTACGTCATCGTGACCGCGTCACCGACGCACCGCTCCACCATCAAGTTCACACCAGCGCTACCGGAGCAGCACTACGGACTCTCCCGCAGCTGGCGGCTGGGAGCACTCAGCAAAGCCTTCGTCGCGTACGACCGCCCCTTCTGGCGAAGCCGGGGACTCTCCGGCGAAGCAGTGTCCGATGACGAGACCGTATTCCTCACCTTCGACGTCAGCCCGCCGCAGACGGCCCCGGCATACTCATGGTGTTCTGCGACGCCCGCGGGTTTGACGCCTACGACGAGAACGAACGCCGCCGCCGCGTCATCCACCACCTCGCCCATTTTTACGGAGAGCCCGCGCAGCATGCTGTCGACTACACCGATTTCTCGTGGGGCAACGACGTATTGGCGCCTGGCGGGCCCAACCCAGCACTCGGGCCGAAAGCATGGACGACTTTTGGAAAATTCCTGCGGGAGCCGGTCGGTCTCGTGCACTGGGCCGGCACCGAGACAGCCGACGAGACGTCAGGCACCATGAATGGTGCGATCCTTTCCGGGCAGCGAGCCGCCACAGAGGTGGCTGCGCGACTGAACACGAACGGATGACCCTTGCCCAGTCCGGCGCCACTACCCCGTAACTGGCAATGCTCTACCCTTCGCTGATGACGACCGTTCACAAAGCCGAACAGGCAGCCGCCAGCAGCGCTCGCGGAGCCGACATGGGTGACGGGGAACATTCAGGTGGTTAGCGGCTTCGTTCGTCAAGCCAGATGGCGTGGTCGACGTCGACCATCCACGGTGTGACCGGCCGCTGAAAGCGCGTGGTGAGTTCCGCGGCTACCTCGGTCAGCACATGTCGGGCACGATCGGCATCGATGCCCCTCTCCAACCGGGAGAGCCTTGTGAGCACCATGCGGTCCGGCTTGATGAGGTCATCGTTGCCGCAGAGCAGCCGCGCGGCAAGAGGTGGACCAGTATCTCGTACTGCGTACTCGATGCGGTCTGGTCGCTTGACACCCGCTACGACAGCGTCGTTGTCCCAGCCGTCAGGCGAGTCGCTGCTGTCTTCGGCGACGACCACCCGACCAGGTGTCGGGACTGGCGGCGAAGGAGCGGGACGGCGCTCGTACCTCGGGTAGATCCAGCGTCGCTGCCGACACTGCTTGCAGACTACGCCGATGCTGAAACGCTGCGGCGAGATGCGAACGCCCAGATCACGTCCCCGCACAGCGGACTCCTTCAGGCTGAGGGCGCACTGCGGTACTCCAGGATCTTGGTCGAGCATGAGGTTCCGAACCTTGCCGCTGTTCAAACTTGATGTCCGGCCTGGAATTGGACTGGAAGGCCGTCGACCGGAACGAGACCCACCTTGGACTCCACTGGCTAACGTGATCTTCGTGGTAAGCGCTGATATCAGTCCGCAGGCGCGGCAGAATCGGTTCGCGGCCTGGCCCGGCCGGATCGTGACCGTCGCCGGGGTTTGGCTGCTGCTGAGTTTCCCGCTGCGCACGTTTCGCTGGACGCTCTGGATCGACTACGCCTTCGGCCTGCTCAACGTGCCCGCCGAGCCGAACCTGTTCATCGCTGCCGTGTTGCTGGTGATGGGTAGTGCCTTACGTCGCCGGCTCCGGGCGGCCTACCTGCTGCTGCTCGTCTATCAGGTCGCGGCCACTCTGCTGGACGCCGTGATCGCGGTGACCGGTGTCATGTACTGGAACGATGCGGGTGCCAACGATCTGGACATGTCCCACGCCGAGATAGTGCTCACCGCGGCGGCCGCGCCGCTCGGCGTTCTGGTCACCGTTCTGATCTGGCGTTCGCGCGCGGCATTCCCCGCCCGGCTGGCGCACGGCTCCCGGCGCGCCGCGTTGGCCGTGCTCGGCGTCGGCTTGGTCGCGTCCTGGAGTTTCGCCTTCAGCCTGACCTGGCTGTTTCCCGACACGCTGCGTGGCGTGGGCGAGCGAATCGCCTGGGCGAACCGCTCGGCCTGGGGCCTGACCGCGGCCGGTAACAACGCGGGTTTGCACGGCCACCAGGGGCATCACTGGGCGTCGGTCGCTGCGTCGAGCGTCTCGGCATTGGTCCTGCTCGCGGCCGTCGCGGTCTTCCTTCGCTCGGCGCGCTCACAGCAGTACCTGAATGCCGAAGCCGAGATCCACCTGCGCCGTCTCGTCCTCGAGGACGGGGAACGCGATTCGCTCGGCTACTTCGCCACCCGCCGGGACAAGTCGGTGATCTTCTCACCGGACGGGCGAGCCGCGATCACGTATCGAGTCGTCGCCTCGGTGAGCCTGGCCAGCGGTGACCCGATCGGGCACGTCGGCTCGTGGCGGGCCGCGATCAACGCCTGGCTGGCCGAATCGCACCGGCACGGCTGGTTTCCCGCGGTGCTGTCCGCCGGTGAGGACGGCGCGAACGCGTACGTTGCGGCCGGGTTGAAGGCGTTGAGCATCGGGGACGAGGCGATCCTCGAGGTTGCCGGCTTCGGGCTGCAAGGCAGAGCGATGAGTCCGGTGCGGCGGTCAGTCACCCGGGTTCGCGCGGCCGGCTACACCTGTCAGGTTCGCCG
Source organism: Couchioplanes caeruleus (assembly GCF_023499255.1). Taxonomy (GTDB): domain Bacteria; phylum Actinomycetota; class Actinomycetes; order Mycobacteriales; family Micromonosporaceae; genus Actinoplanes; species Actinoplanes caeruleus_A. Next base: position 5,303,923 of record NZ_CP092183.1, read on the forward strand.
CCAAGCGACCATCGACGAGGGCGAGCTGGCTGAGCTGCACCGGCTTGCCGAGACGTGGCGCGGCGACGGTTCGGAGCGCGGCTTCTCGATGGCGCTGGGACGCTTCGGTGATCTGGCCGATGGGCGTTGTGTGCTGGTGACGGCGTACCATCCCGACGGGTCGGTACGCGGCCTTCTCAGCTTCGTCCCATGGGGTGTCCGCGGTCTCTCCCTCGACTTGATGCGCGCCGACCGGCAGGCGGAGAACGGGCTGACCGAATTCATGATCGTCTCGCTCGTCGAGGCTTGCCCGGATCTGGCGGTACGCCGCATCTCGCTGAACTTCGCGATGTTCCGGTCGGTGTTCAGTTCGGCGGACACGGTCGGCGCCGGGCCGGTCACCCGGCTCACCGACGCGGTGCTCTCCGTCGCCTCACGGTTTTGGCAGCTGGAATCGCTCTACCGTGCGAACGCCAAGTATTCGCCCGCCTGGTTGCCGCGCTTTCTGTGCTTCGACTCCTCTCTCACCCTCAGCCGCGCAGTTTTGGCGGCGGGTATGGCCGAAGGGTTTCTGCCCTCGCTGATCGGCGCCGTCCCGGATCCGGCCAGTGAGTTCGCCGGGTTCCTCGAGACCGTGCGCGAGCAGGAGAGCCGGCTGCTGCGGCCGGCCGCACCGCTTCGCAAGCTCAGTCAGCAGCAGCTTTCCCGGCTGCAGAAGCTGGAACGTTTGACCGAGCCGTATCCGGTCGCGGTGCCGCGTACCGCGACGCTGGCTGCGGCCCGCGCCTTGCCGCCCGGAACGCAGGTGTCGGTCACCGGTCGCGTCCGTGCCGTACGCGACCTCGGTGGTGTCCTGTTCGCCGTGCTTCAGGAGGGCGGGACCACGTTGCAGGTCATGCTCACCGCCGACGGTACGCCGCAGGAGCCTCGCTCGCGGTGGCGGCGCACGGTCGACCTCGGTGACCATGTCAGCGTCACGGGCGAAGTGGCGACGTCGCGCAGCGGCGAGCTGTCGGTGCTGGCCACCGCGTGGGTGATGGCCGCCAAGTGCCTGCGCCCACTGCCCGACGTGCATGCCGGTTTCACCGATCCGGAGGCGCGGCTGACCCAGCGCTACCTCGATCTGCTCGTCAACCCGGAGGCGATGCGCGTCCTGCAGCACCGCAGCGTCGCGGTGAAAGCCCTGCGCAACGGTTTCTCGGTACGCGGATTCGCCGAGGTGGAGACGCCGATGCTGCAAGCCGTCCACGGCGGCGCTGCCGCACGCCCCTTCCGCACCCACATCAATGCCTATGACACCGAGCTCTTCCTGCGCATCGCGCCAGAGCTCTATCTGAAGCGGCTGTGCGTGGCGGGTATGGAGAAGGTTTTCGAGCTCAACCGCAACTTCCGCAACGAGGGCGTGGACGCCACGCACAATCCCGAGTTCACCTCTCTGGAGGCGTATCAGGCGTACGCGGATTACCAGTCGATGCGTGAGCTGACCCGCGAGCTCATTCTGGAAGTGGCCACGGCTGTGCACGGCCGTCCGGTCGCCGTGCGCCCTGACGGCCTGGTGGATCTGAGCGAGCCGTGGCCGGTGCTCACCGTCCACGAGGCCGTGAGCAAGGCTGCCGGCACACCACTGACGTCGCAAACCCCGATCAAGCAGGTTCGGGCGGTCTGCGCCGAACACAGTCTGCACGTACCGGCCGAGGCGAGCGCCGGTGAACTGGTAGTGCAGCTCTACGATGCGCTGGTCGAGAAGCAGACCGGCTACCCGACGTTCTACACCGACTTCCCCCTCGAGACCTCGCCGCTGACCCGAACCCACCGCAGCGACCCACGGCTGGCCGAACGCTGGGACCTGGTCGCGTACGGGATGGAGCTGGGCACCGCGTACTCCGAGCTGATCGACCCGCTCGACCAGCGGGACCGGCTCACCGCGCAGTCGCTCAAGGCAGCGACTGGCGACCCGGAGGCGATGAGCATCGACGAGGCGTTCCTGACCGCCCTGGAGTACGCGATGCCACCGACCGGCGGGCTCGGCCTCGGCGTCGACCGCCTCGTCATGCTGTTGACCGGCACGCCGATCCGAGCCACCCTGGCCTTCCCGTTCCACCGACCGCACTGACCGAGCGGCGACTGCGGTCACGCTGCGCTACGTGTCGGGTCTTGGCCGGGACCGTGTCGGTCGGCGTCCGGTGCGCCGGCGAGTGTTCCGCGACGCGTGCGCCTGCGCTTGGCGAACACCAAAGCCAGATGCATGGTCCCGGCGACCAGAAACGCCATGATCATGGCGCTGGCGACGCCGGCCACCGGATCACGGCCGAAGGCGACACCACCGAAGGCGCCGAGCAGCATCGAGTACGCCGCCCAGAGCGCGTCGCCGATCGCGGCGAAGACCGGCGAACCGTACCAGCGGGTAGCGCGTCGCGCCGCTGGCGGTGTTGACGGCTATACGGCCGCCAGGGACGAACCGCCCGACGACGATGAACTGGCCGCCGCGGCGACGAAGAGCCGCTGCCGCCTTCGCCGCGACGCGGGCCGGCCGCGAATGCGGCCAGCGGCCGATGAGACCCCGTCCGGCGCTGTAGGACACGCAGTCTCCGACCACCATGCCCACCGTTGCGGCCAGGATCACGAGCGGCCACGGGGGCCGGCCGGAGGCGGCGAACACCCCGGTGAGGATGAGGATCACTTCCGACGGCAGTAGGGGCAGGACCGCGTCCAGCACGGCCATCCCGAAGAGCAGGACGTAGAGGTACGGCGAGCCCATCAGGCGTTCGGCGATCTGGACGAAGTCCACGGTCGCCGACCCGAGTAACATGCACTCAATTTACATACCGAACGGTCAGTTTGACAGACCGTTCGGTTTGCGAGCTGGGTGATCCCAACGGGAGGAACGAGCGAGGTGGTTGACACTCGAGCACGAGAGCAGCCGGAGTCCGGTGTGTCTTGAGAGCTGAACCGCACGCCGAGGGAAGAACTTCGCCGATTGTCACGATCGAGCTCCCATCAGGATCGGTACGTTGGCGTGAGTCGCCCACGCCCGCTCGCCGGAAGCGGAGTCCGATGATTCTCAGCCTTGTCGCGATCGCGCCTGGCACGGCCTAGCGTGGACGCCATGGGCGGAGGGTTCACTCCATTCACCGTTCGGCACAGCCGCCCGGCGCATAGGCGTTTCTCGTCGGCGAGCGCGTGCACTGATCTGCCGCGATCCGCGCGGCGGCCGGCCGACGCAACGTGACATTGCGTGGCTGGTCCGTGTGGATGACTAGTTGATCGTTGGGGAACGTGGCGGCGACGGGGGCTTGATCGGAGGCCGGGGCGTTGCGTCGGGTATTCGGGGTTGTCGGGTCGACCGCGGGCATGGGGGTGTCGATGACGGCTCCCACGGTGATCTGTTCTGGTGTGTCGAGCTGGGCGCCCAGTCGGAGACCCACCAGTCCCCTCGTCAGGCGATCGGGTCTCCGGCGTGTTCGGCTGGGTCAGGGCGGGCAGTCACATGCCGCTGATCGCGCCGGGTGTGACTGTATTTCAGTTTCAGGCGGTGGGTCCGTCGGAGCCGGTTGGGGTGTCCCGGTAGCCGACTTCGGCTGATCCCGTCGCCACCCGGACGTGGTAGCCCCAATGCGTGAGGGCCTGCACCACCTTCCCGGCGCCGGCCGGGTTCGCGGAGTGGACCTGGATGATACCGATGTCAAAAGGGCGTTCCTCGAAAGCGGCATGCTCCAGAAGCTCGACCACCGGCCAGATCGTGTCCTCCTCGCCGAGGTCGTGGTCAAGCCAGAGTTCGTCAAGCCGTCGGTCCCGATAGCGGTTCAGCAGGGCGATCCCGTCCGCGCTCGTGCGGGCCACGTCGGCATCGCGGCCATCGACGAACGAGCGCAGGTCGTCGATCAACACGACCCGGGCGGATTCCCTTGTGCTCACGTTGTGATGGTGGCTCACCCGGGCGCCGGCGAACACCCATTTGCCGCAGTCCGCTCATGCGTCCGGCGACGCCAGCGTCACCGTCAACCCCGGCGGAGCAAACCCTCTGGCCTAGCCATCCCTGCTGAGTGCAGACTTGGCGCGTGCCGACGCTGCCGCCCATCCGACGGGTCCGGTTCGACATTCGCCCGTGGGGCGACAGCGCCGACCCCGCCCGCGAGCTACTTCCGTTCGTCGACAACGTCAGCCTCGTCGAGCTGGCGTCGGGCTATGAACACGCAGCCGGCTTCGATGTTCCGGGCGCGTACGCCGGTCTGGTGCTCGACCACTTCAACTTCGGTGATTTGATCGCCTACCTCACCGGCCAGCCGGACTCCGCGTATTCGGCGGGCAGAGGTGTGATCGCTCTGCTCGGTTGTGACTGCGGCGAAGCGGGTTGCTGGCCGTTTGAGTCGCAGGTGCTCGTCGAGAACGACTTCGTCACCTGGCGCGGTTTCAGGCAGCCGTTCCGTCCTCGACGCGATTACGGAGGCTTCGGCCCCTTCACTTTCCGTAAGAATCAGTACGAAGGCGCGGCCCGTGAGGCGGCTGCGGCAATACCTGAATGCGGCTCTTGAGTAGCTCGGTCGGCTACTCGCGGAGGCCAGACCCCAGCGCACTGTCATGCCGCCGACAAAGCGCGGCGCCGACGGCGGCCCGCCGTTACTGGCTTTCAGGCGGCGGCCGGATGTGGTGGGGCGCGCTCCGCCCGGCCTGAACCGTGGCGCCGTATCCGGGGCTTCGGGGGGCCGGTGAGCGCGGCGATGGCGGCCGTAGCTACGGCACCGGAGTCGCCTCAGAGGTCAGCCCGCCGGGAACTTCGCACCGGTCATGTGTTCTTGCCCGGGAACCTGCGGGCGACGGGCTTTCGCGCAACGGTGCGCGGGGCAACCTTCCGTTCCTCGGCCGGCGCTCCGGCCGCGGGTGGCCGCTCCGAAGCCCGATAGGTAAGGGCGGTTCGCTTGACCTGCTCGTCAGCGTCGGCCATGAGAGCCTCGCGGATGTGCTGCGGTGTGCGGTCGGAGGCGGCCATCGCCTGTCGTACGTCGGCTGACCGGTCGTCCAACAGGCCGCGAAGGTCGGCTTCTTCGAGGTCGAGGGCGCTCACCAGCGTGGCCCGGATCTCAGGGGAGAAGTCCGTGACAAGTCGGTGCCGCTGCTCCGGGCTGGTCCACTCGTTGACGGCGAGGCCCTTGCGCACGCGTACGGCGCGGTCCTCCAGCAGGGCATCGATGATCTCGGGAATGGCGGTGTGCGCGGCCAGCCGCTCGCGAACCTCGGGCGAGGCGTCCCCGACGAGTTCGGCCGCGAAGTCGGGCTCGAGCGCGGGCATCTCGGCGAGCAGCCCTCGCAGCTCCTTGTCCTGGGCCTTCACCATCACGCCGCGGATACGCTCATCGCAGGACGGGTTCGTGGCGACGGCCCAGCGCACCCGCCGGTCAGCGTCGCCGAGCAGGCGCAGCAGGTCGCCCTGCGAAGCGGCGGCGTTGCGCGCGACGATCTCCCGGACTCCACGGTCCCGGTCGCGGGTGAGGGCGCGCAGCACCTGCGCCGTGGCGTCGGGGCGGGCGGCCAGCGCAGCACGCACCTGCACCGACGGGTCCGCGACCATGCTGTAAAGCTTCTCCTGCGACGTCTTGCGATTGCGCGCGAGGGCGACCCGCTGTTCGACACTGCCGATCGCACTCTGATCTGCCATCGTGGGATTCTCCCACGGGCCGTGACGACGGCTTGCAGCGAGCGGCCGGGCCCGCGGGCACCGCGCTGGGCGCTCAGCTCAGTCGAGCGGGCACGGTGCGCGAAAAGCACGGCCCGCAGTCTGTGCTCGAGGCAGCTTCAGCAGGTTGCGCCTGACGTGCATCATGCCGGTTCACCCGCGGGCAGGTGCCAAGCTCGGCGTCCGTGAGTCCGGGCCCCATCTACACCGCTCTTAATCATGCCTTCCGTCGTTGTTGCTGCTTTCTGCAATGCTCACCGGCTTTCTGGCGGCCCCGCCCAGTCGTGAACCCACCAACAAAACGAATACTTACGGCCCCATGGTCGGATTTGACCTCAACGCTGTCAACGACTCCAGAACCAATACGCTCCCGTGGTCCGTCATGCTTTGACGGGCTCTGATGATAGACGAAATCATTGACAACCGCCTCGATGGCGACGCCCTTGCCGATCAATTGCTGAAAGTCCTCCTGTTTTCAATTTGCGACTTTGTCCGGATTATGAGTAACAGCCATGTCCGCGAGCCGGAACGGATGCCTCCCGTGCACTCTTCTGCCGCCGAGGGTGCGCGCCCGCCGGGCTACGACGGCTTAGCCGTGTCATCGCTGACGCCGGCGGCCCACGCCCGCTCGCGCCGGAGAGAGCGCGCCGCTCATGGCGAAGACGGCGTCGGCAGGTGACCGGCGGTCGCGCGCCCGTCATGCAGGTGCACCGCGTTTCGCTGTGCATCGGGCCCTGCGTGCAGTCGCCGATGACCGTTGCTGGATCATCGTCCGCATGGCCGTGCTCGTGGAGATCCACGTTCCGATGACCGACGACGTCGAGTGGATCGACGACATCGGGGACTACCTGATCGACCTGGAAGATCAGCTCGGGCTCGAAGAGTATGACGACGGTGAGCAGTACGGCGACGTCTACATCTTCTTCATCGCCGGGGCGAGCGAGAAGACGCTGCTGGCGGCGGCATCCAGGGTGGCCACCCGGAAGGGTGTGCCCGAGGGGGCGTTCGCCATGGTCACCGACACGAATGCCCCGCAGTTCGGTATGGGACGCCGGGTGAACCTGCCGGTAGGACGCCCTGCGGGCTCGTAGGCCCGGGCACCCGTCGGCGCGCCGGCCACCCCGCTGGAGCCTCTCCGCGCCGCGGTGACCGGCAGGGCGCACGCCAGAGAACGGCCACACAAATCGCCGAAACCGTGCGTCGATCTTGTGGTGAATGCAATCGACAGGGCATCGATTCCGGCAGCGTGCGATCTATTCGCTCGGTTGTCCGCTCCGAACGTCCCGTCGCGTTCCCATCAGCTGCATGTCGCGATCGAACGGCATCGCGCTAGCGTGGGCGCATGGCCAGGCGCATTTCGAAGGAAGGCGTCATCGCGTTCCGCCTGGCGGCCCACCACCTCACGGAGCGGCTGAACGAGGACGGGCTGCTCGCCGCGGCGGGCCGGTGCGGTGTCCAGAACAGCCCGCCTGGGTCGGCGCTGCTGGCTTTGCACGCCCGGGTCCGAGACATGCGGCAAGAACGGTTGGACCACGTGGTCGCCGAGGAGAAGAGTCTGCTGCAGACCTGGTCCATGCGCGGCGCGCCGTTCTTCCTTCCGACCGCGGATGCGCCGGTGTTCACCACCGGTGTGCTGCCGCCGACCGAGGAGGCGTTGCGGCACTTCGTCCTCGGCGTGCAACAGTCGGTGGATCGTCTTGGTGTGAGCCTGGCCGAGGCGGTCGAGCTCACGGGCCACCATATGGGTGAGGTGCTCGCCGGACGCCGGCTCGCGATCGACGAGCTGGGCGGAGAGCTCGCCGCGCGGATCGCTTGCGACTTGCCGAAGGGGCAGCGCGACGTCTGGGAGGAAGAAGGTCCTTACGCCGCGGGCCAGGCGATCGGTGAGGCCGTGGTGCACTTCTGCATCCGCATCCTCACGTTGCGGCAGGTCGTCTGCCTCGCTCCGCGTGTCGGGAACAAGGCGCCGTTCGTGCTGCTGAACGAGTGGCTCGGCCACTCGATCCCGCGCGTCGACCCGGACGTCGCGCGGGGCGAACTGCTGCGTCGTTACCTGCACTGCTACGGGCCTTCGACACGTGCGGATTTCGCCGCGTGGGTGGGGGTCCGCGTCGGCGACACCGGTCCATGGTGGAGCCCGGTCCGGGACGAGTTGAGGCAGGTTGAGTTCGGCGGCACGTCCTGGATCCTCACCGGTGACCTCGACGCGCTCCAGTCGTCCGCGATCCCGGATGGGGTACGCCTGCTGCCGCCTTCCGACCCGTATACGCAGCTACGTGACCGCGACACGATCGTCGACAAGAAACACCATCGGGCGGTGTGGACGACGGTCGGCGCACCCGGCACGATCCTCACCGACGGCAGGATCGCCGGAATATGGCGGTCACGCAGGAGTGGCCGGAAGCTGGCCTTCACGATCAAGCCGTTCGGCTCGATGCCACAGCGGGATCGGAAGGCGCTGAACGACGAGGCCGAGCAGATCGCCGCATTGCGGGGCGCGTCGTCCGTAGACATCGTGTTCGCCGACGAGGACGACTCCGACCAACCACCCCGTTTTTTGCATCAGTAGGCATTGCCGTCGGCTCCCCAGGTTCGCTTGACCGTGTCGACGTCGCCTTGCTTAATGGTGGAATGGTTGCTGAAGGCCGCGCGGAGGCGGCCTGCGCCGGACCGAGCCGGGCGCTGGCGAATTGGGTGCAGAATTACACTGCGTATCGGGAGCGGCTGGTCCGGCCGGTGCGGAGGCAGGAGGCTGCGTGCCTCGACGTGGTGCTGCTCATCTCGTCCGGCGATCCGGTCCTCGTGCCGGCCGCCGGTGCACGGCCTGGTTCCGAGACCGGTTACCAGTCGGTGCTGGTGACTGCCCATGACCGACCGATGGCCACGGTGCATTCGGGCCGGCAAGAAGGCTTTCATGTACGGATGACACCGTTGGCCGCCTACCGCCTCCTGGCCGGTGCACCGGTCAATGAATCGACGAACAGGGTGCTGGACCTGCCTTCGGTCTTCGGAAGCCGCGGCGAACTGCTGGTGGAGCGGATGAGGGCGGAGCCTGTCGGTGGTCGCCGTGTACGGCTCGTCGAAGCCGCGCTGCGGGCTTGGCTCGGTGCCGGCCCACAGCCCGCGCCCCAGGTGGTCCGGGCTTGGCGGCACATGCGGGCGAACCGCGGCAACGTCTCCGTGCAAGCGCTGGTCAACCGGGCCGGCTGGAGCCACCGGCACTTCACGAACCAGTTCCGGCGCCAGGTGGGAGTGGCGCCCAAGACCGCCGCCAGACTGTTGCGGTTCCAATACGCCGTGGAGCTTTTGGCCGAAAGGACGGAATCGCTGGCCGGCGTGGCGGCAGCTGTCGGTTACGCGGACCAAGCCCATTTCACACGCGAGTTCTCCGCACTCGCCGGGTGTCTGCCGTCCCGCTTCAACGCCGGGTCGATTTCGTTCAAGACCAGGTCCTGTCCGACTCGTTAGCGTGCCCGTCGACGGTCGCCGATCCGGGAGGACTCTGACATGGACATGCTCGACCTTTATCGCACCGGCACGCCATTCTTGGCAGTGGCTGACGCAGCCGCGGCTGTCGCCTTCTACCGTCTCGCCTTCGACGCTGACGTACGAATGCTCCTGAAGGCTGAGGGGCGGGTCATGCACGCCGCTCTGCTCATCCACGGTGGCCTGGTGGTGGTCGTGGACGAGATGCCGGAAGTGGGCCTGTTCTCCGTCGATCACTACGGCGGCGTGCCGATGTCGATCTTGGTGAGTTGTCCGGACGCGGACACGGCCGTGGAGCGGGCGCAGGCTGCAGGCGCCACCGTCCTTGCCCCGGTCCAGGACAGCTTCAGCGGCGATCGGCACGGGCTGATTCGCTGCCCTTACGGCTACCGATGGGTTCTGTCGACCCGGGTACGGCCGCAATCCATCGCGGAAACCGAGCATCGGTTCCAGGCCTGGGTGGCCGCCGGCGGGACGGTCGGTGCCGTGCCGTCTTCGAACGGGCCTCGACCACAAGTGGTTGCCGAGTACAGTGCTGGCGACCGCCATCGGGAGGGGTGAGCGACGTGGCCACCGTGGAGGACCTGGTGGAGCGAGCGAGGCCGTTGCTCCCTCCCGGCAGCCGGATACGGCACGCCTTCATCTGCCAGGCCGCGCCGAACTTCGCTTACTTCTTCGTCAACTGGGCCACAGGCCTGACCATGTTCATGATCAAGTACCGGTGCGTGGCGATCACGGACGACGCGATTGTGGTGATGGACGGTCCCTCTCTGTCCGGGGGCGCCAGGCCCACGTCCATCCTCGGCACGATGCCGCGTCACACTCGGCTGGGCCCGGTGTCCGGTCGCTGGAGTGAGGTCGATCTGCTCGGTGAACGACACTGGGTGAAGAAGCGCTTTCACGGTGAGATCACCGCTGCCGACGCCGAGGCAGGTTTCACGTACGCGTCATGACGGCCGGCCGAGGATGCCGCTGTCAGAGCGGTCGGCCGTCGCGGGACATCCCGGGCGGAGCGCGGGTCGCTTTGAGTGTGTACCGCGACGAGGGCATGCATCACCACGATGAAGTCGGGTCGCGAACGATTTTGGCCGACTACGACCGCGCCCGCTTGAGCCGGGCTGGCCACCACCACGGCAGCAGCCGTGGTGGTGGCGGTGTCGAATCTCGTGGACACGAAATCTCCAGACGATCATGCGGTGCTGGGACCGGTGTTCAACCGGTGTCCAAAGCCGCGGAGAGAACCACACGTATGGTCGAGGGCCTCCTCGATCAATAGACAGGCGCTCATGGCCGACACTGCGCCGTCGCCCGGGCCGACACGTCGCGTACAGCCCATGAGAGCTGCCTGCTGCGCAACTTCGCCGATGTGCGGTTGTTGGTCTTAGCGAGTTTGAAGGGCGCCGTGGAATGCACTCTCTGTGGCAGAGTCCCTCTGTGCTCTGCCAGTCGTCTCCGGTAGGAGGACGGGCAGACGCGGGTCCCGTCTCGAGAGGAAATCCGCCGTGGCTCAGTACGCCGTCCTGATCTATGCCAACGACTCCGCCCACGCACCGGAGGCCACCGCAGCCGACACGGAGTCGTGCGACGAGCACGCCGACGAGCTGGCGGCCGCCGAGTCGATGGTCATGGCCTACGCGCTCACACCGCGTGACATGGCGACGTCGCTGCGGGCGGGCTCGACCACCGACGGGCCGTTCCTCGACGCCCACGAGGTCGTCGCCGGCTTCTACGTCATCGAGGCCCCAGATCTGGACGCGGCGCTGGCCATTGCGCGTACCAACCCTGTGCTCCGCGAGGGTGGCGGTGTGGAGGTGCGACCGGTTCACAGCGGTGGAACGGTGCAACGTGCGAGCGAGCAGCAGACCATGTAGCGGCCATGGCAGACCCCGACGACGCCCGGCGTGAGCGGCGCGGAACCCATGCTCATGCCGCGATCCGGCCGGACACCGCACACCGCGGTCGGCGGTGAAGTCGGGCAGGATTGAGCAGTGCCCTACGTGTGGATGGCCGGTTGGCAGATGGAGTGCTGCGGTACGCCCTTCCGCAAGGGCGACCAGGTGTCGTGGCGGCTGCGGCATCCCCACTCCACCGAGCTGGCATGGCTCGACCTTGTGCTCCATGACGGAGTCGCCGCCACCGTTGATGCGGTTGAAGACCACCACGGTGATCCGAGCGCTCCGCTGACTGTGGGCGTCGTCGCCTCGATCGCCACGCTGCATTGCCGCTTCACGCCCGAGCCGGTTGCCGGATCTGGGCTCGTGACGTCTGTCGCCATGGCCGAGAAGTGGAACGACGACTTGGACGATCAGCACTTCGCCGGCTTCCTCATCCGCATCGTCACCGCGGATCCAGCGAACCTCCAGGGCAGGCTGCCGACCTCCTGATCTGCCGCTGCCCGCCCGCTACTGAATGCACGGTAGCGGAGGTGCCGATGCGGTCGCGGCAGAGCCGGGTGCCGCGTGGCCCGTGCGTACGCGAGAATCTTGGGCATGTCCTACGACCTGGCTGTCTGGGAAGGCGCTCGGCCGGCGAACGACGCCGCCGCCGCGGCCGAATTCGAGGCGCTGTATGCCCGATTCGTCGAAACGGAGGGGTCCGTCGAGCCGACGGAACGTGTAGCCAGGTACGTGGCGGCGCTGCTGGACCGCCATCCGGACATCGACACCGACGCCGGCGATGACAGCCCTTGGTCGACCGCACCGCTGTTGAATGAGGCGAGTGGGCCGTTGGTGTACTTCCCCATGGTGTGGAGCCGGTGCGACGAGGTCTCGGCGTGGGCCGCTGAGGTGGCCGAGCAACATGGATTGAACTGTTACGACCCGCAGCTGGAGCAGCTTCGCACGTCATGTTCCCGGCCGTGGCGCTTCGAGTTGACGTCGGCGCACGGCCGCACGTTTCGAGACCCGGACGCTGACGTCACCCGCACGGTTCTGACGCGATTGTCCGCGGACGACTACTTCGCCGTACTGACTCGATTCGATGACTGGTACATCCAGGTCGGCTACGGCGAGCGCGCCGGGACCCGCACCGGTTGGTACGCCTTGGAGCGTCGCGACGGAAGCCCAGAGAAGCATTACCGGGTGGAGCTTACGAGCGTCGAAGACGTCATCAACGCCTTCGACGCCTTCCTCCAGAACGATCCGGCGATGACACGCCGGTTCGCGTGGCAACGGTACGCCGTTTGAACCGTGCGACGGCGACGCACTCTATGCCGCTGATCGCGCGTCGTCCGGTACCGCATATATGACCGCGCGCAGTCTGCGAGGATTCCGGTGTCGTCCACGTCCTGAGACCACGCGAGGGCCACGCCGCCGGCCGGCAGCGCCTTGCCGCTTCGCTCCCGGCGCGGACCGGTGGTGACCACCGCGACACCGGCAGGCACGCCGAAGCCCCGCCCCTGAGCTGATCGCTGGACCTGGCTCGCTGCCTCCGCCGGGGTTGACGGTGACGCTGGCGTATACGGACGGCGAGTGGACGGTGGCGGCATCGACTCCAATTGGGTGGTTGTCTCGCAGGACCTGAAGTCGGGCACTAGGGTCGCCGCAGACTCGTTCATCACCGCTACGGTAAAGAAATCCTCCGACCGTTAAGAACGGCCGCACAGCTGGCGACGGAGCGACAAGTTCGTGCCTGAGTTACGGCAACGGATACGGACCGTTCCGATGACGCGGTCGATCCAACACCTGTGGATACCGTCAATGCAATCTTGCAGGTGCGGCCACGGGTATGGCTTGGAGCGCATACGGCGCGACTTTCCGTCGGTGACGACGGTGTATGACCACCGTGCCAGGGCGAGCAGGCTGGTTGCGCACGTTCGAATGCCGGGAGCCGGGGCGCCCACGACGGGGACGCCCCGGCAGATCAGGCGAGGGTGCAGGCCGTACCGTTCAGCGCGGCTGTCGTGGCCGGGGCGTTGCTCTTCGCGTACGTGCCGACCAGGCCGAGCGTGACCTCGGCACCGGGCTGGATCGTCGCGTTCCAGGTTTCGCTGGTCAACGTCACCGTCGAGCCGGACTGGGCCCACTTCGCCGCCCACGACGATGTGACGCGCTGGTCGCCGCCCAGGGACAAGAGGAGGGACCAGCCGTTGACCGCCGCGGTCGCGGTGTTCGTCAGCTTCACCTCGGCGACGAAACCGCCCGGCCAGTCGCTGGTCGTCTTGTAGGAGACCTTGCACGGGGTGGCCGGCGTGGGCGGGGGTGTGGCGGTCGTGGACACCTGGTTGGAGGCGATCGACAGGTTGCCGGCCGCGTCGTGTGCGCGCACGTAGTAGCGGATCATGCCGGTCTGGGTGCTCAGGATCGGCGCGGTGAAGGAGGTGCCGGTCGTGGTGCCGAGATACCGGGACACGTACCAGCCGTCGAACAGGTAGACGTAGTAGCCGGTCAGTTCCACGTCGTCGGTGGACGCCGTCCAGGTGAGCTGCGCGCCGGCCGGGCCGACGCCGGTGAGGGTGAGATTGCCGGGGGCGGTCGGCGCGGTCATGTCGCCGGTGGTGTTCGCCGGGGTGACCACGACGAGCGCGGCACTCGCCGTTGAGGAGTGGCCGTCGGCGTCGATGGCCTGGACGGTGAACCCGTACTGACCGTTCGGACCGATGCCGGACGTGACGGTGGCGGTGGTGACGTTGCCGACGCGCTGGCTGTAGCCGACGTCGCCGAAGGCGGGCCAGTAGCTGAGCGAGTAGTCGACGGGATCGCCGGTGGCGGCGGTCCAGGCGAGGGTCACCGAGGTCGGGCTGATGGAGGTGACGTGGAGGTCGGAGGGCGCGGATGGCGCCGCCGCCGCTGCGGCACGGTCGGCGATCGGGAACAGCGCGCCGACGGAGAGCAGGGCGACCAGGAACGCACGAAAACGGTACGTGGGCATCCTACGACCGTCCGGCATCACATCGATGACTGTCAACCCGATGAGGCGGTACCGGGCTTCCCGGCGATCCGGCCCGCCGCATCGCTCGTCGTGGGGGCGCACGGGCCGACGGATGCGCCGCTCCACCGTCACAATGAACCTGTGCGCGAACGTCGAGGCGAGTCACCAGCGCTCCGTGCCGCGACGGTCACGGGAACGTCGGGCCGTGTCGGCGCGGCGATTGCCGCAGCGCTTCAAGCGGATGGTTGGTTCATTCGCGGGGTCGACCGGGTGCCGGGTCGATGGACCAGCCTGCTCGGAGACCTGCGTGACCCGAAGGTACGCCGGGCCGCACTCCAGCAGTCCGAGCTCTTGGTTCACGCCGCCGCCCTGCACGCGCCGCGCCCCGTCCGCGTGACATCTACGACGAGACGAAACCCGCCGCCGAGCGGTTGGTCGCCTCGGGTGCCACCCCGTCGGTCAGCTTGCGTATCGCGCGCTGCTTCCCGGAGCCGCTGCCCGTGCAGGCGACCCACTTCCTGCATCGAGCCGTAGCGTTGGACGATGTCGTGACAGCCGTCGTACGCATCATCGGGCAGCACGCCGTGACCGGCACCTTCAACGTCGCTGGGCCCTACCCCTTCACCCGGGCGGACTGTCCCCCACTGATCGAGGACGCAGCCGGGTTGATCGCGGCGCGGCTTCCCGGCATGGCTGCCGCGTTCCGGGAGAGGCGCTGGCCGCTGCCTCGCACCCTCGACCGGGTCCACGACTCCCACGCCGCCGCGGAAGCCTTCGGCTATCGCCCGTCTCACGGAATCCATCAGCTGCTGCGCTCGCGCTGACGCCTCCCGCCCCGGTCAGCGCTTCCCGGAGGCATTCGCGGGGCTGGTGGGCGTCAGAGCAGCGCGCGCATCGCGTCGTTCTCGGCGGTCTGCTCGTTGATGACGTGCTTCGCCATCCCGTGGGTGTAGACGTTGCGGCCGTCGCCGTCGAGCAGCGAGCGGGCCATCGTGATCGCCCCGGTGTGGTGCTCGATCATGAGTCGCAGGAACATCCGGCCGGCGGCCGGGCCCGTGGCCGCGTCGAGTGCCCGCAGCTGCGCCTCGGTCAGCATCCCGGCCGACCCGCCACCGGCGTGGTGGTGTCCGCCGGCCGCGTCCGCTGCTCCCCACGCGGTCAGCCAGGCGTTCGTCTCGTCGATCTCACGCTGCTGGTCGTGGGCGATGAAGTCGGCGATCAGCCGTACCCGTTCCGGGATGCCCGGCTTGGCGACCAGCGCCCGGCTCATCCGGACGGCCTGGGCGTGGTGCGCCACCATCATCTGCGCGAACTCCAGGTCCGCGCTGCTGGGAGCGGCGACGGTGGCGGCCGCGGCGACGGGCTGCCGCGGCTGCTCGGCCCGGCCCCGGACGGCGAACGTCAGGACGGTGAGCGCGGTGGCGGCCAGCACGAGCGCGGCGGCGAAACGGCGCAGGGGCACGGGTGGTCCTTTCGCGGGCGGCGGCCGGCCCGGACGGGTGTCCGGGCCGGCCGCGGTGCTCAGTTCTGCTCGCCGTTGACGCCGGCGCGGCCGGCCGGGGTCAGCGGGTTCATCTCGGTGAAGTCCCGCGGCAGCAGGTCGAAACCCTGCCAGTGCAGCGGCATCGGGCTCTGGTCCTCGTCGCGCGGCACGTGGTGGAAGCCCACCCGCACCCACATGACCGGGTCCTTGAGCGTCTCCTTGTCCTTGGCGAAGTCGAGGATCGACTTCTTCGACGCGCACTGCGGGTCGGCGTTGCCGGTGGCGAACTTCTCGCACGCGTGGCTCTGCGTGAAGGTCACGTCGGGCGTGGTCTCCGGGTGCGCCTCGTACCGGTCGTCGGCGCCCTGGACCAGCTCGTACGAGCGCAGGTGCCCGTCCTTGTTCTTGCTGGTCGAGCTGACCAGACGCCACCAGCGGCGGTTCACCTTGGAGAAGCTGCCCTCCTTGTCGATCGCCGTCTTGGTGGTCTTCAGCTTCGCGGTCATCGACCCCTGGCCGTTGAGCTTGGTGTCGTACTGCTCGACCTTCTCGCCGCCCTTGCCCGCGATGTTGAAGTCGACCCGCCAGAACGCGCTGTGGTAGTGCATCGCGGCGTAGTCACGGGCGCCCTTGCCGATCGGCCAGCCCCGGTCCGCGTTGACGTAGTCGCCCGGGGACAGGTCGCCGGTCGCGCCGAGGCGGGCTGAGATCTGCCCGTCGTCGTGCAGGCGGTACTCGGTCACGTACTCGTACCAGCCGACCTTGCTGATCGCGCGCAGCACCAGGTCGTGGCCCTGCTTCGAGTAGACCGGCTCGCTGCCGTTGTCCTCGTACCCGTGCAGCCGGTACGCCAGGCCGGAGGCCTCCGCGCTGACGCACAGCACCTTGCGCCGCTCCGGCTCGGGAGCGCCGTCGGAGCCGGTACGCGCCGACCCGCCCTTGCAGTCGTCGCCGGTGAGCGTCTGCAGGTTCCAGCCGCCGAAGCCGTAGTCGGTGATGTCGTTGTACTCGGTGTCACCCGAGTCGTACGGCACGTTGAGCTGCGCGAGCCGGATCGACTCGAGCACCTGCACGGGCTCCGGGTAACGCTTGGAGGAGACGAACACCTTCTCCAGGATCAGGCCGGCCTGCTCCTGCATCCGCCAGCACAGCTGCCACGTGGTGCCGTTCGGCAGCGTCTCCTTGACCGTCGTGGACGCCGCGCACTGCTCGGCCGCGGCGGCGGCGGGCGCGGCGGCCGCGGGGCTGCCCGGGCTCGCGGCGAGCCCCAGCGAGGCCACGGTGAGCAGGGCGGCGGCGCCGGCTGTCTTCCGGTACGTCATTGCTGGTCGGTCCCCGTCTACTTCAGGCGGGCGACCGTGCGCCCGGAGAGGTCGATGATGATGTCGTTCACGTCGATGAACAGCCCGTCGCCGGTCTCCACCACGAGCTGCAGGCAGCGGTGCTTGCCGCACTGGGCGGCGCTGGTGTCGGCCGGGCGGGCCTTGTAGACGTGCGCCTTGACGGTCAGGCCGTCCTTGCCGGCGAACTGCTTCCCGGTCGCCTTCTGGTACGCGTCCTTCAGCTCGGACACCAGCGGGTCCGCCAGCAGCATGTCGAGCGCCGTGGCGACCTCACGCTCCGACGCCGGCCGCTGCATCCCGGCGGCCGAGTAGGACCCGGCCAGCTTGCCCGCCTTCAGGTCGACGACCTGCTTGACGAGCTTGTCGGTCCTGTAGTCGTAGTAGTACAGCTCGGCGCGGCGCCCGCCACCGTCCGCGAGCACGTCCGCGGACAGGTATTCGGGTCCCTTCGCGCCGGTCACGTCCTCGGCGCCGGCGGCGAGCTCCGGCGTCACCGCGAGCTCCCGCGCCCGGTCCACCTCACCGCTGGTCAGCGCGTCCCGGCCCACCCCCGCGGCCGGTTCCGGTCCCGGGTCCGGATTCGACACCCGCGGCTGCTCCCCCGCGGCGCCCGGCGCCGGGCTCGGCGACGGTGCCGCGTTCGCGTGCCACGAGGCCACCCCGAAGGCGGTCACCGCGGTCACGGTCGCGATGCCCAGCCCCCAGCCCCATGTTCTCCGACGACCCATGTCCTCCCCCTCTTCGATGTATCGCGGGGAGCATGCCGGTCGATCCGTGAGACCACGGTGAGCCCAAAGATCAAAGTCATCTAAGTACGGCCACAGCCCCGTCGGCAGGTCCACGGCTCCCCCGGCGTTCTAGGATCACGCCATGGCGCCCGTGGAATTCGGATTGGACACGTTCGGTGACGTCACCGTCGGCCCGGACGGTGAGCTGCTGCCGTACGCGCAGGTCATCCGGAACGTAATTGACCAGGCAGTCCTCGCGGACGAGGTCGGTGTGGACGTGTTCGGCCTCGGTGAGCACCACCGCGACGACTACGCCGTGTCAGCGCCGGAGATCGTCCTGGCGGCCGTCGCCGCACGCACCCGCCGGATCAAGGTGGGCACCGCGGTGACCGTGCTCAGCTCCGACGACCCCGTCCGGGTGTACGAGAGGTTCGCCACTCTGGCGGCGATCTCCGACGGCCGGGCGGAGATCACCCTGGGCCGCGGCTCCTTCACCGAGTCGTTCCCGCTGTTCGGCTACGACCTCGCCGACTACGACCGGCTCTTCGCGGAGAAGGCCGACCTCATGGCGGAGCTGCTGACCGAGAAGGCGGTGACCTGGCAGGGCACGGTCCGCCCACCGCTGGACGACCAGGAGGTGTACCCGAAGACCGAGGCCGGCCGCATCCCCACGTGGATCGGCGTGGGCGGCAGCCCCGAGTCGGTGGTCCGCGCCGCCCAGTACGGCTTCCCCATGGTGCTGGCCATCATCGGCGGCGACCCGGCCCGCTTCGCCCCGTACGTCGATCTGTACCACCGCGCCCTGGCCGAGTTCGACCGCGAACGGCTCCCGGTGGCGGTCCACGCGCCCGGCTTCCTCGCCGCCACCGACGAGGAGGCGACCGAGACCCTGTGGCCGCACGCGCAGCGAGCCCTCACCCGCATCGGCGCGGAACGCGGCTGGCCCCCGCTCACCCGCGACCGCTTCGAGGCGGACATCGCCGAGGGCGCCTGGCACGTCGGCTCCCCGGCGACGGTGGCCGCCAAGATCGCCCGTACGGTCACCGCCCTCGGCATCCAGCGCTTCGACCTCAAGTACTCCGCGGGAACCCTCCCCCACGAGTCCCTGATGACGGCGATCCACCTCTACGGCACCGAGGTCATCCCCCGCGTCCGCGAACTCCTCGGCGAGTGAGACTGACCGCCTGACCGCCCAGGGTCCGGTCGACGAGCCCCGATACATTGCCGCCATGGAATTCCAGGACGTCGTCCGTCGCCGCCGTATGGTTCGCCGCTACGACGCGGGCCGGCCGATTCCGCCGGAGGTCGTGGAGCGCATCGTGGACAACGGCCTGCGGGCGCCCTCCGCCGGCTTCTCGCAGGGCTGGGGCTTCCTGGTGCTCGACCGGCCCGCCGACCTCGAACGCTTCCGCACCGCCGTACGTCCCGCGGACAACCCCGATCGCTGGTTCGCCGCGAACGTCGAAGCGCCACTGCTGATCGTCGCCCTGTCGAACAAGGACGCGTACCTCGACCGCTATGCGCAGACCGACAAGGGCTTCACGGACCGCTCGGACGCCTGGTGGCCGGCGCCGTACTGGGACATCGACACCGGCTTCGCCTCGCTGCTCATGCTGCTGACCGCCGTCGACGCGGGCCTCGGAGCCTGCTTCTTCGGCCTCCCGGCGGACCGGGTCGAGGCGTTCCGCGCGGAGTTCGGCGTCCCCTCGCACTTCGCGCCGATCGGGGCGATCTCGGTGGGATACAGCGACGAACCTCCCCGCGACCTGCGCGACCGCCGCCGCCCGAAGACCGACGTCGTCCACCGTGGCCACTGGCAGCAGCCGGCGCAATGACCGGCCCGAACGCCGGCCCGCGACGACCTCGGCTTTCCCCCTGCGGGACCGGCTGGGGGCCACCGACGGACGCAAGCTCCTGAACCCACGGTGTCAGCTCGGCTGGGCGACGACCCGGATGGGACCTGCGGGGGGTGAGATGCGGGCGTTCAGGGGTTGATCTGGGCGACTCCCGCGACCACCGCCATGCCGTGCGGGTCGCCGTCGCCCGCGTCCGGCCATTCGTGGACCCAGACCAGGCCGGGCTGCACGAGCTCCGCGTTGCCGAAGAAGCGCAGGATCTCGCCGCGGGTGCGGCCGTGGGCCGCCGAGACGTCCGTGCGGCGGTACAGGGCCGCGACCTGCTCCGAGGCCGCGTCCGCCGGGGTGTCCGACACGCCGTGCGAGATCACCACGTACGAGCCGGGCGGCAGCGCCGCGCGGAGGCGGTCGACCGCGAGGTACGCGTCGTCGTCCGGCACGAAGTGGAGCATCGCCACGAGCAGCAGCCCGATCGGCCGGTCCAGGTCGAGCAGGTCGCGGACGGCGGGGTGGTCGAGGATGGCCTCGGGGAAGCGCATGTCGGCCTGGACCGCCGCGGCCCCCGGGTTGTCCTTGAGGATGTCGTTGCTGTGCGCCACGGCCACCGGATCGATGTCCACGTAGACCACCCGCGCCCCGGGTTCGCGGCGCTGGGCGATCTCGTGGACGTTGCCGACCGTCGGGATGCCGCTGCCGATGTCGAGGAACTGGCGTACGCCGCGCTCCAGGAGGTGTTCCACGGCCCGGCTGAGGAAGGCGCGGTTGGCCCGGGCCATGTCGCCGGCGCCCGGGATCGCGGTGAGCAGCCGCTTGGCCGCCTCCCGGTCCGCGGCGAAGTTGTGGTTGCCGCCGAGCAGCGCGTCATAGATGCGGGCGCTGCTGGGGCGGGTGGAGGGATCCGCGTCGGCGTCGGCCATGCCGAGGAACCCTACTCCACTGTGGTCGGTCATGAGGCCACCCGTCCCGGTACCGGCACGAGCTTTCCCGTACGCCGCAGCAGCGCCGGAACCTGGTGCGGGGTCGTGGGCGCACCGTAGCGCAGCCCCTGGGCGCCGTCGCAACCCGTGCCGACCAGCGTGGCGGCGCGCAGCTCGTCGTCGACGCCGTGCACGGTCAGCGTGAGGCCGAGCGCGTGCGCCATGCGGGCCATGCCGGCGACCAGGTCCCGGTCGGCCTCGGCGCTCGCCGGGTTGTCGTGCAGCAGGCTCGCCGGGGTACGCAGCCCGTGCACCGGCAGATCCCGCAGGTACGCCAGGCTGCTCGGCCCGGTGCCGAAGTCGTCCAGCACGATGCGCACGCCCAGCGCGGCCAGGGCGGCCAGCACCGTGTGGCTGTGCGCGCCGGCGGGCACCGCGTCGATGCCAGAGAGGTGCAGGTGCAGCCGCTTGGGTGGGAGGCCGCTGCCCGCGAGCGCCTCGCGGACCAGCTCGACAGCGTCCGGGTAGCCGATCTGGTGCACGGGCAGGTCGAGCCCGACGAACGGGCCCTTCTTGCCGCCGTCCCACTGCATCGCCTGCCGGCACGCCTGGTCCACGAGGCTGCCCGCCAGCCGCATGGTGGTCTCCCGGTCCCCGGTGAGCTGGCCGATCCGGCCGAGGTCGAGCGTGCCGAGGTGCGGGTGCCGCCAGGCCATCCGGGTGTGCAGCCCGGCGATGCGCCCGGAGCTCAGCTTGACGATCGGCTGGTACGTGGCCGGCCTGGTGACCAGCCCCGCCACCGCGGTCGTGCCGCCGCCCCGGCCGGTGTCGGCGGGCTGCGCGTCGTACAGGGCCCAGCCGCTGCTGCCGGCGCGGGCCTGGCGTACGGCGATCTCCGCGTCGACCAGCACCCGCCCGGCGTCGAGCCCCTCGGTCGGCACGTCGACCACGCCGACGTGGGCGCCGAGCCCGGCGGTCAGGCCGGTGCCGGGCAGCGAGGCCGGCTCGCGCAGCGCCGCGGTGATCCGCTCGGCCAGCTCGGCCAGGTGCGCGATGCCGCCGCTGTCCTGCACGAGCACCGCGAAGGTCTGCCCGCCGTGCCGGGCCAGCAGGTAGTCCGGGTGCCGGGCGAGGAGCTGCAGCCGACGGGCCACCTCGGCGAGCACGTGGTCGCCCGCGTCGGCGCCGAACTGTTCGCAGACGGCGGCGTGCCCGCCCAGGTCGATCAGGCACACCCCGACGTGCCGGCCGGGGTCGCCGCCGTGCCCGGCCTGTTGCAGGCGCTGCACCAGCCGGGACTTGTTGGCCAGCCCGGTCACCGGGTCGTAGAACGCCAGCCGGCGGTAGCGGGCCTCGCTGTCCTGCAGTGCGAGCTGGAACTCGCGGGCCGCCCGCTGCGTGGCGCGGTGCAGCGACTCCTGCTGGGCGAGGGTGCGCGCCTGCAGGGCGGCGGCGAACCCGGCGGCGAACGCGCCGGCCACCTGCCGGGCCGGGGGCCGCAGCTCGTCGCCGTCGGCCAGGTGGTCGAGCACCACAGCCATCGTCGCGGGCAGCGCCTCGGGCCGGCCGATGCCGAGGGCGACGACCTCCAGGCCGATGCGGTAGGCGGCGTCCACGTCGGCCGGGGAGGCGTGCGCCGCGTCGTGCAGGCAGGCGGCGTACACGCCGAGCGTCTGCGCCGCGACGGGCCCGGCAACGGGCAGGTAGACGCCGGCGGCGGTGGCGGCCGCCAGCCAGGTCTCACCGACCGTGCGCCCGAGGTCCGTCGCGGCGGGCATGGGGGCCAGCTCCACCGGGGCGGGGGCGGCCGGGGCGCCGGCGAGCGTGCGCCGGGCGCTCTGCACCGTGCGGGCCGCCTGGTCCAGGGCGGCGTCGGTGTAGCGCAGCGCTGTCTCCAGGGCGGCGGCGACGATGCCGTCAGCGCGCTGCCGCGCGTCCTCGATGAGCCGGTCGGCGGCGCCGTCGCCGGTGGCCGACGGAGTGGGTTCCTCGTCGGGCACGGGGTCGTAGCCGCACTCCTGGAGGATCTGGTTGAGCGCGGCGATCATCATCGCGTGGGTGAGCACCGGGTCGTCCCCGTCGGGAGCGTCCCCGGGCCGGCCGGGCTCGGCCATCAGCTCTCGCCTCCAAGATCAGGCTGGGACTGCGGCGCGCGCTGGGTGGGGATCGCCTGCCAGAGGGCGACGGCCTGACGGCGGCCCAGCTTCAGCGCGGTCCGTACCGCCTCGGGGGTCTTGCCGACCCGGGCGGCGATCTCCGACGGGGTGAGGCCCTGCGCGGAGAGCTCGAGCGCCTCGCGGCGCGCGGGCGGCAACTGCGCGAGCACACCGGAGAACCATTCCTGCAGCTCGTACGCGACCAGCCCCGGGTCGTCGGCGCGGCCCTCCTCGAGCTCGGCGACGTCGGCGACGAGCACTTCGTCGCCGTGGCCGCCGGCGCGGCGCTGCTTGAGCCAGTGCGAGCGGGCGGCGGCGCGGACCCAGGCGACCGGGTGGGTCAGGTCGGACCAGCGCCGCAGGGCCTCCCGGATGGCCTCGGCGACCGCGTCCTGCGCCTCCCAGCGGTCGGCGCCCTCGCGCAGCAGGTTGCGGACGAGCCCTTCCCAGTAGCGCCGGAAGAACTCCTCGATCTCGGCGGCCGGGGGCGGGTTCGCGATGGCCGGTCGTGACGGGGCCGGTTCCCCGTCCGCCACCTCCGGCGCGCCGTGCGCTTCCACCACCGCTGCCTCCGTCCGCCATCGAACACCCACCTAAGTAGGTCCACAGCGGAGGGTCGGCGTGACAGCGGAGGCCAAGATTCTTTTGTCGGCGCAGGCCGGGCATAGTGGCCGGGGAGCGCCGAACATCGACCCCAACGGGAGGCACGGGTGACGGGAACCCTGTACGCCGTCAGCGACCTGCACGTGGCGTACGCCGAGAACCGCAAGCTGGTCGAGGACCTGCACCCGGCGTCGCCGCAGGACTGGCTGATCGTGGCCGGCGACGTCGCGGAGGTGTTCGGCCACGTCGAGACTACGCTGCGGCTGCTGCGGTCCCGATTCGCCGAGGTGATCTGGGCGCCGGGCAACCACGAGCTGTGGACGCACCCGAAGGATCCGGTGCAGCTGCGCGGGGTGGCCCGCTATGAGCGCCTGGTGGCCATGTGCCGGGAGATCGGCGTGCGCACGCCGGAGGACGAGTACGCGGTCTGGCACGGCGAGGGCGGCCCGGTGACGATCGCGCCCCTGTTCCTGCTGTACGACTACACGTTCCGGGCGCCGGGCACCACCACGAAGGAGGAGTCGCTGGCGTACGCGTACCGCACGGGCGTGGTCTGCACCGATGAGCAGATGCTGCATCCGGACCCGTACCCCGATCGGGAATCCTGGTGCCGTGCCCGGGTGGCGGCGACCGAGCGGCGTCTCGCCGCGCTGGATCCGGCCCTGCCGACCGTGCTGGTGAGCCACTGGCCGCTGCACCGGCACCCGACCGAGGTGTTGTGGTATCCCGAGTTCGCGCAGTGGTGCGGCACCGAGCTGACCGCGGACTGGCACACCCGGTTCCGCGCGGCGGCCGCCGTCTACGGGCACCTGCACATCCCGCGGGTGACCTGGCAGGACGGGGTGCGCTTCCACGAGGTGTCGCTCGGCTACCCCCGCGAGTGGGGCCGGCGCGAGGGCGAGCCGGTGCTGCTCAAGCCGGTGCTGGAGGAGGTCACGCCACCCGGTTCCTGAACATCGCCCGGTACGCCTGCGGTGTGGTGCTCAGCCGCTGTCCGAAGTGGTGGCGCAGGGTGGCGGCGCTGCCGAACCCGGCCCGGACGGCGATCGCGTCGATGCCGAGGCCGGAGTCCTCGAGCAGCCGGCGGGCCAGCAGCACCCGCTGGTTGGTCAGCCAGTCGTGCGGGGTCGCGCCGGTCTCGGCACGGAACCGCCGGGCGAACGTACGCGGCGACATGCGCGCCTGCGCGGCCATGGTCTCGACCGTGTGCGGCCGGTCCAGCGTCTCCATGACCGCCGTGAGCACCGGCTGCAGCGTCTCGCACTCGATCGGCTGCAGCGGGGTCTCGATGAACTGAGCCTGGCCGCCGTCGCGGTGCGGCGGCACCACCATGCGGCGCGCGATCTGGGTGGCGACCGCGGAGCCCTGCTCGGCGCGGATCAGGTGCAGGCCACAGTCGACGGCGGCGGAGGTGCCGGCGCTGGTCAGGACGTTGCCGTCGGCGACGTAGAGGACGTCCGGATCGACCTTGGCGGTCGGGAACCGCTCGGCGAGCCGGTCGGTGTGCCGCCAGTGGGTGGTGCACCGGCGGCCGTCGAGCAGCCCGGCGGCGCCGAGCACGAACGCGCCGGTGCAGACGCTCATCACCCAGGCGCCGCGCTCGTGCGCGCGGCGCAGGACGCCGAGGACCTCCTCCGGCGGGTCCTCGTCGCTGTCGTTGGGCACGACGGCGACCAGGTCGGCTTCCTCGGCCGGCGCCAGGTCGTGGCCGGGCATCAGCGAGAACCCCGCATGGGTACGGACGGGACGCCCGCCCACGGTGCACACGGAGAACTCGTACGCCGGGAGCCCCTCGTCGGTGCGGTCGTAGCCGAACAGCTCGCACAGCACCCCGAGCTCGAAGACGGCCACGGGCGGCAGCGCGATGACGGCGACCTTGCTCAGCATGCGGCCAGCGTACGGCCGGTTGGCAGGATTTTGAAGATGTATGGCATCACTGCCACTGTCCGGGGCTCGCACGGCGGACCAGACTGAAGTCATCCCCGGTGCGCACCGGCTCTCGTTTCGCCGGACAGGGATGTGACCACCATGGCACTCGGACTGCTGCTGTTCTTCCTGCTGATCGCGCTCGCCCCGAGCCTCGGCCTGACCGTGGACTCGCGGGACAGCGCCGACTGGAAGCCCACGACCGACGGCGTACGCGCCCCCGGCCGGGGATGACCCCGCACAGCGCGGCGGCGCGGCCCCCGCCCGGGGACCGCGCCGTCGGACTCGCCTCGCGTCAGTTCTTCGCGCCGGCGTCCGCCTCGTCGGCGGCGCCGGCGTCACCGGCCTGGTCGCCGGCGGCGTCGCCCGCACCCGCGTCCTGACCCTTGCCGGCGCCGTCGGCGCCCGCGTCCTGACCCTTGCCCGCGTCGTCGGCACCCGCGTCCTGACCCTTGCCCGCGTCGTCGGCACCCGCGTCCTGGCCGGCACCGGCGTCACCCGCACCCGCGTCACCGGCGGCAGCGGCCGCGGCCGCCTTCGCGTCGGCGAGCGTCAGGCACGCGGTCAGCAGGCCCTCGCGAGCGGTGACCACGGCGGCGTCGAGGTCGGCCGCGTCACCCGCACCGGCCCCGCCGTTGCCGTTCGCCTGGCCGTTGCCGTTCGCCTGCCCCTTGCCGTTGCCCTGCCCGTTGTTGCCGGCCTGGCCCTTGCCGTTCGCCTGACCCTTCGCCTTGGCGTGAGCGATCTTCTTCGCGTACCGCTTGGCGATGGCCTTCTTCAGCTTCTTGGACTTCGGGGCCTTGTCCGCGCCGGCCGCACCCTTGCCCTGGGCGGCCCCGGCCTCGTCGCCGGCGCCCGCGTCGCCCTGGCCACCGGCCTCGGCGTCGGCGGCGGCCTGATCGGTTGCGAACTGGTCGCAGGACGTCTCGAGCGCCAGCGCCGACGCGGCGGCGGCCTCCGCCGCGCCCGCCTTCTGCTCCGGCTGCAGCTTCTCGCCGTCACAGACGACGTCGCCCGCGTTGATCTCCAGCTTCTCGCACCCGGCGATGTTGAAGTCCTGGCCGTCGACCACCACGATCTCGGCGGCCTTCGCCTGTTCCCCGGCGGAGGCGAACTGCAGGCCGGTGATGCCGCCCGCCACCAGCACCCCGGCGAACACCACGGCGCCGATCGCCTTGCGGTTGACGCCGGTACCTCGTCGCTGACGCAGTCTCATCACCACTCCTCGTCGTCGGACCTCGTTGTCGTGTCGGGAGTCGATACGCAGTCCGGCCACGGCACGGTTCACCGGGTATGCGAATTTCCCCGGTTCAATTTCCGGCCGACTTTTTTCAGCTTTCTCCCGGGTTAGTGCGGCCGCCGTACGGTCAATGCACTGTCATGGCGATGCCCCGTACCGTGTTCGTTCTCTTCGGCGCCACCGGCGACCTGGCCCGGCGGATGGTCCTGCCCGCCTTCTACACGCTGGCCATCGAGGGCCTGCTGCCCGGCGAATGGGCACTGGTCGGCAACGGGCGCGGCGACGTCGCCCACGAGGACTTCCGCCGGCACGTGCACGACGCGCTCACCGAATTCGGCCCCGCGCCGGAGAAGGGGCCGTGGCGCGATTTCGAGCGGCGGCTGTACTTCGCCGGCGGCGGTTTCGGCAGCGACTCCCCCGGCAGCCTGCTCGACGTGCTCGGCGAGGCGCGCGGCCGGGTCGGCGAGGACGCCCAGCTCGTGCACTACCTGGCCGTACCGCCGGTCGCCTTCCCCGAGCTCACCCGGGCTCTCGGGCAGCACGGCCTGGCGACGAACGCCCGCGTGGTCTACGAGAAGCCGTTCGGCACCTCACCGGACGGCTTCCGGCGCTTGGACCGCATCGTGCACAAGGTGCTCGACGAGTCGCAGGTCTTCCGGATCGACCACTTCCTCGGCAAGGAGGCCACCCAGAACCTGCACGTCCTGCGCTTCGCGAACGAGCTCTTCGCCGCCTCCTGGGACCGCGAGCACATCGAGAGCGTGCAGATCGACGTACCGGAGGACCTGGGGATCGACGACCGGGCGGCGTTCTACGACGCCACCGGCGCGGTGCTGGACATGCTGGTCACCCACCTGTTCCAGGTCGCGGCCGAGGTCGCGATGGAGCCGCCGGCGAGCCTGGGCGCCGCCGACCTGCAGAGCGCGCGCGAGAAGGTCATCCGCGCGTTCCGCCCCCTCGACCCGGCCGAGGTGGTGCTCGGGCAGTTCGCCGGCTACCGGGACGTCGAGGGCATCCCGAAGCGCTCGCGCACCGACACGTACGTGGCGGGCCGCCTGTGGATCGACAACGCCCGGTGGCGCGGGGTGCCGTTCCTGCTGCGGACCGGCAAGCGCATGGCGGAGAGTCACCAGCGGGTCGGCATCGTGCTGCGGGACCCGGCCGGGCCGCTCACCGGGCTGCCGCGGCAGGCCAACGTGCTGACGTTCTCGCTGGCCGGGGACGGTGAGATCGACGTACGGCTGCTGGCCAAGAAGCCCGGCGTGGAGCTGGACGTCGAGTCGGCGACCGTCCGGCTGCCGCTGGGCCGGCTGCCCGAGGGTGAGCCGTTGCCGCCGTACGTCCGGCTGATCCACGACGTGCTGCTCGGCGACCGGTCGCTGTTCACCCGCCCGGATGGTTTGTCGGCCGCCTGGAAGGTGGTCCGTCCGGTGCTGCAGGACCCGCCCCGGTTGCACCGCTACGCCCAGGGCTCGTGGGGCCCGGCCGCCGCCCGCAAGCTGGCCGCCCCGCACGGGTGGCTGCTCGGAGATTGACCCGGAGGGCCGCACCGGGGGCGTGCAGCCTGCCGAAAGTGCAGCCTATAGTCGGATGATGGCCATGAGCGGGACCACCGGCGCCGACGTGCGGCAGCCGTACCGTCATGCCTGCCTGACCTACGACGACCCGGCCCTGTTCCAGGCGGCGGCCCGCGACTTCCTCGCCGCCGGCCTCGGCGCCGGCGAACAGGTCTGGTACCTCGCCCCCGAGGGCCCGCACGGCTGGGACTTCACGCCGCGGATCGTGACGCTCAGTGACCAGTATCCGGCGGACAGCGTCATCGACCCGGCCGCGGGCCTGGCGGCGTACGCCCAGGCCACCGAGCAGGCGCTCGCCGAGGGATACACCGGCCTGCGGGTCGCCGCCGACGTCTCCACGCTGGTGCGCACCCCGGCCCAGGTCGACGCGTTCGCGCGGTACGAGATCCAGGTCGACCGCTACATCCGTACGCACCCGTTCTCGGCGCTGTGCGCGTTCGACCGCGGCCGCATGGGTGACGACCTCGCCGACCAGCTCGCCTGCCTGCACCCCGTCTCCGACGCGCCGTTCCGGCTGTTCGCGCCGCACCCGGGCCGTGGCGACGCCGCCCTGGCCGGCGAGATCGACGAGACCACCCGGCCGATGTTCCTGCAGGCGCTCGACCGAGCCGCGCTGCGCCCCGGAGGGCATGAGCTGGTGCTCGACGGGCAGGACCTCGCCTTCATCGACCACAACACGCTGCTGCACCTCGACGCGCACGCCCGCGCGCTCGGCACGACCGCGGTGCTGCGCACGGCCGTCCCGGCCGCCGCCCGGCTCGCCGGCCTGCTCGAGCTCACGTCGTTGCGCGTGGAGACCGCCCGATGAGAACGGGTGCGGCGCACGGGCACACCGGCTACTTCCACGCGGCGGTGCAGTACGCCTCCGACGACGAACTGCTGGCCGTCACCGTGCCGTTCCTGCTCGGCGGCGTCGCGGCCGGCGAGCCCACGTTCGTGTCGTTCGGCGAGCGGACGGCCGCGCTGGTCCGCTCGGCGCTGCCCCGCGACTCCGGGGTGCAGTTCCTGACCGGCGGCGACGTGTACGCCCGCCCCACCGCCGCCATCCGCTCCTACCGCAATCTGCTCGCCGAGCAGGTGGCCGCCGGGGCGGGACAGATCCGGATCATCGGCGAGATGCCGGTCAGCGCGTTCGGCAACACGTGGGACTGGTGGGCGCGGTACGAATCGGCCATCAACCACGCGTACGACGACTTCCCGCTGTGGAGCATGTGCGCGTACGACGCCCGGATCACCCCCGAGCCGGTGCTGGCCGACGTGGCCCGTACCCACCCGCGGTACGCGCTGCCCGGCGGCACGCACGTCGACAGCTCCACGTACGCCGACCCCCGGGTGTATCTGGCCGAGGCGCACCCGCCGGTCGCGGACCCGCTGCAGTCCGGCCCGGCGACGGTGGAACTCGCCGACCCCACCCCCGGCCAGGCCCGGCACGCCGTGCACGCCGCCGACCGGGGACAGCTGCCGGCGGCGGACGTGGACGACCTGGTGGTCGCGGTGAGCGAGACCGTCACCAACGCCCTGCGGTACGGCGCCCCGCCCGTGCTCCTGCGCGTCTGGGGCGGCGCCGACCGCATCGTGGTGACCGTGACGGACGGCGGCCCCGGCCCCAAGGACCCGTACGCGGGCCTGATGCCGGCGCTGGACAGCGCCGCGGGCGGCCGCGGCCTGTGGATCACCCACCAGTCCTGCAACCACGTCGCGGCGTGCGCCGGCGACGACGGCTGGACGATCCGCATGATCGCCGGCAACACCGCCATCGCCTGATCCGCGTCAGCCGGCTCGCAGACGGCCCGGCCATGCGGACCCCGCCGGCCGCATGCCGGTTCACCGGCGCCGGCCCAGCGGAATATCCGGCCCCTTCGCAGACTTCTCACCGGTGGATTCCGAGGAGGTCCGACCATGAAGAACGGCATCCACCCCACGTACGGCCCGGTCGTCTACCGCGACCGCAGCGCCGGCTACGCCTTCCTGACCCGCTCGACCGCCACCAGCGACAAGACGATCGAATGGGAGGACGGGAGCACCTACCCCGTCCTGGACGTCGACATCTCGGCGGGCAGCCACCCGTTCTGGACGGGCAAGCAGCGCCTGCTCGACACGGCAGGCCGCGTCGAGAAGTTCCGCCAGAAGTACGCCCGCGCCGCGAAGTAGACCCGCCCAGCGAAACGCCCCGGCCACCCGGCCGGGGCGTTTTGCACGGGCCGCGCGGGCGCCGGTCGACCCCGGCCGAGAGGTCCGCGATCCACGAGTCGGTCGATCGCCTGAGCGGCCTCGGGCCCGCTCGTCAGGCACTTGCCCGTGAGGTGCGCGGCCTGCCCGCCGCCTCCTAGCCAGGCTCGATCTCGACGGTCACCGGGCCGACGCGCAGGATGCCGTCGGTGAGCGGGGTGCAGCGCACCCCGCCCTTCCCGCGCAGCGCTCTGAACGCTCCCGGACCGATCGCCACGTCCATCCACGCGCACGGGTTGGCGCGCCGGCGGACCCGCAGGCGGACCGGGCCGTCGCCCGAGTCCAGGATGAGGATCGAACCGACCAGGTCGTCCACCGCGACGCCGGCCAGGAGCACGTTGCGGCGGGTCCGGCGGAGGTCCGCGCCGGCCGGGAGGCTCTCCGCCGCGATGACCGTGACGGAGGCGTCGTGGTGGGCCGGGTGGGCGTAGTAGCGGTCGCCGACGATGCCCAGGCCCGCGCGGACCTGGACCGCCGTGGTGAGCTCCCCCGGTGGGGCCGGCGCCGGGCCGTCCGACGGCCGGCCCTCATACCGGTGTACGGCGGAAGCCAGCAGCTGCACGATCTCCGGCATGGCAGCGAGTGTACGAAGCCCTAGGCTGCGGCACCGCCGACGGCGTCGAGCTCCGCCACCGCGTCGGGCGGGAGCTCGAGGCCCGCGCCGGCCACGTTCTCGCGCAGGTGGTCGACCGACGAGGTGCCCGGGATCAGCAGGATGTTCGGGGAGCGCTGCAGCAGCCAGGCCAGCGCGACCGCCAGCGGGGTGGCGTCGAGGCGCTTCGCGACCGTGTGCAGCGTTTCCGACTGCAGCGGCGAGAAGCCCCCGAGCGGGAAGTACGGCACGTACGCGATCCCCTGCCGCGCGGTGAGCTCGACGAGCGCGTCGTCCTCGCGGTGGGCGATGTTGTAGAAATTCTGCACGCAGACGACCGGGGCGATGCGCTGGGCCTCGGCGAGCTGGCCGGCGTCGACCGTGCTGAGGCCGAGGTGCCGGATCAGGCCCTGCTGCTGCAGCTCGGCGAGGGCCTCGAACTGCGCGGCGATCGAGCCGGGCTCGGGACTCTCGACGCCGCCCATGCGCAGGTTGACCACGTCGAGCGTGTCCAGGCCGAGGCGTCGCAGGTTGTCGTGGACCTGCGCCTTGAGCTCGGCGGGCGTACGGGCGTGCGGCCAGCCGCCGTTCTCGTCGCGGCGGGCCCCGACCTTGGTGACGATGTGCAGGTCGTCCGGGTACGGCGCGAGCGCCTCGCGGATGATCTCGTTGGTGACGTACGGGCCGTAGAAGTCGGCGGTGTCGATGTGGTTGATGCCGAGGCCGACGGCGGCGCGCAGGACGGCGATCGCGGCGTCGCGGTCCTCCGGCGGTCCGAAGACGCCGGGTCCGGCGAGCTGCATCGCGCCGTAGCCGACGCGGGTGAGCTGGAGGTCGCCGACGCGGTACGTGCCCCCGAGGGTGTGGGTTGCCATGGTGTCCTCTCCGCTCGCGGTGTGTTCCGGTGAGCTGTCCCCCACGATGCCCCGGGCGCGCGGGGGTAGGCAGGGCCCCGGTCATCCTGGGGGTGGCGGGACCAGGATGCGGCGCGCGGCCGACCGTACGATGGGGGGCGTGGCCGGGTCGAACGTGCTGGGTGAGTATCTGCGGGCCCGCCGTGAGCTGGTGAATCCGGCCGACGCTGGCCTGCGGGTCGTGGGGGTCCGGCGGACGCCGGGGCTGCGCCGCGAGGAGGTGGCGACGCTGGCCGGGATCAGCGCCGACTACTACCTGCGGCTGGAGCAGGGCCGCGACCGCAACCCGTCGCCGCAGGTGCTCGAGGCGCTGGCCCGGGTCTTCGGCCTCGACGCGACCGCCACCGAGTATCTGCTGAGCCTGTCCACCAGCCGGCCGACGGGACGGCGTGCGCGCCGGGAGGCCGTCCCGACGGGAATCCGCCAGCTGCTGGACGCGCTGAACCTGCCGGCGTTCGTGGAGAGCCGGATGTTCGACGTGCTCGCCGCGAACCGGCTGGCGACGGCCCTGTCCCCCAGCATCCGCCCGGGCGGCAACCGGCTGCGCTCGGTCTTCCTGGACGAGGACGTGCGCGGCGAGATCCCCGACTGGGAGCAGGCCATCGCCGGCATGGTGGCCTCGTTCCGGGCGTCGATCGGCACTGACGTCGGCGACCCCCGCACCGCCCAGCTCGTCGGCGAGCTGTCGCTGGCCAGCGAGCCGTTCCGGCGCCTCTGGGCCCGCCACGACGTGAAACCGCTCGCGGGCGCCCCGACGCGCCTGCTGCACCCGCAGGTCGGCATGCTGCACCTGCGCCGGGAGAAGCTGCCGATCGGCGACTCGGGCGGCCAGCTCCTGGTGATCTACCATGCCGAGCCGGGCTCGGACAGCGCCCGCGCCCTGGCCCTGCTCGGCTCCCTCGCCGCGACGGATCCCGCGGACGACGCGGGCCGGCTCTCCCGCAACGCCTAGCCACCAGGTCGCCGAACCCCCTCCTTGCCGGGCGTCGGCAATGCAGGCCCGGGAATGTTCGCCGTCCCCGCGTCTGACCCGGCCGCGCCCCGGCGGGCGATGCTGATCGTGACGACGGTCCGGCCGAGGCGGAGGGACGATCATGCTGAGCGATGCGGAGCAGCGACGGCTGAGTGAGATCGAGCGGGAGCTGCAGGCGGACGACCCTCGCTTCGTCGCACGCTGTTCCGGCATGGCCGCGCGCCACCCCGCCCGCTGGGGTGGGATGACGGCGCGGATGTGGCTGGTGACGGCGGCGCTGACCATGGGCCTCGCCGTGCTGATGACCGACGCGTATCTGGTGCTCATCTCCCTGAGCGTCGCCGGTGTCAGCCTGGGCCTGTGGCTCAGCGATCACCCCGGACCACGTACCGGCGGCGTGTCCTGAGGGACCGGGCCTCGGACTGCCGGTGCCCGGCAATATCCGCTCGGCGTATTGGTCATCGGCCGGCCTGCCGACCGGCCCGCCCCCACGAGCAGGCTCGGGGCAGGGAATCCGGCTCGAGCGCTCGTGCTCCGGGTCCGACAGCGACGAAAGCCAGACGATGAACACGACGACATGCGAATCCGGCCGGCGCACGCTCACCGACACCCTGATCGAGGCCGCCTCGGTGGCCGTCTCCCATGCACCTTCGGTGCTCAACACGCAGCCGTGGCGATGGCGGGTGCACACCGACCGGCTGGAGCTGTTCGCGGACCGCAGCCGCCAGCTCACGGCCACCGACCCGGACGGGCGGCTGCTGACGCTCAGCTGCGGCGCGGCCCTGCACCACGCCCGCGTGGCACTCGCCGCCCGCGGCTGGGCGTGCCGGGTGCACCGGACCACCGACGTGTCCCGGCCCGACCTGCTGGCCGTCATGACCGGCTTCGACCGCATCGCCGTCACGCCGCGGGCACGACACGAGGAGTACGTCCTGGGCGTCCGGCACACGGATCGCCGCCCGGTCAGTGACGAGCGGCTGGCTCCCGCGGTCGTCCGCGCGATCGCCGGAGCGGCCGGGGACCGCGCCCGCCTGCACGTGCTGACCGGCGAGCAGGTGTTCGACCTGTCCGCCGCCTCGTCGCGGGCCGCAGCGGTTCAGGTGCGGGATTCCCTGGCCTGCGCCGAGCTGCGGTACTGGACGAGCCGCACGATGGGCGAGGGCACCGGGCTGCCGGACGCGGTGCTGCCGGAACGGCCGCCGCAGACCACGGTGCCCGGCCGGGGCTTCGGTCACGCCGGCACGCTGCCGATCGGGCGGGGCCACGACCGTGCGGCGACGTACGCGCTGCTCTACGGCGACGACGACGATCCCGGTGGCTGGCTGGCGGCGGGAGAGGCCCTGTCGTCGATCTGGCTCACGGCCACGTCGCTGAACGTGTCGGTGCTTCCGATCAGCGACGTCGTCGCCGTGGCCGGGACCCGCGAGCGGCTGCGCCGGATGCTCACGGCGTTCGACCACCCGTACCTGGCGTTGCGGCTGGGCATCGCCGAGCCGGAGCCGGGCGCCGCGCGACGCACCCCGCGCCTGCCGGCCGCCCAGCTCATCGACACCACGCCCGCGGATCGGGCGCAGTACACATGACCACCGCACCGGACATCGACGTCGAGGAAACCAGTGAGTGGGTCGAGTCGCTCGACGGAGTCATCGACGAACGCGGGGCCAAACGTGCCCGTTACGTGATGTTGCGCCTGCTCGAGCGGGCCCGGGAGCGTCAGGTCGGCGTGCCGCCGCTGACCTCCACGGACTACATCAACACGATCCCGCCGGAGCAGGAGCCCTGGTTCCCCGGTGACGAGTTCGTGGAACGCCGCATCCGCGCCTACATCCGGTGGAACGCGGCGATGCTGGTGCACCGCGCGCAGCGCCCGGACATCGGCGTCGGCGGGCACATCTCCACCTACGCCTCCAGCGCCAGCCTCTACGAGGTCGGCATGAACCACTTCTTCCGCGGTAAGCAGCACCCCGGCGGCGGCGACCACATCTTCTTCCAGGGCCACGCCTCACCCGGCATGTACGCGCGCGCGTTCCTCGAGGGCCGGCTGAGCAGCGAGCAGCTCGACGGGTTCCGCCAGGAACTCTCCCACGCGCCGAACAGCCTCCCGTCGTACCCGCACCCGCGGCTGATGCCCGACTTCTGGGAATTCCCCACCGTCAGCATGGGCCTGGGCCCGCTGAACGCGATCTACCAGGCCCGCTTCAACCGCTACCTGCACCACCGCGGTATCAAGGACACCAGCCAGCAACACGTCTGGGCGTTCCTGGGCGACGGCGAGATGGACGAGGTCGAGTCGCTGGGCGCGATCGGGCTGGCCGCCCGCGAGGAACTCGACAACCTCACCTTCGTCGTCAACTGCAACCTGCAACGCCTCGACGGCCCGGTACGCGGCAACGGCAAAGTCATCCAGGAACTCGAGTCGTTCTTCCGCGGCGCCGGCTGGAACGTCATCAAGGTCGTCTGGGGCCGCGAGTGGGACCCGCTGCTGGCCGCCGACACCGACGGCGCCCTGGTCAACCTGATGAACGTCACCCCCGACGGCGACTACCAGACCTACAAAGGCGAATCCGGCGCCTACGTACGGGAGAACTTCTTCGGCCGCGACCCACGCACCCGCAAACTGGTCGAGCACATGAGCGACGACGAAGTGTGGAACCTCAAACGCGGCGGCCACGACTACAAAAAGCTGTACGCCGCGTACAAGGCCGCCACCGAACACACCGGCCAGCCCACCGTCATCCTCGCCAAAACCATCAAGGGCTGGACCCTCGGGTCGCACTTCGAGGCCCGCAACGCCACCCACCAGATGAAGAAACTCACCCTCGACGACCTCAAAAGCTTCCGGGACCGCCTCTACCTCGACATCCCCGACAAGCAACTCGAGGAGAACCCGTACCTCCCGCCGTACTACCACCCCGGCGACGACTCCGACGAGATGAAATACCTGCAGGAACGGCGACGTGAGCTGGGCGGCTATGTTCCGGCCCGTACCGTCAGGAGCAGGCCGTTGCCGATGCCGGGCGACGCGGCCTATGCCGGGGTGAGACGCGGCTCGGGCAATCAGCCGGTGGCCACGACCATGGCGCTCGTGCGGCTGGTCAAGGACCTGATGAAGGATCCCCGGATCGGCCATCGGTTCGTGCCCGTCATCCCCGACGAGGCCCGGACGTTCGGGCTGGACGCCCTCTTCCCCAACCGGAAGATCTACTCGCCGCACGGCCAGACGTACGCCTCGGTGGATCGCGAGCTGCTGCTGAGCTACACCGAGTCCACCAGCGGTGTGCTGCTGCACGAAGGGATCACCGAGGCCGGCTCCACCGCGTCGTGGACCGCCGCCGGCACGTCGTACGCCACCCACGGCGAGCCGATGATCCCGCTGTACATCTTCTACTCGATGTTCGGCTTCCAGCGCACCGGAGACGGTCTCTGGGCGGCGGCCGACCAGATGACCCGCGGCTTCCTGCTCGGCGCGACCGCCGGGCGCACCACGCTCAACGGCGAGGGCCTGCAGCATCAGGACGGCCACTCGCTGCTGATCGCGGCCACCAACCCGGCGTGCGTGAGTTACGACGCCGCCTACGGCTACGAACTGGCCCACATCGTGCGTGACGGCCTGCGCCGCATGTACGGCGACGGGCAGGAGAACGTCTTCTACTACCTGACCATCTACAACGAGCCGATCCCCCAGCCGGCCGAACCGGACGACGCCGACATCGACGGGATCCTCGCCGGCATGCACCGCATCAGCGGCACGAGCGATCCCGCCCGTCCGGCGGCTCACATCCTCGCCTCAGGGATCGCCGTACCCGCCGCGCTGCAGGCTCAACAGCTCCTCGCCGACGACTGGGGTGTTCACGCGGACGTGTGGTCGGTGACCTCGTGGACCGAGCTGAGCCGTGAGGCGCTGGCCGCCGATGACGACGAGCGGGTCCCGTACGTCACCCGGCGCCTGCGGGAGAATCCGGCGCCCGTGGTGGCCGTCTCGGACTGGATGCGCGCGGTCCCCGACCAGATCGCCCGGTTCGTGCCCGGCCGGTGGGCGTCGCTGGGCACCGACGGCTTCGGCCGGTCCGACACCCGCGCGGCGCTGCGCCGGCACTTCCACGTCGACGCTCCGTCGATCGCGGTCCGGGTGCTGCGGGAGGTGGCCGCTACGGGCGCGCTCGGCCCCGCGACGGTCGGCAAGGCGCGGGCGGCGTACGGGCTCGGCTGACGCGGCGGGCTCAGCGACCGGCACGGGCCACCGGCGCCCGGGCCGGGACGGCGGCTCAGCGGGCCGCGTACGCCTGCGCGATCTCCACCAGGTGCCGCCGCTCGGCGGCGAAGTCGCGCGGCCGGGGTGTGTCGGGGTTGGCGTCGAGGATGACCTCGCTCGCGCCGAGTTGTTCCAGGGCGGCCACGTCCTCCACCACTTCCGCCAGGGTGCCCACACCGAGCGGCCGGCCTGGCCCACCCGTCGTGGGCTGCAGCCGCGCCTTGATCCGTACGATCAGGTCCGGCACCGGCCTGCCGAGGCCGGCGGCGGCCGCCCGGAGCGCCGGGACGCCGCGATCGCGCAGCCATTCGTACGGTGGGTTGATGGGGTGCCAGGCGCTCGCCCAGCGGGCGGCCCGGCGGATCGCCCGCGGTGACGCGCCGCCCGCCCACACCGGGAGGCTGCCCCCGGCCGGGCGCGGACCGGTCGCCGCGTCGGTGATCGGCAACCCGGGCAGGTCGGCGGTGACCCGGTCCCGGGCCCAGGCGGCGGTGATCAGGTCCAGGTAGCGGTCGGTGACCTCACCGCGGGCCGCGTGGTCGGCGCCGAGCGCGGCGAACTCAGTCGCCGCCCAGCCCGCGCCGACGCCGAGCACGAAGCGGCCGCCCGACATGAGGTCCAGCATCGCGCTCATCCGGGCGGTGTGCAGCGGGTGCCGGTACGGCAGGACGATCACGGACGTGCCCAGCCGGACCCGGGAGGTCTGCCCCGCGAGCCAGGCCAGCAGGACGAACGGGTCGTGGAACGGGTCCGGGTAGAGGGCGGTCACCTCGGGCGTGGGGACGACGTGGTCGGAGACGACGAGGGTGGCGAAGCCGTCGTCCTCGGCGAACCGGGCCCACTCCAGCAGCGCGCCGACCGTGGCCCCGGCGCCGAAGTTGGGCACGTTGACGCCGAGCGGGATCATCGCCGGCCCTCGAAGGCGCGCGCGGCGTCCACGCCGGAGTCGCCGCGGCGGGCGATGCCCGGCAGCACCGCGGTGACCGCCTCGATGAGCCGTGCGGTCGTCGCCGGGTCACTGTCGATCCACGCCGGCACGCTCTCCTTGGGCGCCGCGAAGACGATCTGGCCGATCCCGGACGCGGCGGCGACCAGGCGGCAGATCCCGCACGGCTCGCAGCTGGAGTAGACAACGGCGCCGGCGAGGTCGAGCGTGCCGAGCCGCCGAGCCGCGTCGCGGATCGCGGTGACCTCGCCGTGCGCGGACGGGTCGAGGTCGGCCATCGCCGTGTTCACGCCGGCGCCGATCACCGTACCGTCGCGGACCACCAGCGCCGCGAACGGAAGCTGTCCCGCGGCGCCGTTGCGGCCCGCCAGCTCCACCGCCCGTGCGAGCGCGGCGGCCTCGCCGAGCGCCGCGCCGATCACCTCGCCGACATCCACTGTGGTCATGGAGTCACAGTAGGAGGCGCGTCTAGTGAAATCGCCACAGGCGGTCGCGGGTCGTGCCGTCGCCGGTCTCGACGATCCGTTCGGCGCGGGTGAGGCCGAGCACCTGCCCGGTGGACGCGTTCTGGATGCGGAACGTGCCGGCCCCGCCGTAGCGCAGCCGCCACAGCTGGCCCAGCACGGTTCCCGTCTGCGCGTTGCGCAGCTGGAAGCAGCCGTTGACCCGGTAGTCGGCCTCCCAGTGGCAGTCCGGGCCGCCGAGGCGTACGCCCGTGCCGGCGTGCTCGATGCCGCGGCGGCCGTCGGGCACGAACCACCACGCCTGGGTCCGCGGCCCGGCGTCACCCAGCAGCCGGCCGGTACGCAGCTCACGCAGCTGCTGGGTGCCGTCGCCCATGTCGGCCGGCTGCCAGGGGCCGCAGACGCCGTCGTCCGGCGACCACCGCCAGGTCAGGGCGTCGCCGTCGGCGGCCACGTCGCGCAGCACGAGCACCGCGCCGGTGCCCGCGTTCACGAGGCGGAACACCATCTCAGCGGGCGCGTCTCGTGACGAGGCGCTGCAGGACGATGAACCCGAACAGCAGGATGCCGATCACGATCTTCGTCCACCAGGAGCTGAGCGTGCCCTGGAACGTGATGATGGTCTGGATGAGGCCGAGCAGCAGCACTCCCAGGACCGTGCCGAACAGGTAGCCGGAGCCGCCGGTGAGCAGCACCCCGCCGATCACCACCGCGGCGATGGCGTCCAGCTCCATGCCCTGCGCGTGCAGGCTGTAGCCGGAGAGCATGTAGAAGCTGAGCAGCACCCCGCCCAGCGACGAGCAGAAGCCGCTCACCGTGTAGACCGCGATCCGCGTACGGCCCACCGGCAGACCCATGAGCAGCGCGGAGTCGGCGTTGCCACCGATCGCGTAGACCGTACGGCCGAAGCGGGTGTACGCCAGCACGTACGCCGCGACGAGCACCACCACCAGCGCGATCACCACGCTCGTGGAGATGAAGATGCCGGGCGCGAACCGGATCCGCTTCTGGGCCATCGCGGTCCAGAACGGGTCGGTGATCGGGATGGAGTTGCGGTTGATCAGCAGGGACAGCCCGCGGGCGAGGAACATCCCGGCGAGCGTGGCGATGAACGGTTCCACCTTGAAGTAGTGGATGACCGCGCCCATGCCGAGGCCGAGCACCGTACCCATCAGCAGCACGAGCGGGAGCACCACGGCCGCGGGCCACCCGGCGTGCAGCAGCGTGGCCGCCACCACCGTGGTCAGCGCGACCACCGCGCCGACCGACAGGTCGATGCCGCCGGTGAGGATCACGAAGGTCATGCCGGCCGCGACCACGAGCAGGAACGCGTTGTCGACGAAGACGTTGAGCAGGACCTGGGTGTCGGAGAAGTTCTCGTAGTTGGCCACGCCGGTGCCGTACATGCCCACGAGCAGGGCGAGCGTGACGAGCACGGGCACGTGCCGCCGGTCCGCCCAGCGGCGGCGGCGGGCCGCCGGGGCGGGCGGGGCGGTCCGGGGCGGGGAGGTGACGGCGGTCATGCTGGGGCTCCTGCGGTGCGGCGGCGGCGGAGGACGACGGCCCGGAACGCGGCGGACTGGCTCAGGCAGAGCACGACGACCACGACCGCCTTGAACAGCAGGGTGGTCTCCGCCGGGATGCCGATCGTGTACGTGGTGATGTCGAGCGCCGAGATCAGCACCGCGCCGAGCACGCTGCCGGCCAGCGAGAAGCGGCCGCCGGTGAGCGCCGTACCGCCGATGACGACGGCGAGGATGGCGTCGAGCTCGATGAGATTGCCGGCCGCGTTGCTGTCGGCGCTGGCCACGTTGGAGCTGAAGATGAGGCCGGCCACCGCGGCGCAGACGGCCGCGAAGACGTACGCCATGATCGTCAGGCCCCGGGCCCGGATGCCGGCGAGCCGGCTGGCGGTGGGGCTGGCGCCGACCGCCTCGACCAGCACGCCCAGCGCGGACCGGCGGGTCAGCATCACGGCGATCGCCACGACCGCGGCCACGATCAGCACCGACACCGGCAGCGCCAGGAAGTAGCCGGCGCCGATGACGCGGAACGGCGGCGACGAGACGTTGATGATCTGCCCGCTGGTGAGCAGCTGGGCGATGCCGCGGCCGGCGACCATGAGGATCAGCGTCGCGATGATGGGCTGGATGCCGATCACCGACACCAGCACGCCGTTCCACAGCCCGAGCACCACGGCCAGCCCGATCGCGGCGGCGACGGCCAGCAGCACGCCGCCGATGCTGTCCTGGTTCGGCAGGTCGCCGATCATCAGGCACGCGACCGCGCCGGCGATGGCCATGACCGAGCCCACGGACAGGTCGATGCCCCCGGTCGCGATGACCACCGTCATGCCGAGCGCGACCAGCACGAGCGG
Organism: Couchioplanes caeruleus; assembly: GCF_023499255.1. Classification (GTDB taxonomy): domain Bacteria; phylum Actinomycetota; class Actinomycetes; order Mycobacteriales; family Micromonosporaceae; genus Actinoplanes; species Actinoplanes caeruleus_A. The sequence continues at coordinate 5,344,504 of NZ_CP092183.1, forward strand.
CGTGCTCGAGCGGAGCACGTCGATCAGCGAGCCGTACAGGTGGCCGTCGTGGACGGTGATGGAGAAGAAGCGGGGCGCGAAGAAGACGTTGCTGACCAGCAGCACGACCAGCACGGCCGCGGGCCAGAAGAGGCGGTGGCGGGTCAGGGCGGTCATGCGGTGGCTCCGCTCGCGATGGTCTGCATGATGCGGTCGGCGTCGACGCCGCCGGTGTTCTCGATCTCCTCGACCAGGCGCCGGTCGCGCAGCACCTCGATCGTGTGGCTGAGCCGCAGCACCTCCTCGAGCTCGGCGCTGACGAAGAGCACGGCCATGCCGCCCCCGGCCAGCTCCACGAGGAGCTTCTGGATCTCCGCCTTGGCGCCGACGTCGATGCCGCGGGTGGGCTCGTCGACGATGAGCAGCTTGGGCTCGGTGATCAGCCAGCGGGCCAGCAGCACCTTCTGCTGGTTGCCGCCGCTGAGGTTGCGGACCGGCGTCTCCGGGTCGGCCGGGCGGATGTCGAGCGCCTTGACGTACTTGGCGACGAGCTCATCCTGGCGCCGGCGCGGGATCGGCCGGGACCAGCCGCGCGCCGCCTGCAGCGCGAGCACGATGTTCTCCCGGACGCTCAGGTCACCGATGACGCCCTCGGTGCGCCGGTTCTCCGAGGAGAAGGCGATCCCGTGGCGCATGGCCGTACGCGGGGCCCGCAGCGTGACCGGCTCCCCGCCGATCTCGAGGTGCCCGCTGTCCGCGCGGTCGGCGCCGTAGAGCAGGCGCGCCACCTCCGTACGCCCGGAGCCGAGCAGTCCGGCGAGCCCGACGATCTGGCCGGAGCGGATCGTCAGGTCGAAGGGCTGGATGGCCCCGGCCCGGCCGAGACCGTGCGCGGCGACCACCGGCTCGCCGGGGGCCGCGGCGGTGCGCACCTCGTCGTCGAGCCGGTCGAGGACGGTCAGCTCCTTGCCGATCATCTTGGTGACGAGCTGCATCTGTGGCAGCTCCTCGGTGCGGTACTCGCCGATGAGGCGGCCGTTGCGCAGCACGGTCATCCGGTCGGCGATCTCGTAGACCTGGTCGAGGAAGTGCGACACGAACAGGATGGCGACGCCGTCGCGCTTGAGCCGCCGCATCACCTCGAACAGCCGCTCCACCTCGGAGGCGTCCAGGCTCGACGTGGGTTCGTCCAGGATCAGGACCTTGGCGGAGATGTCCACCGCCCGGGCGATGGCCACCATCTGCTGGATGGCCAGCGAGTACGAGGACAGCGGAGCGGCCACGTCGAGGTCGAGGTCGAGCCCGGCCAGCAGCTCGGAGGCGCGGCGGCGCATCTCGCCCCAGCGGATGCGGCCCAGCCGGCGCGGCTCGCGGCCGATGAAGATGTTCTCCGCCACCGACAGGTTGGTGCAGAGGTTGACCTCCTGGTAGACGGTGCTGACCCCGGCCTGCTGCGCCTGCAGCGGTCCGGCGAAGCGCACCGGCTCGCCCGCGAGGCGGATGTCGCCGCCGTCGATGCCGTACACGCCGGTGAGGACCTTGATGAGGGTCGACTTGCCGGCGCCGTTCTCGCCCATGAGGGCGTGCACCTCGCCGGGGAACAGCCGGAAGTCCACGCCGTCGAGCGCGACGACGCCGGGAAAGGTCTTGCGGATCCCGGTCATCTCCAGGACGGTCCGCTCGGTCATGGGTGGTGCCCTTCTGCGCAGGGCCCCGCCCCGCAGGTGCCGGGGCGGGGCCGCGGCTGTCAGTACTTGCGGCCCGGCAGGGCGGCCTTGGCCTGCTCCTGATCGAAGGTGGTCTCCTCGGTGAGCACCCGGTTGGGCACCTGCTCGCCGGCCTTGACCTTCTTCGCCAGGTCCATCAGCTGTGGGCCGAGCAGCGGGCTGCACTCCACGATGTAGTTGATCTTGCCGGCGGCGAGGGCGGTCATGCCGTCCCTCACCGCGTCCACCGTGATGATCTTGATGTCTGTGCCCGGCTTCTTGCCGGCCGCCTCGATCGCCTCGATGGCGCCCAGGCCCATGTCGTCGTTGTGCGCGTACAGCACGTCGATGTCGGGGTACGTCTTCAGGAAGGCCTCCATGACCTCCTTGCCGTCCGTACGCGTGAACTGCCCGGTCTGCGACGCGATCACCTTGAACTTCGGGTCCGCCTTGATGACATCGGCGAAGCCGGCCTTGCGGTCGTTGGCCGGCGCGGCGCCCGGGGTGCCCTGCAGCTCGACGATGTTCACCGGGTCGTTCTTGCCCTGGTACTCCTTGACCAGCCACTCCCCCGCCTTCTTGCCCTCGAGGACGAAGTCGGAGCCGATGAAGGTCTTGTAGAGCGAGGTGTCCTGGGAGTCGACCGCGCGGTCGGTGAGGATCACCGGGATGTTGGCGTCCTTCGCCTCCTTGAGCACGGTGTCCCAGCCGGACTCGACCACCGGCGAGAACGCGATCACGTCGACGCGCTGGGCGATGAACGACCGGATGGCCTTGATCTGGTTCTCCTGCTTGCCCTGGGCGTCGGAGAACTTCAGGTCGATGCCGGCACTGGCCGCCGACTCCTGGATGGACTTGGTGTTGGCCGTACGCCAGCCGCTCTCGGCGCCGACCTGGGAGAAGCCGAGCGTGATCTTGTCACCGCCCGAGCCGGAACCGGACCCGGAGCCGCCGCTGTCGCCGCCGCAGCCGGTCACGCCGGCCGTGACCAGCGCGCCGGCGAGCAGCGCGGCGAACCATTTCCTGCGCATGACGTCCTCCACTAGCTGTTGTTAGCGTTCACAATTTGGATCTCGAAAAGTGCCGGTCGGAGATGGAAGGGGGGACCGGGCGGCACGGGGGTACGCAAGATCAACACTCGAGCGGACCCGTACCAACCAAGGGCTTCAATGCAGTGGCGTGCGCCACACGGTGCGTTTCAGGAGTGTTACCGTTCTCAAACGCGCCGTCAAGAGGTAACCGCGGATCTACACTGTGATCGGTCAGCGAGATCGACAGGGGGGCCGCGTGCCATCGAAGAAGCGGGTCACGGTCATGCGTGACGTCGCCAAGCTCGCCGGGGTGTCCCACCAGACGGTCTCGCGGGTCCTCAACGAGCATCCGAACGTCAAGCAGGAGACGCGCACGCGCGTGCTCGAGGCGATGCAGTCGCTCAACTACCGCCGCAACCTCGCGGCCCGCACGCTGGTCACCCGGCAGTCACACACGCTGGGCCTGATCGGCTTCGAGACCACCCTGTTCGGCCCGGCGTCCATGCTGTACGGCATCGAGGACGCCGCCCGCGCGGCCGGCTACCTGGTCAGCATCGCGACGGTCCGCAACCTGGAACGCCGCGAGGTCCTCGAGGCGGTGGACCGGCTCTCCCAGCACGCCGTCGACGGCATCATCGCCATCGCGCCGAAGCCGGCCGTCACCAACGGGCTGCTGCAGGCGCCGGGCGGCCTCTACTGCGTCGCGGTCGGCGGCGCGGGCGAGACCGACGCGGTGCCGACCGTACGGGTGGACAACGCCGCCGGCGCCCGCCTCGCCACGCAGCACCTGCTCGGGCTGGGACACCGTACGGTGCACCACGTCGGCGGCCCGCACGACTGGCCCGAGGCCCAGGAACGCGTGATGGGCTGGCGCGACACTCTGTACAAGGCCGGCGCGGTGGTGCCGCCGGTCGCCTTCGACTCGTGGACCGCCGAATGGGGCTACCGCCGCGGCCAGGAACTCGCCCGCGACCCCGAGGTCACCGCGGTCTTCTGCGCCAACGACCGGATCGCGCTCGGAGTGCTGCGCGCCCTGCACGAGGCGGGCCGCTCCGTCCCGCGCGACGTGAGCATCGTCGGCTTCGACGACATGCCGGACTCGGGCTACTTCCTGCCCCCGCTGACCACGGTGCGCCAGGATTTCGCCGAGCTCGGCCGCCGCAGCCTCACCCTGCTGCTGCAACACATGGCCGACACCGACGAGCCGGAAGCCCCGGCGCACGTGGTGGTGTCCCCGGAGCTCGTCGTCCGCGGCAGCACCGCCGCGCCGCCGCGCTGACACCGCCGCCGGACCACGCCCGTCCGTCCCCCGCACTCCGGGCGTGACCCCGGACAAGGCACCTCAGCGAGGCACCGGGGCCGGCACGCCGCGTCCGGGCCTCTCGTGGGCCGGCGTTACAGCGGTGACCGTACGGTGAAAGCCACCGGCCATCCGCCCAGCCCCAGCCGCCCGCGGCGCAGCGACAGGAACCGGTCCGGGTGGGCCTGGGAGCTGAGCAGCACCGTGCCGGAGTCCATGCCCGGCTGGGGGCAGAACGTCGCGTCGGCCGCGTACGCGGAGGTGCCGTCACGGCGGTCGAGCCAGACCCCGCGGTCGCGGTGGCGCAGGAAGAAGCCGGGGTAGTTGACCGACTCGAACGAGACGCAGCCGGTGCCGGCCAGCCCGGCGCGGACCGTGAAGGTGGAGTCGGCGCGGTCGAGGGACGGGCTGGTCGCGTCGATGCGGTCGACACGGGCCCGGAAGTCGCGGTGGCGGACCCGGTAGCCGGTCATGCCGGCCGGTTCGAGGCCGGCGGCACGGCCGACCGTGAAGGGACCGCGGCGCTCCGGCGCCCGGGTCCGGGTGGGCCGGGGACGGGCCGGCGGCGGACTGGACACCGACGGGCGCGCCGACGAGGGCGCCGGCGCCCCGCTGTGTGCCGAGGCGGAGGCGGAGCCCGGCGCGAGCGCGTTCGCGGCGAGGGAACGCCCGGCGGGTCCCGCCGAGGGTGAGGCGGACGCGGGGCCGAGCGGGGGCACCGGGACCGTCGGGACGACCGGCAGCGCGACGAACCGCGGCGGGCCCGGCCGGGTGGCGTGGCCGCTCTCGTAGGCCATCACGCCGGTCACGGCCAGCACGGCCAGGCCGGCGCAGGCGGCGATGACGGCCCGGTGACCGCGGCGGGCCGGCCCGGGGGCGCCGGACGGACGGCCGGGCTGCGGCACCGCGGCGCTCGCGGCCGCGAGGAAGGCGTCGGGCAGCGGGGAGGGGCCGGTGGCGCTCTGCCGGTACGGCGGCACCCAGCCGCCCACGCGCAACTCGGCGGTGCGGGACTGATCCTCTGTGGACATGCACTTCCGTTCCGTGGCGGCGGAGCATGACGTGCGATACGCGCGAAGCGCCGCAGCCATATTCGTGGCAAAGGTCACGGAACGCAAGAGCCAAGTGACGCGCGAGGAGGCCCGGGACGCGGGGATGGAACCACGTCCCGGGCCGGTTCTCGGCGCCGCCCCGTCCCTCACGGCGGGGCGGCTCCTGTCACGGTGAGGTGCAGGTGAGGTTGTTGACGCTGGTCGGGGCGGTGCCCGTACCGGTGAAGCCGAACGTGGTGGAGCCGTTGGCCGGGACCGTCCCGTTCCACGACTCGTTCTTGACCGTCGCCGAGGATCCGGAGCCGGTGTACTTGCCGCTCCAGAGCTGGCTCACCGACTGCCCGCCCGGGAACGTCCAGGAGACCGTCCAGCCGTTCACCGCGGAGGTGCCGGCGTGGACCATGATCTCGCCCTGGAAACCGCCGCCCCAGCCGCCGGTGGTGTTGTACATCGCCGTGCAGCCACCGTTGCCCGAGGGCGGCGGGGTGCTCGGGTCCGTCGGCGGCGGGGTGCCCGGGTCGGTCGGCGGCGGCGGGGTGGTGCCGTCACCGACGCCGGTGACCTGGCCGTTGCCGCCGTCGAAGACCACGTCGGAGCAGCCGTAGAAGGTCTCCGTGCTGTCCGAGCGCGACCACACCGAGTAGATGATGTGCCGGCCGCTCTTGCCGGACGGCAGGTTGCCCGTCCACGAGTAGCGTCCGTCCTCGGTGCCCGGGCCGCCCACCGCGGTCGGGTTGACGACCTGGCTGAACGGCGTGGACTCGAGGTCACTCCACGCCAGCGGCCGGGTCGGGCTCCAGCTGTCCTTGGTGATGTACAGCGAGAACGTCCCCGGGTGCTTGGCCCAGTCGTTGTAGTCGAAACGCATGCTCGCGCCCGACGTCAGGTGGGTCACCGGGAAGTCGTTACGGGCCAGGTTGAAACCGGTGAAGTTGTACGGCCCGCCCGTACCGCCGCTGCACAGCTGACCGTCGGGGATGAAGCCGGAGGTACGGCCGGCACCGTCGGAGCGCAGCACCGCGAACCAGTTGTACAGCGGCGTGGTGCCGCTCTGGGCCACGGCCGCGGCGCAGGCCGCGTTCTTCGGCTGGATCGCGCCGTTGGCGGTCAGCCCGTCCTTCCAGCACAGGTACGTGCGGCTGCCGGGCGCCATCATCGCGCCGTGCGCCTGGGCCGGCGCCGATTGCAGGACCGCGACACCGGTCCCGGTGAGCAGCAGCATCGCGGCCGCCACCCATCTCGCCTTTCTCATCGTGTCTCCTTCTTCGATGGCTGCGGGGTCAGCCGTTGGGGAACAGGCGGGCGTAGTCCGCGTAGCCCGTGGCCACGTCGACCTGGGCCCAGAAGCGGTGGTAGTTGAAGGTCGGCGCGGGGCCGCCGTCCAGGTACGCCTGGACCTTCGGCCAGTCCGGGTCCTTCTTGTAGAAGGAACGGATGTCCAGGAAGGACACGCCAGGCTTGATGACGTCGCCGTTCGGCATCTTGCCGCTCCAGCCCGGCGGGATGTAGATGCCCTGGCCGGTGGCCGGGTCGTAGACGTCGTCCATGCGGTTGTAGTCCGCGCGGGTCTCGGTCACCGACACGCCCTTGCCGTCCTTGTACGCCCAGATCGCGTCGAGCAGCCCCTTGGCCGCCGTCTTCGCCCGGGTGTTGCCGGACTTGGCCGCGTAGTACGTGAGCAGCTTGGCGAACGAGCCGGCCACACCGAGGTCCTGGCCCTTGCTGGTGACCTCGACGTGCAGGCCGGTGTTGGCCGACGGGCTCGACGGGTTCCAGGTGTTCGGCTTGCCGGTCCACGCCAGGTCCGACGGGATCGAGAAGGTGCTGGTGCCGATGGTGCTGTTGTCCAGCGCCCACGGGACCCACTTGTCGAGCACCGACTTCGCCTTGGTGTCACCGGTCGTGTAGTAGTACTCGGCGAGCCGCTCCAGTGACCACGTCTGCATGCCGAACCAGCGGTTGGACGGCGGGTCGGCGTACACCGGGGCCTCGACGTAGGACACGCCGTAGAACGTCGGGGTGCCCGCGGGCGGTGCCTCGTAGGCGCCGTTCCAGCTGTTCGTCGCGCCGCCGGCGATGCCGCCCTCGGACGACTGCAGCCACTGGTAGAACTCCAGCTGCCGGTTCAGGCTCGCCTGCCAGTCGGCCTTGGCGGTCGGCGACTTGGGCGTCAGCGCGCTCACGTTGCTCAGCACGTACGCGGCCATCGGGTTCTGGTAGCCGAAGTGGCTGGTGCTGGAGCCGATCCGCCAGGCCCAGCCGGCCTGCGTGTCGGTGGCGCCGCCCCACGCGTAGTACCAGGACATCAGGTTGTTGGAGCTGCTCTTGCCGCTGCCCGCCGGGCAGGAGGTCGAGGTGCAGCCGGGGTTCTTGAAGTACTTGTCGTAGAAGGAGTAGCGCAGGTAGTCGCCCATCTTCGCGGCGTTCGCCACGGCGGTGGAGACCTGCGACGCCTTGCCCTGCTGCGTGGCCCAGGTGTAGGCCCAGTACGCCGCCTGCACCGCGCGCGAGTCCGCGTCCGGGGCGTCGGTGTACTTCCACTGCTTGGCGTACGAGGCGTCCTTGGTGAACAGGTCCAGGTAGCCGTTGGGGCCGCCGTACTTGAACGTGTCGCAGGACGGCTGCGGCACGGTCTCGAACGTCGACTCCTGCGGGCCGCGCTGGAAGGTGTTGATGTACGTGACCCGCGACGTCCCGTCACCGCAGTGGCCGAAGCCGTACGTGTTGTCCACGTCCAGCAGCCAGTGCATTCCGTAGATGTCGGAGGTGCCGTACGCGCTCTTCAGCTCGTTGGCCAGCGGGTCCGTGCCCACCGAGACGCCCGATTCGAGCTGCGACGGGTACTGCGAGGGCAGCGGGTGCTCCGCCGCGTACGTGGCCGGCTTCGACGGGTCGTACTTGTCGTTGGTCGGCTGGTCGGCGTGCGACGGGATGATGTACTTCTCCATCGTCTGCCACGCGGTGTTGAACGGCGTCCACTCGCCGGTGACCTGGCCGTGCTCGGCCTCCAGCCACAGCCAGTAGCTGAACGCCTCGCTGGTGGTCTCGTGACCCTGGTCGGGCGCCTCGTCGATCAGCGTCTCGATCGAGTGGTACGGCACGCCCTCGGGGCTGAAGTAGCCGTTGGCCGGGTTCTTGATGTCGGTGTAGAGCTGCGTGAACCGGCCGTCCGCGCTGCCCTCGGCGACCACCAGCGCGGTGACCGTCGCGGCGGTGAGGCCGGTGGCGGTGGCGCTGAAGGTGGCCTGGGTGTTCGCCGCCGCCGCGTCGGAGGCCGTCAGCGTGACCGTCTGCGGGGTGCTCCAGTTCGACGTGGTGAACGTCAGCGTCGCGGGCGAGGCGGAGACCGTGGTGGCCCCGGCCGTGCGGGCGATCGAGACGGCGGTGCTCGAGGCCGGCGCCTTGGACAGCGACACCTTGAACGTCGTCGTCTTGCCCGGCGACACGGTCACCGAGGTCGGGTCGACGACCACCGCGGGGTCGGCGGACGCGTCGACGAACACGGGTACGTCGGCCGTGGTGCTCTTGACGCCCGTGGAGTCGTACGAGATCGCCTGCACGTGGTACGCCGCGGTCTGCGCGGGCACCCCGCTCCAGGTGTAGCTGTACGGCGACGTGGTGTCGGTGCTGAGCAGCAGGCCGTCGTGGTAGAACTCGACCTTGCTGACCGTACGCCCGCTCGCCGCGGTGGCGGTCGCCGTGATCGGGATCGACGCCGGCGCGGTGTAGCGGGTGTTCGCCGCGGGGCTGCTGAGCGCCACGGTCGGCGCGGCGGCGGTGCCGTTGCACGCCGTGCCGTTGAGCGTGAACGACGTCGGTACGGGGTTCGCCGATGTGAAGGTGCCGTTGAAGCCGGTGCTCACGCTGGCGCCCGTGCCCACGTTGCCGTTCCAGGCGGCGTTGTTCACCGTGACGTGTGCGCCGCTCTGGGCGTACGTGCCGCTCCAGCCCTGGGTGACGCGTTGCCCGGCGTCGGGGAAGTCGTACTCGAGGCGCCAGCTGGTGACCGGGTCACCGGTGTTCGTGATCGCGATGTCACCGGTGAAGCCGCCGCTCCACTGGCTCGCGACCTTGTACACCACCGTGCAGCCGGCTGCGGCCAGCGCGGGTGGTGGGGCGGCGGTGATGACGAGGCCGGTGCCGAGGAGCGTGGCACCGCAGGCCGCGAGGGCCCTTCTAGCCTTGCGTCTCATGGGCTTCCTTCCTAGACGGACGGGCTGCAGGTGATGGGGGACGGAACGGGATTGCTGCCGGTCCAGGTGCCGAGGAAGCCGAACGTGGTGCTCGTGTCCGGGGCCAGGGCGCCGTTCCAGCCGGCGTCGTGGACGGTGACGCCGGTGCCGGTCTGCGTGCCGGTGCCGCCCCACGCCTGCGCGAAGGTCTGCCCGGCGGTGAAGGTCCAGCCGACCGACCAGCCCTTGGTCGTGGTCGAGCCGGTGTTGCGGACGGTCACCTCGGCCTGGAAGCCGCCGCTCCAGGACCCGGTGATCCGGTACGCCGCCGAGCACCCGGCCGAGGACGGCGGCGGGTTCGACGGGCCCGGGTTCGACGGGCTCGGCTGGGACGGCGTCGGGTTCGACGGGCCCGGGTTCGACGGCGTCGGGCCGGACGGCGTCGGGGTGGTGCCGCCGCCCTGCCGGTCCGCGTAGAGGATGCCGCGGCCGTTGGTGCCGAGGTAGACGCGCCCGTAGACGCGCGGGTCACCGGCGAGGGCCTCCCCCGCGTTGCCGTACTGGTGGGCGTCGTCGTTGATGCGGACCCAGGCGGTGCCGCCGTTGTCGGAGCGGAAGACCCCGGTGACGCCGTCGACCGTGCCGACCAGGAACACCGCCGGGTACGCCGCCCCCGGTGCCGCCTTGCCGAACGCCACGTTGATGCCGGAGCTCACCGAGGCGACCGCCGTGAACGTCGCCCCGAAGTTCGTGGAGTGCAGCAGGCCGGACGTTCCCGCGAGCCACACGTCGCCGGCCTTGCCCGGTACGGCGTGGAAGTGCACCGTGCCCGACGCCGGCACGGCCGCGGCGGAGGCGGTGAAGGTGGCCCCGCCGTCGCGGCTGACGTAGAACTTGCCGGCGGCGTACCCGTAGAAGGTCTTGGCGTCGGCGCGGTCGGACTCGACCGTCGCGCCGGCGGGAATGCCGGTGGACCGGGTCCACGAGCTGCCGCGGGTGGTCGAATAGTGCACGTCGGCGCCGGCCGGGGCCCAGACGAAGGCGCCCGCGTCGGCGGAGACCGCGATGGTGCCGCCGCCGGTCACGCCCGACGGCTCCTGACCCTGGTACCACGTCTTGCCGCCGTCGGTCGAGACGCCGATGTGCGGGGCCGCGTCCGCGTTGCCCACCCGGGCGAAGACGGTGGGGCTGGCCTCGGCGAAGTCGAGGCTGGTGTTGCTGCTCAGGCTCGGGGTGTCGTGGAAGGACGGCGGCACCGCGTCGAGGTCGGCGTGGTAGAAGCCGCCGATGTCGCCGAGCGCGCTGACCAGCGGGGCGCCCGACGGCGGGCTGGCCAGGTCGAGGACCGCGGTCTCCTCCAGCCCCTTGGCCATCGGCTTGATCGTGAACGTGGTGTTGCGGTCCCAGTTGGTCAGCTGGGTGGTGCCGTAGACGGTGGCGCCGGTGCCGTACAGCAGGCGGTTCGAGTCGAACGGGTCGATCTCCACCGACTCGTTCATCCAGCCGAGCTTCGGCGTGGCCTCCGGCGGCTGCGGGTTGGTGTTGAAGTCGAGCCACGGGGTCGCGGAGATGTCCATGGTGTATCGCTTGGACTGGTTCGGGTAGCTCGTGAATTCCCAGATCCGTGTCCAGGTCGCGCCGTTGTCGGTGCTGCGGAAGAAGATCGCGTCCGGCCACCAGGAGACCTGCGTGGCGACCATCAGGGTGCCGGGGTGCTGGCGGTCGACGGTCAGGCCGGAGTAGCCGTAGTACAGGTCGTCGCCCGCGCTGAGCTTGACCGGGCTGACGTCGGTCCACTCCCCCGTCGCGGTGTTGAGCCGGAACACCTGGCCCTTGCCGCCGTCGTACGGCCCGCCGGTGTCGCTGGTGGCGATGTAGAGGAAGTGGTTGACCGAGTCCACCACGCCCTTGTGGGCCAGGTAGCCGGTGGGCTGGCCGGGGATCCGCGCCCAGCTCGTGCCGCCGTCGGTGGAGCGGTAGACCGGATTCTGCTTGTCGGCCACGCCCACGTAGACGTCGCGGGTCACGTCGTCGAAGGTGACCCAGGTCAAGCCCTGGTTCTGGCTGAGATAGCCGTTGGTGTCCGACGGGTCCTGGACGTAGGTGCCGGCGTTGGGGAAGGCGGTCACCTTCGACCACGTGGCGCCGTAGTTCGTGCTGCGCCAGAGGCCGTTGCCGCCCTCGGCGGCGAAGTAGACGTTGCGGTTGTCGTGCGGGTCGACGGCGAGGCGCTCACCCATGCCGCGGCCGGGCATGTTGCCGCCGTTCTTGAACGGCAGCGTGCTGACCTGCCAGGTGGCGCCGCGGTCGGTGGAGCGCAGGATCGCGCCGTTGTTGGGGTCCCAGCTGTTGGTGTACATACCGACCGCGGCGTACACCCGGTTGGCGTCGACGGGGTCCGCGGCGATGCTCAGCACGCCGTTGTAGCCCCAGTTGTTCTGCCCCACCCAGTCGAGCAGCGGGGTCCAGCTCTGGTTCGCCTGGTTCCAGCGGTACGCACCGCCGATGTCCGTACGGGCGTAGATGAGGTTCTTCTCGGCGCGGCTGAAGACGAGTCCCGGAACGAAACCACCGCCGTCGATGCGGACGTTCTTCCAGGCGTACGTGTCACTGGGGGCGGCGGCGAGGGCGGGCGCGGGCCGGTGGGCGGCCTGGCCGACCAGCGCCGCCGCACCGACGAGAGTCAGCGCGGCGGCGACGGCGATGAGGCGTGGGCGATGCAAGGGGCAATCCTCTCGGGGACGTCGGCGGCGCCCGGGGGCAGCGCCATCGACGGACGTCTCTCATGGGAGCGCTCCCATGACTGTCGGCCGTGTTCACCTGGAAGTCAAGAGCCGGAAACAATCCCATCGGCAGATGCCGATGTTGACAACGACTTAACCGAGTAGGTAGACATAGGCCTGTCCACCGTCATGGGAGCGCTTCCTACACCGATGGAGGACCCACCCGTGAGAAAACGCAGCCTTCTGGGCGGCCTCGCCGCCCTGGCCACGGCCCTGGTGGCCGGGGCGACGCTGACCGCCCAGCCCGCCCAGGCCGCCGCCGGATTCACCGTCAGCGGATCGCGCATCCTCGACGCCAACGGCAACGCCTTCGTGATGCGCGGCGTCAACCACGCCCACACCTGGTACGCCGACAAGATCGGCGCGCTGGCCGACATCAAGGCGCTCGGCGCGAACACCGTGCGCGTGGTGCTCAGCAGCGGCGACCGCTGGACCCGCAACGACGCCGCCGACGTCACCAACGTGATCAACCAGTGCAAGGCCAACCGGCTCATCTGCGTGCTCGAGGTGCACGACACCACCGGGTACGGCGAGGACGCCGCGGCCACCACGCTGGCCAAGGCGGTCGACTACTGGATCGGCATCAAGAGCGCGCTGGCCGGCCAGGAGCGCTACGTCATCCTCAACATCGGCAACGAGCCGTACGGCAACACGAACACCGCGGGCTGGGTCGCCGACACCAAGAACGCGATCACCCGCCTGCGCGCCGCCGGTTTCGAGCACTCGATCATGGTGGACGCGCCGAACTGGGGCCAGGACTGGTCCTTCACGATGCGCGACAACGCCACCTCGATCTTCGCCACCGACCCGCAGCGCAACACCATCTTCTCGATCCACATGTACGGCGTCTTCGACACCGCCGCCGAGATCACCGACTACCTCGGCCGGTTCACCAGCGCCGGGTTGCCGATCGTCGTGGGTGAGTTCGGCTTCAACCACTCCGACGGCAACCCCGACGAGGACACCATCATGGCCACCGCCCAGGCCGAGGGCATCGGCTACCTGGGCTGGTCGTGGAGCGGCAACGGCGGCGGCGTCGAGTACCTCGACCTGGTCACGAACTTCGACGCCACCCAGCTGACCTCGTGGGGCCAGCGGCTGTTCAACGGCGCCAACGGCATCAAGGCCACCTCGCGCGAGGCCAGCGTGTACGCCGGCAGCTCCACCCCGCCCTCGACGCCGCCGGGCAGCCCGTCCACCCCGCCGTCGAACCCGCCGGCCGGCAAGTCGTGCTCCGCCACGTACGCGATCACCGGGAAGTGGGGCGGCGGCTTCCAGGGCGCGGTGACGGTCAAGGCCGGCAGCGCGGCGATCAGCTCCTGGACCGTGACCTGGACCTGGCCCAACGGCCAGCGCTTCACCAACACCTGGAACGCGACCGTGACGACCTCCGGGGACGCCGTGACGGCGCGCTCGATGTCGTACAACGGCTCCCTGCCGGCCGGGGGCAGCACCAGCTGGGGCTTCACCGCCGGCTCGAACGGCACGAACACCGCACCGGCCGTGAGCTGCGCGGCGGCCTAGAAACCGCCCCTCGCCGCCGCGTCCCGGCCGCCGCCGGTCGCCGACACCGCGTAGGTGTCGGCGGCCGGCGAACGCTTGCTCGCGTGGTTGAACTGCACCGCGAAGACGTATTGGCCCGGCGACACCGAGGCGCCGTCCTTGAGCACGAACCGGTAGACCAACCGGCCGTCACTTTCGGCCACGCTCATCGTGACCATCTCGTTCGGCAGCGTGCTCCACTGACCGGTGGTCGCCACCCCGTCGGTCCGCGAGACCGAGACCGTCACCGCGAGCGCGGTCAGCCTCCTGGTGGTGCGCAGCGTGACGTTGCCCTGGGTCCAGTTCGGGTTGGAATGGGCGTCGACCTCACCGTCCGTGGTGAGGAAGCCGGGCCGGTGGGCGGCCTTGCTGGAGACGGAGACCTTCGGCGGGGCGCTCGTCGCGGTCGCGGACGGCGACGGGGACGGCGTGGCACGGACGGCGGAGGGGGCGGGGGCGGCCGCGGGTGCGCTGTCGCCCTCACCGCCGCCGGCAAACCGGACCCCCACAACCCCCACGACCACGAGACCGACGGCGGCGGCCGCGGCGAGCGGGCGCAGCCGTACCAGCGTGGTCCGGCGTGACTCGGCGCGACCGCGGACGATCCGTTCGAACATGGCGTCCCGGTCCGGGCGGTGCCGCTCCGCCTCCTCCCGCAGCAGGACGCGCAGGTCCCGCTCGTCAGGCTCCCGCACTGCGGCCTCCTATGCCCACCGGTAGCTCCTTCAAGAAGACGCTCAGTTGCGCGGCGCCGCGCGAGGTCTGACTCTTCACCGCGCCGACCGAGATGCCGAGGATCTCCGCCACCTCCCGCTCGGGGACGTCGAAGGCGTACCGCAGCACCACGCACTCGCGGCGCCGCATCGGCAGCCGGCTCAGCGCCTCCCGCACGTCCAGTACCGCCGCGGTGTCCGGGTCACTGCGGTCCCGGCGCAACATGCCCAGCCGCAGCAGCCCGTGCCGCTCCCGGGTCTGCCGCTTGATCCACTGCCGGGCCAGGTTGGCGACGATGCCGCGGGCGTACGCGAGCGGATTGTCCGCCGCTTCCACCCGCTCCCAGTGCTTCCACACCTCGACGAACGCGTCCGCTGCCAGGTCGTCGGCGGCCCCGGCCTCGCCCGTGACGAGGTAGGCCAGCCGCGACAGGTCCGCGTGGTGCTGGTCGAAGAAGCGCCGGAAGGCACGCTCGGTATCGGGGTCGGTCACGCGGTCCTTCCTGACGTGCGGCGCTACGGCGGTGCCGGCTGCCCCGCAAGGGGGCAAGGGGACCGGGGCAGCCGGCGGTCCGCTCCCGGACGGCCGCAAGATACCGCCTCCACGGCGCCGGAGTCCCTGGCAATCACGTCGTACGCGGCTCGCCTGCGGGGAGGCCGGTGAGGTCCGGGAAACGGCCTCCCCGCGGGCGAACACTCCTTCAGTGGCCGCCGGGCCCGGAAAGGTTGCCCGCCTCCGCGGAATTTCTTCTGACCGGCCCCAGCCGGTGGTACGGGAAGCCCTCGCCGGTGGGGCCGGGGCCGGGGCGCGTCCACAGGGGACCGCGCGACGGCAGGGGCCCGGCCGCCCCACGGGGGAGGGCGACCGGGCCGTCTCACTGCCGGCCCGTCAGAGGGCCAGGCGCTGACCCGGGAAGATCAGGTTGGGGTTGCCACCGATCTCGCCCCGGTTCAGCTGGTACAGCGCGCGCCAGCCGCCCTTGACGTGCTTGCTGCCGGCGATCTTCGCAAGGGTGTCGCCGGAGCGCACCACGTAGGTCTTGCCGGTCGACCGCGCCGCCGTGCTCTTCGTCGCCTTCACCGTGCTCTTGTGCGCCGTGGTCTTGCGGGACGACGACTTGTGCGACGAGGACTTGTGCGACGACGACTTGTGCGACGACTTCGAGGAGGCGCCGGCGGTGTTCTTCGCCTTGTAGGACCTGCTCGAGCCGGCCTTCTTGCCGCACACCGGCCAGGCGCCGATGCCCTGGCCGTCGAGGACCTTCTCGGCGATGCGGATCTGCTCCGAACGGCTCGCCTTGTTGGCGGTGCTCGCGTACTTGCTGCCGCCGTACGCCTTCCAGGTGCTGCGGCTGAACTGCAGGCCGCCGTAGTAGCCGTTGCCGGTGTTGATGCTCCAGTTGCCACCGGACTCGCACTGCGCGACCGCGTCCCAGTTGACGCCGGACTTCGCCTGGGCCGCGGAGGCCGGGGCGAGCAGTGCCATCGTTCCGGCCGCGCCGGCGACCGCCAGGCCGAGGGCGCGCAGGGACTGCTTACGGATCTGTGCCATGATGTGAAACCCTCCACGCCTACGAGGTCAGCTGTCGGGTTCGGGCCGAGGAGCCCGGCCGCACGTGGCGGCTTCACCCCGAGGCGCGCACCAGCGCGCCGAGGAACGTGTGGGTCCCCCGCTCCATGCCTGATCGTTGGATGTCCCGGTCCGGTCGGCGGCAGGACTCGGCGTTACCGACCGCGGGGCCCGCTGAGCGGACCGGCCGACCGTAACCACTTCTCCCGGGGCGCGGCCAAGTTTCCGGGGCCAAAGGTGACGTTGTTTACACCTTTTGAGTGACTCGATCTTCACTTCCCGGCGGGCAGAACGGGCAGCAACGCGACCCGCATCCCGCGGCGCAACGCGGCCATGGTCAGCTCGCCGGAGTCGGTCAGCGTGTTGAGGCCGGCGCCCTTCGCGGGCTCCCGTACGCCGAACGCGTACCAGCCCCCGTCGCTGGTCGGGCCGACCACCGCGTCGAAGCTGCGCAGCAGCTCGTACGCGTCGCCGAGCAGCTGCGGTGTGAGCTGGGGCACGTCCGCCGCGATCATCAGGAACGGGTCCCTGCGGGGTACGCGCTGCGGATCGCAACGGAAGAACCGGGTCATGCTCCTCAGTGGCCACCGGAGCCGCCGAGGTTGCCCGCCGGGGCAGGAAATCTCTACAGAGGCAGCCACTGGGTGGCGGTCGTCACGGCCTCGAGCACCTCGGCGAGCGGTTCGACGCCCAGCCCCGGGCCGGCCGGCACCGGCAGGTGACCGTTCTCGAGCACGAACGGCGCGGTCAGGTCGGTCGCGAAGTAGCGGTCCGAGGCCGAGGTGTCACCGGGCAGGGTGAAGCCGGGCAGCGCGGCGAGGGCCACGTTGGCCGCCCGGCCGAGACCGGTTTCGAGCATGCCGCCGCACCACACCGGAATCCCGTGCGCCGCGCACAGGTCGTGGATGCGCCGCGCCTCCAGGTAACCGCCGACGCGGCCGGGCTTGACGTTGACGATCGCGCACGCGCCGAGCGTGAGGGCCGCCGCGGCGGTACGGGCCGACGTGATCGACTCGTCCAGGCACACCGGGGTGCGGATCTGCTTCGCCAGCTCGGCGTGGCCCAGCACGTCCTCCTCGTCGAGCGGCTGCTCGATCAGCAGCAGCCCGAACGGGTCCAGCCGGGCGAGGTGCCGCGCGTCCGCCAGCGTGTACGCGGTGTTCGCGTCCACCTGCAACAACACGTCGTCACCGAAGCGCTCCCGTACCGCGCGGACCGGCTCGACGTCCCAGCCGGGCTCGATCTTCAGCTTGATCCGTACGTAACCGGCGTCGAGGTAGCCGCCGACCGCGTCGAGCAGCTCGGGGATCGACGCCATGATCCCCACGGAGACGCCGCACGGCACCCGGTCGCGGACCGCGCCGAGTTCACGCGCGAACGACCGGCCCTCGGCACGCAGCTCGGCGTCGAGGACCGCGGTCTCCAGCGCCGCCTTCGCCATGCGGTGCCCCTTGAACTGCTCCAGCGCCGGCGCCACCGCGTACGCGTCCAGGCGCGGCGCAGCCGCCAGCGCCGGGACCAGGTAGCGCCGCAGCACGTCCGCGGCCGCCTCGGCGTACTCCGGCGAGTAGCGGGGGTCGGCCATGGCCACGCACTCGCCCCAGCCCTCGGCCTCGCCGGTGACCACGCGGACGAGCAGCACGTCGCGGGTGGTCTCGGTGCCGAACGAGGTGCGGAACGGCGCGACCAGCGGCATGGCGACGCGGCGCAGCTCGACGCCTTCCAGCTTCACGAGGGCCTCCTCAGCACGTACCAGCCGGACCGGTCGAACCCGGTGAAACGGGCGCCGCCGGCCAGCAGGGCGGTCAGGGTGTCCCGGACGGCGACCCGCCACCGGCGCGCGGCGGCGGGATCGCTGCGGCGCAGCCCCTCCACATCCTGCGGCACGGCGACCAGCAATTTCTCGCCGTCGAGCGAACCACGCTCGGCCGAGCGACCCAGGGCGACCACCCCACCGGCCGTGTCGTCGCGCAGCGGGGCGCCGCCGAGCAGATCCCAGTGCACGAGGAGCCGGTCGGACTCCTCGTCGCCGTTGATCCGGTCGTGCATGACGCCGTAGAAGTCCGGCAGGTACTCGACCGGGGCGGCGCCGAGCTTCGCCAGGTTGAAGTAGGCGTTGCGGGCCACGAGCGGGTCGAACGTCCAGCTGATGAGCGCGGCACCCCGGTCCAGGGCCCAGGCGCGCTGGTGGTGCTTGAGGGCGTACCCGACCGCGCGGCCCATCGCGGCCGGGGCCACGCCGGCGACGTGGCTGTGCAGCTCGCGCCGCCCGGGTGGACCGAAGAAGCCCACGCAGGCTCCGGCCAGGGCGGTGCCGTCGTACGCGGCCGCGACGTAGTTGCCGCACTTGGCGAGGGCCCGCAGCAGCTCGGCGCCCAGCAGCACGCCGCCCGGCTCGTCGTTCCAGATGTCGGCCAGCAGCCGGTCGGCCGCCGCGAGGTCGGCGAGCTCGGACACCGTACGCACCTCGATGCTCACGCTCGCAGCGCCTCCTCGATCAGGGCGGCCACGAGCCGTACCCGCTGCGGCAGCGCCGCGACCAGCACGTGCTCGTCGTCGGCGTGGGCGCCGCCGCCGACCGCGCCGAGCCCGTCGAGGGTCGGCGTACCGATGCCCGCGGTGAAGTTGCCGTCCGACCCGCCGCCCACGGCCGCGGCGGTGGGCTCGGGCAGGCCCAGCCGCGCGGACAGCGCGACGGCGCGGGCGAACAGGGCCGCCGACGCCGACGGTTCCAGTGGCGGGCGGTTCGGGCCGCCGAGCACCTCGAGCCGGGCGCCCGGCAGCAGCGGGCGCAGGGCGCGGACGGCCTCGTCGACACGCTGCTGCTCGGCCAGGTCCCGGACGCGGACGTCCACCGCGACCTCCCCGGCGGCCGGCACGGTGTTCTCCGACGTACCGGCGTTGAGCAGGGTCGGCGTGACCGTGGTGCCGAGCCCGGGATCGGCGAGCGCGGCCAGCGCCAGCACCTGGTGGGCCAGCTCCACGGTGGCGTTGACGCCGCGTTCCGGCTCCAGCCCGGCGTGCGCGGCGCGGCCGTGCACGCGTACCCGATAACGGGAGACGCCCTTGCGCTCGGTCTTGAGCGCGCCGCCGGGCCCGGCCGCCTCCAGGACCAGGGCCGCGGCGCAGCCGGCGGCCTCGCCCTCCACCAGCGCCCGGGAGGTCGGTGAGCCCAGCTCCTCGTCGCAGGTCACCAGCAGGGTCAGGCCGGCCCGTGAGGACAGCCCGGCGATCGCGTGCATCGCCAGGACCAGCCCGGCCTTCATGTCGACGCAGCCGGGCCCGCGCAGGACGCCGTCGCTCACCGCGTACGGGTGGGTCAGCAGCGTCCCGATCGGCCAGACGGTGTCGTGGTGACCGAGCACCAGCACCCGGCGCGGACCGGAACCGAAGCGCCATCGCAGGTGCACCCGGCCGCCGGCCTCCACCCGCTCGGGGCGTTCGCCCAGGCGCCGCTCCCCCAGCGCGGCGACGACCTCGGTGCTGCGGGCCAGCGCCTCCGGATCCACCGACGGCGACTCGCACCGCACCAGCTCCTCGATGTCGGCGAGCAGCCCGGGCAGCAGGTCATCGGTACGCTCCACGGCCTGAGTGTAGTGTTCGTCCCCATGGCTGCCCGCGTCTCAGGACGGACGTCGCGGTGACCAGACCCCTCCGCTCCAGTGACCCACGGCAACTGGGTGGGTACGAACTGCTGTCCCGGCTCGGCGAGGGCGGCATGGGCACGGTGTTCCTGGCCCGCGACGCGAGCGGCCGGCTGGTCGCCGTCAAGGTCATCCGGCCCGAGTATGCGTACGAGGACGAGTTCCGCGCCCGGTTCCGCAGCGAGGTCAGCCGCGCCCGGCAGGTGCCCCCGTTCTGCACCGCCGAGGTGCTCGACGCCGACCCCGAGCACCCCACGCCCTACCTCGTGGTCGAGTACGTCGACGGGCCCAGCCTCGCCGAGGTGGTCGGCGAGCACGGGCCGCTGACCGCGGGCAACCTGCACAGCGTGGCCGTCGGCGTGGCCACCGCGATCGCGGCGATCCACGGCGCCGGCGTCATCCACCGCGACCTCAAGCCGCGCAACGTGCTGTTCTCCCTCGGCACCCCGAAGGTCATCGACTTCGGCATCGCCCGGGCGCTGGAGGTGACGAGCGCCCACACGCGCACCGATCAGATGGTGGGCACGGTCGCGTACATGGCCCCGGAGCGCTTCGACTCCGACAGCCGCGCCACCGGGCCGGCCGCCGACGTGTTCGCGTGGGGCGCCGTCGTCACGTACGCGGGCACCGGCCGTACGCCGTTCGCCGCCGACTCCCCCGCGGCCACCGCCGCGCGCATCCTCACCCAGCCGCCCGAGCTGGCGGGGTTGCCGGCGCCGCTGCGCGACCTCGTGGCGCTGACGCTGGCCAAGGACCCCGCCGAGCGGCCGACCGCCCACGAGCTGCTCGACATGCTGCTCGCCGCGGGGCCGCAGGAGGCGCTGGGCCTCGCGCAGCGCCCGGAGCTGCGGCACGCCGCCGAGGCCGTGCAGCACTCGGGACGGCACTCCACCGGGGACCAGCGACGGCGGCGGGCCACCCGTACGCTCACCGACGCCCCACCCCGACGGCGGCGGCGCCGGCACCTCATCCCGCTGGCGGCCGGTGCCGTGGTGGCTGCGGTGCTCGGCCTCGTCCTGACGATGCACCTCGTGAACGGCGGCGCCTCCGGCGACGACACGGGTCCGGTCCAGCAGATGTCCGTGGCGCCGCCGGCACCGCGTCAGGTCCGCGGTCCCTCGGTGATCGACCCGCTCGACCGGCCCGGCCAGTGGTACGCCGTCTCCGGTGATCAGGCCTCCTGCACCTTCACCGCCGACGGCCTGCGGATGCGCTCGGGCGACCTCGGCGAGTTCCACTGCCCCGGGCCCAGCGACACCTTCGCCGGCGACCAGAGCATCACGGCCGACGTGACGCTGAGCAAGCGGGGCAGCTGCGGGCTGGTCTGGTTCCGCTGGACCGGGCGCAGCGGCTACCTGTTGTCGGCGTGCGAGGGCACGGTCAAGCTCGAGCTCGTCGACGACAACGACGAGACCACGCTGACCACCGTGGCCGCACCGGCCTTCACCGTCGGCGCGAAGCACCGGATCGGGATCGAGCTGCGCGGCCGGGTCGCCACCGTGGCGGTCGACGCGCAGCCCGCCTTCCAGGCGCCGGTCACCGACCCGGCGCTGGTCGCCGGCCGGGTGATGCTCGGCGTGAACGGCGACCCGGAGTACGGCGAGGGCGACGTGCTGTTCGCCGACGCGCAGATCCGCTCGCTGTAGCCGCCCGTCCGGGGCCGCAATGATCTCTGCGGCCGGGTTTCGCGTATCTTGACGTACCGGCCGGCGGGCGGACAGCGAGGCGGGAACGACATGGCGGACGAGGACGACGAGCTGCAGCGGCAGGATCCGGTGCTGGTGCGCCCGTACATCAGGACCGAGCCGGGCAGCACCGAGCCCGCGGCCCCCGTGGACCGTCCGGAGGAGACCTGGCCGGAGACGGCCATGCTGCCCGACGAGGACCCGGCGCCCGAGGAGCCCGCGGCCGCCCCGGCCGCCGCGCCCCCGCCGCCCGGGCGCGGCATCAGCCCGATGCGGCAGCGGCTCATCGTCCTCGGTGGAGTCTTCGTGCTCGCACTGGTGGCGGCCGCCTTCGTGCTGCTCGGTACGGGCGGCGACGACGAGCCACCGCTGCCGGAGACACAGGCGACGCTGCCCGCCCCCGGCGTCACCGGCTCCCTGGGCAACGCCCCGGCCTCACAACGCGCCTCCGCGTCCGCGGGCCGGACCCCGCGCCCGTCCGGCACAGCCTCGGCTCGCACGGAGTCCTCGTCGCGTCCGGACGCCGTCCCGCCGGCGGCCACGGTCTCGACGCCGACGTCGGCCGCCGCCCCCTCGGCCACGCTCGCGCCCCCGCCCGCGGCGGACCGTACCGGTGCGGTCACCGCGGCCGGCGGCCGCTGCCTCGCGCTCGGCGGCCTGCTCGGGCTCGACGGCAGCCCCGTGCAGGTGAGCGGATGCAGCGGGGTCAGCTACCAGTCGTTCACCCTGGCCACCGACGGGACCCTGCGGGTCGCGGGACGCTGCGCCCAGGTCACCGCCGACGCCGAGGTCCGAACCGTACGCTGCGACGACCGCGAGAGCGCCCAGTGGCGGGCCGGGCCGGACAGTTCGCTGGTGAACCCGGCGACCGGGCAGTGCCTCACCGACCCGGGCTCGGCCGGTGGCACCGCCACGGTGTCCCCGTGCACCGGCGCCGCGTCGCAGTCCTGGACGCTCCCTTAGCCGTCCCGCTCCTCGAGAGCTTTCACGACGGCTGCCATGTCGTCGGTGCCGTGGCCGAGGGCGACCGCTTCCGCGTACAGCGCGTGGCAGGCGTCCAGCACCGGCGAGGCGATCCCGGCCTGCCGTGCGGCGGCGGCGATCAGCTCGTTGTTGTAGAGCACGTCCTGCAGGGCGGCCTGCACGGCGAAGTCGCGGCCGAGCAGCTTCGCGGCCTTCACCCGGGACACGTCGCTGGCCATCGGGCCGGCGTCCAGCACCGCGGTGAGCCGCGCCAGGTCCAGGCCGTGCCGCTCGGCGAAGTGGTACGCCTCGGCCAGCCCGGTCACCATGCTGATCAGGTACAGGTTGACGGCGAGCTTCATCAGCAGCGCCTGCGGCACCGGCCCGCACTCCACCGCGTCGCGGATCATCGGGTCCAGCAGCGGGCGTACCTCGGCCACGTCCGCGGCCTCCCCGGCCAGCATCGCCACCAGCTGCCCCGCCTCGGCGGGTTTGCGCGAGCCGGACACCGGGGCCTCCACGTACCGGCCCCCGGCGGCGGCCACGTCGCCGGCCAGGCCGCGCGAATACTCGGGTGCGGTCGTACCCATGTGGACCAGCAGCCGCCCGGCGACCGCGCCGAAAGCCGGCGTCCCGCGGCCCAGCACGGCGTCGATCACCTCGCCGTTCGCGAGCATCATCAGCACCACACCGGCTTGGTGCAGGACCTCGGCCGGGCTCGCCGCGACGGTCGCGCCGGCGTCGCGTACGGCCTCGCACCGGTGCGGGTCCCGGGTCCACACCAGCAGCGGGGTGCCGGCACGGGCCAGGTTGAGCGCCATCGGCTCACCCATCACCCCGAGCCCGAGAAACCCGACGATCTTGCTGTCCGCCATGGCCGTACGGTAACCACGCCCGCCGCCTCCGGGCACCAGCCAATTCCGCGGCGGCGGCCTGCGGCGGTCACGGTCGCACACCGCCGTACCCGCTCAGGGTCTGCGGGCGAGGACCAGCCAGAACCGGGGCGTACCGTCGCGGGCCTGCCCCAGGGTGGTCAGGGCGCGCGATGCCACGGTGAAGCCGGCCGCCGTCAGGTCGGCGCGGAGGGCGCGGAACCCGGTGGTGCGGTAGTACATGACGAACGGCGGGCGCCACACGGCGTTGCGCACCCGCATCGCCAGGTCGAACCCGGCCATCGCCCAGTGGTCGACCGAGGCGACCGGCGGCGGCGCCCAGATCGGGAACGCGAAGAGTCCGCCGGGCCGCAACGCACGGCGTACGCCCGCGAGCAGCGCCGGGCGTTCCGCGGGCAGGAAGTGCCCGAGCGCCCCGAACGTGACCGCGAGGTCGAAGCCGCCGGTGAACGGCAGCGCGCGGACGTCGCCCCGGACCAGCGTGGCATCCGGGTGGGCCAGGTGCGCCCGCGCGAGCATGCCGGCGCTGAAGTCCACGCCGGTGACCCGGCCGCGGCACAGGGAGCCGAGCGCTGTCAGGCCCGCGCCCGTGCCGCAGCAGACGTCCAGCCCGTCGCCGAACGGGGCCAGCCCGGACAGCACCTGCACGCTCGCCTCGATGATGCCGTCGGACGTCCGGAAGGGCGTGTGGTCGAACTTCGGGGCCAGGAGGTCGTAGCCGCGCTCCACGGAGGACAGCGCCTGGACGCCGAGCTCGCGCAGAGTCGGGCCCTGTGGCGAGAACACCGGCCGAGCCTACCTTCCGTCCCTTGACCCTCGACCAGGTCGAGGGCCCACGCTCACCGGTGACGTCCGATGAGCGTGACGAGTGAGGAGGGCCCGGCGATGACCGACCTGGAACGGCTGCGCCCGGTGGTGCGAGCCGGCTGGGGAGCGGACACCTGCGACCCGCACGACCTGCCGGACTGGCACCCCGGCAACCCGGCCCGCGGCCAGTGCGGGGTGACCGCGCTGGTCGTGCAGGACCTGCTCGGCGGAGAGCTGGTCCTCGGCGAGGTCTTCGCCGGGGGCGCCCGGGTCGGGCACCACTACTGGAACCGGCTGCCCGACGGCCGCGAGGTGGACCTCACCGCCGGCCAGTTCCACCCCGGTGAGGTCGTCGTGGGAGGCGAGGTGCAGCACCGCCCGCCGGACGCTCCCCGCCGCTGCCGCCGGCAGTACGACATCCTGCGGCAGCGCGTCCTCGCCGCACTGCGGAACGACGAGGTCAGGAACTGCGCGCCCGGAAGCTGAGACGCTCGGGGCCGACAACGCCGGGCGTCACCGTGGTCAGCGTCCGGGGCTGGCACCCGTTCCTGCCGTGACGCGGTGTGGTCAGCTCTTGGGAACCCAGATGTTGTCGTGCTCGAGGTAGAACGCCGTCCGTTCCTCGTCGGACATCTCCGCCACCCGGGCCAGCCCTTCGAAGTAGCCCTCCCGCGGCGCGCCCGGGGAGAAGTGCAGCAGCATCGATGCCGGCTTGCCGGACTCGTTCTTGAAGCCGTGGATGCCGCCGGCCGGTACGTGGACGTAGTCGCCGGGCTCGGCGTCGATCCAGCGGCGGCCGTCGTAGATGCGCATGGTGCCGGACAGGATGTAGAAGGACTCGGTCAGCGAGTGGTGGAAGTGCGGGTCCGGCCCGGTCACGTCCGGCCCGCACTCCCAGCGGTAGAGGCCGAACAGGCCGCCGGTCGAGGCGCCGGTGGACAGGTAGTGCACGCGGGTGCCGTTGGGGTAGACGAGCTCCGGCGCGGTGCCGTCCGGGCGGTAGGCGGCGCTGATCTCGCCCTCGTCCCCGTGGTACAGCGGAGGTGGGTAGGTCACCGGCCCATCATGCCCCGGACGGCCCCGCCGCGCGGCCCCGCCGGCGGTCAGCCGGTACGGCCGTTGGCGTAGACGACCCGGAAACCGAGGTGCTCGGCGAGGGCGGCCCACCGGCCGGAGCGGACGAGCCGTTCCACGCTGTCGATGCGCCCGCCGTTGACCAGCGCGTTCAGCACCACCGTCTCGAAGGCCGCCGACTCCACCCAGTCGATGGCCTTGGTGAAGCCGCACAGCATCGCGGCCTTGGTCTCGTGCAGGAATTCCTTGAGCACCCGGTCGGAGGCGCGCAGCACGGAGCAGCTGCCGAAGTACAGGGTGCGGCCGGCGCAGCGCCCGGACATCCAGGCGGCGATCTCGTCCAGCTCGACCGTGGTCTTGGCGGTGAGGCAGAGCTGGGACGGCTGGCCGTGCAGCGCGAAGAACCCGACCTTGAAGTCCTGGTACTTGCGGGACAGCCAGGTGTCGAGGTAGTAGTGCAGTTCCTCGATGGTGGCGGTGTCGCGGTGGATGAAGCGGATGCTGCCGAGGCGTTCGAGCAGCTCGAGGGTGGGCAGGACGGAACCCCGCTCGGTGAGGTCGTCCTCCCACTGCCCCTCGACGCAGAACACTCCCCCGGGCTTGGCCACCATTCCCCCTCGCGCCGCGACGCCGATCATCGCCGACCCGACGACGCTAGCCGACGCCGCGGATCGCGGTGGCCCGGGACACATGAAGCCTGACAATGCTCACATATCGGCCCGACCTGCCGACGGCACGGTTCGCCGCCGGGATCCGCCCGGCGCCGTACGGGAGGTCAGAGGTTGTTGAACAAGGGCTGGGCCTGGCTCGCAGTGGTCGCCGCCGGGGGCGCGGCCGCGCTGACCGCACCCGTCGCGGCGTCGGCGGCTCCCGGGACCGGCGGGCGGGCGACGCTCGCGGCGGCCGGCGACCCGGCGTCGCTCTCGCTGCAGGCGCCCGCGACCGTGGCCCGGCTGGGGTCGCTGACGCTGACCGGCACGCTCTCGGCGGGCGCGGTCTCGCTGAGCGTCACCCGTCAGGACCTGGCCGGCTCGCACCCCCTCGCTGCGGTCACGGCGGACGCGGCGGGCGCCTTCACCGTCCACGACCAGCCCCCGGTGGGCGGCGTCAACACGTACACGGTGAGCTGGGCGGGCGATGACACGTACGGGCCGGCGAGCCGGCAGGTCACGGTCACGGTGTCGCGCCGGGCGGCCCAGCTGAGCGTCACCCGCAACGCCTCGACGTACGCGTACAAGGCGGCCGCCACGGTCACGGCGAAGCTGGGGACGACCCACGACGTGCGCACGGTCTGTCTTCAGGCGACGCCGGCGGGCGGCACCAAGGTCACGATCAAATGCGGTTCGGGTACGGTCACCGCCACGTACCGCATCACCCGCCGGACGACCTTCAGCGCGTCCTTCGCGGGCGACCAGTGGTACCTGCCCCGCACGGTGAGCACCTCGGCGACCGCCCGTGCGCAGATCTCCGAGGTCATGGACCGCCAGTACCGCTCGTCGGGCAAGTACAAGCTCTACCACCGCAGCGTGAACCCCCTGCTGCTCACCCGCATCCTGCCGGCGCGCCCGGGCGGCTGCTACGGCTTCCAGGGGCAGGCGTACGTGTCGGGGGCCTGGCGTACGGTCATGACGAAGCCCTGCTTCACGCTCAACGGCGACAGCATCGGCGGGGTGGAGCTGGTCGGCTCGCACACCACGGGCATGCGCTGGCGGCTGCGCTCCACCTTCGCCGGCGACGCGACGAACGCGGCGGCGACCGGCTCCTGGCAGTACCTGAAGTTCACCGCCTGAGCCGGTGCCGGGGGCGCCGCGCCGGTCAGAGCAGGCCGGAGCGGCGCCACAGGGCCATGCCGGGGCCGCCGATCAGGTCCAGGTCCTTCAGGAACGCGACGACCTTCTCCCCCGCCCAGCGCATCGTCTCCCGGAAGTGCGGATTCTCCCGTGCCGCCCGCGCGCCCACGCGCGGGTCGATGCCCACCGACCGGTAGACCTCCGGCGAGATGAGCCGCCGCCCGGTCAGGTACGCCGCCCGCGCGATGATGATCCGGTCGTGGGCGAGCCGGCTGCGCCCGGCCGCGCGGACCTGGCGGGCGAGCTCCTCGCGGGCGTAGCGCACGTGCCGGGCCTCCTCGATGACGTGGATGCGCGACACCATGCGCACCAGCGGCTGCAGGCTCTCGTCGGCGGCCGCCTCGCGCTGCAGGGCGTCGAGGATCTCCTCGGCGATGAGGATGGCGGCGTACATGCGGGGGCCGGTGGCGGTCGCGGCGATCCATTTGCCGAGGCCGTTGTCGAACGCGCCGACCCGGTAGACCGGGCAGCCCAGCTTCTCGATCATGCGGCCGAACATCACCGAGTGGCGGCACTCGTCGGCGACCTCGGTGAGCGCGTACTGGGCGTGCGGGGCGGTCGGGTCCTGCCGGTAGTACTCGCGGAGCAGCAGCTGCATGAGGATCGTCTCGAACCAGACGCCGAGGCTGGCGATGCTCGCGACCTCGTGCTTCGTCAGGGTGCGGCGCTGCTCGAGGCTCAGGCCGTCCCACAGCGGGGTGCCGTACAGCGACGAGCGGTGCGGGGGCGCGAAGAAGGCGTCGGGCCGCAGCGGCGCGTCCCAGTCGATCTCCACCTCGGGGTCGTACGAGTGCGACGCCGACGAGCGCAGAAGCCGGGTCGCGGTCTGGGAACGGTCGGAGAGGACCACGTCTGCCTCCGCAGGGGTTGACGTTACCGGAAGTAACAGCTACTTGTCGTACTATGAACTCCACGGACCCGGGCGTCAACACATCCCCGGACGGGCGCAGCAAACGCTGGGCCGACCATCGCGAGCGCCGCCGCGAGGATCTCGTCGACGCCGTCATCGAGGCGATCCGCGAGCTCGGCCCCGAGCCGGGCATCGATGCGGTCGCCGCGCACGCCGGGGTCAGCAAGCCCGTGCTCTACCGCTACTTCCAGGACAAATCGGGTCTGTGGGAGGCCGTCGGGCGCCGGGCCGCCACCGCGGTGGTCGAGGCCGTCGCCCCGGCCGTGGCCGCCGTACGCGAGGAGCGCGACGTCGTGGCCGCGGCGATCGACGCGTACCTGGCGTACATCGAGGCGGACCCGCACCTGTACCGGTTCGTGGTGCACCAGCGCGGCATCGCCCGCGAGCGCGACGTGGTGGCCGACGCGATCGACACCGTCGCCAGCGGCCTCGCGCGGATCCTCGGCGACCGGCTGCGCGCGCTCGGGCTCGACTCCGGGCCGGCGCTGCCGTGGGCGTACGGCATCGTCGGCTACGTCCAGACGGTCGGCGACTGGTGGCTGCGGCACCAGCAGCCGATCAGCCGCGAGGCGCTGGCGACCTACGTGACCACGTTTCTCTGGGGCGGCGTCACCGGCATCCGGACGGCCGCCGACACACCGGGCGGATTGGCGGCGACGGGACTGTGAGCGACAGCGACGAGGAATACCGGGGCGAGGCCGTCATCCGGGCCGGGGAGGCGGCGGTCACCGTCAAGGTCCGGCTCTCGGTACGGTTCGAGCCGGTCGAGGGACGCTACCGCTGGGGCGGGCGGGCCGAGCCCGACGAGACGTTGAGCGCGCAGCTGCGCTCCGGCGCGCGGGAGGTGACCGTACGCATCGGCGAGCGCGAGGCGCCGGCGCGGCTGGGCGAGCCCGACCCGTGGGGCGGCGTACGCCTCACCGGGACCGGACGGCCGCCGTGGAGCGCAGCTGCCGGGGCGTGACCCCGTACCACCGGCGCACCGCCCGGCTCAGCGCCGACTGCTCGGTCAGCCCGACCATCGCCGTGACCTGGGTGAACGGCAGGTCGGTCTGGGTCACGAGCCGGTACGCGGCGGCCCGGCGCACGTCGTCGAGGATCGCGTCGAATGTGCTGCCCTCGGCCGCCAGCCGCCGCTGCAGGGTGCGCGGGTGGGTACGCAGCATCCGGGCGATCGCCGCCACCTCGACCGGCGCGGAGCCCAGCGACCGGGCGAGCAGCAGGTGCACCCGGTCGGCCACGCTCTGCCCGGGCGCCGGGAAATGGCTGGTGATGTAGTCGAGGGCGATGTCGCGCAGCACCTGGTTGCCGCCGCGCACCGGCATGCTGGCCAGCCCGGCGGGCACCCGCAGCACCGCGTCCGGCCGGCCGAAGCGCACCTCGGCGCCGAAGAAGCGGGTGTACGCCTCCACCGGGGCCAGCGCCGCGTGCGGCAGGTGCACCGAGCGCAGCCCGTACGGCCCGCCGTGCAGCAGCACGATGATCCGGTGGAACAGGCCCAGCCCCACGTCGGCGACCTGCGGCGGGAGCGGCTCGGCGTCCGTACCCCGGTAGAGCAGGCCCGTCACGCCCGGCCGGCCCGACGGGTCGGGGATCTGCGAGACCGTGAGGGCGGGGCTGTGCACGAACAGGAACCGGCGGGTGATCTCGAGGGCCTCGCCGAAGGTGGCCGAGTTCTCGATCGCGAGCGCCAGTGGCCCGAGCACGGACGCGTTCTGCAGGCCGGCCAGGCGCAGGCCGAGATCCGGGCAGCCGAGCTCCGCCGCGGCCACCTCGAGCAGCAGCCCGGCCGCGGCCGACGGGATCACCGCGTCGTCGGACTCCACCGCGGCGCAGGTGACGCCGAAGCGGGCGAGCAGCTCCGCGCCGTCCCCGCCGAGGCTGTCCACCAGCGCGGGCAGTCCGCGCAGGCCCGCGGCCCGCACCACCGACTCCATGTCGCAAGAGGATAAATCGCTGTCGCGCAAAGGCAAGTGGCTCCCGGCGTCCGGGCGAACACTGGACGCATGGCCGAACACTTCGACGTCCTCATCATCGGCGCCGGCCTGTCCGGGATCGGCGCGGCCTGGCGGCTGCAGCGCGAGCGGCCCGGCACCAGGTACGCCATCCTCGAGGCCCGCTCCGCGATCGGCGGCACCTGGGACCTGTTCCGCTACCCCGGGGTGCGCTCGGACTCGGACATGTTCACGCTGAGCTACCCGTTCCGGCCGTGGCGGGGGGAGAAGTCCATGGCCCCGGGCGACGCGATCCGCAGCTACATCCAGGAGACCGCGGAGGAGGGCGGCATCATGCCGCACATCCGCTTCGACACGAAGGTCCTGAGCGCCGCATGGGCCGACGGCCACTGGACGGTAACCACCAGCCAAGGCGTCCTGACCTGCAATTTCCTGTACGCCTGCGCCGGCTACTACGACTACGCGCAGGGCTACCAGCCGGACTTCGCGGGGCTGGACGACTTCCGCGGCACGCATCTGCACCCGCAGTTCTGGCCCGAGGATCTGGACTACGCCGGCAAGCGGGTGATCGTCATCGGCAGCGGCGCGACCGCGGTGACGCTGGTGCCCGCGATGGCCACCACCGCCGGGCACGTGACGATGCTGCAGCGCTCCCCCACGTACATGACCGTGCTGCCCGAGCGCGACCCGGTGGCCGACAAGCTGCGCCGCTGGCTGCCCTCCCGCGCGGCGCACAAGGTGGTCCGCGCCAAGAACATCCTGCTGTCGCAGGGCTTCTACCAGCTCGCCCGGCGGCGCCCCGAGCGCGTCAAGGCCCTGCTGCGGCGCTTCGCCCTGTACCACCTGGACGACCCGGCGTACCTGGACGAGCACTTCACGCCGGCGTACCAGCCGTGGGACCAGCGGCTGTGCGTGGTGCCCAGCGGCGACCTGTTCCAGGCGATCAAGGCCGGCCGCGCCTCGGTGGTCACCGCCCACATCGACCGGTTCGTGCCCGAGGGGATCCGGCTCACCGACGGGCGGGTGCTCGAGGCCGACGTCGTGGTCTCCGCCACCGGGCTGTCGCTGCTGCCCATCGGCGGCGTGCAGCTGACCGTGGACGGCACGCCCGTCGAGCCCGGCAAGACCGTCGCCTACCGCGGCGTGATGCTCAGCGGCGTGCCGAACTTCGCGTACTGCATCGGCTACACCAACGCGTCGTGGACGCTGCGCGCCGACCTCTCCCACCGGTACGTGTGCCGGCTGCTCGCGTACATGGACAAGCACCGCTACACCACGGCCACGCCGCAGGAGAAGCCCGGACCCCGGCGCCCGCTGCTCGACCTGACCTCCGGGTACGTGCAGCGCGCCCTGGACAGCTTCCCGCGGCAGGGCGACCGCGACCCGTGGACCGTCCGGCAGAACTACCTGCTCGACGTGCTCACCACGCCCCGCGCCGATGTACGCCGGGACATGACGTTCAGCCGTACCCCCGCCCCCGTCCTCGAGGAGATCCGTTGACGCGCCTGACCCCGTACCGTTTCACCGGCCGGACCGCGGTCGTGACCGGCGCCGCGAGCGGCATCGGCGAGCAGCTGGCGCACGGCCTCGCCGGGCGCGGCAGCGACCTGGTCCTGATCGACCGCGACGCGCTGCGCCTGGACGCCGTCGCCGAGGCGATCCGAGAGGCGCACCCCGGCCGGACCGTCGAGTCGCTCGTGGTCGACCTCGCCGACCGCGAGGCGGTGATCGCCGCCGCGACCGGCGTCCGGGAGCGGCACCCGCGGCTCGGCCTGCTGGTCAACAACGCCGGCGTCGCCCTCGGCGGGCGCTTCGACCAGGTCAGCGTGAGTGAGTTCGAGTGGGTCATGGCGGTCAACTTCACCGCGCCGATGCTGCTGACCCACCACCTGCTGCCCGCGCTGAAGGCCGAGCCGGGCTCGCACCTCGTCAACGTCTCCAGCCTCTACGGCCTGATCGCCCCGCCGGGACAGTCGGCGTACAGCTCCAGCAAGTTCGCGCTGCGCGGGCTCAGCGAGGTGCTGCGCAGCGAACTGCTCGAGTCGGGGGTGGGCGTGACGACGGTGCACCCCGGCGGGGTCCGTACCCGGATCGCCGAGAGCGCCCGCGCGGCCGCCGCCGCGTCCCCCGACGAGGTGGAGAGGGAGCAGCGCAAGTTCGCCGCGCTGCTGACGTACCCGCCGGAGAAGGCCGCGGCCGACATCCTGGAGGGCGTGCGGCGCCGCCGCGGCCGGGTCCTGGTCGCCGTCAGCGCGAAGGTCCCGGACCTGCTCGCCCGGCTGCTGCCCGGCTCGCACCTGCGCGTGCTCAACCGGCTCACCGAGGCGGCCGCGCGCGGCGGCAGGACCCGGGCGCGGGTGACCCGATGAGGCATCTGACCGTACGCGGCGCCGCCGTGCGCGTGCACGAGAGCGGCGACCCGGCGAACCCGCCGATCCTGCTGCTGCACGGCATCGGGCGCAGCCTGGAGGACTGGCTGCCGCAGCACGAGCGGCTGTCCGACGGCTGGCGGGTGATCAGCGTGGACCTGCCCGGCTTCGGCCTGTCCGACCGGATGCCCGGGCCGATCACCCTCGCCTCGCTGGCCGACGGCGTGCTGGCCACCGTGGACGCGCTGGACGAGCGGCGGCCGCTGCACGTCATGGGCAATTCGCTCGGCGGCGCGGTCGCGATGCAGCTGCTGGTCACCGCGCCCGCCCGGGTGGCGACGCTGACGCTGGTCAACAGCGCCGGCTTCGGCAAGGAGGTGGCGTTCTTCCTGCGCGCTCTGGCGGTCCCCGGCCTCGGCCGGCGCCTGATGCGGCGCATGGACGCGAAGGCGGCACGCCGGGTCGAACGCAGCCTGTTCGTCGACCGGGCGCTCGTCACCCCGGAACGGGTCGAGTTCGCGCTGCGCGTGGCAGCCCGCCCCGGGTACGCCCAGGTGTTCCTGGAGACCGCGCACGCGCTCGGCGGCTTCCGCGGCATCCGGCGGCCGTGGCGCGACGAGCTGCTCGCGGGAGTCGCCCAGCACCCCCGCCCGACGCTGCTGATCTGGGGCGACCGGGACCTCATCCTGCCGGCCACGCACCTCGCCGCGGCGCAGGCGGCGTTCCCCGACGCCCGGTCCCACCTGTTCCCCGACACCGGGCACATGCCGCAGATCGAACGCGCCGACGAGTTCGCCGACCTGGCCCGGCTGTTCCTCACGGCCCGCTCCGAGCACCCCGCTTAACCGAGCAGGCCACCCGGCGGGCACCGGGACGGCGGCCGTCGGACGGTACGGCGGCCTGACCTAGAGTGATCGACATGTCCGTCTGGCCGACCAGTCCCGCCCACCACCGCTGGCTCGACCAGCACAGCCGCGACCTGCTCGCCTTCGGGCGCCGCACCGCCGACCCCGGCGGCGGCGCCCGCTGGCTCGACGACCGCGGCGAACCCGAGCCGGGCCGGCCCACCTCGGCGCTGATCAGCTGCCGGATGACCCACGTGTACGGCATCGGCGCGCTGCTCGGCGTGCCCGGCGCCGGCCGGATCGCGGCCCAGGCGATGGCCGGGCTCACCGGCCGGCTGCGCGACGCCGAACACGGCGGCTGGCACTCCTCGGTCGCCGAGGACGGCACCGCGGAGCCGGGCAAGAGCTGCTACGACCACGCGTTCGTGCTGCTGGCCGCGTCCACCGGGGTGCAGGCCGCCCTGCCCGGCGCCGACGACCTGCTCGCGGAGGCGTCGCAGGTCTTCCTGGACCGTTTCTGGGACGACAAGGCCGGCATGTGCGTCGACACGTGGGACACCGCGTTCAGCATCCTCGACGACTACCGCGGCATCAACGCCAACATGCACACCGTCGAGGCGATGCTGTCCGTGGCGAGCGTGACCGGCGACCGCGCCTGGATCGACCGCGCCGTGCGCATCTGCCGCTTCGTCGTGGCCGCCGCCTCGGACCACCGGTGGCGCATCCCCGAGCACTACGACGCCACGTGGACGCCCCAGCCCGACTACAACATCGACAAACCGGACCACGCCTTCAAGCCGTACGGGGCGACGATCGGCCACGGCCTCGAGTGGTCCCGCCTGCTGCTGCACACCGCGTCCGCCCCGACCGTGGGCGACCCGTCCTTCTTCGCCTCCGCCGCCCGCAACCTCTTCGACCGGGCCGTCGCCGACGGCTGGGCGGTCGACGGGAACCCCGGCTTCGTCTACACGACCGACTGGACGGGCCGCCCCGTCGTCCGCGACCGCATGCACTGGGTGGCGGCCGAGGGCATCAACGCGGCGGCGGCGCTGCACGCGTACACCCGGGAACAGGCGTACGCGGACTGGTACCGCACGTGGTGGGACTACACGGAGGCGTACCTGATCGACCACGAGCACGGCTCCTGGTTCCACCAGCTGGACCCGGCGAACCGGCCGACGGCGACGGTCTGGCCCGGGAAGGCGGACCTGTACCACGCCTTCCAGGCGACGCTCGGAGCCCGGGTGCCGCTGTGGCCGATGCTGGCGACGGCCGTGGACGAGCACCTGGGGCAGGCCGGCAGCGGCAGTGCGTGAGCGGATCCGTCGCTAGAGTGTCCTGGGGTGGAACGACACGGTCCGTGCGACACGAGCTGTGCAGGAGGCTTGCCTGATGCCCGAGTTCGACTTCCCGATCTGGCTCCGGGCGAGCCACCTGATCAACTTCTTCCTCATGGGACTGCTGATCCGGTCCGGCTGGCAGATCATCGCGACGCACCCCCGGTTCTACTGGCGCAACGATTGCGGGCCGGGCACCGAGTGGATCAAGTTCACCAAGCGGGTCGTGCCGCCCGAGGAGGGCGCGTTCATGGCCCGCGACGACGAGTCGTCGCTGCCCAGCTGGCTGGCCCTGCCCGGGGCGAGGAACATCGGGCTGGGCCGGCACTGGCACGGGCTCGTCTCCGTCCTCTGGGTGCTCAACGGGGCGGCGTACGTCGGCCTGCTGTTCCTCACCGGCGAGTGGCGCCGGATCGTGCCCACGTCCTGGGACCTCGTCCCGCAGGCCTGGGAGTCGCTGAAGATCTACGCCGGGTTCGGGGTGCCGAGCATCGAGCACTTCACCCCGTACGACGCCCTGCAGCACCTGCTCTACTTCACGGTCGTCTTCGTCGCCGCCCCGCTGATGATCGCCACCGGGCCCGTCATGTCGCCGGCGGTGATCGGCCGGTACCCGTGGTACCCGAAGATCTTCGGTGGCCGGCAGGCGGCGCGCTCCATCCACTTCCTCGGAATGGTGTTCCTGACCGCTTTCATGGTCATGCACATCGCGCTGGTGTTCATCGTCCACCGCGACCACAACGTCACGCAGATGGTCTTCGGCTCGTACGACCCGGCGCGGGTGGCGCAGGCGACGACCGTCATGGTGCTGGCGACGCTCCTGGTGGTCGCCGCCTGGATCGCGATCAGCTACCTCAGCATCCGCGACGTACGGGCCACCCAGCGGTTCCTGTTCCGCCTGCTCGAGCCGATCCGGGCGGTCACGGTCAACCGGATGCACCCGCGCACCCGCGAGGCGGGCACGTACACCGAGAAGGACATCTCGCCGTACCACTGGAGCAACGGCAGACATCCCACGCCGGAGGAGTCGCCCGAGTGGCACGCGCTCGCCGCGAACGGGTTCCAGGACTACGTCCTGCGGATCGGGCCGGCCGACAACCCGGTGACCGTGACGTTCGACCAGCTCAGGGCGCTGCCCCAGCAGGAGCAGATCACCATGCACACCTGCATGCAGGGCTGGACGGGCATCGCCAAGTGGAAGGGCCCGAAGGTCGCCGACGTCATGGCCCTGGGCGGTGAGCGGCCGGCCGACGCCCGGTACCTGCTGGTCACCTCGTTCGGGACGGCGCAGAAGATGCACGGGGACCGGCCGCTCGAGCCGTACTACTCCTGCATCCCGCTGGCGGACTGCCTGGAGGACGAGTCCATCTTCGCCTGGTCGATGAACGACCAGCCGCTGCCGTGGACCTTCGGTGCCCCGCTGCGGCTGCGGGTGGAGTCCATCCACGGGTACAAGATGGTCAAGTACGTACGCTCCGTGGAGTGGATCGCCGACTACCGCACGGTGGGCGACGGCATGGGCGGCACCCGGGAGGACTCCGGCTACCAGGCGATCAACGCCCGCATCTGATCGTCCCGACCGCGTGCCGCCCCTGCGCGTCTCTACTTCACCGGCACCCAGGCGTCCCGGTCCGTCACGTCGACCGGCTTCAGCCCCTCGGCGATCTTCCTGACCTCCGTGGCCGGCAGGGCGTTGCTGAACATCCCGTCGACCTGGATGAAGTAGTCACCCAGGACCCGGGTGCACACCGGCTGCTCGTAGCAGTGGACGCCCTTCTTGCCGCGGATCGCCTCGTCCTTGAGGGTGCTCCGGGAGACGAAGATCTTCACCGTCCGCGGCGTGACCTCGTCCACCACGGCGGCCCGGTCCTTGTCCGCCAGCGGGCCGTCGTGCAGGTACAGCTCCGAGACCGTGGTGCTCAGGTCGGCGTCGGTCTCGGTCACCGCGATCGGCTGCCAGCCCGCGGGCAGGTAGCCGAACCGGTACGGCGCCCGCACCGGCCGCTCCGGCACCACGCTCAGCGCCTCGGCGACCGCCACCGCGTCCTCGGTGCTCTGGTTGACCTGCGCGTCGCCGGGGACGTACGTGGCCCAGGCGCCGGGCTCGTACTCCCAGGCCAGCGCCACCCGCGTGAAGCCGCCCGCCGGGTCGAACGACGGGCTCGCCGACGGGGAGCCGGGCATGTTCACCATGGCCGAGGCGTACGTGACCTTGTGGCCGACGCCGGGCCGGCCGGCGACCGTGACCGTGAACTCGGGGCCCAGCTTGGTCCGCGACCCGGCCCGCCGGAAGCTGTCCGGGTCGTAGACGCCCGGCCGGTAGACGGTGATCATGCCGTCGACCAGCGGATAGTCCTTGCCGTCGTCACCGGGCCAGGTGGCGCCCTCGCGGTAGACCGGCACCTCCTGGTAGCCGGACGTCACCTCGCCCGCCGGCCCGATCCGGTACTCACCGGCCCGCGCGTCGCCGAAGACGGTGGTGAAGCCGGCCGGCAGCGTGATCCCACCGGGCTGCGCCGCGGACTGCCCGGCCGCCTGCCGGGTGGCCGGCGCGGATCCGAGGCCGGACACCGCCGCTACCGCGATCGCCAGGCAGGCAGCCCCGGCGCCGGTAGCCGCGGCGAGGCGGCGACGGGTACGGATCCGCCCGGCCCGGGCAATGATGTCATCGGTGCTGGTACGCGGCGCAGGTGCGGAATCCCGCGCCGATTCCAGCACGTCACGAACGTGATAGGACATGGTCCTCCTCCTCGCGCAGGGTGATGTCCTCGGCGGCCAGCACGGCCCGCAACGTGTCCAGTCCCCGCGAGCTCTGGCTCTTGACGGTGCCGCTCCGGCACCCCAGGACCTCCGCGGTCTCCCCGACGCTGAGGCCCTCGAGGAACCTCAGCACCAGAACCGCGCGCTGCCGGGGCGGCACTCGAAGCAGGGCGGCATGCAACCGCAGGCGTTCATCGACGTCACCGGACCGGTCCCGTACCGGCACGTCGGGCAGGGCGTCCCCAGCCGACCGCTCCCGCCGCCACGGCCGCCGCTTCTCCCCGATCGCAGCCCGAATCACCATGGTCCGGGCATACGCCTCAGGCGTGCTCACCTTGTTCCACCGCAGATAAAGCTTGGCCAACGCGCCGGCAACCGCATCCTCGGCAGCCTGCCAATCACCGCAGGTCACGTACGCGAGAGCGCGCAGCGGCTCGAACCGGACCCGGACGAACTCGCGAAAGCCCTCGTCGTCTTCGGCATCCACTCGGTAGTGCTCCCTTCGTCGCCACCTAGAGGCGCGCCGGCCGGCGAAGGGTTGCACACCGGGTCCAACTTTTTCGGCCCGGCTCACTTCCAAGCCCCGGCCTCGTCGTCGCAGCGTCGTGCCGGAATTCGCCGGGGCGATGGCACCTCGCGCTCTGCCGTACGACGTCAGTGCCCGTCTGAGCCGTATCGCTCGACGAGCGCGCTGCCGATCGAGGCGAGGCGGTCCCGCACACTCGGAGGACCGGTCACCTCGACCCATTCGACCAGCCCGGCAAGCTCGCCGGCGAGAATGTCCTCGTCGCTGCCGCGGATCACGACCTCGATGCGGCCGTCGGTCGTGGAACCTCCCACCTCGAGCCGACCGCCGAACGCCATCCGGAGCATGCCTGTCTCCTCAGGCGCGCACACCGCCCGGGCCGCGACGGGTGTTCGTCTGCGGTCGACCTCGTCCGCGATCGCGCGCCAGCTCTCGGCAAGGTCGAAGTCATCGGGCCGGTGCACGGGATCGCCGGTCGGGTCGACGGACGACACGCGGTCGATCCGGAAAGTTCGCCGGCCGGCCTCGGTGCCGGAGACGAGGTACCACGCCGCGCCTTTGGCGACGATGCCGAGCGGGTGCACGGTTCGCTCGGTTCCGGTGCCTTCCCGGTCGACGTAGCCGAGGCGGACCTGGACGCCGCGGATCACCGCGTCCTGGACTTCGTCGAGGAAGCGGGGTGGCCGGGGCTCGACCCGGCTCCACCCCCATTGGTGGGGGTCCATGACCAGCGACGCCGCCGCCGCCTCCGCCTGCACGCGGAACGGCTGCGGCAGGGCATGGACGAGTTTGCGCAGCGCCGCTTTCACCGCCGGCGTCACAGCCGAGGCAGGGCCGGCGACCAGGAACAGGGCGCGGGCCTCCCCCGCGGTCAACCCGGACAGGTCGGTGCGGGCGCCGCCCACGAGGCGCCAGCCGCCGCCCCGGCCCTGCACGGAGTACACGGGCACACCGGCCATGCCCAGGGCGTCGAGGTCGCGGCGGGCGGTGCGCTCGGATATCTCCAACTCTCGGGCGACTTCCGCTGCTGTCACCTGCTCGCGGCGTTGCAGCAGGAAAAGGATGGCCATCAACCGGTCGGCTCGCACTCCGACAACACTTCCGTTAAAACCGGTCAAGAGGTGACCGGTATCGGTCGGCAGGATGCCGGCATGACAATCGACTTTCCTCGGCCCACCCGCGTTTCGGTCAACGGTGTGGAACTCGAAGTCTTCGAAGCCGGCCGGCAGAACGCGGAGAAGCCCATCGTGCTCTGTCACGGCTGGCCGGAGCACGCCTTCTCCTGGCGCCATCAGATTCCCGCTCTCGCGGCAGCGGGCTACCACGTCATCGTCCCGAACCAGCGCGGTTACGGCACCTCGTCCCGCCCGACCGAAGTCACCGACTACGACATCGCCCACCTGTCGGGTGACCTCGTCGCCCTCCTCGATCACTACGGATACGACGATGCCACGTTCGTCGGTCACGATTGGGGCGCAGCCGTCGTCTGGGGCCTGACCCTGTTGCACCCGAACCGGGTCAACAAGGTGATCAACCTGAGTCTGCCGTACCTCGTGCGCGGAGACATCCCCTGGATCGAGGGCATGGAAGCCGTGCTCGGCAGCGACTTCTATTTCGTCCACTTCAACCGGCAGCCGGGCGTCGCGGACGCCGTGTTCCAGGAGAACACGTTCCAGTTCATCCGGAACCTGTACCGGAAGAACGTACCCTTCGCGGAGCCTGAGCCGGGCAATGCGTTGATCAACCTCGCCAGGGCGGAAACTCCACGGGGTGAGCCCGTCATGAGTGACGACGAACTGGCTGTCTTCGTCTCGGCCTTCGAATCGACAGGGTTCACGGGCGGAATCAATTGGTACCGAAACCTGGACCGCAACTGGCGCCTGCTGGCGGACGTGGACCCGGTCATCCGGCAGCCCACGCTCATGATCTACGGCGACCGCGACACGGTCGCGAGGTCGGAGAGACTGACGGAATTCGTGCCGAATGCGGAAGTGGTCAGTCTGGACTGCGGTCATTGGATCCAGCAGGAGAAGCCGCAGGAAACGACCGCGGCGATGCTGACGTGGCTGGACCAGCGGGATCCCGCCTGACACTCCAGCAGTACATCCGCTGCACGGTCCGGCTGAGGGCTCGCGGTTCGTAGTCGCTGGTCATTCCCCTCGCGCTGCGGGTTGGTGGCGTCAGCGCCAGCCCGCAGTGGCGTGCGCCGGAGTGCGTCCGCCTCCGGTGGTGCGCATAGGCGTCCCTCCTGACGGACGTTCGTCGCCGCCATCCGCTGACAGCAGATTTCCTTGGTATGCCGGCGTTTCCCGGCCGATCGTGGAGGCCGCGACGCCCGGCACGAGGAGACGGAATCATGCAACTGACACATGGGGTCAGCCCCTGGACCGCGGGGTCCATCGACGACCAGGTGGCCGCGCGGCTGCTGCATCAGCGGATCATCGTGCTCGGGAGTGAGGTCGACGATCCGGTGGCGAACCGGCTGTGCGGGCAGCTCCTGCTGCTCTCCGCCGAGGACCCGCTCGGAACGATCAGCCTCTACATCAACTCTCCGGGCGGGTCTGTCAGCGCCGGGCTCGCCATCTACGACACCATGCGGCTGATTCCGAACGACGTCAGCACACTCGCCCTCGGTCTGGCCGGGAGCATGGGCCAGTTCCTGCTCACCGCGGGTACGCCGGGTAAGCGCTTCAGCCTTCCGCACGCGCAGGTTCTCATGCACCAGGGGTCCGCCGGCTTCGGTGGCACCGCAGCTGACGTGGAGATCTACGCCGACCAGCTGGAACGAATCGGGACCACCCTGCTACGGCTCACCGCCGAGCACACCGGGCAGAGCATGGCGACCGTCGAACGCGACAGCAGGCGGGACCGGTGGTTCACCGCTGAAGAAGCCCGGGAGTACGGACTGATCGACCACATCCTGGGCAGCGTCGACGACGTACGCCCCACCGTGCAGCGTCTGCCGATGGGGCTGAGCGCATGAGCCAGTACACGATTCCCACCGTGGTCGAGAAGACGCCGACCGGTGAGCGCGCCTACGACATCTACTCGCGGCTGCTGTCCGACCGCATCATCTTCCTCGGCACCGAGATCGACGACGGTGTCGCCAACGTGGTGATCGCCCAGCTGCTGCACCTCGAGTCGGCCGGCGAGCAGGAGATCGCGCTGTACATCAACTCGCCGGGCGGCTCGTTCAGCGCGCTCACGGCGATCTACGACACCATGAACTTCATCCGCTGTGACGTCACGACATTCTGCGTGGGGCAGGCGTCGTCGGCGGCGGCGGCTCTGTTGGCGGCCGGCACTCCCGGCAAGCGCTCGGTGCTGCGGCACGCCAAGGTGACGCTGCACCAGCCGTCGAGCCAGGCCCGGGGCACACTGCCCGACCTGGCGGTCGAGGCGAAGGAGGTGGCGAAGGTGCGGGCCGAGATGGACCGGATCCTCGCCGACCACACCGGCCACTCGACAGCGAAGATCCGGGAGGACACCGACCGCAGCATGGCGCTGACCGCGGCGGAGGCGGTCGCCTACGGCCTGGCCGACCGGGTGATCACCACCCGCCCCTCCCGCGCGTACCGGCTGAGCGCGTAGAAGGCGGGCAGGCCCCGTTCGGATCAGGCGGCGAGCAGCATGACGTCGCCGCTGCGCCGGGGTCGGATCGGGGCCGGCGCGGGAGCGGCCCGGCGCAATCGGGCGGGGTCCAACTGCAGCACGGTGGCCCGGCCGGCGGTGAGGTCCTGCCGCACCTCGGCGAGCATGTCGACCAGGTCGAGGCCCAGCGAGTCGCAGACCGCCGCCACGATCTCCGAGCTGGGCTCCTTGAGGCCGCGCTCGACCTCGGAAAGGTACTGCACTGAGACGTTCGCGTCGCGAGCCACCTCGGCGAGTGTGCGGCGCTGCTCCCGCCGCCGGCGGCGCAGCACCTCGCCGACCACCGTCCGCAACAGCGGCCGGCGATGACCATCGGTGTGCCGCAGGTCTGCCATAGGCTCACCCTAGGTCGTGACCTGGCCTTCTCGAGGTCCCGGGCGTTAAGCCAGGAGCGAAGCCGCCGGCCGGCCCGGTGTGGCACGCACGTCGAGCCCCGGCAGCTCTCGCTCAGTAGCGGAACTTGTGCCGGGCGCTGCGGCGGTTCACCCGGGCCGGCAGGTCATCCACATTCTCGCGTGGAGGCCGTAGCTCGTCCGGCTCACGGCCCTGGGTAAAATCCCGCATTGTCACGACGAAGCCCTGGACCAACCGGTCCGCACGCAGGTCGCGGTACGTGGCCTCGACCAGCACCTGGGTTCCGTCGGCCCGGAGCAGTGAGCAGTACACCACCCCGTCCCCGGAGCTGCGGAAGGCCTGGCGCAGCGGGACGCGATCATCCGGGTGCACGAGGTCGTCGAGGGTGGCCAGGGGTGGCAGGTCGTCCGTGCCGAGCAGGTCGCGCAGGGACGGGCTGGCGTACCGGATGCGTTGATCCTCGTCGATCACCACCATGATGTCCGCGCTGTTGCGGATCACCGCGCGCAGGTAGAGGTCGCTGTCGCGGCGGCCGACCGCCTCCACCAGGGAGATGCGGTCCAGGGCGAGCGCCGCCTGGCCGGCCAGGACCTCGAGGGTGTCGCGCGTGGCGGTGAGGACGTCCCGCCGGCCTTCGAGGATGAGGGCTCCGCCGCTGGGCCGGGCGACGGCGAGCGGTTCGAGCCTCAGCGGGCAGACCAGCGTGGCGTAGTCACGGTCGGAGTCCTCGGTCCACCAGCTCCGGTGCGCCGGGCCGGGCGCCGCTTCGAGCGTGAGCTGGTGGTCGTCGAGGGCGAAGACGGTGCTGCGGATCGCGTACGGTGGCATGAGCTGGGCGACAGCGGCCCGGACGGCCGCGTCGACGGCCGCTGCGTCGGCCGCGGCGACCAACGCGGCGCTCGCCTGCCGCAGGGCCCGTTCCCGCGCCAGGGCCTGGCCGTTCAGGGTCACCGAGTCGGTCAGTCGGGTGATGGTCAGCAGAAGCGTGATCGCACCGGCCGCAGCGATCACCACGCCGTCATTGACCGTGCCGTGGATCGCCTCGATCAGCAGAACCACCGGCGGGGTGGCGACGGAAATTCCCAGCAGCGCCGTCCAGCGCGCCCGCCACGGGCTCGGCCTCGGCGCCGCGGGCTCGGTGAGCCTGACCATCGACGGGTGCAGCGCGGCGGCGCCCCAGGCCAGGTAGAGCACCACGAACCCGGACTCGCTCAGCCGCCCCGGCCACAACGGCTGCACGATGTCACTGACCAGGACACCCACCGCCCCGATGACCAGCAGCACGGCGGAGAGATTCCGCCCTACGGCGAGGAGCACGCGGGCGACCACCGCGAGGAGCAGCAGGGCCCCGATCACGTACGCGCCGGAGACGTTGCCGATCCGGCCCGCGTCGCCGATGACGAACACCCAGACCACGAGCAGCGTGGAGCACGCGAACGCGAGCAGGTCGATGAGCCGCGCCCGCTCGACGAGGATCGCACCGACCCGGGTCAGCTGCAGCAGGCTCCACGCGACGAGCACGAACATGGCGTAGAAGGAGAATTCGGCGACGCCCGGCCGCCCCAACGCGGTCAGCACGTCGCCCACGGCGCTCGCGACGATGGCGCCGGCGAGCAGCAGCCAGGGGCCGGGCCGGGCGGGCCGGTGACGACGTACGCCGTAGACGATGGCGGCAGCGCTGCCACATCCCAGCACAACCCATTCGAAGGCCCTCAGCACGCCTAACTAGTACCAGCGGCGTTGCAGCGTGTCCACGTCGGTATATACGTAGCGCTACGCTTTGTACCATCCCGGCCCGGCTTGGCAATCGACGCGACCAGCGGCGCCCGGCACGCCGGATCGAGTGTCATCCCATCGTGGTCCGAGCGTCGGCGGGAGCGGATGTGGCGATTGTCGTCGGCCTGCTGTGCGCCGTGGTCGGAGCGACGGTTGGCGCTCTGGTCACCTACCTCTCGACTCGCTCCACCATGAGACTGACGCTGGAGCACACTTACGATCAGAACCTGCAGAGCAAACGCCTCGAGCGTTACCAGGAACTGTTCCACGTCTCGCGTTGCCTGCCCCGTTACTTCCTCCCGGGAGAAGAGCCCGACAGGATGGAGCTTCTGGCCTTCAGGGAGACCTTCAGCGCCTGGTATTTCGGCGAGAAGGGAGGCGGCATGTTCCTTACTCCCGCCTCGCAGGAGCTCTCCTTGAGGCTCCTGAATCTCCTCGTGGAGATCGGGTCCGACGATGCCGGGTCGCCCCGGTTGCGGGCGGCGGAGTCGCGACAGGTACGGGAGCTCGCCGGTGAGCTGAGGCACCAGCTGGCCGAGGACGTCGGCGCTTCCCACCCACCCGGGCTGCGGTGGACGAGGCCCGGCAAGACCTCACCTCCGCCGCCGGGCATAGCCGAGTGAGCAGGACCGCCTGACCCGGCGGCTCAGCGGGCCCGCGCGACCGCCCCGTACCCCGTGGCCTCCGCCGGTGTCGGACGCGGTCCCGGGCCGGGGCGCCAGTCGGACACCGAGACGATGCCCGGTTCGAGCAGCTCGAGTCCCTCGAAGAACCGCGACACCTCCGCCAGCGGCCGGGGGCTGAACCTGGGCTTGATCGGCTCGTTGACCGCGTTCATGGCCGCGATCGTCTCCGGGTCCAGCGGGTCGAACGTCGCGTGGGACAGCACCAGGTAGCTTCCCTGCGGCATCGCGTCGAAGAGGCGTTTGACGATCGCCCAGGGGTCCTCGTGGTCCTCGACGAA
Organism: Couchioplanes caeruleus; assembly: GCF_023499255.1. GTDB lineage: Bacteria > Actinomycetota > Actinomycetes > Mycobacteriales > Micromonosporaceae > Actinoplanes > Actinoplanes caeruleus_A. The sequence goes on from NZ_CP092183.1 coordinate 5,388,715, forward strand.
GTGCAGGATCGCCACCAGCAGCAGCGCCACCGGCTGGGAGAAGTCCAGCGTCTCCCGTACGGCCGGGTCGTCGAGGATCGACTCGGGGTCCCGGACGTCGGCGTCGATGTACGCCGTGCGGCCCTCGTCCGAGCTGGTCAGCAGCGCTCGGGCGTGGGTGAGGACGAGGGGGTCGTTGTCCACGTACACGATGCGGGATTCCGGGGCGAGGGACTGTGCCACGTCGTGCACGTTCTCCGCCGTGGGCAGGCCGGTGCCGATGTCGAGGAACTGGCGGATGCCGGCCTCGGCGGTGAGGTGGCGGACCGCGCGGCGCATGAAGGCACGGTTCTCCCGGGCCGCGGTGCGGATGTGCGGGAAGACCGAGGCGATCGCCTCCGCCGCCTCGCGGTCGGCCTGGAAGTTGTCCTTACCGCCCAGCCAGTAGTCGTACCGTCGCGCTGGGTGAGGCTTGGTCGCGTCGATACGGACCGCGCCCGGCCGGGTGTCGCCGTCGGTGCCCACCACGATCTCCTGTCGTCCGTGACAATGTGGCGAGCGGATGCCCCGGGTGTCCGTGGCATCCGCTCGCGCCATCGTAGTGGCAGATCGCCGTGGCCGTCAGACGCCGGTGAGGCTGCGACCCGGCCGGCGGTAGACCGTCCAGGTGACGACCACGCAGAGCGCGTAGAAGACGATGAACGCCAGGTACGCCGCGTCGGCCGTCTTGTACTCCAGGAAGGACTGCCGGAACGCCAGGTTGACCAGCACGCCGCCGAAGGCGCCGATCGCGCCGGCGATGCCGATGACCGCGCCGGAGAGGCGGCGGGCCTCGTGCTCGTCGCCCGGGTTCTTCAGGGCGAAGATGCGCGGGATCATCTTGTACGTCGAGCCGTTGCCGATGCCGCTGAACACGAACAGGGCGACGAAGCCGACGAGGTGGAGCGGCAGCGACGTGAGCCGGGAGGCGAGCAGGACGATGCTCGCGCCGGCCGCCATCGCGACGAAGTTCCAGAACGTGACGCGGGCGCCGCCGAGGCGGTCTGCGAGGGCCCCGCCGACCGGGCGGATGAGCGAGCCGAGCAGCGGGCCGAGGAACGTCAGGTACGCGGCCCTGACCGGGGTGCTGAACACGTCGCCGAACTGGACCTGCAGCACCTGGCCGAAGGCGAAGCCAAAGCCGATGAACGAGCCGAACGTGCCGATGTACAGCAGCGACATGATCCAGGTGTGCGGCTGCCGGGCGGCGTCGCGCATCCCCCGCTTCTCGTTGCGGGCCTGGCTGAGGTTGTCCATGGACAGCGCCGAGCCCACCGCGGCGGCGACGATCAGCGGCAGGTAGATGCCCGCCACGATCCCGGGGCGGCCGGCGCCGACGACGGCCAGCACGAACAGCCCGACGAGCTGCACCGCGGCCACGCCCACGTTGCCGCCGCCGGCGTTGATGCCCAGCGCCCAGCCCTTGAGCCGGTCCGGGTAGAACGCGTTGATGTTGGCCATCGACGAGGCGAAGTTGCCGCCGCCCACCCCGGCGGCCGCGGCGAGCAGCAGCAGCGTGCCGTACGAGACCCCGGGCTCGATCAGGAACGCGGCCAGCAGCGCCGGGACGAGCAGCATCGAGGCGCTGATGATGGTCCAGTTGCGTCCGCCGAACCGGGCCACCGCGAACGTGTACGGGATCCGCAGCACCGCCCCCACCAGCGCCGGCACCGCGGTGAGCAGGAACTTCCCGGCCGGGTCGACGCCGTACGCGGGCCCGAGGAACAGCACGAGCACCGACCACAGCGTCCACACGGAGAAGCCGATGTGCTCGGAGAAGATCGAGAAGGTCAGGTTGCGCCGGGCGATCGCGGCGCCCCGCTGTTCCCAGAAGATCGGGTCCTCGGGCCGCCAGTCGTCGATCCAGTGACCGCGGACGCTGACGGCGGGACGTTCCAGGGTGGTGGCGCTCACAGAAGTACCTCCGAGGGGATCACGAGCATGTCGTCGGCGTCGACGGTGACGGGATAGACCTTCACGGGCGGCAGGTCGCCGCGGGCACAGCCGGTGGTCAGGTCGAAGGCGGTCAGGTGCAGCGGGCAGATCACGACCTCGGCGTCGATCTGCCCGTCGGCGAGGGGCCCGCCCTTGTGCGGGCACACCGCGGACACGGCCCGCACCGAGCCGTCACGCAGCCGGAAGACGGCGACCATCTCCCCGGCGACGGCGTACGTGCGTCCCTCTCCCAGGGGGATGTCATGGACGGAACCGAGCCGGGTGCTCATCGGACCGGCACCTGAGGCAGGAGCACCAGCGGCAGCGAGGTCCGGAATTGTCCCGGTGTCGCGGGTTCGGCACGTTCCCTCCACGGGTCCCGGTAGGCGGCCACGGAGGCGGCCATCGCGGCGTCCAGGTCGGCGGCGATGCCGTCCGCGTCGTCGACGACCACCTTGCGAAGGCGCTCGATGCCCACCCGGGGGACCCATGCGTACGTGCGCTCGAGCCAGTTGGCGTTCTCGCGGTAGTACTGCAGGAACCGCCCGGTGAGCGTGATGACCTCGTCGGCGGAGTCCACGGTGGCCAGCAGGTCGCCCTTGCGCACGTGCGCGCCCGCGGCACCGCCGACGTAGATCTCCCACTTGCCGCCGTCGATGGCGACCACACCCAGGTCCTTCACGTACGCCTCGGCGCAGTTGCGCGGGCACCCGGTGACCGCGAGCTTCATCTTGCCCGGGCCCTCGATGCCCTGGTAGCGCTCCTCCAGCGCGATGCCCAGCGCGGTGGAGTCGCCCACCCCGAAGCGGCAGAACTCGGAACCCACGCAGGTCTTCACGGTGCGGAAGCTCTTCCCGTACGCCCAGCCCGAGGGCATGTCGAGGTCCGCCCAGATCTGCGGCAGCTTCTCCTTGGGTACGCCCAGCAGGTCGATGCGCTGGCCGCCGGTGAGCTTGACCATCGGCACGGCGTGCTTCTCGGCCACCTCCGCGATTCGCTTGAGCTGCGCCGGGGTGGTCACGCCGCCCTTCATCTGCGGTACCACGGAGAACGTGCCGTCGCGCTGGATGTTGGCGTGCACGCGGTCGTTGATGAACCGGGCGTCGCGCTCGTCCTCGTACTCGCCGCCCCACATCATCTTGAGCAGCGAGGCCAGCCCCATCTTGCTCTTGGCGTCCTCCTTGCCGCCGGGCACCAGCGTGGCGAAGACCGCGGAGACACTCTTGAGGCCGTGCTCGCGGATCGCTCGCATCAGCTCCGGCTTGGGCATGGGTACGCCGGGGACGTACCAGCTCGCCGCCGGGTCCTCCTCGACCTCGCCGCCGGCGGCCCACTCGACGATGCGCTGCACGAGCGGCTTGCAGGTGCCGCAGCCCTTGCCGGCCCGGGTCTTGTCCATGACGCCGGAGACGGTCTTGCAGCCGCTCTGCACGGTGGAGCAGATCGCGCCCTTGCTGACGCCGTTGCAGTTGCAGACCTGCGCGTCGCCGGGCATCTCGGCCGGGCTGACCTCCGCGGGCGGGCCGCCCAGGTCGAACATCAGCTCGGCGCGCTCCTCCGGCAGCGCCAGCCCGCGGTCGAAGGCCTGCATGAGGAACGCGACCTTGCGGACGTCACCGACCAGCGTCGCGCCGACCAGCCGGCCGTCGCGGATGATCACCGACTTGTAGACGCCCTTGCGCGGTTCGGCGTACGTGAGGGTCTCGTCGTCGTCGGACTCGGGCTCCTTGAGGCCCATGGAAGCCACGTCCACGCCGGCCACCTTGAGCTTCGTGGCGACCCGCGAGCCGTGGTACGCCGCGTGCGGGTCCCGGCCGGTGATGTGGTCGGCGAGCACCTTCGCCTGATCCCAGAGCGGGGCGACCAGGCCGTACGTCTCGCCGCGGTGCTGGGCGCACTCGCCGACCGCGTAGATGTCGGCCTCGCCCTGCACCCGCATCTGGTCGTCGACGACGATGCCGCGCTCGACGGGCAGCCCACTGGCCTGCGCCACGTCGGCGTTGGCGCGGATGCCGGCGGCGACCACCACGACGTCGCAACCGATCGTCCGGCCGTCGGCCAGCTTCACGCCGGTCACCGAGTGCTTGCCGAGGATCTCGGTGGTCTGCGCGCCGACCACCACCTCGATGCCGAGCTTCTCGACGCTGCGCTGCAGGGTCGCGCCCGCCTCGGCGTCCAGCTGGGTGTTCATCAGGTGGCCCATGGCGTGCACGAGCGTCACGTGGCTCAGGTGGTTCTGCAGGCCGCGCGCCGCCTCCAGGCCGAGCAGGCCGCCGCCGATGACGACCGCCCGCTCGTGCTCGCGGGCGTACCGGATCATCGCCCGGGTGTCGTCGAGCGTGCGGAAGGCGAAGACGCCCTGGTGGTAGCCGCGGCCGGGGCGGTGGATGCCGGGGATCGGCGGGACGAACGCGCGGCTGCCGGTGGCGATGATCAGCTTGTCGTACGGGGTCGCGCTGCCGTCCTCCGCGTACACCACCTTCGCGGCCCGGTCGATGCGCGTGATGCGGGTGCCGGTGTGCAGGGTGATGCCGTTGTCGGCGTACCAGGACAGGTCGTTGAGGAAGATGCCGGACTCGTCCTCCACGCCCGCGAGGACGTTGGAGAGCATGATCCGGTTGTAGTTGCCGTACGGTTCGTCGCCGAACATCGTCACGGCGAAGTCGCCGTCACGGGCGAGGATCTCCTCGACGGTCCGGGCGCCGGCCATGCCGTTGCCGATGATCACGAGACGCGGTGACTGCATGTCAGCAGTTCCCTCCTGGTTCTTCGGTACGCGCGATCGCGACCGCGCACGCCTTGAAAGCGGGCATCCGGGAATGCCGGTCGAGCGCGGGATCGGTGAGGGCGTTGACGGCGTTGTCGCCGCCCCAGTGGAAGGGCGCGAAGACGGTGTCGGGGCGGATCCCCGGGTTGAGCCGGGCGCGGAAGAACGCCCGCCCGCGGCGGCTGCGCAGCTCGACCATGTCGCTGTCCGCGATCCCGTGCCGCCGCGCCAGATCGGGGTGCAGCTCGACGCGGGGCTCCGGCATCGCCACGCTGAGCGCGGCGACCCGGCGGGTCTGGTTGCCGCTCTGGTACTGCTGCATCGTCCGGCCGGTCGTCAGGACGTACGGGTAATGCCGGTCGGGCATCTCGTGCGGGTCGCGGTGCTCGACCCGTACGAAACGGGCCCTGCCGTCCGGGGTCGGGAAGCCGTCGGCGAACAGCCGCGGCGTGCCGGGGTGGTCCTCGCTCGGGCACGGCCAGAACACGCCCTGCTCGGCATCCACCCGCTCCCAGGTGATGCCGGCGTAGTCGGCGATCCCGCCCGCGCCGGCGCGGCGCAGCTCCTCGAAGACCTCGCGCGGCTCGTCGGTGAAGTACTCGCCGCGGCCGAGGCGGTCCGCGAGGTCCTTGAGGAAGCGCAGGTCGGTGCGGACCTCGGGCGGTGGGGGCAGGGCCCGCCGGCGGCGGATGACCCGGCCCTCGAGGTTGGTCATCGTGCCCTCCTCCTCCGCCCACTGCGCGGTCGGCAGCACGACGTCGGCGAGCGCGGCCGTCTCGGAGAGGAAGATGTCGCTGACCACGAGCAGGTCGAGGGCGCGGAGCCGGTCGATGACGTGGTTCGCGTGCGGAGCGGAGACGGCGATGTTGCTGGCCAGCACGAGCAGCACCCGGACGCCGCCGTCGGTGCCGAGGCGGTCGAGCATCTCGTACGCGCTCTTGCCGGGCCGGGGCAGCTCGTCGGGGTCGACGCCCCACACCTTCGCGACGTGCGCGCGGGCGGCCGGGTCGTCGAGGCGGCGGTACCCGGGCAGCTGGTCGGCCTTCTGACCGTGCTCGCGGCCGCCCTGCCCGTTGCCCTGGCCGGTGATCGTGCCGTAGCCCGAGTACGGCCGGCCGACGAGGCCCAGCGCGAGGGCGAGGTTGAGGTAGGCCTGGGCGGTGTCCGTACCGTTGCTGTGCTGTTCGGCGCCGCGCGCGGTGAGGATCATCGCCGGCTTCCCGGTCGCCAGCAGGCGGACCGTCTCGCGCAGGTGCGCCTCGGGGACGCCGGTCATCCGCTCGACCCGCCCGGGCCAGTAGGAGTTCACCGCGGCGCGGACGGCGTCGAAGCCGGTCGTGCGGTCGCGGATGTACTCCTCGTCGACCAGGCCCTCCCGGATGGCGATGTGCAACAGGCCGTTGGCCAGCGCCAGGTCCGTGCCGGGCAGGGGCTGCAGATGCCGGTACGCGCCCTTCGCGGTCGCCGTCAGCCGCGGGTCCACGACGATGTGCCGGGCGCCCTCGGCCCGCCCGGCGTCCAGATACTGCATCGACGGCGGCATCGCGTCGGCCGGGTTGGCACCGACGAGCAGGACCGTACGGGCCTGAGCAAGGTCCTCGAGCGGGAACGGCAGCCCGCGGTCGACGCCGAGCGCCCGGTTGGCGGCCGTGGCGGCCGACGACATGCAGAACCGGCCGTTGTAGTCGATGGACGCCGAGCGCAGCGCCACCCGGACGAACTTGCCGAGCGTGTACGCCTTCTCGTTGGTCAGCCCGCCCCCGCCGAACGCGCCGACGCTGTCCGGCCCGTACGCCTGCTGGCTGGCCCGGATCGCCGCGACGATGCGCTCCATGGCCTCGTCCCAGGTGGCCTCGCGCAGCGGGCTCCTGCGGTCCGCGGGGTCCTTGCGGACCAACGGGGTGAGCAGGCGGTCCTTGTGGTCGAGCAGCTCCGCGGCTGTCCAGCCCTTGGCGCACAGCCCGCCCCGGTTCACCGGGAACTCGGCGGGCTCGAGCCGCACCCGCGGAATCTCGGGCGTCAGCCGGATGCCGCACTGCAGAGCGCAGTACGGGCAATGGGTCTCGGTCACCGTCACGCCACCGATCGTGCTGGCGTGGCGTTTCGGTCACCGGCGCCGCACGATTGCGCCGACGTACGGAAATCCCTACAACCGGCCGGCGGTCGTTGTGAGATCGGCGTACCGGGCCGCCACCAGGTCCACGACGGCCCGGTCCTCGCACAGCGGCGGCGTGACCCGGTCCGCTCCGGCGCTGTGCAGCGCCCGGTAGAACAGCCCCTCGGCGAGCAGGTACGCGGCCACGGTCACCCGCTCGGCGCCCTGCTCCCGCAGGTGAGCGACGACCTCGGGGACGCGGCGATCGGTGCCGGAGGCGTACGCGACCGTCGCGCCCAGCTCGGCGGCCACCCGGTCGATGTCAGCGCGCCACGCCGGATCGGAGGACCCGGCCGCTGCCAGCACGACGGCGTCCCCACCGGTCAGGTGTCTCCGAAGGCCGTCCACGAGGACCGGGTCCGGGCCCAGCGGCGGTGCGACTCTCGCCCCGCTGACCGCCGCGGCCTCCGCGATGTCCACGCGTACGTGATAGCCGGCCGAAAGCAGCAACGGCACGATCACTGTGTCGGGGCTGACGGCGACCTCCCCGACGCGGGGCTCCTGCACGTCCACGTAGGCCAGCCGCACGTCGAGGTCCGGGCGGCGCAGGGCGACCCGGTCCACGAGACCGCGGATCTGCGCCTGGCCGGCCGCGGAACGCGTACCGTGCGCGACCGCCAGCAGGACCGTCACGGTTCGTCCACCCTCAGCCGGTAACCCCGTTTGATCACTGTCTCGATGTGCCCGCCGCCGCCCAGCGCGGTCCGCAGCCGGGCGATCGCCACGTCCACGGCATGCCCGTCGGTGCCCCGCGGCAGCACCCCGGCCAGCCGGTCCTTGGAGACGACGGTCCCCGGCCGGTCGGCGAGCGCCGCGAGAATCGCCATCGCGGCCGGCGCGAGGGTCTGCAACCGCCCCCCGATCAGCACGGCGTGCCCCCGGATCTCCAGCTCCTCACCGGCCACCGCCAGCCGGACGGCCCGCCGCGGCAACTCGTCGGTGACCACCTTGACCAGGGCCCCCAGCCGCGACCGGTGCGGCGTGACGACCGGAACGCGCCGCTCCACCAGCGAAGCAGCGGTGACCGGCCCGACGCAGGCCGCCATGGTCCGGCCCCGGAACCGGTCCAGCACCTCTCCCGCGGCGTCGGCGGCGATGTCGAGCAGGGCCTGCACGGCCGGGGCGCTGGTGAAGGTGACGGCGTCGACCTGCCCTGCGACCACCTGACCGACGAGCCGGCGTACGGGTGCCGGATCCGGCGGCAGCGTCCACCGGTACACCGGAACCTCCACGACGGCGGCCCCGGCAGCCCGCAGCGCCGCGGTGAACTCCGCCTGCGGCCCGCCGTGCAACTGCACCGCGATCCGCCGCCCGGCGATACCCTGCGACAACAGCCGCTCCAGAATCTCCTCTGACGACTCGGTGGCGGCCGACCACTCCTCGCTCAGGTCGGCGGCCCGGATCGCGCCGCACGGCTTCGCCCCCCGCGCGATCAGCCGGGCCCGCCCCAGCGCGGCCCGCAGGGTGTCACCCATCCCCCACCCCTCGGCGGCCTCCAACCACCCCCGGAACCCGATCCCGGTCGTGGCGATGACGATGTCCGGCGCCAGCCCCACACAGGCCTCCGTGGCATGCAACAGCGCCTCGTCGTCCCCCAACGGCACGATCGTGATGGCGGGAGCGACCACCACCCGGGCCCCCCGCCGCTCCAACAGGGCGGCCAGCTCCTCCCGCCGCCGCTCGGCGGTCACGGCCACGGTGAAGCCGGCAAGCGGCCCGGCATCGGCGATCTGGTCGACGGTCACCGTCCGATGCTCGCCAGCTGCTATTTCGGGCCGCGATCTCGAATGTTTCCCCGGTGATAACGCGGCATCACTTCCCGGCCCCCACGTCCGTGAGATCACCCGAGCGAGGGACCAAGCGGCCGGGCCGAGACCCCGATGCGACGGACGAGGGCATCGTTCTGCACGCAGTCCGAGGAAAGACCCCGGTGGCGTCGTCACCGGCGGTACGAACCCTGATCTTCGACTCGAAGATGTGGTGCCGGTTCGGCGCGTGAATGAACTTCCCTGATCGAGATGGCGGTTCAACCGCCACCTGCCCCGTCGTGGATCGCTAAATGTAATTTGAGAAGGAAAATTCGCGCTGCTACACGCGGCCGCGTTGGAAGCGGCACGACGAGACGACATGCCGATCTCCAGCGGCGCACAGCCGAGAATGGAATACCGGGTGCCCAACGTCGCTGGACGGCGTCGGCACCCTCGCCTTTCCGATCCATTGCGGCGGCGTCTTTCCGTGCCTCCAAACCTGCTAGGCGCGCTCGGCGAGCATGTCACCGCCACCCGCTACGAGGTCCGGTTCGGTGAGAGCGCCGAGGAGACCGCGCGCGGCATCCGGGAAGCCGGTGACACGCGGGTGCTCGTGCTCTGGTCGTTCTACTCGCCGAACGCGGGCGCGCTCGCCGAGGAATTGACGCTGATCCGTTCGCTCGCCGACGGCTCGAATCGTCTCGCATGTCGCGGGCGGCGTGCACGCCACGGCCGAGCCGGTGCGGACGCTGGACGCGTGCTGGGACATGGCTGCGATCGGTGAGGGCGATCGGGTCAGGGTGGCGCAAGCTATCAGGGCTGGTCGTTGAGGCTCTGGCGGGCTGAGGCGAGCACGGTCGGGTCCTCGCATCCTCGGGCGTACCCGGCGATCCGCCGGCGAATGTCGCGGCCGAGCAGCCACCCGCCGATCCGCTCGGCGGCCGGGCGCAGCACGGCAGGCCGGCACCGGAAGTTGTATCGCCAGGTGGCAACGGTGTGGCCGGGCTGGTCCTGTGCGGGCGCGAAACGCCAGCCGCCGCCGAACATCTCGAAGAACCACGGCCCGCGCACCATCTTCATGCCGACGTTGGTGGGCGGGTGGAACGACACGTACTCGCTGATCATCGTGATGCCGTGCCGCGACCGGGTGAAGGTGCGCACGCCCCGGCCAGGCCGGGTGGCGCCATCGATGAAGTGCTGCTCCCGCACGAACGGATCCCACCGGTACCGCACCGGTGCGGTGGTCTGCGACACGGCGAAAGCGACATCCGGCGGCACGGGGACGACGATGGTCGCCTCAATGACAGGCACACCGCCATCCTCGCCCATCCACAGCCGCTCAGGGAGACGTCCCGGCCACCCGGATTGCGGTAGACGCTGTCAGCGGAGGTTGACGGCCTCCTCCGGCCGACGCTGGGGCTCCGGAGAAACCTGTCGTGGCGGGGATCCGGGTCAGCCGGCCATCGACAGAGCAATCGCCATCGCACTGCCACCGTCCGCCCAACGCCGTCCCGTTGCACGAGTACTTGCCCTGACCTGCTCAAATTGGGGCCATGACCGAGGAGATCGAAGCGCGGCTCGTCGAGGTTGCCGGACTGGTCCGGGAGGCCGAACTGCTCCGAGTCCGGCGCGCCGAGCTGGACCGACGTCACGCCGAGCACGCGGCCGCCGTGACGGAGCTGCGGCGGAGCTGGGCCGGCGAGGTCCGCGACGTGGAGCGGCTGGAGAGCGTCTCGCTGTCCCGAGTCCTGGTCGCATTGCGCGGCGCGTACTCCGAGGAGCTATCCCGTGAGCGGGCGGAGGCGGACGCGGCCCGCTACCGGGTCGCCGAGGCGGAGAGCCGGCTGGCCGCGATCCAGACGGAACGCGAGGCGGTCGAGGCTCGGCTGACCGCCCTGGCCGATGTGCCGGCCCGGTTCGCCGCGGCGATCGACGACAAGGAGCGCCACCTGGTCGGGAGCGGTGATCCCCAGGTCGCCCGCCTGCTGGCGCTGGCAGACGAGCGCGGCCGGGTCGAGGCGGAGCTGCGCGAACTACACGAGGCGGTCAGGGCAGCCGAAGCGGCGCTCGGCGCTCTAGGAGAGCTGCGACGTCAGCTCGACCTGGCGTCCAGCCGCCAGACGACCGACAACCTGCTCGGCGGGGCAGTGTCCGTGAGCCAGCCACACTGGCTCGACGCCGTGGGCTGGGCGGCGTCGAACGCCGACCGCTGCCTGGCCGTCCTGCACGCCGAGCTTACCGACGTGGGCCTGGCCCAGCCGCTGGGCAACGTCCCGCGCCCGATCACGCGGCCGGCCGGCTTTCAGGCGGTGTTCTTCTCGAACATGCTCATCCGGGAACAGATCAACCGAGCGAGCCGCGACGCGGACGAGTCGCTCCAGCTGATCGCTGGGATACACCGGGATGTTTCTGTACGCGCCCAGACGGCCCGCGCTCGCTGGAACGCGCTGCACAGCGAACGGCAACAGCTTCTCACCACCTGACACCGACACCTGCGGTTCGTTGCGATCTGTCTACTCACGTGCGCAAGGGTGAGGGACTTAGGTTCCTTGCGGCGGACGTTCGGGTGCGCCGGACCGATCTATGCGGACGCTGTGGTGGCGATGGCGGGAGCTATTCCGGGCGGCGTCCCCATGCCGATATCAGAGGCGCGAGAGTGAGGTCGAGCTCGCCGGCGTTGATGGCGGCCAGGTGGGCGTCGATCTCGGCGTCGTCGGCCAGCCCTGCGGCGAGCAACTCGGCGCGGACCATGCGCACCGTCGCGGCCTCCAGCCGGTCGCAGGCTGCTCCGCCGACTGGAAAGAAGCCGGCCGCTGCGACATCGACGAGGCCGGCCGTACGCAAGGCTCGCGGCAGCGTACGGCCGTAACGCATGTCGGCGCCGCGGCGGGTCATCAGCTCCCGGACGGCGCGCCGCAGCCGGTTGGCGCGCTGCTGTGCCGGGCCGACCTCGTCGAGGCAGGCCAGCGGCTGCAGCTCGGTGTCGGCGTCCTCGACCAACAGCCAGCCGCCGGGGCGCAGTGCCGCCACCATCGCCGCCAGCGCCCGGGCACGGTCGGGTACGTGGACGAGCACGAGCCTGGCGTGCACCAGATCAAACGTGCCTGGCTGCGGCGGCGGGTCCCTGACAATGTCGTGCTCAAGCACCTGGTACGTGCCGTGCCGGTCCAACCAGGCAGGATTGATGTCCGTGGCCAGTACGTGGCCGGTCGGTCCGACGGCCGCGGCGAGTGCCTCGGGAATGCTGGGGCCCCCGGCGCCGACTTCCCAGCAACGCCAGCCCGCCGTCACTCCGAGCCGATCGACATGCCCCCGGGTGACACCGTCGAACAGCTCGGCCAGCCAGCCGAACCGCTCGCCCGCCTCCACCTTGGCGTTGTCGAGCAAATAGCGGCGATCCGGAGTAGACCCAGAGGTATGCGGCGATGAGGGGCCGGACGGGTTCACCGGCCCGCCTGCCGTCGGGTCCGGCTCGAACGCGGGGCCGGCGAGGGCCGCGATGAACTCATTCCTACATCCTGACGACCTACCGCGCGCCACGTCAGTGCGACACGAGATGAATCTAGACAACCCTTCACTCCAGCGAAGCAGCCCGCCCTAATCGGTACGGCCTCCGTGTCTCGTCCCGGTCAGGGTCCGTTGGCGTTCACCTTTGATGGCTCAGCGACCAGGAAGGTCAGCAGCTGCTGCGCATCACCCGTAGAGGTACCGGTTCACCGATTCGATTACGGCGGGCGATGGTGGTGCTCGCCTCGGCCGGTGGGAACACCGTGCCCGCGATCGCTCGCCTCGTGCAGGCCGATGAGGATACGATCCGGCAGGTCATTCACCGGTTCAACGAGATGGGCATGGCCAGCCTGGACCCTCGGTGGGCGGGTGGCCGTCCCCGCCTGATCAGTCCTGACGACGAGCAGTTCATCGTCACGACGGCCAACACTCGCCCCGAAAGCCTGGGCCGACCGTTCACCCGGTGGAGCGTGCGCAAGCTCGCCGACTACCTCACCACGCTGGCCGCCCGCCCGATCGCGATCGGGCGGGAGCGGCTGCGCCTGCTGCTGATCAAGCACGGGATCAGCTTTCAGCGGACCAAGACCTGGAAAGAGTCGACCGACCCCGACCGGGATGCGAAACTCGCCCGCATCGAGCATGTGACCAGTCATTTCCCGCAGCGGGTGTTCGCGTTCGACGAGTTCGGCCCCCTCGCCATCCGCCCGCAGGCCGGTTCCGGCTGGGCGCCGAAGGGCCCGCCGTGTAAGCGCTCCGGAAACGGCCACGTTTTGCGATGATCTTCGTGTGGTAGCGGGCTGGCGGACACTTGCGGAGATCAGCAGGGCGTTCGAACGATACGAATCGAACCTCGGCTGGCAACGACCGAGACTGCACGGCATCGGCTTCGTCGAAGGCGCCGACGAGATCAGTTTCGTACGGGTCAACGACGACGAGGACGTGCTGGCCGCCGCGGTGCTTGCCACGGTCACCGGTTGGCACGGAAGCACCGGCTCAGTCCGCCTCGGTAAGAGCAAACTCGCGAAAGCCATCAAGCGCCTCACACCCGCCGATGCCTGCCGGGAAGCCGACCGAGCGAACCTACGAATCTGGCGCGAAATCCATGGCTGGTCCTGGATCGGAGAGTACGTCCGCGGAGGCAACCTGATCGCCGTCTTCGACGCCGACCCGCAAGCGCCCAGCGAGGATCCCTACGTCGTCGCGCTGCGGCAAGTCATCGCATCAGGACGACAGTCCGTCCCTCCAGACGACGTCTGGGTATGGCCGCCGCCCAGTGGCCGCCACCCATTGCAGGACGCCTGGGAGGCCCGTTGGCCACATCTTGAGCCGATCGGCTCCCGGCTGCGCCAGGACACGGACGGCTGGGTACGTTTCCACAGTCTTCCAGGCTCCAAGCGCTACGCCGAAGTGCCCTCGGAGTACACGACGATCCTTCATCGGCACAACATCGTCCTGCACGAACTGGGCGCGCAGAGCTGCGACCTGCTCGTGATCACCTCGCAGCTCGCCTTCACCCCCACACCAGAACGTCGCGATCCAGCACTGAGTGACCTGCTGCCCGACGCGGAATGCTGGCTGGTGCTGTCCTGGCCCCACCTGGATCCCACCCTGGCCTACGCACACGCCTACGTCAGCCGCATCAGGTGGCAGCCCGGGCGCCTGGATGAACTGCTTCGCAAAGTCGCCGACGACGAAATCGACGATGTGATCATCACGCCGTCCGATCTGGCATGGTTATACGCACCGTACGACGGAGGCGCAGACGTCATCCTCAGCAGCCCAGAACTACGGGACGACTTACGGGACCGGCATCGCGATTGGCTCTCGCGCCACCCCAGCGGACACTGACAATTGAAAGACCCATGTCGCCGATGTGGGCGTCGATGGGCGATGCCGGCAACACCGGGGCTGTCGCGATACCCATGACGTCGTGGCGGACGCCGTACTCATTTGCCGCCGATCGGGCACCTCGGCTGGCGGCCCAACCGTCACGCTTCGTGGTCGACCAGCGTGCGGACGGCGCCCAGAAATGCCGACGAGAGTGCGCTCGGCATGCGACAAAGCGCGTTGTGGTCGCTGAAACCAGGTATCAGCAGCCGGGGCTCAGGGGAAAAATCTTATGATCCATCGGCGCCGATCCAGGAGGCAGGCTTCGAGAGGACCATTGTGTCGTCGGATCCGTTGGCGAGGTCGACCCTTTTAAGTCTGGCAAATATCCTGCCCAGTTGGCATCGACGGCAAGGAGCCACACTTCCGCCGCGCTTTTCCCGGTCGGGACCTTCGCGGACCATTTGTCATCCGCCTCCCTCTCGACCGAAACAAAATAGATACGCTGGGTGCCCTGGTCTCGCTGCGCAACGACGTACACCGATCCATTCGGTGGGGCGCCGCCTTCGACCAATATACCGGCCATGCTGCAGGCGGCCAAGGGTTCCGCCGGCTCCACAAAATGCGCATTCGCAGCCTGCCTCGAATTGCTCTGAACTGAGCCTATGGTCGGCTTCGCTGAGCCATCAGTTACTTTCTGCCGTAGCCCAAATCCCAATGCCGTTCCGGAAATGGCCAGTAGTACTCCCACAGCGGCAGCTCGCCCCTTCGATTCGGTGAATCCCCTACGCAGAAGTGCCACGATGCATAACAATATTGAGGCGGCAGCAACAGCAATCATCGTGATTCGCGCCGGGGCTGAGGCAAGCTGCTCTGCATTTGCCACGAGACTGACTATTACAGCGACGGCCGTCGAACCGCTAGCGCTTGCGACTGTTTTGAACCAGTCGACTCACCAGTACCGCCGCCTTGTCCCGGTTCCACAGCATTTTCGTCGCTCATCTACACCTTCGAGTGCGCCGGAGAACATGGCCTCGTTCTGAATAACTCAAAGCAATAAGCATTGCAAGAGTTTGAGCGAAATCTCTTGGAGGCGGAGCCGCAGGACCTCATCAGCCGGTGCATTGATCTGCCGCCGATAACGCCCGTTCACCCGACGACCTCGACCTGCCCGTGGCTTGATCGGGCGGGCGGCGGTGGGAGCAAACTGGGAGCAGCGGGCCGCTCCCAACGGCACTGAACGCGCTCAACGGGTCTGAGCTGCGCTAAACGCCGCTGCAAAACTGCAGGTCAACCTCGGGAGGTTGATAGGCGTATGTCGGCGGTTTCGGCAAACCCGGGGGTGTACCAGGCGACGAGCGCGACGCGGGTCAGCGCCGGGCCTGTCCGTTGCAGCGGAGCGACGCAGGTGCGCTGAGCTCAAGTTTGAGTCAATACCCGCTGTGAGCCCGCTGCGTGTGCCGATGAGGGCCCCGGTGTAGCCGTGCCTGGTGGGCCTCGCGCACGGATCTTGCAGTGATTCGGGCAAGGTCCGTGTGTTCGAGGCCCCGTTCAGGGCGACGGTTATCGACTAGGAACGGGGCGAGTGTGTTCAAGGCGGTTTTCGGTTCGCGGCTGGCACGTCGGCGTTCCGGTGTCGTGGCAGCATGCGGTGCGGTCGCAATGCTGGCTGGGGTCGTCCCAGCGGCGCCGGCGCAGGCGGCGGAGTCCACGCCGGTGGCGTGGCAGACGCCCGGCACCGATATCCGCGGCGTGGTCTCGACTCCGACGCTGTCCGGCTTTGTGAGCAAGCTCGGCGGTGTCGCGATCATCGGCGACACGGCGTACATGGCCGACGACGGATACATCGTGCGGGTCAACAAGCGCGGCGGGGCCGTGACCTGGATCGCGGGTTCGACGGAGAAGGGCTGCGCCGACGCCGACACCGGGGCTGCGGCCCGGTTCAACGGCGAAACGGGTTTGTGGTCCGGGCGGCCGGTGAGCGTACCGGTGGTCATCGGCACCGATGGACGCCTGCTGTATGTGCGCGACGACCGGTGCGGCCTGCGCACGGTCGACCCGACTACCGGTGCCACACGCACCATCCGCGACCTGCCCGGCAGCGGCGAAAGCGGCGGCCTGCCACGCAGCATCTCCGTGGCCGGCCAGACGCTATACACGGCGCAGTCGAACAGCCCGACAGATAGCACCGTCTACGAACGGGACCTGGCCACCGGCTCCGACAAGGTGTTGGCCTCGGTCCCGGAGTTCCTCGATGTGATCCTCGCCGACGGCAAGTACGTGTGGGCGTGGGCTATGCAGCACATGTACCGCATCGACCGCAACACGCGCGAGCTGGTTGAGATGCCGTACGCGTTCAACTGGTCGGCGCAGGACATCACCGACCGCGGCAACGGCCCGTACTGGGACGGCCAGGTCGTCTCGGTCGGTGACTACTTTTACTTCGTCGCCCCCGGCTTCTACGACTGGAACAAGATCGGCCGCATCCACAAGTTCACCGGAGAACGCAGCGAATTCGTCAGTGGGATCGGCATCCCGGAGGGTGACACCGACTTTTGGAACTACCCTGACGGCACCTTCAAGTACCTTACCGGGCTCGGCTTCGACGGCCATGACCTGTACATCACCGAGTACGGCTCTCAGTACTCCGCCATCCCGGAGTCGCACCTGCACGTCGTGTCCCAGGGCAGGAAGCTGCCGCAGCCTCCTCCCCCGCCGCCGACGTCCGATCCGTCGGGTCAGCCGCCGGCGCCACAGAACCGGCCGCAGCTCGACGCGTTGGAAGTCACCCAGTCCGTGCAGGATCTGGACAACTCGGTGCCGCTGGTGGCCGCCAAGCCCACGGTGGTGCGCGCTTACCTGAGCACGCCGGGTGATCCCGTGCGGACCCTCGGCCGGCTGCGCGGCTTCGCCGGCGGGCGCGAGCTGCCTGGCAGCCCGCTGACCGCGGTCAACGACGCCCCGGGTGTCCTGGTCGATGATGATTTGGCGAACGACCGCGCCTCGTTGGACCGCACTTTGAACTTCAACCTGCCGGCGTCCTGGACGGCCCAGGGCCAGACCGAACTCGCGCTGGAACTACCCGGCGGGTTCTCCTGTCCGGGCGCGGAAAGCAGTCTGACTATGCCGTGTTCCAAGATGCTCACCTTCGGCGCCTCCCCCTTCGCCGCCGACGTGGAGTTCAGCGCGGTCAGCTGGCCGGAAGGCGGCACTCGGGTCGAACCCTCGTACACCGACCTTCTGGAGCAGTCCGAGCGCACCTGGAGCCAGTTGCCGACGACCGGCTGGCACGCCACGTTCGCCAAGCTGGAGATGGACAAGCGCCCCACGATCGACGAGGTGAACGAGGCGCTGGTCGTCAACCGGTACATCTCCCGCCACTTCGGCGACAAGCGCTGGTACGGCGTGCTGCACGGCAGTGCCGGCGTCCGCCAGATCGGCGGGAAGGCGACGGCGGCGGTCGCGTCCGGCTGGGACGACTACGCCACGAGCTCGACAGCCGGCGGCTACGGACGTAACCGCGCCGTGCACGAACTGGGCCACACCTACGGGCTGAACCACTCAGTGAACGCCGCCGAGAACGGCTACAAAGACTTCCTGGGGCTCTGGCACACCGCGAAGCTCGGCTGGTGCGGTGAAGAGGCCGACGACGACGCGCCTGACTACCCGGACGGGGTGTACATCGGCACCCACACCATGGCGGCACTGGGCCCAATCGGTGATCGGCGGCGCGAGATCTGGGGCATGGATCCCCGGTTCCTCGGGACCAACGAAGCGGCGGCGGTTTCCTCGCCCTGGACCACGGCGTCGCTGATGTCGTACTGCCAGGAAGGGCTCACCAGCACCCAGATGCGGTGGATCGGCCAACGCGACTACCGACAGCTGCTCTCCGGTGACCGGGACCCGATCAGCGGCTGGGACACCGCGTCCCGGCCGGTCGGCACGGGCCTGACCCTGCGCGGGATCATCGCGGCCGACGGCGCGAGCGCTCAATTCAAGCCGGCCCTGGCGGTCGACCTGGCACCCACCCCCAGCGACCCTGACGGCACCCATGAACTGGTCCTGCAGGACGGAGTGGGTGCGGTGCTGCACAGCGTGCGGTTCACCCCCGAACGCCAGGACGCCGACGCGGGGCTGGACGGCGCCGGGGTCGGCCCGCAGGCGTCGCTGTTCAACGTCGTCGTCCCCGCCAACCTGACCGGCGTCGCCCGGGTCCAGCTGCGCACCGCCGACGACGGTCGCACCCTGGCCATCACGACCACCACGACGGTCGCGCCGAAGGTCTCAGTCGACACTCCGGCCACCGGCAGCAGCACCGAGCGGCTCACCATCTCCCGGTCCTCACGTGACGCCGACTCGCCCTCGCTGGCCAACACCGTGCTCTACAGCGCCGACGGAGGCACCAGCTGGCAGGTCATCGGGGTCGACATCACCGGCTCGTCGATGTCGGTGCCGCGATGGTCGCTGCCCGGCGGCACCCACGCCCAGCTCAAGGTGATCGCCAGCGACGGAATCCGCAGCACCGCCGCGGCCTCCAAGACCTTCTCGTTGCCCGACCTGGCGCCCATGGTCACTGTGTCCGCCCCGGGCACGGGCAATGTGTTCACCGGCGAACAGGCCATCTCGTTCGCGGCCCAGGCCAACGACGTCGAGGACGGCCACCTCGACGGCACCGCGGTGCACTGGTCCTCGGACCGCGACGGCCCGCTCGGCACCGGCGCCCACCTGCCATGGCGCGCCGACCAACTCAGCGAGGGCCAGCACGTCATCACCGTCACCGCCCACGACTCAGCAGGCCACACCAGCACCGCAACGGTGCGGATCACCGCGCAGCGAGTGGCTTCGCCGCCGAAGACGGTCAACCTAACGCCCACGGTCGACGTCCTCACCCCCGGCGCGGGGCAATCGTTCGCCGGAACGCAGAGCATTCCGTTCACCGCCCAGGCCAACGACGCCGAAGACGGCCACCTCGACGGCACCGCAGTCCAGTGGTCTTCGGACCGCGACGGCCCGCTCGGCACCGGCGCCCAGCTGCCGTGGAGCGCTGACCAGTTCAGCCTCGGCGAGCACCTCATCACCGTCACCGCCCGCGACTCCGCGGGCCAGACCAGCACGGCCACGGTCCGGATCAGGGTTGTCTCCGCGTACGCCTTCGGCGGCTTCGAAGCGCCGGTGGCGACGGCGGGACCGACCACCGTCAAGGCCGGGAGCACTATCCCGCTGAAGTGGTCGATCTTCGGTCCCGGCGTGAACGCCGGAACCGTCGCCTCGGCCCGGTTCCTCAGCGACGGGGCGAGCTACAAAATGGTCAAGTCCGGCCCGTCGTGGCACGTCAACGTGCAGACTCCCAAGATGTGGGCGACAACCACCCAGCTCTTCCGGATCACGCTCGTCGACGGGTCCACGTACGACGCGAAGTTCACCCTGACATGAGCCGGCCCCGATTCAGGAGGTCGCTAGCGGTGCGAGCAGTGGCAGTGCTACTGCTCGCGCCACTGGTGGCCGCATGCACCGGCCCGTCACACGACGACGGCCTGACTGGTCAAGCCGTCGTCCTGGACGACACCGGGCGCGGCGAATCGCCGATCGACAAAGGTTGGATCATCGCTGTGCCAGCCGCAGTCGTCGATGATCTCTGGAGAACCACTGGCAATAAGCCCGTCGACAGGCAGAACCTGAAGGGCGTATCTGCGCGAGTCAGCCGTGACCAGGTGACCCAGGCTGGCGGCGTGGTCGCCGCCCTGGACGATGACGGCGAGTTCGTCCTACCCGCCAAGCAAGGCCCGCACCTCATCTGCTATCTCGAATCGGCCGATATTGGGGGCGGCGAGGTGGTTCAGGGCTGCGGGTTTCTGACCCTCCCAGCGTCCGGCGAACTGGAGATCACCGACGGAGAACCCGGCTTCTCCGTCGGCATGAAGGAGTAGCGGTCCCGGGAACCGACGACGACACATCGATAGTCGAACAGCGGGCAACTAGCCGTTGCAACCCCGGCCAGCTCAGCGTTGCAATCCCACACGTTCATGCCGCTGCCGGGCACGCCGTGGCGCGACGCCCCGCCCGGCGACGTGGCCCCGGAGACCGTCTCCGAGGTGGACCGGCTGTCGCAGCGTGGTGCCCTCTACGGCCACTGGCAGAAGCAACGCGACCACGCCGTCCGCCTGGCCGCCGCCGCGGAGGCGTACCCCCGCCCCGGTCGCAGCCGTACGATCCTGCCGACGCTGCCCGCCCGGGACAGCTGCTAGGCCAGCAGGCGCGCCACGGTGTCGGCCGTTTTCAGGGCCGTACCCGTCAGGACGGCGACCGTCGTCCCGCCGGGCCGCAGCGTGCCGGCGGCCCGGAAGGCGCGCAGGGCCGGCAGCACGGTCGCGCTGGTCGGCTCCGCGTAGAGGCCCCGGGACGCGAGCTCGTGGGTCGCAGCGACGATGTCCGCCTCGGGCACCGTGGTCATGGCGCCGTCCGTCGCCCGGATCGCGGCGAGGACCTCACGGTCACGGACCGGCCGGGCGATGGCCGTACCCTCGGCGACCGTCGGTCTCCACTCCCGGGGCGTGACCGATTCCGATCCGGCGGCGAACGCGGCCGCGAGCGGCCCGCAGTTGTCCGGTTGCGCGACCAGCAGCCGGGGGCGCCGGCTGATCGACCCCGCGGCCAGCAGCTCACCGAAGCCGAGGTGCAGACCCAGGACCAGGCTGCCGCCGCCGCACGGCACGACGACCGCTTCCGGCGCCGTGCAATCGAGGTCCTCCCAGATCTCGTACGCGAGAAGCTTGACGCCCTGCAGGAAGAACGGGTGCCAGCTGTGGCTGGCGTAGAACGTCGACGCCGACCGCCGCACGGCCTCGTCCGAGGTGTCCTGGCGGGTGCCCGGCACCAGCTCCACCGTGGCGCCGTGCATCCGGCTCTGCTGGATCTTCGCGGCCGACGTCCCCTCCGGGGCGAGGATCGTGGCGTGGATGCCGGCCGCCGCCGCGTACGCCGCGACCGAGGAGCCGCCGTTGCCGCTGCTGTCCTCCAGCATCTCGGTGACGCCCTGCTCCCGCAGCGCCGACATCATGACGCTGGTGCCGCGGTCCTTGAAGCTGGCGGTCGGGTTGAACCACTCCGGCTTGACGTGCACGGTCAGCCCATCGACGTCGAGCGGCAGGAGCGGGGTCGTGCCCTCCCCGAGCGTCACGGGTGGTCCGGCTTGCGGGGGCAGCGCCGCGGCGTACCGCCACTGCGAGCGGACCCTGGTGTCGATGTCGTCACGGGTGATGCCCGGCAGCGGCCGGACCATGAGCGGCGAACCGTCGTCGCCGCGCCATCGAGGCTCGGCGAGCGGGTATTCACGGCCGGACCGGTCGACGAGGCTGGTCATGCCGCCGATCCTCGCAGACCGCGGAGGTGCCGGAAAATCTTGCCGGAAGGGGTTGGCACTCAAGGCCGGACAGTGCTAGAAAATGAAGTGTCGCTGCAGCTCAACCGCGGTGATGAACCACCTCGGGTGTGCTGCACAGACCTCGGCAGAGCTGATCCGATCGCCGAGCGCCACGCGCCCGCCGGAACGGCCGGCGGGCCTCACGAGGAGGTGCATCCGTGGTGCTGACTTTCGATCCTTTCCGCGAGTTCGACCGCCTGGCCGGGCAGATGTTCGGCACCGCTTCCGGTGCCGCCGGCGCCCCCACCGTGGCGATGCCGATGGACCTGTACCGCTCCGGTGACCACTTCGTCATGCACTGCGACCTCGCCGGCATCGACCCCGGCTCGGTCCAGGTCGACGTGGACAACCACGTCCTGACGATCCGCGCGGAGCGGTCCCCGCGCACCGACAACGACGTGCAGTGGCTGCGCCGCGAACGGGTCACCGGCACCTTCGAGCGGCGCCTCACCCTCGGCGACGGCCTCGACCTCGACAAGATCTCCGCGACCTGGCAGGACGGCGTCCTCACGCTGACCATCCCGGTCGCCGAGGCCGCCAAGCCCCGCCGCATCGAGATCTCCCGCGGCCCCGGCCACGACCGCCAGGTCCTCGAGGGCACGGCGCAGGACGCGCCCGCCATCTCCCACACCTGATCCCGGCGCACCTGGTGAAGGGCCGGGCGGGCGGTGCGCCCGTCCGGCCCCTTCTCCCCGGGCGGCTCACGTCGGTGACCCTCCCCCGCGCCGCCGCGGCCCGGCGGCGGCGCAGCGGACTTGCCGGGTGCGGAGCCCACGCCGCGCCCGGCAGGACCGCGCCCCGACGGAGGCCGGGCGGGCGGTTCGCCCCCCGCACCTTCAGCCCCGGCGGGCAGTCGAGCCGCCGGGCTTTCGCTCGGGCGGGCGGTGCGTCCGCCCGGCTGCACTCCACCCGGCGGGCGGTTCGCCCGCGGTGAGTGGTCCATCCCGGGCGGGCGGTACGCCCGCCCGGGAACGCCGCGCGCCGTTCACCGACGGCAACGGACCGTCCAGCGCCCGATTCCTCCCCCTGCCGCCGTCGGCGTACTAGGGTCATGCGCTGAGAGTCGCGTCGTAAGCGCTCAGGGTCGCCGCCCGGGTGCCGATGGACCGGAGCGTGAACGTGGGCGCCGAGACCGTGGAAGCCGTCGAGAGCCTGGTCGCGGACGTCTACGTCAGTCATGCGGGCCTCGCCGGCCGGGCCGCCGAGCTGGTCCGCCGCGCCGAGGCCGCCGGGGACCGCCGGCACGCCGACCTGGGCCGGCTCGTCGTCGCCGAGCTGCACAACCGGGGCGGGCGGGTCGCCGAGGGCGTACGCCAGGCCCGTGAGGTGCTCGCCGGCACCGACGACCGGATCGTCGTCGCCCACGCCCACGCGGTGATCGCCGGTGGGTTGTGGCGGATCGGGGACAACGCCGACGCGGTGCGGCACGCGTACCCGGCGAACCGGATGCTGGTGGACGGCGATCCGCCGGTGCTGCGGGTCGACCACGCGATCATCCTGGCGCTGCAGGTCAACGATCAGCGCATCGGCGGCATCTCGCACGAGGAGTTCCGGGCCGCGCAGGAGCTCGCCGACGCCGCCGGGGTGCCCGCGCTGATCCTGGCCAACCTCAACAACTGGGCGTGGTGCTCGTACACGCACGGGGATCTGCAGTCCGCCGCCGCGCTGGTGCAGCGGATGCGGGAGCACAGCGCCGCGACCGGTGAGCCGCTGAACGCCTCCTGCGCCGACACCGTGGCGCGGATCCTGCTGGAGACCGGGCGGTCCGCCGAGGCCACCGCCGTCATCGAGCAGGCCGTCGCGTCGGCGCAGCCCACGGACTCCGACGCCATCCCGGCCGCGATGATCACTCTGGCCGACATCCAGAGGCGTGAGGGCAATATCGGTACGGCTCTGCGTACGCTCGAGGAGTGCCGGCGGACGGCCGCGCGCGATCACCTGCCCGACGTCGACGCCCTGGCGCTGCGGATGATCGCCGGATGCCACGCCGAGCTGGGCGACTTCCGGGCCGCGTACCAGGAAATGGTCGACTTCCACGAGGCCTGGACCCTGCGCCGGTCCGAGCGCAGCGAGGTCGTGGCCCGGGTCGCGCACGCCCAGTACGCGGTCGACGAGGCACAGCGCACCACCGAGCGGTTCCGGGAGATGGCCGAGCGCGACGCGCTGACCGGGCTGTGGAACCGGCGCCGATCCGACGCCCACCTGGCCGCGGCGCTGGACGAGCCGGCGGCGGCCCGGGGGCCGGTGAGCGTCGCGCTGCTCGACCTCGACCACTTCAAGCTGATCAACGACACGTTCAGCCACGCGGCCGGGGACGTGGTGCTGCGCCGGGTGGCCGCCATCCTCGCGGAGGCGGACGGGCATGCCGGGCGGCACGGCGGCGAGGAGTTCATCCTCATCCTGAACGTGGACCGGGCGGAGGCGGCGCGGCGCTGCGAGGCGTTGCGAGCGGCGATCCACGCGTACGCCTGGGAGAGCGTGGCCGCCGGCCTGCGCGTCACCGCCAGCATCGGGCTGGCGGTGCTGCGGCCCGGCGACGACGCCCATTCGGTGGTACGCCGCGCCGACGAGAATCTCTACGCCGCCAAGCGCGCAGGCCGCAACCGCCTGATCGCCGAGTAACCCCCGCTTGCGGCTGCGGAAGGCCTCCGCCGGAAGCAGCCCGCCGGGCAACCGCAAGACGGCGCCGGCAGCGGGCCGGACAGGCGGAGGTACCCGCCGGGTGCGGCCCGAGAAGACTGCCGGAAGCGAGCGGTCTTAAAAGGCCGGAAGCGGCGGGAAGCAGTCCGGAGTGCGACGACCCCTGCCGGACGTCAGCGGCGGAAGATGCGCTGCAGGCCGCTGCGGCACACGTCCCGGCCGGCGCGCAAAGCCGCGCCCGTCCGGTTGACCACCCCGTCGCTCGTGATGAGCAGTTCTCCCACGTACGCGGAGGCTCTGTCCATCACCAATGCCGCGCGGGCCAGGTCCTCCTCGTCCTCGCGGAGTTCCCACAGCCGCTGGGCCTGGTCCCACGCGTGGGCCCGGGTCGCGGCGACGAGGACTCGCTGGCTCCAGTCGTCGAGGTCGCCGAGCAGGCCGTCGATGCGCAGCTGCCAGGGCGTCGAGTAGCGGCGGCGCAGGCGGGGGATCTCCTGGTAGAAGATCTTGTTGACGAGCAGGTAGTCGGGGTGGATCGGGTCGTCCTCGGCGGGCGCGCCGGTGCTTCTCCAGGTGGCCACCAAAGCCCAGGCCAGGTCGTGGTTGATGTGCGCGTTGACGCCCAGCATCGCCGCGGCGAGCCTGCTGACGCGCTTGTCCTGGGCCCGGCGGAAGAGCACCTCCCAGGCATCGGGCGTGTTCAGGTTCTCGTCGCCCCACAGGCGCAGCGCCTCGAAGTACCGCTTGGCGAACTCGACGTCGAGCATCTCGAGGAAGTCGGCGTCGTGCACGTCGCTGCTCTTGAGCGCGCCGGCGACGCGGTCGGTGATGGTGAAGTACAGCGAGTTGAACGAGGCGACGCGGTTGGCCGCGGGGGGCGGCAGCGTGTCCATGATCTCCTGGGCTTTGCGCAGCCCGCGGAGCACGTCGCCGATGGTCTCGACCCGGCAGGCGCACAGGTCGGCCATCTCGCGGGAGGCGGGTTCCCAGCCGCCGCCCTTCGGCACCAGGCCGGGCTCGTCGCGCGCGATCCGCCGCCGCTCCTCGCGCAGCAGCTCGGCGCTGCTCTGCACGCCCCCGCGATCGAACTGCACTGTCGTGGTCATACCGGCCCCCGGCCCCCCAGATCATCCCGTACGGTGCTCCACCCTGCTCACGCACCGGCCGGTTGACCAGTGTCGAGGCGGTTACCCGACAGTAGAGCCGGGACCCGGCGGCAGGACGGCCAACCGGGCGGTGTCGCTGGTGCCTCCGCCGATGATCACCCCGGCCCGCCGGCCGGTGCGCGCCTTTTTCGCGACCGGGGCGGCGCCGCTTGCCGGGCTCGCGGGCGGCGACAGCGACGGCCCGGGCGTGGTTGCCCGACGATCGCCGGCGCGCTCAGCCCTCCCTCAGGCGGCTCTTCTGCACCTTTCCCATGCCGTTGCGCGGCAGCTCCGGGACCAGATGCACGACCCGGGGCCGCTTGTGGGCGGCGAGGCGGGCGGCGACGAACGCGACGAGCTCGTCCGGCGCTGCGGACCCGTCGGCGACCACGAAGGCGGTGATCTGTTCGCCCAGGTCCGGGTGGGGCGACCCGATCACGGCTGCTTCGCGTACGGCGGGATGCAGCAGCAACGCGTCCTCGACCTCGCCCGCGCCGACCCGGTATCCGCCGGTCTTGATGAGGTCGGTGGAGGCGCGCCCGACGATGCGGTGCCAGCCGTCGGGGCCGATCGTGGCGACGTCGCCGGTGGCGTACCAGCCGTCGGCCAGCGGCGCGGGGGTGATGCCGTGGCCGCTCAGGAAATCGCCGCCCCCAGCGGCGGAGCCGGACCCGCGCACGTACCCGTCGAAGAGGGTGGCGCCGCGGACCTGGAGCTGGCCGATGGCCGCACCGTCGGCGGGCAGCGGGGTGCCGGCGTCGTCCACGAGGCGGGTCTCGACGCCGGAAAGCGGCAGTCCGACGTGCCCGGCCCGGCGTTCCCCGGCCGCGCGGGCGCTGACGGTGATCAGGGTCTCGGTCATGCCGTACCGCTCGACGGGCGCCTGGCCGGTCAGTGCGACGAGGTCGTCGAAGACCGGCACGGGGAGCGCGGCGCTGCCGGAGACGAGCAGCCGGGCGCCGCGCAGGGCACGGGCGGCGGCCGGGTCGGCGCACACCCGCGACCACACCGTCGGTACGCCGAAGTAGAGGGTGCCCTCGGCCGCCGCGTACGCCTGCGGGGTGGGCCGTCCGGTGTGCACGAGCCGCGACCCGGTCCGCAGCGCGCCGAGCACGCCCAGCACCAGCCCGTGGACGTGGTACAGCGGGAGCCCGTGCGCGAGCGTGTCCGCGGTGGTCCACTCCCAGGCCGAGGCGAGCGCGTCGAGGTCGGCGGCGATGGCGGCCCGGGAGAGCACCACGCCCTTCGGCGGCCCGGTCGTGCCGCTGGTGTAGAGGATCAGCGCGGGCGCGGCGGCGGGCGGCTCGGCGGGCGCCGGCGCGGATCCCGCACGTCCGGAGATCGGCACGACGGGCAGCCCGCTGGTCCCGGCCGCGGCCGGGTCGTCGGAGAGCAGGACCGCCGCGCCCGAGTCCCGCAGCACGTGCGCGCGTTCCAGCTCGCCGGCGTCCGGCGGCACGGGCACGACGGGAACCCCGGCGAGCAGCCCGGCGGTGACCGCCACGATCGTCGGCAGGCCGGGCACGGCATGCACCGCGGCGGTGCCGGCGCCGGCGAGCTCCGCCGCGAGGGCCGACGCCCGCCCGAGCAGCTCGTGCCGCGACAGCACGCCCTCCGGCGCGGTGACCGCACGATCCAGATCAGCCTCGCCGTGGAGGGCCCCGAGCAACCGCATGCCCCGATGATTCCCCATCCCGGTGCCCCGGTGCTCAGCCGGACGACGAACCTGTGGACAACGGCCCCGGCACGGTCGCGCTCAACCGGGCCACGAACCGTCGGACGACGTCGCGGCGTACCGCATCGGCGCCGAAGGCGGCCCGCACCTCCCGGGTCGCGCCCCGCAGCATCCACCGGACGTCGTAGATCCAGAGCCGGCCACCGGGGCGCAGCACCCGGCGCAGGTCGCGGACGGCCCCGGGCACGTCGGCCCAGTGGTGCTGGCTCAGCGACGACACGATCAGGTCGAACGTCGCGTCCTCGAACGGCAGGCGGGCGACGTCCGCGACGGCGTACGCGACGTCGGTCCCGGCACCGGCGGCCCGGGCGTGCTCGATCATCTGCGGCGACAGGTCGACGGCGTGGGCGAGGACCTCCGCCGGGAGCTCGACGGGCTGGCCGCGGGCGGCCGGCACGTGCAGCCGGACAGTCCCGTACGGGTGGTGTTCGAGCACGCCCACCGCCACCGGGCCCTCTACCGGGCCATGTGCGGGCGCCGCGGCGAGACGGTCGCCACGCGGTATCTGCACCGGACGCTGGTCGAGAGCCTGCACGCACATCTCGACGAGGTCGGCACGCGCTGTCCCGCGGCGATCGTCGCGGAGTATCACGGCAGCGCCCTGGCCGGCGTGCTCGTCCGCTGGATCCGCGAGGACTTCCCGGTGGATCCGGCCACGATGGCCCGGATCTGCCGGGACCTCACCGCCGCCGGGGTCACCGCGAGCCTGTCCGATCCGTCGCGGCACGGCTGAGCGCGTACGCCTCAGATCGGCTCAGCCATGGCGGCGTGCCCGCTCTGATGCAGCGCGCGCACCTCATCGTGGCGGCCCTGCCGCTCGCGGCGGCCGATCTCCACGGAGGTCTCCACGACGGCCCGCGCCCGCTCGTGCCGGCGGCGCTGGTACGCCATGAACGCCTCCGGCAGCGCGTCCGGCCCGGCGGTGACCTCGGCGGCGAGCACGACCGCGTCCTCGATGGCCAGGGCCGCGCCGCTGACCATCTGCGGCGAGGGCGCGTGCGCGGCGTCCCCGGCGAGCACACCGAGCCCGGCGTGCCAGGGACCGGTCAGGAAGAGCGTGTGCACCGGGCGGCGGACGACCTGGGCCGGTTCGGTGATGGTGTCGCGGACCTCGGCGAACCGGCCGCCGAAGGGGGCGAGCAGGTCGCGCATCCGCCCGGCCAGCTCGCTCTCGGGGGCGGGCCGGGCTTCGACGGCGCTCTCGGTCAGGAAGACGTACGCCTGCCGCGCGGAGATCGGGATGACCCCGGTGGTGCCGCTGGACCCGGCGAAGATGTGCACGTCGGTGGCCCAGTCGGGGCGCTCGATGAGGGCGCGCCAGACCATCTGGCCGGCGTACCGGGGCTCGGCGTCCAGGCCGAGCTGGGCGCGGGTCCGGGACCGGATGCCGTCGGCGCCGACGACGTAGTCGGGCGTACGGGCGCTGCCGTCGCTGAGCCGTGCCGTCGCCCGCCCGTCGTCGTGGCACAGCGAGGCGACCGACACGCCGGTGCGCAGCGTGGCGCCGAGGCTGGTGGCCGCCTCGCGCAGGATGCGGTGCAGCGCCGGGCGGCCGATGCCGACCTCGACCGGCTGCCGGGGACCGAGCACGCTCGGCGGCTCGACCACGGCGCGGACGACGCCGGCCGCGTCGCAGTGCACCGTGCGGTGGATGGGGTGGCCGGCGTCGGCGCAGGCGCCGGCGAGGCCGAGGGTGCGCAGCGCCCGCAGCGCGGGACCGGTCAGGCTCAGGCCCCAGCCGGCCACCTCCCAGCCCGGCCGGATCTCGAGCACCTCGGCGTGATGGCCGGCTCGGCGGGCGGCGACCGCGTGCGCCAGCCCGGCGATCCCGCCTCCCACCACCAGGACGGACAGACCCATCTCGGCACGCTCCCGGATCGGACGGCATGTCGCTCCAGTGTGGACGCCCAGGGTCTCCGCCCGCCACCCCGCCGCGTCACTTGACGGGGCCGTACCACCCCCGCATGCTGCCCGTGATGGAGAACTCGGTGGCCGTGGCCCTCACCGCGGGCGGGGTGACGGTTCTCGTCGACCTGGGCCGGCGCGAGCTGCCGGGGGTCACGTACTGGGGCCCGGAGCTGCCCGGGCTGGACGCGGAGCTGGCCGCGGCGCTGATCGCCACGGCGGTCCCGGTGGCCGGGCCGAACGACGCCGAGCAGCGCCCGCGGGTGGCGTTGCTGCCCGAGCACCGCACCGGCTGGCTGGGCCGGCCCGGGCTCAGCGGTTCCTTCGCGGGGGTGGACTGGTCGCCCGCCTTCACCACGACGTCGGTGATGCTCGACGGGGTGCCGGTCACCGGGTTCACCGCGGCCGGCGCGGGCCGGCTGGAGGTTCTGGCGGCCGACGACGCCGGCCGCCTGGAGCTGCGGGTCGTCCTGGAGATGCTGCCGCCGGGCCTTCTCCGGGTACGCGCTGCCGTGCGCAACCTCGCCCCGGAGCCGTACGGGGTGGACGACCTGGTGCTGGCGTTGCCCGTACCGCCCGAGGCGGCCGAGCTGCTGGACTTCGGCGGCCGGCACACCCTGGAGCGCGTGCCCCAGCGCGGTCCCTTCGGCTTCGGCACGCACGTACGCGAGAACCGCAAGGGCCGCACCGGCGCGGACAGCGCGTACCTCCTGCACGCCGGCACGGCGGGGTTCGGGTTCGCCGGAGGCGATGTGTGGGCGGTGCACACGGCGTGGAGCGGCAACCACGTGCACTACGCCGAGCAGGTCTTCACCGGGGAACGGCTGATCGGCGGCGGCGAGCTGCTGCTGCCGGGCGAGGTACGGCTGGCGGCCGGCGAGGCGTACGAGAGCCCGTGGGTCTACGCCGCGTACGGCCGCGGCCTCGACGACGTCGCCCACCGCTTCCACCGGCATCTGCGCGCCCGCGAGCGTCCCGTCCCGGCGCAGCGGCCGGTGACGCTGAACGTGTGGGAGGCGGTCTACTTCGATCAGGACGCCGATCGGTTGCTCGACCTGGCCGAGCGGGCCGCCGCCCTCGGCGTGGAACGGTACGTCCTCGACGACGGCTGGTTCTCCTCGCGGCGCGACGACCGGTCCGGGCTCGGCGACTGGGTGGTGTCGCGCGACGTGTGGCCGGCCGGGCTGCACCCGCTCGTCGACCGGGTCCGCGAGCTCGGCATGCAGTTCGGCCTGTGGTTCGAGCCCGAGATGGTCAACCCCGACTCCGGCGTCGCCCGCGCCCACCCCGACTGGATCATGGCAGCGCGCCCGGAGTGGCCGGTCGAGTCCCGCCACCAGCAGGTGCTCAACCTCGCGATCCCGGAGGCGTACGAGCACGTGAAGTCCCAGATGGTCGCGATCCTCGACGAGTACGCGATCAGCTACGTGAAGTGGGACCACAACCGCGACCTGGTGGAGGCCGGCGACCGCACCCGCCGGGGCCGCCCGGGCGTGCACGCGCAGACGCTGGCCTTCTACCGGCTCCTGGACGAGCTGCGGGCCGCGTACCCGGACCTGGAGATCGAGTCGTGCTCGTCCGGCGGCGCCCGGGTGGACCTGGCCGTGCTGGAACGCACCGACCGGGTCTGGGTCTCGGACAGCATCGATCCGCACGACCGCCAGCGGATGCTGCGGTGGACCACCCAGCTCGTGCCGCCGGAGTTCCTCGGCGCGCACATCGCCTCGGGCCGCTCCCACGTCACCGGACGCCACCACGACCTCGGCTACCGCGCCGCGACCGCGATCTTCGGCCACCTCGGCATCGAGTGGGACCTCGCCGGGGCCACCGACGCGGAACTGGCCGACCTGACCCAATGGATCGCCTTCCACAAACAGGAACGCGGCCTCCTGCTCGCCGGCGACCTGATCCGGATGGACGGCTATGACGACCGGATCCTCGTGCACGGCGTCGTGGCGCCGGACCGGTCCCGCGCGCTGATCGCCATGGCGGTGACGGACAGCATCCTGCCCGACCCGGCGGCCCGGCTGCGCTTCCGCGGCCTCGGCCCGGACCGTCGCTACCGCCTCCGGCCGGTGACCGTCGGCCGCGAACCGTCCGGCCTGATCCCACCGCGCTGGTGGGGCGCGGACCGCTCGGGGCAGGTGCTCACCGGCGCGGCGCTGGAGCGGGCCGGGGTGGCGTGCCCGCGCGTGCACCCGGATCAGGTGGTCCTCTACCGGGCCGACGCGGTCTGACCGGCAGTCGCGCTCCGGCAGCCGCACCCGGCGCGGCCAGGACCTCCGGGTGCCGGCCGCCGCCGCCTCGTGCAGCAGCGTCACCTCGTCCCCCGTGCCTCGGTCAGGCGGCCGGTGTGCCCGTCACCCGGAAGCCGCGGGTGCGGCCGATGTTGTCGAACGAGCCGAACCCGGCCCGTCCCGACCCGAAGGTGGTGTCCCGGGCCGTCATCAGCGGATCCCCCGCACCGTCCACGTACACCGCGATCTCACCCGTGGCCGGCAGGTGCCGGACCCGTACGGAGTGCCAGTCGGCGTCCACCACCGCGGGATTTGCACCGCGCGAGCGGCCGTTCCACTGGTGGTCGATGCGTTCGCGGTCGGCGTTGTCCACCTTGAAGATGCCGTTGTGCGGGTAGATCGTGTTGTCCGTCGACAGGTGGACGTAGTAGAACTCCGTGTCCGAGCGGTAGCCGAAGACGATGACGACGTCCCGGTCGGTGATCTCCACCGGTTCGTCGAGGCGGACGTCGGCGCGGATCTCCACCGAGGACATGGGCGGCCCCGCGGTCAGGATCGCGTACTCGAAGGGGCGGCGGGGGCCGGGGCGTTGCTCCCCCGGCTCGGCGAGGATGACCTCGCGGCCGGTGAACTCCCACTTCGACCGGGTGACCGGCGCCCAACTGGCGGACCGCGCGGTGTCCCGGACGTCGGTCGTGCCCACCGGGCCGGCCGCGTAGGTCTCCGTGCCGGTCATCTTCGCGACCTTACCGTCGTCGGCGAGCGGCGGGTACCGCCCGTCGCATGGACTCGGACTTTTGCACAGGAAGACAGAAGTTCTCACTGATTGCAGCGAAGTTATGGACTGTTACAGGAAAGAGTCCTAACGTGACGCCATTGATACTCGTCGCTGCCTTTGGAGCGCTCGATGAGAAGACTGTTCCCGCTCTCGGTGTTGTCCTGCGCCGCCGTCCTCGGCAGCCTGCTCACCGCCACCCCCTCCCCGGCCGCCGTTCCCCCGCAGGAGCCCGGCGTCACGCTGCGGACGTACGACCTGCAGACGTCCCGGGACGCGATCTGCACGCTGAAGACGGGCCAGACCCCGAACGTCGACAAACTCCTGCCGACGATCAACTGGACCACTGCCGCCGACTTCGGGCTCGAGGACCACTTCCAGTCCGAGGTCATCGCCAACCTGAACGTCGCCACCGCCGGGTCGTACGCGTTCCGCCTCACCAGCGACGACGGCTCCCGGCTGCAGATCGACGGCGCGACAGTGATCAACAACGACGGCGCACACGGACCCACCGCCGTGACCGGCACCGTCAGCCTGACCACCGGTTACCACGCCCTGCACGCCGACTTCTTCGAGCGCGACGGCGGCCAGCAGCTCACCCTCGAGTGGCAACCGCCGGGCACCGGCTCCTTCACGGTCGTGCCGGCCTCGGCGCTGAGCACCGACGCCGGCGTGGTCCGGGTGACCGCACCGGGCCGCAAGGAGTGCGAGGCCTCGGGCGACTCCCCCGGCGACGGGCTGCCACTGACCTCGGTGCACCCCGGCTACACCCTCACCAACCTGCGCCCCAGCGGCTTCCAGCCGCAGGTCAGCGCCATGGACTGGTTCCCGGACGGGCGCCTCGCGATCGCCACCTGGGGCGGCAGCGACACGGTCGCCGGAGAGGTGTACGTCCTCAGCGGCGTCACCGGCGCGACGTCGCCGAGCCAGGTCACGTACAAGCGGATCGCCACCGGCCTGCGCGAGCCGATGGGGCTGAAGATCGTCGACGGAAAGATCTACGTGTCGCAGAAGACCGAGCTGACCGAGCTCAACGACACCAACGGCGACGGCGTCATCGACCAGTACCGCCGGGTCGCCACGTGGCCCTTCGACGGCAACTTCCACGAGTTCGCGTTCGGCCTGCTCTACAAGGACGGGTACTTCTACCTGAACCTGTCCGTCTCGATCGACCTCGGCGGCGCGACCACGGTGCCGCAGGGCTCGGCGAACCGCGGCACCAGCCTGAAGATCAACCGGTCCACCGGCGCGGTCCAGTACGTCGCCGGCGGCCTGCGGACCCCCGACGGCATCGGCTGGGGACCCGACGGCGACGCCTTCGTCACCGACAACCAGGGCGGCTGGCTGCCCGCCTCCAAGCTCGTGCAGATCAAGCAGGACCGGTTCTTCGGCCACTACACCGACCCCGACGGCCCGTTCGACGGCCAGCCGGTCACCCAGCCGGTGCTGTGGCTGCCGCAGAACGAGATCGCCAACTCGCCGAGCACCCCGCTGATGCTCGACTCCGGCCCGTACGCGGGTCAGATGATCTTCGGCGATGTCACGTACGGCGGAATCCAGCGCGCCTACCTGGAGAAGATCAACGGCCAGTACCAGGGCGCGGTCTTCCGCATGACCCAGGGCCTCGAGATGGGCGTGCTGCGCACGAGCCTCGGCCCGGACGGGGCGCTCTACGTCGGCGGGCTCGGCGCGGGCGGCAACTGGGGCCAGGAGGGCAAGCTCACGTACGGCCTGCAGAAGCTGACGCCCAACGGCACCAGCGTCTTCGACATCAAGGCGATGCGGGCCGTGCCGGGCGGCTTCGAGCTCGAGTACACCCAGCCGGTGTCCACCGACACCGCCGCGCAGCTGGCCGCCCGCTACCGGGCCGAGCAGTGGCGCTACGTGCCGACCCCGGCGTACGGCGGACCGAAGGTGGACGAGGAGACGCTGCCGGTCGCGTCGGCGACCCTCTCGGCGGACCGCCTGAAGGTGACCCTCACGCTGAACGGGCTCAAGCCGGGCCGGGTCGTGCACGTCCGCTCGCCGCGGCCGTTCACCTCGGCGTCCGGGGCGTCGCTGTGGAGCACCGAGGCCTGGTACACGCTCAACAGCCTCGTCGACGGCACCACGCTGAAGACGGATCAGGTCGAGGCGGAGAACTCCGGCCTCAGCGGCGGCGCGGGCGTGGCGACCGACCACACCGGCTACACCGGGTCGGGTTTCGTCGCCGGCTTCGGCAACGCGGGCGCGGCGGCCACGTTCAGCGTCAACGTGCCGGCGGCCGGCTCGTACCCGGTCTCGCTGCGCTTCAGCAACGGCCCCAACCCGTCGGCGGGCGCGAAGACCGTGAGCCTCTACGTCAACGGCAGCAAGGTACGCCAGATCAGCCTCGCCGACACCGGCAACTGGGACACCTGGGCCACCAAGGCCGACACGGTGACGCTGCGGGCCGGCGGCAACACCATCGCGTACAGGGTGGACAGTGGCGACGTGGGCCACGTCAACCTCGACAACCTGACCGTCGGTTCCGCCGGTTCCACCCCCGGCACTGCCCGTACCGGCACCGTCACCGGCATCGGCGGGAAGTGCCTCGACGTCGCCGGCGGCAGCAACGCCGACAAGACGAAGGTGCAGATCTACACCTGCAACACCTCGTCCGCGCAGAGCTGGACCCGCGACGGCGACACGCTGCGGGCGCTCGGCAAGTGCCTCGACATCGACAACGCCGGCACCGCCGACGGCACCAAGGTGCAGCTGTACACCTGCAACAACAGCGCCGCGCAGGTCTGGCAGCAGCAGGCCAACGGCTCGCTGCTCAACCCGGCCTCCGGCAAGGTGCTCGACGTGGCGGGCGGCGCCACCGCGGACGGCACCCAGGTCCAGATCTGGACGTGGGCGGACGTCGCCCAGCAACGCTGGACCCACAACGGCACGAGCCGGGTCACCCTGTTCGACGGCGGCACCCTGGGCGCCTTCCAGAACGCCGACGGCAGCGCGCCGACGTGGCCCGTCTCCGGCGGCTCGGCCGAGGTGCTCGGCGGCGACCTGCGGACCAAGCAGACGTACGGGGACTTCAAACTGCACGCCGAGTTCTGGCTGCCCAACCTGCCCGCCGACGTGACCGGCCAGCAACGGGCCAACAGCGGCATCTACCTGCAGGACCGATACGAGCTGCAGGTGCTCGACACGTACGGCAAGGCCGCCCTCGCCAACGACGAGTGCGCGGCGATCTACCAGAAACGGGCGCCGTCCTCGAACGCGGGCACGGCGCCGGAGACCTGGCAGACGTACGACGTGACGTTCCGCGCGGCGCGCTACAACGGCTCGACGAAGACGGAGAACGCCCGCGTCACCGTGGTGTGGAACGGCACCACCGTGCACAACAACGTCGAGATCGACGGACCGACGGGCAACGGGGCCGCGGAGGGACCGGCGTACGCACCGATCCGCCTGCAGGACCACGGCGACCCCGGGGCGAACGTGCGCTACCGCAACCTCTGGATCGAACCGGCCTGATCCCACCCGCCGGCATGGGAGGGGCCGGTCCGCCGGCCCCTCCTCCGGAGTGACGGAGAATATCCTCGCGTCATGCGGTTCCTTCTCACGTCGTCAGGCATCAGCAACCCGAGCATCGCCGACGCGCTCGTCGACCTGCTGGGCAAGCCGGTCGACCAGGCCACGGCCCTGTTCATTCCCACCGGCGTCTACGCCTTCCCCGGCGGGGCGCACCGGGCGTGGACGGCCATTCACGGCCACGCCACGATCCCGCTGTGCCGGCTGGGCTGGAAGTCGCTGGGGTTGTTGGAGCTCACCGCGCTGCCGACCATCCGGGAAGAGAACTGGGTCCCGGCGGTCCGCGAGGCCGACGCCCTCCTCGTCTGGGGCGGCGACGTGCTCTATCTGACCCACTGGCTGCGCCGGTCGGGGCTGGCAGATCTCCTGCCGTCGCTGAACGACACGGTCTACGTCGGGGTGAGCGCCGGGAGCATCGCGGTCACCCCGTACAACTGCGACGCCGAATTCAACCTCGGCTTCGTGCCCGACGGCAGCGACATGGCGCAGGGCGCGGACCGGGCGCTGGGACTGGTCGATTTCACGCTGTACCCGCACCTCAACCACCCGGACATGGCGGACGCCCAGCTGTCCGCCATCCGGACGTGGGCGTCCGGCATCCCGGTCCCGACCTACGCGATCGACGACAACACCGCCATCAAGGTCGTCGACGGCGCGGCCGAGGTCATCTCCGAAGGCGACTGGGAACTGATCCGTCCCTGACCGGTGCCTACGCTGGGTGCGTGTCCACCCGTTCCCTGCGCCGTGTCGCGGTCCTCGTGCTCGAGGGGGCCAAACCCCTCGACGTGGGCATCCCGGCCCAGGTGTTCACGACCCGGGCGAGCATGCCGTACGAGGTACGGGTGTGCGGCCCGGCGCCCGGCCTCGTCACCGGCGGCGACGGGCTCTCGTACCACGTCGCCGACGGCCTCGACGCGCTCACCCGGGCCGACATCGTCTTCATCCCCGGCTACCGCTTCCCGGACCGCGACGACCCACCCCCGGCCGTCGTCTCGGCGCTGATCGACGCCCACACCCGCGGCACCCGCCTCGCCGCCATCTCGACCGGAGCGTTCGCGCTGGCCGCCACGGGCCTGCTGGACGGCAAGCGGGCCACGACCCACTGGCACTACACCCGCGCCCTCGCCGCGAAACACCCCGGCATCCGGGTCGACGAGAACGTCCTGTTCGTCGACGAGGGCGGCGTCCTCACCTCGGCGGGGGCGGCCTCCGGCATCGACCTGTGCCTGCACATCCTCCGCGGCGACCTGGGCGTGGCCGCATCGAACCACGCGGCCCGCCGGCTGGTGGCCGCCCCCTACCGCAGCGGAGGCCAGGCCCAGTACGTCCCCCGCAGCGTCCCCGAGCCTCTGGGCGAACGCTTCGCCGCCACCCGCGAATGGGCGCTGCACCGGCTCGGCAAACCCCTCACCCTGGAGACCCTGGCCCGCCACGCGGCGGTCTCCCCCCGGACGTTCTCCCGCCGCTTCGTCGAGGACACCGGCCACACGCCGATGCAGTGGGTGCTGCGCGCCCGCATCGACATGGCCCGCGAACTGCTCGAACGGTCGCAACGCAGCATCGAGCAGATCGCCGCGGACGTCGGGCTGGGCACGGGGGCGAACCTGCGTCTGCACTTCCAGCGCATCCTCGGCACAACACCGAGCGAATACCGCCGCACCTTCGCCAACGGCGAGTGACCGTCAGCCGGCGGTCGGAGGAACCGGCGCGCTCGGAACCGGCGCGCTCGGCAACCGGCGCGCTCGGCGGTCGGCGCGCTCGGCGGTCGGCGCGGGCGGTGCGCTCGGCGGTCGGCGCGGTCGGTGCGCGCGGCGGTCGGCGCGGTCGTGCGCTCGCCGGTCGGCCGCTCGGCGGTCACTATGGAAGGAACTGTTCCTGGACCTTCACGACCTTGCCGCCCTTCACGGTCAGCCAGTAGAGCGTGTGCTCGAGCCGCTTCTTCAGCCCGGCCACGCCCACCTCGGTGTCCGCGGTCGCGTCGCCGTCGGTCACCAGCACCGGCACCTTCGAGGCCAGCGGCAGGGTCCGCGTCTTCTTGTTGTCGTTGACGATGAAGTAGTCGTTCGGCGGCGTCTCGTCGCTCTCGCCGGGGTACCGCTTCTTCCACTCCTTCGCGGCCTTGTCACCGGTCAGAAACTCCACGAGATCCATGGTCAGCGTCCCCTCGCTGACCGCGGTCACGTACGCGGGCCACCGCCCGTCCCCGATCGCGGCCTGAGTCCCGGCCGCCACGGGCTTCGTACCCGAGGTGGCCGGCGTCGTCGCGGAGGTGGCCGGAGTCTCGTCCCCGCCCCCCGCGGGCGTCGCGGCCGAGACAGCTGCGGATGGCACGGACGGAGCCTTTGTCGGGGTCGATTCGGCCGGCGACTTCTGACAGCCGGCGGCGAGCAGCGACAGGGCGAACAGCGCGGCCACCCCGGGAGCGACGGTACGGTGCAGGTGCATACCGCAAGATCGCATATCCGCGGCCGGCGAGCGGCCAGATACCCGACAGTCGCGCACCCGAAGGCTGACCACGAAAGCGTGACCCAGCAGGCCGAATACCACCATGCCGGCCGCTTTCAACGGCGTCTGAGGCCCATCCCGGAGCGCCGAGCCACCGTGCCGGAGCGGGGCCTGCAGCCGACGCCCTGCCGCGGCCCTCGCCTCACCGGCGCGCCGTGCCCGTCGCTCGGCGGGCCGGCGGCGGCGGGCAGCGGACCAGCGCGCAGCGGAGGCGGGCCGCGGCGGGTCGGCCGGCGGGCGCGGGCGACGGCGGGCAGCGGACCAGCGCGCAGCGGACGCGGGCCGCGGCGGGTCGGCCGGCGGGCGCGGGCGACGGCGGGCAGCGGACCAGCGCGCAGCGGACGCGGGCCGCGGCGGGTCGGCCGGCGGCCGACGGCGGGCGCGGGCGACGGCGAGCGCGGGCGACGGCGAGCGCGGGCGCGGACGACGGCGGCGGCGGGCAGCAGCGGGCAGCGGGCAGCGGCAGCACCTCCCACCGGCGGCTGCCGCCCGTCGCCCGTCGTTCCTGTGGGGTGGCGCGATCCTTGCGAACCGTGGCGCGCACGCCGCTGTCCCGGGCGGGGCGGCGGACGCGAATCTGGGGGCATGACTCGTATCGCGATCAACGGATTCGGCCGCATCGGACGCAACGTCCTGCGTGCCCTGCTCGACCGGGACAGCAAGCTGGAGGTCGTCGCGGTCAACGATCTCACCGAGCCCGTCGCCCTGGCGCGGCTGCTCGCGTACGACACGACGGCCGGGCGGCTGGGGCGTCCGGTGACGGCCGACGGTGACGCCCTCGTCGTGGACGGCCGCCGCATCACGGTGCTCGCCGAGCGTGACCCGGCCCGGCTGCCGTGGGCGCAGCTCGGCGTCGACGTCGTCCTGGAGGCCACCGGCCGTTTCACATCCGCCAAGGCCGCCCGCGCCCACCTGGACGCGGGCGCCCGCAAGGTCCTCGTCGGAGCCCCGTCCGACGGCGCCGACGTCACCCTCGCGTACGGCATCAACACCGACGCGTACGACCCCGGCCGGCACACGATCGTCTCGAACGCCTCGTGCACGACGAACGCGCTGGCCCCGCTGGCCGCGGTGCTCGACCAGCTCGCCGGCATCGAGCACGGCTTCATGACGACGGTGCACGCGTACACGCAGGAACAGAATTTGCAGGACGGCCCGCACCGCGACCCCCGCCGCGCCCGCGCGGCTGCGGTCAACATCGTGCCGACCACGACGGGCGCCGCCAAGGCCATCGGCCTGGTCCTGCCCAAGCTCGACGGCAAACTGTCGGGCGACTCGATCCGCGTCCCGGTCCCGGTCGGCTCCCTCGTCGAACTCAACACCACCGTCTCCCGCGACGTGACCCTCGACGAGATCCTGACGGCGTACCGGGTGGCGGCGCAGGGCCCGCTCGCCGGCATCCTCGAATACTCCGACGACCCGCTGGTGTCCTCGGACATCACCGGCAACCCGGCATCGGCCATCTTCGACTCGGCCCTCACCCGGGCCGACGGCCGCCACGTCAAGGTGGTCGCCTGGTACGACAACGAGTGGGGCTTCTCCAACCGGGTGATCGACACGCTCGAGCTCCTCGCAGCCTGACGCCCGACGAGCAACGGGCAGCCGGCCCGGCGACGGCACCCTGGCGCACCCGGCAAGCCGCAACGGGGGCGGGAGCGGATCCGCTCCCGCCCCGGCAGGGAGAAACCGCTGCATCTATGCCGAGCGGCCGCATCAAAACCCGCTTCGACCGCAAGGCCGCTGCCCACGTTCACCTGCCATGCCACGCGATAGCGCCAACGCAACGCGAGGCTGCACAACAAGACGAGAGGCGCAGAGCGCGACGCAAAGCCCCACAGCGCGACGCGAAACCCAACAGCACGACGCAAGGCGCAGAGCGCGACGCGACGCGACGCACCACAACGCGACGCACAACGCGACGCGACCACAACGCGACGCGACGCGACGCACAACGTGAAGCGCAGAGCCTGACGCGAAACCGCACAGCGCGACGCGGAGCCCAACAGCACCACGCAAGGCGCAGACCGCCACAACGCGACGCGCAGCCAAGCACCACGCGACGCCAAGCACAACGCGACGCCAAGCACAACGCGACGCCAAGCACAACGCGACGCGAAGCCAAGCGCCACGCGAGGCTGACGCGAAACCGCACAACACGACGCAGGCGCGGAGCGCGACGCGTGCCCCGCAGCTCGAGGTGAAGCGCATGGCTTGTCGCGAAGCGGCACAGCATGGCGAAGCCGTGGAGCCGATGCGGCACAGAGCGGCGCGATCCGCACAGCGTGGCGATTACTGGAGGAGCGCCGCGCCGAAGGAGACGGAGAAGCGTTTGCACCAGATGCTGATGCTTCGGTAGTTGTCCAGCTTCACGTCGGCCGGCACCGGGTAGACCTGGTTGCCGCGGTTTCCCTTGAGGCGGCCGAGCTCGACGTGGCGGCCGTCGTCGAAGACGCTCCAGGCGTCGGGGCCGGTGATCGCCTGCTGGTCGGTCAGCCAGACTCTCAGGTCCGGCCCGTCCGACGTGTCGAGGCCGACGAGCTCGAGCTGGTGGGTGCCGTCGCCGTTGCGGACGAGGCGGGCGGCGCCCGTGGTGTCGTGTTCGTGGCTGACGAAGGTTCCCTTGCGCACCACGACCGGTCCGGCAGGGGGTGCCGCGGCGGACGAGCCCGAGGGTGACGACGCCGCCGGGGCCGGCGTCGGCGCATCGGCGGTGGAGAGCTGGTCGGCCACGGTGGTGTCGGTGACGAGCCGCCACGGCTGGAACCAGAACAGGCCGGCCACGGCGCCGGCGCCGAGCACGGCGATCACCAGCCAGGTCGTGGGTCTGTGGAGAAGTCGTCGGATCACGTGAACGAGTCAACCGGGCGGGGCCTCACGACGGAAGAGATCAACTCCTTACCGACCTCATACGGTTTCCGGCACGAAGCCGCGCCGGCACGAAAGCCCGCCGGCACGAAAGGCCGCCGGCACGAAAGGCCGCCGGCACGAAAGGCCGCCGGCACGAAAGCCCACCCGGCACGAAAGACCGCCGGCACAAAGCCCACCCGGCACGAAAGGCCTCCGGCACAAGGCCGCGCCGGCAGAACGAGCGGACTCAGCCGCACACCGATCGGGGTGCTAGACAGAGGACATGACCAGCCGCATAGCCACGATCGCCATCGACGCCCTGGACCCCCGCCGGGTCGCCGACTTCTGGATCGCCGTGCTCGGGTGGACGGTCCTCGACGAGAGCGACGGCATCGTCACCATCGGCCCGGCCGATTCCGCCTGGCCCACCATCGACGTCGTGCCCGTTCCGGAGCGCAAGACCGTGAAGAACCGCCTCCACCTCGACCTGCGCGCGGACGGCACCACGGCCGCCCAGGAGGTCGACCGGCTCCTCGCCCTGGGCGCCACCCACGCCGATGTCGGTCAGGATCCGGACTCGACGTGGGTGGTGCTCGCCGACCCCGAGGGCAACGAGTTCTGCGTGCTCTCCCGCACGGTTCAGGACGTGGGCATCTAGAAGCCGGCACCGCCCCGGACAACCCGCCCCGACGTCACCGCCGATCGCGAGCGATCAGCACCGGACACTCGGCATGGTGCAGCAGGTGCAACCGGATCGGGCCCAGACGCAGCCCCTCGAAGTCCTGGTGGCTGCCCGCGCCGACGACGAGCAGGCCGGCTTCGCGTGACTTCTCCACCAGGACGGCGCCCGGCTCCCCGGACGCCACATGGCAGACGACCGGAACCTCGGGGTACTTGCCCCGCCACGGCGCCAATTGGTCGAGCACGCGATCCGGTCCGGTCTGCGCGGTCACGGCCAGCAGCGTCGCGGGCCGGCGCAGGTTCGCTTCCTCGAACGCCGTACCCATGGTCGTCGACGCTCCGGGCGACTCGGTGACGCCGACGACGACCGTACGGCGGTCGCTGCTCCAGCCCGGGCGCACCACGGCGACCGAGGAGGGTGCGTACGCGGCCAGCTGAGTGGTCACCGGGCTGAGCAGCGGTCCGGGGCTCCCCCGGCCGCGGCCGCCGACGACGAGCAGGTCCGCGTCGGTGGCCGCCTCGAGGAGCACCGGCACCGGGTCGCCGACGATGGCGGCGCCCCTGACGGGTACGCCCTCAGCGCTCGACCGCGCCTCGTTCACGGCGGCGTCGAGGATCTCCCTGACGTGCGCGCCGGTGGTGCGGACGAGTTCGCCGCGGGACGCGAAGCTGCGGCCCGGGATCCGCCACTGGTACGCGACCACGACGTCCAGCCCGACCCCGCGCAGTTGCGCCTCGGCCGCCGCCCAGCGGACGGCGGCCGTGCTGGTGGCGGATCCGTTGGCCCCGACGACGATTCCCGGTGCTGTCATGGCAACTCCTTCGGCTGACGTCTACCAGTTGGCGGGCGGGTCGCTGGCGGGAAAGGAGTCCCGGCCCCAGACGTCCACGATGTCGGGGTCGTCGGGTTTGGTGGCGCCGGGCGCCGGGCGCGGAAGCGGGACCTTGTCGGCGACCGGCCGTACGGTGGTGGTCATCGTTCCTGCTCCTTCGATTCCGGGCCGGCGCTGTTGACGGGCACCACTGTGACCGGTCGGTCGGCGTGTTCGATGAGGGCGCGGGACGTCGAGCCGGCGATCAGGCCGCGGAAGCCGCCGCGGCCGCGCGAGCCGACGACGATCATCGCGGCGCCCAGGCGGTCCGCGGCGTCGATCAGGGCGGTCGCCGTCGTGTCACCCTCGGCGGCCTCGTGGCGGTACTTGACGTCGCTGTAGCGCCGGCTGAGCGCTTCGGCCTGCCCGTCGACGACGCCCGGCTCGATGCCCGTACGCGACCCCTCGTGCGTGACGATCACCAGCTCGGCGTCGTGGCGGCGGGCGTCCGCGAAGGCGGCCTCGGCGGCGGTGAGCGCGTGTGCCGAGCCGTCCATACCGACCACGATCACGGCGTCGTCGTGCCGTTCGGCGTCGCGTACGACGGTGACCGGGGAGGCGGCGTGAGCGGCGACCTGCGTGGCCGTCGAACCGGCGAGCAGGCCGGCGAAGCCACCGATGCCGCGATGGCCGACCACCAGCAGCGCGGCGTCGCGCGAGTAGGCGGTCAGGATCGCGCCGGGTGACCCGTCGACCAGCCGGGTCGTCACGGTGAGGTCCGGCCATTCCTGCCGTACGTCGTGGGCCGTGCGGGCGAGCAGGTCCAGCAGCGCGGCTCGTGGCCCGCGCAGGATCTCGTCGTACGGCGGATACATCGGCGGCGGGACGATGACCCATCCGAACGCGTACACGATGCTCAGCTCGGTTCCTCGCAGCGCGGCCTCCCGCGCCCCGTGCCGCACGGCGGCCTCCGATGCCGCCGAACCGTCGAAGCCGACAACCACGGGCGCGCTCATCACATACCTCCTTCTACGACTACCGGAGACTCAAGTCTTGCCGGTGGCCGGAAATCCGGACATCCGTCCGACCAGTCAACGTCGTCGCCCGTGGTTGCCGGTCACCGGCAATGAGGCGGATATCCTGGACGGACCGGCGTCAGCCGGTGAGCAGCCGGCGCAGGCCGGTGAGGGTGGCCATCGGCGGGTCGGCCGGCATGGTCACCGACAGGCCGGTCAGCGCGGCCAGCCGGGCGGCGACCCCGGGCGCCGCCGCGCCACCGCCCGTGATGATCAGCCGGCGGACGCCGGCGCCGGGCCGGAGGGCGGAACCGGGGCCGCTGAGCCGGCGCACGGAGTCGGCGATCGGCAGGATCCGGTCGACGGGGTCGTCGTGCTCGACGCGCTCGGCCGCGGCCACGCTGCGGTCGCGGATCCGGGCCACCTCGGTACGCCCGGATCCGATGTCCACGACGATCAGATCGTCGCCTCCCGGGTCGGGGCGGCAGGCCAGCGCCGCCGCCAGGGGTTCCTCCACCGCGACCACCCGTCCGCCGAGCGCCCGGCGGACCGCGGCGACCAGGACGTTGCGCTGCCGCAGGGTCGCGGTCGCGGGCACGCCGACGAGCAGGGGGAACGCCTCGTCCGGCGGCAGGCCGAGGTCGGCGGCGAGCAGCCGGAGCAGATGGACGCAGGCGAAGAAGTCGCGTACGACGCCGTCGCGCACGGGCCAGGTCCGGGCAGCCCCGGGCCGGGCGGTCAGCGCCGCCCGGCCCGCGACGTGCCGGCCGCTGCCCGGCCGGCAGAGGACGGCGGGTTCGGCGAGCACCTCGCCGGTCGCCGCGGTCCACAGCCGGACGGTGGAAGTACCCAGATCAAGGGCGAGTCGATGGCGTACGCCGGGGCGGGCGTACGCGCCGGCGGTCAGCATGCCCGTCGCCCCCTCGTGACGGACCGGAGCGCGGCGGGCGTGCGGGAGCACGGTGGATGAACGAAGGTCGGCATGGTTCTCCCAGGCCAAGGGGCAGCGTCACGGCGGACGCTGCGCAGCGGGCGGCTTCAGATGGTCGTCGCCCGCGCCGGCGGGGCCCGGTCCGCCGACCACGCGGGAACGCAGCCGGGGATCGCCCGGCGGGTCAGCCGGAAGACGATGCACAGTCCTGCGTCGCGTGCGGTGGCCAGGGCGGCCATCAGGACGGCCCACAGGACCAGCGCCGGCAGC
Source organism: Couchioplanes caeruleus (assembly GCF_023499255.1). Taxonomy (GTDB): domain Bacteria; phylum Actinomycetota; class Actinomycetes; order Mycobacteriales; family Micromonosporaceae; genus Actinoplanes; species Actinoplanes caeruleus_A. The sequence continues at coordinate 5,433,146 of NZ_CP092183.1, forward strand.
GCGAAGCGCGAGCCGGCGCCGCCGAAGCCGCGCCCGTCATGCATGCCGGCCACCATAGCTGCTATCCGTGGTCGCGGCTACGACGCAGCGTGCACGCCGGCGGCCGGAAGGCGGCGGCGCGGTCAGGACCGGTCACGGTTCAGAAGGGAATGACGCCGGCCGTACGTGGCGTAGACCACCGCTCCCAGCACGAACCACACCACGAACCGGATCCACGTCACCGGCGACAGGAACGTGATCAGCCAGATCGAGAAGATCACGCCCAGCGCCGGCACCACCGGCATGCCCGGCAGCCGGAACGTCCGGGGCAGCTCCGGGCGCCGGTAGCGCAGCACGATCACCGCCACGCAGACCACGATGAACGCGAGCAGGATGCCGATGTTCGTCAGTTCCGCCGCCTCGCGGATGGGCAGGAAGCCCGCGATGACCCCCGAGGCCACGCCGACGATCCAGGTCACGCGGGAGGGTACGCGGCGCACCGGGTGGAGACGGGCGAACCAGGAGGGCAGCAGGCCGTCGCGGCTCATGGCGTACCAGACGCGGGTGACGCCGAGCATGAACGTGAACATCACGGTGAGGATGCCGATGATGGCGCCGACCGCGATGACGTCGGCGAGGCCGGAGAGGCCGACCGAGGCGAACGCCGAGGAGAAGCCGCTGGTGGGGTTGATGTCCCGGTAGTTCTGCATGCCGGTCAGCACGAGGGTGGCGAGCACGTACAGGACCATGGAGACCGCCAGCGAGTAGACGATGGCCCGGGGCAGGTGGCGGCTGGCGTCGCGGGATTCCTCGGCCGCGGTGCTCATGGCGTCGTAGCCGAAGACCGCGAAGAACACCGTGGCGGCGCCGGTGATCGCGCCGCTGACACCGAAGGGGAAGAACGGCCGGTAGTTGGCCGTCTTGACGTGGAAGAAGCCGACCACGACGACGAGCAGGACCACCGCGATCTTGATGCCCACCACGGCCGTCTCGGCGCGCGCGGCCGCGCGGATCCCCCGGTTCAGCAGGTACGCGATGAGCAGGCACAGCAGCACGGCGAACAGGTCCACCACGTGGCCGTCGCCGGTCCCGGGCGCACCGAGCATCCAGTTCGGCAGGTCGACGCCGATCTCCGACATGAGGAACCCGAAGTAGCCGGAGATGCCGATCGCCACGACCGCGACGATGGCCGTGTACTCGAGAAGCAGGTCCCAGCCGATGAACCAGCCGACGACCTCGCCCAGCACGACGTAGCCGTACGTGTAGGCGGATCCGGCCTTGGGGATCATGCCGGCGAACTCGGCGTAGGACAGGGCCGCGGCGGCGCTGGCGACGCCGGCGATGAGGAACGAGATGAGCACGGCCGGGCCGGCCGTCTCGTGGGCGACCGCCCCGGCGAGGGCGAAGATGCCGGCGCCGATGATGCCGCCGATGCCGATGGCGGTGAGCTGCCAGAGTCCGAGCGAGCGGGTGAGGCCGCTCTCGCTCTCGTCGGCGATGTCCTCGACGGGCTTGCGGCGGAACAGACCCGATCCGCGGCCGAAGCGTTCCGGTGTCGTTGTCATGTCAACGGCCTACCATGCCGAGGGCATCGCCGCATCCACAAGCGTGGATATCAGGCGACGTGGGCGCGGTACCGGGTGATCGTCTCGGCGAGGATGTCGCGTCCCGGGCGGCCCCACAGCTCCTCGTTGAAGACCTCCACCTCGACCGGTCCGGTGTAGCCCGCGGCGTCCACGGCCTCGCGGAAGCGGCGCAGCTCGACGCAGCCGGTGCCGGGCAGGCCGCGGCCGAGCAGCACCCCGGCGGGCAGCGGGGTGAGCCAGTCGGCGGCCTGGAAACAGGCGATGCGGCGTTCGCGGCCTGCCCGCTCGATCTGCGCCCAGACGCCGTCGTCCCACCACAGGTGGTACGTGTCCACGACGACACCCACGGCTTCCGGCGGGTACGCAGCGGCCAGGTCGAGCGCCTGCTCGAGGGTCGACACGACGCACCGGTCGGAGCAGAACATCGGGTGCAGCGGCTCGACGGCGAGCTGGACGCCGCTCGCGAGCGCGTACGGCACCAGCTCCCCCAGGGCCGCGCCGATGTGCGCGCGGGCGGCGTCGAGGTCCCGGCTGCCCGCGGGCAGGCCACCGGAGACGAGGACGAGCACGGGCGCGCCCAGCGTCGCGGCCTCGTCGATGGCGCGCCTGTTGTCGTCGAACCAGCCCGGTTGCTGGAAGAAGCCTCCGCGGCACAGCGAGGTGACGGCGAGCCCGGAGTCGCGCATGAGGCCGGCCGCGCGCTGCACCCCGTACGCGTGGACGTCTTCCCGCCAGAGCCCGACGGCGGTGACGCCCTCCGCGACGCAGCCGGCCGCCAGGTCCGGCAGCGGCCATCCCTTGGCGGTCGCCTGGTTGAACGAGAAACGCTTCACGGCTGCGCCACCCCCGCGGTGACGGCCCAGGCGCGGGCGCGGTGGGCGGCCGGGCCGGTGTCGGGCAGGACGCCCGCCGCGTCCGCGAGCCGCAGCAGCCGGGCGAGGTGCAGCGGCGACCGTCCGCTCTGGACTCCCCCGGCCATGACGAAGTGGTCCTGGTGGCCGGCCAGCCACGCGAGGAAGACGATGCCGGTCTTGTAGAACCAGGTGGGTGCCGCGAACAGGTGACGGGCCAGGGTCACGGTCGGTTCGAGGATCCTGTCGTACGCGCTGACGTCGCCGGCGTCCAGGGCGCGCAGCGCCGCGCCGGCGGGTGGCGCGATGGCCGCCAGGACACCGAGCAGCGCGTCGGAGTGGCCCCGGTCGTCGCCGCGGATCAGCGCCGGGTAGTGGAAGTCGTCGCCGGTGTAGAGGCGTACGCCCGCGGGCAGCCGCCGCCGCAGTGCGACCTCGAACGCCTCGTCGAGCAGCGACAGCTTGATGCCGTCGACCCGTCCGGGGTGCGCGGCGACGAGCTCGACGACGGTGTCGGCGGCGCGGGCGGGGTCGTCGGAACCCCAGTAGCCGCCGAGCAACGGGTCGAACGCCGGGCCGAGCCAGTGCAGGATCACCGGGCTCCCGGCATCGGCGAGGAGACGGCCGTAGACGTCGAGGTAGTCCTCGGCCCGGGTGGCGGCGGCCGCCAGGTGCCGGCTGCACATGAGCACGGGTCCCGCGCCCGCCTCCTGGACGTCGGCGAGCTGTTCGGCGTACGCCTTGTGGATCTCGTCGAGGGTGGCCGGGCCGGGGGCGAGCTGGTCGGTGGCCACGCCCGCCACGATGCTGCCGCCCACGGCCGCCGCTTCCCGCGCGGAACGGCGGATCAGCTCGCGGGCCGCCGGATAGTCCAGGCCCATGCCGCGCTGCGCGGTGTCCATCGCCTCGGCCACGCCGAAGCCGTACGACCACAGGTGCCGCCGGAACGCCAGCGTGGCCTCCCAGTCGAGCACCGGTGGCGCGCCGGGCACGTTCTCGGCTCTCGGATCGGCGACCACGTGCGCCGCGGCGTACGCGATCCGGCTCGTGAACCGGGCGCCGGGAGTCGCGTATCCGGCACCGGCGCCCGACAGGGTCAGCGGTCCGTCGGGCAGGTGCACGGTCGCGTTCATCGGTGCAGCTCGGGGATCTCGACGCGGCGGCCCTCGCGGGCGGACCGCAACCCGAGCTCGGCCAGTTGCACGCCGCGCGCTCCGGCCCACAGGTCCCAGGTGTACGGCGCGTCCTCGGCGACGTGCCGCAGGAACATCTCCCACTGCGCCTTGAAGCCGTTGTCGAACTCCTCGTTGTCCGGCACCTCCTGCCACTGCGCGCGGAACGCGTGGGTCACCGGCAGGTCGGGGTTCCAGACGGGCTTCGGGGTCGCGGCGCGGTGCTGGACCTTGCAGCCGCGCAACCCCGCCACGGCACTGCCGTCGGTGCCGTCGACCTGGAACTCGACCAGCTCGTCGCGGTTCACCCGCACGGCCCAGGAGGAGTTGATCTGGGCGATCACGCCGCCGTCGAGTTCGAAGATCCCGTACGCGGCGTCGTCGGCGGTCGCCTCGTACGGCTCACCGTTCTCGTCCCAGCGGCGGGGAATGTGCGTGGCGACGTGGGCGGTGACGGCGCGGACGGGGGCGAACAGCTGCTCCAGCACGTAGTGCCAGTGCGGGAACATGTCGACGACGATGCCGCCGCCGTCGGCCGCCCGGTAGTTCCAGCTGGGGCGCTGGGCGGCCTGCCAGTCGCCCTCGAAGACCCAGTAGCCGAACTCCCCGCGTACGGAAAGGATGCGGCCGAAGAAGCCGCCGTCGACGAGCCGGCGCAGCTTGCGCAACCCGGGCAGGAAGAGCTTGTCCTGCACGACGCCGTGGCGCACGCCGGCGGCGTCGGCGGCGCGGGCCAGGTCGACCGCGCCCTGCAGCGTGGTGGCCAGGGGCTTCTCGGTGTAGATGTGCTTGCCCGCCTCGATCGCCTGGTGGATCGCCTTCTCGCGCTCGCTGGTGACCTGCGCGTCGAAGTAGATCCGCACGTCGGGGCGGGCCAGCGCGGCGCCGAGGTCGGTGGTCCAGTCGGTGAGGCCGTGGCGCGCGGCGACGTCGCGCAGCTTGGCCTCGGTGCGCCCGACGAGGACCGGCTCGGGCCAGAGCACCGAACCGTCGCGCAGCGGCAGTCCCCCGCTGTCCCGGATCGCCAGCAGGGAGCGGACCAGATGCTGCCGGTAGCCCATCCGGCCGGTGACGCCGTTCAGGACTATCCCGATGGGAATGCGAGCGGTCATGGCCGCACCCTCCGCTAGGTAAGCGCTTTCCTCGGAGGCTACCGGCGGGTGCGGCGCTCAGGCAAGCGCTTGCCCGGCTCCGGTCGGCTAGGGTGATCGGCGTGGCGACTCTGGCGGATGTCGCGCGGCGTGCGGGGGTGTCCACCGCCACCGCGTCACGCATCATCAACAACAGCCCGAAGCCGGTCGGCGAGGCGCTGCGCCGGCGCGTGCTCGCAGCCGTGGCCGAGCTCGAGTTCGTGCCCAACGCCAACGCCCAGCAGCTCGCCCGGGCGCACCGCACCGCGGTCGGGGTGATCGTGCACGACGTCTCGGACCCGTATTTCGCCGAGATCACCCGCGGCCTGCAGCGGGTCGCCACCGACCACGGCCGGCTCGTCATCATCTGCAACAGCTACCGCGACCCCGAGCGCGAGCTGGCGTACGTGGACCTGCTGCACGCCCACCGCACCGCGGCGATCGTGCTCGCCGGCTCCGGCTACCACGACGCTCCGATCACCGCGCGCCTCGACCGCAAGCTGCGCCTCTACGAGGGCACCGGCGGCCGCGTGGCGGTGATCGGCCGGCACGAGCACGCGGGCGACGCGGTCGTCCCGGAGAACGAGCACGGCGGCTACCTCGCCGCGGACGCCCTCTACCGGCTCGGGCACACCACGATCGGCGTGATCGCCGGCCCGAAGCACCTCACCACGACCACCGACCGGCTCGCCGGCCTGCGCCGCGCGGCCCGCGAGCACGGCCACCGCCTCACGGCCCGGCACATCGAGTACGCCGGCTTCGACCGCAACGGCGGCATGGCGGCCGCGGGCCGGCTGCTGGACCGCAACCCGTCGCTGACCGCCATCGCCGCGCTCAACGACTCCATGGCCGTCGGCGCTCTCGCCTGCCTGCGCGAACGCGGCGTCGAGGTGCCCGGCCGGGTCAGCCTCATCGGCTTCGACGACATGCCGATCTCGGTGGACGTGACGCCGCCGCTGAGCACCGTACGGTTGCCCCTGGAGGAGATCGGGGTCCGGGCCATGTCGCTCGCTCTCCGCGAGCCGGACGACGAGCCGCGGGTCGAGCACGCGGCCGCGGAGCTGGTGCTGCGCGACAGCACCGCACCCCCGCCGGGGCCCGCCAAGGGCCGCCGCGCGTGACACCGGCCCGGGAGAGACCATGCGTGTGACAACGGATCGGCCGACCGAACTGCGGTTCGACGACGGCGACCCGGTCCGGGCCGCCTCGGCCGTGGCAAGGTTCGGCGACGGCTGGCTGGTCGCCCAGGACGACGCCACGCACGCCGCCTGGCTGCGACCCGGCGGCGTCGAGCGGGTCCGGGTCCTCCCACCGGTCGACGGGCACGAGACGTTCAGCTCGGCCGAGGGTACGAAGCACCTCAAGCCCGACTTCGAGGCGGCCTGCCCGATCGGCGACGGCGTCCTGCTGCTCGGCTCCGGGTCGTCACCGGCCCGGATGCGCGCCTGCCTGGTCACGCCCGGCGGTGGCCGCACCGTCGCCGACCTCACCCCCCTCCACCACGCCGTCGGCGACGCCCTGGGGCTCGCGGACGGCCACCTCAACCTCGAGGGTGCCTGTGTCGTCGGCGACCGGCTGCGGTGGTTCCAGCGGGGCAACTCGGCGGCGGGCGTACCGTCGGCCTCCGTCGACGTGGACCTCGAGGCGCTGCTCGCCGCCGTGGCCGGGGCCGGCAGTGACCGGGTCGGCATCGGCGGCGTCCGCCGGTACGACCTCGGCACGGTCGCCGGGGTCGCGCTGGCCGTCACCGACGCGGTGGCGCTGCCCGACGGGCGGGTGATCGTGAGCGCGGCCGCCGAGGACACGCCCAACGCCGTCGACGACGGGCCCGTGGTCGGCGCCGCGGTGGCCGTGCTCGCCGACGGTCACGAGCCCGAGGTCGGCCTGCTGCCGCACCCGGACAAGATCAAAGGGCTGGCGCTGCGCTCGTCCGGCGCCGCCGGCGCGGAGCTGCTGGCGGTGGTCGACGCCGACGACCCGGCCGTGCCGTCGGCCGCCCTGTCGCTGCGCCTGAGCTGGTGAGCCGCCGCGACCCGGCGGTGTGATTAGGACGGCGGCGCGCGGGGGATCACCAGCCGATGAGCGACGTCACCGCACTCACCCCGGACCGGCTGGAACTCGGCGAAGGCTCCCGCTGGACCGGCGACCGGCTCGTCCTGGTCGACATCCCGGCGGGCCGCCTGCTGACCGCACCGGCGCCCGACACCCCCGGCCGGCGCGCCGCCGACGCCCTCACGGAACTGGCGAAGCTGCCGGACCCGCTCGCCGCGGTCGCCGAGGTCGCCGGCCGGCCGGGTACCTGGCTGGCCGCCACGGGCACCGGCTTCGCGCTGATCACCGGCGGCGGGGCGGTCCGCGCGCTCACCGCCCCGGAGCCGGTGACGGACCGGCCCTGGCGCATGAACGACGGCGTCGCGGACCGGACCGGCCGGTTCTGGGCGGGCAGCATGGCCTGCGACCAGAGCCCCCGCTCGGGTGCCCTGTACCGCCTCGACCCCGACGGCTCGGTCCGCACCGTGCTGCGCGACCTCACCATCGCCAACGGCCCCGCGTTCAGCCCGGACGGCCGCACGATGTACCTGTCCGACACGCCGCTCGGCCACATCGACCGGTTCGACGTGGACCCGGCGACCGGCGAGCTGAGCGGCCGCCGGCCGTTCGCCCGCCTCGACCCGGACCACGGCGCCCCGGACGGCCTCACCGTGGACGCCGAGGGCCACGTCTGGGCGGCCCTGTTCGGCGGGGCGGCGGTGCACCGCTACCGCCCCGACGGCGTCCTGGACCGCCGGGTGCCGCTGCCGGCCCGCCAGCCGACCAGCGTCTGCCTGGTGGGCGGCACGCTCGTCATCACCAGCGGCCGCGGCGGCCTGGACGGCCCCGGCCCGGACGACGGCGCGGTGCTCGTCACGGACGCCGGCCCGGGCGTCCGGGGGATTCCCGCCCTGCCGGTCCGGCTGGACGCGATCTGAGTCGACAGCACGGCCGATCGGCCCTCCGGGCGGCCTTCGCACGCGACTCCGGCCCGGCCTCCGCCCCGGTTTGGCACGGCCTCTGGCGCGACCTGGACGGCCTTCGCGGCCATCGCGCGGCCCTGGCGCCGGCTCGGGCTTCGCGCGCGGCAGTGGTGCGGCCCCCGCGCGGGACTGGGGCCCTCGCGCGGCACTGGCGCCGCGTGGGCTTCGAGCCGCCCTCGCGGCGTCTCTCGTGGAGCGCGGGGCCGTCCTAGCGGGCGCTCCAGCCGGCCGCCCGGCAGGCGTTCCCGAACGCGTCGCCGTCGCGCTTCCACGCCGAGCCACCGTCGGCGGCGCTGCGCCCGAGCGCCGTCGCCCGGTCCTGGATGGCGTCGTTGTCGCTGTCCCGCGACGACTGGCTCACCTTGTCCGCCAGCGCGAGCCGCGCCGACTTCGTGCGCGCCTGCCCGTACCCGTCGGCGTAGTCGGTGCAGGCCTTGGCCGCCGCGTCGTCGAGCTGCCCCGGCCCCTGCGCCGCGGTCGACGACCGGGTGGCCGACCAGGCGATGAGCAGGGCCACGCAGACCACACCGATGATGATTAGAGTCTGCTTGCTGAGCTTGACCTTCATGTCGGAATTGGACCACGCCGCGGGGCCGGGCGTACCACCGGCGGGGCCCGGCGGCGGCCGCGCGCCCGGGTGATGCGGTCAGCGGTCGACGTCGACGATCTCGCGTCCGAGCGGCCAGAACGCCACGGGCACCAGCTTGAAGTTCGCGATGCCGAACGGGATGCCGATGACCGTCACGCACTGGGCGACCCCGGCGACGACGTGGGTCAGCGCGAGCCACCAGCCCGCCACGACCACCCAGACGATGTTCGCGAGGCCGGACGGCACGCCGGCGCCGGGCCTGCTGACGACCGTACGGCCGAACGGCCACAGCGAGTAGACGGCCAGGCGCAGCGAGGCGACGCCGAACGGGATCGTGACGATGAGCGCGAAGCAGATGAGCGCCGCAAGACCGTAGCCGAGGGCGAGCACGAACCCGCTGCCGAAGATGAACCACAGGATGTTGAGAATCAGCCGCACCCGTTCAGCATGACTCCGGCATGCGAGCCATGCCCCTCCACGCGACGAGAACCTGGCTGATGATGGTCGGGTGGTTGACCTTGACACGGTGTCATGGCCTGGAGTGCAGAGGTCATGTTGAGTATCGGAGACCTTGCCCGGCACACCCGGGTGTCCGCTCGGATGTTGCGGCACTACGACGCCCTCGGCCTCGTGACGCCGGAGCGCGTGGACGAATCCACGGGCTACCGGTGGTACGCCGCGTCGCAGATCGGCCGGGTGAACAGCGTCGTCGCGTTGAAGGAGCTCGGCTTCACCCTCGAGCAGTGCCGCTCGATCCTGGACGAGCGCGTCGGCGTCGGCGACCTCGTCGCCCTGTTGCGTCTCAGGCAGGCTGAGCTGGCCCAGCGCATCGAAGCTGACACGGCGCGGCTGGCGGAGGTGGGCAGGCGGCTCCGGTCCATCGAGAGAGGACTGACCGTGACCAACGAATCGTTCCAGCTGAAGGAGCTTCCCCGGCTGCGCCTCATGCAGGCCAGTGCCGAGGTCAACGACATCAGCGAGATCGGCACCATGACGGCGGTGCTGCTGGACCGGGTTTCACGGCAACTCTCCGCCGCGACTGTCCCTCCGGCGGGGCCGCGCGTTCAGACGTACTACGGCCGGCCGGACGGCTCGAAGATCGATGTCGCGGTGGGCTGGCCCGTCGGCGTCGGCGGCTCTGTCCCGGACGGGCTGGACGTGGTGGAGCTGCCGGAGGAACGGCACGGCGCGTGTGTGGTCCACCATGGCCCGGCATCCGACATCGCTGACGCCTGGCAGGCGTTCGACGTGGCCCTCGAACAGCGGGACCTGGAGCCGTACGGCGTCAGTCGCCAGGTACATCTGCACGGCGATGCGCCGGACGACGTGGTGGTCGAGCTGCAGTGTCCGGTTCGCCCCCGCGGCTCGCTCTGCGGCTGATCCGGCTCTGCCGCACGGTCATCGGCCGCATCCAGGGCGGGGACGGCGAGCCCGCCCGGGAAGCCGGGCTCGCCGTCGTCCGGGGCCGTCCGCGCGTCAGGGCCGGCGGCCGCGGATGCCCGCCGCGAGGCTGACGCCGATGGCCGCGAGGGCGATCTGGATGATCAGCTCGATCCAGTCGATGCCGCCGGTCTCCGCGACGCCGAGACCCGCCGCGATGAAGGTGCCGATGATCGCGGCCGCGATGCCGATCAGGATCGTGAGCCAGATCGGGATGTTCTGCCGGCCGGGAACGACGAGCCGCCCCAGCGCGCCGATGATCAGACCGATGATGATGGCGGTGATGAAGCCGGAGATTTCCACGTCCCCTCCTTGGGTCGAGGTCCGGCTGGGTGGTGCCCGGTCATCGGCGTCCGTCAAACCTCGGCGGCGGGCCCGCTAGAAGGCGGCCTCCGCGGGCGCCGGCCGGACCGGGCCGGACAGCGCGTACGCCACCAGCCCCGCCACCGCGAGCACCGCCGCCGTCACCGCCGCCGCCCGGTTGCCGGGCTCCTGGGTCTGCCAGGTGATGATCTGCCCCGCCGTCCCGCCCCCGGCCGGGAACACGATCACGGCCAGCGTCCAGCCCAGCGGCGCGAACCAGGCGCGGATCGCCCCGATCGTGGCCGCGCCGAGGGCGGCCAGGCCGAGCAGCCCGGCCGCGTCGCGCAGGACGAGCGCCGCCGGGCCGAAGCGGGCGCCGGTCGGCAGCGTCGCCAGCAGCAGCACCAGGATGAGGACGAGGGCGGCCAGCACGTGCGCGGCCCGGCGGGGCCACCAGGGCAGCGCGGCGGTCCGTTCCAGGGCCTCGTCCGGACCGGCGAACGTGATGGCGACCGTCGTGACGAGGATGAGCACGGTCAGCACGACCATCGGCGCGCCCGCGTCCGGCGAGTTGGAGAAGATCGACCACAGCGACCACAGCACCACCGTCAGGCCGAGGCTGAGCACCAGCGCGAGCGGTACGTGCCGCGACCGCAGGTACAGCGTCAGCCACCTCATCGAGCGCTCCCGGTGAGCGCGGCCTTGAGGTCCTTGCACCCGGCGGCCGCGCGGCGCAGCGCCGCGATCCGGGCGACCGCCTCCTGCCCGGGCAGTTTGCGCAGGCCGCTCAGCATGGCGACCGCGTCGGCGTCGACCTCCCGCGGGATGATGTCCCATTCACCCCAGCCGGCCACCAGTTCCTGGTCGAGGAGGTAGGCGGCCGCGGCATGCGTGGCCGACGGGTCGTATCCGTCGTCGCAGATGACGGGTGTCATCGCCGCGATCACCAGCTTCGGGACGAACCGGTCGGGCCAGGCGAGGTGGCCGTACTTGTCGACGTGGACGTCGGCCAGGACGACGCCGGGCTGCGGGGCCGGTGACCACGCGGGGTAGTACGTGGTGGTGTCCTCGTGCACCGCGGTCGGCGCGTCCGGGAGCTTGGCGAGCGCCGCCAGGGCCTGCCGCGCCGGGGGCACCACCTCGGACATCAGCCCGGCGTGGACCCGGCTGACGCAGACCCGGGGCGCGCCGTCGGCACAGACCAGCTCCTGCGCGACCGTGTCGGTCGGGTTGTCCACGAACTCGCCGCGCGGGACGACCGCGAGGGCGAGGGCGGCGCCGACGGTGACCGGCAGCAGCGCCGCCACCCGGGTGCGCCACCCGCCGGAGGCGAGCAGCACCGCGGCGGCGACGGCGAACGCAACCAGCCAGATGACCTGCGCGAGGCTGACCCGGCCGCCCACCGTCTGGTAGTCGGTGTACTGGCCCATGCCGTACATCGGGGAGAACACGAGGCTGAGCCAGTTCCGGTGCCCGGTCGCGACCGGCAGCAGCATCAGGAACGCGATGCCGGCCACTGCCAGGGCGGGCGCGGTCACCATGGACGGCACCAGCCGGCCCACGGCGAGTCCCAGCCAGACGCCGCCGATCATGGCGAGCACGCCGACGGCGAGCACGACGAAGGCCCGGGCCGGCAGGTACTGCGCGGTGTCGATGATCCAGGGCAGGCCGGCCGCGGCCACCAGCAGGTACGCCGCCGCGGCGGCGATGGCCATCGCGCCGAGCACGGGCACCATCCGCTGCGCGCGGGGCCGGGCCGTGCTGGCGAACAGCTCCGCCACGTGGGACCGGTGCTCGCGGCGGGCCTGCCACGCACCGGCGGCCAGCGCGAGCGGCCACAGCAGCACCAGGTATTCCCGTTCGGACATGGCCAGCGCCATCCAGCTGGCGGCCCACCGCTGGGGTGCCGCGTACAGGAGGATGCCGCCGGCCACGAGCAGGATCAGGACGGTGCCCAGGGCCGCCGAACGGCGGACCTCGATGCCGAGCACACGGGTCATCGGGCCGCCACCTCCGCACGGTGCCGGCGCAGCAGGGCGGAGTAGCCGCGCTCGGCGGGGCTGTCGCCCGGGTCGCCGTGCTCGCCCTGCTCCATCAGGCCCGCGGGCGTGCCCTGGTAGAGCAGCCGGCCCTCGTTGATCATCACCACGTCGGTGCAGGCGGCCACCACGTCCTCGACGAGGTGGGTGGAGACCAGGACGCAGCTGTCGGCGCCCAGCGTGCGCAGCAGCGTACGGAAATCCAGCCGCTGTTCCGGGTCGAGCCCGACCGTGGGCTCGTCGAGCAGCAGCACCTCCGGGTCGTTCACGATCGCCTGGGCGATGCCGGCGCGGCGCAGCATGCCGCCCGAGAGCGTCTTCATCCGCGCGTCGGCCTTGGCGCCCAGGCCGACCCGGTCGATGGCCCGTTGCACCGCGCCGGGCACGGCCGCCTTGGGCATCTCCTTGAGCCAGGCCATGTACTCGATGAACTCGCGCACCGTGAACCGCGGGTAGAACCCGAACTGCTGCGGGAGGTAGCCGAGCGCCCGCCGCACCCGTCGCAGGTCGGCGCGGCCGTCGACGGTCTCGCCGAGCAGGGTCAGCCGGCCGCCGGCGGGCTTGATGACCGTCGCCAGCGAGCGCATCAGCGTGGTCTTGCCGGCGCCGTTGGGGCCGAGCAGCCCGTGCACCCCGGTGCCGAGGGCGAGGTCGAGGCCGTCGACGGCCAGGTGCCGGCCCGCCCGGACCTGCAGGCTTTCGGCGTGCACCGCCCAGGCATAGGTGGTGGGGGCGGTCTCCGCCGCGGACACCGTACGCATAGTCACTTCTCTCTCGAGGTCGTTCGGGTGGTCAGTCACGGCTCGCCAGCCTGCGGTAGTCGTCGGCCCGGGTCGCCGCGTACGCCGCGAGCGCCACGGTGGCCAGGGCCCAGACCGGAACGCTGGCCGGGCGCAGCACCACGGGGATGTCCGCGGTGGCGAGGCTGGGCAGGACGACCGCGGCGGCCCAGGTGGCGCCGACGCCGATGGCGGCCCGGCGCACGCCGAAACGGCCGCCGAGGGCGATGGTGGCCGCGGTGCAGGCCAGGCCAGGCAGGAGCATCAGCGCCAGGGATTCCCGCGTGCCGGCACCGGCCAGGGCGAGTGCGGGCACGACCACGGCGAGCACGGTCGCGGTGCGCCGCAGCAGCAGCATCAGGCCGGCGCCGGGCGCGCCGGCGATCAGCTCCCAGGCCGGATCGGCCCGGCGGCTCCACGCGACGGCGACGCCGGGCAGCGGCGCCACCGGCGCGAGCAGCAGAACCAGGGACGGCAGCTCGGGGAAGGTCAGGTTGAGCAGGACCGCGCAGAGCAGCGCGCTGAGCGTCATGATCAGCCACGGTCCCAGCGCCCAGACGAGCCAGCGGCGGCGCACCGGCGACCAGGCCCGGCGGACCGGGGCCGGCCGCGGCCCGGTCTGGATGCCCTCGTCCACGGCGGCGGCGACCCGGTCGAGCAACGCCCGGGTGTCCGGGGTGGTGCTGCCGGCGAGCCGGGCCCGGCAGTCGGCGCAGCCCTCGAGGTGCACCTCCACCGACCAGACGGTGGCGTCGTCGAGGTCCGCGTCGCCCCCGGCGTAGCGGGAGATCACGGCGAGATTCGGATGGGTGGTCATGAGAGTGCCTCCCGCAGAGCGATGCGAGCCCGCCGCGCGCGGGACTTCACCGTGCCTTCCGGCACCCCGAGCAGCAGTGACGTCTCCCGTACGGAGAGCCCGTCGAGAACCATGGCCCGCAGCACCTGACGCACCTCGGTGGGCAGGCGCAGCAGGGCCTGTTCGAGGTCCTGGCCGACGCGGCCGGCCATCACCTCGTCCTCCGCGGCCGGGGCCGTGGTCTCCAGCAACGGCACGGGCGGCGGCTGCGCGTGCCGGGCCCGGCGGCGGAACGCGTCGACCAGCCGGTTGGCGGCGATGGTCCAGAGCCAGCCGACCGCGCTGCCGGCGGTGGCGCCCCCGGCGAAGCTGCCCGCGGCCCGCCACACGGCCAGGTAGGTCTCCTGCAGCACGTCCGCGACCACGTCCTCGTCGGCGCACCGGCGCCGCAGCCGCACGGCGAGCCACGGCGAGGTGCGCCGGTACAGCTCGTCGAACGCCCGCCGGTCGCCGCGGGCGGTGCGGCGCACGAGCTCGTCCTCGTCGGCCGCGTCCAGGTTTCGTCTCACACCAGGCAAGACGACGATCACCTCCCGACGGTTCTCCGTTTCGAGTGACTCAGGTCACAGCTAAGGCCGATCGTACGAATCCGGTGGGCATATTCGCCCTGACCTGGGGTAGCACAGGGGCCATGACCGATACCCGGATGCGGCTGGACGGCTCCGCCGACGCGTCGGCCGGCGCGCTCGTGAGCCAGATGAGCGAGCAGGTGTCCACGCTCGTACGGCAGGAACTCGAGCTCGCCCGCACGGAGATGGTGGAGAAGGGCAAACGCGCCGGTACGGGCGCCGGGATGCTCGGCGGCGCCGGCGTCCTCGCCCTGTACGGCGTCTCCGCCCTCCTGCTGACCATCGGCGCCGCCCTCGCCCTCGCCCTGCCGGACTGGCTCGCCGCGCTCATCGTGACGGTGCTCGTACTGGCCTGCGCCGGCGTGGCCGCGCTGCTGGGCCGCAAGCAGGTGCAGCAGGCCACCCCGCCCGCGCCCACCGAGGCGGTCGACAGCACGAAGCGTGACGTCGGCACCGTCAAGGCGGCGGCACGGGAAGGTCGCCGCCGGTGACCTACGCCGCCGCACCCGACCGCTACACCAGCGGGATGCAGTACCGCCGCACCGGGCGCTCGGGGCTCGACCTGCCCGTACTGTCGCTCGGGTTGTGGCACAACTTCGGCGACGACCGGCCGTTCGAGACGCAACGGGCCATCGCCCGGCGCGCCTTCGACCTCGGGATCACCCATTTCGACCTGGCCAACAACTACGGGCCGCCGTACGGCTCCGCCGAGGTCAACGTCGGCCGGCTGCTGCGCGAGGACTTCCGCCCCTACCGGGACGAGCTGGTGATCTCCACCAAGGCGGGTTGGGACATGTGGCCGGGCCCGTACGGCCAGGGCGGCGGCAGCCGCAAGTACGTGCTCGCCAGCCTGGACCAGTCGCTGGGCCGGATGGGCCTGGACTACGTCGACATCTTCTACTCGCACCGCTTCGACCCCACCACGCCGCTCGAGGAGACCGCGACCGCCCTCGACACCGCCGTCCGCCAGGGCAAGGCGCTCTACGTCGGCATCTCGTCGTACGACGCGCAGCACACCCGGACGATGGCGGGGCTGCTGCGCGACCTCGGCACTCCCCTGCTGATCCACCAGCCGTCGTACTCGATGCTGAACCGCTGGATCGAGACCGAGGGCCTGCTGGACGCGGCGCACGAGGCCGGCGCCGGGGTCATCGGGTTCACCGCGCTGGCCCAGGGCCTGCTCACCGGCAAGTACCTCAACGGCATCCCGGAGGGCTCGCGCGCGGCCGCGGGCACCTCCCTGGACCCGGACTGGCTCGACGACGCCATGGTGTCACGGCTCAACTCGCTCAACGAGGTGGCGCAGCAGCGCGGGCAGAGCCTCGCGCAGATGGCCCTCGCCTGGGCGCTGCGCGACCCGCGGGTGACGTCCCTGGTCATCGGCGCGAGCCGGGTGGAGCAGCTCGAGCAGAACGTCGCGGCGCTGGACATCATGTCCTTCGACGACGAGGAGCTCGCCACCATCGACAAGATCCTCGAGTCCGGTACGACCTCCGTGGACCTGTGGAAGGACGCCCGTCAGGGCACGCTGTAGTCCCCCCGGGCCGGTGAGGCGGTTCTACGCGCCGTCGGGGTGAGGCAGGCCCATCGCGTTCGGGTACGGCACCACCGCCGCCGCGCCCCGGGCCAACGGCACGAGCAGCTCGCCCAGCCGGTCCTGCTCGGCGGCGCTCAGGGCCGTCCACGGTTGCGCAGCCAGCGCATCGGTACGGCTCTCGACGCTGCGATGCGCCTCCCGCCCCTCCGCCGTGGGCCGCCCGTCGGCGTCGAGCAGCCCTCGCCCGGCCAGCGCACCGACTGCGGCGTCCCATTCCGCGTCGGTCCAGCCCCGGTTCGGCTGGAGCTGGTCCCGGCCGCCGTACAGGGCGTCGCGCAGGACGAGCGCCTGCAGGCCGGTGAGCCCGGCGCCGACCAGCGCGGCGATGTGCCCGTCGCCGCGGTGTTCCCGCAGCACGGTGGCGGCCTGCCACAGCCGGGCGAGCTCGCCCTCGGGCCGGGGCAGGGCGGCGTTGGCGGCGCCGAGCGCGCGGCCGTCCGTGACGGCCGCGGCGGCCGCGCGTTCCAGCAGGTCGGCGGCCTCGGCCCACGGCGCGGATCCGGACGGTACGACGGCCCGCAGCGCGGCGACCGCACCGTCGAGGCGGGCGGCGAGCGCCTCTTCTGGCCTTGCCCGGTGCCACACGTCCGGCAGCGCGCGGCTCACCATGCCGGATGCGAAGCCGAAGAACAGCGCGGTGACGGGCGCCGCCTGGACCGCGCCGAGCGGAGCGGCCCGTCCGGCGAAGTAGCCGCGCCAGAACCCGCGCAGTCCGGCGCTCTCGAACGCCTCCCGGGCCTGCGGGGCGAAGTAGGTGACGGCGTGCAATGGCTCGTACAGCTGCCAGACCCTGCGGGCGAAGGACATGAACGCGATCCCATCGCATCGGCGGCCGTGAGGGAACAGCCAATCCACGGGACGCGGCCCGCCCGGGCCCGCGCCGTGGCGGGCCCGGGCGTCCGAACCGCTCAGCTCTGCGGTTCGATCCAGATGTTGCGGTACTGGACCTTGTTGCCGTGGTCCTGCAGACGGATCGAGCCCGTGGCCGGGCCCTCGGCGATGCTGCCGCCCGTCACGCCGGTGATCTCGACGTCGTCGTGCACCTTCACGCCGTTCCACACCACCGAGATGCGGGCGTTCCCGGTTTTGGCGCCGGCCGCGTCGTAGCGGGCCGCCCGGAAGTCGATGTCGTACGTCTGCCACGTCTCCGGCGGCGTGGCGGCGTTCACGTCCGGGGCTTTCTGCAGGTAGACGGCGCCGGCCTCGTTGGTGTCGAGGGTGGTGTCGCCGTACGAGTCGAGCACCTGGAGCTCGTAGCGCTCCTGCTGGTAGACGCCGCTGTTGCCACGGTTCTGCCCGGTGACGTCCGGCGGCAGCAGCGGCACCTTGAACTCCACGTGCAGCTTGTAGTCGCCGAACGCCTGGCGGGTCCGCAGGTCGCCGCAGCACACCTCCATCGCCCCGTCGCCGACGCGCGGCCAGCTCGCCGTCCGCCCGTCGGTGTGCTGCCACTCGGCGAGGTCGGTGCCGTCGAACAGGACGATCCGCTCCCCCGGCTTGCGTACGGTGATCAGGTCCAGGTTGACGTGGCCGGTGTCCTCCGCGTCGACCCGGTACTGGACCGTGTTGTCACCCCGGCGCAGCGTGAGCCGTTCGGTCTTGGTGGCCCAGTCGTCCCACGTGTTGGTGGTCGGCAGGACGGTCTGGCGGATCTTCCTGCCGTTGACGTACACGCTGACGGTCTTGTCGCCCTGGAACGGGTTGGGGCCGTTGGAGTAGCGCAGGCCGACCTCGTAGTCGCCGGCCTTCCTCACGTCGACGTGCATCGTCGTGGAGGCGTTGAGCGCGCCGAACCCGTCGACGAACCCGATGCCCGAGAAGCCGGGGTGGTCGGTGCCGACACCGGCCCCGCCCTGGCGGCGGCCCTCCTCGGCCTCGTAGAACACCTGGTCGGGCTGGGCGCCGGGGATGGCGTTGAGCGTGTACCAGGCCTCGGTGCTCCACAGCTGCTCGCCGCCCTCGGCGCTGAACGGCCGCGGCGAGCGCAGGTGCACCACGCGGCCGGGCAGCAGACCGTCCACGGTGAGCGTGACCCGGCGGCGGTCGGCGGAGAGCCGGATGCCGCTGACGGTCAGCTTCTGCTCCTCGACCTTGGGGCCGCCGTACTGCTCGGTCGGTGCGTACCGCCACTGCTCGAGCTGGTACGCCTTCGCCAGGTTCGCGACCGTCTCGTCGGACAGCGGCTTGGTGTACTCGACGGTGAAGCCGCCGCGCGTCGCGCTCATGGACTTCATGTCGAACGCCGTAACGCCGTTGGGCGTCAGCTTCTGCAGGCCGTACGTGAGCTTGCCCTCCTGGCCCCAGTTGCCGCCCGCGCCGAGCCCGCCGATGTAGATGGAGCCGTCCGGGCCGATCGTGGTCCGGTTGACGCCGACCTCGAGGCCCTGGGTGTGGCGGAACACCGCGCCCTGGTACTCGCCGTGCACCTTCTCCAGGAAGGCGCGCTGCAGGCCGCCGTACGTGACGTCGCCGACGAGCATCTGGCCCGCGAACGGACCCTGCTGGAGCAGCACCGGGGTGCTCGGCGAGTTGGCGATCTCGTTCTGCGGCAGCCACAGCACCGGCTGGGTCACCGGGTTGGCGTCGAACGGGCCGGCCGGGTTCGTGTAGTGGTTGAAGAACCGGTCCTGCTTGATCTCCACCAGCTTCGACGCCGGCAGCCAGCCGCCCTGGTTGTCGGCCACGAACAGGCCCCCGCCGGGGCCCCAGCCCAGGCCGTTGGGGGTACGCAGCCCGCCGGCGACGTACGTGACCTTGCCGGTGCGCCGGTTCACGACGATGCTCGTGCCCCGGTTGGCCGCCGGTTGCGGGTTCGTGGTGGCGCCGCCGTAGTCGATGGCGACCGAGAGGTTGAGGTAGAAGTTGCCGCCCTTGTAGAGCAGGCCGAACGCGAACTCGTGGAAGTTGCCCCCGTACGGCCAGGTGGCGACCGTACGCTTCGAGTCCGCGACCTCGTCGCCGTCGGTGTCGACCAGCTCGGTGAGCTCGTGCTTCTGCGACACGTAGATGGAGCCGTCGACGACCGCGAGTCCCATCGGCTCCTTGAGCCCCGAGGCGACCTTCTTGTACGTGACCTTGCCCGGATCGGTCTGCCCGGTGACGTGGTCGAGGATGTAGACCTCGCCGGCCGTCGTCTCGCTGCCGCCCCAGGTGGCGATGACGAGCCGGCCGTCCTTCGTCCAGTCCATCGCGGACACCTGCGGCTGGAAGCCGCCGGGGCGCAGGTCGGTGAGCGTGTAGCCGGGGTTCACCGCGTCGAGCGGCAGCCCGTCGCCGGGGGTGTCGGTCGCGCCCTCGCACTGCTTCTGGCCGGGGGCGGTCACCCGGACCACGCCGGCGTCGGTGCTCAGCGCGGAGGTGGGTACGACGCTGAAGTCGTCGGCGCCGGGCGGACGCCAGGACAGCGTCAGCTGCTGCCCGCCGCCGGCCTCGAAGAACTCGACGAACAGGGCGTGCGGGCCGGCGCCCAGCTCGACGCTGCCGTCCTTGGACTCCACGCCGTGCAGGCCGTCGTTGTCGACGACAGGCTTGCCGTCGATCGCCAGGCGGGAGCCGTCGTCGCTGGCGAGCCGGAAGGCGTACGTGCCGCCGGCGGGCACGGTCAGGTTGCCGATCACGTGGGCGACGAAGTTGTCCTGCAGGCCGAACTCGTCGCCGGTGTAGTCAACGTCGGGCATCAGCTTGTCGACGTTCGGCGTCTGCCCCGGCTTGAGGGTGCAGATCCGGGTCAGCGGGACGCGAGTGTCGAACGTGCGGAGGGTGACCCCCGGTTCCTGGGGTGGCAGATCGGCGGCGGACGCGGCGGCCGGGTGGGCGGCGACTGCGGCGGACGCGGCTATGAGGCTGAGGACGAGAGCACGGACCATGCTGCTCCTTCGAACTCGACTGACCGGCTCGATGCACGGATGTGAATATCCTGGTCCACTATCGACGCTCACACCAGAACTTCTGCCTCTTCAGGCTGAACTTTCCTCAAAAAATGAGAAAGTCTTCCGCCGGACAGGAACGGGCGGACCGGCATACCGCCGGTCCGCCCGTCCTCGAGGTTCGCGTCAGCCGGCCAGCGGCAGGACCACCTTCGAGACACCGAGGCGTACGCCGACCGTCGTGCCGGCCGGGTACCGCAGGGTGTGATCGCGCTCGGTGGAGATCACGACGACCCCGATCCGGTGCCCGGCGGCGAAGACGTGGTCCTCGGTCTGCAGGTCCCACCGGAACGTGTACGGCTGCCCCGCCCGGATCGGCGTCGTCCGCCACGGCGAGAACCGGTTCCGCACGTCCGTCCAGCCGCGGGACACGATCTCCAGCGGCGTGTTCGCGGTGACGTACTCGCGCCGGTTGAAGCACCCCGGATCCTCGGGAATGCCCGGGCCCACACAGTCCTGCACCGGCAGGCTGCGCAGCCCTGCGTACCGGTCGGCCGGCCCGTAGTCCACCAGCAGCGCGGTCAGGTACGGCGACCTGCCCGCGAGATCGGCGCGGACCGAGATCTGCGGCGTCCCGGACAGCCGGGTCTCCCGCGGCAGCGGCGCCGACAGGTACGCGAGCCGGTTCGGGTCGGCGCTCAGCTCGTCCGCGACGAGGTCCTCCGCGGTACGCGACGGGTCGTCGACGAACGTCTGCCGCGCGCCGGGCCGCGCATGACCGGGCTGCAGCGTCCCCGGCCGGCCGTCCGCAGCGGGCCCGCCGAGCGCGAAGGTGGTGGCGCGGGTGCCCGGCACCGGCCACGTCGCGGAGGTACGCCAGACGGTCGGCGCGACCTCGACGTCGGCCATCGGCTCGCGCATGATGCCGGTGTCGATGCCGTACAGCCACTGGTCGAACCAGCGGTGCAGGGTGTCCAGCCAGACGTCGCGGCGCACGTTGAACGGGTCGGTGTGCCCGGCCTGGTGCAGCCAGATCTTGCGCGGGACGCCCCGGCGGGCCAGGGCGTCCCACCACTGCCCGGCCTGCCCCGTACGGACGTTGTCGTCGTGCAGCCCGTGCACGAGCAGCACGCTGGCCCGCACCTTGCCGACGTCGCGCAGGTAGTTGCGCTCGGCCCAGTACGCGTTGTAGTCGCCGGTCACCCGGTCCTGCTCGCGTTCCAGATCGGCCATCACCCCGGCACACACCTCGGGATTCGCCCGGGTGAGCACGGCTTTGGCCAGCACGTCGGTGTCCTCGCCCTGGAAGCCGCCGGGGGCCACCACCCCGCCGTTGGCGCGGTAGTAGTCGTACCAGCTGGAGATGCCGGCGATCGGCACGATGGTCTCCAGCCCCTTGACGCCGGTGCCGGCGACCGCGTTGGGCAGGGTGCCGTTGTAGGAGACGCCGATCATGCCGGTGCGCCCGGTCGACCAGGTGGCGCGGGCCGGCGCACCGCTCGCGTCGACGCCGCGGGCGCGGCCGTTGAGCCAGTCGACGACCGCCTTCATGCCCAGCGTCTCGTTGCGCCCGCCCGAGGTGGGGCAGCCGGTGGAGCCGCCGCTGCCCAGGCTGTCGGCGAAGACGACCGCGTAGCCGCGCGGGACGAAGTAGTTGTCCAGATAGCCGGAGAAGACGATGGTCTCGGCCGCGCGGTCCGCGCCGGGAGACACGCTGCGGCGCGCGGCGGCGCCGTCGCGGTCGACGTCGTCGTGATTGGGTACGTCGTTGAGCCCCGCATAGTAGGGACTCGGCTGGAAGATCACCGGGACCTTCACGCCGGCCTCGGTCTCGCGCGGGCGGATGATGCGCACCGCCACCCGGTCCGGCTCGCCGTCCGCGTCGCTGTCGGTGGGCGCCTGCACCCACACCTGCTCCCGGATGGCCTGCGTGTAGTCGTAGACGGGTTCTGTGCCGGAAGGAGTCACGGCAGCAGGCGTAGCGGTCGGTGCGGCGAGGGCGGCCGTGCCGCCCGCGAGAACGGTGACAACGGCGGCGAGGACGGCGCAGAGCCGTGCCCCGGTCCGGGAAGATCGCATCGTCGAGAAGCCTCCGGCGCTGGCGGTACGGACGCCACACTTTATCGCCCGGCATCGATGCCCGTGCCCCGGTCGCGGGCGGCCGGCCCCGGACGGGTGATCCACAGAGCTGATCCCTTTCGGACACGAGTCCTAGACTCGGCGTCATGGACCCTGCTCCCACCGGCACCGCCGTGCGAGCACCCTCACGGGGGTACGATCGCTTCTGACGCACGTCTGACAATGAGCAGCGGTTCATTCGTCCGGTTGATCACGCTCGCCGGTCATTAAAGGACACGTTGACCTTGGCATAAATCACGCCTTGTAATCCGCCGAACACGCTCCGTACGCTGTGGTCAGAAAGACCATCGATCGGCTTGAGTGCCTGGGCATTGCTGGCCTCGACCATCAGTCATTCGGGGAGCATCGCATGGTTATCAAGGTTGTCGAGCAGATCAACGACGACGAGCTCATCGAGTCGGCCTGGAAGATGTACGAGGAGTCGTTCCGCGGCCTGAACGCGCTGGCGGTGCAACGGCACCTCATGTACCGCAACGAGTTCGACGAGGTCATGCGCGACGGCCGGGTGCAGAAGTACCTCAGCCTCGACGACGAGGGCACCATGTGCGGGATGTCGACGTACACGAACGACCTCGACGCGATGCCGTTGATCTCACCGCAGTACTTCGAGCGCCGCTGGCCCGAGCTCTACGCCCAGCGCAAGATCTGGTACTGCGGATTCGTCGCCGTGCTGCCCACCCCGGCCGCCCGGTCGTCGTTCGCCGACCTGGTCGAGGCGATGTACCTGCTGGCCGCCGCCCAGAACGGGATCATCGGGCTGGACTTCTGCCAGCACAACGACGAGGCCCGCAAGATGAGCCGGGTGATCCGGCTGATGCTGCACCGGCTGTCGGGCAACTGCGACGCCAGCATGATGGACGCGCAGCAGTTCTGGATCTACCAGTTCCCGCAGGCCGCCTGAGGTGTGACACGCCGACCGCCCGCCGCTGCCGGCCGGAGCACCGGGCTCTTGGGGGGCTGACGGAATTCCGGCCCGGGCGAAGTGACCTCCTCTCGTTTCCGGGTCGGCGGGCGGTCCGGCGTGTCGCCGCGGGGAAAAGTCAGGTCCACCGGGACGGTTCGGGTGGGGTCTCCCACCGGGGCGGTCCCGGCGGCATGTCCGGCTCCGGCGGGAGCTGCGGCACGGTACCGGCGTTGAGCATCGCGCGGACGCTGATCGGCTCGGTGTGTGATCCCTTGAGCCGTGGGGCGTCGGCGATGAAGCCACCGTCCGCGCCGCGGCCGATCGCGGCGTACACCTCGGGGCGGGCGGCGCGCATGACCACGGCCCAGACGAAGCCGACCAGCGCGAAGACCGCGTACCCGGTCGGGAAGATCCAGTGGAACATCGAGCCGGACTCCACCTGCAGCAGGTCGCCGAGCCCGTAGATCGTCGCGGCCAGGATGATGCTCAGCAGCATGAACGCGGTGATCGGGGCGATCTTGCCGCGCCACACGTTCTCCTGATGGCGGTGCCGGACGAAGAACGCGATGACCGCCGCGGACGCGCTCCACATGAGGATGAGGACGCCGAGCCCGCCGACCACGGTCAGCCAGGCGAACAGGTAGACCAGCGGGTCCGCGCCGGTCAGCCGGTAGATGACCAGGACACCGAGCGCGAGCAGGCTCTGCGTGATCGAGCCGACGATCGGTGCGCCGGTACGCGGATGCGTGTAGCCCCACGCCCGCGGCAGCACCCCCTCCCGGCCCAGCGCGAACTGGTAGCGCGAGACCGCGGCGTGGAACGCGAGCAGCGCGGCGAAGATGCTCGTCATGAACAGCACGTAGCCGATGTTGATGAGCGCCTCGGGCACGTGCGGGCTGACCAGCGTGAAGACCAGGTCCGTCTGCTCCGCCTTCGCGACCGAGACGATGTTGCCCGGCCCCGCCCCCACCGACATCGCCCACGCCGACAGCCCGCAGAGCAGGCCGGCGAGGATGACCGCCCAGTGGGTGGCCCGCGCGATCGTCCGCTTCGGGTCCTTGGCCTCCTCGGAGAGCACGACCGTCGCCTCGAAGCCGACGAAGCCCGCGATGGCCAGCACCATCATGGCCGCGACCTCGGGGGTGAGCACCTGCGCCGGGTTCAGCGTGGCGAAGCTGACCGACCCGTCAGCCGGGTTGGCCACCATCACCACGTCGTAGATCAGCACGACGGCGATCTCGGCGACCAGCAGCACGGCGAGCACCTTGCCGCTCAGGTCGACCCACAGCACGCCGAGCACCGCGGTCAGCGCCCACGCCGCTATCGCGCAGGCGAACCAGCCGACGTGGAGCCCCAGGCCGTTGAGCACCCCGGACGCCACGACGCCGAAGAGCCCGAACAGGCCGATCTGCATCATCGCGTACGCCGGCAGCGCCACGAACGCCGCGCCGACGCCCGGTATCCGCCCCAGCCCGTGACTGATGTAGGAGTAGAACGCGCCCGAGTTGACGATGTGCCGGCTCATCGCGACGAATCCGACCGTGAAGATCGAGAGGATCCCCGCGACCACCAGGTACACCACCGGGACGGCGGTGTTGCCGACGACGGCGTAGATGGTGGTGATGGCCCCGATGATGACGGTGAGGGGAGCGGCTCCCGCGACTCCGAAGAAGACCACCGAGGGAACGCCGAGCCGGTTACGTGCCAATGCGGTGGACACGATGTCAGGCTCTGTCACGTCACTCCCCATCAAGAGCCTCCCAGCCCATTGGTCGATGTTGTCCCGCCGGCGGTGGTGACGGCCGACGGCACTCACCGCCGACCGACGGCGAGCACGGAGCCGACGGATGCCTCGGTGTGCTCGATGAGCTGGCGCAGGTCCTCGGGCAGCGACCCGATGGCGGTGGGCAGCTGGGTGAGGGCGTGCCGGTGGACCTCGAAGTCCCACAGCACGTGGCGGGTGAGGCCGGTCGCGACGACCAGGCCGGCCAGCACACGGTCGCTGATGGACATCTCGAGACCGCGCACCATGATGTTGGCGAGCCGCATCGGCGCCCATGCGGCCGCGTTGCGCTGCACCTCGTTGTTGGGCATGTAGAAGGTCTGGGTGCTCAGCATGCGCCGGCGGGTCACCGACTCGACGGCCCCCGAGCGCATGAGCCGCTCCCCCACCCGGTCGGCCGCGTCCTGTGACAGATACGCCAGCCAGGTGCGCAGCTCACGGTGCTGCGGCTGCGAGATGAGCAGCTCCAGCACGGAGTGCGCGAGGGAGTCACGCGGCGGTTGCCGGCTCTCTATGTAGAGGTCGCCGTCGAAACAACGCAGCCGCCCCTCTAGCATGAGCTCGCCCAGCAGGGCGGCAGCCAGGCCGAGACCGGTGGCCCGGGGGTGCAGACGGGACCGGCCGGTGCGGTCCTCGTGCGCGATCAGGAAGAACTGGTCAGCCAGCACGCCGCCACTCCTTAAGACACATCGAACCGTTACGCCGTCGGGCAACTGCCCGTATAGAAGGCAATAACTCGCTGTCGGGAGCATCATGTACCGACCCCCGAGGACAATGCAAGAAGTACTAGACTTCTCATCGACCCCGCCCGTCTACGATGGATCACGGGGCGATACAGACGGGTTGTCGACGTCCCACGATCGAGGGAGCCACGGGTGTCCACAGACGAAGGTCCTACGCTGCGGCGACGTCGTTTGGGCACGGAGCTGAAACGGTGCCGCGAACACGCCGGATTGACCCAGGAGAATGTCTCCCGGCATTTCGAATGGCATGCCGCCAAGGTCACCCGGATCGAGACGGCACGGGTCGCCGTCACTCCCCGCGACGTCCGCGACCTCCTGGTGCTGTACGGCGTGGACGACGAGCAGTACCGCGAGGCCCTCATGGACCTGGCCCGCTCGTCGCGTCAGAAGACCTGGTGGACCGACTACCGCGACATCATGCGCCCCGGCAACTTCATCGGCCTGGAGGCGGAGGCGGCCTCCCTGCGCGTCTGGGAACCCATTGTCCTACCAGGCCTTCTGCAGACCGAGGACTACATCCGCGCGCTCATGCGCACGGGCCGCTCGACGGACTCCCCGCAGCACATCGACCGGCGGGTGGCGCTGCGGCTGAAGCGGCAGGACCGGCTGCGCGGCGCGAACCCGCTGCAGCTCTTCGCGATCATCGACGAGTCGGTGGTGCGACGCTCCGTAGGCGGCCTCGACGTGATGGATCACCAGCTGCGTCATCTCATCGACGTGGCTCAATTACCCAACGTGACGGTCCAAATCCTGCCGTTCGACGCCGGCGAACATCCGTTCCTGGGCGGTTCAGCAGCGCTTTTGGAGTTTCCGGAGACCACTCATCTGGATGTAGTTTACCTGGAGGGTCTTGCGGGAGACCTCTACGAAGAGCAACATTCAGAGGTCGCACGTTACCGTGCGGAGTTCGATCAGTTGAGCACCCGGGCGCTCGATCCGCGCCTCACGCTTAAGATGATCGAGAGCCTCTTGCGCGCGTAAGGGGCCGGCACGCACAACCGCATATGGAAGGGAGGTGCATGGGCATGCCAGCGCACCATCTCAACGCTGCCGTTTGGAAAAAGAGCAGTCGCAGCAACGGAAACGGCGGCAACAACTGTGTCGAGGTCGCCTTCCTCGACACAGCCGTTGCCGTTCGCGACAGCAAGAACCCTTCCGGTCCCGCTCTCATCTTCAACCCGGCGCATTGGACCGAGTTTGTGAACTCGGCCAAGTGCGGCGAGTTCGATATCAACCGCTGAGAGCCTACCGATCTGTACTCAGAGATGGGAAGTAGATACTCAAAGTCCACTTCCCGAAGGTCCATGATCGAATTCAAGATGGTGCAACTCCGCTGATCAGGGGAGCCGCACGACGCATTCGGGGCATCCGCACGGGTGTCCCGAATTGCGTTTCCGCAGCTCAATAGCTTGATCATTCGACATTGATCTCCATGCTCCCAGGTCATCGACGTTTCCGGGGCCACCGTGCATACTGAGTAGCACACGCTCCGCATTGAAACGACAACTCAGCGTAAGGGGCATCCCGGTGCGCCAGTCATTTCCTCGCGTCGTGACCGTCGATCCCATCGTGGACACCCGGACCGGCCCGGTGCTGCAGATGCGCGCCGACCGCATCGTCGCCGCACTCGACACCTTCCGGGCCGCCTTTCCCGGCGTCCGCCCCTTCTACGCCACGAAATGCAACACCCATCCGGGCGTGCTGCGGACCCTGCACGACGCCGGCGCCGGCTTCGAGGTGGCCTCCGTCCAGGAGATCGAGACCCTGGCGGCGGGCGGCGTCCGGCCCGAGGACCTGATCTTCAGCAATCCCGTACGCTCCCGCGAGCAGACCGCCCGTGCGGCCGCCGCCGGTGTCCACCGGTTCAGCGTGGACAGTGCCGAGGAACTGCACCGGGTCGCCGACGAGGCGCCCGGAAGCCGCGTGTACGCACGCCTCGCCTCCGGCGGGCAGGACAGCGTCGTACCCAGCGAGGGCAAGTTCGGCGTGGACGCCACCGGCGCCGTACGGCTGCTGCTGGAGGCCCGCGAGCTGGGGCTCGTGCCGTACGGGATCACCTTCCACATGGGGTCGCAGATGCTGGACCCGGCCGCGCTGCAGCGACCACTGCGCGACGTCGCCGAGGTCATGGACCGCCTCCTGCGGGCCGGCGTGCGGCTGGAGATGGTGGACATCGGCGGCGGCTTCCCGGCCGCGTACGACGAGCCCGTGCCGCCGCTGGCCGCGTTCGGACAGGTGGCGGCCGCGGGGCTGGCGGACCTGCCGTACCCGGTCGAGGTCTTCGCCGAACCGGGCCGCTGCCTGGTCGCCGAGGCCGGGACGTTCCGCTGCCGGGTGATCGGCGTCGCCGAGCGGCCGTCGGGCTGGTGGGCGCACACGAACCTCGGGGTGTTCCATGGGCTCATGGAGGTGCTGGAGTCCGGCGGCGACCTGCACTACCCGATCCACGACACCCGCGGCACCCGGCTGCGCCGCTGCTTCCACCTGACCGGGCCGACCTGCGACAGCCAGGACACGTTCGCCCGCGACGTGCTGCTCTCGGCGGACCTGCACGAGGGCGACGAGCTGCTGATCGGGTCGGCGGGGGCGTACACCAGCGTCTACGCGTCCCGCTTCAACGGCTTCCCGCCGCCGCGCGTCATCATGATCTAGCCGTCCCAGCAGCGCAGCGTGCGCCGGGCCGTGCTCCACCGGCCGGGTCCACGCGGTCACGCGGATCGCCTTCCCGCGCACTGCCGGGTCGCCCACGAGCAATCAGGCCACGAGACGGCCGCCGTCCACGCGGCCATCCCCGCCACCCGCCGGGCGAGCCGCGCCGGGGCGGAAGTCGACCGGTCGGCGGTTCGGCGGGGATCTTCGTCCGTTCCGGCCGGTTCCCCAGGACCCGGCTCGCGGGTAGCGTGCGGCGAGCGTGTTCGTGTCGTGACCTACAGGAGTTCCTCATGCGCCGGATTCTCGCCGCGCTCGCCGTGGCGGCGACCGTGTTCGCGGCGACCGCTTGCACCTCCGACGACGACGGCAAGGCGGCGCCCGCGGCGGCCGGCACCAAGGTCAGCCTCGGCGTCATCCCGATCGTCGACGTCGCCCCGGCGTACCTCGGGAAGAAGAAGGGGTTCTTCAGCAGCCGCGGCCTCGACCTCACGCTGGTGCAGGAGCAGGGCGGCGCCGCCATCGTCAAGGGCGTGGCGGGCGGCAAGTACCAGTTCGGGTTCAGCAACGCCACCTCGCTGATGGCCGCGCAGGCCGACGGCGTGCCGCTCAAGGTGGTGGCCAACGGGGTCACCTCGAACGGGCGGCCGGGGCGCGACTTCTCGGCCGTCGTGGTGCCCGACGACAGCCCGATCAAGAGCCCGAAGGACCTCGCGGGCAAGAAGATCGGGGTCAACGCGCTGAAGAGCCTGGGCGACACGACCGTACGGCAGTCCGTGCGCCGGGCCGGCGGTGACCCGGCCAAGCTCGTCTTCACCGCTCTGCCGTTCCCGGAGATGCCGGCGGCGCTGCAGTCCGGGCAGATCGACGCCGCGTGGGTCGTCGAGCCGCAGCTGTCCGAGGCGCTCACCCAGGGCTCGCAGGTCATCGCCTCGAACTTCGTGGACACGGCCGCGGACCTGACGGTCGCCCTCTACTTCACCGGCTCCACGACGGCCACGCAGGACGCGGACGTGGTCGGGCGGTTCACCGCGGCGATCAACGAGTCCATGGCGTACGCGACCGCGCACCCGGAGGAGGTCCGCGACATCATCGGCACGTACACGCCGATCTCGGACGTGGTCCGGACGTCGATGATCCTGCCGGACTGGCCGCACGACATCAACCGGCCGTCGCTGGAGCGGCTGGCGACGCTGGGCAGCGAGGACGGCATCTTCACGCGGCCGCCGGCGCTCGACCAGCTCCTGCCCTAGGAACCGCCCGTGATCACGACGTGCGGCCGGCGTACCGGGGTCGCAGATGCTCGAGCAGGTGCGCCGGGCGGTCCCAACGGGATGATGTGGCCACCATCGGCGATCAGGCGTCGGGTCGACTCAGCCGCGAGGTGACCGGCGCTCGTGGCCATCGCGCGGTAGCAGGCGAACGCGCATCTCAAGCTCTCCGTGCCCGGGTAGGCGGTCACGGATACGAAGTGGGCCGCGATGGTGGTGAAGGTGCTGGCGGAGGGTTCCGGGGATCTCGCAGAAGATGCTGTCGCAGACGTTGCGCTCGATGGGCAGCGACGGCCTGGTCGCCCGGCGGGTCGAGGCGCCGGTTCCGCCGCGGGTCTTCTACCGCCTCACCGACCTGGGCCGGTCGCTCGCGGGTGCTCGTCGCAGCTCTTGTCGACCTGGCCGGCCACGTGGCAGGCGACCTCGCGCAGCACGTCGACCTGCTCCTTGGTGAGCCCGTCGATGACGTACCGGCGCACCGCGGCGACGTGCCCGGGCGCCGCGGCGACCACGACGTCCCAGCCCGCGTCGGTGAGCACGGCGGTGGTGTAGCGAGGGTTCTCCGGGTCCGGCTCGCGCCGGAGCAGGCCGCGCTGCTCCAATCGCTTCACCACGTTCGACAGCCGGGACAGCGAGCTGCTGACGTGGTGCGCCAGATCGCTGAGCCGCTGGGCACGCCCCGGAGACATGGACAGGTGGCTGA
The DNA here is from genome assembly GCF_023499255.1 of Couchioplanes caeruleus. GTDB lineage: Bacteria > Actinomycetota > Actinomycetes > Mycobacteriales > Micromonosporaceae > Actinoplanes > Actinoplanes caeruleus_A. The sequence goes on from NZ_CP092183.1 coordinate 5,463,108, forward strand.
GCACGAAGTAGTCGAACAGCGTGAGGTTGCTGTCGCGCAGCATCTGCGCGTCCAGGGCGCTGGGCAGCTTGAACATGAGTCCGGCGAGCGCGAGCCACGCGTCGCGTTCCCAGGACTGCAGCCACCGCGGTTCCTCCGGCATGCCGTCCAGCGTACGTCGTGACTTCACGGATGAAGTGACGGATGTCGCACTCGAGTTCAAGCTTGAAGCGAAAGTGCTACGGTGACTTCAAGCTTGAACTCAACCTCGAGGAGTTGCCGTGACCCTGTTCCGGCTGGACGCCAGCATCCGTACGCACGGCTCGGCGAGCCGCGAGATCGCGGACATCGTCGAGCAGGAGTGGCGCGCCGCCCACCCCGGCGACGCCGTCGTGCAGCGCCACATCGGCGTGGACGTACTGCCCGCGACCGCGTGGGCCGCCGCCGTGAGCGCCGGCATGACCCCGGAGGCCGACCGCACCGAGGAGCAGCGCGCGGCCGTCGCCCTCGCCGCCACCCTCGTGGACGAGCTCCTGTCGGCCGACGCGATCCTGTTCGCCGTGCCGCTCTACAACTTCGGTGTCTCCCAGCACTTCAAGACGTACGTCGACCTGGTGGCCACCGACCCGCGCGGCTTCGGTACGCCGTTCCTCGCCGGCAAGCCGGTCGTGCTGGCCACGGTGCGCGGCGGGGCGTACGGCTCCGGCACTCCGCGCGAGGGCTGGGACCACTCCACGCCGTACCTGCGCCGGATCATCGCGGACTCGTGGGGTGGCGGCCTGACCATCGTCGAGCGGGAGTTCACGCTGGTCGGGGTCAACCCGGCGCTGGACGCCTTCACCGCCGAGGCGGCCCGGATGCACGCCGGCGCGCTCAGCGCCGCCCGCGAGGCCGGCCGCGCGCTCGGCGCCCTGCCCGTCACCGTCTGACCCGCCCCGGCGGCACCGCACTCCGGCCGGCCCCGGTCGCGCGGTGCCGCCACGGGAAGCTTCTTGCGGTCGCCCGTCCACCTCGGATTGCGTCGCGGGAACGTACCCATACCCCTGATTTCGTTTCGCGCTTGGAAAAAGCTTCGGATTCCCTTGTCTAGACGGCTTTGGGTGTGTCAAGGTCCGTCAACGCCGACCGGGGAGGTCCGATCAGTGAACGCCGCGTCGCCCGTGCTGCGGAACGTCGTCGGCGGGTCGCGCGTCGACCCGGCCGACGGGCGGACGGCGCCGGTCCTCGACCCGAGCACCGGCGAGACGTACGCGCACGCGCCCGTCTCCTCGGAGGTGGACGTGGCCGCGGCCATGGACGCGGCCGCAGCGGGTTTCGAGGTGTGGCGGGACACCACGCCGGCCGAGCGGCAGCGGGCCCTGCTCCGGATCGCGGACGCCGTCGAGGCGCGCGCCGATGAGCTGGTGGCCGCCGAGTGCCGCGACACCGGCAAGCCGCTCGGGCTGACCGCCCGGGAGGAGATGCCGCCCATTCTGGACGAACTGCGCTTCTTCGCCGGCGCGGCGCGGATGCTCGAGGGCAGGTCCGCGGGCGAGTACCTGGCCGGGCACACCTCCTGGGTCCGCCGCGAGCCGATCGGCGTCTGCGCGCAGGTGACACCCTGGAACTACCCGCTGATGATGGCGGTGTGGAAGGTCGCCCCGGCGATCGCCGCCGGCAACTCGGTCGTGCTCAAGCCCTCGGAGACCACACCGGTGACCACCGTGATGCTGGCCGAGATCGCCGCCGAGTTCCTGCCGCCCGGGGTGTTCAACGTGGTGTGCGGCGACCGCGGCACCGGCCGGGCCCTGGTCGCCCATCCCCTGCCGCAGCTGGTCTCGATCACCGGTTCGACCCGGGCCGGGACGGAGGTGGCCGCGTCCGCCGCGGCCGACCTGAAGAAGGTGCACCTCGAGCTGGGCGGCAAGGCACCGGTCGTGGTCTTCGACGACGTGGACGTCGAAGCCACCGCGCGGGCGATCGCCGCAGCAGGCTACTTCAACGCCGGGCAGGACTGCACCGCGGCCACCCGGGTGCTGGTGCACGGCCGGATCGCCGCCGACTTCACCGCCGCCCTGGCCGTGGCCGCCAAGGACACCACGGTCGGCGCGCCGGGCGAGGTGGACGCGGACTTCGGGCCGCTGAACAACGAGACCCAGCTGCGGCGCGTCCGCGGCTTCCTCGACCGCGCCCCCGGCCACGCCGAGATCGTCACCGGCGGCCGGCGCATCGGCGAGCGCGGGTACTTCGTCGAGCCGACCGTCGTGGCGGGTCTGCGCCAGCACGACGAGATGATCCGGGACGAGGTGTTCGGGCCGGTCGTCACCGTACAGGCCTTCGACGACGAGGACGCCGCGGTGCGCTTCGCGAACGACACGCGCTTCGGGCTCAGCGCCAGCGTGTGGACCCGCGACCACGGCCGGACGATGCGGATGTCGCGCCGCCTCGACGCCGGCACCGTCTGGATCAACACCCATCTGCCGTTCGTGTCCGAGATGCCCCACGGCGGGTTCGGCCACTCCGGCCACGGCAAGGACCTGTCGGTCTACGGCTTCGAGGAATACACGAGGATCAAGCACGTGATGAGTCGTCTCGGCTGAAGAGGTACCCCATGAACGATGTCGCGATCGAACTCGCCGGCGTGCACAAGGAGTTCCTGGCCCACGGCGAACGCGTGCAGGCCGTACGGCCCACCGACCTCAGCGTGCGCCAAGGCGAGTTCTTCTCCCTGCTGGGACCCTCCGGCTGCGGCAAGACGACCACGATGCGGATGATCGCCGGGTTCGAGGAGCCCACCGGCGGCACCGTGTACCTCGACGGCCGGGACGTCACCGGGGTGTCGCCCAACAAGCGCGACGTGAACATGGTGTTCCAGTCGTACGCGCTGTTCCCGCACCTGAACACGTACCAGAATGTGGCTTTCGGGCTGGAGCGCAGGAAGATCGCCCGGGACGAGATCCGCCGCCGGGTCGGCGAGATCATGGAGATCGTGTCGCTGGGCGGCATGGAGAAGCGCTCGCCGCGGGAGATGTCCGGCGGCCAGCAGCAGCGCGTGGCGCTGGCCCGGGCGCTGGTCAACCGGCCGCGGGCGCTGCTGCTCGACGAGCCGCTCGGCGCGCTCGACCTCAAGCTGCGCCAGCAGATGCAGATCGAGCTGAAGCGCATCCAGCGCGAGGTCGGCATCACGTTCGTCTACGTCACCCACGACCAGGGCGAGGCGCTGACCATGTCGGACCGCATCGCGGTGATGGACGCCGGGCGCATCGACCAGCTCGGCTCACCGCGGGAGATCTACGAGCGGCCGGCCACCCGCTTCGTCGCCGGGTTCATCGGTACGTCCAACCTGCTCGACGGCTCGGTGGACGAGGTGGACGCTCGCGTGGCGGTGCTGCGCTACGGCGACGCCGACCGGGTGCTGGTCGCGGTCCCGCGATCCGTCAGACCCGGCGACACCCTCGAGGTGTCCGTACGCCCGGAGAAGATCGACCTCAGCCGCGACGAGCCCACCGGCGCCGGCGGCAGCGTGCTCTCCGGCGTGGTGACCGAGGTCGTCTACCACGGCACCTCCACCAACTACACCGTGCGCACCGCCGCCGGTCCGGACCTCGTGGTCTTCGACCAGAACGCGTACTCGGCCGAGGACCTGGCCGGACCCGGCGACCGCGTGTTCCTCACCTGGAGCGCGCAGCACTCGTACCCGATCGGAGTCTCATGAGCCGCATCCCCATGCCCGACCCCTCCCTCGTCCGCGGCCTGACCCGGCGGCGGATGGACCGCCGTGACGCGCTGCGGATCTCCGGCCTCGCGGCGCTGGGCGCGGCCCTGAGCGCCTGCGGGGTCAAGGGCAAGGGCTCCCCCGCCGCCAGCGCCCCCGCGGCCGACGCGGTCGCGAAGTACTGGACCGGCAAGACCGGCAACGGCAAGCTCACCTTCGCCAACTGGCCGCTCTACATGGACCCGAAGCACCCCGAGCTGCAGAAGTTCACCGCGGCCACCGGCGTGCAGGTCAAGTACGAGGAGGTCATCCAGGAGATGGGCCCCTGGTTCGCCAAGGTGCAGCCGCAGCTCGCGGCCGGGCAGGACATCGGCTACGACCTCATGGTCATCACCAACGGCATCCAGTTCAAGCAGTTCGTCCAGTCCGGCTTCCTGGCCCCGCTGGACCACTCCAGGCTGCCGAACTACGCCAAGAACGCCGACCCCGCGTACGCGAAGGAGGCGTTCGACCCGGGCAACGCGTACACGATCCCGTGGACCTCGGGCATGACCGGGATCGCGTACGACCCGAAGAAGGTGAACCGGCCGATCACCAAGCTCGCCGACCTGTGGGACCCGGCGTTCAAGGGCAAGGTCGGCATGTTCTCCGACACCCAGGAGCTCGGCAACTTCGGCATGCTGGCGCTCGGCATCGACCCGGCGACGTCGACCCCGGCGGACTGGAAGAAGGCGGCCGCCAAGCTCAAGGAGCAGAAGCAGCAGGGCATCCTGCGCAACTACTACGACCAGAGCTACGTCGACGCGCTCGGCAAGGGCGAGGTGTGGATCACGCAGGCCTGGTCCGGCGACATCTTCCAGAAGAACGTCTCCGACGGCGCGAACTTGAAGTTCGTCATCCCCGAGGACGGCGGCACGATCTGGACCGACAACTTCGCCATCCCGGTGACCGCGAAGAACCCCGTCGACGCGCTGAAGCTGATGGACTTCTTCTACCAGGTCGACATCGCCGCCTCGCTCGCCGAGTACATCAACTACGTCTGCCCGGTGCCGGACGCGAAGGAGCAGATCAAGAAGGACGCGGCAGCTGCCTCCGGCGCCGACAAGGCCTCCCTGGAGGCGGTGGCGAAGAGCCCGCTGGTGTTCCCCACCGCGGACGACTACGCCCGGCTGCACTACTACCGCGACTTCGCCACCGCCGCCGAGCAGCAGGAGTACCAGAGCATCTTCGAACCCATCGTGCTGGGCTGACGTGCTGCGCCGCCGGCTCGCGCCGTACCTGCTGGTCCTGCCCGGCGGGCTCTGGCTGCTGCTGTTCTTCGTCGTGCCGATGGTGACGATGCTGTCGCTGTCGCTGCAGGAGGGCGACGTCGTCACCGGGTACGTCTTCACCGGCCACTGGCAGACGTACGCGGACGCGATCGTCAACTACCGCACGCAGCTGGTGCGCTCGCTGGCGTACGGGGCGGTCACCACGCTGATCCTGATCGTGCTGGCGTTCCCGGTCGCGTACTGGATCGCCTTCTACGCCGGGCGCCGCAAGGCGACGTACCTGTTCCTGCTGCTCCTGCCGTTCTTCGTGTCGTTCGTGCTGCGCACGATCTCGTGGCGGCAGATCCTCACCGACGACGGCATGGTGCTCGGCCCGCTCAAGCACCTCGGCCTGCTGTCGTCCTCCGCCCACGTGCTCGGTACGCCGGCGGCCGTGATCGGCGGCCTGGTCTACAACTTCCTGCCGTTCATGGTCCTGCCGATCTACGTGGCCCTGGAACGCATCGACCCACGGGTGGTCGAGGCGGCCCGGGACCTGTACGCCGACCCGGCCACCGCCTTCCGCAAGGTGATCTTCCCGCTGGCGCTGCCCGGGGTGTTCGCCGGCGTGCTGATGACGTTCGTGCCGGCCAGCTCCGACTACGTCAACTCGGCGGTGCTCGGCAGCTCGTCCACCACGATGATCGGCCAGGTCATCCAGTCGCAGTACCTGACCAGCTCGAACTACCCGACCGCGTCCGCGCTGTCGTTCACGCTGATGGCCGTGCTGCTCATCGGGGTGTTCGCGTACGCGCGGGCGCTCGGCACCGAGGACGTGATGAAGGTGGCGGCGCGATGACCCAGGTGCTCGAACCCGGGACGCGCGAGACGCCACCGGCGCGCGCCACGGTGACCCGTCGCAGCCGGCTCACCGGGGGGCGGGTGCTGCACGCGTACACGTGGCTGGTCGTCGCCTGGCTGACGCTGCCGGTACTGATCATGGTCCTGTTCGGTTTCAACGACACCCCGGGCCGCTACAACCAGACCTGGGAGGGCTTCACGCTCAAGTGGTACGGCCGCGTCTTCGAGCTGGACGAGCTGACCCGGGCCCTGGTCACCTCGCTGCTCGTCGCGCTCGCGACGATGCTGCTCGCGGGCGCCCTCGGCACCGGCATCGGGTACGCGCTCGGCCGCTACCGCTTCCGCGGCTCGGGCGCGCTGAACCTCGTCATGTTCGCCGCCATCTCCTCCCCCGAGCTGGTGATGGGCGCCTCGCTGCTGACGCTGTTCGTGTCGCTGGGCGTCGGCCTGGGCGCGGTGACGATCACGATCGCGCACGTCATGTTCTCGATCTCGTTCGTCGCGGTGCTGGTCCGCGCCCGGGTGCTGACCCTGGACCGCTCGATCGAGGAGGCCGCGGCCGACCTCGGCGCGAACCCGTGGACGACGTTCTGGCGGATCACGTTCCCGATGATCCTGCCCGCGGTCGGCTCCGGCATGATGCTGGCCTTCGCGCTGAGCATCGACGACTTCGTGGTCACCAACTTCACCGCCGGCACCACGACCACGTTCCCGCTGTGGATCTGGGGCTCCACCCGGGTCGGCCTGCCGCCGCAGGTCAACGTGATGGGCACGCTGATCTTCCTGGCCGGGGTGCTGATCGCGGTGGCCGCGAGCATCCGGTCCCGGCCGCGCCGGCGCGGGTGAGTCGTGGATCCGCTCGCGGACGCGGCGCCGGAGCCGTACTGGCTGCGGCAGGAGGGCGCGCCCGCGGCGGCCGAGCCCCTCGCGGCCGCGGAGACCGCCGACCTGGCCGTCATCGGCGCCGGGTACAGCGGGCTGTGGACGGCGCTGCTGGCCAAGGAACGCGACCCCGGCCGCGACGTGGTCGTCGTCGAGGCGGGCACGGCCGGGTGGGCGGCGTCCGGGCGCAACGGCGGCTTCTGCGCGGCCAGCCTCACCCACGGCTTCGACAACGGGCTCAGCCGCTTCCCCGAGGAGATGGACACCCTCGAGCGGCTCGGGCGGCGCAACCTCGACGAGATCGAGGAGACGGTCCGGCGCCACGGAATCGACTGCGACTTCTCGCGTACGGGTGAGCTGCACGTCGCCACCGCGGACTGGCAGCTGCGGGAGCTGCGGGCGTACCAGGAGGCGGCCGGCGCCCGGGGAGCCGACGTGCGGCTGCTCGGCCGGGACGCCGTGCGGGCGGAACTGGACTCCCCGACGTACCTGGGCGGCGTCTGGGACCGCGACGGCTGCGCCATGGTCGACCCCGCGCGGCTGGTCTGGGGCCTGCGCCGGGCCTGCCTCGAGCTCGGCGTGCGGCTGTACGAGAACACCCGCGTGGACCGCATCGACGTGACCGGCGGCGGCCTGCGCCTGCACACGCTGCGCGGCCGGGTGGACGCCCGCCGCGTCGCGCTGGCCACCGGCGCGTACGGCACCCTGCTGCGCCGCCTGCGCCACTACGTCATCCCGGTCTACGACTACGCCCTGATGACCGAACCCCTGACCGGCGCGCAGCTCGCCGCGATCGGCTGGGCCCACCGGCAGGGAGTCGGCGACTCCGGCAACCAGTTCCACTACTACCGGCTCAGCGCGGACAACCGCATCCTGTGGGGCGGCTACGACGCCGTCTACTACCGCGGCGGGCGCATCACCACCGACCACGACCAGCGCGAGCAGACGTTCCGGGTGCTCGCCCAGCATTTCCGGGACACCTTCCCGCAGCTCGAAGGTCTGCGCTTCACCCACAAATGGGGCGGCGTCATCGACGCGTGCAGCCGGTTCAGCGGCTTCTTCGGTACGGCGCACGGCGGGCGGCTCGCGTACGCGGCGGGCTACACCGGGCTGGGCGTGGGCGCGACCCGCTTCGGGGCCAACGTGATGCTGGACCTGCTGGACGGGCGCCGTACGGAACTGACGTCGCTGCGGCTGGTGCGCAGCAAGCCCGTTCCGTTCCCGCCGGAGCCGGTGCGTACGGGGGTCATCCAGCTGACCCGCTGGTCGATCGCCCGGGCCGACCGGCGCGACGGCCGCCGCAATCTCTGGCTGCGGACGCTCGACCGGGTCGGCCTGGGCTTCGACTCATGACGCACCCGGCGGCGTTCCTGCTCGGCTGCCTGCGCCGGGCCGGCTTCCACGACGTCGTCTCGGTCGAGCCGGCGACGGGCGGGATGGCGGCGCTCGCCGGCACGGCCACCCGCCGGGACGGGCCGCCGGTGTTCGTCAAGGCCTTCGCCGACGCACCGGACGACGACGTCTCCGGCGTCTCCGGCGTCTCCGGCGTCTCCGGCGTCTCCGGCGTCTCCGGCGTCTCCGGCGTCTTCGCCGCGGAGGCCGATGGACTGACGGCTCTGCGCGAGCTCGGTGGCGTGGTGACACCCGACGTGATCCGCGCGGACCGGGAGCTGCTCGTGCTGTCGGTCCTGCGGCCGCGCCCGCGCGACGGAACCTTCTGGGAGCGGTTCGCGGACATGCTGGCCGGCCTGCATCAGACCACGATCCACCCGCGCTTCGGATGGCACCGCGACAACTGGCTGGGCCGACGCCGGCAGGTCAACACCTGGAACGAGGTCGGACACGCGTTCTTCGCCGAGCACCGGCTGCTGCGATGGCTCGGCGAGCCCCGCGTCGAGGCGGCACTGGACGCCGGCGACCGGGCCGCGCTGGAGCGGCTGTGCCACCGCCTGCCCGAGCTGCTGCCGGACCGGCCGGCCTGCCTCACCCACGGAGACCTGTGGACCCAGAACCTGATGGCCACCCCGGACGGACGGCCGGCGCTGATCGACCCGGCGGTGTCGTACACGTGGGCCGAGGTCGACCTCGCCCACGTGTGGTCGACGTCGCCGCCACCGGAGGCCGAGCGGTTCTTCGCCCGCTACGCCGAGCTGACGTCGCTCGATGCCGGGTGGCCGGACCGGATGCCGATCGTCCAGCTGCGACAGCACCTCGCCGTACTGGCCCAGTTCGACCACGACTGGGGTGCGGCTGACCAGATCCGTACGACCCTGGCCCCGTTTCGGACCCGCGCCTGAAAACGGTCTTGAATTGTGGCAGGATGCCACTTGCCGGTCGGCTATGTAGCACGAAAAAAATAAGGCTTTCTCCGGCGTTCATTCACCGATGGGGAGTAGCCCTCGCCCGCCTGTATACCGCACTATAAGGCGAGGAAGTATCGTCGCCCACCACCGCCGTACTTCCGCACAAACGCAAAGCGGGAGGTTCGCGATGGCGAACGACGCACGGGGCCCCGACCGAGGCGCGTGGGCGCGTCTCTCGTACGGGCTCGCCACCCTCGTCACCGCCACCCTGCTGACCCTGCTCGTCGGCGTCGGCATCGCTGCCGCGCTGGGACAGCAGGGCACGGCCGGGACCTGGAGCCGGTGGAGCGACGTCGGGCAGACCTTCGGCGTGCTGAGCTCCATCATCAGCGGGCTCGCCCTCGTGGCCGTCGTATTGACCGCCCGCGTGCAATTCCGAGAGTTGCAGCGCAGCGCCGCCGCTGAACTCAGCATGCTTCACCTCGAAATCCTGAAGATGAGCATAAATGATCCACAGCTGGCTGAAGTGTGGCCGGCATTCAGCCCCGGACTGTCGGTGGAGCGGAACCGCCAGTTCCTTTATGCGAATATCATCTACCAGTTCCATTGGACGTCACTGCGGCTGAACAAGGCAACCGACGAAGAGGCGCTCGGCAGTATGCGCTACCTCTTCACAAGCCCTCTCATGCGCAAGTACTGGGCCGCCGCGGCGCGAGCGAGAACCTCCCTGGCGCCGGGAAGTCCGGAACACGCGTTCGTACAACGGCTCGACGACCTGTGCCGGGACTACGAAGCCGCCGTGGCCGGGGCGGACCGAGGATTCCGGCCTGCCCCTGACGTGGAGGTGTCCGAACCCGTTCGCCTGGCCGACGAAGCAGCTTGAACGCACACCCAGTGCGCTGGATCGGCGTTTCGCGCGGAGGAAGCTTGAAGGCGACTGCCGCCCCGGGCACACTGAGTCCGCTCGTGATCATCGGTTCGGCGTGAGGAAGGCACCTTCGTGGAGTTCGTACGTCGGCTCGGGCTGTCTCCCCGTGAACGAGGCTCGCTGAACAACGGGACCTGCCCAGACGTGTTCGAACTCTCCAACGGGGACTTCGCCGTGATCGGCACCGACATGACGGACAAGCTGGAGGTCAAGCTGCCGTCCGACGCGGCGCGGGCCGATTACGAGCGGATCGTCGTGGTGTCGCGGGAGACCATGCTCGCCGCGAAGCGCGACATTCCCGATTCCTGATCGGCCGGCTTCACCACCAGTAGTTGTCCTGGGCGGTGTAGGGCGCTTCCAGGGCCGCGATCTCGTCGGCGGTGAGCTCGACGTCCAGCGCGGCGACGGCGTCGTTCAGGTGGTGCGGCTTCGTGGCGCCCACGATCGGGCAGGACACCACCGGCTTGGACAGGACCCAGGCCAGCGCCACCTGGGCCATCGGGAGGCCGCGTGCCTCGGCGACCGCCTGGACGGCGTCGACGACCGGCTTGTCGGCGTCGCGGTCGAAGGTCCGGGCGACCTCGTCCGATGACGAGCGGGCCGTCTGCTCGTCCCAGGGGCGGGTGGCGCGGCCCTTGGCGAGCGGGGAGTACGGGGTCAGGCCGACGCCCTGGTCGCGGCAGAACGGGATCATGTCGCGTTCCTCCTCCCGCTTGAGCACGTTGTACTGGTCCTGCATGGCCGCGAACGTCGTCCAGCCGTTGACCACCGCGGTGTGCTGGAGCTTCGCGAACTGCCAGGTCCCCATCGAGGAGGCGCCGAGGTAACGCACCTTGCCGTCGCGTACCAGCGTGTCGAGCGTCGCCACGGTCTCCTCGACGGGCGTCTCGGGGTCGAAACGGTGGAGGTAGTACACGTCGATGTAGTCGGTGCCGAGCCGGCGCAGGGAGGCGTCGACCTGTTCGAGGATCGCCCGGCGGGAGAGGCCACTTCCGCCGGGGCCGTCGTGCATCCTGCCGCTGACCTTGGTGGCCAGCACGATGTCCTCGCGCCGGGAGAAGCGGCGGATCGCCCGGCCGACGAACTCCTCGGAGGTGCCGCCCTGGTAGACGTTCGCGGTGTCCCAGAAGGTGACGCCGAGCTCGACGGCCTGCCGGAAGAACGGGGCGGCGGCGTCCTCGTCCAGGGTCCACCGGTGCAGCCCGGTCCCCGGGTCGCCGTAGCTCATGCAGCCCAGCCCGATCCGGCTGACCCGCAGACCCGTGCTGCCGAGCCGCGCGTGCTTCATCATGTACCCAGGCTAAGGCCCGCCCGGCTTCGATCTCCCGGCCCGGCCGATCCTAGGACGAGCCGACCCGGAGGACCTCACCCAGGCGCAGGCCGCGGCGCACCACGGCTTCGCCGGCGACCACGGCGAGCAGGGCGCCGAGCAGGACGACGGCCGTCACCGCGATCAGCCACCACGGGACGACCGCGGCCGGGTCGGTGAGCTGGCCGGTCAACGTACGCAGGGACAGCGGGCCGAAGGTCAGGGCCACCAACAGCATGGCGAGCAGGGGCCCGCAGATCGCGGCGGCGAGGATCGGCGGGAGCAGCTCCCCCGCTGCCACGCGATGGGTGTCGCGGGGCCGCAGGCCCAGGGTGCGCAGCCGGGCGAGGGTCTCCCAGCGGGACGGGGCACTGGCGGCCCCGGCCAGCGCGAAGCCCAGGATTCCCAGGAGCAGGAGCACGCCGGCGGTGAGCCGGTCGAGTCGCGCCAGCCCGGCGTTCAGGGCGGCACCTCGGCGTTGGCCGGCGACGTCGGCCTGCACGACGACGTGGCCGCCGGAGGCGAAGGCGTGGACGGCGGCGGCCGCTCCGGGACCGGTCGCCCAGACGGTGTCCGGCTGGTACGGCACCCCGGACGAGGCGTCGACCACGATCACGTCGGTGGTGGTGCCGATCGCGGGGGCGGTACCGACGGCGGTCAGCGTGATGGGCTGGGCGTCCTCCTGCAGCCAGCTCAGCGTCATGCCGGGACGGAGGCTGCCGTCGCTGGAGAGCACCAGGGCCCGCATGCCACCGGTGGACAGCAGGGACAGGTCGGGGGCGTCGGGCAGCGGTGTGTCGGCCAGCAGGGACCGGAAGGCGGCCGCGTCGACGACCACCAGGCTGGGGTTGACGGCCACGTTGCCGGCGATGACGCGGACGCCCTGGATCATCTGGGCGGCGACGGCGTGGGTGACGCCGGGGGCGGAGGCGATCGACGCGGCCACCGACGCCGTCGAGTCGCGGGCGTCGGGGTCCACATCCAACCGGGCGTCGGCGCCCACCGACTGCCACGCGCCGTCGGCTGTGCCCCGGGCGGTGGTCGAGTCGAGCGTCACCGCATAACCGGCCAGCGCGGTCGTGCAGGTCAGCACCAGCAGGGGCAGCGCGCGGGTGGCCGTGGCAGCGGCACGGGCGGCGCCGAAGACGGCCAGCCGGCTCCGGGACCGCAGCGCCCGGCGCAGGGCGAAGCCGGTGCCTCCCGGCATCAGCCGCAGCAGCAGAAGCGTGCCGGCGACGGCGCCGAGGGTGGGTGCCGAGGCCGGCAGCAGGGTGTCGGCGACCCCGCGCTGGTGCAGGGAGACGACGGCACCGACGGCGGCGGTCAGGATCGCGACGTCCATGGCGGCGCGGCGGATGGTCGCGGTGCGCTGCTGCCAGAGGCGCGCCGACCGGTTGGCGGGCTGACGACGGTCGCGGGTGGCCCGGGCGGCGGCCAGCGTGCCGAAGGCCGGACCGGCGACGATCGCGCAGAGCGCGATCGGTGCGGCCCATCCGACGGCGGCTTCGCCGGAGATGAGGACCGCCAGACCGATGCCGAGCAGCGCAGCGGGCACGGCCACCGCGCAGGATTCGATCAGGAGCTCGGCGGCGATGGACGGCAGCCCGGAGCCGCGCTGCCGGGCCGTGGTCAGCGCGCCGGCGCGCCGGCGGACGAGCAGTTCGGCGGCGAGCAGCAGCACCAGGCCGGCTCCGGCGAGCACGGCGAGGAGGAGCACCGAAGCCTGCGCGGTGGCGGCGTCGACCTGGTCGCGGACGTCGCGCAGCACGCTGTCGAGGCGGGTTTCCCACTTGAGGGAGGCGTCGCGCACCCCGGAGGAGGCGGACGTGGCCTTGAGGGCGGCCGCGGTGGTGGCGAGCTGCTGCGCCGACTTCCACGTGAGCCGGTCGGGGTCCGCCCGGTACCAGACCGAACGCCGGAGTTGATCCGGCAGGAAGGCGAGCCGTGCGTCCGGAAGCGACTCGCCGGTGAGGAGGCCACCGAAGCGGGTGCTGCCGGCGCCGTCGAGGTCGGCGGACGGCCGCACCAGCCAAGGTGCCGCCTGCCAGGCCGGATCGGACGGGTCGGCCGGGCGGAAGACGCCGCTGACGAGGAGGTTGTACGGCGTACGCAGATCGTCCTCGACCGCGACGTGATCGCCCGGCTCGAGGTGCAGGGCCGCGGCCTCGACCTCGGAGAGGCCGACCTGCGCCTCCCACTTCGGACCGTTGAGCGGGATCTCCACGTTGCCCCTGGCGGTGGCGCGCGGGGCGTGCCCGGCGACCCAGGTGACGGCCGGACCGCCGGAGGCGTTCTGCACCCAGTCGACCTGGAAGCGGCGCAGCACACTGCCGTCGGTGACGTTGAGGGTCACCGCGGTGACGGTCGTGACCGGCGGCAGCAGGATGGCGCGCAGGCCCGGATCCAGCGCCTCGTCGGCCCGGCCGCGCAGATCCGCGACGTCGGCGGCCAGCCCGGAATTGCGGACACGTCCACCCGCCGGCCCGTAGTCGTCCTCCCAGCGGGCCTCCGCCCGCACCGCCGCGTCGGGTCCCGCGTTGCGGATGGCCTCGCGGGCGGCCTTGTCGGCGGTGGTGCGCATGAGCGGCGGAATCGATGCGGTGAGCGCGGTGATGACCAGGACGGCGGCCGCGACCAGCAGGAGCGGGCCGAGGTCGGCGCGGGCCCGGCCGCGGATGCTGGGCCAGTGCAGTCTCATGACGCGACTCGCAGGTGGGCGGCGTCGGCGCGGCGCGCCTGGACGGTGACGACCGCGGCGGCGGCCACCCCCGTCGCGGCGACCAGCAGCAGCAGGAGCAGAGCGAAGCCGGCCCACGGCCAGTGGACGACGGCGGAGGGTACGGGCGCCGCGCCGGTGTCGGAGCGGATGAGCAGCGGCGCGACGGCTCGGGTGGCGAGCGCGCCGACGAGGGCGCCGGCGACGATGAGCGGGAGCAGGACGGCGGCGTGCTCGGTGAGCAGCGAGCGCCGCACGTCGCGGCGGGACACGCCGAGCCCGCGCAGGCGGGCCACCTCGAGGGCCCGCAGCTGCACGTCCGAGGAGACGTGCAGGACGACACCGCCGAAGAGCAGGGCGATCGCGGCCGCGACGAGCACCTTGAGCACCGCCGGCAGCGAGGCCCGCAGCGGGCTGCCGATGAGACGGTCGGCCTCGCCCGCCCGGGTCGTGACCTTGCCGAGGTGAAGGCCGGCCGCGCTGCCCGACGGGTTGCCGACCCACCAGGCGGTGATCGGGGACTCGAGCTCGCCGTGCGACACGAGCGCCCGGGAGAGGACGTCCACATCGGTGAGGGCGGCCGGCGCGCCCGGAGCGGAGGGAATCGTCGGCACGATCGCGGTGACCACGGCCGGTACGGGCGCGTTCCCGTACGTCAGGCTGAGCTCGGTGCCCACGTGGGCGCCGACGTCGCTCGCGAACCGGGTGGAGACGGCGAGGGGCAGCGGGCCCGGGTCGGCGAACGTGGTGGCGACCAGCGTACGGCTGATCGGGGCCGGGTCGGAGAACTGCACGTTGGCCGTGAAGCGCAGCCGGCTGCCGGTGGCGGCGACGGCCGGGCCCCTCAGCTGTTCGGACGAGGGGGACGCCGCCCGCGCCTGCCACGAGCCGGCGGCCGGACCGGGCAGGGTCATGGTGATGTCGACGGCGCTGTTGGGGTCACCCTCCCAGCCGGCGTCGATCGGCAGCGAGACGCCGACCAGCCGCAGTCCGGGTACCGGGGCGCAGCCCACGAGCGTGTGCGGGCGGCCGTCGAGGACCATGAGCGGGCCGGTGCACGATGTCCGCAGGCCGTTGTCGTCCTGCACCAGCAGTCGCGGTATGACGGTGACCGGCGTGTCCCGGGACGCGGTGCCGGTGACGGTGACGGTGGCCCCGCGCGGCAGGGCCGGCCCGGTGACCGGTGCCGGCGACGCCAGCCCGGCAGCGATCGAGGCGGCGCCCCGGCCCCGCAGCAACGCCCGGGAGGAGACGGCGACGAGCCGCGGAGCTTCGCCCCTGCCGCCGAGCCACTGTCCGACCGCGAGGTTCTGGTCGGCGACCGGGCTGACCACCCCGCCGGTGGCGGCCTGGATGGCAGCGCCCTGCCCGGGGGCGGCCGGTCCGTCGAGGGTGATGACGAGGTCGGTGCCGACGGAGAGGTCGGCCTGGTCGTGCTGGGAGGCGGTCCAGGTGGTGCCGAACGCGGTGCCGAACGTCGCGGCCGCGCAGCCCAGCCCGATCAGCAGCCCGGCCGCGTAGGCCTGCGGCCGGCGAGCGGCCTGGAAGGTGGCGAGCGGCAGCACGAACCCGCGCGCCCGGCGGGCGTACTTCTCGGCCTGCCGCAGTGACGGCGGCAGGGCCCGCAGCACCAGCGCGGTCCCGGCGGTCAGAACGAGGGCGGGGGCGAGGACGCGTACGGCGTCGGCCCGCGACCCGGCCGCGGCAGGCTGGGCGTGCAGCTGCCACCACCCGACGCCCGCGAGCGCGAGCAGCAGCAGGTCCGCCCCGGATCGGGCGAGCATGTCGCGGCGGCCCCGGAACGTCACCACCGGCCGTACGGCCAGCGCGATGTGCAGCAGGGCGAGGGCCAGCGCGCCGCAGCCCACCGCGACGACCTGGCCGGTCGTGACGACCGGGCGGGCCGCCAGCCCGGCGCCGGACAGGGGCGGCAGGTGGGTGAGCACCGAGTGCAGCAACGACGAGGCCGGGACGGCCAGCACGGCGGCCAGCAACGCCAGCGCGGCGGCCTCGGCGGCGGCCAGCGCGGCGGCCTGACCGGGGCTGGTCCCGAGGGCGGTGAACAGCGCGCTCTCCTCGGCGCGTACCCCGGCGGCGAGCCGTCCGGCGAGGGCGAGGGCGATGGCCGTGAGCAGGATGCCGATGAGCGCGAGGGCGAGCACCGATCCCGCGGTGAGTTCCTGCTGCATACGGGCGTCCTGCAGGACCTGCGGCAGCGGCGACGAGACCCGCTCGATGCGCACCCGCTCGCCCAGCGTGCCACCGAGCCGCCGGTCGGCGTCGCTCAGTGCGGCGCTGACCCGGTCGAGATCGCGACCGCGCGGCGCGGACAGGTCGGGCCGGGCGGTGACCTCGAGGCGTTCGATGGCCGAACCGCCGGTGAGGAGTTCGTCGAAGTCGACGAGGAACGGGCCGTAGGCGTCGACGTCGCTCGCGTAGGAGGCGTCGCCCGGTTCCGGGTCGAAGCCGGTCCCGCCGAGGGGGTCGCGGTCCCAGCCGGCGTCGGGCAGCGGGCGCACCACGCCGACCACGGTCAGCTTCATCGGCGGCGCGGGGTCGCGGCCCAGTTCGGGACCGAGGCGGACCTTCGACCCGACGGTGATGCCGAGCAGGGAGGCCGTGTGGTCGAAGACCGCGGTCTCCCCGGCCCCCGACGGCCAGCGCCCGGCCAGGAGGCGGGCCTTGGATTCCAGCCCCTCGACCCCCGACAGATAGCCCTCGCTGAGCAGACTGCGGCGCTCGTCGGAGTGGTCGGGCAGGCTCCGCATGATCGACGACGCCCGGGCCGACGTGGTGGCGGGGAACGGCGCGACGGCGGTCGTCAGGACCGACCGCGTGTCGGCCGCCACCGACGCCGCGTCGGCCGCCTTGATCGTCACGTCGTAGGCGGTGACCTCGACGTCGGCCGGGTCGGCCCGGGAGGCGGCCACCTCGACGGCCCGTTCCGAGGTGTGGGTGACGAGCAGCGCCGACACCCCCAGCAGGGTGGCGCCGACGGTCAGGACCGTGAGCAGGGCCAGCAGGAGCGGCCACTGTGCCCGGGCACGCCGCGTGAGCAGCGCGGTCACGACGTCAGCTGTCCGTCCTCGATGTGGATGACCCGGTCGGCGAGCGCCATCATGACCGGGTCGTGGGTCGCCACGAGCGCGGTGACGCCCTCGGACTCGACGACCCCGCGGAGCAGCGCCATGACCGCGAGCCCGGTCTCGGCGTCGAGCTGCCCGGTCGGTTCGTCCGCGATCAGCAGCCGGGGCGAGGCGGCGAGGGCGCGGGCGATCGCGACACGCTGTTGCTGGCCGCCGGAGAGTTCGCCGGGCAGCTGCCGGGCATGGTCGGCGAGGCCGACGAGGTCGAGCAGGAGGGCGACACGGCGTTCGCGGTCGGGCGTCTCGGTGCGGGCGAGGCGCAGCGGCACCCCGACGTTCTCGGCGGCGGACAGCACGGGGATGAGGCCGAAGGTCTGGAAGATGTAGGAGACCTTCTCCCGCCGCAGCTGCGAGAGGCCGTCCTCGTCGAGGGCGGTGACGTCGACGCCGTCCACCATCACCGTGCCGGCGTCCGGCCGGTCGAGGCCGCCGATGACGTTGAGCAGGGTGGTCTTGCCGGAGCCGGAGCGGCCCACGAGGGCCACCATCGTGCCGGACGCGACATCGAACGAGATGTCACGCAGGGCGTGGACGGACCCGAACGTGCGGTCCACCCCTCGCACCTTGAGCAGCGTCATGCGTCCGGCCGCATCGTGACGTGGTCGGGCTCCAGCGCGAGCCGCACCCGCCGGGTGAGGGCCAGGGCCTCGCGATAGTCCCGGGGGATCTGCACCCGGCCGGCCCGGTCCATCACCGCGTACTCCTCGGCGATCACGTGCTCGTCCCCGTTGTCGGCGGTGGCGGTGCGGCGCAACACCTCGCTGCTGGTGCGCCCGTCGCGGATCGCCACGGTACGTTCGACCTGGCCGCTCACCGCGGGATCGTGGGTGACGACGACGATGGTCACGCCCAGGCGCCGGTTGACGTCCCGCAGAGCGTCGAAGACCTCGGCCGAGGTCTTCGTGTCGAGCTCACCGGTCGGCTCGTCGGCGAACAGCACCTGCGGCTCGTTGGCCAGCGCCACCGCGATGGCGACCCGCTGCTGCTGGCCGCCGGAGAGCTGGGCGGGCTTCCGGTCGGCACAGGCGCCGACGCCGAGCGCGTCGAGCAGGTCGCGGGAGCGCTCCCGACGGCGGCGGGCGGGCACCCGGGCCGCCGTCATCGGCAGATCGACCATCTCGCGCGCGGTCAGGTACGGCACCAGGTTGGCGGCGGTCTGCTGCCGGACGAAACCGACGGTGTGCCGGCGGTACCGCACCCGATCGGCTCGTGACATGGCGAGCAGGTCCCACTTGTCGACGCGGGCCCGGCCGGCCGTCGGCGCGTCGATGCCGGCGAGGATGGACAGCAGCGTCGACTTGCCGGAGCCGGACGCGCCCACCACGGCGACCATCTCGCCGCTCTCCACGATCAGGTCGAGGCCCTGCAGCGCCTGCACCTCGATCGGCCCGGTCTGATAGATCCGGACCAGGCTCTCGCAGACGATCAGTGCGTCCGCGCCGAATGCCGGAGCCTTGGGAGGCGGCGCCGGAAGGGACAGCGGTGTCGCCGACATTGCCCTCCTCCGGCCCGTACGGCGGCATCACACTACAACGCGACCGGTGCCATCGGGCCCACTCTGCCCCGGAATCCCAGGAATGTGGCCGCCAGGGCCCTGCCGGCGGAGAGCCCGCTCAATGCCGGACGGCGGTGACCCGCTTGGCCGTGGCGGTCGCCGGGGCCGGGAGCGTGATCCGCAGCTGCGGCGTGGCCGGCAGCGCCCGGGTGACGCCGGCGCGCACCAGCGGGCGCAGGTCGGCGGCCACGAGGTGCGCGATCGTCGCCGGGGTGGCGCCGGAGGTGGCGGTGTTGAGGTGTTCGAAGACGACGCGGGCGAGGAAGGCCGCGTCCGGTTCCTCCAGCAACAGGCGGGCGGCGACGCGGGCGACGAAGGCGCGGCAGCCGAGGACCTCGATCGGGCGGGTGCCGGCGGCGGGCGGCGCCGGGTGGAGGTCGGCCGGCAGGTGCGCGGTGAGCCGCCGGAAGGCGGGCGTGGGCAGCATGTCCCGCAGGACACCCAGGACGCCCTGGACCGCGCGGCGGGTCTGGTTGGCGCCGTGCAGGTGGCCGCGCTCCTGGATCCGCGTCAGCAGGTCTTGACCGTCCATTGTGCGCGTCCTCTCCGCCCGGGCTCGGTGGGGCGAGCCCTGATACCCCCAAGATCAGGGCTCGAAACCGGATCGGCCCGGCCCCGCGGATTTGCGTGTCCGCGGAGCCGGGCCTAAGCCGTTCTTGAGGTGGGGGCGGCAGGATGGTCGCTGTCAGAAGGTGCTGACGGCCGACGTGTCACCGCTGCCGGCGCGGTAGGCGACGACCTGGTAGGTGCCCGCCCGGCCGGCCGGGTCGGTCCACTGCTCGGTGGCCGTGCCGGCGACCAGGCCGAGCCGGTCGAGCAGGTGGGTCTCGCCGGGGACCGCGCCCTCGACCAGCAGCATCGCCTGGACGGCGACCGTACCGGCCGGCGCGGCGGAGCCGTAGGAGCCGGTCATCCAGCCGGTCGCCGGGTCGACGGTGGCGGCGTTCGCCGACGCGAGGCGGGTCACCTTGCCGCTCGCGTCGGTGAAGGCCAGGCCGGCGCGGACCCGGCGGCCGATCGTGCCGGCCTGGAAGGAACCGACCGAGGTGTACGTGGCCCCGGCCGTGACCGGCACCTTGCGGCTGTACGCGCTCAGCTGCCCGCTGCCGGTGGCGGTCAGCTGGAGCGACGCCGTGCCCACGGCACCGGCGGTGTCGGTGCGGGACACCTTCGTGGCCGTGCCCGCGGTCCAGCCGGCCGTGCCCGCCGTGGCGGACTCGAGGCTCGCCGCGTCGGCGTCGAGCAGGTTGCCGGGTACCTCGGTGCTGCCCACGGGCAGGTCGGCGGCGAGCAGGCCGTCGCGGTACACCCGGTAGCCGGCGATCGGGTTGCCGGTGGCGTACGACTCGTTCCAGGTCAGCGCGGACGGCGTGGCGGTCAGGCCGGTGGGGGCCTCGGGGGCCAGGGCGGCGGTGCGCACGGGCGCGGCGATGACACCCGTGGTGGTGTTGCCGCTCAGCACGGTCCCGGCCGGCGCGGTCGCCGTCTTGCGGGCGCCGAGCTGGATGCCGTACCAGGTGGTGGGGCGCTCCTGGTCGTCGATGACGGCGTTGCCGGTGATCACGTCGCCGGTGCCGGTGGACAGGCCGATGCCCGCGGTGTCGAACCAGCCCACGCCGGAGTTGTACGCCGTGGCGCCGCCGTACCCCGCGTCGCGGATCTCGTTGCCGGTGATCGTGTCGGCGGTGTCCTTCACGGCCGGGTTGCCGTACACGAGGATGCCGCTCTGCCGGGGCCGTTCGATGACGTTGCCGCGCACCACGTTGCGGCCGCCGGGCCGCACGACGTGGTCGGCGGGGTCGGTGCTCGTGTCGTCCCAGCCGCCGGTCGTGCCGCCGGTGCCGTCGGCGTCGAGGTAGTCCTCGTAGCCGACCGCCACGCCGACCGTCGCCGAGTCGAGGATGCGGTTGCCGGCGACCAGGGTGTCGCGGGGCTGGGTGATGTCCTTGTTCGGGGCGACATGCGAGTAGCGGGCGTTGGACTGCAGCACGATGTGCGAGCCCTCCAGCACGTTGCCGGTCACCGTCGCGCCGGCCACGCCTTCGAAGTAGAGGTTGCCGTACTCGGTCACGCCGCGTGCCGCCGCGACCGCGGGGGTGGTGTGCACGATGTTGTCGCGCACGGTCGTGCGGGCGGCGTTGGTGAAGTCGAAGAAGTTGCCGCGCGCGGTCGCGTCGTACTGGTTGCGCTCGATGACCGTGCCGTCGTTGCGGCCGCCACCGCCGATGTTGTCCTCACCGTCGGACTCCGCGCCGCCCCAGTTGTCGAAGCGGTTGTCGACGACGCGGACGCCGGTCGTGCCGGAGATCCACAGCTTGAAGTACTCGAAGTTGGTGAACCGGACCTGGCGGATCGTCCACCGGTCGCCGGCCGCGATGCCGCCGCCGGTGCTGCCGTTCGTGCCCAGCGCGGTACGGAAGTCGCAGGTCTCCCCCGGGCGCGCGGGCAGCGCGGCCGGCTCGGGCGCGCCGGCGCCGGTACGGCAGTTGCCGTTCACGGTGAGGTCGGCGACGAGGTTGGTGCTGCCCGCCTCCTGGGTGTCGGCCGGGCGCACCAGGAAGCTGTAGCTGAAGTTCTTCCAGTTCACCGTCGGGTCCAGCACGAGGCTGGTGACGGCGATCCCCGCGCCGCGCAGGTCGACGTCCGGGGGCAGCTTCAACCCCTTGGTGAGCCGGTACGCCCCGGTGCCGAGCAGCACGGTCGCGGTGACGGGCGGGGTGACGACGGCGCCGTCGGCCGCGAGCACGGCGGGGCGGGCGCGGGCCGCGGCGGTGGTGATCGCCTGGTTCAGGGCGGCGTAGTCGTCGGCGGTGCCGCCGCGCGGGGCGGGGGCGGCCACGCACGCCGGGTCGGCCGCGCAGGCCACCGCGGTCAGGGGTGCCGGGCTGACGGTCGCTTCCAGGGAGTACGCCGGGGCGGCGGGGTCCGCGGCGGCGGCCGGGGCGGCCAGGGCCACCAGCGCGCCCGGGAGGGTCAGGGCGATCGCCGCGAGGGAGCGGCCGGGGACGGAGCGGAGCATGATTGGCCTTCAGTCCGGTTGTGGGGGCGGCGGGGTGGTCGGACCGGGTCTCCGGTCGGTAGCGGGTGGGGTGCGAATCGGGTGTAACCGTACGGAGCCCGCCCCGCGCCGTCCTCGGCCGAAGGGACGAGTCCGGACTTGTCCGATCAGCGGCCGACGCTCAATACCGTCCGTTATGTGACTCAGTTCACGGCCGTACGAGGGCGGTGAAGCCGTCGCCGTCGCGCAGGCGCGAGATCAGGTCGAGCACGCCCGCCGACCCGCCGTGCCGGCCCGTCCAGCGGCTCACCACGCACGCCGCCTGCAGATACGCACGGTCATCGCCGCCGCCCGCCGCGCTCCACCAGTCGGCGGTCGTCACCGGCAGCGCCTGCTCGTACGGCAGCGTGCACCGGTCCGGTCCGGGCCCGAGGTAGCGACCGTCGTCGGAGACCAGCACGGCCAGCCCCTCGTCGAACCACTGCGGCACCTTCGACCGCGCCGGACCGAGCCGCTCGTGGAACTCGTTGTGCGACAGCTCGTGCGTGGCGATGGTCTCGTTGGCGCCCGCGGGCGACAGCATGAGGGACCAGTCGCGCAGGGCACGGCCCTTCTCGCCGCCGCCACCGATGCGCCGGTAGCAGTCGTCGGTGGTGCAGATGAGCACGCGCGGGTCGCTGCGCCGTTCGCCGTAGAACGCGGCGATGCGCCGGTCGGCCGCCGCCACCACGTCGCGCAGGCGGGGGTCGGCGGTGTCGGCGTACACGTGGTCACCGAGGTCGTGGAGCCCGTAGCAGCCGGGGCAGGCGGTGGCGGCCAGCCCGGGCACGGCGTACGACACCGCGCCGGCGCCGGCGCCGAGCAGCGCCACCACGGCCGCGACCACGATCCATCGACGCCGTCCCATGACGCCGCAGCCTACCGAGCCGTCAGCGGCGTTCCCAGGCGTCGCGGACGGCGGTGGCGCGCAGGGCGGCGTTGATGCCCAGCCAGCGCAGCGGTTCGGGCTCCCAGGGGCGGGAACGGTGACCCACCCACGGCAGCGTGGTGCGCACGGTCAGGTCCCCGGTGATGAGGTCGGCGAGCGTACGACCGCCCAGGTTGGACGCGGCCACGCCGTCGCCCACGTAGCCGCCGGACCAGGCCAGCCCGTCCTGCACACCGACCGAGGGCATCCAGTCGCGCGGGATGCCGAGGGGGCCGCCCCAGGCGTGCTCGATCGGCGCGTCGATGCCGAACATCTCGGTGATCGTGCGCCGCAGCGCGGCGAAGACCGCCGGGTCCCGGTCGTAGCCGGCTTTCACCCGCGAGCCGAAGTGGTACGGCGCCCCGCGGCCGCCGAAGGCGAGGCGATCGTCGGCGGTGCGCTGGCCGTACACAATGAGGTGCCGCTCGTCGGTGAAGGTCTCGCGCCGCGCGAGGCCGATCCGCTCCCAGGTCGCGGCGTCGAGCGGCGCGGTGGCGACCATGAGCGAGTAGACCGGCGCGAGGGTGCGCCGGTGCCCGGGCAGCGCGGCGGTGTAGCCCTCCAGCGCGCGGACCACGGTCGGCGCCCGGACGGTGCCGTGCTCGGTGTCGACGCGGCCGCGCTCGATGCGCCGCACCCGGGTGCCCTCGTGGACGGTGACGCCGCGGCGTTCGACGGCTCCGGCCAGCCCGCGGACCAGCTTCGCCGGGTGCAGGGCCGCGCAGTGCGGGCTGTACGTGCCGCCGAGCACGTGCGTGGCGCCGCAGATGGCGGCCGCTTTCGCGGCGTCGATGAAATCCGGGGAGGCCTCGGCGCGGCGCAGCTGGGCGGGCGTACGGGCGAGCGAGACGGTGCCGCCCTTGGTGTAGTCGCAGTCGATGCTCTCGGCCGCGGCGACCCGGCCGACCTCGTCCACGGCGTCCGCCAGCGCCTGCGTCATCGCGTCCGCCCGGTCCGCGCCGTAGCGGCGGGCGAGCCGCTCGTACGGCACCGGGAACAGCCCGGAGCACCAGCCGCCGTTGCGCCCGGAGGCGCCGTACCCGCAGTACTCGGCCTCGAGCACGACGATGCGCAGGTGCGGCGCGGCGACCGCGAGGTAGTACGCCGTCCACAGCCCGGTGTAGCCGCCGCCGACGATGGCCACGTCGGCGGTGGTGTCGCCGGGCAGCGGGTCGCGGCGGGTGACCGGGCCCAGCGAGGCGAGCCAGAAGGACGGGCTCAGATCCGCGTCCATGCCTCGCTCAGCACCGCGCGCAGGACCTGCTCGATCTCGGCGAAGTGCTCCTCCTCGCAGATCAGCGGCGGGGCGAGCTGCACGACCGGGTCGCCGCGGTCGTCGGCGCGGCAGTAGAGGCCGGCGTCGAACAGCGCCTGCGACAGGAAGCCGCGCAGCAGCCGGTCGGACTCGGCGTCGTCGAAGGTGGCCTTGGTGGCCTTGTCCTTGACCAGCTCGATGCCGAAGAAGTAGCCGTCGCCGCGGACGTCGCCGACGATCGGCAGGTCGAGCAGCCGGTCCAGGTACGACCGGAAGAGCCCGGTCTGCGCGCGGACGTGGCCGTTGAGGTCCTCGCGCTCGAAGATGTCCAGGTTGGTCAGGGCGACCGCGGAGGCGACCGGGTGCCCGCCGAAGGTGATGCCGTGCGCGAACGACGCGCTGCCGGTCAGGAACGGCTCGACCAGCCGCTCCGACGCGATCATCGCGCCCAGCGGGACGTAGCCGGAGGTGAGGCCCTTGGCGCAGGTGATGATGTCCGGGGTGTAGCCGTAGCGCTGCGAGCCGAAGTACTCGCCGAGCCGGCCGAACGCGCAGATCACCTCGTCGGAGACGAGCAGCACGTCGTAGCGGTCGCAGATCTCGCGGACCCGCTGGAAGTAACCGGGTGGCGGCGGGAAGCAGCCGCCGGCGTTCTGCACCGGCTCCAGGTAGACGCAGGCGACCGTGTCCGGGCCCTCGAACTCGATGGCCTCGGCGATGCGGTCGGCGGCCCAGACGCCGAACTGTTCCTCGCTCATCGACTCGTCGGGGCGCCGGTAGTAGTTCGTGTTCGGCACCCGCATCGTGCTGGGCACCAGCGGCTCGTACTGCTGCTTGAGCAGCGGCAGGCCGGTGATGGACAGCGCTCCCATCGTGGTGCCGTGGTAGGCGACCGCGCGGGAGATCGCCTTGGTCTTCATCGGCTTGCCGGTCAGCTTGAAGTAGTTGCGGGCCAGCTTCCAGGCGCTCTCCACCGCCTCGGAACCGCCGGTGGTGAAGAAGACCCGGTTGAGGTCGCCCGGGGCCAGGCCCGCGAGGCGCTCGGCGAGCTCGATCGCGGTGGGGTGGGCGTACGACCAGACCGGGAAGTAGGCGAGCTCGGCGGCCTGCTTGGCGGCGGCCTCGGCCAGCTCGGTGCGCCCGTGCCCGGTCTGCACCACGAACAGCCCGGAGAGCCCGTCGAGGTAGCGCTTGCCGTGCTGGTCGTAGATGTACGGACCGGAGCCGCGCACGATGACCGGCACCTCGCCGGCCTGCTCGCCGGTGTACGCGGAGAGCCGGGTGAAGTGCATCCAGAGGTGGTCGCGGGCTGCGGCTGACAGGTCCTGGCTCATCTCGTTCCCCACGCGTAGGTCTGTTTCGCGAGCTTCAGATACATGAAGGTCTCCGTGGCGGAGACGCCGTCGATCGCCCGGATCTTGTCGTTGAGCAGCTCGAGGAGGTGCTCGTCGTCGGTGCAGACCAGCTCGACGAGCATGTCGTAGCCGCCGGCGCAGATCACCACGTAGTCCACCTCCGGGATCGCGGCGATCTCGTCGGCGATGCGCCGCATGTCGCCGAGCACCTTCACGCCGACCATGGCCTGGCGGGCGAAGCCGAGCGTGAGCGGGTCGGTGACCGCGACGATCTGCATGAGACCGTGGTCGAGCAGGCGTTGCACGCGCTGGCGTACGGCGGCCTCCGAGAGCCCGATGGTCTTGGCGAGCGTCGCGTACGACATCCGGCCGTCGCGCTGCAGGTGCTCGATGATCTGCTTGTTGATGCTGTCCAGAGCCTGGTCCGTCACGCCGCGATTGTTCCCCGGCGCCCCGGCTTCGGCAATGGAATCGGTCGTCATCCTCCCGTGTCGCGAGCGAATCCGTGGCGGTCGTTCATGTACATACGTTTATCGCAGCTTTCCCCGGCCTTGACAAGTGTTTCCGTGGCCACAACGCTCTGCGAGCAAGGTTTCCCTTGGAAAGGCGCTACCCCTCATCCTGGAAAGGCGCTGCTGTCATGCGCATCCTCGTCATCGGCGCGGGCGGCGTGGGCACCTCTGCCACCCGGATCGCCGCCCGGCGTGACTTCTATGACCGATTTGTGATCGCCGACTTCGACCCCGTACGCGCCGGGCGTGCCGTCGCGTCCGTTGCGGACGGTCGCTTCGCGGCGGCCCGGGTGGACGCCTCCTCGGCGGAGGCCGTGGCCGCGCTGTGCCGCGAGCACGCCGTCACGCACGTGCTCAACGCCGTGGATCCCCGTTTCGTCATGCCGGTCTTCGAGGGCGCGCTCGCCGCCGGCGCCGACTACCTCGACATGGCCATGTCGCTGTCCCGCCCGCACCCACGGGAGCCGTTCGCCCGCACCGGCGTCAAGCTCGGCGACGAGCAGTTCGCCGCCGCCGACCGGTGGACGGCGGCCGGCCGGCTCGCGCTGGTCGGCATGGGGGTCGAACCGGGGCTTTCCGACGTGTTCGCCCGCTACGCCGCCGATCATCTCTTCTCGCGCATCGACGAGATCGGGATCCGCGACGGCGGCAACCTCGTGGTCGCGGGCTACGACTTCGCCCCCTCGTTCTCGGTGTGGACGACGATCGAGGAGTGCCTCAACCCGCCGGTCATCTACGAGCGGGGGCGCGGCTGGTTCACCACCGAGCCGCTGTCGGAGCCGGAGACCTTCGACTTCCCGGCCGGCATCGGGCCGGTCGAGTGCGTCCACGTCGAGCACGAGGAGGTGCTGCTCATACCCCGCTGGGTCGACGCGGGCCGGGTCACCTTCAAGTACGGGCTGGGCAAGGAGTTCATCGACGTGCTGAAGACGCTGCACAAGCTCGGGCTCGACCAGACCCGGCCGGTGCGCGTCGGCGGCGTCTCGGTGTCGCCGCGCGACGTGGTCGCCGCGGTGCTGCCCGATCCGTCCACGCTGGGCGAGCGCATGACCGGCGCCACGTGCGCGGGCACGCTCGTCACCGGGCTCGACAAGGCGGGCGCGCCGAGCACGGTGTACCTGCACCACGTGGTGGACAACCAGTGGTCGATGCAGGAGTACGGCTCCCAGGCGGTGGTCTGGCAGACGGCGGTGAACCCGGTGGTCGCCCTGGAACTGCTCGCCGCCGGGACGTGGTCGGGCGCCGGGGTGCTCGGGCCGGAGGCGTTCGACGCGGTGCCGTTCCTGGAGTTGCTGAACGCGTACGGCTCGCCGTGGGCGATCCGCGCGCAGTGAACCACTAGCGCAAATAGGTTTGCTGTGGAAACCTATTGGCATGACCACAGACTCGGTACCCGCCGGCGACGCCCGCCGGCTGCTCTCCGACGTACGCTCCCTGGCCCACCGGGTCCGGCGGGACCAGCGGCTGACCTGGGTCGCGCTGCTCGTGCTGGCCGGCGTCACCTTCCTCGGCATCCCGTTCGACTGGTTCGGCATGAAGGTGCACTGCTTCGGCGACGGCAGTTGCCAGTTCGCGCGCCGGGGCGTGCTCTACTACTGGCCGCCCGCGCTGCTGCTGGCGTACGCGGCGATCGCCTACAGCTATGTGCGTGCCGCCCGGGCGCGTGGGCTGGGCGCGCGAGTCCTGTCGTACGCGGTGACCGGCGCCATCACGACCATCGTCTTCACCGCCCTCTGGGTGGCTGCGGCGCTGTATCTTCCGGGTCACCCCCAAGGGTTCCCCTCGTGGGTGATGGTGTTCGACCGCCTGTTCTCCCCGTGGGGCATGATCGGCATCGCGCTGCTGGTGCTCGCCAGACTGGAACGCAACCTGCCCCTGCTGCTGTTCACCGTGGTCTACCTCGCGGTGATGCTGACGCCGCTCGACGGCGCCTTCGGTTCACAGACCCACTGGGGCACTCGCGGCGCGTTCCTGCCGCAGCAGATCCTCGCCGGCACCCTGCTGCTGCTGGGCGGCATCGGGTTCGCCAGGGCCGCCCGGCGGCAGCGATGATCGACGAAGCGGAAAGCTCGCACCCGGCCACCGGGCTCGACGAGGTGGTGCACCAGCGGGTGCGGCTCGGCATTCTCACCATCGCGCACGAGGCCCGCCGGGTCGAGTTCGGCTACCTGCGCGACCAGCTGGAACTGACCGCCGGCAACCTCTCCAAGCACCTCAGCGTGCTGGAGACCGCCGGGCTCATCGAGGTGGAGAAGGGGTACGAGGGGCGGCGCGGCCGTACCTGGATCACGCTCACCCCCGCCGGGAACGCCGCGCTCGCCGCCGAGATCGGACGCCTGCGCCAGCTCATCGATCGCATCGGGACCACCCTCAGCGAGGAGGCACGATGACCACCGCTCTGACCCGCCGCCAGATCCTCACCGCCGCCGTCGCCGCCGGGGTGGCCGTGCCGCTGGGCAGCCCCGCCCGGCCGGCTTCGGCGCGGGTCCGGCTGACGCTTCCCGCACCCACCGGCCCGCACCGGATCGGGACCGTGCCGCTGCACCTCGTCGACGGCCCCCGACGGCGCGAGCTGATGGCCGGCGTCTGGTATCCGGCGGCCGGGCGGCCGCTGCGCCATCCGGTGGTCCCGTGGATGACCCCCGCGTCCCTGCGCGCGCTGCTCGGTGACAACGGCTTCGACCCCGACGCCGCCGCCGGTCCGCGGACGGCCGGGCACGAGGGCGCCGCCGTGCTGCGGGGGCACGGCCGGCTCCCCGTGATCCTCTTCTCGCACGGCGCCGGCGGCCACCGCTCCGAGACGACGATCGTGGTGCAGGAGCTCGCCAGCCACGGGTACGTCGTCGTCACGGTCGATCACACGGGCGACGCGTACACGGAATTCCCGGGCGGGCGGCTCAGCGTGCCCGACGACGACGCGTCGTTCACGCCGTGGGACTCCGCTGCGGACATGGTGTTCGCCCTGGATCGGCTTGAAGACCTCGCCGCCGGGCGCCGTCCGCTGCCGTCCGGCCTGGCAGCGGCGCTCGACCTGGACCGCGTCGGCATGTTCGGCTGGTCGAAGGGCGCCACCTCGACCGCCCTGGTCATGAACGAGGACCGGCGGGTGCGCGCGGGGCTCAGCTTCGACGGCCCGATGCAGTCGCAACCGCCGGTCAGCGGGCTGCGCCGGCCGTTCATGCTGATGACCGCGGAGTTCAGCCGGGCCGCTGAGCCGAGCGTCGAGGAGTTCTGGTCCCAGCTGCGCGGGTGGCGGCTCAACGTGCAGGCCGACGGCGCGCTGCACGGGGCGTACTGCGACCACCAGTGGCTGATCCCCCAGCTGGCCGAGATCACCGGGATGAGCGACGAGGACCTCGCCGGCTGGATCGGCACCCTCGACCCGGGCCGGGCCGTACGGATCCAGCAGGCGTACCCACTCGCGTTCTTCGACCTGCACCTGCGGCACCGGCGGCAGCGCCTGCTCGAGGGCCCCAGCCCGGCCTTCCCGGAGGTGCGCTACCTGCCCTGATCAGCGCAGGGCGGCCTGCAGGATCTCCAGCCCGCGGTCCACCTCCCGCTCGCCGATCACCAGCGGCGGGAGGAACCGCAGGACGTTGCCGTACGTGCCGCAGGTCAGCACCAGCAGGCCGGCGTCGTGGCAGGCCCGGGCGACCACCGTCGCGCGGGCCGCGTCCGGCTCGATGCCACCGGGCTTGACCAGCTCGATCGCGAGCATCGCGCCGCGCCCGCGGGCCTCACCGACGCCCGGGTCGCCCGTCGCCAGCCGTTCCAGCGCCGGCAGCATCCGCGCCTCGATCCGGCGCGCCGCCGCGGCCAGGTCCAGCTCACGCATCGTCTCGACGGCGGCCAGCGCCGCGGCGCACGCGAGGGGGTTGCCGCCGTACGTGCCGCCGAGCCCGCCGGCGTGCACCGCGTCCATCAGCTCGGCGCGGCCCACGACCCCGGCGATGGGCAGCCCGCCGCCCATGCCCTTGGCCGTCGTCACCAGGTCCGGCTCGACGCCCTCGTGCTCGCTGGCGAACCAGGCGCCCGTACGGCAGAACCCGGTCTGGATCTCGTCCGCGACGAACACCGCGCCGGCACCCTTCGCCCACGCCGCGATCGCCGGCAGGAAACCGGGAGCGGGCACGACGAAGCCGCCCTCGCCCTGAATCGGCTCGATCAGCACCGCGGCGACGTTGGCACCGCCCACCTGCTTCTCGATGACGTCGATCGCGTGCATCGCGGCGTCCGGGCCGCTCAGCCCGCCGTCGCGCAGCGGGTACGACATCGGGACCCGGTAGACCTCCGGCGCGAACGGGCCGAAGCGGTGCTTGTACGGCATCACCTTCGCCGTCAACGCCATCGTCAGGTTCGTCCGCCCGTGGTACGCGTGGTCGAACACGACGACCGCCGGGCGCCCGGTGGCGTGCCGGGCGATCTTCACCGCGTTCTCCACCGCCTCGGCGCCGGAGTTGAACAGCGCCGCGCGCTTCTCGAACTCCCCCGGCGTCAGCGCGATCAGCTGCTCGCACACCGCCACGTACGACTCGTAGGGCGCGACCATGAAGCAGGTGTGGGTGAACCGCTCGGCCTGCTCGCGGACCGCCTTGACGACCCGGGGCGCGCTGTTGCCGACGTTCGTCACCGCGATGCCGGAGGCGAAGTCGATCCACTCCCGCCCGTCGACGTCGCGCAGCGTCCCGCCGCCGGCGCTCTGCACGTACGACGCCACCACGGAACTCACCCCGCGGGCGACCGCCGCCGTACGCCGCTTGTGCAGCTCCTCGGACGACGGCACGCCTACTCCCCGGTGTAGTGCATGACGTGCTTGATGCGGGTGTAGTCCTCCAGCCCGTACACGGAGAGGTCCTTGCCGTGACCGGAGTGCTTGAACCCGCCGTGCGGCATCTCCGCGACCAGCGGGATGTGGCAGTTGACCCACACGCAGCCGAAGTCGAGCCGCCGGGTCATCCGCATCGCCCGGCCGTGGTCGCGGGTCCACACCGAGGACGCGAGGCCGTACTCGACGCCGTTGGCCCACCGCACGGCCTCGTCCTCGTCGGTGAAGCGCTGCACGGTGATCACCGGGCCGAACACCTCGTCCTGGACGATCTCGTCGTCCTGGCGCAGCCCGGAGACCACGGTCGGGGTGTAGAAGTAGCCGCGCTCGCCCTGCCGCGAGCCGCCGGCCTCGACCGTGGCGTGGTCCGGCAGCCGGTCCAGGAAGCCGCTGACCCGTTCCAGCTGGCGGGCGTTGTTGAGCGGGCCGTAGAGCACGTCCTCGTCGGAGGGTGCGCCGGTGCGGGTGCCGCGGGCCTGCTCGGCCAGCGCGGCCACGAAGTCGGTGTAGACGCCGGGCGCGGCCAGCACCCGGGTGGCGGCGGTGCAGTCCTGCCCGGCGTTGAAGTAGCCGGCCTCGGCGATCGCGGCGGAGGCGGCCGCCACGTCCGCGTCGTCGAAGATCACCACGGGCGCCTTGCCGCCCAGCTCCAGGTGGGTGCGCTTGAGGTCGGCCGCCGCCGACCCGGCGACCTCCATCCCGGCGCGGACCGACCCGGTGATCGACACCATCTGCGGTACGGGATGCGCGACCAGCGCACGGCCGGTGTCGCGGTCGCCGGTGATGACGTTGAAGACGCCCGGTGGCAGGAACTCCGCGGCGATCTCGGCCAGGATGACCGACGTGACCGGGGTGGTGTCCGAGGGCTTGAGGACCACCGTGTTCCCGGCCGCCAGCGCCGGCGCGATCTTCCAGACCGCCATCATCAGCGGATAGTTCCACGGCGTCACCTGGGCGCACACGCCGACGGGCTCACGCCGTACGTAGCTCTCGTAGCCGGACATGTACTGCCCGGCGGACCGGCCCTCCAGCAGCCGCGCCGCACCGGCGAAGAAGCGGAGCTGGTCGACGGCCGGCGGGAGCTCCTCGCTCCTGGTGAGCCCGATCGGCTTGCCGGTGTTCTGCGACTCGGCGATGACCAGGTCCTCGGCGCGGGCCTCGACGGCGTCAGCGAAGCGCAGCAGGGCCCGCTGGCGCTCGGCGGGGGTGGTGTCGCGCCAGCCCTCGAACGCCGCCGCGGCGGCGCGCACGGCCCGGTCGACGTCCTCGGGGCCGGAGACCGGGGCGCTGCCGAACACCTCCCCGGTCGACGGGTCGACGAGGTCGGCGTACCGGCCGTCGGCGGGCGCGGCCGGGGCCCCGGCGATGACGTTGTGCAACACGGTCTTGGCGGTCATCCGGCCTCCAGGGTGCGGTATCCCGTTCTGCCGCCCATCCTTTCCACCGATTCCGCAGCTGGCAAGCCCCTGACCCCGCAACGGTGCCACCGGCTGGGGCTGTTCTCCTTCAGGTGCGCCCGGCCGCGCCGATAGAAGCGCCGTGCGGCTAAGGAGCAGATCGGGTGCGCAGGGCGGGTCGCGGCTGTTCGTCGCGTACGCCGCCGCCAGCCTGGTGCCCGTCGCGCTGCTCGGCGCCGTGCTCGTCAACGGGTACCGGGACGACGCCATCCGGCAGGCCGAGGAACAGGGCCGCGCACAGGCCGTGGTCATCGCCGAGATGGCGGTCGCGCCGGCGCTGGAGGACGCGGACCTGACCGCCGGGCTGACCACGGCACAGCGTGACCGGCTGCAGTCCGCCACCGATTTCGCGATCTTCCACGGCTCCGTGGTGCGGATGCGCCTGCGCAGCTTCACCGGCCAGGTCGTGTTCTCCGACGACGGCTCCACCGCCGGGGGCGTACCGGTCTCCGATCCGGCCTTCACGGCCGCCGCGGTCGGCAGCACCGACGTCGCGGTCGTGCCGGACCCGGAACGGGACCCCGGCGAGGTCATCCGCGTGCTGGAGCCGGTGGTGCCCAGCGCCTCCGGCCGGGCGATCGGCGTGCTGGAGCTGTACCTGCCGTACGAGACGATCGCCGCGCACCTGCAACGGCAGATGCGGGTGACGTACTGGCGGCTCGGCGCCGGCCTGGTCGGGCTCTACCTGGTGCTCGCGCTGATCTCCTGGTCGACGACCCGCTCGCTGCGCCGCTACGCCGCCCGGCAGGAACACGAGGCGCTGCACGACGCGCTCACCGGGCTGCCGAACCGCGCCGCGTTCCGGCTGCGGGCCCGGGCGGCGCTGGACACCGCGCCGCGCCGGGGCGCCGTCGTGCTCGTCGACCTCAACCACTTCAAGGAAGTGAACGACACGCTCGGCCACCACGCCGGCGACGAGCTGCTGCGGGTCGTCGCGCGACGGCTGGTCGGCGCGCTGCGTCCCGGGGACACGGTGACCCGGCTCGGCGGCGACGAGTTCGGCGTGATCCTGCCGGGGCTCGGGCGCGAGGAGGTGGTGGCGCTGCTGGCCGGCGCCCGCGCCCGGCTCACCGAGGAGATCGTCCTCGACGGCATCCCGCTGACCATCGAGGCCAGCTTCGGCGTGGCCCTCTACCCCGAGCACGGCGCGGGCGTCGAGGAGCTGCTGCAGTCCGCCGACGCCGCCATGTACCAGGGAAAACGCGGCACGGTCAACATCGTCGTGTACGCCGGCGGCGGCGTCGCGCACTCCACCCAGTGGCTCGTGGTGCAGGCCGAGCTGCGGCACGCGCTCGAACGCGACGAGCTGGTCCTGCACTACCAGCCCAAGATCCGGCTGTCGGACGGGGAGATCTGCGGCGTGGAGGCGCTGGTGCGCTGGCAGCACCCCGTACGCGGGCTGCTGCCGCCGTCCGAGTTCCTGCCCGCCGCCGAGCAGTCCGGGCTGATCGAGCCGCTGACCGCGTGGGTGCTGAACCGCGCGCTGGCCGACCAGCGGGACTGGCTCACCGCCGGGCGGACGTGGCCGGTGGCGGTGAACGTGTCGGCCCGCAACCTCGAGGTGCCCGGCTTCGCCCCGTTCGTGGCCGCGACGGTCGCCGCCTACGGCGTGCCGGCCGACATGCTCATGCTCGAGGTGACCGAGACCGCGCTGGCCGGCGACGCCGCGACCGCCACCCGGACGGTGATCGACCTGGTCGGCCTCGGCGCCGGGGTCGCGGTCGACGACTTCGGCGTGGGCTACACGAGCCTGTCGCAGCTGCGCAACGTACCCGTGTCGGAGATCAAGATCGATCAGGTCTTCGTCCGTGGCATCACGCGCAACCCGCAGAGCGAGGCGATCGTGCGCTCGGTCATCGAGCTCGCGCACGGCCTCGGGTGCTGGGTGACCGCCGAGGGCGTGGAGAGCGCCGAGGTGCGGGCCTGGCTCGAGGCGGCCGGCTGCGACGCCGTGCAGGGCACGCTGCTGTCCGCCCCGCTGACCTGGACCGACCTCATCGAGACGACCGCCCCGGCCGGGCACGCGCTGCCGGCCGTCCCGGCGGGCATGTGAAAGGGGCACCCATGACGGCATTCCGGACGGCTCTCGCGACGACCGCGGTGCTGCTCGTCGTCGCCACGACCGGCTGCGCGGGCGTGAAGGGCGAGGCCGGCGCCGGTACGGCCGGTGACGTCGCCTTCGACCAGGGGCTGCACGACGCGCTCCCGCAGGAGGTCCGCGACCGGGGCACGATCCGGCTCGCCACCGACCCCAGCTACCCGCCCATGGAGTCGTACGGCACCGACGGGCGCAGCATCATCGGCTTCGAACCGGACCTCGCGGCCGCCCTCGGCGCGGTGCTCGGCATCAAGGTCGAGATGGTCGCCGCCGACTTCGACTCGTCGCTGGACGAGACGGCCGCCGGCACGTACGACGGGGTGCTGTCGGCGATGACCGACACCGCCGACCGGGAGAAGGTCACCGACTTCGTGAACTACTTCGCCGCCGGTACGTCCATCGTCGTGCAGCGGGGCAACGCGCACGGCGTCACCGACCTCAAGGACCTGTGCGGCCGGGTCGTGGCGGTGGAGAAGGGTACGGTCCAGGTCGACCTGCTGGAACGGTCGAAGCGGGGCTGCGGCACCGAGCCGATGACGGTACGCACGTACAAGACGAACTCCGACGCGCTGCTGCAGCTGCGGACCGGACGGGCGGTGGCCGTGCTGAGCGACTACCCGACCGCCGCGCACCTGACCACCGACCAGCGCACCCGCTCGCACTTCCAGCTCGCCTCGACCGTGCAGTACGAGCCCGGCCTGTACGGCCTCGCCGTGGCCCGGGACGACACGGCGCTGCGGGACACGCTGCGCGACGCCCTGGACCGGCTGATCCGCTCCGGCGCGTACGCCGAACTGCTGGAACGCTGGGGCCTGTCCAGCGGCGCGGTGAAGGCATCGTCCATCAACGCGGGCGCGGGCGAGGACTAGAATCGCCGGGTGTCGGTGCCTCTGCTGCTCGTCCTGGACGGCAACAGCCTGCTGCACCGCGCGTACCACGCCGGTGCGGCGGACGGCTTTCTGGACGCGGACGGCCGTCCGGTGTGGGCGTTGCGCGGGCTCGTCGGGTTCATCGCGCGGGCGGCGGCGTACCTGCGGCCGGACGCCCTGGTCGTCGGCTTCGACTGTCCGAATGACTCAGCGCGCCGGAACGACTACGACGGGTACAAGGCGCACCGGCCACCGAAGGCTGCGGACCTCGCCGAGCAGATCGCTGCGGCGCCGGAGCTGCTGACGGCCGCCGGGGTCCGCACGGTGGTGCCGCCGGCGTACGAGGCCGACGACGTGCTCGCCAGCTCGGCGGCCCACGCCCGGCGGCACGGGTGGCGCTCGGTGCTGATGACCAGCGACCGGGACGCGTTCGCGCTGATCGACGAGAGCACCTCGGTGCTGCGCGTACGCAACGGCGGCTTCGACGAGGCGGTGCTGGTCGACGCGGCCGGGCTGCCCGAGCTGTGCGGCGTCGAGCCGTGGCAGTACAGGGACTTCGCGGCGTTGCGCGGCGACCCGTCGGACAACCTGCCGGGCGTCCGGGGCTTCGGCTCGGCCACCGCCGCCCGGCTGCTGGCGGCGTTCGGCTCGGTGGACTCGGCGTGGGCCGCCCTGGACGCGGGCGAGCTGCACCTGGTGCGGGAGGCGGTCGGCGACAAGGCCGCGGCCCAGCTGGCGGCCGACGGCGTACGCGAAGCAGTCGAGCGCAACCGGCGGCTCATGCGCATGCGCACCGACCTGGACCTGCCCGAGCTGGACGCGCTCCGGCTGCCGCTGAGCATGGCGGTGTTCCGCCGCGCCCTGCGCGAGCGGGGCATCAACCTCGGGCCGTCGCTGTGGGCGCTGACCGGCGGGGTGCCACCGCAGCGCGAGCCGCTCGACGAGGACCCGATCCCGCAGCTGCGGCCCTGGGTGATCCGGCGCGGCATGAGCGGACGCCGGGACCCGACCCCCGGGCAGCTCTCGCTCTTCTAGACCGCGGGTGCTATCCCGCGAGGACGTGCGCCTCCGTGCGGCCGCTCGCCGTCCCGGACTTCTGCATGACCACCAGGTCGAGTTTGCCGTCGCCGTTCCAGTCCGCCAGGGAGAACCCGTAGCGCGCGTCGGTCGGCCCCAGCGAGGTCGTGGCCTTCACCAGCACCCGCCGGAAGGTGGCCGCACCGTCCAGGACGCGTACCTCGGTCTTCTTGCTCGCCGTGCCGGACTTCTGCACCACCACCAGGTCGGGCCGGCCGTCGCCGTTCCAGTCCGCGAGGGACATGTCGTGACGGGCGTCCGCCGCGCCGACGGCGGTGGCCGCCTCCTCCAGGTAGCGCTGGAACTGCGACGCGCCGTCGAGGATCCGCGCCTCGGTCCGCCCGCTCGGCGTGCCCGACTTCTGCACGACCACCAGATCGAGGCGGCCGTCGCGGTTCCAGTCCGTCACGGCGAAGGCGTGGCGCTCGTCCGTCGGCCCGAGCACGGTCGTCGTCTCCAGCAGATAGCGCTGGAACGCCGACGCGCCGTCGACCACCCGCAGCTCCGTCCGGCCGCTCGCGGTCCCGGACCGCTGAACGACGACGAGGTCGAGCTTGCCGTCACCGTTCCAGTCGGCCAGGGAGAAGGTGTGGCGTTCGTCCGTCGGGCCGAGGACGGTGCCGGTGTGCAGCAGCAGGTACTGGAAGCTCGACGCCCCCTTGGGCAGGGTCGACGTGCCGTCGAGGATGAACAGCTCGGTCCTGCCGCTGCCGGTGCCCGTGCGCTGCACCACCACCAGGTCGGGGCGGCGGTCGCCGTTCCAGTCGGCGGTCGACATGTCGTAGCGGGCGTCGGTCCAGCCCTGGCTGGTCGCGGCCACCGCCAGGTCACGCCGGAAGGGCCCGGCCGGCTTCTTCGCCGCGGCCGGCCGGATCGCCGCGCTCTGCTCCGCCGGGGCCGCTGCCGCGCTGCCCGGCCACAGCGCCGCCACGATCAGCTGCGCGTCGTGGGCCTCGGGCGCGTACGCCAGCGGGAACCGGGACCCCTGCACGCGCTGGCAGATCTGCCCGATGTCGCCGGTCAGCCAGCGTCCTCCGGGGTGCTTGCGGATCATCGCGTTGAGGAACGCCTGGGTGGCGTAGCGGGGGTCGAGCAGCTGACCGGGACTGCCCCAGCCCTGCGACGGGCGCTGCTGGAAGAGCCCCAGGCTGTCGTGGTCGACGGCGACGCTGTAGTTGTGCAGGGTGCTCTCGGCGATCGCGGCGGTCACGGCGATCTCCGCGGCGCGCTGGTTCAGGCCGCGGGCCCGGACGTTGCTCACGACGGCGCGGGCGCAGGAGATGGTGTAGCCGGTCACGGCGGATCCCATCCGCGGACCGTTCATCGCGGCCCTCAGCCGGTCGGCGATCACCCTGTCCGCAGAGGACACGCCGGCCGGCTCGCACGGGGCGGACGGAGTCGCGGCCGCGGCCATCGCCGGCACGGCGGACGTCGGCGCGGCGGCGGCCATCGCCGGCGCAGTGGACGTCTCCGCCGCGGCGGCCATCGCCGCTACGGCGGCGCTTGTGGGGACGGCGGCGTGGGCGGCCGTGGGCGCGATCAGCGAACCGGCGGCGAGCGCGGCGGCCACGACGGCCCGGGCTCGCACCGCATCACCTACCACTGTGGATCCCCCCGGCGCCGGTTGCGTTCCCGCCACAAACCTGCCATATGCCGGGCCCGTCCGGAAGCGGGGTCCGGCTGAGAGCCTGCTGAAAGCGGCAGATGCCCCGCCGGTCCGGAGTGGCCCAGCGTCGACGCCGGGGTGCCGGTGCGTCCGGCGCCCCCGGCCGCCGTCACTGCTGCTGCGGGTCCAGGTGCACCCGGCGCAGGAGTTGCGCGTTGAGCGCCACCACGATCGTCGACGCCGACATGAGCACCGCGCCGACCGCCGGGCTCAGCGTGATGCCGGCCCAGGCCAGCGCGCCCGCGGCGAGCGGGATCGCCAGCACGTTGTAGCCGGCCGCCCAGGCGAGGTTCTGGACCATCTTGCGGTACGACGCCTTCGACAGGCGGATCACGCTCGTGACGCCACGCGGGTCCGAGGACGCCAGCACGACGCCCGCCGACTCGATCGCCACGTCGGTGCCGGCGCCGATGGCCAGGCCCACGTCCGCGCGGGCCAGCGCCGGGGCGTCGTTGACCCCGTCGCCGACCATGGCCACGGTCAGGCCCCGCGCCTGCAGGTCGGCGACCGCCTTGTCCTTGTCGGCCGGCAGCACCTCCGCGAAGACCTCGTCCACGCCCGGGCGGAACCCCAGGTCCGCGGCGACGGCCTCGGCGACCGGCCGGGCGTCACCGGTGATCATCACGATCTTGCCGACGCCGTGCCGGCGCAGCTGCTCGATCGCCTGCCGGGCCTCGGGCCGCACCTCGTCCTCGAGCGCGAACGCACCGATCACCTCCGGTGCGCCCGTGCCGGGCAGCCGTACCAGGTGCAGCACGGCGGCGCCCCGGGACGACCACTGCCGGGTGGCCGGCTCGAGGGTGTCCGGCACGCTCGTGTCCAGCTCACGCAGCAGCGCCGGGCCGCCCATCGCGTACGCCGTACCGTCGACGACCGCCTGGACTCCCCGGCCGGTCAGCGACCGGAAGTCCGTGGCCGCCGCCCGCAGGCCGCGGTCGCGAGCGACCGCGGTGAGGGCGCGGGCGAGCGGGTGTTCGCTGTCGGCCTCCACCGCGCCGGCGATGCGCAGCACCTCGTCCTCGGTCGCGCCGGTCGAGGCCGCCACACCGGTCACCGTGTGCGCGCCCTTGGTAAGGGTGCCGGTCTTGTCGAAGAGCACCGCGTCGACCGTCCGCATGCGCTCCAGGGCGAGGCGGTCCTTGACGAGGATGCCGGCCTTCGCCGACAGCGCCGTGGACAGCGCGATCACCAGCGGAATGGCCAGGCCGAGCGCGTGCGGGCAGGCGATGACCAGGACCGTCACGGTACGCACGACTGACTGATCGACGTCGCCGAGCGCCCACCACACGGCGAACGTGACGAGCGCCGCGGCCGTCGCGATGAAGAACAGCATGGCGGCGAAGCGGTCCGCGAGGACCTGCGCGCGGCCGCTGGAGGCCTGCGCCTGCGCGACGAGCCGGCCGATCCCGGCCAGGGCGGTGTCCTCGCCGATCGCGTCCACCCGGACGCGCAACGCCGAGTCGGTGGCGACCGTGCCGGCGACGACGCGCTCCCCCACCGTGCGGGCGACCGGGCGGGACTCGCCCGTGATCATCGACTCGTCGAGCTCGGCGGCGCCCTCGACGATGCGGCCGTCGGCGGGAACGCGCCCGCCGGAACGCACCAGCACGACATCGCCCACGCTCAGGCCGGCGACCGGCACCCGCTCGACCTCGCCGTCGCCGGTGACGCGCTCGGCGTCGTCGGGCAGCAGCGCGGCCAGCGCCGCGAGCGCCCCCTGGGCCTGCCCGATCGCCTTCATCTCCTGCCAGTGGCCCAGCAGCATGATGGTGACCAGCGCGGCCAGCTCCCACCAGAAGTCGAGGTCGAAGGCGCCGAGGCTGGTCGCCAGCGACGCCACGTAGGCGACCGTGATCGCCATCGAGATCAGCAGCATCATGCCCGGCGCCCGGTCCCGGACCTCGCTGACGCCGCCGGCCAGGAACGGCCACCCGCCGTAGCCGAAGACGAAGGTGCCCAGTACGGGGCCGACCAGGCTCTGGCCGGGAAAGTCGATCGAATAGCCGAACCAGTCCATCACCATGTGGCTGGTGACCACGATCGGCACGGTCAGCACGAGGCTCAGCCAGAACTTGCGCCGGAACATCCCGGGGTCGTGGCCGGCGTGCTTGTCATGACCGCCGTGGCCGTGCTGCATGTGCCCGTGTCCTGCGGCGGCGCCGCCGTGGTCGTCGTGGGCGGCCGGGTGGTGGGGGTGCTCCGCGGTCCGCAGACCGCTCGGGTTGTCGTCGCTGGGTGCCATTGCCCATCGCCTCCTCACCGCAAGACTATACCCCTAGGGGGTATTTGACGGCGCCGCCGCCGCTACCCCGGCGGACCGCCCCGCGGAATTCCCGCCGCGACGGTGCAGGGCGGTCAGCGCCGCCGTCACGAGCTCACCCGGACGCCGCCGGTGACCGATCAGCCGGGTGAAGAGCGAGCGCCGCAGCACCCGGCCGGGGTGGGCGCCGTGGACCCGCCCCGGATCGGGCAGCGCGTGGTCCACGTTGTCCGTACCGGTGTCCGGACGGCCCGTACGCTGCATGCCGATGCCGAGCCGCCGTACGGAGAACGCGGCGTCGAGCAGCGCCGGGGAGAGACGCTGGCCCAGCATGAAGGCCGCCGCCGCCCCGCCGACCGGGATCTCACGCCGCGGGTGGCGGGCCGCGAACACGATGCTCGCGGCGACGACCTCGGGGGCGTACACCGGCGGTGGGGGCTTGACCATGACGCCGAGCTTGCTGCGCGCGTGCTCGAAGAACGGTGTGTCGATGGAGGCCGGCAGGATCGTCGTGACGGCGATCGGCGCACCCTCCTGCGCCAGCTCCATGCGCAGGGTGTCGTAGAGGCCCTGCAATGCGAACTTGCTGGCCACGTACGGCGCGCTCAGCGGGACCGCGCGCTTGCCCTCGCCGGAGGACACCCCGATGATCACGCCCCCGCCGGCGCGGCGCAGCGCGGGCAGCGCGGCGTGCACGCCGTGCACGTGGCCGAGGAAGTTCACCCGCATCACCCGCTCGAACTCGGCGGCGGTGATGTCCTCGACCCGGCCCCAGATGCCGACCGCGGCGACGTTGACCCAGGTGTCGATCCGCCCGAACTGCCCCTCGGCCAGCTCGGCCAGGGAACGCACCGCGGCGGCGTCGGCCACGTCGGCCGGTACGGCCACCGCGGTCCCGCCGCGCTCGCGGATCTCCGCGACCAGCGTGTCCAGGGCCGTCGTGCCGCGGGCGGCGCAGACGACCCGGGCACCGCGGGCGGCGAACGCGAGCGCGGTGGCGCGGCCTATGCCCGTGGACGCCCCGGCGACGACCACGACCTGCTCGGACACCGGCTTGGGCATGACGGGCTCCTCGTTCTCGGCGGACCCCGTCGAGCTACCCCGTCCACGCCCCGATACGCCTGCGACCGCACCCCGGCCACGCGGCCGCGCCCGGCCGTGGCCTTTCGCCCGGCCGTGGCCTTTCGCGCGGCGGGCGAGAGCGCTGGGGGTCGTCGAGCCGGCATCGCGGCCGCTACGGCACCGTCCGCAGGTCGAGGCTGTGGCGTACGA
Source organism: Couchioplanes caeruleus (assembly GCF_023499255.1). Lineage (GTDB taxonomy): Bacteria > Actinomycetota > Actinomycetes > Mycobacteriales > Micromonosporaceae > Actinoplanes > Actinoplanes caeruleus_A. Next base: position 5,504,342 of record NZ_CP092183.1, read on the forward strand.
ACGTCTCCTGGTTGCCGGTCGACCACCACAGCACCCCGCCGCGGTAGCCGATCTGGCCCGCGTCCGGGCTGATCTGCACCGTGCGCCGCGTCGCGATCTCGTAGACCAGCAGCTCGGCGTTGCCGGTCAGCTCCGCGGTGCGGCCCACCTGGACGAACACCTCGAAGCGGTCCAGCGGGGCGACGTCCACGATCTCGCTCGCCGCCGTGCCACCGGCGACGACGCGGCGGTCGCCGCCGCCGGGGCGCATCAGCTCGATGCGGCTGTAGCCGTCGCCGTCCAGGGAGACGACCTGGCACCAGCGGGGACTGCAGCTGGTCGCGCCTTTCCGGGTACGGGTGACCGCGACGTCCCGTCCCGTGACGAGGTCGCGCAGGGTGCCCGCACCCGCCGACTCGGCGACGCCGTCGGCCATCCACGGCCACGCGAGCAGCCGCCACGTCCCGGGCACCGGGCGCACGCCGACCGGCCCGCCGGCCATCGCGACCGAGCGGACCTCGGTGCTGCCCCCGGCGCCCGCGGCCACCCAGTGCAGCCGTCCGTCCGCGGCCACGAGGTCCGTCTCCGAGCGGTAGAACCGGGCCTGGCCCGTGTCCGCGGTCACCCGGTGCGCGGGTCGTCCGGTGCGCAGATCCGCAGCCCAGAGCTCCAGCCGGTCGCCGTCCGTACGCTCGAACCAGGCCAGCAGGTCACCCGAGACGGTGACGGCCTGGTACGAGGGGTGCGCGGCGGCGGGCAGCGCCCGGAGCAGGCGTACGGTGCCGTCCGGGCCGCGCCGGAGCAGGCGCACGACCTTGCCGTCACGGCTGGTCGCGGTGCCGATCGAGGTGTGCGCGTCGAGGAACGCGCCCGGTTCGTACGCGGTCCCGTCGGCCAGCGTGGCTGCGAGGACGTCCTTCTGCGCGCCCGGCCACGCCAGCGCCGCGGGGGTGGGACCGCTGCGCCGGCCCTGCGCGGCCGGCGGCACGGCGAGCAGCAGACCGGCGGCCGCCAGCGCAGCCACCAGCCCGAGGCCCGGGCGGGCGCGGCGGGCTCCGGTCACGGCACAACCTCCTGGCGGCAGACGGCCGATCGTACTGCTTTTGGATACTGTGATTCCGTGGGTGGTTCGGAGGCCCGTGACGACGACCGGGACGCGAGGGCGGCGCAATTGGACGAGCGTGAACGCCGCGTGCTCGAGCGCGAGCGTGCCGCCGACCGGCGCGACGTGCGCGCCGACGTCCGGGAGCGCCACGCCGACCAGCGGGAACGGGACGCGGACGCACGCGAGCACGCCGCGAACGAACGCGAGCGGCGCCTCGACCAGGCGGAGGCCGACCAGGACCCGCAGCCGGCCGATCCGATGCGGCGGTTCCAGGAGTCCATCGGGCGCACCTCGGCGCGCACGGACCGCAGCAACGACTTCCTCGAGCGCTCGCGCGAGGCGGTGCAGCGCGGCGCGGACCGGATGGACCGGCTGCGGCGGGCGACCGGGCACCCCGAGGAGACCGACGGCGCCGACGCCGGCAACGGGGAATCCGGGCGGCCGCGGCAGGGTTGAGACCCTCGTGCGGAAGAAGATCGGATTCCTGTCGTTCGGCCACTGGCGCAACGCGGCCGGGTCGCAGACGCGCAGCGCGGCGGACGCCCTGCTGCAGACCATCGAGCTGGCCCGGGCCGCCGAGGAGCTGGGCGTCGACGGCGCGTTCGTGCGCGTCCACCACTTCGAGCGGCAGCTGGCCTCGCCGTTCCCGCTGCTGTCGGCGATGGCGGCGCGGACCTCGCGGATCGAGGTCGGCACCGGCGTGATCGACATGCGGTACGAGAACCCGCTGTACATGGCCGAGGAGGCCGCCGCCACCGACCTGATCAGCGGCGGGCGGCTGCAGCTCGGGGTCAGCCGCGGCTCGCCGAAGACCGTCCTGCGCGGCGCCGAGGTGTTCGGGTACGTCCCGGCCGAGGGCGAGACCGCGGCCGACGCGGCCCGGCGCAAGACCGAGATCTTCCTCGCCGCGATCGACGGGACCGCGGTCGCCCGTACCGACCCGGCGCGCACCGGCATCAGCGGCGGGCTGGCGATCCAGCCGCAGTCCCCCGGCCTGCGCGAGCGCATCTGGTGGGGCGCCGGCACCCGCGCGACGGCGCAGTGGGCGGCCGGCATCGGTGTCAACCTGCAGAGCTCCACCCTGCTGTCGGAGGACACCGGCGTGCCGTTCGACCGCCTGCAGGCCGAGCAGATCGAGCTGTACCGGCAGGCGTGGAAGGAGCACGGCCACGACCGCGAGCCCCGGGTCTCCGTCTCGCGCAGCGTGCTGCCGATCACCGAGGACGTCGACCGGCTGTACTTCGGCGACCAGGCCCACGAGGACCAGGTCGGGCTGCTCGAGGGCGTACGGTCCCGGTTCGGGCGCACGTACGCGGGCGAACCCGACCGCATCGCCGCGGAGCTCGCGGCCGACGAGGCCGTCCGCGCCGCCGACACGGTGCTGTTCACGGTGCCGAACCAGCTCGGGGTGGCGTACAACGCCCGCATCCTGGAGACGATCGTCCGCGACATCGCTCCGGCGATCGGCTGGACCCGCGCCTGACGAGGTGAGTAGCGTCGCGCCATGCCGCAGATCGATCGGGGCAGGCTGCGCACGCTGACCGACGGCGAGCGGGCCCGGTTCGCCGAGCGGCATCCACGCTCGGCCGCGGCGTGCCGATGACCTATTCGAACAAGACCGCCGCGGGGTTCCCGGTGTACGCCGACCGGGCCCGCGGCGCGCGGATCACCGACGCCGACGGCCACGAGTACGTGGACTTCTCGCTGATGTGCCCGGAGACCACCGCCGCGGATGTCGCACGTCACCACGAGATCTTCGACGCGGCCCTGACGGAGCTCCGCGGCTGAGGGCAGAATCGACCTCGTGCCGCTGCCCTCCCGCCCGCTGCGCAAGCTGGGCTTCCTGACGATCGGCCTGTTCGACGGCGCCGACCCCCGCCCCGGCCACGAGTCGACGCTGGAGGTCATCCGGCTCGGCGAACAGCTCGGCTTCGACAGCGCCTGGGTCCGCCACCGGCACCTGCAGTACGGCATCTCCTCCCCGGTCGCGCTGCTGGCCGCCGCCTCCCAGCGCACCAGCCGCATCGAGCTGGGCACCGCGGTCATCCCGCTGGGCTGGGAGAACCCGCTGCGCCTGGCCGAGGACCTCGCCACCGTCGACGTGCTGTCCGGCGGACGGCTGAACCCGGGCGTGAGCGTCGGCCCGCCGATGCGCTACGACACCGTCAAGGAGGCGCTCTACCCGGACACCGGCGACGTGGAGGACTTCAGCTACCGGCGGGTGGAGCGGCTGCTCGACTTCGTGGCCGGCAGGCCCGCGGCGACCGCCGGCGGCGTCCAGGGCTTCGAAGTGTTCTCCGAGCGGGTGGAGCCGCACTCCCCCGGCCTGCGCTCGCGCCTCTGGTACGGCGGCGCCAGCCTGCGCTCGGCGCAGTGGGCCGGCGAGCACGGCATGAACTTCCTGACCAGCAGCGTGGTCAAGGCCGAGGAGTCGGAGGACTTCGAGCAGATCCAGCTGTCGCACGTCCGCGCGTTCCGCGCCCGCCACCCCGACGGCGACCGGGCCCGCGTCTCGCAAGGCCTGGTCGTCATCCCGACCGACACGGCCACGGCCGACCAGAAAGCCAGATACCTCGCGTACGCCGAGAAGCGCACGCCCCGCACCACGACGCCGCAGGGGCCGGCCCGGATGATGTTCGCGCCGGACCTCGTCGGCACGTCGGAGGAGCTCGCCGAGCGGCTGCACGCGCACGCCGCCTTCCGCGAGATCGACGAGGTCGCGTTCGCCCTGCCGTTCAGCTTCGAGCACGCCGACTACGTGCAGATCCTCACCGACATGGCGACGCGGCTGGGGCCCGCGCTGGGCTGGCACCCGGCCGGCTGAGCCCGGCCGGACGGCCCGGTCACCGCTGGGCGCGGGCATGCCGCCCCCGGCGGGCCGAGTCTGGCCGCACAGCCCGGTCTCCGCTGGGCGCGGGCACGCCGCCCCCGGCCGGCCGGGCCCGGCCGGGCGGCCCGGTCACCGCCGGGCCGACATACCGCCCTCCACGGGCCGAGCCTGGCCGGATGGCCCGGTCACCGCCGGGCCGACATACCGCCCTCGGCGGGCCGAGCCTGGGCCGGATGGCCCGGCCACCGCTGGGCGCGGGCATGCCGCCCCCGGCGGCCCGAGTCTGGCCGCACAGCCCGGTCATCGCTCGGCGGGCATGCCGTCCGCGGGTGTGAGGTGGTGGGCGGGACGGTCGGAGACCCGGTGCTCCCCGGTGCGTACCGCCTCTGTCACCAGCCGGGCCACGTGCTCGTCGGTGAGCGCGTACACCTGGCGGCGGCCGTCGCGGCGGCCCCGCACCAGGCCGGCGAGCCGCAGTTTTCCGAGGTGCTGGGAGACCGCCGGGCGGGCCGCGCCGACCGCGGCCGTCAACGCCGTCACGTCGCGCTCGCCCTGCACGAGCTCCACCATGAGGCGCAGCCGGGTGCTGTCGGCGAGCATGGCCAGGATCGTGGTCGCGGCCTCGACCACCACGTCGGCGGGCTGTTGCTGCAGCTCACTGGCATCTGCAACGTAGTCGCGTGCGTGCATGAGCACATATTATGGGTACGGCATCCCTGTCACCACTCCCGAGGACGATCACGATGACCGGACACCAGCACAGCCACGGCGGATGGCGGCACCGGCTGGGACACCTGCTGACGCCGCATTCCCACGACACCGCCGACAAGGTCGACTCCGCGCTCGAGGCCTCCCGCGAGGGCATGCGAGCCCTGTGGATCTCACTGATCGCGCTCGGCGCCACCGCGGCGCTGCAGGCGTTGATCGTGGTCTTCTCCGGCTCGGTGGCGCTGCTCGGCGACACGCTGCACAACGTCGCCGACGCGCTCACCGCCGTACCGCTGGGCATCGCCTTCGTGCTCGGCCGCCGGGCCGCGACCCGCGCGTACACCTATGGTTTCGGCCGGGCCGAGGACCTGGCCGGCATCGTCATCGTCCTGGTGATCGCCGCGTCGGCGGTCGCGTCCGCCTGGCTGGCCCTCGACCGGCTGCTGAACCCGCGGGCGATGACGCACCTGCCCTGGGTGCTGGCCGCCGGGCTCATCGGGTTCGCGGGCAACGAGCTGGTCGCCCGCTACCGGATCACGATCGGCCGGCGCATCGGCTCGGCCGCGCTGGTCGCGGACGGTCTGCACGCGCGTACGGACGGCTTCACCTCGCTGGCCGTGGTGCTCGCCGCCGCGGGCGCCTGGGCGGGCTGGGGCTGGGCCGACCCCGTGGTCGGCCTCGCCATCACGGTCGCCATCGCGTTCGTGCTCAAGGACGCCGCCCGCGAGGTCTACCACCGCCTGATGGACCGCGTCGACCCGGAACTCGTCGACCAGGCAGAGGCACACCTGCGCACCATCGCCGGCGTGCACGACGTCTCCGAGCTGCGGCTGCGCTGGATCGGCCACCACCTGCACGCCGAGGCCGCGATCGTGGTCGACGCCGGCCTGACCCTGCTCGCCGCCCACGAGATCGCGGCGGACGCCGAACACCAGCTCACCCACGGCGTACCCCGGCTCAGCGCGGCAACCGTCCACGTCGACCCGGACAGCCACCCCGGCCACAGCCACCACACCGACCTGTCCCACGACCGCCGCGACCGCCTGGCCGCCGCCGGACGCTGACCCGTCGGGGCGGCGCGCGGCAGCACTCTCACCAACCGCTTCATCAAGGGCGAGGCAGCACCTCCACCGCGGGGACGCTGCCGACACCCCTGCGAGAGCGAGCCGGCTCCCACCGCCAGGGCGAGCCAGCACCCTCACCGCCGAGACGCCGCCGCTCGGCCGTGCGCGGGGAAAGCAGCGGGGCGACATCGTCACATCCTCACTAAGCGGGTAACTCTCAGCCTTGATTCTGCCCAGGGCGTACCTGCGGATCGCTGTGACGATCGCCGCTTTTTCGGAGTGATCGTTCAGTTCCTCGACGGAATCGCTCGCGGGATAATTTCCAGGTGCGGCAGCTTCAGTTCTTCTCGACGGCGGAATTGGCCACGATGCGTGACCGGACCGCATCGCGGAACCATTCCCCGGCGCGGGAGGACTTCCGCCGGGAGCACGCACGCCGCCGCCGGTGGGGATTGGCGCGAAGGCACGCGGAGAAACTGCGTCGCCTACCCGGCCACCGCGATGCGGATCGGCCGGCGGGCGCGTGCGGCAAGCCCGACCGGCCAGCGGACGCGCGCAGCGACGCGCACCGCTTCGCGGACACGGGTAGCGCCACGAGCCGCTTCGCGGACACGGGTAGCGCCACGAGCCGCTTCGCGGACACGGGTAGCGGCGGGAGCCGCTTCGCGGACGCGCACCACGACGCCAACCGGCCGGCCGGCACACGCAGCGACGCGGGCCGGCCAGCGGAGGGGCGCGAGGATCCCGGCCAGCCAGCGGGTATGGGCAACGATGCTGACCGGCCAGCCGCCACGCGCAACCACGCCGACCAGCCAGCATGCGTGGTTAGCCACGCCGACCAGCCAGCGTGTGTGGGTGCCCACGTCGACCAGCCGGCGGCCGAGCGCGACCAACGGCCGGCGACCCCGGAGGCCGCCGCGACCAAGCCGCCAGGGACCCCGGATCCCGCCGCCACCAAGCCGCCAGAGACCCTGGATCCCGCCGCCACCAAGCCGCCAGAAACCCCGGATCCCGCCGCCACCAAGCCGCCAGAAACCCCGGATCCCGCCGCCACCAAGCCGCCAGAAACCCCGGATCCCGCCGCCACCAAGCCGCCAGGGACCCCGATTGTCACCGCGGCCGAGCCAGTGGTGACAGGAACCGATAAGCACGACGGTTGCATACGGAATCGCAGAAAGCGACTCACTGATGTGAGCGTATTTCAGCGTCCACGCGGTTTCAGCAGGGCAACACCGCAACCGCGCGTCGCACCGAAAGCGCCTGAGCGCGTTCGCAATCGAGCAAGGCGCGCTTCGGGTGGCCGGGCAGCCGGATGTCCGTGTATGGGGATTGTCGACGTGGGGAATGGTGGTCAGAATGTCCGCGGCAGATCGCGCTTGCCGACCGGTTTATCGGAGGAGCTGAGAGCTTTATCGCCGGCCCTGCAGTGGCGGCAGCAGGGCGGCGATCGCGGCGTGGCCTTGGGCGTCGGGGTGGTCGCCGTCGGGTGCGAGCAGTGGCGTCGGGTCCATGGCGCCATCCGAGCCGTGGAAGGCCGGCTCGGTGTCGACGTAGCGGGCGCCGGAGTCGTGGGCCGCGGCGCGCAGCGCGTCGTTGACGGCGGCTGTTGCCTTGGCTGCGGCGCGTGTGTCGGTGGCGCCGGCGCGGCCGTCCGGGACGATGCTCCAGTAGCCCAGGACCACGACCGGTACGGGGTGGATGCCCTGGATTCCGGCGATCGTGGCGGCGACGGCGGTGCGGACCCCGGCGGCCGCCGTCGCGTAGTCGCCGCGGAACACCGGTGCCACGTCGTTGGCGCCGGCCATGACCAGCACCTCGTCCGCCCTGGTGAGCGGGCCGCGCGCCGCGGGCAGGCCGTTCAGCACGTCGGCGGACGTCGCGCCCGGCACCGCCAGGTTCACGGCGGCGGCTCGCTGGGCGCGGGCGTACAGCACCGGGAACGGGTCGCAGCCGCATGCCGTGCCGGCCGGCACCGAGTCGCCCAGGGCCACCACGATCCGCGCCGGTGTGACCGGGCCGGCACCGGCGCACGCTGTCACGAGCATGCCGGCCACGACCACGGCGAGGGCAAAGGCAAGGGCGCGAACGTTCGCCGCTCTCATCGTTGCGGCCGGGCGAGGTCGGCTCATCGTTGCGGCCTGGCGAGGTGGGCGGAGAGCCAGTCGAAGGCTACCGGTTCCATCTGCCGCCAGACCGCGTCGCTGTGGCCGCCGTGGGCGACCACTGCCGTGGTGACCGCGAGGGGTGCCCGGCTCAGCCGTGCCAGCTGGGTCGATGCTCGTCTTGTGCCCCGGTCGTCCGCCGCCCACCCCAGCCACAGTGCCACGTTCGGCGGCGGAAGGTGACGCAGCCGCCAGCTCGTGTTGTGCAGGGTGTTCTCGCTGCCGTCGCCGATGCGGATGCCGGGCGAGGTGTACCCGGACAGCGAGGCCGCGGCGGCGTACTGCGTGGGGTGGCGCAGCAGCAGGTCGGTGGCGCAGAACGCGCCGGCCGAGTAGCCGGTCAGCGCCCAGCCGGCCCGGTCGGTACGGACCCGCCAGTGCGTCTCGGCGTACGCGGGCACGTCCGAGGTCAGGAAGGTCTCCGTGCGCGGGCCGCCGACCAGGTCGGTGCACTCGGTGTCGAGCAGGGGGTCCGGCGTCTGGAACGGGAACAGCACGACCGTGGGCGCCATCCGGCCCGCCGCGATCTCACCGTCCAGCACGGACTGGACGTCGAGCCTGCGCAGCCACGTCCGCGGCGAGCCGGGATAGCCGTGCAACGCCTCGATCACCGGGTACCGGTCGTGTCCGGTGCGGTAGGCGGCCGGCAGGTACACGTACATGGTGAGGGTGAGGCCGCTCGCCGGGCCGGGCACCCGTACGGTCAGCATCTCGCTCCCGGTGGCCGCGGCGGCCGGCCGGCCGCCGGACAACGACGAATAGGTCTCCGTCATGCGGTTGACCTGCAGGACCGCCGCGGTCGCCAGGCTCAGCAGCGCCGCGACCGCGACGGCGGCCCGGGCCGGGACGCGCCACCGCTCCCAGCGCAGCGCCGCCAGCACCGCGGTGCCGATCACGGCGGCGACGGCCGCGACCAGCGGCGCCAGGCCGTCCGCGGTCACGACGCCGGCCCTCTCGAGGTGCGCACCGCCAGCGCGGCGAAACCCCGCATCGCGGGCGCCTCAGGAAGCCGCACCACCAGCGCGGCGAAACCCCGCATAGCGGGCGCCTCCGAAAGCCGCGTCGCGGGCGCATCCGGGAGCCACATCGCGGGCGCATCCGGGAGCCGCATCGCGGATGTCGCCGAGGGCCGCAGCGCCGGCGCCGGTGGTCGCCGCGGTGGGGCCGGCGCGGGTCGTATCCCGGGTGCCGGCGCCGGGCGCATCCCGGGCGCCGCCGGAAGCCGCGTCCCCAGCGGCGGAGGCCGCAGTTCGGGAGCCGGCGGCGGGGCCTGCACGGGTCGCATCTCCGGCAGGCGCATCGCCGGGGCCAGCGGGGCGGCGAGCCGGCCGGGCGTCCAGCCGCGGGCCACCGCGAAACCGGGTGGCTCGGTGCGGGCCAGCGCGTCGGCAAGGGCGGCCGAGCGGCCCGGCGCGACCAGGTCCCAGCCGGTCGTCGTCACCCGCGCGTCGAGGCGGAGCCGGCCGGGCAGGGTGCGCAGCGCCGCGGCGGTGGTGCCGGGCCCCGGAACGGCGACCACGGTCACCACGTCCGGCAGGCGCCGGGCGGTGGCCACGGCGGGCGCGGCGGCCGGCACGAGCGCGAGGATCACCGGGAACGTGTCGCGGGGCAGCGTGGCGTAGCCGGCCGGCACCACCAGCCGGGGCGGCTCGGCCAGCCGCCAGGCCTGCCATCCGTCCGGCCGCCAGGGTACCGGCGTGCCGGGCGGCAGCCGGGCGTCGAGGCGGCCCACGGCGGCCGGGGCGGCGTGCGCGACGGTGCCGGTGTTGCCCGTCAGCGCCTCCCAGGAGGGGTAGAAGCCCTCGTGCCGGTTCACCGCGAGGCCCACGGCCGCGGTCAGCAGCGCCTCGGTGAGCAGCACGCCGGCGATGCGGGCCGGCACCAGGCGGCGCGGCCAGAGCCGGACGGTGGCGACCCCCGCGGCGGCGGTGGCCGCGACGGCCAGCACGAGCAGGGGTACGCCGGTGAGCGTCATCGCCCGCCCCCGCTGAGCACCGCCGGTGACCGGGTCCGCGACCGCCGGGCCGGCGCCGGCAGGAACGCCTCGGCGGTCAGCGCCGCGACGGCGACCCGCGGCAGGTCACGGGCGACGGGGAAGCACAGGTAGCGCGGCTCCCAGGCCGGGTGGTACTTGGCGTTGGCCCGGTACAGCGACTCGATCTGCCACACCTTGGACGCCCGTTTCAGCACCCGGTGGCCGAGGCGCAGGACCGGTCCCGCGCCGAGCTCGTCGGCGCGGGCGAACACCGAGCGCAGCACCGCGAAGTTCAGCGACACCCGGCGTACGCCCAGGCCGGGCGCGGCGCGCAGCACCTCCACCACCATCAGCTCGGTCACGCCGTTGGCGGCCGTACGGTCGGCGCGCATCAGGTCCAGCGACAGCCCGTCGTCGCCCCACGGCACGAACTGCAGCAGCCCGCGCAGGTGCCCATCCTCGTCCCGGCACAGCGCGAGCAGGCAGTCGCCGTCGCCCGGCTCGCCGAACCGGGAGAGCGCCATGGCGAAGCCGCGTTCCACCCGGCCGTCGCGGAACGCCTCGACGGCCCGTGCCGCCTCGAGCATCTCCTCCTCGGTCAGCTCCCGCTGGCGGGCCACGCGGCACGTGTAGCCGGCCCTGCCGATCCGGTTGACGGCCTGCCGTACGCCCCGCATCGGGCGGCCGTCCAGCCGGAAGGCGGTCGCGTCGACCACCGCCTCGTCGCCGAGCTCGATGACGTCCAGCCCGGCCCGCCGGTACGCCGTGCCGCCGGCCCGCCCGCACCCCAGCACCGCCGGCGTCCATCCGTGCGCGGCGGCGTCGCGCAGCCAGGCGCCGATCGCGCCCGGCCACGCCGATTGCGGTCCGAGCGGGTCGCCGGAGGCCAGGCTCACCCCGCGCACGACCCGGTACGCGACCGCCGCCGCACCGTCCGGCGACCAGATCAGCGACTTGTCGGCGCGCATGGCAAAGTAGCCGAGGGAGTCCGCGCTGCCGTGCCGGCGCAGCAACTCGCGCAGCCGCAGGTCCTCGTCGGGGGTACGGCCGGGCACACGCGAACCGGGCTGCAGCAGCACGATGAGGGCCAGTCCCGCGGCGAGCAGAGTGCTGGCGCCGGTGGTGAGGCTCACCGCCTCGGCGCCGAACGGGTGCTGGTAGCGGATCGGCCCGTCGAGCCCGACCAGGCCGAGCGCGGCCTCCTTGACCCAGTCCGCCACGCCCGGGTGGCCGACGAGCCGGTTCATCCGGACCGCGATCTCGGCGAGGCCGAGGGCGAACCCGGCGCCGGTGAAGCCGAGGAAGACGGTGAGCGCGCGCCAGCGGCTGCCCCGGTCGGCCGGTGCGGTGAACCCGTCCCGCGTGGCGAGCAGGGTCACCAGCAGCAGCGCGGACACCACGGCCGCGTCGTAGTCCAGGCCCTTCGCCAGGTGCAGGACGGTCGCGAGGGCCGACAGCACCGTGGCGACCTGCCAGGCGCGCCGCTTGCCGCGACGCAGACCGGAGCCGATGTAGACGAGAAGCAGCCCGACCAGGGCGGTCGCCGTACGGGCCGAGAGGATGCCGGCGGCCGGGACGAACTCCATGAGCGCGAGGAGCCGCCCGTGCCGCGGGGGTATCACGGCCGTGACGACGTCGAAGAGGCCGGCCAGCTGCACCAGCCGGGCGATCGTGCGCCGTGACAGCGGCGTGTGCAGCGCCGGCGCTGATTCCTGCATGGCGCCATCCTCTGTGCGCCCCCTTGAGACAGCCGGAGTGTCTGCTGAGAGGCTGCTGTGGCCCGGCTATGGCCCGGCGATCACGGCGTACGGCCGCGGCGCGCGAAACCGGTGACGATCTCGGTGGTGTCCGTGACGGTGCCGGCCGCCAGCCCGTCGCGGGCCTTCGTCAGCCGGCGGATGCTGCCAAGGTACGCGCCCCGGTCGTCCACGACGATGTCGAGGCGGGTGCCGGCACGGTCGAGGCCGAGCGCCGTACCGCATCAGCCCGCCCGGCGGTGGCGCGTCCCCCGCGGACTCGGCGGCGGACGCGGCGGCGCGCAGGACGGCGGCCGGTCCGGCGGGCGTGGTGGTGGGCGCGGGAAGCCGCCGGGCGAAGAGGCCGAGCGGCAGGACGAGCGCCACGATCAGCCCCGTACCGAGACCGGTGGCCAGCAAGCGGCGCGGTGTCGGGTCGGCGGGCACGCGCGGCATGGCATCACGGGCCGCTGCTCACCCGGAAGATCACAAACTGCTCAGGTAGATCCGGCGGGTTGCGGGGAATACCCGCGCATGGCCTCCGTCACCACCGCACCCCAGTCGACCTGGGCGCCGCTGCGCATCGGCGTGTTCCGGGTGCTGTGGCTCGCCGTGCTCGGCAGCCAGCTGGGCACCTGGATGCAGACGGTCGGGGCGCAGTGGCTGCTGGTGGACCAGCCCAACGCCGGCACGCTCGTCTCGCTGGTGCAGACCGCCGGGACGCTGCCCGTGCTGCTGCTGGCGCTGCCGGGCGGCGTGCTCGCCGACTCGCTGGACCGCCGCCGGCTGCTCATCTGGGTGCAGCTGTTCCAGGTGGGCGTGGGCGTCGCGCTGACCGCGCTGACCCTCGCCGGGGTGATGACGCCGCCGCTGCTGCTGACCCTGACGTTCGCGCTGGGCTGCGGGATGGCGCTGACCAACCCGGCGTACCAGGCGGTCATCCCGGAGCTGGTGCCGCGCTCGCAGATCCCGGAGGCGGCGGCGCTCGGCTCGATCGGCATGAACCTCGCCCGGGCGGTCGGCCCGGCGCTGGCCGGTCTGCTCGTGGCGCACGTCGGGGTGGCCGCCGTCTTCGGGATCAACGCCGTCACCTTCCTGGTCTTCGCGGTGGCGCTGTTCCTCTGGCACCGGCGCCCGCCCGAGGACGCCGGCCTGCCGGAGCCGTTCGTGGCGGCGCTGCGCGCCGGCGGCCGGTACGTGCGGCACTCGCCCGTGATGCGCCGCCTGCTGCTGCGGGTCAGCGTGTTCATCGTGCCCGCGGTCGCGCTGTGGGCGTTGCTGCCGCTCGTGGCGGACCGGCGGCTGGGCATGGGCGCGGGCGGGTACGGGCTCCTGCTCGGCGCGCTCGGCGTCGGCGCGGTCCTCGGCGCCCTCGTGCTGCCCCGCATCCGCGCCGCCCTGTCGCCCAACGGGATGCTGGCCGCGGCGGGCCTCACGTACGCCGTTGTGCTGGCGACCCTCGCGCTGGTACGGGTGCCCGCCGTCGCCGTGGTGGTGCTCGTACCGGCCGGCGCCGCCTGGATGGCCGTCCTGTCGAGCCTCAACGCGGAGGTGCAGCTGTTCCTGCCCCGCTGGGTACGGGCCCGCGGGCTGGGCACGTACCAGACGGTGTTCTTCGGCGGCCAGGCCGTCGGGGCGGTGGTCTGGGGCCTGGTCGCCGACCGGGTCGGCCTGGTACCGGCGCTGCTCGCGGCGGGAGCGGCGACCGCGCTCGGCGTGGCGACCGTCCCGCTCGCGCCGCTGCTGCCCTCGCGCCACCTCAACCGCGAACCGGCCCGCCCGTGGCCCGACCCGCACCTGAAGGTCGAGCCGGACCCGGACGCCGGCCCGGTCGTGGTGGAGGTCAGCTACACGATCGCGCCGGAGGACGAGGCGGCGTTCCTCGCGGCGATGCCCCGCCTGCGCCGCTCCCGGCAGCGCACCGGCGCGGTCCAGTGGGGCGTGTTCCGCACCGGGGAGAGCCCGGACCAGCTGGTGGAGGTGTACGTGGTGCCCAGCTGGGACGAGCACCTGCGCCAGCACGGCGGCCGCATGACCGGCGCCGACGAGGAGCTGGAACGGCACGTCCGGGCGCTGTCCCGGCCGGAGCCGCGCGTGGTGCACCGCCTCCCGATCGAGCCGCCGCGCCGCTGACCGCAGCTTTGCGCACGGCTTGAGAACGGCCTGAGGTGGCGTTGAGGTGGCGGGCCGAAACACCGGGCATGACTGTCGCACACCTCATCGCCGTTCCTCCCTTCGTCGTCGCCGGCCCCGCCCCGCGCGACTTCTGGTCACGGGGCCAGGCCGCCGTCGAGTTCACCGTGGTCATCCCCTTCCACAACCCGGGCGCCTCGCTGCGGCCCACCGTCGAGCGGCTCGCCGAGACGCTGTACGCGCAGAACATCTCGTTCGAGATGATCGCGGTGTCCGGCGGCTCCATCGACGGCTCCGAGCACAGCCTGGCCGACCTGCCGTGGATCCGGGTCATCAACGACCCCGACGTCCGGGACAAGGGCGCGGCGCTGCAGACCGGCGCGGCGGCCGCACAGGGCGCCTGGGTCGGCGTCGTCGACGTCGACGGTGACGCCGAGGTGGATCCGTACGAGCTCATCGAATGTCTGCACCGCGCCCGGGAGAACGAGGCCGCCCTGGTCTGACGCCCGCTCGCACCACACGGCCCCGGCCACGCCCAGCGTGCCGGGGCCCGGTCGTGTCCGGGGCCCGGTCGTGTCCGGGGCCCGGTCGTGTCCGGGGCCGGGGGGCCGGGCGGGGCGGGCGGGCCGGGCCGGGCGGGGCGGGCCGGGCGGGCCGGGCGGGGCGGGCCGGCGCAGGGCCGGCGCGGGCCGAGGTGAACGGCCTTGCCGAGGTCTTGAAACGGGTCTGAGGCGGGCTTGAGGATCGGCGCCGATCTGGACGGCATGACGCTCACCGTGCCTGTTCCGCCCACGATGCGGAACCTCCAGGAAGTGATCCACTCCCGGGCCATCCAGCCCACCTTCCAGCCGGTCGTGCATCTGGAGGACGGCGTCGTCAAGGCCTACGAGGCGCTGGCCCGCTTCGACAAGGAGAAGTTCCCCAGCCCGGCGGACGCCTTCGCCGCCGCCAACCGGGCGGGCATCGGCGTCGAGCTGGAGCTGCTGGCGCTGCAGCGCGCATTCGCGCACCTGGACGAGATGCCGGCCGGCGCGTGGCTGAGCGCGAACCTGTCGGTGGAGGCGCTGCTGACCCCCGAGGTCAGTGCGACGTTGCTGGCGCACGCCTCCCGGCGCATCGCGGTCGAGCTGACCGAGCACGCCCAGGTGCACGACTATCCCGCCGTGGTCCGGGTCACCGAGGCGCTGCGCGCCGCCGGGATCCTCATCGCCGTCGACGACGCGGGCGCCGGGTTCGCCAGCCTGAGCCACATCCTGCAGCTGCGCCCCGACATCATCAAGCTGGACATCACGCTGACCCGCGGCATCGACGCGGACCCGGTGCGGATGGCGCTCGCCCGCTCGCTGGTCGGCTTCGCCCAGGACATCGGCGCCATGCTGATCGCCGAGGGCATCGAGACCGTCGAGGAGCACGAGAAGCTGCGGGCGTTGGGCGTACGGCTGGGCCAGGGATACTTCCTCGCCCGCCCCGGCCCGCTGCCCGACCGCGCCGAGATCGAGACGCCGGCGCTGCGTACCCGGGCCTAACTCTTCGTTTCCGCGCGCCGCGACCGATAGGACTGGCGAACCCTGTCGTCGTCTGCGCTAGGAAAATGGAGGTCCCGTGTCCAGGCCGCGTGCGCTCGTCGTCGAGGACTCGCCCGAGTTCATGCTGCTCTGCCGGCATCTGCTGGAGAAGGAGGGCTTCGACGTCGTCGTCGCGACCGACGGTCGTGGCGCGGTCGAGCAGGCCCAGAGCCAGAAGCCGGACATCGCCATCCTCGACCTCGGCCTGCCCGACGTCGACGGGATCGAGGTCTGCCGGCAGATCCGGCAGTTCACCGACGCGTACATCGTCATGGTCACCGGGCGCACCGACGAGCTGGACAAGGTCGTGGGCCTGTCCGTGGGCGCCGACGACTACGTGACCAAGCCGTTCTCCCCCCGCGAGCTGGCCGCCCGCATCCAGGCGATGCGCCGCCGGCCGCGCACCTCGGCGGCGTCGGCCCCCGGGGCGGCGATCCGCGAGTACGGCACCCTGCGCGTCGACCCCGACGTGCGCGAGGTGACCCTGGACGGCGAGGTCCTCGAGCTCACCAAGATCGAGTTCGGCATCCTGGACCTGCTGTCGTCGGCCCCGCGCCGGACGTTCACCCGCGGGCAGCTGCTCGAGGACGTGTGGGGCGACAACTGGTACGGCGACGACCACATCATCGACGTGCACGTCGGCAACCTGCGCAAGAAGCTCGGCGAGTCCGCCTCGGCGCCCCGGTACATCCGGACGCTGCGGGGCGTGGGCTACCGCTTCGAGCCCTGATCCGCGTACGCGCTCAGGCGCGGTGGCGGGCCGGGTGGCGGTAGCGCTGCACGACCCCCGCCGCCGCGGCCGCGTTGCGCCGCCGCAGCCACAGCGCCGCACCGGCCACCGCCGCCGCGGCACCGGCCCAGGGCGCGAGGTCCTGCACGCCCCGCCCGGTCGTGGGCGGCGGCACCGAGCCGACGAGCGTACGCAGCGCACCCGTGGGCGTCTTGCCCACCGCCAGCACGCTCGTGCCGGTCGAGAGCCGTGCCGCCGAGCCCGCGCCGACCGGCAGCACCGTGGTGTCCACCGTCGGGGCCGGAGCCGGGGTGGCACCGGCCACCACCAGCACGCGCAGCGCACCCGAGGCGTCCGCGATCACGGACCGCTCGGCGGCGGCGCCCACGCGCAGGTTCACCGGCGATCCGCCGCGGAAGCCGACGGCGTACACCGCCAGGCCGTCACCACCGGCGTCGGCGGGCTGCTGCCACTGCACGGTCAGCGCGTCCGCGGTGCCGCCGTACCCCGGCCCGTCGGCGAGCGCGACGCCCGGGGAGACGACGGCACCCAGCAGCGCGGCGGCCAGCAGCAGCGGGCCTGACCTGGGCGTACGGGCGACGTTCACCAGCTCATCGTGACACGCCCGGGTTGCAGAACCGGCCGGCGCTGAACCCGGTCCGCAACCTTGCCGCCACCTTGAAGATCAGTAGAGGTTGCGTTGAGGTGGCCCGCCGATCGACTCGGGCATGACCGTCACGCTGCACCCCGTCACCCGTACCGCCGCCCCGGCCGGCGCCCCGCGCACGGCGTCGCTGTTCGACGCCACCCGCCTGTGGGCACCGGCCGACGCCGCCGTCGAGCTGACGGTCGTCGTGCCGTTCTACAACCCGGGCGCGGCGCTGCGCCCGACCGTGCAGCGGCTGGTCGCCTGCCTGACCGCCGAGCAGGTCGGCTTCGAGGTCATCGCGGTCTCGGACGGCTCCACCGACGACTCGGAGCGCACCCTCGCCGGCATCCCCGGCGTCCGGGTCATCAAGAGCCCGGTCAACCAGGGCAAGGGCGGCGCGCTGCACCTGGGCTTCGCCGCCGCCCGCGGCGCCTGGATCGGGTTCGTGGACGCCGACGGCGACATCGACCCGGTCCACCTGGCCGAGTACCTGCGGGTGGCGCGCGAGGGCGGGCACGCCGGCGTCTACGCCGACAAGCGGCACGCCGCCTCGGCCAGCGCCTCCTCGCCGTTCCGCAAGCTCGTCTCGATCTTCTACTCGACGCTGGTGACGCTGCTGTTCCTGCTCGGCATGCGGGACACCCAGACCGGCTGCAAGGTGCTGCGCCGCGACGTGCTCGCCGACCTGCTGCCCCGGCTGCGCGAGCGCCGCTTCGCCTTCGACCTGGAGTTCTTCGTCGCCGCCAAGGCGGCCGGCATCCGGGGCTTCGTCGGCGCGCCGGTCCGCCTCGAGGAGCGGGTGGCCGGCTCCACGGTGACCAGCAAGGCGATCCTGCGCACGATCCGCGACACCTTCGTCATCTTCGGCCGTCTGCACCTGACCGGTCAGTACCGGGCGACGGCCGGCGCTCCCGCCGCGCAGCGTGAGCAGGCCGTGACCGTCCCCGCCGCGTGGACCGCTCCGGTCGCCGAGGCCGCCTGACCTGCGGGGCGTCGCCCCACCACCAGTGCCAGAGCTCCCGGCGGTGCTCCACGAGACCCGCCGCCACCAGCACCGTCACCGACAGCAGGGACGCGGCGAGACCGATCCGCAGCCACCGCCACGGCGTGTAGCGGACGGTGACCGCGGACTCCCCGGCGTCGATCGCCACCGTCCCGGCCGCCGTGGCCCGGGTGGGCCGGTTCCCCGCCGACCAGCCCGTCGACCACTCCTCCGGGATCACCACCCAGCCCGGCTTGCCGGCCTCCACCCGCCAGCTCGTCGAGCTCAGGCGGCGGATCCCGCCGGAGGCCGCCGACGGCAGCGGTTCGCGCGCCGCGCCGCCCGGCAGCACCGCCTCGGTGCCGAGCGCACCGCGCGCCGCCAGCCGCAGCGCGTCGTCGTATCCCCCGCCGCGGGCGCCGACAACCCGGCCCGTGCCCCGCGCCTCGACGCGGTAGACGCCCAGGTCCGGCGTGCGCAGCACCTGCCTCAGGTCCGGCTGCGCGGCGAGCCAGCCGTACTCGTCGGTCTCGCGCTCGCGGGCCAGGACCACGTAGCGCACCCCGAGGGGCGCCACGAGCCGGCCGAAGGCTCCGGCACCGCCGGCCGCGACCAGCCGCTGGACGTACGCCATCCGCCGCGACATCGAGTTGGTGCGCACCGGGCCCAGTTCCACGGCATCGCTGCTGATCACCGGGCGGCGGAAGAACGCGCCGGCGGGGGTGGCGACGGTCCGGTTGCCGGTGAAGCCGAACGGCTGGTACTCGTGCCAGGGCAGGAACAGCACCGACTCCGTACCCGAGCCCATGATCTTGTCGGCGGCGTACCAGGACTCCGGGTACCGGCTCACCGTGACGCTGCCGCCCAGCCCCCACACCAGCGAGGGTGCGACCACGGCGTACACGCCGGCCACCGCGACCAGGGAACCGGCAGCGGGAAGCCGTGCCGCGAGGGGGCGGGCCGAGCGGCAGACGCCGTACAGGGCCTCCACCGCCACGCCGATGCCGACCGCGTACGCGAGCATCGTCAGCGCGACCCACTTCTGCTGCTCACGCATCGCTGCGAACAGCGGGAGCACGTCGAAGGCGGTGCGGTACGCGCCGCCGAGCGGGCCGTGGATGCCGGCGCCCAGCAGCACCCCCACGACGGCGAGCGCGGCCAGCGGCGCGCCGGCCACGGGGCCACGGCGGCACAGCCGGGCGAGGCCCGCGACGGCGGCCAGCACCATCACCGCCGCGGGGATGAACCCGAGGGCCACCTGCGGGCTGCTGTCGGCCGCGCCGCGCCAGAAGCCGCGCAGCGAGACGAGGGTGGCCAGCAGGCCGCCCGGCCCGGCGTGCGGGGCGTACACCTCCAGGTCCTGCCCGCCCACCCGGACGGTGAGGATCGCGCTGAGCAGCAGCGCCACCGCGTACGAGTAGATGCAGCCGGCGGCCGCGACCACGAATCCCATGCGGAGCAGGTCACGCTTGCGCGGCCGTGGCAGCAGCGTGACGGCGAGCAGCGCCACCCCGCCCAGCCAGGCCGCGTGCGGGCCGACGGCCATCGCGAGGGCGTACCAGCCGGCCGGCCGGGCGGCGAACCAGCGGTCCCGCCGGCGCGCCCGTACGGCCGAGGCCAGCAGCCAGCTGAGCAGGGCGACGGACAGCAGGAACGCGACGTGTCCCGCCTGGATGCGCTCGACGACGAACGGGTTGCAGCAGGCGAACAGCGCGGCCGGGTGGCGCCGCCGGCGGCCGCCCGCGGCGAGGGCGGACACCCCGGAGGCCACGATCGGGAAGTACGCGAAGATGATCAGCCAGCTGGTGGCGCCGGCGCCGACCACCGAGCGGAGCGCGTGGGTGATCAACCGGTACGGCAGCGCGTCCAGGGCCGCCGGGTCGAGGCCGTACAGGCCGGGCGTGATCGCCTGGTGCGGGCCGGCCACCCAGTCGAGCAGGAGCAGGTACCCCTCGCGGGTCCACGGCGCCACGACGGCGGCGCCGACCACCACTCCCAGCAGCGCGGACTCCGCGGTCAGCCGGGCCGAGCGCGGATCGACGCCGGGCAGCCACCGGTGCCGCGGGCCGGTGCGCACCGGGGCGGGCCGGCTCGCGGTCAGGGTCACCGGGCCCGGCGTCGCGGTCCGTGCGCCGCCTGCACCACCGCCGCCACCAGGGCCGCCAGCGGGTCCGGAGCCGCGCCGGAGGTGTCCACCACCAGTTCGGCGTGCCGGGCCGGGCGCTCGGCCAGCAGATCACGGAAGCGCTGCTGCTGTCCGGCCTGCTCGGCGAGGGTGCGCTCGGGCTTGCGGCGGTGGATCACCTCGGCGGGCGCGTCCGGCAGCACCAGCAGATCCGGGGCGGGCACGACCCACTCGGCGACGCGGGCGGCCGCGGAGCCCGGCCAGGGCGATTCGCGCAGGTCGTACACCCAGCGGTCGGCGATCACGACGCGGCGCCGGGCCACCGCGGGGCCCACGACGCTCAGGTAACGCCACAGGTACTCCCCCGCGTAGAACCACGCGGCCATCCGGCGCAGCGCCCGGTGGTCGGCCGGCGGCTTCTCCGCGGCGGCCTCCACCGGCGCGGCAGCCTCCACCGGCGCGGCGGACGAGGCGGCCGGACCGGCCGGTCGCGGGGCGGTCGAGCCGACGCCGAGGACGCGGCGGGCCAGCGCCACGCCGGGCAGGTTGCCGCGGGCCATGCCGAAGTACACCGAGCTGGTGGGCAGCCCGTACCGGCCCAGCCGCTCGCGCAGCCCGTCGGCGACCGTGGACTTGCCGGAGCCGTCCGTGCCGACCAGGGCCACGACCACGCCACGGGTCCGCAGGCCCAGCGGTCCCCGGGCGCCCGCGGCCGGCAGCACCGCACGGCGCTGCGCCCAGGTCGCGGCCACCACGCCGGGACCCAGGCTGCGGGCGACCAGCCGGAGGCGGGCCCGGCGCGGCAGGGAGGCGGCCGGCGGCGCGCCCTTCGCGACGGCGATCAGCTCGCTGGCCACCGCCGGGCCGAGCTGCACGGTGAGCCCGTACGCCAGCGCCCGGCGGTGCCCGGGGTCGGCGTCCGCCCAGGCGGCGCGGGCCTCGTCGAGGCGGTCGCGGGTGGGCAGCCGGCCGCGCAGCACCGGCCGCACGAGCAGGTCGGCCATGGCCGCCGCGCCGGTGAACCGGTGCGCCCCGTCGACGGTGGCGTGCGTGCCCGGCACGAGCAGCACCGGGCCGACGCGCAGGTCGCCGTACGTGACGTCCACGACTGCGGGACCGGCTGGGGTCTCCACGGCGACGCTGACGTGCCGCAGCCGGCGCCGGTCGAGCGCCTCGGCGACCCGCGCGCACGCGAACCGGCGGCTCAGCACGGCCACGGGATCGTCGGCGGACGGCTCCCCGGCGTACCAGATGTCCAGGTCCTTCGGGCCGGTGCGGGCGGCCCAGCGCTGCTCCTCGCCCGTCTCGCCCTGCCACGCCCACCGCTGCCCGGAGGCTTCCAGCGCCTCGGTCACCGCCGCCACGATCGCGGCGCGGCCCGGCGCCGCCGCGGTGGTCCGTGGCGGTTGCGGGGCCGTCTCTGCCTGCCGGTAATCGGTCATTTCCCCCCGATTATGGATCTCCGGCGCACCTGGCGAGAGAAGCTTGCGAAAACCGGCCGAGCCGTCGATAGAGACGATGTGCATCCACTCCTCGGCCGCCTCGCGCGTCTCGCCGCCCGTGGCGCCGCGCCGATCGCCGCCGCCGTGGCCGTGCAGAGCGCCGGCAACCTCGCGTTCCACTCGGTGGTCGGCCGGCTCCTCGACCCCGGCGCGTACGGGGCCCTGGGCGCGGTGCTGTCCGCGATGCTCATGCTCGGCGTGCCGCTGGGCGCGCTGCAGACCGCCGCGTCCGCCCTCGTGGCCGAGCACGGGCTGACCCGCGGCACGGTACGGCGCACGCTGCGCTCGGTGGCGCTGTGGTCGCTCGGGCCCGCGCTCGTCGTGCTGCTGTGCGCTCCACTGCTGCGCGACTACTTCCGCCTCGCCTCCGTCGCCGAGGCGGCGCAGCTGGGGCCGTACCTGCTGGTGGCAGCCGTGGTGGCGGCGGCGCGCGGGCTGCTGCTCGGCGACCGGCGCGTCGGCACGGTGGCGATGACGTACGTGCTCGGCACCGTCGCCCGCCTCACCCTCGGCCTGCTGCTCGTCGTGCCGTTCGGCGTGACGGGCGCCCTGTTCGGCACGGTCGTCGCGGAGGCCGCGTCGCTGATCGTGGCCGCCGGACCGCTGCGCCGCCCGGACGGCCCCCGGGGTACCGCCGCGCTGCGCCTCGGCGCCGTCGCGCACGCCGGCCTCGCCGTGACCGGGCTGTTCCTGTTCTCCACCGCCGATCTGCTGCTGGCCCGCCACCACCTCGGCGACGACGCGTCCGGCGCGTACGTGGCGGCCGCGACCGTGGCCAAGACCGTGCTGGCGCTGCCCGCGGGCATCATGGCGGCCGTCTTCCCGCGCCTGCTGTCCGCCTGGCCGCTGCCCGGCCGCGGTCGCGCGCTGGCCACCGGCGGCCTCGCCGTCACCGGGCCGGCCGTGCTCGGCGCGGCGGTGATCGTCACGGTGCCGTCGCTGGTGCTGCGCGTCCTCTACGGCGACGGGTACGCCGACGCCGGCAACCTCGTCCGCGCGCTGTCCGCGATCGCCGCGACCACCTCGCTCGTGACGCTGCTCACGAACGCGGCGCTGGCCCGCAAGGCGTGGACCATCGCGGTGCCGTGGGCCGGGGCGGCCCTGGAGGTGGCGTTCATCGAGGTGTGGCACGGCTCGGCCGCGCAGATCGCCGCGTGCTCGGCCGCCGCGCTCGCCCCGACGCTGCTGCTCATGGCGGTGCTCGAGGGCCGCCTGTGGGCGCGTGCGCCGCGGACCGCCCCTCAAGTCGCCACGGCCGGTGCCGATTCTTCCCGTACCGCCGCGACCGCGGCCTGACCTGCGGAGCCCACTGTGCGCATCCTCGTGTTGAACTGGCGCGACCTGGCCCACCCGGAAGCCGGCGGCGCCGAGGTCTACACCGAGCAGGTGCTGCGCCGCTGGGCGGCCGCCGGGCACGAGGTGACGCTGTTCGCCGCGGCCGTCGCCGGGCGCCCCGCCGCCGAGATAGTGGACGGCTACCGCGTGGTCCGCGCCGGGAGCCGCTTCACCGTGTACCGCGAGGCGCGCCGCTGGTGGGACCGCTACGGCCGGGGACGCTTCGACGTGGTCGTCGACGAGACCAACACCGTGCCGTTCCACGCCCACGAGTGGGTCGGCGACGGCGCCCGCACGATCGCCCTGGTGCACCAGACGTGCGAGGAGATCTGGCACATCAACGCCCCGCCGCTCGCTGCGCACCTCGGCCGGTACGTTCTCGAGCCCAACTGGCTGCGCCGCCTGGCCGGAGCCCCGATCCTCGCGGTCTCGGCGTCGACGCGCGACGCGCTGGCCCGCTTCGGCGCCGCCGATGTCACGGTGGTGCCGGAGGGCTACGAGCCGCCCGTCGACCTGCCCCGCGTCGCCAAGGAGCCGACGCCCACGGCTGTCTTCTGCGGCCGGATGGTCAGCTACAAGCGGCCCCGCGAGGTCATCCGCGCGGTCCAGCTCGCCCGGCGCGAGGTGCCGGGCCTGCGGCTGTGGATGATCGGCGGCGGCCCGATGCTGGACCGGCTGCGCCGGGAGGCTCCCGAGGGCGTCGAGTTCCTCGGCCGGGTGCCCGAGGAGGTCAAGCACGACCGGATGGCCCGCGCCCACGTGCACCTGGCGACCAGCGTCCGCGAGGGCTGGGGCCTGGTGGTCACCGAGGCCGCGGCGATGGGGACCTCGACCATCGCGTACGACGTGCCGGGCCTGCGCGACTCCACGCGGGCGGCGGGCGGCGTCGTGGTGCCGCCGCAGCCCGAGGCGCTCGCCCGCTGGCTCGTCGAGCTGCTCCCGGGCCTGACCACCGCCGCGCCCGCGCCGCTGCCGTACGGCGGAGCCCATTCGTGGGACGACGTCGCCACCACCCTGCTGGCCGCCGTGGACCAGCACGCCCGCGTACCGGACGGCGTCCGCGCCGCAACCCCCGCCACCGACAGGAGTATCCGTGAGAATCAGCTTCGTGGTGCCGACGCGTAACTCCGCGCGCACCCTCGACGCCTGCCTGGCCTCGCTGCGCACGCAGACGCACCCCGACGTGGAGGTGCTCGTGGTCGACAACGGCTCGACGGACGCCACCACGGAGATCGCCGGGCGCCACGCCGACCAGGTGCTGCAGTGGGGCCCGGAGCGCAGCGCCCAGCGCAACCACGGCACCGACCGCAGCACCGGCGACGTCGTCGTGTTCATCGACTCCGACATGGTGCTGGAACCGCACATCGCCACGCAGATCCACGACCGGTTCACCGCCCGCCCCGAGGTGGGCGCGCTGATCATCCCCGAGCGGTCGTTCGGCGACGGCTTCCTGGCCCGCTGCCGGCAGCTCGAGAAGCACCTGTACGTCGGCGACGCGGCGGTCGAGTCCCCGCGCGCGTTCCGCCGCGAGATCATCGAGAAGCTCGGCGGCTGGGACGAGGAGCTCACCGCGGCCGAGGACTGGGACCTGGCCGACCGCACCCGTGAGGTGACCGCCGTCGGCCGGGTCACGGCGTGGATCTGGCACGACGAGGGCCGCATCAAGCTGCGGGCGACCTTCGCCAAGAAGCGCTACTACGGCCGCTGGATCGACCAGTATGTCCGTATGCACGCCGACTCCAGCGGAAGCAAGTTCGCCCGTACCGCGCTGCTGCGCAAACCCGGCAGCCTGCTGCGCCACCCGATGCTGACGGCCGGCCTGGCCACGCTCAAGCTGACCGAGGCCGCCGGGCTCGTGATGGGCATCCGGGACAGCCGGGCCGCCGCCTCCGCCTCGGCCGGCGCCCGGTGAGCCCGCGCGTCGCCCACCTCATCGCCGAGTTCTCGGCGCACGAGGCGATGGGCCGTACGGTCACCGAGACCGCCCGGCGCGTGCCGGGCGAGCACCACCTGGTGACCACCCGAGCCCACGACGGCGGCGACGCGTTCACCGAGGTGCACGAGCTGGGCGGTGGCGTGGCCACCTTCCCGCTGGGCCGCGCCGCCGACCTGGCCGGGGTGCTGGCCCGCCTCAGTCCGGACGTCGTGCACCTGCACGCCGGGGCGCTCGGCCCCCTGCAGGCGGCGATGGCGGTGCTGCGGCCGTACAAGACGGTGCTGACGGCGTACGCGTGGCCGACCGTGCCGGGCCCCGCGGCCTGGCGGCGGGCCACCCTGGCCGAGATGCGCGCGTCCAACGTGCTGCAGCCGCGCGTCGCGCTGACCACCCTGCTCCCCCCGGCGGTCGCGGCGGCCGCGCTGCGCCGGGCCGGCGTCACCACGGTGCTCACCCCGGACCCGCGCGTCGCCGCCCGCCTCGGCGGCCACCCCGGCATCCACGTCACCCGCCTGCCCTCGGGCGCGCCGGCCGACGACCGCCGCGCCCGCTACGACCGCGACCACCCGACCATCGTCTTCGCGGGCCGCGCCGAGAGCGTGCGCGGCCTCGACACGCTGCTGGCCGCGTTCCCCTCGGTGCGTGACCGCATCCCCGGCGCCCGGCTGCGCCTGCTGCTGATCCCCCGCCCGGAACTGCCCGCGATCCTCGCCCGCGCCGGGACGGCCGAAGCGGTCGAGGTCGTCACCGAGACGGTCCCGGACCTGCTCGCCGAGCTGGCCGCGGCCCAGGCCGGCACCTGGCCGTTCAAGTTCGACTACACCACCTCGCCGCCGGCGATGGCGGTCGCCGAGGCCATGAGCGTCGGCCTCCCGGTGGTCGCGACGGACGTGGCCTGCGTACGGGCCGTGCTCGAACCCGACGTCAACGGCCTGGCCGTGCCGCCTGCCGACCCCGCGGCGCTGGCCGACGCGCTGGTCCGCGTGCTCGGCGACGAGGTGACGTGGCGGCGGTTCGCGCAGGCCGGGGTGCGCTCGGTGCGTGAACGGCTGGGCTGGGACCGGGCCGCCGCAGTGACGGCGGACGCTTACGCGGCGGCGCTCGCCGGGGCGGGCGCCGGCGTGGCCAGTCTGGCCTGACAGCGCGGAACGGCTCATGGCGGTCGACTACGCCCGCCCGTTCGCCGCCGCGGCCACCGATCGGCGTCGCCGCATCAGTCGTGCTCGGACTCGTTGACGAGCCGGGCCATGCGGCGGTCGGGAACGATCCACATGATGGCCACGGCCACGTAGCTGGCCACCGCCACGACGATGCCGACGGTGCCCATCTTCAGGGCGGCGATGATGCCGATCAGGTAGACGACCGGCGAGAACTTGCCCTTGAAGTCCTTGCCGAGGGCTTGCCGCAGCGCCGACCCGGGCCCTTCGGTGCGGATGATGACCTTCTGCAGGATGAAGTAGGCCAGGGCCGCGGCCATGAAGTTGAGGCCGTACAGGACGATCGGAGTGCGGGCGAAACGGGAATCGTCGACCCACGCCGTCGTGAAGGGAAACAGCGACAGGCACAGCAGCAGGGCGAGGTTGGCCCAGAGCCCGCCACCGCCGACCCGGCGCACCACGTGGAACATGTGGTGGTGGCCCCGGGGTGACGAGGATGCGCGGCTCGACGATAGCCGCCGCGGCCGCGGCCGGACCTGCCCCGGTCAGGTCGGCGCGGGCTCCGGCCAGACCGGTTGCAGCACGTGCCAGTCGTGCGGATGCCGGCGGACGGCCCTCGTGAAGACGTCGGTCAGCTCCTGCGTCATGGCCACCGCCCGGGCACGCGTGGTGCCGCCATCGCCGGGGACGATCTCCGGGTGGATCAACCCGTGCCCGTGCAGCACCAGCGCGGCGCCCGCCAGGTCCCAGTTCCCGCTGTGCGGCAGGGTCAGCACCACGCCGCGACCGGCGTCCCGGGCGGCGGCCACCAGGTCCAGCGACTCGAAGACCACGGCGTCGCGGATCCGCTCCCGGCTCCATCCGGTGAGCCCGAAGAACTCCCGCCAATACCGCAGGTACGAGTGCACACCCCGAGCGGCCGCCACGCTCACCGCCGGACCGTCCGCGGCCTGGCCGAGCACCTGGGCCAGGTTGACCTGAAACTGGCGCACCCCGCCGGCCCCGGACAACCGCATCCCGGCGGCGACGGCGTCGAAGACGAACGCGGCGACCGGCCCGGGCAACCGTGGCGTGATCCGCCAGGCGAAGTCGTAGAGCCGGCCGGCACGGTCCTCTCGCACGCCGGGAGGGTAACGGTCGCCGGCCACCCGGTCGATCAGTGGGAACACCGCTTCTCGAACGGTCCCGCAGCGGGCGAACTCCTGGATAGACACGTCCGTTGCTGCGATGATGCCGGGATGAACGCTTCGGTACTGGTGTGCGGTGCTGCGTTCGACGGCTTCTCGGGCGAGCTCGCCGGCCGGACCGAGATCGCTGTGCGCGACGGGGTGATCGTGGAGATCGGGCCGTCGGTCGGGCGGCCTGACGGGGCACGGGTCATCGACCTGTCCGAGCGCACCGTGTGCCCGGGGTTCATCGACACCCACGTCCATCTGACGATGGACGGATCCGACATCGGGCGGCAGACCCTCGATTCCTCCGCGACCAAGGCCCTCAAAGGGCTGGCCATCGCCCGCGAGTACCTGGGCTACGGCTTCACCACGTTGCGCGATCTGGGTTCGATGGATCCGGAGTTCCCGACCGTCGACCTCCGCAACGCCCTGGACGCGGGATTGGCCGAGGGTCCCCGATTGATCGTCGCGGGGCACGTCATCAGCAGCACGGCCGGGCACGGCGACATGAGCGGGTTCTACCCGCCGCGGTGGGACCTGCCGGTCTCGGCGGTGGCCGACGGCACCGCACAGATCCGTGCGTTGGTGCGCCGCGAGCACGCCTACGGCGGCGACTGGATCAAGACGGCCAATGCGGGCGGGTATTTCAGCGTCGGCGACGATCCTGCCAGGACGACGTGGCTGGACGACGAGATGGATGCGGTCTGCTCCACAGCCCGGTTGCTCGGAATGCCGGTCGCCGTGCACACGGGCGGCGCGGACGCGTGCAAGCAGGCGATCCGAGCGGGCGCCCGCAGCCTCGAGCACGCCTATCTGATCGACGAGGAAGGCATCGAGATGGCCCGCCGGGACGGCGTCTACGTGGTGCCGACGATGCAGATGACCAAGGAGGACCTCGCGGCGCTGCACGACGGAACGCTGCCCGAGCAGGCGGTGTGGAAGTTCCGGCGCGACAGCGAGCACATCCTGAACTCCCAGCGCCTGCTGGCCGGCAGCGACATCAAGATCGCCTTCGGCACCGACTGCGGCATGTTCCCGTTCAGCCACGGCATCCGCGAGTTCAGCGCCATGGTCGACGCCGGCCTCACCCCGCTACGAGCTCTGCAGGCCGCCACCTCGACCGCTGCGGAGATGCTGGGACGCGACGACCTCGGCCGGCTGGAGCCGGGCGCCCGCGCCGACATCGTGGCCATGCCCGGCAACCCGCTCGAGGACATCACCGTCACCAGCGCGGTCGACTTCGTCATGGCCGACGGCGTCGTCCACCGATGGCCCGAGGGCAGCGACGCTTCGGCGGCATGACAGCGCGCATCGATGTACCGGTCCGAGGTCGACGTGGCGGCTCTTGCTCGCCATGCGGCGTTCTCGATAGCGGCATACCACGCCGATTCAGCGGAAGAGATCACGGCGATGGAAGCCGTTCGCGACAGAACCGACGCTTGCTGGACGATGCCCACCGAGCACCGCTGGTTGAGGCGAGCATCTGCCGGCGTCGCGCCGGGCGCTCGTTGCTGTCGCAGGCGAGGTCGACGGCACAGCCGATGCCCGCCGCCGCTGCCTTCGTCGTCCGTGGAGGCCGGAAGTCGGTGTCAGAGCGGTCTCGCGAGGAACAGGGTGGTTCCGTGAACCGCGTCCGGTTCCTGCCGGTCGGTCTCGATGAATCCGACCCTGGCCAGTACGCGGCGAGAAGCGGTGTTCCATTCGCGCACGGTGGCCCACAGGCGTTCGTACCCGGATGATTTCGCCCAGTCCAGAACCGCGAACGAGGCCTCGGTCGCGTACCCCTGATGCCATGCTCGGCGCAGCAGCTCGAACGCCAGTTCCGGTTCCCCGGCCGGTACGCGGCCGCCGTCGATGAGCCCGCAGTAGCCGATGACGTCGCCTGCGGCCTTCCGCTCGATCGCCGGTAGGCCGAGCGGCGACGGCTGGCCGGTACGGATGGATTCCGCGAGTTCCGCGACGGTGGGGTGTCCATCGGCGTCGATCCGGCGGTGCGGCGGCACTCGTGGATCCCGTTCGGTCCACAGTTCGTGCTGGACGGCAGCCTCGGTTACCCGCCAGGGCCGGAGCAGCAGGCGCTCCGTCTCGAGTATGACCTCGCGGTCCGGCATCGCTGCGGCTGCCATGACAGCAACTCTCTCATGGCCGAACGCATCGATGACGGTCACCGGGAATGGTCATCTTTGAGCGGCAGAACGGGCGGCAGGAAGTGCAGTGGAGGCCGGGTCTCAGTGGCAGCTTGCGGAGCCTTGGTCCGTCACCGGCTTGTCCGCCTCGAGGGGGTGGAAACGCCACGCGTACGACTTCGGGCGCAGCTCGAGTTCGAGGACGCCGTGGTGGTCGAAGTCGGCGTATTCGCCGGCCGGGCGGCCCGCTGTCACCTCCGGGTCGCCGTGTTCGTCGCGGGTGTCGTCGGTGGCGGTCGGACGGTAGTGGGCCTGGCCGCCCGTGCCGACCACGAATTGGCGTACGCCGGCCGGGTCGGGGGCGCCGTCGGGGTTGAGGGGGGCGAAGCGTTCGTAGTCCGCCTCGTGGCCGGAGAGGACCAGGTCGACGCGGTTGTCGTAGAGGGTGCGGAAGAGGTCCGCGGTGCGGGGGTCGGGGCCCGCGATGCCGGTCGACCAGCGGGGGTGGTGCCAGGCGGCGAGGACGCAGGTGCGGTCGTTGGCCGCGAGGTCCTGGGCGAGCCAGGTCTGCTGCGGGGAGCCGGTACGGCAGCCACCCGCCACCGCGGCGCAGTTGGAGTTGAGGATGACCACGTGCCAGCGGCCGATGTTCTGGGACCAGTAGCCCCTGGTGTCCCTGATGCGCTTGCCGAAGT
This sequence comes from Couchioplanes caeruleus, assembly GCF_023499255.1. Taxonomy (GTDB): domain Bacteria; phylum Actinomycetota; class Actinomycetes; order Mycobacteriales; family Micromonosporaceae; genus Actinoplanes; species Actinoplanes caeruleus_A. The sequence continues at coordinate 5,534,008 of NZ_CP092183.1, forward strand.
ACGCGGTGAAGGTGTTGGCGTCCTGGACCTTGTACTCCTGGTTGCCGTACACGGGGACGGTGCGGCTGAGGAGCCGGCCGAACGAGGGCCCGTAGACCGTCCGGTACGCGTCGGCCTTCGGCAGCTCGTACTGGAAGTCGCCGAGCCCGAGCAGCACCGCGGGGTTCATCGCGACCGCCAGGTCGGAGACCGCCTGGTGCCGGCAGCGGTCACCGCCGGCCGTGGCCCTGGCCAGGTCGGGGTCGGCGGGGTCGCAGGCCATGTCACCGACCGCGGCGACGCGGACCGTGTCCGGCCCGGCGGAGCAACGGCTCAGCAGCCACAGCACGACGAGGACCAGCACGAGCAGGATCGCGATGGTGGTCCGCAAGCGGCGTCTCGGCAAAGCGTTCATGGGGTCCGCCTCCGGAGCAACAGCCGGCGCAGCCGCGGGCGGCGCGACCACCACAGCTCGGCCCGCCACCTGCGCCGGTGCCGCATGGTCCAGGCGCCCGGCCGGCCGGCGGGCAGCCGTACGAGGTACATGAAGGCGACCGCCCCCGCCACGGCCAGCGGCAGCACGTAGAGGGCGTAGCGCGCGACCTTCGCCGGGGCGTACCGCAGGGTCACCGTGCCGCCCGAGGGCAGCGCCCAGCCGCTCATCCAGCCCTGCAGCGTCACCTTGCGGGCGCCGTCGACGCCGGTCAGCATCCAGCCGGGGGCGGCGTTCTCGGCCAGCGCGACCGTGGTGCGCCCGGCGCTGGTGACCGTACCCGAGAACTGGGTGGGGTTGTGCCGCTGCCAGTCCACCGTGGACGTGGCGGCCGCTTCCTGCTGCCGGACCAGCACCACGGACGACGGCGAGGCCACCGGACGCAGGCGCACGCCCCGGTACTCGACCTCGGACTGCTGCTTCTCCTTGAGGTCGCGCAGGCCGTACAGGTAGAGCCGGGTCTCGACGGCGTTGGGGTCGGGCGGGATCAGCGCCTCGTACGAGGTCCAGCCCTGCCACAGCGCCACCGCCGGCAGCGTGCGGCACAGGTCCGGGCCGCGCAGGTACAGGCAGAACTTCGGGTTGCGGACGGCCACGCTGCGCGCCTGCATGGACAGTTCGTAGAGCGACGCCGCGCCGACGTCCTCGGCCGGCGCGCCGATGCAGGCGAGGTGCCGCACCGCCTTGAGCGTGTACGTCGTCTCCCCGTCGTCGCCGATCTGCGACTCGGCGCCCAGCCCGGCCTGCTCGGCGGTCTGGTCGTCGTAGCGGAAACAGTCCTCGAGGGGCTCGAACGGGGCGAGCACCGTCCCGGACAGGCCGCCGTCGACGCGCAGCTCGTGCTTGCCGGCGGTGAGGTCCACCGTGACGTCGGGGACGGCGGGCGGCCAGACGGTCCGGCTGACCACCGGCTCGAGCGCGTCCACCCGCAACCCGCGGTACTCGGTGACGGTTCCCGGCTTGAGCCGCTCGCCGACGTCGGCGTGCAGGATGAGCTGCAGCTCGTCGGAGAGGCTGTCCATGGTCACGACCCGCTCGTACGACACCCAGTCGTCGTCGAGCACCGCCCGGGCGGCCAGCTCGCACCCGGACGCCCCGGCCTGCCACAGGCAGATCTGCGGGCGGGCGCCGGTCACGTGGCGGTACTGCAGGCGTACCCGGAAGATCTCGCCGCCCTTGGTGTTGCGCACGACGACCTTCGTGCAGGCGGCGTGGTCGGCGGCGCTGAGGCGCACGGCGCGGCCCTGCGGCGTCTCGGTGACCGTGGCGGTCAGCCCGAGTTCCTTCCACGGGCGGGGTTCATAGTTGTTGCAGTCGAAGACCGGTGAGTAGCCCGTGGTGTCGGCCGGTTTGCGCGCGGCGGCGAGCAGGGTCAGCTTGGTCGCGGCACCGACCTGGATCGTCTGCGGGCCCGGGGTGTCGAGGGAGACCGTACGGTTGCCGGCGCGCACCGCGAGGATCGTGCGGCCCGCGGGCAGCGGCACGGACAGCGCCGGGCGCGTCGAGACGGGCCGGCCGTCGACCTTGACGACCGTCGGGTCCTGCAGCAGCAGCCGGTTGTTCGCGAGGTCGAGCCGCGGCACGAGCACGGCGGCGGCCCGGGCGCGCTGGGCCACGGTGTAGCGGCCGGCGCTGACGTCGACGGTGGTGCTGGGCGAGCCGCTGTCCACGGCCGGCACCGGCCAGTGCACCACGTCCGGCGTGACCACCGCGGTGTCGTCGACCTGCGGGCTGGTCGGGGCGGGATCGGTGCTGGTCCGGGCCGCGATCGCGGTACGCGTGTCCACGGTGCCCAGCACGGCCGCGCCGGCGTCCGGCCGCGACGGCGCGTCGAGCACCCGGTCGTACGTGCGCACGGTGGGGCTCGTCCCGCCGTTGAACGTCCACAGCTGCAGGGTGCCGTCGACGTCGAGCTTGCCGCCCGGCACCCGCGCCATGGCCGCCCCGAGCAGCCGGTCGTCGGCGAAGTAGCGGTTCGGCAGGCCGCGGACGAGGTCGTGGCGCACGATGACCCGGCTGACGCCGATCGCGTCGAGCAGCTTCGGCACCGGCGCGAGGTCGCCGGCGAGCAGCGCGGTCTCCACGGCGTGCACGTCCGCGCTGAAGCCGGCCACGTCACCGAAGTAGCCGTCCGGCTTCGGCTGCACGACCGGGTGCTCGATGAGCAGGTTCGCGACGCTGTCCACGCCGAAGAAGCCCCACGTCGTGGGCATCTGGTAGTAGTCGTCGAGGGGCAGCACCAGCACCTTGCCGGGCCGCTCGTCGGCGTCGATGTGCGCGGCCATGTTCCACCACTCCTGCGGGACGCGCACGTGGGCGGAGGGCTGCGTCGGCCGCTCGTCGGGCATGACGCTGCCGGTGTACAGCGGGAACGGGTAGGCGAGCACGAGCAGCACGGGCAGGAGCGATCCGGCGTACGCGAACCGCCGCGGCCAGCCGGGCAGCCGCAGCCGTGGCCGCGCACGCAGGCGCAGCAGGGCGCCCTCGATGCCGATGGCGAGCATGACGCCGAAGAAGCTGACCAGCAGCTGACCGAGCTTGCTCATCGGCTCGCGGAACAGCCAGAAGCCGGGGGCGTGCAGGTACAGCATCAGGTTCAGCTGGCTCAGCGGCGGGCGCAACCCCTTGGCGAGGAAGACGAACAGCAGGACCAGGACGAGCAGGCCGAAGGCGAGCCGGCGCAGGCGGCGCGGGGCGAGCAGCGGGGCCACGAACACCAGCGCGGGCAGCAGGTAGCGGATCCAGATCCACCACGGCTGGTCCAGGTCCGCGGCGAACGGCAGGTACTGCGGCCGGAACCAGGCGAAGACCGCCACCATCGTGAGGATGTTGGGCGGCGTGTTGTTGATCTGCGACCACGACCAGTTCGTCGGGTCGGTGAACGTGGCGTTCGCGGTCGCGCCGCCGCCGCCGGTGAAGCCCTGCGCGAGCGGCAGCAGCCACCACACGTTCAGCAGCACGGCCCACGGCGCGGCGAGCACGAACCACTTCAGCAGGCGTACGGCCTCCCGCCGGCCGAGCACGAGCCACGCCAGCAGCGGGGTGCCGCCGACCGCCCACGCGTACGCGACGACCAGCATCGGCGGGTTGAAGCCGAGGAAGGAGGTGGGCATGAGCGCGAACCCGGCGATCGGCGTGGGCACCCGCCGCCCCATCGCCACCCGCATCGCGATGCCGGTGATGAACGCGACGCTGCCGACCGAGATGATGTTCAGCGGGTTCGGCAGCCGGGTCAGGAAGAAGCCGTTGAGCACCCCGAACGCGCCGGCCGCGATGATCCCGAGCTCGCTCTTCACGAACGCGCCCGCCAGGTACGCGACGCCGAAGCCCACGAGGCCGTAGATGCACGTGTAGAACAGCCACTGCGCCGAGTACTCGGTGAGCCCGACGGCCCGGCAGCACCAGATGAGGATGAACTCGAAGGACCGCACCATCGTGTAGCTGGCCGAGCCGGCGCCGGTGGTCTGGTGGTTCCAGGACCACAGCACCTCCGGCGCCCAGCCGCGGCGGATGAACGGGCCCATGTCGCCGGTCGCGATGAAGGTGCCGGTCCGGAACCAGCGGCTGACGATCAGCGACGAGATCGCGAGCACGACGAGGTACGGCCGGGCGGCGATCCAGGCGGCACGGTCGGCGAAGCGTCGCACCCCTGTCCCTCCCCGGTCCCCGCGGTGATCGCGACCGGCCGGTCACGCCTTTCCAGGCTGATCGGCCGCTGCGGCGCCGCCCTGAGGAGCCGGGGCGGCGCCGCCGCGAGGTCAGGACACCGGGATCGGCGCCGGGATCGAGTACTCGCTGCCCACCGTGCCGCCCACCTGGTACGCGACGACCTGGTAGGCCGCCCCGGAGGTGCGGGACCGCCGGTGAGGTCGTTGTCGGCGTACGCGCCGCTCGGGTTGCCCCGTGGGGGATCAGGGACGGGCGTGGCGGCCGGTGGACGACCGCAGCAGGCCGTCGAGCAGGGCGCGCAGGCGGCTCGTGTGCCGCTCGGTGACCCGGGCGAACAGCCAGCCCGCCGCCACCAGCACCGCGCTGAGCGCCGCCAGGGCCAGCCAGTGCGCGGGTGCGGGCGCCCATCGGTGCGCGGCCTGCGGGGTCAGCAGAGCGGCGATCAGCGCGGCGATCGGCAGGTGCACGGCGTAGAGGGAGTACGAGGAGTCCGCGTACCGGGATGCGGCGTCGAGGGCGCGTCCCGGCAGGCCGGTCCAGCGCACGTCCTCCACCAGCAGGATGAGCAGAGCCGTGGTGGTTCCGGCGAGCAGCAGCACGTTGCGCCCGGAGTAGCTCGCCTGGGTCGCCCACAGCGCGCCGGCCAGTGCCGCCGTGGCTGCCGCGCGGGCCGACGCCAGCACGACCGGGCTCAAGGCGGACAGGCGGGCGGCGATGGGACGGCGGAACAGCGCGACCGCGGCGCCCATCAGCCACACCGGCAGGTACATCAGCACGGGCGGGCCCACCAGGGCGCACACCACGAGCAGCAGCACGGCGTTGAGGATCCGGGCCGGTACGCCGCCGCGGCCCTTCCACGCGTACAGGGCCAGCGGGAAGATCGCGTAGAAGGCGGCCTCGTACGCCAGCGACCACAGCGAGGCGTTCGTCCCGTACGTCGGCACGGCGATCGTCTGCAGGAAGCTGACGTTGCCGAGGGCGGCCAGCGGGCCGAGCCGCCCGGCGAGGTCCTCGGCGGGCACGGTGTGGTGGTACGCCGGATCGCCCAGGTAGATCGAGGTGTGACCGAGCACCGCGAGCCCGACGGTGTCCAGCACGGCGGTGAGCGCCACGGCCGGCACGAGCACGATCCACAACCGGCTCAGGCGTGCCGTGGCGTAGCCCGCCCAGCGGAACCGGTCCTGCCGGAACGCGGACAACACGCTGCCGCCCACCCAGTAGCCGCTGAGCACGAAGAACACCAGCACGGCCGCCGGGCCGAGGCCGGTCAGCACGTACAGGACCCGGGTCGCGAGGCCGTCGCCCGCGTCCGCCGCGTCGACGAAGAGCAGCGTACGCAGGTGGTAGACCACCACGAGCACGGCCGCTGCCGACCGCAGCGCGTTGAGCGCCCGGTGGGTGGTGCCGGGCCGGGGCGGTGCGGCGGCCGGGGCGGGGGCGTGGGCGGGGACGGTGGCGGTCATCGCCCTCCCATCGGTCCGCGTACCCCCGGCTTGAGATCTTCCGACGCGCTCAGCGCGCGTCGTGCCGCGAGGCGAGGAACCCCAGCGGTACGGCGCACGCGCTCAGCGCCAGACCGACCAGAACCGCGTAGTAGACGAGCTCGGTGTGGCCGAGGGCGTGTGCGGGGCCGCACGCGGCGAAGATGGCGACCGCCAGTGCGAGCGGCGGGCGCCAGGCCCGATCGGCGAGCTCGGCGAGGGTGAGCGGCCGCCGGTGCTGGGGGTCCGGCCGCGTCGGCGGGTCGTCGGCGACCACGACCGGCGCGGGCCGCGGGGGATCACTCGGCGTGACGACCGGCGCGGGCGTGACGTCCACCGCCATGCCACACCTCCCGTCAGCGCTCGGACATACCTGCCCATCGGCGCGCAGGGCGCCGAACTGAGCCTGAGCCGGCCCGAAGCTCAAGGGCGGCTCAGGCGTCGGGCAAGGTTGGCTCCACTACGTTCCGTATTCGCTTCCGGTGGCGCAGTCTCATCCCATGCGAACCTTCTCCACGCCGACCCGCCTCGCCGTCGCCATCGTCGTCATGGCGCTGGGCCTGTGGGGTGCGCTGTTCGTGACCCGTCCCGCCGCGGCCGCCACCACGACCGGTGCGGACAAGCTGGCACTCACCTGGGTGGACGGTGGCCGGCAGCTGCAGGTGGACGGGTACGCGTACCGGCCGAAGGCCGTGGTGGACGTGCGGCTCGGCGACAGCCCGCTGCAGCAGGCCCGCAGCGACGAGAGCGGCCGCGTCCAGGTCACCGTGCCGCAGGAGCTGGTCGCCGCCGGGCAGTCCGGGGCGAGCATCATCGTCACCGGCCGTTCGGTCTCCGGCGCCTCCCGGGTGCTGATCTCCGCGGTGCCGCCGCGCGCCGCCGCCCGCGGCCCGGTGGACGCCCTGCCGTGGTCGATCGCCGCGCTGGCGATCGCCGGGATCGCCCTCGGCGCCCTGCACCGGCTCCGGTCCCGCCGTACGCCGGCCCCGTCGGTGGCCCCGGCCGGCTACCTCAGCCGGCACCGCGCCGCCTGAAACCGATTCGCACCCCAACGCTTCCCGCGTAGCCCCCAGATGTCCCGAGCATGGTGAGCGGACCTACCCCCGGGTCCCGTCCTGCGAAGGGTCAGCGCATGGGATTTGCGGCACGCACGCTGGTCGAGGCGTACCCCGGCCCGGCTGCGATCGTGGACCGGGACGGCTGCGTCCTGGTCACCAACGGGCGGTGGTCCGGCGACGGGCGCCCCGCCGAGGGCACGGACCTGACCGAGGCGGCCGGCGGATGCCCGGCACACGCGCAGCTCACCGGGATCGTCCGGGACATGACGGCGGTGACCGAGCCCGCCGTCCTGACGTGCCGGTGCGACGGCGCCGCGAGCGCCGTCCGCGTCGCGCACCTCGAGAGCGACTGCGGCGCACCCCGGCGGCTGATCACCGTGACCGCGGCCGGCGCCGGGCCGGACGCCGCGGGCCACGCCAAGTCGCAGTTCCTCGCGCTGCTGGGCCACGAGATCCGTACGCCCGTCACCACGGTGGTCGCCACAGTGGACCTGCTGCGCGCGCAGCCGCTGCCGCAGGACGTGCGCGAGGTCGTCGACAGCGTCCACCGCTCAGTGCATGCGCTCAAGGCGCTCACCGACGACCTGCTGGACCTGGCGCGCCTGGAGACCGGCAACCTGACCGTCGAGCACGAGCCCGTACCGCTGCGCGCGGTGCTGGAGGGCATCGTCGAGCCGCTGCAGCAGCAGGCCCGCCGCAAGGGGATCCTGCTGCTGGCCGCGCCCGCCCCGGATCTGCCGGCGAGCGTGCTGGGCGACGCCGGGCGGCTGCGCCAGGTGCTGACCGGGGTGGTCGGCAACGCGGTGAAGTTCACCGAGTCCGGTGAGGTCATCGTGACGGCGGCGCGCGACGGCGACGACGCGTACGTGATCACCGTGTCGGACACCGGCCCGGGCATCGCCGGGCCGGACCGGGAGCGGATCTTCGCGCCGTTCGTGCAGGCCGACTCCTCGGCGGCACGCCGGCACGAGGGCGCGGGCCTGGGCCTGGCGCTGGCCGCCCGGCTCGTCGCGGCCCTCGGCGGCAGCATCGACGTGCAGTCCGAGCCGGGCCGGGGCTCGCAGTTCGCGATCCGGCTCCCGCTGCAGGCCGCGCCCCGCCAGCCCGAGCCCGCAGCGCCGCTGCCGCTGACCCGCCGCCGGGTCGCCGTGGTGGCGCCCTCGCCGCGCTCGGTGCTCGCCCTCTCGTGGCTGCTGACCAGCGCCGGCGCCGAGCCGGTCGAGGCGCGCCTCGAGGACGTCACCCGGCGGATCCCCGAGGCCGACACGGTGCTGTGGTGCGACGACTCGCACGACCCCGCGGCGGTACGCCGCGCCGACTCGGTCATCGAGGCGCTCGGCCCGACCGGGCGCGCCCTCATGATCAGCACCACCGACCCGCGGACCGGCATCGTCCGCAAGCCCGGCGTGCTCACCGCCCCGCTCGTGCTGTCCCGGCTCGTCTCGGCGCTGAACCTGGAACGGACCGGCGTGCGCGGCGCCCCGATCACCGTGCCCGCGCTGGACGGCGGCCGGGTGCTGCTCGCCGAGGACAACGACGTCAACCGGACCGTCTTCCGGCGCATGATCCAGCTGCTCGGCGTCGAGTGCGACACGGTCGCCGACGGCGCCGCGGCGGCCGAGGCGGTCCTGGGCGGTACGCCGTACGACGTGGTGCTGATGGACCTGCAGATGCCGGGCACCGACGGCCTGGAGGCCACCCGGCGCATCCGCGCGGCCGGGTCGCGTACCCCGATCCTGGCGCTGACCGCGACCGCGCTGCACGGCGACCGCGAACGGTGCCTGGCCGCCGGGATGGACGGGCACCTCAGCAAGCCGATCACGCTGCCCGAGCTGCGGGCGGCGCTGGAGCCGTACCTGACGGCCGGCGGGGACGAGCCGGAACAGGCCGCGCCCGAGCCGGACATCGACGGGCCGGACCTGAGCAAGCTGCGCGACCTGGAGGCCCAGCTGGAGGACCGGGCGCTGGTGGTGACCACGGTCAACACCTTCCTGTCCCAGCTGGACGGGCGGCGTACGGCGCTCGCCGAGGCGCTGCGCAAACAGGACCACGACGCGTTGCGGGCGACCGCGCACACGCTCAAGTCGTCCAGCGCGCTGCTCGGCGCCGACCCGCTCGCCGAGGCGTGCGCGCAGGTGGAGCGGAGCGCGACGGCCGGCACCAGCGAGCAGGAGCTCACCGCGCTGGTGGCGAGCGTGGAGAACGCGGTGGCCGGCGCGGTCAAGGTCATGGCCGGCTACCTCGCCTCGGACGAGGGGGGCGACGATGCCGGAACACGCTGACCCCGCCCTGCTCGCCGAGCTGGAACGCCAGCGGCTGCGCAACGCCGAGCTCGAACGGCAGGTCCGCGACCTGAGCCGCTCGGTGGCGGAGCTCGAGGCCTTCTCCCGCGAGATCAGCCACGACCTCAAGGCGCCGCTGGCCGGCATCTGCGGGTACGCCCAGCTGCTGACCCACATGGACCTCGGGTTCGTACCGCCGCCGGACTACGACGACTTCGTGGCCGAGATCAACCGGGGCACCGACCGGATGCGCCGGCTGATCGACGACGTGCTGGCGTACTCGACCGTGCGCGGCGCCCGCCTGCACCTGACGACGATCGACCTGTCGGCCCTGGTGCACGACGTGGTGGCCGACCGGGCGCTGGACCTGCCCCGGCCGGGTGCACCGGCGCGCCCGGCGCCGCAGGTCACGTGGGACGACCTGCCCGCGGTCCGCGGCGACCACGGGATGCTGCGGCGGCTGCTGGAGAACCTGCTCGGCAACGCGCTCAAGTACGTGCGCCCCGGCGAGACCGCCCGGGTGCACGTCTCGGCGCAGCCCGAGGAGGACGGCATGGTCCGCATCGAGGTCACCGACGAGGGCGTCGGCATCCCCGAGGGCCAGCACGAGGCGATCTTCGCGGAGCTGCACCGGGCGCACCCGGACGCGTACCCCGGAACCGGCCTGGGCCTCACGATCTGCCGCCGCATCGCGCAGCGGCTCGGCGGCGCCATCGGCGCCGACCCGCACTTCCGCGGTGGCGCGCGGATCTGGTTCACCCTGCCGGCCGCGCAGACCGCGGCCGGCCCGGTCCCGGTCGTCGCCGACCTGGCCGGTTGACGGACGGCGGCCCTCCCCCGGCCGCCGATCTTTCCCCCAACCAGAGCAGGGCTTGAGGTCGGCTTGAGGTTCGCCGCCGATCTCACGGTCGAACTGCTCGAACGAGATGAGGCCAGATGGACGCGAGGCGAGTGCTCACCGCGGTGGGCGCCGGGCTGCTGGGAGTGGCGGTGACCGTCGTCGGCACGCCGACCATGGCGAGCGCCGCCCCTGCAGCCCCGAAGAGCTTCAGCGTCGCCCGCGCACCGGGCGACGTGCACAAGATCAACGTGACGTGGAAGGCCGTCGCCGATGCCGACCACTACGTCGTGGACAGCATCGCCGGTGACGTCGAGACGATCATCAACGTCCCGGCCTCGACGACGAGCTACACGATCGACGCGCCGGACAACTGCACGTCGTACAAGATCCGGGTGGGCGCCGCCGACGCGGCCGGCACGACCGCGAGCACCACGTTCTGGTCGCTCAAGTCGCTGACGCCGGGCACCGTCATGGGCATGTCCACCGGCCGCGACGCGGACGGCACGGTCGCCACGGCGGCGTGGCGCGCCCCGTCCTGGACCGGCTACACGCCGCTGACCGGCTACCGGGCCGTCTTCACCCGCCTCTCCGACGGCGTCGTGCTCTCCGACACCACGTCGATGGACACGTCGTTCCGCTACCCGGGCGTCGACCCGGCCCGCGCGTACACGCTCGCGGTCACCACGGTGAACGAGTACGGCGCCTGCTCGACCGCCAAGTCGCTGCTCGACCGGTTCCGCCCGGCCGACCCGACGAACCTGGTCGTGCAGCGCCGCGCCGACGCGCCCGGCACGGTCGAGGTCGTCTGGAAGGCCGCGACCTCGGGTCCGGCCCCCACGTACTACCTGATCAGCTACGGCCAGGCCAAGGTGACCAGCTCGCTGCGCACCGACGCGCCGACCACCTCCGCGACGCTGCCCCTGGACGTCGCCAAGAGCTGGGTCGTCGAGGTCAAGGCGTACAACGACAACGGCGGCAGCGGCGCGGTCGCCGGCTCCGTACCGGTCTTCGAGGCCACGGCGGCGGCGCCCGCGCCGGCCACCGAGCCCACCGCGACCCCGACCCCGTCGGCCACCACCGCCACCCCGGAGCCGGGCGTCACGACCGCTCCCGTGGAGGCCGGCACGCCGACCGTCCAGCCGACGGACTCCACCACGACCACCACCACGGTGACGACCGGCTCCGACCGGACCCCGCCGACGATCACCACCACGCTGTCGCAGACGCCGTACAACGGCTGGTTCAAGACGCCGGTGACGATCCACTTCACCTGCAAGGACGACAGCGGCACGATCGCGAGCTGCCCGTCCGACATCCGGGCCGCCACCGACGGCACCGGCCAGCGGTTCTCCGGCACCGCCGTGGACGCCGCCGGCAACACCGCGACGATCGTGCTGACGCTCAACGTCGACCAGACGGCGCCGGCCATCACGGCCACCGTCCGGGGCACGAAGAACGCCGCCGGCTGGTACACCACCGCACCGGTGGTCACGTACGCCTGCTCGGACGTGGTCTCCGGCGTCTCGACGCTGCTGAGCTGCCCGGCCGACACCCCGGTCACCGTCGACGGCGTCAACCAGACCGTCATCGGCACCGCGACCGACAAGGCCGGCAACACCGCCACGGCCACGGTCGTGCTCAACATCGACCAGGTCGCCCCGGCGATCAGCGCCTCGGTCGTCGGCGACGCGAACGCCGACGGCTGGTTCACCACCGCGCCGACCGTCCGCTTCACCTGCTCCGACGCGGTCTCCGGCATCGCGACCTGCCCGGCCGACCGGAAGATCACCACCGACGGCATCGGCCAGAAGATCACGGGTACGGCGGTCGACAAGGCCGGCAACAGCACCAGCACCTCCGTCACCCTCAACGTCGACCAGACCGCGCCGGCGATCACCGCCACGGTCCTGGGCGACGTGAACGGCAACGGGTGGTACCGCACCTCCCCCACCGTCCACTTCACCTGCACCGACGCGGGCGCCGGGGTCAAGAACTGCCCGGCCGACGTCACGGTCGCCGGCGAGGGCGCGAACCTGCCGGTCACCGGCACCGCCACCGACAAGGCGGGCAACACCGCCACCACCTCGGTCACGGTGAACGTGGACCGCACCGCGCCGCTGATCAGCGCGACCCTCGTGGGCGAGGCGAACGGCGACGGCTGGTTCCGTACCGCGCCGACCGTGCACTTCACCTGCATCGAGGCCGGCTCCGGCCTGGCCGAGTGCCCCGCGGACACCGAGGTGACCACGGACGGCGCCGGGCAGACCGTCATCGGCACCGTGACCGACAACGCCGGCAACAACGCCACCGCCTCGGTGGTCGTGAGCGTCGACCGCACCGCGCCGGTGATCACCGCCGCGGTCGTGGGCGAGGCCGCCGACGGCTGGTACCGCAGCGCGCCCACCGTCCACTTCACCTGCACCGACGCGGGCTCCGGCATCGCCGACTGCCCCGCCGACGCCACGGTGGCCGACGGCACCGGCAAGATCGTCATGGGTACGGCCGCCGACAAGGCCGGCAACACCGCCACCACCTCGGTGACGGTCAATGTCGACCAGACCGCCCCGGCGATCACCGCCGCCCTGGTGGACGCGCCGAACGCCGACGGCTGGTTCAACAGCGCCCCGACCGTCCACTTCACCTGCACCGACGCGGGCTCCGGCATCGCCGACTGCCCCGCCGACGCCACGGTGACCACGAACGGCGCGGGCCAGGTCGTCAGCGGCACGGCCACCGACAAGGCCGGCAACACCGCCACCGCCACGGTGACGGTCAACGTCGACCTCGTCTCGCCGGAGCTCACCGCCACCGTCGACGGCACGAAGAACGACGCGGGCTGGTACCGCAGCGCTCCCACCGTGCGCTACACCTGCGCCGACACCGGCTCGGGCCTGGCCTCCTGCCCGGCCGACGCGACCGTGACGACCGACGGCGCCGCCGTCAGCGTGCCGGGCAGCGCCGCCGACAAGGCCGGCAACACCACCACCAGCACCACGACCCTCAGCGTGGACCTGACCGCCCCGGTGGTCACGGCGAGCCTGGTGGACGCAGCCAACGCCAACGGGTGGTTCACCACCGCCCCGACCGTCCACTTCACCTGCACCGACACGGGCTCCGGCATCGCCGACTGCCCGGCCGACGTCACCGTCACCACCAGCGGCGGCGGCCAGGTCGTCAGCGGCACCGCCACCGACAAGGCCGGCAACACCGCCACCGCCACGGTGACGGTCAACGTCGACCTCGTCTCGCCGGAGCTCACCGCCACCGTCGACGGCACGAAGAACGCCGCGGGCTGGTACCGCAGCGCCCCGACCGTGCGCTACACCTGCACCGACACCGGCTCCGGCGTGGCCTCCTGCCCCGCCGACGCCACGGTCGCCGGTGAGGGCGCCGCGATCAGCCTGCCCGGTGCGGCCGGCGACAAGGCCGGTAACACCACCTCCCGTACGACGACGGTGAGCGTCGACAGGACCGCCCCGGTCGTCACCGTGGTGGGCGCCACCAACGGCACGAAGTACGGTGCGGACGCCGCCCCGTCGGTCTCGTGCCGCACCACCGACGCGCTGTCCGGCGTCGTGACGGAGGCGAAGCTGACCGACACCACCACCGAGAACGGCGTGCACACCGTGGTCTGCGCGGGCGCCGTCGACAAGGCCGGCAACGCGGCGGCCCAGGTGAGCATCACCTACACCGTCGAGGCCACGGCGAACTGGCTGTCGGTCCTGGTCCACAAGTACATGGACGGCAAGGCGAGCGCGGCGACGCTGAAGGACTTCGACGCCACGATCGCCAAGCGCAACTGGGGCCAGTTCATCGCCAAGGTCGTCGTCCAGTCGCTCGGCCGCAACCCGGCGCTGAACCCGACCCAGTCGGCGACGCTGATCTGGTACGCGATGACCGTCAACTGCCGGGACTGACCTCCGGCCGGTACGGCACCGGGCCGGGACTCGTTTCGACGGGTCCCGGCCCTTCTCGCTGTCAGGCCTTCTCGCTGTCAGGCCTTCTCGCTGCCAGGCCTTCTCGCTGCCAGGCCCTTCGCGGTCAGGCCCTTCGCGGTCAGGACTCGAAGCGGTTCCGTCGGCGCCGGCCGCTCAGGTAACCGATCAGGCCGGCGGCGAGCAGGACCGCGCCGACCGCGGCGGTGTTCGGGCCGGTGACCGGCAGCCCGCCCGCCGCACCGGGGTCACCCGCCGCTCCCGAACCACCCGCCGCGTCGGAGCCCCCGGTCGTCGTCGGCGTCCCCGTCGCCGTGGGCGTCGCGGAGGGACTGTCGCTGGGCGTCGGCGAGGGCGTGCCCACGCCTCCGCCGGTCGGCGTCACGGACGGCCCCGGCGTCGCGGCGGCGACCCGTACCTGGACGTGGTTGCCGTTGGTACGGATGTCAGCCGTGGGCAGGTCCCGCGGCTCGAGCGTCAGCAGTGCGCCCGTGCCCGCCACGACCGGAGCGCCCGGCACGGCGAAGTAGTCGACCACCTCCCGGACCCCACCGCGCGCGTCGGCCCACGCGCGGCTCTGCCAGCGGAAGGCCAGCACCGTCTCCGCGCCGGGCCGGGCCTGTGCCGACGCGGCGACCATCGGCGCGGTGATCGCCAGCGTCCGGTACGGCGCCAGCACCGCGTCGAACGAGCACCACGCCATCTCGCCCCGGCTGCCGAGCGTGTACCAGCAGTTGCGGTACCGGCGGGCGAACTCGAGGCTCTCACCCGCCTCCACCTGCGCCACCAGGCCGCGTACGGGCCGGGAGTCCACGCTCTGCACGCCCAGCGGCGCGGGTACGACCTCGCCCGGGCCGACCGTGTACTCCTTCTTGATCGGCCACATGTCGTCCTGGATCTCGGTGACGGCCTCGATCTTCGCGGGATCGGGCGGCGCGGCCCGGGCGGGCGCCTGCACCCCCAGCGCCAGTCCTGCGACAGCCAGCACACCGACGACAACTCTCATGACACTCCCCGCTAAACGGTCAAAGTGCGCAGATCGTACGTCAGGCGGGCTGGCAGGACGGGCACCACCACGTCTCCCGGTCGTACGGACCCGCACCCGCCGGCCGGAAGGCGACGGGCGTCCCGCAGCGCCGGCACGGCCGCCGGTAGCGCCCGTACACCCAGTGGTTCTCGCCACGGCGCCGGTCACCCGTGGTGGTCTGGTCGCCCTGGCGCAGGCCGAGGCGCAGCACCGGTACGTCGTGAGCCGCCAGCACCCCGGCGTCGCCGAAGTCCAGCCAGGCGCCGACCCGATCGTGGCGCGGGCCCGGCCGCCAGCCCGTGCGGTGCCGCCGCCACGCGCCCTGCATCCGCAGGTGGCTGTGCAGCGTACGGCCGCTCGCGAAGCGCATCAGCAGATGCTTGCCGACGGCGGCGCACTCGAGCAGCCGGTCACCGTCGAAGCGGATCGGCAGGTCGCCGCAGCGCCGGTAGCGGCAGGCGGCCACGGTGTGCCCGGCGAACGCCCCGGTCAGGCGGTCCGCCAGGCGACGGATCGAATCCCCCTCGGCCACTGCCGGCAATGATGCCCCGCACGCACGCCCCGGGTTGACCTTTCCGCCCGGCCCGCCGGCCCTGGCCCGCCCTGACCACGGCGGGCGGGCCGCTGCACCGGCTGCACGTGGTCACCGCCTGATCCGCTCACGCGGGCCGGAACGCGTACGCCCATCCCGCCCGGTTGCGGGCCGCAGCGTCGGCCTCGGCCGTGATCGTGAAGGCCGAGCCCGCCGGCAGGGACATCGGTACGTCCCTGGTCGCCTCGCCGGTCGCCGTGCACACGTGGGTGACCGCGGTCTCCGTCTGCCCGTCGGTGGCGACCGTACCGTCGCGCAGCGTCTTCGCCGACCGGATGATGAAGCTGAGCTGTCCGGGGCCGGCGCAGGCGAAGCCGGCGAGGTAGCGCCCGGCGGGCCGGCGCTCGTCGAGGGTCTTGTCGGTCTCGGTGGTCACTTTCGCGACCCCCGCGCCGCCCAGCAGCTCCGCCGCCGTGGTGGCGTTGGCGGCCGACGCCCGGCTGGGCGGGTCCTTGATCTCGGCGGTGCGCACGAACTTGAACGAGAACCCGGCCCGGCCGGCCGCCTGCGCGTCGCCGTACAGGAAGACCCGCAGGTAGCCGTCGACCGGCTGGGTCAGCGCCAGCTGCCCCGGCACGGGATCGTCCGAGCACGCCACCGTGCCGGCGGCGAGCTTGTCGTCGCCGTGGTCGCCGGCCTTGACCACGACGTCCACCGTGCCGGGGCCGGCGCAGTAGACGAACAGGCGGTAGTCGTCGGCGGGCACGTCGTTGACGTGGTTCTCGTAGTCGGCGGTCACCACGCCGGCGGTCGCCATGATCCACGGCTGCTGGTCCGGGTCGCCCAGCGCCCGGTTCGCGGCGTCCAGCCGGGACAGCTGCTGCGGGTCGGGTTCGGGCAGCTGCGACGGCTCGGTGGTGGGCGCCAGCGGCGCCGGGTCCTGCGGCCGCCGGTCGCCGGCCAGCGCGATGCCCGACAGGATCACGGTCACCGCCAGCACCGTCCCGGCCGAGGCGGCGATCCCGCGGCGGCGGCGCACGGTGCGCCGCGCCTGCTCGGCGCCGGGCGCCTTGACCTCGGCCAGTGCCTCGGTGCGCAGGCCGGTCAGGAGCTTGTCGACATGCTCGCTCATCGCGCGCCTCCGTCGGCGTCGGCCGGGTCGAGCCGGGCGGCCAGGGTCGCCCTCGCGCGGTGCAGCCAGGACTTCACGGTTCCCTCGGGTACGCCCTCCCGCGCGGCGATCTCGGGCACGGTGAGGTCGGCGAGGTACCGCAGCACCACCGCGCGCCGCTGCGGGGGCGGCAGGGCGGCCAGCGCCGCGAGCACGGCGACCCGTTCGGGGCTGGGCCCGGCGACCTCGTCATCCCCGCGGCGCTGCCGGCTCAGGAAGGCCAGGGCGGTACGCGCGCGGCGCCACCTGCTCAGAGCCAGGTTCCACGCGACCCGGCGCACCCACGCGACCGGGTCGTCGTAGCGCGACACCGTCCGCCACCGGGCCAGCGCGCGGCAGAACGCCTCCTGGGCGATGTCCTGCGCCTCCTGCCGATCGCCGAAGTACGCGTACAGCTGCACGGTCAGCACGCCGTAGTGCGCGGCGTACAGCTCGTCGAAGGACGCGGCCTCGGTGTGCACGGCTGTCGGCGCCTCCGGCCTGGTCCCGGTAGCGGTCATGGAAACTACACGTCCGGCGTACCCGTAATCGTTGCGCTGGGTCGCCGGTGGTTGCGAGAAATCCGGTCACGTCCGTCGGCAGTCCGATGAGGCGCGTCAGGGGATCGAGTCGTTCGGTGCGGGGCGACTGGCGTCCCACGGCCCACCCCCATCCGGATTCGGCGGGGCGACTGAGCCGAGCGCTGCGGCTGCGCCGGGTCGGCTAGCCTGCCGTCATGGCGAGCGCCGAGCTGGAAGAGTTGATCGTCGCGGACGCCGAGGCGCTGCGCGCGTGGTTGTCGGTCAACCACACCATGTCGCCCGGCGTCTGGCTGGCGCTGACCAGGAAGGGCGGCACGGTCACCACGTTGACCTGGCAGCAGGCGGTCGACGAGGGGCTGTGCTTCGGCTGGATCGACGGGCAGGCCCGCAAGCGCGACGAGGAGAGCTCGTGGATCCGGTTCACCCCGCGCCGGCTGCGTAGCTCCTGGTCACAGCGCAACGTCGCCCACGTGGCCCGGCTGGAAGCGCAGGGTCGGATGACGCCCGCGGGCCGCGCCGCGGTGGATGCGGCGAAAGCCGACGGCCGGTGGGCGGCCGCCTACGCCCCGCCGTCGGAAGCCGAGGCGCCGGCCGACCTCCTCGCCGCCATCGCCGCCGTCCCGGCCGCCCAGGACATGTACGACGTGCTCACCCAGACCAACCGGTTCGCTCTCATCTACCGGGTCAATGCCGTCAAGCGGGCGGACACCCGCGAGCGGAAGATCGGCGAGCTGGTCGCCATGCTGGCCCGCCACGAGACGATCCACCCGCAGAAGCTCAGGCCGCAGAATTCGCCGTAGCGCTCTGACCAGCGTCGTGCGGTGCGGTGCCGCGGCTTGGGATCCGGATCGCGCCGCCGGTCCGCCGCTCAGGGGCTCGGACTCGGTGAGCGGGGGCTGCCCGGGCACACCTCGCCCCAGCCGACGGCGTCCGAGAAGCCGGAATGGGTGACGTCGCTGCGTTCGAGCAGGAGCGCGGAACTGTCGCCGTCAGCCTGCAGGACGCCGTCCCAGCCGTCGCCGGGTTCATCGCGGATCTGCTGCACGATCATCGGCTCCCGGTCGCTCACGACGACGACCCCCTCCTCGGCGAGGATGTCCGCGACCTGCTTCTCCGAGGCGGCCACCTTGATCTTCACGTCGAGGTGCCACGGGGTGTCGACCGGGTCCGCGAACCGGCAGGTGCTCTCCACGGACGGGTGGAATCCGGCTCGGGTCAGCGGCGTCAGGTACGTGTCCACCAGGGTGGTCTCCACATCACGGACGCCGTCGCCCACTCCACCGCAGGCCGTGGCCGCCCCCGCCGCCAGGGACACCGCGACCACCTGCCATCCACGCCGGCCCATGCTTCGTCCCTCGTCCCGGCCGGAGGGCTCCCGGCGGCACCGCATGGTAACGGACCCCGATCATGCGCCGGGACGACGAGTCCCGTGGGCGTCATCAGCGGCGTCACCACCTCACTGGTGGGTGGCGATGGCGCCGGCCACGCACAGGGCCACCAGCAGCAACCCGGCCAGCCCGCCCTGCGCCCCGAGCCCGGCGGCCGACCGGGTCCGTGCGGCCCGGCGCGCGATCACGACCGCGGCGGCCAGCAGACCGAGCGGGGTCAGCACCACCAGGCCGCCCAGCGCCAGGGCGCCCGCCAGTGGGTCCCACGGCCCGTCCGACCTCGCCGCGAGAACGCACGTCGCGACCGCGGCACCGGTCGACGGCACGACGATCCAGGCGGCGGCGACCGCCAGCGCCCGGCCATGGCTCACCATGGCGGGAACCCTGCCGCATCGTGGCGCCGGCGTCCTGAGTACGTCTACTCAGGACGCGCGGGCGACGGTCGTCCTCACGGGATGAGCACGATCTTGCCGGCGACGGTGCCGGACTCGGCCAGGCGCATCGCCTCGGCCGCCCGGGTCAGCGGGATGCGGGCGGCCACCTGGGCGGTGAGCGCGCCGGCGGCGAGCAGGCCGAAGACCGCGGTCAGGTCCTCGCGCATGCGGCGGCGGAACGCGTCGCGGCGGCGCCGGCCGGCCCACACGTTGAAGAACGACGCCCGGCGGCCGTTGGGCAGCAGGTTCCACCACAGCAGGCGGCCGATGAGCGCGAGCACGGGCAGGCGGGAGGAGCCGGCGACGTCGCGGGTGGACGCGGAGCCGTACGAGACGAGCGCACCGCCACGCCGGACGAGGCGCCACGAGCCGACGATGCCGGGGCCGCCGACGTGGTCGAACACCGCGTCGTAGCCCTCGGGCGCCAGCTTGCGGGCCTGGGCGGGGAGGTCGGGCGCGCGGTAGTCGAGCGGTTCGGCGCCGAGGGCGCGTACGGCGTCGTGATGGCGCGGCGATGCGGTGCCCACCACCCGGATCCCGGCGTGCCGGGCGAGCTGGGTGAGCGTCGAGCCGACCCCGCCGTTGGCGCCCAGCACGAGGATGGTGCCGCCGGGGCGGACCCGGGCGACCCGGTGCAGCATCTGCCACGCGGTGACGCCGTTGATGACGACGGTCTCCGCCTCGGCCGGGTCCAGCCGCTCCGGCACCGGTACGACGTCCCCGGCGTCGAGCAGCACCATGCTCGCCCAGCCGCCGGTCTTGGTGACGGCGGCGACCCGGGTGCCGGTCAGCGCGGCGTCGACCCCCGTGCCGGCCGCCTCGACCCGGCCGACCAGGTCGTAGCCGGGCACGAACGGGAACCGCGGCTGGTCGTAGTACTTGCCGCGCCGCATCTGCTGTTCGGCGAAGGAGACGCCGCTCGCCTCGACGCGGACCAGGACCTGCCCGGCGGCGGGCGCGTCCAGCGGGCGCTCGCGGGTCCGCAGGCCCTCCGGCTCGACGATGCCGGGCAGCACGATCTCGGTGGTGGTGACGGACATGGGACCTCCAAAAGAGTGGTTGACCACTCACTGATACGGGCGCCGCCGGAACGGCGGACGGGCGTGGCGTCAGTGCCGCAGGCCGGTGTTCAGGGTGCGGGCCCAGGGCGCGTCGATCGAGTCGGCGCCCATCGTGACCACCTCGGTGCACAGCGCGCCCCGGGCGAAGAACGCCTGGAGCTGCTCGTCGGTGCCGCCGGAGACGCTGCGGGCGTACTCGACCAGGCGGGCATAGCCCTGCTGCACCGCACGGCGCACCTCGGGGACCGACACCGCCGCGCACTGCGCGTGCATCTGCACCATGAGCAGGTGCTGATCCCGGATGAGCTCGGCATATGCGCCGCCCAGGGCCCCCAGGACGGCCTCCGGCGAGCTGCCGGTCGCGGCCGCCGCGCCGGCGGCGAAGCTCTCCCGGATGCGGTCGAAGCACCGGCCGACGACCGCGGAGAACAGCGCCTCCTTGTCGGGGAACAGCCGATAGAGGTACGCCTGGGAGATGCCGGCCGCCTTCGCCACCTCCACGGTGGTGGTGCCGAAGTAGCCGCGCGCCGCGAACGCGCCGATGGCGGTGGCCAGGACGTCCTCGCGGCGGTCCTCGGCCGTGCCCAGGACCCGGGTTCCCCTCGCTGGTGACATGTGAGTAGTCAACCACACTATTGAGGCGGCGACAACCGGGCGACGGCCTAACGGGCCGGGGCCGCGTCGAGGCGCGGGTAGACGCGGCGGGCGTTGGCCTCGTACACCTTGTGACGGTCGGCGTCGGGCAACGCGAGTGTGTCGACGTAGCGGCGGGTGTCGTCGAAGTGGTGGCCGGTGCGGGGGTCGATGCCGCGGACCGCGCCGACCATCTCGGAGCCGAAGAGGATGTTGTCCGTGCCGATGACGTCGAAGAGCAGGTCGATGCCCGGCTGGTGGTAGACGCACGTGTCGAAGAAGACGTTGCCCATGACCGACTCCTCCAGCGGCGGGCGCCCGAGCATGTCGGCCAGGCCACGGAAACGTCCCCAGTGGTACGGCACCGCTCCCCCGCCGTGCGGGATGATCAGCCGCAGGCCGGGGAACGTGGTGAACAGGTCGGACTGCAGCAGCTGCATGAACGCCGTCGTGTCCGCATTGAGGTAGTGCGACCCGGCGGCGTGGAAGTTGGGGTTCGTCACGGCCGAGACGTGCACCATCGCCGGCACGTCCAGCTCCACCATGGCCTCGTAGAACGGGTACCAGGCGGGGTCGGTCAGCGGCGGCGAGGTCCAGTGGCCGCCGCTGGGGTCGGGGTTGAGGTTGCACCCGACGAACCCCAGCTCCTCGACGCAGCGCCGCAGCTCGGGGATCGAGCGCTCGATGGGTACGCCCGGCGACTGCGGCAGCTGGCACACGCCGGCGAACCGGTCCGGGTAGAGGGCGACCACCCGCGCGATGAGGTCGTTGCTGACCCGCGCCCACGCCGCGCTGACGCTCTCGTCGCCGACGTGGTGGCCCATCGCGGAGGCGCGCGGCGAGAAGACGGTGAGGTCGACGCCGCGTTCGGCCATCAGCCGCACCTGCGTGGTCTCGACGGACGCGCGGATCTCGTCGTCGGGAATCGCCGGGTACGGCGGCGGCGTGGTCCCGGCCTCGTACGCGGACTTCTGCCGCTCGCGCCAGGCGGTGTGCGCGGCGGGCGCGGTGGTGTAGTGGCCGTGACAGTCGATGATCATGAGGCGTTCTCCCGGTCGCGGAGCTCGGCGAGCAGGTCCCGGGCGGCCGCGGCGATGCGCGGGGTGACCCCCAGCTCGGTGAGCTGCTCGGTGGCCGCGGTCATCTCGTCGGCGCGGCGGCGGGCGTGCCGGTGCGTACCGTCGAGCAGCCGGTCGATCGTGCGCTCGTCGAAGCCGGCCAGCTCGGCGGCGACGGAGCCGCGCAGCCAGTCCGCGCAACCGGCCGCCTCGGCCGCGGTCACGGCCTCCACCACCGCCGCGGCGAGTCCCTTGTAGAACACGCTGCGCAGCAGCTTGCGGGAGATCGCCTCGCCGGCCGGCCCGGGCTGCACGGTCACGTCCGCGCCGAGCGGGGTGAGCAGGGCGGCGTACCGGTCGGCGGCCTCGCCCGAGACGAGCATGGGTGTCCGCAGGCCCTTGCCGGGCACCGGGGCCATCAGCGCGACGTCCACGACGGGGACGCCCCGGCCGGCGAGGCGCGCGACGAGAGCCGACTTCAGGCCGGGCGAGGCGGTGTTGAGGTCGGCCCAGATCGTGCCGGCGGGCAGCCCCGGCAGCGCGTTCTCCAGCGCGGTGGGAGCGTCGTGCGAGCTGTTGACGCTCAGGACCAGCTCGGCGTCGCGGACGGCGTCGGACTCGCCGATGCGCGGTGCCACACCCGGCGGCGGCACCACCACGGGGTCGTACCCGCGGACGTCGGCGCCGGCCGCCACGAGGTCGCGGGCGATCTCGCCGCCCGCCTCGCCGAGCCCCAGCAGCGCGACGCGCACGGGCGTCACGGCAGCACCCCCGGGCCGCCGCCGCGCATCCGCATGCAGCGCACGCCGTCGCCGCCGCTCATGAGGCGCCGTCGGCGGGGAGCCGGTCGACGTACCGCACGCCGAGGTCGGCCAGCAGCGGGCGCAGGCGGTAGAGGTCGACGCCGAGCGTGCCGGCGGCGAGCGTCTCGCGCCTGGCCGCCTCGTTCGCCAGGCGCCGGGCCGCCGCATCCGCCACCGCCCGGCCGCTCACCGCGGGCACGGCGAGCACCCCGTCGTCGTCGGCCACGACGATGTCGCCGGGGCGCACGATCTGGCCGGCGGCGACGACCGGCACGTTCACCGAGCCGGGGCTGGCCTTGACCGTGCCCTGCGCGTGCACCGCCCGCGACCACACCGGGAAGCCCATCGCGCGCAGCGTGGCGAGGTCCCGTACGCCGGCGTCGATGACGATGCCGACCACGCCGCGGGCGGCCAGCGAGGTCGCGAGCAGGTCCCCGACCATGCCGTCGGTGGACGGCGAGGTCGTGGTCACGACGAGCACGTCGCCGGGGCGGCACACCTCGACGGCTGCGTGGACCATCAGGTTGTCGCCCGGATGGCAGGAGACGGTGACGGCCGACCCGGCGATCGCGGCGCCGGCCTGGCGCGCCTCGATCCGCGGGCCCAGCAGCCCGGTGCGCCCGGCCGCCTCGTGGGCCGTGGCGACGCCCGCCCCGCGCAGCTCGGCGATGGTTCCGGGATCGGCCCGGTCGATGTCCCGGACGACGTAGTGGTTCGCCATGCGACCTGTCTACGGGCGACAAAGATCGTAGTCAATATTGGTCTCAGCATTGTCGACGATCACCGTCCCGTTCGGCGCCGGCACCACGGGCACCGCCGGCCCGTCGGGCGCGTTCGACCTGACAGCTTCCACACATGTCCTCGCGATGCTGCCTGACGGAGGAATTCGCGTCAGGAGGACGAACCATGGCATCCAGACACCGCACCCGGCACGCCGTCGTCATGATGGCCGCCGTCATGATCGCCGGCTCGGCGTGCTCGAGCGCGGCGCCCGAGAAGGACGCACCGCAGGTCGCGACGCTGGCCGGCACCGGGGCCACCCCGTCCGCGCCGGCGTCCGCCGCGGCCCGGCCCCGGGAACGGCTCGACACCACGCCCGAGGAGTTCGAGGCGATGCTCAAGCCGTACAACCAGTGCCTGCGCGAGCACGGGGCGAAACCCAAGCAGGACTGGAAGCGCAACGAGCGGCCGACGACCCGCCTCATCAGCAAGCTCGAGGCCGCGGACAAGATCTGCAACCCGCTGTACTTCCCGCTGCCACCGTGGGAGAAGGACCCGGCGAACCCGGAGGCCAAGGACTTCGCCCGGGACGTGGTGAAGTGCCTCAAGGGCCGGGGCATCCGGTACGTCGAGGTCGGCGACAACGGCATCGACATCGCCCTCGGCGGCGACCAGAACGACCGCGAGTCCATCAGCAAGGGACTGGATCTGGCGCCGGAATGCGAACGGCAGGTCGCCGCCCGGCGCAAGTGACCGCGGCACCGCGGCGGCCCGCCGGGCCGCCGCGGTCACACCGTGGCCAGCGCCTCGGTCGGGGTCAGCCGGGACGCCCGGATCGACGGGTACATCCCTGCGAGGACGCCCACGACGACCGCACCGCCGACACCGGCGAATGCCGCGTTCACCGGCACCACGACCGGCCACCCGTGCCACGCCGCGTACGCCGCCGTGCCGAGCAGCCCCAGCGCGGTCCCGGCCAGCCCGCCCAGCCCCGCCAGCGCGACCGACTCGGTGAGGAACTGGCCGCGTATCTGGCCCCGGCTGGCGCCCAGCGCACGCCGCAACCCGATCTCCGAACGCCGCTCCAGCACCGAGATCACCATCGTGTTCGCCACGCCGATGCCGCCGACCAGCAGCGCGACCGCCGCCAGCGCCAGGAACAGGCTGGAGAACGCGCTCTCGGTGGCCCGCTTCGCGGCGAGCGCGTCCGACGGGCGGCTCACGACGACCTGGCCCGGCCGCTCCGGGTACACGGTCGCCGGCAGCACCGACCGGACCGCCTCGAGCTGCGCCTCCTCGGCCCGGATGTACAGCACGGTGGGGTGCCCGTCGAAGCGCAGCTGGGTACGCGCCGACTCCCAGCCGACCAGCACCGACCGGTCGACGTCCGGCGACAGCGGCGTGGTGGCGAGGATGCCGACCACGGTGAACCACTTGTCGCCGATCATCACCTGCGGAGCCTCGCCGGTGGGCAGCTGCGCGAAGCCGAGCCGGTCGGCGGCCACCGAGCCCAGCACCACCGCCGGGAAGTTCTCGGTGGCCGGGTTCAGCCATCGGCCGTCGCGTACGCGGGCGCCGAGCACGTCGAGCAGGTCGAGGCGGCTCGCCAGCACCGTGAGGCCGGAACCGTCCTTCGGATCCGTACGGTCGTTGCGGCGTACCAATGTATGGGTGTTCGCCACCGCGCTGGCCGCCGTGACCGGACCGATCCGGCGGACCATCGGCACCGCCTGCTCGGGCAGCAGCGCCGGCGGATCCTGGTCCGGGGTGGGCATCGCCTGCAGCAGGTTCGTGCCGAGCGCCGACAGCTGCTGCATGAGCGCGGCCTGGCTGGACGCCGGGATGCCGGTCACCACGATCATCGTGGCGATGCCGATCGAGATGCCCAGCGCCGACAGCGCCGCCCGCAGCCGCCGGGTACGGATCCCCAGCAGACCCAGCCCGAGCAGGTCCAGCGGCGCCAGCCGGACCGGGCGGATACCGGTGCCCGTCACCGCGGCACCATCCCGGCGGCCCGCGCGGTGTCCGACACCAGCCGCCCGTCGCGGATCTCGATGCGCCGTGGCAGCGACGCGGCGATGTCCCGGTCGTGGGTGATCAGGGCGATCGTGGTGCCCTCCGCGTGCAGCCGGTGCAGCAGGTCCAGCACGGCGTGGCCGGTGGCGGTGTCCAGCGCGCCGGTCGGCTCGTCGGCCAGCACCAGCGCCGGGCCGTTCACCAGCGCCCGCGCGATCGCGACCCGCTGCCGTTCCCCGCCGGACAGCTGTCGCGGCAGGTGCCCGGCACGGTGCGCGAGCCCGACCCGGGCCAGCGCCTCGTGCGCCAGGCGGCGCCGGTGCCTGCGGGGGACTCCCGCGTACAGCAGGCCGGTCGCCACGTTCTCGGCGGCGCTCAGGCCGTCGGTGAGGTGGAACTGCTGGAACACGAAACCGAGCAGCCGGCCGCGCAACGCCGACAGGCGGCGGTCGCCGAGGCGGGCGATGTCGTGCCCGGCCACCCGGACCGTCCCGGAGGTCGGCCGGTCGAGCGTGCCCATGAGGTGCAGCAGCGTCGACTTGCCGGACCCGGACGGCCCCACGATGGCCAGCAGCTCGCCCGGCGCGATGTCCAGCGACACCCCGGCCAGCGCGGTCACCCCGCCCGGATAGGTCATGGTGGCGTCGCGTACCGACAGCACCGGCGTCACACCGCTCACGAGGTGGTCACCACCTGGGTGCCCGGCCCCAGTCCGGCGCCCTCGATCTCCACCAGGCCCCGGGCGAACATGCCCGTCTCCACGGCCACCAGACCGCCGCCCGCCACCTGCACGGCGTACCCGCCCTCGCTGAGCGCGACCAGCGCACCCACCGGCGCGACCAGCACGTCCTCGTGCGTCTCCCCGGCGAACGCGACCTCGACGTCCGCGGAGTCGATGCGCTTCGCCTTCTTCGGATCGTCCAGCGTGACGGTGATGCTCAGCCGCGGCGGGCCGTCGCCGCCGTCGCCCTCCTGGGCCTTCAGCTCGGTGCCGACGGCGCTGACCGTGCCCTTCGCCGTCTGCTCCCCGGGCAGCGACACCGTGACCTTGTCACCGCGGTCGACGGCGCCGGCCTCGGCCGCGTCCGCCAGCACGCTGATCACCTTGCCGGTCGGCGTGACCGACAGCAACGGGCCGTCAGCGGCCGCGCCGGGCTGCACGGCGACGGAGTCCACCCGGACCGGACCGCGCTGCACGACCACGTCGCCGGGGGCGATCGTGCCGGTCTCCGGCATGCGGGCGTCGCGCTGCCAGCGCTTGATCGCCGCGATCAGCGACGCGGTCAGCACGCTCTCGCCGCTGCGCACCCTCACCGACGGGCGGTGAGCCGGCTCGGCACCCGGCTTCCCCTTCCCGGGCGGTTGCGGCACGGCGACCCAATCCCCGGGGGACGGCTGGTGACCCATCGAGTACCCCAGCGCCCGCAGGTTGTTCGCCACGATCCGGACGTCGCGCCCCACCGTGTTGCGCGCGCTCAACGGGCGGTACAGCGGCAGGCTGCCGTAGAACAGCTGGACCGGCCGGTCGTCGACGCGGTACAGCTGGTGGCCGCGGGTCACCTTCACGCCCGGCTTCGGCAGCCACGTGACGACGCCCCGGCCACCACCGGTCACCGGGCGCGCGGCGCCGTACCCGAGCGTGCCGGTCAGCGAATCCGTGGTCGACAGGTCCTGCCGTTCCAGCTCGGCGGTCTCCACCGCGGGACCGGCCTGCGGCGCCTGCTCCCCCGCCGCGCGGTCCGGCCAGCGCAGCGCGACCACGACGCCGGCGGCGAGCAGCAGCAGACCGGCGGCGGCCGCGACCCACCGGCGGCGCCGGCGGCGCGGCGGAGGGTCGTCGAACGCTCCCGGGGGCAACGAGATCCGCTCGGTCGGCGCCTCAGAAGACATGCGCACCATCGTGGGCAGCGATCGTGAGGAAGTTGTCAGGTTCGCCCGCGAACCATGGGCGTCGTCGCCGGGCGCACCTATAGTCGCCGTCGTGTGTGCCCATGTGCTCGTGGCCGAGGACGACAGACGGCAGGCCGAGGTGCTGCGGCGGTACCTGGAGGCCGAGGGTCACGCCGCCACCGTCGTGCACGACGGGCTGTCCGCCCTCGCCCAGGCCCGGCGGGAACCCCCCGACCTGCTCGTGCTGGACGTCATGATGCCCGGCCTCGACGGGCTCAACGTGTGCCGTACGCTGCGCCGCGAATCCGACGTGCTGGTGCTCATGCTCACCGCCCGCGCCACCGAGGACGACCTGCTGCTCGGCCTCGACCTCGGCGCCGACGACTACCTGACGAAGCCGTACAGCCCTCGGGAGCTGATGGCCCGCATCCGTACGCTGCTGCGCCGGGTCCGCAGCACGGCACCCGCCGCCGGGCCGCTCGTCACGGTCGGCCCGATCACCGTCGACCCGGCCCGGCACCGCGTCCTCGCCGGCGGCGAACCGATCGAGTGCACCCCGGGCGAGTTCGCCATCCTCGAGGCCATGGCCCGCCAGCCCGGCCGCGTCTTCACCCGCGCCCAGCTGCTCACCCGGACCCGCGGCCTCGACCGCAACTCCACCGAACGCACCATCGACGTGCACGTGATGAACCTGCGCCGCAAGATCGAGGCGGATCCGCGCCGGCCCCAGCTCCTCGTCACCGTGTACGGCGTCGGCTACAAACTCACCGGCGGCGCGGAGTGACCCGTGGCCGCGTACCCCTGCACCGCAGCCTGGTGGGCCGCCTGCTGGCCACCTCCCTGCTCATCGCGGTCGCCGCGATCGTGGCGACCGCCTGGCTCGCCACCCAGTCCACCACCCGCGCCATCCGCCAGGAACAGGGCCAGTCCCTCGCCGACGACAAGAGCGTGTACGACATGCTCGTCGGGTACGCCGCCACCCACCGCGACTGGTCCGACGTCGGCACGGTGATCGTGCCCCGCGCCGCGAAGCTGGGCCGGCGCATCACGCTCACCACCGAGGACCGCGACGTCATCGCCGACTCCCGCCCCGGACCCTCGCTGCGCACGGCCCGCCCCTCCGCCACCGTCGACCCGCTGCGCCTCGACCTCGGCCTCACCGGCGGCACCGACCGCATCGACCCGCGGGCGGTGGGCCCGTACCGGCTGCCCGGCGACGAGCGCGCCCTGGTGCGCCGGCTGCTCGACGCGCAGCTCAAGTGCATGGCCGACGGCCAGGTGGACGGCAAGATCGTCGACTCGCCCGGCGGCCGCCCGACGGTGGAGGCGGTCTCGCTCGACCCGAAGAACATCACCGCCTACTGCGGCGACCAGGTCGGCGACATCACCACGAAGACCGAGGACCGGGCGCTGAACGAGCTCGCCAAGCTGACCGCCCGATGCCTCGACGTGAACGCGAAGGACGTCTACATCTCCCGCCAGTTCCGCGTCTTCCCGCTGCGCGTCGGCGAGCGCAACCCCGCCGCGGACACCGCGCAGATCCGCTCGTGCCTGCAACAGGCCCGGGTACGGCAGCTGCGGCCGTACGTGGCCCCGCCGGCCCTGCTGTTTGTCACCGACCCCGGCGACGGCGCCGACACCCCGGTGTTCACCCTGTCGCGCGCCAACGCCATCCGCATCGCCTGGGTCACCGGCACGGTGCTGCTCGCCGCGGTCCTCGTCACGGTCCTCATGGGGCGCCGCCTCGTCCGCCCGCTGCGCGCCCTCACCGACGCCGCGGCGCAACCGGTCGACGACCGCGCCCCCATGCCGGTGGCCGGCGACGACGAGATCGGCTACCTCGCCCGCGCCCTCAACGACCTCGCGGAACGCCGCGAACACGCCGAGGCCCAGCGCCGCGCGATGGTCAGCGACGTGGCCCACGAGCTGCGTACCCCGCTGACGAACATCCGCAGCTGGCTCGAGGCCGCCCAGGACGGCCTCACCGCGCCCGGCCCGTCGCTGCTCGACCTGCTGCACGAGGAGGCGCTGCTGTTGCAGCACATCATCGACGACCTGAGCGACCTGGCCGCGGCCGACGCGGGCAATCTGCGCGTCCACCCGGAGGCCGTCTACGCAGGCGACCTCGTCACGCAGGTGGGCGATGCGCACCGCAGCGCCGCGGCCCGGGCCGAGGTCACACTGTCGGTGCAGGTCGAGGGAGACCCGGAGGTGCAGGCGGATCCCGTACGCCTGCGGCAGATGGTCGGCAACCTCGTCTCCAACGCCATCCGCTACACCCCACCCGGCGGCAGCGTGACGGTGACCGCGTCGGCCGGCCCGCAGGGCCTCACCGTCGCGGTCACGGACACCGGCGTCGGCATCGCGGCGGAGGACCTGCCGAGGATCTTCGACCGGTTCTGGCGGGCCGACGGCTCCCGCACCCGGGCCACGGGCGGCAGCGGGCTCGGGCTGCCGATCGCCCGGAAACTGGCGGAGGCACACGGCGGCACCATCACGGCGGCGAGCCGGCCCGGCCTGGGCACGACGATGACGGTGTGGCTCCCGGCCGCCCCGGTCCGCTCCCCCGCAGCGTCACCGGCCTGACCAACCGCGCGTCAGCGGAATTGCTCCGGTGTGGGAGCCCACACCTCGCCTACAGCATCCTAGGAACCTAGGTGCTAGGTAGTCCTAAGGCCTGCCAGGACGCTTCCCGCCGGTATGCGGCTCGCCGTCCCGTGGCCCGCCGGGCCTACCGGGGTGCGGCTTGCCCGAATGCGGCTTCCCGGCCCGCGACCCGCCGGGATGCGGCTTGCCCGAATGCGGCTTCCCGGCCCGCGACCCGCCGGGATGCGGCTTGCCCGAATGCGGCTTCCCGGACCGCGGCCTTTCGGAATGCGGCCGATCGGATTGCGGAGCACCGGAAGGCACCGGCGTGGCGGCCGGCACCGGAGCACCTGTGGAACCCACCACCGCAGGTGAACCGGACACCCCACCCGACGCGGCCACCGCCCCGGAAGCCGGCACGGTCGCGGGAGCCGCGGCCGCCGAGGACGGCGGGATGAACGAGACCGGCGAGGCGAACCGCTTTCCCCCACCCCCGGACCCGCCGTACGCGCACCCGGCCACAGCCAGCACCACCCCGGCCGCCGCGCACGTGGCAGCCACCCGCAGGGCAGGACGGCCGGTCGGGACGGTGCGTGACATGTCGGGTCTCCCGGAGCGAGTCGGCGGAGTCGATCTCCGCGCCGACGCTAGGGTGCCGGACGCGGGGATGAATCCCCCGTTCGTGCCACCGTGGGACACGTCACGGTCCGAGCCCGCCGAGGAGCTCCGTCAGGGCCCGGTCGACCTCCCGGGTGTCGTACCCGCGCAGCACCCGGTCGAACGCCTGCCCGGCCAGGTCCGCCCGCGCCGAGGCGCGCATCGTCTCGCTGCCCGAGGAGAGGGCCGCGTCCGCCCGCCCGATGGCCGCGTCCACCTGGGCGCGGTCGTACCCCCGGAGCACGACGGTGAATGTGTCAGCCACGCGCCGGGTCCAGGAATGATCGAAAGCGGCCTATCCGGGTCTTCCCGGATATTCTTCCCGGACCGCCGCTGCGAGGATGGACGGGTCTCACCGCCGGACCCACGGGAGAGCCGCCATGCGATCAGCCCGTACCGCCGCCGCCCTGACCGCCGTGCTGCTGCTGGCCGCGTGCGGGTCGAAGACCGAGTCGCCGCCCCCGGCCGCACCGGCCGCTGCCGCGAGCTCCCACGCCGGACACGACGCCGCGCCGGCCGCCGCCCCGCTTCGTGCCGGGGAACGGTTCGTCGACCTGGCGTTGCCGGAGGCGTACGAGCCGGCCGCGCCGCACGGCGGCACCGACGAGTACCGGTGCTTCCTCGTCGATCCGAAGCTGACCGAGCCGGCCTTCCTCACCGGCAGCCGGTTCCTGCCGCAGAACGCCGCCATCGTGCACCACGCGATCTTCTACCGGTTGAGCCCGGAGCAGGCCCGTTCGGCCGCCCGGGCCGACGCCGGGTCGCCCGGCGAGGGCTGGACCTGCTTCGGCGACACCGGCGTGCAGGGCGAGACCGCGTGGGTGGCGCACTGGGTGCCCGGGGCCGGTGAGACGCTGATGCCCTCCGGGTTCGGCTTCGAGATGCCGCCGGGCAGCAAGCTGGTGATGCAGGTGCACTACAACCTGCTGGGCGCCAAGGGCGGGGACACCGACCGGTCGGGCATCCGGTTGCGCCTCGCCGACGGCCGGACGCCGCTGACCGCGCTGCAGACGACGCTGGCGTTCGCGCCGATCGAGTTGCCCTGCGAGCCGGGCGCGAGCGGGCCGCTGTGCGACCGGGCGGCGGCCGTGGCGGATGTCGGCAAGCGGTTCGGCGCCGGCTCCGCGGAGATGGTGGCCGGCCTGCAGGCGATGTGCAATCCCGGCAAGGCGCCGGTGCCGGGCAACACCCAGCACTGCGACCAGCCGGCCCGGGAGTCCGGGACGATCTACATGGCCGCGGGGCACATGCATCTGCTGGGGCGGTCCATCAAGGTCGAGATCAATCCGGGTACGCCCAGGGCGCGCACGGTCGTCGACGTGCCGGCGTACGACTTCGACAACCAGGCGCTGGTGCCGCTGCCCGAACCGGTCACCGTGGAACGCGGCGACACCGTACGCGTCACCTGCACCCACGACGCGACCCTCCGCGAGCAACTCCCCCAGTTGAAGACCCTCCCCCCGCGGTACGTCGTCTGGGGCGAGGGCACGAGCGACGAGATGTGCCTGGGCGTCATGGTGATCGCCCCGAAGAAGTGATGTAGCTGCTCAGTCGCCTGTTGCTTGACATATGAAGCCGTGGTGTAAACCATGGCGGCATGGACATTGCCGAATCCGTGTGGCGGGACACCAAGCGGCCGCTGTGGCCGCTGGCCCTCGTGGTGCCCGTGCTGCCGTTCGCCGCCTGGGCCCTGGCCGCCGCGACCGGCTCGGGCTCGGCGTGGTGGCTGACCCCGGTCGTGATCCTGGGCGTCATCCCCGTCATCGACCTGCTCGTCGGTGACGACCGCGCCAACCCGCCCGAGGAGGCCGTCCCCGCGCTGCAGGCCTCGCCGTACTACCGGTGGATCACGTACCTCTTCCTGCCCGCGCAGTTCGCGGCGCTGGTGGTGTGCTGCGCGGAGTGGGTGCGCGGACCGGGCGTCGCCGGTGCCGTCGGGCTGGTGCTGACCGCCGGCCTGGTCAACGGCATCGCCATCAACACCGCGCACGAGCTGGGACACAAGCGGGAGAGCGCCGAACGGTGGCTGTCGAAGATCGCGCTCGCGCCGACCGGGTACGGGCACTTCTTCGTCGAGCACAACCGCGGGCACCACGTCCGGGTCGCCACCCCGGAGGATCCGGCCAGTTCCCGGCTCGGCGAGTCGTACTACCGCTTCTGGCCCCGGACGGTGCTGGGCAGCCTGCGCTCGGCGTGGCGGCTCGAGACCTCGCGGCACCAACTGCGCGGGCGCACCCCGTGGAGCCTCCGGAACGACATCCTGCACGCGTGGGCGATGACCGTGGCGCTGTTCGCCGTACTCGTGGTCGCGTTCGGACCCGGGGTGGCGCCCTTCCTGATCTTTCAGGCCGTTGTCGGCTTCTCCGTCCTGGAGGCGGTCAACTATCTCGAGCATTACGGGCTGCTCCGGCAACACAACGCCGCCGGGCGCTACGAGAAGGTGGACGCGCGGCACAGCTGGAACAGTGACCGGCTGACCACCAACGTCTTCCTCTTCCAGCTCCAGCGGCACAGCGACCACCACGCGAACCCGCTGCGCCGCTATCAGACGCTGCGCAGCTTCGACGTCTCCCCGCAACTGCCGGCCGGGTACGCGACGATGCTGCTCCTCGCGCTCGTGCCGCCGCTGTGGCGCCGCGTGATGGACCATCGCGTCCTGGCGCACTACGGCGGAGACGCCTCCCTGGCCAACGTGGCCCCCCGCCGGCCGCCGAGAGGCCCCGCATAGCCGTCCATGCCGCCACATGGAGGCCGCCCGGCGCGCATCAGCCGCCCCCCGCTGGTGCGCGCCGGCCCGCGGCGCCGGGCCGTCTACGCTGGGCGGGCCATGACCTCAGCTTCCTCGTACCGGGAGGCGACCCGCGCCCGGCTCCGCGAGTCCCTCGTCGCCGCCGCGCGCGCCCTGACCGTCGCGCAGGGCTGGGAGCACGTCCGGATGGCCGACGTGGCGAGTGCCGCGGGCGTGAGCCGGCAGACGGTCTACAACGAGTTCGAGGGCCGGCCGGGGCTGGCGGAGGCGCTGGCGACCGCGGAGATCCGGCATTTCGTCGCCGCGGTCCGTGAGGAACTGTTCGCCCACGGCGCCGACGTCCGTGCGGCCGCGCACGCCGCCATCCTGCACACGCTGCGGGAGGCCGAGACCAATCCCCTGGTCCGCGCCATCCTGACCAGCGCCCGCGGCGGCGCCGACGAGCTGTTCCCCTTCCTGACGACCCGCTCCGGGATCGTGCTCGAGGCCGCCGGCGCGGTGATCGAGGAGTGGGCAGCCGCGCATCTCCCCGACGCCGACCCCGCCGTCGTCCACCTGGCCGCGGAGTCGATCATCCGCCTCACGGTCAGCCACATCGTGCTGCCGCTCGGCGATCCGGCCGGTTCGGCGACCGCCCTGGCCGAGGTCTTCGTCCGCCTGCTCCGGTAGCACCCGGCCACCCTTGACAACGATGTCGACGAGGCCGACGCTTGGGAGCGCTCCCATCCACCCTCGTCGATTGGCCCACCCATGAGACCCCGTACGATCTGCCTGGCCGCAGCCGCCGTGCTGGCGACCGCCGCGACCTGGGCACTCACCCCACCGGCGGCGAACGCGGCCACCGCCGGCTGTTCCGTCAGCTACCGCGTCACCGGCTCCTGGCAGGGCGGCTTCCAGGGCGACATCGGCATCACCAACCTGGGCGATCCGCTGCCGGCGTGGAGCCTCGGCTTCACCTTCCCGACGAGCACGCAGAAGGTCACCCAGGCCTGGGGCGGCACGGCCACCCAGACCGGCGCCCAGGTGACGATCACCAACGCGGCCTGGAACGGCTCGCTCGGCACGAACGCCACCACCTCGATCGGCTTCATCGGCTCGTGGTCCGGCAGCAACCCCGCCCCGGCCTCGTTCACGGTCAACGGGGTGACCTGCACCGGCGGCACGACCACGCCGCCGACGACTCCCCCGCCGTCGACACCGCCACCGGTGGCCGGTCCGGCGCCCGCCCTCAAGGTCTCCGGCAACAAGCTGGTCACCCCGGACGGCACCGTGGTCAAGCTGTACGGCGTCAACCGCTCCGGCGGCGAGTTCGCCTGCATCCAGGGCAACGGCTTCTGGAACGGCCCGATGGACCAGAGCTCCATCGACGCGATGCGCGCCTGGAAGGTCCGTGCGGTACGCGTACCCCTCAACGAGGAGTGCTGGCTGGGCACGCCCGACGTGCCGGCGGCCTACGGCGGCGCCGCGTACCAGAACGAGGTCAAGGCGTACGTGAACCTGCTGGTGCGCAACGGCATCACGCCGATCGTGGAGATGCACTGGAACTACGGCCTCTACACCGGCACCTCCTCCGGCTGCAGCGACGTCAAGGCCACCTGCCAGAAGCCGATGCCCGACGCCCAGTACGCCCCGGCCTTCTGGACCGGCGTCGCGACCGCGTTCAAGGGCAACGACGCGGTGATCCTCGACCTGTTCAACGAGCCGTACCCGGAGCGGGCCACCGGCGACGCCACGAGCGGCTGGAAGTGCTGGCGCGACGGCGGCACCTGCCCCGGCATCGGTTACCAGGTGGCCGGCTTCCAGGGCCTGGTCGACACCGTACGGGCGACCGGCGCCACCAATGTCATCATGATCGGCGGCCTGGCGTACTCCAACGACCTGAGCCAGTGGCTGACGTACGCGCCGGCCGACCCGCTGCACAACCTGGCGGCGTTCGCGCACATCTACAACTTCAACAGCTGCGCGAACACGTCCTGCTGGGACAGCCAGCTCGCACCGGTCGCGGCGCGGGTGCCGCTGACGCTCACCGAGATCGGCGAGAACGACTGCGCCCACGGCTTCGTCGACACGCTGATGGACTGGGCCGACGCCCATGGCGTCGGGTACCTCGGCTGGACCTGGAACACCTGGGACTGCAGCACCGGGCCGTCGCTGATCAGCGACTACGACGGTACGGCCACCGCGTACGGGCAGGGGCTGAAGGCGCACCTGGCCCGGGTGTCCAGCTGAGCGGCCGGATCGGCGCGGCGGGAAAGGGCCGCGCCGATCCACTGAACCGGTATAGCCGCGAATTGTCCGATCCGTTCTGCCGTACTCACGAGTAGCGATTTCCGAATGGTTACGAGCACCTGAGTGACGCCTTTGGGGCAGTCGTTTGCCGGCTTTCCTGGGGTAGGGTCCGTCACGTTCATCGACGGTTCGACCATGCTGGGAAGAGGGGGCCGATGCGGCTCACGGGGGACCTCGCCGAGGTCGGCCCGTACCGGATCCTCGGCCGGCTCGGCGAGGGCGGCATGGGCACCGTCTACCTGGCCGCCGACCCGGGCGGCCGGGAGGTCGCCGTCAAGGTCGTCCGGCCGGACCTGGCGCTCGACGACCAGTTCCGGCGGCGGTTCCGCAGCGAGGTCAACCGGGCCCGGCAGGTGCCGCCGTTCTGCACGGCCGAAGTGCTGGACGCGGACCCGTACCACGACCCGCCGTACCTGGTGGTCGAGTACATCGACGGGCCCAGCCTCTACGAGGTGGTGCAGCGGCAGGGACCGCTCAACCGGACG
The DNA here is from genome assembly GCF_023499255.1 of Couchioplanes caeruleus. Taxonomy (GTDB): domain Bacteria; phylum Actinomycetota; class Actinomycetes; order Mycobacteriales; family Micromonosporaceae; genus Actinoplanes; species Actinoplanes caeruleus_A. The sequence goes on from NZ_CP092183.1 coordinate 5,569,766, forward strand.
ACCCTGCACAGCGTGGCCGTCGGCATCGCGACCGCGCTCACCGCCATCCACGGTGCCGGGGTGGTGCACCGCGACCTGAAGCCGGGCAACGTGCTGTTCGGCCTCGGCGGCATCAAGGTCATCGACTTCGGCATCGCCCGCGCGCTCGAGCCGACCAGCATGCACACGCGCACGAATCAGATGGTCGGCACGGTGTCCTACATGGCCCCGGAGCGCTTCGAGCACGAGTCGGTGTCGCAGGTCGGCACGCCCGCCGACGTGTTCGCGTGGGGCGCCGTGGTGGCGTACGCGGGCACCGGCCGGAGGCCCTTCGGCGCCGAGTCGCCCGCGGCCACCGCCGTGCGCATCATGACCCACCCGCCGGAGCTGTCCGGGCTGGACGAGCCGATGCGCGGCCTGGTGGAGCGGGCCCTGGCCAAGAACCCGGCGGACCGGCCGGGCACCCGCGAGCTGCTCGACGAGCTGCTGGCCACCGCGCCCCAGCCGCAGACGCCGTCCGGCAGACCCGCACCGGCCGGCAGCGCTCCCCCGGCGTCGATGCGCGGCACGCCGTTCCTGCGCGAGGTGGTCGAGGCGGCGGCGAGCCGGCGGCCCGTCGCGGCGGCGCCCGCCCAGCGGCCCATCCCGATGACGCCACCACCGGCCGGCCGCCGCCCGGGACCGCGCTGGGTGGGCGCCCTGCGACGGTTCGAGGTGGCCGCGGCGGCCGCCGTCGTGCTCGCCGTCACGACCGCCGTCGTGGTGACCCTGCGGGCCACCGGCCGGCCGTCCGGGGCCGCGCCGGACCAGGCAGCGGACCGGGCGGCCACCGTGGCCCCGGCCGCCCGGCCATCGGCCGCTGCCGCTTCGACCCTCGCCGACCCCGGCGATGCCACTCCCCCGGCGCTGACCGGGCACCGCCGGGTCGCGCTGCGGCCGGTGGGCACGGACCTCGACCTCGGCGTGGCGGCCGGCGGGCGCGTGGTCCCGGCCGGGTCGGCGGAGCCCACGGAGTTCGTCCTGTCCCCCGCGGCGGGCGCGTACCGGATCCGGACGGTCTCCGGGCGCTGCCTGAACGCCGGCACGGCGGTGACCCTCGGGCCGTGCACCGGCGACGCCGCCCTGTTCATCGTCGACCCGGTGCGCGAGGACACGATCCTGCTCTCGCACGCCGGCTCGGGCGTGGCGCGGTGGAGCGAGGACCGCGGCGCGATCGTGCTCGAGCGGCCGGGCGGCGGCACCGAGCCGACCGCGTTCACGATGCTCGACCGCGGTCCCGCCTGACGCCCACCCGGCGGCGCGGCAGGTCGCCGGGCGGGCGGGGCAGCATCAGCGTTCCTCCCGCGCGCGGCAGTACACGTCGCCGGAGTTCGCCTCGTGCGGCAGAGCACGCAGGCGTTCGGCGAGCTCGCCGGCGGGGACCCAGTCCGGGACGAGGAAACGCCGCTCGTCGCCCAGCGACAGGGTGAAGCCGTCGAAGCCCAGCTCCGCCGCCCGGTGCAGGCACCGGGCGGCGAGGTCGCGTTCGATCGTGGTGAACTCGAACGACAGCACCGGGATCGACCGGCTCAGCCCGGCGAGCACCCGGTCCTCGAAGCCCTCGACGTCGACCTTGGCGAAGGCCGGGACGCCGTACCGCTCGATGAGCAGGTCCATCGTGGTGGAGGCGACCTCGATCCGGCCGTCCCAGCGCTGGCCCTGCCAGCCGTCGGCGCCCGTGGCGGCCTCGATGAAGTGCGGCGAGGCCGTGGAGACGGTCGGGTTGTCGCTGTTGACGTGCAGCTCCAGGGTGCCGGGCTCGGCGCCGCACGCGGCGTGCACCAGCGACACCTCCTGCTCGTCGCCGTACAGCGCCTCCAGGACCCGCATGCAGGCGGGCTGCGGCTCCAGGGCGACCACCCGCGCGCCGAGCCGGCGGAAGCAGGCGATGTGGTCGCCCACGTGTGCGCCGACGTCGAACACGAGGTCGCCCGGCCGCACGAAGCGCCCGTAGAACGCGTCCATGCTCGCCTCGCGGCGGGTGTCGCCGTAGTAGAAGTCCAGCGACCGGCGCAACCCGGAGAGCTCCGGGTCGGCCTTCAGCCGCGCCAGCACGGCGCCGCGGTCGGGCGCGCTCATGAGCCCACGAAGATGCAGAAGGGGTGGCCGGCCGGATCGGCGTACACGTACAGCTGCTCGTCGGGGTCGTCGCGGCGGTCGAGCAGGAGCGTGGCGCCGAGGGCCAGCGCCCGTTCGTGCTGCGCGTCCAGCTCGCCGACGTCGGGCACCGTGGTGTCGAGGTGCAGCTGCTGCGGCACCCGCGGGTCCGGCCAGGTCGTCGCGGCGAGCTCGTCGACCTGCTGGAACGCGAGTTGCCGGGCGCCGTCGGCGCCGCGCAGCACGAGCCAGTCCTGGCCGCGGTCCTCCTCGTCGCCGGGCCGGTACGTCAGCCCGAACATCTGCCGGTAGAACTCCGCCAGCCCGCGCACGTCCGGGGTGTCCAGCACGGTCTGCAGGATCTTCGGGTAGGTCGCCATGCCCCGAGCAAACCATGGATCATCGGCGTGCACCGCCCCGGGCCGGTCAGGACGCCGCGCGCGGCCCGAGCAGCAGGCGCGTCGCCTCGACGGCCGGGCCGACGATGGTCCGCACGTCGCGGCCGTCCTCGACCGTGGCGGCGATCAGCTCGCGCAGGCCGCCGAGCAGGATGACGGCGGTCTGCTCCGACGGCGGCCGCACGCCCGCGGCCCGCAGCCGGGGCGTGTCGGTCAGCCGCTGGATGAGCACGACGAACGCGGCCATCGTCTCCCGCTGGAACTGCCGGGCGCGGCCCTGCCCGAGCGCCGGCACGTCGCGGATCCAGCTGAGCGTGATGGGCGGGTCGGCCTGCACGGCGGCGATCCAGCCCTCGATGGCCTGGCGCACCTGCAGCTCCCACGCCGCGCCCGGGTCGACGCTCGCCGAGATGCGGGCGATCGTGCGCTCGTTGGTCTCGTACAGCAGGGCGACCAGGCACTCCTGGCGGTCGGTGAAGTGCGCGTAGAACGTACGCCGCGACGTGCGCGCCGCGCGCACGATGTCCGCCACCGTGGTGTCCGGGTAGCCGCGCTGGCGGATGCAGGCCGCCATCCCGTCGAGGAGGCGGCGGCGGAAGCCGGTGTCCGCGCCGGCCGGCACGTCGGTGGTCGTCACGGCCACCAAGCTAGCGCCTGCACCCTTGTGCGGTGGCGGTACGCGGCCGTACCGTGGCCTGGTACGTCGGCGTACCAGCGGAGGTGAGCGATGACCGCGACCACCCTCGAGGCGGTCCTGCCCGACGGCCCCACCGGCCCGCGCCTGGTGCAGGCGGTCCGGTTCGCGGCCGGGCGGCGCCGCACGATGCGCCGGCTGCGCGAGCGGTACGGCTCCGCGTTCACCGTCGACTCGCTGAACCTGGGGCGGATGGTGATGCTCGCGGACCCCGCCGAGGTCCGGGAGCTCTTCCAGACCGGGCCCGAGCTCGCCGACACCCCCGACGCCAACCTCGGCTCGGTGCTCGGGCCCGGCTCACTGTTCGCGATCCGCGGCGAGGAGCACCGGCAGCAGCGCCGGCTGCTCACCCCGCCGTTCCACGGGCGCCGGCTGCGGGCGTACGAATCGATGATCGAGGAGGAGACGCGGCGGGAGACGGCGTCCTGGCCGCAGGGCCGGCCGTTCCCGGTCATGCCCTCCACCATGCGCATCACGCTGAACGTGATCCTGCGCGCGGTGTTCGGCGCCGAGGGCGCCGACCGCGACGACCTGCGCGAGCTGCTGCCCGCCATGGTGAAGCTCGGCTCGGTGCTGGCGGTGCTGCCGGCGGCGCGCGTCGAGCTGGGCGGGCACGGGCCGGGCGCGCGGTTCCGGCGCCACCGGCAGCGGTACGACGCGGCCGTCGACCGGCTCGTCGACCGGGCCGCCGCCGATCCTCACCTCGCCGGCCGCGACGACGTGCTGGCCATGCTGCTGCAGTCCCGCTACGACGACGGCTCGGCGATGAGCCGCAGCCAGATCGCCGACCAGCTGCTGACGCTGCTCGCGGCGGGTCACGAGACGACCGCCACCACGCTCGCCTGGGCCGTCGAGCGGCTGCGCCGGCACCCGGAGCTGCTGCGCCGCCTGGTCGCCGAGGGCGACGCCGGCGGCAGCGCGTTGCGCGAGGCCACCCTCATCGAAGTGCAGCGGGTACGGCCGGTCGTCGAGATGACCTCCCGGCAGGTACGCGCGGACAGCCTGCGCATCGGCCGCTGGACGCTGCCCCGCGGCACCGTGGTCACGGCCTGCATCGCGCTGCTGCACGACGACGAGACGCTGTTCCCGCACCCGGAGGTGTTCGACCCCGACCGGTTCGTGGGGGCGCGGACCGACGCGGGCTGGATCCCGTTCGGCGGTGGCGTACGGCGCTGCATCGGCGCGGCGTTCGCGACTCTGGAGATGAACGTCGTGCTGCGCACCCTGCTGCGCGACGTCACGCTCGTGCCGACGGCGGAGCGCTCGGAGCGCTCGCACAACCGGGGCATCGCCGTGGCGCCGGCCAGGGGCGGCGTCGCGGTGGTGCACCGCCGCTGACCGTTCATCCGAACATTAGCGAACATCGATACCCGGACATTGACGCAAACGATCAGGCGGCGTAACTTCCGGTTGAAAGTCGACTTGCGTCAATGTCTGCCGTCCGGCCACCGCGCAGACGCCCGCTCCGCTTTCCCCTGCTAGGAGCACATCCCCATGCGCAGAGACCGATCACTCCTGCTCACCCTGGCCGCGACCCTGGCGCTCGTCGCCGGCATGCTGGCCGGCTTCCCCGGCGCCGCCTCGGCCGCCACCTCCCAGCCCTGCGACATCTACGGTTCGGCCGGCACCCCGTGCGTCGCCGCGCACAGCACCACGCGCGCGCTCTTCGGCGCGTACGCCGGCCCGCTCTACCAACTGACCCGCGCCTCCGACCGGGCCACCCACGACGTGGGCCTGCTGGCGGCCGGCGGCTACGCGAACGCGGCCGACCACGACGCGTTCTGCAACGGCACGACCTGCAGCATCACCAAGATCTACGACCAGACCTCCCGGCACAACGACCTGACCGTCTCCCCCGCCGGCACCGCCGGGCCGGCGGACTACCCGGCCGACGCGAGCGAGATCGCGGTCACCGCGGGCGGCCACAAGGTGTACGGCATCTGGATCTCGCCCCAGCACGGCTACCGGCGCACCGCGGCCTCCGGCGTCGCCGTCAACGGGCAGCCCGAGGGCATGTACATGGTGGCCAGCGGCACCCACGTCGGCTCCGACTGCTGCTTCGACTACGGCAACGCCGAGATTCAGGTCGCGGACACCGGCAACGGCCACATGGACGCCGTCAGCATCGCCACCACCTGCTACTTCCCGCCCTGCACCGGCTCGGGCCCGTGGGTGGAGGCGGACCTGGAGAACGGCATGTTCCAGGGCGCGAACGGCTCCAACACCGCGAACCTCGGCAACAACAGCGCGTACGTGACGGCGCTGCTGAAGAACAACGGGCAGACGACGTACGCGCTCAAGGGCGGCAACTCGCAGTCCGGCGGCCTGACCACGTGGTGGAACGGCGCACTGCCCAACCGCGGCGGCTACATCCCGATGCACCAGGAGGGCTCGATCATCCTGGGCACCGGCGGCGACAACAGCAACCGCAACATGGGCACGTTCTTCGAGGGCGTGATGACGTCCGGCTACCCGACCGACGCCGCCGACAACGCGGTGCAGGCGAACATCGTCGCGGCCGGCTACTCCGGACAGACGAACGTCCCGAACGGCCCGCAGGGCACGATCACCGGCCCGGGCGGCAAGTGCGTCGACGTCGCCGCCGACGACACCGGCGTCAACCTGGCCGCCGTGCAGCTGTGGGACTGCCAGGGCTACGCCGAGGACCAGCACTGGTCGCACTTCCCCGACAACACCCTGCGGACGCTCGGCCGCTGCCTCGACGTCAACGGCAACGGCACCGCCAACAACACCCAGGTCGAGCTGTACGACTGCAACGGCGTCGGCGGGCAGAAGTGGGTGCAGCAGGCCGACGGTTCGCTGCGCAACCCGCAGTCCGGCCGCTGCCTCGACTCCCCCAACGGCGCGTCGGGCAACGGCACCCGCCTGCAGATCTACGCCTGCAACGGCAGCGCCGCGCAGAAGTTCGCGGTCAACAGCGGCGGCGTCACGACCGCCCCGGGCGGCAAGTGCGTCGACGTGGCGGCCGACGACACCGGCGGCAACCTCGCCGCGGTGCAGCTGTGGGACTGCCAGAGCTACGCCGTCGACCAGCACTGGTTCCACAATGCGAACGGCTCGCTGCGGACGCTCGGCCGCTGCCTCGACGTCAACGGCAACGGGACCGCCAACAACACCCCGGTCGAGCTGTACGACTGCAACGGCGTCGGCGGGCAGGTGTGGCAGCAACAGGCCGACGGTTCCCTGCGCAACCCGCAGTCCGGCCGCTGCCTGGACGCACCCAACGGCGCGACGGCCAACGGCACCCGCCTGCAGATCTACGACTGCAACGGCAGCGCGGCGCAGAAGTTCGCGCTGAGCTGAGCCGCTGACCGCACCGCCCGGGGCTCACCGACGCGCCCCGGGCGGTGCCGCACCCGCTCTCCGCACCGGCGCGGCAGCAACGCCGGTGGCCGGGCGACCCGTCCGGCCACGCCGCCGGTACGTCAGGCCGCCGGGAGCGTGAAGGTCAGGCACGCGCCGGGGCTGTGCGCCGCGTCCAGCCGGATCGTGCCGCCGTGGTGCTCGACGATCTTCTTGCAGATGGCCAGGCCGATGCCGGTGCCGGCGTACGCCTCCCGGGGGTGCAGCCGCTGGAAGATCACGAAGATCTTGTCGGCGAACTCGGGCGCGATGCCGATGCCGTTGTCCTTGACCGAGAACGTCCACCAGCCCTGCGCCTGCGCCGCCTCGATCTCGACCTTCGGGGCGCGTTCGGGGTGGCGGAACTTCATCGCGTTGCCGAGCAGGTTCTGCCACAGCAGGGAGAGCAGCGTCGGGTCGCCCACCACGGTGGGCAGCGGCGGGCGGGTGATCTCAGCCCCGGACTCCGCGATGCTCAGCGCGAGGGTCTGCTGCACGCCGTCGAGCACCTCGTCGAGGTCCACGGGGCGGCTGGCGTCGTACAGGCGGCCGATGCGGGAGAAGGCGAGCAGGTCGTTGATGAGCTGCTGCATGCGCGTGGCGCCGTCGACCGCGAAGGTGATGTACTGCTGCGCCCGGTCGTCGAGGGCGCCGGCGTACCGGCGCTGCAGCATCTGGCAGAACGACGCGACCTTGCGCAGCGGCTCCTGCAGGTCGTGCGAGGCGACGTACGCGAACTGCTCGAGGTCGGTGTTCAGCCGGTGCAGCTCGACCTGCCGCTGTTCCAGCTCCTCCCGGGCCCGCTGGCTGGCGTCCAGCCCGTCGACGAGCCGGCGGCGCATCGCCTCGACGTCCCCGGCGAGGCGGGCCAGGTCCGCCGGGCCGCCCGGGGCCAGCCGGTGGTGGAAGTCCCCGCCGGCGACCTGGCGCACGGCCGTGCCGAGCTGGGTCAGCGGCCGCAGCACCACCACCCGCAGCAGCACGGCGACGACCCCGATGAGCAGCAGCAGCGCCAGGACCAGCCCGATGAAGACGCCGTCGCGGACCCGCCGGGTCGTCGCGAGGTCCTGCCGGGCGGCGTCCTGCAGGCCGGACAGCCGGCTCTCCAGGCCGGCGACCCCGGTGCTCACGCCCTCGAAGGCCGCCAGGTTGCGAGCCACCGGACCGGCCGGATCCGCGGCCGCCCCGGCACGCCGGACCTCGACGAGCGGGTCGGCGACGGTGGTGCGCCACTGCCGCGCCTGCTCCTCGACCGCGCCGACCTGCGCCACGGCGTCCGGTTCGGCGCCGAGCAGCTCCCGCAGCCGGGCGAGCAGCCGCCGCTCCTGTGCCTGGCTGTCCGCGTACGAATCCAGGAAGGCCTGGTCCCCGCTGAGCAGGAAGCCGCGCACGTCGGCGGCCTGGTCGGCCAGCGCGGCGCCGAGCTGCACCGTGGCCTTGCCGGCCGGGGCGATCCGGTCGCTGAGCCGGTTCGACACGGCGGCCGTCCGGGACAGCGCGGCGGCGCCGATCACCGCTCCGGCGACGATCAGGACGACCATGGCGAGCAGGACCGTCGCGAACCAGCGCTGCGTCGTCCACGACGCCCGCCCGCGCCGCCGGCCGGGCCCGTCCTGAACCGGGTCAGTGTCGATCACGCCAGCACGGTACGCGACGGTACCCGCGGGGTGGCGGACGGAGAGCCCGCGCGCGCGGGACCTAAGCCCCTGGGACGGCACGGGGAACGGCCGCAGACTCGACGGAGGAACGCTGACGCGAGGAGGCGGCCGTGCCCGGAGACCTGCGGACCACCCCGACCGGTGTCCTCGGGCTGTCCTCGGCCGAGGCGGCGGAGCGCCTCGCGGTGGACGGCCCCAACTCGCTGCCCACCCAAGCGCGGGTGCCGGTGTGGCGGCGGGTGCTCTCCCAGCTGCGCGACCCGCTCATCATCGTGCTGCTGGTCGCGATCGCGCTGACCGTCGCCACCGGCGACTGGACCGACGCGGCGGTCATCGCCCTGGTCATCGTCGTCAACACCGGCGTCGGGGTGGTGCAGGAGGTCAAGGCCGACCAGGCCATCACCGCCCTGGCCACGATGACCGCCCCCGAGGCGCGGGTGCTGCGCGACGGGGAGCAGCGGCTCGTCCCCGCCGCCGCGGTCGTCGCCGGTGACCTGCTCGTGCTGGCCGAGGGTGACATCGTGCCCGCCGACGCCACGGTCGTCGAGGCCGCGGCCCTGCTCGTCGACGAGTCCGCGCTCACCGGCGAGTCCGTACCGGTCGACAAGGCCGCCGTGGGCGACGGCCCGGACCGGGCCGGGCACCCGGCTCAGCGGATCTCCTCCGGCACGGTGGTCGTCCGCGGACGTGCCCGGGCCGTGGTCACCGCCACCGGCACCGCCAGCGCGATGGGCCGCATCGCCGGGCTGATGGCCACCGGCGCGGGCCTGACCCCGCTGCAACGCCGCCTGGTCGGCGTCGGCCGGGCGCTCGCCATCGCCGCCGTCGTGCTCTGCTCGGTGGTGCTGGTGCTCGGGCTGGCCCGCGGCGAGTCGCTCGAGCTGATGGTGGTCACCGCGATCAGCCTGGTGGTGGCGGCCGTACCGGAGTCGCTGCCGGCTGTGGTCACGCTGGCCCTGGCCCTGGGCGCCCGCCGGATGGCCGCCCGGCACGCGCTGATCCGCCGCCTGCCGGCGGTCGAGACGCTCGGTTCGGTCACCGTCATCGCCACCGACAAGACCGGCACCCTCACCGAGGGCCGCATGGTCGCGCGCCGGCTGTGGACGCCGGCCGGCGATGCCGGGATCGACGGTCAGGGGTACGCCCCGTACGGCACCGTGCGGCGCGACGGGCAGCAGGTCACCGTGGGCGCCGCAGCCGACCTGGACGAGCTGCTCACCGCCGCCGCCCTCTGCAGCGACGCCACTCTGCGCGCCCCCGGCGAGCCCGGCGACGACTGGACCGCGCTGGGCGACCCCACCGAGGCGGCGCTGCTGGCCGCGGCGGGGCGGCTCGGCCTCGACGTCGCCGCCCTCACCAGCGACCTGCCCCGCATCGGTGAGCTGCCGTTCGACAGCGACCGCAAACGCATGACCACCGCCCACCGGCTGCCCGGCGGCGGCACCCGGATCATCTGCAAGGGCGCGCCGGAGGTGCTGGTGCACCCGGCCTTCCTCGGCGAGCCGGACGACCTGATCGGCCGGGCGGCCGCGGCGGCGGACACGCTGGCCGCCGAAGGCCACCGGGTGCTGGCCGTCACCCGGGCCGACCACGACAGCGTCCCCGGCCGGGGCGAATGGGAGCGCGGCCTGCGGCTGCTCGGCCTCATCGGCATCCGCGACCCCGCCCGGCCCTCGGCCGCCGCGACCATCGCCGCGTGCCGGGACGCCGGCATCACCCCGGTGCTGATCACCGGCGACCATCCCGCCACCGCCCGGGCCGTGGCGGCCGAGGTCGGCATCATCGCGTCCGGCGATGACGTCGTGGACTGCCGCGAGCCCTCGGACGCCGACCGGATGCGGCACGCGCGCGTGTTCGCCCGGGCGACCCCCGAGCAGAAGGTCGACATCGTCACCGCCCGCCGCGACGCCGGCGACATCGTGGCGATGACCGGCGACGGCGTCAACGACGGCCCCGCGCTGCGCCGCGCCGACATCGGCGTCGCCATGGGGCTGCGCGGCACCGAGGTCGCCCGGCAGGCCGCCGACCTGGTCCTGGCCGACGACGAGCTGGCCACCGTCGTGGCCGCCGCCGAGGAGGGCCGGCGCGTGTACGCCAACATCCGCCGCTTCCTGCTCTACGGCCTGTCCGGCGGCGCCGCCGAGATCGCCGTCATGCTGGCCGGCCCCTTCCTCGGGCTGCCGCTGGTCCTGCTGCCCGCCCAGATCCTGTGGGTCAACCTGCTCACCCACGGCCTGCCCGGCGTGGCCCTGGGCAGCGAACCGGCCCCGCCCGACGTGATGGGCCGCCCGCCGCGCCCGCCCGCCGAGTCGGTGCTCGGCGCGGGCCTGTGGCAGCGGATCCTGCGCGTCGGCGTGGTCATCGCCGCGGTCACGCTCGGCATCGCGGTCTGGGCACACGCCACCGACCGGCCGTGGCAGAGCATGGCCTTCTTCGCGCTCGGCGCCACCCAGCTCGCCGTCGCGCTCGGCTCCCGGGCCCGCCCGGGTTCGCGTGCCAACCCGATGCTGCTGGTCGCGGTCGTGGCGGCGCTCGGGCTGCAGTTCGCGGCGCTGTACGTACCGTTGCTCGCCGGCCTGCTCGGCACGGAACCGGTGGCGCTCACGGACCTGCTGATCATCTGCGCCCTGTCCAGCCTCGGCTACGCCGCGATCCGCCTCGACCGCGTCGTCCATCCCGGCAAGCCACGCCCGTCCAGACCATGACGCCGGCACACCCCCGTCGACGGCTCGCCGGCCGGGTCACCGCTGCGCGCGAGGGCTTCGCGTCCGCACGGGGGCCGGGCACGTCAACCGCCCGTGGCGATGACCCCGTCGAACGCGAAGACGGGGTTGGGCACGTCGTGGCCGTGCGTATCGGTGATCGTCGCCAAGCCGATGATCTTGGATGGGCCACCGGCCACGTAGGACGCGTCGGTCCGGACGGTGACCTCGAACTTGCCGTCCTGGTGCGCGCCGTGGCCGTCGGTCCAGCCCATCATGCAGATCCAGTCGGGCCCGGCCCCCACGTCGGCGATCGTCGGGCCGCCCCGGTCGCAGGCCGCGACCGCGCCGACCGTCGCGGTGGTGATGCCCGGGACGCCGAGGATGGCGGCCTGCTGGACGTACAGGTTGGCGAAGGTCGGGGCCAGGGCCCTTTCGAGCCCGGCTCTGGTGATGTCCGGCCGGCCGGCGGCGATGGTGCCCGCGAAGACGGCGGCGGACAGCGCCACGGCGAGGGTACGGGTGACGATCGAACGCACGGTCAGCCTCCGGTGATGTCGCGGCGGCGCAGGGACAGGTACGCCCCGGCGAGGCAGAGCACGGTCCAGCCGGCGCTGACGGCCAGCCCGGTGGTCAGCGGGCCGGTGAACGGGCGCGCGGCGAACAGGCCGTGCCACGCCTCGAACGGGGTGGTCAGCAACAGCTTGCGGGTCAGGTCGAGGCCGCTGACGCTGCCGAGCAGTTGCATCGCGAAGCCGAGTACGACCGGGGCGGCGATGCCCAGCGCGGGATTGCGGGTCCGCACGGACAGCAGCAGCGCCAGCGCGGTGAACCCCAGGATCGGCGGGATCGCGGTGGCCCACGCGGCGAGGATCAGCCGCAAAGCGGTGGCGGAGGCGATGCTCTGACCGCCGAGCCCGGTCAGCGGCTGGGTGCCGACGATCAGCAGGCCGGCACCGGTGGTGCTGCCGGCGAACACGGTCAGCACCAGCAGGTTGTAGCCGGCCGCGGTCAGGGCCTTGGCCCAGAACACCTGGGTCCGGCTCACCGAGCGGGTCAGCAGCGTCTTCCAGGTGCCGTGCTGGTCCTCGCCCGCGAAGATGTCGCCGGCGACCACGGCGGCCAGCAGCGGCAGCACCCATTGGGCCGCGAAGGCGAGCATGAGCAGCGGCACGGCGTACCCGCTGTCGTGGATGTGCCGGCCGTAGATGGTGTCCGACGGCGGCTGCTGCTGGCCGTCGAGGACCAGCACGACCACGACCGGGACGATCAGGGCGGCGGCGAGCAGGGCCCGGCTGCGGACCTGCGCGGCGAGCTTGACGACCTCCCAGCCCAGGGCCGCGCCCAGCCCGGGCGGTCGCGTGCCGGCAGTGCGGGTCATCGGCCGGCTCCCGTCGCCGCCGGCTCACGTCCGGCTCCGGCTCCGGCTTCCGGTTCGGTGAGCATGAAGAACAGCGCCTCGAGCGGCGTCTCCCGCCGGGTCAGCCCGCGCAGCGAGATGCCGGCGCCGACCAGCGCGGCCACCAGCGCGTCGATCCGCGACTGCGGGCCGCCGACGGCGAGACCGCCGTCGGCGGGCCGGGTGACCTCCAGGCCACCGGTCATGGCCAGCATGGCGGCCCGGTCGTCGTCGCCGGTGTGCAGCTCGTGGGCCTGTTCGGGGGCGCGGGCCCGCAGGGCGGCGATGGAGCCGTGGTGGACGACGGAGCCCGTACGCATGATCGTGACGTCGTTGCAGATCTCCTCCACCTCCGCCATGTCGTGGCTGGACAGCAGCACCGTGAGACCGCTCGCGGCGAGCCGTTTGATCAGCGCGCGCATGTCCCGGATGCCGGCCGGGTCCAGCCCGTTGGCGGGCTCGTCGAGCACCAGCAGCCGGGGATCGCGCAGGAGGGCGGCGGCGACGCCGAGCCGCTGGCGCATGCCGAAGGAGTAGCCGCCCACCCTGTCGTGCCGGCGCTCGCGCAGGTCGACCGTCTCCAGCACCTCGTCGACGCGCGTACGGGCGGCGCCGCCGTCGAGCCCGGCGAGCAACTGAAGGTTCCGGCGTCCGGTGAGGCCGGGGTAGAACCGGGGGCTCTCGATGAACCCCGCGACACCGTCGAGGGCCCGGATCCCGTCGCGCTGCCAGGTACGGCCGAACAGCCGCACCGTACCGGCGTCCGGCCGGATCAGCCCGAACAGCATCCGCAGGAACGTGGTCTTGCCGGCGCCGTTGGGGCCCAGCACCCCGTACACCTCGCCCTGGCCGACCCGCAGGCTGAGCCGGTCGACCGCGGTGAGCGTGCCGAAGGTTTTCGTCAGGTCGGCCGCGTCGACCGCCGGGAGGTCACTCATGCCGGCCGACGCTAGAGATCGAGCGTGAAAGGCGGATGAAGCCTCACCCTTGCGTGCGCCCCGCCGTGGGCGCCCGCGTCAGCACCAGCGCGGCGCCGGCCGCGACGGGGATCGCCAGCGCCGCGAAACCGAGGGCGAGAGCGGCCAGCGAGGCCACGCCCGCCACGAGCAGCGGGCCGCCCGCGTCCCCGAGTTCCCGGCCCAGCTCGGCCGCGCCCATCGTCTGCCCGAGCCGCTCCGGCGGGGTGCCGGCCGCCAGAGCCGCGAAACCCAGCGGCGTGACCAGGCCCGTGCCGGCGCCGATGAGCACGGCCGCGGTCAGCACGCCGGCCAGGCCGGGCAGCATCGCGGCGGCCAGCCCGGCGGCGGTGAGCGCCAGCCCCGCGCCCAGCCCGGACCGGCTCGTCAGCCGTCCGGCGTCGAGCGCCCGGCCGGCGCGCGGCTGCACCAGGGCGGCGCAGGCGGCCAGCACGGACACGGCGGCGCCGGTGGCGACCGTACCCAGGCCGGCGGCCCGGCCGGAGACCGGCAGGAACCCGACGCCGACCGACAGGGCCGCCGTCGCGGCCGCCAGCGCCGCGGTCGGTGCGAGGAAGGCGGGCGCGCTCAGCCGCCGGGCCAGGTCCAGCACGGTCTGCCGGGTCTTCGGCAGCGGCGCGACGACGGGCACGCCGAGCGCCGCCCATCCGGCCACGACGGCGGCCAGCACCGCCAGCACCGTGAAGATCAGGCGCAGGCCGCCGCCCCACGCCAGGACCCCGCCGAGCAGCGGGCCGAGGGTGTAGCCGACGGACTTCCAGAAGCCGTACGAGCCGAACGCCCGGCCCTGCCGCGCTGCCGGGTTCAGCCGCGCGACCAGCGCCGACGCCGCCGGGGAGAACGCGGACGCCGCGGCGCCCTGGCCGAGGCGTGCGGCCCACAGCCAGCCGGGGCTGCCGGCGGCGGCGTACAGCGCCGAGGCGAGCGCGAAGCCGATCAGGCCGCCCAGCAGCACCGGGCGGGCGCCGACCCGGTCGGCGAGCGCGCCGAAAAGGGGCTTGAGCAGCACCTCCGCGCCGTCGTACAGGGCGAGGAGGCCGCCGAGCACCAGCAGCGAGGTGACCGCGTCCGCGGAGAAGCCGCCCAGGTTCGCCGCGACCGCGTGCGCGCCGAACGCCGTGGTGAAACCGGCCGCGTACAGGGGCCACATCGAGCGGCCCGTTGCCGGTCTGCGGGTCATGCGCGCCAGTCTCCCAGCATCGGGCCGTCCGCGGCGGATGCCCCGGCCGGATGAAAGCTGGATGAAGCCGGCGGCGGGGCATGATGCACTACGGGCCACGGCGGACACGGCAGCGGAGGAGGACCGTAGAGTGCGGGTGCTGGTCGTGGAGGATGAACGCCGCCTGGCCGAGCTGCTCGCCCGCGGCTTGCGCGAGGCCGGCCACACCGCCGAGGTCCGCCACACCGGCGGCGAGGGCCTGCTGGAGGCGACCGGCGGCGCCTACGACACCGTCGTGCTCGACGTGATGCTGCCCGGGCTGGACGGCCTCGCCGTGTGCCGGGCACTGCGCGAGCGCGGGGTCCGCGTACCCGTGCTCATGCTCACGGCCCGCGGCGAGGTGCCCGACCGCGTCGCCGGCCTCGACGCCGGCTCCGACGACTACCTGGCGAAGCCGTTCTCCTTCGACGAGCTGCTCGCCCGCCTGCGGGCCCTGCACCGCCGCGCCACCGACCCGGCCGCGACCCGGCTGCAGGCCGGTGACCTGCGCCTCGAGGCCGGCTCCCGGCGCGTGTTCCGCGGTGACGTGGAGATCGAGCTGTCCGCCCGCGAGTTCGACATCCTCGCGCTGCTGCTGACCCGCGCCGGGCAGTGCGTCACCCGCTACCAGATTCTCGACGAGGTGTGGGACGGCGAGACGGACCTGCGCTCCAACGTCATCGACGTGTACGTCGCGAGCCTGCGCGCCAAGGTGGACAAGCCGTTCGGCCGGCACGCCATCACCACCCTGCGCGGCGCCGGCTACCGGCTCGAACCCGGCGGAGGATGACCGATGGCCCTGCCGCACCGCCGGCCCGGGTGGCGCCGCCTGCCGGTGCGGGTACGCCTCATCGCCGGCTTCGCCACCGCCATGCTCGTGGTGCTGGCCGGCGCCGGGGCCTTCGTCTACCTGCGCGTGCGCTACGCCCTCGACCTGCGCCTCGACGAGGATCTCAGCGCCCAGGCGACGCAGCTCGCCGGCTCGGTCACGCGGGGCGGCCCGCCCGCCGTCTCCCCGGGCACCGGTTACCAGTTGCTCGACGCCACCGGCCACGTCGTTGCGGCCGGCCCCGGCCTGAGCGGTACGTCGCTGCTGAGCCCGGAGCAGGCTTCGGCGGCCCGTACGCACCCGCTCCGCGCCGACCGCGGTGACCTGTTCCCGATCCGCGCCGGCGCCCTGCGCCTGTACGCCGTACCGCTGGCCGCGGCCGGGGACGGACGGGCGGTGACCGCGGTGGTCGCCGTACGCCGCGATCAGCGCGACGAGGCCCTGCGTGAGCTGATCGGACAGCTCGTCCTGGCGAACCTGGCCGCGCTCGCCGTCGCCTCGCTGGTCGGCTACCGGCTCACCCGGGCCGCCCTCGCGCCGGTCGAGCGGTACCGCACCGAGGCCGCCCGCATCGCCGGCGGCGCGGACCGGCTGCGTCTCGCCGTGCCGGCGCACACCGACGACGAGATCACCCGCCTCGGGCACACCCTCAACGAGATGCTCGCCGCGCTCGAGGCCGCGCTGGAGCGGGAGCGGCAGTTCGTGCACGACGCCAGCCACGAGCTGCGGACGCCGCTGACGCTCATGAGCACCGAGATCGAGCTCGCGCTGCGCCGCCCCCGCACCGCGGCCGAGCTGGAGGAGACGCTGCGCAACGTCGCGGCAGATGCCGGCCGGCTCCGCACCCTGGCAGACACGCTGCTCACCGCCGGCGTCCAGCCGCCACCCGCGCCGGGCGCCACGGTGGATCTCGCCGTGTTGGCGACCGAGGTCGCCGCCCACTACCCGCAGATCCGCGCCGATCATCACGGGCCCGTCCCAGCGCGCGGTGACGCCGTACGCCTGCGGCAGATCCTCGTCAACCTGCTCGACAACGCCACCCGGCACGGAGGCCCGCCGGTCACGGTGTCCACGGGGCATGCCGGCGCTGCCGCGTACCTGCGGGTGCACGACCACGGCCCCGGCATGGACCCGGCGTTCCTCGCCCGCGCGACGGCGCGGTTCACCCGGGCGGACTCCGCCCGGACCACGCCGGGCACCGGCCTCGGACTCGCGGTCGTCGACGCCGTCGTCACCGCCCACGGCGGCCTGCTGCGCCTGTGCAGCAACGGCGTGCACCACCGCAGCGGCACCGACGACCTCCCGGCCTGCGAGCACCCCGCCGGCGGAACAACCGTCACCGTGCTGCTGTCGTCGCCGTGAGGTCGCGGCCCGGTTGCCATCCGTACGGGTTCCTCACTCGCGCCCGCCCCCGGCCGACGAGCCTGTCAGACGGTCCCGGGAGGAAACGTGATGGTGAAGCTTCGCATCGGCGCGACGGTGGGCGTCCTGGCCTGCGCTCTGCAGGTGAGCCTGTCCGGCTGCGCCGCCACGGCCACCACGGCCGGCACCGCGGCACCCCCGGCCCGCAGCGTCTCGCCGGCGCCTGCGCTGCCCGTGATCGTCGCCGTGACCCCCAAGCCGCGCACCCCGGCGCCCTCGGTGAGCAACACGGGCACGGCCTGGCCGGCGATGCTGGCCTCGCTCTCCGGCTACGGGCAGTGGCTGCTGGCCAACCCGGATCCGGCGAAGGTGGGGACCATCGCGGCACCCGGCTGCGCCGTGTACGACCTGATCTCCGAGCAGGCCGACGGGCTGCTGCGGGACAAGGCCTACGTGCGGCCCGCGAAGGTCACCTTCGGCACGGTCGTCGGTCCCTCCCCCGCCGCCGGTACGCCCGTCTCCGCGCTCGGCGGGCACGTGACCCTCGACGTCACCGTGTCACGCCCCGCGGAGGCGGTCCTCAGCCGCACCGGCGCCAGGCCGATCACCTCCTTCCCGCCGCTCGCCACCACGGGCCTGCAGATCACCCTCGTGCAGGGCTCGGACGGCCGGTGGCGACTGTGCACGGCCGACGCGCAGGACGACACCGCCGCGGCGGACGATCCGTCGGTGCCGTTCCTCTGACGCATCCGATCCGGACACGCCCCGACCGGACGCGACCCGACCCGACGCGCCCCGACCAGACGGGCCGGCGCCCGGTGCAGGTCCGGAGCGGTCCGGTTGCGATGGCCTCCAAGATCATCGAGGCAGCACGGAGGGCCTTACGGTGATCACTCCACGTGACGCCGCGAGAGAAGGACCCCCCGCGTGAACCACCGTCGGAACCTGCGGATCGCGCCGCGGCTGCAGCCGCCACCCTCACCACGCTGTCGATGTCCGGCACGGCCATGGCCGCCAAGGCGCACAAGCCCAAACCGGCCGCACCCGCCGTACGCGACAGCGACCACGACGGCATGCCGGACCGGTGGGAGAAGGCCAACGGGCTCAACGCCCGCCGCAACGACGCCAGGGCCGACCGCGACCGCGACGGCCTGCGCAACCTTGCCGAGTACCGGGCCGGCACCAGCGCGCGGACGGCCGACACCGACCACGACGGCATGCCCGACGGCTGGGAGGTGGCCCACCGGCTCCGGCCCACCCGCGGCGACGCGGGCGGCGACCTCGACGGCGACGGGCTGAGCAACCGGCACGAGTACGACCTCGGCGACGACCCCCGCGAGGCCGACAGCGACCACGACGGCGTCTCCGACGGTGACGAGGACAGCGACGACGACGGGGCCGACGACCGTGACGAGCTCGACGCCGGCGAGGACCCGCGCGACCCCGACCAGGACGACGACGGCATCCCGGACGGCGAGGACAACGCCGGCACCGTCACCGCGTACGACGCGGCGACCGGCGCGCTCACGGTCGGGTCGGTGGACGGCATGACCGTCACGGTAACCGTCACCGAGGACACGGAGATCCGCTGGTACCGGCGCTCGGCCGCCTGCCCCGCTCCCGCCACGGCCGGCGACCTCACCCCGGGCCGCACAGTGCACCGGCTCGACGTCGACGGGGACGACGGCGAGGACGGCGATGACCACGAGCGCGGGGACGACCACGAGGGCGGCGACGACGCGCTCACGGCCGAGAAGATCAGCCTCTCCTGCGGGTGACCGGCGCGCCCCGGCGGGACCTCGGGCCGCGGCGTCGGCCCGGGTTACCGGCATCCCGGCCCGGCATGCCCCCTAGGCTGGCCGGATGACGTGGCTCGACGCGATCGGCTGGACAGGTTCGGCGCTGCTGGTGTGGTCGCTGCTGCAGAGCCGGCTCCTGCGGCTGCGCGCCCTCAACCTGGTCGGCTGCCTGGTGCTCATCGGCTTCAACGCGGCCCTGGGCGTGTGGCCCATGGTGGGGCTCAACGTGGTGCTCGCGATCATCAACGTCTGGTACCTGGCCCGGATGGTGACCAGCCGGCACGACGAGCGGGCGTACCGGGTGGTGGAGGTACGCCCCGACGGCGACATGCTGCGGCACGTGCTGGAGCTGCACCACGACGACATCGTGCGGTTCAATCCCGGCTTCCGTCCCGAGTCCGGCGAGGGGCGGGCCGCGTACCTGATCGTCAACGGCGACGAGATCGTCGGGGTCGTGCTGTTCCGGCCGGATGCGGGCGTCGCGCGGGTCGAGCTGGACTACGTGACCCAGCGGTACCGGGACTTCACCCCGGGCGAGTTCGTGTACCGGCGCAGTCACCTGTTCACCGACCGCGCCTGCCGGACCGTCGTGACGCCGCCCGGCATGCTGGCGCCGTACTACGACCGGCTCGGTTTCCGCCGCGAGGACGAGTCCTACGTTCTCGATCTCGCCGGGCGCTGAGGGGGCCACGGCAGCCAGGCGGCGTTGCCGAGCTCCGGCTCGTACGCCTCCAGCCGGCGCAGCAGGATCCCCTCGCGCAGCCCCCACGGGCAGATCCGTACCGCCTCCACGTTGAGCCCACGCATCACCTCGTAGCCCACGACCGCCCCGGCGAGGATCTGCCGGGCCCGGTGCGCCGACACCCCGGGCAGCCGCTGCCGCTCGGCGGAGGACAGCCCGGCCAGCCGCTCGATCACCGGCCGCAGCGCCCGGCGCCGCAACCGCCGGGTGACGAACGGGCCGTGCCGCAGCGGGGCCGCCCCGGTGAGGCGGGCCAGCTGCTGGAACGTCTTCGACGCCGCGACCGCGGTGTGCGGCGACTCCCAGGATCCGCGGGCGGCGATGCGGCGTACCTGCTCGCGGACGTGCCGGCGCAGCTCGCGCAGGGACTGCCCGCTCGGCGGGTCGCCGTCGCGCAGGAACTCGCGGGTCAGCCGGCCGGCGCCCAGCGGCAGCGAGAGCGCCGACTCGGGCAGCCGGTCCCGGCCGAACGCCACCTCCAGCGTGCCGCCGCCGATGTCCAGCAGCAGCATCGGCCCGGCGCTCCAGCCCAGCCACCGCCGCGCCGCCAGAAACGTCAGCTGCGCCTCCTCCAGCCCGGACAGCGTGCCGAGCCGGATCCCGCTGCCCTTCTCCACCTCGCCCAGGACGTGGTCCCGGTTGGGCGCATCCCGCACGCTGGCTGTCGCGTACGCGAAAAGCCCGTCGACACCCGCACGCTCCATCTCCCCGGCCGCCGCGGCGACGGCCCGCACCAGCCGCCGCCGCCCGCCCGGCGCGATGGTGCCGTCCGGGCCGAGGCGCTCGGCGAGCCGGGTCCGCAGCTTCCACGTGTGCACCGGCAGCGGCAGGCCACCGCCGGCCTCACTGACCAGCAGGTTCACCGTGTTGGAGCCGACGTCGAGAACGGCGAGGCGCACGCGTTCCGTCACCTGCTCACCACCGCGGCGGCCGCTAGGTCCTCCAACTGCCGGGTCACGGTCTCCAGCGGCGCGGTCGCATCGAGCTCCGCCGTGGCCGTGGCCCGCAGCAGCGGCTCGACCACCTGCAGATGCTCCAGGATGGCGGCGCGTTCCTCCGCGGTCTTGCCGTACGGGTTCCCGGTGCGCGCCGCGACCCGGGCCAGCAGGACGCCGGCCGGTGCGCTCAGCAGCACGACCGCGTCGAACTGCGGGTGGAACGCGCCCTGGTTGCTCTTGCAGCCGGCCACGAACAGGTGGCCTTCCCCGGGCCCGCTCAGCAGCGCGGTCATCGCGTCCTCGCGCCAGATCCAGTCCCGGGAGCCGCCGGGCAGGGTCGTCCACCGGCTCCACTCGCCGGTGTCCGTGTCGACCGTGCGATGCCCGCGCCCGGCCAGCGCGTGCAGGGCGCTCGACTTGCCGGTCCCGGACATGCCGGTGATCAGAACCTTCGCCACCCGGCCAGCGTAGGTCCTTCCCCGCGGGCCGAGGGGCCGGCGGACGGACGGGGCCGCCGCGCCGGCACAGGGGCCCGCGCGCCGGCCCGCGTCAGGAGCCTGCACGCCGCCACCCGGGCGGCAGGCCGCTGATCTCCCCCGCATCTCCCTCGGCCGTGATCCGCAGCGTCGCCGCCCCGAGCCGCAGCCCGGACACCGTCACCTCGCCCCACGACGCCGGCAGCCGCGGTGTCAGTCCCACGGTGCTGCGCGGCACATCCGGTTCCAGGCCGAGCGCCGCCCGGACCAGCAGCAGCGGCGCGGCCGCCGCCCAGGCCTGCGGCGAGCAGGATGTCGGGTACGGCACCGGCGGCGCGAACTCGTCGCGGCCGAAGCCGCAGTACAGCTCGGGGAGGCGGGCGCCGAACGCGTCCGCCGCATCGAGGACGCCGGCGGTCAGGCGGTGGGCGAGCTCGAGCGCCCCGGGTACGTGCGCGTAGCGCAGCAGTCCCGCCACGGCGATCGCGGTGTCGTGCGGCCACACCGAGCCGTTGTGGTAGCTCATCGGGTCGTACGCGCCCATGGCCCGCGACAGCGTGCGCAGCCCGTACCCGGTGTCCATGTCGGGGTGTGACAACCGCGCGACGAGCGTCTCGGCGTGGGCGTCGGTCGCGACGCCGGTCCACAGCACGTGGGCGGCGTTGCTGGTGAGCGCGTCCACCGGCCGCTTGGCCCCGTCCAGGGCCAGCGCGTACCAGCCGCGCCCGGGCAGCCAGAAGGCGTCGGCGAAGGCCGCCCGCAGCAGGTCCGCCCGTTCGCGGCAGGCGGCGGCGCGGCCGGGGTCGCCCAACGCGTCCGCGAGCTCGGCGCGGGCCAGCAGCGCCGCATGGACGTACGCCTGGACCTCGCACAGGGCGATCGGGGCCCGCGCCGGGTCGCCGTCGGCGAAGCTGACCGCGTCGGCGCTGTCCTTCCAGCCCTGGTTGATCAGGCCGTGGCCGGCGGAGCGCTCGTACTCGACGAAGCCGTCGCCGTCGCGGTCGCCGTACCCGTCGATCCATTGCAGGGCCGCGTCGGCGGCCGGCAGCAGCTGCCGGACCACCGCCTCGGGTGCGCCCCACCGCCACACCTCTGCGAGCAGCATGACGAACAGGGGCGTGGCGTCGGCGGTGCCGTAGTAGCGGCTGCCGCCGAGCGTGCGGTCGTTGTCCGGACCCAGGCGCAGCTCGTGCAGGATCCGGCCGGGCTGTTCCTCGGTCGCCGGGTCGGTGACGCGGCCCTGTGTCGCGGCGAGCGCCCGCAGCGTGCCCACGGCGAGCGACAGGTCGAGCGGCAGCGTCATCCAGGCGGTGAGCAGGCTGTCGCGGCCGAAGAGGGTCATGTACCAGGGCGCGCCGGCGGCCACGAACGGACGCCCGGTGCGCGGGTCCGGCGCCTGCAACGCACCCAGGTCGTCTTCGGTACGCCTCAAAGCCGCGGCGAGCCCCGGGTCCGCGGCCTCGATGCGGGTGACCGCCGTGCGCCACGCGCGCGACCGGCGGGCGGCCCCGCTGTCATCGGCCGGCTTGCCGCGCTCGAAGCCCGGGGTGATCCACCGGCCGCCCACCATCGCCTCGGCCAGGATCTCGGTGTGCCACGACTCCCGCGCGGGTACGGCGATGCGCCACCTCAGCCGGCCCGGCTCGAGGAGCGGGTCACCGGAGGCCGTCACGCGCAGGCCCCGCCCGGCGTCGGCCCGTGAGGTGAGCCGCAGCGCCCCGTCGCCGGCCGCGGTGTCGGCGCCGCCGGATCCGGCCCGGCCGTCCTTCACGGCGAACAGGTCGGCGAAGTCGGCCGCGACGGTCAGCTCCAGCTCGCACGCGACGGCCGTCCGGCCCAGGTTGCGTACGGTGAGGACCTCGCGCAGCCCGTCGTCGACCAGGCGGTCGCGCACCAGCAGCAGCCCGCCGCCGGCCGGCCCGCGGAGGACGAACCGGCCCGCGTACGCGTCGGGCGCCCGCGCGGTCAGGGCGTCCGGGCGGCGGCCGTCGAGGCGCAGCTGCCAGCGTGAGAGCACCCTCGCGTCGCGGACGAACAGGCCGTGCGGGCTGCCCGGATCGATGTCGCCGTAGCGGTCCGACAGGCAGAACACCGGGCCCGCGAACAGCGTCACAGCCGCGTCGGCCGCCGCCGGTTCGCCCGCGTTGAGGGGGCCGTCCGCCGCTGTCATGCCTCGTATCGTGCGCCCGGCGAGCCGTCGCGGGCCACCCCGTCGCGGGCGGGTCCCAGGTGGCTGCGTTCGCCGTCGTGGTCGAGGATGCACAGGACTTCCGCGGGGCCGTCCTCGGCGCCGAACGCGTGCGGCACCATCGTGGAGAACTCCGCGGCCTCGCCGGCCCGGACCCGGATGGTGCGCTCGCCGAGGCGCAGCACGACCGTGCCGGACAGCACGGTGAACCAGTCGCGGCCCGGGTGCACGCGCAGGTCCGCGGGGACCGGCCGGGTGATCCTCAGCTTGGCCACCGTGACGCCGTGCGGGGCGCCCTCGCGCGACAGCAACCAGGTGGTCATGCCGCGCGCGTCGTCGCGGTGCGGCCGGATCACCACGTCACCGTCGTCACCGGATTCGACCAGCTGGTCGAGCGTGGTGCCGAGCGCGCGGGCGAGCGGGGCGAGCTGGTCGAGGGCGATCCGCCGGTGGCCGGTCTCGATCCTGCTGAGCGTGGACGGGCTCAGGTAGCTGCGCGCGGCGAGCTCGTCGAGCGACCAGCCGCGGGCCAGCCGCAGCCCGCGGATGCGCTGCCGGACGAGCGAGTCCAGATCACCGTCTTGCTTCATACGCAAGATGCTATGCCTTACGCGCAAATAATGGGTACGGTCGGCACATGGCACATTCCCACATGGCGGAGATGCTGGACCTCGACGCCGAGGTCCTGCACGAGTACCACCGCGACGTCATCACCTGGGCCGGTTCGCTGGTTCCCGCCCGGCCGCGCATCATCGACCTCGGTGCGGGCTCCGGCACCGGCACCCTCGCGCTGGCCCGGCACCTCCCCGGCGCCGAGGTCGTCGCGGTCGACGTCGACGAGGCGATGCTGGAGCACCTGCGGCACCGCGCCGGCGAGCTGGGCCTCGGCGACCGGGTGCGCACGGTCCGGGCCGACCTGGATCAGCCGTGGCCGGATCTCGGCCCCGCCGACCTGGTGTGGGCCTCGGCGTCGCTGCACCACATGGCCGATCCCGGCAACGCGCTCGCGCAGGCCTTCGCCACGGCGCGCCCCGGCGGCGTGCTGCTGGCGACCGAGCTCGACTCGTTCCCGCTGTTCCTCACCGGTACGCCCGACGCGGGCCTGGAGGAACGCGCCCACGCCGCCCTCGCCGCGCTGCGTGACGAGGCCGGGCTGCACATGCACGAGGACTGGGGCGACCGGCTGGCGAAGGCCGGCTTCGTCGTCGAGGAGGAGCGGCGCGCCGACATCGACCTGCGGCCCCCGCAGCCCGCGGCGGCCGGCCGCTACGCGCAGGTCTCCCTGGGCCGGATGGCGCCCCGCCTCGAGGGCCGGCTCGACCCGGCCGACCTCGCGGCCCTGGAAGCGCTCGCGGCCGGGGTGACCGACCGCGACGACCTCACGATCCGCGCGACCAGGACGGTCTGGCTGGGCCGCCGCCCCCGCGCCTGACCGGCGCCGGCCCGGGCAGGCGCCTGGCCACCGCGCGCTCGTCACGACCCGGCCCTCCGCGGGCGCGGGCGTACGGATAGCCGCCGCAGCAGCGCCGAGAGCAGCAGCAGGCCGGTGGCGGCCAGGGCGATGCTCGCGCCCGCGGCCACGTTCCAGCGGCTGGACGCGTACAGGCCGGCCAGGCCCGCCGTGATCCCCCCGGCCGCCGCGAGAGCGGTGATCACCGGCAGCCGGGTGGACCACAGCCGGGCCGCGGCGGCCGGCGCGACGATCAGCGCCAGCGCCAGGATCGTGCCGACGGCCGGGACGATCGTCACCACCGCCACCTGGATCGTCAGCAGCAGCACCAGGTCCCAGGCTCCCGTCGCGAAGCCGGCGGCCCGCGCCCCGGCCGGGTCGAAACCGGTGAACAGCAGCGGCCGGGCACACGCCGTCAGCACCGTGGCGATCACGGCCAGCACCGCGGCGGTGGTGGCGAGGTCACCGGGGC
Organism: Couchioplanes caeruleus; assembly: GCF_023499255.1. Taxonomy (GTDB): domain Bacteria; phylum Actinomycetota; class Actinomycetes; order Mycobacteriales; family Micromonosporaceae; genus Actinoplanes; species Actinoplanes caeruleus_A. The sequence goes on from NZ_CP092183.1 coordinate 5,594,526, forward strand.
CGACCGTGAGGATCGAACCGACGAGCAACGACGACAGGTCCCGGCTGAAGCCGTTCTGCGTGGCGACCAGCACCGCGCCGAGCGCGAACCCGCCCGACAGCATGACCCCGGTGGCCGCCGCCGCGTCCTGGCCGCGGCGGCGGCTGAGGGCGGCCACGCCCACGGCGACGGCCGCCCCGGCGGCCACCCCGCCGGCGTAGACGTTGACGCCGACGATGCCGGCCGCCACCACACCGGGAAAGGTGGCGTGGGTCAGCGCCATCGTGAAGAAGGACAGCCGGCGCAGCACCACGTGCACGCCGACCAGCGCGGCCAGCGCCCCGGCGAGGACGACCTCCGCGACGGCGCGGTGCAGCGCGTCATCCCACCAGTTCATGCGGCGAGGCCCTTCCGGTACGCGCCGGCCGCTGCCGCCGGCGACGCAGCAGGCCGACGGGCAGCAACGCCAGGTACGCCAGCACGAGCAGCAGCACGACGGCGGAGGCGGAGGTCAGCACGATCCCGTGCCCGACGGACGCGGTCCAGCTCACCAGCAGCCCGGCGTAGCCCGCGGCCGCGATCAGCCCCGTGCCGGTCAGGGCCATGAGCGCCGGCCGTACGGTCACCGTGCGCGCCGCCGCGGCCGGCACGATGAGCAGGGCCACGACGAGGATCGTGCCCACCGCGCGTACGGCCGCGACCACCACGAGGGCGACGACGAGGTTGAGCCACAGGTCCAGCAGCCCGATCCGGAAGCCGGCCGCCGCCGCCCCGGCCGGGTCGAACGCCCGGAACAGCAGCGGCCGGGCGGCTACCAGCAGCATCGCGAGGATGACCACGGCCAGGGCGGCGGTCTCGGCGAGCTGCTGCGAGGTCACCGTCAACAGGCGCCCGAAGAGCAGCGCCGTCAGATCCGAGGTGTACGAGGACCGGCGCGACACCAGCACCACCCCGGCCGAGAACATCGCGGTGAGCACCACGGCCGTCGACGCGTCGTCGGTGAGCGCGCCCGCGCGGGTGAGCAGGGTCAGCGCCACGGCGGTCACCACGGCCGCGACGAGGGCTCCGGCGACCAGCCCCTCGGCGCCGCCGGCCAGGAAGCCGATGACGACCCCGGGGAAGACGGTGTGGGTGAGCGCGTCGGAGACGAACGACAGCCGCCGTACGAACACGAAGACGCTGACCGGCCCGCAGATCAGCGCGAGCAGGGCCAGCTCGGCCAGCGCCCGCGCCATGAACGGGACCGCGAACGGCTCGGTCACGGCTCCACCAGCACCGTACGGCCGTCGGCCAGGTCGAGCGCGTGGGCGCCGTACGCCCGGCGCAGCGGACCGGCGGTCAGCGTCTGCGCCGGTGGGCCGAGCGCCCATTGCCGGCCGTTGAGCAGGCACACCTGGTCGGCGAGGTCGCGGGCGACGGCCAGGTCGTGGGTGCTGAGCATCAGGGCGGTCCCGGAGGCGCTCAGCTCCCGCAGCACCGCCAGGATCGCCTCCTGGCTGACCGCGTCGACGCCGTTGAAGGGTTCGTCGAGCAGCAGCAGCCGCGGTTCGGCGGCGATCGCCCGGGCCAGCAGCACCCGCTGGCGCTGGCCGCCGGAGAGCACCCCGAACGGGACGCGTCCCTTGCCGGCCAGCCCCACCCGGCCGAGCGCCTCGCGCACGGCCCGCCGGTCGGCCGCCCGGGCGGGCCGCCACCAGCCGATGCGGCGGTAGCGGCCCATCATGACGACCTGCGCGGCGCTCACCGGGAAGCCGGTGTCCAGCTCGCCGGTCTGCGGCACGTAGCCGGTGTCGCCGCGCGCCTGCGCGGGCGTGCGGCCGAGCACCGTCGCCGTCCCGCCGAGCACCGGTACGAGCCCGAGCACCGACTTGATCAGCGTGGACTTGCCGGCGCCGTTGGGCCCGACGAGCGCGAGGCGCTGCCCGGTGTGCAGCTCCAGGTCGACGTCGGTGAGCACGGGTACGCCCCGGTAGCCGGCCTGGACACCGGCGTACCGCAGCACCGCGCCGGACGGCTCAGCCACCGAGGGCCGCGACGATGACCTCGGTGTTGTGCCGCTCGGCGCCCAGGTACGTGCCCTCCGGGGTGCCGGGCGCGCCGAGGCTGTCGCCGTACAGGGCGTCCTCGCCGCCGACGACCTCGACGCCGGCCTGCCGCGCGATGGCCTCGGCGGTCCTGGGCGACAGCGAGCTCTCGGTGAAGATCGCCCGGGTGCCGGTCGCCTTGATCCTCGCGACCAGCCCGGCGAGCTGCTGCGCGGACAGCTCGGCGGAGGTGTCCAGGCTCGGGATCACCGAGCCGACGAACTGCAGCCGGTAGCGCTCGACGTAGTAGCCGAACGCGTCGTGGTCGGTCACCAGCTTGCGCTGGGCGGCGGGGATCGTCGCGAACGCCGCCTCGGCGTCGGCGTCGAGCCGGTCGAGCTGGGCCGAGTAGCCGGCGAGGTTCTCGGCGTAGGCGGCGGCACGCGCAGGATCGGCGGCGGCCAGGCCCTTCTCGATGGTCGCCACCATGATCTTCGCGTTGCGCGGGTCGTGCCAGATGTGCGGGTCGCGTTGGCCGCCCTCCCCGTCGCGCAGCGTCACGCCCCGGCTCGCGTCGACGACCGTGCCGCCGAAGCCGGCGGCCTCGATGGTGCGGTCGAGCCATCCCTCCAGGCCGACGCCGTTCTTGACGACGACCTTCGCGGCGCCGATGGCCTGCAGGTCGGCCGGCGTGGGCTCGTAGTCGTGCGGGTCCACGTTCGGCTTGATGATCTGGGTGACCGCGACGCCGGCGCCGCCGATGGTGCGGACGAAGTCGGCGACCTCGGGGGTGGTGGCGACCACGGCCAGCCGGGCTCCGGACGTCGCGCTCGCGGCGCCCGCGGCCTCGTCGCCGGAGCCGCAACCGCCGAGAAGGGCGAGGGCTGCGGCGGCCGCCACAGCGACGAGGGTGCGTGGTGGTGTCAACTCGGTACTCCGTTCCGTCGGTGCCGAAACGGTAATCGTTTTCAATAAGTATCGTCCAATGCCGAGATGACGATGTCCGCACTCAGTGCCCCCGGCCCGGTGCCGATAGGAGCTGTGAGGGGAACGGGGGACGGCGTGGCGCGTCTGCTGGTGGTCGACAACGAACCGGACATCTGCGCCCTCATCGCGCGGTACCTCGTCCGGGCCGGGCACGAGGTGATCTGCGCGCACGACAGCGCCACCGCGCTGGCCGAGGTGGCCCTGCACGGCCCGCCGGACGCCGCCGTGCTCGACGTGGACATGCCGGGCGTGGACGGCTTCGAGCTGCTCGAGCGGCTGCGCGCCGACCACCCCGACCTGGCCGCCCTGTTCCTGACCGTGCTGTGGCACGGCACCGTGCTGGCCCGGATCACCGGCCTCGACGCCGCGTACGTCGCCAAGCCGTTCACGGCCGGGGTGCTGTGCGCGGCCGTGGACGACCTGCTCGCCCGGAGAGGCGGGGCGTCGCGGCAGTCGGAGACCGCGCGATGACGCTCTCCGCCTCCCTGCTGCGGACGGCCGGCTTCGCCGCGCTGTACCTGCTCGCCACCTGGCTGGGGCGGCAGACGATCATGGACGGCACCAACCTGAGCCTGGTGTGGCCGGCGGCGGGCGTCTCGGCGGTGTGGTTCCTGGCCCAGCACCGGTCGCGCTTGCGGGCCCTCGACGTGCTCGCCCTGTCCGTGGTCACGATGGTGGTGAACACGGCGACCGGCGCGCCGCCCGCGCTCGCCGCGAGCTTCGTGGTGGCGAACCTCGTGCAGGCGGAGCTGTTCGGCCTGCTGTTCCGGCGGTGGCTGCCGCACGCCTGGGGCGGCGGCGGCAGCCTGCCGATGAGCCGCCTGCCGGAGCTGTGGCGCCTGATCGCGGCGGCGTTCGTGGCCACCGCCGCCGGAGCGATGATCGGCCCCACGGCGGCCTGGCTGGTCAACGGCGTCTACTCACCGGCGTCCACCGCGGTGTGGCTGACCCGCAACACCGTCAGCATCCTGCTCATCGGCGCGGTCGGGCTGCGGCTGGGCTACGCCGTACGCCGGTGGCACTCCGAACACGCCGGCATCCGCGCGGTGCTGCGCGCGGAGCTGTCGGGCCTGACCCGGCGGCGAGCGCTGGAGTACGCCACCGTCGTCGTGGTCTCGGCGCTGACGTACACCGTCGCGTTCGGCATCGCCCACGGGTTGCCGCTGGCCTTCCCGCTGCTCGCGATGACGGTGTGGGCGGGGCTGCGGCTGCGTACCGGGTTCGTGATCCTGCACGACCTGACGTTCGGGTCCGCCGCCGTGCTGTTCACGTTGCACGGCGTGGGGCCCTTCGCCCAGGTCCACGACAACGCGATGCGGGCGCTGATCGCCCAGGCGTTCGTCGGGATGGTGGCCGTGGTGGGGCTCGCGCTGGCGCTCGGCCGCGACGAGCGGGACCGGCTCCTCGCCGACCTGCGGGGCTCCGAGCAGGCGGCCGCCGAGCAGGCCACCGTGCTCGCCACGATCGTCGACGGCATGGCCGAGGGGCTGGCGGTGATGGACGGCCAGGGCCGGCTCATCCTGCGCAACCCGGCGAGCGGGCGGCTGCTCGGCGGCCTCGTCAGCACCACCGGCCACATGGCCGACACCGGGTACTACGGGTTGTTCCACGCCGACGGGCACATGATCCCCGCCGAGGAGCTGCCGTTCCGGCGGACCCTGCGCACCGGGGAGCCGCACAGCATGGACATCGTGGTGCGCAACCCCTCCGTACCGGACGGACGTGTCCTGCACGTGGCGGCCACCCCGCTCCCCCACCCGATCAACGGTGAACCCTGCGCGGTGAGCATCTTCAGCGACGTCACGGCCGAGCGGCGGCACCGCGACGAGCTGGCGTCCTTCGCCGGCGTGGTGGCCCACGACCTGCTCAACCCGCTGGCCACCGTGGAGGGGTGGTCCGACGCCGGCATGACGGCCCTCGACGAGGCGCCCGAGCACCCGGCGGTCGACGATGCCCGCGACGGGCTGCGCCGCATCCGGCGAGCCGGGGTACGGATGCGGAACCTCATCAACGACCTGCTCGCGTACACGACCGCCCGGGACGCCGCGCTGGCGCCGGTGGACGTCCCGCTGAACACGCTGGTGGCCGAGCTGACCACGGCCCGCGTCGACCAGGCGGAGAGCGGCGGCGGTCCGGTGCCGCGGTTCCACGCCGACGACCTGCCGCCGGTGCACGCCGACCCGGTGCTGGTCCGCCAGGTGCTCGACAACCTCATCAGCAACGCGGTCAAGTACACCGCCCCCGGTACGACGCCAGAGGTCCGCGTCTGCGCGACCGCGGAGCACGACGGCTGGGTACGGGTGGAGGTCCGCGACAACGGCATCGGCATCCCGGCCGGGCAGCACGGGCGGGTCTTCGACAACTTCCACCGCGCGCATCCGTCCGCCGGTTACGCGGGTACCGGCCTGGGGCTGGGCATCTGCCGGCGGATCGTGGAACGCCACGGCGGCACGATCGCCGCGGGGCCGAACCCCGGCGGCCGGGGCACGTGCATCACGTTCACCCTGCCGGCCGCCGCCGCGGTGCCCGCCGCGCACCAGCGGCACGCCTCGGTCTGAGCCTCACCGCCCGGTACGCGCCCGGCGGGTCTCGCGCTCGTTGGCCTTCTGGATCGCGTCGACGAGCTCCGGCTTGGTCATCCGGGACCGGCCGCGTACGTCCAGCCGCCGCGCCACGTCGAGCAGGTGCTGCTTGCTCGCGTGGGCGTCCACCCCGCCCGCGGTCGGCGCGTCGGTGTCGCGCCCGCCGGCGGCCCGCTCGTCGCTGGGTCCCTTCTCCGCCTTCGGTTCCCAGTGGTCGCCGACCTTCTCGAAGGAGTGCTTGACCGCCGAGAACGCGGTGCGGTGGGCGCGTTCGCCCTCGCCGTACTGTTCGACCGCGGAGTCGTGGGTCGCGGCCCAGGTGTCCTGGGCCTTGCGCGGTGAGCGCTTGAGCGTGCTCGGCATCTCGTCGCGTGCCGGCATGGCCACCTCCCTGGCGACGGCTGTCGCCCGGGTGTGCCCGCGCCCGCCGGGCCGCAAACGAGACGACGGCCCCTCCGTACGGAGGGGCCGGTCGCCGACTCGACCGGGCGCGGGGATCGGCTGCCGCACACACCCGGGCGGTGTGATGATCACTTTGCCGCCCGGCGGTCACCTGAAACCGGATCAACGGGCATTCCACCGCCCGAGGCGGATGAATCGCCGGGTGCCCCGGTGGCTGAACGGTCACACTTGGGGTGCACGTGCCCCGGGGGCATTGCCCGCCACGGGACGGCGTTCGTACGTTGTCGCCATGGATCTCGAGACTCACGGCCGCGAGCGGGTCGCGTCGGCGGCCCACCTGGCCCTCGCGCAGTGGTGGGCGCGGCTGGGCGGGCACGGCGCCGCGGCGATGCGGGCGCTGCCCGGGCTGGCTGCCGAGGTCGATCAGCACATCGCCGAGGTGCGCCGGCAGCTCACCGACGCGCGCGGCGGCGGCCTGCACCCGGTGACGCTGGCCGCGTACGCCGACGGGGTCGCCGACGTCGCCACCCGCCGGGGCTGGTCGCCGCAGCACACCCCCGCCGACGGCTGGGCGCGGGCGCCGTGGCCGTCCGTACGCCTGCTGGCGGTCTGCCTGCTGGCCGGCGCACCCGCGTAACCGCCCGGACACGGCTGCGGGCCCGCGGAGGAATCCGCGGGCCCGCACTGTTCTGCCGTGCCGGAGCGTCAGGAACGGGCGTCGCTGAACGCGCGCTTGCTCTGCTCCTGGGCGTCCTGCGCCGAGGACTGAGCCTGCTGCTTGGTCGTCTGCGCGGCGTCCTGCGCGGTCTCCTTCAGCTGGCCGACGGCCTGCTGCACCGTGCCGGACATGTCGTCCTTCATCTCGGTGGCGACCTCCTTGACCCTGTCGGTCAGGTCGCCGCTGTGCTCCTTGAGCTGCGCACCGGCGCGCTTCTCGGCGTCGCTGGCCGGGATCAGCGTCGCGGCCAGCATGCCCACGCCGAACGCGATGATGCCGGCGGCGAGCGGGTTGCCCTGTGTCTGCTGGGTCACCGCCTGCGGGGCGCTGCGCACCGACTCGGCCACGCCGTGCGCCTTGTCGGAGACCTGGCTGCCCAGCTCCGACGCCTTGTCACCCAGCTGGGACGCCGTGTCCTGCACGGTCCCGGCCGCGGAGTGCGCGGCGCTCGAGGTGCTGTGCCGGGCCTGTTCGGTCGTACCCATGACCTTCTCCTTCACCGCGGTCCACCGCCGCTGCGCGACCTGCTTGGGGCTGGTCTTCTCGGCCAGCATGTCCACGTCGCGCGTCAGCGAGGCGCGCGTCTGCTCGATCTGCTGCCTCAGCCGGTCGGGTTCTTCAGCCATTGCGCGTCCTCCTTGATCGTGTCGACGGTGCGGCGGGGCATGGGGTCGACGGTCTTGAGCTTCTTGCGGCCGTTGAGGAACAGCACCGCGCCGGCGGCGCCCCACAGGGCGGCGACGATGAGCGCGGCCCAGCCCGGGTCCATCACGTTGCTCAGCGCGGCCACGAGGGCGAAGCTGAGCAGCACGATGACCATGTAGCCGGCGAACGCGGCGCCGCTGAGCATGCCGGCGGCCTTGCCCGCCTTGGTGGCCTCCTGCTTCAGCTCGGCCTTCGCGAGCTCCACCTCCTGGCGGAACAGCTGCGACAGGTCGTTGCTGATGTTGCCGATCAGCTCCCCGATCGACGTCTCCGCCACGTCCTCGTGGTGGCCGGGGCGGTTCGCGGTGGTCGTCATCGGGTGCCTCCCGGCAGGTCGGTCGAGTAGCCCTCGTCGGCGACGACCGGCGTGCCGGTGCCGGTGGAGGCGTACGTGGAGCCGTACACCGCCGTGTTGGCCGTGGTGGCGCCGATGTCGTACGCGTCCGCCGGGGTGTAGCCGGTGGTCCCGTACGCCTCGGTGGTCCCGTAGGTCCCGGTGGTGGCGGGGGTCCCGTAGGCCGTGGTGTCCTCGGCGCGCGAGACGAAGGTGTCGCCGGCGGGCTTGCCCGCGGTGTCGTCGGCCTTCATCACGCCCTTGCCGAGCCGCCCGACCACGAAGCCGGCCGCCAGCGCGCTCGCGAGGAACGCACCGGGACGCCGCCGGGCGAAGTCGGTGACCTCGCGCAGCACACCCTCCGGCCCGTTGCTCTCGAGGTAGTCGGCGAGCTGCCGGCCGCTGTCGGCCACCCGCGACACCACGGTCGCGGCCGGCGAATCCTGCCGCTCGCCGCGCATCTCGTCGAGGTGGTCGGCGGTCTCGCGGATCGTGGTCACCAGCTTGTCGTGCTGCGTACGGGCCTGCTCGCCGACCCGGTCGCGCACCTCGGCGGCCACCGAGCGGGCCTGCGAGGCGGCCTCGGCCGCGACGCGCTGTGCCTGGTCCTTCGCGGTACCGGCGACCTCGCTCGCCGCCTGTCCCGCCGCCCCGGCGCTCTGCCCCGCCACCTGTCTGGCCGCGGAGGTCTCCTGCGCGTGGGCGCCACCGGACGCGTACATGCCTGCGCGTGGATCGGTCATATCCAGCCTCCTGAGCATGATCGGCTCTCTGTCGCGATCTCGTCTACCCGCGTTTGACCAGGGACAATCCCACCGGGCCGGACTTTTCGATCGGCCACCGACGGGGTATCGGGGTTCTTCTCGACCGGCGCGGCCGCCGCGACCGGCTTAGGATCTCCCCGGACCAACCGGAGGCACGATGGATCGCATCGCCGACATCTGGGGACCACGGACCCCACACCCCCGCGGCACGGTCTGGCCGGCGCGCGTCGACCAGTACCTCGCCGACGGGATCACCGAAAGTGACGTCGATCGGTGGGTGCTCAGCGCCTGCCTGCTCTGCAGCAACGGCTGCGGCTGCGACATCGCGGTCAAGGACGGGCGCATGGTGGGCATCCGCGGCCGGGCCACCGACGTGGTGAACCACGGCCGGCTCGGCCCCAAGGGCCTGTACGGCAGCACCGCCTGGGCGCATTCCCCCGACCGGCTCACCCGCCCGCTCGTCCGCGAGCACGGCCAGCTCGTCGAGACCGACTGGGACACGGCCATGGCCCGCGTCACCGAGGTCTCCCGGCGGTTGCTGGACGAGAAGGGCCCGCTGTCGCACGGCTTCTACACCAGCGGACAGCTGTTCCTGGAGGAGTACTACACGCTGGCGGTCATCGGCAAGGCCGGCATCGGCACGCCGCACATGGACGGCAACACGCGGCTGTGCACGGCGACGGCCGCCGCGTCGTTCAAGGAGTCGTTCGGGGCGGACGGGCAGCCCGGGTCGTACACCGACATCGAGCACTGCGACGCGATCTTCCTGTACGGCCACAACATGGCCGAGACGCAGACGGTGCTGTGGTCGCGGATCCTCGACCGGACCCGCGCCGCCGACCCGCCGGTGATCGTGTGCGTGGACCCCCGCCGTACGCCGGTCGCCGCCGAGGCCGAACGCACCGGCGGCGTGCACCTGGCCCCGCGGGTCGGCACCAACCTGGCCCTGATGAACGGGCTGACCCGCGAGCTGTTCGTCAACGGCTGGGTCGACGAGGAATGGGTCGCTGAGCACACGCTCGGCGTGGACGACCTGCGCGCCGTGGTCGAGCCGTACACCCCGGAGGAGGTGGCGCGGATCTGCGGTGTGGACGCCGGCGACGTGCGGCGGGCGGCCCGCATCTTCGGCACCAGCAGCGAGGTGCTCTCCACCGTCCTGCAGGGCTTCTACCAGTCGCACCAGGCCACCGCGTCGGCCGTCGCCGTGCACAACCTGCACCTGCTGCGCGGGCTGATCGGGCGCCCGGGCTCCGGCATCCTGCAGATGAACGGGCAGCCCACCGCGCAGAACAACCGGGAGACCGGCGCGGACGGCGACCTGCCCGGCTTCCGCAACTGGGACAACGAGTCCCACATCCGCGAGCTCGCCGGGCTGTGGAACGTCGACCCGCTGACGATCCCGCACTGGGCCCCGCCGACGCACGCCATGCAGATCATGAGCTATGCCGAGGAGGGCTCGATCGGGTTCCTCTGGATCTCGGCGACGAACCCCGCGGTGTCCATGCCGGAGTCGGCCCGCATCCGCCGGATCCTCGGCGGCGACCAGTGTTTCGTGGTCGTGCAGGACCTGTTCCTGACCGAGACCGCCCGGCTGGCCGACGTCGTGCTGCCCGCCGCCGGCTGGGGCGAGAAGACCGGGACCTTCACCAACGTCAACCGTACGGTGCACCTGTCCGAGCAGGCCGTGCAGCCGCCCGGCGAGGCCCGCAGCGACCTCGACATCTTCCTGGCGTACGCGACAGCCATGGACTTCCGGGACGCCGCGGGCGAGCCGCTGATCCGCTGGCGCACCGCCGAGGAGGCGTTCGAGGCGTGGCGCGAGGCGAGCCGCGCCCGCCCGGTCGACTACACCGGACTGTCGTACGCGAAACTGCGCGGCCCGACGGGCATCCCGTGGCCGGTGAACGAGGACGCCCCGGAGGGCACCGACCGGCTCTACGCCGACGCGGTGTTCCCGACGGCCACCGACTACTGCGAGACGTACGGCCACGACCTGCTGACCGGCGCGTCCGTGACCGAGCAGGAGCACCGGGCGTTGCGGCCCGACGGGCGGGCGTTCCTCAAGGGCGCGGCGTGGACGCCGCCGCACGAGGAGACCAGCGACGAGTACCCGCTGCTCTACACCACCGGCCGTACGGTCTACCAGTTCCACACCCGTACGAAGACGAGCCGGTCCCGGTCGCTGAACGACGCCGCGCCGCAGTCCTGGGTGGAGTTGTCCCCCGCCGACGCCGCCGGGCTGGGCATCGCCGAGGGCGACCTGGTCCGGGTCGAGTCGCCTCGCGGGTCCATCGAGGTGAAGGCCCGCGTCGGGCAGGTCATGCCGGGTGCGGTGTTCGCGCCGTTCCACTACGGCTCGGCCGGTGACGATCCGCCGGGGCAGGCCAACGAGCTCACCATGACCGTCTGGGATCCGGTGTCGAAGCAGCCGTACTTCAAGACCGCGGCGTGCCGGGTGACGAAGCTGCGCGACGGCGACGGGCCCGCCCCCGCTCCCACCACGGCCGGGTCCGCGCCGGCGGGCGCCGGGGTGCCGCCGACCGCCGGGGGCGCCGCCACGACGAGCCGGTCGGTGCCCACGCCGGCGTACCCGAACGACCCGGGAGCGTCCTGATGCAGCTCGCGATCTACCTCGCGCTGGCGCACCGCGCCGAGCAGACCCTCGCGGACTCGTTCCGGGTCGTCGGCGAGGGCCACAAGAAGCACCCCGACGTGCTGTTCACCTGCCGCACGCTGGCCGGGATGAGCGACGAGCACGTCCGGCGGCTGGCGCCGATCGTGCAACGCTACGGCGAGCGCGACGACGCCGACACCGACGAGCCGGAGCGCCTGCACGCGGCCGGGCTCGCCGAGGTGCGCTCCGGGCCGGTCGGCCTGCTGCGCGACCTGCAGGACCTGCACGTGCTCGGCACGCTGGTGCAGACCACGTGGACCGTGGTCGCGCAGGCGGCCCAGGGCCTGCGCGACCATGACCTGCTGGAGCTCGCCGAGCACGCCAACGGCGAGACGTCGCGCCAGCTGTCGTGGCTCAACACCCGGATGAAGGCCGCCGCCCCGCAGGCGCTCATCGTCGCGTCCGGGGGCTGACGATGGCCGGTGAGGACACGGTGGAGCGGCTGCGCCGCTGGGAGAATTCCGGCGCCACCTGGGAGGTGCTCGCCCGTGGCGCCGACGGGATCGTCATCGCGCTGCTGAGCTGCGACGCGGGCGAGGAGATGGACCGGCTCGCCTCCGCGGACCGGGAGCTGCTGGACTACGTCGGCGACCGCAGCCGCAGCGACGAATGACGAAGGGCCGCACCCCCGCCGGGTGCGGCCCTTCGTTGCTGTCCGGTCCGGTCACTTCAGCCAGGGGAGGCGCTTGACGATCGTCAGGCGGCTCCACAGCCGGCCCAGGCCGAGCGTGTCACCGGCCGAGGTGAGGGCGATCAGCACCAGCACGCCGGCGTAGATCAGGTGGTCGTCCATGAAGGGGTTGTTCTCCGGGGGGAGCACGGCCGACCACATCATGACCAGCAGCAGGCTGCCCGCCACCGCGGCGGCCCGCAGGCCGATGCCGAGGATGAGCGCGGTGCCGATCGCGGCGAGGCCGAGCATGAACATCCAGTCGGCCCAGGCTGCGCCGGCGATGCTGTGGTAGAAGCCCTCGAGCGGGCCGGCGACGGCGTTGCCGAGGAAGCCCTTGGTGGGGCTGCCGCCGTTGATCCAGGCGCCCTTGTCCGGGGTGGCCATGCCGAGGCCGAACACCTTGTCGATGAAGGCCCAGAGGAACACCCAGCCGAGGGCGAGGCGCAGGGCGGCGAGGGTGTAGCGGGCGGCCTTGCGGCGGGTGGTCTCGGTGACGGTGGCACCGGTCGCGCCGATCGACACCCTGGTGCCGTTGATCTCGGTGCTGATGGTGCTGGGGGCTTCGGCGTGCGGGACGGCGGTCATGGCGTCCACGTCCTTCCTGGTTCGTCGTGGCACACCTATTCCATCCCGCCGCAGAGACGGTGATCAGTGCCGCGGGTCCCCTCCCCGCCGGGACCTTCGACCCCCGCCGACGGGACCGGCGCTTGACGTGTTCCTCGAGCAGCTCCTGGTACTGCTCGAAGGACACCTCCACGGCGTCCTGCCCACCGGCGGTGAAGGACGTGTACACGATCTTGCGGGTCTTCTTCGCGGCGACGAGGGGTTGCAGCGCCGCGCGCGGGTCGCTGTCCTTCGCACCGACCGCGCCGCCCGCCACCGCACCGGGCGTCGCGGACGAGGTGGCGCCGGGCTCACCGCCGGGGCAGTACCGGTCGAGCTTTCCGAGGGCGGCCTGGGTGAGTTCGGCCTCGCTGGACCCGCCGTCCTTCGCGGCGGCGCCGAGCCGGGAGAACAGGCCGACCACGACGTCCCGGGCGGCGCGACCACCGGAGGTGCAGATCTCGGCGGTGTTGCCGGCGGCGGACGCCGTGGTGGAGGCTGCGGGCGCCGCCGCGTCGCCGCTGTCGGTGCCACAGGCGCCGGTCAGCAGCACCGGGCCGACTCCGGCGGCGACCGTGGACAGATGTATACGTCTCATCACGAGGCGAGGACGCTACGGGGAAGCGGGCCGTCGCACTGTCCCGTCCGATGCGAGGATCACGCGATGCGCCGTCCTGCCTCCGTCCTCACCGCCCTCACCAGCGTGGGCCTGCTGGTCGCCTGCGGCGGCGGTCCACCGGCCGGGCGTACGGGCCTCGGCTCGGTTCCCGCCTCGGACCTCGGGTTCGTCCGTCACGCCGGTGCGGTGCAGTGGCCGTCCGCTTCGGACTTCGTACCGCCCGGGCACGGGATGCGCCTGCTGCTGCCGCTCGGGGAGTGCGTCCGCGCGATCGGCGACTACCAGAACGGATACCGGGCCGTCACCGCCAACTGGACCGGCGATCCCGCCTGCGACCGGCTGCGCCTCGACCCGGCGCCGGACGGCACGACCAACGGCGGTGACGGGTCGCCGGACGCGGTCAACGGCTGGCGCGGCGGCGGCATCAGCGCGCAGGCGGCCGTGGTGGAACGCGACGGGGCAGTCCTCGCCGCGGACGACGCCGGGCTGGCCCGCTACCGCGGCGAGGCGAGGCAGGAGCTCGCCCGGGCGGACCTGTCCACCGCCGGGCTCGAGGGACAGGGCTCGCGCAGCCTCGTCCGCGGCATGGCCGTGACCAGCAGCGGGCGCATCGTCGTCGACGCCGGGCTGAGCACGAAGGACGGGCACGCGCCGGTGGTGCTGCGCTCCGACGACCACGGGGCGTCGCTGCACCCCGTACCGTTGCCGTCCGATCCGGGTGCGGCCGGGCCGGAAGGGTCCGTCCGGCAGGTGATCAGCGTGCTCGCCGCCGACGGCGACACCGTGGTGGCGCTGGGGTCGGGGCCCGGCCGGGCCGGGGCCTGGCGCTCCACCGACGGCGGCCGCACCTGGTCGGTCTCCGCCGTGACGGGCCTGCCACCGCAGCTGATGCTGACCCGTCTGGTGCGCACCGGCGGGCGGTGGGTCGCGCTCGGCGGCGTCGAGCGCTCCGAGCAGGGCGGCCAGGACGACACGTACGTCCTGACGAGCACCGACGGGCGCACCTGGCGGCCCGGCGCCACCGACGGGCTGGGCGCGGGCCGGGCGCAGGACGTCACGGTCGACCGCTCCGGGAACCTGATCGTGGCCGGGATGATCGACGACTCCCGGCCGGTCGTGGCGGGCAGGCGCGCCGACTACTGCGGCGTGGTCTGGATCGGCGACGGCGTCCGGGCGTGGAAGCGCGGCGAGCTGGGCTGCGGTGACGCGCCGCCGCAGGCCGTGACGACGCTGCGGGACGGGCGCGTGCTGATCGCCGGAAACCGCGATCTGTGGCTGCGGGCGGCGGGCGTGCCGGGCGCGGCCTGAGCCACGCCCGGCATCCGGCCCTACCCGAGCCCCGGGTACGGCAGCGTGGAGCGCTGCAGCGGCAGCGACGTGCCGGCGCTGCGCAGCGTCGCGGCGCCGCGGTGGTAGAGCCGGCCGCCGTAGCGCAGCCACGCGACCTCCCCGCCGGCCCCGCGCACGAAGTTGGCGCGGAAGTGCGTGTCCGTTCCCCCGGGGTCCAGGACCCGGACGTAGTCGCGGCGGTAGAACGCCAGCCGCAGCGCTTCCTGCCCGCCGACCCGCACGCTGAGCCCGCCGGCGTCCGCGACCAGGTCGAGCTCGACGGTGGCGGTCTCGCCCTCGAAGCCGATCTGGGACCCCGAGTACCGGCCCTCGTACCCGGCCAGCGCGGCGCCCGGCACCGGGCGGGTCACCGCGGGGAGGTTGCGCACCCCGGCGAAGCGGCGCAGCGCCCAGTCGTCGGCGAACAGCTCGGCGGTGAGCAGCGGGCCACCCTCGGAGTTGGTGAGCACGGTCAGCGCGAAGTCGCGTTCGGGCACCATGAGGAAGCCGGAGTGCTGGCCGGCCCAGTCGCCGCCGTGCTGCACCACCTTCGGCCCCTGCGCGGTCGGGCGCAGCATCCACGTGACGCCGAAGCCGTCCAGCTCGACGAACAGGGTGCCGCCCGGCCCGGGATGCGACTGCATCTCGTGCATCGAGCGCCGGGTGAGCAGCCGGCGGCCGTCGGGCGTACGGCCGTTGCCGAGGTGGAACCGAGCCCAGCGCAGCTGGTCCCGGGCGCTGGAGATCAGGCCGCCGGCCGGGTGGATGGCCCTCGGCATGGCGAACGCCTCGGGGGCGGCGAACGGCTTGCCGTCGGCGTCCACACCGTGCGGCACGGCGACCGACGCACCGGGGATGTCGTCGAGGAAGAAGGCGCTGTGCCGCAGCCGCAGCGGGTCGAGCACCAGCGTGCGTACGGCCTCCTCGTACGACGCCCCGGTGATCACCTCGATCAGCCGGCCGGCCAGCGACAGCGCCGCGTTGTTGTACGCGAACACCGTCCCGGGCGGGGTGAGCTGGGGCAGCACGGACATCGCCTCGACGTACCGGGCGAGCGCGTCCGCGCCGCTGCCGGTGTCGAGGAAGAAGTCGCCGAGCCACCCGGCACTGTGGTTGAGCAGCTCGCGTACGGTCACCCGCGCGGACGCCGCCCGGTCCGCGGTGTGGAAGTCCGGCAGATAGCTGCGCACCGTACGGTCGAGGTCGAGGCGGCCCCGTTCCACCAGGCGCATCGCGGCCGTGCCGGTGAACGTCTTGGTCGTGGACGCGACGCGGAAGACGGTGTCGCCGTCCACCGGCACCGGGTCGTCGACGTTCGTGACCCCGAAGCCCCGCACGTACTCGGCGCCGCGGTGCCAGACGCCGACCGCCACGCCGGGGATCGCGTACCGGGCCATGCCGGCGCGGATCTTCGCCTCCAGCTCGCGCAGCGCCGGCGTGACCCGGGTCCGGGTGGCGGGCGCCGCGCCCGCCTCCGTCCCCACCGCCACGGCGGCGACGCTTCCCGCGGCGGCGCTCAGCAACGTACGCCGCGACATCGACACTGACATCGGCCTACCCCCTGTCCATCGCACGCGCCGGGCCGGCGCGGGCCAAGCCCTAGTATCGACCCTCTTCGCTGTGCAAAGGTGACCCGCATGGTTCTGCCGACGCCCACCCTGCGGACCGCCCGCCTGCGCCTGCGCCCCTTCGAGGACTCCGACCAGGACGATCTGTTCGCGTTGCACAGCAACGCCGGCGTGCTGCGCTTCTGGGACGCGCCACCGTGGACCGAGCGCGCCCGGGCCGAGCGGTTCATCGCCGTCTGCCGCCGGATGGCGGCGGACGGCTCCGGGGCGCGACCGGCCGTGATCCGCGCCAGCGATGGGGCGTTCCTCGGCTGGTGCGGCCTGAGCCGGTGGAATCCGGACCATCGCAGCGCGTCGCTGGGCTTCTGCTTCGGCGAGGCGGCGTGGGGCCACGGGTACGCGACGGAGGCCGCGGGCGCGCTGCTGCGGTGGGCGTTCGGCACGCTGGACCTGAACCGGGTCCAGGCCGAGTGCGACACGCGCAACGCGGCATCGGCCCGCGTGCTGGAGAAGCTCGGCTTCGTCCGCGAGGGCACGCTGCGCGAGGACTGCGTGGTGAACGGCGAGGTCTCCGACTCGTGGGTGCACGGGCTGCTGCGGCGCGAATGGGCCGGGTGATCGGTCAGGGGGACGCGGGGGCGACGCCGGTGCGGAGCGCGTCGAAGAGCCGCTCGAGGCGTGCGCGGTGGTGGCCGGCGACGGCGTCCGGCGGCTCCCCCGCGGTGAGGCGGCGGGCGGTCTCGACGATCACGGTGCCGTAGCCGGCGATGAAGAACGCGGCGAGCAGGCCGGCGTCGCCGTCGAACGCCGGGTCGCGGCCGAGCTCGTCGGCGAGGGTTTCCTGCAGCTCCGCGGCGATCTCCCGCAGGCGGGCCACCAGGGCGGGCGAGGCCGCGACCGTACGGAAGAAGGGCGCGGAACCGTCCTTGAGCCCGGACAGCGCGTGCCGTTCGTCGGCCAGTCCCAGGGCGGCGGCGCGCAGCGAGGTGAGCGCGTCGGCTCCCGGCGCGCGGTCGCGTACCGCCGAGCGCAGGATCTCGACCGCGTCGGCCTCCCGGTCCAGGAGCAGGTCCTCCTTGCGCGGGAAGTGGTTGAAGACGGTGACGCTGGAGACGCCGGCCTGCCGTGCGACCTCGGCGACGGTGACCGTGTCGAAGCCGCGTTCCAGGAACAGCCGGGTCGCGACCTCGGAGATCTTCGCGCGCGTCTGCGGGCCGCCCCGCGCTCCGGTCCTGGGCATCCGATCACACTTCCTTGTCTGACTAAACTTAGTCACTTAGGTTAGTGACATGACCACCGCTCTCAAGCAAACCTCACCACGGTCGCTGCGGGAGGCGTGGGTGGCCCTCGCCGGCCTGTCCGCGGTCTTCCTGTTCGAGATGCTGGACACCTCGATCCTCACCGTCGCGCTGCCCACGATCGGGCGTGAGCTGCACGCGTCCACCACCGCCCTGCAGTGGGTGACGGGCGCGTACGCCGTCGTGTTCGGCGGGTTGATGCTCGCCGCCGGCGCGATCGCCGACCGGTACGGCCCCCGGCGGATCATGCTCGCCGGGCTGGGCCTGCTCGGCGCCGCGAGCCTCGCCACCGTCGTCGTGGGCACCGCGGGGCAGCTGATCGCCGTACGGGTGGCGATGGGCGTGGCGGCCGCGATGACGACGCCGGGTTCGATGGCGCTGGCCTTCCGCCTGTTCGACGACGACGGGCTGCGCGTCCGCGCGACCACCCTCATCTCGACCGTGGGCCTGGCCGGCCTCGCGGTGGGCCCCACCACCGGCGGGTTCCTGCTCGCGATCGCGCCCTGGCAGGTTCTGCTGCTGGTCAACGTGCCGATCGCCGTGCTCGCGATCGTCGGCGTACGGTCCGGCATCGCCCCGGACTCCCCGGCCGCCCTGCACCGCGACCCGGTGGACCTCGCCGGCGCGGCGCTGGGCACGGCCACGATCATGCTCGCGCTGGTCGCGCCGACGCTCTTCGTCGAGAAGGGCGCCGGCTCGTGGGTGCCGTGGGCGGCCACCGCGGCGGCCGCCGCCGGGGCGGCCCTGTTCGTGGTCCGCGAACGCACGGCGCGCCATCCCCTGCTGGACCTGCGGCTGATCGCCCACCCGCTGGTGTCGAGCGGCCTGGCGTTCAAGGCCGCGGCCGGGCTGGCCACCGCCGGCCTCGGCTATCTGGTGACCCTGCAGCTGCAGCTGGACTGGGGGTGGACGCCCGGGCTCGCCGCGCTCGGGATGCTGCCGCAGGTCGTCGTGCTCCTCGCCGGCGGCGCGGTCATCGGCCCGCTCGTCGAGCGCGTGGGCCTGGAGCGGGCCGGGTGGCTCAGCGCCGCGGCGGTGGTGGCCGGGCTCGGGGTCTACAGCGCGCTGGGCCGCCTCGGGTACGGGTGGGTCGCGCTCGCGCTGGTGCTGGTGGCGGCCGGGATGCGGGTGGTCGGGGTCGTCGCCGGGGTCAGCGTGCTGCGCGGGCTGCCGCAGAACCGGACGACGATCGGCGCGGCCCTCACCGACACCGCCACCGAGGTCACCTCCGGCGCCGGCATCGCGGTCACCGGCACGATCCTCGCGGCGCTGTTCACCGGCGACATCGCGACGTCTCGGTGGAGCGCCACGCAGACCGCGCAGTTCCGCGAGGCGGTCACGATCGCGGGGTTCACCCTCACCGTCGTGGCGGCGGCACTCGTCGCCTGGGGCATCACACGGGCGCGGCGCGTCACTCCCCGCGACACTCCAGATAGGCGTCCAGCGCCGCAGCCCCGCTGAGCATGGCGCGGCTGCGGGCCGAGAGCCTGGCGTTCCAGTCCCGGAGCATGGACTCCAGCGGTGCCACCCCGCCCGCGGACCGGACCTGCGCGATCACCGGCGCGATCTGCTCCAGCCGGTAGCCGCCGCGCCGCAGCTGGTGGGCCAGCTGGGCGTCGCGGACGTCCGCCTCGCCGTAGACGCGGTAACCGGTCCGCGGGTCCCGGCGCGGCTGGACCACGCCGGCGCGCTCCCACTTGCGCAGGGTGGCCGGCCGGATGCCGAGCCGCCGGGACAGCGGGCCGACGAACGTGTCGCCGCGCTCGCGGCGTACCGGATCGAGGTCGCGCAGGGCGAGCTCGACGGCCCGCAGCGTACGGCGGTCCTCGAGCAGCTGGGCGTGGCTCTCGTCGACGATCCGCAGGGCGTCGCCGGTCGCGCCCCGGTTGACCGCCTGCAGGACCGAGGTGGCCGCCGGGTGGCCGTACCCGGGCAGGAGCGCGAGGAACGCCCGCAGCGCCGACGCGTGCAGCGGCGTGTAGGCGCGGTACCCGTGCGGGCTGCGGCCGGCGGCCGGAAGGATGCCGGCTTCCTCGTAGTTGCGGACCGCCTGGGTGGACAGGCCGTGCCGGCGGGCCAGATCGACCGGCCGGAGCCGATCCCCGCCTTGAAGGTTTTGAGACACTGTCCTGCTTAAATCGCGCCAAAGTTCCAACCGACGGTTCAACGATAGCGTTGAGGCTATGAACATTGTCGACGCGGCGACCGTCATGCGCGTGCTGTCCCACCGGCCCCGGCTGCTCGCCCTGGGCGAACCCACCCACGGCGAGGAGTCCCTGCTCGGCGTCCGGAACGCGCTGTTCCGCGACCTGGTCGAGCAGGAGGGCTACCGGACGATCGCCATCGAGAGCGACTGCCTGATGGGGCTGGTCGTGGACGCGTACGTCACCTGCGGCGCCGGGACGCTCGACGAGGCCATGGACCGCGGCTTCAGCCACGAGTGGGGCGCGTTCCCGGGCAACCGCGAGCTGGTGCGCTGGATGCGGGCGTACAACGAGGGGCGGCCGGCGGCGGAGCGGGTGCACTTCGCCGGGTTCGACGGCCCGCTGGAGATCACCGGCGCGCAGAGCCCGCGGGAGGCGCTCACCGGGCTGCACGCGTACCTTGCCGCCCGGGTCGGCAAGGATCTGCTGCCCTGCACCGCGGAGACGCTCGACCAGCTGCTGGGCACGGACGAGCGGTGGCCGAACCAGGCCGCGATGATGGACCCGTCCGCCTCGGTGGGACGGTCGCCCGACGCCGACCGGCTGCGGGTGCTCGCCGACGACCTCGTGGCCCTGCTCGAGGCCCAGACGCCCCATCTGATCGCGACCTCCACCGAGGAGGAGTGGCACCGGGCGCGCCTGCACGGGCGTACCGCCGTCGGCCTGCTGCGCTACCACTACTGGATGGCCGACACGTCACCCGGCCGGATGCCGCGTCTGCTGGGCGTACGGGATTCCATCATGGCCGCCAACCTGCTGGCCCTCGCGCAGCGCGGCCCGACCCTGGTGGCCTCCCACAACGCGCACCTGCAACGCACCGAGAGCAGCATGCGGCTGGGTGGCGAGCCGTTCAGCTGGTGGAGCGCGGGCGCGATCGTCGGCGCGCACCTCGGCGACGCGTACGCCTTCCTCGCCTCCGCCGTCGGCACGATCCACCACCGCGGGGTCGGCACGCCACCCCCGGACACCATCGAGGGCATCCTGTACGCCCTGCCGGACGAGACCCGACTGCTGGGCGTCCAGGAGCTGAGCGACCTGCTCGGTGCAGCGGAGCCGGCCGCCCGCGTCTCGCCCTGGTTCGGCTACGCCCCGCTCGATCCGGCCCACGTGGCCCGCACCGACGGCATCGTGTTCGTCAAGGATTCCCGGGCGGCGTGAGCGTCTGACGGCCGGTCAGGCGGCGGGGTCGGCGTGGCGGAGCGACCGCAGTTCGACCCCGCGCTGCGCGAGCAGCCCTTCGACGCCGTGGATGTCCAGGCCCTCCAGGACGTTGTCGCCCTGCACGACCCGGAACGACTCCACCCCGCCGCGGCTGACCACCTCGACGCGCCACAGCCCGTCCGGCGTCACCATCGCGCCCTTGACCTCCGCGGCGGGGGACGACGGGGCGTACACGTCGCGCCGCGCCTGGGCCGGCGTCTTGTCCGGCCGCAGCCCGCGCCACGACGGGTGCCGCAGCCGGCCGTCCGGCGTCCAGTTCCGGTACGCCACCTCCCCCACGAACAGCGGCTCCACCCAGTGGGCGCCGCGGGCGAACTCGCGCGGGATCCCGGGCACGGGCGCGGTGCCGCGGGCGTACGGTCGCAGCACGTCCTGCAGGTGAGTGAGCATCTGATGGGTGAACCCGGTGCCGACCCCGCCGGCGAAGGACAGCCGTGCGTCCGGGCCCGCCACCGCCGTCAACAGCGAGCCGATGGTGCCGGCACGGCGGCCCTGGCCCGGTTTCCAGCCGATGATCACGACCTCCTGGGTGAGCGAGACCGGCACCTTGATCCAGCTCGGCGAGCGCCGCCCCGGCTGGTACGCCGACCCGAGCCGCTTGACGACGATGCCCTCGAGCCCCCGGGCCTGCGCGGCCGTCATGATCGCCTGCGGGTCGGCGTCGACGAAGTGCGGCGGCACCCGGACCTCGCCGGAGCTCAGGGCCAGGCCGGCAAGCAGGTCGCGGCGTTCGGCGTACGGGAGCGGCATGGTCGACACCCCGTCGAGGTGGAGCAGGTCGAACACGTAGTAGACGACGGGCACCGCCGCGACGAGCGCGGGCGACGGATCCGCCACGTGCATGCGCTGCTGGAGCCGGGCGAACGAGGGGCGGCCGGCCTCGTCCAGCGCCACGATCTCGCCGTCGAGCGCCACCGGCCGGCCGCCGGCCACCTCCGGCAGCCGGGCCAGTTCCGGGTACCCGGCCGTGACGTCGTTGCCGTTACGGGTCTGCAGGCGTACGCCGCCACCCTCGGCGAACGCGACGCACCGGATGCCGTCCCACTTGAACTCGATCGCCTGCCCGGGCTCCGCGGACGGCTCGCCGAGCGTGGCGAGCATCGGCGCGATCGACTCGGGCAACTCCATGATCTCCAGTGACGTCCCTGCGGCGGCGACCGTCAAGCCGGGCGGCGGGATTCGCATGAACTACAGCCGTGGGGTTCGGCAGACAAGGGGAGAAACCGCCGACTCGGCTATCGTGGCCGGCGATGCGGTGGTCCGGCGTGGTCTACGACGTGGGCCGGGCCATGGGGCCACGGTCAGCCGACTGGCGACCCGACTACACGCCCGGGCTGGTCCGGCGGGAGTTGGAGATCATCCGCGGCGACCTGCACGCCACCGCCGTGCGCCTGTGCGCCCGCGACCCGCAGCGGCTGGCCTTCGCCGGCGCGTACGCCCTCGATCTGGGCCTGGAGGTGTGGGTCTGCCCGGAGCTGTGGAACGCGACGCCGGCGCGCACCCTGGCCTATCTGGACGCGGCCGCGCCGGTCGCCGAGGACCTGCACTGGCGGGCGCCCGGCCGGGTGACGCTCTCGGTCGGCAACGAGCTGACGTTCTTCATGCGCGGCATCGTGCCGGGCCGCACCCACCACCGCCGGGTCCACAACCGGCAGCTGAGGACGATCACGCGGGAGCGGCGCCACACGCCGCCGCTGCGGGCGTTCCTGGCCGAGGCCGTCGCGGTGGTGCGCCGGTCGTACGACGGCCCGCTCACCTACTGCGCGCTGCCGTTCGAGGATCCGGACTGGACGCCGTTCGACGTCGCCGGCGTCAACCTCTACCGCAACCCGGCCACCGAGCGGGGCTACGGCACGGTGCTCGACCGGCTCGCGGCCACCGGGAGGCCGGTCGTGGTGACCGAGCTCGGGTACGCCGCCTGCCGCGACGCCGACAACCCGGAGTTCCTCGGCACCTTCAACGCGAAGCCGTGGAGCTTCGCCCTGTCCCGGCTGCTCGGTGCGGTGAGGCCCCGCGTCCGCACGATCCACCCGCGTGACGAGGCGGCGCAGGCGCGCATGCTCCTCGATCAGCTCAGCGACCTGGACCGGCGCGGGGTGGCCGGCGCGTTCGTGATGAGCTTCAGCTTCCCGCTGGCGCCCTACGACGAGGACCCGCGCCACGACCTCGACGCCACCGCGCTGTCCCTCGTGCGGACGTTGCGGCCGGGACGGCACGGCGTCACGTACCCGGACCTGCCGTGGGAGCCCAAACAGGCGTTCCACGCGCTGGCCGCCTTCTACCGCGGGGCGGCCTGAGGTCTGGTGCCGACGCCGACGTAGGTGAGGGTCGCCGCCGGATCGCCGGGCACGTCGTCGCCCGGATCGGGGTGCCACTCGGTGCTGTGCACCACGCCGGGCTCGACGAGGTCCCAGCCGTCGAACAGCGCCTCGACGCGCCGGCGGTCGCGCGGGACGAGCGGCGTACCCGTGCGGTTGTAGAGGTCGACGAAGCGTTCCATCTCCTCGGCGCGCGCGGTCCCGGTGGCGTGGGAGACGGCCAGGCAGCTGCCGGGAGCGACCGCGTCGCGGTAGTGGCGCAGGGCGGCGGTCAGCTCGGCGCTGTCGGGCGCGAAGTGCAGCACGGCGATCATCAGCACGCAGACCGGTTCGCCGAGGTCGAGCAGGCCACGCAGGTGCAGGTCGGTCAGCACCGCTTCCGGCCGCTGCAGATCGCCCTGGATGACGACGGTACGCGGATCCGCGCCGAGGATCTCCCGGGCGTGCAGGACCGCGGTGGGGTCGAGGTCGACGTACGCGACGCGCGCCTCGGGCTGCACCTCCCGGGCGACCTCGTGCACGTTGCCGTTCGCCGGGATGCCGGAGCCGAGGTCGAGGAACTGGCGAATGCCCCGGCCGGCGGCGAAGCGGACGGCGCGGCGCAGGAACGCCCGGTTGGCCTGGACGATGCCGGGCAGCTCGGGGACGAGCTCGCGGGCGCGGTCGGCGACCGCCCGGTCCGCCGCGAAGTTGTGGTTCCCGCCGAGGAACGCGTCGTAGATTCGCGCGGCGCTGGGCCGGTTCGGGTCGATCCCGGTCGGCAGATGGTGATCCCCTGGCATGCCACCCCCCGTTTTCGGCAACAGCAACCACTGACGGTCCAGATCACTCTACGTTGAGTGAGGCAGTGCGGGTGGCCCAGCCGCCGGAAGCGAGGAATGGTGCCGACGACCGATGCCTTGACCGGACACCTGGTGGACGAGGCGCCCGACGCGGTGATCGTCAGCCGGGCGGACGGCACCATCGTCATCGCCAACCGCCGCGCGCACGAGATGTTCGGGTACGAGCCGGGCCGCCTGCTGGAGCGGTCCGTCGACGACCTCGTCCCGCCCGAGGCCCGCGCCCGCCACCCCGGGCACCGGGCCGGGTACCTGGCCAGCGAGCACCCGCCGCTGCGCCGGCTGCCCCTGCGCGGCCTGCGCAGCGACGGCCAGGTCTTCCCGGTGGAGATCTCGCTCGCGGCGGTCACCGTGCCCGGCGGGGACATGCTGGTGACCTCGGTGCTGCGCGACGACACCCGGCACCGCGAGGCCCAGGAGGCCCGGACCCTGCTGGCCTCCGTGGTCCAGTCCTCGCACGACGCCATCGTGACCACCGACCTCGACGGCGTGGTGCTCACCTGGAACCCGGGCGCCGAGCTGCTGTACGGCTACCCGGCCGCCAAGATGGTGGGCCAGCCGATCGACCGGATCGTCCCGCCGGAACGCCGCGTGGACGAGGAGGAGATCCGGACCCTGGTGCGCATCGGCGGCCGCATGGACCGCTACCGCACCACCCGGTTGCACGCCGACGGCTCCGTACTGCCGGTGTCGGTGCAGGTCAGCCCGCTGCGCGACGCGGGCGGGACGATCGTGGGGATGGCCACCACGGCCCGCGACATCAGCGAGCGGGAACGCGCCGAGGCCCAGGTGCAGGCCGTCCTGGACGCCGCGCCGGACGCCCTGCTCGGCGTCGACGAGCTCGGCGCCATCGTGCTCGTCAACGCCGAGGCGGAACGGCTGTTCGGGCTGCCGCGCTACGACCTCGTCCAGATGGGGGTGCGCCGGCTGCTGCCCGACGGGTTGCCGCCGGCGGCCGCGATGCTGCGGACCCGTGGCGACTCGACCCCGCTGGACACCGAACGCATCGAGGGCGGCGACGACCCCGCGACCGCGGCGCCGCGGTGGGCCACCCGTACGGCCCGGCGCCGCGACGGCAGCGAACTCCCCGTGGAGATCTCCTGCAGCGCGCTCGACGCCGACGGCCGGATCATCGTCGTGGCCGCCATCCGGGACATCACCGACCGGCTCACCGCCGAGGCCGAGCAGCAGGCGCTGCGCGACGAGGCCGAGCAGCAGCGCATCGAGGCCCGCCTGCAGCGCACCCAGCGGCTGGAGAGCCTGGGCCAGCTCGCCGGCGGGGTGGCGCACGACTTCAACAACCTGCTCGCCGTGATCCTCAACTACGCGTCGTTCATCGCCGAGGACGCCCCCGGCACCGCGTTCGCCCGCGACGCCGAGCAGATCGCCCGGGCGGCCCGCCGGGGCAGCGACCTGACCCACCAGCTGCTGGCGTTCGCCCGCCGGGAGGTGATCCGCCCGCGGGCGCTGGACGTCAACACGATCGTCGCCGAGGTGGAGCAGATGCTGCGGCGCTCGATCGGCGAGCACATCACGCTGACCACCCGTACCGCGCCGGTGCCGCCGGTGATGGCCGACCCGGGCCAGCTCGAACAGGTGCTCATCAACCTCGCGGTCAATGCCCGCGACGCCATGCCCTCGGGCGGCCACGTCACCATCGACACCGCCGCCGTGCAGGTCGACGCCGACCATCCGGCCGCGCGGGGCGGGCTGGAGCCGGGCCCGTACGTGCGCATCCGGGTCTCCGACACCGGGACCGGCATGCCGCGCGACGTCATCGACAAGGCGTTCGACCCGTTCTTCACCACCAAGCCGAGCGGGCAGGGCACCGGCCTGGGCCTGGCCACCGTGTACGGCATCGTCACGCAGGCCGGCGGCACGGTCCAGATCTACTCCGAGCCCGGGTACGGCACCACGATCACGATCCTGCTGCCGGTGACCGACGCCGTCGCCGAGGACACCCGGCCCGCGACGCCGTCCGGCGACTTCGGCGGGCACGGCGCCACCGTGCTGGTCGTCGAGGACGAGACGGCGCTGCGCGAGGTGACCGAGCGCATCCTGCGGCGTGGCGGCTACACCGTGCTGACCGCGACCGACGGGCTGGACGCGCTGCGGATCAGCCGTACCCACGAGGGCACCATCGACGTGCTGCTCACCGATGTGATCATGCCGGGCATGCTGGGCAAGGACCTCGCCGAGGCGGTCACGACGGTGCGCCCGGGCATCCGGGTGCTGTTCATGTCCGGGTACGCCCAGCCCGTGCTGACCACGCACGGCACCCTGGGCGCGGACGTCCACCTGCTCGAGAAGCCGTTCACCGGCGCGGAGCTGCTGCAGGCGCTGCACGCGCAGCGACACGCCGGACGTGATTAACGCCTCCACCGGTTTCGATCGGCCGCCCGCGGGGTAGCGCGGCTCCACGCGAGCAACCCCTGGGGAGGACTGATCGGCCATGCCTTTCGACTGCACGATCGAGCGGGAAGGCGAGACCATGGTCGTCGTACCCGAGGGCGACGTGGACGTGGTGAACGCCGCGGTGCTGCGTCAGGTGCTGCAGCAGGTCGTCGAGCGCCGCGACTGCACACGGCTCGACATCGACATGAGCGCGGTGACGTTCCTGGACTCCTCCGGCCTGGGCATGCTGGTGGCCGCCCAGCGCGCCGCCGCGGCGCAGGGCATCGCGCTGCAGCTGCAAAAGCCGGGCCCGATGGTGCGCATGGTCCTCGAGGTCACCAACCTCGACCGCGTGCTCGCCCCGGACCTCGTCGCGGACGAGACCACGGAGGCCGCCGCCGAGTCGTGAGCCGGCTGAGCGGCGCCCCGCGGTCCGCCGTCAGCGCTCCGGACGGTATTCCGGCGTGTCCCCGGAGACGGCTCCGGGGTCGTAGCCCGCGTGCGGGTCCACGCCGGAGGTCTCGTCGTCGCCCGCGTCGAACGCCGGCGTGGTGTCGTCACCGGTCGGCGTGACGGAGTCCCCGGGCGCGCGCAGCGACGCCTCGTACGCGGTGGAGCCGTCCGGCTCGTCGGTCACATGACGGTCGGTTCGGATGTCATCGGTCATGGCCGGGAGCGTTCCCCCGCCGGCACGCGGTAAACGGAGGGGCCGGGCCGGCCGGCTGCGGGCGCCGCGCCGGACGCATGAGTGCGCCCTTCCGGGGCATCCGAGGCGGGTGTCCACGTCTGTCCGGATCGTGATCGTCGACGACCATCCGAACGTCGTCTGCGGCCTCGAGCGGCTGCTCCCTGAGGTGAACGACGGGCACCGGGCGGTGCCCCGGGCCCGGATCGTGGCGATGTCCGCCGACGACGACCCGGCGTCCGCGGTGGAGGCGCTGCAGGCGGGCGCGGAAGGGTATCTGCCCAGGACCGGCGAGCCGGAACGCCTGCTGCGGCCGTTGCCGGCCATCCTGGACGGTTGGGCCGTGATGCCCGCGGAGCTGCTGGGCTGGGCGCGCGGCGCCCGGGCGGCTTCGGTCGAGCTCGACGAGGGGGAACGGACGCTGCTGCAGCTGATCGCCGCGGTGCCACCACCACCGAGATCGCCGGGCGGCTGCACGTCTCCGAGCGGACGAGTCATGTCAACCAAGGTTGACGCATTCCTCTGGTGTCAACTATGGTTGACACCATGGTGCGGAGAGGAATCACCTACGACGTCGGTACCCGGACCGGGCCCTACCTGTCGCGTCCGACCTTCGATGCGTCACAGACCCGGCATGACCTGACGGTCATCCGGGATGAGCTGCACTGCACCGCCGTCCGGGTGTCGGGCACCAGTCGGAAGAGGCTTCTCGACACGACCGGAATGGCACTCGACCTCGGGCTCGAGGTGTGGTTGTCCCCGCTCCTGCACGACGGCGACCCGGCACAGACGCTGGCCAACATCAGGCAGTGCGCTGCCGCCGCCCAAGCACTGGGAAGCTCCGATCTGGTCTTTCTACTGGGCTGCGAGCTCACGCTGTTCATGCGCGGCATCATGAAAGGCGAGACCGTTGCGGAGCGCCTGCGCCCGCACCGCAGAATGCAGCTGAAATACCTCGGCACCCACAACCGGCCCCTCAACGCCTTCCTCGCCCGGGCCGGCCACGAAGTCCGGCAGGTGTTCACCGGCCCGGTCAGCTACGCATCCGCACCGATCGAGAGCGTCGACTGGAGCCTCTTCGACTTCGTCTGCCTGGACTACTACCGGGTGAATCGCAACCGGCACGACTACGGGGCGCGCCTGCAGCGGCACTTCGCGCACGGCAAACCGGTCATCATCACGGAGGTCGGCTGCTGCACCTACCGCGGCGCCGAGGACAAGGGCGGCATGGGCTGGGACATCATCAGCCCGGACGGCCATGACCGGCTGACCGGCTCCTTCGTCCGCGACGAGACTCTGCAGGCCGGGGAAGTCATCGACATGCTCGAGGTCGTGGAGAAGTCCGGGGTGGAAGGCGCCTTCGTCCACACCTTCGCGGCACCCTCACTTCCGCATCGCGCCGAGCCGGACCGTGACCTCGACATGGCCTCCTACGGGGTGGTCAAGTGCTACGACGACGGCCACTGGGAGCCCAAACAGCTGTTCCAAGCGCTGGCCGAGCACAATGCTGCGACGGGCTCGGCGTAGCCCTCGGCAAGCCGTCCACGGTGGTCGCCTCCCGCACACGGCGAAGGGGCCGCACCAACCGGTACGGTCCCTTCGCGGCGTGCGGGTGACGTCTAGCGGCGAGCGGTGTCGCGGGTGGTGAGGAAGCCGAGGGCGATCATGCCGAGGCCCAGCAGCAGGTGCAGCCAGTCGTCGGCGGGGTTCACCGGGATGAAGTTGGCACCGCTGTTCTGGCCGACCACGAGGCCGTACAGCCAGAGGACGAGGTAGATCGCGCCGCCGCCGATGAGGTAGTTGCGGGCGCCGGGGACCGTACGGGCCAGGACGAACCCGACCGCACCGAACAGCAGGTGGACGAGGTTGTGCAGGATGGACACCTGGAAGACGCCGAGCAGCTTGGCGTCGCTGTGGTGCCCGGCAAAGGTCATGTCGCCGTAGTGGGTCGTGATGCCGGGGATGAAACCCAGGATCCCGACGAGCACGAAGACGGCGGCGACGGCAAGGGCGGCCGTCTGCACGAGGGTGCGCGCGCGGGGGGATGCGACGCCGCCGGCGTGGGATCTGCTGACCATGGTTCCTTCTTTCGTGGGGAGGACAGGCCGGGGATGCCCCACCCGGAACCGCCGCAAACGTCGGTTTCTCAGCAGGCGATGACGGCCTGCAGTTCCTGCCGGCGGCGCAGCGCGAGATCGGTCAGCAGCGCCGGGGCGTCGTCGAACGGGACCACCGCGGAGATCAGGTGCTTGCGGATGGCCTCGCCGCACGCGCGCAGCAGGGTCACGGTCTCGGCGGAGAGCCGCTCCCGGTCCCAGGCCGGCGCGAGGCCGCGGGGCACCCGCCCGATCTGGGCGCAGCGCAGCCCCAGCCCGTTGTGGTGGAACTCCTCCCCCAGCCGTACGGCGTCCGCCCCGCCCTGGTAGAACGCCAGGTCGACGACCGTGCCCTGGGGCCGCAGCAGGCGCAGCGCCAGGTGCAGGGCCGAGCCCTGACCCCGGCACTGGAAGACCACGTCGGCGCCCCGATCGTCGGCGGTGTGCCGCCACGCCGTCTTCAGCACCACCGCGGGGTCGCCGGCCTCCGGGTCGAGCGTCTGCAGGCCCAGGGCGGCGGCGACCTCGCGGCGCTGCGGGGTGGGGTCCAGCACGACGACCGACGCGGCGCCGTGCTCGCGGGCGAACAGCGCGGTCAGCAGCCCGACCACCCCGGCGCCGGTCACCGCGACGCGGCGCCCGGCCACGCCGTCGGCGAGCGAGCGTACGCCGGTGCCGTGCAGGTCCGCGGCGGCGTGCAGCAGCCCGTTGGCGCAGATCGGTCCCATGTGGGCGACGTAGATGCCCAGGATCGGGTCGAGGCCGGCGGGCAGCGCGACGACCCGGTCGCGCAGCGGGTCACCGGTCCAGCCGGTGCGGTGGCCGTACGTCATGGCCACGACCGTGCCCTCGGCGACCGCGGGCGTGCGGCTCTCCTCGACCCGGCCGACCTCCATGTAGCCCAGCCGGGTGATCGGCCACGGCTCGGCCGGCGCCGCCCCGAACAGGCCCAGCGCCGGGTCGTACGTGGCGTGCAGGGCGGGGTTGGTGCCCTTGACGTAGCTCAGTTCGGTGCCGGCGGAGACGCCGCTGAAGAGCGTACGGACGCGGAAGGGACCGGGCTGCACCTCCTCCTCGCGGATCTCCAGCCGGCCCGGCCCGGTCACCACGATGTTCCGGTCAGGCACGGGACGACTCCGGGGAGGACGGCGCGACGGCCCGCCCGGTGGCCGCGGCTTCCGCGACGGCCAGGGCGAGGGCGTGGGTGCGCAGGGCTTCGGCGTACGGGACGCGGATGTCGTCGCTCTCGCCGCGGACGGCCTGGATGAACGCCCGGTCGACGGCCACCCGGGCGGAGTCCGGGTCGCTGTCGACGGTGCGGGTGCCGTCGCCGTCCCGGACGATCAGCCCGGTCTCGCTGACGTCCAGCGCCAGCCCGTCGGCGTAGATCTCCAGGCCGGCGCGCTGCTTCCAGCCGAGCACGCAGGTGGCGGCGAGGCTGCCCACCGCCCCGGAGGCGAAGCGCAGGGTGGCGACCGTGGCGCCGTCCACGTCGGCGCCGTCGACCGGCGGCGGGGTGCCGTTGCCGGCCGCGGTCACCTCGGTGACCTCACCGGCCAGGCAACGGGCGAGGTCGAGGACGTGTGCCGCCTGCTCGA
Organism: Couchioplanes caeruleus; assembly: GCF_023499255.1. Classification (GTDB taxonomy): domain Bacteria; phylum Actinomycetota; class Actinomycetes; order Mycobacteriales; family Micromonosporaceae; genus Actinoplanes; species Actinoplanes caeruleus_A. The sequence goes on from NZ_CP092183.1 coordinate 5,625,140, forward strand.
CCACCGGGCCGCCGGAGCGGTCGCGGCGCGGCCACCACGCGACCGGCGGCACTTTGTCCAGCCATGCCCCGGTGACGAGGCGTACGGGGCGGTCGGCGAGCAATTTCCGGGCTTCTTCCACGATGGCGAGATATCGCCAATGGTGACCCACCGCAGTCAATACATTTCGGCGTGCAATGAGGGAGGCAATTTCTTGTGCAACGTCCCAGTTGATCGCTATGGGCTTTTCCACGAAAAGCGGGATCCCGGCCTCCACCACGTGGCGTTCCGCAGCGCCGTGAGCAAACGGCGGCACACACACGTACGCCGCGTCCAGCCCCTCGCCGAGCAGCGCCGCCGCGTCGGGCAGAGCCCGGGTGCCGTACTGCCCCGCCAGCGTGGCCGCCGCCTCGGGCACCACGTCGGTCACGCCCACGACCTGCACATCCGGCAGGCCGGAGAGGACCCGCGCGTGCCGCTGCGCGACGCCCCCCGCCCCGATGAGACCCACCCGTGTCGCCGCCATCGGCCCTCCTGCCCGTCGACTGTCCTGACGACCGGGCACTTCTCCGGAGCGCCGGCGGCGAAACGTCTGTCAGCACATTTCCAGGTCTTGGACATGCACACTTAACCAATCCCCAAGATTGGCGCCGATCGCGCAGGGAACAGCCCGATCTCCATTGGTGCACGCGATCTGGGGGGTCTGCCCGATGCGGCATTCGCACGCCACTGAGACACCGACAGCATCACCGATCGTCGAGGCCTGGACGACGTACCGCACCCGCAACGCGGCGGACTGGACGGCCGCGCAGCTCGTCCGCGCGAAGCGGGACACCCGGATCAGCGTCGTGATCCCCGCCCGCGACGAGGAGGCCACGATCGGTGCGATCGTGGGAACCGTCTGCCGGGAGCTCACCGGCCGGGTCCCGCTGGTCGACGAGATCCTGGTCGTCGACTCGCGCTCCGGCGACGCGACCGCCGCCGTGGCCCGCGCCGCCGGCGCCCGGGTGGTCAGCCAGGACGAGGTGACCCGGCGGCTGCCCCGCATGGAGGGCAAGGGCGACGCGCTGTGGGCCGGGCTGGCGGCCAGCTCCGGGGACGTGGTCGCCTTCGTCGACGGCGACCTGCGCGACTTCTCCGCCCGCTTCGTCACCGGCCTGCTCGGGCCGCTGCTCACCGACCCCACGGTCGAGTTCGTCAAGGGCTTCTACCACCGTCCGCTGGTGGGCTCCTCGGGCGTCGAGACCGACGGCGGGGGCCGGGTCACCGAGCTCGGCGCCCGGCCGCTGATCAACCTGTTCTGGCCGGAGCTGTCCGGCGTCGTGCAGCCGCTCGCCGGCGAGTACGCGGGCCGCCGCGCCACCCTCGAGCGCATCCCGTTCGTCTCCGGTTACGGCGTGGAGATCGCCATGCTGATCGACCTGCTGGACCTCGTCGGCCTCGACGCGCTGGCCCAGGTGGACCTCGGCGAGCGGTTCCACCGCCACCAGGGCACCGAGGCGCTGGGCCGGATGTCGGCGCAGATCATGGTGACGGCGTGGTCCCGGCTGCACCGGCGCGGCCTGGTCGCCGGGCCGCTGCCGCCGTCGACGCTGATGACCCAGTTCCGCCGGGGCGGCGACGGGCACCTGCCCCACCTGGACCGCGAGATCGTGGTGAGCGACGTCGGCGTCCAGGAACGCCCGCCGCTGGCCTCGCTGGCGCGCCGGCCGTACGCGGTGGGTGTGGCATGAGGGTCCTGGTCAACGCCGGTCCCTGGCTGCCGGTCCCGCCCCACGGGTACGGCGGCATCGAGAACGTGGTGGCCACGCTCGTCCCCGAGCTGCGCCGGCTCGGTGTCGAGGTGGTGCTCGCCTCGGTGGGCGAGAGCACGCTGCCGGCGGACGAGCGGCTGAGCGTCTTCGGCACCGGGCAGTTCCCGCAGCTGCAGCGGCCGTACAACCAGGTGTGCGGCGTCGTGCCGGCGCACCAGAGCGCGGTCGTGCGCCGCCTCGACGCGGGCGACATCGACCTCGTGCACGACCATGTGGAGGCCGCCGGGCTGGCCACGCTCGCGGCGCTGGGCCCCGGCGCGCCCCCGGGCCTGCACACCCTGCACTGGGACCTCGCCAAGCACCCCGAGCTGTACGGCGGCTTCGACGGCGGTGCCCGCGTACGCGTCAACGGCGTCTCCGCCGACCAGCTCAGTCACGCCCCCGAGGCGCTGCGGGCGCACGCCGTGGGCCACGTGCACCTGGCAACCCCGCTGGCGACCGGCGCGGACCGGCGACCGGCGCGCCCCAAGGACGGGTACGTCGTCGTGCTGGGACGCATCAACCCGGGCAAGGGTCAGGATCTGGCGGCCCGGCTGGCGCACGAGGCGGGGTTCGACCTGGTGCTGGCGGGGCCGGTGGGTCCGTACCACCGCCCGCAGGACCTCGCCGGCGCCGACCCGCAGAACCCGGACGTACGGTTCTGGCGCGAGCGGGTCGCGCCGCACGTGGACGGGCACCGCGTGCGCTGGGCCGGGACGGTGACCGGCGCCGACCGCGACGACCTGGTCGCCGGGGCCCGGGCCGCGCTGTTCCCGCTGCGCTGGAACGAGCCGGGCGGCACCGCGGTCGTGGAGGCCCTCGCGCTCGGCACCCCGGTCGTGGGCATCGCCCGCGGCTGCCTGCCGGAGCTGGTGGAACACGGCCGGACCGGCCTGCTCACCACGCACGAGGAGGAGCTGGGCGACCTGGTCCGGGCGAGCGGCGCGATCGCCGAGGCGGAGTGCCGCGCGGAGGCGGCCCGCCGGTTCACCCCGGCGGTGATGGCGGCGTCCTATCGGGAGCTCTACGAACGCCTGTGCGCCAGAGACTCCCGGCTCGCCGTCACCGGCTGAAGCTCGTCGGCGGCGAACAGGGCGGAGGTACGGTCCGCGGGGGCGGGGCGGCCGTAGTGCCAGCCCTGCCCCTTGTCGCAGCCCAGCGTCTGCAGCACGGCGGCCTGCTCGAGGGTCTCCACGCCCTCGGCGACGGTCGCCAGGCGCAGGTCGTGCGCCAGGCCGACGATCGTGCGGACCAGCGCCACCTGCTCCCCCGCGTCGTCGCCGGCCGGCATGAACGACCGGTCGATCTTCAGGATGTCGATCGGCAGGTCCCGCAGGTACGCCAGCGAGGAGTACCCGGTGCCGAAGTCGTCGACGGCCACCCGGACGCCGTCGCGGCGCAGGTCGGCCAGGTGCGCGATGCTCTGCCGGGCGTGCGGGCCGGCGCCGATCAGCATGCTCTCGGTGATCTCGAGGATCAGCGCGGAGGCGGGCAGGCCGGAGTCTCGCAGCGCCGCGCGGACCTTGGTGGCGAAGTGCGGTTCGGCCAGCTGCCGCGGCGACACGTTGACGGTCACCCCGATGCCGTACCGGTGGTGCCAGGCCGCGGCGTCGCGGCAGGCGGCCCGCAGCACCTGCTCGCCGAGCGGGACGATGAGGCCGCTGTCCTCGGCGGCCGGGATGAAGTCGTCGGGCATGATCGGGGGCGCCCCGGGCGGGCACCAGCGCACGAGCGCCTCGACCGCGGTGAACCGGCCGGTGGTGAGCGAGACGATCGGCTGGTAGTACACCACGATGTCGCCGGTGCCGATCGCGCCGCGCAGCCGCTCGACGGTGGCGATGCGGCGCAGCTGACGCTCGCGCAGGCGCACGTCGTACACCTCGGCGCGGTCGCGGCCGGCCCGCTTGGCGGCGTGCAGCGCCATGTCGGCGTCGCTGAGCACTTCGGCGCTGCCCGACGCCGAGGCCAGGTGCCGGACACCGATGCTGGCCGTGACGTGCAGCCGGTGGCTGCTCACCGCCACCGGGCGGCGCAGCGCGGCGAGCAGGTGCTCGACGGCGCCCGCCGCCGCCGCGTGACCGGCGCCCGGCAGCAGCACGGCGAACTCGTCACCGCCCAGGCGGGCGAGCACGCCGGCCGGGCCGACCGCCTCGGCCAGCCGGCCCGCCACCGCCTGCAGCAGCGCATCGCCGGTCGGGTGGCCGAAGCTGTCGTTGACCTGCTGGAAGCCGTCGAGGTCGATCATCAGCAGGGTGCCGGGGTCGGGCCGGCGCAGCGCCTCGTCGAGGCTGCGCTCCACGTGCAGCCGGTTGGGCAGGCCGGTGAGGGCGTCGTGCAGGGCGAGGTGGCTCATCCGCTGCTGCAGCACCGCCTGCTCGGCCAGCGACTGCTCCAGCTCGGCGGCGCGCCGGTTCACCAGGGCGCTGGTGTGCGACAGCCGGATCACCAGCAGCACCGCGGTCGCGGCCGTGGCGGCCAGCGGCAGCGCGACGTCGGCCAGGTCGAACTCACCGGCCCGCAGGTCGCGCCGGCACGCGTACGCCGTGGCCAGCGGGCCGATCGCCACCAGGGCGGTGTACAGGGCGGTCACCCGCCGCGACGAGCGCACCTCCTGGCCGGGCCGGTCCGCGGTGCGGGCCGCCATCGACGGGTGCAGGGCGGCGGCGCCGAGCAGCAGGTAGAACAGCATCCAGCCGGACACGCTGACGCCGGGTCCCGACCACGCCCCGCCGAAGGACACGGACAGGAAGTAGACGATGTCGGAGGCGACCATCGTGGCCACCGCGAGCAGCATCAGGACGTGCGCGCGGGTGAGCCCGCCCGCGGCCACGGCGAGCCGCACCGCCATGGTCAGGATGAACAGGTCCAGCACCGGGTACGCGACCGCGGTCGAGCCGGACGTCCAGCCGCCGGCGTCGTTGACGAACGGGTCGATCAGGAACACCCAGCCGAGCACGATCGCCGTGCACGCCACCACGCCGGCCTCGACCATGCCGGCCAGGGCCGAGACGCCGCGCGAGGCCACGGCCGCGAGCGCGGCGGCGACCAGCAGGTACATGGCGAAGTAGACCGCGTCGACAACGGTCAGCCCGTCGGGCGAGGACCCGTCGAGGAAGGCGAGCGACCAGGCGGCGCTGCTCGCCGAGCCGCAGATCATCGCGGCGGCCACCAGCCACCACCCGGTCGTGCGGGCGGGGCGGTGCACGGCCAGCCCGGTGAGCACGCCGACGCAGGCCAGCCCGGCGAGCACCGCGTACGCGGCCTCCTGGGCGGCCGGGCCGAGCCACGCACCGGCGATGAGCAGCGGCGTGCCGCCGAGCAGGAACCACCACCAGGCGTCACCGGCGCGGACGGCGTCCAGCAAGCCGCTGCGGGCGCGCTGCAGGATCGTCATGGGGCCGCCTTCTCGCCGGATGGGCATCTGACCGGAGAGATTCATGCTCGGGGCGTACGGGTGCCGCCCGGGAGCAGAAACGGTCAGCCTTCCGGAGCGAAAAACGGCCGGGCGGGGGAATCCCCCGCCCGGCCGCTCGCGACTCGTCGCTGTCAGCCCGCCCGGCAGCTCGCCGCCGGCCAGGTCCAGGTGCCGTTGGCCATGATGGTCACGCCGAAGGTGTTGCCGGCACCGTTCGGCCTGGCGGTGACGGTTCCCGTCGTGCCGCTGACCGAGGCGTTCCAGCTGTTCTGCACGCTCTGGCCGCCGTTCAGGGCCAGCGTGACGGTCCAGGCGTTGCTGCCGCTGACCGCGACGTTGAGGTTGAACCGGTCACCGAACTGCTGGCCGGCGGACAGGGTCGCGGTGCAGGAGCCACCGCCCGTGGGCGGTGGGGTGGTCGGGCCGCTCGGCGGCGGCGTGCTGGTGCCGTCGGGCGCCACGGCCCGGCCGGTCGACGGCGAGATCATCCCGGCGCACAGGCCCCGGCTGTTCAGGCCGGAGACGATCTGCGGGATCGCTGCGATGGTGGTCGCGTACTGGTCGTGCATGAGGATGCTCTGGCCGTTGGTGAGCCGGCCCGCCGCCTGCACGATCTGCGCGGTGCTGGCGCCGTTCCAGTCCTGCGAGTCGACGTCCCAGGTGATGGTGCGCAGGCCGAGCGCCGACGCCGCCGACTGCAGGGTGCCGTTGGTCTCGCCGTACGGCGGCCGGAACAGCACCGGGGTGCCGCCACCACCGTTCTGGATCGCCGACTGGGTCCGCGACAGCTCCGAGGACATCTGGCTCTGGCTGAGGTTGAGCATGTGCGGGTGGGTGTAGCTGTGGTTGCCGATCCACATCCCGGCGGCGCGCTCGGCGGCGACCAGCGACGGGTTGCTCGCCGCGTTCTGCCCGATGTTGAACAGCGTGGCGCGGACGCCCGCCTGGCGCAGCGTGTTGAGCAGGTTGTTGGTGTTGCTGGGGTTGGGCCCGTCGTCGAAGGTCAGGGCGACGTAGCCGTTGCTGCAGTTCGCGGCGGCCGCGGCTGCCGTGGCCGGGCCGCCGGTGGTGGCGGCGACGACTCCGGCGGCGGTCAGCAGGCCGGCCGCGCAGGCGACGAGCGCGGACCAGCCGCGGGAGCGCCGCTGCCCGGTGTCGTCGGCAGCTCTTCTGATCATGACTGCTCACCTTCCGTAGGGGGATCGACGGCCGTCGTTGCGCCCATTCTTGGAGCCGGGCGGCCCGAACGTCAACAGTCAATTTCCGGAACTTTTCAGAGCTGTTAACGCGCACTTTTGCGATCAGCGGGCTCGCCTGCCAGAATCGGTGACGGCATTCGCCGTCCGCAACTATCGGATTCTTCCCGGTACGGCTGCAAACGCTCACGTCCTCTTCCCGGCAACCGACCTATAGCTCGTGGCCTCCGATCACCTGCCCGCCGTGGTCTCCCCGTACGGTCCGTACGCGGGAATGGGCCTGCACGTCCACGACCTGACGATCCGCGGCCACCACGGCGAGACGCTGGTGGCGGCCGACGAGGCGGAGGCCGTGCTGCGGATCCTGGGCGACGAGCGCACCCGCCGGGTCGCCCGCCTCGGCCGCATGTACGCGCTGAGCTCGCTGGGCCGCCTCGACGAGGCGCTGCTGGTCGGCGAGGAGCTGGTCGCCGAGCCGAGCCACCTCACCGGGCCGCGGACCACCGACGCCAAGATCCTGGCGGACACCGGCCGGATGCTCATCCAGGTCGGCCGGGTCGACGACGGGCTGCACCACCTGGCCCGCGCCCTGACGATCCTCGACGCCGTGCCCCGCAAGAGCCTGCGCTACTTCTCGGCGATGGCCTCGCTGGCCGACTCCGCCCGCGCCGCCGACCTGTTCGAGCTCGCCGAGGTGGCGATGCTCAACGCGATCGACGCCTTCGACTCCCCCGACGACCTGTACCGCTCCTCGGCCGAGCTGCAGTACGCCGAACTGCTGCTGGAATGGGCGCTGCGCCTGGAACAGATCGGCTGCCACGAGGAAGCGGCCGTCCTGGTCCACAAGAGCGTCGCGCTGCTGCAGTACTGGACCGGGCGCGCCATCGACTCCCCGCTCGGCGCCGCCCTGCTCGCCGTCGGCCACGCGAAGACCGGCCGGCACGACGAGGCCACGGCCGTCGTGGACCGGATGCTGACCACCGTACGGGCGTCCGGCCGGCACCACGAGGCACGGCTGCTGCACCTCGCCCACGGCCTGAGCCTGCGCGCGGCCGGGGAGCTGCGCGCGGCCCGCCGGGAGTTCCTCGCCGCGCTCGAACTGTGCGTGCTGCCCGCGCAAAGCCTGCTGTTCCAGTACGAGCTGTCCCTGACGGCAACGCTGGAGAGCCCCGGCGAGGCCACCCGTACGGTCCTCGACGCGCTGCACAGCCACATCCGGGTGCTGTGGCGCCTGCGGCTGGACCGGCGCACGATGCTGCAGCAGGCGTACCGGCGGGTCGAGCTGGAGGCGGCGCGCAGCAGCGCGGACCACGCGGCTGCGTCGGACGCGTTGACCGGGCTGGGCAACCGGCGGCTGTTCGACCTGCGCATCGCGGCGGTGGCGGGCTGCGGCACGCTGCTGCTGATCGACGTGGACCGGTTCAAGGACATCAACGACCAGTTCTCACACGGTGTGGGCGACCGGGTGCTCGTGGAGATCGCGGCGGTGCTGCGCGCGCACTGCCGCCACGACGAGGTGGCGATCCGCTTCGGCGGCGACGAGTTCGCGATGTTCCTGGACACCAGCGAGCTCGAGGGCCGCCAGATCGCGGAACGCATCCGGCAGGTGATCCTCGCCCGCGACTGGTCGGCGATCGCACCCGGGCTGCGGGTGACGCTGAGCATGGGCCTGGCGGCGTGCCGGCCCGGCGAGAGCGGCCGCGACCTCTACGACCGCGCCGACGCCCGCCTGTACGCGGCGAAGCGAGCCGGCCGCAACCGGCTCGCCGCCGCCTGATCCTTCCTGCCCGAGGGCCTCTCCAAGGCGTCTGCTCAGGTGACAGCCGCTTGAGATCGCCTCGTCAGGCCAGGGCCCGCTTCAGCGCATCGATGCGCAGCGCCCAGATCCGCTGCGCCAGCGCGGCGTCCACGGCGAACGTCTCCGCCGCGTGGTAGCTGCCCGGGTGCACGTGCAGCTCCGTGGGCACCCCGGCGGCCATGAGCCGCTGCGCGAACGCGATGTCCTCGTCGCGGAACAGGTCCACCGTGCCGACGTCGATGAACGCCGGGGGCAGCCCCGACAGGTCCTCCGCCCGGCTGGGGGCCGCGTACTGGTCGGCCGGCTTGCCGCCCAGGTACCAGGCCCACGCCTCGACGTTGCCGGACCGGTCCCAGATCCCGATGTCGGTGATCTCCTGGCTCGACGCGGTCTCGTTCCGGTCGTCGATCATCGGGTAGATCGGCATGATGAACGCGAGCGCCGGCCCGCCCCGGTCGCGGGCCATCAGCGCGGTGGCGATGGTCAGCCCGCCGCCCGCGCTGGCGCCGTAGATCGCCAGCCGCTGCGGGTCGATGCCCAGCTCCTCGGCGTGCTCGGCGGTCCACTTCAGCCCGGCGTAGCAGTCCTCGGCCGGCGCGGGGTGCGGGTTCTCCGGCGACAGCCGGTACTCCACCGACACCACGACCGCGCCCACCTGGTCGCAGATCAGCGTCGCGGTCGGGTCCTCACCCTCCACGGAACCGAGAATCATCCCGCCGCCATGGATGAAGAAAATGCCCGGGAGCGGCGCCTCGGCATTCACCGGGCGATAGATCCGTACGCTGATGTCCGGCTCACCCTGCGGCCCGGGAACCGTACGGTCCTCCTTGACCACATTCGGGTTCTCGGGCACCTCGATGGCGCCCAGCATCGCCGTCACGGCGGCGCGGCGCTCCACGATGTCCGCGATGGCGTTGAAACCGCCGGGCATCGCTTCGAGCAACTGATCCAGGGGTACGCGCACCTCGGGATCGATCAGGTCACGACGGGACATGGAATTCTCCTCTCAGACGGTCAGCTCGAAGCCCTCGTAGCCCTTGGCGGCGACCTCGTCGCACTTCTTCCGGTACTCGCCCACCCCGCCGGCGTACGGCATGAAAACGCGCGGCTTGCCGGGCACATTGGCGCCCATGTACCAGGAATTTGCCTTCGGATAGAGGGTGTAACCCGCGATCTCGTTGACGTGGTCCACCCAGGCGTCCTGCGCCTCCTGGGCCGGCTCGATCACCCGGAGCCCCTGTTCCCGCAGATGTGCGATGGCGTCGGTCACCCAGTCGACGTGCTGCTCGATCGACACCACCATGTTGGAGAGCACGGACGGGCTGCCCGGCCCGGTGATCATGAAGAAGTTCGGGAATCCGGCGGTGCCGATGCCCAGGTACGTCCGCGGTCCCGCACTCCACGTCTCCTTCAGCGACAACCCGTCCCGCCCGCGGATGTCCACGTTGGTGAGGGCGCCGGTCATCGCGTCGAAACCGGTGGCGTACACGATCGCGTCGAACTCGTACTCCCGCTCCGAGGTCCGGATCCCCTTTTCGGTGACCTCCACGAGAGGCGTCCGCTGCAGATTCACCAGATGCACGTTCGGCCGGTTGTACGTCTCGTAATAGTTCGTGTCCAGGCACGGCCGCTTCGTCCCGACCGGGTACTCCGGGCTCAGATCGTCGGCCACCTGCGGATCGGCGACGATGTCGTGGATCTTGCGGTGGATCCACCGCTTCGCGGTGTCGTTCGCGGCCTGGTCGACGGCCAGATCCTTGTACGCGGTCAGCAGGTTCACCAGGCTCCCGCTCTCCCACGCCACCTCGAACGCCGCATCCCGCTCGGCGTCGGACACCTCGAGCGCGGACTTCGTCGGAACCGGCGTCGGCACCCCGAACCCGGACTCCCGCTGCGCCTGCCGGAACTTGCGATAGTTCAGCTTCATCGTCTTGACCTCGTCGGGCCGCAACCGCCGGTTCCGGGCCGGCAACGAGTACGCCGGGGTCCGCTGGAACACGGTCAGATCGGCGGCCTGCCCGGCGATCACCGGAATGGACTGGACCCCTGAGGAACCGGTCCCGATGATCCCCACCCGCAGCCCGGAGAAGTCGACACCCTCATGTGGCCAGTGCGCGGTGTGGTACGTCGCGCCCTTGAAGGACTCCAGGCCGGGAATCTCCGGCATCTTCGACGCGGACAGGCACCCGGTGGCCATCACCAGGAACCGAGCGGTGACGGCATCCTCGTGCTCGGTCCGGACCAGCCACGACTTCTGCCCGTCATCCCAGGTGGCGGCGCTGACCCGCGTACGGAACACAATGTCCTTGCGCAGGTCGAACCGATCGGCGACGTGACGCGCGTACTTGAGAATCTCCGGCTGCGTGGGATAACGCTCCTGCCACTCGTACTCCTGCTCCAGCTCGTCGGAGAACGAGTAGGAGTAGGCGAGGCTCTCAACGTCGACACGGGCGCCCGGGTAACGATTCCAGTACCAGGTCCCGCCGACATCGGCACCGGCCTCGAAAACGACGGCGGTGAGATCGAGCTCCCGCAACTTGTGCAGCAGATACATACCGGAGAACCCCGCGCCGACAATCACGACGTCGACGGAGGGCGGAACGGTACGGGGATGGCTCATGACGGCCTCCTGGGATGGGTCTGCCTCGGCCGGCGGGTGGGTACGGCCCTGCCCCGCCTTCGCTTGTTCGTGGCTTCGATTCCGCTCGGGCGCCGCGGTCCGCTGCGCCCGGCCTTTGTTGCGCTCGGGCGTCCGGCGCCCACGGCGACTCGCTGGATGGTCCAGGACCGCGGTGCTGGTCGGCACGCGGCCATCTCGAGGGGTACGCGTCCCCGCCGCTCGTCCGGCCGGTCGAAGGCGGGAACGCAGATCGTCGGAAGCTCGGTAGGTCGGCAACTGGACGGACTGGGAGAAGCCGGCGGGGAGCCGGCATGAACAGGCGCCTGCACGGCCACCACACCCCGATCTCACGGGCCGCCCCGGGAGATCGAGGGCGACGCGGAATGAGTGGCCTGCACCACAACATAGGATGCATTCTCCATCCGGTCAACGTTTCCGCCCGGTAAAGCCCCAGCTCAAGATCCCTTTCCCCACCACCCGGCGGCCTTCCCTGCCCACCCCCACTTCCCCACCCCACCCGCCCAACCCCACCCCCGGCACGCCAGGGGTGGGGTGCATGCAACCCCCGAACGGCGCCGTGTAAAGTTCTCTCCTGTGCAGCCCGCCGGGGCTCGCCGACCACGGATGCCAACCGCGGATCGGCCCGGCTAGGCTGGACAAAGCAGGTCCGGGTGGCGGAATGGCAGACGCGCTAGCTTGAGGTGCTAGTGCCCTTTATCGGGCGTGGGGGTTCAAGTCCCCCCTCGGACACAGATTTTCCGCAGTGGTGCGCAGTTTCCGGTGTGCGTGTTCAGAGACTTCTGGACACGCACTTTTGTTTCTCTGCCCGTGGTCGCCCTGCTCGGGGCGGCGGGGGTGGTCGTGATGTCCACTCCCTTGATCCCGGTGACGCCGCTGATTCCCGCGGTGGTCCCGGCCTCGCCGGCGGCCGGCCGCCGGGCCGGCTCTGCTCCGGTGACCTTGCGGCGGCCACCGTTGCCGCTGCCGCACGCCGGCCCGTGCGCCCGCATCGGCGCCAGTAGGTATGCGCTGACGGCGGTGGACAAGAGCGGCCGGCTGGCCGCCCGCACAATCCTCTCCGAACTGGGCTGGCCTGCGGGTGCCCGCCTCGAGGTACGTGAGCACAGCGGTCTGATCGCCGTCATCGCGGCAGCCGACGGCAATTGTGTGGTCGACGCCCGCGGGCATCTCGTGCTGCCCCTGGCGATGCGACGGCGGTGCCGCCTGGCCGCCGGGCAGCGGGTGCTGCTGGTGGCTGACCGGCAGGCGGCGACGCTGACGGGATATCCCCTGCAGGTGCTCGACCGGCTGCTCGGCGCACCGGCGCACGCGTCCGCGCCGGTGGACCCTCCGATGGGAGACCGGTCGTGAGCCGGGTGGATGGCCGGGAGGCGGAGCTGGCGGCGGCTCGGCTGCTGCTGGAGCGGATGGGCATCTCGGTGGAGGATCTGACCTCCACACCGGCGCCTCGGCAGGTGCCGACGTTCGCCGAGTACACGCCGCTGGTGGCGGCGGCAGCATCGCCGGGCTCCCGCAAGGCCTACGGCACGTACTGGAGACGGGTGGTGCAGTACTGGGGTGATCGCCGCCTCGACGAGCCGACCCCGACGGAGATCGATCTGCTCAAAGCCCGCATCCAGGCCGAAGTGGTGCCGCGGCGCAACGCACGTGGTGGCCGCTCAGCGGCGGAGCACCTCATAGCCGCATTACGGTGTCTCTACCGGCGCGCGGTCGCCGACGGCCTGATCCGCGAGTCGGACAACCCGGCATCCAAGGTGGCCAAACCACGGCGGCTGCCCAGTACACGCCGGGCGATCGGCGACGCCCGACTCGCTGAGATCAACGAGGCCGCGGCGGCCTGCGGTGACGATCCCGCTCTGGACTGCCTGTTGCTGCGGCTGCACACCGAGACGGCGTGCCGGCGGGCCGGGGCGCTGGCGTTGCGGTTGCGGGATCTGGATCCGCAGTTGTGCCTGGTCTTCCTTCGGGAGAAGGGCGGCACCACCCGATGGCAGCCGGTCTCCCCCACCCTGATGCGGCATCTGCAGGCACATCACGCCGAGCGCGGCGGCGACAACCCGGACGCGGCACTGCTGCGCTACGCCGACGGGCGGGCGCTGACCTACCGACGCTACGACCACCTGTGGTTCCGCATCGGCGAGAAGCTGCCATGGGTACGCCGCCAGCAGATCAGTACCCACTGGCTGCGGCACACCACTCTCACCTGGGTCGAACGCAACTACGGCCACGCCGTAGCTCGCGCGTTCGCCGGCCACACCGATGGTGCCGCGAGCGGCGCCATCGCCGGTTACGTGACCGCAGGAACCAACGAAGTGGCCGCCGCCGTGGCCGCGCTGACCGGGGAGGATCACCCTCTCACTGCCGCAGCCTAGCGATGAGCTCTGGCCGGCCGACGCTCCCCACAGGCGCCGACCGGCCAGAGCCGCAGCCCGACGCCTACGGGCAGCCGCACGCCGCACCCCTTCAGCGCTGGCCACCAGCGACGAACGGCGCAACGGCAGCTGCGGCCAACAGGCCCGGCTCCCCGTTCAACTGTTGCAGTCCTCGATCACACACTGAGCAGCAAGCGCACCTCCCAGACTTCCTCCGAAGACAGCCCAGCAGACGGGCGAAAACCGGTCCGCGACCTCGAAAGAACCGGCCGAAATACGTAGTCGACGGTGAAGGCAGCCGGGAATTGAACCTGCGACCCCTTGCTCCAAATCAAGGGGTCGCGAGACTATGCACTGCTTGTCAGAAGTTGCCACTGACCAGGCCAAACATGGCCGAGGTGGCCCAGCGTGTTGTCATCGCTTGCCACGAGTTCGCGTTGTTTTCGGTGGGTAAAGGGTGAGTGAATCAGAACCGCCATGCACCCGCAGGAGGCGCCCCGGTGACCATAAGTCGAGCAAATCTACGTGCGAGATCCTGTGTAATTGCCCGACGAGTGGAAATGTGATAGTCGATCGGGACTCGAACCCGGTGGACCCGGCGGGACTCGAACCCGGTGGACCCGGCGGGACTCGAACCCGGTGGACCCGGCGGGACTCGAACCCGGTGGACCCGGCGGGACTCGAACCCGGTGGACCCGGCGGGACTCGAACCCGGTGGACCCGGCGGGACTCGAACCCGGTGGACCCGGCGGGACTCGAACCCGGTGGACCCGGCGGGACTCGAACCCGGTGGACCCGGCGGGACTCGAACCCGGTGGACCCGGCGGGACTCGAACCCGGTGGACCCGGCGGGACTCGAACCCGGTGGACCCGGCGGGACTCGAACCCGGTGGACCCGGCGGGACTCGAACCCGGTGGACCCGGCGGGACTCGAACCCGGTGGACCCGGCGGGACTCGAACCCGGTGGACCCGGCGGGACTCGAACCCGGTGGACCCGGCGGGACTCGAACCCGGTGGACCCGGCGGGACTCGAACCCGGTGGACCCGGCGGGACTCGAACCCGGTGGACCCGAACCAACAGGATGCGAAATCAGTTCTGGATTTCGTTGATGATCCACTACCGGTACGGGCGGCCCGGGCCATCAAGCACTGACACCGCATTAGCCCAGCCAGGAGGACGTCCGCGCGCCTCGTTCACCGGCCGTCGCGGCGCTGATGTCGCCTATCGATCACGAGCGCAGGAATCGTACTCGCGGGCCGCCTGGGCTTCGCGCGAAATAGGCGGTGTGCGAACACTCGGGTGATGACACCTCACGGCTCGGCTGGTTCGTTCGCCAGCTGGACGATGCCGGCCCGGTCACTGCCTGAGGCCTGGCTTTTCTTCCTCGTATTGATCCGCCGTGACCCGCGGTCGCGGCGGATCACTTCTGGCCCGCGCCGGCCCGGCCCATCAGAGGCCTTCACCCGCAGCCACCTACCCGATGCAGACCTACTACTTCTGCGGAGTTTGACCCACCGTCGGATGTCCGCGCCTTATCGGTCGAGCGTCCATGAACGCGGGAGAGGGCAGATCAACCAACCATCACAAGCCCGCCAGGTAGGACCTCCCGTCCTCGAAGGCAGCCTGGAGAAGCGCACGTGCCTGCGCCACTGCGTCGGCGGCGTACGCCACGTTCGCCGACGCATCGACCAGAAGTTGGCTTTCAGGCGAGGTCTGCGCGAGGCGAGCAGCAGCTCTAGTCAGCGCGTCGAAATGGCCCTGGAGGTCTTCCTCCGATCGCGCCGCTGTGACGAGGCATTTCTCGACGGCCTCCCGAAGGTCTCCGATGTTGTTGATCGGCCAGTCCGGGTCGTCATCGTCGAAGTAGTCCGATGACGACCATTCCGGAGGAATACCGGGTGACGACATGCTCATCACGCTAAGCACGGCCAAGGCTGCCGGTCCATGACGCCATCGAGGCGGCACGATCCTGCCATCGGGTGAGCGGGTGGCGTGCCGGTCAACGGTCGACAATGATCGACGAGCGCGCGCCCCGGTCAGGAGGATGACGGTTTCGATGCTGGTGCGGATCGCCGTGGCGGATCCCTTGCCCGTCTTCCGGCACGGTGTGGTCGAGATCCTGCGCGATGCCGGGTTCCAGTCGGAGACGCCGGATGACCTCTTCGCGTGGGTTCGCGACGAGCAGACAACGATCGTCGTGCTCACCCTGCAGAACGAGGTCGACTGGCGGACACTGGAGCAGCTCCAACGGACAGCTTCCGGCCTGATTTTGGTTGCCCTGCTCGATCAGATGTCGCTGCGCGATTGCGTACGGGCGCTGCGCGCGGGGGCGGTCTGCGTCATGGCGCGGGACTGCACGCCGGCGGCCTTCCGCGAGCGCTTTCGTGCGTTAGTCCGCGGCGAGAGTGTGGTTCCGGTCGAGGTCTTGCGTGAGCTGGCCGCCCCGGCGGCCGACTCGCCTGGGCCGACCGAGCCCTCGCCGACCGAGCGGGATTGGTTGCGCAGCCTCGCGCGAGGCACCACAGTCGGAAGGCTGGCAGCCGATGCCGGATATTCAGAGCGCATGATGTTTCGCTTGCTTCGCGACCTTTACACGCGTATGGGCGCAAGGAACCGGACGGACGCGCTCATCACCGCACAGCACTACGGCTGGCTCTGATCAACCAAGGAGGTCCTTGATCCGGGGCAATGGATCGCCCGGAGAGCCAGCGGTCAACGCGGCGAAGAGTTCACGCCGCCGGAACCGCGCGCCGCCCACGTCCATGATCTGCTGCGCCGAGAGATAGGCGTCAAACGCCGCTTGCTCGCCCAGTTCCGGTCTTAATAAGGAAAGTCCGGCCAGCGCGAGACCTTCGACCTCGAGCGGACGGTAACAGCCAGGCGACACGACCTTCTGGTAGCAAGCGAGCTCAGCAGCCGCAGTGAAGGCTCGGCGAGTGCCCTCCTCCGGCTCTCCCCCGCGCAGGCTCGCAACACCCAATACAGCCAGAGCCTCGGCCGCGGAGAGGCCCCAGGGGTACCGGGTTGCCAGGTCGGCCGCACGCAACGCGGGGCCGAAGGCGCCCCGGCCGAGGTCGAGGACCGCCAGCGTGGTATGCGAAAGGCTCCACAGTTCTGGGTCGTTGACCCGGACCGCTACTTCCTGGGCGCGCGTCGCCGCCTCTTCTGCCTTGCTGCGGTCGCGGCGGAGCAACCACAGCCACGCGGCCAAATCGTCGCATCGGGCCACCATCACGCGATCGTCCAGCTGCTCGGCCCGGCTACGTGCTCGTTCCAACCGCGCGATGCCCGAGCCGTCGTCACGCTCGAAGCTGATCAGCGCCTTGAGGTGAAGAAGCGGCAGTTCGAGATCTGGATCGCCGGAGGCGGCAGCTTCGAGATGTTCCTCGGCCTGATTGAATGCGGCTGTCTCGGTCAGGCACAGCGCCAGTCCCAGATGGGCGGTAGCCACGCCCTTGTGCCCGGCGGGCGAGTTGTCCAGCAAGGTTTGATAGTGCTCAGCCGCCTTCATCACCTGCCCGGCCCGGAAACAGTACGCGGCCAGTTGCACCAGGAACGCTAAATGGGCCGAGCTGACTCGCTGTCCCTCCGGCTTTGTGCTCATCCGGACCCCGCGCTCGATCACGTCGATCGCCTCAGCCAGCCGACCCTGCTGAGCCAGAGCACGTCCGGCCAACTTGACGTAAGCGACGTGCTCCCGATAGTCGAACAGGTGCTTGGAGACACGGGCCAGCCATGGTGTCAACGCTGCTGTCTGCCCCCAGTGCCGCAGATATTTGTTGTCGAGCTTATCCATGAGCCGTACCGCTCGCCCGGGTTCGCCAGCGTCGAGGTAGAGGTCAACGGCGTGGAATGCGTCGTCTAGGTCGGCAAGGCGGGCGGCGCTGCCGTCGCGAGCAGCATCCTCTAGTAACTCCGCCGCGCGCCTGCGCAGCGCGGTGACTTCGGCCGTCGCGGTCCTGTCGGTGATGCGGCTGGCCTCACCGGCAGGCAGGTAGTAGTGATCGTCGAGCCGCCGGATGAGCCGGCATCGGACGAGTTCGTCGAACACCTCTCGCACCTGCCCTGTGCTTCGGCCGCTGAGGTGCGCGATGAGCGCGGGCCGGACGGGTCGGTCGAGGACTGCGAGCAGCCGTAGAGCTCGCTCCTGAGGTCCGTTCAAGCTCGAAAGAAGTGTTCTTGTCAGAGCCCGGATATCCGGCGCGACGTCGAGCGGATCCTCCTCAGAGTGCGGGTTGACGGCCCGAATGCCCAGCACCAGTTCGGCAGTTCGCGGATGCCCGCGTGCGGCCCGTTCCACGGCCACCACCCCAGGAACGGGGGCATCGGGAATCGTTAGCTTGCCGATCAGCTTCGCGAAGTCCGGCGGGGGTAACCTCTGATCGACCTTCTCCGTCACTGCGCCCGCCAGTTGCAGCGGCGCCTCGCTCGCCCACAGCACCTTGATACGGTGTTGTCTACGCCGTGTCCTCAGATCCTCGAAGAGCAGGCCAAGAGCCTCGTCGCGCCAAGCACCAGACTCGGCTACGAACAGATCCTGGGCATCGTCTATCACCAGCCAGACTCGCTCGTTGCCGAGTTCGCCAAGCACGTCGTTCAGCCGCATCTGAAGGTCCGAGTCGCCATCGTTTAGCCGTTCCACCAACCGTTGGCGATCATCTTCGATTCTGACGGCGGCGGCCAACTTGTCTATAACGGAGTAGGCGTTTACGCCGGGATATCCCCGTACAGCAAGATATCCGGCCGCGATGTTGTCCGGTCGGGTGCGCAGCAATTCCGCGGCGATTGCGGTCTTGCCTATACCGCGCGGGCCGACCAGTTCAACGAACACCACGTCCGGTTGCATCATCCTGGACCGGAGCCGGTCGAGCAGGGTACAGCGGTCGAAGAGGGTGCCAGCCACGAACTCGGGAAGACCCGGCACATCAGGAACCGGCCCGGCTGCTTCAGGCAACGCCTGCGCGATGGTCTGGTGTACGACGCCGTGGTAATGCGTAACGGTGGCCGGTCCGCCGCTCACCACCTGATTCGGATTGCCGGAGCCGCCGCTAATGACCTGATTGAAGTTATCGGACCCGCCGCTAACCGTCTGGTCGACGGCCCCCGAGCCGTTACCAGGCCCGGTCGCCTCCTTGTCGCCGGAGCCGAGGCGCAGCAGGGGAATCGCCACCGCGACGCCGGCAAGCGTCAAGATGATGACGGATGGCCAGGGATAGTCCTGGATTAGCTGGAAGGGCGCTGGCCAGGGCTCATCACCGGTCGCACCATTGATCGCGATGGCGATGAGGGAGGTGAGCATGCCCGAGAACGCCGTAAGAAGTGCCACCACGAGCGCTCGAGATCGGCCCTTCGACCGCACACCCACCTCCCGCGCGCCGGCCAAGTCCGCTCACCATGACACGACGCTGACATTGATCGCCATCATGCTGTGCATAACTCTGCACTACGAGCCGCCATGTGCAGGGCTGTTCGTCCAGCTGATCACCAGCGGGCCGACGGTAATCGCCCGCTTGCTCAGCTGACAACACCAACCACGACCACGGCCACTCGATGACCTCCGCCGCGAACTTGTGCGGGCCGCGAGCGGTGGGCGGGTTGAGCGAGCAGCATTCCATCAGCGGTGGTTCGAGGATTCCAGGCGAGCGACCTTAAACACGCGACCCACGTTCAGTGTGTAACGAACGCCGACGAGGTTCGAGAGCAACCTCCTCAACGAGGAATTCTAGTATGCGGCGCCGCCGGACCACGCCGACGTCGTCGTCGGGGGAAACCCAGCAACGACCTGCTGCATGAGGGATGGCGTTCCCGCCGGTGGCGAGGTCTTCTGGAAGCCGGAGCAGGCCATCACAGCCAACGATCGGAAGCTGACCTAACCTTGGGGACGGCCATGAGCTGTCGTGCTCGGGTTCTTCAACGTGGCCAACGGCGGCGGACCGGCACCTCGCGGACAGGGATCTCGGACGGATGCAACGGCCGGTCGACTACCGGCCGCACGGTATACACGGTGATGCGATCGCGCTCGTGCTCCTCGGCAAGAACCTTGGCGAGCATTTCACCGTCCGCGGCACCGGCCAGGGCGTCGATCGCCCGCTGGAGCAAGATGTCAAGGCGTTCGTTCTCGGCTTCCGCCGCGATCAGGCGTTCGTGGGCCGTGACCGCCCGATGCCCGCACCATTGCCGTAGCAGCTCATGGGTCGGCTTCTCCCAGCGCCGGTACCACCAGTACTCGTACTCCGGTGAGGTGGACTCCTGCTCGCCGGTCAACGGGTTGCGGCGCTCGGCGCCGTTCTTGCACTTGTGGCGCAGGGCTTTCTCCTCCTCGAGGATCTTCTCGAGGATCTGGTTGGAGTTGGCCCGGCAGGCGGCCTCGGCAACCAGCAGCGTGCCGGCCGGGGACATCGTGACCGTCGTCTCGTCGGACGCGAACCAGGCGACATTATCGAGGATCTCGCCGAGAGGCTTGCCAATGATGGCTTCGAGCCCGGCCCGATCCCGGACGGTCGTAGCGTCTCGGACCGGTGACCACTCGGCCTCGGCGATCTGTTCGGGAATGAGCAGCTCGTAAACCTGGTAGACGCAACGCTGTTCGACATCGTCGAGGGCCAGGTCGTCGACATGCTGCCAGTTCGCCATCAACTCGTCGTAGCTGGACACCTCATCCCAGGGCACTCGCAGCCGTGAAGCGGGGATATTTTCGACGCGCTGGTTGGGGTCGTCCAGGAAGACGATGTCGATACGGGCGCTGTTCTTCTTTGGCGTCACCGCCTGGATCTGCACCCGTTCGGAACGGCTGTCGTCCCGAACTCGGTAGGCCCACACGTCTGCCACCACGAAGCGCGAAGCGTCGAAAGCCAATAGATCCCCCTCCCAGCGCGCGCGATCGTCAGTGGCGGATCGACTGGTTCAGCATGGGCTACGGCGGCATCACCACGGGCTCCCGCTAAAGAGTGAACCTAGGATCCGAACTCCGCACCCGCCGTCAGAGTTCTCACCATGCTGTTCACCTGCTCTTCGAGTTCAACGACGAAGGCTGCAAGCGCGCCGATGGCCTCCGCCTCGGCGCCCCGGAAGACGCGATCGAGCTGGCGGTGCAGTGGCCGGGCGATGTAGGGACGTAGCCGCCAGTCGAGCGTAGTCGGTGATCCACTACCGGTACAGGCGGCCAAGTCGATCAGGCGCTGACGCTGCAAACATCCTGCCAGGGACTCGGTACGTCCTTGCATCCCTTCGCTGGCAGGCAGTCACCGCGCCTCTGCTGCCAGCGACTCGAGACGCTTAACGCCGGACGCTGCGCCCCCTCCTCACAGCCGCCGCTGTGCGAACACCCTTGGGCGAAGCGACGGAGCAGCACGGGTCTCCTCAGAGCCTCGCGGACGCTCACTCAGGGCAGAGCCGGCCCATTCACGCCCGCTGCAGCCCGCCCGCGACCGCGACCGTGCAGACCCTCCTCGGCCTGCACCACATCGAGAACGATCTACCCAGGTAAAGACGCTCAGTGGCCTCCTACTGGTCGAGGGCGAACCGTTGGGTCAGGGTCTTCAACGTGAAGCTGTTGCGCAGCTTGCAGGCGGAGTGCTGGTTGGCGAACAGGCCCTTCTCGCGGATGGCTTTCTCCCGGTCCAGCGTCTTGATCCAGTTGATCGGGACGATGTACTCGTGGCGGTCGGGTGCGCTGCCGGCGTGTCGGTATCCGGCGGCGAGGTCCAGTTCGGTCATCTTGCGTGGCTCGCCGTCTACAGTGAGGACCGCGTCATCGAAGGGGACCACCGCGCCGGTGACCATGCCTACTGCCACGTATCCGGTCTTGGGTACGTAGACGAACACCCGTCCGCCGACCGGTAGTGCTCGCAGGGAACGGCTGTACCATTCGCCGCCGCCAGCGGAGACGAAGCCGTAGCGGCGGGCGTCGTCCCAGGATCGGATGCCGGATTCTTCGCCGAAGGTGACGTACCAGTCCTGGCCGTTCCATGGCTCCTTGGCACCCGAGCGTCGGGGTGCCGCTGTGTCAGACCCAGCGGTGTCCGGCAGTAGCCAGGTTCGAGCCAGGTATGCCCGGCCACCGTCGTTGAAGTACCGAAACAGCGCGACGTTGATCGGTACCTGGTATCCAGCGAGATAGGCGATGATCCGCTCGGTGGCCGGGTCCAGATCGCTGGCCACGATGGTGAGCCGATGGGAGGTGTTGAGCTCTTCGGGTGGTGCGACGCCGAACCGCTCGGCGAATGCCTGCTCGAAGGTGTCGCCCGGCCGGTACTGGCTGAACACGTCAAGGATGTCCTCGTGAGCGAGCGTCTGCGCCCAAGAGCCGTAGTCGAGCGCTTGGGCGGTCGCCTCGCGTGGCGTTCTGTCGCGTTTGAGTTCAATGGCGTGCAAGACGCCATCGCCGTCCACCGCGAGGAGGTCGACGATCTTCCCTTGGGAGGTGGTCACTTGCCGCCCGATGATCATCAGCGGTTCTCCCAGGATGTCTGGGTCGTGTTCGATCAGGTCTTCGAGTGCCTTCTCCAGCGGTACCCCGACCGGGTTGAGCCGTACTGGTTGGCCGTCAACGCGCCACAGTCCCAGTTCCATCGGCATGTACTACCCTCCATCGCTGTGCAGTGCGCAGTCGCCGCGATGTTCACCGAGGACGGCGTCACCGAAGCGCCGCTGGTACCCGACAACCATCCGCTGCGACGACTGCTGGGCCGCGACGCTATCCGGATCGGAGTCGGCCGGCATCACCAGCGGCCAGCCCTCCTGGGCACGATGAACCTGGAACGGTCCGCGTTCGTCCTGCACGACGCCCCGGACCCCGACGTCTTCATTGCCGAGATCGACGTCGCCTTCGACGAAGCCGATGGACAGCGCACGACGATGTCACTCGTACAGATCTTTCGCCTCCGCGATGAGTAGATCGCCATGCTTCGCGACTACTTCGCGGAACCACCACCTGTCGACCCGGCAGCAATTTGAGCTGACCTCCTCGGGCCGGGCGCCCCAGTCTCCACGTCACCGCGAGGCTGTTGCCGAGCGGACGGGCAACTCCTTCAGCAAGCTGCTCGTTCCGCCGAGCGGGTCGATCGTGGCGAAGCCTCGCTCTTAGTGAGTGTTTGAGAAGTTCTCATGTAGACGGTGTGGCGGCGTGATCATGATGGCTGGCTCGGGCAGGGTGTCGCGGTGTCATCGCGCCGTGGGTACCCGTCCGACCTGACCGACGCCCAGTGGGACCTCGTCAAAGGCCTCCTTCCTGAGCCCAGCGGCGACGGACGGCCCGAGAAACATCCACGCCGCGAGATCGTCAACGCGATCCTCTACCTGGTGCGGTCGGGCTGTCCGTGGCGGTATCTGCCAGCGGACCTGCCGCCTTGGCAGACGGTGTACTGGTATTTCGTCCGGTGGGAGGAGGCCGGGGTGACGGAGAGCCTGCTGACCGTGTTGCGGGTCAAGGCCCGGGTGGCGCAGGGCCGCGCTGCGGAGCCCTCGGCCGGGGTGCTGGACTCGCAGAGCGTCAAGGGCGCCGACACCGTCGGACGCGACTCGCGTGGCTACGACGCCGGCAAGAAGATCAACGGCAGGAAACGGTTCATCGTCACCGACACCGCCGGGCTGCTGATCACCGCCTGCGTCCTGGCCGCCTCGTGGCAGGACCGCGACGGCGGCAAGACCGCCCTGCTCGGTCTCTATCTGACCAGCCCGGTCCGGCACGTCTTCGCCGATTCCGGGTTCGCCGGCCGGTTCGTCGACTGGGCCGCCGACCGGCTGCGAACCACCGTGGAGATCGTGCGAAAACCCGCTGACCAGCGCGGCTTCGCGGTGCAACCGCGCCGCTGGGTCGTCGAACGAACTCTGGCCTGGCTCACCGCCCACCGCCGCCTGGCCCGTGACTACGAACGCGACCCCGCCGTCTCCGAAGCCCTCATCCGCTGGGCAGCCATCAACGGCATGCTCCGCCGGATCACCCGCGGACACCCATCACGACGCCAATCCCGCCGCGCCCTGACCCGCATCTGACCCCATCTCAAACACTCACTTACTCTTTGGACGGTTCAAGGTCGATTTTATGCAGTTGGCTTCGTGCAGGGTTCCCTCGCCGCGTTGGCGTATCGGCTTCTGTGTTTCAGCAGCGTCATCGCCGGCGATTGGTAACCCTATACCACTCGTCCTTCCTCCTCGCCACGGCTGCCTCCCGCGCACAATGATGCCTGTCATCGCAGATGAGTCGGTCATGTTCGGCGGCGCCGAGGATGACGTAGCTATCGTCGTCTCGGACTAGCACGTCGCCATCTGCGAGCAGGTCGCGAAGATGGCGTCGCCGCGCAGTCAGTGAAACCTGTGTGGGAACACGGGTCAAATCCACATCTGCCAGCAACACTCGTCCGTCTTGGTCGCGGTCGAGCCAGGCGATATGCGAAAGTACCGCGAAGCACCTGGTGGGCGTGCATCGCATGAGGTGTCGAACTGCAAAGGCATGCGTATCCATCGGCATCCGGCTAGGCATCGGCTCTGGAAGCATCCCGCCACGATCGCCGGTCTTGAGCCCGAAGGCGAGTGACTCGCCGAAACGGTCGCCTGTCTGGGACACCATCGGTCTGTGGTACGGACGTAAGTGTGCGGCTTGCCTCAGTGATTCACCCAGAGACGTGACCGCTTGACGAGAAATGAATGGATCTCCGGCTGCGGAGACCTACCGACCTACCAGAATTTGGTGTCGGGTGGCGCCCGCGGCGAGCGGTGGTTAGCGAAGACTGATGGTTCGCAGAATGGCAGCAAGCGAGCGCGCTTGATCTCGATCTTGGTGAAGAACACTAACGCGGCTCGCGAGTTGGGTTGAAGTAATAGCGGTGCTGCGTTTTTCTGCGTCAGTGAACAACAACGCGCCAGGCTCGACGTGGAGGCACTCCCGACGTTAGTCACTAGGCAATGATTTGTCTGGCTGCTTCGACACCTGCGTAGTGATCGTCTTTGTGTCATAGCCGTCTGTGGAGCGAATGGGGTACGCTATGTGAGCAGCCGGTACCGGATGGTCGGCAGTCGGAGGGCCGTGGTGGATTATGTGGAAGCTATGCAAATTCGGCTACTCTTCTGGCTCCGCCGCCACAAGCGGTGGTATATGAATCAGACCGAGTGGAACACGCTTAGCGATGACGATGCCCGGAAGGCGAAGCCGGGAGCGCGCCTCTCAAACTTTCTGCAGTCAAGCGACGAATTAATCGTTGCGACTGCGGCTCTTGATCGCCTTCAGGAGCGTATGCTGATTGAGCTGCGCGGAGGAGGTGAAAGCATATTTTTGCGCCGGGTTGGCGTCGATGAAGCGAATCGCCTTCAGCAATTGGCACACCAAACTAGTGCCGCGGCTGAGCGTGCCGCCAGGGATGGGATACTCCGGTGGCTTTGGGAGGATCGGTATCGAACCTCCCTACGTAGGGGTTCGGGTGAAACCTGGACCATTGAGTGGTTTTACGGCAGCCCTCTATGCCTTTATGATGGGGTTCCTTTCTCGTCGGCAAATCTTCGGGATGCCGTCAGATACCTCATTGCGAAAAATCTCGTCGAATACGATGATCCGCGGGATGCGGAACTGTCGATAGTCCCTAGAATTACGGATCAGGGCATCGACTGTGTGGAGAACTACGACGGATCGGTGGCGAGATACGTGGATCGTAAGCGCGGTTCAAGTTATGAGACCCATATTCATGGGTCGGTCAGCAATAGCCAGCTGGCATGGGGCGATCACAACGAGCAGACGATTGAGAACAAGGGCTTCGATGCTGAGGGCGTCAGTCGACTATGCCAAGCTATAGTTGAGGCAATCCCACTGCTCAACTTAGCGTCAGGCGATGCCGAAGAGGTGGAATCCCTGGCTCGCCTGGTAGACAATCAGTCTCGTAGCGATCAGCCGGACCAAAGCTGGATGAAAGCCACTCTCGAACGTATCGCCGTTTCGCTTGGGAAGGCTAGCGAAACGGCACTTGGCACCATATTGCAGGCGCTATTAAAAACCGCCGCGGGTGCTGTTGGCCTGCCGCCTGGAACTGTCTGATTTTAGTTACGGTATGCACCGACGGGCGGCAACTGTGCCCGGTCGCAGCAGAATTCTATAAATCGCAGTCACTGCGCTGGCCGCTAGAGCAAGAGTGCAGAGCGCGAGCCCAAAGCATTCCGTGGTGGAGGCAGGGGTGCCGCACTCACATCGGCAGATGAATGCGCCTGCGGCACCGCATTACCAGCTGCGCGAACGCCGTCGGGCGTCGTCGGCTCGGCCTTGAGCCCAGACCCGATCAAGGCGGCGAAAGGCGCATCACGGGCGTCTCGACGTTCTTGAGCGCTTCCCCAAGCCACAACTAGACAGGCGGTCGCGTGGTTCTTCAGCGGTTGATTCGTTCCTGGATCTAGGCGAGCATCGGGCCGCTGTAGTCCGGGCTGATGGCGTCGAGAGTGTCGAGCCCGCCGATGCTCGGCAGATGAGTGCCGCCGGCGCGCCGGCGGATGGTCAGGTCGCGAGTACCGGCAGCGCGTCGCCAGACGGCGATGCTGTCCTCGGCGGGAGTCCATTCGTCGGTCTCGCCGTAGAACAGCAGCGTCGGGCTGCGGAACGATGCCCCTGTGAGACACCAGCCGCTACAGAGTGTGCGCCGCCTGCTCGGGCGGTGCACACCGGCTTGCATTGGTCCTTCCGCGTCAGTCTGTAAACCTCGTACGGAGCATCGTGAGCGCGCTCGGTACTTTCATCTGGTCATCGCTGACAGCTGCGGGCCCCTACCGCCCCAACCAGTACGGCAACGTGATCCTCCCGCCAAGACCGGGGAACTCACACAATCTCGCGGCGCCTCGACTGCATCCTCGGGCCCGATCGGGAGACGGTGCGCGCGCGAACGGCGAAATATGACAACCCCAACCGGCTCAAGACCGAGGTTAACAAGGTTACGGAGGAGCCGTTCTACAACACCTCGATCTACTCCTTTGCCGATCTCCTCGTTGACGCCGATGCGGCGATCCAGTCCCCCATCACTGAGACCCTCGCCGACCGCACCACGTTCGTCATCGCCCACCGGCTCGCGACCGTCCGGGTCGCCGACCCCATCCTGGTCATGCACCGCATAGCCGAACGCGGCACCCACCCCGACCTGCTCGCCCGCGGCGGCCGCTACGCCCCCCTCTACCGCACCCAGTTCCACGACCGTCCGGTCAGCCTGAACAGCGCGCGACCACCTCGACGCGGACCACCGACGTGAGCGGCACGATGTGGTACTGATCCCTGCCGCCCACCCGCAACGAGGTGGCGTCGGCGGCGAGCAGCCGCCCGCAGATCTGGTCAGTGCCCTGGTCCGAGCCCCAGCTGACCCGCACCACGGGACGGTCGGGTCCGGCCATCGGAGCCGACCAGGCCACCGCGACACCCAGCGCCACCGCGCACACCCCGCCGACTGTGAGGTGCCGCGCCCGGGTGACGGCCCGGTACACCCCGGCGACCTCCCGCTCCGTCCACCGCTGCAAATCTTCGCCGGTCAGCAGGCACTCGTCGCCCGGCACCCCAGAGGCCGCCCGGATCGCGGACAGCGTCGCCACCACCAAGGCCGCGGCGCCGAGCAGGAACAGGGCCAGGACCAGCCACGGGTACGGGTCCGCAAGCGAGCTCGCGTTGTCGCGTCCCTTCACGATCAGCACGGCGCCGAGCAGCCCGGTCAGCCCGGTCAGCCCGGTACGCCACGTCTCAGCCTGTCGGCGGGCCACGTCGAGCTGCGTGTACCGCAGTTGCTGGGCACGCTGCGCCCACCACAGGCGTTCCGCGCTCATCCGAGGTCCACCCGCCAGTAGGCGCCGCACCCGAGGAACGGCACGGCGTCCGGGCGGTTCGGATGCCCGTGCCCGCAGTCGCAGCACACGGTGCGCAGCGGGTCGGCCGGCGGGTCGGCCACCCGGCGGCGCGCGAACAGTCCCTTGTACCCGTTGCCGCTGCCGTAGCGCCACGTCGTGGTCGTGCGCCCGCCGCAGCCCGGGCACACACCGTCGACCTCGATACGGCGTCCGCCGTCCAGCCGGGTGATCCGGAAGTCGTCGGAGCGCTCCTGGAAGTCCTGCGGCCGATACTCCACGCTGCGGTGGTGCTCCACGGGCATCGGCTCGGACACGTCGTTCCCCTCGGGTCAGGCGGTGGGTTCGAGCCGCAGCTCGAGGAGGCCGGCGAACCGGGCCAGCCGCAACCGAACCGCCTCCGCGGTCTCGTCGACGTCGGCCGCCGCGGCGGCGATCTGCTCGGCGGTCACGGTGCCGTGCAGCGCCGGCTCCTGACCGTCACGGTGCACCGTGAGCACGAGCAAGTCCTGCCACGACACGTACTCGTCGGGGCAGCGGTCCGGCCGATACTCCAGGCTCAACCCGAGGGGTACCAGCCGCGCCATCCTGCGGTGGCACTCGGCCACCGTCCACCCGTAGCGCGCCGCCACCTGCACTAGCCACAGCAACGAGATCGAGCGCAGCCCGTGGACTCTGCCGTAGCCCTCCGTCCGGTGCACCATGTGGACGTCGTACCGGTCGGCGGGCCGGTCGTCCAGGGCCCGGCGGGCGTCGTCGTCGAGGGCCGGCACGGGGACGCCGATCGCCCGGAACGGTTCCAGCCAACCGAGGAAGGTGGCGACGGACTGCCGCGCCCACGCCGCACCCTGGACGATGTCGGCCGCCGTGAGCGCCCACGACAGGTCGTGCACGCCGAAGTGGGGGAGGTCCCAGTTCCCCACGAGTGCCCGCCGCTGCTCCAACCGGCTGCAGCGGACGTCGGAGTCGAGCGCCTCGGCGGACAGGGACGACGCGGCCGACGAGCCGGGGAACAGGACCTCGAAGTAGTTGAGCGCCTCGGCGACGGAACAGTCCAGCACCGACGTCAGGTCGATGATCTCCGGCAGGGTCGGCGGGCGGCGGGGGTCCACGATGCGCAGCAGCCGGCGCCGCTCGACCAGGCGGTCCTCGAAGCCGCCAATGTGGCGCGGCCCGATCGCCCGGGACATCTCGTGCACTGCGGTCCAGCGGCTCGCCAGGCTCTGGCGCGTGGTGGCGTACTCGTACAGCATGAGGTCCTCGTTGATGATGACGCGTTCGCTCTCCGTCGGGACCGCCTCCGGCTCCGGGTCGTCCGCCGGCAGCCGCACGAAACCGGCGCTCTCGAGGCGGGACAGACCGGCGCGGACCTCGCGGACGGTTGCCTGCACCCGCCCGGCGAGCGCGAACAGGTGCAGCGCGGTGAGCGGCGTGCCGAGATCGTGTGCGTATGACAGCGCCTCATGCTCGACCCGCTGCAGGTCCGCGGGGAACAGGTGCCGGCCGGTCACCTCGTAGCCGAGCGGCCGGTAGCGGTCGAACAGCGTGAGGACCTCCGGCACACTGCGCCCCAGCTTGGCGCTGACCCGGACGATGTGCGCGGGCGAGATCGACGGCCCGATCCACGGCTGCACGCCGTCGAGGTCCCGCGCGAACAGTTCGAGATCGTTGAACGTGAATACCTGGTCGCACAGCTCGCCGACCGGTGCGGGCGGGGTCCAGTCCGGCGGTACGAGGGCCGCGGCACGCCGCAACACCTCGCCGAGCGGGGCGTGCAGGTCGGCGGAGGCCCGGACCAGCAGGGAGCCGAGCGCCCTGCGCGGCGGCCGGCCCGGCGGCGCCCACGCGGCCGCCGCGTACAACAGCGACCGGTGCTCCGTGCCCTCGGTCAGCAGTTCATCGTTGTCCCGGAACCGGCAGTGCACCGGGGGAATCTCCCGCGCGGCGGACACGTCGAGGCCGGTGATTGCGTACCGCCGCAGCCGCCGCAGGCGGACGACGGGCGGCTCGTCCTCGTCGGCGGCCAGGTCGATCAGGTCCTCGACCGACGGGCGCCCGTAGGCGCTGGGGTTGGGGAATCCGCGGCCGGCCTCGTACACCTTGTCGAGCACCGCGGCGTCCAGCGGCCGGACGACGGGGAAGCCGTCCACCCGGGTCGCCTCGGGCACGTGCTCCATGCCGACGAAGGTCAGGACGCCCTTCCAGATGCCGACCCGCCACGCCAGCAGCCACATGTTGCTGGCGCTCGGGCCGTAGAACGAGATCGGATCGCCGTTGAAGAGCAGCTGGTCGACGGGGAGGCAGCCGACCCGCTCGATCGGCGCCAGCACGCCGTGCGCGAACGAGCCCTCGACGGGAACTCGCCGCCGTTGCGCCAGTAGGCGGTCGAACACCTGCTCCGCGACCGCCGGCGTCTTGTCGGTGACCCGCCACAGCCACGGCAGCGTGAGACCCGGCCACTCCTGCAGCGCGGGCAGCGACGCCTCGATCTCGGCCCGGATCCAGTCACGGTCCCACTGCCGCAGCCGGTTGCGGTCCACCGTGAACTGCGGGCGCCGCGGCCCGCGCAGGTTCACCACCAGGCCGTGTCGTTCCTGGTTGGTGCGCACCCCGTCGGCGGCCAGGCCGCCCTCGCCGGTCACCCACCACAGGTCCGTGCCGTGCTTGAGCGGGGTCGTGGTGGCGGTGGGGTACCGCAGTTCCTCCGGCCGCCAGGTATCGGACGGCCCCTGCTCCTCGGCGACGTCCACGTCGAACTCGGCAACCCACAGCAGGCGACGCATCGTGCGCAGCACGGAGAGGCGGTCCTCGCCGGTCAGGTAGAGCCGCACCCGGGTGCCGCCGCCCGGCATACCGGTCGACGGGTTGATCTGGAAGAGGCTCCCGCTGCTGGCGATGCGGACATGGAACCCGAGCGGGGCGACGACGTCGTCCTCGCCGATCGGCCGGGTGACGATGGTGATCTCCTCGGCCAGCATGAAGTAGCTGAAGACGCCGACCCCGAACTGGCTGTTCGGCACCATCTGCAGCGGCGGGTCGAGCTCCTGCCAGCGGGCGTACTCGGCGCGGAACGTGGGCCGGTACACGAAGCGTTCGCCCGCGTTGGCGAACGTGCTCAGCAGCACCTCCTTACCCATGCCGACGCCGTTGTCGGTGCACTCGATGTACTCGCGCCCCTGGGCGTCCGCGCCCTGGCGGATCTCGATCCGGCCGGTCCAGCCCGTGGTCGGCTCGCCCGTGCGGTCGAGGTAGGCGCGGCGGGTGCGGCGGTACCGGCAGGCGTCCAGGGCATTCTGGTACAGCTCGCGGATCGCCAGGTCCGGCTCGCCGTACAGCTGGCGGCCCATGAGCAGCTCGCGGACCTTGTCGTCGGACAACCGGAACTGCAGCAGGGGCGTATCGAACACCGGCCGGCCCTCGTTGATCTCCGCCCGTACCCGCGCCGCCGAGAACGCGGCCGGCACGCCGCTGCCGAAGCCGTCCGGGAGCTCCAGTCCGGACAACACCCGGCGGGTCGCGTCGGCGCGCCGGACCAGCCCTTCGAAGGCGGCGTAGAGCGCCGGGTGGTCGCACACCGCGGTCAGCGCTAGCGTGTCGCCGGTGCGCTGCCACGTCGCCTTGACCGTCGCCGCGTGCAGCGCCGACAGGTGCAGGCCCTCGCCAACGCCGACGTGGTCGACCACCACCGTGGGCATCCGGCGCGGATCCGCCGCCAGGACGCCGGCCAGCCACAGCACGGCGGCCAGCGAGCGCAGGCGCGGTTCGAAGATCTGCGTCCGCAGGTCATCGGCCAGCCGCCGGTCGGCCGGGTCGCCGTCGATGCCGCGGACCAGGGCGCGCAGTTGGGAGGACAACTCCCGGGCGGTGACGTTCTCGGAGGTATCCCGGCCGGTGACGGCGGCGGCGAGCCGTTCGATCAGGGCGCACATGTCGGGGTCGGTCCAGAGCGACGACCGGCCGGCGAGCCAGCGGTGCACCAGCCAGGCGGCCAGCGCGTCGCGTGGCTCGGTTCGTCCCCGGCGCGCCAGCCCCTCCGCCCGGCGGCACACGTGCTCGTGCATGGCGTGCGTGATCTCCAGGTCGCTGCGTGGCCCGTCCCGGTACGTCCGGGTGAAGTCCTGCGGGGTGATGCCGGCGGCCAACCGCAGTCCCGCGCTCAGCGCAATCTCCCGCAGGAACGGGGCGGCCACGAGGACCGCGACCTCACCCGCCGTGAGCCGGGCGTCGGGCGAAAGGCACAGCTCGGCCGCGGCGAGCACCCGCACGGGGTAGTCCTGCGCCGACCACGGGTCGGCGATGCCGGTGCGCTCTTGCAGGTGGTCCCGGGAGCCCTGCCAGCGGGTGGCGCAGTCGTCCACGATGTCGAGCACCGCGTGGCGGGCCCGGCCGACGTCGTCGCCCGGGGCGTCCGTGCGCGCCCACAGAGCGGTGGACTCGACGGCCCGGCGCCACGCGGTGCTGACCGGGTCGCCCTCGCACACGACTAGCGCCTCGACCTGCTCGCGCGTCATGCCGTTGAGCGCGATCACCAGCTCGGGCCTCTGCTCCAGGCCGTCGGTGCGGGCGGCCTTGCGGGCGAGCTCCCGGGTCACCTCGGCGCAGACCTCGCGCAGGGTCCGGGCGCTGTGCCGGCGGTCCAGCACCTCCGCCAGCGCCTGCGTGAAGAAGCTACCGTCGTCCCCGTGCAGGCTGCGCTCGCCCGGCCGGCAGCTGTTGAACAGCACGAACGCGCCGTTGCCGGGGATCGGCAGCTGCCCGCGCGCCCACGGCGCCGACAGGGCGTCCGCGAGGTCGTTGCGGCAGGCGTCGACGACGAACAGGACAAGGTCGGCGGGACACCGGCTGAGGTCCGACGGTACGACTTGGACGAGGCTCTCCACCGCGGGCCCGTCCGGCCCGGAGTAGGCGTCCTGCGGCACGAGCCAGCTCTGCCCGTCCACCACGACGCCGTGCCCCGAGAAGTACACGACGAGCACGCCGCCGGGCGGGGCCTCGCGCACCGCCCGGGACACTGCGGCCCGGATGCGGTTGCCGGTCGGTTCCTGCCCGGTCGGGTCGCCGGCCCCGCAGTGCCGTACCTGGTATCCGGACTGACCCAGCGCGTCGGCCAGCCGCCGGATGTCGGCGCCCACCACGTCGGGGATCGGTGTAAAGAGGTCGTCGTCGCAGGACGGGACGCCGATGAGCAGCGCCGAACGATCGGTCACAGCCACCTACCGCAGAAGGGTCACGGATGTACGACCTTACCTAGTGCGTGCGCGGGGGGACACTGAGCAATCGGGTTGACTTGCCTGTCACGGCGTTGGGGCGGTGCCCTTTGGGCTGACCCATGGGTTGCCGCGCGGGCCCGGTCGAGATCACTTAGGTGAGGTCTGTCTCGCGGATCATGGGCGTTGATCGTTGAACCGGTACGCCGTTCTTGGACTGCGGGTCCGCCGGGACGCAGGTGCGGATCGTCATGCCGTAGTGCCGGTCGACCTGGACGATCTCTGGATTTCAAAGGGCGACGTCAGCGACGTGCACGACGGTGATCGTCTTCTCGTTGTCTGTCAGGACATAGGCCGGAACCCCGCCCAGGCGCCGAAGGGTCGCGTCGAGGCAGTCCACAATCGTCGGCAGGGTCTAGTCGAAGACGGGATCACCACCCGGAACCGAGACCACGCCAGCCAGGCGCACCACGACGACGTGCGACGGCCGGCGATGCGCGGGCCCTCGCCCCAATCGAACTACATCCACAAATCCGGCTCCAGGATGCACGGCCGGAACACCCGCCGACGTCCGGCCTGGAACGACTGCTTCACCGCGGCGACCGCCCGCCGCGTCGTGCGTTCCCCGCCCGCAAACCCCATCGCGGTGATTCGCCGATGCACCACGCCCGTCCGGACCCGGCCACCCGAGCAGGCGACCAGCTCCTCGATCTTGTCCATGAACTCGTCGATCGGACGAGCCCGATGCTGCCGCTCCTTCGGGTTGCGGCCCTCGTTCCGCAACTTCACATACCGGGCCACGGTGTGGTGGTCACAACCCGCAATGATGCGCAAACGTACCTTGACCGCCGACCTCATCCATCTCGCCCTGGACGAGTCGAGCCGCCGCCCGGAACCGTGGGTAGCCGTCGAGCAACCACTGCGATTCCTCCGCACCAGCACCACACCGGTCGCCGACCTGCTGTCCCGCTCGTCAAAACACCTACGCGCCCGCTACCAGAACCACTACGGAGCAGCAACTATCCCCTCCACACCTTCACGAAGAAACACGCCGATCGGGTCCGGTTGTGCAACCTTGCCGACGTCCTGCCAGCCGTCGCCACAGCCCTGCTCTAGCCCTGGCGGACAAGCGTGTCGAGCCCGTTACCGGCCATGGGGGGGGGTGTCCCTATGGCTTCTGTCAAGCGGCAAGGGCGAGCTTGTCTGCCGGTTAGCGCTGGTAGGGCGTTGCGGTGCGGAGCATGGCGTGCAGGACGTCGACACGACGGCGGGCCAGGCAGATGAGGGCAGCGTTGTGTTTCTTGCCTTCGGCACGTTTCCGGTCGTAGTAGGCCCGGCTGGCCGGGTCGGCCAGAGCGGCGAACGCAGACAGGAAGAACGCGCGTTTGAGCTGCTTGTTACCGCCCTTGGGCGGGTGTTCCCCGCGGATGCTAGTGCCGGAACGCCGGGTGACCGGTGCCAGGCCGGCGTAGGCAGCCAGATGGCCGGAGCTGGGAAACGCGGCGACGTCGCCGACTTCGAGCAGCATCCGAGCTGCGGTCCTGACCCCGACACCGGGCATCGAGATCAGGACCGAGGAAAGAGGGTGAGCATCGAGCATCCCCTCGACCTGCTCGGCGAGCTGCTCGCGCTGTTTGAGCAGCTCTCGCAGGTTGTCGGCAAGCCGCGGAAGGATCGTCTCGGCTGCGGTGGAGCCCGGGACGACGACCGTCTGGGCGTCAAGGGCGGTGAAGATCGCCTCGACCAAGCGAGCTCCCATGCGCGGTGCACGTGGCTTGACGATCTCCGTCAGTTTCGACCGGCCGGCCTTGCGCAGCCCGGCCGGGCCGGCGCACCGCGACAGCACTTCCAGGACCGCGGGATGCTGCACCTTCGGGCACAGCACCCGCTCGAGCGGCGGGTGGATCTGAGTGAGCAGACCACGGATCCGACAGCATGGCTCACCGCCGTACCGGCGCTTGCCTGGTCCGAGATCGTGGCTCGCAGATCGCCGCTGGTCGCTTATCTGTGCCGCAGCGAGATTCTGTCCGCGGGCGCGGTTGCCCGGCACATCGTCGAACCCAATGTCATCTACACAAGCGGTACGGAGGACACGGCCCAGTCCGCTTTCGGATATCGCATCGGGATGACGATGGCGGAATGGGCCTGCCGCGGCCTGATGGGTCTGGGGCCGACGCTTCACGCGGAGATTCGGGCCCCAGTCGGTCATGGACCTGCGTGGACGCCGTCGCTGGGACTGCCAGACCTCATCGGATATCACCCCGTGACAGGGCTCCCCTGGATTGTCGAGGCCAAAGGAGGACGCCGGCTCGCTGCGGATTCTTCCGATCGGACCGGGTGTCGAGAGTCGGCGCAGCCAACGTGGCGGAGCTGCAACGGTCACGCTCCTCGAGGACGACGAGTCCACACGGGTGGAGCGGCAGGCAGCTCGCCAGGATCCGTGGTATCTGCAGCGACCTGGCGAGCATCGGCTCGACATGCTCACCGGTGCCGTACCCGGCACCGACCTCGTCCTTGGCATGTCCCGGCGTTTGTACGCAGCCTGCGAAGAATTCGCGCTGCAACAGGAGCAGATCGCGGTGATGGTGGATCAGGAGATCCCGCGCCCGGACCGCGACGAAGCTGACGACGTTGCAGATCAGATCAATGCCGCACGGAGGCGATTGCTGTACCAGGAGGTTGACAGGTCCGAGGCAAGAACCCGTACGCGCGAAGCGTTCGAATCGGCGCAGGATCGCCAATGGCGGTCGCTGATCGACCGTCCCGCGCGGCTCACCCCGGAACCTGAACAGAATGTCTTGGAAGCGGCGACCGAAGACACCTATCTAGGGCGTGTTTGGTAAGTCATCGGAGCCACTCACCGATGGCAGCGACTCGGACGGTGGCGAGGTAGCGGACTGCGAGTTTGTCGTATCGAGTCGCGACGGCTCGGTGCCGCTTGAGCCGGTTGATGCCGCACTCCACCGCATGACGCTGCTTGTAGATCTCCGGGTCGAACGCCGGTGGCCGGCCACCGGCCGAACCACGCCGTAGCCGATGCCCGACCTGGTCGGCCGGCTCACCGATGGTCGCCCGGATGCCACGCCGGCGCAGCTCAGCACGGTTACCGCGGGAGCTGTAAGCCTTGTCGGCCAGGACCCGATCCGGTCGAGTCCTGGCCCGACCCGGCCCTCGGCGCGGCACCCGGATACCGGCCAGGACCGCACCGAACTGCGGGCTGTCCCCGGCTTGTCCAGCAGTGACCAGCATCGACAGCGGACGCTGACCTTGCTCGCAGGCCAGATGCAGTTTCGTGCTCAGCCCGCCGCGTGACCGGCCGAGGGCGTGGTCGTTGGGTTCGGTGTCCACTCCACCCGGCGGATGTTTCTGATCGTCCCCCATTTGCGGGCGCCGGCGGCATGCTGATGCGCCCGGCACACCGTCGAGTCGACCGACACGTCCCACGTGATGATCTGTCCCGCGTCCGCCGCCGCCTGCAACCGGGTCAGGATCTGCACCCACGTGCCGTCGCGCTGCCACTGCCGAAACAACCCATACGCGGTTTCCCACGGCCCATAGCGTTCAGGCATGTCCCGCCACGGCGAGCCGGTACGCACCCGCCACCGGATCGCGTTGATCACCATGCGCCGGTCCCGAGGCGGGCGTCCCATCCGCACCTCGGGCAGCACCGCCTCAAGCCTGGCCCATTGATCATTCGTCAAGTCACCACGCGCCACGCAAACTCAACGAACGATCAACATTCCAAACACGCCCTAGCCGTGGATGCACGAACCGCCGAGCTGGCGATGCCGCGCCGGTGACGAGCGGGTTCCGGTGTACAAACGCTGATTTCACGGCCGCCTGGAGTCTCATCCAGGCGGACCGACGACCTGTCTGCGGACCGCGACCCAAGTTCGCCAGCTCATCGGTGTCGGAGAGGGTTAGGTGTCCCGGACTGGGGACGCGTGGCGCGGGCCGCCCGCTGCCATCCCCATGGTGGACGATGAGGGCGTGAGCCAGGACATGCACCGGCAGCTGACCACCGCGATCCGTGATCTGCTCGAGTTTTCATGGCAGCACCGGGGCGACCTGATCGCCGCCGACTCCGAGCACGCCGAAGATCTTGCCACCCACCTGCGGGCCGTCAACGCGGCCGCCACTGCCGCCGCGCAGGCCAGCGGATACCTTCATGTCGCCAACGACGAAGCTCCCCTAGACCCGGCCGACGGCATGTGGGGTCGGAAGCTGAACGTTCGAACGTTACGCACGTTGGGGATCAGCGGCCTGCCACAAACCCGTAGCCATCCTGCTCCACCCGCAGACGTCGTCGAGGACCTCGCCGCATACCTCGCCGGGCCACACGTGCCGTGCGAGCGGATGTTCGTCATCGACGCAGACCTACCACTCGACCGCCCGCGCACGGTTGCAGGCTGGCGCATGGAGAGGCTGCGGGCCAGCGAACTTGTCCCGCTCACCCCGTTACCGTCGACTCGTGAGTTCGCTGACGATCCGTGGGACGAGGCGTTGAGTCTGGGCGGCTGCGTCGTCCTGCGCCGCGACACCGGCGATATCCGTCCGCGCGTCAGCACGATGTTCCCGGCCTGGCTCGGCGCCGACTTGGCTGAGCCCGAAGTACGGATCGCCGCGTGGGGGCCGATGCTGCTGCTGAACCTGGCCGCGACAGACCGAGTTGTGGT
This sequence comes from Couchioplanes caeruleus, assembly GCF_023499255.1. Classification (GTDB taxonomy): domain Bacteria; phylum Actinomycetota; class Actinomycetes; order Mycobacteriales; family Micromonosporaceae; genus Actinoplanes; species Actinoplanes caeruleus_A. The sequence goes on from NZ_CP092183.1 coordinate 5,662,013, forward strand.
GGCCGCCGAATACGAAATTGAGCCGGGCCGGGTTGTCGACCGCATCCGCGGGACAGGAGTCGGCCTGAGCGTCGACGGGGACGATGTCGATACCTGGGACGTTCCCGCATGGGGTCCATATCGACCGCTGTCCGCCGAACTGGACGACATGCTGACCGCGACCGCGGCGCTCGAACCGTTCCTGGCCGCGTTCCAAGCCCGGCCACAGGCGCCCAAGGACGTACGAGAGCGGGTACAGAAGGCCGAGGGGCGGCTGCGGCGCAGCACTCATCGACTGCTGGCCCAAGGCCCGCGCCTGGGCGTCGATGGAGACGTCGTATCGCCACGGGACCGTGCGGAGGTCCTGTTCTGGTTCATATCCGCTCTGGAGCACCTACTGATCCCCGAGAAGGGCGGCGGTGACTTCAGCAGGAAGGTCGCCCAACGAACCGCAATGATGATCGGTGACGACGACGAGGATCGGCTGACCGTCCACCGCGACGTAGCCCGTTGCTACAGCTTGCGTTCCCGATTCGCGCACGGGGACGCAATCGAGCCGGAAGACCTCGATGTCCTTCCCACCAAGGCGTACGGCTACCTGCGGGAGGTCCTGCGAGCGCTGATCATCCTCGGCCCGCATTTCAAGGTCGCCGACACGTGCGACGACGCACTGGTGTCAGCCAGCGTGCGAGCCGAGCAGATCACCGATCCGGTGTCCGCTGTCGTCGACACTTTACCGGCGGATCTACGTGCCCTTCGCACCCCGGCCGACCGTCTACACCACCGGCCGCGCCGCCGCCGGCGCGCCTGACCGGCGGCCCGGTTAGCAGCGCTCATCAGCTGCACCCCCGGGTCCGATTGCTTGAAGCGTCCTGGGTCTGTCATCCCGCACTGCCGGATCGAACTGACCCGGCTCCGTCGTGACTGTGGTCCAGGTACCTGAGTCGACACGTCAGGGACGAGTATGCGTCTGTTCCTTGCGAGCACATCAGCGTGCTTGACGAACTTCTCTAGGAGGGCTGCCCCGGCCTGCGCTGAACCAGAACTTGCGGCATGCCCCTGACAACGCGGCTACACCGCCGCGTCCGGCGGTCATCATCCTCAACCGCGCTCGCTCTTCACGGCCCCAGGCAATCCGAGCACTGGCTCGACGAACGCCCCGATCGCCACGTGGGTCGGCGCTGGGATCTGGGTACACGTCTTTACCATCGCCATCGACTGAGCACGCTGGAAGATCGTTTCTGGAACTTTTACCTTACTTCCATGCCGCCAGCACATGGCCAACGTTCGGAGCATTCTTTGTGAAGGTGGTACGCCAGTCGAGACGCTTCCGGTGTTGGAGGTATCCCACGACGACGATCCGGGCGACTCCTAGTTCGGTAGCAGCCTGGTCGATCCACGAACTGCTTATGCGTGCCGGAACGTTAAGTTGTCCGCTTGGGAAGATGCACGCAGAGGCCAAATTATTTGCTTCCGCCTCTTGAGCCGACTCATGGCTGCCCTTGTTATCAATCTCCTCGGCGATGATGCGCTCTACATCCACATGCCCTCGGAGTACATGCGCGACCTCGTGGAGGAGGGTAAACAGGACTTTATCAAGACGCTGCCCCCTCCCCGAGAGTCCGATAACGGGATAGCCGTCGACATACATGGCACAGCCGTCTATCTTGCCACCCGGAAGCATCTCTACGTAAACCAGCCTTACACCGACTTCCGCGAACAACTCAGGTAAGGGGAAGAATGCGTCTGACGTCTTGAGAATTCGAGGCAGGGAGCGGGCAAGGTCTTCCAGCCCGGCGGCTGAATAGCTTTTCCTAGGAGGCAGTTCGCGTGCCTTCTTACGGACGCACGCTACCCAGGCGCCTTGAAGAACGCTGATCTCTTCGCCCTGGTTGCCACGCCTCGCCGCAGCAGCGAATTCCGGTTCCGCGTCTAGCGAACTGAGCTCGAACAAATTCATAACTTCGGCCTCGAGTTCGTCGAGTGTGTCGCCGACGAGGAGCTTGCGTTTGCGAAGCAACTGGATGGGAGCTTTGCTATTGAGAAGCGCGCGCCGGCGCACTTCTTCCAGCTTCCCCTGGGTGGCTTTGTTCTTGACTTGTTCGGCAAGTAGATATTGATCCTGAAGCCTCAGCCAATACTCGGCCGATAGGCCTAGCGCGGCACCAATCTGGGCCGCCGATTCCCTGGTGATCTCCTTCTTGCCAGTCACGATCTCGGAGACGAACTGGGTCGGCCGATCGAGGACGGCGGCAAAATCGGCCTGAGACCAACCCCTGGCTTCCAACTCCTCACCAAGGAGTTGCCCCACCGGGGTCTGGCGAGGCGGCAGTGGGTCGCGTTCAGGTTTGCTCATTTGGCTTCCATCTCGGGAGTCAAGAGTTCGAAGACGACGGCACCGTAGCTGTCGGAGTTCTTGAAGGTGAGGTCAATCAAGCGACCGGAGCTCAACACCGCCTGAGCCTTGCCCGGAAGGCCGTAGCCGGCTGACCTAATGCGCAACACGCGCATGTTCCGAAGGTCGGTGTCGACGTGCGCCGCCCGCGCGCACTGAACGAGACGATGAAACTCCGCGATCTCCTGAGCACTCCAGCCTTTCGGATGGAACTCAGGTTCGACGGCGAGACGACGCAGAGTCTCATCCAGGTACTCCCGTTCCACGCGTTCATTCTCCATCACCCATTGGCTGATGACGTGCACTCCAACAGCCGACGCTACACGTGCCCTACACCGGTCAGGGAGCGCCGAACACACCGAGAGCTCGTCATACTTACATCACCCCTGGGGTGATGGGGTGTATGCTTCGGGCAGCAAGGTCTCCTTGGAGATCGCGCTGTTGGCGCTACGGCACTGCGGGGGTCGCGGTACAGCGGTGCCAGCCGTCAGCACCTCACCGCAACCGGTGGTTCGCCGGAGATCAAGGACAACAAGATGAGCAACGACAAGCACGACACCGTCACGGTGACCTACAACGGCGCCGACGAGGACGTCCGCTACCAGCCGAACGCCGCGATCCAGGCGCTGCTGCAGCAGGCCAAGCACGCGTTCGCCCTGCAGAACAGCCCGAACAACCACCTCCTGGCGCTGTTCACCGGGGACGGCGTCGAGCTTGACGACAACCAGTCCGCGGCCGACGCCGGCGTGAAGCCCGGCATGCTGCTCGTGCTGCGCCAGAGCACCGTCAAGGGCGGCTCGTGAATCGGGTGCGGCTGCCGCGGCGCCTGCTGCAGGACTCGTTCGACCAGCTGCGCGCCTGTGGTGCCGGACACGCCGAGTGCGTCCTGTACTGGTGCGCCGCCCGGACCGAACCTGACCTGCTGACCCGCCTGGTGCACCCGGTGCACCAGGCGGGGCCTCGCGGGTACGACGTCGACTCGACCTGGATCACCAGGTTCTTCCTCGACCTGCGGCGCACGGGGCAGACCGTCCGCGTACAGGTGCACACCCATCCCCGGCACGCCGGACACTCCGAGACCGACGATCAATTCGCGCTTGCCCCCGCGCCAGGGTTCCTGTCGCTGGTCATCCCAGACTTCGCGGCCGGGCCAGCCAGCCTCGGCGACACCGTCCTGGTGGAGATGGACCGGAACTGCGACTGGGTACCGCGCCCGGCCGAGGAGGTGCTCAACGTTGTCTGAAGACATCTACGCCGCACTGGCCCGTACCGCGCTGCTCCTGGAGCGGGACGTGTTCGGCCCGGGTGTGGATCACCGAACCATCATTGACGGGCTGCGCGCTACGACTGTCCGGGTCCTCGCTGACCGGCGTAACGTCGCCACCCCAGCCGGGCAGACCGCGCTGGTCACCCTGTTCGGACAGCTGGCGATGATGGGCCTGCAGATCGACCTCGACGTGCCGGAGATTCCGCTCGTGGCCGAGCAGCCGCCACTACGCGGAGGTCAACTGCTGGGCGGCATGCTGGACTATGCCGACGACCTGATGCCCGGCGGGTCATCAAACGCCAGGACGCCCACGGTGACGTTCGCCCTCGGCGACACCCCGGCGTCGGCCGACGCCATACGGGTAAGCGGCACCGGTTGGCGGGCCGACGTCGGCTTGCGCGCCACCAGCATCGCCTGGAACGGAGACGACCAAGTGGGCGCCATGGCAGCAGCCGCGGCGGCCGCGGCAGACGGGCTCCGGGCCGCCCTGCCGCACACAGCGGAGCGTCTCGGCCGCCCGATGCCGTCGGCTGCCGGCTGGCGGCTGCTGCCGGAGCGCCAGGTCACCCTCGACCTAACCGACTACCGGACCGGCAGGCCGTCGCAGCTCGGGCACGTTGACGTGATCAGTGGCGGCGCGATCACCAACGCCGCGCTCTACGCACTGTTGCGCATGGGCCGGACGACCGCGGCTCTGCGCATCATCGAGCCGGAGCTGCTGGACCTTAGCAACCTCAACCGCTACGCGCTTGCCCGCCGTAGCTGGATCGACACCGCCAAAACGACCATGCTGAGCTCGTACACCCGCAACGGGCTCTCCATCACCGGCGTTCCGACACGGTTCGACCACCGCGCCGCTCAAGCACTCGCACCGATCGCCAAGCACGTGCTGGTGGGCGTCGACCACATCCCATCCCGCTGGCTTGTCCAAGCCGCAGCACCCCACAGCTGGATCGGGATTGGCGCCAGCTCACACGACTTCGTCCTCGTCTCCGCCCATCCAAGCGGAGCCGCCTGCGCCGGCTGCGTTCACCCGAAGGACGACGACACGGATGGACCGATCCCAACAATCTCCTTCGTTTCCTTTTGGGCTGGCCTGATCCAGGCCCTCGAGCTCACGTCCAGCAGCCGCGCGGCACGGCAGTCTGCCACTCGATCAACCCAGGTCTGGCCACTCGGACTGCACAACCTCCGCGGTCTGCACCGCTACACGCAGGCGCCCGCCCCGAACTGCCCGCTCCATTGCTCGATGTCACGGCCGGGCCAAGCAGCCGCATAGCGCGCAGGCGCGTCGGAAGTGAGCAAGGCATCCCGCCAGCCCCCAGAGCGTATCCAGCGTTGGCCGTCCATCGACTTCCTCAAGGCCTGGGCGGTCTGCCGGGATCACTGATTCGCATCAGCCATGATGGTCGGATGCGGCACGTCTGGGCCAGCCACCAGGCAATCCCCGAGGCCCGGACGATGCTGCATCGAACTTCATTTACGGCAGCATGGCCACGCCCGCGAAGCGGTCGTATAGGAAGGGGTACGGATTCGACGAAGGGCTCGCGGTACATGTCCTGATCGCGGCGGCGAGCACGACCTCCGCCGATGCGGTTGCCGAGTCAGTTGTCGCAATACATCCTCCGGCACGGACAGGGGCCGAGCCCCGGTCCGACTGCGTTGGCGATGAGCTGGGAATCCAGCGATCAGTGATGCCGTTGACCGCCTCGCGGCAGCTGAGCACACGTCTCGGGCAGCGCATCCGTCGAGTGAGGAAATTGCCTCGTCAGCGACCTCACGAAGCAGGGCCAGTGCAGTGCCCGGGCAAGTCTCGCGCGACAGCGTGACGATGGTGAGTCCAAGGCACGCCCGGTAGGAGGCGTAGCCAGGCCTACTCGCGTGCATCGACCAGCTCGGGTGGGTCTGCTGCACCGATAGGTGACATCTGAGATGGCTTGCCCTGACGGCGGGCTGGAAGGATGTTGCTGTGCCCAAGCCCTACCCGCGAGAGTTCCGCGATGATGTTGTGCGGGTCGCTCGCGATCGTGAGCCCGGTGTGACGGTCGAGCAGATCGCCAAGGACTTCGGGGTCCACCCGATGACGCTGTTCAAATGGCTGCGCCAGGCCGATATCGACGCCGGCGCCGAGTCTGGCGTCAGCCGCGGTGATTCCGCAGAGCTGCGCGAAGCCCGCAAGCGGATCAAGCTGCTCGAGCAGGAGAACGAAGTTCTGCGCCGGGCCGCGGCGTATCTGTCGCAGGCGAACCTGCCGGGAAAACGCTCTACCCGCTCGTGAACGAGCTCGCCGCCGACGGCATCCCCGTCGCGGTGACGTGCCGGGTCCTGAACATCGCTCGACAGCCCTACTACCGGTGGCTTGCCCGCCCGGTGACCGACGCCGAGCTGGCCGAGGCCTACCGGGCGGACGCATTGTTCGACGCCCACCGCGACGACCCGGAGTTCGGCTACCGGTTCCTGGCCGACGAGGCCCGCGCCGCCGGCCGCCCGATGACCGAGCGCACCGCATGGAAGATCTGCTCCGGCATGGGCTGGTGGAGCACGTTCGCCCGCAAACGGCGACGGGGCAGGGGCGGCAGGCCAGGTCCGCCGGTCCACGACGACCTGGTCAAGCGTGACTTCACCGCAGGCGGCTCGAACCGGTTGTGGCTGGCCGACATCACCGAACACCGCACCGGCGAGGGCAAGCTCTACCTGTGCGCGATCAAGGACGTGTGGTCCAACCGGATCGTCGGCTACTCCATCGATTCCCGGATGAAGTCACGGCTGGCCGTCCAACGCCCTGCACAACGCCGTCGCCCGTCGTGGTGACGTGGCGGGCTGCGTGCTGCACACCGATCGCGGGTCGCAGTTTCGCAGTCGTAAGTTCGTCCGGGCCCTGAACCAGCACCGGATACTCGGATCGATGGGTCGAGTCGGTGCCGCCGGCGACAACGCCGCCATGGAATCGTTCTTCGGTTTGCTGCAGAACAATGTCCTCGACCGCCGGGCCTGGAGCACCCGGCAGCAGTTACGAACCGCGATGGTGACCTGGATTGAACGGACCTACCACCGCAGGAGGCGCCAACGAGGCTTGTTCCGGTTGACCCCTATCGAGTACGAGACCATCATGACTCCACCGGCCAGTCAGGCCGCGTGACTTGACCTGTCACCTATCGGTGCAGCAGACCCGCGGTCGATCAGGTGGTTCAAGGTTTGAGGTCGTCGAGGAGCGCGTCGAGGCGGGCTTCCTCGTAGACGCCGTCGGCGTCCGGAAGCCACTCGGCGGCAGTTGTCAGGGTGAGCAGCTCGGTGAGAAATTGTCGCCCTGCATTGTCACGGTCAGCAGTCACCAGTAGCCGGGTGTCGGCCGCGGCAAGGCCCCGCAGCAGCATCCAGGCCGCAGCAGACGGCCGACCGTAGATGCATATCAACGGCAGGCCGTTCCGGCCGTACCGGTTGGCAGCGGCCTCGACGATCGCCGGGTTCTCACATACTCGGATGGTCACCTGCTGTTCCGCTGGCGCCCATGTGCCGTGCAGGGATCGAACGGTCAGCCACACTGGTTCCCCGCAGTCGGCAGCTGCGTTGGCGATCGCTGCGGCCGCTGACGGTCCGGTCAGTCGCAGGTTCAGCACAAGAACCGTCGAGGACACCTCGTCGCACAGCACGCCATGCTGCGCCCACACCGATCGCCACAGGTCAGCGGTCAGCGCAGATCCCGCGGCGGCAGCCGCATCGTGCGGATCGGCAATCGCTGCGAGCAGCCGGGCCGCGACTCGGCCGAGCTCGGTGTCGCGGTCCAGCGCGTGCGGGTCGGTGAAGAGTTGGTTCGCTAGTTCCGGCAGCGGTCGATCACCGCCTGGTAACGCTTTCCACAATCGAACCAGATTGTCGGCCCGGCCGGGGACCGGGGTGGCGGCACGATCGAGCCATCGCCGCTCGCGGGCCAGCGCGACCACATTGGCGGGGATGCCGGCGTCGGCAAGTTGCTGGTAGGCGGCGTCGAGCAAGGCCCGCGCCGCGGCGTCGGCATCAGCTCTTGCCGCGACGCGATCGACCAGCGGGCCTCCAGTGCGCTCTAGCAGGGCGATAAGGTCGTCGCCGCCCTTGGCTAGCGCTGTCTGCAGCTTGCCGAGCCGGACCGGTTGACCCGAGGTATCCCAATTCAGGCCGAGCAGCTGGGCGACCTGAGTGCGGGCGTCTGAATTTAGGTTGACCTTGAGGGTGACACGGGGTCCGGTCCGTCGATGCTCGAAGGCATCTCGGGCGGCAGCGAGGATCTTGACCGGGCCGGGCAGTTGCGCCCACCTGTCGATTGTCGCGCTCACATCGGCACCGTGTCCGATTCCGTCGCGGCGGCATTTCCGGGCTCCTCGGCCTCCTCTTCGTCAGTTTCCGGCGAGCCCGCGAAGGTGAGGTCGGTGAACAGGTCGGGACCGGCGTATGGGTCGACGGGCCGGGTGGGCTGCAATGCCTGCGCGGCCACGTCAGCGACGGGGACGATATAGCGGGTGTTGCCGGCCCACAGCGTCAGCGATAGGTCGACGCCTGGCAGCGGCGCCGGGGCTCGTGCGACATGCCAGATGGCGGCGGCAGGCACCTGCGCTGAGGTGACCAGGGTGTCCGGGCCCGCGAGCATGAAGTCGAGGTCGAAGCCGACGAGCATCTTCATCATCGTCGCCTGGTTGCGGGCGTCGACGCCGACGAAGGCCTCGTCGAGCCACAGCGGCCGCGGCGCAAGCGGCGAGTCGGAGTACAGGGTGACCAGCGTCGCGAGCAGCGGCTGCAGCAAGGTGACGGCCTTGCCGCCACCGGAGTCGGTGGTGTGTTCTTGCTTTGTCAGCGCCTTCCAGCGGGTGGGGTCGTTGTCGTGTGCAGCGACTCTGAATTCGCAGACAATGTCGAACCAGGCGCGGTAGTCGAGCAGCGTCGCGACCCGGTCGATCCACTCGTCCGCGCCTGGTTTGGTCGTGGTGTTGGTTGTCCCGGCCGGGAGTTCCTTGGCTTGCTCAAGTCGGTCGGCGAGGAACAACCGGATCTGCTCCTGCGCGGTCTGGGAAGCGATCGCGCCATCCTCGATGGCCTTCAGGATCTTGAAGCCGGCGACATGGTCGGCGGCCGGGTGCCGCCGCAGCCGCAGTGTCATCCGGTCTGCACCAGTCGGGTGTTGTGCGAGGACGGTGTTCACGTCGTCGAGCAGGGTGATCACCGACTTGAGCCGGTCGGTGAGGTGCTCGACAAACGTTGACGACAGCAGCTCGGTGTACATGGTGCTGAGCAGCTCGTCGTGGCTGGCGGACAGTTCTACGACCAGGTCGTCGAGCTGCCGGATCGCGTCCGTTGGCCCGTACTGCTGCCCGGATGCGTCGACGGTCATCAGTACCTGCGGCAGTGGCCGGCTGTCGTCGGCTTCAACGACCGTGATGGCGCGGCCGCCGGCGGACTCCAGCAGCGACTGCAGCTCCGCCACCTGGTTGCCGACGACGCGGGACATCAGGGCATTCACTCGGGCTGTCTTCTCCGCCGTGGTGTGCGGCCAGTTCGTGGGCCGCAGGTTCTGCCGGGCCGCGCGGGCCTGCTCGAGCGCGTCGGCGAGGTCACGGCCGTCATGCGGTGCGGGCAGATTTCGGGCCGCGGCCAGACCCGCGTCGACCGGCACCCACCATGCGGTGAACGCTTGTTCACGGATCCGGTCGGCGATGTCGCGCTCGTCGCCGGTCCGCTTCCACGCGCTCTCGGCGGTGGAGGCAGCGCTGGCAAGGCGTTTGCCTTCCTCGTGGCTGTTGTTGATCGACCGGTCTAGGTCGCTGACCCGCTGCTGCAGCGTGTCTTTGCGGGCGAACAGCTCCTTGTCGTCCTGGTCGATCGACTTTTCGGCCTCGGCAGCGCGCTCCGCGGCGCGCACTGCCTCGGCGGCCAGGTCGTGCACGGTCGTTTCCGCTTCGCCAAGCCGGTCGGTGGCCTGCTCGAGCGCGGTGGTAGCCGCTGCCGCGGATCGTTCCGCGCCGCCTTGCTCGGCCAGCGCGATCCCCAGCCCGGACACGGCCTGCGCTGCCGCGTTAACCAGGTCGGACACCACTTCGAGCGGCTCGGGCGTCGTGGGCAGGTCATGGTCGGCGGCGAACGCGGCGACCTGCCCGTTGGCGTCCTCGGCGACGCCCTGTAGCTTCGCGGCTGCTGCGGCGGCGGCCAGATGCAGCTGCTGTGCCCGGTCGCGTTCAGTGTTCGCCGCTGCGAGCGCCGTGGCCGCTGCGGAGACCTCCACGTCAGTCGGGGCGTTGTCGTTGGCCTCGCGCAGCATGGCGATGCGCGTGTCGAGCTGGTCGGCGTCGCCGCTCAGCACCTGGGCCGCGGCGCGTTCGTTTTTCGCCAGTTCGCGCAGCTCGACGATCTGGCGGCGGCGAGCTGCGGCCCGGGCAGCGGCGCCGAGCAGTTCGGCGCCGTGAGCGGCACGTCCGGCGCGGCCCTGCAGCGCCGGGGTCTGGAACCGGCCGTCAGAAGCGACCGCGACCGGGGCGGCCAGGTCGGCGGTGCCACTCGTGTAGCCGATCCCAGCAAGGATCGCGGTGACCGTTGCGGTTAGATCTGGCGCGTCGGCTGCGGGCCGTAGCACCTGGGCGAGGCTGTCCCCCGCGATGGGTTCGCCAGCGGTGATGACCACGTCGTCGCCGTCGCGGGTGGCCGCCCAGAGCCCGTCGTTGGTGACCCACGCGTCGAGCAGGCCTGCCGCGGCAAGCGCTGCTTCCAGGCGGTCGAGGACCTCGGGTTCGAGACCGTCGACCGGGTCGATCAGCCGCCACAGCGGCGCACCGGCTGGCGACGGCGCGGGACGGTCACGGCGGTGCCAGCCAGCGGGGACCGCCGGTTGCGGATCAGTGGCACGTTCGAGCTCGTCGGCGTCATCGAGAGCGGCGTGAGCGCGCGCGAGCGCCGCGGTGGCGTCGGCTCGCAGCTGCGACGCCCGCTGGGCTAGTGGCGTGACGGCCGGGTCGAGCCACTGCCGGTTCAACATGGCGGCGAGGACCTGCCGGGGCCGGGCCGTCGTCGCCTGCGCGGTGACCTGCTGCAGCCACTGTTCTCGCAGCGCTACCGGCGGCGCGTCGTCGCCGAGACCGACTGCCCACCGTTCCAGCCTGTCGGACAGCTCCTGCAACGCGTCGGTCAGCTCCTCGGCCGCTCGCGCGGCCATCTCCTGCCGGTCGGTGGACTCCTGGTTGCGCTGCCCGGCGACGTTGTCCGCTGACTGCCACGTCGCCGCCGCCTCCGCCGCTGTGCGCATGAGGGCTCGCATTCGGCCGACCAGCCGGCGCCGGTCAGCGACGGCGGCGTCGAGCCGGTCGAGGTCGCCGTCGCCGGCCCATACCGGCGCGTGCGGGCCGAGGCCAGCCGCGGCTGCGGCGGTGATCGTGTGGTCGATGGCGGCGGTGACCGTGGCTCTGACCGCGTCCAGGGCGGCGGTAGCCCGCTCCTGGCCGGCCCTTGCCTGATCATGCTCAGCCGTGGCCCGGGTCAGCGCGTTGCGAGCATCATCGGCGTGCCGTTTGGCGGTGGTGGCGTTGTCCCGAAGTCGGCGGGCGTCGTCCGCGCGGCCGAGGGCACTGCCGTACGCCGCGGACTGCAGCAGCTGGTTGTAGCTTGCCTGCGCGCTTTCCCGGGCGCTTATCAGCTCGCCGGTCCGCTTCGACTCGGCAGTCAGATCGTCGCGTGCCGCGTCCAGCGCGGCTTTCGCCGCGGTGACTGCTTCGTGCGCACGGTCACAGGCGACGTCCGCGTCGAGCAGCGTGTCGGCGGCCAGGCGCAGGACGGCGTCCGCCCATGGGCGCCACAGCCGGTTGACGTAGCCGGTGATGGCGGCCCGGGCGACCTCGGCGTGGTCCCGGTCGGCGCCGAGCTGCTCGACCTGCTGCCAGCTGCCGGCGAGCTCGGCCACCTCGTCACGATCCAGCGCCGGAAGCGCCGAGCGGATCTGGCCGGTGAAGAAGTCCGCGTCGAGGATCTTGCCGAGGTTCGGCGTCCGCAGCGACCGCAGCATCGTCAAGACGGTTCGGTACCGATCCGGGTCGGTGATCCCGAACAGCTGTGTGGCCACATACCCGGCATAGCCGGTCCGGCCGCTGTCGTGGACGAGAAGCCCTTCGATACCAACTAGGTGTTTCGGTTCGTACGCGGCCTGCCCGGCGGCCAGGTCGATCCCGGCGCGGACACGAGCACTGCCACGGCAGGTGATCCACGTCGTGGTCACGTCCTGCACACCACGCTTGGCCTGCGCGTACAGCAGGCACGTGAAGAACTCCGGGGTGCCGTCATCAGTGATGCGGCCATACTCCACCCACACCCAGCCCCGGTTCGTCGACGACGACGCGTCACGGCGGTCCTTGGGATGACCGGACGGCTCGACGTAGTACCGGAACCGTTTGCCAACCTCGCCGAATGTGTCGATCAAGTGCTGCCTAGTCTCGCCCTGCAGCATGATCAGCGTCGTCAGGGTCATCAACGTCGACTTGCCCGACTGGTTCTGTCCGACCAGCTGCGCACGGCCGTCAGCAAACCAGTACTCGGCGACGTCGAACTCCCACATCCCGATCGCACCCGCGCGCAGCGGCACCCAGCGGGTCCGGTGCGGTGCGGGCAGCGCACCGGTGGTGGCTGCGTCACGCCACGCGGCCAGCTGGCCGTCGGTGACATCAGGGCCTGGCTGGTGCGGGATCAGGTGCAGGCTCATGAGGCAGGCTCCGCAGGGTCGGTCAGCGTGACGTCTGGGTCGCGGTATCGGCCGACGACCGGCGACAAGACCCAGCCGCCGTCGCCGGTGACGGTCAGCAGCCCAAGTTCCGACAGCTTCGCCTCCGCGTCGGCGCGGACGGTGCCGGGCACCGTCTTCTGGAGTTTGTTCATATAGTCGCCGCGCCATCGCAGCAGATCGTCGGCTACCTCGTCGACCTGGTCACTGGTAAGGGTGACGGTGCCGTCCTGGTGGCGGGTGCCATCGCGGCCGGCGATGTCGGCCATCAGCAGCGCTACCCAGTCCGCTGCTTTCGCGCGGGGCCAGTCGACAACAGTCGCCGGAACCCGCTCATCGTCGGTAAGCACCAGCAGCAGACCTTCGGTACGCGCTTCCACGGTACCGCCGGTCATCTGCGCAAGGTCGGTCGCACGGAAACCTCGCTGCCGACGCAGCAGGTCCGCGTCCTCGGGATCCCGGCCCGCATACAACACCGCGGGCAGCTCGAGCAGGTCGCGCAGCTGCCGCAACGCCCGAGCGGCATTCAGGGTGTCCGGGTCAGCCGGTTCCGGATTCAACGCCAGCGCGAGCACGTCGGCGCTGGTCATCAGCAGCAGCGGATCCCGGTCAACCTCATACCCCGCGCCGGGTCCGGTGCCGCCCTCGATCCAATCGTCAAGCATCCGGTCGTCGCTCGTACGCCGGCGCAGCACCCCAATCTGATCGAGATACTCGGCGGCAGCCCTCAGCTGCCGACGTTGCGCACGGTCGTCCGGGTCGTACGCGGTCACATGCACGCCCGGGGTGGCGCACAGGTCCCGGACCATGTCGGACAGCCGCTGCAGAGTAACGGTGCCGGACACCTCCTCGCAGCAGGCGGCCAGGCAGCAGATCAGCGCAAGCAGCCGCCGGCCCGGCGCGTCCGCCGGCCGGGGCGGCAGCGACACAGTCCCGGCCACCGGGACACGGATCAGGCGGACCGCCCGGCCGATCCGCTGTATCCGATACCCCGGGCGGCGGGCGAACTCGGTGACCGCCTGCAGGTTGCGCAGCACCAGCCGGTACAGCGGCGGATTCGTCGACGAGGTCACCAGAGGCTGCTCGAGCAGCCCGACGAACGCCCGCTGCGCATCCCGGACCGCTTCCGCACGGCTCACGCGTTCACCGCCGTGGCCGTGATGTGCAACCGCACATCGGGGTGCACGAGTCGCCCGCCGTTGACCGACACGACCGCGGACGGGACACCACTCTCGGCGGGCTCAGCGCGGACGTACCAGCGGCCGTCGCCGGTGACGACCTCACGTACCCCGGCCTGGTCGGGGCGCGAGGCCGCGACCGTCGACAGCAACCTCAGCAACATGTCCAGCTCCGGATCGCTCAGATCGGTCCACTGCGACAGCAGCAGCCCCGATCGGGCGAGTATCGCCTGCTCAGTCCGCTCGGCCTCCTGCTGTAAACGGCGATTGTGATCACGGGCGGCTTTGCGATGCTCCCGGTTGTCTGCGATCCGCGAGGCGGTCCCCGTCGTAGCCTTAGGGCCCTGCTTGCGCAGGCGCGCCTCGACCAGGACCGGCTCGGCGTCCCAAAACGACGACGCGGACGGGTTCCCCGCGGGCGCCGGCGCCAGCCCGGGCAAATGCACCGCCGAGTACAGACTGGTCGCGGTGCACCACAGCTGCCACGCAGCGGCGTCGTCCGGCGCTGCCTCCAGCTGGCCCGCGAGAGCGAGTAGCTCCGCCCGGCGCGACACGTGTCCGCCGACCGCGGCGAGGGTTCGCTGCCCACGCAACAGCGGCTGGATCGTGTCACGCATCTGACGCCGCAGCCGGCGGGCCTGGCAATCCGGGCCGTCGAACCACGCGCGCAGAGTGTCTAGCGTCCGGCGGTATGACGCAGTTAGCTCAACGATCGCCTGCTCATCGGCGTTCTGGCCGAGATTGTGCACGCCGATGCGCCGCCACACCGCATCCGGCAACCCGGTGAGCGCATTCACGTGCGTGGTGATCATCTCCGAGTGGGTGTCGATCCCGGCGCCCCACATGTCAACGTACCGGCGCAGCGTCTCCTGCACCGTGCCGATCTTTTCTGCTGTCGGCGTGCCCGCGAGGGCACCCGCAAGCCGCGACTGCCAGCCAGCGGCGGCGCGGGCCATCGCCTGATACGTCGTCTCGATGATCGACCACGCGGCCGCAGCCTTATCCGGGTCGGTCGTGACGTTGTCCCGCAGGACCGTCAGGTTCGCGGTCAGCACCCCTGGGGCGAGGGTCGCTGCAGCACCGGCGGCGAGGTCCTGCCCGAAGCTGGTCACCGCCCGGTGTAGCTGCGCCGCCGTTTCGGTCAGTTGGTACCGGTCGAGGTCCCGGATGAAGTCCGCGTCCCGCAGCGCCTTGTCCTGGAACCGATGGATGACGCCCCACCGGGCGAGACTGCCCATTCTTTCCTTTAAGTCGAAGTTGGCCTCTTCGATCAGCTCCGGGTCTGCGCCCACCGCGCCGAGGCGGGCGCGCAGCAGATCAGGAAGTTCGGCGGCTGAAACCCCCGTGAGGGTGTGCTGCTGCTGTTCCAGGAGCACGTCGACGATCACCCGGTACTGCGCCGCGTACCTGCCAGTCAAGTACGACGCTTCGAGCAGCCCGCCGGGCAGCCCGGCCAACTGCCACAGGTCCGGGCCGGCTGCTGGTTCACGTTTGTCGTCGGGCTGCTCTGGCCGCACGCTGATTCCTCCCGCCGCTCGTTGCTGCCTGCCGCCGACCTCACCACCCGCGCATCACCCCATAAGCGACCGCCGACTTCAAGTGCGATAGGCGAGACGGAGCATATGCGCGGGCTCCGACACTTCTCGGTGACTGCGTGTTGCATCACGGGTCAGCACCATGATCGCCTCGCCCCGCGCCGCCACGGCTTGCCGCCGAGTGGTAACCGCCCCGAGACCAGGCCGCTGGCCGAGATCGATCTCCAACGAGGGATTAACCGATAGGCCGAACTTTGTCAGGCGGCATGTGAGTACGCCACACGGTCCTTTGTTCTCTTCGCGATCTTCTACTTCCCTTGCGACGGCCCGAAGTCCTGACACGACGCGAACGCTCGACGCGAGAGCGGCCTAGCGGCCCTCGCGCCGAGCGCCATGGAGGGCCTCTCAGGCGTCGCCGAGGGAGGCGGTTGCATGTCAGACCTTAGAATCAAACCTAGAGATGCACAAGAAGGGACAGAGCGCCCAATCAAGAGCAAAGCGAGGCCTATGAGATATCTAAAAGCACCTTTCCAGGTATCTAATGGCCATGTAAAGTGGCTCCAGAGCGGGGCACGGTGCCCTCGCCGACAAGGAGGCTTGAATGATCAACGTCACCGTCTCGGTCCCCGAGGACCGCGTTCCAGAGTTCTACTCAATGTTCGGCCGATGGCTCGCCGAGGCTCCGGACGCCATCGCTGGCCAAGAGATTGAGCAGAAGGAATGGGGCAGCGAGGACGTTGAGCTGGCCAAGGCCGTCTGGAAGAAGTTCAGCCCCACGGCCAAGGCCCTGTTCAAGACGCTGATGAGTCGACCCGACGATCAGTTTGATGGCGACGAGCTGGCTACGATGCTGAACCTGGACAAGGGCAAGCACGGCATCGCTGGCGTTTTGGCCTGGCCTAGCCGGCATTGCTTCGCTGCCGGTCGCAAGTGGTGCTGGACCTGGGGGTACCCCGATGGGGAGACAGCCGTTTACTGGATGACCAAGGAGCAGGCGGAACTCTTCCGGCAGGTCGCCGACAACAAGTGATGCGTGCGCCCGGCGACTGACGGGCGAGCAAACCGGAGGGGCCCGCGTGTGCCGAGATTGCTACCAACAACCTCGGACCACGCGGGCTCTTGCCATGCTGCCAGCACAACGGCACCGCTGTCATGCCGTGCGCTGCGTCCGGTGGCGTCATCTCTGGAGTCGTCGAAGAGACGACTCCACGGTTACCAGCGCCATCGCGCGTTCACGCTCCTGGGCGAGAGTGCCAGAAGGCGCCACGCACTCATCTCGGCCAGATCCGGATGCCAGCCGAAGCACTGCGTGGCATTCGTTCCGGCCTCCAGCTAGGCGCTTGACTGTCACGGCGCGCAAGATCTTTGTCCTACACGGCCCATGAGGCGTCTCGGACCGGGCAAGGCGTGCCAACAGCATTAGTTGCGCCGTCGTGATGCCTGCCGCACGTCACTCGAGGGCCGTGCACCTGATGCGAGGCGGCCTCATCCGGCGCTATCACGACGAAGCCTTGGGCCACGGGGAACACAGCGTGTGCGCACGCAGTTGAGGCTCCGGGATGCGCACGGACTTCGCTGCGGGCGTCGCAGCACGACGATCGGCGCGGCGGCATTGGTTCCTTGCAGCGAGGACTCCGAAGACCTGCCCGTGAGGCGTAGCGCTCGCATCTGGTCTTCGGAAGGAGCCATTCAGCTACCTGCGGTGACGAGCTCAGACGCGGAGGTCTGTGGCCCGACGGGAACCGCGAAGGAGTATTCGTCGTCGCAGAGCATCAAATCTATGCCGTCCGGTACAAGCCTGCGATACCACACAGCCCACTGAGCCGCTTGGTCGATCGGTCCGTCAACGTACAGGCACGTGCCGTCGCTGTGTACGTAAGCTTCGCTCAGGCCGTCACTCCCAGGCAGCGGCCAGGATATATCGCGAACCTCTTCTCCGATTTCCGTCACCGCAATTTGTGGCCAATCGCGCCTGAGCGCCGCGAGCAAGACGTCGCGCTCCAGACGCCATCCGGCCTGCTCTCCGTCGAAGACAATTAGGTACATGAGGCTTCCTCAGGGCTCCACAACGATTTCGCCTGGAACATTGTAGTCCCTCATCATCTTGCGGAAGTAAGGTACCGCTTCTTCACTGTTGGTGACGACCCTGAGTCGCTGATATCCAGACCCGGGATCCCGGAGCACAGCGCCATACCGGCGGAATTCGTCTTGCTGCTGCGCATCGATTTTCTTCTGAATGAAGTCAGGAACGCCACTGTTCGAAACAAAGGGGCTCTTCTTGGACCCGACATGCTTTGCTTCGACCAATTCAGGACCGCTAACGCCGTCGGCGAAAACCTTCTCTCCGCCACCAGCCACTTCAGTTTCAGTAGGGCCTGCCTTAGCAACTTGATAGTCGCGTGCAGCGCCGCTACCGACGGCAGGGCGGGTTCGTCCGGTGGCTCCGGCAGCCTGTCCTGATGCACCGCTTGCCTGGTTGTTCCAGTGCAGGTCTTTGACATGGCTGCCAAGGTTCTTGCTGCCCACGACGAGAGCGGAGGCACCGCCGGCTATTGCCGTTACTCCAAGGGCTGCTGCTGGTACGGCGATGACGGTGGCGAGCCCGCCGCTGCCCCCTTCGACGACGGCGTCCGCGCCCAACAGGGTGAAGCCGCCTCCGACAGCCATGCTGCCGGCTTCGATCTGGGCGAGGTCGATGGCAATGTGACCGAGGGTGTCTTGATTCTCGTGAACCCATTCCATGGTGCGCTGGAAGCCGTTGCAGACGGGTGCGAACCAGCCGCACTTCTCCTTCTGCTGCACGGCGGGCACGGCATCGGCGACGTTGCCGCTCGAGGAGCCGGCGCCGTTGTTGCCGCCGCTGTTCCCGCTGTCGTTGCCGTTCCCGCCGTCGCCTGTGGTGCCGCCCGCGCCCCCCGTGCTTCCGGCGTCGCTGCCTTCGTTGCCGGTGCAGGCCACGCCGCCGCCTTCGGCGCAGTCGGCCGAGCCGAGGGTGAGCCCGGACGGGTCCATGGAGCTGATCGGTGTGCTGTTGGCGTAGGAGTACGGGTTCCACTGCGTCGGATCGGTCAGGTCCATGACCGGGTCGGTGGAGATGAATCGGCCGACGGCTGGGTCGTACTCGCGGGCGCCGAGGTGGGTCAGGCCGGTGTTGTCGCGGGTGCCGCCGACGAAGCCCTTGTCACCCACCCAGCTCGCGGGCTTGGTGCCGCGGTCCTCCCCGAAGGGCAGGGTGCGACGGCGGTTGACGGTGAGGGTGGCGTCGCTGGACACCGTGGCGGTGGCGGTTCCCTGGTGGTCGTTGACCAGCCAGGTCAGTGCGGTTGGCGTGCGTACGGCGATGGTGGAGCCGGCGTGGCTGTAGTAGCGGGTTCCGATCGCGTTGCCGGTCTTGGGTTTGCGGATCTCGAGGCCGCCGGGCAGGTAGAGCGTCGCGCCGGTGGGGTCGCGGCGGATGAGCCGATCGCCGGAGGCGTCGTAGGTGTAGCTGGTGGTGCCGGTGGAGTCGGTGCTGGTGGCGACCTTGCCTTCGTCGTTCCAGGTCAGCCCTTGGCTGCCGGTTCCTGCGGTGCCGTCGTCCGCGCATACGTTCGCGGCCGTGCCGGTGGGCCGGCAGAGGGTGTTGCCTGAGGCGTCGTAGGCGTACTTGAGGGTGACGGTGCTGCCGCCGCTGGCGGTGATCGAGGAGACGGCGTTGGGTTTGCTGCCGGTTCCCTTGCCGGACGGCGGGTAGGCGTACGTGCGGGTGGTGTTGGTGGTTTGGTGGATGATCTCGGTCTTGCGGTTGCTCGAGGCGTCGTAGGTGTATGAGCGCCAGTAGGCTGCCGGTCCGCTCATCACGGCGTTCGCCGCTGTCGGGCAGGTGGCGCTGCTCTGGGACCAGGCTTCGGTGAGCCGGTTGAGGTGGTCGTACTCGAAGCATTGGGTGTCGGCCGGCTGGCCGGCGTCCGGGGTGTCGGTGATCGAGGTGATCGTGCCGGCTTCGTTGTAGTTGTACTTGAGGTTGTAGACGTCGTTCTTGAGCTCGGGTACGGCGTTGAATGTGGTCTTGCGGTGGGTGGCGTCGTCGTAGCCGTAGGTCAGTCCGACGCGGGAGCCGTGTTCGCCGAGGTTCTGGGCGATGAGTTCGTCGAACTGGTTGTAGACGACTTCTTGGGCGTAGATCTGCTTGCCGACCAGGCCGTTGGGCAGGCCTGCTGTGTTGAACAGTGTGGTGACCGTCTCGGCAGGCAGGCCGGCGACCGCTGGGGTGGTGACCTTTTCGAGGGTGCCGTTGGGCCGGTAGCCGAAGGTCTGGGTGAAGGTGCACGGGTTGGCTTCGCCGGAGACGCAGAGCCCGCTGTCCGTGTCGGGAATCGTCACCGCAGCGCCCTTGGGGCGGCCTGCGCTGTCGTAGCCGGTGGTGGCGGTGACGTACGTGGAGGCTTTGCCGTTCTTGTCGTACTCGTACCGGGTGGAGTTGGTCGGCTTGCCGATACCGTTGGCGAGCCCGTCGTAGGTCCATTCGGCCAGCGGGCGGCCGTCCTCGGCGCCCTGGTGTATCGCGGTCTTGCGGCCGAGAGCGTCGTAGTCGTAGAAGAGGGCTTTGCCGCGGGCGTCCTTGGTCCAGCTCAGCTGACCGATGGCGTCGTATCCGCTGGTCGACGTGCCGGCGTCGGGGTCTTCGGCGTACACCTTGTGGCCGCGCAGGTCGTATCGGTAGGTCCAGGTGTTGTTGCCGGGGCCGGTGACCGAGGAGATCTCGTCGCGGTCGGTGTAGCGGTAGACGGTGCGCTCGAAGGTTGACGCGTCGTCGCTGCCGACCTTCGCGCGGTCCTGGTACTGGCGCAGCTCGGCGAGGTTGCCGTGAGCGTCCGTGATCGAAGTGGTGGCGGTGCCGCCCTTGGGCGGGGTGACGCTGGTCTTCTCCCCCGCGTACCCAGTGTGCGTGCGCCAGGCTTCGTCACCGTTGACCGTGAAGATGGCGTCGGTGAGGCGCCCGGCGCCGTCGTACACGTGGGCGGTGAGCGCCGGGATCTCCGGGCGGTGCACCGGCGTCACCAGCGTGGTGCTCGGGGCGGTGTTGTCGATGTCGTAGTAGGGGCTGCTGCTCCAGGCGACGAGGCCGCGGGAGTTGTAGACGGTGTCGACGACGGCGCGGCCGCCGGCGATGGTCTGGGTCTGGGTCTGGCGCAGCCGCAGCATGCCGTCGTACAGGGCGATGGTGGTGCGGTAGGTCTTCGACCCGGCCGGCATCAGGTTCTTGGTGATGACCGAGCTGGGGGCGTCTTTGCGCAGCTGATAGGTGTAGCTGACCGACGGGTCGGTCTTGTACGTCGCGCGGTCGCGTCCGGGTGCCCACACCGACAGCAGGCGGCCGTCGCCGTCGTAGGCCGATTCGGTGACCAGGCCATTGGCGTCGGTGATCTTCACGGGTACGGCCAGGGCCGGGTTGAATGTCTGGGTGGCTGTCTGGCCCAGCGCGTTGGTGGTCTTGGTCTGGGTGACCGGGCCGCCGGTCGGTGGGGTGAAGTCGGTGGTGGTGACGTATCCGAGCGCGTCGGTCTGCTTGGTGGCGCGTCCGAGGTCGTCGTACTTGGTGCGGGTGGCGTTGACGAAGGACGGGGTGTCGCCGTCGAAGTGGTCGACCTGCACGGAGCGGACGGGAAGGCCGCGGCTCGGTGCGGCACCCCAGGTGTCGGGGTCGTCGTAGTACGTGCGGATGTCACTGAGCACGTCCTGCGTACCGCTCTTCGCGCCGCAGCCGACCCCGACGAGCAGTTTGCGCTTAACTCGGTCGAGCATCCACGTGTCCGCATTGCGGGCGTACTCCGTGGTGGTGCAGCGGTCGTCGTTGGCGTCGGCCTCGTCACCGAGGTCGTTGAACTCGCTGATCAGGTTGTCGCCGTTGACCTTGGTGACCGTCTTCGTCCACCGGGTCGCGCCGCTCGACAGTTTGAGGCGGTTACGCTGCGTCTCGACGTGCGTCTTCCACGCCTTCTGAAGTCCGGCTGTGGCGGTGGGGCCGTCCGCAACAGGTGTGCTGAGCGTTCCGCTGACCCAGTCGGTGCCGTTGTAGTCGATCTGCTCGCGCAGCATGCCGGCGAAGGCTTCATGGTCGGTGACCTTGCCGCCCTGCGAGTCCTCGACCTGGACGCTGCGCGGGGTGCCCTTGGGCGGCAGTTCACCGTTGACCGGCTGAGGATCGCCGTCCATACCGCGGAAGTATCGGTACTCGGTGCGCGACTGCACCTCGTCGTCGACACCGGTACGGATCTGCACCCGGCCGTAGCCGCGGAACTGGCCCCAGGTGCGTTTCTTCGGCTTGACGAGGGCCGTCTTGTCGTACGCCCACATCGGGGTGTCGAGGTAGTCGTAGTTGGTCTGCTGGTGCTCGAAGCCACCGGTGTTGTCGTACACGTCGACCCGCGTCACGACGTACTTGTTGAACCAGTCGATCTTCGAGTCTTCGCCTTCGGCGGCGTAGTACTGCGGGAAGCATCGCTTGGTGTTGGCCCATGGCTTGGGCAGCGTGATGGTGTCGCATTCCGGCTTGGAATACGTGACGCCGATCTGCGCGCCGGACTCGGTGGTGATCGTGTCGATGCGGCTGCGGAACAGGCTCGAGTGTCCGTTGGGCGTGTTGACCCGGTTGGGCATCACGTCGGCGTTCGGGTTGAACACCACCGCGGGGTCGGTGACCGCAGGACCGCCCGCGCTGGTCACGTTGCCGGTGTGGGTGATGCTCTTGAGCCACATCGGCGTGCTCTCGTTACCACCGGCCTGCAGGTACACCTGCGACAGGGCATAGCTGTCGACCGTGGTGTAGTCATCGCCGCTGCCGGCGTAGACCTGGGTGCGGATCTGCTTGAGCCGGGTGTTGGTCCAGAAGGTCGGCGAGTACTGCGACTCGCACGGCGCCTTGTCGCAGTACTGGTCCCACGGGGTGTCGGGGAAACGCTTCGCGATCGGCTTGTCGTCGCTAGTACGGCAGGTGCCGATGCACCGGTCCGCGCGGTCGAACAGCACCCGGTTGACCGGATGCACGCCGGCGGCGTCGTCGCTGCGGCTGCCGTATTCGGCCTTGGTCAGGTAGCCGGCCCGGTCGTAGGTGGTGCGCTTGTCCTTGTCCCCCTCGCGGGCGTATGCGCCGGTTTCCTTGCCGTAGAAGTACGTGATGGTGTTCTTGTTCGGGTCGACGGCGTAGTCGAGGTTCCACCGCCAGGCCCGGGTGACCCGGGACTTGGCGAAGTCGCTGTTGTACCCGGGTTCGTCGGGGTGATTGCTGTACACGGGCAGGGTCCAGGTGGACTTGGTGTCCTCGCCGGACGAGGTGCCGCCGGTGGCCTTGCCGCGTCCGAAGTAGTACTGCGTGCCGTCGACGGTGGTGACGCGCCAGTAGGTGTTGTCGTCGTCGCCGTTGCTCACGCCGCCCTTGAGCTGCTCGATGCGGGAGCCGTCGTCAGCCAGACCGCGGTATCGCACGTTCGTGTCCGTCGGGCCGCTGTCGGTGCCGGCGTCCTTGATCAGTTCCGTCGAGGCTCCGTTGAACGACATGGTGGCGTTGTCGTCGAACCAGCACTGGTCGTCGCCGTAGACGTCCTTGTTGTTCGGCGCCTTACCGCCTTGGTCGTCTCTGTCGTCGGTGCAGGAGCGGTAGCTGCGCTCGATGTATCCCGGTTCGAGCGACCACCCGTCGCCGATCCAGGAGCCCTGCGTGTTGTTGCCCGAGGTGCGTCCGTCGATCGCTGCCGACGAGTAGCTCAGCTTCAGATCGGGGGCCATGCCGCCGGGCGGCGGGGGCGTCTTGATGGGGTACGACCACGCGAAGGCGCCGTTCTGCTGCGACACCTGCCAGGTGGATGCCGCCGCCAACGTCGTCGCCTTGTAGTCGCCGTTCTCACCCTCGGGCGCGGCCGCCAAGGCGAACGACGACACGCCGGCGGCAGCAAGCGGAACGGTAGCTGTCACGGTGCCGCTGCGGGCGTCGTTGGTGGAGGGTACCGGCCGCCCGTCGCTGAGCCGGACGAGTCGCAATCGGCTAAGGGCATCATGGCTGAACATGCCGGCCACGCCACGGTAGTCCACCGCGACGGTGGCCTGCCCTGCCCGCTTGACGCCGTCAGCACGCGCGACACGAATGACAAGGCCCCGAACACCCTGCCCTCCTGCTTCAGTACGGGCCAGTGTGCTGACCCGAACCTTGCTGACCGCGTCCTGCGGGTCGCGCCCCGCGGGCGCCTGCGCGGCGGCGGGCGAGACCGCAGGGATGAGCGACAACCGAACCTTGCCGGATTGGACCCGGGTCGCCTTGTGCGGGCTCAGAGCAATCGTCTGTTCCCCCGACACGACCTGCGGGTCCGGCGGTATATCGGCCTCGGTCAGTTCGCGGGCATCCGCGGTGTACTCGGGCTCGGGTTTCGGCACCACCGGGGTCACCTTGATGCCTTTGACATCCTTCGGTGTCGCGGCGGTTGCGGCTGCGTCAGCCGGGCTCGGGGGGAGCTGACCGGCGATGCCGCACGCGAGCGCGAGGACGAGCGACGCCCGAAGCGCCTTAGTGCCGTTGCGCCCGAGAGTACGCCGATGAACACGATTCGCCGTCACACCAGTCTCCTTCAACCGCCCGTCATGGCGGTGCCCCGTACACCGGACCAGGCCGGCAGATCCCTTGGATACGTCGCGTTGCGTGAGCCGGACGGTCGTCGACCGGCCGGCTTCAGTCGTCGGCTTGCGCCTTCTGGTAGATCTCGGCCTCTGACCAGACCCGCGGGGTGGCATGGACCTCGTCGATGGCCCCGACCCACCGATCGCTCGCCGCGCCGTTCCAGCCGCGGCCGATCGCGAACCGGCCGGTGGCCTCCCAGGTTGCGGTACCGGCCTTCTCGGCGAGCACACCATCGGCGGTCGGGATGCCGTTGACGTAGAGCTGAATGCGGTTGATCGCGGGGTTCACGATGCCGACCAGGTGCACCCAGGAGCCGGCCTCGACGAAGCTCGTGGTGCAGGCGTCCGTCGTCGCAGCGTTCGCGGTATCTGTCGCAGCCACGGTGAAGCACCATGCCGGGTCCTTGACCGCGTCGCCGTCCACGTCGAGGTCGGTGCGGTACCCGAGCCGGAACATCGAGGTGTTCTTGCCGTCCTCGGACACCGCGACCTGATTCCGGGCCGGCAGCGGAGACGGCTCGTCCACCTGCTGATCATCAGATGGGTTCTGCTCCTGCTCGGGGTCGTCACCCGTTTCGGGTCCGGGTTCGGTAGGGGGATCCGTACCAGGTTCGGTGTCATCGCCCGCGGAGCTCGGCGGTGCGGGCAGCTGCACCCACGCCGCCACGGTGAACCCGGACACCGAACGTGTGTCGAAGACCGGGGTCGAGGCGGTCAGCTCACCGATACCGGTGAAGTTCGCGGCCGATTCACCCTTCTTGCCGGCCTCGGCCCACGTGACGCCGGAACCAGAGAAGGCAGCTGGGCGGTTCGGCTCCGGCGCAGACGCGGCGGTCGTTCCGGAGCCCTCGTCCAGAGACCAGTACCAGGCGTCGCCGACCGGCTTGACCTTGAACACGTAGTCGGTAGCGCCGGATAGGTTGCCCGCTGTGTCGATCGCCTTGACGCGCAGGGTGTTGACCAAGTCTCTGGTGGGCGCTAGGTCCCGCGTGATCACACCACTGGCCGGCGGGAGAATTTGAGTCTCCTGGCCGCCATTGAGCGAGTAGGTGTAGGCCTTCACCGCGTCCGACGAGCTGCCCGGGCTGAAGGTGAACGACCCCGGCACACCGGGTCCGCCGTTCCATCCGGTGGCTTTGTACGTCCCGCTGGTGACCGTCGGGTCCTTCGGATTCGTATGGTCGATCTTGAAGCCGAACCAGTCGGAATACGGGCCGCACTCATAGCTGTCGCAGGCGTAACCGCGCCAGTAGTACTGGCCGTCTTTCATATCCTGCTTGACCGTCCAACCGTGCTTGCTGCCTGCAGCGATGCCGGTGACCGTCCGGTTCGAGGTCGTAATTCGCTTCACCTTGTCGGCGGTGAAGATTTCGTACTCATAGCGCAGCTTTCCACCGTCAGCGTCGGCCGCGGCCATCGTGAAGGTCGGACGCACACTGGATGTGACCGCGGTGCCGTTGCCACAAGCCGCGTAGCAAGGACTGAACGCCAGGCCGCTGGGCTTGCCGGCCTTGTGGTTGTAGTCGATGTCCAGGTACGCCGAATCCGGCTTCAGTTTCTTCCACTGATAGTCATCGGACTCACTCTTGGCCCGGAACGCCAGGGTGATCGTTCCGTACCCTTCCGTGGCCGCGTCCTGGAAGGCGTCCTTCACCGCGGTCTGCGCGAACTTCACCTCGTCGTTGCTCTTCGGGCACGCGCTCTTGTTCGCCGTCGCCTTCACCTCGCCCAAGGCCTTCCACCACTTGTCCTTGGTGCTGTTCCAAGTCACAGAGGCGGACTTGTCGATCCAGTTGGTACGCCACAACTGGAACGGCGACGGTGAACAGTCAGCGCTGTGCTGCACATTGACCAGCACTGCGGCTTTCTTGATGCTGGAGCCCTTCAACTTCGTCACGTCGAACTGCACCAGCGTGCGCCAGTCGTCGTCGGACGAGCCGTGCCACAGCTGACCGGACCGCATGTCGTCGCGGGTCGCCTTGTCACTCCAGTACGACTTGCTCGGGTTCTTGCGGCTGACATGCGTCCAGATCTCCTTGCCACCGTTGAACCCCGGGTCGATCGACACCGGGTACACGGTCGCCGGGTCCCGCAGCATGTCTTGGGACGGCACGACCGTGAGGGAGTCGTCGTCCAGGTGCACGGGCAGGTCCTCGGTCCGCCGCGGCTCCGGATCCTGCGGAAGAGGCCCCGCGCCGGGATCCGTGCTGAGGGCACGGGACTTGGAGGTCGCCATCGCGGCCGGCGCCTGCGGCTTGTCCCACATCCGGGCACCGTCCGACACGAAGATCGGATCACCGGACGGTGTCCGCGCCGTGATGAAACCGTCAGCGCCCCGCTGCAGGCTCACACCCTGCGTCTCGACCCCGAACTCCAGCTGCTGCAACGCCGAGTTCGTCGCTGCCGCAGGCGTCTTGACGACCAGCACCTCGCTGAACGAGTCCACCCGAGCCGTCAGTTGCAGATCGACGTCGGGCAGCACATTCGCATAGGTCGCCGTGGCGCCCGACAGCGAAGGTCTACGTTTCTGCAGCGTGGCCGGCCATGACATCGATAGCGACCTGCCGTCCTGCACGACAGTCAGAAGCGGCCCATCCCCGCCGGCAGAGAAGCGCATGTCCAAGGTTGTGGCCTGCGGGACAACGACGTCCCCATTGAACTCGAGGTCAGCCTTCACCGGGACCCAGCTCGAGCCGAGCCGCACTCGGACCGGAGAAGCGTGCTGACGAGTACGCAACGTGCCGTCCGGCTGAGCGAAGGTCTCCGAGGACTCGGTGCGCTCCCCCAAGATCTCGACGGGCTTACGGCTCTTCCACGCGAGTTGCATCGCGGTTGCCTCGTCCGGAGCCTCCGTGGGGGCGAACGCAACAGCAGGTGCAGTCGGCGGCGCAGCCATCGACGGTTCCGCGGCGAAGCTGCACGCAGCCACGGTTATCAAGAACGCGCTCACGGCGGCGATTGGCCGGCTGTCAGCGGGCCAGGACAGGCTGGTAAGACGGCCGATCGGCCGCCGGGCATACGTCATCGAAGTCCCCCGTGTGCGCGGCGATACCCCGCGGAGGTGGGCTCCTCTGCAAGATCGCCTCGGGCTGCACCATATCGACGATGCGCTATACCGCACAAGACCGCAGCCAACGCCACGGACACGAGACGGCTGTGACGTCCATGAACACGGGCAACGGCGGGATACCTGAAGCAGGCACGGCACGCGTACGACACCAGATGACGAGCCTGGTGCCGACGGACATTACGCGTCCAGTCCGCGGAACGATGCGCTTGTCTCCTCCCGAGGTCGCCTTCCGCAACGGCCAGGTCATCTCGCACTGTTCTGTGTACGTCCCGGCGCCGCCAATTACCGGTGGTGTTGCCGACACATCTCCTTACGCGTCGCGAGCGCCTCAGGCACCCCACTTGTTGTCCGTGCTGACGCGATGAGCCAACAGCAAAACGGTCACCAGAACGGACACCAGGTCGGCATTCCCGAAGGTGAGGACCATCCACGAGGGTGGACACCGGCGGACGCGACGTCCGACAGAGCCGGATGCCGGCTCCAGGGCCAGCCGCAGAGCTTCCGTCGCCGTTGCTGCGATAACCGCGTAGCGGCGGCGGGACAACCTGAGGCAGCGCCCGCCGCACATTCAGCCACCGGTACCGGGCCTGCATCGATCGGGCCCGGTAGAGGAAGGAGCGACACGTGCTCGTGACAGGGCTTTCGGCGGCTGCGTGGAGGAAGAGCAGTTACAGCAACGGCAACGGCGGCAGCAATTGTGTGGAAGTGGCCCATGTCGGGACCGCGGTCGCGGTGCGTGACAGCAAGTACCCGAGCGGGCCGTCGTTGCTGTTCACCCCGCAGGAGTGGACGGCGTTCCTGGCCGGCGCCAAGGACGGCGAGTTCGACTGAGCACCGATCACGACCAGCGGCGGCAGGAATCATCGGGAGGGGGCGCGACGTGCGGTTGGGTGATCAGGCGTATTGGTTGGTGCAGGACGACTGGAACGGCGGTCTACGGACGTCACCGCGGGCAGCGGACGCCATCGTGACCGGTGCCGTTCTGGCAGAGCTCATCGCTGTCGGTGCCATCGCGGTCGACCGTTCCACCACCGCCGTGGCGACTCCTCGACGGATAGCGGGCTTGGAGGATCTGCAAGCCGAGATCGTCGACCAGCTGGCCGCCGAACCTGGCATCACGTGCGTTGACGCGCTCGACGGGCTGGCGGTGAGCATGCGCGAGCGGGTGGCCCGACGGCTGATCAGAACCGGTGTCGCCGCGGAGCGGCGGGCCGGCTGGCGGCGCAGGCTTGTGGCGGTGGCTCTCGACGGCGACACCGGCCCGGCGTGGGTGCACGCGAACCTGGTCAACAAGGTGGACCGGCGGCTGCGGTTGTCCGGGGGCGAGAGTGTGCTGCTGCACCTGGTCCGGCACAGCAGCATGATCGGCAACCCTCTCGACGGGCAGTCCGAGGAGCGTCTCGCCTTGGCGCTGCGCCAGCCCGCCGATGTGTACACGCGGTACGCGGGGTTGCTGCAGGCCGTGGGTGACGCGCTGCGCGCCACCGCGGTCGCCCGCTGATACCGGCACTCCCCCACCCGATCTCTTCCCCTCTATCCGTTGTTCGAGCCGCCCTGGCGGGTGTGCTCGCGATCTGTCATGTCTGGAGACGACCGCGATGCCGCGTCGACGACCACGCTCACTACGCGCCGGGCTACGCGCCACCCGCTACGGCACCCCCACCTTGTTCTATCTGGGGATCGCCGCGGTGACCCCACTGACGGTGATCAACGGCGGGCAATCACTCGGGTTCGGGCAGGTGCAGCAGTTGGGCACGGCGGTCAGCTACAGCATCGCCGCGGTGCTGCTGGCGGTGTTCGCCGTCGGGCTGGCGGCGATGGCTCGGCATGTACCGAACTCCGGTGCGTTCTACTCCTACGCCGCGGCCGGCCTCGGCAAACCGATGGGCGCCGCGACCGCGGCGGTGGCGTTGGTGGCGTACAACGCGATGCACATCGGCCTGTACGGGGCGTTCGGCGTCGCCGCTGCCACTGCCCTCAAGCAGTTCGGGATGTATGGCGGGTGGAGTCTGTGGGCGGTGGCCGGCTGGGCGGCCATCACGGTCCTGGGGCAGCTGCGGGTCCGCACCAACGCCGCGATCCTGGCGATCCTGATCGCCGCGGAGCTGCTGTTGGTGATAGTGCTGGACGCGGTCATGTTGGCCCACCCCCACGACGCCGTCGTCCGCATCGACGCGTTGAACCCTGGTCTGCTGGCGAACGCCGCCGGTATCGCGTTCCTCGTCGGCTCGGTCACCGGCCTGGTCGGCTTCGAGATCCCCCTGGCGTTTGCGCCCCTGGCGCTGGACCCGCGGCGGACCGTGCGCCGGGCGATCACCTGGATCCTGCTGGTCGTCGTGATCCTGTAGACGGGGTCGGGGTGGGCGATGACCGTGACTGCCGGCCCGGACAACATCATCACCATCGCCGGGCAACACCTGACCGACTTGTTCTTCTACCTTCCGTCCGCCCACGTGCCCACGGTGGTGCTGAAAGCCGGGGCGGTGTTGTACGCGACCAGCCTCTTCTTGGCCATGCTCGCCTTTCACCTCACCGTCGCCCGCTACACCCTCACCATCGCCCGCGAAGGGGTACTGCCGCAGTGGCTGGCAATCACCCGCGCCGACGAGGTCGCCGCCACCGCATCCCTGCTGCAGTCCGTGCTGGCCTTCACCACACGCATTCAGTTTGCAGCCTCCCCTGCGGTCAGCCGTCGCACCGGCGCACGACTGCTGCCGACAGCCACAGCACCATGCCGCGTGTCGCGTGTCGCGTGTCGCGTAAGATTTTCCAATTCTGAAACTGTTGGAGACGCATGAAATCAACTCACGCAGCTTGCTTGGCCCTAGGGGCGGCAATTGGACTACTGCTCGCCAGGGCTATCCATCGGCTCAAAGTGGCAAAGCCGAATGGCTCCATCCCTCTTCGCATCAACACACATGATACTAACGCAACCACTCCCCAGTCAGCTGCATTGTCGTCCGATGATTTATTGCAGGACGAAAAATCAGTAACCGACGGTGGATCGTCCCGGCGAACGGCATTTTCGATCTTAGCTATATCGGTGCTCGCCACGTTTGGAACGGCAACTTTCGGCTTGTGTCAGTACCAACAATTCGCAGATTCCTATTCATCGCCCAAGCCGCCTGATTCGATCGCCCATATGGCACTTTTATTTGAAGAGCCGGGATCTCGGGTTCGAGCCATGCTATACGCTAGCCCCTCTGGCGCCTTCACCTTACGAGTGGTGTCGGAGGGGCCCAAAGGCGGAAACTTTCTTTTGATCTATGCTGGCCCTCCGGGGACGCTGGGCTACCGGGGTGCGCAGCGCCTACCTGTGCCAGGCGCCGATTCGTCGCTTGACCCACCCGATGGGTCCCTTCATCCACTCAACGTCCAGGCAATCTATAATCGGGATGGAAGTCGGCTAGCTGTAGCGATGCGTTATCCCAGCGGGTCTACTCGACTCTTCCACCGCCAGAACCGTTCAGAAATTCCAAGTACATACTCGTTTCAGCATATTGATTTTGAAAAGAACTCAATAAGTTCCGCGATCGTAGGGGCCATGCTGCCTAAGGAATCGTCTTCGAGCATCGAAACCGTAATATATGGAAGACTTCCTAGCTTTACACGCGACCTCGCCGGGAAGTCGGCCGGTCGTTTGCCGACAGTAGACGGGCCGACGGCAGTCAGGGAGTCTAATGGTACGTTTCGCGGCTACGTTAGCCACGATATCGGCAAGCTAACCGTTGGGAAGACTAACTTCTATCCAGCAGCGAGCATGAAGGTTGAATCTATAGTCGACTACAATAAGACATACTATTCGGAGTCGCACGGCGCGGGCCCAGCGCAGTTCTCGGACGGTGCCGCCTTCCCGCTTCCCGAAAACCTGCAGGTCAAGAGGTCCCACCCTGCAACCAGTGATGACAGCGAGCTTCGATGGTCTCAGTCGAATACTTCTAATGTGTCATGGTTGGTTGAAGACCAGAACGAACAGGACAAGTCCAACTACCACCTATTCGTTGCAGGGCTCTTGTTTGGTGCCGCTTTCGGTTTCTTGGCGATGGTCATTGAGCGGGTTGGAGAACTTCTCACCTTCAGCCGCCGGAGTAGACGACGGCGCAGGCATTAGACCCGACATCAGAACTGGTTATTGGTGCATCCAACGGCGTGTGGCGCGCATGCATGACTCCCACGTATCGACAGTCCGTGTGCACGGATCTGCCGCCGAGCGTGTGCGCCGGCCAAGAGAGCGGCTAAGCGATGTGACACCGGCGCTGGCGACCCGATACGCGCTCGAGCCGAACTCCTTGCGCGCGGCCACGCCATGAGCGCGCCTCAAGCCCGAGCACGAAACGTTCGTTTGCTGGAGCCGCCCCATCGTGGATCACCCCAGAGGTCGAGGCGGAACGCCAAAGGACGGTTGAAGGTTG
Source organism: Couchioplanes caeruleus (assembly GCF_023499255.1). GTDB lineage: Bacteria > Actinomycetota > Actinomycetes > Mycobacteriales > Micromonosporaceae > Actinoplanes > Actinoplanes caeruleus_A. Next base: position 5,693,217 of record NZ_CP092183.1, read on the forward strand.
GCATCTTCAACAAACTGATGGAAGCACGCGCCCGGGCGCGATGGAAGTTCTCGGCAAGCTGGTCGCTGACGAGGATGCTCCAGCATCGGTCCCGAGCCGACATCGGCAAGTTCATCTTCGAGCAGTTCCAGGGCAGAGCCACCGCATAGGTCAAGGGTCGACGGCAGGCTGGAGCAGACCCCAGGGTCCTGGCCGGTGCCATCGTGCTCGACGACGGACAGCCAGATAGGCATCTCTGTACACCGACGCCATCGAGTACGCCGACGACGAGCGTGAGGCCAACCGGGAGCATGACGAGTTCGAGTGAGAGTCGGCCCGGACACCCACACCCAGGGACCGGGCAGCTTTCGCATGCTTAATACATCTCAGTGATTCTGACGAGTGGCTGCGGTTGGCAGCGGTCGTGTACGCTCTCGTCCGCAGCGCACTACCTGAGAAGGGACCTGATCCGAAAGGCCAAGGGAGGCCAACGGATCAACCGGCGAGATCGGAAACCTAAAGTAGCACCAGAGCAAGACCAGGGACCTGCTCCGATCAGGAGCCGTCTCTGATGTGAGCCCCACGCTTCGCCGGTGGCGCGGACTCAGCGAGCACCAGTCAGTTGTTGAGACTGGTCGAGCTGAGCCGTGCCTATGCACCTCACTCGACCTCTACATCTTGAGAGGTAGACCTGTGGGGATTGAGGACCCTGCAATCTGGATCGCGGTTGGCGGTGTGGTTAGTTCGGCCGCCGGTTTTGCTTGCAAAGTCCGGCTTGAGAAGATCCGCGCGAAGAGTCGCAAAGAGAATCTTGACCGAGCACTCCGAGGTGTTAAACCCGCCGACCGTCCGAAAATCATCGAAGCGATGGTCCGGTATGAGCGTCCAGCCTTCGAAGCTGCGCCAATCACTGATTCGGTCACAGAGATTGCCTCGTCCGTTGTGCAGAGGGCGCGCGGTGCGATTGAGGGGAAGGCGAGTTAGACAGGCGACCGACGTTTGTGTAGCGAGAGGCGATCATTTTAGGTAAGCGCCTCTCGTCACGCATGTCGAAGCAGATGGGTCGGCAAGTAACCGGAATCGGCAACCTCTTGAGGGCAGCGATTCCGGCATTCCTGTGCACTGATCTGCCGCCGATAAGGTGCGCACGTGGTGTCTAACCGCGGGCACGCGGTGGTACCAGTACTCCGCTCCCCGCCGCTTTCCGCACAGTCGTTAGGCATCTAAGAATGCGAGCCACACTTCAGGACGGCCCGATCCGGCCGCCCTGGTCGAGACACCCGGTGGACGCCGTCCACCGCGACGCCTGAGGCTTACGCCTCGGCTTCTCGCCGGTCGGCCTCCAGATCACATTCTATCTGCTGTTGCAATACGGCCTGAAGCTCCCGGTACAGCTGTCGGACCGATTCAGGTAGCTTCGCGTCCTGCGATAACGCCTGTGCCCGGCCGAGGTTGTCGACGTTTTGTTGAGCCGGCGTTCCGGGAGTGCGAGACGATCCGAACGGTATCCCGGACGTGAGGAGGGCGGCGCGCACGCCGTCGTGAACCTCAGTAGGGTGGCGGGCGAGAGCCTCGATGATCTCGGCGACGAGTGAAGGGCTGTCCAGCACGAAGTTGTCGCAGTGGGCCAGAGATTCAGCCATGAAGGTCAACTCGTCGGTCGTGCCTTGGGCCGCGACAGTGGAGATCGCCGTTGAGCCGCCGGTGGTCGGCGGGGTCCCGGCGATGACGGGCCAGATTCGTGCCCACTGGAAGCGCTGCAGGTCAGTAGAGCCGCAGGCCCGGCGGATCCAGTCGATGAGCGCGTCAGGGTGGTCGGCGAAGGCCCGATCGAATCCCCAGCCGGGCTGGATCGCCAGTCCGCCGCCAGCTTCGGCGCGGGCTGCGAGTCGATCGATAACCTCGGCGGGCAGGACGTTAGCCAACGCGACGAGGAGGAGCCGATTCATCGGAAACAGCTTGGGCTGCACGGCAAGGACAGACAGGATTGCGCGGCGCTCGCCGTCGGTCATCGTGGTGACCCAGCCCACGGGGTCCCGCATCGTGGCGATGGTCGTCGCGGAGGCGACCGCGTCGGGGTGCGTGGACGCGGCGGCAACAAGCATCGGGGCATTGCCGATGGGATCGGTGCGAAGAAGGGCGCCCGCGCTGGCCAACGCTTTCTGGCTGACTATGGGATCCGGATGCGTCGTGGCTGCGGTGATGATGGCCGCCGCGTTCGCGGCTGCGGTTGCCCATTCGGGCCGGGTGAAACCGTGAAGGGCGCCGATGGCGAGGCTCGCTCTGCCGGCGACGGCGGTCTCTAGCGCTGCGAGAAAGCCGGCTTGATCGGTCTGAAGGAGGGCGTCGAGGACCTCGGCGACTGCAAGGTCGAGCGGGCTTTCGGGCGCGGCCACGATGGCCTGGAACAACGCGCTCGTCTGGTCGGGACGAGCTGCGATCACGGTGCGCACGAATGGCTCCAGCCCGGGGGCGGGTTCGGTGCGCACTTCGGCGATCGCGCGGAGGCGTTCGGCGATGGTGTGAACGATGCTGTCAGGCTCCGCGAGGTCCTTCCAAAGCAGCTCCGCGACGTGGCGGCGGGCCTGCTCCCGCTCTCTGGTGAACTCCTGGTAGCGCGAAAGCGCGGCCTGTCCGGAGTCAGCCCCGCCCGTCGATTCGCCGGTCTCGGCGTCCGCTGGGTCGGGAGTCAGGACGACCCGGTCGTGATCTCCGCTGACGAGCAGATCCGTGAGGAGGTCCTCCTCGTGGGCGTCGAGCACCGCGATCAGTGTCTTGCACGCGTCCTTGACGGCGGGAGACGCAGCGAGTGTGGCGTGCCAAGACACGGCGGTGCGGATCTCGCTGCGCACGAGCGGTTCGGCGGTGGCGTCGGCCGCAGCGGTCAGAGCCGCCACCGTCTCCAGGTCGTCGTCCTCCCACGCTATGACGGTCTCCGTCGGCACCTGACGTCCAAAGTAGCCGACCGGCTCGCTCAGCGCCTCGCCCAGAAGGCGGACCGCGGCGACCGCCCGGCGTACATCGGCACCGGCGATGATCGGGCCGAGGAGCCCGCGGATGCGGTCCCGCAGAGGCCGGACGTGCCCTGGGTCGACGGTGAAAGCCTGGAAGCCGATCGCGTTCAGCTGCCACTGCTGCTCGAAACCGGTCTTGGATAACAAGGGCTCAACCACGAACAACGGCGTACGGATCGTTCCGACAGGGTCGGACTGGCCCAGCCAGACGGTAAGCCGGTCGAGCAGGGCGCCGGCGGTGTCGAGGGCGCCGGGCTTGTTGAGCCGAACCAGATTCTCCAGGACGCGGACGGGGTGGTGTGGTTGCTGGTGCGGTGGGCGGCTGTCGGCGCGCGCAAGATCCCACAGCAGGTCGAACACCGTGGCTAGGAGGTTGTGGTCTGCCGTTGCGCAGATTCCGGCCAGCCGGGCGCAGCGATGGCGGACGTCGTCGTGGTCCAACCAGCCACCAGGGCTGGGCGGCCCGGGCGTCGCGATGACGTCGTGCAGGAGTGCCAGCACTCTGCTGCTCTGGGCTGCGGCGGTAGTCGGTAGTGCCTCCAGCGCCGCGTACCGCTGGTGATTGTCCGCCGCGAGAAGCCAGGCTCGGAAATCTATCCAGATCGGGTTGAAAGCGTCCGGCGGTGTTGTGGTGCCTTCGAGTTTGGCCGTATTGCGCAGCCGCCAGTCCAGGCCGGCCAGGCTTGCCACGAGGGCGAGTCGATGGCCGGGGAACGCCTGCCAGAGCTGCTCGGCGAACCCGCCGTCCACGCCCCCGACGACAGCTTCCCGGGCCAATACCTCGTCGGCGAGCAGGTCCGGCACAACGGTGATCGTGCCGTCCCGATCGAGCAGCACCCCGTGCTCCGTCAGGGCCTGGATCATGTGCAGGAGGTCTCCGCGATCCATGCCGAGGAACTGCGCCAACGCGTCGAGCACCGGTAGGTCGTTGCGGGGGACCCAGGTCAGCGCGGCGATCGTCGCGACGAGTTTGCGAGTCTGCTCGGCGGTGCCGGTGGTGACTCCGGCCAGGATGACCTGGCCGTAGCGGGCCATGACCTCGCGCCGCAGCGTCTTGTCTAAGGTCGGAGCGGTGAAAAGCTCACGTCGCCGGATCATCGCGATCGCGATAACCGCGATGGCCGGCGTCGCGCGCGCAGTCTGCGCGAGTTGTTCGGCGAACTCGGCGGTCAGGGTCACGTCGTCGGCCTGCAAAGCTTGCACCAGGTCGCGGGCGGCGGCGGCGGTCAGCGGGGCCAAGGAGTGGACCATAAGGTCGGCTAGGTCGAACTGGGCCGCCACGATGGCCTGCTCGCCCAGCTCCGTGGCGAAAGACCGCATCGTGATCACGATCCGCACGCCGTCGGTGCGGCGGGCGTACTGCAGCAGCACGGCTAGCCCCGCCGGGTCACGGTGGGCGTCCTCTACGAGAAGGATCGTCGGGCCGATCGGCAATTCGGCCAAAGCGCCGAAGTCCAGGACGTGGCCGTCGGCGCGAACCAGGACTGGGATGGGTTTCAGGTTCTCTTGAACCTGCTGCAGTGCCTCGAAGATCAGCCGTGTCTTGCCGCGTCCGGCCGGGCCGTCAACGAGCAGAATCTTGGGGCCGGCCGGGTCGGTGAGGGCGGTGACGATCGCGGTGACTTCTTCGGCGCGGCCGGCCAACCCCGCCCGGTGGTGGAACCGGGCGCTGGGATCCAGCAACGGTGCGAAGTAGTCGTCGAGCAGCAGGAACGCGTCGGTGCTGGCAATCGGCAGGAACTGCTGGCGGAACTGCCGGCCAAAGTGGGTGTCCAGCAGCATCCGCTGGTCTTGGACGAGCAGTGACCGCACACGATCGCCGAGGTCGGCCTGATCCCAAATCTCCCAACCCGGTTGCTTGGTGATCAAGGACCGCGCCCTTGCGCTTGCGATGCGGGAGTACACGATTACGTTCTTGTCCGCGGTGTCTCCCGCGTCCGCCACGTCCTTGACCATCTTGTCGATGTGAACCTGGGTGAGGGTTTTCTGGTCCTTGCACTGCCAGTTCGCGCGGGTTCCGTCAGAAAACACACCGCGGTGATCGACTCCATCTTGGCCTTGACCGGTCGTTCCGTTCCTCGCCGACGACACCAGCCGCGGGTTCGCGCCCGGTACCCGCTCCATCCGCTTGAGCAAGTCTCCGAGGAATTCCTCGAGCGCGTACCCGCCCATGCCAGGAGTCGGCAGTACGTCGCTCATCCTCACCACCGTCCTTGGGGGCACGTCGGCATCGACGGCCCGCTCATAATACGCGATCCGTAACTTAGGGTGAGCGACGTGCCTTGCTGCCCGCCTACAGACAGGCCGGACACTTATGAGGACGGGCACCGTGATGGTTGCTACCAGCGATTTGACCTCAGGGCGGAGCGCGCCGACCTCTTGCGCCTTGGGCCGGCTCAGGACGCGACCGCACTCCCCTAGCTCGCGCCACGCTCGAAGACAGCATGCCTATCGGGCGCAACTTGCAGAAGCCTTGACCACACTGGCCGAATCCGTGTCCGACGCTGGGGATCGTCCGCAGGCAGCCCTAGACAGCTATGGTCGCTAGACAAGGCGAACAGGGGCGGGAAGACGGCCTGGCTCGCCTCGGTTCTTGTCGGTCCTACCTCCTAGAATTCACGTCGGCAGAAGGCCCCCGAATGACGGCCGGGAGCCCTGCCAAAAAAGTTCCAAGATTTTTTGCCGGTACCCCGCTCTGACGGCCTGGAGGAGTAGGAGAACCACTCCAGACACGAAGGAGCACCATGAACGACAACGAGACGGCCTCCGCAGAGAGCCCCGATTCGCTCACCCCGCCGGCCGGCAAAGGGATTCCTTTGGCCCGCGCGTTCCAGCGAGCGGCGGCCGGGAGCCCGAACAGGGCAGGTGCCCCGCTCGCGGCTCTGTTCCCCCAGGCCGCCGCGTTGACCTCGGCCATGCCCCATGTCGTGGTGTCACCGGCCAAGGTCGTGGTGGTCCGGCGCCGTCAGCAGGTGATGTCTCGCAGCGCGGTCTTCCGGGCGCATCAGCGGCTGATCGACCGCAGGCTCACCCGCAGCGCCCGCGAGGCCGCCGGACGAGCCCGACGCGCGCCGAGCCGCGAGTCGCGCCTTCGCGGCGCCTTCATGGCCGGTTGGGCGGGAACACCTGAGGGCAGGCAGTCCTTCCTGGACGAGATAGCGCCCTCGCTGAAGGTCCTGAACCAGATCACGGACATGATCCGCCCCCTCGCCTGGCTCGAGGAGTTGCAGGAGACGCTTCAGAGTCTGGTCCGCCCGCTCGATGCTCTGTTCGAGGAGGTGCAGCAGGCGCTCCAGAGCCTCGTATGGGCCCCGATGTTCAAGGCGCTGCGTCGCATCCAGGAGCAGATCGCCACGGCCGCCTGGCCGGTGTTCAGCATCACCCAGCGCATCCGGGACGCCGTGACCAGCAGCGCGAGCTGGCTCACGGGCGCGTTCCGGCACCCGCGGGAATGGGCTTCGGGCTTCATGACCTACCAGGCAAAGCTGCGGCAGCAGGTCAGCTCGATGATCGACTCCTGGAGCTGGAAGCTGCCCGGCTTCACTGAGGTCATCCGGCCGATCACAGAGGGCTTCGCGACGATCCTCCGTGACATCAGGTGGCCTGAATTCAGGTTCCCTGACTGGTCGGCGGTGACCGAGGCGCTCTTCAAGCTGGCGGTCCGCGCGGTCTTCTGGGCGGCCGTCCGGGTTCGCAGGGCGATCCTCCGGGAGGAGAACAGCGAGGAGATCGTCCGGGAGTTCATGCTCGAGTTCCTGGATCTTTTCCCGAAGGGCCAGCCGCACATCGAGGCTGCGAAGGAGGCCCTGCTTGAAGACGCGTGGTTGAAGGCGGAGCCGGAGAACGTGAAGACGGTGCTGCTCAAGCGGATCAGGGAGCTCCACCGCAATCACCGCCTGATCGGCGACACCGAGCTCGGGTACCGCCGCCTCGTGTCCCTGCACACGCCGTTGGGCCAAGCCGATAGCGACGCGGTCCTCACCTTGGCGGAGGCGCTGGCCGACCCGCGCTCGGTCGAGGACCTCGTGCTCAGCTTGCCCGAGTTCCGCGACCCGCGCATCGACCGTGTCCTCGACAAGCTCAAGCCCGGCGAGCGGGAAGTCGCTGACCTTTACGCAGTTCACGACGGAATGACCTGGGATCTGGCCGCCGCGGCGGCCGGGCAGCCGCCGGCCTTCGGCGAGCGTGTCCGCAGGAAGTTGGACAGGTTGGGGAAAGACTTCACCAGCCGACAGGCCGGCGGGCTCCGGATTCCCACCACGACGAGGCCGCGGACCAGGCCAGCGTTCGGCTGAGCTCGTCCCGGCTGCGGCGGATGCAGCCGCTTGCGACCCGCGAGCGGTCCCGAGCGGCTTCCCCAGACTTTTTCGCTCGTTCTCCGGAGGTTCTCCATGCCCGCGAATGCGGACGGCTCCTGCACGCCCAAAAGCCGCAACACGGCCCTCAAGGACCAGGCCAATTGCAGCCCCAACCGCAAGATCAAGGTTGCCGCCGGCAGCGGCTTCGGAACGCTGCTCGCCTCCTCGCTGACGCAGGTTCTCGGCTTGGTGCCGCCCGGCCTTGAGACCAAGTTCCACGGAGGCCTCGCCTTGGTTGCCTTGACCGGCCTGCTCTACTTGGCGCTGCCCCGCAAGGCCAAGATCACCCTTGAGTGGGAACGGTGATCGCAGACCGTTATGGGTTTCGAAATCTCGGCTCGCACTCAGGTAATACGGGAAGTTCCGGCAGGCCACGGTGTTGCGGGGCGGGATCCGCCGGCCGCCGGAGTCGAGGTGCGGTCGTGCTCGGCGTCGCGATCCTTGTCGTCCTCGTCGCCACGATCGCGGCCGCGGCCGGTCGGGGTGGACTACGCGCGGATCAGCGAAGTAGCGGTACAGCAAGGTCTCAGGATGCCGGTCTTCGCGCCGATCGCACCGACTCGTGATCGGCTACGCGCAGGCAACTGTTCGGACCTGCCCCGACCCGTCACCTGGCCAATCGGATCCCGCCCCACTTGGCGACCTCCGTTTGTGTCACACCCTCGCTACATAATGCGAAGGTGACCGACCTCGACTCTGATCCGTCGCTCTCCCGCCTCCCGGCATATCTACTCCGCTACCCCAACCCCTGGGGGTTGGAGCACCGCCGAGAGAAGGGACTCAAACAACTGCGGTCCGTGGTGGACCGCTGCCGTTTCGGCTACATCGGACTCCGGCTCGACGAGCTGCTGGAGATTGTCCGCCGGCTCGATGAGCAACCCGTCGGTACCGCAACAATGCTGGTAGACGACCTCGTAGACCGGATCGGTGCCATGACGACCGGCGAGGTCGAGCAGCTGGTCGGCGTGCTGCTCGACCTGCACCGGCGAGAGATGCCGGGCTGGTGTCGCCTGCATCTCGATCGCGGCCTGCAACGTCTGCTGTTCCAGCTGCACGTCCCGAAGGCCCACGATCTCGCATACGAGTGCGCCTGCAGCGAGCGATCCCACCGGCGCTGGGCCGCGTACAAGTTCTATGGCGAGCACGGGCTCGACGAACAAGCACGCTGTCTGCTGGCCGACCAGGTAGCCGCGGGGACGCTCGAGGAGCCGTCGAACGCGGCCTACTCGTTCTACCCCGGGGCCCTGATCGCCCGGGACAGGTCGCTGGTCAACCGGCTCGGCCTGACGGCTGTCCTCGCGATCGCTCCCACGACACAGCACCGTAAGGAAGCGATCGAGGCCGCGATGACCGAACTTGCGCCGACGGACATCGCCGCCATCTGCGTGGACTACCCCCAGGAACTGGTCTGGGCGGTTCGCTCCCAAGACCGCACCGACTACCTGCCGATCATCATGGACATGGTCGACGACTACCGCGACGACCCATATCTGCTTCACCGCGTGGTCGAATGCATCACCCGGATCGGCCGGCCCGACGAACTCGACTACGCGGTGCACGTCGCCTCAATGATCCTCGAATCCTCCCCGGCGGCAGGGTAGCGGCCTGTTCCTGATACGGCTCGGCTGCTCGTCAAACGTCAGTCGGGCACCGGGAGCTCGTGAACACGCCCTCGCATACTGCCTGTCACGAGCGCCGGGCGGGTCAACGCCCGATCATCTCGTGGACCGGCGGCGAAAGCGCGGCAGCGGTGCCGATACCGGCGGTCCAGGCGGTGCTCTGCGCGGCCAGCATCCCGGCGGTCACCGCTGCACCCGCGGCGACCGCCACCGTGGTGGGCGCGGTGAGTCGGGCGTCGGGGTGGCGCTGATAATTCGGGCGGGCTCCTTCCGAGTCGTCCCGGCGTGCTGAAGTCAGAGGGACATATATAAGCGCAGCGCTGGACGCTGTGCCGGGCCAGCGAAAACCGGCGGGGCGAGATCATTCGAAGAAGCGCTCGGCCTGGCGACGGATCCTGTCGAGGCGCTTGGAATGGCGCTGTGGTTGCGGTAGCCCATGCTCTCGGCGACCTCGGTCAGCGAGGTGACGCCGCTCTGCAGCAGGACGACGACGGTACGGTCGCCCTGGTCGAGCAGCGCGAGGAAGTCGCCGCAGAGATTGCCTCCCACGACCTCGTTCTCCGGGCCGTGCACCGGGATGGTGTCGGTCAATTCGACGAACCGGACCTTCACTCTCGAGCGTTTGCGGTACAGCTTGCGCTCGAAGTCCTCACGCGCCCCGGTCCACTCGGCGGAAGAGTCGTCCTCGTAGCGGTGCGCGCGGACGGCCTCGAGGATGCCGCGCAGCCGCCCGTCGACGTCCGCCGTCTCGATCGTCGAGTCCAGCACCTCAGCGGCGCCTTGCTCGCCGCGCCAGATGTCACCGCACTTTCGCGGGCTAGCCGTCACCGCTCCTGCAAGAACCGACCCGTCCTGCAGCCGCACCGGTTGCGTCGCGACGCCTTTGTCGGTCTCCGGGAAGTCGCGCAGGATCTCCTGGATGACCTCGGTCACCGGCGGAGCCAGAAGTCGAGGTTGTGCGCGAGCAGCCGGATCGGGTCGTCGGTGATGAATCCGCCGATCGGCGACTTGTACTGCGGCATCAGGTAACGCCACACGGTGCCCGCCCAGGCCCGTGACAACCGGGCGTGGAAGTCGGCCGGCAGCTCCTCCTCGATGTCGCCGACCTGGGTCAGCAACGGCCAGTCTCCCGAGCGCAGCAGCGGAAGGCCGCGCCGTCCCAGAGCGGCCCGCGGCAACAGGTGGAACAGGAGCGCGTACTCGTAGTACCGGCTAGCGGCCTACGGAACGAACACCACGTTGACGTCGCCCCGGTCGGCCACCCGGTTAAGTGAGTGTTTGAGAAGTTCTCATGTAGACGGTGTGGCGGCGTGATCATGATGGCTGGCTCGGGCAGGGTGTCGCGGTGTCATCGCGCCGTGGGTACCCGTCCGACCTGACCGACGCCCAGTGGGACCTCGTCAAAGGCCTCCTTCCTGAGCCCAGCGGCGACGGACGGCCCGAGAAACATCCACGCCGCGAGATCGTCAACGCGATCCTCTACCTGGTGCGGTCGGGCTGTCCGTGGCGGTATCTGCCAGCGGACCTGCCGCCTTGGCAGACGGTGTACTGGTATTTCGTCCGGTGGGAGGAGGCCGGGGTGACGGAGAGCCTGCTGACCGTGTTGCGGGTCAAGGCCCGGGTGGCGCAGGGCCGCGCTGCGGAGCCCTCGGCCGGGGTGCTGGACTCGCAGAGCGTCAAGGGCGCCGACACCGTCGGACGCGACTCGCGTGGCTACGACGCCGGCAAGAAGATCAACGGCAGGAAACGGTTCATCGTCACCGACACCGCCGGGCTGCTGATCACCGCCTGCGTCCTGGCCGCCTCGTGGCAGGACCGCGACGGCGGCAAGACCGCCCTGCTCGGTCTCTATCTGACCAGCCCGGTCCGGCACGTCTTCGCCGATTCCGGGTTCGCCGGCCGGTTCGTCGACTGGGCCGCCGACCGGCTGCGAACCACCGTGGAGATCGTGCGAAAACCCGCTGACCAGCGCGGCTTCGCGGTGCAACCGCGCCGCTGGGTCGTCGAACGAACTCTGGCCTGGCTCACCGCCCACCGCCGCCTGGCCCGTGACTACGAACGCGACCCCGCCGTCTCCGAAGCCCTCATCCGCTGGGCAGCCATCAACGGCATGCTCCGCCGGATCACCCGCGGACACCCATCACGACGCCAATCCCGCCGCGCCCTGACCCGCATCTGACCCCATCTCAAACACTCACTAAGAGAGTCCGGCGGCTCGTCCTCGCCGAACACGCGACGGCGGAACTGCGAGCGTGCGCGGCGCTCGGCGGGAAGCGATCACCCGCTGTGACGTAGTCCGCGGAAATTCCGGCGATCAACTCTGATAACCCCGCGTCGGTACGCGCAACGAGCAGAACGATTTCGTCGCCGGGCCACGCGCTGCCGACGGCCCTCCGCTGACCTGGCCCCTTGCGCCTTGGCCGGTCCCGGACGCGACTGCACTCCCCTGGCTCGCGACGCCTTCGGAGACCGCGACGGACTGGCCTACTATTGGCGCATGCGCACTCAGAGTGCGCATCAGTGCGGACCGTGGGGGTTCAAGTCCCCCCTCGGACACGTTAATTCCACACGAGCCGTGAGGTCTCCTCACGTCATCGCTAGTCCCCGCCCTTCTGGGCGGGGATTTCTGCTTGTAAGGCGGCGGGCAGGTGCGCTGCCGTGAGCGCAATGCTGGCGGTGTCGGTCTCGACGATCCGGCCATCGTGATCACCGACCAGGATCATGCCGTGCCGGCGCAGTTCCTCGCCGACTGCTCGCGGTCTCCCCTGCCGCAGCCGCGGATAGGCTCGGACGAGCGCGGGATTGCTCTGCAGCGCCTGGATCAGCTGATCCTCGCGGCAGTAGAGGATCCGCGGCCGGCCTCGATCGACGGATTGAGCGCTGTTACGGCCATGCCGACAGCGGTACCCGGCACGGCCGTGCATCCAGTGCGCATCCAGAGCGCGCCCGCAGATACCGCAGAACACCAATCCGCTCAGCGCATAGCGCCGCACGGTGCCGTCGACCGGTACCGGCGCCGTGTGGATTCGTTGAACGGCGACGAAGTCGGCCTCGCTCACCAAGGTGGCGCCGCCATCACGCTCAGCGCAATTCGTTCGACCAAACACTTCAGCGAAGAAGCATGCAGCCGATACTACGCAGCGTGGCTGCCTGGATTCTTTCCGTAATTGGACGTGGTTAGAACCATTACCCAGCTGCTCGACGGCCCCGCTGTCGCCACCCCGTACCCGAAAGGGCTGCCTTGAAGACTCGCACTAGCCTCGCCGCCGGCATTGCCGCCGCCGCCACCATCACCGCGATGGCAGTCAGCTCATCCGCGCTGGCCTCCTCCCCGAACGGTCCTTCTGCCCATGTGGCCGTCACGGCCGTGAACGAGGAGCCGGGCACGACGGAGCCGGTCTACAAGGTCCCCCACAAGCCCACCATCACCGGTAAGGCGAAGGTCGGCGCGACCCTGACCGCACACATCTCCGGCCTGCCGAAGGGTGCGAAGGTGAAGTACCAGTGGGGTGAGAGCTTCGGGCAGTCCGGCGGCCCCATCGGCGGGCCTACCACCAAGAAGACCCTGAAGGTCACCAAGAGCATGCGAGGCGGGAACATCATGGTCTTCGTGACCGTGAGCGTGCCCGGGTACGCGGACGGCACGGCGGTCAGCGCTCCGACCGGCAAGGTCAAGTAACCTGACCGGCTCCCGCGTCCCTTCAGGGTCGACGCGCGTTCGCTGACTTCTGGCGATCCGTCGTAGCCAGAAACACTGACGGCGCTCTTGATCAAGGGCGCCGTCAGTGTTCTCAACTGCTCATACATACCGCGCCAGCGACCACGCTCAAGTCCACGCTGTGAATGCGTACGGCCTGGCCGCCGCCGGAGTCCCCGCTGACGCGGATGTCCAGCCGACGATCTCAACGACGTCGACGTCTACGTACCTCAGCGGTCGCGCCACCCTGCTGATCGGCGAACTCGGCGACCTGATCGTCGCCACAGGCGCTCTCCGGGAGATCGACGAGGCCACGTGCCCGGCTGACGTCGCCAGACACGAAAAGGGGCTCTCGCAAGCCTCTGGCCTACGAGAACCCCTTCCCTCTCGGGCTGACAGGATTCGAAGCTGCGACCCCTTGACCTCCATCACGATCCGCTGACCAGCACAGGGGGAAAGGTGGGCTCGGCCTTCACCGTCACGCTGCCCGAGACCCCCGGCCCCGGCCCGCTCACGTACCGGCCCTCGGCCGGGCCGCTCACGGTTCGGCGGGCGTCAGGATGCGGTGCAGCTCGGTGAGCAGGGCCTCCTTGGCGAAGGGCTTGCGGATCAGTGGAGCGTCGGCGGGCATCTCGTGTCCTCCGGGCGCGGGGCCGTTGGTGTAGCCAGACATGAACAGCACGGCCAGCCCTGGACGGCTTTGACGCAACTCGGTGGCGAGCTGGGTCCCGGACATGCCAGGCATGATCACATCGGTCAGCAGCGCGTCGACGGGCAGGTCGTCGTCGAGGCACATCTTCAGCGCCTCCTGGGGGTTGTCGGTCGCGCGTACGTCGTAGCCCGCCTTGCTCAGGATGCGGCAGACGATGTCACGCACGGCATCCTCGTCCTCCACCACCAGAACGGTTCCCCCGTTGCTGGACGGCAACTCGGGAACCGCGGGCGCCGAGGTGGCGTCGGCCGCGGTGCCGGGCAGGCACACGCACAACGTGGTCCCGTGCCCCGGCTCGGACTGCAGGCGGATGGTGCCGCCCGCTTCCGTGACGATGCCGTACGCGGTGGCGAGGCCCAGGCCGGTGCCCTGCCCGCGTCCCTTGGTGGTGAAGAACGGTTCGAACGCGCGCGCGGCCACCTCCGGGGGCATGCCCTGGCCCGTGTCGATCACTCCGAGACACACCGGCGCGGCGATGTCGGGACAGGCTTCGCACGTGCTGCTGGTGGTGATGGTCAGCCGGCCTCCGCCGGGCATGGCGGCGCGGGCGTTGACCACGGCGTTCATCAGGACCTGTTCCAGCTTGCTGCGGTCCATGGTGATCCGGGGCAGGCCGCGTTGCAGCAGCGTGGTGACGTCGACGTCCTCGCCCAGGGTGCGGCTGAAAAGTTTGTGCATCTCCACGACCACGGAGTTGAGGTCGAGCACCTCCGGCTGCGACGGTTCTAGCCGGCTGAAGACCAGGAGCTGGCGGGTCAGCGCGCTGCCCCGGGCGGCGGCCTGCTGGATGCCCTCGAGGTCGCTGCGCCGCTGGTCGTCGGCCGGGAAGTCCTCGGCCAGCATGCTCGCGTAACCGGAGATCACGGCGAGCAGGTTGTTGAAGTCGTGTGCGATGCCGCCGGCGAGCTGGCCGAGGGAGTCCAGCCGTTCAGCCTGGCGGAGCTGCCGTTCGAGCTGGGCACGTTCCTGCTCGGCGACGACCCGCTCGGTGACGTCGCGCAGGATGCCCTCCACGGCCGTGACCCGACCGGCGTCGTCGGTCAGCGCGACCGCTCGCTGCTCGGTCCAGACCGTGGAGCCCGCGGCCGGGTGCCACCGTACGGTCAGGGTGCCGGGGCGCGGTGACCGCCAGGACTCCTCCAGCGCCGGCCGGTCCTCGGGGTCGAGGAGGCGGAACACCAGCCCCGGGTCGGCGAAGAAGTCGTCGGGCGGCCGTCCCATCAACGCCTGCGCGGCGGGGCTGAGGTACTCCATGACCGGTTCGGGCAGGAGCCGGTAGCGGAAGATGATGTCCTGGGCGTGTTCCGCGATGAGCCGGAACCGTTCCTCGCTGTGGCGCAGCGCCGCCTCGGCCCGCCTGCGCTCACGCCGTTCGGTGGCCTCGCGCAGTTCCCGCTGGACCGCGGGCGCCAGGCGGGCGAGACGGTCCTTGAGCACGAAGTCCTGCGCGCCGGCGCGCATCAGCTTCACGGCCGCTTCCTCGCCGACCTCGCCGGAGACGAGGATGAACGGGATGTCGGCGTCGCAGGCGCGTACCTGCTCCAGCGCCTCTTCCGCGCGCAGCGCCGGCATGTTGTAGTCGGAGATCACGACATCGGGCACCCGGTCGGCGAGGGCCGCTCTGACGTCCGCGGACGTGTCGGCCCGCGTGTGGCTGATGGTCAGCCCGGCCCGGGTGAGGTGGCGGATGATGAGGACCGCGTCGTCGTCACTGTCGTCGATGATCAGCAGATGAACCGGGTCCATGTCGTCCTCACGCCCCTCGCCTGGGCGGAACCGGCTCGTTGACCAGCAGCCAGTACATGCCGAGCAGGTTGGCCGCGTTGAGGAACTCGCCGAACACCACGGGCTTGCGGACGTAGCTGTTGGCTCCCAGCCGATAGCTCTCGACGATGTCCCGCTCCTCGTTCGAGGTCGTCAGGACCACCACGGGCAGCGTGCTCGTACGCTCGTCGTCGCGGATGCGCCGGAGCACCTCCAGGCCGTTGACCTTCGGCAGGTTGACGTCGAGCAGCACCAGGGCCGGGCGCAGGGGCGGCGTACCGTCGTCGGGCAGCAACCGCTGCAGCGCTGCCTCACCGTCGGACGCCACCACGATCTCGTTCCTGATGTGGTTCTTCGCGAACGCGCGCAGGGTGAACATGACGTCGTCCGGGTTGTCCTCCACCAGCAGGATGGGGCCGTCGCTCATCGGATCTCCCAGTCGGTAGGGGCGGGGACGAGGCTGAACCGGAACGTCGCGCCCTCGCCGGGCCGGCTGTCGGCGGCGATCTGGCCGCCGTGGCGGACGATGATGCGTTGCACGATGGCGAGGCCGATGCCGGTGCCCTCGTAGTCGGCGGTGGAGTGCAGCCGCTGGAAGGGATCGAACAGCTTGTGCGCGTACCGCATGTCGAAACCCGCTCCGTTGTCGGCGACCGTGAAGACGGCGACGCCCTCCCGTGCCTCGACAGCCATGCGGATGGCGGCGTCCGTACGGTTGGCCGTGAA
The DNA here is from genome assembly GCF_023499255.1 of Couchioplanes caeruleus. Taxonomy (GTDB): domain Bacteria; phylum Actinomycetota; class Actinomycetes; order Mycobacteriales; family Micromonosporaceae; genus Actinoplanes; species Actinoplanes caeruleus_A. The sequence continues at coordinate 5,709,086 of NZ_CP092183.1, forward strand.
CTTCCAGGCGTTGCCCAGCAGGTTCTGCAGCACCAGCCGGACCAGGTGCGGATCCGCCTGGGCGGTGAGGCCGTCGGCGATGCCGACGTCGACCGACCGGTCCGGATCGCGGGTTCTCAGCTCGGCGATCACCTCCCGGGCCAGCGCGCTGAGGTCGGTGGGCCGCCGGTTGAGCTCCGTACGGGTGGCCCGGGACAGGTCGAGCAGGTCGTCGATCATCTGCGCCATGCGGGCCGCGTTGGCCTGGATCCGTCCCAGATACTGCTGCCCCTGCTCGTCCAGAACCTCGGCGTAGTCCTCGAGCAGGACCTGGCTGAAGCCTTCCAGGGAGCGCAGCGGCGCCCGGAGGTCGTGCGAGACCGAGTACGCGAAGGCGTCCAACTCCCGGGTCGACGCCTCCAACTCGGCGGTGCGCTCGCGGACCCGCTGCTCGAGCTCCGCGTTGAGCCGGTGAACTTGCTCCTCGGCACGCTTGCGTTCGGTGATGTCGGTGGAGATCCCGCACACGGCGTAGGGCCGGCCGTCGCCGTCGACGAGGGGGAACTTGACGGTGATGTAGGTGCGCTCGCCGTCGTCCCCGGGGGTCTGCTCCTCCATCTGCACCGGCACACCCCGGGCGAACGCCCGCAGATCGTTGGCCCGGAACGCGTCAGCGATGTCGGCGGGGAACAGGTCGTGGTCGGTCAGCCCCATGATCTCCTCGCGACGGACGCCGAACAACCGTTCGTACTCGCGGTTGATCAGCAGATACCGGCCGTCGACGTCGCGCATGTAGATCACGGCCGACGTGTGGTCCAGCAGCGCCATCAGCTGCTCGTGCCCGACCCGCCGGAGCTCGGGCCGGCCGGTGGGACCGCCCGTGGTCTCGGCGCCGACGTCCGTGCCCATCACCGGCCCCCTGCTGCATCGCGACGGGCCGCGTCGCCGCCCCGCCTGCCTCCGGGTCACCGCGGGAGGCCCTGCCGTCAGGAGACCGGCAGCACCTCGACCGGCGCGGCTCTTCCCGTACGCGACCGTACACCGCCCGCTATGGTGCTGTTTGCCGTTTCCGCGCTTACCGCCCGCCGCAATGGCGCCAGCACGTGCTCGCGCCGGGCCCGGGTCAGCCGCTCCAGGAAGGTCTCCGTCATCCCGGTGGTGCCCGAACGGTTGGAGACCAGCGGCCGGTCTCCGATGCCTTCCGCGTCGCGCCGATGCTGCGGGTTGAACAGGAACCTCTTGCTCAACATCAGGTGTGCCCCGGCGGCCCGGGCGTGTGCGGCGAGCAGCGCGTACCAGTCGACGAGCACGGGGTGCCCGCTGAGCAGCCTGCGTACCTCCGCGGGGCCGGCATGCCGGAGGGCGTCCAGGTCCACGCCCAGCGACGCCGCCATCTGCTGCGGCAGGGTGGGTCGCGCCATCAGCGTCTCCAGCGCCTCACGCTCGCGGGTCAGCAACCCCGGGAACAGCCGGCGCACGTGCCGGTCGTAGTCGTCGATGGCGATACCGAGCAGGAAGTCCCGCTTGAGGGCCTCCGGATCCAGCGCACCGCTGGGCGGGATGTCCCCCGGCGTCCAATGCACGGCGAACTGGCGGAACACGTCGAGGAAGTGCTCCGGTGGCATGCTGCGATCCGGCGGGAGCGACGCGAAGTCGACGAACATCTGGCGCAGGGCCTGCAACAACCTGACGGCGGTGCGTACCCGGGACAGCGCCTCCTCGGAACAGAACTGTGTTCCCGACGCGGTCAGCGGTTCGAGCAGGTCGTTGACCGCCAGCTCGATCGCCTCGCCCTTCTTGACCAGGGTGAAGAAGCGTTCCTCGCCCCCGCTGCCGGTGTACGACCGGATCCGGCCGTCACCGAACTCCCCCGGTAGCACCGTGAGCAGCTCTCCGCCGAGGCGGACCTCGATCGTTCCGACATTCCACCGCACCAGCGAGGCGTAGCTGTCGCGGTGGTCGTGACCGGTGCCCGTACGGTCGGCCACGGCAGCGAAATAGGCCCGGAAGGGCGTTCCCTCCGCGCCGACCTCGAGGTCCTGGAACGCCACTTCCGGCGTCTCTTTGCCGCCCGGCGTGCGCTCCTGGTAATGACGTGCCACGGAAGCGCCGATGAAACCGAGGTTCACCAGCATCTGCCGGGCCTCGGCGGGCGTCCACCGGCCGGGCAGGGGCAACCGCGGCAGCACCACGGTCCGCACCGCCTCGCGCATCGCACCGGGGGGCAGCTCATCGCGCAGAATCGCCAAGTTCAACCGGGGCAGTTCCTCGAGCACCCAGGCACCCACCTGCTGCAGGACCATCAACGGCACCTCTCAGGCCACTACCCGCCAGTCGGCACAGTCGGTCCTGATCTGAGGGTTTTCTCGCGCCCGTTCCGGCACCCGCGGGACCAAGGCGCCGACCTGCCCGGCCTACAGATTGCCTTCGCCACGCCGTACGAACATGGCTTGTCCGCTGGGCCGTCCGGCAACGGCCGCCTTATCCGGAGGCGCCAGGACGTTGCGGTGATCCAGTACCCCGACCTGCGCCACGACGCCGCTTGGACTACCGTCGGCTACCTCCTCGACCTGGAACAGGTTGACCACGGATGACGACAGATCACGGCGCTTCGACGCCGTGGTGTCGAAGCTCGTGGACACGAAAACCGCTAGTTGATGCCGGTCTGCGCGGGGTCCTTGAGCGCCGTGTCGATGTCCGAGCTGGTCTTGGTAAGGATGGCCTCGACCTCGGTACGCGACAGCGCACCGTTCGCGTGCCACAGCTCGGCGAGGTCCTTGGCGATGACGCTCTCCACCACGATCCAAGCGGGAATCGACGGGTACATGCGGCCGGCCGGGATCATCTCGCGGAACGCCGCGTACGCAGGGTCGGTCTCCAGCCGGGTGCCCTTGATCGCACCTGTCCGGGACGGCCAGAGGCCCGATGTGACGCCGTAGCGGCGCTGGCTCTCTTCACTGGTCAGGTATTTGACCCACTCGAATGCGGCATCCGGGTTCTTGGCCGCTTTGAGGATCGCCAATCCGGACCCGCCGAGGAACCCGAATCGGCCGGTCGGGCCCGCGGGCATGGGAGCCGTGCCCCAGCCGGGTCTGAGACCCGGCCGGTCCGGGTCGGCCAGGTAGTCACCGACCGACTGAGAGTTGTCGATGGTTATGGCGCCCGTGCCGTTCGCGAACGCCGCCGGGACGTCACTGGAGGTCAGCTTCATCGCCTTCGGGTCGTCGTAGAGGCCCACCAGACGCTGGTAGTAGGCGACACCGTCCACAGCTGAAGGCTCGGCCAGCAGCGAGCGATCGCCGGCCGCGTTGAGCAGAGCGCCGCCGGCTCCCCAGATGAACGGAGCTACGTTGTGAATGATGCCGAAGTTGTTCTCGTTGCCGATCGCCAGCGGCCAGACCGTACCGCCCGAGTTCTTGATCTTCTTCAGCGTACGCTCGAACGCTGCCCAGTCGGTGAACGCAGTCGCCGGGTCGACACCGGCCTTGGCCAGTATGTCCTTGCGATAGAACAGCGCACGGACGTCGGTCAGCCAGGGCAGCGCGGTGATATCGGTCGAGCCGAGCTGGTGGCTGGCGCTCCAGCTGGGGGCGGCGAACGCGTCCTTGCCGCCCACCGCGGCGATCTCGGCGTCGGTGTACGGGCGGAGAGCGCCCAGCGCGGTGAAGCCCCCGACCCATGTCGTGCCCATCACCGTGACGTCTGGGCCCTCCCCGCTGGTGGTGGCCGTGCTCAGCCGGGTGAGCGCCTCGCTCCACTCGATGCGTACGGGATTGATGGTGATGTTCGGGTGCGCTTCGTGGAACTTCTCTGTTTCCTGCACCACCGCACGGTCCTGGATCGGACCGCCGTACGGCATGTACCAGAAGTCGAGGGTGACGGGCGGTCGATCGGCGCCGTAGCCCACGCTCGCGCGCGAAGGGGAGGGTTTCGAGCCACAGGCCGTCAGGAGCAGTACGGAAACCAATGTCAGCGCGGTGTGGCGAACGGCACTGTGCCTCGTCATGTCAGCCTTATCGGCAGGTTCGCACGGCGGTTGAGTGCCAAATCATGAGGCAATCTTGAAGTTCGCGTTTCCGTCGCCGATAGACCTGGCATGACGGGCAGAGGCGGGACAGCGACGTCGTGGCGATGGCCGCGCGTGCTGATGCTGACGGTGCTGCTGCTCGGTGGCGTGACCTATGCCAACATCGTGCTGCACGGCCGCAGCAGCGATCATGAGCTGGCCCACTCGCGGCTCGACGAGCTCGACATGTTGCTGCACGAAGAGAGTTCACTGCAGTGGAAGACCCTCGCAAAGGGCAACACTCCCGTTCGGGTGGCGCGTGAGCTGGGTGCGATCAGGTCACAGGAGAAGATGATCCAGGACGAGCTCGAGGTCAGCGACGCCCTGCGCACCCAGATCGCCGAGTATCACGCCGTGCTGGACACCGAGTTGGGACTGCTCGGTGTGGGCAGAACGGCCGAAGCTCTGCGACTGGAGCAGCAACGGACCGATCCGGCTTTCGTCGCCCTGGCCGACCAGCTCGACAGGCTGGGGGCGTCGCAGGCCGACGCCGCCGGCGTGGCGAGGAACGTCGCGGACCTGACGCTCGCTCTGGCCATGGCCGCCGCAGCCGGTCTGATCGGGCTGCTGCTGTACCGCTTCGAACGCGAGCACCGCATTTCTCAGCGAGTCACGGAGGAGATGCTGCAGCAGCAGCAGATCGCGTTGGACACTCTCACCGAGCACGAGGCGTTGGTCCGCCACCAGGCGATGCACGACCCGCTGACCGGTCTGCCCAACCGTCGGGCACTCCGCGAGCTGCTTGCGGTCGGCGGTCGACAGGCACTGTTGCTCGTCGACCTGGACAACTTCAAGCCGGTCAACGACCAGCTCGGTCATGCCGTCGGCGACGAATTGCTCATATCCGTGGCCCGGCGGCTGCACGGCAGCGTCCGCGTCGAAGACAGTGTGATTCGGCTGGGCGGCGACGAGTTCGCTGTGGTGATCCACGACGGCGACGCGGCCGCCGCCGTCCACGTGGCGGGCCGCATCGTCCAACAGATCGGCGAGGCGTTCGACATCAGCGGCAGCAGCGTACGTATCGGCGCCAGCGTCGGTATCGCGATCGGGTACGACATCGTGGACGGCGACAAACTCCTACACGAGGCCGACAGGGCGATGTACAAGGTCAAGCAGACCGGCAAGGGCGGCTACGCCATAGCCGACCCGATGGAGGCTCCGCGGGACGCTACGGTGACCGCTCAGCTCCTGCCGCAACGCCCATAAGACAAGCGACGTCAGGGCGCGCAGGTGCACGACGATCCCACCGATGAAGCGACGGGGCGCCAGCGTCCGGGTCCATCCTCATCGGCTTTGCCGGGATCGCCGGCGATACGAAACGGTCCACATCAAGGAGGCAGACCGTCGCGGTCGTGGTTACGCCCCCCCCGGGCCGCCTCGACCACCTCAGGCCGCGCCCGGATCACGACGAACCGCACGACACGGCGGCGTGCACCGCATCGAACAGCTTGCTCGAGCATCGCCACGGGGTGCACCACCGACAAGCGCGGACCCCGTAGGGCCGCCAGCAGCACCCGCTGCGGTGTGTCGATGCCGACTGCGCGGCGCACGTTCATCGGCAGCCGCACACTCCCCCGCCGCAGCATCGGCTGAAGGGCCTCGTGCTCGCTGCCCGGGTCAGCTCGCTCGCCGCTGCCGAAGGCCGACCCTGAGATCCGCATCCACGAGACCGCCTGATCCCGGTCGTTTACCCCTGATGGTGCCGGGCATGTCGGGGCATCCCGGCACCATGAGGAGAACATCGATGTCAGCTCCGTCCGGCCGCAATGTGCTCTCCGGTGTGCTGCTGGGCCTGGGCGTTGCCGCGTTCGTCGACGAGGTGGTCTTCCACCAGCTCCTGCACTGGCACCACTTCTACGACAAGTCGACGCCGGCGATCGGCCTGATCTCCGACGGCCTGTTCCACGCCTTCAGCTGGTTCGCCACCATCGCGGCCCTGTTCTTGTTCGCCGACCTGCGCCGGCGCGGCTCGTTCAACCGGCCACTGTGGTGGGGTGGCCTGCTGCTCGGCACCGGCGGCTTCCAGCTCTACGACGGCACCCTGCAACACAAGGCCATGCGCCTGCACCAGATCCGCTACGACGTCGACCTCGCCCCCTACGACTGGACGTGGAACATCATCGCCGTCCTGCTGATCGTCGCCGGCACGGTTCTGCTGGTACGAGCCCGCCGCCGACCCGCCTGATCTATGGAACCCACGCCCGCCACTTCCGGGGTCCTTTCCGTCCTGCTGCTGGCCGCCGCGCTCGGCTATCTGACAGGCGCGGTGGTCGTGCGCCGCCGGGGCGGCTGGTGGCCGGCCGAGCGGACCATCAGCTGGATCGCGGGACTCGTGGCCGCCATGGCCGCCCTTGTCGGCCCCCTCGCCGACGCCGCGCACCACGACTTCACCGCCCACATGGTCGGGCATCTGCTCCTCGGCATGACCGCGCCGCTGCTGCTGGTCCTGGCCGCACCCCTCACCCTCGCCCTACGAGCCCTGCCCGTGGCCCGGGCCCGCACGTTGTCACACCTCCTGGCAAGCCGGCCGGTACGGACACTCACGCACCCGGTGACGGCCGCGGTCCTCAACGGCGGCGGCTTGTGGCTGCTCTACACCACCGGTCTCTATGGTGCGATGAGCGACCATGCCTGGATTCACGTGGCCGTCCACCTCCATGTCCTGGCCGCGGGATACCTGTTCACGGCGTCGGTGATCGGTGTCGACCCGGCCCCGCACCGGCCCGGCCGACGGACCAGGGCCGCCGTCCTCATCGCCTTCCTGGCCGCGCACGCCACCCTCGCCAAATCTGTGTACGGTCACCCTCCGGCCGGGGTCCTACCCGCTGACGCCCGCACCGGCGCTGAACTCATGTACTACGGCGGCGACCTGATCGACCTCGTACTGATCTACCTGTTCTGCCGGCAATGGTTCCAGGCCGCCGACCCCGCGCGGCGCAACCGGCCTGCCGCACCCCGCATTCACGCCGTCCGGCCACCCCGCGTGCTGTGGCGCCTGCCTGCCGAGTTCCCACTCGAAGGCCACAACGCACGGGACGGGAACAGGGTCAGCAACTGATGAACGAGACCGACGCCGCTGCGCTCGACGACCCGGCCCGGGAATCCCTGTACGGCGCCCATTTGCGTACCTGGGATGCTCGGTCGGCAACGCCGTCACGTATCAGGACGGCATTGCAACCTTTGCGACCGTACCGGCCGACCCGGCCCCGAGCGACTGGGACGACTGGGCGAAGCTGCTCGGCCCGGGTCATCTGGCCGACCTGTTCAGCGCCCCGGTCACTCCCCCCGGACACCTGGGCGCCCGTCTTTGACATGGCGGGCCTCCAGATGGTCCTCGGCCACTCTCCGCGGAACCCCGCTTCGGCACCGGCCGCCGTCGTGAAGCTCGAGACAGCTGACGTCGAAGACATGCTGGCGCTCACCGACCAGGCGGCCCGGACCGTTCTGACGTCGCACTATCGAGATGAGAACTTTCTACGGCGTACGGGAGCAAGGCCAACTGCTCGCCATGGCCGGCGAGCGGCTCCGTCCACCGGGTTGGTCGGAGGTCAGCAGCATCTGCACGGCCTCGCACGCGCGCGGTCGCGGCCTCGGCGCACACTGTGATCATGGACCTCCGGGATGCGCTGTCCGCCCTTACGATGGGCGTCGCGATGCTCGTCCTGGCGGTCGCTGCGGTGCGGAGTTCGATCCAGGCAGGCCGTGGCGTCGCGGGACCACAATCGCAGCTCCTGGTCGCCTCACGGTCAAGCATGGCGGCGGCATGTGGACTCTTGGCGGCGAGCTTTTTACTCTCGGCATTCCGGCGCCTGAGTCCCGTACTTCTCATCCTTGCGGTGTTGATGTTCGTGCTGGGCTTTTCTCTCGAACGGATCAGGGCCCGCAGGATCAAGGCGAACAGCGCTGCGGCTGCCGACGAGAGACCCTGAACGGCATGGGTCGCGCTCCACTCGGCGGCGCACTGTCATGCCGCTGAGCGGTCGCCGAGCGCTCAACGCCTGCGGCTCTCGACTGCCTACCGCTGGGTGGCGGCCAAGGCTTCGAATTCCACTCGTTCGGTCTCAGTGAGCTCCACTCCCCACTCGGAGAGCTGGACCCGCAGGCCGGACATGGTGTCGCCGGTTCTTCCTGTGCTGAGGTCGGCGCGAAACGCCGTGACGAGCCAGCCCGGCAGCCGGTCGGCCAGGCGATCCACCAGCGCGATCATCCGGCGGCTCAGGGTGAGGCGTTCGGCGATCTGCGCCTCGGTGGCGGTCCTGAGCGGTTCAAGGCCGGGTAGCTCGGGACAGGCGCCGAGGTCAGTGCGCCGGCGGACCGTGGCGAGCATGTTCTCGACATCGGTACGGGCCAGCATGACATGGTCGGCAGCCGCGAGGATGTCGGTGACCGGGCGTTCGATTCGTACCCGAAGCTTGTTACCTGCTCGGCGGGCGCTGATCCGGGCCGGATGCTCGACGACGAAGTCGTACCAGACCTCGAGGACGTCGTCCGGGGCCACGGACCACCAGGTAAGCCACTGCGGCGCGCTCAACTCGTTCAAGAGCAGATGCAACGCCGTGTCGTACGTGTCAGGCACCGCGGCATCGCTCGACCCGCCCACCACGACGATCCGCGGCGTGGACTCCGGCGCGTTGGCGCCTTCACCCCGCACGTTGAGCCGGGGCAAGGTCACCACCTCGGTGATGCACAGCCCGTCCTCCGAGTCGATCCGCACCGTCGTGCTGCCCTGCCAGTGCAGCGTGGCGGCGGCTCGGCGGAAGACGGTCTCGGCGCCGGCAGTGACCATCTCGGCCGAGCAACTCACCAGCGTGCCGTCCGCGACCCGCCGGATCTCCACGACGCCACGACCCAGACCGTCATCGGTGATGGCGAAGACGGGCCGGGCGGTGTACTGACGCCCCGGTGCCGTCTTCGCCGGTCCTGCCCACCTGAAGCGCAGGTCTCGTGCCGCGACGTGGGCGCGGGCAGCCTCGAACGGTTGCGGGTCCCATCCTCGTGCTTCGGCCACCCGCAGCGCGGCGGCGTGCATCACGTCCAACACCAGGGCAGCGCGGGCCGTGGCCGGCAACGCCGCCACCCCGTCGGGCAGGTGCACGCCGGCCATCTCGAAGCCGTCGGTCGGCTCGGTGAAGACCGTAACTTCGACATCCGTACGGCCAGGCTCGTGCGCAAAGCAATGCAGTCGGAGCTGGGAATGGCGCGCTTGAACCCGGGCCGGACGGATGCCCTCGCTGTACAACTCGCCTATCCCTCGAGCGCTGCGCACGAACGCGTCCTCGTCCGGGTCCTCGATCCACGGCGCGTTCACAAAGCCGGTCTGCGGCCAGAACTCGACCGTACGCAACACCGCCATGTCGACAGTCACCCTCTCGACGAACCAACCACCGCGTGACGACCCAGGCCCATGCTGCCAGCCCTCTCCCGGCACGCGTTCGGCCCTGATGCCCGAGCCGAGCATCACTGTCAGTAACGGGCCACCGACCACGATGGTTCTGCCCCACGGCTGTGCAGATCAGGTGCCGGTCCGAGACACGGCACGGGTCGCCGGCGTACGGGAAGACCAGCAAGCTGAACAGCGCGTCGGCGCCGCCGAAAAGCGCCAGCATCACGACTACGGCCGCTGCCGGGCCAGGGCGCCTCAAGGCTGTTGCCTACCTCGTCGCACGCGGTGGCTCACGGGCGGCGCGGGCCGCTCAACCAGCGCGGCGGGGTGCGGCGACCGGGCTTCGATAATCGCGTGAATCGGGTGTATCGCCCCACCCAGGCGCTCGCCGACCGGGATAATTCGGTCGGGCCGGGATGATGGGGGCGACGATGACGGTTTCCGGGAAGCGTCCACGGGTGCTACTCGTGGACGACGAGGTGAACCTGCTTGACGCGATGCGTCGGCAGCTGCGCCGCGAGTTCGACGTGGAGACCGCCGTGGGCGCTGCGAAGGGTCTCTTCGCGCTACGCCAGCCGGAGCCGTTCGAGGTGATTGTCTCCGATTTCCTCATGCCCGGCATCAACGGGGCGGAGTTCCTGGCCACCGCCCGCAAGGTCGCCCCTGACACCACCCGGATGCTGCTGACCGGGCACACCGACCTCGAGGATGCGGCCGCCACGGTCAACCAGGGTCAGGTCTTCCGGATACTGCTCAAGCCCGTCGACACGGAGACCATGAGCGCCGCCCTGCGCGACTGCGTGGGCCAGCACCGGCTCGTGGTAGCCGAGCGGGAGCTGTTGGAGCAGACCCTCAACGGCAGCGTCAAGGCGTTGACCGATGTCCTCGCCCTGGCCAGCCCGGACGCGTTCGGCCGGGCCAACCGGATGTCCCGGCTGGCGGCCCGGATCTTGGACGCGCTCGAGGAGGAGATTCCAGATCGCTGGGCCGTGGAACTGGCGGTCATGATGTCCCAGATGGGCATCGTGTCGCTGCCGCCCGGCGTAGCCGAGAAGGTGGCCGTCGGCGACGAGCTGACCGCGGCCGAGCAGGCCATGGTGGACGCGCTGCCCACGGTCGCGGGGCAGCTGGTCTCGGCCATCCCGCGCCTGGCGCCGGTCGCCGAGGCGATCCGGTACTCGAGGAAGAACTTCGACGGCTCCGGGCAGCCCGAGGACGATGTGGCGGGCGCGGCGATCCCGCTGGGGGCCCGGCTGATCCGCATCGTCGAGGACTACGACCAGCTGCTCATTGAGGGTGCGACCCCGGCGATCGCCGCGGCCATGGTCGGCTCGCGGAGCGGGCCGTACGATCCCGCGCTCGCTGCCGTGCTCGGGACCGCCGCGGCGGCGACCGGTGGGGAGACCGTACGCGCGGTCGCTCTGCAGGATCTGCGGCCCGGCATGGTGCTGGCCGCCCCGGTGACGAGCAGGTCGCACGTACGGCTGGTCAGTGCCGGGCAGGAGGTGACGGTCGGCCTGCTCACCCGGCTGCGCAACTTCGCGGCGCTGGAGGACGGCGTCGCCGAGCCGGTAATCGTGACGGAGACCGCCGCGGCGCCGGCGGCCGACGCGGGCGGGCCGGATCGGTCGTGACGGTCGCCGCGGTCAGCGCGGGCGGGCCGGCAGCTCCCGCCGCCATCGGGTGACCGCCTCCCGGACGGGACCACTGAGCTGGTCGTCGGCCGGCGGAGCCGTCCCGGGCGTGCCGCAGACGAAGCCCAGCTCCGCCTCGACGAGGTGATGGGCGAGCGCCACCGCGGCGGCGGCGTCGGTGACGTCGCCGGATGCCACCGGCTCCTGGTGGGCGGCCGCCGCCTCGATCACCGGTTCCGGCAGGAACCACAGTCGCAGCAGTCGCGCGCCGATCTGGCGGTGGTCGATGCCGAACGTGGCGTACTCGACGCGGCAGAGCGGTGCCTCGGAGTCGTCCCGCCACCGGTCGAGCAGCCCGGCGAACTCGGTGGTCCGCGACGACGCCAGCACCAGCTGCCCCACCTCGTGCAGCAGCCCGGCGGTGAAGGCGTGGCCCTCCCACTCCCGCCCGGCCGCGAGCCGGCCCGCGAGCCGCGACGTCTGCACCGCGTGCGTCGTCAGCGCCTCGATCCAGGCCACGGGCAGCGCGCCGGCCGGGTCGAAGGTCTGCACCAGGTCGTGCATGAGCACCAGGCCGCGTACGGTCGGCACCCCCAGCAGCGCGGTGGCCTGCACCACGCCGTTGACCTTGTGCCCCATCGCGTACGCGGACGAGTTGACCAGGTGCAGCACCTTGGCGGCCACCGCGGGGTCGCCCTCGAGCACGTGCCCGACCGACTGTGCGGAGGCGTCCTCCGCCGCGAGGGCGCTGGTCAACTGCACCAACGTGTGCGGCGCGCTCGGCAGCGACTCGATCACGGCGATGTCGCCCTGGACGGCGTCGTCGGCCGCCGACGGGTTGTCCGGGATGAGCCGCTGCACGGCCCGGACGATCTGGTCGGGGGTGCTGGGTTTGTGCAGGAACTCGTGGGCCAGCACCATGATCCGCATCAGGTTGTCCTCGTTGGCCTGCCCGGACAGGATCACCCGGGCCATCGCCGGGAATTCCGTACGGACGCGTTCCAGCAGCTGCGCGCCGTCCATACCGGGCATGCGGTAGTCGGTGACGATCACGTCGCAGTGCCGGCTGTGCAACGTCTCCAGCGCCGCCTGGCCGCCCTCCACGAACGACATGTCCCACTGACCGCGGTGGGTCCGCAGCATGCGCCGCAGCCCGCTGAGGATGCGCGGCTCGTCGTCGACGAACACGATGTGCGGCCGCCGCGTCATGCGCTCACTTCCGCCATGTCGCTGCCCTGCGCCAGGTCGGCCGGGAGCCGTACGGTGAACACCGTGCCGACCCCCGGCTCGCTGGTGAAGTCCACCTCGCCGCCGTGCCGGTCCACCACAAGCGTGCGGACCAGGGGCAGACCCTGACCGGTGCCGGTGCCGACCTCCTTGGTCGTGAAGAACGGGTCGAAGAGCTTGTCGGCGATCTCCGGGGATACACCGGTGCCGGTGTCCGCCACCTCGATCACCACCTGCGAGTCCCCGCGCCGGGTGCGTACGGTGATCGTGCCCCGGCCGCGGTCGGCGGCGCTGATGGCGTGCGCGGCGTTGACCACGAGGTTCAGCACCACCTGGTTGATGTCGCCGAGATGGCAGTGCACCAGCGGCAGCTCCGCGAAGTCGGTCACCACGTCGGCCACGTACTTGATCTCGTTGTTCGCCACGATCAGCGTGTTGGCGATCGCCTCGCCCAGGTCGGCCTGGGTCTTCTCCTCGCTGCCCGGGTGGCCGAAGGCCTTCATGGCCCGCACGATCCCCGCGACCCGGCTGATCCCCTCCAGGCTCTGCTGCAGCGCCATGGGCACCTCTTCGAGGAGGAAGTCGATGTCGATCTCCTCGGCGATTTGCTCGACCGTGGCCACCAGCGCGGCGTGGCCGGCGCCGTCGGCGGCAGGGGAGGCCAGCTCCCGGTACGCCTCGTGCAGCCGGTTCAGGTCGGCGAACGCGGTCTCCAGGAACCGGGCGTTGTCGCCGACGAACTGGATCGGCGTGTTGATCTCGTGCGCGATGCCGGCCGCCAGCCGCCCCACCGACTCGAGCTTCTGCGCGTGCCGCAGGTCCAGCTCCAGCCGCTGCCGCTCGGAGACGTCCCGCGCGTTGAACACGATGCTGCGGGAACCGTCGTGCTCGTTGACGTAGTCGAGGACCGCCTCGACGCTCGTCCACGGCGCCTCGTCGTCGGTACGTATCCGGCAGGGCCGGGCCGCCGGCGGGCTGGAGCCGGCCGCGGCAGCGACGATCCCCTCCAGGTCCTCCGGGTGCAGCAGCGACCAGAGGTCCCGGCCGGTCAGCGACGACGCGGGCACGCCGAGCAGCTTCTCCGTACCGGGGTTCGCGAACCGGATGATCCCCGCCTCGCTGGCCAGCACCAGCGCGTCCGGTGAGTGGTCCACCACGGCGCTGAGCCGGGAGCGGTTGAGCAGCTGGTCGAGGGTCAGCGCCGCCTCGTCCGCGAGCGTGGTCACCGACGAGGAGAGGTCGTCCTGGGGACGCCGGTTCAGGGCCAGTACCAGCAGGCCGAAACAGGAACCGTAGACAGCCAGCGGAGCGAGCACGACGACCGGGTACGGCCGCAGCCGGAACACCGCGCTGGCCTCCTCCGCGGCGCCGTCGGTCAGGTGCACGAAGCCACCCGGCGCGAGCGCCGCCCGGGCCGGCTCGGGCAGCGCCGCGCGTTCCGCGACCCAGCCGGCGGCCTCCGCGCCCACCTCGCCCGCCGCCGCGACGACGTGCAGGGCGGGGCCGGCGATGGTGACCACGAGCGCGGCACTCACCTCCGCGTCCATGCTCAGCGCGGCGCCCAGGGTGACGTCCATGGCCTCCTGGCGGGTGGTCGAGGCGACCAGGCCGGCGCCGGCCGACGCGGCGGCACGCTCGCGGGCGGCGGCCCGGTCGCGCGCGGCGGCGGCCCGGGCGAGGACGTGGTTGACCACCAGCGCGATGAACGCGGTGATGAGCAGCGACACGATGGAGCCGCCCGAGGCGTCGAACACGCCGAGGCCCGCGGCCATGATGGCGGTCAGTGTGGCGACGGCGATCGCCTTCTCCCGCAGGCCGCCGTAGAGGGCCCGGAAGTTGACCCACATGAAGCACACGCCCACGGTGATGCCGTACCCGGAGGCGCCCGCGATGAGGACGATGCACGCGCCCTCGGGCAGCCAGCTCCAGGCCGGGAACCGCTGCCGCCGGTACCCGAGCCACAGCCAGCCCGTGAGCAGCAGCGTCGCCGCCACCGCGGCCGTCCCGAGGGGTACGGCCGCGGCCTGCACCCCCCACAGGCCGAAGCACGGCCAGATGAGCACGAACAGCAGGAACAGCGTACGGACCTGGCCGAGCATGGTGTCCGTACCGCGGAACCACCGCCGTACCGCTACCGGAATTCCGTCCATCTTCTGACTCCCCGCCGGGTGGGGCCTGCGCTACTCCCTCCCTATCGGCGTTTGCAGCCCACCGTGCAGATTTCCGGCAAATGCTCCGGCCCATGCGGTCGCAGGTTGCCTCAGGTGTGCCGTCGAGGTGCCGATGGGGAGCACGGGAGCATGCCGCGCCGGACGCGCGAAGGGGTGAGGCGTGACAGATGACCGGACGGCCGAGGTCTCGGCCCTTCTGGAGGCGGCGGAAGCGGCGGCGCCGGCCGGGATCGCCTTCCTCGACGGGGACCTGCGGTTCGTCCGGGTCAACGCGGCGTTCGAGGCGGTTGCCGGCGAGCCCGCGGCCGCGCTGATCGGACGGACGGCGCAGGCGGCGCTGCCCGCCGCCCCGGACCGGCTCCTGGGCGTGCTGCGGGAGGTTCTCGCCACCGCCGCCCCGGTCGTGGACCTCCGGATCGACGCGGCACCGGCCGCCGGGCGGCGGCGGAGGTGGCGGATCGACTGCCGGTCCACCCCGGACGGCGTCTGTCTCCTGCTGTCGGACGTCACCGAGGAGGAGGCCGCCGCGGCGCTGCGCAACGCCTTCATGCGGAACATGCCCGAGGGCCTCTACACCGTCGACGCCGCGGGCCGGCTGACGTCGCTCAACAATGCCGCCTCGGAGATGCTCGGGTGGGCCGAGAATGAGCTGCTGGGCCGCAGCATGCACGACGCCGTGCACCGGCCGGCCCCGGACGGCGGCCCGGCGGGCGCCGACCGGTGCGCCCTGCGCCGGCCCGCGGCGATGACCGAGGAGGTCTTCGTCCGCAGGGACGGGACCCCGTTCCAGGTCGTGTGCTCCGTCGCCCCGCTCCACGAGGGCTCCGGCGGACACGGGGCGGTGGTGACCTTCCGCGACGTCACCGCGGCGCGGCGGGCCGACCTCGAGGCGCACCACGACCAGAAGCTGGAGTCCCTGGGGCGGCTGTCGGCGGGCCTGGCCCACGAGATCAACACGCCGATCCAGTTCGTCGGTGACAACACCCGGTTCCTGGCGGACGCGTACGAGGACATGTGGCAGCTGCTGATGGTCTACCGCGGGTGCCTGGCGCCGGAGCTCGGCGAGATGGCGTGGGACGAGCGCACCGCCCGGGCCCGCGAGGCCGAGGAGAAGGCGGACGTCGAGTACCTCGTCGCCGAGATCCCGGCGGCGGTACGGCAGACCCTCGACGGTGTCGATCGGGTGGCGTCGCTGGTGCGGGCGATGAAGTCGTTCAGCTACAAGGACACCGCCGAGCAGTCGTACGCCGACCTCAACGAGGCCATCCGCACCACCCTCACGGTGGCCCGCAACGAGGTCAAGTACGTCGCCGACGTGGACCTGAACCTCGGCGAGCTGCCCGAGGTGCTGTGCCACCGCGGCGACCTCAACCAGGTGTTCCTGAACCTGCTCGTCAACGCCGCCGACGCGATGGAGGACCGCGAGCGGCGGGGCCGGATCGTGATCAGCACCCGGGCGGCCGGGCCGGAGGTGGTCATCAGTTTCACCGACGACGGCAGCGGGATCCCCGAGCACATCCGCCAGTCCATCTTCGATCCGTTCTTCACCACCAAGGGCGTGGGAAAGGGCTCCGGGCAGGGCCTCGCGCTGGCACGGGCGGTCGTCGACCGGCACGGCGGGTCCATCGACGTGGAGTCCGCACCGGGCCGGGGCACCACCTTCACGCTGCGGCTGCCGGTGAACGGGCGTCCGGACGCATGAGCCGGCCCCGGGTCCTCTTCGTCGACGACGAGCCGCGCATCCTCGACGGGCTGCGCCGCTCGCTGCGCGCGCGCCGGCACGAGTGGGACATGGAGTTCGCCTCCTCCGGCGCGCAGGCGCTGGAGATGCTGGCAGTCACGGCGTACGACGTGATCGTCTCCGACATGCGGATGCCCGGCATGGACGGTGCCGAGCTGCTCATGGCGGTGGGGCGGGCACATCCCGGGGTGGCCCGGGTGGTGCTGTCCGGCCACATCGAGCCCGAGGCGATCGTCAAGGTGGCCATGGCGGGTCACCGCTTCCTCACCAAGCCGTCGGACGCCGACAGCCTCACCGCCGTCGTCGACCAGCTCCTGCTGCGCACCTGCAGCCCCGATCCGGCCCACGCACGCCGCCTCGCCGGCGCCGTGCGGTCGATCCCGGAACTGCCCGGCCACGCCGGTGGTGTCGCCGCGCTGCGGGCACCCGAGGCGACCCTCGAGACCGCGGTGCACGCCACCGTCGGGGACATCGGGCTCGCCACGAAGCTGCTCCAACTGTCGACCTCGCGGTTCTTCGGCGGGCGCCCGCGCAACTACTCGATCGAGTCGATCGTGCGGGCGATGGGCGTACCTATGGTCCAGGCCGTCGCCGAGGCCGGGCACCGGTCCTGGTCCCCCACCGGCTGGTACCCGGGCAGCGAACCGCTGCTGGAGGCGGTGTGGCGGCACGCCCGGGCGACCGCCCGGCTGGTGGAGCAGGTGGCCTCCCCCGCGAACCGCCCGCACGCCGAGGCAGCGGCGCTCCTGCAGGACGTCGGGCATCTGATCTGCCTCGCCGCGGCGGACGGGGCCGTGGACCTCCCGGCCGGTACCCGCGACGGCGTGCCGTTCCGCGACGTGGCGGTCGAGTTGCTGCACCTGTGGGGCGTACCGCCGCCCATCGTCGTCGCCGTCGCCCAGCGCGACACCCCGCACCGGCCGGACCCCGCCGGGCTGGGCGTCGCCGGTGCCGTACGGGCCGCGCACCTGCTCGTGGCCCGGGCGGAGTCGGGCGCTCTGCCCGGCCCGGACCGGGAGGAGCTCGCGATCCTGCTGGCTCATCCGCAGTTGCAGGCCCAGCCGGTCGACTGGCACCGGGCGGCCGAGGAGGCGGCGGGGCAGGCCGAACCCACGGCCTGCGGCGCCGCGTCATGACCGCGTCCGCCGCCGGCGGACGCCGAGAGGATGGCACCGAATGGCCCGCATCCTGGTGGTCGACGACGACCCGGGCATCCGCAGCCTGCTGACCGACGTGCTGGAGCTCGAGGACTACGAGGTCAGCGTGGCCGTGGACGGCCTGGCCGCGGTGCAGGCGGTGCAGACCGTGTCCCCGGACTTCGTCGTCCTGGACGTGATGATGCCCGGGCTGGACGGCTTCGCCGTGCTCGCGGCGATCCGCGCCCTGCCCGGCGAACCGGTCCCGGTGCTGATGCTGACCGCGGCGGCCGAACCGGGCACCGGCGCCCGGGCGTGGGCCGGCGGGGTCGACTACTACCTCGCCAAGCCGTTCTCCGCGGACGCCGTCCTGGACCTGATCGACGGCGTGCTCAGCCAGCAGGTCCCGGTGAGCGAGCGGTGAACCCGCCGGACCCACCTCAATTTCAGCTCAAGTCCTGCGCGGGCGCGCCGATGCTCCTTCACACGCCGGCCCCCGCCCTGTTCGCGGGTGCGGGTGAGCAAGGCGAAGACGTCCCGCCGTTAAGCGAGGTGTGCAGGTCATGAGGAACAACCGTCGCCGCCGGATCGGGCTGGCCGCGGCCGCTGCGGTCACGGTGGCCGCCGTGCCCGCTCCGGCGGTCGCGCAACCGGTCGTGCTCTCCTGGCACGAGGTCGTGGTCACCGGTTCCGGCGCGGATGCCGCGGCGAGTGCCGTCGAGACGGCCGGCGGCCGGGTCGTGGCGTATCTGCCGGTGACCCGCGGCGTCGCGGCCCTGCTGCCGCGGGGCGCCGCGCTCGGACCGGGATGGACCGTGGCGCCGCAACGGGAGCTCACCGTCGCTGGCGCCACCTCTGACGGCGAGGGCAGCGCCACGACCGTACGCCGGATGCTCGGCATGCCGGCCGCCGGGAACGAGGGCAAGGGCGTGACCGTCGCCGTCGTGGACACCGGCATCGCCGACGTCGCCGACCTCACCGGGCGCGTGGCGGCCCGGGTGGACCTGACCGGTACGGGCGCCGGCGACGGGTACGGCCACGGCACCTTCATGGCCGGGCTGATCGCGGGCTCGGGAGCGGCCTCCGGCGGCGCGTACCGCGGGGTCGCCCCGGGCGCGGCCCTGGTAGACGTGAAGGTGGCCGACGCGGACGGGCGTACCGACCTGGTCACCGTGCTGCGGGGCCTGCAGTGGGTCAGCGACCACCGCAAGGACGTCGAGGTCCTCAACCTCTCGCTGTCCTCCGCGAGTCCGCTGCCGTACCAGGTCGACCCGCTGAACCAGGCCCTCGAGTCGCTGTGGCGCCAGGGCGTCACGGTGGTGGTGCCCTCGGGCAACGAGGGCCCGGACGCCGGCTCGATCACCGCACCGGGCAACGACCCCGTCCTGCTCACCACGGGCGGGCTGGACGCGGCGGGCACCGCCGGGCGCGGCGACGACGTGGTGGGCGTATGGTCCGGGCGCGGTCCCACCTCGCAGGGCGACGCCAAGCCGGACCTGGTCGCCGCCGGCGGTCACGTGGTCAGCCTGCGCTCGCCCGGCAGCGTGGTCGACCGGGGCAACCCGCAGGCCCGCGTCGACGACACGTACTTCCGTGGGTCCGGAACCTCGATGGCCGCCGCGGTCACCTCCGGCGCCATCGCCGCGACGCTGGCGGTGCAGCCCAAGCTCGGCCCCGACGCGATCAAGAACCTGCTGGTCGGCACCGCCTACCGCAGCACAGGCCTGACCGCCGCGGCGGGCGCGGGCGCCGGTGGCCTCGACGTCGGCGCCGTGCTCGCCGCCGCGCCGGCGTGGCGTACCAGCAGCGCGCAGAGCCGCTACGAGCATGACACCGAGACGGTACGCCGAGACGCGAAGCGCTGGTCCGCCTTCACCCAGGCCGTGGTGGCCGGCGACGGTCCGGCCGCGGAGCGCGCCTGGGCGCGGCTGAGCCCCGCGTCGCAGGACTGGGCAGCGCGGGCATGGGCGCAGCTCGACCCGGCCGCCCGGGCATGGGCGGCACGGGCGTGGGCCGCGCGGGCCTGGGCCGGCGCGGACGACGGCTGGGCGGCACGCGCCTGGGCGGCCCGGGCGTGGGCGGCGCGGGCGTGGGCGTCCACGGACTGGGCGGCGCGGGCCTGGGCCGGTGAGGACTGGACCGCCCGCGCGTGGGCCGGCGAGGACTGGGCCGCGCGGGCCTGGGCCGCCGACCGGTGGAGCGCCTCGTCCTGGGCCTGGTTGCCACAGTCGTGACCATCCCGTCGCACGAGGCCGGCCGCCCGCTCCTGCAGCGGGCGGCCGGCGCCGTGCGCGGGTACGCCGGGGATCCGATCCTGCGCCGAGTGGCCGCGGTGGTGACGCTGGGCGCCGCCATGGGCGCCGTCGTGCTCGTCGCGCTGCCCGGCCGGGTGAGCGTGCTGGCCGGGGTGGGTGTACCGGCGGCGTGGCTGGTGCCGGGCCTCGTCGTGCTGACCTGCCTGGCCGAGATCACGGTGGTGCGGCTGCGCCACGGCGAGGCGGTCGAGGAGCTGAGCCTCTACGAGGCCGCGCTGATCATCGACGTGCTGCTACTGCCGCCCCGGGACGCGCTGCTGGCCGCCGTCGCCGGGCTGGTGCTGGCGAGCGTGGTGCAGCGGCGCCCGGCGGTGAAGGCGCTGTTCAACCTCGGTACGTACACCGCCGCCGTGTCGGTGCTGATCCTGCTGGCCCAGCTCATCGGCGGCGCGGGCGGCGCCCTGACGGCCCGGGTGCTGGCCGGCGTCCTGATCGGCACGCTCGCCTTCACGATGGTCAACCTGTGCTGCCTGGCCCAGATCCTGGCCGTCATCAACGGCGTGCCCGCGTGGTCGATCGTCCGGGACGAGGCCCGGCTGTCGGTGTCCATGGCGCTCGGCACGGTGGCGACCGGCCTCACCACGACCGCCGTCGCCCTGCACGCGCCGGTGCTGCTGCCGTTCATGGCCATGCCCGCGATCGCCGTCACGTACGCGTACCGAGCCGCGGCCCGCGAGGCCGACGAGCGGTCGCGCTCCTCGGCACTGTTGCAACTGTCCGAGGCGCTCGCCGGGCGTGAGGACGTCATCCGCCGGTTCCTCGTGCTGGTCCGCGAGGCGTTCGACGCGGACGTCGGGGTGATCGTGCTGTCCGGCGCCGACGTGGCGCTGTCGGTCGAGGCGGATGAGCCCTCGGCGGTGCGCACCGGACCGCCCCCGGCGTACCTCGCGAGTCTGGTCGAGACGGACGCTCCCGTGCAGCTCACCGAGAACCTGCCGGCCGGCCTGCGGCACGCGGTCGTCATCCCGGTGGAGGGCGGCGGCGGCCGGTTCGGCGCCGTGGCGTTCGCCAGCCGCAGCCGCCGGCGGATGTCCACCGGCGACGTCACGCTGCTGGTCTCGCTGGGCAGCGCGCTGGCGGTGGCCATCCGCGGCGCCGAGCACCTCGAACGGCTCACCGAGGAGCGCAGCAAGCTGCAGGCCGTCGTGGAACAGTCGGCCGAGGGCATCATGGTCGTCGACGGCGCCGGGCTGGTCCAGGTCTGGAACCAAGCGCTGGGCGAGATCGCCGGCGTCCCCGCCGCGGAGGCGACCGGCCGACCGCTGAGCGCCCTGCTGGAGGTGCCGGCCGAGGCGGAGCGCGCGGAGCTGCTGCCGGTGGGCGAGGAGACGCCCCGGGTCGCCACCGAGCTGACGGTGCGCCGCCCGGACGGCGAGGAGCGGCGCCTGCGGCTCGCCCACTCGGCCATCTTCGCGGGCGGCGAGCTGGTCCGCGACGTCGTCGTGATCAGCGACCTGACCCGCGAGTACCGCACCGAGCGGCTGAAGTCGGACTTCATCGCCATGGTGTCGCACGAGCTGCGGACTCCGCTCACGCCGATCCTGGGGTACGTCGACCTGCTGCGTACCCGTGGCGAACGGGTGACACCGCAGAAGCGCGCCGATGCGCTGGCCCTGATCGGTGACCGGGCAGCGCACCTGTCCCGGCTGGTCGAGGACCTGCTGCTGGCGTCCCGGGTCGGCGACCGCCCCGACAAGGCCGGGCTGCAGGTCAGCGTGGCGACGCACGACCTGGCCGCGATCGTGCGGCAGGCCGTCGGGGACCTGGGCTCCGACCGGGTCGTCCTCGTCGAGGCGGGCGGGGACTGGCCGGCTCGCTGCGACAGCGGCCGGACGGTCCAGGTGCTCACGAACCTCATCGGCAACGGGCTCAAATACTCAGCCGAGGACCGTACGGTCGAGGTCTCCCTGCGCCGCACCGAAGACATGCTGCACGTCGACGTCCGCGATCACGGGCGCGGCATTCCCTCAGATTCGCTGGAGAAGGTCTTCGAGAAGTTCCACCGCGTCGAGGACCCCATGACCATGAGCACCAGCGGCACCGGGCTGGGTCTGTTCATCGCCCGCAGCCTCGCCCGCACCATGGGCGGCGACGTCACGCTGGAGTCCCGAATCGACGCGGGGTCCGTTTTCACGCTGTCCTTGCTGCCAGCAGCCTGAGGCCAACTTCCCGGAATGCCTGCGCGCCTCGCGCGGCTGGTTCAGAGAGCGGCACCAAGCCGATGCCTGACGGCGTACAGGCCCGGTGCAGACCCGCATACAACTCCCACCCGACCGGCGGTCGCTGCCGGCGCCGAGGTGATGGGAGGACTCGTGGCGGTGGTTCGGCGTCGCCGGCGAGGGTAAGCGAACTCTCGTGAAAAGCGAGGTCAACGACCGGTTCGTGCGCGTCCGGGGTGCCGCCGAGCACAACCTTCGGAACGTCGACGTCGACATTCCCCGCGATGCCATGGTCGCCTTCACCGGCGTCTCCGGTTCGGGCAAGTCCTCGCTGGCCTTCGGCACGCTCTACGCCGAGGCGCAGCGCCGGTACTTCGAGTCCGTCGCGCCGTACGCCCGCCGGTTGTTGCAGCAGGTCGGTGCGCCGCACGTACAGGAGATCACCGGCCTGCCCCCGGCCGTGGCCCTGCAACAGCGTCGCGGGGCAGCCAGTTCGCGGTCGACGGTCGGCACCATCACCACGCTGTCCAACCTGCTGCGGATGCTCTACTCGCGCGCCGGGACCTACCCGCCGGACGCCCCGCGGCTGGAGGCCGAGGCGTTCTCCCCCAACACCGCGGCCGGCGCCTGCTCACGGTGTCACGGACTGGGCGTCGTGCACGACGTCGCCGAGGACCTGCTCGTCCCCGACCCGTCGCTGAGCATCCGCGACGGCGCCATCGCGGCCTGGCCGGGCGCCTGGCAGGGCGCCAACCTGCGCAGCGTCGTGAAAGGTCTGGGAATTGACATCGACAGACCGTGGCGCAAGCTCAGGAAGAAGGACCGGGACTGGCTGCTCTACACCGACGAGCAGCCGTCCGTCCTCGTCGGGCCCGAGCCTGACCGCATCGACAGCGGCTACTACGGGAAGTTCTGGAGCGCCCGTCGGCACGTCATGCACGTGCTCGCCGACTCCAAGAGCGACCGGATGCGCGAGCGGGCGATGCGGTTCGTCCGGAGCGTCCCCTGCCCGGTGTGCCAGGGCAGCGGCCTGCGCCCGGAGGCGCTCGCGGTGACCTTCGCCGGCCACACCATCGCCGACGTCAACGCGATGCCCCTGGCCGCCGTCGTGGGGCTCCTGGGGCCCGCGGCGGGGTTGTCCGGTGCTGCGGCTGCCACGCCGACCGCCGAGTCCGGGGAGACGACCGAGGTCGCGGTCCGGCTCTGCGCTGACCTGGTCACGCGCGTCGAGGTGCTGCTGGACCTCGGCCTGGGGTACCTCAGCCTCGGGCGCCGCTCGACGACGCTGTCGCCGGGCGAGGCGCAGCGCCTGCGTATCGCCACCCAGTTGCGTTCGGGGCTGTTCGGTGTCGTCTACGTGCTCGACGAGCCCTCCGCGGGCCTGCACCCGGCCGACGCGGAGCCACTGCTGGACGTGCTGGACCGGCTGAAGGCGGCGGGCAACTCGCTGTTCGTCGTGGAGCACGACATGGACGTGGTCCGGCGGGCGGATTGGGTGGTCGACATCGGCCCCGGCGCGGGCGAGAGCGGCGGACGCGTGCTGTACAGCGGTCCGGTACCCGGCCTCGAACAGGTCCACGAGTCGGCAACCAGCCGGTACCTGTTCGGCCGTGCCGAGCCGCTCGACCATCGGCCGCGTACGCCCCAGGGCTGGCTGCACCTGCGCGGCGTCTCGCGCCACAACCTGCGTGGTGTGTCCGTCGACGTGCCGATCCGGGTGCTGACCGCGGTAACCGGGGTGTCCGGTTCCGGGAAGTCAACCCTGGTCACGCAGGTGCTTGCCGAGATCGTGCGGCGTCACCTCGGGCTGGCGAGCGACGAGCCCGACGAGGCGGAGCTCGACGTCGACGTGCGGGACGCGGCAGGGCTCGACTCGTTCGACCGGCTGGTCCTGGTCGATCAGCGGCCCATCGGCCGCACGCCCCGATCCAATCTGGCCACCTACACCGGGATGTTCGACGCGGTGCGCAAGCTGTACGCGGCGACGGACGAGGCGCAGGCACGCGGGTACGGGGCCGGGCGGTTTTCCTTCAACGTCGCGGAGGGGCGGTGCGAGACCTGCCAGGGCGAGGGGTTCGTCGCGGTCGAACTGCTGTTCCTGCCCGGGACCTACGCGCCGTGCCCGGCCTGCCACGGCGCGCGGTACAACGCGGAGACGCTGGAGGTGACCTATCGCGGCAGGAACATCGCGGACGTGCTGGCAATGTCGGTCGACGACGCCGCCAAGTTCCTCGCCGACGTCCCGCCCGCCTCCCGAAGCCTCGAGACGCTCCGGGAGGTGGGGCTGGGCTACCTGCGGCTGGGCCAACCGGCGACCGAGCTCAGCGGTGGCGAAGCCCAGCGCATCAAGCTCGCCACCGAGTTGCAACGGGCCCGCCGCGGCCACGCGCTCTACCTGCTCGACGAGCCGACCGCGGGGCTGCACCCCGCGGACATCGCGCTGCTGCTGCGGCAACTGCATCGGCTCGTCGACGCGGGCAACACCGTCGTCCTGGTCGAGCACGACCTGGACACGATCGCCGGCGCCGACTGGGTCGTCGACCTCGGCCCGGGCGGTGGGGACGCGGGCGGCCGGATCGTCGCGACGGGCCCTCCCGACACGATTGCCGAGGCAGGGGACAGCGCGACCGGACGCTATCTGGCGCGCCGCCTCGAACGCTCCTGAGCGGGTGTCCCCCGGCCGTCAGCGCTTCCTGCCGTACTCGATCGCCTCGATGATCCGTGGGCGCAGCCCGGCGGCGCAGCCGGTGGCCCGGCCACGGCGATCCCTACGGCAGGTCCACCGCGGGTTCCGCCTCCTCGGCGTATCAGCGGAATGCGCCGGTGGCCGCGATGGTGGGGTCGAGGACGATCTTGATGGCGCCGTCCTGCTACTTCTGGAACGCCTCGTACGCCGCAATCGCTCGTTCAAGGTCGGCTACAACCCCCCGACCGTTCGGGAACCTGCCGTTGAGGTTCTGCTTCTTCAGCAGCGCGATGACCCAAGTGCCCAGGACCATGCCCGGGGTCCTGCCGAGCGGCGAGCGCCCCGGCTGGCCTCGTAGCTGGTGCCGAGCAGGTCCTTCCGGAAGCAACCGCTGGAGGTCCGCTGCTGGGTACTTGGCCATCGCCGTGGTCCACGGCGAGCCCGCGAAGGTGGCCTGTCTGTTGGCCTTCTTGGTGGCGAAGTCCCGGTCGAGCCGACACCGTGATGGCGAGCAGCGCGCCCCCTTTTCACCCTTCCTCTTCCACGTAGGACTTCGGGTCCCTGTCGACGGGCGTGATCCCGTACGCATGCTCGTTCTCATAGGCGATGAACGCCAGTGCGATGTCGTGACGGGTCTGCAGGTCGGCGTGCCGGCGGAAATCAGCCAGATCCTGGCGCTCCTCCTCCGCCATGTGGTCGCTGTTGGCGATCCGCGCCTCGGTGACCCGCTCCCACCAGGCGTCGCTGCCCGTCGCCAGACCGGCCACCTTCCGGACGGCGTCGCGGATCTCGTTGTGGTCCTTGATCGCATCCTCGGTCTCATCCCGGGCATTGTCGGCGTCGCTGGCCCCGCGGCCGACGGTCAGCAGTCTTGGATAGAAGAACTTCTCCTCGGCTGCCGCATGGACCTCCAGCAACACCTCGAGGCGACTCCAGATCGCCGCGAGAGCAACCACATCATCACGGGGAACCTCGTCCAGCAGCGCGAACGTACGCCGCTGCTCGTGATGCTGAAACAAGATGAGTTCGGTGATATCCATGCCCTGGCTCCTACCCCACAATCCCCCCGCGAAAAGGGCGCCGGCGCGCCCGAGTCAGACCGGCACAACGAGCCGACGTAGTGCATCCGCGGCGGACGACGCGGGGCGACCGAGCAGCATCCGACGCAGACTACGTAGGCGCCGGCGAACCATCCACGTGTTGCCTCCCACCGCCCTGCGCCATGGGTCAGTTGGGGCCTGTGCGACCGAAGGGCGACGCGGCGCCGTCCGGGGACGGCCGCAGCCGACGCCCGGCTTCCGACGTCGGGTCAGGGTCGCCCGGCGGGTGCTGCACAGCCTCCTCCGCAGCGTCATGCTCCTCGGGCTCGGGGCCATGGCCGTACTCCTGCTCGGCGCCCGCGTCCTCCCCGGTCAGATCGTCGACCTGCCCGTCCTGGGAGTAGATGGCCATGGCCTGGGTCAGCTCGGATAGCGGCAACTTGCGCTCGTCTCTCCAGATACCGTCAGTTGATTCCGTCATGGGGGTCCCCTACCCGGCTGGTTGCGCTCTAGTACTACCGCGGTGGGTCTACCTCGCATCACCCTGGACACATCGCGGCCCTCGGGCGGCGCCAGGTGGCGCGAGAACCGCATCGCCGCGGTGGTCGCCCCAGCGCCGGGCCGCAACAACGCACCGTCGGCGCGCCGGTGTGACGGTTTCCTACGCGAGCGCTTGCCCTTCATTCACCGCCGGGTAGTCGTGTGGATCTCTCCGACCGGGGTAAACGCGGGCCGGCGGTCGCCACAGTGGCCAGGCCGCCACCGGGAGGACACATGTCGGGGTTGTCGCTGCCGCTGCTTCTACTGATCTTCGCGGCGGCCGCCGCCGCGATCTGGGTCGCCGGTATCCAGCTGTCGAACCAGACGGATGTGCTGTCGGTACGGCTGCATCTCGGTACGGCGCTGGGTGGCCTCGTCATGCTCGCCATCGCCACGAATCTGCCCGAGATCGCCATCGTGTCCAGCGCCGCCCTTTCCGGCAACGTCGGGGTGGCGGTCGGGAACATCCTGGGCGGTATCGCGATTCAGACCGTCGTGCTGGTAGCCCTCGACGCATTCGGCGTGCGGGGCCGCCATCCACTGACTTACCAGGCCGCGTCCCTGGTGCTGGTCCTCGAGGCCGCTCTCGTGGTCTCCGTGCTGACCGTCGTGGTCGCCGGCAACCAGCTCCCCAGCAGCCTGATCGTGCTGCGGCTGACCCCCGGGCCGGTCCTCATCGCCGTCCTGTGGGTCGTCGGATTGCTGCTGTTGCAGCGCGCCGGCAAGTCGCTGCCGTGGCAGGAGTCCGGCGAAGCACCGGACAATCAGCAACCTCCGCGCGGCCACAGCCGGCACAAGAGCGAACAACAGGCCAGCACCAAGGGAGTCAGCACCGCGAAGTCGGCGACGATCTTCGCGGCGGCCGCCTTGGTGACGCTTGCCGCCGGCGTGATATTGGAGCGCAGCGGCGACGCCATCGCCGGCCACGTCGGCCTATCCGGCGTCCTGTTCGGTGCCACCATCCTTGCGGCCGCGACGTCTCTGCCAGAGCTGTCGACGGGCCTGACCTCGGTGCGTAACGGCGACTATCAGCTCGCCATGAGCGACATCTTCGGCGGCAACGCGTTCCTTCCCGTGCTGTTTCTCGTGGCCACCCTTCTGTCCGGCAAAGCCGTCCTGCCGCAAGCGCATGCCACCGACATCTACCTCACCGCCCTCGGGATGCTGCTCACTCTCGTCTACGCCGCGGGCCTGCTGTTCCGACCGCAACGCCGGGTGGCCCGCATGGGCATCGACTCCCTCACCGTGCTGATTCTGTACGCCGTGGGCGTAGCAGGACTGTTCGCCGTCGCCAACGCCGGCTGACAGGGGGACGAAAGCCGCCGCCGGGCCGCGACGGGGAAGTCGCGGGCAGCAGGGCATCAGGCGCCGTCGAGGTCGCCTCGCTGATGCCGGAGCAGGAGTCCATCCCACGGCGGGGGAACGAACACGAGGGCCGTCGCGGCGACGATCGTGAGTTCCCACAACGTCGCACGCAGGGCCGCACGCTCGCGACGGGAGCACGAGCGGCAGGCCGCGTGCGTCGTGTTGGCTGGGTTGGTCGCTGCGGCTAGCCACATGGGTGCCGGTGGCGGCGGCTACGGCGAGCGCCCACGCATGCCGGCGATCCCTAGGCTCCGGCGCCACCTCTGCCGTAGAGCTGAGTGCCGCCTAGCGTTGCACGCCCGCCAGTTGGACGGATCGTCCGAACCGCCGAGCCCATGATCCGTCGGCCACCGTTACGGTGCGCCTATGCCGAAGGTAGCGAGCCCAACGAGCCTGGCAGGCGGCGCGGCGCTGCTTTGCCTGGTGGCGATTGCTGCCGCGGTCACCTTCGTCGCGCGTTCGCACCATCGGGCACCCGTCGACCCTGCTGCGACGGCTTATGACGGCTGCCTCAATGAACGTGACCGGCAGCGTGCGCGGACCCTTGCTCATCTGGCCTTCATGACGGCGCATCCAACTCCGGGGAAAGTCGTCGAGGAGGGTGCGGGATGCGACCAAGCCAGCGGCGAAGTCTTCGCCAGCCGCGAGTACTACTGGGCGCTGCTGGACACCCGGCAAGTGATCACCTTCTACCAGGAGCTCGCCGCGGACGATGGTTGGCAACCATGGCCGGTGTCAGGCAGTCCGAACCCGGCCGAGCTCGAGGTGGATTCGGCTACGCAGGGCTTGAAGACAGGTTTGTGCCTCACCAAGCAGGTTGATGGAAACCGAGCCTTCTTGGAGCTCTACTTCCAGGATTCGTCGGTGCACGGGCCGGCAGGCGACGTCTATGACGTAATAGCGTGGTGGCCCGGCCCGCGCGAACCGTTAGGCTGCTGAACCTCCGGTGCCTGTTCGGCCATTCCGATATGTCGGCGGCCCAATGTAGCGGGTGAACGCACTCGTATCGGCATGGCAGCTCGCGGTCACCAGGACCTGATGGCCTGGTGCAGTCGGCCGCCCGACCACGCCGGCTGTCAATTCGCATACGGCGCTGTGGGTCACCCGCTATGTTGTGGGGATTCGAACCGCATTCATCTGTTCAAGGGTCGATCATGGCGTTGTCGGCCGCCGAGCACGTCGACGACGCGGACCTGCAAGGATGCGCCTGCCCCTGCGGTGGAGAGACCTTCACAGCCGGCGTCGCCTACGCCGTGACCCAAGATGACGAGGTGCGGTGGACCAGTCTCGGACTTCGCTGTCTGAGCGACGGCGCTCTGGGCATCTACACCGACTGGAAGATCGACTACGTCCCCACCGCGCACCTACTCCCGCCCGATCGATCACTTGCACGAAGGGCGGGGGCTGCGCGCACGGCGGAGACCGTTAGTGGCCGATTCTGGGTACGCCGGTCGGCCGCGCCCTCGACACACCCGCGGGAGTCGCCGGTTTCGTGGACGGGCCGGGCCTGTATCCCTCGCTGACCGCCCGGCAGAACCTCGCCGCCCTGGCAGCGCTGCGCGGCCTCGACGCCGACGCCGCGATCGACGACGTGCTGGGCGAGGTGTCCAGCCACCGCATGGACGACGTCGAACTCGACTACCGGTTGATCACTTCCGATCGCCGGGAGGCCCGGCGGGTGGCCGCTGAGACGACCGGAGTGGTCCTGGTCGACGGCGCCGGCACCCGGGAGGAGGTGCTCGTCGTCCGGACGGTCGTACCCGTGCTGGATGAGCTCGTGGCGCGGCTCGTCCGCTCCGGCGTCGCGATCCGCGAGCTGACACCCGTGGTCTCGCCGCTCGAGGCGGCGTTTCTGGCCCTCACCGAGCAGCCGGCGGCGACGCGATGACCGCCACCACCGCCGCCCGGGACCACAGTGCCGCGACGCAGCGCGTACCCGTGGTCCGTGCGTTTCGTTTCGAGCTGGTCAAGGTGTTCTCGCAATGGCGTATCCGGCTGCTGCTGCCCGCCTGCTGGGTGGCCCCGGCGGTGTTCGTCGCCGCGGTCAGCCGGCAGAGCACGCTGCCGGTCGACACGCTCTTCGGCCGGTGGATGCACGCGACTGGATGAGCGGGACCGCTGGTGATGCTCGGTTTCTCGGGCATCTGGGCGCTTCCGCTGCTGACGTCCGTGGTCGCCGGTGACGCGTTCGCCGCCGAGGACCGCCTCGGCACCTGGCGTCACCTGCTCGTCGCGGTCCGATCGCCTCGGCGGATATTCGCGGCCAAGGCACTGGCCGGCCTCACCGTGATCCTGTCGTGGACCATCGCTTCTACTCCCAGATCACGATGATCCGGACCATCGAGCAGATCCTCGGCATCCACCCGATGAAACCAGAAGGACAGCGCGGCCAGCCCCATGCGCGCCGCGCTCACCCATCACGAGGACCTGACGGTGCAGGACAGCGCCGGGCCGCACCCGGCCCGGCGCTACACCGCCGCGTCGTGCCGCACGTTGCGGATGCGGTGCCGCGCCACGCCGGCAGCGCTCAACTGCCCGGCGATCTCCATCGTGGAGTTGTCGAGGAACACGGCGACCTTCTCGTCGTCGCCCAGGTGACAGGCCGCCACGAGAGTGCCGAGGTTGATCGGGTCGATGCCGGACACGTCGCGCAGGTCGAACACCAGCCGCAACGGCCGCACACGACGCACGGCATGAACCAGGGTGTAGCGCAGGTCGACCGCATCCTCGGCGCTCAACACGCCATGCGGCTGAATCACGAGACTGCCGTCAGGACCGGTTTCGACGTCGACCGTGGTGCCGGCCATCCGTGTCACCTTCCGCTACGCGATGGTGCTCCGAGCGGTCAAGACTAGGCGGCGATCGAACAGCGGTCGACCTCCGGGGGAAAAGTTCACCACATCACGGTGACGTCACGACGGCTGTCGTGAGACTCCCAGCTCAGCGACGAGTTCGAGCTCCACCAGGAGCGGCACCCGGTGGTCGTTGACCCGTAGCGCCGGCGCGGCCGGCGGTTGACCCGGCTGGCTCCGCGGCATGGACGACACCTCCCCGTCATGGCTGACGGCGCGTGGGATTCCGGCGGCTCGCAGTGCTCCCGGCAGTCGCAAGGGTTTTCCCCGATTCGGTGACTTTCATCGATGCCTAGCGTCACTTCACAAGTGTTCCGGGTGTGACGATGTCGTCACACCGGACGTGGAGCCCGCCCCGCGAAACCCACGGGCGGGAAAGGAGAACCCGCGTGAGTTATCGGACCCCTCTCGTCGTCGCCCTGGCAGCCGGCACCGCGGCCGCCGGCGCCATGGTGGCCGTCGCCGGACCGGCGACCGCACAGCCCAGCGATCCGGCACCCGCCCGGGCCGCCGCCCAGTCGGCCTCGGCGCTGGTCGCCGGCCGCCCCCAGTACCTGCACGCGAGCGCCGACGACGCGTTCGTGCAGCACCCGGTGATCTCCTCCGGCGGCCTGCAGTTCGTACCCTACGACCGCACGTACAAGGGCCTGCGGGTGGCCGGCGGCGACTTCGTCGTCGTGACCGACGCTGCCGGCCGCGCCACGTACACCTCCGTGGCACAGTCCCGTGCCATCGACGGCCTTTCCACCACTCCGAGCCTCAGCCAAGCCGCCGCGCTGGCGGTGGCGAAGCGGCAGCTCTCGACCGTCGACAAAGTGGAACGTACCGAGCTGGTGGTGGTCGCCTCCGAGGCCGCTCCGAGATTGGCCTGGGAGTCGACGATCAGGGGTACGGGCGCCGAGGGCGTGAGCCGGCTGACCGTCGACGTGGACGCCACCACCGGCAAGGTGCTCCGGACCCAGGAGCACGTCATCGACGTCACGGGTACGGGTACCGGCTGGATCAACGGCTCGGTGTCGCTCAACACGACGCAGTCGGGTAGCACGTACACGATGAAGGACCCGAGCGTCACCAGCCTGAGCTGCCAGGACGCCGCGAACAACACGACGTTCAGCGGCTCGGACAACGTGTGGGGCAACGGCACCGGCACCAACAAGGAGACCGGCTGCGTCGACGCGCTCTACGTGGCTCAGCGGCAGAACGCCATGCTCTCGAGCTGGCTGGGCCGCAACGGCCAGAACGGCAGCGGCGGCGCCTGGCCGGTGCGGGTCGGCCTGAACGACCAGAACGCGTACTACGACGGCACCCAGCTGCAGATCGGCAAGAACACCGCCGGGCAGTGGATCGCCTCCGCGGACGTGGTCGGCCACGAACTCGGCCACGGCATCGACGACACCACCCCGGGTGGCATCTCGGGCAAGGGCACCCAGGAGTTCGTCGCCGACACCTTCGGCGCGGCGACCGAGTGGTTCGCCAACAACCCGAACGACCCGCCGGACTACCAGGTCGGCGAGGAGGTCAACCTGGTCGGCAGCGGCCCGATCCGGTACATGTACAACCCGTCGCTCGCCGGTGACGACAACTGCTACTCGAGCAGCACGCCGAGCCAGGAGGTGCACGCGGCCGCCGGGCCGGGCAACCACTGGTTCTACCTGATGGCCGAGGGCACCAACCCGACGGACGGCCAGCCCGCCAGCTCGCGGTGCAGCGGCAGCGGGGCCGTCACCGGTCTCGGCATCCAGAAGGCAATCAAGATCATGTACAACGCCATGCTGATGAAGACGTCCACGTCGTCGTACGTGAAGTACCGCACGTGGACGCTGACCGCGGCGAAGAACCTCTTCCCGGGCAGCTGCACCGAGTTCAACACGGTCAAGGCGGCATGGGACGCGGTCAGCGTGCCCGCCCAGTCGGCGGACCCGACCTGCAGCGGCGATCCCACCACCCCGCCGCCGACCACGGGCTGCACCGGCACCAACAGCACGGACGTCACCGTCCCGGACGCCGGCGCGGCGGTCTACAGCGACATCGCCATCAGCGGCTGCTCCCGCAGCGCCTCGGCGACCTCCACCGTGGCGGTCAACATCGTCCACACGTACCGCGGTGACCTCAAGGTCGACCTGGTGGCACCGGACGGGACCACCTACAGCCTGAAGGCGACCTCCAGCTCGGACAGCGCCGACAATGTGAACACGACGTACACCAAGAACCTGTCGAGCGAGGCTGCCAACGGCACCTGGCGGCTGAAGGTGCAGGACGTGTACTCCCAGGACACGGGCTACATCAACAGTTGGACGCTCACCGTCTGAGCGGAGCTGACGACACCATCCACGGCGAGGCCGGCGCGGTGCGCCGGCCTCGCCCCTGTCCGGCGCACGACCGATGGCGGCGGCCCGCTGGGAAGGGCACGCTTCGTCACACGGGTACGACGCATGACGTCCGTCCTGCGCGAGCGGGGCATCACGCTGTTCGCGACGATCGACCGCGCTCCCGGCGCCCCGCTGCTGCAGCCGAACCCGCGTCGGGATCGAGCTGCCGGTCCGGGACGACGACGGCACGACCCGTGTCGGCTCCACCGACCCGGTTCGCCTGGCGCAGGAGCACGAGCTGCCCGACGCCGCCCATTCCGGCGCTGTTCGTGCTCCACGACACCGACGGCGACGAGAACTCCGCAGCCGCACCAAGAAGCCGGCGCTGGACACCGGCACGCCTTCACCCAGGCGCTGTCCAACGGTTCCGCCACGTGGCGGAAGTCGGCTTCGAGCGCCAGCTGTCGACGCATGGCGGACGCTGATGTCACATTGGCGGAAATCAATCTGTAGGGGTTGTTAACAAGTACCTCGACGGCTACCGTTGACAACGATGTCAGGCAGGACGGGCGACGCGTAGTCCATCCCTCCTGGCGTCCGTTCCGAGCGATCCCCCATCGCCCGCCCCATACACGGACGGCCTCCGCCGGGAAGCTTCGTGACCCTGTCCTGCGACACCGAAGGACAGGGAGCGGTTCCCGCGAAGCCACTCCCCGGCGCTCCCCCATCCCCCTCGGCACGCGTGCGTGCGCGTGCCTGGCGAAAGGCAATCGGATGACACGTAGCAAGCGCCTCGGCGCAGCTGTCGGCGTCGCTGTTCTGACGGCCACCGTATTGGCTGCAGCTCCCGCCACTGCCGCAGCGCCCACCCCGGCATCCCGGGCGGCGACCTTCCAGTTCCCGGAGAACGCCCGCAGGCAGATCCCCCTGCTCCAAGCCGCCGGCGTGATCCGCAAGGAGATCGAGCGCCGCAGCTATACCGGCTACGCCGGGATCGAACTCGAGGACGCCCAGGTCGCCTTGTGGTGGAAGGGTGAACTCCCAGCCGGAATTGAGCAGGCGATCGGCACCGCACGCTCGATCGCCCCGGTGCGAGTCGGCGCTGCCAAGCATTCGTTGCGCGAGCTGCGCGTTGCGGGCAGCAAGCTCCGGGCTGCGTTCCCGCCCGAACACACACGGATCAAGTACGCGGTGGACGGCAGTGAAGTCGTCGTCGGCACCCACGGGTCGGCCGGCCTCGCCCTGCGGATTCCGGACGTGGATGTACCGGTTCAGGTCATCGACCAGGGCGCGAAGGTGCTGACCAGCAGACGCGACGACTGGGCGCCCTGGAAGAGCGGCGCCGACCAGATCAACGGAAATTCCCGCTGCACGACCGGCTTTCCTGTGCGCAACGGCAACAACGAGCGGTTCATCCTCACCGCGGGGCACTGCGGCAGCAACGGCAACCAGATCCACGACGGTGCCGGCGAGTTCATCGGCACCTTCACCGCCGACAACGACGGACACGACATCGCGCTGATCAGCACCCCGGGCAACGTGGACAACGTGATGTACGTCGGCGGTCTGGACAGCAACGTCGTGACCACAGTCGTCGGCTGGGACTGGGTGTATCCCGGGGAATACCTCTGCCAGTCCGGCGGGTCGTCCGCCCGCGACATCGGCGGCCCGGTCTGCGGGCTGCGGGTCGAGAAGTTCAACACCGACCCCGGCGACGCGGTCGAGGCACGCCAGGTCGACGGCCAGCCCGCGGTCCGCCCCGGCGACAGCGGCGGACCCGTCTACGGCCCGGCTGCCAACGGCGGAGTGATCGCCAAGGGCATCAACAACTACACGTACGTCGGCAACAACACCATCCTCGGCTTCCAGGACTTCGGCACCGCGACCCGCGACTACGGGATCTGGATCGTGGAGTAACTGCCGCCACGCGTCAGCCCGCCACCGTGACTGCCAGTCCCGCGCCGGCGGTGGCGGGCGACGCCTTCAAGCAGTGGCTGAGATCGCGGCGCCGCCGCCGTCAACGTCGAGATACCCCTCGCCGCTCGCGGCCTGCAGGGACCGCCCCTTCGTCCCGCCCTCGGGTGACATCGGAGGAGCCGGCTGTGGCCACCAGTAAGCTCCGGACATGTCATACGCAGTCCCGCCGACCCGTACTGCGGCGGTCGTCCACCAGCTCCGCAAGGAGATCCTCAGCGGAGATCTCCTCGCCGGGACCGTGATCAAGGACGCCGAGCTGGCCGCCCGCTTGGGGGTCAGCATCACCCCGGTCCGTGAGGCCATCGCGCAGCTGTCCGTCGAGGGACTCATCGACATCGCGCCCAATCGCACCCGCCAGGTCACACAGGTCACGCAGAAGAAGGCCCTCGAACTGATCGACGTGATGAGCGTCCTCGCCTGCGCTGGATTCGAGTGGGGCGTCGACAACCTCACCGCCGCCCACATCGACCTGATGCGGCAACGGCAGACGGAATTCGTCGAGGCGTTGCGAGCCGGCAACGTACTGGCGGCCGGGGCCGCCGGCGGGGAATTCGGCAGCATAGTCATCATGGCGAGCGGTAACCGGGAGCTGCAGTCGATGGTGGACCTCGTGCGGTCGCGCGCCATGCGCACCGCGCCCCTGATCGCCGAGAGCCTGTGGAACACCGTGATCGAGGCTCACGACGACATCCTCCGCCAGCTCGAGGCCGGCAACACCCAAGCCGCGTCGGCGCGCTACAAGCAGATGTACGTCGACTATCGCGCACTGGCCGAGCAGCAACTCTTCGACACTCGGGACTCCGTACGCGCGTGAGCCGTCGTTGCGGTCGGGGCTTACACCTGCCGGTAGTGATCTCGGCCCGCCGAACACGGCGTTCGAGCAGGTCCGATGAGCCCACGAGCGCGTTCGCGGGTACCCTCAGCGTCCATGGCGCTGCGGATCGACCTGACCTTTGACACGCGTGACGCCGCGGCCCTCGCCGGATTCTGGAAGCTCGCGTTGGGCTACGAGGACGAGCCGCCTCCGGCACCGTTCACCACGCGCGACGAGTGGGTGGCGTCGTTCGCCGAGCAGCCGGACGACGAGGGCGGCGGCGCATGGCTGCACGACCCGGACGGCGTCGGCCCGCGGCTTGTCCTGCTCGATGTGCCCGAGCAGAAGGTGGCAAAGAACCGCTTGCACATCGACATTCGCGTCGGCAAGGGCCCTGGTGCCTGGCCGCGCATCCTGACGAAGGTAGACGAGCTGGTGGCGGCGGGCGGCAGTGTGCTGTCAACGTTCGACGGCCACCATGTGGTGATGGCGGACCCGGAGGGCAACGAGTTCTGCGTCGCTGCCTGACATCGGGAAAGCCACGCTTGTATGACGGCATCCTTTTCTAGCCGAATAGAGCGCGTGGGCTCCTACCTTGAAAGGGTGGTTGCGACTCTCCTGGACCGGAGAATGTAAGCGATCATCACACTATTGGGAACCACGTCGATCGCGACACCCACCGTTGACTTCATGTGAAGTGCATGCCATCCCAACAGGAAGATGATCGACAGTACGTTGAAAACCACGTTGTGCGCGATGGAGGCCCGCTTCCTCCGCAACATCAGCGCAAACAACAGAGCAGCGTACAGGATCAGAAGGGCATTCGAGCCGACGTAGAAGGCCAGCGCGGGTGCCGGTACGAAGGATGTGAGGCCGGCCAGCCCGGGGTTGGCGCCGATGATGAGCGACGCGATGGTCAGCTCCAAGCCGTGCGCCGCGAGCCCTGCCAGTACGACGAGGTAGACGACGAGCCAGCCACGGATCGGCTCTGCCCTGGCCCCGGTTGCTCGCATCGCCGAGGTTTGAGTGCCGGATAGCTCACCGGTGCGACGCATGGCCATTCCTATTCTGGTCCTGGGGACGCGCAGCTCGCAGTTCGGTCGCGTCATAGTCCATTCTTCGGCCGATCGGATGAGCCGTCCATGGTGGTAGCACCCGTCTTCCTAGTGGTCCTGACTCCACCCGGTAACTGCGGCACGGGCGGATCCATCCCGCCACAGCCACAATCGTCAGACGGCCCGAAGCGTGGTCCCCACGGCCACGGCGGCATCCGGCCTTGGGGTTCGAGTCGGCCGCACTGGATCGCAGAGTCGCCGGGAACCGACGTCGGTGCCGGTCAGCTGCTGACGACCCGGCGGATCACCGTCAGCTCCTGGCCGCGGCCGGCGAGGACGTCGGCGACGTGCCGGCCACCCTCGCCGCCCGCGCTCGGCTGCTGAACACCGGCAGCAGCCGCACGACGGCCAGCGTGGCCCGCGAACGCGTGCGCCTGCTCAACCGGCTTCACGTGGTGCTGCGGGACCTGATCCCTGGGTCCACGGTCGCTGGCTACTCAGTAGCCCCGTTACCGGGCGCACCGACTTGGTCGGGTGCAGCGCTGAGGAACCACCCTGCGCCGTCAGCCCCAGTCCGGCGTGCCCGACACCGGGAAGAGCAGGGTCGACCAACGGCTCCGGCAGGGGGCTGGACAGAATCCGCTCCCCATCGGCCGACGCCGGGTCAGCGGCTGAACTTTTCGATCGCCTCGGGGCTTACCGGGGTGAAGAAGTTGACCAGGTTGCCGTCGGGGTCGCGGAACAGCAGGGCCCGGTTGCCCCAGGGCATCGTCGTGGGCACGTTGACGAAGTCCTCCACCACGCTCTTCAGGTCCTCGTACAGCGCGTCCACGTCGTCCACCAGGAACTCGATGATCGCGGTGCGGTTGTCCGCCGGGCGGGCCGAGCCGGGCGCGAACAGCGCGACCGTGCGGGTGCTGCCGATCGCCAGCGTGCCGTGGGCGGTGCGCAACTCGGCGAAGTCCTCGTTGCCCCAGTCCGCCTGCACGCCCGTGACCTTCTCGTAGAAGCCGACGAGGCGGTTGATGTCGCTGGTGATCACGCGGATCGAGACGAAATCCATGGTTGCTCTCCGTGTTCAGTGGGTCGCGTATTGCCTGCCGAGATCCACGCTAGAACGAATACTGGACAGAAACGGTCCAGTATTGCGGGTACAGTTCACACCATGGCGGGACCGACAGCCGGGGTGCTCACGCTTCTTGAACTCCTGCAGTCCGGCGGCGTCCGGACGATGGCCGAGCTCTCCGAACGCCTCGGAGTCGATCCGCGCACGGTGCGGCGCTACGTGGGGCATCTGATCGACCTCGACGTACCGGTGGAGTCGGTCCGCGGCCGTTACGGCGGCTATCGGCTCGCCGCCGGCTATCGTCTGCCGCCGCTCATGCTCAGTGACGACGAAGCCCTGGCCGTGCTCCTGGGCCTGGCTGCCGGCCGGCGCGCCGGGTCAGCAACGGGTACGGGTACGGCGAGCGAGACGGCCGCCGCGAAGATCCGTCGGGTCCTGCCGTCGCGGATCGCGGATCGGCTCGACGCGGTGCTCGAATCCCTCGCCTTCACCGCCGAGTCCGGCGACGTCCCTGCGCCGCAGGCCGGTGTTCTGCTCACCGTCGCCGACGCGGTCCGCCACCACCGGCCGATCTCGATCAAGTACACCTCGGGCGGCGGCCGCAGCAGCGTCCGCACGCTGCATCCGTTCGGGCTGGTCAACCACGCGAACCGGTGGTACGTCACCGGTGCCGATCCGGAGATCGGCGAGGATCGGACCTTCCGGCTCGACCGCATCGCCGACGCGAGGACGCTGACCGGCTCGTTCGAGCCGCCCGCCGGATTCGAGCCCGCGCGGCACCTTCTCACCTCGATGGCGCGGGCGCCGTACCGGCACGAGGTGACGTTGCGGATCCAGGGCACGCTCGAGCAGATCCGCAAGCGGCTACCGGCCAGCGTGGCCGAGGTACGAGGCGGTGCGGACGAGGGCTGGCAGTGCGTCGAGATCCGAGCGGAGAGTCTGGACTGGCTGCCCGCGGTGCTCGCCGCGCTCGATCTGCCGTTCGTCATCGAGCGCCCGGACGAACTGCGCGACCGCGTCATCGCGCTCGCCGACCGGCTGGCGGCCTCGGGACGGAAACCGTCGTAGCGTCGCTTGCCGACAGCTGGCGCTCCGGTCCTACTTCACCCACGTGGCGGAACCGTCCGCCGGCGCCCATCCCACAGCTTCAGGGTTCCCGGTCTGGACGAAGGTGAGATCGATCGAGTGCGTGCCGGTGTCCAGCGCCAGCTTCTTGGTGTGGCTGGCGGAGTTCTCGTTGCCGTAAGTGTCGTAGAGCACGAACAGCGCCGTGTCGACGGTCAGCCGGCGGGCGGCCTCGGTGCTGATGACCACGTGACCGGAGGTACTGGTGGAGCTGAACGACAACAGGGTCATCGTGGCGACCGGACTGCCGTTCTTGGTGATGGTGACCGTCTTACCGTTCTGGGCGTAGGTGAGGTGCGTGTCGTTGGCAAGGTCGACCGCGGGCAGGATCGGCGCGGGTGCGGCGCTGGTCGCCGGCGGGACGGCGCTGGGTGTGCTCGTCGAGGACCGCAGCTGAGGCAGGGCGATGCCGGTGGCGAGCGCCGCGACGGCGACGATGCCTGCCGCCGCCTGCGCGAGGGTGCGCCGGTGCCGGCGGCGGCGGCCGCCTCGTACGACGTCGTCGAGGCCGAAGGCCGGTTGGTGCAGAGGTTCCTGCTGCCGCTGCAGTTGCTTGAGCCTGTCGGACAGGCCTGTGCCGGTGGGCTGCTGGCTCATCGGGTGCCTCCAGGTGCCGGGGCCGGAGCGGGAGCGCCGGGTCGGGTACTGCCGCGCTGCTCGGGCGGGTCGTCGAGGAAGTCGTTGCCGAGCACGCGCCGCAGCTTGGCGACGGCGTCGGCGCATTGCCTCTTCACGGTTCCCTCGGCGATGCGCATGACCTCCGCCACCTCGGCGACGGAGCGGTCTTCCACATACCGGAGAACCACGATGGCGCGTTGCTTGACGCTCAACGTGGTCAACGCGCGGGTGAGGTCGAGCTGAGTGGCCGAGCCGGTCTCGTCGTACGCCGTCTCGGGCATGGCGTCGGTGCTGTATTCCCTGCGCCACGGTCGGCGGCTCTCACTGACGGCGAGGCGGACCACCACGGTGCGCAGGTAGGCGCCGGGATCGTTCACCGAATGGGTACGCGGCCAAGCCACGTACATGCGCTCGAGGGCGCCCTGCACCAGGTCGTCGGCGCGGTGCGGGTCGCGTGTCAGTGATCGGGCGAACCGGCGCAGGGGTGCCATTTCCGCTGCGGCTACGGCGCGGAACGACTCCTCGAGCTCGGCATGCATGCCGGTCTGCCTTCCTTGTCGGGCTGGTGTGCGCGTTGAGTGTCATCGATGCCGGCAAGGAGCCGGGGACGGGTGTCGTCCCCGGCCCTCTGCGGATCGGCAGGTCAGCGGGCCCACACGGCGTCGCCGTCCGACGGGGCCCACCCGATGGCCTCCGGCCGTGCGGTCGTGTCGCGGTACGTCAGCTCGAGGGTGTGCCGGCCGGTGGTCAGCTTCACCGCCCGCGACTGCTCCGGGGCGTTCTCGTTGCCGTTCGCGTCGTAGACGATGAACATCCCCGTGTCGACCAGCACCGGCTGCCGGGCGTCCACCGCGAACGTGACGTGCGCACCCGACGCGGTGTACTTGGCCGACGACAGGGTGATGGTCGCGACCACGGCACCCTTCTTGGCCGCCGTCACCGTCGCACCCCTTTTGACGTACGCCAGCTGCTCCGCGGCAAGGTCCAGCGGCTTGCCGGCGGCGCGGACCCAGACGGCGGAGCCGTCCGCCGGCGCCCATCCGACGGCTTCCGGACGTGCGGTGCCGCGGTAGCTGAGCTCGAGGGTGTGCCGGCCGGTGGCGAGCGTGACGGTCCGCGACGGTTCGGGGGAGTTCTCGTTGCCGTCGACGTCGTAGAGGATGAACATGCCGGTGTCGATCAGGACGGGCCGGCGGGCGTCCACCGCGAACGTGAGGTGTCCACCCGACGAGGTGTACGTGGCCGTCGTCAGCGTGATGGTGGCGACCGCGGTGCCGCTCTTCGAGGCCGTGACCGTCGCGCCTCGCTGGACGTACGCCAGCTGCGCCGTTGCGAGGTTCAGCGGGCCTTGCTGGTGCGCGGAGGCCACCGCCGCGGGCGCGGGGACGAAGCCGGTGGGCTTGGCCTCGTTCGCGGAGGCTCCCCCGGCGGTGGTCACGATGGCGGTGATCAGGCCGGCGGCAGCCAGCGCGACGGCGGAGGTGGTCATGAGCTTGTTCATGGTGGATCTCCCGAGCGACGTGGTGTGTATTCGCTCGGAAGACGCACGCGGCCGCCGCCGCGGTTGTGTGTGATCACCGTCACAGCACCACCAGGTGCCGGCTCTTCCGGCAGCCTGCCCTCAGGCACCTGGCAAGAGTCCACGGCCGACTCGACAACGCGGCGTGCACGTTGGCGTGGTCGCCTGTGGCGCCCTCTTCTCGCAGAGCGCTTACTGCTGCCGCAACCCCCGCACGGCGGCGTCGGCGGCGTCTTCGGGCGTGCTGTTGAAAGCGATGGCTGCGCCGGGGGCCTGCAGCCTGACGAGGTTGACCACCTTCTCGAAGAACTCCAGGTACGGCTCGTGCTTGCGGATGCCGCCGCCGATCACGACGCAGGCGTACTCGATGCGGGTCAACGCCTCGGCTATCGTCTTCTCGGCGTCGTCGTCGACGGCGATGAGCAGCGTGTCGACGTCGATGCCGAGTTCGGCGAAGCGCGTTTCGCCGCGTCGGATCGCAGCGGCGACCGGCTTGGGATCCCACCCCGACAACGCGGTCGGATCAAGACCGATCACCAGTACGCGTCCCGATGCCATCGTCGGTCCTCCCTCGCTTCGTCGACATCCCCGCCCATCATGGGCGCTGCCGGCGAATCCCGCCTGTGTGACGCCGCAGGGAATCGGTGTCGAGCGCGGAGGGGCGTTTGAACGAATCGAAAGCCACCCTCGGCCAGCGACACCAAACCACCATCGACGCGCACAGGACGTCGGCTGACACCCGGCGGTAGGCATCACGCTCGGCGGACCGCAGTCGCCCCACCCGTCGAGCTCCACCGGAAGAATCAAGTCATCTCCCGCCCGAGCCGTGCCGGTCTCACCCCTTCCGTCACGCGCTGCGATGCTGGCCGGAGCCGGCCCGATGCACGTGTGCATCGATCCGCGCGGAGCGGACCTGTCCAAGGTGGTCAGCAAAGCAGGTTTTCGGTTCGGGCCTGGACGAGCCGAGGCGGGCCGTCGCTGATGCCGCACTCGCCCGAATCCGCCCTTCATGACCGAAGGCGTCAACGGGTTCCGGGAAGTGTGGGCGACGATGACGCCGGCCGGCGGGACCTTCATTGGCTGGTCCTCAGTAGTACGGGGTCAGCCATCGATCGGATTAGCTTTTCGACGTACTGGGTACAGGCTGCGCGGCGGGAGATGCCCGCCGGCGAAACGGAGCAAATCATGTTGATCGTAGGGCTCGTCCTCTTGCTGCTGGGCATCTTCCTGAAGGTGTCGATTCTTTACACGATCGGGATCGTTCTCCTGGTCATCGGCGCGGTGCTGTGGATCCTCGGCGCTGTCGGCCGCCCGGTCGGTGGTCGAAAAGTCTGGTTCTAGTATTGCCTGACGGGCAGTGCGGAAAAGGCGCCACACCTACGGGTGGGCGCCTTCCGTACACCCAGAGCCGAGTAGAGGGAGCCCGGGCGATGAACGTCTCCACAGCTGCGGGACCGAGTTCATCGATCACGGGTGACATCCGCCGGCGGCTCTGGGCGCGGGATCGGTTCCAGCGCGCTTAGCTTGAACGCTTGGTTACCGGCGAGGAATGTAGAAATCGGAGGGCACCCAGCCGGGCATGCTTGGATTGCTGGCCATGGCCCATCCTTTGCAGCTCCGAGCCGGTCACTCCGGGTCGCGCATCCTCAGCGTCGCCACGTACCGCCCCCGGACCGAGGTGGGTAACGAGCCGATCGCCGCTCTGATCGACTCGAGCGACGAATGGATACGCCGCCGCTGTGGCATCGAGTCGCGACGGCGCGCCGCGGCTGATGAGGACCTGGTCATGATGGCTGCGGCGGCCGCCTCGAAGGCGCTGGCCGGTGCGGGTGTCGATGCGCGCGACGTCTCGGCCGTGCTGGTGGCGACGATGTCCCACCGCGGCCGGGCGACCACCGTGGCTCCCCTGGTGGCTGACGCGCTGGGCGCTTCCGCGGCCGCCGCGATGGATTTGGGGGCAGCGTGCGCCGGATTTCCGTACGCACTTGCGACCGCTGACGCGCTCGTGCGCAGCGGCGCCGCCGGCTACGTGGTTCTGGTGGGCGCCGAGCGCATGACGGACATCATCGACGAGCGCGACCGCGGCACGGCGTTCCTCTTCGGTGACGGCGCCGGCGCGGTGGTCGTCGCTCCGGCGCAGACGGGCGGCATCGGGCCGGTGGTATGGGGCGCTGACGGCTCCGGGAGCGAACTGCTGCGGTACGACGAGGCGGGCATTCTGCGTATGGCCGGCCCTGAGGTCTTCCGCTGGGCGACCTCCGTCATCCCCGACCTGGCCAGGCGCGCGCTGGACGCTGCGGGCATCTCCGTGGCGGACCTTGCGGCCTTCATCCCGCACCAGGCCAACCTGCGCATCACCTCGGTCGCTGCCAAAGCGCTGGGGCTCGGCCCGCACGTCAGGGTGGCCACCGACATCACCACCAACGGCAACACCGGCGCGGCCTCCATCCCCCAGGCCATGGCAGCCCTGCCCGACACGACGGGTCCCGCGCTGCTCGTGGGCTTCGGCGCCGGCCTCTCGTACGCCGCTCAGGTCGTCATATTGCCCTGACCTACCCGGCCGTGCGGGGATCTGCCGCAGGTCGGGGGGCCGGGTTCGGTGTCTTCTGCTTGCGCCGCCGGGCGCGTACGACCCGGACCGGGGTGGAGGCGTGCAGGTAGAGGCTGCGGCGTCTCTCGCCATGGGCCAGGTGCACCTCGACGACGTCGCGTACGGGCGCGTCCACGCCGGCGACTCGGTAGCGTTCCGCGCCAGAGATGATCAAGTCGCCGGGACGCACATGCGACGGGGACTGCACGATGCTCTCCCGGCCGACGGCAGCGCCGGTGCCGACCCGGGGAAGGCCGGCGATCCACGTCGCAAAGGTGTCTGCGTTCGTCGAGCGACCGGTTCGGATGCCCCGCATGGCCGGCCCCCCGGTGTCGACGCTGCCCTGCTCTGGTTGTGGGTATCGGCGGGCGGCAGCCTCAGTTGAGCCAAACTGACTCCTATGTCACAACCCGATCGAGGGACCTTATGAACCGGTGGCTGCCGGGTGGATAGTTAGCTCTACTAACGTTCTGCGCGGCAACCGGGAGATTCGATGCGTTCTTCCACGGCGGTCCAGCTTCGTGTTCTGTTGGAAACCCTTCTGCAAGCGCCGCTGCCGGTGCGCCTTCGCGCCTGGGACGGCTCCGAGACCGGCCCCGCCGGTACGCCGGTCCTGACCATCCGCAACCGGCGGGCCCTGCGCCGGCTCATGTGGCGACCCGACGAGCTCGGGCTCGCGCGGGCGTACGTGTCGGGCGATCTCGACATGGAGGGTGACCTTTTGGACGGGCTGCAACGACTCGCAGCCCTGATCTTCCGCGGCGCCGACGTGCGAGGACTGCCCAAACGCGCCGTCGCCGCCGACCTGCTCCGGCTGGGCGTGCTGGGACCGCAGCCCAAACCGCCGCCCGAGGAGCTGGCGATGCACGGCACGCGGCACAGCCGGCGCCGGGACCGGCAGGCGATCAGCCATCACTACGACGTCGGCAACGCGTTCTACGAGGTCGTCCTGGGCTCGAGCATGGTCTACTCCTGCGCGTACTGGACGGGC
Organism: Couchioplanes caeruleus; assembly: GCF_023499255.1. GTDB lineage: Bacteria > Actinomycetota > Actinomycetes > Mycobacteriales > Micromonosporaceae > Actinoplanes > Actinoplanes caeruleus_A. The sequence continues at coordinate 5,753,444 of NZ_CP092183.1, forward strand.
GACGACGCCGGATACGGTCTCGCCGACGCGCAACGCGACAAACTCGACCTGGTCTGCCGCAAGCTGGCACTCAGACCGGGCATGCGCCTGCTGGATGTCGGCTGCGGCTGGGGCAGCCTCGCGCTACACGCGGCCCGGGAGTACGGCGTCGACGTCGTCGGCATCACGCTCTCCACAGAGCAGGCCGACTACGCCCGCAAGCAGGTGGCCGAGGCCGGATTGACCGCGCACGTCGACATTCGGGTCCAGGACTATCGCACCCTCGACGACGGGGCGTTCGACGCCATCTCCAGCGTGGGGATGGCCGAGCACGTCGGCACGGCACCCTACGCGGAGTACGCGGCCATCCTGTTCAGACAGCTCAAGGCGGGTGGCCGGTTGCTCAACCACCAGATCGCGGCACTGCATCCCGCACCGCCCGCGGCGCGCAAGCGCCGATCCTTCATCGACGCGTACGTGTTCCCGGACGGCGAACTGGTGCCCCTGGGCACGACAGTGACGCTGCTGGAAGCAGCCGGGTTCGAGGTCCGGGACGTGCATTCCCTGCGTGAGCACTACGCACGAACCCTGCGCGCCTGGGTGACCAACCTGGAGTCGCAATGGTCGGCGGCCGTGAGGCTGGCCGGAGCGGGCCGGGCCCGGGTGTGGCGGTTGTACATGGCGGCTTCGGCGCTGGCGTTCGAGCAGGCGAGGATCGGCGTCAACCAGGTTCTGTGCGTCAAAGCGCATCGATACGGCGGCAGCGACCTGCCGGCGACCCGGAGCGGCTGGCTGGCGTGAGGATTGAAGGGCAGCAGAGCTGCCGAGCCCGCCGCCGGCCGAATCCGAGCGGGCCTACCCCATCAGCTGGCCCGGGGTCAGTGCCGTCTATGAGCGGCCGGACCGTCTCCGCCGGAGGCCGACGGCGACGGCCATGCCCAGCAGAATGACCCCGGCGGCCGCGACCAGCGGTAGGTACGACCGGCCGCCGGCCGGTCGCTGCTGCGCGACGGGCGCCGCGGCGGCCGGTTTCGGTTCGCCGCAGCGGGTCGAGCCGGGCCGGCCGGGGCCGGCACGCTGCACGGCGACCGGGGCCGCGCAGTGACCGATGCCGGGTGCCGCGACGTCGATGGTGACCTGCCAATCGCCGTCGGGCAGCGTGCCTTCGTAGACCGCGGTGGAGGTGCCCTCCAGGCGGGCGAGTGCGCTCGGGCCCACCTGGGCGCCCGCGGCCGACACGGCGACGAGGGTGCCGGCCACCGGTCCGGTGACCGGGTGCCCGTCGGCCCAGAGCAGGTCGACGGAGACGCTGCCCCGGCCGTCGTCGATGACGGTGAGGACGATCCCGGCGTGTGCCTGCGCCGGGGCGGCCGTACCCACCGCGATCAGCGCCGCCGCCAGGACGCCGCACCACCAGCTTCGCCGGTGGCGCGGCGGTGCTCCGGTCGGTCCGGTCACCTGACGTCGGCCGACCATGCCTGTTGGCGTACCCCTGACGGGTTCTGCAGGGCGAGCAGCGGCCGGCCTGCGTAATCGGTGTCGCCCGGGCCGGCCACCAGGCCGCCGGTGGCCAGGGTCAAACCGGCTTCGGTACGGGTGACCTGCCACGTCGCCGCCGTCGCGCAGTCCTTCTGGACCAGTACCGCACCGGCCACGGCACGCCCCAGCGGGCTGACGCACTTGCCGGTCGCCTTCGACACCAGCTTGCCCCCGTCGAGGCGCCACGACTGGCTGGCCTCGCCGGTCGCGGCCCGGGTCACCAGGGGCGTGCGGTCGGCGCTGCGGGCCCCGTACACGTCGGCGGTCTCACCGGTGAGCGCGTTGGACAGCGAGAACCACTCGCCGGCCGGCGGCACGGCCGCCGCCGGGGTCGAGACCGCGACCTCGTCGGTGTAGTCGGCCAACCCCTTGGTGATCTTCATGCGGTAGGTGTGCCCGGGCGTCAGACCGGTGATCGTGACCCCCGCCGAGCGGACCGTGCCGAGGGTACGACCGTCGACGACGACCCCGTAGCTGCTGCCCGAACCCGCCGACGGCCAGCTGAGCCGGGCCGAGGTGGCGGCGAGCTGCGCGACGGTCAGCTTGGCCGGCGCGGGACCCGGATCCGCGCTGGACCCGGTCGGGCTCGGTGCGGGCGTGGTCGGTGCCGGCTGGGAGCCGCTCGGGCCGGGTGTGGGCGGCGTGGTGCGGCTCGCGGACGGCGACGGGACCGGCACGCTGGGCGTGCTGGACGGGCCGGGCGGCGGTGAGGCCGAGGGCGACTGGCTGGGCGTGGGCTCCGGCGCCCCACCGGTCTCACCGGCGATGAGGAACTCGTTGCTGGCGACGTTCCAGTGCGAGGCGAGGTAGCTGCCGGGCTGCGGGTCGGTGCTGTAGTAGTCGTCGTGGTTGCAGTCGAGCCGGTTCTCCTTGGCCCGGTCCGTACACACGATCTTCACCGTGGTCTCCGGGGCGTCCTTGTAACACATGACGTCGTAGTCGTCGACGCAGTGACCGGCCTTGCTGGAGTTCGGGGCGCTGTTGCTGACCGCGCCGAGGTTGTGCCCGAGCTCGTGAGCCGCCACGCTCGCCGCCCAGCAGCCGGTGTCGCTGCGACCGTACGACGGGCCGGCGTTGCTGCGGTTGCGCGCCGACGCCTGGTCGTCGCCCGCGAAGGTGCCGATGCCGCAGTACACGTTCGATTCGGCGAAGATCATGTACTTGCGGTCGGTGCGGTTGAAGCCGAGGGCCTTCAGCGCGCTGATGGTCTTGCTGAAGTCGTCGAGCTGGCCGTCGGGCACCTCGACCTCGCGGACGTCCACCCGGCAGTCCGAGGTGGTGACGTAGCGCAGGTGCCGGTGTCCCCCGGTGTCCTGGGCGCTGGCGTCGTAGATGGTGTCCACGCCGGCGGCCCACGTACGGAAGGAAGCCTCGTAGGCGGCGAAGCGGCTGGCGGTGGCGGCGGCGCGGACGTACAGGACCTGGACCCGCTTGCCGCTCTGCCCGTCGCCCTCGCAGACCACGTCGCCCGCGGCGGCCGTCGCGCCGGCAGCCGTGGGGGCGGCGGCCGACGTCAGGGCGAGCGCGTCGGGACGGCGCAGCGGAGCCGTCCGGGACGGCAGCGCCGGTTCTTTGCGGACCGCGGCGACCGGCGCAACCGGCTTCCTCACGCTGAGGCCGGGAGGCGCCTCGTCGGGGCCGTGCGAGCACCGGCCGGTGCCGATCACCTCGTACTCACCCGCGCAGGACGTGCCTTTTCCGCCGGGGCGCAGGCCCTTGTGCACGAGGCCTTCGCCGGGGTCGTCGGCGGGTACGGAGGTCAGCGGTTCGGGTTCGGACACCGCTACGGTGCGCTCGCCGTGCGACGTCGAGGGAAGCAGCCAGGCGCTGCCGAGGGCCGAGGGAATACCGACGAGCCCGACCGCCAGGACACCGGTCGCGAGGAGCACGACGCGGCGCAGGGGGCGTCTGCGGCGGGGAGAGGACATGGATGCGGAGCCTTCCGGGGTGGGACGGGCAGGCCTCGATCGGCGCCGTGGTGGCGGACGCCAGGAGGGGGCCTGACGGTATCGCCGCATCGACGTACGTCACCGCTCTTAAGTGAGACTTAATGTCGGCCTAGGCCGCGTTTGAGTCGTCTCGCGCGGCTGATGCCAATACGTCGCCAAGTCGTGATCTACGACGTATGCCGGTACCGGTCACGAACCGGCGGGACACCTCGTTGACACACCGTGTGGGCGCTGGTGCGGTGCTGCCGCTGGGAAGATCCCGGCAGATGCTGAGGGCTCGGGTGTACGGCGCGTTGCTCACCCTGCTGGCGGGCTTGGTGGGCGTCCTCTTCGCCCTGCCGGCCAGCTGGAGTGACTATCCCGATCGCTACCCGGACTTCCGGCTCGGGCGGGTGTGGATGACGCCGTACCCGTCGACGTTGCCGGTGCTGATCACGATGCTCGGCGTCGCCGGTCTCGTCGCCGCCGTACGCCCCTCGACGGCGCGCGTCGCCGCGGTGACCGCCGGGCTGGCCGCGCTGCAGGTGGGCGGGATCGCCGTGGTCGCTCACCGCGACTGGTGGAATCTGGCCGGGGCGGACGGGGCGAGCCCGCACCGGGCGGCTGCCGGATCGCTGGTGTCCCTCGTCATGGGCGCCGCGGCAGGTGCCGCCGTCGTTGTCAGTGTGCTGCTGTACCGCACCGGCCGCAGCGTGCACCGGCCGTCGCTGATCCAGGTCGTCGGTGGGGTCCTCGCCGGCGCGGTGCTCGCCGGCGGGACTCCCCTCCTGCTGTGCGCCTACTGGGGCTACACGAGCATCACGGCCGCCGGGCAGTTCGCCGTGTGGTGGTCGCTGCCGTGGGGTGCCGGGGTGGCCGCCACGGGAACGTTGCCCGACTGTGCGGCACGGCGGACCGCGGCCCTGTGCGTGCTGGCCTGCGCCCTGCTCACGGCGTTCTGCGTGGCCGCGCCACCCGTTCACGGCTTCGGGGTACGGCTGCCGGACTAGCTTGGCCCGCCGGACGAGCCGGAGCCAACGCCACCATCGACGCCGGGATCGGCTCCGAGTCGCTCATCGAGGCGCGTTCAGGAGCCGGTCGACGTGCCGGTTCTGCGCCTCGGTCAACGTACGCATCGCCTGGGTGATCAGGCGCAGCTGGTCCAGGTCGAACTTTTCCGCGAGGTCGGCGTTGCCGTCGGCGATCAGCGGGGCGTACAGGTCGTAGCAGCGTGCTGCCGCGGTGGCGGTCATCGACACCACGACCATGCGGCGGTCGCTCGGATGCCGGGTGCGCGTCAGGAGGCCGAGGCGTTCGAGCCGGTCGAGCATCGCCGTGACGCTGCCCGTGGTCAGCCCCAGCCGGTGACCCAGCTCGCGCGGTGACACTCCGCCGGCGTTCAGCAGCAGTTCCAGGCACCGCAGGTCGGTCCGGTTCACCTTGAGGATGCGCGCCATCTCGCGGTCGGTGTCGTCGACGGCGGCCCGGTACGCCTGCACGGCGTCGGCGGCGACGGCACCGTGACGGCCTCCTTCGCCGACGGCACCACAGCAGAGGCAGACGTCCTCGTCGCGGCGGACGGAACGCGCTCCGCGGTTCGACGCCAGTACCTTCCGCACGCGAGCGTGACCGACACCGGGATCACCTCCATCGCGACCAAGACGCCCCTGACCGCGCACACCCGCGCGTTGCTTGCCGACGAGGTCGTGAACGGGCTGTCGTTGATCTTCGGGGACGGCGGCATGATGGGAATGCTGCACGTCATGGAGTTTCCGTGGGACGCCGACGGCCGGCCGAAGAACGCCGCCCTGCCGGATACCTGGCCGGGGCTGCAGTTCGACAACACCCGCGACTACATCAACCTGTCCATCTGGAGTACCGACGACAGGTTTCCGGCCGGGATCAGACAACTGCGCGGCAACGACCTCATCCGCGCCGCACTCGACGCGACAACCGGCTGGCATCCGAGACTTCGCCGGCTGTTCGAGCTCTCCGACCCCGACGCGGCGTTCGCCCTGCGGATCGCCACGTCCGCCCCGGTACCCGCATGGACGCCGACGACCGTCACCCTGCTCGGCGATGCCATCCACACGATGACCCCGGGACAAGGCGTCGGCGCGAACACCGCACTCTGGGACGCCGCCACTCTCTGCCGCGAACTGGTCGCCGCGGCAGCGGGCCAGAAGGACATCGTCACCGCCATCGGTGACTACGAAGCGAGAATGCTGCCCTACGGCACCGCCCTGGTCGCGGACTCGCTGCACAACAACGGCACCTCCGCCGAGGACTCCCTGTACGAGGCGGGAATCGGTGGCGAACTCGCCCTCGGAGGCGCACGAGCCCACTTCTTCCTGACCGGTAAGATTCCGGCACTGCGCCGGAAATTCCTCGCCGACCTCCGCACCACCGGGACGCCCGGCAACGGCTGACACACCGCTTCGCGACGACATCCGCTCATCGCCATGTGCGTGCGTTGCAGGCCGGCGTGGGTAACCACAACGTCATGGCCGCGCGCGGTGGGCGCAGGAACCGCTGACCGAAGCGGCGGGTTACGGTGGATCAAGAGCAACTCGAGGATGAGGCTGTACATGATCAACGTACAGGAGTTCGCACGGCGGCTGAGCACTCTGGGAGCCGCTGCGTTCGCCAGTGACGACGTCGTGGACCTGGCGACCGCTGCCGATGTGCGCATCAGCGCTGACGTCGAGATCGACGCCACTGTGGCGCAGCGCTTGCTCGACCAGATCTCGCCCCCGCTGCCGGTCACCGGAGCGCAGATCGCGGGGTCGCAATGGCCGCCGCCCCAGTCCTCCCGTCCTGCGGCGCCCTCGGTGTCGTTCTCCAGCCCCGGTGCCGTCGATGGCCCGGCCGATCAGCCGGCCCGGCCCCGCAGGTCCGGGCCGGCGCGTGGCGGCCGGCGACCCGGACCTCGACGGTCCGGCAGGTGAACCGCCCGGTTTGTCGTCGCTGCAGGCGCCCGCGGCAAGATGGCGCCGCCTCGGCCTCGGCGGAGCCATCGGGAGACGGTCGAGCGCCCGGAACGCGGGGCTGAATTCCTCGACGGGGTCATCTCGGCCTTCTCTTGACGCCCTCACACGGGAAGCTGCAAGAGTGGACCGATGATCCCGTCCGAGGAACCGACCCTGGTGGTGCTCGGCGCCGCCGGTGACCTCACCGCCCGCCTGCTGCTACCCGGGCTGGCCGAGCTGGTGAACCGGCGGCACCTGCCGATGCGGCTGGTGGGCAGCGACCGGGCCGACTGGGACGACGACCAGTGGCGCAACCGGGTCCGGCAGGCGTTCGCCGGCGAGGCGGACCGGTCACCGGACGCCGAGACCATCATCCGCACCGCCCGCTACGTCCAGGCCGACGTGACGGCAGCGCAGGATCTCGACCGGCTGCTGGGCACCTGTCCGCCGGGCCCGGTCGTCCTGTATTTCGCGTTGCCGCCCGCGATCGCGGAGCAGGCCTGCCGGGCGCTGACGGGCGTCGACCTGCCGGCCGGCACCCGGCTGGTGCTGGAGAAGCCGTTCGGCAGCGACGCCGCGAGCGCCGACGCGCTCAACGAGATCCTCACCCGGCTCGTGCCGGAGGACCAGGTCCACCGGGTGGATCACTACCTCGGCCTGTCCACCGTGCTGAACATCTTCGGCCTGCGTTACACCAATCGGATGCTGGAGTCGGTTCTGAACTCCAACCACGTGTCCGGCGTCGACATCCTGCTCGAGGAGAGCCTGGCGTTGGAGGGCCGGGCCGGCTACTACGACAGCGCGGGCGCCCTCGTGGACATGCTGCAGAGCCACGCCCTGCATGTGCTGTCGCTGGTGGCGATGGAGCCGCCGAGCACGCTCGACGCCCGCGACGTCCGCGACGGGGCGTCCGCGGTGCTGCGGGCCACCCGCGTGTGGGGCGCCGACCCGGTCCGCAGCAGCCGCCGGGCCCGCTACACCGCCGCCACGGTGGGCGAGCGGAGCGTGCCGTCGTACGCCGACGAGGAGGGCGTCGACCCGGACCGGCGCACCGAGACGTTCGCCGAGGTGATCGTGGAGGTGAACACGTGGCGGTGGGCCGGAGTGCCGTTCCGGCTGCGCACCGGCAAGGCGCTGCGTGCACTGGACAAGCGTGTCGTGATCACGTTCAAGGAGCCCAATTGGGTTCCGGAGGGGCTGCTGGGCTACGAGCGGTCCGATCGGTTGCACATCGGCCTGGACCCTGAGGTGCTGCGGCTGGACTTCAACGTCAACGGCCTCGCCGACCCCCGGACGGTCGAGCGGGTCGCGATGCACACGCAGCTCGAGCCCGGCGACCTGCCGGCCTACGGCCAGGTGCTCGCCGGGGTGCTCGCCGCCGACCCGACGCTGTCGGTCCGCGGTGACCAGGCCGTACGGACGTGGCAGATCATGGAACCGGTGTTGCGCGCCTGGCGCGCCGATGCCGTGCCCCTGCTCGAGTACGAGGCGGGCGGCGACGGCCCGCCACCGCTGCAGGTCCGCTGACCCGCGACCGCAGGCCGGGCTCAGGCCGGGAAGGTGTCCCGGAACGACCGCTCGGGATCGACGCCGGCGAACACCATGACGTCGGCCGCGACCATCCGGATGCTCGCGTACGCCGCGGCCACCGCGGACTGCGCCCGGACGTCGTCTCCGTGCTCGATCAGCGACGCCGCGAGGTCGGCGGCACGCTCTGCGGCGACCTGCCGGGTCACTTCGTCCGCGGGGTCGTCCGCGAGATCCGCCAGGGCCGCCGCCAGGTGCCGGACGGTGGCCGCCAGCCGGGCGCGATGCGGCCCGCGCACGGCGGTGACCGATCGGGTGAGTGCGAGGCAGCTGCCGGCCAGAAGGTCCAGATGGTCCGCGCGTTCCCGCTCGGTCACGACGAGGCCGGCCCGCCGCCGCCAGGTCAGACCGTGCCGGACGATCCGATCGCTGGCACTGCGCGCTGTCCTCAACGCCTCGAGATCACCGTGTACGTCGCGCAGCAGCGCCGTGGCATCGTCCGCGCGCGGCCGGTCCCCGTGCTCGACTGCCTCGGCGGCCGCTCGCAGGCCGGCCGCCAGGCGCGTCAGCACCCGTGCCTCGGCCAGGCGCAGCAGCCGGAGCGGTTCCGGAGGAAACAGCAGCTGGCTGAACGCCAGCGCGACCGCGGAGCCGATGACGGCGTCCAGCAGCCGGTCCCAGCCGTGCTGCGGCTGACCGACCACGATGATCAGGATCGCTGCGACGGCTGCCTGGGCGCGGACGATCCGCGCGTCGTGCACCGCCCGGGCGAGCAGCATGGCGGTGAACGTGGCCCCGGCGAGGGTCCACACCCCGTCACCGGCCAGCGAGAACGCCGCCTCCCCGACGAGGACACCGATCAGCACCCCGGCGAGCAGCCGTACCGCGTTCGACCCCCGGCGTCCCAGCGTGGCGTTCAGCCCGACGACCGCCGCGATCGGGGCGAAGAACGGATCCGCATGGCCCGCCATCCGCACGGCGACGAGCCAGGCCACCGCTGCGGCCAGGGCCTGCTGCGCGTACGGCGAGGCGAACCGCATCCACCTTTGCGCTGTCGTCCGCACCATCGGACACGTCCCTGTTCCGTGGGAAGCCACCGTGCGGCGTCTTCGCGAAGCCGGCCCGTATCCGAAGTCTGCGCGCAGACGGTCCGGTCCGCTCGTCACAGACCTGCCGGCGCGCTGCGGATCGCCGTCCTAGGCGATGAGTCAGATGTTGGACGTGTCGGGTGGCAGGTCGGCGGGCGGCTGCGGCACTCCCCCGTCGTCCGAGCTCTCGGGACGGGGCAGGCCGAGGGTGTACGCCGTCATCGACAGCGAACCGTACGCGTACCCGTCGACCAGGACGTCGGTGTCCGCCGCGCCGGATGCCGAGGCGAGGCCGGCCAGGTACAGGGCGGGGATGAAGTGGTCCGGTGTCGGCACCGCCCGGTGGTAGTCGTGGTGGGCGTCCAGCGTGGCGAACTCGGCAGGGTCGCTGAGCATGCGGACCTTGGCGTCTTCGTCGAAGCGTTGTGTCCACTCGTACCCGTCGTCGGCGAGTTTCCAGTCCATGCCGCGCAGGTTGTGGACGACGTTGCCGCTCGCGATGATCAGCACTCCGCGCTCGCGCAGCGGGGCCAGCTTGGCGCCGAGCTGAAGGTGATAGTCGAAGGGCTTGTCGGCGTTGATGCTGAGCTGCACGACCGGGATCGACGCGTCGGGGAAGGCGTGCATCAGGACCGACCAGGTGCCATGGTCGATGCCCCAGCTGTCGACGTCCGCGCCGACCCAGGTGGGGTGCACCACGTCGCTGATCTCGGTGGCCAGCTCCGGCAGGCCGGGGGCGGGATACTGCACCTCGAACAACGGCTTCGGGAAGCCGTAGAAATCGTGGATGGTGCGGGGCTGAGGCATCGCGGTGACCGCGGTGGCATTGATGTACCAGTGGGCGCTGACGACCAGGATGGCACGCGGGCGCGGCACGGCAGCGCCGAAGGCCTTCCACGCGGTGGTGTAGCGGTTGACGTCGAGGGCGTTCATCGGGTTGCCGTGCCCGATGAACGCCGCAGGCATCACAAGCTTCGACGCGTCGGTGCTGTCCGAGCTCACCGTGGTGCCTCCTCTGGTGCGTCGTACGACAGACCGTGCCCGCACCGGTACCGGTTCCCGTCGCTGTCGACGTAGACGTACGGCCGGCCGTCCATGTACTTCTCCTTGTCGAACCCCGGCACGTCGTTGGGCGAGGCGCACATCCCCTTCTCGTCGACGGCGATGGCCGCGTTGCCGGCCGGGAAGGTCAGGGGCAGCCGGCCGCGCGGCTTTGCGTCGCCGACGATGACGTCGAAGAGGGCCTCGGTCCGGGTGTCGAAACCGGCCACGAGGGCGTCGGCCAGCGGCTCGACGGTGCCGAGCAGCCACGGCAGGATCACGTTGAGACCGACCACGAGCCGCGGTACCGCCGACCGGATCCGCCTGACCTTGGCCAGGTCGATGTTCGTGGCCTCATGGATGTCGAGGTCCAGCAGGCCGGTGAAATCGAAGTAGGAGCCGGTGAACGGGTTGAGGAACAGCACGGCGACGTCGGCCCGGTGATAGTCGACGGTGAACTCGATGCCGGGGTGCGCTGCGGCCAGGCTCGCGCGGAGCCGGTCAAGTTCGGCCACCGTGAGGTCTCGCTCGAACAGTTCGACGTAGACACGCTGCCCGGCCAGGCGGGCAGGTGTCAGCGGCAGCGCGCCGTCGTGGTTCTTCATCAGGACCACCGACCTGCGGTGTGCCTCCTCGGCCACCGCGGCGTACGACGCGTTGGCCACCACCTCGTCCGCCCGCTGCGGATCGACGTACGGGTCGTCGAACAGGCCGAGGGCGAACATCTCGGTCACCAGCCGGTGCGCGGCCTGGTCCAGCCGCTCGGTGCTGAACAGCCCGTCCAGGAAGGCGGTACGGATCGAGCCGACGTCGTTGGTGTCGGCGATGATGTCCGTACCCGCCGTCACCGCCCTGCCCACCCGCTCGGGGACGCTCAGCTCGGACACCCCCCAGGCCATCTTGGACAGGATGCCGGAGTCGGAGTTGACGTAGCCGCGGTGCCCCATCTCCCGCAGCAGGTCGAGGAACGGCTGGTTGAAGGCGAAACCGACCTGCTCGAAGTGGTCCAGCGGCGACTGCGGCATCGCCGACTTCTCGTCCGACGGGATCGCGTAGTACGGCATGATGCTGGAGACGCCGGCGTCGATCGCCGCCTGGAACGGCGGCAGATGGTAGGTCGCCAGGGACCCCGGCGTCGGGTAGACGTTGAACCGGCCCTCCGCGTAATGCGGGTCGAAGCCGTTCTCCCGCGCCCCGCCCCCGGGGAAGTGCTTGATCGTCAGCGCCACCCCGTCCCGGCCGGGGCCGTCCTCGCCCTGGAAGGCCCGGACGACGACGGCGATCGCCCGGCTGATGAACCGGGGATCCTCACCGAAGGTGCCGTTGGTCCGGAACCATCGCGGGTCGGTCGCCGTGTCCGCCATGTACATGTAGCCCTTGCGCAGGCCGGAGGCCACCCACTCGGCGCGCGACTTGTCAGCGAAGTCGCGGATCAACGCCAGGTCCGCGGCGGCCGCCAATCCCAGCGTGCCGGGCCACTGGGTGAACTCCTGGTCCCGGGCCGTGGCACCCAGCTTGAAGCCACCGAGCTCGTTCTTGGAGTTCGCGGCGACCAGCACCGGTATGCCCAGGCGCGTCCCCTCGGCGACCTCGTTCATCGCGTTCACCCACGTGGCGATCTTCGAGCCCGGTGGCGTCTCCCGCATGATGAAGTGCCGCATGTGCAACTCGGTGATCTGCTGGGTCGTCCCCTCGTAGGGCAGCCCCGCCGTGTTGTGCGGGTCGTTCTTGATCCGGTGATACTGCTCGTCCAGGGCACCGTCGTGGCTGGTCAGCTCCGGGTCGTGCTGGGAGATGCCCATCGAGCGGGAGTTGATGACCATCAACCCGATCTTCTCGGCGGGCGACATCCGGGACACCAGGTCGGTCGCCCGCTCGGCCGGGCTCAGCCGCCAGTCCTCGTACGGGTCGAGCCGGCCGTTGCCGTTGAGGTCCTTGAACGTCAGACCGTCGACGTCCAGCAGCGGCTTGACCCGAGCACCGATCGGTATCTGCTCGGCCATCGGTCCTCCTGGAGATCGACCTTCCCTCCCCGGACCCTATCGCCAGGCGCGGCCGGTCGCCCGGTTCCTGCACACAGTCGGCCGGGACATCGGTGCCACGACACAGCCGGACGGTGTCAACGCGCGTACCGTCGACAGGGTGGTGAAGCCGCATTCCACCCGCAAGGAGGAACCTGTGCCCGCATCATCCGCGGCGTCGGCCGTGCTGGCCGGTCTGGACGGCATACGCGCCGAGCAGGAAGAGCTCTATCGCTCCGTGCACCAGCACCCCGAGCTGTCCCACCAGGAGCACCGGACCGCGGCGGCGGTCACCGACGTCCTGCAGAAGGCGGGGTTCCAGGTCGAGACCGAGGTCGGCGGCACCGGCGTGGTCGGTGTCCTGACCAACGGTGACGGCCCCTCGGTGCTGCTGCGCGCCGACATGGACGCCCTGCCGGTACGCGAAGAGACCGGCCTTCCCTATGCGAGCACCGCCACCAGCGGCGACGTCGCGGTCATGCACGCCTGCGGGCACGACGTCCACGTAGCCTGCCTGCTCGGCGCCGCCCGGCTGTTCGCCGCCGCCCGCGACGCCTGGAGCGGCACCCTGACCGTGCTGTTCCAGCCCGCGGAGGAAACCGGCGACGGCGCCCGCGGCATGATCGACGACGGGCTCGCGAAGATGGTCCCCGGCGTCGACGTGGCCCTCGCGCAGCACGTCATGGCCTTTCCCGCCGGCCGGGTCGGCACCCACCCCGGCCCGGTGCTGTCCGCAGCCGACAGCATGCGCATCACCGTGCACGGCCGCGGCGCACACGGATCCATGCCGCAGGCCGCCGTCGACCCGGTCGTGCTGGCCGCCATGATCGTCGTCCGGCTGCAGACCGTCGTGGCGCGCGAGGTGCCGCCCACGGAGACCGCCGTGCTCACCGTGGGCAGCATCCAGGCCGGCACCAAGAGCAACGTCATCCCCGACAGCGCCCAGCTGCAGCTCAACCTGCGCACCTACAACGACAGCACCCGCGAGACGATGCTCGGCGCGATCCGCCGGATCGTCACCGCGGAATGCCAGGCCTCCGGCTCACCCCGCGAGCCCGAGTTCGAGCTGTTCGACCGCTTCCCGCTGACCGACAACGACACCGCCACCACGCAACGGGTGGCCACCGCGTTCACCGAGTTCTTCGGCGACCACGCCGAGGCCATCGAGCAGCAGTCCGCGAGCGAGGACTTCAGCGACATCCCCCGCGCGCTGGGGGTGCCGTACACGTACTGGTGCATCGGCGGGATCGACCCGGACGTGTACCGCCGTGCCCAGGAGGCCGGCCGCGTCACCCAGGACATCCCGGTCAACCACTCGGCCACCTTCGCCCCCGTCCTGCAGCCCACCCTGACCACCGGCACCCAGGCGCTGGTCGTCGCCGCCCTCGCCTGGCTCGCCCGCTGATCCGTCAGGGGGCCACCCGGCGTTGCCGAGGCCGGCCCTCAGTCACCTGTCGTCCAGGCGCGCGGCGAGGTCCCACAGCGGGGCCTCCAGAACCTCGCTGAACGTCGGGAACGGGTGGACCACGTCCCGGGCGACGTCGACCGGGATCTGGGCGCGGATCATCAGGGCCACCTCCGAGATCCATTCCTCGGCGTAGCCGCCCATCGCGCCGGCTCCGATCACGACTCCGGTCGCCGGGTCGGCGAGCAGCCTCAGCCATCCCCGCGGCTCCCCCTCGGTCGCCGAGCGCACGGCCTGGCTCATCGGGGTGTGGGCGATCAGGGGGTCGATGCCGGCGTCACGTGCCGAGCTTTCGGTGTGGCCGACCGACACGAACGCCGGACTGGTGTAGACGGCCCGGGGTATCGCGCGGTAATCGGCGCGCGTCCGGCGCCCCGACAGATTCGCCGCGACGACGCGGCCCTGGTAGTGAGCCGTGTGCGTGAAGGGCGCGATACCGGTGACGTCACCGACCGCCCACACCCGGTCCGCACCCGCCACCCGGCAGCGCTCGTCGATCGGGACAGCGCCCCTCTCGTCCGGCCGGATGCCCAGGACCTCCAGGCCCAGGCCGGCCGAGCGCGGGCGTCTTCCCGCGGCGAGGATCACCACGTCGGCGTCGAGCTCCGCGCCGCTGTCCAGCTTGACGTGGGCACCGGCTCCGCGGGGTTCGAGGCTCGCGACCTGCGTCGTCAGCCGGACGTCGACCCCCGCCTCGACCAGGAGATCGCGCAGCTCCTCCGAGGTCTGTGGCTCCTCGCGGGGGACAAGCCCGGGGCCGCGCTGCACGAGGGTCACCACGGTGCCGAAGGCGGCGAACAGGTAGGCGAGTTCGCAACCGACGGGACCGCCGCCGACCACGACAGCCGAATCCGGAAACACGGTCGTGCTGAGCGCCTCGTCGCTGGTCCACACCGGCACGGTGTCGAGGCCCGGTATCGCCGGACGCACGGGCGCCGATCCGGTGTTCAAGACCAGATCGCCGTATCCGATCTCGGTGCCCGAGACGTCCAGGACGCCGGCACGAACGACCCGGCCGTGCCCCCTCAGCAACGTCGCGCCGGTCTTGGCCAGGCCGGCGGCGTTCACGCTGTCGTCCCGGCCATGGACGATCCGGTCCCGGCGGCGCACGGCCTCCGCGTACGCTTCGCGCGCGGTGACCCGGCCGGAGAACATGGCTGCCCACTGCGGGTCCGTGGGGGTTCTCCACACGTACGCCGCACGCAGCATGGCCTTGCTCGGCACGCAGGCGACGAAGGGGCAGTCGCCACCGACGCGCGCCTCCTCGACCACCGCGATCCTACGGTCGGGTACCGCACCCCAGATCAGCTTGGCGCCCGCTCCCGCGCCCAGCACCACCACGTCGTATCGGTCCATGATTCAACCGTGCTCTGCCGCGCCTTCGCTCGGCAAGACCACCGGAGCGATGCATCGGCGGCGCCCGCAGCGATTCCACGGCCGGGGCCACCCGAAAAGCGAAGAAGATTGCGGCCGGCGCGGTTAAGAGGTGCCGGTCGTGGACACATGTGAGGAGATCCCACAGGAGGGGTGTCTCTCCATGAACAGCCCTACAGTGCCGACCGGCGAGCCGCCACGACGGCGACTGCGAGCCCGCTGACATGACCCGCGCCCGGCAACGCCATCGCCCTGTCGTCACCCTCGCCGCCCTCTACGGGGCGGGCGGCAGCACCGTCGGACCGAAGGTGGCCGAACGACTCTCGGTCCCCCTGCTGGACCGGACGATTCCGGAGGCGGTGGCGGAGCAGACCGGCCTGCCGGAGAACGCCGTCGCGGCCATCGACGACCAGCCACGCACTGTTCCGCAGCGGCTGTGGGCGAGCCTGGGACGCAGCACGACCTCCAGCGGCGGTACGGCCGGTTCCGCCGAACGGCTCGACATGCAGGAGCGCTACGTCCGGGCCCGCATCGAGCAGTTCCTCGCGAACGCCAGTGTGTCCGGCGGTGTGGCGATCGGCCGCGGCGGCATGGTGATCCTGCAGTCGGTGCCGTGGGCGCTGCACGTGTACCTCCGCGGTCCACGCGAGGCCCGGCTGAGGCGGCGGATGGCGGTCGACGGCATCGACCACGACACCGCCGAGCGGCGTCGGCGCGTGGAGGACCGCACCCGCATCGAGTACGTCCGGCGGGCGTACGGCGTCGACGGCAACGAACCGCATCTGTACCACTTGATGATCGACTCCACCGCTGTGGATCTGGACACCTGCGTGGAGCTGATCGTGGCGGCCAGCCGGGCCCGGGTCGAGGCCGCCGAAGCCGGCGCCGACGCAGCCCCCTGACCATCCGCAGGCACACCCGCTGGAGGCTCGCACATGGCAGGCACCGCGCTCGAGTTGGATCCGGATCGGCTCCTGCCGGTCGAGCCCTGGACCCGGGCCACGGCCCGCCGGTTGTACGACCACGTCCGTCAGCTGCCGCTGATCTCCCCGCACGGGCACGTCGACCCTGCTGTGCTGCTCGACAACCACCCGTTCCCGGACCCGACGACGCTGCTGCTCGCCCCTGACCACTACGTGACCCGGCTGCTGCACGCCGACGGCGTCGAGCTCTCCGCGCTCGGTGTCGGTCAGGGCGAGTTGTCGCAGACCGCGTCGCGGCAGGCGTGGCGCCTGCTGTGCGAGCGGTGGCACGTCTATCAGGGCACCCCGGTGCGCTACTGGCTCGAGGCGGAACTCGCCGGCATCTTCGGCGTCACCGTCACGCCGTCGGCGGACACCGCGGACGCCATCTACGACCAGATCAGCGCCGCGCTCGCCGACGACGCCTTCCGGCCGAGGGCCCTGTACGACCGCTTCGGGATATCGGTGCTCGCGACGACCGACGACCCCTGCTCCGATCTGGCCGCGCACGCCGCCCTCACCGGCGACCCGGCCTGGCAGGGCCGGGTGATCCCCACCTTCCGCCCGGACCGGTATCTGGAACCGGGCGGGGAAGGCTGGACCGACGCGGTGGCCGCCCTGGGCAAGGCCGCCGACACCGACACCGGCGACTACACCGGTTACGTCGCGGCTCTGGAGCAACGGCGCCGGCACTTCGTCGCGCACGGCGCGGTCTCGGCCGACCACAGCCATCCGGACGCCCGGACCGACCCGCTGAGCCCGGCCGAAGCCGCGCGGATCTACCGGGCGGCGCTCGCCGGTGAGGCCGGCAGTGCGCAGGCCGTGGCGTTCCGACGGCACATGCTGCTGGAGATGGCCCGGATGTCGTGCGACGACGGCCTGGTCATGACGCTGCACCCGGGCGTGCGGCGCAACCACCACCGGCCGACCTTCCAGCGGTACGGGGCGGACGTCGGCGCCGACATCCCGCTGCAGGTCGAGTTCACCGACGCGCTGCAACCGCTCCTGGAGCGTTTCGGTACCCATCCGGGGTTCCATCTGGTCGTCTTCACGGTCGACGAGACCGTGTGGTCACGGGAGCTGGCGCCGATGGCCGCCTTCTACCCGTCGGTGTACGTCGGGGTGCCGTGGTGGTTCCTCGACGCCCCGGACGCCATCGCGCGGTTCCGCTCGGCGGTGACGGAGATCGCCGGCTTCACCCGTACCTCCGGCTTCGTCGACGACACCCGCGCCTTCTGCTCCATCCCGGCCCGGCACGACATGTCACGGCGTGTGGACGCGGGTTTCCTGGCCCGGCTGGTGGCCGATCACCGGCTCAGCGAGGACGAGGCGGCCGACATCGCGGTCCGGTTGGTGTCCGACCAGCCGAGGGTGGTGTTCAAGCTGTGAGCGCAATGCTGTCACGAGCCGCCGGGAACGGACGTGCGGCGCCGCCGGTCCGGATGGTGCACCTCGGGCTCGGCAACTTCTTCCGGGCCCACCAGTGCTGGTACACCGAACACGCTCCGGACGCCGGCGACTGGGGCTACGCCGCCTTCTCCGGGCTGGGACGCGGCGACCTCGCCGCACGGCTGACCGCCCAGGACGGGCTGTACACCCTGGTCACCCGCGACCCGTCCGGCGACAGCTTCGAGGTGATCGGCAGCCTGTCCCGGGCTCACGCCGCCGACGACCACCAGGCGTGGCTGGCGTACTTCGCCTCGGTGGACCTGAGCGTGGTGACCTTGACCGTCACCGAGGCCGGCTACCTGCGCGGACCGGATGGCGGGCTGGACGCCGGCCGCCCCGAGGTACAGGCCGATCTCGCCGCGCTGCGCGACGATCCCACGGCCCTCGTACGCACCACACCCGGCCGCATCGTCGCCGGGCTGGCGGCACGACGGGCAGCAGGTGCGGGCCCCATCGCTCTCGTGCCCTGCGACAACGTGCCCGGTAACGGCGCGATCGCGGGTCGGGTCGTGCGCGACATGGCACGCCTGTTCGACCCGGCGCTCACCGACTGGCTGGACGCGTCGCTGGCGGTCGTGACCACCGCGGTGGACCGGATCACCCCGCGGCCCGCTCCGGACGAGGCCCGGCACGTCCGCGAGGCAACCGGTCTCGACGACAGCTGCCCCGTGGCCACCGAACCCTTCCACGAATGGGTCCTCAGCGGATCCTTCCCCGCCGGTCGCCCGGCCTGGCCGGACGCCGGTGCCACCCTCACCGAGGACGTGACTCCGTACGAGCACCGCAAGCTGTGGCTGCTCAACGGCGGCCATTCGCTGCTCGCCTACGCCGGCTCGATCCGCGGGCACACGACCGTCGCGGAAGCCGTCGCCGACGCCACCTGCCGGCAGTGGCTGGAGCACTGGTGGCAGACCGCCTCGGCACACCTGGACCAGCCGGAGGCCGACCTCGCCGCATACCGCCGCGCGCTGCTGGACCGGTTCGCCAATCCGCGGATGCACCACCACCTCGCCCAGATCGGCGCGGACGGCTCGCAGAAGCTGCCGATCCGCATCCTGCCGGTCCTGCGGGCACAGCGGGCCGCCGGCCGGATGCCCACCGGCGCCACGCTGGTCCTGGCCGCCTGGATCTGCTGCCTGCGCGGCCTGGGCGCGCCGGTCACCGACGTACGCGCAGAGACCGTGATCCCCCTGGCCGACGGACCGCTGCGCGACGCGGTACGACGGGTGCTGCACGAGCTGGACACCGCTCTCGGCGACGACGCCGAGGTCGTCGGCACGGTCGTACAGCAGTGCCAGGAATTCGCCGAGGGAGCCAGGACATGACGGCCGGCACGGCACCGCCTCAGGCGCCCGACGTGGCGCACCGGGACACTCCCCCGGCATTGCGGCGCAGACAGTACCTGGGTTACGCGGTGGGCGATGCCGCGAACAATCTGACGTTCTCCATGGCGTCCGCCTTCCTGCTGATCTACTACACCGACGTGGCCGGCATCGCGGCGGCGACAGCCGGAACGTTGTTCCTGGTGATCCGGGTGTGGGGTGGGGTCACCGATCTGTTCGCCGGCCGGATCGCCGACGCGACGTCGACGCGATGGGGCCGGTTCCGGCCGTACGTGCTGTTCGGTTCGATCCCGCTGCTGCTGCTCAACGTCGCCCTGTTCTCCATCCCGAGCGGGCTGAGCCAGGACACCAAAGTGGTGTACGCGTACCTGTCGTACGCCTTGTTCAGCCTGGCGTACAGCTTCGTGAACATCCCGTACGGATCGCTGTCTGCCGCGATGACCCAGGTGCCCGAGGAGCGCGCCAAGCTGTCCACCGCCCGGATGGTGGCGTCCAGCCTGGCCATCCTGGGAATCGCCGTGATCGTCTCGCCGCAGATCCAGAACGCGGCGAACCTGCAGAGCGCGCTGACGCTCATCACCGTCCTCTTCGCGGTTCTCGGGTTCGTCCTGTACCTGTTCACCTTCCTGACGTCGCACGAGATGATCCGCCCGGACACGCGCAAGGTCGGCCTGGCGCAGACCCTGGCGATGATGCGCCGCAACAAGCCACTGGTGATCCTGTGCGCGTCCACCCTGCTGTGCCTGTCCGGCATGTTCTCGCTGCAGACAGTCGGCGTCTACTACGCCCGGGACGTGCTGAACAACGCGAACCTGTACATCGTGCTGACCGTGGTGCAGAACGTCGGCATGATCATCGCGGCCGTCGCACTGCCGAAGATGATGGGACTGCTCGGCAAGAAAGGGGCGTACCTGCTCGGCGGTGTGGTCGCCGCGGCCGGCGGCGTCGGCGTCGCCGTCGCCCCCGGATCCCAGCCGTGGATCGGCATCGTCGCCTTCGGCGTGCTGGGCATGGGTCTGGGCCTGACCAACACGCTGATCTTCGCCTTCCAGGCCGACACCGTCGACTACGGCGAATGGCGCAGCGGCGTCCGCGCCGAGGGCAGCAGCTACGCCGTGCTGTCGTTCACCCGCAAGGCCGGACAGGGCATCGGCGGGGCCGTCGCCGCCTACACCATCGGCCTCGGCGGCTACATCTCCGGCGGCGCCTCCCAGACCGACGCGGCGGTGACGTCGATCCGGGTGGCTGCCGGCGCGCTCCCGGCCGTGCTGATCCTCGGTGCGGTCGCCGCCATGGTGGCCTACCCGCTGTCCGAGAAGGCGTTCCGGGCCATGGTGGCCGAGATGGCACAACGCCGGGTCGGCGAGGCCGTGGCCGCCCTGGACACAGCCGATCCGGTGGACACCGACCCGGGTGACGGTCCAGGGGCCAGATCGTGACCCGGCCGGCTACCGGGTTCGGGCTGCGTCGGACTGACGCGGCAGAACGGTCAGGACCCGCGTGATGTGGTCCCGGAATTCGGCCATGAAGGTGCTCAGGAAGGCCTTGGTCGACTCGTCCGCGACCACGCCGTCGCCGGGGAAGACCTCCGGCGTGTAGTGGATGTACGCCTCAGGCGTCGTCATCTGGCGGGCGTTGCAGAAGCTGAGCACGGCGCGCAGGCTCTGCTGTGCCAGCGCGGTGCCGATCTGACCGATGGAGGCACCGATCACCGCCGCGGGGATGTGGTCGAACGCGTTCTGGCCCCACGGTCGCGAGGCCCAGTCGATGGCGTTCTTCAAGGCGCCCGGCAGCGAGCGGTTGTACTCCGGCGTGACGAAGAGGACGGCCTGTGACCGGTGGATGGCGTCCTTCAGCGCGGTGGCCTCGGCCGGGTAGTTCGCGTCGTAGTCCGGGCTGTAGAGCGGCAGGTTGCCGATGGGAATCTCGGTGAACTCCAGGCCGTCCGGGGCCACCGCGATCAGCGCACGCGCGAGTTCCCGGTTCACGGAGGTGGACGACAGACTTCCGACGAAGTAGCCGACCCGGTACGTCGTCATTCTCGTTCCCTTCGTCAGGTTCAGGTCACGGCTGCCAGGTCCAGTTCGCCACCTCGGGGATGTCGGCGCCGTGCTCGCGGGTGTACGTGCGAGCGGCGAGCCGGGCGTCGACCATGTCCTGCCGCAGGCCGGCGGCGCGCGCGCCGAGGCCCGGCACCCGGTCGATGACGTCGATGACCAGGTGGTAGCGGTCCAGGTCGTTGAGCATCACCATGTCGAACGGCGTGGTCGTGGTGCCCTTCTCCTTGTAGCCGCGCACGTGCAACCCGGCGTGGTTCGCCCGCCGGTAGGTCAGCCGGTGCACCAGCCAAGGGTAGCCGTGGAACGCGAAGATCACCGGCCGATCGGTGGTGAACAGGGTGTCGAACTGGCGGTCCGGCAGCCCGTGCGGATGCTCGCTCTCCGGCTGCAGCCGCATCAGGTCCACCACATTGATCACCCGTACCCGCAGGTCCGGCAGGCGCTCACGGAGGATCGCCGCGGCGGCCAGGGTCTCCAGGGTCGGCACCTCGCCGGCGCAGGCCAGCACCACGTCGGGCAGCGTGCCGGGCTCGTCACGGTTGCCCGCCCACTGCCAGATGCCCAGTCCGCGGGCGCAGTGCAGCGCGGCGTCCTGCACCGACAGCCAGTCGGCCTGCGGCTGCTTGCCGGCCACCACGACGTTGACGTAGTGCCGCGAGCGCAGGCAATGGTCGTACGTGGACAGCAACGTGTTGGCGTCCGGCGGCAGGTACACCCGTACGATGCTCGGGCTCTTGTTCATCACCACGTCGAGGAAGCCCGGGTCCTGGTGCGTGAACCCGTTGTGGTCCTGGCGCCAGACGTGCGACGACAGCAGGTAGTTCAGGCTGGCGATCGGCCGGCGCCAGGGCACCTCGGCGCTCGCCTGCAGCCACTTGGCGTGCTGGTTGAACATGGCGTCGACGATGTGGATGAACGCCTCGTAGCAGGTGAACACGCCGTGCCGGCCGGTGAGCAGGTAGCCCTCCAGCAGCCCCTGGCACATGTGCTCGCTCAGCACCTCGATCACCCGGCCCCGCCGGTCGAGTTTCTCGTCGAACTCGCCGATGCCGGCCTGCCAGTTGCGGCCGGTCACCTCCAGGATGTCCTGCAGCCGGTTGCTGGCCAGCTCGTCCGGCGCGAAGGTCAGGAAGGTGGCCGGGTTCGCCGCGGTGACGTCCCGCAGCCACGCGCCCAGAACCCGGGTCGCCTCGTGCTGCGTGCCGCCCGGGGCCTTGACCTCGACGCCGTAGTCGCGCCAGTCCGGCAGCCGCAGGTCGTCGAGCAGGACACCGCCGTTGGCCACCGGATTGGCGCTCATCCGCCGCTCCCCCGCCGGGATCGCCGCCAGCAGGTCCGGAATCGGGCGGCCGGCGTCGTCGAACAGCTCCTCCGGCCGGTACGAGCGCAGCCACTGCTCCAGGACCTGCCGGTGCTTGTCATCGGTGCGGGCGGCGGGCAGCGGGACCTGGTGCGCCCGGAACGTGCCCTCGACCTGCTGACCGTCGACGACGGGCGGACAGGTCCACCCTTTGGGCGTACGCAGCACGATCATCGGCCACGCCGGCCGGGTGCCGTCGCCGCCGGCACGCGCCGCCTGCCGGATGTCGGCGATCTGCTGCAGACAGTCGTCCATGACGGCGGCCAGCCGCTGGTGCACCGTGGCCGGATCATCACCGGCGACCACCTGCGGGGCGTACCCGTAGCCGCGCATCAGCTCCAGCAGCTCCGGCTCCGGGATGCGAGCGAAGATCGTCGGATTGGCGATCTTGTACTCGTTCAGCGCCAGGATCGGCAGCACCGCACCGTCGCGTACCGGATTGAGGAACTTGTTGGCGTGCCAGCTCCCGGCCAGCGGGCCCGTCTCCGCCTCGCCGTCACCGACCACGCAGAACACCGTCAGTTCCGGGTCGTCCAGCGCCGCACCGAACGCGTGCAGCAGCGAATACCCCAGCTCACCACCCTCGTGGAACGAACCGGGCGTCTCCGGCGCGCAGTGGCTCGGCACCCCGCCCGGGTAGGAGAACTGCGCGAAGAACGCCGCCATCCCCCGCTCGTCACGCGGGATGTTGCTGTAGAGCTCCGAGTAGGTGCCCTCCAGCCAGGCACAGGCGTTCGGCCCGGGACCGCCGTGACCCGGACCCGCCACGAACACCGCGTGCAGGTCACGCGCGACGATCTGACGGTTGGCGTGGGCCCACACCAGGTTCAGGCCGGGAACGGTACCGAAGTGTCCGAGCAGCCGGGGCTTGATGTGCTCCGCGGCCAGCGGCTCCCGCAGCAGCGGATTGTCCCTCAGGTAGATCTGCCCGACCGACAGGTAGTTCGCCGCACGCCACCAGGCGTCGACCGCGCTCAGCTCGTCCCGGCTCAGCGGCCCCGGCGCATCGGACAACGCGTACGGCCGTGGTGCGACCGTCTCGCCCGAGCCTCCGGTGTCGAAATCGGCCGAGGTGTCCCCGCCCATACTCGCCAGCTGCGTCATGGGAACGACCTTCCTGGAATGCGCGCACCGCTCGAGTGAGGTGCTGGGGCGTTCCTTCGTCCAGCAGATACCGAAGTGCGTGATGCGTCAACAGGTACCCGGACCCGACCCGCCGCCGGGGTCGGCCGAACCGCCGGCGACGCAGCCGCCGGTCGGCCTACTCCCGGGCCTGGCAGGCCGCGGTTGCCGGAGCGCAGATGGTCAGGTGGCTCGGGATGACGGCTCGCTTGCGGACGCCCTCGTACTCGTACACGACCTCGACGCCGGTGCGATTCGAGACGCCGGGCGCGACGACCTCGTAGCCGATCTGCACCTCGACGGACATGTCGTCGTCGCCGTTCGTGCCCCGGACCTGGAACCCCTCGGGGATGACGCTGCCGGCGGCGAACTTCTCCTTGGGCGAGAACCCGTCGAGATATTCGAACCAGCCGACCTCGCTGTCCGCGGGCAGCATGTCCGGGATGACGCGGATGCGGGTGCCGAGCACCCGCAGGGCCGGGCCGTCGTCCATCAACGGCGTGATCGAGACGATCGTCAGCGGGGACGTCGCCGCGCCGGACAACTCCAGGTGGTTCAGCCCGTCGGTGAAGCGGGTGCCGACGGCCATGGCCTTGTGCCAGCCGTACGCCCCGCCCTGGTCGGCGTCGAGCTCAGGGCCGGGCGCCCGCGGCGGCTTGTCCTGCTTCTGCGGCGAGGTACAGGCCGCGCCCGGGACGACCGCCAGCGTGGCGACGAGCGCGGCCGACCATCGCCGTATGCCGGACATCCCTCGACGGTAGATCAACGTCCGCCGCACGGCAGGGCCGGTGTGGCGCATGCCGCTGACGATGCGGTGCCCGGCGAGGTCGCTCCTTCGCCGGCTCGCGGCGGTACGTGCCGGTCATGGAACTGTCACGGCGGTGCGGCGGGACCGCCACGTGACCGGCGGAGGCTGGGGCTTCGGGTACCGAACCCACCCGCCGATCCGTGTGCGGGCGTCGAGCCGGCGCTCGCACACGGACACCGGGCGGCTCATGGCACCGGAGGTGGGCCGTCGAGAGCGACCGAAAGGGAGACGCGTACATGAACACGGCAGGGAGAAGAACGCCGCTGATCGCCGTCATGGTGGCGTTGCCGCTGATGCTGGCATCCTGTGGCGTCGGTGACGGCGTCGAGGTGCCGACCACCGCGCCACTGCGGCCCAGCCCGGCGGTCGGCGCGATCACCGATCCCTACTTCGGCAACGACGACTACATCGGGCGGACCGTCACCGTCACCGCCACGGTCAGCAAAGTGATCACCGAACGGTCGTTCGTGCTGACCGGCAACGAGTACGGCGACGACTCGATCCTCGTGCTGTCCGCGCCGGGAATCGAGGCGGAACCCGGCAAGCAGGTCACCGTGACCGGGGTCGTGCGCAAGTTCACCTACGGCGCCTACTTCGACGACTACGACCTCGGTGGTGCCGACTCGTACGAGGACTTCGACGCCGAGGAGTTCCTGGTCGCTACCGGGACTCCGTCGCCCGGCCCGTCACCCTCGGTCTGACGGTCGCGGCCGGCCGGCGCACCCGGCCGGGCAGGCACCGCTCGGGACGACAGCCAAGGACAGCACCATGACAGCGCAGCCTCGCGCGGCACGCCGGTCGGTGACGATGGTCTTCTTCGTTCACGGGGCGGCGTTCGCGTCCTGGGCGGCCCGCATTCCCGCCGTCGAGCAGCGACTGCACCTGAGTACCGGCACCGCGCTCGGCCTGCTGCTGTCCGGTCCGGCGCTGGGCGGGCTCGCCGGCAGCCAGGCCGGCGGGCTTCTGCTCGCGCGCTTCGGTGGCCGGGCGGTGACGGCGTGCGCCCCGGTCGCGATGAGCGTCTGCCTGGCCCTGATCCCCCTCGCCGGCTGTGAGTGGGCACTGTTCGCCGTCCTGGTCGGGCTGGGCCTCGCGGACGGCATCACCGGCGTCGCCATGAACGGGCAGGGCGTCACGGTGCAGGACCGGTACCGCCGCCCCGTCCTGAACGCCATGCACGGCTTTCGCAGCATCGGGGGCATGGCCGGTGGCGCGGCCGCGGCCGCGATGTTCGCCCTCGGCATGCCGCTGGGCATTCAGTTCCCGGTCGTCGCCGCGGTGCTCGCGGTCTGCGTCGCGATCGCCGTTCCGGGACTCCTCCCGGGCCGGCCACCGAGCCGCAACGGTTCGCGCACGCCGCCCCGGGTGATGCCGAAGGCGGTTGTGCTCATCGCGGTCCTGGCCTTCCTCTCCTCCTTCGTCGAGGATGCCCCCGCCTCCTGGGGCGGTATCTATCTCAGCAGCCTGGGAGCCTCGACCGCGATCGCGGCAACCGCGTACGCCGCCTTCTCGGGCGGCGAGACGGTGGGACGGCTGCTGAGCGATCCGGTCGTCGCCCGGATCGGCTGGGTGCGGGCGGTACGCGCCGGAGCCGCGCTGTGTGTACCGGTGTTCACGGCAGCCCTGGTGCTGGGCAGGCCGTGGCCGGCCCTGGTGGCGTTCGGGATCTGCGGAGCGGCCATCAGCGCGGTCTTCCCGGCGGCGTTCGCCGCGGCCGGCCGCGCAGGATCGGCCTCCCCGGCCTGGGCCATGGCTCAGGTGGGGTTCGCCGGGAACGTGGGCTGGCTCGCCGTCTCACCGGCCATCGGCGCACTGGCGGGGCCGGCCGGTCTGCCGGTCGCGCTGGCCCTGCTCCCGCTCGCGGCCGCGGCGATCGCGGTGCTGGCACCCGCCGTACGGCCGGCGGAGAACAGCTCCGGGACTGGAACGGAGCGACCGGCGCGGCGTACCGATCCCACCGGAGAACGGTAGGCGGATCTTCAGCCGGCCCGCCACCGCAGCGCACAGCGGCGGGTGACGTCGCGGCGTCAGGAGTCGTTCCGCGACCGGCGCGGGAACAGATCACGCAGCCCCGCGGCGGAATGACGCAGACCCAGGCCCGCGGTCTGCCGGACGGCGAGAACCAGCGCGGCGACCAGCGGCGGACCCCAGTCCCGGGCGAAGCTGAGGTTGAGCAGGCCCGCCGCGAGCCAGAAGTCGAGCGCCACCCGCAAGCCGGCGCGCCCGTCGCGGGCGGACACGGTCACCACCGCGCCCGCCAGCAGACCGGCGGCCACGCACCACAATGCCGCCGCGTGGATCACTGCGCTCATCGCGACACCCGGGACGGGTCGGCGGGGTCCGGCACGGCCTCGGCCGTGCGGCGCTCGAGCTCCGTGCGTTCCTCTTTGATCTCGCGCGCCAGGAAGTAGTTCAACGCCGTACGGATGGCCGCCACGGCGGCGAGCTCGCCGATCTCCCGCAGCGTCGGCGCGATCGCCGTCCGCAGGATGTCCGAGGCCAGCTGGAACTCGAGCCCGAGCGCGAGGAAGCGCCCCAGGCTCAGGCGTACGGGCACGAACCGCTCGGTGCCCCCGCGGCGTACGGCGGCTATCAGGAACCAGACGAACGCCGTCACCGCACCGGTGAAGATCACCACTGCCCCGGCCGCCTCGACCAGGCGTACCAGCAGGTCCACGGCCCGCGACAGCCACTGCTCACTCACGAGCGCATCCATGCACGGGTCATTCCCGATCTTCGGCACCGTACACGGACTGCCGCCGGCCCCGCGGCGGTGGGGGGACCGTCCGGGCCGGTCAGCCGCCGACGCCGGTTCTGCGGGCCTGCTCGGCGATCATCGCGGTGGGCTTGCCGACCAGGGCCCCGGCGACCAACCGGTCGGCCACGGGCAACCCGGCCAACGCCAAAGACGCTCGGCGCAGCCACCGCTGGGTGCGGGTCGCGGGCAGGAACCAGCGCCGGCTCTTGCGGCCGGTGGCCTGCTTGTCCAGCACCACCGGGCGCAGCACCCGCTCGTAGCCGGCCAGTCCCGCTTCGACGGATGGGCTCCGGGCGAGGTTGCCGGCCAGCACGTACGCGCCGGCCACGGCCAGGGACGCGCCCTGCCCGGCCAGCAGCGAGACCGCGTACGCGGCGTCGCCGAGCAGCACCACCCGGCCGCGGCTCCAGGACGGCATCTCGACCTGCGCGACGTGGTCGTAATACACCTGTTCCGGCGGCGGCCAGCGCCCGCGGCGCGATCCAGCCGAGGCTGCCGTACTCGGCGCGCAGGGCGGCCCGCGGGTCGGCCGGCAGCGTGTGGTCGGCGCTGGGGTGTACGGCGAACACGGCGACCCGGCCGTCGCGCAACGCGTAGAAGCCCATGGTGCGGTGCAGCGTGTCGGTCAGGCAGAACCGGCCCGCCACCTCGGCGTGCGCCTGCGGGTCCTCGAACGTGAACGCCGCGGTGTGCAGCCCGAGGTACCGCACGAAGCCCGGATCGGGCCCGAAGACCAGCGCACGGACGCCGGAGTGGACGCCGTCGCAGCCCACGAGCAGGTCCGCGGCCAGTGTGCTGCCGTCGTCGAGGGTCACCGTGACCCCGTCCGCGCGGTCGTCCACTGCGCTGATCGTGGTGGCGTGGCGCAGGTCGACGCCGGCGGGCAGCTGGTCGCGCAGTACCCGTTCCAGGTCCGGGCGTCTGATGCTGACCACCCGGCCGCCGGCGGCCTTGGCGAACCTGGCGTACCGCAGCCCGGCGCGGCGGCGCCCGGTCTCGTCGCAGTAGGCCAGCTCCTCGACCTGATAACCCAGCTCCAGGATGCCGGGGAGCACGCCCATCGCCTCCGCGGCGTCGTATCCGGGCCCGAAGAAGTCGAGCACGTAGCCACCCGTACGCGGGCCCGGCGCCTTCTCGATCACGGTGACCTGGGCGCCGTGCGCGTGCAGCTGCCGGGCCAGGGCCAGCCCGGCGATGCCGGCGCCCGAGATGATCGCTTTCACTTCGAGGCCTCCGATCGGGACGGTTGCCGGCGGTCCGCGCGCCGCCCGAGCACGGCCATCGCCACCCACACCAGGGCGGCCGCCACCTTGGTGGCCGGCCCCGGCTCGCGGCGCGGCGGCGGCAGCACCACACCCTCCGGCGGCTCGTCCTGCTCCACGGGTACGCCCGGATAGGCGGTCCGCGCCGCGTCCAGCGCCCCCTCACGATCGAGGAACACCTCGTTGCTCGCGAGGTCGGCGCCCGGCCCGTGCCACCGCCACCGCCACGTGTCGTCCGGGTTGCGCCACAGCCGGATGCGTTCCGCGGGGTGGTCGGTGTCCCCCGGCGACGCCGCCGGGCCGGTCATGCCGGCGTGCAGATCCGCACGGGTCAGCTCCCCCACGGTCGTCGCGGTTCCCGCCCGCAACGACCGCGCGACCAGGAACGCCACGGCCGCAACGGCGAAGGGCAGGACCAAAAGGAGAATCTGCAGGGTACGCAGGATGCCGAGCACCGGTATCCCGCTCAGCCGGGCGATGATGTCGTCGGCCGCGGCGACCAGCAGGACAGCGAAGAAGGTCAGGGCGTACGCGCCGGCCGCCACCCGTCCGGGGCGGTCCCGGGGCCGCTCGAGGATCTGGTGCGACGCCTTGTCCCCGGTGCGCCACCGTTCCAGCCACGGCCACGCGTACAGCAGCAGGAACGTGACCGTGCCCAGACCGACGGCGGGGAAGAACGGCGCGGGGATGAGATGGCCCGCGACGTGGACTTCGATCGGGGGGAACAGCCGCAGTGCGCCGTCGCCCCAGGCCACGTACCAGTCGGGCTGGGCGGGTGAGGTGGCCTGTGCGGGATGGAAGGGCCCGTAGATCCACACGGGGTTGATCTGCACGAGGCCGCCGAGCGCGAAGACCGCGGCCAGCACGCCGGTGAGCAGGCTGAGCGACCGCACCGCGTACGCCGGCCACAGCCGCGAGCCGACGACGTTGTGCTCGCGGCGTCCCGGGCCGGGGAACTGCGAGTGCTTCTGCCGGATGATCATGACCAGGTGCAGCGAGATGAGGGCCAGGAAGACGGCCGGCACGATGAGGACATGGCTGATGTAGAGCCGCGGGGTGGTCTCGTCGCTGGGAAACTCGCCACCGAAGGCCAGCATCGCGATCCAGGAACCCACCACGGGAACCGACAGCACCGTCGAGTAGATGATCCGCAGGCCGGTCCCGGACAGCAGGTCGTCGGGCATCGAGTAGCCGGTGAAGCCGTTGAGCAGCGCCAGGGCGAGCATCGTGACGCCGACGACCCAGTTCAGCTCGCGGGGCCGGCGGAACGCGCCGGTGAAGAAGACCCGCAGCAGGTGCACGACGATCGCGGCGACGAACAGCAGGGCCGCCCAGTGGTGCGCCTGCCGCATCAGCAGGCCGGCGCGTACGTCGAAGCTCAGCGCGACCGTGGAGGCGAAGGCGCTGGACACCGTCGATCCGTCGAGCGGCTGGTACGCCCCGTCGTACACGGTCTCGGCGGTACTGGGTTCGAAGAACAGGGTCAGGTACGTGCCGGTGAGCAGCAGCGCCAGGAACGCGTAGACGGCGACCTCGCCGAACATGAACGTCCAGTGGTCCGGGAAGACCTTCGCGAGGGCCGTACGCCCGGCCGACGTGGTGCCGAGCCGGGCGTCGAGGGCCCGGTAGAGGCGTCGGGTGATCATGGATAGCTCCAGAACCCCGCGCCGGGCGGGGCGGTGAAGTCGCCGCGGGCGCGCAGATATCCGTCGGTGCCGACCTCGATCGGCAGGCCCGGCAGCGGCCGCGCGGCCGGTCCCGCGATCGGCGCGGCGTCACGGTTGAGGTCGAACGTGCTCTGGTGGCACGGGCACAGCATCCGGGCCGTGGTCTGCTCGTACAGGGCGACGGGACAGCCGGCGTGGGTGCACAGCAGCGAGTAGGCGACCACGTCCCCGACCCGTCCCGCCCCGGGTTCCTGCCGCAGCCGTTCCGGGTCGAGCCGGACGACGAACGCGGGGGTGTCGCCGTCGCCGATGTGGCCCTCCGGCACGACGATCTGGATCGTCTCGCCTCCGATGTCGGTCAGGCGTACCGGTGTCCCTTCGGGGGTCACGAGGCGGGTGCCGGCCTGCCACGCGGTGTGCCGCAGCATGGTGACCGGGTCGGGCCTGCGGAAGGAGAGCAGCGAGCGGAGCGGGAACAGCAGGGCGACACCGATCGACCCGGCGCCGAGCAGCAGCATGCCCACGAGCCCGCGACGTCCGAGCGGGCTCTCCGGGCCGTCCATCGCCTCGGCGAGCAGATCACGGCGCCGGGGCGGGGCGCTCAGTCCGGGCTTCTGCTCCACGTAGCCGCCGGTGGGCAGCAACCGGCGACCCCAGGCGGCCAGGCCGTACGCCAATCCGGCGAAGGCCAGACCGAGGCTCACGCCCAGCAGTTGCGTGTTGCCACCCAGGCTGTACGTGACCGCGAATCCCACAGCACCGAGCACCGCCGCGCCGAAGGCGAGACGGATGCGGCGCACCGCGCCCTTCTCGCCGCTCATCGGTCCACGCGCGCGGGTCATCGGGCCCGGCTCCCCAGCCGGCGGGCGAGCAGCAGCAGCACACCCAGTCCCAGCACCCACGCCACGGCGCCCTCCGGGAAGGGTCCGAGCCGCCCGAGCGACCATCCGCCACGATCCAGGTCACCGCGGTCGTTCTGCAGGACGTCGACGTAGGCCGCGATGTCGTCCACCTGCGCGTCGGTGAGCACGCCGGACGGGAAGGCCGGCATGAGCCCGGGCCCCACCCGTACGGCCTCACCGATCTGGGTGGGGGTGGCCTGGAAGAGCGAGGGCGCGAAGCGGCCGTTGGTCAAGGTGGCGCCGACGCCGGCGGCCGAGTGGCAGGCCGAGCAGTACGTGAGGTACAGCTCGCGGCCCGAGCGGGTGTGCCCGCCACCGACCGTGGGGATCGGTGGACCACCGCCGGGCGGGAAGGAGGCCACGTGCTGCACCAGCGCCCGGATGTCCGACTCGGAGAACACCGGCTCCCGGTGTTCCTGAACCCGGTGCTCGGTGCGCAGGGGCATCCGGCCGGTGCTGAGCTGGAAGTCCACGTCCGCCGGTCCGACACCGGTCAGTGCGGGGCCACGCTGGCTGCCCTCGCCCTGCTGTCCGTGGCAGCTGGCACAGCTCTGTTGATAGAGCTGGGTGCCACGGTCGGATGCGGCGGACGGCGACGGCTGCGGCGACGGCGACGTCAGCGGCAGGCCCAGTACGCCGAGACCGGCCGCTGCGGCCAGGACCCGGCGCCCGCGGCGTGGTGTGGGGGGTACGTCGGTCACGGTGCGCCCCTCAATCCAGGGTGAACAGGTAGGCGGCGATGTCCTGGGCGTCGGTGGGGCTCACGCCCAGGTCGGGCATGGCGGTTCCGGGCTCGACAGCTTGCGGGTCCATCACCCACCGCTGCAGGTTCGGACCGCTGTTGACGAGCTCCCCGGCGATGTACGACCGTTTGCCGAACGCCGTCAGCGGCGGCCCGACCAGCCCGTCGGCCCCCTTCACGCCGGGCACGGTGTGGCAGGAGCCGCACCCGTACGAGTTGATCAGCCGCTCGCCGCGGGCCGGGTCGCCGGCGGGCACCTCCGCGGGCGGCGCCGGCGGCACCGCAGCGCAGGCCGAGGGGGCCAGCAGCAGCGCGGCCGTCACGCCCACCGGCCAGAGCAGGCGGAGCCGATGCCTGATCATGCGGGTATCTCCTCTCGGCGGGGTCGTAGGTCGCGCCCGGCGGGGCTGCTCCGGTCGAGCGCGAGCATCCAGCGCAGGAAGAGGGCGACCGCGGCGACGAGCATGACGACGTCCATCGGGACCCACATGACCAGACCCGCGAGTTGCTGGTCGGCGAGCGGGTCCGGTCCGGCCAGCGTCCCGGGTGGATAGATCGGTCCGGAGGCCAGCGTGAGGACGGCCCCGAGCGCGGCGGCGGGCATGCCGGTGGCGAACAACAGCAGGAAGGACGCCGGGCCGCCGAGGCGGTTCGCGTGGGGGGCGAGCACGGTGGACCAGAGCAGCCAGGCCGCAGCGAGGAAGGATGCGTGTTCGGCCCCGTGCACGACGGCGTGGTGCTCGGCCCAGCCGTACGGGCGCGGCAGATGCCACCACCACAGCACCGCCGTGTGCACGCCGGCGGCGACGAGGGCCAGGTTCAGCGGCCGGCGCAGCCATCGGCCCGCCGGTCCCGACCGCAGCCGTGCCACGACAGCCCTCAGCCGCCGCGGCGCCGCCAGGCTCAGCGGCAGACCGGCGCCGCCACAGGCGAGCAACGGTCCCGCACCGAGCATCAGGATCATGTGCTGCACCATGTGCCCGGCGAACGACCCCTCGGCCAGCTCGTGCACCGGGCCACGCTGAGCGAGCAGCACCACGACGAGCCCCGCTACGAAGGCCGCGGCCCGCCACCGCGACACCACGGCGCCCCGGCCGCGCCGGGCCCACAGTTCGTGCACGCCACGGCCGTACGCGGCGCCCACCCCTGCCAGCGCCAGCAGGGCCGCCACCTCGGTCCAGGCGTCGGCACCGCCCGCGTCACCGTGGGCAAGAACGACGGCCGTCGTGGTCACTGACATGGCGACAGCACCAGAACGGCGGCGCCACCCGCGAGGATGATGGCCAGGAACAGCACGTCGGCGCACAGCCCGATCAGCAGCAGCATGCCGGTGCGCTCCATGCGCGGGCTGTCGTCATCGCGCTTCGCAGCCGTGGCCCGGCGCCAGCCGCGCCAGGCCAGCAGCAACGCCGCGATCGTGACCAGCGCCGGCACGGCCACCCCGGCGCCGACGATGCCGCGCACCGGCACACCGCCGACGCTGGTGTTGCCGGCCCGGCAGGTCAGCTCGTCGACGCCCCAGGCGACGAACAGGTGCACCGTCCAGGCGAGGGCACCGCCCAGCACCGCGAACCACAGGAGGAAACCGCCGGCCCGGCGGGTCTGTGTCGGCATCACAACCTCGGCGACAGATAGAGGCACAGGAAGATGGCCACCCACACGACGTCCACGAAGTGCCAGTAGATGGCCGTGAGCCGGACCCGCTCGTGCCGGCGGTAGCCGAAGCTGCCGCGCAGCGACGCGGCCAGCAACCAGCCGACCATCAGCAGCCCCACCGCCACGTGGAAGCCGTGCAGGGTGGTGGTCGTGTAGAACAGCGAGCTGTACGCGTCCGTGGTCAGGGTGTGCTTCTTGAGGTCCTCGGAGTACTCCCACGCCTGCATGCCGAGGAAGGCCAGCCCGAGCACCATCGTGATGGCGAGCCCGGCGCGCAGCCGCCACCGCTGTCCCTTGCGGATGCCGCGTTCGGCCCACATGACCGGCACGCTGCTGGGCAGCAGCAACGCCGTCATGATGACGACCTTCGTGAGCTTCGGGTCCTCGAGGGGCGGCGGCGGCCAGTGCGGGCCGGACTGGAACCGGATGTAGAAGTAGCTGCCCAGCAGGGCGGCGAAGATGGTCGCCTCGGTGGTGACGAACAGGACCATGCCCCACCAGCCGGTGGTCCGTCCCGAGGGCATCTCGGCCGACAGCAGCCGCGGCGACGTCGCCTTCTCCACCACCGCCGTCATGACGCCACCCCCGCTTCCTCGGGGGTGCGTTCCGGCGGCCACAGCCACCGAGCCACCGCGCCGAAGATCAGCAGCGCCCCGGCCCCGGCGAACCAGTACCAGCCCGTCCAGTACCACGCCCAGAGCAGCCCGAGGACGACGACGAGGATGCCCGCGGCGACGGCCAGCGGCAGCAGCGACGCCTCCGGCATCTCGATCACGCCCTCCTCCCGGCCGTCCAGCTCGCTGGTGGTCATCGCCCGGTGGTCCGGCAGCGGCTCATCGATGGCCAGCGCGCCGGTCGTACGCTCGTCCCACATCGGATGCAGGCTGTGCACCTGGGGTACGGGGGCGAAGTTGTACGGCCGCGGCGGCGAGGTGGTCCCCCACTCGAGCGTGTCGCCCTGCCACGGATCGTCCGGCGCGGGAGCGCCGCGGCGTACGGCGTGGACGACGCCGATGAGCACCAGCAGCAGCCCGACCGCGAGGATGTACGCGCCGACGGTCGAGATCAGGTTCCAGATGTCCCAGCCGAGTCCGCCCGGATAGGTGTAGATGCGCCGCGGCATGCCCAGCAGCCCCGAGACGTGCATCGGCATGAACGTCGTGTTGAAGCCGAGGAACACCAGCCAGAACGCCCAGCGGCTGAGCCTCTCGGCGTACATGCGGCCGGTGAACTTGGGCAGCCAGAAGTAGATGCCGGCGAGCATGGGGAACACCGCTCCCCCGAACAGCACGTAGTGGAAGTGCGCCACCACGAAGTAGGAGTCGGTCACCTGCTGGTCGAACGCGGTGATGGCGAACATGACGCCGGTGAAGCCGCCGAGCACGAAGGTCACGATGAACCCGACGACGAACAGGAACGGCGTACGCACGACGATCCGTCCGCGCAGCATCGTGAACAGCCAGGCGAAGATCTGGATGCCCGACGGGATGGTGATCAGCGTGCTGGCCGCGCTGAAGAAGCTGTAGGACAGCTGCGGCAGCCCGGTGGCGAACATGTGGTGCACCCACACGCCGAAGCTGATGATCGAGATGGTGACGATCGCCAGGACCATCAGCGGGTACGCGACGACGCCGCGCCGGCAGAACGCGGGCAGCACCGCCGAGACGATGCCCAGCGCCGGCATCACGATGATGTACACGTCCGGATGCCCGAAGATCCAGAACAGGTGCTGCCACAGCAGGGTGCTGCCGCCGTGCCCGGGATCGAAGAAGTGGGCGCCGAAGCGGCGGTCCAGGAACAGCATGGCGTTGGCCAGGTTCAGCGCCGGCAACGCGAAGATCACCATGAACGAGGTGCCGACGATCGCCCAGACGAACAGCGGCATCCGGTTGAGCGACATCCCGGGCGCGCGCATCTTGACCACGGTGACGATGAAGTTGATCGCGCCGGCGGTGGTGGAGACGCCGAGGAACAGCAGGCCGAGGGAGTAGACGTCGAGGTTGACGCCGGTCGAGTACGGCGTGTCGGTGAGCGGCACGTAGCCGAACCAGCCGCCGTCCGGGGCCCGGCCGACGAGCTGGCTGGTGAACATGACGGTCCCGGCGCACACGAAGACCCAGTAGCCGAAGGCGTTCAGCCGCGGGAAGGCCATGTCGCGGGCGCCGATCAGCAGCGGTACGAGGAAGTTGCCGAAGCCGAAGAACATCGGGGTCGAGAACAGGAAGATCATCGCGGTGCCGTGCATGGTGAACAGCTGGTCGTACATCTCCGGCGACAGCAGGGTCGCGTTCGGGCGGGCCAGCTGCGTGCGCAGGATCATGGCGTCGGTGCCGGCCAGGATGAAGAAGATCCCGGCGGTCACCATGTACCGGCGGCCGATGCGTTTGTGGTCCACGGTGCTGAACCAGCCGCGCAGCGACGGCCGCTCACCCCAGTCCCGCTCGAGCTCGGCCAGGGCCTCGTCGCGGGAGGTGGAGCGCGATTGTTCCTCGGTGTCGACGGACATGCGGCTCCTACTTCAGTGATCGCAGGTACGACAGCAGGTCCTGGAGGTCCTGCGCGGGTACGGGCTGCGGCGGCATCTTGTTGCCCGGCTTGATGGTCTGGGAGTTGACGATCCAGCCGCCGAGGTGGCCGGCGTCGTTCGGGGCGGCTCCGGCGCCGATGCTCCACCGAGAGCCGACAGTGGTCAGATCGGGTCCGACCCGGCCGGTCGCGGTGGTGCCCCGCACGGTGTGGCAGGACGCGCAGGAGCTGCGTTCGAACACCGCCCGGCCGCGTTGCTGGTCGGCGGTCAGCGTCGTCGTCGCGGGCTGCGCGGTCGCGGCGGCCCACGCGTCGAAGTCGGCGCGCGGCTGGGCGACGACCATGAGCGCCATGAAGGCGTGCTGCTTGCCGCAGTACTCCGCGCACTGGGCCCGGTAGCTCCCGGCGGTGCCGGTCTGCAGCCAGGTCTCGTTGACCTTGCCCGCGATGAGGTCCGTCTTGGGCATCAGCTGCGGCACCCAGAAGCTGTGCTGCACGTCCGCGGTCCGCAACCGCACCCGGACCGGCTCTCCCACCGGGATGTGCAGCTCGTTGGCGGTCACG
This sequence comes from Couchioplanes caeruleus, assembly GCF_023499255.1. Classification (GTDB taxonomy): domain Bacteria; phylum Actinomycetota; class Actinomycetes; order Mycobacteriales; family Micromonosporaceae; genus Actinoplanes; species Actinoplanes caeruleus_A. The sequence continues at coordinate 5,789,556 of NZ_CP092183.1, forward strand.
GCGCCGGCGGGGTCGGCGTACCGGATCTCCCACCACCACTGGTGCCCGATCACGTCGACGGTCACCGCGGGGTCCTGCCGCGGCGCGGCCAGGGCGTTGAGGTCGCGCAGCCCGAGACCGTAGACGGTGACCAGGATCGCGAAGGGGATCACGACCCCGAGCACCGCGATGCCGCCGATCGCGTCACCGCCGCGGATCTTCGCCCGGGCCCGGCGCCGGCGCCACAGGGCCCAGCCGAGCAGCAGCATGACCTCGGCGAAGACGGCCATCGCGATCCAGAACATCAGCCACCACAGGCCCTCGATGCGCTGCGCCCCGGCGCCCGAGGCGTGCAGCGTGGACTGCTCGTGGCGCGCACAGCCGCCGAGCACCAGGGCGCACAGGACGATCGTCAGGCGCCACGGCGTACGGGCGCGGTGCCGCGATGGGTCACGCCGCATCCGTCCTCCTCTCGTCGCGGGGCGCGCCCTTGCCCCGGACCGCCGACGCTCAAAACGGCTGATCGACGGAAATTCGCGCCGGGGTTTTCGCGGTGCGCGACCGTTTGAGGCGCCGGGACCGGGGCAAGGGCGCGCCTCGGAGATACGCGGAGGAGCAACCATGCCGAACAACCTGCCGACACCGCTGCTCGACGGCCGCCGGGCGGCGCGGGACCGGCGCAACCTCGGCTGGGGCGCGGTGGGGCTGAGCGTCGCGGGCGCGCTCGCCGGCCTGACAGTCGCCCCGCCCGACGCCGTACAGGGCCAGGCGCAACGACTGATGTATCTGCACGTGCCCGCGGCGTGGACCGCCTACCTCGCCTTCTTCACCGTCCTGGTGAGCAGCGGGGCGTACCTGATCTGGGCGGATCCGCGCTGGGACCGGGCCGCTCGGGCGGCGGCCGAGATCGGCCTCGGCGCCACCGCCGTCACCTTCGCCGCGGGAACGGTCTGGGGCAGGGCGACCTGGGGTGTCTGGTGGGCGTGGGATCCGCGCATCGTCAGCACCATCGTCTTGTTCCTCGTCTACGCCGCCCAGGTGACCCTGCGCTGGTCCGAATCGGATCCGCACCGCGGCGCGCGGTACGCGGCCTGGCTCGGTGCGGCCGGCTTCGTGACCGTCCCCGTGGTGCACTTCTCCGTCGTCTGGTGGCGCTCCCTGCACCAGCAGGCCACGGTCCTCGCGCCGAGCGTGAACCCGCCGATCGACACGATCATGCTGGCCTCGCTGCTGCTGTGCACCGCCGCCGCCAGCGTCACGGCCGCCTGGCTCTTCCTGCGGCGCCTCGCCGTCCTGGAGGACCGTGCGGGTGTCCACGCCGCCGTACCGGATGCGGTGCCGGCGGGCCGCCGATGAGCGCGCGACGCAGCCGGGCGCTGCTCCTGCTGCTCGTGGTGGCCGGCGTCGCCCTGCTGGTGACGGCCGGCCTGCAGAACACCCTGACGTTCTACCGCTCGCCCAGCGAGATCACGCAGGGGCCGGCGGCGCACGACCGGGTCCGCCTCGGCGGAGAGGTGGTGCCGGGATCGCTGCGCACCGACGCCGGTGTCACCCGCTTCCGGATCAGCGACGGCACCACCGAGATCCCGGTGGAGCAGGTCGCCGACCTGCCGGGCACCCTGCGTGAGGGCCAGCAGGCCGTCGTCGAGGGCAGCCTCGACGACCACGGCGTCTTCCGCTCGGACACGGTCATGGCCAAGCACGGCAACGAGTACCGGCCCGCCGAGGCGGACGGGCAGGACAGCCGGTGATGAGCCAGGCCGGAAGTGTCGTGCTGGGCGCCGGGCTCGTCGCCGCGGTCGCCACCACCCTGCTGTGGGCGCGGGTGGCTCTGCTGGGCGTCCCCGCCCGGCCGGCCCGCGCCGCGACCTGGACCACGCTGGCCATGGCGGCCGCCGCCTGCGGCGTGCTCGAGGCGGCGCTCATCGGTCACGACTTCAGCGTCCGCTACGTCGCCGAGAACGGCGGGCGGGACGTACCCCTGTACTACACCGTCACCAGCCTCTGGGCGGCCCTCGACGGATCGCTGCTGCTGTGGCTGCTGATCCTCGCCGGCTGTGCCGTGGTGCTGGGCGGCCGGCGGCCCGGCCGGGCGGGGCCGCTGCGGCCGTACGCGATGGCCGTCGTCGGTGTCGTGACGGTCTTCTTCTTCGCCCTCACCTACTTCGCGGCGAACCCGTTCACCGAGGTGTCCCCGGTGCCAGCCGACGGCCCCGGGCCGAACCCGCTGCTGCGCGAGCACCCGGCCATGGGCGTCCACCCGCCGCTGCTGTACGCCGGCTACATCGGCATGGTGGTGCCGTTCGCGTACGGTGTCGCCGCGCTGCTCGCCGGGCGCACGGACCGGCTCTCCGTGGCTCTGATGCGCAGGTGGACGCTGGTCGCCTGGGCCCTGCTCACCGGGGGGATCACGATGGGCGCGTGGTGGTCGTACGCGGTCCTGGGCTGGGGCGGCTACTGGGCCTGGGACCCGGTGGAGAACGCCTCGCTGCTGCCCTGGCTGACCGCGACCGCCCTGCTGCACACCCTCGCGGCGCGACGCCGGGCCGGCGCCCTGCAGTCCTGGACCGTCGCACTGGCCTGCGGCAGCTTCCTGCTCGTGCTGGTGGGTACGTTCCTGACCCGCTCCGGCGCCGTGGCCAGCGTGCACGCGTTCACGGCGTCGCCGCTGGGCCCGATGCTGCTGGGCTTCGTGCTGGTCAGTGTCGCCACCGTCCTCGGGTTGCTGGTCTGGCGGTCGGGCACGCCGCGGGAGGCGCCGGCATCACCCCTGCTGGCCCGCGATTCGATGCTGACCGGCAACGCCGTGCTGATGGTCGCCCTCGCGGCGATCGTGCTCACCGGCACCCTGTTCCCGTTGCTGGTGCAGGCGGTCCAGGGCGATGCGGCGTCCGTGGGGCCGGGCTACTTCAACCGCTCGGCCGTGCCCGTGGCGCTGGTGGTGTTGCTGCTCATGGGCGTGGCGCCACTGCTGCGCGCGGATCGCGCCGCCGATCTGCGACGGCTGGGCCTGCCGGCGGCGGCCGGGCTGGCCACCGCGGCGGTGATCGGTCTGCTGAGCCGGCCCGGCATTCTGCCGCTGACGGCCTTCGCGCTCGGCGCGTACGTGCTCACCGGGCTGGTCGAGGCGGCCCTCCGGCGGCGTACGGGCCTGCGCCGCGCCGGCTGGCTGCTCGCGCACGCGGGCGTCGCGGTCGTGGCCGTCGGGGTCGCCGCGTCGTCGGCGTACACGGTCAGCACCGAACGGCAGCTCAAGGTCGGTGAGTCGGTCACCGCCGGCGGTGTGACCGCCCGGCTGGAGCGGGTCGGCAGTACGGCGGGACGCGGGGAGATGAGCAGCCGGGTCGTCCTGGAGCTCGGTGGCGGCGCGGACGGCCGCAGCGAGCCCGCGCTGCGCTACTACCCCGCCCGGGACCTCACCGTCAGCGTGCCCGCCATCAGGTCGCGGATCGGCGGCGACGTCTACACCACCGTGCTAGCGGCCACCGCGGACGGCACCGCGGCCACCGTCCGGCTGGCGGTCAACCCGCTGGTCTGGCTCGTGTGGCTCGGCGGTGCCCTCACCGCCCTGGGCGGGCTGACGGCTGCCGTGCGGCTTCCCTCGCGCAGGCGGGCCGCGGTGCCGGCGTCAGCCACCGGCGAACCGGTGGGTGTGGCATGAGCCGAGGACGAATCGTCGCTGCCCTGCTCGCGGCTGCCGCGGTGACCGCCCTGGGCGTCACCCTGGCGTCCGGCATCGGCGCCGCCTCGGGCGGTCCCGCAACGCCCGCCCCGGGACCGGTGACGCAGGCACGATCGGGAGCCGCCCCGCCGCTGGCCGGGACCACGCTCGCCGGTGCCCGGTTCGACCCCGCGGCGCTGCGCGGGAAGGTGGTCCTCGTCAACGTGTGGGCGTCCTGGTGCGATCCGTGCAGGCAGGAGCTGCCCGTGCTGGCCGCCGCGCAGCGTCGCTGGGCGTCGCACGGCCTGGCGGTCGTCGGCATCGACATCCGCGACAACGCCGAATCGGCGCGCGCGCTGCTCACCGACCTCGGCGTCCAGGACCTGCACAGCATCGCCGACACCCAGGGCACCACCGCGGTCGCGTGGGGCGCCCGCGGGGTGCCCGAGACCTTCGTCGTCGACCGGTCCGGACAGATGCGCTGGTGGGCTCAGGGTGCGGTGGACGCCGCCTGGCTGGAGCAGCGGGTCGGCCCGCTGATGAGCTCATGACGCCGCGCCGGCTGTTCACCCTCGGCTTGCTCGTCGTGCTCCTGGGCGCCGCCGGCACGGCGGTGTGGCGCTCCGCGGCGCCACGGCCCGATACCGCGCACAGCATCGCCCAGCACCTGCTGTGCCCGGCCTGCCAGGGCGAATCGGTGGCCCAGTCACAGTCCCCGATGGCCGCCGCCATGCGCGACACGATCGACCAGCAGCTCGCCGCCGGACGGACCGGTGAGCAGATCCGGCAGTTCTTCGTGGACCGGTACGGGCCCGGCGTGCTGGCCGAGCCCTCGTACCGGGGTCTCGGGCTGCTGCTGTGGGTGCTGCCGGCGCTGGCCGTCGCCGTGGTCGTGGTGCTCGTGCTGCGGCGCCGGCGGCGACCGGCCGGCGACCGGCCGGGTGCCGCCGTCGAGGAGGCGCCGCCAGCACGCAGGCCGGCGCGTGCCTGGGACGCCGTCGCGGTCGCGGTGATCGTGCTGGTCGCCGCGGTGGCCGTCGCCAGCCCGCACCGGGCCGCCGACAGCCGGCCGGTCGCGGCGGCGGATCCCGGGACGTCCCTGCAGGCTCTGGCACAGTCGCTCGAGGGCCAGGGCCGCTACGCCGAGGCGGCCGAGGTCTACCGCGACGTGGTGACCCGCAGCCCGGACGACCGTACGCGGCTCAAGCTGGCCTTCGCCCTGCTGCGCGCCGACCGGCCCGCCGACGCCGCCGCCACCGCGCAGCAGGTGCTCGACGATGCACCGGACAGCACCGAGGCGTTGCTGATCCTCGGCCTCGCCCAGCGCGCCTCCGGGTCACCCGCGGCGACGGCGACGCTGCGCCGGTTCCTGAAGGCCGCCCCCGGCGACCCCGCCGCCGCCGAGGTCCGGCGGCTCATGCCGGCGTCTTGAAGGCCCGGACCCCTGACCAAGGCACCTGCCGGAACGTTCAAGACCCTGGACCGGGAATGTCCGGGCCCACGGGCGCCGCCCGCGTGCGGGTCAGGACGCGTCCGGCACCAGCATGTTGCAGACGTCCTGCACGCCGGGGACCGCCCACACCTGACGTCCGGCAGCCTCCCGGATCGCCGCCGACTCCACCGTTCCCTCCAGGATGACGACGCCGTTCTGCACGGTGACCTGCACGTGGCGGCCTTGGATCCGGGTGTCGGCCACCAGCTGACCGGCGACGTGCGCAACGAGTTCCCGGTCGTCCTCGTCCCACGGTCCGGACGGACACGGCTTCATCAGCGGCTCCCCGCGATCAGGTGCAGTGATGCACGGAATCCGATCGTAGCCCTACGGCCGCGTACGCAGGTACAGCCGGAACCCGGTGAACAGGGCCAGCGCGGCCATGGCGGCCAGCACGGCCCACAGCACACCGGGCGCCAGCGGCGGGTTGATGCCCGCATTCGCGCGGGCCATCGCGAGCGATGACGTGTCCTGGGCGGCGGGCAGCGCCGCCGGGGCGAGCATTTCATAGCGCACCAGCCCGGTGCTCTCCAGCATCTTCATGTGGTTCATCACGAACGTGTTGGCGTCGTCGGCCAGCTTGCGGACCACGGGATCACGGGTGGCGGCCCGTACGGCGCCGATCACCGGGAAGATCTTGCCGTGCGCGTTGCGCAGCCGGGTCACGAAGATCTGGTCGAACTGGCGGCCGCGGGCGTTCTGCATCTCACCGAGCCACCCCTGCTGCTGGGTGGTCGGGGTCGACGGGAGGACCGCCCCGAGCTTGTTGGCCGCGTCCACCACCAGCTGGTCCAGCCGTACGTGCTGGTCGGCGATCATCTGCCCGACCTTGCGCACCTGAGGGCTGCCGCCACGGGTGGCGGCCATCTGCCCGGCGGGTATCTCCCAGAGGCCGGCCTGGCGGACGCCGTTGAGCAGCAGCATGTCCGCAGCGTTGAGCTGCGTCGGGCCCACCGGGGCGGCGGCCGCACCCCCGGCGGGAAGGGTCACCAGCACCACGACGGCGGCCAGGACGGCGAACAGGCGGGTCATCAGCACCTCCAGGAGAATCTCCGAGGGGTACGCGCCGCGCCGCAGAAAGGTTCACATGTGCACCTAAATTCGCGGGGCCGGTCAGGCGGACTCCGCCCACCGGCGCCACCACTGGGCGTCGGTCACCTCGCCCGACGCCTCCACGAGGGCCTCCACGACGGAGGCGAACGCCCGGGGCCGGGTCATCGACAGCTCCCCGACGAGCCCGGCGATCTCGGTGGCGCGCCGGCGCATGACCTCTCCGACGAGGTCCCGTCCGGCTGGCGTCAGCGTCACCCACGCGGCACGCCGGTCGTCGTCGCGGTTACGGCGGGCCACGAGCCCCTTGCGGACCAGGCGGTTGCACATCCGGGTGGCGGTCGAGGAGGTCACTCCGAGCTCCTGCGCCAGATCGACGACCCGCTGCGGCCCGGGCGACACCAGCAGGACCAGAGTCCGGTACTGCGCCAGCGTGACGTCCTCGTCCAGCCCGGCGAGCGACCGCGCGGCGAGGCCGACGAAGGCCCGGCTGAGCGCGAGCAGACTTGCTGTCACCTGCTGTTCGGCCTCGTCGCGCGCATCGGCGGCGGGAACGGTCATGGCCACACTGTGGCACAGCGGGCCGGGCTGTCGCGGGACGGGCCGCACGACGGCAATGGCCACCCCTGACACCGGGTGCGGTCACGGACGCCCTGCCCCCGGCCTCAGCCGGCGCGCATCCCGGCGGAGGGGTGCGCGGCCGCTGTGCTGCCTCCGCCGGTGCCGTCCATGCCGGACGACCGAGCCTGCCCGCGGCCGTCCGGACCGCGCGGGGGACGTCGGGGGCGTCGACGGGCGAGCCCGGGGGCGTGGTGCGTACCGGGTCGTCGCCGTGGTCGTCGCGATGAGGGGCGGCAGTGCTGAGCGGCCGGCAGGCCAGCAGCCGGGTCACCCCGAGCCGGCAGAGCGCGTCGTACAGCGGTGCCGGCACGTTCACCGCGGCAAGACGCGCCCCGCCGGCCCGGTACGCGTCCACCAGCGCCCGGGCGGCCGCCGGCGCAGCCACCTGCGCCTGCCGGAGGTCCACGATGACGCGTCCCCGCCGGGTGCCGACGACCGTGTCCACGAGCGCCCGGCGCAGCGTCGACGGCTCCACATCACCGCGGACCGTCACGACAGCTGCCTGCCGGGCGTCGTCCACGCTGATGCCCGTTCCCGCGTAGGACGGCGCGGCGGGCGGCTCGGCGGGGTCGTCGAGCCCGTGACGGAGCCGGTCGAGGATCCGGCGCAGGAGCCGGGAGACGTTCATCTGCGACATGCCGAGATCGGTGGCGATCCGTTCCTGGGTCATGTTCCCGAAGAAGTACAGGCAGAGGATCTGACGGTCCCGGTCCGGGAGGTCCCGTACCAGGTCGCGCAGGACCAGCTTGTCGCACATCGACAGCAGGGCACCGTCTTCGGCACCGACGAACTCGTGCCGCTCGGCGGCGTCGTCCGCGCCGGGCACCTTGGCGTTCAGCGAGCTCACGTCGTAGACCGTGGCGGCGCCCAACGCCTCCACGACCTCATGATCGGCGATCCCGAGCGCCGCCCCGATCTCCGTGATGCCGGGTGCCCGCCGCAGGCGCTGGACGAGCGCGGCCTTCGTTCGGGTGACGGCGAGATACCGCTCCTGCAGCCGGCGGGGCACGTGCACGTCCCACCCGTGGTCGCGGAAGTGCCGCTTGAGCTCCCCGGTGACCGTGGGGATGAGGTAGCCGAAGAACGGCCTGCCGCGCGCCGGGTCGAATCCGTCCACGGCCTTGACCAGCCCCAGCGCAGCCACCTGCCGCAGGTCGTCGGCGCACTGGCCGCGGTTCAGGTACCGGCAGGTCAGCCGGTACGCGAGCGGCAGGTTGAGCTCGATGATCCGGGCCCGGATCCGCCGTCGTTCGCCGCCGTCGGCCGCATCGGCCATCCTTCGGAACAGCGCTGCCGTCGCGCGTTCCGTGTCGTCCACGGAGCCGTGCGGCGCCCGTTCATCACCGGGCGCGGGCACGGCACCAGCATCCTGAAGTGTCACGAGTCTCCTCCGAGCGACAGGGAGAAGCCACCGGACCGGGTCCGGTGAGCGAGGGAGGCGTGGGCAGACCACGTGGGGAGGCGACCGGCGAGCCGGCGGAGAAGGCGGCCACGCGGGGCACGCCGCTACGACACCGGCTGTCCGGACCCGCCCGGCAGGCGCATCCGCGGGGATGCATGGCGCCGCTGTCTCGACGCCGCGGGGCGAGCTCGCCTGTGGCCATTCCCCCGCCGCCGGGGCCGAAACATCCCGGCTTCGCCGCCGGTCAGTGCACCGCGTCCCAGCCGCGCCCGTCTCCGAGCACCAGCCGGTGCAGAGCCCGCCGGCGCTCCGCCCCGGCGTCGGCTTCGGCGCGGAAGACCTCCTCCGGCACCGTCGGCATGCCGGAGCCGGCCAGCACCGCACGGTCCGACAGGGGTGGTACGGGCGGTTCCGCCGGTACCGCCGACGTCATCGCCACGGTGGAGACGTACCGGTCCACGGCGGCCCGCACGGGTGAGGTGACGCTGTCGTCGGGACGGACGTCGGGCCGCAGCGCAGCGCTGAGCAGCAGCATCGCGTCGTCGAGCCGGGCCACGGCGATCGGTGCGGAGACCAGCACGCTGCGGCTGCGGAAATAGTGCAGAGCCGGGTACGCCAGGTGCTGCTCGGCCACGACGGACAACTGCCCGGTCAGCGACACCAGGTGCTGGACGAAGGCGGAGCTGACGCCGCTCCCCGTCCAGCCCCGCCGGGCGATGTCGGCGGCGTCGCGGCCGAGCGCGTGGATGCGCACGGCGACCGCCCGGCGGCCGACGACCGCCGCCACGACGGAGACCAGGTACGTGATCGCCAGGGTGACCAGGAAGAGCCCGGTGAACGTGGAGACCGCGGTGAGGATCCGCCACGGCGTGCCCCCGGCCACGTAGTCGCCCACGCCGAGGGTGAAGATCGTGAACCCGGCGTAGTAGACGACCCCGGTCCAGCCGGCCGCGGCCCCCGTCCTGGCGTCCACCACGGCACCGTGCCCGCCGAGCAGGATCAGCGACCACCCGGCCCACAGCAGGGCCACCCAGACCATCACGGTGCTGATCAGGATCGCGGCGCCGGCGCCGCCGAGCAGCGCCGGCGCGCGGCCGCCCCGGAAGATCCGGAGGAGCAGCCGCCACAACCAACCCATGACCCGCCGGGTGAGCGGCCCGCCGCCCGCACCGACGACGAGCGTGGTGGCGAACGCGTCGGCGAACGTGACGACGATGATCAGCGCACCGGCGATCAGGCTGAGGACGTGCACCTTCGTCCCTCGGCCCTGATCAGCGGGACAGGGTGCCGAGCGTGACCGGGATGTCGGTGACGGCTCCGTCCCGGTTGACCTTCACGGTGACCTTCTCGCCCGGCTTCACCTTCCGCAGGGCGGCGTAGACGTCGCCGACCGTACGGATCGTGGCGTCCTCGAAGCCGACGATCACGTCACCGGCCCGGATGCCGGCGGTCGCCGCCGGGCTGCCCGGCTGAACCTGCCGCACCAGGGCACCGGTGGTGACCTTCATGCCGAGCGCCTGGGCGGTCTGCGGGGTCACGGTGGCCAGCACCACCCCGAGGAAGGGATGGGTGGCCTTGCCGGCCTTGAGCAACTGCTCGGTCACGTCGACGACGGTGCTCGCCGGGATGGCGAAGCCCAGGGAGACCGCGCCGGCCGACGGCGGGATGTACGCCTCGTTGACACCGACCAGCCGGCCCTGGGCGTCGACGAGCGCGCCGCCGGAGTTGCCCGGCGAGATCGCGGCGTCGGTCTGGATCAGGTCGACCAGCGGCCGGCCGCTCGTGGCCGAGCCCGGGATCTGCCGGCCGACTCCGGAGATGATGCCCTTGGTGACGGTGTTCTCGAAGCCGAGCGGGCTGCCCAGCGCCAGGGCCGTCTCGCCCTGCCGCGGCAGCTCCTGCCGGACCGTGACGGTGGGCAGACCGTTGCGGCCCACCTTCACCACGGCCAGGTCGGTGAGGTCGTCGGAGCCGGTGACCTGGCCCGGCACCTGCGTGCCGTCGGCGAACGAGACCTGGACCCGGTCCGCCGAACCGACGACGTGTGCGTTGGTGACGATCACGCCGTCGGCGCGGTAGATGACCCCGCTGCCCAGTCCTTCACCGGTCGTGATCGTGACGACCGAGGGTTCCACCGCCGACACCACGTCGACGATGCCGGTGTCCGCCGCCGCTGCGGCCGACGACTGCGACGGCGCCGCCGCGGGCGAGGGTGCGTCGTCGCTGCAGCCGGCCAACAGTGCCGCGGTCATCGCCGTGACCACGGCCCCAGCTGCGAGGCGCCTGGTTGTCATGGGTCTCCTCCTCGGATCCGGTCGATCCGGCGGTGCATCCGCCGCGGTCCGGCCTGCCCGGCCGGCCGCCGGGAACCGGTGCGGTTCTATGACGATCGGGTGACAGTCCCGCGTCGGGACGCCCTTGCGGGGGCGCGGCGGCCACCGCGCAGGGCGAGGCGGATCGCGTACGCGGCGACCGGCACCGCGACCGCAGCACCCGGCGCGCCGTAGCGGCTGATGAGCAGCGGGCTGAGGCAGCCGAGGGCCAGCGCCAGCAGGAGCCGGTGCCACGACAGCCGGGCCGCCGCCCGGATCGCCCGGTGGTCCATCGTCAGCCGGCGTCGCGGGAGGTGTGCTGGGCCGCGGAGTCCGCCGACGTACGGGTCGAGACGCCGCTGAGCAGCCGCGCCGAGTTCACCAGGCCGACCAGGCTGAACGCCTGCGGCGTGTTGCCCAGCTGGCGTCCCGATCCGGGGTCGTACTCCTCCGACAGCAGCCCGACGTCGTTGCGCAGGCCCAGCAGACGCTCGAACATCCGTTCGGCGTCGTCGCGGCGGCCGATCGCGTACAAGGCATCCACCAGCCAGAACGTGCAGGCCAGGAAGGCGCCCTCGGTGCCCGGCAGCCCGTCGACGCCGGCGTCCTCCGGCCGGTAGCGCAGCACGAAGCCGTCCTGGCACAGCTCCCGCTGCACCGCTTCGACCGTGCCGGCCACCCGCGGGTCGGCAGCCGGCAGGAACCCGACGCGCGGGATGAGCAGCAGGGCGGCGTCCAGGGCCGTCGAACCGTACGACTGGGTGAAGGAGTTGCGGTCGCTGTCGAAGCCCTTGGCGCAGACCTCCGCGTGGATCTCGTCGCGCAGGGCGCGCCAGCGGTCCACCGGGCCGTCGAGGTGGTGTCGTTCGACGGCGGTGACGGCCCGGTCGAACCCGGCCCAGGCCATGACCTTGGAGTGGACGAACTGCCGCCGGCCGCCGCGCACCTCCCACAGGCCGTTGTCCGGCTGCTGCCAGGCGCCCTCGAGGTAGTCGAGCAGGGCCTTCTGCAGGTCCCAGCCCGCGTCGGTGGCGGCGATCCCGGCCTCGCGGGCCAGGTGCAGGCCGTCGAGCACCTCGCCCCAGACGTCCAGCTGGAGTTGTCCGGCCGCGGCGTTCCCCACCCGTACCGGGCTCGAGTTCTCGTAGCCGCCCAACCAGTCGAGCGTGTACTCGGAGAGCCGGCGGGTGCCGTCGAGGCCGTACATGATCTGCAGGTCGGCCGGGTCGCCGGCGACGGCCCGCAGCAGCCACTCGCGCCATGCCTTCGCCTCGGCGACATAGCCCGTGCCCAGCAGGGCCTGCAACGTGAACGTGGCATCGCGCAGCCAGCAGTAGCGGTAGTCCCAGTTGCGGGGGCCGCCGATCTGCTCGGGCAGCGAGGTGGTCGCGGCGGCGACGATGCCCCCGGTCGGTGCGTACGTCAGCGCCTTCAACAGGATCAGCGACCGGCGTACCGCCTCGGGCCACCGGCCGTCGTAGTCGCTGCGGCCGATCCATTCCCGCCAGTACCGCCGGGTCTGCGTGAGGGCACGGGCGGCATCGACCGGGGCCGGCCGGGGCAGATGCGAGGCCTGGTACGTCAGGACGAACGGCACTCTCTGCCCCGCCCGTACGGTGAAGTCGGCGACCGTGGTCCGGTCCTCGCCCCGCACCCGTGCCTCGGTGCGCAGCCACATCGCGTCCGGACCGGCCACCGCTCCCAGGTCGGCGCCCTGCCGGCGGACCCATGGCACCACCCGGCCGTAGTCGAACCTCAGGATGAGGTCCATGCGCATCGGCACCTCGCCGGAGACGCCCTCCACGATCCGCACCACATCGGGGGCCTCGCCGCGCGGCGGCATGAAGTCGATGACCCGCACCACTCCGTCGGCGGTGTGCCACTCGCTCTCCAGCACCAGCGTGTCGTCGTGGTACCGGCGACTGGTCGCCGCGCCGGCACCGGCCGGCGCGATGCGCCAGTGCCCGGCACCGTCGTCGCCGAGCAGCGCCGCGAAGCAGGCGGCGGAGTCGAACCGGGGCAGACAGAGCCAGTCGATGGAGCCGTCCCGTCCGACCAGCGCGGCCGACTGCAGGTCTCCGATGAGCGCGTAGTCCTCGATGCGTCCGGGCATGCCGGGTCCTCCTCAGCGGTGCGGGCCGCGGCCGCCTACCCGGTCGCCCCGTCGGCAAACGGTGGTCCGGCTCCGGCGCGGTCTTCGTCCACGGTGACGGTCACCTGCTCGATGGCCGGATGACGCAGGAGCTCGGCTCTCAGCTGTGCGACGCGGCGCACCAGCTCCGCGGCCGAGTCCCGGTCGCCCCCGTGCACCGGAACGACCCAGGCGTTCACCAGCAGGCTGGAGGGGCCGACGTACACCGCGTGCAGCTCGCGGACCTCGCCGACCCAGTCCGCGGCCCCGACCTGGGCGCGGATGGGTTCGAGCACGTCCGGCGGCGCCGACTCGTCCAGCAGCAGGGTCTTGGAGCGGCGCGCCAGCAGGAACGCCACCACGATGAGCAGGGCACCGATGCCCATGCTGCCCACGGCGTCCCAGCCCGCCCAGCCGGTGCCGGCGTGCAGCAGCAGGGCCGCCAGGGCCAGGACGAGGCCGATCAGCGCCGCGGTGTCCTCCAGGAACACCGTCGTGGCGCTCGGATCGGACGCGCGCCGCAGGTGCTCGACGATGGACCGCTGCCGTCGCCGGGACTCCGCCCGCAACTGCTTGCGAGCCGTGTGCCACGAGTAGCTCTCGAAGCAGAAGGCCACGACGAGCACGCCGATGCCGACCCACAGCGATTCCAGCGGCTCCGGCATCAGCAGGCTGCGTACGCCCTCGCCGATCGACAGCGTGCCGCCCACCAGGAAGATGCCCAGCGCCGCGATGAACGTCCAGAAGTACCGCTCCTGGCCGTACCCGAAGGGATGCCGGGAATCCGGCGGCCTGCCGGACCGGTGCAGACCGATGAACAACAGCACCTCGTTGCCCGTGTCCGCGACCGAGTGGGCCGCTTCGGCCCACAGCGACGCCGAGCCGGTCAGCAGGGCGGCGACGATCTTGGCCACCGCGATCGCGAAGTTCGCGGTCACCGCGACGATCACCGTACGGGTGCTGTCGCCGCCGCCTTCGTCCTTCTCGCCGGTCACCGGCTCATCCGGCCTGGGAGAGGGCGAAGGCCACCAGGAATCCACCGACCGTGATCAGACCGATGAGCAGGTGCGCGTCCTCGAACGCCTCCGGGATCATGGTGTCGGCAATCATCGCGAGGATCGCCCCGCCCGCGAGCGCGGTGATGGCGGCCAGGACGGCGGCGGGGGCGCCACCCAGCAGCGTGTACCCCACGACGGCGGCGAGACCGCTGATCACGGCGATGCCGACCCACACGCCGAACACGTACCGCTTCGACCGCCCGGCGTGCCGCATGCCCGCCGCGCTGGACAGGCCCTCGGGGACGTTGCTGATGAACACGGCGATCACTGTGACGAGGCTGATCGCGCCGCCGCCCAGCAGGCTGGTGCCGATCACGATCGACTCCGGTATGCCGTCGAGCAGGGCGCCGAGCGCGAGCGCGACTCCCGAGCCGTCCTGTTCCTTCTCGGAGGGTTGCTGGTCGCCGGAACGCTTGCGATGCCGGGCACCGTGCCGGGCGAGCAGCACGTTGCAGCCGGTGTAGATCGCTGCACCGCCGATCGCGCCCAGGGCGGTGGGTGTCAGTCCGGCGCGCTCGTGCGCCTCGGCGATCAGTTCGAACGCCACGGCCGACAACAGGACCCCGGCGCCGAAGGCCATCACGGAGGCGATGATCTTCTGCGGTACGCGGGCCAGGTATCCCACCGCCGCGCCGACTATGAGGGCGGATCCGGCCAGGAGTCCCCAGCCGCCCGCTTGCAACCATCCAGGCATGAGCCCGCGCTTGCCCACCGGCACGGACCCGCAAACGGGCGCCGGCGTCGCCTACGCCGACCGCCACTGCTCGGCCTCGGCGTGCCGGAACGCCAGCCCGTTGCCCGGCGAGCGACGATCAACCGTCAGCGCGCCGCCCTCCGCGCCGGCCGCGCCGTCGAAGAGCATGCCCTCGATCCGGACGTGGTCGTGGAACCACTCCAGGTGCCGCAGGTTGGGGGTGGCCGCGGCCACCGCCAGGTGCTGGTGCGGTGCGCAGTGCCCGGACACCTCAAGACCGTGCGCGGCGGCCACCGCGGCCGCCCGCTGGAACCCGGTGATGCCTCCGCAGCGGGTCACGTCGGCCTGCAGGCAGTCGACGTACGGCGCCATGCGTTCGAAGTAGCCGAGGTCCCAGCCGTACTCCCCCGCCGCCACATCGGCCCGGACGGCGTCGCGGACCTGGCCCAGGGCGGGGAGGTCGTCGGAGCTCACCGGCTCCTCGTACCAGCGCACGTCCAGGTCACCGGCCGCCTCCAGCACACGGATCGCCTGCTTGCGCTGGTACGCGCCGTTGGCGTCGACGAACAGCTCCGCGTCCCCGATCGTCGTGCGCGCCGCCGTCATCCGGGCCAGATCGCGCGGCACGTCGGCGCCGCAGGACTCGCCGATCTTGATCTTCACCCGGGGGATGCCCTGCTCGTGCACCCATCGCGACAGCTGCGCGTGCTGCCGCTCCGCGTCGTACGTGGTGAAGCCCCCGCTGCCGTAGACCGGCACGGCCGGGCGCACCGACCCCAGCAGCCGTGCCAGCGGGACGTGGTGACAGCGAGCCTTCAAATCCCACAGGGCGTTGTCCGCCGCCGACAGCGCCAGGGCACCGATCCCCCTGGTACCGGCGTTGCGCAGGCGGCGGTTCATCGCCGTCCACGCCGCCGGGACGTCGTCCGGGTCGGTGTCCCGGACGACCGGTGCCAGCATCTGCGTGACCACCTGCACGACCGCCGGTGGACCGTACGTCCAGCCCAGACCGGTGGCTCCCTCGGCGCTCGCCCGGACGAGCACCAGGGTGGTGCTCGTCCAGGCCAGGGTGCCGTCACCCTCCGGCGCGTCGGTCGGGATGGTGTACGCCGCGGCGGTCAGCGCAACCATCGCCGGACCCCGTACCCGAGTCCCGCCACGGCACCCGCAGCGGCCGCCGTGGCCAGCAGCCGCACCGGGCGCGACGGCGCGGCCGGACGGTCCGCCCAGCTCCGCTCCGGCATCCCGCGCCCGTCGTCGCCGTCCAGGCCGGCGGCCAGCAGTTCGGCCAGGTGCACGCCACGGCGGCCACCGGCGTCACTCTGCTCGACCTGGGTACGGCAGCTGAACCCGTCCGCCAGGATCACGTCGGAGGTGTCCGCGTCGCGCACCGCGGGCAGCAGGACCCGCTCGGCGCAGGCCTCCGACACCTCGTAATGCCCCTCCTCGAAACCGAAGTTGCCGGCGAGACCGCAGCATCCGGAGTCGAGGATGTCCGCTTGGACGCCGGCCGCGGACAGCAGCTTCGTGTCCGCCTCGTAGCCCATGACGGCGTGGTGGTGGCAGTGCGTCTGGATGTGCGCGGTGCGCCGTACCTGTGGTGGCGTCCAGCCGGGGGTGTGCTCGGTGAGCAGCTCGGCCAGGGTGACGGTCTGCCGGCGCAGGCGTTCCACGTCCTGGTCGTGGGGGAACAGCTCCTCGGCGTCGCTGCGGAACACCGCGGTGCAGCTCGGTTCCAGGCCGAGGACGAGGTGGCCGGCCCGCAGGTGCGGCCGCAGGACCTCGACCGTACGCAGCAGCACCCGCTTCGCGACGTCGAGCTGGCCGGTGGAGATCCAGGTCAGCCCGCAGCACACCTTCTGCTCCGGGACGACCACCCGCCACCCGGCGTGTTCGACCACCTCCACGGCGGCCCGCGCGATGCCCGGGTCGAAGTGGTTGGTGAACGTGTCCGGCCACAGCACCACCTCGCCGCGCTCCCCGGAGCCGCCGGGGGTGTGCCGGGCGAACCACTGCTGGAACGTCTCGGCGGCGAAGACCGGCACCTCCCGGCGGCTGTCCACCCCGGCGGCCTTCTTGGCGAGCCACGCGAGCCCCGGTGCGTGCGACAGCGCGTTCACCAGCCGCGGCGCCGTCGCCGCCACGGCCGCGGCGGCCACCGGCAGCCAGCCCATCGAATAGTGGGTCCGCGGGCGCAGGCGCCCCTCGTAGTGGTGCGACAGGAATTCTGCCTTGTACGTGGCCATGTCGACGTTGACCGGGCAGTCGGCCTTGCATCCCTTGCAGGCCAGGCAGAGGTCGAGCGCGTCCTTGACGGCGTCGGAGCGCCAGCCGTCGCCGATCGCCCCGCCGCGGGCCGTGCCGTCGAGCATCTCGAAGAGCATCCGGGCCCGCCCCCGGGTCGAGTGCTCCTCCTCCCTGGTGGCCATGTACGACGGGCACATGACGCCGCCCTCGTGCCGCCGGCATTTCCCGACGCCCACGCACCGCAGCACGGCCCGGCCGAAGCTGCCCTCGTCGTTCGGGTACTGGAAGTGCGTGGCGACGTCGCGGTGGTTGTAGTCCACGCCCAGGCGCAGCTGAGCGTCGAGCGGGTTGGGGGCGGCCACCTTGCCGGGGTTCATCCGGTCCGTCGGGTCGAAGATGGCCTTGAACTGGCCGAAGGCGCGTACCAGGTCGTCACCGAACATCACCGGCAGCAGCTCCGCGCGGGCCTGACCGTCGCCGTGCTCGCCGGACAGCGACCCGCCGTAGCCGGCCACCAGATGCGCCGCCTGCTCCATGAACGACCGGAAGTTCGCGATGCCGTCGCTCGTGGTCATCTCGAACGGTATGCGGCAGTGGACGCAGCCCTGGCCGAAGTGGCCGTACAGGGAGGTCTGGTCGTAGCCGTACTCCCCGAAGAGGGCCTGCAGGTCGCGCAGGTAGTCGCCGAGGTCGTCCGGGCCGACCGCGGAGTCCTCCCAGCCGGGCCAGGTGTCGGGCAGCCCGGGCACGCGCGCGGTGGCGCCCAGCCCGGACTCGCGGACCAGCCACAGCTGCTTCTGGTGCCGCTCGTCGTCGAAGAACGCGACCCGGTCGTCGTCGCGGTCGAGCTGCAGGGAGGCGAGCATCCGGTCGGCGGCGGCGTCGACCTCGTCCTTGGTGTCGCCGCCCATCTGCACCATCAGGTACGCCCGTCCCTCGGGCAGCAACTCCAGGGCCTCGGGGTGCAGGTGCTTGGCCTGTTCGAAGTGGATGAGGTGGTGCTCGATGCCCTCGAGCGCGATCGGCCGGTGCGGCAGGACCGCCGGCACCGCGTCCCCGGAGGCACCGACGTCGGGGAAGCCGATCATGACGAGGCCGCGAACCTTGACGACGGGCACGAGCTTCAGCCTGGCCCGCAGCACGGTGACGCAGGTGCCCTCGCTGCCGACCAGGGCCTGACCCACGTGGAAGTTCTTCTCGGGCAGGAGGCTGTCGAGGTTGTACCCCGAGACCCGGCGCGGGATCTTCGGATAACGGGTACGGATCTGCGCCAGGTACCGGTCCCGCAGGGCCCGCAGCTCCTGGTAGACCTGCGCCGGACGGCCGCCGGCCGCGACGATCTGCTCGTACTCGTCGTCCGGCGTCTCCCCCACCCACATGCGGGTGCCGTCGTAGAGCAGCACCTCCAGCTCGACGATGTTGTCGACGACCTTGCCCGTGCGCTGGGCCGTCGCCCCGCACGAGTTGTTGCCGATCATGCCGCCCAGCGTGCAGTGGTCGTGGGTGGCCGGCTCCGGGCCGAACTCCAGGCCGGTGTCCTTGAGCTGGTCGTTGAGCACGTCCAGGACGATGCCCGGCTCGACGAGGCAGGTGCGGCTCGCGGCGTCGACCTCGAGCAGCCGGTGACAGTACTTCGACCAGTCGATGATCACTGCCACGTTGGTGCATTCCCCGGCCAGGCTGGTGCCGCCTCCCCGCGAGGTGATCGGGGCACCGTACCGGTGGCACACGGCGACCGCGGCCACGCCGGCCTCGACGGTACGCGGCACCACCACGCCGATCGGCACCTGCCGGTAGTTGGACGCATCGGTGGAGTACGCGGAGCGCGATCCGGCATCGAAGCGGACCTCGCCGTCCACCTCGGCCGCCAGGTCCCGTTCCAGCGCGGCGACGTCGATGTCGCCGGTCTGCGGGACGCGCACGACGGGATCGGGGAGCTTGACGGTGGTCATGCCCGCAGCTCGTTGATCTTGTCGCGGACGACGGTGCTCAGCGTCGCCATCTTGTGCGGCTGGCCCCGCAGGAACGCCTCGGTGAAGTGCTTGGCCTGCTCGTACTTGACCTTGCCGGGCATGGGCGGCTCGTTCGGGTTGACGTCGACGTCCACCAGCGCCGGGCCCGGGTGGGCGAGGGCCTCGGCGATGGCACTGCGCACGTCGCCGGGCTTGCTGACCTTCGCGCCGTACGCCCCGCACCCGCGCGCCCAGCTGGAGAAGTCCGCCTCGGGCTGCCGATGCCGCACGGCGTACTCCGGATAGCCGAGCACGATCTGCTCCCAGAGGATCTGCCCGTACGCGTTGTTGTTGTTGACGACCACCTTGACGGGCAGTTCGTGCCGGACGGCGGTCAGGAACTCGGCCATCAGCATCGCGAACCCGCCGTCGCCGACGTACGCGATCACCTGCCGGCCCGGGAAGGCGTGCTGCATCGCGATGGCGTACGGCAGCCCCGGCGCCATCGTGGCGAGGTTGCCGGACAGGTAGAACTCGCGTGCTCCGCGGATCGTCCAGTGCCGCGCCGACCAGGTGGCGATCGTGCCGGAGTCGCACGTGAGGATGGCGTCGTCGGCGGCGAGGTCGTCCAGGACACCCATGACGTACTGCGGGGCGATGGGGTCGCGGCTCTCGTCCTCCAGCGCCGTCATGTCGGCGCGCCAGGAGTCCATCTCCTTGCGGTACTTGTCCAGGAAGGAGCCGTCCCCGCCGGTCAGCAACGGCAGGAGACCCTGCAGCGTCTGCTTCGCGTCCGCGGCGATCGGCACGTCGACCGGCAGCCGCAGGCCGATCAGCGACGGGTCGGAGTCGATCTGCACCACCCTGGCCTTGCCGGGCTCCGGCAGGTACTTCCCGTACGGGAAGGAGGTGCCGACCATCAGCAGCGTGTCGCACTCCTCCATGGCCTCCTCGCTCGGCCTGGTGCCGAGCAGGCCCAGCCCGCCGGTGGTGACCGGGTGATCGTCCGGGACGACGACCTTGCCGGGCAGCGTCTTGACGACCGGCGCGCCCAGCTTCTCCGCCACGGCGATGACCTCGTCGCGGGCGTGCTTGGCGCCGACCCCGGCGAGGATCACCGGCTTCTTCGCGGCGTTGAGCACCTCGGCGGCCGCCCGCAGCTCACGCTCGCCCGGTGGGAGCTGCGGCCGGTCCAGGGCCGGCATGCTGGTGGTGGGGCGCCCCGGCCCGACGTGCCGGTACGGGTCCTCGCCGATCTCCGCGACCTGGATGTCGGTCGGGAACGTCAGGTGGGCCACCGTCTGCTTGCTCAGGGCGTTGCGGATGGCCAGATCCACCACCCCCGGCACCTGCTGGGGGTTGCTGATCATCAGGTTGTACACGGCCACGTCCTGGTAGAGGCGGTCGAGATGGACCTCCTGCTGGTAGCGGCTGCCCAGCATCGACGTCTCCTGCATGCCCGTGATCGCCAGCACCGGCGCATGGTCCAGCTTCGCGTCGTACAGGCCGTTGAGCAGGTGGATCGCGCCCGGCCCGGACGTCGCCGCGCAGACGCCGAGCCGGCCGGTGGCCTTGGCGTACCCGGTCGCCATGAACGCGGCCGCCTCCTCGTGGTGCACGAGGACGAAGGTGATCTCGTCGGAGTGCCGCCGGAAGCCCTCCATGAGGCCGTTGATGCCGTCGCCGGGAAGCCCGAAAACGGTGTCCACTCCCCAGGCGATCAGGCGCTTCGCCACGCTCTCCCCTACGATTTCCGGCATCGGAAACCCCTCCAGTCATGGTTCGGACATCCGGTACGAGCACCGGCCGGCGGCGCCCCTACCCCGGTGTCCGCCCGGCAAACGGTCGGCGCGGGTGCGACGGTCGGGCCCGCGCCGACGCCCGTCAGATCCGGGCCCGGCCGGCGTTTCCGTGCCCGGAGCCCGGGTAGGCGGACGGCACGACACCCGCACGACCGGGGGGAGGGACGATGATCAAGCTGGACACGCGCCACGACGACCCGACCCGGTGGCGGCTCATCAACCGGACGTCCTCCGGGGCGGACGTGCTGGCCCACCAGGCCACGGCGGTCCATCGGCCACCGTGGCCCGAGGCGCTCGCGCAGCTGCGCGAAGGGCGGGGCGAGCTCGAGGTGGTCCGCGACGCGGGCATGCATTTCCGCTGGCTGCTGCACGCCGCGGACGGCTCCGTGGTCGCCGAGTCGCCGGCTGTGCACCGCGACGCCGAGGCCTGCCGGATCAGCTTCGACAACGCACGACGGGCCGCCCGCACCGCGCTGGGCCCGGCCCGCACCGGCTGCTGACGCCGGAAGCCTCCGGGCTCCCGGCGGCATCAGCCGGTCGGCGCCGGCGGTCACCGTCGCCGGGCCAGACCCACGCCGGCGACGGCCGTAGCGGCGGCACCGGCGACTGCCAGCCGGTGCATCGACACCCACGACCAGATGTCGCGCGACTTCGCCTGGGCGTCGAACATGCCGTGCGCGCCCCGATCGGCACGGTCGTCGCGGGGTTCGAAGACGTTGCTGCCGTACCGGGGACCCTGCGCGTTCGTCAGCTGGCCACCCACCGTCTTACGGGCCATGTACCAGTCCAGGAACCAGGGCGCGACCCGGTTCCCCAGGATCGTGTACGCGGTGGGCACCCCGACCCACATGTTGCGCCTCGGATGCTCGGCCAGGAACCGGACGGCCCGCGCGGCGATCTCCGGCTGGAACACCGGCGGCACCGGCTGCGGATGCTCGTCGAAGTTCGTGGCGTTCCAATCGAACTGGACGGTGTTGACGCCCGGCAGCTGCACCATGCAGACCCGGACCGCGCTGCCGCAGTGCTTCAACTCGGTGATCACACTCTCCGTGAAGCCCTTGACCGCGTGCTTGGCTCCGCAGTACGCCGCCTGCAGCGGGATCCCCCGGAACGCGAGCGCGCTGCCCACCTGCACGATGACCCCCCGGTCGCGCGGGCGCATGAGCTCCAGCGCCACCCGCGTGCCGTTCACCTGGCCGAAGTAGGTGACCTCGGTGATCCGCCGGTACTCCGGCTCCGGGATGTCCCAGAAGTACCGCAGGTCACCGGCGAACGCGTCATTGACCCACAGGTCGATCGGTCCCAGCTCGCTCTCTGCCCGGGCGGCCGCGGACCGGACCTGGGCCAGGTCGGCCACATCGGTCGGTACGCCCAGCCCGCGGCGGCCGGCGGCCTCGACGTCCTCGACGGCGCCCTGGAGCCCGGCCCGGCCCCGGGCGAGCACCGCCACGTCCCATCCGTGCCCGGCCAGCTCCCGGACGACGGCCCGGCCGACACCTGCGGTGCCACCGGTCACAACGGCTGTTCGACGCTCTGTCACTTTGTTTCCCTCCATGACGTGCTGGGTTTCCACCTCCGGCCGGGCCGGACGGCCCGGACCGCTTCGCCGGTCCGCGGCCGGA
Organism: Couchioplanes caeruleus; assembly: GCF_023499255.1. Classification (GTDB taxonomy): domain Bacteria; phylum Actinomycetota; class Actinomycetes; order Mycobacteriales; family Micromonosporaceae; genus Actinoplanes; species Actinoplanes caeruleus_A. The sequence goes on from NZ_CP092183.1 coordinate 5,811,579, forward strand.
GGCGGGCGCCCCCGGCCGGCCCCGGGTCGCCGGGGCGGGCGCCACCGCGTGGATGCCCCGGGCCCGGCAGCGGCCGGCGGGCTCTCCTGCGGGAACAGCGCCATGCCCGGCCGCGGCAGTGTTCGAGCCGGGACAGGCGGCAGGAGCCGGACGATCGGCGAGGCCGGCATACGGACCCGGCTCGTCCCCGGGCACGGACGAGTGGCGGTGCGCGGCTGCGATTCCGGCGCGACCGCAGCGGCGACGGTGGGGGGCGTATCGGGGTGCGCGGTCGCGCGGTCCGGGGCGACGAGGCCCCGGCACGACACGAAGCGGGTGATGCCGGTACGCCGCAGCAGCGTCATCAGGTCGGCGGCCACGTTGACCACACACAGTCGCGCACCCACGTGCCCGGCGGCGCTGTACGCGGCCATCAGCGCCCGCGCCACGGCTGGGCCCGGCTCCCGCAGGCGACGCAGGTCCACCACCAGCGTCCGGGGCCGGCGGCTGACCAGCGCGTTCACCAGGCCGTCACGCAACTCCGCGGCCTGCGGAGCCGGCGCGCCGATCACCGTGGCGACGAGGCAGCCCGGCTGCGCCTCGTACGTGTGCACCCGCACGCCCGCGCGGGCCGCCTCCGGCGCTGCCGGGGCAAGCCGTGACCGCAGCCGTGCCAACGCCTGGTTGAGCAGGCGGGACACGCTCATCTGAGAGGTGCCGAGCTCGGTGGCGATCTCGTCCTGGGTGCGGTTGTCGAAGAAGTACCGGCGTACCGCGTAACGGGCGCGATCGGGCAGGCCGCGGATCGCCGGTTCCAGCATGACGCGGTCGACGGCCGATTCCAGGCCGGCGTCCACGGCGCCCAGCAGCTCCTGACGCTCGCACGGGTCGTCGGCCGGGCCCACGGGCTTGTTGAGGGAATCGGCGCGGTAGGCGACTGCCCCGGCGAACGCGGCGCGAACGTCCTCCTCCGTGATCCCCAGCAGGTCCGCGATCTGCGCGGCCGCCGGTTCCCGGTGCAGGCGCTGCAGCAGATCCGCGCGGGCGCGCGTGACGTCGAGGCAGCGCTCCTGCAACTGCCGGGGCAGGTGCACGCTCCAGGTCCGGTCGCGGAAGTGGCGCTTCAGCTCGCCGAGGATCGTCGGGAACGCGTACCCCGCGAAACTGGTCCCCCGCGCGGGGTCGAACCCGTCGACCGCCTTCACCAGGGCGAGCGACGCGACCTGCACGAGATCCTCGATCGGCTCCCCGCGGTCGGCGTAGGTTCGCGCCAGGTGCCGCGCGAGCGGCAGTTCCCGGCGGATCACCTCCTGCCGCAGCTGTTCGCGCCGCGACGGCGGGCAGCCCGGCTCACGCATCGCGCGGATCGCATCGATCGTGGCACCGTCGCGCGCGGCTCCGCCGTGGCCGGGTGCGGAGCGGGGTGCAGCAGCGAGCGAGGACATGGCGCCTCCTGAAGTTTCACACGGGAACGGCCGCGCGGCACCCATGGGGAACGGGTGCGGACGGGAATCAGGCATCGGAGCGGTGGCGCGGACGACGCCGCGACGGCTCATCACCCCGGGGCCGCGCAGGAGGGCCGATACGGCCCGGGGTGCCGGGGCTTGACACCGGCGGCCGGAGCTTCGGGTCGGGGATAACCGTGGCGGGGCGCAGGAAACCCGGCCCGGCGCTTCGTCACGAAGCTGTCATGAAGTCCCGTCCGGGCAGCGCCCGGCGTTTGTCACCGGACTGTCATACCGCCGCGCCCCTTCCGCAGGACCCCGCGGGCAACCTGGCGGGCAGCGCACCCAACCGCGGCACCGAAGGACGACACCCATGACCACCAGCAGCCTGGTCACCGCCCTCGCCATCGGGCTGGCCGTGGGCCTCAGCGCCCGATGGATCCCACCCCGGCACCACGACACCCCCTGGTGGTTACCCGTGGCCGTCGCGGTCGCCGCCGCCATGCTCGCCACCGTCGTCACCCACCTCACCGGCGCCCGCACCACCGGGGTCGGCGCCACCGAGGTCCTGCTCCAGGTGCTCTTCGCCGCCACCGCGGTGACGCTGGTCGCGATGACCACGGACCGACGCGGAAAAGACCCCGGACACCACCGCACCAGCCGGCCCCGATGACGGTCGTACCGGGAGCGGAGGGGGCAGCCGTCCTCATCTGCGACACCTGCGGCGGCCATGACAGCACCGTCGACGTCACCCGGGACAGGGACCTGGTCTGGCCGGTCGTCACCGCGCTCGGCTGGACCGGATCAGCGTTCGCGACCGGGCCGCACCGATGCCCGCGGTGCAACGAGGTTCCCGGGACGGCCCGCTGGGAGCCGCGGGAGCACCACCCTGCCTCGCACAGCGCGTCCTACGACCTGCGCACCCACGACGACGTCGACGCCGCGGCGATCACTCCGCTGGCCGATCTGGACGCGGTGCTGGCCGAGCGCCTGCGTGACGACCTCATGCACGCGGCCACGGCGCACCGCCATGTCCTCGTGGACCTGCACGCCGTGCACTTCATCGACTCGGCGGCCCTGGGTCTGCTCGTCCGGGCCCGGCAGGAGGCCAAGCAGCACGGTGCGACGTTCGACCTCGTCGCACCGTCACGGTTCGTGCGGGCGGTTCTGCACACCATGCGGCTGGACAGCGTCTTCCGCACGTTCCCGGACATGCAGTCCGCAGTCGACACGGTGGCCGCCGCTGACGGCCGGTGGTGAACGGGTACGGAACCGCCATCCGGGTAGGGGCACACCGACGCCGTCCCCGTACCGGAGGAAAGACATGCCGCCGACCACGACCGCGGGTGATCCGCCCACGCCGGCACCCGTCGGCTCCCGGCCGTCCGCCACCCTGGTACGCGCTGCCACCACCGCCGCCGCCCTGCTCGTTCTCGCGCTGGCGGCCGCCGTGGTGGTCCGGATCCTGACCCGGCTCGCGCCCATGACGATGGCCGTCATCGCTGCGCTGCTGCTGGCGGCGCTGCTCGGCCCGCTCACCGAACGGCTCAAGCGGTGGCGGGTGCCGGCGTCGCTCGCGGCCCTCACCGGCGTCGTCGGCCTGGTGGGCGTCCTGGCCGGCACGGGTTACCTCATCGGCCGCCGCGCCACCTCCGAGCTCGACAACCTCGGCACGCAGGTCGTGGAGGGCCTGCACCGGCTGCGGCAGACCGCCGTGGACACGCTGCCGGGACTGGACGCGCGCCGGCTCGACGACATCGTCGGCAGTGTCGCCGCGGCGGTCCGCACGAGCCTGCCCAGCCCGGTCGCCGGTGCCACCGGCGCCGCGGAGTTCCTGGCCGCCGCCCTGCTCACCGTGTTCCTGCTGTTCTTCTTCCTGCGCGACGGCGACGCGATGTGGCGCTGGCTGGTGCGCCGCACACCCCGGCGGCGGAGCGACCGGATCGACCGCGCCGGCCGTACGGCCTGGCACACCCTCCAGTCGTACACCCACGGCACCGCCGTGGTCGCCGCCGTCGACGCGATCGGCATCGGCGCGGTGCTGTTCGTCCTCCGGGTCCCCCTTGCGCTGTCGCTGACGATCCTCACGTTCGTCTCGGCGTTCGTGCCGATCCTGGGCGCCACCCTGGCCGGAGCCGCCGCGGCTCTCGTCACGCTCGTGACCAACGGCCTCGGGGACGCCATCGTCGTCGTCATCGCCGTCATCGTGGTGCAGCAGGTCGAAGGCAACGTGCTGCAGCCGCTGGTGATGCGCCGCGCGATCCGGATCCACCCGGTCGTCACGCTGCTCGCCGTCACCGCCGGCACGCTGCTGGCAGGGGTTGCGGGGGCGCTCATCGCCGTCCCGCTGTGCGCGGTGAGCTACCACGCGGTGCTGGGCTTCCGCGACAAGCCCGGCGGCGACCCCGCGGACCAGAACCGCGAGTAAAGGGCTTCGCCGGGCCCCAACGGTGCCGCTGCGACCCCCGGCCGGCTGGGACGTGCCGCTGGGCGCCGTGCGCCACCGTCCTTCGCTGCTGCAACCTGTCGCACGTTGACCGCTTGCGCTCGCACCGGCAGAGGTAAGGCAACCGCCATGGCGAACAGCAACCTTCGCACCCTGGTCTGGGAACGGCTCGACTCGCCGGGCACAGGGATGGCGATCCTCGATCGACAACCGCCGTGGACAGTCCGGGGCGCCGTCGTGGCCACCGCGTCCGTTCCGCACGTCCTGCGCTACCGCATCACCTGTGATCCGGGCTGGGCCGTCCGGTCGGCCGATCTCCACGCCGAGGGCGCCGGCTGGGCCCGCGAGCTGCGCCTGAGCCGAGACGGCGGCACCTGGCGGGTCACGACCCAGGAAACCGGCAGCCTCGACGACGCCCTGAACGCCGCCGGTCACCCACCGGCCCCCCTTCCGGGAGCCGACGACCCCGACGGCCTCTCCGGAGTCCTCGACGTCCACGTGGCCACCGTGCCCCTCACCCTGACGCCGCTGCTGCGCCGGACCGGGTTGCGGCTCGACGGGGAGGCCGTCGAGGTCAGGAGCGCCTACGTCCTCGTACCGGCGCTGAGCGTCATCTCCCGCGTCGAGACGATCACCATGATCGACCCGACCACGGTGACCCTCACCCGCGACGGCCACTGCGCCGCCGTCGAGATCGACTCCGAGCAGCTGGTCACTCACTATCCCGGCCTGGTGCAACGCATCGACTGAGCGGCGAAAAGGGCATCGGAGGCGTGAGTCGACCCGCCCAGGCGGGTAGAGCGCCACGGCCGCCCGGATGACGGTGGGTCCCCGCGACCGTACCGCTTCGAGGCTGCGGCCGCGGGTGACGCGGCAACCGCGGCGGGCAGGGTGCGCTCTGCCCGCCGCGACCCGGCAGCCACCGACCGTCCGTCGCGCGTACCGGGCATCTCCGCCGGGGACGGCGGTCAACCGCATCGACATTCCGTAGCGGAATCGGAGGGCACACAGTGATGTCGCAGAACCGCCGGGCAGGCGCACCGGCATGGGCCGGCCGATCCGCCGCAGCAGCCGGACACAGGCATGCCACAGGTCCGCAGCCGTCGGGCGTGCCCACCGAGGTGACCCCGGTGCGCGTACGGCACAATCCGTCGGCCTGGCGGCGCCGCGCGGCGATCGCAGCTCTGGCCCTGGCGGGTTGCTGCGTGTCCCTCTACCTGGGCCTGTTCCAGCTCCACGCGATCGACGACGTCTGGGATCCCCTGTTCGGTACGGGCAGCGAGCGGGTCCTCACCTCGGCCTTGTCGCGGATGCTCCCGGTGCCCGACGCCCTGCTCGGTGCCGTGGCCTACGCCGTCGAGGTGATCCTCGAGCTGGCCGGCGGACGCGACCGGTGGCGCAGCCGGCCCTTCTGGGTGTTCGCGACGGGAGTCGTGGCCGGTCTCCTCGCGCTGACCGGCATCGTCCTGGTCGTCAGCCAGCCGCTGCTGACCGGCACGTTCTGCACCCTCTGCCTGGTGTCCGCCGCGATCTCGATCACGGTCGCCGCGTTGATGGTGCCGGAGGTACGGGCCGCAGCCTTCGCCTATCGGCCTGCGCCTGACATCCGAGGCTGAGGCGCGCGCGAGGTCGCAGCCCACTTCCGGGCCGGCGATGCGGACGGGGGCGGAGCCGGCGCTCGGGGGAAGACGCCGGCCCCGCCGTACGAGGCGCACGCTGGTCGCGTGACCGGACGATCAGCACGGGGCGACGGCGCCGGTCGACAGGTCGCTCAGCGCCCGGTCCCGGTCCGGATACACCGGGAAGGCCGTGTCGAGCATGGTCGCCGCGAGGGTCTGCCGCACCACCGGGCGCGGTGCGACGAGACACACCCGATGGCCGCGGCCGGCGGCGAGTTGCCGTGCCTCCACCAGAGCGCCCAGGCAGGTGCAGTCGATCAGTGTGACGTCGGTCAGGTCCACCAGCACGTCGGTGTTGCGTCGCACGGTGTCCGCCAGGCGGTCACGGAGCATCTCCACCGACTCGGCGTCAACGTCGCCGTGCAGCTCCACGAACCTCACCGCGGGGCCGCCGGAACAGTCCTGCCCCATGTGTTCTCACTTCCCCTCGTCTGCGGGGTCGCCGTCGCGTCCCACCATGACGTACCGGCATGGCAGGGCTGCCACACCGCCATGACGAAGTCGTGAAAGTCGCCGGCTCAGCGCCCACTCGTCATGAACCTGTCATGGATTCGTGTGCGAAGCGCACCGGCGGCAGCGCAGGCTCGTGGGGTGCCTGGTTCTGTTTCCAGCTCAGCGCGGCGGGATGCCCGACGGCGTCCGTACGGGCGAGCCTGGCGCCATCACGATGATCTGCTCGCCTTCGAACGGCGCGTACGCCTGCCGGTCGGACAGCTCGTACTGCCCGCGGTATGCCTCGTAGGAGAACACCTGCACGTTGCCGTCGAAGGTCAACGTCTGACCTTTGGCCAGGTCCCTTGCGGTCCTGCTGAGCACGAGCACCGACAGGTCACCGGACCCGTCGGTCGCCATGACGAACGACTCCGTGGTGAGGATTCTGATGATCTTTCCTGAGACCGTGACGGTCCGGCCGATGACGTCACGCTCACCGAGCTGCGCCGCGGGCCGCGCCGGCGGCTCGGCGCGGGACTCGGCGTGGCATCCCGTCATGGTCACCTGCAGCGCGACGGCGCATGCCGCCAGCCTGATCCACGTGGCGGTTGGTGTGGGCATCGTTCCCCCCGTTCGTCGGCGCTGTGTGCCGATCCGTTCGACGGCGCCGCTCTTCCCGTTCGCCGCGTCCCGACACGGTCACGCGGCCGCTTCCTCGCGACGTCCCGCGAGCCCGGCGTCGGCGTCGGCGTCGTGGCACGGGTGAAGGGAGCGCACATGCAGCGTCGGGCTGAGCACGATCGGCTGGCGGCCACGGTGCAGCGGCTGCAGGCGGAGGTGGACGGCCTCCGGCGGTCCCAGCGCCACCGCGCCGTCATCGAGCAGGCCAAAGGCCTGCTGGTGGGCAGGCTCGGATGCACCCCCGACGAGGCGTTCACGCACCTGTCGCACATCTCGCAACAGAGCCACCTGAAGGTGGCCGAAGTTGCGGCCGGCCTGCTGGGCATCGCCGCGCCGATGCCCGAGCCCTCCGCCCTCGGCGCCGAGGGTGACGGCTTCCGCCCGGAACGGTACGTGACACCGGCCTCGGAGGCGGCAGCCGCGGACCGCGACGGAGCGGCACCCGTGGTGTCCCTGCTCCCGGAGGAGATCACCGCTCGTTACCACCTCGCCTGCGCAGCCCTCTCGTCCGTGGACGACGCCGCGACGCTGGCGGAGGTCGCCTGGTCCGAAGGTCTGCGCCATCTCGGCGTGGCGGCGGTGCTCATCGCGGTGCTCGAACCCGACGGCGCCGTCCGCCTCGTCAGCACACACGGTGTGCCGAAGGTCCTGGCCAGCGCCTGGCAGCGGGTACCCGGCACCCTCAAGGTCGCCTTCCTGCAGGCCGTGGTCAACGGCCGGCCGCTGTGGATCGACGGCAAGGGCGCCGCCGAGCTGGGCTACGAACTCCTCGTGGACGGCGGCGTGCGAGCCTGCATCCCGCTGCGCGACCGCGGGCGCGCCTTCGGCGTCGCATCGATCATCTGGCCCACCGACGACCTGCCCGAGCCCGGTATGCGCGCGTACGTCAGTGCGATCGCCGAGGCTTGCGGGCGCCGGCTGTCGCAGTTGCTACGGGATCCGCACGGCGCGCCGGTCGCCTCGCCCGCCGCGCACTGGGTGGAGGCCGTCCTGGAGACCCTGCCGGGCTCCTTCGCCCTGCTCGCGCCGGTGCGCGACGACACCGGGCAGATCATCGACTTCCGGTTCGACCGGTGCAGCCCGGAAGCCACGGACGCCGGCGGACGCCTCGCCGACGATTTCTGCGGGCGCCGGGTGCTCGACCTCTACCCACACGTCGTCGGCGTCGGCGTCTTCGACGGGTACCTGCAGGCCCTGTGCACCGGCCGCCCCTTCCAGCTGCCACCCACGCCGATGTCGGTCCGGACGCCGGACGGCGAACGGCTGGTGGTCATGAGCATGCGCGCGGCCCGGTTCGGCGACGGCGTCCTCGTGCACTGGCAGTATCACGACGCCGAACGACGGCTCAGGTCACACCTGGACCGGGTGCAGCGGGCGGCCGGCGCCGGGTGGATGGAGTGGGACCTGACCAGCGGCCAGGTCACGTGGTCACAGGCGGCGTACCGGATCCTGCAGCGCGACCCCGGCCACGGGGCGATCAAGCTGGCGTCGCTCCCCCGCTACGTCGCGGCCGACGACGCCGCGGCGCTCAGCGCCGCCGTTCAGCGCCTGACCCGGGCCCGGCAACCCCTGGACTGCACCGTACGCCTGCAGCGCGGCGGAACACCGTCCGTGGTTCGCCTGGTCGCCGATCCGGTGGTGGCTGATTCGGGACGGGTCGTGGCGGTGCACGGTGCCGTGCACCTCGTCAGCGGTGACCGCGGGGCTCAGGCGGGAGCGAGGAGGCTCGCGTAGTCACCGATGCGCAGCGGTTCCCGGGACAGCGAACCGTCGCCGCGAGGCACCCCGAGGGCCTCACCGTCGCGGGTGAACACCACCGAGTTGACGTCCTCCCGGGACGTCAGCGTGCAGACGATCTGGGCGTACGCGATGGTTTCGTCGCTGCGGGCGCCCTCCTCGTTGTCGGCGACCTCCACCCGCGCCTCGGTGCTGCCGGCCGGCACGCCGACCTTCAGCGTCGTCGTGGCAAGCGCCGTCGTCAGGCCACCGGCGCGTTCGGCCTCGGTGGGGCCGGCCACCAGCGCCTCGACGTGATGCTGCAAGCTCGGTGGCGCGCTGACCCGGCGTACCGTCTGCACGAGGCGACCGTCGCGCACGAGACAGAGCACCTCGGTGACCTCCCCCGGCGGTTCCGTGCCGGCCGTCGTCGCCGTACGGCTGGTCAGCGGGTTCCGGGGCAGGTCGGCCTGGCGCGGCTCGTCCTCGGCCGGCAGGCCGCAGGCGGCGCTGAGCAGGCAGATCAGCAGGCCGGCGGTGAGCCGGCCGACGCGGCTTGTCATGGCAACTCCATCCGGAACCGGGCGCCGCCGCCGGGGCGGTCGCCGACGCTGACCACGCCGCCGTGGGCGGCGGCGTGCTGCGCCACGATGGACAGGCCCAGCCCGGTGCCGTCGTCGCCGCCGCGCGCGTTCGCCGCCGGGCCGCGGACGAACCGGTCGAATATCACCGTACGGTCATCCTGCGCCACGCCGGGACCCTCGTCGTCGACCTCGATGACCTGACTGTCGCCGGCGCGGCCGAGACGAACGGCCACGGGCCCACCGCCGTAGCGGACCGCGTTGTCGAGAAGGTTCCCCAGGGCCTGCTCCACCCGGCGGCGGTCCACCGACCAGACCTCGGGGGTGCCGGGCAGCACCTCGAGCAGCTCCTCGGACAGGCCGCGGCTGCGGCAGGCACGCCCGACCAGCTGGCGCATGTCGGTGGGCTCCCGATGCGCGGGCTGGTCGCTGCGAGCCAGCTCGAGCAGGTCGTCGACCAGATCCTGGAAACGGTTGATCTCGTCGGTGATCAGGCCGATGGCCGCGGCCGCCTTCGGATCGAGTCCGTCGCGGCGCCGATCGACCACACTCGCGGCGGCGGACAGCGTCTGCAGCGGTGAGCGCAGCTCGTGACTCACGTCGGCGGCGAAGCGCCGGTCGCGTTGCAGGCGCCGGGAGAGCTCGTCCGCCATGTGATTGAACGAGATCGACAGCTGCGCCAGGTCCGGCTCGGTGTCCGGGTCGAGACGGGTCTCGAGGTCACCGTCGGCGATGTTGCGGGCCGCGGCGGCCACGGCGGTCAGCGGACGCAGCGCGTGCCGGGTGACGTAGAAGCCGACGGCCGCACCGGCGCCGGCGACCATGATCGCGACCGCGGTCAGCACGAGCGCGAGAAGTTGCAGCGTGCGGTCCAGCTCGGTGAGGGCCACCACCTCGTAGAAGACACCCGAGGAGAGCGGGATCCCGATGACCAGCGCCGCCTGACCATCCTGACGGATCCGCTGGACCCCCGCCTCACCCTGACTTGTCATCTCCTGCAGGTGCGCAGGCACGGCGGCGCCGGCCGACGCATCCGCGCCGCGCGAATACCACTGCCCGTCGCGATACAGCAGCACATACCGGTCCCCGCCCGTGTCGAGCGAGCGCAGCACCTCGCCCACGTCCGAGGAACGGCTCGGCAGCCCGGCGTCGACGTTGGCGGCGTCGAAATATGTGACGCGGACGGCCGTCCGTTCCCGTTCCTGGATCAGCGTGCTGCGGGCGAGCTCGTACGAGACCATCGAGACACAGCCCGACAACACCAGCGCCCCCACGGCGAAGGCAGCGCTGACCCGCGTCCGCAGTCCGATCTTCACCGCTGCGGCCCGCAGCTCAGCAGCACGCCCATACCCGCATGATGCCTCGCACGTCCCCGGCCCACACGTGCTCCGCCCCTGGCCGCGGGGTTTGTCACCGGACTGTCATACCGCGGGCCGGCACGACGGCGACGCTGCCGGCATCGCCGCCGCCACCCGCGACCGAGCCGCCGCCATGCCGGTTCCCGAGCGCTGCTACAGCCTCCGGCGGAGCTTGCGCCCCTCCATCACGCCCATGACCACCGCGACGACGAGCGCGATCAGGCCCAGGATGAGCAACCACTTGACGGCCTTGATGAACAGTCCGAGCAGGATGAGAACAACCGCCACGACACCGACGGTCCACAACAGGGCACGCATACGAGTCTCCGTTCGCTCGGGGCGCGGGCTGGGCACCGGCCCTCATCGCCGCCTCTTACCCCGGCGGCGTCAGCCTGATTCGGCCGCCGGGCCGTCCGACGTATCGCAGCAGTTGCCGAAGGTCCCCAGCAGGACGGCTGGTCCCACCATGAGGCAGGCTGAGGGGCGTGACCGACTACGCGTACTCGACCGCGGCCGAACTGGCCGCGGCGATGGATGCCGGCGAAGTGTCCGCGGTCGAGCTCGCCATGGCCATGATCGCGCGGATCGAACGGCTCGACGGCGACATCAACGCGATCTGCGTGCCCGACTTCGACCGGGCCCTCGCGGCGGCGGGTGAGGCCGATGCGGCACGGTCCCGGGGCGAGGCCGGGCCCGTGCTCGGCGTACCGATGACCGTCAAGGACTCGATCGACGTCGCAGGATTGCCCACCACCTGGGGTTTCCCGCGGTTCAAGGACCACGTCGCGACCTCCGACGCGGTCGCGGTCGCCCGGCTCAGGGCGGCCGGTGCGGTGATCCTCGGCAAGACGACTGTGCCGCTCGCGCTCGGCGAGTTCCAGTCCTTCAACGCGATCCACGGCACCACGAACAATCCGTGGGACCTCGGGCGTACACCGGGTGGCTCGTCCGGCGGCTCGGCCGCCGCCCTCGCCGCCGGCTTCGGCGCCCTGTCGATGGGTTCGGACATCGGCGGCTCGCTGCGCGTGCCGGCGCACTTCTGCGGGGTGTACGCGCACAAGCCCTCGATCGGCCTGCTCCCGTTGCGCGGGCACACGTTCCCGGGCGCCCGGCCACTACCCGAGTTCGGCGGTGACCTGGGCGTCATCGGACCGATGGCCCGCGGCGCGGCCGACCTCGAGATGATGGTCCGCCTGCTCTGCGACCCCGACGAGGCCGGCCCCGGCATCGCCTACCGGACCGCATTGCGCCCCGCCCGGCACGACCACCTGGGCGCGTTCCGGGTCCTGATCCTGGAGTCGCATCCGCTCGTGCCGGTCTCGTCCGAGGTACGCGCCGCGATCGACGACCTCGCCACGCGGCTGGCGGCGTCCGGGGTGACGGTCCGGCGGCACAGCCCGCACCTGCCCGATCTGGCCGCCGGCGCCCGCTGCTACATGCGCCTGCTCCAGTCGGCCGTCGCGGCGGGCTTTCCGCCCGCTGTCTACGCGGCCGGCGTCGAGGCCGCGGCGGCACTCGACCCGTCCGACGTGTCACTGGTCGCCGAACGGGCCCGGGGTGTGGTCCTGAGCCATCGCGACTGGGTCGCGGCCGACGCCGTCCGCGCCGCCCAGCGGGCCCGGTGGGCCGAGCTGTTCACAGAGGTCGACATCGTGGTCGCGCCGGTGTTCTCGACCCCGGCCTTCCCGCACGACCACAGCGAGCCGATGACGAAGCGTGTCATCCCGATCGACGGGGAAGAGCACGACTACCTGGACCAGTCGGCGTGGGGCGGCATCGCGACGGCACCCGGCCTCCCCTCGACCGCCGTGCCGGTCACCCGCTCGGCGCAGGGGCTGCCCATCGGCGTGCAGCTGATCGGCCCGCTCCTCGAGGACCACACGCCGATCCGCTTCGCCGCGCTGCTCGAGCGCGAGTTCGGCGGCTTCACCCCACCCCCGCTCGGCGCGTCCGCGTAGACGGCGCCGTGTCTTCGTCCGCCGAGCCACCACCGCTGCGGCCCGCGGGCGCATACGGCTCCCGCAATTCCGCGCCGGAGTGAGGTGGCCGGCTTCACCCGCGACTGGGCCCCACCGCGCCGGCGCGGGCGGCCGCCGGTCGGGTCCTCATGCCGGCTCCCCCACTCGGCCGGCGCGCTCGGTCTCGAAGGCCTTGCGGCCCGCATCAGCCACCCGATGGTCCTCGTCGACGGTGCCGGCGCTGACGCCTACGCCGCCCGCGATCGTCCCGTCGGGCCGTCTGAGCAGGACGCCGCCGCCGAAGACGACGAGCCGGCCGCCGGTGGTGGCCTCGATGCCGTACAGCGCCGCGCCCGGTTGGACCAGCGGTACGAGGTCCTTGGTGTCCATCTGGAAGTAGACGGCGGTCAGGGCCTTGCGCTGCGAGATGTCGGCCCCGATCAGCTTGGTGTCGTCCATCGCGGCGAAGGCGACCAGGTTCGCGCCGTCGTCCACGACCGCGATGTTCATGGGCTGCCCGATGGCGACGGCCTCGGCCTTGCACGCCTCGACGACGGCCTCGGCCTGCTTGAGGGTGATGTTGCGCGGCACGGTTCCTCCCAGGGGTGCGTGGCGGCCCGCCGATCGCTAGAAGACGCGGACGGCGACCTCGGCGGGCGCTTCCAGCAGCCGGTCGACCTCGTCGTCGAGGCGGACGAGGGTGAGCGAGGCGCCGGCCATGTCGAGCGACGTGCAGTACTCGTTGACGTAGCTGCGGCCGACGGCGATGCCCCGGTCGGCGAGCCGCTGGTGGGCGCGCCGGTAGAGGACGTACAGCTCGCTGATGGGCGTACCGCCGAGACCGTTGATCATGAGAGCGACCCGGTCGCCGCGGCTGTACGGAAGGTCGGGGACGACCGCTTCGAGCATGTCGTCGACGATGGCGTCCGCCGGGGAGATCTTGCGGCGCTCGCGCCCCGGCTCGCCGTGGATGCCCACCCCGAACTCGATCTCGTCGTCGCCCAGCTCGAACAGGGGGCTGCCCTTGGCGGGAGGGGTGCAGGCCGTGAGCGCGACCCCGAAGGAGCGGGTGACGTCGTTGACCTTCTTCCCGATGCGGATGAGCTCGTCGAGGTCGGCGCCCTGCTCCGCGGCGGCGCCGACGGCCTTCAGCACGAAGAAGTTGCCGGCCACCCCGCGCCTGCCGACGGTGTAGAGGGAGTCCTTGACCGCCACGTCGTCGTTGATGGTGAGCACCTTGACCTTGATGCCCTCGGACTCCGCCATCTCCCGGCCCATGTCGAAGGCCATCCGGTCACCCGTGTAGTTGTTCACGAGCAGGAGCACGCCCTTCGGGGAGGCCAGCAGCTTCGTGGTCTCGTACACGTAGTCCATCGGCGGCGCGGCGAACACGTCGCCCGGGCAGGCGGCGTCGAGCATGCCCTTGCCGACGATCATGACGTGCGCGGGCTCGTGCCCGGAGCCCGAACCCTGGACGATGGACACCTTGTCCTCGCGGGGCGCGTCGGCCCGCATGATGAGGTTGTAGTCGGGCACGTACCTGAGGGTGTCCGGGTTGGCCAGGGCGAGGCCCTCCAGCATTTCGGGTACGAAGTTCTTCGGGTCGTTGACGAACTTCTTCACGACGTGGCTCCTTATCTGGACCAGACCTGGCTGATGCGCTCGACGATCACGGCAACGGCCATGGCGCCGGCGTCGACTGAGCCCTTGCTGCGCTCTCCGGTGTAGGCGGCCCGCCCGCGCTTGGCCACCATGTCCTTGGTGGCCTCGGCCGACTCGCGCGTCGCCGCCGCGGCCGCGGTGAGCGCCTCCGCGGCGGACAGGCCCTGCTGCAGCTGCTGCTCCAGCGTGTCGGTCAGGGGCACCAGCGCGTCGAGCAGGGTCTTGTCGCCCACGTCGGACTGCCCGCGGGCCTTGATGCCGTCGATGGCCGCCCGGAGCATCGCGACCACCTGCTCGCCCGAGAGCTCCTCGTCGTTGCCCGCGGCGATGCCGGCCCGCATGAAGCCGGTGCCCCAGATCGGCCCGGAGGTGCCGCCGATCCGCGACGTGATGGTCATGCCGCTCTTCTTCAGGAACGTTCCGACATCGGTACGGTCGAGGGCGTCCCATCCCTCCAGCAGCTTCTCGAAGCCCCTCGCGAGCGAGTACCCGAAGTCGCCGTCGCCGACGACCGCGTCGAGGTCACCGAAGTACTTCTCGTTCTCCACCGCCGTCTCGGCGATCGTGCGCACCACCAGCTCGGCCTGCGCCAGCGCGTCGCTGCTCACGTGATTTCCTCCTCGTCCGGCTCCCGGGCCGGCTGTGCTCGTACGCAGGAACCGAGGTCCTCCAGCGTGAGGTAGTCCCCCGGGGTGGCCCTGCTCCGGTTGGCCAGCACCCGCACGGGCGGGCGGCCGGGATCGCCGAGCTCCGAGACGACGAGCACGGCCTCGGTGAAGTCCTCGTCGTGGGTGTAGCCGTTGACGGTGACGAGGCACGCGAGCCCCGCACCGGTGGCGGCCAGCAGCCCGTTGCGGGAGTCCTCGACCACCAGGGTGTCCGCGGGGTCGAGCGAGAGCCGCGACACCGCGAGCCGGTAGACGGCGGGGTCAGGCTTCTTCGCCGGGACGACGTCGCCGGCGAAGACGGGTACGCGGTCCGCGGCCTCCTTGCCCACGGCGTTCTCGAGGACGGCCCGTACGGACTCCTCCGCCGAGGTGGACGCGACCGCCACGGTCCAGCCTGCGTCGAGCGCCGCGGAGATGATCCGGGGGATGCCCGGACGCGGCGGGATGCAGCCTTCGGACACCAGTCGCTTGAACGCGGCGGTCTTGGTGCGGTGCCACTGCGCCAGGAGGTCCTTGCGCGCGTCCTCGTCCTGCGGGACGCCCGCGGCACGGACGAACTCCGGGTCGGCGAACAGGCTGGCCATCCGCTCCTTGCCCCCGCCGATTCTCAGCTTCTCGGCGTACTCGTCCTCGCTCCACCGCACGGGCAGCCCGAAGTGCTCGAAGGTCTCGTTGAAGGCGGGCAGGTGTCCGTCGCGCTCGGTGTCCGCCAGGACGCCGTCGCAGTCGAAGACCAGGCCGGTCACCAGGCACGTCCCGAGCCGCCGAAGAGCCGGATGTGCCGCTTGGCCATGTCGACGACCGCGCCGCGCTGCGCCCTGAACAGCGAGGGTGGGTCCCACTTGTCCTCGGCCTCGGCCGCCTTGAGGAACCTCAGGCTCTCCTTCAGGTAGCTCTCCTTGAGGGCGGTGGAGATGTTGACCTTCGCGCACCCCCGGGAGATGAGATCGGTGAACTGCTCGTCCGACAGACCGGTGCCGCCGTGCAGGGCCATCGGTACGCCCGTCGCCTCGACGAGGTCGGACACCCGCTGGTGATCGAGGACGGGAGCGGACCTGTACTGCCCGTGCGCGTTGCCGATGGCCGGGGCGAAGCAGTCGACGCCGGTCCGCTTGATGAAGTCGACGGCGACCTCGAGGCTCTGGACGCGGGACGCCTCGTCGGAACCGATGTCGTCCTCCACGCCCTGGATGCCTTCGATCTCACCCTCGACGTGCGCGCCCGTGCTGCGGGCCTCGGCGACGACCTCCGTGGTCTGGCGCAGATTCTCCGCGACGTCGAGCTCGTGGGCGTCGAACAGGACGCTGTTCCACCCACCGGCCAGGCAGTCGCTGATGACCTCACGGTGCGGGCAGTGGTCCAGGTGCAGCGTCACCGGCACCGGCACGGTCCGCGCCAGGGCCTCGAAGATCCCGAAGAGCTGCCGGCGACCGTACGACCGCACAGTCTTCACGGAGGTCTGCAGGATGACCGGAGCGTTCTCCTCCGTGGCGGCGGCGAGGACCGCCTCGATCGTGAGGTCGTTGAGGATGTTGAACGCCGCGACGCCGTACCTGTCGGCGAGCGCACGGTCCAGCATCTCTTTCATCGGGACGACGGGCACGATTCCTCCCTGCCGGTCGAGCGGCGTTGCGCCTGGTAAGTAAAGCTTTCGGCGGCGCGGCTCAACCATGGGGGAAATCCCCCAGTCTCCCGGCGGACGTCCTTTCAGATGGGGCGTGATCAGGCGGGCGCCCCGTCCATTGCGTCTGCTCGTACGGTCCTTCTAACGTCCAACCATGCGGCACGAGGGGCAGGGTGCGCCGGGCGACGGCCGTCCGCCGCTGGACGCCGCCGTCGGCGGTCTCTACGCGGGTCAGGGCCTGGCCCAGGTCCTGCGCCATCTACTCCTGACGAGCAGCGGAGTGGTGCCGGGGATCGCGGGCAGTGTCTCCCTCGTCGACGCCCGCAGCGGGACGTACAGCAAGGTGGCCGAGATCGGCGTGCCGTGCAAGGTGGGTCGCAGCTTTCCGCTCGACGAGGGTGCGACGGGGCAGGCTTTCTTGCGCCGCCGCCCGGTCGTCCTGCCGAGCTACGAGCAGGTGCCGGGACGGCATCTGCCGGCCGGGCACCGCGCCAGCCGCGGGTCAGCGGTCGCCGTGCCCATGTGGTGGCGCGGCGAGGTCATCGCGGTCAACGTCGGGTTCGCCGGCGAGTCCCGGAGCTACTCCGCGAGGGAGATCGACGCCCTCGAGGTGCTGAGCCAGGCCGGGGCGGGAGCCATCCTCCGCGCGGGCGGGGCCGAGCAACCCCTGCTCGCCCGCATCATCCGTG
Organism: Couchioplanes caeruleus; assembly: GCF_023499255.1. GTDB lineage: Bacteria > Actinomycetota > Actinomycetes > Mycobacteriales > Micromonosporaceae > Actinoplanes > Actinoplanes caeruleus_A. The sequence continues at coordinate 5,828,497 of NZ_CP092183.1, forward strand.
AGCGGTTCACCGCCCAGGCCGAACTCACCCGGATCGCGACACGGGTCACCGAGGTGGGCCCGGCCCGCCCGCTCGGCGAGGAAGTGGCGCAGGTCGCCGCCGAAGTGGTCACGGTCGCCGCCCTCGCCGCCTCACGGAGCGAAGGGGTGAGCCGTGTCCACGTGGCCGTCGTCCACCGGCCCGAGGGTCTCCGCCTGCTCGTGCAGGACGACTCGTCGCCGGCCGGGCACCCGGGTGCGGACCCGGACCCGCTCGGCCTGGGCACCACCTCGTGGTCGCAACTGCTCGCCGCCGCGGGCGGGGCCGTCTCGGTGGACCGGGTCCCCGGCTGGGGAACGGTCGTACGGGCGGACGTCCCGTATGCCACCGACAGGCCGGTCCCCGCGTCGCCGTTGAGTTCCCGGGAGAGCGAAGTCCTGACGCTGCTGGCCCAGGGCCGGACCGACCGGGAGGTGGCGGCTGTGCTGTTCATTTCCCCCAGGACGGTGGAGAAGCACGTCGGGTCGGCGCTCCGCAAGACACAGACGACCAGCCGTACGGGCGCCGTCGTCCGGGCACTGGAACACGGCTGGATCGAGCGGCCGGCACGCCGGTGGACGGGCTGAGCCGGTAAAGTCGGCTCCCTGCCCACGCACGCGACTTCCGGTGGGCTCAGACGCCTTACTGGCACCTCTGCTTGAGCACTGCTTCCACCGTACGGAAAGCGGCCGCGACGGCTTCACGTACCGGCGTCTTCCGGTGTTCCTCGGAGAGAATTTCGGCGCCCCACGGACCGTCCCACCCGGTGGCGCGCAGCGCTGCGATGACGCCCGCGAGGTCGAAGGCGCCCCGACCGCACAACCGCCTGCGGTTGACGGTGTCGTCGAAGAGCGTGCCGACCGGTTCCGCGTCGGCGTCGTCGAGTTCGACACCCACGATGTAACGCAGGGGCACCGCGGCGAGATCGGCCGGTGGCGTGTGTGCGCGTTCGGTGTGCCAGACGTCGATGATCAGCCCGGCGGCCGGCGCGCCGGCGTCCCGGACCAGGGAGAGTCCCTCGTGCACGGTCCTGATGTTCGACCAGGGCAGCAATTCGAGTCCGACCCGGGTTCCGGCGTTCGCCGCGTCGGCCGCCAGCGCGGCGAACGCCGTGATCCATTGATCGCGGTTCCACGAGCCGCCGGCGACATCGGGGGCCGCCTTGATGTGCCGGGCACCGAGCTGCTCGGCCGCGGTGAGCAGGTCGTTGCGTACGCGGTCGGGGCCCGTCGCCCACCAGCCGGTGAGCAGTTCCAACTCGAGGTCGACGATGCCGTGGTCGTCCAGCAGGGTGCGCAGGCCGCGTACTCCGTACTCGTCGAGCGCCGGCATCAGGTCCGCGTGCAGCAGGCCCAGGCCGCGGAACCCGGCGCCGGAGGCGGCTTCGACGCGCTCGCGGATCCCGACCGGGCTGCGCTGATCGCCGGGGTAGGGGTTCGCGTCGCCGGCGGTGGTCCAGCAGGTCGCAAGGAGGTTCCGCGACGCCGCCTTCTTCGCCGAGCTCGGCGACGCGGACACCGCGACCGCTGTCGTCACCTTCGCCGGCGGCACCCTCGGTGTGGTGTCCACCACCCGCTACAACGGCCGCGGCTACGACGTACGCCTGGAGGTGCACGGCTCGGCGGACAGCATCGCCGCCGGCATCGACCCGAAGTGGCCGATGCGGTCCGCCGGTACGGGCGCGGTCGCCTTCGACCCCCACCCGCACCACTTCTTCATGGACCGCTTCGCCGACGCCTTCCGCGCCCAGTTCGAGTCGTTCCTCGACGTCGCCGCCGGGAAACAGCCGTCGCCGTGCACGGTCGCCGACGGCCTCGAAGCGGGCCGGATCGCCGAGGCCTGTGTCCGCTCGGCCGCGGAGCACCGCCCCGTACGCATCGAGGAGGTCCGCGTCCGGTGAGCGGGTAGCCGGGCGATGAGCTCGGGCCCACCCTCGCGCTCGGCTCTTCCAGGCGCACGGCGCGCGCACCTAAGCTGTCGCATTGAGGGGGTATCGACGATGACGCTCCGCGACACCCCGCCTTTCCGGGCGGATCACGTCGGCAGTTTGCTCCGGCCCGCGCGCCTGCTGCGGGCCCGCGAGGAGCACGCGGCCGGGAAGATCGGCGACGACGACCTGCGCGCCGTCGAGGACGACGCGATCCGCGAGGTGGTCGCGATGCAGCGCGACGCCGGGCTGCGCTCGGCCACCGACGGCGAGTTCCGGCGTACGTCCTGGCACATGGACTTCATCTACCAGCTGAGTGGCATCAGCCGCACCGAGGAGAAGATCCAGGTGCACTTCCGCAACGCGGACGGCGAGCTGGACTTCGAATCCGCCGCGCTGGCCGTGGACGCGCCGGTCCGGCTCACCGACACCATCTTCGGGCCGGCGTTCGCGTTCCTGGCACGGACCGTCGGCCCCGGCGTGACGGCGAAGCTGACCATTCCGTCGCCGAGCATGGTGCACTACCGCGGCGGGCGGGCGGCCATCGATCCGGCGGTGTACCCGGACGAGGACCAGTTCTGGACCGACCTCAGCGCCGCGTACGCCGAAGAGGTCCGCCGGGTGCACGACCTGGGCTGCCGATACCTGCAGCTCGACGACACCAGCCTGGCCTACCTCAACGATCCCGTCCAGCGCGCCCTGCTCACCTCCCGGGGCGATGACGCCGAGCACCAGCACCTGCGCTACATCCGGCAGATCAACGCCGCGATCCAGGACCGGCCGGCCGGGCTGGCGGTCACCACCCACATGTGCCGCGGCAACTTCCGCTCGTCCTGGGCGGCCGAGGGCGGCTACGACTTCGTCGCCGAGGCGCTGTTCAGCGAACTGGCCGTGGACGGCTTCTTCCTGGAGTACGACGACGAGCGCTCAGGCAGCTTCGCCCCGCTGCGGTTCGTACCGCCGGGCAAGATGGTGGTGCTCGGCCTGGTCACCACCAAGCGCGGCGAGCTCGAGTCGAAGGATACGCTGAAGCGCCGCATCGACGAGGCCGCCCGCCATGTGCCGCTCGAGCAGCTGTGCCTGTCACCGCAGTGCGGCTTCTCCTCCACCGTGGAGGGCAACGTGCTGTCGTACGACGAGGAGGTCGCGAAGCTGCGGCTCATCGCGGAGACCGCCGAGGAGGTCTGGGGCTAGCCGCACCCCAGGTCAAAGATCTGCCTTTTCGCCGACCACGTGTCGCGGCCGCTCGCGGACGTGGCCGGGCCTCGCTGTCCTTCCGACGGCCGCGGTGATCACCGCGGCCGCTGAGACGGAGCAGGCCACAGCTGTCCGCGCCGCTGCGGCGAACGCAGGCTGATAGCAGAGCCTGCAAGGTAGCCGCGAACCGACAGGGCGATGCGCTCCGGCTTCTTCGTCAGACGATGTTCAACATCTGCTGAAAAGCGGTCGGGTGCACGATGGGGATGCCGTACCGACGGGCCTTCTCGGCCTTCCCCGACATGGAGTCCGGATCGGCGGCGACGAGCAGCTTCGTCTTCTTGGTGACGTTGTTCCCGACGTCGAGGCCGGCAGCGGCCGCCTCCGCTTGCCACTCCTCGCGCGGCGGGCTCATGGTGCCCGTGAAGACGACAAGGTCCCCGGGCTGCAATTGCCACCGCTGACGTTCCGGCGCACCACCACGCTGAGCGGACCAGGCCTCGGCCACTTCCAGCGCCTGCGCAGCGGATCTCGCGGGAAGGCCGAGAAGGAGCGCCACGTCGTTGAGGTCCTGTCGCTCTGATTCGGTCAGCACGTTGTCGGAGAGGGCGACCCACGCGAGCTGAGCGAGATACTGCTCGTGCAGGTGAGCAACGTCTGCGCGGGCCAGCCCCAGAGTCTCCGCAGTTTCCACAAGGGCGTCGGCCTCCGTCGCAGAGATGTGCCGGTCGAGGAGTGCCCGGTCGAGGAGGTCCATGTAGGCGTCGGCTCGTGGCTCACGCTGCCGGGGAAGCCGATCGATCAACCGGGCAAGGAAGTGCTCCTGCCGATGTTCCGCTGACGTCCTCTGCACGGGAACCGCTCCCGAGGGCGGCAGCTCAGGCCATGGAGTCGTTGCGGCTCGCGCAACCGTGGCGGCCCATGACGGCGGTGATCCCGCGGCGAGGAGGTAGTAGGCGAGGAGGTCCGCTGCTGCGCGCGCGTCATGCAGCGCGGAGTGAGCCCTGTGAGTCGGCATGCCTGCTGCGCGTCGGCAGTCATGCAGGCTGCGGGAGGCGGTGGGCAGGAAGTGCGCAGCCAACTGCATGGTGCAGAGGCCGGCGTCCGCGCGTACCGGTGCCACGACGCCGATTCGCTGGTATTCCGCGGCGAGAAACATGGCATCGAAGGTGAGGTTGTGGGCCACCAGCACGCGGCCGGCCAACCGGCTGGTCAGCTCACCGGCCAGGTCACTGAAGGCCGGTGCACGCCGGGCTTCCCGCGCCGTGATGCCGTGGACCTGCTGAGGTCCCAGGTCGCGGTGGGGGTTGACGAGGCTGCACCACTCGTCCATCACGTGACCGTCCTGGTCGAGGTGGACGACCGCCACCTCGACGACACGGTCGTGCCAGCTGGTACGCAGGCCGGTGGTCTCCACGTCGACTACGGCGTACACCGCTACTCCCCGATCCTGGCAAGACCCGGGGCGGTCGCGCGCAGATGGGCCAGCCACCGAGGTGGAAGAGGCTGCGGCTCCCCCAGTGAGCGCAAATACGAGCGGCGGTAGCGGACCTGCTCCGTGTCCTGCCACAGCTCCACCGCACGACGGAACGACCCGACGATGCTCAGGGCGCTTGCGACGACCGGGGACGCGGCGCAGGAGGGCTGGAAAGAGATCAGGCGCTCGGCAGCTTCTCGATCCGCAGGCACGTCCTGCGCCCAAGCCAGCGGGGCCAACTTCGACTTGGCGGTAGCCCGGTAAGCCTCAAGGGCAGCGCCGTAGCGCTCGCGGTGCTCACACACCTCGTCAAGCAGGTCCGCGATGGACGCCACACCAGCAGCGAACTCGTCAACAAGCTTCGTCGGGAGGAGGTGAGCAACCTTGCTCAGCACGTCCACCGGGGCTTGCCGGGTCCACCCGACGAGGCAGCGTCCGGCGAGCATGTGCATGACTGCATGGAACCGTGTCGTGTCCCGCGCCAGATCCTCCTGGGAAAAGACCCACGCGCCGCTGAGCCCTCCAGTGGGGCCCAGCTTCCAGACCGCCAGGCTGTCCTTGTCATCCACGCCGAACCCTGCGGCCAGAACACCATGGCCGCGCACTCCGGGCAGATAATCAGCGACAATTCCACTTTCGTCGACAATGGATTCTTCAGCGCTGGTCATGCACATCCCCGGGTGTTCTGGGCAAGAGGGCATGACCGTAGCAACGGCAGGACATCACCGGACTCCGCTAGTGGTGCGAAAACTGCGGCAACAGCACGGAGCCGACAAGACGAAACGCCGACCTCCGACGAGTGAACTCGGCCGTATGGCGCATCTGGTCTGACGGAGGTGCGCCTCGGCACGGCTATCGCCGCCGTCGAGACTACAACTGCCGCCCTGCTTGCCGGCCCGAACCGGACCGAGTGCCTTCGACCACCGGCAAGATCATCACTCGCCTTCACGGCGGGAAAGCGCCCTGGTAAAGCCGGTACGCATCACCGCGAACACGGTCTTGTCACCCTCGTCCGTTCGGGTAGCAACCACGGGTGGCCTGGTGGCGACGCGCCGTTGCGGTACGGTGATCGCCGTCACCGTCCACACGGGTTCGCGAGGCGGAGGTAGGGCGTGCCGGTCACAGGCCAACGTGTCGTGCGGCGGGCGTTGGGGCGGCGGTTGACGCGGCTGCGCACGGCGTCCGCGATGAGCCGGCGTGATGTGGTGGAGGCGCGGCTGGGCATCTCGGAGCCGACGTTGCACCGCATCGAGACGGGCAAGGTGCCGGTCACCGGGGCCAACGTACGCGCGCTGTGCTGGCTCTACGGCGCGGACCAGAGCATCACCGACGCGCTCGCCGACCTGGCGCTGGGCACGTCGCAGCAGGAGTGGTGGGACGCCAGCCCGGTCATCCCCGAATGGTTCAAGCTGTACGTCGGTCTGGAGGCGTCCGCGTCCCGCCTGTTCGGGTACGACGGCGAGGTGGTTCCCGGTGAGCTGCAGACCCCGGAGTACGCGCGAGCCATCTTCGGTGCCGAGCAGCCGGTCGACCCGGAGGCCGCCGAGCGCCACATCAAGCTCCGGATGCAGCGGCAGAAGACGCTGTTCGCCCGTAACCCACCGATCCGTCTCGTCACGGTGCTCGGCGAGGGGGCATTGTCCCGGCCGATCGGCGGGGAACAGGTGATGGAGGGACAGGTGGAGCATCTCCGGCGGCTGTGCCGGGAGGACACGGTCGACATCCGGGTGCTGCCGTTCTCGGTCGGGGCGCACGCGGCGATGGCCGGCGCCTTCCGGATCCTGGAGTTCGACGACCCGGACGATCCCGACGTGGTCTATCTGGAATCCCACGTCGGTGCCCTCTACCTGGAGGAGCAGGCCGAGGTTGATGAATACCGGCGGATCTTCGACCTCATCAGCAAGGATTCCGTACCCGTCGGAGAGTTCCGGTGACGAAGTGGGGAACGACGTGACAGGCGCTGGCCGCGACGTACACGACGCACACCGGAAGCCCGTCACGGCCGCCCGGTTGTACGACTACTACCTGGGCGGGATCCACAACTTCCCGGCGGACCGCGAGGTGGGGAAGGCCCTGCTGGAGCGGACTCCGAGGCTGCGCACCATCGCCCGGGACAATCGGGCGTTCCTTGCCCGCGCCATCCGTTACCTGACGTCGGTCGGCGTGCACCAGTTCCTCGACGTCGGCTCGGGCATCCCCACCGAGGGCAACGTCCACGAGATCGCGCAGGCGGCGGTCCCGGACGCTCGGGTGGTCTATGTGGACATCGATCCCGATGCGGTGTCGGAGAGCCTGGAACTGCTCGAGGGCAACCAGTTCGCCACGGCCATCCGCGCGAACGTCCGTGAGCCGCGAGCCGTCCTCGACCATCCGCGGGTACGCAACCTGCTGGACTTCGACAAGCCGATAGCGGTGCTGATGGTCGCGGTGCTGCACTTCGTCGAGGACTCCGACGAGGTCTGTGACATCCTGGCCACGTTCCGCTCCGCGCTCGCGTCCGGCAGCCACCTCGTGGTCGCGCACGCGACGATCGACGAGCTGGTCGTGGACGAGCGGGCGTGGGAGAAGACGCAGAAGGATTACCGCCGGCAGACCTCGACGGCGCTCGTTCCCCGCAGCAGGAGCGACGTGGCCCGGTTCTTCGACGGGTTCGAGATGGTCGAACCCGGCCTCGTCTGGCTCAACACCTGGCGGCCGGAGCCGGACATGGTCGACGAGTTCAGGGACAAGCCGGAACACTCGGGCTTCTACGTCGGGGTCGGCCGCCTGTCCTGAGCGACGTCCGCCGTGGTCAGTCGGCCAGGAGCCCGTCGAACTCGCCGCGCTTGGCGCCGAACAGGAACGAGTCCCACTCCTCGATCGTGAACACCACGGTGCCGGCTTCGCGGGCCTTGCTGTTGCGGACCTCGATGAGGCCGTCCTGGCGGCGCGCCTCGACGCAGCTGCCGCCGTTGCCCGTCGACCTACTGGAAATGATCCAGCCGGTGTCGCTTCTCATCAGTGCCCCTCCCCCTTGAGCCGCTTGCTCTGGGTAACCGACGTGCCACCGATCCGGTGGTCACTGTGTCACCCAACGCCCGCTTTGAGTGCACAGTAAGCACATCACATCGACGCTGGACTCTTTCACCACGAAAGCGGCGCATACCTAGAGTAGCCGAAAGCCACCATGGATGCATCCTGTCACCGTGACAGTTGTCCTCGTGAAATCTTGCACGCGTCCCGGCCGCCTGCCATGATTCCTCTGTGGAGCTCGATGGCTCCCGCTGGTCCGCCGCAGGGTGAGAGGACGGCCGATGCGGATCCTCGATCCTGCCGCCGCCGACATGGGCGGGGTCCTGCCGGATGACGCCGAGCTGCGGGCCGGGGCCGAAGCCGCCCGTCTCCAGGCTCGCATCGATCAGCTCGCGGCGCACGTGCAACAGCTGGAGCAGGAGCGCGCATCGCTGCGCTGGATGGCCGGCCACGACGAGCTCACCGGACTCGCCAACCGCCGCCTCTTCCACGCACTCGCCCCCGGGCTGCTGCGCAGCGACGACTGCTCGTCGGCCGTCCTGATCCTCGACCTCAACGGCTTCAAGCCGATCAATGACACGTACGGGCACGACGCCGGCGACGAGGTCCTCTGCGTGGTCGCCAGCCGCATGGCCGCCTGCCTCGGCGACCATCTCGTGGCCCGTCTGGGCGGTGACGAGTTCGCCGCACTGCCGCTCGCCCCGCACGCAGACGCCCCGGAGGAGTGGTGGCACGACGTGGCCGGCTCGCTGAGCGCTGCGATCGCGCCCCCGATGGACGTGAAGGGCCACACCCTGTCCGTCACCGCCTCGATCGGCGTCGTACCGGCCGGACGCTCCGCCGACCTCGTCGACCTGCTGCGACGCGCGGACCAGGCGATGTTCAGCGCCAAGCGGCACGCGAGCACCACCGACCGGGCGGGCATCACCTGGGTCGTGGCCACCGAGAACGGCGACCACGTGGAGACGTACGAGCCGGCCGCCGCCCCCGCGCCCGCGCCGGACCCCACCGCCTCGGCGCCCGCGGTGGCGTGCCGGCCCGGCGACCCGGTGTGGGTGCACCGCAACGGCGCCCGTCGTGCGGGAGTGGTCGAGGGCGCCTGCGAATGGGCGGCCCTGGTCCGCTACCGATGCCCGAACGGCGCCGGCACGATGGTCGACACGATACCCACGAGCTGCCTCACGATCCGGGCCGAAGCCGATCCGTACCTGGACCGGACGTCTCCCGGCTAGCAGGGCCGCCGGCCTGACCGGCAAGCACCGACGGCTCAGCCGGCCGTCAGCACGAGCTTTCCGCGCAGGCCGCCCGCCAGTACCCGCCGGTGGGCGTCGGCCGCTTCGGTCAACGGCATCGTGGCCGCCACGCGGGTGAGCAGCCGTCCCGCCGCCACCTGCTCCACCAAGCGGGCGAGCAGCTCGCGGTCGAGCCGGATGAGTTGCAGCTCCTGGCGCACGCCACGGTCCGGAACGATGGCGGGCGTGGGCCGGGTGGTGACCACGACTCCCCTGTCCTCGACGGCAGCGGCCGCCGCCTCGCCGACGGGGACCGCGTCGAACACCGCGGCCACCGGTCCCACCGTGGCCAGATCGGCGGAGCGCGGAATCACCTCGTGGGCGCCGAGGCCGTGCACCCATTCCTCGTCCCCGTGGCCGGCCTGCGCCAGGACCCGGTAACCGTCCTGGGCGGCGAGCTGGGCGGCGAAGCCCCCGACACCGCCGCTGGCGCCGGTGACCAGAATGCTGCTGCCGGCCGGAAGCATCGCCAGCGACACCAGCGACAGTCCCTGCTGTGCGGTCTGGGCGTTGAGCGGCACCGTGGCCGCGGAGACGAAGTCGAGCCCGTCCGGCAACGGCACCATCCAGTCGGCGTCGACGGCCACGAACTCGGCATAGCCGCCGGGGGTACCCCGGGTCAGGTACCACGGGATCATCCCGACGACACGGTCACCCACCCGGAGATCCGCCGTGCCGGAGCCCACCGACACCACCTCGCCGGCGATGTCCCACCCGGGCGAGAACGGCGGCGCCACCGGCCCGCGAGGGATCTCTCCGGTGGTGGCGGCGATGTCGGCGGGATGCACACAGACCGCGCGGGTCCGGACGACCACCTGCCCCGGCCCGGCCTCGGGCTCGGGCAGTTCCGTCACCTGCAACACCTCAGGCCCGCCCAGCGCGGCCGCGACGACTCCCAGCACGCGTCCACTCTAGACCGGGCCGGACCGTCCCGGCCGGCCGAGGCGCAGGCTCTGGCCCGGATCGCCGGGTTCACTGCCGCGGCCGCCGGACCGGCCGGCCCTCCGGCCGCCGCCGCCACGGCGTCGTTGCGCACGTGACCGTGGGTATTGCGTGTTGATCTTCACCCCTGGCCTGCGGTGGTACCGTGCCACCGATCCCCGCCTCGACACCCGGCCCCTGTGAGCACCTCCTTGTGTGACACCGGCACCAACGTCCTGGACGATCCCGTCGGGCACTCTCTGCAGACGCGGCATTCGCACCTCGCCCGGCGCGTCGGCGCGGCCGCCACGTACCAGGCCGGGGTGGCGACGTTCGCGTCGATGCCGGCCACGCCGGGCGCGGCGGACTGGGACGACCTGGCGCTCCTGCTCGGCAGCGGTGAGCTCGCCGATCTGTTCAGCGCCGCGGTCACCCCGCCGCCGGCCTGGGAGCCGGTGTTCGCGCTGGCGGGCGTCCAGATGATCCTCGACCGGAACCCGCCCCTTCCGGTCACAGCGGTCCAGCGGCTCGGTCCGGCCGACGTGCCCGACATGCTGGCGCTCGCCGGGCTCGCCCGCCCGGGACCGTTCTGGCCGCGGACCATCGAGCTCGGCGCCTTCCACGGCGTACGGGAGAACGGCGCCCTGGTGGCCATGGCCGGCGAGCGGCTGCAACCGCCCGGCTGGACCGAGATCAGCACCGTGTGCACCGCGCCCGGGGCCCGCGGCCGGGGACTCGCCGCACGGGTCGTGCAGGCCGCCGTGCACCACGTGATCGCCCGCGGCGACCGCCCGTTCCTGCACGTCGCGGACGACAACGACGGCGCGGTCCGGCTGTACCGGCGCCTCGGCTTCACCGTGCGCCGACAGGTCCGTTTCCACGGCTACCGGGTGCCCTGAGCGTCGGCCCCACGCCCGACGGGTGCCTGCTACTGGACCGGATTCCACCCGTCGCTGCCGGCGAGGTACTTCTGCGCGGTGTAACCGTCGGCCGTCGCGGCGCTCATCTGCGGCCGGTCGCCGGTTCCCCGGGTGGCGCCCGGCCCGGTGTTGCCGTACTCGGTGAATCGGCAGGTCTTCCAGGAGAAGCCGCCCATGTCCTGCCAGGCACCGGCCTGGCGGATGTGGCCGCCGAGCGTCGAGTCGCGGACGAGGACCTGGCCGATCGCGTCGGCGGCACCGCCGGCGTGCCAGCAGCGGCCCAGCGCCACGGTTTCCGCGGCGGCGGAGCTGACCAGCGTCGACCGGGTGATCAGGATGCCGTACGTGTTGCCGGCGTTCGTGGCGGCAGCGGTGATGTACCCGTTGTTGCTGCTGCCGCGGTCGAGCGAACGGATCGTCGTGCTGTCGACGACCAGCGCCCCGTTGCCGTAGATGAAGTCGACGGCACCCTCGATGTAGCTCTTGTAGACGTATTGCCGGACCTGCGAGGAGCCTGTGCCGCCCCAGGAGAGGAAGGTGTCCTGATAGCCCTTGAGCTGAACGTTGCGGTACACCTGCCGATCGCCGGCCGCGTACAGGGCGAGGGCCTGACTGTCGTGGCCGGCGTACGTGTTCTGGATGGTGAGTCCTTTGACGGTGGTTCCGGCGGCCTGGTTCAGCACGACGGCGCTGCCGGCCGTACCCGCCGCGGAGGCCGGCTTGTCACCCGTGACGACGACATCGGACGAGGTTCCCGTGGCGCCCTGCAGCGTGATACCCGGCTTGCCCGGGGGAATGAGCACCTGGCCCTGGTAGGTGCCGGCCTTGATGGTGATGACGGTCCCCGAGGTCGCGGCCGTGACCGCCTCCTGGATGGTCCGGTAGGTGCCCGAGCCGTCCGCGGCGACCGTGATCGTGGCGGCGGCGCGGGCGCCTCCGGCGGGGACGGTGACCGCTGCGATCGCGGCCACGACGGCAGTGACGGCGGCGCAGGCTCGCGCCGATGGGTGTCCGGCGACGGATGTCATGGGCGACTGCCTTCCGTGGGTTGCTGCCGACCGGCTCGGGTGTTCCGGTTCCGCACCTCGATCGCCGCGACCGTGGGCCCCGTGCACGCTTGTTACCGATAACAAGATTGCTCGAGGAGCAGGCCCGTCGACCGGTGCGCAGCCCCGAGCATCAGCCACGCCGACCAGGCTGTCAAGTGACGCTCATCAATGCTGCAACGCTGGATCCACCCCTCGATCCGAGGCCACGAACTTCTGTCACCGTACGCATGAACAGGGAACTCTCTTCACCCACGGTCGCCGAATTCATGTACATCGATTGACAGCAATGTTTCAGCGCGCCATCGTAGGCGTTACACACTCATGGCGGACACCGCTCGGGGCGGAGCAACTTGTGAACGGTAACAGCCCCACGAACATGTCACGCCGAACGGGAGATGGAGGGCCCTCGTGTCTACGCATCGGATTCCCCGGCGAGCCATGCTCGCCATAGTGGTCACCGGAGCCGTCCTCACGGCGTCCGCAACGGCACTCAACGCGCACGCGGCCGAGCAGGCGTTCGCCCCTGCCGCCGCAGCGGCCACGCCGACCACCCCACCGGCGTCCTACCCGAACCCGGGCGCGGTGTCGGGCGCCACCGGCACCCACGATCCGTCGATGGTCAAGACCCCCGCGGGCGGCTACATCGTCGCGCAGACCGGCAACAACATCCCGCTCACCACCTCCAGCGACCGCACCGCCTTCCGCGCCGCGGGCGTCGCCTTCCCGGGCGGAGCCCCGTGGACGAGGGCTTACACGGGCGGGAGCGCCAGCCTGTGGGCACCGGACATCTCCTACCACAACGGGCAGTACTACATGTACTACTCCGCTTCGACGTTCGGGTCCAACCACTCGGCGATCTTCCTGGCCACCAGCCCGACCGGCGCCTCCGGCAGCTGGACCGACCGCGGCCTGGTCGTCGAGTCCGTGACCTCCAACAACTACAACGCGATCGACCCGAACCTCATCGTGGACGCCACGGGCGCCTGGTGGCTCAGCTTCGGCTCGTTCTGGTCCGGCATCCAGCAGATCGCCCTGAACCCCTCGACCGGGCTCCGGTCCGGCTCCACCATGCGCCTCGTCGCCGGCCGCAACGGCGGAGCGATCGAAGCGCCGTACCTGTTCCGGCACGGCTCGTACTACTACCTGTGGGTCTCCTTCGACCTGTGCTGCCGGGGCGCGTCCAGCACCTACCGGATCATGGTCGGCCGCTCCACCAGCCCGAACGGGCCCTTCGTCGACCGCGCCGGCACCGCGATGACCTCCGGGGGCGGCACCCAGGTCCTGGCCGGGCACGGAAGCATCCACGGTCCCGGCCACCAGGCCGTCCTCGCCGACACCGACGCCGACGTCCTCGTCTACCACTACTACGCGAACAGTGGCGCATCGTTCCTCGGCATCAACCTGCTCGGCTACGACACCGCCGGCTGGCCGTTCGTCTACTGAGGCCGTCCATCACCGAAAGCATCGAAAAGAGGGCTGCACCATGAGTTCAACGCCGACAACCCGGCGCCTGCCGAGATCCCTCCTGTCCGTCGCCGCCACGGGCACGCTCGTCACCGGTCTGCTGGTCGCTGCCGCCGGCACGTCGCAAGCGGCCACCACGGGCCCGTGCGACATCTACGCCGCCGGCGGCACGCCCTGCGTGGCCGCGCACAGCACCACCCGGGCGCTCTACGGCTCCTACAACGGCGCGCTCTACCAGGTGCGGCGCTCGTCCGACAACGGCACCCGCGACATCGGGCTGCTCAGCACCGGTGGTGCCGTCGACGCCGCCCAGCAGGACTCCTTCTGCGCCGGCACGACCTGCGTCATCACGATCATCTACGACCAGTCCGGCCGCAACAACCGCCTCACCCAGGCACCACCCGGCGGGTTCAACGGGCCGGCGGCGGGCGGCTACGACAACCTCGCGGTCGCGACCGCGGCACCGATCGCGGTGGGCGGGCACAAGGCGTACGGGGTCTTCGTCGCCCCCGGCACCGGCTACCGCAACAACAACACCAACGGCGTCGCCACCGGCGACCAGCCGGAGGGCATGTACGCGATCTTCGACGGCACCCACTACAACGGGGGCTGCTGCTTCGACTACGGCAACGCCGAACGCAACAGCCGCGACAACGGCAACGGCACGATGGAGGCCATCTACTTCGGCAACATCCGGGTCTGGGGAACCGGCGCCGGCAACGGTCCATGGATCATGGCGGACCTGGAGAACGGCCTGTTCTCCGGCGCCGACCCCGGGTACAACGCCAACGACCCGTCCATCAGCCACCGGTTCCTGACCGCCGTCATCAAGGGTGAACCGAACCACTGGTCGATCCGCGGCGGCAACGCCCAGTCCGGCTCGCTCTCCACCTTCTACAACGGGGTACGCCCGAACAAGTCGGGCTACAACCCGATGAAGAAGGAAGGCGCGATCATCCTCGGGATCGGCGGCGACAACAGCAACGGCTCCGCGGGCACCTTCTACGAAGGCGTGATGACCTCCGGCTATCCGTCCGACGCGACCGAGAACGCGGTACAGGCCAACATCACCGCAGCCGGCTACTCGACCTCCGGCACCGGCAGCGGACCGGTGTTCACCACCGGCTCGTCGATCTCCCTGCGAGCCACCACCGCATGCTGCACGACCCGGTACATCACGCACTCCGGCACCGCGGTGTCCACCGCGGTGATCACCTCGTCGAGCTCCTCGACCGACAAGGCGAACGCGACCTGGGTGGTCCGGGCCGGCCTGGCGAGCAGCTCGTGCGTGTCGTTCGAGTCGAGGAACACGCCGGGCAGCTACCTGCGGCATTCGAACTACCAGCTGTACGCCCAGCCGAACGACGGCACCTCGCTCTTCGCGCAGGACGCCACCTTCTGCCCGCAGAACGGGCTCAACGGGCAGGGCGCCACGCTCGCGTCGTACAACTACCCGAGCCGGGACATCCGGCATTACAACAACCTGCTCTACATCGCCAGCAACGACGGCTCGCATCCGTTCGACACCTCGTCCGCGTGGACGGACGACGTCAGCTGGATCGTCAGTTCGCCGTGGGCCTCCTGATCGAGGCGGAGCCGCCCTCCCCCGGGACCTGTGGCCGTACCGATCATGGGGCTTGGTGCCCTGCCGCGACGGGCTGTGCGGCCGGACGCTGGGTGGCATGATTGCGATTCTTCTCGGCCTGACCGCCGTGGTCCTTCTCGTCGCCGGGCCCACCATGATCGTGCAGGGTCTGGTGGGCCGGCGAAGCGTCACCAGCGAACTGGCGCAGCAGCGGATCACCTTTCCCGCCGACGAGGGTCTGCCCGCCGGCCTGCACCGCTACGCCGGGACGCCGGTACACACCGGCGCGCAGGCCAGGGCGTTCGCGGACCTCATCGGTGCGCACGTGGCGAAGGCAACCGGGGGTCGCACGTACTCCGAGATCGCCGACGAGTGGATGGCCGGGGGCCGGACCGATGAACGGCTGGCCCGGCTGCGCGAGACGGCGTTCATGGGTCAGAGCCTTCGGGGAGCGCTGCTCGGGGCCTACCAGGCGTGGCAGATCACCGTACTGGTGCTCGCGCTCGGCGCCGTGTTCACCGTGATGGGCGCCGCGTTCCTTGCTCTGGCCCTGCACGGAATCTGAGGGCCTCGGCCACGAGCGGGGCGATCCGGACGGGACCTATGCCTCTGTCCGAAGGTGCCGGTTGTTCCGCACGCTCGCAGCGCACACCGGGCGACGACGGGAGACGACACATGACTGACGCCACAGGGAGCACCGCACCGCCGGCGATCGTCCAGGGCGGGATGGGCGTCGGCGTCTCCGGGTGGCGGCTGGCGCAGGCCGTCGCGCGCTGCGGGCAGCTGGGGGTCGTCTCGGGCGTCGCCCTGGACGCCCTGCTGGCCCGGCGTCTGCAGACCGGGGATGACGGCGGGCACGTCCGGCGCGCCCTCGCGCGGTTCCCGGTGCCCGCGGTGGCCGAGGCGGTGCTGCGCCGGTACTTCGTTCCCGGTGGGCTCGCCGACGACCGGCCGATGCGGCCGGTGCCGAAGCTCGGCCTGCGAGTCCGGCTCCCGGCGCAGCAGCTGGCCGTCGTCGGCGCCTTCGTCGAGGTCTTCCTGGCCAAGGACGGGCACGACGGTGCGGTCGGGATGAACCTGCTCGAAAAGATCCAGACAGCGACACCCGCGGCCGTGTACGGGGCGATGCTCGCCGGCGTCGACTACATCCTGATGGGCGCCGGCCTGCCCACGGAGATCCCCGGCCTGCTGACCACCCTGGCCGGCCACCGGCCCGCCCGGCTGTCCGTCACCGTGCACGGCGCTCTGCCGGACGAGGACCACCACGTGACCTTCGACCCGCGCGAGGTCCTGGGTGAGCTGCCCGAGCCGCTGCGCCGGCCCCGGCTGCTGGCCATCGTCTCCTCCGCCACCCTGGCCGTCTACCTCGCCCGGGACGCGGCCACGCGCCCGGACGGCTTCGTCCTGGAGACACCGGTCGCCGGCGGGCACAGCGCCCGGCCGCGGGGGCGGCTCACCCTCGGCGACGACGGCGAGCCGGTGTACGGACCGCGGGACCACATCGACGTGCCGAAGGTCGCCGCGCTGGGACTGCCGTTCTGGCTGGCCGGCGCCCAGAGCAGCCCGGAACGGCTGGCCGCGGCCCGGGCCGCCGGCGCGACGGGGATCCAGGTCGGCACGGCGTTCGCGCTGTGCCGCGAGTCCGGCCTCGACGACGGCCTGAAGGAGCGGCTGATGCGCGAGGCGGCTGCCGGAACGCTGACCGTACGCAACGACGTCCGGGCGTCGCCGACCGGGTTCCCGTTCAAACTGGCCGCCCTCACCGGCACCGCCGCCGACGACCGCGTCTACGCCGAGCGTCCCCGGCTGTGCGACCTCGGCTACCTGCGCACCCCGTACCGTCGCCCCAACGGCGCGGTCGGCTACCGCTGCCCCGCGGAACCGGTCGACGAGTACGTCCGCAAGGGCGGAACGGTCTCCGACACCGTCGGCAGCCGCTGCCTGTGCAACGGCCTGACCGCCACCGTCGGGCTCGGGCAGCGCCGCGCCGACGGCTACGTCGAACCGCCCCTGGTCACCCTCGGGCAGGACCTCGCCTTTCTCCCCCACCTGACCCGTCACGGCACCGACTACACCGCCGCCGACGTCGTCCGGTATCTGCTCGCGACGAGGGAAGGATCATGAACACCATGCCTGCACCGCCGACGTACGCGATCCTGACGGATTGCGTACGCCTGGCGACCGCCGCACCGTCCCTGCACAACAGCCAGCCCTGGCGGTTCCGGTTCCGGGAGCCGGCGGTCGACGTGTACGCCGATTCGCACCGCCGTCTGCACGTGCTGGACCCGGCCGGCCGCGAGCAGCTGATCAGCGTGGGCGCCGCCGTGTTCAACCTGCGCCTGGCGCTGCGACAGGCCGGTTTCTGGTCCGACGTGACCCTGTTCCCGGAGCCGGGCGAACCCGGCCTCGTGGCCCGGGTGACACCGACGAACCCGGCCCGTGCCACGTCCGCCGTGGAGGCGCTCGCATCCGCCATCCCGCACCGGCACACCAACCGGCGGCCGTTCGCCCAGGCCGCCGTTCCCGCCGCCGTCGTCGAGGAGCTGCGCGCCGCGGCGTACAAGGAAGGCGCCGTGCTGGCCGCGACCGCCCCGCCCGGCCGGGACGCGATCCTGCGCATGGCCCGCTCCGCGGACGGCTGGCTGCAGTCCCAGCCCGGTTACGAGGACGAGCTCGCCCGCTGGACCCGCGACAGGGTCAAGCGCCACGACGGAATCCCGACGTCGGCCGCCGGGCCGTGGGACGCGCTCGAGGCGGTGCCGACCCGCGACTTCTCCGGCCTGTGGCCGGGCCTGCGACGCTCCGAGAAGTTCGAGCCGCACCCGACGATCCTCGTGCTCGCCACCGCGGGCGACCAGCGCAGCGACTGGTTGCGCGCCGGGCAGGCGCTGCAACGGGTGCTGCTGACCGCGACCTGGAAGGGCCTGGCCACCGCACCGATCAGCCAGCCGGTGGAGGTGCCGGCCGTGCGGCGCCGGCTCATCGATCCGCGGGCGGCCCTGTGGGCGCAGATGGTGCTGCGCATCGGGTACGGCACACCGGCCGGCCGCACACCACGGCGCCCGCTCGAGGACGTGCTGTCCGCGTGACCGCAAGACGCGGAGCCCGCAACCCGCCCGGTGCCTACCCGGTGAGCCGGTAGCCGACGCCGGTCTCCAGGAGGCGGTCGTGATCGGCGGCGGTGACGGCCCGGCCGGTGAACCGCTCGACCGCCACCAGCCCCTTCTCCGTGCGGTCGCCGAACACGGCGAAATCCAGGCCGGCGAGGGCCACGGCGACCTCCGGCGAGACCTCTTCGCCTCCCCAGGGCTCGAACGAGGCGAGCAGCCGGCCGCGTTCGGCGAAGGACAACCGGGTGACCGCGTTGACATTCCAGAACATGCTGGCGGCCCGGCCGTGAGCCGACGCGGCCCGCAGCACGGCCTCGTCCGTACCCCGGAAGCCGTTGTCCTCGACCAGGAGCACCGCGTCGCCGAGGTCGAACGCGGCGGCCCACGGCAGGAGCACGGGTCCCCGGATCGCTTCCTCGCGAAGCTCGTCGATCGGCTCGGGGCGGTGGACGTCGGCGCCGAAGGCTTGCAGCGCCTGCTGCAGCGTCGAGCCGGTGACCACCGTGACCGTGGCCGCCATCGACAGGTCGGTGTGGTGCACCCATCGGTACGCACGCTCCGGCCGCTCGGCCCGCACCGGCTCCGGCTCGCCGCGCAGCCGGTGACCGAGCCGGTCGGTGCGCTGGTGCACGATCTCCGGACCGGCCGGTGCCGCCCACACCTCGAACCGGTAGCGCTCGAACCCGGCGTCGGACTCGTCACGGCCGCGGGCGTACACCCGGACCCGATAGTCACCGGCCCACGGCGGGGTCTGCCGGCGCAGCCCGTCACCACCCGGCCCGTCCGCTCCGACCACGGAGGCGAGGCCCTCGGCGGCGTGCCAGCTGACCTCGACGATCTCCTCCCACCCCGCCGGCTCGGCCTCGGCCGGCGGCTCGCCCAGCACGTCGAGGTCGACGTGCACCAGACCCTGTCCGGCACCGGTGCGAACCACGACGGCGCCGTCGGCCACCGCGACCAGCCCGTTGCCGGTGAAGTCCGCATCGGCGGGCAATCCGTGCTCGGAGAGGCCGAACCGGTGCCCCGCCACGCTGACGGAACCGGACATGTGCCGCGGCAGCAGGTACCCGGCACGGATCTTGTCCAGCTGCGCAACCGCGTACGCCGCCGGCATCGGCGTGCGCCGCAGCAGCAGCGCGGCCGCGCCGACTCCCAGACCCACGGCCGCGGCAGCCCGCTCCACCACCGGCCACGGATCCGCTTGGTGCACCAGGACTCCGGCAACCGCCACGCCCAGGGCAAGGTGGGCGGCACCGTGCGCAGCCGCGATCCCGGCCTCATCGGTCACCCCGGCGGGGACAGCCAGCGCCCCGGTCACCGCCGGATGCCCGGCGAGGCGGTCGACCAGGGCGGCCGTACGCCCTGCCAGTCCGGGGTGCATCTGTTCCAGCAGGCGGGCTGCCGAGGTGGCTTCGCTGTCGGCACCGCCGGTGGCGATCCACGCGTACCCGCCTTGCTGCGGTCGCGGCACCCCGGTCAGCAGCTCCGGAACGCCGCCCCAGTCCCGTCCCGCAACGGCGATTTCCAGCGCGCCGAGCAGGCGTTCCACCGGCAGAGCACCCATCGTCCGCAGCTCACCCAGACCGGCCGGCTCCCCCTCGACCGCCGGGTGCGGCCAGTGCCCGCCCGGCGTCGGCGCGCCCGGATCGCGCGGAGCGGCCAGGCGCCCCAGCAGACAGGCGGGCGCGGCAGGAATCCGCTCGCAGAGCACCGGCATCGCCGCCGCGACGACAGCGGCCAGCTCATCCATCGGCAGATCGGCGACCCCGGTCATTCGTCGGCCCTCCCCGCTGAGCGCGCCCGGTCGGCAAGCACCATATCGGACATCGGGCGGGCATGACGGGGTGCTGAATCCTTACCGTCTTCTGACGCTTGCCGCGCGAGCAGTCCGGCGCCGGGCGGGCCGCCGTACCGATGCCCGACGGCCGAGCCGAGCCGTCGACGTCTCGATCTCGAGGAGACCAGCGTGCGCATCCCCGGACCACGACAAGCGCTGTTGCGATCACGTCACGCCAGGATCGGCGTCGCGGCCGCCGTCCTGGCCGGGACGGGCGCCCTCACCGTCACGTTCGTCTCCGCGGGCGGCAAGGGCACCGCCGACGCGGCCACCGAGCTGCAGCAATACGTTGCCATCGAAACCGTACGGCCGAACGTCACGGTCCCCCGGGTCCGCGCGAACGGCTCCCGTGGCCGTTTCATCGTCGACTGCGGCACGAACGCCGAGGGCAAGTTCAGCCCCGACAACCCGGTGGCACAACCCGGGATCAGGAACGGCGCCGAACACGTGCACGACTTCGTGGGAAACCTCGCCATCACCGCGACCACGTCGGACGCCGACCTCGAGGCCTCCGGCACCACCTGCGAGAACGGCGACAAGTCGTCGTACTTCTGGCCGGTGGTCCGCATCGACCGATCGGTACGGTCCGGTGCGGACGTACGCCGGGCCCTGACCACGACCACGCCCACCGTGACGTGCCCGAGTGTGCGTGACCGGCTCCCCGCCGTGCCGGTCGGCGCGCGCAACGCCGTCCTCGCACGGCTGCGCGGCCTCGACGACGCAACGGCCCGGGCCAACGACCGCATGGCGCACAGCCGCGGACGCATCGACGCCCGCGCCAACGACAGGCTGCTGACATCGCTGCGGACCGAACGCGCCCGCCTCATCAAGGGCATCAGCGACAGCATCGCGGCCGGCGGGGGCCGCAGCTCCGGGCTCGTCTCGCTCGTCGAGTGCGACGTGAGCTACGACGGCATGCACGCCGCCATGCGGCACACCGCCGCCGAGGTCGAGGCCCGCGCCGTCGCCTCACCCCAGGTCCGGTGCCCGGCCGTACGCGACCGGCTCCCGGGCGTACCCGCCGCCGCTGTCGCCGAGGTGGACAGGAACCTCACCGAGCTGGACCGGCAGATCGCCGAGGCCGACGAACGCCTGGTGACCACCCGCGGTCAGGGCGGCCCGGACTTCGTCGCCAACGCCGTCGTCGGACCGCTCAACGCCCGGCGCGCCGCCGTCCTCGACCGCATCGCCACCGCCATCGGCCGGCACGCCGACCGGCCGCGGGGACTCGGCGCCCTTGCCACCTGCACCGTCGATCAGCAGAGCAGCGCGCCCGTCACCCCGGAACCCTCCGCCGGCGCCTCCGCCCCGCTGCCCGGCCCGCAGGGACCCGATCTCGAGCTGCCCAACAACACCGGCGGGATCGTGCGGCCGTCCTCCGTGCTGATCGAGTACCGCGGCAACGCCACCGCCAAGGTCGTACCCATGCCGAAGTTCCTGCGCGCGCTCACCGGCGACGCGAAGCCCACCAGCCGCGGCCCGGCCAACGCCCGCGCCGCCTGGACCTGTTCCGGGTTCGCCGACCGGCTCTCCGACCGGTACCCGATCTGCCCGGCCGGCCGGGCCGTGCAGCGCGTCCACGACTTCCCGGGCTGCTGGGACGGCAGGAACACCGACAGCACGAACCACCGCAGCCATCTCGCGTTCGCGGACGGGACGACCGGCGCGTGCCCCGCGGGCTTCGTGGCCATCCCCCAGCTGCGGATCACCATCTCGTACGCCATCGCCCGCGACGACCAGATCAGGGGCCGGTACGCGCTCGACTCCTTCCCGGAGGAGGACCACAACCCCTTCTCCGACCACGACGACTTCGTCAACGTCAACTCGGCCCGCACGATGCAGCACATCGCCACCTGCATCAACAAAGCCCGCACCTGCGCGGCACGGTGAACGCCCGGTCCCGTGCCGTCCGGCCGTCCGAGGTCGCGGCGGCACGAGACCGGCCCGATCGCGCGGAGCTCCGCGTCTACCGCTCGGCGGTGTCCGTACCGAGGTCGTAGTCCAACCACACGCGGTCGCGCAGGGGGATGCCGTCGATGACGATCCGCTGCGGGTATCCGGTCCCGGGCGTGAACGCGTCCCGGTCGATCGCCCGCATGCGAAAGCCCTGCCGCTGATAGAAGCGCAGGTTGCCGACGTCGGCGGCCGCCGTGGCGACCCGGAGCGTGGCGCCCGCCCCGGACGCCGCCAGCTCGATGGCCGCCCGCACCAGGCTCCGGCCCACTCCGCGACCTTGGTGGGTCTCCCGTACGGCCATGTTCTTGATCTCGAAGTCTGCGGGTCGGCTGTCGACCAGCTGCAGGTGACCGATCACCTCGCCGCCCGACAGCGCCACCAGGACCCGGCCGTCTGCGAGGTAGGAGTCGAGCTGGACCGCCGAGTCCTCGGCCAGCTCGAACAACGGCCGCAGGGTGTCACGAGAACCGGCATACAGCTCAACCCGAACATCGCTGACGGGTTGCTCCACTGCCCCCGGGCTGCCCGGCAGAGGCGTCGCGTCCACAGTCGAACCGTACGCTCCGCGCCCGGCCACCCCGCCTGGTCGGACACATCGATCCGTTCCGGCAGAGGAAGATCATTGACGTTCTTGGCTAATGGCGTTAGCTTATAGCTAACGAAGATAGCTTAACCCCGGAGGACGCCATGACCGAGTACCTGGACATCGCCGGCAACACCATCGCCTACGACGTGACGGGGGAAGGTCCCCTGGTGGTCCTGGCCCACGGCATCGGCGACAGCCGGCACTCCTACCGCTTCCTCGCCCCGGCCCTCGCCGGCGCCGGCTACCGGGTCGCCAACGTCGACATCCGCGGCTGCGGCGACTCCAGTCTCGGCTGGGACGGTTACAGCCGTACCGATATCGCGGGTGACCTCGTCGCCGTCGTGCGCCACCTCGGCGGACCGGCCGTGATCATCGGCCAGTCGATCAGCGGCGGAGCCGCGACCATCGCGGCCGCCACCGCGCCCGGCCTGATCCGCGGTGTCATCGAGCTGGCGCCGTTCACCCGGGCACAGTCGGTCGACCTCGGCGGGCTGCTGCGGGTCAAGCGTTTCCGGAGCGGATACCTGCAGCTGGGGCAGGTCATGGTCCGGGGCAGCCTGGCGAGCTGGACGAAGTATCTCGACATCGCGATGCCGGCCAAGCCCGCCGACTGGAACGCCGAACTCGCGCGCATCGAGGCCAAGCTCAGCGAACCCGGCCGGATGAAGGTGCTGCAGGCCATGTGCAGGACCAGCCCGGGCGACGCCGGGGCGGCCCTGCCCGAGGTCGCCTGCCCCGTGCTGGTCGTCGAGGGCAGCCTCGATCCCGACTGGGCCGACCCGCGGGCCGAGGGCGAGAAGATCATCGCCGATCTGCCCCGGGGCCTCGGTGAGCTCGCGGTCATCGAGGGCGCCGGCCACTACCCGCACGCCCAGACGCCCGACCGGGTCCTCGCGCTCACCCTGCCCTTCCTCACCCGGACGCTGGCCGATGCCTAGGGCCCGTCGCGGGCCGTCGTGATCGGCAGGACAGGCCCCAGGGCCGGGCTCACGGCGACCGCCGTCACCGAGGCGGCCGCCGCCCTGGTCGACGAGATCGGCTTCGAGCAGCTCAGCATGGGCCTGCTCGCCGAGCGGCTCGGGATCAGGACCCCGTCGCTCTACAAGCACGTGGCCGGCCAGGCCGACCTCGCCCACCGGATCGCCGTGCTGTCCCTGCAGGAGTTCGCCGACGCGATCCGGGACGCGATCCAGGGCCGGACCGGCGGCGACGCCCTCGCGGCCGGAGCGCAGGCCATGCGCAGATGGGTACTGAACCACCCCGGCCGGTACGCGGCGGGCAACGCCGCCGGCGCGACCGGGCCCGACGACCCGCTGATCCCCGCCGTCGAGCGGGTGCTGGCCTCCTGGGCGGCCATGGTGCGCGGGTACCAGCTGAGCCCGGGCCAGGAGCTCCACGCCTTGCGGATGCTGCGCAGCGTGCTGCACGGGTTCGCGACAGTGGAGGCGGCCGGCGGATTCCAGGTCGACGCGGATGTCGACGAGAGCTTCACCGGGATGATCGCCTCCATCGACCAGCGCCTGCGGGCCATCGCGGTCACCCGGTGACAACTTGGGCTCGAGCCGCGCGTCGCAGGCGCAGGCGTCCGCCATGGTCACCTGCCCGCCACAGCCGGCGCCTCCCGTATCCTGCTCGGGCCATGAGCGACGACGCCCTGATCACCAGCCTCACCGCCGCCATCGACGCGCGCCCCGACGACCTGACGCTGCGCCTGCATGTCGCCGGGGTGCTCGTCGACCTGGGCCGGGCCACCGACGCGGTGCCGCACGTCGGGCTCGTCCTCGCGCGAGATCCGGGCAACCAGGCCGCACAGGAGCTCATGCGGCGTGCGCTGACCGCGCCCGCGCCGGGCGCCGCGACACCCGCCGCGGCCGCCGGGCCGCCGGGGCACGAGCCGGTCGTCCCGCCCGCGGCCACGGGTGCCGGGCCCGCACAGGACGACCCGCTGGTGGCGTACGAGCAGGAGTTGTCCGATGTCGTGCCGCCCCGCTATGTCACCGGGGAGCAACCGGCCGCTGTCCCGCCCGTCGGCAATCCCGCGGGCGACCTGCCGGAACCGGTCCGCGGGGATGGCGACCGGCGGTTCGACGTCGAGTCGTCGAGGGTCCGGCTGGCCGACGTCGGCGGCATGGACGCCGTCAAGGAGCGCCTCGAGCTGTCCTTCCTGGGCCCGCTGCGCGACCCGGAACTGCGCAGGTTGTACGGCAAGAGCCTGCGCGGCGGCCTGATGCTGTACGGCCCGCCCGGCTGCGGCAAGACGTTCCTGGCCCGGGCCGTGGCCGGCGAGATGGGCGCCCGGTTCATGTCGCTGTCGATCGTCGACGTCCTGGACATGTGGATCGGCAACTCCGAGCGCAACCTGCACGAGCTGTTCCAGACGGCGCGGCGCAACGCCCCGTGCGTGCTCTTCCTGGACGAGGTCGACGCTCTCGGCCAGAAACGGTCCCAGACCCACTCCAGCGCGATGCGTACGGTGGGCAACCAGCTGCTCGCCGAGCTGGACGGCATCGACGCCGACAACGAGGGGGTGTTCGTGCTCGCCGCCACGAACACGCCCTGGCAGGTCGACCCGGCGTTGCGCCGTCCCGGCCGGCTCGACCGGATGGTGCTGGTGCTGCCGCCGGACGCGGCGGCCCGGGACGCGATCATCCGGCTCAACCTGCGCGACCGCCCGATCGCCGGCGTCGACCTGCCCAGGATCGTCGCGGCGACCGAGGACTTCTCCGGCGCCGACCTGACCCACCTGTGCGAGACGGCGGCCGAGTACGCGATGGCCGACTCGATGCGCAGCGGCAGGGTCCGGATGATCGGGCAGCCCGACTTCGACCGGGCCCTGGGTGAGGTCCGGCCGTCCACCGGCCCGTGGTTCGCCACGGCCCGCAACGTCGCGATGTTCAGCAACGAGGGCGGCGCGTACGACGACCTGGTCGCGTACCTCAAGGATCGGAAGCTGCTGCGGTGACCGCGCCGACGGAGGAGATGGCGGCCCGGGTCCGGCACCTGCTGGCGGTGGGACGCCCGGACGACGCCACGCCGCTGGTCGAGCGGCACCTCGCCGAGCACCCGGACGACGTGGTCGCCCTCGTCCTGCTCAGCGTGTGCCGGCACGCCGCCGGGCACCACGACGAGGCCGTCTCGGTGGCCGCCCACGCCGCCGCGCTGGCGCCGGAGTTCCCCCTGGCCCACCGGCAGCTCGCCGCCCTGCTGCTGGAGACCGGGCGCGCCCGTGAGGGCCTCGCCGCGGCGCACACCGCGCGCGAGCTCGACCCCGAGGACCACCGCAACGAGCTGGTGACGGTGTACGCGCTGCTCGCGGCCGGCGGCACCGGCAACATCGCGGCCGCCGACCGGGCCGCGGCACGGGCGCGGCAGCTCGCGCCGGAGGACCCGATGGCGTACGTCGCCGAGGGTGACGTGCAGCGCCGCATGGCCCGGTTCGGTGCGGCCCGGACGGCGTACGAGCGGGCCCTGGCGCTGGCCCCCGACGACCCGGTCGCGTTGTCCTCACTGGCGGAGCTGGACGCCGGCCGGGGGTACGCGCTGAGCGCTTCACCGTTGCTGGCCGCATCCCTCGCCGCCGCGCCGACCGACGAGTCCGTCGTGCGTACGGCCACCCGCAGCGCCCGGGCCGCGCTCTGGCTGATCACCGACATCGCCAGCCTGATCCTGATCGCCACGTCGCTGGCCGCGATGGCGGTACGGACACAGGTGCACGGCCCGGCCGGCGTCGGGGCGGCCCTGGTGACGGCCGGATGCGGCATCGCCGGCGCGGCGGCGTACGTACGGTGGCGGCTGCGGGCGCTGTCCGGCCCGACCCGGGTGCTGATCCGCCAGAACCTGCGCCGGCCGACGTTCGCGGCGGCCGCGCTCCGGGCGGCGGTGACGGCGGTGGCCGCGGTGCTGTTCGCGGCCGACCCCGACCCCGGCGGGGCGGGAGGCGTCAAGGTGTTCGCCATGCCGGCGACCTCGCTGCCGTTCTTCCTCCTGCTGCTGCGGGCCCGCAACTGGTTCGCCCGGGAGCTGTCCTGGAAGGTGCGCCAGGGCTGGTTCAGTGTGGCCGCGCGCCGCCGGGAAGCCGCGCCGCACGACTGACGCCGTTCTGCTCGGCGGTGTCGTCGCGGAGGCTGTCCAGCTCGGCGAGGTACATCGCCTGCATGCGGCCGAAGTGCCGGACCAGGAACGTGAGCTCCTCGACGCTGTAGCCCTCGATGAGCCGCTGCGCCCGTTCGGCGAACCGTTCGTACGGTCGCTCCAGGTCGGCGATCCGCTCCGGCCGCAGCGTGACGATCACGCGGCGGCGGTCGGCCGGGTCGCGTTCGGCGGTGACGTAGCCGGCCTGCTGGAGCCGGCGGAGCATGCTGGTCACGGCACCGGTGGTGAGGTTGGTCCGCTCGGCGACCTGGCCCGCGGTGGCGGATCCGGCGTCCGCCAGGAAGTCCAGCGCCTCCAGGTCGCTCACGGTGAGGCCCAGCCGGTCCGCGATCGCGTACCGCAAGACCATGGACAGCCGCGAGGTCTCGCGGCCGGCACGCATGAGGTCGGCGGTCGCGGACGCGCGGGCCGGCTCGGGGGTCATGCCCGCAATCATGCCTCGGGTACGGTGACCCGGTGCAGCCGCGGTAGCACGCGGGTCAGCACCCAGTGCGGTGCGGCCGCTCCCCCGGTGAGGCGGCGCATCAGCCCCGCGGCGGTGTCGACGGCGCGGAAGGCGTACGGCACCATCTCGTCCTGGTAGGCGGCGATCGCCTCCTCCACGGGCGTCCCGTTCGCCCGGGCCTCGACGAGCCGGTGACCGAGCAGGGCGGCGTCGCGCAGCGCGGTGTTGCCGCCGTGGGCGCCGAACGGCGGCATCACGTGGACGGCGTCGCCCATCATCGTCGCCCGGGGCACCGCCCACCGGTGTGGGCGCCGGCCGGAGGCGAAATACGTGAGCACGGTGGCGTCCGGCTCGGCCGTGTCGACCAGCCGCCGGATGAGCGGGTGGAAGTCCGCGCTCCTGCGGGCGGCCAGCTCCCGCAGTGCCAGCAGGTCGCCGCGCACGCCGGTGGGCACCTCCTCCCGCCGGAGCAGCAGCCCCCACATGACGTAGTCGTCGCCGGTCGGCGCGAAGCTGCCCGGGGCCAGGCGCGCGAACGCCTCCCGGGGACTCTCGCCGAACCGCATGGAGGTGAAGAAGAAGGCGCGGCCCGGACGGTCGGCGATGGCCAGAACCCCGCTGGTACGCAACGCCTCCGGGATCACGCTCTCGCCGTCGCGCCGCAGCGGCGACCTGCCGTAGACGCCCGCCATCGGGGTGTCCGCCGGGTCCGCGTCCGGCATGAGCTGCGCACGCAGCGCCGAGCCGGCACCGTCCGCGGCCACCACGACGCTCGCGGGGACGGACTCGCCCTCGGTGAACCGCAACCGCAGGCCGGCCGGGCCGCCGCTGTCCACCGCGACGGCGGACCTGCCGTAGTGGATGCGTCCGTCCAGGCCGGACATCAGGATCGACCGCAGGGTCAGCCGGTCGACCTGGCGGGTCGCGTGCGGCTCGTCCTTGAAGGTGACGGTGAAGGCGTCCCGCAGGCGGCTGTCGGTGAAGCGCATGTGCCCGCCGGGCTCGTCTCCGGTGGTCAGCGCCAGGCGGTACAGCGGCCGGGGCAGGCTTTCGCGCAGCGCTTCGAGCCCGTACCGGTCGAGGATGATCCGGTAGCCCTGCCGCCGGACGAAGGGGCCGGGGTCCCGCTCGTAGACGTGCACGTCCACGCCGGCCCGCATCAGGTACTGGGCGAGACAGAGGCCGGAGAGGCCCGCGCCGGCGATCGCCACCGAGAAGTCCGTCGATGTACCCATCCGATTATCTTAATGACTAAGATGATTCTGGCAAGGCCCTCCCGTCATCTCGGGCTGCCAGCTGCTCCTCGATGGCTCTGGTGTCGAGGAGATACCACATCCGGTCGAAGCGGCCCTCCCGGAAGTGATAGAACGCGTACTCGGTGAAGGTGACGTGCCGGCCGGTGGGCTGCAGGCCCAGCCACTGCTTCACCGGGGTGCCCGTGACGGTCAGCCGGGCCGCCACCCGCTCGCCCTCGATGATCAGGTCGTCGAGGCGCCACGTGTAGTTCTGCACCGAGCCCACGGCCTGCCGCATCGCGGCGACATAGGCGTCACGGGAGACGGTGTCGCCGTTGAAGACGATGGTGTCGTGCGCGAACTCGGCCATGCGGTGGAACTCGCGGGCGTTGGCGGCCTCGAGATAGGCGGCGTACACCGTGCGGAGGTCGGCGGAGCTCATCGGCATCCCCCTCCTCAGCCCTGCTGGATCGCGCGCTGGTGGCTCTCGTCGGCGGCGGCCCAGGTCGCGAGCAACTCCAGACCGTCGCCGGAGGGGGTGCCCGGCACGGCGGTGTACGTGACGATCGTCAGCGGGGTGTCGTCGCCGGGCAGTTCGAGCGCCTCGTGGGCGAGCTCGAGCAGGCCGATGGCGGGGTGGCGGAAGCGTTTGACCCCGTGGCGGTGCACGTGGACGTCCTGGGCCGCCCACCACCCGCGGAACGGCTCGCTGTGCATGGACAGCTCCCCGATGAGGCTCATCAGCTGCTGGTCGTACGGGTTGGCGGCGGCCGCCAGGCGCAGCGCACCGACCGATTCGCGGGCGATCTTCTGCCAGTCCGGATAGAAGGCCTGGGCGTGCGGGTCGAGGAACGCGAAGCGCACGGAGTTCACCGGCCGGGCGGCGGAGTGGAACAGCGGCGCGTAGAGCGCCCGGCCCAGCGGGTTGGCGGCGAGGATGTCGAATCGGTGCGTACGCAGGACGGCGGGCACCCCGGCCATGGAGTCCAGAACCTGGCGGATCGCGGGCCTGATCTCCGGGGCGCCCGTGCGGGCACGGCCCGGTCCGGCGCCGGCCGCGCGGGCGAGGTGGCGCAGGTGGGCGGTCTCCGTGTCGTCGAGCTGCAGGGCCCGGGCGAGCGCGTCCAGGACGCCGTCGGAGGCGCCGGCGAGGCTGCCGCGTTCCAGGCGGGTGTAGTACTCGACGCTGACCCCCGCGAGCGCGGCAACCTCCCCCCGGCGCAGCCCGGCGACGCGGCGGCTGCCGTGGGCGGCGATGCCCGCCTGCTCCGGGCTGATCTTGGCCCGGCGGGAGCTCAGGAACGCGCGTACCTCGCTGCGGTTGTCCATGTCCCCCAGGTTAGGCAGCCCGCATCGCCGGAGGGGGTCCCTGCCGGTACCCCTCTGAACGGTGACTCCCTCCCGGACCGGACGCGCGCTTTGCTGGTGCATGACGATCCCCACGTGGAGGAGCCCACCATGCGTACCGCGAAACTCGGCAAGCTCGAAGTCGGCCGGATCGGCCTCGGCGCGATGGGCATGTCGCACGGCTACAGCGGCGCCGGTACCGACGACGACGAGTCGATCCGTACCATCCACCGGGCCGTCGACCTCGGTGTCACGCTCATCGACACCGCCGAGGTCTACGGGCCGTACGTGAACGAGGAACTGGTCGGCCGCGCCCTGCGGGGCCGCCGGGACTCCGTCGTGCTCGCGACCAAGTTCGGCCTGATCTCGCACACCGGACGCGGCGCGGGCCGGCCCGACAGCAGCCCCGCGAGCATCCGCACCGCCGTCGAGGGCTCGCTCGAGCGCCTCGGCACCGACCGCATCGACCTGTACTACCAGCACCGCGTCGACCCGGACACCCCGATCGAGGACACCATGGGCGCCCTCGCCGACCTCGTCCGCGAAGGCAAGATCCGCCACGTCGGGCTCTCCGAGGCCTGGGCCGGCACCATCCGGCGCGCCCACGCCGTGCACCCGGTCACCGCGCTGCAGTCGGAATACTCGATCTGGACCCGCGACCAGGACGAGCTGCTGCCCGTGCTGCGGGAGCTGGGCATCGGGCTGGTCGCGTACTCCCCGCTGGGCCGCGGCTTCCTCACCGGCGCGCTGCGCTCACCGGCCGACCTGGAGAAGCTCGACGACAGCGACTTCCGCAAGAACCACCCGCGCTTCACCGGCGAGAACTTCCAGCGCAACCTGCGCATCGCCGACCGGGTCCAGCAGATCGCGGACGGGATCGGCGCCACCCCGGCCCAGGTGGCCCTGGCCTGGGTGCTCGCCCAGGGCGGCGACGTCGTCCCCATCCCCGGCACCAGGCGCGTGAGCCGCGTCGAGGAGAACACCGCCGCCGACGCGGTCGAGCTCTCCGCCGAGCAGGTCGCCGCCCTGACCGCGCTGCCCGCGGCCGAGGGTGGCCACCACACCGACGAGCAGATGAAGCTCATCGAACGCTGACGCCCGGCCTTTCTCCAGTGGTGGCAGGCGGCGCAGCGGCAGGCCGCGCCCGGCGAGGCGGGCGCGGCCCGCGTGCCGCAAGGCTCAGCGAACGCCGCAGAGCGCGTGGTCGATCAGCTCGGTGGTGATGTCCACGGCGGGCAGTCGCACCCCCGGGTCCGGCTTGAGCGAGTCGGTGTTGATCGACACCGTGACGCTGCGGGAGCCGTCCGGCGTGACGCCGTTGCGGGTCATGAAGCCGGGGATGTCACCGCCGTGGCTCCAGTAGCCGCCGCACGAGTTGCCGGCCCACAGGATGCCCAGGCCGTACCGGGCGCCGGGCCACCGGGCCCGCAGCTCGTCGCTGGTGTCCACGGTCCGCTGCATCTCCGCCAGCTGGGCCGGCCTGAGCACCTTGCCGGTCACCAGCGCCCGCAGGAACGTGTCGGCGTCCTCCGTCGTGCTGATCATCTCTCCGGCCGGGCCGGCCAGGGACGGGTTCACCAGGGTCGCGTCGATCGGCTCGCCGTAGCGCGGATCATCCACCGTCGCGCCGGGTCCGGGGAACCGCTGATAGCCCACCGCGTGCGGGCGCGGGATCACCGCGCTGGTGCCCGGCAGGTACGTGTGACGCAGACCCAGCGGCTTGACGATCCGCCTCCGCACCTCCTGCTGCCAGGTGTGCCCGGTGACCTTCTCAATGATCATGGATGCCACGACGTAGTTGGTGTTGGAGTAGTTCCACTTCTCGCCCGGCGGGAAGTCGGCCGGGAACTGCATGGCCAGGCCGACGAGGTCGGCGCTGGTCCACGTACGCAGGCGGGCCTGCTGGAAACCCTCCGCGGTGCCCATGTCCGTCATCGCGTTGGTGTACTCGGGCAGGCCGCTGGTGTGCTGCAGCAGCTGCCGCACCGTGATCTTCCGGCCGTCGTTGCCGTTGGCCCGGATCAGGCCGGGCAGGAACCGCTCGACCTTGTCGTCCAGCGCCAGCCTGCGCTCGCCGACGAGCTGCAGCACGGTCGCCGCCACGAACGGCTTGGTGAAACTGCCGATCCGGAACTTCGCATTCCACGGCACCGGCGTACGGGCGGCGACGTTGCCGTACCCGCTGCGCACCCGCACATCGCCGCGTGCGGTGTCCACCTCCGCCAGCACACCCGGAGCGCCGTACTTTTGCAGCGCGTCCGCGTCGGCCTGCAGGGTCGCGGTGAGCCCGGGCCGGAACGCGACCGGCACCGGCCGGTCCCCGCTCCTGGCCTGAGCGACCCCGATGCCGACGACGGCGGTTCCGGCCACCGCCGCCGCGACGACGACTGTCATGAGTGATCTCTTCATGCCGGAAACGCTAGGGAAATCACCTCCGGAAAACGTCACCACAGAGTGGACAGTCGGCGGTCCCTCGCACGGGGGACCCCGCCCCTCGAGTCGGCCGCACCACCCCTGTCCGTCAGGTACGGGCATGGACACGCACCAGCGGAGCCGGGGAGGCACGTGATGCTGCTGGCGGAGGGCGTCGCGGTGATTCCCGGGCGCCGGCTCGGCAAGGGCGGCCAGGGCACGGTGTTCCAGGCCGTGTC
The DNA here is from genome assembly GCF_023499255.1 of Couchioplanes caeruleus. Lineage (GTDB taxonomy): Bacteria > Actinomycetota > Actinomycetes > Mycobacteriales > Micromonosporaceae > Actinoplanes > Actinoplanes caeruleus_A. The sequence goes on from NZ_CP092183.1 coordinate 5,860,678, forward strand.
GCATCCCGGTCAGGTGTACAAAGAGTTCAATCCCGCAACGCTGGCCGGCGATCTCGCGCTGGAACGCCGGCTGAGCGCGATGGTCGCGACCCGGCCGCCCGAACGGTACGAGCGGGTCACCGGGCACCGGGTGCTCGCCTGGCCCGAGGCGGTGGTGACCGACGGCGGGAGGTTGACCGGGTATCTGATGCCCGAGGTGGACCATGCCGGCACGGTGGAGCTGCACCGGGTCACCAATCCGAGCGATCGGCGCCACGCCACCGGGGCGAACGGCTGGGTCAAGGCCTTCAGCTGGCGATACCTCGTTCAGGCGTCCGGCAACCTGGCGCACGCCACCCATGTGTTGCACCACGCCGGGGTGGTCATCGGCGATTTCAATCTGAAGAACGTCCTGGTGTCGCAGAACGCCCTGGTGACGCTCATCGACTGCGATTCGACGCAGATCACCGACCGGTTGTCCGGCGAGCGTTTCTTCTGCCCCGTGGTGATGCCGGAATTCCAGCCGCCGGAGCTGGCCGGAGCGACCCTGCACAGCACGGTCCGCCACGCCTCCGGTGACCTGTACGCGCTGGCCGTCCACCTCTTCCAACTGCTGCTGGAGGGCGAGCACCCGTTTCGCGGGGTGTGGAAAGGCACCGGCGACAAGCCGTCCGCCATCGAGCTCGCGCGTCAGGGCATGTGGTCACTGCGGGACAGCGGTCTGCTGACGCCGCGGCCGTCGGCCGTCGATCGGGAGATCCTGCCGAAGCCGATCCTGGAACTCTTCCGCCGGGCGTTCGAGGACGGTGCCACCGATCCAAGCCTGCGTCCGTCAGCCGTCGAGTGGCGCGATGCGCTCGTGGATCTCGGGAGCCGGCTGAGGCAGTGCAGGACCGACGAGCAGCATTGGTACGCGGGAACGCTGAGTTCCTGCCCGTGGTGCGGCCGGGCGGCGAGCCGGACACAGGTGCCGTTGCCCCCGTTGCAACCCTCATCGCAATCGCAGCCGCAGCGGGTTCCACCGCCGCCACCGCCCACGTACCCGTTGCCGAATCGGCATCCCGGGCCTGCAGCGCGGTCCTCGGGCTACGGCAAGACCTTCCTGGCGATCTCAGCAGTGATCGCCGCCCTGATCTGTGGCGGTACCGCGGTCAGCGGGATCGTCTCCGGGAACGACGATCATGCGACGAACTCGACCGCGACTGACACCGGCACCGGCACCGGGATCGAGACCGGTGGCGGGAGCGATGTGAGCCCGGACGAGTCGAGCCAGGCGAGTGCGTTGCACGAGCTGCTGACATCGTCCGGTGCGGCGCGGCACAGTATCCAGCCGGCCATCGCGAACGTGAAGAAGTGCGCGGACCTCGACGGATCCGCCCGTGTCTTCGCCGCCGCCGCCGGGAACCGCTCCAGCCACCGCAGCCAGGCGGACACGCTGGACTACTCGGCGCTGGACAACGGTGAGCGGCTGCACACCGTGCTCGTCGACGCCCTGGAAGCCTCGTACCGGGCGGACATCGCGTTCCGGGACTGGGCGAACGACCTGTCCGGCGGCTGCACGAGGAACGCGGCGAGCTCGAGCTCCCTCCTGGCGGACGCCATGGACGCGTCGGCGGAGGCGCAGAGCCACAAGAAGACGTTCGTGGCGCTCTGGAACCCGATCTGCGACCGGTACGGCTGGTCGGCCATCAAGGAAACCGACGTCTGACATCCCTCGAGAGGACTGCCGCCATGATGGATTTCGCGCCGCGGGTCAAGGAGGACAACCCCGACCCTCGCATCGCCTGCACGTTGCTGCTCGACACGTCGTACTCGATGTCGGGTGCACCGATCAACGAGCTGAACGAAGGATTCGCGCTGTTCTGCGATGAGATCAAGAACGACGATCTGGCCGCGAAGCGGGCCGAGATCGCGGTGATCACCTTCGGCGGCATGGCGCGCGTCGAGATCCCGTTCACCGAGGGCCGCGATCTGCAGCCGAAGCGCCTGGTTCCCAGCGGCAACACCCCGCTCGGGAGTGCGCTCACCCTGGCGCTGAGCCAACTGGAGACCCGCAAGGCCGAGTACAAGCAGGCCGGGCTGGAGTACTACCGCCCGTGGCTGTTCGTGCTCACCGACGGCGCACCCACCGACGGCACCGAGTTCGACGCCGCCGCGCAACGGGTCCGCGCCGCCGAGGCCGCCCGCAGCCTGTCGGTCTTCGGTGTCGGCGTGGGCGACGCCGCCGACCTCGGCAGGCTCGGTCAGCTGTCGGCGACGCGTACGCCGGTGTCCCTGCGGGGTCTGAGCTTCCGCGAGTTCTTCGGCTGGCTGTCCGCGTCGCTGAGCACCGCGTCGAGCTCGCTGGCGTTCGGCACCAGCGACTCGCAGGTCGCTGCCGCGGAGAGCGCCGAGCAGATCCCGCTGCCGGCGCCGAGCGGCTGGGCCACCGTGTGAGGCCGGCCGGATGTGGAGAGCAATCGGCGCCTCGGTGCCCGGGACCTCGCACACGAGCGCGGGCCGCGGATGCGATGACTCCTCGGGGTGGCTCCACGGCGCCGGGACGGTCTGCCTGATCGCGGCCGACGGCGCCGGTTCGCGGCCGCTGTCCGCGTACGGGTCCCGGATCGCCGTCGACACGGTCCTCGAGTTCGGTGCGGCGCTGCGTGACGGGGAGGCGACCATGGACGACCCCGGGGCGTGGCTCACCGACGTGTTCACGGAGGTCCACCGGCGGATCGAGACCGTGGCGAACGGCAGCGATCACGATCCGTACGACTACGCCACCACCCTGGCGGTGGCTGTGCTGGCCGGTGAGGTCCTCGCGATCGGGCAGGTCGGCGACACCATCGCGGTGGTCGGCGGACCGGGTGGATACCGCACCGTCGGTCCGGCCGAGCAGCACGAATACGCCAACGAGACCGAGTTCGTCACCCGCGAGGACTTCGCCGCGCACCTGCGCCTCGACACCGTGGAGGCCGAGGGGATCGACGAGATCTTCCTGTCGACCGACGGGCTCCGCTACAAGATCCTCGACGACCTGCGCGAATCGGTGCCCTACGAGCCGTTCTTCGCCGACCTCGCGGCGTATGCCCGCAGCGCCGGCGCCACCCCCGACGCGGTCGCCCGGTTCCTCGAGGCGGTGGACGACCAGACCGGTGACGACCTGACCGTCGTCGCCGCCGTACGGATGCAGGAGCCGGCGGCCGGAAGCTGACAAACGACACGACCGCTACGTGAGGAGTGAAGTCATCATGGACGACGATGTCACCCGGCCCGCGGGTCAGCGCCGCTCCCCGCTCGTGCGCATCGGTGGGGCGCTCGCCGCTGCCGCGCTCGTCGGGGGAGTCTCCTTCGTGATCCAGAACCCGGACGTGCTGCACCGCGTGACGAAGGGCGGCTTCCGCGTCGGTGACTGCGTCCAGGTCGGGCCCGGCTCACACGGCTCCGAGATGAACGAGGCCGACTGCGGCACGGCCGGGAGCTCGCTGGTCACCGGTGACCTGGTGTACCGGGTCGACGAGGTGAAGAAGGGCAAGGACGCGTTCTGCCCCGGCGGCGGCTTCGATCACCTGACGTTCTCGAACGAGCCCGAGAACCGGACCTACTGCCTCACCGCCCGGTGACACAGCGGGAAGGAGCCCACCCGGCGCGGGTGGGCTCCCTCTTCGGTTCGCTCACTGGTGCACGACGATCGGATCGCCGAAGACCGCGTACGTGTCGTTCTGCTCGTTGGTCTTGGCGTCCCGGCTGGAGCAGGTCATCCGGAGGCCGACGACGCCGGTCAGCTTGAGGCTCAGCTTCGCCGGATGGCCGACGGAGACCTCGGCGGGCTTGGACAGCAGGCGGTGCCCGTCCTGGTCGTAGAAGAGGATCTCCACGATCTTGCCGAACGCGTCCTCCGTGGAGTCGTCGATTCCGGCGGTCGCGCTGAAGCTGACGTTGCCGGCCACGTTCCACTGCATGTGCGAGTTCGTCGGGGTGTCGCAGTAGAACTGGATCCCCCGCGAGTACCGGTTCCCGCTCAGGCTGACCGGCTTGGCGTCGTAGCCACCGTCGGTCGGGTCGGCGCTGTCCAGGTACTCGGTCGACCCGGGAGCCGGCGTGGGGAAGTCGCCCTCGTCCGTACCCGATGTGTCGGTCGGCTCCACCGCCTCGGCCGGCTCGCTCGGATCGGTCGTCTCGCTGGGTTCGATCGTCTCGCTCGGCTCGGTCGTTTCGCTCACCGTCGGTTCGACCGTCTCGACGAGCGGCGTGCCGGTGGGCGTCGGGGCCGCCGTCGGAGCCGCCTCGGACGGCTCGCCGGCCAGGACCCGTACGCCGGTGAACGCTCCGGTCCCGACGGCGACCACCGCCACGCCGACCAGGAGGATCAGCCACTGGCGCAGCTGCAGCAGGTGCAACGGGCCCGACTCGCGCATGCCGTACTGCATGGCGTTCCGGCGGCTGCGCCGGTGCCGCGCTGTGATGTGTGCGGCCAGGAGCGCCAGGACGAACGCCGTCACGACGCAGCCGACCAGCAGCGGCACCGCCGTCCGGTCCCGTCCGGAATAGAGGAGGTACAGCACCGGCCCGGCGATGGCCGCGGCCAGCAGCATCAGGAAGACGAAGGACGCGGCCCTCTGGGATTTGTTCGCGGTACTCACAATCTTCTCCCCTGGGAGCGAAGGGCTGACGGCAGTACCTGACGGACGGCTCACCGGCCGTGGTGCGTGAAGGGCGCCCAGGCGGCCGGGTCGGCGAGGTCGGGAGAGTCCGCGTCGAGGGGAGCCAGCTCGGGCGGAACCTCCCGCCGCGGGTCGATCATCCAGAGGTACGCGGCCCGCAGCGCGTCGCGGTCGTTCAGCCCGCCGGCGCTGCGGTACCGGTGGAACATGACCATCAGGCACACCGTGGCGTGGTCGGACACGGGCCGGCGTGATCCGACGACGCTGACCGCGCCCGCGGCGAGGACCGCGGTGGCGAGGGTGAGGGCCTCGTCGTGCGCTGACGGGGTGAGGTCCGTCGAACAGGCCGACAGCACCACGAGACCACCCGGCCGGTCGGGCGGCCGGTCCCGGGCCGCGGACAGGATCGTGGTCACCGGCAGATCGGGTGCCAGCACGAGCCGGGACAGGTCCGGCGAGGCGCCGGTGACGGCGTGGCAGGCCAAGTGCAGCACGGCGTCGCCGGCCAGCGATCGGAGCACGTCCTCGGCGGTGCTGATCACGGCCGCACCGGGGAAGGGGCCGGCGCGGAGCAACTCCACCTCGACCGGCGCCCACCGCAGGTCACCGGTGGGGTCGCCGAGCAGAGAGACCGGGCCCGTCGTGCGCCGTGGCCGGTGCGCGACCGTGCTGAGCTGGCGGGCCGAGGCCGCGTACGAGATCGCGAACGGGCGGCAGGCGTACCTGCCTCGGGATCGGGCGGCGTGCCAGGGGATGCGCCCGAGTGGACCCCAGGGCACGAGGACGAGGCGGTGCGGGCGGTCCGCGGCCGGCTCGCCCAGGTGGCCCAGGAGCGGGGCGATCACTGCCGGCCAGGCCCAGTCGCCCATCGCTGCCCACCGCTCGGCGACGGATCGGGCGACCGGAGTCAGGTCCCGGTCCGGGACGGAGTCCGTCACCGGCTCGGGGCCGGGCAGGGTGTCCCACCGCAGCTCGGGGGCCGACAGACAGCGTGGATCTCCCTCGGCCGGCACGACGACCAGGCGGCCGGGCCGGTCGCCGGGGCCGGCGAGCAGGTAGACCAGGGCGTCCGAGTCGACCGTGCGCACCGCGGCGGCGATCTCCTCCCGGCCCGGCACCGCGACCAGCCGGCCGGCAACACCGGAGTCGCTCAGGGCGGCGAGGACCCTCGGCCGCAGGTCGGACGGAACGGTGGTGAGCGTGGCGGCGATCATCTCGGCGGTGGTGGCCGGGATCGGCGCGGGCGGGGCCGCCGCCCACTCCTCGGCCAAGGCCACGTGCCCCGCCGAGCGCAGCAGCTCGAGCACGGTAGCGCCGGTCGTAGCGCTGTGCAGGGTCAGTCCCCGCCCGAGCTCGAGCGCCTCGATCGCGGGATCGAGCCGGTCGTCGTCGACGCACCACTCAGCCACCTCGACGGCGAGCGTGGCGGCATGCCGGGCGGCGTCGAGCGCGTGGGGGGTGCCGCTCTGGAGCAGGACGTCATTCCCGTACGCCCGCAGCGCGTCCAGTCCACATTCCACCGCCTCGTCGAGCCGCCCCTCCCGGCGGTACGCGCCAGCGAGCTCGGCATGCACCTGAGCCGCCAGTGGATGCGCCGCCTGACCGGCAGACAATTCCCGCCGTACCCGTTCGAGCCCGTCGATGGCGGTACGCGGGTCGTCGGCAAGCCGGCTGATCGCGGCGAGGGCGGCGAGTGCGATCCGGTCCGGCGAGGGCACGGCCGGGTCGGCGGCGATCTCGTCGAGCTGCCGTGTCGCCGCCGCCCGCAGAGCCGCGTCGCCGCCGCCGAGCGATCCGTCGAGCAGATCCCCCAGTGCCGCCGCCGCGCGCAGGGCCGGCCGGCCCGACTCCTCGACGGCCAGGTCGCCGCCTGCTCTGCGAAGCAGGCCGATGCCCGTCCGCAGATCGTCCGGACGCCGAGCCGCCCCGCCGCGAGCCAGGTACGCCAGCCCGAGCGCCACGTCGAACCGGGAACGCCACGGATATCCGGCGTCCAACCCGGCCAGCGCGCTCTCGAACCCGTCGATCACCTCGTCCAGTCCGGCGACGTCGAGGTGCTGGACCGCGAGGGACGTACGCGACATCAGCCGCGCCAGCTCGATCACCCTGCGATCGTGGTCGCCGGTCGCCGCCGCGCCCGCCTGCTCCAGCAACCGCCCGGCGGCTTCGGCGTCCTCGCGCACGCCCCGCCGCAGGTGCCGGTCGTTGAGCAGCACCCCGAGCATGCCGGCGATGACCGGCCGCAGGTCGTCGCCCTCCGGGACGGCGGCCAGCGCGGCCTGCAGATCGGCGGCGGCGGCGCGCAGGTCGTCTGCGGGCCGGTCCGCGAACCGCGCTCGCAGGATCAGCGTCATCGCCCGCAGGAAACGGTCCTTACCCGCCTGGACCGGGTCGGGCGGGGCCGCGTCGACGATCTCCCCGGCCAGCCGGACGGCCTGGGAGATGCGCTCCGGATCTCCCGTGTACGCCGTGGCCGACAGCAGCGTCCCGGCGAGCCGGCGCACCGTCGCGCCGTGATCCGGGTCCGCGCCGCCCAGCTGCGCGATGGTGTCGCCGACCACGTCGGCGAGGCCGGCCAGATGGTTCGGGAGATCGGCGACGTGGCCGCGTTCGGCGATCATCGCCCCCGTTTCGGCGAGGATGAACGAGCGCAGCCTGTGCCCCGGCGGCAACTGTCGTAGGACCTCGGCGTGGGCGGCGTCGAGGCGGGCGGGTGTGGAGGGCTCGACGTGCGCGCGCATCACATCGAGCAGGGCACCCTGCGTGCCACCGAGGGCAGCCATCGACCCGCTCAGCGACGCGACGGCCGCGATCATCCCCGCCAGATCTCGCGCGCCCAGCACCCGCATGGCGGCGATCAGCGCTTCGGCGTACTGCCGCACCTCCGCATCGGGAGGTTCGTGGGCGACGATCCAGCGCAGGTGCCCGAGCCCGCGGTCCCGGTCGGCCAGGCGGCCGGGGTCGTTCAGCTCACCCCGCATCATCGCCATGCCGAGGGCGACGCCGGCGCTGCCGTCCGTGTCGCCGCCGACCGGGATCGGCATCGCCCGGAAGAACAGCAGCATGCCGAGACCGGCGTGGGTCACGGTCGGGTCCTCGTGAGGCACGGTGAGCGACTCGTCCAGCAGGACGATCGCCTCGTCCCGGTCGGCCGTCGTCCCGCCCTCCCGGAAGTACGAGCGGGCGAGGCGCCGCCCCAGGGCTCCGGCCAGCAGCGCCGCCTCCGGGCTGCCCGGGGGCGCCGCGGCGTACCGCGTTCGCAGGTTGTCGATCGTCTCGTCGGTCATGCGTCGCGTCTCCGCTCAGGTGGGGGCCCTCCCTGCCCCGGAACTGACGGACGCGCGGATCAAAGCGGGTGCACCGGCCGGCTGCCGGCCCTAGATTGCGTCGGATGGACCTTTCCCAGCTCGGCACGCCGATCGGTGCCATGGTCCGGGTGCACGGCGGGTACGCCAACCGGATGTACCGGCTCGACACCGACCGGGGGTCGTTCGCGGTCAAGGAGGTGAACCTCCTCGATCGCCGCTCGGCCTACCATGCCGCGGACGTGTTCCGTTTCGAGCGGGCCGCCTTCGCCGCCGGCGTTCCGATGCCCGAGCCGATCTCGGCCGGGCCGGGTGTGCTCGTCCACCGGTGGGTCGAGGGCGAGAAGCTGCCCGAGGCGCCGGTGTCGCCGGCGTACGCGTTCGAGGTCGGTGAGATCCTCGCGCGCATCCATGCGCTCGACGTCGCGTGGCCGCACGGGCCGGCGGAGGAGCCGGTGTCGTGGGACTGGCCGGAGCTCGCCGAACGGGCCGCGGTCACCGGGCAGCCGTGGGCCGGCGAGCTCGCCTCGCAGGTCGGGACGTTTCTCGCGATCTCCCGCTTCGTCGAGACCTGCGAGCGCCCGGGGCCGGTGGTGCTGACCCACCGCGACGTCCAGCCGTGGAATCTGCTCTCCCGGGAGGGCCGGCCGGTGGTGCTCGACTGGGAGCTGTCGGGGCTGCTCGACCTCTCCGGTGAGCTCGGCTCGACCGCGCTGAGCCTCGCGAAGGGACCGGGCTTCGACGACATCCGGCCCGCCATCTTCCGTACGGTCCTCGACGGCTACGCCGCGGGCGGCGGAACCCTGCCGCCGTGGGGGCCGAACTGGTTCGTGTTCCTGGTCGGCGGCTGGCTGGGGCACACGAGATGGAATCTCCTGCGCTGCCTCGCCGGTGTCGACGCCGGCGCCGGCCCCGGCCTCGCGCTGTCACACGAGGCCGTGCTCAACGGCGTGCGCGGGCTCCCCGAGTTGTTCAGCCGACTTCCGGAGCTGCAAGACCTGAGCGGCTGAGGAAGCTCACTCCGGTGAGTTCTTCGGAGACGGCCCACAGCCGCTGCTGGACGGCGACCTCGTACGAGTCCGGGCTGGAGGTGACCAGCCGCGGGTGACCCTTGACCTCGAAGCGTCCGCCGGGACCGTAGTACTGGCCGCCCAGCGCGGCGGGGTCGGTGGCGGCGCGCAGGGACGGCAGGGCGCCCATCGCCGGCGTCTGGGTGATCAGCGGCGCGAGCCAGGTGAGCGGGAGCCGCAGAGCAGCCGGCGTGTAGCGGGCGAGTTCGGTGCTGGAGACGCCGGGGTGCGCGGCCATCGCGACGGTGGTGCCGTGCGGGGCGAGTCGGCGCTGCAGCTCGTACGTGAACATCAGGTTGGCCAGCTTGGACTGACCGTACGCGCCGACCCGGCTGTACGACCGCTCCCACTGCAGGTCATCGAAGTGGATCGCGGCCCGGATGCGGTGCCCGGTGCTGCTGACCGTCACCACGCGCGAGCCGGTCACCGGCAGCATCAGGTCGAGCAGCAGCCCGGTGAGCGCGAAGTGTCCGAGGTGGTTGGTGCCGAACTGCAGCTCGAAGCCGTCCCGCGTGGTCTGCTTCGGCGTGTACATCACGCCGGCGTTGTTGATCAGCAGGTCGATGCGGCCGAGACGGGACCGCAGCGCCGCCGCCGCGGCACGGACGGAGTCGAGCGAGGTCAGGTCCAGCGCCTGCACGGTGACGTCGCCCGCGATGCCGGCCGCGGCCCGGGCGCCCTTCTCGACGTCGCGGACGGCGAGCACCACGGCGGCTCCCCGTTCGGCGAGCGCCTTGGCCGTCTCGTACCCCAGCCCGGTGTTGGCGCCGGTCACCACGGCCACCCGCCCATGCTGGTCCGGAATGCTCGCCGTCGTCCAGTTCTCGGTCATGCCCGGCTCCCCATTTAACGTACCGAAGGTATCTTGTGCCGTCGACGTTAAAGTACTCCCGGTACGATGTCAACGTACCGGAGGTACGTAAGTTAGGCTGGCGGGCGTGACATTCCAGCGCGCGCGAACCGAGGAGCAGCGGGAGATCCGTCGGCGGGCCATCCTCGACACGGCGGCGGCGATGCTCGACGAGATGCCCGTGGCCGCGGTGACCCTGAACGAGCTCAGCCGCCGCGCGGGCCTGGCGAAGCCGAACGTGCTGCGCTACTTCGAGTCCCGCGAGGCGGTGCTGCTCGAACTGCTGGACCGCTTCCTGCGGGAGTGGCTGACCGAACTCGCGGGCGACATGGCCGCCGGCATCGACGACAACCACCCGATGGCCGACCGAGCCGCAGCGGTGGCCGGCATCCTCAGCCGTTCCCTGGCGAGCCGGACGGTGCTGTGCGACCTCTTCGGCGCCCAGGGCAGCGTGCTGGAACACAACGTCTCGGTCGAGGTCGTCGCCCGCTACAAACGCGCGTCGCTGAACCGCCTGACCACCATGACCGCGCTGATCCAGGAACACCTGCCGGAGCTCGGCGACAACGCCACCCTGTTCAGCCTGCAGACCATGGTGATGGCGGGCGCGCTGTCGGCGTACAGCACTCCCCCACCGAGCCTGCAGGCGGCGTACGCGGCGGAACCGGACCTGGCCCGTTTCCACCTGGAGCTGAAGGAATCGCTGGAGCTGGCCCTGAGAGCCACCCTCCTGGGCGTACTCCCCCGCGACTGACCTGCAGCGCTGCGCGGATCGGCCGGCGTTAGGCTGCTCCCGTGCCGGCCGTGATCGAAGTCGTCTCCCTGATCGACGCCGCCCCCGCCGCCGTCTTCGACCTGGAGCTCGACGTCGACGTGCATGCCGACTCCCTGGCCGGGAGCCGGGAAACGGCGACCACGGCCACCGGCCGCCGGCGGCTCGTTCTCGGCGACGAGGTCACGTTCCGGGCCCGGCATTTCGGCCTTCGCTGGCGGATGACGAGCCGGATCTCGGCGTACGAGCGTCCGTATCGTTTCGTGGACGAACAGACGCGGGGACCGTTCCGCGCCATGCGTCACGAGCACCGTTTCGAGGATCTCGGGGACGGGCGTACCCGGATGACCGACCGTATGACGATCCGCGCGCCGTTCGGGCCGGTGGGTGCGGTGGTGGCGCGGGCGGTGCTCGCGCCGTACCTGAAACGGCTGCTGAAGCGGCGCGCGGCGCATGTCAAGCGTCTCGCGGAGACGGCCGGCCGCGGCCGGTGAGCAGGGTACCGGCGGGCTCAGCCGGCGGGCTCAGCCGGCGGGCTCAGCCGGCGGGCTCAGCCGGCGAAGGGGCGGACCGGCTTTCCCGTGACGCCGACGTCCGCGCGGAACAATGCCCCGGCCAGCGGGTCCTCGCGGGTGTCGATGTTCTCCTGCGACGTGGTGATGAACAGCTGGTCGAGGCGTTCGCCGCCGAAGGTGCAGGCGGTCACCTTGCGGGCCGGCACCTCGAGCTTGTCCTCGAGCACCCCGCCGGGGCCGTACCGGTAGACGGCGCCGCCGTTGGAGACCGCGGTCCACACGCCGCCGTCCGCGTCGACGGTCAGGCCGTCCGGACGGCCGCCGTCCGGTAGCTCCGCGAACGTCCGCCGGTGGGTGAGCCCGGTCGCCGGGTCGTAGTCGAACACCGAGATGGCCGATGTCGCCGTGTCGTTGTAGTAGGCCCGGCTTCCGTCGGGGCTCCACTCCAGACCGTTGGAGACCGTCACGCCGTCGAGCACCACCTGGACGGAGCCGTCCGGGTCGAGCCGGTAGACCGACGCCGCCCCGGGCGTCTGGTCGTAGGCCATCGACCCGCAGTAGAAGCGGCCGTCCGGGTCGCAGCCGCCCTCGTTCATCCGTACGCCGGGATCACTCCACAGCGGCGGCAACGTCGTCACGGTCCCGTCCGGCGCCTCGAGGGCGAAGCCGCGCTCCACCCCGATCACCGCGCCGCCGCCCCGTCGCGGGCGGACCGCCGCGGCGACGGACGCGACGTGACGGCGCTCGACAGAGCCGCCGGGGCCCAGCGTCATGATGTCGCCGGCCAGCATGTCCACGAACCGCAGCCCGCCCCAGCCCGGATACCACACCGGGCCCTCACCGTGGTAGACGATCGGGTCGGTCACCTGCTCGACGCGCATGCCGGTCCTCCTGACCTCGGACGACGTCCCGTACCGATTATGCCGGTGGATCGGACGACCGGAGGTCTGCGGGGATTCCCCGGTCCCGCGCGTGCCTCGAACGGGCGGTTGCCGACCGTCGGCAACCCCGGGGACCCACCATGGCCGCTGCCCACCGTAGTCGGACGGTGACACATCGGCGACGCTTGACGTGACCGAAACGCCGTCGAGCACGGGCCGCACCGCAGCCCGGGAAGGACACCGACATGACTTGCCAGGCCGACGTCGCGACGCGCGACGGGACCGCCGGGACCGGCGCGCCGCGGGGCCGGGCCGCCGGGATCAGCCGCGAGGTTGCCGGGGTGCTGCGCCGCCGGCTGTGGATCCACCCCGAGCAGGTGCAGGCCCACACGATCGGCGGCACGGTGGTGCTCACCGGTGACGTGGGCCGACGGTCCACCGCCGCCATCGCCGGCCGCCTCGCCGCCGCCGTGCCCGGGGTGACCGCCGTCGTCGACGACCTGCGGTACGAGTTCGACGACACCGAGCTGGTCCGCTCGAAGGTGCACCGCACCCACCCGTTCAGCGCCGACCCGTTCCCGCCCGGGCACCGGAGCGGCCCCCGGCGCCGGCGCTTCTTTGCCGATCGTCGGCAACGAGCAGGCGCGTAATTGACCGGCCGCAGCCCCTGCCGGTCGGCGCGCCGTGAGCGACCATCAAAGGTCCGACCTTCTGGGAAGCGAGGGAAACCGGCATGGGCGTGACATCGATGCCGCGCACGGCGTCCCGCGGCCGGGCAGTCGCGGCGGCAGTGGCCGTCGACCTGGGCAGCCGCACCGCGGGCGTGTGGGCGGCGCACCGCGGCACCGTCAGCGGGCCGTGCGGCGATCCGTCCGCCCCGGCCGGCACGCTGGTACGCCGGGGCCGCGTCGTGGACGTCGACGGCTGCGTCGACGTGCTCACCCAGCTCGTGCGCCGCTACCCCCAGCCGGTTCCGGCCGGCGCGGTGATCGTGGCATGCCGGCCGGTGCTGGCTTCCGAGGCGGACCAGGCGGCGACCCGCCAGGTGCTCGACACCGTGTTCGCGCCGGCCCGGATCATGTTCGTCGACGCGGTCCGCGCCGCCGCGATCGGCTCGGGCGCGGCCGCGGGCACCCTGCTCGTCGTCGACGTCGGCGCCGAGCTGACCGAGGTCGCGTTGCTCAGCGACGGCCGGGTCGTCGCCGCACGCCGGTCCGAGATCGGCACCCGGGACCTCAGCCGGGGCGCCACCGTCGAGCTGCTCGGCGACGCCGTCGTCGGCCACGTCGACGAGCTGCGTACCGGCGCCGACGCTTCTCACGTGCTGACCGCGATGGCGCGCGGCCTGCTGCTGGTGGGTGACGGCGCCCTGCATCCGGCGCTCGCCTCCACCGTGTCGGGCGCGTTGCGCGTACGCGTGCACCGCGCCGCCGCCCCTCGCACCGCGGCGCTCAACGGCGCCGGTCTGGCCGCGATGTCGCTGGCCCGTCACCCCGTGGGCGGCTGATCCGCCGCACCTCACCGCGAAGCTCATCGACCGGAGGCATCATGACCAGCACGTTGCACCGTCCGGCCCCACTGTCGCCCGAGCCGATGGAGTTGCTGCGGAGCATGCTCGAGGAGGACTTCGCGGTGCAGACCGCGCGGCTGACGCAGCTCACCGTGTACGCCCGCATGCCCGGGCACGGCGGCTACGACGCGCACGCCCTCGAGCTGCTCACCGCCGCCGCCCGGCAGCGCATCGCCGACACGGCCGCCGCCCTGCGCCGCATGGCCGAGGGAACGTACGGCGTCTGCGGCGCCTGCGAGCGGCCGATCCCGCTGGGCCGGCTGCGCAGCGTGCCCTCCGCGAGCCTCTGCGGCGCCTGCGAGCAGTCCTCCTGATCGCGCCGGGCCGGCCGGTCAGCGCGCAGGCGACCCGTCGTCCGTACGCTGCTCGCGCAGCTCGTCGACGATGAGCAGGTCGGCGCGCGCCTGCCCGGCCCGGTAGACCGCCCGGCCCACCATGTGCGCGGCGACCGGCGCGGTGACCAGCTGGAAGACGCCGACCAGGACCAGCGTCGTGACGTCGATGACGTTGTGCAGCCGTACCGCCGCGCCCGCGAGGATCAGCAGCAGCCCGAGCACCTGGGGCTTGGTCGCCGCGTGCATGCGGGACAGCAGGTCGGGGAAGCGCAGCAGGCCGACGCCGGCCGCGAGGCTGAGCACCGCGCCCGAGACGAGGCAGGCGCCGGCCACGATGTCCGCGAGGGTCTGCACGCTCATCGCCGGCTCCGCGGGGAGAACCGGGCGACGGTGACCGAGCCGATGAAGCCCAGGACGGACAGCACGACCAGGACGGGCAGCGATGTCGCGTCGCGGGTGAAGGCGGCCTCGGCGGCGATCGCGCACACCACGATGGCGAGCAGCACGTCGACGGCGACGATGCGGTCCAGCGTGGTCGGCCCGCGGACGATGCGGACCAGCACGAGCGACACGGCCGCGAACAGCAGCGCGGACACGGTGATGCCGACGACGGTCATGAGTGTTCCCTTCTGCGGACCGGGACCGGACCGTCGAGCATCGCGATCTCGGCCTCGGAGCCGATGGCGCGGACGATACGGGCCTCGGTGGCGTACACCTCGCGGCGGAAGCGTTCGACGGCGTCGCGGTCGGCCACCCCGATGACGTGGATGTAGAGCGTGGTGGACGCCTGGTCGGTGTCCACGATCAGGCTGCCGGGCACCAGCGACACGGCTTCCCCGGTCAGCGTCAGCACCAGATCGGACGGCACCCGCAACGGCACCCGGATGATGGCGCTGCGCGGCTGGTGGCCGAGGCGGAACGCCAGCACGACCAGCTGCCCGCTGGCCCGGACGAGGTCGCTGACGAACCGTACGGCGAAGCGCAGCAGCCCGAGCGGGTGCGGACGCCCGGCGAACGTGACCGGCGGGAGCGGGAAGACCTTCAGCACGACGGCCGCGACGACGATCCCGCTCGCCAGGTTGGCCCAGGAGAAGACGCCCCAGAGCAGCATCCACACGGCGACGAGCACGACGGCGGCGACGATCCGGTCGCGCCACCGGGCACGCGGCACCGCGGAGGAACCGGTGGTCATGGCACCTCCCCGAAGACGGCGTGGACGTACGGCTGCCGCTCGCGCAGCTCCGTGGCGGCCCGGCTGGTGAGGTCGAACAGCGGACCGGACACCACGGTCAGCCCGGTGCCCAGCACGACGAGGGCCAGCGTGGCGCCCACCATCATCCGGGGCAACGCCCGGCCGGCCCGCGCGCCGCCGTCCGCGGGCATCGAGGCGTGCGGGGTCCGCCAGAAGGCGAGGTTCCACACGCGGCCGATGGCGTAGAGGGTCAGCAGGCTGGTGACCACGCTCCCGGCGACGAGGACCCAGGCCAGCGTGCCACCGGCGTCCACCCCGGCCTGCAGCAGTCCGAGCTTGCCCAGGAACCCGGAGAACGGCGGGATGCCGGCGAGGTTCAGGGCGGGCACGAAGAACAGCACCCCGAGCACCGGTGCCAGCCGGGCGAGGCCGCCGAGGCGGTCCAGCGTCGTGGTGCCGCCCCGGCGCTCGATGAGCCCCGCGGCGAGGAACAGCGTGGTCTGCACGACGATGTGGTGCACGACGTAGAAGATCGCCCCGGACAGCCCGGCGCTGGAGGCGAGCCCGATGCCGAACAGCATGTACCCGATGTGGCTGACCAGCGTGAAGGACAGCAGACGCTTGATGTCGGACTGCGCCACCGCGCCGAGAATGCCGACGATCATCGTCAGCAGCGCGGCGACCAGCAGCACGCCGCCGGCCGGGCCGTCCGGGAACAGCAGGGTCTGGGTACGGATGATCGCGTACACGCCGACCTTGGTGAGCAGCCCGGCGAAGACCGCCGTGACGGGCGCGATGGCCGTGGGATAGCTGTCGGGCAGCCACGCCGACAGCGGGAAGACGGCCGCCTTGATGCCGAAGGCGAGCAGCAGCATGCTCTGCAGCCCCAGCTGGAGGCTGTCGGGCAGCGCGTCCAGCCGGCCGGCGAGCTGCGCCAGGTTCAGCGTGCCGGTGGCCGCGTAGATCAGCCCGATGGCGGTCAGGAAGATCAGCGACGACAGCAGGCTGACCACGACGTACGTCGTACCGGTGCGGATGCGGCTGCGGGTGGCGCCGATCGTGATGAGCACGTAGCTGGCGGCGAGCAGGATCTCGAAGCCGACGTAGAGGTTGAACAGGTCGCCGGCGAGGAACGCGTTGGTGACGCCGGCGGTGAGGATCAGGTACGCCGGGTGGTAGACCGCCACGGGTACGGCGTCGTCGCCGTCGGCCATGCCCTGCCCGATCGAGTACACCAGCACGCAGAGCGTCACCGCGGCGGACACCACCAGCATCAGCGCGGCGAGCCGGTCGGCGACGAGCACGATGCCCAGCGGCGCCGCCCAGCCGCCGACGGCGACGGTCAGCGGGGCTCCGGTGGCGGTGGATGCCAGCAGGAGGACCGCGACCACCAGCGTCGCGGACAGGACCAGCACGCTCACCGCGCGTTGCAGCACCGGGCGCCGGCGCAGCAGCAGCGTCACCGCGGCGCCGAGCAGCGGCATGATCACCGGGAGCGGGACGAGCCAGGTCATCGCGGCCCCCCGTCCCGCGACAGCTCGGGGGTGTCGGCGGTGTCGGCGGTGTCCTCGTCCTCCAGGCCCTCGTCGCGCTCCGCGCGCCGCATGATGCGCCGGTCCTCCACGTCGTCCTGCACGTTGTCGTGCCCGGTCAGCAGCCAGCTGCGGTACGCCATCGCGAGCAGGAACGCGGTCATGCCGAGCGTGATGACGATCGCGGTGAGGATCATGGCCTGGGTCAGCGGGTCGCCCATCTTCGGCTCCGGGGTGACGCCGACGATGGGCGGGCCGCCGTACGCGCCGCCGAGCAGGATGAGCAGGTTCACCCCGTTGCCCAGCATCGTGATGCCGAGGATGACCCGGGTCAGGTTGCGTTCCAGCAGCAGCGTGACACCGGCGGCGAACAGCACCCCGACGACGACCACCAGCACCAGGTTGGGACTCATGCCGCACCTGCCTTCGGTGTGCCCTTCCGGCCGTCACGGTCACGGCCGCCCGCGGCGAACGCTCGCCGCAGCTCGGTGCAGTGGGTCATACCAGCTCCTTCTCCCGGCGGGCCGTCTCCTCGGCGCGCTGGACCTGCTCGTGGCGGTCGACCTCCGCGCCGAGGCTGCGCAGGATGTTCAGCACCACGCCGATGACGACGAGGTACACGCCGACGTCGAAGACCATCGACGTGACGAAGTGGACGTGGCCCAGCAGCGGCAGATGCCAGTCCAGCAGCGTGCTCTGCAGCACCTGGCCACCGCCGATCAGGCCGGCGAGGCCGGTGCCGAGCGCGATGAACAGCCCGGCGCCCATCACCGCGCCGGCGTCCACCGGCGCGGCCACCGCCAGCTCGTGCCGGCCGCCGGCCAGGTAGCGCAGCACCAGGGCCAGCCCGACGACGAGCCCACCGGCGAAACCGCCGCCGGGAGCGTTGTGACCGGCGAACAGCAGGTAGATCGAGAACAGCACGATCGTGTGGAACACCAGCCGGGTGACCACCTCGAGGATGGGCGAGCGCAGGCCGGCGTCGAGCGTGTGCCCGGCCATCAGCCACACCTGCCCGCGCGGCGGCGTGGGCAGCGGCGGGCGCCGGCCGCTGTGCAGCAGGCGCCCCGATCCGCCGAACACGAGCCCGGCGACGCCGATCGCGGCCACCAGCAGCACCGAGATCTCGCCCATCGTGTCCCAGGCCCGGATGTCGACCAGCGTCACGTTGACCACGTTGCGCCCGCCGCCGTACGACACGGCCGGCTCGGGGAAGCCGGTGGAGATCGCGACGGCCTGCCGGCCCGCGGTCGCCGCGTACGCCAGGCCGGAGATCACCGTGCCCACCGCGATCCCGATGGCCACCCGCACCCGGCGGCTGGCGACCAGCGGGCGGATCGAGAAGTGCCCGGGCAGCCGGCGCAGCACCAGCACGAACATGACCATCGTGCACGTCTCGACGAGCAGCTGGGTCAGGGCGAGGTCGGGGGCGCCGTGCAGGATGAACAGGATCGCCGTGGCGTACCCGGTCACGCCGACCAGGACCACCGCGGCCAGCCGGCGGCGCGCCCGGGTCGCGAACACGGCGGCGACGATGAGGACCGCCGCGGGCACCACCTGCAGGGCGTTGTCCCACAGCCGGAACCCGCCGGGCAGCGGCCAGGCGGCCAGCAGGGCACCGCCGCCGAGCAGGACCAGGACCAGCAGGATCGTGCCGAGGTAGATCGGCAGGGAACCACGCTGGGTGGCGCCGGTGACCTCGATGGCGAGCCGGCCCAGCCCGTCGGTGGCCCGCTCGTAGCTGCCGGCCCCGTCGACGGGCAGCCGCACCCGCCGCCACCAGCGCGTCCGCATCGTCATCGCGAACAGCGCCGCGCCGCAGGCCAGGACCAGCGCGGACAGGGCCAGCCCGGGTGTCACCCCGTGCCACAGCGCGAGGTGGTAGTGGCCGGCGTCGGGATAGGTGTCGGCGTAGCCGGCGAGGAGCCGGTCGAGCGCGGGCGCGAACAGCCCGGCCGCGAGCCCGGCCGCGGCCAGCAGCGCCGCCGGTCCCAGGAACGACCAGGAGACCCGATGGACCGTACGCGGCTCGACGGCGGGCTTGTCGAAGAAGGCGCCCCACAGGAACCGCACCGTGTACGCGACCGTCAGCATCGACCCGGCGACGACCGCGGCGAGGACCGTCCACTCCCACCAGCCGCCGGAGAGGAACGCGTCGATGATGGCTTCCTTGCCGACGAACCCGGCCAGCGGCGGTACCCCGGCCATCGAGAGCGCGGCGAGCAGGGCCACCACCCACACCGCGGGCGCGGACCGTCGCAGACCGCTGAGCTCGCGCAGGTTCCGGGTGCCGGCGGCGTGGTCGATGATGCCGACCACGAAGAACAGCGCGGCCTTGAACATGGCGTGCGCCAGCAGCATCATGGCGCCGGCCAGCGCCGCGTCGCGGAACCCCGCGCCGAGCGCGACGACCAGCAGGCCCAGCTGGCTGACCGTCCCGTACGCGAGCAGCAGCTTCAGATCATGCTGACGCAGCGCGGTCCACCCGCCGAACAGCATGGTGACCGCGCCCGTGGCCAGCACGACCGGCCGCCACGGCCCGGCGTCGGCCAGCGCGGGCCCGAGCAGCCCGACGAGGAACACGCCGGCCTTGACCATCGCGGCGGCGTGCAGGTACGCGCTGACCGGCGTCGGGGCGGCCATCGCCGCGGGCAGCCAGAAGCTGAACGGGAAGATCGCCGACTTGGACAGCGCGCCGAGCAGCAGCAGGATCACGGCGACGGCCAGGTAGCCGCCGCCGGGCAGGTCGGACACCACCTGCGACCAGCGGTAGCTGCCGGCGTGCTCGCCGAGCATGATGATGCCCACGAGCATCGCCAACCCGCCCAGCGTGGTGACGATCAGCGCCTGCAGGGCGGCGCGCCGGCTCGCCCGGGCGGCCGCGTCGTGCCCGATCAGCAGGTACGAGAAGACGGTGGTCAGTTCCCAGAAGACGTACAGCACGATGAGGTTGTCGGAGACGACGAGGCCGAGCATCGCACCGGCGAAGCCGACGAACACCCCGGCGAAGCGGGCGAGCCCCGGCTCACCGGCGTCGAAGTACCGGGCGCAGTAGATCAGCGCGAGCGCCCCCACACCGCCGACGAGCAGCACCATCAGCCAGGACAGTGAGGTCATCCGCAGGGCCACGTCGAGGCCGAGCTGCCCGGCCCACGGGTACGTCTCGGCCACAGCGTGCCCGTCGCGCATGGCCGCCGTGTGGGTGAGGGCCCATACCAGCGCGGCGCCCGGCACGGCCGCCAGCACGTAGAAGGCTCGAAGCTTGAGCAGGCGTACGAGCCCGGGGGCCGCGACGGCCGCGGCCAGGTGAGCGGTCAGCAGGATCAGCACACGGAGTCCCCCTCTGCCCGGCGACGGCGCCCGGTGCGGCTGACGTACCCGCGCATCCCGGTGGGCAACCCGCCGGCCGCGGCGGCGATGTCTCGAATTCGATCAGCGTGGCACAGAGCGGTCGACGAGGACCGGCGCGCCGAGCAGTTCCGCGACGGTTCTCGCCTCACTCTCCGTCAGCGCGGCGGTGTGCAGGGCGCTGTCCGGCTCCTGGGGGTCGTAGATGACGAGGTCACGACGCCCGTCGCGGTGCTGCACGACGCCGAGGCGTTGCCGTGCGGCGGTGGAGAAGGCGTACGCGACTCCCACCATCGGCAGCGCGGTGCGTTCGACGTGCGTGACAGGCGCGGTCAGGACGGGCTCAGCCGCGCTCCAGGGCGCGCCGGGCCTGCGGGGCGTGGGCGTCGGCGACCTCGACGGCGTACTGCCGGGCGCGCAGCGCGGTGGTGCTCGTGAAGTCGCGGCGCCCGTCGGTGGCCCAGTGGGTGAGGAAGCCGAGGGCGGCGCCGGCGGCCGCACCCGTGAGCAGGCCGCTGACCAGGGTGATCAGCCACCCGACGGGCAGGAACAGGCCGAGCACCAGACCGGTGAGCATGCCGAGCCAGGCGCCGAGCGCCGCGCCGAACAGGGTCGCGCGGCCGCCGGTGAAGCGGCCCATCACCTGCTCGACGCTGTGCAGCCCGGTGCCGACGATGCGGACCCGTTCGACCGGGAACCGGGCGTCGGAGAGCCGGTCCACCATCCGTTCGGCCTCGGCATACGTCGTGAACTCGCCCAGGCGGTGTACGTCCGTGCGATCCGTGCCGTGCTGCAGGGTCGCCGTGGCGCTCATGTCCGTCACTCCCCTCGAATAGTTGGTACAACCAAACCATACCCCACATAGTTGGTTGGTGCAAACCAACGGACAGCGTAGGGTGTGCCCCGTGCACGATGACGACACCTCCCCGGCCGGGCAGATCCACGCCGCCTTCACCCGGCTGATGCGCTGGGCGCAACGCGGCGACGTGCGCCGGTTGCTGATGGGCAGCGCCGCGGAGGAGCTGTCCATGCACGACATCACGCTGCTGCGCGCGATCAGCACCCACGGGCCGGTCCGCGGCTCCGACCTCGCCACCTGGCAGGGCGTCGACAAATCGACCGTCACGCCGCAGGTGCGGCGCCTCGAGGACCGCGGCCTCGTCACCCGCGAGGGCGACCCGGGCGACCGGCGCGCGGCGCTGCTCACCGTCACCGACCAGGGCCGGCGCAGGCTGCGGGAGACGGACGACAGCGGCGTGGTGCTGTTCGAACGGGCCCTTGACGGCTGGTCCGACGACGACCGGCGCGTGCTGGCGGAGCTGATGACGAGGCTTGCCGGCGAGCTGGCCCTGGTGCCGGCCGCGAGCGTGCTGCACACCCGCCGGCGCGCCTGACTCCTTGCCGGGCACCGGCAAGACCCCGGCGCGGGATCGACCGGCCGGGACTCTGGCCGCCACCCCTGCTGCTGAGCCATTGTGGTGATGTCACAACAACCAACGTGGAGGTGGCCCCATGCAGCAGCAGACCGTACGCACCCTCATGACCAACCAGGTGCTCACCGTGCCCACCGGTGCCACGCCCGCCGAGGTGGTCGCGATGCTCACCGCCCATGACGTCAGCGCACTGGGCGTCGTGGACGAGTACGACGTGGTGATCGGCGTGCTCACCCGTACCGACGTGCTCGACGCGCTGACGTGGCACGAGGAGCGACCCCGGAGCCGCCTGCCGTGGCGGCGCCGCGAGGGGCGCGGTCTGGGCTGGAGCCGTGCGACCGCCCGCGAGATGATGAGCGCACCGCCGGTGACGATCGGGCCCGCGGCGACCCCCGCGGAGGCCGCCGAGCTCATGCACACCGCCGGAGTGAATCGGCTGCTGGTGACCGACCACCGCCGCCGGCTCGTGGGCATCATCGCCGCCGCCGACCTGCTCCGGGTCCTCGGCCGCTCCGGCGAGCCCGTCGCGGCGGGGACGCACGTTTGACCGGCGCGGACGCCGGACACATCAGGGGCATGGCTGTGACCAGCGAGGTGCCCGCATGATCGGCGACGCCCTGTTCCCCGTCGAGCCGTGGCAGGTCCGCGAGCCTGCCCTCGACCCGGACCGGCTGGCGCAGACGGAGTCCGTGCTCGCCCTCGCCAACGGGCACATCGGGCTGCGCGCCAACCTCGACGAGGGCGAACCGCACGTCATCGCGGGCACGTACCTCAACTCGTTCTACGAGCAGCGGCCGCTGCCGTACCCGGAGGGTGGCTACGGCTACCCGGAGCAGGGCCAGACCGTCGTGAACGTCACCGACGGCAAGCTCATCCGGCTGATGGTCGACGACGAGCCGTTCCACGTGGCGCACGGCCGCCTGCTGGCCCACGAACGGGTCCTGGACCTGCGCGACGGCGTACTGCGGCGCAGCGTGGACTGGGAGTCCCCGGCCGGGCGCCGGGTGCGGATCCGCAGCTCGCGGCTCGTGTCGTTCACCCAGCGGGCGGTCGCCGCCGTCGACTACGAGGTCGAGGCCGTCGACGACGAGGTGCGGATCACCGTGCAGTCGGGGCTGGTCGCCAACGAGGAGCAACCGCAGGAGTCCACCGATCCGCGGGTCGCCGCGGCACTGGACCGCCCGCTCGAGGCGGTGGCCCAGGACACCGAGCAGCACGGCGCGGTGCTGCTGCACCGCACCCGGGTCAGCCGGCTGCTGATGGGCGCCGGCATGGACCACGTCGTCGAGGCGCCCGGCGACTACGACGAGGAGACCGACGTCCGCGGCGACTGGGCCCGCACCACGGTGGTCACCGTGCTGCGCCCCGGCGAGCGCCTGCGGATCACCAAGTTCCTCGGGTACGCCTGGAGCTCGACGCGCTCGCCCCAGGCGCTGCGCGACCAGGTGGCCGGGGCGCTCAACGGCGCGCGGTACGCCGGCTGGGACGGCCTGGCCGCCCAGCAGCGCGCGTACCTCGACGACTTCTGGGACGCCGCCGACGTCGAGATCGACGGTGACCCCGTGCTGCAGCAGGCCGTCCGCTTCGGCCTGTTCCACGTGCTGCAGGCCGGCGCCCGGGCCGAGCGGCGGGCCATCGGCGCCAAGGGCCTGACCGGGCCCGGGTACGACGGGCACGCGTTCTGGGACACCGAGGGCTTCGTGCTGCCCCTGCTGACGTACATCGCCCCGCACGCCGCCGCCGACGTGCTGCGGTGGCGGCACAGCATCCTCGACCAGGCCCGCCACCGGGCCCGTACGCTGGGCCTCGCCGGCGCGGCGTTCCCGTGGCGCACGATCCACGGCGAGGAGTGCTCGGCGTACTGGCCGGCGGGCACCGCGGCGCTGCATCTCAACGCCGTCATCGCGCGCGCCGCCGATCGCTACCGCGACGTCACCGGCGACGAGGAGCTCGAGGCGGAGTGCGGCCTCGAGATCCTGGTCGAGACCGCCCGGCTGTGGATCTCGCACGGGCACCACGACGCCGACGGCGTCTGGCACGTCGACGGCGTCACGGGCCCGGACGAGTACAGCGCGGTGGCCGACGACAACCTCTTCACCAACCTCATGGCCGCACGCAACCTGCGCGCGGCCGTCGCCGCCTGCGAGCGCCGGCCGGAGGCGGCCGCCCGGCTCGGCGTCGGGGCGGACGAGACACGGGCGTGGCAGACCGCCGCCGACGCGGTGCACGTGCCGTACAACGAGCGGCTCGGCGTGCACGAGCAGTCCACCGGCTTCACCCGGTACGCCCCGTGGGACTTCGCCGCCGAGCGACCGGACCAGCCGCTGATGCTGCACGCGCCGTACTTCCAGCTCTACCGGCGGCAGGTGGTCAAGCAGGCCGACCTGGTGCTCGCGATGCACTGGTGCCCGGAGGAGTTCACCGCCGAGCAGAAGGCCCGCAACGTCGACTACTACGAGCGGATCACCGTACGCGACTCCTCCCTGTCCGCCTGCACGCAAGCGGTGATGTGCGCCGAGGTCGGCCACCTGCAGCTCGCCCACGACTACGCCCGGGAGGCGGCCCTGGTCGACCTGCGCGACCTGCACGACAACACCCGCGACGGCCTGCACATGGCCTCGCTGGCCGGGGCCTGGTCGGCGGTCGTCGAGGGCTTCGGCGGCCTGCGCGAGCACCACGGCCTGCTCGCGCTGGCGCCCCGGCTGCCCGAGGACATCACCGCGCTGCGGTTCCGCCTGCGGCACAGCGGCGTCCGGCTGCTCGTCGAGGCCGGTCAGGACACCGTACGGGTGAGCCTGCGCGACGACTCCGGCGCGACGATGCGGATCCGGCTCTACGACGAGACCGTCGACCTGGCCGCCGGCGGTTCCGTGCAGCGGCCCGTCGTCGCGCTGAAGCCGTTGCTGCCCCAGCCCGAGCAGCCTCCGGGCTACGCGCCGAGCGCGACCTGACGGGCCGCCTCCGGCTCACCGAACCAGCGACCGGCAGCGCGTTCGAACTCCCCCGGCTCGCCGGCCCAGGCCACGACGCCGTCCGGCCGGACGAGCACCGCGTCGAGCCCCAGGTCGTCCCGCGCCGGCCCGGCCACACGGCGGATCCGGCCCGTCCAGCCCCGCGCGGCCTGCTCCAGCGCGCCACGGAAGTCGAGCAGGACGCCGCGTCCCTCCTGCAGCAGCTCGCCCAGGCGGGTGCCGTCCTCCAGGCTGAAGTCCGGGGCGTCCCGGCCGGCCAGCGGGTGCCCGCTGCCCACGTCGTAGCGGTTGCACAGGCCGGACACCCGCTCGAACACGTACGTCGTGCCGTCCCCGGTCGCGAGCAGATCCCGGAGCACGCCCTGCAGCGCCGGGGCGTTCTCGCCCGGCCGCATGACCGCCACCTGGGCACGCGACCAGTCGAGGATGCGGGCGCCGACCGGATGACGCTCGGTGGTGTACGTGTCCAGCAGGCCGCCGGGTGCGTACCCGTGCACCGTCGCGGCCAGCTTCCAGCCCAGGTTCATCGCGTCGCCGATGCCGAGGTTCAGCCCCTGCCCGCCCAGCGGTGAGTGGATGTGCGCGGCGTCGCCGGCCAGCAGTACCCGGCCCCGCCGGTACGTCGTCGCCTGCATCGCCCGATCGGTGAAGGTCGAGGCGAGGTGGACGCCGGTCAGCGTCACGTCGGTGCCGGAGATCCGGCGCAGCACCGCTTGCAGGTGCTCCCGGGTGGGCGGCTGCGACCGGTCGTACGCGCCGCCGTCGAAGTCCAGCAGGCCGATGTGGCCCCCGATCGGCGTGCGCAGGTACATCCCCTGCGGCGTGACGGTGAATCCCAGGTTCAGCTTCTCCGGGTCGGCGATCGTGGTGAGCGCGGTGTACCCGGTGAGCTGCGGCCCGGTCCCGGCGAACTCGAAGCCGGCCAGTCCGCGCACGGCGCTGCGGCCACCGTCGCAGCCGACGAGCCAGCGAGCCCGGTACACCCGCTCCCCCGCCCTCGCCACGACGGCGTCGTCGTCCTGCGCGAGCGCGTCGACGACCACTCCCCGCTCGATCCGTACGCCGAGCTTGTCCGCCCGCTCCGACAGCACGGTCTCGACCTCCTCGAGGCTGGTCCGTACGCCCTCCAGCGCCGGCGTCGGCAGCGTCGTCAGGGTGACCTTCGTGTGGTCCATGGTCATCCCGGCGACGTGGCTCAGGCCTCGCGGGGAGGTGTGCGGATCGTCCTCGACGCCCAGAGCGGACAGCATCCCGCGCCGGTAGAACGCCTCCACCGAACCGGCGTTGAGGCCGCGCATCCCCAGCGGCAGGGCTTTCCACGGGGTGTCCGGCTGCGGCTGCCGTTCGAGCACCACCACCTCGCAGCCGGCGAGCCGGAGCTCGCAGGCCAGGAACAGGCCGACCGGGCCGCCGCCCACGATCACGACGTCATGCATGACAGCTCTCCTCATCCGAACAGGGACACGTCGATGGAGTCGGCCAGGGCCCGGTAGCCGGCGTCGTTGCCGTGCAGGTGATCCCCCGCGTGCAG
This sequence comes from Couchioplanes caeruleus, assembly GCF_023499255.1. GTDB lineage: Bacteria > Actinomycetota > Actinomycetes > Mycobacteriales > Micromonosporaceae > Actinoplanes > Actinoplanes caeruleus_A. The sequence continues at coordinate 5,886,609 of NZ_CP092183.1, forward strand.
GTCGTCGCGGATCCGGCGGGGCCGGGCCGGGTCGCGCCAGACGGCGTCGAAGTCGAGCACCGCGTCGAACTCCCCGCCGGTACGGATCCAGTCGTTGACCGCCCGGCGCGCGGCGTCGCCCTCCGGGGTGTAGATGTCGTGGCCCTCGTACGGCGCGATGGTCGCGGCGTGGATCGCGACCCCGCGGTCGTGCGCCCGGGCGATCAGCTGGCGCAGGCCGGCGATGACGTCGTCCGCCGTCACCGGCGCGCCCGGGAACATCGCGAGGAAATCGGCAAGCGGCCCGTCGTCGCGAGGCGCGAACGAGATGGCGAGGTCGTTGGCGCCGATGGACACCACCACGCAGCCGAGTCCGGGCGTCGCCAGCACATCGCGGTCGAAGCGGGCCAGACCGGAGGCGCCGAGCCCGTCGTTGAGCAGCCGGTTGCCGCTGATGCCCTGGTTGGACACGTAGAGCCCGCGCTCGGCCAGCCGGTCCGGCCAGCTGCGCGCGGCCCCCACGGTCGAACCGGCGCCGTCGACCCGGGAGTCACCCAGCGCCACGACGGTCCTGGCGGAGCCGCCGGCCAGCACCTCGACCGCCGAGATCAGGGCCCGGGCCGTCAGCGGTGCGGCGTGCGGGGGCAGGGCCGGGGCGGCCACCGCGTTGCCCGGGATCGCCCAGCCCACGTCGAGCGGCATGTCGTGGCCGGTGCAGGCGGCGACCTTCCCGGGCAGGTACAGGTCGATGGACAGCCGGGTGAGGTCGGCGAGCGGCAGGTCCACCGGATCGCTGACGAGCGGCGCTCCCGCCGGGACGGTGGCGGCTGCCCGGCCGCCGAAGGTCAGCTCGCGGTCGGTGCCCGCCTGGACACCGCCGCCGGGCCCGGCGAGGCCCAGTCGGGCGGCGCCGATCGTGAGCGGCTCGATCCCGTGCTCGTTGCTGAGGCGTACCCGTACCCGGCGCCCGCCGCCACTGACGCGGAGCTCCTGGCGCAGCGTCACGTCGGCGAACGCGGCGTCGGTGACCTGCGGGGAAGTACCCCAGGTACGGACCCAGCCGGCGTCTTCGAATGCAGTCATGCTCCGGACAGTGGGGCCCGGCGCTGACAGGAGGCGGACAGGGCGCCGACACGTGACCCACACCGTGCCGGCACGGCTCATGGCACAGACGACGCCGCTATCTCGCGCAGCGCGCTGAGCACCGTACGCACGGCGGCGCGGTGCAGGCTCTCCGGACGGGCGAGCACGTCGATGTGCCGCCCGGCCGGCAGGTCGGCCAGCGGGCGCAGCACCACGCCCGGATCGGGACGGCCGGTGTAGCCGGGCAGCAACGCGAGCCCGCCGCCCGCCGCCACGATCGCGGCCGCGACGGTGAAGTCGTTGACCCGGTGGACGATCTCGAGGGGCCGGCCGGCGGCTGCCGCGATCGCCGTCAGGACGCCCTCCAGCGGGAAACCCTCGTGGACGCAGAGCCACGCCTCCCCCGCGACGTCGCCGGCGGTGAGCGTCGTCTTCGCAGCCAGCCGGTGACCCGCGGGCATCGCGACGTACAGCGGCTCGTGGACGAGCGGCACGACCGTGAGCCGGTCGGCCGGCCAGGGCGGGCTGTGCGCCAGACGGTGCGCCAGCACCAGGTCGTAGTCGGCGGCCAGCCCGGGGAAGCGGACCTGGGCGACGTCCTCGTCCGAGCACCGCACCGGCGGCAGGCCGGCCCGGGCGAGCAGTGGGCCGAAGTAGGTCAGCCCGGCGCTGTGGAAGGCAGCAACCGTGACCGGCGCGGCGGGGTCGTCGAGGTAGGCGTCCACGGCCCGGCCGGCGCGGTCGAGCGCGGTGGAGACCTCGATCGCCGCGGCGGCCAGGGACCGGCCCGCCCCGGTCAGCACGAGGCGGCGGCCGCGGCGCTCGGTCAGCGGCACCCGCGCCGAGCGCTGCAGCGAGCGCAGCTGCTGGGACACCGCCGACGGGGTGATGTGCATCGCCCGGGCGACCGCGGCGAGGCTTCCCCGATCGCCGAGTTCCCTGAGCAGGCGCAGGTGGTGCAGATCCATAAGGTGTGACTACACCATTGGTGGAGTGGTTCGCGTCTTGTCTTCACAGTCGGCCCCGCAGCAGGCTGCAAGCATGTCGATACGCCGCAGCGATCTGTTACTGCTGATCGTGGCGGTGGTGTGGGGCAGCAGCTATCTGGCCGCCCAGACCCTCGTCCTGGCCGGTGGGGTGCTGGCCGTGCTGGCGCTGCGCTTCCTCGTCTCGGCGATCGCGCTGGCGCCTGCCATGGCCGTGCGCCGGCCCAGCCCGGCCGAGCTGCGGACCGGGACGCTGCTGGGCCTCACCCAGGCGGCGGTGCTGGTGCTGGAGACGTACGGGGTGTCGCTGACCAGCGCGACCAATGCCGGGGTGCTGATCAGCCTGACGATCCTGCTGACGCCGGCGCTCGAGGGCGCCGTACGACGGCAGTGGCTGCCGCCTCGGTTCTTCGCGGCCGCGACAGTGGCGGTGGCCGGCGTGGTCCTGCTCGTCGCCGGCCCGGGGCTGCGCGCGCCGACGGCCGGTGACGCCCTGATGCTCGCCGCCGCCGTCGTCCGCACGGTCCACGTCACGCTGTCCGGGCGGCTGACGGACAGCCGGCGGTACGACACGGTGACGCTCACCTGGCTGCAGACCGCGGTCGGCGCGGCCCTGTTCACCCTGCTCGCCGCGCCCGGCCTGCCGGCGGCGGTACGGGCCTTCGGGCCGGGTCACTGGCTCGGTGTGCTGTACCTGGCGCTGGGCTGCAGCGTTTTCGCGTTCCTGGTGCAACTGTGGGCGATCCGGCGTACGTCCGCGGCACGCGCGAGCCTGCTGCTGGGTACGGAGCCGGTGTGGGCGGTGCTGATCGGGGTGGGCCTCGGCGGCGAGCACCTGACCGCGGTCGCCGTCGCCGGCATCGCGCTGGTCCTCGGCGGCACGTACTACGGCCAGCGCGTGGAGGCGGACCACCGCGCGCCGGTCCCGGTTCCATCCGCAGACCGGACTCCGGCGGACGGATTTTCGCCGTCCGCGCCGCTACCCTGACATCGACGACCATGCCGCGTGGTTGCGGGCACAACCCAGCCGGATGCTCGACTTCCGGGCCGGGACCGTCGAGTTCACCGGCCGGGAGACCGACCTGGAGCTGCTGCGGGCCTGGATGACGGCACCGGCGGCGTTCTCGTACTCCCGGCCCAGCAGGTACCTCGTGAGCCCGAGCAGGTTGCCGGGCGCCTCGCGACCGCGGTGCCGTGCGTCGACGGCCACCAGCGCCGCCATGAGGATCGCCAGGGTGAGGCCGAACTCCGCCGTCGTCAGGGCCTCGGGCGGGCTGACCTCCGCTTGTCCGGGCGCGGGCGGGTAGTGCCGTGCGAAACCGTCACGAGCGGCCCGGAACAGGGCGCCGCGTTCTGTGCCGATCCTGGCTGCCCTCCGCCGGCGGGTACGTGTCCATGGCGTGCATCGCGTCGACCACCAGCCAGCCGGAGCCGCCGAACTCGTCGGCCAGCTGCGCCGCCAGCCGCGATTTGCCCTGGCCACCCGCACCGTGCAGCCAGCGCACCGAGAGCTCGGGGTGGCCACGCTGCTGCTGGAGGGCATTCCCGGCGAGGACATCCCGCAGCTGATCACCCGGGACGGGACCGCGGCGTCGCTGCATCTGCTCCGCCCGGCCGACGCCGGTGGCGACGGCGCCGGCCGGACCGACGGTCGACCGGCCGCCACGTCGTCAACCACCCCTCCCTCGATCACCCGGCGTCTCCGCCGGAGCAGGGGCGTCCCTAGGGGTGTCCCAGAGCGCCTCCACCGAGGACCGCAGGGCCTTCGCGACCTTGATGGCCAGGTAGACCGACGGGGCGTAGTCGCCGGTCTCCATGGCGATGATGGTCTGACGGCTCACCTGGACGGTGGCGGCGAGGCTCTGCTGGGTCAGGCCGACGTCCTTGCGGGCGGCGCGGATGCGGGCGCCCGCAGCGCCGTCCGCTTCCGGGGAGCGGACGGGGCCGGAGACGGGCGTCATCAGTCCTCGTCCCCCGCCAGGGCCTCCTGCCGGGCACGGCGGCGGCCTTTCACGATCGTGACGGCGATGCCCAGCAGCGCGCCGACGACGCCGCCGCCGGCCGAGCCGAGCCACGACGAGTCGTCGGGATCGGTCACGTACCGCGCGCCGACCACGAAGACGGCGTACGGCGTGACGGTGGCCAGGAGCAGGATGATGCGCTTGGCACTCCACGTGCGCGGGGTGGTGTCGACCTGCCGGCGCCGCACGTACAGCGTCGCGGTCATCAGGGGCACCCACAGCGCCGCCAGCATCACCGAGAGCGGCAGCACGGACGGCCTGCCCAGCGCCCAGACCATGACAGCGGCGGCCCACGGCAACAGGATCCCGTGCAGTGAAGCCGCCGTCGTCATGCCTTCGTACCAGCGCAGGCGCTCGCGCTCGTCGCCGTAGAGGTCGCCGCCGGGATCGAGGTTCCAGCGGACGACCCGGTCAAGAATTGTCGTCGTCATGCGTCCATCATGGTGTCAAGTTCTCTTTACGTCAAGAGGACTTGACCTTCCGGAGGTTCGTCCGGACCACGACGCTGAGAAGGAAGAGCCCGCAGACGGCCTGCTCGACGCGCAGCCAGGCCGGGAAGGCGCCCGGCCAGGCGACGACGGCGACGATCGCGGCCAGCACCACCGCCGAGACGATGCGCAGCCGGCGTAACGAGGGACGGTGACCGGCGGCGGCGCGGCGGGCGAACACCAGCAGCACCACAGCGCTCGTCGCGACCAGGGGTGTACGGATCCAGACGGCCGTGGTGACCAGGTCCGGGTCGTGGCGCATGAACACCACGGCGACGACGGTGGCGACGCTGATCACCAGGAAGGCGGACAGCAGCTTGACAACGGTGGGCAGGTGGTCGTTTCTCATGCCGCTCAGCCTGCGTTTTCCGGCCGCGGGGACACATCGGCGCGGGGACCGACATCCCGTCTCCACCCCCGGGTGCACCCGCGCCTCCACCCGTGCGCCGATGCCGGCCGGGCGGCGGGCCTCTAGGTTCGAAGGGTGCAGACCGAGGAGCCCGCGCTGACCCGCACCCGGGTCGTCCGGTGGATGCAGGTGCTGACACCGCTGATGCTCGCCTGGTTCGTCTGGGCCGCGGCCACCGCGGACCCCGGATTCGGGCCCACCGGCAAGCGGTTGACCGTCCTGCTGGCCACCGCCGTGTTCGTGGCAGGCGTGTTCGGCCGCAACGCGACCGCCGAGCTGCCCGTCCGGCCGGCGCACGTGCTCGCCGTCGCGGCGATGCTGGCCGGCTCGGTGACGCTGGTGGTGCTCCAGCCGGGCGGCCCGGGCTCCGTGGCGGTGCTGGTCGCGGTGCTGTGCGCGGCGACGCGGCTGATGCCCGTACGCATAGCCGTCCCCGCCCTGATCGCCGCGTTCGTCGTGCTCGAGATGGCGGCTTCGATCACCGGGCAGGGCTTCGGGTACCTGGCCGTGCTCGCCGGCTTCGCCGTCCTCTTCGGACTGATGTACCTGGCGTTCCGGCTGGCCGAGGCGCAGGCCGAGACCAAGCGCCTGCTCACCGAGCTCGAAGCCGGCCAGGCGGCGGTGGCGCGGGCCGCCGGGCTGGCCGAGCGCCAGCGGCTGGCCCGGGAGATGCACGACGTGCTCGCCCACTCCCTGTCCGGGCTGCTGCTGCAGTTGGAGGGCGCCCGCATGCTGGCCGCCGCGGCCCCGGCCGACCCGCGCCTGCCCGTGATCGTCGACCGCGCCCACCACCTCGCCCGCAGCGGCCTCGACGAGGCTCGCCGCGCCATCGGCCTGCTGCGCGACGACGACCTGCCCGGGCCGGACCGGCTGGCCGCGCTGGCGGAGGAGTTCACCCGCGACCACGCCGTGCCGTGCGACTTCACGGTCTCCGGGGAGCCGCACCCGCTCGGATCGCAGGCGCGGCTGGCCCTGTACCGGGTGGCGCAGGAGGCTCTGACCAACGTCCGCAGGCACGCAACGCCCACGCGGGTGTCGATGCGCCTCTCCTACGAACCGGCGGCCACCCGCCTGACCGTCGAGGACTTCGCCGACCACCCGCCCGCGGCTCCCGGCGGGACGGACGGGTACGGCCTGACCGGGATGCGCGAACGGGCCGAGCTGCTCGGCGGCACCCTCGTCGCGGGCTCGACCGGCCGGGGCTTCCGCGTCGAACTGGCGGTGCCGGCGTGATCCGGGTGCTGATCGCCGACGACCAGCGGGTGATCCGCGAGGGGCTGGGCATGGTGCTGGGCCTGATGGCGGGCGTCGAGGTGGTCGGTGCGGCCGCCGACGGGACCGAGGCGGTCACCCTGGCCCTGGCCGTACGCCCCGACGTGGTGCTGATGGACCTGCGGATGCCGCGGTGCGACGGGGTCGAGGCCACGCGGCGGCTGCGCGCCGAGGCTCCCGAGGTCAAGGTGGTGGTGCTGACCACGTACTCCGACGACCGGTCGGTGCTCGACGCGTTGCGGGCCGGCGCCCGCGGCTATCTCACCAAGGACGCCGGCGGCGAGCAGATCCACGAGGCGCTGCGGCAGGTCCTCGACGACCACGCCGTCATCGACCCGGCCGTCCAGCGGCACCTCATCGACGCGATCGCCGGCGAACCGGCGCAGCGGCCGGAGTTCCCGGACGGCCTCACCCCGCGCGAGGCCGAGGTGCTGTCGCTGATGGCCGGCGGGTTGTCCAACGGCGAGATCGCCGGCCGCCTGACGGTCAGCGAGGCGACGGTGAAGAGCCACGTCAACCACCTGTTCGCGAAGATCGGCGCCCGTGACCGCGCGCAGGCCGTCGCCTACGCCTACCGGCACGGCCTCGGCGGGTGACCGGGAAGCAGGGCTCAGCGCACCTGTTCGGCCTTGAACTGCATCCGCGGCGAGGCGTAGAACTCCTGCGCCTGCACCAGCCGCAGCTCCCGCTCACCGGAGCGGTACGTCGTCTCGATCAGGTCGAAGACGCTCGAGGCCGTACGCTCCAGCGCCACCGCCGCGTCCCGGGTCGCGACGTAATGGGCGGTGAACAGCGCGGCCGTGACGTCGCCCGACCCGTTCGCCTTGAACGGCAGGTGCGGGGTGCTCACCAGCCACGCGCCTGCGGGGTCCACGACGAGCATCTCGATCGTGCCCGCGTCGCGGTTGGGCCGCTCCACGCTCGTGACCAGCACGGTCGACGGTCCCGCGGCCCGGGCGAGGTCGGCGGAGGCGAGGGTCGACTCGAGGTCCGCCGGCTCGGTGCCCGTGAGGTACCCCAGCTCGAACTGGTTGGGCGTGATGATGTCGGCCACCGGCACGACCCGGTCGCGGAGCAGGTCGGGGATCTCCGGCGCGACGAAGCATCCGGACTTGGCGTTGCCCATGACCGGGTCGCACGCGTACAGCGCCGACGGGTTGGCGGCCTTCACCCGGCGGACGGCGTCGACGATGACGTCACCGATGCCCACCCCGCCCTGGTAGCCGGAGAGCACGGCGTCGATCTGCGGGAACACTCCCCGCTCCTCCACACCGAGCAGCACCTCGGCCACGTCCGGCGGCGGGATCAGCGGCCCGCGCCAGGCGCCGTACCCGGTGTGGTTGGAGAAGTTCACCGTGTAGACCGGGATGACCTCGACGCCGATGCGCTGCAGCGGGAAGACGGCCGCGGAATTGCCGACGTGGCCGTGGGCGACCGCCGACTGGATCGACAGAACCTTCATCACGCCAGCGTAGAGGGCGGCCCGCCCGGCCCGGCAGGATTCCCCGCCGGGCCGTGACGGGCGGCTCAGGCGACGTCGATCGCGTCGAGCTCCGCGAAGTTCGCGCCCTTGCCGTACGAGATGGTGTTGGTCCCCGCCACGAGGGTCACCGTACGCTCGCTGACCTGCCAGTTGTCCCAGCCGGTGAACGGGTAGTCCACGGTGCCGGCGGCGGCGCCGTTGACGGTCAGGGTGTGGCTGGCGGCGCCCGCGTCGGACCCGTTGGCGTAGCGCGTGTAGAGCCGGTAGGCGCCGGCCCGGGGCACGTAGACGGTGAAGGTCACCCGGCTGTCGTCGAAGTCGATACCGCCCACCACGACGCCGTTGCTCGCGCCGCCGGCGGCGTACCGGGCGTTGGCGCGGGTGAAGGCGGCGTCCTCGGCCTCGTACCGGACCTTGGCGCCCTCGACGATGGGGCGGCCGCCCTGCCAGTCGAGCCGCTGGGTGTACATCGCCCGGTAGGTGAAGGTCGGGTCCCAGCCGTGGAAGACGATCCGGTCGCCGTCCGGGCCGGCCACGATGTCCTGGCCGCCGGGTCCGCGGACGGTGCCGGCGAAGGCGTCGGTGGTCATCAGCGGCGCGGCCGCCTTGGTGTACGGCCCGCGCAGCCGCGTCGACGTGGCGTAGCTGCTCACGTAGCTGCCGTTCCCGAAGAAGTTGGCGGAGTAGAACAGCACGTACGTGCCGCCGTGCTTCCACAACGTCGGCGCCTCGACGAGCGTGCCCTCGAACGGCTTGTTCTGCTTGATCAGTTCGGTTTCGGCGCCGGTGCGGCGCAGCCCGTCGGCAGTGACCTGCTGCAGGTGCAGCCAGGTGTCCTGGGCACAGCAGTTGCCGTCGTTCTTCCACAGCATGTAGCGGCGCCCGTTCTCGGCGTACGAGGACGCGTCGATCACGCCACCGGTCTCCGGGGTGCAGACCAGCGACGTGTCGCGGGGGACGAACGGGCCACCGGGCGCGGTGGCGGTGGCGGCGCCGATGCACTGCTTGCCGGAGGCGCGGTCGTGCGCCGTGTACCACATGACGAAGCTGCGGGGCCCGGTGGCGAACACCTCGGGCGCCCAGACCCCGTGGTCACCGGACCCGCCGGGCGGGAACGACCAGGCCGGGTCAGCCCACGCTCCCAGGGCCGGGAGCGCGTCGCTCGCCTGCACGGTCCAGCTGACGAGGTCGGTGGAGGTGGCCCACTTGATGTTCCGCCCGTCGCTGTTGGTGGCGTACGCGTAGTAGGTGCGGCCCACCTTCATGACGTCCGGGTCGGCGAAGTTCTGGTCGATGACCGGCCCGGAGGCGACGGCGGCCGACGGCGCTGCCGTGGCGGTGAGCAGGCCGGCGACCAGGGCGAGGACGGCGGTGGCGGCGGCCGCCGGACGCAGGGGGCCGCGCCGGCCACGGAACAGTCTCATGTGTTCTCCATCGAGGTCGGTAAAGGTGCTTCATCATGGCTCACCGCGTTCTTCAGCGCCCCTCCAGCGCCGTGACCAGGGTGGAGGGAGCACTCCGCTTCCTACGGCACGGAGGTTCCCGTGACACCCTCGCACCGTCCCATCGCCCTGGCCGCGGCTGTCCTGCTCGCCTCCACCGCCCTCGCCCCGCCCGCCGCCGCCGCGCCACCGGGCACATCGGCCGGGGCCGCGGCCGCCGCCGAGATCGTGCTGCGTCCCGACGGCGACATCGTCCGGGAGTGGAGCAGCGGCACCTCCGGCCCGGCGTGGTCCGCGCTCGACGACGCCGTCGTGCAGCCGGCGTCCGTCTCCGCGGCCGACTACATCTACGCGAGCGGGGCCGGCCGGCGTACCGAGGTCACGCTCGCGACCACCTCGCTGGCCGGCGGCACGGCCTCCGTGGCCGGCTGGTTCTACGCGAACACCGGGAGCACCACCCAGCTGCGGGTCGAGATCGTGACGGCCGGCCGGACGCTGGCCGGCACCACGGTCCCGGCGGGCGCCGGCTTCACCTGGCGTTCGGTCGCCGCGACCGGGATCTCCCAGGCCGATCTCGACGACCTCCGGCTGCGGTTCACCACCTCGGGCGGCGGCGACAGCAACGTACGGGCCGCGTACGCCGCCGCCACGGTGACCCCCGGCTCGTCCTGCACCCCGGCGTGGGGCTCCTTCGGACCGGGCGCCTGGCCACCGGCGTGCTGGCGGCCGTTCGAGGCGGGCAGCCCCTTCAACACCCGGCTCCCCGCGAACCCGCGGCCCATCGGCGGCAGCCAGCAGCGCTCCGACGCGATCAAGGCGCGGATCCTGGGCGACATCTCCGCGCGTGACTACCCCGGGCACATCACCGCGGACCCGCGCGGGCTCGGCGGCGAACCCACGTACTACGCGCAGCCCGGCGACCCGTCGTACGTCGTCGACTGCCTGTCGTACGGCGGCACCTGCACCATCGACGGCATGAGCGTGCGCATCCCGGCCCGGGCCGCACCGGAGGGTGGCTGGTCCGCGCCGGCCGGGGCCGACCGGCACCTGACCGTGGTGGATCAGAGCACCGGATGGTCGTACGACATGTGGCAGGTGCGCGGCAGCGGCCTGCCCGCGCCCGGCGGCACCCTGCAGATCTCCTTCGGCGGTCGCTCCCGCGTGGTCGGCGAGTGCTCCCCCGGCGTCCCGGCGGACGGCACCAACTGCGAGCCCAGCGGTGGCGTCGGACACGGCACGGCCGCGCACTTCGCCGGGCTGGCCGGCCGGGTACGCGCCGAGGAACTGCAGTCCGGCCGCATCGACCACGCGCTCAACATCGTCATCGACTGTGACAACGGCACCTTCGTGTACCCCGCCCGCGGCAAGGGCCAGGCCTGCGCGAACACCGTGGACGCCCCGCCGATGGGCGCGCTGCTCCAGCTCGACCTGACCCCGCAGCAGATCGACGCGCTGCCGGTGCAGCCGTGGAAGAAGGTGTTCCTGCGGGCCATGGCCGAGTACGGCATGTACTTCGGCGACACCGGATCCCAGAACCTCTTCGCCATCGAGTCCGAGTCGGGCAATCAGTACACCGCGTTCGGCAAGCCCGACCCGTGGCTCGCGTACGGGCAGGCGAACTGGGAGCCGTACACCGCCGACGGCGTGACCTCGTACGTGGCGAAGCTCTACAACCGGCCCGGCGACCCCGATCCGGCGCTCGACTGGACCACGGCGGTGTGGAGCCACCTGCGGGTGCTCGACCCGTGCGTGGCCCAGCGGACCTGCTGAGGGCATACCCGGATCCCGCCGGCGCCCGGACCGGGGCACCGGCGGGACCTCAGTCGTTGAGCACGGTGACGTGCAACGGCAGGACCGCCTGCCGGCTGTCGGGCATCCGCAGCACGGTGAGCAACGCCCAGCGGCCGGCGTGCGTGCGCACGCACACCTCGGCGCCGGCGGACAGCCCGGCCAGCCGGACGTTGCCACCGCCCTGCCGGGGCAGCCCCCGGCAGACGTCCGGCGGATCGCCGCGGTTGACCGCGTGCACGGCGTTGAACGCGTTGGTGTTGGTCAGGTCGACGCCGGAGATCTGATCGTGCGGCGCCGCCGCGCTGGTGCGGTACAGATCCAGGTGATCGTAATCCGGCGAGCGCGGGTTGTTGGTGGCATGCCAGTCGCTGGGCATCCCGGCCGGGATGTCGAGGTCGTAGCCGATGCCGGGCCGCACGGCCACCTCGAACTGCGAGAACACCCCGCCCGCCGGCGCCGCCTGAGGCGTCGTGCCGCGACCCACGCCGACAGCGGCGACGGCCGCAACCGCCAATACAGGTACGGCCACAGCAGCAATCCGCCCCCACGGACGGCGACCCGCTGCCTGTGCCACCGTCTTCGGCTGGACCACCGGGGGCGACGGCACCGCGGGCGGCGCGCCACCGAGCTCGAGCCCGGGATCCTGGCGCAGGATGCGCTGCTCCAGCCGGTGCAGCGCCGGCCCGGGCTCGACACCCAACTCGTCGACCAGCCGGGCTCGGGCCGCGCGGTACACGCCGAGCGCGTCGGCCTGCCGGTGCGAGCGGTACAGGGCCAGCATCAGCTGCGCCACCGGCTCCTCCCGCCACGGGTTCGCCGCCACCAGCCGCTCGAGCTCCCCCACCACCTCCGCGTGCCGGCCGAGCGCCAGATCCGCCTCGATCCGCAGCTCGGTGGCCGCCAGCCGGCACTCCTCCAGCCGCGCCGCCTCCCGCGCCACCTCGTCGCCGGGCACGTTGCCGTACGCCGGCCCCCGCCACCAGCCCAGCGCCGCGTGCAGCAGGTCCGCGGCCTTGTCGTACTCGTGCGCCTCCAGCGCCGTCCGGGCCCGGCGCACCGCCTCCTCGAACCGGCGGCTGTCCAGCTGGTCCGGTGCCAGGGCGAGCAGGTACCCGCCGGGCACCGAGCGCAGCACCCGCGGCTTGTCCCCTGACCTGCGCTCGGGTTCCAGCAGCCGGCGCAGCTGGGACACGTACGTCTGCAGGGTGTTCGTGGCGGTCGCCGGCGGACCGCCGGGCCAGACCTCGGCGCCGAGAGCCTCCGGCGAGACGAGCCGGCCGGACTGCACCACCAGGCACGCCAGCACGGCGCGGGCCTTCGCGGCGGGAACGACGACGTCGCGTCCACCGTGCCGGACGGTCAGGGGTCCCAGTACGAGGATCTCCACGCTTCGACCCTGGCATCCGTCGGCGGGCGTCGATGCGCAGCGTTGACTATCGGACACCCGGTATCAGCGCCCGGCGGCGCGGCGCGGCGTGCGATGGTGGAGGGGTGAAGCCACCGCAGAGTCATGCCGATCTTCTGGACGAGCCGACGTTCGCGCACCTGGCCACGGTCCGGCCGGACGGGTCGCCGCAATCGAGCGTCATGTGGTTCGCCTGGGACGGCGACCGTATCCGCATGACGCACACCAAGACCCGGCAGAAGTTCCGCAACCTGGCGAACGAGCCCCGGGTCGCGCTGTCCATCGCCGACCCGCGGGACCCGTACCGCTTCCTGGAGATCCGGGGCGTGCTCGAGGACGTCACCGACGACGACGAGCAAGCCTCGTTCTACCGCTCGCTGCAGGAGCGCTACGGGATGGTCTACCCCATCCCCGACGCCGACGTTCGGGTCATCATGACGATCCGCCCGGAGAAGTTCGTCGCCGTCAAGAACGGCACGGTCGTCGCCACCGAGGGCTGATCGCTACCCGGTGAAGTAGTCGTCGAGCGCGGTGAGCAGCCGGTCGACGTCGGCGTCGTCGTTGTACGGGGCGAGGCCGATGCGCAGGCCGCCCGGCTTGCCCAGGCCGAGCTGCTCGGCGGTCTCGTGGGCGTAGAACGATCCGGCCGGGGCGTTGACGCCGCGGCCGGCCAGGAACGTGCTGACGGCGGCCGGCTCGACGCCGTCGAAGGTGACCAGCAGCGTCGGGGTGCGCCGGCGCGCGCGGGAGTGGACGGTGACGCCGGGCAGGCGCGACAGGCCGTCCTCGATCCGGGCGCGCAGGCGGTCCTCGTGGCGTTCGACCAGCGCCATGCCGGCTTCGAGCCGCTGCCGGCGGGAGCCGTCCGCACCCGCCAGGCCGGCGAGGAAGGTGACGGCGGCGGTCGTTCCGGCCATGAGCTCGTACGGCAGCGTGCCGAGCTCGAAGCGCTCCGGGACCCGGTCCGGCGACGGCAGCAGCTTGTCCGGGCGCAACTCCTCGAGGAGCTCCGGCCGGCCGGTGACCACCCCGCAGTGCGGCCCGAGGAACTTGTACGGCGAGCACGCGAAGAAGTCGGCCTTCAGCGCTCCGACGTCCACCAGGGTGTGGGCCGTGTAGTGCACGCCGTCGACGTACAGCCGGGCGCCGGCGTCGTGGGCCGCGTCGGCGAACGCCGGGATGTCGGGCATGGTGCCGATGAGGTTGGAGGCGGCCGTGACGGCGACCAGCCTGGTGCGCCCGCTGAGCTGCCGGTGCAGCGCGTCGACCGTCAGCTCGCCGGTGCGGACGTCGAAGTCCATCCAGCGGACCGTCACCCCCGCGCGCTCGGCGGCGATCACCCAGGGCCGGACGTTCGCGTCGTGGTCCAGCCGGGACACCACGATCTCGTCACCCGGCGACCACTGCGCGGCGAGCATCCGGGACATGTCGAAGGTCAGCGCCGTCATGCTGCGCCCGACGATCACGCTGTCCGCGGTGGTGCGGAGCAGGTCGGCGAGCGCGGCGCGGCACTGCGTGACGGCCCGCTCGGCGTTGCGCTCGGCGGCGGTGGTGGTCCCCCGGTTGGCCAGCGGGCTGAGCAGCGTGTCCCGGATGGCGTCCGCGACGACGTCGGGCGTCTGGGAGCCGCCGGGCCCGTCGAAGTGGGCGGCACCCTGCGCGAGCGCCGGGAAGTGGGCTCGGATCCGCGCGACGTCCAACTCGGCTCCTGCCGTCGTGCGGTGCGTGCTGTCGCTCATGTGGTCCGATCCTCGCGTCGACGCTGGTTTCCTGCAACGCCGACGGGGCGGCACCGGGTCCCCGGCACCGCCCCGTGACAGCCGCTACGGGTGTCAGCGGACGGCGCATCCGTACGAGCAGGGCGTGGTGAACTGGGCGAAGTGGGGACGGCTGACGCCGCCGAACGCCGTGAACTCGCCGCCCACCGCGATCCTGCCGAGGGCCGGGTGGACGTCCATGCCGAGGACCCCCCACCTGCCGTTGCTCTTCGGGTTCCAGGGCAGCAGCGAGCCGGTGCCCGCGTCGAGGGCCATCAGCTTCGGCTGGCTGCGCAGGGTGGTCGGGCACCACGAGGTCGCGGTGCGCGACGGTACGGTGCAGGCGACGGTGAAGTGGCCGCCGGCGTACACCGCGGAGCCCAGGTGGGTGATCGCCTGCACGTCGCCGTCCGTGACCGTGCTCCAGACCAGCTGCCCGTCCGGCCGGTACGCGGCCACCCGCCCACCGGGCCCGGCGAGTCCCGCGTACACCTTGTCGGACGCGACGGTGATCGCCATGACGGTGTACGGCGTGACCGGCCGGAACGACGTGTCGACCTGCCCGTCTGCGAGCCGGAGGGCGGCGAGCCGTACGCTGCCCGCCGCGCCGTTGAGGCTCTTGAAGCCACCGCCGGCGTACAGCCGGGAACCGGCCACGGTCAGCGCTCTCACCTGGCCGTCGGCGCCCCCGGCGAACGCGGTGTCCAGCGCGCCGGTGGTCAGGTCGAAGGCCGCGAGGTTGCGTCGCGTCTTCGCGTCGACGGCGCTGATCGACCCGCCGAGGAACAGCCGTCCGCCGCCCGCGGCCAGCGCGTGGCCCTCACCCGTGACCGTGTGCCGCAGGGCGCCGACCGCGCCGGTGCGCAGGTCGACACTGGCCAGGCCGCCGCGAGCCTGGTCACCGACCGTGGTGAACTTGCCGGTGATGTAGAGCGACTTGTCGAACGCGGTGAGCCCGAAGACGGTGCCGTTGGTCGCCGGCGCCCAGGGCAGCAGCTCGCCGGTACGGGCGTTGAGGGCGGCCAGCCGCTTGCGGGGCACCGACCGCCCGTCGACGACGGCGTTCCGGAAGCTGCCGGCCACGTACACGGTGGAACCGGCGTACGCGGTGGCGTACACGAGCCCGTCGAAGGTCACCGAGGGCGCCGGCTTGGCGGACACCAGCGGGGTGGCGGCCATGGAGGCCGTGGGCGCGGCCGTCACGGCGAGCACGCCGGCGAGCACCGCACCGAGGTGGCGCCGCCGCGGCAGGGCATAGCGCGCAATCGAGGCTGAAAACATGCGGCGACGGTAAAGCAGCCGAAAACCCCGCATTCGGAAAACGCCCGACGTCCGCCCTAACGGGGCAGCCTTCAGTCGGGAGGTGGGTGGGTGGTGGGGCGGCTGGACGGGGGTCGTCCACATGGGCCGGGGCGAGGTATTGACACAGTTGGAGCGGCGGCGAAACACTTAGGAAACTTTTGTGAGAGCGCTCTCACTGGCAGCCCACTCCTCGCCCCTGCGGCGCAGTCCCCCTGCTCGAAACCCCAGCACCGCGGGCAGGCAAGAAGGAAGTAGGACGGCACATGACACCCATCCCCAGACGGCGCGGCCGCGGGTTGCTCGGAGCACTGGCACTGGTGGTGGTCGCCGCGCTCGGCGTGACGGCCTTCGACCAGGCCGCCTCGGCGGCCGCCGTCACCGGCGCCACCATCGCCGGGCCCGGCGGCAAGTGCGTCGACGTGAGCGGCGACGACACCGGCGTCAACGGAACGGCGGTCCAGCTCTGGGACTGCCAGACCAACGCCGCGGACCAGCACTGGACCTGGAACGGCACCGCGCTGACCACGATCGGCCGCTGCCTGGACGTGGCCAACGGCGGGACGGCGAACGGTACGCTGCTCCAGCTCTGGGAGTGCAACAACACCGGCGCCCAGCAGTGGGTGCAGCAGACCAACGGCTCGCTCAAGAACCCGCAGTCCGGCCGCTGCGTGGACGCGCCCGCCGGGGCCACCGCCAACGGCACGCGGCTGCAGATCTACGACTGCAACGGCACCGGCGCCCAGACGTTCCGGGTCGGGACCGTGACGACCCCGCCCACCGGCACCTGCCCGACCTACTCCGACACCCCGGAC
Source organism: Couchioplanes caeruleus (assembly GCF_023499255.1). Classification (GTDB taxonomy): domain Bacteria; phylum Actinomycetota; class Actinomycetes; order Mycobacteriales; family Micromonosporaceae; genus Actinoplanes; species Actinoplanes caeruleus_A. Next base: position 5,902,839 of record NZ_CP092183.1, read on the forward strand.
CTCGGCCCGAACGTGCACATCTACGACCACTCGATGTCCGACGCGGCCATCCAGTCGTCGCTGGACAGCGTGTTCAACGCGCAGAAGGACACGGCCTCGGCCCAGTTCGCCACCCGGCGCGACGCCCTGGTCTTCAAGCCGAGCACCACGCCGTACAACGTCGGCGCGAACATCGGCTTCAACACCTCGATCCTCGGCCTCGGCCAGAACCCCGACGACGTCCGCATCAACGGCGCCGTGACGGTCGACGCGTTCAACGCGAGCGACGCCGGCAACGCGACGCAGAACTTCTGGCGCTCCGCCGAGAACATGTCGGTCAACACGAACGGCGGCACCAACCGCTGGGCCGTCGCCCAGGCCGCGCCGTACCGCCGCATGCACGTGATCGGCGGGCTCAACCTGTTCCCGGCGAGCTACGGCTGGGCCAGCGGCGGTTACATCTCCGACAGCAAGGTCGACGGCAACGTCGAGTCGGCGTCCCAGCAGCAGTGGTACACCAAGGACAGCACCCTCGGCAGCTGGAGCGGCTCCAACTGGAACATGGTGTTCTCGGGCACCAACGGCGCCCCCGCGACCAACTTCAACACCGCGGCGGCCGGCCCCCGCTTCACGACGCTGGGCACCACGCCGGTGTCGCGCGACGTGCCGTACCTGTACCTCGACTCGGCCGGTAAGTACCGGGTGTTCCTGCCCTCGCTGCGTACCAACGCCTCCGGGCCGAGCTGGGCCGGCGGCAGCACCCCCGGCAGCTCGGTGCCGATGAGCACCTTCTACGTCGCGAAGCCGGGCGACTCCGCGGCGACGATCAACACCGCGCTCGCCAACGGGTGCAACGTCTTCTTCACCCCGGGCATCTACCACGTCAACCAGACGCTGCACGTGACGAAGGCGAACACGGTCGTCCTCGGCATCGGCTACCCGACGATCATCCCGGACAACGGCGTCAACGCGATGGACGTGGCCGACGTCGACGGCGTACGCCTCAAGGGCCTGCTCTTCGACGCCGGCACCACGAACAGCGACACGCTGCTCAAGGTCGGTCTCGCCAAGTCGGGCGTGTCGCACGCGGCGAATCCGGCCACGGTGCAGGACGTGTTCTTCCGGATCGGCGGCATGGTGGCCGGCAAGGCCACCAACAGCCTGGTGGTCAACACCAACAACACGATCATCGACCACACCTGGGCCTGGCGCGCCGACCACGGCAACGGGATCGGCTGGACCACCAACACCGCCGACAACGGCCTGACCGTCAACGGTGACAACGTGCTGGCCACCGGCCTGTTCGTCGAGCACTACCAGAAGAACGAGGTCGTCTGGAACGGCGCCAACGGCAAGATCATCTTCTTCCAGAACGAGATGCCGTACGACCCGCCGAACCAGGCCGCCTGGATGAACGGCTCGCAGAACGGCTACCCGGCGATCAAGGTGGCGTCCGGGGTCACCACATTCGAGGCGTGGGGGCTCGGCAGCTACTGCTTCTTCAACGTCAACAACTCGGTGTCCTCGGCCCGCGCGTTCGAGGTGCCCGCGGTCGCCGGCGTGAAGTTCCACGACATGGCGGTCGTCTCCCTCGGTGGCGTCGGCACCATCTCGCACATCATCAACGACACCGGAGCGGCGGCGAACCCGTCCAACAACAACTCGTACCTGGTCAACTTCCCGTGACCGGCGGCGCCGGGCCCGAGCGCTTCGGGCCCGGCGCCGGAGGGTATCCCCCTGTTCATGACGCCGGTGAAGGTGGGACTGTGCGGCGCCGGCATGGCGCTGACGTCGTACGCCCAACGCTTCCCGGTGCTGGAAGTGCAGCAGACGTTCTATGAGCCACCCCGCGAGACGACCCTGCGGCGGTGGCGCGCCAGTGTCCCACCGGCGTTCGAGTTCACCATCAAGGCGTGGCAGCTGATCACGCACGAGGCGCGAAGCTCCACGTACCGGCGGCTGCGTACCGCGCTGAGCGACGAGGAACGCGCCCAGGTCGGCGGTTTCCGGTGGACGCCCGTCGTCGAGCGCGCCTGGGAGACCACCCTCACCTGCGCCGGCCTCCTGCGGGCCACCGCGATCCTCCTGCAGTGCCCGGCGAGTTTCCGGCCGACCGAGCCGGCCATCGCCCGGATGCGCGAGTTCCTGTCCAAGGCGCCCCGGCCGGCCGGTGCCCGGCTGCTGTGGGAGCCGCGCGGCCCGTGGCCGGACGACGTGGTCCGCGGACTGTGCGAGGAGTACGACCTGACCCACGCCGCCGACCCGTTCCTGCGCCCCAGCCTCACCCCGATGGCCTACTACCGGCTGCACGGCATCGGCGGCGCCGGCCACGTGTACACCGATGCCGAGCTGGCGGCACTGGCCGAGACCGTCGGCGCGGGCCCGGCGTACGTGATGTTCAACAACATCCCGCGCGCCACCGACGCGGAGCGGTTCAGCCGGCTCGTACGCCGGGACGGCCGGAACCAGTAGCGTAAGTCGCGCTGTGACAGCGCGACCCGGCGAGGCTGTGTCGCCGAGCGGAGGAGCCGAACCGACATGACGACCGACAGCGCTGCCGACATCGCGCAGGGCCGCACCGCCCTCGGCATCGAGCTGGGCTCCACCCGGATCAAAGCCGTGCTGATCGGGCCGGACCACCAGCCGCTCGCGGTCGGCAGCCACGACTGGGAGAACCAGTACGTCGACCGGATGTGGACGTATTCGCTCGACGCGGTCCGGGAGGGCCTGCAGCAGTGCTACGCCGCGCTGGCCGCCGACGTGCAGCGCCGGTACGGCGCCGAGCTGACCACCGTCGGCGCGCTGGGCGTGTCCGCGATGATGCACGGCTACCTCGCCTTCGACGCCGCCGGGGAGCTGCTGACGCCGTTCCGCACGTGGCGCAACACCCACACCGGCGCGGCGACCGAGCGGCTGAGCGCCGAGTTCGGCCACAACATCCCGCACCGCTGGAGCGTCGCCCACCTGTACCAGGCCATCCTCGACGGCGAGGAGCACGTCGGCCGGCTGGCCCACCTGACCACATTGGCCGGGTACGTGCACTGGCAGCTCACCGGCGAGCAGGTGCTCGGGGTCGGCGACGCCAGCGGCATGTTCCCCGTCGACATCGCCACCGGCGGCTACGACACCACGATGCTCGCCCGCTTCGACGAGCTCGCCGCCGAGGCGGGCACCGGCCTGACGCTCGCCGGGCTCCTGCCGGGGATCAAGGCGGCCGGCGAGCCCGCCGGGCAGCTCACCGACGCGGGCGCCAAGCTGCTCGACCCCACCGGCCGGCTGCAGGCGGGGATCCCGCTGTGCCCGCCCGAGGGCGACGCCGGTACCGGCATGGTGGCCACCAACTCCGTCGCGCCGCGGACGGGCAACGTCTCGGCCGGCACCAGCATCTTCGCCATGGTCGTGCTCGAGCAGCCGCTGAGCCGCGTACACCCGGAACTGGACCTGGTCACCACCCCCGCCGGTGACCTGGTCGCGATGGTGCACTGCAACAACGGCGCCAGCGAACTCAACGCCTGGGCCGGGCTGTTCACCGAGTTCGCCGCGGCCCTCGGCGCGCCGTCGGACCCGTCCACGGTCTTCGAGACGCTGTTCACCGCGGCCCTCGCCGGTGCGCCGGACTGCGGCGGGCTGATGGCGTACAACTACCTCTCCGGCGAGCCCATCACCGGGCTGGAGGAGGGCCGGCCGCTGTTCCTGCGCTCCCCGGGCAGCCGCTTCGACCTGGCCACGTTCATGCGTACGCACCTGTTCGCCGCGCTGGCCACGCTGCGCATCGGCATGGACGTGCTGCAGAAGGACGAGGGCGTACGCCTGGACGCGATGTTCGCCCACGGCGGCCTGTTCAAGACCCGCGGCGTCGCGCAGAAGTTCCTGGCGGCGGCGATCGACACGCCCGTCTCCGTCGGGGACGTGGCGGCCGAGGGCGGCGCGTGGGGCATCGCCGTGCTCGCCGCGTACCTTCGCGACCGCACCCCCGGGCAGAGCCTGGCCGGCTACCTCACCGACCGGGTGTTCGAGGGCGCCGCCCTGCAGACCGAGGCGCCGGCCCCGGACGACGTCGCCGGCTTCGAGGCGTTCATCGGCCGCTACCGCGCCGGGCTCGCCGTGGAGGAGGCCGCCGCCCGGCACCTCTGACGCGCGCGGCCGGCCTGACCCGCGACGGGCTCAGGCCGGTTGCCGCCCGGCGGGCTCAGGCCGGTTGCCGCGCGGCGTGGGTCTCGACGAGGCCGTCGACGCCGCGCAGGAAGGTGTCGCAGATGCGGGCCGGGTCGAAGAGGCAGCCGGCCGCCATCGCGCCGTCGCGCAGCATGACGAAGTGCTGCGCCGCGGGCTCGGCCGAGGCCGGCTGGATGCGCGCCATCAGGGTGGTGACGGTGTCGAGGAACCATTCCCGGTGCGCCAGGACGGCCCGGTGCACCGGGTGCTCCGGGTCGGGGTATTCGGCCACCGCGTTCAGGAAGGCGCAGCCGCGGAAGCCCGGCGACCGGATGCCCTCCGCGATCGACGCGGCGACGGCCCGGACCGCCTCGGCCGGTGGGAGCCCGGCCCCGGCGGCCGCCTCGACCTGCTGGCGGATGGCCTGGTCCGCGGCCTGGAGATAGGCGAGGACGAGGTCCTCCTTGCCGGGAAAGTGCCGGTAGAAGGTGGCCCGGGTGACCTTGGCCTCGGCGATGATGCGGTCGACGCCGACGGAGTGGATGCCCTCCGAGTAGAAGATCCGGGACGCCGTCGCCAGCAACCGCAGCCGTGCCTCGGACGGCCGCGTACCGGGTTCGCTGGGTGCCATGCGGCCCATCGTAGCGACAGAACGTTCGTTCTTGACATCGCCGCGGCACTGAGCCCATCATCGGCAGGACAGAACGTTCGTTCTTCCTGAGGAGCCGTCATGACGACCGCCACCACCGCACCCACCCTCGCCCGGACAGCGGCCACCCTCCGGCGGCTGTACCTCGTCCGCTTCTTGTTCGCCGTCCTGTGGGTCCTCGTGATGCTCACGACCGCGGACCACCTCGGACCGCCGGCCGCCACGCTGCTCGTGCTCTACCCGCTGTTCGACGTGGCCGCCGCCGTCGTCGACGCCCGCGCGTCACGTGCCACCGGCTCACCCGCCCTGCTGTACGCCAACATCGTGGTCAGCCTGCTCGCAGCGGCGGGCCTGGCCGTCGCCGCCGCGTCCGGCATCCCGGCGGTCCTGCGCGTGTGGGGCGCCTGGGCGGTCGTCGCCGGGCTGATCCAGCTCGTCGTCGGTGTCACCCGTCGCGGCATGGGCGGGCAGTGGCCGATGATCCTCAGCGGCGGGATCTCCGTGCTCGCCGGCGGATCGTTCATCGCCGGCGCCGCCGCCGACGACCCGACGCTGATCAACGCCGTCCTGTACGCCGTACCCGGCGCCGTGTTCTTCCTCATCTCGGCCCTGCGCCTCGGCCGCACGGCGAAGGGTAACTGAGCTGGGCGGCGGGGAATGCTCCTGCGCCGAGGTCCTGGACGGGCGATGAGGCCGGCGAGCGCGCGGGTGGCCTCGGTGTCGGATCCGGGCCGGGCCGTTCGTCGCTAGCGTGAGAGGCGGCCCGCGCGGGCGCCGCCGAGACCGCAGGAGATGACGACCCATGCCGCACTCACCGGCCACCGTCCACCGCATGTTCGAGCTCCTCGAGCCGATCGCCACCGTGACCTTCTCCGAGGTGCCGAACGAGGCGTTCCTCGCGGTCGGCATGCGCACCTACTGGGACGGCTACTTCGCCGGGCGGGCCGCGCCGCTGGGAACGGCGCCGGCCGAGGTGGTGCACGCGGTCTTCTACAACTTCGCCGAGGGTGAGGTGGCACGCCACATCCCGTGGGTGTGGGGAAAGATCAGCCCCCGGGACGCGATCGCCGTACGCGAGCGGGGCAGCGCCGCCGCCCTGCGGCAACTGATCGGAGAGCTCGCCGACTCCCTCGGCCTGGCACGCGCCGCAGACCTCGCCACCCGGGCGGCGGTCAGCGCCCCGACCGAGGGCCGCCCGCTGTACGCCGGCCTCCGGGCGCTCGACGTGCCCGGGGAACCGGTGGCACGGCTCTGGCACGCGGCGACGCTGCTGCGCGAGCACCGCGGGGACGGGCACAACGCCGCCCTCGTCGCCCACGGCATCGGCGGCACCGAGGCGCACGTCCTGCTCGCCCTGTCCCTCGGCATGCGGGCGGAGAAGTTCGGCCGGATCCACCACCTGCCCCCGGCCCGCCTGGCCGCCGTCATCGACGGGCTGCGTGACCGCGGCCTCGTGAACGCCGACGGCGGGTTCACCGACGCCGGCCGCGAGACCCGGGAGCGGATCGAGGCGCTGACCGACGAGTTGGCGGCGCCGGCGTACGCGGTGCTGGGCGCGGCCGAGCTCGACGAGCTGATCGCCGAGCTCGAGCCGATCGCCGCCGCGGTGCAGGCCGCCGGCGACTGAGCGGCGGGCCGTCAGGTCAGCGTGACCACCAGCGTGTGCCGTCCGGAGCCGGTCGTCGTGCGCAGCTCGTCGCCGCGCGCCGTGTGCACGCGGCGCGCTCCGGCACGACGCCCGTCGACCGTGACCGAGGCGACCTTCGCCCCGGACGGCAGGACGGTGCCGAGCGTCAGTCGCGCGTGCACCGCCGCGTTCACGGTGACCGACAGGACATTGCCTCGGCTGGACGCGCGGACGTCGAGGTGGCCCGCGCCGACCAGGATGTCGGAGCCCGCGATCCGCCGGCCCGCCGGGACCAGCGGCACCACGGACAGCCGCCCGTTGCCCAGGTCGGGCGCCACCCCGAGCTGCTGGTGGACCACCGGCCAGAGCACGCCGTACGCGCCCCAGGCCTGCAGCACGCTGGACCTGCTCAGGAAGTCCTTGCCCAGGTTGGTGCCGAAGTCCGGCGACGGCAGGATCTCCGGCATCGCCCCGGGCATCTCCCACACACCGCGGTCCAGCTGGCTGCGCGCGTTCGCGGTGGTGTAGCGCCGCTGCTGCGCCATCCGGCCGTAGTTGCCCTCGGCCACCGCCATGATGGCGTTGCCCAGCGAGAAGACGCTCCGCTCCGACGGTACGGCGGACACCACGCTGTCGCAGGACGGACCGGGGTTGCCGGCGGGATCGGCCGTGGGGCCCGTTCCGGTGTGGAAGAACCCGAACTCGCCGGTGAAGCAGTCCCGTTCCCGCTGGGTCAGCGCGGTGGTCGCGTGCCCCGCCGGCGCGAGAGGGCCGCGTACGGGCAGTTCCGCCTCCATCGGCGTCGCCCCTATCCAGTAGCGCTGGTACAGCTTCACGTTGCCCGGGTCGGCGAGCGAGTCGGCGTACGAGCGGGCGTCGCCGCCGTACCACCAGGCCGATTCGAACCTGCGGGCCCGCTGCGCCGCCTCGGCCCGGGCCCACGCCGCGGTGGCATGGTCGCCCCTGCTGCGCGCCATGTCGGCCAGGTCGAGCAGGCCTCGGATGGTGTAGACGGTCACGTCGAGCTTCTCGTCGCCCATCCCGGGACGCTCCACGTTGCCGCTGCCCTGCGGCCAGCCGTCGGCGTCGTCGTCGAGCGCGAGCGCGTACCGCATGGCCCGGACCGAGAAGTCGTACAGGTCGTCGCGGAACGCGTCGTCACCGGTCCAGCGCCAGACCAGGGCGACCGCGCTGGGGAACTTCACGGTCTCGTCGGTGTTGCCCGGGTCGGTCTCGGTGCCGTAGTAGACCTGGCCGTCGGGGGTGACCTCGTGCACCACCTTGCCGGAGCGGTGGTTGACCAGCTCGCTGAGGTCGCGCAGCGTCCGCAGGTGGTCCTTCACGGCCGCGAACTGTCCCGCGGCCACCGCGGCGAACGCCGTGTACTCGCCGTCGGTGGCGAAGATCCACGGGTAGTCCGGCCAGCCCGCGCCGATCCAGCGCGCGCGGGCCAGCACGCCGGCCGGCGGCGGAAGCTCGGTGCCCTGATTGCTGGCGAACACCCGCAGGTCCCGCGACTCCTGCACGGAGTCGGCCAGGTTCTGCTTGGACCATTCCACGCTCCGCTGCAGGAGCCGGTCGCCGGGCAGGTCCACGCGGCTGTGCCCGGCCACCGCGGCCTGGGCGGCCCGTTTCGCCGTTAGCGCGCCGGCCGGGTCGTGCAGCGCCCGGGCCAGCTCCGCCCGGGCGGGCGCGAGGCCCCGGTCGGACCCCGCGACCGCGAACCAGACCGTACGGCCGGAGCCGCCGACCACGACGTCGTAGGTGAGCCGGCCGCCCGTACCCCTGCCGTCGGGGCCGTCGTCGCACACCGCGGGAGCCGGGTCGCCGCAGACGACACCACCCTGCGGGCCGCGCATGCCGGGGCCGAGCGCGTGCCCGGTCGGCGTCAGGCTGCTGCCCACCAGCGCCGCCCAGTCGTGCGGCCGTGCGTTCGGGACCGGCGGCGTGCCCCGGTCGCGGAAGACCAGGCTGCGGCCGTCGAAGGAGCCGGTGTCGGCCAGGTTGGCCGTGCTCTGGCCGGGGGTGGTGAACCCCCACGGGTACGCCGACAGCAGCTCGGAGTGCGCGTCCACCGTCAGCCGCACGGTGCCGGCACCGGCCGGGAACCGCAGCCCGATGAGCGCCGCCCGACCACCGTCCGGTACGACGTCGACCCGCTGGACGGTCAGCCCGCCCGGCCCGGCCAGGTCCATGGTCGTGTACCCGGCGCCCGTGGTGAACCGGCCGGCCTTCAGCCACGTGCCGTTCGCGCCGAACCAGACGCCGTCCAGCAGCTTGACCGGCGGCGTCCAGAAGCCGCCCATCTCGCCGCGGATGTGCCACCCGGTGCCGGGATAGGTGCCGTCCTCGGCGCCCACCTCGTACAGCCGGTCCCCGGTGACCACGAACCTGCGGTCCCCCAGCCGCTCGGTCTCCGACAGCCCCGCGGAGGGGCCGGAGGCGGAGGCTGCGGGCGCATACCCCGCCAGACCGATGACGGTGCCGGCGACGACGGCCGCGGCGAACGCGCGGCGGGCCCGGCCCCTGCGAACGTGACGCTCCATTGGCACGCTCCCGGATGGAAATCCGCTGATGTCCCTCGGCTCACCCTCGTCCGCCGGAGCCACCCGCGCACATCCCCCGATCGGGCACGAGCGGGCCGGTTCGACTCGGGCCTCAGGACCGGGACACGGGCGCACCCGGAGGAGCGCGAGCGACGCCGGACCCGACCCGGATCAGGCGATGCGCTCGTCGGTGAGCGGCCACCGCCGTTGCGACGCGGCCGGTACGCCCAGCGTGTCGAGCCTGCGCAGGATCACTCCCTCGCGCAGCGCCCACGGGCAGATGTGCAGCTCCCGGACCTCCAGCGCCCGCATCGCGGACCGGGCCACCAGCGCGCCCGCCACGAGCTGGTGCGCGCGGGAGGGGCTGACACCCTCCAGGCCGGCCAGGTCGGCCGATGCCATCCGGGTGATGAAGCCGTACACCTGGCGCAGCCCGACGTCGGTGAGGGTCGGCGCACCCGGGGCCCGGCACCCGACGGCGCGGCGCCGGCGAGCCGCGTCAGCGAGCGGAACGTCTTCGAGGTGCCCACGGCCACGTCGAACGGGCCGGCCCGCCGCACCTGCCGGGCGACCGGCGTGAGGGCGGCATCGAGGTCTTCGGAGAGGCCCTTGAGGGTGCCGCGGGCCGGCGGGTCACCGGTCAGCCGTTCCCGGGTCAGCCGTCCCGCGCCGAACGGCAACGACACCGCCAGGTCGGGGTCCTCGTCGCGGCCCGCGGCCAGCTCGAGCGAACCGCCACCGATGTCGAGCACCAGCAACCGTCCGGCCGACCAGCCGTACCAGCGGCGTACGGCGAGAAAGGTGTACCGGGCCTCGTCCTCGCCGGACAGCACCTGGAGGCCGACGCCGGTCTCCGCGCGCACCCGGGACAGCACCGCGGCGGAGTTGCCGGCATCGCGCAGCGCCGACGTCGCGAAGGCCAGCAGGTCGTCGCACCCCGCCGCTGCGGCCGCCGCCTTCGCCCGGGCCACGGCGCGCACCAGCCGGCCGGCCACCGCCTCGCTCAGCCGGCCGCCCTCGAGATGCTCGGCGAGCCGCAGCTCCGTCTTCTCCGAGTGCATCGGGTCGGGATGGCCGCCGCGATGAGCGTCGACGACGAGGAGGTGCACGGTGTTCGAGCCGACATCCAGCACGCCGAGCCGCATGACATGGACGCTAACGCCGGGTGTCGGCAGGCGCCCCCGCCCGGCGAGCAGTTTCATCCGGCGTTCAGCGACCGTTCCTCCGCGGCACATGATCGGGCCCGGGGAGGCCGCGGACGGCGGGCCCGCAACATCCGCCGGGGTCGCCCGCGCAGCCGTTCGCCTGCCGCGGCACTACGCTGGCAGGAGTGGACGAACAGGCGGTGATGCGCGAGCGGTTGCGCCGGATGGAAGCGGTGACCGACGCTGCCCTGTCCCGCCTCGGCGTGCCCGAGATGCTCGACGAGCTGCTCGAGCGCGTACGCGTCCTGCTCGGCACCGACACCGCCGTGATCCTGCTGCTCGACCCGCACGCCCGGCAGCTGGTGGCCACCGCGGCGAAGGGGCTGGAGGCGGAGGTGCGCCAGGGCGTGCGCATCCCGGTCGGTCAGGGCTTCGCCGGGCGGATCGCGCAGAGCCGCCTGCCGGTGATCGTGTCCGACGTGACCTCGGCCGACGTGATCAGCCCGATCCTGCTGGAGACCGGCGTACGGTCCCTGCTCGGGGTGCCGATCTTCGCCGCCGGCGACGTCGTCGGGGTGCTGCACGTCGGCACCTTCACCCGTCGCCGCTTCGGCGCCGAGGACATCGCCCTGCTGCAGCTGGTCGCGGACCGGGCCGGCGTCGCCGCGCACATCCGCTCCGCCAAGGCCGAGCAGCAGGCCGCCCTGTCCCTGCAGCGCAGCCTGCTGCCGCCACAGCTGCCCGAGCTCGCGGGCCTGAGCATGGCCGCCCGCTACCTGCCCGGCCACGAGTTCGGCGTCGGCGGGGACTGGTACGACGTGTTCCCGCTGCCCTCCGGCTGGACCGGCCTGGTCATCGGCGACGTCTCCGGGCACGGGCTGGCCTCGGCGGTGGTGATGGGCCGCATCCGCAGCGCATTGCGGGCGTACGCCCTGGTCAGCGACGATCCGGCCGAGGTGCTGACCCTGCTCGACCGCAAGGTGCGCCACTTCGAGGCGGGCAGCCTCACGACCGCGCTCTACACCATGATCTCCCCCGACCGTGCCGCCGTACGGCTGTCCAGCGCCGGCCACCTGCCCCCGGTCCTGGCCGTGCCGGGCCGCGACACGGTGCTGATGGACATCCCGGTCAACGCGCCGCTCGGCGTCGGTCACCCGCCACGCCGCAGTGTCACGGAGACCGCCCTCCCGCCGCGGTCGCTGCTGCTGAGCTACACCGACGGGCTCGTCGAGCGGCGCGACCGGATCATCGACGTCGGCCTCAAGGCCCTGGTGTCCGCCGTGCAGGCCGACGACCCGCACACAGTGTGCAGCCTGGTGATGTCGGAGGTCGCCCAGGACCCCGCCACGGACGACATCGCCGTGCTGGCCGTACGCCGGGAGACCGCCGGCCCGGCCGTCAGCCCTTGACCGCTCCGGTGAGGCCGCCGACGATGCGGCGTTCGAAGAGGCTGAAGAACACCAGCGCCGGGATCATCGACAGCGAGGTGAAGGCGAGCACCTTCGCCGTGTCGACCGAGTACTGCGACGAGAAGGCCTGGACGCCCAGCGGCAGGGTGAAGCTGTCCTGGTCGTTGAGGATGAACAGCGGCAGCAGGTAGCTGTTCCAGCTGCCGATGAACGCGAGGATGCCGGTGGTGATCAGCCCCGGTACCGACAGCGGGAGCACCATCCGCCAGAAGAAGCCGAGCCGGCTGCAGCGGTCGATGGCCGCGGCCTCCTCGATCTCCTTCGGGATGGCGCGCAGGAACGGCACCAGGATGATGATCGTGGTCGGCAGGCCGAAGGCGATCTGCGGCAGGATCACGCCGGGCAGCGTGTTCACCAGCCCGAGGTTCTTGACGAGGATGTACAGCGGCGTGATGGCGACCGTCACCGGGAACATCAGGCCCGAGGCGAACAGGGCGTACATCGCTCCGCGGCCGCGGAACCGGTAGCGGGCCAGGACGTAGCTCGCCATGACCCCCAGCGTGACGACCGCGACGGTGGTGGCCAGGGCCACGATCGTGGAGTTGCCGACCTGCCGCCAGAACGTGTCGCTGGTCAGGACGTCGGTGTAGTTGGCGCCCACCCACGGGTGCGGCAGGCCCGCGGGATCGGTGATGATCTGGGAGTTGGTCCGGAAGCCGCCGATGATGATGTAGATGACGGGCCCGAGCATGAGGCCGATCAGCAGGAGCGCGGCGGCGTAGACGGCGGGGTTGCCCCAGCGGGCGTCGTTCCTGGCCATGTCTACCGCCCTCCGGTGAGCGCGCCCTCGGTGTCCCGGCGCAGGACGAAGCGCTGGTACACGAGGGCGATGATCAGTGAGATGAAGAAGATCACGACGGCCACCGCGTTGCCGTAGCCGTAGTTCGCCGCGTTGCGCCCCTCGACGACCATGTACGTCGCCATCGTGGAGGTGCCCGCGGTCGACGCGACGTACTGGCCCCAGATGATGTAGACCAGGTCGAAGAGCTGCAGCGCGCCGATGATCGACAAAAACGCCCAGATCCGGATCGTCGGCCCGAGCAGCGGCAGGGTGATCCGCCACTGGGTCTGCCAGTACGAGGCCCCGTCGACGGCCGCCGCCTCGGACAGCTCCTCGGGGATGTTCTGCATGCCGGCCAGGAAGAGGATCACCGCGAAGCCGACGTACTTCCAGGTGAGGATGAACATCAGGGTCCAGATGGCGAGGCTGCGGTTGGCCAGCCAGTCCTGGGCCAGGCCGTCGAGGCCGGCGGACCGCAGGACGTCGTTGACCGCGCCGTTGGCCTGCAGCATGAGGGCCCAGGCGGTGCCGACGATGACCTCGGCGATCACGTACGGCACGAAGATGAGCACCCGGATCAGCGACTGGCCCCGTACCTTCCGGTTGAGCAGGAGCGCGAGGCAGATGGCGATCGGGCCCTGCAGGACGAGCGACAGCACCGCGATCTGGCCGTTGTGCCACAGCGCCTGGTGGAACGAGCTGTCCTGCAGGATGGTGCGGTAGTTGTCCAGGCCGACGAAGTTGGTCGGCACCCCGTAGCCCTTCCACCGGTAGAAGCCGTAGTACGCGGCCATCAGCACCGGGAAGATCACGAAGCCGACGAACATCAGGAGCGCGGGGCCGGACAGCACCGCGATCTCCAGCCGCTGGGCCCAGCCGATTCCCCGCCGGCGGGCGCGCGGCGGAGGCGACGTCTGGGCGCCGCCTCCGCTGCGTACGCGCTTGCCGGACGCGTCCTCGGTGACCGTGGTGCTCTTGCCACCGACGTTGCTGCTCATGGCTCGGCTACCCTCAGCCCTTCTTGGCTGCGTCGTTCACGGCCTGGATGATCCCGGCGACGTCGCCCTTGCCGGCGAGCAGGTTCACGACGCCGACGTTGAGCGCGTTGCCGACGTTCTGGCCGTACACGGTGTCGAGCCACTGCGAGACGTACGGCGCCTTGTTGTAGGCGTCGAGGACCGCCTTGAGGTAGTCCTCGGTGACCGCGCCCTGCGCCTGCTTGCTGACCGGGATCGCGTTGAAGGCCTTGTAGTACGCCTCCTGCACGTTCTTGGTCAGGATGTAGTTGAGGAAGTCGGCGCACTCCTTCGGCGCCTGGGCCGAGCAGGAGTAGCCGTCCGCGCCGCCCATGATCGCGGCCGGGTCGCCCTGGCCGCCGGGGACCGCGGGGAACGGGAAGTAGCCGAGGTCCGGCAGGGGCTTCGTGTCCTTGGTCAGCGAGGCGATGACACCCGGGTCCCAGGCGCCCATCAGTTCCATGCTCGCCTTGTGGTTGGCCACCAGGCCCGCCGAGCTGCCCGCGCCCTGCTGGGCGGAGGTGGTCAGGAAGCCCTCGGTGAACGGCTTCGTGGCGGCGAAGGCCTTGAGGTCCTCACCGGCCTTGGTCCAGCACGGGTCGGTGAAGGTCTTGTCCTTGGCGGCGGCGTCGAGGGTGGCCTTGCTGCACGCCCGCAGCGCGAAGAAGTAGTACCAGTGGGCGGCCGGCCACGCGTCCTTGCCGCCGAGCGCGATCGGCTTGCCCTTCGCCTTGAGCTTGGTGACGGCCTGGTTCAGGTCGTCCAGAGTGGCCGGCGGCGTGGTGACGCCCGCCTCGCGGAAGAGGTCCTTGCTGTACCAGAAGCCGCCGGGCAGGATCGCGACCGGTACGGCGTACGTCTTGCCGTCGACCTGCCCGGTCTGCAGCGCGGCATCGCCCACCGCCTGCTTGGTCTCGGCGCTGATGTCGTTGGTGACGTCCTTGAGCTGGCCCGCCTCGACCATGGCGGCCATCTTCCCGCCGCCGCGCTGCAGGAAGATGTCGGGCGCGGAGCCGGAGTTCAGCGCGGTCTGCAGCTTGCCGTCCAGGTCCTCGTTCTGGACCTGCTGAATCTTGATCTTGACCTTGGGGTTCGCGGCCTGGAAATCGGCGACCGTCTTGTCCCAGAACGCCTTGCCGGGCCCGGTCGTGGCGTTGTGCCAGAACTGCATCGTGACGGTGCCCCCGGAATCGGAGCCGTCGTCGTCGCCGCTGCACGCCGACAGGCCCAGGGCGCTCAACGCCACCACGGCCGTCAATGCGAGGGTCCTGATAGGTGCCATGGAGCCCACCTCTCGATACCGGAAGTTTCGGAATAGTTCCGAAAGATGGCGCTCAAACTATGGAGAGCTTCAATCATCTGTCAAGGCATTCGTCGTGATCATTGGTAACACGTACGTAACGCCCGGCTGGCCTATAGTGACCACTGGCGCGATCCGGATTCCGTAAGTTTCTAGAAAGTTTAGGAGCACGCATTGACCACAGTCGAGCTCGGTCACCGTTTCGGCGACGCTCTGCTCACCGTGCTCGACGGCGAGGGCCGGCCGCTCGCTCACCGCGACGTCGTCGTCGAGCAGCGCGCGCACGCCTTCTCGTTCGGCAACATCGGCTTCGACCTCGTCGCCGTGGCGAACGGCCGAACCGAGTCAGCCGGGCTCGCCGACCTGTGGTTCGGCGTCTTCAACACGGCGACCCTGCCGTTCTACTGGGGTCAGTTCGAGCCCGAGCCCGGCCGGCCCGACACGACACGGCTGCGCCGGGCCGCCGAATGGTTCACCGGCCACGGTTGCCGGGTGAAGGGCCACCCGTTGCTGTGGCACACGCTGGCGCCCGACTGGCTGCGCGAGATGCCGACGGCGGAGGTCGAGACCCGGGTACGCGGCCGGATCCGGCGGGAGGTGGCCGGCCTCGCCGACGTCGTGCACACGTGGGACGCCGTCAACGAAGCCGTGATCATGCCGGTGTTCCGCAACGAGCCGCACCGCAACGCGATCACCCGGCTGGCCTGGGAACGCGGCCGGATCGCCACCGTACGGCTGGCCTTCGAGGAGGCCCGGGCGGCGAATCCCGCGGCGACCCTGGTCCTCAACGACTTCGACATGTCCTCCGCGTACGAATGTCTGATCGAGGGCGTCCTGGAGGCCGGCATCCGCGTCGACGCACTCGGCCTGCAGAGCCATATGCACCAGGGCTATTGGGGCGAGGAGCGGACGCTCGCCGTTCTGGACCGGTTCTCCCGTTTCGGACTGCCGATCCACATGACCGAGACGACGCTGGTGTCCGGCCAACTGATGCCCCCGGAGATCGAGGATCTGAACGATTATCAAATTCCGTCGTGGCCCTCGACCCCGGAGGGCGAGGAACGGCAGGCCGACGAGATCGTGCGGCATTACCGCACGCTGCTGTCGCATCCCGCGGTCCAGGCGATCACCTATTGGGGGCTGTCGGACGAGGGCGCCTGGCTCGGCGCCCCCTGCGGCCTGGTCCGCGCCGACGGCACACCGAAGCCCGCGTACGGCGCGCTGCGGGAGCTGGTGAAGGACCAGTGGTGGCTCGCTCCCACGAACCTCCGGACGGACGACGCCGGGCGCGTCGAGGTACGCGGCTTCCTCGGTGACTATCGCGTGCACTGCGCCGGGCGTACGGCGTCCTTCACCATTGCCGCGCCCGGCGAGGCACGGACCACTCTGAGGCTCGACGGTCAGTCCGCGCGGTAGACGGCCCGGTCGAAGTCGGCGAATCCCCCCTCGGCGCCCAGGTCCTGCACCCAGAGCCCGACGAAGGCGCCGGTGAAGCCCCAGGCCTCCGGTTCGCCGGGGACCATCGTCACCGCGTACTCGTCGGACAGGGTGGTGGCGTCGAAGGTCCCGCCGACCTGCCGCCAGGCCGCTTCCGATCCCGGGTCCGGGGTGTACGCGAAGGTCAGCTCCGGGCCGTCGAACCGGATCCGCAGGCCCACCCGCCGTACGTCGCCGAGCGCCACGCGCGTGCCCTGCGCCACGGTGACGCGTCCGCTGTCGCAGCACAGCACGTCGAGGACCGCCGCGCCGTCGTCGTCCGCGGTCACGTGCAGGTAGTACCAGTTGCGGCAGTTGTAGTAGGCGGTGACCCCGGCCAGCTGGTTGTACGTGGCGGGCTCGACCTCGCACGTCGTCTCGAAGGTGCAGCGCCGGGCCGTCACCCGGCGCGCCACGAGGCTCGGCCGGTGCCGGGCCATCGGCGACTGACCGCCACGGATCCGCAGGTGCGACGGACGGGTCGACAGGTCGATCCAGTCGGGCGTGGCCGGGCGGCGCAGCGTCGACCAGTTCACGCCGAGCGCCGGGGCGTCGAAGTCGTCGTCCTCGTCCTGCTCGGAGGAGATCGCGCGGGTCACCGCGGCGGCGCCGGTGGGTGCCGGGACCTGGACGGCCGGCACGCCGTCGGTGATGCAGGGCCATCCCCCGGCCGGCCATTCCACCCTCTGCAGGGCGGTCTCGCGGCCCAGCACGCACCGGCCCGACGGCGCGTACGGGCGGGCGACCAGGTGCGCCAGGTACCACTCGCCGGACGGTGTCTGCACCAGGCTGCCGTGGCCGGCCTTCTGCAGCTCCAGGTCGGGGCGCCCAGCCGAGGTCAGCAGCGGCCCTGCGGGATCCACCTCGTACGGTCCGAGCAGGTCCTTGGACCGGGCGACGGTGACCTGATGCGTCAGGCTCGTGCCGCCCTCCGCCGTGACGAGGTAGTACCAGCCGTCCTTGCGGTAGATGTTCGGGGCCTCGGTCAGGCCGGCCTCGGTACCCTCGAAGATCAGTTGTTCCGGGCCGGTCAGGCGGCGCTCGCGGCGGTCGTACTGCTGGATCGAGATGCCCGCGAACCGGTTGCGGCCGGGCCGCCAGTCGGCGCGCATCGACAGCATCCAGGTCGTGCCGTCCTCGTCGTGGAACAGCGACGCGTCGAAGCCGCGCCCGTGCAGGACCACCGGGTCCGACCACGGTCCGTCCACGCTGGGCGCGGTGACCAGGTAGTTCTGCGGGTCCCAGTAGCCGGCGGCGAACGTGGCGACGTTGGTGTAGAGCAGATGGAACAGCCCGTCGGCGTACGACAGGCAGGGCGCCCAGATCCCGCACGAGTCGGCGGTCCCGGCGAGGTCGAGCAGCCGGCGCTCGGTGAGCACGCCGCCGAGCGGCTGCCAGGTGACCAGGTCGGTCGAGTGGTGCACCCGTACGCCCGGGTACCACTCGAAGGTCGACGTGGCGATGTAGTAGTCGGCACCGACCCGCACTATCGAGGGGTCCGGATGGAATCCCGGCAGCACCGGATTCCGGATCACCCGGTCACCGGTCCCGCCCGCACCGGCGGTGGACACCGCGGGCTTGGCGATCGTCATGAACGTCCTTCTGCTGAAGGTGGCGCGGCGGCCAGGGGCCGCCGCGCCACGACTACGGTTCGGGAAGGGGCCGGGCTCAGCCGGCGCGGCAGGTGACCGTCGGCCAGGTCCAGTTGCCGTTGGCCATGATGGTCACGCCGAAGTTGTTGCCGCTGCCGTTCGGCGTGGCGGTGACCGTCCCGCTGCTGCCGCTGACGGAGGCGTTCCAGCTGTTCTGCAGGCTCTGGCCGCCGTTCAGGTTGAGCTGCACGGTCCAGCTGTTGGTGCCGCTGACCGCGACGTTGAGGTTGAACCGGTCGCCGAACTGCTGGCCGGCGGACAGCACCGCGGTGCAGTTGCTGCCGCCACCCGTGGGCGGCGGGGTGGTCGGGCCGGTGGGGGGCGGCGTGCTGCCCTCGCTGACGGTGATGTCCGAGCTGCCCTGGCTCTGGTAGCCCTCAGTCGCCATGATCTGGTACGCCCAGCTGCTGCCGAGGTTCAGGCCGGCCCGCGCCCACGCGTCGAAGTGGTTGGCGGTGGTGATGGTGCCGCTGCTGCGCTTCTGCTGGCGGACGCTCCAGTACTGGTAGAACGTCTGGGTGCCGTCGATCGAGGGCTGGTTGACGCGCTGGGTGCGCAGGATGTCGTACGTGCCGCCGTCCGTGGTGACCGTACCCAGCCGCTGCGCGCCCGTGCTCGGGTTGTAGCTGCCGTAGTTCTCCACGATGTAGTACTCGATGAGCGGGTTGCGCGTCCATCCGTACAGGGCGAGGTAGCTGTTGTTGTTGCCCGGGTTGTAGTTGCCCGAGTACGTGACCGTCCGGCGCGAGCCCGTCGCCCAGCCCTTGCCGCCGACCCAGTTGTTGGTGCTGCGGTCCCAGCTGCTGCTGTAGCGGCCGTTCTCGCGCAAGGTCATGCTCGCGTTGCCGCTGTCCTTCCAGAACGAGAAGTAGTACCCGTTGTGGGTGCCGGTGGTGCTCGAGCTGACGGTCCGGTCGGACTCGGCGTGCGCGGCGCCGGCGACGGTCAGTCCGGAGATCGTCATCGCCAAAGTGCACGCGGCGGCGGCGAGCAACCGGATACGGCCGCGGCTGCGGCGTTTCGGGTGTTCGAGTTCTGCGGTCATGCGAGTGCCTCCTCATGAAGGGCCGCGGGGGGACAGCCCCCACGGGCACGACGAACACCGCCGTCGGGCGGGCGCTGTGCCTCGTGGCGGGGATGACGACATTCAAGTCCGTCACTGCGGATCGTGGCCCGCCGCGCGCCGCCTTGTCAATTACTTTCGGAAATGTTCCGGAAACGAAGATCTTGATCTTCCCGTCCCCGAGAAGAAGAAACTGCAGTTGAAGAGCGGTATCGGCGCGAGACCGGACGGCATCCCGACCGCCGCTTTGTAACGCCACGGTATCGACGGATCACGGTAGACCGAAACTTCCAAAATCGGCGGTCGACCTGTCGTCATCCGATGGCAAGCTCCTGGCCATGTGCGTCGGGCAACCTCGCCGGCATGCGCCCTACCGCAGGAATCGCCGTGCTCGCCACCGCGTCGTCGCCGGCCAGCAGGACGATGCGCGCGCCGCTCGACGGCGACCGCTCCGGCGGCGCCGCGTCGACGGCGGCTGCTCCGCCCGGACACCCACGCGGCATGGACACGCCGACCACGCCCCGTGGACCGCCCGGCGGATCCCCTCATCGTGCAGCGCGGCCGGGACTCGATCAAGGACTGACGGCCCAGGCGGCTGGCGGGCGCGACACCCATCCCCTGGTCCGCCGTGCCCGACCGGGCCCGCGTCTCGGCCGGCGGGCACGTGCTGACCTGGGCGGCGGACGTGTGGACGGTCCCGGCCGACGGCACGGGCGAGGCGAAGCTGTTCATCCCGGACGCGGAATCACCGGCAGCCCTGTGGAACTGACGCCGCTCGCGCCCTATCTTCTACCCGGGAAACACACTTGGGGGCGCGCGATGGACGATGAGATTCAGCTGATCAGCGACGGTGACGGCATCGCGGTGGTCGGGGATGCGGCCGTAGTCGAACGCTTCCTCGCCTCGGAAGGTCTGTCGTCGAAGGATCTCGGGCTGCAGAAACTCACGTCGGTCGCCGGTACCGGGGCGGTGGTTGCGCAGGCAGGCGCGGAGATCGCCGCCAACTCCGGCCGCTGGGTGCAGCTCACTCGGGAATCGTCGCAGCTGGTGCAGAAGTACGGGTTGCGGGAAAGCTCCAGGACGGGCCTGCACACCGGTGTGGTGCGTGGCAGCAGGGGCCAGATCAAGGGCTTCGTCGAATTCGCCAAGAAGCCCGGGTCACTGCTGAGCAACCCGGCGGTCCTGGCCGGCGCCGCGGGGATCATGGCGCAGGTGGCGATGCAGCAGACCATGGACGAGATCACCACCTATCTCGCGACGATCGACGAGAAGGTCGACGACGTGCTGCGTGCCCAGAAGGACGCGGTGCTGGCCCGCATGATCGGAGTGGGCTTCGTCATCGAGGAGGCCATGACGGTCCGGGAGAAGCGCGGCAGGGTCGACGAGGTCACATGGTCGAAGGTGCAGTCCGCGCCGGCCACGATCGCCGAGACCCAGGCGTACGTGCTGCGCCAGCTCGACGCCCTCGCGGAGAAGGTGGAACGCAGGACCGGCATCGCCGATCTCGCCACGACGGCCGGGCAGGCCGAGTCCACGGTGCAGGAGTGGCTGGCTGTGCTGGCTCGCTGCTTCCAGCTCCAGGACGCGTTGGCCGTGCTCGAGCTGGACCGGGTGCTGGACGCGTCCCCGGACGAGCTGGACGGGCACCGCCTCGGGCTGAAGGCCGCCCGGCAGGACCGGCTGGACCACATCCGGCGCAGCACCGAGAGCCTGGTCGCCCGGATGAGGGCGGCGGCCGGAACGGCCAACGCGAAGGTGCTGCTGCACCCGACCAAGTCCCCGGCCGTGGTGCAGGCCGGCAATCAGGTCGCGGCCCGCGTCCACGAGTTCCATGGACGGCTCGGAATCGAATCCGGCCACCAGTCGGCGGAGGCGCGACGATGGGCGAGCGCGGCCGCGGAAGCGAGGGACCAGGCGCTCGCAACCGGCGTCAAGGGCATCGGTGCAGCCAGGAGCTTCGGCGCCGGGACCCTCGACCGGGCCGGCTCGGTCAAGGACAAGCTCGCCGGCGGGATCGCTGAGCGGGCCCGTCGGTTGCGCGGCGACGAGCAGGAACGCTGAGCCGGCTCCCGCTACCGGAACTGCCCGCCGTGGGGGCCGGGATGGCCGCTGTCCGGCCGTACGGCGGGCAGCAGCGCGGTCGGGGCGTCCGCCGTGCCGGCGTGGCCCGTGCCCGCCTGCGGCATCAGGCGGGTCGGCGCCACGGGCAGCGCGTCCGGGTCGTCCGGGCGGGACCTGCGGCGGATCACCAGCAGCACGAGCGCGCCCAGGCCCGCGGCGATCAGGAGGCCGCCCAGGAGGGTGAGCAGCAGCGTGCCGTTGCCGTCGCCCGCGGTGTCGGCGGCGGCCGGCGGGGTTGTCGCGGCGGTGCCGGCGTCCGTGGCCGGGAGGTCCGCGACCGCGGGCGGGTTCGTCGTGGCGGTGGCCGGGGTCGGCGAGGGCTTGGCCACCGCGGCCAGGATCAGCCGGACGGTGGCGGCGCCGCCCGCGGCGGCCTGCACGGTGGCGCTAGCGGTGCGGTAGCCGTCCTTGCCCGCCACGATCGTGATGCGGCCGGGGGCGATCGGCCGGCTGTCGCTGGACTTGATCGAGAACTTGCCGCCCTTGCCGCTGCTCGTACGGAATTCGTGCCCGGCGCTGTCGCGTACGGTCAGGGCCGCGCCGGGGATCGCCGTGCCGGTGGCGTCGCGGACCCGGCCGGAGACCCGGCTCACCGGGGCCGGTTTCCGCTCCGCGCCGCTGACGAAGATCATCTTGTGGTCGAAGGCGGTCTGGGTGCCGACCCGGACGGAGACCGCCAGGTTCAGGCCGGTCTCCTCGCCCGGGTTCACCTGCGGCGCGACGAGCGTGGCGTCGAAGCTCTGGCTCCGCCCGGGCCCCATGCTCTGCACCGCGGAGCATCCGGCGGTGCAGCGGAGGCCGCCGGACACGGCCACGAAGACGCGTTCGATGCGGCGGGCGTTGTTGGTGGCGCGGAACCGTACGCGCACCGGCTCGCCGGACTGCACCCGGTCCGACGACACGCTCTCGATGCGGATCGCCGGGGGCGCGGCCGCCACGGGTGCGGCCGACACCGCGAGGGCCGTTCCGGCGAGCGCGGTCAACGCGGCGGCTCGGGCCCAGCGGGCACGTACGCGCGTCGTCACGTCCCATCACCTTCTTCACGGCAAGCGACAAACTTCACGACAAGTGACAAAGGCAAGCGACACCAGTCGATGACGCCGCGGCCACTATGCCGTGTCACGGGTCCGTCGCGCGACCCGGGCCTGCTCAGAGCAGCTCGGTGCGGTACGCCGGAGCGAGTTCCGCGGCCCGGCGGCGCCGTTCGGCGATCGCGGCAGGACGTCGTCGAGCAGCCGGTCCACCATCGCGATGGAACGGACCCGCAGGGCGTCCAGCAGCGCCTCCCGGTCGCGGAAGTGGCGGTACAGCGTTCCCACCCCGACGCCGGCCTCGCCCGCGATGACCGACATCGGCGCCGTCCCGTCGCGCCGCAGCGTGCCGAGCGCGGCCAGCAGCAGCTTCTCCCGGTTGGCGACGGCATCCCGGCGCGGCGCACGACTCACCACTCGGTCGTCCCGCCGCACCACGTCATGCCGGAATCCTAGGACCGCGATCCCGGCTGAGAGGATGGGGCGGTGCGCGCTGTCGTGATCGATGCCGTCCGGGCGCTGCCCGAGGTCCGTGAGGTGCCCGAGCCCACCCCTGCGCCCGGCGGCGTCGTCGTCCGGGTGATGGCCACCGGGATGTGCCGCAGCGACTGGCACGGCTGGGCCGGCCACGACGACGACATCGCGTTCCCGCACGTACCCGGCCACGAGCTGGCCGGTGTGGTCGTCGAGGCCGGGGCGGAGGTCAGCCGCTGGCAGCCCGGTGACCGGGTGACCGTGCCGTTCGTGTGCGGCTGCGGGCGGTGCGAGTGGTGCCGCGCCGGGGACGCGCAGGTGTGTCCCCACCAGGAGCAGCCGGGATTCACCCACTGGGGTTCCTTCGCCGAGTACGTCGCCCTGCACGCCGCCGACACCAACCTGGTGGGGCTGCCCGAGGGGGTGGACTTCGCGACCGCCGCGAGCCTCGGGTGCCGGTTCGCCACGGCGTACCGGGCGCTCGTCGGCCGCGCCCGGGTCCGCGAGGGTGAATGGGTGACCGTGCTGGGCGCCGGCGGGGTGGGGTTGAGCGCGGTGATGATCGCCCGGGCCCTGGGCGCCCGGGTCGTCGCCGTGGACCGGAACCCGCGGGCCCTCGCCGTCGCCGCCGAGCTCGGCGCGGACCACACCGTTCCCGCGGACGGCACGGACGTCCCGGCCGCCGTCGCCGATCTCACCGGCGGCGGCAGCCACGTGGCGGTCGATGCGGTGGGCGGCGAGCAGACCTGCGCCGACGCCATCCTCAGCCTCCGCCGCCGCGGCCGCCACGTGCAGATCGGGCTCCTCCCGCCGATCGACGGCCACCCGCGGCTGCCGATGGCGCGGGTGATCGGCTGGGAGCTCGACCTGCTCGGCAGCCACGGGATGGCGGCGGCCGACTACCCGGGCATGATGGCGCTCATCGAGCGGGACCTGCTGCAACCGCAGCGGCTCATCGAACGCACCATCGGGCTCGGGGAGGCGGCTGCGCTGCTCCCCCGCTTCGACCGGGCCGCGGTCGCCGGCATCACGGTCGTCGACCCGGCCCGCTGAGGCCCCCGGCGGGAAACCGCACGAGGGCCTGTCGCGGTCAGTAGTAGATGACGGAGATCGTCTTCGCCGGCTTGTCCCAGATGATCGCGCCGTGCTGGAAGTCGCTGCGCCGGCCCACCGGGACGGTGTACTCGTCGCTGACCGGAACACCGAGACGGCTGCCCGTACCGCCCAGCGACAGGTACTTCTTCAGGATGGAGCCGTGGACCTCGTGGGCGCCGGCCCCGCTGGACCAGTAGACGTTGCCGCCCTGGAACTGCGAGGCCCGGCCCACGGACACCGCGACCTCGTCCGAGATCGGGTAGCCGAGGAACGCGCCGGTCGATCCCAGCGCCAGCCACTTGGTGCGGATGGAGCCGTGCACCTCGTGCGCGCCGGTCGCGGACATCCAGTAGATGGAACCGCCCTGGAAGTCGTAGTACCGGCCGCCACCGGCGGCAGGCAGGCTGTCGGTGACCGGGAACTTCAGCAGCGAGGTCACCGTACCCATCGACTTGTACTTGGTGAGGACCCCGCCGCCGACGAAGTGGGCTCCGCTGGCGGGCGAGTGGTAGATCCGGGCGCTCTGGAACCACTGCACCGCGGTGTCGGCGGTCGTGGCGTCGAGGTCGCCCGTGGTGGCCGCGCCGAAGGACCCCGGGCCGCCGATGGCCAGGTACTTGTCCCGGACCGGTCCGCGGGTCACCGCCTGGAAGGGGCTGACGAAGCCGTACCCCATCCCCCGCAGCTTGTCGATGACCAGCTGCAGGTTGCCCGGGTCGGTGGACGGGATGCTCACGTGCATCACGATGATCGCCCCGGGCACCGTGTACTGGTCGATCCGGGCGGACACGGTCGCCCAACTGGCCTCCTTGTAGCCGGTGGTGTCGAACGTCCAGTCCAGGTTGATGTAGTAGCCGCGCAGGGCCAGGTCCCGGTTGAGCCCCGAGTCCATGTAGCCGGACCGGTACGGCCGGAACCAGCCCGCCGACGCGATGCCCGCGGCCTTGAACGCCGCCTCCGCCCGGTCGAGCTGCGACCAGCGCTGCGCCTGCGTCAGCGTCATGAAGTCCGGGTGGCTGTAGCTGTGGTTGAAGACCTTGTGGCCCTGGGTGGCGATGTTCTTCGCCTCCGCGGGGTTCTGCTCGGCGAACCGCCCGGTCACGCCGAAGCCACCGGTGATGCCGTTGGCGGCGAACACCCGCAGGACGGTCTCCAGGTTGGCCTTGCTGATCGCGTTCTCCGCCGCCGTGCCGGTGCGCCAGTCCAGATCGAAGGTCAGCGACACGACCTTCGAGGTGTCGTAGCCGCGGGTGAAGACCTGAGCCCGGTACGGCGTAGTGTCCGCGGCCGCCGCCGGACGCGCCGTCACCCCTGAGGCCAGCGTCAGGCCGGCCACAGCGACAGCGACCACCACCGACCGGACCGCCGTTCGCGCCTTTGACCACCGCGCGTTCACGAGAATCACCTCCTCCCTCCACCGTCCACGGTCGACCCGCCCGTCATCAGGGCCGATCGACCCCTGTCCTGGCAGGTCGGCAGGGGTGTGACGAGCGGAGGTCAGAAGCTCACGCGGGCGGCGGGATGCGACGGCGGACGTCTTCCCCTGTGGCCGACTCCGGACTCGACACCGCCAC
Organism: Couchioplanes caeruleus; assembly: GCF_023499255.1. Classification (GTDB taxonomy): domain Bacteria; phylum Actinomycetota; class Actinomycetes; order Mycobacteriales; family Micromonosporaceae; genus Actinoplanes; species Actinoplanes caeruleus_A. The sequence continues at coordinate 5,927,992 of NZ_CP092183.1, forward strand.
CCACGGCGCGTCGGTCTGCGGGGTGACGACACCTTGCTCGAGGAAGGCGTACCGGCCCTCGAGGACGCGCCGGGCCGCCTTCACGTCGATCGAGTCGGTGTTGTCCCACAGCGCGGCGAACAGCGCCTCCGCCCGGAGCCGGGCCTGCCGGCAGAACAGGTCGGCCAGCTCCACGCCCTCCGGCCGGTGCTGCCGCTCCGCCTGGGCGCGGACGCACACCGCCGACATCGCGAACAGCTCCGCCCCGATGTCGACGATGCGGCCGAGGAAGCCCTGCTTGCGTTCGAGCTTGCCCTGCCAGCGCGACATCGCGTAGAACGTCGACCGGGCCAGCTTGCGCGAGGTGCGCTCGACGTACCGCAGGTGGGCGGCGAGCGGACCGAATTCGGCGTACGCGGAAGGCTGTTGTCCCTTGCCGACGGCGAGAGTCGGCAGCCAGCGCGCGTAGAAGGCCCCCGCGCGCGCCCCGGCGCGGGCCTTGCGGCCGAGCCCGGCGTCCGGGTCGATGATGTCGCCGGCGACCGACAGGTGCGCGTCGACCGCCTCCCGCGCGATGAGCAGGTGCATGATCTCGGTGGAGCCCTCGAAGATGCGGTTGATCCGCAGGTCGCGCAGCATCTGCTCGGCCTCGACCGGGCGCTCGCCGCGGGCGGCCAGCGACTCGGCCTTCTCGAAGCCGCGGCCGCCACGGATCTGCACCAGCTCGTCGCCGACCTGCCAGGCCATCTCGCTGGCGAACAGCTTGACCAGGGCCGCCTCGATGCGGATGTCGTTGCGGTCGTCGTCGGCGATCAGGCAGCAGAGGTCCAGCATGGACTCCATCGCGTACGTCGTCGCGGCGATGAACGCGATCTTCTTGGCGACCGCCTCGTGCTGCCCGACCGGGCGGCCCCACTGCACCCGCTCCGCCGACCATTCGCGGGCGACGTTGAGCGACCACTTGCCGGCGCCGACGCACATCGCGGGCAGCGACAGCCGGCCGGTGTTCAGCGTGGTCAGGGCGATCTTGAGGCCCTTGCCGAGGCCGCCGATGACGTTCTCCTCGGGGACGAACACGTCGTCGAACCTCGTCACGCTGTTCTCCAGCCCGCGCAGGCCGAGGAACTCGTTGCGGCGCTCGACCGTGATGCCCGGCGTGTCGGCCTCCACCACGAACGCGGTGACGCCCTTCTCCGGCACCCGGGCCATCACCACCAGCAGCGTGGCGACCGTGCCGTTGGTGCCCCACAGCTTGACCCCGTTGAGCCGGTAGCCGCCCTCGACCGGCTCGGCGACGGTGCCGAGCCGCGCCGGGTCCGACCCGACGTCCGGCTCGGTCAGCAGGAACGCGGAGACCTCGCCCGCCGCCAGCCGGGGCAGGAACGCCTTCTTCTGCTCCGCGGTCCCGAAGGTCTTGAGCGGCTGGGGCACGCCGATCGACTGGTGCGCGGACAGCAGCGCGCCGATGGAGGGGTTGGCCGAGCCCACGAGGGTCAGCGCCTTGCAGTAGTGCAGGTTGGACAGGCCGAGGCCGCCGTACTCCTTGTCGATCTTCATGCCGAACGCGCCGAGCCGGGCGAGGCCCTGGAACACCTCGTCGGGGATGCGGGCCTCGCGCTCGATGAGCGCGCCGTCGACGTCGGAGCGGACGTACGCGTCCAGCCGGGCGAGGAACTCGTCCGCGTCGGGACGTGGCTCCGCGGCCGGCCAGGGGTCGATCAGGTCCAGCCGGAACCGCCCGAGGAACAGTTCCTTGCCGAAGCTCGGCTTGCGCCACTCGGCCTCGCGGGCGGCCTCGGCCACCTGCCGCGCCTGCTTCTCCGAGACGTGAGCCGGTTTGCGCTGCGTCGTGGTCACGGCCTACCCCCTCATTCCGAGTACGGCTGGAGCACCTCCCGCCACGCTACTCAGGAGTGTTACCGGGCGGTAGCCTCTCGGCCTGCCGCATCTCGGCGCGGGGTCGCCGGCCGCGGGCCTACCGGCGCAGACGCAGTCCCTGCATGCCGCCGTCGACCGCCAGCGTGGCGCCCGTGGTGGCCGAGGCCAGCGGGCTGGCCAGGTAGGCGATGGCGGCGGCGACCTCCTCCGCGGCGACCAGCCGCCCGGTGGGCTGGCGGGCCTCGAGCGCGGCGCGTTCGGCGTCGGGATCGGCCGCCCGGGCCAGCAGCCGGCCGATCCACGGGGTGTCGGCCGTGCCGGGGTTGACGCAGTTCACCCGGATCCCCTCGGCGAGGTGGTCGGCGGCCATGGCCAGGGTCATCGACTGCACGGCGCCCTTGGTCGCCGAGTACAGGGCGCGCTGCGGCAGCCCGGCCGTCGCGCAGATCGAGCCGGTGTTGACGATGACGGCGTGCCGGGAGGCGCGCAGGTGCGGCAGGGCGGCCCGGGCGACGCGGACCATGCCGTACACGTTGACGTCGAAGACCCGGGCCCACTCAGCGTCGTCGTTGTCCTCGACGCTGCCCTGGGCGCCGATGCCCGCGTTGTTGACGACGATGTCGAGACCGCCCAGCTCGCGGACCGCGGCGTCGACCGCGGCGCGCACGGAGGCGTCGTCGGTGACGTCGCAGGCGATGCCGAGCAGCGGTTCCTTCACGCCGGTGTTGAGGTCGAGGCAGGCGACCGCGCAGCCGCGCTCGGCGAGCAGGGTGGCGGTGGCCAGTCCGATGCCGGAGGCGCCGCCGGTGACGATGGCGCGCAGCCCACCGAACTCTGTCATGGATATCGCCTTTCAGTGGGATTCGCGGGAGACCTGGTCGCCGCTGGAACCGAGCAGGAAGTCGCAGTCGGCGCCGGTGTTCGCCTGCCCGACGGTGTCGACGTAGAGGCGTTCCCAGCCCCGGCGCGGCCGGGCGAACGCGTGCACCGCCTCGGGTGCGGGCTCCCGGGCGGCGAGCTCTTCGTCGGTGAGGTCGACGTCGACGCGCCGGTTGGCGACATCCAGGACGATCATGTCGCCGGTGCGGACCTTGGCGAGCGGGCCGCCTGCGGCGGCCTCCGGGGCCACGTGCAGGACCACCGTTCCGTACGCGGTCCCGCTCATCCGCCCGTCACAGATGCGGACCATGTCGCGTACGCCCTCGGCGAGCAGCTTCGCCGGCAGCGGCATGTTGGAGACCTCGGGCATCCCCGGGTAGCCCTTCGGCCCGCAGCCGCGCAGGATCAGCACCGAGTCGGGCGTGACGTCCAGCCCGGGGTCGTCGAGGCGGGCCTGCAGGTCCTCGATGGAGTCGAAGACGACGGCGGGGCCGCGGTGCTGCAGCAGCTCCGGGGAGGCGGCGGCGGGTTTGATGACGGCGCCGTCCGGGGCGAGGTTGCCGTACAGCACGGCGATGCCCGCCTCGGGCTGCAGGGGCTGCTCCCGTGCCCGGATGACCTCGCGGTCGTAGACCTGGGCGGCGCCGAGACACTCGACCAGGGGCCGGCCGGTGACGGTCAGCGCGGCCGGGTCGAGCAGGTCGCGGATCTCGGCGAGGACCGCGTGCAGGCCGCCGGCACGGTACAGGTCGTCCATCAGGAACCGGCCGGCCGGCTGCAGGTCGACCAGCAGCGGCACGTGCGAGCCGGCCCGGTCGAAGTCGTCCTGGCTGAGCTCGACGCCGAGCCGTCCGGCGATGGCCAGCAGGTGCACGACGGCGTTGGTGGAGCCGCCCAGCGCCGCGAGGGCGACGACGGCGTTGAGGAACGATCCCCGGGTCATCACCGCGCTCGGGCGCAGGTCCCGGCCGACGAGATCCACGGCGAGCTCGCCGGTCGCGTACGCGGCCTCCAGCAGGCGGCTGTCCGGCGCGGGGGTGCCGGCCACGCCGGGCAGGGTCATCCCGAGGACCTCGGCGAGCAGCCCCATCGTGGACGCGGTGCCCATGGTGTTGCAGTGCCCCTTGCTGCGGATCATGGAGGATTCCGAGCGGGTGAACTCGGCGGCGCTGAGGGTGCCCGCGCGGACCTCCTCGCTCAGCTGCCAGACGCCGGTGCCGCAGCCCAGCGGTACGCCGCGGAAGGTGCCGGTGAGCATCGGCCCGCCGGGCACCACGACCGCGGGCAGGTCCACCGACGCGGCGCCCATCAGCAGCGCGGGGATGGTCTTGTCGCAGCCACCGAGCAGGACCACGCCGTCGATCGGGTTGGCGCGCAGCATCTCCTCGATGGCCATCGCGGCCATGTTGCGCCACAGCATCGCGGTGGGGCGCACCTGCGTCTCGCCGAGCGACACCACCGGCAGGTTCAGCGGGATGCCGCCCGCGGCGTGGATGCCGTCCGAGACGCTGCGGGCCACCTCGTTCAGGTGCGCGTTGCACGGCGTCAGGTCGGAGGCCGTGTTCGCGATGGCGATGTGCGGGCGCCCGTCGAAGGCCCCGGCGGGCAGGCCGCGGCGCATCCAGGCCCGGTGGATGTAGCTGTTGCGGACGTCTCCGGCGTACCACTGTGCACTGCGGCGTGGCTGCATGACCGCCCCCTTCCGACTGGAGGGGATGCTACCTGCTTTCCTATTGCTGGAACAGCGGTCTATTATCCGGAACCATGACGGATCAGGACGCCGACAAGCTCGTCGGCTCCGACCGTGTCCTGGCGGTCCTCGCCGAGCTGGCGAAACACCCCCGGGGCATCGGGCTGGAGGACATGGCACGGGCCATGGCCAGCGCGAAGCCGACCGTCCACCGTGCGCTCGCGTCGCTGCGCCGGGCCGGGTTCGCCGTCCAGGACGGCCACGGGCGGTACGTGCTCGGCGACGAGTTCCTGCGGCTCGCGTTCGCGCACCACGAGGCACGCCCCGACCACGTCCGGGTCCAGCCGGTCCTCCAGCGGCTCTGCGAGCGGTACGGCGAGACGATCCACTACGCCGGCCTCGACGGGCGCGACGTGGTCTACCGGTCCAAGCTCGACCCGACCTCCGGCGCCGTACGCCTGACCTCGATGGTCGGCGGGCGCAACCCGGCGCACTGCACCGCCGTGGGCAAGCTGCTGCTGTCGTACACGCTGCGCACCGAGCAGCAGGTCCGCGACTGGGCCGGCGACGGCGAGCTGCCGAAACGCACCGAGCACTCGATCGGCACGGCCGAGGAGCTGCACGCCGAGCTCGTCCGCACCCGGGAACGCGGCTACGGCGTCGACGACCAGGAGAACGAGCCCGGCGTCATCTGCCTCGCCGTACCGATGTTCCTGACCTCGCCGGCCGCGCCCAGCGGGGCGATCAGCATCAGCGCCCTGGCCTACCGCACCCCGCTGAAGAAGCTCATCGAGGACCTGCCTGCCATCCGGGCGGTCGTCGCCGACCCCGCCACCTGACCACCGGAGCCCTCGTGTTTCTCATGCGCATCGGCGCCTTCGGCGCCGAGAAGCCCGCCGTCCGCGTCGACGACACCCGCTACGTCGACGTGTCCGACCTGGTCACCGACTTCGACGAGGCGTTCTTCGCCGCCGGCGGCGCCGCCGGCCTGACCGCGGCGGTCGCGGACCGGATCGCCGCCGGCGACGTGCGCGAGGTCGGCGACCAGCGGATCGGCGCCCCGATCGCCCGCCCGCACCAGATCCTGTGCATCGGGCTGAACTACAGCGACCACGCGGCCGAGACCGGTCAGGCCGTGCCGTCCGAGCCGATCCTGTTCACCAAGAGCCCGAACACCCTCGTCGGGCCCAACGACGACGTGCGGATCCCCCGCGGCTCGACCAAGACCGACTGGGAGGTGGAGCTGGGCATCGTCATCGGCACGCGCACCTCCTACCTCGACACGCCCGCCGACGCCGCCGCCGTGATCGCCGGCTACGTGCTGGTCAACGACGTCAGCGAGCGCGCCTTCCAGATGGAGCGCGGCGGGCAGTGGAGCAAGGGCAAGTCCGCCGAGACGTTCAACCCGGCCGGCCCGTGGCTGGCCACCCCGGACGAGATCCCGGACGTGCGCAACCTGGACATGTGGCTCGACGTCAACGGGGTACGCCGGCAGACCGGCACCACCGCGACCATGGTGTTCGACCCGTACGTGATCGTCCACCACCTGAGCCAGTTCCTGGTCCTCGAGCCGGGCGACCTGATCAACACCGGTACGCCGCCCGGCGTGGGCATGGGCTTCAAGCCGCCGGTGTGGCTGCAGCCCGGCGACGTGATGGAGCTGGGCATCGACCACCTCGGCCGGGCCCGTCAACGGGTCATCGGGCCGCGCTGAGCGGACCGCTCCCGGCGCGGGCCGGTTGCGCCCCGGCGGCACCCGGTCAGCGGAAGCCGGATGCCAGGTCGGCGACCGTGTGCGCGCGGATGCCGGTGACGTCCCCGCCGGAGTGCCGGCTCGCCACCGCGCGGACGTGGTTCTCCGCGGCCTCGGCCAGGCCGTCGTACACGGCGGTGAACAGGTCGCGGGCGGGCTCGCGCAGCCACCCCGGCGGCAGCAGCCGAGCCGGCAGGTGCGGGTCGAGCACGGGGAGCCGCCGGTACGTGTTCATGACCTCGGTACGGGCGCGGACCGCCTCGACGCCGGTGAGCGTGCGGGGCAGCGCGGGGCCCCACCGCTCGATGAAGGCCTCGTACTGCCGGGCGATTCCCGCGGTGTCCCACGCGTCGATCGGGTTGCGACGGATCGCGGCGTCCAGCTCGACCTGCCGGGCGCGGAAGACCGTCAGGGTGCCGAGGGTGAGCTCGGCGAGCCGGGCCCTGACCTTCTCGCCGAGGTCGTGCGGGGAGATCCAGAGGCCGTCGTAGAGCGGGGCGTAGCCCATCCAGCGCAGCTGGCTCCGCAATCCTCGCCGGAGCGTGCCCTCCTCCTGCGGCAGCGAGAAGGCGATCAGCGTCCACCGTCCGTCCCACGGCTGCGCATCGCCGGGGGCGACGATCGCGCTTCCGCCGACGGCCAGGAAGGTGGCGGCCGCGACGGTCAGCCGGTACGAGCTGCGCCGGCCGTCGCGCTGCCCCTCGACGGCCCCGCGCCGGGCCAGGCGGCTGATCGCCGTCCGCGCCCCGGCCGGGGAGACGCCCGCCTCGGCGAGCAGGGCGACGATGGCCCCGGAGGGCAGCCACGAGCGGTGCCGCAGGGTGTAGTCCGCCAGCAGAGTGACGGCGAGGTCCTGGGGCGAGTTGCCGCTCTGCCGCCGGGGCAGCCGTGCCGACGCGGCGAGGTCACCGGGGAAGATCTCGTCGATGTCGTACGGGCTGGTCATCGGTACGACTCTAGAGGGTCGGATGCCATCGATCCTCATTGATTGACAGTTTGCGTCCCCGGGTGAAAACTATGTGTCACATACGACGCCCGGCGCGCGACACAGGGCATGTCCCGCGCCCGGCGACTCGGCCTGCCGGAGCCGCGGGCCCACCGTGCACCCCTTTCTGCGCCGCCACAGCGGCCGTTCCCGCCTGCGTGCGGGCGAATCAAGGAGCCAAGGCGATGAAGATCAGAAGAAGAATGCTGCTCGCCGCCGCCACCGCGGTGGCCCTCGTGGGGCTGGTCGTACCAGCGGCCCGCCCCGCGTTCGCCGCCGCGCTGACCGAGGTGACGAGCTTCGGCGACAACCCCGGCGGCATGCGGATGCACATCTACGTCCCGGACAACCGGCCCGCCCGGCCCGCCATCGTGGTGGCCATGCACGGCTGCGGCGGCTCGGGTCCGGGCTTCTACTCCGGCAGCGAGTTCGCCGCCCAGGCCGACCGGTACGGCTTCCTGGTCATCTACCCGACCGCCACCCAGCAGGCCGGCTTCGGCAACTGCTTCGACACCTGGTCGGACGCGGCTAAGCGGCGCGGCGGCGGCAGCGACCCGGTGTCGATCGTCTCGATGATCACGTACGCGGAACGGCAGTACAACGGCGATCCGAACCGGGTGTACGCGACCGGCAGCTCGTCCGGCGGGATGATGACCAACGAGATGCTCGCGCTGTACCCCGACGTGTTCAAGGCCGGCGCGGCGTTCATGGGTGTGCCGTTCGGCTGCTTCGCCAACGCCGCCGACTACCCGCCCGGCACCAGCAAGTGCACCGGCGGCAGCATGGACCGGACCCCGCAGCAGTGGGGTGACCTGGTGCGGGGCGCGTACCCGGGCTACAGCGGCCCGCGCCCGCGCATGCAGCTGTGGCACGGCACCAGCGACACGCTCGTGCCGTACTCGCTGCTGCAGGAGGAGATCGAGCAGTGGACCAACGTGTTCGGGCTGAGCCAGACGCCGACCTCCTCCGACACGCCGCAGCCGGGCTGGAACCGGCGCCGGTACGCCGACAGCTCCGGCACGGTCCAGGTCGAGGCGTACAGCATCCAGGGCGCCGGGCACAGCCTGCCGAGCGCCGGCATGGCCGCGTACGCGGTCGCGTTCTTCGGTCTTGACGGCACGAGCACGCCGCCGTCGACTCCCCCGTCCACGCCGCCGTCGGGGCCGCCGCCCTCCGACCCGCCGGTCTCGACCACGTGCCGGGTCTCCGCCACGGTGAACGCGTGGAACTCCGGGCTGACCGAGACCCTCACCATCACCAACACGGGCACCACCGCCGTCAACGGCTGGTCGCTGGCGTTCGTCCTGCCGGGCGGACAGACCATCACCTCGGGCTGGAACGCGAGCTACGCGCCGGCGTCGGGCCGGGTGACGGCGACGAACGCGAGCTACAACGGCGCGATCGCCCCGAACGCCTCGGTCAGCATCGGGTTCCAGGCGAACCACACCGGCAACACGGCCCAGGCGGGCGGCTTCACCCTGAACAACAGCCCCTGCAGCGCTGCCTGAGTCAGATCACGCGGTTGCCGGGCGCAGCTCCAGCAGGCCTTCCGCAACGGCTCGGGCGGGTTCCCGGTACGCCGTCTCGAGCTCGCGGAAGAGCTTCTGCGCCCGGACCGCGGGCCAGTCCGGCGGCAGGTGCTCCACCGGCAGGCGCGGATCCCGCCGGATGGCGTGCAGCCATTCCGCGATCAGCATGAGGCGGGCGGCGAGCGGGTCGCTCATCTGCGCGGTTCCGTCCCAGCGGGCCAGGAAGGCGGTGTACGCGGCGGCGAGCGCGGGCACGTCGTACGCGTCGCCGACCATGACGCGGATGTCGGTGCGGGAGCCGGCGCGCGCGTGGAAGACCCGGGCGTGGGCGTCGAGGCCGAGGCTGCTGACGATGTGGTCGGCGGCCACCTCGCCGGGCGCGATCCACAGCCCGCCCTGCAGCGGCCCGAAGCCGGCCCAGGCCAGCTGGGAGCGCAGGTCGTGGCGCTGGCGTTGCCAGGACTCGGGCAGCGAGAAGCTCAGCAGCGTCCAGGTGCCGTCCCACCGGTCGTTGACCGCGCCGGCGCCCCAGATCCGGTCGCGCCCGTCGCGCAGCAGCGCCGTGGACCGCTCGGTGAGACCGATGTACACGCGGCGGCCGTGGCGCTCCCGGTGCAGCAGGCCGCGGCCGGCCATCCGGGTCAGGGTGGAGCGGGCGGCGTGCGCGGAGATGCCCAGCCGGTCGCAGACGTCGATCACGCTGCCGGTGAACACGCACAGGTCGCGGTCGAGCAGGTAGTCACCGAAAAGCATCAGCAGCAGGGTCTGCGGGCGGGGCCCGGCCTCCGCGGTCTCCGTCGACGGCATGCGCTGAATGTTAGGCAGAATATTGACGGCCGTGTAGGAAGCGCCTAACTTCGTGCTCATCCGCACAGCAGAACCCCTCGCTGAGGAGGTACCGGTGCGCAGACCCACGCCCTTCCTCGTCGCTCTCCTGCTCGCCGCCGCCGTGGCCGGCTGCGGCGACGACCCGTCCGGTTCGGACGATCCGATCCGCCTCGGCCAGATCGTCTCGCTGACCGGGAACTACTCGCCGCTGGGCAGCGAGAACCAGAAGTCGGTCGCCTTGGCGGTCGAGCAGCTCAACAGCGCCGGCGGCATCGGCGGGCGGCGCGTCGAGCTGACCGTCCGCGACGACAAGAGCCTGCCCGACCAGGCCGTGCTGGCCTTCAACGACCTCCGGAGGAAGTCCGACGCGATCATCGGCTCGCCGTTCTCCAACTCCGCGCTGGCGACCCTGCCGCTGGTCGACCGCGAGCAGATCCCGTACGTCTCGCTGACGCCCGCGGACGAGCAGGTGCGGCCGGTCCACCCGTACGTGTTCGTGGTCCCCGCGACGTCGGGCACGTACGCCGAGGCCACCCTCCGGTACCTGCAGGCCACCCAGATCACCCGGCTCGCCGTCGCGTACGACACCCGGAGCAGCTACGCGGTGGCCGGCTACAAGGGACTGCAGGCCGCGGCGGCGCGGTACGGCGTGACCCTCGGCCCCGTCGAGGAGTTCCAGACCACCGCCACCGAGTTCGGCGCGGTCTTCACCCACGTCCGGTCCTCCTCCGCGCAGGCCCTCATGGTGTGGGCCACCGGCGCCCCCGCCGTCGCGCTCACCAAGCAGTACGCGGCCGCCGGCCTGAAGATCCCGCTGATCCTCACCGGCGCCCAGGCGAGCAAGCTGTTCCTGGACCCGGCCGGTCCCGCCGCGGAGGGCGCGACCGTGGCGAGCTCCATCGGCGTGGTCGGCGACGCCCTGCCGGCCGGCGCGCAGAAGACCGCGGTCGAGGAGCTGGCCACGGCGTTCCGCACCAAGCACGGCTACCCGCCGCCGCAGTTCGCCCAGGACGGCTACAGCGGGGTGAAGCTGCTCGCGGCCGCGATCGGGAAGGCCGGCGGGACCGACCGTGCGAAGGTCCGCGATGCCCTGGAGGGCCTCACGCTCACCACGCCGAACGGCACCTACCGCTACTCGGCGACCGACCACAGCGGACTGACCGCCGACTACATCGCCATCACCACCGTACGGTCCGGGGCCTTCGTGCCCACCGACTACAGCAGGGCGAAGCTCGCCACGCTCGGCGGCCGGTGATGGCCGCCGGAGCCGCCCTGGCGGTCTCCGGGGCGAGCCGGGCGTTCGGCGGCGTGTACGCCGTCCGCGACGTCAGCCTGACCCTCGCCCCGGGAGAGCTGCGCGGGCTCATCGGCCCGAACGGCGCCGGCAAGTCCACCCTGTTCGCGCTCATCGGCGGCCAGCTCCGGGCGGACACCGGCACGGTACGGCTGGACGGCCTGCGGGTCGACCGGCTGCCCGCCGACCGCCGGGCCCGGCTCGGCGTCGGCGTGGTGTTCCAGGCGGCCCGCGTCTTCCCCGGCATGACCGTGCTGGAGAACGTGATGGTGGGCGCGCACGGCACGACCGGAGCCGGGTTCCTGACGGCGATGCTGCGGCTGCCCGCCCATCACCGCGAGGAACGGCTCATCCGCGACCGCGCCCGCGCGTGCCTGGCCCGTACCGGGCTGGCCGGCTGGGCGGACCGCCCGGCCGAGGCGTTGCCGCTGGGTCAGCAGCGCGCCCTGCAACTGGCGCGCGCGCTGTGCGGGCAGCCCCGGCTGCTGCTGCTCGACGAGCCGGCCTCCGGCCTGCGCGCGGCCGAGCGGGAGCGGCTGTCGGCGCTGCTGACCGAGCTGCGCGACGAGGGGATCACGATGCTGCTCGTCGAGCACGACGTCGCGTTCGTGATGCGGGTCGCCGACCGCGTCACCGTGCTCGACCTGGGACGGGTCATCGCCGAGGGCTCCCCCGCCGACGTCCGCGCCGATCCGGTGGTGATCGACGCGTACCTGGGCGCCGGGAGCCCGGCGTGAGCGCCGTGGCCGAGGCCCGCGGGCTCGTCGTGCGCTACTCCGGGGCCACCGCGCTGGACGGTGTCGACCTGACCGTCGGCGAGCACGAGCTGGTCGCGCTGATCGGCGCCAACGGCGCGGGCAAGACGAGCCTCGTCCGCGCGCTGTCCGGTCTGGTCCGGCCGGACGCCGGGCAGGTCGTCGTGCACGGCCGGCTGGCCCAGGTGCCCGAGGGCCGCGAGATGTTCGCCGGGCTCAGCGTCGACGACAACCTGCGCCTCGGCGGCTGGCGCAACGGCCGCGCCGGACGCGCCACCGGGCCGGTCTACGAGCTCATGCCGGAGCTGGCCGCGGTGCGGCACCGCGCGGCGGGCACGCTCTCCGGCGGTCAGCAGCAGATGGTGGCGATCGGGCGCGCGCTGATGGCGCGGCCGGACGTGCTCGTCGTCGACGAGCTCAGCCTCGGCCTGGCGCCGAAGGTCGTCGACGTGCTCGTCGGTCACCTGCGCCGGTTGCACGCCGAGCGCGGGCTGGCGGTGCTGCTGATCGAGCAGAACGCCCGCCTCGCCCTCGAGCTGTGCGACCGCGGGTACGTGCTGGAGGCCGGCCGGGTCGTGCTGCACGGCGACGCCGGCCGGCTGGCCCGCGATCCCCGGGTGGCCGCCGCCTATCTGGGCGGGCACGTCGCGGCGGAGGAGCCGCGATGAGCGACCTGCTGGGATATCTGCTCACCGGGCTCGGCATCGGCGCCGGCTTCGCGCTCGTCGGCAGCGGCATGGTGGTCATCCACCGGGTCACCCGGGTGGTCAACCTGGCCCAGGGCGCGTTCGCGGTGCTCGCGGCGATGCTGACCGCCACGCTGCTGGCCACCGGGCTGCCGCACGGGCTCGCCGAGGCGGCCGGGGTGCTCGTCGCGGCGGGCGCCGGGGTGCTGGCCGGGGTCGTCGCGATCGGCCGGCCCGGCACGGAGCCCGGAGCGGCGCTGATCATCACGCTCGGCCTCGGAGTGCTCGCGTACGCCGTGGAGGTGACCGTGTGGGGTGACCAGCCGCGCTCGTACGCCGGGCTGCCGGGGGCGGTCACGCTGGGCGGCGCCCGGATCCAGGCGCACCACCTGCTCGTCATCACGGTCACGCTGCCGGTGTTCGCCGCGCTCACGGCGTTCTTCCGCGGCACCGACCCGGGCAAGGCGCTGACCGCGTGCGCGGAGAACCCGTACGCGGCCCGGGTGGTCGGCATCGACGTACGCCGGATGGGCCTGCTCGCGTTCGGGCTGGGCGGCGCCCTGGGCGGCCTCGCCGGCGTGCTGCTCACGCCGGTGCAGCAGGTCACCTTCGACAGCGACGTGACCCTGATCGTCAACGGCTTCGCCGCCGCGGTGCTCGGCGGGCTGACCCGCCCGGGGGTCACCCTCGCCGGCGGGCTGCTGCTGGGCGTGGCACAGACCCTGATCGCCGGGTACGGCGGCGGTGCCCATCAGCTCGAGATCGCGCTGCTGGTGATGCTGGCCGTGATGGTCACGCAGGCGGTCCGCGCCGGTTCGGTCCCGGAGGCGGCGCGATGAGGGCCCGCACGGTCCTCGCCGCCGCCGCGGTCACGCTGGCGCTGCCCCTGCTGCTACCGGAACGGCACCTGCCCGTGTACGTCCTGCTGCTGCTGGCCGCCACGGTCACGGCCGGCGTGTCGCTGCTGATGGGGTACGCCGGGCAGGTGTCGCTGGGCCAGGCGGCGTTCTACGCGATCGGGGCGTACGCCGCCGGGCTGTCGGCGGTGCACGGCGTACCGACCTTGGCCGGGCTGCTCATCGCCCCCGTCGTCGCGGCGCTCGCGGCCGTCGTGGTCGGTGCGCCCCTGCTGCGGCTGCGCGGGCACCACCTGGCCTTCGCCACGCTGGCCGTGCACCTGATCCTGCTGTCGCTGCTCGGGCAGGGCACCTGGGCCGGCGGCGCGATCGGCCTGCAGGGCATCCCGCCGCTGTCCCTGGCGGGCGTTGTGCTGCGCGACGACGTCGGATACGCGTACGTGGCCTGGGGTGTGCTCGCCGTAGTGCTGCTGGTCAGCCGCAACGTCGTCGACTCGCGGGCCGGCCGGGGCCTGCGCGCGGCGGCCGGCAGCGAGATCGCGGCGGCCGCCGGTGGCGTACCGGTCGGCGCTTACCGGCTCGTGGTCTTCGCGCTCTCCGCGGCGTTCGCGGGCCTGGCCGGCGGCGTGTACGCCTTCTACCTCGGCTACCTCGCGCCCGGCTCGTTCCCGCTGCTGCTGTCCGTCGAGGTCGTCGTGATGGCCGTGGTGGGCGGCCTCGGCACGATCACCGGTCCGGTCGCCGGCGCGGCGGTCATCACGCTGCTGGTCCAGGCGCTCAACCAGCTCGGCACCCGTCCGGGCATGCCGAGCTACGCGCCGGCCGCCCTGTCCTACGCGGTCTACGCGCTGCTGCTCATCGCCGTGGTCCGCTACCTGCCCCGCGGCATCGTCCCCGCGGTGGCCGTGCTCCGGAGGAGAACGTCATGAGACTCGACGGCAAGGTCGCGATCGTGACCGGCAGCGGCCGGGGGCTCGGCCTCGCGTACGCCAAGGCGCTCGCCGCGGCCGGCGCGGCGGTCGTGGTGAACGATCTGGACGCCGAGGCGGTGGACAGCGCGGTGGCGCAGATCGCCGGCGCGGGCGGCCGGGCCACGGGGGTGGCCGCCCGCGTCGGCGACAGCGCGACGGCCCGGGCCCTCGCCGACGCCGCGATCGACGGGTTCGGCCGGCTCGACGTGCTGGTCACCAACGCCGGCGTGCTGCGGGACCGGGTGCTGTGGAAGATGACCGACGACGACTTCGACACCGTCGTCCGGGTGCACCTGCGCGGGACGTTCACCTGCGCCCGCGAGGCCGCCGTCCGCATGCGCGAGCAGGGCGGGGGCGGCCGGCTCATCCTGATCTCGTCGCCGGCGGGCCAGCGCGGAAACTTCGGCCAGACCAACTACGCCGCCGCCAAGGCCGGCATCGCCGCCATGGCCCGCACGTGGGCGCTCGAGCTGGCCCGCAGCGGCATCACGGTGAACGCGGTCGTGCCGGTCGCCGCCACCGAGATGACCAGGACGATCCCGGCCTTCGCGCCCGTGATCGAGGAGTCCGAGCGGACCGGCCGGCCACTGCCCGGATGGCTGCGGCGCGACGAGGGACTGGGAACCCCGGAGGACGCGGCCGGCCTGGTCGTCTTCCTCGCCTCGGACGCCGCGCAGGACGTCACCGGCCAGGCGATCGGCATCGGCGGCGACCGGCTCGCGCTGTGGGGCCATCCGTACGAGAAGACCGTGGCGTTCCGGGACGGCGGGTGGAGCGCCGACGCGATCGCCGAGGCGTGGCACGGCGGGGCCGGTGCCGAGCCGGAGACGTACGGCATCCCCGCGCCGAAGGCCCCGGAGGCGTAGATGGACGTGGCGTCGCTGACCGCGATCGACGTGCACACGCACGCCGAGATCAGCCGGGACGGGCACCCCTCGCTCGACCCGGAGCTGATGGGCGCCTCCGCGGCGTACTTCGGGGTGGGGGCGGGCCGGCAGCCGACGATCGACGAGACGGCGCGGTACTACCGGGAGCGCCGGATGGCGGCCGTGGTCTTCACCGTCGACGCGGAGCACACCACCGGGCATCCGCGGATCAGCAACGAGGAGATCGCCGCGAGCTGCGCGGCGCACCCGGACGTGCTCATCCCGTTCGCCAGTGTGGACCCGCACAAGGGACGTGCGGGCGTGCGCGAGGCGCGCCGGCTGGTCGTCGAGCACGGCGTCCGGGGCTTCAAGTTCCATCCGAGCCTGCAGGGCTTCGCGCCGGACGACCGGATGGCGTACCCGCTGTACGAGGCGATCGAGGAGTTGGGCGTACCCGCGCTGTTCCACACCGGACAGACCGGGATCGGGGCGGGCGTCCGCGGCGGGGGCGGGATCCGGCTGCGGTACTCGAACCCGATGCTCGTGGACGACGTGGCCGTCGACTTCCCGGACCTGCGGATCATCCTGGCCCACCCGTCGTTCCCGTGGCAGGACGAGGCGCTGGCGGTGGCCACGCACAAGCCGCACGTGCACATCGACCTGTCCGGCTGGTCGCCGAAGTACTTCCCGCCGCAGCTCGTGCGCTACGCCAACTCGCTGCTGCAGGACAAGGTGCTGTTCGGCTCGGACTACCCGGTCATCACCCCGGACCGGTGGCTGGCCGACTTCGACCGGCTCGACATCAAGCCGGAGGTCCGGCCCAAGATCCTCAAGGAGAACGCCGCCCGCCTGCTGGGCCTGGACGAGGAGGACGCATCGTGATCACCGTCGACGGGGTTGCCGGGCTCAGCGCGCTGGCCGGCCGGGACCTGGGCCGCAGCGACTGGCTGGAGATCACCCAGGACCGGGTGGACCGGTTCGCCGAGGCCACCGGCGACCACCAGTGGATCCACGTCGATCCGCAACGGGCGCAGGCGGGCCCGTTCGGCGGCACGATCGCGCACGGCTACCTGACGCTGTCGCTCGTCATCCCGCTGTTCGGCGCGCTGCTCGAGGTGCGCGGCGTCGCCATGAGCATCAACTACGGCCTCGAGAAGGTCCGGTTCCCGAACCCCGTACGGGTGGGCTCGAAGGTACGGCTCGCCGCCACGGTGGCGGAGGTGACCGGCGTCGCTGCCGGCGGCGTGCAGATGGTGCTCGACTTCACGGTGGAGATCGCGGGCGAGGCCAAGCCGGCCTGCGTCGCCCGGGCCGTCTACCGCCACTACGCATGACGGCCACCGTCCCGGCCCGCAACGCCGGTCTCGGTTCCTGGCCGGCCCGGCGCGCGGCCATGTCGCCCGGCAGCAACGCCCTGATCTTCCGCGGCACCGCCATCACGTACGCCGGGCTGTTCGACCGGGTCACCCGGCTCGCCGCGCGGCTGCGCTCCGGCGGCGTGGGGCCCGGCGACCGGGTGGCGTACCTCGGGCCGAACCATCCGGCCTTCGTCGAGACGATGTTCGCCACGCACCTGCTCGGCGGGATCTTCGTGCCGCTGAACGTCCGGCTGGCCGCGCCCGAGGTCGACTACATGCTGCGGCACAGCGGCACGGTCGCGCTCGTCCACGCCCCGGCCGGCGCGTTCTCCGTACGCCCGGGCACGGTCGTCGAGGTCGGCGGCGCGTACGAGGAATGGCTCGCCGCCGGTGAGCCGGAGCCGCTCGACGTGGCCGTCGGCATGGACGACCCGGCCCTCATCCTCTACACCTCGGGCACCACCGGCCGGCCGAAGGGCGCCGTCCTGACCCACGCGAACGTCTTCTGGAACTGCTACAACCTGCTCGTCGGGGTGGACGTCGCGAGCGACGAGATGACGCTGATCGGTGCGCCGCTGTTCCACGTCGCCGCGCTCAACCAGTGCCTGCTGCCGACGTTCCTCAAGGGCGGGTGCAGCGTGCTCATGCCGTCCTGGGACGTCGACGAGGCGCTCGAGCTGATCCCCCGGCACGGGATCACGTGGATGTTCGGCGTGGCGGCGATGTTCGCGGGGCTGGCCCAGTCGCCGCGCTGGCCGGGTGCGGACCTGTCGTCGGTGCGCAGCGTGATGTCCGGGGGCGCCGCCGTGCCCGAGTCGCTGATCCTGGCATACCAGGAGCGCGGGCTGACGTTCTGCCAGGGCTACGGGATGACGGAGACCGCGCCGGGCGCCACCTTCCTGGAAGCGCGGGAGAGCCGTACGCACGTCGGCTCGGCCGGGCTTCCGGTCTTCTTCGCCGGCGTGCGCTGCGTACGCCCGGACCTGACCGGCGCGCCGCCCGGGGAACCGGGCGAGGTGCTGGTCCGCGGCCCCAACGTGACGCCCGGCTACTGGAACGACGCCGAGGCCACCCGGGACGCGTTCACGGCGGACGGCTGGTTCCGCTCCGGTGACCTCGCCCGGGTCGACGCGGCCGGCCACCTGTACGTCGTCGACCGCCTCAAGGACATGTACATCTCCGGCGGCGAGAACGTGTACCCGGCCGAGGTGGAGTCGGTGATCTTCGAGCATCCGGCCGTGTCGGAGGTCGCGGTGGTCGGGGTGCCCGACCCGGCCTGGGGCGAGGTGGGCCGGGCCTTCGTCGTCGCGATGCCCGGCGCGGCGCTGGACGGCGACGAGCTGCGGGCCTTCCTGCTGCCGCGGCTGGCGAAGTACAAGATCCCCGTCCACGTCGACGTGGTGCCGGCGCTGCCGCGGACCGGCTCCGGGAAGGTGCGCAAAGGCGACCTGCGGCGCCTACCGGGAGAGCAGGAAGCGGGTCACGGCCGGGGCGAAGGCGGACCCTAGGGGCGGTACGTGGGTGCCGCCACCGATCGTCCAGGCCTGCACCACCGAGCCGTTCGCGCAGTCATGGGTACGTACCGACGTCTCGGCTCCCGTGAGAGCCGGCACCAGGTCTAGCTTCGGGGCGTCCCGGCCGGTGCCCCCGCAGCGGTCGTAGCGCACCCAGTCGGCGACCGTGGTGGCCGCCGAGGGGTAGGCGTTGCCGCCGATGTCGCCGCCGGTGAACGCGATGGTCTCGTCGCTGCTGCTGTTGATCACGAGCACGCTCACCGGCTTCGACGGCCGGCACCGGCCGGCGTCGGCCCAGGTCGCACCGTTGAGCGAGACGATCGCGGCGACCTGGTCGGCGTGGTCGCAGGCCATCCGGAACGCCATGAAGCCGCCGTTCGAATGGCCGATCAGCGACACCCGGGACCGGTCGATCCGGTACCCGCCCTCGAGCGTGGAGATCAGCTCGCTGAGGTACCGCGAGTCGTCGGGTTTCGGCTCGGAGAAGGAGCAGCAGGCGTCCGTGGCGTTCCAGAACCGTTCGCCGCGGTCGTCGGTCAAGCCGTCCGGGTATGCGTAGACGAATCCGCGCCGGTCCGACTCGGGCGTCAGCCGCAGATAGCTCTCCAGCTGAACGCCGTCGGACGTGTAGCCGTGCAGCCCGATGACCAGCGGCGCGGGCCGGGCCGGGTCGTAGGAGGCCGGCACGTGCACGGTGACCTGCCGGCCGCCGATCTGCACCGTGCCGGTGCCGCTCGCGGGCAGCGCCGGCGGTGAGCTGGACGTCGGCCGCGGGTCGTCCGCCGGACCACAGGCCAGCGTCACCATGACCGCCGCCGCGGCCGCCACGACGCGAGCTGCCCGCCAATGGTGTCGAGCCATCGCCCCTCCCCAGCCGGGATGCGGGCCAGAATACCGGCGGATTCCTTGCTCTGGGTTTGAGACCGGCCAGAGGTTGCCTTGAGGTGGCCCTCCGATCTGTCGGGGCATGAACGCGACCTTGGAGCTCTCCCCCGCCGCCCCGGCCCTGCACGACATGTCCCGCCTGTGGGGCCGTGCCGCCGACGGCGTCGAGCTCTCCGTGGTCGTGCCGTTCTACAACCCGGGCGCGGCGCTGCGCCGTACGGTCGAGCGCCTGGTCGCCTGCCTGCGCGACGCCCAGGTCGGCTTCGAGGTGATCGCGGTCTCCGACGGCTCGACCGACGGCTCGGCGCAGACCCTCGGCGGCCTGCCCGGCGTCCGCGTCATCGACAACCCGGTGAACCAGGGCAAGGGCGCCGCGCTGCACCAGGGCTTCGCCACCGCCCGCGGCGCGTGGATCGGCTTCATCGACGCCGACGGTGACATCGACCCCCGGCACCTGGTCGAGTACCTGATGGTGGCCCGCGCCGGCGGCCACGCCCTGGTGTACGCCGACAAGCGTCACGCCGCGTCGGCGAGCGCGGCCAGCGGCTTCCGCAAGCTCGTGTCGGTGTCCTACTCCACGCTCGTCTCCCGGCTGTTCGGCCTCGACGTGCGCGACACCCAGACCGGCTGCAAGATCGTGCGGCGCGACGTGCTGGCCGCGGTGCTGCCCCGGCTGCGCGAGTGCCGCTTCGCCTTCGACCTGGAGCTGTTCGTCGCCGCGGACGCCGCCGGCATCGACGACCTCAAGGCCGTGCCGGTGCGCCTCGAGGAGCGGGTCGCCGGTTCCACCGTCACCAGCTCGACGATCGTCCGTACGATCCGCGACACGTTCGTCATCTACCGCCGCCGCCGGGACGACCACTACCGGGCCGCCGCGCCCGTCGCCGCCCCGGTCGTCGTCGCGGCTCCGCGTACGCCGGCCCTGGCCTACGCCGCCTGAGCCGGTTCAGTAGTCGTACGACCTGGTCCGTTGCCTCCGGTACCGCCGGCGGGGATCGCGCATCACGTACCGCACGGTGAAGGCGGTCACGGCCATGCTCGCGAGGGCGACCACGACGACGGTGAGCATCGGCACGCCGGCCACCGAGGGCGTGGTGGAGTTCGCCGCCGGCCGCAGCTGCGCCGCGTTCGCCGTTCCCCCGGCAGCCGCCGGCGGTGGCGCGGTGGGCAGCCCGGCGAAGTCGACGATCCCGCTGCTCTCGAGCAGGGTCATGTGGGTCATCACGAACTGGTTCGTGCGCTGGGCGAGCTTGCGGACGGTGTCGTTGCGGGTGCTCGCCCGGATCGTGGCGATGGCCGGGAAGATCTTCCCGTGGGCCGCCCGGAGCCGGTCGATGTACACCTGGTCGAAGTCGGTCCCGTCGGCGTCGCGCATCTCGGCCAGCCAGCCCTGCTGGTCCTCGTTGGGCTCGTCGGGCAGGGACACGTCGAGCTTCTTCGCCGCGTCCCGGACGAGCTGGTCCAGCTTGACGTGCTGGGCGGCGATGTCGCTGCCGATGGACCGGATCCGCGGGTCGTCCGACTTCTGCTGCGCCATCCGGCCGGCGGGGATCTCCCACAGCCCGGCCAGCCGCACCTTCACCACGAAGTCGCGGTCCGCGTCGGAGACGTCGCCCCGGCCCCGGTCGGTGAGCAGGCCGTTCGGCGGCACCGGCACGCCCGGCTCGGCGTGTGCCACCTGCGGGTCGAACAGGGCCAGCGCCAGGGCGACGAGGGCCGCACCCGGCAGCCGGTGACGCCACCAGGACATCCGAACGACGGCGAGCACGTCTTCCTCCAGCCATGGTCCCCGGGCGGGTCCCGCTGAGCAGAGGTACGCAGCGGGACCCGCCCCGGGATCAAACAGATGCTGAGGATTTCGTGATTGCCACGTCGTCTTCGATGAGGCTGCCGAGCGCGAGCACACCGTCGCGCTCGGCAACCGAGGTGACGAAGCCGTACGAGCCGTCGGTGGCGCGCAGGTCGTGCACCGGCTCGCCGTCGAGGTCGAAGGCCATGACCCAGGCGACCACGGCGGGCCTGGGGCGTACCGCCTCGGGCAGGTTCCAGAGCAGGAGCCGCAGGAAGCCGGGCAGCGGCAGCAGCCGGTCCAGCAGCGGGTTGCGCGGAGCCGCGATGCCGACCCACAGCAGGCCGTCGCTGCCGAGGTACATGTTGTCGGGAAAGCCCGGCAGGTTGTCGGCGAGCACCTCGGTGCGGCCCGCGTCCGGGCCGGTCAGCCGGTGCCGCCGGATCCGGTAGCCGGCCGTCTCGGCGACCAGCAGGTACGACTCGTCGGGGGCCAGGACCAGCCCGTTGCCGAACTTCAGCCCGCTCAGCACCGTGGTGACGGTGCCGCCGGGGTCGCGGCGCAGCAACCGGCCGGTGCCGGTGTGCTCGAACATGTCGCCCAGGTGGTTCCTCAGGTCCCACCGGCTGGTCGACGTGGTGAACCAGATCGTGCCGTCGGCCGCCTGCACCACGTTGCTGGCGAAGGTCAGCGGTTCGCCGTCGACGACGTCCGTGAGGACCTCGACGGTGCCGTCCGGGCGTACCTCCAGCAGGCCCTTGTCGTGGTCGCAGACCAGGACGCCGCCGTCGGCGCGGGCGTGCAGCCCGAGCGGGCGGCCGCCGGTGTCGGCCAGCACCGTGCGGTCGCCGGTGGCCGGGTCGATGCGGACGATGCGCCCGTCGGCGGTGCCGGTGAGGATCCTCCCGGCGGCGTCGAAGACGACGTCCTCGGGCCCGTGCCCGCCGGTCGGCAACCGGCGCAGGACCCGCAGGGGCGCCGTCGGCCCGCGGTCGTGGAAGGCCGGCGGCTGCCAGCGGCGAGGTCTGATCAGGCGACGGGCCATCCGGGCTCCCAGGGTCGGCGGTGGGTCGGCTCCCGGCCAGTGTGCGCGCCGCCCTCCCCGCGCGCCCCGCGGCGGCGGCGATCCGCCGAGACCGCGGTCACACGACCGATCCCTTGCTTCGAATTCGAAGCATACGTATGGTCGGGATGTGCTTCGAACTCGAAGCAATCGGAGAGGGTGAGTGTGATGAAGGCAGTACGTTTCCACGAGTTCGGCGGCCCCGAGGTCCTGCGCCACGAGGACGCCGACCAGCCCGTCCCCGGCGCCGGACAGGTGCGGGTACGGGTGGCCGGGACGTCGTTCAACGGCGTCGACGCGACCATCCGCGGTGGCACCATGCAGGGCCCCATCCCGGTCGCGCTGCCGCACACGCCGGGCGTCGACGTGGCCGGCACCGTCGACGCGCTCGGCGAGGGCGTCGGCACCCTGGCGGCCGGTGACCGGGTCATCGGCTTCCTGCCCATGGCGGAGGCCGGCGCCGCCGCCGAGTACGTGATCGCACCCGCCGAGGTCCTGACTGCGGCGCCCACCACCGTCCCGCTCGCCGACGCCGCGGCGCTGCCGGCCGTCGGCCTCACCGCCTGGCAGGCGCTGTTCGAGCACGCCAAGCTGACCGCCGGGCAACGCGTTCTCGTCAACGGGGCCGGCGGCGCGGTCGGCGACTACGCCGTCCAGCTGGCCAAGAACGCCGGCGCCCACGTCATCGCGACGGCGAGCCCGCGCAGCAGCCGGCGCGTCCGGGCCGCCGGCGCCGACCGGATCATCGACCACACCACCGCCGACGTCACGGCGGAGGTGACCGAGCCGGTCGACGTGGTGCTCAACCTCGCCCCGATCTCCCCCGACCAGCTCGGGGCGCTGCTCACGGTCATCCGTGACGGCGGCACGCTGGTGAACACCACCGTCTGGATGCCCGCACCCTCCGACGACGAGCGCGGCGTCACCGGAATCGACCTGTACGTCCGCAGCGACGCCGAGCAACTGGCGCGGCTGGCCGGCCAGGTCGACGCCGGCCGGCTGCGCGTCGACGTCGCCGAGCGAGTCCCGCTGGCCGGCCTGCCCGCACTGCACGCCCGGGCCGCCGAGGGCGCCCTGCCGAGCGGCAAGGTGGTCGTCACCGTCCAGGGCTGAGCGATCGCCCGGGGGCGGCCTCAGCCGTCCCCGGCGGCGTAGTCGCGCATCGCCTCGGCGGCTTCGCGCAGGAAGGCGGCGGTGGCGGCGGCCTGCTCGGGGGTGAGCCGGGCCGCCGCCTCCTCGACGCGACGGAACAGCGGGGCCAGGGCGCCGAGCACCTCGTCGTACGCCCGGTCGGTGGCGACGACGGTCTGCCGGCGGCGGTCCGAGGGGTGGGGGACGCGGCGGACGTGCCCGGTGGCTTCGAGACGGTCGACGAGTGTGGTCGCCGAGGCGGAGCGGATGCCCAGGAGCCGGCTCAGCTCACCCGGGCCGAGCCCCCCATCGCTGCTGAGCAGGTGGTCCAGCGCCGTGGCGTCGGTGATGCCGAGGCCGAGGCGGCGGGCCAGGCTCTGCGCGGCCTCGCCGTTGGCGCGCAACATCTCGCGGATGGCGTGCGAAATCTCGCTGTGTGACTCTCCCCGGCGGCGATGTCCCGTCATGCTGCGGTCCCCACGCTCGAAGTAGCAAGAATTTCTAACTACTTGTATACCTGACATCATGACCCCCGAGATAACGGGCGCGCGCCGCTGGCTCGGCCTCGTGATGATCAGCCTCGGCGTCGCGATGATCATCGTGGACGCCACCATCGTCAACGTCGCCGTGCCCTCGATCATCAAGGACATCGGCGCCACCTCCAGCGACGCCCAGTGGATCCAGGAGTCGTACACGCTGGTCTTCGCCGCCCTGCTGCTCGTCGCCGGGCGTACCGCGGACCGCTCCGGGCGCCGCCGGCTCTTCCTCGCCGGGATCGTCGTGTTCACCCTCGCCAGCGTCGGATGCGCGCTGGCGCCGACGCCGCCGCTGCTCATCGCCGGCCGGCTGGTGCAGGGCGTGGGCGGCGCGATGATCCTGCCGACCTCGCTGTCGCTGCTCAACGCCTCCTTCACCGGCCGGGAGCGGGGCATCGCCTTCGCGGTGTGGGGATCCACGATCGGCGGTGCGGCCGCGCTCGGCCCCCTGCTGGGCGGGTGGCTCACCACCGACCTCTCCTGGCGGTGGGCGTTCGGCATCAACGTGCCGCTCGGCGCGCTGGTGTTCGCCGGGACCGCCCTGCTGGTCGCCGAGTCGCGTGAGCCGCAGGGCCGCCGCGGCAACGACTGGGCCGGCGCAGTGCTCTCGACCGTCACCCTCACCGGGGTCGTCTTCGGCCTCATCGAGGGGCGCAACTACGGCTGGTTCGAGCGTACGGGGCCGGTCGACATCGCCGGTGTGTCGTGGACGATGCGGCTCTCGCCCGTACCCGTGGCCTTCGCCGTCGCCGTTCTCGGCCTGGTCGCCTTCGTGCTCGTGGAGCGGCGCCGCAACGCGGCGGGCAAGCCCGTCCTGCTCGACCTGACGCTGTTCGCCATCCCGTCGTTCCGCAACGGCAACCTGGTCGCCGGCGTCGTCAGCCTGGGCGAGTTCGGTCTGCTCTTCTCGCTGCCGCTCTGGCTGCAGAACGTGCTCGGCTACTCCGCCTTCGAGACCGGCCTGGCGCTGGTGCCGCTGGCCGCGGGCAGCTTCCTCGCCAGCGGACTCGCCGCGCCGCTGACGGCCGCGCGCGGCGCGGCCTTCGCGGTCCGCCTCGGCATCCTGCTGGAGCTGCTCGGCGTCGCCGGGATCGGCATCGTCGCGGCGCCGGACACGCCCTGGTGGGCGTTCACCCCGATGCTCTTCGGGTACGGCGTGGGCGTCGGGCTCGCGACCGCACAGATCACCGGCGTGGTGCTGGCCGACGTCCCGGTGGCGATGAGCGGGCAGGCGTCCGGCACCCAGAGCACCACCCGGCAGCTGGGATCCGCCCTCGGCATCGCGGTGCTCGGCTCGGTGCTGTTCGGCACCCTCGCCGGCCACCTCGGGACCGCCCTCACCGACCGCGACGTCCCGGAGCCGCAGAAATCGGCCGTCATCACCGCGGTCAAGAAGAGCGCGGGCGCGGCGATCCCCGGCCTGGCGGCGAGCCCCGCGACGGCGACGCTGGCCGGCGACGCCCGGCAGGCCTTCTCCACCGCGACCAGGTGGACCGCGCTGACGGCCGCCGGCTTCCTGCTGCTCGGGCTGATCGCGTCCACCCGGCTCGAGTCGGCGCGGGAACCCTCCTGAGCAGCTGAAGACGACGACACGCAGGTCCGTCCGGCTCCACGATCAGGATGTCCTTGTCGAGCTCGACGTCACCGGCGCCGGCGCGGTGGCGGTCATCGTGTCCACCCAGCCGGGCGGCACGCCGGCGTCGTGGCCCGCCACTGCGCGAAGGCCGGGCCGGCCGCGGTCAGGGTCCGTGACGGGCGCCCGGAGGTCCGGGTCCTGCCCGTAACGCCGGACCACGGTGTGCAGGCCGGCGACGAGCACGCGGACGGCGGCCGGGGTCGGCTCCCGCCGCATCGTCGCCGTGCCCGGGTCGGCGGAACCGGCCGACGCCCGCAGCCGGAATGGTCCTTCGCGTTCGGGCGAGCACCCGGGCCCGGCCGCCGGTCACGGCCGGCGGCGGTCCTGCTCCCGTGCGCCGACGTGTCAGGGTCGGCACGGTAGCCACGGCCGTACCGTGCCGGCAGGCCCGGGATGTCCCCCTCAGCGGTGCCCGACGCCGCCGACGCGCAGGGCCGGGCCCATGTCGTTGACACGGGCGTCCCGGCCGAAGCGGGTGTCCAGCGTGGCCAGACCGTACTGCTGCTCGATGGTGCGCAGGATCGAGGTGGTGTCGTACGGCGTGTGGTCGACGCCGGAGGCGCGCAGCGACCGGGAGATCAGCAGGGCGGGGATGCGGGTGCCGGGACCGTACTCGTCGGACGGTCCGGGCGTGGCGTGCCGGCCCTGACCGGGCGGGACGACGTGGTCCCACTGGCCGCCGAACTCGTCATAGGTGACCACGATCAGCGTACGGGCGGCCTGCGGGCCGGCCATGACGGCGTTGATCAGGTCGACGAGGTGCCGCTCGCCGTTGTCGGTGCTGGCATAGCCGGGATGCTCGTTCTCCGCACCGTACGGTTTGACGAAGCTGACCGCCGGCAGGCCGCCCGACCGCGCGGCGCTGAAGAACGCGGTCTCGTCCTGCAGGTGATCGCGGGGGTGCTCGCCGGTGCGCGGGTCGACGTATCCGGGCGCGTACCGGGCGAAGTAGTTGAACGGCTGGTGGTGGTACTGGAACAGCGGGCCCGGGTGCCCGGCGGCCGCGTCGTTCCACCCGCCGGCGTACCAGGCCCAGGCGACGTTGCGCTCGGACAGCTCGTCGCCGATGGTCCGGCGGTAGTCCGGCGCGGCCGGGTCCACGTTGTTGACCAGCGGCAGCGTGGTGGCGCCGCCCGCGCTGGGCGGGTTGGACGGCTGCACGGTGTTGACCGCGTAGTCGCCGCAGGCGAAGCCGGCGCGGCCCGGGCAGGCCTGGGTGAGCGGCCCGTCGTTCAGCGCCGGGTTGCTGCCGTGCAGCGGGTACGGCCGGACGCCGGTGTCCGCGGCGGGCGGGTTGGGGTTCGGGAAGCCCTCGGCGTCGACGACCGAGTGGGCGGCGGCGGGCGCGCCCCGCCACGGCGGCGCCTGCGCGGCCACCAGGTACTGGTGGTTGAGGAACGACCCGCCGAACGCGGCCTGGAAGAACCGGTCCGCGACGACGTAGTGCGGCGCCCCGGCGGCGTGCAGGTACTGGTAGATGGGCAGCTGGCGGGTGTCGTAGTACCCCTGGGTGAGGCCGGTCGCGTCGCTGCCGGTGCTGTAGCGGTCCATCCGGCCGCCGTCGAGCTGGTACTGCTCCTGATAGAACCGGTGCACCAGGTCACGGGTGCAGCCGCCGGGGGTGCCGCCCGGGCAGGTCAGGCTCTCCGGCGTGATGTAGTCGTTGATCGGGAACGGCCGGTTGGCGAAGTGGCTCGCGTACGAGAACCCGTTGCTCGCCGCGTCGGTGCCGCAGGTGGCGGGCAGCGGCGGGGACGCGAGGCTGGGGTCGTTCTGGTAGAGGCACCGGTACGGGGTGCCGTCCTGCCGGACCTGCGCGCTGCGGCGGGCGTACCCGGGCGCGCCGCGGCCGTCGACCCACTGGGCGCCGACCCGGCCCCAGCCCGCGTACAGGTTGTCGAAGCTGTGGTTCTCCTGGTAGATGACCACGAGGTTGGTGAAGGGGCCGAGCGGGCCGCCGTGGCGATGGTGGGCCTGAGCGGGGCCGACGGCCCCTGTGAGCATGAGGACCATTGCACCGAGCACCGCGCCGACCCGTCTCATGTCCGCTCCCGTCGTCGTCGACTCATCGCAACTTATCGTGGCTGCGTGGCCGGTCGGGGTTGTCGCTCGTGGCACCCACCGCCGATTGCCGCGAGCCGGGCGGCGCGGCGGGGCGGCCCCGGCGGTCGAGCACCGTGACGGCCGCGGTCACCAGGATCATGGCCGAGCCGATCACCAGCAGCCCGCACCAGCGCGAATCCGGCGAAGGCCAGCGGGTAGCCGGGCGCCGCCGCGCACAGGGCGAACCCGAGACCCACCACCGCAGCCGTCCGGGTGACCAGCTTCTCCGGCTCCCCCAGCAGGGGTCGCGCGCTCACCGCGAGCGAGCCGAGCAGGTTGCCGAGGCCGAACGCCGCCGCCAGCAGGCCGGCCGTACCGGCGTCGACGTGCAGATCGGGGCCGTACGCGACGGCGATGACGGCGACCGCCCCGCCCGGCACGGCGGCGACGACGGTCGTGTACATGACCCGGCGCAGCGGCCCGGTGGTCACGATCAGCCGCAGGGCCTGCCGTACGGAAAGGACCTCGTCCGGGGGCACGGTGTCGCCGCCGGCGGGCAGCGCGGCCAGCCGGCTGCTCAGCCCGCCGGTCAGCAGCGGGCCGCACGCGCCCGCCACCGCGGCGAGCGCCCCGACCAGGGCGATCGGTATCCGGCTCAGACCGAGGGTCGCCGCCGCGATCAGCATTCCGTATGCCACGCACACCACGGCGATCAGCCGGCGGCCGCGGCACGTCCGGCGTGGTGGCGGCGAGCAGCACGAACCCGACCGCCGCCCCGGCATCCGCACCGCGGGCCAGGGTGGCGGCGGCCACGTACCGCACCAGAGCCGTCTGCACGCCGCCTCTGCTACCCGCCGGGCAGGGACGGCACGCATCGCTCGGCCAGGCCGGCCCTCTTCGATCTGCACCTTCGTCCCCACGGGACGCGCACCGACAGGCAGGAACGGCGGGCGGGGCGGCGGAGCGGATCTACACTCGCCGACCATGCGGGTGCTGGTGGTCGAGGACGATCCGGAACTCGGTCCGGCCATCGCCGCGGGCCTGCGCGCCACGGGGTTCGCGACCGACTCCGCACGGTTGCGCGAGGAGGCCGATCTCAAGGTGTCGGTCAACAGCTACGACTGCGTGGTCGCCGATCGCGGGCTGCCCGACGGCGATGCGCTGGAGGCGGTCCGGGCGTGGCGCGGCGCCGGCCGTACGGTGCCCGTCCTGGTGCTGACGGCGCTGGGGACCGTCGAGGACCGGGTGGCGGGCTTCGAGCACGGCGCCGACGACTACCTGGTCAAGCCGTTCGCCATGGCGGAGCTGGTCGCACGGGTCCGGGCGTTGTGCCGGCGCGACCAGCCACCGCGGCTGCCGGTGCTGACCGTCGCCGACCTGACCCTCGACGTGCCGCGCCACCGGGTACGCCGGGCCGGCGTCCTGCTCGCGCTGACCGCCAAGGAGTTCGCCGTCCTGGAGGCGCTGATGGTCCGCGCCGGCGCCGCCGTCACCCGCAGCGAGCTGCTCGAACGCTGCTGGGACGAGATGAGCGACCCGGCCTCCAACGTGGTCGACGTGGCGATCCGGCAGCTGCGCCGCAAGCTCGGGCCGCCGGACCTCATCGAGTCGCTCCGGGGTGTCGGGTACCGCATCCGCGGCGCCGCATGATCGCCGGGCGCCCGGCCGCCGCCCGGCTGCGACGGATGCGGTGGGCGCTGACGCTGCTGTACGCCACGGTCAGCGCCGTCTCTCTCGTCACGCTGGTGATGATCGCCGCGTCCATCGACGCCCGGTCGGGTTCCCGCGACCTGGACTCGGAGATCCGGGGCCGCGCCGAGGCGCTGTCCCGCGCGATCTGGATGGACAAGGGCACGCTGCACCTCGAACCGCTCGCCGAGGACGAGCTGGCGACGGCCTCGGACGTGACGGCGGTCCTGCAGAAGACGGGTACGGCCGACGCGCGGGCCGGCTGGCTGCACCCTCGGCGCGACGGCGCGCTGCCGCCGGCCGGCCGGTTGGACGACCTGTGGGCGGCGACCCTGCGGGAGCAGGAACCGGTGCTCGCGACGATCCCGGCACCGGACGGGCGGGAGCTGCGCTGGGCCACCGCGCCGGTGTGGGACACCGACGAGATCGGCGCGGTGGTGCTCGTCGCGGCCGACCCGGCATCGGTACGGCGGCGCCACACCGAGCTTGTCCTCTGGCTGGCCGCCGGCTGCGCGGTGTTGGTGCTGACCTCGGCCGGCGCCGGGCACCTGTTGTCGGGCAAGAGCATGCGTCCCGCGCTGGGTGCGCTCGACCGCCAGGAGCAGTTCCTGGCGGAGGCGGCCCACGAGCTGCGTACGCCGCTGGCGACCCTCCGCCTCGCCGTGGAGGACGACTCGGGCCGCGACGCCGTACGGCAGGTCGACCATCTGGACCGGCTGGTGACCGGGCTGCTCGCCCGCGCCCGCATCGACACCGGGATCCGGCCGCTCGAGCTGACGCCGTTGCGGCTCGACCTGGTCGTCGAGCAGGTGGTGCAGGAGCTCCCGTACGACGATGGGCGGGTGTCGCTGCGGACCGAGCCGACGGTCGTCCTCGGCGACCCGGACCTGCTGGCCCAGGCGGTCCGCAACCTGGTCGGGAACGCCCTGCGGCACGGCGCGCCGGCCCCCGTGGAGGTGTCCGTGGCGGCGGGCCGGGTGGCGGTCCGCGACCACGGGCCGGGAATTCCCGCCCGGGACCGGGAACGGGTCTTCGGCGACCGCGTCACCGACGGGCGGGGCGGCATCGGCGTCGGGCTGGCCATCGTCCGATGGGTCGCCGAGCTGCACGGCGGGCGGGCGCACGTCGCGCCCGCTCCCGGGCCCGGCACGCTCGTCGAGCTGATCCTGCCCCGCTTCATCGTCCGCTCATGATCCGGTTGCCACCCTGTCGCCATGAGCATTGATCCCGAGCCGGCGCCGCGGCGGTCCCGCCGCGGCGTCCGGGCCGTCGCGGCCGGCCTGTTCGTGGCCGCGGCCGCCGCGGCCACCGTCAGCCAGACCGACGCCTTCGCCTCGAACACCGCGCCCGGCCCGCGCCCGTTGCAGACCAGGGCGTCGGCCGCCGCCCGGCTGGCGCCCGCGCAGGGGGCGCTCCTGGGCCACTACTACGGCAACGGCAGCATCGCGCAGACCGACAAGCGGATCGGCCGCAAACCGGCCGTCCACCTCACCTACTACGACTTCGCGCAGGACGACTGGGTCCGGTCGCCGGTCAGCGCCGCCGACTTCGCCGACGGCCGGATCCCGCTGGTCAACGTCGAACCCAACGACGTCGACTTCGCCGACATCATCGACGGCGCGTACGACCCGATGCTGCGCCGGCGCGCCGACGACGCCAAGGCGCTCGGCCGGCAGTTCTTCGTCGACTTCGCGGCGGAGATGAACGGGGACGAGGGCTGGGGCGGCCACGACCCCGCGACGTACGTCGCCGCCTGGCGCCACATCCACGACCTCTTCGTCGCGCGCGGAGCCACCAACGTCGTCTGGGCCTGGTGCCCGAACAACGAGGACGCCGAGGACTCGCCGCCGGCGATGGACTACTACCCCGGCGACGCGTACGTCGACTGGACCGGCATCGACGGCTACAACTGGGGCACCTCGGACCCGGACTTCGAGTGGCAGAGCTTCCGCTCCGTCTTCGCCGGCCTGTACGCCCAGCTCGCCGCGAAGGGCAAGCCGATCATCATCGCCGAGACGGCCTCGGACGAGGCGGGCGGCAGCAAGGCGTCCTGGATCGCCGGCATCATCCCGACGCTGCGCAGCACGTACCCGTTGATCAAGGCAGTGGTCTGGTTCGACGTCGACAAGGAACGCCACTGGCAGATCAACTCCTCGTCCTCGGCGCTGTCGGCGTACCGGAAGATGGCGAAGGACCCGTACCTGAACCCCTGAGACGGCGGGCGGCTTGCATCCGGTACCCGGGTACGGGCTTACCGTCGAGCCATGACCACCACCGACCAGCCGTGGGCACCCGACGCCTGCACGCTGCCCACCGCCGGACGCCCGCTGCGCCTGGCCGAGTTCGACGCGCTGTTCGCCTCGGCCGCCCGGCACATCGACGTCGTCACGCCGACCCGCGCGGTGATCCGGCTCGCCGGCCCGCGCGGGCTCGCGGCCACCGTGCGGGACCTGACCGCCCGGGAGACGGCGTGCTGCTCGTTCTTCACCTTCACGGTCACCGCCGCGCCGGCGGCCGTGGGCGAGGAGGTCAGCCTGCACGTGGACGTACCCGTCGAGTACGCCCACGTGCTGCGGGCGCTCGCGGAGCGCGCCGCTTCCGTGGCACCGCGGATCGCGGCATGACCGCCGGGCTGCGGTCCGGCGAGGTCGCCGAGCAGGCCGGGCTGAACATCCAGACGCTGAGGTACTACGAACGCCGCGGCATCCTCGCCGAACCGGGCCGCTCACCCGGCGGGCACCGGCTCTACCCGCCGGACACCGTCGCGCTGCTCGGTGTGATCAAGGCGGCCCAGCGGCTCGGTTTCACCCTCGACGAGGTGGCCGACCTGCTGCGCACCGGACGCCGCCGGCATCCCGGCAGGGACCTGCGGGAACGCGCCCAGGAAAAGATCACCGAGATCGACGCGAAGATCGCGCACCTCACCGCGATCCGCGGCGCGCTGGCCGAGGTCGTCGACGCCCGGTGCGACAGCCTCACCGACTGCACGTGCACGGACTGCCCCATCCCGTTCCTGACCATCAGCACCCGGCGCCCGGCCGGAGAAGGAGGACCCGCATGAGCCGCCCCGGCACGGTCACCGGAGGGCTGGCGGCGCTGGCCTGTGCCGCCTGCTGCGCCCTCCCGCTGTTCATCGCCGCGGGCGTTCTCACCGGCGCGGCCGCGGCCCTGCTCGAGCGGACCCTGCTCGCCGTCGCCGCCGGCCTGGCCGTCGCGGCGCTGGCCATGGGGTGGGGCCACAGCCGCCGCGGCAAGCGGTGCGTCGCGGCCGGCGACCCGGCCGGTGGATGCGGGGCTACGGGATGCGCCTGCGTCCGCTAGCCTCCACCGGATGATCAAGCTTTTCGCCGGGCTCGCCCTCGGCGCCGTCCTCGCCCTGACAGGCTGCACCGATGACGACGCCACGACCGGCAAGGCAGCGGCGGCCGCCCCGGCCAGCTCGGCTCCGGCGAACACCGACGCGGTCTGCAAGCGGTGGATGGCGGCACAGCAGCCGTTCCTCATGAACACCGCCCCCGAGGCGAAGGCGTACGCCAAGGCCATGGCCGACTCGTACCAGGGCAAGAAGACGGCCGGCGCCCAGGAGATCCAGCGGGCGTACTGGTCCGGATGGGCCGACGCCGTCCGGCCGCTCGTGGCGCAGGCGGACACGCCCGCGCTCAAGGCGGCGCTCACCGCCGAGGTCACCGAGCTCGACCGCCGGGCCACCGCGAGGACGGCCGACGCCTCCGAGCAGGCGTTCGGGCCGATCCAGGAGCTCTGCCTGCACGCCGGCGGCCCGGGCCCGACGGTCGGCACCGTGCAGTGAGCCGCCGGTAGGATCGGCGGGTGCAGACGACGGACCCGGCCCGGACGCTCAAGTGGTACGCGGTCCTCGCCGCGATCTTCTTCGGCATCATCCCGGCGGTGATGGTGGCGATGCTCGTGGCCCGCGGCAACACCCCGCGATCGGTGGGGCTGCTGCTGATCGGCGGGGTGCCGCTGGTGCTCGCCGGGTTCCTCAGCATCGCGCAGGGTTTCCGGGCGGCCGACCCGGAGCACGCCGAGCGCCGGCTGCGGCTGGGGATGGCGTTCATCGCCGGGGCGGACGTGCTGCTGCTCGGCGGCAACGCGCTGATCCGGATGATGGCCGGCTGACCGTCAGCTGCCGGCGTACTTCTTGAGGTCGTCCTTGAACGCGAGCTTCTCGCACTCCTGCTCGTCCGCGTACGCCTTGTTGGCGCTGGTGTTGTCGCCGTACATCAGGGCCACCGGGTCGCCGCCGACGGTCACCTCGTGGCCGTGTTCCTTCAGGCATTGGGCGGTCTCGCGCAGCCGGTCCACGTAGCGGGGGTTGGTCCGCGCCTCGCGCTCCATCCAGGTCTCCGGGTACAGGTGGTCGCACGCGCGGGCCGCCGCCTTGCTCTTCGGGTCGTCGCCCATCCGGGGCTTCGGTCCCGATCCGACGGTGGCCCCCTCCTTGCGCAGGCACTGGGTGAAGATCGCCACGTAGCGGTCGAACTCCTCCCGGCCGTCGTCGGGCCGCAGCACCGGCCGCTCCGGGACGCCCGTCGAGGCCGGCTGTCCCGGGGCGGCGGAATCCAGCGTGGCGACCCGTGAGTTCCCGGAGGATGCGGGCTGACTGCAGGCCGCGGCCGCGAACAGGCACAGTGCGGCGGCGGCGAGACCTCTGATCGACATGCGCCCACTATCGGGGCCGCGTGTCAGGAAGCTGTCAGGGTG
Source organism: Couchioplanes caeruleus (assembly GCF_023499255.1). Taxonomy (GTDB): domain Bacteria; phylum Actinomycetota; class Actinomycetes; order Mycobacteriales; family Micromonosporaceae; genus Actinoplanes; species Actinoplanes caeruleus_A. Next base: position 5,961,308 of record NZ_CP092183.1, read on the forward strand.
AACGTCACGTCGTCCACGTCGAACGCGGTGACGCCGTTGCCGGCCGACTCGCCGGCATAGAAGCTGACCGTGGCCGTACGGTCCGTGGCCGCCGCGGCGGCCCCCATGCCGTGGGTCGTCCACTGTGCCGGGTGGTCGAAGGCCAGCGAGAACATCGTCTTCGGCGGTGTGCCGGTCACCGCCAGCCCGACGTTGAGGTAGTCGCCGCGGGCGGTCTCGGTGGTCGTCGCCCGCGCCCAGAACCCCACGGTGAGGGTGCAGCCGGCCGGGATCGTCACGGTGGTGCGGACCAGGTCGGTACGGGTGACGCGAACGCCGCGTACGCCCGTCCGGTGTGCGCGGGCCGCGCCGGATCGCCCAGGACGACGATGCGCGGGCCCGCCTCCCACCCGGCGGTGCCGCGCTCGAAGCTGGGGTTCGGGTGGAGCTGGCCGGCGCAGGGTGCCTCGGCGCCGGGCCGGGCCTGGGCGGCGGCGCCCGTGGTGATGAGCAGCCCGGCGACGGCCGCGGCCGCGATGACGGAAGCCTTCATGATTCCCCCGTGGTCAGATATCGGGGCCTGTCGATGCGTACTCTAGCCCAGCTGGTCGCGCCGGCGGGTCAGGTACGCGGACTCCGCCGTGTTCCCGGCCAGCTCGATCGCCGCGTCGTACGCCGCCCGGGCCTCCTGGCTCCGGCCCATCCGCCGCAACAGCTCGGCGCGGGTCGCGTGGAGGGCGTGGTAGCCGGCGAGCCGGGCGCCGAGGCGGTCCACGGCCGCCAGCGCCACCTCCGGCCCGTCGAGCTCGGCGACCGCGATGGCCCGGTTCAGGGCGACGACCGGCGACGGGTCGAGGCTGACGAGCTGGTCGTACAGGGCGACGATCTGCGACCAGTCGGTGTCTCGGGCCTCGCGCGCGTAGGTGTGCACGGCGTTGATCGCGGCGAGGATCTGGTAGCGGCCCGGCGCCACCCCGGTGGCCAGGCGCTCCCGGACCAGCCGGTGCCCCTCGGCGATCAGCGCCCGGTCCCAGGCACCCCGATCCTGCTCGTGCAGGGGAACCAGCTCACCGCTGCGCGAGACCCGAGCGGGGCGGCGCGCCTCGGTGAGCAGCATCAGCGCGAGCAGGCCCGCCACCTCGCCGTCCTCCGGCAGCAGGGCCCGGATCAGCCGGGCGAGCCGGATCGCCTCGGCGGTCAGGTCCGCGCGCACGGGATCGGTGCCGGGGCCGGTCGCCAGGTAGCCCTCGTTGAAGACGAGGAACAGCACGGCGAGCACGCCGGACACCCGGGCCGGGAGGTCCTCGGCGGCCGGCACCCGGTACGGGATCCGCGCCGCCTTGATCTTCGCCTTCGCCCGGGTGATCCGCTGCCCCATCGTGGCCTCCGGCACCAGGAAGGCGCGGGAGATCTCCACCATGCTCAGGCCGCCCACCAGGCGCAGCGTCAGGGCGATCCGGGCCTCCGTCGCCAGCGCCGGGTGACAGCAGGTGAAGATCAGCCGGAGCCGTTCGTCGTCGATGGCGCCGAGCGGCTCGTGCGGGGTGTCGTCGTCCATCAGCCGCGCCTGCATCTGCTTGTCGTCGCGCTTGCTCTCGCGGCGGATCCGGTCGATCGCCCGGCGGTTGGCGGTCAAGGTCAGCCAGGCGCCGGGGTTCGCGGGTACGCCCTCGGCCGGCCAGCGCTCGACCGCTGTCGCGAACGCCTCGGCCGCCGCCTCCTCGGCGACGTCGAGGTCCCCGAAGCGCCGGGTCAGGGACGCGACCACCCGCGCCCACTGTTCGCGGTGGGCCCGGGTGACCGCCTCGTGGACGTCGCTCATTCGCTCAGGAACGGGCGCACCTCGACCTTGCGGTTGCAGTGTCCCGACGCCTCGGTGGCGAGCTTGAGCGCCACGTCGAGGTCGGGCGCCTCGATGATCCAGAAGCCGGCGATGTGCTCCTTCGACTCCACGTACGGCCCGTCGGTGACCACGGGCTCCGCGCCCCGGTTGTCGATGACGGTGGCCGTGGCTGGCGCACCGAGGCCGCCGGCGAACACCCAGTGCCCCTCGGCCTGCAGCCGGTCGTTGAACGCGTCGATGGCCGTCATCTCCTCCGGGGTCGCGAGGTCCGTCCGGTCGTAGATCACGGAGAACAGGTAGTGCATCTCGGTTCCTCTCTGTGTGCCGCCGCTCAACCCTGCAACGAACGACCGCGCCCGGATCCGACAATCGAACCCATGAAATCTCTGTACGCGTACCGGCAGCGCGCCGAGGCCGTGCTCGGCCGGTACTTCGACGACCTGCCGGACCGCCTCCTCCCGGCGGCCGGGCGCTGGCCCGGGCGCAGCGTCGGCCTCCTGCGCGATCTGACCCTGCGGGGCGGCAAGCGGCTGCGGGCGGCCGTCGTCTACGCGGCGGCCGGGCTGGTGACCGGCGCCGACGTGCCCGGGCTCGACAGCGCGGTGCTGGGCGTCGAGCTGCTGCACACCCACGGTCTCGTGCACGACGACATCATCGACGACGCGCCCACCCGCCGGGGCGGTCCGTCGACGTACCACGCGTACCGGGCCGAGGTCGCGGACCCGGCGGCGCGCAACCTGGCGATCCTCGCGGGCGACCTCGCGGCGTTCCTGTCCGTGCGGGCCGTGCTCGACGCGCCGGTGCCGGCCGGCGTGCGCCAGGCCATGGCGGCGGTGCTGACCCGGGCCGCCGCCGACGCGGTGCTGGGGCAGATCCTGGACCTCGAGCGCGACGCCACACCGGACGCCGGCGCCGGCTTCCTCGACGTGGTCACCGATCACAAGAGCGCACGCTATTCCATCCTCGCCCCGCTCCAGCTCGGTCTGCTCGCCGCCGGCGCCGAGCCCGCAGACCACGAGGAAGAGCTGCGACGGTACGCGTGGTCCGCCGGCATCTACGAGCAGATGCGCGACGACTACCTGGACCTCTTCGGCGACGAGGGCGTCACCGGCAAACCGGTCGGCGGCGACATCCGGGCCGGGCGGCGCACGTACGTGGTGCGCGCCCTGCTGGAGGCGCCGCAGACCCGGCGCCTGCTGCTGCCCGCGCTCGGTGACCCGGCCGTCACCCCCGAGGTCGTCGCGGAGCTGCGGGACCGGGCGGTCGGGTGCGGGATCGCCGGGCGGCTGCGTGACGCAATCCGGCACCACGCCCGGACGGCCGCCGCCGAGGCCGCGACGTGGCGCTGGTGGCGTACCGAGGCAACGGCGTTCTTCCGCGATCTTCCGCTGGTCAGCATGGACCGGATCAGCTGACATCCGCGCTCCGTCCGGCGCCGGACGGCGCGACGGGCTAGCGTGGGTCCGACGTGGGGAGCTGTGCATGAGTCTGGAAAAGGTCATCTTCGGCTTCTTCGTGCTGCTGGCCGCGACGCTCAACTTCGGGTTCTTCATCGGCGACCTGTCCGACCCGGCGCTGCACAACGTGTACGAGCTGTTCGCCGCGGTCGTGGTCAGCCTCATCGCGACCGTGCTGAAGTTCGGCGACCGCACCCAGATCGGCGCGGTGCACCTCGCGACCAGCCTCGTCGCGGACCTCCAGCTGATCGCGGCCGCGCTGGTCTGGGGCTATTCCACCCAGATCTCCTCGACCGGCCTGGACGGGGCGGCGATGGCCAGCGTGGTGTCGCTGTCCGGCGGCGCCCTGCTGGCCAACCTGGTCTCCGTCGTGCTGCTCGTGATCGAGACAGTGTCCTTCCACCGCCGGTGAGGGGAGGTGCCGTGGCCGGTCCGGCCCTGCGCAAGTGGCGGCTGTCCGCCCGGTCCGCGGAGACGTCCTCCACGATCTTCCTGATCCTGCGCCGGATGCGGGCGCCGCTGATCGTCCTCATCACGATCTTCGCCGTCAGCGTGCTCGGGCTCACCCTCATCCCCGGCCGGGACGAGGCCGGGCACGCCGTCCGGATGGGCTTCTTCGACGCGTTCTACTTCATGAGCTACACGGCGACGACCATCGGGTACGGCGAGATCCCCCAGCCCTTCACCGGCGGGCAGCGGCTGTGGGTGATGGCCACGATCTACCTGACCGTCGTCGGGTGGGCGTACGCGATCGGGTCGCTGCTGACCCTCCTGCAGGACCGCGCGTTCCGGCAGGCGCTGGCGCTGCAGCGGTTCACCCGTACGGTGGCCCGGCTGCGGGAGCCGTTCCTGCTGATCGTCGGGTACGGGCAGACCGGGCAGCTGCTCGGCCGCTCGCTGGACGCCATCGGCCGCCGCTTCGTGGTGCTCGACGCGTCCGGCGAACGCGTCGACGTGCTGGACATCGACTCGTACCACGCCGACGTGCCGGGCCTGGCCGCCGACGCCGGCGACCCGCAGGCGCTGGGCGTGGCCGGCCTCGGGCACCCGCGCTGCGAGGGCGTGCTCGCGCTGACCGACGACGACGAGGTCAACCTGGTCGTCGCCATGACCGCCGCGCTGCTGCGGCCCGGCCTGCCGGTGATCGCCCGGACCGTGTCGCCGGCGATCGAGCAGCGGATGCGGGCCTTCGGCTCCCCCGCCGTCGTCAACCCGTTCGACCGCTTCGGCGACCACCTGCGGGTCGCGCTGCGCTCACCGGCGTCGTACCAGCTGATGTCCTGGCTGGAGAGCGGCCCGGGCGCGGAACTGCCGCAGCGGGGCCGGCCGCCCACCGCCGGGCGGTGGGTGATCTGCGGCTACGGCCGCTTCGGCAGGAAGCTCGCCGACGACCTGCGCGCGGAGGGTCTGGAGATCACCGTCATCGACGTACGGCCGGACGCGGTCGCCGGGCCCGGCATCGTGGGCGACGCCTCCGAGCCGGCCGTGATGGCCCGCGCCGAGCTGGACCGGGCGGTCGGCTTCGTCGCGGGCACCGACAACGACACGACGAACCTGTCCCTCATCGCCGCCGCCCGCCGGATCAACCCCGCCCTGTTCATCGCGTCCCGGCAGAACCGGCCCGCCAGCGCGCCCCTGTTCGCCGCGATGGACACCGACCGCCTGCTGGTGCCGACCGAGACCGTGGCCCGGGAGATCTACGCGCAGCTGAGCACCCCGCTGCTCTGGCGCTTCCTGCAGGACATGCCGGGCCGCGGCGACGACTGGGCCGCCGGGATCATCGACCGCCTCACCCGGCTCTGCGGCCCCCACCTGGGCAGCGTGTGGAAGGTCGAACTGACCAGCCGCGACGCGCCGGCGCTCGAACCGTACGTGCGAACGGGCGACGCCACGGTCGGCGGCCTGCTCCGGAGCCCGCAGGACCGGGACCAGTCCGTCGCCGCCGTACCGCTGCTGCTGCACCGCGACTCCGGAACCATCCTCGGCCCGGACGGCGACATCACCCTGGAGCCCGGCGACCAGCTGCTCCTCGCCGGGCGCCCGTCGGCCCGCCGGGCGCTGCTCGACACCATGACCCACCACGCCGTCAGCGAGTACGTGCTGACCGGCCGTACGGTTCCCTCGGGCTGGCTGTGGCAGCGTGTCACCGGCAAGGTGCCCCGCAGACCGTCCTCATGAGACGGTGCGCAGCTCCCGGCTCGAGTTGTTCAGCGCGCGCCCGCCGTCGTCAGTGACCGTGACGATGTCCTCGATCCGTACGCCGAACCGGCCGGGCAGGTAGATCCCCGGCTCGATCGAGAAACACATGCCGGGCACCAGCGGCTGCGTCTCGCCCTCCACGATGTACGGCGGCTCGTGCGTGGACAGCCCGATCCCGTGCCCGGTGCGGTGGATGAAGTACTCGCCGTAACCCGCGCCGGCGATCACCCCGCGGGCGACCCGGTCGATCTCCTGACAGGCGACCCCCGGCCGGACCGCCTCGAACGCCGCCCGCTGCGCCCGCCGGACGACCTCGAACACCTCCCGCTCCTCGTCGTCCGGCTCGCCGACGTGCACCGTGCGCGTGGTGTCGGAGGCGTACCCGTCGAGCAGCCCGCCGAAGTCCAGGACGACCATGTCCCCCTCCCGGATCGTCCGGTCACCCATCTCGTGATGCGGGTCGGCACCGTTCGGGCCCGAGCCGACGACCGTGAAGTCCACCCGCTCATGCCCGTGCTCGCGCAGGAGGGCGGCGAGGTCCGCGCCGACGTCCCGCTCCCGCCGCCCGGCGAACCGCACCCCGGCGATCCGCTCGAACGCCGCATCGGCCGCAGCGCCCGCGGCCGCCAGCCGCTCCAGCTCGCCGGCATCCTTGACCGCCCGCACCATCGGCAGGGCCGCGGTCATCGAGACGTACCGGGACCGCGGCGAGGCCTGCTGCAGGGCGAGCACGTGCAGGGCCCACGCCGAGTCCGAGATCGCGAAGGTGCCGGGCGGGTCCAGCAGCTCCGCGACGCGGGCGTACGGATCGGTCCCGTCGGCCCAGCCGGCGAGCTCGAGGACGGCCGCACCGGGGGCCCGCTCGGCGTCGGCCCGCTCCAGCAGCGGGGCGATCAGGAACGGCTCGCGGCCGGGCCGCAGGACCAGCATGGTGAGCCGCTCGGTCTCCGCGGGCGGCCGATATCCGATGAGGTACGCAAGGTCGGGGCCGGGCGTCACCAGCAGCCCGGCCAGCCCGGCCGCGACCGCCTGCTCGGTGGCCCGCCGCATCCGCCCGGTGAAGGTCTCCGTCGAAATGGACTGCATATGACGATTTCTATCAGGCGTTGCTCCCGGCCGACGCCGGCTCCGAGCCCTGGGCGGCGAGGCGTTGGGCCTGGGAGCGGCTCTGGCGATACTCCAGCGCTACCGGCGTCTCCTCGTACTGCAACAGATTGCCGGCCAGGTCCTTGAGATGCTGTTTCGCTTCGGCCGGAGTCGCGTAGAAGAATTCCCGCCGGTGGTTGACCATGTTGACCCGCCGGTCGGCCAGCCGGGAGTGCATGGCGGCCTCGATTCCCACCGCGTCGTCGGAGAAGAACAACGCATGGACGTCGAAGGTGAACGGAACCGACGCGTCGCCCAGCTCGCGCACCCGGTCCATCGGATCGAGTCGCCGCGTCATACCAACTTTGATCATTCCTTCGCCGAACGCGCCGAGGTTCGAGATCACGTATACGTAGCCGGCGCGAACATTGGCGGCGCGGTAATCGACGTCCTGAATCGCGGTATCGATCTGGGCGAGCCGCTCCTGCAGCTGAGCCAGCCCGTCAGTGTCGCCCGTGGCCTGGAGTGCCGCGACGGCGTTCGCGTAGTGCTGACGTTCTTTGTCCAGCCGAGCCCGCTCCCGCTCGATCTCCTGCTGGAGCCGGCGCTCCTCCCGAAGCCGCGCCTTCTCCTCCCGGTCGCGTTCCTTCTCCTCCGCGAGCTTCTCCTGGTAGTCGCTGGTGAGACCGAGTTCCTGAACCCGAAGCCGGTGGTATTCCTCGGTGATGCGGATGTCCATCGTCTTGCCGAGCCGGGCGATGGTGGCGGCGACCTTGCCGAGCCGGTCGATCGCGGCCGGCAACTTGTAGGGCTTCAGCGTCCGGACCAGATTGTCGGCTTCGGCGTTGTACGCCCGCAGCATCAACTTGGAGTAGTCGCGGAGCATGGCACGCCCCTGAGCGTCCGACCCGTTGACGGTCCAGCCGGCCGCGGACCGCACCGCCCCACCCTCCGCCTTGGCCATCGCCTTGATGCGTTCCTGCAGGCCGGCCAGGGCGTCCTGGTACGCGACCGCATCGCTGAGCGGATGTTGATATTCATAGACGCCGACCTCCTGCAGGAGCGCCTTCTCCTCGGTCACCACGACCTGCTGTCTCAGCTCGTCGAGCCGGCGCTGCAGCTCCGCTTGCTCTGCCCGGCTCTTCGCCGTCAGCTCCGCGATCTCCTGTTCCAGGCGGCGGCGATAGTCCTCCAGCTCCTCGATCCGAAAGACCCCGAGCCGTTCCATCCGGGCGCGCAGGTCCTCAAGCTCAGCACGAAGCTGAGTCGCCTCGGCTGCCAGCTCGCGTGCCTTCCCGCGAGCCCCGAACAACGGGATGCCAGCGCCAGTTGCGTCCGGCGGAGGAGACGTATGCGCCGTGGGCGTCGGAAGTGGCGGCTCCAGCACCGGGGGAGGCGCCGCTGCCACCGCGCTGGCCGTGCCGGTCCCGGGAATCCACAACTGCCATCCCGGCGGCACGGGTCCCCAGGCCGGGTCCGGCACCCATCCGGGCGGTGGCGTCCAGCCTGGAGGCGGTGCAGGCCAGTTCGGCGGTGCCTGGAAGCGGAACCCGGACGATTGATTTCTCCCTGCCGGTGTCGGCATCGCCGGGACGGAGCTCGGCCGCGTGGGTGCCGGGGCAGGCTCCAGCTGCGCACGACCCGGGATCAAGGGCACGGTACTCGGGAGAACCGGCGCGGGGCTCGGGGCCGGAGGGGCGGGGCTCGGGGCGACGGGTACAGGGGCCGGCGGTGCGATGACAGCGGCGGGTCTCTGCACCGGCACGGCGGCGTCCGCAGCACGACCCAGCCAGCTGTCCGCCAGGTCGTGAGCGCGTGCCGCGTACAGGACGACCTCCGCCTTGATCCGGTTGCCCTTCACGACGGCCCGGGCGCCGGTGACCAAGTCACTCTCGCCCAGGTGCCGGATGGCGGGCAGCATGTCGCCGCTCATCCTCGGAGTGAGCTGACCGATCCGGGCCCCGTCGATACGTACCTCGACGAGGCTGCGCGAGCTGCGCAGGAGCTCCTCGGTGATCTCGTGCAGGGTCGCGTACACCCAGCATTCGCCCTCCGGGCGCAACCAGGGCAGCAGCGCGTTCAGGTGCGCGTGCTCGCCGGTGACCTGAATGGCCGTTCCCGCGGGCATCATCCGGTGCGGCTCGATGGGCGGCTGGTTCGCCGGCACGAGCATGTGCGGCTCAGCCAGGTCGAGCCGCACGGAGGCCCGGAAACCGTCCCGGTCCTGGGAGCCGGCCGACCACTGGGCCGCCCAGATGCGGGAGGACACCTGGGGCGTCCATCCTCGTGCGACCAATGCCAGCAGTACGGATGAGTACCGGGCCGCCTCCTGGCGAGGCAGGTAGCCGAGCTGGTGGGGTCCCGACCAGACCCCGACCGCATGCCGATCATGTTTGTTCAACGGCTCGGGAATCAATTGCACCGTGGCCGTGATCTCGGCACCGTCAGAGGTCAAACGCGATCCAACAAGGGCCTTGATCGCATTCGTGTAGTGGGACTCCCCCACCACATCGAGAGACGCCCATCCTCGCTGACCCCAGAGATCAAATGCTGCTGACATGGCGGACACGGTACGGAACTCCGCGCGCGACAAGGTGCTTCAACGCTCCTGCGAACCTCCTTTCCACCCAGCCGGAACGTCGGCGAAATAGAGAAGATCAGGGGTAGACGGGAGCCTGTTGGTCTCTATTTCATCGTCCCGCCTAGTTGCCGGCGCTCTCGTAGCGGCGCATTCCGCGCTTGAAGATGATCGCCGCTGCGGCCGCGCAGTACACCGCGACCAGGGGTGTCAGCAGGCCGATCCAGCGCGACTGCCCGCTGTCCAGCAGGTACGCGACCGGGAAGAAGCTGATGAACGCGAACGGCAGCGCCGCGCCGAGGGCTGCCTTGAGCGCCAGGGGGTAGATCGAGAGGGGGAAGCGGGCGAGGTCGCCGACCTGGTGCATCGCGAACGCGAACAGCGGGGTGGGGCTGGAGAGCCAGAACGACACCGCGTTGGTGGCCAGGTTGATCGACAGCTTGATGACCACCGAGCTGATCAGCAGCACCACGCCGAGCAGCACCCGCCACGGTGTCCAGGCGATGTCCACGTGGGCCAGGCCCGTACTGATCATGATGGTGCCCATGACGATGTTGCTCAGGCCGTTGACGCCGATGTTGGCGCTGCTGGACTGCAGGGCCACCGGGTACGGGCGGACCAGGAAGTAGTCGAGCTCGCCGCGGTTGATCTGCCAGGCCAGGGACCACATGCCGTCGAAGAACAGCGAGCCGACGCCCTCGGCGAGGGCCACCGCGCCGAACATCATCAACACGGACCAGAACGTCCAGCCGTTGAGCGCCGGGACCTTCGCGAACAGCGCCGCCAGGAAGACGATGTTGACGACCTGCATCAGCACCGTGGCCACGACGAGGATCACGAAGTCGGCCTCGTACTCCAGCAGGGACCGGAAGTGGGCGCCCAGCAGCCGCAGGTAGAGCCGTACGGTTCGCATGTCAGCCTCCGTTCACGGTGAGCCGGCGAAGGCCCGCGCGCCACACCAGGCGCGCGCCGAACCACAGGACGAGGACCCAGCCGAGCTGCACGGCGACGAGCTGCAGCCCGTGCCGGCCGTCGACGCGGCCCAGGAAGATCAACGCGGGGGTCGAGGTGAGCCCGGCGAACGGCGACCACTGGGCCACCGAGGCCAGCCAGCCCGGCAGGTACGCCAGCGGGATCAGCGCGCCGGACAGCAGGTTCACCACGGCCAGGCGCGCCCACTGCACACCCATGTAGTTCTGCGTCCAGAAGCAGGTCAGCGTGCTCACGTAGACGATCAGGAACTTCAGCGGTACGAGCAGCAGCATGCTCGTGACGAACAGAGCGAGCGCCGGCGCGGCCGGGGTGTCCACGCCGCCCGTGACCGCCAGCGTGATGCCGACGACCACGCCGATGAGGATCAGCTCGATCCACAGGCCGCCGACCGCCTCGGCGAACCGGGCCTTCTGGTAGTCGATCGGCTTGACGAGGTCCAGCGCGACGTCGCCGTCGAGGATGCGGAACGCCATCCGGAAGTCGCCCAGCAGCGAGACCACCGTGCCCGCGGCGAACGCCACCAGCAGGTACGCCCGCATCTGCGGCCAGGTGAAGCCGTTGACCGCGGACTCCGCGAGGATCACCCGCCACACCGCCAGCAACGCGACGAGCTGGACCAGGACCGCGCCCAGGCCGAGCAGCAGGCTGAACCGGTACGCGAGCGCCGCCTTCGCGGTGGCCCGGATCAGGGCCCGGTAGCTCCTCATCCGAGCACCAGCTCACCGGAGTACACGCGCCGGATCACGTCCTCGATGCTGGGCTCGTCCACCCGGAAGTCCACCAGCTCGGTGAGGCCGGCCAGCGTGGTCACCGCCTGCCCGGCCGTCATGGCGAACCGGTCGAAGCGCACCGCGTACCGCAGCGGGGTGTCCTCGGCCTCGACCTCCGCGCCGGGCAGCGACGCCCGCAGGGTCTCCAGCGGCACCGGCCCGGCGGTCTCGAGGTGCAGGATCCGTTCCCGCGCGAACCGGTCCTTCACCGCCTCGAGGTCGCCGTCGAAGATGATCCGGCCCTGGTCGATGATCACCAGCCGCCGGCAGAAGCCCTCGATGTCGGCCAGGTCGTGGCTGGTCAGCATGACGGTCGTGCCCTCGTCGCGGATGCTGCGGAAGAACTCCCGGACGCGGTCCTTCACCGCCAGGTCGAGCCCGATGGTGGGTTCGTCCAGGTAGACCACCTGCGGGCCGTGCACCAGCGCCGCCGCGAGGTCGGCGCGCATCCGCTGGCCCAGCGACAGCTTGCGCCCGACCACCGGCAGGATCTCGCCGAGCTCGAGGACCTCGTCGAAGCGGGCCATCCGCTTGCGGTAGGTGGCGTGGTCGACGCCGTAGATGTCGCGCAGCACGGCGAGCGACTCGGCCACCGGCAGGTCCCACCAGAGCTGCGTCCGCTGCCCGAACAGCACGCCGATGCGGTGCGCCACGGTGGTGCGGTCGCGCTGCGGGTGCAGGCCGTCGATGCGTACGTCGCCGGCGGTGGGAACCAGGATGCCGCTGAGCAGCTTGACGGTCGTCGACTTGCCGGCGCCGTTGGGGCCGACGTACGCCACCGCCTCACCGGCCTCGATGGACAGGTCGACGTGGTCGACCGCGACCTTGTCGGTGAAGCGGCGTGCGAACAGGTGCCGGACCGCCCCGGCCAGGCCGGGTCCCTTGTCCGGGCGGCGGAACACCTTGGTCAGGCCCTGGGCCTCCACGATCGGCATACGAAAGCAACCCCCGTCTGGATGCCGACATTGACCGGCACCACCGTACGGAACCGCTTCCGGAGCGCAAGCCCATTTCCTACGTGCATCGCAACGCGGGACCGTCCTGGCGGCACCACAGCGCCGCGCCCGGCCGGTACGTGGTCGCGTACCCGACATAGTGGTAGTCGCTGTTGAGGCCGTTGTTGTGCGGCGCTCGCCCGGCCGGGTCGAACGGCCGCACCGACAGGTGCGCCGGCGGCCGGCCGGTCGACCCGGCGGTGACCGGCAGCGTGAGCGTCCCCGGGGCGATGCCGTCGCGGACCCAGCGCACCAGCGGCGTCATCATGTCCACCACCGTGGCGGGGTCGCCGTCCACCGGTTGCCCGCACGGGCAGTGGTACAGGCCGGGGATCATGTAGAGGCGGGAGAACGACTGCGCGCGGGTGAAGCCGCCGGACCACCGGCTGACCTCGCGGTAGTAGTCCAGGCTCTCGAACGGTGGGATCGCCTGATCCGCCCAGCCGTGATAAATGATCAGCTTGCCGCCGCGGGCCGCGAACCGGCGCAGGTCGGGGTTGGTCGCGTCGTAGATGTCGCCGACCTCCTGCAGCCGCCGGTGCTCGGCGACCGTGAAGCGCACGTCGCGCAGGCCCATGGTGACCGGCGGGTTGTGCCAGAAGGCGGCGTTGCGCAGATAGTTCAATCCCAGGGCCGCCGCCACGGTGTCCCCGGGGGCCGCCGCGTCCGCCGCCGGCTGCACGGCCCACACCTGCCAGGCCAGCTCCGAGCCGTACGGCATGCCGCCGTCGAACAGGTTGCGGCCCCGCCTGTCGACCGGACCCCGGTAGAACGCGCGGACCACGGCGATCTGGGGCGCGGTCAGGCAGGCGGGCGTGTCGGTTCCCGCGGGACAGCGCAGCGCCGAGGGCTGGAAAGTGCACGCGCGCGGATCGGTGATGACCCCGTCCGCGCCGGCGCAGGCCCGCATCACCGCGGCGTGCAGCGCGGGCAGCTTCTCCGCGGTGAGGATCTGCCGGTCGTGGCGGTCGAGGTTCACCCGGGCCAGCCAGGGCTCGAAGAGCCCGGCGAGCGCCGACCAGTTGTTGGCCGGCGCACCGGCGACGATGCCGTCGAAGTCCCCGGGGAAGCGCTGCGCCAGGTCGAGTGCCTCGTGACCGCCGTCCGAGACGCCGTCGAAGTACCGGCGGGCCGCGTCGCGCCCGTAGTACGCGCGGATCAGGGCGCGGGCGGTGATCGCCATGCTGTGCTCGGACGAATAGCCGAAGACCACCCGCAGCTGCGGGTCGTCGCGCGCCCACAGGGTGTCCGTGTTGACCGCAGCCTCGTGGCCCTGGTCGTCGGCCGCGACGACGAGCTCGCCGTTGCCCAGCGCCGGGAACGGCGCCTGGTAGCCGCTGGTCCGGGACGGGTCGGTCAGCGACAGCCCGACGGCCCCGCAGAAGCCGCCGCAGCCCTGCTGCAGGTAGTCGCCGGCCCACGTGGACACCGGCAGCAGCACCTCGAAGCGGGTCTGCGGGCTGATGTACCCGGTGACGGAGCAGTACCGGTGTCCCTCGCGCGTCACCTCGGCGGCGCCGCCGACCGACGTCCGCACCCGCGCGAGGTCGAGGGTGGCCAGCGCCGGGCACGAGACCACGGGTGCGATGCGGCCCGGCGCCACCGCGGGCTGCGGCGCGGCCCCGGCGCCCGACCCCACCCCGACCGCGGCGCCGAGGGTGATCACGGACGTGGCCAGGGCGGCGATTCGACGGGTGAGCCGGGACATGGGACTCACTCCTTCCTGCGGTGGCGCAGCCGTTGCATCGTCCGTCCGGGCAGAGATCGAAGTCAATGCGTGTGGCCGGGCCACCTTCCACTGCGCGGCGTTTTTGTGATAGACCGACGACGATGCGTGACATCTAGCGTGATCGACACGAGGAGACCGCATGGGCCAGCCGATCAGCCGTCGCTCCGTCCTGGCCGCCGGCGCGGGCGCAGCCGCCGGGCTCACCCTTCCCGGAGCGGCCGCTCGGGCCGGCGGCCATCCGGGCACCCGGGTGCGGTTCACGCTCAACGCCGAGACGCTCGACGGCGGCGAGCAGGTCACCTCAATCACCCTCGGCACGGCCCGCGTCGGCCGGGTCGACCCGGCGAGCCTGACCACCGGCACCTTCAGCGTGCACGCCCGGGCCACCAGCCCGATCCCGATCGCGCCCGGCGACCAGATCTTCAGCGAGTACGACCTGGACCGCACGGTGACCGCCGCCCGGCTCGACCGGCACGGCGACATCGTGCTGGAGCTCGCGTACGCCGAGGGTCAGGTCGGCGGCGGAACGCTCGGCTACATCGCCGGCCGCGGCCGCAACGTCCAGCTCGACCTCGACTACACCGTCACGCAGAACGCCCCGGTGGTCGTCCGCGGGCACCGCCCCGTGATGTTCTCGGACCTCGTCCAGGGCCGGCTGTCCAACCCGGAGGTCGACGCGTTCAGCTACCACACCTCCGGGTCGGGCATGAAATACCGCCTGTACTCGCCGCACCGCCGCGCCGCCGGCCGCCGGGGGCACCCGCTCGTCGTCTGGCTGCACGGCGGCGGCGAGGGCGCCTCGCTCCCCGACAACTACTACGACAACGAGACCACGCTGCGCGCCAACCGCGGGGCGCTCGGCTTCGCGACCGACGAGGCCCAGCGGATCTTCTCCGGCGCGTACGTCGTGGCGCCGCAGAGCACCTCGTACTGGCTCGAGGACGGCGACCGCTTCGCCCCGCTCATCCGCGAGATCGTCGGCGACCTGGCGCGCCGGCACCGGATCGACCGGGACCGCATCTACGTCGCCGGGTGCAGCAACGGCGGCTACATGAGCCTGAAGATGACCGTCGAGTACCCCCGGCTGTTCGCCGCCTCCGTACCGGTCTGCGGGGTCGTCGAGTCGCTGCAGCCCGGCGGCCCGAGGGTGATCACCGACGACGAGCTGCGCGGCATCCGTACGCCGACCTGGCTGGTCGCCTCCCGCGACGACGACACCGTGCCGCCGGAGACCAACACCGTGCACGCGCACGACCTCATCCCGGGCTCCCTGATCACGCTGTACGACCACGTCGTCCGGAACGGCCACCAGTTCCCCGGCCACTGGTCCTGGATCTACGTGGCCCGCAACGACCCGAGCGTCCACGGCACGCACATCTGGCAGTGGATGGCGGAGCAACGGCGCTGACCGCCGGCGCCCGGCGTGCCCGGCCGGGCGGGGGCTGATCAGGCCGCGGTCGCCAAGACCATCACCCGGTCGCGGCCGGCGTTCTTGGCGGCGTACAGCATCCGGTCCGCGTCGGCGAGCAGGGCCGGCACCGCGTCGTCGCCGAGGGTTGCGGTCGCCCCGACGCTGACGGTCACCGGCAGCTCGCCGGTCACCGGGCGCCAGCGGTGCGAGGCGACCGCCTGGCGCAGCGCCTCCAGCGTGCTCGCGGCCTGCCCGGCGGCGATGCCCGGCAGCACCACGAGGAATTCCTCGCCGCCCATCCGGGCGACGAAGCCCGTCTCGGCCACCGTCTGCTGCACGGAGCGCAGCTGCTGGGCCACCGCCACCAGCACCTCGTCGCCGGTGTCGTGGGACAGCGTGTCGTTGATGCGCTTGAAGTGGTCGATGTCCACCAGCGCGATGGTCAGCGGCGAGCGGGTCTCGGCGGCGAGGGCGACCGCGGCGGGCAGGTGGTCGTCCACGTAGCGCCGGTTGTGCAGGCCGGTGAGCGGGTCGCGCAGGGCCTGCTCGCGGTAGCGTTCCGCGTCGTTGCGGGCCTGGGCCGTCTCGAACATCACCTGCCGGGTGGACGCGCGTGCCTCCTGCTGGGCGGAGCGGAGCAGCTCGCCCGCCGCGTGGTAGCGCTTGTACTCGACGAAGGCCTGCTCGAAGGCGCCCGTCGCGGCGTACAGCTCGGCCTGTTCGGCCAT
The DNA here is from genome assembly GCF_023499255.1 of Couchioplanes caeruleus. Classification (GTDB taxonomy): domain Bacteria; phylum Actinomycetota; class Actinomycetes; order Mycobacteriales; family Micromonosporaceae; genus Actinoplanes; species Actinoplanes caeruleus_A. The sequence goes on from NZ_CP092183.1 coordinate 5,977,076, forward strand.
CACGGCCACCCCGACGCCGGTGAGCTCCCGTTCCTCGCACAGCGCGCGGCTGCGGTCGAGGCTCTGCTGCGCGCGGCGGAGCGCGCCGATGCCACGCTGGGCCCGGGCCAGGGTGAGGATGGCCTCCGCCAGGTCGTGCATCTCGTACCAGAGCGGCGTCTCCACCAGGGAGAGCAGCGTCTGCTCGGCCGCCGCGTACCGGCCGAGGGCGATCTCGATGTTCGCGACCGTGTCGCGTTCGACGATGAGGAAGCCGCGGCCCAGGGTGGCGGCGACCACGCGCATCCGCCCGGCGACGGTCGCCGCGGCGGCCAGCTCGCCGGCCTCGAACTCGGTGTACGCGCGGTTGTTCAGCACCTGCAGCCGCCGGTGCAGATCGCCCATGGCGATCGCCAGCTGCTCGGCCTCCCGGTAGCGCTCGCGCGCCGCGGCGATGGAGCCGACGTCGCCGAGGGCGTTCGCCAGCCGGAGCAGGTAGATCACCCGCAGGCCCGGCGCCGCGTCCTCCTCGAGCAGCTCGGTGGCGCTGATCGCGTGCTCGAGGCTGGCGGCGTGGTCGCCGAGGTAGTTGTAGGTCAGCGCGAGGTGGAAGTGGCTGCGGGCCAGCAGCGGGCGGGACCCCAGGTCCTGCGCCCGCCGCCGGACCTCCAGGAACACCTGGGCCGCGCTGCCGCGGTCGCCGTTGCGCTGCTCCATGTCGGCCCGGACCAGCCGGGCGCGCAGCTGCAGGACGGTCTCGCCGCAGGCCCGGGCCTGCAGCTCGATGGCCGTGGCGGACGCCAGGTTCGCACCGATGTCGTGACCCTGGTACTGCTCCAGGTCATCCAACGAGCGGGCGAGCCCCGGTGCGTCCACCACGCCTCCTCACGTCATTCACGGCTCAGGACGTCCAGCCCTTGTCGCCGGCGGAGAGCCAGCCGGCGAGGGACCAGTTCGCCCCGTTCCACATCGGCGCGGCGCCGTTGCTGTTGGACCACGTCTTGCCGGACCAGGTCTGCCCCGCCCACGCGACGTCGGACCAGGTCTTGCCCGACCACGTCTTGCCGGACCAGGTCTTGCCGCCCCAGTTCGCCTGCCCGTCCGACGGGCTGACCCAGCCGGTGCCCGTCCACGGGCGGCCCATCCAGTTCCCGCCGCTCCAGGACGTGTGGGCGGCGCTCGCCGGCGCCCACACCGCCGTGCTCAGCGGGCCGAAGATGTCCCGCTCCCCGGTCAGCGCGACCCCGCCGTTGGTCACCAGCGACGAGCCGCGGTCCTTCTGGATGCTGCCCAGACCGGTGACGGTGGTACCGCTCTGGCTGCACCCGGTCAGCGTGGACCGCAACGCCGTCTGCAGGTTGACCTGCGGGGCCGACGAGCCGGCGACCGGGCTTCCGGTGGCCCGCAGGTAGCACATGACCTGCATCGGCGACAGGCTCGGGTACTTCTGCAGCAGCACCGCCGTGGCGCCGCTGACCACCGCCGCGGCCTGGGAGGTGCCGCTGCCCTTGAAGAACCGGTCCCCCACCCGGGCCGACGGGTAGTTCACGTCGGCGTAGCTGCCGGGGTCGCGCAGCGAGACGATCGAGCGGCCCGGCGCCATCACGTCCGGGCCGTTGCCCCACGACGTACCGGTGCTGCTGAACGACGCGATCCGGTCGTCGGCCGGGTTGGTGGTGCCCTGCGGGTCGGTCGCCCCGACCGTGATGATGTACGGGTTCGAGCCGGGCAGCAGGATGTTCCCCCCGGTGTTGCCGGCGGCCACGACCACGCTGATGCCGGCCCGGTACGCGTTCTCCACGGCCTCGCTGAGCGGGCTGGTCACCCAGCTCTGCGTGCTGTCGGTGCCGTACGACAGGTTCAGGACCTTGATCGGGTTCGCGGGGTCGTCGTTGCGGTGCGCCACCACCCAGTCGACGGCCGCCATCACCTGCGTGACGTCCACCGCCCCGTTGGCCGCGCCCACCTTGATCGACAGCAGCCTGGCGTCGGGGGCGAGGCCCTGGAAGCCGCCCCCGGCGGCGTCGCGGCCCGCGATGATGCCGGCCAGGTGCGTGCCGTGGCCGTACGTGTCGCGGCGGAACAGGCCCGGCACCTGCGACTCCAGCGACAGGTCCGGCCCGTTGGCCACGTTGCCGCTGGTGAGGCCCGGCACCGGCACGACGCCGGTGTCGATGAGCGCGATGCCGACGCCCTTGCCGGTGTAGCCGGCGGCCGCCGCCACGTCGTCGCGGACGATCCGGCGGACGTCGGCGAGCCCGGCCGCGGTGGCGGTGTAGCTGTAGTCGGTGAACGACGGCGTCGTGGTGGCGGCGTCCGCGGCGCTCGCGTGCAGCAGCGCGGCTGCGGTGACGACCACCGCCCCGGCGGCCCTGAGGCGACCTTTCCCAGTCAACTGCTGCTCCTTCGACGCCTGCGGACGATGTGGCCCTTCACTCGGCAGGACGGCGCAGGTTATGAATCAGGTGCGGAAATGGTGGCCGGTCGGTGGCAGCCCTCGTCCGATCGGTCAGCGGGCACGTCGTTGCGCGGGCCGAGCGGGGCACGGTGGCGCCGCCTGGCCACGGACTTGGCGAGGTACATGGCGTGGTCGGCGCGCTCGATCACCTCGTCCGGCGTCTGCCCCGGCCCGGCGATCGCGACGCCGACCGTGCCGCCGCTCTGCAGCGGACCGCAGCTGAGCTGCAACGGCGCGGCGAAGGAGTCCCGTACGGCCCGGGCCACGACCTCGGCCCCGGTGGCGCCGGCGTGCGGGAGCAGCACCGCGAACTCGTCGCCGCCGAGGCGCGCCACGGTCGCCGTGTCACCGGCCGCGGCGTCGATCCGCTGCGCGACGGCGGTGAGCAGCTCGTCGCCGACCTTGTGGCCGTGGGTGTCGTTGACGGCCTTGAAGTCGTTCAGGTCGATCAGCAGCATCGCGTACCCGGTGCCGGTGCTGTGTGCCAGCCCGAGCCGCTCGAACAGCAGGCGGCGGTTCGGCAGCCCGGTCAGCATGTCGTAGTAGGCGGCCCGGTGCAGGTGCTCCTCGTACGCGCGCTGCGACGTGACGTCGAGCAGGGCCAGCACCACGCCGGCGCCCTGGGACAGGCTCGCGGTCATCGGCACGGTCTGCACCACGAGCTGCAGGGTCACGCCGTCCGGCCGGACCAGCCGTACCTCGATCCTGGTGCGAGCACCGCCGGCGGCCAGCTCGCGCAGGTCGACCGGGCGGCCCTCCAGATCCTGCAGCCGCAGCCGGTGCAGGCCGGGCGCCTCCGCGCCGGACCAGCCGACGAGGTCGGTCACCGCGGGGTTGGCCAGTACCACCTCGCCGGCGTCGTCGGTGACCACCACCGGGAACGGCAGCTCGGTGAGCACGCCGCCGAGCAGCGCGTTGCGGTCCTTCTGCTGTTCCTGCAGCTTCGCCATCAGGGCCCGCGTGCCGTAGACCATGAGGCTGGTGGTGGGCAGCGAGATCATCGCGCCGGGCACCGGCTCGACGTGCCAGGGCATGGCGATCGCGATCGCCCAGACGCCGAGGTAGCCGGCCTGCGACAGCAGCAGCCGGGGCAGCCCGCCGATCGCCGCGCGGAACAGCACCGCCATGAAGAACGTGCTGATCACCGGTGAGACGTCGGTGACCTGCGACAACAGGGCCAGCACGGCGGCCAGCTCGAGCGCGTCGACCCAGATCGGCAGCGGGCGCGCGCGGCGGAACTCCACGATCCGCAGTGCGAAGCCGAACAGCTGGACCGCCGCGCACAGCGTCGTCACGTCGGCGCCGAGACCGGCGTGCCGGGTCTGCACGGTCAGACCGGTCGCGCAGAGCGCCAGCGAGGTCAGGAAGAACAGCCGCAGCGACCGCATGGGGTCCCGCTGGACGAATGACCGCACGTGGGCGTACCCCGTGCGGAGCGAGCGCTGGACCATGTCCGCCCCATCGACGCGCGGCGGCCCGATCGGAGTGCACGGTCGGTAGCAATCAGGGTCGATCCGGGCAGCGCAAGGGGTTCCCCCGTTGCCACGCGCGGCGACCGCGAATCATGCTGATCGATGTCCGACTTCCGGCGACCGACAGGACGGCAGATGCTCTCCAGATTCTTGACCGGCGTGCTCGCGATCAGCGCGGGCCTCGCGGTGCCGGCGACCCCGGCCGCGGCGGCCGCCGACGCCACCCGCACGCCGGCCACCCCGGCGTACACGATCTCCCTCACCAGCGATGCCGCCGGCGGCACGTGGACCGGGCACGAGAGCGTGACGTTCAGCAACCCGTCCGCCACCCCGCTGAGCGAGGTCTACCTGCGGCTCTGGGACAACTACCACGGCAGCTGCCCGTCCACCCCGATCACCGTCAGCAACGTCACCGGCGGCACGGCCGGCGCGCTGGAGGTGGGCTGCACCGCCCTGAAGATCACGCTGCCCACGCCGCTGGCCCAGGGCGGCACCGCCGGCATCGGCTTCGACCTGCGCATCGTCGTGCCCTCGGGCGTCGACCGGTTCGGCCACGACGGCAGCTACTACTTCATCGGCAACGCGCTGCCGGTGCTGGCGGTCCGTGACGCCGCGGGCTGGCATCTGGACCCGTACACCAACAACGGCGAGTCCTTCTACGCGCTGGCCAGCGACTACGACGTCACCCTGGACCATCCGTCGTCCGTGCTGGTGCCGGCGACGGGCACCTCCACCGACACGGCCGGGACGAGCGGGCGTACGGTCACCCGGGCCGTGGGCAGGCAGGTCCGCGAGTTCGCCTGGGCCGCCGGGCCGTTCAAGAAGATCAGCGGCAGGACCGCGGGTGGCGTGGCCGTCAACGTCTACTCGGTCGGCTCGATCAGTTCCGCGAGCGCGAAGTCGATGCTGAACGTGGCCACCGGTTCCCTCGACGCGCACGCCGGCCGGTTCGGCGCGTACCCGTACGGCGAGGCCGACGTGGTGCTCGACAACGGCTTCTGGTTCGGCGGCATGGAGTACCCCGGCTTCGTGCTCGACCTGGTGAGCTCCACCGCGCTCGCGCACGAGCTGGCGCACCAGTGGTTCTACGGCATCGTCGGCGACGACGAGTACAGCACGCCGTGGCTCGACGAGGGCTTCACCGACTACGCCACCGACCTGTACTTCAACAAGACCGGCTCGGGCTGCGGGATCACCTGGCAGTCGTCGGCGGAGAAGCTGACCAACTCGATGGCGTACTGGGACCAGCACTCCAACCGCTACAGCACCGTCGTGTACGGCTACGGCAAGTGCACCCTGCACGACCTGCGCCGGCTGATCGGCACGACGGCGATGGCGAACCTGCTCAAGTCGTACGCCGCGTCGCACTGGTACGGCATCTCCACGGTCGCCGACTTCAAGGCGGCCGCGCAGGCCGCCGCGGGCCCGACCGACCTGACGTCGTTCTGGGCGGCGCACCGCGTCGAGGGCTGACCAGCGGCGCAGCGGGGTACCGGCCGGCGTGCCCGGCCGGTGCCCCCACCGGCGAGCGCCGCCGTGCGAGGATGTGCCGCCACCCTCCGACGATCCCCGACGAGAGCAGAGCGGATTTCATGCGTAGAGCGCGTATCAAGGGGCCGGTGCTCCCGGCCCTGGCTGTGGTCGCCGTTGCCGTCACCGCTACGGCGGTCGCCGTCGGCACCGCTTCCGCCGGGACGACGACGTCCGCTTCGGACACCGCCCTGGTCGCGACGCTGGACCAGATCCTCGCCGACTCGCGGCTGGCCGGTTCCACCACCGGGCTGCAGGTGCGCGACGCGGCCAGCGGGTCGATCATCTACTCGCACAACGCCGAGCAGCGGGTCATCCCCGCCTCCAACGAGAAGCTGATGACCTCCGCCGCGGCCCTGGAGGTCCTCGGCGCGGGCTACAAGTTCCACACGATCACCCGGTATTCCGGCACCAAGAGCGGCAAGACCGTGTCCGGCAGCATCTACCTGCGCGGCCAGGGCGACCCGACCATGACGTACGCGCAGTTCGACGCGCTCGCCAAGGCGGTGTCGCAGGCCGGCATCACGAAGTTCACCGGCTCGCTGGTCGCCGACGACACCTGGTTCGACCGCACCCCGCTGGGCCTGGACTGGTCCTGGCAGGACGAGACGTACGCCGACAACGCGCCGATCTCCGCGCTGACCGTCGCCGCGGACGCCAACTACAACGCGGGCGCCGTCGCCGTGCAGACCAAGCCCGGCAGCGCCGCGAGCAAGGCGGGCGTCGTGACGCTCACGCCCGCCAACACGGTCGTGAAGATCGTCAACAAGACCGTGACCGGCGCGAAGGGTACGGCGACCACGGTGTCGGCCACCCGCGGGCACGGCACCAACACCATCACCGTGACCGGCTCGATCCCGCTCGCCGGCGCCGCGAAGGTCAACCTCGTGTCGGTGCAGGACCCGACCCAGGTGGCGGCCGGCGTGTTCCGCGACGCCCTGAAGCGCCACGGCGTGACGGTCTCCGGCTCCACCACCACCGGCGCCACCCCCAGCACGGCGAAGACGATCACCGATCACGCCTCGATCCCGCTCAGCCAGCTCCTGCCGTACTTCCTGAAGCTGTCCAACAACGGCCACGCCGAGCTGCTCACCAAGGCGATGGGCCGGGCGAAGACGCCGGCCTCGGCCGGCAGCTGGGGCACCGGCCTGCCGGCGGCGACCGCCGCCCTCAAGGCGATCGGGGTCGACACGAGCAAGATCACCATGGGTGACGGCTCCGGCCTGACCCGCCGCGACTGGCTCACCACGGCGCAGGTGGCCACGCTGCTGAAGGCCGCGCAGGACCGTCCGTGGTTCGCCACCTGGTACGCCGCGCTGCCCATCGCCGGCGACCCCAGCCCGCTGGTCGGCGGCACCCTGGCCAGCCGCATGCGCGGCACCCCGGCCGCCGGTAACCTGCACGGCAAGACGGGCACGCTGACCGGCGTCAACGCGCTCTCCGGGTACGTGACCGACCGCGGCGGCCGCAAGCTGGTGTTCTCGTCGATCTCCAATGCCGCGCAGTCGAACGTCAGTGACATCCTCGACACCGCCGCGGTGGCGATGGCCAGCTCCGGCGGCCCGGAGGCGGCGTCGCTGCGGGAGAGCCGGCTGCCGGCCGTCCAGCGCCACGTCGTCACCCGCAAGGGCGAGGACGTCGAGTGCTCCTGGGTGCCCGGCGCCTGCTAGTCGTACGGCCGTGAGACGCCGCCCGGTCATGGTCGATCCGGGCGGCGTCTCGCTGTCCGGGGTCAGGCGCCGGCCACGGGTTCGAAGCTGTCCAGGACCACGGTCACCGTCGGCAGGTTCGCCGCCCACGCGGACCTCGGCGCGCGCCATTCGAGGGCGTACGCGTGCCCGTCCGTGACCAGGAGCCGGCGCTGGCCGCGCATCGGGACGCCGGACGGGTCCTGGAACGTGTACTCCCACACCGCGGCCGACGGACCGGGCAGCGCCTCGATCCGCACGCGCCGGTACGCCGCGAGTGTCCTTCTGCTCTCCTCGGCGGTGAGAGCCGTGAAGACGTCCGGCGGGCGCCCGGCCGGCCCGCTGACGCGCAGGGTGGGCCGGCCGGGCGGGCCGGTCAGCGCCAGCACACCGCCGGGGTCGTGCCGGTGCCGCCATCCGCGCGGGACGGCCACCCGGAAGCCCGCGGGATCGTTCCACCACGTGAAGCCGCGCGGCAGCGCCTGATGCGGGCGGGCGCTCGGGGTGGCCGGCGCCGGCGGCCGCGGCGCAACCCGGTCGTCGCCGGTCCTGGTCGCCGCCGCGCCCGCCGCCGCCGCCGCCGCGATGACCGTGACCGCGGCGAGCACAGCCCACCGGAACCGCTGCGGTGCCGGCGGTACGGCCGCGGCGGCCGGGCGCTCCTCAGCAGGCGGGGGCGGTGTCGCCACGCGGCGCAGGGCCTCCTCCACCTCGGACGGCGACGGCCGGGCCGAGGGGTCGGCCCGCAGCAGGCTCTCCAGGACGGCGGTGAGCCGCCCGGCCTGCCGCGGTGGGTCCGGGGTGCCGCCGGCAGCCGGCGGGCGCCCCTCCACGGCGTGCAACAACGTGGCGCCCAGCGACCACAGATCGGCCGGCACGGTGGGGCCCTCGCCGGACGCTCGCTCCGGCGCCCGGTACCGCGCCGATCCGCGGACGGCGCCGGAGTCGGCGGTGGTGAGCGGCGGGCCGATGTCCGAGAGCACGACGCGGCCGGCGTCTCCGATCAGGACGGTGGCCGGCTCGACGTCCACATGCGGCACGCCAGTGCTGCCCATCGCGGTCAGCGCGTGCAGCACCGCGAGGCCGATGGTGGCGGCGCGGGCCGGCTCGAGCGGGCCCGCCTCCCGGACGACCTGCAGCAGCGAGCGGGCGGGGACGTACTCCAGCACGATCCACGGCTCGTCGTCACCGGGCAGGACGTCGAGGACGCCGAGCAGGTTCGGGTCGCCGATCCGGGCCAGGGCGCGGGCCTGCGGCATGGTCAGCCCGCACTTCCTGACCGTGACCCGGCGGTGCAGCATCTCGTCGGTGGCCAGCCATACCTGGCTCGCACCCCCGGCGGCCAGGGGCCGGAGCAGCCGGTACCGCCCGGCCACGAGCCGGCCGTCGGCCATCTCTGCGTCGGCCATCTCTCGGTCGGCCATGCGGTCACCTCGGATTGGCGGGCACCGGCATCCCCGACCGTACCCGCCGCCGCCGGGGGATTTCATCTCGTGTTGCGCGGATTTCGGGCCATGCCGGATGGTCCGCTCGGAGGACTCGACCGATCTCGATGCGAGCGTAGGGTCGGCGGCGACATCACCGTCCGACGGGGATGATGCGAATGCGGACACGCAACACCGGCCCTCGCCGGCACCTGCTCTCCCTGCTCTGCGCCGGGCTGGCCGTGGCCCTCCCGGCCGGGGCCGCCTCGCTCCGGCCGGCCGCCCACGGGCCGGCCGCCCACGCGGCGGCCGCCCACGGGCAGGCCATCCACGGGCCGGAGCATCCGGTGACGGCTGCCGCCGCAGCGGCGCGGCCCTCCGCCGCCGACCTGGCGGTGCGCTTCCAGGCCCTCCTGGGACAGCACTCGGCGCTGGCGGCCGACCTGATGCGCAGCCGGATCCGCGGCGACGAGTCCTTCGCGCAGGCCGCGAACGCCGCGCTGGGCGGCAACACCGACGCCATGACCACCCTGGTCGGACAGCTCTTCGGCGCCGCCACCGCGGAGAAGTTCCGGCCGATGTGGTCCGGCCACGTCGTGGCGCTGGTGGCGTACGCGGGCGCCGTGGCCGATCGGGACAACGCCGCGAAGGGCCGGGCCCGCGCGGAGCTGGTCGAGGACGAACAGGAACTCGGCCGGTTCTTCGCCGGGGCGTCGCACGGCCGGCTGTCCCCCAAAGCGGCGCGCGCCGCGGTCGTCATGCACGTCGGCCACCTCACCGGGCAGGCGGACGCGTACGCGGCGGCCGACTACGCCACCGCCGACCGGCTGTACCGGGAGGGCTACCAGCACACGTACGGCCTGGGCCTGACGCTGGCCGACGCGCTGCTGCCGGCGGCCGACCGGGCCACCCTGCGCGCGCCCGTCTGGCGGCTGCGGTCCCAGCTGGGCGAGGTCCTGGCCGAGCACGCCGTGCTGCTCGAGGACGTGAACCGGGCGGCGGTCGCGAACACCCCCGACTTCGACGCCGCCGGCGACATGCTCAACGACAACACGCGGGATCTCGCGGCCGCGGTCGACACGCTGTTCGGCGCGTCCACCGCGCGGCGGTTCCAGTCGCTGTGGGCCTCGCACGTGGAGCTGCTCGTGGGGTACGCGGGTGCCACGGCCGCCGGCAAACCGGACCGCAGGCACCGGGCACAGGCGGAACTGCGGACGTTCGAACACGACATGGCCGCGGTGCTCGCCCCGGCGACCGGCGGACGGGTGTCGGCGGCGGACCTGTCCGCGGCGCTGCAGGAGCACGACCGGATGCTGATCGAGCACGCCGACGCGTACGCCGCCCGGGACTACCGCGGCGCCCAGGATCTCGCCGGCCGGACGTACGAGCACATGTTCGCCCTGGCCCGCCGGCTGGCGGACGGGTTCGGCGCGACCGTCGCCGCGCGCCTGCCGCACGGCGGGGCGCAGACCGGGTACGGCGGCCTCGCCGGTGTCGCGGAGCACGGGTGACATGCCCGCGTACGCCCGGACAGCAGCCCTCGCCGGCCTGACGACGGCGATGATCGCGGTGCTCACCGGCGCCGCGCCGCCCGTTCCCCGCCCGGGCGGCGCGGCACCCGTCGCACCCACGGACCCGGCACCGGTCGCGGCTGACCGCTTCCGCTCGGCGCGCACCTACACCGTCGTGGCGCGGCCGGTACGCCTGCGGATCCGGGCCCTGCACGTCGACAGCGCGCTGCAACGGCTGGGCCTGCAGCGCGACGGCACCGTCGAGGTGCCCGCCCGCCCCGATGTGGCCGGCTGGTACGAGGGCGGCCCCCGCCCCGGGCAGCCGGGGCCCGCGGTGCTCCTCGGTCACGTCGACTCGCGTCGCGGCCCCGGGGTCTTCGCCCGGCTGAGCACCGTACGGCCCGGCACGCTGATCGCCGTCGACCGCGCCGACGGCAGCACGGTGACGTTCCGGGTGACCGGGGTGTCGCAGACCTCGAAGACCGCGTTCCCGACCGATCTCGTGTACGCGCCCACGCTGGACGCCACCCTCCGGCTCGTCACCTGCGGCGGAAGCTTCGACCGCGCTCGAGGAAGCTACCGGGACAATGTCATCGTGTTCGCCGACCACGTCTGAGCGCCGGCGCGGGCCGGGTCCGGCGCTGTCCGCGCTGATCATGGTGGCGGCGACGGTCCCGTGGGCCGGTGCCCCGGCGGCGGCCGCCCCGCTGCCGCTCCCGGTCGCCGCGGTGCTGGTGCGCGGCGAGCAGACGGCGCTGGTCGTCGACCTGGGCGCGAGCACGCGGGCGGGCCCGCGCACCGTGACGGTCACCCGCGACGGCGTCCCGCAGTGGGCGACCCTGGAGCCGGTGATGTCCGACGCCACGGCCGTCGCGCTGGTCGTCGACACGTCGGTCGCCGGGGCCGCGACGCTGCCGGCGTGGCGCAGCGCCGGCGCCCGGTTCGCCCTCGAGGCGCCCGCCGGCGCCCAGGCGGTGGTGATCGCCGGCTCGGCGCCCGCCACGGTGATCGCCGGGCCGCAGCGCGGTCCCGCCGACCCGGTGCGGGCGCTGTCGTCCGTGCCGGCCCGCGGTGACCGGGACACCGCCACGGCGCTGGCCCTGGGGCTGCGGCAGTTCCCCGCGGCGGCGCCCGGCCGGCGGCTCGTGGTGCTCTACACGACCGGACCGGATGCGGGTGGCGAGGACGCCGGCGCGCTCGCCGAACGGTTCCGCAGCAGCGGGACGGTCCTGGTCGTGGTCGGCACCCCGGACGCGGGCTCCTACTGGGCGGCCACGGCGGCGGCCACCGGTGGCTTCTTCGCGCCGGCCCGCGACCCCGACATCGGTCCCGCCGCCGACCAGGTGTCGACTGAGCTGGCGAGCCGCTACCTCGTGGAGCTGCCCACCCCGCCGACCCTGCCGGCGCGGGTGTCCGTACGCGTGGACACCGCTGACCTCACGCTGGCCGGTGACGCGGTCATCGCGGCGCCCCCGGCCTCTCCCGCGGCGAAGCGGCGCTTCCCCACCCGGCCGGCGCTGGCTCTGGGTGGCGCCGTCGCGGGCCTCGCGGTGCTGGTGGCCGGGGCGGTCGTCGTGCGCCGGCGCCGATCCCGGGTGCCGCCGGTCCCGCAGGAGGCACCACCCGTGGCGCGGGGACGCGCCACCGTGCACCCGCCGGCGCGAGGCCGGGCCAGAGTCGAGGAGATGAGGCAGCCATGAGCGACGAGGAGAGGGCCTTCTTCCTGGTGGTGACCATCAAGCCACGGCCGGACCGGCTGCGGGAGGCAGAGGACCAGTTGCAGTCCATGCGCCGCAACAGCCTGGCCGAGCCCGGCTGCGTGTTCATGCACCTGGTGCAGCCGCAGGACGACCCGGACACCTGGGTGATGCTCGAGATGTTCCGGTCCCGGGCCGCGTGGGACGAGCACATGCGGCAGCCGTACAACGTCGACGGCAACGTGATCCTGGAGGACCTGCTGCGGGAGCCTTCGGAGCTGCGCTTCTTCGACGAGAAGTGAGCCCGGCGGCAGGCGTCGCGGGCGCGCTCAGTGGCGGAAGCCCTTCATCAGGTCCTGCAGCTCGGTGGACAACCTGGTCACCGCGGCGATGTCGTGCTGCGAGCCGGTGACCTCGGCCTCGGCTTCCCGGGCGGCGGCCGCGACGGTGGTGACCGTGGCGGCGATGCGGGTGCTGGCCTCGGCCGCCTCGGCGACGTTGCGGCCCATCTCGCCGGTGGTGGCGGTCTGCTGCTCGACGGCCGCGGCGATCGCGCTCTGGTGGTCGTTGATCTCGGTGATCACCTCGCCGATGCGGCCGATCGCCGCGCCGGCCTCGGCACTGGTCGCCTGGATGGCGCCGATCCGCCGGGCGATGTCCTCGGTGGCCTGTGCCGTCTGCTGCGCCAGCTCCTTGACCTCGCCGGCGACGACCGCGAACCCCTTGCCCGCATCGCCCGCCCGGGCCGCCTCGATGGTCGCGTTGAGCGCGAGCAGGTTGGTCTGCGCGGCGATGGAGGAGATCGCGTTGAGCACCTGCTCGATGTCCGCGGAGCTACGGCCGAGCTGCTCCACGGTGGCGGAGGTACCGGTGACGACCTGGACGGCGTCGCGGGCGACGTGGGCGGCCTGCTCCGAGCGCCGGGCGATCTCGCCGATGGCGGACCGCATCTCGTCCGCCGCGGCAGTGACCGTCGTGATGCTCTGCGAGGCGGTCTCCGCGTCGCCGGCCACGACCGTGGCCTGGGTGGCCGAGTCGCGGACCCGCTCCGAGGTGCCCGCGCTGCTGGCCGCGAGCCGGTCCCCGGCGTCGCCGAGGGTGCGGGCCGACGAGACGATCGTCGAGATCGTGCGGCGCAGCGCCGTGTTCGCCGTGAGCAGCGCGGTCGCCATCTGACCGACCTCGTCCCGGCTGGTCACGTGTGCCTCGCCGGTGAGGTCGCCGTCGGCCATCTGGGTGAGGACCGCGCGCACCCGCAGCAGCGGCCGTACCACTGCGCGGGCCACGAGCAGGCCGACGAGCACGGCGCCGGCGACCACGGCGAGTGAGATGATCAGCATGATTCTGCGCTGCCGGGACTGCGCCTCGGCAACGGCGGCGTTGGTCCGCTCCCCCTGGGCCGTCTCGTCCTCGGCCAGGGTGTCCAGCGCGTCTCCGAAGGTGGCGTTCGCAACGTCGAGGGCGCCGCCGGACGCCAGCATGGCCGCGCCGCCCGCCGCGTCCCCGGTCCGCACCAGGGGCAGCAGCTGGTTGTCCCGGGCCCGCCGCCATGCGCCCAGTCCGGTGCGGGCCTGCTCGATCAGCGCGGCGCGCCCGGCGTCGAGCGTGCCGTGGTCGGCCACATACGCGGCGATCGCAGCGTCCGCGTCCGTGTCGGTCTGTTTCATGCCGGAGATGACGTCCTCCTGCGCGGGGCCCGGCGCGAGGATGATCACGTCCCGCACCTCGACCCTCGAGTCGCCCTGCATGTCGCGCAGCGTGACCAGGTCGGCCAGCGGGCGGGCGGTGTGCGCGTACAGGTCGCTGGAACGCTGCCCCTCCGCGCTCAGACCGGCCAGGCCCGACCAGGCCACCGCCCCGATGCCGACCGTCGCGAGCAGGACCGGGGCCAACACCTTGACCCGTACGGATCGATCCGCCACCCAAGACGTCAATCGGGCCACGTGTTCCCCTTACCTCGCACAGCGCGGGTGTTGTCGTCACCATCATCGGCGCCACGGCCCGGCTGATGACTCTTTCGCCGACTACTTTCTGTGATGCCTGCTGCCCCTTTTGCGTAACTCAACAACTTCCTGACAATCGCGGGGTTTGATCGCCCGCATGGCATTGACGGAAGCGCGCGCAGTGTCAGACGAGACAGCCCCCACGCCAGCGGCCGACCCCCCGCCGCGGCGGCACCGCAGGCGCCGGGCACCCGCCTGGTACCTGCGGTTGCCGCGGTGGCTGCGCAGGTCCGTGGTGACCCTGACGGTGCTGGTCCTGGTGCTCACGGGGGTGGCGTCCGGCTACGTCGCGAGCGTGGACCTCCCCCCGGATCCGGCGCCGCCGCAGGCCTCGGTGCTCTACTACCGGGACGGTCACACAGTGTTGGCGCGGATCGGGCTGGCCGACCGTACGGACGTCAGCCTCGACCGGGTGCCCCTGCACGTGCGCCGGGCGTTCCTGGCCGCCGAGGACCGGGACTTCTACGACCACCTCGGCATCTCCGTACGCGGCCTGGTACGCGCGCTGTGGACCAACATCGCCCACGACGGCGGCCAGGGCGCGTCCACGATCACCCAGCAGTACGTGCGCAACGCGTACCTGACGCAGGAACGGACGGTCAGCCGCAAGACCCGCGAGGCCGCGCTCGCGCTGAAGGTCGAACACCGGTGGAGCAAGGACGAGATCCTCGAGCGGTACCTCAACACCATCTACTTCGGCCGGGGCGCGTACGGCATCGAGGCGGCGGCCCGCGCCTACTTCGGCACGGCGGTCGACCGGCTGACCGTGGCCCAGGGCGCCGTGCTCGCCGCCATGGTCAAGGACCCGACCCGCGGCGACCCGGCCGTGGACCCGACGTGGGCGCAGCAGCGGTGGCGCTGGGTGCTGCGGTCGATGGCCGCGCAGGGCTGGCTCGACGCGGGTGCGGCCGGGAGCACGCCGTACCCGGCCGTGGCCAAGGAGTCCGTCACCACGAGCACGGTCAGCGGGCCGGCCGGGCTGATCGCGGACCGGGTCGAGGACGAGCTCACCCGGGCGGGCATCAGCCGGCAGCAGATCCGTACCGGTGGCCTGCGCGTGCTCACCACGATCGACGCCACCGCGCAGGAGGCCGCCACCGACGGCATCGGCAAGGAGCTCGAGGGCCAGCCCAAGGAGCTGCGCGCCGCGCTGGTGGCGGTCGACCCGGCCGACGGGGGGGTACGCGCCTACTACGGCGGGGACCGCGGCCGCGGCTACTTCGACGACGCGGTGGCCGCCCGGCCCCCCGCCTCCACGTTCAAGCCGATCGTGCTCGCCGCCGCCGAGGAGCGCGGCATCGGGTTCCGCTCGATGTACAACGGCAGCTCCCCGCGCCTGTTCGAGAGCCGCAACGGCGCGCCGCTGTACAACCAGGAGAACCTGCAGTGCCCCATCTGCCCGCTCGACACCGCGATGGTGCACTCGCTCAACACGCCGTTCTACGCCCTCGCCGAACAGATCGGGCCCGACGCCGTCCGCCGGCTGGCGCACCGGCTGGGCGTGCCCGAGAAGTACGGCGACCAGCAGACGCTCGTCGACCTCAAGGGCGAGCCGGCGCCCGGCAGGACCCGGCCCGACATCGCGCTGGGCCGCTACCCCGTCGCCCCGGCCGACATGGCCACCCTCTACGCCACGCTCGCCGGCGGCGGACGCCGGGCGGAACGGCACTTCGTCCAGTCGGTGACCACGGCGGACGGCACCACCCTCCACCGGTACGCCAAGAAGACCAAGCGGGTGCTGTCCGACGACGTGGCCGCGGACGTGGGAGCCGTGCTCGCGGAGGTGGTGCAGCACGACGGCCCGATCCCGAACCTGCCGGCCGCCGCGAAGACGGGTTCCCAGCAGTGGGCCGACACCACCGACTCGTCGGACGCGTGGACCGCCGGGTGGACGCCGGCGCTGGCCGCGGTGACGTGGGTGGGCCGGGAGAAGCCCGGACCCATCAGGCAGAAGAACGGCAAGGCCATCAACGGCGACGGCATGCCGTACCGGATCTGGCGGTCCTTCATGGCCGCCGCCCTGCGCGACCAGCCGGCCCGGCAGCTGGCGGATGCGAGGATGGTCGGCGCTCCCGACACGGTCGACCTAAAGCGCCTGCCGCCGACGGTCAAGGCGTACCCCGGTTACGTCTTCCCCGGGCCGCAGCGCGGCGACCAGGTGGACCGGTCGAAGGCGAAGGGCTCCTGGGCGCAGCGGGTCGAGCGCCTGACGACGGTGCTCGACCGCTATGCGCGCACCGTCCCGGAGTTCAGCGTCTCCGTCGTCGACCACCGCACCGGGCACCGCTACGACTACCACGGCGACACCCGGCTCGAGGCGGCCAGCGTGATCAAGGTGGAGCTGCTGGCCGCGCTGCTGCTCAAGGCGCAGGGCGCGAACCGCGGCCTGACCGGCGCCGAGAAGACCCGGGTCGCGAAGATGATCAAAGCCAGCGACAACGACGCGGCGAAGTCGGTGTACCGGGCGATCGGCGGCCCCGACGCGCTCCGCGACGCCTGCGACCGGCTCGGGTTGCACGACACCGAGCCGGCGTCCTCCTTCGGCCTGACCCGCACCACGGCGAACGACCAGACCCGGATGGTGGGCGCCCTCACCGACGTGGACAGCCCGCTGACGGCGAAGTCGCAGCAGGCGATCCTCCAGCTCATGTCGTCGGTCAACGCCGACCAGACCTGGGGCGTCAGCGCCGCGCAGCTCGCCGGGGAGCGGACGGCGCTGAAGAACGGGTGGCTGGCGCGGTCCACCGAGGACAACCGCTGGATCATCAACAGCACCGGCCGGATCTCCGGCGACAGGACCGACGTGTCGGTGTCCGTGATGTCGCACGGGCACCCCGGTCAGAAATCCGGCATCGACGTCGTCGAGCACGTCGCCGCGCTGACGCGCAGCTATCTTGGGTGGTGAGGGCAGCGACCGTACGGAGGTCACCATGGCGGACGACCGTCCCCGGACCCTGCCGGTGCAGGGCATCGTCAACCGGCTGGTGCAGGGCCTGTCCCGGGTGCCGCTGGTGTCGCGCCTGATCGGCCGCAACCTCATCATCCTGTACGTGGTGGGCCGGAAGACCGGTAAGCGGTACACGGTGCCGGTCGCGTACACACGGCACGACGGCGCCCTGCTCGTCGGCTCACCGTTCGGCTGGGGCCGCAACCTGCGCACCGGCGAGCCGATCGAGGTGCGCTTCATGGGCAGGCGCCGTCCGGCCGACGTCGTCGTGGTCAGCGACGAGGACGCGGTGGTCGCCGACTACGCCGTGATCGCGCGGGACAACCACCGCTTCGGCGCGTTCAACGCCATCGGCTACGACGCCGGCGGCAACCCGGACCCCGCCGACCTGCACCGGGCCTGGGCGGCGGGCGCCCGGGTCTTCCGGCTGACCCCGCGGTAGGGCGGCCCGGCGGCCGGTCGTCCGGTCGCTGACACACCGCTGGGCCCGGCTGCCACGCCGCTCACACTGGGCACCAGCCGGCTGGTCGCCGGCGGTGTCGAGCGGAGGCCGGATGGCGGTGCAGCTCCGCCTGCTGGGCGAGGTGGAAGCGGTCGTGGACGGCCGCCGCCTCGACCTGGGCCACGACCGGCAGCGGTGTGTCCTGGCGGCGCTGCTGGTCGACGCGGGCCGCGCCGTGCCGGCCGACCGGGTCCTCGACCGCGTGTGGGGCGAGCGGCTACCGCAGCGCGCACCCGGCGTCCTGCGCAGCTATCTGTCGCGGCTGCGGCGGGCCCTCGCGCCGGCCGCAGGCGTCGAGATCGTGCGCCGGCCCGGCGGGTACGCGTGCACGGCCGACCCGATGACCGTGGACCTGCACCGGTTCGGCGTGCTGCTGGGGCAGGCCCGGGACGCGGCGGACGACCACGGCGCAGTGGCGCTGTTCGAGCAGGCGCTCGGCCTGTGGCACGGCGAGCCGTTCGGCGCCCTGGACACCCCGTGGCTGACCGGCGTCCGGGAAGGGCTGCTGAGCCGGCGGCGCGCTGCCGTCCTCGACCGCAACGACGCCGCCCTGCGCGCCGGACGGCACGGTGAGCTGCTCCCGGAGCTGACGGCGTACGCCGACGACCACCCGCTCGACGAACGCCTCTGCGCCCAGGTGATGCTGGCCCAGTACCGCTGCGGGCGGCAGGCCGAGGCGCTCGCGACGTACCAGCGGATGCGCCGGCTGCTGGCCGAGTCCCTCGGTGCCGACCCGGGCCCGCCGCTGCAGGCGCTCCACCGGCGCGTCCTCACCGGCGACCCGGCCCTGGAGGCGGCGGCCCGTCCCCGCACGACGGGCCCGCGCACGGCGGCGGCTCCGGGGCCCGCGCCCCGGCCGGTGCCGCGCCAGCTGCCCGCGCCGCCGTGGCGCTTCACCGGCCGGTCCGCGGCCCTGGTCGAGCTCGACGCGGCGATGCAGGCCCCGGCCGGCGGGTCGGCGCCGGTGGTGATCTCCGCGATCGGCGGCGCCGGCGGCATCGGCAAGACCTGGCTGGCGCTGCGGTGGGCGCACGACAACACGGCCCGCTTCCCCGACGGGCAGCTCTACGTGAACCTGCGCGGCTACGACCCCGCCGGCGAACCGGTGCCGCCGGCCACCGCGGTCCGCGCGTTCCTCGAGGCCCTCGGGGTGGACTCCTCCGCGATGCCGGCCGACCCGCAGGCCCGGGCCGGGCTCTACCGCAGCCTGGTCGCCGGCAAGCGCATGCTGATCGTGCTCGACAACGCGCGGGACGCCGCCCAGGTCGTACCGCTGCTGCCCGGGTCGGCGCCGGCCACCGTGCTGATCACGAGCCGGTCGCGGCTGCTCGGGTTGCTCAGCGCGTACGGGGCCCGCCCGCTGACGCTCGACGTCCTGACCGGTGCGGAGGCGCGGCAGCTGCTCGCCGATCAGGTCGGCGCGGCCCGTACGGCGGCGGAGCCCGCGGCGGTGGCGGCGCTGCTGCGGTGGTGCGCGGGCCTGCCCCTGGCGTTGAGCATCGTGGCCGCCCGGGCCGCCTCGGACCCGGCCCTGCCGCTGGCGTCGCTCGCCGCCGAGCTGCACGAGGCGGCCACCCGCCTGGACGCGCTGGACGGCGGCGAGGTGGCGGTCAACCTGCGCGCCGTGCTGTCCACGTCCTGCCGGGCGATCTCCCCCGCCGCCGGCCGGCTGTTCGCCCTGATGGGCCACTGCCCCGGGCCGGACCTCACCCTGCCGGCCGCCGCGAGCCTGGCCGGCGTGCCACCGGCCCGGGCCGGGGCGCTGCTGCGCGAGCTGACCGCCGGCCATCTGGTGCAGACCCCGGCCCCGGGCCGCTACCGGATGCACGACCTGGTCCGGCTGTTCGCGGCCGAGCAGGTCACCGGCGACGACGCCGGGCGGCGGGCCGCCGTGCGCCGGGTCCTCGACCACTACCTGCACACCGCCGCGGCCGCCGACCGGCTCCTCGCCCCGCACCGGGACGTGGTCGCGCCGGCCGTGCCGGGCCCGGGCGTCACCCCGGAGCAGGTCCCCGGCCACGACGCGGCGCTCGCGTGGTTCACCGCGGAACACGCCGGCCTGCTCGCCGCCCTGCGTGCCGCCGCGGACGCCGGCTCGCCCGCCCGCGTGTGGCAGCTGGCGTGGGTGCTCACCACGTACCTGGACCGGGGCGGGCACTGGCAGGACCGGCTCGCCGCCCACGCCGCGGCCCTGGCGGCGGCCCGGCGGCTGGGCGACCCGTGGCGGCAGGCCCACGCCCACCGGGAGATGGCCCTGGCGTACGTCTGGCTGGAGCGCCCCGGCGAGGCGCGGGAGCACCTCCGGCGGTCACTGGAGCTGTTCACCGGGCTCGGTGACCTCCTCGGTCAGGCGCACGCCCACCGCGGTCTCGCGCGGGTCCACGCCCGGCAGGGCCGGCACGCCGCCGCGCTGCCGTACGACCGGCAGTCGCTCGCCCTGTACCTGGCGGCCGGGAGCCGGGCGGGCCAGGCCGCGGCCCTCAACGCCATCGGGTGGCACCACGCCCACCTCGGCGATCCGCAGCGGGCCCTCGCCTGCTGCGGCCAGTCCCTCACCCTGCACGAGCGGCTCGGCAACCGGCACGGCGTCGCCCTGACCCTGGACAGCCTCGGCTACGCGCACCACCAGCTCGGCCGGTACGCCGAGGCAGCCGTGCACTACGCCCGCGCCGCCGGCCTGTTCGGCGACCTCGGCGACCGCTACCGGCAGGGGGCCACGTACGCCCGCCTCGGCGATGCCCACGACGCCGCCGGAGACGCCGACGCGGCCGGCCTCGCCTGGCGCAACGGCCTGGCCCTGCTCAGCGAGCTCGGGCACCCGGAGGCCGCCGCGGTGCGGACGAAGCTGCACCGCGGCGAGCCCCCGGCCCGTTCCGCCGCCTGACCCCGGGTCAGTCGACGCTGTAGTTCAGCGTGTAGAACGCCTTCGCCGCGGCCTTGAACTCCAGCGTGTTGTTCTTGACCGGGCTCGCACCGACGGTGTGCAGCCCGAGGTTGTCGTCGGCGCTGTTGGCGTCGATCTCGACGAGCTGCACGTTGACGCTGCCGGTGAAGGTCTTGCTGATCCCGCCGAGCTGCACGGTCTCGTTCTTGTGGACGCCGAACGGGCCGGCGGCCTTCACGCCGTTGATCCGCACCTCGATCTCGTCCTCCGAGATGGAGTCCTGCAGCTTGGCACAGTGCAAGGAGTTCAGCTTGATCGTGGACATCGGGTTCCCTCCCCCTGGTTCGCGGCCGTCTGCCGCACACCGACGACGATCGGCGCGACCCGTTGCGCGAACGTTGAGCAGGCGTTGAACCCGCCGGTCCGCCCGTAGTCTTTCCCGGTGGAGCTGCGCGAGACCTTCGACGAGGACGCCGAGCGGTACGACCGGATCCGGCCCGGCTACCCGGCGCGGATGGTCGATGACCTGGCCGCCGCCGGGGTGCCCCGCGGGGCGCGGGTGCTGGAGGTCGGCTGCGGCACCGGCCAGGCCACCGTGCCGCTGGCCGAGCGGGGGTACGACATCGTGGCCGTCGAGCTGGGCGCGCGCATGGCGGCCGTGGCGCGGCGCAATCTCGCCGGCTTCGACACGGTACGGGTGGTGACGGCCGCGTTCGAGGACTGGCCGCTGCCCGCAGAGCCGTTCGACGTGGTGTTCTGCGCGACGGCGTTCCACTGGGTCGACCCGGCCGTACGGGTCACGAAGTCCGCGGACGCGTTGCGGCTCGGCGGTGTGCTGGCGACGGTGGCGACCCACCACATAGCCGGCGGCAGCTGGACCGAGGCGTTCCACGGCGAGATCCAGCAGCGGTACGAACGGTTCGACCCGGCGACGCCACCGGGCCTGCGGAGGGTGTTCGCCCGCGACATCCCGCGCGACGACGCCGAGCTGACCCGGTCCGGGCGGTTCGAGCCCGCGGTCTTCCATCGGTACGAGTGGGAGGCGGCGTACTCGACGGCGGAGTACCTGGATCTCCTGCTGACCTACTCCGGGCACCGGGCGCTGCCGGAGCCGCGGCGCACCGGGCTGCTGACGGCCATCGCGCAGCTCGTCGACGACCACGGGGGCCGGGTCGTCAAGCGCTACCTGACCGAGCTGAGGGTGGCCCGCCGGACCGGGTGAACCGGGGATCCACCCGGTTGCCGGCGGGCCGCCGCGGTCAGGAGGTGGGGAAGTCGTCCGCGGTACGGATCCGGTTGCGCACCAGCGCGCCGGATTCGGTGAGCACGCCGGTCCCGGTGTACGTGCCGGCGGCGCAGGTGCCGGCCCGGAACGCGGCGCTGCCCTCACCGGCGTCGGAGTACGTCCAGTTCGCGTAGCTGATCTTCAGGCGATCGAGCAGGTCGAGCCACGCGGTCGTGCTGGCCGTGTCCACCGCTCCGCCGCCGCTGGCGCTCACCGTGCCGAACTCGGTGACGAACATCGGCAGCGTGCCGGCCGCCTTCTCCAGTTCGGCGCGGTAGTTGTCCTTGTGCGACGCCGCGTAGAAGTGGAACGCGTACATGATGTTGCTCGCGCGGACCGGGTTCGCGACGACCTCGGCGGAGCTCGCGCCGTCGGAGACGCCCAGCGACGACCAGCCCCGGGTGCCGACGATGACCACGGCGTCCGGATCGTTGGCCCGGATCACCGGGATGACCTGCTCGGCGTAGCTCTTGATGCCGGACCAGGAGACACCGTTCGGCTCGTTGGCGATCTCGTAGATGACGTTGGTCCTGGCGGCGTTGCGCGCGGACACCGCGGCGAAGAACGTCTTGGCGCGGTCCAGGTTGAGGTTGGGGTCGCCGGGCGTGAGCGTGTGGAAGTCGATGAGGGCGTACATGCCGCGGGCCCCGGCCTGGTCGACGAGCGAGTTGACCCGGCTCGTGAAGCCGGCCGGGTCGGTCTCGTAGCCGCCCTCCTGCACGTACATGGCGATGCGGAGCAGGTCGGCGCGCCAGTCGGTGGCGAGCGCGTCGAGGGAGGCGTTGTTGTAGCAGTTCGCGAACCACTGCAGGCCGTGGGTGCTCATGCCGCGCAACTGGATCGGGCGGTCGTACCGGTTGCACAGGTGCACGCCGCAGACCCGCAGCTGCCCGTTGATCCCGACGGGCGTGCCGGTGCCGCCGGCCGGCGGGGTGGTCGGCGTGGCGGTCGGGGTGGTGGTCGGCGTGGTGGTCCGCGACGGCGACGGGCTCGCCGTGGTGGGCCGCGCCGACGGCGTGGTGGGTACGGCCGTGGGCGTGGTGGCCGACGGCGTGGCGGGCGCGGTCGTGATGCCGCAGGTGGCGTCGTTCACCGTGCAGGCGGTGGGCCGCCCGGTGCCGTTGACGATCATCCCGAACTCGGTCGAGGCGCCCGCCGCGATGGTGGCGTTCCACCCGGCCGGGGTGAACGTGTGGGTGCTGCCCGACGTGGCCAGCGTCGCGTTCCAGGCATTGACGATCGTCGTTCCAGCGGGCAGCGTGAGCTGCACCCGCCAGGTGTCGAGCGTCGAGGAGGTGTCGTTCTTGACCACCACGCTCGCCTGGTAGCCGGTGGACCAGGAGTTCGTCACGGTGAACGCGGCGGTCTCGGCGGAGGCCGGCAGGGCGATCAGCGCCACCGTCGAGACGGCGGCGGCGACCGCGCCGGCCACGAGAAGTTTCAGTTTCACTCTGCGCATGAGGGGACTCCGTCGAGGGGTACGGGCGCGGGAGCGCTCCCAGGTGCCGGCGACTCTAACCACATGCGCCCTGAGCAGGCAAAACAAGCTGAAATCATCCTTAATTCGCGGCTCCGGGCAACCAAACGGGCGTCCGGAGCCACTACCCGGACGACCGGAAGGAAACCGCGTGATCCCGCACCTCATGATCATGGCTCTCGCCGCCCTGCCCGCGCCGGCCGGCGACGGCGTCACGATCGAGAAGGTGAAGGTCAACGGCTCCGGCTGCCGGCCGGACACCGTCGCGGTCGCGCTCTCGGCCGACCGCACGGCCTTCACCGTGATCTACAGCGACTACCTCGCCCGGGCCGGCGCGGGCGGCAAGACCAAGGACCAGCGGCGCACCTGCGGCATCACCGTACGGCTCGGCGTGCCGGGGACCATGGCGTACGCGATCACGGCCGTCGACCACCGCGGCTTCGCGCACCTCGAGGCCGGCGCCTCGGCGACCCTGTCGGCGCGCTACCACTTCACGGGCGCGGGCGCGCCGGCGTACACGACGCACGCGTTCGCAGCCGGCCTCGACGACTCCTGGCAGGTCACCGAGCCGGCCGGCAGCCCGGCGATGTTCAGCCCCTGCGGCGGGAGCACGGTGGACATCGACACCGAACTGCGCGCGCAGGCGGACCGGGCCGACGCGGCGACCAGCTACATCACCATGGACTCCACCGACGGCGCGGTCGGCGAGACGTACCGGCTCACCTATCGAGCCTGCTAGCGGCCGCAAGCCGGGCGCGTGCTCTCCACCCACGTGGTCGCGTCGAGGGCTACCGGCGAGACGGTACGCGGTTGCTCGTCCTCCGGCTCCACGCTGACGGAGGCATCAAGAGAACCGGATTGTCCCGCGCCACAGGCCCAGTCGACCACCACGTCGAGCGGCAACGCCGTGCCCGGCCCGATCTGGCGTTCCCGCTCGGGGCTGCGGACGGTGACGCCCGGCTGGTCGACGCGCACGGCTCGGACGTCGACCATGCCCGGCCCGGCGTTGACGACCGTCACCTGGGCGTCGAGGCGTACCCGCCGCCGCTTCCCGTCCACGGTGAGCGCGCCGGACTCCGCGAAGAGCACCAACGAGACCTTCGACTTGTCCTGTTCCACCGACTCCACCAACGGCCGGACCCGCCAGGCGTACGTCGCGACGCCGCCCAGCAGCACGCCGGCCACCAGCGACCCCACCACGACCGGGACCAGCCCGCGCACGGTGGCGGGCCGGCGTCGAACGCGGTCCGGAGCCGGCCGGTCCAGATCGATCACTGCTCATCCCCCCTGGTGTCCTGACGGTACTGGAGTCCGGGCCGTGGTGATCGATTCGGGACGTTGGTCCCGTCCGGTTGGGGACCTCGGGCACCTGAAACCGGGGGTGCGATCGACAAGCCTGGTGGGGTGCCGCGCCACCGTGGGGCACCGGCGGCCCCGGCCGCCGCACCCGACGCGAAGGATCACCGTGTCAGCACTGGACGACACCCGGCCACCAGCCACGGACAGCCTTCCCGGTACGGCCCCGCTGCTGGCGGCCCGCCGCTTCCTGACCCGGGAGACCGTCGGCGACCACGGGCGCACGCTGCACCAGGTGAGCGGCAACGAATGGGACGCGTTCTACCGTGACCGCTGGAAGTACGACAAGGTGGTCCGCTCCACGCACGGCGTGAACTGCACCGGCTCGTGTTCCTGGAACGTGTTCGTCAAGGACGGGCTGATCACCTGGGAGCACCAGGCCACCGACTACCCGACGACCGGGCCGGACGCCCCGGACTACGAGCCGCGAGGGTGCCCGCGCGGCGCCTCGTTCTCCTGGTACGAGTACTCGCCGTCGCGCGTGCGGCACCCGTACGTGCGTGGGGTCCTGGCCGAGATGTTCCGGGAGGCGCGGCACCGCCTGGGCGACCCGGTGCTCGCGTGGGCCGAGATCGTCGAGACGCCGCTGAAGGCGGCGGCCTACAAGGCGCAGCGCGGCCGCGGCGGCTTCGTCCGGGCGAGCTGGGACGAGGCGATCGAGATGACGGCCGCCGCGCACGTCTACACGACGAAGACGTACGGGCCGGACCGGGTGGTCGGGTTCTCGCCGATCCCCGCGATGTCGATGGCCTCGTTCGCGGCCGGCACCCGTTACCACGCGCTGCTCGGCGGCACGCTGCTCAGCTTCTACGACTGGTACGCCGACCTGCCCGTCGCCTCCCCGCAGATCTGGGGCGACCAGACCGACGTGCCCGAGGCCGGCGACTGGTGGAACGCCACATACCTGATGATGTGGGGCTCGAACATCCCGGTGACCCGTACGCCGGACGCGCACTTCCTCGCCGAGGCCCGCTACAAGGGCACGAAGGTCGTCGCGGTCAGCCCCGACTACGCCGACAACGTGAAGTTCGCCGACGACTGGCTGGCCCCGCACCCGGGCACCGACGGCGCGCTCGCGATGGCGATGGGCCACGTGGTGCTCACCGAGTTCTTCCGGGACCGGCAGGTGCCGTACTTCACCGACTACGTGCGCCGCTTCACCGACCTGCCGTTCCTGGTCACCGTCGAGGACGGCAGGGCAGGCCGGTTCCTGACCGCCGCCGACCTCGGTTCCGCCACCGAGGACGGCGGCGAGCACAAGACCGTGCTGATCGACGAGCGGACCGGCGAGCCGGTCGTGCCCAACGGCTCGCTCGGATTCCGGTACGGCGAGCCCGGCCGCTGGAACCTCGACCTCGGCGACGTGGTGCCCGCCCTGGGCATCGACTCGGACGAGACCGCGGAGGTCGACCTCGCCCGGTTCGACGTCGGCGACACCGAGGGCGGCTCCACCGTGCGCCGCGGCGTCCGCGTCCGGCGCATCGGCGGCCACCTCGTCACCACCGTGTTCGACCTGCTCCTGGCCCAGTACGGCGTGCGCCGCGGCGAGCTGCCCGGCGAGTGGCCCACCGGCTACGACGACGCGGAGTCGCCCAACACCCCGGCGTGGCAGGAGCGGATCACCGGCGTACCGGCCGCGCTCGCCACCCGGATCGGCCGCGAGTTCGCCCGCAACGCCGAGCGCAGCCGGGGCCGCTCGATGATCGTGCTGGGCGCCGGCGCGAACCAGTGGTTCCACTCCGACATGACGTACCGGGCGTTCATCGCGCTGGTCACGCTCACCGGCTGCCAGGGCGTCAACGGCGGCGGCTGGGCGCACTACGTCGGGCAGGAGAAGGCCCGCCCGGTCACCGGCCAGCAGCACCTGTCGTTCGCCTTCGACTGGCAGCGGCCGATGCGGCACCAGGCCAGCACCCCGTTCTGGTACCTGCACACCGACCAGTGGCGCTACGAGCGGGTCCCCGCCGACGAACTGTCGTCGCCGCTGGGCACCGGCCGGTTCGCCGGGATGGCGTTCGCCGACACGGTCGCGGCCGCCCAGCGGATGGGCTGGACGCCCGGCCACCCCTTCTTCAACCGCAACCCCCTCGATCTCGCCGATGACGCGCGGGCGGCGGGTGTGCCCGTGGCGGAGTACGTCGTGGACTCCCTGAAGGACGGCACGCTGACGACCGTCGCGGAGGACCCGGACGACCCGGCGAACTTCCCCCGCTGCCTCACGCTGTGGCGCTGCAACCTGCTCGGCTCGTCCGGCAAGGGCAACGAGTACTTCATGCGGCATCTGCTCGGCGTCGAGGGGTCCGCCACCGCCGACGAGTGCGACCCGGACCACCGGCCGCGCGACGTGGCGTGGCGCGACGACGCCCCGACCGGCAAGGTCGACCTGCTCACCGCGATCGACTTCCGGATGACCAACACCGGCCTGCACGCCGACGTGGTCCTGCCGGCCGCGACCTGGTACGAGAAGCACGACATCTCCACCACCGACATGCACCCGTTCGTGCACGCGTTCAGCCCGGCCGTGGAGCCGCCCGGCGACGCGCACACCGACTACGACGCGTTCCTCGCCCTGGCCGACAAGGTCAGCGAGCTGGCCGTGGACCACCTCGGCGTCCGCCACGACGTGCTCGCCGCGCCGCTGCAGCACGACACCCCGGACGAACTCGCCACCCCCGGCGGCCGGGTGCGGGACTGGAAGGCCGGCGAGTGTGAGCCCGTGCCCGGGCGGACCATGCCCAAGCTCATCGAGGTCGAACGCGACTACACGCAGATCGGCCGGAAGATGCGCACGGTCGGCCCACTGCTCGACAAGGTGGGCACCACGACGAAGGCGATCACCGTCGACGTCACACCGGAGATCGAGTACCTCAAGCACCAGAACGGCGTGATCGACGGGCGCCCCTCGCTGGCGACCGCCGACCGCATGTGCGAGGCGATCCTCACGCTGTCGGGCACCACCAACGGACGGGTGGCCGCGGCCGGGTTCGCCGAGCTGGAAGCCCGTACCGGGCAGCCGTTCAAGGACCTGATCGAGGGCCACGAGCACGACCGGATCACGTACGCGCAGACGCAGGACGCGCCGCAGCCGGTGTTCACCAGCCCGGAGTGGTCCGGCTCGGAGAAGGGCGGCCGGCGGTACTCGCCGTTCACGCTCAACGTGGAGCGGCTCAAGCCCTGGCACACCGTCACCGGCCGGCAGCACTTCTTCGTCGAGCACGACTGGGTGGCCGAACTGGGCGAGCAGCTGCCGGCGTTCCGGCCGCCGCTGAACATGGCCCGGCACTTCGGCAGGCCCGGCGACGCCGTCGACGGCGGGGTGACCGTCCGGTTCCTCACCCCGCACGCGAAGTGGTCCGTCCACTCGATGTACCACGACAACGAGCTGATGCTGGCGCTGTCCCGCGGCGGCCCGGTGATCTGGATGAGCCTCGAGGACGCCGCGAAGATCGGCGTACGCGACAACGACTGGATCGAGGCCCACAACCGCAACGGCGTGGTCGTCGCGCGGGCCGTGGTCAGCCACCGGATGCCCGAGGGCACGGTGTTCCAGTACCACTCCCCCGAGCGCACGGTGAACGTCCCGAAGGCCGAGAAGTCGCGCCGGCGCGGCGGCTACCACAACTCGATGACGCGGCTGCTCATCAAGCCCACGCACCTGGCCGGCGGGCACGCCCAACTCACGTACGCCTTCAACTACTACGGCCCGATCGGCAGCCAGCGCGACGAGATCACCGTGATCCGCCGCCGGACCCAGGAAGTGGAGTACTGATGCGGATCCGCGCGCAGGTCGCCATGGTGATGAACCTCGACAAGTGCATCGGCTGCCACACCTGCTCGGTGACGTGCAAGCAGACCTGGACCAACCGGGAGGGCACCGAGTACGTCTGGTTCAACAACGTCGAGACCAAGCCGGGCATCGGCTACCCGAAGCACTACGAGGACCAGGAGCGCTGGAAGGGCGGCTGGAAGCTCGACGGCAAGGGGCGCCTGGTGCTGCGCTCCGGCGGCCGGGCCAAGCGGCTCAGCCGGATCTTCGCCAACCCGGACCTGCCGGGCATCGACGACTACTACGAGCCCGCCACGTTCGACAAGGACATCCTCGTCAACGCGCCGGCCGGGCTCACCGACACCCCGGTGAAGCGCCCGCACTCCGCGCTCACCGGCGAGCCGATGGCCGTCACCTGGGGCGCCAACTGGGAGGACTCGCTCGGCGGGCAGTCCGGTCAGGACGACCCGAACCTGGCCCGGATGGCCACGAAGGTGAAGTTCGAGTTCGAGAAGACCTTCATGTTCCACCTGCCGCGCATCTGCGAGCACTGCCTCAACCCCGCGTGCGTCTCCGCCTGCCCCTCCGGCGCGATGTACAAGCGCGAGGAGGACGGCATCGTGCTGGTCGACCAGGACCGGTGCCGGGGGTGGCGGATGTGCGTGTCGGCGTGCCCGTACAAGAAGGTCTACGTCAACCACGCCACCGGCAAGGCGGAGAAGTGCACGTTCTGCTTCCCGCGCATCGAGGCCGGGCAGCCGACCGTCTGCTCGGAGACCTGCGTCGGCCGGCTGCGCTACCTCGGCATCGTCCTGTACGACGAGGACGCGGTGCTCGCCGCCGCCTCGGTCGAGAACGAGCACGACCTGCTCGACGCGCAGCGCGCGGTGTTCCTGGACCCGGACGACCCCGAGGTGGAACGGGCCGCCCGTGCGGCCGGCATGGCCGACGAGTGGATCGAGGCGGCGAAGCGCTCCCCGATCCGCAAGCTGATCAGCGAGTACCGGATCGCGCTGCCGCTGCACCCGGAATACCGCACGCTGCCGATGGTCTGGTACGTGCCGCCGCTGTCGCCCGTGCTCGACGCGGCCGGGGCGGCCGGGCGCGACGACACGGACGCGGACGACGTCTTCCACACGATCCGTGAGCTGCGCATCCCGGTCGAGTACCTGGCCGAGCTGTTCACCGCGGGCGACACCGACGCGGTCGCCGGGGTGCTGATGAAGCTGGCCGCGATGCGCTCGTACATGCGGGCCCGCACCCTCGACGGGACCGTCGCGCAGGAGCTGCTGGAGAGCATCGGGATGACCGGTGAGCAGGTCGAGGCCATGTACCGGCTGCTCGCCATCGCCAAGTACGACGAGCGGTACGTGATCCCGGCCGCCCACGCCAAGGAGGCGGCGGCCCTGGACGCGCAGGCCGCCGGGTGCTCGCTGGACCGCGAGGGCGGCCCCGGCATGACGGAGGGCCCGCGCGGGCTCACCCTCACCCCGGTACGGGGCCGGCCATGAGGTCCCGCGTCTTCGAGCTGGCCGCGCTGCTGCTCACGTACCCCGACGACGACCTGCTCGCCGCCCGTGAGGAGCTGCGGGCGGCCGCCGCCCGCGTCGAGCCCGAGGGCGTCCGCGAGCAGTTCACCGCGTTCCTCGGCTGGCTGACGGAGACGCCGGCCATAGAGGCGCAGCGGCACTACGTGCAGACCTTCGACCTGCGCCGGCGCTCCGGGCTGTACCTCACGTACTACCTGCACGGCGACACCCGTAAGCGCGGGATGGCGCTGCTCGTGCTCAAGCAGCGGTACCGCGCCCACGGCCTGCGGCTGACCGGCGGCGAGCTGCCCGACCTGCTGCCCGTGGTGCTGGAGTTCGCCGCCACCGCCGGGCCCGGGGACGGCGAGGCGCCGCTGCGCCAGCACCGGCAGGGCCTCGAACTGCTGCGCGCCGCGCTGACCGAGGACGGCACGCCGTACCGGCATCTGCTGAACGCGGTCTGCTCGGTGCTGCCCGGGCTGACCGACGACGACCGGGCCGCCATCGCGGCGCTCGCCTCGGACGGGCCGCCGGTCGAGACGGTCGGCCTGGACAGCATCGGCGCCGGCCCCGATGTCACCCCGTATCCCACCTGCTCCCCCGCGGAGGCGTTCCGATGACCACCCTGCTCTGGGTCGTCCTGCCCTATGCCTGCCTCGCCGTCTTCGCCGCCGGGCACGTCTGGCGCTGGCGGCACGACCAGTTCGGCTGGACCACCCGCACCAGCCAGCTGCTGGAGAGCCGGCTGCTGCGGCTCGGCTCCCCGCTGTTCCACCTCGGCGCCTTCGGCGTCATCGGCGGGCACGCCATGGGGCTGCTGGTCCCCGCGTCGCTCACCGAGCGGCTCGGCGTGCCGGAGCACGTGTACCACGTGGTGTCGGTCAGCGCCGGCACGGTCACCGGGGTCATGCTGGTGGCCGGGCTGGCCCTGCTGATCGCCCGCCGCTTCGTCAACGGCCGCGTCCGGCGGGTCACCACGACCATGGACAAGGTCCTGTACGCCTTCCTGGCCGCGATGGTGGTGCTCGGCATGACCGCCACCGTGGGCAGGAACATGCTCGGCGGCGGCTACGACTACCGGGAGACGATCGCCGTCTGGTTCCGGGGGATCTTCTGGTTCCATCCGCGCACCGAGCTGATGACCGGAGCGCCGCTCGTGTACCAGCTCCACGCGCTCGGCGGGTTCCTGTTCCTCGCGCTGTGGCCGTTCACCCGGCTGGTGCACGTGTGGTCGGCGCCGATGGCGTACCTGTGGCGTCCGTACGTCGTCTACCGCACCCGCCGCCGGCCCGCACCCGCGCCGCAACCCGCGCCCGCCGCGGTCCGCGACGCCGGGCGCGACCCGGTGTCAACCGGGCACTGACCTGGGCCGACAGTCCGGGACGAGGTCCCTCCAGGCCGGGCCGAAGGTCCCTACTGGCGGCGGCTCTGCTACCGCAGCCTGGACAGGAGCGTCCGGATCATCAGCCACCGGCCGCGACCAGCGAGACGTGGAGATGACATGACCACCACCCCACAGTCGGCCACCGGCCGCGGCGGCAAGCCGGGCGTGATGCTCGCCCTGGCGACGATCGGCTTCGCGGTGAACTTCTGGGCCTGGGCGCTGCTCAGCCCGCTGGCCACGAAGTTCACCACCACACTGCACCTCAGCTCGTTCCAGCAGTCGCTGCTGGTGGCCGTACCGGTCGTGGTCGGCTCGCTCGGGCGCATCCCGATCGGCGCCCTGACCGACCGGTTCGGCGGCCGGATCATGTTCCCGCTGGTCTCGCTCTCCACCATCGTCCCGGTGCTGTACCTCGGCCTGTTCGGGCACAGCTCGCTGGCGGCGATCCTGGTCGGCGGCTTCTTCCTCGGCATCGGCGGCACCGCGTTCGCCGTCGGCGTGCCGTTCGTCAACGCCTGGTTCCCGCCCGAGCGGCGCGGCTTCGCCGTCGGCGTGTTCGGCATGGGCATGGGCGGCACCGCGATCAGCGCGCTCACCACGGTCAAGCTCATCAACGCGCACAGCCTGCAGACCCCGTTCCTGATCACCGCCGCGGTGCTGGCCCTCTACGCCGGGGTCGCGTGGCTGGTGCTGCGCGACGCGCCCGGCCGGGTCGTACCGTCGACCCCGCTCGCCGCCCGCCTGGCCGCCACCTCCCGGCTGCGCATCACCTGGCAGGCCGCCGCGCTGTACGCGGTCGCCTTCGGCGGGTACGTCGCCTTCTCCGTCTACCTCCCGGCCTACCTGAAGAACGCGTACGGGCTGACCCAGGCCGACGCCGCGAACCGGATGGCCGGCTTCGTCCTGCTCGCCGTGCTCCTGCGCCCGATCGGCGGCTGGCTCTCCGACCGCGTCCCGGCCAGCCGGGTGCTCGCCGGCGCGCTGGCCGTGGTGGTGCTGGGCGCCCTCGCGCAGTCCTTCACCCCGGGCCTGGCCCCGCTCGGCACGGTCGCGTTCCTGTCCATGGCCGCCGCGCTCGGCACCGGCAGCGGCGCCACCTTCGCCCTCGTCGCGCAGAAGGCCCCGGCGAACCAGGTGGGCTCGGTCACCGGCGTGGTCGGCGCGGCCGGCGGCCTCGGCGGTTTCGTCCCGCCGCTGGTCATGGGCTCCATCTACGGCAGCTACCACTCGTACGCCCTCGGCCTGGTGCTGCTCGCCGTGGTGGCCGGCGCGGCGCTGCTGCTGAACCTCGTCTCGGTCGGCCGCCGCGACGCCGTGGCGGCCTGAGCCACCATGCCCGAGGTGCGACGGCTGCGGCACGCCTCCGCGGAACGCCCGTTCATCGTGATCTGGGAGGCCACCCAGGCCTGCCCGCTGGCCTGCCACCACTGCCGCGCCTCGGCCCGTCCCCAGCGTGACCCGGCCGAACTGACCACCGACGAGGCCACTGGCCTCATGGCCCAGGTGGCACAGTTCGGCCGGCCGGCGCCGCTGTTCGTCATCACCGGCGGCGACCCGTTCCAGCGCCCCGATCTGACCACGCTGGTGCGCCGCGGCACCGACCTGGGCCTCGCGGTGTCGGTGTCCCCCTCCGGCACCCCCACACTGACCCGCGAGGCCCTCTCCCGGCTCCGCGACGCCGGCGCCCGGGCGATCTCGCTGAGCCTGGACGCGGCCGGTCCGGCCGCGCACGACGGTTTCCGCGGCGTCGCCGGGGTGTACGCGCTGACCACCCGAGCCTGGCGCGACGCCGCGGACCTCGGGCTCAAGGTGCAGATCAACACGACCGTCACCCGGCGTACGGTCGATGAGCTCCCGGACATCGCCGCGCAGGTACGCGACCGCGGCGCCATGCTGTGGAGCGTCTTCTTCCTCGTACCCACCGGGCGCGGGCGTGACCTGGCGGCCCTCGACGCCGCCGAGACCGAGGACGTCCTGCACCTCCTCTACGACCTCGGCGAGACCGTGCCCGTCAAGACCACCGAGGCCCACCACTTCCGGCGCGTCTGCCTCCAGCGTGCGGTTCTGGCCCGTCACGGCGTACCCGCGCCGAAGCTCGGCCCGCTGTACCGGCGGCTGCGGCGGCGCCTCGACGAGCTCGGCCTGACGAGCGGGCCGCAGCGGCCCCGGCGCCCGCCCCTGCGGGTCAGCGCGGGCGACGGCTTCGTCTTCGTCTCGCACCGCGGCCAGGTCCACCCCAGCGGCTTCCTCCCGCTCCCGGCCGGCGACGTCCGGGCGCAGAGCCTGGTCGACATCTACCGCGACGCGCCGCTGTTCCAGGCCCTGCGCGACCCGGACCGGCTGGGCGGGCGGTGCGGGGTGTGCGAGTTCCGGACGGTGTGCGGCGGCTCGCGGGCCCGCGCGTACGCGACAACCGGCGACGTGCACGCCGAGGAGCCCGTGTGCGGCTACCAGCCGGGCTCGTTCCCGTACCCGGAGGAGCTGGCGGAGCTGACGGCGTAGCGCCGCGCCAAACTTGATTCATTCCAGATTACGGACTACGTTGGCCGGGTGACGGCGGACCTCGAGGCGGAGCTCCGGGCGGTCCCCCTGCGGGTGACCCGGCCCCGGGTCGCCGTGCTCGCCGCCCTGCGCCGGCACCCGCACGTCGACACCGACACGGTGATCGCGCTGGTCCGCTCCGAGCTGCCCACGGTCTCCCACCAGGCCGTCTACGACGTGCTCCGCGCGCTCACCGACGCCGGGCTGGTCCGGCGCATCCAGCCGGCCGGCGCGACCGCACGCTACGAGCGCCGGGTCGGCGACAACCACCACCACCTCGTGTGCCGCCACTGCGGCGCCATCGCCGACGTGGACTGCGCCGCCGGCGAAGCCCCCTGTCTCACCGCCTCCGACAGCCACGGGTTCGTGGTCGACGAGGCGGAGGTCGTCTACTGGGGCGCCTGCCCCGACTGCGCGACCGAACGCCCTCTCCCGCAATCGGCCCGTTCGGAAGGAAGCACATGAGCGACACCCAGGACCACCCCGCCAGCGCCCAGGGCGTGGACAAGAAGGCGGCGGAAGGCTGCCCGGTCGCGCACGACTCCGTGACCGCGCACGGCAGCGAGAGCGAGAACCCGGCGATCGACTCGCCGACGCCGAAGACCGGCGGCCGTCCGCGTACGGTCCGCGACTGGTGGCCGAACCAGCTCGACCTGTCGGTGCTGCACGCCCACTCGTCCAAGAGCAACCCGCTGGGCCCGGACTTCAGCTACGCCAAGGAGTTCGCCAAGCTCGACGTCGAGGCGCTCAAGCGCGACATCGTCCAGGTCCTCACCACCTCGCAGGACTGGTGGCCGGCGGACTTCGGCCACTACGGCGGCCTGATGATCCGGATGAGCTGGCACTCCGCGGGCACGTACCGGATCAACGACGGCCGCGGCGGGGCCGGTGACGGCGGCCAGCGCTTCGCGCCGCTGAACAGCTGGCCCGACAACGCCAACCTGGACAAGGCCCGCCGCCTGCTGTGGCCGGTCAAGGCGAAGTACGGCCAGAAGATCTCCTGGGCCGACCTGCTCGTGCTCGCCGGCAACGTCGCCCTGGAGTCGATGGGCTTCAAGACCTTCGGCTTCGGCTTCGGCCGGGTGGACGTGTGGGAGCCCGAGGAGATCTTCTGGGGCCCGGAGGACACCTGGCTGGGCGACGAGCGGTACGTCTCCGAGAAGGAGATGTCCGAGGGCGTCGGCGCGACCGAGATGGGCCTCATCTACGTCAACCCCGAGGGCCCCCGCGGCAGCGCGGACCCGATCGCGGCCGCGCACTTCATCCGCGAGACCTTCCGCCGGATGGCGATGAACGACGAGGAGACCGTCGCGCTCATCGCCGGCGGCCACACGTTCGGCAAGACCCACGGCGCGGGCGTCGCCGACAACCACGTCGGCCCCGAGCCGGAGGGCGCGCCGCTGGAGGCGCAGGGCCTCGGCTGGCTGAGCACGCACGGCAGCGGCGCGGGCCCGGACACCATCACCAGCGGCCTCGAGGTGACCTGGACCGACACGCCCACGCAGTGGGACAACCGGTTCTTCGAGATCCTCTTCGGCTTCGAGTGGGAGCTGACCACCAGCCCCGGCGGCGCGAAGCAGTGGGTCGCCAAGGACGCCCCGGAGATCACCCCGGACCCGTTCGACCCGGCGAAGAAGCACCGGCCGACGATGCTCACCACCGACCTGTCGCTGCGGATGGACCCGGCGTACGAGAAGGTCTCGCGCCGTTTCCTGGAGAACCCGGACGAGTTCGCGCTGGCCTTCGCCAAGGCCTGGTACAAGCTGCTGCACCGCGACATGGGCCCGGTCAGCCGCTTCCTCGGCCCCTGGGTGCCGGAGGCGCAGCTGTGGCAGGACCCGGTGCCGGCCGTCGACCACGAGCTCGTGGGTGACGCCGACATCGCCGTCCTCAAGGCGAAGGTCCTGGAGTCCGGCCTGACCACCGCCCAGCTGGTCTCGACCGCGTGGGCCTCGGCGGCCAGCTACCGGTCCACCGACAAGCGCGGCGGCGCGAACGGCGCCCGCATCCGCCTCGAGCCGCAGCGCACCTGGGAGGTCAACCAGCCCGAGCAGCTCGCCACGGTGCTGAACACCCTCGAGGGCATCCAGCGCGAGTTCAACGAGGCCGGCGGCGCGAAGATCTCGCTCGCCGACCTGATCGTGCTGGCCGGCTCGGCCGCCGTGGAGAAGGCCGCGCGCGACGCCGGCGTCGAGATCAACGTGCCGTTCCACCCGGGCCGCACGGACGCCTCCCAGGAGCAGACGGACGTCGAGTCGTTCGGGGTCCTGGAGCCGCGCGCCGACGGCTTCCGCAACTACCTGCGTCCGGGGGAGAAGACCCAGCCGGAGGTGCTGCTCGTCGACCGGGCGTACATGCTGAACCTGACCGCGCCCGAGATGACCGTGCTCGTCGGCGGTCTGCGGGCCCTGGGCAACACCGTCGGCGACAGCCGGCACGGCATCCTCACCGACCGGCCCGGCGCGCTCACCAACGACTTCTTCGCCAACCTGCTCTCCCCCGGCACCCGGTGGAAGGCGTCGCAGTCCGAGGAGCACGTGTACGAGATCCGCGACGTGACCACCGACGAGGTGAAGTGGACCGCCACCGCGGTCGACCTCATCTTCGGGTCGAACTCGCAGCTGCGCGCCCTCGCCGAGGTCTACGCGAGCGACGACGCCCGGGAGAAGTTCGTGGCGGACTTCGTCGCGGCCTGGACCAAGGTCATGGAGCTCGACCGGTTCGATCTCGCCTGATCCGCACGGCCGACGGGCCCCGTACCGATCCCCGCGATCGGCACGGGGCCCGTCGCTCGTCGCGGGCACGGGGTTCTGTCGTTCGTGGAGCGGGTCGCCGGGGCCGACGCGGTGGCGAGGTCCGGGCCAAGCCGGCGCGGGCAATGGTGATCTCGATTTCGGTCAGTGTGCTCGGATCTCCCAGACCGGATGGTGGGGCTCGTCGTTGTGCACGATGATGTCGGCGTGGCCGGTCGGGCGGGCCGTAGCGAAGGAGAGCTGCTGGGAGGGGATGTAACGCTCGCGCCAACGTCGCTCGACGTCGGCTTGAGGCGACACCCGGCGCTCCCGGATCACGGCACGATCCACGGTCTTCTCGAGCGCGGTCGACACGAAGATGCGCGGGGACGACGCAGTATCCGCTGTGCGGTCGTACACGGCGGGCTGGAAGCGTCGATCTCCGCCCGGGCCCAGCGGATCGAGCAGCACCCGGGTCAGCCCCTCGTAGTCGTGAGTATCGAAGTAACAGCCTTCCGCTGAATACTCGCCGCGCGGATAGCGCTGTGCCCGGCGTGGTCTTGCCTGCGGCGGGCGGTCCGTCGACGGCAACCCGCGTCGGGTGTGTGACGGCAACGGACCCGACTACCTCAGCCAGGTGGGCCAGCACCTCGTCGCGGGTGCCATGGTTCACGTCCTGCCCCGTCCTGGGCTCGCGACGTTCGCCGCGCCGGGCCGACGACCGGCTGTGAAGGCTGCGCGCCGCGTCGCTCAGCAGCCGACCCGCCGGGACGCGAGCGCGATGTCGTCGATCCACACGTCGAAGCCGGCGGGCGTCGTACCGGCCTGGTAGAGCTGCCAGCCGATCTTCACGGTGTCCACCGTGGGCAGCACGAACGGTACGGGGTTGCCGCCGTGCTCGTCCTCGGTGGCGGTCAGCGTGGCCCGGCCGTCGAACCAGGTCGTCACCGTGTTCGTCGCCGGGTCGAGGCGCCACTCGACGCACTGCCACGGTCCCGCGTCGGCGGGTGCGGACTCCGTCCACGCCGTCCAGTCGCCGGTGGGACCGCCATCCGCGCCGATGCCCCAGAGCGCCCGGCCGGCCGGGGGGACGTACTGGCCGCCGACCGGGCGGACGACCTCGGCGCTGCCCGTTCCGGTCGCCTCGACGAGCGTGAAGTGCGCCCAGTCGGGCGCCGCCGGGAAGGCGCCGACCCGCAGCCGCATCCGGCCGTAGAAGCCCTCCGCGGGTACGGCGAGATCGTCGGCGCGCAGGAACGCGCGGCCGTTGTCGGCCGTACGGATGTGCAGCACCTTGCCGCGACCGGCGGACCGGCGCTCGACGGTGAGCGTGCCGTTGCGGGTGTCGATCCCCCAGTCGAGGCTGGCGGCGCCACCGACCGGCAGCCGGTCGAAGTTCTCGCAGAACAGGGCGCCCCGCGGCGGGCAGTCCCGGGCCGGCGGCGCGGCGGTGGCGCCGCCGGCGAACAGCGGGAGCGTGAGCACGGACAGGGCGGTCAGCAGGCCGATGCGCTTCAACCGGTCCTCCTCGATGGATGTCTATGGGAGCGCTCCCATCATCACACACATCGATGCCCGCCCGGCGCCGTCAGGCAGCCGCGCGCCTCATCGCGGCACCCGCCAGGTCGTTGAGGACGGTCAGATCGGCCGCACCCAGCTTCGAGTCGGACATCATCACCACCACGACGTAGTGGTCGACGGCGGCGGCGACGTAGCCGACGTAGCGGTCACCCTCGTCGTAGTTGCCGAGGAACAGCACGGTGTCCGGCCCGAGATGGTCCTCGGCGACCGGGTCGAAGCCGTTGCTCCCGCCACCGACCCCGCACCGGGCCAGCTGCGCCTTCAGCTCCGCGATGTACGCCCGCGCCCCGTCACCCCGATAGCGGGCCACATTCTCGTAGACCCGGTACCGGCTGCCGTAGTCGGCGGCCTCCGTCCGGCTCGCGGCCGGCACCGGCACCGGCGTGTCCGCGCACGGCTGCGGCAGCAACGGCCACACCAACCCGTCCTCCACCGGCCCGGGCACCGCGCCGCCCAGATCCTCGGGCTGCAGCATGACCCGATCAGGAACCCCCCGCGGCCGCGCCCCCGCCACGGCCGGCGCACTCGCCGACACCAGCCCGAGGACGGCGGCCATCACGACCATCAATGTCTTTCGCATGGGCCCATCCTGCCCGCACGACGCAAGCGCCTAGTGGAGAACTAACGGCGTCGACCTTCCTCGCGCAAGGGCCTGTCGGCCAGCAATGGTTGAAGCTGCCGCATCAGCCGCTCGGAACTGACGTTCCGGGGCAGGTCGATTCGCAAATCGATGCCCGGGCCGCGGACCGTAAGTACCACCGACTCACGTTCGTTACCCAGCCGCCAACGACGGATCGCTGCGGCGATCGCCTGCAGCTGCGGTTGGGCGGTCAGGACAGTGGCCACGTTGGCCGCAACGGCGATTCCTTCGATCGCCATCGTCACGGCTGACGCATCTCGCGAGCCCTCATAAGGAAGAGCCAGCTCCTGCACAACCGTCTCAGGCAGCCGAAGCACGATACTGGTCATTCTCACCTCTCACCAATGCGGCGATCCGTTCCCGCAACGACTGGTCCAAGGGGCGCAGCGTTCGAGATGATATCTCCCCGCTGATGTACCCCTGAACGTGCTGAATGCCAAGGCCATATAAATCGTGGAGTCCAACCGGCGACTGACCGTCCACACCCTCCACGATCACCGGTCGCGGGGAATGCGAGTGGCCTCGATTACTCGCATAGCGTGCGACTTCCATGACGAGCTTGAGTTCTTCGATCGCCATCGGGTGGAAGAGAATAGCCCGGTCGACCTTGATCTGGGTCAGAGGCAGCTCAGCGAGCCGAGCCAGCGATGAGTAGCCAACCCCGAAGTCGTCGACCGCGAAGGTCACATCGAGGGTGGCAGTAAGCTCCGTAAGCCGGCGATGGAAGAACACGAGCGGTTCTTGCGGCCAGATTTCGTCGTCTCTCGGCTCGATGGGGTCCTGCTCGGATATCTCGAGAGTGACGAGCCGTGGGTTGAGGGCCGCATCGGCCAGCGCAGCGCGGACCTCAGCAATGTAACCGTCATTGAGCAGGGCTCGCACCGCCACATTGATAGAGACGGGCCGAGTGCCCTCCCAAGCGGTGGCGCCATCAGCTTCCGCATATGCCCGAATCGCTTTGGCAGCCAGGATGGAGTCCCGTTCGATGACGAATCGATCGCCCCATGCCTGACACATCCGCAATGCTCTGAACGGTGCTCCGAGGTCGTTCTCGTGCTGGCGCGCGAGAGCTTCATAGCTGTACACACCAATACCCGGGGGCCGGGCGTCGAGCTGAATGACCGGCTGGAAGACCATGGTCAGCGACTCCATCAGGCGCCGATGCAGAGACGCCGCATGGTGATACAGATCCACGGGCAGCCGCCCAAACGCGATACGCAGCGCCGTGAGCACTCCGAGTTCCGCCTCGACCGGGTCAGCGAGCACGGCGACTGCCCACATCGCCTGCAACATCACTGCCAGAGGTTCGCCCATGTCCAGTGGAGGGTCGACGACCGCCAAGCTGGTCACCCTCTGGCCGTCGCGCTTGAGGGGAACAAAGAGGACGCGACGGCCATCTTCCTCGGACACCAAGTGTCCCAGCGACGAGCTTTGCGAGGGGTCGGCGTACCGGGCGCTGCGTTCTAGAAGTGCACGCAACTCCTGGTAGCGGAATCGAGCCGTCGAACTCGCTATCCGCGGCTCAGGCCCGAAGAAGTCAACGACCGCTACGGAGTCGGCTGCCAGGGCGTGGCGGATCCGCTCGATCGGGGCGTCCGGCTCCGAGGCGAGGGCCTGCCCGCCTGAGCGGAAGAATCGGTCGAGCAACTGCCGTATCGAACCGGTGAAGTCATCAAGCGGGTTGCGACACGGGATGATCGACGCCGGCGCGTCGTCCGGCGCGACCTGTCGCCGGCGGGCGTGTCGCGAGACCGGCGGCTGCGTCAGCGGGACACTGTCGCCCCAGTTCTGCAAGAGCTGACCTGGCGCCGGGTGCAGGCCCTTCGTCGCCACGAAGTCTGCCATCCGAGCGAAGGAGACGCGGCCATCGCCATCTGCCGCCGCTCCTCTGAGCGCATCCAGGACGTGATAAGTCAATTGACCGTGACGCAGGTCGTCAGACTCCCGCGCAGCAGCCCCTGCCCGGCAGGCGAGTAACGCGCTGTGCCGGTCAACCCGTGGCCTGTAGGTCTGCATGACCTCGTTGTGCCGCATGTCCGCATCTTGATAACGACCGGCTTGGCAGCAGTCGAGGATCAAGAAGGAGGTGCCCTCGAAGACTCCGAACACATCGCGCTTCAGAAACGTGAGCCGAAGCCCACGGTCGGGTTGGGCCCGCAGCTCTGTCGCGTCGAGGTCAGCGGTGACCAGATACGCGTCCGAGTCGGTCATCCACTCAGGAACGAGGGCATGACCGGCAAAGTAGACGAGCAACACGTCGGCGGGGTCCGCGTCCAGTGCAGCGTCGCGGAGCGTCGCCTTGACGTCAGACCACGTCGCCTGATTGCCGAGCAGCAGGGTCACGTCGCCGTCTTCGAACGTGCCGAGGCTTTCATCGAGGAGCAGGTCCCGAACGGCTCGAGCATCCGCCTCGGCGTAGCGGAGGGAAGGCATTCCGATTTCCCGTCCGCAGTGATCGACTCCGATAAGGACCGCTTTACGTCGCCCTCGCATACCCGACCCCCCTGCCCCTACCGACTACATTGAGCAACCGGATGCGGACTGCACGTTACGGTAGTCGAGCGCGACAGGCCTGACTCATCCCCCGAACAGACGGTGTTCGATCCCGATAGGACAGACGGTCTCGTGGCATTGCGCCCACCAGCAGTTGTCGGACAAGGCCGGATGCGGTCAGCCGATTCCCCAGGCGCGCAGCAGCCGGTCGATCTGCTCCTCCAGAGCGACGGACCACGGCCGGTCCCGCTTGTGGATCCGCAGCGACACCATGCCGTGCAGCCCCACCCACAGATCCTCGGCCGTCGCCTCCGACGGCTCGTCGAGGCCGGCGATCACGCTGTCGATGTGCGCGAGCAGTTTGTCGGCCGCGTCCGTACGGACGTAGTCCTCGCCCAGCTGGTCGGCGCTCTCGAAGCGCAGCTGGTAGAGGCCGGGGTGGGCCAGGCCCCAGGCGGCGTACGCGTGGGCGAAGCCCCGGAGCCGTTCGGCGGGCGGCCGGGCCGGGTCGTCGGCGGCGGACACCGCGGCGACGAAGGCCTGGTCGATGGTCAGCAGGATGACCCGGTTGAGGCTGCTCTGCGACGGGAAGTGGCGGTAGACCGCGGTCGGCGTGACACCGCACTCGCGGGCCACCGCTCGCAGCGACGGCACCGACAGCGGCAGGCCGGGCGACGCCAGCTCCATGGCGGCGGCGACCAGCTGGTCGTACCGACCCCGTGCCCGCACCGGATCACCATAGCGCAGGCCCTTGTTTACGAGTGTTAACCTCGTCGGCATGCGGTACCGGGGTACGACCATTCTGATCACCGGCGCGAGTTCGGGCATCGGCGCCGAGTTCGCCCGCCGGCTCGGCGAGCGGGGCGCCGACCTCGTTCTGGTCGCGCGTCGAGTGGAACGGCTCGAGGCGCTCGCCGCGGAGCTCCGCCGCGACCGGCCGGGCATCCAGGTGACCTGCCTGGCCGCCGACCTGGCCCGGCCCCGCCCGGGTGCGGCGCTGCTGGCGGCCCTCGCCGGGCGTGGCATCACCGTCGGCGCCCTCGTCAACTGCGCCGGCCTGGGCATCACCGGCCCCTTCCTCGAAACCTCGCCCGAGGCGCTGCACCAGCAGGTCGACGTCAACGTCTCGGCGCTGACCGATCTCACCGGCACCTTCCTGCCCGGCATCGTGGCGCACGGCTCCGGCGCGCTGGTCAACGTCGCCAGCCTCACCGCGTACCAGCCGGTGCCGGGGATGGCGGTCTACGCGGCGACGAAGGCCTTCGTGCTGCGCTTCACCGAGGCCCTGGCGTACGAGCTGCGCGGCACCGGCGTCCGCGTGCTCGCCCTGTCCCCCGGGCCGACCCGCAGCGAGTTCTACACCGTCAGCGGTACGGACGAGAGCGGCGTGACCTTCGAGACCCCCGCCGACGTCGTCGCCACGGCCCTGCGCGCGCTGGACTCGTCGCGGGCCCCCAGCGTGGTCTCCGGCCGCATGAACAAGGTCATCGCCGCCGCGGCGGGACTGCTCCCCCGCCGCCTGGTCGTCAGGGCCGCGGCGGACTCCGTACGCCCGGCCTGAGAGATTCCCTGTCACATCCGCGCCGCCGGTGGTGCTCTACAGGTGTGGACGTTGTACGACAGGGTGGGATCGCACCGGCGGCCCGGCGGGTGGAGCCGAGCGGCCCGCCCGTGCGTGCCGACCTCGAGGACGTCTTCCGCGCCGCGTACGCCCGGGTCGTCGGGGTCGCCGCCCGGGTGCTCGGGACGCGCGACGAGGCCGAGGACGTGGCCCAGGAGGTGTTCCTGAGCTTCGGGCGTACCGCCGTCCCGGCCGCGGAGGCAGCGGGCTGGCTGTCGGTCGCCGCCGCGCACACGGCGTTGAACCATCTTCGTTCCGGCCGTCGCCGGGCCGCCCGCGAGGGGCGCGCCGGCGACGGCCTCGCCGTCTTGCCGGACGTCGCCGACGCGGTCGTGACCCGCGACGAGCACCGCCGCGTCCGGGCCGCGCTGGCCCGGCTGCCCCGCAAGCACGCCGTCGCGCTCGTCCTGCGGCACAGCGGCCTCAGCTACGCCGAGGTAGCGGCCGCTCTCGATCTCTCACCCGGCAGCGTGGGCACCACCGTGCGACGCGCCGAGTCCGCCCTACGCGAGGAGTTGAACCGTCATGCGTCATCCGACTGACGGCACGCTGCGCCGGCTGCTGGACGAGCCGGCCGGTGTCGCCGACGCCGACCGCGAGCACGTCGCCGGCTGCCCGGTGTGCCTCTCCGGGCTGGCCGCTGCCCGGGCCGACGCGGCCGTCGCCGCCGACGCCCTGCGCACCGAGGTCACCGCCGACGTGGACGCCGCCTGGCAGCGGATGGCGGCCGGCACCGCCGCCGCATCACCCGCGGTCCCGGCCGCCGGCCGCCGGCGGAACCGGTGGCGGGCCGCCCTGCGCAGCCCCGTGATCGCCGCCGCCGGCGTCGTGGCCCTGCTCGCCGGTGCCGGCGCCGCGGCCGCCGCCGACTGGCTGCCGATCTTCCGTACCGAACGGATCGCGCCGGTGACGCTCACCCAGGCGGATCTGGTCGCGCTGCCGGACCTTTCCGCGTACGGCGACCTGCGCATCTCCTCGGAGCCGAACGTACGCCCGGTCGCCGGGGCCTCCACCGCGGCGCAACTGACCGGGCTCGCCGTTCCCCGGGTCGGCGAGCTGCCCCGCGGGGTGACCGGCGAGCCGATGTACCAGGTGGGCGACCGGGTCACCGCGGTGTACACGTTCTCGGCCGCGAAGGCGGCGCAGACCGCGACGGCGGCCGGCAAGACGCTGCCCGCGCCGCCACCGGGCCTCGACGGCAGCCAGTTCCGCCTCACCGCCGGCCCGGGGATGGCCGCGGTCTGGTCCGAGGCGCGCGGGGTGCCCGCCCTCGTGGTGGCTCGCGCGGTGGCGCCCGCGGCGTACTCCTCGGGGGTGCCGTTCGCGACCGCGCGTGACTACCTGCTGAAGCTGCCCGGCCTGCCGGCGGACGTCGCGGCGCAGCTGCGGGCCTTCTCCGGTGACGGCACGACCCTGCCGCTGCCGGTCAACTCCCGCTACCTGACCAGCTCGGCCGCGAAGGTCGGCGGGAAACCCGCCACGGTGCTCACCTCCCGCGACGGCGCCCTCGCCGGGGTGGTGTGGGCGGACGCCGGCGTGATCAACGCGGTGGCGGGCTCGCTCAGCGCCGACGAGGTGCTGTCGGTGGCCCGGGAGCTGCGGTGACGCCGGTGACCTCCGGACCGGACCTGGACGCCGCGCGGCAGTTGCTCGACGAGCTGCCCGCGGCGCCCGCCGTGTGGGCCTCGGGGCTGCGCAAACGGTACCGGCGCCGGACCGCGGTGGACGGCGTGTCGCTCACCGTCGGCCGCGGCGAGGTGGTCGGGCTG
The DNA here is from genome assembly GCF_023499255.1 of Couchioplanes caeruleus. Classification (GTDB taxonomy): domain Bacteria; phylum Actinomycetota; class Actinomycetes; order Mycobacteriales; family Micromonosporaceae; genus Actinoplanes; species Actinoplanes caeruleus_A. Next base: position 6,021,345 of record NZ_CP092183.1, read on the forward strand.
CTCGGACCCAACGGCGCCGGCAAGACCAGCGTCATCAAGATCCTGCTCGGCCTCGTCCGGCCCGACGCCGGCGAGGTGCTGCTGCTCGGCCGCCCGGCCCGGGACCCGCGGGCCCGTGCCCGGGTCGGCTACCTGCCGGAGCTCTTCCGCTACCAGCCCTGGCTCACCGCCGCCGAGGTGCTGAACCTGCACATCCGCCTGACCGGGGCCACCGTCTCCGCCGCGGACCGGCGCGGATGCCTGGGCCTCGTCGGCCTCGCCGACCGCGCCGGCGACCGGGTGGGCGGCTTCTCCAAGGGCATGCAGCAGCGGCTCGGGCTGGCCGTCGCCCTGGTCACCGGCCCCGACCTCGTCGTGCTCGACGAGCCCACCAGCGCCCTCGACCCGGTGGGCCGCGCCGACGTCCGCGACATCCTGCTGTCCCTGCGGGAACGCGGCGTCGCCGTCCTGCTCAACTCGCATCTCATCGGCGAGGTCGAACGGGTCTGCGACCGGGCCGTCATCCTCGACAAGGGCCGGGTCGCTGCCGCCGGCACCCTCGCGGAGCTGCTGGGCCGGCGCGAACTGCGGCTCCGGCTGGACGGCGTCGGCCCGCAGGCGCAGGCCCGGCTCGCCGCCGCCGGCCGGCTCACCCGCAGCGGGGACGCGTACACGGTCACGCTGCCCACCGAGCCCGACGACACCACGGTGCCCGGGCTCGTCGCCGACCTCGTGGGCCTGGGCGTGCGGGTGCACGCCGTCGAACCGGCCCGGATCAGCCTGGAGGAACGGCTGCTGGACATTCTGCGTACCGGCGCACAGGAGGAACACCGATGACCCTGCGTACCGTGCTCACCATCGCGGCCCTCACCCTGCAGGAAGCCGCACGGCGGCGGGTGTTGCGCTCGCTCGCGGTCCTGACCGTCGCGCTGCTCGCACTGAGCGCCTGGGGCTTCTCCCGGCTGGACGCGGAGTTCGGCGGCCTCACCAGCGGCGAGGCCCGGGTGGCCGGCTCCACCGTGCTCAACCTGGTGATGTTCGGCCTGAGCCTGATCGCCGCCCTCGGGACGGCGTTCCTCGCCGGCCCCACCCTCTCCGGGGAGGTCGAGTCGGGCATCGCGCTGGCGGTGCTGGCCCGCCCGATCCGCCGCAGCGCGGTGCTGGTCGGCAAGTGGCTGGGGCTCGTCGTGTTCGGCGGCGTCTTCGTGAGCCTGGCCGGGTTCACCCAGTTCCTCATCGTCCGGGCCACCGTCGGCTACTGGCCACCGCACCCGCTCACCGGCCTGGCGCTGCTCGCCGCCCAGACGACGGTCCTGCTCACCCTCGGCCTCCTGCTCTCCACGGCGATCTCCCCGATGGCCTCGGGCATCGTGGCCGTCGGCCTCTTCGGCGCCACCTGGATCGCCGGCGTGGTCGGCTCGGTCGGCGAGGCCCTCGGCAACGACAGCGTCGCCCAGGTGGGCACGGTCTCCCGCATGCTGCTCCCCACCGACGGCCTGTGGCGCGGCGCGATGAACTCGTTCCAGGACCCGGCGCTGCTACGGCAGGTCGGCTCCGGCATCGAGGAATCCCCGTTCCTGAGCATGTCGCCGCTGACGGTGGCATATCTGGGATGGGCGGCGGTCTGGATCGCGGCGGTCCTGGGCCTGTCGGCGCTGTCCTTCCAGCGCCGGGACCTCTAGGGCCGCGCCTGGCGGGTGCCGGAGCGGAACAGGCGGGGGGCGAAGTCGATCAGGTTCTTCTGCCAGGTGTCCCAGCCGTGCGGGCCCGGGGTGACCCCGGCGAACTCGTACCTGATGCCGACCCGGTCGAAGGCCGCCATCGAGGCCAGGGTGATCGGGTTGACGAAGTCGGTCACGTTGCCGGTGTAGATGCGCAGCAGCTTCGTCCCGGCGTTGATCGCCGCCGGGTCGTATCCCGCCGGGTCGGCCGGGACGGTGAAGCTGATGCCCGCGGAGAAGGTGCCGATGTACGCGAACTCCCCCGGGTGGGTCTTGAGGACGTCGAACGTCTGGAACCCGCCCATCGACAGGCCGGCGAGCGCCTGCCGCGCCGGGTCGTGGGAGATGTGGTAGCCGGCGCGTGCCGCCGGGACGATGTTCTCCAGCAGCTCCTTCGGGAAGTCCGGGACGTTGCCGTTGCCCATCACGACGACCATCGGCACGAGTGAGCCGTCGAGGAACTCGTTGTCGAGGATCTGCCCGGCCCGTCCCATCTCGAGCCAGTCGGTGTAGTTCTGGTCGCCGCCGTGCTGCAGGTAGAGGACCGGGTACGGCGCCGGCCGCGCGGGGTCGTAGCCGGGCGGGGTCCACACGTACGCCGAGCGTTGCTCCCCGGCGACCGTGCTCTGGTAGGTGAGCCGGTGCACGGTGCCGCCCTTCCCGGCGGGGGCGTCGGCGAGCAGACGCGACTGCTTCCCCGGTACGAGGAACGTGCTCCACGTCGGTTCCGTGGTGATGTGCGCCGGGTTCGACGTGTCCTTCTTCGAGGCCAGGTCGACGATGAACTTGTAGTGGTAGAACCAGGGCTTGAGCGGTCCCACGGTCACCCGCCACCGGTCTCCGGATCGGGTGAGCGGCACGTTGACCCAGCTTCCGCCCGGCGCCCAGTTGCCCCAGAGCGTGACATGCTCCGCGCCGGCGAACTCGGTGCCGGTCTCGGCGGTGACGAAGGTGTCCCCGTTGGCCTCCCGGGTCAGCCACGGCGTCGGGGTGGTGCCCGGCGCCGGGGGCGTGAACTCGTGCCGGGGCACCACGTGTCCGGGGCTGGGGCGGTGGTCGGGCACCGGATGGAAGAGCCGCGGTGCGAAGTCGACGAGGTTCTCCTGCCACGCCGCCCAGTTGTGGCCGGCGTCCGGGTTCACCCCGTCGAACTCGTGCCTGATGTGCGCCTTGTCGAGGCGGTGCAGCAGCCGGAGGGTGGGGTTGTACGCCGGATCGGTCAGGTTCCCGGTGTAGAGCCGCAACAGGTGGGGCCTCGCCTGGCTGTTCCCGGGGGTCTCATCGGCGAAGACGCCACCGAACGAGCCGGCATAGGCGAAGGCGCCGGGACCGGCCAACGCGACCCGCACCGCCTGCACGCCGCCGGCCGACGCACCGGCGATCGCCCGATGCCCGGAATCACGGGCGACGTGGTACCGCCGCTCGACCACCCGCGGGAGCCGGGAGCGCAGGAGGTCGCCCTCGTCGCTCATCACGACCACCATCGGCTCGATGCGACGCTCCACCGACAGGTTGTCGAGGATCTGCCCGGCGCGGCCCAGCTCGGTCCAGTCGGCGTGGCCGCCGCCCTCGCCGGGCAGCAGGTACAGGACCGGGTACGGGCGCGGGCGGTGGGCGTCGTATCCCGGCGGCGTCCACACGGTCGCCGACCGTCGCTCGTGCGCCGCGGCGTACGGATAGGTGATGGCCTCGATCTTCCCGCCCTGCCCCGGCGGCACATCGGCGAGGTATCGCGCGGCGTCGCCGGGGACGAGGAAGGTGCTCCAGGTCGGATCCGAGGTGACCGACGCCGGGTTCGTGGCATCTTTGACGATCTTGGTGTCGTCGCCCCGGAGGCGGTAGTGGTACAGGCCCGCCGGCAGCGGTCCGATGATCGACGTCCAGGCGGCACCCGAGCGGACCAGGCCGAGTTCCGACACCGCGAAGGACGGGCCGAAATTCCCCTCGACGACGACGGAGGACACGTCGCCCATCGTGTTCTGGATGTCCGCCGCCGGCACGGCGAAGGACGCGAAACCGTCGGACACGGTCAGCCACGGTGCCGCTGACCCCGCTGCCGCCGGCTGTGCGCCGGCGGCAGCGGTCACGGTGCCCATCGAGACGGTGACGAGCGCCGCGAGGAACCGGCCTACGAGCCGCCTGCGGTGGGATGACGACGACATGTGATCCACTCCCTGCTCCGAGGCGGTGCCGACCGGACCGTGCTCAGTGACCGATGCCCCGGCCGTAGCGGTGCGGGGCGCCCGAGGCGAGTGCCAGGTCCTGCTGCAGGACGTCGTACTGGCCCTTCGGGTTCAGCTGCTCGTCGTAGATCAGCGCGGCGCCCTCCTGCGGGTCCTTGAACCAGCCGGGCACCCACGAGTAGGCGTCGCCGAAGCCCCACGGCGTGAACGAGATGCAGGCCCGCACGGCCAGGCACGCCTGCAGCGTGCGGGACCAGTAGCTCTCCTGGGCGTACGGGGCGAGCGCGTCGACCGGCTCGTTGACGGCGTCCGCCTTGGTCGCCGTGCGGACGTCCACCTCGGTCAGGGCCACCTTCAGCCCCAGGCCGGCGAAACGCTCGAGGTTGTTCGACAGGTCGGGGTAGCCGTACTGGGTGGAGAGGTGACCCTGGAACCCGACGCCCTGGATCGGTACGCGCTGGGTTTGCAGCGAGCGCACCATCGCGTACACGGCGTCGCTCTTCGCCCCGGTGAACTCGAGGTTGTAGTCGTTGTAGAAGAGCAGGGCCCGCGGGTCGGCCTGGCGCGCCCAGCGGAACGCGTCGGCGATGTAGCCGGTGCCGCCCCACGCCTTGTACCAGATCGTCTGGCGGGGCTGCCCGTTGTCGTCGAAGGCCTCGTTGACCACGTCCCACTGCCAGATGTCGCCCTTGAAGTGGCGTACCTCGTCGAAGATGTGCTTCTTGAGGACGGCCTTCACCTCGTCGTTCGACAGGGTGGTGGTGTAGCCGTCGGGGGACAGCCACGCGGGCAGCTGGTTGTGCCAGACGAGCGTGTGGCCGCGGACCAGCTGCTTGTGCTCCTTCGCGAAGTCGACGAGCTGCTCCGCCTTCTGCCAGGTGTACGTGCCGCGGGTGGCCTCGACCTCGGCCCACTTCATCGCGTTCTCCGGGGTGACCGAGGAGAACTGGTCCGCGGTGATCTGCGTGTATTTCGCGTCGGTACCGAGCACGTCGGCGTTCACGGCCGTGCCGATCCGCAGGCCCACGCGGTCGGCGAGCGCCCGCAGGGAATCGGCCGGGTAGGACGCGGGCGGCGACGGTTTCGCGGCCGCGGGTGTGGCGCCCGCCGGGGATGAGCCGGCGAGCGTGAGCTGTCCGGCCACCAGCACCGCGGCGCTGACGACGGATATGGGACCCCAAAGACGACGCACCGGAACTCCTTGCAACGAGGACGAGGAAGCGGCCCGAAACTTTCGGACATCTTCCGGAAGCAAGACAGGAATCTATGCGCCCCGGCTTCGGACGGTCAAGAGACCGTCGCGATCCGCATTCGCCGTGATCATGCGGCCCGCGCTTCGCCGGATCGGCCGGGGCCGGGTCGGGCGTACGGCCGGTGCCGGGCGCGCCGGGGCTGTGGGAGGTTGTCGCGCGGCCGGTGCGCAGGGACCCCGGCCCGGACGGACGAGGTGGGTGCATGGACGACGCGCTGGTCGCGTACGGCGCCGGCCGCGTCGATGCGGTCGCCGGGCGCCGCGACGCCGAGCGGGCGCAGCATCCCGTGACGGGTACGGACTACCGCCGCGGCTTCCTCGACGGGCGCCTCGACGTCTTCCGGATGTTCGCCGAAGTGCGCCGCATCCTGGAGGACAACGCCTGAGCGACGGTCAGGCGGACTCGCGGACGACGAGGTCGGCGGGGAGGGTCAGGGTCGGCTCGACCGACTCACCGCCGGCGAGGCGCAGGACCTGGCGGGCCATCCTGCGGCCGATGTCCTCGATGGGCTGGTGCACCGTGGTGAGCGGCGGTTCCGCGTACCAGGCGACCGCGGTGTCGTCGAAACCGATCACCGCGACGTCGCCGGGCACCCGGCGCCCCGCCTGACGCAGCGCGCGCAGAGCGCCGTGGGCCATGAGGTCGGAGGCGACGAAGACCGCGTCGACGCCGGGGTCCTCGGCGAGGAGCCGGCGCATCGCCGCGCCGCCGGAGTCGCGGGTGAAGTCGCCCACCGCGACGGTCGGGCGCAGCGCGGACTCCTTCATCGCGGCGTGGTAGCCGGCGAGCCGGTCGATGCCGCCGGTGACGTCCTGGGCGCCGGCGATGGTGGCGATGCGCCGCCGGCCGGCCGCGACGAGCCGGCGGACGGCGAGCCGGGCGCCGTCGGCGTTGGCGACGTCGACGTGCGGGACCGCGGACCGGCCACGCGGCCGCCCGTTGACCACGACCGGTACGCCCATCCGGGCCAGCTCGCGGGTGAGCGGGTCGGCGCCCAGCGTGGAGGCCACCATCACGCCGTCCACGTACCGGCTGGCGGCGCACTGCCGGATGCGGTCGAGGCTGCGCGGGGAGGTGACCGTCTGGAGCACGAGCTCCTTGCCGGCCCCGTTGAGCTCCCGGCTGACGCCGAGCACCAGCGACGGGAAGAACGTGTCGTCGGAGAAGGAGCGGCCCGCCGATTCGGTGAGCACGAGGGCGTACGAGTCCATCCGGTTGGTGACGAGCCCGCGGGCGGCCTGATTGGGCACGTACCCGAGCTCGGCCACGGCCCGCAGCACCGCGGCGCGCAGGTCGTCGGTGACCGACACCGAGCCGTTGACGACCCGGGAGGCCGTGGCGCGCGAGACGCCGGCGCGGGCGGCGACCGCTTCCAGCGTGGGCGCGTGGGAGCCCGGCGAACATCTCTTGGCCTGACGCACGGAACCTCACAGGAATCGATTGGACGGGCTCGGTGCGAAGGTATCGAGAGGTGCCGCCCACCGCAATTATGATCTGCTTCACCGTACACCGGAATGACGCCTGACCTGGGATCAGAGCGAGAGAGCGCGCACAGCGCCACCGCGGCCGGTTTCGTATGGCGCAATGATTCACCGGCACTAATCATTGCGCGGCGGTTTCCGGCGCCCGCGTCCGGAGCCAGTCGCACCCACGCGACGCAGGTCACGGTTTTCCGAGGTCAAGCGGGCTGAGCTGGACGGCACCGGTCCCGATGATCGGCACCTGAAGCGGTCATCAATGAACATCGGGTTGACGCCCGAATACATCGGCGTTTCGAGGCTTCATCTGTGTCCGCGGTCACCGCATTTGCCAATGACGACCGTCGACCTCTAGCGTCTTTTGAGTACCGCGGCGCCGACGCCGCCGATCACCGGAACGGCTCATTGATCGCCGATTTCCGCCGCATCGAAAATCCGATCAGCGGCCCCGCACTGTCGCGGGGAGGTCCCGGGCCGCCCGGCCGGGCGTCGCCGCCGGACACCCCGTTCGATCGCCGGCCTGTGCAACCCCTTGGGAGCAACCATGCCGACCATTGATCCGCCCCGCAGGGCCACCGCCGCGACCCGGCAGGCCTGGCGGCCCCTGCAGCGCTCCACCCGCGTCGCCATCTTCGGCGCCCTGCTCGCGACGATCTTCTACCAGACGTTCCTGCTCGACCCGCAGTACCGCGGGCCGGTCTGGCTGTGGGCGGCGATGCTGCTCGCCGAGGGCCTGATCGCCCTGCATGCCATCGGCACCTGGTGGACCATCCTCGCCCACGACAACCGCGACGAGCCGGTCGCCGTCGCCGTACGCCGCAACCGGCTGCGCGCCGGGGCCGAGGTGCCGGGCATCGACGTGTTCATCACCGCGTACGGCGAAGCGCCCGAGCTGGTCCGCACCACCGTGCGGGCGGCCCGCGACATGACGCTCGCCCACCACACCTGGGTCCTCGACGACGGCGACAGCGACGAGCTGGAGCGGATCTGCGCCGCCGAGGGCGTGGGCTACCTGCGCCGCGAGGGAGGCCAGCACGCCAAGGCCGGCAACGTGAACGCCGCGCTCGCCCGCACCACCGGCGAGTACGTCGTCATCCTCGACGCCGACCACGTGCCGGAGCCGAACTTCCTGCTGGAGATCCTGCCGCACTTCGTGGACCCGGACGTGGCGTTCGTGCAGTCCCCGCAGTCGTTCACCAACCAGACGAACCTCGTCTCCACCGGCACCTCGGAGGCGCAGCGCATCTTCTACGAGCTGGTGTGCCCGGGCAAGAACCACTTCAACGCCGCGTTCTGCGTCGGCACCAACGTCATGTTCCGGCGCGCGGCGCTCGAGGAGATCGGCGGCATCGCGACCGGCAGCAACTCCGAGGACATCTGGACCTCGCTGGAGCTGCACCGCAACGGCTGGCGCTCGATCTACGTGCCGCAGGTGCTGGCCCGCGGGCTGGCGCCGGTGGACGTGCCGTCGTATCTGAAGCAGCAGCTGCGCTGGGCCAGCGGCGGGTTCGAGGTGATCCTGCGCGGCGGCCTGTTCCGGCGCGGCAACGGCCTGACGATGGACCAGCGCCTGCAGTACCTGTTCGTCGGCACGCACTACCTGCTGTCGCTGGCGATGCTGACGTTCATGGTCTTCCCCGCGCTGTACCTGCTGTTCGCGCTCAGCCCGATCCGCGCCGACGGCGTCACCTGGGCCACCCACTACGTGCCGTTCCAGGTGATGGTCCTGGTGGTCACCTGGCTGCAGTCCGGCGGCTTCAAGGGCTCGGCGATCGTGGCGAGCATCGGCGCCGCGCCGGTGCACGCCAAGGCGTTCTGGGCGACGCTGCGCCGCAGGTCGGCGACGTGGAGCGCCACCAACCAGGCCGGCGCGGGCTCCCGGTCGCTGTGGGTCGTCATGCCACAGCTCGCGCTCGTGCTGCTCAACGTGACCGGCATCGTCGTGGGGCTCGTGGTCATGGCCGACCCGGCGCCCACCTGGCTGTCCGTGGCCTGGGCCACGATGATCGTGCTGATCCTCGGCCGGATCATCGTCGAGTCGGTCACCGGCGGCCCCGCGGAACCCGGCGGCATCGTGGCCGGCCGGCCCGCCGTCGCGGCCACGCGCTGATCCCATTCCCTCGTTCGAAGGAAGATCGCCATGACCAGTGTGATCGAGCAGGACCGCATCGAAGAGATCCCGCACCCCGCCCCGGCGCGACAGAAGGCCCCGCGCCCCACCCGCTCCCGGATGCCCGCCGTACGCACGTTCCTCGTCACCGTGCTGCTGCTGGCCGGGGCGGGCGCCGGCGGCACGTACGTGGTGACGCACCGGCTCGCCGAGAACGCGTTCGTGACCCTCGACGACGCCGTCCTGACCGCGGACGCGCTGCCCGTCGGGCCCACCGGCTCCGGCGTGGTGACCCAGGTCCTGGTGTCCGAGCAGACCCGCGTCGCCGCGGGACAGGAGCTCGCCCGGGTACGGCTGGCCGCCGATCCGGCCCTGGGCACCGCACGGCAGCCGGAGGTGGAGACGCTGCGCGCGCCCGTACCCGGCACCGTGTCCACGGTCGACGTCGCGGTCGGCGGCGTGACCGGCGCCGGCGAGCCCGTCGTCACCATGTACGACCACGCCAAGCTCGCGTTCCACGCCAAGGCCACCGAGAAGCAGCTGAACGAGCTGCGGCTCGGGATGACGGCCGGGATCACCGGCCCGGGCATCAACCGCCCGGTGCGGGCCACGGTCGACCACGTCGAGGCGCGCATCGGCCCCGACCCGCTGTCCGACGCCCCGCTCACCGAGGAGCAGAAGGCCGACCACGAGCAGCTGACCGTCGTGCTGGCGCCGCGTACCGACGCCCTGGACACGGTGAGCGCGCTCGTGCCGGGGCTGCGCTACCGGGCCGACATCGACACCAATTCCGCGGTGGGCAGGACCCCCGCGGTGAACGGAGCGGGATGACCATCCACCTTCGGCGGATCGTGACCGCCGCCTGCGTACTGCCCGCGGTGCTGATCACCGCGGCCTGCTGGACGGGCTCCGGCCCGGACGGCCCCCAGCCCGTACCCGCGCCGCCCGCCGCCGGCGCGCTCAGCGAGGGCGCCGCCACCACCTCCCTCGGCGTTCCGTCGCCGGGCGGCGCGGCCTCGCTGGCCGGCACCGTGCCGGCGGGCACCGGCCCGAAAGCCGCTCCGGCCGGGGCCGGGAGGGCGCTGAGCGGGCAGGCGCTGCCCACGAACCAGTGGTGGACCTCGGCGCTCACCGGCGCCGCGGCGCAGCCGATCTGGGCGCACCCGCTGGCGGTCAAGAACACCGGCGCGGGCCTCGCGGTCAGCGCCGCCGCCCCGGTCGCGTCCGCCAAGGCCGTGGTGACCCCGTTCGCCCCGGCCCTCACCGCGGGCGGCCCGATCACCGCGGTCCGGGTGACCGGGTACGGCGCCTTCCACGTCGTGCTGGAGGCCGACCTGCGCGGCGGCGGCAGCGTGGAGGCCACCCTGGTGCAGGGCAGCCCGCTGCTGTACCTGGACTTCCATGACGTCACCCCGTCGCTGACCTCGACCGGCGCGCTCGCCCGGTCCGCCGGGGGCGGCTCGCTCGCCCGGCTCACCGTCGCGGGTCAGCGCTGGGACGTCCAGGCCCGGGACGGGGTGGGCTGGCGCCAGCAGGGCAACCGGCTCACGCCGGACCGTGCCGGCGGTGGCGCGATCGTGGTGGCCCGGGTGCCGGACTCCGTCGACGACGCCCGGTGGACCCGGGCGCTGGCGGACGCCGCCGGGGATCCCGTGATCCGCACGACGTCGAACATGGCGTACGACGGCGTCTCCGGCACCGTCACGCAGACCCTCGGCGTGGAGCGGCAGTCGGGCAAGCCGTCGGTGTGGGCGTTGCTGCCGCACCAGCAGGCCGGGCTCGTGCCGGGCGGCGGTGTGCAGCCGATGGCCGGTACGTACGCCGACCCGCTCGGCACGCTGCCGGTGGTGCGCGGCACCGCGGTCCGCGTCCGGGTGCCGATGCCCGGGCTGGTCACCGAGCCGCCGGCGCTTGCGCTGTCCGGCACGGCCCGCGCCGCGGTGCTGGCCGACCTCGACCGTGACCTGGCGGACAAGCCGGCCACGGCGGACGGCGGCAGCTACTTCGGCCTCAAGGAGCTGGGCCGCCTCGCCACCGTGGCCGAGGTCGCCAAGGGCGTCGGTGCGGCGCCCCAGCAGCAGGCCGCCCTCAAGCGGCTGCGCGCGGGCCTCGTCGACTGGCTGACGTACGGCGGCGCCGGCGACACCCGCTACTTCGCGTACGACAAGGTGTGGGGCGGGCTGATCGCCGTGCCCGCGGAGTTCGGCAGCGGCGACTACAACGACCACCACTTCCAGTACGGCTACCTCGTGCGGGCCGCGGCGGTGCTGGCCGAGGCCGATCCGGCGTTCCTGCGCGACTACGGCGGCGGCGTCGACCTGGTGGCCCGCGACTTCACCGGCAGCCTGGCCACCGAGGGCGCGCAGGGCTTCCCGGCGTTCCGCGCGTTCAACGCGTACCTCGGCCACTCGGCGGCGTCCGGGTTCGCGCCGTTCGCCGACGGCAACAACCAGGAGTCGTCGAGCGAGGCGGTCGCCGCGTGGGAGGCGGTGACCCGGTGGGGCATCGTCTCGGGCGACGAGCGGCTGACCGCGTACGGCGTCACGCACTACGCGCTGGAGGCCACGACCGCGCGCCGCTACTGGCTCGGCGAGCAGGGTGAGCGCCCGGCCGGCTACGCGCACACCGTCGCCGGCATCGTCTGGGACTCGAAGATCGACTACGCCACGTGGTTCGATCCGAAGCCGGAGTCCGTCGTGGGCATCCAGCTGCTGCCGCTGACCTTCGGCTCGCTGTACCGCGGCGCCCCGGACAAGGCGGCCGCGCGCGCCGCCGAGCTGACCCGGGACGTCGGCGGGCAGCCGCGGGTCTGGGGCGACCTGTTCGCCGCCGACCTGGCCGTGTCGGACCCCGCCGCGGCTCGGCGCCGGCTCACCGCGAAGCTGCCCCGCGAGGACAGCACGAGCCGGGCGATGGTGCGCTACTGGATCGAGATGCTGGACGCGTACGGGGCACCGCAGCCCGCGGTCGTGGCCGACGGCCCGTACGGGATGGCCTTCGGCGACCGTGAGCACCCGCGCCTGCTCGCGGTGAACCCGACGGCGGAACGCCGGACGGTGACGTTCCGCAGGAACGGCGCGACGACCGCGGTCGTCGTGGTGGATCCCGGGCAGAGCATCGTCCGGCAGCCCTGACGCGCCGGACTCCCGGCAGGGCGCGGGCCGCTCAGGCGGCCCGCGCCCGTTCGAAGCTGCGGGCGATCTCGGCCTCCGCCTCGGCCCGGCCCACCCACGGGTCGCCGTCGATGCGGACCAGCTTGCCGGGTTCCACCGCCTTGTAGACCTCGAAGAAGTGCTTGATCTCCAGCAGCAGGAAGTGGTCGAGGTCCGCCAGGTCCTGCAGGTGCGCGAGCCGGTGGTCGGCGGTGGGCACGCACAGCACCTTCGGGGTCGTGCCCTGCTCGTCGCGCATCCGGAACATCCCGATGGCCCGGCTGAGGATCACGCAGCCGGGGAACGTCGGCTCCTGCACCAGCACCAGCGCGTCCAGCGCGGTGCCGTCCTCGACGAGCGTGTCGTCGATGAAGCCGTAGTCCGCCGGGTACTGCGTCGCGGTGAACAGCGTGCGGTCCAGGTGGATCCGGTGCGTGTGCATGTCGATCTCGTACTTGTTGCGGGTTCCCCGGGGGATCTCCACCGTCACGTCGAAGTCCACGATGGTCACCGCCCCATGGAGACGAGGCGGGCGGTGCCGGGGATGCCGGTACGGGTGTCGACGTACCCGGTGAAGCGCATGCCGGGCACCAGGCCGCGGACCTCCTCGGCGGAGGCCGGTACGAGCACCATCGTCATCTGGTCCGCCTTGTCGGTGCTGTCGGTGCTGGTGTCCCCCGAATTCGCGCTGGCGTTGGCGTTCGCGAAGTCGATGTCCTGGAGGCTGCCGACCTGGGGAACGATCCGCTGCACCTGCGCGTGCACGGTCCGGTTGATGCCCTCGGCCCTGAGGCTGGCGGTCATGCTCGGCGCGATCTCCGGCAGGTCCTTCAGCGGCACGTGCGTCTCGAACCGCAGCAGCGCCGGGTCGTACAGCTCCAGGAACGGCTGGCCGGGCGCGATCGAGCTGCCCACGGTGACCGGCAGGTCCACGACGATGCCGGGCCGGGGTGCCTTCACGTCGACCCGGGTGAGCTTCGGGTCGCCGTTGGAGTCGGTGGTCGCCACCTCGATCGTGCCGAGCTTCTGCCCCGCCGTGACGCGCTCCTGGGCGGTGACGGACACGCCGGTCACCTGACCGGTCTGGGCCACCTCCACGGGCAGCGGCTGCGCGGTGAGCGTCAGCGTGTCCAGGTCGATGCGGGCGGCGTTGGACTCCCGCGCCGAGCTGATCCGCAGGAAGAGGAACACCGCGGCGGCGAGGAGCAGGAGCACCACGAAGCGGGCCCGCCACTTGCGCCAGCCGCCGCCTCCGCGGCGCTTCGCCGGCGGTTCGGGAGCGCGGGGCTCCTCGATGGGATCGGCGCTGTCCTGCGAGGTCGTTCCAGTGGGCTGGACCATGACGGGGATCCCTTCAGGCGGTCCGGGACGGCGGGGCCGGGGTGGGGGCTTCCACGGCCGCGCTGACGATGTCGTCGTTGGCGTCCGCGCGGGCGGGCCACGGCAGCGCGCGGGCCAGCAGGGCGCCGGCCTTGCGCCGCTCGAGGCGCTGCCGGATGACGTGGGGCGCGATGACCGCCTCGGCGACGACCCGGCCCAGCACCACGACGTAGATGGCGGCCCAGCCGATCGACAGGCCGACGGCCGCGACGTCGGTGCCCCGCAGCGGCAGCATGCTGATGCCCACGGCCACCGCCACCGCGTTGAGCAGCAGCAGCGCAACGTGCGGCAGGACGAGCTCGACCCCGGGCAGGCCGCGCGGGCCGGCGTTGGTCACGCTCCAGCGCACCTTGCGCTTGAAGATCGCCATGACCAGCGCTTTGACGTGTACGGGTGCGGCCCCGATGCTGGTGACGATCGCGGCGGGCTTGAAGCCGCCGAGCTGCATCACCGTCACCAGCACGATGAGCAGGTAGAACGGCGCGTAGTGCACGATCCACGTGCTGATGTCGGAGCGGATCGGGCTCAGGCCGAACAGCAGGTAGACCGCCGGCAGGCACATCAGGATGAGCGCCGCCAGCGACAGCAGGTAGTTGACGCCCGCGAGCATGTACTGGAACCGCTGGTCGACGGTCAGCCCCTTCTTGCGGAACAGGCCGCCGCGCAGCAGCACCTCGAAGGCGCCGTACGCCCACCGGAACTGCTGCTTGAAGTACGACAGCAGGCTGTCCGGGGCGAGCCCGCGGCACAGCACCTCGGGGATGAACCAGGAGCGCCAGCCGCGGCGGTGCAGCTCGATGGAGGTCCAGATGTCCTCGGAGTTGCTGGCGACGTACATGCCGCCGATCTCGTCCAGGGCGGCTCGCCGGAAGATGACGTTGGTGCCGACGCAGAACACCGCGTTGAAGTAGTTGCGGCCCGGGAGCACCAGCTCGTAGAAGATCTTCTGCGACTCGGAGGAGCCCTCCGGGACCAGCCCCTTGGCGCTGGGGAAGGCCTGCGGGGTCTGCACGAACGCCACCCCGGTGTCCTGCATGTGCGGCAGCGCGCGGACCAGGAAGTCGGGGCTGGGCACGTGGTCGGCGTCGAGGATCACCACGAACTCGCCGTCCGTACGCCGCAGCGCCGAGTTGATGTTGCCGGCCTTGGCGTGCAGGTGCTCCTTGCGGCGCAGGTAGCCGACGCCTTCGCGGGCGGCGGCGTCGCGCACCTCGTCGCTGTCACCGTCGTCGAGGATCCAGGTCCGGTGCTCCACCGTCATGTCCCGGGCCGCGCGGACGGTCACCAGCACGATCTCGAGGGGTTCGCCGTACACGGTGATGAACACGTCGATCGTGGGCCGCAGGTCGCCGCTGAGCAGCCGGCGGCGCCACGCGTACACCTCGGGCGGGTCGGGGTGCGGGGTGTACACCAGCACCGTCCACCACATCGCGAGCGCGTTGAAGATCGTGATGCCCTCGGCGAAGAGCACCAGCGCCCACACCCAGGTGTTCCCCCGGTACGCCGGGTTCAGCAGGAAGATCATGTAGAACAACGTCACGCCCAGCGCCGCGAACACCGCGACCCGGGTGGAGCGCTGCATCGGCCGCCAGGACATGTCATCGGCGGTACGGGAGACCGGCCTCGTTGCGTCGGCCGTCATCGGCGCCACCTCCTCAGCGTGAGCGTCCCCCCGTCGTACTGATGGATAACTGTCGATCTCGTGTCGTTATCCGCGCCGGGTGAGAACCGCGACCCGGTCGACGAGCATCGGCACGCCCGGCTTCGTGGCCGGCGTCGGGCCGCCGCCGAAGGGCGCCGGGAAGGCGCCTCCGATGGCGACGTTGAGGATGACGAAGAACCCGTGGTGGTTGGCCGCGGCCCAGACCGCCGGGTCGACGCGGTCGGCGCGGACGGTGAAGGTGTTGCGGCCGTCCACGTACCAGCGCAGCTCCTCGGGCGTGACGCCGCGGTCGTGCTCGATGGCGTACGTGTGGAAGCTGCTGCGGCACCCCGGGCAGGGAAGCTCGCCGCTGCTGATGCCGGTCGGTTCGCCGCACGGCCCGCCGACCGGTACGCCGCAGTGCAGGGTGTGCCAGACGGAGTCGCGCCCGTTGACGTTCTCCATGACGTCCCACTCGCCGATGCTCGGCCAGTTCGTCGCCGCCACCGGACGGGCCGGCGCCCCGAGCGCCCAGAACGCCGCCCAGTAGCCGGCCGCCTGGGGCCCGCTCACGTCCGGCATGCGCAACGACGCCTCGATGCGGACGGCGCCGCCCTCCGGCGCGGCGAAGTCGGTGCGCCGGGTCTCCACCCGGGCGGACGTCCACCGGCCCGCGCCGGGCCCGGTCCGCAGCGGGACGATGGCGAGGTGACCGGCCCCGTCGAGGTGGACGTTGGCGACGTCGTCGGTCATCGTCTCGATCTCGTTCGTCCCCCACTGCCGCGCGCCGCCGGGATAGCCGGTGCCGCGGCTGTACATCCAGTTCGCGGCGGAGAGCCGGGAGCCGGCGGCGCCGTCGAAGTCGTCGCTCCACACCGGCTGCCAGGCGGCCGCGGATCCGGAGGCCGGGGGCGCCGGCTGCTCCCCGGCGTCCTTGCCGTTGGTGCAGGCGGCGAGGATCAGCGTCAGCGCCACGAGGGCGCCGGCCGTACGCACGCGCCCGGCCCGGGCACTCACGGGCGCGCGATCAGGACGGGGCAGTCGGCGTGGTCCACGAGGCGCCCCCCGACAACGCCGAGCATGACCCCCTCGAAGCCGTGCCGGCGCGGACCCACCGTGACCAGCCGGGCCTGCCGGCTGCGGTCCACGAGAACCCTGCCGGGATCGCCGTCCGCCACCTCGCACTCGGCCGGCACCTCGGGGAACTTCTCCCGCCAGGCCGCCAGCGAGTCGGCGAGCCCCCGGTCCCGGGTCGTCACGGCCAGCACCGCGGCACCGTGCAGCGCCGCCTCCTCGAACGCCCGGCCGAGCACGGGACCGTCGGCGGCGCCGTCGCCCACGCCGGCGACCACCGGACCGGCGCCCGGGTCCGGCCTTCCGCGGACGACCACGACACCGCACCGGGCGTGCGTCGCGACCTGGTTGCCGACCGTGCCGTGCGGCGCACCGGGCAGGCCGCCACCGTGCCGGCAGCCCACGACCAGCAGGTCGGCCACCTCGGCGGCGTGCAGCAGCACGGGCACCGCGTACCCGGCCTGGGCCACGCAGCTGACCTCGACGCCGGGCGCGACCGTGCGGGCGTGGGTGACGGCGTCGTGCAGGATCGCGCTCGTCGCCGCGCCGGTCTCCGGCCGGTGGTACGCGGTCAGCACGCGAAGCTCCGCCCCCCGCATCAGGGCCTCGGCGGCCGCCCATCGCACCGCGGCTCGCGACCCGGTCGAGCCGTCGACCCCGACAACGATCCGCGCACCGATCATGGCCGCCTCCTCGATCCAGCTGGAGAGCTGAACGATCTGGATGTCGCCGTCCTCGTACGCCCCGGAGGACACTGCGGCACACCCCCAGAGTCGTCCTCACCGATGCCATTGGCAAGACGGGAGCGGCGGCCGCCCCGGGTGGGGACGGCCGCCGCGACGGATGACCTTGGTGCAGGTGAGCGGGCCGGTGGGTCAGTGGCCGGCCGGCATGTGCCGCGCCCCGGCCGGCGCGGCCGCGACGCTCGCCGGCGCCCCGGAGGCGGGCACCGGGGTGACGGTCCAATCCGGATGGCCGGGCATCGCCGGGGTGGTGGTGCCGTACAGCCAGTCGCCGAGGAACGAGCCCAGGTTCTGCCCCGAGACCGCCGAGGCGAGCCGGATGAAGTCCTGCGTGGAGGCCGACTTGCCGCGGTACCGGCTCACCCAGGCACGCTCGACGCGCTGGAACTTCGTCGCGCCGATCTTCTGCCGCAACGCGAACAGCACCAGCGCGCCGCCGTCGTACACGTTGGGGTTGAAGACGTCCCAGATGGAGTCCGCCTTGAGCGGGCGGGCGACCGGGCCGAACCGCGCCCGGAACTGGTCGCCGCGGGCGTAGACGCTCTTGAAGTACGCGTCCAGCGACTCGGCGCCGGTGTACTGCTTCAGCGTGCCGGTCTCGTCGGCGTACGTCACCTCGTACCAGGTGGCGTGCCCCTCGTTCTGCCAGACGTCGCTCCAGCTCCACGGCGACACGCTGTCGCCGAACCACTGGTGGGCCAGCTCGTGCGTCAGGATCGGGTTCAGAATGTACGACGGGTAGCCGGTGAACGAGGTGTCGTAGAGCGACAGCGTCTGGGTCTCCAGCGCGAAGCCCAGCTCCCCGTCGATGATCAGCGAACCGTAGTTCTCGAACGGGTAGCGCCCGACCTTGCCCTCCATCCAGGAGATCTCGTGGCGCTCGTCGGCGACCTTGGGCAGCAGGTCGTCGGCGAGCCGGCGGGGCACGACGTCGCGGACCGGCACGCCGTTGACCGGTGCGCGGTTCTGCACGACGAAGTCACCGACCGCCACCTGCACCAGCTCGCTGGCCATCGGGTTGGTCTCCCGGAACGTCGAGGTGACGTAGCCGTTGCGGGTCTTGGTCCGTACCCGCACGCCGTTGGCCGTGGCGGTCCACCCCTGCGGCGCCACCGCGGTGATCGTGTAGGTCGCCTTGTCGCGCGGGTGGTCGTTGCTCGGGAACAGCAGGTGCGAGGACGCCGGCTGCCCGGCCAGCACGGTGCCGTCGGGCGTGACGACGAAGCCGACCGGCGCGTCCGCGTCCGGCTGGATCGGGGTGGCCTTGAAGCCGGACACCCGCACGGTGAACCGCCGGTGCGCCGGCAGCGCCCGGGCCGGGCTGATCACCAGTTCGTCGCCGTCGCGGGTGAAGGTCGCCCGGCGCCCGTTCACGGTGACCCCCCCGACCGCGTCGCCGCCGAAGTCGAGGTCGAAGCGGGAGAGGTTCTGGGTGGCGACCGCGGTGATCGTGACGTCGCCGGTGATCTGCTGCGCCGGGTCCTTCTTCGGGTACGTCAGCACGAGATCGTAGTTCTGCACGTCGTATCCGCCGTTGCCGAGCAGCGGATAGAGCCGGTCCCCCAGCCCGGGCGCGCCGGGCGTCGCGTGGCCCGCGGCCAGCGCGGGACCGGTGACAGCCACGGCGCCGGTGAGCCCGAGGACGACGGCCGTACCGGCCGCCAGGAGGCGGGACGAGATGGTGCCTGAGACAGCTTCCATGACCGCCGAGCCTAGAACAGATCGAGAGGCTTCGTTGACCGTTCCGGCGGATCCTCACCCGGGCACCCCCGGGGTCAGCCGGCCACGCAGGTCACCGGGCGGCAGCTCCACGGAAAGGGCCGGCCCGCGAGAGCGAGCCGGCCCCGTCCTCAGCGGTCGGTCAGTACCGGTAAAGCTGCGGGAGATCGAACGACCAGACGCCCCGGCCGTGGGTGGCCGCGTACAGGCGCAGGCCGGTCGGCCCGTCCTTCAGTTGCAGGGTGGTCGTCGTGGGCAGGTTGCGGCCGAGAGCCGACCAGCGGCTGCCCCACGGGTAGCGGAAGAAGATCCCGGTGTCGGTGCCCAGCGCCAGGCCGCCGCCGGGCGTCATCCGGATCGTGTTGGCCGGGACGTCGGGCAGGTTCCCCGAGATGTCGGTCCAGTGCCCGCCCGCGTCGCGGCTCTCGAACACGTGCCCGACACCCGCGCCCGGGCCCTCGGTCCACTTGCGGGAGAAGCCGTTGATCGCGACGACCACGTGCCGCGGGTTCGCCCGGTCCACGTCGAAGCCGGACACGTACCGGTTGGGCACCGTGCCGTCCACCGGCAGCGTGAGCTGGTGCCAGCCCGTACCGTCGGTGCGGCCGACCGCGATGCCGCGGGTGAAGCCCTGGTTGTTGCACGGGCCGCACCAGCCGGCGTAGACCAGGCCGCCGGAGGTGGCGACCGCCGTGGCGACATGGCCCTCGCCCAGGTCGAACAGGCTGCGCCACTCCTCGCCCGAGCGGATCGCGAAGCCGTTGTTCTGGATCCACACGTGCTGGCCGCCGGCTATCCACGTGCGGGTGTTGCGCGGGTCCATCGTGATCGGGGCGACGAAGCGCGCGGCGCCGGTCTCGTTGTCCGGCGGGGCGACCTCGTAACTGGTGGCCAGCGCCGGGTTCTCGGTCCACGACCCGTCGTTCACCGCGCAGTTGTTGGTCACCCAGATGTCGAGGTAGACGTACTCCTCGGCGATGTTGCAGCCGTTGCGCGGGTCCACGATGGTGTCGGTGCCGTCGCCGCCGAAGTTCGAGCCCATCACCCGGTCGCCCGGGCGCAGGATCGACTGGCCGTTGTCCTGCAGGCCGCCGGAGACGGCCACGCCGCCGCGGTCACGTCCCACGCCGACCGAGTAGTACTGCAGGACGTCGATCGTCCCGTCGTTGAGCGAGCGCCAGTCGGTGGCGTGCCCGGAGGCGTCCGCCTGCCCGCGGACCGGGCGCCGGTAGATGCCGCCGTCGTTGCCCACCATCACGTACGACTTGCCCTGGTAGCGACCGACGGCCGCGGAGTGCTGGTCCGGATGCGTGGTCTGGTGGCAGTCGCCGGTCTGCTTCGCCGGGTCGATGCTCCAGCACTCGAACCCGAAGTTCCAGTACGGGCCGGGCGTCGTCCACGTCGACCCGCCGTCGGTGGACTCGAAGACCTCCTCGAGGCCGGCGTACACATGGTCGGGGTTCGCGGGGTCGACCTGCAGGAACTGGTTGTACCAGGACTGGATGCCGGGCATGTAGCCCGGATCGGTGAGGGCCGAGCCCGAGGCGGCCAGCTCGTGGTAGTCGGCGCCCAGCGTCCACGGGCCGAACGGCGAGCCGGACCGGGAGACGTAGAAGCCCTGCAGGGCGCTGTCCGGGTTGGTGTTGTACTGCGTGGGCGACTCCTCGATCGCGTAGTACCGCGACCCGTCCGCCGACGGCATCAGCGTCACCATGCCGACGTTCGCCGCGTCGGAGGGCATCTCGCCGGCGAGCGTGGTGCGCTGCCAGGTCCCGCCGCTGCGGACGTAGAAGCCGTTGTACGTGTCGCCGGCGCGCCACCCCGCGGCGATGATCACGCGGCGGGGG
Source organism: Couchioplanes caeruleus (assembly GCF_023499255.1). GTDB lineage: Bacteria > Actinomycetota > Actinomycetes > Mycobacteriales > Micromonosporaceae > Actinoplanes > Actinoplanes caeruleus_A. The sequence goes on from NZ_CP092183.1 coordinate 6,041,626, forward strand.
TTCGCCGGGTCGGCCGCGAAGTCGTTGATGATGTTCTTGTACGCCGCGTCCGGATCGGCCTGCAGCGTGCCGCCCGGCAGGTAGTCCGGGTTCGGCGCGAACTCCCGCTTCCACGGGCCGCGCAGGTCGGTCAGCGAGTGCGAGTACGCGCCCCGGTTCGTGGCCGCCCACACGGTGCCGCCGAAGAACCGGAGCTTGCGGATGATCGTGCTCTCCAGCTCGGTCCCGCCGACCCGGTCGGACGCCCGGAACGAGCCGTGCCGCGGGTCGCGCAGCACGTACACGCCCGAACCGACGAACGAGGTGGCGCTCGTGTTGGCCTCGCCGGTGGCCCACCAGAGCCGCCCGGCCCGGTCGAGCCGCAGGTCGCCGGTGGACGGCGAGAACACCCGGTCGGCGATCGGCTGCCAGCGGCCGCCGCCCGTGCGGGAGCGCCAGACGCCGCCGTTCGCCGCGCCGGCGTACACGTAGCCCTTGTCGTCGGCCGCCATGCCGGTGATCCGCCCGGTGACGAAGCCGGCGCCGCCGGACGAGTTGCTGTTGACGTCGCGGTAGCGCGGATCGTCCGAGTTGTACGGCAGATCCGTCACGTGCCGCCAGCTGCCGGGCGTGCGGGGCAGCGCCTGCTGCTGCGCCCACGCCGCCGAGTACGCCCCGGGCGCGACGATGCCGGGCGCGCTGCGGGCCTCGGCGTACTGTTCGGCCGCCTCGGCGATCTCCCCGGGATCCTCGCTCTCGGGTTCCTCGGCGAACGTGCGCGCCTGCTGGGCCCGCTCGGCGGCGATCTGGACGTGGCGGCGGTACGGCTCCGGCCGGTGGTCGCCGCCGGGTGCGGCGGCGACGGACACGGCGGGCGTGACGATCAGCGCGAGCGCGGCGGTCGCCGCGACGAGGACTCTGCGCGATGACGGTTGATCGAGATGAGGCAGCATTGCCCACTCCTCCCCGAGGGGATGCCGTCCACGAAGGATGGTTCCGGCACCCTCTGGGGATCCTCATCGCAGCGTGAGAGGTCGGCAACCGTACGAACAGCTTCGATGTGTCAGCCGGGCGGCCGCTCAGCGGGACGGCTCGATGAGCTCGTCGGCCACCCACGCCGCCACACCGTGCGGGTACGGCGCCGGCAGCGAGAGCACGAGGTGCCGGAATCCCGCCTCGGTCGCCCGCCCGATCGCGTCGCGCGTGGGGCCGGGATCGTCGTACGCGACCGGCAGCACCAGCGAGCGGGTGAGCGAGGCCGGGTCGCGGCCGATCTCGGCGCAGTACCGGTCGAGCAGGGCACCGCGGCGGACGGCGTCCGCCACGTCGCCGCCGGGATAGTTCCACACGTCGGCGTGCTCGGCCACCACCCGCAGCGTGGCGGCGGCACGGCCACCGATGACGATCGGCGGGTGCGGGCGCTGCACCGGCTTCGGGTTGCCGAAGGCCCCACTGAGCTGGACGTACGTGCCACGGAAGTCGAACGGCTCATCCTGCGTCCACAGGCGCCGGATGACCGTGCACGCCTCGGCCAGGGCGCCCACGGCGTACGCGGCGTCGTGGAAGGGCAGGCCGTGGGCGTCGTACTCGCGCCGGGCCTCCGGGATGTCCGTCCGCGAGCCGGCGCCGATGCCGAAGTCGAGCCGCCCGCCGGAGACGACGTCCACGGTCGCCGCGATCTTGGCGAGCACCGCGGGCGGCCGCAGCCGGTTGCTGGTCACCAGCACGCCCAGGCGCAGCCGCTCGGTACGGGCGGCGAGCGCGGACAGCAGCGTCCAGCCCTCGTACGCCGGCCCGGCCGGGTCGCCGCCGATCGGCATGAGGTGGTCGAACAGCCACGCGTGCCCGATCTGCGGTACGGCGTCCGCCTCCTGCCAGACCCTCAGGATGTCGGCGTAGTCCACCTGCTGCGGAGCGGTCATGATCCCGAACATGTCAGCGCCGCCGCAGGGACGCGTCGAGCAGGGCCGGCGGGGTGTCGATCTTCTCGTCGGCGGCGAGGTCCACGCCGGGCGCGACGATCGCGTCGATCGCGTCCAGCACGTCCGCGCTGAGCACGGTGTCCGCGGCGGCGAGCTGGGAGCGAAGGTGGTCCGGGGTGCGCGGGCCGATGATCGCGCTGGTGACGCCGGGATGCGCGGTGACGAAGCCGAGCGCCAGCTGGATGAGCGTCAGGCCGGCCTCGTCGGCGACCGTCGCCAGCCGCTCGACCGCGTCCAGGCGGGCCCGGTTGGCGGGCAGCGTGAGGTCGAAGCGCTGCGGCAGGATCGCCGAGCGGTGGGTCGAGATCTCCCGGCCGGCGCGCACCGCACCGGACAGCCAGCCCGAGGCGAGCGGGCTCCACACCAGCACGCCGAGGCCGTACTGCTCGGTGACGGGCAGGACGTGCGTCTCGATGCCGCGCTGCAGGATCGAGTAGCTGGGCTGCTCGGTCACGTACCGGCCGAGGTGGTGCTCCCGCGCCGCCCACTGCGCCTGCACGATCCGGTACGCCGGGAAGGTCGAGGAACCGAAGTACCGGATCTTCCCCGCGCGCTGCAGGTCGGTCAGCGCGGACAGCGTCTCCTCGTCGCTCGTGGCGGGGTCCCACCGGTGGATCTGGTAGAGGTCGACGTGGTCCACGCCGAGCCGGCGCAGGCTGTCGTCGAGGGCGGTGACCAGCCAGCGACGGGAACCGCCCCGGTGGTTGCGCTCCTGGCCCATCGGCTGGGTCGCCTTGGTGGCCAGCACGATGTCGTCGCGGCGGCCGGCGATCGCCTTGCCGACCATCTCCTCCGACTCGCCCTGGCCGTACATGTCGGCGGTGTCGATGAGGTTGATCCCGGCCTCGAGGGCGGCGTCGACGATCGCCGTGGCCTCGTCCTGCGTGGTGCGTCCGATGGCGCCGAAGTTCATCGCGCCGAGCACGAGCGAGCTCACCTGCACGCCGGTGCGGCCGAGGGTGCGGTACTGCATGGTGGTCCTCCTGCGGAATGAGGCATACTGGAAACGGATCGCTGTTCCGCTACCAACATACGGAACAGCGTTCCGCTTACGCAACCCCGTCGTACGACAGGATGAGTGGGTGCCACCACAGAAGCGGGCGGACGCCCGCCGCAATGAGCAGACGCTCCTGGAAGCCGCCGCGAGCGTCTTCGTGACCTCGGGCGTGGACGCGCCCGTGCGCGACGTCGCCGCCCGCGCCGGCGTCGGGGTGGGCACGATCTACCGGCACTTCCCGACCCGGGCGGACCTGATCGTCGCCGTGTACCGGCACCAGGTCGACGCGTGCGCCGAGGCCGGCCCCAAGCTGCTGAAGGAGGGACCGACCGCGCACGCCGCGCTGACGCGGTGGATCGACCTGTTCGTCGACTTCCTGGTCACCAAGCACGGGCTCGCGGCGGTGCTGCAGTCCGACAACGCGAGCTTCCGGAACCTGCACGGGCTCTTCCTCGAGCGGCTCCTGCCCGTCTGCGCGCAGCTGCTCGACGCCGCCGTCGCGGCCGGGGAGATCCACACGGAGATCAGCCCGTACGAGCTCCTGCGCGGCGTCGGCAACCTGTGCGCGGGCGTGGAGGGCGACGAGCGCTACGACGCCCGCCGCCTGGTCAAGCTGCTGGTCACCGGGCTGCGCGGGACGCAGCCCGGTGACGTCACTCCGGTCGCCTGAGCGGCAGCATGTCGTCGAACGGCAGGGTGGCCGCCCGCCGTGTCCGCGCCGCGGTGTCGCTCACCCCGGCCCAGCGGCGCAGGGTGGCCGTGGCCGCCGCGGCGTCCGCCGGGGCCAGCCGGGAGATGTTCGCGCCGTGGTTCGCGCCGGGTGCGACGTACAGGTGCGAGTCGCGGGCGCTGGGCGTGAACCGCTCGGAGCTCCACGGGTCGTTCTGGCCGTAGACGAACAGCATCCGCTCCGAACGGGTACGCACCCAGTGATCGACGTCCAGCATCGGCAGCGGGTCGTGCCGCGTCTTCAGGTCCGCCGGGAGCACGGCATTGGGGGCGTACAGGCCGGGATAGCGGGTGAGGCCGCGCAGGTGCCGGAACGCCAGGTCGGGCCAGCCGAGCTGCGCGGCGGCCTGCCGGTAGTACGGCAGGTACGGCGCCAGCCCCTGGTCGGTGTAGAAGCTCCAGCCCGCGATGCCGTCGATCCAGGCGTACAGCTCCTCGTCCGTCGCGGTGACCGGGGGCACGGACGGGCAGTCGGCCGCCGACGAGTACTGCCAGAACGCCCACGGCGTGTCCAGCACGGTCAGCTCGAACGAGCGGTCCACCGTGCCCACCGTGCCGGCGAACGTGTAGCCGTTCGCGGCGGCCTCCGCCTCGAGCAGCGCCACGAGACGGTCGCGCCGGCGCAGCGCCTCCTGCTGCAGGTTCCGCAGGGCCGCCCGGCAGGTCGCGTCCCCGACCGTGGCGAAGAAGTGCTCGTACGCGCCGTCGAGCGGATTCACGACGTCGTCCGGGGCCACGTACGCCACCACGCCGTCGACGTCGCCCGGGTAGAACCGGCGGTGGTAGACCGAGGTCATGCCGCCCTTGCTGGCGCCGGTCTGGATCCACCGTCCGGAGTAGATGCTCTTGAGCGCCTGCACGATCCGGTGCTCGTCGGACGCCTCCTGCCAGATCGTCAGGTCGGACCAGCCCGCCGGCTGGGGCCGCGACGGCGTGAAGAAGCGGTGCTCGACCGACACCTGGTTGGCGCCGAGCAGCGCGGTCGGCTCGGTCTGCGACGGCCGGGGCTGGGCGGGCAGCCCGTAGCCGCCGGTGGCCAGCACGACCGGCGCGTCGGCCGAGCGGTGCAGCAGGGTCAGTCGCTGCGCGAACGTGCCCTGCCCGGGGTGCCGGTGGTCGGCGGGCTGGCGGTACTCCAGCACGAAGAACCGGTAACCCTGGGGCTCGCTCTGCGACACGACGGTCAGGCCGGGGATCGCGTTCAGCCGGTCGACGAGGTCGTCGGCGGCCGCCGCCGGGGCCGCGGGCGCGAGCAGGGCCAGCGCGGACACGGCCGCGACGAGGAGGCGCCTCACCAGCCGGCCCGGGCCTTGATGATCTCCGTACGCAGCGCCGGCGGGCCGTCGACGGGCGCCGGGTCCTCGGGCGTCGGCGTCACTCCCCCGGCGGCGACGCGGTCCAGGGTGCGCAGCCCGGCCGGGCCGGTGCTGCCGAAGATCGTGTAGTTGGGGCGCAGCGCGGAGTCGGCGTACACCAGGAAGAACTGGCTGCCGTTGGTGTCCGGACCGGCGTTGGCCATCGCGAGCACGCCGCGGGCGTAGACGCGCCGGGCACCCGTGGGATCCGTCGGCGCGGGCGGCAGGTCGGTCGGCAGCTCGTCCTTGTAGCGGTAGCCGGGGCCGCCTTCGCCCGTACCCGTGGGGTCACCGCACTGCAGGACGCTCAGCGTCGGGTACGCGGTGAGCCGGTGGCAGATCGTGTGGTCGTAGAACCGGTACCGGACGAGGTGCAGGAAGCTCTGCACCGTGCAGGGCGCCGCGGCCCGGTCGAGCGTGAGCGGGATGGGCCCCAGGTTCGTCCGCAGCAGCACCCCGGCCGTGCCCTGGTCCGGGGTGTGCGCCGGGTCGCGCGGCAGCGGTACCGGCCGGGCGGCCGGCTCATCGGGCGTGGGCGTGTACTGGCAGGGACCGTTGGTCGGCTGCTGCGGGCCCGCTCCAGCCGCTGCGGCGGCTGTGCCCCCGACCGCGACCGTGCCGGCCGCGAGCGCCACCGCGAGCGCGCGGCTCAGGAATGCGTGGATCACCGGAACCCTCCGTCCCCATCGACAGACATCGACCTTGCTTAATCGATGACCATGCCCGGGGTCAACCCAGGGACGGAGGGTTCCGGTGTGGATCAGGCGACCGAGGCGGGGAACCGCTCCCAGACGCGGTGGGTGGACAGCAGGTCCTGCAGGGCCGTGAACGCCGCACCGCCGGATTCGGCGGTCACGACGCCCGGCGTACCGGCGACGCCGGCCTGCTGCAGCGCGGCGACGCCCTCGCCCCAGGCGCCGATGGCCTTGGCGTGCCGCCAGCACTCGTCGATCAGCAGCTCCACGCGCGGATCCACGGTCGCGAGGGCCACCCCGCCCTCGGCGCCCGCCTTGGCGTCGCGGGCCGGCAGCGCGTCGGGCGCCGGGGCCGGCGCGCCGGCGAGCAGCAGCGCGTCGAACTCGACGGACCGGGCGGTGGCGAAGGTGCGCTGCACCGGGTCGCCGCCGACCATGCCGCCGTGCGGGGCGATGAGCAGGGGCACCATGCCGGCCGCGAACACCGCCCGGCGCACCTCGCTGACGTCGTCGAGGCCGCCGCGCGGGTCGACCACGATGCCGATCATCCGGCCGTCGCCCGGCCACCGGCCGCCGACCTGGGACAGGGCCGGGCTCGGGGTGACCTCGGCGAGCGGCACGGTCGGCTCCGGCGCCGGCAGGCCCAGCCCGACGGCGACCTGCTCGCACAGGACCGGGTCGATGTTGGCCAGGCACTGCAGCTGGCGCTCCTTGATCGCCTGCTCGTAGCACTTGCCCAGCTCGAACGTGTACGCCCGGATGATGTGCTCCTTCTCCACCGGCGACATGCTGGCCCAGAACAGGCGCACCTGGCTGTAGTGGTCGTCGAAGGTGACCGGGTTGGCCCGGACCTTCGGCGCCTCGGCCACGATGACCGGCAGGTCGGCGAACGCGTTCTCCTCGGTCGTGAACGGGTTGCCGCCGTCCAGCGAGTTCGGCTTGTACGGCGCCACCCCGGCGTGCACCGCGTGCTGGTGGAAGCCGTCGCGCAGCATGTCGTTCACCGGCGCGTGCGGCCGGTTGATCGGGATCTGCGAGAAGTTCGGGCCGCCCAGCCGGGTGAGCTGGGTGTCGACGTAGGAGAACAGCCGGCCCTGCAGCAGCGGGTCGTTGGTGACGTCGATGCCCGGCGGCAGGTGGCCCAGGTGGAACGCGACCTGCTCGGTCTCGGCGAAGAAGTTCGTGGGCGTGCGGTTCAGCGTGAGCTTGCCGATCGCCCGCACCGGGGCGAGCTCCTCCGGCACGATCTTGGTCGGGTCGAGCAGGTCGATCCCGGCGAACGTCTCCTCCGGCGTGTCCGGGAAGACCTGGATGCCCAGCTCCCACTCGGGGAAGGCGCCGGCCTCGATGGCGTCGTACAGGTCCCGGCGGTGGAAGTCCGGGTCGACGCCGGCCAGCAGCTGCGCCTCCTCCCAGTCCAGGGAGTGCGTGCCGAGCTTCGGCTTCCAGTGGAACTTCGCCAGCACCGTCTCGCCGGCCTCGTTGACCAGGCGGAAGGTGTGGACCCCGAAGCCCTCCATCGTCCGGTACGAGCGCGGGATGCCGCGGTCCGACATGTTCCAGATGGTGTGGTGCTGCGCCTCGGTGTGCAGCGAGACGAAGTCCCAGAACGTGTCGTGCGCGCTCTGCGCCTGCGGGATCTCCCGGTCGGGGTGCGGCTTGCCGGCGTGGATGATGTCCGGGAACTTGATGGCGTCCTGGATGAAGAACACCGGGATGTTGTTGCCGACCAGGTCGAACGTGCCCTCGTCGGTGTAGAACTTCGTGGCGAACCCGCGGGTGTCGCGGACCGTGTCGGCCGATCCGCGGGAGCCGAGGACCGTCGAGAAGCGGACGAAGACCGGGGTCTCCTTGCCCTTGGCGAGGAACCCGGCCTTGGTGACCTCGGCCGCCGTGCCGTAGCCGACGAAGACGCCGTGCGCGCCCGCGCCGCGGGCGTGCACGACACGCTCGGGGATCCGCTCGTGGTCGAAGTGCGTGATCTTCTCGCGGAAGTGGTGGTCCTGCATGAGGATCGGGCCCCGCGGGCCCGCCTTCAGCGAATGGTCGGTGTCGCGCAGGCGGGCGCCCTGCGAGGTCGTCAGGTACGCGCCCTGCTGCGCCTTCGCCGGTGCGGGGACGCCGGTCTCGGCGCCGGTCGGCGTACGTGTGTCCGGGGTGCCCTGCTCCTTCTTCGGCGGCAGCGGCTCGGCCGGCGTGGTGGGCTCGTTCAGCGGCGCCGGGGCACTGCCGGGCTTGCCGGGCACGTCGGAGCTGAGCGCGTCGGCCACCTTCGCCGTGGCGGCCTGCACGACGTCCTTGACCACCTTGGCGGGGTTGTGCGACTCCATATGGGCGGATCCTCCAAGTTCGGCGGCTGATGGCCCACAGCGGGTACCCGGAGGCGGTCGCCGCAAACGACGAGCCTTTAGATGCCGCGGTGGCCCGGCCCAATGAAGCGGGCCGCGAATCGGGCGGTGAACAGGTCGGAGCCCTTGCGCCGGCGCACTTCCTCGACCGTCGCCGCGGCGGGCCCGTCGGACGTGGGCAGCTGGCCGACCCCGGCGTACGGTCCCAGCGGCAGGAGGATCCGGCGCCCGGATGCCGGGACGTGGACAGCCTGCGGCGGGTCACCCGCAACCTGCGCCGTGATGTTCGCCGCGACGATCGCGGCGTGCTCCATGGCGTAGGAGGCCATCTTCGGGTCGGGAAGGCCGGCGACGTCACCGATGGCGTAGACGTGGTCGTAGCCCCGGACGTTCAGGTGCTCGGCGACGGGGACCGCTCCCCGATCGCTGAGCGGCGTGAGGTGTCCGTCGGCCAGAAAGCCGGTGTTGAGGCTGACGCCGAACGCGCGGAACCAGATGTCGGCGACGATCCGCTCACCCGTGCCGGTGGTGACCGTGAAGCGAGCCTCCCGGCCGGGCGGGACCGGTGGCAGCGCGCTGAGCCGGGTGGTCAGGCGTACGTCGATCCGCCGGTCCGCCAGCTGGCGGCGCAGGTCGTCCCGCACCTCGGGCAGGAAGCCCGGGAGCAGCCGGTCGCCGCGGTCGACGACGGTCACGTGCTTGTCCGGCCAGGCGTCCCTGACCTCGCCGGCCAGCTCCAGCCCGACCGGGCCACCGCCGACGATCAGCACGCGACCGGCGCCGGCCAGCTCCTTGTGGGTCTCGCGGAGATCGTCCAGCTGCTGGGCGACATCGGTCGCGCCGGCCCTCGGCTTCGCCGGGTACGGGTAGCCGGAGCCGGTCGCCAGCACCAGGTAGTCGGCCCGCACCCGCGCACCCGAGGAGAGCGTCACGCCGTCCGGGTCCACCGAGACCACGCGATCGCGGATCACCCGGCCCCGCTCGAGCAGGGTCCGGAGCGGGAAGAACGCGTGCGGCGCCCACTCCGGCCGGGTCAGTGCCCGCAGCGAGGCGGCCGCGTTGACGAACGCCTCCCGCGGATCGATGAGGACCACGTCCGCGACGGCATCCAGCTCCTTCGCGACCAGTGTTCCGCCGTACCCTCCGCCGACCACCGCGACCACGGGCTCCATGCGCGCCTCCCTCCCAGTTGTCGTGACAACTATAGGCCCGGAAGTTGTCTCGTCAACTCTTGGTCGACTAGCATCTCGCCATGGCCGAGCCCCGTACGCTGGAACCCGAGCAGTGGGAGCTCTGGCATCTCTGGATGCAGGCGCACCGGCTCCTCAGCCGCGAGCTGGACCGCGACCTGCAGCGCGGCTACGGCATCTCCAAGGCCGAGTTCAGCGTGCTGCTGACCCTGCACAGAACGCCCGGCGGACGGCTGCGCGTCGGCGAGCTCGCCGAGTCGCTCGACTGGGCGAAGAGCCGGGTCGCCCACCAGCTGACCCGGATGGAGAACCGCGAGCTGGTGCAACGGACCGACCACGAGTCCAACGGCCGCCGCACCGGCGTCAGCCTGACCGCCGAGGGCCGCCGCGCGGTCCAGGAGGCCGTCCTCGGCCACGCGGACAACATCCGCCGCCACTTCTTCGACACACTGACCCCGGACCAGGCCATGGCCATGCGCGAGTGGAGCCGGCAGACGGTCGACCGCTTCGAGGCCGGCGCCGCGCCGACCGGCTAGCTGCCGGCGCCCGCCGGCACCGGCTCCTTCCCGGCCGCCCTGCGGCCCGGGAGCTGGTCGAGCCGGACCAGCGCGATGCCCGCGACCACGAACGCCCCGCCGATCAGCTGCATGACGCCGGGCAGCTCGTCCAGGACCAGCCAGGCGATGAGGACCGCGAACAGCACCTCGGTCAGCCCGACGAACGACGACAGGGCGGCGCCGAGGATGCGGGCGGCGCCGATGCCGGAGACGTACGAGATCACCGCCGCGACCAGGACCAGCCCCGCGGTCGGCAGCAGCCAGCTCATCCGGTGCCCGGCGAAGCCGACCGACCCGAACGTCGCGTGCAGCGGAAGGACGCCGAGCGCACCCAGCCCCACCAGCACCACGGCACCGAACGCCATCCCGCCGCAGGCGAGCGCGACCGACGGCAGGTCCGGGTGCACCCGCGCCGACAGCACGAAGTACGTGGCCAGCCCCACCGCGGCCATCAGGCCCCACAGCACGCCCACCGGGTCGAGCCGGGCGTCGCCGGTGACGTCCAGCACGAGGCCCAGGCCGACCACGGCGGCGACCGCGCCGGCCACGGTGAGCCGGCGCGGGCGCTCGCCGTGGCGCAGCCACATCCACAGCATCACCAGCACGATGCCCGAGTACTCCAGGAGCAGCGCCACCCCGACCGGTAGGTAGCGGACCGCGTTGAAGAAGCCGAGCTGGGCGCCCCCGACCGCCAGCAGGCCGAACAGGCCGACGTCGGCCAGCGACCGGCGCGCCACGCCCCAGCGCCCGCGCAGGGCGAGCACTGCGGGCACGGCGAGGATCAGCGCCGCGACGCCGACGCGGACGGCCACCGCGGCGCCGGCCGACCAGCCGGCGTCGATCAGCGACCGGGCGAAGGTGCCGGACGTGCCGAACGTGGCCGCGGACAGCAGGGCCAGGCCCAGGCCCAGGCCGAAGCCCGGGCGGGCGGAGCGTACGGGCCGCACGGGCACCCCCGAGGTAACGAGCGAAATGACTTTCGCTCATGACGCTAACACCGTGGCGTCACCGCACGGGCGCCCCCTGCTCGCTCGCGACGCGGACCAGCTCGACCAGGCCGCCGGCGTACTCCTGGGCCTCGGCGTGCGCCTCGTCGAACGGCGGCTGGAAACCGACGCCCTCCCACTCCTGCGTGGCCTCGTTCCAGCGGTCGTTGCCCACCTCGAAGTCCCAGGCGTCGATGCCGAGGTCGTAGTACAGCTGGTCGGCGGAGTTGCCGGCCGCGGAGTACAGCACGTCGGCGACCGGCCCGGTGTACGCCGGCCAGGTCACCGTTCCCCGCTCGGCGGCGATGGCGCCCACGATGCGCCGCGCGCTGTCCAGGAAGAACTTCGACTCGTCGATCGACGGCCGCGGCAGCGTCACCCGCCCGTCCGCCTTGTACGCCCCCGGCGGCCACATGAAGTACCCGCCGTAGCTGTGCACGTTCATCGCGAACTTGATGTTCGGGTGCGCGCGGGCCAGCGCGATCACGTTGCGGCTCTCCGCCTCGGACAGCTCGCCGGTGCCGGCGTACGTGCCGGAGAGGCAGTTGGGGCTGCCGCCGACGTAGCCGTCGAAGTACGAGCCGACCGCGTAGTTGCGGTTGACGTCCACCCCCCACGAGTCCCGGTTGCGCGGGTCACGGGCCGTACCGGTGCAGTGGTTGACCAGGTTCTTTCGCTGGAAGTTGAAGTCGTTGAACGAGTAGTTGGCGCCGTCCGGGTTGACCGTCGGGATCACGAACACGTCCGCCGAGTCCACCAGGGCGCGGGTGGCCGGGTCGGTCGCGTAGTTGGCCAGCAGCCGCTCGGCGAACTCCAGCGTCACCAGCGGCGTCGCCCACTCCCGCGCGTGCTCCTGCGAGTAGGCCAGAACGCCGATCTTCGAGCCGTCGCGGACCTTGCCGATGCGCAGCGCCTGCACGGTCCACGGGCGCTTCGGCACCTCCGTGCCCTCGAGGCCGTCGTCGAGGCGTACCGGTCCGGCGACCGGCATCGGCAGGCCGGCCGAGCCCTCCTCCACGAACGCGCGGAACCGCTGCGGGTAGCGCGCCGAGATGAAGGCGGCCACGTCGTCGGTCGTGCTGATCACCTTGCCGCCGGAGTCGGTGGCGAGCCGGACCGTCAGGACCCGGTTCCGGTACGTGGCACCCAGCGGCCGGTCCGGCGCGCCGGGATCGACCGTACGCACCTGCACGCCGTTCATGCCCTGGTCACCGAAGCGGACGGACTCCACGACCACCGCCGCCGCGGCCGGGTCACCGAGGTACGCGGACGCCGTACGCCGATAGCCCTGGGTCCTGTCCGGCAGGTTGATCACGTCGACGAGCGCCGGGTACTGCCGGGCCAGCCGCCTGATCCGCGCGCTGATGTCCGTCGGCGTCATGTACGCGTCGACGAAGTCCTTCTGGTAGCCGGCCGGCTGCGCGGGCGGGGTGGCGTTCGGCCACGGCGCCGGCGTCACGGCCCGCGACTGCCCGCCCAGGCTCGACGTCGCGCTGACCTGCACCGGACGCGCCGGCAGCGGCTGTGGCAGCGCGTAGTGGTACTGGTACTCCCCCGAGTCCTCGAAGCGCACCAGCGGGTACGACCCGGTGGCGCCGTCGGCCGTCCGCCACGTCACCGTGATCTCGACGTCCGGGTCGTCGGTGGCGGTCGTGGCGACCTGCGTCTGCAGGAACGTCCGCCCGTTCGTGGTCCACCAGTACGCCTGCAGGAACTGCAGCGTGTCGGCGGCCTGTGCCTCGACGGCGCTGCGACTGCGGGCGAGCAGGCGGGCGGCGTCGGACTGCCGCTGGATCAGCTGGACGGGCACGGCACCGCCGGCGGTCAGCGCGGCGAGCTGCCGGTCGTCCACGACGACGTCGGCCAGCACCGCCCCGGGCACGGTCCTGGGCCGTGCGGCGAGATCAGCGCCCGCGGCGACGAGGCGCTGCAGCGCGGCCTCGCCGGGCAGCCGGAAGCGGACGAGCGCGTGCTCACCGGCGACGAGCTGCACGGTGGCCGCGGCGGGCGCGGGCGGCGGGGCGGGTGCGGCGTTCGCCGCGGGTGGGACGAGGGCGGTCGCCACGGTGAGCACCACGGCGGCGGCCGGCCAGCGGAGCCGGATCATCGAACCTCCTGCGCCATCGAAGGATGTCGCTGCCAGCCCATCCCACGGATCGGCCGATGTCAACGCGACGGTATGCGGCGCAATGCGACTATCGGCACGTCTCGACACTATCGACGGTTCTCTTTGTCCCGGCAGGCGAGAAGCATGGCCGTCAGGTCGAACCCAGGAGGCAGGACATGCCAGGCAACAGAGCGGTTGTCTATCAGGGCCCCGGCGTGGTGGAGGTCCGCGACAGCGACTACCCGACGTACGAGATGAAGGACGGCCCCGGCGTCAACAAGGCGAACGTCGGCCGGCGCACGCCGCACGGCGCGATCCTCAAGACGGTCGCCACCAACATCTGCGGCAGCGACCAGCACATGGTCCGCGGGCGCACCACCGCGCCCGAGGGGCTGGTGCTCGGCCACGAGATCACCGGCGAGGTCGTCGACATCGGGTCCGACGTGGAGTTCGTCAAGGTGGGCGACATCTGCTCGGTCCCGTTCAACATCTCCTGCGGGCGCTGCCGCAACTGCAAGGAGCGCAAGACGGGCGTGTGCCTCAACGTGAACCCGGACCGGCCGGGGTCGGCGTACGGCTACGTCGACATGGGCGGCTGGATCGGCGGGCAGGCGGAGTACGTCCTGGTGCCGTACGCCGACTGGAACCTGCTCAAGTTCCCCGACCGCGACCAGGCCATGGAGAAGATCCTCGACCTGGCCATGCTCGCCGACATCTTCCCCACCGGGTACCACGGCTGCGTGACCGCCGGGGTCACCACCGGCTCGACCGTCTACATCGCGGGCGCCGGCCCGGTCGGGCTGGCCGCCGCCACGTCGGCGTTCCTGCTCGGCGCCGCCGTGGTGATCGTCGGCGACCTCAACAAGGAACGGCTGGAGCAGGCGCACAGCTTCGGCTGCGAGACCGTGGACGTGTCCGCCGGCGACCCGGTCGAGCAGGTGCAGCAGATCCTCGGGCGCGACGCGCCGGCGATCGGCCAGCCGCTGGTCGACGCCGCCGTCGACGCCGTGGGCTTCGAGGCCCGCGGGCACGGCGAGAACGCGCGGACCGAGATGCCGGCCACCGTGCTGAACTCGCTGATGGACCTGACCCGGGCGGGCGGCGCGATCGGCGTGCCCGGCCTCTACGTCACCGGCGACCCGGGCGGCGTGGACGAGGCGGCCAAGCAGGGCTCGCTGTCCATCCGGCTCGGCCTCGGCTGGGCCAAGTCGCACTCGTTCGTCACCGGCCAGTGCCCGGTGATGAAGTACAACCGGGAGCTGATGATGGCGATCCTGCACGACCGGGTGCAGATCGCGAAGAACGTCAACGCCACCCCGATCCCGCTCGACCAGGCCCCGGACGGCTACCGCGACTTCGACCAGGGCGCGGCCCGCAAGTACGTCCTCGACCCGCACGGCATGGTGGGCCGCCGCGCCGCCTGAGCACCGGCTGCCGCGCCGGCCCGCCGGCGCGGCAGCACGCTGCGGTCGGCTCAGGCCCGGTCCGCCGGCCGGTCCCAGCCGTCGCAGGCGTCGGCCGGCTCCTCCGGGAGCAGGTCGAGCAGGTCCGGCCCACGGTGACCGGTGTCGACCGAGCGGCCGATCAGCCCGAGCTGGGCGGCGCAGTCCCGGCCGTACCCCTTGACCATCCGGTCGGCGCGGGTCAGGTGCCCGCAGCGCGGGCACCTGCGCATCTCCACGGGTACGGCGGCCATGACCCCAGTATCGGACGATCCGCCGTCTCACACCCGGAACGTGCCGACCAGCTGCTGCAGTTCGCCCGACATCAGGGCCAGGTCCCGGGCCGCGCGCTGGGACTCCCCGACACTCTCGGTGGTCACCCGGGTCGCCGTGGCGAGCGTCTCGATGCCCCCGGCGATGTGGTTGACCCCGCCGGCGGCCTCGCTGACGCCGCGGCTCATCTCGCCGGTGGTGGCCGTCTGCTCCTCGACGGCGGTGGCGATCGTGGTCTGGTAGTCGCTGATCCGGTCGATGATCTCGCTGATCCCCGCGATGGCGGCGATGGCGGTGTCGGTGTCCGCCTGGATCGCGGTGACCCGGGCGCTGATGTCCTCGGTGGCCTTGGCGGTCTCCTGGGCCAGGTCCTTGACCTCGCTGGCGACCACCGCGAAGCCCTTGCCGGCGTCACCGGCGCGGGCCGCCTCGATCGTGGCGTTGAGGGCCAGCAGGTTGGTCTGTTCCGCGATCGCCGTGATCAGCTTGACCACGTTGCCGATCTCCGCGGAGGATGTGCCGAGGCTGGCGACCGTGGTGTTGGTCGTCCGGGCCATCGTCACGGCCTCACCGGCGACCCGGGCGGCCTGGTTGGCGTTCTCGGCGATCTCCCGGATCGACGCGCTCATCTCCTCGGAACCGGCCGAGACGGTCTCCACGTTGCGGCGGATCTGCTCCGCGGCGGCCGCGACGTCGCCCGCCTGGCTGCTCGACTGCTCGGCGCTGCCGGCGATCTGCGTGCTGGCGGTCGAGAGCTGTTCCGCCGCGGCGGCCAGCGACTGGGAGGCCTGACCGAGCGACTGGACGGTGTCGCGCATGTTACCGGTGGCTCGGTTCAGGGCGCCGGCCATCATGCCGACCTCGTCGCGGGAGCGCACCGCGACCATGCCGGTGAGATCGCCCTCGGCGACCCGGGTGAGCGTCGCGCTGACCTGGCCCAGCGGCCCGGTGATGCGCCGGACCGTGAGCCAGCCCAGCAGGGCGGCCACCGCGAATCCGACGGCCAGGCAGATGATCATGATGGTCCGGCTGGTGCGGTAGTCGCCGGCCGTGGCGGCGGCCGCCTTCGAGGCGCTGTCCGCCTCGAATCGGGCGAGGGCGTCGAAAGCACCGTTGACCTGGTCGATCACCGTCACGGTGCCGTCGTACGCAGTGTCGAACGCGACCGGGTCGTCGCCCAGGGCCGCGGGGATGAGCCGGGCATCGCGGGCGGCGTTGAAGGCGGTCAGGCCCTCCTTCAGCGCGGTCATCGGCGACTGCTGCGCGGGCTCGAGCCCCAGCGCCGCGTAGTCATCTGCCCCCTGTTGCACCACCGCCGCCGCCTGCTTGGCCGTGCCCAGCCGTTCCTGGGCTTCCGAGGCCTCGGCGGCGACGTTGGCCATGGCGAGGTCGAACAGCTCGTCGTCGAATGCGCCCTGAGCGGCGGCGAGGGCAGCGGACGGCTTGAGGTTCTCCTCGTAGATCTCGGTGGCGTTGACATTCGCCCGGCTCAGCGCGACGAGGCCGACGGTCGCCACCACCCCGCCGGCCAGCAGCGACACGACCAGCGCCAGGCTGATCTTCACACCGACGCCAAGATTGCCGAACCAGCTCGTGCCGCTCTCCGTCGCCGGCCGCCGTCGCGCCATTCTTCGTTCCTCCGGTCCCGTGCCGTACAGGCTTGATCACTGTCAGCCTGCCTATCGGCGCGCGTCACCGCAGGAAAATGTCACTCTCCGTTCCGCTCGGGCAGTCCTGCCCGTCCGGTCGCCGTCACACCCGGAACGTGGTCACCAGGGCCTGGAGCTCGGCCGACATGCGCGCGAGCTCGCCGGCCGCGCGCTGCGAGTCGCCGACGCTCTCGGTCGTCAGCCGGGTCGCCCCGGCGAGCGTCCCGATGCCGTCGGCGATCTGGCCGATCCCCGCGGCCGCCTCGCCGACGCCCCGGTTCATCTCACCGGTGGTCGCGGTCTGCTCCTCCACCGCGGCGGCGATCGTGGTCTGGTAGTCGCTGATCCGGGAGATGATCTCGCCGATCTCCCCGATCGCGGTGATCGCCGTACCGGTGTCCGCCTGGATCGCGGTCACCCGCGTGCCGATGTCCTCGGTGGCCTTGGCGGTCTCCTGGGCGAGGTCCTTGACCTCGGAGGCCACGACGGCGAAGCCCTTGCCGGCGTCGCCCGCGCGGGCCGCCTCGATCGTGGCGTTGAGCGCCAGCAGGTTCGTCTGCTCGGCGATCGCCGTGATGAGCTTGACGACGTTGCCGATCTCCGCCGACGAGGTGCCCAGCTTGGCCACCGTCTCGTTCGTGGTGGCGGCCATGGTCACGGCCTCACCGGCGACCGCGGCGGCCTGGTACGCGTTCTCGGCGATCTCGCGGACGGAGGCGCCCATCTGCTCCGAGCCGGCCGCGACGGTCTCCACGTTGGCGCGGATCTGCTCCGCGGCGGCCGCCACGCCGTCGGCCTGGGTGCTGGACCGCTCGGCGTTGCCGGCGATCTGGTCGCTGGTCGCGGACAGCTCCTCGGCCGCGGCGGCCAGCGACTGCGATGCCATGCCCAGCGACTGCACGGTGTCGCGCATGTTCGCGGTGGCCCGGTTCACCGCGGCCGCCATCGTCCCGACCTCGTCGCGCGAGCGGACCGGGACCGTACCGGTGAGGTCGCCGTCGGCCATCCGCGCCAGCGTGGCGCTGACCTGGCGCAGCGGACCGGTGATCCGCCGGACGGTCAGCCATCCGAGCAGCGCCGCCACGGCGAAGCCGGCGACCAGGCAGGCGATCATCAGCGTGCGGCTGCTGCGGTACGCGTCGCCCGTCGCGGCGGTGGCCCGCTGGGCGCTGGCGGCCTCGAAGTCGCGCAGCGCGTCGAAGTCGGCGTTCACCTGCTTCGCGAGGGGCTCGACGACGGTCTCGTACCCGTGCTCGAAGGTGTCGCCGTCACCGGCCAGCGCGGCCGGCACGAGCTGGGCGTCGCGGGCGCTGTGGAAGGCGAGCAGGTCCTTCTCGAGGCGGGCGATCAGCTGGCCCTTGGTGCCCTGCAGCCCCAGCGACTTGTAGGTGTAGACGCCCGTCGCCAACGCCGTGGCGGCGCGCCGGGCCTCGCCGACCTTCACCTCCGACTCGGAGCGCTCGTCCGACACGGTCGCCAGGGCCAGCATGAACTGCTCGTCGTCGAAGGAGCCCTGGGCGGCGGCGAGGGCAGCGGCCGGCTTCAGGTTCTGCTCGTAGATGGCGTGGGCGTTCGCGTTGGCCGTACCGAGCGCCAGCAGGCCCACGGCCGCGACCACGCCGCCGGCCAGCAGTGACACGACGAGCGCCAGGCCGATCTTGACACCGACCCGGAGGTTCGCGATCCAGCCGCCGTGCTCGCCGTCCGCCGTACGTGCCCGTCGTGCCATCGATGCCCCTCCGGTGGATCCCACGTGAATGTGAGCGTCCCTATCGGCGGACCGGTGAGCCGGTTGAGGCTTGGTGATCTTTCAGTTGCCGGCCAGGCCGGTGCGGTACGCGTACACCACGGCCTGGACGCGGGTCTTCAGTCCGAGCTTCATGAGGATGCGCGACAGGTGCGTCTTGACGGTCGCCTCCCCCAGGTACATCCGCGCGGCGATCTCGGCGTTGGTCAGCCCCTCGGCGAGCAGCCGCAGCACCTCCCGTTCGCGGGGCGTGAGCTGGTCGAGCGCCGGCCCGGGCGGGACCGGCGGCTCCTGGCCGGCGAACGCGGCGATCACGCGCAGGGTGACGGCCGGATCGAGCAGGCCCTTGCCGGCCGCGACCGTGCGGACCGCCTCGACCAGCTGCTCCGGCGGTGCCACCTTGAGCAGGAAGCCGCTCACCCCGGCGCGCAGCGCGGCCGCCACGTGCTCGTCCTCGTCGAAGGTGGTGAGGATGACGACCTTGCTGTCCGGATACTCGGCGCAGATCCGACGGGCCGCGGTGAGGCCGTCCATCCGGGCCATCCGGACGTCCATCAGCACGACGTCGGGGCGCAACCGCTCGACCAGGCCGGCCGCCTCGTCGCCGTCCGCGGCCTCGCCCACCACCTCGATGTCGTCCTCGCCGCTGAGCACCATCCGCAGCCCGACCCGGATCATCGCCTCGTCGTCGACGAGCGCCACCCGGATCACGCCGCCACCCCGGTCAGCGGGAATGTCGCCCGGACCGCGAAGCCGCCGTCCGGCTCGGGCCCGGCGCGCAGCGAGCCGCGGAACAGCGACACCCGTTCGCGCATGCCGACCAGCCCGTGGCCGCCCCGGCCCGGCTCCTCGGCGGGCGCGGTGCCCGGATCGTTCACCACGCTCAGCGACACCTGCCCGGGGGCGTACGCGATCCGCACCCGCGTGGGCACCGGCCCGCTGTGGCGCAGCACGTTCGTCAGCGCCTCCTGCAGCACCCGGTACGCCGAGGCGTCCAGCAGCCGGGGCACGCCGGAGCGCTCGCCCGCCACCTCCAGCTCGACCGGGAGGCCGGCCGCCCGTACCTCGCCGACCAGGTCCGCGGCCCGCCCGAGCGACGGCTCCGGGGCCGGCGTGCCCGCGGCCCGCTCGCGCAGGATGCCGACCAGCCCGCGCATCTCCTCCACCGACTGCCGGCCGAGCCGTTCCAGGTTGTGCACGATCTCGCGGTGCTCCGGGTCGTCGAGCATCCGGCGCAGCCCGCCGAGCTGCAGGGTCATCACGCTCACCGAGTGCGCGACCGCGTCGTGCACCTCACGGGCGATGCGGGTGCGCTCGGAGGCCACCGCGGCGTGCGCGTTGCGTTCCCGCTCGGCGTCCAGGGCCGCCGCGAGCCGGGTCAGCTCGGCCGCCCGCTCACCGTTGATCCGGCTCTGCAGGCCGAGCGCCCAGCCGGGCAGCAGGATGGCCGGCTGGAAGATCGCCTCCCAGACCGACTGGCCGGCCAGCAGCGACGTCACGACCCCGGCGGCCATGGCCGCGGCCAGCGCGATGCCGGACCGCCGCGGCGGCAGCCGCCAGCCGGACCAGGCGGTGACCCCGATCAGCCCGATCAGCCCGGCGCCGCCGATGTCCGGCGCGCCGACCAGCAGGCCCAGCGGGAAACAGGCGGCGGCGATCAGCGCCCCCGCGAGCGGGAGCCGGGCGGCCAGCACGATCCCCGCGCCGAGCAGCAGCCCGGGCACCAGCACCGCCGCCCGGTGCGCGGCGAAGGCGTCGTCGAGGCCGACCTCGGCGATCGCCAGGAGGCCGACGGCCGGGCCGAGGACCAGCGGCACGACGCGCGGGTCGCGCCATCTCAGAGGGGTCACGCCTGCCGATCGTACGGACGCCGAGGGGCCGCCGAGTCCGCCTAACGACGGACCCCGCCGGTAGCCGGTTCGGGGGAACGAGCAGCTCAGGGACGGTACGCGGCGGCGGACGCGGCGGCGGCGCCCGGATCGGCAAGGTGGTCCTCGTCAACCACGGCACCACGAACGGAGCACCGCAGTGACCACCACCGTCCAGCCCCAGCCCCAGGCGCTCGCCGCGACCGACGGTTCCGTCCGGACCCGCAGGTTCCTCCACCGGGCCGCCGGCGCCCTCCTGGTGGCCGGCCCCGTGCTGACCTTCGCCGGCATGGTGACCAGCCCGCACCAGGACGGCCCCGCGACCGCGGACTACATCGCCTCCCTGGCCCGCGACACCACCCAGACCCAGGTGTCCGCGCTGTTCCTGCACTACTCGAACATGCTGACCGGGGTCGGCCTGCTCGTCGTCCCGCTGCTGGTCCGGGGCGTACGGGGACGCCTGCTCACGCTGATCGGCACCCTCGCGGCGACGCTGACGATGCTGAACATCTCCGGCGCCGTGAAGGACGACTGGTGGCGCATGGTCCTGGGCCGCACCGCCGGTATGGACGTGGCGGTCCGCGTCTCGGACGCCGTCGACGCCAGCTCGCTGCTCTCACCGTGGCGCGACGTCTCGATGCTGGGCTTCCTCGGCCTGCTCCTGCTCTACATCGGGCTGGCGCGGGCCGGCGTCGTGGGCTGGTGGGCGACCGGTCTCTACGTAGTCGCGCTGGTCGGGATGTTCACCGTGCCGGTCAGCCTGACGCTGGTGTACGGCCTGGTCTTCACCGCCCTGTTCGCCCCGCTCGCGGTCGTGGGGATCCGAGCGGCCCGGCGCGCCCGGACGCTGTGACGGCCGGTCGCCGGGGGCCGTGGCGGCGGCCCCCGGCTTCCTGCGCCGCCGCCGGACCGGCGCTACCTTGCCGGCGAGGTCGGCGACGACCGTGAGCGACGGCAACAGCAGCAGGAAGAGCACGACGGGCCAGGCCCACGGATGGTCCTCGACCGCGCCGACCGCCGCGTCCAGCCCGGAGAACAGCCGGGTACGCAGCCACGGAAGCCACGGCGCGGCACCCAGCAGCAGGGCGGCGACCAGCGCCAGCGTCCGCAGCGCCCCGGCCGCTCCGGGGCCGAGGCTGAGCGCCAGCACCAGCGCGCCCGTGGTGCAGGCGACCACGCCGGTCATGCCCAGCAGGGTGATGTCGGTCAGCAGGGCCAGCACCCCGCAGGCCAGCAGGACCAGGCCGGTGAGCACCATCGGGCCCCGCCGGCCGGAGCTGCGGTCCACGGCCTGGTACGCCGTCCGCGTCACCGCCCGCGCCGTGGCGAACGTCGGCCGCAGCGAGCGCGGCGGTTCGCGCATCCCGGTGCCGGCCGCCGTGGCCACCGCCGCCGCCCGCGTGGCGGTACGCAGGAACAACGGCGTACGCCGCCGCGCCTCCTCCCGCAGGGTCTCGCCGGCGACCGGGCAGGAGTCGAGCACCCTGCCGGTCTCCTCCCGCGTGGGCTGCTCCTGGGCGGCCCACGCGTCGAAGTCCTGCAGCCACTGTCCCCGGCCGCCCTCGGCGCGTACCTCCGCGGCCACCACGCGCAGCTCCTCCGCGGCGATGTCGGCCTGGAAGATCTCGGCCAGCCACATCGCCAGGCCCGGCAGGCTGGGCGGGACCGGCAGCGTCTCGTCGTCCAGGAACCGCAGGGCGGCTCGGTGCTCGCCGGGGACCGGCCGGCCGAACGACTCCGCCACCCGGCCGGTGAACGTCTCCGCGCGCCGGCCCACCGCGACCCCGTCGTTCTCGAGGACCGCCAGGATCCGCCGCGGGTCGAGGAGCAGGTGCACGAGCCAGCCGCAGCCGTCGAGCCGGCCCCACATCCAGTCGTTGGCGCGCCAGGACCGCTTGTAGAACGCCCCGAAATGGTGCACCTGCAGGCCGGTCAGCTTGCTCGCCGCGGTCGGGTGGCTGGGCGCCAGGTCGCTGCGGGTGTCGGCGCTGACCTGGATCAGCTCGACGAACTGCTCGACCTCCTGCAGCACGGGCAGCACCGAGCGTACGGCCACGTGCAGGTCCAGCAGCATCCGTACCGGCTCCGGGCCGCCCAGGACGGCGAGATAGGACTGGATCTCCTCGCCGGCCGCCGCGCGCCGCTGGGACGCGGACGGGCGGGCGCCGTCGGGGGCGGGCCGGTCCGCCGCCACCGCGTCCCCGGCGAGCCGCCGCAGCCGGCCCGCGACCAGGGTCACCACCCGGGTAAGCACCTGCCACGCCGCGCGCAGGTCTTCCTCGGACCCCTGCATCCGCGCGTACGCCGTTGCCAGCTCCGCCACGTCGTCCGGCAGGGCCGCCACCGAGCCGTGGCTGGTCGCCGGGCCCAGGTGCGTCCGTACGAACGGCCCGAGCTGCGTCTGCCGGGTCTCGCTGAGCGGCCGCAGCGCGAGCATGGCCGCGTGCGCGAAGGCCTGCCGGTCGTCGACCGTTCCGGAGAGCGTGTAGCCCAGCCGGACGAGCCGCAGCACGGTGGCCTTCGCCGCGTCGAACGCAGGCCGGCCGAGGGCCACCGCCGCCTCGACCGCCTCCGCCTCGGTCCCGGGCGGCCGGGCCGGCCAGCGCGCGGTGACGGCGTCGACGGCCGCGGAGCGCAGGACCTCCATCTGGTCCGTGCCGGGCAGGAACGGCCCCTCCGCGCCCTCCGGCCACAGCCCGGGAAGCTGCCGGGCGATCTCCGCGAGGAGCGGCGCCACCAGCCAGTTCCCCTGGCGGCGCCGGTAGTCACCCCAGGCGCCCGGGTCGGTGAGCAGGCCGCCGTCGCCCAGCCGCCCGGCGAGCACCGCGAGGCGCAGGCGGGTGTCGGCCATCGCCCGTACCCGGTCGTTGTGTTCCTTGATCGCGGCCAGGTCGGCCGCGATGGACTGGTTCATGGTCGCGTTCAGATCCGCCAGCAGGGCCGCGGCCAGGTCCGGCGGCCGGGACCTGCTGCACTCCGGCGGCGCGGCGGCCGGCACGCTGGACGGTACGACGTACAGCAGGGCGCGGCGGACGTGCCGGTCCCCCTCGCGGTCGAAGATCGTCTGCAGGACGGGCGCGATCGGGCGGTTGACGAGCAGCCCGCCGTCCGCCGCCCAGTGCGAGCGGGTCGCGTCCACGTACGGCGCCATGTCCGGGTGCAGGTCGTCCAGCTCACCCGCGGCACCGCGGCCGACCGGCACGAACGACGGCTCGAAGGCGCCGGGGAAGGAGGCGCTGCTGCGCGCGGCGAGCGCGAGCGGTGCCGCGATGTCACCGGCGAGCACGTTCTCGTCGAAGTGGAACAGCGCGTGGTGGTCGGTGTCGCCGATCTGCGTACCGTAATCGTCGGCGAACCGGCCGACCTCCGGCGACAGCAGCGTGGTCGTGATGAAGACGTCGGTCCGGCGCGGCCCGGGCACCGCCCCCTGGCGGCCCAGGATCGCCCGGATGCCGGAGTTCAGCGCGGTCAGCATCTGGTCGTCACCCTTGAGCAGCGAGGGCGGCGCGGGCTCGCCGGGGTCGCGCAGCAGCCGGCCGACGTCCCCCGCCTCCAGCCAGATGTCGCGCAGCGCGCCCAGGCCGAGGCGGCGGGCGCCGGTGAGGCCGAGCAGGGCGGCGTTGATGCCGCCCGCGCTGGTGCCGGCGAGCACGTCCACGCCGGCCTGCACGTCCATCAGCTCCAGCAGCTGCCGGTAGCGGTCGCGCAGCCGCCGGGCGTGGCCATGCTCCTCGGGCTGCGGCAGCGGATCCCGGGGCAGGCGCAGCGCGCCGGCCTGCACCAGCAGGTCCAGCTCGCGCGCGACGCCGCCCATCCACACGGCGAGGCTCACGCCGCCGGTGAAGGCGAGCGCCAGCCGCAGCTCCTGGGTCGCCAGGGTGGCCGGCCGGGGACCCCCGTCGCCGGCGGTCCCGGCGCGCGCGGTCAGGTCCGGCCGCCGCGCGACGACCTCCTCCGGCGCCGTGGTGATGCCGGCCTCGGCGGCCGTCGTCTTCGCGGCGGGCGGAACGGGAATGGTGGGAACACTCACAACGCGCCTCCGGCAGTCTGGAGCACTTGGGGAGCCACCAAGCGGATACGCGCGCCAGGCCGCTGATACGTCCGGGACCGGTTGCGGACAGGTTGATATGCGGCCGACCGCTCACCAGCGGTGCACGGCGGCCGATGGACCCGGCATGGAACGCATGCCCGCCCGGGCCGTACCCGCGATCGCGGTGGTCACGGGCGTGCCGACGGTGCTCGCGCCGGGGTCCGTGGTGGCCCAGGTGGCGTACACGGCCGGGTTCTGCGCCGTCGTGGTGCTGGCGTGGCTCGCCGTACGCGCGAGCACCGGCCCGGCCCGGCTCCCGCACGCGCTGATCGCGGGCGCGCTGACCACGTGGCTCACCGGCGACCTGCTGTACCTGCTGCTCGACTGGACGCTGGGCGGCCTCGGCGACGTCTCCGCCGCCGACGGGCTGTGGGTGCTGGGCTATCCGCTGCTCGCCGCCGGCCTGCTGGTCACCGTACGGCGGCAGGCGCCCGGCCGGCTGCGCGAGGCGGCGCTGGACGGCCTCGCCATGGCGACCGTGGTGGGCACCCTGTTCTGGCAGTTCATGATCCTGCCGGCGTTCCGGGACAACGCGCTGTCCCCCGCGGTGGTCGTCACCGCCTTCTACCCCTTCGGCGACGTGCTGCTCTTCGCCACCGGCGCCATGCTGGTGTTCGCGCCCGGCGGCCGCCGCGGCCCGCTGCGCACCCTGCTCGCCGCGCTGACCATCACCTTCCTCGCCGACGTGTTCCTCTCCGTCAGCCCGGCCTGGCTGGCCGACCTCGGCGTCGACCGCCTGGACGCGGTGCTGCTGCTGGCCAACGGCCTGTTCGCCGCGGCGCTGTGGCACCCCGGGATGCGCGACGGCACACCCGTCGCGGCGGACGCCGAACGCCTGCACCCGGCCCGGGTCGTCTTCCTGGGCGTCGCGCTGCTGGCCCTCCCGGCGCTCGCCGTCACCCGCATCACCGACGACGCGATCGGCCGCAGCACCCTGCTCACCGCGATGGTGCTGCTCACCGTGATCATCCTCGTCCGGTTCACGCTCGTCGTCCGCGAGCAGGAACGGGCCCGCTCGGCGCTCGCTCACCGGGCCACCCACGACGACCTCACCGGCCTCATCAACCGGCAGGACCTGCACGCCCGGCTCGCCGCGGCGCTGGACCGCGGCGACGACGTGCTCGTGCACTTCCTCGACCTGGACGGCTTCAAGGCGATCAACGACCGGTACGGCCACGCCGCCGGCGACTTCGTGCTCACCGAGGTGGCCCGGCGGCTGCGGCTGCAGGCCCGTACCGGCGACACCGTGGCACGGCTCGGCGGCGACGAGTTCGTCGTGGTCACCGACTCCGCGGTCGACGCGGCGGCGATGGCGCACCGGCTGCGGGCGGCGGTCGGCGCCCCGATGCCGTTCGACGGCCACGACCTGCACGTCGACGTCAGCGTGGGCCACGCCCGGGTCGGCCCGCAGTACACCACGTCGGACGACCTGCTGGCCGCCGCGGACACCGAGATGTACCGGGAGAAGGCGGGCCACCGCAGCCGCCGACGCGACGCCGTCGCACCCCTCGGATAGGGATTCCCTGATCCGCTACCGTGGGCGGCCATGAACGACGCGCCGCGACCCCCCGCCTGGATCGACTGGCCCGTCCGGGTGCTCGCCGTCGTCTTCGTGCTCCCCTTCCGCCTGTTGTGGGAGCTGCTGGCCATCATCGGCCGGTTCCTCGCCCGGTACGTGGGACGGCCGCTCGCCTGGCTGGGGCACCACCTGATCGTGATCCCGGCGGCGTTCCTGTGGCACTACCTGGTCGCCGTACCGGGGCAGTGGCTGTGGCGGTGGTTCGTCGTCGTGCCGCTGACCTGGCTGGGGTACTGGGTGCTGGTCGTACCCGGCCGCTGGCTCTGGCAGCGGCGGTGGATCGTGGTGCGGCCGCTGACCTTCCTCGTCCGGTATCTCCTCGTGATCCCGGCGGGCTGGTTGCTGGCCGTCGTCACGCCCGTCCTGGTGATGGCCGGCAACGCCGTCGCCACGGTGGCGCGCGGCGTCGCGCGGTGGGTGCTGGTGCCCGGCTGGCGGGGCGCGGGCTGGGTGCTCCGGCAGGTCCACCGGTGGCTGCTGCGACCGGTGGGGCTGGCCGTGCGATGGGTGTGGCGGCACACGGTCGTGCCCGTGTACCGGACGGTGGCCGCCGCCGGGAGGTGGGTACGCGACGCCGTCCTGCGCCCGGCCGCGGACATGTGCCGGGCCGTGCTCGTCTCCGTGGGCCTGCGTCGCTGACCCCGGCCGCGGCCGATTCGTTCAAGACGGCGGGCCGGCGGCACTTCTAGGGTCGTTCCCATGAGCGCTGAACGATTCATCATGGCCGAGGCGCGCGTGCTGGAACGCCGCCTGTACGAGACCTGCGTGCTCGGCGCACCGCCGGACGGCGTGGTGGCGGCGCTGCGGGCGTACCGCAACGGCGACGGCGGCTTCGGGTACGGCCTGGAGCCGGACAAACGCGCCCCGGACAGCCTGCCGCTCGACGTGGAGATCGCCTTGCGGACGCTCGCCGACGCCGGCGTGACGGCCGCCGACCCGGACACCGCCGGCCTCATCGGCCCTGCCTGTAACTTCCTCGCCGGGGTCGCCGACGAGCGGGGCGCCGTGTCGCTGGCCGCGCCGGTCATCGAGCGGTATCCGCGGGCCGAGCACATGACGGACTGGACGTACGAGCCCGGGGTCAACCCGACCGCGGGCCTGGCCGGACTGCTGTACCGCCTCGGCTTCGACCACCCGTGGCGGGAGGCGGCGACCGCGTACTGCTGGGCCGAGCTGGAGGCCGGCACGCTGCCCGACGACGCGCACGCGCTGTCGGAGGTCCTGGTGTTCCTCGAGCACGTGCCCGACCGCGACCGGGCCGACCGGCATGCCGGCCGGGTCGGCGAGATGCTCCGCAAGACGGCGATGTTCCACCTCGAGCCCGGCACCCCCGGCTACGGCATGACGCCGCTGCAGATCGCCCCGGAGCCCGCGTCCCGCTGGCGGTCCCTGTTCACCGGCGAGCAGATCGAGGGGCATCTCGACCAGCTCGTGGCCGATCAGCAGGAGGACGGCGGCTGGCCGATCACCTGGGATCCGCCGAGCACCGCCGCGCGGCTGGAGTGGCGCGGCATCGTGACCGTGGCGGCGGTGCGCACGCTGGCCGCGTACGGCCGGGCACCCGCCCGGCCGTGACCACGCACGAAGCGGGGCCCGGCGCTCACCGCGCCGGGCCCCGCCGGTGTCCGGGTCGCTCAGGCGGCCAGCGCGGGCCGGCGCAGGACCCGGCGCACGGTCCGGCGCACCGGCGGCAGCCAGCGGACCAGCTCGGCCGTCTGCCGGTTCGAGCCGTACGCGAGCAGCGTCAGGAACACGCCGTACACGGGCAGGTGGCCGAGCAGCTCGGTGCCGCCGAAGAGCAGCAGCGTCGCGTTGAACGGGATACCCGCGACCAGCACCGCCACCTGCGGCAGCGCGCCGGAGATCACGAGGAGGCCGAACAGCAGCTCGGTGGCGCCGGCGATCGCGACGAAGGTGTCGACCGGCAGGTGGATGCCGACCAGCGCGAACACGTCGAGCTGCGGGAACATCTCGACCGTCTCACGGGCCAGGGCGGGGTTGGCCAGCTTCTCGGCGAACGCGAGGGTGATCAGCGCGCCGCCGGCGCCGAGGCGCAGCGCGAGCAGGGCCCGGCGCAGCGTGGCGGCGTCCGGCTCGACCCGGCCGAAGGTCGCGTCCGACGGCGGGACGAACGCCAGGAACACGGCGACGCCGAGCAGGTCCATGGCCGACAGCAGGCCGACCGGGCCGGTGACGAGCAGGGCCAGCGGGCCGGCCACGGCGAGCAGCACGGCCGCCGGGCGCAGCCGGATGCCGGTGATGAACCAGACGCCCAGCGCGCCCTCGAGGAGCAGGATCGCCGAGCCGCCGGCGAGGTGCTCGACCTCCAGGTCGTGGGTGAGGAAGTGGCCGGAGACGGCCGCCGCGAGCAGCGAGACACCCAGGTGGATGGCGAGCAGGCGGGGCACGTACGGCACCAGCCGTCCGACGAACCTCAGCTGCGGCAGTTCCGGGGTGGGCAGGAAGCGCACCGCCGCGTACCGCCAGGCCACCGTGACCAGCACGACGGCGACGATCAGCGCGAACGTGACCGGCCGCAGCGCGAACGACCAGTCGCCCGGGTAGTCGTCCGGGTCGGGCACGAACCACTTCTCGTGCGCGGAGGCCGGCGTCGCGGCCGTCAGCAGGGTGGCGACGGCAGCACCCAGCACGGCGCCGGCTCGCATGAACGTGGTCCGCATGTCTCACTCACTCCTTGATCGGTTCCGTCGTCATTCCTACGGCCTGACGGCGTCTCGATCGAGGGTTCAGCGGCATCTCGGGACCTTGGTCCTGCCACTTCAGGACCAGTGCTGACCGGCTGAGGACGGGCCGGCCGGGTGCGGATCAGTCGGTGGGCTCGGTGGCGCCGGCCTTCGGCTCGTCGGTCAGCTCGGGCCCGGGGCGCACGTCCTCGCCGCCGGGCAGTACGGGCGCGTCACCTCGGTCGGCCTCGACGGCCTCCGGCTCGACGGGTGGTTCCTGCGGGGTGCTCATGCCCGCTGCTTACCCGCCCGCGAGGCGGCGAAGCGCAGCATCGGCCAGTAGATCCGGGTCGCGTCGGCCACCACGGCGAAGTGCGAGGACGCGTTGTCGTCCAGGTAGGTCGTCGCGATCGTCACCTCGTCGATCGGGTTGCCCAGCCGCGCCGCCTCCAGCAGCACGTTCATCTCGTACTCGAAGCGCTCCCCCGGCACCGACGTGAGCCAGCCGAGCATCGCGCCCGGGTACCCGCGCAGGCCCGTCTGGGTGTCACGGACGAGCCGGCCGGTGACCGCCTCGAACAGCCGGCAGGTGAGGGTGTTGCCGATCCGGCTGCGCAGCGGCATCCCGGCGAAGCTGCGGACGCCCAGCACCATCCGCCCGGTGCCGCGGACCCGCTCGGCGACCCGGTGGACCTCGTCGGCCCGGTGCTGCCCGTCGGCGTCGGCGCAGACCACGTCCTCAGCCGGGTACGCCTCGGCGATGTGCCGGAAGCCGGTCTTGAGCGCGGCGCCCTTGCCGCGGTTCACCGGATGCCGCAGCACGGTGCAGCCCAGGCCGGCCACCCGCTCCAGCACGCCGGTCGCGGCCGGGCCGCTGCCGTCGTCCACCACCACGACGCGTGCCGCGCCCAGCTCCCCGATCAGCGTGAGCAGGGGCTCTCCCGGCTGGTAGACCGGCAGCAGAACGACCATCGGCGGACCCATCGTCGGCGGAATCGGATTGCGGGTCCTATACCCGGCCGCCGAGCGCGGGACGCGTCAGATCGGTCACCTCATCGGGGGTTGCGGCCCGGCCCCGCAGCCGGTCGGCCCGGCGCAGCCACGCGACCATGTGCCGCTCCCGCCGGCGCAACGCCGCCGGGTCCCGGGCGCCGGCCAGGAAGATCCGGACGGCGGCGCGCGCGAGGCGCTCGGTCCCCGCCGGGCCGGCGGCCCCGCCGGTCACGGGTACGTCGAGCAGCGCGCTCCCCGGCAGCCCGAGAACCTTCCCGGCCAGGTAGCGGACCCGCGGCAGGTGCCAGGTGTGCGACACCAGCCCCAGCGGCCGCGCGGCGTCGAACGCGTACCCGCTGAGCAGGCCGTCCTCGACCGTGTGCAGCAGGTTCTCCAGCGTGCTGCGCGACCTCGTCTCGGTGCGCAGCTCCGCCCACCGGTCGAGGCCCAGCGACCGGGCCTCGGCGAGCATCAGGTCGCCCTCGCGGCTGCCCGCGGGCGGTTCCGGCGCGCCCTCGCACGCCTCGGCCCAGCCCCCGCTCAGGATCACCGGAACGGCCGTGGGCCACGCGTCGCGGTGCCGCTCGACGTATCCGGCGGCGGCCCGCACCCGTGCCGCCCCTGCAGGAGTGAGCATCCACCCGCCGGCGGTGCGGGTGACGCCCCGCCCGAAGACGAGCAGGGCGGTGGCGGTCGGCGCGGTCATGACCTTCCCATCGTCTCGCTGAGCTCCGACCGTACCGCGGCTTCTGCTGAGGGCAGACCCACCCGGCGCCGGACCGGCCCAGGGTTCCGATCACGTCCGTCACCGTCCGCGAGCTCGCCGCCCCGACGGTCGCCGCGGTGGCCGGCCGGCTCCTGGGCGACGACGCCACACACCTGTCCGACGTCACCTACCGCGACCGGGTCAGGCAGTGGTGGACGCCGGACCTGCCGGCCGGCACGGCGCTGACCCAGCCGCCGGCGGTCCTGGTCAGCGGGCACACGTACTCGTCGGCCGAGGCCCTCGCCCACCACCTGCAGGCCCGCGGCCGCGCGATCGTGGTCGGAGGTGCTGTGCTTCCTGCCGGAGGCGGAGGTCCGCGGCGCCCGCACCGGCGGCACCTGGGAGGGCACGGGCGTCCTCCCCGACGTGACGTACGCCGCCGGGGAGGCGCTCAGCGTGGCATCAAAGGGGGAGCAAGCGCGGCGGCGGTCTTCCTAGGCTCATCGTCATGAGAGCTCGGCTCGTTTCGTTCACCTCCGTCACGCTGATCGCGCTGGCCGCCGCCGGCTGCACACCCGCCGATTCCGCCCCGGCGGCGTCCGGGACGACGCCGGCCTCCCCGGTCTCATCGCGCGCCGCGTCATCCCCGCCGTCCTCTCCCCCGTCATCCCCGGCGCCCTCCCGCACGTCGTCGCCCGCGCCCTCTGCCACGTCGGACGGCGGGGACGGCGGGATGCTGGCCGGGCTCGGCGAGGACGCGAACTGGAAGAAGCTCGTCACCCCGTGCCCCAACGACGGCCAGAAAACCGTGATCCGCAAGGTCGTGACGGCCGACGTCACCGGAGACGGCACGTACGACGCACTGGTGGCCCGCGGCTGCGAGGCACGGACGTCCTACTTCCCGTCCACGGTGGAGGTCTTCGACGGCGCGTCGCAGTCGAGCCGGCCCCGGCGGATCGCGACGCTGCTCGAGGAGGCCGGGGCGACGGATCAGCCGTGGCTCACCACGGTGCGGGTGTCCGGCCGGCAGGTCGTCATCGAGGCCAACGGCACGGGCCCGCGCGACACGAACGCCTGTCCCAGCGTGGCCTTCACGTACCGCTACCGCTTCAGCGGTGACGAGGTCCAGCGGGTGAGCCGCGACGCTCATGACGCCCGCCGGTGCCTGCCGGCCGGCTGAAACGGCTTGAGTGTCCACCCGGTGGAAGGCTGACACTTCCTCCCATGGACGATCTCACCATCGGGCAGCTCGCGGAGCGCGCCGACGTGCCCGTACGCACCATCCGCTTCTGGTCGGACGCCGGCATCCTGCCGCCGTCCGGCCGGTCGGAGGGCGGCTACCGCCTGTACGGTCCCGAGGCCGCCGCCCGCCTCGACCTGGTCCGTACGCTCCGCGAACTCGGCCTCGGCCTCGGCCTGGATGACACCGCCGCCGTCCTCGCCGGCGAGACCACGGTCGCGGACATCGCCACCCGGCACGTGACCGCCCTCGACGCGCAGATCAGGGCGCTCAGACTGAACCGGGCGGTCCTGTCGACGGTCGCGCGAAGGGGCTCATCCACCGCGGAGACGGCCCTGCTGAACCGCCTCGCCCGTCTTCCGGTCGCCGACCGCGCCGCCATCGTCGAGGACTTCATGCGCGAGGTGGCCGCCGGCCTGGACGCCCGCCCCGGCATCGGCGAACGCCTGGACCGCGCGCCGATCGACCTGCCGGACGATCCCACGGCGGAGCAGGTGGATGCCTGGCTCGACCTCGCGGAACTCATCCAGGACCCGGGGTTCCGCGCCCGCATGCGCACGATGATGGAGACCGTCGTGCCGGGCCGCCCGGCCGGTGCCGGCATCTGGTTCGCCGGCCACGTGACCGAGGTGGTCGCGGACGCCCGCGACCGCGGCATCGCCCCCGAAAGCCCGGACGCCGGCGCGGTGCTGGACCGGCTCTTCCCGGGCGCCGGCCGGGGTGAGGTGCTGCGGTGCCTGGAGGCGGGGCTCGCCGCGGACGCCGAGCGGTTTCGGCAGCTGCTGCGCACGGTGCACGGGCATGAACCGCGGCCGTCGCGCACGGCGGAACTGAGCTGGCTGGAACAGGCCCTGCGGCTCAGCCCTCGATGACCGTTCGGCTGGGCCACCACGGCCGGAGCATCTCGTCGACGTCTTCGTCGGTGAGAGGTCCCGGGCCCACCTCCCGCCAGGCCTGGGCGTCCAGGAGCACGGAGAGCGGGATGCCGGGCACGGCCCGCTTCAGGTAGAAGATCAGCGTGTCCTGGCGCAGACCCTCCGCCAGCAGACCGTTCAGCATCCGGGCCGCCACCACCGGGTCGGCACTCATGCGGCTTGTCACTTCCTTCTTCGGCAGCGTCATACGATCCCGCCGGGCGGACGTACGCCACCGGCTCTGGACGCGCCGGGTGGTGACCGGTTTGCGGGTGTGGTCGTGCCGGGTCTTGAAGGCCGGCACCGTCACGTCCGCGACCGCCGGCGGGCGGGTAGCGCAGCGAGTGCCATGGGGCCGATCGAAGAAGTGAAGAAGCGGGCCGGAGCACCGGCTCCGGCCCGCCCTCCGTCAGGGTGCCGGGTACTCGGTCACGAAGACCGGCTGACCGACCTTGCTGGTGTCCGCCGGGCCACCGACGCCGTTCACGACGTTGTCGATGGTGCCCGCGCTCAGGTTCACCGTCATGATGTGGTGCAGCTTGACGCCCGGGCGCTTCGGGACCTCGAAGCCGTTCGCGGTGTGGATCGACGGGTTGTTCTGGTTGAAGACGTACACGCCCGCGCCGTAGAGGGTGTGGGTGCGTACCTTGTCGCCGACCTTGTAACCCGCGTAGCCCTGTACCGGGCCGTTCATCCAGTCCGCCTGCGTCGGCGGGTCGTACGGGAGCTCGTTCTGGTACAGGATCGTCGTGCCCTTGTCGCCGTTCCAGACGGTGTTGTACTTCTGGAAGTGCTCGACGAACAGGCCCGTCGCGGTCACGTTGTCGCCGTTGATGACGGCGCCGTAGCGACCGGTGTTGGTGCGCCACCGCTGGGTGTCGCCGTTCACGCCCTCGGTGAAGCCCTCGACGCCGTGGTCCGCGCGCCACACCCAGGTGTGGTCGATGAGCACGTTGTCGCTGTTCACCTCGAGCGCGGTGTCGGTCTTGCCGATGTGCGGGCCGCCGACGCGGAAGTACACGTCGGACAGCGTGGTGGGGTTGCTGGGCGAGCTGAAGTTCAGCCCGTGGCCGTCACCGACGCGCAGCAGCGTCTTCGACTCCTTGGTGCCGGCGTCGATGGTGACACCCGCGACGACCACGCCGGGCACGTCCGCCACGGTCACCGGCGTGGCGCCGTTCACCGCGGTGAGCGTGGCGTGGCCGATGCCGAGCACGACCTGGTTGGGGTGCCAGACCTTGATGCTGCTGCCGACGTTGTACACACCCGGGGTGAGCAGCAGGTTCTTGCCCAGCGCCAGAGCGGCGTTGATCAGGCCGACCGGGGTGGACGGCTTGGCGACGAAGAAGTCGCTGATCGGCAGCGTACGGCCCGCGGTGATGTCCTCGTCCCACGAGGCGCCGCTGGTGTTGCGGTGCGCCGACGGCACGCGGACGTTGTACTTGCCCTTGGCGTCCACGAACAGGTACGGCTTCTCCCGGCTGACCGGGGTCTTGTCGACCGTCGTGTACGGCGGGTCCGGGAACGCCGAGTCGTCCGGTGCGCCCTCGACGCCGGAGAACACCTGGTTCCAGACACCGTTGGACCACTTCTGCACGGTGCTGTTACGGGTGATCCACTGCTGCTGCGAGCCGTTGACGACCTCGGGCATGTTCGAGTCGGCGATGAAGCCGCCGCTGGCGTACTGCGGGCCGGCGGTGCAGTAGTCCATCAGCGACAGGGTGCCGCCGGTGATGTTGAGCCGGCGCAGCGACACGGCCTGCGACACGGCCCAGAAGTTGGCCGTGGCGCGGCAGCCGTCCTGACCGGCGCCGTTGACGTTGATCGTCAGGTTGGACAGGGTGCGCCAGAAGTTGACCAGCGCGAGGCAGTTGCTCGTGCCACCGTCGGCGAGGCAGCGGTTGTAGACCTCCACCTTGCCGTTGATGACCACGTCCTTCGGCGAGGCGCCGAGGCCGGAGATCTCGGTGTAGTAGCCCACCTTGATCTGCAGCGGCTTCTCCGCCGTGCCGTAGGTGCCGGGCTTGAACAGGTACGCGTAGCGCTCGGTGCCCATCTCGTTGTCGACCTGCTTGGCGTGGGTCGCGTCCAGGGTGGCCTGGATCTGCTCCACCGGCATGCCGGGGTCGAAAACGGTGACGTTGGCCCCGAGGTTCGGCACGGTGCTGCCGTACCGGGCCGGCGCGGCGGTGGCGGCGGTGGGAACGCCGGTCAGGGAACCGGCGGTCGCCAGGGCCAGACCGAGGGCGAACATGCGGCCGAAACGTCGGCGTACCAGCCGGCGATCGGCCAGACGTCCAGCGCCGGCGAGGCGAGTCGTCATGCTCTGGTGGTCCTTTCCGTAACAGGGCTGCAATGAACCAGGTCACAGAAAGCGATAGATGCGGCCGGATGTCAAGGGCGGGAAGCGCTCTCTGCCCGCCGTATTCGGGCGGCATCGGGACAAGTCGCCCGGGTTCCGGAACCGGTACCGCCCGAACGGACAATCCGCCGAGATCATCCAGCTGTTGATCAAAGTCGGGGGCGGCCGGGGAAACGGCGGAGAAATCGTCGCGGAAATGACCGTCGGGAATGGACGGGCGCGATGTCATATCGCACGTGAGACGCGCTCATGTTCCTCATGACATTTGCGACTGTAATGGCCCCCTCTCGCACTGTCACGCTTTTCTGCGAACGCACCATCCATTGCCGGCACCGGCCCGACGCCCGGTGCAGCTGACCAGCTCTGGCAGGGAGACCCGTGTTCCAGCTCGCCTCCGCGATCCGGCCCGGCCGCGCCACCGGGCGGCCCGCCGACCTCCTCGCCCGCCCCGCGCCGCGGCAGCCCGTACCGGCCCGTCCGGTGCGCGCCACCCGCGCCGGGTTCGGCGAGGCCGTCGTCCTGCTCGTCCTGGACGTCGCCGCGGTGGCCGCCGTGTCGGCCGCCGCGGGCTCGTGGTGGGCCATGACGCTGATGCGCGCCGCCGCCGTGCCGCTGCCCCTCGCCGCCGCCGGGTTGTACCGCGCCCGCCTGCAGTTCGCCGTCCTCGACGACCTTCCACGCCTCGTCATCGCGCTGGCGGTCACTGCGGCCGGCACCGTCTGGCTGTCCTGGCCGGTGCTGCCGGCCCCGGACGTCCTGGCCATCGTGCTCGCCGCGCTGCTCGCCGGGCGCGTGGCGGGATACCGGCTGCTGCGCCGGCACCGACGCCGCTCCCCCGGCCGGGCGGCGATCATCGTGGGCTGCGGCGACCTGGCCGTCCAGCTCGCCGAGGCGCTGCGCGCGGACCGCTCGTACGGCATCGCGCCGGTCGGCTTCGTCGGCCCGCGCACCCTGACCCCGCCCACCCTGCCGATCCTCGCCGAGGCGGACAACCTCGAGAAGGCGGTCCTGCGCTACAAGCCGCTGCACCTGATCGTGGCGTTCCCCGCGACGCCCGAGGCCGACCTGGTCGCGACGCTGCGCCGCTGCCGCCGCCACGGCGTCACCATGCACGTCGTCCCGCGGCTGTTCGAGCTGGCGGTCGGCTGCGGCGGTACGGACTCCGTGCGCGGCATCCCGCTGGCCCGGCTGCGCCCCGAGCCGGTGCAGATGCGCCGCTGGGCGCTCAAGCGGCTCCTCGACATCTGCGGCGCGGCCGTCGCCCTGGTGCTGCTCGCGCCGGTGTTCCTGCTCTGCGCCCTGGCCGTGAAGATCGAGTCGGGCCGGCACGGGGTGCTGTTCCGCCAGGAGCGCGTCGGCCGCGACGGCGAGCCGTTCACGATCGTCAAGTTCCGCTCGCTCACCCCGTCGACCGACCTCGAGTCGCAGGTGAAGTGGAACATCAACACCGACGCCCGGCTCGGCCCGGTCGGCAGGCTGCTGCGGTTCAGCTCGCTGGACGAGCTGCCCCAGCTGGTCAACGTGCTGCGGGGCAGCATGTCGCTGGTCGGGCCGCGGCCGGAGCGGCCGTACTTCGTCGAGCAGTTCCAGCGCACGTACGCGGGCTACCTCGACCGGCACCGGGTCCCCGCCGGCATCACCGGCTGGGCGCAGATCCACGGCCTGCGCGGCGACACGTCCATCGAGGAACGCACCCGCTTCGACAACCACTACATCGAGCACTGGTCGCTCGGCCTGGACCTGAAGATCATCCTGCGGACGGTCGGCGCCATGCTCAGCATCCACCGGGTCTGACCATGACCGCTGCCCTGCTCCGTCCCGCGAACGCCGCCGGGGAACGCGCCCGGGGGCCGGTCCGGCGCCCCAGCGTGCTCGTCGCCGGCACGGTGCTGCTGATCTGCGTACCGAGCCGGATCAGCGACGTGTCCGCCTCGGGGCACATCACGGCCGCCGACCTCGGTGCCGGCCTGGTCGTGGCCGTCATCGCCGTACGCCTGCTCGGCGGGGACCGCTCGATGGCCGGACGGGCCTGGCTGCCGTTCGGCTTCGCGCTGGCCTCCTTCGCCGTCGCGACCGTGACCGCGAGCGACGTGTCGGCCAGCGTCATCGGCTTCATCCGCTACAGCGAGCTGTTCGTGCTCGTACCGGTCGCGGTGGCGATGTCGGTGCGCGACCGGCTGGACGTGTTCCTGGTCGCCGGCGCGATCATCGCCGTGACGGTCGTCGAGGGTGGCGTCGGGGTGTACCAGTACCTCACCAGGACCGGCGCCTCCTACGCCGGCGAGTACGTCCGCGCCGTCGGCACGTTCGGTCCGGAGCAGGTGATGGCCCTGGCCGCCCTGCTCGGGTACGGGCTCGTCGTGACGCTGGCCCTGGGCCTCGCGATGCGCGGCCGGGCACGCATCGGCCTGCTCGCCACGGCGGCGTTCCTGCTGCTGCCGCTCGGGCTCACGCTCAGCCGCGGCGCCTGGATCGCCACCGTGTGCGCGGTGCTCGTCCTGCTCGTGGTGGCGAACTGGCGGGTGGCCGTGGGCCTGGTCGGCCTGGGGGCGCTGGGCTTCGCCGTCCTGACGCTCACGGCCGGCGGCGCGGACCCGGCGTCGGGCACCTTCGACCAGCGCATCACCAGCATCGCCTCGTCGGGCAGCGAGCCCGACCAGTCCGTGCTGGACCGGTACGCGCTCTGGCACGCCGCCACCGCGATCTGGGCCGACCACCCGGTGCTCGGCGTCGGGCTCAAGGACTTCGCCGGCTACCGCGACAGCTACGCCTCGGTGGCGCTGTCCGCCGGCAGCGACGTCGGCGACCCCACGACCGGCGTGGGCCGCGAACCGCTGCTCTCGGCCCACAACCAGTACCTGATGGTCCTCAGCGAGCAGGGCACGGTCGGCATCCTCGCCTTCGGCACCCTGCTGGGAACGCTGGCCGCCGGTGCCGTGCGCCGCCGCGAGAGCCTGCTGCCCCCGCAGGGTCAGCGGTTCCTCGACCTCGCCGCCCCGGCGCTCATGGTGTGGACGCTCGTCGACTTCCTCTACGGCGACATCGGCGGCGGACCGAGCAGCGTCCTGCTCGCCGTGACGCTCGGGCTGGTGGCCCGGCGCGGCGTCGTCCTGCCCCGCCCGCGCCCCGGAGGTACGCCATGACGACCACCGCCCGCCGCCCCACGCTGGTCCGGGCCGCGCTGCTGACCATCGTCGTCACGATGGCCGGCTCGCTGCTGGGGCTGGTCCGCGACCTGCTGCTCGCCCGCTTCTTCGGCGCCGACGGCGGCACGGACGCGTTCCTGGTCGCGTGGACCGTGCCGGAGACCGCCTTCGTGCTGGTCGTCGAGGGCGCGATGTCGCTGCTGATGATCCCGGTGTTCAGCCGGGCGCTGGCGCAACACCGCGCGGCCCGGGAGATCGTCGCGGCCACCCTGCCCCGGGTGCTCGTCGTCCTGGTCACGCTCTCGGCCGCCACGGCGGCCGGTGCGCCCGTGCTGGTCCGCGTCGTCGCCCCCGGGCTCGCCGATCCGGCCCTGGCCGTCACGTGCACGCGGCTCACGGCGATCACCGTGCTGACCTTCGGGATCGCCGGCTACCTCAGCGCCGCGCTGCGGGCCGGCGGCGTCTTCGGCGCCCCCGCCGCGATCCACCTCGCGTACAACGTCGGCATCGTCGGGCTGATGTGGACGCTGCACGGGCCGCTGGGCATCGTCAGCGCCGCCGCCGGGGTCGCGCTCGGCAGCCTGTTCATGGTGCTCGTCCAGGTGCCGAGCTTCCTTCGCCACGTCGGGCTGCCCCGGCGCTGGCGCGGTTCCGCCCCCGCGGTGACGCTGGGCGTGGTCGCACCGATCGTCGTCTACACGCTCGCCCGGCAGGCGCAGGTCTTCGTCGAGCGCCACCTCGGCTCGTCGCTGGCGCCGGGCACGATCTCGTACCTGAACTATGCGCAGAAGGTCGCGCAGATCCCCATGCTCATCGCGCTGCTGGTCTGCACGGTCACCTTCCCCACGCTCGCGCGCAACGTCGCCGCGGGCGAGACCGAGCAGGCGCGGCGGCGGGTCGAGACGGATCTGCGGACGGTCACCGCGCTGATCCTGGTCGCGGCCGCGTACCTGGTGGCGTACGCGCCGCGGATCGTGGCCGTGCTGCTGGAGCACGGCCGGTTCACCGCCGCGGACACCGCCGCCACCGCGGCGATCATGCGGGTGTACGCCCTCGGCGTCCTCGGCCACGCGATGGTGGGCGTGCTCTCCCGGCCGTTCTTCACCGGCGAGCGGCGGACCTGGTACCCGGCCGTGGCGATGGCCGCCGGGCTCGCGGTGACCGCCGGGCTCGCCGTCGTGGCGGTGCCGTGGCTGGGGGCGTACGCGATCGCCGCGGCGAACGGCATCGGCATCACCACCACCGCCGTCCTGCTGCTCCTGGGTCTGCGGCGGCACATCGTCGCCGTCTCCGTGCCGGCCGTGGGCGCCGCGACGGCCCGGCTGGCGGCCGCGGCGGCCGGTGCCGGCACGGCCGGATGGCTGGCCGGGCGTGCGACGGCGAGCTGGCCGGCGCTGCCCGCTGCCGTGGTGGGCGGCCTGCTGGTGCTGAGTGTGTTCGTGCTCCTGGCCCGGTCGGCCGGAATTGCGGAGCTACGGAGGTTTCCCCATGTCCGATGAGCTGTCCCCGATGCCGCTGGTCCTGATGTACCACTCGGTCGAGGCGTACGACGCCGACCCGTACAAGGTGACCGTGCATCCGTCCCGCTTCGAGCGGCAACTGCGCTGGCTGGGCCGCCGCGGGCTGCGCGGGGTGGCCATGTGCGAGCTGCTCGAGGCGTACCGGGCCGGGCGCGGGCGGGGCCTGGTCGGGCTGACCTTCGACGACGGCTACCGCGACTTCGTCACCGAGGTGCTGCCCGCGCTGCGCCGGTACGGCTTCACCGCCACGGTGTTCGTGGTCGCGGGCTCGCTCGGCGGCTCCAACGCGTGGGACGAGCCCGGTCCCCGCAAGGAGCTGATGACCGCGGCGGAGGTCCGGCAGGTGGCCGCGGCGGGCATGGAGGTCGGCTCACACAGCCTGGCGCACGTGCACCTGCCGCGCGTCGGTGAGGACGAACTCGTCGACCAGGTACGCCGCAGCCGGCTCGTCCTCACCGAGATCACCGGCAGCGCGGTGACCGGGTTCTGCTAC
This sequence comes from Couchioplanes caeruleus, assembly GCF_023499255.1. Classification (GTDB taxonomy): domain Bacteria; phylum Actinomycetota; class Actinomycetes; order Mycobacteriales; family Micromonosporaceae; genus Actinoplanes; species Actinoplanes caeruleus_A. The sequence goes on from NZ_CP092183.1 coordinate 6,081,257, forward strand.
CCGTACGGCGACGCCGGCCCGCGGGAGATCCGCGCGGTCGAGGAGACCGGGTACGACTACGCCTGCGCCGTACGGGTCGCGGGCCCGGCCGGGCGGCACGCCATACCCCGCACGTTCATCGGCGACCGCGACACCGGTCCCCGGCTCGTCGCGAAGCTCGCCCGGCACCGCCTGACCACCGGCAGGGCCGCGCGATGAGGGTGCTGCACGTGATCACCGGGCTGGCCGCGGGCGGTGCCGAGCACCAGCTGCGGCTGCTGCTGCGGCGGCTGCCGTACGACTGCGAGGTCGCCACGCTGTCGAACCCGGGCGCGGTGGCCACGGCGATCCGGGCCGACGGCACGACGGTGCACGAGTTCACGATGTCGAGCAACCGGGACGTGTCCGTGGTGGGCGCCCTGCGCCGGCTCATCCGCGACGGCGGGTTCGACCTCGTGCACACCCACCTGTACCGCGCCTGCGTGCACGGCCGGGTCGCCGCCCGCCTCGCCGGGGTGCCGGTCGTGGCCACCGAGCATTCCCTCGGCGACACGCACATCGAGGGCCGGCGCACCTCCGCGGGCGTCCGCGCCCTGTACCTCGCGACCGAGCGGATGGGCCGGATGACGATCGCCGTCTCCGACACCGTCGCGCGGCGGCTGCGGGCGTGGGGCGTACCGGCGCACCGGATCGCCGTGATCCCCAACGGCATCGACGCCGCGGAGTTCACGTACGACCCGGTGGTGCGCGTGCGGACCCGGCAGCGGCTGGGAATCCCCCGCGGCGCGGTGGTCATCGGCGGCGTCGGGCGCCTGGAGCCGGGCAAGCGGTTCGACCACCTGATCTGGGCGCTGGGTGAGGTGCCGGGCGCGATGCTGCTGCTCGTCGGCGACGGCTCGGCCGGTCCGGCGCTGCGCGAGCAGGCCGTACGGTCCGGCGTCGGCAACCGGGTCCTGTTCACCGGGGCCGTCGGTCACGTCCGCGACCTGCTCTGCGCGATGGACGTGTTCGCCTCGCCGTCCACCCAGGAGACCTTCGGGCTCGCGGTGCTGGAGGCCCTCGCCTGCGGCCTGCCCGCCCTCTACGCGGCCTGCCCGCCGCTGGACGGGGTGCCCGACAGCGGGGCGCAGCGGCTCTCCCGCGACCCGGAGTCGCTGCCCCGCGCGCTGCGCGCGGAGGTGCTGCGGCTCGCCGAGCGCGACGGGGCCCGGCTGCCGGTCCCGCCGATCGCCACCCGCTACGACATCGCCCGGCTCGCCGATTCGGTCAGCCGGCTCTACGAACGCATCGTCCTGAGGCAGCCTGTCGAGAGCAAAGGGCCACAACGGTGAAGTCACGCGAGATCCTGCCGCGCCTGGTGCGCCGCTTCGGGCTGCTGCTCCTGCTGACCGTCATCGGCGGTGCGGCCGGGGCGGCGTACGCGGCACTGAAGACCCCGGCCTACACGGCCAAGGCGTACGTGGTGGCGGTCGGAACGCCCGGCGACTCCGTGGCCGCGCTGAACTTCGCGCAGGCGTACGGCCGGATCGCGACCAGCGGGCCGGTCCTCGTGCAGGCGCGGGCCCGGCTCGGCGCCGACGCGTCGGGCCTGGACCGGGTGACCGCCGCGACCTCGCCGGACGCCCCGGTCGTCGAGATCACCGCGACCGGGCCGGACGCCCGGCACACCACCGACGTGGCGAACGCGGTGGCCGGCGCCCTCGCCGACTACGGCAGCCTGCGCAGCGCCGACACCAAGGTCGGGCTGTCGCTGCTGGCCGGCGCCACGGTCCCGGAACGGCCGAGCTCACCACGGCCGCCGCTGGAGCTGGCCGTCGGCGCGGCCGGCGGGCTGCTGATCGGCGGCCTGGGTGTGCTGGCCGGCGTGGGCCGGGGCGCGACGGCGGTCGCCGCCGGGGAACCGGCCCGGTACGAGGCCCAGGTGGAGGAGGTGGCGGACGACACGGTGGCGGACGACGCGGTGGACGACGCCGTGGACGTGCCCGCCGAGCGCTACCGCGGGACCGCGCTGGTGCAGCCGCCACCGAAGGAGATCACCGCGTACCGGGTGGACGAGCCGGTGCCGCCGATACCCGTGCAGCGCGTCGTCGGGCGCGCCACGGTGGCCGGGATGGAGGACGAATGATCGCCATCGGCGAGGACCTGTGGACCGCGGAGACCCGGCGCGGCGACGACGCGCTGGCCGGGCTGCGCGACGACTGGGAGGACCTGTACGCCCGCAGCAGCACCGCCACGCCGTTCCAGGCGTACACATGGCTCGAGTCGTGGTGGCGCTCGTACGGCACGCCGGGCACGCTGCGTGTCACCCTCGTACGCCACCAGGGCCGCCTCGTCGCGGCCGCGCCGTTCATGCTGACCCGCCCCCGGGGCGCCGCGGTGCTGACGCCGCTCGGCGGCGCGCTGGCCGACTTCACCGACGTGCTGGTCGCCGACGACACCGTCCGTCCCGCGACGCGGATCCTCGCCCGGGCGCTGCTGCTCGATCCCGGCTGGGACGCCGTGGACCTGCCCGAGTCCCGGCCCGGCCCGGCCGGCGCCACCCTCTGGCAGACCTGGTCCGGGCGCAAGTGGCGGATGCCGGCCTCGCTCTGCTTCGAGGTGCCGGCCATGCCGATGGAGGATCTCGTCCGGGCGCTGCCGCCCAAGACGCGCAAGACCGTCCGGCGCCGGCTCAACCAGCTGACGCGTACCGATGTGGACGTGCGCGAGGTGACCCCCGGGCGGGCCGCGCCGGCCGTCGCCGAGCTGCTGCGCCTGCACGAGCGGCAGTGGCGCGGCCGGGGGATCAACGAGCACCACCTCAGCCCGCGGTTCGCCGCCCACCTCACCCGGTCGGTCACCGGCATGCTCGCCCGCGGCCAGGCCGCCCTGTACGAGTACCGCCTCGACGGGCGGCTGATGTGCTCGTCGCTGATGCTCATCGGGCGCGACCTCGTCGGCGGCTACCTCTACGGCGCCGACCCGGAGCTGCGCGACCGCGTGGACGTCAGCACGATGCTGATGAACGACACCCTCCCGCTCGCGCACCGGTTGGGGCTGCCGGCGATGAGCATGCTGCGCGGCGACGAGCCGTACAAGCTGCGCTGGCAGCCCCGGCTCGCGCGCAACGAGCGGATGGTGCTGGGCCGGCCCGGGAGCGTGCGCGCCATGGCGTACGGGCTGCGCGTCCGGTCGGTGCGCGCGGCGGTGCAGACGGCCAAGGAGCACGCGCCGTGGCTGCGTACGGTCCGCGACCGGCTCCGGCACGGCGGCGAAGGCGCCGGGCTCGCGAGCGGCGGGACCGCCGGCGGCGAAGGCGCCGGGCTCGCGAGCGGCGGGGACGTCGGCGCCGGGGAGGCGCGGTGAGCCCGGCGGTGCTGCACGTGGCCCAGCCGCGCGACGGCGGCGTCGCACACTACGTCGCCGCCGCCTGCCGCGACCAGATGGCCCGGGGCTGGCGGGTCGCGGTCGCCTGCCCGGACGGCGGCCGGCTCGCCGCCGACCTCGCCGCGGCCGGCGTCCCGCGGCTGCGCTGGCCGGCCGTGCGCAGCCCCGGACCGGAGTCGCTCGGCGAGGCGCTGCGGCTGCGGGCCCTCGCCGACCGGGTCCGCCCCGACGTCATCCACCTGCACGCGAGCAAGGCCGGGCTGGCGGGCCGGCTGCGGCCGCCCCGCCGGGTGCCGATCCTCTTCCAGCCGCACGGCTGGTCCTGGCTGGCCACCGCGGGACCGGTACGCGCCGCCAGCCTGGCCTGGGAACGCGCCGCCGCCCGCTGGACCGACCTGCTGCTCTGCGTCGGCCACGGCGAGGCCGAGCAGGGCCGCTCGCACGGCGTCCGCGGCCGGTACGCCGTCGTGCACAACGGCGTGGACCTCGACCACTTCGCCCCCGCCGGTGACGTCGCGCGCACCGCCGCCCGGGACCGGCTCGGGCTGCCCGGCCGGGCCCCGCTCGCCGTCTGCGTCGGGCGGCTGACCCGGCAGAAGGGCCAGGACGTGCTGCTCGCCGCGTGGCCGCTGATCCGGCGCTCCTGCCCGGACGCCCGGCTCGCGCTCGTCGGCAACGGCGACCAGGTGGCTGCCCTGCGCGCCGTCGCGGGCCCCGGCGTGACCTTCGCGGGCGCGGTGGACGACGTCCGTGACTGGCTGGCGGCGGCCGACGTGGTGGCGCTGCCGTCGCGGTGGGAAGGGCTGTCGCTGACCGTGCTGGAGGCCCTCGCCACCGGACGCAGCGTCGTGGTCAGCGACGTGCCCGGCCTCGGCGACGTCGTCACGCCCGGCGTCGGCGAGCGGGTGCCGCCCGATGACCCGTCCGCGCTCGCGGAGGCGGTCGCCCGACGGCTGACCTGCGGCGCCCTGGCCCGCGTGGAAGGTGAGGCCGCCGCCTGCCACGCGGCCGCCTTCGACTCGCGGCTGACCTTCGAGCGGCTGGCAGTCCGTACGGCCGCGCTCGCGAACGACCGGTAGGAGGCGGAATGGTGCTCCAGCAGGTGACCCCGGACCTGGCCGACCCGGCGTTCTGGCGGCTCCCGCCGGAGCAGCGGCTGGCGGCGTACCGGGTGCTGCGCGGGCTCGGCGCCCCGGCCCGCGGCGGCGACGGCTCGTACGTGCTGGCGCGGCACCGCGACGTCGTCGAGGCGAGCCGCCGGCCCGACGTGTTCCTCAGCGGGCCCGGCGTCACCACGCCCCGCCCGCCGGCCTGGGTCCGTACGGTCTTCGGCGACTCGATGGTCAACATGGACGATCCGCGGCACGCCCGGCTGCGCGGCGTCGTCTCCCGGGCGTTCACGCCGCGGGTACTGGCGCGGATCTCCGCGGACGTGGACCGCATCGCCCGCGGCATCGTGGCCGACGTCGTCGCCGGGCGGCCTACCGAGTTCGTCGCGGCGGTCGCGACCCGGATGCCCTTCGAGGTCATCTGCACGATGATGGGGGTGCCGGACGCGTACCGGCACGAGCTGCTGGCCGAGATCGGGCGGGCCACCGAGGGGACGACCGTACGGCGGGGGCTGCGCGTGCCGGGCCGGGGGCTGCGCGCCCTGGCCCGCATGCACCGCGTGATCGCCCGGGTGGCCCGGGAGCGGCGTCGCGAGCCCACCGACGACCTCATCTCCGCGCTCGCCGCCGCCGACCTCACCGGCCGCGAGCTGGGCGCGTTCTTCTCGCTGCTGATGGTGGCCGGCGTGGAGACCACCCGCAACGCCGTCGCGCACGGCCTGCACCTGCTCAGCGAGAACCCGGACCAGCGGGAGCTGCTCGCCGGCGACGTCGGCCGGTACGCGCCCGGCTTCGTCGACGAGGTCGTGCGGCACTCGTCGCCGATCGTGCAGTTCCGCCGGACCCTCGCCCGCGACCACGAGCTGGGCGGGCGGCTGCTGCCCGCGGGCGCCGACGTGGTGCTCTGCTACGCCTCGGCCAACCGGGACGAGAGCGTCTTCGCCGACCCGGACCGCTTCGACCTGACCCGCCACCCGAACCCGCACGTCGGCTTCGGCGGCGGCGGCCCGCACTTCTGCCTCGGCACCGCGCTCGCCCGCCAGGAGATGACCGCGCTGTTCCGCGAGCTCCTCACGCGCCTTCCCGACATCCGGTCGGTGGGCGAGCCGGTGCTCGTGCCGTCCAGCTTCGACAACCGCGTGGGACGGCTGTCGTTCACGTACTGAAGGGACGCCCCGTGATCCGCCGCGCCGTCTGCCTGCTGCTCTGCCTGCTGGCCGCAGCGGCCTGCACCACGCCGGGCCGAGCCGGGCCACGGGTGAGCGCGCCGGCGCCCGCGCCCGCCCTGCCCGACGGCCACAAGGGCGGCTGGACGCTGGCGTTCCACGACGAGTTCGACGGCGACCGGCTGGACCCGGCGCGGTGGGCCGACCACTCCAGCGCCGAACCGGACGAGGGCCGCGGCAACCTGGGCAACCAGCAGCTCGAGTGGAACCGGGCCGCCAACTGCCGGGTCGGCGGCGGCGAACTGGTGATGACGGCACGCCGGGAGACCGTCACGTCACCGTCGAGCGGGCAGCGCTACGACTGGACGTCGTGCCTGATCACGAGCACACCCGCGTACGCGTTCCAGTACGGCTATCTGGAGGAACGGGCGATCCTGCCCGCGGCGCGCGGCTTCTGGCCCGCGTTCTGGACGTGGCAGGCGCGCGGCGTCGACCGGCACACCGAGACCGACGCGTACGAGTTCTACTCCGACAACCATCGGCGGCTCTACGGCACCCAGTTCTCCGGCGCGCGCGGGCGCTGCGAGTGGCGGCCGGCGTTCGATCCGACCGCGGGCTGGCACACGTACGGCGTCGCCGTCGAACCGTCCGGCACCACCTGGTACGCCGACGGCAAGCGTGTCTGCCGCAGCGACGCCACCTCGGACGCGCTGACGGCGATCATCTCGAACCTGGCCGTCTACTCGCGGATCCCGCCGGAGCCAGCGACGACCGGCGCCGTCAAGCGGGTCGACTACATCAGGGCGTGGACCGCGTCGTGACGGCCGCCCGCCCGGCCCGGTCCCGCCGTACGACCGCCCGCAGCAGCAGCACGCCGGCCACTCCCCCGGCCGTGTTGGCGATCAGGTCGTTGACGTCGACCGTACGGAAGCTGCCCAGCGTCAGCCACCACACCAGCTGCAGCGTCTCGATGGCGGCGCTGCACGCGAGCGACACCGCGGCGATGCGGCGCAGCGATCCGGCGGCCGGCCACAGCAGCGGCACGAGCAGGCCGAGCGGCACGAACATGACCACGTTGAGCAGGAAGCTCCACGCCTCCACCCGGAACGGCACCCAGTGCACGACGATCCACCAGGGCAGCCCCGGCCGCGCGTCCGGCGGCCGCATCCGGACCGGCACGACGGTCACGGCCGCGACGCTCACCGCGTACAGGAGGAGGATCGACGCCGTGACCACCCGCCGCCGCGGGCCGAATCTCATGCCTGAACTGTAGGCGGATCCTCGCGGGTCAGCGCAGCCAGCCGTCCTTGCGGACGATGCGGATCGCGTCGAGCCGGTTGCGGGCGCCGGTCTTGTAGATCACCGAGGACAGGTAGTTGCGCACCGTCCCGCCGGACAGATAGAGCCGCTTCGCGATGTCGTCGACCGAGTCGCCCTCCGCCGCCAGACCCAGCACCTCGAGCTCGCGGGTGCTCAGGCCCCGTTCGGTGTTGAGCGACGCCGCCTGCAGCCGCGGGTGCACGATCCGCTCACCGGCCGCCAGCCGCCGCACCGAATCCGCCAGGTACGCCGCCGAGGCCTCCTTGAGCAGGAAGCTCACCTCACCGCCGCGGCGGCGGGGCGGCAGCATCCCGGGCTTGGTCGGGTCGCAGAGGACGAGGACCGAGCACGACGGGACCCGCGCGCGCAGCTCCGCGGCGGCCGGCAGGACCTGGCTGACCATGAGCTCGGTGTCGATGACGACCACGTGCGGCGTGAAGGGCACGGCCCGGGCGGCCACGTCGTGGTCCATCGGCAACGTGCCGACCACCTCGATGTCCGGCTGGGCACTCAGCAGAACCCGTACCTGGATGCCGAAATACCCGCCGTCGCGCACCACCAGAACCCGGATCATCGTGCCTCCTCACCGGCAGCGTCCGATTCCGACGGTAGTCCTCCGCGGCCTCTCCCGCATGGGGCCGGACACCATTCCGACAGGTGTTCCTACGCCCGTCAAACGATGTCCTTCGTCGTCGTTCGCACTGCTCAGAGTGCCCGTTGCCAAGCGCGAGGCGATGAGTCGACGGCTCCCGCGAAGATCGACAGGCGTCAGCGGTCGTGACAATTGTGTCCGATCGGCCGAATAACGTCCGACATTGCGACGGGGCCGCCTCGCCAATCGTTTCGTCCTTTGCGGACAGCGACCCTCTGGACGAAACAACGAAGACCTATTCGCGGCGCAAATGGCGGTTAGTGGCCGAACAGGACGGTACGCCCTTGCTTGACCTGTCCGGCGGTGTAGGCCACCTGGTCGATCGGCGCGCCGAGCGCGTCCACCAGCGTGAGGGTGCCGCCGGCGTTGCCCAGCCGCAGCGACCCCGCCGCCACCTGCACGACATCGCCCGCCGCCAGCGTGCCGTCGAGGGCACGGCTGCCGCCGGAGCGGTCCCGCAGCGTCCAGCCGGCCAGGTCGACGGCCGCCGCGGTGGCGTTGAGCAGGGTCAGCCGTTCCCGGCCCGGATCCGGCCCGGCCGGGTCCGGCAGCGCGGCCACGATCACCACGTCCCCCGCCGCGGGCGCCGACGGGCGGGTGGACGCCGTCGGCGGGTCGGGCATGATCACGAAGTCCTCCGGCCACGCCGTCAGCTGCACCGTGGTGCCGCGCGCCACGACCACGTCGTGCAGGTTGCCCGTCTCCAGGCGATCGAGCAGGAACACCGCGTCGTCGCGGTTGACCGGATCCGATCGCAGCCACGCGTCGAACCCGTCGAGGTTCGCCGCGCCGGTGGCCAGGTACGGCACGAGCCGGCGGAACAGCTTCGGCCAGCACACCAGCGACCGCAGGGCCGCCGCGCCGGTGACGACGGCCGGTCCGTCCGGGTCGGCGGTCGAGCGCGGCCAGATTCCCGCCGCGTCGGCCCGCGCCTTGCGCGACACCCCGGCGAGATGCGTACGCAGGGACGCCGGCAGCGTCGAGTAGAACGCCGGATACACCAGCCCCGCCGCGAGCAGGCGCGCGTTGAGCGACCGGTCGGCCAGCGCGTCGTCGAGGAACACGGTGCCGCCGTCCGGCCCGTCCGGCTCACCCGGGAAGACGAAACCGATCAGGCGGCCGTTCGCGTCGACGCCGTTGGACAGCACGTGCCCGCGTACGGCGTCCCGGTCCGCGGCGCGCACCTTGTTGGGCAGATCGTCGAAGAACTGCAGCCCGGTGAAGCCGAGCAGCCGCAGCAGCTCGTCGCGCGCCGCGTTCGCCCCGGCGAGCTCCTGGTGCGTCTCGGCGAAGTGCGTCTCCAGCGCGTCGATGGCCTCCAGGCGTACGGAGACCCCCCGAGCGGTCAGGTCCGGCGGGGTGCCCGAGGGGCGGGCCAGCCGCTCCACCAGTCCCGGCGAGTCCGGCCGGAACTTGACCGTGTCCCCGTCCGGCTCCGGTCCCTGACGCGGCAGATCCGCGTACCGGACGACGAACTCTCCCCGCAGCACCGTGTACGTCATGACGCCCTCCCGCCCGAACGCTAAGCCCCGGGCCGCCTCACCAGGGCTGATACGTCGGGTACCCGTCGCCCGGCCGCATCCTTCCCCACCGCCGCGGCGACGAGGTGACCGCGATGCCGCGGGGGTGGCGCCGGCCGATCGTTGCGGGCAGCATGGCCACGTGTCGCAGCCGTCCCCCCTTTACGCCTCCCGGCAACGCGCCCAGGCGCTCGCCGGATCCGGTGACCTCGCCCAGGCCCGCGCCGTGCTCGAGCACGCCGTCGAGCTGGGCCGGCTCAACCTGGGCGAGGACGACCCCGACGTGCTGCTCACCGCGCAGCAGCTGGCCACGCTGCACCAGCAGGCCGGCGACCCCTCGGGCGCCCGGCGCGTGCTGGAGGAGGCGTACGCGGCCGGGCAGTGGCGGCTCGGCGACGGCGATCCCGTGATGCTCGGCATCTCCTTCGACCTCGGGGTGGTCGCGGAGGAGATGGAGAACCGGCACGAGGCACGCCGCGCCTTCGGCCGCGTCGCCGCCCACGGGCCGGCGGTGCTGGGCACGGACCATTGGGCGGTCGCCCGGGCGCGGGCCTATCTGGGCGACGAACCGCCGACGGTACGCATCGAGCTGCCCGCCCCGCCGCCGGCGCCCGCCCCCGCGCCCGTGGCCCAGCCGGCCCCGCCGCCCGCGCCCCAGCCGGCGCCGATGCCCGTGCCGCACATCCCTGCGCAGCGTGTGACGTATGTCGAGCAGCCGCCGCCGCACGTCATCTCTGTGCCGCCGATCACCACGGCGGTTCCCGCACCGGCGACCGGCGGGCGGTCGCCGGCCCTGTTCGCCGCGATCGCCGCGGGGCTCGGCGTGGTCATCGCCGTGGCCGCACTCGTGGTGGTGCTGGCCCGCTCCGGCGACGACGGCGGCAAGTCCGATGTGCCAACTCTGAGCGGCCCGGCCCCCACCGACGTACGCGTGCGCGACTACGGGGCGTCGGTACAGCTCTTCTGGGCCGACCCCGCCAACGGCCGGACGTCGTTCATGATCACCGGTGGTCACCCCGGCGAGCAGCTCAAGCCCATGGGACAGGTCGGACCCACCACGACCTCGTTCAACCTCAACGGGCTCAACCCGGAGCTGGACTACTGCTTCGCCGTCGTGGCGGTCTACAGCACGAGTCAGTTCGCCACGTCGCCGCAGGCGTGCACCAGCCGTACGCGCAGTGACCCGTCCCCGCGGAAGAGCCGAAGATGATCACTCTCGGCGATCACGACTATCCACAACCGTGACTGGCCGGGTGTCCACGCCCCCACGCCGACCCCTATGATGGCCTGCGTCCTGGAGCAGGTCAGCCGGTGAACGGGAGGGGATGCGGGCTGTGGCCAGTGCAGATGCGCCCAGTGAAGGCGCGATGACCGACCGGCGCGGGCGGCCGTGGCGCAGCCGTGGCGGGCTGGTCACGATCGGCACTGTCCTCACGCTCGTCGCGGGCCTCGGGCTCACCGTCCTGGGGCTCGGCGCGGCCGATCAGGCCGTGGCGAGCTTCGACGCCGCGTCCTGGGTGTGGAGCCGGGCCAAGGGCGAGGTCGCCCGGGTCAACGGCGTCACCGCCCGGGTGGACACCCGCGTCGACGTGCCCCGCGCCCGTGGCCATCAGATCCAGGTCACCCAGAACGACCGCTTCGTGATCCTGCGCGACGTGCAGACGGGCACGGTGAGCACGATGGACCTCACGTCGCTGCGGGAGGCCGCCGGCACCTGGTCCACGGCGTCGGGCATCGGCGTGCGGGTCGCCCTGGACGACGACGCCGCCTTCGTCATCGACTCCGTGCAGGGCGAGATCCGCCAGCTGGACCCGGCGACGCTCCAGCCGGTCGGCGAGTCGCTGCGCTTCCCGCCCGGCATCACCGGCGGCACCTTCGACGGCAAGGGCCGGCTGTGGATCGCCGTACCCAGCGAGGGCACGGTCTCCGCGATCACACCGGCGCCGCTGCCCGGCGCCACGAAGGACGCCGCCGCGCAGGCCGCCACGGGCCCGGTGCTGGTGCGCACGGAGTCCGTCGCGCCCGGCAACCACGACCTCATGATCTCCACGCTCGAGGACGGCGTGGCGGTGCTCAACCGCACCACCAACGGCCTCACCACCATCCGCGACGCGACCGGCGGCACAGTATCGGTCACGCTGCCGCTGGACGGCCCCGGCTCGCTGCCGGAACACACCGAGGGCACGGTCGTGCCGGTCACCGTCGCCGACTCCCGCCGGGTGTACGGCGTGAGCGACGGCCGCACCACCACCGACTTCCAGGTCCCCGGCGACGGCGCGGAGCTGCGGCCCGCCGTCGCGTGGGAGGGCTACTTCTACGTCGCCGACGAGCCCACCGGCAAGGTGCACGTGTTCGACCAGGCCGGGCGCGCGCAGAAGGACATCGGTTTCCGCAACCCGGGCGGGCCGCTCGAGCTGGAGGTCCGGGAGAACTACCTGTTCATCAACGCGCCCGGCTCCTCCACCGCGCGCGTGGTCGACGACGCCCACAAGGTGCGGGTCGTCGACAAGTACGCCGACGACGTGCTCGGTGGCGACCCGCCGCCCACCCCGCCGGACCCGCCGCCGCCCCCGCCGAAGCCGAGGAAGCCCCCGGTCACGGAGCCGGGCGCGCCCCGCAACGTCCGGGCGGCGGCCGGCAACGCCGAGGCTCGCGTGACCTGGCAGGCGGCCGCCGCCAACGGTGCCTCCGTCACGCGGTACGTGGTCGAGGGCGCGGGCAAGACCTTCCAGGTGGGCGCCAACCAGCGCTCGCTCAGCGTCACCGGCCTCACCAACGGCGAGACGTACCGGTTCGCGGTGCACGCGGTGAACAAGAAGGGCGACGGCCCCACCCGGACGAGCAACGCGGTCAAGCCGACCTCCGAGGTGCCGGACGCGCCGACCGCCGTCACCGCCGAGGCCGAGCCGGACGGCACGGTGGTGGTCAGCTGGCCGGCCGCCAACGGCCAGGGCCTCGACATCAAGCGCTACACGGTCACGGCGATCAGCGAGGGCGGCAGCTCGCCCGTCGGCGACGCCGAGGACACCTCGCTGACCATCAAGGACGGCGACCTGGAATACGGCAAGCAGTACGCGTTCACGGTCGTCTCGATCAACGAGCGCGGCGCCGGCTCCGAGGCGTCCCCGGTGAGCGCCAGCGTCGTGCCGTTCACCCGGCCCGGCCGCCCCGAGGGCGTGGACGCCGCGACCGTCGGCGACCAGCCCGGCGCGATCCGGGTCGCCTGGACGGCCCCGGCGGACAACGGCCGGCCGATCACGAAGTACCTGGTCGCGGCCGGCGGCAGGACCAGCGAGGTCACGAACGGCACCGGCGCAACGCTCACCGGCTTCGGCGAGGGCGAGACCGTGTCGGTCGAGGTGCGCGCGGTCAACGAGGCGGGCGAGAGCGAGCCCGGCTCGGCCACGGCCCGCACGGTCGCCAAGCCCACCGTCACGGTCACCGGCTCCTCGGCCGGCTACGACAACGCCACGGTGAAGTTCACCGTCGACGCGGGCGGCGGCACCGCGGCCTGCTCGCTGTCCGGCGGCGGCGGGTCCGACTCGGGCAGCTGCTCCAGCCTCACGGTCAAGGGTCTGACGGCCGGCACGCCGTACACGTTCAAGCTCACCGTGAAGAACGCCGCCGGCACCGTGACCGCGGACCGCGACGTGCAGACGGACCAGCTGCACGGCACGGCGACCTGCAACAACGGCGAGAACGGCGACACCGCGCACTACTGCGACAAGGACGTCGACGGGCGCAACGGCAACGAGATCTTCAGCGTCACCTCGCAGGACAACGACAAGCAGGTCGGCTGGGCCAGACCCGGCACGGATCTGCTCGCCTACTGCAAGAAGAAGGGTGACAAGATCGACTCGTACATCTACAACCACCAGAAGGTGTCGACCTGGTGGGTCCAGGTGAAGTACAGCGGCAAGAACTACATCCCGTACGCCTGGTTCAACCTCGACGCCGGCGACAACATCGACATGCTGCCGACGTGCTGAGGACACCACTGTGAGCACCGAACCGCTACCGCCCCAGCACGTCCAGGGCTTCGCCGCGATCGCCGCGCAGCTCGCCGAGCGCGTCGGCACGGTCGTGCTGGGCAAGCCCGACGTGGTGCGGCTGGCGCTGACCGCGTTCTTCGCCCAGGGCCACGTGCTGCTGGAGGACGTGCCCGGCGTCGGCAAGACCACCCTGGCCCGGGCGCTGGCCGCGGCCGTACGCGGACAGTGGCGCCGCATCCAGTTCACGCCCGACCTGCTGCCCTCCGACGTCTCCGGCGTGACGATCTTCAACCAGGCGAGCCGCGGCTTCGAGTTCCACCCGGGCCCGGTCTTCGCCAACATCGTCATCGCCGACGAGATCAACCGCGCCTCGCCCAAGACCCAGTCGGCGCTGCTCGAGGTCATGGAGGAGCGCCGGGTCACCGTCGACGGCGTACCGCACCCGGTGCCCCAGCCGTTCCTCGTGGTGGCCACCCAGAACCCGGTCGAGATGGACGGCACGTACCGGCTGCCCGAGGCCCAGCTCGACCGCTTCCTCGTGAAGCTGTCGGTCGGCTACCCCGCCGAGGACGTCGAGGTCGAGGTGCTGCGCGGGGCGGCACTGCGCTCCCCCGACACGCTCGAGCCGGTCACCGACACGGCCACGGTCGGCGAGATGGTCCGGATGGCGCTGCGCGTGCACATCGCCGACCCGCTCTACACGTACGCGGTCCGCCTCGCCGCCGCCACCCGCGACCACCCCCAGGTCCGCGTCGGCGTCAGCCCCCGCGGCGTCATCGCGCTGACCCGGGCGGCGTCGGCGTACGCGCTCATCAACGGCCGCGGCTACGTCCTCCCCGAGGACCTGAAGACGCTGGTCGGCCCGGTCTTCGCCCACCGGGTCCTGCTCTCCCCCGACGCCCAGCTGCGCGGCGTCACGGCAACCGAGATCCTCGACGACGCGGTCCGCTCGGTCCCGGTCCCGCTCCCGGCCAACCAGCACACCGGAGCGTGACCACCCCACCGCCCGGCCCCGACCCCGCGGCGCGAGAGCCGGCCCCCGCACCGACCGACCCCGGCGGCCCGGACGCCGCCCGCCCACCCGCGCCCCCCGCCGGCCCACCCACCGGCGCGCCGCGCCCGGCCACCGAACCGCCGCGCCCACCCACGGACACACCGCGCCCGACCACCGGACCGCCGGGCCAACCCACCGACGCCGCGCGTCCGGCCACCGGCACCCCGCGCCCATCCACGGGCACGGCGCACCCGACCACCGGCACAACGGGAAAGACCACCGGAGCGCCGCGCCCGACCACCGGCAGAGCGAGTTCACCCGCTGAGGCGGCGGGCCCGCGCGGCGGCGGCCCCGCGGACGCTCCCCGGCCGGCGGCGCCCGAGACGGATCCCGAACGCGTGACGGCCGCCCACAACGGACGCCGGGGACGCGGCCGGGGCCGGGGCCGCCCGGCGACGGGCCGGCGCAGGCCGAGGCTGACGCTGCGCGGGATCACCACGCGCGGGCTGGGGGTCGCTGCCGCCGCTGTCGTCCTCGCCCTCCTCGGGTTCCAATACGGCTACCCGGACCTCGCCCTGCTCGGCGCCGCGGCGGCGCTCGCCCTGGTGTGCGGGGTGGTCTTCGCTGTCTGGCGGCCACGGCTGGGCGTGGAGCGGGTCGCCGACCCCGACCGCGTGGCCCGCGGCGAGCCGGCCGCCATGACGCTGACCGTGCGCAACACCAGCCGGCTGCGCGCCGCCAACCTCGTGGCCACCGACCGGTGCGGCGCCGCGGACGTGCCCGTGCCGTTGCTGCGGCTGCGGCCCGGGCGGGACACCACGGTGGAGTATCCGGTGCCGACGAGCCGCCGCGGCATCGTCGCCGTCGGGCCGTTGCGGGTGACGCGGACCGATCCGCTGGGGCTGCTCACGCTGTCGCGGGCGTACGGCGGGACCGCCACCGTCTGGGTCCACCCGCGGATCCACCTGTTGCGGGCCGTTCCGGCGGGGATGGCGCGCAGCCTCGACGGACGCATCGACAAGGTGCCGCACGGCACGATCACGTTCGACTCGCTGCGCGAGTACGTGGTCGGCGACGAGTTGCGGCGCGTGCACTGGCGCAGTTCCGCGAAGGTCGGCGAGCTGATGGTGCGCGAGCAGCTGGACACCAGCGAGCCGACGATCGTGGTGCTGCTCGACGACCGGGCGGCCGCGCACCCGGCGCTGCGCGACGGCACGGCCGAGTCGTTCGAGGCCGCGTGTGAGGCCGCCGCCTCCATCGTGGCCGCCGCCGTACGCGAGGACCTGCCCGTCGTCCTGCACCTGGTGTCGGGCCGGGTCGAGGGGCCGTTCCTCGACGTGCTGACCGAGGCGTCCCTGCGCGACGGCGACCTCACGCAGACCGTGCGCACCCTGCGGCAGAGCCGGCTCGGCGACACGCTGGTGTACCTGACCGGCCCCGGCGGCCGCGTGGACCTCGGCGACGTGGGCGGGCTGCGCGGGCCGTACCCGGTGGTGATCGCGGGGTTGTTCGGCGATCGGGACGCGGCGCCGGTCTCCGCGGGCGGCTCGCTCATCGTGATCGAGGCCGAGGACGGCGAGCAGTTCGCCGGCGCCTGGGACGGGGTGCGGGGATGGTGAGGTGGGCGCGGGCTGCGGCCGTACCCGTGATCCTGGTGGTGTTGATCTCGCTGTCCGGGGTTGTGCTCGGGCGGATCTACGCCGACGACCTCCTCCTGCAGCTCGTGACCGGCGCTGCCGTGCTGTCGGTCGGCGCGGGCGCCGCGGCCCGGCGGCTGCCGTCGTGGACCGTCGCACCACTGTCCGTCGTGCTGCTCGCCGGGTACACGCTGCTGGCGCTGAAGGTGGCGGCGGATCGTGCCGGGGTGCCGGACCCGCTGCCGGAGATCGTCCGGGACGCGCTCGCCAACGGCATCCCGCGCCTGCTCACGGCGATGATCCCGATCGAGTCCACCCCGGACACCGTGGTCGTGCCGGTGGTCGCCGGCTGGCTGGCCGGGCTGGCGGGTCACGAGGTCGCCGCGCGCGCCGGGCGGGTGCTGCTCGGCTGCGTGCCGGCCGCGGCCCTGTACGGCGGCGCGCTCTACGTCGTCGGGCCCAACGCGGGATCGGCCGGCCGGACCACCCTCGCCTTCGCCGCGCTGGTCGTGGTGGCGCTCGCCGTCACCGCCCGTCCCGCCGCCGGGCCGTCGCTCGCCGGCATACCCCCGACGACCCGCGCGGCCGTGCGGGGCCGCGCGCTCGCCGGCGCGGCGACCGGCCTGGTGGTGCTGCTCGGCCTGATCGCGGCGGTCGGCCCGTGGGTCGGCGGCCGGGTCTCCGCCACCCCGGTCGACCCGCGACGGTACGTGCAGCCGCCGCAGGTCGACAGCCTCGACGAGAGCCCGCTCAACCGGATCTCGGGCTGGGCGCTCGCGCCGAAGCAGAAGCTGCTCGAGGTGGGCCCGTCCGCCCCGGGCACCGGCCGGGTGCGGCTGCGGCTCGCGGTGCTGCCCGACTACGACGGGATCACGTGGCGGGTCGGTGCGACGTACCGCAACGCGGGCCGGGTGCTGCCCTCGCCGCCGGCCGCCCCGGACGTGCCGGTCAAGCGGATCACACAGCGGATCACCGTACGGGCGCTGACCGGGCGCCTGCTGCCGGTCGTGCCCACCCCGACCGGCGTCGACGGCACGCGGATCGCGTACGACGCGGCCAGCGGCACGGTGATCCGGCCCGAGAAGCTGGCACCGGGGCTGAGCTACACCGTCACCTCGGCGGCGCCGGAGCCCGACTACAACCTGCTGCCCACCGCCGATGCCCCGTCCGGCGACGCCGTCGCGCGGTACCTCACCGTGGGCGCCGGGGTGCCCGACTCCATCCAGCGTCTGGCCGACCAGCTCGCCGACGGCAACGGGGCCGCGTACGACCGCGCCGCGGCGATCGAGGAGTTCCTGTCCGAGCACTACCGTCAGGTTCCGGACGCGCCGAGCGGGCACGCGTACCCCAACCTGTCGTTCTTTCTCTTCGGCCCGCGCGGCCAGGGCGGCCAGCGCGGCACGTCGGAGCAGTTCGCGGCGTCGTTCGCGCTGCTCGCCCGCCTGACCGGGCTGCCGTCGCGGGTCGTGGTCGGTTTCGACGCGCCGAAGGCCGGCGGCCCGGTCACCGCGGGCGACGCGGTGGCCTGGCCCGAGGTGCTCTTCGACGACCTGGGGTGGGTGGCGTTCGACCCGCTGCCGAAGAGCGACGAGAAGCCGCGCCCGGTCGAGGACGACTTCACCCCGAAACCGTCGACGCCTCCGCCGACGTCCGAGCCGCCGCCACCCACGGACACCGCGAGCGCCTCGGCGCCGCCCGCGCTTGCCGAACCCCCGGCTCCGGCGGCGGGCGGCGTGTCCCGGGCCGTGGTGGTGTCCGGCGCGTCGGGGTCGGTGCTGCTGGCCGTGGTCGCCGCGGCGACGGCCGTCGCGATGCTGCGCCGGGCCCTGCGCCGGCGGCGGCTCACCGCGGGCGCGCCGGCCGAGCGGATCACGGGCGCGTGGTTCGAGTTCACGGATGCGCTGCGGCTGGCCGGGCGGCCGGTGCCGGGGCATCTGGCGGCGACCGAGGCGGCGGCCTGGGCGGCGGCGCCCGCCGGCGGACCCGAGCCGCTGCGACCGGCCGTTCCCCCGGCCGGATCGGGCCTGCCACCGCTGGACGACCTGGTCACGGCGGTCAACACGGTCGCGTTCGCGCCCGGTGCCGCGGACGACGAGCAGGCGCAGCGGGCCGGCACCCAGGCTGTCGCGTACGCCGACGCGTTGCGCTCCCGGCTGCCGTGGTGGAAGCGGGTGTGGTGGGCCGTGCATCCGGGTCCGCTGCGCTGGCACCGGACGTGAACGGGAAGTGAGCCGGGGCGGTTCCTGGGTACAACACCGGCCATGAAACTCGGCCTGCGCCTGACCACGGCCGCCCTGCTCGCCGTTGCGGTGCTCGTACCGTTCGCGCTGCTGGCCGTCCTCGTCGTCGGCGGCTGGGCCCCGCTGCACGACGGGGACGCCGCGATCACCGACGCCCTGCACTCGTGGGCGCTGGCACATCGGGGCTGGCGCGACGCCGCGGTGTGGTGGACCAACATCTTCGGTCCCACGCCGCTGCGGGCCGCCACCCTCGGGCTGGTGGTGTGGCTGCTGGTGCGGCGGGCCCGGCGGCTGGCGCTGTGGGTGGTCGTCACCATGGTCACCGGCGGCGTGCTGGGGGCCGTCCTGAAGCTGCTCGTCGGCCGGCACCGCCCGGACCTGCTGGACCCGGTGGCACGGGCGACCGGGTATTCGTTCCCGTCCGGGCACGCGCTGAACGCCGCGCTCGCCGCCGGGGTCTTCGTGCTGGTGCTGCCCGTGGTGCGGCGCCGGTGGGTGCTGTGGACCGGCGCGGCGGTCGTCGCCTTCCTGACCGGCCTGACCCGGATCGTGCTGGGCGTGCACTGGACCAGCGACGTGGTCGGCGGGTGGCTGCTGGGGGTCATGGTGGTCGCCGCGACGGCGGTGGCGTTCACCCGGCGCGGGCTGGACTCCGTCGTGGAGCAGGGCGTGGAGCCCGCGGTGGCGGACGCGCCCGCCGCCGAGACCCGGTGACGCCCGGGGATGCGTAACGAGAGCACCGTTCGGGTAAGAGCGGCGCCATGTCGGATGTCGCGGTTCAGGTGCTCAAGCGGGTGCTGCTCCCCGTCGCTCTGTTGTTCGGCGTGATGGTCGCGCTCGGCCTGCTGATCACGAAGGTCATGCTGCACGTGTGGCCGCTGACCGCGGAGGACTCGATCAACCGGGAGCTGGAACGCGACCGTACGGCCGAGGGCAACGCCGTCTCCGGCTTCTTCAGCATGGTCGGCAGCACCCCGGTGATCATCGGGGTGACCGCGCTGGCCGCGATCGTGCTGCGGCTGACGCTCAAGCGCTGGCGGGAGCCGATCTTCCTGTGCGCGGCGGTTACCGCCCAGGCGCTCGTCTTCTTCTTCACCACGCTGGTCATCGACCGGCACCGGCCGTCCGTCGGCCACCTGGACAGCTCGCCGCCGACGTCCAGCTTCCCGTCGGGGCACACCTCCGCGTCGGTCGCCCTCTACGTCGGGCTGGCGCTGGTGCTGTCGCTGCTGGTGCACCGTACGGGCCTGAAGGCGGCCTGCTGGCTGCTCGTGCTCGTACCGGTCGCGGTGGCCGTGGCCCGGATGTACCGCGGTATGCACCACCCGACCGACGTGCTGGCGTCGTTCTTCAACGGCGCGGTCTGCGTGTGGGTGATGGCCCGCGCGTTCCTCGACCGCAGCGTGCGCTGGGCCCGGGAGCACACGCCCGCGCGCCGCCTCGTTCACGGCTGACGCGTCACGCCCCCCTGCCGGCGCCTTGATCTGGCAGGATCCCGGGGATGTTGCTGCGGCGCGCGCGGGGGGCGTCGGCGCTCCTGCTGGCCGCGGCCGGCGTGGCGCTGACGGCGGCGACGCTGCTCGCCGCGCTCACCGTGTACAGCCGGGCGGTGAGCGAGGCCGGCGTACGCACCGCCGTGGCCGCCGCCGCCCCGGCCGAGCGCTCGATCCTGGTGCGCGGCTCGGCGGGCTCCGACCCCGCCCGGCAGAGCGAGTGGGACGCCACGCTGCGCCGCACGTTCGGTGCGGGGCTGGGCGGCGTGCCCGTGGCGGTCAGCGGCGCCGAGTACGCCGCGGGCTGGGCGCTCGCGGATCCGGCCGGCGGTGCGCGGCCGGACTCGTCCGGGGTCGCGTACGCGTCGGTCCTGCGCCTCGACGACCTTCCCGCGCACGCGGAGCTGGCCGCCGGCCGCTGGGCCTCCCCCGGCGCGTCGCCCGTGCAGATCACGCTCGCCGAGCCGGCCGCGCGGCTCATGGGCCGTACGGCCGGGGACCGGATCCGCCTGACCGACCGCCGCACCGGGCGGATCACCGAGGTCGTGGTGGCCGGCGTGTGGCGGCCGGGCAGCGCCGGCGATCCGTACTGGCGGCTGGCGCCCGAGGCCCTGACCGGGGTGCGCCCGCAGTCCGCGACGTACGGGCCGCTCGCGGTGGAACCGGCCGACTTCGCGGCGCACTTCGCCACCTCCGCGTCCGCCGCGTGGCTGGTGAGCCCGCGGCTGGAGGCGAGCACGCTCGACGAGCTGACCCGCGTCGCCGCCGCTGCGGCAGCGGCCGGGACGGGACTGCCGGAGCCACGCGGGCTGGACCAGTCGAGGTCCGCCGAGACCGGCCTCACCGACCTCGCCGCCCGGCTGACCCGCGCCGACCTGGTCGGCCGGTCCACGCTGGTCACCCCGGCCCTGCTGATCATCGTTCTGGCCGGCTACGCGCTGCTGCTGATGGCCGTCCTGCTCGCCGAGGACCGGCGCGGCGAGACGGCGCTGCTGCGGGCGCGCGGCGCGTCGCGTGGCCGGGTGGCCGGGCTCGCGGTGCGGGAGGCGCTGCTCGTCGTGCTGCCCGCGGCGGTGCTCGCCCCGGTGCTCGGGGTCTGCCTGGTCGCGCTGGCCGGCCGGATCCCGGCGCTGGCCGAGGTGCTCGATCTGCGTCCCCGGCTCACCGCCTCGACGTGGCTGGTGGCGGCGGTGGCCGCGGCGGGGTGCGCGCTGGCCGTCGCGGGGCCGGCCGCGCGGCGCGATCGCGGGTACGCCGCCGAGCTGGCCGCCCGTTCCCGGCCGCGTACCCGGTCCGTGGCGCTGCGCGCGGGCCTCGACCTCGTACTGCTGGCGCTGGCCGTGCTGAGCTGGCTGCAGCTGCGCCAGTACGCGTCCCCGCTGTCGGGCACGGGCTCCGGGGGCGGCCTGGGCATCGACCCGCTGATCGCCGCGGCCCCGACGCTGGGCGTGGTCACGGGGGCCGTGCTCACGCTGCGGCTGCTGCCCCCGGCGGCCCGCCTCGC
Source organism: Couchioplanes caeruleus (assembly GCF_023499255.1). Classification (GTDB taxonomy): domain Bacteria; phylum Actinomycetota; class Actinomycetes; order Mycobacteriales; family Micromonosporaceae; genus Actinoplanes; species Actinoplanes caeruleus_A. Next base: position 6,102,229 of record NZ_CP092183.1, read on the forward strand.
CGCCCGCCTCGCGGAACGGGCCGCCGACAGCGCCGCCGTGCTCGGCGCCTGGCAGGCCGGCCGCCGCTCGCACGCGGGCCCGATGGTCCTGGTGGCGCTGGCGGTCGCCGCCGGTACGGTCTCGTGGTGCCTGGCCGCCACGTCCGGGCGCTCCGCCGCCGACCAGGCCGACCTGCGCACCGGCGCCGACCTGCGGGTGGTCGAGGCCGGCATCCCGCCCGCGGACCGGCCCGCCGTCCTCGCCGCGCTGCCGGGAGTCACCGCGGCGCTGCCCGGCGTACGCGCCGACGTTCCCCTCGCCACGGGCGGACCGGCGGCGCGGCTCGTCGCCGTGGACGCGGTGACCGGGGCCCGGGTGGTGCACCTGCGCGACGACCTCGCCGGCGGTGACCCGGGCGGGCTGTGGCGTCGGCTGGCCGCCGCCCGGCCCGCGCCGGCGTACGCCACGGTGCCGCGCCGGGGCGTCCTCACCGCGGCTGCGGGCGTACGCACGACGGCCGTGATCGCCGGCCCCACCGGCTTGCAGGCGCGGATACCGGTCGAGCCGGACACCGCCGGCCGGTTCACGCTGACGCCGCCGCCGGGCGCCTGGTCGCTGGCCGGTTTCCTGGTCGAGGCGCCCGCCGCGGTGCCCGGGTCCACGATGGACTGGCGGATCGAGGGGCTGGACGTGCCCCCGGCCGCACGGGACTGGCAGACGGCGGACCGGGCGTCGACGGGACCGGTGGCGCGTCCCCGGCCGGACGCCCTGACGGCCGCCTACCGCGTGCCCCGGTCGGGCCAAGTCGACTTCGCCGTCGTCCCGGCCACCGCCACGCCGGTTCCCGTGGCGGCCACCCCCGGCGCGCTCGCCGGGCTGCGTCTGCGTACCGGGGAGTCCACCACCCTCACCGTCAGCGGCGTACGCGTGGACGTCGCTGTCGTCGCCACGATCGCCGCCGTACCCGGTACCGACGGCGGGCCGGCGCTGCTCGCCGACCTTCCGTCGCTCAACGGCCAGGTGCTGAGCCGGCGCGGCGTCGTCCCGGCGCCCCAGGAGTGGTGGCTGGCCACGCGGCCGGCGCAGCACGCCGGCGCAGCGGTCGCCGCGGCGCGGCTGGACGGCGTGGAGGTCGTCGACCGGCGGGCGCTGGCCGCCGCCGGCCGCGACCCGTTCGGGGCCGGCGCCCGCGGCGCGCTGTTCGGTGCCGCCCTGGCCGCCGTCCTGCTGGCCGCGGTCGGCGCCGCGGTCGACGTGCAGGCCACGACCCGGCGCCGGGCGGACGAGCTGGCCGTGCTGCACGCCCTCGGCGCGAGTCCCCGGCTGCTGACCCGGTCCCTGCTCGTGGAGCAGGGCTTCCTCGCCGGGATCGGCGCGCTCGCCGGGCTGCTGGCCGGGGTGCTCGTCGCGATCGCGATGGCGCCGCTGCTGGTGCTCACGCCCGCCGCCGGGCGACCGGTGCCGGTGCCGCTGGCGGACGTCGAGTGGGTCCGGGCCGCCGGCACCGGGACGCTGCTCGTCGTCCTCGCGCTCGCGCTGACCGCCCTGGCCGGGGCCGGCCTGCACCGCCGCCTCGCCTCCGGCCCGCTCACCGTGGGGCAGGACCGGTGACCGCCGTGCTGCGCCGTGCCCGCGCGTACGCCGGCGAGCTGGCCCTGCTCGCCCTCCTCGCCCTGGTCGCCACCGTGCTGGTGAGCGGTGTGCCGAAGGTCGCCAACGGCTACACCGACGCGGGGCTGCGCGCCGACATCGCCCGGTTGCCGGACACCGTCCGCGACCTGACCTTCCGCAGCGTGCCCGCGGGCTTCGCGCAACGCCCCGACGACGACGTCGTGCGCGACGGCGCCGACCGGCTGGACGCCTACCGGAAGCGGCTGCCCGCGCCGCTGCCGGGGCTGATCAGCGAGCAGTGGTACACCGCTCGGCTCGGACCGGCCGGGGTCAGCACCGGCGGCGACGTGGCACCGTTCTCCGGCAAGTGCCCGCCGAGCCTGTCGGTGCGGACGCTGACCGGCGCCGACCGCGCGACCCGGATGGTGCAGGGCCGCGCACCCGCCTCGGCCGGCACGATCGAGGCGACCGTGGCGCGCCCGGCGGCCGCCGCCGTCGGCCTGCGGGTCGGTTCCACGTTCACGCTGACCGGCTCGCAGGGCACCGTGCCCGTCCGCGTGGTCGGCATCTTCGAGCAGCTCGATCCCGCGGCCGCGATGTGGACCGGCATGCCGCTCACCCGGACCTCCTGCCCGAACCCGAGCGACGGCACCGTCGTGCAGGCCGGCCTGCTCACCGACCCGGCCGGCATCCGGCTGGCCGCCGACCGCACCGACGACGTGGTGCACGAGTGGCGGTACCGGCTGGACGAGGACCGCCTGTCGGCCCGGGACGTGCCGGCGCTCGCCGCGGCCGTGGCATCCGCGCGCCGCAACGCGCCGGCGCTGACCGTCCTCGCCGGCGACCTCGAGGCGGTGCTGAGCCGCTACACGCGTGAGCAGGACGCCGTGGCCGCGCTGCTGGCCGTCGTGCAGGCCGGCGTCCTGGCGACCCTGCTGGGCCTGACGGCGCTCGCCGCGGGGCTGGTCGCCGACCGGCGCCGCGCCGAGTTCGCCCTGATCCGGGCGCGCGGCGGCGCCGCCGCGACGATCGGTGGCCGGCTGCTGGCCGAGACGCTGCTGGTGGTGCCCGCCGCGGTGCTCGCCGGCCGGCTCGCCGCGGCCCAGCTCCCCGGACGCGCGCCCGCGCACGGCTGGCTGCCGCTGCTCGCGGTGGCCGTCGTCGCCACCCTGACCGCGCCCGTGCTGGCCACGGTGGCGCAGCGGCATCCGGCGTTCACCGGCCGGCGCCGGGACCTCGCGCGGTCCCGGCCGTCGGCGCGGCGCCTGGTCGCGGAGGGGTTCGTCGTGCTGCTGGCGGTGCTCGGCGTGCTGCTGGTACGCCGCCGCGGCCTCGCGCCGGGCGACGGCGTGGACCCGTACCTGGTGGTGGTGCCGGTGCTGCTCCCCGTGGCGGCGGCGCTGGTCGTCCTGCGGCTGCTGCCGTGGCCGCTGCGGCTGGCCGGGCACCTGGCCGCGCGCGCCCGGGGCGCGGTGCCGTTCCTCGGCCTCGCCGGGGCGGGGCGCGGCTCGCCGGTGCACGTCGCGCCGCTGGCGGTGCTCGTGGTGGCGGTCGCCACCGGCGTGTTCACCGGCACGGTGACCGGCTCGATCGCCGACGCCCGCGACCGCGCGACGGACCTCGACGTGGCCGGCGACGTGCTGGTCACCGGCGGCGGTTTCGGGGCGGGCACCGGGCCCGCGCTGGCCGCCGTGCCCGGCGTGCGGGCGGTGGCGCCGATGTGGTCGGACACCACATCGCTGGATCCGGCGCGAGGACAGGTACGGGTACTCCTCGTCGACGTCCCGGCCGTCGACCGGGTGCTGCGGCTCAGCCGCAACGGCCTGCGGCTGCCGTCCGCGCTGACCCGGCCCGTCCCCCGCGGCGCCCCGGTGCCCGCGCTGGTCTCGCCGGACCTCGCGTCGCAGATCGGCGACGACAGCACGGTGGACGTTCAGGGCACGGAGTACCGGTTCCGGGTCGCCGCGGTCGCCACGGGGGTGCCGGGGCTGGGCGTGGGTGCGCAGCGGTTCGTCGTGCTGCCCGCCGGGGCGCTGCCCGTACCGGCCGGGCGGCCGCTGTGGTTCAACCGCTTCGTCGTCGCGGGCGCCGGCGCGGACCCCGCGGCGCTGCGCCGCGCCGGCGACGCGGGGCAGCTCGCGTACCTGACGGGCGGGCTCGGCCGGGCGCCGGCGGACTGGGCGCTGCCGCCGACGACCGTCACGACCTGGGACGGCCGGCGGGCGGACCTGGAGGACAACGGCGTCAACCGGGTGCTCAGCTTCACCTTCGCCGCGGGTACGGCGGGCGCGGTCCTGCTGGCGCTGCTCGCCGTGGCCTTCGCAGTGCTCGCCGGCGCGCCGGGGCGGGGCGTCACGCTGTCGCGGCTGCGCACTCTGGGGCTCTCCGCGGCGCACGGGCGCGGGCTGCTGCTGTACGAGCTGCTGCCGCTGCTCACGGTCGCGCTGCTCGCGGGCGGCGTGGCCGGCGTGGCGCTGCCAAGGCTCATCGGGCCGGCGCTGGGCCTGTCCGGATTCACCGCGGGGGTGGCGACCCGCGAACGCGTCGACCCCGTGCTCGCCGGCGGCGCTTTCGCCACGGTGCTGCTCGCCGTCGGCGCGGCGCTGCTGGTGGAGAGCCTCGCCAACCGCCGGATGCGGCTGGGCGAGACGCTGCGGCTCGGAGAGGAGTACCGATGACCGAGGACCTCGCCGGCCTGGAACGCCGGGCGGCGCAACGGGCGGCCGCGCGGGCGGGCGGCGCGGACCGGCTGGCCGGGCACATCGTCTGCGACGGCCTGGTACGGATCTACCGGACGGACGGTGTCGAGGTGGTCGCCCTGCAGGGCCTCGACCTCGTGGTGGACCGCGGGGAGCTGGTGGCGATCGTCGGCGCGTCCGGCTCCGGCAAGTCCACCGTGCTCAACATCCTGTCCGGGCTCGACGTACCCACCGCCGGGGTGGCCCGGGTCGCCGGGTACGACCTGCTGACCATGTCGGCGAAGAGCAGGCTCGCGTACCGGCGGCACACCGTGGGCTTCGTGTGGCAGCAGACCGCGCGCAACCTGCTGCCGTACCTCGACGCGCGGGAGAACGTCGAGCTGCCCGTACGGATGGCCCGGGGCAGTCGCCGCGCGGCCCGCGCCCGGGCCGGGGAGCTGCTGGAGCTGGTCGGGCTCGCCGACCGCGCCGACCGGCGGCCGGGGCGCCTCAGCGGCGGCGAACAGCAGCGCTGCGCGGTCGCCGTGGCGCTGGCGAACGACCCCGAGGTGCTGTTCGCCGACGAGCCGACCGGTGAGCTGGACGAGGCGACCGCGGCGGAGGTCTTCGGCGCGCTGCGGACGGTGAACGCCGAGCTGGGCGTCACCGTGGTGGTGGTGACCCACGACCGCGCCGTCGCCGGGGAGGTGCGCCGGGCGGTCGCCATCCGCGACGGCCGGACCGCCGCGGAGGTACGCCGCTCCGCGCGCCGCGGCACCGACGGCACGGAGGAGCTGGTCAGCGAGGAGTACGCGGTGCTGGACCGCGCCGGCCGCCTGCAGTTGCCGGCCGCGTTCGTCGAGGCGCTGACCCTGCGTGACCGGGTACGGCTGACCCTGGAACCCGATCACGTGGCCGTACGGCCCGGCGAGGAGCGCTGATGTCCGGCACGGTCATCCGGGTCACCGGCGTGGGGCGCGACTTCCCGGCCGGCGACGGTGTCGTGCACGCCCTGCGCGGGGTCTCGTTCACGGTGGGGCGCGGCGAGCTCGTCGCCGTCCGCGGCCGGTCCGGCGCCGGCAAGTCGACCCTGCTGAACCTGATCGGCGGGCTGGACCGGCCGACCACCGGCCGGATCGAGGTGGCCGGGCACGACGTGGGCGCGGCCGCCGAGCGGGACCTGCTGGAGCTGCGCCGGTCCACGATCGGCTTCATCTTCCAGTCGTTCGGGCTGATCCCGATCCTGTCCGCGGCCGAGAACGTCGGCGTGCCGCTGCGGCTCGCGCGCCGCCCGGCCGCCGAGCGTGAGCAGCGGGTCGCGGTGCTGCTGGAGCTGGTCGGGCTGGGCGCGCACACGGCGCAGCGGCCGTACGAGATGTCCGGCGGCCAGCAGCAGCGCGTGGCGGTGGCGCGGGCGCTCGCGAACGATCCGCAGGTGCTGATCGCCGACGAGCCGACCGGTCAGCTCGATTCCGACACCGGCCGCTCCATCATGGACCTGCTCCGCGCGGTGGTGGACGCGCGCGGGACGACGGCGCTGGTCGCCACCCACGACCCGGGCCTGATGGACCGCGCCGACCGGGTGCTCACCCTGCGCGACGGCGCGCTGGTGGACGAGGGTCAGGAGGAGAACGGGTCGTAGCCGTCGTTGTTGCACGTACGGCGCTGCGCGATGCAGTTCCGGACGCGCTGGTTCATCGCCGGAACGTTCCACATCACGAACGCGTCGCCGTGCATCGACGAGGCGCTGCGCCCCGCCGGGTCGGACGAGAGGTAGTAGCCGGCCTTCGTGCCCGTCGCCCCGTACGCGATGTCGAAGGTCAGCGCGGGGATCCGTACGGGGTGGCCGGCCGGGCAGCCCTGGTCGGTCCCGAACGCCACGTGGTCCCTGTGGTTGGGGCTGTCCAGGTTCCTGCCGTCCCAGCAGTCGGGGAACTGCAGCATGAAGTGCAGGCCGGCCGGCTTGCCGCAGATCGGCCAGTTGCCGTTGTCGCTGCGGGCGTACCCGTCGATGTCTCCCGGCCCGTAGAAGGCGCAGTAGAACTGGCCCTGCGCGCCGCGCGGGGTGGGTTGCCGCTTCTTGGCGTCGCCGGCGATGAGGCGCAGGCCGTTCGGCATCGGCATGATGCCGTCCGAGTTCTTCCGGATCGACCGGTAGTACACCCGGAAGCCGGTGGTCTCGACCGGCTTCTTCGTGGCCGCCTCGTAGAGGGTGGGCACCCAGTAGGCGGAGTGGTCCACGACCGGCTTGCAGGTGGTGGCGGTGAACTTCATCAGATCACCGGCTTTCGTGTACGCGTCGACGCGCTTGTTGCCGACGAACGAGTGCATGTGCGAGGCACCCGGCAGCCCCGGGGCGACGATGGGGTCGTCGGCCCTGCGGTGGCTGTACCGGCAGTCGGCGCGGAACTCGGGCAGGTTCCCGGCGCCGCCCGCGGGTTCCGCCTTCGTCGCCTCGTACGCGGCGACCTGCGCGTTCCACGCTGCCCGGTCGACCGGGATCCACCCGGTTGCCGTGGCCCGGCGGGTGGCGGGCGCCGAAGCGGCGGCCGACGGCGAGGCCGCGGACGCGGACGGAGCTGTGGACGAGCGTGCGGCGGCGACCGATGCGGGCTGCGAGGACGCCGGCCCGGCCGAGGGCGCGGACGGCGCCGGGGACTGCAGGGCCACCGGCCGGCCGCCCGCGTGATCGACCGTCACGGCCGCCGTGGCGATCAGGAGGACCGCCCCGCCGGCGGCGGCGACGGCCACGCCGCGCCCGCGCCGGGCGTGACGGCCGGGACGCTGCGGCGGCGGGTTCCCGGCGGGCTTGCTGAATGTCGGCACGGCGGAATGGTAGGCGGCTCCCGGCCTGCGCCGGGAGCCGCTTAAACCGCAGCAAAGAATGACTGTCCTTCAGGTCGGATTCCGCGAGAAAGCGTTAGCGGCGGCCTCCTCGACCCACGTTCTCCGGGCGGCGTGCGTCGACCGGATAGCTTGTCGGGCGTGAAGGACCAGAGGCGCCGGCGGACGAGGACGATCGGGATCGCGGCCGCGGGTGCCGTGGTGCTCGCGGCCCTCGGTGGCCTCGCCGTGCACCGGATGCAACCGGCCGGGGACTGCACGGTCGAACGCCTGGCGCTGCCGTCGGGTGACCCGTACAGCCTCGTGTCCGGGATGGATCCGGCCGGGCGCTTCGTCGTCGGCCGGACCCTGCGGGAGGCCGGCACGTCCCGCCTCGATCTGCTGGTCTGGCACGGCGGCGAGCCGCGCCGGGCCGAGCTGCCGGGCGAGGGCCAGGTGCCGCGCGGCGTCAACGGGAACGGCGTCGTGGTCGGCACCACGGAGATCCACTCGGCCGCCGGTCCGATCGCCCTCCGGTCCTGGGTGTACCGGGACGGCGACGTGGCCCTGCTGCCCGGCACCGAGGTGAGCGAGGCGCTGGCCGTCTCCGACAGCGGCGTGGTGGTGGGCACCGACGGCAAGCGCCCGGTGCTCTGGCGTCCCTCGGCCGGCACCCCGTCGCCGCTCCCGGTGCCCGCCGGCGCCCCGTCCGAGGGGAAGGCGTACGGCATCAGCGCCGACGGGCACACGATCGTGGGCGTGCTCGGTTCCGGGCTGCTCCGCCCGTACGTGTGGCCGGCCGCCGGGAAACCGCGGGAACTGCCCCTGCCGGTGGTCGGCGGCGAGACGGCGACGGGCGCGATCGCCCAGTCGGTCACCGGTGACTGGGTCGCGGGTATGGCCACCACGCGCGGTGACGACGGCGTGCCGGTGCGCTGGAACCTCCGTACCGGCCAGGCGCAGGCGTTCCCGGAGTACGGCCTCGCCGGCGGCACGGTCAGCGCCGACGGCCGGATGACCGCCGCGGGCGGGGGTGGCCGTGCCCTGCTGGTCGGCGCCCAGCAGACCACGACGCTGCGGCGGCTCGGCGACGCCGCCGGCTCCCGGGACACCGCCGAGGCGATCAGCCGGGACGGCCGCAGCGTCGCCGGCAACGCGGCATCGGCGCAGGGCGGCACGGTCCCCGTCGTCTGGCGCTGCTAGGACAGGTTCTCGACGGCCGGCGACACACGCCGCTTCACCATGGCCGGCGACGGCCGCGCGCGGCGGTCAGCCCGCCGATCGCCACTGCACGAGCGCCGCCGTGGCGTCGTCGCGCAGCTCGCCGTTCTCGTACGAGACGATGGTGTGGATCAGGTGGCGCATCAGCTCGGGCGCCGGGATCTCCCGGTGCATCTCCTGGCGGACGAAGGCGCTCAGCCGGTCGAGCCCGAAGAGCTCCCCGTCCGCCGAGCGCGCCTCGGTGATGCCGTCGGTGTAGAACACGAGTGCGTCGCCGCGCTGCAGCGTCATCTCGGTGACGCCGGGCGGCCGGGGCAGCATGTGCCCGAGGCCCAGCGGCAGCGCCGTCGGGGTGGGCAGCGCGGGCATCTCCTGGTCGCCGCGCAGGTGCAGCTCGGCGGGGTGCCCGGCCGCGATCCGCCGGTACGTGCCGGTCGCCGTGTCCAGTTCGGCCAGGACCGCCGTGACGAACGCGCCCGGGTACTGCGCGCGGATCCACTTGTCGATCGACCGGTACGTGTCGGCGAGCCCGAGCCCGCAGCGGCGCGCGTTGCGGTACGTGTTGAGCGTCAGCGTGGTCAGCGCGCTCGCCCCGATGCCGTGCCCCACGGTGTCGAAGAGCGCGACGTGCACGAGGTCGCCGTTGGCCGCATAGTCGAAGGCGTCGCCGCCGACGTCGTAGCACGGCTCGAGGACCGCGGTGACGAGCGTGCCGTTGGCGGCGAACGTCAGCGGCGGCAGCTGGTTCCAGATGATCTCGGCGGCGAGCTGCATGGGCTGGCGGCGGCGGGTCAGCTCGACCGCGTCGCCGTAGAAGCGCCGGCTGGCGATGAGCTCCGCGACCAGGGCCGCGATCGCCTCGAGGTCGCGGCGCAGGGGCTCGTCCGGAGCGGCGTCGAGCCAGACCTCGAGCACGCCGAGACGTTCCGCCCCGTGCAGCAACGGCACCCACAGGCAGGGCTCCGCGTACGCCGTGCGTGCCGTGCTGAAGGCCTGCCCGGCCAGCGTGTCGTCGACCTTGCGCGGCGCGCTGTCCGATGCGGTCCCGTGCAGCGGCCACAGCGAGATCTGCTCGTAGTCCACCATGAGCGCGGTGATCCGGGCGGCGCCCAGCAACGGCGCCACCGCGTCCAGGATGGGCGGCAGATCCTCCGGCCGACTGCGGTGGCGCAGATCGAGCAGACGTCGCACCGCTTCCATGGGGTCGGCCATGCCTTGTTCCCTTCCCCCCGCGCCCGTGCGCTCAATCACCGAGCCATCGAGTCAGGCCGGTCGATCTGCTCGGTGGCCGCCGGGCTGCCCTGGACGCTACCCCGCCGACGGTGGCACCCGCCGCGGGGTGGCTGCCCGGCGGACGGTCGCCGGGTGCCGGCGCAGGCACCGCCGCGCCGGTCGTGGCACTGGGCCGTGAGCTGGTAGGTGATCCCGCGAAGCCTGCCGCCCGGCCATCCGGGGGCCGCGTCATCCGCGGACGGGGCCGGCGGACGCCCCGCCCCGGTCAGCCGCGGCCGGCGCCGACCATCTCGGGTGAGTCGACGTCCCCGCCGAAGCCCTGCCGCTGCATCGCGCCCCACACCGCCCGGCGGCCGCGGACCGCCCCGAGCACCCCGGCGATCTGCCACACCGCCAGCACCTGCCGGTAGCCGAAGTTCTCCAAAACCGCCGCCGCCACCCCGCGGGCCATGTCGCTCCACCGGGGATAACGGTGGAACGACACCTCCTCGATGAACAGCGAGACCAGGCTGACGAGCAGGCCGTAGCCGTACGCGACCAGCACGAAGCGCCAGAAGAAGCCGACGTCCACCGCGTCGATCCACAGCCCGAGCGGGAGCAGCACGACCGCCGCCAGCTCCACGAACGGCGCCAGGAGCTCGAAGAGCACGTAGTACGGCAGGGCGAGCAGGCCGATGCGCCCGTACCGCGGGTTGAGGATCATCCGGCGGTGCTTGCGGAGGATCTCCGCGATGCCCCGGTGCCAGCGGCGGCGCTGCCGGCCCAGCACGCGCAGCGTCGCGGGCGCCTCGCTCCAGCTGACCGGCTCGGCGACGAAGATCACGCGGTAGTCGTGCCGCCGGGTCGCCCGCAGGTGGTTGTGCAGGCGGACGACCAGCTCGGCATCCTCGCCGATCGTGTCCGGGTCCATCCCGCCGACGGCGACGACCAGGTCACGGCGGAACACGCCGAAGGCGCCCGAGATCACCACCAGGCCGCCGAGCCGGGACCAGCCCGTACGGCCCATGAGGAAGGCGCGCAGGTACTCGACGACCTGGACGCGTACCAGCCATTGCCGGGGCATGCGGACGTCGACCACCCGCCCGCCGACCACCCGGCAGCCGTTGGCGATCCGGACCACGCCGCCGCACGCCGCAACGCGCAGCGGGTCGTCACCGAAGGGCTTGGCGACCGACAGCAGCGCGTCCGGGTCGAGCACCGAGTCGGCGTCGACCATGCAGACCAGCGGGTGCCGGGCCAGGTTGATGCCGACGTTGAGGGCGTCGGCCTTGCCGCCGTTGGTCTTGCGCACCACGGTCAGCGTCTGCGGGTTGGCGCGGGCCACGTGCACCGAGAGCACCTGCGACCGGTACGGCACCTCCGCCGGCACCACCCGCGGCACCTCGACCAGGTCGAAGTGGGCCCGCAGCTGCTCGAACGTGTCGTCGGAGGAGCCGTCGTCCACGACCACGACCTCGTAGCGCGGATATCGCAGCGCGGTCATCGCCTGCACCGCGGCCACGATGCTCGCGCCCTCGTTGTACGCCGGCACGATCACCGACACCGGCAGGGTGAGCGGGCTGCGGAACATGTCGTCGGCACCGGCGAACGGCACCCGCCGCAGGTGCCGGCCGAACTCCAGCCCCGCCATCACCATGAGCAGCAGGTAGCTGCTGTTGAGCGCGACGAAGTACCCGAAGATCGCGAGGTCGGTTCCGCGCAGGATCTCGCGGACGATCTCCTCGCTCACGCGGCGGCCCCTGCCCGCTCGCCCTGCAGCACCTCGGCGAGCGCCAAGGCCTCCTGGGCGTGGGCGGCGGCGCCGGAGAACCGGGTGTGTGCCCCCGAGCGCTCGGCCTGCTCCCTCTCGACGACCTCGCGCAGGGCCTCGACGCCGGCCGGGCCCAGGCGGCGCAGCGCGTGCGCCGCCTCGTGCGCGACCTGGTACGCGTCGTCGCCGAGCGCTCCCACCAGCGCGGGTACGGCCGCAGGCGCACCGAGGTCCCCCAGCGCCCGGGCGGCGGCGGCGCGCAACGGGGTGGGCCGCGACCCGCGCAACGCCTGGCTCAGCGGCTCCAGGGCGGAGCGGGTGCCGAGCTTGCCGAGCGTGGTCGCGGCGGACACCCGGACGTCGAGGTACGTGTCGTCGCTCAGCACCCGGGCGATGCGCTTGACCGAGCCGGCGGCGCCGAGCAGCCCGAGCGCGTCCAGGCAGACCGCGCGGACCCGGGCCTGCGGGTGGTCCAGGGCGGCGGACAACGTCACCTCCGCCTCCGGGCCGAGCTGCACCAGCGTGTGGGTGGCCAGCAGCGACGGTACGGGGTCGGGACGGTCCAGCGCCGCGATGATCCGCCAGGCCGCCGAGGGGTCGCCGATGCGCCCGAGCGCGCGGACGGCGACGACCCGTACCTCGGCGTGCCGGTCGGTGAGCAGCCGGCACAGCTCCGGCACTGCCCGGCGCAGCTCCAGGTCGCCGAGGACCTGCGCGGCCCGCGCCCGGCGGACCCGGCTGCGCGAGCGCAGCTGGCCGAGGGCGGTACGCGCGGCGCCGCGGCGCAGGAACACCGAGACGAGCCCGAGGTGCGCCTCCCCGCGCAGCTTGCCCAGCAGCGCCAGCGCGTGCGGCTCGGCGGCCCGCCAGGCGTCGTCGGGAACGGCGACCAGCTCGTCACCGCCCTCCTCGCCGTTCTCGGCCACGAAGGCGAGCAGCGCCCGGCGCGGCTGGGCGGCGAGCCGGGCCAGGGTGCGCTGCCGGCGCCGGCGGCTGAGCCGGACGACGACGATGGCCAGCGCGGTCACCGCCACGATCCCGGCCAGGACGGCGATGACGACCGTGAACAGCCAGAGCATCAGCCGGCCACCCGGGCCAGCGCGGCCTCGACGCGTTCGAGCAGCTCGCGCGGGCTGAACGGCTTCACCACGTAGTCGGTCGCGCCGGCCGCGTACCCCTGTTCCAGGTCCTGCGGGCGCGCCCGCGCGGTGAGCAGGATGATCGGTACGTCCGCCGTCAGCGGGCCGGCGCGCAGCTCGCGGCAGACCTCGATGCCGGACATCCGCGGCATCCGCACGTCGAGCAGCACCAGGTCCGGCGGGTGCGCGCGGGCCTCCCGGAGGGCAGCGACGCCGTCGGCGACCCCGATCACGGTCAGGCCGCCCTTGACGAGCTTGTACGCCACCAGGTGCCGGATGTCCGGATCGTCCTCGACGAGCAGGATCGTGCTCACCCGTCCCCCCGGTTGCCGAGCCGATCGCTGACCTGCCCAACATATCCGTTTTGCGCGCTCCGGTCGGACCGAACGGGAGCAATGCGGTAACCGGCGGCCGGGTCCCTCAACCGCCTCCCCGCGACGTCCGATAGAGGCTCCGTGCACATCACCCGGTGGTTCGGCTCCCCTGGCCGGCGCGGCTTCGCCCTCGCGGGCGCCGTGCTGACCCTGGGGCTGGGCACCGGGGCCGCCGCGGCCACGGGGCTCGCCGACGCCCACCGCGACGCGGCCGCCGCCACCCTCGAGCTGCGGACCGCGACCGTACGCGGCGCGCTCGACACGACGTTCCAGCACTACGCCGACACCGTCGACGCGATCGTCGCGGCCGCCGCGACGCTGCCGCCCGCCGGCCTGGCCCGGACCGTGACCCGGCTGGTCGCCCACCCGCCCGCGGGCGCGCAGCAGATCGTGCTGATCGACGCCGAGCAGGCCGTCCTCGTCCAGCGCAGCCTCGACGGCACCACCCCGGCGCCGCGTACGCACCTGGACCCCGAGCCCGCCCTCGCCGCCGCCCTGACCCGCTCCCGGGACACCGGCCGCCCGGCCGCCGGGCCCGCGCGCGTGCTGCCCGCCGACCGCGACCTCCCGCCCGCGCACCGCCAGCAGGCCTTCGACCTGGTCGCGCCGGTGCACGACGGCACGTTCCGCGGCTGGGTCGTGGTCAGCGTCCGGGCCGGCGACCTGCTCGCGGAATCCCTGCGCGCCGCCGGGGTGACCGGCGTGACCACCGCCCTGACCTCGACCGGGGCCGAGGGCACCACCCGCGAGATCGCGCGCTGGCCGTCCGGCGCCCCGCTCGACGGGACCGGCGCCACCATCGACGTGGCGCTGGCCGGCCACACCTGGCAGGTGCTGGTCCACCCCGTGCCGGAGACCGCCGGGGACGCCGCCGCGACCGCCGCGATGCTCGGCGCGGTGACGCTCAGCTTCCTGCTCGCCGGCACCGTGCTGGCCGCGGAGACCCGCCGGCACAAGGTCGCGGGCCGGGTGCGCCGCTACTCCGCCGCCGGACAGGTCCGCGCGCAGGCGACCGAGCTCGCCGACGGCTCCGCCCGCACCGACCTCACCGACTTCGCCGCGGCGGCCGGCGAGCACCTGCTCAGCCCGCTGCACGCCATCGCCGGCTACAGCGAGCTGCTCCGGGAGGAGACCGGCCCGCACCTGGACGAGGCGTCGCGCGGGTTCCTCGAGCGCATCGGCGGCAACACCCGGCGCCTGCTGGGCACGGTCGACGAGCTGGTCGCGTACGCATCGGCCAAGGACGCCGCGCTCAAGCCGGAACCGGTCGACACCACCACGCTGGCGCTCGGCGTCGTCGCGGCCCGCCTCGACGCGATCGAGGGCCGGCGGCCGTGCATCGACGTCGCGGACCTGCCCCCGGTGCTGGCCGACGCCGAGCTGACCGGCGAGGTCCTCGGCCGGCTCGTCGACAACGCCGCCCGCTTCGTCCGGCCGGGCGCAACGGCCACCATCACGATCGGCGCGCGCGAGCACTCCCCCGGCTGGTGGCGCATCGAGGTCGCGGACCGCGGGATCGGCGTACCGGACGACCACCGCGCCCGCATCTTCGCCCCGTTCCACCGGGCGCCGTCCGCGCACGGCTACCCGGGGCCTGGCCTGGGGCTCGCCGTCTGCCGCGGCATCATCGGGCGCCACGGCGGTGAGATCGGCTGCGACCCGAACCCGGGCGGCGGCAGCATCTTCTGGTTCACCGTGCCGGCCACGACGGCAGCCCCGGCGGCCGGCCCCGAGCTGCTCGCCGCCGACCTGACCTGACGCGGGCCGCCGCCGACCGTAAGTTCAGCGGTATGACAACGGCAGAGGTGGTCCGGCTGGACCTGTCGGGGCGTACGGCGCTGGTCACCGGCGCCGGGAGCGGCATCGGGCGGGCGTGCGCGGTACGGCTCGCAGCGGCGGGCGCGCGGGTGCTCGCGGTGGACGTCGACGAGGCGGCGGCCCGGCAGGTCGCGGCGGCCGTGGGAGGCCGGGCGATCGCCGCGGACCTGTCCGACCCGGACGCGGTGGACGGGCTCGACGCGGACGTCGACGTGCTCGTCAACAACGCCGGGCTGCAGTTCGTCGCGCCGCTGCCGGAATTCCCCCCGGAACGGTTCCGGCACCTGCAGGCGGTCATGCTGGAGGCGCCGTTCCGGCTGGTGCGCCGGGTGCTGCCGCACATGTACGCCCGCGGGTGGGGCCGGGTCGTCAACATCTCCTCGGTGCACGGGCTGATCGCGTCGCCGTACAAGGCCGCGTACGTCGCCGCCAAGCACGGGCTGGAAGGCCTGTCGAAGGTGGTGGCGCTCGAAGGGGCCGGCCGGGGCGTCACCTCGAACTGCATCGACCCGGCCTTCGTGCGTACCCCGCTGGTCGACCGGCAGATCGCCGACCAGGCGGCGCTGCACGGCATCCCGGAGTCGGAGGTCGTGGAGACGGTCATGCTGGAGCGAGCCGCGATCAAGCGTCTGGTCGAGCCGGAGGAGGTCGCGGAGCTCGCCGCGTACCTGTGCACCCCGGTGGCCGCCCTGATCACCGGGGCCTCGATTCCCCTCGACGGCGGCTGGACGGCGCACTGAGCTCGGCGGGTGCCCTAGGCTCGACGGCATGGTGGCGCAGGCGAGCAGGCTCAAGAACGTCCGGTACGACATCCGCGGCCCGGTGCTGCGGCGGGCTCAGGAGCTGGAGAGCGCCGGCCACCGGATCCTCAAGCTGAACCTCGGCAACCCCGCGCCGTGGGGGCTCGCCACACCCGAGCCCATCGTCGCTGACATGGTGCACAACCTGGCCGACGCCGAGGGGTACAGCGACGCGCGGGGCATCTACTCGGCCCGGGTCGCGGTCGCGCAGTATTACCAGACGCTCGGCGTCGAAAGCGTCCAGCCCGACGACGTGCTGCTGGGCAACGGCGTCTCGGAGCTCATCGTGATGTCGTTGCAGGCGCTGCTCAACACCGGCGACGAGGTGCTCGTGCCGAGCCCCGACTACCCGCTGTGGACGGGCGCGGTGACGCTGTGCGGGGGTCGCCCGGTGCACTACCGCTGCGAGGAGTCGCTGGGCTGGGAGCCGGACCTGGAGCACGTCGCGGCGCAGATCACGCCGAACACCCGGGCCATGGTGATCATCAACCCGAACAACCCGACCGGCGCGGTCTACTCGCGCCAGACGCTGCTCGGCCTGCTCGACATCGCGCGCCGGCACGACCTGCTGGTCCTGGCCGACGAGATCTACGACAAGATCCTGTACGACGACGCCCGGCACGAGTGCGCGGCGGCGCTCGCCCCGGACCTGCTGGTGCTGACGATGAGCGGCTTGTCGAAGACGTACCGGGCGGCGGGCTTCCGCTCCGGCTGGATGGCGCTCAGCGGCCCGCTGCACCGGGCCGGCGAGTACGTGGAGGGTCTCCAGCTGCTGGCCAACATGCGGCTGTGCCCGAACGTGCCCGCGCAGCACGCCGTACAGACCGCGCTGGGCGGCTTCCAGAGCATCAAGACGCTGATCCGCCCGGGCGGGCGCCTCTACGAGCAGCGCAACCACGCCTGGCGCAAGATCAACGACATCCCCGGCGTGGACTGCGTGAAGCCCGACGGCGCCCTGTACCTCTTCGCCCGGCTGGACCCCGAGGTCCACAAGATCCGCGACGACCAGCGGCTCATCATCGACCTGCTGGAGCAGCAGCTGATGCTGCTCTCCCACGGCACGGGCTTCAACCTGCGCACCCCGGACCACATCAGGATGGTGTTCCTCGCGCCGGTGGACGTCCTCGACGACGCCACCGACCGCCTGCGCCGCTTCCTGGAGACGTACCGGCAGTAGGCGGTGAATCCCGTCCCTGGCCCGGGCCGGCGATCGTTCCAGTCGCCGCGATCGGCCGGCGCGTCGCCGTCGCGTCAAGGCCCCGAGCGTCAGGGGGCCCCGAGGAGATCCCACCGGTTGCCGGCGACGTCGAGAAAGACCGCGACCCGTCCGTACGGTTCGGCACGAGGGCCACGAACGAACGTCACCCCGGCTTCCGTCATCCTCCGGTACGCCCCGTCGAAGTCGTCGACCCGAAGAAAGAACCCGACCCGGCCGGCCGCCTGATCACCGATCGCCGCAGCCTGCCGTTCCCCGTCCGCACGAGCGAGCAGCAGACCCGTCTGCGCGCCCGGAGGCCGAACGACCACCCACCGCTTGGGCCGCCCGTCATTGGTGACCGACGGTGAATCCTCGACGAGATCGAAGCCGAGGACACCGGCGAAGAAGGCGATGGCCAGGTCGTACTCGTCAACGATCACGGCAACCAGGTCGATCTGCACCGGACCAGCGTAGGCAAGACCGTGCCGGGCCGGCCGCCCCGGCACGCGGCTACCCCGGCGCGCGGCTGCCAGCGCGCGGGCTGCCGGCGCGCGGGCTGCCGGCCTCGCTCTACAGGTCCATCGCGTAGACGCGGACCCGGCGGCCGGTGTCCGGCTGCACGGTCTCCCGCTCCAGCGACATCCCCAGCTTGATCATCACCCGCGCGGACGCCTCATTGCCGACGACGTGGACGCTGACCAGCCGCCGCAGGCCGAGCCCGGCGCGGGCCTGGGCGACCACGGCCCGGGCCGCCTCGGTGGCCAGACCCCGGCCCCAGTACGCCCGGCCGAGCCGCCAGCCGATCTCCACGGCCGGCATGATCTCGGGCAGGAACGCCGGCACCGCCAGCCCGGTGAACCCGGCCAGCTCACCGGTCTCCTTGATCTCCACCGCGTACAGGCCGAAGCCGTGCTCGTCCCAGTGCCGCCGATAGACGGCCAGACGCTCGGCGGTCGCGGGCCGGTCCAGCGTGCGCCCGTCGTGGATGAAGCGCATCACCTCGGGCTGGGCGGTGATGGCGGCGAACCCATCCAGATCCTGGTCCCGCCAACGACGCAACACCAGCCGCGGAGTCTCCAGTAGCGAGGCAGCACCAGAGTTCGTCGAGTCGGGCACGCCCCTTCGTAGCATTCCGGCGGCATCGCAGCGACACATTATCGGCCAGCCGCGTGACAACTCGAGCGCCGGCCGCGTTCCTCATCAGCGGCAGTTGGGCTTGCGTTCGTCACCACCTTACGCTCGGATAAAAGTATTTGAGCCATTGCACTGGACGCCGCCAACGCATCGCAAGCCGATCATTCCCACCGATTGGCGAAGGCGACATCCATGTGACCATCGTCGCTTTCCTGGAAAGATCGTCAAGTACCGCTACGGGTGCCGTTGCGGAACAATTCTTGCATGCGGGGGCTTCAGTTGTTCTCACCGGCGGAATTGGATGCGATGCGTGATCGGACTGCGTCACGTCGCCATTCTCCCGCCCAAGAGGAGTTTCGCCGCGAGCATGCCCGCCGGCGGGCGTACGGGTTGGCGCTCAGGCACGCCGCGAAGCTCCGGCGCTCCGGCGATCGCAACACCCAGCGGCCGGTGAGCCCCCGCAGCCCGACGGCGCAGAAGGCACACCGCGAAGCAGCATCACCACGTAGGCCGGACGCCGGCCCAGTGCAACCATCCATGCCGGAGTTTGCGGAAGCCCGATCTGCCCGAAACGCGGATGCCCACCGCTCAGCGAAGCCGACACCGACGCGGATCCTGGCCGGACAAGCGGCGGTCCTGCCCCCTGCTACGGCCGAGCCGCCGGTGGTGCCGGGTGTCGCCGCGCCCGAGCCGGGGCAATCACCGGCGAGGCCAACGATATCGACGACGAAAGCGCTTGTTCAAGGCAGACGAAAAGCGTCACCCGGCACTTCTACGGCATTCCCGGTCCGCGGAAAACCACATCCCAGCACGGTGTGCTCATCGGCATGCGGCAGCGCCGCGACGCCACGGGGACCGGCAGCTCATTCCGGTCGAGGCCCTCCGCTTTTCAAAGCGTTGCCCCTCGCCCCGCCTTGAGCATTCTCATCGGCATGAGGCGCACCTGGTCTGGTTCGAGCTCTGTCATGGCGGCGCGGAGTCGCTGGGTGATCGGGACCGTTGGGCATGCCCTGGCTGGGAGCCACCACCAACCGAGCAGCCGTCCAACCCACCGGCGCGGGGAGGTGTCACTGGGCGATCTCGTTGCCCTTCTCGTCGAGCATGTGCTCCGACCAGTACTTGTCCCACTTGTCGTCGACGTGCTTCGGGACCTTGCCCGCGGGATAGCGCACGTAGCCCGCCGGCGGGTTCTCGCCGTTCGCGACGCACGCGCCGCCGGTTGTGCTGCGGACCGCCTTGACCGGGTATTCGCCCGAGGAGCACATCGCGTCCTGGGCGCAGCCGCCGAGCAGGAACAGTGCGGCCAGGCCGGCCACGGACACCGTCGAGATCATTCGCGTACGCATGCAGCAGAGTCTTGTCACCGCCACGGCGATGGTCATCCGTACGCGTACTCAGAAGGGTCTGGTGTCCGCTGCCCGACGCGACGGTATCCGCGTGACCACCCCGGGTTTCTTCTTGGGGAGCAGGGACGAGACGAGGAGTGGGTTCGCATGGCTGCTGCCCTGGAGGAGTTTCACTATCACGCCACCGATGACGCGGACGCCGACCGGCGCACGGGTGCCCGGACGCCGGCTTCCTTCGGCTCCGGCCCGGGGGCCGACGGGGAGCCCGAGGTCGCCGGGGGTCCGGAGGACGCCGGTGACCTGGATCTGTCAGCGCTGGGGCCGGCGTTCACCAGCAACGAGGCCGCCGCACGCTTCTACCTGGACGCGCTGCTGAGCCGCGACGAGCGCCCGGCGATGCGGTCGGTGGTGGCGCCCGAGCGTCCCGAGCGGGTACCCGGCCTGGTCGTGAAGAAGGACGAGGACCTGAAGGCGCTGGGTACGCAGCAGGTGCGCTTCACCCAGACGCACCGCACCGTACCGATCTTCGGGGCCGGCGCGGTGGTCGAGCTGACCGGCGAGCGTGACCTGGTCAGCGTGAGCGCGCAGCTGGACGAGGTCACCGGTGTCGATCCGGTGGAGTCGCTGAGCCGCACCGACGCGCTGGAGCGGGTGGCGAGGTTCACCGGCGCCTCGATCCCGGCGGAGGCGGCGCTCGGCGGCAAGCTCATGTACTACAAGGACGAGCAGGCCGGCGTGTGGCACCTGGTGTGGTTCTTCAAGGCGCTCCCGGCCGAGCCGCCCGCGCCGCCGGACGCGCCGCGTGGCCCGGAGCGCGGGCACGGTCTCGGCCCCCGCCCGATCCGCGCGAGCGTCAACTATCTGGTCGACGCGCACGACGGCGAGATCCTGTTCTTCTACAGCAACGTCGCGCTGGCCGCGCCGCTCCCCCAGCCCACCCGGTGCTCGGGCGTGGACGAGGACGACGTGAAGCAGACCTTCTTCGGCCGGCTGGAGTCCGACGGCTCGGCCTGCCAGATGGACGACCCGTTGCGCTCGGTGCGCACGTACGACATCCAGTTCGCCGACATCTTCCAGGACCCGCCGGTGCCGGAGCGCGCGGTCGTGGCCACCGGCAGCGACTACGGCACCACGAACCGGGCCGCGGTCTCCGCGCACCTCAACGCGTGCCGGGTCCAGGACTTCTACAAGTCGGTGCTGCAGCGGGACGGCATCGACGGCCAGGGCATGGTCCTCGTCTCGATGGTCAACACGACGGCGACCGGGTTCGGCACCCCGCCGGTGCTGAAGAACGCCTTCTGGTCGCAGGGCCGCATGTGGTACGGCCAGATCCGCGGCGCAGACGGCCGGCTGGTGAGCCTGTCGCGCTTCCTGGACGTCATCGGCCACGAGCTCACCCACGGCGTGGTCGAGACGACCTCGAACCTGGTGTACGCGACCCAGTCGGGCGCGCTCAACGAGTCCTTCGCGGACATCGCGGGCGTGATCATCAACAACTGGTACACGGCGCCGGACCGCCACGACGTCGGCACGTGGTCCTGGGAGATCGGCGCCGGCCTGGGCCCGAACGGGGAGCCGCTGCGCGACTTCGCCGACCCGAAGCGCCTGGGCGACCCGGCCCACATGGACGACTTCCGCGCGCTGGCGCCGGGTGAGGCGCCGCACCCGCAGCTCAACGACTCGGGCTGGGTGCACGTGAACAGCAACATCCACAACAAGGCGGCGCACAACCTGCTGACCACGACCGAGAACGGGCAGCGGGTGTTCACCGTGGAGGACGTGGCCGTGCTGACCTACCTGGGGATGGCCCGGCTCGTGCCGCTGGCCACGTTCTCGCAGGCGTTGCAGGCGATCGTGGACGTGGCGCTGACGTACTTCGGCGGGAGCCCGGACCGCGACGCGAAGGTGGCCGCGATCCGGGGCGCCTACGCCGCGGTCGGGATCAGCTGAGCCTCAGCGCGACCACCAGACGGCGGTGTCCGGCGGCAGGACGACCGCGTCCGGGCCGGCGTCGATCGGCCCGCTGGCGAGCAGCACCTCGCCGGCCCGGTCGACGCGGACCGGCGCGGCGCCCATGTTGACCGTGCACCGGAAGCCGTCGCGGTCGAACGTCAGCACGTCCGCGGGGGCGTCGGCCCACCGCAGGTTGTCGGGCGCGCCGAGGCCCGGGTGCGAGCGGCGGATCGCCAGGGCGGCCCGGTACAGCGACAGCGTGGAGCCGGGCGCGTTCTCCTGCGCCGCCACGCTGAGCTGCGCCCAGGCCGGCGGCTGCGGCAGCCAGCTGGGACCGCCGTCGGGACCGAAGCCGTACGGGGCCCGGTCGCCGTGCCACGGTATCGGCACGCGGCAGCCGTCGCGGTAACCGTCCTGGCCGGCGGCGCGGTGGAACGCCGGGTCCTGGCGTACCTCCGGGGGCAGGTCCACGACCTCGGGCAAACCCAGCTCCTCGCCCTGGTAGAGGTACGCCGACCCGGGCAGCGCGAGCAGCAGCAGGGAGGCGGCGCGGGCCCGGCGCAGCCCGGCGACCGGGTCGACGGCGGTGGGGCGGCGGCCGGCGACGTCACCGTCGTCGGCCTGCAGCAGGCGGTTGGTGTGCCGGACCACGTCGTGGTTGGACAGCGTCCAGGTGGCGGGGGCGCCGACCGCGCGCATCGCTGCCAGCGAGGCGTCGATCATCCGGCGCTGGTCCGCGACGTTCCAGCCGGTGCCGAGGTAGCTGAAGTTGAACGCCTGGTGCAGCTCGTCGGGGCGCACGTACGCGGCGACGCGCTCCAGCGTCGGCGCCCAGGCCTCGGCGACGGCGATGCGCTCGCCGGGGTACTCGTCGAGGATGCGCCGCCAGCTGCGGTAGATGTCGTGCACCCCGTCGCGGTCGAAGCAGGGGCTGACGCCGACGTCGAGCAGGTGCCACTGGGTCTCGACGCCGAGGTCGGGCAGGCCCTGCGCCTTGACCAGCCCGTGCGCGACGTCGATGCGGAAGCCGTCGACGCCCAGATCGAGCCAGAACCGCAGGATCGTCCGGAACTCGTCGGCGACCGCCGGGTGGTCCCAGTCGAAGTCGGGCTGCTCGGGGGCGAACAGGTGCAGGTACCACTCGCCCGGCGTGCCGTCGGGGTTCGCGGTGCGGGTCCAGGCGGGTCCGCCGAAGATGGACGGCCAGTCGTTGGGCGGCAGCTCGCCGCCGGCGCCCCGGCCGGGCCGGAAGTGGTAGCGGTCGCGGAACGGCGAGCCGGGTCCCTCGGCGAGGGCGCGCCGGAACCACTCGTGCCGGTCGGACGAGTGGTTGGGGACGAGGTCGACGATGACCCGCAGCCCGAGGTCGTGGGCGTCGGCGATCAGCCCCTGCGCGTCGGCGAGGGTGCCGAACACCGGGTCGACCGTCCGGTAGTCGGCGACGTCGTAGCCGGCGTCGGCCTGCGGGGAGGCGTAGAAGGGCGAGAGCCACACGGCGTCGACGCCGAGGTCCCGCAGGTACGGCAACCGGCCGCGGATGCCCGGCAGGTCGCCCATGCCGTCGCCGTCCGAGTCGGCGAAGCTGCGCGGGTAGATCTGGTAGATGACCGCGTCCCGCCACCAGGAGACGGGCACGGCGACGGCGGAGCCCTCCCGCCGATCGATCACTGAGGTCATGGCGGAGGACGCTAGCACGTTACTAACACGTGTTACATGGGGGCGGCCGTGGAATCTCTGACCACGAGCGACGTGCCGAGCACCTGGTGCGGGTGCTGGTCCTCGCCCCGGATCGCGGAGATGAGGAAGCCGGCGGCGGTCCGGCCCTTGGTCACGATCGGCTGGCGTACGGTGGTCAGCCGCGGCCGGAACCACGCGGACTCGGCGAGGTCGTCGAAGCCGGTCACCGAGACCCGCCCGGGCACGTCGATGCCCAGCTCCTGACAGGCGTCGACGGCGCCGTACGCGAGCACGTCGGACAGCGCCAGGATCGCCGTCGGCCGGTCCTGTTCCATCATCCGGCGGGTCGCGCGGTAGCCGTCCGTCCGGGTCACCGGCACCTCGGCCAGCGTCACGTCCGCCATGCTCAGCCCCGCGCCCGCCAGTGCCTCGGCGATGCCGGCCAGGCGCCGCGCCAGCGGCCCCCGGTAGCCGCGCTCGGCCGCGTCCGGGCCGGGATCCATGGAGAGCACGGCCAGCCGCCGG
Source organism: Couchioplanes caeruleus (assembly GCF_023499255.1). Taxonomy (GTDB): domain Bacteria; phylum Actinomycetota; class Actinomycetes; order Mycobacteriales; family Micromonosporaceae; genus Actinoplanes; species Actinoplanes caeruleus_A. Next base: position 6,125,489 of record NZ_CP092183.1, read on the forward strand.
TGCCCCAGCTCCAGCAGGTGCCGGGTGACCTCGCGGGCGCCGGCGTGGTCGTCGACGTCCACGCTGGGCGCGCCCTCGTACCGGTCGCTGTCGATGAGCACGAACGGGATGCCGCGCCGCTCCAGCTCCGCCACCTCGCCCCGGTCGGTCTCCAGCCCGCACACGACGAAGCCGTCGACCGCCGCGTACGGGATGGCCTTGAGCACCGAGTCCTGCAGCGGCGGGCTGAGCAGCAGCGTGTAGCCCTCCTGGTCGCAGATCTGCCCGACACCCATGAGGAACCGGGCGTAGTACGGGTTCTCCAGGATCCGCGCCAGCCGTTGCGGCAGCAGCACGCCGAGCGAGTTCGTGGTGCCCGCCTGCAGCATCCGCGCCAGCGTGTTGGGGGTGTAACCGATCTCCTCGGCCACCGCGAGGATGCGGTCGCGGGTCGCGGCGGAGATGCGGTGCGGGTTGTTGAACGCGAACGACACCGCGGACCGGGAGACCCCGGCCGCGGCGGCGACATCGCTGGACGTCGGCTTGCCGCCGGCCCGTCTCGACGGCATGGGCTCACAAACCTCGCAGTCGTGGGTGGGCGCCTACGATATCCCAGCTACTGCACGGGCAGCCGGACCGTGACCGTGGTGCCCTCGCCCGCGGTGGACGCCACCTCGATGCGCCCGCCGTGGTTGTCCACGATGGTCCGCACGATCGCCAGGCCGAGGCCCGTTCCGGGGATGGCCTCGCGGATCGCGTTGCTCGCGCGGAAGAAGCGGCCGAACAATGACTGCTGCTCGCCGGCCGGGATGCCGATCCCGGTGTCGGCCACCACGAGCACCACCTCGTCGTCCGCCCGGCGGGCCGCGAGCGTGACGGTCCCGCCGGCCGGGGTGAACTTCACGGCGTTGGAGAGCAGGTTCATCAGGACCCGGTCGACCTGCTCCGCGTCCGCCGACAGCTCCAGCGGCCGCTCCATCTCCGTCCGCAGCTCCACCGTGGCCTTCGCCGCCGCTGGGGCGATCGCGGCCAGGGCCTGCTCCGCGACGACCACCAGGTCGACCGGCGCGCGCGAGGTCCGGAAGGCGCCCGACTCGATCTTCGACAGGATCAGCATGTCCTCGATGAGCTCGCGCAGCCGGCGGGTGTTGCGCCCGATCACCTGCAGCATCCGTTGCTGCGCCGGCCCGAGCTCGCCGGCCTCGGCGTCCAGCAGCAGCTCCACGTAGCCCGCGATGCTGGTCAGCGGCGTACGCAGCTCGTGCGAGACCGTCGACATGAAGTCGTTCTTGGCGGTGTCCAGCTCCTGCAGCCGGGCCACGAGGTGCTGCTCGCGCTCGTACAGCCGGGCGTGGTGCACCCCGCGGCCCAGGTCCACGGCGATGTTCTCGACCAGCCGGATGTCCACCGGGGTCCAGCCCGGCCCGCCGTCCCGGATCAGCGTGAGCGCCCCGATGCGTTCGTCGCCCCCGCTGACCGCGACGGTGAGCACCGGGCCGTCGCCGACCGCCGCCCAGGCGCGACGCTCGGCCTCGGTCGGCTGGACGTCCCCGGCGGCCGTCGGGTCGTCGGTGGCCCACACGTCGCCGTGGCTGAGCCAGCCGACGTCGCAGTCCGCGAGCTCCTTGAGCACCCCGCCGACGTGCTCGTCGTGCAGGCTGACCAGCGGCGGCACGTCGGTCTGCCCGGGCGCCATGCGGACCAGTACGTGGTCGGCACCGATGATCTCCGCCAGGCCCTGTACGGCCTCGTGGATCGCGTCCTCCACCCTGAGGTGCGCGCGGATCCGGTAGCCGAGCTGCCGCACCTGCGCGCGCAACCGGGCCACGTCCTGCTCGGCGCGGCGGATCCGGTCGCCCCGCTCGGCCATCTCGTTGACGGCCTGCGCGACGGCCTGGATCTCGGTCGGACCCGCGCTCGCGTCGGCGCGCAGGTCCAGCTCACCGGAGCGGCGCCGGTCGATGACCGAGACGACCCGCGCCAGCGGCCGGGTGATGCGCCCGGCCGCATGCACGGCGGCCAGCGCGGCGGTGACGGCCGCCAGCAGCGTCAGCACCACCACCACGACCGTCGTCACCACGCTCAGCCGGGCGCTGCGCTCCTGCAGGTCGGCCACCCGGCCGGCCAGGTCCGTGTCGAACGCCCGGTTCTCGGCGGCGAACTCCTGGAACAGCCGCTTGCCCTCGGTCACGTACCCGGCCGCGGCCTCGCTGCGCGGCGGGGCCTCGCGCTGCCGCTCGGCCAGCACCCACCACGCGTCGGCCCGTTGCAGCTGACGGTTCACCCGGTCGGTCTCCCGCTCCTGCGCGAGGTTGCGCAGCTTCCGGCCGGTCAGCGCGTACGAGCTGCGCGCGACGTAGTACGTGTCGAGCAGCTGCCCGTCGCCGGTGAGCAGGTACCCCCGCAGGCTGCGCTGGGCGTCGGCCAGCACGCTGTGCATCTCCGCGTTGGCCAGCTCGAGCGGCTGCACGTGCGACGACAGCTCGTCCACCACCCGGCGCTGCATGATCAGGGCGGTCGTCTCGGCCGCCCCGGAGACCACGATCAGCGCGACCAGCAGGCCGAACGCGCGGGTGAGCAGGCGGCCGACGGACCGGTCCCGGCGCATCGGCGGGTCGTCAGGCCCGGGCCCGGCTGAGCAGCGCCTGGATCCGCGACACCAGCTCCCGCGGGCTGAACGGCTTGGTCACGTAGTCGTCGGCGCCCGCGCTGAAGCCGCCCTCGACGTCCTGCTCCTGCACCCGGGCGGTGAGCATGATGATCAGCATGCCGGCGGTGGCCGGGTCGGCCCGCAGCATCCGGCACACGTCGATGCCGGACAGCCCGGGCATGGAGACGTCGAGCACGGCGAGCGCGGGCCGGCGCGCGCGGGCCTGCTCGAGGGCGGCCTGCCCGTCCTCGACCGCGACCACCTCGAGCCCGGCCTGTTCGAGCTTGAACGCAACCAGGTCACGGATGTCGGCGTCGTCGTCGGCGACCAGGACCACCGTCACGGTTCCCCCCATGATTCGTCACTTCCACGCAGAATATCCGGTTGATCCCCTCCCCGGCGGCCTCTCGGCGCAACCGCATGGCAACTGCCGCGCAGCTTCCCCTGCAGCCCCGGCCCGGTGTGCTGGTCCCAGACGAGGCGACCACCACGACAGGAGGACCCCATGACCGCCGTGGAACCGGACGACATCCGCATCGAGGCGCTGTTCGCCTCCGACGTGCAGCGCTCGGAGCAGCCGACGCCGGAGCTGATCCGCGCCGTGGTGACCGCCACCGTCCAGCGCCTGGGCGCCGGCGGGTGCGCCGCCCGGGTGGCGCAGGAGTTCGGCGAGCACCCGGACTGCGCGCTCGGCCGGATGCGCTGGGCCCGCCGGGCGGTACGGACGGCGTACGAGGCCGCCTGAACGTCTGACGCCGCACCACCGCCGGGAAATTACCGTGGGTGAGGTTCCTGACCGGTAACCCATGCCCCCAGGGAGGTGCGGCCGTCGTGGTCGAGCAGGTCACCGGCCGACACAGGGCGCCCGGGACGATCCGGCTCAGCATCGGGACTACTACACCGCGTCACCTGCTCGCCGTATCGAGCCGGCGCTGGCCGTGGGCCGTCGTCGCCGCCGCGCTGCTGGCCCTGGCCGCCACCGTTCCCCCGCTGCTGCACGATGCCGGCGGTACGCCGCAGGCCGCCGTACCGTTGCCGGGGATCTCCCTCCCCCGGCCCGGCCTCCCGACCGCCGCACCGGAGCCGCCGCCGACGGCGACCCGGCGGCCGCTGCGGGCCCTCGCCCAGGTGCGCAAGTCGCCGTCCCCCTCGGCGACACCGACGCCCAGCGCGGCGCCCGTGCTCCTCGGCCCGGCGGCCCCCGCCCAGCTGCCCGGACTGCTCACCGGCTATTGCCGCGCGACCGTCGGCCGGCGCACCCTCGCGGTGTCCACCTCCGCCGGCTGGGTCTGCGGGCGGTTCGCACGCGAGCCGGTGCCGATCGACATGGACGCCATGTGCCGCTGGCGCTACGGCACGGCCGCGTGGGCGGATCTGCCCGGCGGCGCGGGCCCGCAGGGGTGGCGCTGCTACCGCGACGGCCCGTAAGCTGCCTGCCATGCACGCGCGATTGAGCATGTGGTGGCCCGCCGACCCGGCGGCCACACCCTTCCGCGCGTAACCCACCCACCGCGGCCGCCTCCGACGAGGCGGCCGTTGCTGTGTGGCCCGGTCTCGGCGGCGGTCCCAGCCCGAATCGGGGACCCGAATGAAACCGTTCGCCCTGCTCCACCGCGACGGCGCCGACCACGTCGAGATCCTGCACGGCGACGTCGTCACCGTCGCGACGCTCGCCGACATCCCGCTCCGGGCCGGCGCCGGTCCGCAGACCCTGGCGCTGGTCCCGTACCGGCAGGTCGCCGAGCGCGGCTTCGCCTGCGTCGACGACGCCGCGCCGCTGGAATGCCTGCGGATCGCCTCCTGCGAGACCGTGCCGGTCGCCGACATGGTCGCCGCGCTGCCCACCACGCCGCTGCGGCTGCGCGACGCGGGCTTCGACATCTCGGACGAGGCGTACGGCGAGGTCGTCGGTGACGTGCTGCGCGACGAGATCGGCCACGGGGAGGGCGCCAACTTCGTCATCCACCGCGTCTTCGAGGCCACCGTCGACGGCGACCCGGTCGAGGCGGCACGCGCGGCGTTCCGCAACCTGCTCACCGGCGAGCGCGGGGCGTACTGGACGTTCCTCGTGCACACCGGCACCCGTACGCTCGTCGGCGCCACCCCGGAACGGCACGTCAGCGTCGACGACGGGCTCACCATGATGAACCCGATCAGCGGCACGTTCCGCCACGACGGCACCCGCGACCTCGCCGGCTTCCTCGCCGACCGCAAGGAGACCGAGGAGCTGTACATGGTGCTCGACGAGGAGCTCAAGATGATGGCCGCGGTCGCCGAGCAGGGCGGGCAGGTCGTCGGGCCGTACCTCAAGCAGATGGCCCACCTGACCCACACCGAGTACCTGCTCGCCGGGCGCGGCACCCTGGACGTGCGCGACGTGCTGCGCGAGACGATGTTCGCGCCCACCGTGACCGGCAGCCCGATCGAGAACGCCTGCCGGGTCATCGCCCGCCACGAACGCCGCGGCCGCGGGTACTACGCCGGGGTGCTCGCCCTGCTCGGCCACGACGACGAGGGGCGGCAGACGCTGGACGCGCCGATCCTCATCCGGACCGCCGAGATCTCCCCCGCCGGCGCGCTGCGGGTGCCGGTCGGGGCGACGCTGGTGCGGCACTCGACCGCCGCGGGCGAGGTCGCGGAGACCCACACCAAGGCGGCGGGCGTGCTGGCCGCGCTGGGCGCGTCCCCGGCCCGGCCGGCACCCGTACGCCCCGAGCACACCGGACCGGAGATCGAGGCCGCCCTCGCCGCCCGCAACGACGGCCTCGCCCGGTTCTGGCTCGACCAGCGCCACCCCGGCGCCCTGACCGTGCCGGCGCTCGACGGGCGCAGCGCGGTCATCGTGGACGCGGAGGACACCTTCACTGCCATGCTGGCGCACCAGCTGCGCGCCCTCGGCCTGCGGGTGAGCGTGGTGCCGTGGACGGTGACCGCCGTGCCGGACGCCGACCTCGTGATCGCGGGGCCCGGCCCGGGCGACCCGGCGTCCGCCGATCCGAAGATGGTGCTGCTGCGCGGGCTGGTCGCCGACCGCCTCGCCGCGCGCCGGCCGGTGCTGGGCGTGTGCCTCGGCCATCAGATCCTGTGCGCGGCCCTGGGACTGCGCCTGCACCGCCGGGACGCGCCGTACCAGGGCGTGGCGCGCGACATCGACCTGTTCGGCACGACGCGGCGGGTCGGCTTCTACTCCAGCTTCACCGCGCTGGCCGCCCCGGTCGAGGGCGTGCAGATCGCCGCCGACGCCGACGGCACCGTCCACGCCGTACGCGGGCCGGGCTTCGCGGGGGTGCAGTTCCACCCGGAATCGGTGCTCAGCGCGGACGGCGTCAGCGTCCTCGCCGAACTTCTCCCGCCTCTTCTGGATCCGGTGATTAGTCCGGCAATGAGGGGGTAGCGAAAGGGACGTCGGTGGTTCAAGCGGATCGAGAGCCTCCGCTTGGACCACCGGCCCGTCCGACCACCCCGCCGCCACCCACAAACGGACTGAAGGCCGACCGGTCGGCTCCCGGCCGTGTCGGGCGGCCTCCTCCTGGCATCCCTGCCCTAGACTCGGCCGCCGGTGGCAGCGTGTCCCGAGCAGGCCGCCGGATCGCCGACGGTCTCTCCGGGGCACCCCCGGGGGCGAGCACATTGAGCCACGCAGCGCTTCGCCGGCGCGCCACCGCGCTCCGCGCGAGACAGCGCAGGCACGACCGGGCATCGTCGGGGCACGCTGTTCCACCGGTACGGGTGTCCACCGCGCTGGCCGACGCCTTCCTCGCCTCCCGCTGGCACCCCGCCCTCCTCGAGCGCACGGGACGCCGGGTGCTCGGCTCCCGGCCGCCGTGGCTGCCGGTCGCGGTGGCCGCCGTGCTGCGGGCGTACCGGAATCCCCCGGCGGACCGGCCCCGCGAGCTCGCCGCCTTCCTCGCCGCCCTGCCCGGCCCTCGCGGGTGGCCTCTGGTCTCCCGGCACCGGATCCGGGTCCGCCTCGCGACCGCGGTCCGGGTCGTGCGCCTGCGCTGGGACACGCCGCGCATCGACGACCTCGCCGCGCTCGCCGACTTCCTCGGGCTCGACGGCGACGAGCTCGACTGGTACGCCGACCGCAAGGAGATCAACCGGCACGCCCGCGACGAGCGGCTGCGCCACTACCGGTACACCTGGCTGGGTCGCCGGCTCATCGAGGCGCCGAAACCCCGCCTGCGGGCGGTGCAGCGGCGCCTGCTCGACGACGTGCTCGGCCGGTTGCCGGTGCACCGCGCCGCGCACGGGTTCGTCCCCGGCCGCGGCCCGCACACGTTCGCCGCCGCCCACGCCGGGCAGCCGGTCGTCGTACGCCTCGACCTCGCCGCGTTCTTCAGCACCGTCACCGCCGGCCGGGTGTACGGGCTGCTGCGCACCGCCGGCTACCCCGAACCCGTCGCGCACACGCTGACGGCGCTGCTCACCACCCGTACGCCCGCCGCCGTCCTGCGCAACGCCCCGGACTGGCACACCGCCACCCTGCTGCGCCGCCCGCACCTGCCGCAGGGCGCGCCCACCTCACCGGCGCTGGCGAACCTGCTCGCGTACCGGCTGGACCGCAGGCTCACCGGCCTGGCCGCGCGCTTCGGCGCCGCCTACACCCGGTACGCCGACGACCTGGCGTTCTCCGGGCCGCTGACCGGCGGCGCGGCCGGGCGGCTCGTGGCGGCGGCGACCACTGTGGTCACCGCGGAGGGGTTCCGGGTCCATCCGGGCAAGACCCGCATCCGGGGCCGCGCCGACCGGCAGCTGCTCACCGGCCTGGTCGTCAACGACCGCCCGGCCGTGCCCCGCGCCGAGTACGACCACCTGCGTGCCGTCCTGCACGACGCCGCCCGCAACGGGCCGGCCGCCGACCGGGAGGGGCGTGCCGACTTCGCCGCGTACCTGAGGGGCCGCGTCGCCTGGGTCTCGCACGCCCACCCGTCGCGGGCCGCGAAGCTGCACCGCCTGCTCGCCGCCGCGCTGGCCGGCATCCCCGGCTGAGGCGGGTGCCGCGCGGGGTACGTTTCTGGACATGCCCCGCCAGCGCGTCGCCACCATCCGTGACGTCGCCGCGCTGGCCGGCGTCTCGGTGGGCACCGCGTCGAAGGCGCTCAACGGCCGCGGATCGCTGCGCGCCGACACCGTCGCCCGGGTCCGCCGGGCCGCCGAGCAGCTGGACTTCCGGCCCAACGCCGCCGCGCGCAGCCTGCACGCCGGGCGGACCTACACCGTCGGCATGATCACCACCGACATCATCGGCCGGTTCAGCATCCCGCTGCTCATCGGCGTGGAGGGCACGCTGGGCGCCGGGCAGATCTCGGTGCTGCTCTGCGACGCCCGCGACGACGCCATCCGCGAGCAGCACCACCTGCGCGTCCTGCTCAGCCGCCGGGTCGACGGCGTCGTCGTGACCGGCCGCCGCGCCGGCAGCCGGCCGAGCGTCAGCACCGGGCTCGGCGTCCCGGTCGTGTACGCGTTCCTCGCCTCCGACGACCCCGGCGACTGCTCGGTGGTGCCCGACGAGGAGGCCGGCTCCCGGCTCGCCGCCGACCACCTGCTCACCGTGGGCCGTCGCCGCATCGCCCACGTGACCGGCCCGGAGCACCACCATTCGGCCCGCGTCCGCGCCCACGCCCTGACGGCCCGCCTCGCCGAGGCCGGCCTCGAACCGCCCGTCCCGCCCCTGTACGGCGAATGGAGCGAGGCCTGGGGCCGTCAGGCCGCCGGCATCCTGCTCGCCCGGGGCGCCGAGGTGGACGCGGTGCACTGCGGCAGCGACCAGATCGCCCGCGGCCTCACCGACGCGCTGCGCGAGGCGGGCCGACGGGTCCCGGAGGACGTCGCGGTCACCGGCTTCGACAACTGGGACGTCATGACCACGGCCAGCCGCCCGCCGCTGACCAGCGTCGACATGGACCTGGAGGGGCTGGGCCGGGCCGCCGCGGAGCTGCTCCTGCGGGCCATCGACGGCGACCCGAGGCCGGGGCTGCACCGGCACCCGGCGCAGCTGGTCATCCGCGGCTCGACCGTCCCGGCCTGACCGGGATCGTCGCGAGCCCAGGGCCGATTCAGGCGAGTGCCTCCCGGACAGCCGCCACGAAGTTCCAGAACAGCGGCGTGGTCGTGTTCTTGCGCTGCGCGGCGGTGTTGGTGCCGAACATCGCGGCGCGCAGCGGCGTCGTCAGCTCCAGCTGGGCGCCGCCCCCGCCGTACGTGCGGTTCACGATGTTGGCCGGGTCGTCGCCGCCGAGCAGGGGCCGGGTGGCGCCGTCGACGACCGCGACCGGCACCTCCCGGCCGCCGACGGTCACCGTCAGCCCGGCCGCCGCGATCGTGGCCGTCAGCCGGCCCTTCAGCGCGGTGTCCCGGCCGCCGACCACCACGCCCGGATCGTCGTCGGAGGGCAGGCCGGCCTGCGCGGGCGTACACCCGTGCAGGGAAACCGCCCGCCGCGCGCCGGCCGCCAGCAGCTCGGCGACCGGGTCGTCGCAGTGGGTCGCGGTGACGTGCAGCTCGGCGTTGCCCTGCGAGCGCAGGCCCTCGAACATCCAGTAGTCGTGCAGCGGGGCCGCGCCGGCCATCGTCGCCGGGTGGTAGCCCGCGACGGCCAGGCACAGCTCCGAGGTGCCCGGCTCGATACCGCCACCGTGCAGCGCCAGCACGAGCGTCTCGGGCAGCGCCGTCGCAACGGCCTGGCTGTCGTCGAACGCGGCATGCCGCCGGAAGCGCCGGCCGAAGTCGACGCCCTCGGTCTCCGCCGCGTAGAGCTCGGTGTTCGACCCGTACTCGTCCGCCGCCGCGGCCGGTCGCGGCCGCGCCTCGAGCAGTCCGAGCATCGCCGCCGAACCGCCCAGCGCCACCAGCGCCTGCCGTCGTGAGATCGCACCCATGGTGCTCATCCTCGTCGATGCGACCGGTTCCCGCCGCCCCTCACAGCGACTGGACGATCTGGATCGGGTTGCCGTCGGGGTCGGCGGTCCACGCGATCAGCAGCCGGTCGAGCCAGCGATGCGGTGCGGCCACCGCGGGGGCGCCCTTTCGCACCAATTCCTCGTACGCGGCCGCGGTGTCGTCCGTCCACAGGATCACCGCGGCGCGCTGGCCCTCGGTGAGCGGGTCGAGGCCGTGGTCGTCGCGGGTGGAGGCGCCCGACGCGATGCCGATGCGGTAGCCGTCGAGGACGAGGTCGACGTGGATCGGCTCGCCCTCGGCCGGGGCACGGAACACCTCCTCGAAGCCGAGCCCGGCGTAGAACGTCACGGCGCGCGGCAGGTCCTCGCTGAACAGCACGATCTGCGGCGTACGGAAGATCGCCATGGCTGTGGACCCTAGCGCCGTCCGGCGGCCCGCGCCGACCGGGCGTACGTTTCGGGGATGGAATACCGCAACCTCGGGCGCAGCGGCTGCGCCGTCTCGAACCTCTGCCTGGGCACCATGACGTTCGGCGCCGAGTCCGACGAGAAGGTCTCGCACGCGCAGCTCGACCGCTTCGTCGAGGCGGGTGGCACCTTCGTCGACACCGCTGACGTGTACGCGAAAGGCGAGTCCGAGCGCATCATCGGCCGCTGGTTCGCCTCGCGCGGCGCCGAGGTCACCGACCGGGTGGTGCTGGCGACGAAGGGCCGCTTCCCGATGGCCGGCGACCCCAACGGGGTGGGCCTGTCCGCCCGGCACCTGACCCGCGCGCTGGACGATTCGCTGGGCCGGCTCGGCCTGGACAGCATCGACCTCTACCAGGCGCACTCGTGGGATCCGGTGACGCCGCTGGAGGAGACGCTGCTGACCCTCGACGGGTTCGTGAAGGCCGGGAAGATCCGCTACTACGGCTTCTCGAACTTCACCGGCTGGCAGCTCACCAAGGCCGTGCACCTGGCACGCGAGCTGCGCATCGCCGCGCCGGTCACGCTGCAGCCGCAGTACAGCCTGCTGGTACGGGAGATCGAGTGGGAGATCGTGCCGGCCGCTCGGGACGCCGGGATGGGGCTGCTGCCGTGGAGCCCGCTCGGCGGCGGCTGGCTGTCCGGCAAGTACAAGCGGGACCAGCGCCCGACCGGTGCGACCCGGCTGGGCGAGGACCCGGGGCGCGGCATGGAGGCGTGGGAACGGCGCGGCACCGAGCGCACGTGGGAGATCGTCGACGCGGTCCAGCGGATCGCCGAGGCGCGCGGGGTGTCCATGGCGGAGGTGGCGCTCGCCTGGGTCACCGACCGGCCCGCCGTCACGTCGACGATCCTCGGCGCCCGTACGGTCGAGCAGCTCGAGACCAACCTGAAGGCCGCGGACCTGCACCTCGACGGCGAGGAGAGCGCCGCCCTCGACGCCGCGAGCGACCTGCACGCCACCGACTACCCGTACGGACCGCTCGGTGTGGACCAGCGCAGCCGCACCCTCGGAGCGGCATAGGATCGCGGCATGGAAGCCACCTACTTCTTCGATCCGGCCTGCCCGTTCACCTGGCGCACCTCGCGGTGGCTGGTGAGCGTGGCCCCGGAGCGCGACGTGACGCTGCGCTGGCGCGCGTTCAGCCTGTCGATCCTCAACGGCGACAACGTCCCCGACCAGTACAAGCCGATGATGGCCGCGTCCAGCCGGGCGCTGCGGCTGGTGGAGGCACTGCGGGCGGACCACCGCGACGACGACATCGCCACGTTCTACACCGAGCTGGGCACCCGCACGCACGACGCGGGCGTGCCGCTGAGCGACGACATCGTGGTGCAGGCCGCGGAGGCCGCCGGCGTGACCGACCCCAAGACCGTCCTCGACGACGCCTCCTGGGACGAGGCGGTGCGCGAGTCGCACGAGCTGGCGTTCGGCTCGGCCGGCCCGGACATCGGCTCGCCCGTGCTGATGCTCGAGGGCGCGGCGCGCGGCGTGCACGGCCCGATCATCGGCGAGGTGCCGGGCCGTGACGAGGCACTGGCCATCTGGGACGCGGTGGTTCCGCTGGCCCGCAGCGGCACGTTCTTCGAGCTCAAGCGCGGCCGTTCCTGATTTCCGGTTTGGGCCGGCGGCGCGACGGGGTAAAGGCCTCGCGCCGTCAGCCGTCCTACGGGGGAGCCCGCCATGATGGAACCGCACGTCACTCTGGACCCGGACAACCTCGGCCCCGCGGCGGAGAAGCTGCGCGGGCCGCTCGAGCAGCAGCTCACCTCCGCACTGCAGGCGGCGACCGAGCGGGTCGCTCACGAATACTCCGGTGAGCCCGTCGACGAGGTCGCGCACGAGCTCCTCGACGAGACGAAGGCCGGTCTGCACCAGGACATCGCCGACGGCTTCGTCCCGAACCAGCGCGAGCTGCACCGGGTCGCGGAGGCCATCGTCCGGGAGAACTGACGGTCAGCCCATCCGGTGGATCGCCGACCGCATGCGGGCCACGTCCCGGCGGCGGCGTTCCAGGGTGGTCGCCAGGCCGAGCAGCAGCAGGCCGGCGGCGGCGAGCGGGATCCAGCGCGGCAGCAGGTCCCAGACGAGGGCCGTCTCGTGCAGGGCCACCAGCGTGAGCACCGAGCCGCCCGTGACGACGGGCGCCTGCAGCCGGGCGTGCGCCCCGGCCACGACGATGGCCAGCGCCGCGGCGCCCAGCAGCAGCCGGCGCAGCGGCTCCCCCTCGCCGGTCAGCACCGAGGCGAGCGTCGGCAGCAGCGCCGCGGCCAGCGCGGGGCCGTAGGCGGCCCAGCTCGACAAGCCTGCCCGGTGCCGGCGGCCCAGCCATCCGGCCAGCAGCGCGACGGCGGCCGCCGGGATCGTGTACGCCTCCACGACCGCCACCTGCTCCGCGGCGAGCAGCAGCCACCAGCCGCCCACCTCGGCCGCCGCGGCCGCCACCACGTGACTGCGGCGGCCGGCGGTGTCCCGGACCAGCGCCCGCAGCCCCAGCGCGAGGCCCCACACGGTGCAGACGGCGGCGGCGTACCGCGGGGAGCCGGCGGTCAGCAGCAGGGCGACGACCGCGCCACCGTGGGCGGCGGCCTGCAGCGTCCAGCTCTCGGCCGTACGCCGCCGCAGCAGCACCCCGGCGGTGAGGACGGCGGCAGCCGCGCCGAGCACCACGAACGCCGTGGCGTGCAGCGGCAGTCCGGCCGTGTGCCCGGCGGTGGCGGCGACCACGTACGCGGAACCCGCCGCGCCCAGCCATCCAGAAGCCCGGACCGCGACCGTACGGCCCACGGCTCCGATCATCACCCCGGCGACCACGGTCGCGCCGAAGGCCACCAGCGTGGTCACGTCCGTGGCGGGCGCCGCAGCGAGCGCCGCGCCGAGCAGCGCCGCGGAGACGACCGTCAGCGCGGCAGACCGGCGGGCGTCGCCGCGCAGCGCGGCCACGATCAGGCCCGCCAGCCCAGTGACCAGGCTCGCCGCCCCGGTTGACGGCCACGGCGCGCCGGCTGCCCCGGGGGCGAGCACGGCGGTGATCGCGACGACAGGCGCGGCCGTCCAGAGGACGTGCCGGCGGCCGTGGAGTCCGGCGGCGATCGCGAGGATGCCCGTCGCGACCACGTCGGCGACCGGTACGTGACCGGTCCACCGGGCACCGGAGTGCAGCCACGGTCCGGCGAGGACGGTCAGGAGGCTGTCGCCCGTGGCGGCGAGCAGGGCGAACCCGAGAACCGCGGCGGCGACGACGGTCAGCGCGCGGTGCACCGGCGCGGGCAGCGCGAGCAGCAGCAACCCGGCCGCCGCGTAGATCGCCGGGGAGTCGCCGGAGACCAGCGCCCACACCGGCGTGGACGCGAGCAGAGCCAGCGCCACGCCCGCCGCGACCTCGCGGTGCCGCCCGATCCGGTACGCCACCACGACCAGCACCGCCGCCACACCGATGATCACGCGGCTCTGCACCGCGGGCGACCAGGGCAGCACCGCCGGGGCCGCCAGCGTCAGCACCGCACCGCCGGCCAGCGCCACGGGGACCGGGGGCAGCAGGGCCGCGGCGCCCGCCGACAGGATCACGATCATCGTGGGCAGCCGCCAGTCGGTCTCCCCGCCCACCCGCGCCGCCACGGCGGCGAGCACGGTGGCCACACCGGGCACGCCGAGGCAAGCCAGCGCGGCGATCTGCGGGCCTCGCCGTACCGTCGAGGGCAGCAGCCGGACCGCGACGGCCAGGGCCGCCACGACCAGCGTGATCAGCACCGGCGCCAGGCGCTCGCCACCCGCGACCGCGGCGAAGCGGGCCGCGGCGATCGCCACCGCCACCACGACCATCCCGGCGGCGGGTGCGATGCCGGCGCGGGCGAGCACCGCCGCGGCCAGCAGGACGCCCGCCGCGGTGACGAGCGACGCTCCGGCCAGCGCCACCGGCCCGGGATCGGTGGCGAGCGCCAGGCCGGCCAGCGCGCAGATCCCGGACACCGTCACGGCCAGGCCGCCGAGCACGTACGCGGCGACGGCCAGCGGCGTCAGCGCCCCGCGCCGCAGGTGGATGACTGCCAGGTTGACCACCGCGACGGCCGCCCACGTGTACGCCCACCCCGCGGCGTCCGGGTGGAACGGCGCCACGAGCAGGGGCAGTACGGGCTGGGCCACGAGCAGCGCGGCGAACCTGGGCGTGCTCAGGCCGGTGACGTGCTCGTACCCGGCGGCGACGGCGGCGGTCACGGCGCACACCGCCCCGGCGTATCCGAGCGCGGAGTAGTCGGCGAGGCCGAACAGGTTGACGTACCAGGCCGCGTACCCGTCGAGCAGGATCAGCAGCACCCCCACCGCGGCGACCGTCTCGGCGGCGGCGGTGAGCCGGCGCCGCAGGGCCGCCAGCGGCGCGGCGAGCGCCACGACGGTGACCGCCGCGAGCAGGCCGGCGCGGCCGCGCACCCCGAACTGCGACCACGCCACCGCGGTGAAGACGATCGCGGCGACCGCCAGGAGCAGGCCGCCGAGCACGAACAGCGAGTTCTGCACGAGCCGGGTGGACGCCTCGGCGGTCGCCGTGGTCATCGGGGCGGTCATCGCCGGCGCATGTGCCGGCCGGGGCGCGACCCGGGCGGCGGCGGCCACGGCGGCCCGCACCCGGCCCGCGGCCGCCTCCCGCTGCGCCCAGGCCCGGCGCAGCGCTCCGTCCGCCGCGGTCACCGCGTCGCGGGCGGCGGCGAGCCGGGCCGTCAGCACCGGGATCTCGGCGTCGAGGCGGACCACCTCGGCGGCGTCCGGATCCGGTCCGCGGCCGCAGCCGGGGCAGCCGGTGGTCAGGTTCGCTTCGGTACGGCAGAACGGGCACGGGTACGAGGTCACGCCGTTGATCCTTGTCGCGGCGGCGGCCCCGCTCCTGAGTCGGCGTACTCAGCCGCCCTAGGTGCGCGGTGCGGGGCAGGCGCCCGGGGGCAGCTCGGGCTCGCCGAGCGCGACCAGCGACTGGCTGACCTCGGTGAACGTGGCGAGCTGCCGGAAGCCCGCGCCGACCACCACGTCGACGACCGGGCCCTTGCGCCGTGGGTCGTACTGGGCGTCGGCCTGGTCGAGGAAGTACGCCCGGACCAGCCAGGCCCTGCCGACCGCGTCGGGGCCGTACCGGAGGACCGCGACGCCGTCGACCTTCGTCCTGCTCTCGGCCGGCCTCCCGGTGCCGAACCGCCGGTTGCGGAAGTCCTCACTGACCGACCTGGCGAGCCCCGGGATCCGGCTGCCGTTGTACACCCGCACGGTGACCTGCTGATTGTCGTCGGGCAGCCGGACGTCAGCGCGGACCGCGCCGTCGGGACAACCGCCGCCGGCGACGGCGCCCGCCTGCGAGTCGCGGACCACCGCGACGGTCACCAGGACCGCCGCAGCCACGGCGAGCAGGCCGGCCAGGACGACGGCACGGACGCGGGCGAAGTTCATCACGACTGTGAACACACCGCTCCCGGCCGTCCGGTTGCACCGGCCGGGGACCTAGCTGAGGTACCAGGCCGCGGTGGCCCCGGGGAGGATCCCGTCGTCGCCGACCGGCCCGCTGGCCAGCAGCAGGCGCAGGTCGCGGACGGCGGGTGGCGGCGCGGCCGGTTGCTCGCCGGCGTTGACCACGCAGACGAAGCCGGGGTCGCGGCGGAACGCCAGCACGTCCCCCTCGGTGGGCAGCCAGGCCAGCGTGCCGGAGCCCAGGGCGGCCAGGGCGGCGCGGTGGCGCAGCGCCTCCCGGTAGAGCGACAGCATCGACGAGGGGTCGCCGGCCTGCCGTTGCGCGGTCAGCTCCGCCCAGCCGGCCGGCTGCGGCAGCCAGGAGGCGGGGCCCGGGCCGAAGCCGTACGAGGGTTCGGCGCCGGACCAGGGCAGCGGCACCCGGCAGCCGTCGCGGCCGAGTTCGCTGCCGCCCGTACGGTGGAAGGTCGGGTCCTGGCGCACCTCGCCGGGCAGGTCCTCGACCTCGGGCAGGCCGAGCTCCTCCCCCTGGTACACGTAGGCGCCGCCGGGCAGGGCGAGCATGAGCAGCGCCGCGGCCCGGGCACGCCGGAGGCCGGTCGCGCCGCCACCGTAGCGGGTGACGTGCCGGGTGACGTCGTGGTTCGACAGCACCCAGGTCGCCGGGGCGCCGACCTTGGCCAGCTCGGTCATGCTCTCGTCGACGGCCGCCCGCAGCGCGCCGGCGTCCCAGGGCGCCATGAGGAAGGTGAAGTTGAACGCGGTGTGCAGCTCGTCGGGGCGCAGGTAGCGGGCGAGCCGCGCCGGGTCCGCCACCCAGACCTCGCCGACGAAGGTCCGGTCCCCCGGGTACGCGTCGCTGATCCGCCGCCAGCCGCGGTAGACGTCGTGCACCTCGTCGAGGTCCCAGTGCGGGTGCCCCTCGACGGCCTGGCCACCGGTGGCGTACCCGGCACCGAGGTCCGGCATCTCCGGGTCCTTGGCCAGGCCGTGGGCGACGTCGATGCGGAACCCGTCGACGCCCCGGTCCAGCCAGAAGCGCAGGATGTCGTGGAACTCGGCCCGGACCTCGTCGTCGGTCCAGTCCAGGTCGGGCTGTTCCGGGGCGAACAGGTGCAGGTACCACTGCCCGGGCCGGCCGTCGGCCTCGACGATCCGGGTCCAGGCCCGGCCGCCGAAGTTGCTCATCCAGTTGTTGGGCGGCACCGAGCCGTCCGGGCCGCCGCCGTCGCGGAACAGGTAACGGGCACGCTCCCGGCTGCCGGGCGGCGCGGCCAGGGCGGCCCGGAACCAGGGGTGCTGGTCGGAGGTGTGGTTGGGCACGAGGTCGACGATGATCCGAAGGCCGTGCGCGTGGGCGTCACGGATCAGCGCGTCGGCGTCGGCGAGGGTGCCGAAGCGGGGGTCGACGTCCCGGTAGTCCGAGACGTCGTACCCCGCGTCGGCCTGCGGGGACGGATAGAACGGGTTCAGCCACAGGGCGTCCACGCCCAGGTCCCGCAGGTACGGCAGGCGGGACCGCACGCCCGGCAGGTCGCCGATCCCGTCGCCGTCGGAGTCGGCGAAGCTGCGCACGTACACCTGGTAGATCACCGCGTGGCGCCACCAGGGACCGTCCGTGCTCATGG
Organism: Couchioplanes caeruleus; assembly: GCF_023499255.1. Lineage (GTDB taxonomy): Bacteria > Actinomycetota > Actinomycetes > Mycobacteriales > Micromonosporaceae > Actinoplanes > Actinoplanes caeruleus_A. The sequence goes on from NZ_CP092183.1 coordinate 6,142,568, forward strand.
TTTCCTCCCGTCCCTGCGGTCCGTGCCGGCGGCTCAGTCGGTGGTGAGCAGGTTCTTGCCGGTGGACGGGTCGAACAGCTGCATCTTCGCCGTGTCGTACCAGAGCCGCGCGGTCCTGCCACGCCGGACGTCGGACGCGGCGTCCAGCCGGGCGGTGATCGAGGTGCCACCGCCCTGCAGGTCGTTGCCGGTGTCCTTGGCGAGGTCGTCGAGGTCGGCCGAGCGGGCCTCCTCGCCCTTGACCGTGAAGTACGCGTACACGTCCGAGCCCATCGCCTCGACGATGTCGATCGGCGCGTCGAAGGTCGCCCCCGGCTTGTCGCCGATCATGGCGGCGTCCTCGAAGTGCTCCGGACGGATGCCGACGATGACATCGCGGTCGGCGGACGTGCGTTCCAGCGCCTGCCGCGCCCGGCCGGGCAGCTCCGCCTCGCCGAGGGCGGTCACCACCGTGCCGCCGCCGCGCAGCTGGCCGGACAGGAAGTTCATCGACGGGCTGCCGATGAAGCCGGCCACGAACAGGTTCGCCGGCTGGGCGTACAGGTGGGCCGGGCTGCCGACCTGCTGCACCACGCCGGCCCGCATGACCACGACCCGGTCGCCGAGGGTCATCGCCTCGGTCTGGTCGTGCGTCACGTAGAGCGTGGTGGTGCCCAGCGTCTTCTGGATCCGGGCGATCTGCGTGCGCATCTGGACGCGCAGCTTCGCGTCCAGGTTGGACAGCGGCTCGTCCATGAGGAAGGCCTTCGGCGAGCGGACGATGGCGCGGCCCATGGCGACCCGCTGGCGCTGGCCGCCGGAGAGGTTCGACGGCTTGCGGTCCAGGTGCTGGGTCAGCTCCAGCATCTCGGCGGCCTCGTCCACCTTCCGCCGGATGTCCGCCTTGTCCATCCCGGCCAGCCGCAGCGGGAAGCCCATGTTCTCCCGGACGGTCATGTGCGGGTAGAGCGCGTACGACTGGAACACCATGGCGATGTCGCGGTCCTTGGGCGCCTTGTCGTTGACCACCTGACCGTCGATCAGCAGCTTGCCGGCGGTGATGTCCTCCAGGCCGGCCACCATGTTGAGGGTCGTGGACTTCCCGCAGCCGGACGGGCCGACCAGGATGATGAACTCGCCGTCGGCGATCTCGAGGTTGAAGTCGTCCACGGCGAGTGCCCCGTCGGGGTAGCGCTTGACGACATGGTCCAGAACGATCTCGGCCACTTTCCGCTCCTCAGCCTTTTACCGCGCCGGAGGTCAGCCCGGCGACGATGCGCCGCTGGAAGACCAGCACGAACAGAACGATGGGGATGGTGATGACCACGGCGGCGGCCGCGATCGGTCCGGTCGGCTTCTCGAAGGTGGTGGCGCCGGTGAAGTAGCTCATCGCGGCCGGCACCGTGCGCGCCTGCGACGTCGAGGTCAGCGAGAGGGCGAACAGGAAGTCGTTCCAGCACGCGATGAAGACCAGGATCGCCGTGGTGAACACGCCGGGCATCGCCAGCGGCGTGATCACCTGCCGGAAGGCCTGGTACGGCGTGGCGCCGTCCATCTTCGCGGCCTTCTCCAGGTCCCACGGGATCTCCCGGAAGAACGCGGAGAGCGTGTAGATCGCCAGCGGGAGCGCGAACGTGATGTACGGGATGATCAGGCCCGGCCACGTGTCGAAGAGCCCCAGCGCCGTCTCGATCTTGAACAGCGGGGTCACCAGCGCGATCTGCGGGAACATGGAGACCAGCAGCGCCATGGCGACGATCGCCTTCTTGCCCGGGAACTGCAGCCGGGCGATCGCGTACGCGGCCATCGTGCCGAGCACGATGGCCACCAGGGTGGCGATCACGCAGATGCCGATCGAGTTGATCAGGGCGCGGACGAAGTCCTCGTTCTTGAAGATCGACGCGTAGCTGTCGCCGGTGGGCGACGTCGGGAAGTACTTGCCGTCGTTGAGCGTCTCGCTGTCCTTCAGCGACAGGGAGACCAGCCAGAACACCGGGATGAACGCGTACAGCAGGACGATCGTGTTGATCCCCCACCACATCAGCTTGCGGTTCGTGGTCACCGGCTGCACGGCTACCGCCTCCCCTCGGTGTCGGCTCCCGGTGCGGCCGCGCCGAAGAGCTTGATGAACAGGAACGCGATGATGCCGGTGGTGATGAAGATGAGCACCGACATGGCGGAGCCGATGCCGAGGTTCAGCCCCCGGATCAGGTTGCTGTAGGTCACCATCGACACCGAACTGGTCTGGTTGGACCCGCTGGTGAGGATGAAGATGTTGTCGAAGATCCGGAACGCGTCGAGCGTGCGGAACAGCAACGCCACCAGGATGGCCGGCTTGATCAGCGGTACGGTCACCAGCCAGAACCGTTTCCACGCCGAGGCGCCGTCCATCGACGCCGCCTTGAGCAGGTCCTCGGGCACCAGCGCGAGTCCGGCCATGAGCAGCAGCGCCATGAACGGCACGGTCTTCCAGACCTCGGCCAGGATGATGATCATGATGGAGCTGCCGAACTTGGTCAGCGGGGCCGAGCCGCTCGGCGCCAGCCAGCCCAGGTCGGCGGTCCAGGCGAAGCGCCAGGAGAACGCGGCGACCACGGTCACGATCGCGTACGGGATCAGCGCGGAGGTGCGAACCAGCCCGCGGCCGACCAGCGTGCGGTGCATCACGATCGCCAGCGCCATGCCCAGGACGAGCTCGAGGGCCGCGCTGACCACGGTGATGAGCGTGGTCACGCCGAACGCCGTCCACCAGATCGGGCTGGACAGCACGGTGATGTAGTTGTCGAACCAGATGAACTTGTTCTCGCCGGGCCGGCGCAGGTCGGCCCGGTTGAGCGAGAGCCACATGGCGTACAGCACGGGATAGGCGGTCACCGCGAGCATCAGGATGACCGCGGGGGCCACGAGCAGCAGGCCCAGCTTGCGTTCCGCACGCTTGGCCTCGTTGAAGCGCTGACGGGCGACCTGGGTGGTCTCGTCCTCGATCGGGACGGCGGCGGCCTCCGCAGCCGCCGAGGTCGGTGTGGCGGTCATGGGAGGATCCCCTTGCCCTCGATCGCGGCCTTGATCGCGTCGCGAAGCTCGTCGGCGGACTTCTGCGGGTTGATCTCCGCCGGCGGTGACAGCGTGGTGGAGACGATCGTGGAGATGTTCTGGTAGACCGGCGACACCGGGCGCGGCACGGCGTTCTTGAGCTCGGCGAGCATGACGTCCTTCATCGGGTACGCCTTGACGAACTCCGGCGTGTCGAAGACGGTCGCCAGCGCCGGCACGTCACCGGCGTCGAGGGCGGCGCTCAGCGCGTTCTTCTGGTTGCGCAGGCACATCCCCGCCTCGAAGGTCTCCTCCGGGTGCTTGCTGTACGTGCTGATCGCGTAGTTCATCCCGCCGAGCGTCACCCGCGGCGGGCCGCCGTCGATCGACGGGTACGGCGCGAAGCCCAGGTCCTTGACGAGGTCGGGGTTGGCCTCGCGCATGGCGCTGAGCACGTACGGCCAGTTGAGTGAGAACGCCGACCGGCCGGCCTGGAGGTCGGCGAACACCTCGGGCTCCTGCGCGTTGGACAATGAGGAACTGGTGACGCCGGACGTGGCGAGCCGTTGCATCAGGGCCAGGGCCTGCACGACCTTGTCGTCGATCGTCGGTTTCGTGCTGTCCTCGTTCACGAGTGTGCCGCCGGACATGGTGACGAGATTGTTGATGTTGACCACGTAGCCCTCGTACTGGGCGGCGGTCAGGCCGATCTCGTACGGCTTGCCCTGCGACTTCAGCTGCTGGGCCATCGTGATCATCTCGTCGAACGTCTTGGGCGGCGTCGGCACCAGCGACTTGCGGTACCAGAGCAGCTGCACGTTGGTCGTCCGCGGGATGCCGTAGAGCTTGTCCTTCCAGGTCGCCGTGTCGATCGGCGGCTGCAGGGTGTCCTTGGTGGCCTGTGCCTTCTGGTCGGCGGAGAGCTCACGGATCCACCCGGCCTCCGCGAACTCGGCGGTCCAGGTGACGTCCATGCCGAGCAGGTCCATGCCGTCGTCGTGCGCGGCGAGCCGGCGGACGAACTGGTCACGCTGGCCGTCGGCGTCGCTGGGCAGGAGATTTCCGACGATCGTGTACCGGCCGGCCGCCGCCTTGTTGCAGTCGGCGATGATCTTGTCGAAGCCGGTGCCACTGGCCCCGCCGTACAGGTTGATCACGGTCCCCTTCGGACCGCTCGAGCAGGCCGCGAGCGAAGCCATGAGGACCGCCACGCCCAGGGCGGCCGTCCAACGTGAGGGGTGTCCGCGTACCGCTGTCGGATGGTGAAGCCTCATCGAGCCCTCCGTCCGTCACACGCCGTTATGACGTAGATCACAGTCACTTCAGACTGCCAGATTCCCGTGCGGACCGCGAGTCGTCGGCCGGTCACGGATCGAAGAATCTGCAGGTAACGGTCTGCCCCCCCACGGGACCGTCCCGGTTCCCCCAGGATCGGCGCCCGGCAGCGAAGGGAGATCCACATGCGGCCGTTCAGGCGCCGGGAGAAGCCGGCCGGTCTCGCCGTCGACCCCACCGGCGGTGATCCGCGCGCCCGGGCGCTGCTCGACGCGCTGACCGCCCGGGACTGGCGTACGGCCCGCGACGTGCTCGCCGGAGCGACCGAACCGGACACCCGCGCGTACCCGATGGAGGTCGCCTGGAAGGTCGACGACGTGCAGGAGAAGTCGGTGTTCCATCCCGCCTTCACGCCCGCGTACGGCTGGATCCCCCGCGCGAACGCCTTCGCGATGGGCCTGCACCTGGCCGGCGAGCGGGCCGCGGCGGCGCGCGTCTTCCGACCTGCTCGGCGACCGGGTCGGCGGCTGGATCTGGAACTACCTCGGCGACCCCGCGACCGCGTACGACGCGGCGCGGTCCTCGCGCTAGGAGCCGGACCAGGCGGTCCAGCGCTGCACGGCGATGCGCAGGAACGGTCCCGGCGGCGGCGTGTCCCGGTACTGGGGGTACTTGGCGAGCAGGGCCGGCTCAGCCTCCTCACTCACCGTGGCGATACCGTCGGCGCGGACCCACCACAGCGTGGCCCAGTCCTCGTCGTAGTGGTCGGCGAGCACGCTCACCCGCGGCTCGTGGGCGATGTTGACCAGCCGTTGCAGCGCGCGGTGCCGCTTGGGCTTCGCGTCGACCGCCGTGTGCACGACGTCGCCCACGAGCGCGAAGACGATCGGTACGAGATGCGGGGCGCCGCCCGGCGTGACCGTGGCGAGCCGGGCCACCCGGGCGGCGGCGAACCGCTGCGCCGGCGTCACCGGCCGGTCAGGTCCGCGATCGCCCGCTCCCACTTCTCCAGGGCCGGCTCCACCACGCTCCACGGCCCGGACGGCAGCCAGCACGACGCCCGGTGCACGCCCGCGTTCTCCAGCTGCTCCAGGGCCTTCGGGTCCGGCGGGACGCTCAGCACCTGCACCTGCAGCGGCCGGTCCGCGCGGGCCCGCAGCTCCTCGATGCGGCCGAACAGGTTCTCGTCGTGCCACTGCGGGAACCAGCCGTCACCCCACGCCAGCACCCGGTCCAGCACGGTCGGCCCGCCGCCGCCGACCAGCACAGGCGGCCACGGCTTCTGCGCCGGCTTCGGCCACGACCAGATGCGGTCGAAGCTGACGAACCGGCCGGCGTACGAGGCCTCGTCCTGCGTCCAGATCGCCTGCATGGCGCGTACCCGGTCACCCAGCAACGCCATCCGGGTGCGCGGATCGGTGCCGTGGTTGGCCATCTCCTCGCGGTTCCATCCGGCGCCCACCCCGAACTCCAGCCGCCCGCCGGACAGATGGTCGACGGACGCGACCTCCTTCGCGGTGGTGATCGGATCCCGCTCGACGACCAGGCACACCCCGGCACCCACCCGCAGCCGGGTCGTCGCCTCCGCCGCCGCGGTCAGCGAGACGAACAGGTCGTACGTGTGCCAGTACTTGCGGGGAAGCTGCGCCCCACCACCCCACGGCGACTCCCGGCTCGCGGGGATGTGCGTGTGCTCGGCGAAGAACAGCGCATCCTGCCCCCGCTCCTCGACCCGCCGCGCGACCTCCCCGGGCCGTACGCCGTCATGGGTGGGGAAATATCCGGCTCCGAACTCCATGCCCGCGAGTCTATGGGCGGTGCAGGTCGAGGATCAGGTCGACGACCAGGGCCGTCCAGCCGGTCTGGTGCCAGGCGCCCAGGCCGGCGCCGTTGTCGCCGTGGAAGTACTCGGGGAAGGAGACCAGGTTCTTCCAGTCCGGGTGCGTCTGGAAGAGCTCACAGGCGCCGTAGATGGGGCGGCGGCCGTCCGCGTCCGGGACGAACAGGGCCACCAGGCGGCGGGACAGGTCGTCGGCGACCTTGCTCAGCGGCATCTTGGTCTGCGCGCCCGTCGGGTATTCGACCAGCAGGTCGTCGCCGAAGAAGGCGGCGAACTCGCGGAGCGCCTCGATGAGCAGGTAGTTGACCGGCATCCAGACCGGGCCGCGCCAGTTGGAGTTGCCGCCGAACAGGCCACTGGTGCTCTCCGCCGGCTCGTAGCCGACCGTGAAGTCGGAGCCGCCCAGCGACACCGTGAACGGCTTCTCCAGGTGCGCGCGGGACAGGGTGCGCAGGCCGTACGGGGAGAGGAACTCCTCCGGGTCCAGCATCCGCGCGAGGATGCGCAGCAGCTGGTCCTGGCCGACCATGGACAGCAGGCGCTGCTGGCCCCCGGCCCGGGACAGCCGGCGGGCGCTGATGACGTCGGCGTAGTCCGGCTGGTTGGCGAGCAGCCAGCGCAGCCGGGCGCCCAGCTCCGGCAGCCGGTTGAGGGTCGCCGCGGTCAGCCGGGTGGTCGCCGCGAGCGGGAGGAGGCCGACGATCGAGCGGGCCTTGAGTGGCAACCGGTGGCCGTCGGGCAGGCGCAGCACGTCGTAGAAGAAGCAGTCCTCGTCGTCCCAGAGCCCCTGCCGGTACGCCGCCTCCGCGATGTACGCGAAGTGCTCGAAGAACTTGGTCGCCATGTCCTCGTACGTGCGGTCGTGCAGGGCGAGGCGGATCGACATGTCGAGCAGGTTGAGGGCGTACATGGCCATCCAGCCGGTGCCGTCGGACTGCTCGAGGACGCCGGCGACGGGCAGCGCGGCCGAGCGGTCGAACGGGCCGACGTTGTCCAGGCCCAGGAAGCCGCCCTCGAACACGTTGTTGCCGCCCACGTCCTTGCGGTTGACCCACCAGGTGAAGTTGAGCAGCAGCTTGTGCATGATCCGGGCGAGGAAGTCGTGGTCGCGCCCGCCGTCGATCTCGAAGACCCGCAGCGCCGCCCACGCGTGCACCGGCGGGTTCACGTCGCTGAACGACCACTCGTACGCGGGGATCTGGCCGTTGGGGTGCATGTACCACTCGCGCAGCAACAGCAGCAGCTGGGCCTTCGCGAAGCCGGGGTCCACGCGGGCGATGGTGACGCAGTGGAACGCCAGGTCCCAGGCCGCGTACCAGGGGTACTCCCAGGGGTCGGGCATGGAGATGACGTCGAAGCTGTTCATGTGCCACCAGGCGTTGTTGCGCCCGTAGCGCCGGCCAGGCGGCGGTGGCGCCGACCCCGGGTCGCCGTGCAGCCACTGCTTCACGTCGAAGTGGTAGAACTGCTTGCCCCACATCAGCCCGGCGATGCCCTGCCGGGCGACGGCGGCCTCCTCGGCGGACGCCGACGCGGGGATCAGCCCGGCGAAGTACTCGTCGGCCTCGGCCCGGCGGGCGGCGACGACGGCTTCGAAGTCCTCGCCGAGGTCCGGCTCCACCGGCACGTCGCTCTCGGTCAGGCGCAGCCGGATCTGCCGGGTCTCCCCCGGGCCCAGCGTCAGCCGGTGGTGCAGGGCACCCTTGGTGCCCACGCCGGCCGGGTTGACCGTGGGGGCGCCGCCCACGATGAAGTCGTTGATGCCGTCCTTGGGGAACATGCTGGTGCCGGGCAGTCCCCAGAGCCGCTGCGAGTTCGTCTCGTTGTCGCACATCAGCGCCGGGGCGTCACCGTCGGCCACCAGCGTCAGGTGGCCGAGGCTGCGGTGCTCACCGGCGATGCGGCCGGGCGTACCCGTCAGCCGCGGGACCGAGCGGTTGGGCAGGCCCCACGACCAGGTGTTGCGGAACCACAGCGTGGGCAGCACGTGCAGGGTGGCCTCGTCGGGGCCGCGGTTGGCGACGGTGATGACGATGCACAGGTCGCGCGGGCCGGCCTTCGCGTAGTCGACGGTCACCGCCCAGAACCGGTCGTCGTCGAAGACGCCGGTGTCGACCAGCTCGTACTCCGGCTCGTCGCGGGAGCGCCGGCCGTTGACCGCGACCAGCTCGTCGTACGGGAAGGCGGCCTGCGGGTAGTGGTAGCGCCAGCTCATCCACGAATGGGTGGGCGTGGAGTCCTGGTACCACCAGTACTCCTTGACGTCCTCGCCGTGGTTGCCGCCGTCGCCGCCGAGCCCGAACATCCGCTCCTTGAGAATCGGATCCCTGCCGTTCCACAGGGCCAGGGCGAAGCAGAACGTCTGCCGGTCGTCGCAGACGCCGGCCATGCCGTCGTCGTTCCACCGGTACGCCCGCGAGCGGGCGTGATCGTGCGGGAAGTAGTCCCAGGCGGTGCCGTGCTCGCTGTAGTCCTCGCGGACGGTGCCCCAGGCGCGCTCGGCGACGTACGGGCCCCAGGCGCGCCACGGCCGCTCCCCGGAGTCCGCCTGCGCCAGGCGCTCGCGCTCCGCCACGCCGCCGCTCACCCCCACACCCGCACCCTAGCCGATCTCAGCCTCCGGCCCATTTCTCCAGGTCCAGGTTGCGCAGCGCGTGCGGGGCGAACATGCCGAGCACCGCGAGCACGGCCACCACCGTGAAGATCGACCGGAGCACCATCGTCTCGCCGCGGCCGCCGACCTTGACCGCCATCGCGTTCGGCACGCCGACCATGCGCCACATGCGCCGGCCCATCGGGATCGGCCAGAGGATCGGTACGCCGTTCTTGGTGATCATGTCGCCGAAGAGGTGCACCACGCAGCCCACGCCGGCCGCGAAGCCGAGCATCGGATAGCCGCGGTCGCCGGGCAGGTTGGCACCGGTGAACCAGGCGATCACGGCGGCCGCGCCGGTGACGATCAGCCAGCCGGCGCGCTCGGCCCACTCGTCGAACAGCCCGCGCAGCGCCAGGCCGGCCATGAAGAACACGACCGCGACGACCGCCCATTTCCCGTACGCGGCGCACAGCGTCGTGGTGCCCCAGCCGACGGCGGCCGCGAACGGCAGCGTGTGGGTGAGCGTCCGGTGCCCGTTGGTACGCCGGGGGTCGCGGCTCAGCTTCGTCGCGGTGTAGACGCCCAGCGAGATCTTCTCGACCACCTCGGCGATGAACAGCGAGAACACCCCGAACGTACGGGCGACCGTGGCGCCGCCCTGGTTGCGGGTGACCTTGCCGGACAGGTCCAGGTCGGGCAGCAGGGCGCCGCCCGCGCACACCGTGGCGCCGACGGCCACCGCGAGGGGGCTCTGGGCGTACCCCGCGAAGTGGTCCAGGGCCCAGCTGCCGGCCAGCCATACCGACGCGCCCGACAGTGCGTGCGACGGACCCATCATGATCTTTGCCCACCCCTCCCCGTAGGCCGACACTGTCGCATCGGGGAGGGGGGCGGGCAACGACCGCCACGTCCACTGTGGAGTGGTCAAGATCACCGATAGCCGGGACCGTTCCACGGCGCGACGCGGTGCCGGTGGTAGTACTCGTGCCGCAGGTCGCCGTACCGGGCGTGCCGGATCAGGCCGATGACCAGGAACGCGAGCGGGATCGCCGGCCAGAAGAACGGCGCGCCGGACAGCGCCCAAAGGCCGGTCAGCAGCAGCGCCACGGCGACGACGAACCCGGCGTGGCGCCGTACGCCCCGGCGTGTCGTGGCCTGGGCCTGCGGCGTGCGGGCCGGCGCGGCGCGGCCGCCGTCGGGCAGGTCGGCGGTCAGCGGATGGAGCTCGTCGCGGTACTTCGCCGCGTACACCTGGCCCAGCCGTTCCTCGCCCTCCTCCAGGGTGAGCCGGCCCTCGGCCATCGCGGCCCGCAGGATCTCGGCGACCTGCTCCCGCTCCGAGTCGGAGGTCCGGAGCCGGGCGGAACCGGACCGGATGGCGTCGTTCGGATACATGGTGACCTCCCGTCGTGGTCCCTCCAGCGTCGCCGGTCCGGCGCCCGGAGCACGTCGGCCCGGAGGAGCATCCGGTACGCGGTGAGCGGAGCACGCGGCCGCCGCGGCGTACGCCCTGCGGGGTACCCGCCGTCCCGCGCCTGCTCCCCCGGGCGCAGACCGGCGGAGCCCGCGCGTGGATGCCCGGCCCGTCCCGGGTGCCGTAGCGTCGACCGCGTGCACAACCAGCGCCGTGACCTGCCGCCCTGGCGACCGCCCCGGTCCGCCCGGCACGGCAGCGGACCCTGGCCGCCACCCGGGTCCGCCCGGCACGGCGCCGGGCCCGGCGCGGTCATCGGCGCCGCGTGCTTCCACGTCTTCGGCAACTGGTCCCAGGCCGTGGCGCATCCCCAGCCCACCGCGGCCCTCGCGGGCGCGCTGCTGCTCATCGGCCCGCTCGCCCTGCCCTGGCGCAGGCGGGCGCCGCTGTGGGTGCTGGCGGTCGCGGCCGCGGCGAGCGTCGCGTACGCCCCGCTGTCGGCGCCCTCGTGGACGTACGCCGTCGCACCGATCATCGCGCTGTTCACCGCGGTCAAGGCCGGCCGTTCCCGCCCCGCCGCCACGATCGCGGCCGCCGCGTACGCCGCCTATCTGACGCTGACCGTGGTCCTGGCGGAACCGCTCGGCGTGGCGGCGGAGGCCCGGCCCGGCGTCCGCGAGGCCGTGCTCACCGCGATCGTCCTCGCGGTGACCATGTTCCTCGGCGGAGCCGGCCGGGCCCGCGGCGAATACCTCGCCGAGATGACGAAGGCGAACGCGGAACGGGCCCGCGCCCGCGAGGAGCAGGAACGCCGGCAGGCGGCCGACGAACGCCTGCGGATCGCCCGCGAACTGCACGACGTCCTCGGCCACCACCTCTCGCTGATCAACGTGCAGGCGGGCGTCGGCCTGCACCTCATGGACAGCCGCCCGGAACAGGCCCGCGAGGCGCTCACCGCGATCAAGACGGCGTCCGCCGAGGCGCTGCGCGAGGTACGGTCCGTCCTCGCCGCGCTGCGCCCCGAGGAGGAGGCCGCGCCCCGCCAGCCCGCCCTGGGCCTGGACCGGCTCGCCGACCTGACCGCGGACGCCGGCCTGCCGGTCACCACGGCGACGTCCGGGCCGCAGCGATCCCTGCCGGCGGAGGTCGACCGCGCCGCGTACCGGATCGTGCAGGAAGCCCTCACCAACGTCCGCCGCCACGCCACGGCCGGCTCCGCCCACGTCGCGATCGAGTACGCCCCCACCGAGCTGCGGGTGACGATCCGCAACGACGGCCCACCGGCTGCTCCCCCCGCCGCAGCCCCTGCCGGATCCTCCGCCTCGGGTGGGGCGGTCGCCGGGTCGGGGATCACCGGCATGCGCGCCCGCGCGGAGACCCTCGGCGGCACGCTCGCCGCCGGCCCGCTGCCCGAGGGCGGCTACCTCGTGTCCGCCGTGCTGCCCACCGCCCCCGCCGCCGCGCCCGCCGGAGGAACCACATGATCAGGGTCCTGCTCGCCGACGACCAGGCGCTGGTCCGCGCCGGCTTCCGCGCGCTCATCGACGCCGAACCGGACCTCGAGGTGGTCGCCGAGGCCGCCGACGGCCTCGCCGCGGTGCAGCTCACCCGGCAGACCCGGCCCGACGTGGTGCTCATGGACATCCGCATGCCCGGCGTCGACGGCCTCGAGGCCACCCGTCGCATAGCGGCGGACCCGGACCTCACGGCCACCCGGGTGGTCATCCTGACCACCTTCGAACTCGACGAGTACGTCTTCGAGGCGCTCCGCACGGGCGCCTCGGGCTTCCTCGTCAAGGACACCGAACCGGTCGACCTCCTCCGCGGCGTCCGCGCGGTGGCCGCCGGCGACGCCCTGCTGTCACCCAGCGTCACCCGCCGCGTGATCGGCGAGTTCGCCACCCCGGGCGGCCGCGGCCGGCCCACCCGCCCGCCGGAGGACGCGGAACGGCGCCTCCACCAGCTCACCGACCGCGAACGCGAGGTGATGGTGCTGGTCGGCGAGGGCCTGTCCAACGACGAGATCGCGGCCCGGCTGGTGATCAGCCCCGCAACGGCGAAGACGCACGTCAGCCGGACCATGGTCAAGCTGGGCGCCCGGGACCGGGCACAGCTGGTGGTGCTGGCCTACGAGGCCGGCCTGATCCGGCCCGGCTGGCTGGCCTGACCCCGCGGCCCGGCGCGACCCACCCTGCTGCTTCCGGCCGCCCGCCCGGCCGCGCCCTCCCGCTGCCCGCCCGCCCGGACCGGCCCGCCGGCCCGGCGGGCGGCTCGGGCTGGGCGGCTCGGCCCCGGTCGGCGCCGGGCGGCTCGGGCTGGGCGGCTCGGCCCCGGTCGGCGCCGGGCGGCTCGGGCTGGGCGGCTCGGCCCCGGTCGGCGCCGGGCGGCTCGGGCTGGGCGGCTCGGCCCCGGTCGGCGCCGGGCGGCTCGGGCTGGGCGGCTCGGCCCCGGTCGGCGCCGGGCGGCTCGGGCTGGGCGGCTCGGCCCCGGTCGGCGCCGGGCGGCTCGGGCTGGGCGGCTCGGCCCCGGTCGGCGCCGGGCGGCTCGGGCTGGGCGGCTCGGGCTGGGCGGCTCGGCGTGGCCGGGCTGTGTCACCCGGGTTGCCGGTCGTGGCCGTCCCCGGCGCCGATCCTCCCCGGCTGGGCCTGGCCGCCGTCGACGGTCTCGCCCGGCTGGGCGAACCACGCCGGGGCGTCCTCCAGGGCCGTCCGGATCCGCTGGTGCGCGAACGGCGTCAGCTCCGGCAGCGAGTCCAGCGCGAACCACCCCACCGCGATCGACTCCGAGTCGTTCACCCGGGCCTCCCCGCCCACCGCCCGGCAGCGGAACCACGAGTTGACCATGTGGCAGTGGTCGCCGTTCGGGTACGTGACCTCGTGCAGAGCCACCCCGGCCAGGCGCTCCACCTTGACGTGGACGCCGGTCTCCTCCAGCACCTCACGGACCACCGCGTCGGCGGGCTGCTCACCCGGGTCCATCATCCCGGCGATCAACGCCCAGCGGTGGTTGTCGCTGCGCTGCCCGAGCAGCACCTCCCCGCGGTCGTTGACCACCACGGCGCTGACGGTCGGGAACATGAGCAGGTCGTGGCCGACCTTGGCACGCAGACGCTTCACATAGTCGGATGCAGGCACCCACCGACCCTACGGTCACCCGGCCACCTCGCCCGCAGCCGCCGGGCGGACGGCCCGGGTTCACGCCGCGTCCGCGTAGCACTCGACCACCGACACGTCCAGGGGAAACCGCACCTCCGTCCCTCCGAACAGGAGCTCGCCCGCCCGGGCCGCGCTCTCGCGTACGGCCTCGACCACCCGGTCCGCCTCCTCGACCGGGCAGTGCACCCCGACCTCGTCGTGCACGAACAGGACGATCTCGGCTCGCAGGCCGGTCAGGGCCGTCCGCAGCGTGGCCAGCAGGACCAGGGCCCATTCGGCCGCCGTGGCCTGGATGACGAAGTTGCGGGTGAAGCGGCCGCGGGCCCGGCCCTGGGCGCCACCCTGGGGGGCTTCGGCCGAGCCGGCTTCCTCGGGCGGGTCGAGGCCCGCGTCGCGCCAGGCGGTCGAGGCGGGCGGGCAGGTGCGGCCCAACCAGGAGCGCACCAGGCCACCGGCTTCGCCCGTGCGCGCGGCGGCCTCCACGTACTCGAAGGCGGTCGGGTAGCTCTGGCGCAGCACCGCCAGCGCGGGGATGGCCGCACCGCCGGTCTGGCCGTACATGGCGCCGAGGAGGGCCACCTTGGCGCGGGGGCGGTCGCCGCCGAACGCGTCCGCGGCGAGGGCGGCGTACAGGTCGTCGGCCTCGCCGGCGGCGGCGAGGCGGGAGTCGCCGGAGACCGCGGCGAGGACGCGGGGCTCGAGCTGGCCGGCGTCGGCGACGACGAAGCGCCAGCCGGGGTCGGCCACGACGGCCCGGCGGACCACCTTGGGCACCTGCAGCGCGCCGCCGCCGCGAGTGGCCCAGCGGCCCGAGACCACGCCGCCGGGCACGTACTCGGGGCGGAACCGGCCGCCGCTGACCCAGGCCTCGAGCCAGGCCCAGCCGTGCGCCACCCAGATGCGGTAGAGCTCCTTGTATTCCAGCAGCGGCTTGACCGCGGGGTGCTCGACGCGCTTGAGCACCCAGGCGCGGGTGTTGGGCACGTCGATGCCCGCCCTGGCGAACGCACGCAGCACCTCGGCGGGCGAGTCGGGGTGCAGCCCGTGCACGCCGAAGGCGGCGTTGACCTCGGCGGTCAGCTCGGCGAGCCGGCGCGGCGGCCCGACCGGCTGGGGCGCGCCGAGCAGACCGCGCAGCACCTCGTCGTGCACGTCGGCACGCCAGGGCAGACCGGTGTGGCCCATCTCGGCGCCGATGAGCGCGCCCGCGTTCTCGGCGGCCACGAGCAGGGCGAAGCGGCCCGGGTGGGTGGTCGCCCGGATCCGGCGATGCTGGTCCGCATAGACCCGGACGAGCGCATCGAGAACGACGACCCCCGGGACAGCAGCACCGGCGGACGCGGTGGCGGCGGTAGAGGCGGCGGCAGCGGCCACCGCCAGCACGGCGGCATGCGCGCCGCCCGGGCCGCCGCCGGTGTCGAAGAGCGCCGCCTGCACCAGGCCGGGCGGCTCGGGCACCCGGGGTGGCGGGTCGGGCGGCACCGCGGCGCCGGTCAGCCGGGCGAATGCCGCGGCCAGTGATCGGGGCTCGCCCCAGCGGCCCGCGTGGCCGAGCAGCAGTGCCTCGGTCAGCTCGATGTCGTGGCAGCGGCCGGTGCGCACGCCGGCGCGCAGCAGCGCGGGGTAGGTGTCGGCGGTCGACGCCCAGAGCCAGCGGGGGTGGTCGGCGGACTCGCGCTCGGCGATCGCCGCCGGCAGGTCGGTGACGCGCTGCGGCTCGGACGCGGGCGTGCCGTCGGGGCGCAGGGTCTGCAGCCAGCCGGGACCCCGCCCGCCCTCGTCGTCGAACACCACCGCCACCAGCACGGACTCATTCTGGAACAGGGGTACGACAATCCGCGGCGGACAGGCCGTCGATCAGCTCGGCACGCCGGGTCAGGTTCCGGCGTACGGTGACCGCCCGCTGCAGATCGAGCGGCGGCACCCGGATCTCCCAGCCCCGCCAGCGCACGGTTTCCAGCCGCGCGGCCGCGACCGGGCCGAAGTCGCTGGGCTCGGGGTCGTCCGCGGCCGGTCCGACGCCGCCCACCCATTCCACCCGGGCGCCGAGCACCGCCCGGCCGAACGATTCGCAGAACCAGTCGACGGCGGCGACCGGCTCCACCAGGCCGTCGAGGAGCAGGTCGCCGACGCGGGTGGCGTCCGCGCCGGAGACCACGAGGTCGAGGTCGCCGGGCGTGAGGGGCGCGCCGCGGACTGCGAGGGCGGCGCTGCCGGTCAGCCACCAGTCGACCCGGGCCTCGCCGAGGCGCCGGCAGACGACGGTGAGCGCCTCCTGCCACGGCACCGGGTCGAGGCCGGCGGCCTGCCGCAGCCACGGCTCCACCAGTCGCTCGAAGGTGCGCCAGGCCTGGTCCAGGTGCGGGGCGTCGCCGGGGAAGCTCCGGCTCCAGTGCCCGCCGTACGCGATGAAGGCCGACTTCTCGACTGCGGGGATCAGCTCGCCGGGGACGTCGAGGAGGCGGAACTCCGTGCGGCCCCCGGAGTCGTGGCGTTCGCAGCGCACCGTCATGCCCGCCATGCCATCACGGGGGTGTGACAGAAAGCGGGCGGCGCCGGTCCCCCGTGGAACGGCGCCGCCCGGACGTGCTTTCGGCTACTTGGTCGCGCCCGCGGTCAGGCCGGACTGGATCTGCCGCTGGAAGAACGCGTACACCAGGATCATCGGCAGGATCGAGAGGGTGAGCGCCGCGAAGAGCGCGGCCCAGTTGGCCTGGTAGCCCGCCGAGACGGAGATGTTCGCGATGCCCTGGGTGAGCACCCACTTCTGGTCCGCGCCCTGGCCCTGCATGATCGCGACCGGCAGCAGGTACTGGTTCCACTGGCCGACCACATTGAAGATCGTGATGCTGACCAGGCCGGACTTCGCCATCGGCAGCATGACCTGGAAGAACAGCCGGGTGTGCGAGGCGCCGTCGACGATCGCCGCCTCCGCCACCTGCTCCGGCAGCGTCTTGAAGAACGCCGTCATGAAGAACACGGTGAACGGCAGCGAGTAGGCGATGTAGACCAGGATCAGACCGGTGTACGTGTTCAGCAGGCCGAGGTTCTGCAGGATCAGGAACAGCGGCACGATGGCCATGAAGACCGGGAACGCCAGCCCCGACACGAACAGGTAGTAGATGAAGCGGTTGCCGACGAACTTGTAGCGGGCCAGCACGTAGGCGGCCATCGAGCCGAAGATCATCGTGCCGGTGGTGCTCAGGGCCACCACGAAGACGCTGTTGAAGAAGTACCGGCCGATGTGGGCCTCGGTCCACGCCGTCTTGTACGTCTCAAACGAGAGCTTGCTCGGCAGGCTGAACGGCGCGTGCGTGAAGATCTCGGTGTTGCTCTTGAACGAGGCGAGGATCACCCAGATCAGCGGGGCGATCACCAGGATGCCCCACACGGCCAGCGCGACGTGGGCGAAGCCGCTGAAGAGCTTGATCTCGCGCTTGCTGCCGGACGCGGTGGCGGCGTGCCGGCGGCCCGGGTACGGCACGGTGCCGGGCGGCGGTACGGAAACGTCGGTTCGCAGGTTGGTCATCTCAGGCTCCCGGTGCGGCTCAGAGCTCGACGGCATCGCGCCGGGTGACCCGCAGGGTCAGCGCCGCGAACGTGATGGTGAGGAAGAACAGCACGACACCCATCGCCGAGGCGTAGCCGAACTGTGCGTAGTCTTGCATGTTGCGGAAGATTTCCAGGCCCAGCACGGTGGTCGCGCCGTCCGGGCCGCCCCGGTCCACGCTCATGACGTTGACGAGGGCGAAGGCGTCGAACGCGGCGATGCCGAGGTAGACCCACGCGACCTGCAGCGTGTTCCACAGCAGCGGCAGCGTCACCTTGAAGAACAGCGTGCCGCGGGTGGCGCCGTCCAGGGCCGCGGCCTCGTAGATCTCGGTCGGGATCGAGCCCATACCGGCCGAGAAGAGCACCACGTAGAAGCCGACCGCCTGCCAGACCAGCACGGCGAGGATCGACCAGAGCGCCAGGTTCTTGTCGGCGAGGAAGAGCACCGGCCCGGAGCCGAACTGGTGCAGGATGCCGTTGATCAGGCCGCTCTCGTCGGGCGAGTACACCCGGGCGAAGATGACGGCCACCAGGGCGAGCGCGAGCAGCTGGGGGAAGAAGAACACCACGCGGTAGAACTTCGACCCCCAGACGCCACGCGTACGCCCGCCCTTCGACCCGCCACCCACGTTGAGCAGGAACGAGAAGAAGAGCGCCAGGACGATGGTGAACAGGGGCAGGAAGACGAGCAGCAGCGCGTGGTGCCGGATCGCCTTCCAGAAGGTGTCGTCCTGGAACAGCTTCGTGAAGTTGTCGAAGCCGATGTAGTTCACGTCCGGCGAGAAGCCCCGCCAGTTGGTGAACGACAGCTGGAACGCCTGAAGATACGCCGCGACCACGAACGTGCCGTAAATGGCCACCGGCACGATCAGGAAGCCGATGATAAACGGGTACCTGCCGTGCTTCATGGTTCTCGTGCTCCGTTCGTGGTCGCGGATCAGGTCGTCGTCGAGGGGGGGATCAGCGCTTGAACTTCTCGATGGAGGAGTCCTTCTTGACCGCGTCCGCGGCCTTCTGCATCCGCGTGCAGAACTTGTCGGCGGAGCCGCCCTGGTACATCAGCTCGTTGGTCGCCGCGCGCAGCTCGTCGTCCAGCTTCTTGTACCACGTGTCGAAGCGGAAGCTGAAGGTGTCGGCACCGGCAGCGCCGAGGGCCTTGTTGCCCGAGGTCAGACCGGGGCTGATCTCCATGCCGTCGGTGGCGCCGGCGACGACGGTCAGGGTCTTGGTCAGCTGGGTGAAGCCCACGGCGCCGGCCTTGGAGAGCATGTGGCGCAGGAACTCCATGCCGCCGCGCGGGTTCTTGCCCTTGGCGGCGACGAAGTACTGCTCGCCGGCCGCGGCGTAGAGCGCGGTGACGGGCAGCTTGTCGGCGGTGGTCACGCTCGGGATCGGCATCAGCTGGTAGTCGAAGCCGTCCGGGGTGTCCTTCGCCTGCTCGTTCTCCAGCCACGAGCCGGACGGGTACAGACCGACCTTGTACTGGTTCTGCTGCAGCTGGACCTCGGTGTGCTTGAGGCCGAGGAACGCCTTGTTCGAGTACTTCGCGCCGACCTCGGCCCACGCGGCGGCGGCCTGCTTGACGGCGTCGTTGGTCCAGGCGCCGTCCTCGAGGTTGTCGATGTTCTTGAGGATGTCGGCGCCACCGATCTTCGCGGCGCTGGTGAGGATCACCGTGTACTGGTAGTACGGCGCGTTGGCACCGGCGTACCCGTAGGGGGTGATGCCCTTCTGCTTCATCTTGTCGAGCAGCGCGGTGAAGTCCGCCCAGGTCGCCGGCACGGTCCAGTTGTTCTCCTTGAACAGCTTGCCGGAGTACCAGAGGCCGAAGACCGTGAACGCGTAGTTGAGCACGTACGGCTTGTCGTTGAACGTGCCCTGCTCCACGGTGCCCGGGATCAGGGTGTCCTTGACGGTCTTGCCGGCGATGTCGACCGACGGGGCGGCGTACAGGTCGGTCAGGTCCTGGACCTGGCCGGCCTGGACGAGCGCGCCCTGGTCCATCAGCTTCGAGCCGGAGTTGTTGATCATGTCCGGCGGGTTGCCCGCGGTGAACCGCGGCTGCACGACCGTCGAGATCTCCTCGGTCTGGTTGAACGTGACCTTGGAGTTCGGGAAGAGCTTGTTGTACGACGGGATGTCGACGTCCGTGGCGTACTTGGTGCCGAGGCCACCGTTGAAGATCACGATCTCCAGCGGCGCGTCCTCCTTGATGCCCAGCGGGTTCGTCGCCGAGACGGTGCCGGCCGGCTTGTCGGCCTTGTCGTCGTCGCTGTCGCCGCCACCGACGCACGCGCTCAGCATGCCGACGGCGGGGGTGGCCAGCAGGCCCACGGCGGCCGCGCGGCGCAGCAGCGTCCGGCGGTCGACCTCGGGCTTGAAGATCTCGGACATTCGCTTTCTCCTCAGATGTTGATGCGGTGCCGGGTCGGCCGGCGACGGCGCGTGCCGCCGGACCGGGTGAGAAAAGGACGGTTCATCGGGACGTTCGTCTTCAAGGTGCGGAACCCCCGTCCTTGACGGCTTTGTGGCCGTGGACGGCTTGCGCGGTGCGCTGGAACGCCGCGTGCGAACGTTCGTGGGTCCGCTGGGCGACGGCGACGTAGAGCAGGTCCAGCACGACCAGTTGGGGGTGCCGCGCCGAGAGCGCGTCGGGCCGGAAGGTGGTGGCCTGCGTGGCGGTGAGCAGGACGATGTCGGCCAGCTCGGCGAGCGGCGAGGCCGGGAAGCTCGTCAGGGCGATGGTGGTGGCGCCCCGGCTGCTGGCCTCGGCGAGCAGCTCGATCGTCTCGCCGGTCTCGCCGCTGTGCGAGATGCCCAGCGCGACGTCGCCGGCCCGGGACAGGGCGGCGCTGGCGAGGCCGTTGTGCACGTCGGTCCAGGCCCAGGCGGCGACGCCGATGCGGTGCAGGCTGAACTGCATCTCCTCGCCGACCAGCGCGCTGCCGCTGGCGCCGAAGATGTTGACCCGCTGGGCGCCGGCGATGGCCCCCGCGGCCCGTTCCACCTCGGCGAGGTCGAGCAGCGCGGCGGTGTCGTGCATCGCGCGGGTGTCGGCGGCCATTATCTGGGCGAGCACCCGGTCCAGCGGGTCGCTGGGCTGGATCTCGCGGCCGATGTCGACGGTCCACCCCGCGGAGCGGGCCAGGCCGGTCTCCGCGGCGATGCCGAGCCGCAGGTCCGCGTACCCGTCGAAGCCGAGGGCGCGGCAGAAGCGGGTGACCGTCGCGGGCGACGTGCCGCTGCGCTCGGCCAGCTCGACGATGGTCGCGCGGGACGCGGCGGCGGGGTTGGTGAGGACCTGGTCGGCCACGCGCTGCAGCGCGCCGGTGAACTCCGGCAGCAGCGTGCGGACCCGGACGAGCACCCCGTCGCTGTTCGACAGCGAGGCGGGCGCCTGGTCGCGCGCCAGCGAGTCGACGACCGCTGTCATCGCGGCGCCGTCCGCATCCGGCTCGACCATGGGCCGTCCCCTCAGGTAGGAGTGTTAACTGTCGCGGTAAAAGTTCTTACTGCGGGCCCCTTTCTGTCAAGACTGTGGGCGAAGTTTTCAAACCGTTACCAAGAGCAGCCGCCCGACAGCGGGCAAACGACGGTCGGTTGACGTACGTCGATCCCTATATGACTCATACGACGTGACCGCCATCACATGATGCGGTATGTACCGATTTACTCATCAGCCGTTCGGCCCATGGTCGCTCCTCCGGCTGCGTGCCGTAGCCGACCGGCGGACGATTCGACCCCCTAATGTGAAACGCCCTCGCGACGGGCGAGGGCGTTTCGGGGGCGTGGCAAAAATTCTGCCCAGAACCGGTTAAGCGCTGTCGCGGACCGCCTGGGCGAAGACCTCGGAACGGTGCTCGAAGTTGCGGAACCGGCCGTAGCTCGGGGCCGCCGGGGACAGCAGCACCACCCCGCCGGCCGGGGTCAGCTCGCGCGCGAGACGTACGGCCGCGGGCAGGTCCTCGGCCGGCTCGGTCCGTACCCCGGGCAATCCGGCCAGCTCCTCGAGGATCCGCGGGCCGCTGTCGGGCAGCCCGATGACGGTGATCTCGCGACCGCGCAGGTGCTCGTGCAGAGGCGCGTAATCCAGCCCGCGGTCGGTGCCGCCGACGAGGACGGTCAGCGGGCGGCCCTCGTACGCGTCGATCGCGTGCATGGCCGAATACGGACTCGTGGAGAGCGTGTCGTCGACGAAGGTCAGCCCGGACGGGTCCTCGATCTCGGCCAGCCGGTGCGGCAGGCCCTCGAACGACGCGACCGCCGCCCGCAGCTCCTCGACGCTGCCCAGCACGTCGACGCCCACCCCGTCGAGCACGGCCAGGGCCACGCACAGGTTGCGTCCGTTGTGCCTGCCGCGCAGCTTGAGGGTGTCTCGGTGGAACAGCGGTTCGTCGCTGCAGTAGACGAGATCGTCCTCGTCGATCCGGAACCGGGAGTCGCCGGCGCCCGCCGGGACGGCCGGGAAACCGTTGAGGTCGCGCGCCGCGATGGTCTCCCGGACGAGCCGCTCGTCGGCGCCGTTGACCACGATCAGTTCCGGCCCGTGGGCGAGCAGGTTCAGCTTGTCGCGGTAGTACTCACGCTCGCCGCCGTGCGCGTCCAGGTGCTCGGGGAACAGCGAGGTCACCACCGCCACCCTCGGCGAGTCGGTCAGGTCGCTGCACTGGTAGCTGGACAGCTCGAGCACGTACTGCTCGGCGGGCGGCAGGTCGAGCAGCGGCACGCCGATGTTGCCGCCGAAGACGTTCGGCCGGCCCACCGCGGCCAGCAGGTGGCTGATCAGCGCGGACGTGGTGCTCTTGCCCTTGCTGCCGGTGACCCCCACGGTCCTGCCGGCGTTGTCGGCCATCCACAGCGCGCTGCCGCCGGTGATCGTCACCCCGCGGCCGCGCAGGTCGGCCATCCACCGGTGGGTCTGCGGCACGCCCGGCGAGCGCACCACGACGTCGGCCGCGGCGAGCGTGGGGAACGCGTGCTCGCCCCCGGCCAGCGGCGCGAGCGCGGCCAGCTCACCCTCCCAGGGCACGGAGAGGAAGTTGGCGCTGTCGTCGACCGCCATCAGGCGCGCAGGCCCGTGCGCGGCGATCGCGGTCACGGCGGCCCGGCCCTCACGGCCGGTCCCCCAGACGGCTACGGAACGTCCGCGCAGGTCTGCCAGGCGCACAGCGAAACTCCCTTTGTCGAGTCGCACTAGTATTGCCCGTCGGTCCGATGACAGGAGTTCGCGGGTGCAGTTCGACGTCATGCGCTTCCCCTCGTACGCATACGACCCCGAGACCGGGGTCGCGACGTTCGACTACGTGCTCGACGGCCCCGCGCCCGAGTCGTTCACCGAGACCATCACGTTCCCGGTGCCCGAGGGCCGCGACGTGCCGCAGACCTTCCACCGCGTGCTGGAGCTGCTGCACGTCGTCGCCGGCGTGAGCTACTACAAGGTCGGCGCGCCCGAGCGCATCGAGGCACCCACGGCCGTGCCGGCCGAGGCCGCCGCCCTTTTCAACGCCGTCTACAGCAAGGGCCTCGGCGAATACGCGTACGTGAACCAGCTGCCGTACGTGCTCGACATGACCGTCGAGGTGCCCGGGACCTCGCCGGCCGCCGAGCCGGTGGACAACGCCGACGGCCGGCCGCTGTCCGCGGTGGGCGGCGGCAAGGACTCCATCGTCACGCTGGAGATCCTGCGCGCCGCCGGCCTCGGCCCGGTGCCGTTCTCGGTCAACCCCAATCCGGTCATCGTGGCCGTGAACGCGGCGTCCGGCCTGCCCGCCCTCGCCGCGCGCCGCAAGCTCGACCCGCGGCTGTTCGAGCTCAACAAGGCCGGCGCCCGCAACGGCCACATCCCGGTGACGGCCATCAACTCGCTGATCGCGATCGCCACCGCGACGCTGCACGGCCTGGGCCCGGTGGTGATGTCCAACGAGCGCTCCGCCTCCGACCCCAACCTGGTCTGGAACGGTCACGAGATCAACCACCAGTGGTCCAAGGGCGTCGAGGCCGAGGGGCTGCTGCGCGCCGCCGTCACCGCGCACGCCGGGCTGACGGAGCCGTACTTCTCGCTGCTGCGCTCGTTGTCGGAGCTGCACATCGCCCAGCTGTTCGCCCGGTTCACCGCGTACGACGACGTGGTGACCAGCTGTAACAAGGCGTTCAAGCTGCACGATCCGACAGCCCGCTGGTGCGGCGACTGTCCCAAGTGCCGCTTCGTCGCGCTCGCCATGGCGCCGTCGATGCCGCGCGACCGGCTCACCCGCATCTTCGGCCGGGACCTGTTCGCCGATCCTGCCCAGGTCCCGGGCTACCTCGAGCTGCTCGGCATCGACGCGCACAAGCCGTTCGAATGCGTCGGCGAGGTCGAGGAGTCGCTGGTCGCGCTGACCATGCTCGGCGACGACCCGCAATGGCGCGACGCCCCGGTCGTGACGGCGCTGCGCGCGGCGGTGCCCCCGGCGGCATGGGCGGAGGCGTCCCGGGAGGCGGTGCTCACCCCGGGCGGGCCGACGTTCGTGCCCCCGGCGTACGCGAAGGCCCTCGCCCAGGTCCTCTAGCTACCCGATGTGGAGCCGGACGGCCGCAGCAGCGACGGAACGCACCCCGCGGGCGGTGCGTACCTCCAGCTCACAGCCGGTGGGGTCGCCGCGGTCGCTGGGCCACCACATGCCCCAGACCCCGTGCCGCAGCGTGGCCGTCACCCGCAGACCGTTGCGCAGCACCAGCTCGACGCCCGTCACGTCGGGTCCGCTCAGGCCGTACATCTGGAAGGCCTCCAGGCCACCGGTGGCGCCCGGCGGTGGCGTCTCCACCGTGCCGCCCAGCACCAGCACGGCACCGCCGCGCGGCACGTCGAACGGTTTGTCGAAGACGGTGGCCTCCATGCTGTTGAGGCCGTCACGCCCGCCCGCCTTGAGCCCGGACAACGCGATCAGCGGATCCGCCGGCGTGCCGCTCCCGACCGACACGTCCACGCAGTAAGTGAAGCCGCCACGGCGGTCCACCAGCACGTCACGCCGGGCTGCGGCCTCCGGACGGGCCGGGACCCCCTCGATGCCCACGCCGCCCACGCCGAGATCGTTGCACTTCGACGCCCACTGCTCGATGTCTTCGTGCCGCGCGGTCAGCGGCGGCGCGGCCTGTGGGACCGCGGTCCAGGTGCCGTAATCCGGCGGCGGGGGATCCGGGTACGCGGCCAGCACGCCGACCCCGATGACGGCAACCACCGAGGCGAGCGCTGCGGCGAGAGCCATCCGCCGGCGGCGGGGCGCCACAGCGGCGGGCGCGGCCTGTTCCACCAGCAGCAGCCGGGTGGCGGCCCGGCGGTGCGGATCCATCCGTGACAGCAACCCGGTCATGGCATCTCCTCTCGCGGCGCGCGGAACCGTACGGGGTCCGGTGGGGCGGCGGCGTCCGTCTCGGCGCCGAGCCGGGCACGCGCCCGCGACAGCCGGGACCGGACCGTGCCGACCGGGACGCCGAGCGCCACCGCGGCTTCGGCATAGCTGAGGCCCTGCCAGACGCAGAGGACGAGCACGTCCCGGTCGGACGGCCGTAGCCGGGCGAACGCCGCCCGCAACCGCGCCAGATGCTGCTCGTCGTCCAGCCGGCCCGCGACGTCGTCGGCGTGGTCGGGGGTGGGCGGCGCGGGTGGCAGCCGGTCCAGCGCCCGCCTGTGCCGCAGCGCGGTGCGCCGGCGGTGCAGCACGGTGAGGCGGGCGATCCCGTACAGCCAGGGCAGCGCGTTGCCGTCCACCAGCTCGACCTGACCGCGGCGGCGCCACGCCTCCAGGAACACGATCGACACCAGGTCGTCGGCGGCGTCGAGGGAACCGGTGCGGCGCGCGCAGAAGGCGCGTACGGCCTCGGCGTGCCGGTCGAAGAGCACCCCGAAGCACTCGGGCTCCCCCTCGCGGGCCCGCCGCCACAACTCGCCGTCGTCACTCACAACCCGTTTATGACCGCTGCGGCACCCGGGTTCCGCTGCGGTGCAGTCGATCACTCCGGCCTGTCGTGGTGTATCCGTTCCGGATGCACCCCGAGCTGCTGCAACGCCGCGCTGGTGGCGGCCAGCATGAGCGGCGGCCCGGCCAGGTAGGCCTCGTGCCCGGACCATTCGCCGTACGCCGCCACCGCGTCGGTGACCAGGCCGGACGCGTACGGTCCGGCCGGCCCCTCGGAGATCACCGGCACCACCGTGGCCCGGCGCGCCGCGGCCGCGATCGCCGTGATCTCCTCGATGTCGTACAGCTCGGCGAGCGTGCGCGCGCCCCAGAACAGCACCACCGCCCGCGGGTCAGCGGTGGCGGCCAGCTCGGTGAGCATCGCCTTCAGCGGCGCCACCCCGGTGTCGCCCGCGATCATCAACAGGTCGCGGCCGGAGTCGGGCAGCACCATCTCGCCCTCGGCCCGCGAGATGCGCACCTTGTCGCCGACGGCCGTACGGTGCACCAGCGTGCCGCTCACGCCGGTCAGGGTCTTCGCGCGCACGTGCAGCTCGATCACGTTGTCGCGGCGCGGCGCCCCCGCCAGCGAATAGGGCCGCCACACGCCGGGCAGCCCGGGCACCTCGATGCGGGCGTACTGCCCCGGCACGTACGGCATCGGCAGGTACGGCCGCAGCCGGATCACCGCCAGGTCCTCCCGGCGCAGCTCGTGCGTCACGACCACGGCCGTCCAGGTCACCGGGTGGTACTCCGCCGCGGTCATGCCGTGCACGATCCACTCGTACGCGTGCTGCCACGTCGACCGCCACGCCTGGTCGAAGTCCTGCCGCCACCCGTTCGCGGCCATCCCGGCGCGCATCGCCTCGGCCAGCGCGGCGCCGGCGAGCTGCAACTGCTGGGGGGCGACGCCGCACTCGGCCAGCGCGGCGCCCAGCCTGCCGAACCCAACGACCACCACGGGCGGCTGGTCCATCGAATGCGCCAGCCACGTCAGCCCCTCGGCGAGCTGCTCGATCTGCGCGGCCGGGCCGCCCGGGATCCGCGCGAACAGGTCCGGCTGCGCCTGCATCAGCGCGGACCGCAGCCGGGCCGCCACCTCCTGCGGGCCGCCGGCCAGCGACAGGCTGTTGGTGAGCAGGCGCCGCACCTCGACCAGCGCGGCGTCGTCGGCCGGGTCCATCCCGTCGACCGGCGGCGCGGGAGGTCCCGGCACGGGCGGGCGGACCGGCCCGGTGCCGGGCAGCGGCGCGACCGGGTCGCCGGGCCAGGGCGGCCCGACCAGGCGCGGCCCGCCGATCCCGGGGATGCCGCCGACCGGCTGGGTCGAGGCCGTGGGCAGGGCCGCGGGCCACGGTCCGGGCCCGGGCGGATACGGGATCGCCGAGCGCCTTTCCGGTACGGCGGGAAGCCCGGCGCCGGGCGCCGGCGGCATGCCGGGGCTGGTCCCGGGCCCGCTGGTCCCGGGCGGCGCGGGCGGCGTCGTGCCGGGCGGCGTCGTGCCGGGCGGCGTCGTGCCGGGCGGCGTCGTGCCGGGCGGCGTCGTGCCGGGCGGCGTCGTGCCGGGCGGCGTCGTGCCGGGCGGCGTCGTGCCGGGCGGCGTCGTGCCGGGCGGCGTCGGTGGCACGGGTGTGGCCGGAGCCTGCGGGAAGGTGCCCGGCAGCGGGAGGCCGGCGCCCGGACGAGGCCCCGGACGGCCGGGCACGAGCGGATCGTCCGGCAGCGGATCGGGAACGCCGGCGGCCGGCTCCCCCGGACGGGCGGGCAGCGCGGGCAGCGCCGGGCCGTCGATGATCGGCCGGCTGACGCTCGGCGGTGTGCCGGCCGATCCGGTGCCGGTCGCCGGTGGGGTCGTCGGCGGGGTCGGTGGGCCCGGCGGCGGCGCGGGCGGGATGGCGGGCCGTGAACCGCCCGGCACCGCGCCCAGGCTCGCCCGCAGGCCGCCGGGCTCGGCACCGTCCTGCTCCTCCGTCGCGGCGGCCTCGAGCTCCGGGCGCGCCGGGCCGGGCCAGTGCGGGTGCACCATCAGCTCGGGGTGGATCGGCTGGGAACCGGCCGGGAGCTCGGCGTCCTGGCCGGTCAGCGCGGCCTCGACGTCCGCGGCACCGGCGGCGGCCGCGTCCGGGGCGGCCAGGCGCAGGCGCATCGCCCGCAGCAGCGCCAGCATGTGCGGGTCCGACCCGGAACCGGCTGACACCTGCACACCCCCGGAGCGCGAGAACGACGAACAGTACAACCGTACTGCCGTACGGGCGGGACCGCCGACCTACCCGGCCGCGCGGGCCATCCGGGCGGTGGCCTCCTCCAGGATCTCCGGTGACGTGCCGAAGTTCAGCCGGACATGGCCCGCGCCGGCCGCGCCGAAGCGCAGCCCCGGCTCCAGCGCGACCCGGCCCCGCTCGAGGAACCGGGCGGCCGGCTGCTCGCCCTCCTCCCGGGCACGGCAGTCCAGCCACGCCAGGAACGTGGCCTCCGGCGGCTGCCACCGGACCCAGGGCAGACGGGTACGCAGCAGCTCCCCCAGCTGCGCGCGGCGCTCCGCCAGGAAGGTGAGCAGCTCGTCCAGCCACTCGTCGCCGTCGGTGAACGCCGCGACCGTGGCGAGCACGCCGAGGTGCCCCGTACGCCAGCGCACGTCGGGCGGGAACGAGGAGGCCAGCGGACGGGTCCCGTCGACGACCGCCGCGCACTTGAGCCCGGCCAGGTTGAACGCCTTGCTCGCCGACACCACGCTGACGCCCACGTCGGCCGCCCCGGGCAGGCTCAGGAACGGCGTGAACGTGGCCCCCGGCAGGACCAGCGGCGCGTGGATCTCATCGCTCACCACCGTGACGCCGTACCGGGAAGCGAGCGTGACCAGCGCGCTCAGCTCCTCCCGGGAATGCGCCCGTCCGACCGGATTGTGCGGATTGCACAGCAGGTAGACCGCCGGGTGGGCGGCGAACGCCACCTCCAGCGCGGCGAGGTCGAGCCGCAGGTCCGCGGTGAGCGGCACCTCGCGTAGCTGCGCCCCCGCCTCGGGCGCCCAATGGAAGAACGGCGGGTACACCGGCGGGCTGATCACCACCGCGTCACCCGGACGGGTCAGCACGCGCAGCAGCTCCACCACGCCGACGCCCACATCGGTGACCGCGGTGACCCGCGCCGGGTCGATCTCCCAGCCCCACCGCCGGGCCGCGAAGCCCGCAACGGCCCGGCCGAGATCGGGTACGGGCGCGGAGTAGCCGGTGTCCGAGGCGTCGACGGCGGCGCGCAGCGCATCGGCGACCACCGGCGCGAGCGGCACGTCCATCTCCGCCACGAACAGCGGGAGCACGTCGGCCGGATGGGTACGCCACTTCGCGCTGCAGCGGCCGCGGAGGGTCTCGAGCGGATCGACCTTCATCGTCCCATCCTCACCCGCCGGGGCCGTACCGGCACGTCGCGACCCGGTCCGCGGCGATGTCGTACCCGGGTGGCATGCTCGGCGTGCTCGCAGAAGGGGGGATCCCATGACCAAGGTGGTCGCCGACATCTCGGTGTCGCTCGACGGGTTCGTGACCGGCCCCGGCGCCGGACCGGAGCAGGGCCTGGGCCGCGGCGGTGAGGCGCTGCACACCTGGGCGCTCGCGGGCGACGCCGTGGACCGCGACGTGCTGACCTCCGCGACCGACGCGACCGGCGTCGTCGTCATGGGGCGGCGGTTGTTCGACGTCATCGACGGCCCGCACGGCTGGAGCGACGAGATGGGATACGGCGCCGACCTGGCCGCCGTCCCGCCCGTGCTGGTGGTGACGCGCACGCCGCCGCCACGGATGCGGCTGGCCGCCGACCGGTTCACCTTCGTCGTCGACGGCATCCGCAGCGCCGTCGCGAAGGCCCGGGCCATGGCCGAGGACCGTGACGTCGTCATCATGGGCGGCGGCGAGACCGTGCGCGGCGCCATCGACGCCGGCGTGGTCGACGAGCTGCGGCTGCACCTGGCGCCGGTCCTGCTCGGCTCGGGCACGCCGCTGTTCTCCGGCGCGGTCCCCCGCCCGCTGCGGCAGATCCACGTCCAGGCGTCCGGCCACGCCACCCACCTGACCTACCGGGTGGACTGAGGTGCCCGAGGTCCACCTGATCACCGACCCGCAGGACGAGCGGCTCGGCGACTACCGCGCCCTCACCGACCTCGAGCTGCGGACGAAGTGGGAGCCGCCCAACGGCCTGTTCATCGCCGAGGGGGAACTGGTGCTGCGCCGCGCCCGGCGTGCCGGCTACCGCCCGCGGTCGTACCTGATCGACGCCAAGCGCGTCGACCAGCTGCACGACGTCGACGACGCCCCGGTCTACGCGGCGTCGCCGGCCGTGCTCGAACAGGCCACCGGCTTCCACGTGCACCGCGGGGTCCTGGCGTCGTTCCACCGGCTCCCGCTGCTCGACGCGGGCGAGGTCCTTGCCACCGCCCGCCGCATCGCGATCCTCGAGGACGTCAACAACCACACCAACATCGGCGCGGTCTTCCGCGGCGCGGCCGCCCTCGGCATCGACGCCGTCCTGCTCTCACCGACCTGCGCCGACCCGCTCTACCGCCGCAGCGTACGGGTCAGCATGGGCGAGGTCTTCGCGATCCCGTACGCCCGGCTAGACCCGTGGCCGGACGCCCTCGGCAAGGTGCGGGAGGCGGGGTTCACGGTGCTGGCACTGACGCCGGCGGACCACGCCCTCCCGCTGCAACGCCTCGACGCGGCTCAGCGCGCCCGCCCGGCACTGCTGCTGGGCGCGGAGGGCCCGGGCCTGTCCCGCCACGCCCTGGCGGCCAGCGACATCCCGGTACGCCTCCCGATGCGCCGCGGCGTCGACTCGCTGAACGTGGCGGCCGCGGCGGCGGTCGCCTTCTGGGAGCTGAGCCGCGACGACGACCTGTGACCGCGCTCGCCCCTCACCTCAGGCCGTGACGGCGAGCCCCGACGACTCTCACCCTTCCCAGCCCCCGCGGCAACCGCGAGCCGCGACGGCGCTCACGCTCCCCAACGCCAGCCGTGACCCCTAGCCGCAACGGCGCTCGCCCCTCCCCCACCCCGCCGCGACCGCGAGCCGCGACGGCGGCGGCCCGGCGGCGGCCCGGCGGCGGCCCGGCGGCGGCCCGGCGGCGGCCCGGCGGCGGCCCGGCGGCGGCCCGGCGGCGGCCCGGCGGCGGCCCGGCGGCGGCCCGGCGGCGGCCCGGCGGCGGCCCGGCGGCGGCCCGGCGGCGGCCCGGCGGCGGCCCGGCGGCGGCCCGGCGGCGGCCCGGCGGCGGCCCGGCGGCGGCGATTGTCCTGAGAGGATGGTCAGCTGGGAGGGATCAGGCGGGAGCCCGTCCATGCCAGACCCATGCCCGCGGCCAGCAGGAGCAGCGCACCCACCGTCGGCAGCGGCCGGACCGCGTAGGAGCCCGCGCCGATCGACACCGCCGCGAGGATGAGCAGCACCCCGTCGGCCGGATTGACCAGCCTGGACCGCAGCACCGCCCAGCCCAGCAGCAGCCACCCGGCGCCCACGACCGCCGCGGCGACCATCGACGCCGTCCGGAGCTGCCCGGCCGGCACGCCCACCGGCTCGACGCCCGTAGCGGTCGGCAGCGCGGTCAGCGGTAGCCACAGTGCCGCCCCGGCCAGGCCGACGAGCAGGCCCGCCACCGCCGTCCGGCGCGTCCGCGACCCCGCCAGCAGTCCGGCCAGCGCGACCATCGCCACCGTGCACAGCCAGCCGGCGGCCACCTCGACGACGAGCGGGCCGGGCGGGGTGGCGATGCCCAGAGTGGACCAGCCGTACAGGGCCGCGCCGGCCGGCAGGGCCCAGAGGGCGTTACGGGCGTACCGGCGTACCGACCAGATCCAGACGGCTTCGCGGACCGGCAGCAGATGGTCGTCGGCGGCCGACGGGCGGGCGCCGCCCACCCAGGCCGGCGCGACGCGCAGCGGCCGGCCGCTGGCGGTCTGGTGCTGACTGATGCTCATGGCTCCGCCTTGACTGGGCTCAGGCTTGAGCGGCCGGGGGCACCGTTCGGGAATCCTGGGTCCACCATGGCAAAACCCCGCGCACCGGCGCGGGGTTTTTCGATATTCGCTACGATCCCGCACCCGGGCGGGTGGCGACCCGTCCCGGACGAAGCCGGCGGGGCGGGCGGGGAGCCGCCGGACCGGCGCGGACCGCGTGGTCGCGGCCCGCGCCGGATCCGATCAGGCGCGCTCGGGCTCGCCGGCGCCGTTGTAGTCGGCCGAGCCCAGCGCCGCGGACGGCGGTACCGGCTCGGGCGCCGGGAGACTCTTGGTGCTGTTGCCGTCTCCCGAGACCTGGGCCTCGGCGGCCCGGACCTGCTCGTTGACCGCCTGCGCCTCGTCGGCCGCCGCCTGCGCCGCCGCCGCGGCCTCGCGTTCCACCGCGCCGGAATCGACCGACTCCGACGGCTTGTCGCCGACCATGTTGGCGAGGCCGCCGAGGGCGCCGCCGAGCCCTTCCAGGGCCTTGTTCAGCTCGGCCGGCACGATCCACACCTTGTTGGCCGAGCCGTTGGCGATCTGCGGCAGGGCCTGGAGGTACTGGTACGCGAGGACCTTCTGCGACGGGTTCGCCGTGTGGATCGCGTCGAAGACCGTACGGATGGCCTTGGCCTGGCCCTCGGCCTGCAGGATGCGGGCCTGGCGGTCACCGTCGGCGCGCAGGACCTGGGACTGCTTCTCGCCCTCCGCGGTGAGGATGGCGGCCTGCTTGTGGCCCTCGGCGTTGAGGATCGTGGCGCGGCGTTCACGTTCCGCGCGCATCTGCTTCTCCATGGAGTCGCGGATGCTGGGCGGCGGCTCGATCGCCTTGATCTCCACGCGGGTGACCTTGATGCCCCAGCGGCCGGTGGTCTCGTCGAGGACGCTGGAGAGGTGCCGGTTGATCTCCTCGCGGCTGGTCAGGGCGCGTTCCAGGTCGAGCGAGCCGATGACGTTGCGCAGGGTGGTGACGGTGAGCTGCTCGATGGCCTGCAGGAAGTTCGAGATCTCGTACGTGGCCCGGACCGGGTCGACGACCTTGAAGTAGAGCACCGTGTCGATGCTGACGACGAGGTTGTCGGAGGTGATGACCGGCTGGGGCGGGAAGCTGACGACCTGCTCCCGCATGTCGACCTTGGTACGCACCGCGTCGACGAACGGCACCAGCAGGTTGAGGCCGGGCGAGAGGGTGCGCTTGTACTTGCCGAGCCGTTCGACCACGTCCATGCGCTGCTGGGGAACGATCCGGACGGACCGGACAAGCGTGATCACCGCGAACAGGGCGATCACGAAGATGAGTACACCGATCACGACTTCCATGGGTGCCTCTCTAAAGGTTGGGCATGTCGTCGCGCCACACGATGGCGGTGGCGCCCTTGACCTTGATCACCCGGACACGTTCGCCGGGCAGGTATTTCTCGTCCGCGTCGAACGACCGCGCGGTCCACAGCTCGCCGTCGATCTTCACCATGCCACGGTCGGCGCCGACCTCCTCGAGGACCGTCGCCTGGGAGCCCTCGATCGCCTCGATCCCGAACGGCGTCTCGCCGGACTCGAGGGCGGACTGCTGGTGCCGCATGATGATGGGGCGGATCGCGCCGACGGAGAGACCGGACACGATGGCGAAGACGATGACCTGGACGAGGACGTTAGCCCCGAGCGCCGCGGCGCCGGCGGCCGCGAGGGCGCCGGCGGCGAAGAAGATGACGAGGAAGGTCGCGGCGAAGGCCTCGCCGATCGCGAGGGCGATGGCGAGGACCAACCAGAGGACAGCTTCCACACTCTGATCGTGACACGTCCGTGCACGAGCAGCGACATCGCGTTGCATCCATTTGCGGCGTAGCCCAGATCCGCCTCGCGCAGTTGTACCCATGACCGCCCATCAGGAAGGCTCACCGTGTCCCTGCTGCCGGAAACCGGCCGACGCGTCACCGGGATCGTCGCCCGCGCCCAGGCCGCCGGCCGCGCCCCCTCGCTGGCGCTCGCGGTGGTCCGCGACCGTGCGTTGCTGCACTTCACCGGCGCCGGGGAGACGCCACCGCCGGACCCGAAGACGCAGTACCGGCTCGGCTCGATCACGAAGACGCTGACCGCGACGATGATCATGCAGCTGCGCGATGAGGGCTTCTTCGCCCTGGACGACCTCCTGTACCGGCATCTGCCGGGCACCCCGGTGGGCGGCATCACACTGCGGCAGCTGCTGGGCCACGTCTCCGGCCTGCAGCGCGAGCCCGCCGGGCCGTGGTGGGAGCGGCGGGCCGGCGGCAACGTGGACCAGCTGCTGGCCGACCTCGAGTTCGACAAGATCGCCATGCCGCCGTTCCGGACGTACCACTACTCCAATCTGGCGTACGGGCTGCTCGGGGCGGTGCTGCACCGGGTCACCGGCGAGTCCTGGGCGGACCTGGTCACCAAGCGCGTGCTCGACCCGCTCGGCATGAAGCGCACCACGTACCACCCGGTCGAGCCGTACGCCCGCGGCTACGTGGTGCACTCGCTGGACGGCGGCCTGCACGAGGAGCCACGGCCCGACACGGGCGCGATGGCCCCGGCCGGGCAGCTGTGGTCCACGGTCACCGACATGGCGAAGTGGGCGTCGTTCCTCGCCGATCCGGCCCCGGCGGTGCTGGCCCGCGCCACGGTCGACGAGATGTGCACGCCCGTCGTCATGCAGGACGAGGCCTGGACCGCCGGGCACGGGCTCGGCCCGGAGCTCAACCGGGTCGGCGAACGGGTGTACGTGGGCCACGGCGGTTCGATGCCGGGGTACGTGTCGCAGCTGCTCGTGCACCGGCCGTCGCGCGTCGGGGTGGTCGCCTTCGCCAACTCGTACGGCCTGCGCGGCACCAGCATCCGCGCGGTGGCGCTGGAGGTCCTGACCGCGGTGCTGGACGCCGAGCCGGCCCAGCCGCAGCCGTGGAAGCCGATGCCGGCGCCGGCGGGCGAGGCGGCCGAGCTGTGCGGGCGCTGGTGGTGGATGGGCGGCGAGTACGAGGTCACCGCCGACGGCGAGGAGCTGACGATGGCACCGGTGGGCGCCGCGGCCCGGGCACCGTGGCGCTTCGTCCGGGAAGCGCCGGACCGGTGGCGGGGCACGGCCGGCTCCAACACGGGCGAGATCCTCGAGGTCCTGCGCGGCCCGGACGGCGCCGTGGAGAAGATCGACATCGCGACGTTCGTGTTCGGCCGCGACCCGCGCCACCTCGCCTAAGCCGGCTCCGTCACGAAGTCGATCAGGCGTTCCATGGCGTTGATCAGGGGCGTCTCGACGTCCTTGTAGCTGTTCACGCTGCCCAGGATCCGCCGCCACATGTCGGCCGGCTGCGCCACGCCCACGGCCCGGCAGACGCCCTCCTTCCACGGCTGTCCCGGCGGCACGACCGGCCACTGCCGCAGCCCGACCCGCTCCGGCTTGACCGCCTGCCACACGTCCACGTACGGGTGCCCGGTGACCAGCACGTCCGGGTCCTTGACCGCGGCGACGATCCGGCTCTCCTTCGAGCCCGGCACGAGGTGGTCGACCAGCACGCCGACCCGGCGCCCACGGGCCGGGCGGAAGTCGCGGACCGCGCCGGCGAGGTCGTCGATGCCGTCCAGCGGCTCCACGACCACGCCCTCGATGCGCAGGTCGTCGCCCCAGATCCGCTCGATGAGGGCGGCGTCGTGGATGCCCTCCACCCAGATGCGGGAGGCCTTGGCGACCTGGGCGCGTACGCCCTCGACCGCCACCGAGCCGGAGGCCGTCGTCCGCCGCTGGGGCGCGACGGGCGCCGCGGCCGCCTTGCGCAGCGTCACGACCTGCCCCTCGACCAGGAACGCGGCGGGGTCGAGCGGGAAGTTGCGGCGCTTGCCGTGCCGGTCCTCCAGCACCACCGCGCCGTACTCGAACCCGACGACGGCGCCGCAGAAGCCGGAGCCGGCGTCCTCCACCACCATGCCCGGCTCCACGTCCACCTCGGGCACGGCCTTGCGCCGGCGCCAGTTGCCCGCGAGCACATCCTCCCCATACATGACGGGCACGGTAACTCGTCCGGCCGGACACGCCGGTCCGACGCTCCGGCGCAAGACAACCCCGGCGCGAGCCACGTACCCTGGCTCGCATGTCCCCCGCAGCAGATGCGGCGACCCTGACGGCCCGCCGGTCCACCCGGCTCGTCGCCTGGGTACGCGCCTGGCGCGCCGGCCTCGTCCCGTTCGACGAGCTGGCCGACGAGATCGCCGGCGACGAGGAGCACCTCGTCGCCGATGCCCCCGGCACCTGGACCGACGTGCCGCTGGGGCAGGCGCTGCCCGCGTTCGCCAAGCTGCATCCCGACGAGATCCGCCTCGTCCTGCCCGCGCCCGGCGACCCGCGCGGCCTGCCCGCCAAGAGCGAGCTGACCGGGCCCGCGATGCTCGCCGGCGAGGCTGTGACGACGCCCACGTTCGGCGTCGTGCCGGAGGTGCGCCGGCACACCTCGGGCTCCGGGGTGGAGTTCGAGACGGTGCTGTGGCGCTTCTACCCGGTGACCGACTACCGGCCGGTCTTCCAGATGGGCTCGGCGGAGGCCGAGGCCGAGCTGACCCGCGCGCTGGCCGAGGCCACCACGCAGCTGACCCGGCTCGACGTCGCCCAGTGGCGCCCGGAGCTGGCGGGCGCGCTGCAGGCGCTGCGCCGCCCGGAGAGCACGGCGACGCTGCCGCCCGGCTTCGACCCGCGGTCGCGCCGGCTGTTCGCGCGCGCCAGCATCCTCGACCAGGTTCTCGCGCTGGCCGAGCACAACGCCCCCGGCGGGGCCATCAACGGCTACGAGGCACAGCAGCGTGACGCGGCGCTGCGGCCCCTGACGACGGCGTGCCGCCAGGCCCTGGTCGCGGCGTGCAACTCCCCGCTGCATGCCTGACCGCTACGCGCACTGCACGTTCTGCGGGGCGCGCTTCACCCCGGGCCAGCCGTGGCCGCGTCGCTGCGCCGCGTGCGGCGAGACCAGCTACGTCAACCCGGCGCCGGTGGCGGTCGCCGTCCAGCCGGTCGGCGGCGGCCTGCTGGTCATCCGCCGGGGCATCCCGCCGGCCGCGGGGCGCCTCGCCCTCCCGGGCGGCTTCATCGACATCGGCGAGACCTGGCAGCAGGCCGCGGCCCGGGAGCTGCGCGAGGAGACCGGCCTGACGGCCGACCCCGATGGCGTACGCCTCTACGACACGATCAGCGCCCCGGACGGCACGCTGCTGGTGTTCGGCCTGTTCCCGTCGCTCGCCACGGAGGCGGAGCTCCCGGAGCCCGCGCCGGACGACGAGACGCTCGGCCGGCAGGTGCTGCACCGGCCCGAGCCGCTCGGTTTCGACCTGCACACCCGCGTGGCGGACAGGTGGTTCGCGCAGGTGGCAGCCGGCATGTGACCGCCGGCGCTCAGCTGCGGAAGACCGCCGCGAGGTCGTGCAGGCGGGCGGCCGTACCGGTCAGGTCGCCGACCGCGCGGTGCGTCTCCTCGGCGGCGCCGCGCACCTCCTGGGCCGCCGTGCTCACCGCCACGATGGCCTGGCTGATCTGCTCGGCGCCGCTGCTGACCGTGCCCGCACCCTCGACCATCGTGCCGGTGGTGGCGGTCTGCTCCTCCACCGCCGCCGCGATGGTCAGCTGGTGCTCGGCGATGGCGCCGATGACGGCCGAGAAGCCACCGACGGCCTGGACGGCCTCGCCGGTGTCGTGCTGGATGCCCTCGATGCGCCGGGCGATCTCCTCGGTGGCCTGCGCGGTGGCCTGCGCCAGCTCCTTCACCTCGCCGGCCACGATGGCGAAGCCGCGGCCCGCCTCGCCGGCCCGCGCCGCCTCGATGGTGGCGTTGAGGGCGAGCAGGTTCGTCTGCGCGGCGATCGCGTTGATCGTCCGCAGCACCTCGTTGATCTCCTGGGCGGAGTCGCGCAGCCGGGTCACGTTGCCGGTGGCGACGCCCACGCCGGTCACCGCCTCGTCGGTCATCCGCGAGACGTCCGACGTGTTCGTGCTGATCTCCTCGATGGCGGCGCGCATCTGGTGGGTGCCCTCCGCGATCGCACCGACCTCGTCGCTCGTCCGGCGCGCCGACCGCGCCACGGTCTCCAGCTCGCCGGCGGTGGCGTCGGCGGCCCGGGCCATCGTGCTGCTGGCGCGCTGCAGCGTACCCGCGGATCCGTTGACCTCCTCGACCGCGCGCCGGATGCCGGCGACGGTGTCCTGGAAGCGGTCCATCATCGTGTTGTACGCCTCGGCCATCTGGCCGAGCTCGTCCTTGCCCACGACCGGCATCCGTCCGCCGAGGTCGCCGGCGGCGGCCGACTGGATCACCGTGGCGTCGGCGCGCAGCAGGCGCACGATGCTCGACCAGACCGACACCTGCATGAGCAGACCGATCGGGGCGAGCACCACGGGCAGCCACAGCCCGAGCGTGGCGAGCAGCTCGAGGTCCGATCGGGCGGACGAGCCGGCCGGCAGCGCACCGGCGGCCGAGCCGGCCACGCGATGGGCGAACACACCCAGTCCGATCACCCCGCCGACGGTGCTGAGCAGGGCGATGGAGGTGCGGAGCTTGGTCGGCAGCCGGTCGAGGAGAGAGAACATGCCCGCCTCATCGGCCACGGCACGGCCGAGTTG
Organism: Couchioplanes caeruleus; assembly: GCF_023499255.1. GTDB lineage: Bacteria > Actinomycetota > Actinomycetes > Mycobacteriales > Micromonosporaceae > Actinoplanes > Actinoplanes caeruleus_A. The sequence continues at coordinate 6,179,937 of NZ_CP092183.1, forward strand.
AGGCGACAGGGTTCAGCAGCGGACCGCGAGCCGGGCCGCGACGAGCGTCTCGAGCAGGTCGCCGAGCTGGTCCAGCTCCCCCTGGTCCAGCGGGGCGAAGGTCTCGGCGAACACCCGGTCGGCGCGGCCCTGGCCCTCCTGGCGCAGCCGCTCGCCCAGCTCGGTGAGCCGGTGCCGCACCACCCGGCCCGGGCCGGGCATCCGCTGCAGCAGGCCGCGGTCGACCATGCGGGCCGCGAGCGAGCCGAAGGACTGGTCGGTCTGGAACGTCAGCTGGGCCAGCTCGTGCAGCGACGCCTCGGGATGCCGGGCGAGGTGCCGCAGCGTGTCCCACTGCACGAGCGAGATGCCCAGGTCGGCCAGGGACGCGCTGAGCGCCCGATGGTGTGCGTGCTGCAGGCGCTTCACCAGCAGCGCGACCTCTGGCGCCGTACGAACCATGGTTGCTGTCCCGTCCCCGACCTCGAAGGTGTACCGAGCGGACAGGTTCGCCAGAAACGGGCGCGGCAAACGCGATCAGAGGAATTCGTCGAGCAGACTCGCCAGCCGGACCGGTGTCTCGTACATCGCGTAGTGCCCGGCCCCGGCCAGAATCTCCAGCCGGGCGTTCGGGTACGCGGTGAGCCAGGTGGCCCGCGTCGTCTCCGCCCCCAGCGCGGGATCGTGCTCGCCGACGATCGCCAGGGCGGGCACCGGGTTCCCGGCGACCCGGTCGGCGAAGTCCGTCCGCGCCCACGCCGGCAGGTACGCCCCGAACGCCTCGGCAGAGCTGGACGCGAGGCTCTCGTCGACCATCGTGTCCAGCCAGTGCGAGGACAGCCGGTTGCCGGTGGTCAGGTCGATGATCGTCTTGCGGCTCGCCCGGTCGTTCGCCGCCGAGTCGAACAGCGCCCAGCCCTGCTCGTCGAAGGGCACGCCGCCGGCCGGCACCGGACTGATGCCGACCAGGTGGGTGACCCGGTCCGGGGCGTCGGCCAGCACGTGCTGCGCGGCGCTGCCGCCCATCGAGTGGCCGACCACGGCGAACCGGTCCCAGCCGAGGTCGTCGGCGACCGCCAGCGCGTCCCGGCTGATCTCGGCGATGCTGTGCTCGCCGGCCACGTCGCGCCGCTCGCCGTAGCCCCGGTAGTCGGGGAACGCCCAGGTGAACCGGTCGGGGTCGATCAGCTGCGGCAGGAAACCCCAGCCGCGGGACGAGCCGAACCAGCCGTGCAACGCCAGAACGTGTACGGGTCCACTGCCCACAGTCAGCACCATGCCCGCATTATTCTGGCAGTCTGGGCCGATGCACAGTCGCATGGAGACGGTGAGCCGGGCGCTTCAGCCGTACGTGGACGCCGGTGACCTGGCCGGCGCCGTCGCCCTGACCGCGCACGGCGACGGGGTGGACGTGGTCTGCTGCGGCGTCCGCGACCTGGCGACCGGCGCGCCGATGACCCGGGACACCATCTTCCGGATCGCGTCGGTGACCAAGCCGCTCGCCGCCGCCGTGGCGCTGACCCTGGTCGAGGACGGCACGTTCCGCCTCGACGAGCCGGTCGACAGCTGGCTGCCGGAGCTCGCCGGGCGGCCGGTGCTGCGGACGCTCGCCTCGCCGCTCGACGACGTGGTGCCCCAGGCCCGGCCGATCACCGTCCGCGACGTGCTGGCGTACACCCACGGGTACGGCGTGGTGATGGCGCCGCCGGGGACGTACCCGATTCAGGACCGCATCGACGAGCTGGGGGTGGGCCCGGGCCCCGATCCGGCGCCGTTCCCGCTCGACGAGTGGATGGCGCGGCTGGGCACGCTGCCGATGCTGCACCAGCCGGGCGAGGGCTGGACGTACCACGGCGGCGGCGACGTCCTCGGGGCGCTGCTGGTGCGCGCCTCCGGCCGGGACCTGGAGACGCTCCTGCGCGAGCGGCTGTCCGGGCCGCTGGGCATGCGCGACACGACGTTCGGCGTCACGGACCCGGGGCGGCTCGCGCAGACGTACCGGCCGGGACCGGCGGGGCTCGAGGTCCGCGAGGAGCCGCCGGGACGCTGGGCGCCGCCGCTGCGCCAGTCGGGCGCCACCGGGCTCACGTCGACCGTCGACGACCTGCTCGCCTTCGGCCGCATGCTGCTGGCCGGCGGCGGTGACGTGCTGTCCCCCGCCTCGGTCCGGCTGATGACCACGGATCGCCTGACGGATGCCGAGAAGGCCGGCGCGCTGTGGCTGCCGGACTTCGGGAAGGCGTACAGCTGGGGCTTCGGCGCCTCGGTCATCACGGGTGCGGCTCCCGGCGGCCCGGCGGTGGGCAGTTACGGCTGGACCGGCGGGCTCGGCACGGCTGCGTACGTCGATCTGCGCGGCGGCCGGGTCAACGTGCTGCTGACCCAGCGCGAGATGACCAGCCCGGTCCCGGACCCCTACGCCACGGCCTTCTGGCGCGCGGTGGCCTAACGCCCGGCGGCTTCGCGTACGCCTCGCAGCAGCCGCGCCACGAAGAACCGGTGCGCGCCCGAGCCGATGACCAGCGCCCGGTACGCGACCCCGTGCACACCCGGGAACTCCGCGTACGTCCGCGCGCCGAGCCGCGTCCCGCCGTCCTCCTCGGTGAGCGTCAGCACGAGCTGGTATCGGGAGAAGTAGTGGCGGCCGGCGAGCCGCAGAAGCCGTCCGGGCACGGCCTCGGTGACCTCGAAGCCGGGCAGCGTGGACCCTTCCGCGAGGGGCCCGCCGGAGAAGCCCCGGGGGCGGGCGCCGATGAGACGGGCGTACGTCTCCGCATCGGCGAACCGGGGAACCCGCGCGCACAGCAGCTCCCACGCGACCGGCGCGGGGGCGGGCACGGTCGTGTGCTGCTCGTCGACGAACGGCAGTCCGGTCTCCGCGTCCATGCGCCCTCCCGGACGCAATATACGGTCGCCGGGTGTCACCGGATCACGGTGACCCCGGCGTCCGCGGACCGGCCGGGAGCGCGGAACCGGCCAGGAGGCGTCAGTACGTCAGCGTCCCCCGGAGCAGGCTCTTGCCGGAGTGCGCGGCGTCGCCGTCGTGCGCCTCGTCGGAGACGTCGACGAGGCGGTACCGGTTGAGGTCGGTGCCGGGCGGCACGGGCAGCACCGCCTCCGGGCGGGCCGGCAGGTTGCCCAGCGACAGCATCTTTGTGGTGTCGTCCGGGTCGATCAGCCACACCTCGTGGAAGCCGGTGGTCAGCGGCAGGTTCTGCACGTCGACCACGACCTCGTCGTCGGAGAGCACCCGGACGTCGCCGCGCGCGTCCGGCGGCGCGCTCGGCAGCGGCGCGAGCGTCGCCCGGGCGGTGACGTCCGCGGCCGGCGGCCGGTCCAGCCCGCGCATCACCACGGCGGTACCGGCTATGCCGATCACCGCGGCGGCCGCGGCGGCCAGCACCGGGGCGAGCCAGCGGCGGCGGTCACCGGACGGGATCCGGCGCAGGCGGCGCCGCGGCAAGGCGGTGGGCGCGGTGGCCCGCGCCACCTCGGCCTGGATCCCGGCCCACACGCTCTCCGGCGGTGGCGGCAAATCGCGCATGTCGGCGGACTCGGCTCCCAGCTCGGCGACGTGTTCCAGGGTCCGCAGCTCATCCCGGCAGGTGGCGCAGCCGGCCAGGTGGGCCGACTCGTGTTCGTCGGCGGCCTCCTCAGCGAGCGAGAGAAGGACCAGCCGATCGGGGTCCAGATGCTGCACCGTCCACCTCCCAACGTCGACGCAGGTTCGCCATCCCCCGGCGAATGTGACTCTTCACGGTGCCCAGCGGCAAACCGGTCACCGCGGCGATCTGCGGATGGGTGAGATCGTCGAAGAACGCGAGCTCCAGCGTGCGGCGTTGCTCGCTGGGCAGCCGGTTCAGCTCGTCGGCGATGACGAGCCGGTCGACGACGCGCTCCGGGCTGTCGGCCGCGGTGGCGGGCACCGGCTGCGACCGTACGGTGTCGGTGATCCGCTCGTCGCGCGCCGCGGACCGCAGGCGGTCGACGGCCTTGCGCCGCGCGATGCCGAGCAGCCAGCCCAGCAGCGAGCCGCGCTCGGGGTCGAACGTCTCCCGTCCCATCCAGGCCGCCACGAACGTGGCCTGGGTGACGTCCTCGGCGTCCGCCCGGTTCCCCAGCAACCGGACGCCCAGCACGAGCACCGCCGAGCCGTGCCGCTCGTACGCCGCACGCAGTGCCTTCTCGTCGCCGTCGCGAAACCGCTCGGCGAGCTCCTCCCCCGGAACCATCCACCCCCCTTCCCACAGTCGTTCACCCGGGGATACGCCCGCCGCGACGCGGGCGGATGCACTTGATCGACTTTCTTTTTCCTGCATCCGTCCGCGCCGGCGGCGCCGAAACCCCCGGTGATCCAACCGAGAGCACCACCTCGACACCGGAGGAAGTCCCATGCGCATTCTGCACCCCCGCCGCGCGGCGGCGGCCGGCGTCGCCGCCCTCGTGGCGTTCGGCGGCCTCAGCGCGGTCACGACCGGCCCCGCGCTGGCCGCCTCGTCGCAGGTCTCCGTCGTGCACGGCATCCCCGGGCAGCCCGTGGACGTGTACGTCAACGGCAAGAAGACCGTGCCCGGCTTCGAGCCCGGCAAGGTCGCCGGCCCGCTGACCCTGGAGGAGGGCTCGTACGACATCGCCCTCACCAAGCCCGGCGAGGACCTCGGCAAGGCCCTGCTGAAGGTGGACGACGCCCAGGTGCCGGGCGGCGCGAACATCAGCCTGGTGGCGCACCTGAGCGCCGACGGGAAGCCGGCGCTGACCCCGTTCGTCAACGACACCGGCAAGCTGGCCGCGGGCCAGGCGCGCCTCGTCGTCCGGCACACCGCCGCCGCGCCCGCGGTCGACGTGCGGGCCGGCGGGGAGCCGGTGTTCCGCGACCTGACCAACCCGAAGGAGGCCAAGGCGGACCTGCCGGCCGGTGACGTCTCCGCCGACGTGGTGCTCGCCGGGACGGACGACGTCGTCCTCGGCCCCACCGACCTGAGCCTGGCCGAGGGCACGGCCACCATCGTGTACGCGGTGGGCTCCGCCGAGGACAAGACGCTGGACGTCGTGGCGCAGACGCTCACCGGCCTGCACTCGGCGCCCGGTGGCGTGCCGAGCGGCAGCGGCGGGCTGGCCGACCGCGGGCTCGGCACCCCCTGGTACGCCGCCGGCGTGGTGGGAATCCTGCTGCTGCTGGCCGGTGCGCTGCGGTTGCGCCCGGTCCGCCGTACGGCCGCGGCACGCCGGTGACGGCCCGTCCGGGAGGGGCCGCGCTGCTCGTGGCCGCCGGTGTGACGCTGCTGGCCGCCTCCGGTGTGGTCGCGTGCCGCTCCCGGACGGCCCCGGACGTCGGCGCCGCCACCGTCACCGCGCTCGCGAGCACCCCGCCGGCCGTGGCTGCGTCCGTACCCGTCTCGGACGGCCGGCCGCCCCGCGGCGCCGGCGCCGGCGCTCCGGTCCGGCTGCGCATTCCCGCGCTGCGGCTGGACGCGCCCGTCGCGGCCGTGGGTATCGATCAGGCGACCGGCGAGGTGGCCGTGCCGTCCGACGTCGCCCGGGTCGGGTGGTACCGGTTCGGGCCGGGACTGTCCGCGACGGCCGGGTCGATCGTCGTCGCCGGCCACGTCGACAGCGCCGAGCAGGGCCGGGGCGCGTTCTTCCGGCTCGGGTCGCTGACGCCCGGCGACCGGGTCACGCTGACCGGCCCGGGCGGTGCGAGCCGGGACTTCGAGGTCGTCGCCCGGGAGCGGTACGCCAAGACGGCCATCCCCCTGCAGCGGTACTTCGCCCGCGACGGCGCGCCCCGGCTCACGCTGATCACCTGCGGCGGCGCGTTCGATGAGAAGACCCGGCACTACCGTGACAACGTGGTGGTGACCGCCGTACCCGGGTGACCGCGACCACGCGCTCGCGGCGTCTCGATGGCATGATGTGCTCCGAGTCTCCCCGGACCGAGGCGAAGGGGTACCCCACGACGATGGTGCACTTCCAAGCGAGGACGACGGCCGGCCCCGGCCGCGTGGTCGTGACCCTGACGGGCGAGTGTGACCTGGAGGGGCGCGACGAGCTGACCGCGGTGCTGCTGAGCGCGGTGGGAAGTGCACCGGTCGTGGTGGTCGACCTGGCCGGCGTGACGTTCATCGACTCCAGCGGCATCCACGGCCTGGTGACGGCGCACCGCGCGGCCCTGGACGCGGGCCGGCGGCTGCACGTGGTGCACGCCGCGGGCACGGTCGCCACCGTTCTGGAGATCACCGGGGTGGCGGGGCTGCTCGGTGACTCGTCCGCGGCGGTGCCCGGAACCGTCGCCGGGGAGGACACCGCCCATGCCTGATCTCGTTCCCGGCCCGCCGGCCTCCGCGGTCACCGGTCCCGACACGATGGCGTACGACCGCCCCGCCGATCTGCGCGTCGTCCGGGACTTCGTCGGCGACCGGGCCGCGGCCCTCGGCCTGCCGGAGATGCGCGCCGAGCTGCTCGTCCTCGCCGTCAGCGAGCTCGCGACCAACACGCTGCAGCACACCGACGGCGGCGGCCGGGTGCGGGTCTGGGCGCAGGACGGGTACGTGGTCTGCGACGTGGTGGACCGGGGCCCGGCGCACGGTTTCGGTCGGCAGATGCCGGCCGCCGACGCGCTGCGCGGCCGGGGCCTGGCCATCGTCGAGCGGGTCTGCGACGCCGTGGAGGCCACCCCGGTGCCGGACGGCACGCTGGTGCGCATCCGCCTGCGGCTCTAGGCCAGCACCCGTACGGCCAGCAGGCAGGTGTCGTCGTCGGGGTTGGCCGTCTGCAGCAGCCCGCGCAGCGTCGGCAGCACCTCGTCGCCGCCCTCGGCCGCGGCTGCCGACAGTTTCTCCTTCACCCGGTGCAGCAGCTCGCCCGTGCCCTCGTGCCGCCGTTCGACCAGGCCGTCGGTGTAGAGGAGCACCACGTCGCCGGGCTGCAGGGCCGCCGTCACCACCGGGTACGCGGCGCCGCCGTCCGCGCCCAGGAGCAGCCCCGGCGGCCAGGGCAGTTCGGCGCTCGCGCCGCTGCGGCACAGCAGCGGGGGCAGGTGTCCCGCCCGCGCCCACGTCAGCTCCCGGCGCCGCGGGTCGTACCGGCCGACCACCGCCGTTCCGGTGAGGCGCAGCTGCAGGCTGAGCCGGTTCAGGTGCCCCAGCAGCACACCCGGGTCGTGGATGCCGATCGACAGCCACGCCACCAGCGCGAACCGCAGGTGGGCCATGCCGCTCGCCGCCTGCAGACCGTGCCCGGCGACGTCGCCGATCGCCAGCAGCACGTCGCCGCCGGGCAGCGTCTCCGCGTGGTACCAGTCGCCGCCGACGCGTACCGCGCTCTCGGCGGGCAGGTAGCCGACCATCGCCTCCAGGCCGTGCAGCCCGATCGTGTCCCGCGGCACCGGCTGGATCATGTTCTGCAGCTGCGCGGCCAGCCGGTGCTCGGCCAGCGCGGTCATCTCGCGGTTGCGCAGCCGGTCGCCGAGCTGCTGCAGCGCCGTGCGCGAGCTCTCCCGCGCCGTCACGTCCTGCACCACCGCGTAGATCTTCACCGGGGCCCCGCCGGCGTCACGGGCGATGTCGGACAGGATCCGCAGATGCTTGACCGCCGGGCCGAACCGGAACCGGACGGTCACGTCGGACCGGCCCCCGCTGTCCAGCGTCTGCCACGCGGTCTCGGCGATCCCCCGGTCCTCGGGCAGCATCGCGGCGCCCTGCTCGGCGCGGGGCAGCGGGCCGAGTTCCGGGTCGCGGTCGAAGATCCGGTACATGCCCGGGGACCAGTCGCTGCGCCCGGAGACGAGGTCGTACTCCGCCCAGCCGAGGCTGCCGAGCAGCTCCGTGTTCGCCAGCCGCCGCTCGTTCTCGTCCGAGCGCTGCCACCACACGAGCAGCCCGCCCAGCACCGGGTGCACCGTGACGGCGAACCGCGAGTGCGCCACGACGCCGGCGTTCTTCTGCTCGTACTCGAAGTCCTCGAGCCGGCCCGGCCGGCCCCCGGCGACCACCTGCTCGTAGAGCGCCCACAGCGGGCCGCCGACCATGCTGGGGTAGAGCTCGCTGAGCCGCGACCCGACCCGCCGGGCCCCGCGCCCGTGGATGTCCGGCACCTGATCGCTGGTGGCACCGACCGTCCAGTCCACCAGGGACCCGTCCTCGTCCGTGACCGGGATCAGCCAGGTGCATCCGGCGGGGATCGCGGCGAGGACCTCCTGCACCAGCGCCGCGACCGGCACGCCGGTGCCGGGTCCCGCCCGGGAGCCGTCCTCAGCCATACCCGGCACTCTACGGTCAAGAACGGACACGGGGGCCGCCGCGGCTATGCCACCCCGGAGGGAGTCCCGCCCGCGTGGGCGGGCGCCGGCGGCAACGGCAGGGGCAGGGCGGGCAGCCCGTCCAGGCTCGTGGCGACGTGGTCCTTCTTCGCGAAGTACGCGCTCAGCGACTCGTCGTCCTCGCGGCTGAAGCGCCGCCCGTGCAGCTCCCGGTCGCCCTCGTACGCCATCAGCGGCACGGCGTACCCGCAGGAGTCGCGGACCAGCCCGGCGTGCACGACGATGATCGCGCGCAGCCCGTGGTCGCGGCTGTCGATGTCCGGGAAGTGCGCGATCAGGTCCGTCCAGCGGGGGTCGTCGCGGAGCACCACCTCACCCCGGCCGTGCACCCGGACGACGTTCGGCGGCCCCTCGAAGGCGCACCACATCAGCGTGATGCGGCCGTTCTCCCGCAGGTGGGCGATGGTTTCCGCGCCGCTGCCGGCGAAGTCGAGGTAGGCGACCGTACGCTCGTCGAGCACGGCCCACGACCCGGTCAGGCCCTTCGGCGACAGGTTCACCGTGCCGTCGCCGCTCAGCGGCGCGGTGGCGGTGAAGAAGACGGGCTGGGCCTCGATGAAGTCCCGCAGCCGTCCCGAGATCGACTCATACGTTTTCCCCATGCGCGGGATTCTGTCAGGCCGGCCCGCACCGTCCCACGGGCTGGAACCGGGCCGCCGGCGGAGTCGCAGGTTGTTTGCCGCGGACGCCGGATGCGCCGAGGTGGGCGCGGGTTTTTGTTGCGGCAAACCGTGGCGGCCCACCCGCCCATTGACGTGTGTCAATAGCGCGGCCTAGCGTCCGGCGCATGGACAGGCGCAGCTTGCTCACCCTGGCCGCCGCCGGTGCGGTCGCCGGCGTGACCCGGCCGGCCGCCGCGTCCGGCCGGCGCCGGGACCGGCTGGTCGTCGCCGCCGACGGCACCGGGGACCACACAGGAGTGCAGGGCGCCGTGGACGCCGTACCGGCCGGCGGGCTCGTCGACATCCGGCCCGGCACGTACCGCGGGCAGGTGATCGTCCCGGCGGACAAGCCGGACCTGCTGCTCCGTGGGCTCGGGGCCGCCCCCGCGGACGTGGTGATCGTCGACGACCGCGCCAACGGCACCCCGCGGCCGGGCGGCGGCACCTGGGGCACCTCCGGCAGCGCGTCGGTGACCGTCGACGGGCCCGGGTTCCAGGCCCGCAACCTGACCTTCGCCAACGACTTCGACGAGGCCGCGCACCCGGAGATCACCGGGCGGCAGGCGGTCGCCGTGCTGACCCGCGCCGACCGGGTGGCGTTCGAGGCCGTACGGTTCCTCGGCAACCAGGACACCCTCTACCTGAACAGCCCGGCCGCGGACGTGCGCGCGAGGGTCTCCCTGCGCGGCTGCCACGTCGAGGGCGACGTGGACTTCATCTTCGGGCGGGCCACCGCCGTCCTCGAGCGGTGCCGGATCCACTCGCTGAGCCGCGGATCGACCACGAACAACGGGTACGTGACCGCGCCCAGCACCGACCTCGGCAACCCGTACGGCTTCCTCTTCGCCGCGTGCGCCTTCACCTCCGACGCGCCCCCGGCCGGCGTGCTCCTGGGCCGGCCGTGGCATCCCAGCCAGGACCCGGACGCCGTCGGCCAGTGCGTCGTACGGAACTCGCTGCTCGGCGCGCACATCGGCCCGGCGCCGTGGAGCGACTTCGGCACCTGGCCGTGGCGGGACGCCCGCTTCGCCGAGTACCGGAACTGCGGCCCTGGGGCGACGGTGACCCCCGACCGCCCGCAGCTGACCCCGGAGCAGGCGGCTACCTTCACCCCGGCCGCCTACCTCGCCGGATGGTCGCCTAGATCTCGTTGATCAGGTCGGCCACGCTGTCGACGATCCGCGACGGCCGGTACGGGTACCGCTCGCTCTCCGCCCGCGTGCTGATGCCGGTCAGCACGAGGATCGTCTCCAGCCCCGCCTCCAGGCCGCACAGCACGTCGGTGTCCATCCGGTCGCCGATCATCGCGGTGCTCTCGCTGTGCCCGCCGATGACGTTGAGCGCCGAGCGCATCATCATCGGGTTCGGCTTGCCCACGAAGTACGGCTCCACGCCGGTGGCCTTGGAGATCATCGCCGCCACCGAGCCGGCGGCCGGCAGCGCGCCCTCGTTGGACGGGCCGGTCGCGTCCGGGTTGGTGCAGATGAACCGGGCCCCGTCGTTGATCAGCCGGACCGCCTTGGTGATCGCCTCGAAGCTGTAGGTGCGGGTCTCGCCCAGCACCACGTAGTCCGGCGCGAACTCGGTGAGGATGTAGCCGGCCGCGTGCATCGCCGTGGTCAGGCCGGCCTCGCCGATCACGTACGCCGTGCCGCCGGGCCGCTGGTCGGCGAGAAACTGCGCGGTGGCCAGCGCGGCCGTCCAGATCGACCGCTCGGGCACGTCGAAGCCCATCCGCGCGAGCCGGGCCTGCAGGTCGCGCGGGGTGTAGATGGAGTTGTTGGTGAGGATGAGGAACGGCTTGCCGGACGCCTTCATCCGGTTGACGAACTCCGGCGCCCCGGGCACCGGCTCGCCCTCGTGGACGAGCACGCCGTCCATGTCGGTGAGCCAGCTCTCGATCGGCTTGCGTTCGGTCATGGGGTGCCTCGTCTCTTGGGTGCCGGGCAGCAGTCGGCCGGGCAGACGTCCCAGACCGGGAGCGTACCGAGCCGCTCGCGCTCCTCGCCGCCGGTCCGCTCGCGCACCAGCTCACGGATCATCGTGACGAACCGCGGGTCGGTGCCGGGCGTGGCCGCGCGGGCGTAGCCCAGCTCCAGCCGGTCCGCGGTGTCACGGGCCTCATTGTCCAGGTCCCAGATGACCTCGAGGTGATCGGAGACGAAACCGATCGGGCTGACGACCACGTCGGTCACGCCCTTCTCGGCCAGCGCCTCCAGGTGGTCGTTGATGTCCGGTTCGAGCCACGGCACCTGCGGCGGGCCGGAACGGCTCTGCCACACCAGGTCCCAGGGCAGCTCGGGCGCGGCGGCGGCGTGCACCAGGCCCGCCGTCTCCTGCAGCTGCGCCTCGTAACGGCCGCCGGTGGGCCCGGCCGTGGCCGCCATGGAATTCGGGATGGAGTGCGCGGTGAAGACCAGGCGGGTGGTCGCCCGCCGGTCCGGGTCCAGCTTTCCCAGAGCGTCGCGTACGGCGTCGGCGTGCGGCTGGACGAACCCGGGGTGGTCGTGGAACTGCCGCAGCTTCGTGATCGCCGGCGCGCCCGGGCCCACCTTCGCGCGGGCCTGGGCGATGTCCTCCCAGTACTGCTTGCAGGAGGAGTAGCCGCCGTACGCGCTGGTCGCGAAGCCGAGCGCCGACGTGATGCCGTCGTCGCGCATCTGCGCCACGGTGTCGGCCAGCATCGGCTTCCAGTTCCGGTTACCCCAGTACGCCGGCAGCGTCACCCCGTTCGCGGCGAAGTCGGCCTGCACCGCGGTGAGCAGGTCCCGGCACTGCTGGTTGATCGGCGACACCCCGCCGAAGTGGTAGTAGTGCTCGGCCACCTCTGCGAGCCGCTCCTCCGGGATGCCGCGCCCACGCGTCACGTTGCGCAGGAACGGCATCACGTCGTCGGGATGCTCGGGGCCACCGAAGGACAGCAGAAGGAAAGCGTCGTACGCCACGCGGTCCATCCTCCCCTGCCGGGCCGGGCGACGCCCACGCGCCCCGCTCAGGGTTGTCCTGAACCACACTTCGCATCCACCGGCGGCCCTGAAAACGAAGGGTGGCCCGCATGGACCGCAACCACAGTCGCATTGCGCCCGCCGGTGTCCTCGACACCGGCTCCTCAGGGGCGCGATGCCCGCCGGAGCGAAGCGGAGGCCAGAAAGCTCAAGCCCCCAGGGCGTGGTAGCCGCCGTCGACGTGGACGATCTCGCCGGTCGTGGCCGGGAACCAGTCGGACAGCAGCGCGCACACCGCGCGGGCCGCGGGCTCCTGATCCGTGAGGTTCCAGCCCAGCGGCGCGCGCTGCGCCCACGCCTCCTCGAACTGCTCGAAGCCCGGGATCGACTTCGCCGCCATCGTGCGCAGCGGGCCGGCGGAGACGAGGTTGCTGCGGATGCCCTGCTTGCCGAGGTGCAGCGCGAGGTAGCGGGACGCCGACTCGAGCCCGGCCTTCGCCACGCCCATCCAGTCGTAGACCGGCCACGCCTTGGTGGCGTCGAACGTCAGGCCGATGATGCTGCCGCCCGGTCCCATCATCGGCAGGCAGGCGGTCGCGAGGGCCTTGTACGAGTACGTGGAGACCTGCAGCGCCTTGGCCACGTCGTCCCAGCCGGCGTTGAGGAACTCGCCGCCGAGCACGCTCTGCGGGCCGAACGCGATGGAGTGGACCACGCCGTCGATGCCGTCCACGTGCTCGCGGACCTTGCCGGCCAGGGCGTCCAGGTGCTCGGGGTCGGTGACGTCCAGCTCGATCACCGGCGCGGGCTCCGGCAGCCGCTTGGCGATCCGCTCGACCAGCGACAGCCGCCCGAAGCCGGTCAGCACGACCGTCGCGCCGTTCTCCTGCGCCAGCTTCGCCACCGAGAACGCGATCGACGCGTCGGTGATGATGCCGGTGATGAGCAGCCGCTTACCGGCCAGCAGTCCAGACACGCTCTCTCCTGTGAGTTGGTGGGTCAGTGACCCATGCCGAGGCCGCCGTCGACCGGGATGACCGCGCCGGAGATGTACGCCGCCCCGTCGCCGGCGAGGAAGGTGACCGCCTGCGCCACCTCGCCGGGGGCCGCGAGCCGCCCGGCCGGGATCGCCTTGAGGATCTCCTCCTTGCGGGCGCCGGGCAGCACGTCGGTCATCTCCGTGTCGATGAAGCCGGGTGCGACCACGTTCGCCGTGATGTTACGGCTGCCGAGCTCACGGGTGATCGACCGGGCCATGCCGACCAGGCCGGCCTTGCTGGCCGCGTAGTTGACCTGGCCGGGGCCGCCGTAGAGGCCGATCACCGACGAGATGAAGACGATCCGGCCCCACCTGGCCCGCAGCATCTTGGCGCTCGCGCGCTTGGCGCAGCGGAACGCGCCGGTCAGGTTGGTGTCGAGGACCCGGACGAACTGTTCCTCGGACATCCGCAGCAGCAGCGTGTCGTCGGTGATGCCGGCGTTGGCGACGAGCACCTCGACCGGGCCGAGCTCCTTCTCCACGGTGGTGAACGCCTCGTCGACGGCCGCGCCGTCGGTGATGTCGCACTGCACGCCGAACAGCCCGTCGGGGGCGCCGCTGCCGCGGTGGGTCACGGCCACCCGATCACCCTGCGCGGCGAAGGCCTGGGCGATGGCCAGGCCGATCCCGCGGTTTCCTCCGGTCACCAATACGGTGCGGGCCAACGCGTTGCTCCTTCGATCGCTTGCCGGAAGGCATTCTCGGTGAATGCGGACCGCTCGCAGACTAGGCGTTACCTGCGGGTAGGCGGAACCCGGCCCGGCAGCGGCACCCCGCGTCGTACCCGGGTAGGGGGTGCGGATGGCCCCGCGGGGGCACGACGCCCCGGCGGCCGGGCCGTAGCCTGCCTGACATGGAGATCCTCGGTCCGCTGCGCCGGCTGGCCGCCGGCCCGGACCCCCGCCCGCCGTCGCTGCCGCCGCGCCGGCGCTGGTTCCGGGTGTACGGCGTGCCGCTGGGCCTGCTGGCACTCGTGGGTCTCGGCCTCGCCGACGCGCAGTACTGGCTGAATGCCCGGGACCTGCCCGAGCCGGCCGCCGTCGGCATGGAGGTCCTGATCCTGGTGCCGGTGCTGCTGACCGTCGCGGGCCGGCCGCTGACCGCGTGGCGGGTGGCGTACCCGGTGCTCTTCGCCGGCGCGATCGGTGGCTTCGGGCCGTTCCCGTGGAGCCCGGGGCAGATCGCGGCGTTCCTGGTCGTGTTCGCGGGGGTGGCGTTCCGCGTCGAGTCGGGCATGAACGCCTGGGCGACCGCGCTGACCGTCGTCCCGGTCTTCGTGTTCACGGGCGGGGACAACGCGTGGGGCACCGTCTTCCTGCTGGTGGCGGTCGCCCTCGCCGGTGACCTGGTCTCCCGCCGGCGCCGGGCCCGCGACGAGCTCGCCGAGCTCACCGCGGTGGAACAGGCCCGGCGTGCGGTGCTCGAGGAGCGGACCCGCATCGCCCGGGAGATGCACGACGTCGTGGCCCACCACATGTCGATGATCGCCGTGCAGGCGGAGACGGCGCCGTACCGGGTGACCGGCCTGCCGGAGCCGGCGCAGGCCGAGTTCACGTCGATCGCCACGGCCGCACGGTCGGCGCTGACCGACATGCGGCGGCTCCTCGGGGTGCTGCGCGCCGACACGGACGAGGCCCCGCTGACGCCGCAGCCCGGGCTGGCCGACGTGGCGGCGCTCGTGGAGACGGCGGCCCGGGCGGGGCTGGAGGTGACGCTGACCGGGGAGGCGCCGCCCGGGGTGCCGGAGGCGACGGGGCTGGCCGCGTACCGGATCGTGCAGGAGGCCCTGGCGAACGCGGCCCGGCACGCGCCCGGCGGCCCGGTGCGGGTCCTGGTCCGCGCGACGCCGCAGGCGCTGACGGTCGAGGTGCGCAACGGCCCGCCGGCGAACGGGCGCGGGCACGCCGCGGCGCCGGACGCGATCACGGGGCCGGGGCACGGGCTGGCCGGGATGCGCGAACGCGCGACACTGCTCGGCGGGACCCTCGAGGTGGGCCCGCAGGACGACGGCGGCTACCGCGTGGCGGCGGTCCTGCCGCTGACGACGGGAGACGCATGATCCGGGTGTTGATCGCCGACGACCAGGCCATGGTGCGGCAGGGTTTCGGCGCGCTGCTGGCCGCCCAGCCGGACCTCGTGGTGGTCGGCGACGCCGCGGACGGCGCGGCAGCGGTCGCGCAGTCGCGGCGGCTGGACCCCGACGTGGTGCTCATGGACGTCCGCATGCCGGTCATGGACGGCCTCGAGGCGACCCGCCGGCTCGCGGAGTCCCCCGGCGGCCCCCGCGTGCTCATCCTGACGACGTTCGACCTGGACGACTACGTGTACGAGGCGCTGCGGGCCGGCGCCAGCGGTTTCCTGCTCAAGGACGCGCCCGCGGCCGACCTCGTGCAGGCCGTGCGCGTGGTGGCGGCCGGCGACGGGCTGCTGGCTCCGTCGGTCACGCGGCGGCTGATCTCCGAGTTCGCGGCCCGGCCCCGCGCGCAGCGGCCCCGGCCCACCGCGCTCAACGCGCTGACGCCCCGCGAGACCGAGGTGCTGCGGCTGATCGCGCGGGGACGGTCCAACCAGGAGATCGCGGCGGACCTGGTGGTGGCCGAGCAGACCGTGAAGACCCACGTCGGGCGGATCCTCGCGAAGCTCGGGTTGCGGGACCGGGCGCAGGCGGTCGTGTTCGCGTACGAGTCAGGTCTGGTCGCCGCCGGCGAGTAGCTCCCGGGTATCACGCCACAGTGGGCGCTGCGGGGTGACGCCCGGCCCCCGGCCCCGGCCGCACGCTGCCGGCCATGCGAATCACACCGGTACTGCTCGTCCTGGCCCTGGTCTCGATCGTCCTGCCGTCCGCCGCCCCCGCCGCCCCCGCCGCCCCCGCCGCCCCCGCCGCCCCGGCCGTGGCGGCCCTCGCTCCCCCGGCGGCCGTCACCGCCGCGATGGTCGCCGCCGGGGATCCGTACGCGGGCTGGGCGCGCAGCGGGCGGCGGTTCCTCGCGTTCGACCCCCGCGGCGACGGGACGGCCGTCGAGGTGGTCGGGGATCTCGACACGGCGGACCGCATCGCGGTGCTCGTACCCGGGGTGGACACCACGCTGCGCAACTTCGACCGGGGGCTCGGCGGCGTGTCCCGGCGCGCCCCGTCGGTGCAGGCCCGGGCCGTCCGGGACGCGGTGCGGGCGGCGGACCCGTCGGCCCATGTCGCCGTGGTGGCCTGGCTGGGGTACGACCCGCCCGAGGGGCTGTCCCTGGAGGCGGCCCGGGACCTGCGGGCCCGCGCGGGCGTCCCGGCGCTGGTCGCGTTCGTACGCTCGCTGCCGCCGCGCGCGGCCGTGACGCTGATCGGGCACAGCTACGGGGCGCTGGTGGTGGGCCGGGCCGTGCGGCAGCTGCCCCGGGTCGCCGACGTCGTGGCGCTGGGCGCGCCGGGGATGGGCGCCGGGCACGCCGCCGAGCTGGGCGGGGCGCGGGTGTGGTCGGCGCTGGCACCGGGCGACTGGATCCGGCGGGTGCCGCAGCTGCGGCTCGGGCACCTGGGTCACGGGCGGCGGCCGTCCGCGGCGGCGTTCGGAGCGATCCCGCTGCCCACCGCGGGCGTGGACGGGCACGACGGCTACCTGTGCCCCGGGTCGGCGACGCTGACCGCGGTGGCCGGTGTGGTGCTCGGCCGTACGGACCCGGCGGTGCTGCCGTGAGGCCCGGGCGGGACGTCACGATCGACGCGGTGCGGGCGTACGCGATCGGCGGGGTGGTTCTCGGGCACTGGCTGGTGACGGGATTCGTCCTCACGCCGGACGGTCTGCGCGTGTCCAGTCCCCTGTCGGCGATGCCGGGCCTGGCGCCGGTGACATGGATTCTGCAGACGCTGGGTCTGTTCTTCTTCGCGGGCGGGTTCGCGGCGGCGCGCGCGGGACGGCGGGCGGACGGCCGGGGGCGTACGCATCGCCGGGTTCTGCTGCCGTTGATCGTGCTGCTCGCCGCCTGGGGCGTGCCGCTCGCCGCCGGCGCGGTGCTCGGCGTGCCGGCCGTGACGCTGAAGACGGTCGCCAAGCTGGTGATCAGCCCGCTGTGGTTCCTGCTGCCCTACCTGCTGCTGCGGTCCGTGGCCGCGCCGCTGAACCGGGTCGTCGCCCGGTACGGCCCGGTCCTCGCCGTCCCCGCGGTGGCCCTGGTCGCGACGGTGGACGCGGGCCTGCTGCCGGGCTGGGTGTCGGTGGTGGCGGCATGGACCGTCCCGTGGGTGCTCGGCGCGGCCGTGGCCCTCGGCCGGCTCACCCGGCCCTGGACCGGGCCGGCGCTGCTGGCCTGCGGCAGTGCGGCCCTCGCGCTGCTGATCACGGTGGGCTACCCGGTCAGCGCGGTCGGGGTGCCCGGTGACGGCCGGTCGAACCTCGCGCCGCCCTCACTGTTCGCGGTGGCGCTGGCCGTCACCCAGATCGGTGGTTTCCTGACCCTGCGGGCCCCGCTGGCGGACGCGCTGCGACGGCCGGCGGCCCGCCGCGCGGTGGCCCGCGTGAACCGGGTCGCGGTGCCCGTCTACCTGACCCATCAGAGCGTGCTGCTGGTCGCGGTCTGCCTAGTCGGCACGGGTCTGCCCGGCCTCGTCGGCGTGCCGGAGGGCGCCGTCTGGGTGGCCGGGCGGACCGTCTGGATACCCGTCCTGGGGCTGCTCCTGGCGGCCGTGACCCGGGGCGGGCGGCACGGTTGGGGGTGCGTACATTAAGCGTGTCTTAAGGGGTACTCTCTTCGACGGTTCGACGTTGCCGGCTCTATCGACGGAGGTGATCGCTGTGCGAGATAGCGATCCTCCCAGTCGTGGCCGGGCCGCTCGTCAGCCGCTCTGAGCCCGACCGGGCCGCGCGCTGACACCGTTCCCCCTCTCCCTGCCGCCTCACGGCTCGCCCGTCTCCCGGGCGTGAGCCGGGGGCCGTCGCGTAAGCGCCGCGACGGTGCAGGGTGCCCGGCCGCGACGTTTCGTGTGCGCACTTTCCCCGTCGGCTCGATCGGAAAGTTCCTGCCATGAACCGTTTCGTCGCTCCGCTCAGCTTCACCATCGCCGCCGCCTGGGTGGTCGTGGTCTTCGTCCTCGTGCACAACACCACCCCGTGACCGCACCGCGCCGGCGTCACGACACCGTGAACGTGAAGGTGTACGGCTGCCGGATCGGCACGCCGGCCGCCCCGGTGCTGCTCACCTGCGCCACCGTGACCGTGTAGCCGCCCGCGGGCAGCGCCGCGGCCGGTGTCCAGGTGAGCGTGCCCGGCGTCGTCTCGGCGACCGTGCCGGCCACCGCGCCGGACGGCCCCTGGACCCGGACGGCGTCGCCGTAGTCCGCGCCGGCCGGCTGGACGTCGCGCTGGAAGCGGACGGTGACCGCGGCCGGGGCGGCCCCGCTGCTGCCGGCCGCCGGGCTCGTCGCGACCACCAGCGGGTCACGCCAGAACCGGATCGCCAGGTGGGTGTCCGGCACGCCCGGCTCGTCCCAGCGGGTCGAGGTGTCGTCGACCACCATCGTCCGGGTGATCCCACCGTCGACGGTGACGCTGCGGTTGTTCGTCCCGGTGATGGACCCCCACTCCTCCACCGTCTCCCAGCTGCCGCGGGTGTACTTGTACTGGATCTCGGTGCCGTCCAGCACGGAGATCGTGCTCTCCCAGATGCCGTTGCCCCGGTCGGTCATCGGCTGCTTCGCGGGGTCCCAGGGGCCGAGCTCGGCGATGTTGCCGGGCACGTAGAGGGTCGCGTCCGGCGGGGTGCCCGGCGGCGCAAGCACCCGGAAGGTCACCGCGACCGGGCGTACGGGCACGGTCAGGCTCGCCGGCAGGCTCGCGGCGGTGCCGTCCGGATTCGCGTACGCGAGCCGGGCCACCACGTTCTGCGTACGCGGCGACGGCCCGGCGGGCGTGACGTCGTAGGTGACGGTGAAGGTGCCGCCCGGCGCGAGGGAGGCCGCGGTCGTGGGCGTCCGCGGTGTGACCACCCAGCCCTCGGGCGCGGCGACGGTGGCCGACAGCCCGGTGATCGTGCCCGGTCCGTCGTTGCGGGCCGTGGTGACCAGCGTGCTTCTCGCCCCGGACTGCAGGCCGTCGGGCGCGGTGAAGGTCAGGTCGACGGCCGGCTGCGGCGCGACGTTCACGGTGGCGCCGTCGTGCAGGATCGTCACCCGGCGGCCGGTCGCGGTCGCCGGCACCTCCACGGTCAGCCGGTGAGCCACCCGGTCGTACGTCCACGGTGCCGCCCGGCCGCCGAGCAGCACGACGTGCGGACGGCCGACGCCCTCGAAGGCCACGGTGTACCGGCGGGTCGCCGGGGCAGCGGGGTAGGTCCCGGCGACCGGGCCGACGGACAATGCCTTGAGGCGTCCCTCGACGTACCGCACGGGCGTGCGGGTGAACTGGCCGGTGCGGTAGCCCAGCCCGTCGCCCGCGTCGTCGTAGACCGAGGTGGCGCCCGAGGCGTGCGGGTAGACGGTCAGCCCGAGGCGGTCCTTGGGCTGCGCGGCCACCGAGGCCGCCGCGGGCGCGCGGGCCACGATGCCGCCGGCGCGGACGTAGACCGGCATCCGGTCCGGGGTCGCGGCGACGGTCCGGGTCGCGGGTCCGCGGAAGGTCGCCCCGGTGAAGAAGTCGGTCCAGGTGCCCGGCGGGAACCACACCGCGGTGGTGGTGCTCAGCCCCGGCTTCGTCACCGGCGCCACCAGCAGCGAGTCGCCCAGCGTGTACTGGGTGGCGTGCCGGTACGCCTCGTCCTGCTCCGGCCAGGTCAGGTACAGCGCCCGCGCCATCGGCAGCCCGGTGTCGTACGTCTGCCGCGCGGCGGTGTAGAGGTACGGCGCCAGCGACTCCCGCAGCCGCAGGAAGTCGGCGGCCGCCGTGCTCACGGTGTCCGAGTACTCCCACGGGAGCCGGTCGCCGTGGTCGGAGTGCAGCCGCAGCACCGGCTGGAACGCGCCGAGCTGCACCCAGCGCAGGTAGAGGTCCTCGGGCAGGTGCTTGCCGGCGAAGCTGCCGATGTCGTGGCTGACGTACGACATGCCGATGCTGCCCTCGGCCGGTGTCATCGCCGCGGCGAAGGCGAGCGTCTCCCAGTCGGGACGGGTGTCGCCGGTGAAGTGCACGGTGCTGCGGTGCTCGCCCCACGGCCCGGACGGCCCCGGCGTGGTGTAAGCGGGGAACGACGCACCGATCCGCGCCAGCGAGAACCCGCGCAGCCCGCGCGCCTCCCCGTCGCGGCGGTACAGCTCGTTGACCCAGCTGTCCGCCGTGACGCCGGGGGTGGTCACGGTGCTGTCGTCGCAGCAGTAGTCCAGCCACCATTGGCGTACGCCCTGGTCCTCGAACGGCTTGTGCAGCGACGCCCACGCGGCTGCCTGGTCGCGGTCGGTCCAGTCGAAGCGGTACGGGTTCGGCGCGAAGCTGCTGGTCGCGGGGGTGAGCTTGCCCTTCGCCACGGCCTGCGCGCCGGTGAACCGGGGGTCGTCGCCGGAGATCGCCGCGTGCACGTTGAGCGTCGTGTGCACGCCCTGCCGTGCGAGGCGGCCGACGAACGCCTCCGGGTCGGGGAACAGGTCCGGGTTCCAGTTCCAGCCGGCCCACGCGTTGGGCGCCTTCCAGTCCGTGTCGACCACGAGCGAGTCCAGCGGCACGTCGTGCGAGCGGAACGCGGGCAGCAGCGAGGTCTCGTAGTCCGCCGTGCTGTACGCCTGGTACTTCGAGAACCACGTACCGAACGCCCACTTCGGCGGCAGCAGCGACGGCCCGGTCAGGGTGCGCAGGTCGGCGAGCCCGCGTGCGTAGTCGTGGCCGTACCCGAACAGGTAGCCGTCCTGGTAGGCGCCGGTGCGCGCGGGGCGGGCGCCGACCCAGCCGTCGGTGGTGCGCAGCGCGGTGCCGGTGTCGTCGAGCAGGTACCAGCCGCCGCGGTTGAGCATGCCGGGGTGCAGCGCGATCTGGTCGACCGGCCCGGCCTGGCCCGCGTAGTAGTCCAGGCCGCGGTACCAGCCGCCGAGCGCGTCGGCGCGGGCCGGGGACCCGAACGCCGGGTGCACGGTGGTACGGCGGCCACCGACGGTCAGCTCGAGCGTGGTGTTCTCCGCCGTGACCGCGCCGCTGCCGAGGTCGTGGTGCAGGGTCACGGCGCTGGTGCGGACGGTCAGCTCGCCGTCGCGGGTCCGGGCCGAGAACCAGGTGCGCGCGGGCGTACGGTCCACCGCGGTGAACGTGGGCCGATCCTCGAAGTGGTCGTCGGCCGCGTACTCGAGGCGCAGCAGCGTGGGGCTGAGCACCTGGACCCGCAGGTGTCCCGCCCGGATGGTCTGCCCGTGGACCTCGGGGGCGTGCGGGGCGGCCAGCGCCGAGCCGGGCACCCCGACCAGCGCCAGCAGAACGGTGACCAGCACCGACATCCGGGTACGCAGCGACACGACGCCCTCCCCCAGCCCGCGTGACTTCCTCGTCACAGCCTGTGGGGAGCTTTCCGCCGCCGGTCGCCGGCTGTCAATAGTGGACCGTCGATCGACTTTCTCATCGAATTCTTAGCGGCACCGGGCAGGACGTCTTAACCGCCGGGCCGATCGTGGTGAGCGTGGGCGGTGCCGCCGCCCGCCGCAGACCACCCCGACACCGCACGGAGATCTCGATGAGCGACGCGACCCCGCACCCGGACGACACCGCCCGCATCCGCGAGGAGGAGACGGCGGCAGCACCGACGCCTCCGGCCCCGCGTGACCGCTGGTACAGGCGGCGTACCCCGCTGCTGATCGCCGCGGCGGCGCTGCTGCTGGGATGCTGCCTGGGCGGCGGCGTGGTGGCCGTCGGCGCGTTGATCGTCGGCGGGCACGACCGCGGCCACGGCGTCCCGGACCAGCGCGGCTACGACCGCCGCGACGGCGGCCCGGCACGCGGCCCCGGCGGCGGGTGGCGCGACGGCGGGCCCGGCGACTTCGGCGGCCGCGGCCGGCCCGGGCCGGTGCCCTCGACAGCGCCGAGCGCACCGGCCTCGGCCGCGCCCACCGCCTCCTGAGATCGGATCAGGCGCGGCGGCGCCGCACGACACGCTTCGCGAGGACGTACGCGAGGGCGCCCGTCAGCACCCACGGCGCCGCGACGATGATCGGGTCGAGCGGCTGGTGCCGCAGGTCGGCGCGGTTCTCGCCACGCCGCGACGCCAGCCCGTGGTGGGAGATCTCGCTGAGCACCCCGGTCTCGGTGATCGGGTTGTCCGGGCGGGTGGTGAGGAACGAGCGCAGCGTGCTCCCGGCCGCGTCGACCCGGTCCGCCGCGATGAGCAGCAGCCAGTGCGCCGCCCGGCCCTCGCTGTACCGGCGGTACGCGAGCTTGCGGATCGCCCCGGAGACACCCTTCGGCGGGCAGGCCGTACCGAAGACCGGGGTGAGGAACTTGTGCTCGATGGACCGTTCCCGCGGCCACTTCTCGGGCTGGCGCTCGGGGAACTCCCACCACGCGCCGCTGAACGTCGGGTCGAACCGCTCGCGCGGCACCGACGGGCGGTCGGCGGGGTCGAGGTCCGCGCCCCAGCCGGGGATCCGCGCGCGCAGCGCCTCGCTGGACTCGGCCGTCTTCGGCTTCTCCGGTGTGTACGTCATGATCCTTCTCCGGCCGGTCAGGCGGCGTTGGGGACGATGAGGGGCTTGATGCAGCCGTCCAGCTTCGCCGAGAAGATGTGGTAGCCCTCGGCGATGTGCTCCAGCGGGATGCGGTGCGTCACGATGTCGCTGGGCTTGAGGTAGCCGTTCTTGATGTGCTCGAAGAGCCGGGGCCACTGCCGCTTCACCGGGCACTGGTTCATCCGCAGGGTGAGCCCCTTGTTCATGGCGTCGCCGAACTTCACCGCGCTGAACAGCGGGCCGTACGCGCCCATCACCGAGACCGTGCCACCCTTGCGGACCGCGTCGATCGCCCAGTTCAGGGCCACCGGCGAGCCGCCCTGCAGCTTCAGCTTCGCCGCGGTGACGTGCTGCAGGAAGTTGCCGTCCGCCTCGGCGCCGACCGCGTCGATGGTGACGTCCGCGCCGAGGTACTCGGTGATCTTCTTGAGGTGCACGATGATGTCGTCGTACTCGGCGAAGTTGTACGTCTCGGCGTGCGCGAACTCGGCGGCCTTCGCCAGCCGGTAGTCCAGGTGGTCGATGACGATGACCCGGCCGGCGCCCATCAGCCACGCCGACTTGGCCGCGTACAGGCCGACCGGGCCGGCGCCGAACACCACGACGACGTCGCCCTCGACGATGTCGCCCAGCTGGGCGCCGAAGTAGCCGGTGGCGAGCGCGTCGGTGAGCAGGACGGCGTCGTCCTCGTCCATCCACTCCGGGATCAGGCTGGGCCCGACGTCGGCGAACGGCACCCGGACGAACTCCGACTGGCCGCCGTCGTACCCGCCCGAGGTGTGCGAGTAGCCGTAGATGCCGCCCACCGCCGTGGCGTTCGGGTTGACGTTGTGGCAGTTGGAGTAGAGCCCGCGGGCACAGAAGTAGCACGTGCCGCAGAAGACGTTGAACGGGACCATGACGCGGTCGCCGACCTTGAGGTTCTGCACCGACGGGCCGACCTCGTCGACCACGCCCACGAACTCGTGGCCGAACGTCATGCCGACCCGGGTGTCGGGCATCATCCCGTGGTAGAGGTGCAGGTCGGACCCGCAGATCGCGGCCCGGGTGACCCGGACGATCGCATCGTTGGGATGTTCGACCGCGGGACGGTCCTTCTCCTCCACCCGCACCCGGTACGGGCCCCGATAGACCATCGCACGCATGCCGCGCCTCCCTGTGTGACCGGTACGCCGGAGGATCCGGGCGCGTATGGCGGGCTACCCGTGGCGCGCCCGGGCAAACGCCCCCGGCCGTCACCCGCGGGTGGCGAGACCCTCCAGCCGTTCGATCGCGGCGGCGACCTGGTGGGTGAGGCCGGCGACGACGGCCGCCTGGTCGGTGGTCATCGTCTGGGCGTCCGCGGTGGTGTGGTCGATCGCGGTGATCGTGGCGCTCATCGTCATCATGATGTCGACGACCGCGGTCACCCGGGCGTTGAGCTCGTCCAGGGTCGAGGTGATCGTGTCGGTCGACTCGGCCGTGGTGGCGGCGAGCGTCTTCACCTCGCCCGCGACCACGCCGAAGCCCTGCCCCGCCGCACCGGCCCGGGCCGCCTCGATGGTGGCGTTGAGCGCGAGCAGGTTCGTCTGCCGGGCGATGCCGCCGATGAACCGGGCCACCTCCTCGACTCTGCGCAGGCTCTCGTGCAGCGTGCCCACGGCCTCACTCGCCTCGGCGTTGTTGGCCAGCAGCAGCCTGGCCGCCAGCCGCGCCTCGCGGACCTGCCCGTCGATGCGCCCGGCCGCCGCACCGACCGTCGCCGCCTGCCCGGACACGTCGTCCAGCTGCCGCGCCACCAGGTCCGACGTCTCGTCGACCAGGTCGCGGGCCCGGCGCTGCATCTCCCGCTCGGCCGCCCGCTGCTGCTCGTGGCTCTCCTCGAGCTCGCGCCGGCGCTGCTCCTGCTCGGCCTGCAGGAGCCGGTCGCGGCCGGCGATCGTGTCGAGCATGGTGTCGATGGCCCGGCCCAGGGCGGCGATGTCGTCCTGACCGGCCGCTCGGACGCGCAGGTCGTGGTCGCCGGAGGCGATGATCTGCTCGGTGGTGTGCCGCAGCGGCCGCACGCGGCGGCGTACGGCCCGCCGGGAGGACCAGCTCATGGCCGCCACCACCAGCAGCGTGGCGACCGCGACGATCCCGAACAGCCTGCGGGCCGTGGCGGTGGCGGCCGCGTGGATGGGCCGGGGGCGTACGGACTCCAGCACGAGCCGCTGCCCGTTCACGGTGGCGATCTCGGCGTCGAGCGCGATCCGGTCGGCGGCGAGCACGGTGGTGTGCACGGCGACCGGGCCGAGCAGGCTGGTCACGGACTTCTGCGCGACCCCGCCCGGCCTGCGCTCGCCGACCACGGTGGTGCTCAGGTCGATATCGCTGCTCAGCGCGGCCATCCCCGCCGCGGAGAGGCGCTTGAGCAGGATGAGGCCGCCGGAAGGCCGCCCCTCGCCGCTGCTGGGGAACGCGCCGAGCCCGCAGAAGAGGTACATGGCGTCGGCGGCCACGACACCGCACCGGGCCGAGCCGGACTCGGCGGCCGGGTCGTAGAGGCTGCTCAGCAGCGCCGGATCGGTCAGCTGCGCGGCGGGCGTGGCGTACGCGGCCGCGCCCGTGTAGCCGCCCACCACGATCCGCCCGTCGGTGCCGACGCCGAGGAGGCCGTCGAGGCCGTTGACGCTGTCCGGGTCGTCCGGCGGGAAGTCCTCGGCGAACCCGGCCGCGTCGGCGCGGGCGATGTGGTCGTACGTGTTGTCCCAGACGGCGTTGGTGGCCCCGAAGGACGTCAGCAGCCGGACCTGGCCGTCCAGCGCGACCCGGATCCGGCCGGCGTCCTGGGCGACCTGCTGGGCCTCGAGACCGTCGAAGGCGCCGGTGGCCACCTGCTGGAGGACGAGGAACAGCGAGCCGCACGCGGCCAGCGCCGCGAGCGCCGGAGCGATCCGTCTGAACATTGCACGCACACAGGTTCAGTCGGCGCGGCCGCGGCCTTGCTGAGCCGCCGTGACACCGGTCATGACCGGCGGCACGGCGGCCGCAGCTCAGCGGGCCTGCAGCATGCTCTGGTAGATCCACCTGGTGATGTTGTCCGTACGGGCGCCGTTCTCCACCTGCGTGTGCGGGCACGACGGGCCGTTGCTGACGACCGCCACCAGGGCCGGTCCGCGCTTGCCCTCGACGAAGTACGGGCCGCCCGAGTCGTACGGGCACGGCGTGGTGTCCGGCTGCGGGGCGTGTCCCTTGAAGCCGGTGACCGAGTCGGCGACGGAGACGACCTCCAGCTGGCCGGTGCGCAGGTGCGTCTCCGGCACCGGGTTGGTGCTGGTGACCGAGCCGTAGCCGGTGAGCCGGACGATCGCGCCGACCTCCGGCGCGGTGCGGCTGAGCCGGATCGGGCGGATGTCGGTGATCGGCTGGTCGAGCTTGGCGATCGACACGTCGGCGGTCGGGGACTGCCGGACGGCCACGACGGTGGCCACGTGGCCGGTGGTGCCGGTGGTGTCGGCGCGGCCCACGGTGGCGGTGGTCAGGTCGGCGACCGGCCGCTCGACCCGGACGTTGTTCTCGTCCCGGAAGCAGTGCCCGGCCGTGATGATCCACTGCGGCGCGATCAGGGCGCCCGAGCAGCCGCTGTTGCGCTTGCCGCCGTCGGCGGTGGGGATGCCGGTCATGGTCAGCTTGACCGAGAACCGGTACTGCCCCTCGGGCACGAGCTCCCCGTTGGCGATGGCGTTGGCGGTGCCCATGCTGTTCACGGCGAGGGCGGTGACCACCGCCGGTATGAGCACTCCGGCGGCGAGGTAGGTCTTCGTGCTGCGTCGCACGCGTGGTTCTCCTTCGGCGAGACGGGTCGGAAAGACGGGTCAGTGTGCCGCCCGGACCTGCCCGGTCTGAAGGTCAGAAAGTGCTCGATTCCGACGGAAGATCCGAAAGTCCCGCCGGTGTGCCCGGAAGGGCGGGGAACGTGACCACCATCCGGGCGCCCGGGCCGGCGGACTCGTACCGGGCCTCGCCGCCGTGCGCCCGGGCGAGCTCCCGCACGATCCACAGCCCCAGGCCCACGCCGTCGGTGCCGCCCGCCCCGAACCGGGTGAACAGCCGGGCGCGCCGGTCCTCGGGGATGCCCGGGCCGTGGTCGCGCACCTCCAGCCGGTCCGTGACCCCGTCCCCGGTCACGGTGACGACCACCGGGGGACGGCCGTACCGCAGCGCGTTGCCGACCAGGTTGATGACGATCTGCTCGAAGCGCTCCCGGTCCACGTGCAGCGTACGGCCGTCGTCGACGCAGACGCCGACCTCGGCGGTGACGTACGACAGCGCGTCCAGCACCGCCGCCCGGGCCGGTACGGGCCGCAGGTCGAGCCGCAGGTGCCCGGTGGTGTCGATGCGGTTGAGGTCGAGCAGGCCGCTGGCCAGCCGGGCGATGCGCGCGGTCTGCCGCTGAGCCGCCTCGAGCATGCGCGCCTGGGGCCCGGTGGCGTCGTGGGCGAGCTCCTCCAGGGTCATCTGCACGGTGGCCAGCGGCGAGCGGACGTCGTGGGCCAGCGCGCCGACCATCGCGGCCCGCCAGCGCTCGATGCGCTCCAGCCGTTCCCGCTCGTCGCGCAGGTGCCGGGCCTGGGCCTCGACCAGCAGCGCCACGGCGACGGCGATCGGGAGCAGGATGAAGGCGCTGCTCAGCACGACCGGTGGCTGGCTGGTCAGCACGAGCGGCACGACGTACGCCGCCGTCGCGGGCACGACCAGGGCGACCAGCACCCGGCGGCGGAAGTGCAGCGCGGCCCAGGTGTAGAGCAGCACGAGGAACGGCCCGGTGCCGGCGGCGACGCCCCCGAACGCCCAGGTCGAGAAGCCGAGCACGGCGAAGCCCGGCAGCGCGAGCAGGGCCGGCCGATCGGCGCTCCAGTGGTGCCACGGCAGCGCGTAGGCGACCAGGGCCAGCCCGAAGTCCGCCGCGGCGACCAGCAGCAGGTCACGGGTACGCCCGGTCCCGGTGCCCAGCCCGACCACCGCCAGCGCGCCGGCCAGGGCGAAGAGCGCAGCCGCCTGCCGGGCCGCGGCACGCGGCCCGGCCCCGAGCAGGCGAAGAACTTCCGGTCGGCCGATGCTTTCAGGCTAATGGGATGAAACGGTCAGCGGACCGATCCGCGGGGACTCAGGCCACGAGCTGGTCCGCGAAGCGCGGGTCGATCGCCTGCTGCACGCCGCAGTTCGCGCAGAACCGGAAGTAGCGGGCCGGCCGCACGGGGAAGAGCGGGATGAAGAAGAGCGTGAACTTCGTCGACCGCTTCACGAGCTGCTGCGCCGCGTGCACCCCGCACACGTCGCACACCATGGCCCCGGTGCCCAGCATGTGATCGCGGGTACGGAGCCCGAAAAGCAGGAACACGGTCGTCTCCTCAACGTCGGCTGCCTCCTGACATACCCGGCCGGCCGCCGGGGCAAGCGCGTCAGGCCGAGCAGCCGTCCAGGCCCTTGATCACGCCGTCGCGGTATGCGCCGATCCGGTCGAACGCGCTCGTCCCGGAGCTGTCCCCGGCACGGCCGAAGGCGAGCAGCGCCGCCACCGCCTCGTCGAGGTCACCCGGCGAGAGCGTGATGCCGTCGCGCGGCGAGCGGCCCAGCTGCGAGGACGTCCAGGAGCCGGCCAGGCAGTCGACGGTGAGCTGACCCGCGCGGTCCTGGGTCGAGGCGCCGCGCCGGGACTGCGCCGCCCGGGCGAACAGGTCGCCGAGCAGCATGCCGACCGCGTTGTCGCCGATGTTCTCGTACAGCGCCGGGGCCAGCCGGGCGTTGTCGAAGGCGGCGAAGTCACCGTCCTTGCAGTAGAAGGCCGCTCCCCCGGCCGAGGCGTCCGGGCGGTCGCAGGCCGGTGGCGACCCGGCTCTGAACGGCTCCACCCGCAGGGTCGACCACGGCTGTCCGGCCAGTTTCGGGTACGCCTTCGACCAGTAGTCCTGCGCGTCCTGACTCAGCGCGTTGATCGCCTGGGCGTACGGCAGGTCGCCACCGTTCGCGGCGTCCTCCCGCGTCTGGAACGGCACCTCGGTGACCGGCACGTTGTCCGCCCGGTACGTGGCGCACAGCTGCGCGCCCTTCTCGACGCCGTCCTGCAGCGCCCGGATCCGGTCGAACGCGTTGCCGTGCGCCTGCGGGTTCGCCGCGGAGGTGCCCGGCTGGTCGCGCAGCACCAGCAGGCCGGCGACCGTGTTGTCCAGCTGCTTCGGGGTGACGTCGCTGAACGCGGTGGACCGGCCCGCGAGCGCGTCGGCCAGCCAGGCGCCGGCGTAGCAGTCGGCCTGCTGCTCCAGCACGACCGTCGGCTGCTCGGTCTGGCCCAGCCGGGCCTGGATCGCGTGGCCGTACTCGTGCGCCATGACCACGCCCACGAGCAGGTCGCCGTACTGGGCCTGGAGCTGCGGGATGAGCGTCTGGGCGTCCCAGGCGATGAAGTCGCCGGACGGGCAGTAGAACGCGTTGGGCTGGTACTCGGGGCGTTCCGACCCGCACGGCGGCGGCAGCTTGCTCCGGGTGTACGGGTGATAGCCGCCCTTGACCGGCTTGAACGCCTTCCCGTCGGCCAGCTTCGGGTACGTCGCCGTCCAGAACCGCTCGACGTCACGCAGCGCGGGGGTCACCACGTCGCGTGCCGAGCCGCCGCCGCGGGCCGGTGCGGTGGAGTCGGAGTCGGGACTCCCCCACTGCACCGCGCACCCGGCGACGGCGAGCAGGACGGCGACGATCGCCCAGTGTTTCCGGTACGCGGACACGACGCGTTCTCCCTCTGACGGCACGGTCACCGCCGCAGGGGTACCCCGATCGACGCCGCGGTATGTCTGCGGCGCTACAGGCCGGCGTCCCCGGCGGCGCGAGCCTCCTGCACGGCCTCCGAGCGGCGCTCCCCGGCCCGCTGCTCACCGGCGGCTTCACGGTCGGCGGCCGGCGGCCGCTCAGCGAGCGCCCGCGCCCGGGTGGCGGCCGCCTGCTGGCCCACGACCCCGCCCCGTACGCGGTTGTTCGACGCGATCACCGCGGCCGGGGTGTTGCTGGAGGCGGTCAGCTGGCCGTCGATGATGTTGTCGTCGACCCGGACGCCGCCGGTGGTGTTCGTGATGCTCACGTCGCGCCCCCAGTAGCCGCCGGACGCGCAGCTGTCGAGGGTGCCGTTCGGGCCGAGCTGCACCCCGCCCAGGTTGCCGGCGAACGTGGCCCGGCCGCGGACCGCGCTGCCGCAGACCACGCTGCCCGTCGCACTGTTGAGCACCGACAGCGTGCCGTCCACGAACGAGTCGTGCACGTCGGTGTAGTACGAGCCGGTGCTGCTGACGTTCCCGGCGACCTCGGTGGTGCGGTCGAGGCGTACCTCGCCGGCGCTCGCGGTCACGTTGCCGTCGACCGAGGTGTGCTCCACGAACAGGAAGCTGTCGATCGTCGCGGAGCCCTTGGCGCGGACCGTGAGCGAGGCGGCCGAGGCGTCCTTGAGGAACGCGCCGTAGCCGCCGGAGGCCAGGTCGACCCCGCCGCCGATCTGCGTGTTCGTGGCGTCCAGGTAGCCGTCGGTGGCGACCTGGACGTCCCCGCTGAGGTGGCCGCCGGTGACCACCAGGTTGGCGCCGGCCGCGACGCTGACGTTGCCGGTGACCGTGGTGCCGGTCAGGGCGCAGGACTCGCCGGCGGGCACGTACAGGTCGTTGGGGACGGTCACCGCGCCGCCGGTGCCGACGCAGTGCGTCACCAGGTCGGCGCGCGCGCCGGGCGCGCCCGCGAAGGTCGAGACGGCGACGGCGGTGGACAGGACGGCCAGGTGGGCGACGGTACGTCTCATCGCGGTGCTCCTTGGTTGAAGGTTCCGACGTCCGAGCGGGCGGCGGCCCGGACGATGACCCCGCGCTGCCGGGCGGTCAGCGTGCCGGCGGCGACCAGCGGATCGGTGACCGTCTCGACGTGCCGGACGAAGCTGCCGTGGTCGGGGTAGGAGGCGTGCTCGGCGATCAGGTCGTTGATCGTGCAGCCGTTCCCGCTGTCGGCGTTCGGCACGCCGGTGTCCTCGGCGCCGATGATCACGGTGGCACGGGTGTCGGAGGCGGGGCAGGCGTCGGTGCCCGAGGTCACGACGGTGAAGGCGACCGGCTTCTCGGCCGAGGTGTTGCCCGCGGTGTCGGTGGCCCGGTACCGCAGGGTGTGTGCTCCGGCGGTCCGCACGACGACGGCCGCGGTGTACGGCGTCCAGGCGCCGCCGTCGAGCGCGTACTCGACGGATCGCACGCCCGACCCCGTGTCCGTGGCGGTGACGGTCACCGTGGCGCCGCCGACGTAGGCACCGCTCGCGTCGCGGTCGCCCGTCACCTGCGCCGAGGTCTCCGGCGCGGTGGTGTCCGGGGCG
This sequence comes from Couchioplanes caeruleus, assembly GCF_023499255.1. Taxonomy (GTDB): domain Bacteria; phylum Actinomycetota; class Actinomycetes; order Mycobacteriales; family Micromonosporaceae; genus Actinoplanes; species Actinoplanes caeruleus_A. The sequence goes on from NZ_CP092183.1 coordinate 6,210,851, forward strand.
GGCGGCGCGACGACGGTGAACGACACCATCTGCTCGGCCGAGGTGTTGCCGGCGACGTCGGTGGCGCGGAAGTGCACCATGTGCGCGCCTTCATCGTCGATGACGACCGGATTCGTGTACGCGGTGAAGGCTCCGCCGTCCACGTTGTATTCGATCCGCGCGACCCCGGACCCTCCATCTGAGGCGTTGATCGTGACTGTGGCCGTACCTGTGTAGTTTCCGGCCGCGTCGCGGGAGCCGGACACCCGGGCCGAGACCGACGGCGGCGTGGTGTCGCCCTGCGGCGGCTCGACGACGCGGAACGTCACCGACCCGGTCTCCGAGACGTTGCCGGCCCTGTCCCGGGCGCGGAACTGCACCGAGTGGTCACCGGTCGCCGAGACCGTCACCGGCTGCGTGTACGGCTCGAACCCGGTGTCGTCGACCTGGTACTCGACCGTGTCGACGCCCGACCCGGCGTCCGTGGCGCTGACCGTCACGGTCGCCGCACCGACGTATGCGCCCTGGGCGTCGCGGGTACCGGACACCTGGCCGGACACGGTCGGTGCCGTGGTGTCGCCCCCGCCGCTGCCGGTCACGACCAGCTCCCCGACCATCTGGCTGTGCCCGGGGATCGAGCAGAAGAACCGGTAGCGGCCCGGCGTGAGGGTGACCGCCTGCTCGTGCCGGCCGTTGGTCGCGTCGAACGGGCTGGCCAGGATGTTGACGGTGACGTCGTGGTTGTAGCCGTCGGTGGTGGTGTCGAAGGTGAGCGTGTGCGGCATCCCGGTGGTGTTGCCGGTGGCCGCGCTGTTCTCGAAGACGATCGTCGTCGCCCCCGCCGCGGCCTGGCCCGGCGTGGACCTGTACCGGGTGATGTCGTCGTCCGTCGTCCAGGTGAGGACCTGGGCGGCCGCCGCCGGCGCCGGCACGGCGAGTGCCGAAGCCGCCACCAGCAGCAGACCGGCCAGGGCTCGTCGTAAGGACATGCTGCCTCCCACGGGTCAGAGCGTGCGCACCCGGATGTCGCGGAACTCCATGAGGTCGGTGTCGCTGTGGTTCTGCAGGCCGAGGAAGCCGGTGGCGAACTGCCGCTGGTCCGTCGGCGGGTCACCGTCGCGCGACGACTGCTTGCCGGGGGTGTTGTCGAACTCGTTGATCACCACGCCGTTGCGGACGATCGTGTAGTGCTGGCCGACGACCCGGATCTCGTAGTCGTTCCACACGTTCTTCGGCGTGGGCCGGGCGTCGGTCAGCGGTACGGGGTCGAAGTTGTAGATGGATCCGGTCTTCTGCGGCTCGCCCGTGTCACCGTCGTAGATCTGCACCTCGTGCCCGCAGTAGATCGCGACCCAGGCCTGTGAGGTGCGCGCCGACCCGACCGTGCCGCACGCCGGACGCTGCTCCACGGGCGTACGCGGGTCCGGGAAGCGGGTGAAGACGCCGCTGTTGGCGCGGGCGGTCCCCGGTGCGATGTCACGGAACTGCAGCTTGACCGAGAAGTCGCCGTACTGCTGCTTGGCGTACCAGAGCATGCCGAGCCCGCCGCCGGAGCGCAGCGAGCCGTCCGGCTGGATGGTGAACTGGCCCGACGGCGCCTGTTGCCAGTCCAGCAGGGACTCGGCGGTGCCGTCGAAGATCGGCTCGTAGCCCTTGTGCCCGGGCCGGCCCACGTCCGAGGCGGCCGCCGCGCGGGTCAGCGTGCCGGCCTCGCGACCGGTGATGACGCCGTCGCGCTGCAGGGTGTTCGCCACCGTGGTGACGTGCCGGACGAAGCTGTCGTGGTCGGGCCACGTGCTCTCGTCGTCGATCAGGTCGTTGATCGTGCAGCCGCCGCCGGCCGCCTTGTTCGGTACGCCGGTGTCGACGCCCTCGATCCACACGGTGGCGCGGTCGTCGGGCACCGCGCAGCCCACGGTGACGGTCGTCTGCGTCGTGGCCGTCTCGCCGTCGGCGTAGGTGACGGTCAGCTTCGCGGTGTACGTGCCGGTCCGGGCGTACACGTGCCGCGGATTCGCCTCGGTGGAGGTGCCGCCGTCGCCGAACTCCCACCGGTACGACACGCCGCCGGAGCGGGAGCCGGTGAACGCGATGGTCAGCGGCTTGTTCTGCACCGCCACGGACGACGCCGCCGGCGCGGGGGTCGCCGGACCGCCCTGGTACGTGATCCGGATGAGCTTCTGGTTGGGGTGCAGGCTGAAGAAGCCGCCGCCGTAGTCGAGCAGGTACAGGGCACCGTCCGGACCGAACTTCGCGTCCATCCAGCTCTGCAGCCGGGTGTCGCCGTTACCGCTCGGGATGATCGCCCGCAGCGACTCGCCGAACAGCGGCGGCGCCTGCCGCGGCACCCCGGCCGGGTCGACGGTGACGGCCACCCGGTTGGCGGCGTTCGACTCGTCGCCGATGAACCACTTGTCGTCCCAGTACGCCGGCCACGCCACGCCGCTCGCGGTGTTCACGAGCTCCCGGTGGTACGTCGGCCCGGACATGATCGCCTGGCCGCCGCCGCGCAGGTACGGCTGGGTGTAGACGGCGTCCGCGGCGTTGTACGTGGGCACCCCGCTGCCGTCCGCGCGGGCCGGGAACACCGGCCCGCCGCCGCCCGGCGAGTACCAGATCATGTTGTCGCGCGCGGGCGGGATGTCGGTCAGCCCGGTGTTGCGCGGCGAGGTGTTCTTCAGGTTGTCGCAGTCGTACCAGCCGGTGAGGACGGTCGCGTCGGTGTTGCTGCGGTCCCGGTAGGGCTGCCGGTTGCCCATGCAGTACGGCCACCCCTGGTTTCCGGCCGAGGTGATGATCGTGGCGGTCTCGTACTTGGCCGGGCCCAGCTCCGGGCTCGGCGCCGAGGCGTCCGGGCCGACCCAGCCGGCCGTCAGCCACTTGTGCACGGGGTCGATCTGGAGCCGGGCGATGTTCCGCACGCCCATCACGTAGATCTCGGGACGCGCCTTCTCGGTGCCCGGCGGGAACAGGTTGCCCGCCGGGATCGTGTACGTGCCGTCGGCCTCCGGGTGGATCCGGATGATCTTGCCGGCGAGGTCGTTGGTGTTGCCCGACGTGCGGCGCGCGTCCTGGAACGAGACGCCCTTGTACTCGGCCGTCCAGTTGTTGCCCGAGTAGCCGCTCGAGCCCTCGGAGGAGTTGTTGTCGCCCGAGCCGACGTACAGGTTGCCCTTGTCGTCGAAGGCCATGCCACCGCCGGCGTGGCAGCAGCTGTGGATCTGCACCGGGAAGGACATCAGGTCCTTGCGGCTGGCCGGGTCGATCGTGCCGGTCGCGCGGTCGTACGTCAGCCGCGAGATCGTGCGCCGGCCGATGCGGTTCTCCCGGTCGATCGACTCGTGCGGCATCCAGTAGACGTAGAGCCAGCCGTTCTGCGCGAACGCCGGGTCGGGCACGATGCCGAGCAGGCCCTCCTCGTTCTTCACCAGCTCGGAGCCGCTGCCACGGTTGCCCATCACCGGCAGCGTGATCAGCAGCTTCGGCTTCTTCGTGGCCGGGTCGTACGAGTGGATCGTGCCGCAGCCCAGCCCCACCTTCGGGTCGGCCCAGTCGACGATCGGCCCGCTCGGACAGGCCGCCTTGCCGACGTAGAAGACCGTGCCGTCACCGGCGATCGTGAGGCCGTGCGGCTCGCCGATCTGGTCCAGCTCACCGGTCTTGTTGGCCCCGGTCAGCCGCTCGACCTTGTAGTTGGCGGCGATCGTGGCCTGGCAGTCGCCCCGCTGGATGCCCGTGGTCCAGCGCAGCGCGCCGGTCAGGTGGCTGCGGAACGCGGTCTCGGCGTAGCTGCCCTCGGTGTGACCCATGCCGGTGTAGAAGGAGCGGCCGCCGTCATAGTCGCGGCACCAGGAAACCGGGTGGAACGGGCCGTTGCCGCCCGGGCCCGGGTCGTAGAAGCGCTCCTCGACCTGGGCGAGCGTGTGCACCGTGCCGACCGGGTTCGGGTCCCAGTTGGTCCAGCGGTCGGCCCGCTTGACCGTCATGGGCAGCGACTTCGTGGCCGGGTGCTGCCGGTCGAGCACGTCGACGACGGCCTCGTCGACCGCGGGCGGCTGGGGCGCGGTGGTGGCGCCGGTGAACAGCCGCAGGTCGGCGAGCTGGGTGAGCGGCTCACCGGAGTTCGCGGTGACGGTCAGCCGGTAGAGGGCGAACGCGGCCGGCGTGGCCACGTCGAAGCGCCGGGTCTGGTAACGGTCGGTGAACGTCTGGCCGGTGCGCCGGTCCAGGTCCGTCCACGTCGTACCGTCGGCGGAGCCCTGCAGCGTCCAGTCCTTCGGATCGCGGCCGGACGAGTCGTTGGCCGAGGTGAGCGCGTACGCCGTGACGGTGGTGGGCTTGCTCAGCTCGTACGTGACCCAGCCGGTGGGCGTACGCGTGAGCCACTTGGTGTTCGCGTCGCCGTCGGTGAGCTTCTCCTTGGTCTCGTTCGGCGGGTTCTCGCCGCTGGCGGTCACCTTGGCGACGGGCTCGGCGACCGGGATGGCGCCGGCGGGCCGGGTGCCGATCAGCCCGGTGAACCACGTGGAGTCGAGCTGGGCGCGGGCGGCGTCGGCGACCGCGAGGAAACCGCCGCCGGCGCGGACGTACGCCTGCAGCGCACCCTCCTGCCCGCGGTTGAGCGTGATGCCGTCGGCGGACAGGAAGACCACCGCGCGGTACGGGGCCAGCCCGGCCGGCGTGAACACGGCCGGGTCGGTGGACTCGGTGACCGCGATGCCGTCGGCCGCGCCGAGGTCCTTGACGGTCTGGACGGCCCGGGCGACCGGGTCCTGCTGCTGGGCCGCCGGCCCGTGGAACACCAGCACCGGCAGTGCGGGCGCGGGTGCGGCCACGGCGGCCGGGGCGGCGGACGCCACCACGGTGGGTGTGCTCACGAGCAGGGCCGTCACCGCCGTGACGGCGAGACCGATTCGGTGTCTCATCCCATGTCCCCCTTGTGCACGTGGCCCTGGAAACGGTGGATGGCCTCCTCGGCGCCGGGCGGCATGCTGCCGTCGGCGTTGCGGACGAGGAAGATGCCGGCCATTCCGCCGTCGGAATGGAATTGCACGTGGCAGTGGTACATCCAGGCGCCGGGTCCGACGCCCTCCCCGGCGAGCACCTGGAAACCGAAGGAACTGCCCGGGTTCAGGTCCTTGTTGTCGATGACCAGGCTCGGGTCGGCCGGCCCCTCGAGCATTCCGGTGCGGTTGTCGGCCCATCGGTGCGCGTGCAGATGGAACGTGTGGAAGGTGCCGCCGTGGCCGATAGCGATCCATTCCACGCGCTGGCCGAGATTCGCCTCGAACATCGGGGTGTCCGGCGCCATCCGATTGTTGATCATCATGTCGTTGAACACGACGACGAACTGTTTCTCCGGCAGCAGGTCACCGCGGCGGCGCACGATCAGCGCGCCGTACAGCCCCTTGGCGACGCCGCCGGTGCCGTGGTCGGTGCCCATGGCGTGGTCGTGGTAGTGCCAGTAACCCGCGCTGCCCGGCAGGAAGCGCCGGCCCTCGGTGGCCACCATCTCCCGCGAGCGCCACACGTACGTACGGGTCTCACCGGGGTTGTTGAAGGACGCGTTGAGCGGGCTGCCGTCGGAGTCGACGCTGTAGTCGACGCCGTGCGGATGGATCGACAGCCGCTGGTCCGTACGGTTGACCAGGGTGACCTCGAGGGTGTCCCCCTCCCACATCTCCAGGATCGGCCCCGGGACGCTCGCCTGCCCGGGTGCCGGCCCGTAGCCGAAGAGCCCGCCCGGCAGTGCCTCCGCGTAGATGGTCACCTTCCGCGTGACCCCCGAGGCAGCGTTCGCGGGGCGGTCCGTCAGCGACGCGCCCGCGACGACGGCCGGGACCGCGACCCCCAGGGCGCCGGCGGCCATCAGGGAACGCCGCGACAGCGCCCTCCGGGCAGCACCGACAACGTTGTCGTCCATGCGATCTCCATCCCGATCGGCACAGAAAAAGGAGGAGCAGCCGCGCCCAGCGCAGGACCGCGGCGGCGCAATCCGCCACATCGTTCGGTCGACGGATACCGCGACTTTCGTCGGATGAGAGCAACCTATGCAGTCCATCGACAGAAGTAAAGGTATCGATGTCTAAAGTGATCACCCGGGACAAGGCGCACTGACCGTGTTACGTGGACATTTCGCAGCTCACCGCGCCGCCGCGGGGGCCGGCCACCCGTTAAAGGTCTGATGCTTGGAGAAGCCGGGCGCGGACCTGATCCAGCAGGGCCTGCCGGGTGAAGGGCTTCTCGATGATGACGACGCCCTCGGGCAGCGTCCCGTTCTCGGTGAGCACCGGCTGGGCGTAGCCCGACATGTAGAGCACGGCGAGGTCCGGGCGGATCCGCTGCACCCGGGCGGCCACCTCGTTGCCCATCATCACCGGCATCATGACGTCGGTCAGCAGCAGGTGGATCGGCCCCTGGTGGTCCTCGGCGAGGCGCAGCGCCGCGGCGCCCCCGGAGGCGGCCAGCACCCGGTATCCGGCCCGGCTCAGTGCGCGGCCGGTCGCCTCCCGCAGCGCGTCCTCGTCCTCGACCAGCAGGATGGTCTCCTGGGGCGTCCCCGGGCTCGGGGCGGCCTCGCTCGCCTCGGCCTCCTCGGGCACCGGTACGGCGGCATCCGTGGCCGGCAGCACGAGCGTGACCGTGGTGCCGATGCCCGGCTCCGAGTGCAGGCGGACGTGCCCGCCCGCCGACGCCGCGATGCCGTACACGGTGGCCAGGCCGAGCCCCGTCCCCGCGCCCTGGGGCTTGGTCGTGAAGAACGGCTCGAAGGCGCGCTCGGTGACCTCCGGCGGCATGCCCACGCCGGTGTCGCTGACCCGGACGCGCACGTACCGGCCGGCGGGGACGTCCGGGCACTCGGCGACGTCGTCCTCGTCGAGATGGGTGTTGCCGGTGTCGATCGACAGCGTGCCGCCCGCGGGCATCGCGTCGCGGGCGTTCACGGCGAGGTTGACCAGCACCTGCTCGATCTGGCCCGGGTCCGCGCACACCGGCCACAGGTCGCGGTCGAGGTGGGTGATGAGGTGGATGTGCTCGCCGAGGGTACGGCGCAGCAGCTGGTCCACGTCGCCGACGACGTGGTTCACGCTGAGCACCTGCGCCTGGGTGATCTCCCGGCGGCCGAAGGCGAGCAGCTGCTTGGTCAGCCGGGTGGCGCGCTCGGTGGCCCGGCCGATCTGCGTCAGGTCCTTGCGTGCGGCGGCCAGGTCCGCGGGATCGGGCTGCGCCTCCGCCAGCGTCTCGGTGAGCAGCTCGGTGTAGCTCGCGATGACGGCCAGGATGTTGTTGAAGTCGTGCGCCACGCCGCCGGCCAGCTGCCCGAGGCTCTCCAGCCGGCGGGTGTGCTGCAGCCGGCGGTCCACGGCGTCGCGCTCCGTCTGGGCGGCGAGCCGCTCCCGCTCGGCCTGCTCCTGGACCCGCACGGTGACGTCCCGTACCGATGCCGAGACGATCAAACCTTGATCGGTGCGCAGCGCGGACAGGCTGATCTCGACGGGGAATTCATCGCCGTCCTTGCGCACGGCCTTCAGGGCCATACCGGCGGCCATGGGGCGCCGCTGCGGGTCGGCGAAGTAGTCGTCACGCAGGTGCGAGTGCCTCGGCCGGACGCCGGCCGGCACCAGCACCTCGATCGACTGCCCGAGCAGCTCCTCGCGCCGGTACCCGAACATCCGCTCCGCCTCGGCGTTGAGCAGCACGATGCGGCCGTCCTCGCCCACGCCGAGGATCGCATCCGGGGCGCCCTCGAGCAGTTCGCGGAACATGGCCTCGGCACGCTGCCGTTGTCCGATGTCCCGGGCCACGCACGCGATCCCGACGGGCCGCCCGGCGGCGTCGGTGATCGGCGACGAGGTGAACGAGACCGGGACCGTACTGCCGTCCTTGCGGCGGCCCTGCACCTCGAGCTGGTCCACCCGCTCGCCGCGGGTCACCCGGGCCAGCACGTCGGCCGCCACGCCCTCCTCGCCGGGAGCGAACAGCAGGGCGCTGGGCCGGCCGAGCACCTCCGCGGTCTCGTACCCGAACACCCGGCGTGCCCCGGTGTTCCAGCTGGCGATGGTGCCGTCCATGGCCTTGCTGATGATCGCGTCGTCGGACGCCTCGACGATCACCGCCAGCCGCTCGCGCTCGGCCAGCACGTCCGCCCGGTCAGCGAGCGCCGCCGCCTGACCGGCCAGCTTCGAGACGAGCGCCATGTCGTCGTCGGTGAACAGCGTGCGGTGCCGATGGAGCAACAGCAACGCCCCGCCCGGGCCCGCGAGCGCGGTGGCGCAGACGTAGCGGGTACGGGTCACCCGAGCCATGTCGACGGCGATCCGCGGCGGATCGCTCCAGCCCGCGAGCGCGTCGACCATGCCGGTCCGTGCCAGCAGCAGCCGCAGGTCCTCCTCGCCGTAGGGCTCCCCGGCCGGCGCGGCGGCGGGGTCACAGACCGGTTTCACCGTGCCGTCCGGCTCGCGGACCAGCACCATGACCCCGTCGAGGCCGAGCGACTCCCGGGCGGCACGGCAGTACTCGCGCCAGATCCACTCGGCGGTCCCGCCGGCCGGGGCGGCGAGCATCCGCCGGATCAGGGCGTACGCGGCCCCCCAGGACCACACGCGGCGCAGGTAGCGGGGCGGCAGGAACGCCAGGAAGTACATCATCGCGGAGATGACGGCGACCACCAGCGCCACCTGGAACACGGCCTGGCCCTCGCGGGCGGTCATGATCACCACACCGAACAGGCCCGTGCCGATCGCGGCGCACGCGAGCCGCATCCGGGCCGCGCCCCCGCGGCGACGCGCCTCGGCGGCGAGCAGCACGGCCGCGGCCGCCTCCACCACGAAGGCCGCCGCGGCGATCGACAGGCCGAAGCGGCTGGGCAGCGGCACCTTCAGCGTCACCAGGAGCACCGCGCTCGCCGCCCAGGCCGCGGCTGCGCCGTACAGGCTCCAGCGCGGGACCACGCGTACGCGGCTCACGAGGCGCAACGACAGGAACGGCTGAGCCAGCACCACCGCGGCGACCAGGCCGCGCACCACGTCCGGCGGCTCGGCGACAAGGCGGATCGCGCTGAGGGCGAAGTAACTCGCGACCGAGGCGAAGATCAGCATGACGTCACGCAGCAGGGGATCCGGCCGGCGCAGGTAGGTGCCGGACACCCAGAAGAAGATCATCGCGTACAGCGCGGTGACCGCCAGTGTCGCCATCCGCCCCCCATATGCCAGATTCAAGCTGATTATTGTCCTTTTGTTCCCCCCGGATCGGCCGACTACACGGATGCATCGTGGACGGGCGAGAATGGCACCCGGTGCCCGGGTTTGCGGGCCGGTGCGGCTCGGGTACCACAGGCACCGCACTACCGGCGGCGGGGAGAAAGACCGACGGATCATGAGCGCTTTGACGGCCCGTTTCGACGTGCCCCTGGGCAGGAACGCGCCCCGGGCCGCACGCCACGCGGCGACCGCGGTCCTGGCGGGCTGGGGTTACCGGGACGACCTCTGGCTGGACACGGCGGCCGTGGTGATCAGCGAGCTGGTCACCAACGCCGTCAACCACGGCGGCGGCTGCGTGGAGGTACGCATCGAGTCGCACGACGAACGCGTCACCGTGCTCGTCGCCGACGGCTCGTCGGTGGTCCCGCGCCGGCGCGAGCCCGACGAGCGCGGCGGGCGCGGGATCGCCCTGATCGAGGCCATGGCCGTGTGCTGGGGCGTCCGCGACCACCAGGGCGGCAAGCAGGTCTGGGCCGACCTCGCCCCGTGCCCCGTGCACGAGCAGCCGACGGGATCGCAGCGATGAGCGCCGTCCAGGTCGAGGTGACCGGCGAGCTCGACCTCGCCACCGCGCCCGCCCTGCTCGAGCAGGTCCGCACGACGCTCGCCGGGCGGCCCGACGCGATCGTGCTGGACCTGACCGGCGTGACGTTCTGCGACTCCTCCGGGATCAACGCGCTGGTGGACGCCCACACCCTCGCGGGCGCCGGCGGGACGACGCTGCGGGTCACCAACCCGCAACGGATCACCCGGCGCGCCCTGGAGATCACCGGCGTCCTGCCGCTGCTCACCGGCGCGTGACCGGTCGCCCCTGCCCGCGCCGCCGCCGGGCAGTCTCACCGCTCGGCCGGGCCCGTCCCGCGCGTGACGGTCAGCCCTTCACCGCGCCCGCGGACAGTCCGGCCACATAGAAACGCTGCAGCGCGACGAAGAGCAGCACGCACGGGATCATCGCCAGGACCGCGCCCGCCGACAGGAAGCCGTAGTTGATCTGGCCGTACGCGCCCTGCTGCAGGTTCACCAGTGACACCGGCAGCGTGTAGAGGTCCTGCCGGGTGAGGAAGGTCAGCGCGCCCAGGAACTCCGTCCACGCCGCGAGGAAGGCGTACAGCGCGGTGGTGGCCATGCCGGGCACGATCAGCGGGCGCAGCACGTGGGTCAGCGTGCGGCCCGGGCCCGCCCCGTCGATGCGCGCGGCGTCCTCCAGCGCGGCCGGTACGGCGGCGAACGCGGTCCGCATGACGAACACCCCGAACGGCAGGTTGACCGTCGAGTAGAACAGCACGAGCCCGAGCCGGCTGTCGGTCAGCCGCATCGCGTTGAGCTGCAGGAACAGCGGCGTCAGGATCGCCTGGAACGGCACCATGAGGGTGAGGATGATCAGGGCGAACGCCACGCCCGAGCCGCGGAAGGAGAACCGGCCGAAGCCGTACCCCGCGGCGGTCGCCAGCACGGTTGTCAGCAGCGCGGTGCCCAGCGAGACGACCAGGCTGTTGCCGACGGCGCGGGGGATGTGCCCGTCCGCGGCGATGCCGCGGAAGTTGTCCCAGGTGAGCCGGAAGAACGTCGAGGCCTGCGGTGCGGCGGTGATGGTGTCGTTCGGCTGCAACGAGCGCATGAGCGCCCAGAGCAGCGGCACGACGAACACGACGAGGGACAGCGCCGCCGCCACGACGTACAGAATGATCTTGATGTGCCCGTGCTCCCCCGGGCCGTGCACCGCCGCCCGCACGCCCCGCACGGCCGTGGGTCGCGCCTGCCGGATGGTGACCATGCCGCTCCCCTCTCAGTCGCGCTCGCGCAGCAGCCAGAACTGCGCGGCGCTGATCACGCCGACCACGAGGATCAGCACGACGGACAGGGCGGTCGCCGAGCCGACCTGCAGCTGGACGAAGGCCCGCTGGTAGATCGCGAGCACGATCGGCGTGGTGGCGCTGCCGGGCCCGCCCTGGGTGAGGATGAAGAACTGGGTGAACGCCAGGAACGACCCGATCACCGACAGGATCAGGCTCATCGCGATCGTGCGGCGCAGCATCGGGATGGTGATCCGGCGTTCCCGGTCCCACCACGACGCGCCGTCGAGCTCGGACGACTCGTAGAGCTCCACCGGTATCTGCTGCATGCCGGCGAGCACCAGCACCATCGTCAGACCGGAGACGCCCCAGATCACCAGCACCACGATCAGGCCGGTGGCCAGTGGACCGTCGGCCAGCCAGGCGGTGCTGCCGTCGGCGATGCCGAGCCGCCGTAGCAGCACGTTGATGCCGCCGCTGTCCGGCTGCGCCTCCAGCACGGTGAGGAAGCTCAGCGTGCTCAACCCGATCACGTACGGCAGGAAGAACACCGTCCGCAGCAGCGTGGAACCGGGGCGGCCGGCCCGTACGAGCACCGCCATCAGGTAGCCCACCACGAGGATCGGCAGCGTCACGAGCGCCGTGTAGAGCAGCGTGTAGAGCACCGACCGCCAGAACGCCGTGTCGCCGGTGATCGCCGCGTAGTTGTCGAGCCCGATGAACCGGTAGTCGCCGATCAGCGGCCAGTTCGTCAGCGAGATGTAGACCGCGAAGACCAGCGGCGCCAACACGAACACGGCGACGAACAGCAGGGCCGGCGTGACCAGCGCGACGCCCGTACGCGAGGGATGGGTCAGCGATCCGTTCCTCATAGCTGCGCCTGCCGCAGGATCCGGTCGAAGCCGCGCTGGCCCTCCGCCAGCGCGCCCTCGAGGTCGCCGTCGAAGACCGCACGGCGGAACATGCCGATGAACGGGCTGTCCGCCTGGTTGAAGAGCAGGTTGTACGCGAGCGTCACCGGGGCGTACCCGCGCTCGAGATGGTCCAGCGGCGCGGTGGCCAGCGGGTACTTCCTGCGGAAGGCGGGCGTCGCCGCGTCGGAGCGGACCGGCGTGTAGCCGCCGTCCGGCAGGATCTGCTGCTGCGGCACGTCGAGGGCGAACTTCGCGAACTCCCAGGCGCCCGAGGCGTTCCTGGCGCCACGCGGGATGCACAGGTTGTCGCCGCCGTCGAAGAACGCCGTACCGCCGTCCGGGCCGCACAGCAGCGCCACCCCCGTACGCGCCCGGGACCGCTCGTCGGCGGAGAGCACGACCGCCGAGTAGTTCGACGGGATGAAGCCGACCTGACCGGCGCGGAAGTCGGCGCCCCAGGCGGTGCCCGTGTCGGCGAACGCGTTGCGGCTCATCAGGTCCTCCTCCCAGAGGGACCGGTAGAACTCGAGCGTGCGGCGCAGCGCCGCGTTGCCCGCGATGCCGCCGCGCTGGCTGCCGACCGTGCCGGTGATCTGGTCCGCGCCGGTGGCCCAGACGTGCGGCTGCACCACGAACCCGAGGATGCCCGCGGAGTTGCCGGCGATGGACCAGCCGTACACGTCGCCGCCCAGCGCGCGGACCCGGCGGGCGGCCTCCAGCAGGCCGTCCAGGCTCGTCACCGCCGACGCCGGGTCGACGCCCGCGCGGCGCAGCAGGTCGGTGTTGAACCAGAGCACCGAGTTGTCCGCGAGGTACGGCATTCCGTACCGGCGGCCGCCGCGCGTGGCGAGGTTCAGGTGGCCGGGGCTGAGCGCGTCACGGTACGGCAGCGCCGCCACGAGCGGGGTGAGGTCGGTGAACGCGTCGCGGTAGATGAACAGCATCGAGTTGATGTCGTCGACGTCGACCAGGTCCGGCACCCGGCGCCCGCGGATCGCGGTGGCGAGCTTGGTGACGTACTGCGCGTCGGGCACCGGGGTCAGGTCGATGCGCAGCCGGTTCTGTGCCCTGTGGAAACGGTCCACGACCACCTGCACGCCCGCGACGGTGGCCGCGCGGCACCACATGGCCACCGTGCCGGAGGTGTTCTCCCCGAACCCGGCCCGGGTGACGTCGGGCTCGTCCAGGATGCCGCCGTCGCACGCCCCCAGCGCGGCGGCCGCTCCGGCGAGCGCGGGGATCCGCAGCAGATCGCGGCGCCGGAGGGCCATCTCACCGTCTCCCGTCCGGCAGCCACACCCGCATGGGGCCTGTGCCGCGGTTCGCCCACGCGAAGTACGGCACCGCCTCGACCTCCGCGCGCTCCCCGGACCACGCCGGCCGGTCCGCGGCGTACGGCCACGGCCGCTCCCGGTGCTCGCCGATCCGGGCGGTGAGGCCGATGACGGTCACGCCGCCCAGCAGCTCGGGCCGGAACTCGGCGCTGGCGACGGCCTCGAAGGTGAGGTCGTCGGCGGACGGGTGCTCGACGGCGTACACCAGCGGGCCGCGTTCCAGGGCGACGCAGCCGCGCACGGCGTCCACGCGCTCGTCGGCCGTCGTGACCCGGACGGTCATCGGCAGCCGCAGCTCCACCACGTCCCCGGCTTGCCAGGTGCGGCGCACGTGCGCGTACCCGCCGGGCTCGGCGTCGTCACCCTGCAGCACCGCCCCCCGCGCCCACGGCGGTACGCGCATCGACAGGGTCCACTCCCGCTGCGGTGACTCCAGCACGCGGACGCGGATCAGGCCGTCCCACGGATACCCGGTCTCCACGGCCAGGCGCACGCCGTCGGCCTCGATCGTGCTGGGGGCGTACATCTGGATCTGGATGCCGTCCGCGTCGGTCGTGGCGAGGTACGCGCCCAGGCTCGCGACGGTGCGCATCACGTTGGGCGGGCAGCAGGCGCAGTTGAACCAGCCGCGGCGCCCGTGCGCGGGGCTGCGGTTCTCGTCGGAGTGGGCGCCGGCGCGCAGCTGCAACGGGTTGACGTAGAAGTACTCGGTGCCCGTCAGCGACACCCCGGCGAGGAACCCGTTGAGCAGCATCCGCTCGGCGGCGTCGGCGTACGCGGCGTCGCCCGTGGCCAGCAGCATCCGCCACGCCCACTGGATGCCACCCACCGCCGCGCAGGTCTCCGCGTACGCGCGGTCCGGCGGCAGCTCGTACGGGTCCCCGAACGACTCGCCCTCCCACCGCGACCCGAGCCCGCCGGTGAGGTACGTCTTCGTGGCGAGCATGTGCGCGAACTGCCGGCGCAGCGCCTGGAGCAAAGCGTCGTCGCCGGTCTCCAGGGCGACGTCGGCGGCCCCGGCGGTCAGGTAGACGGCCCGGACCGCGTGCCCCTCGACGGTCCGCTGGTCCCGGACCGGTACGCGGTCGCTGAAGTACGTCGGCTCGTGGCCGTGCTTCTCGATCAGCCCGTGCCCGCGCGCCTGCACGAACCAGCGGGCCAGCTCGAGGTAGCCGGCGCGGCCGGTCTCGCGGTACAGCTCGACGAGGCCCATCTCGACCACCGGGTGGCCGTCGACGTCCTCCGTACGGCCCGGCCCGAACGTCGCGACGAGGTGGTCGGCGAACCGGACCGCCACCTCCAGCAGGGCCTTGTCGCCGGTGGCCCGCGACTGGGCGACGGCCGCCTGCATGAGGTGCCCGGCGCAGTAGTGCTCGTGGCTCCAGGGCAGGTCGCGGTAGCGCTCGCGGACCATCGAGTTGAGGTAGCCGTCGGCGCGCTGGGCGGCGGCGACCACGGCGGTGACGGCGCGCTGCGCCTCGAGCAGGGCCGGCCGGGGCGCGCGGGCGTACTCCCAGGCCGCCGCCTCCAGCCACTTGTAGACGTCGGAGTCCATGAACACCGGGCCGCGCAGCTCACCGGCGGCTTCCCCGGCGGCGATCCGCAGGTTGTCCAGGTTGCCGGCGGCCCGCAGCCGCTCGTGCCCGGACGGGACCGCGGCCTCGCCGTTGACCCGCTGCCGCTCGGCGAGCAGGCCGCCGTCGAGGCGGGCGGTGGTGACCGGCCGCAGCCGGCAGGAGGCGTCGGGGGTGGGAACGAGCGGACCGGTCACGAGGACCTCCCGAGGAAACTCGGAAATCGCTTTCCTCGCCGACCGTAGGAGTCCCTCGCGAGGCGCGTCAACGCCGATTCAGATGACGCCAGCTCGCGCCGGAAAACCCGCTAGGGCAGTCGCGACGTCCAGAGCAGGCTCATCGCCGCGGCGGCCAGCCCCAGCAGCAGGGCCGCCCCCGCATACCACTGGGTGATCTCCTCCGGCTGCACCCGGTGGCCGATCGAGCTGCCCATGTCCTCGTACACCTGCTTCAGCTCGCTGACCGACGCCGCCTCGTAGAAGTAGCCCTTCGTGTCCTGCGCCAGCTCCTGCAGCGACTTGCGGTCCACGGGTACGCGCTGCAGCGCACCCCGGATGTCGACCACGCCGGTGTCCGTGCCGAACGCGATCGTCGACACCGGGACGTTCGCCGCCGACGCCGCGGCCGCCGCGTCCTCCACCGAGCGCCCCGACGTGCGGTACCCGTCCGAGAGCAGCACGATCCGGGCCGGCGGGGCGCCGTCCGCGCCGTCCGACGGCACCGAGCGGATCGCGTCCAGCGAGGTGAACACCGCCTCGCCGGTCGCCGTCGCCTCGGCCAGCGTCAGCCCGTCGATCCCGGAGATCACGGCCGCGCGGTCCTTGGTCGGTGACACCAGCACGTTCGCCGCCTTCGCGAACGACACCAGGCCCAGGTTGTACGTCGGCGGCAGCTCCTGCACGAACGCCTTCGCCGCCTCCTGCGCCGCCTCGATCCGGTTCGGCGCGACGTCGTCGGCCTCCATGGACAGCGACACGTCGATGGCGAGCATGACGGTCGCCCGTTCCAGGGGCTCCTCCCGGTCCACTGACGGCCGGGCCATCGCCAGCGCCACCACGAACAGGCTCAGCAGGAACGCGCCCGCCGCGACGTGCCGGCGCCAGCCCAGGCCTCTCGGCGCCAGGCTGCGCAGCAGCTCCACGTTGGTGAACTTCATCGCGTACTGGCGCTTGCGGAACTGCCGCCAGACGTAGAAGCCCACCACCAGCAGGACGGGCAGGACGGCGAGCAGCCACCACGGCTGCAGGAAACGGATCATCGGGTGGTCCCCCGGGTGCGAGCGTGTCGTTGAGCGGCCACGAAGCGGACGACGTCCAGCAGCCAGTCGGTGTCGGTGCGCAGGCGCAGATGGGCGGCGCCGGCGGCGCGCAGGGCGTGGGCGATCTCGGCGCGCTGCCGGCCGGCCGCCTCGGCGTACCGGGCCCGCAGCCCCGGATCGGCGGTCTGCACCTCGTGCAGCGCGCCCGTCTCGGGATCGGCCAGGGTGAGCACGCCGACGTCGGGCAGTTCCAGCTCGCGCGGGTCCACCACCTCGATCGCCAGCACGTCGTGCCGGACCCCGAGCTTGCGGACCGGGCGGGCCCAGCCCTGCACCGGCGAGAGGAAGTCGGAGATGACCACGGCCACGCCGCGGCGGCGCGGAGGCCGGTTGAGCATGTCCACCAGCTCGCCGAGGTCGGTGCGGCCCGGGCGGATCTCCGTACGCGCGATGGCCCGCAGCAGTCCCTGCGCCTCCTTGCGGCCGGGGCGCGCGGGCATCCGCACCATCGGGGCGGGCTGGGGCACCGCGACCGCCGCCGCCCTGCGCCGCCGCCACGGGAAGCCGCCGCCCGGCTCCGGCGCCACCCGGCCCGGCCCGGTGCCGACGACCGCGCCGATCCGGTTGCCGCCGCGCACCGTCAGATGGGCCATCGCGGTGGCCGCCGCCAGCACGAGGTCGCGCTTGAGATAGCGGGCGGTGCCGAAGTCGAGGCTGGCCGACAGGTCCACGGCCATCCAGGTCTCCAGCTCGCGGTCGGCCACCGTACGGCGTACGTGCGGCATCGTGGTCCGCGCCGTGACCGGCCAGTCCATGCGGCGCACGTCGTCACCGGGCCGGTACTCGCGGCTCTCCCCCGCCTCGCTGCCGGGGCCGGGCAGCAGGCCCGCGTAGTCGCCCTGCAGCAGCCCGTCGAGCTTGCGCGTGACGAGCAGCTGCAGCCGCGACAGCACGGCCTCGGCGCGGGCCGTGCCCGAGTCGGCGGCCGGAGCGGGGATGTCGGCGGTCGTCACCGATGCACCGTCACTGTTGTCCCGGCCAGACCGGCTGCTGCTGCGGCTGCGCGCCCCCGTACGCGGGGTTGCCGCCGTACGCCGGGCCGCTCGCCGGCGCCGCGCCGCCGAAGGCCGGACCCCCGCCGGCCGGCACGGCACCGCCGAAGGCCGGGCCTCCGCTGGCCGGCGCCCCGGACACCTGGGCGACATGACCGTTCGCCGGCGCCGCGTCCTGGCGGGCCGACACCGACGGCATCGGCACGCTCGCCATGATCCGGGCGACGATGTGGTCGGCGGGGATGTCGTCGGCCAGCGCGTCGTAGCTGAGCACCAGCCGGTGCCGCAGGATGTCCGGGGCGATGTCCTGCACGTCCTGCGGCAGCGCGTAGTCGCGGCCGCGGAGCAGGGCGAGCGCCCGGGTGGCCCGGACGATGCCGAGCGAGGCGCGCGGGCTGGCGCCGTACTGGATCAGCTGGGCGACGTCCGGCATGCCGTGCTGCGCCGGCGCGCGGGTGGCCAGCACGAGCCGTACGGTGTAATCCACCAGCGCGTTGTGCACGAACACCTGGTCGGCGCGGCGCTGCAGGGCGAGCAGGTCGCCGGAGGTGAAGATCTGCTTCGGCTCGGGCGCGCTGACGCCCATCCGGTAGACGATCTCCCGCTCCTCGGCGTCGGTCGGGTAGCCCACCAGGATCTTCATGAGGAAGCGGTCGCGCTGCGCCTCGGGCAGCGGGTACACGCCCTCCTGCTCGATCGGGTTCTGCGTCGCCATCACCAGGAACGGGTCGGGCACCGCGTGGCTCTCGCCGCCGATGGACACCTGGTGCTCGGCCATGACCTCCAGCAGCGCCGACTGGACCTTCGCGGGCGCGCGGTTGATCTCGTCGGCGAGCAGGAAGTTGACGAAGACGGGGCCGAGCTCGACGTCGAACTTCTCGCTCGACTGCCGGTAGATGCGGGTGCCGACGATGTCGGCGGGCACCAGGTCGGGGGTGAACTGCACCCGGGAGAACGAGCCGCCGACCACCCGGGCCAGCGTCTCCACCGCGAGGGTCTTGGCCACGCCCGGGACGCCCTCCAGCAGGCAGTGCCCGCGGGCCAGCAGCGCGACGAACATCCGCTCGACCATCCGGTCCTGGCCGACGATCACCCGCTTCACCTCGAACATGGCGCGTTCGAGCTGGGTGGCGTCCTGCGCGGGTGGCACCGGGGCGCCGGGATCGGCGCTGCTCGTGCCCTCGGGTGTGGTCGGCTCGGCCACCGGTCCTCCAGGGATGTCGCACTTCGCGGTCGCGCCGGCACGGGTGCCGACGCTCAAGACTTACACGACCATGCTGAGAGCGGTCCGGCGGAGCCGGATTACGCGCCGACCGCAAGGGTCCGGAGATGTCGATCTTTCTGCGCGATGCGCACGGACGGGCACCCGCGGCGGGTAGACGAAAGGCCGGACGACCCGTGTAACATTCAGCGCGTCGCCGGGCGACTTCCCCCGTGGTCGCCCGGCGCTCAACTCCCCCCGGACCGGGCTAGGCTTCCGGAGTGGCCGAGGAGCTTGCCCGCCAGTTTCCCGCAGTTCAATGTTCCGCCAAGGGCTGCCGTGCATCCGCGGAATGGGCGCTGCGGTGGAACAACCCGAAGCTGCACGAGCCGGGGTACCGCAAGACCTGGCTCGCCTGCACGCCGCACCGTGAGACGCTCGGCGACTTCCTGAGCGCCCGCGGGTTCCTGCGCGAGGTGACCGAATTCCATCCCACCGCCTAGGCTTTCAGGCGTGACCGAGCCCAGCGGTTCCCTCCCCGGCGCGCCCACCGTCGGCCTGTCCCCCGGCGACGCTCTTGAGCCGTGGCCGGACACCGTGGAATGGCGGCCGGTGTCGCGCAACCTGATCACTGTGGAGCTGATCAGCCGCGCGGCGTGGGTGGTCGTCGTCCTGGGCGGGCTCGGCGCCGGCTGGGCGTTCCACCGGCACTGGGCCTGGACCGCCGCGATGGCGGCGGTCGCGGTCCTGGCGATCTGGCGCTCGATCGTGACGGTCCGGGCCGTCAAGGCCTGGGGGTACGCCGAACGCGACAACGATCTGCTGGTCCGGCACGGGCTCGTGGTGCGCCGGCTCTCCATCGTCCCGTACGCCCGGATGCAGTTCGTCGACGTGACGGCCGGTCCCCTCGAACGCGCCTTCCACCTGGCCACCGTCCAGCTGCACACCGCGGCGGCGGCGAGCGACGCGAAGATCCCCGGGCTCCCGCCGGAGGAGGCGGCCCGCCTGCGCGACCGGCTCACCGCGCTGGGCGAGGACCGGGCCGAGGGCCTGTGACCACCGCCGACGCCCCGCCGCAGCCCCAGCCGGAGCCGCCGGTCATCGGCGAGGAGCCGCGCCGGCGCCTGCACCCGCTCAGCCCGCTGCTGCACGGCGCCAAGTCGATCGCGGTCATCGTCGCCGCGCTGAGCTGGCAGACGCTGTCGCAGGTGGGGCTCGAACGGTTCGCGCTGGTGGTGGCCGTGCTCGCCGTCGCCGTCGTGATCTTCTCGGTGATCGGCTGGCTCAACACCGGCTACCACGTGGTGGGCCGGGAGCTGCGCATCCAGGACGGGCTGCTGTGGCGGCGCAACCGGGCGATCCCGCTCGACCGCCTGCAGGCCGTGGAGCTGCGCCGGCCGCTGCTCGCGCAGCTCACCGGCCTGGCCGAGCTGCGGCTCGAGGTGGTCGGCGGCGGCAAGACCGAGGCGCCGCTGGCCTATCTGACCGTACGGGAGGCCGGCGCGCTGCGGCAGCGGCTGCTCGCGCTGGCCGGGCGTACGCCCGGCACCGCCGAGCGGGCCGACGACGACCCGGCGCCCGGCCTCGAACGCCCGCTGTTCCGGGTCAGCAACCGCGACCTGCTGATCAGCCAGCTGCTCACCCCGCAGGCCTTCTTCCTGCCCGTCGGCGTCGCGTTCGTCGTCATGCAGACGGTGCTCGAGGGCTCGTGGACGTTCGTCGGCATCGCCAGCACAGTCACCGCGATGGCCGGCGTGCTGCTGCAACCGGTCCGCCGGGTGCTGCAGGACTGGGACTTCCGGCTCGCGCGCGACCCCGCCGGGCGGCTCGCGGTGCGCTACGGGCTGCTGGAGACGCGCAGCCAGATCGTCCCGCTCAACCGGGTGCAGACGATCGGCGTCACCTGGCCGCTGCTCTGGCGCGTCCAGGGCTGGCTGCACCTGCGCCTCGACATCGCCGGGTACGCGGGCCCGCAGTCCGGCGACGCCAAACGCTCGGACCGCCTGCTGCCGGTCGGCGCCTTCGAATCCGGCCGGTTCCTGGTGTGGGAGGTGCTGCCGGGCGTCGACCTGGCCGCCCTGCCGACCGCGCCGCCGCCGGCCCGGGCGCGCTGGCTGCACCCGTTCACGCTGCGCACCATCGGGGTCGGCCTGACGCCGGAGGTGTTCGTGTCACGGTCGGGGCTGCTGACCCGGGAGATGACGCTGGTGCCGTACGCCCGGCTGCAGAGCGTGCGCGTGGTGCAGGGACCGGTGCAGCGGCTGCTCGGCCTCGCCAGCGTGTACGCCGACACGGCCGGCGGCCGCTCGGGCGTGGCCGAGGACCGCGACCTGGCCGAGGCGTGGTGGCTGGCCGAACAGCTGTCGATCCGCGCCCGCCGGGCCCGCGCCGTGACCCCGTCGGCCGGCCTCACCCCCGGCGGCACTCCCGCCTCCGGCGGCGGCCGCGCGGGCGATGGCGGGATCGCTGCCGACGGCGGCCCGGTGGGCGGTGGCGGGATCGCTGCCGGCGGGCCGGTGGGCGGTGGCGGGTTCGCTGCCGGCGGCGGGCACGGACGGGCCGCGACCGAGCCTCTAAGCTGACCGCATGGAGCTTCCGCAGTTCAGTCCCGGACTTTCCGCCCGGGTGGAGCTGACCGTCACCGATGCCGACACCGCCCAGGCCGTGGGCTCCGGCGACGTGCCGGTGCTGGCCACCCCGCGGGTGCTCGCGCTCGCCGAGGCGGCCACCGTGGCGGCCACCGCGCGGCTGCTGCCCGGCGGCGTGACGACGGTGGGCACCCGCGCCGAGGTGGAGCACCGCGCGCCGACGCCGGTCGGGCACCGGGTGACCGCGCTCGCCACCCTGGCCAAGGTGGACGGCCGCAAGCTGCTGTTCGAGGTGGTCGTCCGCGACGGCGAGGAGCTGGTGGCCGAGGTCCGGGTCGAGCGGGTCGTCCTCGACCGCCGGCGGTTCATCGCCAAGGCGCTCGGCGACAGCTAGATCAGCGCGCCCCAGCGGGCGGTGAGCTCCTCGTACGTCGGCATGGCCACCGCACCGCCGGGACGTTCGCACACCAGGCCCGCCACGGCCAGCGCGAACGTCACGTACGCCTGCCAGCCCGCGAGGTCGGCCGGGATGCCGTCGGCGAGCAGGCGGCGGACCAGCGCACCCATCACCGAGTCGCCCGCGCCGGTCGCGTCGACGGCGTTGACGCTCGGCGCCGGCAGCATCCCCGCGCCGTCGGTGGCCGCCACGTACGCGCCCTTGGAGCCGCAGGTCACCACCACCGCCCGGGCGCCCAGCTTGAGGATGTGCTCGGCGGCCCCGGCCGGACCGGCGCCCTCCCACAGCACCTCCGCGTCGGCGGAGCTCAGCTTGACCAGGTCCGCCGTGGCGAAGAACCCTTCGACGAGCTCGCGCAGGGCGGTGACCGCCGCGGCGTCGGGCAGCAGCTTCGGGCGTACGTTGGGATCGAAGACCCGCAGCGGACCCGGCACCGCCCACGCCTTGCGCGCCGCCGAGACGAACGGCTCGCGCATCAGCGCGATCGACCCGGCGTAGAGCACGGACGCGCCGGCCACCATCGCCTCGTCGACGTCGTCGGCCGTAACCAGCGAGTACGAGGGCGGTTCGCCGTAGAACTGGAACGTCGGCTCGGCGCCCTCGAACGTGGTGACCGCGAGCGTCGTGGGCACGCCGACCCGGGTCATCGACGTGGTGCCGACGCCACTCTGGCGCAGGAACGCGGCGATGCGGTCGCCCAGGGTGTCGTTGCCGAGCGAGCCCACGTACTGCACGTCACCGCCGAGCCGGGTGGCGCCCACCGCGACGTTCAGCGGCGCCCCGCCGATCGCCTGGCGGTAGATCAACTCGCCGTCACGCCCGGTCTCCAGGAGATCCACGAGCGCTTCCCCGAGCACCACCGCGTAGCCCATTCCGATCCCCTCCACGTCACGCCGGCCCCATGCCGTCAGCCTCGCGCGGCAGCCCTCGCCGCCGCACACGCGCGGGCGTCGCCTCGCGCCGGTCCCGCCTCGCGGCACGCCCTCGCCGTGCCGTCAGCGTCGGCTCGCGGCGCGCTTCCACCGATGCCGTCAGCCTCGCCCCCGCGCCGCGAGAAAGCTAGCACTTGCCCGATGCTCGTCCATTTGCTGCCCTTTTGGCATGATTCGGCCATGCGCCTCGTCCTGCCGCTCCTGACCACCGTCCTCGCGGCGCTCGCCGGATGCGCCGACACCGGCGGCTACACCCCGGCGGGCGTGACGGCCCGGCCCCCGCCGCCCGGAACGCCGTTCATGGTCACCGGCGGCGGCTCCCCCGCCGTCAGCCCGGGGCCCTCGGGCGACGCCCCGCTCAACCAGAACACGACGACCGGCACGTTCCTGCCGTCCCCGCAGGGCACCCGCGCCATCACGTACGACCCCGCGGTGGTCCCGCCCGGCGCGACGGCCGAGGTCACGATCGACACCACGACCCAGGGCGTCCGCGTACGCCTGCACGTGACGGGAATGGTGCCGCGGCGCTCGTACGGGGCGCATTTGCACACCGGCTCCTGCACCTCCGTACCGGACGACGCGGGCCCGCACTACCAGCACGACATCGCACCGTCGAAGCCGTCCAGCGACCCGGTCTACGCCAACCCGCAGAACGAGGTGTGGCTCGACTTCGCCGCCGACCTGCGCGGCGCGGCCACCGTGGTGTCCGTGCACGACTGGACGTTCGACCCGGTACGCGCGCCGCACTCGCTGGTCATCCACGCCGAGCGGACCCGTACCGGAAAGGATGCCGGCACGGCAGGTCCGCGCGTGGCCTGCCTCACCTTGCCGTCCTGACCCCCTGGCGCTCGCCCTTCTCCGCTTTCGCCGCCCCGCTCTGCGTGCGTCGCCCGCTCTGGCCTCGCCGTCCGCTCCGACTTTGCTGCCCACTACTTTCGCCGTCCGGCTGCGTGCCTTCCTCGGCCTCGCCGGCCCGGCTTCCGCCGGTCCTTCCTCGCCCGCGTTCCGCGCCGGGGTGATCATCCCGGGCGGATCCGTCGGGCTTCTTGTCGGAGGGAGGCGGTAACGTCTGGTACGGGACGCGAGACGGGAGGGCCAACGATGGCTGAGCAGGGTGACGGCACGACGACCCCGAAGACGGAGTCGCACGACCCCGACTTCCCCGAGGCGTTCCTGCAGTTCATGCGGGGCGGCTGGCGGGAGGACCGGCTGGACGTCACCGCGCGGCCCGAGGCGCCCAACCACGCGAAGCGCCGCGCCGCGCTCTCCGACGCGTTCCCCGGCGAGACGCTGATCATCCCGACCGGCAACGAGAAGGTGCGCGCCAACGACACCGACCACCCGTTCCGGCCCGGCAGCGACTTCGTGTACCTGACCGGCGACAGCGACCCGGACGGCGTGCTGATCCTGCGCCCCAGCGGCTCCGGGCACGACGCGGTGCTCTACACCCACGACCGCAACTCCAAGGACACCGACGCCTTCTTCCGCAGCCGCAACGGCGAGCTGTGGGTCGGCCGCCGGCACACCCTGGCGGAGCGTTCCACCGAGCTGGGCGTGGAGACCGCGCCGTACAGCGATCTCGGCAGGGCCCTCGCCGACTGCGCCCCGGCCCGCACCCGGGTTCTCCGCGGCCTCGACCCCGCCGTCGACCGCGCGGTCCTCGCCTACGACCCGGACCCGCAGACCCGGCGCGACCGCGCCCTCGCCGCGGTGATCTCCGAGTTCAAGCTGGTCAAGGACGAGTGGGAGATCGCCCAGCTGCAGGAGGCGATCGACGCCACGGTCCGCGGCTTCGAGGACGTGGCCCGCGTGCTGCCCGCCGACCGCGGCGTCAAGGAGCGCCTGCTCGAGGGCGTCTTCGCGCTGCGCGCCCGCACCGACGGCAACGACGTCGGCTACGGCAGCATCGTCGGCGCGGGCGCCCACGCGACGATCCTGCACTGGGTGCGCAACACCGGCGTCACCAGGCCGGGCGAGCTGCTGCTCATGGACATGGGCGTCGAGGGCCACACGTACTACACGGCCGACGTGACCCGCACGGTCCCGGTCTCCGGCACCTTCACCCCGCTGCAGCGCCAGGTGTACGACATCGTCCACGCCTCCCAGCAGGCGGGCATGGACGCGGTCAAGCCGGGCGTGAGGTTCCGCGACGTCCACCTGACCTGCATGCGAGTGCTCGCCGAAGGCCTCGCCGACCTCGGCCTGCTCCCGGTCAGCGTCGACGAAGCCATGTCGGAGAATTCCACGGTCTACCGCCGCTGGACCCTGCACGGCTTCGGCCACATGCTCGGCATCGACGTCCACGACTGCTCAGCGGCCCGCAAGGAGACGTACCGCGACGGCGAACTGAAGGAGGGCTACGTCCTCACGGTCGAGCCCGGCCTCTACTTCCAGCCGGAAGACGACCTGGTCCCGGAAGAACTCCGCGGCATCGGCGTCCGCATCGAGGACGACGTCGTCGTGACAGCAGACGGCTGCCGCAACCTGTCGGCGGGCCTGCCCCGATCGTCGGCCGAGGTCGAGGCCTGGCTGTCGTCCCAGCGCGAGGCCGGCCCCCGCCTGCCGGAGTAGCCCGCTCCCCGCTTCGCGTGGGGCCCTCGTTTCCCGGGCCCCACGCCCCAACCCGGCCCCCGCCGTCGCAGGGCGGCTTGCCCTTTCTGCACCGCGCGCTCCCCCACGCCGCGCCGCGTGCCCCTCTCACGCCGCGCGCCCCTCTCACTCCGCGCGCCCCTCTCACGCCGCGCGCCCCTCTCACGCCGCGCGCCCCTCTCACTCCGCGCGCCCCTCTCACTCCGCGCGCCCCTCTCACGCCGGGTGCTCCTTTCACTCGCGTGCTCCCCGCTGCGCGCACCCCCGGGTTACCCGCCCCATCGCGCCTGCCCGCTCACCTCGCCGCCTGCCGCCTCGCCTCGCGCCGGCTTGGCCCTGTCGCCTCGCGCCGGCTTGGCCTGTCGCCTCGCGCCGCCCCACGCTCTCGCCTCGCCCCCCGCTCGGCCTGTCCACCGCTCCGTCGCGCCGGCCCGCTCAGCGCCCTTTCCTTTCGCCCCTTCCTTCCTACGGCCGGCCTCTTCCTATGGCCGGGCCTGCCTGCGGCCGGCCTCTTCCTACGGCAGGCTCTTCCTTCGGCCCGCGGAGGGGAAACGCCATGTCCGATTCCCACCAGCCGACCCCGGGACATGCTCGTTAGCGTGGCCTCATGAACTGGCACGCCTATGGAACGTTCCTGACCTTCGCCACGGTTGTGGTGCTCATCCCCGGCCCGGACTTCGCGGTCGTCACGGGCAACACGGTGTCGGGCGGCCGCCGCCGGGGCATGTGGTGCGCGGCCGGCGTGTCCACCTCGAACGTGATTCAGGGCGCCGCCGCCGTCGCGGGCCTCGGTGCGCTCATCGTGCGGGCTCAGCCGGTCTTCCACGTCATCAAGTGGGTGGGCGCGCTCTACCTGGCGTACCTCGGCGTCCAGGCGCTGCGCTCAGCCATCCGCGGCCGGTACGCGCCCCCGCCCGCGGCCGGCGCCGAAGCTGCGAACGGCTGGCGGCAGGGCTTCCTGTCGAACATCACCAACCCCAAGGTGCTGATGTTCTACCTGGCGATTCTTCCCCAATTCCTGACCCCGGACGCGGGCGCGACCCTGCTCCTGGCCCTGGCCCTCACCCACGCCGTCCTGTCCCTGGCCTACCTGCTCTTCCTGACGACGATGCTCCACCGAGCCCGCCGAATCCTCGAACGCCGCGCGGTACGCCGCGCCCTCGACGCCCTCACCGGGACCGCCATGCTCGCCTTCGGAGCCCGCCTGGCAGTGGACCGCGCCTGACCGGAGCCTCAGCTCGCCGAGGTCGCCGCCTGCCGTGGCCAAGGTGAGACAACCACGACACCGACGCCAGCCGACAAACAGCCAGGACGCCGGCGGACAACGCCAGCGGACGACGCCGAACAACGCCGGACAACGCCGGCGGCAGCGACAACGACGACGTCGGCAGCCGGCAGCCGGCAGACAGGCCACGACGCCGGCGGACAGGCCACGACGACGCCGGGCGTCAAGGGATCAAAGCGGACGACGGCTACGACGCCGGCGTGTACTCCGTGATGTGGAAGCAGGTGTTCTCGGCGTTGTCGCCGGCGTCCGACACGTCGAACGACACCGTCACCGGGTGCCCGTCCACCGGATCCGCACTCGTCGACATCTTGCCGCCGTCGTCCGCCGCCGTACGGGCCAGGTCCAGCAGCCCGCCCAGCGTCGGCACGTCGATCTCCTCTTCGCCGACGATGTTCTTGCCGTCGATGCGGTCCGCCGTGGCGACCGTCCGGTCCCGCACGGTGACCCGGTACGTGCCCAGGGAGGCGCGGCCGTCGCACCGGCGCTCCACCACGAACCCGTAGTCGGCCGGTTCGGTCCAGGGGGGCGGGGAGGCCGCGGTCGACGGGCCGGGCTGCGGCTGGGCGTCCGGTTTCGAGGTGCAGCCGGCCGCGAGGGCCAACACCGCGAGGCCCGCCACGGCACATCGGATACGCACGTTGCTCTTCCTCCCGCCGGGGAACGCCCCGGTGGGAGGCGCGACCGGTCAGCCATGATTCCGAATCGCCGAG
The DNA here is from genome assembly GCF_023499255.1 of Couchioplanes caeruleus. GTDB lineage: Bacteria > Actinomycetota > Actinomycetes > Mycobacteriales > Micromonosporaceae > Actinoplanes > Actinoplanes caeruleus_A. The sequence goes on from NZ_CP092183.1 coordinate 6,237,780, forward strand.
ATCACCTCAAGCCGAGGCCCGCACCCGCGCCCAAGCAACCGCCCGGCGGACCCGTCACGCAACCCCAGGCAAGGCCGGCCAGCAAGGCAATCGCAAAGCCTCCCACCGCGAGGCCGGCCAGCCGAACAACGCAAGCGCAGAGCCCCCCACGCATGCGCCCCCTGGGGAATGAGCAAAGCGCGACCAAACAGCCGCCCAGCAAAGGGCCGCGCCGACGAAACGGCGGCTCAGGTCAGCTCAGCGACGAACACCGCGACCGACCGCGCCGGCACCAGCACCCTGGCCCCTTCCGGGGACGCCGCGGCCGAAGCCGTCCGTAGCAGCGGATCGGCCGATCCCATCAGCTCCGGGTGCAGCTCCAGGTCCACCCCCGCCAGCCCCGGCAGCACCTCGGCGGCCTCCGACCCGGTCGCGTTGAACACGACCACCACCGTGCTCCAGCGCGGATCCAGGCCGGTGCCGTCGAGGCACATGACGATCACGCCGGGGGTCTCGTGGGGGCCGCCGAGGGGGAAGGTCAGGCGGCGTTCCACCTCGTCGGCCGTGGGGAGGCCGAAGACGGGGGTGGAGCGGCGGATGCGGAGGAGTTCGGCGTACCGGGCCGCGGTCAGGTCGATGATCGGGGCGGACGGGACGAGGGACGGGTCGGCGAGCAGGGGACGGGCCCACGGCCACTTGTCCTCGTTGTCCGGGGCCGGGGGCAGGCCGATGCCGAAGCCGTTGCCCTGGGCGCCGTCCCAGCGGATCTGGTTGAACCAGTCGCCGGAGTTGTACGAGTTGCGGTCCAGCGACTTGGAGCGCAGCCGTTCGCTGCCGAGCGCCACGAAGCCGACGCCCTGGCCGAGGACGACGAGCGACAGCGCGAGGATCTGCATGCGGGCGCGGTCGATCATGGGCAGGTCGCGGGGCAGCTTGAACGCCATCGCGTCGTACAGGATCTCGTTGTCGTGGGCGTCGACGTACGCCACGCACTCCGCCGGCGAGGCCGCGTAGCCGCTCGGCGAGCCGTTGTAGTCGATCTGCGCGCCGCTCTGCTCGGCGCCGGTGTGGGTGGTGAAGCGGTACGTGGCCAGCGCCCCCGACAGCCCCACCTTGATCCGGTCGTGCAGGAAGAGCGGGGTGGCCGACCCGAGCCCGGTCGCGAAGCCCTGCACCGTCGGGTCGTCGCCGAACGAGCCGCCGCCGCGGACCGCGTCGCGCAGCCGGTCGTCGAACGTGCCGATGCCCGTGCCGGCCATGTTGACCTGGGTGGCCTGGGCGAAGCGGGCGTCGTACGCGACCTCGCCGAAGTTCCAGCCCTCGCCGTACAGATAGATGTCCTTGCCGCCGTCCAGGTGGTCGAGCGTCACCCGGGTCTCGAGGATGTTGGCGCGCGGGTGGTGGCCCATGAGGTCGAAGCGGAAGCCGTCGACGCGGTAGTGCTTCGCCCAGGTCACGACGGAGTCGACGACGAGCCGGCCCATCATCATGTGCTCGGGCGCGGTGTTGGAGCAGCACGTCGACTCGGCGACGGTGCCGTCGTCGAGCAGCCGGTGGTAGTAGCCGGGCACGACCCGGTCGAGCACGCTGAACGGCGCCAGCCCATCGGCCATCGTGTGGTTGTAGACGACGTCCATGATCACTCGGAGGCCGGCGGCGTGCAGGCCGGCGACCATCCGGCGGAACTCGAGGACGCGGGCGCTGCCGCACGGATCGGTCGAGTAGCTGCCCTCGGGCGCGGTGTAGTGCAGCGGGTCGTACCCCCAGTTGAAGCCGTCCTCGTCGGCGACGGCCATGACGGCGCGCTGCTGCTCGGGCGAGTCGGGCGGGAACGATGCGAGCTCGCACCGCGGGACGGCCTGGTCGGCGCGCCGGTCCGGCACGGTGGCGAAGTCGAACGCGGGCAGCAGGTGCACGTGGGTCAGCCCGGCGTCGGCCAGCATCCGCAGGTGCCGCATGCCGGCCGTGTCCTCGTCGGCGAACGCGAGGTAGGTGCCGCGGTGCTCGGGCGGCACGGTCTCGTCGGCGATGGAGAAGTCGCGGACGTGCACCTCGGCGATCTGCATGCGGGCCGGCTCGACGGCCGGCGGGCGGGCGAGGGTGTCCCAGCCGGGCGGTTTCAGCGTGGGGTCGTCGAGGTCGACGATCTGACTGTGCGTCGAGTCGGCGGACAGCGACAGCGAATACGGGTCGGTGACGCTGGTGGTGACGACGCGCTGCGCGGCGGGGTGCCACACCTCGACCCGATAGCGGTAGTAACGCCCGATCCATTTGCGTTTGCCGGCGATGCTCCAGATGCCGGTGACCGGGTCGCGGTCCATCGGCAGGATCTTGACCTCGTCGTCGCCGGGCGTCCTCGACAGCTCCAGCGACACCGTGCGGGCCGTCGGCGCCCACACCGCGAGCGCCGGCTTCTCCTCGTCCATGATCACGCCGAGCTCGGCGTCGGCGGCGTCCGCATACAGGTCGTCGAGCACGCCCGGCAGCTGCACGGCGGTGACCACTGCGAGATGCCCGGCGTGGTCGCGGCCGACGAGCAGCAGCTGCCCGCGCAGCAGATGACCCAGCGCCGCATCGCCCAGCTCCGGCACGGCGAACGCACGGTAGGCGCGCAGGTGCGGGAAGTGCCGGCTCTGCGCCTGGAACAGCCCGCCGGGCCGCGCGGTGAGCGGCAGCGTCGTGCGGTCGCCGGTCAGCTCGTCGCCGTCGCGGCGCAGGCCGCCGTCGGCCGCGCCGACCAGCGCGAACGAGCTCGCGAGGTCGGCCACCCGGCCGGGAAGGGCGACGGTGGTGCGGTCGACGAAGACCGCCAGCGCCCGTGCCGGGTCCAGCTCCGGACCCAAGGACCCCAGATCCGGATGTACGGGCGCAGCGTTACCGGAAATGATCCACACTTCGCGGGCCGACGTGAGGTCGAGGCGCTGGTCGTCGGGCAGGTCCTTGTGGTCGCCGCGGTAGATCACGAAGCGCACACCCGCGGCGTCCGGCCGGACGGGAACCCGGAACACGGCTCCGAACGAGTCCCAGGCCGCCGGCGGGAGCGGCGTACCCCATCGGGGCTTTTCCGGGGTGCCCTCCCAGGCGTGCACGCCCCACCCGCTGTAGTCCCCGCCGGGCCGGCGGTAGTGGATGACGGCGTAGCCGTCGTCGGCGGTCACGGCCCCGGTGAAGCCCGCGGCAGCGGCCGACGGATAGATCTCGGCGTCGCCGGGGCGCAGCCAGATCTCGGGGGTGAGCGCGGGGTCGACGTGCCGGTCCTCGGGCACGTCCTTGCCGCCGTGCCCGTCGACGACCAGGAACCCGACGTCCCGCGCGGAGTCGCCGAGCCGGACCCAGGCGAACCGCCCGTACGCGTCCTCACCGGCAAAAGGGTGGCCACCGGGGAAACCGGTGACCGCGGACGGATCGACGTCACCCCACACGTGCAGGGACCAGTCGTCGTAGCGGCTGTCGTCGCGCCGGTAGTGCACCACGAGCCACTGCGGCCGGCACAGCGTGGTCGTGGCCTCGGCGGGCCGGGTGATCTCGATCGTGCTCACCTGGACACTATGGCACCGGGGTGCGTCAATTTCGGGGCGTGGCGATCACCGTCGTGATCCGCGGCCCGTCGGCGTCGGCCCGGATCAGGTAGCGGTAGCGCTCACCGGGCACGGCCGCCCCGCAGCTGTCGAGGTATTCCCACTCGACGGCGACCATGGCGAGCGCCGCGCTGAGCCGCTGCACGTCGCGGATCTGCGCGTGCGCTGCGACGATCTGCTGCTCCCGGTATGCCGGCGAGGCCCCCAGGAACGACAGTGCGACCGCGGCCGGCGAGGTGAACGTGAAGCTGTACGAGTCGGCGACCACCATCCCCGGCAGCGCGTAGCAGCCGGCCACCGCCGCCACGTCGCCCCTGGTCAGCGCGGAGCCGTAGCGGTCGAAGAAGTCGGTGAGGTTCTCGAGGTCCGTGGGCGCCTTCACGGGACGCCGCATTCCCGATGATCATGTCCGGTAAACCTGAGGACCGCCGTGACCCGGGTTGCACGCCATAGCAAGACGGACGTACGGTTTACGGGAGACGTGGACGGTGGGTTAGGCGTGCCTAACCGACGGGTGGCCGTCGCCGGTGCGACAGACTGCTGAGGACTACTCACGGTCGCTGGGTGTGAAGGAGATGACGTGGCCAGCCTCGACACCTTTGGTGCGAAGAGCGAGCTGCGCGTCGATGACGCGAGCTACGAGATTTTCACGATCGACAAGGTGCAGGGGCACGAGCGCCTGCCCTACTCCCTGAAGATCCTCCTGGAGAACCTGCTCCGCACGGAGGACGGCGCGAACATCACCGCCGACCACATCCGCGCCCTCGGCGGCTGGGACCCGACGGCCGACCCGAGCGTGGAGATCCAGTTCACGCCCGCCCGGGTCCTCATGCAGGACTTCACCGGCGTGCCCTGCGTCGTCGACCTCGCCACCATGCGGGAGGCCGTCAACGACCTCGGCGGCGACCCGACGAAGGTCAACCCGCTCGCCCCGGCCGAGCTGGTCATCGACCACTCGGTCATCGCCGACCTGTTCGGCCGCGAGGACGCCTTCGCCCGCAACGTCGAGCTGGAGTACCAGCGCAACCGCGAGCGCTACCAGTTCCTGCGCTGGGGCCAGACCGCGTTCAACGAGTTCAAGGTCGTCCCGCCCGGCACCGGCATCGTGCACCAGGTCAACATCGAGTACCTGGCCCGCACGATCATGGAACGTAACGGTCAGGCGTACCCGGACACGGTCGTCGGCACCGACTCGCACACCACGATGGTCAACGGCCTGGGCGTGCTGGGCTGGGGCGTCGGCGGCATCGAGGCCGAGGCGGCCATGCTCGGCCAGCCGGTCAGCATGCTGATCCCGCGCGTCGTCGGCTTCAAGCTCTCCGGCGAGATGCCGGCCGGCACCACCGCCACCGACCTCGTCCTCACGATCACCGAGATGCTCCGCGAGCACGGCGTGGTCAGCAAGTTCGTCGAGTTCTACGGCCCCGGCGTCAGCGCCGTACCGCTGGCCAACCGCGCCACCATCGGCAACATGTCGCCGGAGTACGGCTCGACCGTCGCGATCTTCCCGATCGACGACGAGACCATCAAGTACCTCAAGCTCACCGGTCGCTCCGAGGCGCAGGTCAAGCTCGTCGAGGCGTACGCGAAGCGTCAGGGCCTCTGGCTCGACCCGGACGCCGAGCCGAACTTCTCCGAGAAGCTCGAGCTCGACCTCTCGACGATCGTCCCGTCGCTCGCCGGCCCGAAGCGCCCCCAGGACCGCGTGCCGCTGAACGCCGCCAAGCCGATGTTCCGCGAGGCGCTGCGCAACTACGTCAGCGACGACGGCACCGAGGGCCCCGCCGACGAGGCGAGCGCCGAGTCGTTCCCGGCCAGCGACCCGCCGGCGAACCACACCGACTCCCAGGCCGACAAGCCGCACGTGTTCAGCGCGGCCGACGGTGCCACCGGCCGCCCCTCCAAGCCCACCCGCGTGGTCGGCGAGGACGGCGCGGAGTTCGAGCTGGACCACGGGTTCGTCGGCATCGCCGCGATCACGTCCTGCACCAACACCTCCAACCCGCAGGTCATGATCGGCGCGGCGCTGCTGGCGAGGAACGCCGTCGAGCGTGGCCTGACCCGCAAGCCGTGGGTCAAGACGACCCTGGCGCCGGGTTCCAAGGTCGTCATGGACTACTACGACCGGGCCGGGCTCACGCCGTACCTCGACAAGCTGGGCTTCAACCTCGTCGGCTACGGCTGCACGACCTGCATCGGCAACTCCGGCCCGCTGCCCGAGGCCATCTCCGCCGCGGTGAACGAGGCCGACCTCACCGCCGTGTCGGTGCTCTCCGGCAACCGCAACTTCGAGGGCCGGATCAACCCCGACATCAAGATGAACTACCTGGCCTCCCCGCCGCTGGTCGTGGCGTACGCGCTGGCCGGCACGATGGACATCGACATCACCACGGAGCCGCTGGGCACCGGCTCGGACGGCAAGCCCGTCCTCCTGGCCGACATCTGGCCGAGCGCCAAGGAGATCGACGACGTCATCGCCGCCGCGATCGGCGCCGAGGGCTTCAGCTCCGCCTACTCGGACGTCTTCGCCGGCGACGAGCAGTGGCAGTCGCTGCCCACGCCCGAGGGCAAGACCTTCGAGTGGGCCGAGGACTCGACGTACGTGCGCAAGCCCCCGTACTTCGAGGGCATGGCGGCCACCCCGGAACCGGTCGTGGACATCACGGGCGCACGGGTGCTGGCCAAGCTGGGCGACTCGGTCACCACCGACCACATCTCGCCGGCCAGCTCCATCAAGCCGGACTCCCCCGCCGGCAAGTACCTCGCCGAGCACGGCGTCCCCCGCCACGAGTTCAACTCGTACGGGTCGCGCCGCGGCAACCACGAGGTCATGATCCGCGGCACGTTCGCCAACATCCGGCTGCGCAACCAGCTGGTGCCGGGCGTCGAGGGCGGCTTCACGGTCAACCACCTGACCGGCGACCAGACCACCATCTACGAGGCGTCGGAGGCCTACAAGGAGGCCGGCATCCCGCTGGTCATCCTGGCCGGCAAGGAGTACGGCTCCGGCTCGTCCCGCGACTGGGCGGCCAAGGGCACGATGCTGCTCGGCGTCCGCGCGGTCATCGCCGAGTCGTACGAGCGCATCCACCGCTCCAATCTCATCGGCATGGGCGTCCTCCCGCTGCAGTTCCCGCCGAAGACCAACGCGGAGTCGCTCGGCCTGACCGGCACGGAGACCTTCACGATCACGGGCGTGACGGCGCTCAACGAGGGCGGCATCCCGTCGACGGTGAAGGTCCGCACGGACACGGGCGTGGAGTTCGACGCGGACGTCCGCATCGACACCCCCGGCGAGGCGGACTACTACCGCCACGGCGGCATCCTCCAGTACGTCCTGCGCAAGATGCTCAACAGCTGACACGTACGCAGCGCAGCGAACGCCCCGTCGTCCCTCGTGGACGGCGGGGCGTCCGGCTGCCCGGCCCAGGTTCACCGCCAGTGGGCGAGCTCCTCCTCGAACTCCTCGTCATCGTCGTCGGGTGGCAGCGGCCCCGAGCGCCACATGTCGAAGAGGAACTGCTCCTTGCCCCACGTGCGCTCGACGGCCTCGGCTTCGCCGATGACGGTCAGCGTCTCCTCGTGCGCCACCTCGCGGCCACGCCAGCTCGCGCGCAGGCCATAGACGCCCGGCTCCCCCAGGTCGATCACCCCGGGGCTGCCGCCGGTGATCTCGTCGGCCACCATCTCGCCGGTCGGGCAGTGCAGCTCCATCTCGTGGGTGCCGTCCCAGCCGGGCTCCGGCGGGGCCGGCCCGGGCCAGACCCGCACCGTGAGCCTGGCCCGGTGCGACATCGCCTGCGCCACCACGTGGTAGGTCGACGCCCCCACGACGGTCTGCCGGGACGCCCGCCGGGCCTCGTCGCTCCCGCCCGCGTCGCACCAGCGATCGCGGAACACGAACATGCCGTAGAAGATCCAGACGAGAAGCTCGCTGCGGGCAAGGGGTTCGGCCATGACGGGATCCTCCCGCGGAGGTACGACACTTCCGGCCGGCACAAAGCGGCCCCGGCCCCGAGCGGGCCCAGCCCGACGCGGGCCCAGCACGAAGCTGGCCCGACACCAAGCGGGCCCAGGCCGATGGGGGCCCGGGACCAAGCCGGCCCGGGACCAAGCCGGCCCGAGACCAAGCCGGCCCAGGACGCGAACAGCGGCGCACCCGGCCGCCGCATCACCGGGCCGACGCTAGGCTCGGCGCATGGATGACAAAGAGGTGCTGGGCCGGATCAACGGCCTGGTCGACGAGGAGCACAAGCTGCGCCAGCAGCTGAGCCAGGGGACGCTCACCGCCGAGGAGGAGCACGCCCGCCTGAAGGAGCTCGAGGAGGCCCTCGACCAGTGCTGGGACCTGCTGCGCCGGCGCCGGGCGGCGCGGGAGACCGGCAGCGACCCGGACGCGGAGCAGGCCCACAGCACCAGTGAGGTCGAGAACTACCTGCAGTGAGACGGTACGGGCCCGGGCCCGGCAGGCCCGGGCCCGGCGTCAGCGTAGTCCCGCCTCGTACGAGAGCCGTTCGATCAGGTCGTCGGCGTTCACGGTCAGCCCGCGTGAGGTGAACCACGCCGCGACGTTGCGGACGTCGCGGGCGAGGAATTCCGCGCCGCGCGGGTTGGCGATCACGTCCACGACCTGCGGCAGGTCGATGAGCACCAGCCGGCCGTCGTGCACCAGCGTGTTGTAGGGCGACAGGTCCCCGTGCGCCAGCTGGGCCCGGGCGAGCACGCTGAGCGCGTCCACCATCTGCCGCCACAGGTCCTCGAGCCCCTCGCGGTCGGGCCGGACCTGGGCGAGCCGGGGCGCTGCCTCGCCGGTCTCCCCGTCGCCGATGAACTCGAGCATGAGCTCGGTGCCGATGAGCTGGACGGGGTACGGCACCGAGATCGTGCCGCCCTCCTGCCCGACCTGCCAGAGCCGGGTGAGCGCCCCGAACTCGGCCGCCGCCCACTGCCCGGCGATGAGTTCCTTGCCGAACGACGTACGGTTCGTCATCGCCCGCATCTCGCGGGAGCGGCGCACCCGCCGTCCCTCGAGGTAGCCGGCGTCGCGGTGGAAGAGGCGGTGGTCGCCGTCGCGGTAGCGCTTGGCCGCGAGCATGCTGACCTCGCCGGTGTCCGGTACGGCCCGGCGCACGAGGAAGACGTCCGCTTCCTTGCCGGTCTTGAGCATGCCGAGTTCGGTGTCCACGGCCCGGTGCTCGGTGCGTACCCAGGCGGGGCGGGGTTCGGGTCCGTGCAGGGCGCCGTCCCAGGTGGACCAGCGGTCGCCGGTCTCGGGCAGGTCGGGGTCCTCGGACAGCTGCGGCCCCGGGCGGCCGCGTTTTACGAAGTCCGGTTCGTCGTCGTCGAACTTGCGACGGCCGCGGCGCATGGTCGCCGGGCCGGAAGAGTCGTGCTCTCGCACTGGAGGGTCTCCTCGGAGAAGGAAAGAAGTTTCTGAACCTGGGCACGGCGGACGACAAAGACGGCCATGAGGTTCACCCCCTTCTCCCGAGGAACTTGCGGATCACGTACGCGGTGCACTCTTCCGGGGGATCCCCGGCACCGCAACCTATTTACCGTTCGCCATGATGGCCGACAGCCCCTGGATGACGTTGCCGACGACGCGGGTCGGCGCGAACCGGTTGTCGAGCCATTCGCGGCCGCGGTGCAGCCACACGCTCGGTAGTCCCATCGCCGCCGCGCCGCCGATGTCGGCCTCGGGGCTGTCGCCGACGATCCAGGCGCCGGCGAGGCGCATCCGGACCCGCTGGGCGGCCAGCGCGAAGATGCGCGGGTTGGGCTTGCTGACGCCGGCCTGCTCGGAGATGACCCAGTCGGCGATGTAGCGGTCCAGGCCGGTACGCCGGATGCGGGTCTCCTGCTGCTCGTGCGGCCCGTTGGTGACCACGACGGGCACCCATCCGGCGTCGCCGGCGATCTGCAGCGCGCAGGCCACGAGCGGGTCGAGGCGCTCGTACGCGAGCGGCCCCTCGAGCAGCTCCTCGCGCAGGTCGATCGAGGGCACGTCCAACTGGTAGCGGTCGCGGATGAGATCGGCCAGGTCCCACCGGGACGTCAGGCCGTCAGCATCGACGGAGAGTAACCAGTCGAGGTCTTCCTGTGGTGCCTGGATCTCGTCGAGAAATCCCTTCGCCCACAACTTGAACGCACCGCTGCGGTCGAGCAGGGTGTCGTCCAGAGCGAGGAAGACGAGGGGCACCCGGGCACTGTACGTGAGTGAATACGGGGGCCAACAGCCCAACGGTGTTAACAACGGCCGGTACGGGAGCCGGAGCCTGCCAAGCCGTACGTACGGATTGCAAGCGCCGGAAAGGTCATGACACCATCGGGGCGTGCCCAGGGTAAGCCAGGACCAGCTAGCGGCCCGTCGCCACGAGATCCTCGGGGCGGCGCGCGGATGCTTCGCGCGGTACGGCTACGAGGGCGCCACCGTCCGCCGCCTCGAGGAGGCGACCGGATTGTCGCGAGGCGCGATTTTCCACCATTTTCGTGACAAGGACTCCCTCTTCCTCGCCGTGGCCGAGGACGATGCCGCCGCCATGGTGGAGACCGTCGCCCGCAACGGCCTCGTCCAGGTGATGCGTGACCTGCTGGAGCGGGCCGGCGGCAGCGGCGACACGGCCGGCTGGCTCGGCACCCAGCTGGAGGTCTCCCGGCGGCTGCGGACCGACCCCGAGTTCGCCAAGCGCTGGACGGAACGGTCGGCCGCGATCGCCTCGGCCACCCGGGACCGGCTCGAGCGGCAGCGCGACGCGGGGGTGCTGCGCGACGACGTACCCGTGGACGTGCTGACCCAGTTCCTGGAGCTGGCGTACGACGGCCTGGTGCTGCACCTGGCGACCGGCCGGCCGGCCGGCGAGCTGAGCCGGGTGCTCGACGTCGTCGAGGGAGCCGTTCGGCGGTCGTGACGGCGTTGCGCGGACCTGCACAATGAGGGCCTGCAACCCTGCAATCACGGGAGGTCACATGGCTCTCGCGGCCCAAGGCGACACCTGGGGCATCCCCGGCATGACCTTCCTCGGCCTCTACCTCGCCGCGCTCGCGGTGGTGGCGGTGCTGGCCGCCGTCCACCGCAGCTTCCTGTTCGCCGGCACGCGTGGCGCCCGGGTCGACAACCTCGGCCCGCAGCAGATCGCGTACCTCAACGGCGGCGACCGGCTCGCGGTCTACGCCGCGCTCGGCGGCCTGCGCGGGGCCGGCGCGCTCGGCAGCGCGCCGGACAAGACCCTGCGCCAGACCGGCCCGATGCCCAGCGGCGTCACCCCGCTGGACACGGCCGTCTACAACGCCGCCGGCAAGCGCATCCGGGCCCGGGAGGTCCTCACCGATCCATGGGTACGCTCGGCGCTCGACCAGCTGCGCGCCGGCCTGGAGGCGAACGGCCTCGCGGTGACCCCGGCCGCGCTGCGGACGGCGCGGATGTGGGCGTTCGCGGGCCTGGCTCTGATCGCCGTGGGGATCGCGCGGTTCTTCGCCGGCCTCGCCAACGGCAAGCCGGTCACGTTCCTCGTCTTCGCGCTCGTCGCCGCCGGCATCGTCACGCTCATGCTGCGCCCGGGCGCGCGCATCGCGACGGCCGCGGCCCGCACCAGCATGAGTCAGGTACGCCAGAAGTACGACTACCTGTCCCCGGCACAGGCACCGTCGTACGCGACGTACGGCGCGACGGGCGCGGCAATGGGCGTGGCCCTGTTCGGCGCGGCCTCGCTGTACACCATGGACCCGGCCTTCGCCGCGGAGGCGGAGATCCAGCGCACCTTCGGCTCAACGGGCAGCGGCATCGACAGCGGGAGCGGCTCGAGCTGCAGCAGCGGCAGTTCCTGCTCCAGCGGCAGCTCCTGCGGTGGTGGCGGCGGCTGCGGCGGGGGCGGGTGCGGCGGGTGACAGGCGCGGCACTGGAGACCTACGGCGTCGGCATCGGCTGGCGGCCCGAGATCTCCGGCTTCGTCACCGGGCTGCCGGGGCTGCGCTTCGCCGAGGTGGTCGCCGAGTCGGTGCACGCGCACGGCGACCTCCCGCCCGGCCTCACCCGGCTGCGTGAGCGCGGCGTCGCCGTCGTGCCGCACGGCGTGAAGCTGTCGCTGGGCGGGGCCGAGCCGGTCGAGCCCGCACGGGTGACACATCTGGCCACGGTGGCGCAGCGGCTGGGCGCGCCGCTGGTCAGCGAGCACATCGCGTTCGTCCGGGCGGCCGGGGTCGAGGCCGGGCACCTGCTGCCGGTCCCGCGCAGCCGGGAGGCGGTGGACGCGGTGGTCGCCAACGTCCGGCGTACGCAGGCCGAGCTGGACGTGCCGATCGCGCTGGAACCGATCGCCGCGCTGTTCGACTGGCCGGACGACGAGCTCGACGAGGGCGCGTTCCTCACCGAGATCCTGGAGCGCACGGACGCCCTGCTCCTGCTGGACGTGGCCAACGTGTACGCCAACGCCGTGAACCGCGGCACCGATCCGGCGGCGCTGTTCGACCGGGTGCCGCTGGAGCGGATCGCGTACTGCCACGTGGCCGGCGGCTCGGCGCACGACGGCGTCTACCACGACACGCACACCGACGCCGTGCCGCGGGAGGTGCTCGAGCTGGTCACGGAGCTGTGTTCCCGGCACCGGCCGCCCGCGCTCATGCTGGAGCGCGACGGCGACTACCCGCCCGCCGACGAGCTGCGCGCCGAGCTGGACGCGATCGCGGCGGCCGCCGGCTGTCCCCCGGTCACATGAGCTCGCTGGCCGATCGGCAGGCGGCGCTCGTGGCAGCGTTGACGGCCGGGGCACCCGTACCGCCGGGGTTCGACGATCGTCTGGTCGAGATCGCGCGGGTCGCGTTGCTGCGCAAGCGTGCCGGTGAGGTCGCGCGGCAGTGGCCCGGCCTGGCGGCCGCAATCGGCACGCGGTGGGTGCGGGAGTGGTCCGCGTGGGCCGCGTCGCGGCCCACGCAGGGTTCGCTGCGCGACGGCTGGGACCTCGCCCGGGAGCTCGCAGCCCGCGACGCCCTGCCGCGCTCGGCCGGCGCCGAGCTGGCCGCCCGGGAGGCCGCGCTGCGCTACGACGGCCGGTCGGCGCCGCGGCCCCGCCGGCTTCCCGCGATGGGTACGGCGGCCGGATCGGTCGCTTTCCAGGCCGCCGGAAGGGTACGCGTCCTGCGCCGCGGATGACGGCCGGGCTCAGCCCGTGGCGGCCAGGCTGTCCCGCAGCACCTCGTCGTTGATGACGATGTCGTCGTCGATCCCGGCGGCGTGGATCCGCCGGTCGCGACGGACGAGCGTGGCGATCTCGGCCGTCGCGCCCATCTCCCGCAGCAGCCCCACAGCGGCCACCACCCGGCTGCCACCATCGATCGCGCCCAGCACGGCGGGTACGAGGTCCGCGCCCGGGACGCCCAGCCGCCACAGGGCGCCGGCCGCCTCGACGACGGCCCGCGGGTCGTCCAGCAGCGCCCGCAGCTCGGGCTCCCACGTGGCGAGCTCGCCGCGGAGGCGGACGGCCGTCCCTCCCTCGACCAGCTCGGCGACGACGGCCGCCGCCAGCGCCGCCCGGGATCCGCCGGTGCGCAGGATCGCCTGCACGGTCCGCAGGGCCGCCGTCGTGTCGCCGGTCGCGGCCATCACGACCTGGGCCGCCAGCAACTGGCCGGCGCACTGCGGCTGGCTCGCGGCGGCCTCGCCGGTGAGCAGCAGCTCGAAGCCGGGCACGACGGGCTGGGCGAGCGGCCCGAGCACGGCGACGATCCCGGCGGGCACCGGCGGACGGGCGGTGAGCAGGGCTCGCAGCGCCGGCCCGGGGTCGCCGGTCAGCCGGAACAGCGCCGTCGCGGCGGCCAGGCCACCCGGTTCGCCGGCGAGCGTCCGCAGCCCCGCGACCATCTCACCGCCGAGGTGCCCGACCGCCAGCAGCGCGCGGGTGACGGCGGCCGGCGCGGACGGCAGCGCGGCGACCAGCTCCGGTACGGCCTCCCCGGCAGCGCCCTCCCACCGGGCCAGCACGGCGCACAGCGCCTCGATCGCCCGTCCGGCGCCCGGATCCCCGGCGAGGTCCCGCAGCGCCCGGCGGACCGCCTCCAGCACCGGCGGCGAGCACGACACCGGCATCCGGGCGTGCATCCGCGGGATGTTGCCGTCACGCGCGGCCCGGATCACCGGCTCCACCCAGCGTGGGTCCCCGATCAGCAACAGCGTCTCGACGGCCTGCAGCTCGGCGGTGACCGCCCTTGACGCGGCGACCTCCGGATAGCCGGCCGCCACCTCGGCGAGCACACCGGCGAAGCGCGCGGCGGCCCGCCCGCACCGGCGCAGCGCCGCGACCGCCGCGTCCCGGGTCTGCGGATCGGCGAGCAACGGCTCGAGCAGCGGAACCAGCTCCGCGGGCGCCGAGCGGCTGTCCTGGCAGCGCAGCGTGAGCGCCCACGCCGCTGCGGCCCGTACGTCCGCCGACGAGGAGCCGACCAGCCGGGTGAGCAGGGCGGTTCCGCGGGCCGCGCGGACCACCACGTCGAGCCACCCGGCCGGCGCGGCGTGCAGCCACGAGACCTCGGCGCCGGCTTCGGCCGCGGTCGCCACGGCCTCGATGACGGCCGGGTTCCGCGGGAACGGCGTGCCGTCCCGGGCCAGCGCGACGGCGGCTGCCGCCCGTACGGTGGGCGACGGGTCGGTGATCGCGTCCGTGAGCCGCAGAGCCAGCACCAGCGACGCACGGACCCGGGCGTCCTCTTCCTGCGACCAGCGTGCGCGCAGCAGCGCATCCTCCGTGCCGAGCTGGGCGAGCGCATACGCGGCCGCCTCCCGCATCCGCGGGTCCGGGTGCGCGAGCAGCGGCGCCAGGCGCTCCCGGTCGGCCAGAACGGTTGACCGCACGGGCGCGTGCTCGGCGAGCGCACCCACCATCCACACGAACTCCGGCCGCCCCGCAGCGGCCAGCTCGACCAGGTACGGCACCGCCGCGGCGGTAGCGGTGTGGACCGTGCCCGGGGGCAGGAGGCGCTCGGAGAGCTCGGAGAGCGCCGCCTCGCGCAGCAGCCCGGGCACGTCGTCCGCGGCGCCGTACGCATGCGTCAGCGCAGCCCAGTCCACCTCGTCGAGTCCGTCCAGCACCGGGGCACCCTACCGGGCCGCTCCCCCACCGCCCCGCCGCCGCGACGAAAGCCGCCGCGGAGACCGCCGCGACGAAAGCCGGGCCAGGACCGGCGCGCGCTCAGGCGGGCGCGCGGTCGATGAAGCCGAGCACCGTCCGGATCCGTCCGTCGGCGTCGCGCTCCACCACGTCGAAGCCGATCACCACCGGCTCCTCCCCGGCCGGGCCGAGGTGCCACGTGAAGCGGCCCTGGTCGTGGTGCGCGTCGGCCGGGCCACCCGGGGTGAACACCAGGCCGGGGAACTGCTGCTGGGCCGCGCCGATCAGCGCATGCAGCTCCTCGCGGCCCTGGACGGCGGCGACCGGGTCCACGTAGCGGACGTCCTCGGCGAAGACGTCCGCGATCGTGGCGCGGCGTACGGCGGGCTCGGTCTCGTTCCAGGCGGCCAGGTAACGCTCCACCACGGTGTCGAAGTCGCTCATGTCGTTTCCTCTCGATCCGGCGATGGGTCAACCCTCGCGGCCCGGCGGTAAGCGGGTCGATTACCTCGGAGGTCATGGGCGCCGGTCGCGGCCCTCCCTACGATCGGCGCATGGGTGACGTGGGGACGCTGCTGCGGCAGTGGCGCGGTGACCGCCGGTTGAGCCAGCTGCAACTGTCGAACCAGGCCGGGGTCTCCGCGCGGCATCTGTCCTTCGTGGAGACCGGCCGGGCCCGTCCGACCCGGGAGATGATCCTGCGGCTGGCCGAGGAGCTGGCCGTACCGTTGCGGGCGCGGAACGCGTTGCTGCTGGCCGGCGGTTTCGCGCCGGCCTTCTCGGAGACGGACCTCGGCAGCCCGGAGCTGGCCGTGGTGCTGGCGTCCCTGCGTGACGTGCTCGCCGGGCACGAGCCGTACCCGGCGGTCCTGGTCGACCGGCACTGGACGATGGTCGACGGCAACGCGGCGGTCGGGGTGTTCACGGCGGGCGCGGCGGCGGAGCTGCTGGAGCCGCCGGTGAACGTGCTGCGGCTGTCCCTGCATCCGGCC
The DNA here is from genome assembly GCF_023499255.1 of Couchioplanes caeruleus. Taxonomy (GTDB): domain Bacteria; phylum Actinomycetota; class Actinomycetes; order Mycobacteriales; family Micromonosporaceae; genus Actinoplanes; species Actinoplanes caeruleus_A. The sequence continues at coordinate 6,253,425 of NZ_CP092183.1, forward strand.
GGCATGGCGCCGCGCATCCGCAACCTGGCCCAGTGGCGTACGCATGTCCTGCACCGCCTGGACCACCAGGCCCTCGCCTCGGGCGACCCGGTGCTGCGCGCGCTGCACGACGAGCTGCGCGCCCTGCCCGGCCCGCCCGACGAGCAGGAGCCCCAAGGTCCGGTGGTGCCGTTGCGGTACGAGGCCGGCGGGACCGAGTTGTCGTTCTTCAGCGTCACGTCGGTGCTGGGTACGCCCCGCGACGTCACCCTGTCGGAGCTCGCCGTCGAGGCGTTCCTGCCGGCGGACGAGCTGACCGCGAGGCACCTGCGCGGCGGATAGGATCGACGGCATGGATCTGGGCCTGGCCGACCGCGTGTACGTCCTCACCGGCGCCTCCCGCGGCCTCGGCTTCGCCACCGCGCAGGCGCTCGTCGCCGACGGCGCGAAGGTCGTCGTCTCCTCCCGTTCACAGGCGGGCGTCGACGAAGCCGCGCGCAACCTCGGCGACGGTGCCGTGGGCGTCGCCGCCGACCTCACCGACGCGGGCACGCCCGGCCAGCTCGTGCGCACCGCGACCGAGCGGTTCGGCCGCTTCGACGGCGCGCTGATCTCGGTCGGCGGTCCCGGCCAGGGCACGGCCGCGGCGCAGACCGACGAGCAGTGGCGCGAGGCCTTCGAGACGGTCTTCCTCGGCTCCGTACGCGCCGCCCGCACGTTCGCCGCAGCGCTGGGCCACGGGGGTGTGATCGGCTTCGTGCTGTCCACCTCGGCCCGGACGCCGATCGCGGGGCTGGGCCTGTCCAACGGCCTGCGCCCCGGGCTCGCCGGGGTCGCCAAGGACATGGCCGACGAGTACGCCCCGCACGGCATCCGCGTGCTCAGCCTGCTCCCCGGCCGGGTCCTGACCGACCGCAACCGGGAGCTGTTCGCGGCCACGGGCGACGCCGAGAAGGCGGCTGCCGACGCCGCGGCGTCCATCCCGCTCCGCCGGCTCGGCGAGCCGGAGGAGTTCGGCCGGGTCGCCGCGTTCCTGCTCTCCCCGGCGGCGAGCTACCTGACCGGGCTCGCGGTGCCGGTCGACGGTGGCGCCTCCCGCACCCTCTGAGCGAGCTCGGACAGGCCCAGGCTGTTCGACGCCTTCACCAGCACGAGGTCGCCCGGCCGCAGCAGGTCCCGCAGAACCTCCTCGGCGCTGTCCCGGTCCGGCGCGTAGGTGCCGCCGTAGCCGGCGGCGTCCCGGTTGCCCACGGCCACCACCACGTCGACGCCCAGGCGTACGGCGGCCCGCCCCACCTCCACGTGCGCGGCGGCCGACCCCTCCCCGAGTTCGTTCATCTGCCCGAGCACCGCGACCGTCCGGCGGCTCCCGCCCGCCATGGCCTTCAGCGTGCGCAGCCCGGCCATCATCGACTCCGGATTGGCGTTGTACGCGTCGTCGAGCACCGTCACGCCGCCGGGGTGCTCGGTCACCCGCATCCGCCCGGCGGACCGGGGCGTGGCGCTGCTCAGCGCGTCCGCCACCAGCCGGACGTCGGCGGTGTGGTCGAGGGCCACGGCCGCCGCGGCCAGGGCGGCCGTCACGAAGTGCTCGCCGTGCAGGCGCAGCGCCACGTCCGCCGTACCGTCCGGAGTCCGCAGCCGGAAGCGGGCGCGCGCCGCCCGGTCCAGCGCGACCCGTTCGGCGCGGATCCGGGCCGAGACGTGCCGCCCGAAGGTGACCACGCGCGCCGGCGTACGGTCCGCCATCGCCGCGACCACCGGGTCGTCGGCGTTGAGCACCGCCAGCCCGTCCGCGGGCAGCGCCTCCACCAGCTCCGCCTTGGCCCGGGCGATCGCCTCGCGCCCGCCGAACTCGCCGATGTGGGCGGTGCCGACGCCGAGCACGACGCCGGTGTGCGGACGCACCACCGGCATCAGCGCCGCGATGTCGCCGACGTGCCGCGCGCCCAGCTCGGTCACCAGGAACCGGGTCTGCGCCGTCGTCAGCAGCACCGTCTCCGGGACGCCGATCTCGTTGTTGCGGTTGCCCGGCGGCGCGACGGTCGGCCCGAGCCGGCCGAGCGCCTGCCCCAGCAGGTCCTTCGCGGACGTCTTCCCGGACGACCCGGTCACCCCGATCCGGTGGACATGCGGCAGGCGGGTGAGGACCTCCGCCGCGAGCATCTGGTACGCCGTCCGCACGTCCCCCACGACCACGGCCGGGACGCCGACCGGCCGTGACGCCAGCACCGCGGCGGCACCGGCGGCGACGACCTGACCGGCGAAGTCGTGGCCGTCGCGGCGCTCCCCGGCGAACGCGGCGAACATCCCGCCGGGCTCCACCCGGGCGGTCTCGTAGCGGACCGGCGCGGTCACGGTCGTCGCCGGGTCACCGTCGCACACGGTTCCGCGTACGACGGCAGCGATGTCCGCGAGCGTCATGGGGATCATGGCCGGGCACGATAACGAGCGGCTACAAGGGCCCGTACCTCGTCTGCGCGGCGCCCGTGGTGAGCGCCCAGTAGCGGTCCCCGTACGACCAGTGCCACCACTCGGTCGGATAGTTCACCAGCCCGACGGCGGTCAGCGCGTCGATCAGCACCCGCCGGTTCTGCCCGGCCGCCGCGCTGATGTTCCGCGCCCCGGTGAAGCAGGCGTCGTCGCTCTCCACGGGCGTCGCGTCGACCGGCGTACCCATGTCCAGCTCGATGCCCTCGGGCGTGCACAGCGTCAGGTCGACGGCGCCGCCGGTGCTGTGCGGCGCGACCTCCACCGGCGAGACGAACTTGCTCGCCTCCACGCGCAGCCGCGCCGCACCCCACGACGGATGCAACCGGCGCAGCTCGTCCTGGTAGCCCGTGAAGATCGCCTGCTGCGCCGCCCGGGGCCGGTACCCCTCGATCACCAGCAGCCGTACGCCCTCCGGCAGCTTGCTCTGCGCATCGGCCAGCCGTGACGCGACCTCGGCGCGCAACCGCGCGTAGGCGCCGGCCGGGTCGGCGGCCCGGCCGTCGAGCCGCAGCTCGGGCACGTCCCGCAGGTCGACGAGCCGATCGCCGTCGTCCCGGCTGGGCACGGCGGCGACCCGCGGATCCGAGAGCAGGATCATCGCCCGGTCCCTCCTTCGCCGCCCGTCACGCCGCCCCGCCCCAGCGTGCCCGTTGCCGCCGCCGGCCGCCGGGTACGCCCGCCCGGCCACCCACTCGATGGACCCATGCCCGCGCTCCTCCTGATCTCCGCAAGGGGTCCGAGTGTCACAGCGGCCGTCCACCTCCGGCCTCGGTCCGGGGACGGACCTCGCGGGCCGGGCTCTGCGCCTTCCGCGCGGATAGGCTCGGCTCATGTCGTCCCGGCGCCGTCCCGCTCTGCCCGTCCGTACCGGGACATCGGCCCCTTCCTCCCCGCCGCGGCCGACGCCCGCCGAGATCGCCGCCGCGGCCGGCCGGACCATCCCCGATCTGGTGGGTCCGGGCCTGCGGGTGCTGTTCTCCGGGATCAACCCCAGCCTGTACTCGGCGGCGACCGGTCACCACTTCGCCCGGCCGGGCAACCGCTTCTGGCCGGCCCTGCACCGCTCCGGCTTCACCGACCGGCAACTGCACCCGTCGCAACAGTGGTCGCTGCCGGAGGCCGGGCTGGGCATCACGAACGTGGTGGCCCGGGCGACGGCCCGGGCCGACGAGCTCTCCCCGGCCGAACTCGTCGCGGGCGGTGAGATCCTCGCCGCGCTGGTGGACCGGTGGCGGCCGCGGTTCCTGGCGGTGCTGGGCGTGACGGCGTACCGGACGGCCTTCGCCCGCCCCAAGGCGACCATGGGTCCGCAGCCGGACCGGATCGCGGGCGTACCGGTCTGGGTGCTGCCCAATCCGAGCGGCCTGAACGCGCACTACACGGTGGACACGCTCGCCGCGGCCTTCGCGGAGCTGCGCACCGCCGCCGATGCCGTATCGAGATCGTCAGGGACAGCGGCCGATCAGCCCGGTTGTTAGCGTCCTCGCCGTGACCCAGCAGCCCCACCCCCAGCCGTACGCGAACCAGCCCGGCCCGTACGCCGCGCAGCCCTTCCCGCCCGTCCCGGGTTTCGCGCCCCCGCCGCCGCAGGCCCACCCCGGCACCAACGGCTTCGCCATCGCCTCACTGATCTTCGGCATCCTCGGCGGCGTCCTGTTCGCGACGGTGTTCGGCATCGTCGGCCTCGTCCAGACCCGGCGCCGCCACCAGCGCGGCAAGGGCCTGGCGATCACCGGCCTCGTGCTCGCCGGCTGCTGGGTCACGGCCATCATCGTGGGCGTCGCCATCGCCGTCGCCACCGACGACACCTCCACGGGCGCCGCGGGCACGCCGGGCTCGATCACGAACGGCGCTGCCGACTCCCGGGGCCGGGTGCCCGCCACCAAGCTCCTCATGGGCGACTGCATCAGCAAGCTGCACGACGTCGGCAGCCGGGACCGGGTTGCGGTCGTGCCGTGCAGCAGGCCGCACGAGGGCGAGGTGTACGCGACCTTCTCCCTGGAGTTCGGCGACTACCCGGGCGAGAAGGCGGTCCAGAAGCAGGCCGACGAGCGCTGCACCGAGGAACTCGACCGGTACGCCCGCGCCGCAGCCGACGGGATCGACGTCTACTACCGCTACCCGACCGAGGACTCCTGGTTCCTCGACCAGGGCATCACCTGCATCGCCGGCGACCCCTCGGGGCCCCGGACGGGATCCCTGCGCGACTGACGCCGGCGGCACGGTGACGGCACGGGGTGGCACGCCTCCCAGGTGAACCGGGCGACGGGGACGGCGAGGTCCCGGCCCGACACACCGAGGGAAGGGATCCGATCCATGGGTCGCATCATCCGTACCATCCTGGGCACGGCCGCCGCGGCGATGCTGATGGCCGGGCTGTCCGTGGGCGCCGGCGCGTCCTCCGCCTCCGCCGGCACCGTGTCACCGAAGATCGGCGGCAGCTTCACCTTCATCCGCAACGTCGGCAACAACCTGTGCCTCGAGCCGGCCGGCCTGTCGACGGCCGAGTTCGCGGCCATCGTGCAGAACCCCTGCGTCACCACCGGGCTCGAGAGCATCGCGCAGGGCTGGGAGTCGGAGAAGGTCGGCACCAACCACTACAAGTTCCGCAACCAGCTGAGCGGCTTCTGCTTCGACGCCTTCGACGGTGCGTTCAACGGCGCCCGCCTGCTGCAGGGCACCTGCGTACCCATCAGCAACGAGGAGTACAACACCGGCGCGTCCCTGCCGAACGTGGTGAAGATCGAATCGCGGGTGCACTTCACCGACACCGGCTTCTGCGTCGACGTGCCGGGGGCGACCACGCAGCCCAACACGGCCATGCAGATCTTCCGCTGCAACGGGACCCTGGCGCAGCGCTGGGTGGTCGGCTTCTGACCCGACTGCCACGCCGGCCCGTACGCCCCGTCCGGGGGTACGGGCCGGTGTCCGCCGTACGGGATCAACGGTCCGACCGCAGCGTGACCGGCTGCACGGCCGGCCGGGTGACCGTCGTGGCCCAGCCGACCGCCCACAGCCGTCCGCCGCCCGGCTCGGCGGCGATCCCGCTCAGGGCCGAGGCGATGTGGTCGTCGCCCGCCGGACCGGCGGCCGTGGTGTCCGGCTCCAGCCCGGCGCCGTTCCAGTGCTCGAGGTTCACGGTCTCCTCGGTGAAGGGCACCTGATAGCCGGCGAGCTCGACGTCACCGGGCGCGACGACGGCCACGTCGCTGAACTGGGTGGCCGCCGCCCGCGTCGAGCGCAGCTCCTGCCAGACCCCGTGGGTACGGTGCATCGCCACGGCCCGCGACTGCGACTCCGGCCCGGTGCGCCCGACCGCCCACACCTCGCCCGGCCCGGCCGCGGCCACCCCGAGCAGCGTGATCCCGCCCGGACTCGGCGCGGGGCCGTCGACCCGGCTCCACGAGACGCCGTCCCAGTGCAGCACGAGCGCCTCGTCCACGTCCGGAGCCTCGACGTCCCGCAGCTGCCCGACGGCCCACGCGTCGCCGGGCGAGACGGCCGCGACGGCGGTCAAGCGGCTGCTCACCGTGCCCGCTCCCGGGCTCGGTACCCGCGTCCACCGGGTCCCGTCCCAGTGGGCGATCGTGGCCTTCGCGGGGTCGCCCGGCACAGCGGAACCGGCCTGGCCCACCGCCCACCCGTCCGTCGCCGAGGAGAGACTCACCCCCTGCCAGGCGCCGGTGACACCGGGCTCCGGCCCGGTCACCACCTCGCCCGGCCCTCCGGCCGCCGGGTAGCGCTCGATGAGCGGCACCGAGACGCCGCCGGACAGCTCCCTTCCGACGGCGACGGCGTCCCCCGAGGGCGCCACGTCCACATCGGAGAGCCAGGATTCCGCACCCGCCGCGGCCGGCGCCGGCACCGCCTGCCAGCCCGTACCCGTCCAGCGCTCGGCCAGGGCCGCGGCCGCACCGGTGTCCGGATGGTTGGTCCACCCCACCGCCCACGCGTCGGTGGCCGACCGGGCCGCCACGGCGTGCAGGGATCCGGTGCCCTTGACCGGGGACACGGCGATGAACCGCCACTGCCGCCCGACGGCGGTCCCGGCCTGCGCGGGCAGGGGTACGGCACCGGCCACCGCGAGGGCGGCGATCACCACCGGGGTGACCCGTCCGGGGCGGATCCGGTCTCGGAGATGGGTCATCGCGCACTCCCTCGTTCTGCCGGTTCCCGGCCGGGGCCCCCGGTCCGGGCGGTCACGGACTTCGCATGGTCGGCCAGCGCCGTGCGATCGGCGAGGCCCGTCTTGGCCAGCAGCCGCGTCACGTGCGTCTCCACGGTGCGCGGCGACACGAACAGCCGCTCACCGATCTGCTGGTTGGTCAGCCGGTCCACGAGCAGGGCCAGGACCTCGTACTCGCGCACCGTGACGCCGGCCTGCCGGAGAACGGCGGGGATCCGGTCCGCCCCGCGACGGCGCTGCGGGGCGCGTTCCCCGGCCCGGCGCAGCAACGCCCGGCACGCGTCCGCCACCCGGGGCACCCCCGCGGCGTGGAAGTGCTGCTCGGCGAGCCGCAGCCACGGCCCGGGCCGCCCCCAGCCGTCCTCCACGGCCGCCTCGGCCGCCAGCCGCAGGCCGAGATGCCGGCCCAGCGGGTACGCGGCGGCCACCTGGTCGAACTCGGCCATCATGCGGGCCGCCAGGTCATGGTCGCCGCCGCGCCCGGCCAGCACGGCCCCGGCGGCGGCCATGAACAGCCGGTTCCATCCGGCCTGGCCGCGCGCCGACAGCGCCAGCGAGTCGTACTGCGCCCAGCCGGCCGTACCGGCGAGAACCGTCAGCAGCAGGTGCAGGCCGTGGTTCAGCGACAGGTACTCCGGCGGCCGGTCCGCCTCCAGGGCCACGGCCTCGGCCATCTCCGCGTACGCGCGGGCGTGGTCCTCCTCCAGCAGCGAGCAGACCGCCAGCCCGAAGCCCTGGAGAGCCGGCGTGAAGTCGCAGTGCCGCCCGCCCAGCCCGTCGTACCCGGCCAGCAGCGCCGTGACCTCGTCCCGCCGGCCTCGGTGGGCGGCCACGCAGACCCGCAGCCCCAGCGCGATCAGGCGGAGCTCGTCAAGCCCGAGCCGGTGCGCCACCTGCTCGCAGTGGAGCGCGCGCCGGGCGGCCGGCTCGTACTCGCCGCGACACGTCTGCAGAACCGCCAGCTCCGCGTCGCCGTCGAGCGCCGTGATCACCGCACCGGCGTCCGACGCCGCGTCGCGCGCCTCGACGAGACCGGCGGGGTCGGCGTGCCGGATCGCGGCGTGGGCGCCCAGGTGGAACAGGAACCGGATGCGCCACAGCGTCAGGCCGTACCGCTCCGCGACGGCCAGCCCGCGGCCGAACAGCTCGTCGGCCCGGCCGAGGTCGTACACCCGCGCACACGCGCCGAGCACGGCCAGGGCCTCGCAGGCCAGGTCCGGCAGCGGACCGGCGCCGGCCGTCCGCAGCGCCCGGCGCGCGAGCTCCTCGGCCCGGCGCAACCGGTACGCGTCATCGTCGGCCACGGCCAGCTGGGCGGCCACCACGTCGGTGGCGGCGGTCAGCGCCGTGGTCGCGTCCGGGCCGGTCAGCTCGCGTACGGCGGCCAGTTCGCGCCGGCCGGCGTCCCATTGCCCGGCAGCCACCGCCGCGCGGGCCACCCGCAGGTGCACCGCCGCCCGCTGCGCCGCGGTCGCATGCCGGTCCACCTGCGCGGAGAGCTGCCGGACGCGGGACACGTCCCCCGAGGCGACGAGCATCTCCAGGAGCGCCTCGACGATCCGCCCCGTCTCCGGGTGGCTCCCGGCGCCGCGCGTGGCCAGCCGCAGGCCCCGTTCCAGCAGCGTCACGGCCGTACGGACCGCACCCTGATCGGCCGCGCGGCGACCGGCCCGATGGAACAGGGTCGCCGCCCGCTCGTCCTCGCCGGCGTCCTCCCACAGCCGCCCCGCCAGCACACACCATTCCTCCGGCAACCCGGTGCAGGTGTGCTCGATCGCCTCCGCGGCCGAGCGGGACACCTCCGCCAGCTCCTCCGGCAGGGTCGCGTCCCGCACCGCGTCGGCCGTCAGCGCGTGCGGGAACGCGTACCGCCCGGTGCGCCCGTCGACCGTCAGCAGGTCGGCGCCGGTCACCTCGCGCAGGGCGGTACGCAGCCCGGCCGCGTCCAGGCCGGCACCGGCGCCGAGCACCGGGCCGGGGCAGGGCTGACCGCAGACGGCGGCGACCATCAGCAGGCGCTGACCGGCCGCGCTCAGCCGCCGTGCCCGTTCGCCGACACCGGCGCGCACCGCCGCCGGCACGGGCGACGCCACGGCGTCCGCCAGCGCCCCTCCACCGCCGGCCCAGCCACCGCCCGGCCCTCCACCGTCGGCCCATCCACCGTCCGCCCATCCACCGTCGGATCTGACCAGCATCGCGTTCGTGACCATGGCGGAGAGCAGCTCCTCCACGTAGAACGGGACGCCGTCGCCGGATCGGACCACCCGGTCCAGCGCCGCCTGCGGAACCTCGGCCGGCGCGACGCCCAGGCAGCCGGCGGCCATGAGGCGCACCGCCGGCGGATCAGCGGGGACAGGGCCAGCACCGATGCGCTGCGCCGCTGCTCGGCCGCGTACGCCAGGGCGGTGCAGTCCTGCCCGGGCCGCATGGTGCCCAGCAGCAGCACGGGCTGGTCGGCGATGTTGTCCGCGAGGTAGTCGACGATCATGAGCGTGTCCGCGTCGGCGTCGTGGAGATCCTCCAGCACCAGCAGGCACCCCCGGTCCCCGGCGACGCCGACGAGGAGCCGCAGCACCGCTTCGGCGAGCAGCACCGGGTGGCCGTCGATGCCAGGCGACCTCGGCAGCCCCAGCTCCGGGACCACCCGCGCCACGGCCGACCGGTACGGCCCCAGCTCCGGGACCAGCCGCGCCACCGCCGACCGGTACGGCCCCAGCTCCGCGGGGTCCGGCGCCGCGCCCCGTCGTATCGCGCCGAGGAAGGCCTCGGTCAGCGGCCGGAACTGCACCGACGGCACGGCCCGCCCGCGCAGGACCACCAGCCCGAGCTCAGCGGCCTGCTGCTGCGCGGCGCGGGCCAGGCGCGTCTTGCCCATCCCGGCGCTCCCCGTGAGGAAAACCGTGCCGCCCGTGCCCCCGGCCGCCGCGGGCACCAGGCGGCCCAGCAGATCGAGCTCGGCGGCCCGCCCGACGACGGTCGGGCACAGAAGTCGCATCGATGTCTCCCGGGCGGCGCGAAGGTGCTGACGGGGTCCAAACGCTACGGAGGGGCCCACGCCGGCCGGGTCGCCTAGGCAACAGCGACCAGGACACATATCCGACCGGTACGCCCGTATCCGGCGTCCGGGCCGCGCACCCCGACGTCACCGGAAAACGTACGGGCCGCACCCGGATGCGCGTCGCCGTCCGGACCCGGCACGGTGACGGAGCTTGTCGAGAATGCACGCACGAGGGGGAATCCGATGGTCCGGGTGGTGGCACTCATGGCGCTGGGGTACGGCGTCCCCGGCACCGGCACGCCGATCTTCGCCGTTCTCCCGGTGGACGATCCCGGCCCCGGTCGTGATCGGGCCGAGGTCGCCACATGTACGCGCGAAGGACACGGCTGGCGGATCACGCTCGGCGCCCGAAGCACCGTGGTCCGGCACAGCATCGGCATGCTGCACCTCGTCGTCCTGCTGGCGAACCCGAACGTCGAGGTCCGAGCCGTCGACCTGGTGGCCGGGGTGGCGGGCCTCGGCGAGGCGGGGCTGGATCCCGTCGCCCAGCCGGTCCTGGACCGATCCGCGGTGCAGGACTACCGGCACCGCCTCACCGGGCTGACCACGGAGATCGACGAAGCGGAGGCCGCCGGGGACGCGGCACGGGCACGGCGGGCGCACCGCGAACGCGAATGGCTCATCGCCCAGCTCGGCGCGGGCACGGGGCTGGGCGGCCGCCCCCGGCGGTTCGCGGACGGCGCGGAGAACGCCCGCCTGGCGGTCGGCAAGGCCATCCGCCGGGCGATCGCCCGGGTCGCCGAGGCGGACCGGATCGTCGGGGACCACCTGACCGGTACGGTCCACACCGGCATCCGCTGCGCCTACTTCGTGCAATGCCCGCCACCCGGCCGCCGGCCCGCACGCTGACGCCGTCCCCGCCCCCGCCGCCGATCCGCGGGCTGACCCCGCCCCGGCCGCCGGCCCGCAGGCTGCCCCCGGCCCGCCCCCGCCACCGATCCGCAGGCTGACCCCGATCCGCGCGCTGACGCCGCCCCGGCCCCGACCTCCGTGCCCGGTCAGCGGCCGGTTCGTCCGGCCGGGCGCCCGCTCCCCGGCCGCCACGCCGGGGCGGTCAGCGGCCGGATCGTCCGGGCGCTCCCGTCACGGCTCGATCGGCGTCGGGATCGGCACGATGACCGGCTCCGGGTCAGACGGCACCAGCGGCGCGCTGTCGGCGAACTGGGTGCGGTACAGCTCCGCGTACAGCCCGCCGGCCGCGACCAGGTCCAGGTGGCGGCCGCGCTCGACGATGCGGCCCTCGTCGAGGACCAGGATCAGGTCGGCGTCGCGCACCGTGGACAGGCGGTGGGCGATCACCAGGGCGGTACGGCCCTGCAGCGCCGTGGTCAGAGCCCGCTGCACGGCCGCCTCCGACTCGCTGTCGAGGTGCGCGGTCGCCTCGTCGAGGATGACGATCGACGGGTGCTTGAGCAGGAGCCGCGCGATGGCGATGCGCTGCTTCTCACCGCCGGAGAACCGGTAGCCCCGCTCCCCCACCACCGTCTCCAGGCCGTCGGGCAGCGACCGTACGAGATCAGCGACCTGGGCCCCGCGCAGCGCCTCCCACATCTCCTCCTCGGTGGCGCCCGGCCGCGCGTAGCGCAGGTTCTCCGCGATGGTCTCGTGGAACAGGTGCGAGTCCTGCGTGACGACGCCGATGGTGTCGCGCAGGGAGTCCAGGGTCGCGTCGCGCACGTCGACGCCGCCGACCAGCACCGCGCCCTCGGTGACGTCGTACACCCGGGACACCAGCATCGAGGTCGTGGACTTGCCGGCGCCGGACGGCCCGACGAGCGCGACCATCTGGCCGGGCTCGACGGTGAAGTCGACGCCGCGCAGCACGGGCGCGTTCTCCGTCCGGTCCAGCGCCGCCACGTCCTCCAGCGTCGCCAGGGACACCTCGTCGGCGCGCGGATAGCGGAAGTGCACGTCGCGGAACTCGAGGCGGCCGGCCCCCGCCGGGATGGCGACCGCGCCGGGCTTCTCCTCGATGCCGGGGCGCAGGTCGAGCACCTCGAAGACCCGGTCGAACGACACCAGCGCGCTCATCACGTCGACGCGCACGTTGCTCAGCGCGGTGAGCGGGCCGTACAGCCGGGTGAGCAGCAGCGCCAGCGTCACCACGGTGCCGGCGGTGACGCTGCCCGTGACGGCGAGCCAGCCGCCCAGCCCGTACGTCAGAGCCTGGGCGAGCGAGGCGACCAGCAGCATCGCGACGAAGAAGGTGCGCGAGAACATGGCCTGCTGCACGCCGATGTCGCGGACCCGCTGCGCGCGCTCGGCGAAGCGGGCGTTCTCGGCCTCGGGCCGGCCGAACAGCTTGACCAGCAGCGCCCCGGAGACGTTGAACCGCTCGGTCATCGTCGCGTTCATCTTGGCGTCGAGGTTGTACGACTCCCGCGTGATCTCGGCGAGCTTCTTGCCGACCCGGCGCGCCGGGATCACGAAGATCGGCAGCAGGATCAGCGACAGGACGGTGATCTGCCAGGAGAGGCTGAACATGACGGCGGCGGTCAGCACCAGCTGGATCACGTTGCTGACGACCCCGGACAGCGTGGAGGTGAACGCGCGCTGGGCGCCGGTGACGTCGTTGTTGAGGCGGCTGACGAGCGCGCCGGTCTGCGTACGGGTGAAGAACTGCAGCGGCATCCGCTGGACGTGGCCGTACACCCGGGTGCGCAGGTCGAGGATGATGCCTTCGCCGATGCGGGCCGAATACCACCGCTGGGCGAGGGACAGGAAGGCGTCGACCACGGCGAGCGCGGCGATGGTCAGGGCCAGCTTGACGACCGTGGACGCGGCGTCGGAGGCACCGGCGGTGATCGCGTTGACGACGTGACCGGCCAGCACCGGGGTGGCGACGCCGATCCCGGCGGCGAACACCACGGTGACGAGGAAGACCGTGATGTCGCGCCGGTACGGCCGGGCGAATCGCAGGATGCGCCGCGTGGTGCCGCGGCTGAGCTGATGCTGGGTGACCCGCTCGGAATTCTGGATCGAGCGCAGCATGGTCCAGCTGGAGCCGCCGGACATGGGTCCCATGCGTCACCTCCGGGCGTCGGTACGTTCGGCAGGCACAGTCTGCCCGCTGGGTACGACAACCTCGCAGGTAACCGGGATGTTCCGATCCGCTCCTTACTCCAGGCCGGCGGGCCGGTCCCGACCGCCGCGCCGGGGCCCTACTCCAGGCCGGCCATGTCTCGCAGCCGCCGGGTCTGCGCCTCTCGCTCGGCGCGGTCCTGCTCCTCGTACGACCGCCCGGGCGCACCCGCCAGCAGCCCCTTGATCTCGGCGACCGCACCGGCATCCGCGGCGAGCACAGCCGCGGCGAGGTCCGACACCGCCGCGTCCAGCTGATCGCGCGGCACCACCGCGGTGGCCAGTCCGATCCGGTCCGCCTCGTCGGCCGCCAGCCGCCGTCCGGTGACGCAGATCTCCAGCGCCCGCGACGGACCGACCAGCTCGGTGAGCCGTTTGGTGCCGCCAAGATCGGGTACGAGTCCCAGCGTCACCTCGGCCATCGAGAACCTGGCGTCGTCGGCGAGCACGCGCATGTCGCAGTTGAGCGCCAGCTGGAAACCGGCTCCGATGGCATGCCCCTGCACCGCCGCGATGGTGACCAGCGACGGGCGTCGTAACCACGTGAACGCTTCCTGGAACCCGGCAATCCGTTCCGCGCACTCGGATGGTGACAAGCGCGCGAGGGCGGGCAGCGAAGAATCGCCTTCTCCCCGTGCGACCGACAAGTCGAGCCCGGCCGAAAAAGCGCGTCCTTCACCGCGGACAATGACGACTCGCACGTCCCCCGGCATTTTCCGGGAAATGTCGTCGAGTTCCGACCACATGGCCGGCGTCTGTGCATTGAGCACATCGGGCCGGCACAACGTCACCGTTGCGACCGGCCCGTCCTGTGCATAGCGGACGCCGGCCTCGGAACCAGAGCCTGCGCCGGTCGTCGCGCCGTCGCCGGTCGCCACGCCTTCGCTGGTCGTCACGCCTTCTTGCGACGGCGGGCGCCGCCCCGCTGGCGAAGCTGAACGCCGGACTCGGTGAGCACGCGGTGCACGAATCCGTACGACCGTCCGGTGGATGCGGCCAGCGCCCGAATGCTCTCTCCGGAGGTGTAGCGCTTCACCAGGTCCTTCGCGAGCGTCTGGCGCTCGCTACCCACGATTCGACGACCCTTCTCAGTGCTGGTGGCTGTGCCCGTGGCTGCCATGTTGAATCCTCACGTCCCAGACTGTGCGGTTCGATACGGTCCCACCTATTAGACCGCCTCCAACGATCATGCGCTAGGTATCCCGGCTTAGCCAGCGTGCCCATTTATCAGTGTCAGGAACCCGACGATGACCACGGGCATCAATGTCAGACACTTGCCTGACGGACGCCGGCGGACCTGTCCCACCAGCCGGTGAAACGTTTTGCCAGGGCCGCCGCGGCACCCCGCGGCGCCGGGCCGCTCCGCCGATCAAGGGCCGATGACCTGCGCAAACATCATCTAGCCCGGGAGTGGACAACGATGTCACTGTGCGTCTATCCGCCGTTCACCCTGGGACGTGATCCACGGCCGGGACGAGCCTCCGAGCGGGTGTCGCAGGCGCCCGGAAGCCCCCGCGGGGCGACCGGGGAATCCTCAGATGTCGCACTGTCTGTGTGGGCACCAGTTGACAACCGACGATGCCCTTGATCCTCGATCTCGCCTCCGACAGGCCCGCCGCACCCGCCCAGGACCCAGAAGCCCAGCCCACCCGCCGAGGCCACCGCGCAAGGCACCCCGCGCACGCCCGCCCGCAAGGCCACCCGCGCACGCTGCGCCCGCAAGACCTACCCGCGCACGGCCCCGCCCGCAAGGCCACGGACGCACAGCCGGCCTGCAAGGCCACCCACGCACAGCCGGCCTGCAAGGCCACCCACGCACGGCAAGCCAGGTAAGCCCGGCCACCGCATCACCCGCCGGCCACCCGCCGAGGCCACCCGCCGGACCCCCGGCGCAGAAACCCCGGCGCCGGAAACCGGCCCGGCCCGGCCACCTCACGCCAGCTCGACAAGCTCCAGCAGATCGTCGCTCCAGGCGTCCTCGTCGCCGTCCGGCAGCAGAATCGCCCGGTCCGGCTTCAACGCCTGCACCGCCCCCGCATCATGGGTGACCAGCACGATCGCCCCCGGATAGTTCGCGATCGCGTCGAGGACCTGCTCCCGGCTCACCGGGTCCAGGTTGTTGGTCGGCTCGTCGAGCAGCAGCACGTTGGCGCCCGAGCAGACCAACGTCGCGAGCGCCAGGCGGGTCTTCTCGCCGCCGGAGAGCACCCCGGCCGGCTTCTCCACGTCGTCGCCGGAGAACAGGAACGCGCCGAGGATCTTCCGCAGCTCGGTGTCGGTCTGCTCGGCCGCCGCGCTGCGCATGTGCTCGAGGATCGTACGGTCCACGTCCAGCGTCTCGTGCTCCTGCGCGTAGTAGCCGAGCCGCAGGCCGTGCCCCGGGCGTACCTCTCCGGTGTCGGGCGTCAGCAGACCGCCCAGAATGCGCAGCAGCGTGGTCTTGCCGGCGCCGTTGAGGCCCAGGATCGCCACCCGGGAGCCGCGGTCGACCGCCACGTCCACGTCGGTGAAGATCTCGAGGGAGCCGTACGACTTCGACAGCCCGGACGCGGTCAGCGGGGTCTTGCCGCACGGGGCGGGGCTCGGGAACCGCACCTTGGCGACCTTGTCGGAGACGCGTACCTCCTCGAGGCCGCCGAGCAGCTTCTCCGCGCGGCGGGCCATGTTCTGGGCCGCCACCGTCTTCGTCGCCTTGGCGCGCATCTTGTCGGCCTGGGCCATGAGGGCGCCGGCCTTCTTCTCCGCGTTGGCGCGCTCGCGGCGGCGCCGGCGCTCGTCGGTCTCGCGCTGTTCGAGGTACGTCTTCCAGCCCACGTTGTAGACGTCGGCGACCGCGCGGTTGGCGTCGAGGTACCAGACCTTGTTGACCGCGGCCTCGAGCAGCGACACGTCGTGGCTGATCACGACGAGGCCACCCTTGTGCTGGGCCATGTACCCGCGCAGCCACGCGATCGAGTCGGCGTCGAGGTGGTTGGTGGGCTCGTCGAGGAGCAGGATGCCCTTGCCGTTCTGCCCGGAGTTGGCGAACAGGATGCGGGCGAGCTCGATCCGGCGGCGCTGACCGCCGGAGAGCGTGCCGATGGTCTGGGCGAGCGCCCGGTCGGGCAGGCCCAGGTTGGCGCAGATGCGGGCGGCCTCGGCCTCGGCCGCGTACCCGCCGAGGCCGGCGAACTGGTCCTCCAGCTGGCCGTACCGGCGGATGAGCTTCTCCTCGGTGCTCTCCTCGAGCTTGACCTCGAGCTTCTGCATCTCGGCGAGGATCGTGTCGAGGCCGCGGGCGGAGAGCACCCGGTCGCGCGCGGTGACGTTCAGGTCGCCCGTGCGGGGGTCCTGGGGCAGGTAGCCGACCTCACTCGTCCGGGTGACCTCCCCCGCGTACGGCTGGCCCTCGCCGGCCAGGACCTTGAGCGTGGTGGTCTTGCCGGCGCCGTTGCGGCCGACCAGGCCGATCCGGTCGCCGGGCTGCACGCGCAGCGTGGTCGGGGACAGCAGGATCCGGGCGCCGGCGCGAAGTTCGAGTCCGGTGGCGGTGATCATGAAAACGCTCGCTCTCGGGAGGGCTGGCTCGGGGCACACGGAAGCGCCGGCCGGTGGGTCACGCGGTCGGCGCGGGGCAGGTCAGCCTTCGCAGAGCAGCACCGGGCAAGTGTACCGGGCGCCCCGGCGCGGTTCCCAACCCGATTAAGGCGCAAGATCATCGGGTACACGGGCGACACGCCGAGCGCGCGGGCCTCGGGCCGGGAGGACGAGATGGAACTCAACGAGAACGCCAGGATCGACACGAGCCAGATCGACGACCAGCGTTCCGCGGGTGGCGGTGGCGGTGGCATCGGCGGTCTGCCGATCGGCGGTGGCGGCCTGACCGGCATCATCGTGACCGTGCTGGTCGCCCTGGTGGGCGGCTACTTCGGCATCAACAACCTCAGCGGCGGCGGAGGCGAACCGCAGACCGGCGACAACACGTCGCTGCAGCAGGAATGCTCACAGTCCGACGCGATCAAGCAGCTGGACTGCCGCAACGCGCTGTTCGTCAACTCGATCCAGGACTACTGGGCCGACGCGTTCCCGCAGAACTTCGGCGACCCGTACAAGCCGTCGAAGACCGTCTACTTCTCCAACCAGGTCCGCACCGGCTGCGGCGCCGCGGACTCCGGAACGGGCCCGTTCTACTGCCCGGCCGACGACCGCGTCTACATCGACCTCACGTTCTACCGCCTGCTCGCCGACCAGCTCGGCGCCCCGGGCGAGTTCGCCCAGCCGTACGTCCTCGCCCACGAATACGGGCACCACATCCAGGACCTGGCCGGCACCGAGGCCGCGATGCGCCGCGAGCAGGAACGCAGCCCGGGCGACGCG
The DNA here is from genome assembly GCF_023499255.1 of Couchioplanes caeruleus. Classification (GTDB taxonomy): domain Bacteria; phylum Actinomycetota; class Actinomycetes; order Mycobacteriales; family Micromonosporaceae; genus Actinoplanes; species Actinoplanes caeruleus_A. Next base: position 6,270,578 of record NZ_CP092183.1, read on the forward strand.
AACAAGCTGTCGGTGAAGCTGGAACTGCAGGCGGACTGCTACGCGGGCGTATGGGCCAAGAACGCCACCGGCACCGACGTGGGCGGCCAGAAGATCTTCAAGAGCATCTCCGACCAGGACATCCAGGAAGGCCTGGACACGGCCAGCAAGATCGGCGACGACACCCTCCAGCAGCGCAGCGGCGGCTCGGTCAACCCGGCAGAATTCACCCACGGCACCAGCGCGCAACGCCAGCAATGGTTCCGCCAGGGCTATGAGAGCGGCTCCCCGAAGAACTGCGACACGTTCGCCGCGGGCGCCGTCTCCTAGAACAATCAAGAGCTTCATGTCGTAGCCCGGTGGGTGGCACAGACCGTCGCTCCGCCGAGGCCGGGGCCGGGGCCCAGCATTCGCTGGCCCTGGCCCCTTCATTCTGCGTAAATGGCCGTCCCTCACCCGGAGTGCATGGCCCCTCCACGGACCTGCACTCCCACCCTCCAGCCACCCGCACCCCACCACCCGGCCCGGACCGGCCCGCACCCCCTGCTTGCACCCCACCCGGGCCCGCTGCACCCCACCCGGGCCCGCTGCACCCCACCCACGCCCGCTGCACCCGACCTGGGGCCCGCTGCATCCCACCTCTGGCTGCACCCCTGGCCCGGCTGCGCCGCACCCCACCCGGCCCGGTTGCCCCCCGGCCTGGCTGCACCCCACCGGCCCGGCTGCACGCCCGCCCTCCCCCACCGGCGAGTGCGACCGGAAAAGCCGTTGCCCAGCGGTTCCGGCGCAACCACCATGGGCGCGTGACCACCGTGAGCCTGCCGAAGACCGCTGTCACCGCCGCGCCCGTACGGGCCCGGCGACAGCAGCGTGTCCCCGGCGGCCCGGCGGTCCCCGTACCCGTGTCATGAGCGCCTTCCTCGCCGGCGTGATCGCCGGCTACGGCGTCGCCGTGCCCGTCGGCGCGATCGCGGTCCTCATCGCGGGCCTCAGCGCCCGCGCCTCCCTGCGAGTGGGCGCCGCCGCCGGCCTGGGCGCGGCCACCGCGGACGGCGTCTACGCCGCGATCGCCGTCATCGGCGGCGCGGCCCTGACGGCCACGATCGCCCCGATCGCCACCCCATTGCGCTGGGCCGCGGCGGGCGTCCTGCTCCTCCTGGCAGCCCACACCGCCTGGTCGGCGCTCACGAAGCCGGCCACCACCCACGACACCGACCGCACCACCCCGGCGGGGGCGTACCTCGGCATCCTCGGCCTCACCCTGCTCAACCCGGCAACGGTCGTCTACTTCACCGCCCTGGTTCTGGGCCGCGGCGGCCAGGGCGGCGGCGCCTGGTTCGTCCTCGGCGCATTCCTCGCCTCGGCCACCTGGCAACTCCTGATCGCGGGCAGCGGCTCCCTGATCGGCCGCTTCCTGACAAGCCCCCGCGCCCGCCTCACCACAGCCCTGATCTCCAGCACAGTGATCGCCGCGCTGGCCATAGGCCTCTTGCTGTAGACCCGCCCCCACCCGTTGGCCCTGCGCCGCATCGCCGCCCCGACGTAGGTCCCCCGCTCTGACACGGACACACGACCAGGCCTCGGCTGCCGACGAGAGCCGGCGCCCGACCGCCCGCGCAACGGTCACCGCTCCGGGCTGGGCACGGCCCACGGCACGAAGCAAACCCGACCGCCCCCAAGCCACCGCCCGACCACCCAACACGACCGTCGCGGCTGCGAGGGCGGCGGCATGGTCCACAGCACGGAGCGAACTCCACCGCCCCCAAGCCGGCGCCGGACCACCGAGCGCGACCGTCGCGGCTTCGGGGGCGGGGGATGGTCCACGCAGGGATCAAGCCTGACCGCCCGGAGTGAGCCAGCCCCCGCCCCCGAAGCCCACCGCAACCACCCAGTCGCACAGGGTCAAGCACGACGAGGCAGGGCGAGAGCAGGCGGACACCGAGCCGGGGTGTCGCTCGGACGCTGTGCAGGGGTCAGGCCGGGAGGTGGTCGACGGCGTTGTAGCGGTCCAGGACCAGACGCCCCGAGGAGCCGTCGAAGCGAGTGATCGAAGCGTTCAGCACACGTCCCTCCGCCTCGACCGCCGCGAGGGCCCCCCAGTCGAGGCCCTCGATCACGTACCGCATCATCAGCACGACCGCGTCGTGGGCGACCACCACGACGCGCCGGCCGGCGTGATCCCGGTTCAGGTCGGTGAGGAAGGCGGTGAGGCGCTCCGCGATGTCGCCGAACGACTCGCCGTTGGGCGGGCGGTAGTGGTACTCGCCGGCGTCGTCGAGGCGGCCCTGCTCGTCCGGGTACCGCTGCGTGATGGCGGCCCGGGTCATCATCTCGAGGTCGCCCATCAGCCGGTCCACCAGCCGGTCGTCGGTGGCCGGCTCGGGCAGGTCCAGCCCGGACGCCTCCGCGGCGATCCGCCACGTCTCCCGGGCTCGACGGTACGGCGACGTCACGACGACCTCGGGCACCCGGCCGGCGGGCAGCGCGGCGAGCCACCGTCCGACCGCCTCGGCCTGCGTCACGCCCAGGCCGGTGAGCTCCACGTCGGCGTCGCGGCCGGTCAGTCCCGAGTCGTCGAGTCCACCGGCGTCGGCCTCGGGGAAGGCCACGTTCGAGGTGCTCTGCCCGTGCCGGATGAGGGTCAGCTCCGCGACGATGTCCACGGGGAAACCCTATCCGCGGCCGCCGGTCGCCGGGTCCCGCACGAGGATGCGTACGGCCCGCGCCGACGCCACGGCCTCGTCGAGGACGGCGCGGCGGGGCTCGGGCACGTCGAGGAAGCGCTCGTGCCGCAACGGCACCAGCGCGGCCAGCCGTGGGGCCGCGAGGATCGCCTCGACCGCCGTACGGTCGCCGCCGGTGACCAGGGCCGTCAGCGCGCGTACCTCGGGCAGCAGAAGGCGCTCGACGATGGCCGCGCCGTCCGCGGCGGCCGCCTTGGCCTGATTGTCGCGCCGGCGGGCGAAGCGCTGCTGTGACCAGCCACCCGCGGCCGTCCGGCCCTGCACGTAGTGGGTGTCCACCTTGGACGTCAGCACCTTCGGACCGTCGGCGACGCCCACGGCCACGGCTCCCTTGCGGGCGAGCAGCAACCCGACGCGGCGCGGCTCCTGCACCACGCGCTGCAGCTCGGCCAGGTCCGTGACGGGCGGCGCACCGGGTGGCGGGGACAGCTCGGCGGTGGCTCCGTCCGTACCCGTCAGCATCAGTCCGTCGGAGTCGCATCCTCCGTGCCGGGCGGCGAAATTCTCCAGCCACCGTTCGAGCCGCTCCGGGGGCACGTCGACCCACCGTCCTCCCCCGGCCGCCGGTCGTGTGCTCATGACGGACCAGCGTACGGCGGCACGACCCGTGGCGCGGGCCGCCGTCTTACGGGCAACGGACGTCCGTCGCTCCCGGGTGGCATGATCCGGGCATGACCCGATCGCCGGCCGACGAGGTGATGGAGCGGCTGGTGCGGCTCTTCGAGGCGGCCCGGGAGCCGGAACGGGCCGTGCACGCCGCCGCCTACATGCGGAACCAGTTCGCGTTTCTCGGCTTTCCGACGCCCACTCAGCGCGCCCTCGCCAGGAGCGTGGTGGCCGGCCTGCCGAAACCGGCCGAGGAGGACCTCCGGGCGGTGGCGCTGGCGTGCTGGGACCGGGACGAGCGGGAATACCAGTACTTCGCCTGCGACTGGCTGCGCGCCAACGTGCGGGTGCCCGGCCCCGGATTCCTCGGCACGGCGCGAACGCTGATCACGACGAAGCCGTGGTGGGACACCGTGGACCCGCTCGCGACCCGGTTCGTCGGCGGGCTGGTGCGGCGGCATCCGCAGCTCGTCGCGGACATGGACGCCTGGGCCGGGGACGACAACGTCTGGCTCGTCCGTACGGCGCTGCTGCACCAGTTGCACTACGGCACCGAGACGGACACCGATCGGCTGTTCGGATACTGCACGCGGCAGGCCGGGCACGCCGACTTCTTCGTGCGGAAGGCGATCGGCTGGGCGCTGCGCCACTACGCCCGCACCGATCCGGACGCGGTACGCGACTACGTGGCGAAGAACCGGGGCCTGCTGTCGCCGTTGTCCGTGCGCGAAGCCACCAAGCACCTCTGACGTCATTCGTTGTCGATCCACGACAGCAGCTCGTCCACCGCCGACGGGTCACCAGTGACCGTCACAGCCTCCAAGCCGACCCGCTTGAACAGCACCAGCAGCAGGTCGCTGGCCGACGCCCGGATCGTGGCAACCGGGTCGCCGCTGGGCGCGGGGTCGGCCGTGGCGCCCTGCAGCGTGAGGTCGAGCAGCCAGGTGGGACCCTCCACCGCCGAGAGCGCGATCCGGGCGGGACGATGCGGCCATGCCCCGAGGCTGCCCAGGCTGACCTGCAGGAACTCCGGCACGGCGTCCACGGCGACCGCGGCGGGGATCGGCTCGGGTCTGCCGGCGGCGTCCTGGGCGTCGTACGCGTGGACCGCCGCCTCCTGGACCTGGTGCCGCGCGACCGCCCGCACCGTCATCGGCGCGTCCGAGTCCCCCCACCAGGTCCAGCAGGCCTCGTCGGGGTCGGCGGCCCGCAGCGCGCCCAGCAGCAGCCGGGTCGACTCGGCGGACCAGGTGAGCAGCTCGCCGTGGGGCGTCCGGTCACCGATCGCCTCCGCGGAGGGTGGCGCGCCGGACGGGCCGGCGGCGACCGTCGCAGCCCAGAAGCGGTGTACCTCGCCGAGGTGGGCGATGAGGTCGCCGGCGTTCCAGTCGGGGCAGCCGGGCACGCGGGCCCCGGGGTCTGCCGCGGCGGCGGCCTCACGGAAGGCGGCCGCCCGCTCGTCGATGAGGTCCAGCAGCTCCGGGTACGCAGGCGTACGAGTCATGCCCGTTGTCTACCACCCGCCTCCGACGGAAACCGCCCGGACGCGGGAACGCCACTGACGCACGAGCGCACGTCGAGAAAGCCCCCGGCGCGACGCCGCACCCTCGGCAGACGCGGAAGCCGCCGGGTCTCGGCGACCCGGCGGCTTCCGGCCGTACGGTGGATCAGACGTTGAAGCCGAGCGCCCGCAGCTGCTCGCGGCCGTCGTCGGTGATCTTGTCCGGCCCCCACGGCGGCAGCCAGACCCAGTTGATGCGGAAGTCCTTGACCAGGCCGCCGCCCGGGCCGGTGGTCAGCGCCTGGCGGGTCTGGTCCTCGATCACGTCGGTCAGCGGGCACGCCGCCGAGGTGAGCGTCATGTCGAGGGTGGCCACGTTGTCGTCGTCCACGTGGGCGTCGTAGACCAGGCCGAGGTCGACGACGTTGATGCCGAGCTCCGGGTCGACGACGTCCTTCATCGCCTCCTCGACGTCGGCGACGCTCGCCTTCGAGACGGCGCCCCCGCCGGCAGCGTCGGCCGCCGAAGCCGGGGGAACCGCCGCAGCCGGCGCACCGGCGTCGGTCACGGACGACGGGGAAGCCGCCGCACCGTCCGTCGCGGGAGACGAGGTGGCCGAGGAAGCCGGCGACGTCGCGTCGTCGGGCCCGGCGGTCTCCGCCGCGTCCGAGGCGATCTCTTCAACAGTTCTGTCGGTCATGCTTGTCCCTCCTTGGGCATGCCCTTCCGGCCCTCACCGTCACGGCCATCGGCCGCGCACGGCGGGCGCAGTTCGGTGCAGTCGGTCATGCCGTCACCTCCGGGCTGACGCCCACACCCGCGCGAGCCGCGGCGTCCTTGAATGCCATCCAGGGCAGCAGTGCGCACTTCACCCGCGCCGGGTACCGGGCCACGCCCGCGAAGGCGATGCCGTCGCCGAGCACGTCCTCGTCCGGTTCGACCTGGCCGCGGCCCTGCATGAGCTCGACGAAGGCCTCGTGGATCCGGGCCACCTCCGCCGTCGGGCGGCCCTTCAGGAGCTCGTGCAGCACCGACGCCGACGCCTGGCTGATCGAGCAGCCGACGCCGTCGTACGAGATGTCGGAGAGGTCCGACGTCACCCGGACGGTGATCTCGTCGCCGCAGGTCGGGTTGACGTGGTGCGCCTCGCCCTCGAACGGGTCGCGCAGCCCGCGCCCGTGCGGGTGCTTGTAGTGGTCCAGGATGATGTCCTGGTAGAGCTGGTCGATCATCAGGCGAACACCCTCCGCACGTGCTCCAGGCCGCGCGCGAGCGCGTCGATGTCGTCGGTGGTCGTGTAGAGGTAGAACGAGGCCCGGGTCATCGCCGGCACCCCGAAGCGGGTGCAGACCGGGCGCGCGCAATGGTGTCCCACGCGCACCTCGACACCGAGATCGTCCAGGATCTGCCCGACGTCGTGCGGATGCACGCCGTCCACCTCGAACGACACCGTTCCGCCGCGGCCCTCCGGGGTGGCGGGGCCGAAGATGCGCACGCCGGGGACGTCCGCGAGCGCCTTCAACGCGTACGTGGTGAGCTCCTGCTCGTGCCGGTGGATGTTCTCCATGCCCAGCGCGGTCAGGTAGTCCACCGCGGCGCCGAGCCCGATCGCCTCGGTGATCGGCGGGGTGCCGCCCTCGAAGCGCGCGGGCGGCGGGGCGAACGTGGTGCCGCCCATCGTGACCGTCTCGATGGTGGAGCCGCCGGCCAGGAACGGCGGCATCGTCTCGAGCAGCGCCATGCGGCCCCACAGCACGCCGATGCCGGTCGGGCCGAGCATCTTGTGGCCGGTGAACGCGATGAAGTCCGCGCCCAGCGCCGCGACGTCGACCGGCAGGTGCGGCACCGACTGCGAGCAGTCGAGCAGGACCAGGGCGCCGACCTCGCGGGCCCGGGCGACGATGCGCGACGGGTCGTTGATGGTGCCGAGGATGTTCGACATGTGCACGATCGAGACGAGCTTGGTGCGCTCGTTGACCAGCTCGGTGAGTGAGGACTCGTCGAGACGGCCCTCGTCGGTGACGCCGAACCAGCGCAGCGTCGCGCCCGTCCGCTGACAGAGCAGCTGCCAGGGCACGAGGTTCGAGTGGTGTTCCATCTCGGACACCACGATCTCGTCGCCGGGACCGAGCGACAGGAAGTCGCCGGCCGTCCATGCCACGAGGTTGATGGCCTCGGTGGAGTTCTTCGTGAACACCACCTCGTCCGGCGTCGCGGCACCGATGAAGGCGGCGACCTTCGCGCGGGCGGCCTCGTACGCGGTCGTGGACTCGGTGCCCAGGGTGTGCACCGAGCGCGACACGTTGCCGTTGTGCCGTTCCTGGTGGTCGCGCATGGCGTCGATCACCTGGCGTGGCTTCTGCGAGGTGTTCGCGCTGTCCAGGTAGACCAGCGGGTGCCCGTTGATCTCCCGGCCCAGGATCGGGAAGTCGCCGCGAACCTGGGCCACGTCGAAGGTCATCTCGGTCTCCAAGAAGAAGGGATCAGGCCCGCGCGCCGGCCACGTACCGCTCGTAGCCCTCGGCCTCGAGCTGCTCGGCGAGCTCCGGGCCACCCTCCTGAACGATCTTGCCGGCCACGAAGACGTGCACGAAGTCCGGCTTGATGTAGCGCAGGATCCGGGTGTAGTGCGTGATCAGCAGCAGGCCGGTGTCGCCGGTCGCGCGGACCCGGTTGACGCCCTCGCTGACGATGCGCAGCGCGTCGATGTCGAGGCCGGAGTCGGTCTCGTCGAGGATCGCGACCTTCGGCTTGAGCAGCTCCAGCTGCATGATCTCGTGGCGCTTCTTCTCACCGCCGGAGAAGCCCTCGTTCACGTTGCGCTGGGCGAACGCCGGGTCCATCTGCAGCTTCTCCATGGCGCCGCGCAGCTCGCCGGCCCAGGTGCGCAGCTTCGGCGCCTCGCCGTCGATCGCGGTCTTCGCCGTGCGCAGGAAGTTGGCCACGGACACGCCGGGGACCTCGACCGGGTACTGCATGGCGAGGAACAGGCCGGCGCGGGCGCGCTCGTCGACGCTCATCGCGAGGACGTCCTCGCCGTCCAGGAGGACCTGGCCGCCGGTGATCTCGTACTTCGGGTGGCCCGCGATGGAGTACGCCAGCGTGGACTTGCCGGAGCCGTTGGGGCCCATGATGGCGTGGGTCTCGCCCGCTCGGACGGTGAGGTCGACCCCCGCCAGGATCGGCTTCAGCTCGCCATCGGGCAGCTTGACCGACACCTGCAGGTCGCGGATCTCCAGGGTGCTCACGGCTCTACTCCATTACTCGGTGTCGTCGAAACGTAGATGTCGCCGTCGCGGATCTCGACGGCGAAGGTCGCCACCGGCTCGGTGGCGGGCAGGCCGGTCGGCTCACCGGTACGCAGGTCGAAGCGGGAACCGTGCAGCCAGCACTCGAGCGTGCAGCCGTCGACCTCGCCCTCGGAGAGCGCGACCGACGCGTGGCTGCACTCGTCACGCACGGCGTAGTAGTTGTCGTCGTCCGCGTGCACGACCGCGACGTCGATCCCGTCGACCTCCACCGAGATCACGGTGCCCTTCGCCACGTCGGCCGCGGGGCCGACAAGCTCGAAGCCCATGGTCAGGCCCCCGCCTTCGCCAGCCGGGCCTCGATGGCGTCGCCCAGGCGCTCGCGCAGCTCCTCGACCGGGACCTTGTGGATCAGCTCGGCGAAGAAGCCGCGGACCACGAGCTTGCGGGCCTCGAACTCGGGGATGCCACGGGCCATCAGGTAGAACAGCTGCTCGTCGTCGAAGCGGCCGGTGGCGCTGGCGTGGCCCGCGCCGGCGACCTCGCCGGTCTCGATCTCCAGGTTGGGCACCGAGTCGGCCCGGGCGCCGTCGGTGAGCACCAGGTTGCGGTTGATCTCGTACGTCTCCGTGCCGGTCGCCTCCGCGCGGATCAGCACGTCGCCGACCCACACGGTGTGCGCCGACGCGCCCTGCAGCGCGCCGCGGTAGCCGACGTAGCTGCGGCAGTCCGGCACGCCGTGGTCGACGAACTGACGGTGCTCGAGGTGCTGGCCGGCGTCGGCGAAGTACAGGCCCCAGAGCTCGGCGTCGCCGCCACGGCCCGCGTACTCGACGCTGGTGAACTGCCGGACCACGTCACCGCCGAGGGCGACCTGCACGTGCTGGACCCGCGAGTCCTTGCCGACCTTGAACTTGACGTGCTGGGCCTGCACCGAGCCCGCGTCCCACTCGGCGAGTGTGACGAAGGTGAGCTGGGCGCTGTCGCCGAGGACGACCTCGATGTTGTCGGCGAGGGTGGCCGTGCCGGTCTGCTCCAGCACGATCGTGACCTTGGCGAAGTTGCCGACCCGGACGTACGTGCGCGCCGCGGCGGCCTCGCTGCCCTGACCGACGACCCGGATGACGGCCGCGGTCTCCGAGACCGTCTCCGGCGCGACGTCGATGAGCGTGACCCCGGCCGCGGACCCGTACGCCAGCGCGCTGATCCGGTCGAACGGGGTCAGCACCGGCTCCGCCTTGCCCGCGTCGACCTGGGTCACCGAGATGCCGGCCGGCAGGTCGCCGGGGGCGTAGCCGGGCGCGGCGCCGGTGAGCACGGTCGCCGTGATCAGCGACCCGAGCCGCTTGATCGGGGTGAAGCGCCACTCCTCCTCCAGGCCGTTCACGGCCGGGAAGTCGGTCACGTCGAAGGAACGCAGCACCTGCGACTTGGTGCTCGGCGGTGCCATGGCCTCGGTAGTCATCTCGTCCTTGTTCTCAGTCGTTGCGTAGGCCTGGAGTGGATGGCGCCGGCCGTCAGCCGACAGCGCCTTCCATCTGGAGCTCGATGAGGCGGTTCAGCTCGAGGGCGTACTCCATCGGGAGCTCCTTGGCGATGGGCTCGATGAAGCCGCGCACGATCATCGCCATCGCCTCGTCCTCGGTCAGGCCGCGGCTCATCAGGTAGAAGAGCTGGTCCTCGCTGACCTTGGAGACGGTCGCCTCGTGGCCCATGTTGACGTCGTCCTCGCGGATGTCGACGTACGGGTACGTGTCCGAGCGCGAGATCGTGTCGACCAGCAGCGCGTCGCACTTGACCGTGCTGGCGCTGTGGTGCGAGCCGTCCAGCACCTGCACCAGGCCCCGGTACGAGGTCCGGCCGCCGCCGCGCGCGATCGACTTGCTGACGATCGTGCTCGACGTGTACGGCGCCGCGTGCACCATCTTGGCGCCGGCGTCCTGGTGCTGGCCCTCGCCGGCCATCGCGACGGAGAGCACCTCGCCCTTGGCGTGCGGGCCGGTCATGTAGACGGCCGGGTACTTCATCGTCACCTTGGAGCCGATGTTGCCGTCGATCCACTCCATGGTCGCGCCCTCCTCGCAGGTGGCGCGCTTGGTGACCAGGTTGTAGACGTTGTTCGACCAGTTCTGGATGGTCGTGTACCGGCAGCGGGCGTTCTTCTTGACGATGATCTCGACGACCGCGCTGTGCAGCGAGTCGGACGAGTAGATCGGCGCGGTGCAACCCTCGACGTAGTGCACGTACGCGCCCTCGTCGACGATGATCAGGGTCCGCTCGAACTGGCCCATGTTCTCGGTGTTGATCCGGAAGTACGCCTGCAGCGGGATCTCCACGTGCACGCCCTTCGGCACGTAGATGAACGAGCCGCCGGACCACACGGAGGTGTTCAGCGCGGCGAACTTGTTGTCGCCGACCGGGATCACCGTGCCGAAGTACTCCTTGAAGATGTCCTCGTGCTCCTTGAGGGCGGTGTCGGTGTCGAGGAAGACGACGCCCTGCTCCTCGAGGTCCTCACGGATCTTGTGGTACACGACCTCGGACTCGTACTGCGCCGCGACGCCGGCGACGAGGCGCTGCTTCTCCGCCTCGGGGATGCCCAGCCGGTCGTACGTCGCCTTGATGTCCTCGGGCAGGTCCTCCCAGCTGGCGGCCTGCTTCTCGGTGGAGCGCACGAAGTACTTGATGTTCTGGAAGTCGATGCCGGTGAGGTCGGCGCCCCAGTTCGGCATGGGCTTGCGGTCGAACAGGCGCAGGCCCTTGAGGCGCAGATCGAGCATCCACTGCGGCTCGTTCTTCTTGGCGGAGATGTCACGCACCACGGCCTCGGACAGACCGCGCTGGGCGGTCGAGCCCGCGACGTCGGCGTCGGCCCAGCCGTACTCGTACTTGCCAAGAGCGGCCAGGTGCTCTTCCTGAGTGACGATCTGGTCGGTCATGTATCCGTCCTAACCGTGGTGTGGATCTCTAGCGGGACGCACTGCGGGGCGGGGATGTGCGTGGTGCACACCCCGTCGCCGTGCGCGATGGTGGCGAGGCGCTGCACGTGGGTGCCGACGAGCCGCGAGATGACCGCGGTCTCGGCGTCGCACAGCTGGGGGAACTCGGCGGCCACGTGAGCCACCGGGCAGTGGTGCTGGCACAGCTGCCCGCCGGACGCGATCGCGGTCGCGTTGGCAGCGTAGCCCTCGGCGGTCAGGGCCTCGGCGAGCGCCTCCGCCCGGGCCACCGGGTCGTCGCCGGCCTCGAGCAGAGCGGCGCGGCAGCGCTCCTCCAGCGCGGTCACCTGGGCGGTGGCGAAGGCGTCGACGGCCTGCGGTCCGCCGTGCTCGGCGATCCAGCGCAGGGCGGCGGTGGCGATGCCGTCGTAGAAGTGCGGGAAGCTCTCGCGGGCCGCGGCGGTGAGCACGAACGCCTTGGCGGGCCGGCCGCGGCCGCGCGGGCCGCGCCGGGGGGTCTCGCGGACCTCGACGAGCCGGTCGGCGAGCATCGCGTCCAGGTGCTTGCGGATCGCGGCGGGGCTGAGCCCCAGCTGGGCGCCGAGCTCGGCGGCGGTGGCGGCGCCACGCTCGAGCAGGAGCTGGGCGACGCGGTCACGGGTGCGCCCGTCGGAGGCCGAGGTGGCGGCGCGCGTCCCGGTGGCCGCCCCGGCCACCTGACTGCTCCTCGCCAGCACCTCGTTTTTCACTACGCCAACGTTACGTATTTCGTTCCGGCCCTGCAAACCGGCCCCCCGGTGATCCAGGACACCACCGCGTGGAGGCGTCCGGATCCAAGATCCAATCCGAGCGTACGATGACCGAGGTGAGCAAGCCCACCCTGGTGCGACCCCTGGCCCTCGCCTCGCTGATCGCCAACGTCGGCCTGGTCGTGACCGGCGCGGCGGTCCGCCTGACCGGCTCCGGCCTGGGGTGCCCGACGTGGCCCCGGTGCACCGACCAGTCGTACACGACGACCCAGGAGATGGGCGTCCACGGCGTGATCGAGTTCGGCAACCGGCTGCTCGGCATCGCCCTCGGCCTGATCGCGCTCGCGACCTTGGTGGCGGCCCTGCTGGACAAGCCGCGCCGCCGGTCGCTGGTCCTGCTGTCGCTGGCCGCCGGGCTCGGCATCCCGGGGCAGGGCGTGATCGGCGGCATCACGGTGCTGACGGACCTCAACCCGTGGGTGGTCGGGCTGCACTTCCTGCTCTCCATGGCGCTCATCGCCGTCACGTGGGCGCTCTGGCAGCGGACGAAGGAGGGCGACGCGCCCACCCGCCCGCTGGTCGCCCGGCCACTGCGTCACCTCGCCGGGCTGACGACGCTGGTCAGCGCCGCGGTGATCGTGGTGGGCGTGATCGTCACCGGCAGCGGCCCGCACGCGGGCGACGAGGACGCCAAGCGCACCGGCCTGGACCCCGCCGAGATCTCGCAGGCCCACGCGGACCTGGTCTTCCTGCTGATCGGCCTCTCGGTGGCGCTCTGGTTCGCCCTGCGCGCGGTGAACGCGCCGCCCGCGGCGGTCCGAGCCGCCGCCCTGTTCGTGGCCGTCGAGCTGACCCAGGGGCTGATCGGCTTCGTCCAGTACTTCACGCACCTGCCGGTGCTCCTGGTGGGCGCCCACATGCTCGGCGCCTGCCTGGTCTGGGTGGCCGCGCTGAACGTCCTGTGGCGCCTGCGCGACCGCCCGGCCCCGGCGCAGTCCGCGCCCGGCCCGCAGACCGGGTCTGCCACCGACGCGCTCTCGCAATCCCCCGCGCCGGTCGCCTGACCCGCGAGCTTCTCCCGCTCAGCGCGACGCCCAGGGCTGCAGGGCCGGCAGCGCCCGGGCCTCGGCTCCAGAGCCGGCAGCGCCCTGGCCTCGGCCACGATCCGATCGGCGATGGTTTGTCGACGAGGTCGAGCGCTGCCGGCTCATCGGCAGGGGTCAGGCAGGCCGGCAGGGGCAGCGACGGGGTGTCGATCGCAGCGAAACGGGCTTCCGGGCGGGGCCGGATCAGCGCCTCGACCCCGAGCAGGTCACCGTCGGCCCGGCGGACTTCCTGATTGATGTCCCAGCCGTCCATGGCAGCCATCGTGTGCGATGCCGCCGCGGGTTCACCGGGTTGAGCCCAGCCACTCACTCAGGTCGAAGGGTGCGCGGGGCCGTTCAGGAGCCGCCAGGCGACTGGGCCCGCGGGCCCGGCCTCGGCGGGAGCGACGGTCAGCACCACCCGCCGAGCTACGACATGACGGTCTTGATCTTGCTGTTGCGGCCGCTGTATGCGAAAGCGGCCCGGAGAAGCTCCGGGCCGCGCCGACAAAGGTCTGTATGTGCTTACCGCGCCATGCTGCGGCGCGCCATCGATCGCCAGAGGTCGTTGCTGGGGCGCATCTGCTCCATGAGCTCGCGCTCCCACTCGTTCTCCACCTGCACGCCCGCTGTCTCGCAGGCCTTGCGGGCCACGTCCGTGCCGGCCGCGGCGAACTGGTCGGTCCACTCGCCGTCCTCGCCCACCAGGACGATGCGCGCGCCACGCTTACCGACGTACTCGATGACCGCCTTCGCGCCGCCGTGGCCGACGGCGAAGGACTTGATCCCCGCGGTCAGTGTCGTATCGGAACCTTCTGCCATGAGTCGCAGCCTAGGCAGACTTTCGCCGCGGGCAAGTAATGACGGGCGGGTTTTGTGATGCCAATTACCTGCGGGTTTAGCCGTCAGGGCTATTGGTATGCCCCGATATTGTCCGAATTATCCGCGGCTACGCTGTCCATCGATTGAGTGACCGAGAGTCACCGATAGAGCGGGCGAAACGGGCATGACGACTCGCGGGTTTCCGGCGGCGTGACCCACCGCAGCGGTCTCAGATGAGCGCGTCGACCGCGACGGCGATGAACAGGATCGTCAGGTACGTGATCGACCAGTGGAACAGGCGCATCGCCTTGCGCGGCTCCCCGCGACGCGAGCGGGTGACCATGCGGATCGCCTCGGCGAGGAACAGCGCCCCGGAGACGAGCGCCGTCACGCCGTAGATCGGCCCCATGCCCAGCGGCCACGCGGCCAGCGACGATACGACCGTGAGCACCGTGAAGAGCAGGATCTCGGTGTCGACCCGGCGCGCCGAGCGGACCACGGGGAGCATCGGAATGCCCGCGCGGGCGTAGTCGTCCTTGTATTTGATGGCGAGCGGATAGAAGTGCGGCATCTGCCAAAAGAAGACAACCGCAAAAAGCGCCCATCCGATCGCTCCGACCGTGCCGGTGACCGCCGCCCACGCGATGAGGACGGGCGCCGCGCCGCAGATGCCGCCCCAGAAGGTGTTCTGCGGGGTGCGCCGCTTGAGCCACAGCGTGTAGACGACGTCGTAATAGACGATCGCCGCCGCGGTCAGCGCCGTCGCGAGCCAGTTGGTGAAGGCCGCCATCAGCACCAGCGACACCATCGCGAGACTCAGCCCGAAGACGAGCACGGAGCGCGGCGTGAGGCTGTGCGTGGCCAGCGGGCGGCGCTTGGTGCGGCGCATGAGCTGGTCGATGTCGCGATCGATGTAGCAGTTCAGCGCGCTCGCCGCGCCGGCGGCGAGCGAACCGCCGACCAGCACGACCGCCATGAGGCCCAGATCGGGCCATCCGCCGGCGGCGAACATCATCGCCGGGATGGTGGTGACCAGCAGGAGCTCGACGATCTGCGGCTTGGTGAGCGACACGTACGCCCTCAGCACGGCGCGGACGTCACGGCTCGGCACGGGGCCGGCCTCCGTCCGCGGAGTCGCCGCCCGGAGTCCCGGCGACCGCCCCTGCACAGGACGCTCGGTGATCATGCTCACGGACAGCCACCTTCCGGCATCGGCGCGGGCGTATTACGAGCCGTTGCCGGGTGCGGACCGGCGGGCACGTTCGGACAGCCTACGCGCAGCCCGGGGCCGTGCTCGGTCGACCCGTCGCGGGTGCACGGCGTCACAACCGGCACCCCCTGCCTGTCCGCTCTCAGCGTATGGGCCTGCGCGGTTCCCAGGGCGAGGGTTTACGGGGACTGGATAGGGTCAAGCACAAAAGGGTTCACACATCATGCCCGAGGAGCACAATCGACGTGGCTGCCAAAGACGATCTCAATTGGTCCGACCTCGACCGCCGGGCGGTCGACACGGTCCGGGTACTGGCCATGGACGCCGTCGAGAAGGCCGGTAACGGCCACCCCGGCACCGCCATGAGCCTGGCGCCCGCCGCCTACCTGCTGTTCAACAAGGTGATGCGGCACGACCCGACGGACCCGCTGTGGGCGGGCCGGGACCGTTTCGTGCTCTCCTGCGGCCACTCCAGCCTCACCCTCTACATCCAGCTGTACCTCGCCGGTTTCGGCCTGGAGCTGGACGACCTGGCCGCGCTGCGGCAGTGGGGCTCGCTCACCCCGGGCCACCCCGAGTACGGGCACACCCCCGGCGTCGAGGTCACGACCGGGCCGCTGGGACAGGGCATCGGCAACGCGGTCGGCATGGCGATGGCCGCCCGCCGCGAGCGCGGCCTGCTCGACCCGGACGCCGCCGACGGCGCCTCGGTCTTCGACCACCACGTGTACGCGCTCTGCTCCGACGGTGACATCGAGGAGGGCGTCAGCCACGAGTCCAGCGCCGTCGCGGCCGTGCAGAAGCTCGGCAACCTCACGCTGATCTACGACGACAACGAGATCTCCATCGAGGACGACACCCGGATCGCCAAGAACGAGGACGTCGGCGCGCGGTACGCGGCGTACGGCTGGCACGTGCAGACGGTCGACTGGCGTCAGGGCGACCCGGAGAAGGGCGACTACCACGAGGACGTCGAGGCACTCTGGGCGGCGATCCAGGAGGCCAAGGCGGTCACCGACAAGCCGTCGTTCATCGTGCTGCGCACCATCATCGGCTGGCCGGCGCCCAACAAGCAGAACACCGGCAAGATCCACGGCTCCGCCCTCGGCGCCGACGAGGTGAAGGCCACCAAGGAGATCCTCGGCTTCGACCCGGCCAAGTCGTTCGACGTCGCCCCCGAGGTGCTCGAGCACACCCGGCAGGTCTCCACCCGGGGCCGCGAGGCGCACGCCGCGTGGGACAAGGCGTTCGAGTCCTGGGCCGCCGGCAACGCCGAGGGCAAGAAGCTCTTCGACCGGCTGTCGACCCGCTCGCTGCCCGAGGGCTGGACCTCCGCGCTGCCGGAATTCCCCGCGGACGAGAAGGGCGTCGCCACCCGCGCCGCGTCCGGCAAGGTGCTCGACGCGCTCGCGCCGGTGCTGCCCGAGCTGTGGGGCGGCTCCGCCGACCTCGCCGAGAGCAACAACACCACCATGAAGGGCGAGCCGTCGTTCATCCCGGCCGAGTACGCCACCAAGGCGTTCCCGGGCCATGAGTACGGCCGTACCCTGCACTTCGGCATCCGCGAGCACGGCATGGGCTCGATCCTCAACGGCATCGCGGCGAACGGCCTCACCCGCCCGTACGGCGGCACGTTCCTCGTGTTCAGCGACTACATGCGCGGCGCCGTGCGGCTGTCGGCGCTGATGAAGCTGCCGGTCACGTACGTGTGGACGCACGACTCGATCGGCCTGGGCGAGGACGGCCCGACGCACCAGCCGATCGAGACGCTGACCGCGCTGCGCGCCATCGTCGGGCTCGACGTGGTCCGCCCGGCCGACGCCAACGAGACGGCGTGGGCGTGGCGTGGCGCGCTGGAGCACACCGACCGGCCGACCGCGCTCGCGCTGTCCCGGCAGAACCTCCCGACCATCGACCGCGGCAAGTACGCGTCGGCCGAGGGCGTCCTCAAGGGCGGCTACATCCTCTCCGAGGCGTCGAACGGCGACCCGAAGGTGATCCTCATGGGCACCGGCTCCGAGGTGTCGATCTGCCTCACCGCGCAGGAGCGCCTCGAGGCCGAGGGCACCCCGACCCGGGTCGTGTCGATGCCGTGCCAGGAGTGGTTCTTCGAGCAGGACACGGCGTACCAGCAGAAGGTCCTGCCGCGCGGCGTCAAGGCCCGCGTGTCGGTCGAGGCCGGCATCCGGATGAGCTGGGACCGGCTGATCGGCGACGCCGGCGAGGCCGTCAGCATCGAGCACTACGGCGCCAGCGCCCCCGCGAAGATCCTGTTCGAGCAGTTCGGCTTCACCGCGGACAACGTGGTGGCCAAGGCCAACGCCGCCCTCGCCAAGGTCGGCGAAATCACCGGTCACACGACCGGAAACTGAGGGAGGCCCCAATGACCGACAGACTGGCTGAGCTGTCCGCCGCAGGTGTGGCGGTATGGCTCGACGATCTCTCCCGTGTCCGGCTGCAGAGCGGCTCGCTGGACAAGATGCGCCGCGAGCAGCACGTGGTCGGCGTGACGACGAACCCGACGATCTTCGCCAAGGCGCTCGCCGACGCCGACGCGTACGACGACCAGCTCAAGGACCTGGCCGCGCAGGGCGTCACCGTCGAGGAGGCGGTGCGGCTGCTGACCTCGTTCGACGTGCGCTGGGCGTGTGACGTCATGAAGCCGGCGTACGACGCGTCGAACGGCGTGGACGGCCGGGTGTCCATCGAGGTGGACCCGCGCAGCGCCCACCTGACCGAGAAGACGGCGTCCGAGGCGAAGACGCTGTGGTGGCTCGTCGACCGCCCGAACCTGTTCATCAAGATCCCGGCGACCCAGGCGGGCCTGCCGGCGATCACGGCGACCCTGGCCGCGGGCATCAGCGTGAACGTGACGCTGATCTTCTCGCTGGAGCGCTACAAGGCCGTCATGAACGCGTTCCTCGACGGCATGGAGCAGGCCAAGGCGAACGGCCACGACCTCAGCAAGATGGGCTCGGTCGCCTCGTTCTTCGTGTCCCGGGTGGACACCGAGATCGACAAGCGGCTCGACAAGATCGGCAGCGACGAGGCCAAGGCGCTGCGGGGCAAGGCCGCGGTCGCCAACGCGCAGCTCGCCTACCAGGCGTACGCCGAGGTGTTCGGCTCGGACCGCTGGAAGGCCCTGGCCGACGCGGGCGCCCTGCCGCAGCGGCCGCTGTGGGCGTCCACCGGCACGAAGAACCCCGACTACAAGGACACCATCTACGTCGAGGAGCTCATCGCGCCCGGCACGGTCAACACCATGCCGGAGTCGGTGATCAAGGCGTACGAGGACCACGGCGAGACCCGGGGCGACACGGTGACCGGCTCGTACGCGGACGCCCAGAAGGTGATGGACGACGTCGCCGCGGCCGGCGTGGACCTCGACGACGTGTTCCGGGTCCTGGAGGAGGAGGGCGTCGAGAAGTTCGAGGCCAGCTGGGCCGAGCTGCTCGAGGACGTCAAGAAGTCCCTCTCCGCGGCCGCGAAGGGCTCGGGCAGCCCGAGCGACGCCGCCAAAGGGTAACGCGTGACGATCGACCCGCTCGCGGCCGTGGAGGCGGCCGCCGGACTCGCCGTTTTCGGCGCCCCGGCCACCGCCTCCCGCCACGGGCGGGTCGACGCGCGTCTGGCCGGCCTCGACGCCGGTCCTGATCCCCTCGCGCTGGACCCCGCCCTGCTGCCCCAGCTCGCCGAGCTGCATGAGGAGCTGGGCGACCTCGATCACGTCGTGCTCGCCGGCCCGGGGCGCGCGGCGGAGGCGATCGCCCGTACGCTCGGCCGCCGGCTGACCGTGCTCGACGACCCGGACCCGCGGCAGGTGCTCGGCCTGACGCGGGACCGCGACCTGATGTGCCGCAGCGTGACGGTGTTCGCCGAGGACGCCGGCGATCTGCACCGGGTGCTGCACCGGGCCTATCTCGACCTCGGCCTGACCGAGGCGGAGACGGCCCGCCACCTGCTGCCGCTGGGCGGCTCCGATGCGCTGCTCGAGGCGCCCGGCCAGGAGACACTCGTCGCCGCCACGCTCGCCGGCATCGACGCGGGCGAGCTGACCGGCCAGTCCGCGGCGTTCGCGCCGTCGGTGCGGGCCGCGACGGGCGACAATCCCGCGCTCGCCCTGGGCCTCGCCCTGGCCGGCGCCGACGCGGTCGCCCTGGTGGCCGACGGTTCCGGCCTGGAAGGGCTGGGCGAATGGGCCGCTCCCCTGCTGACCGCCGCCGGCCTGGTGCCCGTCGTGGCCGAGGCACCGGACAGCCCCGGCGTGCGCGGCGAGGACGTGCTCACCGTCTCGTACGGCGGCAGCCTGCGCGCGGGTTCGGTCCCGGGCGGCGGCGCGCGCCCCGACGTGGCGGTGAACGGGCCGCTGGGCGCCCAGTTCGCGGCGTGGCGCTGGGCCGCGGCGATCGCCGGCCGGCTGCGCGGCGCGGAACCGCCCCCGCCACCGGGGAACGCCGCGGTGGACGGGGAAGCACCGTCCTGGACCGACGGTGCCGTGGAGATCTTCACCACTCGGCCCCGCACCGATCTGAGCACCCTCCTGCGCGAGTTCGGGTCCGACATCCACGATCATCTGTCCGTGGTGGCCGTCCTCGACCCGGTGACCGACGCCGAGGTGGCCGCCCTGCGCCCGCTGCTCGCCGCCGCCACCGGCCGCCCGGTCACGCTGGACCGGGACCCCGGTCACGTCGGTGACCTGCGCAACGGCTCGTTCCTGCAGATCACGGGTGCCGATCCGGAGGACGTGGACGTGCCGGGCCGGGCGTACACGCTGGGCGGTTCCCGCTCGCGCCGCGCCGCGGCCGCGCGGCAGGCCCTGACCCGCCGCGGGCGGCCGCTGCTGCGGCTGCACCTCACCGACCGGCGGCGCGGCGTCCGGCAGCTGCTCGCCGCCGCCGGGATGTTGCAGGCCCGAGCCTGTGGGTAACCCTGCGGGAGGATGAAAAGCTGGCAGGATGGCAAACGTGGGTAATCCGCTGCGCACAGCACAGGACCGACGGCTGCCCAGGATCCCGGAGCCCTGCGCTCTGGTGATCTTCGGTGTCACGGGTGACCTGTCCCGAAAGAAACTGATCCCGGCCGTCTACGACCTGGCCAACCGGGGTCTGCTGCCGCCCGGCTTCGTGGTCCTGGGCTTCGCCCGGCGCGACTGGGGTGACGGCGACTTCGAGTCGCTGGCATACGAGGCGGCGAAGAAGGGCGCCCGGACGCCGTGGCGCGAGGACGTCTGGCAGCGGCTCGCGAGCCAGTTCCAGTTCGTTCCCGGCTCGTTCGACGACGACGCCGCATTCGACAGCCTGGCGAGCACCCTGGACGAGCTGCGCGAGCGCAACGGCATCGCCGGCAACGCCGCCTTCTACTTCTCGATCCCGCCGGCCGCGTTCCCGGTCGTGCTCAACCAGCTCAACCGCACCGGGATGGCCGACAACGCCAAGTCCGGCGGCTGGCGCCGGGTCGTGGTGGAGAAGCCGTTCGGCAACGACCTGAAGACGGCCATGGCGCTCAACCACCTGGTCGACGAGGTGTTCACGCCCGAGGACGTCTTCCGCATCGACCACTACCTCGGCAAGGAGACCGTCCAGAACATCCTGGCGCTCCGCTTCGCCAACAGCCTGTTCGAGCCGGTGTGGAATTCCAAGTACGTCGACTCGGTGCAGATCACGATGGCCGAGGACGTCGGCATCGGCACCCGCGCCGCGTTCTACGACTCCGCCGGCGCCGCCCGCGACGTGCTGCAGAACCACCTGCTGCAACTGCTCGCGCTGGTGGGCATGGAGGAGCCGACGAGCTTCGACCCCAACGAGATCCGCGCCGAGAAGCTGAAGGTGCTCAAGGCCATCAGCCTGCCGGAGAACATCGACGAGGGCTCGGTCCGCGGGCAGTACCTTCCCGGCTGGGTCGCCGGCGAACGGGCGGTCGGCTACCTGGAGGAGAAGGGGGTGCCGGAGGACTCCACCACGGAGACGTACGTGGCGGTCCGCCTCGGCATCCAGAACCGGCGCTGGGCCGGCGTGCCGTTCTTCGTCCGCGTCGGCAAGCGGATGCCGCGCCGGGTGACCGAGATCGCGGTCCTGTTCAAGCGCGCGCCGCACCTGCCGTTCGACCCGGCCGACGTCGAGATGCTCGGCAACAACCAGCTGGTCATCCGGGTCCAGCCGGACGAGGGCGTGGTGCTCAAGTTCGGCTCCAAGGTGCCCGGCACCACCATGGAGGTCCGCGACATCGCGATGGACTTCCAGTACGGCGAGGCGTTCACCGAGTCCAGCCCCGAGGCGTACGAGCGGCTCGTGCTCGACGTGCTGGTCGGCGACCGTACGCTCTTCCCCGACGCAGCCGAGGTGGAGCAGAGCTGGCGCGTCATCGACCCGCTCGAGGAGGCCTGGGTCGGCACGAAGCCGGAGCCGTACCGGGCCGGCGAGTGGGGCCCGCGTGCCTCGGACGAGATGCTGGCCCGCGAGGGCCGTGCTTGGAGGCGAGCATGATCGGTCTGTGGGACACCACCGGCAACGAGGTCGTCAAGGCGCTCGCGGCCGAACGGCGCAGCGCGGGCGGCGTGGCTTCCGGCCTCGCCCTGACGCTGGTCGCCGTGGTGGAGGAGAAGAAGGTCCGCGAGGCCGAGGCCGCCGCGACCATCGCCGCCGCCGCGCACCCGTGCCGGCTGCTCATCGTGGTCCGCTCCGACCTGGAGGGCCGCAGCCGGCTCGACGCGGAGATCGTCGTGGGCGGCCGGCTCGGGCCGGCCGAGGCCGTCGTGATGCGCATGTACGGCCGGCTGGCCCTGCACGCGGAATCGGTGGTCATGCCGCTGCTGGCCCCGGACGTCCCGGTGGTCACGTGGTGGCACGGCGCGCCGCCGGACGTCATCGCCAACGACTTCCTCGGCGTCGTGGCCGACCGGCGGATCACCGACAGCAAACTCGCCGACGACCCGGTCGCGGCGCTCAAGCAGCGGGCGGCCGACTACGCGCCGGGCGACACCGACCTCACCTGGACCCGCATCACCCTGTGGCGCACCCTGGTGGCCGGCGCGTTCGACACCACCGAGGAGCGGGTCACGGGCGCGACCGTCGTGGCGCCCCCCAACGACCCGACCGCGGCGCTGATGTGCGGCTGGCTCAAGTCCCGGCTGCACATCGAGCCGGTGTGGCAGCACACCGACCGGGCGCCGCGGATGTATTCGGTGCAGCTCGAGTGCGCCAACGGCGACTGCGTGACGGTCACCCGGGAGGAGGGCACGGCGCTGTTCAGCCGTACGGGCCAGGAGCCGCGCTACATGCCGCTGCCCAAGCGCCCGGTCGGCGACGAGCTCGCCGAGGAGCTGCGCCGCCTCGACGCCGACCAGATCTACGGCGATGCGCTCGGCGCGATGGCCGGCGTCCCCGACCTCGACAATCGGCCGCCGATGCGGGTGCACGTCTGGAAGGACCCGGTCCAGGCGGCCCGCGCGGGCGACGAGTCCGGCGCGATGGCCGGCCCGGGTGGGTCCGCCGCCTGAGCACCGCGCCTCTCTAAGATCAACGGGGTCGTTCCGCCGGGCGCGGTGCGGCCCCGAGCCGTGACAGCACTGAACTCGAGGGGTCCGATGAGCGAGACCGTTGTGGTGGTGGTTCCCGACGCCGACGTCCTGGCGGCGGCCGTGGCGGCCCGCCTGGTCGTGAAAATCATCGACGCGCAGGCGACCCGCGGGCGCGCGGACGTGGTGCTGACCGGCGGCCGGGTGGCCGCCAAGGTGCTGCGCGCCGTCAAGGACCTCCCGGCCTCGGGCGCCGTCGACTGGTCCCGCGTCGACCTGTGGTGGGGTGACGAACGGTTCCTGCCCTCCGGCGACCCGGACCGCAACGAGACCCAGGCCCGCGAGGCCCTGCTCGACGCGCTGCCACTGGAGCCGGCCCGCATCCACGCGATGCCCGCCTCGGACGGCCCCGACGGCGACGACGCCCCGGCGGCCGCCGCCCGGTACGCCCGCGACCTCGCCGCCGCGGCCACCGACGCCTCCCCCGCGACCACCGCGGCGACCTCGGCAGCGGGCGGCGCGCCGGTCGCCGACGACCCGCAGGCCGAGGCGGAGGTCGAGGCGGGGCTGCCGTACTTCGACGTGCTCATGCTGGGCGTCGGCGAGGACGGGCACGTGGCGTCGCTGTTCCCCGGCCACCCCGACGCGACCGCCACCGGCGCGGCCACGGCGGTGCACGACAGCCCGAAGCCCCCGCCCACCCGCATCTCGCTGACGATGAGCGCCATCCAGTCCGCGGAAGAGGTCTGGCTGGTCGCGGCGGGCCCGGACAAGGCCGAATCGGTGGGCGCGGCGCTGGGCGGCGACCTGGACCTGCCCGCGGCCCACGCTCGTGGCACCCGCCGTACGCTCTGGCTGCTCGACACCGCCGCGGCCGCCAAACGGTGAAGG
Source organism: Couchioplanes caeruleus (assembly GCF_023499255.1). Taxonomy (GTDB): domain Bacteria; phylum Actinomycetota; class Actinomycetes; order Mycobacteriales; family Micromonosporaceae; genus Actinoplanes; species Actinoplanes caeruleus_A. The sequence goes on from NZ_CP092183.1 coordinate 6,293,865, forward strand.
CCCCCAAACGGTGAAGGCCGCCTCTCGCAATCGCGAGGGGCGGCCTTCGAGCTCTCCGGCGGAGGTCAGCTCAGCAGCGACGGGATCTTCTCGAACAGCTGCGTCGTGAACGTCACCATCTCGTGCAACATCCAGTTCCCGCTGAACAGGATCGCCGCGCCCACCGCCGCCGCCTTCGGCACGAAGCTCAGCGTCGCCTCCTGAATCTGCGTCACCGACTGGAACAACGAGATCGCGAACCCGATCAGCAACGCGGTCACCAGCACCGGCGCGCACATCTTCGCCGCGATGGTCATGGCCTGCAGCCCCAGCTCAACGATCTGCGTGTCCGTCATGCCCATCCATTCGCCCACCCCGCGAACCCGCCGAGCGCAGAACAGGCGCGCCCCGGTTGCCGTTCGGTTCACCCCACCGGAACCCTCAAGTCGGCCGCTCGGCCTGCTCCCGGACGGCGGGTGCGGGTCGGCTCAGCCGCTCCGAACGCTCCCGTCGGCCCGCCTCGGCCGACGAGGCCGGGGCAGCAGCGGAACGAAGCCGCCAGCCCCCGCCGGACGAAAGCCGGCGCGCCGCAGCCGAACGAAGCCGGCAGACGTCAGCCGAGCGAAACCGGCGGGCGCTAGCCGAACGACGCCAGCGGGCGTCAGCCGAACGAAGCCGGCGGGCTCGGGACCATCGACGTGCCGTCGCCGGTTCCCGGGCTCACCGCTGTCGGCGAGTGCGGCCGGGGTGATGCCTTCGGCCCTCCCGGGGTCTCCGGGATGCCCTTCGGCACCCCGTCACGGCCCCGGGCCGGGCCGGGCGCCGGCGAGTCCGCCGGGGAGGACGACGGAGACGGCGACGGGGAAAGCGACGGAGACTGCGACGGTACGGTCGCGGCCGGTGGATTCGGCGCCGGCGGCTGCGGCTGCTCCCCCGGCAGGCGTACCGCCACCACGACGGCCACCAGCGCGACGGCCAGCGCCGCGCCGCCCGCCAGCGCCCCCATCCACGACACGGGCAGCCGCCGAGGGCGTACGGTCGCCGCGGTCGGCGGCACGGCGGGCTGCAGGTCGTCCGCGGTCACGGACAGCGCCCGGGCGGACAGGGCCGCACGCAGCCGCGCTTCGAGGTTCGTCATCGGCGTTCTCCCCGCAGGCCGCGCAGGGCGCCGAGCAGCCGCGCTTTCAGGTTCGTCATCGGGGTTCTCCCAGCAGGCCGCGGAGGATGGTCAGGGCGCGGCTGGCGGTCGACTTGACCGTGCCGCGGGACACGTGCAGAACGTCGGCGATCTCCTGCTCCGACAGCTCCGACCAGTAGCGCAGAACCACCACCTGGCGCTGCCGTACGGTCAGCTCGCCCAGCGCCCCCAGCACCTCGCGGTCGCCGTCGGCCAGCAGCATCTGTTCCTCCGCGGCCGGGGCCGTGCCCGCCGGCGGCGGCACGTAGGCCCGCGCGGTCCGGCGGCGGCGCAGCGCCGAGCGGGCGGCGTTCATCACCCCGGAGGTCAGGTAGGCCTCCGGGTCGGTGACGGTACGCAGGTCAGCGCCGTGCCGCCGGTACAGGGCGGCGAACACGTCCTGCACGATGTCCTCAGCCGTCGCCAGGTCGTCGACCATGAGCACCGCCAGCCGCACCAGCCCGAGCCGCCGCGCCTGGTACAGCTCGTTGATCGGCGGCGGCCCGGCGGGTGCCGGCCGCTGCCGGACGGGCGTGGACACGCTCGCACGCAACCGTCGCAGCAGCAGCGACGGCAGCGGGATGGCGAGGATCATGGCGGGCCCTGCGGGTCAGTGGGCGGTCCGGGTGGGTGACGGTACCGCGGCGGGGCTCGCCGGCGGGAGCGCCCGGGAGGGTGACGGTGCCGCACCCTTCGGCCGAGCGGGTGACGGCACGGTCGCCGGGGAAGCCTCAGGCCGCGCCGGGGACCCCTCAGGCCGCGCCGGGGAAGCCTCGGGCCGCGCCGGCGACGCGCCGGGCCGCGCCGGGGAAGCCTCGGGCCGGGCCGGGGACGCTTCCGGGCGGGCCGGGGACGGCACCGGCGACGCCGCGGGTACGGGCGACGCCGCCGGCGACGACCCGGCCGGGGACGTGGCCGGCACGGGTGCGGGCTTCGGGCCGGAGTCGGCGAACGCGGTGGCGGCGTACGTCCCGCCGAGCGCGAGGGCGGCGGTGACGGCGGCGGTGCTGACGGCGGCGCGGGCGCTCAGGCGCATCGGGTGGTCCTCCTGCGATCGGTGACGTGCTCTCGCTGGGAGGGACGCCTGGCGCGGCAGAAGGTTGGCGGGTCCGCAGTGATGCCGGTCACAGATCAGGCCCGCCTAGACTGGCGTCGTGCAGCCAGCGATCCGCGCGTACCGCCCCGAGGACCTCGACACCATCTATGACATCTGCGTCCGGACGGCGGACGCCGGCGGAGACGCCCGAGGGCAGTACTCGTCCGACCGCCTCATGGGCGACATCTTCGCCGCGCCGTACGTGATCCTCGAGCCGGAGCACGCGCACGTCCTCGACGACGGCACGGGCACGGCGGTCGGCTACGTGCTCGGCACCGCGGACACGGCCCGCTTCGCCCAGCGTTACCGCGACGAGTGGCTGCCGGCGACGGCCGACCGCTACCCGCTGCCGCAGGACCCGCCGGTGACGCCGGACGACCGCATGCTCGCGCTGCACTATCACCCGGAGCGCATGGTCTCGCCGGAGCTCGCCGACTACCCCGCGCACCTGCACATCGACCTGCTGCCGGAGTGGCAGGGCAAGGGCTGGGGGCGCGGCCTGATCGGCGCGTTCCTCGCGGGGCTGCGCGCGGCCGGCGTGCCGCGGGTGCACCTCGGCATGGTGCCGACGAACACGTCGGCGCGGGCCTTCTACGACCGGCTGGGCTTCGTCGAGCTCACCGTGCCGGACGCGACGTCGGTGACCTTCCTCGGCCGCGACACCAGCCCGCTGTAAGCCGCCCCGCCGAAGCCAGCCAGCCAGCGGCAAGCCGGCCCAGCAGTAAGCCGGCCCAGCAGTAAGGCAGTCCAGCGGTAAGCCGGACCGCAGCTACTCGCTGCGCCCCCGCCGCTGGCGGACCTTCGCCAGGGCCTCAGCCAGGATCGCCGCCCCGTCCGCGTCGGAGCGCCGCTCCTTCACGTACGCCAGATGCGACTTGTACGGCTCCACGCGCAACCGGCCGGGCGGGTTGCTGCGGTCGAGGCCGGCCGGCTGGCCGCAGCGGACGCAGTCCCAGGTCTCCGGCGGGGTGACGTCGGCGGCGAAGCGGACGTCGACCTCGTGGCCGGCCGCGCACCAGTACGTCACCTCCCGCCGCGGGGCGGGTTCGCTGCGCTCGTCGGGGCGCATCGGGCTGGACCCGACGCGGCTGCCGCGGATCGCGCTGCCACTGGACACGGATGTCACTCCTGTCTTTCAGAGGCGTTTCTTCGCCGGGGTGAAACGGCGGAAAGGAGCGGTAAAAAAGAACCGCGCGACCCGGACGGACCGGACCGCGCGGCAGAGTTTACGACTCCTGAGGCGCCGGAGGAAGTCCGGTCCAAACACCCACCCGCCACCCTCAGCTGACTGAAGGCAGGTGACTGGTGAGCGGTAAGGGACCGGTCGTTAACGATGTGTCTCAGCCGGCCTGCTGCAGCTTCAGCCAGAGGCCGAGGCCGACGATGCAGGCGAACCACACGATGCCGACGAGAACGGTGTAGCGGTCGAGGTTCTTCTCGGCCACCGAGGAGCCGGACAGGCTGGAGGTGACGCCGCCGCCGAACATGCTGGACATGCCGCCGCCCTTGCCGCGGTGCAGCAGGATCAGGAGCGTCAGCAGGATGCTGGTGATGACCAGCAACACGATCAACGTGTAGGCGAACGCGATCGGCATGGTGGGGTCAGTCCTCTCGAAGGGCACGGCAGCGCGGACCCCACAATAGCGGGCGCGCGAAGAACGGGCCGCCCCAGGGCGGTCCGAAATGAACCGGCGCGCGGAACCGGCCACCGCGCGGGGCGGCCGGTTCCGCGACGTCGGTTACCGCTGGACGTGCTCGCGGAACCGGACGATGGAGGCGAACTCCTCCGCGTCCAGGCTCGCGCCGCCGATCAGCGCACCGTCGACGTCCGGCTGCGCCATGATCGCGGCGATGTTCGCCGCCTTCACGGAGCCGCCGTACTGGATGCGCACCGCGTCGGCCGTCTCGGCGCCGTACTTCTCGGCGAGCCGCGCCCGGATGGCGCCGCACACCTCCTGCGCGTCGTCGGGGGTCGCGGTCTTGCCGGTGCCGATCGCCCAGACCGGCTCGTACGCGATGACGATGTCCTTGACCTGTTCGGCCTTGAGCCCGTCGAGGGCCGCGTCCAGCTGCGTGCAGCAGTGCGGGACGTGCCCGGCGGCCTCGCGGATCTCGAGCCCCTCGCCCACGCACAGGATCGGCGTGAGCTCGTTGGCCAGCGCCGCCTTCACCTTGGCGTTGACCAGCGCGTCGTCCTCGTTGTGGTACTCGCGGCGCTCGGAGTGCCCGACCACCACGTACGAGCAGCCCAGCTTGGCGAGCATCGCGCCGGAGATCTCCCCGGTGTACGCGCCGCCCTTGTGCTGGGACAGGTCCTGGGCGCCGTACTTGATCTGCACCTTGTCGCCGTCGATCGCCGTCTGCACGCTGCGCAGGTCGGTGTACGGCGGCAGCACGACCGCCTCGACGTCGGTGAGCTGCTGCTCGGTGAGGCTGGCGGCCAGCTTCTGCACGAGGAGGATGGCCTCGAAGTGGTTGAGGTTCATCTTCCAGTTGCCGGCCATGATGGGGCGGCGGGTGACGTCAGCCATGTTCAGCTCTCCAGCGCGGACAGGCCCGGGAGGGTCTTGCCCTCGAGGTACTCCAGCGACGCGCCGCCGCCGGTCGAGATGTGCCCGAAGCCGGACTCGTCGATGCCCAGCGTGCGCACAGCGGCGGCCGAGTCACCGCCGCCGACCACGGAGAAGCCGTCGATCTTGGTGATCGCCTCGGCCACGCCCCGGGTGCCGGCCGCGAACGGCGCCAGCTCGAACACGCCCATCGGGCCGTTCCAGAACACCGTCTTCGCCGACGAGATCGCCTCGGAGAACAGGGCGACGGACTGCGGGCCGATGTCCAGACCCAGCCGGTCGGCCGGGATGTCCGAGACGTCCACCACGTCGTGCTCGGCGTCCGCGGCGAAGGCCGAAGCCGCCACCACGTCCACCGGCAGCACGATCCGGCCATCGGCCTGGGCCAGCAGATCGGCGCACGTGGCAATCATCTCGGCCTCGAGCAGCGACTTGCCGACCTCGTGACCCTGGGCCTTGAGGAAGGTGAAGCACATGCCGCCGCCGACGAGCAGCTTGTCGACTTTCGGCAGCAACGCCTGGATGACGGCGAGCTTGTCGGAGACCTTCGAGCCGCCGAGCACGACCACGTACGGCTGCTCCGGCGACTCGGTGACGCGCTTGAGCACGCCGACCTCGCGCAGCACCAGGCCGCCCGCGTAGTGCGGCAGCCGGGCCGGGACGTCGTACACGGAGGCGTGCTTGCGGTGCACCGCGCCGAACGCGTCGTCGACGTAGTACTCCGCGAGGGCGGCCAGCTTGTCGGCGAACGCGCCGCGCACGGCGTCGTCCTTCGACGTCTCACCCTCGTTGAAGCGCAGGTTCTCCAGGAGCAGCACCTGGCCGTCCTGCAGCGCGTCCACCGAGGCCGAGGCGGAGTCGCCGATGGTGTCCGAGGCGAACACCACGGGGTTGCCCAGCAGCTCGCCGAGGCGGGTGGCGACCGGCGCGAGCGTGTACTTCGGGTCCGGCGCGCCCTTGGGGCGGCCGAGGTGCGAGCACACGATCACGCGGGCGCCGGCGTCACGCAGCGCGACCAGGGTCGGCAGCACCGCGCGGATGCGGCCGTCGTCGCTGATGACGGTCGGGTCCTTCTTGTCGAACGGGACGTTCAGGTCGGCGCGCACGAGCACGCGCCGACCCGAGACACCCTCGCCGAGCAGGTCGTCGAGAGTCTTCAAGGCAGATCAGGCCCCGACCAGCTTGACCAGGTCGACGAGGCGGTTCGAGTAGCCCCACTCGTTGTCGTACCAGCCGACGACCTTGACCTGGTTGCCGATGACCTTGGTGAGGCCGGCGTCGAAGATGCAGGAGGCCGGGTCGGTGACGATGTCGGCCGACACGATCGGGTCCTCGGTGTAGGTGAGGATGCCCTTGAGCGGGCCGTCCGCGGCGGCCTTGATCGCGGCGTTGACCTCGTCGACCGAGGTCTCCTTGGCGGCCTGGAAGGTCAGGTCGGTCGCCGAGCCGGTCGGGATCGGCACGCGCATCGCGAAGCCGTCCAGCTTGCCCTTGAGCTCCGGCAGCACCAGGCTGACGGCCTTGGCGGCGCCGGTCGAGGTCGGCACCACGTTGAGGGCGGCGGCGCGGGCGCGGCGCAGGTCCTTGTGCGGGCCGTCCTGCAGGTTCTGGTCCTGGGTGTAGGCGTGGATCGTGGTCATCAGGCCACGCTCGATGCCGATCGTGTCGTTGAGCACCTTCGCCATCGGCGCGAGGCAGTTGGTGGTGCAGGACGCGTTCGAGATGACCGTGTGCTGCGCGGCGTCGTACAGGTTGTCGTTGACGCCCATCACGATCGTGATGTCCTCGTTCTTGGCCGGCGCCGAGATGATGACCTTCTTCGCGCCCTTGTCGACGTGGGTCCTGGCCTTGGTGGCGTCGGTGAAGAAGCCGGTCGACTCGATCACGACGTCGGCGCCCAGGTCGCCCCACGGCAGGTTCTGCGGGTCGCGCTCGGCGAACGCCTTGAACGTCTTGCCGGCCACGGTGATCTCGTCCGCGGTGGCCTTGACCTCGTGCGGCAGGCGGCCGAGGATGCTGTCGTACTTGAGCAGGTGCGCGAGCGTGGCGTTGTCGGTGAGGTCGTTCACGCCCACGATCTCGATGTCCGCACCGGAGGCGGCCACCGCCCGGAAGAAGTTGCGGCCGATACGGCCGAAGCCGTTGATGCCAACCCGGATGGTCACAGGTCGATCTCCTCGTTTCGGTCCGCCGGAATCTGCGACCGGCGGAGGTTTTCGTGCCGACCATGTGAGGCAGGCCGGCTGTGACTGGGCCGTCGCGCGGTCTAGGGAACCGCCGCGCTGGTCGCGGCGCTCCCCGGCGCGTCCGGCCGTGCTGCCCGGCACCGTCGCCGTCACCCCAGACCTTATCCGAGACGGCGACCGGCCGTGCCGCGGGGGCGCAACCTGATCGTTACTTCAGCCCGCTTTGACGATCTTCATTCTTCGGTACGGACACCGTGCCGGACAAAAGCAGGAAGGCCCGGCGGCCCCCACCGGAAGGCCCGTCGTGGTCCGGGCCGTTCGCCCCTTCCGGGCTCGCCCGCGGGTCAGCCGCGTGGCTGCTCCAGCAGGTCCTCCAGCAGCGACAACGACTCCTCGATGCCGACCGCCGGATCGAGCAGCCACTGGGTCTGCAGGCCGTCCGAGGCGGCGATGATCAGGGCCGCCACCGCCCGCGGGGCCAGGTCCGGCCGGATGCGGCCGGCCTCCTGCTCCTCGCGGACCCGGGCGGCGAGGATGCGGCGCAGCCCCTCGAAGCGGGCCGAGAAGAACGTCCGGGCCTCGTCGTGACCGTTCTCCAGCGCGCTCGCCACCAGCGTGGAGTACAGCTGCACCAGCCCCGGCACGCCGTGGTTGCGCCGCGCGGCGTGCGTCATCAACCCGACCACCGATGAGGTGTCGGGCGCCGGGTCGTTGATGATCGACCGCTCCTCGGCCGCCCGGTACACCTCGATGAGCAGCTCCTCGCGCGAGGCGAAGTAGTGCTTCAGGGCCGCGTGGGACACCCCGATCGCCTCGCCGATGGCGCGCAGCGAGGTGCCCTGCGCCCCGCGCTCCGCGAAGACCTCGATGGCCCGGTCGAGGATCTCGCGCCGGCGCCGTACGCCCTTCTCGTACGCGCCGCGCCGGTTGGGCTCGAGGGTGGTCTCCGGGGCGTCCGCCATCGCGCCATCGTAGGCGAACAAAAACTTCCGCGTGGAGGTTTTCATTGTTACGATTCGGTCATGACCGCTGACGCCGCGCCGCCCCTGGACATCCCCGCCCTGCTCAGCCCGTCCAACCACCCCGCCACCGCCCACAAAGGGACTGAAGGCTGCCTCACCCTGGACGAGAAGGCCGCGCTGCTCGACGGTGCCGACTTCTGGCGTACCCAGGCGGTCGAGCGGCTGGGCATCCCCTCCGTGATGGTCACCGACGGCCCGCACGGCCTGCGCAAACAGGCCGGCGACCCGGACCACGTGGGGCTCAACGAGAGCGTGCCCGCGACCTGCTTCCCGCCCGCCGCCGGGCTCGCCTCCACCTGGGACACCGGCCTGCTCACCCGCATCGGCGAGGCCCTGGGCCGGGAATGCCGCGCCGAGGAGGTCGCGGTGCTGCTCGGGCCGGGCATCAACATGAAGCGCTCGCCGCTGTGCGGGCGCAACTTCGAGTACTTCTCCGAGGACCCGCTGCTGGCCGGCGAGCTCGGCACCGCGATGGTCACCGGCGTGCAGAGCCAGGGCATCGGCACGTCGCTGAAGCACTTCGCCGCGAACAACCAGGAGACCGCCCGGATGACGGTCTCCGCCGACGTCGACGAGCGCACGCTGCGCGAGATCTACCTGCCCGCCTTCGAGCGGGTGGTGACCGGCGCGCAGCCGTGGACCGTCATGTGCTCGTACAACCGGATCAACGGGACGTACGCCAGCGAGGACCGCTGGCTGCTCACCGAGGTGCTGCGTGACGAGTGGGGCTTCGAGGGCCTGGTCGTGTCCGACTGGGGCGCCGTGAACCGCCGCGACGCCGCCGTCGCGGCCGGCCTGGACCTGGAGATGCCCTCCTCCGGCGGCGCCGGCACCCGGGTGATCCTCGACGCCGTCCGCGCGGGCACCCTGAGCGAGAAGGACGTGGACCTCGCCGTCACCCGGCTGCTCGAGCTGCTCAACCGTTCGCTGCCGGCCCTCACTCCGGGGCAGACCTTCGACGCCGACGCCCACCACGCGCTCGCCCGCGAGGCGGCCGCCGCCAGCGCGGTGCTGCTCAAGAACGACGACGGCATCCTCCCGCTCGCGGGGACCGGCGGCACGGTCGCGGTGATCGGCGAGTTCGCCCGTACGCCGCGGTTCCAGGGCGCCGGGTCCTCGCAGGTCAACCCCACCCGGGTGGACACCGCGCTGGAGTCGCTCACCGCGGCGCTCGACGGCAGGCGCGACGTCGTGTTCGCGCCCGGCTTCGTCATCGAGTCCGAGACCGGCGACCCCGCGCTCGTCGACGAGGCCGTACGGGCCGCCGCGGGCGCCGACGTCGCCGTGCTGTTCCTGGGCCTGCCCCCGGCGTACGAATCGGAGGGCTACGACCGCGACCACATGGACCTGCCCGCCCACCAGATCGAGCTGCTCCACGCGGTCGCCGACGCGAACCAGCAGGTCGTCGTCGTGCTCTCCAACGGCTCGGCCGTCACCGTCGCCCCGTGGCAGGACCGGGCCCGGGCGATCCTCGAGGGCTGGCTGCTCGGCCAGGCCGGCGGTGCGGCCACCGCGGACCTGCTGCTCGGCACGGTGGCGCCCACGGGCAGGCTCGCCGAGACGATCCCGGTGCGCTACGAGGACAACCCCGCGCTCGGCAACTTCCCCGGCGAGCACGGCCACGTCCGGTACGGCGAAGGCCTGCTCATCGGCTACCGCTGGTACGACGCGCACCGGCTGCCCGTCGCGTACCCGTTCGGCCACGGGCTCTCGTACACCTCATTCGCGTACGAAAATCTGACCGCGACCGTCGACGGCACCAGCGTGCGCGTCACGCTCACGGTGACCAACACCGGCCCACGGGCCGGCAAGGAGACCGTGCAGGTGTACGTGACCGACCCGCAGGCGACCGTCTTCCGCCCGGAGCAGGAGCTGCGCGGTTTCGCCCAGGTGGCCCTGGAGCCGGGCGAGAGCAAGCCGGTCACCGTCGAGCTCGGGCACCGGGCGTTCGCGTTCTGGCACCCGGCGCTGCGCCGCTGGACCGTCGAGGGCGGCACGTTCGGCATCCGCGCCGGCGCCTCCTCCCGCGACATCCGCCTCGAGACCACCGTCGAGCTGACCGGCGACGACATCACCACGCCGCTGACCCCGTCGTCGACGGTGGACGAATGGCTCGCCCACCCCGCCGGCGGCCCGTGGCTGCGCGAAGGCATCGCGGACAGCATGTTCCACGGGATGCTGTTCGACCCGCAGCACGGTCAGATGATGCGCGCGATCCCGCTGCAGCGGCTGTCCCGCTTCCCGGGCTCCCCGGTCACCGAACAGCAGGTCGACGAAGCCGTGGCGCGGTTCTCCTGATCATGGCCGTCCTCGCCCCCGCCGGGCCCGGAACCCGGGCCCGGCGCGCCCGCATCGCCGTCGCCGCCGTCTTCCTCACCAACGGCGCCCTGTTCGCCAACCTCGTGCCGCGCTACCCCGAGGTGAAGGAAAGCCTCGACCTCAGCAACGCCCTGCTCGGCACGGCCCTCGCGGCGGGCCCGCTCGGCGCGCTCACCGGCGGCCTGTTCGCCTCCGCGGTGATCCGCCGCATCCGCTCGGCCCGCGCCGGCGCGTTCGGCATCCCGCTGATCGCGCTCGGCTTCCTGCTGGTCGCCGTCGTCCCGTCCTGGTGGGCGCTCGCGGCGGTCCTGCTGATCGCCGGTGCGGCCGACGCGATCGTCGACGTCGCCCAGAACGCCCACGGCCTGCGCGTCCAACGCCTGTACGGCCGCTCCATCGTCAACTCGTTCCACGGCGTCTGGAGCATCGGGGCGGTCCTCGGCGGCCTCATGGGCGCGGCGGCGGCCGGCCTGGGCATCCCGCTCCTGGTCCACCTCGGCGTCGCCGGGGTGGTGTTCAGCGTGGTGGCGCTGGTCGCGTACCGCTTCATGCTGCCCGGCCCGGACGACACCGAACGCGAACCGGCCCCGCCGGCACCCCGCGCGTTCCCCACGGCCGCGGTGTGGATGCTCGCGGCGCTCGGCGGCCTCGCCCTCTTCGGCTCCCTGGTCGAGGACGCCGGCGCTTCGTGGGGCGCGCTGTTCCTCACCGAAGACCTGGGCGCGACCGCGGCGACCGCGGGCCTCGCCTTCGTGGCCCTCCAGGCCGCGATGACCGTGGGACGCCTCCTCGGCGACCGTGCGGTGGACCGCTTCGGCCAGCGTACGGTCACCCGCCTCGGCGGCGCCGTGGCCGCGGCCGGCATGGGCGTCGCCCTCGCCTTCCCCTCGGTCGGTACGGCCCTCGCCGGCTTCGCCCTGGCCGGTCTGGGCACGGCAACCCTGGTCCCGGCCGCGATGCACACCGCCGACGAGCTGCCCGGCCTGCCGCCGGGCGCGGGCCTGACGATCGTCAGCTGGGTGCTGCGGGTGGGCTTCCTGGCGTCACCGCCGGTGGTCGGGCTGGTGGCGGACCACAGCAGCCTGCGGGTGGGGCTGCTCAGCGTCGTGATCGCCGGGGTGGGGACGCTCATCCTGGGCCGGGTCCTGCTGAACCGCCCGGCGCCGCACTAGCTGCGGGGCGCATCGGCCGCAGCCACGCCGGCTGTCCCCATCCGCGCGACCGCGCCGGCTGAGCCCGGTCGCGCGGCCGCGCGGGCTGCGCTTGTCAGCGCGGCCGGCCGCGCTGCTTTCCGCGCGTTGCCGCTGCTGGCCGGCGTTCCTCAGCCCAGGGCCGCGTTCGTCGCCGTGGCCGCTCGTCCTCGCGGCCGGTCAGCAGGCCATCATCTCCGGGGTGACCGCGGCCTCCGTGTCCGGGATGCCGAGGTCGCGGGCCCGCTTGTCGGCCAGCGCCAGCAGCCGCCGGATCCGGCCGGCGATCGCGTCCTTGGTCAGCGGCGGGTCGGCGAGCGCGCCGAGTTCCTCCAGGCTGGCCTGCCGGTGCTCGAGGCGCAGCTGGCCCGCCGACGTCAGGTGGTTGGGCGCCTCGTCCGCGAGGATCTCCAGCGCGCGGGTCACCCGGGCCGCCGCCGCCACGGCCGCGCGGGCGGACCGGCGCAGGTTGGCGTCGTCGAAGTTCGCGAGGCGGTTGGCGGTCGCGCGGACCTCCCGGCGTACCCGGCGCTCCTCCCAGGCGAGCACGCTCGCGTGCGCGCCGATGCGGGTGAGCAGCGCGGCGATCGCGTCCCCGTCCTTGATCACGACGCGGTCGACGCCGCGCACCTCCCGCTCCTTGGCGGTGATGCCGATGCGCCGGGCGGCGCCGCGCAGCGCCAGCGCGGCCTCCGGGCCCGGGCAGGTGATCTCCAGCGCGCTGGAGCGGCCCGGCTCGGTGAGCGAGCCGTGCGCCATGAACGCACCCCGCCACGCGGCGACGGCGCAGCAGACGTTGGCGGAGACCACGTGCGGGGGCAGGCCGCGGACGGGACGGCCCCGGACGTCGAGCAGGCCGGTCTGCCGGGCGAGCGCCTCCCCGTCCTTGACGATGCGGACGATGTAGTGGCTGCCCTTGCGCAGGCCACCGGAGGCGAGCACGTGGACCTCGCTGGGGTACCCGTACACGTCGGCGATCTCCCGGCGCAGCCGCCGCGCCACCGCGCCGGTGTCCAGCTCGGCCTCGACGACCACCCGGCCGGAGACGATGTGCAGGCCGCCGGCGAAGCGCAGCAGGGCGGCCATCTCCGCGCGGCGGCAGCACGGCTTGGGTACGTCGACCCGGCTCAGCTCATCCTTGACCGCTGCCGTCATCGCCATCTCGAAGTCACCTCATGCTTTGTTACGCGGTCTCTGTGCTCTGTCGTGCTGTGCTGCCGGCCGCCCCGGCGCATGGCCAAGGTGGCGGCCCGGGCCGGTCGGCAGCGCCTCCGCCCACCGTGTTCAGCCGGCGTCGTCCCGTGTGGGTGGTGCTTTTCAGTTGTCACCGCGGTCGGCGCTGTCCGGGTGGTTCACGCTCATGTCAGTTGCTTAACGATCGGAGCCCAGGACGGGCACCAGCGCGGCGCCCAACGACTCAGGATCATGCCTGGGGCTGCCGTCCGCAACGGCCAAAGGGGCAAGGACCAGGCGCGCGCCGAGCGCCTCCGCGGCCCGGTGCACCGGGTCCGGCTCGCCCACCCATTTCGCGTCGGCGAGCACGGTGTCGACGTGCAGCTGCGGCAGGTACCAGTGCAGCGCCGCCAGGTGGTCAGCCACGGAAAGCCCCAGCGTCTCGGTGTCCGCGGCCAGGTTCAGGGTCACCAGCCGGCGCGCCGGGCTCGCGACGATGGCGGCGGCCAGCTCGGGCACCAGCAGGTGCGGCAGCACGCTCGTGTACCAGCTGCCCGGCCCGAAGATCAGCCAGTCGGCGTCACCGATCGCGTCCAGCGCGGCGGGGCAGGCGGGCGGCGAGGCGGGCACGATCCGTACGGCCTCGACGTGCCCGCCGGCGACGGCGACGGCGTGCTGCCCCCGTACGGTGACAACCTCGCCGGGCCGAGCCGGATCGCCCCCGCGCACGTCGGCCTCGATTCCGACGGCATGGCACGCCATGGGCAGCACCTGCCCGCGCGCGCCCACCATCGCCGCGGCGTGCCGCAGGGCGTCGACCGGATCGTCCATGAGCTCCAGCAGCCCGAGCAGCAGCAGGTTTCCCACGGCGTGGCCGGCGAGCGGATCGTGCTTGCCGCCGAGCGCGGCGACCCGCCGGTCGACACTCCCCCAGCCGGACTTGCCGCCGGCCCCCGCTTCCGAGCCCTCCACCGGACCCGCTGCGGCTGTTGTGGGGCCGGCCGGACCCGCTGCACCTGCCGAGCCCTCGACGGGACCCGCTGCTTCTGCCGAGCCGCCGGTCGGATCCGCTGCGGTTGCCGAGCGGCCACCGGGCCCACTCGCCTCGTCCTGCGCGTGGGCGGCAGCGCGCCGGTCCGGGTTGCCGACCGGCGCGAACCGGTGCTGCATCAGCCGGACCATGACCTGGTGCGCGGGCTCCTCGTCGGCCAGCGCCGTGAGCGCCATCCGCAGGTCGCCCGGGGGCAACTGGGCGTCCCGCTCGGCGCGCAGCCGACCGCTGGAGCCGCCGTTGTCGCCGACCGTCACCACCGCGGTGATGTCGAGGTCCAGCTTCGGCTCGCAGTGCCGCAACGCGCGCAGCGAGGCCGCGAGCCCGTGCCCGCCACCGAACGCGACGACCTTGATCGGCTGCCGCCCGTCCGGCCTTGCCGCTGCTCCCCGGCCCTGCGGACCCCGGTCACCGCGGGCCGGAACCTCGCCCCGCTGGTTCTGCCGGTCCGCGTCCCCGGGCGGGTCGGCTTGCGCCGGCGTCACTCCCGCCCCAGGTCGCGGTGGGAGGAGTGGGCGGACAGGCGGATGTCGCGGAGGCGGGCGGTCAGTTCCTCGGCGATCGCCACGCTGCGGTGCTTGCCGCCCGTACAGCCGACCGCCACCGTGAGGTAGCGCTTGCCCTCGCGCTCGAAGCCGGGCGCGGTCGCCGAGATGAGCTCCGCGTACGTGCCGACGAAGTCGCTCGCGCCCTCCTGCCCGAGCACGTACGTGCTGACGCCCTCCTCGAGGCCCGTGTGCTCGCGCAGCTCCGGCACCCAGAACGGGTTGGGCAGGAACCGGGCGTCCAGCACGTAGTCGGCGTCGGGCGGCAGGCCGTACTTGAAGCCGAAGGAGAGCACGGTGATCCGCAGCTTGCGGGCGTCCTCGCCGCCGAACAGCTCCTCGACGCGGCGGCGCAGCTGGTTCACGTTCAGGTGGCTGGTGTCGATGATCACGTCCGCCTGCTCGCGCGCCTCCTCGAGGAGTTTGCGCTCGGCGGCGATCCCGTCCGCGAGGCGGCCGTCACCCTGCAGCGGGTGCGAGCGGCGTACGGACTCGAAGCGCCGGATCAGCACCTCGTCGTCCGCGTCGACGAAGACCACGCGCGGCGAGAAGCCACGGTCCTTGAGGGCGCGGACGGCGCCGGCCAGGTCGGTGGAGAAGGCCCGGCTGCGCACGTCCAGCACCATGGCCGTACGCCGGGCAGCCCCGCCGGCCTCGAACGCGAGCTGGGCCATGTCCAGCATCAGCGCCTGGGGCAGGTTGTCGACGACGTAGAAGCCGACGTTCTCCAAGGCCCGGGCGACCGTGCTGCGGCCACCACCGGACACCCCGGTCACCACCACGAGGTCGGTCTGGGCCTCGTCGGGCGACGGCTCCGGAGCGAACTCCGGCATCGACTCGGTCACGCACTCCTCCTGCACCGCACAGCTCCACCCGGTCCGGGCGGACACGCCATCCTAGGCCGACCCGCCCACCGGATCCCGCCGGACGCCGTGTCCGGTAACCGATCAATCCGATCGGGCGCACCCCTTCGCCCGCCAGAGGGAACGGCCGGACCGCACACCCCTATTCCGCCGGTTGACCCTGCTCACCGGCCGTGTCCGGGCCGTCTCACCCCGCATGCCCCTCACCCGGCCCCGTCCACAGCCCGGTCCGCCTCACCCGTGGCCTGTCCCGCCTCGCTCGCAGGACCAGCCGCTCCGACTACGCTGTCGTCACCCACATCCCCTGGCCCGCCGGTCGCACGCGCGGGATCAGCGGCCACCGCCGCGGAATCGCCGACCACACCCGCCGGCTCGGGTGCCGCACCCGTCGCGTCGCCGGTGTCGTCGTCCGAGTCGGCCGCGCGGGGCCGGGCCACCCGAGACCGGTTCGCCCCCGCCTTCGTACGGCCCGCGCCACCACGCGGCACCGCTGCGGGACCGTCGCCCTCCCCCGGGCCGGCGTCCTTGGCCGACTCCTTCTCCGGGGCCAGCGCCGCCAGCACCGCCTCGGCCGTACGCCGCCCGACCCCCGGCACCTCGGTGATCTCCTCCGGGCTCGCCTGGGCCAGGCGCTTGAGCGAGCCGAAGTGCCGCAGCAACGCCTTGCGCCGCGTCTCACCCAGGCCGGGAACGTTGTCCAATGCGGACGCGGTCATCCGCTTGGAACGCCGCTGGCGGTGGAACGTGATCGCGAACCGGTGCGCCTCGTCGCGAACGCGCTGCAGCAGATACAGCGCTTCGGAGGTGCGGGGCAGGATCACCGGGAAGTCCTCGCCGGGCAGCCACACCTCCTCGAGGCGCTTCGCCAGCCCGCACAGCGCGACGTCGGTGATGCCGAGGTCGGACAGGACCGCGGCGACGGCGTTGACCTGCGGCTGGCCGCCGTCGACGACGACCAGCTGCGGCGGGTACGCGAACCGGCGCGGCCGGCCGGTCAACGGGTCGATGCCCGGCAGGTCGTTGACGGCCGGCTCACCGGTGACCCCCGACCCGCCCGAGACTCCCGACTCAGCGACGACGGCTGGGACACCGTCCGCTCCCGCGAGCGCGGCGGAGGTGGAAGCGGAAGTGGGAGCGGCTCCGGCGGCCGGCACGGCGGGATCGACCAGCCCGGCGTCGGACGGCACCTCGGCATCCGCCGCCAACTCCTCGGCGGTCGGCTCCTCCTCGACGGGCTCGTCCGCGGCGTGGGCGCGGTAGCGGGCGAACCGGCGCCGCATCACCTCGCTCATCGCGGCGAGGTCGTCGGTGCCGCTGCCGTCCGGGTTGCCGCGGACGGCGAAGCGGCGGTACTCGCTCTTGCGCGCCAGGCCGTCCTCGAAGACCACCATGCTGGCGACCACGTCGGTGCCCTGGATCTGCGAGACGTCGAAGCATTCGATGCGCAGCGGCGCCGTGTCCATGCCGAGCGCCTCGGCGATCTCGTCGAGGGCCTTGCTGCGCGTGGTGAGGTCACCGGCGCGGCGCAGCTTGTGGCGGGCCAGCGACTCGCCCGCGTTGCGCGCCACCGTCTCGAGCAAGGAACGTTTGTCGCCACGCTGGGGCACGCGCAGGCTCACGCGGCTGCCGCGGCGGTCGGAGAGCCAGTTCTCGAGGGCGGCGGCGTCCGGCGGCAGGGCCGGCACGAGGAGCTCCTTGGGGACGTGGCCCTCGCCGTGCTCGTCGCCGTACACCTGGGTGCAGAAGTGGTGGACCAGGTCGCCGGTGGTGAGGTCCTCGACCTTCTCCACCACCCAGCCGCGCTGGCCGCGGACGCGGCCGTCGCGGACGTGGAAGACCTGCACCGCGGCCTCGAGCGGGTCCTCGGCGAAGGCGACGACGTCCGCGTCGGTGCCGTCGCCGAGCACGACGGTCTGCTTCTCCATCGCCCGGCGCAGCGCGGCGATGTCGTCGCGCAGCCGGGCCGCCTTCTCGAACTCCAGCTGCTCGGACGCGTCGAGCATGTCGCGCTCGAGCCGTTTGACGAACGCGTCCGTGCGGCCGGCCATGAAGTCACAGAAGTCGTCGACGATCGCGCGGTGCTCCTCGGCGGTGACCGAGCCCACGCACGGCGCGGAACACTTGCCGATGTAGCCGAGCAGGCACGGGCGCCCGATCTGGCCGGCCCGCTTGAACACACCGGCCGAACACGTGCGCGCCGGGAACACCCGCAGCAGCAGATCGAGCGTCTCCCGGATCGCCCAGGCATGACTGTACGGCCCGAAGTAGCGCACACCCTTGCGCTTCGCGCCCCGCATGACCTGCAGCCGCGGGAACTCCTCGTTGAGGGTCACGGCGAGGAACGGGTACGACTTGTCGTCGCGGTACTTGACGTTGAACCGCGGATCGAACTCCTTGATCCACAGGAACTCGAGCTGCAGCGCCTCGACCTCGCTGCTCACCGTGACCCAGTCGACGCCGGCCGCGGTGGTGACCATCTGCTGCGTGCGCGGGTGCAGGCCCCACGTGTCGGCGAAGTAGGAATTCAGCCGGTTGCGCAGGCTCTTGGCCTTGCCGACGTAGATGACGCGGCCGGTCGGGTCGCGGAAGCGGTAGACACCGGGGGCGTCCGGAATGGTCCCGGGCGCCGGTCGGTAGCTGGACGGGTCAGGCACGATTCCACCCTAGTGCGGACCCCTGACATGATTACCCGACCGGAGGTCCGTTGCCGCCGCCACGGCGTCGGGCCTCCGGCCGGGACGTACAGGGACCGGCCGGTGCCGGCAGGGGTGTGGCGGCCGTGGCTGAAGGGCCACGGTGGCCACCACCGGCCGGTCCCCCGCTACTGACCCGCCCGGCCGATCACGGCGACGCCGCAACCGGCAGGGGGCCTAAGCGGCGACGATGTTGTCGCCGTCCACCTTGACCTGCGTCTCGGGCAGCGCCTTCTTCGCCGGGCCGCCGGTCGGGGCACCGTCCTCGATGGAGAACGTGCTGTTGTGGCAGGGGCAGGTGATGACACCGCCGTCGACCTTGCTGACCGGGCAGCCCTGGTGCGTACAGATCTTGCTGAACGCCTTGTAGGTGCCCTTCTGCGGCTGGGTGATGACGTAGTCGCCCTTGATCACGCCACCGCCCTCCGGCACGTCCGCGGCCGCGACGAGGGTCTTCCCGCCGCCGGACGAGCCCTTGCCGGTCGAGCCCTTGCCGGTCGAGCCGCTGCCACCCGCGTCGGCGCCGGCGCTGCCCGCGGGGGCGGGGTTGTTGGTGAAGTCGCCGCCGTTGGCGCCGTTGGTGCCGCTGGTGCTGGTGTCCGTACCGCAAGCGGCGAGAAGGCACCCGGCACCGAGCGCCCCGGCCCCTGCGAGCACGACGCGCCGCGTGGCGACCGTGCCCGTGGCGGCGGCCGGCTCGTCGGCGCCCGTGATCTCGGCGTCAGGCCTCGTCTGCACGTCAGTCATCTGTTCGCCAAACCCTTCCACGTGCCCTGTCCGCGCGCTTGCGTCACGCGGCGTTGCTTGTACATACGCGCGGCCCTCGGATGTGGTTCATGGGCGCAGGAGGAAATTATCGGCTCGGAACTGCCGATTTGCGGCATCTCCGAGGGCCGGGGGTCAGATCCCGGCGCGTTTTCGCAGCACAGAAGCCGACTGAAGCGGTAGCTGTGGGTTACCTGTGACTTCAAGTTTCCCACCGGAGCAGAGCCCGCGAAGATCCACGGCCCGGCGACGGGCCGCAACCGACCCACCACCGCCGCCGCCGCCGGCCGACACCCTGGGACCCTTGGGACCCTGGGACCCCGCCGGCTACACAGCCGCCTTGGCCCGCCCCCGAGAAGCCCGCGGCTTCACAGCCGCCTTGGCGGTCCCGTTCGCCTTGGCGGCCCGGGCCACAGCGGCCTCCGCCCCCGCCGGCTCCCCGCTCAGCCCCAGCATCGGCCGCAGGAACTGGCCGGTGTGGCTCTCCGCCACCTCCGCCAGCTCCTCCGGCGTGCCCGTCGCGAGCACCAGGCCGCCCTTGCTGCCGCCCTCGGGGCCCATGTCGATGAGCCAGTCCGCCGTCTTGATCACGTCGAGGTTGTGCTCGATGGTGATGACGGTGTTGCCCTTGTCGACGAGGCCGTTGAGGACGAGCAGCAGCTTGCGGATGTCCTCGAAGTGCAGACCCGTGGTGGGCTCGTCGAGGACGTACACGGTGCGGCCGGTGGAGCGCTTCTGCAGCTCGGAGGCGAGCTTGACGCGCTGCGCCTCGCCGCCGGAGAGGGTGGGCGCGGGCTGGCCGAGGCGTACGTAGCCCAGGCCGACGTCGACCAGCGTGCGAAGGTGGCGGTGGATCGCGGGGATGGCGGAGAAGAAGTCCGCCGCCTCCTCGATCGGCATCTCCAGCACCTCGGAGATGGTCTTGCCCTTGTAGTGCACCTCGAGCGTCTCGCGGTTGTAGCGGGCGCCCTTGCAGACCTCGCAGGGGACGTACACGTCGGGCAGGAAGTTCATCTCGATCTTGATCGTGCCGTCGCCGGAGCAGTTCTCGCAGCGGCCGCCCTTGACGTTGAACGAGAACCGGCCGGGGCCGTACCCGCGGACCTTCGCCTCGGTGGTCTCCGCGAACAGCTTGCGGATGTTGTCGAAGACCCCGGTGTACGTGGCGGGGTTGGAGCGCGGGGTGCGCCCGATCGGCGACTGGTCGACGCCGACGACCTTGTCGACGTGATCGAGACCGCTGATGCGGGTGTGCCGGCCGGGCACCATCCGGGCGCCGTTGATCTGGTTGGCCAGCACGGTGTAGAGGATGTCGTTGACCAGCGTGGACTTGCCGGAGCCGCTGACCCCGGTGACCGCGATGAACTGCCCGAGCGGGAAGCCGACGGTCAGGTTGCGCAGGTTGTGCTCGCGGGCGCCCTGCACGACCAGCTCGCGGCCGGCAGTCTGCGGCCGGCGGGTGGCCGGGGTCGGGATCTTCTTGCGGCCCGACAGGTACGCCCCGGTCGGCGACTGCTTGTTGGCCAGCAGCCCCTTGACCGACCCGCTGTGCACGATCTGACCGCCGTGCTCGCCGGCGCCGGGGCCGATGTCGACGATCCAGTCGGCGGTGCGGATGGTGTCCTCGTCGTGCTCGACCACGATCAGCGTGTTGCCGAGGTTCTTGAGCCGCACGAGCGTCTCGATCAGCCGGTGGTTGTCGCGCTGGTGCAGGCCGATCGACGGCTCGTCCAGCACGTACAGCACGCCGACCAGGCCGGAGCCGATCTGCGTGGCGAGCCGGATGCGCTGCGCCTCGCCGCCGGAGAGGGTGCCGGCGCCGCGGTCGAGCGACAGGTAGTCCAGGCCGACGTCGACGAGGAAGCGCAGCCGCGCGTTGATCTCCTTGAGCACGCGCTCGGCGATCATCTTCTGCCGGTCGTCGAGCTCCAGCCCGGCGAGCAGCTCGGCGCAGTCGCCCACCGACAGGTTGCAGACCTCGGCGATGCTCTTGCCGGCGATCGTGACCGCCAGCACCTCGGGCTTGAGCCGGGCGCCGCCGCACGTCGGGCACGGGATGTCGCGCATGTAGCCCTCGTACTTGTCGCGCGACCAGTCGCTCTCGGTGTCGCCGTGCCGGCGCTCGATCCACTGCACCACGCCCTCGAAGCCGGTGTAGTAGGAGCGCTCACGGCCGTACTTGTTGCGGTAGCGGACGTGGACCTGGTCCTCGGAGCCGTAGAGGATGGTCTTCTGCGCGCGGCTGGGCAGGGCCCGCCACGGGGTGTCGAGGCTGAAGCCCTCCGCCTTTCCCAGGGCCTCGAGCAGGCGCAGGAAATACTCCAGGGTCGAGCCGCCGGACCAGGGCTGGATGGCGCCCTCGCGCAGGCTGCGCTCCTCGTCCGGGATGATCAGCTCGGGGTCGACCTCCTTCTTGGTGCCCAGGCCGGTGCACTCCGGGCAGGCGCCGTACGGCGCGTTGAAGGAGAACACCCGGGGCTCGAGGTCCTCGATGGCGAGCGGGTGGTCGTTGGGGCAGGCGAGGTGCTCGGAGAAGCGGCGCTCGCGGGCGGGGTCGTCCTCGGGCAGGTCGACGAAGTCCAGCAGCACGATGCCGCCGGACAGCGCCAGCGTCGCCTCGACGGAGTCGGTCAGGCGCTGCTTGCTGCTCGCCTTGACGCTGAGCCGGTCGACGACCACCTCGATGGTGTGCTTCTCCTGCTTCTTGAGCTTCGGCGGCTCGGAGAGCGGGTGCACGACGCCGTCCACGCGGGCGCGGGCGTAGCCCTTGGCCTGCAGCTCGGCGAAGAGGTCGACGTACTCGCCCTTGCGGCCGCGCACGACCGGGGCGAGGACCATGAACCGGGTGCCCTCGGGCATCGCGAGGACCCGGTCGACGATCTGCTGGGGGCTCTGCTTGCTGATCCGCTCGCCGCAGACCGGGCAGTGCGGGATGCCGGTGCGGGCGAACAGCAGGCGCAGGTAGTCGTACACCTCGGTGATCGTGCCGACGGTCGAGCGCGGGTTGCGCGAGGTCGACTTCTGGTCGATCGAGACGGCCGGGGACAGGCCCTCGATGAAGTCGACGTCCGGCTTGTCCATCTGGCCGAGGAACTGCCGCGCGTATGACGACAGCGACTCCACGTACCGCCGCTGCCCCTCGGCGAAGATCGTGTCGAAGGCGAGGCTGGACTTGCCCGAGCCGCTGAGCCCGGTGAACACGATCATCGCGTCGCGGGGCAGGTCGAGGTTGACGTCGCGCAGGTTGTGCTCGCGCGCGCCGCGGATGATCAGTCGGTCGGCCACAGCCAGCCACTCCGTTTGAGGTCTAGGACAACAGGCGCCGCCACCCTAGCCGCGGGGTACGACAAGTTTGGGGGCGTCGAGGAACAGCGTCCCGGTGGGCGCGGTCATTCCCGTCACCCGGCAGGGTGAACGATATCCCGGACGTCCCACAGCGCCACGCCCCCGACCTGCTGCGGAGCCCGTCCGAGCAGCCCCGTGACGATCGTCTCCAACAGGTCGGCATTCGGCGCGTCGGGTGTCAGCACGACAACCGCGGCCCGCCAGTAGGTCAGATCGGCGACCGCGGCCGCCCGGTCGGCGTCCGTCAGCACCGGCATCTGACCGTACGCCCCCGCGATGCGCAGCAGGTCGGAGGTGGGCCGCGGCGCCGCGTTCCACGACCCGGTCCGGTTCCCCGGCGGGTTCGCCGGTCCCATGAAGTACCCGCGCGGCGTCTTGTATCCCTGGCCGGACAGGGCGAACCACCGCATCCCGGTGCGCCCGGTGGTCACCTCGGGCATCGGCACGGTCACCAGCGTGCGATCGGCCGGCACGTACGGCTCCCACATCCGCTGCGCGATGAACGGCGGCAGCGGCGCGGCCTCGACGGTCGGCAGCGGCTTGGGCAGCACCGGTACGACGGCGAGCGCCATGCCGACCCAGAACGCCACCCGCCGGCGGTGCGGGAGCATCCCGGCCCGGTCGGCGGCGAGCGCGATGATCACGCCGATGACCGTGGCGGGCACCATCGCGAACCGGGTCACGCTGACCAGGTCGATCACGGGCACGTGCGCGATCAGCGCGAACGGCAGCGGGATCCCGGTGTCGTGCCCGGCGACGCGCAGCTCGGGGCCCATCGACATGAGCAGCAGGACCACGCCGGCGACGAAGGCGGCGCGCGCGGCCGCGTGGTGCCACAGCATCCGCATCGACACCACGAGCATCACCAGCATCGGTACGCCCCAGAAGGTGTTCTCCTCGGTGGGGCTGACGGTCAGCTCACGTGCGAGCGCCACGTTGCCGGCGAGCGACTGGCGGGCGTACGCGCCCAGCGACAGCAGATCGGTGACGAACTGCCCCGGCTCGAACGGCTGCCCGTGGTAGCTCTGCGGCCCGGCGAACTGCCACCACAGCGGGTACGCGAGCACCGCCAGCGAGGCGCCGGCCGCCACCGCCAGCCCCGCGCCGAACCGGCGTGCCACCTGCCGCGCCGCGGGGAAGTCGAAGCAGGCGTACGCGACCACGAACACGAACAGGGTCAGCGCGGTGAAGAGCAGACTCTCCTCGTTGATGAACACCTGCAGCACGATGAGCAGGGCCAGGATCAGCCCGCCGCGTACGGCCCGGCCGGGCTCGCGCAGCCGCAGCACCTGCAAGACGATGAACGGCACGACGAACTCGGCGACGAAGTTCACGTGCCCGCTTGCGTGCGACACCATCGCCGGGGCGAACCCGCACCACAGGCCGCCGAGCCAGGCGGCGGTCCGGCTGCGGACGAGGTGCCGGGAGAGCACCCACCACCAGGCGCCCGCCGTCCCGGCCAGGCCGAGTGTGATCAGCACGACGACGGTGAACCCGACGCCGAGGAAGTGGGTGAGCGGGGCCAGCGGCAGGCTCAATGCGAGCACCGCCGTCTGGGCCATCATGTTGACGCCGTCGGGCACGTTGAATCGGTCGGTGAAGAACGGGTTCTGCCCGTGGAAGACGACGCGCTCGCCGTGCGTGAGCAGCACCATGAAGAAGCCGTGGTCGTCGTCGTTCGACGACAGCACGCGCCCGTTGGGGTCGGTCCAGAGCTGGATCGTCACGAGCACGGCGAGGGCCAGGTAGCTCAGCAGTCCCCAGAGCCCGCTGCGGTCGCGAGGCCGCGGGGCCGCGGGCTCGACGACATCCGGCTGGCCGGCGACGACCTGTTCCTCTACCGCGGGCATCGGTGCATTCTGCCAGAGCCGTGAGTCAGCGCCGCGGCCTGCGCCTGCCCGGCCCGGCCGTCCCGGCGAGCCGCGCGGCCCGCCGGCCGCTCTCCACGGCGACCTCCCGGTGCAGCTTGCGCCAGTTCTCGAGGCGTCGCGGCGGCAACGAGCCGTCGGCGAGCGCGGCTTCCACCGCGCAACCGGGCTCGCCGTCGTGACCGCAATCACCGAACCGGCACTGGGTGGCCAGCCCGGCCACGTCCGCGAAGGCGCGGTCCAGTCCCTCGTCCGTGTCGAGCAGGCCGACCCCCCGGATGCCGGGGGTGTCCAGGACTGCGCCGCCGCCGGGGATCAGGACGAGACTGCGGTACGCGGTCGTGTGCCGCCCCTTGCCGTCGACGTTGCGGATCTCCTGTACGGGCATCACGTCCGTGCCGGCCAGCGCGTTGACGAGGGTGGACTTGCCGGCGCCGGACCGGCCCAGCAGCGCGAGCGTGCGTCCCGGCGTGACGAGCTCCCGCACCTCGTTGAGCCCGTGCCCCTCGTGAACGCTGATCGCCAGGACCCGTACATCTGGCGCAAGCTCACTGAGCTGGCGCGCGATCGCTTGCGGGACCCGCGCGGTGTCGCTCTTCGTCAGCACGACCACCGGTTGCGCGCCGGACTCCCACGCGAGGGCGAGCAGGCGCTCGACCCGCGCGGCGTCAGGTGCAGGATGCATGGGCTCGACGACCGCGACGGTGTCCATGTTGGCGGCCAGCACCTGGCCGGTGGAGTCCTTGTCGGCGGTACGGCGGATCAGCGCGGTGCGCCGCGGCAGCACGACCTCCACCGTCGTACGGCGATCGGGCCAGCGACGCAGGACCACCCAGTCCCCGGCGCACGGAAGGTTCGCCGGGTCGCCCGCGGCACCGAGCAGAACGGTGCCGGACAGGCTTGCCCGGTGCACACCGTCGGCGGCGAGCACGGTACAGACCCCGCGGTCGGCCCGCAGCACGCGGCCGGCCGTCGCGTCGGGACGGTCGAAGGAGCGGTACGCGGAAGCCAGCGTCGCGTCCCAGCCCAGCGCGGACAGGTCAGACATGGACACCCCACCTCCTCGCAGGTCCTGTCGACGTGTTGCACAGACCGTACGAGCGGCGTCACCGCCAGGGGAAGCGAATTAGGACCCGCCGATGCCGTGCCGCAGCTGGTCGAAGGCGCGGTCCGCGTCGGCGACCGCCTCGGGGTGCACGTCGCGTGCGGTCCTCCCGCCGGCGATCTTCTGCCAGTTGGCCCGGGCGAGGACACGCCGCACCGCGATCACCTGGGCGGCCTGCAGCCGGGCCGCGACACCCTCACCGAGGGCGGCGGCGAGGGCAGCCTCGTCGTCGAGCTGGTACTGCGTCAGCCGTCCCGCCAGGCCGGGCGTGCCGAACACCAGCCGGTGGAACGCCACCACCTCGGGGTGGTCGTTGAGGCCGGTGACCGGCTCGAAGCGATCGAGACCGTCCCGGAAGTGCCGGTGCAGCGCGGTGAGCGGCGCGGTGTCCGGTGGACGGTCGCGCACCACGCCCGCGGCCTCACCGTTGTGGTCCGCGAAGCGGTGCAGGACCAGGTCCTCCTTGGTGGCGAAGTAGCGGAACAGGGTCGGTTTCGACACCTCGGCCGTCGCGGCGATGTCGGACACCGACACCTGGTCGAACCCGCGCGCGAGGAAGAGCGAGATGGCCGCGTCGGCGATCGCATCCCGGGTCCGTTCCTTCTTGCGGGCGCGCAGCCCCGCCGGCTCGGTCACCCCGACAAGGTAACATTAGTTACTCGGTTGCTTTTTTAACCGAGTAACGGTTCAATCGCTGCCATGACTTCTGATCACTTCCCGGTGCTGGTCACCGGCGCGACCGGACGAGTGGGACGCGCCGTGACCGGTCTGCTGATCGATGCGAGCGTGCCGGTACGTGCCCTCGTGCGCCGCCACCCGGACCCGGCGGAGGCGTTGCCGGCCGAGGTCGAGATCGTGACCGGCGACCTCACGGTGCCGGATTCGCTCGACAAGGCCCTGTACGGCGCCGGCTCGGTCTTCCTGGTGTGGACCGCCCCGCCACAGACCGCGCCTGCCGTCATCGATCGGCTGGCCCGCCACACGCGCCGGGTCGTCCACCTGTCCGCACCGCACCGGACGCCGCATCCGTTCTTCCAGCAACCGAACCCGATGGCGGCGATGCACGCCGGGATCGAGCGGCTCATCGCGGCCGCCGGGCTCGAGTCGACGATCGTGCGGCCGGGGATGTTCGCGTCGAACGCGCTGCTCTGGTGGGCGGACGCCATCCGCGGCGGGGACGTGGTCCGGTGGCCGTACGGCGCGGCCGAGACGGCGCCGGTCGACGATCGCGACGTCGCCGAGGTCGTCGCGCGGTGCCTGTCCGAGGACGGGCACGCCGGCAGTGACTACGTCCTGACCGGCCCGGAGTCGCTCAGCCAGGCGGACCAGGTACGCATCATCGGCGAGGCGCTGGGCCGTCCGATCACGTTCGAGGACCTGCCGCCCGACGACTTCCGGCGCCGGACCCCGGAAGCCGCGCGCCCCGCTGTGGACATGCTCCTCGCCGCGTGGAAAGCCACGACGGGACACCCGGCGTACGTGACGTCCACGGTGAGCGAAGTCCTGGGGAGGCCCGCGCGGACGTTCCGGCAGTGGGCGACCGACCACGCGACCGCCTTCGCCGACCCGGACGCCCGGCACCCACTAGGGTCGGGGACGTGACGATCGATCCGCTGGTGCTCATGACCGATGTCGACCAGGCGACGGAACGCCTGATCCGTACGGCCGAAGGCCTGGAGCCCGGCGCGGAGTCCGCGCCGTCCCGGCTGCCGGGCTGGACCACCGGTCACGTCCTGACCCACGTCGCCCGCAACGCCGACGCCTACACCAACCTGCTGACCTGGGCCCGCACCGGCGTGGAGACACCGCCGTACGCGACCC
Organism: Couchioplanes caeruleus; assembly: GCF_023499255.1. Lineage (GTDB taxonomy): Bacteria > Actinomycetota > Actinomycetes > Mycobacteriales > Micromonosporaceae > Actinoplanes > Actinoplanes caeruleus_A. Next base: position 6,320,633 of record NZ_CP092183.1, read on the forward strand.
CGACCGCCCGCGCGGAGGGCATCGAGGCCGGATACCGGCGCCCCCTGGACGAGCAGATCGCGGACCTGCGCGAGTCGCACGAACGGTTCGCCGACGCGGCCGCGGCGATGCCTGCCGAGGCGTGGACTTTCCACCTGGCGGCGACCGGGCAGTCCGCCGCGGTGGTGCCGTGGGCGCGGCTGCGCGAGGTCGAGGTGCACCACGTCGACCTCGGCCTCGGCTACACCCCCGAGGACTGGTCGGACGCGTTCGCGCTGCGCCTGCTCCGCGAGATCGTCACCGGCGCCGGCGACACCCTGCCGCTGGTGCTGCGCCCGCACGGCCTCGACCACCCGCTCACGATCGGTACGGTCACCGACGCGACCCCGTCGATCGGTGGCCCCACCCGGTCCATCGCCGCGTGGCTCGCCGGCCGCGCCGACGGCTCGGACCTCACGATCTCCCCCGACGGCGAACTGCCGACTCCCCCGAAGTGGAAGTGACGATGACGTACACCGGCGACGTGAGCCGGGGTTCGGCCCCGGCGGTACGCGAGCTCAACGGCCTCACCGTGACGAAGGTGTCGGTCGGCCCGATGGACAACAACGCCTATCTGCTGCGCTGCGCGTCCGACGGCACGCAGGTCCTCATCGACGCGGCGAACGACGCCGGCACCCTGCTGCAGCTCATCGGCGACGGCGGCCTGGCGGGCGTGGTGACCACCCACCAGCACGGCGACCACCACGGCGCCCTCGCCGAGGTGGTCGAGGCCACGGGCGCACGCTCGGTGGCCGGCGCCGACGACGCTGCGGGCATCCCCGTGGTCACCGACACGGTCCGCGACGGCGACACAGTCGCGGTCGGTGACTGCACGCTCGAGGTCATCCACGTCGTCGGCCACACCCCGGGCAGCATCGTGCTGCTCTACCGCGAGCCGGGCGGCATCGCGCACCTGTTCACCGGCGACAGCCTGTTCCCGGGCGGCGTCGGCAACACCCGCGGGAACAGGAAGAACTTCGAGTCGCTGATCACCGACGTCGAGACGAAGCTGTTCGGCCGGCTGCCGGACGACACGTGGTTCTACCCCGGCCACGGCAAGGACTCGACGCTCGGCCGGGAACGCCCCCACCTGGCGGAGTGGCGCGCCCGCGGCTGGTGACTCAATTCCCGGCCAGGGCGCTCCTGACGGTGGCGGCCTCGGTGGGCAGGGAGAACATCGGATAGTCGTACGCGATCGCGTTGTCGTGTTCCTCCGCCGAGGTGGCCGCGACGCAGTCGGTCAGCGTGATGACCCGGTAGCCGTTCTCGTAGGCGCTGCGCATCGTGGACTCGACGCAGCAGTTCGTGAGGAAACCGGCGAGGATCACGGTCCGGATGCCGCGGCTGCGCAGGATGAAGTCGAGGTTCGTGCTGGCGAACGTGTCCAGCCCGCGCTTGCCCTCGATGAGGATGTCCCCCTCGTCGGGCGTCAGCTCGTCGACGATCGCCGCGCCCCAGGTGCCCTTCACGAACGCGTTGCCGTCGACGACGCCCTTGAGGATCCCGTACGGATGCCGCGACAGCTCGGTGTACCCGGGCGCGAACGTGATCGGCGCGTGCATGATCGTCACCCCGGCGGCCCGGGCGGCGTCGACGAGCGCGACCGTACGCGCGAGCATCCCCGTCTTCTCCATGACCGGGGCGACGGCCTGGTGCAGCACCCCTCCGTCCGAGGTGAACTCGTTCTGGAACTCGATGAGGACGATCGCGGTCGTCGCGGGGTCGAGGTGCAGCGTCTCGGACATGCCCACTCCCTGAATGCCTGTGCCGGGCGTCACACACACCCTAGGGCCGGCGGCGGGCGCGCGGAAAGTTCCCCGTACGCCATGTCACCGATCGGCTACGCCACGCGGCGGCCCCCGTCCGGGGCAGGCTTGTCCGCCCTCGGCGGAAAGGCTCCGGCGGGCGGTCCGGGCGCGCCTAGACTCGGCCGCACCCCTCGAGCCCCCGGAGGCCACGATGGATCTGCGCCACGACCCGCTGCGCTGGCAACCGTCCCAGCCCTCCCCCGAACCGTGGCGCACCCCCGGCGCGTGGCCCGACGCCATGCCCGGCGGAGCGGGCCCGCAGATACCCGGCTGGCTCGAGGAGCGCCTGTTCGACCAGCGCATCGTGATGGTCCGCGGCCCGCTCACCGCACAGGCGGCCTCGGGCATCGCCGCGGCCCTGCTCACCCTCGAGGCGGCCGGCCCGGAGCCGGTGCAGCTCCACGTCGCCAGCGGCGGCGGCGAGCTCAACGCGGCCCACGCGGTCATCGACGTGATCGACGCGATGGCGGCCCCGGTGCACGCGGTGGTCACCTCCGAGGCGGGCGGCGCGGTCCTCGCGGTCCTGGCCGCGGCCACGAAACGCTCGGCCTACCGGCACGCCCGCTTCCGGATGACGGAACCCCGGGCGGCCGGCGTCATGGGTACGGCCGACGAGGTCGCCGCGGCGGCCGGGCAGCACCTCCGGGAGCTGGAGGAGGTGGTGCTGCGGCTCGTCGAGGTGACCGGCCAGACCCGCAGCCGGATCGAGGACGACCTGTCCGCCGGCCGCGTGATGTCGGCGGCGGAGGCGCAGGAATACGGCCTCATCGACGAGGTCATCGCCGGCAGGACCCCGTAGGGTACAACAAAACGGCAGGCCAGGTGGCCTGCCGTTCTGTTCAGCTCAGGGAGCCGTCGCCCTCGCCGGAGCGAGATTACTCGGCGACCTTGACGCCCATCGAACGCGCGGTGCCGGCGACGACCTTGACGGCCGCCTCCAGGTCGTTGGCGTTCAGGTCGGGGAGCTTGCGCTCGGCGATCGAGCGGATCTGCTCGCCGCTCAGCGTGCCCACCGTCTGGGTCAGCGGGTTGGACGCGCCCGACTGGATGCCCAGAGCCTTGCGGATCAGGAAGCTCGTCGGCGGCGTCTTGTAGGTGAGCTGGTGGCTGCGGTCCTCGAAGACGCTGACGATGACGGGGATGATCTCGCCACGGTTCTTCGCCGTCGCCTCGTCGTACTCCACCTTGACGGCGCGCATGTTGGCGCCGGTCGGGCCGAGCATCTTACCGAGGTCCACCATCGCGGCGTTACCCGCCTCAAGCGCGAGGGTCACCTCATGGGTCTTCTTCTTGGGCGGCATTGCGCAAAAGCTCCTTAGTGTGTGCTGCACGGGCCGAAGTCAGGAGCTCGCCAGCATCATCAACGCACGACAACCCCGAGACTTTACTACCGGGCTCGTTCACGGGTCAAAACGCCATGGGGTGAGCAGCCGGAGGGCACAGTCTCGGGTTCTACCGGTCATGATAGCTCGGCCATGACCCGGCCCGCCGACCCGGTCACCCGCCTCAGTACTTGTCGCAGTAACACGACTTCATGAGCGAGCGCACCACGTCCACGTACCCGGGGTTGGGCAGCTGCTTGTCCGCGTACGCGGCGTCGACCCCGCCACGGCCCGCGTTGTAGGCGGCGATGACCATGTTCAGCAGGCACATGCTGGAGTGCGTACGGCACTTCCGGGTGCTCAGGTCGTAACTGCCCTTGAAGTACGTGTCACCGAAGACCTTGGTGAGCCAGGCCAGATAGTTGGCGCCCAGCACCGCGTTCTGCCGGTAGTCGTGGCTGTCGAACGACTGCTCGAAGCGCTGGTTGACGAACGTCTCGGTGTCCGGCATCACCTGCATCAGCCCACGCCCGCCGTCACAGTTGACGATGTTCGACTGCCAGCCGCTCTCGTGCCAGGACGTGGCCAGCACCAGCCGGCTCGGCACCTTCAGCGTCGGCGCGGACGTCGGCCAGTACGTCTTGCCCGCCGCGGCGAGCAGCGCCGACTTGGCCTTCGCCTTGGAGACCGCCTTGCCCTCCCGGGTGGCGCACGCGGGCAGCTGGAAGTTGTTCGGATCCTCCGTCGGTGTGGCCTTCGCCCGGCTCCGCTTCGGCTTCGCCTTCCGCGTGGTCGGGGCCGGCGACGGCGTCTTGGGCTCGAGCGACGGCTCGGCCACCTCCGTGGTCTCCTCCGGCACCGGATCGGACGCCGCGATCCCGGGCAGCGTCCTGGATTCCTCTCCCCCACCGCCACCGAGCCCGCAGCCGGCCACGACGATCAGCCCTGCGAGCGCGGCGGCGAGCCACCGGAGCCTGCGTTCCATCGACGGAGCCTCCCGCGTTCGCCTGATGATCCACGCACGCTAACAGCGGCCGGACGACGGCGCCGCCCGGCAAAACGGACGTACGTGACGGGGGTCGCAACCGGTTCCGGTGTCCACACCCCGGACGGCAGCAGCAACGCAGACCGGGGACAATGGGTTCATGCAGACCCGCACCGACCTACGCAACGTCGCCATCATCGCCCACGTGGACCATGGCAAGACAACCCTGGTCGACGCCATGCTGCGCCAGGGGAGCCAGTCCCACGCGCGGGGCGAGATGGCCGACCGCGTCATGGACTCCATGGACCTGGAGCGGGAAAAGGGCATCACCATTCTCGCCAAGAACACGGCGATCAGCTACCGGCCCGCCGACGGCGAGCCCGTCACGATCAACATCATCGACACCCCCGGCCACGCGGACTTCGGCGGCGAGGTCGAGCGCGGCCTCACCATGGTCGACGGCGTCGTGCTGCTCGTCGACGCCTCCGAGGGTCCGCTGCCGCAGACCCGCTTCGTGCTGCGCAAGGCGCTGCAGGCCAAGCTGCCGATCATCCTGGTGATCAACAAGGTGGACCGGCCCGACGCCCGGATCAAGGAGGTCGTCGACGAGACGTACGAGCTCTTCCTCGACCTCGACGCCGACGAGCACCAGATCGAGTTCCCGATCGTGTACGCCTGCGCCCGCGACGGCATCGCCTCCCTGACCCAGCCGAAGGACGGCACGGTCCCCGAGGACAGCACCAACCTCGAGGTGCTGTTCAGCACAATCCTGGAGACCATCCCGGCCCCGACCTACACCGAGGGCGCGCCGCTGCAGGCGCACGTCGTCAACCTCGACGCCTCCAACTTCCTCGGCCGGCTCGCGCTGTGCCGGGTGCACGAGGGCACCATCCGCAAGGGCCAGACCGTGGCCTGGTGCAAGACCGACGGCACGATCAGCAACGTGCGCATCTCCGAGCTGCTGATCACCGAGGGCCTCGAGCGCAAGCCGGCCGAGAGCGCCGGCCCGGGCGACATCATGGCCGTCGCCGGCATCGCCGACATCATGATCGGCGAGACCCTGGCCGACGCGGAGAACCCGATCCCGCTGCCGCTGATCAGCGTCGACGAGCCGGCCATCTCGATGGTCCTCGGCACCAACACCTCGCCGCTGGTCGGCAAGGTCAAGGGCAGCAAGGTCACCGCCCGCATGGTCAAGGACCGGCTGGACCGCGAGATGATCGGTAACGTCTCCCTGCGGGTCCTGCCCACCGAGCGCCCGGACGCCTGGGAGGTCCAGGGCCGCGGCGAGCTCGCCCTCGCCATCCTGGTCGAGCAGATGCGCCGCGAGTCCTACGAGCTCACCGTCGGCAAGCCGCAGGTGGTCACCAAGGTCATCGACGGCAAGATCCACGAGCCGGTCGAGCGGCTGACCATCGACGCCCCCGACGAGTACATGGGCGCGATCACCAGCCTGCTGTCCACCCGCAAGGGCCGTATGGAAGAGCTGATCAACCACGGCACCGGCTGGCTGCGCATGGAGTGGCTGGTCCCGGCCCGCGGCCTGATCGGCTTCCGCACGGAGTTCCTCACCGAGACCCGCGGCACGGGCATCATGCACCACATCTTCGAGGCGTACGAGCCGTGGTTCGGCGAGCTGCGCACCCGCCAGAACGGCTCCCTGGTCGCCGACCGGGCCGGCGTGGTCACCGCGTTCGCCATGACCAACCTGCAGGAGCGCGGCCAGCTCTTCGTGGAGCCCACCACCGAGGTGTACGAAGGCATGATCGTCGGCGAGAACAGCCGCCAGGACGACATGGACGTCAACATCACCAAGGAGAAGAAGCTCACCAACATGCGCTCGTCGACCGCCGACGAGACGGAGAAGCTGATCCCGCCGCGCAAGCTGTCCCTCGAGCAGGCCCTCGAGTTCTGCCGCGAGGACGAGTGCGTCGAGGTCACCCCCGCGGCCGTCCGGATCCGCAAGGTCGTGCTCGACCAGCAGACCCGAGGCCGCGCCGCCGCGCGCCGCAAGCACCAGCAGTAACCCACCCGCGGGTACGGCGCCCACCGCCGTACCCGCGCAAGGCCGTGACAGAGGCCCGCGCCCACCGCCAGGTGACCGCGGGCCTCTCCCGTCTCGGAGCCTCACATCCCAGATGCGTCCCGCGTCCGTCCCGCGCCTCGCGTCCGTCCCGCGCCTCGGAGCGTCGCCACGTCTCCGGCGTCCCGCGCCTCGGAGCGTCGCCACGTCTCCGGCGTCCCGCGCCTCGGAGCGTCGCCACGTCTCCGGCGTCCCGCGCCTCGGAGCGTCGCCACGTCTCCGGCCTCGGAGCGTCGCCACGTCTCCGGCGTCTCGCGCCTTGGGGCTTCTCCACGTCTCGGGGCGTCTCGCGGGTTCCCGCATCGCCCCGATCGTTCCCCGCGTCAGGCTTTCCCTGCGTCGGGTGCTTGCCTGGCTGGCCGCTTTCTGCCCACGCCCTTGGGCCGCGGCCTTGCTCGCCCGCGCCTGGGCTCGCCCGCGTCGCCCGGCCTCGTCGGCGTCGCCTGGCCTCGTCGGCGTCGCCCGGCCTCGTCGGCGTCCAGCGGTCGCGGGCCTTGCCTGCCTCACGTGCCTCGCCGGCTTTGCCTGCCCCGCTGGCCTTGCCTGCCCCGCCGGTGGCGGGCGCTCGCTTGCTCAGGCCGGGGTGTTGAGCAGCTCTTTCTTGCGGTCGCGGGACGACTTCGCGAGGCTCGCGACCGTGGCGACGCCCAGCGTGCCGATGATGACCAGCAGCGACAGCCAGATCGGGATCTCCGGCGCCCAGTGCAGGCCGTGGCCGCTGTTGATGAACGACAGCGAGTTGGTGTGCAGCGCCTCGAGGAACAGCTTCACGCCGATGAACGCGAGCACGAACGCCAGCCCGATGTTGAGGTAGACGAGGCGCTCCAGCAGGCCGCCGAGCAGGAAGTACAGCTGGCGGAGACCCATCAGGGCGAAGACGTTGGCCGTGAAGACCAGGTACGGCTCCTTCGTGATGCCGAAGATCGCCGGGATCGAGTCGAGCGCGAAGATGAGGTCGGTGGTGCCGATGGCGATCATCACGATGAGCATCGGCGTGAACAGCCGCCGCCCGGTGTCGGTGACGACGGTCATCCGCCCGCTGTCGAACGAGCTGGAGACCGGGAAGATCCGCTTCGCCCAGCGGATCAGGATGTTCTCCTTGAACTCCTCCTCGCCGTCACCGCCCCGCAGCAGGGTGATCGCGGTGTAGACCAGGAACGCGCCGAAGATGTAGAACACCCACGAGAACTGCTGGATGAGCGCGGCGCCGGCGGCGATGAACGCGCCGCGCATGACCAGCGCCAGCACGATGCCGATCAGCAGCACCTTCTGCTGGAACTGCCGGGGCACGTTGAAGCGCGCCATGATGATCATGAAAACGAACAGGTTGTCGACGCTCAGCGAATACTCGGTGAGCCACCCGGTGTAGAACTCCCCCGCGGGCGTCCACCCGGCGACCAGCCCTAGCCCCGCCCCGAACACCAGCGCCAGGCCGATGTAGAACGCCACCCACGTGCCGGCCTCACGCATCGACGGCTCATGCGGCCGCCGCCCGACGATCAGCAGATCGACGGTGAGCATGACGACGAGGGCACCGAGGGTGGCGAACCAGACCCAGGCATGCACGTTCAATGAGGACCTCCGGCAGACACGGTTCATCGCCGCGCCGGCTCGAGATGCCGGAGCAGCGACGTACGGCTGTCGGAGGTCTCTTCCGCCCCCGCCCGAGAACCCGCATCCGGTGAGACGCCCCCGCCAGCCGACCGGCGCCCCGCGCTGAGCAGGCACCTCCCGAACCGACCAGGCCCGTCACACGCCGAAACGCGTCAAGCGAGAACCACCGGCCCCGGGCGCGCCCCGAAGGACGCAGACCGTGCTGACGAGACCGGCGCAGAGGAATACTCCCCTCCTACGCGAGCCATTGTGTCGCATGTCAGGGGTGAGTGACACATCGACCCGAGGAATCGTGTCCATACTCTCGCCTGGTGGCGTTCGGGAGCAGGACATCGGGCATCAGGCGCCTCAAAGGGCACAGCGGGCGGCCGGCTCGGGCGGCGAGCAGGATGCTCCGTCCAGGCCGTGAGCGCAGCGCTTCCTGTTCATCGCGGAGGCCGCGGTGAACCACATGGACTTGCCGATGTCTCGCGCGGGCGGCCCGCCTGTGCGGCGGGTCTGGGCAGCAATGCTTCGTCGGCGTCAGCGGTGCGGTGCATCCGACCGCACACCCTGTAATTCGTCCTAGGAGGCTAGCCTCATTGCTATGGCTTCCCGTCCGGGTCCACCCGTCGCGGGCGAGGATCTCCTCACCAAGCCGCGAAGCGAGCCCGCCGCCCTCGATGTTCGAACCCCAGCCGCCGGTACAGCTCCACGGCAGGATTGTCGACGTTGACATCGAGCCACACCTCGGCCTCGCCGTCACGCCGCATCCGTCGGAGCGCCTCGCACACCAGCGCGCCGCCGAGGCCTCGTCCGCGGGCCGCCGGTACCACGCCGACCTGCACGATCCACCCCACCGCAGCCGTCACGAACCCCGCGTCACCTACGCCCGGAACCGACGCGAGCAGCGACCAGCCCGGCCGGAAGTCCTCATCCACCACCGCGGCCGTCCACTGCTCCGCGCTCCACCCCGGAAATCCCGGCCGGTCGCGGAACGCAGCGTCATAAACCCGGAAGAAACGCCCCGCGGTCTCCGCCGACCATTCGGACAGGTGGGTCCCCTCAACCCACCCCCTTTCGGGTACGCCGTCAGCCACGTCGATGCGCATGACGTCCTCGGCGAACACCTGCCGCAGCCCGCGATCGGCGAAGAGACGTTCGGCCGTACCCGTCAAGGATTCGGTCTCGACCGTGACCCGACCGCCCAGTCGGCGCCCCTCGGCCAGCCCCCAGTCGACCAGCCGGCCGCCCAGACCCGACGACCGGTGAGCCGGGTCCACCATCCCCCCGAAGACCGCGCCGTGCGCCCAGGCCTCCCCGTCCCCGGGCGCCGGCCGAAGTGCACCGGCGGCTACGAGCTCACCGCCCGGGCTCCTCGCCTGCAGAGCGACTACGGCATCGCCAGTCCACCGGCTCCGCAGGAATGCCGGATCCGAGGCGAGCGGCAACCCGCCGTCGACGGCCAGGCAGCGCGCGGCGAGCTCGGCCAGTTCGGGCATGTCGGTGAAAGGGGCGTCGGTCCAAGTCACGGCCTCATGCGCAGACACGGCGGTCACGCTAGCGACATCGCAGCCCGGACCCCAGAGATTTACCGCGGCGACGTGCTCGGGAGGCCTTCTGGATGTGTCCGTGAACGCGCACCGCTCGGCCGCGTGCGGCTGTCTCGAGACTTGGGTCCAGCACCCGGCGACGCGCTCAAGGCACCTGGCCCCGTGCTCAGGGAACCGGGCAGTTGACGCCGGCACTGCACCGGGCATCGGCTCGGGGCCAGCCGGCAGCAGCTCGAGGCGACGGCCGGCGGCTCGGCGTAGGGAGCAGCGGCCCGGCGCAACGGCCGACGACCCGGCGTAGGCGGCACCAGCTCGAGAAGACGGCCGAGCGCCCGGCACAGCGGCGGACAGCCCGGCGTAGGCGGCCCCCGCTCGAGACAGCAGCCGACCGCCCGGCTTAGGGGGCAGCGGCCCGGCACAGCGGCCCGGCGCAGCGGCCGTAGCCCAGGGCAACGGCCCGGCGCAGCGGCATGCGGGTCCGCACAGGCGTCGCGTAGCCGGCAGGGCGGCCCGGCCGGCGCGAAAGGGTGAACACGACAGCGACATGGCAGCCCGGCCGGCGCCAAGGGTGAACACGACAGCGGCAAGGCAGCCCGGCCGGCGCCAAGGGTGAACACGACTGCGGCAAGGCAGCCCAGCCGGCGCCAAGGGTGAACACGGCGCCGTCTGGGCAGCCCGGCCGGTGGCGAGGGTGAGGTCGGCAGCGGCTGGGGGCGGCGCTTACTTCACGCCGGCTACGTCCATGCCTCTCAGTTCCTTTTTCAGTTCGGAGACTTCGTCGCGGATGCGGGCTGCGAGTTCGAATTGGAGTTCGCGGGCCGCGGCCAGCATCTGGTCGTTGAGGTCCTGGATGAGCTGGGCGAGTTCGGCGCGGGCCATGCCTTCGCGGGCGGGGGCCGAGCCGGCGCGGGCCTTCGAGCGGGTTTCCGGGACCGGGGCTTTGCCTCGGGACATCTGGCGGCCCGCGCCGCCGACGACGTGGCCGCCGATGGCCGTGTCGGTGTCCTCGGCCTCGCGGTAGATGTCGTCGAGGATGTCGTGGATCTTCTTGCGGAGCGGCTCCGGGCTGATGCCGTGGGCCTTGTTGTGGGCGATCTGCTTGGCTCGGCGGCGGTCCGTCTCCTCGATGGCGTCGCGCATCGACGGGGTGATCTTGTCGGCGTACATGTGGACCTGGCCGGAGACGTTACGGGCCGCGCGGCCGATGGTCTGGATCAGCGAGCGGCCGCTGCGGAGGAAGCCCTCCTTGTCGGCGTCCAGGATCGCGACCAGGGACACCTCGGGCAGGTCGAGGCCCTCGCGGAGCAGGTTGATGCCGACCAGCACGTCGTAGTCGCCCTTGCGCAGCTCCTTGAGCAGCTCCACGCGGCGCAAGGTGTCGACCTCGGAGTGCAGGTAGCGGACCCGGATGCCGTTCTCGAGGAGGTAGTCGGTCAGGTCCTCGGCCATCTTCTTGGTGAGGGTGGTGACCAGGACACGCTCGTCGCGGTCGGTCCGCTCCTTGATCTCGTGCATCAGGTCGTCGATCTGGCCCTTGGTGGGCTTGACGACCACTTGGGGGTCGACCAGGCCGGTGGGGCGGATGACCTGTTCGACGTACTCGCCCTGGGCCTGCCCCATCTCCCACGGGCCGGGGGTCGCGGACAGGAACACCATCTGGCCGACGCGCTCCAGGAACTCGTCGAAGCGCAACGGCCGGTTGTCGGCGGCGCTCGGGAGCCGGAAGCCGTGCTCGATGAGGATCCGCTTGCGGGAGGCGTCGCCCTCGTACATGCCGCCGATCTGGGGGATCGTCACGTGCGACTCGTCGATGACGGTGACGAAGTCGTCCGGGAAGTAGTCGAGCAGCGTGTACGCGGGGTCACCGTACGACCGGCCGTCCATGTGCATCGAGTAGTTCTCGATGCCGTTGCAGAAGCCGACCTGGCGCATCATCTCGATGTCGTACGTCGTGCGCATCCGCAGCCGCTGCGCCTCCAGCAGCTTGCCCTGGCGCTCCAGCTCGGCCAGGCGCTCGGCGAGCTCGGCCTCGATGTCGCGGATGGCGCGCTCCATGCGCTCCGGGCCGGCCGCGTAGTGCGTCGCCGGGAAAATCACCAGCTGGTCGACCTCACGGACGATCTCGCCGGTGAGCGGGTGCAGGTAGTAGAGCTTCTCCACCTCGTCGCCGAAGAGCTCCACGCGCACGGCCAGCTCCTCGTACGCCGGGATGATCTCGAGGGTGTCCCCCCGGACCCGGAACGTGCCCCGCTGGAAGGCCATGTCGTTGCGCGAATACTGGATGTCGACGAGGCGGCGCAGCAGCTTGTCGCGGTCGACCTCCTGGCCGACCTTCACCTTGACAGCGCGCTCGAGGTATTCCTGCGGGGTGCCCAGGCCGTAGATCGCGGAGACCGTGGCGACCACCACGACGTCGCGCCGCGTGAGCAGGGACATCGTCGCGGAGTGACGCAGCCGCTCGACCTCCTCGTTGACCGACGAGTCCTTCTCGATGTAGGTGTCGGTCTGCGCGATATACGCCTCGGGCTGGTAGTAGTCGTAGTAGCTGACGAAGTATTCGACCGCGTTGTGCGGCATGAGCTCGCGGAACTCCTTGGCGAGCTGCGCGCACAGGGTCTTGTTGGGCGCGAGCACGAGCGCCGGCCGCTGCAGCTTCTCGATGAGCCACGCGGTGGTCGCGCTCTTACCGGTGCCGGTGGCGCCGAGCAGGACCGTGTGGCGGTCGCCCCGGCGCACCCGGCGCTCCAGCTCGGCGATGGCCGTGGGCTGGTCACCGGCCGGCTGGTAGTCGCTGACGACCTTGAACGTGCCGTCGAGTCGTGGGATGTCGAGCGCCATGGGGACAACCGTACGTCGGGGGTGTGACAAGTTCCGGCGACCGCGGGCGAGCGGTGTTCGCTGGGTGCACATTCGGCCCGGCCGGCAGGCATTGTCGCTGGTTGCGGGGTGGCCCTACCCTGGGTCGGTAGGCCGCTCGCGGCGGCCGCCCCGCCGATCCCGGCGCCACCACACGGCGCCACGGAGGGGCTTGAGATCGCAGCCCCGGCGTCACGTCGGTGAGCGCATCTGAGAGGACCACGCGAGACGTGGACCGGGCCGCCGCGAGCGCCCCTTCGTGTTCACGACCGCGCCGGCGGCTCCCAGCTCGTCGCTTCCGCCCAGTCCTGCGCGGCCTGCCCTTCCTCGTCGAACCACGGTTCTTTCGCCAGCGCGTACCCCTCGACGTCCGGATGGGCCGCGGCCCACTGCCGCTTCGCCGCTGCGTACCCGTCGCGGGCCTGCGGGTCTGCCCGGAGGTGGTCGCGCATCAGCAGGGCGAAGCGCCAGCCTGGGGAGCCGGTGACCCGGACGTGCAGGTTGACCGGGCGGCCCGGGTCCGCGCTGCCGTGCAGGCGCTTGGGCCAGGTCTTTCCGGGGAGCCCGCGGGCGTTGTCCCACCACTCCCCCTCGCGGCGCGGCAGGCCGGCCCCGGCGAGGGCGTCGGCGAGCTTGTCCGCCTGCTCCAGCGTGGGAACCGCGAGCATCAGGTCGATCAGATCCTTCGCCGCGAGACCGGGGACCGCCGTGGATCCGATATGGGAGACGTCGGCGGGACCCCCGAGCTGGGCGCGCAGCGCGTGGTCGATCCGGGCGATCAGCCGGGCCGCCTGAGTGGGCCAGGCCGGATCCGGCGGTACGACGCGCAGGACCTCGTCGGACGGCGCCGGCGTGCGGAGCCTCACATTCCTCTCGTACGGCGTGAGGCGCTCGTGCCACAACCGGTCCACCTGGGTCTCGAGGTCGGCCAGGGCGCCGTTGTTGTCGATCACCACGTCGCCGGCCGCGCGCCTCTCGGCGTCCGGGGCCTGGGCGGCGATCCGGGCACGGGCCTGCTCCTCGGTCATCCCCCGGCTCCGCACGAGGCGGGCGACCCGGAGCGCCGGCTCAGCGTCCACGACGAGGACCAGGTGGTACGTGGGGGTGAGCCCGGTCTCGACGAGCAGCGGGACGTCGTTGACCACGATCGCGTCGTGCGCCGCCGCGGCGGTCAGGGCGGCCGTGCGGGCCCGTACGCGTGGGTGGATGATCTGCTCGAGCTCCCGCCGGGCGGCCTCGTCGCCGAAGACGCGCGCGCCGAGGGCGGGGCGGTCGACCTCGCCGTCGACGCCCACGACGCCCGGCCCGAAGGCCTCGACCACCGCGGCGAGCCCGTCGGTGCCGGCGGCGACGACCTCCCGGGCCAGCACGTCGGCGTCGATCACGACCGCGCCGAGCTGTCGCAGCCGCTGAGCGACGGCGCTCTTGCCGGCTCCGATTCCACCTGTGAGACCCACCTTCAGCACGCCGACCAGTATCCCGGGTCGATCTTGCGCTGTCAGGTCGGCCGGTCCGCGGCTGTGGACAACGCGGCGGGTGCCGAGCTGCGGACCACGCGGCGGGTGCCGAGCTGCGGACCACGCGGCGGGTGCCGAGCTGCGGAAAAGGCGGCGGGCTCCGAGCTGTGGAAACCCGGCGAGGCCCGGCCGTCAACAACGCGGCCGGGCCCGGCTGTCAACACGCGGCAGGTGCGCGGCTGTGGACGACGCAGGCGGCGGGGGCATGCGATGAGCTGGGGAAATATCGAGCGGTCTGGGCCGAGGTGACCCGCGCGGGTGGTGTCGACCGCGGGCGCCGGCGTGGGCGTACGCGGGCATGAAAGAACCCCGCCCACCCGGCCGGAGCCGGATGGGCGGGGTTCTGCGTGGATCAGATCCGGGTCAGCTCTTGCCGCCGGCGAGCTTCTCGCGCAGAGCGGCGAGGGCCTCGTCGGTGGCCAGGGTGCCGGCCGGCTCCTCCGCCGCGCGCGCCGGGGCCGACGTGCTGGTGGAGGTGGAGGAAGACGAGGACGACGTGGTCACGCCGCCCGCCGGGGCCGGGTTGAGAGCGGCCTCGGCGTCGGCCTCGCGGGACGCCTGCACCTGCTTGGTGTGGGCCTCCCAGCGCTCGCGGGCGTCGGCGTACTGCTTCTCCCACGCTTCGCGCTGCTTGTCGAAGCCCTCGAGCCACTCGCCCGTCTCCGGGTCGAAGCCCTCCGGGTAGATGTAGTTGCCCTCGGCGTCGTAGGTGGCCGCCATGCCGTAGAGGGTGGGGTCGAAGTGCTCCTCGCCCTCCACGAAGTTCTCGTTCGCCTGCTTCAGCGAGAGCGAGATCCGGCGACGCTCCAGGTCGATGTCGATGACCTTGACCATGACGTCCGAACCGACCTGGACGACCTGCTCCGGCAGCTCGACGTGCCGCTCGGCCAGCTCGGAGATGTGCACCAGGCCCTCGATGCCGTCGTCCACGCGGACGAACGCGCCGAACGGAACCAGCTTGGTGACCTTGCCCGGCACGATCTGGTTGATCGCGTGGGTCCGGGCGAACTGGCGCCACGGGTCTTCCTGGGTCGCCTTCAGCGACAGCGAGACGCGCTCGCGGTCCAGGTCGACGTCGAGCACCTCGACCTCGACCTCCTGGCCGACCTCGACGACCTCGGACGGGTGGTCGATGTGCTTCCAGGAGAGCTCCGAGACGTGCACCAGGCCGTCCACGCCACCCAGGTCCACGAAGGCACCGAAGTTGACGATGGAGGACACGACGCCCTTGCGGACCTGGCCCTTCTGGAGCTTGTTGAGGAACTCGGTGCGGACCTCGGACTGGGTCTGCTCGAGCCACGCCCGGCGGGACAGGACCACGTTGTTGCGGTTCTTGTCCAGCTCGATGATCTTCGCCTCGAGCTCCCGGCCGACGTACGGCTGGAGGTCGCGCACGCGGCGCATCTCGACGAGGGACGCCGGGAGGAAGCCACGGAGGCCGATGTCGAGGATGAGGCCGCCCTTGACGACCTCGATGACGGAGCCGCGAACGACGCCGTCGTCCTCCTTGATCTTCTCGATCGTGCCCCACGCCCGCTCGTACTGCGCGCGCTTCTTCGAGAGGATCAGGCGGCCTTCCTTGTCCTCCTTGGTGAGGACGAGGGCTTCGATGTGGTCACCGACCGACACCACTTCCGCGGGGTCCACGTCATGCTTGATCGACAACTCACGCGAGGGGATCACGCCCTCGGTCTTGTAGCCGATGTCGAGCAGGACCTCGTCCCGATCGACCTTGACGACGGTGCCTTCGACAATGTCGCCGTCGTTGAAGTACTTGATGGTCTCGTCGATGGCTGCGAGGAAAGCTTCCTCCGAGCCAAGATCGTCGACGGTGACCTTGTTGGCGCTCGAGGTGGCCTCGATGCTGCTCGTCATGTGGACTGTTGCTCCGAACGGATGGTGTCGTGGTGTCTCTCGCGCGCCGCGGAACTGACGCCGGGCACAGCACGAACAACCGGTGATCACGACGCTGGAGCTTGGCGATCAAGCGAGGGCGATCAAACGAGCAAGATCATGCTGGGGCCGACGTCTTGCGGAACCTGCTCCCTGCCGAGGCACACGATCCGCGAGCGCATCGACTAGCTTACCGTGCGCATTACCACAGGTTGCAAGCCCTCCTGATGACCGAGGCACATTCGTCCCGGGAAAGCCGGGACCAGGGGTGTTTTGTGCCATTTCGGGGGTTCGGCGGGGCGGATCGAGGGTCGGTGAGGCCGCTGGTCGGGAGGGATGGAGCCGGCCGGGAGGGCGCGGAGCGCCGGAGGCGCGGGAGCGGGAGGCGCGGGAGCGGGAGCCGGTAGGCGGGCGCGTAGCGCCGGAGGCGCGGGAGCCGGTAGGCGGGAGCGGGAGCCGGTAGGCGGGCGGAGCGGGAGCCAGCCCGGAGGGTGCGGCGCAAGCCGGGTGGGGCTGGGCGGGTGCCGCGGCTTTCGCCGCTGGGCTGGGAGTTTGGGGAGCATCGGGTACGGGTGTGCTCAGACCGCTGGGCGGGGCCGGGCGCCGGGCTTCGCGGGGGCGCAGGCCTGAGGCGGTTTTGTCGTACTGTCCCCGTACGGTTGCCTGGTGATCGAAGCGCAACCGCCCGCTCTGCCGGGCACGCTGCGGCGGGCCGTGACCGACGACGAGAGTCGCGTCGCGAGCCGGCATTGGTGGGACCTGGACGCCGACGACTATCAGGAGGAGCACGGGGCTTTCCTCGGCGACGTGGATTTCGTCTGGTGTCCGGAGGGGCTGCGGGAGGCGGACGCGCGGCTGCTCGGCGACGTGCGCGGGCGGCGGGTGCTGGAGCTGGGGTGCGGCGCGGCGGCGGCTGCGCGGTGGCTCGACGGGCAGGGCGCCGAGGTGGTCGCGATGGATCTGAGCGGGGGGATGCTGCGCCAGGCGCGGCAGGCTTCGGACCGATCGGGGGTACGGGTGCCGCTCGTGCAGGCGGACGCCCTGGCGCTGCCGTTCGCGTCGGCCGCCTTCGACGTGGTCTGCACGGCGTTCGGAGCGATCCCGTTCGTCGCCGACTCCGGGGCGGTGATGCGGGAGGTGGCGCGGGTCCTCCGGCCGGGCGGGGCGTGGGTGTTCTCGATCACTCACCCGATGCGGTGGATCTTCCTTGACGACCCGGGCGAGGACGGGCTGCTCGCGGTGCACCCGTATTTCGACCGCCGGCCCTACGTCGAGCAGGACGGCGCCGGCTCGCCGACGTATGTCGAACAGCACCGGACCCTCGGGGACCGCATCCGCGAACTCGTCGCGGCCGGTTTCGTGCTGACCGATCTCATCGAGCCGGAGTGGCCGGAAGGGCACGAGCAGATCTGGGGCCAGTGGAGCCCGCTGCGCGGCAGGCTGTTCCCGGGCACCGCGATTTTCGTCAGTTATCGAGCCTGAACGGCGGGTACCAGCAGGTCATGAGCTTGAACAAGGGCGACAAGGTGACCTGGAACAGCCATGGCAACACGGTGCACGGGACGGTCGAGAAGAAGATCACCTCCCGTACGTCCGAGGCCGGCCG
Source organism: Couchioplanes caeruleus (assembly GCF_023499255.1). GTDB lineage: Bacteria > Actinomycetota > Actinomycetes > Mycobacteriales > Micromonosporaceae > Actinoplanes > Actinoplanes caeruleus_A. The sequence goes on from NZ_CP092183.1 coordinate 6,337,867, forward strand.
CACGGTGGACGCGTCCGAGGACGAGCCGCAGTACAAGGTCAAGAGCGACAAGACCGGGGGTACGGCGGTCCACAAGCCGGGAGCGCTGAAGGATGACAAGTGACACGTACGCGGAGTTCCGCGAAGCGGTGAACATGTCCGCCTCGGAACTCGAGAAGTGGCTGAAGACGGACGAGTCGCAGGACGTGGGCCAGAAGCCGTCGAGCGGCGCCGAATCCGTCGGCCACGACAGCGGCCGGAAGATCATCACGCTTCTGCACAAGAAGAAGTCGGACTTCGACGAAGCGGACGAGGCGCACATGCGGAAGGTCGTCGGGTACGTCCACCGGCATCTGGCGCAGCGGCCGTCGGGGGACGTCAAAGAGACGAAATGGCGGTACTCGCTGATGAACTGGGGCCACGACCCGCTCAAGAAGTAGCTTCTTCGGCGCCGCGGAGTGCAGGGCCGATGGCTGCCGGGGGACGGGACATCACGGTGTCCCGGCGGTTGCCGGGCTTCGCCGCGAGCGAGTGGCGTTTCGGCCGCCCGGGTTGTTCTCCGGCGTCGTAGCGGCCTCATGTCTCATCCGGGCGTCGTCGTCATGTCCCGTCCGGGCTTCGGCGCCACCGGGCTTCGCTGAGAGCGCCGGACAATCGGGTCCGCTCGCCGACGGGTCGGCGCGGGCCGCTGCAGACGAGCAGGGTTGCTGCTTGACCTCGACGGGAGCGGAGCCGCCCAGCATGCCGTGCGGGCGGATTTGCCGCGGACCAGGCGCGTGGTCGTCGAGGCCGGGTCATGCCCGCGCCCCGCCATGGGGGCTCGGGCCCCATGCCGGACGCCGCCCGTCACACCCGTGCGGCAATCGCCATGCCTTGGCCGCGCCGTGCTGCCGGCGCGACGGCCGGGCTTGCGCCCGTCACACCCCTGCGGCAATCGCCATGCCTTGCGGCGCCGTGCTGCCGGCGCGACGATCGGGCCTGCGCCCGTCACACCCTGCGTCATCACCATGCCTTGGCCGCGCCGTGCTGCCGGCGCGATGGTCAGGCCTGCGCCCATCACAAGCTGCAGCATCACCATGGCCAGTGACACCGTCCTGCCGGCCCGGTAGTCAAGCCGCCGCCCGTCTCGCTCTGCTCACCGTCGGGTGCTGCGCGGCCCGGGAGGTCGGTCAGATGGTGGCGGCCACGGTGCCGATGTCGAGGAGGCCGGCGAGGAGGGCGAGCGCCGCGGGTACCAGGCGGTAGTAGACCCAGGTGCCTCGTCGGTCGCTGTCCACCAGGCCCGCCTCGCGGAGGACCTTGAGGTGGTGGGAGATCGTCGGCCCGGTCAGCTTGAACGCGCCCGTCAGGTCGCAGACGCAGACCTCGCCGCCGCCCGCCGAGGCGATCATGGAGAGCAGGCGGAGGCGTACGGGGTCGCCCAGGGCCTTGAACATGGGCGCGAGGGCGCGCGCCTGGTCGGCCTCGAGGGGCCGGCGTACGACGGGTGCCCAGGCGCCCGACAGCGATGTCATGTCGAAAGAAGTGCTCGGCATGCGCCCACCCTTGCAGAGCGCGGCAAGTCATCCGAACAAGAAACTGACAACTCACTCCTCAGCGCGAGAGCGTCGTCGCCGACAGCCAGAATGCATTGTGGAACAGGGCTTTGCAGCCGGTGGGCGGGGTGGGCCGAAACGCTCGGTGGACGGAGTATTCCGAGGTGGACGGTGGTCTCGTGGCGTGGGCGGGGCGTTGAGGGCCGCTATTTGAGGTAGGCCCGAATGGGCGCGGGGGATGCCCGAAGGGACCATGGGGACCACGCATCTTCGGTACCTCAGTCGGGTGGGAGTCGGCTTCTCCCCCGACCTTGGAGCGCGGATGGTGCGGGAATTTCAACGAGTCGGAAATCCGCCACTGGGTCGTGGTCGCGGCAGGCTGCGTGCGGACAAGGGTGCCCCAGCGCTGGGCGATGCGGGCGGCAGGAGGCAGCGGCGGCGCGGCGACGATCGGCGAACGAAGGCGTGTACCCAGGCAGCTGGGCACGAAGGAGCGGGCCGGGACCGGCCGGCAGCAAGGGCTCGGGGGCAGTCTTACCGCCCGGCCCCGGCAGCATGCGCCACTGCTTGAGCGTCGGCCCGCGGCCCCCGCTCCACCGACGAACGCCTGGGCAACCGCCAGCGTCAGCGAGGGCCGGTGGATGGCCTTACGGCGCCCGGGATGCGCCGCATGGCCCACGGCCACCCGAGGCGCGACGCACGACGCAAAGCCCCACGACCACTCGACGCACGACGCACGACGCAAAGCCCCACGACCACTCGACGCACGACGCAAAGCCCCACGACCACTCGACGCACGACGCACGACGCAAAGCCCTACAGCCACCCGACGCCCGGCTCCACGACCACCCGACGCGCGGCGCGAAGTCCCGGGGTCAGGGCAGCGGTGGGGTGGCGGCCGGCCGGGTCAGTGGTCGGCGCTGTTCCAGTCGTGGCCGAGGCCTACTGAGACTTCGAGGGGGACCGAGAGGGGGTACGCCGCTCCCATTTCTCGGCGGACGAGGGATTCGAGGGGTTCTCGTTCGCCGGGGGCCACGTCGAAGACGAGTTCGTCGTGGACCTGGAGGAGCATGCGGGACTTGAGGCCGGCCTCACGGATCGCCGTGTCGATGTGGAGCATGGCCAGTTTGATGATGTCGGCCGCCGAGCCCTGGATGGGGGCGTTGAGGGCCATGCGTTCGGCCATTTCGCGGCGTTGGCGGTTGTCGCTGCTCAGGTCCGGGAGGTAACGGCGGCGGCCGAGGATGGTGGCCGTGTAGCCGTCCTGGACCGCTCGGCGCACGACGGCCTGGAGGTAGTCGCGGACGCCGCCGAAGCGTTCGAAGTATTCCGTCATCAGGCCACGGGCTTCCTCCGTGGTGATGGTGAGCTGGTTGGACAGGCCGAAGGCGCTGAGGCCGTACGCGAGGCCGTAGTTCATCGCCTTGATCTTGCGGCGCTGATCGGGGACGACCTCCTCGACCGGGACGTGGAAGACGCTCGAGGCGGTGGCCGCGTGGAAGTCGGCACCCGAGTTGAAGGCCGCGATGAGGGCCTCGTCGCCGGAGAGGTGCGCCATGATGCGCATCTCGATCTGGCTGTAGTCGGCCGTCATCAGCGACTCGTAGCCCTCCCCCACCACGAAGGCGCGGCGGATGCGGCGGCCCTCCTCGGTGCGGATGGGGATGTTCTGCAGGTTGGGGTCGGTCGAGGAGAGCCGGCCGGTGGCCGCCACGGTCTGGTTGAACGTGGTGTGGATGCGCCCGTCCTCGGAGACCGACTTGAGCAGGCCGTCCACCGTGGACTTCAGCTTGGCCACGTCGCGGTGGCGCAGGAGGTGCTCGAGCAGCGGGTCGCCGGTCTGGGCGAACAGGCTCTGCAGCGCGTCGGCGTCGGTGGTGTAACCGGACTTGATGCGCTTGGTCTTGGGCAGGTTGCGCTCGACGAAGAGGATCTCCTGCAGCTGCTTGGGCGAGCCGAGGTTGAACTCGCGCCCGACCACCTCGTGCGCCGCCTGCTGGGCCGCCTTGACCTCGGCGGCGAAGTGGGCCTCGAGCTCGGAGAGGTACTGCGTGTCGGCCGCGATGCCGACGTGCTCCATCTCGCCGAGCACGATCTCGAGCGGCTGTTCGACCTCCGCGAGCAGGCGCTGGGAGGCGCCGTCGTCGCGGGACAGCTCCTCGATGAGGGTGTCGGCGAGGTCGAGGGTGGCCCGGGCGCGGAGCATGACGTTCTGCTCGGCCGCGGCGCTGTCCTCGCCGAGGCCGTCGAAGGTGAGCTGGCCGTCGTCGGGGGCGTCGACGCGCAGCTCCCGCTTGAGGTAGCGCAGGGCCAGGTCGGTGAGGTCGTACGCCCGCTGGTCGGGCTTGGCGAGGTAGGCGGCGAGGGCGGTGTCGACGCGGACGCCCGCGAGCGACCAGCCGTGCGCCCGGAACGCGAGCATCGCCGGCTTCGCGTCGTGGATGATCTTCGGCCGGTCGGGGTCGGCGAGCCAGGCGGCAACGGCCCGTTCGTCGGCCTCGTCCAGGGCGGCCGGGTCGAACCAGGCGGCCGGGCCGTCGCCGGTGGCCACCGCGATGCCGGTGAGCGAGCCGGTGCCGCGGCCGAAGCTGCCGGTGACGGCGACGCCCACGGGAGCCGCGGCGGCGTGTCGGCCCAGCCAGGCGGCCACCTCGCCGGTGCGCAGGACCGTGCCGGACAGGTCGAAGCCCGCCTCCGCCTCGGGCTCGACGGTCTCGAGGTACGAATACAGCCGCTCGCGCAGGACCCGGAACTCCAGCGCGTCGAAGACCTGGTGCACCGCCTCGCGGTCCCAGCCCTGCCACTTGACGTCCTCGGGGCGCAGCGGCAGCTCGAGGTCGCAGACCAGCGCGTTGATCTCGTAGTTGCGCATGACGTCGGCGAGATGGGCGCGCAGATTCTCGCCGGCCTTGCCCTTGATCTCGTCGACGTGGGCGATGATGCCGTCGAGGCCGCCGTACTGATTGATCCACTTGGCGGCGGTCTTGTCACCCACGCCGGGCACGCCGGGCAGGTTGTCGCTCGCCTCGCCGACCAGGGCGGCCTTGTCGCGGTAGCGCTCGGGGGGCACGCCGTACTTCGCCTCGATGGCCTCGGGCGTCATCCGCCAGACCTCGGACACGCCGCGGACCGGGTAGAGGATCGTCACGTGCTCGCCGGCGAGCTGGAACGCGTCCCGGTCACCGGTGGAGATGACCACGTCGAAGCCGGCGTCGCGGGCCTGGCAGGAGAGCGTGCCGATGACGTCGTCCGCCTCATAGCCGGGCTTCTCCACCACCGGGATGCGCAGCGCCTGCAGCACCTCCTTGACCAGGCTCACCTGGCCCAGGAAGGGCTGCGGGGTCTCGGAGCGGCCGGCTTTGTAATCCGCGTACTTCTCCGTGCGGAAGGACTGCCGGGAGACGTCGAACGCCACCACGATGTGCGTCGGCTTCTCGTCGCGCAGCATGTTGATGAGCATCGAGGTGAAGCCGAACACGGCGTTGGTGGGTTGCCCCGTCTGCGTGGAGAAGTTCTCCACGGGCAGTGCGAAGAAGGCCCGGTAGGCCAGCGAGTGGCCGTCGAGCAGCAGCAAGCGGGGGGTCTGGGCGTCGTCGCTCACGTCGGAGAACTCTAGTCCCGGGGTACGACAACTCCGCGGACCACCCCGCCTGCTTTACAGCACCTTGCTCAGGAATGCCTTGGTTCGTTCCTGCTGCGGATTGCTCAGGACCTCACGAGGTGGGCCCTGCTCGACGACCACGCCGCCGTCCATGAAGATCAGCGAGTCGCCCACCTCGCGGGCGAAGCCGATCTCGTGGGTGACGACGATCATCGTCATGCCGTCGCGCGCGAGGCCCTTCATGACGTCGAGCACCTCGCCCACCAGCTCCGGGTCCAGCGCGCTGGTCGGCTCGTCGAAGAGCATCAGCTTCGGCCGCATGGCCAGGGCCCGGGCGATGGCCACGCGCTGCTGCTGGCCACCGGACAGCTGGCCGGGATAGTTCTCCACCTTGTCGCCGAGACCCACCCGGTCGAGCAGGGCGGCCGCTCTGTCGCGTACGTCTGCCTTGCTCTCCTTCTTGACCCGGCAGGGGGCCTCCATGACGTTCTGCAGGACCGTCATGTGCGGGAAGAGGTTGAACCGCTGGAAGACCATGCCGATGGACCGGCGCTGCGCGGCGACCTCCTTCTCCTTGAGCTCGTGCAGCTTGCCGCCGCGCTCGCGGTAGCCGATGAGGTCCCCGTCGACGAAGATCCGGCCGGCGTTGATCTTCTCCAGGTGGTTGATGCAGCGCAGGAACGTCGACTTGCCCGAGCCTGACGGGCCCAGGACGCACGACACCTCCCCCGGCCGCACGACCAAGTCGACGCCCTTGAGGACCTCCAGCGAGCCGAACGACTTGTGCACGGCCTCCGCGCGCACCATCTCGTCGGTCATGTTCCCGCTCCTCCCGGCCCCGACGTGGGCCCCGGATAGGGCGCCACCCCGCCCTGCTCCGCGGCGATGCCCTGCAGCTTCTGCCGGGCCCGGCCGGCGGCGCCGTAACCCTTGCTGAAGTGTCGCTCGACGAAGAACTGGGCGACCATCAGGACGCTGCAGATGATCAGATACCAGATCACCGCCGCCACGAGCACGGGCAGGACCACGAACGTCCGGGCCTTGATGGCGTTGAGCTGGAAGAACAATTCATAGGTCACGGGTACGAAGGCCACCAGCGAGGTGTCCTTGACCATGGCGATGACCTCGTTGCCGGTCGGCGGGACGATCACGCGCATGGCTTGCGGCAGCACGACCCGGCGCAGCACCTGGCCACGGGACAGGCCCAGCGCCACCGCCGCCTCGGACTGGCCGGGGTCGATCGACTGGATGCCGGCGCGGACGATCTCCGCCATGTACGCGGCCTCCGACAGCCCCAGCGCGAGCATGCCCGCGACGAACCCGGCGAGCAGATCGCTGGCCTTCACGCTGTAGAACTGCGCGTTCAGGTCGTCGATGCCGAACAGCTTGCCGATCTGCTGGTCGAACGGCAGACCGAAGCCGATCCGGTCCCACAGGATGTTCAGGTTGCCGAAGAGGATCGCGAGCACGAGCCGCGGCACCGCCCGGAAGAACCAGGTGTAGAGCCACGCCACCCAGCTGAGGATGGGGTTGTCCGACAGCCGCATGATCGCGATGACCACGCCCAGCACGACGCCGATGAGCATCGACGTGATGGTGAGCAGGATCGTGCCGCGCAGGCCCTCGAGCACCGGCTCGGTGAACATGACGCCGCGCTTGCCGGGCTCGTACGAGGAGAAGATGAACGACCAGCGGAACTGGTCGTTCGTGACGAGCATGTGCACGAACATCGCGGTGAGCACCGCGAGCACCGCGATGGCCAGCCATCGCCCGGGGTGCCGCACGGGCACGGCCTTGATCGCTTCAGGCCGTGCCCGTCCGGGGGTGTTCTGGTCGCTCATGCGCGGGTCAGGAGACCTGCGGGTTGACGGCCGGGTCGCTGATCGCGCCGGCCTCGACGCCCCACTTGCTGAGGATCGTCTTGTACGTGCCGTCCGCGATCAGCGCCTTCAGCGCGCCCTCGATCGCCGCACCGAAGTCCGCCTGCGCCTTGGGCAGCACGTAGCCGTACGGGGCCGAATCGTAGATGTCGCCTACCAGGGCCAGCTGGCCGTTGGTCTGCTTGACCGCGTACGCGCACACCGGCGAGTCCGCCAGCATCGCGTCGTCCTTGCCGGTCACGACGGCGTTGGTGGCGTCGCTCTGGGCCTGGTACTGGTCGATCGTGATCTTCGGCTTGCCGGCGTCGGTGCACTTCTTCGAGCGCGCCTTGATGTCGTCGACCTGCACCGTCGCGGTCTGCACGGCGATCTTCTTGCCGCAGGCGTCGTCGGCGTTGATCGTGCCGCCGGCCTTGGCCGCCCACTGGGTGCCCGCGGAGAAGTAGGAGACCATCGTGGCCTCCTTCAACCGGTCGGGGTTCACCGTGAACGAGGAGACGCCGACCGTGTACTTGCCCGAGCTCACGCCCGGGATGATGCTGTCGAACGTCGCCGACTGCCACTCGGTCTTCAGGCCCAGCTTCTGCGCGACCGCGTTGAACAGGTCGACGTCGAAGCCCTTGACCGTCTTGCCGTCGGCGTCCAGGAACTCGCTCGGCGCGTACGAGGAGTCCGTACCGATGACGAGCTTGCCGGCCGACTTGATCGCGGCCGGGACCTTGTCCGCCAGGGAGGTGTCGGCCGAGGCCGACGGGACCGGGGCGCTCGAGCCGGTGTCATCGCCGGACTCCTCGCCGCAGGCGGCCAGCGACACGGTCATCGCGGCCGCAACGGCCAGGCCGAGGATCGCCCGGCGGCCAGATGAGATGCGGAACATCGTCAGTTACTCCTTATTGCGGGGGGTCGGTCAGGCGACACCCAGGTAGGCGTCCTTCACCGAGGAATCGTGCAGCAGCTCGGAGCCGGTGCCGGACTTGACGATCCGGCCGGTCTCCAGCACGTACGCGCGGTGTGCGCGCGACAGGGCCTGCTGGGCGTTCTGCTCCACCAGCAGGACGGTCGTGCCCTGCTGATTGATCTCGACGATGATGTCGAAGATCTGCTGGATCAGCATGGGCGCGAGACCCATCGACGGCTCGTCGAGCAGCAGCAGCTTCGGCCGGCTCATCAGTGCCCGGCCGACCGCCAGCATCTGCTGCTCACCGCCGGACATCGTGCCGCCGACCTGCTTCTCCCGCTCTTTGAGCCGGGGGAACAGGCTGAAGGCCCGGTCCATGTCCTCCTTGATCTCGGCCCGGTTCCGGCGCGTGTACGCGCCCATCTCCAGGTTCTCGCGCACGGTCATGCCGGGGAAGATGCCGCGGCCCTCCGGCGACTGCGAGACCCCCCGGACGACGCGCAGGTCCGCGCGCATCTTGGTGATGTCCTCGCCGTTGAACCGGATGGAGCCCTGCGCCACCGGGCGCAGCCCCGAGATCGCCCGCATCGTCGTCGTCTTGCCGGCGCCGTTGGCGCCGATCAGGGCCACGATCTCGCCCTCGCCGACGGTCATGCTGATGCCGTGCAGGGCCTGGATGCGGCCGTACAGCAGCGTCACGTCCTGCAACTCAAGCAGCATCGGTCGGGACCCCCAGGTACGCCGCGATCACCTTCGGGTCGTCCCGCACCTCGGCGGGCGTACCCTCGGCGATCTTCTTGCCGAACTCCAGCACCACGATCCGGTCGGTGACGCCCATGACCAGGCGCATGTCGTGCTCGATGAGCAGCACGGTCACCCCGGTGTCACGGATCTTGCGGATCAGATCGAGCAGCTCGACCTTCTCCGCGGGCGTGAACCCGGCCGCCGGCTCGTCCAGGCACAGCAGCGTCGGGTTGGTCGCCAGGGCCCGCGCGATCTCCAGCCGGCGCTGCTCGCCGTACGAGAGGTTGCGGGAGACCTCCCCCGCCCGGCGCTCGATGCCCACGAAGCGCAAGAGCTCCAGGCTCTTCTCCCGGCCCGCCTTCTCCTCGTGCCAGTGCCGGGGAAGCCGGAACAACGCGCCGATCACGCTGGTCTTGTGGTGCGCGTCCGCGCCCACCATGACGTTCTCCAGCGCGGTCATCTCGGGGAAGAGCCGCACGTTCTGGAACGTACGGGCGATGCCGCCGCGGGTGATCTCGTGCTTCTTGCGGCCGACGATCGACTCGCCCTGGAAGCGGATGCCGCCGCTGGTCGGCCGGTAGACGCCGGTCATGGCGTTGAAGCAGGTCGTCTTGCCCGCGCCGTTCGGGCCGATGAGGCCGAAGATCTCACCCTTGCGCAGCGAGAAGCTGACGTCGTTGAGCGCGACCACGCCGCCGAAGCGCAGCGTGACGTGGTCCACCTCCAGCAGCACGTCACCCGATCGGCCGCCGGAGAGCTCCGGCTCGCCCACCGACTTGCCGACGGTCCCGGTCGGAACCGCCCGGTCGACCGGACGGGCGTTCGCCGCGTCCAGCTCCTGCGGCGTCTCCATGTGTGGCTCGCTCACTGCGGAGCCACCTCCTTCTCGCGGTCCTTGAGCTCCATCGCGCGGCGGCGGCTCGGGATCAGGCCCTGCGGCCGGAAGATCATGATCGCGATGATCACGAGACCGAAGATCGCGAAGCGGAACCCGAACAGGTCCGTGTGGAAGATCGGGTCCTGGATGCCACGCAACCGGTCCGGGATGTACGAGATCAGCGCACCGCCCAGGATGGCACCGAAGATGTTGCCCGAACCACCCATGACGACGCCGGAGAGCACCAGGATCGAGAACTGCAGGATGAACGTCTGCGAGTTCATGAAGCCCTGCTGACCGGCGAACATGACGCCGCCCAGACCACCGATGAACGCGCCGATCGCAAACGCCCACAGCTTGTACTTGATCGTGCGCACTCCCATGATCTCCGCGGCCTCCTCGTCCTCGCGGATCGCGAGCCACGAGCGGCCGACCCGGCTGCGGTCGAGGTTCCGCACGCCGAAGATCACCAGGATGATCACCGTCAGGCCGAGCCAGTAGTACGGCGTGGCGTCCGCCACCCCGAAGATCGGCTTGCCGTCGGCGTACGAGCCCGGCGGGTGCGGGATGTCCGAGAAGCCCCGGTCACCCCGCAGCGTCTCCGAACTCGTCGCGAAGATGCGGATGATCTCGGCGAAGCCCAGCGTCACGATCGCCAGGTAGTCGCCGCGCAGCCGCAGCGTCGGCCAGCCCAGGATCAGCCCGGAGAGCATGGTGATCGCCAGCGCGACCGGAATGGCCGCGAGCCACGGCCACTTGGTGTGCAGGACGCTGTCCGGCGAGGTCAGCATCGCCACCGTGTACGCGCCCACCGCGAAGAAGCCCACGTACCCGAGGTCGAGCAGGCCGGCGAACCCGACCACCACGTTCAGGCCCAGCGCCAGCAGCACGTAGTACGACATGTTGAACAGTGCGCTGGGCCAGTCGATGCCCTCGGTGATGATCTGCGGGCCGATCACGGGCACGTCGGCCACGTACGGCAGCAGGTACGCGATCGCGGCGAACACCAGGGCGAGGACCGTACGGACCGCCCAGTGCTGACGGCCGAACCAGCCGCGCACGCCGCCCGACGTACGCCAGTTCTTGGTCTCCGCGGCCGGCACCGCGCCGGTCGGCGGAGTTTCGGTCGTCGTCATGCGCGGGCCCTCCCCAGACTCTCACCCAGCAGGCCCGTGGGACGGACCAGCAGGATCAATACCAGCAGGACGAACGACGCGGCGTGCAGCCACTGCGTGCCGAACAGCCCGGCCGCGTAGTTCTGCAGGACGCCCAGCAGCAGGCCACCCAGCAGGGCGCCGCGCAGGTTGCCGATGCCGCCGAGCACGGCGGCGGTGAACGCCTCGATCCCCAGCAGGAAGCCGGCGTCGAACCGGGTCACGCCGATCTTCAGGTCGTACATGACCGCGGCGATACCGGCCATCAGGCCGCCGAGGAGGAACACGAGCGCGATGACGCGGCTCTTGTTGACGCCCATCAGCGCCGCGCTGTCCGGGTTCTGCGCCACGGCGCGGATGCCGCGGCCGAGACGGGAACGGTTGATGAAGCGGTCGAGCACGAACATCGCCACGAGCGCCAGCACGATGATCAGAATCTGCAGATTCGTCACGTGCATGTTGCCGATCACGACGACGTCGGTCGGCCGGATCAGCGGTGGCACACCGGTGATGTTGCGCTGGGTGACCACGCCGACGGTCTCCGAGATGAACAGGGAGGCGCCGATCGCGGTGATCAGGAACGCGAGCGGCGGTGCGTTACGGCGACGCAGCGGCCGGTAGGCCACGAGCTCGACGCCGAGCGCGGTCACACCGGAGATGATGATCGCGGCGATCAGGCCCAGCAGCAGGTAGCCGAGGACCGCGTACACGTTGGGGGTGGCCGAGTTCTGGTCCAGCCCGAAAAATCCCCACACGATCAGACACGCGTAGGAACCGAGCAGGAAGACCTCGGAGTGGGCGAAGTTGATCAGGCGAAGCACGCCGTAGACCAGGGTGTATCCCAGGGCGAACAACGCGATGATCGCGCCCTGGGCAAGTCCCGTGATCGTGAGCGGTCCGAAGTCCTGAATCAGACCGGAGAAGTTCACAAGGGGCTCCTGAAACGAAGAGGTCGGTGCGGCCGGAGATCATCCGGCCGCACCGGCCCTACAGCGACTTACAGCAGAATCAGGAGGTCTTGACCTCTTGGTCCGCGACGGTGTTGCCGCTCGCGTCGAACTTGAACGCCCACACCTTGATCGAGTTGGGGTCCAGCTCGCCCGTGGCGGTCCACTTGTAGGTGTTCGCGATACCGGTGTAGTTGACCGTCGAGAGGTAGGTGTTCATCTTCTCGGTGGTGGTGTTCCCGGCGTCGATACCGGCCAGGAAGACGTTCGCGGCGTCGAACGCCACGTCGCTGTACGTACCGGCGTCGACGTTCCACTGCTTCTTGTAGTCCGCGACGAACGTGCCGCCCGCCTTCTCCGGCGGGGAGCACGGGCAGGTGACGACCGTGCCGGTCGCCGCGTTGTTGCCCGCCGCCTTGGCCAGGCCGGGGTCCTTCATGCCGTCGCCGCCGACCAGCACGCCCTTCCAGTTGGCAGCGGTCAGCTGCTTACGGATGAGGCCACCGTTCTGGTAGTAGCCGCCGTAGAACATCGCCGTCGCGCCCGAGGACACGACCTTCTGCACGACCGCCGAGAAGTCGGTCTGCTTGCCGTCGGCCTCGGTCTTGTCCGTCGCGACGACGGTGCTGCCCAGCGTCTTCTTCACCACGTCGGCCAGGCCGGCGCCGTACGCGGACTGGTCGTCCGCCACGAAGACCTTCTGCGCCTTCAGGACGTCCTTGATGTAGTTGGCCGCGGCCGGACCCTGGGCGTCGTCGTTCGCGACCGCCCGGTGGAAGGTCTTCCAGCCGTTCGCCGACAGCGAGACGCGCGTCGCGGACGGGGTGATCGTCGGGATGCCGGCCTCTTCGAAAATGGGGTCCGCGGCCTCGGACTCACCGGAGAACGGCGGGCCGACGATGCCGAGGATCTTCTTGTCCGCGACGAGGTTACGAGCAACACCCGGTGCGACGGCCGGCTCGCCCTGCGAGTCGAACTTGGCCACCGTGATGCACTCGGAGCCCTTCTTGGTGTTGTACTGCTTGATCGCGAGCTCGAAGCCCTGCTCGATGTTGACACCGAGGTTCGCCGCGGAACCCGTCAGGGCGCCGAAGAACGCGAGCTTGTAGCCGCAGTTACCACTGGCCGAGTCGTCAGAGCTGCTGCTGCTGTTGCAGGCAGCGGCACCGGCGACGAGGCCGATCACGGCCAGCCCACCGATGGCTCGTGCGAGAACCTGCCTCAAGGTTGGAACCCTCCTCCATACCGAACCCACCGAGCCACCGCAGGTCGATTGGCACTTGCGCACCACGACCCCACCGCGCCCGTCATGGGGCGGGACGTTATCCCACAGGCCAGGGAACAGGTAAGTGTTCACACGGGCATTCACCGAACCGTTACGTGCGGTGATCCTCGGGCAGGGAAGGTGTAATAAACAGGCAGTTCCCGGATGTCGGTGGGCGGTGCTCGCCGGCCCCCTCCGTCACGAAGCGGCGGTGCCCGGAGCCTCCTCACCCTCGGCGAGGATGCGGTCCGCGACCTCACGCATCGTCATCCGGTGATCCATCGCCGTGCGCTGGATCCATTTGAACGCCTGCGGCTCGGTCATCGAGTATTTCGTCATGAGCTCACCCTTGGCGCGCTCCACCGACTTGCGCGTCTCCAACCGGTCGGTGAGACCCGCAACCTCCGACTCCAGCGCGGCGATCTCCGAATACCGGGAGAGCGCGATCTCGATGGCCGGCACGAGATCCGACTTCTGGAACGGCTTCACCAGATAGGCCATCGCCCCGGCGGCACGCGCCCGCTCGACCAGATCCCGCTGGCTGAAAGCGGTCAGGATGACGACGGGGGCGATGCGCCCGCCGGCGATCCGCTCGGCGGCGGCGAGCCCGTCCATGATGGGCATCTTGATGTCCAGGATCACGAGGTCCGGGGAGAGATCCTCGGCCAGCCGTACGGCGGTCTCGCCGTCGCCGGCCTCCCCGACGACGTCGTAGCCCTCCTCCACCAGCATCTCGGCCAGGTCGAGCCGGATGAGAGCCTCGTCCTCAGCGATCAACACCCGCCTGCGCTCGGCACTCGCCTGCGTGTCGGCCACGGAACCACTACCCCCAACGCTCGCCCGAAGTCGCGACACCCGGGTATCTGGGTGTCACCCCTGACAGCGTAGTGGGTAGTGTGTGTCCTGCTCGTATCGCCGTGGCCAACCCGGGTGCGAACCGGGCGCGGCTCGTCCCCGTAGACCAATCGGCAGAGTCGATGGACTCAAAATCCATTCAGTGTGGGTTCGAATCCCACCGGGGACACCGAAGTGTCGTACCCCGCATCGATGATGGCCCGGTGCACCCACCCCACGTACGGCAACGGGCGATCGATCTCAGGTCCGCCGGTGTGCCGTTCGCAGCCATCTGCGCGGATCTTGGCGTGTCCCGCGACACGGTCGCCGGGCGGCTGTACCCGGGCGCGCGACAGGGCCCGTTCCGAGCCGGACCTGCGATGCCCCTTCTGCACCGGACCGGCGCGCGCGGTGGACGATCCGGCGCGGTACGCCCACCTCCTGGGGATGTATCTGGGCGACGGCCACCTCCTGCTCACCCGGCGTGTGCCGTTGCTGGCCGTGGCGTGCGACTTGCGCTACCCCGGAGTCGTCGCCGAGATAGAGGCGGCCGTGCTGGCCTGCGGCGCCCGCCGCGTCGGGCACCAGCGCCGCGAGGACGGCGACGCCGTCCGCTCGAGCTGGATGCACTGGCCCTGCCGGCTGCCACAGCACGGGACCGGCAAGAAACACGACAGACCGATCACCCTCAGCGCATGGCAGAGAGCCGTCGTGGACGCATTCCCCGGACAGTTTCTGCGCGGCCTGTTCCATTCGGACGGGTGCCGGACCGAGAACAAAGTGCGCGTGGCCGGAAAGGTATATGCCTATCCGCGATACATGTTCACCAACAAGTCGGCCGACATCATGGGCCTGTGTCAGGAAGCCCTCGACCGTGTGGGCGTCCGGTGGCGGATGTGCAGCCCGATACAACTGTCCGTCGCGCGGCGGGAGGGGGTGGTGGTGCTGGACGGGGTCATGGGGGCGAAGTTCTGAGGTGTGACCGTACCGTTCATCGGCGGCCTTGGATCGGGCATGGCAGGGCTGGCGTTTTTCCGTGAAAGACCGGTTTGCCTGTCGCGGCGGTGTTGTCATGGCAGTACCAGCACTGCCAGGAGGCTTCATGTTGTGGTCCGGCTCGTCGCCCCTGACCGTCGTGCGTGACGCGATGTGGGCGTTCCTTCTGCTCGCGGGTGTGGCGTGGCTGGCGATCGCGTGGAGCGTGTTGCGGATCGAGCCCGCCGGCATCGCGGACGTGGCCGGTCCGGTTGTGCTGTTCGCCGCGGCGACCGAGGCGGTGCGGGCGTTCGCCGGGACGCGGACGTGGTGGCTGAACGCGGGCATGGCCGTACTGTTCGCCGCCACCGGGGTGCTGCTCATGGTCGACGGGGGCGGGTCCTGGACCACGCCGGCCGCGTTGATCGGGTGGTACCTGATGGTCCGCGGCGCCGCGGACCTTGCGATCTCGATGATGACGCGGGAGACCGACCGGATCTGGGGGCTGCTCACGGTCGTCGGGGTGGCGGAGCTCGGGCTGGGGTTCTTCGCTGCCAGCTCCTTTGCGCGTACGCCGGAAGTGATCGTTCTGATCTTGGCGGGGGCGGCCCTGTTGCGTGGTGTCGCCGATCTGGTGGCATCGTTGCGGCTGCGTGACGCTTCCGCGGTGTCGCGAGGTGAACGGTTGCTGGAGTTGTCCGCGGAACGGGCGATCGGGGTGGCCGGCTACTCGGCGGGGATGACGGACTTCGAGACCGCGCCGAGCCGGAGCGCGCGGGCGCGGCACCGGGCGGCGGTGCGCGGTTCGGCGGCCGGGATGTCGGACCTGTCGACGCCGCGGCCGGTGGCGCGCGGCGATGCGGCGGATGGCGGGCCGGCCGCGCCCGGGCACGGGCACGGGACGGCGCTCGGGGGTACGCCGGGGCTCGGGGACGCGGGCCGACTTGGGGGCGCGGGCGGACTTGGCGGTGCGGCGGGACTTGGCGGTGCGGCGGGACTTGGCGGTGCGGCGGGACCTGGCGGTGCGGCGCCCGGCGGCGGGGCTGCGGCGCTTGGCGACGGCGGGGTCGCGTTCGGTGGCGGGACAGTGTTCGGCGGCGGGGCGGCGGGGTTCGGCGCTGGGACTGCGGGGCTCGGGCATGAGGCGGCGCTCGGCGGTGGGGCGGACTTCGGCGGAGCCGGTGGGACGGCGCCTAGGGGCCTCGATGCCGGGCAGGCCGGGGCGGCAGCGCGGGCCGCGAGTTTTCATGACGAGGTCCTGAGGACGACCGCCGACCTGGACGCGATGCTCGCGCTGGCCGGGGTCACCGGGGCCGCTGTGCCGGGGGCGGCGAAGGCGGCGGCCGAGGCCGAGCAGGTCGAGGTGCCGGACACCGCCGAGGGTGCCGAGGAACCCGCGGCCGGCGGGCACGGCGACGACCGCGCCGTGGTCGGTGACGCCGCTCACGCCGTGGGGCGTGCGGAGGTCGTGCGGCCCGCGGGGCACGAGCCGGCGGAGAGGGCCGGCTCGCAGCCGGCACCCGCGGTTGAGGACACGCCGAGCTCCCGCGGGCTGGTGGACTGATCCTCCCCTGCCCTGCCGGTGCGGGACCCAGTACGACGGCCAGTCGCCGGGCCGGGGGTCCCGCCCGGCGGGGCGCCGCCGGGCCGGAGGTCTCGCCCGGCGGGGCGCCGCCGGGCCGGAGGTCCCGCCCGGCGAGGCGCCGCCGGGCCGGGGGTTGGCAAGGCGCGGGCACGCGGGGCTCCGGGCCGCGGGGAAGACGCCGCCGGAGTAACGGTCGAAGCCGAGGGCCCGGAACGCCGAACGCGGGAACAAGGCCAAGCGCGGGAACAAAGCCAAGCGCAGGAACAGGCCAAGCGCAGGAACAGGCCAAGCGCAGGAACAGGCCAAGCGCAGGAACAGGCCAAGCGCAGGAACAGCCCAAGCGCAGGAACAGGCCAAGCGCAGGGACAAGACCAAGCGCGGTGACAAGACCAAGCGGGGGACCAAAGTCAAGCGCGAAGGCATAGGCCGACCGCGCCGGAACGAGGCCGGCAGCGCCGGGGTGGTGGGTTCGGCGGGGCGGGGCCGGGCGGTCAGGCGCCGACTCGGCGCAGGAGGCCCTCCTGGACCGCGCTCGCGATGTGGACGCCTTCCCGCGTGAACATGCGGCCGCTGGCCAGGCCTCGGCTGCCGCTGGCCGAGGGGCTGGTGCAGTCGTACAGGAACCATTCGTCCGCGCGGAACGGGCGGTGGAACCAGAGGGCGTGGTCGAGGCTGGCGCCGATCACGCCGCCCGGGCCCCAGACCTCGCCGTGGACCGAGAGGACCGAGTCGAGCAGGGACAGGTCCGAGGCGTACGTGAGGGCGCAGGCGTGGATCAGCGGGTCGTCCGGGAGTTCGCCGTTGATGCGCATCCAGACGCGCTGGTGGTCGGTGGCGTCGCGGTCGCCCGGGGGGACCCAGCCGGGCGTGTTGACGTAGCGGACGTCGATGGCCTGCGGCGCGGAGTCGAAGGCGGCCTGGCGTTGCGGGTAGCGGGCGAGCCAGTCGCGCATCGTGGGGGTCTCGTCCGGGCCCTGGACGCCCTCCGGGGGCGGCGTGTGGTGGTCGAGGCCGTGCTCGACGACCTGGAACGACGCCGACATGAAGAAGATGGTCTTGCCGTGCTGCTGGGCGGTGGAGCGGCGTACGGAGAACGAGCGGCCGTCGCGGATCGTCTCGACGGTGAAGTCGATCGGGACCGTGGGGTCGCCGGGGCGGACGAAGTAGCCGTGCAGCGAGTGCACGAAGCGCGCCGGCTCGACCGTGCGCCCGGCGGCGACCAGGGCCTGGCCGGCGACCTGGCCGCCGAAGACGCGCTGGGCGCCGACCTGCGGGCTCTCGCCCTGGAACCGGTCGGCGTCCAGCTGCTTGAGGTCGAGGACCTCGAGCAGCTGGTCGACGGCGGCCTGTCCCCGCAGCGGTCCGTTCACACGGTGCTCGGGTCGACGAGCGAGCCGAGCTGGTGGACCCGCAGGGTGTTGGTGGAGCCGGGGGCGTTCGGCGGGCTGCCGGCCACGACGACGACGTACTCGCCGGGCTTGGCCAGGCCGAGGCCGAGCATGGCCTGGTCGACCTGGCGGAACATGTCGTCGGTGTGCTCGACGAAGTCCGTCAGGAACGTCTCGACGCCCCAGGAGAGCGCGAGCTGGTCGCGGACCGCGGGCACCGGCGTGAAGGCGAGCAGCGGCAGCTCGCAGTGCAGCCGGGAGAGCCGGCGCACGGTGTCGCCGGTCTGGGAGAACGCGACCAGGGCCTTGGCGCCGATGTTGCGGGCGATGCGGGACGCGGCGACGGTGAGCGCGCCGCCGTGCGTACGCGGGTCGTGCTGCAGCACCGGGACGCCGAACGCGCCCTGCTCGGTGGTCGTGACGATCTTCGCCATGGTGCTGACGGTGAGCACCGGGTACTTGCCGACGGAGGTCTCGCCGGAGAGCATCACGGCGTCGGTGCCGTCGAGGACCGCGTTGGCGACGTCGGAGGCCTCGGCGCGGGTCGGGCGGGAATTCTCGATCATCGAGTCGAGCATCTGGGTGGCGACGATGACCGGCTTCGCGTTCTCCCGGCACAGCTGGACGGCGCGCTTCTGCACCAGCGGCACCTGGTCGAGCGGGAGCTCGACACCGAGGTCGCCGCGGGCCACCATGACGCCGTCGAACGCCAGCACGATCGCCTCGAGGTGGTCGACGGCCTCGGGCTTCTCGACCTTGGCGATGACCGGTACGGTCCGGCCCTCCTCGGCCATGATCTGGTGGACGAGCTTGATGTCGTCGGGCGAGCGGACGAACGACAGCGCAACCAGGTCGACGCCGAGGCTGAGCGCGAAACGCAGGTCCTCCTCGTCCTTCTCGCTCATCGCCGGGACGCTGACCGCCACGTTGGGCAGCGACACGCCCTTGTTGTTGGAGACCGGGCCGCCCTCGGTGACGAGGCAGCGGATGTCGTTGCC
Source organism: Couchioplanes caeruleus (assembly GCF_023499255.1). GTDB lineage: Bacteria > Actinomycetota > Actinomycetes > Mycobacteriales > Micromonosporaceae > Actinoplanes > Actinoplanes caeruleus_A. The sequence continues at coordinate 6,356,526 of NZ_CP092183.1, forward strand.
CTCGACCGCGGAGACCTCGACGGCGACCTTGCCGTCGTCGATGAGCAGCCGGTCGCCGACCTTGACCTCGTTCGGGAGCTTCTTGTAGGTGCAGGAGACCCGGTCCGGGGTGCCGAGGATGTCGTCGCTGGTGATGGTCACGACGTCGCCGGTGCTCCACACGTGCGGGCCGTTGGCGAACCGGCCCAGGCGGATCTTCGGGCCCTGCAGGTCGGCGAGGACAGCGACGGCGCGGCCGGTCTGCTTCGCGGCGGCGCGGACCATCTCGTAGATCTGCTGGTGATCGTCGTGGCTGCCGTGGCTGAAGTTCATTCGTGCCACGTCCATCCCGGCCTCGACCAGGCCGAGCATGCGCTCGGGGGAGGCGGTGGCAGGACCCATGGTGCAGACGATCTTTGCGCGGCGTGTCACAGCCATCAGGCTAGTCTCTCTTTCGGATCGGCCCGCTGGCCGACCCCCGTCATGGGGATGAACTGCGGGTGGCGACGCTCCGCACGGCCGGCGACGGTGCACCGGCGGCGCAGCCGCATCGGATGCACCTGCGTCCGGTGAGTTGCGGGATGCGGGCGTCGGCGACCGCGATACGGCTTCAGCTTATCGGTCCGCGATCGAGCATTTGGCGGGGACCGCCGCAGTGCCCCGTCCGAAAGGGGTGAGCGCGATGCTGCCGGGACGCGACTACCTCGGTGTCGGTGTGGGAGCGGTGGTCCGCGGTGCGGACGGGCGGGTGTTCCTGGCCCGTCGCGGGCCGGCGGCCCGCAACGAGGCGGGCTGCTGGGAATTCCCCGGCGGCACGGTGGATTTCGGGGAGACCCTGGAGCAGACCGTACGGCGGGAGTTCCGCGAGGAGTACGGCATGGAGGTGGAGGTCACCGGGCTGCTCGGGGTGGCCGACCATCTGCTCCCCGAGGAGGGGCAGCACTGGGTGTCGGTGTCGTTCGAGGCGCGCCACGTCGGCGGGGAGCCGGAGATCCGGGAGCCCGGCAAGTGCACGCAGATCGGGTGGTTCGACGCGGACGCCCTCCCCGAGCCGCTGTCCGAGGCCGCGAAGAAGGCCCGGCACCCGTGACGACGGATGCCGGGCCGGTGGGTCAGCGGGTCGCCGCGAGCGGCTGGGAGGACGGGCGTACCGGGGCCGGCAGGTCGCCGTCGCCGCCCAGGTAGCTGTGGATCGCCGCCGCGGCCGCGCGGCCCTCGGCGATCGCCCAGACGATCAGGGAGGCGCCGCGGTGCATGTCGCCCGCGACGAAGACGCCGTCCGCCTCCGTCTGCCAGTCGGGGCGGGCGTCGACGGCTCCGCGGGGGTTGCGGGTGACGCCGAACTGCTCCAGCAGCGGCTGCTGCTCCGTACCCTCGAAGCCGATCGCCAGAAGGACCAGGTCGGCCGGGAGGTCGCGCTTCGAGCCGGGGGCGACGGTGACCGTGCGGCGGCCGTTGATCCGTTCGACGGCGACGTCGACGATGCGGATGGCCTTGACGTTGCCCTCGCCGTCGTCGACGAACTCCTGCACCGCGACGCCGAAGACGCGCTCGCCGCCCTCCTCGTGCGCGGGGTAGTTGCGCAGGATGACCGGCCAGGTCGGCCAGGGGTGCTGCTCGGCCGCGCGGGTGTCGGGGGGCAGCGGGTACTGGTCGAGCTGAATGACGTTGGCCGCGCCCTGGCGGTGCGCCACGCCGAGGCAGTCCGCGCCGGTGTCGCCGCCGCCGATGATGACGACGTGCTTGTCCTTGGCGTCGATCGGGGTGGAGTCCTGCAGGCCGGCGACGACCCGGTTGGCCGGGACCAGGTGCTCCATGGCCAGGTGTACGCCGCGCAGCTGACGGCCCGGCGTCTCGTGGGTGTCGCGGCCGGCCAGGGCCCCGCAGGTGAGCAGCACGGCGTCGAAGCGTTCGCGCAGGTCGTCGGCGGTCACGTCGACGCCCACGTTGACGCCGGTCTGGAACACGACGCCCTCGGCCTCCATCTGGGCGAGGCGGGCGTCGATGCGTTCCTTCTCCAGCTTGAAGTCCGGGATGCCGTAGCGCAGCAGGCCGCCGATGCGGTCGTCGCGCTCGAACACCGTCACCGCGTGACCGGCGCGGGCCAGCTGCTGCGCCGCCGCGAGCCCGGCCGGGCCGGAGCCGACCACGGCCACCGACTTGCCCGACAGGGTCGCGGGACGCTGCGGCTGCACGTACCCGAGGTCGAAGGCGTGGTTGGCGATCTCCACCTCGACCTGCTTGATGGTGACCGGGTCGTCGGCGATGCCGAGGACGCAGGCCGCCTCGCAGGGCGCGGGGCAGAGCCGGCCGGTGAACTCCGGGAAGTTGTTCGTGGCGTGCAGGCTCTCCGCCGCCGCGGCCCACGCGTTGGTGCGGACCAGGTCGTTCCAGTCCGGGATCCGGTTGCCGAGCGGGCAACCCTCGTGACAGAACGGGATGCCGCAGTCCATGCAGCGCGTGGCCTGGTCACGGATCAGCTCGTCACCGGCCGGCGGGTAGACCTCCCGCCAGTCCCGGATGCGTACGGGCACCGGGCGGCGCTTGGGCAGCTGCCGCTCGTAGCGCAGGAAACCGTTCGGATCAGGCACGGGTGACCCCCATAACCGCCTCGTCGACGTTCCGACCGGCAGCTTCGGCGGTCTTGATCAGTTCCATCACTCGCTTGTAGTCGCGCGGCACCACGGCGGTGAACTCCGCCGCCGCACCGGGCCAGTCCTTGAGCAGCCGCTCCGCCACCGCGGACCCGGTCTCGGCGTGGTGCTTGACGAGCAGCTCGTGCAGCGTCTCCTGCTCGTCGGCCGTCAGCGGCGCCAGGTCGACCAGCTCCGGGTTGACCAGCGTCTGGTCGAGTCCCAGCACGAACGCCTTGCCGCCGCTCATGCCCGCGGCGAAGTTGCGCCCGATCGAGCCGAGGACCACCACGACACCGCCGGTCATGTACTCGCAGCCGTGGTCCCCCACGCCCTCGACGACCGCGGACGCGCCGGAGTTGCGCACGGCGAAGCGCTCGCCCGCGCGGCCGCGGAGAAACACCTCGCCGCCGGTGGCGCCGTACAGGATGGTGTTGCCGGCGATGATGTTCTCCTCCGCCACGAACGGCGCCTCGTCGGCCGGTCGCACGCTGACCCGGCCGCCGGACAGGCCCTTGGCGACGTAGTCGTTGGTGTCGCCGATGAGCCGGAGCGTGACGCCGCGCGGCAGGAACGCGCCGAACGACTGCCCGCCGGTGCCGCGCAGGGTGAAGGAGATCGTGTCGTCGGGCAGGCCGTTGCCGCCGTACCGCCGGGCGACCTCGCCGCCGAGCATCGCGCCCACGCTGCGGTGGTCGTTGCGCACGGCGAGCTCGGCGCGGACCTCGCGGCCGTCGGTGAGGGCCGGCTGGGCGAGCGCGATGAGCTCGTTGTCCAGCGCCTTCTCCAGCTCGTGGTCCTGGGCGACGACGCCGCGGCGGGCCGCGCCGTCGGGGAGCTCGGGGACGTACAGGACGGGGCTGAGGTCGAGGCCGTGTGCCTTCCAGTGGTGCACCGCGGGCGCCACGTCGAGCACCTCGGCGTGCCCGATCGCCTCGTCGATGCTGCGGAAGCCCAGCTCGGCGAGGTAGCCGCGGACCTCCTCGGCGAGGAACAGGAAGAAGTTCTCGACGAACTCCGGCTTGCCGGTGAACCGCTCGCGCAGCACCGGGTTCTGCGTGGCGATGCCGACCGGGCAGGTGTCCAGGTGGCAGACGCGCATCATGATGCAGCCCGACACGATCAGCGGCGCGGTGGCGAAACCGAACTCCTCGGCGCCCAGCAGCGCCGCGATGATCACGTCACGGCCGGTCTTGAGCTGGCCGTCGACCTGCACGGTGACCCGGTCGCGCAGCTTGTTGAGCAGCAGCGTCTGCTGGGCCTCGGCCAGGCCGAGCTCCCACGGGGAGCCGGCGTGCTTGAGGGAGTTCAGCGGGCTGGCGCCCGTACCGCCGTCGTGGCCGGAGATCAGGATCACGTCGGCCTTGAGCTTGGCCACGCCCGCCGCGACGGTGCCGACCCCGATCTCGGAGACCAGCTTCACGTGTACGCGCGAAGCCGGGTTCACCATCTTGAGGTCGTGGACCAGCTGGGCCAGGTCCTCGATCGAGTAGATGTCGTGGTGCGGCGGCGGGGAGATCAGCCCCACGCCGGGGGTGGCGTGCCGGGTCTTGGCGATCCACGGCCACACCTTGTTGCCCGGCAGCTGCCCGCCCTCGCCCGGCTTCGCGCCCTGCGCCATCTTGATCTGCAGGTCGTCGGCGTTGACCAGGTATTCCGTGGTCACGCCGAAGCGGCCGGAGGCGATCTGCTTGACGCTGGAGCGCCGGGCCGGGTCGTAGAGGCGCTCGACGTCCTCGCCGCCCTCGCCGGTGTTGGACTTGCCGCCGAGGCGGTTCATCGCGATGGCGAGGGTCTCGTGCGACTCCGCCGAGATGGAGCCGTACGACATGGCACCGGTGGCGAACCGCTTGACGATCTCCGAGGCCGGCTCCACCTCCTCCAGCGGCACCGGCTGCCGGTCGGCTTTGAAGCGGAACAGCCCGCGCAGCGAGCCGGCCGCCTCGGCGAGCCCGTCGACCTTGGCCGTGTACTGCTGGAAGACGTCGTACTGCTTGCTGCGAGTGGCGTGCTGCAGCAGGAAGACGGTCTCCGGGTTGAACAGGTGGACCTCGCCCTCGCGGCGCCACTGGTACTCGCCGCCCACCTCGAGGCGGCGGTGGCTGCGCTCGGCCGGGTTGCTCGGGTACGCCTTCGCGTGCCGCGCCGCGACCTCGGCGTGGATCTCGTTGAGCCCGGAGCCGCCGATCCGCCCCGAGGTGCCCGCGAAGTAGCGCTGCAGCAGCTCCTCCTCGAGGCCGACCGCCTCGAAGACCTGCGCGCCGCAGTACGACGACACGGTCGAGATGCCCATCTTGGACATGATCTTCAGCACGCCCTTGCCGAGCGCCTTGACGTAGTTGCGGACCGCCTTGCCCGCCTCCATGCCGGCGAGCGGGCCGGTGGCGATGAGGTCCTCGACGCTCTCGAACGCCAGGTACGGGTTCACCGCGGCGGCGCCGTACCCGATCAGCACGGCCGCGTGGTGCACCTCCCGGCAGTCGCCGGTCTCGACGACGAGCGCGACCTGCGTGCGGGTCTGCTCGCGCACGAGGTGCTGGTGCACGGCGGCGGTGAGCAGCAGCGACGGGATCGGCGCCAGGTCGGCGTTGGAGTCGCGGTCGCTGAGCACGAGGATGCGGACGCCGTCCTCGATGGCCTCGGAGACGTGCCGGCAGATCTGGGTGAGCCGCGCCTTCATGCCCTCGGCACCGTCGCGCAGCGGGTACAGGCCGGAGACCCGGACCGCCTTGAAGCCCGGCAGGTCGCCGTCCTCGTCGATGGAGAGCAGCTTGGCCAGCTCGTCGTTGTCGATGACCGGGTACGGCAGCACGACCTGGCGGCAGCTGGCCGGGCCGGGGGCGAGCAGGTTGCCCTCCGGGCCGATCGTCGTCGACAGGCTGGTCACCAGCTCCTCGCGGATGGCGTCCAGCGGCGGGTTCGTGACCTGCGCGAACAGCTGGTGGAAGTAGTCGAACAGCAGCCGCGGGCGGGTGGACAGCGGTGAGATCGGGGTGTCCGTGCCCATCGAGCCCAGCGGCTCCGCGCCGGCCCGGGCCATCGGGGCGACGAGGATCTTCAGCTCCTCCTCGGTGTAGCCGAAGACCTGCTGGCGGCGCAGCACCGAGTCGTGGGTGTAGATGACGTGCTCGCGCGGCGGCAGGTCGGACAGGTTGATCAGCCCGGCGTGCAACCAGTCGTCGTACGGCTCCGCGGCGGCCAGCTCGGCCTTGATCTCGTCGTCGTGCACGATGCGCCCGGCGGCGGTGTCGACCAGGAACATCCGGCCCGGCTGCAGGCGGCCCTTCGCCACGACGGTGGCCGGGTCGAGGTCCAGCACGCCGGCCTCGGAGCCCAGCACGACCAGGCCGTCGCTGGTGTGCCACCAGCGGCCCGGGCGCAGGCCGTTGCGGTCCAGGACCGCGCCGATGATCGTGCCGTCGGTGAACGCCACGCTGGCCGGGCCGTCCCACGGCTCCATCAGGCTCGCGTGGAAACGGTAGAAGGCACGCCGGGCCGGGTCCATGCCCGGGTCGTTCTCCCACGCCTCGGGAATCATCATCAGCACGGCGTGCGGCAGGCTGCGCCCGGCCAGGTGCAGCAGCTCCAGCACGGCGTCGAAGTTGGCCGAGTCCGAGGCCTCCGGCGTGCAGATCGGGAACAGCCGCTTGATGTTGCCCGGCACGTCCGGCGAGGCCAGCAGCGCCTCGCGGGCCGCCATCCAGTTCTTGTTGCCACGGATCGTGTTGATCTCGCCGTTGTGCGCGATGAACCGGTACGGGTGCGCGAGCGGCCACGACGGGAACGTGTTGGTCGAGAAGCGCGAGTGCACCAGCGCGATGGCGCTGTCCATGCGCGCGTCGGTCAGGTCGGGGAAGAACTCCGGCAGCTGGTCGGGCGTGAGCATGCCCTTGTAGGTCATCGTGCGCGACGACAGCGAGGGGAAATACGCCCCGATGCCGCGCTGCTGCGTCTCCCGCTCGGCCTGCTTGCGGATGCAGAACGCCACGATGTCCAGCTCGATGCCGGACAGCCGCTCCCCCGCCTTGCCGGTCTTCGTGCCGGTGAGGCGGTGCGCGGCCAGGAAGACCTGCTTGATGGCGGGGCGGGCGGCCTCGGCCGACTCGCCCAGCCCGGACGGGTCCACGGGCACGTCCCGCCAGCCGAGGATGTCGCCACCCTCGACCAGCGCGTACTTCTCGAAGACCGCGATCGCGCGGGCCGCGTCGGACTCGCCGGTCGGCAGGAACACCAGGCCGGTCGCGTACGCCCCCGGCTCCGGCAGTTCGAAGTCGACGACCTCGCGCAGGAACGCGTCCGGCACCTGGATCATGATGCCGGCGCCGTCGCCGGTGTTGTACTCGGCGCCGCGGGCGCCACGGTGGTCGAGGCGGATCAGCGCGGACAGACCCTGGGCTACCACATCGTGGGACCGGCGGCCGTGCAGATCGGCGACGAAGGCCACGCCACACGCGTCGCGCTCGTTCTGCGGGTCGTACAAACCCTGGGGGTGCGGAAAAGCCACCGGGCCTCCGATCGTCACTGGTGTTTCCGTTCAAGGTCGGGACGACGTCGGCCCTGCAAAAGTCTCTCGATACTACGTTAGTCGTCACCGATCTCCGCCAGGTGCGGATGGATCACACTTTGTCGACGCGGGTTCGGTAGTCTCGCGCGGTGGCGCTAGAGGATACCGACGTCTTCACCCGGCTGGAGCGTTTCTACGATTCCGTGCCCCGCGATGCCACGGTCACCGAGGACATCGGGGGATTCGTACTCTTCATCCGCGAGGGTGCGGGGTGGCCCTACTACGCCCGGCCCCGCCTCGGGGGTGGGACGCCGTCTGCCGCAGATGTTACTGCCGTCCGGGTCAGGCAACGAGAGCTGGGCGCCCCGGAAGCGTTCGAATGGGTGCACGAGACCACGCCGGACCTGCTCGCCGTGGCGCGCTCGGCCGGGCTGGACGTGCTGCTCGCGCCGCTGATGGTGCTGGACCGGGCGGCGCTCGTACCCGATCTGCCCATCCCGGGAGCGGCCATCCGCTTCCTGGACCCGGCGTCCCCGGGCTTCGCGGCCGACATCGCCGCGAGCCGGGCCGTCGGCCGGCTCGGCTTCGGCGCGCCGGCGTCCGCGACCGGCGCCGGACCGGCCACCGCCCAGGCCGGCGCGCTCATCGTCGAACCGGCCGGTCCGGCGCAGCGCGACGCGGTGCCGCCGCCGGACCCCGAGGTCATCGCCGACCAGGTCCGCCGGCACGCCTCCGGCCGCTTCATCAGCGCCGTCGTCGACTCGCCCGCCGACGGGGTCCTCGCCTGCGGCTCGGTGCAGCGCGTCGGCGGGATCGCCGAGGTCGCCGGGGTGGCCACGCTGCCGTCGGCCCGGCGCCGCGGGTACGCGTCGCAGCTCACCGCCAGCCTGGCGCGGCGCGCCCTGGAGGAGGGCGACAACCTGGTGTTCCTGTCCGCGGGCGACGACGACGTGGCGCGGCTGTACTCGAAGGTGGGCTTCCGCCGCGTCGGCACGGCCTGCATCGGCCAGCCGGCGGTCGCGCCGCTCTGACCCTCTCGCGCCCGGGCGTGTCGCGGCCTGTCCGGGCAAGTCGCGGACCGGCCGGGGATGTCGCCGGCCGGTTGCCCGGTCCCGGCGGCCCGGGCGGTCGCGTCGCCCTGCTCGACCGCGGCCGCCGGCCGTCGCCGGGGGCGGGCGCTATTCCGGGGGGTGCCAGTCGGCGGCCAGGCCGTGCGCGTGGCCGAGGATGCGGGGGCGCAGCGAGCCCAGCGCCGCGTCGCGCGCCCGCAACGCCAGCCGGCCCCGGGCCTGCACCACCGCCGACATGCGCCGGCTCTGCCGGACCACGCTGGCCGTGCGCGGGCGGCGGGCGCGGTCGTACGCCTCCACCGCCTGGCACAACGCGGGTCCCGGCTCCACGGAGGCCACCAGGGACCGCAGCGTGGCCACGTCCTCGAACGCCAGGCACGCCCCCTGACCCAGGTGGTGCGGCATCGCGTGGGCGGCGTCGCCCAGCAGCACCACGCCGCCGGAGCCGCAGCGGAAGCCGTACGCCCGCGGCAACGGCCGCAGCTCGCGCACCTCCTGCGGCACCAGGTCCTCCGGCCGGGTCGCGGCGAGCAGCTCGCCCACCGGCGCGTGCCACTCGGCGAACCACCGGCGCAGCAGGCTCAGCTGGGTCGCCGGCGACTCGGGCCGCGGGGCGCCGGCTGCCGTCGCCACCCAGTAGACGCCGCCGCGGCCGGCCGCGCGTTCGCCCAGCGGCATCGACACGAACCGGTAGCCCGCGCCGAGCGTCTCTCCCCCGGCGGCCTGATCCTCCGGCAGCGCCGGCGCCCGGTAGCCGGGGACCACCGCCTGCCAGGCCGCGAAGCCGGAGCCGACCGCCACGGCCTCCGGCGCCAGGACCCGGCGGACCGGGCTGTCGATGCCGTCCGCCGCCACGATCAGGTCCGCCTCGAACACCACGCGGCCGTCGCCGACCGCGGGCCGGGCGGCGCGCCGGGCCCGCACGGTGCTGACCTGCACGCCGGTACGGATCTCCACGCCGTCGCCGAGCCCCGCGACCAGCGCGTCGTACAGGTCCTCCAGGTGCACGACCGCGGGGGCGTGCCCCGCGCCGGGGCGGGTGTGCGGCGCGACGAGCCACTGGCCGTCGGGGCGGCGTACCCCGCCGTCGGGCAGCGGCGCGGCGATACCGCACCACCCGCCGTCGGGGTCGAGGGACTCCAGCGCTCGGCGGCCGTTGGGCCACAGCACCAGGGCGGTGGGCGGCGCGGCGACCCGTTCGCCGCGTTCCAGCAGCGTCACCCGCCAGCCGTCGCGGGCGAGGGCGCCGGCGGCGGCGAGTCCCGCCATGCCCGCGCCCACCACCACGGCCGTGCGCACGTCGCGCCCCGGCCTCTAGCGCTCGTCGGCGGACGCGGGAGCCGCCGGCCGCGCGTCGTCGCCCTCGGACGTGGAAGCCGCGGGCCGCGCGTCGTCAGCGGTCGACGCCTCGGTCTTGGTCTCAGCAACGGGCCCGGCCTCGGCTGCGGGCCCGGTCGCGGCGGCCGGCTCGGTCTCGGCGCCGGCGGGCGGAAGAATGCCGGTGCGCTCGTACGCCCGGAACCGCTCCTCGCTGACCACTTGGTAGGCCCTCGGCGGCCGGGCGGCGCCCGTGGCGGAGGCGCCGACGTCGACCTGGTCCACGTCGCTCGCCGGCTCCGGCTCCGGCGCGGTCTCCGGCGCGTCGATCGGCACCACGTACTCCCGGGGGCCGCGGACCACCAGGAAGTAGGCGAGCGCCAGCAGGAACACCACGACGGAGGTGAAGACGTTGAGGCGGATGCCGAAGAAGTGGTTCGCGTCGTCGATGCGCAGCATCTCGATCCAGCAACGGCCCAACGTGTACGCCATCACGTACAGGGCGAACGCGCGCCCGCGGCCGAACTTGAACCGGCGGTCGAGCAGGTACACCAGCACCGCCACGCCGACGTCCCAGACCGCCTCGTACAGGAAGGTGGGGTGGTAGAGGTCCGGCAGGGTGACCGGCTTGCCGTCGATGACCGTCGCGTGGCCCGGGTTGGCGCGGTCCATGTCGTGCACCCGCAGGCCCCACGGCAGGGTCGTGACGCTGCCGTACAGCTCGTTGTTGAACCAGTTGCCCAGCCGGCCGACCGCCTGCGCCAGCGGCAGGCCCGGGGCGAGCGCGTCGGCGAACACCGCGAGTGGCAGGCCGAGCTGGCGGGCCGCGAACCAGGCGCCGAGCGCGCCGCCGGCGACCGCGCCCCAGATGCCCAGGCCGCCCTCCCAGATCTGGAAGACCCGGATCGGGTGGCCGCCGTCGCCGAAGTACTCCGCCGGGGACGTGATCACGTGGTAGATCCGCGCCCCGACGATGCCGAACGGCACCGCCCACACGGCCATGTCCAGCGAGGCCCACGGCGCCACGCCGCGGCGGCGCAGGCGATGTTCCATGACGAGCACGGCGACGACGATGCCCGCGACGATGCAGAGCGCGTACGCCCGGATGGGAAGGCCGAGGACGTGCCAGACCGACGTAGCGGGGCTGGGGATAGCGGCGAGCTTCACGCGCGCACCCTACCGCCGATTGCTGCGCGTGGTGTCAGGAGGGCGCGCCGGACCGTACGCCCTCGGCCAACTCGGCGCTGAGCGCCCGCAGCCGCTGGTGGCCCGTGGCGAGGTCGGGGGCCTCGAGGACGCAGCGGATGAGCGCGCTGCCCACGATCACACCGTCGGCGAAGGCGGCCACCTCGGCGGCCTGCGCGCCGGTGCCGACGCCGAGGCCGACGCCGACGGGCATCTCCGGATCCACGGCGCGCACCCGCGCCACCAGCTCCGGGGCCTGCGACGACACCGACGTGCGGGCGCCCGTGACGCCCATCAGCGCGGTCGCGTAGACGAAGCCGCGGCAGTGGCCGACCGTCATGGCGAGGCGGTCGTCGGTCGAGGACGGCGAGACCAGGAAGGTGCGGTCGATCCCGTACCGGTCGGCGGCCGCGATCCACTCGCCGGCCTCGTCCGGGATCAGATCGGGGGTGATCATGCCGGTCGCCCCGGCGGCGGCGAGGTCGCGGGCGAACGCGTCGACGCCGTACCGCTCGATGGGATTCCAGTACGTCATCAGCACGACCGTCGCCCCGGCGCCGGCCACCGCCTCGATGATGCGCAGCGTGTCACGGGTCCGTACGCCGTTCGCCAGCGCGATGTCGCTGGCCTTCTGGATCACCGGCCCGTCCATCACCGGGTCGCTGTACGGCAGCTCCACCTCGATGACGTCGCAGCCGGCCTCGGCCATGGCGACCATCGACGCGATGCTGTCGTCGACGGTCGGGAACCCGGCGGGCATGCAGCCCACCAGCACGGACCGGCCCTCGGCCTTCGCCTTGCCGAAGGTTGCCGAGATGCTCACGAGTTCTCCCCGGGCACGATCGTCTCGACCTGGTCGAGGATGCCGAAATACGCGCCGGCGGTGTGCACGTCCTTGTCACCGCGGCCGGACAGGTTCACCACGATCGTCGGGGTGCGGCCCAGCTCGGCCGCCAGCCGCGGCGCGATGCGGGCGGCTCCGGCCAGCGCGTGCGCGCTCTCGATCGCCGGGATGATGCCCTCGGTGCGGCACAGCAGCTGGAACGCCGCCATCGCCTCGTCGTCGGTGACCGGCTCGTACACCGCGCGGCCGGTGTCGTGCAGCCACGCGTGCTCCGGGCCCACGCCGGGGTAGTCCAGGCCGGCCGAGATCGAGTGCGACTCGACCGTCTGGCCGTCCTCGTCCTGCAGCACGTACGTGCGGGCGCCGTGCAGCACCCCCGCCGAGCCGCCGGTGATGGAGGCGGCGTGCCGGCCGGTCTCGACGCCGTCGCCGCCCGCCTCGAAGCCGTACAGCCGGACCTGCTCGTCGGGCACGAAGGCGTGGAAGATGCCGATGGCGTTGGAGCCGCCGCCGACGCAGGCCGCGACGGCGTCCGGGAGCCGGCCCAGCTGGCCGAGGCACTGCTCGCGCGCCTCGGTGCCGATGCCGCCCACGAAGTCGCGGACGATCTCCGGGAACGGGTGCGGGCCGGCCGCCGTGCCGAGCAGGTAGTGCGTGGTGTCGACGCTGGCCACCCAGTCGCGCAGGGCCTCGTTGAGCGCGTCCTTGAGCGTGCGCGAGCCGTTGGTGACCGGCACGACCGTGGCACCGAGCATGCGCATGCGGGCCACGTTGAGGGCCTGCCGCTCGGTGTCGGTCTCGCCCATGTAGACCACGCACTCGAGGTCCAGCAGGGCCGCCGCGGTGGCGCTGGCGACGCCGTGCTGGCCGGCGCCGGTCTCCGCGATCACCCGGGGCTTGCCCATCCGCTTGGCGAGCAGCGCCTGGCCGAGCACGTTGCGCACCTTGTGCGCGCCCGTGTGGTTCAGGTCCTCGCGCTTGAGCAGGATCTCCGCGCCCAGCGCCTCGGACAGCCGCTCCGCGCGGTAGAGCAGCGACGGCGTGCCGGCGTAGTCGCGCAACAGGCCGTGGAACCGGTCCTGGAAGACAGGGTCGTTCTTGGCCGAACGGTACGCGGCGTCCAGCTCGTCGAGCGCCCGCACGAGCGCCTCGGGGACGAAGCGCCCGCCGTACCGGCCGAAGTGACCGGCGAGGTCGGGCAGGGTCTCGGCGGTCACCGGACGGGCCGCGGGGTGGCCGGGTGGTTGCCGGCGTTGACCAGCTCGGCCACGGCGTCGCGGGGGCTCTTCTGCGTGACGAGCCCCTCGCCCACCAGCACCGCGTCGGCGCCGGCGGACGCGTACCGGATCAGGTCGTGCGGGCCGCGAACCCCCGACTCGGCGATCTTGACGACGTTGTTCGGCAGGCCCGGCGCGATCCGCTCGAAGACGGACCGGTCCACCTCCAGCGTGCGCAGGTCGCGGGCGTTCACCCCGATGACCTGAGCGCCGGCGTCCAGTGCCCGGTCGGCCTCTTCCTCGTTGTGCACCTCGACGAGCGCGGTCATGCCCAGCGACTCGATCCGCTCGAGCAGGCCGACGAGGACGTTCTGCTCGAGCGCCGCCACGATGAGCAGCACGAGGTCGGCGCCGTGGGCCCGGGCCTCGTGCACCTGATAGCTGGAGACGACGAAGTCCTTGCGCAGCACCGGCACGCCGACCGCGGCCCGCACCGCGGCCAGGTCCTCCAGGGAGCCACCGAACCAGCGGCCCTCGGTGAGCACGCTGATGCACCGGGCGCCGCCGGCCGCGTACTCGCCGGCGAGCTCCGCCGGGTCGGGGATGTCGGCCAACGCGCCCTTCGACGGCGACGACCGCTTCACCTCGGCGATCACGGCCACGCCGGGCTTGCGGAGGGCCGCGTACGCGTCGATCGCCGGCGGGGCCGCCGCCGCGAGCTCGCGCACCTGGTCGAGCGAGACCCGCTCCTGCCGGGCTGCGACGTCCTCGCGCACCCCCGCCAGGATCTCCTCGAGCACGTTCTGCGATCCCGCACCACGCTGATCGGATGTCACCTAATGACTCCCCTCTCCGGGTGTCCTCGGCCCGATGCTAGGTGGCCGCCGACTCCTCCGGCCGCCCGGGGTATGGCGCGCCTCACGAGGTGGGCTGCGGCATAATGCGCTGCCGGGCGGCAGCTTGTCCTGCGTCACATCCTCCCCCGTGGCCACACCGGGCGCGCTGGGACCCCCCGGATGATCGGCTGACCCCCACCTACCGGTGACGGTCGTGTCACCGGTCGGAAATACGACTCCGGCACCATGGCTGTCGGGCACACTGGTCCGCGGTGCCACGCCGACGGCCCGAGCCCGCGCCCTGTGGAGGTGACCATGGAAGCCGCCGAGACCGGATTCGCCGCTGTCTCCCGGACCGTCCTCTCGTACGCCGCCGAGATCCTCGCCGGCGTCGAGCGCAAGGTCGTCGGGGAGGACAAGGTGCGCACCGCCCAGGGCAACGCCTGGGCCGCGATGTGCGCCGACCGCGCCCGCGCCCAGGCCCGCGCCGACGTGGACGCGATGGTTGCGGCCCTGGCCGCCGGCCCGGGCCCCCGCACCGACGGTCAGCGCGCCGTCGGGTCGTCCCCGCGGTCCAGCGCGTCCCACGCCGCCCTGGTCTCGACCCGCTGATCCGTGCCGGCCCGGTCCCCGGCGCCGGCCTGGTGATCGGCTGCCGCGGCGGCCGGCGTCGCCCGCGCGCGGCGCTCGTAGCGGGCTCCCATGCCCGGCCATTCGTGACCGTGACGCAGCGCCGACCAGCCGCCGGCCAGCACCAGCAGTCCCCCGGCAACGCACGCGACCGGCCAGAACGTGCCACCCGCACCGGCCGCGCCGACGTCCAGCCCCGCCCGGCCCGCGATCGCTCCCGCGGCCACGCCGGCGCCGGCCAGCGCGAGCAGCCCGCCCAGCACCCGGCGGACCAGGCCGCGGGTGGCCAGCAGCGCACCCCCGCCGGCCAGCGCGACGAGCGCCAGCGCGATCACCCACGGCGCCACGTCGGTGCCGGTGCGCGACGACCGCAGCTCCGGCAGGCCGGGCCGGGCGGTCACCTCGACCGCCCAGGTGCGGGTGACGCCGTAGAGCGCCACGGCGGCCCCCAGCACGCAGCACACCACCGTCACGCCGAGCCTGCGCCCCGCCGCGGCCCTCGGACCGGGCTTGCTCCCCGGGCCGGGCCCGGCCGTCGGACCGCGCTCGGTCGCCGGGTCCGGGATGGCCGCCGGGTCCGGGGTGGTCATCGGGCCGCGCGCAGGGTCTCGGCGGCGGCGATCGCGGCGAGGACGGCGGCCGCCTTGTTGCGCGTCTCCTGCTCCTCCGCGGCCGGATCGGAGTCGGCCACGATTCCCGCGCCCGCACCCACGTACGCGGTCCCGTGGTGCATCAGCGCCGTGCGGATCGCGATGGCCATGTCCATGTCGCCGGCGAAGCCGAAGTAGCCGACGGTGCCGCCGTACAGGCCGCGCCGGGTGGGTTCCAGGCTCTCGATGATCTCCATGGCCCGGACCTTCGGGGCGCCCGACAGCGTGCCCGCCGGGAACGTGGCCGCGAGCGCGTCGAACGCCGTCCGGTCCTCGCGCAGCTCGCCGACCACCGTGGACACGATGTGCATGACGTGGCTGTACCGCTCGATGCGCGCGAAGTCCGGCACCTCCACGCTGCCCGCCCGGCACACCCGGCCCAGGTCGTTACGGCCCAGGTCGACGAGCATCACGTGCTCGGCGCGCTCCTTCGGGTCGGCGAGCAGCTCGGCGGCCAGCGCGTTGTCCTGCTCCGGGGTCGCGCCGCGCCAGCGGGTGCCGGCGATCGGGTGCAGCAGGGCCCGGCGTACGCCGCCCTCGGCCGCGCTGACCTTCAGGTGCGCCTCCGGCGACGAGCCGACGATGTCGAAGTCGTCGAAGCGCAGCAGGTACATGTACGGGCTGGGGTTCGTCGCCCTCAGCACCCGGTAGACGTCGAGCGGGTCGGCGTCGGTGGCCCGTTCGAAGCGCTGCGCCACGACGATCTGGAAGCACTCACCGGCCCGGATCGCCTCCTTGGCCGTCTCGACCGCCTTCTGGTAGTCGCCCGGCGCGGTCCGGCTGACCACCTCACCCGGCGCGCGGCGCTCCACCGTGGAGATCATCGGCGGCGTCGGGCGGGACAGCGCGGTGGTCATCGCGTCGAGCCGGCCGACCGCCTGGTGGTACGCGGCCCGCGCGGTGGCCGCGTCGGCCCCGTCCGGCAGCACCGCGTTGGCGACCAGGATCGCCGAGCCGTCGTAGTGGTCGAGCACGACGAGGTCGGTCGCGAGCATCATGCCCAGCTCGGGCAGGGGCACGTCGTCGGTGGCGGTCGCCGGGAGCCGCTCGAACCGGCGGACCAGGTCGTAGCTGAGGTAGCCGACCATGCCGCCGGTCAGCGGGGGCAGGCCGGCCGCCGTATCCGGGTCCTCGGGGGCGGCCAGGGCCGCGACGGTCTCACGCAGCGCGGCCACCGGGTCGCCGTCGAGCGGCACCCCGGCGGGCGGGGTGCCCAGCCAGGCCGCCTGGCCGTCGCGTTCGACAAGCGTGGCGGCGCTGCGTACGCCGATGAACGAGTAGCGCGACCACGCGGCGGACCCGGCGCCCTGCTCGGCGGACTCGAGCAGGAAGGTGCCCGGACCGCCGGCGAGCTTGCGGTACACGCCGATCGGGGTCTCGCCGTCGGCCAGCAACCGCCGGGTCACCGGCACCACCCGGCGCCGCGCCGCCTGGGCGACGAACGCCTCTTCCCCGGGCGTGACGGCACCGCTGGTCATCGGTTCTCCTGTGTCGCGGTCACGGGTAGTTCGTCGCTGAAGCACGTGTGCGATCCCGTGTGGCACGCGGCCCCCACCTGGTCGACCGTCACCAGCAGCGCGTCGCCGTCGCAGTCCAGCGCGACCGAGCGGACGTACTGGTGGTGGCCGGACGTCGCGCCCTTCACCCAGTACTCGCGGCGGCTGCGGGACCAGTAGGTGGCGCGGCCGGTCGTGAGGGTGCGGTGCAGCGCCTCGTCGTCCATCCAGGCCAGCATCAGCACGTCACCGCTGCCGTGCTCGCGGACGACGGCGGCGACCAGGCCGTCGGGGGTACGGCGCAGGCGGGCGGCGACGGCCGGGTCGAGGGCGGAGGGCCGGGCGGGCTGGTTCTCGATGTCTGTGGCAGGCACAGTGCCAGATTGTCTCGTACCGGGCGGCGGCGTCCACGCGGGCCGCGGCCCCTAGCCCACGATCCGGTCACGGAGCCACACAGGGGGTGTGACGCCCGTCCCCGGGACGGTACCGTCGTCGTGCGCTGCGCCTGAGGTGTCGCGCCCGTGCCCGTCCGGCCCAGCGGACGGTCACGCCGCCACCGCGACGGGAGTCTCGATCATGGAGCCGACGGCCACCCCGGACGACGGCCGGCACCCGGCCGGGGCCGGGCCGGTGCCCGGTCAGCGACGACCCGGCGACGACCCGCGCGCCGCACCCGGTGACGAGACCACGACCGGCCCCACGGCGGGCGACCCCGACCGGCAGGCGGGCTCCGCACTGACGAACGACACCCAGATGGTTCCGCTCGGGTCCCGGCGCCCCGCGGACGCCCTGCTGGGCGGCACGACCAACGGACTGCGCTGGACCGACCAGGGAGGCTTCCCACCGGTGGAGATGAACGGGCACCGCGACGAATTCGGGCCCCGCCACGGCGGCACGTCCCGCGCCAACGGCCAGAACCCCGTCGCCAACGGCAGCCTGCCGGGCGCGCGTTCGCCGTTCGCGCCGCCGGCCGCCCCGGAGACACCCCCGCTGTACGCGCCGTCGCCGTTCGCCTCGGCCGGCGGACCCCGGACGCCGGAGCTGCCGGCCGATCCGCTGGCGCCCCTCGACCCGCCGGGCGCCCGCCGCTCGCCGGAGGACGACCGGGACGCCGCGGGACGCCAGGATGCCCGGGAGGCCGCGGGCCGCCCGGACGGGCGCGACGGCGCGGACCGCCCGGACGCGGGACCGCCGGCGGCGACCGGTTCGGCGCAGGTGCCGATGCCGCTCGACCGCCCGGTCAGCGCCCAGCCGGCCGGCGACGCCCGCACCCGGCCGGTCTCGGCCCAGCCCGCGCCGCCGGAGCACGACGCGTGGGCCCCGCCGGCCCATCGCCCGACCACGTCCGGGAGTGCCTCCGTGCCGGTCGGTGCGGGCGACGACGCGTCGCTGCCGGCCGGCTCGCCGCCGTTCCCGGGCTTCGGCGTCCCGCCCGCCGAGCCGGGCGCCGCCCAGCCCGCCGGACGCGGACGGCCGGAGCAGGGCGACGAACCCGAGGAAGACCGCTCCGCCGCGTGGGGCCGCCCCGACACCACCTTCCGGGCCGGCGCGCTGCCACCCAACCCGCTGCAGCCGACACCTTCGCAGGCGCCCTTGCCGCCCAATCCGCTGCAGCCGGCGCCGCTGCAGTCGGCGCTGCCGCCCAACCCGCTGCAGCCCGCACCGCTGCAGTCGGCGCTGCCGCCCAACCCGCTGCAGCCCGCGCCCGTCCAGCCGCTGCCGCCGAACCCGTTGCAGCCGGGCCCGGTGCCCGGCGGGCGTCGCAGCCGCACCGACGAGGAGCCGGAGGCCCGTGTGCCGGGCCGCAGGGCCGCCGACCCCGCCGAGGCCCCCGCCGCCGACCAGGGCGGGGCGCGGGCCGCGACGCTGGGCGACGTGCGGGAGGGGCGCCGCGCCGCCGACCCGGACGACACCCGCACCGGACGTCGCGCGGCCGGGGACGAGCCCGGGCGGCGGGGCCGCGACGAGGCCCCGGCCGGCCGGCGGGCGGCGCGCGAGGACGGCGGCGACGGCCCGCTGCGCCCGGGCGACGTACGCCAGGAGTCCATCGCGTTCTGGGACGAGGCGGCCAGCGCGCAGTTCCGGGCCGAGTGGCACGAGGTGAAGGCGCAGTTCGTGGACGACCCGGTGGCCGCGCTGACCCGGGCGCACGCGCTGCTCACCGAGGCCGTGCAGGAGCTGGGCGAGGCGATGCTCGCCGAGCGGGACCGCCTGGACCCGCTGGGCGACGATGCCGTGCCGGACACCGAGAGCATGCGGATGGCCATGCGCGGCTACCGCGAGTTCCTCGACCGGATCCTTTCCCTGTAGCTCGACACTCTCCTCAGCCGCGGTCCCGCCTGTCGGGGCCGCGGCTCTTGTCATGCTCGCGTGCCACGTTCGGCGCGGTCGTTGCCCCGCCCGCAGAATTCATCTAGCGTTGAACTCAACAGTTGATGAGTTCCGGGAGGCAACGATGACCACCGCCATCGAGGTCCGCGATCTGGTGATCGACCGCGGGAAACGACGGGTGCTGCACGGCATCACGTGCGACATCCGGTCCGGCAGCGTCACCGGGCTGCTGGGGCCGAGCGGCAGCGGGAAGACGACGCTGATCCGGGCGATCGTCGGGGTGCAGATCGTCCGGTCCGGCACGGTCACCGTGCTCGGCGAGCCGGCGGGGTCGCCGGCGCTGCGCCGTACGGTCGGTTACGTCACCCAGTCACCCAGCGTCTACGCCGACCTCTCCGTCCGGGAGAACGCCCGCTACTTCGCGTCGCTGTACGGCCTGACCGCAGCCGACGCGGACCGGGCCGTCGCGGACGTCGGTCTGGCCGGCGCGGCGACCCAGCTGGTCGGCGCCCTGTCCGGCGGCCAGCGCAGCCGCGCGTCGCTGGCCTGCGCGATGATCGGGCGGCCCCGGCTGCTGGTCCTGGACGAGCCGACCGTCGGGCAGGACCCGGTCCTGCGCGCCGACCTCTGGGCGAAGTTCCACGCCCTGGCCGCCGAGGGCACCACGCTGCTGGTGTCGAGCCACGTCATGGACGAGGCGGGCCGCTGCGACCGGCTGCTGCTGATCCGCGAGGGCGAGCTGATCGGCGACGACACCCCGGCGGCGATCCGCGCCACGGCCGGCACCGACGACCTGGAGGAGGCGTTCCTGCGCCTCATCCGCGACCGCGAGGAGGTGCCGGCATGACCGCGATCAGCCCGCGCATCACCGCGAGCACGGCGGGCCGGGTCCTGCGGCAGCTGCGCCACGACCGGCGTACGGTCGCGCTGCTGGTGGTGGTGCCGGTCGCGCTGCTCACGCTGATCTACTTCATGTACGACACCGGCCGGGTCTTCGACCGGATCGCGCTCACGATGCTGGGCATCTTCCCCTTCGTGATCATGTTCCTGGTGACGAGCATCGCGATGCTGCGCGAGCGCACCTCCGGCACGCTCGAGCGGCTGCTCACCACGCCGCTGGGCAGGCTCGACCTGCTCTTCGGATACGGCATCGCGTTCGGTCTCGCCGCCGCGGTGCAGGCATCGGTCGCGGTGGCGGCGGCGTACTGGCTGCTCGGGCTGGACACGCTCGGCAACCCCGGGCTGGTGGTGCTGATCGCCGTGGTCGACGCGGTGCTCGGGGTCGCCCTCGGGCTGTTCTGCAGCGCGTTCGCGCGTACGGAATTCCAGGCCGTCCAGTTCCTGCCCGTGGTGGTCATCCCGCAGCTGCTGCTGTGCGGGTTGTTCGTGCCCCGGGAGCAGATGGCAGGGTGGCTCCAGGCGGCCAGCGACGTGTTCCCCCTGTCGTACGCGGTGGACGCGCTCACCCAGGTCGGGCGCTCCGCCGACCCGACCGGCACGATGTGGTGGGATCTGACGGTCGTCGCCGGCGCCGCGGTCCTGGCCCTGACACTGGCGGCCGCGACCCTGCGGCGGCGCACGGCCTGAGACGAACGGAGAGCCTTCTCGTGGTACGGCGAAGCGGGCGGCGCCCCGGCAACCAGGACACCCGGCAGTCCATCCTGGAGTCCGCCCGCACGATCTTCGCCGAACGGGGCTTCGACAAGGCGTCGATCCGCGCCATCGCGGCCGGCGCCGAGGTCGATCCGGCGCTGGTGCACCACTATTTCGGCACCAAGGAGAAGCTGTTCCTGGCGTGCATGAACATGCCGCTGGACCCCGGCGAGCTGGTGCCGCAGGCGCTCGCGGGCCCGCGGGAGGAGGCCGGGGAGCGGCTGGTGCGTACGGTCCTGACGGTCTGGGACTCCCCCGCCGGGGCGGCCGCGGTGGCGCTGATGCGCTCGGCGATGAGCAACGAGTGGACCGCCCGGCTGATGCGTGAGTTCGTGGTGACCCAGATCCTGCGCCGCGCGGTGGCCCAGCTGGGCATCGCCGAGAAGGAGGCCGCGATCCGGTCGGCGCTGGTCGCGACGCAGATCGCCGGGCTGGCCGTGGTGCGCCACGTCCTCAAGGTCGAGCCGGTGGCGTCCGCCCCGGTGGAGCAGCTCGTCGCGGCGATCGGCCCCAACGTGCAGCGGTATCTGACCGGCGAGCTGCCCGCGACGTTCTAGAGGCCGAACTCTCGGAGGTATCGCGACACCGCGGCGGCGTCCCCGGCGTCGGAGATCAGCCCGGCATGGCCGTCGGGGCGGATGACCACGAGCGTGTCGCTCGTCGCGCCGTACGCGGCGGCCAGGTGTCCGTGGGTGTCCGCGAGGTCGCCGGGCCGGGCCGGCCGGCCGACGACGCGCAAGGTCCGTACGCCGGCCGGAACCGCGGGCGCCGCCCCGAAGCTCAGCAGGGTGAACCGGCCGCCACCCGTCAGCTGGAACAGCCGGCGCTCGCCCTCCGACGTGGTCAGCCCGGTCGCGTCGGGGGCGCGATCCCCGGCGCGCAGCGGGGCGGCCCCGTCCCGGTCGTCGCGCGCGAGGGCGGAGCCGCGATATCCCACGTCGAGCTGGATCGTGCTGGCGTCGCGGCGGGTGGGGAGGTCGTTCCGCTCCAGGACCCGGGTCAGCCGGGCGGTGGACAGGGCGAGCACGTGGGCCGCGACCGGTCGCCGCTCGGCCTCGTACGTGTCGAGCAGCGGCGGGGAGCTACCGCGCGCGACCGCGGCGAGCTTCCAGCCGAGGTTGTACGCGTCCTGGATGCCGGTGTTCATCCCCTGCCCGCCGGCGGGTGAGTGGACGTGCGCCGCGTCGCCGGCCAGGAACACGCGGCCCTCGCGGTAACGGCCGGCGAGGCGGATGTTGGCGCGCCACAGTGACGACCACTGCGGCTCGTGGAGGTGGATGCCGGTGCGGCCGGTCCGCCGCCGGAGGACCGCGCGCAGGTTCGCGAGGCTCGGCTCGGCGTCCTGCCCGGGGCCGATCGCGGCCGCGAACTGGAAGAGGTCCGTCGAGGGCAGCGGGCAGAGGCTGAGCAGGCCCTCCTCGTGCCGCCATGCCTGCCACACGTCGCGGCTCAGCCCGTCGACCGGCAGGTCGGCGAGGATCATCCGCACCTCGTCGCGGGTCTCGCCGTCGAACGTGATGCCGGCCTGTTTGCGGACGAGGCTGCGGCCGCCGTCGCAGCCGACGAGCCACCGCGCGCCGACGGTCCGGATCGCGCCGTCCTGGACGACCGCCGCCGAGACCCCGTCGCCCGACTGCTCGAAGCCGGTCAGGGCGGTGCCGAACTGCACCGCGCCGCCGAGCTCGGCGAGCCGCAGCCGGAGCGCCTCCTCGACGCGCCACTCGGGCGTGATCAGGCTCGCCGGGTACGGGATGTCCGGCCGGCCGGCGAGGTCCCCGGGCACGGCGCCGCCGCGCGTCACGCTGCCGTCGGGGGCGATCGAGTGCATCGGCATCGCGAGCCGGCCGTGCGCGAGCACGCGGGCGGCGATCCCGAGGTCCTCGAAGATCTCGAGGGTGCGCGGCTGGACGCCCTTGCCACGCGAGCCGGGCTGTGGTCCCGGCGCGGCCTCGATCAAGCGAAACGGAACTCCGTGCCGGGCCAGCTCGCAGGCCAGCGTCAGACCGGTCGGGCCGGCACCGGCGATGAGGACCGTCGTGTCCATGCGACACCTCCGAAGAAAGGGATTCCTTTCTAACAGCGCTTGTCAAGAAAGGAAACACTTTCTACGGTGGGCGGATGGAACCCACGCGCCGCCGCCGGCACGGCCAGGAGCTCGAGGCGTCCCTGCTCGCCGCCGCGTGGCAGGAGCTGGTCGAGACCGGATACGCGCGCCTGACCATGGGCTCGGTCGCCGCACGCGCCCGCACGAGCGAGGCCGTGCTCTACCGCCGATGGCCGAACAAGGACCGGCTGGTGCTCGCCGCCTTCGACCACCAGCGCGCCGCGAACCCGGTCGCGGAGCCGGACACCGGCAGCCTGCGCGGCGACCTGCTCGCGTACCTGACCGAGGTGAGCCGGACCCGGGCCGCCTTCTTCGCCATCGCCGCTGCCGCCGCCTTCTCGGGGCTGCTGGCCGACACCGGCCTGGCCCCCGCGCGGGTCCGCGAGAAGGCCATGGGCGACCAGCGGCTCCCGCACGAACGGGCGATCTACCGGCGCGCCCACGAGCGCGGCGAGATCGACCTGGACCGGATCCCGCCGGCGGTCCTCGACATGCCGTTCGACCTGGTACGCCACGACCTGCTGATGGATCTCGGGCCGCCGGCGGCGGACCGCATCCGGTCGATCGTCGACGACCTGACCCTCCCGCTGATACGGGGGCGGCTCTAGGCCACGCGGTCGGCGCGGACGCAGCGGTGACAGAGGACCGGGTGCAGCAGGTGGGCCAGGTCGTGGCGGTCGGTGACCGGGCGGGGGAACGCCAGGCGGGCCAGCCGGGCGCCCATCCGGACGACGAAGCCGTACCGGTCGAGGCGCACCACGCGGGGTTCGTCGCCGGGGCGGGCGGGCGGGCCGAGGTGGCGGCGCACGTACGCGGCCATCTCCGGCCCGTGGTGGTCGGCGAGGTCGGCGATGAGGTCGAACTCCATGACGTGCAGCGGGTCCGGCGTGGCCTCGGCGTACCCGTCGGGGTCGACGTCGACGAGCACGCCGTGGCGTTCGTGGCGCACCTCGGCGACGTCCATGCGGTGGATGACCCGGGTGGTGCCGACGTCGAGCAGGTCGGGCGCCGCGTCGGTGTCGGCGTAGTCGAGCGCGGCCCGGCGCGCCTCCTCCCCGCTCAGCGGCGTGGCCCAGCCGGACAGCCAGACCCGGCCCAGCGTCGGCGCGCCGGCGATCGGCGGAACATCCGGGATGTCGAGGACCAGTGCGGTGTCGCCGGTGTCCGGGCCAGGGCGCAGCGCCGCGGCGAGGTCACCGTCCCGGGGGGACAGCAGCAGGGCCCGGCCCCGGCCGTCTGTCACATGCCGTACCGGCAGCGGGCCGGGGTGACCGGCGATGTGCGCGGTCGCGGGCAGGTGGCCGGCGGCGATCGTCCGAGCGACCTCGGCGTGGGTGGGCTGCATGTCGAGAACCTCCGGGCACCGGTTAGGCTTACCTTAGTTAGGCGAGGCTAACCGTAGCATCCGCACGAAGGAATGAGATCGCCCGTGAACAACTCCCGACCCAAGGCCCGGCTCTCGCGGGCGCTCGGCATCCCGCTGACCCGCAAGTGCGTGAAGTACTTCGAGCGGCGGCCGTACCCGCCGGGCGTCCACGGCCGGGGGCGGCGCAAGCAGTCCGACTACCAGGTACGGCTGCTCGAGAAGCAGCGGCTGCGCCACCAGTACAACATCAGCGAGGCGCAGATGCGGGCGGCGTACGACGAGGCGCACCGCCAGGAGGGCAAGACCGGCGAGAACCTGGTGGCCCTGCTCGAGAGCCGCCTCGACGCCACCGTGCAGCGCGCCGGCCTGGCCCGCACGATCTACCAGGCCCGGCAGCTCGTCGCGCACGGGCACTTCACCGTGGACGGAGGGAAGGTGGACCGGCCTTCGTACCGGCTCAAGCCCGGCCAGGTCGTCGAGGTCCGCGAGAGCAGCCGGCAGAAGCCACCGTTCCAGATCGCCGCGACCGGCGCGCACCTCGACGGGCCGTCCGCGCCGTACCTGTCGACCGTGCTCGAGGAGCTGCGCACCACCGTGCTGCGCCGGGCCGAGCGCGCGGAGGTGCCGGTGCTCTGCGACGAGCAGCTGGTCGTCGAGTTCTACGCCCGCTGAGCCCGGCCGCTCAGCGGGTCTGCTCCAGCCAGCTCGCGTAGAGCTTCGCGTAGATGGACTCCGGGTCGTGCAGCAGCTCCGCGTGCGGGCCGCGCTGCACGACCCGCCCGGCATCGACCACGATCACCTCGTCGGCGGACTGGGCGGTGGACAGCCGGTGCGCGATCGCGACGGTCGTCCGGCCGCGGGTCACCGCGTCCAGGGCGTGCTGCAGGCGTACCTCGGTGGCCGGGTCGACCGCGCTGGTCGCCTCGTCGAGCACGAGCAGGTCCGGGTCGGCGATGTACGCCCGCACCAGCGCCACCAGCTGCCGCTCCCCCACGCTCAACGCCTCCCCGCGCTCGCCCACCGGGGTGTTCAGCCCCTGCGGCAGCCCGGCCAGCCAGTCGGCGAGCCCGAGCTCCTCGAACGCGGTCCGCAGCTCGTCGTCGGTCACCCCGGGGCGGGCGAAGCGGATGTTCCCGGCCACCGTCGCGTCGAACAGGAACCCGTCCTGCGGGACCATCACGACCCGCGAGCGCAGCGAGCCGAACCGTACGGAGGTCAGCGGCACCCCGCCGAGCAGCACCTCGCCGCCGGCCGGATCCATGAGCCGGGTCAGCAGCTTCGCGAACGTCGTCTTGCCGCTGCCGGTCTCCCCCACCACCGCCACCTTCGTGCGCGCGGGGATCTCCAGGTCGACGTCGTCGAGCACCACCGGCCCGCCGGGATAGCGGTACGACACGTCGCGGAACGTCACCGACAGCGGGCCGGGCGGCAGCGCCACCCCGTCGGCGGGGTCGGCCACGTCCGGCTCGATGTCCAGCACGTCGAGCACGCGCCGCCAGCCGGCCACCGCGTTCTGCGCCTCGTTGAGCACCTCGGTGGCGATCTGCACCGGCTGGATGAAGAGCGTGACGAGGAACAGGAACGCGGTCAGCTTGCCGACGGTCAGCCCGCCGTCCACGCCGAGCAGCACGCCCACGACGACCACGGACGCCAAGGCCACGCCGGCGGCGATCTCGCCGGTCGAGAAGCTGGTGACACTGGTACGCAGGGCGCGCTGCTGAGCCACGCGCAGGTCGTCGATCGCGGTGTCGAGCCGCTTCTCGGTGCGCCCCGAAACGCCGTACGCCCGGATCACCGTGGCCCCGACGACGCTCTCGGCGACCGCGCCCAGCATCACGCCGGTGCGCTCGCGCACGATCCGGTAGACGCCGGCGAGCCGCTTCTGGAACAGCCGGATGACGATCAGCGCGGGCACGAACGCGGCGAACACCACGAGCGTGAGCTGCCAGGAGTAGACCAGCATGACGACCGTGGTGACCACGACCTGCCCGCTGGTCATCAGCAGCATGACGCCGCCGGTCTGCAGGAACTGGGTGATCTGGTCGACGTCGCCGGTCACCCGGGAGACCAGCGAGCCGCGCCGCTCCGACTGCTGGTGCAGCATCGACAGGTCGTGGATGTGCCGGAACGTACGGGCGCGCAGGGCGGCCAGCGCGGTCTCGCTGACCGTGAACAGCCGGCGCGTCATCGCGTACCCGGAGGCGGTGGAGACGGCCAGCACGCCCAGGGTGAGCAGCACGATCAGGGTGACCGTGCCCAGGTGCGGCCCGCCCGGGGCGCGGATGCCGCGGTCGAGGCCCTGCTGGATCGCGATCGGCACCGCCACCCGCCCGGCCATCGACAGGAACGCCAGCGCGAGCGTGCCCGCCAGGCCCGGGCGCAGTTCGGGCGAGAGCGCGACGCCGCGGCGAACCGTGGCGAGCGTGCCCTCCTCGACCACAGCCGCCGTCATGAGGTGAGCTCCTCGACGTGTTCGGACTTCTCGTAAGCGGTGACCAGGTTCAGGTATCCGGGCTCGGTGGCCATCAGGTGCGCGTGGGTGCCGGTCGCCACGACCTTGCCGTCCTCCAGGTAGACCACCTCGTCGGCGAGCGCGATCGTCGCCCGCCGGTACGCGACCACGAGGATCGACGCGCCCGCCTCGTGCCCGCGCAGCGAGGCCAGGATCGCCGCCTCCACCCGCGGGTCCACCGCGCTGGTCGCGTCGTCGAGCACGAGCAGCCGCGGCCGCCCGGCCAGCGCGCGGGCCAGCGTGAGCCGTTGCCGCTGGCCACCGGAGAGCGACGTGCCGCGCTCGCCGACCGCCGTCTCCAGCCCGTCCGGCAGCTTCGCGACGAAGCCCTCCGCCTGCGCCAGCCGCAGCGCCCGCCAGGCCGCCGCGTCGTCGGCGCCCTCGCGGTCGAGGGTCACGTTGCCGCGGACGGTGTCGTCGAAGATGAACGGGATCTGCGGCACCAGAGCGGTCGCCGAGGCCAGCGCCTGCTCGCTCAGATCGGGCAGCGCGATGCCGTCCACGCTCACCGTGCCGCTGTCCGGGTCGACGAGGCGTACGGCCAGCGAGGCGATCGTCGACTTGCCGGAGCCCGTCGCGCCGACCAGCGCCACCGTCTTGCCCGCCGGGACGGTGAACGAGATGTCGTGCAGGACCTCGGCGCCCTCGCCGTACGAGAAATGGACCTGATCGAAGGTGAGCGCGGCCGGTCCGCTCGCGGCGGGCTCCGCGGTGCCGTAGGCGAGGTCGCCGTCGGCGGCGAGCACGGCCTGCACGCGCTCCCAGCCCGCGACGCTGCGCGGCAGCTCGGCGACCACCCAGCCGATCGCGCGCACCGGGAACGCCAGCACGGTGAACAGGAACGCGACGCTGACCAGCTCGGCGACGGTCAACGCTCCGGTCTGCAGCCGCCAGGCGCCCAGCAGCAGCACGGCCAGGGTGCCGATGCTGGGCAGGGCATCCATCAGCGGGTCGAACAGGCCACGCAGCCGGCCCACGGAGATGAGCGCGTCGCGCAGCTCGGTCACGTGCACCTGGAAGCGCTTCGACTCGTCCGCCTCGCGGCCCATGGTCTTGACGACGAGGGCGCCGTCGAAGCTCTCGTGGGCGACCGCGCTGACCCGGCCGCGCAGCTGCTGGGCGCGGATCTGCCGCGGGGACATCCGCCGCGAGTAGATGTAGTTCATCCCGAACAGCAGCGGGAACAGGCAGACCCCGACCATCGCGAGGACCCAGTCGGTGAAGAACAGCGAGACCACGGCGGCCAGGATCATCACGATCGTGCCGACGGCGAACGGCAGCGGCGCGATGGGGACGAACGCGGCCTCCACGTCGGAGTTCGCGTTGGACAGCAGGGTGCCGGTGGCGTGCCGCTGGTGCCAGGCCGGCGGCAGCGCGAGGTAGCGGCGGGTCACCGCGCGGCGATAGCGGGCCTGCAGCCGGAACTGCATGAACCCGGCGCCGAGGCGGCGGCCGAAGATGCTGGCGACGCGCAGCAGCGAGATGCCGATGAACGCGGCGGCGATCAGGCCCAGCTCGGCGGCGCCGGTGCGGCCCTCGCTGAACGATGGCACCACGACGTGGCCGATGACCGCGCCGACGACGTACGAGTTCGCGATGACGAGCAGCCCGAACAGGCTGCTGCCGAGCGTGCCGATGACGAAGAGCCGCGGCTCGGTACGGATGGCGCGGCCGAGCACCCGAAGGCCCCGGCCCAGCACGTCGCGGCCGGTCCTCGTGCTCACGTGCCCCCCGCATCTGTAAGTGCCCGCCGGCTCTACCGGCCTTACCGCATCCATCCTGCCGAACCGGCCGCCGGAAGCCACGGCATTTACATTGTGTCCACGATTACATCCCCGCGCAGCCCGGGGCATCGATGGCCGCCGGGCGCGCGCGCCCCGGGCCGCCTACGATCGCGGGATGACCGACTACGCGCGTACGGAACGCCGCCTCCTCGCCGATCTGCTCCTCGAGGTGGGGCCGGACGCGCCGACCATGTGCGCCGGCTGGGCCACCCGCGACCTCGCCGCGCACCTGGTGGTCCGCGACCGCCGGCCCGACGCGATGGTCGGCATGCTGGTGCCGCCGCTGGCCGGGCACGGCGAGCACGTCCGGCGGGCGAAGGCGGCGCAGCCGTACGAGCGGGTCGTGGCCGAGGTGCGCACGCCGCCGTGGTGGAGCCCGATGAGCAACCCGCTCCTCGACGAGCTGGCCAACACGGTCGAGTACTTCGTGCACCACGAGGACGTCCGGCGCGCGCAGCCGGGCTGGGAGCCACGGGCGCTGGACCGCGGCGAGGAGAACGCGCTGTGGCGGGCGACCAAGCTGACCGCCCGGCTGGCGCTGCGCCGGCTCGGCAGGCCGGTCCGGATCGAGGCGCCCGGGTTCGGGGTGCTGCAGGTCGGCGACGGGACCCCGGCGGCGACGGTGACCGGCGCACCCGGCGAGATCGTGCTCTTCTGCTCGGGCCGCCAGAGCGTCGCGCGGGTCGAGATCGCCGGCGACGAGAGCATCCGTACGGCCCGGCTCAACATGTAGCAATTGGCTCCTCTGATCGGGGCCGGATTGGCCCGGACGAGGAGCCAATCCGGTGCCTACGGTGATCCCATGACCTCCACCGGCACCCTGTCGCGTGCCCAGGGCACGGCCCTCTGCGTCGGCGCCGTGCTCGGCACCGGCGTGATCTCGATGCCGGCGCTGGCCGCGGGCGTCGCGGGACCCGCCTCGCTGCTCGCCTGGCTCGCGCTGATCCTGCTGTCCGCTCCCCTCGCCGGGACGTTCGCCGCGCTCGGCGCCCGTTACCCCGACGGCGGCGGCGTCTCCACGTACGTCCGGCTGGCGTTCGGCGCCCGCGCCGCCACGGCGGTCGGCTGGTGCTTCTTCTTCGCCGTGCCGCTGGGCGCACCGCCGGCCGCCGCGTTCGCGGGCGGGTACGTGGCCGACATCGTCGGCGGCGGCCGGGCGACCGTGCTCGGCACGTTCCTGGTGATCATGGGCATCGTCGTCACGATGAACTGGTTCGGGCTGCAGATCTCCGGCCGGGCGCAGCTGTGGCTCACCGCCGCGCTCGCCGCGCTGCTCGTGGTCACTGTGGTCGCCGCGCTGCCGCACGCCCGGCTGGCCAACCTCACGCCGTTCGCGCCGTACGGCTGGGCCGGCATCGGGACCGCCGCGGCCGTGCTGGTCTGGGGCTTCGCCGGCTGGGAGGCCGTCTCGTCGCTGGCCGGCGAATACCGCGACCCCCGCCGGGACGTCACCCGGGCCACCGGCGCGGCGGTGCTGATCGTCGGGGTGCTCTACCTCGCGGTCGCCGCCACCAGCGTGCTCGTGCTCGGCCCCGCCATCGGGGACAGCCCGGCGCCGCTCGCCGACCTGCTGGCCGTCGGGGTGGGCGGACCGGTGCGGGTGGTCACCGCGGTGGTCGCCGTGCTGCTGACCATCGGCGCGGTCAACGCGTACCTGGCCGGGGCGTCCCGGCTCGGCGCGGCCCTGGCCCGCGACGGCGCGCTGCCGGCCGGACCGGTCGGCACACCGCGCAAGTCGCTGCTGGTCGTCACGGCGGGCAGCCTCGTGTCGGTGGCGCTGCCGATCAGCTTCCACACGGCCATGCTGCTCGTCACCGGCTGCTTCACGCTGGTGTACGTGCTCGGCACGGCGGCCGCCCTGAAGCTGCTGCCGCCCGGCTGGGCCCGGCGCGGCGCCGGGCTCGCGTTCGCCTCCACGCTCGGCCTGCTGGTTCTCAACGGCGCCCCGGCGCTGCTCAGCCTGGTCGTCGCGGCGGCCGCGGTGGCCTACGCCTCCCGGAGGACCTCGCCGAAGATCTCCAGCCCCTCGTCGAGCAGGGCCGGATCGATCGCGCCGAAGCCGAACACGAACCCGGTCGAGTCGCTGCCGTAGCCGGCCAGGTCCTCCACGGCCACCCCGCGCCCGGCGGCCGCCGCCACCACCTCGGCCGAACGGGGAGCGAGCGCGGTGACGTGCAGGCCGGCCGCCGACGGCAGCACCTCCAGCCCGGCGTGCCGGCCCAGCACGGCGACGATGCGGGCGTGGCGGTGCGCGTACGCCTTGACGGCCCGCCGTACGTGCCGGGCCAGCAGCCCCTCGTCGATGAACCGGGCCAGCGCCGCCTGCACCGCGGTCTGCCCGTACCCGTCGCCGAGCTGGCGCGCCGCCACGAGCGCCGCGCGGAGCCCGGCCGGGGCGAGCACGAAACCGGTCCGCACGCTGGGCAGCATCGTCTTGGAGAAGGTGCCGACGTAGAGCACCCGCCCGGCGGTGTCGAGGCTGTGCAGCGGCTCCAGCGGGCGCGACGAGAACCGGAACTCGGAGTCGTAGTCGTCCTCGATCACCGCGGCCTGGCGGCACCGCGCCCAGTCCAGCAGCGCGTGCCGCCGGGTCAGGCTCATCGCCGGGCCGAGCGGGAACTGGTGCGACGGCGTCGTGTAGACGATCCGGGCGGCGCGCGGCAGGGCATCGACGACCAGGCCGCCGGCGTCCACGGGTACGCCCACCACGTGCGCACCCAGCGAGGCGAACAGCCGCCACGCGGGCGGATAGCCGGGCTCCTCCAGGGCGACGACGTCCCCCGGCCGCAGCAGCACCCTGCCGATCAGGTCGAGCGCGTGCTGTGTGCCGTTCGTGACCAGCACGTCGTCCGCCTCCACCCGCAGGGACCGGGAGTAGCCCAGATACCGGGCGATCGCCGCGCGCAGCGCCGGGTGACCCGCCGGGGTGCCGTACGCGCCCGGCTCGTTGGCGCCCAGCCGCAGTTCCGCCGCGACCAGCCGCCGCCAGGTGTCGAACGGGAACAGCCGCGCGTCGGGGATGCCGGTGCGGAAGTCGTACCTCGGGGCGGGCACGCCGGCGCCCGTCGGCAGCGGTTCGTAGGTCCAGCCCGGCCGCGGATGCAACGGGTCGGCCGTGGCGCGGCGCGTGGCGGGCCGGTCGCGTACGGCGGCCACGAACGTCCCCGCCCCGGTGCGGGCCACGAGGTAGCCCTCCGCCACGAGCCGCTCGTACGCCGTCGCGACGCTGTTGCGCGCCACCTGGAGATCCGCGGCGAGCACCCGGGTCGCGGGCAGCCGGTGGCCCCGGGGCAGCCGCCCGTCCTCGATGGCCTCGCGCAGCGCCCGGTACACCCGGACCGTCTTCTCGCCCGGGCCGTCGAGGTTGATGACGAGATCCACGCCCCTATTGTTCAGTCGCCGCGCAGCTGCAGGGAGGGCGTACCCGCCGAGCAGGCGATCCGGAACTTGACCCGGTCGTGGTTGTCCGAGGAGCTGCGGAACTCCCCCTCGGCCCGCTCCCGCTCGTGCATCGCGAACCCGGGCGCGGGCGACATCGTGACGATCTCCGGGCCGTCCGCGGCGCACCGGGCGACCACCGTGCCGCCGCGGGTCGGGAAGGTGCGGCTGCGCGGGCTCCGCACGGCCTGCGAGGCGGTCGGGGACGGCGTACGGCTGACCGACGGGGACGGCAGCGAGCGCAGTTCCCCGGCCACCTCCGCGGCGCTGCGGGGGCGGGACTCCGGCGTGGTCAGGCCGGCCCCGATGAGGCGTACCCCGGTCAGGCCCACCAGCACGGCCAGCACGGCCGCGCCGAGCCAGCCGGCGGTCACGAGCAGCGTTCGGCGGTTCACAGGAGCGACTATGCCCGGCCGAGCCCTAAAGCAGGCTCGCGGGCACGCTAAGGGACGGTTAAGAGCCACGATCGTGCCGGTACGACGGGATAGGTTGCCTGCGTGGCCCACCTCCTGCTGGTCGAGGACGACTCGGCGATCCGTACCACCCTGCTGCGCGCGCTGCGGGAGCGAGGGCACGCGGTGGCGGCCTCGCACACCGCGATGGACGGGCTGCAGACCGCCCTCGCCGAGCGCCCCGACCTGGTCGTGCTCGACCTGGGCCTGCCCGACCTCGACGGCCGGGAGCTGCTGCGGATGCTGCGGGCGGTCAGCGCGGTGCCGGTGATCGTGGCGACCGCCCGCGACGACGAGGCGGAGATCGTCCGGGTGCTCGACGCCGGCGCCGACGACTACATCGTCAAGCCGTTCACCGCCGCGCAGCTCGACGCCCGGGTCCGCGCGGTCCTGCGCCGCGGCGGCCCGGCCGGCACCGAGCCCGTCGCGGTGACGGTGGGCGGGCTGCGCATCGACGCGGGCGCCCGGACGGCGACGCTCGACGGCACGGACCTCGACCTGACGCCACGCGAGTTCGACCTGCTGCACCACCTCGCCACCCGCGCCGGGCAGGTGGTCAGCAAGCGGGAACTGCTCAGCGAGGTGTGGCAGGTGCCGTACGGCGGGGCGGACAAGACCGTCGACGTGCATCTGTCCTGGCTGCGCCGCAAGCTCGGCGAGACCGCACAGGACCCGCGCTACCTGCACACCGTGCGCGGGGTCGGCGTACGGCTCAGTGAGCCGGCATGAGGCGCCGCCTCACGCTGCTGGTCGCGGCGACCACCTGTCTGATCCTGATCGCGTTCCTCGCGCCGCTCGCGCTGCTGGTCCGGCAGGTCGCCGAGGACCGGGCGATCAGCCGCGCCACCGGCGTCGTGCAGACCATCGTGCCGCTGGTCGGCACCGACGACCTGTCCCTCGCCGTGCAGGGCCAGCCGGTGCCGGTCAGCGTCTTCACCCCGGACGGCGAGGTGATCGGCGCGGCGGCGGCGCCCACCCCCGCGGTACGGCTCGCGGCGGCCAAGGGCGAGTCGTTCGCCGTGGCCACCGCCGCGGGCCGGGAGATCGTCGTGCCGGTCGTCAGCGGGCCCGGCACGTACGTGATCCGCACGGTGGTGGCTCCCGCGGAGCTCAACCGCGGGGTCGCCCGGTCGTGGCTCGTGCTCGCCGGGCTGGGCGTGGCGCTCGTGCTGCTCGGGCTGGTGGTGGCCGACCGGCTGGCCCGTACGCTCGTCGCCCCGATCGCCGACCTGTCCGCGGTCTCCCACCGCCTCGCCCGCGCCGAGCTGTCGGCGCGGGCGGCCCCCGCCGGTCCGCCCGAGGTGCGCGAGGTCGCCGCGGCGCTCAACCATCTCGCCGGGCGCATCCAGGACCTGCTGCGCGAGGAGCGGGAGCAGGTGGCCGACCTCTCCCACCGGCTGCGCACCCCGCTGACCGCGCTGCGCCTCGAGGCCGAGGCGCTGCGCGACCCGGACGAGGCGGCCCGGATCGCCGCGGCCGCGGACGGCATCCAGCGGGCCGTCACGGCGGTCATCCAGCAGGCCCGCCGCCGGGGCGGCGAGCGGGCCTGCGACGCGGCGGCGGTGGTCGCCGACCGGGTCGCCTTCTGGGCGGTCCTGGCCGAGGACACCGACCGGCACGTACGCCGGGAGCTCCCGCCCGGTCCCCTGCCGGTGGCGATCCCCGCCGACGAGCTGGCCGCCGCGCTCGACGCCCTGCTGGGCAACGTGTTCGCGCACACCCCCGACGGCACGGCGTTCGGGGTGTCGCTGTCCGCCCGCCCCGGCGGCGGCGCGGTGCTGACGGTCTGCGACGACGGGCCGGGCTTCCCCGGGGACGCGTTGCGCCGCGGCGCGTCGGGCAGCGGCTCCACCGGGCTCGGCCTGGACATCGCCCGGCGGGCGGCCGAGAGCGGCGGCGGCTCGCTGCACGTCGAACCGGCACCGGGCGGCGGCGCCCGCGTCCGCGTCGAGCTGGCCGGGGCGAGCACTCCTGACGGGGTCTGAGCGCGGGCTCTCACGGGGTGACAGAGCGAAGGCGTTTCGCGTGGCCGGCCAGGGGCATGTCCACAGCGAAGCACCGCCGCTCAGCGAGGCGTCGTCAGCCGACGAGGTCCAGGCGTGAGCGCGGGGAAGGATCGTCATGGGACTCGACGACAAGATCAGCAACAAGGCCCAGGAAGCCGGCGGCAAGGCCAAGCAGGGCGTGGGCGAAGCGACCGACGACAAGGAACTGCAGGCCGAGGGCAAGGCCGACGAGACGTCGTCGAACGTCAAGCAGGCCGGCGAGAAGATCAAGGACGCCTTCAAGAAGTGATCCTCGGGCACGCCGGGAGGGGACCGGCCCGGGCCGGTCCC
Source organism: Couchioplanes caeruleus (assembly GCF_023499255.1). Lineage (GTDB taxonomy): Bacteria > Actinomycetota > Actinomycetes > Mycobacteriales > Micromonosporaceae > Actinoplanes > Actinoplanes caeruleus_A. The sequence goes on from NZ_CP092183.1 coordinate 6,390,863, forward strand.
CTCCTGGCGTGCACCCGGACCTCAAGTAGCTTTGCGGCATGGCGACTACGGTGCTCAGGGTCCGGCTTGTCGGCGGCGACCGCATGGACATCACGTACGACGAACCCGGCATCGCCGAGGAGGACCGCCTCGTCGAACACGCGATTGCGACCCTGGCTGAGGATTCCGGGATCCTTCGCACCAGGCACGGCGAGCGGCTGGTCGTGCTCTACGGCCGAGGTGTCGCTGCGATCGAGGTTGCGCCCCGCGGCGCGGTGCTCTGAGAAGGCGGCGCGCAGGCGAGCTCTTTAATTGCGTTGCCGCTCGATTGCCGCTCTGCTGATGTGTGGTCATGTCGATACTGGATGATCCCGGGCTGTTCGGCCGGCAGTGGGCCGCCCGCTACGACAGCCCCGGCAACCCCGACCCGGAGCCCGCGGCCCGCTTCCTGGCCGGCCTGGCGGGCGGCGGTCCCGCGCTCGAACTCGCCATCGGCAGCGGCCGGGTCGCCCTGCCGCTGGTGGCACACGGCGTCGAGGTGCACGGCATCGAGGCGTCCCCGGAGATGGTGGAGCTGCTGCGCGCCAAACCCGGCGGGGCGGACATGGCGGTCCTCGTCGGCGACATGGCCGACGTCGCGGTGCCCGGCCCCTTTCCGCTGGTCTACCTGGTCTTCAACACGCTGTTCAACCTGACCGGCGAGGGCCGCCAGGAGGACTGCTTCCGCAACGTGGCCCGCGTCCTCGCCCCCGGCGGCGCCTTCGTCATCGAGGCGTTCGTCCCCGACCCCGCGACCTTCGACCGCGACGAGCAGCAGGTGCAGGTCTGGTCGGTGACGGAGACGTCGGTGTCGGTCCGGATGCACCGGTACGACCGCGAGGCCCAGTCGTTCCTGCGCCAGACCGTCACGTTCTCCGACGGCGGCGTACGGCTCGAGCCGTTCGGCATGCACTACCGGTGGCCGGAGCAGATCGACGAGCTGGCCGCCCGGGCCGGTCTCACCCTCGAGGCCCGGTACGCCACCTGGGACGGCGACCCCTTCGGCCCGGACTCCACCGACCACGTCTCGGTGTACCGGAAGCCCTTAACCGCGCCTTAGCGATCACACAGCGTGCCCATAGCGCGCCGCGCGGGACCGTGCAGGTGTCACATCAACCGACACCTCGGAGGTTCCCATGATCAAGCTCCGTACGGCATCCACCCTGGCCGTGGGCGCGGTCGCCGCCCTCGCCCTGGGTGGTACGGCCTTCGCCGCCGGCGCCGACGACCCGGCCGTGCCGATGCTCCCGAACGGCGACGTGGTCACGCCGCCGTCGCTCTTCAGCTCCGCCTCGCCGTCCCCGTCGGCCTCGTCCACCGCCTCGTCGCCGTCGACCGCTGGGGGGATCAGCGTGGCCGCCGCGAAGACCATCGCGATCCGGGCGGTCGGCGGCGGCCGGGTGACGAAGGTCGAGCGGGAAACCGAGCACGGCCGCGCGGTCTGGGACGTGGACGTGACCCTGCGCGGCGCCGAGCACGACATCGACGTGGATCGGGCGACCGGCGAGGTCCTGCGCCACCGGGTGAAGGGCGCGAGCGACGGCTCGGCCACGGACGACCGCGGGCGTGGGCGCAGCTCCGATGACAGCGCTGCCGACAACCGCGGCCGGGGACGCGGCTCCGACGACTCGGCCGGCGACGACCGGGGCCGCGGGCGCGGCTCCGACGACAGCGCCGCCGACGACCGCGGGCGCGGGCGCGGCTCCGACGACAGCGCCGCCGACGACCGCGGCCGGGGACGTGGGTCGGACGACCGCTCCGGCGACGACCGGGGGCGCGGCCGGGGCTCGGACGACTGAGCCCGGCCGGACGGTCAGCCGCCGGACGTCGCGGGGCGTTCGGCGGTGATCGTCCAGATCGCCGTGGGCAGGCGATATCCGGCGCCGGGGGTGCGGTACCGCTCCAGCAGGCGGGCCGCACCCTCCCTGGCGTCCGCGCGCGCACCGGCCGGCGCCGCCCGGTACGCCACCCCGGCCGGCCCGAGGTCGATGAGCCAGTCGGCCACCGCCTCCGGCTCGTCCGGCGCGCCGACCACGACGTCGTCCGGCCCGATCCCGATCGCGGTGAAGCCCGCCGTGTCCAGGATCCGCTCCACCCGCCGCGGGTCGGCGAAGGCGAACGGGCCGGGTTCGTCGCCCAGGGGCAGCGGTTCCACCGGCCCGACGTGCGCGGCGGCGCCGAGCATCGCCGCGGGCAGCCAGGGCGCGCCGCCGGCCCGGAAGACGGTGGCCGCCAGCCGTCCTCCGGGGCGCAGGGAGCGGCGTACCGCGGCGCAGCCGGCGACCGGGTCGGCGAACATCATCAGCGCCATCCGGGAGTAGGCCGCGTCGAACGGGGACTGCGGGACGCGCTCGATCCGTTCCACGTCCGCGGTGTGGAAGCTCAGGTTCCGGCCGGGCGCCGCGGGGAACCGCCGGGTCGCCTCGGTGATCAGCACCTCCACCAGGTCCACCCCGACCGCCGCCCCGCCCGGACCGGCCACCGCCGCCAGCTCGGCCGTCGTGCCGCCGCAGGCGCAGCCCACGTCCAGGAAGCGCTCGCCGGGCACCGGTCGCAGGGCGGCCAGGGCGGTGGCGCCGAGCGGCCGGCCCCACGCGTCGTGCCGGTCGGCGTGGCGGATCCAGCCGGCGGCCGCCGCCGACCAGTACGCCGACGTGCGGTCGTGCGCCGCGGCGGTCACGGGAACGGCAGTTCGTCGCCGGTGACCGTGAACGACCGGAAGGACGCCGCCTTGCCCGGGTCGAAGCCGTCCTCGCGAGCGGCGAGGCCGGCGGCGCGGGCCAGCCGCTCGGTCTGGAACCGGCGGAAGTCCTCCGGGCTGCGCCAGATGTTGACGACCCGCCAGCCGTCCTCGGCCGGCCCGGACACGTGGGCCAGCAGGCCCGGCGGCCGGTCGGGGCCCAGATTGCGTTCCACCAGCCGGTACTCCGCCTCAGTGACTCCCGGCATCTCCTGTACGACCCCGAACGGCATGACGCCTCCCTATGACGATGGTGTCCAATTTTCGATAGAGTAAAGCTCTATCCAATAAACTACTACGCTGGCGGCGTGGTCAAGCGGCGATACGAGTCGGCACAGCGACAGGAGCAGGCGGGCCGCACCCGCAACGCCGTCCTCGACGCGGCGGCGGTCCTGTTCGTCGACCCCGGATACGCCGCCGCCCCGCTCACCGCCGTCGCGGCGAAGGCGGGTGTCGCCGTGCAGACCGTGTACGCGGTGTTCGGCAGCAAACGGAACCTGCTGTCCGCCCTGCTCGACCGCACGATCGCGGGCGACGACGAGCCGGTCGCCCTGCCGCAGCGGGCGTTCGTGGCCGAGATCCACGCGCTCGCCGACGCCGAGGCGAAGCTGGCGCGCTACGCCGTGCACCTCGCGCAGACCAACGCCCGGCAGGTGGACGTGATGCTCGCGCTGCTCAACGCCGCCTCGGCCGACGCGGACGCCGCCGCGATCCTGCGCAAGAACGACGAGGAGCGCCGGCGCGGCATGCTGATGTTCGCGGCCGAGCTCGCCGGCTCCGGGCGGCTGCGGGCGGATCACGACGTGGAGTCGGCGGCCGACGTGCTGTGGCTGGCGATGGACGTGCGCAACTACGACTGGCTCGTCCGCCGCCGCGGCTGGACGCCGGAGCGCTACCGGGAGTGGTACGTACGCACGACGGCCGCCGCGCTGCTCGACGCGGCGGCCGGCCCGTGACCGCTTCTGATCTGTCCGGCCACTGCGCGGAAGGCTTCGCGGCTGCCGCCGTACCTGTGAAAAAGCGGTGCCCGGACCGACCGGCCCGGGCACCGCGGGGGTTTCACGCAGCGGTCAGCTGACGAAGAGCAGGCGGTTCGGGGAGCCGCTGCCCGGGCTGGTCACCACGTTGGCGGTGGCGTTGTTGACCAGCGAGTCGCGGACCTGGGCCGGGCTGTAGGACGGGTTGGCCGACAGGACCAGCGCCGCCGCGCCCGCCACGTGCGGCGACGCCATCGACGTGCCGCTGATCGTGTTGGTGGCGGTGTTGCTGGAGTACCAGTCGGACGTGATGGACGAGCCCGGGGCGAAGATGTCCAGACAGGTGCCGTAGTTCGAGTAGGACGCGCGGGCGTCGGTGCTGGTGGTGGCGCCGACCGTGATGGCCGAGGCGACCCGCGACGGCGACGAGTTGCAGGCGTTGGCGTTCGAGTTGCCGGCCGCCAGCGCGTACGTGACGCCCGAGCTGATCGAGTTCGCGACCGCGCTGTCGAGGGCGCTGCTCACGCCGCCGCCGAGGCTCATGTTCGCGACGGCGGGCTTGCGGGCGTTCGAGGTGACCCAGTTGACGCCGGCGATGACGCCCGCGTTCGTGCCCGAGCCGGAGCAGTTGAGCACGCGGACGCCGACGAGCCGGACCTGCTTCGCCACGCCGTACGTGGTGCCGCCGACCGTGCCCGCGACGTGCGTGCCGTGGCCGTTGCAGTCGACGCCGCCCGAGCCGACCGCGTCGTAGCCGAAGCTGGCGCGGCCGCCGAAGTCGTTGTGGGTGTACTTGATGCCCGTGTCGATGATGTACGCCGTCACGTTCGAGGCCGTCTGGCTGTACGTGTACGTGGTGCTCAGCGGCCGGTTGCGCTGGTCGATGCGGTCCAGGCCCCAGGTGGCGTTGGACTGCGTGGCCAGCAACGACACGGTCTGGTTCTGCTCGACGTACGCGACGTCCGGGTTGGCCGCGAGCCGCTTGGCGGCGGGCTCGCTGAGCTTCGCCTCGAAGCCGTTGAGCGCGGCGCCGAACGTGCGCTGGACCGAGCCGCCGTAGCTGCGGGCCAGGGATCCGGAGCGGGAGCCGACCGCGGACGCCACCTTCTGGCTGCCCGCCTTGCCGCCCACCGCGGCGTCCTTGAGCACCACGATGTAGCTGCCGGGTACCGCTTCGGCGGTGCCGGCGAGCCGGATCTGCCCGGTGGCGGGAGCCGCCACCGCGGGGGTCGTCGTAGCGGCGGTCGTCGTGGCCAAAGCGAGCAGACTGACGGCCACCACGTGGCGGCCTCGGGGGCGTCGAATCGCCATGCTGATCCTCTCTCGCGCCTGCCGGACCCTGCGGGGTCCCCCGGGCTCCTGTCCCGTTGAGGGAGACAGTAGGCGCAACGCGTCGACGTGCCTCTATATCGAATGGGCCATACCAGGCGCCGTGGGGCTGCCACCGCCTCGCGACAAGGGTCTTAGGATTGCTCTTGGGGACCGGGGGCGGTCTGGTGTCCAGCCCTCCCGGCGCAATACTCTTCGGTAACACGGCTGTTACACCCCCCTTCCAGCAACGCAAAGAGGCGGCGCCCGATGGCTCTCGAGGTTCCCTACCGGTCGATTCCGGACATGTTCCTGCGTCGTGTGCAGGCCACCCCGAACGGCCGGGCGTTCGCCGTACCGACGGCCGACGACTCGGCCATCGAGTGGCTGACGTGGGCGCAGGTCGGCGAGCGGGCCAAGGCGATCGCCGCCGGGCTCGCCGGGCTGGGCGTGGGGCTCGAGGACCGCGTCTCGATCCTGTCCAGCACCCGGCTGGAGTGGGCGCTGGTGGACCTCGGCATCAACTGCGCCGGCGGCGCGACCACGACGGTCTACCCGACCACCGAGCCGGAGGACGCGGCGTACATCATCTCGGACTCCGGTTCGAAGATCCTCGTCGCCGAGAACCCGAAGCAGGCGCTGAAGCTGTCCGGCACCGAGTCGTCGGTGACCCACGTCGTGCTCATCGACGGCCTCGCCGACGCCTCCGCGCAGCCGCCGCAGCTCACGCTCGCCGAGCTGGAGGAGCGCGGCCGTGCGGCACTCGCCGAGACGCCGGACCTCGTCGAGCGGATCGCCGAGGGCATCGGCCCGGACAACGTCGCCACGCTGATCTACACGTCGGGCACCACCGGGCGGCCCAAGGGCGTCGAGCTGCTGCACGGCGGCTGGACGTGGGAGGGCGTCGCCCAGGCGGGCCTCGGCCTGTTCGAGGCCAGCGACCTGCAGTACCTGTGGCTCCCGCTGTCCCACTCGTTCGGCAAGTCGCTGCTCTGCGGCATCCTGCACGTGGGCGTGCCGACGTACATCGACGGCCGGGTCGACAAGCTGGTCGACATGCTGTCGGTGGTCAAGCCGACGCTGATGTGCGCGGCCCCGCGCATCTTCGAGAAGGTCTACAACAAGACGGTCACCACCGCGATCGGCGGCGGCGGGCTCAAGGCCAAGATCTTCGGCTGGGCGGTCGCCACCGGCAAGCAGAAGGTCGGGTACGAGCAGGCGGGCAGGCCCGTCCCGGCGGCGGTCAAGGCGAAGTACGCGGTCGCCGAGCGACTGGTCTTCAGCAAGCTGCAGGACCGCCTGGGCGGCCGGCTGCGCGTGCTGGTCTCCGGCTCGGCCCCGCTGAGCCGCGACATCGCCGAGTTCTTCGCCGCGGCCAACCTGCCGATCATGGAGGGGTACGGGCTCACCGAGAGCAGCGCCGCCAACTTCGTCAACCGGCTCGGCAAGCTCAAGATCGGTACGGTCGGCCAGCCCCTCGGCGACCTGGAGTGCCGCATCGACGCCGACGGCGAGATCCTGCTGCGCGGCAAGCCGGTCATGCGCGGCTACCACAACCTGCCCAAGGAGACCGAGGAGGCGTTCACCGAGGACGGCTTCTTCCGTACGGGCGACATCGGCGAGCTCGACGCGGACGGCTACCTGAAGATCACCGACCGCAAGAAGGACCTGGTCAAGACGTCCGGCGGCAAGTACATCGCCCCGTCGGCGATCGAGGGCATGTTCAAGGCGGTGTGCCCGTACACCTCGCAGGCGGTGGTGATCGGGCAGGCCCGCAACTTCGTCACGATGCTGATCAGCCTGGACGAGGACGCGATCATCACGTGGGCCGCCGGGGGCGCGCTGGCCGGCAAGTCGTACGCGGAGATCGTCGCTGCGCCGGAGACGGAGAAGCTGGTCGCCGACTACATCGAGGAGCTCAACGGCAAGCTGAACCGGTGGGAGACGGTCAAGAAGTTCGCGATCCTCCCCCGCGACCTCAGCATCGAGCAGGGCGAGATCACCCCGTCCATGAAGATCAAGCGGCGCAGCGTGGAGACCAGCTTCGCCGAGCAGATCGACAAGATGTACGCGGGTTCGCTCGTCCAGATGTAGCGGTCACTCGAGCCAGCGGCCGTCGCGCATGAGCGTACGGCCGCTGATCTCGTTCGCCTCCCGCCACGCCTGGACCCGGTCGGGCCGCAGGACCAGGAACACGTAGCCGTCCCCGGCCGTCCGCGGATCCCAGTCGGCGCGCTCGGCGTACCCGTCGGCGACCCACTCCGGCGCCTCCCCGGTGGCGACCGCCGACTCCAGCACCGCGTCGATCATCACCACGTCCCGGGTCCCGCCGAGGCCGAGCCGCGCGGTCCCGGTGGCGGTGATCGCCCGGGCCGTCCGGGACCGGCCCTCGGTCGCCAGGACGATGCGCTCCCGGAGCCAGGCCAGCGTCAGCGGCACCAGGTAGGGCTGATCGCCCGCGGCGGTGGCGACCCACGCGTCGGCGGCCGGGCCGGCCAGCTTGGCGAGCGTGTCGGCCTTGCGCGTGGCGCGGTCGCGGGGAGGTTCTGCTGCGCTCATCCGGGCATCATGTCAGCCCCGCCGCCGCTCGGCGGGCCGCCTAGCGTTGCCGCACCGGTGGCCGGCTCAGGCGATGACCGCTTCCGTTCGCCAGGCCGGGCGCGCCGAGCGGTCGAGGTCGTGCCGGACCGAGGCGATCCGGCGTACCGCCTCGATCAGGTCGTCGGCGGGCAGCGAGAACGGCAGCCGCAGGAACCGCTCCAGCGTGCCGTCCAGGCCGAACCGCGGCCCCGGCGCCAGCCGTACGCCCACGTCCTCGGCGGCGCGGGCCAGGGCGCTGGAGATCGGCCCGTCGAGCTCCGCCCACAGCATCACCCCGCCCGCCGGCACGGTGAACTGCCACTCCGGCAGGTCGTCGCGCAGGGCCCCGATCAGCGCGTCGCGGCGGACCGCCAGCTGGGCGCGGCGGGTCGCCACGATCGACGCGGCGTCGCGCAGCAGGTGCACGGCGACGAGCTGTTCCAGGACCGGGCTGGACATGTCGACGCCCACGCGCAGCGCCGCGAGACGTTGCACGAGCGGGGCGGATGCGCGTACCCATCCAATCCGCAGGCCGCCCCAGTAGGCCTTGCTCATGCCGCCGATCGAGACCACCCGCGAATGCCGGTCGAAGACCGCGACCGGCGGCGGCATCTCGTCGGTGTCGAGCGGCAGATCCACGAACGACTCGTCGACGACCAGCTCGGTCCCGGTCGCGTGGGCCGCGGCCACGAGCCGCTCCCGCAGGGCGGCCGGCATGAGGTGGCCGGTGGGGTTGTGGAACTCCGGGATCACGTACGCCAGCCGCGGCCGGGTCTGCCGCAGCGCGCCGAGCAGCATCTCGCCGTCCCAGCCGGTCGCCGCGTCGATGCCGTGGGTGCTGATCCGGGCGCGGCGGGCGGCCAGCGCCGCGAGCGCGTTCGGGTACGTCGGGGACTCCACCAGCACGGACGCGCCTGCCGGGACGGAGAGGCGGAGCACGAGGTCGAGGGCCTGCTGGGTGCCGCTGGTGATCAGGATCTGCTCGGCGCTCGTGGTCACCCCGCGCGCGGTGTAGGCGGCGGCGACGGCGTCACGCAGCTCCATCAGGCCGGTCGGGTTGTACCCGGCGCTGCCGAGGAACCGGGGCAGTTCGTCGGCGGCGGCCCGGGCGGCGGGGACCAGCTCGACCGGCGCGGCCGAGGCCGCCACGCCGAGGTCGATCATGTCGAGGTCGTCGTCCGGGGTCCACAGCCCGGACGTCGCGACCCGGTGGCCGTTCGGCAGGGTGGTCCAGCTCCCCGCGCCACGCCGGCTGGTGAGGTGGCCGGTCTCCCGGAGGCCACGGTACGCGGCGGTCACCGTCGTCCGGCTCACCCCGAGCGCCTCGGCGAGCTCGCGCTCCGCGGGCAGGCGTACGCCCAGGGGCAGGCGTCCGTCGGCGAGCAGCCCCCGGACCGCCCCGGCCAGCGCGGCGTAGTCCGGGCTCCGGTGCCGGCCCGGCAGCGAGTGCCACTGGCCGAGGAGCCGCGCCAATTGGCCTCCTCGTACCGACGTCGTCACAGCCACCTCCGGGAAATTGGCTCTCGCAGCCCGTCCAATTGGCCTTCAGAGTGGCACTCATGACGAAGCGAAGCAACCACCCCGCCACCGCGGACCGCCGGCTCTTCCGCCGTACCAGTCAGCTCTTCGCGGGTCTGATCCTGTACGGGATAAGCATGGCCTTCATGGTGGAGTCGGGGCTCGGGCTCACCTCGTGGGACGTCTTCCACCAGGGTGTGTCGAAGGCCACCGGGCTCAGCTTCGGCTGGGTGGTGATCCTCACCGGCATCCCGATCCTGCTGCTCTGGATCCCGCTGCGCCAGCGCCCGGGCTTCGGCACGATCGCCAACCTGATCGTCATCGGCTTCGTCGTCGACGCCGCCCTCGCGGTGCTCTCCCCCGGCGAGGGCCTCGCCATCCGCATCACGTACCTCGTGGTCGGCATCGTCCTCAACGCGATCGCCACGGCGATGTACATCGGCGCCCACTTCGGGCCGGGACCGCGGGACGGGCTGATGACGGGGCTGGTCAACCGGTTCCCGCGGCTGTCGATCCGGCTGGTGCGGACGAGCATCGAGGTGCTGGTGCTGGCCATCGGGTTCCTGCTCGGCGGGACCGTGGGGATCGGCACGGTCGCGTACGCGCTCGGGATCGGGCCGCTGGTGCAGATCTTCATGCCGTTGTTCGCGGTGCGGCGCCGGGAGGCCGTGGGGCAGGTCGTTCCGGCGGTGGCCTGACCGGCCACCGGGCGGTCGCCGCCGGCCGCCGGCCCACACCCGCACTTCACCGCCGCGGCCGCTAAATCGGTTGTCCGGGGGCTCAGCGGCCCGGCGCGGAGTCGTGACGCCGACCGGGCGGGTGATGTTCGTCCTGGGTGGACCGGGCGGCGCCGGGTGAAATGTCCGGCCGTCCGGACACAGCTCGGTGATCATCACGACACATGTGCTTCCCGGTTCCGGTTGCAGGCGGCATCATTGCGGCATGGGGGCTGGTGGCTGGCACTGGAACGACGCTTGGATCTTCGTGTCCGCGGTGATCGCCGAGCGCCTGGAGAGGGACCGCGCGCTGCACGCCGCCCTCCCGGTGACCGGCGCGAGCCTGGCCGACGTGCTCGCGGCCGCGGACTTCCTGCACCACAGCGTCCCCAGCCGTTCCGAACTGGAGGAATCGGTACGCCGCCTGGCGGGCGCCGGCCTGCTCACCGTCGACGACGACCTGGTCGAGGTGGCGCCCGCGGGCGAGCAGCTGTGGCGGACCCGGCCGTTCAGCGGCCTGTCCTCGGCGGTGGTCACCCTCCAGACCCAGCTGAACCGGGCGGCCACGCCGGGCGAGTCGGACTGGAAGCTGGACGAGAAGACCTACAACGCCGCCGTCCGCGAATACTCCCTCCGCCTGGCCGACGGCCGCTGACCACCGCAGCCGCTCGCCCGCTGAGCAAGTCGCGCGGCCGGGCCACGTAGCCGGCCGGCTGAACGGCTCGGCGGTCAGCGGACCGGGTTGCCGGCCGCCCGCAGGCTCTGCTTCACCTCGCCGATGGTGAGCTCTCCGAAGTGGAACACGCTCGCCGCCAGCACCGCGTCCGCACCCGCCGCCACCGCAGGCGGGAAGTGCTCGGCCGTCCCCGCGCCCCCGCTGGCGATCACCGGGATGTCCACGACCGCCCGTACCGCCGAGATCAGGTCCAGGTCGAAACCCGCCTTGGTCCCGTCCGCGTCCATCGAGTTCAGCAGGATCTCGCCCGCGCCCAGCTCGGCGACCCGGCGCGCCCACCCGACCGCGTCGAGGCCGGCGCTCTTGCGGCCGCCGTGAGTGGTGACCTCCCAGCCGCTCGGGTGCTCCGGGCCGGGGCCGGACGGCACGCGGCGTACGTCCAGGGAGAGCACGAGGACCTGATTGCCGAAGCGGTCCGCGATCTCGGAGATCAGCTCGGGGCGGTGGATGGCCGCCGTGTTGACGCCCACCTTGTCGGCGCCCGCGCGCAGCAGGGTGTCGACGTTGTCGACCGAGCGGACGCCACCGCCCACGGTGAGCGGGATGAAGACCGATTCGGCCGTACGGCGCACCACGTCGAGCATGGTGCCGCGGTCGTCCGAGGACGCGGTCACGTCCAGGAAGGTCAGCTCGTCCGCGCCGGCCGCGTCGTACGCCGCGCCGAGCTCCACGGGGTCGCCGGCGTCGCGCAGGTCGACGAAGTTGACCCCCTTGACCACGCGCCCCGCGTCGACGTCGAGACAGGGGATGACGCGTACCGCGACAGTCATGGTGTGCTCCCTATCGAGACGCGGGTCATCGGGACGCGAGGGCGGCGAGCGCCTCGGCGACCGTGAACGCGCCGGCGTAGAGGGCCTTGCCCGCGATCACGCCCTCGACGCCGACCGGTTCGAGGGTCGCCAGCGCGCGCAGGTCGTCCAGGGTGGAGACGCCGCCGCTGGCGATGACCGGGGCGGGCGTACGGGCGCAGACCTCGCGGAGCAGCTCCAGGTTGGGGCCCTTCATGGTGCCGTCCTTGGTGATGTCGGTGACCACGTACCGGGCCGCGCCGGCCTTGTCGAGGCGTTCGAGGACCTCGTACAGGTCGCCGCCGTCGCGGGTCCAGCCGCGGGCGGACAGCGTACGGCCGCGCACGTCCAGCCCGATGGCGACGCGGTCGCCGTACTCGCCGCAGATCCGGTCGCACCACTCGGGGTCCTCGAGGGCGGCCGTGCCGATGTTGACCCGGGCGGCGCCGGTGCCGAGCGCCGCGCGCAGCGACTCGTCGTCGCGGATGCCGCCGGAGAGCTCCACCTTGACGTCGAGGCGGCCGACCACCTCGGCGAGCAGGGCGGCGTTGGAGCCGCGGCCGAAGGCGGCGTCGAGGTCGACGAGGTGCACCCAGTCCGCACCGTCGTTCTGCCAGGCGAGGGCGGCTTCGAGGGGGTCGCCGTAGCCGGTCTCGGAGCCGGCGGCGCCCTGGACGAGGCGCACCGCCTGGCCGTCGGCGACGTCGACAGCGGGCAGCAGGGCAAGGGTCACGGTGAAACTCCCAGGGATGAGAAGGACTACCGGCGGCCGAGGACCACGACGACCAGGGCCGGCAGGACGAGCACGATCATGGCGATGAGGACCAGCCGGAGCGCGAGCTCGGGGACGAGGAACCAGACGAGGGCCGCGGCCCCCAGCGGGATGACGACGATGCCGGCCCGCTGGGCGCGGCTGCGCCGGTGCAGGCGCCCGGAGCTACGACGCTGCGGCGTGAGCCGGCGGACGAGGGTGCGGCGGCGCTGCCGGCGGGCGACCTTGCGGGCCCGGGCGGCCTTTTCCTTCTCCAGGACGGCGAGCCGTTCGGCCCGCCGCCTCGCTCTCTCCTTCGACACGGCTCAGAGCCGGGAGACCCAGGTGCGGAGCAGCGCGTAACCGGCGTCCGACGACTTCTCCGGATGGAACTGCGCAGCCGACAGGGCCCCGTGCTCCACCACCGCGGCGAACGGCCCGTCGTGGGCGGCCGTCGTCACCGTGGCACCCGCCTCGGACAGCGCGTCGAGGTCCTGCGCCGCGTACGAATGCACGAAGTAGAACCGGGTTTCCTCCGGAAGCCCGTTGAGCAGCACGGACTCCGGCGGCGCGGTGACCGTGTTCCATCCCATGTGCGGGATCCGCCGGGCGGCGAGCTTCGTCACCGCGCCGGGCAGCAGTCCCAGGCCGCGGCTCTCGACGCCGTGCTCGACGCCGGTCTCGAAGAGGATCTGCATGCCGACGCAGATGCCCAGCACCGGGCGGCCGGCGGCGACCCGCTCGGCGATGACCGGCCCGGCGCCGAGCTTCTCGATGCCCGCCATGCAGGCGGCGTAGGCGCCGACGCCCGGGACGACCAGGCCGTCCGCGTCGGCCGCCGCGGCCAGGTCGTCGGTCACGGTCACGTCGGCGCCGGTTCGCGCCACCGCACGCTCGGCGGAGCGCAGGTTGCCCGACCCGTAGTCGAGGATCACGACGCTGCTCATGCTGTGCTCACCTTGGCATGCCCTCCTGGGCCTCGCGGTCACGGCCGCCCGCCGCCACCGGCAGGCGTCGCTCGGTGCGGCCGGTCATGCCGTGTCCCCCGGGAGGAGCCACAGCACGCCACCGGCGAGCGCGAGCAGGGCGAGCACGGCGACCACGCCGATCGAGAACTTCGTGGCGCCCTGCCGGGCCAGCGACACCACGCCGCCCACGAGCATGCCGGCGACCGCGAGGAGCAGGACGGGGACGATGCTGTTCACAGCACACCCTTGGTCGACGGCAGCGCGCCGGCGTTGCGCGGGTCGATCTCCACGGCCTCGCGCAACGCCCGGGAGAAGGCCTTGAACTGCGCCTCGACGACGTGGTGGGCGTCGGGACGGCCGCCGTCGCGGGCCGCGCGGAGCACGCTCACGTGCAACGTCACCTTGGCGGTGTGGCCGAACGACTCGAAGATGTGCCGGGTCATGCTGGTCGGGTAGACCGGACCGATGTACGGCGCCAGCTCCGGCTCGTCGTGCACCACGTACGGCCGGCCGGACAGGTCGACGGCGGCGCGGCACAGCACCTCGTCCATGGGGATCGTGGCGGAGCCGTACCGCCGGATGCCGGCCTTGTCGCCCAGCGCCCGCGCGAACGCCTCGCCCAGCGCGATCGCCGTGTCCTCCATGGTGTGGTGGGCGTCGATCTCGAGGTCGCCCTCGGTGCGGACGGTCAGGTCGAAGCCGCCGTGCTTGGCCAGCTGGTTGAGCATGTGGTCGTAGAAGCCGACGCCGGTGGCGAGGTCGCCCTTGCCGGTGCCGTCGAGGTCGATCTCGACGAGGACCTTGGTCTCGTTGGTGACGCGTTCGACGCGCGCGGTGCGGCTCACGACAGGATCTCCTCGGCGGCGGTCAGGAAGGCTGATGTCTCGGTCTCGGTGCCCGCGGTCACCCGGAGCCAGCCGGCGAGGCCGACGTCGCGGATGAGCACCCCGCGGTCCAGGAACGCCTGCCACACCGCCTTCTGGTCGGCGCCCGCCTCGAACATCACGAAGTTGGCGTCGCTGTCGGCCACGCGGACGCCACGCGAGCGCAGCGTCGACACGATGCGGTCCCGCTGCTCCTTGATGGCCTCCACGGCCGCGAGCAGGGCGTCGCGCTGGGCGACGGCCGCGCGCGCGGCCGCCTGGGTCAGGCTGGACAGGTGGTACGGCAGCCGCACCAGCTGGACGGCGTCGACGACGGCCGGGTCCGCGGCGAGGTAGCCGAGGCGGCCGCCGGCGAAGCCGAACGCCTTGCTCATGGTCCGTGTCACCACGAGGCGCGGGTGGTGCGGCAGCAGCTCCAGCGCGCTGGGGGTGCCGGGGCGGGCGAACTCGAAGTACGCCTCGTCGACGAGCACCATGCCCGTCGCCACGCCGAGGACCGCGTCGATCACCGACGGGTCGAGGGCGGTGCCGGTCGGGTTGTTCGGCGAGCAGAGGAACACGAGGTCCGGCCGGTGCTCCTCGATCTGCGCGACGGCCGCGGCCGGGGTGAGCCCGAAGCCGGGGTCGCGCAGCGCGCCGATCCAGCGGGTGCCGGTGCCGGCCGCGAGCAGCGGGTGCATCGAGTACGACGGGCCGAAGCCGAGCGCCGTACGCCCCGGTCCGGCGAAGGCCTGCAGCAGCTGCTGCTGGACCTCGTTGGAGCCGTTGGCCGCCCACACGTTCGCGGTGGTGAGCCCGTGGCCCAGGTAGTCCGCGAGGTCGGTGCGCAGGGCGACGGCGTCGCGGTCGGGGTAGCGGTTGAGGTCGCGCAGCTCAGCCTGGACCGCCTTGGCGATCTCGTCCACCACGGCGTCGGGCACCGCGTACGAGTTCTCGTTGGTGTTCAGCCGCACCGCGACGTCGAGCTGGGGCGCGCCGTACGGCGACTTGCCCCGCAGGTCGTCGCGGATCGGCAGGTCCTCGACGGTGGTCACGACGCGAACCGGGCCGTCACGGCCTGGCCGTGCGCGGGCAGGTCCTCGGCGTTGGCGAGCGCCACCACGTGCGGGGCGACGTCGCGCAGGGCGGCCTCGTCGTACTCCACGACGTGGATGCCGCGCAGGAACGACTGCACGGACAGGCCCGAGGAGTGCCGGGCGCAGCCGGCGGTGGGCAGCACGTGGTTGGACCCGGCCGCGTAGTCGCCCAGCGAGACCGGCGAGTACGCCCCCACGAAGATCGCCCCGGCGTTGCGCACCCGCATGGCCCACTCGCGGGCGTCGCGGGTCTGGATCTCGAGGTGCTCCGCCGCGTACGCGTCCACGACCGCGAGCCCCTGCGCCAGGTCGTCGACGAGCACCACGCCGGACTGCGTGCCGCCCAGCGCCTCGAGCACCCGGGCCTCGTGCTTGGTGGCCGGCACCTGCACGGCCAGCTGCGCGTCGACCGCGTCGGCCAGCTCGGGCGAGTCGGTGACCAGCACGCTGGCCGCGAGCGGGTCGTGCTCGGCCTGGCTGATCAGGTCGGCGGCGACGTGCACCGGTGAGGCGGTGTCGTCGGCGAGGATCGCGATCTCGGTGGGGCCGGCCTCGGCGTCGATGCCGACCGTGCCCTGCAGCAGCCGCTTGGCCGCGGTGACCCAGATGTTGCCGGGGCCGGTGATGACGTCGACCGGCTCGCAGCGGTCGTTCTCATCGGCGCCGTCGGAGCCGTAGCCGAGCATCGCGATCGCCTGGGCACCGCCGACCGCGTACACCTCGCCGACGCCGAGCAGCGCGCACGCGGCCAGGACGCGGGAGTCGGGCAGGCCGCCGTTGTCCGGCTGCGGGGGGCTCGCCACCACGAGGGAGCCGACGCCGGCCGCCTGGGCGGGCACCACGTTCATGACGACCGTGGACGGGTAGACGGCGAGGCCGCCGGGGACGTAGAGACCGACCCGGGACACCGGTACCCACCGCTCGGTGACGGTGCCGCCGGGCACGACCTGGGTGGTGACGTCGGTGCGGCGCTGGTCGGCGTGGACCTTGCGGGCCCGCTCGATGGCCACGAGCAGCGCGGCGCGCACCTGCGGGTCGAGGGACGACTCGGCGGCCGCGATCGCCTCGGCGGGCACGCGCAGGCGCTCGAGGCGTACCCCGTCGAATCTCTCGGTGGCCTCCCGGATCGCTGCGAAACCATGCTCCCGGACCGCCGCCACGACGGGGCGGATCTTCTCGACGGCCTGGGAGACGTCGAGCTGGGCACGGGGCAGCAGACCGCGCGGGTCCCGGCGGGAGCCGCGCAGGTCGATCCGATTCAGCACGCCGACAAGTCTAGGCCGGGACGCGGGCGACCCTCCGCCGCGGTTCCAGGCAGTGAGAAGAGCGACTATGCGGCTTTTGCCGACGCCCGGAGCAAAGATCACCGCTCCGGGAGGCGCGCGGAAAGCGACCATGCCGATACGCTCGTGCCGTGGGCGCGATTCTCCCGGTCTTCCCGCTGGGCACGGTGCTCTTCCCCGGCCTGGTCCTGCCCCTGCACATCTTCGAGGAGCGGTATCGCACGCTCGTGCGCGACCTGGTCGCCACGACCGACACCGAACCGCACGAGTTCGGCGTCGTGACGTTGCGGCACGGCTCGGAGGCGCTGCCCGCCGACAGCGACGGCGAGGCGCCCGCGGGCGCGGCGATCACCACCGGCGAGCTCTACGACGTGGGGTGCACCGCCGAGTTGCGGCAGGTCACCGAGCTGCCCGACGGCCGTTTCGACATCGTGACGGTCGGGCGGCGGCGGTTCCGCGTGGTCACCCTCGCGACGGCGACGCACCCGTACCTGACGGCCGAGGTGGAGTGGCTGCCCGACGAGGAGACGAGCGGCGGGACGGCGGAGCTGCTGGCGCCCCGGGTGCTGGCCGCCTTCCGGACCTATCTGGACCTGCTGCGCCCCGACTCCGAGGTGCTCGACCAGGTGCCCGACGACCCGACGGTGCTGTCGCACCTGGTCGCCGCGACCGCGCAGCTGACCACCGACGAACGGCAGGAACTGCTGGCCGCACCCGACACCGCCACCCGGCTGCGCGCCGAGCTGCGGCTGCTCAACCGCGAGGCGGGTCTGCTCGCCAGGGTGCGGGCGGTGCCGGTGCCGCTGTCGGATCTGGCGCGTCCGGTGAGCCCGAACTGAGCGGACCACCCGGGCCGCCGGACGGCCCGCCGTCCAGCTCCCGGCCGTCCAGCTCCCGGCCGTCCAGCTCCCGGGCGTCCGGGGCGGGGCCGTCCAGATCCTGACCGTAGCCGGGTTTGGCGCCCGGACGGTCGAGGTTCGGATCGTTGGACCAGCCGGCCAGCAGCGTGGTGACGATCACCGCGGCGAAGGCGGCCACCAGCAGCGCCCCGTGCGCGTGCAGGTCCGGCGGCCGCTGGTACGAGTCCCCCACGGCGGACTGCCGCTGCCACTCGTTCCAGGCGCTCAGCCCGATGACCCGCCCGGTCCCCCACATCGTGGCCGACGCGGCCAGCCCGCCGAACACCACGCCGAGCAGCAGCGCGGGCCCCCGGTCGCGGCGCAGCACGAGCCAGATGACGATCGCGGCGACCAGGCCGAACGCGAAGCCGATGATGGTGAACCAGCCGTCGGCCGCGATGTACTCCTCCGGCGACGGGTCGTTGACGACGATGCCGTTCTGCCCGGCGTTGACCACCGGCACCGACGGCGCCAGCCACGACCAGAGCAGGCCGAGCGGGCCGCCCGCGACGGCCATCGCGAGGGTGATCAGGGCCGTGACGGCGACCGCCCGGCGCCGGCTGCGGGCCGGGGCGGGCGCCTCGAACCCGAACTCCGGCGGCGGCGGCCCGTACGGGTACGAGGGCTGCTGCTCGTCGAGGGGCGGGCCCTGCTCCTGACCGGGATTCACGCCTCGATCCTGCCAGGTTCCGCCGGGCGCGCGCCGCGGACCATCAGGCGACCGCCGACGGGCCGAGGATCATCTTCAGGTCGGCCCGCAGCGCGGGCGTCGCCGCGACCTTGAACCCGCCGAGGCGCATGACCGTCTTGCGGCTGCCGTTGAGCAGGTGGACGTGCACCTCGCTGTCGCCCGGGTGGCTGACCAGGATCTCCTTGAGCTCGGACACCAGCGGCGGCGTGCAGCGGGTGATCGGCATGGTCAGCGTGATCGGCTTGGTGTCCGGGTTGTGCGTCACGTCCGGCATCGACATGTCCATCGCCATGATCCGGGGCGTGTCGTCGCGCCGGTCGACCCGGCCCTTCACGACGACGATCGCGTCCTCGGCGATGTACTGGCCGATGACCTCGTACGTGTTGGGGAAGAACAGCGTCTCCACCCCGCCGGCGAGGTCCTCCAGCGTGGCCGACGCCCAGGCGCGGCCCTGCTTGGTGATCCGCCGCTGGACGCCGGTGAGGATGCCGGCGAGCGTGACGACCTGCCCGTCCGGAACCGAGCCCTCCTCGTTGAGCGCCGCGATCGTGGTGTCGGCGGCGTTCGCCAGCACCTGCTCGAGGCCGGCGAGCGGGTGGTCGGAGACGTACAGGCCGAGCATCTCGCGCTCGAAGGCGAGCTTGTCGCGCTTGTCCCACTCGCCGTCGGTGATCGGCGGCATGGCCACGGTCGCGGAGCTGCCCCCGGCCTCGTCGCCGAACGCGCCGAAGAGGTCGAACTGGCCCGCGGCCTCGTTGCGCTTGACGTCGGCGTACGCGTCGATCGCCTCCGCGTGCACCGCCAGCAGCCCCTTGCGGCTGTGCTTCATCGAGTCGAAGGCGCCGGCCTTGATCAGGGATTCAATCGTCTTCTTGTTGCAGGCGACGGCGTCCACCTTGGACAGGAAGTCGTAGAAGTCCTGGTAGTTGCCCTTCTCCTCGCGGCAGCGGGCGATCGCCTCGACCACGTTGTGCCCGACGTTGCGGATCGCGGCGAGACCGAACCGGATGTCCTTGCCGACCGGCGTGAACGGGCCGGCGGACTCGTTGACGTCGGGCGGGAGGACCTGGATGCCCATGCGCCGGCACTCGGCCAGGTACATCGCCATCTTGTCCTTGTCGTCGCCGACGCTGGTCAGCAGCCCGGCCATGTACTCCGCCGGGTAGTGCGCCTTGAGGTACGCCGTCCAGTACGACACCAGGCCGTACGCCGCCGAGTGCGCCTTGTTGAACGCGTACCCGGCGAACGGGACCAGCACGTCCCACACCGCCTGGATCGCCTCGTCGCTGTAGCCGTGCTCGCGGCAGCCGTCGCGGAAGGGGATGAACTCCTTGTCGAGGATCTCCTTCTTCTTCTTGCCCATCGCCCGGCGCAGCAGGTCGGCCTGGCCGAGGCTGTAGCCGGCGAGGATCTGCGCGGCGCGCTGCACCTGCTCCTGGTAGACGATCAGGCCGTACGTCGGCTCGAGGATCTCGCGGAGCGGTTCCTCCAGCTCGGGGTGGATCGGCGTGATGTCCTGCAGCTTGTTCTTGCGCAGCGCGTAGTTGGTGTGCGACTCGACGCCCATCGGGCCGGGACGGTACAGCGCCAGGACGGCGGAGATGTCCTCGAAGTTGTCCGGCTTCATCAGCCGCAGCAGCGACCGCATCGGCCCGCCGTCGAGCTGGAAGACGCCCAGCGTGTCGCCGCGGGCGAGCAGCTCGTACGACGGCTTGTCGTCCAGCGGCAACGCCAGCAGGTCCAGCTCCTTGCTGTGGTTGAGCTGGATGTTCTTCACGGCGTCGTCGAGGATCGTCAGGTTGCGCAGGCCGAGGAAGTCCATCTTCAGCAGCCCGAGCGTCTCGCAGGTCGGGTAGTCGAACTGCGTGATGATCACGCCGTCGGTGGCGCGGCGCATCAGCGGGATGTGGTCGATGATCGGCTCGGCGCTCATGATGACGCCGGCGGCGTGCACGCCGGTCTGCCGGATCAGGCCCTCGATGCCGCGCGCGGTGTCGATCACCTTCTTGACGTCGGGGTCCTGCTCGTACAGGGCGCGGACCTCGCCGGCCTCGCCGTAGCGCTTGTGCTCCTTGTCGAAGATGCCGGACAGCGGGATGCCCTTGCCCATCACGTCCGGCGGGAGCGCCTTGGTGATCCGGTCGCCGACCGCGAACGGGTAGCCGAGCACCCGCGCCGAGTCCTTGATCGCGGCCTTGGCCTTGATCGTGCCGAACGTGGCGATCTGCGCGACCTTGTCCTCGCCCCACCGCTCGGTGACGTAGCGGATGACCTCGCCGCGCCGGCGCTCGTCGAAGTCGATGTCGACGTCGGGCATGGAGACGCGCTCGGGGTTGAGGAACCGCTCGAAGATCAGGCCGTGCGGCAGCGGGTCCAGGTCGGTGATGCCCATCGCGTACGCGATCAGCGAGCCCGCCGCCGAGCCACGGCCCGGGCCGACCGCGATGCCGTTGCGCTTCGACCACTGGATGAAGTCGGCGACCACGAGGAAGTACGACGGGAAGCCCATCTGGCTGATGACGCCGAGCTCGTACTCCGCCTGCTTGATGTGGGTCTCCGGGATGCCGTCCGGGAACCGGCGCTTGAGCCCCTCGAACGCCTCGTGCCGGAACCAGGACTCCTCGGTGTGTCCCTCGGGCACCGGGAAGCGCGGCATGAGGTTCTTGAAGGTGAACATGCCCTCGGTGTCGACCTTCTCGGCCACCAGCAGCGTGTTGCGGCAGCCCTCCAGCCAGGCGTCGGAGGAGTCCACCGCGCGCATCTGGTCGGCGGACTTGATGAAGTAGCCGCCGCCGTCGAAGCGGAACCGGTTGGGGTCGGCGATGTTGCTGCCGGTCTGCACGCACAGCAGCACGTCGTGCGCCTCGGCCTGCGACTCGTGGGTGTAGTGCGAGTCGTTGGTGACCAGCGGCGGGATGCCGAGCCGGCGGCTGATGTCGAGCAGGCCGTCGCGGACCCGGTTCTCGATCTCGAGGCCGTGGTCCATGATCTCGAGGAAGTAGTTGTCCTTGCCGAAGATCTCCTGGTACTGCGCGGCGACCTTGAAGGCCTCCTCGTCCTGTCCCAGGCGCAGCCGGGTCTGCACCGCGCCGGAGGGGCAGCCGGTGGTGGCCATGATGCCCTCGGCGTGCTCGGCGATGATGTCCATGTCCATGCGCGGCCACTTGACGTAGTGGCCCTCCATGGACGCCCGGCTGCTCAGGCGGAACAGGTTCTTCAGACCCTGCGCGTTGCGCGCCCACATGGTCTTGTGGGTGATCGCGCCGTTACCCGAGATGTCGTCGGACTTCTGCTCCGGGCGGCCCCACTTGACGCGCGCCTTGTGCAGGCGCGACTCGGGGGCCACGTACGCCTCGATGCCGATGACCGGCGTGACGCCCGCCGCGGTCGCCTGCGTGTAGAAGTCGTACGCCCCGTGCATGTTGCCGTGGTCGGTGATCGCCACGGCGGGCATCCCGAGGCGGTTGGCCTCGGTGAACAGATCCTTCAGCCGGGCGGCGCCGTCGAGCATCGAATACTCGGTGTGCACGTGGAGGTGCACGAACGAGTCAGACACCCAGGGCCCCCTTACTCCCGCGGCGGTTGTGGCGTTGCGAGCCTAGTCCCGGCCCGCGGCGGACGGCACCGCTGACACCCGCCTATTCGGCGAATGGCTCGATCATCACAGCGGCGGCGCGCAGCCACGCCTGCTTGGTCTCCGGCTGGAGCACGCCGTACTCGATGGAGGAGCCGACCTCCAGCGCCGGGTCGTACGGCACCACCGCGACCGCCCGGGTGCGCGTGGCGAAATGCTTGGCGAGGTCGTCCAGCAGCGGCAGTTTGCCCGGCGAGGGGCAGGAGATCAGCGTCACCGCGTTGGCGACCAGGTCCTCCATGCCGGTCTCGTTGAGCACGTCGAGCATCCAGTCGGCGGTGAAGGCGGCGTCCTCGCGCGGCACCGTCGTCACGACCAGCTGGTCGGCGCTGCGCATGACGGTCTGCCAGTTGACGCTCTCGACGTTGTTGCCGGTGTCCACACAGACCACGTCATGGGTACGCCGCAGCAGGTCCATCACCCGCCGCACGGTGCCCTGGTCCAGCCGCTGGGCGAACCGCGGGTTCTCCTCGCCGGCGAGCACGTCGTACGACCCGTCCGAGGCGTGCCGCAGGTAGCCGTCGAAGAACTGCATCAGCTCGTTGCCGTGCATGTTCTCGATCTGCAGCAGGTCGCTGACCAGGTGCCGGATCGTGCGCGCGTGCCGGGCGCTGCCGGCGCGCAGCCCGAGCGTGCCGCGCAGCTCGTTGTCGTCCCACGCGAGCACCCCGCGGCCGCGGACGCTGCCGATGGTGGCGGCGGCCAGCACGGTGGCTGTCGTCTTGTGCACGCCGCCCTTGGGGTTGGCGAAGGCGAGCACGCGCGGCTTGCCGAGCTTGCGCCGCAGCACCGAGGCGGCGCGGTCCTCCGGCTCGGGCCGGGTCTGGCGCCACTCGATGCGGGCCGCCGGCGACGTCGGCGCGGCGGCGCTGCGCGGCGGCCCGGTCATCGGCGGCACGGCGGCGGGCCCGCTGAGCGGCGACGGCCCCCCGGGCGCGGTCAGCGGGGGCGGCGCGACGGGCGGCGGCGGGAGCACGGACGCGGACCCGACCGAGGCGGCCCCGCGGCTGGGCGGGGCCTGCTCGGGGGCGACCCGGCCGATCGGCGGCGGCACCGAGCGGGTCGCGGGGTTGAAGAAGCTGTGCGGCTCGGCGTCGGGGCGCGCCTGGAAGCCCTCGCCGATGCGGGACTGCCGGCGCGCTTCGAGCCGGTTGGCCTGCCGGGGCTCCAGGCCCCGCGGATCAAGACCGCGCGGCTCCGGGCCACGCGGATCAAGACCGCGAGGATCCTGGCCCCGCGGGTCGAGGCCGCGCGGCTCCGGGCCCCGCGGGTCGAGGCCGCGCGGCTCCGGGCTGCGCGGGTCGAGGCCGCGAGGGTCGTGGGCGCGCGGATCGGCGGGGCGTTCGGTCGGCAGGAGCGGCTCGGAGGCGCCGAGGCGTTCGCCGAGGCTGGCCCGGCCGGCGCGCCGCTCGAGCGGGTTGACCGGCGGCAGCGGCGGCGGGGCCGGCGCGGGGGCGTAACCGTTGTGCGGGGTGTCCCGGCCGGGCTGCTCGCGCAGGCGGGGGTCGAGCGGGTTGAACGGGCGGCCCACGGGGCGGCTGGGCAGCGGCGGCGCGCTCGCCTGGCGGCGGGCGACGGCCTCCGGATCGTCGTGCTCGGCCTCGGACTCCTCGGCCGTACGGGCTCCGTGCCGGGCGCGGTCGAGCAGCGCCCGCCAACGCGGGGCTGGTTCCGCAGGCCGGCCCCAGCCGGTCTCGGTCCCGTCCACGGCTCGTCCTCCCAGCGCCTACTCGAACTCGGTCCTCGACGGCGTCGTCGCCTCGCAACAGGCTACGGACGCCACCCTATTCGGGCCACACCTGACAGCCGCAAATGCGCGATCCGTTGATCACCCAGCGGCACAACACACGCGCACGTGCATCCGTCCGTACGGTTGGGGCGGCCCTCCCGGCCGACGCCGACGGAGAAATTAACGCCTGGGCCCGCTCCGGGATGCTCCCGGGGCCGAGGCCGGCACATCGGGACCCGGACCGGCGGACGGGGCGGACGGTACGGCAGCGCTCTCCTCCGGCGCCGTGGCGGACAGTGCCGACCCCGGAATGGGGCCGTGCGATGAGGCCGATGTCACACTCGCCCCGGTCGATGAGGGTAGTGGTGTCAGGGTTTCCGGGGCAACAGTGCCGCCCGGCGACGAGCGGGGCACCGGGCCGAGGTGGTCGGGCGTCTCCGGCAGGACGGGCCGGAATTCCGTACGGTCCAGGCGCCGCACCTCGGGGGCCGGGTCGACCACGCGCACCTCGGGACGTTCCGCCAGGCGGTTCAGCGCCACCGGGGCGGCCCGGACGACCGCGGCGAAGATGCAGGCGCACTGCGACCGGTAGGCGGCGGCTTCCGCGGCGGCCGTCCGCGCGGCCGTGTCGTACGCCCGCCGCAGCCGCACCTCGTTGACGCCGTCGCCCTTGAGCTCCCCGCCGAGCTTGCGGTAGTCGGCCTGCTCCCGGTCGCGGGCCAGCGCGGCGTCGAGCATCCCGGACACCACGTCCTGCGGCATCCGGTAGACGGAGATCTTCACCACCTGGGTCCGCACGTCGGGCAGCGGCGCCCGCGCGTAGACCTGGGCCACCGCCGTGCCGTCCAGCACGCCGGGCAGCCGGTCGGGCGGGTAGTACGCGGCGAAGCTCACCAGCGCCCACGTCTCCCCCGCCACCGGCGAGCCGGACGAGGGCAGCAGCGCGGCCAGCTCGCCCCGGCTGGAGCGCAGGTACGCCGGGACCGGCTGGCCCTCCACGACGCCCACCCGGACGACGTCGCCGGGCGGGTTCTCGACGCCGGGCCCGCGGTCGGTGATCGTCACCACCGTGATCAGCATCGCGGCGGCCCCCGCCAGGGCCAGGCCGGTGAGGAGCCGCTGCCGGAGCGCGCCGACGCCGCCGCGGGACAGCCCGCGGGCCGCCCACGGCATCATCCGGTCCCCGGGCCTCATGGGACTTCCCCTCCGGCGGCGGTCGTCAGCTCGCGTCGCGGAGCACGTCCAGCGCGTACCCCAGGTCGTCAGGGTAGTCGCTGACGAACCGGACCTCGTCCTGCGTACGCGGGTGCAGGAAGGCGAGCTCCCGGGCGTGCAGCCACTGCCGGCCCAGCTGCAGGCGGGCGGCGAGCGTGGGATCCGCGCCGTACGTGAGGTCGCCCACGCAGGGGTGCCGCAGCGCGGAGAAGTGCACCCGGATCTGGTGCGTACGGCCCGTCTCGAGCTTGACGTCGACCAGGCTCGCGGACCGGAAGGCCTCCAGCGTGTCGTAGTGGGTGACGCTGGGCTTGCCACCCGACATGACCGCGTACCGGTAGTCGGCCGTGGGGTGCCGGTCGATCGGCGCGTCGATCGTGCCGCGCAGCGGGTCGAGGTGGCCCTGCACGACCGCGTGGTAGCGCTTGTCCACCTCGCGTTCCTTGAAGGCCCGCTTCAGCACGCTGTACGCGATCTCGCTCTTGGCCACCACCATCAGCCCGGTGGTGCCGACGTCGAGCCGGTGCACCACTCCCTGCCGCTCGGCGGCGCCGCTGGTGGCCACGTTCTGGCCCATCGCGGCGAGGCCGCCGACGACGGTGGGCCCGGTCCAGCCCGGGCTCGGGTGCGCGGCGACGCCCACCGGCTTGTCCACCACGACGATGTCGTCGTCGCTGTAGACGATGGCCATCCCGTGCACCGGCTCGGCCACGATCGCCGGCGCGGTGACCGGCGCGGGCAGCGTTACCTCGAGCCAGGCGCCCGCGGCCACCTTGTCGGACTTGGGCCGCGGCACCCCGTCGACGAGTGCGTCGCCGTTCTCGACCAGCGACGCGGCGGCCGTGCGGGACAGCCCGAACAGCCGCGACACGGCCTGGTCCAGGCGCATGCCGTCCAGCCCGTCCGGCACGGGAAGGGAACGGGCCGTCATGTGGTCGCCTTCTCCTTCTTCGTCACCCGTGATCCGTCACGCTGATGCCCGGTCAGCTCGAGCAGCACCGCGAGGACCACCCCGACGCTCAGACAACTGTCGGCGACATTGAAGATCGCGAAATACTCCGCGTACGGCCCGAAGAGGCTGATCATGTCGACGACGTGGCCCTGGAACATGCCGGGGGCCCGGAACAGCCGGTCGCCCAGGTTGCCGAGCGCGCCGCCCAGCACGAGGCCGAGCGCGACGGCCCACGGTACGGATCGCAGCCGCGTGGTCATCCAGCCGATCCAGCCGATCACGGCCAGCGTGACGAGCGGGAACACCCACGTGAACCCGCTGCCCAGGCTGAAAGCGGCGCCGCTGTTGCGGGTCAGCGACAGATACACCAGCCCGCCGAGGATGCGGACCGGCTCGCCCTCGGTGAGCCCGTTGGTCGAGAGTTCCTTGGTGATCTGGTCGATCAGGACGGCGATCAGCGCGGTGCCGCCCAGGACCAGCACGGCCCGGCGGGCGAGACCGGGCCGGCCCGGCCGCGCGGCGCCGGGAGCGCCGGCCGCTGCCTCGTCGGCGTTCAGCGTCGTTCCTCCAACTGCTTGCAGGACACACAGAGGGTCGCGACCGGGAACGCAGCCAGCCGCTCGACCGGGATGGCGTTGCCGCATCGCTCGCACCAACCGTAGTTGCCCTCGCCGAGCCGCTCGATGGCGCGTTCCACCTGTGTGATCCGCTCCAGCAGATTGTTCGCGAGCGTGATCTCCTGCTCGCGTTCGAACGTCTTCGTCCCGGTGTCCGCCTGGTCGTCCCCGGCGGAGTCGGCGAGCCGCTCCCGCTGCAGCTCGGTGATCTCGCTGAGCGACTGGTCGTACTCCGCCTGCAGCTCGTCACGGCGTTCCACGAGCGCCACCCGGATCTTCTCGGTCTCCGCCTCGCTGCGGGACCGCTCGGGCGCGGCCTTCTCGCTTGCCTTGGCCATCGTCGCTCCCCTGAGCCGCGCGGCGAGGCGCGGCGAAATCGGCGGTGTCGGTCACCAGGTCACGGCCGCCCACCGTGCCTGGTCCA
This sequence comes from Couchioplanes caeruleus, assembly GCF_023499255.1. GTDB lineage: Bacteria > Actinomycetota > Actinomycetes > Mycobacteriales > Micromonosporaceae > Actinoplanes > Actinoplanes caeruleus_A. The sequence continues at coordinate 6,417,367 of NZ_CP092183.1, forward strand.
GTCCTCCGGTCGCGCCCCCACGCGGCCGGCGTGCACGGCCCCACGTGCACGAACGGCGCGGCCCATGGGGACCGCGCACTCCTTGAGGCACGCAAGGATACGGAACGTGAAGGGCAGCGACAACACGGCGCACCGGTCTGGTTACGGCGCAACCCGTAGAAACCGCCCATCCCGACCGTCGGATTCCCGACCGGGCCCAGCCCCGGCGCCCCAGCACCGCCCAGCTGGACGGGTCAGATGCGGTCGACGCCGTCCTCACCGAACCACCGGGCCAGCCGGCCGCGCCGGCTCACCGCGCGCATGCGGCGCTCCGCGACGTCCCGGACGTCCGCGGTCGCCACGATCAGCAGGCTGTCGCCCGTCCGCAGGCGGGTGTCCGGGCCCGGCACGAAGCCGGCGTCGTCACGGACGACCAGGGTGACGCTCGCCCCCACCGGCAGCCGCAGCTCGTCGATGTGCACCCCGGCCAGCCGCGACCCCGGCGCCACGTCGATCTGCAGCAGGTCGGCACGCATGCGTTCGAGCGGCGCCGTCTCCACGTGGATCTCCGCGGCCTCCGCCGGCGCGGTCACGCCGAGCAGGCGGGCGGCCGGGGCGAGCGTGCCGGCCTGGACCAGCGTGAAGATGATCACGAGGACGAAGACGGCGTTGAACAGGCCGTCCGAGCCGGGCGTCGCGCTGGACAGCGGGATGGTGGCGAGCACGATCGGCACCGCGCCGCGCAGCCCCGCCCAGGACAGGAAGGCCTGCCCGCGCCAGCCCACCCGGCGGACACTGCGGGCCGCCAGGGCGGAGATCCAGACCGACGCGGGACGGGCCAGCAGCAGCAGCGCGACACCGACGACCAGCGCGGGTACGAGCGCCCACACCAGCGCGTCCGGCGACACCAGCAGGCCCAGCAGCACGAACAGGCCGATCTGCGCGAGCCACGCGAGCCCGTCGGCGAAGCCGAGAACCGCCCGGCGGTGCGGCAGGCGGCCGTTGCCCAGCACCACCCCGGCCACGTACACGGCGAGGAAGCCGGAGGCGTGCACGACCGCGCCGGCCGCGTACGCCAGCACGGTCAGCCCGACCGCAGCGATCGGGTACAGCCCGGCGGACGGGAGCGCGGCGTGCCGCAGCAGCCACCGGCCCACCGCGCCCACGGCGAAACCGATGGCGGCGCCGGCGGCGAGCTCGTAACCGACGATGAGCAGCTCGTACCACCACGGGTGGCTGAAGGTGGCGGTGGAGAGCAGCACCACGAGCAGCACGACCGGTGCGTCGTTCATGCCGGACTCGGCCTCGAGCGTCGACACGAGCCGGGGCGGCAGCCGCAGCCGGCGCAGCGTCGCGAAGACGGCCGCGGCGTCGGTCGAGGACAGCACCGCGCCGTAGAGCAGGGCGAGCCGCCAGCCGAGGTCGAGCGCCCAGTGCACGACCGCCCCGACGACGGCGACGCTGACGACCACCCCGAGCGTCGCGAGGGTCGCGGAGAGCCCGAGCACGGGTCGCAGCGCGGTCCAGCGGGCGGTCAGCCCACCCTCCGCGATGATCACGATCAGGGCGCAGAAGCCGAGCGTACGGGTCAGCTCGGCGTCGTCGAACCGGATCCCGAGCCCGGACTCCCCGATGCCGATCCCGATGAGCAGGTAGACGAGGAGGCTGGGCAGCCCGAGGCGGGTGGAGAGCCGGACGGCGGCCACGGCGACGAGCAGCACGCCGGCCCCGAGCAGCAGCGCAAGGTCGAGCCTGGGGCTCATCCCGGCCCGTCGCGCAGGTCCGTGACGCGGCGCTCGACGTCACCCACGACGGTGAACACCTTGTCCCGGCTGGTCGCGCCGAGCTTCAGGCTGACCGCCGCGGCGCGTACGCCGAGCGCCTCGGCCAAGGCGCGCCGCACCGCCTCGGTGGCCTTGCCGTCGACGGCCGGCGCCCCGACCGCCACGATCAGCGCGGGCCCGTGCGGCCCGTCGTACCGGCCGCCGACGCTGGTCCGGCCGGCGCCGGGCCGCACCCTGACCGCGACGCTCCGCTCGTCGCCGCCGGGAGGGGACCGGTCACGGGATCCGGGAGGGGGCACGCGCCGCTTGGCCATGCCTCATTGTGCCGATCTTCCCATCGATGCCGAAGCGGGGTCGGCCGGTGACCAGCGGTGACTCCGACGGCCTCGTCCGGGACGCGGCGGCGCCACGTCCCGGACCGGCGGCGTCAGGACCGGGTGGCGGCCGCGACGAGCCGGTCGACCGGCCGGCACAGCCCGCAGGGGCTGAACCCCAGTTCCACCGCCTCCGCCACGGGCAGCGCCTCGGTGGAGCGGCCCGGCAGGTGGGGGCAGTCGGCGAGGTGGTAGCGCGGGCGGCCGTCCACGACCACGACCTCGGCGTCCATGCGGGCCACGCGCACCGCGTCGGCGGGGCGGACCCGCTGCGGCGGCGGCTCGTCGTCGGGGTCGTCCGGGTCCGGCTCGCCGAACTCGCCGGCGGCCGCGCCGGAGCCGGCCACCGCCCCGGAATCCGCCGCCGGCCCGAAGCCATCGGCCGCCGACCGGGAGTCGGAGGCCGGCCCGAAGCCGCCCGCCGGCCCCTCGGGATCCGTCGCCGACCCGAAGCCGCCGGCCGCCGACCGGGAATCCGGCGCCGAGGCGAACCCGCCCGCCGGCTCCGAGGCGGCCGGCGCACCGGCGCGTCCCGGGCCGTCGTTCTCCGCTTCTTCCCCGCGAGCCCGGCGCCAGGAGTCGTCGTCCTCGGCGCGGGCGCCGCCGATGACCGAGGAGGCCTGGTCGTAGTCGGCGCCCTGCGGTGCCCGGGCGGCGGTGCGGTCCGTGTCCGTACCCGAGTACGGGACGTGGTCCGCACCGGCGTCGCCGGGGGTGCCGGCCGGCTCGGTGTCCGGCTCGATCCGCTGGGTGACGTCCGGGCCGGTGGCCGTCCGGGACGCACCCGTGAGGGCCGCCTCGGTGTCGCGCTGACCCGCGGCATAGGCGGCGTCCCGGCCGGATGCGGTCCTTGTCTCCTCGTCGTCGAGGCCGTTGTCGAGAGCGTCGTCGAAGCGGTCGCCCGACGACTCGTCCTCCGTGCGCACGTCGCCCGGCGGTTCGCCGTACAGGTCGTCGGCGGCCGCGGCGGACCGTTCGGAAGCCGCGGACGTCCGCGACTGGGCGGCGAGGAAGGCCTCTGCCGGGTCCGGCTCGGCCGGGCGCCGGCGGCCGGTGCCCGCGAAGGGCTCGGCCGGCTGGATGTCGTCGGGGTCGGCGGTGAGGGGTTCGCCGACGGCGCGCCGGCCGGCCGCGGCCTGGCGGGCGCCCACGACCAGGGCCACCGCGGCCAGCAGGCTGGCGACGATGGAGCTGATCAGGAGCCCGCTCGAGCCTGCGGCCAGGCCGAGGACGAGCAGAATCACGGCGACGAGGATGAGCAGCAGACTGACAACGATCATGGCTCATCCCCGCCGCGGTGGTTGGTTCCGAGAGGGGTGATGCAGGCGCTCAGCGGCCCGTCTCGATCGAGTTGGCGCGGCTGCCGCCGTACGAGCCGGCGAGGCCCGCCGCGGCCAGACCGCCCGAGCCGCCGACCGCGCGGTTGGCGTCGGCCCGGCCCAGCTCGGCCTCGAGGCCCTGGCCCCGGCCGTCGAGGTCGCGCAGCTGGCTCTCGAGGTACGCCTTGAGCCGGGTGCGGTACTCGCGCTCGAACTGCTTCAGCTCCTCGATGTGCTTCTGCAGCGCGGACCGCTTGGCGTCCAGGCCGCCCATGGCCTCCTGGTGGCGCTGGCGGGCGTCGCGCTCGAGGGCGTCGGCCTTGGCGCGGGCCTCGCGGGTGACCTCCTCCGCCTTGGAGCGGGCGTCGGAGAGAAGCTTGTCGGCCTCGCGGCGCGCGTCGGACACGTGGTCGTCGGCGGTGCGCTGGGCCATCATGAGGACCCGCAGCGCCTGCTGCTCGCCGTCGCCGCCGCCGGAGGAGGACGGGCCGCCGCCGACCGGGCCCTGGGCCCGGACCTGCTCGAGCTCGGCCTGCATCTGCCGGGCCGCCTGCTCGGCCGCCGTCTTGTCGCGCTGGACGCGGTCCAGCTGCGCCTTCATCTCGTTGAGCTCGGCGGCCATCCGCGGGTCGGCACTCGGACCGGCTGGCGCGCCACCCCGACCGCCGCGCTCCACCTGGGCACGCAGCTCGTTGTTCTCCTCGATCAGACGGGCGAGTTCACGCTCGACCTCGTCCAGGAAGGCGTCGACCTCCTCCTCGTCATACCCCCGCTTGCCGATCGGGGGCTTCTTGAAGGCGACGTTGTGCACGTCGGCCGGGGTCAGCGGCATCGAAACTCCTCGGGTCAGTTGCGGCCGCGTGGGGCGCTCAGCCGATCAGGCCCTCCGCGGTCAGGCGAAGGTCCGGATCAGAGGCGCTAACACGAGATTCAAAAGCACGAACAGGATAACCAGCAGGACCAGGGACGCCAGGTCCAAACTCACGGTACCAATTCGAAGCGGTGGGATCACACGCCTCAACGCCTTGAGGGGTGGATCAGTGACGCTCCACACCGACTCCAATGCCGCCGACGCCCCCCGGCCCGGCTGCCAGCGGCGCCCGTACTGCAGCACCGCACCCAGGACGAACCGGCCCAGCAGGGTCAGGAAGAACACGTAGACCAACAGATAGATGATCTGGAACACGATCGACAGCACGACAGGCGGGTCCCTCGTTAGGGGTCAACTCTGGGTGAAGAAGCCGCCCTCAGCGATCTTGGCCTTGTCCTCCGCGGTGACCTGGACGTTGGCCGGCGAGAGCAGGAAAACCCGGTTGGTCACGCGCTCGATCGTACCGCGCAGGCCGAAGGCCAGCCCGGCGGCGAAGTCGACGAGCCGGCGGGCGTCGCCCTCGTCCATCTCGGTGAGGTTGATGATCACCGGCACCCCGTCGCGGAAGTGCTCGCCGATGGTGCGGGCCTCCCGGTACGTCGTCGGGTGCAGCGTGGTGATCTGGTACCGCTGCTCGTCCTCGACCGGACGCTGCTGCTGGACCTGCGGCTGCGGCGCGAGGGCCAGGTTCTCCCGCGTGTGGTAGCTCATGGCCCCGGACGAGTCGCCGGCCGGCGTGGCCGGACGGGTGATCGACCGGACGCTGCCCCGCTCCGCACGCTCGGCCCGCTCGTGCTCCTCGCGGTCGAGCGCCGCGGCGGCCCGCTCCAGGCGGCCGCTGCCCCGCTCGGACGCGCGCGCCCGCGGCAGCGACGGCGCCTCGTCGACGTCGTCCTCGTCGTCGGCGTACTCGTCGGCGTAGCGGTAGCCGGAGTCGCGGTCGCGCTCCCGCTCGCGGTAGCCGCCGTCGCGGTAGCCGCGGTCGTCGTACTGGTCGTCCTCCTCGACGAGACCGAGCCACACGCCCGCCTTGCGCAGTGCGCTCATGTGATCACCAGACCCTGCTCGGCGCCGAACCGCTCGTCCATGCCCCCACCTCCGTCCGTGTACGGCCCGCTTCCCCCGGCGTGCCGCTTCCCCCCTTGCACGGATTCCGTGATCTTGAAACCTAGCTGACCCCGGCGCCCGTCACGACGCTGCGTCGTCGGGCGCGGCGGCCGGAGCACGTCGCGCATAAACAACACGTATGTAGTTTGCTGCCCGCCGCAAGGCTACCGCAGCGGGTTTCGCATCCCGAGCAAAGAAGTACCGATCCGTACGTGTGTCGCCCCGTGCCGGACGGCCTGCTCGAGGTCCCCGCTCATGCCCGCCGACAGCACCGTCGCGTCCGGGTACGACCGGCGCAGCCGGGCGGCCAGCCCGGCCAGCCGCTCGAACGCGCGATCGGGCTCCCACTCCCGCGGCGCGACCGCCATGAGCCCCCGCAGTCGCAGGCCGCCGGCCGCGGCGACGGCGTCCGCGAGCTGCCAGAGATCGCGGTCGGAGTCCTCGGCGGAGTCCACCGCGCCGCCCCGCGCGGGATCCCCGTCGATGCTGACCTGGATGAGCACGTCGAGCGGCGCCTCACGGTGCTTCTGCGCGGCGGCGTCGAGAGCCGACGCCAGCCGCAGCGAGTCCACCGACTCCACCATGTCCGCGTACCGCGCCACGGACCTGGCCTTGTTGCGCTGCAACTGCCCCACGAAGTGCCACCGCACCGAGACCCCCGCCTCGGCGACCGCGGCGGCCTTGGCGGCTGCCTCCTGGTCCTTGTTCTCCCCGACGTCGGTGACGCCGAGTCCGGCGAGCAGCACCACGTCGCTCGCCGGGTACGTCTTGGTCACCGCGACCAGGGCCACCTCGCCCGGGTCGCGGCCGGCGGCGGCACAGGCGCGCGCGATCCGCTCGCGGACCTCGTCGAGCGAGGCCGCCAGCTGGGCGCGGCGCGCCTGGTCCGCCAAGCGTCAGGAACCGTTCTTGAGGAAGTCCGGCACGTCGACGTCGTCGAAGAGCACCCGGCGCGGCGGCGGGGTGGTCGCGGCGGGCGGCGTCGTGGCCGCCGGGCTGACCGGCGCGGGCACGCTGGGCGTCACCGCGGGCGGCGCCACCGGCTGCTGCACCACCTTGCGGGCCGTCTCCACCGGCTTGTACGAGGGCGTACCCCCGTCGAAGCCGGCGGCGATGACCGTGACCCGGACCTCGTCGCCGAGCGCGTCGTCGATGACGGCGCCGAAGATGATGTTGGCGTCCGGGTGCGCCGCGTCGGTGACCAGCTGGGCCGCGTCGTTGATCTCGAAGAGGCCGAGGTCCGAGCCGCCGGCGATGGAGAGCAGCACGCCGCGGGCGCCGTCCATGCTCTGCTCGAGCAGCGGGCTGGAGATCGCCTTCTCGGCGGCCTCGACCGCGCGGTTGTCACCGCGGGCGCTGCCGATGCCCATGAGCGCGCTGCCGGCGCCGCTCATGACGCTCTTGACGTCGGCGAAGTCGAGGTTGATCAGGCCCGGCGTGGTGATCAGGTCGGTGATGCCCTGCACGCCGGAGAGCAGCACCTGGTCGGCCTGGCGGAACGCGTCCATCATGCTGATGCCGCGGTCGCCGAGGGCGAGCAGCCGGTCGTTCGGGATGACGATCAGGGTGTCGCACTGGTTGCGCAGCTCGTCGATGCCGGACTCGGCCTGCACCTGGCGGCGCTTGCCCTCGAACGAGAACGGCCGGGTGACCACGCCGATGGTCAGCGCGCCGAGCTTGCGGGCGATGTTCGCGACCACGGGGGCGCCGCCCGTACCGGTGCCGCCGCCCTCGCCACAGGTGACGAAGACCATGTCGGCGCCCTTGAGCACCTCTTCGATCTCGTCGCGGTGGTCCTCGGCGGCGTTCTTGCCGACCTCGGGCTGCGCTCCGGCGCCGAGGCCGCGGGTCAGCTCCCGGCCGACGTCGAGCTTGACGTCGGCGTCGGACATCAGCAGCGCCTGGGCATCGGTGTTGATCGCGATGAACTCGACTCCCTTGAGCCCTACCTCGATCATGCGGTTCACGGCGTTCACGCCGCCGCCACCGATGCCGACGACCTTGATGACCGCCAGATAGTTGTGCGGAGGTGTCATCGGGCTCAGCCTTCCCTTCCAGGGTTGGCGGACGTCGAGGCCCCAGCGGTCCGGCCAGAGAACCGCCATCGACGTCCGCTCCGTACAAGGGAGGGCGAGGAAACCCTCACCCTCTACTAGAGGCTTAGTGTTATGTCAACCACTGAGCCTCTCGGGGCAACGTAAGCGGACGTGTCGCCCGATCCAAGGACCAACGCGGCGTGTCGGCGTCCGCTTACGAGCCCACTATCCGACTCAGCCGTAACCTTCGACGTAATGAGACGTTTGGCGCCTCTTGTCCGGTTAGCGGCGGGGCGGCTCAGCGGATGGTGACCACCGTCGGCGCGCTCACATCGATCGTGTCGCCCTTGCGGGCCAGCAGCGCGGTCGCCACCTGAGCCTTCTTCTCGCTGTCCGTGTCGTCGCCCCACACGATCGTCCTGTTCCTGCGCAACCCCAGGCTGACCTGGGCCGGCGCCGGCACGGAGATCGAGACGAGCTGCTCGCGCAGCTCGGCGGTGAGCGACGAGAGGACCACCAGCGCCGACCGCGTGTTGATGTCGGCCGGGCCGGGCGCGGCGAGCTTCGCCACGGGCAGGCCGGACGGCCGCCGCGCCACCGTGCGGAACGCGACGCCTTCGGCGTCCAGGAGCGAGAACCCCTCACCCATCGGTACGGCGGCCACGGCCGTACGCTCCACGACCTGCACCTCGACCGTGGAGGGCCACCCGCGCGACACGACGGCCCGCTCGACGGCCGGCAGCGCCTGCACCCGGTCCCGGATCCCGTCCAGGTCGACCCGGGCCAGCGGCTCGGCCATGGGTACCGCCGCGGCCTGCTCGACCTGTTCCACGGTGAGCGAGTCGGTGCCGACCACCCGCACCTGGCGGACGCCCAGCACCGACGTCCCGTACACCAGCCAGGCGAGCCCGCCCGCCACCAGCAGCACGCCCAGCGTGACCGCCCAGGGCATCGCCGCCCGCAGCCGGCGCTGCCGGGCGCGGGCCATGAACCGCCGGACCGACGGCGGCACGGCGTCGGTGTCCGCCCGTACCAGCCGCCAGTTGCGCCTGCCCCCGTCGCTCATCGCGCCCCCCGGCCGCTGTCGTCAGCTGTCCGCCAGCGCGGCCAGCAGCTCGTCGCCCATCAGCGAGATCGGCGGCGCGCCCATGGTGACCACCACGTCGCCCGGTCGGCTGCGCTTGACCACCTCGGCCGGCACGTCCTCCCACGACGGCAGGAAGATCTTGCGCTCCGCCGGCAGGTCGATCGCCGCGGTGAGCGCGGCGCCACCCTCGCCGGGCCCGCGGGTCTCCCCCGGACCGAACACCTCCATGACGATCACCTCGTCGGCGATCGCCAGCCCCTCGGCGAGCTCGGCCTGCAGGTCGCGGGTGCGGTAGACGCGGTACGGCTGGAACACCACCACGAGCCGCCCGTCGCCGGCCACCTCGCGCAGGGTCCGCAGCGCCGCCTTCACCGAGGTCGGGTGGTACGCGTACTCGTCGTAGACGCGTACCCCGGCGACCGTGCCCTTGCGCTCGAACCGGCGGCGCACGCCCGGGAAGGAACCGAGCGCCTCGGTGATCTTGTCGAGCGGCAGGCCCAGCCGCAGCGCGGTCAGCACGGCGGCGGCGCTGTTGAGCCCCATGTGCCGCCCCGGCAGCGCGAGCGTGATCTCGCCCAGCGGCTTGCCGTCGAGCGTCGCCTGGTAGCGCACGCCCTGCACGGACGAGACCACGTCGGTGATCCGCAGATCGGCCGCCTCGCTCTCGCCGTACGTGTAGACGGTCCTGCCCTCGGCGCGCAGCGCCGCGATGAGCTCCTGCACGCCGTCGTCGTCGGCGCACGTCACCACGAACCCGTCGTCGTCGGTGAGCCGGGCGAAGTCGAGGAAGCCGGCCTTGAGCCCGTCGAGGTCGCCCCAGTTGTTGAGGTGGTCGCCCTCGATGTTGGTGACGATCGCGACGTGCGGGCGGTACACCAGGAACGACTTGTCGCTCTCGTCGGCCTCGGCCACGAAGTAGGAGCCGGAGCCGTGGTGCCCGTTGGAGCCGGCCGCGGAGATCTCGCCGCCGATGACGAACGACGGATCCTCGCCGGCGTGCTGCAGGATCACCGTCATGATCGACGTGGTGGTGGTCTTGCCGTGGGTGCCGGCCACCGCGATCGTGCGGCGCCCGGTCATCGCCGCCGCCAGGGCCTCGGAGCGGTGCAGCACCCGCAGCCCGCGCCGGCGCGCCTCGGCGATCTCCACGTGGTCCTGCGGGATCGCGGACGAGTAGACGACGGTGTCGACGCCGTCCAGGTTGGCCGCCTCGTGCGCCATGTGGACGGTGCCACCCAGCGCGCGCAGCGCCGCGAGCGCGGGCCATTCCCGCAGCTCGCTGCCGGAGACGGGTACGCCTCGGGTAAGCAACAGCCGGGCCAGGCCACCCATGCCGACACCGCCGATGCCGATGAGGTGGACGGTGCCCAGGTCCTCGGCGGTCAACCCGCCGGCCGGCTTCAGCTCCGCCGTGTTCACTCCGCGCTCTCCCTACTCACAGAAACGTTCATCGCCGGCCGACCGCCTCGCACACGAAGTCCAGCAGCGCCTCGTCGCCGTCGCGCCGGCCGTACGCGCCCGCCGCCCGACCCATCGCGGCGAGCCGCTGCGGGTCACGGGCGAGCGGGATCACCGTACGCTCGATCCACTCCGGGGTGAGCTCGGCATTGTCCACGAGCAGGCCGCCACCCGACTCCACCACGGGCAGGGCGTTGCGCTTCTGCTCCTGGTTGCTGTGCGGGTACGGCACGTAGATGGCCGGCATGCCGATCGCGGTGGTCTCGGCGACCGTGATCGCGCCGCCGCGGCACAGCATGAGGTCGGCGGCGGCGTAGCCGAGCTGCATGTCGGACAGGTACGGCACCACCACGTACGGCACCGGCAGGTCGCTGGGCACCTCGAACGGGTCGTTGCGGCCGCCCTGCACGTGCAGCACCTGGATGCCGGAGTGGGTGATCTTCTTGGCCGCCTCGGCGACCGCCAGGTTGATGGTGCGCGCGCCGGAGGAGCCGCCGGAAACGAACAGCACCGGCAGGTCGGGACGCAGGCCGAAGTGCTGCAGGGCCTGCGGGCGCAAGGCGGCGCGGTCCATCCGGGCGATCGCCGTGCGCAGCGGCACCCCGACCACGCGGGCGTCGCGCAGCGACTCGGCGGCCTTGGGCTGGCTCGGGAACCCCACCGCGATGTTCTTGGTGAACTTCATGCCCATCCGGTTGGCGACTCCCGGCGGCACGTTGACCTCGTGGATGACGATCGGCAGCTCGCGCCGCCACGCCGCCAGGTACGCCGGCACCGACACGTACCCGCCGAAGCCGACCACCACGTCGGCCTGCACCTCGTCGAGGATCTTGCCGGCGGCGTGCGCGGACTTGTACATGCGGTCCGGGGTGCGCAGCAGGTTGAGGTTGATCGAGCGCGGCAGCTGGAACGCCGGGATGACGCGCAGGTCGTAGCCGGCGGGCGGGATGAGGTCGTTCTCCATCCCCTTCGGGCTGCCGAGGGTGGTGATCCGCACCTCGGGGAAGTGGCGGCGCAGCGCGTCGGCGAAGGCGAGCAGCGGGTAGATGTGACCGCCGGTGCCTCCTCCGGCGAGTACCACCGACCGGAGCGAACCCATCACCCTCTCCTAACACCCCCCTTGCTCACAGGTGCCCGGTTCCCAGGGCGCGACGGACCCGGCCGCCGCGGCGGGGGGAGCGGCGGCAGCGGGGCCCAGAGTAGCCGTACCCATCGGGCGGGCGGACGGGCGTGCAGGGCCCGCGCCGCGTCGGGCTCCGCGCGGGCGAACGAGGCCAGGATGCCGACCCCGGCCATCGTCACGACGAGGGCGCTGCCACCTGCGGAGATGAGCGGCAGCGGCACGCCGGTCAGCGGCAGCAGGCCGATCACGCCGCCCATGTTGATCACGGCCTGGGCGACGAGCCAGGTGGTGATGCCGGTCGCGGCGAGGCGGCGGAACGGGTCGTCGACGCGGCGCGCGATCCGGAACCCGGTGTACGCGAGCACGGCGAACAGGATCGCGATGACCATGCAGCCGACCACGCCCAGTTCCTCGGCGACCACGGCGTAGATGAAGTCGTTGTCGGCGGCCGGCAGCCAGTTCCACTTGAGCGCGCCCTTGCCGAGGCCCACCCCGAACCAGCCGCCCTCGTAGATCGCCGACTTGGCCTGCAGCATCTGGTAGCAGTAGCCGAGGTTGCAGTTCTTCGGCATGTCCAGCCACATGGTGATGCGCAGCAGCCGGTAGTTCGGGGCGTCGGTCGAACCGGAGCCCGCACCGCGCGAGGCCGCGGCGATGAGCAGCCCGACGCCGGCCAGGCCCAGCACGCCGAGCGCGGCGAACACCCGCGTCCGCACGCCCGCGGCCCACAGCAGGCCGATGATCAGCGCCAGCAGCACCAGCATCGTGCCCAGGTCGTTGTAGCCGACGAGCACGAACAGCACGCCCACGACCGGGAACAGCGGCATCGACAGCTCGCGCCAGTAGCCCAGGTCGGCGCCCTTGCGCGCGATGATGTCGGCGCCCCAGAGCACCACGCCGAACTTGACGAACTCCGACGGCTGCAGGCCGATGGGACCGATGTACAGCCAGAGCAGGTCAGCCGTGACCGGGCCGAGGCTGACCGCGCCGGTCTTCGACGGGGTGAGGATGCCGACCGCGCCCATGGCCATCAGCAGGTCGAGCACGCAGAGCAGCACCACCGCGATGCCGAGGATCCAGACGCCGAAGAAGCGCAGGGTCGCGGCGGGCAGGCGCTGGCACACCCAGAACCCGATCAGGCCGATCACCGCGAAGACCAGCTGGTTGCTCACGGCGGTGAAGGCGTTGCCGGATTCCTCGTACGCCTTGACGCTGGTCGCCGAGAACACCATGGTCAGCCCGATCAGCAGCAGCAGGCCGGAGCTGGCGATCAGCAGGTAGTACGAGGACAGCGGCCGGGCCAGCAGGCCGTGCACCGCGGGCAGGAGCTGCTGGCTGAGCGTCTTCGGGCGTACCGGCGGCGGCGCGGGTTGCACGGTGGCGGCCGGTGACACCGTCACCGTGGTCCGGGACTCAGGCTTCTCCTCCACCATGACCACCATCATGGTGGCGCGACACGCCAGCCCTCGGTTCCGGCGTGGCGTGTCGCGGGAGATCTATCCCATGACCCGCAGGAAGTCGCTGTAGAACAGCCCCAGGCCGATCGCCACGCAGATGCCGGCGACGATCCAGAACCGCACCACGATGTTGACCTCGCTCCAGCCCGCGAGCTCGAAATGGTGCTGCAGCGGCGACATCCGGAAGACCCGTTTGCCGGTGGTCTTGAACGAGATGATCTGGATCACCACGGACATCGTGATGATGACGAAGAGCCCGCCGATGATGATCGACAGCAGCGTGGTGCGGGTCGCCATGGCGAGGCCGCCGATGAGCCCGCCCAGCCCCAGCGCGCCGGTGTCGCCCATGAAGATCCGCGCCGGCGAGGTGTTCCACCACAGGAAGCCCACGCAGGCGCCGGCCGCGGCCGCGGCGATCAGCGCGATCTCCAACGGGTCCCGGACCTCGTAGCAGTAGTCGCCGGTGTAGTTGATGTCACCGCACCAGTGCCTGTACTGCCAGAAACCGATCAGCGCGTACGTCCCCAGCACCAGGATCGAGGCGCCGGTCGCCAGCCCGTCGAGGCCGTCGGTGAGGTTCACGCCGTTCGACATCGACATGATGACGAAGACGAACACGATGACCGAGCCGACCTTGCCGACGTCGAGCAGGCTGATGTCGCGGATGAACGAGATGTGCTCGCTCGCCACGGTCTGGCCGTTGGTGCTGGGCACGTACAGCGCCGCCACGCCCAGGCCGCCACCGACGAGCAGCTGGCCGAGCAGCTTGCCCTTCGCGCTCAGGCCGCCGGAGTGCCGCTTGCGCACCTTGAGGAAGTCGTCGAGGAAGCCGACCGCGCCGCAGAAGACGAACAGCCCGAGCAGCACCAGCGCGGTCATCGTCGGCTGGACCTGGGCGATCTGCTGCGACGGCAGCGTGGTCAGCGCGACGTGCCCGGCCACGTACGCCAGCACCGTCGCGACGATGAACGCCACGCCGCCCATCGTGGGCGTGCCCTTCTTGCCCTGGTGGCTGGCCGGTCCGACCGCGCGGATCGGCTGACCGGCCTTCAGCGCGGTGAACACGCGGATGGCGACCGGGGTGCCGAACAGCGAGATGATGAACGCGACCGCGGCCGCGACGATGACTGCCCTCACGGGCCAACCTCCTCGGCGGCCTCCGCGCGCAGCGCGTCGGCCACCTCCCACGTGCGGTAACGCGAACCCTTGACGAGCACGACGTCGCCCGGGCGCAGATCGCCCAGCACGGCGGCGATGGCGGCCGCCTGGTCCGCGGCGGCGATGGGCTCGCCCTTCCATTCCTGCACGGCCGCGGCCCCGTCCAGGACCGGGGCAGCCTCGGCGACCGCGACGAGCCGGTCCACGCCCAGCTCGGCGGCGAGCCGGCCGACGTCGCGGTGGCCGGACTCCTCGTACTCGCCGAGCTCGGCCATGAAGCCCAGCACGGCGACCGTACGCCGGCCCTCCCCCATCGCGGCGAGCGCGCGCAGGGCGGCCGCCGTCGACGACGGGTTGGCGTTGTACGAGTCGTCGATGACCGTGACCCCGTCCGGGCGGTCGAAGACGTCCATGCGCCGGCTGGAGACGATGCCCACCTCGCCGAGCGCGGCGGCGACCGCGCCGACCGGCATCCCGGCCTCGAGCGCGACGGCCGCGGCGGCGAGCGTGTTGGCCACCTGGTGCCGGCCGGTCACGGCGAGCCGTACGGGCGCGGTGCTCCCGTCCGGGGCCACCAGCGTGTACGCCGCCCGCCCCCGCTCGTCGAGCCGCACGTCCGTGGCGCGCACGTCCGCCCGCTCCGACTCACCGGTGAACACGACGCGGGCCCGCGTGCGCGAAGCCATCGCCGAGACCAGCTCGTCGTCGGCGTTGAGCACGGCGAGCCCGTCGGCCGGCAGGCTCTCGACCAGCTCGCCCTTCGCCCGCGCGGTGCCCTCGACCGACCCGAACTCGCCGATGTGCGCGGCGCCGACGTTGAGCACCACGCCGATCCGCGGGGCCGCGATGCCGGCCAGGTACGCGATGTGCCCGATCCCCCGGGCGCCCATCTCGAGCACCAGGAACCGCGTGCCGGTCGTCGCCTTCAGCACCGTGTAGGGGAACCCGAGCTCGTTGTTGAGCGACCCCGCGGGCGCCACCGTCTCGCCGAGCCGGGCGAGCAGTTGCCCGATGTAGTCCTTGGTCGTGGTCTTGCCGGACGAGCCGGTGAGCCCCACGACGGTCAGCTCGGGCAGCCGCCCCACCACGACGTGCGCGAGCTTCGCCAGCGCGGCGAGCGGGTCGTCGGCGACCACGCCCGGCTGACCGGTGTCGCGGCTGCCGAGCACGCCGGCGGCACCGGCCGCGACAGCCCTGGCGGCGTAGTCGTGGCCGTCCACCTTCTCGCCCGCGAAGGCGACGAAGAGCCCGCCGGGCAGCAGCGCGCGCGAGTCGTACTCCACCGGGCCGGTGACGGTCGCGTCCGGGCCGGCGTTGACGAGGCGCCCTCCGGTGACCGCGGCGATCTCGTCGAGCGTCATGCGGATCAAGCGGCACCGCCCGGGCGTACGGCCAGCGCGGCGGCGAGCTCGATCCGGTCGTCGAACGGCAGCACCTCGCCGTTCACCTCCTGGCCCCGTTCGTGTCCCTTGCCGAGGACGGCCACGACGTCGCCGGCGCCGGCCAGCCGTACCGCCTCGTCGACGGCGGCCCGGCGGCCCGCCACCTCGATGATCTTCGCCGGCGCACCGGCCTGCTCCGCGCCCTGCCGCACCGCGGCACGCACCGCCGCGGGGTCCTCGGTTCGCGGGTTGTCGTCGGTGACGACCACCAGGTCGGCGCCGCGGGCCGCGGCGGCGCCCATCAGCGGCCGTTTGCCCTTGTCCCGGTCGCCGCCGGCGCCGATCACGCAGACCAGCCGGCCGCCGCGGGCCGTGGCCAGCTCGCGCAGCGCCGTCAGAGCGGCCACGATCGCGTCCGGCTTGTGCGCGTAGTCGACGACACCGAGCACGTCGCCCGGCGACTCCACCCGCTCCAGCCGGCCCGGCACCCCCGGGCACGCCGCGATGCCGTCCGCGGCCACCTGCGGGTCGATGCCGGCGGCGGTCAGCGCGGCGAGGGCGAGCAGCGCGTTCGCCACGTTGTGCCGGCCGGGCAGCGCCACCCCGGCGCGTACGTCGCCGGCCGGCCCACGGGCGGTGAACCGCTGCCCGAAGGCGTCGCCGGCGACCTCGGCCGCCGACCAGGTGGCCGAGGTGTCACCCGCGGCCGAGTAGTCGATGGTGTCCGGCTTGTACAGCGGCTTGAGCGCCGGGTCGTCGGCGTTGAGCACCTCGAAACGGCAGCGGCCGTCGAAGAGCTTCGCCTTGGCCGCGAAGTAGTCGTCGGCGTCGGCGTGGAAGTCGAGGTGGTCGAGACCGAAGTTGGTGTAGCCGCCGACCGTGAACCGCACCCCGCCGACGCGGCCCATGGCCAGGGCGTGGCTCGACACCTCCATCACCACGGCCTGCACGCCGCGCTCGACGGCGGCCGCGAGGATCGCGTGCAGGTCGGTGGCCTCCGGCGTGGTGCGGACGCTGTCCACCACGAGGTCGCCCAGCCGGGTCTCGACCGTGCCGATCAGCCCGGTGGTCAGCCCCGCCGCCCGCAGCCCCGACTCCACGAGGTACGCCGTCGAGGTCTTGCCCGCGGTGCCGGTGAGCCCGATGACGGTCAGCGACGCCGTGGGGTCTCCGTAGATCGCCGAGGCGGCCACGCCGAGCACGGCACGTGGCTCCGGGACGACGAGCACCGGAAGCCCCGCGGCCTCCGCGGCTGCGGCGCCGGCCGGGTCGGTCAGCACGGCGGCGGCGCCGGCCTGCGCGGCGGCGGCCACGAACTCGGCGCCGTGCCGGCGGGCACCCGGCAGGGCGGCGTACAGGTCTCCGGGGTGGACCTCGCCGCTGGCGTGGGTCACCCCCGTGACCTCGCCGTCCGTGCCGGGGGCCGGCGCGCCGACGAGCGGCGCGAGGTCGGCCAGCCGGTACGGCCGGACGGTCTGGGGACGAGGAATGCCGGACACGGCGTCAGACCCTACCCGGTGACCCGGCCCGTGCTGCGAACGCCATCCGGCGGCGTCAGTCCTTCCACTCGAACGTCGGCGGCGGGGTACCGGACGGCGGCACACGGTAGTGGAGCAGCGCCGAGCCCATCATCTTGCTGAACGCCGGCGCGGCCACGACGCCGCCGGTGCCGTCGGGCACGTCGGCGAAGACCCCGACGACGAAGCGCGGGTTCTCGGCCGGCGCCATGCCGATGAAGGAACCCGCGTTGTGGCTGGTGTACTGCCCGTCGACGAGCATCTTGCCGGTGCCGGTCTTGCCGGAGACGCGGTAGCCCTCGACCTTCGCGCGGGTGCCGGTGGCGCCCTTCGCGTCGACCACGGCCTCCATCATCTCGCGCAGGTCGCGGGCGGTCTGCGGGCTGAGCACCTCGTGGGTCTCCGGCGGCGCGGGCGTGGTCACCATGCCGTCCCGGCCGGAGATCGTGGACCGGATGAGGTGCGGCTGGATGTAGACGCCGTCGTTGGCGATGGCCGCGTACCCGGCCGCCATCTGCAGCAGGGTCGCGTCGACGCTGTGGCCGATCGGCACCGAACCCCACGCCGAGCCGCTCCACTCGTCCGGGCTGAGCAGCCGCCCGGTCGCCTCGCCGGGCATGCCCTCGTTGGTGGCCCGGCCCAGGCCGAACTTCTGCTGGTACTCGTACAGCTTGTCCTTGCCGAGCTTCTGCCCGATCCGGATCGTGCCGACGTTCGACGAGTACGCCAGCACCTGCGGGATGCTCAGCTTCGTACCGTTCGGGAAGGGGTGGTCGTCCTTGAACGGCGTGCCGCCCAGCATCAGCGCGCGGCCGACGGTGATCTGGGAGTTCTTGCCGATGACGCCTTCCTGCAGGGCCGCACCGATCGTGAACGCCTTGTGCGTCGAGCCCGGGTCGGAGATGACGCTGGAGACGGCGTCCACCCGCTCCGTCGGCTTGAAGTCGAACGGCTTCTGCGCGTTGTACGTCGGGTAGCTGGCCTGCGCCAGGACCTCGCCGGTACGGGCGTCCAGCACGATCGCGCCGGCCACCGTGGCCTGCACCTTCTTCATCTGCTGGGTGAGGTAGCGCTGCACCTCGAACTGCAGGTCCCGGTCGATGGTGAGCTGGATCGACGAGCCGGGCGCGGCCGGGGTCTCCCGGTGGTAGCCGCCGGGGATCTCCTTGGCGAGGTCGCCCTGGCCCACCTCGTAGACCTTCTCGCCGTCGGTGCCGCGCAGCAGCTCGTCGTAGCGCGCCTCGATGCCTTCCAGGCCGGTGTGGTCCTCGCCGGTGAAGCCGATCAGGTTGGCCGCCAGGTCGGCGCCGGGGACGTCCCGGCGCTCGTCGCGGCCGGAGCCGATGCCGGGCAGGTTGAGACCCTTGATCCGGTCGGCGACGGCGATGTCGACGCCGCGGGCCAGGTACTCGAACTGGGACGCGCCGCCGCCGGGCCGCTTCTTCTTCGCCATCAGCTGGAGCAGTTTGGACTGTGGCACGCCGAGCAGCGGCGACAGGCGCGCGGCGGTGGCGACCGGGTCCTTGACCATCTCGGGGTCGGCGTAGATGTAACGGGCCTCGACGCTGTGCGCCAGCACGGCCCCCGACCGGTCGAGGATGCTGCCGCGCGGCGCGGGCAGCACGACCCGGGTCTGCCGCCACTCCAGCACGTTCTGCGCGTCCGCCGGCGGGTCGCCGACCTGCAGCACCACGAGGCGCACCCCGATCGCCACGAACAGGGACAGCGCGAGAACGGTGCCCAGCCGCAGCCGCCTGGTGCTGTTGGCCAGCTTCGGCGGCTCGGCGGGCAGGACCGGCCCGGGACGCCGGGTGCCGGGCCTGGCGGCGCCGGGCCGTCCGCCCGGGTCGCGTCGTGGCCCGGGCGCTGCCGCGACGCGGCGTTCGCGTCCGGGCCGCCCGGCGGTTTCGGTACGCGGCGCAGCACCGCGCCGTGGGCTGGCGGTGGACCGGGTACGCCCGGCACCCGCGGTCACGCGTGTCGGCTCACCACGCCCGGCCTGCACCCGTCCGCGCGGCTCGTCGCGCCCGCCCTGCTCGCGGCCTTTGCGCGCCCGGCTCTCCCGGGCGTCGTCGTCACGCCGGCGCTCGCGTGCCCCGCGCGGCTCGGCCTGCGCGTCGCGGTCCCGGCCGCGCCGCGGCTGCGGCGGCTCCTCCTCGGCGTCCCGGCGACGCTCACGGGGCGGACGGCCGCCGTCGAGAACCTGCAGCGCGGGGCGGAACGGGTCGCTCGTACGCCCGCTGCGGGGCGACCGGGTGCGCTGGTCGCCCTCGCGCACCGTACGGCCCCGCGGCGTGTACGCCCGCGCGTCGCCGATCCCCCCGAAGCCCCGGCCGCGCTCGTCGTCGGCGCCGGAAGCCTGCTCGCGTGCAGAAGCGCCGCGCCGGGGCTCCTGGCCCCGGCGCGGCGTCTCGTCCGAACGCGGTGGCACCGCGCTACTGCCCTGTCACCGGGGACGTGCCCGTCCCCGTGGCCGTCTGGCCCGTCCCCGTCGCGGTCTGACCGGTCGCCGTCTGACCCGTCGCCTGACCCGTCGTCTGTCCGGTCGCCGTCTGGCCTGCCGTCGTGCCCTGCCGGGTCGCCGCCCCGGTCACGTCCTGGGTGGTCGCGTCCTGGGTGGCCTTCGCCCGCTGCACCGCCGCGGCCGACTCCTGCGGGTCCTGCGCGGTCACCGCCGGCTCACCGCTGCCCGGCTTCGGCACGCCGAAGACCTTGCCGTCGGGAAGCCGGATGTACGCCGGCGAGTCCGCCCTGACCAGCCCGAGCCGGCGGGCGGCCGCGTCCAGGCTGCCGGGCATGTTGTTGGCGGCGATCTCGTTCTCCAGCGCCTGCTGCCGCGCGTCCAGATCGGACTGCCGCTTCTGCAGCGAGTCGAGCTGGAACGAGTTCTCCGCCGTCTTCGTGTTGATCATCAGGATGCCCAGCACACCGGCCACCACCACCGCCACCACCAGCGCGATGAACGGCGCCCGCGGGGCGTTGATCGGTGCGGGCGGCGCGACCCGCAGGCGCGGCGTCGCGACCGTGTCCCGCTGCTGCTCGGCGTCGAGCTTCAGCGCGGTGGTGCCCTGGACGGGGAACTGGCGCGCCCCCCGCGCCGCCCCCTTCGTGCCGACCGGCGTACGCCGGCCCTTCTGCGGCTGCTCCGCGGTCCGGCCCCCCGACCGCGGCGCTGCCGACATGCGCTCGCTCAATGCCCCTCCCCCTCCTGGTGTTCCCCCGGGCGTCGCCGCCCTCGTCCCCCGTGCGTGGCAGACATCCGGGGCCGTTCGCGGGCGGCCCCTCGTGCCTGGTCCTGCTCGTCGATCCGTTCCGCCGCGCGCAGCTTCACCGAAGCCGCCCGCGGGTTCTCCGCGACCTCCGCCGCCGTCGGCGGCTCCGATCCGCGGGTCAGCAGCCGCAGGCTCGGTCCCGTCCCCGGCAGCTCGACCGGCAGGTCGACCGGACCGGTGCTGCGCGCCCTCTCGGCCAGGGCGCGCTTGACGATCCGGTCCTCCAATGATTGATACGACATCACCACAAGGCGCCCTTTCGGGGCCAACAAGTCCAAAGCAGCCGGTACCGCGGACTCGAGCGCGGCGAGCTCCGCATTTACCTCAATACGTAGCGCCTGAAACGTTCTTTTCGCGGGATTTCCACCCGTTCGCCGCGCGGCGGCCGGGATGGCGTCCCGGACCAGGTCGGCGAGCCGCGCCGAGGAGACGATCCGCCCCTTCGCCCGCTCCCGGACGATCGCCGAGACGATGCGCTGCGCGAACTTCTCCTCGCCGTACTGCCGGAGGATGCGGACGAGCTCGCCGGGCTCGTACCCGTTGACGACCTCCTCCGCGGTGATCCCGCGGGACTGGTCCATCCGCATGTCCAGCGGCGCGTCCTTCGCGTACGCGAAGCCCCGGTCCGCCTCGTCCAGCTGCAGCGACGAGACGCCCAGGTCGAACAGCCCACTGTGGAACGCGGGGTAGCCCAGGTCCGCGAGGACCTCCGGCAGCTCGTCGTACACCGCGTGCACCAGGTGCGTGCGGCCGGCGAACCGTTCGAGCCGGCGCCGCGAGTGCGCGAGCGCCTCGAGGTCGCGGTCGAGTCCGACGAGGACGGTGTCGGGGTGCCGTTCCAGCACCGCCTCGGCGTGCCCGCCGAGCCCGAGCGTGAAGTCGACGTGGACCGCCCCCCGGCGATCCAGCGCGGGGGCGAGCAGCTCGAGACAGCGCTCGAGCAGCACCGGCACGTGCGTGCCGCGCAGCTCCCCCATGTCGACCCCCATCGCCCCGCTCTTTCCCGCGCGCTACGCGGCCGTTCGTTCCCGATCGGCGTCCGGTCGTCTTCCGTACCGCCAGATCCCCATCCGCTCGTGCCCGGGTGCCAAGCGGGCGCGCCGCATTCGGACTCACGCCTGGCGCCGGGGAAGAGGCGCCAGGAGCGGGAGCGGCTGGAGATCTCGCAGTACGGCGGCAGCGACGTCCGGACCACCAAGGCGGCCGGCAGCTCGCACTACAGTCCGCCGGGCAGCACCCCCTCCTCGATGTCGGCGAACTCGTCCTCGCTCGCCGAGAGGTACTGCTCCCAGGACTGCTTGTCCCAGATCTCCACCCGCGTGCTCGCGCCGATCACCACGAGCTCGCGGTCGAGCGTCGCGTACTCGCGCAGGTGCACCGGGATGGTGACCCGGCCCTGCTTGTCGGGGATCTCGTCGTGCGCGCTGGCGAAGAACACCCGGCTGTAGGCCCGGGCGGCCTTGTTGGTGACCGGCTGGTCGCGAAGCTGCCCGGCGATGCGCTGGAACTCCGGCATCGGGAACACGTACAGACAGCGTTCCTGTCCCTTGGTGATCACGACACCTCCCGCCAGCTCGTCCCGGAACTTCGCCGGAAGGATCAGCCGGCCCTTGTCGTCCAGGCGCGGGGTGTGTGTGCCGAGGAACATCGGCCAACCCCCCTGCCCAGTGGCGGTTCGCGGTCCGCCGGTTCGCTCGGGCCGGCAGGTCCACTCCGGCCCTGCCACTGCGCTCCACTCTACTCCACTTCCCTCCACCCGCAACCGGAATCGGCCCGTCCGCGAACCGGATTCGCGGATGAAAGCGCACGTCAGAGGCGGTGGGCCGAAGTGGAGGGCGCAGCCGCCCCGATCAAGGTCCACTTTCCGACACGGGGCGCAACGGGGTCGAAATCTCCCCTGAAATCGGGTCTATCCCGCGGCCGGAAGGGCTCCCGGGAGGGAAGTGGAGGGGCCGGGGGGCGCGAAGTGGAGGGCATCCGGGCAGTGCCGTCAAGGAGAACGGGCAGAAGATCACACCGCGGTTCCGGCCATGTCCGCCGGCGTCGGGGGTGCCCCACGGTGCGGAGACGACAGTAGGGCGCGACCCGCACCGGGTCGCGCCCTACTGAACTGTCGTCCTGCTTGCCTACCTCAGCGTACCGACGTGCGTCAGACCATTCGCCGGACGACGTAGTTGCTGCTGTAGACCTTCTGCTTCTTCACCGAGGAACCGGTGTGCGGCGCGGCCCACATGTAGCCGCCACCCGCGTAGATGCCCACGTGGGTGCCGTACGAGCCGGACCGGAAGACGAGCAGGTCGCCCGCCTTCTTCTTGCTCTTGCTGACCGACGAGCCGTACCGCTGCTGCGAGTTGGCCTTGTGCGGCAGCTTCTTGCCGGCGGCCTTGCGGTACACGTACATCGTGTAGCCGGAGCAGTCGAAGCGCTTGGGGCCCGACGCGCCGAAGCGGTACGGGGCGCCCTTGTGCCTCTTGGCCTCGGCGAGGATCTTCGCGCCGCTGGCCTTGACCTTGATCTTGACGGCCTTGGTGGCGGCCGGGGTCAGGCCCTTGGTGCCGGTGTAGTACGTGCGGTACCAGGACGAGGTGCCGGGCTTCGTGGTGAAGCTGACCGTCCCGGTCCTCGTCCGCTTGGTCTGCCAGGTCTTCCACTTGCCGTTGATCTTCGACTGCAGACGGACCGACCCGTAGACGACCTTCTTGCCGTTCTTCGGGTCGATCAGCTTGGTCGTGACCTTGACCGACGACCCCCACGCGACCGTCCGCTTGCTGTACTTGACGGTCTGCTTGGGCTTGACGGACTTGACCGCTGCCGCCGTGGTGACCGGAGCGGCGGACGCTGCCGGCGTCGCGACCAGCTGGCCGGCGCAGAGGCAGAGACCCAGGGACAGTGCGACGGTTCCGGTGCCGACGGACGTGCGGCGGCCACGGCTCGAACTGCGTTCGTGCACGGTAGAGATATCCCTCCGGCACGCCTGCGAGGTTAGCTGTCGGGTTCGGGCGGGAAGGTGTGCCCGGCCGCTCAGGTGGCGGCTTCACCCCAAGGTCGTGCGGGCCGAGGTGGCTCGCAGCGGACCGGAATTGGGTCCCCCGTCCCTGCCCCCATATGCCTTTGTGGTTGTTCACGTGCTGTGTGGTCGCACCTGGCAGGCCGGGGCAGGGCTCGGCGTGGCCAGCCTGGTACGAGCGGCGAGCGGGCGCTCACCGGCCCACCCTGCCTACCCGATTTTCCGGCCGACCGTCAGCCCGTGGTTCGTCACTCTCCGTGTTTGGCACGAAAGACCGTGTCCGTTTTGTGACTGGCACGTGACAAATGCCGATACGGAAAGCGGTCAGACGATCACGAAACGTCGAAGGTTACGGGTGAATCAGAACACACAAAAAGCCGTGGCCGGGCAGTTCCCGGACGCGGGGAAGGTCGGGCGAATGCCTCCCCAAACGTCCCCACCGGCGCAAACTCGGCACCGGACGACCGACCGGGCTCCCCCTTTCGGCGGAACCGGCTCCCCCACGGCGGGCCGTTGTCCACAGCCCACCCGGCGCCACTCGACGTAGTGTCCGTTTCCGGTACCCTCGTGTCCCGTGACGGACGGGAAGATGCCCCTGCGGGCCAAGGTTGCGAGTTCCGTGTCGCGCACGGCCGCCGCGCTCTCACGCGCGGCCGGTCGCGGCGACGGCTCTGTGATCGGCGGCTGGATCGGCCTGAAGATCGATCCTGACCTGCTGCGCAACCTCGCCTCCGGGCGGGCGATCGCACTCGTCTCGGGCACCAACGGCAAGACCACGACGACCCGGTTCGCCGCCGCCGCGCTCGGCGTGCTCGGGCCGGTCGCCACCAACTCCTTCGGCGCCAACATGCCCACCGGGCACACCTCCGCGCTGGCGAAGGCGGGCGCGACCCCGTTCGCCGTGCTCGAGGTCGACGAGCACTATCTGGCCCGCGTGATCGACGAGACGACCCCACGCGTCGTGGCCCTGCTCAACCTCTCCCGCGACCAGCTCGACCGGGCCAAGGAGGTGGCGATGATGGCGCAGCTGTGGCGCACCGCCCTCGCCGCCCACCCGGACGTGCACGTCGTGGCCAACGCCGACGACCCGATGGTGGTCTGGTCCGCGGTCGGCGCCGGCCACGTCACCTGGTTCAGCGCCGGGCAGCGGTGGACCGACGACTCGTGGGTCTGCCCCGAGTGCGGCGCCCCCATCAACCGGGCCCAGGGCGACTGGTGGTGCACCGGCTGCACGCTGCGCCGCCCCCAGGCCCAGTGGACCGTCGAGGACGAGGGCGTCGTCGACCCCCGCGGCGACTGGCACCTGGTCAAACTCCAACTGCCCGGGCAGGTCAACCTGGGCAACGCGGCCACCGCGCTGGCCCTGGCCGCGGAATTCGGCGTACGCCCGATAGAGGCCGTCCCCCGCCTGGCGAGCGTGGCCTCCGTGGCCGGCCGCTACGCGCAGGTCGAGCGTGACGGGCGCACCATCCGGCTGCTGCTGGCCAAGAACCCGGCGAGCTGGCTGGAGGCGTTCGACATGGCCGAGGAGGCGCCGACGCTGCTCTCGATCAACGCCCGGGACCCCGACGGCTTCGACACCTCCTGGCTCTACGACGTCGACTTCTCGCCGCTGCGCGGACGCCCCGTGCTGATCACCGGCGACCGCGCCTTCGACCTCGCCGTACGCCTGGAAGTGAACGAAGTGCCGTTCCGGCACGTGCATACCTTCGACGAGGCGATCCAGGCCACTCCGCCCGGACGGCTCGAGGTGATCGCCAACTACACGGCGTTCCAGGACATCCGAGCGGAGTTGGACCGTGTCAACTGAGCTTCCCCGCGGCGGAAAACCGAGGAAAAACCATGACTGAGAGCGTCCTCCGGATCGTCTGGATCTATCCGGACCTGCTGTCGACGTACGGCGACCGCGGCAACATGCTCATCCTGGCCCGTCGTGCCGCCCTGCGTGGCATCCCGGTGGAGAGCTACCAGGTGCGCTCCGACCAGGCGATGCCCTCGACCGCCGACATCTACCTCATCGGCGGCGGCGAGGACGGCCCGCAGGCCCTGGCAGCCCAGCGCCTGATCGCCGACGGCGGCCTGCACCGGGCGGTCGCCCAGGGCGCGGCGGTGCTCGCGGTGTGCGCCGGTTACCAGCTCTTCGGTCGATCGTTCTACGCCAAGGGAGCCCAGTGCGCCGGGCTCGACCTGCTCGACATCTCCTCGGACCGCGGCGAGACCCGCGCGGTCGGCGAGGTGCGCGGCGACATCGACCCGCGGCTGGGACTCCCGCCGCTGACCGGCTTCGAGAACCACGGCGGCCGCACCCACCTCGGCCCGGGCGTCGCACCGCTGGCCCGGGTCACCGCCGGCATCGGCAACGACGGCCACACCGAGGGCGCGTGGCACGGGAAGATCCTCGGCACGTACGCGCACGGCCCGGCGCTCGCCCGCAACCCAGATATAGCCGATCTGCTCCTGCGCTGGGCGATCGGCGCGGATAGTCTTGCACCTCTCGACGACACCTGGGCCGACCGGCTCCGAGGCGAACGGCTCGCCGCCGCAAGCGCCTGACCTGCACTTTCCTGGACCGACGAGACCAAGGGGCGGTACGCCTGCATGACTGACACCCTGATCGCCCCGCGGGGCGTGCACATCTCCCCCGCGGACCCTCAGGCCAGCCAGCAGAACCCGGACACGCCGGCGGGCGCCGAGCTCGAGCACGCCCCGATGGGGTGGCGCCGGCGGGCCCTGCGCTTCGGTGTCCTCACCTCCGTCGTCGCCGTCCTGGGCGGCGCCGCAGCGCTGTTGCCCCTGCAGTCGATCGCCGATTCCGTCCTCGCGCTCGGCCCGGCCGCCGCGGTCGCGATCGCCGTGGTGGGCGGCCTGCTCCTCTCGGTGCTGGTGCCACGCACGGCCATCACCCTGGCGTGCGGCGCCCTGCTCGGCCCGGCGACCGGCGCGGCCACCGCCCTCGCCGCCGCCGTGATCGCGGCCATCGCGACCTACTACGCGGGCCGCTGGGCGGGCCGCGGCGCGCTCGGCGCCAAGAACGGCAGCCGCCTCAAGCGCCTCGACGGCTGGCTCAACCGCCGCGGCCTGGCGGCGGTCCTGCTGGTCCGCTTCCTGCCGCTGGCCCCCTACGGCCTCATCGGCTACGCGTACGGCACGACGTCGGTCTGCCGCAAGCGCTACCTCCTGGGCACCACGCTCGCCGCCATCCCGTCGGCGGTCTCGTACGCGGTCATCGGCGCGGCCGTGGCCTCCCCCGGCTCCCTGAACCCGGTCACGCTGGCCCCGGCCCTGATCGGCTTCGCCCTCACGACGACAATCGTCCTCCGCTGGCGCCTCGCCGCCCGCCGCGCCGGCGCCGCGACCCCGGCCCCCACGGCCGCCTGACCGGCCGGCCACCACCACCTGCCCCCGGCCGGCCACGACCTGACCCCGGCCGGTCACCGCCTGAATGGCCCGGCCGCCTGAGTGGGCGCCGCCGCCTGGTCGGCCCCCAGCTGACCGGATCCCCCACCTGACCAGCCCGCCGCCTGACCAGCCCGGCCGCCTGACCAGCCCGGCCGCCTGACCAGCCCGGCCGCCTGACCAGCCCGGCCGCCTGACCGGCCGCCACCTGACCTGCCGCCGCCTGACCGGCGCCCGGCCGCCGCAGCCGTTCCGGGAGCAATTGCGCTCGTCCACTCGCCTTCGCGGCCGTCTGACGGACTCGCCGCTGCGGCCTGAACGTCCGCGCCCCGGTGGGTGGCGGCCTCGACCCGCGCCCTCGGACGGTCCATCGCGCACATACCCGGCCGAACGCCCAGCCGGACGTCGCTCGGCCCGGGTTTGCTCGGTCCGAGACCGCCCGGCCCGAGACCGCCCGGCCCGAGACCGCCCGGCCGGACACCGCTCAGCCCGGCCGGACATCGTTCGGGCGAGCGATTCCCCTTGTCGTCAGGCGAGCGCCGCGAGGTCGGTGAAGTAGTCCGGGTAGGTTTTCGCGACGCAGCCCGGGTCCTGGATCTCGATGCCCGGCGTCCGCAGCCCCAGCAGCGCCATGCTCATCGCCATCCGGTGGTCCTCGTACGTGGCGAAGCGGGTCGGCCGCGGCTGCCCCGGGTGGATCGTGAACCCGTCCTCGTCCTCGACCGCGTCGATGCCGGCCCGGCGCAGTTCGGTGACGACCGCGGCGAGACGGTCGGTCTCCTTCTTCCTGATGAAGCCGATGCCGCGCACGCGGGTCGGGGTGTCGGCATACACCGCGACCGCGGCGAGCGTCTGGGCCGTGTCCGAGATGTCGGCCATGTCGACATCGACGCCGTGCAGCCGGCCGGCCGAGCTGACCGTCACCGAGTCCGCCGTGCGTGACACCGTGGCGCCCATCTGCTCCAGCACGTCGGCGAAGCGTACGTCGCCCTGCAGGCTGCCGGTGCCCAGCCCCGCGACCGTCACCCGGCCGCCCGCCACGGCGGCCGCGCCGAGGAAGTAGGAGGCGGCGCTGGCGTCCGGTTCGACGGCGTAGCGGGTGGGGCGGTAGCCGCCCGGGGGCACGACCAGGCCGTCGACGGTCACCCCGAACGCCGCCATCACGGCCTTGGTCATCTCCACGTACGGCACCGAGACGAGCGGCGAGGTCACCGACACGGACAGACCCCGTGCCATCAGCGGGCCCGCCATGAGCAGCCCGGAGAGGAACTGGCTGGAGATGTGCCCGCTGACCTCGACCGGGCCGCCGCGCAGCGGGCCGCGTACGGCCGCGGGCAGGTAGCCGGGCCGGTCCAGCTCCTCGACCACCGCGCCGGCGTCGCGCAGCGCGGCCAGGACCGGGCCGAACGGGCGGGCGCGCAGCTGGGCGGAGCCGTCCACGACCGTACGGCCGGACAGCAGCGCCGCCGCGGGCAGGATGAACCGGGACGTGGTGCCGGACTGCCGCGCGTCGATCATCCCGGCCGTGGCGGCCGCTCGCGCGTCGATGCCGGTGACGGTGACCGTACGCGTGGCCTCGTCGGCCTCGACCCGCGCGCCGAGTGCGGCGACCGCGGACATCATGGCCCGGGTGTCGTCGGCGAAGAGCACGCCGGTCAGCACCGAGGCGCCAGGGGTGAGCGCGGCGCAGATCAGCGCCCGGTTGGTGATGCTCTTCGAGCCGGGCGGGCGCACCGTGGCGTCCAGGGGCGCGGTCAGCGGGGCGACGGGCAGCACGTCCGGAAGATCAGGCACGAGGTCATTCTGACGCCGCGGGGCCCGCCACGATCACTCGCGGCGGGCCCCGTTCCAGCAGGTGGTACCTCAGACGACGACGCTGACCAGCCGGCCCGGTACCACGATCACCTTGCGCGGCTCGCGGCCCGCCAGCGCGTCGGCGACGGCGTCCAGCGCGGCCGCGCGTACGGCATCCTCGGCCGTGTCCGGCGCGACCTCGACGCGGCCGCGGACCTTGCCGTTGATCTGCACCGGGTAGGTCACGGACTCGGCGACCAGCTGGGCCGGGTCGGCGACCGGGAAGTCCGCGTACGCGCACGTGCCGTCGTGGCCCAGCTTGCGCCACAGCTCCTCGGCCAGGTGCGGGGCGAACGGCGACATCATCAGCACCAGCGGCTCGATCGCCTCGCGCGACGTCGTCTGCAGCGGCGTCAGCGTGTTGGTCAGCTGGATCAGCTTGGCGATGGCCGTGTTGAAGCGCAGCTCGTCCATGTCCTCGCGGACGCCGGCGATCGTCTGGTGCAGCGCCCGGCGGGTCTTCGGGTCCAGCGGCGTGTCGGTGACCCGGATCGCGCCGGTCTCCTCGTCCACGATCAGCCGCCAGACCCGCTGCAGGAACCGCTGGGAGCCGACCACCGCCCGGGTCTCCCACGGGCGGGACACGTCCAGCGGGCCCATCGCCATCTCGTACACGCGGAACGTGTCGGCGCCGTATTGCTCGCTCATCTCGTCCGGCGTGACGACGTTCTTCAGCGACTTGCCCATCTTGCCGTACGACCGGGTGACCTGCTTGTCGCCGTAGTAGTACGCGCCGTCGCGCTCGACGACCTCCTCGGCGGGCACGTAGAAGCCGCGCTCGTCCTGGTACGCGTACGCCTGGATGTAGCCCTGGTTGAACAGCTTGCGGAACGGCTCGAAGGACGAGACGTGGCCCAGGTCGTACAGCACCTTGTGCCAGAAGCGCGCGTACAGCAGGTGCAGCACCGCGTGCTCCACGCCGCCGACGTACAGGTCGACGCCGCCCGGGTCGCCCGGACGCTGCGGACCCATCCAGTACGCCTCGTTCTGCGGGTCGACCAGCACCTTGTCGTTGTGCGGGTCCAGGTAGCGCAGCTCGTACCAGCACGAACCGGCCCACTGCGGCATGGTGTTGGTCTCGCGGGTGTACGTCTTCAGCCCGTCGCCCAGGTCCAGCTCGACGTTGACCCAGTCCTTCTTGCGCGACAGCGGCGTCTCCGGCTCGCTGTCGGCGTCGTCCGGGTCGAACGTCCGCGGCGAGAAGTCGTCGACCTCGGGCAGCTCCACGGGCAGCATCGACTCGGGCAGCGCGACCGGCAGGCCCGTCTCGTCGTACACGATCGGGAAGGGTTCGCCCCAGTAGCGCTGCCGGCTGAACAGCCAGTCGCGCAGCCGGAACGTGGTCGCGCCGCGACCGTGGCCCTTCTCCTCCAGCCAGGCGATCATCGACGCCTTGGCGTCGGTGACCCCCTTGCCGTTCAGGAAGTCGCTGTTGATCACGGCGCCGTCGCCGGTGTACGCCCCGTCGAAGCCCTCGGGGGTCTCGATGGTGCGCACGATCGGCAGATCGAACGTCTGCGCGAAGTCCCAGTCCCGCTCGTCGTGGCCGGGCACCGCCATGATCGCGCCGGTGCCGTAGCCGGCCAGCACGTAGTCGGCGATGAAGACGGGGACCTTCGCCCCGTTGACCGGATTGGTGGCGAACGCACCGGTGAAGACGCCGGTCTTCACCTTGGCGTCGGTCCGCTCCTCCTCGGTCTTGGCCGCGGCAGCTGCCCGATATGCCCGGACAGCCTCCGCCGGGCCCGCCGCGCCGCCGGTCCATGCCGGGTTCGTCCCCTCGGGCCAGGCGGCCGGGACGATCGAGTCGACCAGCGTGTGCTCGGGCGCCAGCACCATGTACGTCGCGCCGAACAGGGTGTCGGGGCGCGTGGTGAAGACCGAGACGACGTCGTCGCCGTCCAGCGGGAAGTCGACGTGCGCGCCCCGCGAACGGCCGATCCAGTTGCGCTGCATCAGCTTGACCGGCTCCGGCCAGTCCAGCGCGTCCAGGTCGTCGACCAGGCGGTCGCCGTACGCGGTGATCCGCATCATCCACTGCTTCAGCGAGCGCTGGAAGACCGGGTAGTTGCCGCGCTCGCTGCGCCCGTCCGGGGTGACCTCCTCGTTGGCCAGCACGGTGCCCAGCCCCGGGCACCAGTTGACCGGCGCCTCGCTGACGTACGCCAGCCGGAAGCCGTCGACGACCTTGCGCCGCTCGACGGCCGGCAGCTGCGACCAGGCGCGGCCGCCGGGGACCTCGCGGGTGCCGGCCTCGAACTCGGCGATCAGGTCGTCGATCGGGCGGGCCTTGCGCAGGTCCGGGTCGAACCACGAGTTGAAGACCTGCAGGAAGATCCACTGGGTCCAGCGGTAGTAGTCCGGGTCCGTGGTGGAGAAGCTGCGGCGGTTGTCGTACGCCAGCCCCAGCCGGCGCAGCTGCCCGCGGTAGCGCTCGATGTTGGCCTCGGTGGTGGAGCGCGGGTGCGTGCCGGTCTGCACCGCATACTGCTCGGCGGGCAGGCCGAAGGCGTCGAAGCCCATCGGGTGCAGCACGTTGTAGCCGGCCATGCGCTTGTACCGGGTGTACGAGTCGGTGCCGATGTAACCCAGCGGGTGCCCCACGTGCAGTCCGGAACCCGACGGGTACGGGAACATGTCCTGCACGTGCAGCTTGGGCGCGCCCGCGCCCGCGCGCGGGTGCGTGGGGTCCGCCAGCTCGCCGGTCGGGTTCGGCGCGTTGAAGGTGCCGTTGTCGGCCCAGTACGCCTGCCAGCGGGGCTCGATCTCCGCGGCCATCGCGGCCGTGTACCGGTACGGCGGGATGTCCGCGTTGGTCTCGGACTCGCTCATCGTCACCATCTCGTTCTCGTCGTCGTGGCCGGCCTTGGGCATAAGAGGGCACAAAAAAGCCCCCTTCGGCAGGAGGGGGCGCCGCGCTTGTCGTCGTCCTCGGGACGACGGCGCGGCTAGCTAAGAAGCAGGAAGGCGCGGGCCATATCGGCATGATACTCGCCCCGCTCCGGGCGCGGCGACCGGTATCACCCGTCCACCATTCGTAACCCATCCGATATGCGTGTCTGGTTGACCACGCGACGTGATAGGGCTTAACGCCCTACTCGGCGACTTGCTGTGACCGGGCTAACCTGTCAGGAACGGGCGGCGGCGCCGGAGGCCCACGGACACCCCGGCCGCCCGCGAACCTTCGGTTCCCTTTCGGCGTCAGTGCAGGGAAGGGGCAGAACGACATGGAGGAGGCCCGTGACAACCCCCACCTGGGATGAGCCCGGCGGCCCGCTGCAGGCCGACGAGTTCCGCGCCGCCAGTGAGGCGATCATCGCCAACATCGAGCACGTCATCGAGGGCAAGAGCGCCACCGTGCGGCTCGCGCTCGCCGTGATGCTGGCCGAAGGCCATCTGCTGATCGAGGACGTGCCCGGCGTCGGCAAGACCAAACTCGCCAAGGCCCTCGCGCGCTCGATCGACTGCTCGGTCCGCCGGATCCAGTTCACCCCGGACCTGCTGCCCAGCGACGTGACCGGCGTCAGCGTCTACAACCAGGAGACGCGCGACTTCGAGTTCAAGCCGGGCGCGGTCTTCGCCAACCTGGTGGTCGGCGACGAGATCAACCGGGCCTCGCCGAAGACCCAGTCCGCGCTGCTCGAGTGCATGGAGGAGCGGCAGGTCACGGTCGACGGCACCACGTACGAGCTGCAGGCTCCGTTCATGGTCGTCGCGACGCAGAACCCCATCGAGATGGAGGGCACGTACCCGCTGCCCGAGGCGCAGCGCGACCGCTTCACCGCGCGCATCGCGATGGGCTATCCGGACCCGCGCGCCGAGCTGGCGATGCTGAGCGGCCACGGCGCCGCCGACCCGCTGAACAACCTGCGCGCCGTCGCCGACGCCGCGCTGGTGCGCCGGCTCATCGCCACGGTCCGCGACGTGCACGCCGCCGACGCCGTCCAGCAGTACGCGATCGCGCTGGTCACCGCCACCCGCGAGGCGCCGGAGATCCGGCTGGGCGCCTCCCCGCGGTCGACGCTGCAGCTCGTCCGCACGGCCAAGGCGGTCGCCGCGCTCGAGGGCCGCGACTACGTGCTCCCCGACGACCTGCAGGCGCTGGCCGTCCCGGTGCTCGCGCACCGCATCATCCCGACGGCCGACGCGCAGCTCAACCGGCGCACCACGGACGCGATCGTGGCCGAGATCGTGCACCGGCTGCCGCTGCCGCACGACCGGAGCCGCTCCCCGTACGACACCCGCGCCACGGGCGACGGCCGGGCACAGTACGAGTCGCGGGGGCTCTGACATGCGGGAGGCCATGCGGGGCATGACGACCCGCGGCCGCTCCTTCCTCGCGGCGGCCGCCGCCGCGGCGATCTCCGCTGTCATCCTCGGCGAGCGCGACCTGCTGCGCGTGGCGATCCTGCTGGCGGCGCTGCCGCTGCTGGCCGCCGCGTACGTGGGCCGCAGCCGCTACAAGCTGGCCTGCACGCGCTCGCTGGAGCCCGGCCGGGCACCGGTGGGCTCCAGCGCGCGCGTCATCCTGCGGCTGCAGAACATGTCGCGGCTGCCCACCGGCACGCTGCTGCTGGAGGACCGACTCCCGTACGCGCTGGGCAGCCGCCCGCGCGTCGTGCTGGAGCGGCTGGGGGCGCACACGGCCAGCTCGGTGGCGTACACGGTGCGCGCCGACGTGCGGGGCCGCTACCCGGTCGGGCCGCTGGTGATCCGGCTGACCGACCCGTTCGGCCTGTGCGAGCTGACCCGCTCGTTCCCCAGCGTCGACCGGCTCACCGTCATCCCGCAGGTCGTCCCGCTGCCGTCCGTACGCCTCGCCGGCGAGTACGCGGGCACCGGCGACAGCCGCGCCCGCTCGGTGGCCGTCCACGGCGAGGACGACGCGGCGACCCGCGAGTACCGCCGCGGCGACGACCTGCGCCGGGTGCACTGGCGCTCGACGGCCCGCACCGGCGAGCTCATGGTGCGCCGCGAGGAGCAGCCGTGGGAGTCGCGGGCCACCGTCGTCCTGGACACCCGGCAGCACGCCCACCGCGGTGAGGGCCCGACGTCCAGCTTCGAGTGGGCGGTGTCGGCGACCGCCAGCATCGCGGTCCACCTCCGCCAGGCCGGCTACAAGCTGCGCCTGGTCACGGGTACGGGCATCGACCTCGACGCGACCGAGGCCGGCGGCGAGGGCGCCATCCTCGACACCCTCGCCGACGTCAAGCTCAGCCAGACCGGCGACATCTCGGTGCTGGTCGACGCCGTCCGGCGCCGCTCCGACGGCGGGCTGGTGATCGGCCTGTTCGGCGCGCTCAGCGGCGCCGAGGCCGAGGTCCTGAGCGGGCTGCGCGGCAACGGTGCGACCTGCATCGGCTTCGCCGTCGACAGCTCCACCTGGGTGACCATGACCGCGCCCGACCGGCAGGAGGCCGACCGGCAGCACGCCGCGACGTCGCTGGCGCTGGTCCGCAGCGGCTGGCGCTCGGTGCCGGTGGCACACGGCGACTCGCTGGCCGCGCTCTGGCCGGCGGCGGGCCGCGGTTCGCAGGGCTTCGCCTACCGCGCGGCGATGGCCGAGACAGTGGCGGGCATGTGAGAACGGGCAGGCCGGTGCGCACGAGCGGGCACGAGACGACGAGCGGGCATGTGAAGACGGGAGCGGTGCTGTGACCGGGCGACGACGACTCGGGCTGGTGGCGGCGGCGGCGACGCTGCTGGCCGCCGCGCCGCTCTCCGCCATCTTCGACACCTGGACGTGGCTGCTGCAGTGCATCCTGGCGGTCGGCCTGGTCGCGGGCGCGGCGGTGCTGGCCCGCACGCTGCGGTTCCCGACGTGGGCCCAGATCGCGGGCATGATCCTCGTGCTGCTGCTCACGCTCACCTGGATGTTCCCCAGCGGCGAGGAACTGCTGGCGCTGATCCCCACGCCGTCGACCTTCAATCACTTCGGCGAGCTCTTCACCGAGGCCGGCAACGACACCCGGTCGTACGGCGTGCCCGTGCCCGACCGCGACGGCCTGCTGTTCCTCGCCGCCCTCGGCATCGGCTCGGTCTCCATCGCGGTCGACGTGCTCACGGTCATCGCCCGCCGGCCGGCCCTCGCCGGGCTCCCCATGCTGGCGATCTACTCGGTGCCGGTCGCCGTGTACGTCGACAGCGTCCCGGTGGTGCCGTTCATCATCGGCGCGGTCGGCTTCCTCTGGTTGCTCGTCGCCGACAACGTCGACCGGGTCCGCCGCTTCGGCCGGCGCTTCACCGGCGACGGCCGCGACGTGGACGTCTGGGAGCCGTCCCCGCTGGCCGCGGCGGGACGCCGGCTCGCCATGATCGGCGTCGCGGCGGCCGTGCTGCTCCCGCTGATCGTGCCGGGCCTCGACACCGGCCTGCTCAACCGGCTCACCCAGGTGGGCACGGGCGTGGGCGGCAACGGTACGGGCACCGGCGGCAACGGGCGCATCAACCTCTTCGCGTCGCTCACCGGGCAGCTCAACCAGAGCAAGACCACCGACTTCGTCCGCGTGCGCACCAACGAGCGGGACCCGTTCTACCTGCGGTTCGGCGTCGCCGACGTGCTCAGCGCGGACGGATTCAGCAACCGCACCCCGACCGGCCGGCCGTTGTCGCGGGGCATCGACGATCCTCGGCGCAACGACCGTACCGACGGCGGGAGCTACCAGCAGTACCACGCCGAGGTGGAGGTCACCGACGACTTCGGCCAGACCCTCGCCCCGGTGTACTCCATGCCCGTCGACGTCGACGGCCTCGACGGCGCCTGGTCGTACGACCCGAACTCGCAGGTCGTGTTCTCGAACCGGACCACCACCAAGGGCCAGAAGTACTCCTTCGACTACATCCGCGCCAAGTACACCCCCGGCGAGCTGCGCCGCTCCGAGCCGCTCGCCGAGGACGACCCGATCCGTACGCAGTACACCTCCGTCCCCGACGACCCCAAGGTCGAGGCGCTGGTGGCCGCGCGGATCAAGGGCGAGGACACGCAGTACGACAAGGTCATGGCGCTGTACCGCTACTTCTCCCGGGAGAACGGGTTCTCGTACAGCCTGCAGGCGGCGGACCCCACGGGCGGCGCCTCGGCGATCTCCGCCTTCCTGCAGAACAAGACCGGCTACTGCCAGCAGTACGCGGCGGCTCTGGCCTGGATGGTCCGCGAGGCCGGCATCCCGGCCCGGGTCGCGTTCGGCTTCACCCGCGGCAGCACCCGCGACGGCGACACGTACGTGCTCACCAACCGCAACGCCCACGCCTGGACCGAGGTCTACCTCGACGGCTTCGGCTGGATCCCGTTCGACGCCACCCCGGCGGCGGCGGTCGTCGGCTCCAGCCGCTCCGAATGGGCCCCGGACAACGACCGCGTCGAGACCCCCACGGCGACGTCGAGCTCGTCGTCGGCGCCGGGCACCGACGCCTCCGCCGGACCCGACTCGAACGACCGCGCCGACCGGGACCTCGGCGCCGGCGCCCTCGACAACGCGGGCGCGCCGCCCTCGTCCGGCGCCTCGGCCACGGGCCTGATCGTCGCGGGAAGCGCCGCGCTGGTCATCGCGCTGCTGCTGGTACCGGCGCTGCGCCGCATCCTCGTCCGCCGGCGCCGGCACGCGGCCACCACCCCGGTCAGCGTCACCGCGGCCGCGGGTCCGGCGCCGCCGGGCACCCGCGACGTCACGGTCACGACGGAATCGGCCCGCG
Organism: Couchioplanes caeruleus; assembly: GCF_023499255.1. Taxonomy (GTDB): domain Bacteria; phylum Actinomycetota; class Actinomycetes; order Mycobacteriales; family Micromonosporaceae; genus Actinoplanes; species Actinoplanes caeruleus_A. Next base: position 6,453,240 of record NZ_CP092183.1, read on the forward strand.
CCCGCGAGGACGCCCACGCCGCCTGGGACGAGCTCGTGGACACGATGGTCGACTACCGCGTACCGGTGGACCCGACCGAGACCCCGAGGCACACGGCCCGCCGCCTGATCCGCGAGGCGGAACTCGACGGCGCCCCCGCCGACGCGGCGACCCTGCTCGGCCAGGCGGAGGAACGCGCCCGGTACGCACGCACCCCGCTGCACGGTGAAGGCCTCACCTCGGCCCTCACCCAGGTCCGCCACGGTCTGGCCCACACGGCGCCGCGAGGTACCCGGATCGCGGCGGTGCTCCTCCCGCCGTCGGTGATCCTCCGCTGGCGAATGGGCCTGGGCGACGCCTCGGCCCGCTGGATGGGCACGCTCAGCCGCGGCCGCGACGTCCTGGTTCGCTTCAGCCCCCGCCGGCTCCTGGCCAACCGAAGCCGCTGACGACGAGCTGAACGATGCCGCCCGCGCTGATTGCGGGCGGCATCGGCGTATCCGGAGGTTCTGCCCGGGGGGCTCACGGCGCGGCTTGAGCCGGCCGGGCGGCAGGTCAGGAAAGCGCAGCTTCGGGCGGTGGATGGCCCGGCCGGCGATGCGAACCGAGCGACACCGGGGCCGAGCGACACCGGGCGAGCGACACCGGGCTTAGGCCGCGCCAGGGTCACCGGGACCGAGCGCCGCCAAGGCCGAGCGGCGCTAGAGCCGAGCCGCGCCAGGGCCGCCGGGACTGAGCGCCGCCAAGGCCGAGCGGCGCCAGAGCCGAGCCGCGCCAGGGCCGCCGGGACTGAGCGCCGCAAGAACCAGGCCGCGCCGGAGCCGCCGGGATAGGGCGGCGCCAGAGCCAGGCCGCGCCAGGGCCGCCGGGACTGAGCGCCGCCAGAGCCAGGCCGCGCCGGGACCGCCGGGATAGAGCGGCGCCAGTGCCGAGCGGCAATGGGGCCGGGCTGTCGGGAGAGGTGTTCCGGCAGGCAATGCGGCAGCTACCCGGCCACGGTCTCGTCTCACAGGAGGACAAGTTGCCCGCGCAATACGGACAGAGAGGCAAGAACGGGCACGCGATCCGGATAGGAGCGCCGGCACGGCGAAGGACCGAACGGCCCGGCACTGCCACGCGCGTTCACGCCGAACGTCTCACGCGAGCACGACACGGCACGGTGCGGTGCGGTGCGGTGCCGCGGGGAACGGCGTCCATGGGCGCCCGCTCGGCAGGGGTCTGGCGCGGCTGGGCATGGGCCGGCTCGTCATGACTGACGTGGCCCGGACATACGGCGATGGCGGCCGGATGGCCGCCATCTTGTCGCCGGTCGTTGTGGGCTAGCGGTGACCTTCGGGGCGCTGGCGCCAGCGGTCCTCGAGCCGGTCGATGAGGCCCGCTTTGCGGGTCTGCCGGGTGCGGCGGGTCGCGGTGCCGCCGACGGCGTGCAGGTCGGGTGCCTGCCCCTTCCGGCGGCTCTGCATCGCGAATGCGGCCGCTGCCAGCATCACCACGAAGCCGGCCACGCCGAGCGGCGTATTGCGGCTCACCGTGCCGTACACAACCAGTGCGAGACCCAGGACGATCACGATTGCCGCGACGACCAGCCGGCGCCGGGCGTGGAAACGTGGGTCACTGTTCCGCACAGCCGAGGCGAACTTGGGGTCCTCGGCAAGCGACCGCTCGATCTGATCGAACAGCCGCTGCTCGTGCTCCGAGAGCGGCACGGCATTCCTCCCCGGGCGCATGTCCGGCCACCCGGCGGTGGTGCGGGCGGCCGATGGTGCGAGACAGCCGACCGGCTGCCTTACCGCAAGTCTACGAGGGGGTTGGCGGGTCGGAAAGCGGGACGACCGTCGAGTGGGGGTGATTTTCGGTCCGGCGCAGATCAGTTCGTCCCAAAAGACTGGCCGGTCCGACGATGGTCCGGCCGAAACGGGCCGCCACGGCATCGGCGGCGGTCTCCGCCTCGCGCCAGCCGCGTTCCGGTTCGCCCAGGGTGAGCTGCCGGGTTGCGGTCGCCGCGGGGGTGAGGCCCTCGACCCGTACGCCGATGAGCCGGATCGGTTCGGTCGGGCCCAGCGCCCTGAACAGTGCCCAGGACGTCTCGAAGACCTCGCGGGCGACATCGGTGCCGGCCGGTGTCGTGCGGGAGCGGCTGACCGTGCGGAAGTCGGCGAGCCGGACCTTGATCGAGGTCGTGCGGCCGACCGTGCCGGCGGCGCGGAGGCGGGCGCCGACCTTGTCGGAGAGGGCGAGCAGGCTGCGGCGGATCACCGCCGGGTCGCTGACGTCGGTGTCATACGTCAGCTCGGCGCCGATCGACTTCTCCTCGTGCTCGGGGGTGACCCGGCGCGGGTCCCGCCCCCAGGACAGCTCGTGCAGGTGGGCGGCGGACGCCTCGCCGAGCGCCGCGCGCAGCATGCCGACCGGCGCCCGGGCTATGTCGCCGACCGTGGTCAGGCCGAGGCGGCGCAGGTGCTCGGCCGCCTTCTCCCCCACGCCCCAGAGCGCGTCGACGGGCAGCGGGTGCAGGAAGTCGAGGGTCAGGCCGGCCGGGACGACGATCATGCCGTCGGGTTTCGCCCGGGTGGAGCCGAGCTTCGCCAAAAACTTGCTCGGCGCGACCCCGACCGAGCAGGTGAGCCGCTGCTCCTCGACGACCCGGCGGCGGATGGCCGCGGCGATGGCGGCGGGGCGGCCCAGCAGCCGCCGGGCCCCGGCCACGTCGAGGAACGCCTCGTCCAGGGACAGCGGCTCCACCAGCGGGGTCACGTCGCGGAAGATCTGCATGACGGCCCGGGAGACGGCCGAATACTCGGTGAAGTCCGGCGGCAGGAACACCGCGTGCGGGCAGAGCGCCCGGGCCCGCGCGGACGGCATCGCGCTGCGGACGCCGTACCTGCGGGCTTCGTAGCTGGCGGAGCACACGACGCCGCGCGGGCCGACCCCGCCGACCACGACGGCCTTTCCCCGCAGCTCCGGGCGGCGGCGCACCTCGACGGCGGCGAAGAACGCGTCCATGTCGACGTGCAGGATCGGGCATCCCGCGTCGTCGGCCTCCGGCCCGAACCGCGGGTCCCGTCCCCGGCCGATCGCCTGGCTGCGTCCCACGGCGAGCAGCCTAGAGCGGGGGTCCGACAAAACTGAGCAGCGGAATCATCATCTCGGCGGCGGTCACCGACCCGTGGTACGCGACCAGCGACCCCACCGACGGCGGCTCCCATCCCCCGGCGAGCACCACGGTGTGGCCGAGGCACACGATCACCACGTCCCCGATCCGGTCGAGGTGCCCGGGCGCCACCGCGCCGTAGAGCCCGAGCTCCACGGCTTCCTCGCGGGTCAGCACCCACGCCGAGGAGCCGAGCACCTCCCGGTACGCGGCCACCACGTCGTCCCGGGCGCCCGGTTCGACGGACAGGTAGCGGGCCCGGGGCTCCCCCGAGACCCCGGTGATCCCGGCGCTCAGCGAGGGGTCGGCGGCCAGGTCGAGCCGGTTCTCCGGCGGGATGTTCAGCTGCCCGTGGTCGGCGGTGACCAGCAGCGCGGCCCCGCGCGGCAGCCCCTCGGCGAGGCGGGTGACCAGCTCGCCCACCTCCACGGCGGCGACGCGCCACGGCTGCGAGTCGATGCCCGAGCCGTGGCCGTGGTGGTCGAGGTCGGCGTAGTAGCCGTACACGAGGCCGGGGCGGGACAGGGCGCCGAGCATGGCGGTGGAGAGCGCGTACGGGTCGGTGGCGCCGGTGAAGGCCGCACCCCGGTACGCCGCGACGGTCAGGCCGCTGCCCTCGAAGTGCGGCTGGGTCACGAGGGTCGTGGCGACGCCCGCGCCGGCCGCGGTCTCGAAGCGCGTGGGCAGCGGCTGCCACAGCGCAGGGTCGGGGTCCTTGCCCCATTTGATGTGGTTGAGCACGCTGCCGTCGGGCCTGCGTACGGTGAACCCGAGGACCCCGTGCGCGCCCGGCGGCCGGCCGGTGCCGAGCGTGGTGAGGCTGACCGGGGTGGTCGACGGGAAGCCGGCCGTGAGCGTCCGGCCGGTGAGCTCGCCGAGGACCGGTGCGTACGGCGCGGCGACCGGGAGCTGGTACGCCCCCAGCCCGTCCACGAGCAGCACCGCGATCCGGTCGACGCCGCCGAGCTGCTCGCCCAGCCCGAGCACGTCGGCGGCGTCCGGCACCCCGAGCACGGCCGAGACGCTGGGCAGCAGGTCCGCCAGGCTGCCGTGGCCGTAGGCGGGCCGGACCACCGAGGACGGGTCCGGCAGCGCGGGCAGGCTCACCGGCGCCGGGCGAAGACGTGCAGCTGGGAGGCGATGTCGCGGAACGGGAGCCGGGCGGACAGCGCCAGCTCCAGCTCGATCATCGCCTGCGGGTCGTCCTCGACCACCGCGGCGGGCAGCAGGTCGGCGAGCACGCGTACGCCATGGGTCTCCTCGACCGTGAGCCCCGCCGTGGTGAGCAGGGCGACGGCGGTCTCCGCGTCGTAGCGACGGCGCAGCGTGTCGCGCTGCCCGGCGCGGCCCTCGGGGTCGGTGAGCAGCGCGGACGCCGCGCCGAGGTGGCCGTTGAAGGCGCGCCCGAGAACCGCGGCGGCGCGGCCGGCGACCAGCAGGCTGACCGCTCCCCCGGGCCGCAGCGCGGCGGCGATCGCGTCGGCGACGCGGGCCGGGTCGTCGACGACCTCGAGCACCGCGTGGCAGAGGATCAGATCGACGCTGCCGGGCGCGACCAGGCCGGACAGCGCGTCGCCGTCGCCCTGCACGGCGCGGACCCGGTCGGCGACGCCGGCCTCGGCGGCACGCCGGGTGAGCGCGGCGAGCGCGTCCGGGCTGGCGTCGACCACGGTGACCGCATGCCCGGCCTCGGCCAGCGGTACGGCGAACCCGCCGGTGCCGCCGCCCACGTCGAGGACGGTCAGCTCCCGACCGGCGTGCCGCTCGAGTTCGCGGCGCAGCACGGCCCAGACGGCGGCCGTACGCACGGTGACGGGCGGGCGGGGGGTACGCGTCGATGCGGTGTCCACCTGCGCAGCGTATCGGCCCGCCGCAGGCGCGGGGGCGGCGAGCCGTGGCCTGCCACCCCCGTCGGTGCGTCAGCGGATCGCGTACGCCCGGATCACCGTCTGGGTGACCGTGCCACGGTCCGTGGTGGCCGTGGCGCGCAGCGAGACGTACCCGCCGGCCGGGTTGCGGACCAGCGCCGCGCGGTGCGCCCCGGCGCCGACCACCGGCACGGGCTTCCAGGTGCGCCCGTCGTCGGCGGACATCTGCACCGTGACCCGCCGGACCGCGGACCTGACCTGCTGGTCGACGGTGATCGGCACGAGCTGCGGCCGCCGCGCCGGGGCGGCGTTGTGCTCGTCCAGCGCCGGGTGGAAGCGGAGCGTGGAGACGGCGAGCCGCTGGGGGGTCTCCCCGGCGACGTGCCCGGAGCGGAAGGTCCACACGCCGCTCACCTCGGTGGACAGCGTGTGCGGCGCGCCGCGGGTGGCGGACAGCTCCAGCCGGTAGTCACCCGTGGCAGCCGGCACGTCGAACTGGGCGGCCGGATCCGCGACCTCCTCGATCAGCTTGCCGTCGCGGTAGAGCGCCAGCCGCGCCGATTCCAGCGTGCTGCCCCCGGGATGCCCGCTGCCCTCGCCGTACGCCGGCAGCACCACCGTGATCACGTCGCCGGCGCGGGTGACGTAGTCCCACGGGTCCTGGGCGGCGGCGACCGTGGGCGCGAACACGGCCCGGTTCCACTGCTGGTGGTACGTGCGCCCGGCGCGCAGGGGCGCCGGCGGCGTGGTCGCGCCGCTGAGGTCGACCGGCCAGTCGTCCTCCCCGGCCGGCGGCGCCTGCTGGATGAACTCGCCGGACCACTGGGCGCCGCCGTCGGTGTTGACCTGTTCGGTGCGCTGGAACGGCAGGTCGAACGGGATGAACACGGACCAGTACGACGTGTCGCCGTGCCGGGCCGAGTTCGCCTTGGCGCCGTCCGCCCCCGTGGCCTCGGTGGCGTACGTGGCCCTGATGGTGGCGAGGTCACGGTCGCGGACGGCCCTGCGGAAGCCGGTGTACATCACGCCGTCGGAGTACCAGCCGAGGTCGTACACGTGCCGGCTGTTGCGGAACGTCCCGCCGGCGCCGGGGTCGGCGAACGACGCGACGACCGAGCCGGTGAAGTGCTCGTACGGCGCCTGCCCGCCGATCTGCGCGGTGTAGAGGCCGGCCATGTCGACCCCGAACAGCCCGGCGCTGTACCCGAGGTCCCCGGTGTTCCAGTCGGCGCTGGGCGCGACGAGCGTGGGCCGGGACCCGCGCCGGGGCACGGTGATGTGGATGGGCTTGCCGGCGCGGGCGTCGAGGCGGACGGTCCGGTCGCCGTCGATGACGAGGCGCGGCTGGACGAGCAGCACCGATTCCTCCTCGCCGAGGAACGCGTACAGCCCGTACTCGCCCTTGGGCAGGCGCTTCGTCGTGGCCGGGCCGGTGATCGGGTAGTCGTCGCCGGTCTTGAGGTCGAACGCGACGGCGTAGAGCGACTCGGACGGCGTGCCGTCGCGGTCGATGCCCTCGAAGCGGACGTCGTAGCTCTCCGGCTCGCGGAACACCGCGACCGGGGTCTCGACCTTGAGCCCGCCCGCACCGGTGGCCGTGAGGTAGCCGGTGTAGTAGCCGTCGGGCACGTCGGCGCCGGTGTCGGCGGTCAGGGTCGTGGTGGCGGTGCCGTGGGCGGGCACGGTGAGGCTGTTGCGGGCCGGCGTGAAGACGTCGGCGGAGGCCGAGAGGGCCAGGGTGAGCGTGACCGGCGCGTCACCGTCATTGCGGTACGTGACGGTGCGGGCCTCGGGCTGGTCGTCGCCGTGCGGCCAGCGCCCGCCGGTGAAGCTCACCGAGCCCTCGGCGACGGCGACGGACTGGGTGATCGCCCGGGCCACGTCGACCCGGCCGGCGCCCTGCCCGAAGACGTCGACGCCCTCGGTGGGCTTGGCCGCTCCCATCAGGACGGTCTTGCGCTGCTGCGGCGTCCAGCCGGGGTGCTGCTGGGCCAGGATCGCCGCGGCGCCCGCGACGTGCGGGGTGGCCATCGAGGTGCCGGACAGGCTGGAGTAGCCGTCGACCGGGGCGGGGCCGCCGATCACGTCGTGCGCCGCCCGGGCCGCGACGATCTCGACGCCGGGCGCGGTGATGTCGGGCTTGATCGCGTTGTCGCCGGTCCGCGGGCCGCGGCTGGAGAAGTCGGCCAGCTGGTCCTCGCGGTCCACGGCGCCGACGGCCAGGGCCGCGTCGGCGGTGGCCGGGGAGCCGACCGGGGCGAACTCTCCGTCGTTGCCGGCCGCGACGACGAACAGCGTGCCGTACCGGGCGGTGAGGTCCCCGACCGCGGCCTCGAGCGGGTCGGTGCCCTCGAGGTCCGGGCCGCTGAGGCTCATGTTGACGATCGGCGCGCGGGTGGCGGCCCACGCCATGCCGGCGAGGATGGCGGAGTCGTCGCAGAACTCCGTGTCGCACACCTTGCCGATGACGAGCTTCGCGCCGGGTGCGACGCCGCGGTACCGCCCGCCGGAGGCCGCGCCCGTGCCGGCGATGGTCGAGGCGACGTGCGTGCCGTGCCCCACCATGTCGTCGGTGTCGGCGGCCTCGGTGAAGTTCTTCGCCTCGGCGATCTGACCGGCGAGGTCCGGGTGGGTGGCGTCGACGCCGGTGTCGAGGACGGCCACCTTGACCCCGGTGCCGTCGAGGCCCTTCTGCCAGGCGGCGGGGGCGCCGATCTGCGGCACGCTGTGGTCCAGGGTGACCTTGCGCTTGCCGTCGAGCCAGAGCCGGTCGATGCCCGGGGCCAGCGAGCGTGCGGTGCCCGTACCCCGGGTCAGCGCCTGCCAGAGCCCGGCCCGGCCCTGCCGGTCCGCACGGACCGCGAGCGTGCCGACGACCTTCAGGTCGCGCGTCACGCGCGTGCCCGGCACGGAGGTCGCGGTCCGGGCCTGCCGGGCCTGGTTCCCCGGGTACGCGACCAGCAGCGGCACCTCCGGGGCGCGCTCGTCGGTGTATCCGGCCGCGGCGAGCGCGGTGACGTCGAACAGTCGCTCGTCCACCCGTCCGGCGCGCAGCAGCGGCACGGCGTCGACGGGGACGATGCGCCGGCCCCGCGCGGTGCGCTCGGTGAGGAACCGCATCCCGGCGCGGCCGGGGCCGGGCCGGACGGCGGCCGATCCGTCGCGGGTCAGCGTGACCCGGTCGCCGGTGATCAGGGTGATCGACGTGGTGCCGGCCGGGGCGGCGGGTGCCGGTCCGGTGCGGACGGTCGCTGGCCCGGCCTGCGCCGCCGGTCCCGCGGCCACGACCGCACCGGCGGTGGCGGTGATCAGGCCCAGCAGCAGTGCGGGCAGCCTTCGTGGTCGCATGCGTCCTCCCCCGAACCGGGTCAGTCCCGGCAGGACATAGACGCTCGCCACTCTTCGGAACTTTTGCCCCGGTTCTGACGGACATCCGACAGATATCCGGGGGTGATGCCGGCGCGGCTCCTGCGGGCCGGCCGGCGCGATGGCCGAGGCCGCGCTCAGAACGCCATGACCACGCCCATCGTGCGGGCCATGTCGCAGGCGTTGCCGAAGGTGTGCGTCCAGTCGACCGGCCGGCCGTGCCAGGTGCCCTCGATCCGTGCGGTGACCGGCGCGTACTCCATCGTGCACATGACCTTGGCGGGCCGGAGCTTCTCGGGCCGGCCGTGCACCTTCGCCAGCGCCTGGCAGGCTTTGCCCTTCTTCGGGTGCGCGCCGCCGGCCGGGTCGCACCGCAGCACGACCGCCGCCGCGTACCCCGCCTCGGCCTCGTAACTGAGGACCAACTCACTCTGCTTGACCGCCGCCACGGCCGGGCTCGCCAGCCCGAGCACCATCACCGCGGACAGCCCGATGGTACGGATCATGACGCCACTCCCCCGTCGTACGTTTCCGTGCGCATCCGGTGTACGCCCCAAAAGGTGCAAGACGCGCGGAACGGAAATATAGCGTCCGTTCAGCGGAAGTCGCGGGAGGCCGGGGTGACCGGCGGGGTGACCGCCTCGAGCCGGTCGGCGACCAGGTTCAGCACCCCCTCGGTCTTCTCCAGCCGCCCCCGCACCAGCAGCGCCGCGCTGGTCCGGGCCACCCGCCGGTACCGCTGCCACAGCCCCGGCGAGCAGGTCACGTTGAGCATCCCGGTCTCGTCCTCCAGGTTGATGAACGTGACCCCGCCCGCGGTCGCCGGCCGCTGCCGGTGGGTGACGATGCCGCCCACCCGGATCCGGGTGCCCGCCTCCACCCGGCCCAGCCCGGAGATCGGCAGCGCGCCCCGGCCGGCCAGCTGCTCCCGGACGAACTGCGCGGGGTGCGCGTCCGGGGACAGGCCCGTCGCCCAGACGTCGGCGACCAGCTTGTCCACGTCGCCCATGCCGGGCAGGGTGGGCGCCTCGGTGCCGGTGACCGTGCCGGGCAGCCGGCCGGGCCGGTCCTGCGCCGCGGCGCCCGCCGCCCACAGCGCCTCGCGGCGCGACAGGCCGAACCCGGCGAAGGCGTCGGCGGTCGCGAGGGCCTCCAGGTGGGCGGTCGAGCATCCGGTCCGGCGGGCCAGATCGGCCATGTCCCGGTACGGGCCGTGCGCGGCGCGCTCGTCCTCGATCGTCTTCGCCAGCTCGTCGCCGAGGGTCCGCACGCTCTTCAGGCCCATCCGTACGGCCGGGCCGCCGAGCCCCCACGCGTGCGGCGGCTCCCCCGGCGCCGAGCCCCACGTGGTGGCGGCCGTCGACTCCAGCGTCGCGGCGGCCGCGCTGAGGTTGATGTCGGGACGGCGTACCTCCACACCGTGCCGGCGCGCGTCGTCCACCAGCGACTGCGGCGAGTAGAAGCCCATCGGCTGCGCGTTGAGCAGGGCCGCGCAGAACGCCGCCGGGTGGTAGCGCTTCAGCCAGGCGCTCGCGTACACCAGATAGGCGAAGCTCATCGCGTGGCTCTCGGGGAAGCCGTAGTTGGCGAACGAGGAGAGCTTCAGGAACAGGTCGTCGGCGAGGTCACCGGTGATCCCCCGCTCGGCCATGCCCTCGTAGAGCCGCCGCTTGATCCGTTCCATCTTCTCCATCGACCGCTTCGAGCCCATGGCCCGGCGCAGCTGATCCGCCTCGGACGGGTCGAATCCCGCCACGTCGATCGCGAGCTGCATGAGCTGCTCCTGGAACAGCGGGACGCCGAGTGTCTTCTCGAGGGCGTTGCGCATCAGAGGGTGCGGGTAGGTAACCGGCTCGCGGCCGTTCTTCCTTCTGATGAAGGGGTGGACCGAGCCACCCTGGATCGGTCCGGGGCGGATCAGGGCGACCTCCACCACGAGGTCGTAGAACTCTCCCGGCTTCAGGCGAGGCAGGGTGGCCATCTGCGCGCGGCTCTCCACCTGGAACACCCCGACGGAATCGGCCCGGCACAACATCTCGTAGACCTCGGGATCGTCGAGACGCATGGTGCTGATGTCCAGGTCGGACTCGATCATGTCGTACGCGTAGTGCAGCGCCGACAGCATCCCGAGGCCGAGCAGGTCGAACTTGATCAGCTCGATCGCCGCGCAGTCGTCCTTGTCCCACTGCAGCACCGTGCGCCCCGGCATCCGCCCCCACTCCACCGGGCACACCTCGATGATCGGCCGGTCGCAGATGACCATGCCGCCGGAGTGGATCCCCAGGTGCCGCGGGAAGCTCTGCACCTCGTTGGCGAACGCGACGACCTGCTCGGGGATGTCCTCCACGTCGATCGCGGCCACGCTGCCCCAGCGGTCGATCTGCTTGCTCCACGCGTCCTGCTGCCCGGGCGAGAACCCGAAGGCCTTGGCCATGTCGCGTACGGCGGACCGCGGCCGGTACGAGATCACGTTGGCGACCTGCGCGGTGTGCTCCCGGCCGTGCTTGGCGTACACGTGCTGGATCACCTCCTCGCGCCGGTCCGACTCGATGTCCACGTCGATGTCGGGCGGGCCGTCCCGCTCCGGCGCGAGGAACCGCTCGAACAGCAGGTCGTACTCGACCGCGTCCACGTTGGTGATGCGCAGCGCGTAACAGACCGCCGAGTTTGCCGCCGACCCGCGGCCCTGGCAGTAGATGTTGTTCTCGCGGCAGAACCGCACGATGTCGTAGACCACCAGGAAATAGCCGGGGAAGTTCAGCTCCTCGATCATCCGCAGCTCGTGCTCGATCTGCGCGTACGCCTTCGGATGCGCCTGCGGCGGCCCGTACCGTTCCCGGGCGCCGCGCATGGTCAGCTCCCGCAGCCAGCTCATCTCGGTGTGCCCCGGCTCCGGGATCGGGAAGTCCGGCAGCCGCGGCGCCACCAGGTTCAGGTCGAACGCCAGGTCCTCGCCGAACATCGCCGCGTTCTCCACCGCGCCCGGGTACGCGGCGAACCGCTTGCGCATCTCCGTGCCGCTGCGCAGGTGCGCGGTGCCGGCCGCGGGCAGCCAGCCGTCCAGCTCGTCGAGGCTGCGCCGGGCCCGTACGGCCGCCAGCGCCGTCGCGAGCCGCCGCCGCCCCGGGGTCGCGTAGTGCACGTTGTTGGTCGCGACCACCTCCAGCTTCCGGCTGCGCGCCAGCTCGTACAGCACCTCGTTGCGGTCGTCGTCGTACGGGTCCCCGTGATCGGTCAGCTCCACGGCGACGTTGCCGCGCCCGAACAGCCGCACCAGCCGGTCCAGCTCCCGCGCCGCCCCCACCGGCCCCTCGGCGGCCAGCGCGCGCGGGACACTGCCCTTGCGGCATCCGGTGAGCACCAGCACGTGGTCGCGCAGCACCTCGGCGATCTGCTCCAGGTCCCCGTACGCCGGCTTGCCCTTCTCCTTGCCGGCGAGCTGACCGCGCGAGATCGTCCGGGCCAGGCGCGCGTACCCCTCGGGGCCGTGCGCGAGCGCGAGCAGGTGCCGGCCCTCCGGATCCGCCTCGCCGTTCTGCGGCGCGCTCAGGTCCAGCGACAGCTCGGCGCCGAAGATCGTGGGGAGCCCCAGCTCGCGGGCGGCCTGGGAGAACCGCACCACCCCGTAGAACCCGTCGTGGTCGGTGACGGCGAGCCCGGTCAGCCCCAGCCGCGCCGCCTCCTCGGCCAGCTCCTCGGGGTGGCTCGCGCCGTCGAGGAAGCTGAAGTTCGTGTGACAGTGCAGTTCGGCGTACCGGTCCTCGCTGACCGAGCGGATCAGCGCGGGGGCCTCGTACGGCTGCCGCTTGCGGCTCCACGCGGGCGAGTCCCCGCCGTCGCCGTCGACCGCGAGGGGGTCGACGACGTGCAGATGCCGGTCGCTGCGGCGCCCGGACAGGGTGCTCTCCAGCTCGCCCCACGGCATCCGCGGATTGTGGAAACCCACCGCTTCCCCCTAGTCGTAGATCGCTTCGACGGCCCAGTGGCCGGACGCCAGGGACAGCAGGAACGCCCGGCCGTCGGCCACGGCCATCTGGAACCGGGCCCGCCGGCGCGCCTCCCCCTCGGCCCACCAGCGCTCGTCCACCGGCCACGGCCCGGCCCACCCGGTGATCTCGGCGGCCTCCTCGCCCAGCACCAGCACCGCGGGGCGGCCGGTCAGCTCGAGGCGGGCGCTCACGCCGAGCGGCGTACCCGTGTCGTCCAGCACCACCGCGGGCGCCGGCTGCGGCAGCACCAGGGCCGGCGCCGGGCCGGGGATGCGGCCCGGCCAGGGTGGCCTTTTGTCCTTCTCCGGCGGCTTACGCGGCTCGGGCCGAGGGTCCGGCGCTGCTGCCGCGCCCGCCACCGGGCAGCCCTCCGGGCCGGGCTCCGGGCCGGGCTCCGGGCCGGGCTCCGGGCCGGGCTCCGGGCCGGGCTCCGGGCCGGGCTCCGGGCCGGGCTCCGGGCCGGGCTCCGGGCCGGGCTCCGGGCCGGGCTCTGCTGTGGCGACGACCACGGGCGCGGGGCCGGGCTGGGGCGCGGCCGGCCGGGCCGGTTCCCGCTCGTCACCCCACGGCACGAACCGGACCTGGTCGTCGGCGGACCGGCCACCGCCGACCACCGCGGTCACCACCGCCTCCGGCCCCAGCAGACCCTGGATCCGGCTCAGCGCCCGATGCGCCCGCTCCTTCTCCGCGCCCGCGTCCCCCCACAGCCCGGGCTGCAGTCCCAGGTGGACGAGGACGCCGTCGGGCACCAGCCGCAACCGGACCAGCCCCGCGGTCGGCCGCGCCGGGCCACCCCGCCGGGCCCCGGTCAGCCAGCCGTCGAGCTGCCAGCGCACCCGCTCCGCGATCGCCGCGGCGGTCAGCAACCCGTCGTGCCGCCAGACCCGGTGCAACTCCTGGCCGTCGGCGGTGACGGCTTCGATGCCCAGCCGGGTGCAGGCCATCCCGTACGCGGCCAGCCGCTCGTGCAGCCGCTCGGCCAGTGCCCGCCCGGCGAACGCGGCCACGTCGACCCGCTCGAGGGGTTCGTCGTACGTGTCGGTCACGTCCAGGTCGGGCGGCGGCTGCCGGACGGCGAGCGGCCGATGGTCCAGCCCGGCGGCGAGCCGGTGCGCGAGCGCCCCGTCGAACCCGAACCGGCTCAGCACGTCGGACGCGGGCAGCGCGGCGAAATCACCCAGCGTCTTCACCCCGAGCCGGCGCAACAGGTCGGTCAGCGCGGGCCGCTCCAGCGCCGCGACGGTCATCGAAGCGAGAAACTCCCGGGTACGCCCGGCAGCGACGATCCGTCCCGCCCGGGCGGCCAGCCCCGCCGCGAACACCCCGTCGGCGATGCCCACCTGGGCCTCCACGGCGCACGCCTGCGCGACCTGCTCGACGATCCGCTCGGCGGCCCGCTCCTCACCCCCGAAATACCGGGAGGGACCCCGGGCGGCCAGCGCACACGCCCCCGGCCGTACCACCTCCACCCCGACGGCCACCTCCTCCACGGCGGCGACGACCGGCTCGAAGGCCCGCGCATCCCGCCCCGGATCATGCTCGACGACAACCAGCTGAGGGCACCGCCCCTGCGCCTCCCGCCGCCGCAACCCCCGCCGTACGCCCTCAGCCCGGGCCGCCTCGGAACACGCCACCACCCGATTCGCACGCAGCACGGCAACGGGCCCGTCGGCGCGTACCCCATCGACGATCTCCGCGGCGATGACCGGCCAGTCGGGGCACCAGAGCAGCAGGGTCCGGGGGGCGTTCATGCGGGCTCCACGACGGACAGGGCACCCCAGCGCTTAGGACCGGGTCCGCGGCCCTCACCCTCTTCCGCTGGTCCCCCTTCGCCTCCCCGGCCTGCTTCCTCTTCGTTCCACCGGCCCGCTTCCCCTGCCGGTTCCGTTTCCCCTGCCGGTCCCGCTTCCCCTGCTGGTCCCGTTTTCCCCGCCGGTCCCGCTTCCGCCGCCGGTCCCGCTTCCTCCGCTGGTCCCGCTTCCGCCGCCGGTCCCGCTTCCGCCGCCGGTCCCGCTCCCCTTGCCGGTCCCGCTTTCCTCCCGGGTCCGGCTTCCTTTCCTGCCGGCAGCCCTTCCGCCCGGCCTTCCTCCGGCGCCGCAACCTGATCGGAAACCGGGGGAATGACCGGCGACGCCGCGACCGCCGGCATCCAGAAGGTCACCTCCTTGGGCCGGGCCGCAGCCCCCCGCCCCCGAGCGACAACGGTCACCTCCCGCCGCCGCAGCCGCCCCCGCCCGTCCCCCAACCCCTCCCACCGGCCCCGGGTGACCTGCAGCGTGACGTCGGCACCGTCCCACCGCCCGTACGGCACGAGCACACACCCCCGCTGCCGGGCCCGAGCCACGAGCCGGCTGGTCACGGAGGGCGCAACGGGCCCGGGAACCGCGACCACGACCACATCGACCCCGTCGATCAGCGCGGCCACCACGGTGGGCCACTCGGGACCGGGATTCGGCACCAACGCCAACCGCTCCAGAGCGATCCCACTCTGCGCGGCGGCGAGCGCACCGAGCGCGGGTACGCCGACGACAGCGCACCAGGATCCGGCATGGGAGGCGGCGGAGAGAAGCGCCAGCAGAAGAGAGGTACCACCGTTACCGACCCGCTCGGCGGCCCGGCCCCGGTCGGCCACCGAGGAACCCCGGCCGAGGAAGGAACCCACCACCGGCGAAACAGCCGACGAACGCCGGGCAGCCGAAAGCCCGCTCACCGCCGACCCGGCCAACGCACGCCCAGCCGGCGCGGTCCCAGCCGACGCGGTCCCAGCCGGCGCGGTCCCAGCCGGCGCGGTCCCAGCCGTCGAGGGCCAGGCCGATGCGGGCCCGGCCGACGCAAGACCAGCCGACGCGGGCCCAGCCGACCCGGGACCGGTCGACCCGGGACCGGCCGACCCGGGACCGGCCGACCCGGGACCGGCCGACCCGGGACCGGTCCGCGACGGACCCTCCGGCAGGGAAGGCGTTTCCCCCGCCCCCGGGCCCGACGCCTTCTCCGCCGGCGGTTTCCACGGGAAGCCTGACGCCCGCGACCCGCGCCCCTCCCCCGGACCTCGCAGCTCTCCCGGACCGCGCAGGTCTCCCGGACCGCGTCGGTCTCCCGGCTGCCGGGCGGTGTCGAAGGTGAGGCCGACCGCGACCGTGCTGCCCCGGCGCAGTCCGCGGCCCGGGAGCAGTTCGCCCAGTTCGGCATGCACCGGCAGCACCCGGTGCATCCCGCTCTCGCCGGTCTCCCCGGCCGGCCGTACCAGCTCAGCAAGAGCCGCAGCACTGTTGATCATGCGCCCGGCCATCGTCCCGCCCCGCTGTGCACTCACTGAAGTTGATCTTTATGGATCCGCCGGGTCGGACAGGTCCCTGCCTGGTCCGGCCGGCCGCTCATGCCGCTCGCGCGACTCCGATACACCCCGCCTCGCCGATGCGGTCCTCTCGGCTCAGCCACCTGCCGCACCGGGCGATGGTCCGCGCTGACGAGACTGCCGCTCGGAGACGGCCGCCCGATCGCCTTGAACAAGGCTCGAGTGAACCGAGCACCCCTTGCTCACGCGCCGGATGAACCCAGCACCCCTGGCTCACGGGCCGGATGAACCCAGCACCCCTCGCTCACGCGCCGGATGAACCGAGGGCACTCGCTCGCCGGGTGGGTGGACCGAGAGCCCTCCGTTCGCGCGGCGAGTGCGCGGTGGACGCAGCCACCGTCGCCGGACCGCGGGCGAGGAGAGCGATGACGGTTCCGGAGGCCGCGGGCACCCGCCGAGCAAGACGGCCGTGGGCGCCCGCCGAGCAGGACGCAGCACCGCGAGCGAGCAAGGCCGTGCTGCGACGGCTCGGGTGAGGCGGTCAGGCGGCTTCGAGGCTGGGTTGGTATGCCAGGCCGAGGGCTGCCTGCACCAGGGACACGAAGGTCTCCGCCGCCGTCAGGAGGTCGTCCGCCTCGCGGGCCGTGACCACGCGGGGGATGCCGGCCTCGGCGGCTGCCCGTTTGGTGGCGCCGAGGGCGAAGTAGCTGGCCCAGTCGCCGAACTCGGGCGCCACCAGGACCAGGAGGGACCAGGTGCTGGTGACGCGGTTGCGGCGGGTGGGTGCGGCGGGTCTGGCACGGGCGGCGAGCACGGCGGCGGCCGCTCGGAGGGCCGCGAGGTGGGCGGCCGCGTAGCGCAGGCCGTCGGGGCGGGTGCGGGCCGCTTCCGCGAGGCCCTGGCGCGCGATGGCGAGCAGCTGGGCCGGGGTGCGGTTGGGCAGGAGGTTGGCGGGGATCGTGGGCGCCGCCTGGGTGCCGGCCGTGGGAGCGTGGGCCAGGCCGTACGCTCGCGGGCCAGGCTCGGCGGGCGCCCCGGACGTCCCGGGCGAGCGGGCATCCCAGGGTTCGGGCACCGCACGGGGTGAACCGGCGTCCCGGGGCTCGGGCACCGCGGGGCGCGCCTGCGGAACGGGGTGTCTCAGGCCCGGTGCCGGGTTGCTCACCATGGTCTCTCCTCGCGTGTGTCGCATCCGACGTGCTGGTCGAACCGGTCGCTGCTGAGGAAGGCACAGCGTGGTGCCGCCGGCCGGGTGTGAAGCTTCCCCACACCACACCCGGCCGGACTTGCGCCGGCGGGTCCGCCGCCCGCCACCCGGGGGTCGAGGGTGGCGGACAGCGGTCCTGCCTGTTGCGGCCCGGACCCGCGAATGCCCGGACCTGCGGTGCGACGCTTCGCGGGCGTCACACCCGGGAACCACGCCGCGAACGCGGAACCCGATCAGTCAGCCCGAAGCCGACCGGTCCGGCCCGGCCGCCCTCCGGAGGCGACCGGACCGGCGCCCGCCAGGAGGGGCGGCCGCCCGACCGGCGCCGACCGGCTGGAACAGCCGTTCGAACCAATCGAACACTCGTTCTAACTACTGGAGAGAGTAACACCACCCTCTGACAAAAAAGCAACGCCGCAGCGCCGCAGGTCAGAGGTGATCTTCACCGCCGGGACGGCAGCGGCGGAAGGTACCCGGAAGGGCTGTGCCGCGAGCGGGCGAACAGCAGGAGCAAAGGCGGCCGGGACAGCACTGACACAAGACAAGCGAGACGGCCGCGGACGGGAGACGACCGCGGACGGGAGACGGCCGCGGACGGGAGACCGAGGCAGGCGGGACGGCGGTGAGGGGCAGCGGGCGGGAGGGGTCATTACCGTGGACGGCATGCTCAGCGGCCCGATGACCCCGGCGGATCTGCGCCTCGGCGTTGCCGAACTCACCGCTCGTGAGCCCCGCTTCGCCGCCGTCGCGGAACGTCACGGATTTCCGCTGATGTGGGACCGCGCGCCCGGGTTCGCCTCGCTGGTGCACATCATGCTGGAGCAGCAGGTGTCGCTCGCGTCGGCGCGGGCGACGTTCGATCGGCTGCGGGCGATCGCCGATCCGCTCAGCGCCGAGAGTCTGCTGGCGCTCGACGACCGTCAGTTGCGCGAGGCGGGATTCAGCCGGCAGAAGGCGCGGTACGCCCGGGCCGTGGCCGATGCCGTCGTCGCCGGTTCGCTGCGGCTGGAGGCGCTGACCGGGCTGGACGACGACGCCGTCGATCGGCAGTTGCGGGCGGTGCCGGGCATCGGGCCGTGGACGGCGGCGATCTACCGCCTGTCGGCCCTGGGGCGGCCCGATGCGTGGCCGGCCGGCGACCTCGCCGTGGCAGCCGGGATCGCTCAGCTGTGGGAGCTGCCGGCGCTCCCCTCACCGGCCGGGACGGTTCTGCGCGCCGAGGCTTGGCGGCCGTGGCGAGCGGTCGCGGCCCGCCTGCTGTGGCAGCAGTACCTGGGGACGAAGGGACGGGCGGCCGGCTGACCCACGGAACGGGGCCGGTCAGCCGCCGACGTGGATGCCGGGGCGCCGGGCCGGGTCGGATTCGCTCTTGCGGATGATCTCGCGGACCACCGGGGCCGTGTCGCCCCGGCCCAGCAGCAGGTAGCGGAAGAGGTGGGCGAGAGGGCTGCCCTCCGCCCACTCGAAGTAGCAGTGCGGGCGTACGCCGCTCGCGTCGCGCAGGGCGAGCAGGACCGCCGCGATCGCGTTGGGGGCCGCCGGGCTCTGCACGCGCAGCACGCGGTACGGGCCGACCTCGACGCCGTGGACCGTGAGGACGTTGCTGAACTGCGAGGGGTCCACCACGTCGATCTCGAGGAAGAGCAGGTCCGCCGCGCCCGGTACGGGATTCATGCCGCGCTGTTCGCGTTCCTTGCCGGCGTACTCCTCCTCGTCACCGGCCTGGCGCCGGTTGGCGACGAGGTTGAGTTCGCCGTCGTACGCGATGGAGTCGGCGATGAACGTCCGGGCGGCCTCGTCGAACTCGATGCGGTCTGCGCGCAGCTCGGTGGTGCGGCTGATCCGGGACACGAGCGAGACGACGATGATGCCCGCGATGAAGACGGCCGAGATGGTGATGCCGTCGGGCTTCTCGATGATGTTGTCGCCGAGCGCGTACAGCAGGACGAGCGTGAGCACGGTGAAGCCGATAGTGGCTCCGCGCTGCCGGCGCCGGGCGGCGGAGATGGTGACGGCGACGGCCCCGGAGACCATCATGGCGAGGATGCCCGTCGCGTACGCGCCCGCCTGCGCGTTGACGTCCGCACCGAAGGCGACGGTGATGCCGACGCTGATCGCGGTGTAGACCAGCACGACCGGGCGGATGGCGCGGGACCAGTCCGGGGCCATGCCGTAGCCGGGCAGGTAACGGGGCACGATGTTGATCAGGCCGGCCATCGCCGAGGCCCCGGCGAACCACAGGATCAGGATGCTGCTGAGGTCGTACGCCGTGCCGAAGGCCTCACCGAGCTTCTCGTGGGCCAGGTAGGCCAGCGCGCGCCCGTTGGCCCCGCCGCCCGCCTCGAACTCCTCGTGCGGGATGAGCACCGTGGTGACGAAGCTGGTCAGCAGCAGGTACACGCTCATGATCAGCGCGGCGACGGTGAGCAGCTTGCGGGTGTTGCGGATGCGCGCCTGGAGCCGCTGCCCGGGCGATGTCCCCTCGGCGGCGACCAGCGGCATCATGCTGACCCCGGTCTCGAAGCCGGACAGGCCGAGCACCAGCGCGGGGAACGCCAGGAACACCGAGGAGACCGTGCCGAAGCCGCCGGCGGCTACCCCGTCGAGCCAGGCGGAGAACGCGTGCGGGACCGTGAACACGTCGATGAGCCCGACCACGGTCACCGCGGCGTTGAGCCCGAGGAAGATCACCACCAGCGGCAGCGCGACTCGGACGGCCTCGCGGAAGCCGAGCAGGAAGACGAACCCCAGGATCAGCAGCAGCACCACCGTGATCGGCACCGCGTGCCCGTGCAGGAAGCCGGGCAGGTACGGGTTCTCCGACATGTGCACGGTCGCGTCGGCCGCGGACAGCGTGATCGTGATGATCCACGAGGTCGCGACGAAGCCGAGCAGCACGAGCACGAAGAGCTTGCCGTACCAGAACGGGAGCAGGTCCTCCAGCATGGCGATCGAGCCCTGGCCGTGCGGGCTCTCCTTGGCGACCCGGCGGTACATCGGGAGCATGCCGGCCAGCGTCAGCGCGACGATCAGCAGCGTGGCCAGCGGCGAGAGGGCACCCGCGGCGAGCGCCGCGATGGCCGGCAGGTAGGACAGCGTGGAGAAGTAGTCGACGCCGGTCAGCGCCATGACCTTCCACCAGGGCTGCTGGTGCGCCTCGTCCTCGGCCGACTCGGGCCCGACCGGCTGGACCCGGTTGGCCAGCAGCCAGCGGGTCACCCGGTGGGCGGGCGGGGGTGCCTGCGCCGGCACCGCCACGGACGCCGGTACGTTGATCTCGGAGCTCATCGATTGTCAGGATGCACCATGGGTACGACACCCGCACCGGCGGACGGAGGATTCGGCATGCGCACGATCGTCGTGACGGGGGCCAGCTCCGGAGTGGGGCTGGCCGCCGCTGGTCAGCTGGCCGCGCAGGGCGATCAGGTGGTGGTCGTCGGGCGGGATCCGGGCCGGCTGGGCGCGGCGATGGCGCAGATCCGGGCGGCCGCGACGGGCCCCGAGCCGGACGAGTTCCGCGCCGACTTCGAGTCGTTCGGCGACGTACGGCGGCTCGCGGACCATCTGCTGGCCACGTACCCGGTCATCGACGTGCTCGCGAACAACGCCGGCGGCATGCTGGGCTCGTACCGGAAGACGGTGGACGGCTTCGAGGCGACCGTCCAGGGCAACCACCTCGCGCCGTTTCTCCTGACCACCCTGCTGCGGGAGCGGTTGCGCGGCGGCCGGGTGGTGAACACCTCCTCGCGGGCGCACCAGCGGGCCCGCGTCGACCCGGACGATTTCACCGGCGACCCGGCCTCGTGGAACGCGTGGCGCTCCTACGGCGCGAGCAAGGCCGCCAACATCCTGTTCACGGCCGAGGCGGCCCGCAGGTGGCCGGACATCCTGTCGGTGGCGTTCCACCCCGGTGTGGTGCGCAGCAACTTCGGCGCGGGCGCGGTGACGCGGTTCTTCTACAAGGTCGCACCGTTCCTGACCAGCCCGCACGACGCGGGCGCGCTGCTGGTCTGGCTGGCGACCGCCCCGGCGGAGGAATTGCAGAACGGCGCCTACTACGTGGGACACAAGGTGACCGCGCCCGACCCGCGGATCACGGATCCCGCGCTGGCGGCGCGGCTCTGGGATGCCAGCGAGCGGGCCTGCGCGGATAACCGTTAGTTCGACTTTCATTACCTTCTTCACGAAGGGCTGCCCGCGGGCGCAGGACCTTTGTAGGTTCTGGCCTCATGATCGCCCCGGCCACGTCCCGCTGGTGGGCGGGGGCCGCGCGCTGCGCCGCCGCGCTGAGCATGCTCGCCGTCACCGCGGTGTGGGCGGCGAACGGCGGTGCGCGGCAGGCGGCCGGCGGCGGCTGGCCGGCGCTGGGCGCGGCGGGACGGCTGGCCGCGCTGTGGTCGGCGGACCTGATGCTGCTCCAGGTCGTGCTCATGGCCCGGATCCCGCTGGTGGAACGGGCGTTCGGCCAGGACACGGCGGCCCGCTGGCACCGCTGGACCGGCTTCGCGTCGTTTCATCTGCTGCTGGCGCACGTCGTGCTGGCGACGCTCGCGTACGCCGCCGGCGGCGACCCGCTCGCGCAGTTCGCGCGCTTCGTCGCCCACTACCCGGGGATGCTGCCGGCCACGGCGGCGCTGGTCGCGGTCGTCCTGGTCGTCGTGACATCGGTACGCCGGGCTCGCCGCCGGTTGCGCTACGAGTCGTGGCATCTGCTGCACCTGTACGCGTACCTGGGCGTCGCCCTGGCGCTGCCGCACGAGCTGCGGGCCGGATCGGACTTCGTGGCGAGCCCGGCGGCGCGCGCGTACTGGTGGACGCTGTATGCCCTGGCCGCCGGCAGCGTGCTGGTCTTCCGCCTCGGCATACCGGTGTGGCGCACGGTCCGGCACCGGCTGGTGGTCGATCACGTCGTCCCGGAGGCGCACGGGCTGGTCTCGGTGTACCTGCGCGGCCGGCGCCTGGACCGCCTGCCGGTGCGGGCCGGCCAGTTCTTCGTCTGGCGGTTCCTCGACGGGCCCGGGTGGTCGCGCGGGAACCCGTTCTCGCTGTCCGGGCCGCCGCACGGCGATCAGCTGCGCATCACGGTGAAGGTGCTCGGCGACGGCAGCGCCCGGGTGGCGCGGCTGCGGCCGGGCACGAGGGCGCTGATCGAGGGCCCGTACGGACGCCTGACGGCCGAGACATACCGCGGCGGGCCGGTGACGATGCTCGCGTGCGGGTCCGGGATCACGCCGCTGCTGGCGCTGCTGTGGGACCTGCCGTACGGCCACGGCCAGGCGACGCTGATCTACCGCGCCCGGCACGCGCGCGAGGTGGCGTTCCTGGACGAGCTCGAATGGCTGGCGCAGCGCCGCGGCGTACGGCTGATCCCGCTGATCGGCCCGCGCGCGCGTCCCACGTCCTGGCTGTCCGAGGAGTACGCGGACTACACCGACGCGCAGGCGTTGCGCGAGCTCGCCCCGGACATCGCCGGTCACGACCTGTACGTGTGCGGTCCCGGTCCGTGGACCGAGGCGGTCCGCGCCGCCGCCCGGGCGGCCGGGGTCCCGGCGGCGCGCCTGCACCGGGAACGCTTCGGATGGTGAGCGGATGATCGAGCAGAATGGTCCGATGGAGAACCACCCCAACGTTCAGGCGGTCCGCGCCGCGCTCGCCGCCACCGACGCCCGCACCGCCGCGGGCACCGCGCCCGAGATGGTCCTGTTCGACGAAGGCGTGCACACCGCCGCCGCCGCGGCTGCCGCCCTGGGTGTCGAGGTCGGACAGATCGCCAACTCGCTGATCTTCGAGGCGGACGGCGCGCCGCTGCTGGTGCTCACCTCCGGCGCGCACCGGGTGGACACGCGCAAGGTCGCCGCCGGGCTCGGCGTCGCCCGGCTGGGGCGGGCCACGCCGGAGTTCGTCCGGGCGCACACCGGTCAGGCGATCGGCGGGGTGGCTCCGCTGGGACATCCCAAGCCGGTCAGGACGCTGGTCGACACGGCCCTGGCGCAGTACGACGAGGTGTGGGCGGCCGGTGGCGTACCGCAGGCGGTCTTCCCGATCACGTACGCGGAGTTGCTGCGGGTCACCAACGGTGTACCCACCGACGTCGCATGAGTCAATGATCACTGGACTGAACTCCGCCTCGAGGGGCGAAGGTGGCGCGCGTCCTTAAGATGGAGAACTGCGTCATCCATGCCCATTGACCCCCTCGGAGTCCGACAACCATGGCCGCCGATACCGCCACGGAAACGGAAGCGGTAGCGCCACCTGCCACCGTCCCGGACCCGCCGCCGGAAAAGCAGGCACCGCCACCGGAGCAGACACCGGCGGACGAGCCGGAGCAGACCCCGCCGGCCAAGCAGGAGCCGCCGGCGGAGCAGGAGCCGCCAGCCGTCCAGGAGGAGGTCCCGGGGAACCCCGCGGTCCCGGAGCCCCCGGTCCAGGACACGCCGCCTGTGTCGCCGCCGCCGCCCTCCCGGGCCGGCCGGGCGTGGGCCTGGATGCGGACGAGGCTGATTCCCACGCTGGCCCTGGTGACGTTCCCGTTCGCGGCCACGCTCACCGTGATGCTCATCCACATCGGCACCCGGCAGCTCTGGCGCGATGAGAACGCGACCTGGTGGGCCGCCTCGCTCGACCTCGCCGACCTGCGCAAGATGGTGCAGACGGTCGACGTGGTGCTGTACCCGTACTACGCGTTCATGCACGGCTGGGTGACGCTCTTCGGTGACACCGAGACGGCGCTGCGGATGCCGGCCGCGCTGGCGATGGCGTTCTCCGCGGCGGTGATCGCGCTGATCGGGCGGCGGCTGTTCGACGCCCGGGCCGGCCTGATCGCGGGTCTGCTGGTGCCGGCGGTCCCGGTGATCAGCCGGTACGGGCAGGAGGCACGCCCGTACGCGCTGGCGATGCTCGCCACGGTCACCGCGGTGTGGCTGCTGCTGCGCGCGGTGGAACGCCCGACGGTGTGGCGGTGGATCCCGTACGCGCTGGCGGTGATCGCGATCGGCTGCAGCCACATCGTGGCGCTCATGAGCCTCGCCGGCCATCTCGTGGTGGTGATCGCGGCGGTGATCCGCGCCCGGGGACGCCGGCGGCTGTGGACGATCCTCGGCTGGCCGCTGTCCGTCGTGGCCGCGGTGCTCGCCGTCTCGCCGCTGATCGTGCGCGGGCAGGGCCAGGGCGCGCAGATCAACTGGATCCCCGACACGACGTGGGAGCGGGTGCAGGCCTTCCCCGGCGAGGTCTTCATGAGCCCCGCGGTGGCCGGGTTCTTCCTCGCCGCCGGCCTCGGCGCGATGTTCGTGCTGGCGTTCGAGGGCCGCGGCGGGCTGCTGCTGGTGTGGGCGCTGCTGCCGCCGATCGTCGCGTACTACACATTCCACGAGTACTACTTCTTCTACCCGCGCTACATGCTCTTCACGGTTCCGGCCTGGATCCTGCTCGCCGGGTTCGCGCTGCGCCGGCTGGCCTCGGCCGCCGCCTCCGGCCGGGTCGCCGCGACCGCGAAGGTCGTCGTGGTCGTCGTCGCGGCCGCGGCCGGGCTCACCTTCGCCGGGTGGACGGAGCAGGGCAACATCCGCAGCGACGCGGAACCGGACGAGTTCGCGTTCCGGCTGGCCGCGGGGCTCATCGCCGCCCGCGAGGAACCCGGCGACGGGATCATCTTCACCGGCTACCGGTACGCCCACCGCGGCTTCCGGTACGAGTGGCGCCACCAGCCGCGCGAGCAGCAGCCGCAGGAGATCCTCGTCGACCAGCCGCCGGACGAGGCGTGGTCGTGGGAGCACCCGCCCTGCCTGCCGACCGCCGTGTGCCTGGCCGACACCAAGCGGATCTGGCTGGTGTCCACGGACCCGAGCGGCCTGAGCCCGTTCTGGCCGCTGCCCGGCTACCAGCAGAAGGCGGTCCAGCGCCGCTACGACATCGTGCTGCATGTCGAATTCCATCGGGTCTGGGTCACCGAACTCGTCCGGAAGCCTCCGCGCAAGTAGCCGGCCCGCCCAGGCGTGATGCCGCGCGGCCTGGGTAGCGTGACGGGATGACGTCCGTACCGCCGCTGGTCACGCTGCACGTGTGGCGGGTCCCGCGGCGGGACGTCGGGCACGCTTTCGTCCGGATGGCGGTGGATCCGCGCCGGTTGCGGCGGGTGCCCGGGGCGCGGTTCGGCCGGCTGCTCGGCACCGGGACCGGGACGACCTTCGGGCCCGGCGACTCGGACCTGACCCGGTACGCGGCCGTGGTCGCCTGGGACGGCCCGGACGGCGGCGACCTGGGCGCGATCGGCGCGGCCTGGGACCGGATCTCCTCGGCTTCCGCACGGGTGGACCTCACGCCCCTGACCAGCCACGGCCGCTGGTCGGGAGTGACGCCGTTCGGCGAGCCGTCGGACGGGCGGCACGACGGCATGGTGCTGGCGCTGACCCGGGCCCGGCTGCGGCCCGCCCGGGCGCTGACGTTCTGGCGTGCGGTGCCGCCGATCGCCCGCGAGCTCGCCGCCGCGCCGGGGCTGCTCGCACGCTTCGGTGTCGGCGAGGCGCCGGTGGTCTGGCAGGGCACGGTCAGCGTGTGGCGCAGCGCGGCGGATCTCACCCGGTTCGCGTACCGTCAGCCGGAGCATCGCGCGGTGATCGCGCGGACGCGGGAGGTCCGCTGGTACGCGGAGGACCTGTTCGCCCGGTTCGCGGTGCGCGGCATCAGCGGCGACAGGGCCGTACTGGGCTGGCGGGAAGGAGAGCGATGAGGCTCGTCCCCTGGCAGCCGGACGACATGCTCCGGCGGCTGGACGACGTGGTGAGCGTGTACGGCGAGGCGATGGGTTACCGCGCCGAGCTGCTGCAGACCCGCCGCGGGTACATCGGCGCGCACGTACGCCGCGCCGGCTTCCGGGCGGTCGCCACCCTGACCACCGACGGGCACCTCGCCGGGTTCGGGTACGGGTACGCGTCCGGTCCCGGCCAGTGGTGGCACGACCAGGTCCGTTCGTCGCTGGACGAGTCCGCCCGGCGGCGCTGGCTGTCCGACTGCTTCGAGGTGGTCGAGCTGCACGTGCGCCCGAGCGCCCAGGGCCACGGCATCGGCGCCCGCCAGCTGCGCGCCCTGCTGTCGATGGCGGACGGGAAGACCGTGCTGCTGTCGACGCCCGAGGCCGACGAGGAGCAGTCCCGGGCCTGGCGGCTGTACCGGCGCTTCGGCTTCGAGGACGTGCTGCGCGACTTCATGTTCCCGGGTGACGAGCGAGCGTTCGCCATCCTCGGGCGCGGCCTGCCGCTGACCGAGCGCGCCCCGGCCGAGGACGCACCGGGCATTGTCGGCATCTGAGCGGTCGTCGTGGGCGCGCCCGGCCGTCCCCGCGGCTGAGTGGCCGTCGTGGGCGCTGCTCGGCGCGCTCGTCCTGGTCCAGATCTGCTATCCGCTGACCTCGGGAGGCGTACGCGCCGGGCTGACCGTGACCACGGTGGTGCTGGGCTACCTGCTGTCGGTGGGTCACGCGCTGCTCAGCCGGGGTCCACGCGCCGCGGCCGCGCTGGTGGGTACGGCCACGCTGGGCGGGTTCGCGGTGGAGGCGGTCGGGGTGGCGACCGGGTTCCCGTTCGGCACGTACGACTACTCCGGCCAGCTCGGCCCGAAGGTGCTCGGCGTACCGCTGATCATCCCGCTGGCGTGGACGTGGATGGCGTGGCCGGCGTGGCTCGCGGCGCTGCGGCTCGCCCGGTCGCGCGCGGCCCGGGTCGCGCTGGCGGCGGCCGGGCTGGCGGCGTGGGACCTGTTCCTGGATCCGCAGATGGTCGCCGAGGGCTACTGGGTGTGGCAGTCGCCGACGCCGGCGCTGCCGGGAGTGCCGGGCATCCCGGTGGGCAACTATCTGGGGTGGCTCGGTTTCGCGCTCGTGCTGATGGCGGTTCTCGCGTCGGCCGCCGGCCCGTCGGGCGGGCGGGCGCTCGGCGGGGACGCCCCCATGATCGCGCTGTGGCTGTGGACGTACGCTTCCTCGGTGCTCGCCCACGCGGTGTTCCTGGGGCTGCCCTGGTCCGCGCTCTGGGGCGGCGTCCTCATGGGCGCGGTCGTGCTGCCGCTGCTCCCGGCGTTGCGCGCCGCGAAGGACGGACTGCCCCGGCCGGGGCGACGCGCATGATCTGGCTCGCCCTGCTGCCGTGGCTCGCGCTGACCGGCCACACGCTCGTCAACGCGATGCTGCTGCGCCGGCCGCCCCGCGGCGCCGCGGTCACCGAGCGCGTGGCGGTGCTGCTGCCGCTGCGTGACGAGGCCGACCGGGTGACGCCGTGCCTGGAGTCGCTGCTCGGTCAGCGGGGCGTCCCCGAGCTGGAGATCGTCGTGCTGGACGACGGGTCGGCCGACGGCACGGCCGAGGTGGTGCGCCGGGTCGCCGGCGACAAGGTACGGCTGCTGACCGGCGCGCCGCTGCCCGCCGGATGGCTCGGCAAGCCGCACGCCTGCGCGCAACTGGCCGCCGCGGCTCCGGGCAGCGACGTGCTCGTCTTCGTCGACGCCGACGTGGTGCTGGCTCCGGACGCCGTCGCGGGCGGGGTCGCGCTGCTGCGTTCGGCGCAGGTCACGCTGCTGTCGCCGTACCCGCGGATCACCGGGGCCGGGCGGCTCGTGCAGCCGCTGCTGCAGTGGTCGTGGTTGACGTTCCTGCCGCTGCGGCTGATGGAACGCTCGCCCCGGCCGTCGCTGGCGGCGGCGGGCGGGCAGTGGCTGGTCGCCGACCGGGCCGGCTACGAGCGGGCCGGCGGGCACGCGGCCGTGCGCGACGACGTGCTCGAGGACATCGGGCTGGCGCGGGCGGTCAAGCGCTCCGGCGGCCGGATCGCCCTCGCCGACGGGTCACGGCTGGCGCAGTGCCACATGTACGCGTCGTGGCGGGAGCTGGTGGACGGTTACAGCAAGTCGCTGTGGGCGTCGTTCGGGTCGCTGCCCGGTGCAGCTGCCGTCGTGCTCCTGCTGGTCCTGCTGTACGCGGCGCCGCCCGTGACCGCGATCCCGCTCCTGATGTCCGCAAGGGTGGATCTTGCGTTGGTGACGCTGTCCGCGTACCTCCTGGGTGTTGCCGGAAGGGTGATCTCCGCGGCCGCGACGGGCGGGCGGACCTGGCCCGATCCCCTGGCGCAGCCGGTCTCGATCCTGGTGTTCGGGTGGCTGGCCGCCCGGTCGTTCGTGTTGCGCCGGCGCGGCGCCCTGAGCTGGCGGGGACGGCCGGTATGAGCGAAATAGCGGTGATCGGCGCGGGGGTCGGCGGGCTCGCCGCGGCGGCCCGGCTGGCGGCGGCCGGTCACAAGGTCGCGGTGTACGAGCAGGCGCCCGAGGTCGGCGGCAAGCTCGGCCGGTACGAGCGCGACGGTTACCTCTTCGACACCGGCCCGAGCCTGCTCACGCTCCCCCAGGTCTTCACCGATCTCGGGCTGACGCTCGACCCGGTGCCGCTGGACCCCGTGGTGCGCCACGTGTTCCCCGACGGGTCCGTGCTCGACTCATCATCCGATCCGGAGGTGTTCCGCGAGCGGATCACCGACGCGTTCGGGGCGGCCGCGGCGGCGGACTGGGCCCGCTTCTGGAAGCGCGCCGAACGGATCTGGGCCGCGTCGTGGCGCTCGGTGCTGCAGCGCGAGGTGTCCCCGGCCACGCTGGCGCGGCTGTCGTGGCGCCTCGGCGACCTCGCCGCGATCGCGCCGGGCCGCTCGCTGCGCACGCTCGGCCGCCACTATCTGCGCGACTGGCGGCTGCGGATGATGCTCGACCGGTACGCGACGTACACCGGCGCCGACCCGCGTCGCGCCCCGGCGGCGCTGGCCGCGATCCCGTACGCGGAGCTGGCCTTCGGCGGCTGGTACCTGCCCGGCGGCCTCGGCGTGCTCGGGTCCGCCCTGCTCGACCGCTGCCGCGCCCTGGGCGTCACGATCCACACGTCCGCCCCGGTGACCGCCATCCGTACGTCCGCCGGCCGCGTGACCGGCATCTCGGTGGCGGGTTCCGACGTCCCGGCGGACCTCGTCGTGTCCGATGTGGACGCTGCGACGCTGTACCGGGACCTGCTGCCGTCGCCGTCGCGCCTCGCCGGCCTGTCCGACCGCAGCCTGGCCGGGTTCGTGCTGCTGCTGGGCGTCCGCGGCGAGACCTCGCAGCTCGCCCATCACACGGTCCTCTTCCCGCGCGACTACGACGCCGAGTTCGACGCGGTCTTCGGCGACCCCGCCCACGGCCGCCGCGCCCGGCCGCCGTCGGACCCGGCCGTCTTCGTCACCCGGGCCGAGGACCCCGCCGTCCACCCGCCGGGCACGGAGGCGTGGTTCGTCCTGGTGAACGCGCCCCGGCACGGCCGCGCGCCGGGCGCCGTGGACTGGCAGCGCCCCGGCCTCGCGGCGGCGTACGCGGACCACATCCTGGACATCCTCGCGGCGCGCGGCTTCGACGTCCGCGACCGCCTGGCATTCGTGGAGACCCGCACGCCCGCCGACCTGGCCGCGGCCACGGGCGCACCCGGCGGGGCGATCTACGGTACGGCCGGAGGGCTGCTGCGGCCGGGCAACCGGGGGCCGGTGGGCGGGCTGTACCTCGTGGGCGGTTCGACCCACCCCGGTGGTGGCCTCCCGATGGTCACCCTCTCAGCCAAGATCGTCGCCGACGCGATCGGGCCGGCCTGAGGCCGCCGCTCAGCGGTCGCGGACCCGGGCGTACATCTCCACGTCGCACCGGCGGCCGCCCATGACCTGATAGCTGCGCAGCAACCCCTCCCGTTCGTACCCGGCCCCCAGCGCGACCCGTTTCGAGGCGTCGTTCCACGGCTCGATGCACAGCTCGGCCCGCCACACCCCGAGCCTGCGGAACGCCCACTCGGTGAGTCCCGCCACCGCCTCGCGCGCCAGCCCCCGGCCCCGCGCCGGCGGCAGCATCCAGTACCCGAGCCCGGCGCGGCCCAGATCGAGGTCGCGCAGGCGCAGGCTGACATGCCCGACGACCGTGCCGGTGGCCCGCTCCGCCACCGCGCGCGGCACCGTGACGCCGCTGGCCGACAACTCCGTCATCCGGCGCAGGAACGCCTGTCCGGCCTCCACCGTGTACGGCTCCGGAACCGACGTGATGGAAGCGATGTACGAATCCGCCGCGGCCTGTGCGAGCGCACCGAGATCACCCTGGCGCCACGGTCGCAGCACGAGTCGTTCCGTCGGCACCTCGAGGTCGGCGAGGCCGGGATCCGGCACCGGCACTCAGGCGTCCTGGTAGTCGAGCACAGCGGCGGCGGCTCCGCTGGAGTCCTTCGGCTTCGGGCGCCGGGGCTCCCGGAGCGGCGCGCCACCGCCGGTGTCGTCGTCCGGGCCTTCCCGCCGGAACGAGGACACTTCCCCGTCGCTTTCCCGGCGCTTCCGTTTCCTGGGCACGGGCATCTCCCTTCCACGCAGCTCTTCGCGGGGAGACCGCATCTGACGACTGTAGGACGGCAGTTCCACGCGTCGGTAAGGTCTGCGCGTGCCTTTTCTGCCGCTGGATGACCTGGAACCGCTGGCCGAGCTCGTCCGCGACGCGAAGGTGGTCGCCATCGGCGAGAGTGCCCACCACGTCCGCGAGTATCACGACGTCCGGCACCGGCTCACCCGGATCCTCGTGGAGCGGCACGGCTTCTCGGTGTTCGCGATGGAGTCCGGCTTCAGCGAGGGCCTCGCGGTGGACGCGTGGGTGCGCGGCGGCCCCGGCGACCTCGACGACCTGGCCGAGCGGCACATCACGTACCGGATGGGTCAGTGCGCCGAGATGCGCGAGCACCTGTTGTGGATGCGGTCGGCGGGCGTGCGCTTCAGCGGCATCGACGTGCCGGGCTCGGCCACCTCGCCCCTGCCCGGCCTGCTCCATCTGCGCGACCTGCCCCCCGTCGACGAGATCATCGCGCTCGTCGAGACGTACGCGAAGGAGCCGGGCCTGTCGGCCTACGCCGCCTACGCCGCGATGCCCCAGCCGGACCGCGACCGGATCACCGCACTGCTGGCGGACCTGACCGTACGCGTCGGCACCGGCGCCCCGGACCCCACGGCGCGGCGCGAGGTGCGGCTCGTCGTCCTGCTGGACCAGCTGCTGCGCGGCAACGTCGCAGCGCGCGACCTGGGCATGGCCGAGACGGTCCTGGACCTGGTCGAATCCGGCGCCAAGGTGGTGGTGGGCGCGGCGAACGGCCACATCCAGCGCACCCCGATGGCCCTGCCGGGCGTCGAGGTGCCGACCATGGGCACCCACCTGACCCGACGGCTGGGCGACGCGTACGCCCCCGTCGCACTGACCGCGACCACGGGCATCACGCCGACCCGCCGCCGTGATCCGCACGCTCCGGGAGGCGTGGCGGTGGTCGGGGTCCCGCTCCCGGAGGCGCGGGAGGACAGCGTGGAGGCCGCGGGGCCGGGGACGCTGCTGCGCGGCGCGTTCGGGACGGCGTCCTGGATCAGGGTGCTGGACGGCTGGCAGGAGACCGACCTGGCGGCCGCGTACGACGCCGTGGTGAACGTGGGAAGCATCTCCCCGGCCGCACAGGTCGACGGGCTCAGGTGAAAGCGTCGCGGAACCGGTGCAGCGCCGCCTCCGGTTCGCCGGACGCCCAGCCTTCGAGGGCGACCACTCCCGCATAGCCGAGCCGGCGGAGCGCGGCCGCGATCGCGGGATAGTGGATCTCGCCGGTGCCCGGCTCCTGCCGCCCGGGCACGTCCGCGACCTGGATCTCCCCGACGAACGGCAGCGCCTGCTCGACGAGCTGAACGAGGTTTCCCTCGCCGATCTGGGCGTGGTAGAGGTCCAGGTTGAGCCGCAGATGCGGGCTGTCGACGGCCTCGACCAGAGCGAGGGTGTCCGCGGCCCGCGCGAACGGGGTGCCGGGATGGTCGACCGCGGTGTTGAGGTTCTCCAGCGTGAAGACGCGTCCCGCGCGCTCGGCGAGGCCGGCCAGGCGGCGCAGGGTCTGGGCGGCGGTCAGCCACATCTGCGGCGTCACCACGGCGGCGGGCACCACGGGGAGTCCCCGGCCGTCCAGTCCGGTGCCGTGGATGTTCAGCCGGGGGCAGTCGAGGCGCTCGGCGACCTCCAGGGCGTGCCGGGCGGTCCGCAGCAGCTCCTCCGCGCCGGCCGGGTCGGCGAGCGTGCCGGTCCGATATCCGGTCATCGACGACACCGTGGCACCGGTCTTGACCAGCGCGTCGATGTCCTTGTCCGCCCAGTTCCACATCTCCGCCTCGAAGCCGAGCTCGGCGATGCGGGCGACGCGTTCGGCGAACGGCAGCTCGAGGAAGACCATCTCGGCGCAGACGGCGAGGCGGAAGCCGGTCATGCCGCGACCTGCACGGGTCTGCCGGAGGCCGCGGACTCGGCGGCGGCCAGCGCGATCGTCAGGGCCGCGCGCGCGTCCTCCCCGGTGACCGGAGCCGGGGTGCCGGTGCGGACAGCCTCGACGAACGCGGCCAGCTCGGCGACGTAGGCGGCGCCGAACAGCTCCTGATCACTCTGCATCGTCGCGACGGTGCGGCCCGCGGGGCCGGAGCGGACCATCGCCGTGCGGCGGGCGTCGCCCATGGTCGCGGCCCCGGCCGAGCCGAAGACCTCGGCGCGGACGTCATGGCCGTACGCGGTCTCGAAGCACGCCTCGGCGAAGCCGACGGCGCCGTTGTCGAAACGCACCATGACCCCGGCCGTGTCGCGCAGCCCGCGGTCGCGCCAGGCGGGCTCGACCAGCGCGTCGGCGGTCGCATACGCCTCCACCGCGGTCGCGCCCGGGTTGAGGAAGCGCAGCACGTCGAAGTCGTGGATGAGCGTCTCGAAGAAGATCGTGTCCGGCGGTACGCGGGCGGGGTCGAAGCCGCCCGGGTCGCGGGTGAGCGAGCGCAGCAGCCGTGGCACGCCGATCTGTCCGGTGTCCAGCAGCTCGCGCGCGGCCGCCCAGTCGGCGGCGAACCGCCGTTGGAACCCCACCTGCAGCACCACACCGGCATCCCGCGCGGCGGCGATGGCGCGGTCGGCGTCGGCCAGGGTCAGCGCGGCCGGTTTCTCGCAGAACACGCTCTTGCCGGCCCGCGCGGCCGCGACGATCAGGTCGGCGTGCAGGCGCGCGGGGGCGGCGATCACCACCGCGTCGACCTCGGGGTCGTTCCACAGCCCGTCGGCGTCGGGATAGAAGCGGTCCGCGTCGAGCTCCTTGCCGCTTACCGGATCGGCGACGGCGACCAGCCGCGCGCCGGGCAGACGCCGGCTCAGGGTTTCTCCGTGGAACAGGCCCATCCGGCCCGCCCCGACCAATGCCACGCGTACGTCCCTGGAACGTTCCATACGACCGAGCCTGGGCCACGGTGGCATCGGGCGTCAAGGCTTGGGCCTGGAACGTTCCAGCACTACGCTGTGCAGATGGCGAACACGGAGTCGCGGCCGACCCTGGCCGATGTGGCCGCCCGCGCCGGGGTGTCGAAGTCGCTGGTGTCCCTGGTGATGCGCGGCGAGCCCGGAGCGGGCCCGGAGACGCGACGGCGGGTCCTCGAGGCGGCCGGTCAGCTCGGCTATCACCCCGACAGCCGGGCACGCCTGCTGCGCAGCGGCCGCAGCCGGTTGCTCGGTGTCGTGTTCGGCATCCAGCACCCGTTCCACGTCGACCTGGTCACCGCGCTCTACACCGCTGCCCGCGAATCCGGGTACGAGCTGGCGCTCAGCGCCGTCACCCCCGACCGCGACGAGGCCGAGGCGACCGCGGGCCTGCTCCAGGACCGGTGCGAAGCGCTGATCATGTGCGGACCCCGGACGGCGGCCGCCGAGCTGACCCGGCTCACCGCACGGCTGCCGGTCATCGTCCTGGCCCGCAACGTGCGGGCCGCCGACGTGATCCGTACGGCCGACGACGAGGGCCTGCGCGAGGCCGTCGACCATCTCGCCAGCCTCGGCCACCAGCGGATCGCCCACATCGACGGGGGCCGCGCGCCCGGGGCGGCGGACCGGCGGCGCGGCTACCGCGAGGCCATGGCCGCCCGCGGGCTCACCCGCCACATCAGCTTCACCGAGGGCGGCCTCACCGAGGAGGACGGCGCCGCGGCCGCCCGCCGCCTGCTCGACGGGACCGTACGGCCGACCGCGATCACGGTCTTCAACGACCGCAGCGCAACGGGCGTCCTCGACGTCCTCACCCGCGCCCGCCTGCGTGTACCCGGGGACGTCAGCGTCGTCGGCTTCGACGACAGCAACCTGGCCCGGCTGGCCCACATCAACCTGACCACGATCGCTCAGGACACCGGCACGATGACCCGGCTGGCCGTCGCCAGGGCGATCGACCGCATCGACGGCAACGAGGTCGGCCACCGCGCCGTCGTCGTCCCACCCCGGCTCGTCGTCCGGGCGACGACCGCACCGCCCGCCGGGTGAGACGCCGGGGACCTACGCCTCCGCGGGTCAGTGGCCGCTGAAGGTAAACCGCCTACAGAGGATGGACGCCGATCGGCAGTTCGCCCGTGGCCAGATGGTCGAGCACCGTGGCCCGCAGCGCCTCCGCCGCGTGCGGGAGGATCGCGCGGCGGCGGTGGGCCAGCGCGATCGTGCGGCGCATGCCCGGCGGGGCGAGCGGGGTGGCGCGCAGCAGCGGCCGGTTGGCCAGCACCATGCTGGGTACGAGCGCGACGCCGAGGCCGGCCTCGACGAAGGCCAGGACCGCGTCCATCTCGCCGCCCTCGACCGCGAAGCGCGGGGCGAAGCCGGCCCGCCGGCACGCCTCCAGGGTGACGTCGCGCAGGTCGTAGCCGGGGCGGAACATCACCAGCGGGGTGTCGCGCAGGTCGGTGAGGGCGAGCTGGGTGTTCGGCGTCGGCGGGGGGCCGGCCGCCACCGAGGCCACCACGAGGCTCTCGCGCAGCACCGGCGCCGCGTGCAGGGCCGGGTCGACGCCCTGCTCCGGCTGGACGATCAACGCGAGGTCGAGGTCGCGGGCGAGCAGGTCGGCGATGAGGTCCTGGGAGCTGCCCTCGTTCACGTGCAGTTCGATGTCCGGGTGTTCCGTACGGAATCGGCGCAGCACCATCGGGACGAGCGAGGAGCAGAGGCTGGGGGTCGCGCCGACCCGGACCCGGCCGCGGCGCAGCCCGACGATCTCCTGGACCGCGTCGCGGGCCGCGTCGGCGTCGGTGACCATCCGGCGCGCCAGCGGCAGCAGGGTCTCGCCCGCCGCGGTGAGGGCGACGGCGCCGCGGGCCCGTTCGAAGAGCGGCGCGCCGAGCGTCTCTTCGAGGGTGTGAATCTGCTTACTTAAAGTCGGCTGTGAGACGCCCAGCGAGCCGGCCGCCTGGGTGAAATGCCGGGTTTCTACCACTGCCAGGAAGTATCGGAGCTGTTGGAGCTGCACGTCCATAGCTTACGTCTATGATGACCCGGTCGATCATGCATTAGACGAATCGCTTCGGCGTTCCTACCGTCCATGGGGTGGCCGTAGATACCAGAGTTCCTCCCCCGAAAGCGACGGCGGAGCCCGCCAAGAAGGCGCTCGGCAAGACCCCGGCGAAGCGGGCACCCCGAGGCCTCCGGTCGTCGGTCTCGCTCAAGATCCTGATGGCGGCCAGCGGGCTGCTGCTGGTCGGCTTCCTGTACATGCACATGCTCGGCAACCTGAAGATCTTCTTCGGCGCCGACAGCTTCAACCACTACGCCCACTGGCTGCGTACGGTCGGCGTGCCGCTGCTGCCGGAGGACTGGTTCCTGTGGATCCAGCGGTTCGCGCTCTCGGCCGCCGTGATCGCGCACATCTTCGCCGCGACGGTGCTGGCCCGCCGCGCGCGCCGCGCCCGCCCGGTGCGCTACGTGCACCGGCCCAAGGTGCAGGGCAGCTACGCGGCGCGCACGATGCGCTGGGGCGGCGTGATCATCCTGCTCTTCGTGATCTACCACATCCTCGACCTGACCACCGGCACGCTGAACCCGGTCGCGGACCCGGAGCACCCGTACCGCAACGTGGTGGCGGACTTCGCGCCCGGCCGCTGGTACGTGACGCTCTTCTACACGCTCGCCGTCGTGAGCGTCGGCTTCCACCTGCGGCACGGGTTGTTCAGCGCCGCACGCACGCTGGGCCAGCGCACCCTGCGCGGTGAGCGCATCGTCCGCGCCGCCGCGCTCGTCCTCTCGGTCGCCCTCGTCGCCGGCTACCTGTCGGTGCCGTTCGCCGTGCTCACCGGATTGGTGGACTGACATGACCGATTCCCTCTGGAACGAAGGCGACCCGATCGCCGACACCGCGGCACCGGACGGCCCCATCGAGACCCGCTGGGAGCGCCGCACGTTCGCGGCCAAGCTGGTCAACCCGGCCAACCGCCGCAAGCTCACCGTGATCGTGGTCGGCACCGGCCTGGCCGGTGGCTCGGCCGCCGCGACGCTCGCCGAGGCCGGCTACAAGGTGCGGTCGTACTGCTACCAGGACAGCCCGCGGCGCGCCCACTCGATCGCCGCGCAGGGCGGCATCAACGCCGCCAAGAACTACCGCAACGACGGCGACTCGATCTACCGGCTGTTCTACGACACGGTCAAGGGCGGCGACTTCCGCGCCCGCGAGTCCAACGTGTACCGGCTCGCCCAGGTCAGCGTGAACATCATCGACCAGTGCGTGGCCCAGGGCGTCCCGTTCGCCCGCGAGTACGGCGGCCTGCTCGACAACCGCTCGTTCGGCGGCACCCAGGTGTCCCGTACGTTCTACGCGCGGGGCCAGACGGGCCAGCAGCTGCTGCTGGGCGCGTACCAGGCGATGGAGCGCCAGATCGGCCTCGGCAACATCGTCATGAACGCCCGGCACGAGATGCTCGAGCTCGTCGTGGTGGACGGCCGGGCCCGCGGCGTCGTCGTGCGCGACCTGGTCACCGGCGAGATCACCACCGACTTCGCCGACGCGGTCGTGCTCGCCTCCGGCGGCTACGGCAACGTCTTCTTCCTGTCCACCAACGCCAAGGGCTGCAACGTCACGGCGACGTGGCGCGCGCACCGCAAGGGCGCGCTCTTCGCCAACCCCTGCTACACCCAGATCCACCCCACCTGCATCCCGGAATCGGGTACGCACCAGAGCAAGCTCACGCTGATGAGCGAGTCGCTGCGCAACGACGGCCGGGTGTGGGTCCCCCGCAGAGCCGAGGACTGCAGGAAGCCGGCGGCCGACATCCCCGAGGAGGACCGGGACTACTACCTCGAGCGGATCTACCCGTCCTTCGGCAACCTCGTGCCCCGCGACATCGCGTCGCGCGCGGCGAAGAACGTCTGCGACGAGGGCCGCGGCGTGGGACCGGGCGGCCTCGGCGTCTACCTCGACTTCGCCGACGCCATCCAGCGGCTGGGCCGCAAGGCGGTGGAGGCCAAGTACGGCAACCTCTTCGAGATGTACCAGCGCATCACCGGCGAGGACCCGTACGAGGTTCCGATGCGCATCTACCCCGCCGTGCACTACACGATGGGCGGGCTCTGGGTCGACTACGACCTGCAGTCCACCATCCCGGGCCTGTTCGTGATCGGCGAGGCGAACTTCTCCGACCACGGCGCCAACCGGCTCGGCGCCTCGGCGCTGATGCAGGGCCTCGCGGACGGCTACTTCGTCCTGCCCAACACCATCAACGACTACCTCGCCGCCGGCCCTTTCGAGCCGGTCACGCCGGACGCACCGGAGGTCGTCGAGGCGCGGGCCCAGGTCGAGGACCGCATCGCCCGCCTGCTCGCCGTCGACGGCGACCGTACGGTCGACTCCTTCCACCGCGAACTCGGCCACATCATGTGGGAGTACTGCGGCATGGAGCGCACCGAGGAGGGCCTCACCAAGGCGATCGGCCTGATCCGCGGCCTGCGCGACGAGTTCTGGACCCGGGTCAAGGTGCCCGGCACCGGCGAGCAGCTCAACCAGAACCTCGAGAAGGCCGGCCGCGTCGCCGACTTCTTCGAGCTGGCCGAGCTGATGTGCATCGACGCCCTGCACCGCGCCGAGTCCGCCGGCGGCCACTTCCGCGCGGAGAGCCAGACCCCCGACGGCGAGGCGCTGCGCCACGACGACGAGTTCGGCTACGTCGCGGCCTGGGAGTACGGCGAGGTGCCCACGCTCCACAAGGAAGACCTGACCTTCGAGTACGTCCACCCCAGCACGCGGAGCTACAAGTAATGGACATTCAGGTACGCGTCTGGCGACAGTCCGGCCCCGAGGACAAGGGCCGGATGGTCACGTACGACGTCAAGGACATCTCCCCGGACGCCAGCTTCCTCGAGATGCTGGACGTCCTCAACGAGAAGCTCATCCTCGACGGCGACGACCCGGTCGCCTTCGACCACGACTGCCGCGAGGGCATCTGCGGCATGTGCGGCATGATGATCAACGGCGTGGCGCACGGTCCCGAACGGGCCACCACCACCTGCCAGCTGCACATGCGCCACTTCAAGGACGGCGACACCATCGACGTCGAACCGTGGCGCGCGTCGGCCTTCCCGGTCATCAAGGACCTCGTGGTCAACCGCGGCGCCTTCGACCGCATCATCGCCGCGGGCGGCTACATCACCGCCCCCACCGGCACGGCCCCGGACGCCCACGCCACCCCGGTCCCCAAGCCGGACGCGGACGCGGCGTTCGAGGCGGCCACCTGCATCGGCTGCGGCGCCTGCGTCGCGGCCTGCCCCAACGGCTCCTCGATGCTGTTCACCGCGGCGAAGGTCGCGCACCTGGGCCTGCTCCCCCAGGGCCAGCCGGAACGCGACAGCCGCGTGGTGGACATGCTGGAGGCCCAGGACGAGGCGGGCTTCGGCGGCTGCACCAACATGGGCGAGTGCACGACGGTCTGCCCGAAGGGCATCCCGCTGACGCTCATCGGCCGGCTGAACAACGACTACCGCAAGGCGATCGGCAAGCGCTGACTTACGTACGGCAGAAACGGCGGCCCGCGCCCTGGTGGACGGGCCGCCGTACGGCGTCACGGGGCAGCCGGGGGCATGATCGCGGTGCCAGAATCACCGGCATGGCGGACCTCCCTGGAACCGAGCCGCGCCGGCCGGTGTCGACGTTCGAGCTCTTCTTCGACCTCGTCTTCGTGTTCTCGCTCACCCGGGTCACCGCGCTGATCCTGGAACACCCCGACGCCGCCGGGGTCCTGCGCGGCATGCTGGTCCTGGCCCTGCTCTGGTGGGCCTGGGGTGCGTACGCCTGGCTCACCAACGCCGTCGGCACCGACGGCACCGGCTCGCGCGGCGTGGTCCTCGCGGCCATGGGGGCGATGCTCGTCGTGGCGGTGGCGGTCCCGCAGGCCTCCGGGTCCGACGCGCCGGCCTTCGCGCTCGGCTACCTCGTGGTCCGGGTCCTGCACATCGTGCTGTACGCGGTGGCCGGCGGCGCGAACCGCGCGGCCATCCTCAAGCTCGCGCCCGGCAACCTGGTCGCGTCGCTGCTGTTGATCGCCGGCGTGTTCCTGCCCCACACCGTCCAGATCGTCCTGTGGGGCGTCGCCGTGCTGATCGACTACGGCACCCCGGTGCTGACCGGAGTGGGCGGCTTCACGGTCCACGCCGGCCACTTCTTCGAACGCCACGCGCTGTTCATCATCATCGCGCTGGGCGAATCCGTCGTCGCGGTCGGCACCGGCGTCCTGCACACCGGCTCCCGCATCACCCCGCCGGCCGCGGCCGCGATCCTGCTGGCGGTGGCGGCGATCGGCGGCCTGTGGTGGACGTACTTCGACCGCGAGGCCCCGATCACCGAACACGCCCTGGCCCGTGCGACCGGCGCCCGGCGCGCCCACCTGGCCCGCGACGTCTTCAGCTACCTCCACCTGCCGCTGGTGGCGGGCGTCGTCCTCGTCGCGGTGGGCCTCGAGAGCATCATGAGCCACCCGGCCGGCCACCTCCACGGCGTGTACGCGGCGGGCCTCGGCGGCGGCGCAGCCCTGTTCCTGCTGGGTCTTGCCGGGATCAGTCTCCGGCGGGGGGATCGGCCACGCCCGGACCACCTCGCCGCCGCGGTGGCAAGCCTCTGCCTGATCCCGGTGTCGCTCGTGCTGCCGGGCATCCTCACGCTGCTCCTGCTGGTCGCGGTGCTGACGGTGATCGGCCTGAGGGACCGTGCCCTGCGCCGTTCCACCGCCCGGGCCGCCGAGCCCGACACCCCCGCACCCGCCACCCCGGCGTGACGACGGCGCTGCCGTACGGTGGGCCCGGATGGGTGAGATCATGGCGGCCGCCGCGGGCGTGTTCGCCGGTACGAATGTCGACGACCTCGTCGTGCTGACGGTTCTTTTCCTGTCGGCGCGCGCCTCCGGGCGGCCCCGGCCGTGGCACATCTGGGTGGGTCAGTACGCGGGCATCGCCACCCTCGTGGCCGTCTCCGCCGTCGCCGCGCTGGGCCTGACGCTGGTGCCGGACCGGTGGGTCGGCCTGCTCGGGCTCGTACCCATCGCCTTGGGGGTCCGCGGCCTGATCGGCGCCGTGCGGGACCGGGGCGACGGGCCGCCGGAGGTGCTGACCGCGGCGAACGCGTTCGCCGTGGCCGGGGTGACCGTCGCGAACGGCGCCGACAACATCGCCGTCTACACCCCGGTGTTCCGCAGCCTGGGGATCGGCGGCAGCGTCGTGACCTGCCTGGTCTTCGCCGCGCTGGTGGCCGTGTGGTGCGCGGTGGCGTCGTGGCTCGGGTCGCACCGGCGGGTGATCGAGGTGGTGCGGCGGTACGGGCACTGGCTGGTTCCGCTGGTGTTCGTCGCGATCGGCGTGGTCATCCTGGTCGAGTCGGGGGTGCTCGGCCGGCTGACCTGACCGCTGCAAGCCCGGCCATGAGCTCGGGCTCAGCCTCGCCACGTCCCGGTGAGCCACCCGGAACGGCCGGCGGGGTCCGACCGGTCGGGCCCGCGCCGCGGCCGGAGCAGCACCGCGGCGGCCGAGGCCACGCACACCACCGCGGCCGCGATCATGGCGGGCCGGCCACCCGCGTGCACCGCGACGGAACCCAGCGGGTTCGCCACCGCGACCGGCCCGAACATGGCCGTGGCGGCGGTGGCGGAGACGCGGCCCAGCAGGTGGTCCGGCGTACGGGCCTGCACCGCCGTGACCGCCGCGATCAGCGTCCAGGGCAGACCGGTTCCGGCGATCACCGCCCCCGCCGCCATCGCGGGCCACCACGGCAGGCAGCGGCACAGGATGCCGGCCGCGAACACGACCGTCCCGGCGACGCCCACGGCGATCTCGCCCCGCGCGGCGATGAGGCGGCCCGCGACCAGCCCGGCGACGATCGACCCGGCTCCCTGGGCGCTGAGCAGTACGCCGAGGAACGCGCTGGGCAACGCCATGTCGTCGACGACCACGGCGTACAGGGGCGCGGTCGTGAAGCCGGACATGCCGATCGAGACGCCGGCCAGCGCGACCGTCACGCGCAACGTCCGGCTCCGCCGCAGCACTCCGAGGCCGGCTCGCAACCCTCGCTCCACCGGGACGGGCGGCGGCGGTACGGACCTCAGCCGTAGCAGGGCGTACAGCGCCGCGGCGGCCAGGGGCATGACGGCGCTGAGGACGGCGACCGCCGCGCCCCCGCGCCAGGCGTAGAGGCCGGCGCCGGCGAGGGGCGCGACGAGCTTCGTGCCTTCCTGGGCGCTGGAGCGCCAGCCGTTGACCTCGCCCAGCCGGTCCGGGGGCAGCGCCGCGGGCAGCAGCGCCGACTCGCCCGCGTCGAGCAGGACGTAGCTCAGGCCGTACGCGAGGCAGACCG
Organism: Couchioplanes caeruleus; assembly: GCF_023499255.1. Classification (GTDB taxonomy): domain Bacteria; phylum Actinomycetota; class Actinomycetes; order Mycobacteriales; family Micromonosporaceae; genus Actinoplanes; species Actinoplanes caeruleus_A. The sequence continues at coordinate 6,494,792 of NZ_CP092183.1, forward strand.
CGTAGATCAGCGCGGCCTGGCCCGCGGAACGGACCGCGACCAGCGAGAGGAGGGCCACCGCGAGCGCCAGGTTCGTCCCGATGAGCAGAGGCCGGCGGGGTATCCGGTCGAGGAGGCCGCCGAGCCAGGGCCCGGCGAGGGCCGGGGCGTAGACGCACAGGCCGGCGAGGCCGGCGCGGGCGGGTGACCCGGTCAGGTCGAGGATCCAGATCCCGGCGACGAGGGCCATGGCGGTGCTGCCGAAGCCGGACAGCAGGGAGATCGCCACGAACAGGACGGCGTTGCGACGCATGCCCTCCATCCTCAAAAGCTGAGCAGGATTGCAGCAACCCCAGACCGCCATGTCAACGTGCCATTGACAAGGCCGCTCGCAGCTTCTCGACCGCCGGCCGGACATGACCGGGAAGTCGTGCCCGGCCGGCGGCGAGATCGTCGGCAGCCTGGCACGCGAGTGCGTACAGGCCGCTCGGAGCGGCGTCCACGGCGATCGCGACGGTGTCGCGCACCAGAGCCGCACGCGCGAAGCGTTGCTTCCAGCGCGGGTCGGCGGCGATGGCGCGGTGCAGGTCGGACACCGCTTCGCGGAGAACCACGATGCCGGCGGCGTACCGGAGATCCTCGTCGGTGCGGCGCGCGCGGGCCGCCGCCAGCAGGCGCTGGCGGCGCTGCTCGGCGGCCTGCCGGCTGGCCAGGCCGAGCACGCCGGCGATCTGCGCCCAGGTCGCACCGCCCTGCCGGGCACGGTCGATGAGCTCGAGCTCGCGCTCGTCGAGCCGGGCGCGCGCCGGGCCCAGCTCGGCGAGCTGATCGAGATCCGTCACCGTGTCAACGGTACATTGACACGTTACGAGCACCGGCCGCCGTCGGCAGCAGAGCAGAGCAGCCGCTCCTCGTCGGCCGGCACACCGGCGACCGGTCCGGGTCCGCCCTCCGTGGCCGGTGCTGCCGAACCGGCCGGGACCAGCGCGGTCAGCACGATCGCGCCAAGCACGAATCCGGCCGCCGTCAGGTACGCCCGGGCGTACCCGTCCCGCAGCGCCTCGACCGGGGCGGCCCCGTCGGCGGCGTGCGCTCCGGTGACCCGGGCGGCGACCACGGCCAGCACCGCCAGCCCGAGCGCCGCCCCCGCCTGCTGCGCGGTGTTGGCCAGGCCGGAGATCAGCCCGGTGTCACCCGGTCCGGCGCCGGCCATCGCCAGCATGATGATCGCCGGGATCACCACACCGATGCCCAGGCCCATGACGATCAGGCCCGGCAGCACGTCGGTGAGGTAGCGCGCGCCGACCGGCATCCCGGTCATCAGCAGCAGCCCGGCCGCCAGCGCCGCGAGCCCGCCCAGCAGCACCGGCTTCACGCCCAGGCGGGCGGTCAGCCGGGGCGCCGCGAACAGGGAGACCAGGCCGATCACGATCGGCGTGGGGACGAACGCCAGGCCCGTACCCGTCGCGTCGAGCCCGAGGACCCGCTGCAGGAACAGGGCGTTGACGAACTGGAAGCCCATCCCGGTGGCGAAGATGAGGATGAGCGCGGCGCAGGCGAGCAGCAGACGGCGACTGCGCAGCACGCGCAACGGCACGAGGGGGTGGCGGGCGGACCGCTGCCGGAGCAGGAACCCGGCGACGAGGAGCACCGCGAGGGCCCCGTACGGACCACTGCCGTCCACGATGGCGTAGACGCCCGCCGACAGTCCGACGGTGATCAGCGCCGCGCCGGCCACGTCGGTGCCCGCCCGCAGGCCCGGCCCGGCCTCGCGGGGCAGCACCCGCAGCGCCGCGATCAGGACGCCGGCGCCGATGGGTACGTTCACCAGGAAGATCCACGGCCAGCCGGCGGCCTCGGTGAGCAGCCCGCCCGCGACGAAGCCGGCCGCCGCGCCGCCGGCCTGGGTGAAGCTGTAGACACCGATCGCGCGGGCCTGGGCGGCCGGTTCGGGGTGCAGCCGCACGATCAGGCTGAAGATCACCGCCGAGGCGAGGGCGCCGCCCACCCCCTGCACGAAGCGGCCCGCCACGAGCAGGGCGGGGGTGCCGGCCAGGCCGCAGAGCAGGCTGGCGGCGGTGAACACGACCAGCCCGGTGAGGAAGACGGCCCGGGCGCCCACGAGGTCGCCGAGCCGGCCCGAGAGCAGCAGCAGGCCGGCGAAGCCGACCAGGTATCCGTTGACGACCCAGGCCACTCCCGCGGCGGAGAAGCCGAGGTCGGACTGGATGGTGGGCACGGCGACCGCCACGATCGTGCTGTCCAGCACGATCATGAGCGCCATGGCACAGAGCACCGCCAGGGCGGCGGCACGGTTGCGGGGGTACGCGGAGACGGCCATGAACGCGACCGTAGCAGATGGTTCGGATGCAGACTATCTACTTGTCACGCAGTTGCCCGCTGCCGCGCCCGGCGCACCGGCCGGGGCCCGTCCCCCGGTGCACCCTCGACCAGCTGGTGCAACGCGGCGACGAACGCGGCACGGGCCGGCTCCGGCAGCGCCTCCAGCGCCTCGGCGTGCACCCGGTCGACGATGCGCTGCCCCTCCTCGGCGGCCCGGCGGCCCTCCTCGGTGACCGCGATGATCCGCGCCCGCCGGTCGGCCACGGACGGGCGGCGCCGGGCGAGGCCCCGGCGCTCCAGCTCGTCGACCGTGCTGACCATCGTCGTCTTGTCGAGGTCGGCGAGGGCCGCGAGCTGGATCTGCGTCCGTTCCTCCTCGAGCGCGTGCACCAGCACACACTGCATCCGCGGGGTCAGCCCGACGCCGGCGAGCGCCGCGGCCAGCCGGTTGTTCATGGCGTGACCGGCCGAGTTCAGCAGGCCCGTGAGATCGCGGACGGTACGGGCGGGCGCGTCGGAAGCCATGCACCGAGCCTATCCGCGGCGGGCCTACCCGACGCCGGGCCGCGTCATCAACGGTGCCCGCAGGTGCAGCGCCAGATCGGGGGTGGTCAGAGGCACGGTGCTCCAGGTCGCTGTCGCCGTACCGCCGTCGACCATCAGCCGTACCCGATGGGGGGTGGTGATGACGAAGAGGTCGGCGACGAACGTGTCACCCTGCCAGGCGCCGGACGCGACGACCGGCCGGCCCAGCGGTGAGCTCTCCCGCCACCCGCCATGACCGACCTCGACCGTACCGATCGACTCGAGCCGCAGCCGCCACCCGCCGTCGACCGGTTCCACCACCACCGCGGAGCCCGCGGGCAGCGGCGGATCCGCGGCCGCCACCACCGTCGCCTTCGCCGTACGCCCCGGCCCGGCCCGGCCCGCCACCAGCGGGAACGACAGCCGCCGCAGCCGGTCGGCGAGCACCTCGTCGTCGCGTGCGCTGCCCGGACGGCCGATGCCGGGCGACAGGCACTCCCAGACCGCGTCGGGCGTGCCACCGGGCTCCGGGCTGTGGCTGGTCACGACCACGACGAGGTCGAGCGACGGGATGACGACGCAGTGCTGGCCGAAGGCCCCGTCGGCGTAGAAGCCGTGCTCCGAGACCCAGAACTGATAGCCGTAGCCGCGGGCCGAGTCGTCCACGGACGGCGGGATGACCGAGTGCGGCCGGGTGGCCGCCTCCACCCACTCGCGCGGGACCAGCTGCCGGTCGCCCCATCGCCCGCCGCGCAGCAGCAGCTCACCGTAGGCGGCGACGGCCTCGGTCGTCAGGTGCAGGCCGTGGAAGCCGAACGCCTTGCCGCTCGCCACCAGGTCCCAGTCGGCGCAGCCGGCACCCATCGGCTGCAAGAGCCGCTCGTCGAGGAACTCCCGCAGGTCCCGGCCGGTGACCCGCTCGACGATGCGGGCCAGCACGAACGTGGTCGCGTTGTCGTAGGCGAACCCGGTGCCGGTGAACGGCACCCGCAGGAAGCCCTTCACCAGGTCGTCCGGCTCGAGCTCCCAGGCCTCGCCGAGGCTGTCCGTGGCGTGCCCGGTCGTCATCGACAGGAGGTCGTGCACCGTCAGGCGGCGAGCGTGCTCCGAGACGTCGTCCGGCACGTGGTCGGGCAGCACGTCGACCACCCGGTCGCCGAGCGCGAGCAGCCCGTCCGCGATCACCAGCCCGACCGCCGTCGAGGTGAACGACTTGGTCACCGAGTAGAGCAGCGTCGGGCGATCCGCCGAGTACGGCGCCCACCAGCCCTCGGCCACGACGTGCCCGTGGCGGACGACCATGACGGAGTGGCCCTCGACGGCCCGTTCCACGAACCGGTCCAGCAGGGCACCGATCGAGCGGGACGAGATCCCCTGGGCGGCTGGAGCAGAACGCGGAAACATGACCCTCACTTCGGCGATCGTCGGTTGGAGCGGGAGGGACGACCGACGGGCCCCCGTTGCACCCGCCGGCCGTCGTCCTCAGTGCGCGGCCAGTTCCGCCCAGCCCGGCGCCCTCGGTGCCGAGCGCAGCGGCATCCGCGCCTCCGCCGGCGTACGGTTCCCCTTGCGCTGGTTGCAGCGCCCGCACGCGGCGACGGTGTTCTCCCAGCTGTTCGCCCCGCCGCGGGAACGCGGCAGCACGTGGTCGACAGTGGACGCGACCCCGCCGCAGTAGCCGCAGCGCCGCCCGTCGCGGCTCAGCACCCCGGCCCGCGACCAGCCCGGGCCGCGGCTGTGCCGCCAGCGCGTCACCACGTAGCTGACGAGCCGGATCACGGTCGGGATCGGGAAGACCCCGATGCGCGCGTCCGGGCGGGCCTCCTGCACGACCGCCACCTCGCGGAAGAGCATGCGGATCGCGTGCCGGACGCTGACCCGGTGCAGCGGCCCGTAGTCGGCGTTGAGTACGAGGACCACGCTCATCGCGGGTCACCTCCCCTGTGGTCTGCCCATGAGAAAGCCGTCCGGCCCGACAGGAGCACGGGGCGGACGGCGGTCGGCGCGCGTGCGTCAACCCCGGTGGCAGCCCCGGCCGTGGTGTCGGAAGGCAGTCATGTGATCTCCCTCGGGCCCGGTGATCCGGGCCACGTCGTCGTGGAGAGAAAACTAGGCGGGACGGGCAGGCCCGGACAACGCAATTAATCGATCAGCGCGCGGCGTACGGCGGCGGTCAGCTGCACCAGGCCGATCACGCCGAGGGCCACCCAGACGATGACCGCGATCACCACGACGGTCCGGTCCCAGCCCGGGTGGACCAGGCCGGCGACGCCGCCGACCAGCAGCCCGCTGATGGCCACCGAGACCCGGGTCGGCCGCTCGCCCACGGTGACCGCGCCGAGGCCGCTCATGCCGCCGGCCGCCGCCCGGGCCCGGACGTACTCGTGCAACCAGCTCACCACCAGCGTCGCGACCACCAGCCAGCCCGGCGCCCCGGCGACCCAGAACGCGACCAGCCAGGCCAGCTCGCCCAGCCGGTCGGCCACCGAGTCGTACACGAACCCGAACCGGCTGGCCCGGCCGCTGATCACCGCCACCGCCCCGTCGAAGGAGTCGGCGAAGCTCGCCAGCAGCACCAGCGCCGCGCCGGCCGGCAGCGGCACGAACGGCACGCCCGCGCAGAGCAGGAGGCCGGCCGTGGTCACCGTGGACGGGCCCGCGCCGAGCCGCGCGAGCAGGCTGCCGCCGCGGTACGCCAGCCGTACCCAGCCGCGCACCACCGGCGAGGCGGCGCGCGGGTCGAAGCCGCCGTGCAGCGCCGACCAGGCGACGGCGTACTGCTCCCAGGTCACCGGTCAGGCGGCGGGCGCGGCGGCGCCGACGGACAGCTGCTGCCACACCTCGCGGGTGGCGGGCGACCGGTTCATCGTGATGAAGTGGATGCCCGGTACGCCCTCGTCCAGCAGCCGCCGGCACATCTCGCTGCACAGCTCGATACCGAGCTTGCGGACGCCGGCCTCGTCGTCGGCGATGCGCTCGAACCGTTGCAGCAGCGCGGGCGGGAACGGCGCCCCGGACAGCTGCGCGGAGCGAGCGATGGTCGCCATTCTCAGGACGGGCATCACACCCGGCACGATGGGCGTGTCGCAACCCGCCGCGGCCACCCGGTCGCGCAGCCGCAGGTAGTCGTCCGCCTCGAAGAACATCTGGGTGATCGCGAAGTCGGCGCCCGCCCGGCACTTGCTGATGAAGTTGCGGGTGTCGCTCTCGATGTCGGCCGAGCGGGGATGCTTGTACGGGAACGCGGCCACCCCGACGCTGAAGTCGCCGGCCTCGCGCAGCAGGCGGACGAGGTCCTCGGCGTACAGCACGCCCTCCGGGTGCCGCACCCACTCGCCGGTGGGGTCGCCGGGCGGGTCGCCGCGCACCGCGAGCACGTTGCGGATGCCCGCGCCGGCCAGCCGCCCGATGACGTTGCGCAGCTCGGCCACCGAGTGGTTGACCGCGGTGAGATGCGCCATGGGCAGCAGCGTCGTCTCGGTGGCCACGCGTTCGGTCACGTCGACGGTCGTGTCGCGGGTGCTGCCGCCGGCACCGTACGTGATCGACACGAAGTCCGGCCGCAACGGCTCCAGCTCGCGGATCGTCTGCCAGAGCAGCTGCTCGGCCTCGCGCGTCTTGGGCGGCATGAACTCGAACGAGAACGTGGGCTCCGGACGGCGGATCAGCGAACCGATCGCCGGGGACCCGGGGAGGCGGGAGGGAAGGCCGAGAGACACACCGCAGACTCTACCGGGCTGGCGCCTTCCGCAAGACCCGCTAGGTTTGGCGCCGTGACCTCCCCGCTCGAGCGCGCCGGCCTGCACCCCCGCGTCGACAAGGCTCTCGCCGCGTTCCTCGCGGCCCAGCGCACGCGCCTGCTCGCGATCGACGACGCGCTGGGTGACGTGGCGGACACCTTGGAGGCGTTCGTGCTGCGCGGCGGCAAGCGGCTGCGGCCGGCGTTCGCGTACTGGGGTTATCGCGGAGCGGGCGGCATCGACTCCGACCATGTCGTCGCGGCGGTGGCCGCGCTGGAGCTCGTCCAGGCCAGCGCGCTGATCCACGACGACCTGATGGACCGCTCGGACACCCGGCGCGGCGAGCCCTCGGTGCACCGCCGCTTCGCGTCCCGGCACGCGGCCGCCGCCTGGCGCGGCGACGCCGACGCGTTCGGCGACAACGCGGCCGTGCTCCTCGGCGACCTCGCCCTGGTCTGGTCCGACGAGCTGCTGCACAGCTCGGGCGTGGGCCTGGAGGAGCTGGCCCGGGCACGTCCGGTCTTCGACGAGATGCGTACGGAGGTGACCGCCGGCCAGTACCTCGACGTGCTGACCCCGGTCACCGGCGACACGTCGCTGGAACGCGCCGGCAAGGTCGCCCGCTACAAGTCGGCCAAGTACACGGTCGAACGCCCGCTGCTGCTCGGCGCCGCCCTGGCCGGGGCGTCCGCGGAGGTCAGCCGGGCCTACTCCGCGTACGGGCTCCCGCTGGGCGAGGCGTTCCAGCTGCGCGACGACGTGCTCGGCGTCTTCGGCGACCCGGCACAGACCGGCAAGCCGGCCGGCGACGACCTACGCGAGGGCAAGCGCACGTACCTGATCGCGGCCGCGTACGAGGCACTGCCGGCGGCCGGCCGCGGCGAGCTGGACCGCGGCCTCGGCGACCTGAAACTGGACGAGGCCCGGGTGGAGCGGCTGCGCGCGCTGATCACCGGAAGCGGCGCGCTGGCCCGCACGGAGACCCGGATCGCCGCGCTGACCGCGGAGGCGCTCGCCGCCCTGGACACGCCGGCCATCGAGGCGGAGGCCCGGTCGGTGCTGCTAGCCCTCGCCGACGCGGCCACGCGCCGCGCGGTCTGAGGAACGCGCCCGCAGCAGGCGCAGCACGGCGCTGCCCTCGCCGGCCCTCGGCTCACGCTGGACGCCGCGCCGGCCGAGCCACACCCAGACCGACAGCGTGAGCAGCACCATGGCGAAGCCGAAGAGCAGGTCCTCGACCGGCGCGTACGCGATCCGCCAGCCGATGATCGCCGCCGGGTCGTAGATCACGATGTGCCGCCCGGTCAGGATGCCGTTGGACAGCAGCTGGAAGACGATGATGATCGGGTACGTCGCCCAGAACACCACCCGCCGCACGAGCCGGGTCCGGAGCACGAACAGGTCGATGAGGACCGCGCCCACCACGCCCAGCAGGGCCGCCGCCGTGTAGCTCACTCGTCACCGTCCCCGGCGGGCCGGCGCAGCACCGCGCGGACCGCCTCGAAGCCGAGCACCGCGCACACCGGCACCACCACGAAGAAGAGCACCTCGTCCAAGGGCAGGCCGCCGGGCAGCAGGATCCCGGTGGTCTGTTCCGGGTCGAAGGTCCAGTGTCCCGCCGCGATCGCCGCCAGGTCCCAGAGGACGAAGACGACCACCACCGGCAGCAGCGTGAGCAGCAGCCGGCGGCCGCGGCGCAGCACGTTGACCTTGAGCACCGGCTCGAGCCAGAGCGCGCAGACCAGGCAGCCCGCGAGCACGAGCAGGTACGCCAGGTGGCTCATCGACGCGGCTCAGAACCCGAGCGCCTGGGCGCGCCGCTTGACCTCGCGGGCGCGGTCGCCGCCGAGCGCCACCGCGCCGGAGCCGCCGAGGGTCTCGTCGGGTTCGTACAGCCACCCGATGGCCTCTTCGTCGTTGTACCCGGCGTCATGGAGCAACGTGAGGATGCCGGGCAGGTGCTTGAGCACGGTGCTGTTGGCGATCAGCTCGGCCGGCACGACCCGGATGCCGTCGCGCCTGACCGCGAGCAGCACGCCGTCGCGGATCATCTGGTGCACCTTGCTGATCGACACGCCGAGCCGCTCCGCCACGTCGGGCAGGTTGATCCACTCGGCCGGGCCGGCCGGCTGTCCGGCCGCCGGGCCCACGGTTACGGAATCGGTCACCCGACCAGCCTGCCACGGCCCGTACCCACGGCACCACGCGGTGCCCCTGACCCCGCCGGGACGGTCCCGGCTCGAGATCGAGGAGAGGTCGCGATGACCCTGTGGCGGAGAACCCGCACCGAGGTGGCCGGCGCGTGGCGATCACTGCGTTACGACCTGGGCCGCCGGGAGGCCGATGAGGGCGGCGCGCCGTCCGGCGTCCGGCCGGTGCACCCGGACGTGACCTCGACCGGGTACAGCACGTTCGGCGGCGCCGGCATCACCGGCGGGCTGCTCCCGTCGTACGGGCCCGCCCACGCCCGCCGCCCACGCCGGGCGGTGGCCGTCACGGCGTTCGGCACGCTCGCCGTGGCCGGCGCGGCCGGGAGCTACTTCGCCGTCGTCAACGGGCTCGGCGTGGTGCTGGGCGACCAGCCGGCCGGCGCGGAGCCGTACCCGCTGGCAGCCGCGGCGCCGGACGGCACGCCGGGCGAGGATTCCCACGAACGGCTCGGCCGCGGGCCGCAGGAGGCGCCCGCTCCGGCGGAGGCGCCGGCGGCTGCCGGGACTGTGCGGACCGTGCCGCACACCCTCGCGACCACGGGTACGCCGGACAGCACCGGCACGGACGTCCTGCCGGCCCCGCGGCGCACCACCGTGCACCGGACTTCCCCGGCCGCGCCGCCGACCCCGTGCGACTGCCTCACTCCGCCGGTGCCGACGCCGACCGCGGCTCCGTCGTCGCCGCACAGCCCCGAGCCCACGCCCACGCCCAGCGCCTCCGACGACGACTCCCCGTCGCCCGATCCGACGTACTCCGTGCCCGAGCGCCCCGACAGCACCGAGCGGGCACGCGTCACGCCCGGGCACTGATCCGATTTATCACGATAAGGGGCCCGTGGTCGCTCGGACCACGGCCCGATATCGTCCATCTGCGCGGCTCGCCCTCAAGGACGCCGTACCCGTTCGGTCTCAGCTGTGACATCCTGGACCGTCTTTCCCGGAAGGGCACATACACTTCACGCCGATGGACACGACTGTCGCCGACACGTTGATCGGCACGACGATTGACGGGCGCTACCGGATCACCGGGCGCGTCGCCCGCGGTGGCATGGCGACCGTTTACACCGCCGTGGACGACCGGCTGGGGCGTACCGTCGCGCTCAAGATCATCCACCCGTCGCAGGCGACGAACGTGCACTTCGTCGACCGGTTCACCGACGAGGCCAAGACGATCGCCCGGCTGACCCACCCGAACGTGGTCGCGGTCTACGACCAGGGGCGCCACGAGGGCCTGCCCTACCTGGTGATGGAGTACGTGCAGGGCCGCACCCTGCGCGACCTGCTCACCCAGCGCCGCCGGCTCAACCCGGTGGAGGCGCTGGCGATCCTCGAGCAGATGCTCGCCGCCATCGCCGCCGCGCACCGCGCCGGCCTGGTGCACCGCGACGTGAAGCCGGAGAACGTGCTGGTCGCCGAGGCGCCCAGCGGCGGCATCGCCAACCTCGTCGACGCGGTCGTCAAGGTCGCCGACTTCGGGCTGGCCCGCGCGGTCGAGGCCAGCGCCGACGAGAGCGGCCAGCTGATGGCGACGGTGGCGTACGTGGCCCCCGAGCTGGTCACCGACGGTCACGCGGACGCCCGCACGGACGTGTACTCGGCCGGCATCGTGCTGTTCGAGATGCTCACCGGCCGGGTGCCGTACGACGGCGACGAGCCGGTCGAGGTGGCGTGGCAGCACGTGGACAACGACGTGCCGGCCCCCTCGAGCATCGTCAAGGGGCTGCCGACCATCCTCGACGACCTCGTCGCCCGGGCCACCCGCCGCGACCCCGGCGCACGTCCCACCGACGCCGGCGCGCTGCTCGCCGAGGTGCAGGTGGTCCGCGACGACCTGGGCGCCGCCAACGTCGAGACGGCGCTGCTGCGTCAGGTGCCCGCCCGCCCCGCGATGGCCGACGCCACCGCGCTCGTGCCCGCCGTCACGTCGGTGATGCCGCCCACGACCGGTGACCGGCCGCCCTGGGCGCGCCTGCCCGAGCAGGCCGGTGGCCGCGGCGCGCGCCGCCGGCCCGACGCCCCCGCCCCGGGCGAGTACGGCGCGGTCGGCCGCTTCGGCGACCGCCGCCGGCTGTTCATCCTCGGCGCCGTCGCGCTGATGGTGCTGGTGGTCATCGGCAGCACGTGGTGGGTGACGCTGGGCCGCTACACCGACGCACCGCAGATGGTCAACATGACCCGCTCGCAGGCCGAGCAGGAGGCCAAGGCGCGCGGCTTCGACCTGCGCTTCGACGACGGCCGCTACGACGAGAACGCGCCCAAGGACACCGTCCTGGCACAGGACCCGCCGGCCACCGAACGCCTGGTCAAGGGCGGCCTGCTGACCCTGACGCTGTCCCTGGGCCCGGAGCGCTACCCGGTCCCCGACGTGGTCGGCATGGAGAAGGCCGCGGCCAAGGGCGAGATCGAGGGCACGAAGCTCAAGTTCAAGGAGGGCGCCGGCAAGTACAGCGACACCCTCCCGCAGGGCGTGGTCATCTCCATCGACCCCAAGGCCGGCGAGTCCCTCAAGCCCGGCGCGACCGTCACCGCCGTGATCAGCAAGGGCAAGGCCCCGATCACCGTGCCGCAGGTCGTCGGCAAGAACGTCAACGACGCCCGCGCCGACCTGCAGCGGCTCGGGCTGAGCGTCGTCGAGCAGTACAAGGACAGCGACCAGCCCGCGGACACGGTCATCGGGCAGTCCCCGGAGCAGGGCACCGGCGCGGAGAAGGACGACGAGATCAAGCTCGACGTCAGCAAGGGCCCGCCGCTGGTCACCGTCCCCGACCTCACCAACCAGCCGTGCCAGCAGGCCGCGCAGACGCTGCAGGGCTCGAGCCTGGTGCCGAAGATCAATTTCAACCCCAACGGTCTCGTACGCCAGCAGTCGCCCGCGCCGAACACCCCGGTGCCGCCGCAGACGGAGGTCGTGCTGAATTGCCTGTAACCCCCCGGTCCGACCACCCCGCCGCCACCCACGAACGGACTGAAGGCGGCTCCCGGTCCGACCGGGGCCGTCCCGTCGGGTCGCACACGAGGACGTCGGGCGGCCTGGCCAAGGCCGCCCTGCCGTACGCGGACGCGGCGGGGTCGGAGGCGGTGCAGGTCTACGTCTCCAACTCCCGCGGCTGGGCGCTGCCGCCGGGCGACCCGAAGCAGGACACGCTCTTCCGCGACGGGTGCGGCGAGCGGGGGCTGCCGGCGTACATCCACGCGTCACTGCTGGTGAACCTCGGCTCCCCCACCGAGCTCACGGTCACCCGCTCGGTCGAGACCCTCGAGCACGCCCTGCAGCGCGGCGCGGCCATCGGCGCGACGGCCGTCGTCTACCACGCGGGCAGCTCGGTCGATCCGGCCCACGACGACAAGGCGATGCACCAGCTCCGCGAGGCGCTCCTGCCCCTGCTCGACCGCGCGGCGGCGCAAGGCCTGCCGAAGCTGCTCGTCGAGCCCAGCGCCGGCGGCGGCCGCAGCCTCGCGTCCAAGGTCGAGGACCTCGGGCCGTACCTGGCGGCGGTCGAGCACCACCCGTGGCTGGGCGTCTGCTTCGACACCTGCCACGCCTGGGCGGCCGGCCACGACCTGGCCACCCCGGGCGGCATGACGAAGACACTGGACTCGCTGGTGGCCACGGCCGGCCCGGACCGCCTGATGCTCGTGCACGCCAACGACTCGAAGGACGACTGCGGTTCCACCCGCGACCGCCACGAGACGATCGGCAAGGGCCGCATCGGCACGGCGGCGTTCGCCGAGCTGCTCGCCCACCCGGCCACGGCCGGCATCCCGGTGATCGTCGAGACCCCCACCGAACAGCACGAGGGCCACGCGGCGGACATCGCGCTGCTCAAGGGCCTCCGTCCGGCATGAGCACCGGCGAGGACCTGACGCTGCCCGCCGCGCTTGCGGAGGCCCACGAGCCCGCGGCCCGGGCGTGGTTCCCCACCTTCCAGGCCATGGTCGACGCCCAGTGCCGATGACGGGGCGCTGAACCGCGTCGTCCGCCGCGCGGGCGGCCGGGCCGAAGCCGCCCACGACGACAAGGCCATGCAGCCGGTCCTTTCGGGCACAGCGCGCCCGGGGTCCCGCCGGCCGAAGTGAACAGGTGTTAACTTTCGGCCCATGCGAACCGCACCCCTCACCGTCGCCGACCTGCCCGGGCCGCGGGGACTTCCCCTGCTGGGCAACCTCATCGGGTTCGCCCGCGGGGGCACGCCGCACCGGTCCCTCTACCGCTGGCGGGAGCGGTACGGCCCCACGTACCGGATCCGCCTGCCCGGCACGACCGCCGTCGTCACCTCGGATCCGGGCATCCTCCGGGCCGTGTTCCGGGAGCGCCCGGACGGTTTCCGCCGCGGCCGGTTCGTGTCCGACCTGATCGACGAGCTCGGCGGCCACGGGCTGTTCAGCGCGGAGGGCGACGACTGGCGCCGGCTACGCCGGATCGGCACCCGCGGCCTGGGCGCCGCGTCCCTGCACGCGTCGTTCGGCACGGTGGCGGGAGCGGCCGGCCGGCTGCGGGACCGATGGCAGGCCGCGGCGGCCTCCGGCGAGCGGGTGGACGTCCTCGACCACCTCATGCGGTACACCCTCGAGGTGGTGACCGGCGTGACCATGGGCCACGAGCTGGGCGGCGCCGGGGAGGGCGACCTGCACCGCCATCTCGCGCTCGTGTTCGCCACGTTGCGGCGCCGGCTGAACAGCCCCGTACCGTACTGGCGGCTCGTACGGCTGCCCGCCGACCGCAAGGTGGACGCCGCCGTCGCGCAGACCGGCCGGCTGATCCTGGACCGCTATGCCGAGGCCCGGTCCCGGATGGCCGGCGGCGGGGAGCCGGGTGACTTCCTCACCGCGCTCGCCCGCGCGGACCTCGACGGCGAGGAGCCGCTGAGCGACGCCGACGTGGTGGGCAGCGTGCTGACCATGATCGTCGCCGGCCAGGAGAGCAGCGCCGCAGCGACCGCCTGGGCGGTGCACTTCCTCGCCACGCACCCGGAGGTCCAGCAGCGCGTCCGGGCCGAGGCCGAGGCGGAGCTCGACCCGGACGGCCCGCCGGACGCGGCGGCTCTGCCCCGGCTGCGCCTCGCCGGCGCGGTGATCGACGAGGCGATCCGGCTGCGGCCCCCGTCACCGTTCGTCGTCATGGAGCCGCTGGCCGAAACGACCGTCGGCGGCCTGCGCGTCGGCCCGGGCACGCCCATCTTCGTGCTGCAGGCGTACGGTTCGGCCACCGACGCGGATCGGTATCCCGATCCCGGCGCGTTCCGTCCGGGCCGCCCGGCCGACGCCGCGCAGGGTGAGCAGCCGTACCTTCCGTTCGGCAGCGGGCCGCGCTTCTGCCCGGGCCGCAACCTGGCCCTCCTGGAGGCGACGCTGCTGATCGCCACGATCTGCCGCGCGTTCACCCTCGAGCCCGACACCTCCGCCGGTCCGGTGGGCGAACGCGAGACCTTCGCGCTCTACCCCACCAACCTTGGCGTGCGTTTGCGGCCCGCTAGCGACGCGCCAGGCGTTCCTCGAGATGCGCGCGGCAGGCCGGCCACTCCGCGGCGATGATCGAGAACATCGCCGAGTCGCGGAGCATGCCGTCCTCGCCGGGCGCCCAGGACCTGGACCACTGCCGCAGCACGCCCTCGAACTGCGCGCCCAGGCCGGCGATCGCCGCGCGGGAGCGGCCGTTGCGGGCGTCGGTCTTCAGGTCCACCCGGGCCGCGCCCCAGGCCTCGAAGGCGTGCCGGAACAACAGGTACTTCGCCTCGGTGTTGATGCCCGTGCCCTGCGCGGACGCCGCCAGCCAGGTGAAACCGACCTCGACCGCCATCAGCCGGTCCCCGTCCGGCCACGGCCGCGGATCCCAGTACGCCGTGACGCCCACCGCCCGTCCGGACGCGGCGGCGATCTGCGCGTACGGGGCCAGCTGCCCCGCCGCCGCCCGGCCCAGCTGCTCGTCCAGGTACGCGCCGACCTCGTGGGCGCGGGGCACCCAGGTCCAGCCGTACGAGGACCGGTCCTCCTCAGCCGCGGCGGCGAGGTCGGCGGCGTGGCCGTGGCCGAGGGGCTCGAGCCGTACGCGATCGCCGGCCAGCACGGGCGCCGAGAGTCGGGGCATCGCTCAGTGCGGCTCGATGTCGTACGTGAAGACGTACCGGTGCTCGTCCGAGCTGTTGTCGATCTCGAACGTGCCGGTGATGCCGGTGAGCTCGTCCGTACCCGAATCCGGCACGACCCGCACGGTCAGCGTGCCGGATCCGCGGTCCATGAGCCCGAAGTGCTGCAGGACGAAGCTGCCGCGGAGCCCCTCCAGCGTGCCGGTGATGTGGTCGATGGCGACGTAGCCCGCCGATCCCTCGACCGGGGTGCCGACCGACAGCATCTCGGCGCGGCCCGTGCCGACGAGGTCGCCCTCGATCGTCTTGTGGACCTGCATGCGGCCGAGCGTGTCGTCGTCGGCCTTGAGCGGCTCGAACGTGGTGGTGAAGGTGCCGGTGGCGCGGCGGCTCATCGCGGGCTCCTCGTCGGTGGCGGGCGGCGTCGGGTCCGATGTAACCAGACCGGACGCCGCCTGCTCAGGCGGCGCGCAGAAGGTCGGACAGGACCACGATCGTGCGGTCGACGTCGTCGTCGTCCACGTCGAGGTGGGTGACCGCGCGGGCCAGCCGGGGCAGCATCACCGTGATCCGGACGTCGCGTTCCGCGGCCCTCGCGACCAGCGTCGGCGCGTCCATCGACGCCTTGGTCAGGTCGAGCGGGACGAGGTTGGTCCGCACGGCGGCGGCGTCGACCACGCCGAACGGTTCGAGGGCCTCGGCGAGGCGGCGGGCCCGGGCGTGGTCCTGCGCGAGGCGGTCGACGTGGTGGTCGAGGGCGTACCGGCCGGCCGCCGCGAGGATGCCGACCTGGCGCATGCCGCCGCCCATCCGCTTACGGATCTGCCGGGCCCGGGCGATGCGCTCCGCGGAGCCCACGATCAACGACCCGACCGGTGCGCCGAGGCCCTTCGACAGGCAGACCGACAGGGTGTCGAAGAGCTGCCCGTACGTGAACAGCGGCACCCCTTCCGCGACGTGCGCGTGCCAGATGCGGGCGCCGTCGCAGTGGAGGGCCACCCCGGCGCTCTTCGCCACGTCGTGCAGGCGGTGCAGTGTCGCGAGCGGGACGATCCCCCCGCCGCCGAGGTTGTGCGTCTGCTCGACGGCGATCGCCCGGGTCGGCACCGAGGGGTAGCCGGCCGGGCGGATCATCCCCGCGATCTCGTCGACGTCCAGAGCGGCGCCGCGCGACGGCCAGGTGCGCGTCGAGATGCCGCCCAGCGCGGCGGCGGCGCCCAGCTCGTACGTGACCACGTGCGCGTCCGCGCCGGCGAGCAGCTCCTCCCCCGCCGGCACGACGAGCTGCATCGCGATCTGGTTGGCCATCGTGCCGGACGGGGCGAACAGCGCCGCCTCGTGCCCGAACATCCGCGCGACGTGCGCCTCGAGATCGTTGACGGTCGGGTCGTCGCCGAAGACGTCGTCGCCCACCGGCGCGGACGCCATGGCCTCGCGCATCGCCGGCGTCGGCCGGGTGACGGTGTCCGAGCGCAGGTCAGCCACGCAGCATCTCCGCCACGAGGAACGCCAGCTCCAGGCTCTGCTGGGTGTTGAGGCGGGGGTCGCAGGCGGTCTCGTACCGGCCGGGCAGGTCCAGGTCCTCGATGCCCTGCGCGCCGCCGAGGCACTCGGTGACGTCCTCGCCGGTCAGCTCGACGTGGATGCCGCCCGGGTGGGTGCCGAGGCCGCGGTGCACCTCGAAGTAGCCGAGCACCTCGTCGACGATCCGGTCGAAGTGGCGCGTCTTGTAGCCGTTGGACGACTCGTGGGTGTTGCCGTGCATCGGGTCGCACTGCCACACGACCTTCGCCCCCGACGCCGTCACCTTCTCCACGATCGGCGGCAGCGCCTCGCGTACCTTGCCGTTGCCCATCCGGCTGATCAGCGTGAGCCGGCCCGGGACGTTCTCCGGGTTGAGCTTCTCGCACAGCTCGATCGCGGTCTCCGGGGAGGTGCCGGGGCCGAGCTTCACCCCGATCGGGTTCGCGATGCGGCTGATGAAGTCGATGTGCGCGTGGTCCAGCTGCCGGGTCCGCTCACCCACCCAGAGGAAGTGCCCGGACAGACCGTACGCCCGGCCGTCGGAGACCCGGGTCAGCGCGCGGTCGTACTCCAGCGCCAGCGCCTCGTGCGAGCAGTACAGGCTGACCGTGCGCAGCGCCTCGTCGTCGGTCATGCCGCAGGCGCGGATGAAGTCGAGGGCGCGGTCGATCTCGCGCGCGATCGCCTCGTAGCGCTCACCCGCGGGCGACGCCCGGACGAAGTCCTTGTTCCAGTCGTGCAGACCCGCGAGATCGGCAAGACCACCCGCCAGGTACGCCCGCAGCATGTTCATCGCCGCGGCGCTGTTCGCGTACGCCCGGATCATGCGCTGCGGGTCGGCCACCCGGGCGCCCTCGTCGGCCTCCAGCGAGTTGATCAGGTCGCCGCGGTACGCCGGCAGCCCCAGCGAGTCGGTCGGCGCGGAGCGCGGCTTGGTGTACTGCCCGGCCACCCGGGCCACCTTCACCACCGGCATCGAGGCGCCGTACGTGAGCACCACGGCCATCTGCAGCAGCGTGCGCGCGTTGGCGAGCAGGTGACTCTCGGTGTTGTCGGCGAACGTCTCGGCGCAGTCGCCGCCCTGGAGCAGGAACGCCCGCCCCTCGCACACCTCGGCGAGCTTGTGGCGCAGCTGGTCGACCTCGTACGGCGCGACGATCGACGGGACGTTGTCGAGGACCTTGCAGACCGAAGTGACCTCGTCCATGTCCGCCCACGGCGGCATCTGCAGGCGCGGCAGCTCGCGCCAGCGGTCCAGGCCGAGCGCCGAGTCCTCGGCGGAGTCGGTGGAGGGACGGGAGGTCTGCAGGGCGGTCGCACCGACCCCGGGATGACTGAGCTGATGCCACTCTCGGCGCATGCCGAAAGCCTAACCAGGGACAGGGAAGGGGCGCCGGGAGGATCCCCGGCGCCCCACCTGCTAGGACTGCGTCACTGGGTTTTGCTTCGGTTTTCCGCTGCGGGCAAGCTCAGCCGAGGCCGTTCTTGATCGCGGTGATGAGCTCGCCGTTGCTGGTGTCGCCGGAGAACTCCCAGAAGAACGCGCCGCCGAGACCCTGCTGCTTGGCGTACGTCATCTTGCCGCCGATGGTGGCCGGGGTGTCGTAGCCCCACCAGTTGCTGCCGCACTTGGCGTACGCCGTGCCGCCGACGGTGCCCGTGGCCGGGCAGCTGTTCTTGAGGACCTTGTAGTCCTCGATGCCGGCCTCGTAGGTGCCCGGTGCCGCGCCGGTCGCCGAGCCGCCCGGTGCGCTCTGCGTGACGCCGGTCCAGCCGCGGCCGTAGAAGCCGATGCCGAGCAGCATCTTGCTCGCCGGGACGCCCTTGCTCTTCAGCTTCTGGATCGCCGCGTCGGACCAGAAGCCCTGGGTCGGGATGCCGGCGTACGAGGTGAGCGGCGAGTGCGGGGCGGTCGGGCCCTGCGCGTTGAAGGCGCCGTAGTAGTCGTAGGTCATCGGGAAGACCAGGTTCAGCTTCGCGATGCCGGAGGCGTAGTCGGCCGCGTCGAGCTTGCCGCCGTTGGAGCCGTCGGCCGAGATCGCCGAGGTGATCAGGAAGTTCGCGCCGAACTTGTTGCGCAGCGCCGTGATCACGTTGTTGTACGAGGCCGGGCCGCTGCTGTCGCAGGAGAGGCCGCAGGCGTTCGGGTACTCCCAGTCGATGTCGATGCCGTCGAAGACGTCCGACCAGCGCGAGTCCTTGATCAGGTTGTAGCAGGAGTTCGCGAAGCCGGTCGGGTTCGCGGCGGCCTGGGTAAAGCCGCCGGACCAGGTCCAGCCGCCGAACGACCAGATCACCTTGATGTTCGGGTACGCCTTCTTGAGCTTGCGCAGCTGGTTGAAGGAGCCGCGCAGCGCGCCGGTGTCCCACGTGTCGGCGACGCCGTCCACGCTCTCCGCCGCGGTGTACGCCCGGTCGTAGTCGGCGTACGAGTCACCGATGGAGCACTGGCCGCCGGTGGTGTTGCCGAACGCGTACAGGATGTGCGTCAGCTTGGACGCCGAGCCGCTCGTGACGATGTTCTTCACGTGGTAGTTGCGCCCGTAGACGCCCCACTCGGCGAAGTAGCCCACGACGTTCTTGCCACCGTTGCCCGGGGGCTGGGTCGGCGGGGTCGTGGGAGGCGTGGTGGGCGGGGTGGTCGGAGGAGTCGTCGGCGGGGTGGTCGGAGGCGTGGTGCCGCCGCCGCACGTGCCGCCGTCGATCCACACGTCCCACTGGCCGCTGTGGGTCGACGGCGCCTCGTTCTGCGTCCACCACTTGGCGGTGTAGTTGTGACCGTTCTGGGAGGCGGCCATGTCCTTGGTGTAGACCGCAGTGGAGCTCCAGGCGGGAGCACAGGCAGCTGCGGCGGACGCCTGGACCATGGGGACGGCGGCGGACGCCATCGCCACGATCGCTCCGGCCCACAGGGCGCGGCGGAGGGTTTTCTTCACTGCGTCTCCTCAAGAACCAACAGTTAGGAAACTTTCCAAAGGGAAGTTGAAGAGACGGTAGTCACATCTATGAACGTGAGTCAAGGTGGTGACGACGGTTTGGCCGCTCTTTTAACTTCGTCGCAGTGAGCGCCACGGCGTGCACTCATACGGGCACAGCGCGTAGTCTGCCGTCATGACCATCTTCGACGTCGACATCGACGCCCTTACCGGGGGATCCGCCGATCTGCGGCAATACCGCGGCAATGTCGTCCTCGTGGTCAATGTCGCCTCCAAGTGCGGCCTCACCCCCCAGTACGCCGGCCTCCAGGAGCTGTACCGCGCGTACGCCGACCGCGGCCTGGTCGTGCTCGGCGTCCCCTGCAACCAGTTCGCCGGGCAGGAGCCGGGCAGCGCGGCCGACATCGACCAGTTCTGCCAGGTGAACTACGGCGTCACCTTCCCGATCACGGAGAAGGTCGAGGTCAACGGCCCCGGGCGGCACCCGCTCTACCGCGAGCTCGTCGGGAGCGGCGACGACATCCAGTGGAACTTCGAGAAGTTCCTCGTCGGCCCGGACGGCACGGTCGAGGCCCGCTTCGACCCGGGTACGCAGCCCGGGGACGAGCGCCTCGTGTCCGCCATCGAGAAGCTCCTACCCCGCTGAGCCGCTCATGAGCCTTCACGTCATCGGCGTCGACGCGTACGCCCTCGGCTGGGTGGGGGTGGAGCTGCGCGACGGCCGCTTCGGGCGGGCCATGCTCGCGTCCACCCTCTACGAGATCGTCGCGGGCAGCTCCGGCGCGGCCGTCATCGGCGTCGACATCCCGCTCGGCATGCTCCCCGACCGCTGGCGCGCCGCCGACACGCTCGCGGCCGACCAGCTCGGGCCCCGCCGCGGCAGCGTCTTCCGGGTGCCGCCCCGCGCGGTCTGGCAGGAGTCCGACTTCGCCGCCGCCAACCGGCTCTGCCGCGAGCTCACCGGCGCCGGGCTGAGCCGGCAGTCCTGGGCGTTGCGGCCCAAGCTGCTCGAGGCCAACGCCATCTGGGAACGCCACCCCGGCCTGCTGTTCGAGGCCCACCCCGAGGTGTCCTTCCGCCAGATGGCCGGCGAGCCGCTGGCGTACGCGAAGAAGACCTGGAGCGGCCAGGCCCGCCGCCGCGACCTGCTCGCCCGCAACGGCATCGTGCTGCCCGACCAGCTCGGCCCGGCGGGCCAGGCGCCACCGGACGACATCCTGGACGCGGCCGCGGTGGCGTGGAGCGCCCACCGGATGGCGACCGGGGCAGCGCTGAGCCACCCCAGCCCCCCGGAGGAGAACAACGGCGCCCGGATCGCGATCTGGTACTAGGACCGTGCGCTACAGCGTCGAGGTGTCGAGGACGAGGCGGTAGCGCACGTCCCCCGCGTCCAGCCGGTCGTACAGCTGCCCGGCCTGCCCGGCGGTGATGATCTCCACCTCCGCGGTGATCCCGTGTGCGGCGCAGAAGCCGAGCATCTCCTGCGTCTCCGCGAGACCACCGATCGAGGTGCCGGCCAGGCTCCGGCGCCCGCCGATGAGCAGGCCGACCGGCGTGGTGAGGGGCCGGGCAGGCGCACCGGCCATGACGAGGGCGCCGTCGACGTCCAGCATCGCCAGCAGCGGCGCGGTGTCCGGGGACCCCGACAGCGTCGAGATGATCAGATCGAAGGCGCCCGCGCACCCGGCGACGGCGGCCTCGTCGGTCAGGGCGAGATGGCGGGTCGCGCCGAAGCGCAGGCTGTCCGCCGCCTTGGCCTGCGTGCGACTGAGCACGGTGACCTCCGCGCCGACGGCGGAGCTGGCCGCGGCCGACCCCGAGGTCGCCGTCCGCGCCGAACGCATGTACGGGACGTACGAGCAGATCCTGGTGACCTGCCTGCAGCAGGCGCAGCAGCACGGGGACCTCGCGGCGCATCACGACCCGCGCACAGCGGCGGCCCTGCTCCTCATCACCATCCGGGGCATGGACGCCCTCGGCCAGGCCGGGCGCGACGCCGGCTTCATGCGCGAGGTGGCGCGGCACTCCCTCGCATTCCTGTCGACCCCCGGGACCTGACCGCGCCGGCCCTCGTACGGCTCAGGCGGACTGGGCCGCGATCTCCCGGGCCCGGTCGCGGGCGGCCTCCAGGGCGGCCAGCAGGGCCGCGCGGACGCCGTGGTTCTCCAGCTCGCGGATCGCCGAGATGGTGGTGCCGGCCGGGGACGTGACCGCCTCCCGCAGCTTGACCGGGTGCTCGCCGGAGTCGCGCAGCATGACGGCCGAGCCGATCGCGGTCTGCACGATCAGCTCGTGCGCCACCTGCCGGGGCAGGCCGAGCAGGATGCCCGCGTCGATCATCGCCTCGACGAGCAGATAGAAGTACGCCGGCCCGGAGCCGGAGAGCGCCGTCACGGCGTCCTGCTGCGACTCCGGCACACGGATCGTCGAGCCCAGCGGCTTGAACATCTCCTCGGCGACCGCGAGGTGCTCGCCGGTCGCGTGCGGGCCGGCCGAGATCGCCGTCATCGCCTGGTCCACCAGGGCCGGGGTGTTCGTCATCACCCGCACCACCGGGGTGTCCTCGGGCAGCCGGGCGGCGAAGAAGCTCGTCGGCAGCCCCGCGCAGAGCGAGACGACGAGCTTGCCGGCGGGCACCTTCGGGCCGATCTCGGCGAGCAGCGTGCCGGCGTCCTGCGGCTTGACCGCGATCGCCAGCACGTCCGCCTCCGCCACCGCCGCCGGGTTGTCGACGATCCGGACGCCGTAGCGCTCGCGCAGCTCCTCGGCCCGGGCGGGGCGGCGCGTCGTGACGAGCAGGTTCGAGGCCGGCCAGCCCGCGCGCAGCAGGCCGGAGAGCACGAGTTCACCGATCTTGCCGGCGCCGAGCACCGCGACGACGGTCATGGGGACCTCCGGAGGAAAGAGACCGGGGGCGGGCGTGTGCCGCCCGCCCCCGGTGATGAAGCTGTCGCTCAGCTGCCGAAGAAGACCTCGGCCTCGTTGTACCGCTCGATCGGCACGGTCTTGAGCTCGCCGGTGCCGTCGATGAGCGGGACCCGGACGATGTCGGTGCCGCGCAGCGCCATCATCTTGCCGAAGTCGCCCTCGTGGACCGCGTCGATGGCCTGCAGGCCGAAACGCGTGGCCAGGACCCGGTCGAACGCGGTCGGGGTGCCGCCGCGCTGGATGTGACCGAGGACGACCGTACGGGCCTCCTTGCCGGTCTTCTCCTCGAGCTGCTCGGCGAGCCACTGGCCGATGCCACCGAGGCGGACGTGGCCGAACGCGTCGAGCTCCTGGCTCTGCAGGCTCATCTGGCCCTCGAGCGGCTGGGCGCCCTCGGCGACCACGACGATGGGCGCATACTCGACCTGGAAGCGCTTGGTCACGTACGTGGCGACCTGCTCCACGTCGAAGTTGCGCTCCGGCAGCAGGATCACGTTGGCGCCACCGGCGAGGCCGGCGTGCAGGGCGATCCAGCCGGCGTGCCGGCCCATGACCTCGACGACCAGCGTGCGGTGGTGCGACTCGGCGGTGGTGTGCAGCCGGTCGATGGCCTCCATCGCGATGTTGACCGCGGTGTCGAAGCCGAACGTGTAGTCGGTGGCGTTCAGGTCGTTGTCGATCGTCTTCGGCACGCCGACGACCTTGACGCCCAGGTCGTTGAGCTTGGTCGCGACGCCGAGGGTGTCCTCGCCGCCGATCGCCACGAGCGCGTCGACGCCCTGCTCGGCCAGGTTCGCCTTGATCTTCTCGACGCCGCCGTCGATCTTGAACGGGTTGGTCCGGGAGGAACCGAGGATCGTGCCGCCACGGGGCAGGATGCCGCGGACCTCGGCGATGCCGAGCGGCTTCGTCAGGCCCTCCAGCGGACCCTTCCAGCCGTCCCGGAAGCCGACGAACTCGTGACCGTACGCGGCGACGCCCTTGCGCACCACCGCCCGGATCACCGCGTTGAGACCGGGGCAGTCGCCGCCGCCGGTGAGCACGCCGATACGCATGATTGCTCGTCCTCCCTGATCGGGTCGCGAGATGCCCGGCTCCCCTGGGATTCCGTCGTCCGGCGTCACTGCCGGGTCCAGGGGCGGGCCGCAAACGCACTGTAGTCGTCGGGCCCACCCCGGACCAAAGCGCCCCGCTACAAGCGGACGGTTTCGTTCTCGCCGGCGTCCGGCGTCTTCCCGGTGACGGCGGCCTTCGCGTACCCCAGGAGCGTGATGACCTTCGAACTGTGTGCGGACTCCCAGTACTCGGCGCTGTCCGCGTGCACCTTCACCAGCGTCAGGTTGGGCGTCTCGAGGCCGTCCGGGAACCACGCCTTGAGCATCGGGTTCCACAGCTCCTCCGCCTTGGCCCGGTCCTCGGTCTGCGCCGCGGAACCGGACACCGACGTCCAGGCGTGCTGCTTCGCGTCGCTGAAGGACACGTTGACCTGCGGGTTGGCCCGGATCTGCGCGACCAGGTCGGAGTCGGCGTACGTGAAGAACCACAGGTCGCCGTCGAACTCGACGTCCTGCAGCGCCATGGGCCGGCTGACATGCCTGCCGTCCGCGGTCATCGTCGTGAACATCCCGATGCGGGCGTCCTTGACGAGCTCCTTCAGCTTCTCGCGCTTGTCCTGCTCGGTGTGCTCTGCCATGACAGGTTCCTTCCGTCGGTCGTACCCCGGACGTTCCCGGGGCGCGCACGGCGAAACGGAGCGCCGGTCAGCCGCCCATCGCCTTCCAGCGGGCGAGGTTGTGCTTCGCGTCGACGAGCGCGTCGTGGCGGCCCTGCGCGGTCGGCAGGGGCGGGCGTCCGAGGTCGTCCCAGCGCTGCCGGAGGTCCTTGGTGAAGCGCGGGATCTCCCGGGGCAGCGCCGGCATCGCGCCCCACAGCTGGGCCAGGGCGACGTGGTCGTATGCCGCGTACCAGGCCCAGAGCTCGATCTGCTCCCCGCGGCCGTGCACCGGCTCGACGAGGAACGCGTGCAGGTCGTCGCGGATGCGCTCGCGGGAGCGCCACGCCGGGTCGGCCGGCGACGGCAGCTTGTCGAGCACGTTGCGGCGCACCCACGGCACGGCGCGGGTGTCGTCGAATTCCGTCGAGACCGCGTAGAACTCGCGGCCGTACTCGTCGACCATGCCGATCGAGACCAGATCGACCGTGCGGCCGTCCTCGATGAATTCGCAGTCGTAGAAATAGCGGTAGACCATCGGGGCCCATCCTCGCCTACCGCGGGTCGGTCCCCGTCGCCAGGGCCTCCCGTGCGCGGCGCAGCACCTCCCGCCCGGCGTCGCCGTCGCCCGCGAGGAGCCGGCGGGCGGCCCGGTCGGCGTGCACGGCCCAGCGGAACCGGAGCATGACCGGCAGCGCGGCGCACAGCTCGTCCTCCTCCACCGGGCCGGCCGCGAGGTAGCCGTCGAGCAGCTCCGCCGACGTCTCCTGGCCGCCCGCGTACAGCACCGCGGCGGCCACGTCGTAGAGCAGCGGGCCGGTCCCGCTCGCCCCGCAGTCGAGCAGGCCGGCGCGGCCGGTGGCGGGGTCGACGAGGAAGATCTCCGGTGCCGGGTCGCCGTGCAGCACCCCGTACGTCAGCCGGTCGGTGACGGTCAGCCGGGTCATCGCCGTGACCGCGTCGGCGACGGCGGGGCGTACCCACGGCTCCACCGCGAGGTGCGGCGCGTCGGGGTCCAGCAGGTTCCAGCGGCGCAGCCCCGGATGGTGGAAGCCCTGCAGGGCCCGGTGCACCGCGCCCAGCCGGTCGCCCCAGAACTGCTGGTCGACCGGGTCGCGGCCGTCGAGGGTACGGCCGGGCGCGCGGCGCAGCACGGCCAGGGCGCCGTACGGCGTCTCGACGGTCAGCGCGCCGGCGAGGGTGCGTACCGGCTGCCCGGCCTCGATGCCCGTGCCGCGCAGGTGCTCGGCCGCGGCCAGCCCGGCCTCGACGGGCTGGCGGGCGGCGGGCTCGGCGAGGCGGGCGACGAAGCGCTCGCCGCCCGCGGTCACGTCCCAGCCGGCGGAGAGCAGGCCGCCGGGCAGCGGCGATATCTCCGCGGGCACGAGGTGCCACTGGTCGCGCAGGGTGGATCGAAGAAGGTCATGGTCCGGCACGGCGGCGATTATCCCGGCACACACTGTGACATCAACGGACACGGCGGGCGACAGTCGCCGCCTATTGTCACGAGCGGCGATTAGGGGGTGTACAGCCAGCGACATCCGCGAAATGATCGAGCGAGCGCTCTGGAGGTATCAAATGGCGTGGATGACGCTCTACATGCTAAGAGTGATCGTTCGCGTCGAGGGGCCGACGCCGGACAGTGGAGTCGACGGTGGTCCCGACCGGGGGAAGGACTGACCGTGGACCATCGGCTGCCGGAGCCGGGCGACGCGCTCACGGGCGTGGAGATGTTCGCCGGGCTGGAGCCCGACGTGCGCCAGCGGGTGATCGCCGCGGCCGTGCCCCGCACCTATCGCAAGGGGCAGATCCTCTTCGTCGAGAACGATCCCGGGGACTCCCTCATCGTGCTGCGCCGCGGCGCGATCGCCGTCTTCCGCACCGCGCCGACCGGCGAGCGGGCGGTGCTGACCGTGGTCCGGCCGCCGGACGTGCTCGGCGAGGTCTCGCTGCTGGACGCCTCCACCCGCTCGGCGAGCGCGGAGGCGATCGAGGACAGCCAGGCGCTGGCGCTGTCCCGGGTCGCGTTCATGGACCTCGTGCACTCCAACCCGCGCATTCTCGACGCGGTGATGCGCTCGGTCGGCGGGCTCATCCGCCGCCTGACCGAGCAGAACGCCGACCACGTCTTCCTGGACCTGCCGGGCCGGGTCGCCAAGACGCTCGTCCGCCTCGCGGGCGACAGCCAGGCGCCCATGATCACGATCGAGCTCAACCAGAGCCAGCTCGCCGAGATGGCCGGCGGCTCGCGGCAGAGCGTCAACCAGGCCATCGGCTCCTTCGCCACCCGCGGCTGGCTGCGCACCGAGGGCCGGCGCATCGTCGTCACGGACGTGTCGGCGCTGCGCCGGCGGGCCGGCATGGCGGAACGCTGATCAGTCCGTGAAGCGCGACGCGGCGGGTCCGTCGAGGTGGCCCGCCGGCAGGCGCCGGCCGCAGACCACCAGCAGCAGGTCCTGCGCCCGGCCGCGAACGAGCTGACCGGCGCCGTAGGACCAGTCGAGGTCGGTGGCCCTGAGCTCGGCCCCGGCCAGGTCGGCGCCGAAGAATGCCACGTTGCGCGGGCGCATCCCGGCGAGGACCGGGCGCAGGCGCTCCGGCGGGACCGTCCGGTCCAGGCGCAACGCCACCGTGATGTCGAGGCCGTGGATGACGTCGTGGGACAGCGCGCCGGCCGCTCCCCCGCCCGGCGGCGTCCACGGGTGCGCGACGTTGTCCCGCAACTGCTGAAGAAGCTGGTCCGCGCTCATCCGGGCGGCGTCGCGGCGGGCGCTGCGGTCCGCCATGCGGTTGACGTCCCCGCGGGCCCGGGCCAGCTCCAGCACCACGCGCCACATCGGCATCCGGAAGGGCTGCGTGATGTGGGCGACCACCTCGCGGACCCGCCAGCCCTGGCACAGCGTGGGTTCGTCCCACTGCTCCGGCCGCAGCCCCGCCAGCAGATCCGCCATGTCCGTACGCTCGGCCACCACCGCGGCCCGTACTCGTTCGTCACTCATGCCGCTACTACGCCGGGGCGGGGCGGAACTAACCGGCCGGCGCCGGGGTCACCGCGACCGTCTTCAGGGCGGCCGCGTAGACGTCCACGTACTCGCGGCCGGTCAGCGTCATGAGCTCGTACATGATCTCGTCGGTGACCGCCCGCTCGACGAAGCGGTCGCCGGCGCGGTCGGCGAAGCGGGAGAAGTCCAGCGGCCTGCCGAAGCGCATGCGGACCCGCTTGACCGACGGGACCAGCGTGCCGGTCGGCTGGATCTCGTCGGTGTTGAGCAGCGCCACCGGCACGACCGGAGCGCCGCTCTCCAGCGCCAGCCGGGCCACCCCGGTCTTGCCCCGGTAGAGGCGGCCGTCCGGCGAGCGGGTGCCCTCGGGGTAGATGCCGGCGATGTTGCCCGAGCGCAGCACCCGCAACTGGGTGTCGAGGGCCGCGCGGGCCGCTTTGCCGCCCGAACGGTCCACCGGGATCGTCCCCGTGCCGACGAAGAACTGGCGCATGAGCCGGCCTTTGATCCCCTTGCCGGTGAAGTACTCGGCTTTGGCGACGAATGTCACCCTGCGCCTGACCACCAACGGTGTGAAGATCGAGTCGGAGAACGACAGGTGGTTGCAGGCCAGGATCACCGGACCGGTCTGCGGTACGTGCTCGAGCCCTTGCACGTCGGGGCGGAACACGACCTTGAGGACCGGGCCGAGGAGCGCGTACTTCAGCAGCCAGTAGAACACCGGTGTCCTTCCCGTCGAGGGCAGCCAAAGCGTACGAAGCGGGAGCGGCACGCCACAACGCACTCCCGCAAGCGGTACCTGTCGTGTCACCATTCAAGGCACGCGCGCGAGGTGCGCGGGGCGAGGAGTGTGCAGGGTGTCTGCGGGTGGCGCCCGTCGCGGGCGGCGGGACAACGGGCTCGACGCGGCCGACTACGCGGCCGCGGGCGACGTGGATCCGCGTGTCGGCGAGCACCTGCTCGACGTCCTGGCCGCCGGGGGGATCGCCGCCTACCTGCAGCCGTCCGCCGATCTGAACCCGATCCTGCGGGCCACCACGTTCCCCGCCCGCCCCACCGACCGGCTCTACGTGGACCGCCTGCACCTCGCGACCGCCCGGGAGCACCTGCACAAACTCACCGGCGGTTCCGGGCCGACCCCGCCGGCGCCCCGGCCCGACCCGGCCGCGGCCGGCGACCAGAGCGACGTGGACGCCGAGTGGGCGAAGATCGTCGCGGGCTTCCACACCGCCGTCGACCCGACCGCGCCGCCGTGGCCGGCCGCGGAGGGCATCGACCCCACGGCGGCGCCGCCCGAGCCGCCGGCGTACGAGCCGCCGAAGCCGCAGCCGGGCGACCGGCTGACCTCGGCCACGGACTTCACCGGCATCCAGCTCAACCGCCGGCGCACCGACCGGGTGGACGAGCCGCCGAGCATGCTGGACGGCCTCGACACGTTCGGCGCCGGGATCGACGACGACGATGACGACGAGCGGTACGTGCCGCCGCCCCCGCCGCCGCTGCCGCACATCTCCAAGTACGCGATCGCCGGGGTGCTCGGCGTCGTCCTGGGTTTCGTGCTGTTCGTCTTCCCGTGGCTGATCCCGATCGATCGCACGATCGTGACGCTGATCGGCTTCACCGCGATCGTCGCCGGAGCGGTGACACTGGTGTGGCGGCTGCGCTCGGGTGAGGACGACGACGACTTCGACGACGGCGCAGTCGTCTGAAACCCTCCCATAGACCCCCGCCTCTGTATCGCTGGGTAGTCATCGCGTAACCTCTCGTGGATGCGCCAGAGCTCGCTCGTGGTCGTTGCCAACCGTCTCCCGCTCGACGACAGCACCGCGCCCGACGGCGCCTGCGAGTGGAGGCGCAGCCCGGGCGGCCTCGCCAGCGCCCTGCACGCGATCCTGCAACAGACCCCCGCCACCTGGGTCGGCTGGGCGGGCGGCACCGGGGAGGCACCGTCCCTGCCGGACATCGGCACCCTGCGGATCCGCCCGGTCGGCCTCTCCGCCGACGAGCTGCGCGGCTACTACGAGGGCTTCGCCAACTCCACGCTGTGGCCGCTGTACCACGACGCCGTCGAGCAGCCCGTCTTCGACCGCGGCTGGTGGGAGACGTACCGCGACGTCAACCGGCGCTTCGCCGAGGCGGCCGCCGAGGTGGTCGAGCCCGGCGGCGCGGTGTGGGTCCAGGACTACCACCTGCAGCTCGTCCCCCAGCTGATCCGCGAGCTGCGCCCCGACGTGCTGATCGGCTTCTTCCTGCACGTGCCGTTCCCGCCGCCGGAGCTGTTCATGCAGCTGCCCCGCCGGGTGGAGCTGCTGCGCGGGATGCTCGGCGCCGACCTGGTCGGGTTCCAGCGCCCGCAGGCCGCGCACAACGTGGCCCAGCTCGCCGTCAAGCTGCTGGGCGCGCCGGTCACCGCCAACGACCAGATCACCGTGGACGGGCGTACGGTGCGCACCGGCGCGTTCCCGGTGTCGATCGACGTGGCGGAGATGCAGGCGCTGGCCGCCCGCCCCGACGTGCGCGAACGGGCCCGGCAGCTGCGTACGGATCTGGGCCGCCCGCGGCGCGTGCTGCTGAGCGTCGACCGGCTCGACTACACCAAGGGCATCGAGCACCGGCTGACCGCGTACAGCGAGTTGCTGCGCGACGGGCGGGTGAAGGTGCGCGACACGGTGATGATCCAGGTGGCGGTGCCCAGCCGGGAGCGCGTGGAGAACTACCGGGTGCTGCGCGACCGCATCGAGGGCGAGGTCGGGCGGATCAACGGCGAGTACGGCCGCGTCGGCGAGACCGCCATCCACTACCTCAACCAGCCCTTCGACCGCGCCGAGCTGGCCGCGCTCTACCAGACCGCCGACGTCATGGTGGTGACCCCGCTGCGCGACGGCATGAACCTCGTCGCCAAGGAGTACGTGGCCGCCCGCGCGGACGGCGCCGGCGCGCTGGTGCTCAGCGAGTTCGCCGGCGCCGCGGCCGAGCTGTCGGACGCCTTCCTGGTGAACCCGCACGACGTGGACGGGCTGAAGGAGACGCTGCTGCACGCGATGGAGGCCGACCCGGCGGACCTGGAACGGCGCATGGCCGGGATGCGGGCGCACCTCACCCGTCACGACATCCTCGCGTGGGCGCGGGCGTACCTGACCGCGCTGGACCGCACCGGCCGGATCGCCGCGTGGCTACGGCGCTGACCGCCCGATCCGGTAGCCGGCGCGGGGCACGGTCCGCACGATCTGCGGATCACCCAGCTTGTGGCGCAGGTTCATCACGGCCACCCGTACGACGTTGGTGAACGGGTCGGTGTGCTCGTCCCACGCCTGCTCGAGCAGGTCCTCCGTGCTGACCGCCTGCCCCTGCCCGCGCATGAGGGCGTGCAGGACACCGAACTCCTTGACGGTCAGGTGCAGCGGGCGGCCGTCGCGGGTGGCCGTACGGGCGGCGACGTCGACCACCACGCCGTCGAGCTCCAGCACCGGGGGCAGCGCGGGGGCCGTACGCCGGGCCAGCACCTGCACCCGGGCCAGCAGCTCGGCGAAGGCGAACGGCTTGGTCAGGTAGTCCTCCGCGCCCAGCCCGAGCCCGGCCACCCGGTCGTAGATGCCGCACGCGGCGGTGAGCAGCAGCACCCACCGAGGTGTTCGCCATCATGTTCACGCCGTCCGGCACGTTCTGCCGCGCCGAGAACAGCGGGTTCTCCAGGTGCCGCACCGAGTACGCCCCGTGCGACAGCAGCCACTGGAACCAGGTGTTGTCCGGTGGCAGGTGCGCCGACAGCGTCCCGTTCGGGTCGGCGAGGTACCGGCCCATCACCACCAGGCCGAGGGCGACGTACACCGCCGCGGCGCCGAGGTCCGGGCGATGCCGGCGCAGCCACCGACGAGGCGGGCGCCGGTGCCAGGCCGGACCGGCGGCGCTCCAGGAGCGAGTTGACCATGGGCGCCGACCGTACGGACGCCCCGATAAGCGCCGGATAAACGAGCTACCCGGCGAGCTCCTTGACGAGCCAGTCGAGGATCGCGTCGATGGGGTCGCGCCACGCCGCGTCCAGCATCAGGTCGTGCCCCATGCCGGGGAAGAGCAGCGGCGCGCCACCGTAGCGGGCCGCCGTGCGGTCGAGGGCCTTGCGGGTGACCACCCGGTCGTCCGGGCTGCCCAGGACCAGCACCGGCGGCGATCCCACCGGGGCGGCGGGCTCCGGGGCGGTGACCAGCGACCGGGCCACGGCAGCCGGCGTCCGGGTGAGGCGTTCGAGGTGCGCGTCCGGCGCCTCCGCGCTGAACAGCTGCTTGCGGCTCAGCGTCAGCGCCCCGCCGAACAGCGCCGGCAGGGTGCCGAGCGGGTTGACCCGCAGCGCCGCGCCGAGCGCCGGCCGGCCGTGCAGCACCGGCGCCGCCAGCACCGCGGCCCGGGCCGGATACCGGGCGAGCGCGTGCGCGACGACGAGCGCGCCGGTGCCGTGGCCGACCAGCACGGTCTGCCGGGGCAGCCCCGCGGCGACCTGGACGACGTCGTGCATGTACGCCCGCAATGACCCGTGCTCGCGTGGCGTCAGCGCGTACGCGGCGAACCCTCGCGACGCGGCATGCCCGAGCCAGTGCTCGCGGAACGCCCACCCGCCGTGGCCCAGCCCGGGCACGAACAGCAGCGGCGGTTCCCCCTCGTCGGGGTGCGGCAGGGCGCTGAACACCTCCCGGCGCACCGGCGGCACCGGCGATGTCCAGTCCTCGAACCGCAGCAGCCGTGAGCTCATGAGGTCGCCTCCATCCGGTCCAGGAGGTCGCCGAGGGCTCGCAGGTAGCTGGTGAAGCCGACCTCGAACCAGTGCCGCGACGACGGCACCACGTGCAGCCGGGTCCACGACCGCAGCGGCCGCGTCGACTCCTTCTGCTGCACCAGGGCGGCGCGTTCCGGGTCGGTGTCGCGCAGCCGCAGCCAGCGGGCCACCGCGACGCTCTGCCAGTGGGCCAGCGGGAACAGCCCGGCGTCGGCCTGCACCAGCCCGACCACGGCCAGCGTCGGGTGCCGCCGGGCGAACGCGTGCAGGTGCAGGTCCGGCTTGCCTTCCTCGTCGGCGTCGAGCAGCTCCGGGGCGAGGAAGTCGAAGCGCGGCAGGTAGCCGGTGGCCGTGACCACCACATCGGGTTCGACGCGGCGGCCGTCGGCGAACTCCACCGTGGAGCCCTCGAGCCGTACGACGTCCGGGACCGGGGTGATCCGCCCGTGGCCGACGTAGTAGACGAGCTGGCTGTTGACGACCGGGTGGCTCTCGTACGGGCGGTGGTCCGGCGCGGGCAGGCCGTACCGGGTGACGTCGCCGACCGTGAGCCGGAGCGTGCGGTGGTACAGCCACTGCCGCACCCGCAGCGGCAGGCGCAGCTGGAGCAGCTTGGCGTTGACCTGGTCGGCGGGGCGGCCGAAGACGTACTTGGGCGCGTACCAGTAGCCGCGCCGGGTGGAGTGCCAGACGGTGGTGGCCTGCTGGGCGGCCTCGACGGCGATGTCGCAGCCGGTGTTGCCGCCGCCGATCACCAGGACCTTGCGGCCGCGCAGCTGCGCCGGATCCTTGTACGCCGCTGCGTGCATGATCCGGCCCCGGAACGCCGACGCGTCGGCGGACAGCGGCTTCGGCGACCAGTTGTGCCCGTTGGCGACCACGACCGCGGCGTAGCGCTGGACCCGCTCGGCGCCGCCGCCGGTGCTGCGTGTGGTCACGTCCCAGCGGCCGTCGCCGACCGGGGTCACGGACACCACCTCGGTGCCGAACCAGATGCTGTCGCGCAGGGCGAAGTGTTCGGCGTACCGCTCGAGGTAGGTGAGCACCCGGGCGTGGTCGGGATAGTCGGGCCAGTCGTCCGGCATCGGGAAGTCGGGGAACTCGGTGAGCGGGCGGGACGAGATCAGGTGGGTGCCGGCGTACACCGGGCTGCGGTCGTGCCGCCAGTTCCAGGCGCCGCCCACCGAGGTCTCACGCTCGTAGCAGTCGACGGAGAAGCCCTGCTCGCGCAGGTTCTTGACCGATGCGAGGCCGCTGGCGCCCGCGCCGATCACGCAGACCGCGTCGTGCCGGTCGGCGATGTCAGGGGTGTCGTGCACCCGGGAATCCTTGCAGAACGCGGCGTACGCCCGGAAGAGGCAAATTCCCGGTTGACCGATCCCGTCGCGGCGGCAATAGTTAGGCTCGTGCCTAAGTATTACGACGAGCTCGACGCCGTCCTCCGCGCCCTCGCGGATCCGACGCGCCGGGCCGTCGTGGAACGGCTGGCGAAGTCCCCGGCCGTCGTGTCCGACCTCGCGGCACCGTTCTCCATGGCGTTGCCGTCGCTGATGCAGCACCTGCGGGTCCTGGAGGACGCGGGCGTCGTCACGTCGGAGAAGCACGGCCGCGTCCGCACCGTGAGCCTGCGACCGGGCGCCCTCGACGTGCTGCACCTGTGGCTCGACGAGCAACGAACACCCGCGGAGCGCCAGGCCGACCGGCTCGGCATCCACCTGGCCCGCACCGAAGGAGAAGGAAACCTGAGATGACCCGCGTTCGCATCGACATGTTCGCCTCGCTGGACGGCTACACCTCGTCCGGCGGCACCCCGGAGAATCCGATGGGCGAGGACTGGGGGCGCCTCACGGCGGCCTGGGCCGCGACCCGCACCTTCCATGAGCGGATCTTCGGCGACACCAGCGGCAAAGGCACGACCGGCGTCGACGACGCCTACGGCGCCGCGCACTTCGAGGACATCGGCGCCGAGATCATGGGCGCCGGCATGTTCGGCCTGCACGCGTACCCCGACGACCCGGAGTGGAAGGGCTGGTGGGGCGACCGGCCGCCGTTCGGCACCCCGGTCTACGTCCTCACCCACACCGCGCCGCGCCCCTCGATCGAGATGCAGGGCGGCACGACGTTCCACTTCCGCAACACCGCGATCGAGGACGTGCTCGCCGAGGCGGCCGAGGCGGCCGGCGGCCGGGACGTACGCGTCGGCGGCGGCGTGAGCACCGCACGGGCGTTCCTGCGCGCCGGGCTGGTCGACGACCTGCACGTGATGATCGCCCCGATCCTGCTCGGCCGGGGCACCCGGGTGTGGGACGACCTGCACGGCCTCGAGCTCACCCACCAGGTAAAGACGGAAGTCGCCGAGAGCGGCACCATCCACGTCACCTTCACGCGACAGGACGACAAGTGACGATCGAACGCCGGCTGGCCCACGCCGGATTCACGCTGACCCGCGACTACCCCGCCGCCGTCGAGCGCGTCTGGTCCGCATTCGCCGACGAGCAGGAGAAGCTGTCGTGGTGGGGCGCCGGCGACGCCATGGAGCCCGCCGAGTGGGCGTTCGACTTCCGCGTCGGCGGGCGGGACGTCGCCGAGGGGAAGTTCCACGACGGTCCGGTCTCGCGGTACGTGGCCACGTACACCGACATCGTCGAGCACCACCGCATCGTCACGACGTACGACATGTGGCTCGACGGCGTGCACATGTCCACCTCGGTGGCGTCGCTGGAGTTCGAGCCGATCGGCGACGGCACCCGGTTCACCCACGTCGAGCACGGCGTGTTCTTCGACCAGTTCCGGGCCGACGACAAGAACCGCGAAGTGGGCACCCGCGGCCTGCTCGACGCCCTCGGCCGCTATCTCGCGTGAGGCGTCAGTTCCCGGGCAGCACGAGGTCAGCGACGACCGGCAGGTGGTCGCTGGCCCGGCGGGCCGCCTCCGACTCCACCACCTCGTAGCGCGACACCTCCACGTCCGGCGACACGAACAGGGCGTCCAGGCGGAGCCGGGGCAGCGTCGCGGGAAACGTCAGGGGGGCACCCCCGGCCGACTCGGCCGTATCCACCAGGCCGTCCGCGACCGTGCGCCACGCCCCGCCGCCCGGGCCCTCGTTGAGGTCGCCGCCCGCCACGAGCGGACCCTCCACCTCGGACAGCGCCTGCTTCCACAGCGCCGCCTGGTCGGGGCGTTCGGTCGGATCGGTGGCCAGGTGCGAACCGGAGACGGTGAAGCGGCCGCCGTGCACCGAGCAGTTGGCGAAGGCCGCGCCGCGCAGGTGGCGCCCCGGGGTCAGCGGATAGCGCAGGCACCAGGTGTCGTGCACCCGTACGCGCAGGCTGACCAGCAGCAGGTTGCCCAGCGACGGCAGGCCGCCCGCCGCGACGACCATGCCGAAGTCGTCGGCGAGGGCCGCGCACTTGTGCCGCCAGCGGAACCGGCGCGGCGCCTCCTGCACGATGACGACGTCCGGGGCCAGCTCACGGACCAGCCCGGTCAGGGCCGCGCGGTCGTCGCGCAGCCCGTGCACGTTGTAGCTCAGCACCCGCAGCGGGACCCCGGCCACGTCGTCCCCCTCAGATCCGCCGGGCCAGGTCGGCCGCGCCCAGCACGCCGGCCGTGTTGCCCGTCTCGGCGGCCCGGATCTCCGCCACCGGGAAACGGCCCCGCTGGGCCAGCTGCTCCCGGTACGTGCGCTCGGTGGGCCCCATGAGCAGGTCGCCGGCGTCGATCACGCCGCCGCCGACGATCAGCAGCTGCGGGTCGAACGCCTGCGCCAGGTCGGCCATCGCGACGCCGAGCCAGTAGCCGATCTGCGCGAACGCGTCCCGGGCCACCCCGTCGCCGCCCTGCGCCGCCTCGGTGATCATCCGGCCGGTGATCTGCACCGGGTCTCCCCCGGCCAGCTCCAGCAGCTGCGCCGCGCGGTCCGGCTCCTGCCGTGCCCCGGCGCGGGCGAAGCGGACCAGCGCGTTGCCGCTCGCGTACTGCTCGAGGCAGCCGAGCCGGCCGCAGCCGCAGGGGTGGCCGCCGTTGACCGACTGGATGTGGCCGAGCTCGCCGGCGATGCCGTTCGCGCCGCGCCACAGCGCGCCGTTGAGGACGATGCCGCCGCCGATGCCGGTTCCGACGGTGATCATCACCATGGAGTCGTCGGCGTCCCGCGCGGCGCCGAAGCGGAACTCGGCCCACGCGGCCACGTTGGCGTCGTTCTCCAGCACCGTCGGCAGCCCGACGGCCTTCGAGACGTAGTCGCGGACCGGCTCGTCGCGCCAGGCCAGGTTGGGGGCGAACAGCACGGTCGCGCCGGCCGCGTCGATCCAGGCGGCCGCGCCGATGCCGACCGCGGTGGCGCCGGGGTGCAGGGCGGCGAGCTCGGAGGCGACGGCCACGATGGTGTCCCGCGTACCGGCCGGGTCGTCCGCCGGGGTCTCGCGCCGCGTGTGCGAGAGCACGGTCCCCCGGTCGTCCACCACCCCGCCGGCCACCTTCGTGCCGCCGACGTCGATCCCGATGGTCAGCGTCACGCTGCCCGTCCCCTCTGTTGTGTCACACCGCGTCGTCGCCGGGGGCGTCGTCGCCCGCACGGCTGCCGCGGTCCTCGGCCGGAGCCGGTGTCCCATCTGCCGCCACATCATGATCTACGCTGCCGCTTCCCGCCACGCCGGTTTCGCCGTGCGACTCCGCTTTTGCGTAGTTCGCGACCGCGGCAGCCCACGGATCCGAGAGGCGAGTCACGGATTTCGGTGCCATCGATTCTTCGGTACGGGGCTCCTGGTCACCAGCCGCAGGACCTGTGTCCCTTCTCGCCGTGGGCGCGGCCTCGCGCGACGCGCGCTCGGCGGGGCGCGCTGCGGCTTCGTGCCCGGGCTGGGCCGGGCTGCGGGTCGCCGCACCCCAGGGGTCGGCGTTCTCGTCGATCGGGGGCTCCGCGACCGGGGTGTGGTCGGTCGCGGCGGCCCAGGCCTGGTCGGGGGTGGGTTCGGGGCGGGTGGCGGGCTTGGATTGCGGCTTGGGGTTGGTGACGCTCGAGATCGTGGCGAAGGCTCGCATGATGCCGGCCACCCCGGTCGCGAGCTCGCCCGCACCGGCGGCCAGGCGCTCGGCGGTGTGCGGGTCGGGATCGCGCACGGCGGCTATCGCGCGGCAGATCGGGCAGACGCAGCACTCCGCCGTGCCGGTCGCCCACCCGGTGCTGCTCTTGTGCTGCCGTGACCCCGTACCCGTCAAAAGCTTGAACACCTCGCCCAGGCCGGCCGAATCGCTGCCCTGCGCCATCGCGAGCAGCGAGGCGACCAGCTTCTCGGCCTCCTGGCGTGCCGAACCCGTGCTTCCCGTCATCGTCCCCAGCCCCTCACCGGCGCTCGCCGCGGACGGCCGTCATGCGCGGGCGAGGCTCTCGACCCGGCGCTTCAGCTCCTTCAGCGCCGTGTCCATGATCATCTTCTCGGCCTTGCGCTTGAACATGCCGAGCATGCCGATGTTGAGCTCCACCTCGAGCGTGTACGTCACCGTCGTCGTGCCGTCGCCGGCGTCGGTGAGGTCGTACGAGCCGTCCAGCGATTTCTGCATCTTCGACGGTGCCACGAGATGCCACTCGATGCGCGACAGGTCCTCGGCGTACGCGTACTCCAGCGTGTAGTCGTCGGCGAGCGGACCGGCGTCGATGACGAACCGGACCTGTGCCGCGTACCCGTCCTCGTACTCCTCGAGGACCTCCACCTGCTTCATCGCGTCCGCCCACTCGGGGTAGCGGGGGAAGTCGCAGATCACCGCGGCCACCTGATCGAGGGAGGCCTGGACCTGGATCGACTGCGTCGAGCTGTCCGCCATGGCTGGCAGGCTACCCCGTGCCGCCCGCGATACCGACGAGCCCCGGCCGCATCGGCGATGGGCCGCCGGGCGGCGGTCCGGCTACGATCCGTCACGTGCCAGCCTCAGCCAGCGCTCCCGTGCGCGTCCACCCGCTCGCGGTGGCGGCCCGTCTCGTCATGCTCGCCCTCGTCGCGGCGCTCACCCTGATCGCCACGCAGGACGCGGGGCAGCTGCGCTGGATCGCGTTGCTGCTGGTCGCGGCGCTGCCGGCGTTCTTCGCCCCGGACCACCGCATCGCCGCGCCGCTCGGGCGCCTGGCCGAGGTGGCCGTCACCGGGCTCGCGGCCGGCTCGGTCGCCGCGGCCGCGAACATCCGCGGCACCGTCGACGCCGGGTTCGGCGCCGAGGCCGTGCTGCCGTACCTCGCCGTGCCGCTGCTGACCGCCGCGCTGCGCCGGCGACCCACCGAGGGCGCCGCCCTGCTGGGGGTCGCCGCGGTCGCGATGGTGATCGGCGGCGTGATCGTCGAGGACGGCGACACGATCATCACCCAGGCCGGCTACCTCGCCGCCGGCGGGCAGTGGCTCGTGCTCGGCGCCATCGTCACCTTCGCCGCCGACACCATGCGGCAGCTGATGGCGCCGGCCGAGAACACCCCCCAGCCGTACGCGGAAGCCACCCGCCTGCTGACCCAGCTGCGCAGCGTCGCCCGGTCCCTGCCCGGCGCCACGCTCGACCCGGGCGGCATCTCCGAGCACCTCCTCGAGGAGCTGCGCGTGGTGGCCCCCGGGCACCGCGCGGCCGTGCTCTCGGCCAGCGGCGGCGGCCGGCTGGTGGTGCTCGCCCAGACCGGTGCCGAACGCGTCGACTGGGAGGTCACCCTCGACGCCGACTCCGCCATCGCCGACGCGTGGGCCACCCAGCAGCCGCAGACCGCCTCCCGCTCGCAGGCGCGCTCGCACCGGGGCGGGGACGCGTCCTCACTGGTGGTGCCGCTCGTCGCGGGCGTACGCACGATCGGGCTCGTGATCCTCGAGGCGGACGTGCCCAGCGCGTACCCGTCGGCGGTGATCTCCCGGGTGACCGAGGTGACCGGCCCGGCGGCCCTGCGGCTGGAGGCCGCGCTGCTCTTCGACGAGGTCCGCTCGCTGGCGACCAACGAGGAACGCCAGCGGCTGGCCCGCGAGATCCACGACGGCGTGGCGCAGGAGCTCGTGATGGTCGGCTACGGCATCGACAACGCGCAGGCGACGCTGCCCGAGGGCGCCGAGGAGACCGCCGAGGAGCTGCGTACGCTGCGCGGCGAGGTCACCCGGGTGATCACCGAGCTGCGGCTGAGCCTGTTCGAGCTGCGCTCCGAGGTGGACCGCAACGGCGGCCTGGCCGCGGCGATCGCCGAGTACGCCCGCACCCTCGGCACATCGGCCGGCCTGCGCGTGCACTTCACCTTCGACGAGTCGACCGCCCGCCTGCCCGCCGCCACCGAGGCGGAGCTGCTGCGCATCGCCCAGGAGGCGATCACCAACGCGCGCAAGCACGCCGGCGCCTCCAACCTGTGGGTGACCTGCACCGTCGACCCCCCGTACGCGGAGATCGAGGTCTCCGACGACGGCAAGGGCTTCGCCGACGACCGGCCCGACGGCCGCTACGGCCTTGCGATCATGGCGGAGAGAGCGGAACGTATCCGTGGCCGTCTGGAGATCCGGCCGCGACACCCCAGCGGGACAACCGTAGCGGTAGTGCTCGGAACCTCCGCTCGGCGCGATAGCGTGCGGGATAGCGTTTCCGCACCAGAAGGGGAGTAACCCGAGCATGTCGACCAGTCCGATGCCGACGACCCGCACCAAGGTGCTCCTCGTCGACGATCACGACCTGATCCGTAAGGGGCTGCGGCACGCGTTCGAGCGGGACCGGCAGTTCGAGGTGGTCGGCGAGGCTGCCACGGCCGCCGAGGCGGTCCGCCAGGCCGGCGCCCTCCAGCCCGACGTGGTCATCATGGACCTGCGTCTGCCCGACGGCAGCGGCCTCGAGGCCACCCGGGCCCTGCGCAAGAACAACGCCAACATGGGCATCGTGGTGCTGACCATGTACGCGGGCGACGACCAGCTCTTCGGCGCCCTCGAGGCCGGAGCCAGCGCGTTCGTCCCGAAGACCGCCCCGGCCGACGAGGTCGTCGCGGCAGCCCGCCACGCGGCGTCCGCACCGAGCGCCTTCACGGCGGCCGACCTCGCGGAGGCGATGAAGCGCCGCCTCGCCCCGTCCGGCCCCCAGCTCTCCCCCCGCGAGGGCCAGGTCCTGCGCCTGCTCGCCGACGGCATGAGCGTGGCGGGAATCGCCAAGCAGCTGTTCGTCTCGGAGTCCACGGCCAAGACGCACATCTCGAAGCTGTACGAGAAGCTCGGAGCGGCCAACCGGGCCCAGGCGCTGATGACGGCGCTGCGGCTGGGGCTGCTCGAGGCACCGGACGCACCGAAGTTCTGAGGGGTCACCCCTCGCGCGCCGCTCCGCCCGTCACCGGTCCCTGGTGGCGGGCGGCGCTGCTTGCGGCCGGGGTGGACGCCGAGCCGGCGCTCTGCGGCGCCCGCCGTTCTTTGACCGCGCTTTCTCCCGGACTGTGCTCTCTTCCCGGCTGTGTTTGCCTGCGCGCTGCTCCCTCGAGCGCTCCCCCTTCGTGCCACGCCGTCCTTCTCCAGCCCCTCGTCGCCCGGCCCCGCGCGCTTTCGTCCGCGCCTACCCGGGACTGCGCGGACCGCACGGCAGGGTGACGGATCGCCTGTCCCGGCAGGATCCGGGCAACTTCGGCGTTTCTGGATTTCTCGGGGCCGTCGGGACGTCCCGCCCTCAGACGCGACGTGTGGTGAGCCGCCGGATCCCCAGATAGGCCTCGCATCCCAGGCACAGCCCGAACGCGGCGTTGAGGAAGGCCGCCAGCAACGCGAACGCCGCGAAGATCAGCCCGACCGCCGGCGCCCCGGCCAGATAACCCACCGCCGCCACGCCCACGAACAGCAGCCCCACGAGCTGCGCGAACCGCACGGGCGCCGCATCCTCGCGCTCGGCGGGCGGCCCCAGCCGGGGCGCGACCAGGCCACGGAAGAGCACGGCGTACGGGCCGCGGCGCGGATCGGCGGCCGTGATCGCGAAGACCACCGCCTGCGCGGCCGCGAGCCACCCCCAGCCGGTCGCGAGAACGACGACGAGCACCACGCTGGTCACCGCCGCGGCGAACCGCGGACCACGGGCATCGAGCTGCATGCCGAGGACTCTCGCACGCCACGGCGCCGTCGCCACCGTGATTGCCATCACCGGCCAGAAGGTGCCAAAGACCAGCTCAGCCGCCGGCGCGGACGCCGACGGTCGAGTCGGCGGCGCTGACGCCGGCGATTCGTCAGCGGGGCGGCAGGAGGTCGGCCACGGCGGCGATCAGGTGCGGTTTGCCGGGCACCCCGGTGGCCCGCTTCGCCACCCGCCCGTCCGCTCCGACGACGAGCAGCGTAGGCGTCTTCCAGATGCCGAGCGCCCGCACAGCGTCGAGATGGCTCTCGGCGTCCACCTCGACGTGCCGAACCCCGTCGAGCATGCCGGCCACCTCGGCACTCACCCGCCGCACGGCCCGGCACGGCGCGCAGAACGCGGTCGAGAACTGCAACAGCGTCACGTCCCCGGCCCGCACCCCGAGCGCATCCAGCAACTCCGGATCGATCCGCTCAACCAACCCCGGCTGCCGCGCGGCAGCGTCATCACGCACGCCGCGGACTTCACTCTCAGCCGGCACGCCGACGGCCACCGGGCCGTCATGAACCACCGGGCCGTCATGAACCACCGGGCCGTCACCGACCACCCGGCCGCCATCGACCACCGCGCCGCCCCCCGGAAGGCCGGCCACCGTCCGGATACGACCGTCGGCCGAGCGCCGCCACAATCCCGCGGCCAAGCCGACGACCAGCACCGCGGCGACGGCGATCAGCCCGGGAATCTGCATGCCTCCCACTCTGGCACGCGCCCCCGCCGCCCTCCACGACCTGCGACGCGGCTCACGGCGCCGGCTGGTACGCGCTCGCCTGCAGCGTGAACAGCTGCGCGTAGATCCCGTCCCGGGCCATCAGCGACCGGTGATCCCCCTCCTCGACCAGCTTCCCGTGGTCGAGCACGTAGATCCGGTCCGCCTCCCGCACGCTCGCCATCCGGTGCGTGATCAGCACGACGGTACGGCCGGCTGCCAGCTCCCGCAGCCGCAGGTACACGTCGTGCTCGGCGCGGGCGTCGAGGTTCGCGGTGGGTTCGTCGCAGATGAGCAGCGGCGCGTCGCGGAAGAACGAGCGGCTCACGGCCAGGCGCTGCCACTGCCCGCCCGACAGGTCGGCGCCGTCGGTGAAGTGGCGGGACAGCAGGGTCTCGTACTCGCGGGGCAGCTCCATCACGAACTCGTGGGCGTCGCCGGCCCGGGCTGCCGCCTCGACCTGTAGCATCGCGGCGCTGCTGTCGTACCGTCCGATCGTGATGTTGGTCCGGGCCGAGAACGGCCAGCGGGTCGGTTCCTGCATGACCACCGCCACGCGCCGGCGCACGGATTCGGGGTCGAAGTCGCTGAGGTCGCGGTCGTCCCAGCGGATGTGGCCGGCCTGCGGGCGGTAGAGGCCCGCGAGCAGCCCGGCCAGGGTGGACTTGCCGGACCCGTTCTCGCCGACGAGGGCGACGATCTCGCCGCGGCGCAGGGTCATGCTGACGTCGCGTACGGCGGGCCGCTCCGCGTCCGGGTAGCTGAACGTCACGTCGTCGAGGCGGATCTCGGCGAAGCCGGTGGGGGCGCTGCGGCCCGTGAACGCCTCCCGCCGCTCGCGCGAGAGCTCACAGAAGCCCTCGAAGTCGGCGAAGTAGAGACCCTGTTCGAAGACCCGGTTGGCGCTGTAGGCGAGTTCGGTCAGCTTCCCGATCCCCATGTTGATCGCGTACGCGGCGGCGCCTCCGGCGGCGAGATCCATCCGGCCGGTCCACAGCAGCCACAGCAGCACCGCGTACGTGAGCCCGGTGGCGAGCCCGCTGAGCGGGTTGCCCACCAGCGTGGTACGCACGCGCCGCTCGGACAGCCGGATCTCCTGCAGCGTCGCCGCCGCGAGCAACCGCTTGATCTCCGCCAGCAGGAACTCGCGTACCGTGAAGGCCCGCAGCTCCGGGGCGGACTCACGCGCGGCGAGCAGCTCGGCGAGCATCCGCTGCCGCCGCCACACCGCGATGAACCGCAGCATCTGCCGGTATCCGAGCCGGGCCGAGCGCACCGCGGCCCACGCGATCGGTACGACGGCGAGCACGAGCAGCGGCAGCAGCACGGGATGCAGCACGGCGAGCACCCCCGCGGCGGCGGCCAGTCCGATGAGGTTCGTACCCAGCTCGATGGCCCGGTCCACGAGCATCTCGGCGGCGTTGATGCCCCGGTCCCGGGCCCGTTCCATGGCGTCGCGCCAGCCCGGATCGTCGAACGTGGACAGGCCGACGCCGGTGGTGAGCTCCAGCAGCTGCATCTCCGCCGCCTGGAAGACCTTGGGCGTCAACCGCCCGTTCGCCGCGGCAGCCGCCGACGCCAGGGCGCC
Source organism: Couchioplanes caeruleus (assembly GCF_023499255.1). Taxonomy (GTDB): domain Bacteria; phylum Actinomycetota; class Actinomycetes; order Mycobacteriales; family Micromonosporaceae; genus Actinoplanes; species Actinoplanes caeruleus_A. Next base: position 6,537,934 of record NZ_CP092183.1, read on the forward strand.
GCGCAGGGCGACGGCCCCGACGAGCAGAAGCAGCGACGGTATGGCGGCCCGCACCCGTTCAGGCGTCGGCCCTTCCCGCAGCAGCCCGTCGAACACCCCGACGACACTGATCAGCCCGGCGGCGCTGGCGAAACCACCGAGCACCTGGAACACGACGACGGCGGCGGTGCTGCCGGGGCCGGCCCGCCACGCCAGTGACCACGCGGACCGCAGCAGCCGCGGCAGCCGCTTGAACATCCGGCTGAAGCTGGTGTTGGCGGCCTCCTCGGTGCTGGTCAGCCAGTACGGCAGGGCGAGATCGTTACCCTCGCCGGCGATGTCCGTCGCCCCTTCACCGCCGGTACCCTCCACCGCCCGCTCACGGCCGCCGGCGCTGTCAGCGGGCGGGCCGGCGGACTCAGCGGGCGGCCCGGCGGACTCACCGGGCGGCCCGGCGCTCTCAGCGGGCGGGCCGCCCACCGGGTCGTCAGCTCCGCCGGTGAGGTCCGCGTCCTGCCGGGTGGCGTCCTGCATCAACGGCTCCCGTCCCGAGGGCTCTCAGCCGTTCCTACCCGCCGTCACGACGCGCGTCTATGCGTGCCCGGACTCATTCACGCTCGACCACCCGCCGCGGGAGACAGCAGCTGAGCCAGGCGCGCCGCCTTCGTCTCCCAGCGCCACTCCTGCTCCACCCACGTCCGGCCCGCCGCGCCCATCCGCCGCGCCAGCTCCGGATCGGACAGCAGCCCGGCCAGCCGCCCGGCGATCGCCGGCACGTCGCGGCCGCCGACCACGTACCCGGTCTCGCCCTCGCGCACCGCGTCGGGCGCCCCACCCGAGTCCCCGGCCAGCACCGGCAGACCGGTCGCGGACGCCTCCAGATAGACGATGCCCAGGCCTTCGACGTCGAGTCCGCCGCTGCGCGTGCGGCACGGCATCGCGTAGACGTCACCCGCCGCATAGTGCGCCGGCAACTCCTCCCACGCGACCGAGCCGGTGAAGACCACGTCGGCCGCGACACCCTCGGCCCGGGCCAGGGCTTCGAGCTTTTTGCGGTACGGGCCACCGCCGACGATCAGCAGCGCCGCCCCGGGCACCCGGCGCCGGATCTCCGGCAGCGCGCGGATCAGCATGTCCTGGCCCTTGCGCGCCACGAGCCGGGACACGCACACGACCACGGGACGGTCACTGAGGCCGTGCCGGGCCCGCACCTCGGAGCCGTCCACGTCCGGGTGGTACGCGTCCACGTCCACGCCCGGCGTGAGCCGTTCCAGCGCGGTGAGGCCGTGCAGCGCGCGGTCCAGCCGTACGCGCTGGAACTCGGTCAGGTAGGTCACGACGTCGTTGCCGCGCGCGAGGCGGCGCAGCAGTTGCCGGGCACCGGGCAGGGCGGCCCAGCCGATCTCGTGCCCGTGGGTCAGCGCGACCGCCCGCTCGATCCCGGCCCGCCGGCGCAGCCCGTCCGCCAGCAACCCCAGCGGCGCGGCGGCACCGAACCACACGCTGTCGCATCCGTACGACCGGGCGAGCTCGGCGGCGCGCCGGGCCACCGCCGGGGTGGGCAGCAGCACCCCGGTCGGCTCGCGTACCACCTCGAACGGCTGCTCGGCATCGAACTTCTCCGCCCCGCGCCACGTCGACGCGTACACGACGACGGAGCCGGCGGGCTGCCGCACGGCCAGGTTGTGCACGAACTGCTGGATCCCACCGGGCCGCGGCGGGAAGTCGTTGGTGACGAGCAACGTACGGGCCATCAGCGCTCACCGCGGGCGTAGGCGCGGGCCGCGGCGATGCGTTCCACGGTGGACGGGTGCGAGGCGGACATGACGTACTCCCAGGCCGGCGGGTCGGGATCGGACAGGTTCACGGTCCCGAGGCGGCGCTGCATCGCCTCGAACGTGGCGGGGTCGCGGGTCAGCTCCAGCGCGTGGGCGTCGGCGCGCGCCTCGACCCGCCGGGAGACGAGCGCCTGCACCGGCCCGCCGACCAGCCCGGCCAGCGTCATCAGGGCGAGGAGCAGCGCGATCGCCCGGGGTTCGCCCATCGAGTCGACGCCGGCCCACCGCAGCAGCCACCCCAGCGACCCGAGCAGGTACAGCGCGATGACGGAGGCGGCCGCGCCCAGCGCCCCGATGATCGTCCCGGTGAGCACGTCGTTGCGTTTCGCGTGGCCCAGCTCGTGCGCGGCCACGGACACCACCTCGTCGGGCGTCGCCTCGGTCAGCATCGTGTCGTACACGACGATCCGCCGGGTGGGACCGAACCCGGAGACGTAGGCGTTCACCGCCCGGGTCCGCCGCGACGCGTCGGCGACGAGCACATCCTTCACGGGTACGCCGTCCCGCGCCGCCACCTGCAACAACTCGGTCCGCAGGGGACCGGCGGCCATCGGCGTGAACTTGTTGAAGATCGGCTCGACCACGACGGGCAGCACGAACGACAGCAGAATCACCAGCGCCGCCGCCCCGGCCGCCCCGAACGCCCACCACCATCGCGGCGCCAGCCGGGTCACGGTGAAGAACCCTAGCAACGCCAGACCACCGAGGACGGCCCCCACCGCGTACGACTTGGCGAGGTCGACGGCCCAGCCACCCCACGTCTGGGTGGAGATCCCGTACCGGACGACGATGGTGTGCCGCCACGCGGCGAACGGCAGGGTCAGCACCTCGACGACGAGCACCACCACGAGGCCGCCCAGGACGGCACGAGCGATCCAATGGTCACCGAACGGCCGCCCCACCAGCGTGACCAGCCGCGCGCCCAGCGGCGTGAACCCGAGCACCAGCGCGGCGACCAGCCCCACGGCCATCCCCCCGTACGAGGCGGGCCGCAGAGCGGAATGAAACTCCCGGGCCCGGGCGACCTTGTCGGCGGGTAGCAGCCCGAGCGCGGCAACCTGATCGGCGCGGGGAGCCGGCGGCCGATGCCACGGAATCGCCACCGCGGCGTAGACGACCAGCCCGACCAGCAGCACACCCAACGTGCAAGCAGCCCACCACCGAGGCGTCACCCGCCCGCCTCCGTCCCGCTCCGTCACCGACAGCCGTGATCGCCCATCCTAGGGCGTGTCCCACGGCCGACCCCGCCACCGCCCGAGCCGAGCCACCGACCACTCGCAGTGATCACATCCGGCCTCTCCGGAACCACCGCCCGGCCCGCCGGCCACCACCCGGAAACCCGCTCATGATCACGCCACGTGGCCGTGCCGGCGGAAGAGCGGCACCGAGACCGGCGGCTCCGGCGTCGCCAGGAGCTCCACGTCGAAGCCGGCCTGCTCGAACATCTCGATCGCGCGCAGCTCGCCCGGGGTCAGGTCGGTGATGCCCTCCGGCGTCTCCGCCATCGCCTTGATCAGGCATCCCTCGCATCCGCGTCCCCTACCGGGGCAGCGGCCGCAGTCGATGATCATCACTTCCTCCTCGTGCCGACGGTGGCCCGGCCGCGATCTCGGGGGGAAGAGCTTGTCGCGGACCGACCACCATCGGTGACAATCACGCTATGCGAGGGGTATGACAAAAATCAGCCGCGGGCGAGCCGGCGCAGAAGTGAGTCAGCTCCCATCGGGTACGCCCCGTGCCGGCGTACCCCGTCGGCGACCTCGCGGTCCGAGGAGATGACCACCAGCGGGCGGCCCGCGGGTTCCGCCCGGACGAGCTGGCGGATGAGCTCGTCGGCGGTGTCGCCCTTACGCGAGAAGAGCACGCGGACGCCGCGCGGCGACGGCGGCAGGCCGTGGACCCGTTCCGCGCCGTCGAAGACGACCGTGACCTCGTCGCCGGTCTGCGCCGCGATGCCGCCCAGCCCCGTGATCAGGCGTTTGCGCTGCTGCTCCAACGACATGTCGGCGAAACCGCGCTTGGTCACGTTGTACCCGTCCACGATCAGGTGCGCGCGCGGCAGGGCGAGCAGCTGGTCGAGGCGGCCGGGATCGTCGGTGTCCTGCGCGCGCGGGTGGGAACGCTCGTGGCCACCGGGACGGTCCGCGGACGCGTCCGCCACGAAGTCCGCCGGCCGCTTGTCCGCGGGGCCGATCGCCAGCTCGCGGCGCAGCCCGGAAGCGGCCTGCCCGATCGTCTCCAGCAGGAGCCAGAGGCGGGCGTCGTCGGCCGCGCGGGCGTCCTTCGCGCTCTGCTTGCCCGACGCAGCCGCCGCCTCCGCCTCGGCCAGGCGCGTGCGGAGCCGGCGTACCTCGGCATCGTGGTCCGCGGCCACCTTGGCCGCGCGGCCCTTCTCGGTGGCCAGCAGATCGCTGGTCCGCTTGTGAGCCGCCTGCGACTCGCGCAGCGCGCGAGCGGTCGTGCGGGCTTCCTCCCGCAACTGCCCGAGTTCTTCGCGTACGCGGGCAAGCTCGTCCCGGAGCTTGTCGGCCTCGACCCGCGCGACCGCCCGGTCGTGTTCGGCGCGGGCGGCACGCTGCTCGGCATCGCGGACGAGGTTCGCCACGGCGGCGCTGTCGGCCTCGGCGCGCACCGACTCCCCGGCCGCGTCGATCAGCTCGCGCCATCCGGCGGGCCGGGCCAGGTACGCGAGCGCGGCCACCTCGACCGGGTCGGCGGCCGCGGGGGCCATGCCGCCGGCGACGGCCGCGCCCAGGTCACCGGCCTCGGCGACGACGCGGCCCCCGATCCGCTGCCGGAACAGCGGGTCGGCGGCGAGCTGGGCGGCGAGCGCCTGGCCGCCGAGGCGGGCCCGCCGGTTGGGGGCGAAGCGTGCGACCCGGCGCAGCGCGACCGGGATCTCGTCATTGGGCAGCCCGGGCAGCGCGGCCGCGGTGAGGACGGTGATCCGCTGCCGGACCGGCTCGGGCAGCGTGGGCTCGGGCTGCCCCCCGTCCTCCGCACCCGGCTCAGCCGCCGGCACATCACCGGACTCAGCCACCGAGACGTCTCCGGACTCCGCCGCCGAGACGTCTGCGGGCTCCATCGAGTCCGCGCCGACCGCCGCCACCTCCGCAGAGGGGCGGTCGTCGTGCTCGTACGGCCCGGACATTTTTCCATTCTCCCACCGTGGGCAGCGGAAAAGCTTGTCGAAGCAAGTGATGTTTTCACCGCACCGGCCCCGAGATTGTCGTACCCCGCCTCTAATCTGCCCGCCGTGGTACATCCGGCATACGTGCAGGGCACTCTGGACACCCTCCTGAGCGCCGACGGCTCCGTCGATCCGGCGGCGCTGTCCCTGCGGGACACGACGTTCGTGGTCCTCGACCTGGAGACGACGGGCGGCGCCCCCGACGGCGGGGGCATCACCGAGATCGGGGCCGTCAAGGTGCGCGGCGGCGAGGAGCTCGGCGTCTTCGGCACCCTGGTCAACCCGGGTGAGCGCATCCCGCCGTTCATCACCGTGCTGACCGGCATCACCGAGGCGATGCTGGCCCCGGCGCCGCCGATCGAGGTCGTGCTGCCGAGCCTGCTGGAGTTCCTGCGCGGGGCGGTCCTGGTCGCCCACAACGCGCCGTACGACGTCGGTTTCCTCAAGGCGGCCTGTGCCCGGCACGGATACCAGTGGCCGCAGGTGCGGGTGCTGGACACCGCGGCGCTGGCCCGGCGGGCGCTGACCCGCGACGAGGTGCCCAACCGCAAGCTGGGCACGCTCGCGCAGTTCTTCCGGGCCGCCGTGCAGCCCACGCACCGGGCGCTCGACGACGCGAAGGCCACGGTCGACGTGCTGCACGGCCTGATCGAGCGGCTGGGCAGCTACAAGGTGCACACGCTGGGTGACGCGGTGGAGTTCGCCAAGGCGGTCACCCCGGCGCAGCGCCGCAAGCGGCATCTCGCCGACGACCTGCCGCACGCCCCGGGCGTCTACGTGTTCCGGGCCGCCGACGACCGGCCGCTCTACGTGGGCACGTCGGTCGACATCGCCACCCGGGTCCGCAGCTACTTCACCGCGAGCGAGAAGCGCGCCCGCATGTCCGAGATGATCGCCGCCGCCACCCGGGTGGAGGCCGTGGAGTGCGCCCATTCGCTGGAGGCGGAGGTGCGTGAGCTGCGGCTCATCGCTGCGCACGCGCCGCCGTACAACCGCCGGTCGAAGTATCCGGAGCGCGTCGTCTGGCTGAAACTGACCACGGAGGCATACCCGCGGCTCTCGGTGGTCCGCCAGCTCGCCGACGACGGCGCGGCCTATCTGGGGCCGTTCTCGTCGCGGCGCACCGCCGAGCTGGCCGCGGCGGGGGTCTACGACGCCCTGCCGGTGCGCCAGTGCACGCACAAGCTCTCCCCGCGCACGGTCACGCCGGCCTGCGCGCTGGCCGAGCTCGGGCGGTGCCCGGCACCCTGCGAGCACAAGATCTCCGCCGAGGAGTACGCGGCGAGAGCCGCGCTGCCCTTTCGCACGGCGACCCACGGCGACCCGGAGCCCCTGGTCGAGGCGCTTCTCGCGAGGATCGAGGGGCTGTCGGAGCGGCAGCGTTACGAGGAGGCGGCGGTCATCCGGTCGCGGCTCATCGCGCTGCTGCGCGCCACCGTCCGCATGCAGCGGCTGGGGGCGCTGACCCGGCTCGGCGAGCTGGTGGCGGCGCGGCGCAACGACGCGTACGGATGGGAGATCGTCGTGGTCCGGCACGGCCGCCTGGCGGCCGCGGCGACGTCACCGCCGCGCCTGCATCCCCGCCCGACCCTGGATCTCGCGCGGGCGACGGCCGAGACGGTCCTTCCGGGGCCGGGACCGGTCCCGGCGGCCTCGGCCGAGGAGACGGAGCGCATTCTCGCGTGGCTCGAGCGTCCGGACACCCGGCTGGTGGAAACTTCCGGGGACTGGGTGTCACCCGCGCGTGGCGCAGCGCGGTTCACTAGGCTTCTCACCAGGGCGGAGGCCGCCGCGTCGAGAAGAGACTCCTCCGTTCGCTCATCGGTAACTGACCGTTCGGACGACGCTCGCTCGCTTAGGCTGTAGGGCACGCGGCTGCAAAGCCGAGAAATCGGTGGCTTCCGCGCGTACGGTGCAGGTCCAGTTGTGCAGGTCCAGTTGTGCAGGTCCAGTTGTGCAGGTCCAGTTGTGCCGGCCGAGTTGTGCAGGTCGAATGGTGCGGGTCGAGCGTGAGGGGGTGTCCGAGTGGACGTCGACGCCGGCCACGGCGCCGCCCTTGGACGTGCCCTGCCGACCGCGCCCCTCTCCCAGCGGCTGCGGTCGTTCCTCAGCTTCCAGGGCAACGACGACGACCCGGTGACCACGCTGACCCGGACCCACCGCGCGATCCATCCCTCGGCCGACGCCGGCGTCCTGCGCCGCAGCTACGCCGTGGCGGAGAACATGCACCGCGGGCAGTTCCGCAAGAGCGGCGACCCGTACATCACCCATCCGCTCGCCGTCGCGCAGATCTGCGCCGAGCTGGGGATGGACACGACCACGCTGGTCGCGGCGCTGCTGCACGACACCGTGGAGGACACCAGCTACACGCTGGAGACGCTGCACGGCGACTTCGGCCCCGAGGTGACCCACCTGGTCGACGGCGTGACCAAGTTCGACAAGGCGTTCTACGGCAAGGCCGCGGAGGCGGAGACGATCCGCAAGATGATCATCGCGGCCGGCAAGGACGTCCGGGTGCTGATCATCAAGCTGGCCGACCGGCTGCACAACATGCGCACGCTCGACGCCCGCTCCCCCGCATCGCGCGCCCGCATCGCCACCGCCACGCTCGACGTGCTCGTGCCGCTCTGCGACCGGCTCGGCATCCAGGCCCTCAAACGCGACCTCGACGACGTGGTGCTCTACCACCTCGAGCCGGATTCGTACCAGCGCATCGACGAGCACGTGCGCAACCGTCCCGGCTGGGACGAATACCTCGCCGCCGTCTCCGGCCAGGCCCGCACGGCCCTGCGCCGGCAGCGGGTCAGCGCCGAGGTGCGGGTACGCCCCCGGCACTACTACTCGATCTGGAAGGACACGGTCGCGGGCGGCCACGCCGTACCGTTCGACCTGCCCCGCATCGCGGTGATCGTCGACGGCCCGGAGACCGACTGTTACGCCGCGCTCGGCGCGATCCACGGCCAGTGGCGGCCCGTCGCCGGCCGGTTCAAGGACTTCATCGCCTCGCCGAAGAACAACCTGTACCGCTCCCTGCACACCACGGTCACCGGCCCGGACGGGCGCCTGGTCGAGGTGCTGATCCGCACGGTGTCGATGCACCGCTGCGCGGAGTACGGCGTCGCCACCGGCTACCGCTACCCGAAGGCCGACACCGAGTCGCTGCCGGGCACCGACCAGCTCACCTGGCTGAAGCGGGTGCTCGACTGGGAGCAGGACACCACGGACGCCGGCCAGTTCCTCGCCTCGCTGCGGTGCGACCTCGCCGAGGGCCAGATCACCGTCTTCGCCAAGGGCCGCATGATCGAGCTGCCGGCCGGCTCGACCCCCGTGGACCTCGCGTACGAGTTGAGCCCCGACAAGGGCGACCAGACGCTCGCCGCGACCATCAACGGCCGGCTGGCGCCGCTGAGCTCGCAGCTCCAGGACGGCGACGTCGTGGAGATCTTCACCGAGACGGACGGCCAGGTCGAGGTGGAGCCGGGTGCGGCGCCGCGCGGTCCCCGCAAGGAGTGGCTCGGCTTCGTCAAGTCGACGCAGGCCCAGATGCAGATCAACCGCTACTTCTCCGAGGAGAACGCCCCGGGGATCAGCATCGCCGACAAGGTCCGGCTGGGCCGCGCGACGATCGGCCTGACGCTGCGCAAGCACGACCGCGGCCTGGCCAGCGAGGTCCCGCTGCGCCGGCTCGCGGAGGAGCTCGGCTACCCCGACCTCGAGACGATGCTGGTGGCGGTGACCGAGCGCAATCTGGAGCCGGACCAGGTGGTGGAGCAGCTCATCGCCCTGGTCGACCACCCCGACTGATCCCTCCACCGGCGACCCGGGCCGAAGCGGGCCACCCCGGCCGAACGGGATCGAGCGTCCCGATAGCCTGGAGGCGTGAAATTTCCCCGGCGGATGCGTGGCGCCGCGTACCAGGCGTTCTACCGGTTGCCGCACGGGGTCCGGCGGCGCATCGTCCGGGTCATCGTGCCCAAGTACCTCGTCGGCGCGGTCTGCATCGTCCGGGACGCCGAGGCCGCCGACCCGGGGCGTCTCCTGCTGCTGCGCCAGCCGCCGGGCCGCCGCTGGGGCCTGCCCGCGGGCCTGCTGAAGAAGGCGGAGGCCCCAGCCGTGGGCGCCGCCCGCGAGCTGCACGAGGAGTCCGGCGTGCGGATCGACCCGGACGACCTCACCCCGGCCGTCCCGAACGCGATCGTGCACCCCAAGGGCTGGGTCGACACCGTCTTCATGGGTACGGTCCCCGCGTCGTCCACCGATCTCGTCGTCGACGGCGGCGAGGTGCTCGAGGCGGCGTGGTTCCCCCTCGACGAGCTCCCCGACCTGACGCCCAACACGGCCATCGTCCTCGGCGTGTACGGCATCGGCCCCCGCGCGGCCCGGCAGACGCCGTGACGGCCCTCGCGGCGGTGATCCTGGCGGCCGGCGAGGGTCAACGGCTGCGCCCGCTCACCGCGCTCGTCCCGAAGGCCCTCTGCCCGGTCGGCAACGTACCGCTGCTGGACCGCGCGCTGGCCCGGGTCGCCGGCCTCGGCCTCACCGGACCGGCCACGGTCGCCGTCAACGCCGCGTACCTCACCGGCCAGGTCGTCGCCCACGTCGGCGAACGGGCCCATCTCTCCGTGGAGCCCGACGGCCCGGTGGGCACCTCCGGCGGGATCGGCCGGCTGCGCGGCTGGATCGACGGCCGCGGCGTGCTGGTGGGCAACGCCGACGCGTACCTGGCCGACCCGGACCGCGAGCCCGGCGAAGACGTGGCGGCGCTCGTGGACGGTTGGGACGGCGACACCGTACGGATGCTCACCAAGCCCGTACCGCCGGGCGACACAGGCGGGTTCAGCGGCCGCCGGTTCGCGGGCTTCTCGCTGCTGCCGTGGCGGTACGTCCGCGACCTGAGCCCCGAGTTCTCCGACCTGGTCCGTACGGTGTGGCGCCCCGCGGAAGCCGCCGGCGACCTGGAGCTGATCCCGTACGAGGGCGTCTACCTCGACACGGGCACCCCGGCGACGTACCTGGCGGCCAACCTCCACGCCGCGCGCGGCCTGACCGACCCGGCCGCGACCGTGACCGGCCACGCCGAGGAGTCGGTGGTCGGCGCGGGGGCCACGGTGGCAGGCCGGATCACCCGCTGCGTGGTGTGGCCGGGTGCCGAGGTGGCCGTGGACGAGGACCTGACCGACGCGATCCGCGCGGGCGCGGACATGACGGTCCCGGCGGCCTGACCCCCTCACGGCGAGCGGCCTGACCAGGCCCCGGAGGCGCACACCCGGCCGGGCGCAGCCGGCGGCGCCCTTCCACCGCTCGCGGCTTCCGGGCCTCGCTAGCATGAACGCGACGCCGACCCCGAGGGAGCCTTCCTTGAACACCGCGATCGTGCACATCGACTGCGTTACCGACTCGATTCCCGAGGTCGCCGAGGCGCTGGCGGCGCTGCCGGGGGTCAGCGAGGTGTATTCGGTCGCCGGGAACGTGGATCTCATCGCGATCGTCCGGGTGCCGCACTTCGACGACATCGCCGAGGTGATCGCCGGGCGGATCTCGAAGACGCCGGGGGTGCTGAACACCGAGTCGCACATCGCGTTCCGGGCGTACTCGCGGCACGACCTGGAGGACGCGTTCGCGATCGGCCTGCCGGACGCCGACTGACGTACGGACACGGAAAAGGGGGGCCCGATCCCGGGCCCCCCTTTTTCTCGTCGTGCAGGCTCAGCGCCCGGAGGTGATCTCCTCGCGCTCGTCGCGGCCGGCCACCGGCGGGACCGCCGGGGAGACCGGGGCCTCGACCGGCTTCTCGACCGGGAAGAAGAAGCCCTTCACCGCGGGCGCCAGGGCGCCGAGGCGGTTCATCTTCTTCGGGACGACCCAGCCCGCGTAGTCCAGCGGCAGCGGGTGGCCGTGGTCGTCGACCGGGCCGAGCGGCTGGTGGACCTCGACGAACTGGCCGTTGGGCAGGCGCTTGATGATGCCCGTCTCGGCGCCGTGGGCCAGGACCTCGCGGTCGTGCTGCTGCAGGCCCAGGCAGATGCGTACGGCCAGGTAGTAGGCCAGCGGCGGCAGGATCACCAGGCCGATGCGGCCCGCCCAGGTCATCGCGTTCAGGCTGATGTGGAACTTGTCGGCGATCACGTCGTTGCCGCCGGACAGGGTCGCGATCAGGAAGAACGTGAGGGCCATCGCGCCCAGGCCGGTGCGCTCGGGCGCGTCCCGGGGCCGCTGGAGCAGGTGGTGCGACCGGTAGTCCTTGGTCCGCCGCGCCTCGATCCAGGGGTAGAACATGGGCACCGTGGTCAGCGCACCGAGGCCGACCACCGCGGGCCAGAACAGCGGCGGGATCACGTAGCCGTCGCCGATCGGGATGTCGATCTGCCAGGCAGGCATGAGCCGGACCAGGCCGTCCATGAACATGACGTACCAGTCGGGCTGGCTGGCCGAGGAGACCTCGGAGGCCCGGTACGGCCCGAACAGCCAGATCGGGTTGATCTGGAACAGGCCGGCGAGCAGGCAGATCACGCCGAAGACGGTCATGAAGAAACCGCCCTGCTTGAGCGCGTACCGCGGGAACATGCGCTCGCCCACCACGTTGGAGTTGGTCCGGCCGGGGCCGGGCCACTGGGTGTGCTTCTGCTTGAAGACCAGGCCCAGGTGCACGCTGATCAGCGCCAGCAGACCGCCCGGGATGAGCAGCACGTGCGCGATGTAGAAGCGCCCGATGATCAGCTCGCCGGGGAACTCGCCGCCGAAGATCGACGCGGACAGCCAGGTGCCCACCACCGGGATGGACAGCATGATCGCCGAGGCGATCCGCAGGCCGGTGCCGGAGAGGCCGTCGTCGGGGAGCGAGTAGCCGGTGAAGCCGGCCAGGAAGCCCAGCAGGAACAGCGCGATGCCGATGGCCCAGTTGGCCTCACGCGGCTTGCGGAACGCGCCGGTGAAGAAGACGCGCGCCATGTGCACCACGATCGACGCCATGAACAGCAGCGCCGCCCAGTGGTGCATCTGCCGCATGAACAGACCGCCGCGCACCTCGAACGACAGGCGCAGGGAGGACTCGTACGCGGCGGACATCTCCGCGCCCCGCAGGGCCGGGTAGGCGCCGTCGTACGCGATCTCCTTCATCGACGGGTCGAAGAAGAGCGTCAGGAACACGCCGCTGAGCAGCAGCACGATGAAGGAGAAGAGGGCGATCTCCCCGAGCAGGAACGACCAGTGGTCAGGGAAGACCTTGTTGAGGAGGCCACGCAGCGGGGTGGCGACCTGAAGGCGTTCGTCGACGCCCTTGGCAGCTTTGCCCGGTACGGAGGCCAGGTCGAACTTTCGGCGCTTCACGGCCGCTCCCAGAAGTCAGGCCCGATGGTCTCGCGGTAATCCGACGCTGCCACAAGGAAGCCCTCGTCGTCCACCGTGATGGGGAGCATGGGCAGGCGGCGGCTGGCCGGTCCGAAGATGGGGCGGGCGTTCTCCGTGATGAGGAACTGGGACTGGTGGCACGGGCAGAGAAGCCGGTTGGTCTGCTGCTCGTACAGGCTGGCGGGGCAGCCGGCGTGGGTGCAGATCTTCGAGTATGCGACGTAGTTGCCCCACATCGCATTCTTGTTGTGTTCGTCGCCCTCCGAGGCCTTGCGGGCCACGTCGGCGTCACCGGCGCGCAGGTGGATCAGCAGGGTCGGCGAGTCGGCGAACTCGTTGGTGGCGCCCCCGGGGATGCCCGGGAAGACCGTGATCTGGCCGCCGACGCTGACGTCCTCGGGCCGGACCGCGGTGCCGTCCTCACGGGTGAGCCGGACCGGCTTGCCCTGGTTGAGGTCGGCGTTGAAGCCGGTGTTGAACAGCGGCGACTTCTCGCCCCGGTCGGGCTTGTGCGGGCTCTTGATCAGACCGCCGACCAGCGGGGCGGCGGCGACCAGGCCGAGCGGCGCCAGGCCCAGCAGGACCGCGCCCTTGAGCAGCGGACGGCGCTGGACGCCCAGCTCGTCGACCGTGAAGAGCATCGTCTGGCCGGTGATCTGCCGGTCCTCGTCGCTGGACATCGCCTCGTGGCGGTCCTGGATCGAGACCTCGTGCGGCAGCAGCTTCTTGGCCCAGGAGAGGATGCCGAAGCCGACCGCCAGCAGCGCCAGGCCGAGCGAGATGCCCAGGATCGGCGTGTAGTAGTCGCTGTTCGTGTGGCCCAGCTTGTACTCCCACGGCCACCAGATGTAGGCGGCCAGGAAGACCAGGCCGAGGAGGCCGGCGAGCAGGAACATCAGCGCGATGGCACGCTCGACGCGCTTCTCGGCCTTGGTGTTCGGGCCGGCGAACTGCGACTCGTACGTGACGATCTCGATGTCGTCGCGCCGCGCGCCTTCCTTGACGATCTCGAAGCGCGACAGCCGGGGATCGCTCAGGTCGACCGGCTTGTGGCCGGGCCCGTGCCGATCGTCCTTGGTCACCGTCATGACTTCCCCGCAATCCACAGCGCCGCGAACACCAGGAGGGTGATGCCGACCAGGAAGATGGCCAGGCCCTCGGTGACCGGACCGTACCGGCCGAGGTTGAACAGGCCGCCCGGGTCCTTGTCCTGCTGGAGCTGCTGCGTGACGTACGTGATGATCTCGCGCTTCTGATCCGGGGTGATCTCGTTGTCCCCGAACACCGGCATGTTCTGCGGGCCGGTCAGCATGGCCGCGTAGATCTCCTGCTCGGTGGCCTCGTGCAGGCTCGGCGCGTACTTGCCCGAGGAGAGCGCGCCGCCCGCGCCGCCGAAGCTGTGGCAGGAGGTGCAGTTGACCCGGAAGAGCTCGCCGCCGCGGGCCAGCGCCTCGGGGTTCTGATCGAGGTTCTCGGTCAGCGAGCCGGTGGGCACCTGCGGGCCGCCGCCGATCTCCTGGATGTACTGGCCGAGCTGCTTGACCTGGTCCTGGTTGAACTGCGGCGTCTTGCGCTCCGCCTGGGCCTCCTGGCGGGTCATCGGCATGCGGCCGGTGCCGACCTGGAATTCCACGGAGGCGGAGCCGACGCCGATCAGCGTCGGTCCACGACCCTCGACGCCCTCGGCGTTGCGGCCGTGGCAGCTGATGCAGCTGTTGTCGAAGAGCGCCTTGCCCTCCTGGGCGGCGGCGGACAGCGGCTTGTTGTCCTCGGCGAGCGCACCCGGCGCGAAGGCGGTGTAGACGCCTCCGGCCAGCGCGAGGGCGGCGACCATGCGGACCGCGGCGCCGAAGCGCCGGCGCGCCCGGCTCGGCGCGGACCGCCGCCGGTTGAACACCCGGAGACGCCGTCCGGCGGGGGTGTCAGAAGTCATGGGTTGTGTCCCTCTGGGTCTTGACCTGTAACTCACGGACGGCGGCGAGGCTCACTGCAGCCAATAGATCATGGCGAACAGCGCGATCCACACGATGTCGACGAAGTGCCAGTAGTACGACACGACGATCGCCGAGGTGGCCTGCGCCGGCGTGAACCGGCCCATGGTCGTGCGGATCATGTAGACGATGAAGGCGATGAGACCGCCCGTGACGTGCAGGCCGTGGAACCCGGTGGTCAGGTAGAACATCGACCCGTAGCCGTCACCGTTGATCTTCACGCCCTCCTCGACCAGGTGGCGGTACTCGTTCGCCTGGCCGAGCACGAAGATCAGGCCCATGACGAAGGTGATCGTGAACCAGCGCCGCAGCGCGAACACGTCACCCTTCTCCGCCGCGAAGACGCCGAGCTGGCAGGTGACCGAGGACAGCACCAGGATGACCGTGAACGTCGTCGCGTACGGGATCTTGAGGACCTCGGTGTGCTTCTCCCACATGCTGTAGTCCGCCGCGCGGATGGCGAAGTACATGGCGAACAACGCCGCGAAGAACATGAGTTCGCTGGAGAGCCACACGATGGTCCCCACGCTGACCATGTTGGGTCGGGTCAGCGAGTGGATCCGGCTCTTGTCGATGGCTGCCGCTGTCACGGGCTCATTATTGCCCCGCGATCACCTCAACATGTCGCGGGGGGCCCAATCCGTCATGTGTCGCCGCCCGGTAGAACGCGCGGCACCCCCGTGGGCCTAGCCTCAAATGGTGCAGCTCGCCGAATCGCCCTCCTCCGTCGTGGCGGCGGGGGATACTGCTCCCCCGCCGTTCAGCGTCGCCCAGATCTTCACCGAGATCCGGCTGACCAGCCTGATCGCCCTCTTCCTGCTGGTCGGGGCGGCCGTCTACCTGTACGGCGTGTACCGGCTCAGACAGCGCGGGGACCACTGGCCGGCCGGGCGCACCGTCGCGTTCGTCGTGGGCGGCCTCGGGTCCATCGCCGCGGTCACGGTCACCGGCATCGAGGCGTACGACACGACCCTGATCAGCGTGCACATGGTGCAACACATGGTGCTGTCCATGGTGGGCCCGATCTTCCTGGCGCTCGGGGCCCCGGTCACGCTCGCGCTGCGGATCCTGCCGCTGAAGAACCGCAAGGTCCTGCTCGCGTTCCTGCACAGCCGGGTCGTCGGCGTCCTGACGTTCCCGCTGGTCGCGTTCGGTCTGTTCATCGCGAACCCGTTCGTCCTGTACTTCACCGGGCTGTACCGCGCCACCCTCGAGCACGCCTGGCTGCACGAGTTCATCCACGTGCACTTCATTGTCACGGGATGTCTGTTCTTCTGGCCGTTGCTGGGCCTGGACCCGCTGCCGAACCGGTGGCCGTACCCGGCCCGCGCCCTGCTCATGGTGCTCTCGGTGCCGTTCCACACGGTGCTGGGCCTGACGATCATGCAGAGCAAGACACTGCTCGGCGGCGACTGGTACCCGAACCTGCACCTGAGCTGGATGAACCCGGAGCAGGACCAGGTCACCGCGGGCGGCATCCTCTGGGCCGGCGGCGAGATCGTCAGCGTCACCATGCTCGGCATCCTGGTGCTGCAGTGGATCAAGCAGTCCGAACGCGAGGCCAAGCGGATCGACCGCGCGCTGGACCGGGCGGAGGCCGAGGACCGGGCGCAGGCCGCGCCGGCCGCGAGCAAGATCACAACCGAGAATCCGACGGTACGACCACAGCCCGACGCCGACTGACCGGTTGGGTACGATCAGCGGGCACCTACAAGCGTGGGATTCGGGCCCGTCCGACCGCCCCCACCCGCCACCCAGGACCGGACTGAAGCCGTCCAACCGCCCCGCCCGCCACCCATGACCGGACTGAAGCCGTCCAACCGCCCCGCCCGCCACCCATGACCGGACTGAAGCCGTCCAACCGCCCCGCCCGCCACCCATGACCGGACTGAAGGCCTCTAATCATGAGCGACGACAGCAAGCCCAAGCCGGACAAGTACACGGTCCTGCTGTACAGCGACGACCTCGCGGTCCGCGACAAGATCCGGCTGGCGATCGGCGTACGCCCCGCCGCCGACCTGACCGTGGAGTTCGTGGACGCCTCCACCTGGGAGGAGTGCCGGCGCCTGCTCGACGACTACGAGATCGACCTCATGGTCCTCGACGGCGAGGCGACCCCGGCCGGCGGCCTCGGCATCGCCCGCCAGACCAAGGACGAGTACGCCGACCCCCCGCCCACCTGCGTCGTGCTCGCGCGCGCCGCGGACCGGTGGCTGGCCGCGTACGCCCAGGTCGACCACACGCTGTTCTACCCGCTGGACCCGGTCACCACGGGCCAGTCGGTGGCCGGCATGCTCCGGGCCCGCCGCAACGGCCAGGTCCCGCTCGGCACCCTCGGCACGCTGGGCTGACCGGCGGCCGCGGATCGGCGCGCGGCCGGCCCGGTGCCGGCCGCCCCGGCGGTTCCCCCGCGGGCCCGCACGGGCCCGTGGTGACCGACCGAGCCGGCCGCCCGGCACCCGGCCCCGCGCCACCGGCCGGGCCTCGCCCGGCATCACTGGCGCACCGACCGTTCCCCCACCACCCGCCGGCACCGCTGCGAATGACGTGCCGGCACCGTTCCGCACGGCCCGCCGGCAACCGCCGCACCCAGGCCGCCGGCACCGTTCCGCACCATCCGCCGGCACCGTCGCGCATCGGTTGCCGGCACCGCGAGCCACCGCCGCCGACGCCGGGGCCCGCGCTCCCTCCCCCGCCCGCACCTCGCCCTTCCGGAGGCCCTCATGGGCGCACCTACCTGGCCCAACCTGCTGAGCGCCCTGCTGCGGGGCGAGGAGTTGACGGCGCAGGACACGGCCTGGGCCATGGGCGAGATCATGGCGGGCAACGCCACCCCGGTCCAGGTGGCCGGCTTCGCGGTGGCGCTGCGGGCCAAGGGTGAGACGCCCACCGAGCTGGCCGGCCTGGTCGACGCGATGCTCGCCAGCGCGACCGTCGTCGACCTGCCCGACGACGTCCGGGCGGACGCCGTCGACGTGGTGGGCACCGGCGGCGACCGGGCGCACACGGTGAACATCTCCACGATGGCCGCGATCATCGTGGCCGCCTCGGGCGTCAAGGTCGTCAAGCACGGCAACCGCGCCGCCTCGTCCGCCTGCGGCACGGCCGACCTGCTGGAACACTTCGGCATCCCGCTGGACCTCGGGCCGCAGGGCGTGGCGCGGACCGTGTCGGAGGCCGGCATCGGCTTCTGCTTCGCGGCGCGCTTCCACCCCGGGATGCGGCACGCCGCGGTCACCCGGCGAGAGCTGGGCCACCCGACGTTCTTCAACGTGCTGGGCCCGCTGACCAACCCGGCACGGCCCCGCAACGCAGCCGTGGGCTGTTTCGATCAGCGGATGGCCCCGGTGATGGCGGAGGTCTTCGCCCGCCGCGGCGACTCGGCGCTGGTGATGCGCGGCGAGGACGGCCTGGACGAGTTCACGACCGCGGCGCCGACCCGGGTGTGGATCGTGAGCAACGGCACGGTCACCGAGTCCGTGGTGGACGCCACCGCCTTCGGGGTGCCCCGCAGCAACCCCGGTGACCTGCGCGGCGGCGACGCCGCTTTCAACGCGGACGCGGCGCTCAAGATGTTCGCCGGCGAGCCGGGCCCGGTGCGTGACGCGGTGCTGGTCAACGCGGCGGCGGCGCTGGCCGTCCACGCCGGCTTCCCGGGCACCTTCGAGGACACCATGCGCGCCGGCCTGGCGCGCGCCGCCGAGACAGTGGACTCGGGCGCGGCCACGGCCCTGCTCGGCCGCTGGGTCGAGGCCGCGAAGGCCGCCAAGTCCGCCGAGGCCTGAGGCGTACGACCGATACGCCCCGGAAGCCAGTTGTATGACCTTTTGCGGACGCGAGACACGCCGGGGCGCGTCCAACCGTGGCCCGGGACATCGTGACAACGTTTGAATGACATTCGGGTAATTCCACCTTCCGACGAAGAGGAGCCACCCGTGCAGGACCGTGAACTGCGCTGCGTCATCTGCGACGCCGAGATGCCGTTCGAAGTGCCGCCGTGCACCGATGGGCACGGCGCCGACTGCCCCGAGCTGGTCTGCACCCGCTGCGACGCCGCCGAGATCCTGGCGCCGCTGGAGGTCCGCGTCTGGCTGCGCCCGGACAACCACCGCGTAGCGCCGCTGCAGCGCCGGGCCGCCTGAGCCGGACCGCACAAAAAGCCGCCTGAGCTGGTCCCGGGCAGCGCCCCCTGGACCAGACCGCGTAGAAGCCGCCTGAGCCAGAGCGCGCACAAGACGCCTGAGCCAGGCCCGCGCAGAAATCGCCTCACCCAGGCCCGCGCAGAAATCGCCTCACCCAGGCCCGCAGCAGAGGCTGCCTGAGCCAGGCCTTCGCCAAAGCCGCTGAGCCGGTCCTCGCGCTTAGCCGCCGGAGCCAGGCCCGCCGCCCCGGAGGGCCGCTGCGGCGGCCGGCCGTCGCATCCCGGGGCAGGCAACCGGCGAGCCTCATACGGCCCGCAGCGGCGAGCTGAGCGGGCCGGAGACGGCAACGAGAAAGGCCCGCACCCTTGCGCAGGGTGCGAGCCTTCTTCGTGCGTTCGTTCAGTGCTCGGCGGGGTGCCGGCTGCCCGAGTAGTACTCGAAGAGCAGGCCGCACGCGGCGAAGATCACCGCGATCAGGCCGGCCATGATCAGCCACCACTGCCAGAACACCAGGCCCAGGGCGGCGATGGCCGCGGCCAGTGCCAGGCCGAACGGCCAGTAGCTGCCCGGGCTGAAGAAGCCGACCTCGCCCGCGGCGTCGGCGATCTCGCCGTCCGGGCGGTCCTCCGGACGCAGGTCGATGCGGCGGGCGACGAACCAGAAGAAGCCGCCGCACATCGAGCAGAGCAGGCCCGACAGGAGCAGGGCGACGGTGCCGACCCACTCGACGCGGCCGACCTGGCCGTTGGTGTAGCTGGCGTACACGATGGCCGCGCCGAAGAGGAAGGCGGCGACGCCCGCGAAGATCTTGTATTCGGTCTTCACAGCGTGCTCCTACTTCCCTGCGGCGACGGTGTTGGGGGTGTCGCCCGACTGGTTCCACGAGTGGCCGTGGCGGCGGGTGTCGAACGGGCGGGTCGTCACGGCGAACCGCTCGTCGCCGGTGTAGCCGATCGCGCCCATCGCGTCCTGCGTGCTGGCCCCGGACTGCTTCGCCGCGAGGAACTTGTCGAACTTGTCCGGCGAGACCACCACCAGCTCGAACTGCATGAAGGCGTGGTACGTGCCGCAGAGCTCGGCGCAGCGGCCGACGTAGCGGCCCTCCTTGTCGAGCGTCACCTCGAACACGTTGCGGGTGTTGCCGGGGAACACGTCCCGCTTGAACAGCATCTCCGGCACCCAGAACGAGTGGATGACGTCCCGGCTGGTCTCCTCGAACCGGATCTTGCGTCCGGTCGGGAGCACGAGCAGCGGGATGACGTCGGACGAGCCGAGCGTCGAGGCCACCGTCTTCGCGTCCTGGCCGGGCGCGTCCCGGTAGTTGAACTGCCAGTTCCACTTGAACGCGACGACCTCGACGGTCTGGTCCGGCTTGGCCGACAGCTTGTCCACATCGGTCTGCACGATCGCGGTGTAGTAGAACAGCACGGCGACGATCAGTACGGGGGTGACCGTGTACAGGACCTCCATCGGCATGTTGAACCGCGTCTGCACCGGCAGGCTGTCGCCCCGCTTGCGGTAGCGGATCACGCACCAGAAGATCAGGCCCCACACGAAGAAACCGACGACCAGGGCCGCGATGACCGCGGCGACCCAGAGGTCGTACATGGTGTGGGCCTGCTCGGTGATGCCGTGCCGCGGCCAGCCGAAGCCGCCGAGCTTGTCACCGATGTCGTTCGCGGAACAGCCGGACAGCAGGGCCAGCAGCATGGCACCACCGACACCGAGCCCGGCGAGCCGTACGACGCGCGGCCGTGCGACCGAACTCCTTGAGACCACCTGCTCCTGCCTCCCTAGAGCACCGCCCGGTGCGACGAATCCGGACACCGGCGGCAAGGTGTCACCGACGGTCGCACACTACTCGACCTGGCCCGGCCGCCCGGCTACCGGGGGTCGGATCTTCGCCCGGCCGTGCATACCCCTGATCCTGTGGACGATACCGTTCCGTGGGTGGAATACACGGCGGAACAAGCCGCTGCCCCCGCGTACCTGGACGCGGCGACCGCCGCGCCGCTGCATCCGGTGGCCCGGCAGGCGCTGGCGGCCGCGCTGGAGGACGGCTGGGCCGATCCGGACCGGCTGCACGCCGCGGGCCGGCGGGCGCAACGGCTGAGGGAGGCGGCGACGGCCACCGTCGCGGACGCCCTGGGGGTACGCGCGGACGAGGTGACCTTCCTTTCCTCCGGTACGGCGGCAGCCCACGCCGCGGTGCTGGGCGGCCTCGCCGGACGCGCGCGAGCAGGCAAGACATTCGTCCACTCCGCGATCGAGCACTCCGCCGTGCTGCACGCGGCGGCCCGGCACGGCGACGCCGCCGAGGTCGGTGTGGACCTTCGGGGACGGCTCGACCTGGACGCCTGGCGCACCGCGGTGAGCGGCCCGGGGGTCGCGCTGGCCGGCCTGATCAGCGCCAGTCATGAGGTGGGGACGGTGCAGCCGGTCGCGGCCGCCGCCGAGGCGTGCGCGGAGGCGGGCGTGCCGCTCTACGTCGATGCCGCCCAGTCCGTCGGGCGCGCTCCGGTGCCACCGGGCTGGTCGCTGCTCACCGCCAGTGCGAGGAAGTGGGGCGGTCCGCCGGGGGTGGGGCTCCTCGTGGTCCGTAAAGGCACGCGCTGGCTGTCCCCGTACCCTGGTGATGATCTTCACAGGCCGCGGCCGCAGGGCGCGCTCGATCTGCCGGCCGTCGTCGCGGCCGCGGCGAGCCTGCGGGCCGTCCTGGCCGAGGCGCAGACCGAAGCGGTACGCCTGTCCGCCCTGGTCGATCGCATCCGGGCGACCGTCGCGGCGACCGTGCCCGACGTGGAGGTCGTCGGCGATCCGGTCGAACGGCTGCCGCACCTGGTGACGTTCTCCTGCCTGTACGTCGACGGCGAGGCGCTGCTGCACGCGCTGGACCGGCACGGCTTCGCGGTGTCGTCGGGCTCGTCGTGCACGGCGTCGACGCTGCGGCCCAGTCACGTGCTGGAGGCGATGGGCGTGCTGAGCCACGGCAACGTCCGGGTCTCGCTGCACCGCGGCACGACGGAGGCCGACGTGGACCGTTTCCTCGCGGTGCTGCCGGGCCTGGTGGCGACCATCCGGAAGGAGGCGGGGATGTGATCGAGGTGGACTCACGCGGCCGGCGGTGCCCGCTTCCGATCATCGACCTCGCGCGCCGGATGCCGGCCGTGGGCATCGGCGAGGTGGTGCGGGTGCTCGCCGACGACCCCGCGGCCGCGAACGACATCCCGGCGTGGTGCCGGATGAAAGGCCAGGAGTACGTGGGCAGCCCGGCGGAGGGCGCCTACGACGTGCGACGGCTCAGCTGAGGTAGTCCACGACCGGGCCCACCGGCTCCTTCGCCAGGTACGTGTCGACGACCAGGCGCGGGCCCGGGTACGGCTCGTACTCGCCCTGCCGCTCGAGCACCCGGACCCAGTCGGGGACGCCGTCGTGGGCCCGGGCCGCGTACCGGGTCTCCACCCGGCGGCGGTGCTCGGCGTCGTCGCCGCAGACCACCTCGACGACCCGGAGCGGGACGCCGAGGCGGTCGGCGAGATCGGTCCAGAGCTGCCGGGCCGCCTTCACCGGGTTCACCGCGTCGATGATCACGCTGTGGCCCATGGCGAGCTGCGTCTCGGCGAGCGCCGCCACCACCCCGTACGCGGCGTAGCCGGGACGGGGCTCGGTGACGTCGTACGCCTGCAGCGTGAAGTCGACGGTGTCCACGGCCAGCACCGCGGCCGGCAGCGCCGCCCCCACCTGCGCGGCGAGCGTGCTCTTGCCCACGCCCGGCAGGCCGGCGAAGACGGCGAGGACCATGGTCAGGCGACAGGCAGGTACGGCTGGACGTCCGCGGCGGCCTGGTCGCCGTACGAGTCGGCGAGGCGCTTGAGGAAGAAGTCCGCCTTGACGTCGTACTCCTGCGGGCCGACGGTCTCCAGGACCAGGGCGGCGACCAGCGAACCCACCTGCGCGGCCCGCTCGAGGCCCAGACCCCAGCTGATCGCGGCGAAGAACCCGGCCCGGAAGCCGTCGCCGACGCCGGTGGGGTCGTCGGGCACGACGTCGCGCGCGACCGGCACGTGCACCCGCTCGATGTCACGGCCGGTGATCTCCACACCGTCCTTGCCCAGCGTGGTGACCCGGATGCGGACGTGCTCGAGCACCTGGTCGGCGGTGAGGCCGGCCTTGGTCTCCAGCAGGGACCGCTCGTAGTCGTTGGTCAGCAGGTACTCCGCGCCCTCGATCAGCGACATGACGTCGCTGCCCTCCATGCGGGCGAGCTGCTGGGACGGGTCGGCGGCGAACGCGTACCCGCGGGAGCGGCACTCCTGCGAGTGGCGGATCATCGCGGCCGGGTCGTTGGCGCTGACCAGCACGAGGTCGAGGCCGCCGGCGCGCTCGGCGACCGGTTCGAGCTCGATGTTGCGGGCCTCGCTCATCGCGCCCGCGTAGAACGACGCGATCTGGTTGAGGTCGTCGTCGGTGGTGCAGACGAAGCGCGCGGTGTGCGCGACCTCGCTGACGTGCACCGAGTCGCAGTCGACCCCGTGGCGCTCCAGCCAGGAGCGGTAGTCGGCGAAGTCCACGCCGACGGCGCCGACCAGGAGCGGGCGCAGGCCCAGCTTGCCCATCCCGTACGCGATGTTCGACGCCACGCCGCCGCGCCGCACGACCAGGTCGTCGACGAGGAAGGACAGCGAGACCTTGTGCAACTGGTCGGCGATGAGCTGTTCGGCGAACTTGCCGGGGAAGTGCATCAGGTGGTCGGTGGCGATCGAGCCGGTGACGGCGATCTTCATGTCGGCCCTCGGGGTCGGGTGCGATTACCCCCGGAGCCTACCGGCCGTTCGCCCCGGCGACACTCCCGCGTCACATGCAGAAGGCCGCCCGCCCCCAGGGCGAGCGGACGGCCTCGATGTGCTCCGGGACGGCTCAGTGGAAGGAGTCGCCGCAGGCGCAGGAGTTCTGCGCGTTCGGGTTGTCGATGGTGAAGCCCTGGGCGTCGATGCGGTCGGCGAAGTCGATCGTCGCGCCCGCGAGGTACGGCGAGCTCATCCGGTCGACGACGACCTCGACGCCGTCGAAGTCGCTGACGATGTCACCGTCGAGCGAGCGCTCGTCGAAGAACAGCTGGTACCGCAGGCCGGAGCAACCGCCGGGCTGCACCGCGATGCGCAGGCGCAGGTCGTCGCGGCCTTCCTGCTCGATCAGGGCCTTGACCTTGGTCGCCGCGACGTCGGTCAAAATGACGCCGGTCGGCGCGGCCGTGGTGGCCTCGGTCGACTCGGTGTGCGCTTCAGTAGACACGTGCGGTTCTCCCTGCAGGTCCGGTGATGTGCCGTACCGGCCAACGCTAGCTCTCCGTGGCCGTATTCCCAATCCGGGCGGCCGAGATGTCCGCCACGGGACCTCAGCGGCTCCACTGCCGGGCCAGCCGCGCCGCGACCTCGCGCAGGCCCCGGGCCGGCTCGGCCAGCGCCCGCTCCTCCGAGCCGAAGTGCTCGACCAGGGCGTATGTCTCCGTGACCCCGGCGGCGGCCGCCTCGCGGTAACCCGTCTCGTTGCGCCCCGCGACGACCACGCACGGCAGCCCACGGTCGCGGGCGCCGTTCGCGATGCCGGCGGCGACCTTGCCGCGCAGCGACTGGTGGTCGAAGGACCCCTCCCCCGTGATCACGAGGCCGGCGCGGTCCAGCTGCTCCTCCAGGCCGATGAGCCGGGTGACCAGGCCGATGCCCGAGACCACCCGGCCGCCGAGCGCCAGCAGCGCCGCGCCGAGGCCCCCGGCCGCGCCCGCGCCGGGCGTCGCGGCCAGGTCGCCGACCCCGAACGCCTTCTCGAGTACGCCCGAGAAGTGCTCGAGCGCGGCGTCGAGGCGCAGCACGTCCTCCCTGGTGGCGCCCTTCTGCGGGCCGTACACGTTGCTGGCGCCGTGCAGGCCGAGCAGCGGGTTGTCCACGTCCGTGGCGGCGACCAGGCTGACCTGGCGCAGCTGGGGCGGACCTTCGAGGCGGGCCGCCGCGCCGAGGACCGCGCCGCCGTACGGGAGGGCGTACCCGCTCTCGTCGACTGGTCCGGCACCGAGCGCGGCCAGCATGCCCGCGCCCGCGTCGTTGACGGCCGAGCCGCCCAGCCCCACCACGACCTCGGTGGCGCCCGCCTCGACCGCCGCGGCGAGCAGCAGGCCCAGCCCGTACGAGGTGGCGACGTTGGGGTTGCGCTCTTCCTCGGTCAGAAGGTGCAGGCCGCAGGCCTGCGCGCTCTCCACGTACGCGGTCGAGCCGGCGAGCAGGACCTCGCCGCGCGCGGGACGCCCGAGCGGATCGACGGTGGCGACCGGGATGCGCCGCCCGTCGAGCGCCGCCGCCAGCACCTCAACGAAGCCGGGGCCGCCGTCGGAGAGCGGGCGCAGCACGCACTCGTCGCCGGTGGCGGTCTCGTGCCAGCCCTCGGCGAGCGCGGCGGCGACCTCCGAGGCGGTCAGCGTCCCGGCGAACTTGTCCGGACAGATGAGTACGCGCACGAGGAGAAAGTACAGGTTTCGCTCAGGCGCGCCTGGCAACGTTGAAGGCATGCCGACCCTCATGCAGCGCGTGCAGAAGTTCCTCCGCAGTCCTCAGGGACAGCGGCTCGTCGACCAGGGACGGCGCCAGCTGGCCAAGCCCGAGAACCAGGCGCGGCTGCGCAAGCTGGCCACCCGGATCCAGAACCGCCGCCGCTGAGTGGTTCAGAACACCACATCGACGCTCTTGGCAGGCGCGACGTTGTGGAAACATGGGGGCCGTGACCTCGACGTGGACGGAACCCGAGAACACGCCGCTCGCGCTGCTGCTGCTCGGCCAGGGCACCGACCCGGCCAGTGAGCGCGGCGTCGACTGCCCGGGCGACCTGCCCGCGCCGAGCGACCCCGATCTGGTGGCCCGTGCCACCGCCGCCAAGGCCGCCCTCGGCGACCGCGTCTTCGTGCTGGGTCACCACTATCAGCGCGACGAGGTCATCCAGTTCGCCGACGTCACCGGCGACTCGTTCAAGCTCGCCCGCGAGGCCGCCGCCCGGCCCGACGCCGAGTTCATCGTCTTCTGCGGCGTGCACTTCATGGCCGAGAGCGCCGACATCCTGACCGGTCCCGCGCAGAAGGTCGTGCTCCCCGACCTCGCCGCCGGCTGCTCGATGGCCGACATGGCCGTGCTGGGCCAGGTGGAGGCCGCCTGGGACGAGTTCACCGACCTGGGCATCGCGGGTGACGTCGTCCCCGTGACCTACATGAACAGCTCGGCGGACATCAAGGGCTTCGTCGGGCGCAACGGCGGCGTGGTCTGCACGTCCTCCAACGCCAAGCGCGCGCTGACCTGGGCGTTCGAGCAGGGTCAGAAGGTGTTCTTCCTGCCCGACCAGCACCTGGGCCGCAATACCGCGGTGCTCGAGATGGGCTTCTCCCTCGACGACTGCGTGCTCTACGACCCGCACAAGCCGCACGGCGGGCTCACCCCGCAGCAGCTGCGCGACGCGAAGATGATCCTGTGGCGTGGGCACTGCTCGGTGCACGGCCGCTTCACCATCGACAGCGTCCGCGAGGTGCGCGAGCGGGTTCCCGGGGTCACCGTGCTCGTCCACCCGGAGTGCCGGCACGAGGTCGTCCGCGCCGCCGACCAGGTCGGCTCGACCGAGTACATCATCAAGGCCCTGGACAACGCGCCCGCCGGATCCGCCTGGGCGATCGGCACGGAGCTCAACCTGGTGCGCCGGCTCGCCCTCGCGCACCCGGACAAGCAGATCATGTTCCTGGACCGGACGGTCTGCTACTGCTCCACGATGAACCGCATCGATCTGCCGCACCTCGTGTGGGCGCTCGAGGAGCTCGTGGCGGGGCGCGTGCCGAACCAGATCACCGTCGACGCCGACACGGCGAAGTACGCCCGGGTGGCTCTCGACCAGATGCTCGCCCTGCCGTAGCCCGGCTGCCGCCCCAGCCGCCCACGCTCGACTCGAACCTCCGGTGCCATTACTCTGAGTGAGCAGCGATGCGCCCAGCGCGTCGCTGCTTCTTTTTGTTGGCTTAATCATCAGGGTTTCGTGCCTCGGTGGGCGTTGTGAGATTTCTGCAACGGTCACTCAGGGCTATGCTGCCCGGGCGGCTGCCGCGGGGTTCCCCCACTCGCGAGGCAGCACCCCTACTCGCTCGGGCGCGTCGATGCGCCCCTTTCGGAGGTTGCGTTGACCGACGACGTCCTGGCCGTACACGGCGGTACGCCGCTGCACGGGCAGATCCGGGTCCGTGGCGCCAAGAACCTGGTTTC
This sequence comes from Couchioplanes caeruleus, assembly GCF_023499255.1. Classification (GTDB taxonomy): domain Bacteria; phylum Actinomycetota; class Actinomycetes; order Mycobacteriales; family Micromonosporaceae; genus Actinoplanes; species Actinoplanes caeruleus_A. Next base: position 6,564,703 of record NZ_CP092183.1, read on the forward strand.
CAAGGCCATGGTGGCCGCCCTGCTGGGCGAGACACCGAGCCGCCTCTTCGACGTGCCGCGCATCCGCGACGTGGAGGTCGTCCGCGGGCTGCTCGGCCTGCACGGCGTGAAGGTGTCCGACGGCGCCGACGAGGGCGAACTCGTCATGGACCCCACGAACGTGGAGAGCGCCAGCAGCGACCAGATCAACGTGCACGCCGGCTCGTCGCGGATCCCGATCCTGCTCTGCGGGCCGCTGCTGCACCGGCTCGGGCACGCGTTCATCCCCGACCTGGGCGGCTGCCACATCGGCCCGCGCCCGATCGACTTCCACATCCAGGCGCTGCGCCAGTTCGGCGCGATCGTCGACAAGACCCCCGAGGGCATGCACCTGACCGCGCCCAACGGGCTGCACGGGACGAAGCTCGAGCTGCCGTACCCGAGCGTCGGCGCCACCGAGCAGGTGCTGCTCACGGCCGTCCGCGCCGAGGGCGTCACCGAGCTGCGCAACGCGGCGATCGAGCCGGAGATCATCGACCTCATCTGCGTGCTGCAGAAGATGGGCGCGATCATCACCGTGCACACCGACCGGGTCATCGAGGTCCTCGGCGTCCCCCGCCTGCACGGCTACCACCACAAGCCCATCCCCGACCGCATCGAGGCCGCCAGCTGGGCCGCCGCCGCGCTCGCCACCCGCGGCGAGATCGAGGTGCTCGGCGCCCAGCAGGCCGACATGATGACGTTCCTCAACGTCTTCCGCTCGATCGGCGGCCAGTTCGAGATCACCGACGCCCGCGTGGGGCGCCCGGGGGTCGGCACGGTCGAGGGCGGCATCAAGTTCTGGCACCCGGGCGGCGAACTGCAGGCCGTCGCGCTGGAGACCGACGTCCACCCCGGCTTCATGACCGACTGGCAGCAGCCCCTGGTGGTCGCCCTGACCCAGGCCCACGGCCTGTCGATCATGCACGAGACGGTGTACGAGCAGCGCCTGGGCTACACCGAGGCGCTGAACTCGATGGGCGCCACGATCCAGGTGTACCGCGACTGCCTCGGCGGCACCCCCTGCCGCTTCGGCCGCCGCAACTTCAAGCACTCCGCGGTCATCGCCGGCCCGAGCAAGCTGCACGCCGCCGACCTGGTCATCCCGGACCTGCGCGCCGGCTTCAGCCACCTCATCGCGGCGCTGGCGGCCGAGGGCACGTCCCGGGTCTACGGCGTCGACCTGATCAACCGCGGCTACGAGGACTTCGAGGGCAAGCTCGCCGCGCTGGGCGCGCACGTCGAGCGCATCTGATCATCCGTACGCCCCGGCCGCGCCGCCCGTCCACAGGGATGGGCGGCGCGGTTTCAGGTTTGGTGCGGCTCTTGGCTACGCTGCTGGGGTGTCCTCGCTGTTTCGTCGCAAGTCCCCCGATCTGGTCGCCGACGCCACCGCCACGGTGACGCCCGAGCCGGACACCACGCCGCGCCCCAAGGGCTACACGCCGTCGAAGAAGGAGCTCGGCAAGGAGACGCCGAAACGGCAGAGCTCCCAACGCCGGCCCGGAGCGGTGGCCGCCCCGGCCAACCGCCGCGAGGCGTACAAGCAGATGCGCGAACGCCAGCGCACCGAACGCGCCGAGGCCTCCGAAGGCATGCGCTCCGGCGACGAGCGCTACCTGCTCGCCCGCGACCGAGGCCCGGAACGCCGCCTGGTCCGCGACATCGTCGACTCCCGCCGCACGGCCGGCACCTGGTTCTTCGTCGGCGCGATCATCGTCTTCATCGGCTCCACGGGCCGGATGCCCTACCAGGTCCAGCTCGCGGCCAACCTGCTCTGGGCGATCCTCGCCCTCAGCGTGATCGTCGACAGCATCCTGATCTCGCGCCGGATCAAGAAGCTGGTCACGCAGAAGTACCCGAACACGACCCAGCGAATGGGCTCGCTGTACATGTACGGCATCATGCGCGCGCTGACGTTCCGGCGGATGCGGGTGCCGAAGCCGCAGGTGGAGCTCGGCACCAAGATCTGAGCCCACCGGGCTGCCGGGCCGCACCACGGGGCCGGCCGGACCACCCAGCCAGGCGGTCGGGCAAGCCGGGCCGCCGCGCTGGACTGCGAGCCGGGCTGAGCAGCCGAGCCGGGCTGGGCCACCGGGGCTGGGGCCGGGTCGGGGCCGGGTCGGGTCGTCCGGGTCCGCGGCCGTTTCGCCGGGGCGGCGGTGGCTACGGCCGGCCGGGCACGCGGGTCACGGGATGCCGGCCAGGCGGAGCAGGGCCGCTGTGGCCGCGGCAGCCACGACCACCAGGACGAACGGTGCCCGGCGCCAGGCCAGGAGCGCGCCCACCGCGACGCCGGCCGGGCGGGCCGCTCCGGCGAACGCCGGGCCCTCCATCAGCGCGGCCGTCATCGCCAGCGCGGCCAGCAGGGTGGTCGCCGCCATCGGCAGCAGGCGCTGGACCGGTTCGGAGAGGACGAGCCGGTCGCCGAGGAGGACCCCGCTGAGCCGCAGCGTGTAGGTGCCCACGCCCAGCACGATGATCGACGCGATCAGCATGATGCCTCCGATCGACGACGCTCCGGCCGAGCGCTCGCCCCACCCGCCGACACTCCAGGCTCGCCGGGCGCGGAAACCGGCGCGGCCGAGGACGTAGGCGCGGAAGCCGGCGCAGCAGCCGTGGCCCGCAGCCGCGGGATGAACAGCACCGACAGACCCAGCAGTGCGCACAGAACCGGCAGCCCGGCCGGCAGTACCGGCGTCGCCAGGACCGCCAGCGCCGCCCCGGCCAGCGCCGCGGCCCGGGTCGTCCGGTCCCGCAGTGACGGCAGGATCAGCGCGATCAGCCCGGCCGGGAACGCCGCGTCCAGGCCGAGGGCCGCGGGGTCGCCCGTGGCGCCGCCGAGCAGGACGCCCAGGGCCGTGCCCGCGTTCCAGGAGGTGAAGAGGGTGACGCCGATGAGCCAGTACGTGCGGCGGCGGCGGGTGGGTTCCGGTTCGCGGAGGGTGAAGGCTACGACCTCGTCGGTCATCAGGTGGCTGCCGATGAGCCGGTCGCGCCGGCGTTCGCCGACGGTGGTGGATACCGCCAGGCCGAACGGGAGGTGGCGGGCATTGAGGAGCAGGCCCGCGATCACGCCCGCGAGCGGGTTGCCGGCAGCGATCAGGCCGACCGCGAGGAACTGGGCGCCGCCCGCGAACACCACCGTCGACATGGCGAACGGGACCCACGTCGGGAGGCCGTACGCGATGGTGATGGCCCCGAACGAGGCTCCTACCGCGACCATTGCGGCGGCGATGGCGGCTGCGTCGCGGAGGAGCGCGCGGTCCACTGTTCGTTTTCGCGTACGCATGGTTCAGAATAATGAACGCCCACCGTGCCGTTCGTCAAACCGAACGAACCGACCGACGGAGTGAACATGTCGCAGCCCGCTCCCCCGCTCGCCACGATCGCCGCCGCCCTGCGCCGCGAGCGGGAACGGGTGGGGATCTCGCTCGCCGAGCTGGCGCGCCGGGCCGGGCTGGCCAAGTCGACGTTGTCCCAGCTGGAGAACGGCACGGGAAACCCCAGCATCGAGACGCTCTGGTCGCTCGGCGTCGCGCTCGGTGTGCCGTTCAGCCGGCTGGTCGAACCGCCCGCTCCGGTCGTACGCGTGATCCGGGCCGCCGACACGCCCCGCCTGCGGGCCGACCATGCCGACTTCGCGGCGAGCCTGCTCGCCGCCGGGTCGTCGCACACCCGGCGCGACCTGTACGTCATGGAGCTGGAGCCGGGCCAGCCACGCGAGGCGGAAGCGCACATCCCGGGCAGCGTGGAACACGTGGTGGTCGCCGCGGGGCGGCTCCGTACGGGCCCGACGGGCGAGTTCGTCGACCTGGGCCCCGGCGACTACGTGGCGTTCCCCGGCGACGTCCCGCACCACTACGAGGCGCTCGAGCCCGGCACGTGGGCCGTGCTGGTCATGGAACACCGCTAGGGGGCGCGGTACAGCCTCGCCACCACGTCCTCGATGCCGGGCTCGACGAGCGACAGGTCCCGCATCGACGCCACGGCCGCGAGCTCCGCGACGACCGCGCCCGCCGCCGATGACGACAGCAGGTCGAACGACGCCCGGTGGCCGTCCGCCTCGAGCGACACCAGGTCGGCTCCCGCCACGGCGAACCCGGGTGGGAGCGGCGTGTCCAGGTCCACCACGAGTCGGCGGCGGGAACCGTACCGGTCGTGCAGGGCCTCGATCGTGCCGTCGTGCACCACCCGGCCGTGATCGATCACCACGAGCCGGCGGCACAGCCGTTCGATGTCGGCCAGGTCGTGGGTGGTCAGCACGAGCGTCACGTCCCCCGTCGCGCCCAGCTCGGCGAGGAACGAACGCACCGCCTGCTTGCTCACCACGTCGAGGCCGATCGTGGGCTCGTCGAGGAACAGCACCGACGGCCCGTGCAGCAGGGCGGCGGTCAGCTCGCCACGCATCCGCTGGCCCAGCGACAGCTGCCGTACCGGGGTGTCCAGGAACTCGTCCAGGTCCAGCAGCGACCGGCAGCGCCGCAGCCGGGCGGCGTGCGCGCCGGCCGGCACCCGGTAGATGTGCCGCAGCAGGGCGAACGAGTCCCGCAGCGGCAGATCCCACCAGAGCTGCGAACGCTGCCCGAACACCACGCCGATCGTCAGCGCCAGGCGGGTGCGCTGCGGCACCGGCGCCAGCCCGCACACCGACACCTCACCCGACGACGGCGTGAGGACGCCCGTGAGCATCTTCAGCGTCGTGGACTTGCCGGCGCCGTTCGGCCCGATGTAGCCGACCATCTCGCCCGCCTCCACGGTCAGGTCGATGCCCGCCACGGCCGCCACCGACCGTTTCTCGCGGCGCAGCCGGCCCGTGCGGACCCGTACCGTGAAGTCCTTGCGCAGCCCGCGCATCGTGATCACGCTCATGAGCCCGTACTCCTGTAGTGCCTGATGCCGGCCCGCCACACGACGGCGGCGGTGCCGGCCGCGACCAGCGCGACCAGCGGGGAGAGGAAGCCCGCCCCGGCGGGCAGACCGAGCGGGTCGGCGCGGTTCAGCAGCGCCAGCGCCGGCTGGTAGGCCACGAAACCGAAGCCCATGCCGTACGCGAAGACCGCGCGGAACCAGCCCTCGAAGACGGGTACGGGGTACGCCGTGAAGTCCCGTCCGCCGTACGTGAAGGCGCTGCCCACCTCCCCGGACTCCACCCACCAGAACGCGAGGCTCGCGCTGGCCACGAAGATCGCGCCGAAGAACACCGCACCGGACAGCGGGGCGATCACGACCAGCGCCGCCCGCGCCGGCGTCCAGTCGACGTGGTTGAGGCGCAGCGCGGTGATCAGCACGGCGACCGCCACGGCCACGCGCAGCCCCTTGCGCAACGGCATGTCCATCAGCACCAGCTGCGGCAGCGCGCCGAGCGGGCGGGTCAGCACGGCGTCCATCGCGCCCGTGCGCACGTACGTCTTCAGCCGGTCGATGTTGCCCACCACGAGGTCGGCGGTGGCGAACCCGCACGACGACAGGCTCACCACGAGCAGACCCTCGCGCAGGGTGAAGCCGGCCACCGTACGGGTCGCGCCGAACAGCACGAGCACGGCGACGACGTCCAGCACCGCGCCGAGGATGTTCGTGGCGAGGTCCACCGCGAACGACGCCCGGTAGGACGCCAGCGACCGCCACTGACCGACGAACAGCGCCCCGTACGCCCGCAGTTCACCCACCCTGGGCCACCAGGCGCTTCTCGGCGCGGCGCTGCACCACGGCGGCCAGAACGAGCAGGGCGGCGGCCCAGAGCGCCTGCAGGCCCACGAGCGCCGCCTGCACCGGCGCGGGATCGCGTTCGACCAGCACGTCCGCAGGGGTCTGGAGCAGGCCGGGGAACGGCGTACCGACCCAGAGCGCGACCGCCAGCCAGTCCGGCAGGAACCGCAGCGGGAAGTACAGCCCGGCGAGCACGCCCGCGGACAGCACCCACAGCGTGATCGGGCCTCGGGCGTCGTGCAGCCAGTACGCCGTGGCGTTCACCAGGAACCGCAGCCCGAAACTGCCGATCACGGCGAGCAGCACGGACAGCGCGAACAACGGGACCGTGAACCAGCGGCTGGGGGCGTACAGGTCGAAGAAAGGCGCTCCCACGGCGAGCGGCGGCAGGAAGCGGAAGATCATCGCGTGCGCGGCCCGCCCCAGGTCCGGCGCCAGATACCCGACCACCGGGGGTACGGGGCGCAGCAGGTCGGCGGCCACGTCGCCGGACCGGATCCGGTCGGCGAGCTCGGTCCAGCCCCACAACGACACTACGGTGAGCAATCCCTGCCCCACCCACACGAACGTGGCCAGCTGCTCGGCGTCATACCCGGCCGCGCGCCCACCGGCCGCGCCGGCCGCGACGGCGAGCAACACGTAACACCGCAGGAACCCGAAGACGGTGTTGGTGAACGATCCGGCTATCGTCGCCTGCCGGTAGGTTGCGTACCTCCGGAAACCCGACCATGAAAGCGCACCGAACGTAGTGACGCGGCCCCGGAACGGACGATCAGGAGAGATCCCAGGCACCCTGGCGTCGAGCCCGTTCACGCCGCTAATCTCCTTCCACAACCCCCGCAGCGGAGCCGGGCGACTGTACCCGGTGCCCCGCCCTGCCACCGAGCAATTTCCGACAAGGTGGATCGTCGTGACGCAGCGTAGTCAGGCATCGGGCAGCCTCCTGGTTGCCGGATGAACGGCTGGAGCTCACAGCTCGGCGCCGGCGGCTGGGACGACGAGCCCGCCTGGGTGTACGAGATCACCTGGGAATGGGAACCGCTGCCGGGCCAGCGCTACCCCGGCGACCCGGGCCGCCGCCGGGCCGTCCACCAACCGGTGTACGACGCCTCCGTCGCGGCCGAAGCGGCAGCGGCATGGGACGCGGACTTCCGGGCCATCGCCCAGGCCTCGGCGCCACCCGCCCACCACGTCTCTCCGACCTCGGCGCCGCCCGCTCACCACCTCTCCCCGGCTTCTGCCCCGCCCGCCCGTCCCATTTCCCCGGCGGCGGGCCGTGCGACCGTGGGGCGGCCGCCGCAGCCCCCGCCGTCGTGGAACGGGCCGGAGGACTCCCCTGCACCCACCCGCCCGGCAGCGACTCCCCCGCCCCCGCCGGCACCGCGGCGGGCCGAGCCGTCGTGGAACCGCCCGGTCCCGCTTCCCGACCGCCTCCCCGAGAACGACCCCCGCCAGGCCCGCCCGGCCCCGGGCCTGCGCCGGCCACCCGGCCCACCGGAGAGCCAGCGCCCCGGCCGCGAACCGTCCCCCGCGCCGCGCCAACCGGCCCCCGACGATCAGTTCCACGGCCCGCGCCAGACGCCGTACCGCTCGGCGCCTCCGCCTCCGTCTCAGCCCCAGCCGACCCCGCGCCCGGACGCCCGCTACCCGGCGCCCCGCCCGGTACCGCCGGATCCGCGGTGGGCGGCGCCGGTCGACCCCCGCCCCGCGACCCCGGAGCCTTGGGCGCCGCCGCGCTCGGCGCCGCCGTCACCGGCCCCGGATGCCTGGTCTCCCCCGGCTGCGGCCGGCCGCTCACGACCGGAATCCGCACCTCCCGCGTCCGCACCTCCGGTGGTTTTCGGACCTCCCGGGGCTTCTGCACCTCCGGCGGCTTCTGCATCTCCCGCTGGAGACGGGTGGTCGCGGCCGCGCTCCGCGGACCATGCGGCGGAGGGTTGGCGTCGGCCGGAGTCGGCCCCTCACCCCGGCGCCGGTTGGTCGCGGCCCGATTCCGCACCTCCGGCGACGGACGGCCGGTCGCGGCCCGAGCCCACGCCCCCCACGGCGGACGGCTGGTCGCGTGGGCGCCCTGGGACGTCGGCGGCGGACATGTGGGCGGCGCGCTCGATGCCGGGCGAACCGAGTCCGGGCCAGCACCCTCCCGCCCCGGAGCCGCGAATCACTCCGCCGTACGAGGGCCGGCAGGCCGCGTCGTACACGCCTCCGACGGATCCTCGGCTGGCTGCGCCGTACCCGGAGGCTTCGCCGTACGCGGGGCGCGAGGCGTCGCCTTATGCTGCGCGTCGGCCGGATCCGTACGCGCCGCAGGGTGATACGCGGCCGTCCTCGGACCCGCGCCGGGGCGCCGAGGCTGGGCGGCGGGCCGGTGCGCCGTACGACATGCCGGAGCCGCCGCGGCGTGGCGCCCACAGCCTGGAACCGCCGACGGATCCCCGCTTCCCGGCGCCGCTGCAGACGCCGGCCCCGCCCCGCGCCCCGGAACCAGCCCCGGTCCGGCAGGAACGCGAACCGGCCGGACCGGAGACGACCCAGCCGATCGTGCCGTCGGCCGGGTGGGTGGCGGCAGCGCCCGCGACCGCGCCGGCCCAGGTACGCCCGGTCCCACCTGTCCAGCCGGTCCAGCCGGTGCCGACCGCTCGGCCCATTCCGACCACGCCGCCTGTCTCGGCCGCGCCGCCTCCGACTGCGCCGCACGTCTCGCCCGCGCCGCCGGCCGCGGCGTCGGCGTCGGCAGCGCCGTCCGTCTCGGCCGCGCCGCCTCCGACCGCGCCCCCGGTGTCCGCAGCGCCGTCCGTCTCGGCCGCGCCGCCTCCGACCGCGCCCCCGGTGTCCGCAGCGCCGGCTCCGACCGCGCCGCCGGCTCCGACTGCGCCCCCCGTGTCGCCGGCGCCGCCGGCTTCGGCGCCACCGCTCGCTGCCCGGCAGCCGGAACCGCCGGTGGTGCGACCCGTGTCGGCCCATCCGGCACCGCCTGTGGCGCGTCCTGTATCGGGAACGCCGGTGTCCTATCGAGTGTCGCCGCCGACGCCGGCTTACGAGCCGCAGCAGGCCCCGACCACACCGGAACCTGTCGTGGCCGCGCCCGAACCCGCCGCCGCCGCGCCCGAACCCGTCGTGGCCGCGCCCGAACCCGCCGCCGCCGCGCCCGAACCCGTCGTGGCCGCGCCGGGACCCGTCGCCCCTGCAGCCGGAACTGCCGCCACCGCACCGGAACCTGTCGTGGCTACGCCCGCGCCTGTATCCGCCGCGCCGGACGCAGCCATGGCCACGCCGGAACCGGTCACTGTCGTGCCCGAGTCGGTTGTGACGGACGCGGCTGGCCCGGACCCGGTTGTGACGGACGTGGCTCCCTCGGAGCCGGCCGTAGCGGATGAGGCTCTGCCGGAGCCGGTCGTGGTGGACATGGCCGCGCCGGCCCAGGCGGAGACCGCCGGATCGACCTCCCCCGAAGCGACCACTTCCGATCCGGACAACGAGTCACCGGTCGCCGGCCCGGCAGGGACCGGCGACGGCACTTCTTCGCCGGAACCGGACGACGCAGAAGCCGGGGAAGCCACCACAGCCGCGAGCAGCGTGGCGGTTGTCGAGCGGCCCGCCGACGAGACCCCGGGGGCCGACGCCGAGCCGAGCGAACCGGCGGACGACGACGGCCGGGCCGAGCCGGGTGACCAGCCCGAGGCCGAGGTCGTGATTGACGTGCCGGTCGCCGTGGTGGACGCCGGCGGTGAGGTCGTCGAAGCCGAAGTCGTCGAAACCGACGCCGAGGCCGGGGTCGTCGCGGAACCGGTCGCCGTCGAGGTCGCTCCGGCCGTCGCCGATGTGCCCGCGGCCGCGGAGCCGCCCGTCGATGCCGAGATCATCGACGTCCCGGCGGGCGAGGATGCCGCCCCTCAGGAGGGGACCCGCGAACAGCAGCAGGCCGGCCAAGAGCACGGCGGCCAGGACAACGCCGACCGGGAGGACGCCGGCCGGGTAGAGGCCGGCGAGGAGGACGCCACCCCTGGGCAGGCCGCGCGCGATGGGCAGCACGAGCCGAACGACGGGCAGGCGCCGCAGGTGGCCGGCGTGGACAGTGAGCCGGCAGGCGGCGGCCTCGGGTGGTTGTTGTCGATGAGCGGCCTGGGTGCGGTCACGGCCGATCCGGACTCGATTCCGGTGTCCCCCGCCGAGGCGCCCGTCAGCGCCGCGCCCGCCCCGGAGCCGGTCAGCGCCGCGCCGGTCCGGACCGACTGGTTCTCCCCCTCCGCGGAGAACCAGATCGTGACCCCTCGCGAGACGAAGGACGACTCCGCCGGCGCCGGCGCCGCGACGGGCGAGACGGAGACCATCGAGGACCGGCCGGCCGGCAACGAAGCCGCGGCAGAAAGCGAGCCGGCGGACCCCGACGAGCCGCAAGACCAACGCGAGCCGCAAGAGCAGGCCGAGACCGAAGACCACACCGAGCCGCAAGAGCAGAGCGACCCCGCAGACCAAGGCCAAGAGGCAGAACAAAGCGAGCCGGCGGAAGGCCCCACCACAGCCGTACAGGCGGCGACCGAGCCGGTCCAGGCAGCGAACCCGGACCGTACGGAGCAAGCCGTACGCGCCCCGAGCATGCAGCTGCCCACCCTTTCCGTCCCGCCGCCCCCGGAGCCCGAGCTCGAGCCCGTACCCGCCCTGCCCGACCCGGAACAGCTGCTGTCCGCGTACCCGTGGGACGTTGATCCCGTCACCCTGCGCGAGACGGTGGCCGAGCCGGACCGGTTGCGGGCGTTGCGGGATCGGCTGACCGACCGGGTGGAGTACGCCGAGCGCGACTCCGTGCGGGCGCGGTTGCTGAGTCTGCGGGCGGTGGTGAGCCGGCTGCTCGGGGAGTACGGCCGGGCGCTCGCCGACGGGCGGGAGGCGTTGCGGCATGCCGAGGCCACCGGTGAGCTGGTGCAGGTCGCCGTCGTGCAGGCCCGGCTGGCTCAGGTGCAGCAGTGGCGGGGTGATTTCGCCGAGGCCGACCGGTTGTACGAGGAGGCCAACTCCGTCGAGCTGCCCGGGCGGTTGCGGGCCGAGATGCACGTCAACGCCGGGAAGTCCTGTTATGAGCAGGGGCGGTATCTGGAGGCGTGCAATCATTTCGAGCTCGCGTTGGAGCTGCGGCGGGTCGAGGATCCCGATCTTGTCGCGCGGACCGAGGCGGCGCTCGATGCGGTGATGGCCCGGGTGCAGGAGGCCGGGTGGGGTCCTTACCCGCGGTCGCGGGAGGAGATTCTGCAGCAGAGCCGTCCGCCGCAGCCGGCTTCCGACTACGAGACCGGCCTCGTCGGGTACGCCGACAGCAACGGTGACGTGGTCATCGCGGAGTCGTTCGCCGACGCCCAGCCGTTCTCCGAGGGCGCCGCCTGGGTACGTCGCCCGCACGCCGCCGCGTGGGAGCTGATCGACGAGACCGGGGCGCTGCTGATCGACGAGTCGTCGGCGTACCTGCAGGCCCTGCCGTTCTCGGACGGCCTGGCGTGGGTGTCGCGCGATCCTGCCGGCGGGTGGTTCGCGGTGGACTGGCACAACCGGGTGATCGTGCCGGGCGGATTCGACGACGTACGGCCGTTCCGGCGGGGTGTGGCCCCCGTGCGGCGCGGCGGCTGGGGCGCGATCGACCGGCACGGGCGGGTCGTGGTGCACCCGAAGTACCGGGCGTTCGCGACCGAGCTCAGCGCCGGCGGGCCGGTGGACGGGTTCACCGAGGAGGGGCTGGCCGTCGTGGACGCCGGCGACCGGTTCGGGGTGGTGGACCGTACGGGTCAGCTGCGGGTGCAGCCGGTGCACGCGCGGCTGCTGATCCACCCGGCGGCGTTCCTCGTCGGTGACCGGGACGGGCGCTGGGGCGCGCTGGACCGCGACGGCGAGCCGCTCGTCGGCGTCACGTACCGCGATCCGGCCGAGGTGGTTCAGGAGATCGAGCGGCTGATCCCGGACGACAGGCCGGTTCTGTAAGGAGCGGGTAGGGTCGGCGGTCATGGAGTTCCGTCACCTCGGCCGTTCCGGTCTCATGATCAGCGAGATCGCGTACGGCAACTGGATCACCCATGGTTCCCAGGTCGAGGAGGAGGCCGCCGCCGCGTGCGTGCGGGCCGCCCTCGACGTGGGGATCACCACCTTCGACACCGCAGACGCGTACGCCGGCACCGCCGCCGAGGAGGTGCTGGGGCGGGCGCTCAAGGGTGAGCGCCGGGAGGGCCTCGAGGTCTTCACCAAGGTGTACTGGCCCACCGGCCCCGGCCCGAACGACCGCAGCCTGTCCCGCAAGCACGTGATGGAGTCGATCAACGGGTCGCTGCGCCGGCTGCAGATGGACTATGTCGACCTGTACCAGGCGCACCGCTTCGACCATTCGACGCCGCTCGAGGAGACGATGGAGGCGTTCGCCGACATCGTGCACTCCGGCAAGGCGCTCTACATCGGCGTCTCGGAGTGGACGGCCGAGCAGATCCGCGCCGGCCACCGGCTCGCCCGGGAGCTGAAGATCCCGCTCGTGTCCAACCAGCCGCAGTACTCGATGCTGTGGCGGGTCATCGAGGCCGAGGTCGTGCCGGCCTGCGAGGAGCTGGGGCTGGGCCAGGTCGTGTTCTCGCCGATCGCGCAGGGCGTGCTGACCGGCAAGTACGAGCCGGGCAAGCAGCCGCCGGCGGGTTCGCGCGCCACCGACGACAAGTCGGGCGCCCAGTTCATCCAGCGCCTGATGACCGACGAGGTGCTGACCACCGTGCAGAAGCTCAAGCCGCTCGCCGAGCAGGCCGGCCTGTCGATGGCTCAGCTCGCGGTCGCCTGGGTGCTGCAGAACAGCAACGTGTCCGCCGCGATCATCGGCGCGTCCCGGCCGGAGCAGGTGCACGACAACGCCAAGGCTTCCGGCGTACGCCTGGAGGCGGACCTGATGGCGGCGATCGACGAGGCGGTCGGCGGCATCGCCGAGCGGGATCCGAAGAAGACGGTCAGCCCGGAACGCCGGCCCTGACGAACGGCGCGTGGCCCTGCCCGGCGGGCGGGGCCACGCGCCGCGTCAGAGCTCGGACCAGAAGCGCATGTAGAACAGGCCGACCTCGCCGAGGCCATCGGGCAGCCCCAGCGCGCCGGCGATCCAGCCCACCAGCGTGAAGAAATACACGTTGATGCGCGACTGCCAGAGCAGCACGAACAGCAGGATGAACCCGTACGGCGCGAAGAGGTTGTACGCGCGCTTGTACGGCGCGCTCAACCACGGGTGCACAATGTTGCCGCCGTCCAGCCCGGGCACCGGCAGCAGGTTCAGCAGACTGGCCGTCACCTGCAGGAAGGCGAGCGCCGCGAGGGCCGCCCAGAACGCGCCGTGCGAGCCGCCGACGACGATCTCGCCGCTGCCGTCGCGGTACAGGTCGATGTCGCGGCCGGCGCCGAACGCGAACGGGGCCGCGAGCAGCAGCGCGAACACCACGTTGGTCGCCGGGCCGGCGGCGCTGATCAGCGACTCCTTGGCCTTGCTGCGGACGTACGCGTGGTCCACCCAGACCGCGCCGCCGGGCAGGCCGATGCCGCCGAGCACGACGGCGACCAGCGGCAGCACGATCGACAGCACCGGGTGCGTGTACTTCAGCGGGTTGAGGCGCAGGTAGCCGCGGTCGGCCACGCCCCGGTCGCCGGAGAAGTACGCGACCAGCGCGTGGGCGTACTCGTGCAGGCACAGCGAGAGCACCCAGCCGGAGGTGACCAGCAGGAACACGTCGACGCGGACGTTGCCGTACCCGGTCCAGGTCATCCACGCGCTGACCGCGACCAGCGCGAGGATGCCCACGAAGACCGGGCTGGGCAGGAAGGCGCTGCGCGGGGTGCCGCGGCTGAGCTGGAAGCTGCTCACTCGGCCGGCAGCAGACTCATCTTGTAGTCGACCCGGTCGTCCTCGACCAGGCTGACCTGGGTGATCCCGGCGGCGGCCAGCTCGCGCCAGGCCTGCCCGATCCACGACTCGGCGTCGGCCTGGCTGCTGAACGTCTCGGCCGGGCCGGCCACGGGCTGCCCGTCGACGCCCTCGTACCGCCAACTCCACGGCATGCGGTCGTCCTCCTCGATGTGGCGGATGCTTGCGTCCCACCCTACGGTGTACCCGCCGCCGCGCCCGCCCGGGCGCGCGCACGCGGGAACCGGGCGGACGGGAAGGGTCGGGCCGCATGATCGCCGGCGACGGATCTAAGGTACGGGGCATGTCTGCTGACGGGTGGAGTTCGGTCCTGGTGCTCGGCGGGATCCGGTCCGGCAAGTCCGCGTTCGCCGAGGCGCTGGTGGCGTCCGCGCCGTCGGTGCGGTACGTCGCCACGGCCGTGGGCGGCGAGGACGATCCGGAGTGGCGTGGGCGCATCGAGGCGCACCAGCGACGCCGGCCGCAGTCGTGGACCACCGAGGAGACCGGTGCCGACCCGGCGCGGCTGGCCGTGCTGCTGGCCGAGGCGAAGCCCGACGACACGCTGCTCGTCGACGATCTGGGCGGCTGGGTGGCCGGCCTGCTCGACCCGGCGAACCAGCCGAATGACGACGTGGCCACCGTGACCGCGCTGGCCGAGGCCGTACGGTCGTGCGCCGCCCGGGTGGTCGTGGTGAGCCCGGAGGTCGGCCTCTCGCTGGTGCCGGCGACCCCGGTGGGACGCGCGTTCGCCGACGCGCTCGGTACGGCCAACCAGGCCCTGGCCGATGCCTGTGACCGGGTGGCGTTCGTGGTGGCGGGCCGGCCGACGTGGCTGAAGACCGGCGCTGCCGAGCCCGGCATCGTGACCGACGTGCAGGCCGAGGAGGGCACGGCCGAGGTCCCCGCCGCGCCGCACGACGCGATGACGGCCGCGACCCCGCCCGCGAGGGTCGCCGCGGTCGCCGCCGCCGCACCGGCCCGGCCGCTCAGCTTCGACCGGGCGGAGTCGTCCGGCCCGACCGCCCCGGTCGCGAGCGACACGGTCATCGAGGCCGGGATGGATCTCCCGCTGCCCGACGGCGACGCCGGCCCGGACGCCCGGGACCGCCTCGAGCGCGTCGACCTGCCCGGCGCGGGGATCGGCGTGCTGATCGAGGCGGTCGAGTTCGCCGCCGGCACCCAGGCCACCGCCACCCCGCGGCCGTGGGGCCGGGTACGCGTCCTGCTGCTCGACGGCCGGCACGACGGCGGCGCGGCGGCGGGCGCCGACCCGCGGGACTCGGACCGGCGCGCCGCCGAGGCGGAGGCCGGTGAGGGCGCGCTGGCCCGGCTGGCCGCGACCGCCGACGCCGACATCGCCGTGGTCCGGGTGCCCGCCTCCGGCGCGATGGAGGACGGGCCGGTGCTGGACGCGGCCACCGTCGACGCGGCCCTGCGGCAGGGCTGGGAGCTCGCCTTCGCTGCCGCGGACGACGGGCGCGACGCCCTGATCATCGGCGCGTGCGGCACCGGTACGGACGCGGCCGCCACCGCCGTGGTCGCCGCGACCACCGGCGCCGAGCCGGTCGCGGTGCTGCCCCGGGTGCTCCTGCCCGGCGGCCGTTACGACGACGAGGCGTGGATGCGGCGCTGCGCCGCCGTCCGCGACGCCATGCACCGCGTCCGGCAGGAGCCGCGGGGTGCCAAGGACGTCCTGGCCCAACTCGGCGGCGCGGACCTGGCCGTGGCCACGGGCGCGGTGCTGGGCGCGGCGGCCCGCCGGATCCCGGTGCTGGTGGACGGCCCGGTGGGCATTGCGGCCGGGCTCGTCGCCCGGGACCTGTCCTCGCAGAGCCGGCACTGGCTGCTGCTCGCCGACGCGGGCCGGCAGGAGCTGGTCCGCCAGGGCGCCGACGTCCTGGGCCTGACCGCGGTCCTCGAGCTCGGCCTGGACCTGGGCGAGGGCGCGAACGCGCTGGCCACCCTGCCGCTGCTGCGGTCGGCGATCGCGCTGGCCGGTCTGCTGCCGGTGCACCCGGCCCTGCTCACGACGCCGGGCGACGGCGGGCTGAGCGACGACGACGCCGAGTTCCTCGAGCCCGAGCCGGACGGCCCCGGCCCGGCCAGTGTGTGACGGTCTCCGCCTGGCACTGACCACGCTGACGGTCCTGCCGGTCCGCGCCGGACGGATCGACCGGCAGGTGGCGGCCCGCGCGATGAGCCTCGCCCCGGTGGTGGGGGCGCTGCTCGGCCTCATCCTGGCCGGGGTGCACGCGGCCCTGCCCGCCGGGCTGCTCGGCGCGACGGTGACGGTCGCCGTGGGGGTGCTGCTGACCCGGGGACTGCACCTCGACGGGCTCGCCGACACGGTGGACGCGCTGGGGTCGTACCGGTCCGGGGACGCGGCGCTGGAGATCATGAAGAAGCCGGACATCGGCCCGTTCGGGGTGGCCGCGATCGCGCTCACGCTGCTGATCCAGGCCGCCGCGCTGACCGAGGTGGGTCCGTGGGCGATCGTCGCCGCGTGGGTGACGGGACGGCTGGGCATCGTGCTGGCCTGCCGCCGCGGCGTGCCGGCCGCGCGGCCCGAGGGGCTCGGCGCGCTGGTCGCCGCCACCGTGCCCACTCCCCTGGCGGCGACGATCACGGTCGTCGTCGCGGCCGGCGCGGTGTGGGCGGTGCCGGACCGGCTCTGGGCCGGCCCGGCCGTCGTCGCCGCGGTGGTCGTCGTCGTGCTCCTGCTGCTGCGTCACGCCGTACGGCGCTTCGGCGGCATCACCGGTGACGTGCTGGGCGCCGTCACGGAGGTCGCCACGACGCTGACCCTTCTCGGGCTCGCGCTGGCGTAGCGCCTCAGCGCACCGAGGTCTGCACGAACGGCGGCTTCACGATCCGCGCCGCGATCCGCCGGCCCCGGATGTCGATCTCGACCTCGTCGCCCTCGGCGAGCCCGGCCGCCGTGTCGAGCAGCGCCAGCGCGATGCCGACCTTCTTCGTGGGCGAGAACGTGCCGCTGGTCGTCTCGCCGACGAGCGTGCTGCCGGCGTACACCTGCATGTGTCCCCGCGGGATGCCGCGGCCGGTCAGCTCCAGGCCGCGCAGCGACCGCCGGGGGCCCTGCTCCTTCTCGGCCAGCAGCGCGTCGCGGCCCCAGAACGCCGGCTTGGACCAGCCGACCGCCCAGCCGGAACGCGCCTGCACCGGGGTGATCTCGAGCGACAGCTCCTGGCCGTGCAGCGGGTAGCCCATCTCCGTGCGCAGCGTGTCCCGTGCACCCAGCCCGCACGGACGCACGCCCGCTGCCACCAGCGCGTCCCACACCCGCGTCGCGTCGTCCCACGGCACGACCAGCTCGTAGCCGACCTCGCCGGTGTACCCGGTGCGGCACACGATCAGCTCGACGCCGTCGACGCGGCCCGTGGAGAACGACATGTACTCGTGCTCGACCGGCAGACCCAGCGCCTTGACGGTGTCCGGCGACTGCGGGCCCTGCACCGCGAGGACGGCGTGGCCGCGGTGCTCGTCGCGTACCTCGATGCCGGCGGGCGCGGCCGCACTCAGCCGGCGCACGACCTCGGCGGTGTTCGCGGCGTTCGGGATGAGGAAGACCTCGTCCGGCCCGATCAGGTACGCGATCAGGTCGTCGACCACCCCGCCCGTGGCGTCGTCGCAGCACAGCGTGTACTGCGCCCGGCCCGGCCGGATGCGGCCCAGGTCGTTGGTGAGGCAGGCGTTGACGAACTCCGCCGCGCCCGGGCCGGACACCCGCGCCTTGCCCAGGTGGGACACGTCGAAGACGCCGACGGCCTCGCGTACGGCGGCGTGTTCGCGCAGCACACCGCCGCCCGCGTACTCCAGCGGCATCTCCCAGCCGCCGAACGCGGCGAACTTGGCGCCCAGAGCGCTGTGGCGCTCGTGCAGGGGCGAACGGAGCAGGGGCGTGGCGTCGGTGGACATGAGTGGCAACTTACCCGTGACCTTGCATGTGGTTAGCATCGGCGGGACACCGCCGTCCGGGCGACCCGCACCGGACGGACCATCCGCCGGAGCCGCCCACGAGGGAGCTCCGGCCCCAGTCGCCCGCGGAGAGCCCGAGTGACCCACCCCGCCCCCACCTTGAGCCTGGTCGACAGCGACCCCGCCGAACTGGCCGTCGATGCGCTGGTCATCGGCCTGCACAGCCAGCCCGACGAGGCCGGTGCGCTGCTGCCGGCGGCCGGCGCGGAGAGCATCGCCGCCGCGTTCGACGGCCGGCTCACCGCGACCCTGGCGCTGCTGGGCGCGACCGGCGCCCCCGGCGAGGTGACCAAGCTGGCCACGCTGGGCACGATCGCCGCGCCGCTGATCGTCGCGGTCGGGCTCGGCGACGAGCCGTCCGGTTCGGCGCCCGCCCCGGAGACGCTGCGGCGTGGCACGGGCGCGGCCGTCCGGGCCCTCGCGGGCAGCGGCACGGTGGCGCTGGCCCTGCCGGTGCCCGACGACGCCGACGCCCCCGGCGTGCTGCGCGCGATCCTCGAGGGCGCGCTGCTGGGGTCGTACCGCTTCGCCGGCTACAAGACGAAGCCGCAGCCGGGCCGCCGCGACCCGGTCACCGCCCTGCAGGTGGTCGTGGCGGACGCGGCCGACGCCGCCGCCGGCACCGAGGTCACCCGCGCCGAGGCGGTCTCCCGGGCCGTGCGCCTGACCCGCGACTGGGTCAACACCGCCCCCAACGACCTGCGGCCCCCGGCGTTCGCCGACGCGGTCGTGGCGGCGGCCGAGGGCACCGGCCTGGAGGTCGAGGTGCTCGACTTCGAGGCGCTGAAGGCGGGCGGCTACGGCGGCATCGTCGCGGTCGGCCAGGGCTCCGAGGCGCCGCCGCGGCTGGTCAAGCTCAGCTACACCCCCGAGGGCGTGGCGAACCCGAAGCGGGTCGCGCTGGTCGGCAAGGGCATCACGTTCGACACCGGCGGCATCAGCATCAAGCCCACCGCCGGCATGTGGGAGATGAAGTCCGACATGGCCGGCGCGGCCGCCGTCGGCGCCACGATGCTGGCCGTCGCCGCGCTCAAGCCGGCCGTCGCGGTGACCGGCTACCTCGCGATGGCGGAGAACATGCCGTCGGGCACCGCGTACCGGCCGGGCGACGTCATCACGATGTTCAACGGCAAGCGCGTCGAGGTGCTCAACACCGACGCGGAGGGCCGCATGGTGCTGGGCGACGCCATCGCCCGGGCCTGCGCGGACGGCACCGACTACGTCTTCGAGACCTCCACGCTGACCGGCGGGCAGGTCATCGCGCTCGGCAAGCGGATCGCGGGCGTCATGGGCGACCCCGAGACGTGCGAGCGGGTCAAGGTCGCCGGCGAGTCGGTCGGTGAGCCCGCCTGGCCGATGCCGCTGCCGGACGACGTGCGCAAGGGCATGGAGTCGGAGATCGCCGACATCAGCCAGGTCAACGCGAGCATGGACCGCGCCGGCCACATGCTGCAGGGCGGCGTGTTCCTGCGCGAGTTCGTCGAAGAGGGCGTGCCGTGGGCGCACATCGACATCGCCGGGCCGTCGTACCACTCCGGCGAGGCGACCGGCTACTGGACGAAGGGCGGCACGGGCGTCCCGGTCCGCACGTTCCTCGCGCTCATCGACGACGTCGCGGCCAACGGATAACCCACTTCACACGTACGGGCGCAGCAGGCGCGCGTGGCACACGCCGCGCCTGCTGCCGTCCCGGCCTGATCACGCCGCCGCCGGGCTTGACCGGTGGCGGGGCCGCTCAGGCGGGGCGGCGCTTCTGGCGGGCGTTGTAGTCGCGCATCCGTTGCGGGTAGCCCATCAGCCGGATGTCGTAGATCGGCATCGCCAGCTGGTGGGCGAAGCGCCGGGCGGCCTCCGGCGACTCGATGCGCCGCCGGGTCCACTCGCCGTCGTGGGCGATCAGCAGGATCGTGGTCTCGGTCACCGTGGTCCGCGGTTCGATGAACGCCTCGACGCCCCGCCGGGAACGGACGAACTCGGCAAGGTACTCCAGATCCGCGCGATCCGCAGGTCGTCCGCTCGTGCGCGAGGGCTCCCTGCGCCTCCGGAACCAGGCCACCGACCCTCCTCGGGACTCAACTGCCGCAAGGGTACGTGTTGGGCACGTGTCATTGGGCACCTGACTGCGTCCGGCGGTTCGTCAAGTGACAAGATGACCTGGAGAGCTGTGACCGTTTCCACCATGTGACCCATGCGGCAACGGCAGATCACCGACGGCAAGATGATCAAACGGCAACGCGATCGGGAGTAGACGTGAGCCAGCCTGGCGGAACCTTCGACATCGTGATCCTCGGCGCCGGCAGCGGTGGCTACGCGGCCGCCCTGCGCGCGGCGGAGCTCGACCTCTCGGTGGCGCTGATCGACAAGGCCGAGCTGGGCGGCACCTGCCTGCACCGCGGCTGCATCCCCACCAAGGCGCTGCTGCACGCCGCGGAGCTGGCCGACCAGACCCGCGAGAGCGAGCAGTTCGGCATCAAGGCGGACCTCGTCGGCATCGACATGGCCGGGGTCAACGCCTACAAGGACGGCGTCGTGGGGCGCCTCTACAAGGGGCTGCAGGGCCTGCTCAAGCAGGACAAGATCACCGTGGTGCAGGGCACGGGCAAGCTCGTCTCCGCCGACACCGTCGAGGTCGACGGGCAGCGCTACACCGGCCGCAACGTCATCCTGGCCACCGGTTCGTACTCGCGGTCGCTGCCCGGCCTGGAGGTCGACGGCAAGCGCGTGCTGACCAGCGAGCACGCCCTGAAGCTCGACCGCGTGCCCAGCTCCGCGATCGTGCTCGGCGGCGGCGTGATCGGCGTCGAGTTCGCCAGCGTGTGGAAGTCCTTCGGCGCGGACGTGACGATCCTGGAGGCGCTGCCCCGGCTCGTCGCCGCCGAGGACGAGGACGTCTCGAAGGCGGTCGAGCGGGCGTTCCGCAAGCGGAAGATCAACTTCAAGGTCGGCAAGCCGTTCGAGAAGGTCGAGCACACCGAGAACGGCGTGCGGGCCACGATCGCCGGCGGCGAGACCGTCGAGGCCGAGATCCTGCTGGTCGCCGTCGGCCGCGGCCCGACGACCCAGGGCCTGGGCTACGAGGAGCAGGGCATCACGCTGGACCGCGGCTTCGTGATCACCAACGAGCGGCTGCACACCGGTGTCGGCAACATCTACGCGGTCGGCGACATCGTGCCCGGCCTGCAGCTCGCGCACCGCGGCTTCCAGCAGGGCATCTTCGTCGCCGAGGAGATCGCGGGGCTGCACCCGGCCGTCATCGACGAGGCCGGCATCCCGCGGGTCACCTACTCCGACCCCGAGGTCGCCTCGGTCGGGCTCACCGAGGCCAAGGCCAAGGAGCAGTACGGCGCGGACAAGGTCTCGACGTACAACTACAACCTGGGCGGCAACGGCAAGAGCCAGATCCTCAAGACTCAGGGCTTCGTCAAGCTGGTCCGGGTCGAGGACGGTCCGGTGGTCGGCGTGCACATGGTCGGCGCCCGGATGGGCGAGCTCGTCGGCGAGGCGCAGCTGATCTACAACTGGGAGGCCTTCCCCGCGGAGGTGGCCCAGCTGGTGCACGCGCACCCGACGCAGAACGAGGCGCTCGGCGAGGCCTTCCTGGCCCTCGCCGGCAAGCCCCTGCACGCACACGCCTGATTCCCGATCGACGACAACCCACAGGCCCGATCACAGCGGTTAAGGAGTTCTGAGACATGCCGGTATCGGTCACCATGCCGCGGCTGGGTGAGAGTGTCACCGAGGGCACCGTCACTCGCTGGCTCAAGCAGGAGGGCGAGCGGGTCGAGGCGGACGAGCCGCTGCTCGAGGTCTCCACCGACAAGGTCGACACCGAGATCCCGTCGCCGGCCGCCGGTGTGCTCTCGCGCATCGTCGTCGGCGAGGACGAGACCGCCGACGTCGGCAGCGAGCTCGCGGTGATCGCCGGCGACGGCGAGGAGGCGGAGTCGTCCGCCCCCGCCCCGGCCGCCCAGCAGGAGGCCCCCGCGCAGGAGGCCCCCGCGCAGCAGCCGCAGGCCGCCGAGCAGCAGCCCGACCCGGAGCCCGCCGCGCCGACCACCCCCTCGACCGAGAAGCCGATCGAGGAGGAGGCGCCGGCGCCGCAGACCGCCGCGCCGGCCGGTGGCGGCGACGGCACGGCCGTGAAGATGCCCGCCCTCGGCGAGAGCGTCACCGAGGGCACGGTCACCCGCTGGCTCAAGCAGGTCGGCGAGACGGTCGAGATGGACGAGCCGCTGCTCGAGGTCTCCACCGACAAGGTCGACACCGAGATCCCGTCGCCCGTGGCCGGCACCGTGCTGGAGATCAAGGTCCCCGAGGACGAGACCGCGGACGTCGGCGCCGACCTGGCGATCATCGGCACCCCGGGCAGCGCTCCGGCGGCCGCGCCGGCCCCGCAGCAGAGCCCCGCGCCCGAGCAGGAGACCGCGCAGCAGCAGGCCCCGCAGCAGCAGGCCCCGGCGCCGCAGCAGCAGTCACCGTCGGTCGAGCCCGGCTCGTCGTACGCGGAGCCGGCCCCCGAGGCGGAGGTCGCCAAGGACCCGGTGGCCGCCGAACGCGCCGCCGAGCCCGCCGCTCCGGCCCAGCCCGCCGCCCCCGCCGCCGAGACGGTCCGCGGCAACGGCGCCGGCGACGCCGGGTACGTGACGCCGCTGGTGCGCAAGCTCGCCGCCGAGAAGGGCGTCGACCTGGCGTCGATCACCGGCACCGGCGTCGGCGGCCGCATCCGCAAGCAGGACGTCATCGAGGCCGCCGACAAGGCCGCAGCCGCGGCGAAGGCCCCGGCCGCCGCCCCGCAGTCCGCCCCCGCCTCGGCACCCACGCCGAAGCCGGCCGCGAGCCCGCTGCGTGGCCGCACCGAGAAGCTGACCCGCATCCGCGCGACGATCGCCCGGCGCATGGTCGAGTCGCTGCAGATCTCGGCGCAGCTCACCACGGTCGTCGAGGTGGACGTCACGAAGATCGCCCAGCTGCGCAACCGCGCGAAGGCCGACTTCCTGGCCCAGAACGGCGTCAAGCTGTCGTTCCTGCCGTTCTTCGCGCTGGCCGCCGTCGAGGCGCTGCGCCAGCACCCGGTCGTGAACTCCTCGATCGACCAGGAGGCCGGCACGGTCACGTACCACGACGGTGAGCACCTGGGCATCGCGGTCGACACCCCGAAGGGCCTGGTCGTCCCGGTGATCAAGGAGGCCGGCGACCTGAACCTCGCGGGCCTGGCCAAGCGGATCGCCGACGTCGCGGACCGCACCCGCAACAACAAGATCAGTCCGGACGAGCTGTCCGGCGGCACCTTCACGCTGACCAACACCGGCAGCCGCGGGGCGCTGTTCGACACGCCGATCATCAACCAGCCGCAGGTCGGCATCCTCGGCACCGGCGCGGTGGTCAAGCGGGCCGTGGTCGTCGACGAGCCGAACCTGGGTGAGCTGATCGTGCCGCGGTCGATGGTCTACCTGGCGCTCAGCTACGACCACCGGATCGTGGACGGCGCGGACGCCGCCCGCTTCCTGGTCACCATCAAGGAGCGGCTGGAGGCCGGCCAGTTCGAGGGCGACCTCGGCCTGCACGGCTAAGCGAAAGATCACAAAGAAGGGGCGCTCCGGCGCCCCTTCTTCTGTTTTGAACGGGTTCACCGTCGGGAATGATGGTGACCATGCGGATCCTCATGGCCGGCGCGTCGGGCTTCCTGGGCACCTCCCTCGCCGAGCGGCTACGCCGGTCCGGGCACGAGATCACCCTGCTGGTGCGCCGCCCCGCCGAGAACCCCGGCGAGGCCTCGTGGAAGCCGTCCGCGGGCCAGCTGGACCCGGCCCTGGTCGCCGCCGCCGACGTGGTGATCAACCTGGCCGGCGCCGGCGTCGGCGACAAGCGCTGGACCGCCCGCTACAAGAGCCTGATCCGCAGCAGCCGGGTGGACACCACCGGCACCATCGCCAGCACGATCAGCAAGCTGCCGGCCGCCGACCGGCCCCGGGCCCTGCTGCAGTCCTCCGCCGTCGGCTGGTACGGCGACACCGGCGACCGCGAGGTCACCGAGGAGGCGCCGGCGGGCACCGGGTTCCTGGCCGACGTGTGCCGGGTCTGGGAGGCCGCCGCCCGTCCCGCCGAGGACGCCGGCACGCGGGTCGCGCTGCTGCGCACCGGGTTGCCGCTGGACGCGCGCGGCGGGCTGCTGAAGCCGCAGATGCCGCTGTTCCGCGCGGGCGCCGGGGCGAAGCTGGGCGGCGGCAAGCAGTGGGTGCCGTGGATCGCGTTCGCCGACTGGCTCTCCGCCGTCGAGTTCGTGCTCGGCCGCGACGACCTGGCCGGCCCGGTCAACCTCGTCGGCCCCGAGCCGGCCACCAACGCCGAGTTCACCCGTACGCTCGGCAAGGTCCTGAACCGCCCGGCCCTGCTGCAGGTCCCCGGCCTGGCGTTGCAGGTGGCCCTCGGCGAGTTCGCCCACGAGGCGCTGCGCAGCCAGCGGGTGCTGCCCGGCGTCCTGCAGCGGGAGGGCTTCACCTTCGCCTACCCGGATCTGGAGTCGGCGCTGCGGGTGGCCGTCGATGCCGAGCGGCCGGCGGTCGCCTGAAACCGGCGTTTCCTTGCTAACCTCCGGCTGGTGTCCGTCGTCGCCGCAGCCCCGTCCGAGTCCGCAGAGCCGCCGGCGTCACCGGAGGGCCACGGCTCCGGTTCCCGGCGCCCGCATCTGATCGTCGCCCTCGTCGCGCTGGCCCTCGCCACGTACGTGACCAGCGGCCTGTGGCGCGACCCGGCCGGCCGCGGCCTCACCGAGAACATGGGCGACCAGGCGTTCTTCGAGTGGCTCCTCGGCTACGGCGTCTACACGCTCGGGCACGGCGCCGACCCGTTCTACACGTGGATGATGAACGCGCCGCTCGGGGTCAACCTGGCCGCGAACACCTCCGTGACGGTCTACACGACACTGTTCTCCCCGCTCACGTTCTTCGCCGGCCCGCAGGTCAGCTTCGTCACCATCCTGACGCTGAACCTCGCCGCCTCCGCGTTCACCTGGTATCTGTTCCTGCGCCGCTGGCTGATCCGGCTCCCGGTGGCGGCGGCGCTCGGCGGGCTGGTCATCGGGTTCGCGCCCGGCTTCATCTCACACGCCAACGGGCATCTCAATTGGACGGCCGGCTGGGTCGCGCCCGTGGTGCTGTGGCGCGTGCTGCTGCTGCGCGAGCGCGGCCGGTGGCTGCTCAACGGCGTGATCCTCGGCGTGCTGCTCGCCGTCGGCTTCTCCATCGCCGCCGAGGGCCTGTTCTTCACCGCTCTCGCCGCGGGCGTCTTCGTGCTGGTCTGGTCCGTGGCACCCGCCACGCGCGCGGAGGCCCGGGCCGCCGCGCCGACCGTGCTGGCCGCGCTGGGCGTGGCCGCGGTGCAGGCGGGGCTGCTGCTGGCGTACCCGCTCTACATGCACTTCGCCGGCCGGCGCACGTTCACCGGCACCGGGTTCAACCAGGCGCACTACGCCGAGGACTTCGGGGCCTACTTCGAGTACCCGACCCGGTCGGTGGCGGGATGGCTGGGGCTGGGCAGCGACCTGGCCCCCAACCCGACCGAGGAGACGTCGTTCTTCGGCGTACCCCTCATGATCCTGGCCGTTGTGGGCCTGGTGCTGCTGTGGCGGGCCGCGGCACCGGGCCGGCGCGCGACGCTGGCCGCCATCTCCGCGGTCGGCGTGGTGTTCCTGCTGCTCTCGTGGGGCCCGCAGCTGAAGTTCTTCAAATCCCAGACGAGCATCAACCTCCCGTACGAGGCCCTGCGGCACCTCCCGCTGTTCGACTCCGCGCTGCCGGCCCGGTACGCGCTCGTGGTCGCCGCGGTGATCGGCATCGTCGTGGCGCTGCTCGCCGACCGCCTGCTGACCGAGCCGCTCCCATCGGTACGGGCCCACGCCACCTGGGCGGCCGCGTTCGCGCTGGCGCTGGTGCCGCTGGTCCCGCTGCCCGTGCTGACCCGGCCGCGCGCCCCGGAGCCGGCGTTCATCGCGGACGGCATCTGGCGCGACTACGTCAGCGACAACGGCGTGCTGACCGCGTTGCCGGTCGCCACCACGGACACCCCGGACGGGCAGCGCTGGCAGGCGTACACGATGGCCCGGGCCGGCAAGCAGTTCCGCATCCCCGGCGGTTACTTCCTCGGGCCGGGCGGGCCGGACGGCACCGGCCGGATCGGGGCGGAGTCCCGGGCCACCGACTGGCTGTTCTTCCGGGCCGCCTACTACGGCACGGTGGTCCCGCTCGACGACTTCGACCGGGACCAGGCGCGGCGCGACTTCGCCTTCTGGGGCGTCGAGGCGGTCTTCCTGCCCGACGAGATCACCGGCGCGCACACCGACCTGTTCCGCTCCGCGGTGGAACTCACGGCGACGGATCTGCTCGGCACACCGGAACGGGTGGGTGGCGTGCTGCTGTGGCGCATCCGCCCCGGCATCGACCCGGCCGGGCGCGGCACGGGAGATTAACGCGCCCGGCTGAACGTCTGCTTAAAGATCGACGTCCGGCTCCGCCCCGGCCGGTGCAACTGTCGGGACGCTGCTAACTTCGGCGCGTGGCCGTAGCAACAACCGCCCCCGCCGTCGCCGCCGAACCGCCGGCGGTGCCCGAAGTGCGGGCGGCCCGCAGTCGCTGGTCGCTCAACTGGCTCTGGGACGTGGGCGTCGCGTTGCTCTGCCTGGCGACGGCGTACTGGGTCACCTCGGGCCTGTGGGAGAACCCGTACCGGCGCTCGCTCAGCTTCAACGAGGGCGACCACGCGTTCTTCGAATGGCTGCTCGGCTACGGCGTGCAGATCCTGCGCAACGGGGCGAACCCGTTCCACACCGATCTGCTCAACGCGCCGGTGGGCGTGAACCTCGCGGCGAACACGTCCATCACCGTGCTGGCCGTCCTCTTCGCGCCGCTGACCATGCTGGCCGGGGCCCAGATCTCGTACGTGACGATCCTCACGCTGAACCTGGCCGTGTCGGCGTACGGCTGGTATTTCCTGCTGCACGCCCACGCCGTCCGGCACCGGTCGGCGGCCGCGATCGGCGGCCTCTTCTGCGGGTTCGCGCCCGGCTGGATCGCACACGCCAACGGCCATCTCAACTGGACGGCCGGCTGGCTGGCGCCGGCGATCCTCTGGTGGGTGCTCAAGCTGCGCGCGTCCCGCCGCTGGCTGCGCGACGGCATCGTGCTGGGCGTGCTCATGGCTGCCGGTTTCACCATCGCCGCCGAGATGCTGTTCTCCATCGCCCTCGCCACGGCCATCTTCGTCATCGCGTGGAGCGCCGGGCGGGCCACCTGGCCACAGGCCCGCGCCGCAGCCCCGACCACCCTCGCCGCGCTGGGCGTCAGCGCGCTGGTGGCCGGCGCGCTGCTGGCGTACCCGCTCTACATGCACTTCGCCGGGCCCGGCTCGTTCTCCGGCACGGGCTTCGACCAGCGCAGGTTCGTCGAGGACGCGGCCGGCTACCTCGTCTATCCGCTCCAGTCGCTGGCCGGCCTGGCGGGCATCGAACGCGGCGACCTCGCCTCCAACCAGACCGAGGCGGCATCGTTCTTCGGGGCGCCGCTGCTGATCCTGATCGTCGTGGGCACCGCACTGCTCTGGTGGAGCGGCGACCGCAGGCGCCGGGCGCTGATGCGCGCGCTGACGATCGTCGGCCTGCTCTTCACCGTGCTGTCGCTGGGCCCCCGCTTCAACTGGTTCAACAAGGAGTACGACTTCCCGCTCCCGTACGCGGCGCTCGCCCACCTGCCCATCTTCGACTCGGCCCTGCCCGCCCGGATGGCCCTCGTGGTCGCCTGCGTGATCGGCACGACCCTCGCGCTGCTGGCCGATCGGGTGCTGACTCCACGCCTGCGCCTCCGCTGGCGCGTCACGTGGGCGGTGGCGTTCGCCGCGGCCCTCGTACCGATCTTCCCCAGACCGCTGCTCACCAGCGAGCGCTCCCCCGAGCCACGGTTCATCGCCGACGGCAGCTGGGAGCGGTACGTGCCGGAGGGCGGGGTGATGAGCGCCCTCCCGTACGCGGCCAGCTCCACCCCCGACGCGCAGCGCTGGCAGGCGTACACGATGGCCCGCGGCGGCCCCCAGTTCGGCATGCCGGACGGCTACTTCCTCGGCCCGGGCGGCCCCGACGGCACGGGCCGGGTGGGAGCGCCGGAACGCCGCACCGACATGATGTGGCGCCACATCGCGGTCACCGGCTACGCGTACGACATCGACAACTACGACCGCGCCAAGGTCCGCGGCGACCTGGCGTACTGGAAGATCGACGCGCTGTTCATCCCGGACCGGATCAGCGGCAAGGACGGCATTTTGTTCCGGGCGGCGCTGGTGCACACGATGGAAGAGCTCTTCGGGCCGGGCGAACGGGTGGAGGACGTGCTGGTGTGGCGCGTACGCCCGGGCATCGACCCGATGCCGGTACCGGACGACGGCCCGGACGGCCCCCGCCGCCCGACCGACTAACCCCGCGTTGCCGCGACCTCCTCGCCCCGCCCGTCCGGCGCCTTCCTTGCCCACCGCCCGGGCCTCGCCGACCACGGCTGTCTTTGCCGCCGCCGAGCCCTGCCAGCCGCGCCCTGCTCGCCGCCGCCGGGCCCCGCCAGCCGCGCCCTGCTCGCCGCCGCCGGACCCCGCCGACCGCGCTTTCCTTACCGCCACCGGACCCCGCCGACCGCGCTTTCCTTGCCGCCGCCGGGCCCCGGCGACCGTGGGCCCCGCCGGTGCCGAGCGCCCCTCACCCTCGGTGCGCCACGGACTAGGCTGGGCTCGTGACGACTTCCACGCTGCAGGTCCTGCGCCCGGGTCTGGTCGACTACCGCGAGGCCTGGGACGAGCAGCGCCGCCTGCACGAGGCCGTGGTGGCCGGCGAGCGGCCCGACACGATCCTGCTGCTCGAGCACCCCAGCGTCTTCACCGCCGGCAAGCGCACCGAGCCGATGGACCGCCCGATGGACGGCACCCCGGTCGTCGACGTCGACCGCGGCGGCAAGATCACCTGGCACGGCCCGGGACAGCTCGTCGGGTACCCGATCGTCAAGCTCACCGACCCGGTCGACGTCGTCGCGTACGTCCGCCGCATCGAGCAGATGCTGATCGAGGTCTGCGCCGAGTTCGGCGTCACCGTGGACCGCGTCGAGGGTCGCAGCGGCGCCTGGGTCCGCGCCGACGAGCGTGGCCCGGACCGCAAGGTCGCCGCGATCGGCATCCGCGTGGCCCGCGGCGTCACCCAGCACGGCTTCGCGATCAACTGCGACTGCGACCTGTCGAACTTCGACCGTTTCGTCCCCTGCGGCATCCGCGACGCCGGCGTCACCTCGCTGAGCGCGGAGCTGGGCCGCCCGGTCACGGTCGCGGATGTCATGCCGGTGGTCGAACGACACCTCGCGACGCTGCTGTGAAGCTGTACAACGATCCCCGCGACAAGCGCGTCTTCGTCCCCAACAAGGCCGGCGGCGTCTCGCTGAACTTCGGCCACCCGATCGCCTGGTGGATCCTCATCCTGATGACGGTCCTCCCGCTGATCATCGTCGTCGGCGTGACGATCGCCGTCGTCCTCTGACACCCGCCAAACCGCCACCCGCCGGACAGCCGCCCCGGCCGCACCGCCGCCGGCCGGGCGCCCCCTGACCGGACACCCCCGACCGTCGTGCCCAGCCCCCCGCGGCCCCGGCCGCCCTACTCCGGGGCCGCGCCGCAGCTACGGCATGACCCGGTGCAGGTCCCTCGGGAAAGCCGTCACCTCCCGCACGTTCGCCGCCCCCGTCAGCCGCGCCACGAACCGTTCCAGGCCGATCGCGAACCCCCCGTGCGGCGGCATCCCGTACCGGAACCCGTCCAGGTACCCGCCCAGCGCCGCCGGGTCGGGCACGACCTGGACATAGTCCTCGTACCGGTGCAGCCGCTGCCCGCCCGTCACCAGCTCCAACCCCCGGAACAGCAGGTCGAAGCTGTTGCTCCACCGCGGGTCGGACGGCTGCGGATGGGTGTAGAACGGCCGCTTGGCCATCGGGTACCCGGTGACGAACACGAACTCGGACCCGTGCTCCCGCAGCGCCCACTCCCCCAGCGCCCGCTCGTGCGCCGGCGCCAGGTCCGGCTCGTCGGCGGGCGCCCCGGCGATCCGCAGCGCCTCGGCGAAGTGCACCGCCGGGATCTCCGCCGGGACCGCGGGCACCGGAACCCCGGTCCGCTCGGCGACGGCCGCCGTCATGCCGGCCACCACCTCGGTGAGCACGGCCATCACGTCGCGGTGGTCGCCGATGAACCCCAGCTCCGCGTCGAGCGACGTGTACTGGGCGAGGTGCCGGGCGGTGTCGTGCGGCTCGGCGCGGAACACCGGGCCGACCTCGTACACCCGCTCGAAGACGCCGACCATCATCTGCTTGTAGAACTGCGGCGACTGCGCAAGGTAGGCCGGCCGCCCGAAGTAGTCCAGCTCGAAGACGTTCGCGCCGGACTCGGTCGCCGTACCCACGATCTTCGGGGTGTGGATCTCCACGAACCGCCGCCGTTCCAACGCGTCGCGGAACCCGGCGGTCGCGGCCGCTGCGACCCGCAACGCCGTCGCCCGCGACGGATGCCGCAGGGCCAGGGCGGCATGGTCCAGCTGCGTCGCCATGGTCGCGCTCAGCGTCGGCCGATGCACTTCGAAAGGCAACGGTACGGCCACAGCACCACTGATCCGCCGTACGGTGGGGGCAACGAGCTCAACCCCGGCCGGAGCCGCAGCGTTCGCGACGACCGTGGCGGTGACCTCGACGACGGTCTCCTCCGGCAACTCCTCGACCTGCGCCCGTACGCCCGGCTCGGCGACGACGACCTGGCTGAGCCCGGCGGCGTCCCGGACGATCAGGAAAGCGACCGACTTCAGCAGCCGCCGCCGATGCACCCACCCGGCGATCGTGACGGTCTGCTTCTCGTGGGCGGCCAACTCGGTGGAGAGGATGCGTTGCATGGCGGGAACCTCCTCTGGTGTGTGCAACGCGGCCCCAGGGAGGTGTGGGCGAGCGGGAAACCTCGCGGTGCCACCACACCTTCGCCCCCGCCGGACCCCGGCCCGCCCCCGTACGCCCCAGCCCGACCGGCCGCCGCTCGCGGCCGACCTCGGGCCGGCACCCCGGCTGGGACCCCTCCGCTGCCGCGACCGCCTCCGCACGGAACCCGGCCGGTCCACCGCCGCTCGCGGCCGGTACCGGGCCCGGGTCCCGGCCGGACCGTCCGCTGCGTGCGGCTGAGTCCGGGCCTGGGCCCGACGGAGGCGTCCGTGCGCGACGGGCGCCTCTTGTACAACGCGGCTCGGGAGTGTCTTCGCGCCCCGGCACCGGGCCACCTTCACAGCTGCCGGTGGCTCTCTCGGCCGGCGGGATCGGGGCGTTACTCGGTTCCGTCACTGCCGTGGCCGGGACGTTAACAGCGGGCGGGAAGTCGACGCACGCGGTTTTCCGGGCAGGCGTGAGGGCCCTCACAGATTCGCCCACGTGAGCCTCGTCGCCCCTGGCCCGCTTGATCTTGTGTTCGGCGTAATCTCAGGGCTGTGACTATTGCTCCCGAGGGCCGCCGCATGCTGCGCATCGAGGCGCGCAACGCCGAAACTCCCATCGAGCGGAAGCCGCCGTGGATCAAGGTCAAAGCCAAGATGGGCCCGGAATACACGCACATGCGCGGGCTCGTGCAGAAGGAAGGCCTGCACACGGTCTGCCAGGAGGCCGGCTGTCCCAACATCTATGAGTGCTGGGAAGACCGCGAGGCCACCTTCCTGATCGGCGGCGACCAGTGCACCCGCCGCTGCGACTTCTGCCAGATCGACACCGGCAAGCCGGCCGAGTTCGACGCCGACGAGCCCCGCCGCGTCGGCGAGTCGGTCGCCACGATGGGCCTCAAGTACGCCACGGTCACCGGCGTCGCCCGCGACGACCTCCCCGACGGCGGCGCCTGGCTCTACGCGGAGACGGTCCGCCAGATCCACAAGCTGCAGCCAGGCTGCGGTGTCGAGCTCCTCATCCCGGACTTCAACGCCGACCCCCAGCAACTCGCCGAGGTCTTCGGCGCGGCGCCCGAGGTCCTGGCCCACAACGTCGAGACGGTCCCCCGCATCTTCAAGCGCATCCGCCCCGGCTTCCGCTACGACCGCTCCCTCGACGTCATCACCCAGGCCCGAGCCGCCGGCCTCGTCACCAAGTCCAACCTGATTCTCGGCATGGGCGAAGAACGCTCGGAAGTCTCCCAAGCCCTCCGCGACCTCCACGCCGCGGGCTGCGAGCTCATCACCATCACCCAGTACCTGCGCCCCACCCCCCGCCACCACCCGGTCGACCGCTGGGTGAAGCCGGAAGAATTCGTCGAACTCCGCGAAGAAGCCGAGCAGATCGGCTTCGCCGGCGTGATGTCGGGCCCCCTGGTCCGCTCCTCATACCGAGCCGGCCGCCTCTACCAGCAGGCCCTCGCCGCCCGCGGCTGAACATCCCGCGCGACAACCAGCCCACAACCGGCCGCCGTCGCCCGCACCCGCGAAGCACCCCGCCGCAGCCGGCGCCGCCACCCACCCCGCGGGTAGGCGGCCCGGCAAGCGACCCGGTCCCCGACGGTCCGGCGAGCGACCCGCGTCACGTCGCCCGGCCAGCGACCCGCATCGCGGACAGTCCGACGTGCGATCCCCGTCGCGACGGCCCGGCCAGCGACCCACGTCGCGGCGGCCCGGCCAGCCATCCCCGTCACGGCGGCCCGGCCAGCGACCCACGTCGCGGCGGCCCGGCCAGCGATCTCCGTCGCGACGGGTTCGACCGGCGACCCGCGTCACGGCGACCCGGTGAGCGATCCACGCCGCGACGGCCCGGTGAGCGATCCATGCCGCGACGGCCCGGTGAGCGATCCATGCCGCGACGGCCCGGTGAGCGATCCATGCGTAGGGGCCCGTAGGCCTCCCAATCGCAGGCGGCGCGGTGAGCGACCTACATCGCAGGCGGCCCGGTGAGCGACCCACATCGCAGGCGGCGGGGAAGCGACGGGCGTCACAAGCCGCTCGGTGCGCTACCGCCGTCGTGGTCCACCCGACGAGCGATCGCCGTCGGATGCAAGCGCGACGACCGCTACCGCGAGCAGCGACCGATGACCGTCACGGCGGCAGGTGCACCCGCCTGCGACAGCGGTGAGCCCGCACGGCACCGGCCCGCTGACCCCAACCGCGGCGGCGTCGGATGGCAGCTGCGATACGGCCGGCGCCCGCGACGGGGAGCGCCGCCGTCAGCCGCGGAACCCGCCGCCGACAGCCGGGGCAAAGGCCTGAACCTGGCCCGGGCAGCGCTACCCGCACCCAGCCCGGCAGGCGGCGAAAACGGCACCTCCCGGGTCGGCAGGCAGCGACAGCGACCTCCCAGGCAGGCAGGCGGCGAACAGCAACCTCGCACGCCCGCAAGCGGCGGACCATGACGTCGCACGCCCTGGGGCCCCGGCCGGCAGCTGGCAGCCCACCGGCGCGACGCTGAATAGCCCGCTGCTAACAGGCCAGCGACCAATATCCCGACGCCCAACAGCCCAGCGGCCAACAGCCCAGAAGCCAACAGCCCGCCGCCCACAGCCCAGCACCGGCAGCCCGGCTGCCTTGCGGGTGGGTGCGTCGACCGGCCCCGACGCCGAGTGGCCGGCTTGAGCGACGGCCGATCGGGGGGCCGGCTTGAGCGGCGGCCGATCGGAGGCGGCCCGCTTGAACGACGGCCGATCGGAGGCGGCCCGCTTGAACGACGGCCGATCGGAGGCGGCCCGCTTGAACGACGGCCGGTCGGAGGGGGCCGGCTTCTGCCCGGCCGCGGACTTCGGCGTGCTCAGTTCAGCAGGCCCAGCCGATGGGCGACGGCCGCTGCCTCTCCCCGGCTTGTCACGGCCAGCTTCGCGATGATTCGGGAGACGTGCACGCTTGCCGTCTTCGGGGAGATGTACAGCTGCTCCGCGATCCGGCTGTTGCTGTGACCCTCCGCGACCAGCCGCAGCACCTCGCGTTCCCGGTCGGTCAGGTTGTCCGTGCCGGTGGGAGCCGGATGGGTCGCCGAGCGCAGGCCGAGGCGGCGCGCCAGCGTGTCTGCCTGGGTGACGAGGGGTGTGGCGCCCAGGGCTGCCGCTGTTGCGGTTGCCTCCTCGATTGCTTCCGCGGCGGCCGTACGGTTGCCCGCAGCCGCTTCCGCCGTGGCGAGGCTCAGCGCGGCGACGGCGAGGGGGTAGCGCTGACCGTCGGTGTGCCAGGCCGCCAGTGCCTCGCGCCAGGGTTCGGGGCTGTTGCCGAGGGTGGCGCGTACCTGGGCGGCGTACGCACGGTCGACGGGGTGGCGCTGGGGCATGATCACGGCGATGCGGGCGACGCCTTCTCGGACGTCGGGTGCCTCGACCGCGGCGGCCGCGGCCAGGAGGGGCCAGCGGTAACGGGCGCGGTCCGGTTCGGTGGGTTCCGCGATGGCGAGGCGGGCCGCGACCGTCGCAGCCGCCTCGTCGCCGGAGCACTGGGCTTCGCGGATGCGCAGCTCCAGCAGGGAGAGCCGGTGCTCGCGGTGCAGGTACGGCCGCCCGAGGTACGCCACCGCCCGTTGCACCAGCGGCTGCGCCCCCTCGTGGCCGCGGGCCAGGCGCAGGTGGGCGCGGAGGCGGAGCCAGGGCAGGGCCAGCGTGCCGGGCGGGTCCAGCCGGGCCGCCTCCTCGAGCCGGGCGTCCGCCTCGTCCCAGCGGCCCAGCGCCATCAGCGCCTCGGCGTGGTTGGCCAGCAGGAATACTCCGGTGGTGCGGCTGACCCCGACGCGGTCCGCGTACGGGACGCCTTCGGCGGCGGCGGCCGCGGATTCCTCGTAGCGCCCGAGCTCGAACAGGGAGTCCGACACGTTGACGAGCGCGCGGGCCAGGTTGGGCAGGTCGCCGGTCTCCCGGGCGCGGGCGGCGGCCTGCAGCATCGACGGCAGCGCCTCCTCCGCGGAGATGCGGCCACCGCACACCCGGCCGTACGTGATGGTCGCGGACACCTCGGTGGCGACGTCGCCGGTCTCGGCCGCGGCCGCCATCACCTCGGCGGCGACCTGGGCGGCGAGGTCGTCGTCGACGCCGCCGAACTGGTAGGCGACGTCGGCCATCAGCATGGTGCGTTCCCGGGACGGCGGGGCGGCCAGCAGCAGCCGGTACGCCTCCCGGGACTCGGCCGCGCCGTCGCTCGTGCCGGCGGTGTAGAGCAGCTTCGCGCGGCGTACCAGGAGGCGGGCGGCCCGCAGCGGCTCGGCCTCCGGGTCGAGGTCGGCCAGCGCGGCCTTCGTCAGCTTGAGCGCCCGCTGGTGGTCACCGGCCGCGATGGCCGCCAGCGCACTCTCCTCGAGCAGGTCGATGTAGCCGGCACCGAGCAGCTCGGAGGCGTCGTCGACGACCTCCCACAGCTCGAGGACCCGCTGCAGCAGGCTGGACTGTTCCGCGTACGCGTACCGTTCGGCGGCGGCGCTCGCCGCGAGCCGAGCCGCGGTGAGGGCCCGCGGGTAGTCGTGCGCGGCATGCCAGTGGTGGGCGATCTCCGCGGGTGCGCGTCCCATGGCGACGAGGTGCGGCTCGGCCTCCACCGCCTGCGCGTACCGCGCGTGCAGCCGGGCGTGCTCCCCGGGCAGCAGGTCATCGTGCACGGCCTCCCGGACGAGCGCGTGCCGGAACTCGTACCCGCCGTCGGCGTCGACCACGATGAGCTGGGCCGCGACGACGACGCGCAGCGCCGACTCCAGCTCCGCCTCGTCGATGCCCGCGACCCGGCTGAGCAGGTCGTGCCCGAAGGTGGTGCCGCCGACCGCCGCCACCCGCAGCACCCGCTGCGCCTGCTCCGGCAGCATGTCGACCCGGGTCAGCAACAGGTCGCGCAGGCTGTGCGGGATGTCGCAGCACTGCGGGTCGCCGGCCGCCGCGAACTGCTCGATGAAGAAGGGGTTTCCCTGTGCCCGCTCGTGGATGGTGTCGACCACGGCCGGCTCCGGCTCGGCGCCGAGCAGGTGGGTGAGCATCTCCGCGGTGCCGTCCCGCTCCAGCCGGTCGAGCTCGGTGCGCTGCACGCCTCGTACGCGATCCAGCTCGGCGAGGAACGGTCGCAGCGGATGGCCGCGGTGCAGCTCGTCGGTGCGGTACGTGGCCAGCAGGAGCACGTGCGGCAGCCGGGCGGAGCGCACCAGAAAGCCGATCAGGTCCCGGGTGGAACGGTCGGCCCAGTGCAGGTCCTCCAGCACGAGCACGAGCGGCTGCCGCTCCGACACCCGCGCGAACAGCGCCGCGACCAGCTCGAACAGATAGCCCCGCCGGGTCTCCGCGGTGGCCTCGGCGGGCCCCAGCTCGGGCAGCAGGCGGGCGAAGTCGTGCTCGCGCCCCTCCAGGACGGACGTGCCGTCGGCGTGGACGAGCTCTCGCAGGGCCGCCGCGAAGGGCGCGAAGGGCAGGCCTTCCTCGCCCAGCTCCAAGCACTGCCCGGTGAGCACGCGCGCGCCGTCGGCAAGCGCCGTACGGCAGAACTCCTCCACCAGCCGCGTCTTGCCGACGCCCGCTTCCCCGCCGACCAGCACGGCCGACGGCTCGGCGCTGCGCGTCCGCTTGAGCGCGTCGCGCAGCGCGGCGAGATCGGCTTCCCTGCCGACCAGGACGTCGCTGCTGGCGTGCGCGGTCACGCCGTCGAGCATGCCATGCAACGCCGTCCCGGCGCCGGGCCCGAAAGGTGCGATCACCACCAAACCTCCCACTCAATTCGGATACGGCCGAGGGGCCCGCGATCCCCCGTCGGCCCGCGGACCCGGCCTCGGCCGTATCCGGTTGGAGTTGTCAGCCGGTGAAGCTGTCAGGAGGCGGCCGGGGCACGCACCGGGCGAGGCCGGTGGCCCGGGCGGGCCCACCAGCTCTGCCGGTGCCTGCCCGTGGCGGAGGCCTCGCGGGCCATGCGGCTCTCGGTCGCCGTCCGCCGCAGCTCGGCGGCGCGCTGGTGGTGCTGGTCGAGGTGGAATCCGGGGTCCTGGAACGGGAACATCGGGGTCTCCTTGCTGGTCGTTCTCCGATGTCCTCGACTCTTCTCGGGAAGGCCCCGGCGCCGCATGAGGAAGGTGCCGCATTTCCCGGCCGGGCGGCGCCTTACCTTGAGGGTCCTGGCCACGTAAGGCAGTGCGCCGACCCTTACACTTCCGGGTATGGCAAAGCCCCAGGAGAAGGTGTCGTTCGGCGAGCGCCTGAAGCAGATCGGCCAGGTGTTCACGTTCACGGCACGGCAGGACAAGTGGTTCGTGCCGCTGATCGCCGCCGCGGTGCTGATCCCGCTGGCGCTGACCATGCTGGCCGTGCTGCTGGGCTGGGGCTGGGTCTGGGTCCCGATCGGCGTCATGATGGCGCTGCTGGCCTCGCTGATCGTGCTGAACCTGCGCTCGAACGCCGCGATGATGAACGCCGCCGAGGGCCAGCCCGGCGCTGCGGCCTCGATCATGGAGAACATGCGCGGCGACTGGCGCGTACGCCCCGCGGCGAGCTCGACCACGCAGTTCGACATGGTGCACGTGGTGATCGGCCGCCCCGGCGTGATCCTGCTCGGCGAGGGGCAGCCGCAGCGCGTGCGCAACCTCATGGGGCAGGAGAAGCGCCGGCTGTCGAAGGTGATCGGCAACGCCCCGATGTACGACTACGTCATCGGTTCGCAGGAGGGCGAGCTGCCGATCCGCAAGCTGCGCACCACGGTGATGAAGCTGCCCCGCAACCTCACGGGCAAGGACGTCAACGCGCTGGACAAGCGTCTGGGTGCGCTGATGGCCCGCCCGCAGATGCCGAAGGGCGCCATCCCGAAGAACATGCGCCCGGGCGGCAAGGGCATGCGCCAGCAGCGCCCCCGCTGAGCACCGGCAGCCGGCAAGAGAAGCCGAGCACCGGCAGCCCCGCCAAGAGGAGCTCAGCACCGACAGCCGGCCAGGAGAAACTCGGCACCGACGGCCGGCTGAGGAAACTCAGCCCTGACGGACCGCTAGGAGAAATCGTCCTCATCCGACGAGTCGTCGGACGAATCGTCGGACGAGGAGTCGGCGGCGGAGGGCGAGGAATCGAGCAGCTCGCTGAGCACCGCGGCCGCGTCCCGGTTCCCCCGGGCGGCCAGCCGGCGCAGCTCGTCCAGGTCGCCCACCTCGCTCGCGAGCTCCACCAGCTGGTCCGCCGCGTCCGCGCTTCCGGCCTCGGACAGGCGCCGCAGCTCGTTCATGTCGCCGCGCTCACCGGCCAGCTCCACGAGCCGGCCGGTGGCGTCGTTGTCGCCGGCCGCGGCCCGGTCCCGCAGCGCCTGCAGATCGTCATCGCTCATGGTGGAGCAATCTAGCCCTCACACGAAGCTCCGGCGATCATCAACCCCGGGCCCGGCGATCACCAGGACCCGGGCCCGGCGATCATCAGGCCCGCGCTCCCCCGTCGACCCGCAGCACCGTCCCGGTGACGAACGACGAGCGGTCGCTGAGCAACCACGCCGCCGCCTGCGCGATCTCCTCCGGCTCCGCCGATCGCCGCAGCGGTGTCGCCGCTTCCAGCCGCTGCACCAGGCCCGGCGACGCCGCCTCCCAGGTCCTGATCATTTCCGTACGCGTATTGCCCGGCGCGATCGCGTTGACCCGGATCCCCTCCGGCCCGTACGTGATGGCCGCCGACTCCGTGAGGCTGTTGACGGCTCGTTTCATGGCCCCGTACGCGGGCAGCTCGGGGTTGCCCATCAGGCTGCCCACACTGGAGTTGTTGACGATCGCGCCGCGCCCGGCGGTGGCCCGGATCGCGGCGACCTCGGCGACCATGGACAGCCACGGCCCGCGCAGGTTCACGGCGTAGAGCTGGTCGAAGGCGGTTTCCCCGAGGCGGTCCATGGGGCCGGGCGGCTGGATGGCGGCACCGTTGTTGAACGCCACGTCGAGGCGTCCGTACAGGTCGACGGCGCGGTCGACGGCGGCGCGGATGCCGGCGGAGTCGGCCAGGTCGCAGACCACGTACTCGGCGATTCCCCCCGCGTCGCGGATCTCGTCGGTGACCGTACGCAATTCCGTTTCCGTTCTCGCCGCCAGCAGCACCCGCGCGCCTTCGCGGGCGAAGAGCCGCGCCGCGGCGGCGCCGATGCCGCGGCCGGCGCCGGTGATGAAGGCGACCTTGTCGTCGAGCAGGCCTCGTGTCGTCGTGGAATTCATGATTCGAGCCTGCGTCCGGCGCCGGGGCTCAGCCAGGCACCGGCGGTACCTGGTTAGCCGGGAAGCCACCCGGAAACACTGGGGGCGTGGACAGAAGAGAGCTTGCGGACTTCCTGCGCAGCCGGCGGGAGCGGATCACCCCCGCGGACGTCGGCCTGCCCGCCGGGGCCCGTCGCCGCACTCCGGGGCTGCGCCGCGAGGAAGTGGCGCAGCTCGCGTTCATCTCGACCGAGTACTACACCCGGCTGGAGCAGGGTCGCGCGCCACGGCCGTCGCGGGAGGTGCTGGCCGGGCTGGCCCGCGCGCTGCGGCTGTCGGATGCCGAGCGGGACCACCTGCACCATCTCGCCGGCGCGCCGCCCGGTCCGCGCCCGGGACCCTCCCGGGAGGTCCGGCACAGCATCCTCGACCTGCTGCAGCGGCTCCCGCACGCGGCGGCGATCGTGGTGTCCGCGACGTACGAGGTCATCGCCTGGAACGATCTCGCCGCGGCCCTGATGGAAGACTTCTCCGCCGTCTCGCGCCGCGAGCGCAACCTCGTCCGCCGCGTCTTTCTCGGACCGCACCGCGACGGCCGCCGGCTGTACGGCTTGTCCGATGCGGACATGTTCGCGCGCCACTCGGCCCGGCGGCTGCGTGCCACGGCGGCCCGCTACCCGGGCGATCCGGAGGTGACCGGGCTCGTCGACGACCTGCTGGCCGGCAGCGCCGAGTTCGCCCGGCTGTGGGCCTCCCACGACGTCTCCGACGAGCCCGCCCTGCGCAAGACGTTCCAGCACCCGCTGGTCGGGCCGGTCACCGTCAACTGCGACGTGCTCGACATCGCCGACCGGGACCAGCGGGTCGTCATCTACACCGCGACGCCGGGGTCGCCGTCGGAGGAGGCGCTGCGGCTGCTCGCGGTCGTGGGCACGCAGCGTATGGACGTCACCGGGTGACGATGGGCGCGCCGGCCCGCTCCACCCGCTCGACGATCTCCGGGCGCAGCAGCGCCGCCGGCGAGTCGACCAGGCCCGTGACCCTGATGAAGGCCTTGGCCAGCTCCTCGTCGTCGGCCGCGGCGAGCTGCAGCCGGCCCACGTACTCGCCGGTGAGGGGCGATTCCGGCAGCGCCGGACCGGTCACGCCGGGCAGCGCCAGATCGGCGCCGACGGCGAGGCGCCACGGCGCCTCCAGGTGCCGGGACACGGCCGTGAAATAGCGGTGCGGGTCCGGCTCGCCGTCGTGTTCCAGCTCCCGGCTCAGGGCGTACGCGTTCATCGCGGCGATGCTCATGCCCTGGCCGTACACGGGGTTGAAGCCGCAGACCGCGTCGCCCGCGACCAGGAGGCCGGCGGGGAAGGCGCTCAGGTTCTCGTAGCGGTACCGGACGTAGCTCGGATACCGGAACGGTATGGGACGGCTCAACGGTTTCGCCTTGCTGACCACCTCGTACGTGTCGGGCATGGCGAGCGTGCGGGCGTAGCCGGGCATCCCGTCGAAGGTCTCCGGCGGGCGCTCGCCGAGCACGCCGGCGAGCGTGACGAGCACCTGCCCGCCTTCGAGGCGCTGCATGACGGAGCTGCGGCGCTGCCCGGGGAACCGCGCGGTGACCACGAAGACGTCGTCGCCGAACACCCCGGGCGGTTCCTCGTACACGCACGAGGTGTAGGCCAGGTTGATGGAGACCCGGTCGGCCGGCGGCGGCTCGAACCCCAGCTTCGCCAGCCAGCGCGGCGTCCGCGTGCCCCTTCCGGTCGCGTCGACGACCAGGTCGGCTTTCACCGTACGCGGCTGAGCACCGCTGATCGCCGCCCCGATGATCCGCCCGCCGTCCGCCGAGGCGCACAGCCCGGTGATGTCGTGGCCGTCGAGCACCGTGACGTTCGGCAGCGCGCGTACCCGTCTGCGGATCTCGCCCTCGATCAGCGGCCGGCTCGCCGCCAGGGCGGGCAACCCGGTGTGGGACTGCCGCAGCAGCCGGCCGTTGAGGTACCAGCGGCAGTTGCCGAGGATGTCGGCGGCCATCCCGCCTCCGCGCTCGACGTCGGCGGTCAGGCCGGGCAGCAGCTCCTCCATGATCTGCAGGCCCTGGGGCAGCAGGCCGTGGGCGTGCCGGCCGTGCGGCACACCGCGGCGGTGCTCCGCGCCGGACGGCAGCCGGTCACGCTCGACGATCGTCACTGTGGCGTACCGGTCGGCGAGCACCCGGGCGGCCAGCAGGCCGGCGATGCTGCCACCGAGCACGAGCGCGTGGTTCCGGTTCGGCGTAGGCATCGACCGAGTATCGGAGCCGGCCGGGACCGGGGCTGTGCAGAACTACACAGCCCCGGCGACCGGTATGCGACACGATCGTCAGCTCGCGCCCGGGAAGAGCGCGGCGTACCGGCTCAGGTAGAGCGGCCAGCCCTCGTCGTTCGCGACGGCGTCGCCGATCGACTGCCATCCGGGGCCGTGCCGGTCGAGGTGGCGGTGTTCCAGCTCGACCCGGGTACGGTCCGGTGTCTCGGCGATGAACCGCACCTCGACCTCGCTGGTCAGGTCCGGGTCGCTCTCGACCTGCCACTGCGGGTTGATGTCCCAGCTGAACACGACCCGGTCCGGGGGCTCGTACGCGAGCACCCGCGCCCACCGGCACTCGCTGCCGTCGGCCGCCCGGTCGTAGATGTGGCCGCCCACCCGCCGCTCGAACACGGTCTGCACGGTCGGCGCGCCGAGGATGTTGTGCTCCGGCGGCTTGACGTCACCGAAGCGCTCGGTGAACACGGCGAAGGCGCGGTCGATGGGTGCCTGCACGACGATCTGCCGGTGCACCACGGGCGTTGTCGTCTCGGTCATGATCTCTCCTCGTTCGGTGATTCGGCCGGTTGCCCGGCGACGTCCCGGTAGTTGTCGAGCGCGCGGCTCCAGAAGGTGTCCAGCTGGTCGCGCAGGGCGGCCACGCCGGCCGGGTTGAGCCGGTAGACCCGCCGGGTGCCGGTCGCGTGGTCGGTGACCAGGCCCGCCTCCTTGAGCACCTTCAGGTGCTGGGAGACGGCGGGGCGGCTGATGGGCAGCTCGTCGGCGAGTTCACCGACGGCCCGGGGCCGTTCGGCGAGGCAGGCGACGATGGCCCGGCGCGTGGGATCCCCGAGCGCGTTCCACCCGTCGTCGGATTGGTAAGTTGCCACGAACGGTAAGCTACGACTTACCAAGGATGCCGTCAAGGGGGCTTCCGCGGTCTCTCCCGCGGCTCAAAGAAAATCTTGTCGGCGAATACTAGATTTGCTGGCCGCCGTCGGCTAACGTTCCTGGCGTCGAGAACGAATGACAAAGACGCGGACGGACCGCCCGGACGAGGCGAAGGATCGGGGCCCGTGCACCTTGCGGCCCCGATCGCACCACCCATGAGCAGGCCGGGCCGATGGTGTGTTCAGGGCTCGACCTGAAGCAGTACGCAAACGATGAGAACGCAGAGGAAAGGGAGGGCCGTACACCGTTGGATCGCCCGCTCGCGACCGGGAGACCGGCCGGGCGGATACCGCAGTGTCCCTCGATTGCGAGGTGGTCTCCGGTCACGCTTATGCGATCCCCGCACCCTGAGCCGTCGTCAACGGCCGGCGCGGAGAAGAATTGCCGGTACACGTACCGGTAGATGGTGTTTCAGACCCGTAACCCTGGGCCCCGGCGCTGTTGGCGCCGGGGCCCTCGACATGGAGGTGGCATGGCCCAACCCGATGACATGCTCGACGACGAGAACTACCCCGCCTACACCATGGGCCGCGCCGCGGAGATCGTCGGCGTCTCCCAGGACTTCCTGCGCCGGCTCGGTGAGGCGAAACTGATCGACCCGTTCCGCTCCGCGGGCGGCCACCGCCGCTACTCGCGCTACCAGCTGCGCCTCGCGGCCCGCGCCAGGGAACTCTGCGACCAGGGCACCGACATGGCCGCCGCGTGCCGGATCATCATCCTCGAGGACCAGCTCGAAGAGGCGCTCCGCCAGAACGAGCGCTACCGCGCGGCCTCGCGCCCGGCCGAAACCCCCTAGCGCCGCACCGGCCCTGCCGTCACTTCGCACGCCAGGGCCGGTCAGTACTTCGAGGCGGCAACCTCACGCTCGCATGCGCTCGACGTGTTCAAAGCCTTGGCGACGTTCTCACTGTCGGCGATCGAGTCACCGTCCATCCTGATTCCCTTGGCCTTGAGGCACTTGTTCACGGCCCGGGCGAAGTCGGACGCCTTCGGATTGGCCGGATCCTTCTCCCATTCGGGCAGCGGCAGAAACTTCTCCTCGCACTCCTTGAGCGCAGCGGCTTCCTTGCTGTCCACCCGACGCCCGTGAGCCGCCGCATCCTCGGCCTTCTTGGCGTCCACCCGCGTGTAACCATGCCCCTTCAAGCACTTGTTGTACGGCGCCCACAACGCTTCCTCATCAGCGGCGGTCATGTCGAACCGGTACCGCGGCCGCGTCGAGGTGGCCGAGGCGCTCGGCGAGGGACCGGCGCTGGCCAGCGACGCGACTTTCGCCCCGCTGCCGTCGTCGTTCTTGGTCGTGGCCGGCGAGGTACACGCGGACAACGCGGTGAGCGCGATCGCGGCAACGACCGTACGGCTTACACGCATGGCCTTCCTCCATATCCAGCGGGCCGGGCCGCTCCCGGCCGTTGCGAAGTCAGGGTGGCCGCCGCACGTTTGGAACTTGTCAGGTCCACACTGCTGGAGTGCACAACACACCCGAGGCGGACCAGGCCCTGCGCTGGCTGGCGGAGCAGGGCGTCACGCCCCTGGTTGCGGGACGATGGCGGCAGAGCACCAACGACCTCGCCCACGAGTGGGCGGCCGCGTTGCTGGATGACGATCGCCTGACCCCGCAGCAGCGGCTCCGGTCGGGCCTCGGGCTCCTGGACCTGCTGGACGAGTACTGGGTGACCGTCGAGCTTCGCTGGTTCGTCGCCGAACAGGCGGACCCGGCGATCACCGCCGCCTTCTGGGCCGCCTGCCGGCAGCGCCTGGAAGCCGTCGA
This sequence comes from Couchioplanes caeruleus, assembly GCF_023499255.1. Classification (GTDB taxonomy): domain Bacteria; phylum Actinomycetota; class Actinomycetes; order Mycobacteriales; family Micromonosporaceae; genus Actinoplanes; species Actinoplanes caeruleus_A. Next base: position 6,608,483 of record NZ_CP092183.1, read on the forward strand.
GGCGAGCGAGCAGCTGCAGTACTCGCTGTGGGTCGACTGGTTCGAAGATCAAGAGTCGTCAGCTACGGCGTTCGCCGCGGTGCTCGGCGACGACGTGCGGTCCAGGTCGGACCTGCGCGTGCTGGCCACCGGTCCGCTGCACCGCAGAGCCGCCCGGGTCCTGGAGCTTTCGGGGCCGGTCCGCTGGGCCGACAAGCATGATGTCTACGAGGCCGTCGCAGCCGTGCCAGAATTGCACCCCGCGTTGTTCAAGGGCCTGCGTGCCAGCTACCACGACGTCTACGGCGACCTCGAAAAGGCGGCCGCGCTCGTCCTGCTGAATCGCTTGGACCTGCCGCCGGAGACCGAGCACCTCGCCGAGCTTCGCGCGGTCCTGAAGACCGGCGCCCGCTAGAGACTCCGGCGTACGAGAGTGACGCCGCAGGCAAGAGCGAAGAACACCACGATGGTGCCGATGCGCAGCCACGGAACATCGTCGATTCTGCGGTCGGTGCCGATGGAGATGCTGATGCCGAGGTTGATCGCGAACATGATGCCGAGGAACACCGTGATGAGCCGTTCCGCCATGCTCCAGCCGGACCAGTAAGCCCATGCACCGAGCCCGGTACCGAAGAGGAAAACGGCCGAGAAGGCGATGAACGGGACGGCCAGGCGCCGGCGCAGGAAGGGGCTCACCGGCCGTTCTTACCAGCCTCGGTCCCGCGGCGGCGGCATGGCCGTCGGCTTCGCCGGTGAAGACGGCTCAGGGAGCGCTCGGGAGGTGCGCGGTCGAGATTCTGCCCACTGGAGGCAGACTCCGTCCGTGACCTCGACCGGCGGGGCATGCTGATGTCCGTGGACGGCCGTGAGTTTGAAGTGGAGCAGCTTCTCTACGAACTATGCGTGGGCTACGGCTTCTGTATCCCGCCGGAGGATCAACGCCGGTTGCGGGAAACGCCACCGCTCGGTGTCGATGCCTTTACCGACGCCGTTCTGAAAGCTGACGGCTATGGCGACATGAGCTACACGGACACTCAGCGCATGGTGCGCGAGGTTGTCGGCCGTCACATGAGTAGCTGGACCTGACTCGATCGATAGGCAGAGAGCCGCGAGAGCTCCGATGGTGGATCGTCCGGGGCTTCGGACTGTCCGCCGGCTCGCGGCCCGGCGTACGCGAAGCGGCGGTCACGTCGGCTGGGAGCCGAGCATGACCGCCGCTCACTACATTGGGTCCGAGGCCGGCGTGGCGGCCTGAGGAACGTCAGACGTTGTAGTACATCTCGAACTCGTGCGGGGTCGGGCGGAGGCGGACCGGGTCGATCTCGTTGGCGCGCTTCCAGTCGATCCAGGTGGAGATGAGGTCGTCGGTGAAGACGCCACCGGCGGTGAGGAACTCGTGGTCCGCCTCGAGGGAGTTGAGCACCGCGTCGAGCGAGCCCGGGACCTGCTTGACCGAGCCCCACTCCTCCGGCGGCAGGTCGTACAGGTCCTTGTCGATCGGGGCCGGCGGCTCGATCTTGTTCTTGATGCCGTCGAGGCCGGCCATCATCTGGGCCGAGAACGACAGGTACGGGTTCGACGACGGGTCCGGTACGCGGAACTCGACGCGCTTGGCCTTGGGGTTGCTGCCCGTGACCGGGATGCGGGTGCAGGCCGAGCGGTTGCGCTGCGAGTAGACCAGGTTGACCGGGGCCTCGTAGCCGGGCACCAGGCGCCGGTACGAGTTGACGGTCGGGTTGGTGAACGCGAGCAGCGACGGCGCGTGGTGCAGGAGGCCGCCGATGTACCAGCGGGCCATGTCGGACAGGCCGGCGTAGCCGGTCTCGTCGTAGAACAGCGGCTCGCCGCCCAGCCAGAGGCTCTGGTGGGTGTGCATGCCGGAGCCGTTGTCGCCGAACAGCGGCTTCGGCATGAAGGTCGCGGTCTTGCCGTGCTCCCAGGCGGTGTTCTTGATGATGTACTTGAACATCTGCATCTGGTCGCCGGCGTGCAGCAGCGTCGAGAACTTGTAGTTGATCTCGGCCTGGCCCGCGGTGCCGACCTCGTGGTGCGAGCGCTCGACGGTGAAGCCGGCGTCGATGAGGCGGCGGACCATGGCGTCGCGCAGGTCGGAGTAGTGGTCGACGGGCGCGACCGGGAAGTAGCCGCCCTTGTACGCGGTCTTGTAGCCGCGGTTGCCGCCCTCCTCCTCCTTGCCGGAGTTCCAGGCGCCCTCGATCGAGTCGATGTAGTAGAACGACTCGTGGGCGGAGGTGGAGTGGCGGATCGAGTCGAAGATGTAGAACTCCGCCTCGGCGCCGAAGTACGCCGTGTCCGCGATGCCGCTGGAGGCCAGGTAGGTCTCGGCCTTCTTCGCGACGTTGCGCGGGTCACGCGAGTACGGCTCCCGCGTGAACGGGTCGTGGATGAAGAAGTTCAGCGCCAGGGTCTTCTGGATCCGGAACGGGTCCACGAAGGCCGTGGTGACGTCCGGCAGCAGCATCATGTCGGACTCGTGGATGGCCTGGAACCCGCGGATCGACGATCCGTCGAAGGCGAGGCCGTCGGTGACGACGCTGTCGTCGAACGATTCCACCGGCATGTTGAAGTGCTGCATCACGCCGGGAAGGTCACAGAACCGTACGTCGACGAACTTGACGTCCTCGTCTTTGAGGTATCGCAGGAGTTCCTCGGGATTGGCGAACACACGTCCTCCTGGCACGATTTTTTGTACGCGGGGCGGCGCGGGCCGCCTCGTGGCTAGGCTGGTCGCGACGCTATGGGCTGGCCGTTGCCCGGGCGTATCCCTATTGTTTCCGCCGTGTTACGGAGCCTGTGAGTCGCGTGACTTTCGGCGACCCTAGCGCCGGGCGGCTGCCACCGGGGCCGGTTCACCGGTGAATCCGCCCCCGGCATTACGCTGATCAACGTGGCGACCCGCGCGATCGACCCGGCCCGTTTCGAGCCCTCCGACTTCGGCCGGCGCTTCGGCGCGCTCATCATCGACTGGGCCCTGTGCCTGCTCGCGGCGAGCTTCTACGCGGACCCGCGGGTGGTGGCCTGGCCGCCGGTCGTCGTGCTGATCTCCCTGAACGCGTTCTTCATCGGCCTGTTCGGACAGACGCCCGGCATGGCGCTGGCCCGGCTGCGCTGCGTCTCGGTCGCGGACGGCGGCGCGATCGGCATCCCGAAGGGCCTGCTCCGCGGCGTGCTGCTGGCGCTACTCGTGCCCGCGGTCATCATGGACGCCGACCGCCGAGGGCTGCACGACCGGGCCGCCGGCTCGATCGTCGTCAAGCTGCCCCGCCCCGGCGCCGCCTGACCCGATGGGAAGCCGCGCCGGCAACCACACCAGCAGCGCGAGGCCGAACAGCACGTACAGGTTCGCGCCGAGCACCGCGAGCGGCGGCTTGGGGCCGCGTTCGTACAGGAAGACGATGTGGGCGCTGAGCAGCGCGTACGTGGCGATGCCGAGGTAGAGCACCCGCCGGTCGGTGCGGGCCACCTCCACGCAGCGCACCAGGGCCGGCAGCAGCCACACCCAGTGGTGCACCCAGGTGACCGGGCTGATCAGGCAGCCGACGATGCCGGTGAGCGCGAGCCCGCCCAGCGGGTCCGTCCGGCGTACGCGCCAGGCCCAGAGCGCGAGGACGCCCAGCACGCAGAGCACCCACAGCTTCGACTCCCACGCGTCCACCGGCAGCCGGGCGAGCAGGCCGCGCAGCGACTGGTTGGAGACGTACTCGAGGTTGCCGACCCGGTTGGTGTCCCACAGCGCGGCCGTCCAGAACTCCCGCGAGGCGTCGGGCCACAGGGCGGCGGCGCCCAGGGTGGTCGCCGCGGCGGCCGCGACCGCGGTGCCGGCGGCGCGCCAACGGCGGGTGACCAGGAGGTAGAGGATGAAGACGCCGGGCGTGAGCTTGATCGCGGTGGCGACGCCGACCCCGACACCCGCCCAGCGCCGGCCGCCGGCCACGCCGAACAGCACGTCGCCCGCGACCAGGGCGAGCAGCAGCAGGTTGACCTGGCCGAAGCCGAACGTCTCGCGGACCGGCTCGAAGATCAGCGCCAGGCAGGACGCGACGGCGAGGGCGTACCAGGGGGCCCAGCCCTCGCGGTCGATCAGCGGCGCGATCAGCCACCGGACCACGACGACCGTCACGGTCACGGTCGCGATCGACGCCAGCGTCGCGATCGCCCAGAGCGGCAGGTACGCCATCGGCGCCATCAGCAGCGCGGCGAACGGCGGGTACGTGAAGCCGTACGGCGAGCCGGGCTTGAGGTAGTCGTACACCATGCCGCCGTCGCGGAACCAGTAGCGCACCGCCCCGGCGTAGACGGCCGAGTCGAAGTAGTAGTGCAGGATCGCGGCCCACACGAGCGCGCCGGCGGCGACGGCCCCCAGCGCGGCGACGGTCATGGTCCGGCGGTTCACGCGACCACCCTACGGTTCCTGCGCACGGCCAGGACCAGGAGCGTCACCAGGGTGGCCGTCACGACGAGGGCTCCCGGGATGCGCGTGTAGAGCGCCCAGTTGTACCCGGCCGGCGTGGTGAGCGTCGCGGCGAAAGCGCACAGGCCGAGCAGCCACCGGTTCTCCGAGCGGGTGGCGGCCAGCACGGCGAGCGGCCAGGTCGCGTACCAGGGATGGAAGACGGGTGCGCAGAGCACGGTGGCCGCCAGGGCGAGGCCGGCATGGCCGAGGGGGTCACTCCGGCGCGCCCGCCACCACAGCACCACGAGGAGCACGGCCAAAAGGGCCACCCCGATCAACCGCGTCACGGGTACGGCGGGCAGCCCCGTACCGAATTCGATCACGAGCCCGACGGCGGTGGACGGCGATCCCCACGTCACGCTGTCGCCGCTGCGCAGCAGCCCGGCGACCCAGCCGGCACCGCGCCCGGAGGCGATCGACAGGGCGGCCGTCAACAGCAGCAGCCCGCCACCGATCGCCGCGGCCGGCCGCCACAGGTCCCGCAACGCGCGACGGTCCGCGGGAAGAGCGGCGAGCACGGCGAAAGGGACCACGACGATCGCGGTGGCCTTCACGCCGACCGCGAGGCCCAGCACCGCGCCCGCGGCGGCCAGCCGCAGCGGGGTGGCACCGGCGGCCGCCAGCGCGAGACCGGTCACGATCAGCCCCACCATCAGGGCGTCGTTGTGCGCGCCCGACACCAGGTGCACCAGGACGATCGGGCAGGCCAGCACCATCCACGTCGCCCGGGCCGGATCGATGCCGCAGTGCCGGGCCAGCGCCGGCACGCCGGCCGCGATCAGCGCGACCCCGGCGACGGCGACCACCCGCAGCCCCGCCACCACCGCGGCGAGCGAGTCGCCGGCGACCGCCACGACCCGGGCGGCGAGCAGCAGGAACAGCGGGCCGTACGGGGCCGGCGAGTCCACCCACGACGACGCGACCGAGCTCACCCACGGGCAGCCGAACTCGCCCACGCCCGTCGCGTACGGGTCTCCCCCGGCGTACTGGACGTAGCCCTGGCACGCGTACGAGTAGACGTCCGCGCTGCCCAGCGGCAGGAACGGCAGTACGGGCAGGAACCACAGCCCGGCCGTGACCAGCGCCCACCGCGTCGAGGGCACCACGTGCCGGCCGTACCACCACGCCGTGATCAGCACCGCCGTGCCGAGCACCCACAGGATCGGCAGCGCGACGCCACGCTGGCCGCTGAGCAGGGTCACGGGGTTGATGCTGGGCACCCGTTCGAAGCCGGCGCCGCCGAGCCACGCCGTGCCCGCCGTGGCCGCGCTGCCCGCCAGCCCACCCCAGCGGACGAGCCGGGGGGTCAGTCGCACGCGGGCACCTCCGCGGCCGGCACGGGCGAGCGCAGCCAGCGCCACGAGCGCCCCGCCACCCAGATCACGCCGGCCGTCACCAGGAACGCGAACGGGACCTGCAGCGGTTTCCAGGCGCCGTCGCCGTCCGGCAGGATCAGGAACATCGACGCCACGACGGTGATCTCGAGCCAGCGCAGGCCGACCGTGGTGACCGCGAGCAGTGTGAGCGGCCAGAACAGATACCAGGGCTGGGTGATGGGGGCGAGGAAGATGACCGCGAGGCAGGCGAGCCCGGCGCCGTGCAGCGGATCGGCGCGCCGGAACCGCCACCAGATCACCACGAGCGCCACGAGCAGCAGGACCAGCGCGGCGGTACGCAGCGCCGGCACCACGTCGTAGCCCGCCCCGAACCACTTCCCGGCCGCGTTGACGGCGATGCCGGCCGCGGTGGGCGGGGACGTCCAGCTGCGCGACTCGCCGGCGCCGGACAACGCGACCGCCCAGCCGAACCCGAGCCCCGAGACGACGGACAGGACGGCCAGCAGCGCGACCGCTCCCCCGACCACCGCGCCGCCTCGGCGCAGGAACCGCAGCAGCCCGTCGCGGGTCAGCTCGAGGCCGCCGGCGGCGAGCAGGGCGGCGAACGGCAGAACCACCCCGACCGTCGTCTTGACCGCGACGGCGGCGCCGACCAGCGCGCCCCCGGTGATCAGCGCGGGCATCGGCCGCCGGCCGGCCACGAGCGCGAGACCGGCCGCGAGCAGGGCCATCGTCAGGGTGTCGTTGTGCCCGCCGCCGACGAAGTGCACCGGTACGAGCGGGCAGCACAGCACCAGCCACAGCGCCTTCTCCGGCGCGACGCCCCGGCGGCGGGCGAGAGCCGGGACGGCTGCCGCGAGGGCGGCCACGGCGAGGACGGCGTACAACCGGAAGATGCCGAGCGCCACGGCCTGCGAGCCGAACGACGCGGCGAAGCCGGTCAGCAGGATCCACAGCGGCCCGTACGGGGTGGGCGTGTCGCGCCACACCATCGACACCGAGTCGAGCCACGGGCAGGGCTGGGCCCCGATCCCGACCTGCGACGGGTTGAAGCCGGCATCGAACAGGGCGCCCTGGCAGGCGTACGCGTACATGTCCCGGCTGGCCAGCGGCGGCACGGCGAGCAGCGGCACGATCCACAGCGCGGCGGTCACCAGGATCCAGCGGCGGGACAGCTCCAGGCGGCGGCCGTACCACCAGGCGGCGCACAGCGCGGTCAGGCCGGCGATCCACAGCAGCATGATGAGCACGCCGTGCGGGCCGCGCAGGATGCTGACGACCGACACGCCCTGCCGGATCCACGGCGGCGCGCCGAACAGCACCGCGTCGGCCGCGCAGCACACCGCGCCGAAGAAACCCAGCCAGCGCACCCCGGCCGGACGGGCAAGCCACGAGCGGACGCCGGCCGGGCCGGCCAGCCGGGAAAGGACGCCGGTCGGGTGCGCGGCGGGCCCGGTCACGGGTTCGCCCGCAGGATCGGCACACCCTCGACGGTCGTCTCGGGGTGGTAGTGGGCGGCCAGGTCGGCGGCGATCCCGCCGGACGGGTCGACCGCGGCCGGCGGGGTGTCGAGGATGACGAGAGCGGGCCGCTGCGGCGACGCCAGCATCGTGCGCAGCCGCGGCAGCGCGTCCGGGATCTTGTCGATCGGTTTACCCCACAGGTACGGATAGGAGGCCTCGCGGTCCGCCGCGAAGTACAGGTAGGCCTCGGACTCCAGCACGTAGATGCGGTCGTCCGGGCCGGTCGACGCCCTGATCACGGCCGCGATCCGGTCGTCGCGGGCCGCGAGCGCATCGTACGGGATCGTGTCGGCCCGGCCGCCCGGCGACATCGGTACGAGCGCCGCCAGCCACACCAGCGTCGGCAGCGTGGCGACGGCGGCGAGCACCCAGCGCCACCGCGCCGCCCGCACGCCGGCGACCGCGACGGCGGCGAGCACGACGAGCGCCGGCAGCGGCTGGACGAAGTAGTGCGGCCAGTACGAGCCGCCGAGGTTGATGCCCACGAACCCGGCGAACAGCCACACGCCGAGCAGCCACCGCGCCCCGCGGTCCAGCCTTCGCCAGCCGGGCAGCGACACCAGCAGGACCGGGACGAGGCCGAGCGCGATGTCGCCCGCGTGCCGCCCGAGATCGGTCAGCCGCGTCGAGGTGTTCGAGCCCGCGCCGCCCATCGCCGACAGCTGGTAGCCGACGAGCGCCGTCCAGTACGCCGACCAGCCGACCGCCAGCCCGTGCAGCGCCGAGGCCAGCAGCGGCACCGCGACCCCGGCCAGGAACACCGGCGCCGCCCGGCCGCGGCGGGCGAGCACGAGGACCAGCACGCCGACGAGGACGCCGTCGATGCCGGACTGCTTCATGGTGAGCGCGACGCCGGCGAGCACCCCGGCGGCCGCGAGCCACCACAGCGACCTGTCCCGCCGCCACCAGAGCACGATCAGCGCGATCGATGCGGTGGACGGGACGCTCGCGAGCAGCTCGCCGTTGAGCGTCATACCCTCCAGGTACGGCGCGACCCCGACGATCGCGTACAGCCAGGCCGCCACGGCACCGGCGGTCCGACCGGCGAGGGTCCAGCCGATGACCGCGACGGAGACGGTGATGATCGCGCCGGCCAGGACCATGCCGAGGCGGATCGCCCAGCCGGACTCGCCGATCGCCAGGAGCGCCCGGTACGTCAGCAGCAGCCCCTGCGGCCGGTCGAGCCACACGTCGGTGTAGAGGCGGTCGCCGCGCGCCCACTGCCGGGCCACGTACGCGTAGCCGCCCTCGTCCGTGGAGAGCCCGGTGAACAGGAACGGCACCCGCAGCAGCACCGCGACCAGCACGGCGCCGCCGATCGGCGCGACGGACCGGCGCAGCAGCGCGTCAGGCATCGAGGACGCGTTCCATCGCCGCCCGGGACCGCCGGGTGAGGCGCAGGTACCGGTCCACGAACTCGCCCGGGTCGCCGCCGCCGAGCAGCTGCACCACGCCGGCGAGCTCGACGCCGTGCCGGGGCAGCTGGTCGGTGGGGCGGCCGCGGACCAGGGTCAGCGCGTTGCGGACCTGCGCGGCCAGGGTCCAGCCCGCGGTCATCGCGGCGGCGTCGACGGTGTCGATCAGCTTGGCCTCCCGCTCCGCCGTCAGGGCCTCGAGGGTACGGGTGCGGCGCAGCCCCGGCAGCGCGTACGCATGCCGCAACTGCAGCAGCTGCACGGCCCATTCGACGTCGGCGAGCCCGCCCCGGCCCAGCTTCGCGTGCGTGTTCGGGTCGGCGCCGCGCGGCATCCGCTCGGTCTCCACGCGCGCCTTGATCCGCCGGATCTCGATGACCTGCTCGCGGGTCAGGCCGCCGTCCGGGTACCGCATGGTGTCGGCGAGCCGTTCGAACTCGTGGCCCAGCTCCTCGTCGCCGCACACGAAGCGCGCGCGGAGCAGCGCCTGCGACTCCCACACCTTCGACCAGCGGGCGTAGTACTGCGCGTACGCGTTCAGGCTGCGGACCAGCGGACCCTGCCGCCCCTCGGGCCGCAGGTCGGCGTCCACGCCCAGCGGCGGGTCGGGGGCCGGCGCGCCGAGCGTGCGGCGCATCTCCTCGGCGATCGCCTGCGCGGTCGTGGCGGCCCGGCCCTCCGGGGCGCCCTCCGGCGGGTCGTAGACGAACAGCACGTCGGCGTCGGAGGGATAGCTCATCTCGTAGCCGCCGAGGCGGCCCATGCCGATCACCGCGAAGCGCAGGCCCTCCGGCCCCGGATGGACCCGCCGGGCGGTGTGCAGCGCGGCACCCAGCGTGGCGTCGGCGACGTCGGAGAGGGCGATGCCGATGGCGTGCACGTCGAGCGGGCTGGCGGGGGCCAGGTCGCCCGCCCGGCTCAGGATGTCGGCGCAGGCCAGCCGGAACAGCTCGCGGCGGCGCAACGCGCGGACCGCGGCGATGGCCGGGCCCGGGTCGGTCGCGCCGTCGCGCAGGTGGCGGTCGGCGGCCGCCACGAACCCCTCGCGCAGCACCTCGCGCGGGCGGGGCTGCAGCTCGGCGTCGTTGGCGAGCAGGCGCAGCGCCTCCGGGTCGCGGATGAGCAGGTCGGTCGCGTACCGGGAGAGGCCGATGACGCGGGCCAGCCGGCGCGCGACCGGGCCGCCGTCGCGCAGCAGCCGCAGATACCAGGGTGTGCTGCCGAGCTTGTCGGAGACCTGCCGGTAGTTGAGCAGCCCGCGGTCAGGCTCCGGCGCGTCGGCGAAGTCCTGCAGCAGCATCGGCAGCAGCGTGCGCTGGATCGCCGCCGTACGGCTGACGCCGCCGGTCAGCGCCTGCAGGTGCCGCAGCGCGCCGGCCGGGTCGGCGAAGCCGAGGATCTCCAGGCGGCGCCCGGCGGACTCGGTGGTCATCCGCAGCGCCTCGGCCGGCACCCGGGCGACGGCCTCGAGCAGCGGTTGGTACAGCAGCTTGACGTGCAGGCGGCGCACCTGCGCGGCGTGGCTGACCCAGTCGGACCGGAACGCCTCGACCGCGTCGCGCCCGCTGAGCGCCTTGTAGCCGAGGGCGGCCGCGAGCCAGCGCAGCGCCTGCGGGTCGTCGGGCACGGTGTGCGTACGCCGCAGGTTCTGCAGCTGCAGCCGGTGCTCGACCGTACGCAGGAAGCGATAGCCCCGCAGCAGCGTCTCGCCGTCCTCGCGGCCCACGTACCCGCCGGCGACCAGGGCCCGCAGCGCCGGCAGCGTGCCGGGCTCCCGCAGGCTCTCGTCGACGCGGCCGTGCACGAGCTGGAGCAGTTGGACCGCGAACTCGATGTCGCGCAGGCCGCCGGGGCCGCGCTTGATCTCCCGGTCGACCTCCTTGGCCGGCACGTTCTCGATGATCTTGCGGCGCATGTCGCGGACGTCGTCGACGGCCTCGGGCCGCTCGGCGGCGTGCCAGACCAGCGGCGCGAGGTCGTCGATCCACTCCTGGGCCAGCGTCAGGTCACCGGCGGCCGGCCGGGCCTTGAGCAGCGCCTGGAACTCCCACGTGCGCGCCCAGCGGCGGTAATACGCCTGGTGGCTGGCGAGCGTGCGGACCAGCGGGCCACGGTTGCCCTCGGGGCGCAGCGCGGCGTCGACCGGCCAGGCCACCTGCCCGCAGACCTCGATGAGGCGGGCGGCGACCGTGGTGCCGGCGCTCAGGTCCTCGTCGCCGGCCGCCACGAAGATGACGTCCACATCGGACACGTAGTTGAGCTCGTTGCCGCCGCACTTGCCCATGGCCACCACGGCGAGTCGGGGCGGCGGGGTCCGTTGCGGCAGCTCCGCCACGGCGATCGCGTACGCGGCGCACAGGGTCTCGTCGGCCAGCCGGGACAGCGCCGCCATGGTCGGCTCCAGGCCGCGGCCGCCGGTGAGGTCGGCCGCCACGATGCGCAGCAGCGCCGTGCGGTACGCCGTCCGCAGCGCCGGCACGCCCGGCGGCCCCTCCCCCGCCGGCTCGCCGAAGTCCAGGCGCCCCTCGGCGCTGGGCGGCAGCCCCGTCCGGGTGGTCGCGAGCACGCGCCACTGGTCGGGGTTGGCCACGAGATGGTCGCCCAGCGCGCTGGAGGCGCCGAGCACGGCGATGAGCCGGCGGCGCAACCCGCCGTCCTCGGCGAGGGCCGCCACGATCGCGTCGGCGGCCGGGCTCGCCACGATCTCCCCGCCCGGCCCGGTCACCGGACCGCCGTTGCCGCGCAGCGCCGCGCGCGCCGCCGCGTCGACCATCCGGTGCAGCTGGCGCAGCGCCAGGTTGGGGTCGGCGGCCCGGGACAGCGCCTGGATCAGCTCGGACGAGGGCGCGTCGACGGGCTCCTGGGCCTCGGTGTCCCACAGCCGCAGGCCGGCCGGCCCGAGCAGGTCGGCCACCCGGGCGCCGTCGTCGGCGAAGCCGTACCGGGCGAGCCGGCTGGGCCTGGTCATCTCACTGTCCCAGCAGCGGCAGCGTGCGCGGGGTGCCGGGGGCGGGGATGTCGGCGCCGGGCAGCTCGCCGCGGGCCAGCGCGGCGAACCGGGCGGTGAACGGCTGCCAGACCTCCTCGACGTCGGCGAGCACCTCGGCGGTGGCGGCGATGACGACCTCGGGGTCGTAGCCCAGCTCCTCGAGGACGGCCGCGTCCGACCGGGCCCAGGCCGCGATCATGTCGACGTCGCACTCGATGTGGAACTGCAGGCCCCAGGCCCGGTCACCGAGGCGGAACGCCTGGTGCGGGTAGCGGCTCGAGGCGGCCAGCAGCACCGCCCCGATCGGCAGCTCGGTGATCTCGTCGGCGTGCCACTGCACCACGTCCGGCAGCAGCGGCACGTACTTGAACAGCGGGTCGCCGTCCGCGGCGTCGCGGCGCCCCACCAGGCCCGGGCCGATCTCCGGACCGGACGTGCTGCGCTCGACCAGCCCGCCGTGCGCCTGCGCGAGCAGCTGCGCGCCGAGGCAGACGCCGAGTGTCGGCACGTGGTGCCGGACCGCCTTGCGCAGCAGCCCCTCGAGCTCGGGGAACCAGGGAGCCCCGGGCCGGCCGTCGGCGTCGGCGAAGGCGCTCTGGTCGCCGCCGAGCACGACCAGGCCCAGGAAACCGTCCAGCGTCTCCGGGAGCGGCTCGCCCGCGTGCGGCCGCACGACGGTCAGCTCGAGCCCCGCCTCGGCGAACCAGTCGCCGAGCCGCCGCAGATCGTCGGACGGGTCGTTCTCGATCACCAGTGCTGTACCCACCCGTCGAGGCTATCGGGTGGGACCGACGCAAACCCCGCCCGCACCCGGTTCACGCGGCGCGGGACACGCTCCACCGGGCCACGACCTCATCGCCCTCCGTCTCGCCGGTCTCGGCGAACCCGAGCGAGAGGTACAGCGCCCGCGCGGCCGTGTTGCGCGGCGAGTAACTGAGGGCGACATCCGGAGTGCCCGGTTCGGCGGCGAGGCGGTCGCGCAGCGCGAGCACCAGCGCCCGGCCGATGCCCTGCCGCTGCCGTGACCGGTCCACGACGATCCCGCCGATCCACCGGCTCCGGTCGTCGTCCACGGCCCACATGCAGAACCCGGCGACCTGTCCGCCGACGGTGACGGCCAGCGGGTGCCACAGGCCCCCGTAGTGGCACAGGCAGAGGGAGTACGCGACGTCGCTGACGAACTCACGCTGCTCCGGCCGTACGGTCAGCGCGGCGCACGCACGCCAGTTGCCGGCGCCGACCGGTTCCAGGTCGATCTGCACGGCGGGCGGCGTCAGGCGATGCAGGCGCAGACGATCAGGGCGGCGCCGAAGTGCGAGGCCGCGCTGACCAGCGCGCCCGGGTGCCGGTCCTGGGTGCAGATGACCTCGCCGAGCTTGCCCGGCGTCATCCAGTCGAGCACGAGGAACGCCAGGGCCATCACCGCGATGCCGAGCAGGCCGAAGATGGCGGTCGAGGCCAGTCCCTCGCCGAAGTTCTGATAGCTGGTGAAGATCGCCGTGAAGACGATCGCGGCGATACCGAGCTGGTTGGCGGCCAGGAGCAGGGCGGCGTTCGGGTTGCGGTCGACCCAGATCAGGTCACGCAGCTTGCCCGGGGTCAGCAGATCGACGAGCACGAAGCCCAGGGCCATCAGCCCGATGCCGACCGCCCCGAACACGATGCTGCGTCCGGCGCCCTCCAGCAGATTCTCCAGCACGGTGTCTCCCTCGCGATGACGTCAGAGGCACCGTATCGGACCAGTACAGGCGGGTGATCCACCGGCCGGGCGAAAGATCAGAGTGTCCCGAGGTAGCGCTGCCGCTCGTACGGGGTGACCTCGCGCCGGTACTGCTCCCACTCCTGCCGCTTGTTGCGCAGGAAGAAGTCGAAGACGTGCTCGCCGAGCACCTCCGGGATCAGCTCGGACTTGGCCATCACGTCGATCGCCTCGGCCAGGTTCTCCGGCAGCGAGTCGTACCCCATGGCCTTGCGCTCCTGCGGCGACAGCGCCAGCACGTCGTCCTCGGCGCCCGGCGGCAGCTCGTACCCCTCTTCGATGCCCTTGAGCCCGGCGCCCAGCAGCACCGCGAAGGCGAGGTACGGGTTGGTCGCCGAGTCGATCGAGCGCACCTCGACCCGGGCCGAGTTGGGCTTGCCGAACGCGGGGACCCGGACCAGCGCGGAGCGGTTCAGGTGACCCCAGCTGACGAACGCCGGCGACTCGGTGATCCGGTCCGGCAGCTGCAGCGGGAACAGCCGCTTGTACGAGTTGACCCACTGGTTGGTGACGGCCGTGTACTCGCGGGCGTGCACGAGCAGCCCGGCGATGAACGCGCGGGCGGTCTTGGACAGCTTGAGCGGGTCCTCGGCGTCGTGGAAGGCGTTGCTCTCGCCCTCGAACAGCGACAGGTGCGTGTGCATGCCGCTGCCCGGCTGGTCGGTGTACGGCTTCGGCATGAAGGTCGCGCGCACGCCCTGCGACAGCGCCACCTCCTTGACCACGTGCCGGAACGTCATGATGTTGTCCGCGGTGGTGAGCGCGTCGGCGTACCGCAGGTCGATCTCCTGCTGGCCGGGGGCGACCTCGTGGTGGCTGAACTCCACCGAGATGCCGATGCGCTCCAGCGCGAGCACGGCCTGGCGGCGGAAGTCGCGCGCCACCGAGTGCGTGGTGTGGTCGAAGTAGCCGCCGCCGTCGACCGGGATCGGCACCGAGCCGTCCAGCGGGCTGTCCTGCACGAGGAAGAACTCGACCTCGGGGTGCGTGTAGAAGGTGAAGCCCTTCTCGGCCGCCCGGGCGAGCATGCGGCGCAGCACGTGGCGCGGGTCGGCCCAGGCGGCGCTGCCGTCGGGCAGCAGGATGTCGCAGAACATGCGGGCGCTCTCGCCGCTGGCGCCGCCCTCGAACGGGAAGACCTGGAAGGTGGTCGGGTCGGGCATGGCGACCATGTCGGACTCGGAGACCCGGGCGAAGCCCTCGATCGCCGAGCCGTCGATGCCGATGCCCTCCTCGAAGGCGGACTCGAGCTCGGCCGGCGCGACCGACACGCTCTTGAGGGTGCCGAGCACGTCGGTGAACCAGAGCCGGACAAAACGGATGTCCCGCTCTTCGAGCGTCCGGAGCACGAACTCCTGCTGTCGGTCCACGTCAACCCCTCGTACTCGCCCGGCGGCCAGTCTCCCCTTGTTCCGTTACGCCGAGATTACGCTGGCCGTGGGGGCCCGGCGGCAGGGGACACCGACATGGGATCTCCCCACCTGGGGAAGAATAGTGGCATGCCTTCGTTGCGCATCGCCCTCGCCCAGGTGAACTCGACCGTCGGTGACATTCCCGGCAACGCCGCCGCGGTCCGTCACTGGACCCGCCGGGCCGCCGACGCCGGTGCGCAGCTCGTCGCGTTCCCGGAGATGATGCTGACCGGGTACCCCATCGAGGATCTGGTCTTCCGCGACTCGTTCGTCGCGGCCTCGCAGGCCGCACTGCGGCAGCTCGCCACCGACCTGGCCGCGGACGGCCTCGGCGACGTCGCCGTCGTCGTCGGGTACGTGGACGCCGACGGTCCCGCACCCACCAGCGCCGACGCGGTGCCGGGCAGCGGCCGCCGGGACGCCTCCGCGCTGCTGGTCGGCGGCGAGGTGGCGGCCACGTACTTCAAGCACCACCTGCCCAACTACGGCGTCTTCGACGAGGACCGCTACTTCGAGCCGGGCACCTCGCTGACCGTGGTGCGCTTCGGCGAGGTCGACGTGGCGCTCACCGTCTGCGAGGACCTGTGGCAGGCCGGCGGGCCGTTCGCCGCCGCGCGCCGGGCCGGCGTCGGGCTGGTCGTCACCATCAACGCCTCGCCGTACGAGCTGAACAAGGACGACGTCCGGCTGCCGCTGGTCAAGCGCCGGGCCGCCGAGGCGGGCGCGACGGTGGCGTACGTGAACCTCATCGGCGGGCAGGACGAGCTGGTCTTCGACGGCGACTCGATGATCGTGACCGCCGCCGGCGAGCTGCTCACCCGGGCCGGGCAGTTCACCGAGGAGCTGCTCGTGCACGACGTGGAGGTCGACGCCGCCCCGGTCGACGCGGCGGCCCCGCCCGCGCCGCCGCCCTCCTCGGAAGCGCCGCACGGCGAGGACCAGGGCGACGACGACATGACGATCGAACGCGTACGCCTCACCGCCACGCCCCGCCCGCTCAGCGACGGCCCGGCGGTCGGCGGCATCGCGGAGCGCGTCAACGACGAGGCGGAGATCTGGTCCGCGCTCACCCTGGGCCTGCGCGACTACGTCGAGAAGAACGGCTTCCGCTCGGTGGTGCTCGGCCTGTCCGGCGGCATCGACTCGGCGGTGGTCGCGGCGATCGCCGTGGACGCGCTCGGACCGCAGCGAGC
This sequence comes from Couchioplanes caeruleus, assembly GCF_023499255.1. Classification (GTDB taxonomy): domain Bacteria; phylum Actinomycetota; class Actinomycetes; order Mycobacteriales; family Micromonosporaceae; genus Actinoplanes; species Actinoplanes caeruleus_A. The sequence goes on from NZ_CP092183.1 coordinate 6,624,564, forward strand.
CGTCGGCGTCTCGATGCCCAGCGGATACTCCTCCAGCCACTCCCGCGACGACGCCGCCGACCTGGCCAAGCGCACCGGCCTGGACTACCGCAGCGAGCCGATCCAGCCGATGGTCGACGCATTCCTGGCCAACATGTCGCTCTCCGGGCTCGCCGTCGAGAACCTGCAGGCCCGGGTCCGCGGCGTCATCCTCATGGCGCTGTCGAACCAGGAGGGCCACCTCGTGCTCACCACGGGCAACAAGAGCGAGCTGGCGGTCGGCTACTCGACGCTGTACGGCGACTCGGTCGGCGGCTTCAACCCGCTCAAGGACGTACCGAAGACGATGGTGTGGCGCCTGGCCAAGTGGCGCAACGAGGACGCGGCGCACCGCGGCGGCGAGCCGCCGATCCCGGAGAACTCCATCACCAAGCCGCCGTCGGCTGAGCTGCGCCCGGGCCAGGTGGACACCGATTCGCTGCCCGACTACGAGATCCTGGACGCGATCCTGTCCGGGTACATCGACGGTGACCTGGGCCGCGACGACCTCGTCGCCGCCGGCCACGACGCCGCGCTGGTGGACCGGGTGCTGCGGATGGTCGACATCGCCGAATACAAGCGGCGTCAGTCCGCGCCTGGGACGAAGATCTCCATCAAGGCGTTCGGCCGCGACCGCCGGCTGCCGATCACGAACCGCTTCCGCGAGAACGCGTGAGCTTCCTGTGATCGGCTCCACTCACCTCTGACCGCGGGGCCACCCCGGGTGCGACGATGCGAATCGGAACCCGGGGACCGCACCACCGCGGCCTCGAGGGAAGGAGACGACGATGTCCGAGACACCCGCCGAGGTGCCCACCCTGTACGGCGGCCCGCCCACGCGCCGCGTCCGCACCCGCGACCTGCTCGCGGCCAAGGAGCGCGGCGACCGCTGGGCCATGCTGACCTCGTACGACCAGTACACCGCCGCGCTGTTCGACCGTTCCGGCATCCCGGTGCTGCTGGTCGGCGACTCCGCGGCCAACAACGTCTTCGGGTACGAGACGACGCTGCCCGTCACCACCGACGAGCTGCTGCCCCTCGTCCGCGCGGTCGTCCGCGCCACGACCACCGCGCTCATCGTGGCCGACCTGCCCTTCGGCTCGTACGAGGAGGGCCCGGTGCAGGGCCTGCGCACCGCCGTACGGTTCATGAAGGAGGGCGGGGCGCACGCCGTCAAGCTGGAGGGCGGCCGCCGCGTCGCCGAGCAGATCCGCGCGATCACCGGCGCCGGCATCCCGGTGATGGCGCACGTCGGTTTCACCCCGCAGAGCGAGCACGCCATCGGCGGCTACCGGGTGCAGGGCCGCGGCAGCGCCGCCGAGGAGGTCATCGCCGACGCGCGGGCGGTCGCCGAGGCGGGCGCCTTCGCGGTGGTGCTGGAGATGGTGCCGGGCGAGGTGGCCAAGCAGATCACCAAGGAGTTGCCGATCCCGACCGTGGGCATCGGCGCGGGCCCGGACACCGACGCGCAGGTGCTGGTCTGGCAGGACATGGCCGGTCTGCGCGAGGGCAGGGCGCCACGCTTCGTGAAGCGGTACGCGGACCTCGCCGGCGTGCTGGGTGACGCCGCCCGCCGCTACGCCGACGAAGTTCGCAACGGGGAGTTCCCGACCGCGGAGCACACCTTCTAGATCCAGGGCGAACCCGGGCAAGATCATCTATCGTGGCAGACTTCGTACCAGGAGGTGTCACGTGTCCGTTCCTGCCCGGGTCAGCCTCGCCACCCTCGGCGTGGCCGACGTCGTCCGCGCGACCGAGTTCTACGCCTCGCTCGGCTGGCGGCTGTCGCCCGCCTCGGTGCCCGGGGTGGTGAGCTTCTTCCACACCGCCGGCGGCCTGCTCTCGCTGGTGGCCACGGACGACATCTCCGCGGACGCGGGGCTGCCGACGCGCCCCACGCCACCGAACCCGGCCACCGACTTCCGCGGCACGATGCTGGCGATCAACGTGGAGAGCCCCGCCGCGGTCGACGAGGCCCTGCGCACGGTCGTGCAGGCGGGAGCGACGCTGGTCAAGACCGGCACGCAGGCCGAGTGGGGCGGCTACCTGGGCTACTTCACCGACCCCGACGGGCACCTGTGGGAGGTCACGTACAACCCCGCCTGGCCGCTCGACCCGGCGGGGGTCCCGCACCTGCCCTAGGGGTGCTCGAAGCGGACCGTACGGGTCTTCGGGTCGGCCTCGGCCAGGCGTACGGGAATCCGCTCGCCCAGCGGCAACTCCCCGGCGCAGCGGGCCTGCACGGCCGGCTCGTCGATCGCCACCGTCCCGCCGGCCGGCCGCGGCTTGCCACCGGCTTCGGCCGGATCGTCCACGTCCAGCACGCCGGCCTCGAACGTCTCCCCCACCCGGTGCGCCAGCAGCACCGCCTCGGCGAGCGACACGGCGCCCCGCTCCGCGGCGGAGGCGACCCGGTCCGTCGTGGCCATCGTCTTCGGCAGGCGCGGCAGGGCCTCGCGGACCCAGCCCGGCACCTCGCGGCCCTCGTGCAGCGCGAGGCAGGCTTCGGTGGCGTACCGGTCGGCCAGGCGGCGCAGCGGCGCGGTGACGTGCGCGTACGGCGCACCCACCCCGCCGTGCCCGGTCTGCTCCGGCGCCGCCCCGTCGAACGCCGTGTACCCGGCCCCGCGCAGCAGTTCGGCCGCCTGCATGAGGAACGCGGCCCCCCGTGGCCCGGCCGGATCCACCGACGAGACGACCGCGCCGACCGAGGCGCCGTCCGCCCACGTGACGCCCAGCGACGCCGCGGCGGCCCGCAGTTTCTCGACCGCCTCCGGCCGCGGCGGCGGCATCGTCCGGAGCAGCCCCACGCCGCCGCCCAGCATCAGCGTCGCGGCGGCCATGCCGGTGAGCAGCGAGATCTGGGCGTTGTGCTCCTCGACGGGCAGCGGGGCCCGCAACGTCAGCCGCCACCCGTCCCCGTCGGGCTCGACCTCCTGCTCGGGCAGCGGCAGGTTCACCGCGCCCCGGGCGGCGGCCCGCGCCGCGAGCAACGTCCCGATCTCGGGCAGCAACGCGACGGCCTCGGCGGCGGTGCCCGCGTCGACGGCCTGCTGCACGCCGGCGTAGTCCAGTTTGGCCCGGCTGCGGACGCGCGCCCGTTCCAGCTCGACGGCCGCGATGGCCCCGTCGGCGTCCAGGTCGATCATCCACAGGACGGCCGCCCGGTCCGCGTCCGGCAGCAGGCTCACGGCGTCCTCGCTCAGCACGGTCGGGTGCAGCGGGACCTTGCCGTCCGGGAGGTACACGGTCTGGCCGCGTACCCAGGTCTCGGCCTCCAGCGGACCGCCCGGCCGCACGTACGCGGCGACGTCGGCGATCGCGTACCGCACGCGGTAGCCACCGGGCCGGCGGCTCAGGTGCAGGGCCTGGTCCAGGTCCCGGGACGTGGGCGGGTCGACGGTCACGAACGGCACGTCGGTGCGGTCGGTGGCGGGCAGCGGTGTGGCGGCCGCCTCCGCCGCCTCCTCGAGCGCCGCGGCCGGGTACCCGTCCGGAAGGTGCAGCTCCCGCCGCAGGTCGGAGAAGTCGATGCGCGGAGCCACAACCCGTTTGATCGGCACGGGTCATTCCTAACACGCGACAGGGCCGCGCCGTCGCCGGCGCGGCCCTGGGTACGACGGATCAGCGCTTGGCGGTCGCCTTGCGTGCCGTGGTGGACGCCGCGCGCCCGTTGCCGGCCGCGGTCGCCTTCCGGGCGGCGGCGGGGCTCGCGGGCTGCTTGACCCGGCCGGCGTTGGTGGCCGAGGTCTTCGTCATCGACGCGGGCTTCGCGTTGGCCGACTTGGCGGCGGGCCGCACCTTCGCGGCGGCGGCGTTGCCGGTCGCTGCCTTCTTCGCCGGGGCGGCGGCCGCGGACTTCTTGACCGGAGCCGACTTGGCGGTCGCCGGCTTCTTCACCGGAGCGGCCTTCACGGTCGCCGGCTTCTTCACCGGAGCCGGCTTGGTGGCCGCCGGCCTGGCCGCGGTGGCCTTGGTGCCGGCGGACTTCGTGGCGGTGGCCTTGGCCGGGGCGGTCCTGGTCGCGGCCTTGGCCGGGGCCTTCTTCGCCGTCGTCTTCTTGGCAGCGGCCTGCTTGGTGGCCGTCGCCTTCGTGGCGGCGGCGGTCTTGGCGGGCGCCTTCTTCGCGACCTTGGCGGGGGTGGCCTTGGAGCCGGCCGCCGTCGACTTCTTCGCGGCGCTCTGCTTGACCGGGGCCGCCTTCTTGGTGGCCGACGCCGCCTTGGCCGCGGTCGACTTCACCGCGCCGGTCGCCTTGGCCGCGACCGACTTGACGGCCGACGTCGCCTTCGCAGCCGCGCCGCCCTTCGCCTTGCCGGCGGCCGGCTTGGAGGCCTTGCCGGCGGCCGGCTTCGAAGCCTTCACGGTGGCCGGCTTCGAAGCCTTCGCGGCGGCCGGCTTGACGGTCGCGGTGGCCGGCTTCGAGGCCTTCGCGGCGGCCGAAGTCTTCGAGGCTTTGGCGGTCGACGCCTTCGCGGTCGACGCCTTCGCGGTGGAGGTCTTGGCCGAGGACGCGGGCCTGGTGGCGGTCGAGGTCGCGGCGGACGTGCGCTTGGTGGCCGTCGACGTGGCGGCGGACGCGCGCTTCGGGGTCGTCGCCGCGGCGGTGGTGGTGGCGCGCTTGGTGGCGGCCGAGAAGGCCGCGGCGGTCCGCTTGGTGGCGGTCGCGGTGGTGGCGCCGCGCTTGCCGGCGGCCGAGGTGGCGGCGACGGCGCGCTTGCCGGCCGCGGGCTTCGGCGCGGCGGCCGGCCGGGCGGCGGGCTTCGTCGCGGCAGCCCGGGTCGGGGCGGCCTTCTTGGTCACGGCCATGGGGTCGTTCCTCCTAGCGAATGACTGCGGGCTAGTCTCCGCACGGAGACCGAAGATTCCGGCTTGGACACAGCGGTCGTGCCGGGTCTAGCTGACCTCCCCGGTCCAGCGGGCGTCCTCGGCATCCCACGCCGCATTGCGCTTCTCGACGGTCTCGAGTGCCCGCGTGGCGTCATCAGCGGAGGCGTACGGACCGAGCCGGAACTGGGCAGGACACACGTCGTCCCCGGACTCGACCCGGTCATGCCGGAGGCACCAGAAATAGCCGCCCCCGCCAGGCCCACTGTCGTTCATGACATCACTGTGCACCTCAAACCGACCATGCGCTACCGATTCAGGCAAAAAGCCCGGTTTTTCCATAGTGGAGCGTCGAGAAGACCCCCCGAAGGAACGACAAAACCCGCCCCACCGACGTGGTGGGACGGGCTCTGCGGAGCGGCGATCAGAGCGACCTGGCGACCACTTCCGCCACCTGCACGGCGTTGAGGGCGGCGCCCTTGCGCAGGTTGTCGTTCGACAGGAACAGGGCCAGGCCGTTGTCGGCGGTCTCGTCGGCGCGGATGCGGCCCACGTACGTCGGGTCCTGCCCGGCCGCCTGCAGCGGGGTGGGCACGTCCGACAGCTCCACGCCGGGCGCGGAGGCGAGCAGCTCACGCGCGCGGTCCGGGCTGAGCGGCCGGGCGAAGCGGGCGTTCACCTGCAGCGAGTGGCCCGTGAAGACCGGTACGCGCACGCACGTGCCGGAGACCCTGAGGTCCGGGATGCCGAGGATCTTCCGGCTCTCGTTGCGCAGCTTCTGCTCCTCGTCGGTCTCGCCGAGGCCGTCGTCGACGATCGAGCCGGCGAGCGGGAGCACGTTGAACGCGATGGGCCGGGCGAAGGAGCGCGGCGCCGGGAACTCGACCGCGGCGCCGTCGTGGGTGAGCTCGGTGGCCCGGTCGGCGACCTTCTTGATCTGCTCGTCGAGCTCGGCCACGCCGGCCAGCCCGGCGCCGGAGACGGCCTGGTACGTGGTGGCGACCATCGCGACCAGCTGGGCCTCGTCGTGCAGCGGGCGCAGCACCGGCATCGCGGCCATCGTGGTGCAGTTGGGGTTGGCGATGATGCCCTTGGGGCGCTGCGCGGCGGCGTCCGGGTTCACCTCGGCCACCACGAGCGGGACGTCGGGGTCCATCCGCCAGGCGGAGGAGTTGTCGATCACCACGGCGCCGGCCTCGGCGACGCGGGGCGCGAACTCCTTGGAGCTGCCCTTGCCGGCCGAGAACAGCACGATGTCCAGGCCGCGGAAGTCCGCCGTGGCGGCGTCCTCGACCGTGACTTCGCCGTTCTGCCAGGGCAGGGTGCGGCCCGCGGAGCGCGCGGATGCGAAGAGCCGGAGCTGGTCCACTGGGAACTGGCGCTCGGCCAGGATGCGGCGCATGACGCCACCGACCTGTCCCGTCGCGCCGACGATGCCGATCCTCATGGCGACAAAAGTACGGCCCCATCTGCGCGTACGGAAATCAGGTATCCGTCACGGTCCCACAGAGTGAGATTGTTCTCCCGAAATACGAGACGTGGTCCTAGCGTCGGTGGCATGGCTGCTGTCTACACCCACGGGCATCACGAATCGGTCCTGCGCTCACACCGCTGGCGCACCGCAGAAAATTCGGCCGCGTACCTTCTCCCCCACCTGACCTCCGGCGCGACCGTGCTGGACGTCGGCTGCGGCCCCGGCACCATCACCGCCGACCTGGCGACACGAATCACACCCGGCCGCATCACCGCCCTCGAGATGACCGACGACGCCCTGGACCTCGCCAGGACGGAGATCGCCCGGCGCGGCCTCACGAACGTCGACTTCGCCGTCGGCGACGTGCACGCCCTCGACTTCCCGGACGACACCTTCGACGTGGTCCACGCCCACCAGGTGCTCCAGCACGTCGCCGACCCGGTCCGGGCCCTCCGCGAGATGCGCCGCGTGACCCGCCCGGGCGGCATCATCGCGGTCCGCGACAGCGACTACGCAGCCTTCACCTGGTATCCCCGACTCCCAGCCCTGGACGACTGGCTGGACCTCTACCAACGCGTGGCCCGCGCCAACGGAGGCGAACCCAACGCCGCCCGCCACCTCCTGGCCTGGGCCCACGCCGCCGACCTCACCGACGTAACTGCGACATCGAGCACCTGGTGCTTCGCAACAGAAGAAGACAGAACCTGGTGGGGATCCCTCTGGGCGGACCGCATCACCAAATCGGCCATGGCCCGCCAAGCCCTGGAAAGCAGAGCCGCCACAGAGGCAGACCTCCAGCGCATCGCCGAAGGCTGGCGAACCTGGGCCGCAAACAAAGACGGCTGGCTGTCGATCCTGCACGGAGAACTGATTGCGCGCGCGTGATCGAGTAGATGGACCACAACGGCTTCGGGGGCAACCACAAACCTAGGGCTTGAAGGCCCAGTGCCAAGGCTCTCGAGGAACGTTCTCGTGGAACCCGTACTCGGAAGCATGCGACCGCATCCAAGCCTGAGCCTTCGAGTTCAGATCAAGGTCGGTGGCCATCCCCCACCCGTGCTCGCTGGTACCAGGCTTCGCGGCCAGCCCACCCTGCGAGTACAGCCCCTTGCGCCGAGCCACATCGACCTGCTCGCCATAGGACCGGTACGAGTCCGTGATGCCGATGTGCACCCCTTGGGCCTCGGCGTCCGCGATCATCCGGTTCAGCGACTCGGCCGCCGGCGCCCACAGCTTGTGCCCGGTGGTGCCGACCTTCTCCAGCGCCGACGCCGGGATCTTCCCGTTGCCGTACGCGGCCAGCTCCACCGGAATGCCCTTGCCGTTCAGCTTGTACGTCTTGTCGGCCGCCGCGGTGGACGCGGTCGCCTGCGTATCCATCGCGTCGGCGAGCGCCGAGGCGAACGAGGCGCCGGAGGCAGAAGGGGCCGACGTGGTGGAGGAGGCCGACGAAGCGGGCGAGGCCTTGGCGGCCTGCTGGGTCTGCAGCGCGATGATGCGGCTCTGGATGTCCGCTATCCGGTTGTTGACGGCCTCGATCCCCACAGCGAAACCTCCGCGCGTTAGTCCGGCCTGACCCCTGTCCGTTCGGCGTGGTCCTGCGATGGCTGAGCGTGAGGGTGAACTCAGACGGCCAGCGGCAGGTCGATCGTGTGGGCGGTGTGCGACACCTTCGCCTGCAGGTAGCGCACGTTGGCGTCGGAGGCGTGCACGCCCGTCGGCACCATCGACCGGACGTCGATGTCGTGCGCCCGCAGCTGCGCCGCCTTGTCCGGGTTGTTGGTCAGCAGGTCGACCGTGGTGGCGCCGAGCACCGAGAGCATCTGCGCCGCGGCGGTGTAGTCGCGTTCGTCGTCGGCGTGCCCGAGTGCCCGGTTGGCCTCGTACGTGTCCAGGCCCCGGTCCTGCAGCGCGTACGCGTCGAGCTTGGCGTACAGCCCGATGCCGCGGCCCTCCTGGCGCAGGTAGAGCAGGTAGCCGCCGGCCGTGGCGATGCGTTCGACGGCCTCGCGCAGCTGCGGCCCGCAGTCGCAGCGTTCGGAGCCGAACACGTCACCGGTCAGGCATTCGGAGTGCGGCCGGACCAGCGGCACACCCGCGCCGGCCACGTCGCCCAGCGCCAGGGCGAGGTGCTCCTTGCCGTCGGCGAGGCCGTCGAAGGTGATGACCTCCGCCGTGGTCGCGTACCCGTCCGCGAACGTGAGCGGGACGGTGACACGGCTGCGAATACCCAAAGACATGACGGCTCCCTCTGGCACTTGATGCTTCAAGTACGGATCGACCGTACTCCGCATCGGTCAAGGGAATCCACGAGCCGAACGTCACAACGGATCAAGAAGTGGGCAGGGGAATCCGCGCCGGCTCGCGGACGTCGTTGCCCTCGATCCGGTCCCGCACCTCCAGATCGAGCTCCGAGGTGCGGTCGCTGCGGTTGGGCAACAGGTTCGTGACCAGCACCAGCGCACAGCCGATGCCGGCGTACAGGCTGAGCACGAGCAGGTGCCCGCCGATGGGCGCGGCCGGGAAGTAGAGGTTGTCGCGGACCGCCTGCACGCCGGCGCCCGTCGGCAGGTTCATGCCGAGCACCCGGCCGAACGCGGGCAGGAACTCCGGGAGGATGCTCGCGCCGCTGATGACCGTGCCGACGGTGAAGTAGAGGCCGCCCAGCAGCGCGCCGCCGGGACCCAGCAGCGCCACCGCGCCCGCGGTCGACCCGGTGATCGCCAGCGAGACGAGCGCGAAGATCCCGAACATCTCCCAGCGGTCCGCGCCCGTGCCGACGCCGAACCAGCTCATCGACCACAGCACCACGGCGGCCGAGCCCAGCGCGTACACGAGAAGGGTTGCCAGGTGGCCGAGCCCGCGCCGCCAGGACCGGCGGGTCCGCGGGATGAGCCGGCCGAGCCCGACGGAGGCGATGGTGCCGCCGAGCGCGAGCGCCTGGGTGAGAAAGCCCAGCGAGGCGCCGTTGACGTCGTCGGCGGGCAGCGGCACCACGTCGGTCACCGGCGGCGGTGTGGCCAGTGCCTGCGCCTGCGCGATGGAGATCGTGCCGTCCTGCTGGGCGAGGCCGGCGAGCTGCTGGGCGTTCTGCTGCGCGGTCACGCTCGTGTACGTGGTCCGCAGCAGGCTCGCGGCGGCGGTTCCCCCGGCGCCGGCCACGTACAGGTGCGGCTGCGCGGCGGTCACGTCGACACCGCCGTACACGTCGCGGCGCCGGATGGCGGCCTGCAGCTCGCCGGCGTCGCGGTACATCCGCACCTCGAAGACGCCGTCACGCTCGAGCAGGTCGTTGATGGCGGCCTGCTTGCCGACCGGCGACACCAGGCCGACGGGTACGTGGTGCGGTGCCGCCTTGTGCCCCATGCCCAGGTAGTACGCCGTCAGCGCGAGCTGCACGGCGGCCCCGGCGAGGCAGACCACCAGCGCGAACCGGCGGAACTGCCGCACCGACTGCACGCGTACGTCGTCAGCTGTCATGGTCATCAGCATCGCGGAGATCACCCCGCGCGCGCAGACGGTTGGCTCAGGCCGCCGGCGGCCCGCTCACGCGCCCAGGGCCCGGTCCAGCTCGGCGAAGAGCTCCCCCGGCGGTGCGGGGTCGAGCTTCAGCCAGAGGGCGCGGCCCGCCTGCCACGCCGCCTCCACATCCTCATGGGTACGCCCCAGAGCAGCCAGAGTGGCGGCGCCGAGTTCGCCCTCCGCCCGCCGCGACGGCGTGAGCCAGTGCTCCGTGCGGCCCTCGGCGAGGCGGGCCATCCAGAGCAGGTGCCGCTGCGCGTGTGCCAGCGCGTCCAACTGCCGCAGCCGCTCGCCCCGCTCCCCCACGTGGTACGCGAGCAGCAGCCAGTTGGCGAAGCGCCCGCACACGTCGGCACCGGTGTCGAGCTCGCCGGCGGGCATGGGCAGAAGGCCGTGGCGGTCGACGATCGGCACGATGCGGCTCGCCGGCCACTCGGCGACGGCGGCGATGTCGGTCGCGCGCGCGAAGTGGAACTCGCCGCGGATCAGGCCCGGGAAGAAGGCGACGTGGCTGCCGAACTCGTTGCGGACGACGTACGTGACCGGCGCGATCCGCTCGATCCACGCCCGCTCGTCGCCCGGGTCCTCGGCGAAGAACAGCCAGAACTCGATGTCGCTGTGCTCGTCGCCCTCGCCGGTCGCGAAGGAGCCGTACATCAGCGCGGCGTCGAGCCGGTCGTCCGCGGCGCAGACCTCCCGGGTACGGGCGATGAGCCGCTCGTGCCGCTCAGGCAAGGGTCGACGGATCGGTGTTGGCGCCGCAGAGCAGCACGACGACGTGCTCGCCCGGTGCGGGGACGTACGCACCCGCGGTCAGGGCGGCCTGGGCCGCGGCCGTACCGTGCTCGACGGCGAGGCGGTAGTCCTCCCACAGCCGGCGGCGGGCCTCGACGATGGCCTGGTCGTCGACGAGCACCGACTCGATCCCGGCCTCGGCCGCGGTCCGGAAGGCGATGTCGCCCACCCGGCGGGCGCCGAGGGAGTCGGCCGCCACCCCGGACACCGGCACGTCCACCGGCTCGCCGGCCTCGAGCGCGGCGTGCAGGGCGCGGGCGGTACGCGGCTCGACCGCCACCACCTTCGCCCGCCCGTGCAGCGCCGCGGCGACCCCGGCGATCAGCCCGCCGCCGCCCACCGCCACCAGCACCGTGTCGAAGCCGCCGGGCAGCTGGTCCAGCAGCTCCAGACCCAGCGTGCCGTTGCCCGCCACCATGTCCGGGTCGTCGTACGCGTGGCAGAACAGCGCGCCGGTCGACTCCGCGTGCAGCACGGCCGCCGCGTACGCCTCCGCGTACTCCTCGCCGACCTGGGTGACCCGCGCGCCCAGCTTGCCGAGCTTGGCGACCTTGACCGGCGGGGCGGTGACCGGCACGTAGATCTCGGCCGGCGCACCCAGCTCCCGGGCGGCGTACGCGGCGGCCAGACCGGCGTTGCCGCCCGACGCGGCGACCACCCCCGCCTCCGGAAGGCCGTGCTCGGCGGCCGCCAGGATCTTGTTGAGCATGCCCCGGGTCTTGAAGGAGCCGGCGTGCTGCACGAGCTCCAGCTTGAAGGTCGTGGAGCCGTCGGTCAGGACGGGCGTCCGCCGGGCCCGGCCGGCGATGCGGCGGGCGGCGGCCTCGATGGCAGCGGCAGGGATCACCGGATCCGTTCTACACCACGGCCGGGGTGTAGCGGGCGCCCGCCGGCACGGGCTCACGTTCCCCCACCAGGCGGGCCAGGTCGAGCACCCGGTGCGAGAAGCCCCACTCGTTGTCGAACCAGCCGCGCACCTTGACCCCGCCGTCGGCGGTGGTCTGCGTGCCGGACGGGTCGAACAGGCAGGACGCCGGGTTGTCCCGCACGTCGATCGACACGGTCGGGTCGGGCTCGTAGTCGATGAGGCCCCGCATCGGGCCGGCGGCGGCCTCGGCCATCGCCCGGTTGACCTCGTCGACGCCGACCGGGCGGTCGGTGTACCCGCCGAGCTCGGCGAGCGAGCCGATCGGCGTCGGCACGCAGTAGTAGCTGTAGCGCACGTCGCCGAGCTGCGGCAGCGCGACGCTGATCAGGTCGCCGGCGACGTGGTCGTGCGGGATGATGCTCTCCGCGGTGGCGCGGCCCAGCCGCGGGTCGTCGCGCGAGGTGCCGCTCGTGGTGTCGTGGATCTTCTGCCAGCCCTGGGCCGCGAGCACCACCGACGTCTGTACGCCCCGCAGCCCGAACCGGTCGAGCAGCACCTTGGCCATCATCGACAGCGCGTTCACCCCGCAGGAGGCCGGCGACACGACGTCGTGCCGGGCCGGGTCGTACGTGTGGTGGTTGGCGCCCCACACCAGGATGGCGTCGGGGTCCACGGCCGACGCGCTGATCACCACCTTGCGGGCGCCGCCGTGGGTGATGTGGGTCCGCGCGACGTCGCCGCTGCGGAACCGGCCGGTCGCCTCGATCACCACGTCCACGCCGGCGTCGGACCACGGGATCCGCCCCGGCTGCGACTCGCGGAACGCCCACACCGGACGGTCGGCCACGACGAGCCGTCCGGGCGCCGTCTCCACCGTGCCCGCGAATCGCCCGCGTATGCTGTCGCGTTTCAACGCGTATGCCAATCGGTCCAGCGGCGCGATGTCATTTAAGGCAGCAACGGTGATTCCTGCCTGCGGGGCGGCCGCGGCGATGCGCATAATGCTGCGCCCGATCCGGCCGAAACCGTTGATGCCGATCCTGACACTCACAAAGAACTCCTCGCGCCGACCGAATTCCCTGCACACCGCGACGCGACCGCACCGGACATCCAGCGAACACTCGGCGTCACATATCAGACACTATGAGTGTGCAACTTGCACGTCAACCGGAGCGGCACGTGGAGAAGTTCACGATCATGCAGCGCGGTGGCGCGTCACACCGACGCCGGTCTACTCACCCGATCGTCCGCTCCGGACAGAGTTAACCACCAGCCATTTCAGCCTATTCCGCGGGGGTGGGCCGACGAGCGGAGTCGATCTGCGTGAGTAGTCACATCCGGACAGACCCGCCATGCCCGCTCCGGAGGGCGGCGCCGACGGTTCGATCACGGCCCGTACCGCCCGGCGGACGGGACATCGTCGCAGCTAAATGGCATCGTGCGGCCATTCCGGCGCACGCCGGCGCCTACCGGCGGAACGGATCACCGGGCTTTCGGCGGCACGGCGGACCGGGCAATTCATTCACGTACCGTGCAGCTTTGCGGCACCGGAAACCGGCCGGGACGCGCCGGGCCGGGATTCCCGCTCTCCCGCTTTCCGTGTCGCGACAACCGATTCCGTCGAACGGCGCGGGGCCTACACCAGGACGGTCAGCGACTCGACCGCGTCCCGCGCGAAGTAGTAGACGGCGTGCCCCTGGTGCCGGACCAGCAGGCGGCCGATCAGCTCCCGGTCGGCCCGTGACGCCGGGACCACCAGCAGCGAGTGTCCCTTGTGGAGACCCTCGACGTACAGGTTCATGATCGCCGCGTCGCTGCCCCAGTCCCGCAGCCGGCAGCGCTCGGGGTGCTGCGGGCGTACCTCCACGGGAGCGAAACCCGCGGCCTGCAGCGACGCGACCGCCGCCTGCACGCATCGCCCGTCGGGGAAGAGGCCGGCGACGGCGTTCGCCGGCCGGGCCACGAACTCGGCGGTGTCCTGGGGGGTCTGCATGCTCGCCTCCTGGGGAACGGCTTGCCCGCAGATTAGGTCGGTGGCTCACTGTCGGGAACGCGGCAGCCGGATGCCCGACAGAAATGCATCACAGCGGACGCCGTCCCGCCTCCCGCGCCAACCGCTTGCGTTCACGCTGCTCACGGGTGTACTGCTTGCGCGCCTCGAGGTCGCGCTTCCAGCCGTCCCGCGCGTCCTGCTCGCAACCGTGCACGGCGTTCGACGTCTGGGCCGGGCCGATCAGCGATCGGAAGAACCAGTTGTCGAAGGTGGCATGGAACCAGCGCAGGAATCCGCCCCGCTCCGGGCTCGACGTCGGCATGACCCGCCCCCTCATGATCCATCGATGCCATGATCCGTAGATGGTTGGTGCCCCAATAGTTGGTGCCCCAACTGTTGGTAGTCTAGCGGGTGAACCGAGGAGATCAGCAGTGAGTGACCCGAGTGACATCGCCGACCCGCTGGCATTGGAAGAGCAGGTCTGTTTCGCCCTCTCCGTGGCGGCGCGCAGCGTCGTGGCGATCTATCGTCCGATCCTCGAGCCCATGGGCCTGACCCATCCGCAGTACCTGGTCATGCTGGCCCTGTGGCAGTACGCGCCGCTGTCCGTACGCCGGCTCAGCGAACTTCTCGCCCTCGACCCCGGCACCCTCTCCCCGCTGCTCAAGCGCCTCGAGGCGATCGGATACCTGGTCCGCGAGCGGGACCAGTCCGACGAGCGCAGCCTCGCGATCACGCTCACCCCCAAGGGCCGGGAGCTGCGGGCCGAGGCCGAGAAGATCCCACCGGCCGTGGTCCAGCGGCTGGGGCTGCCGATCGCGGATCTGCAGCAGCTACGCACGGCACTGACCCACGTCATCACGGCCGCCAAGCCGGCAGGTCCGTAGCTGACGATGTTCGCGCTCGCCCGATGCCGCTGCGGCTCAGCGAAGCGCGGTACGCAACTCGATGATCATCCGCAGGCCGGCGACCCGGACCGGCCCGAGCTCCAGGCCGGCCGCCCGCGCGAGCACGCCGATCTGGTCGGGCGTCCGGTTGCGGCCCCGGACATAACAGAGCATCCGCAGGTCACCCTCGGTGTCCGGCGCGCCGCCGTCACCGTCCTCGATGACGATGACCTTGCCGTCGGGGCCGGCCGCCTCCGCACACCGCCGGAGGATCCGCACCGCGCTCTCGTCGTCCCAGTCGTGCAGCACGCCGGACAGCAGGTAGCCGCCCGCGCCGGCGGGCAGCGGCTCGAAGAAGCTCCCGGCCACGGCCACGGCCTCGGCCCGGCCACCCACCTCAGCGAACGCCTCCTCGGCCCGCGCCGCCGCACCGGCCAGATCGACCACCGTGCCCCGCAGGCCCGCGTGCGCCCGGAGCAGCGCGATCAGCAGCGTGCCGTTGCCGCCGCCCACGTCCACGACGTGACCCAGCGCGCCCCACGGATAGGCGGCGGCGACCTGATCACCGTCGACCAGCCGCGACCCCATCAGCGCATCGAACGACGCGGCGAGGCGCGGATCGGCGGCCAGGTCTTCCCAGTACGGCCGGCCGAACTGCCGCGGATAGGCGGCCTCGCCGGTCCGCACCGTGTGCAGCAACTGGGTGAAACACAGGTCGGCCCGCCCGATGGCGCCCTCGAGGTCGAGCCACGCCCGCATACCGTCGGGGTGGTCGTCGCGGAGCTGCTCGCCCAGCTCGGTCAGGGCGAAGACGCCGTCATCCGTGCGGCTCAGGACGCCCGCGGTCACCAGGTGGTTCATCAGGCGGTCCAGGGCGTCCGGCTCGGCGCACGCGGCGGGGGCCAGGGCTTCGACCGTACGCGTGCCCGCGGCGATGTGGTCCGCCAAGCGCAAGGTCGCCGCGACCCGGACGGCCATCGGGGTGAGCAGATCGGCCGCGGCCCAGATGCCGCCGCCCCAAGCGGGCTTCTCGTCCGTCATGGCCTCTCCCCCGATCAGCCGGTCCAGGTCACCACCACCCAGACCATCCAGACGAAGAGTACGCAGAGAAGGACGACGAGAACGATGTCGACGGTGCGCGAAACCCGTCCCCACTTGTGCCGCCTCACCGCCCGATCGTCGCTCATCGCCCGGCCGCGGGTCAGCGAAATCCACTTTGTTCACCGCCGCCAGCCCCGCACGCTGAGCGGATGCATCGCGATCCGCTGACCGACGCGCGCGACCTCGTCACTGAGCTGTTCCCCCGAAACCGGTGGGCCGTGCTCGCCGGCAGCGTCACCACCGCCCAGCGCACCACCGGCTCGGACCTCGACATCGTCGTCCTCCTGCCCGACGGCGACGGGCAGGCCCCGCACCGCGACTCCCGCCTTTACCGCGGCTGGCCCGTCGAGCTGTTCGTGCACGATGAGCAGTCCCTCGTCCACTACCTGGCCAAGGACCTCCCGGGCAGACGGCCGGTCATGCACCGCATGGTCGCCACCGGCGTCCCGGTGTCGGGCGACCCACGGCGATGGCAGACGCACTGCGCCGCCGTCCTGGCCGCGGGGCCGGCTCCCCTGACCGCCGACGAGCGCGACCGGATCCGCTACCACCTCACCGACCTGCTCGACGACCTCCGCCACGCCACCGACCCCGGCGAACGCACCGTCATCGGCACCGCCGCCTGGACGTCGGTGGCGCACCAGGCCCTCGCCCTGGCCGACCATTGGACGGGCACGAGCAAATGGCTGCTGCGCGAACTCCGCGACCTTGACTCCGAGCTGGCCGGCCGATGGCTGAGCGCCCACAACGACACCGCCGCGATCGAGGCCCTCCTCGAGGAGATCCTCGACCGGCACGGCGGCCTGCTCTTCGACGGCTTCCACGTCGCCGGGGACCACCCGGGGCCCCGGCTGGGGCCCCGCGAGCGTCCGTGACGAGGCGTACGTTGATGGTCGTGCCCGACGCCCCGTGGTCCGACCCGGACCTGGTCGCGCGATTCGCCGACGGCGCGTACGCGACCGTGAAGGGTTACGTACGCACCTACGTCCTGCACCACCACCTGCTGGACCATCTGCCGGCGCCGCCGGCGCGGGAACTCGACGTCGGCGGCGGCGCCGGGCACCAGTCGTTCCCCCTCGCGGCCCTGGGCTACGACGTGACGCTGCTCGACTCCTCCCCCGCGATGCTCGACAGGGCACGGCAGTGACTCGGGGCGCTTCCCGACCGGGTCCAGCAACGCGTGACGCTCCTGGAGGCCGATGGCGAGCATGCGTACGAGGCAGTCGGCGGTGAGCGCTTCGCGGCGGTGTTGTGTCACGGCGTCCTGGGGTACCTGGACCGGCCCGAGCCGTTGATCGACGAGCTGTGCCGGTGCTCCGCCCCCGGCGGCATCATCTCGATCATGACAGGGAACGCGAGGGCGGCGGCGGTACGGCCGGCGCTGGAGCGACGCTGGGACGACGCCCTGGCCTCATTCGACAGCAGGAGCGAGATCGGCGTCCTCGGGGTCCGCGGCCGGGCCGACACGGTGGAGGAACTGAGCGCGTACCTGCGAGGCCGAGGCGTCGAGCCGGTGCGCTGGTACGGCGTCTGGCTGTTCGTCGACTGGCTCGAGTTCAGCGGGGTCACCCTGGATCCGGGCGACGCCCGGGAACTGGCGGCGACGGCTGCGGCCGAGCTCGAAGCCAGCCGGCGCGATCCGTACCGCCACCTCAGCCGCGTCTTCCACCTCGTCGGCCGCAACGGTCCCGGCTGACAAATACGTGGTGCCGGCGGCCGGGGTCCCGCGACAATGCCGGCGTGGCAGAGGTCAAGGTCGTCGTCGCCCATGACGAGCGTGCGACGCTGCGGGTCGGCGACGTGTTCCTGAAGGTCGACGGCGATCAGACGCGTACGGACGTCGAGGTCGAGGCGATGGCCCTGGCGCCGGTGCCGACCCCCGAGGTCCTGTGGCGCAGGCCGCCGGTGCTGGCGATCGCCGCGGTCCCCGGCACGGAACTGGGCCACCTCGGCCGGCCCTCGACCGCGTCGCCGGCGGCTTGGGCGGCAGCCGGTGCCGCCGTATGGAAGATCCACGACGCCCCGCTGCCGCCGTGGCCGGGTCCCCGGCTGGACGACATCGCAGCGGACCTCGAGACCGAGTGCGAGTGGCTCCTCGCGAACGCCGTCCTGCCCACCGACCTGATCACGCGCAACCGCGAGATCGCCGAGTCCGCGCTCCGGCCGTGGACACCGGTGTTCACCCACGGTGACCTGCAGACCAACCACGTGTTCGTCGACGGCGACGAGGTCACCGGGGTGATCGACTGGTCCGAGGCGGCCCGCGGCGACGCCCTGCACGACCTCGCCGTCCTGACGCTCGGGTACGAACAACACCTCGACGACGTCCTCGACGGCTACGGCACCGACGTCGACCGCGAGGTGATCCGCGCCTGGTGGTCGATGCGCAGCCTGCTCGCGGTCCGGTGGCTCCTCGGCCACGGCTTCGACCCGTCCACGCCGGGCTGCGAGTTCGACGTCCTCCGATCCCGCATGTGAGGCCCGGGACCGGTCGGCGGTCTGCCGCCAGCGCAGCACCGCTCGGCCAGGAGGGCGACGGACGAGTCGGCCTGTACGCCGGATTCTGTCCGCGGCGATCTCTCGCCGCTGGGCGGTCATCCATCTCGGCCTGCCGTTGCCGACAGGCTCTTGCGGCCTACCCGCAGGCTCGGGCGAGCAGCCCTCGGACGCCTGCGCCGGTCGCTGCCTTGCGGCGGCGGCCTTTCTTGGCCTTGCTCCGGGTGGGGTTTACCGAGCCACCCCGGTCGCCCGGGGTGCTGGTGGGCTCTTACCCCACCGTTTCACCCTTACCGGCCCGTGGGCCGGCGGTCTGTTCTCTGTGGCACTTTCCCGCGGGTCACCCCGGGTTGCCGTTAGCAACCACCCTGCTCTGCGGAGTCCGGACGTTCCTCGGCGGCATCCCGGTGGGGGTGCCGACGCGACCGCCCAGCCGACTCGTCCGTCGCCGGTCATCCTACGGCAGCGACGATCGCCTCCCGGCAGGCGGCGCACCCCTCGCCCTCACGGTGAGCGACCCCCGACCGAGGCCGGCGCCGCGGCCGGGCCCGAGCCGGGCCAGGCCAGGGCCGAGCCAGGGCCGAGCCGGGGCCGAGCCGGGCCAGGCCAGGGCCGAGCCGGGCCAGAGCCGAGCCGGGCCGGGGCAAGCAGGCCGACGAAAGCCGCTCCGAGGCGGCACGCAACAAGGCCGACGAGAGCCGAGCGCGAGCCGCACGCAAGCAGGCCGGCAGGAAGCGGCCCGGCGGGAAACCCCCGGCCGATCACCGTAGATTCATTCGCATCATGGATGTCGGACACGTTCTTCTGCTGCTCGCCGCCGGTCTGGTCGCGGGCGTCGTCAACGCGCTGGCCGGCGGCGGGTCGCTGATCACCTTCCCGACGCTGATCGGGATCGGGCTGCCGAGCGTTGCCGCCAACGTCACGAATTCGGTGGCTGTCTTTCCGGGGTACGTGTCCAGTGTCGTCGGGAGCCGCGCGGATCTGCGGGGGCAGTGGCGGCGGCTGGGGTCGCTGGTGCCGTTGTGCGTGGCCGGGTCCGCGGCCGGGTGTGCGTTGCTGCTCGGTACGCCCGCCCGCGCGTTCGATCTGATCGTGCCGTTCCTGGTGCTCGGGGCGGCCGCCGCGCTGGCGTTCCAGGATCGGTTGCGGGCGCTGGTGGGGCATGCGAGCCGACGGCGGCGGGGTGTGTTGCCGGTTGTCGTGTTCGTGGGCGCCGTGTACGGGGGCTACTTCGGCGCCGCCCTCGGGGTGATGTACGTGGCCGCGCTCGCGCTGGTGCTGGACGAAACCCTGAACCGGATCAACGCGTTGAAGAATGTGCTGTCCGCCTGTGTCGGGCTGGTGACCGTGATCGTGTTCGCCGTGTTCGCGCCGATCCACTGGGGGGCCGTGTTGGTGGTGGCGCCCGCGACGGTGGTGGGCGGGTACGCGGGCGCGCACCTGGCACGTCGTTTGCCAGCAAAGGTGTTGAAGGTTCTTATTGTCACGTTCGGCGCGGTGATCGGATTGGTCCTGCTGGGGCGCGCCTTCCGGTGAGAATGGTCGTCCCGGGCATTGTGATAGACGAGGAAGGGCACATGGCGAACGACGAGGCCGCGCTCGGCGTCATCGAGACGCAGGTCGCGATGCTCATCCGGCTGGGTGAGGCGACCCGGCGCAGTTCACCGCGGCCGCATCGGGCACTGGACCGGGCGGCGTACGTCATCCTGCGGCTGCTCCAGGAGTCCGGGCCGCAGAACGTCTCCGCCGTGGCGCACCGGCTGAACCTCGACGGCTCGACGGTGACCCGGCAGGTGAGCGCGATGCACCGGGACGGCCTGGTCGAGCGGCATCCGGATCCGGACGACGGGCGGGGCACGGTCATCGCCGCGACCGAGCGGGGTCTCTCCCAGGTGGAGGCGGTCGCCAAGGCGCGGCGTGAGCTGTACGACCTGCTGCTCAAGGACTGGACGAGCCATGAGCGCAAGGAGCTCGCCGGCATCCTCGAGCGGCTCACCCGGGACATGGACTCGTACATCAAAGGCCGCGGCCTCGGATAGGACATCCGAGGCCGCGACATGCGAGGAGCTGCGGGATCAGGTCGATGAGGTGATGGGGTCGGCGTCGGGGGTCGTACGGGCCTTCTCCAGGCGTGGGTCGCCCTCGTCGGCGAAGTAGTCGTCCGGGTTGGTGTGGTCGATGCCGTCCGGGGTCTTCGCGGCCCGCAGGACCAGCGTCGCGATGACCGCCACCAGCAGGTTGACCGCGACCGCCACGAAGCCCACGTAGATGGTCTTCGGGCTGTCGAAGCCGAGGTCGGACAGCGGGAACGCCGAGCCGCCGAAGTGTTTGCGGCCGGTGTTGGCGTTCGGGATGTTGTAGAGCATCCACATGCCCATGCCCATGCCGGCCGCCCAGCCGGCGATCAGCGCCCAGCGGTGCAGCCACCGGGTGAACAGGCCGAGCGCCACCGAGGGCCCGGTCTGCAGGATGATGATGCCGCCGATGAGCTGCAGGTCGATGGAGAACTGCGGGTCGAGGAAGATGATGCAGGCGACCGCGCCGACCTTGACCACCAGCGACGTGATCTTGGAGACGTTCGCCTCCTGCGCCGGGGTCGCGTCCTTCTTCAGGTACTCCTTGTAGATGTTGCGGGTGAACAGGTTCGCCGCCGCGATCGACATGATGGCCGCCGGGACCAGCGCGCCGATGCCGATGGCCGCGAAGGCGACGCCCGCGAACCACGACGGGAACTGCTGGTCGAAGAGCAGCGGCACGACGGTGTTGCTGTCCAGGCTGCCGGCCTTGGCACCGGGCAGCGGCGTCACGCCCGCGGAGATCGCCATGTAGCCGAGCAGCGCGATCAGGCCGAGCAGGAAACTGTACGCGGGCAGCGCCGACATGTTCCGCTTGATCACATTGCGGTTCTTGCTGGCCAGCACGCCCGTGATGCTGTGCGGGTACAGGAACAGCGCGAGGGCCGAGCCGAGCGCCAGCGTGATGTACTGGATCTGGTTGTTGGCGTTGAGGGTGATGCCGTCGCCGGTCGAGTTCGACGCCTGGAACTTCGCGTTCGCGTCGTCGAAGATGCTGCCCCAGCCGCCCAGCTTGTACGGCAGGTAGAGCACCGCCACGATGATGACGATGTAGATCAGCGTGTCCTTGACGAACGCGATCAGCGCGGGCGCCCGCAGGCCGGACTGGTAGGTGTACGCGGCCAGGATCGCGAACGCGATGATGATCGGCAGGTGCCGCGCGAGCGCGCTGTCCCCCGTCACGCCCATCGTCTTGAGCACGGCCTCGATGCCGACCAGCTGCAGCGCGATGTACGGCATGGTCGCCACGATGCCGGTGATCGCCACGAGCAGGGCGAGCAGCGGCGAGTCGAAGCGGGACCGGACGAAGTCGGCGGGGGTCACGAAGCCGTGCCGGTGCGACACCGACCAGAGCCGGATCAGGATCAGGAAGAACAGCGGGTAGATGACCACGGTGTACGGCACCGCGAAGAACCCGGCGGCGCCCGCTCCGAAGATCAGCGCCGGCACGGCGACGAAGGTGTACGCCGTGTAGAGGTCGCCGCCGACCAGGAACCAGGTGATCCAGCCGCCGAAGCTGCGGCCGCCCAGCCCCCACTCGTCGAGGTGGGCCATGTCCTTAGGGGCGCGCCACCGGGCCGCCACGAAGCCCATGCCGCTGACCAGCAGGAAGAGCAGCGAGAAGACGATGATCTCGGTGATGTGGTCACTCATCGACGGCCTCCGGGGTCTCCGGCGCGGACGTCCGTGCGGGCCGCTTGGTCATCTGGTAGACCACCGAGGTCGTGGCGACGCCGACGAAGATGAAGAGGAACTGCAACCAGTAGAACGCCGGGAACCCCCACAGCCGCGGCGAGTCGCGGTTGAACAGCGGGGTCACCAGGGGCAGGACGATCGGGATGAGCAGCAGCCAGTACCAGGGGCTGCGGTCACTGCGCGGGGACCGTACCGGTTCCGTCATGGGTGGGATCCTCCTGGTCGGAGTGAATGACGGTTATCGGCCGCACGTTACCGAGAGGTTTCACAGGCGACTCTCAGTGGAGATCACCTTGCGCCGAACGGCAAGGGTGGTGCGCCGAACGGCACACCACCCTTGCGCACCGTGTTCAGTGCCGCCAGGGCGACCAGAGACCGGCCGAGATGGTACGGGTCAGCGACGCGTTCTCGTCGTCGCCGTCGAGCGACCACATCATCGCCCCGCCCAGCCCCTGCGCCCGGATGTACGCCGTCTTCTGCAGGATCTGCGCCGGGTCGTCGTACGTCCAGAAGGTGGTGCCGTCGAAGAGCCACGAGTGCCCGGCCCGCCAGTCGCGGTGCACGGTGTAGCCCTGGGCCGGCAGGTTCTTGAGGACCTTGTAGTCCTCGGTGCCGACCGCGAACGTGCCGGGCGCGCCGCCGGTGGCCGGGGCGAACAGGCCGTTCCCGCCGCCGGTCACGCCGGTCCAGCCCTGGCCGTAGTAGGGGATGCCGAGCACGAGCTTGCCGCTCGGGGCGCCCCGGTCCCGCCACGCGCCGATCGCGCCCTCGACGGAGAAGTCGGGGTTGTCCGGCGCCCCTTGGGGCACGCGCAGCGCGGACTGCTGGTTCGTCCGCGCCTCCCACGAGCCGTGGAAGTCGTAGCCCTGCACCGTACCGAAGTCCAGGTACTTGAAGATCTTCGTCTCGAAGCCCGCGTCGATCTTGGCGGGAGCGGCCGGCAGGAAGGCCGTGAGGTCGTAGTGCCGCTTCGTCGTGCGCGACAGCTTGTCGAGCTGCTTGCGGAACTCGGCGGTCAGCAGCGTGAAGTTGTGCTTGTCCTCGGGGCGGATCACGTTGCCGGCGTTGCCCTCGGAGCCGGGCCACTCCCAGTCGAGGTCGACGCCGTCGAAGATGCCGCCGGCGACGCCCGCGGCCAGGCCCGGCAGGTTGCCCTTGATCCACAGGTCCACGCAGGAGCTGACCAGCTTCTGGCGGGACGCCTCGGTGAGCGCGGCGTCGGAGAAGTGCGCCGAGCCGGTCCAGCCGCCGAGCGAAATCAGCACCCGCAGGTTCGGGTTCTTCTGCTTGAGCTCGGCGAGCTGGTGGAGGTTGCCGGCGATCGGCTGGCCCGCCACGTCGCCCACGCCGTCGACGCTGAGCTCCGCGGGGAACGGCGTCTGCCAGTCGGCCCACGGGTCGGCCGAGTCGCAGACGCCGGCCGCCGTGACCGGCCCGAACGCGTAGTTGAGGTGGGTGAGCCGGGCGGCGGCGCCGGACGTCTGCACCTTGGCGAGCTGAAAGCCACGGCCGTAGATACCCCACTGGGTGAAGTACCCGACCTTGACGTACGGCTTCTTCCCGTGCGCCTGGACCGTGCCCGGTGCGGCGGTGACGCCGACCAGGACGGCCGCGGCGACGGCGAGGAAGCGACGGGTGTATCCGCGCATGAAGCCCTCCAGGGGCGAAGCATTTAACAAACTTTCCTGATTGAGGAAGCTAAACGCCTGGATCTGGAGAAGCAATAAGCCGATCTATCGAAGATGCGCCGTCTCGTTGACCGAACGCACCGCTATGCCCCCATCCGGCCACATGTCCATGGTGGAGACGCCGGCCGCGTCGAGGAACAGCCGGTGCAGGAAGGCGTCACCGGCGGCGAGCGCGTCCCGCAGGATCAGCTTGATCGGCGAGACGTGCGAGACCACCACGACCACCGATGACGGGTACGCGGACTGCAGCGTCGCCAGCGCACCGCGGACCCGCTTGGCCACCGCCTGGAACGACTCCCCGCCCGGCGGCGCCACGCTCGTCGAGCCCAGCCACCGGTCCATCTCCGCCGGCCAGCGCTCACGGACCTCACCGAACGTCAGGCCCTCCCAGTCGCCGAAGTCGCACTCGATCAGCTCCGGCATGACGGTGACCGAGACGCCGCCCACCTCTGAGGCGATCAGCTCGGCTGTGCGCGTACATCTGCTCAAGGGTGACGAGACGACCGCCGCGACGTCGCGGCTGATGCCGGCCACCCGCCCGGCCGCGGCCATGGCCTGCGCCTGGCCCTCGTCGGTGAGCGGCACGTCGCCACGGCCGGAATACCGGCCCTGCTGGGTGAACGCGGTCTCGCCGTGCCGCACGAGGATCAGCCGCGTCGCCGCCTCCATCGAGGGCGGCGCCCAGCTCCGCGCCGGCGCCTTCGCCTCCGGCTCGATCACCTCGGGTTCGATCACGTCCCGGACCGGTTTGCCCGCGGCCTCGTCCATCGCGCGGTTGGCCAGCGCGTCGGCGAGCTTGTTGCGCTCGCGCGGGATCCAGTCGAAGGTCACCCCGGCGAAGCCGTTCACCAGCGTGGCGGCCTCGGCGGCGAGCGGGCGCAGGCCCGGGTTCTTGATCTGCCATCGGCCGGACATCTGCTCGACGACCAGCTTCGAATCCATCCGTACGTCGACCCGGGCCGCACCCAGCTCGGCGGCGGCGCGCAGGCCCGCGATCAGGCCCTGGTACTCGGCGACGTTGTTCGTCGTGGTGCCCAGCGAGCCGTACCGCTCGAGCAGGACCTCGCCCGAGCCGGTGTCCCGCACGACCGCGCCGTAGCCGGCCGGGCCGGGGTTGCCCCGCGACCCGCCGTCGGCCTCGACGACGACCCGGAGATCACTCACAGGCCTGACTCCGAGGTACGCACCATGATCCGGCGGCACTCCTCGCAGCGGACCACCTCGTCGGCGGGCGCGGACTTCACCCGGGCGAGGTCGGCGCCGTACAGCTCGATGCGGCAGCCGCCGCACCGGCCGGAGCGGAACAGCGCGGCGCCCAGCCCGGTCTCCTCGCGGATCTTGTCGTACAGCTTGACCAGGTCGGCCGGCAGGTCCGCCGCGAGCGGGCCGCGCGACTGGCTCTTGAACTCCTGCTCCTTGGCGATGTCCGCGTACGCCTCGTCGCGGCGTGCCTCCGCCGCGTCGCGGCGCTCGGCGGCCTCGCCGATCCGCTTCAGCACCTCGTTGAGCGTCTGCTCGGCGCTCTCCCGGCGCTCCATGAGCTCCAGCTCGGCGTCCTCGAGCTCCGACTGCCGGCGGTTCAGCGTCGCCAGCTCGTGCTGCAGCCCCTCGATCTCGCGAAGCGCGCCGCCGGCGTCGAGGCGGGCCTGGTCGCGCTGCTTGCGGGTGCGGACCTGCTCGATGTCCTTCTCGTAGCGGGAGATGTCGCGATCCAGGTCGTCGACGGCCACCTGGGCGCGGACCCGCTCGTCCTCCAGCGCGGAGAGCTCACGGGCGACGGTGTCGATCTCGGCGAGCTCGGGCAGCGACCGGCGGCGGTGCGCGAGCTGGTTCAGCGCGGTGTCGACGGCCTGCAGGTCGAGCAGGCGGCGCTGGGCTTCCGGGGCGGCCTTCACGGGTGGATCTCCTTGTCGTCGGCGACCGCGTGCACGGTCCAGGGGTCGGTGTCGAGGTCGGAGACGAGAACGGCGACGCCGAACTGCGCGCGCAGCCATCCGGCCACCTCGTCGAGCCAGGGGCGTTCGCTGGCCCAGTGCGCCACGTCGAGCAGGGCGGGGCCGCCCGCGGCGAGGTGCTCGCCGGCGGGGTGGTGGCGCAGGTCGGCACAGAGATACGCGTCGGCGCCGGCAGCCGTCGCCTCCCGCAGGAAGGAATCGCCCGCGCCGCCGCAGACGGCCAGCGTACGCACGCGCAGATCGGGGTCACCGGCGGCCCGGACCCCCGCCGCGGTGGCCGGCAGCCGGCGGGCGGCGAACGAGGTCAGCTCGGCCAGCGTCATCGGGGCGGCCAGCTCCCCCACCCGGCCGATCCCCCGGCCCTCGCCGGCGGCGGGCCCGCCGGGGGCCGCGGGCGCCAGCGGGCGCAGGTTCACCAGGTCCAGCCGGGCGGCCAGCGCGTCCGAGACGCCCGGGTTGGCGGTGTCGGCGTTGGTGTGCGCGACGTAAAGGGCGATGTCAGCCTTGATCAGCCGGTGCACGATGCGGCCCTTGTACGTGTCCGGCGCCACCGACGAGACGCCCTTGAGCAGCAGAGGGTGGTGGGCGACGATCAGGTCGGCGCCGACCGTGACGGCCTCCTCGACCGTCTCCGGGACGCAGTCGACCACAGCCAGGATGCGCCGGACGGGCCGGTCGAATTCGCCCAGGACGGGACCGACCCGGTCCCACTGCTCCGCCCACGACCTGGGATAGCGCCGGTCGAGGGCGGCCACGACCTCGCGGACGGTGGGCGTGCCGGACGGGGCACCAGCGGAGTCGGTCACGGCCGCCAACTCTACTGGCTAGGAGCGGGCTCCCGGCTCGACCCGGCTGCCCGTCTCGAAACGGGCGTACAGCGTCTGCAGCGCGCGCCGCCACGGGAACCGGCTGCGGAACCTGTCGTTCTGTCCGGGGCCGCCCAGGCTCACGACGTCGTCGCCGTACAGCACCTCGACACCCCAGGTACGCAGCTTCGCGATGCTGTCGTGCAGCGCCGGGTGCATCGCCATGACCTTGTTCGTGTACGGCACCACGACCGTCGGGATGCCGAAGCCGTACCCCTCGATCAGCAACCCCAGCACGAGCGTGTCGGTGATGCCGGCCGCCCACTTGTTGACGGTGTTGACCGTGGCCGGTGCCACGATCATCGCGTCGGCCGGCGGGAGAAGGTCGTCGTCGCCCGGGTTCTTGTAGTAGCTGCGGACGGCGTGCCCGGTCTGCGCCTGCAACGCCGCCGCGTCCACGAACTTGCGCCCGTCCGGCGTGGTGATCACGCAGACCTCCCAGCCGTCACGCTGGGCCAGGTCGACCAGCACACCCACGTCCCGGGCGATCGGTGAACCGCACACCAGGATGTAGAGAACGCCGGGCGCGGGGTTGGCCGTGCTCACCGCGGAATCCACCTCATACGCCGACTCCCATCTGTTCGGCCAGCTCCGCGATGGGTGCCGGCGGGGTGCCCCGCGTGCGTCGCAGCACGTCGGAGATGACCTCGTGGGCCAGCGGGCGGCAGCGGATCTCGGACGGGGCGAGGCGGTCGCCCTCCAGCAGCATCTCGCTGGCCTTCTCCACGTCGCCCAGCTGGGTGTATCCGCGCGCGATGTCGAGGAAGTGGTGCGCGCGCCGTTCCGGGAGCATCGCGGCGAAGTGCTCCGGGTCGATCCGGTTGTGCGTCTCGACCGCCTTACCGCCGTCACCCAGCTCCAC
Organism: Couchioplanes caeruleus; assembly: GCF_023499255.1. Lineage (GTDB taxonomy): Bacteria > Actinomycetota > Actinomycetes > Mycobacteriales > Micromonosporaceae > Actinoplanes > Actinoplanes caeruleus_A. The sequence continues at coordinate 6,651,686 of NZ_CP092183.1, forward strand.
CGCGGCCGCGGCCCGGTGCAGCTCCACGTTGGTCGGCCCGAAGGACGTCCAGTAGTAGTTGAAGTCGCCACCGAGCGCACCGGCCGCCTGCTCCGCGCCGGTGACCAGGTCACGGACGGTCGCGCTGTCGCCGATGCGGGCGGCCGCCATCGCGCCGGTGAGCAGCAGCAGGCCGTACACGCTCAGCCGCTCCGGCGTCGCCGAGTCCGGCGTCGTCGGGGCCAGCCGGTTCGCGATGTTGACGTTGACCTCGAGGGCCGAGCGCACCCGGCCGAGCGAGAGCAGCGCCATGCCGACCCGGTGGCTCGCCATGCCCGCCAGCAGCTGGTCGCCGGCCCGCTGCGAGACCGCGATGGACCTGTCCGCGGCCAGCCAGGACAACTCGTGCTCGCCGACCTTGCGCAGCGCCGAGGAGGCGATCTGGTACACCTGCCCGAGCAGGTGCGCCGCGTCGCGTGCCTCGTCACCGCTCGCGTGGGCGCTGTCCGCGGCCTGCGCGTCACGCAGCAGTTGCGGCAGCTTGCGGGCGAGCACGCCGTACTTCGCGTGCTGATAGGTCAGCCAGGCGTGGCTGACCGCCTTGCGCATCTCCGTCAGCGGCGGCGCCTGCGGTACGGGATGGAAGAACGCGCTCATCTGGTCGTAGCGCTCGAGCGCGGCGCGGATCTCCTCGACCTCGACCTGGTCGATGCAGTTCTGCGTCTCCGGCCGCCGCTCGACGTCCTTGCCCAGCAGCAGCTGGACGTCGATGGCGAGCACGTCGGCGATCTCGTAGACGACGGAGAACTTGTCGAGCCGGCGGACCCCCCGCTCCACCTTGTCGACCCAGCTCTTGGACTTGCCCAGCCGGTCCGCGAAAACCTGCTGGGACATCTTGCGCCGGCCGCGCCAGTAGGCGACTCGCCGGCCGATCGGCAGCTCGTCCACGGTGCCTCCCCAAACTCATCCGGCGACCCCCGCCGGTGAGCAACCCGGTGCTTCACGTGCAGTGTGGACCTCACTCGTCCGTGCTGGTCGCACAGGTTGTGTGATCGCCTGCCCACCGTTGCTCGTAGTTTCTCATGCAACTTGCAATGGGTGATCTGACCGAACCAACGACGCGTGTCGCGCTTGGTAACGGCAACCCCGCCTGATATAGCGGCAGCGAGTCCCGAACCGGGGGTAAACCGACCATGCAGTGGAGCAACCGAGAGCCGATCGGCCCACGGGCCCTCCTCGATCGGCTGCGCCTGCGCCGTGCGGCGCTGCGCTACGCCCGGCAGGGCTGGGCGGTGACGCCGGGGGCGTACCTCAGCGGCGACCGCTTCGCCTGCGGCCGGCCGGGCTGCCCGATCATGGGCTGCCATCCCGCGATCGAGTGCTGGGAGGACGACGCGTCCACGGATCCCGCGCGCATCGCCGCGTGGTGGCGCGACCGGCCGTACACGGTGCTGCTCGCCACCGGCGGCGCCTTCGACGTCCTGGAGGTGCCGGCCGCGGTGGGCCTGCGGGTCCTGGGCGCGGTCCGGCTGCACACCGGGGTGATCGGCCCGGAACGCGAGGATGCCCGCGGCCCGGTCGCGGTCGCGCCGTCCGGACGCTGGATGTTCCTGGTACGCCCCGGCGAGGAGCTGGGCCCCGAGCTGGGGTCCTGCCTGGACGTTCTGCGGCACGGCCGCGGCTCGTGGATCCCGGCCGCGCCCAGCCGGACCCCCGACGGGCAGGTGCGCTGGGCCGTCACCCCGGAGGAGAACGGCTGGCGGCTGCCCGCGTCGGCGACCGTGCAGGCGATGCTGCTCGACGCGCTGGACGCGCTGGGCCGCCGCCCGCAGCCGGGGGTGCCGCCGAGCGTGCCGCGGCAGATGTCGACGTCCCGACGGGCCGCCTGAGTCCACGGACGTCGCCGGCTTGCCGGATCCCGCCGTCTCGGAGCTCGCCGTCTCGGAGCTCGCCGTCTCGGAGCTCGCCGTTCCGGATCTTGGCTTCACGGGCGGCGGCCACCCACCGGCGGCCGGCTCTTGCGAGCTGGTGGCGGACGGTATGCGGGCGGTGCCGGGGAAGCGCATGTCCGAGTCACCGTATTGGTCTACCTTGCGGTAGGCAGTCACCCGAACGGGTGAACACGTGATCACCCTCCGCGCATGAAATCCGCTCGTGGGCGGCGAGCGGATCCTGGCACGATGCGGTCGTGGTCACCATCCGAGCCGTACCCGTGGACGCGCCCGACGCCGTAGCGCTGATCCGGTCCTACCTGACCGAGGTCGTGGACCGCTACCACGGGCGCCCGATGCCGCCCTCCACGGTGGACGGGGCTCTGGCCGACGAACCCGCCGACGACGTCGCCGTCCTGCTGGTCGCCTACCGCGCCGGCGAGCCGGTCGGTTGCGCCGGGCTGCGCATCGCCGGGCCGCACACCGGCGAACTGACCAAGGTGTACGTCGCACCGCCGGCCCGCCGCTCGGGTGTGGCACGGCGGCTGCTGGCGTCCGTCGAGGACGTGGCGCGCGAGCGGGGGCTGCGGCGGTTGCGGCTGGACACCCGTACCGATCTCATCGAGGCCCGGGCCCTCTACGCCGCGGCCGGCTTCCGCGAGGTGCCGGCGTGGAAGCAGGAGCCGTACGCCGACTGCTTCTTCGCCAAGGATCTGCTGCCGGGTTGAGCGTCTTCTCCCGGAAGCTACTTCCGCGTTGACCGCGCGCGGACGTGCATGCGTTCGCCCTGCGGCCCGAAGATCGACAGGAACTCGACCGCCTCACCGGAGGCGCTGCCGAACCAGTGCGGCACGCGGGTGTCGAACTCCGCCGCCTCCCCGGCCGGCATGATCAGGTCGTGCTCGCCGAGGACGACGCGGAGCCGGCCGCTGATCACGTACAGCCACTCGTACCCCTCATGGGTCTTCGGGTCCGGCGCCTCGACCGGGCCCGGCGGGATGAGGTGCTTGAAGGCCTGCAGGCCGGTGGACTGCCGGCTCAGCGGCAGGATCGTCTGGCCGCTGCTGTGCTTGATCGGCCGGGCGTAGATCCGCGGATCGCCGGTGGGCGGCGCACCGACCAGGTCGTCGAGCGGCACCTGGTACGCCCGGGCCAGCGGCAGCAGCAGCTCCAGCGTGGCCTTGCGCTGCCCGGACTCGAGCCGCGACAGCGTGCTGACCGAGATGCCGGTGCTCTCGGACAGCGCCGTGAGCGTCGTCCCCCGCTCCTGCCGTAACGCCCGCAACCGCGGCCCGACCGCCGCCAGCACCTCATCGTTTGCCATCACAGCAAATAACTTTGCCACTTCGGGCCGCGCCGGGCCACCGTGGTCCCATGACATACGACGTGATCGTGATCGGCGGCGGACCCGCCGGACTGAGTGCGACGGTGGCGCTAGGCCGAGCGCTGCGCAAGGTTCTGCTGGTCGACGCGGCGGAGCCACGCAACGCACCGGCCGATGGCATCCACAACTACCTGACCCGCGACGGGGTGCCGCCGGCGGAGTTCCGCGAGCTCGGGCGGGCGGAGGCGGTGCGGTACGGGGCCGAGGTGATCGACGGATCGGTCGCGTCCATCTCCCCCGCCGCCGGCGGCGGGTCGGCGTCCCCGGGCGCCGGGCTGCTCAGCGTGACGCTGGCGGACGGGCGGCGGTTCGAGGCCCGGCGACTGCTGGTCACGACCGGCCTCACCGACGAACTGCCGGACATCCCCGGCCTGCGCGACCATTGGGGGCACGGGGTGCTGCACTGCCCGTACTGCCACGGCTACGAGGTGCGCGGCAGGGCCATCGGCATCCTGGGTTCCTCACCCATGTCCCTGCACCAGGCCCAGATGTGGCGGCAGTGGAGCGACGACGTGACCCTCTTCCTGCACACGGCCCCGGCCCCGGACGAGACCCAGGCCCGGGAACTCGCGGCCCGCGGCATCACGGTCGTGACGGAGAAGGTGGCCGAGGTGGTCGCGCAGGACGGCACACTGACCGGCGTACGCCTGACCGACGGCACTCTGGTCCCCCGCGAGGCGCTGGTCGTCGCTCCGCGGTTCGTGGCCAACGCGCGGATCCTCGAGCTGCTGGGGCTCCCGGCCACCGAGAACGACTTCGGATCCTCGGTGGCGGCAGAGCCGACGGGCCGCACGGCAGTACCGGGCGTCTGGGTGGCCGGGAACGTGACCGACCAGATGGCCCAGGTGGTGAGCGCGGCGGCGGCCGGGCTGCACACGGCGGCCCAGCTGAACATGGACCTGATCACTGAAGAGGTCGGGCAGGCGGTGGCGGCCTCACAGCCTGATCAGCGGTCCGCGGCCGGCTCCCGGTAGGCGGCGGCACCGCCCGCCCGGCGTTCGGCCCGCTCAGCGGTCCGCGGCCAGCTCCCGGTAGGCGGCGATGACGGCCGCCGTGCGTTCGGCCAGCTCCGGGCCCGATTCCGCGGGCGCGGCCGCGGCGGCCGTCAGCCGGGAGATCGCCAGCTCGGCGTCCCGGGCGGTCCGGCCGATGCGCTGCTCGCGGAGCAGGTCCTCGCCGGCCAGCGCCGCGGCGTTGATGCTGGCCAGGATCCGGTTGGCCGCCTCGGCCGTGGAACGCCACAGCCCTTCGACGCGCAGCCGCTGCTCGGCGAGGGCCTGGACGGCCGGGCTGTCGGCGGGAAGATCATGCCGGGAGGCGACGCCCAGCTCGTCCCGCAGCCGCCGGATCTGCTGCCGGCGAGCCATGATCGCGGCGAGATCCCGCAACGCGGCGGTCAGGTCCCGGTCGGCCTGCTCGGCGTCGATCATGTGCCGCAACGCCGGCCAGGTCAGCCGTACGCGCCGGGCCACCGCCAACGCCCGCCCGTAGGCGACCCGCTCCTCGGCGGCCAGCAACACGAACGAATCGTCACCCCGCGGCAACGCCAGCACCCCGGTCCGCGCGGCCCTGGCCTGCTCGACGCTGACGAAGCCGACCAGCGCCACGGCCCCGGCCACCCCTGCCCACCACGGAATGCCCACCGCGCTGAGCACGGCGACGAGCACGACCAGAGCCAGCGACAACTGTGAGGAGAACCGGACCCGGTCCTCCCTGCTGCGCCCGCTCGGCGCCACCGGGACCACGTCGACGACCGACCCCTGCCGGTTCCGCCGGGCGCGCCCGGACCGCATCTTGATCGGGTACGGCGACACCACGATCTTCTCGTCGTCGACGCCGATGAACAGGCCATCGGCGTTGACGGATCGACCATCGGCGCGCCCGGACCGGCCCCTGGCGCGGCCGGACCGGCCATCGGTGCGGTCCGACCGGCCATCGGCGCGACCGGACCGGACTCGGGCGCGGCCGGACCGGCCATCGGCGCGATCGGACCGGTCATCGGCACGGTCGGGCCAGCCGGAGCGTCCGGTCATCGCACACCCTTCCCGGCCCGGCGCCTCCCGGCGCGGTGCCTCTGACGGTCCGGCTCTGCCTGGACGGCCGCGGTGGACTGAGGTGCAGAGCGGGCCCGTCCGCCGAGGGGGGTACGATCGGGCCCGCTCACCCGCGGAGCCGTCCGCAGGTGCCAGAAGGAATCGGGCGTCAGGGGGCGTACTTGAGACGGGCGCGGGTGCAGCGCGGGTGCACCCGATTCCACCGGACACCGGACACCGGACACCGGACGCCGGACGCCGGACGCCAACGGCGAATGGCGACGGCGACGGCGACGGCGACGGCGACGGCGAACGGCGACGGCGAACGGCGAACGGCGACGGCGACGGCGACGGCGACGGCGACGGCGAACGGCGACGGCGACGGCGACGGCGACGGCGAACGGCGAACGGCGACGGCGAACCAGCGGACGCCCCGGGACGGCGAACCAGCGGACGCCGTCGGGCGGCGGACCGGGTTCTGCTCGGGTTGTGAACGGCGCGGACCGGCCCGGCGAGGCGCTCAGTCGAACACGCGGAAGATGAAGCGCTCGTTCCAGCGCCGCCCCTCGTCGCCGGCCTCGATCTCGGTGAGCGTCGCGACGATCTGCTCGTACGCGCTCGTGCCCAGGGCCATCCGGATGCTCTCGGCATGGGTCCACACCAGCTGCACCGGGCGCGGGTCGCCGGCGGCGAGGTGCCGGCGGAGGTCTGCCAGGTCGTGCCGGTAGTACGGCCCGTAGCCGAGCGCACCGGCCAGCCTGTGGTGCAGGTCCGCCGCGCTCAGCACGAACCGCCCGTCGATGACCACGTTCACCGTGCCAACCTCCCACCGCCGGTCGACACCTGACATCGAGCCAACGATCCAGCGCCTCCGCCGATCTTGCCGGGTGACGGCCGCTTCCGGCGGGCCGAATTCCCGCACGCCGTCCGGGGAAACTCGCCCGACCGGACAGCGTGCGGAGGACGGACGGCCGACCGGCCCATCCACGCCGCATGCGCAAACGCCGCATGCGCAACGCGCACCCAGCCCGCGACGCACGCAGGAAACGCACCCTGCCCGCATCACAAGCCGAGCAACGCACGCACGCAACGCACCCCCGCCGGCATCGCAAGCCGAGCAACGCACGCAAGCAACGCCCCCGGCATCACAAGCCGAGCGACGCACGCAGCAAAGCGAAGGGAGAACGCGACACGGGCCCGTAGTGCGTCGCCGGCCGGCCGCGCACCCGGACATGCCGGGATCAGCGGCCGGTCGGTCGGCGACTACGACACCGCCTCCGCTGCCGGTCTCTCCCCGGACGGCTCCCCCTGCCCGTACGTCGCAGGGCCGTCGGGTGCGAGCTCGCCGAGGCTTTCCAGGCGGGCCCGGATGCCGCCCCGGCTGCGGCCGAACTCCTGCATCAGCGCGCGTTCGCCCGCGCCCGCGCGGTAGCGGGCCACGAGACGTTCGTCGTCCTCCGGGGACCATCGGGCGCCCCGGTTGGGGTAGCGCTTCGGTTTCTCCTCGGCCGCGCGGGCCGCCTTGCGCTGGTTGCGCAGCGCCGAGAGCCCGGTGAGGGTCGAGGTGAGGGCCTGGGTGACGTCGGGGAGGTCGTGGGGCGAGATCCCTCCGCTGATCTCGCTCACCGTCTCGCCGTCGGGTCCCCAGCCGGTCAGCGTGAGGGTGATCGGATCGTCGCCCGTGCCCGCGGCGGTGATCCGGTAGACGTTGCCGGCCGCCGTGAAGTGCCGGTCGAGCTGGGTGTGAGGGCGCCGGTCCTGTTCCGGCGCGAATTCGTTGGTGTCCATGCGGCGACGGTAGGGACCCGCACCGACACTTTTCCGCGGGCGCGTCGCGGGCCCCGGCGTTTCGTGTCAGCGAGGCGACCGGTCGGCGGGCCGGGACCGGTCAAAGGGGGCATCACGGGCGGGATACGTCAGCGGATGGTCAGGATGCATCAGCTCCGGCGGGTCAACCGGCCGTCCAGGATCCGCACTCCCGGCCCGTCCAGCTCGGGCAGCACCACCCCGCGTCCGCACATGGCCATCATCAACGCCTCCGCCGGCCCCGCGATCAGCGGTCCGACCCCGGAGAACCAGTTCAGGTCCGACGCCTCGAAGCGCAGGCCGGCGAGCCGTCGCTTGGACGTGAACCCGAGCGCCCGGCCGCTGGTGAGGAACTCGAGGGACACCTTGAGCCGTTCCAGCCGCAGACCGTGCGGCAGGCCGAGGGGGCGGCGCATGTCCTGGCCGTGGACCTGCAGGTCGGTCAGCTGCCCCGCGTACCCGACGATCGGCGGTTTGAAAGGGTTGTCGGCATTGTCGCGCAGGGCGCGGGCGAGGTCGGCCGCCGGACGGTCGGCCGCGAGCACCGCCAGCTGCGCGTTGGCCTTGTGGATCCGGAAGCCGTTGCGGGCCAGGAGCGGGAACACCGGCACCGGAGGCTTCCCGAGCGCCGCGAGCAGGTGCCCTGCCACCTCTTTGACGGTCCACTCGCCGCACAGGCTCGGCGCGTCGAGCCGGCCCGGGTCCAGCGATTCGACCAGGTCGGCGATGCGGCGTCGCTCATCGGCGATGGCGGCACGGATATCCACCGCGACAGGCTACAGACCCGATCTTTCATCCGTACGCCGTGCAGCGGGGTCGCGGAGAATGTCGGAGGCCGGGGCTAGGGTTCCGGCCATGAAGGTCAGCGGGTGGCGGGCGGTGCTCAGGTGAGCCGCGCGGTCGAGGAGTCGAACCGCCGCATGCTGCGCGCCCGCGACGCGATGGACCGGGCGTACACGGAGCCGCTGGACATTCCCGCGCTGGCCCGGATCGCGCACGTCTCCCCCGCGCATTTCATCCGCACGTTCCGCGCGACCTTCGGGGAGACGCCACACCGCTATCTGCAGCGGCGGCGGGTGGAACGAGCCATGTTCCTGTTGCGGGAGACGGATCAGAGTGTGACGGAGGTGTGCATGACCGTGGGGTTCAGCAGTCTGGGGACGTTCAGCCGGACGTTCCACGCGATCCTCGGGGAGTCGCCCACGGCGTACCGGAAGCGGGCGGTGTCGTCGGTCGTGCCGAACTGTTTCGGGATGGCCTATATGCGGCCAGCTTCTCTCCCGGACGGGGGACCATAGCCCTGAACGTCATTTTTGGATAAGCACCGCGGCGTCGCCGGTCGTTAGCGTGAGTCCATGCTGAACAAGATCCGCATCACTCACGTCTTCGTCGCCGACCAGGACGAGGCACTGGACTTCTACGTCGGCAAGCTGGGCCTCGAGGTGGCCGACGACATCGACCTCGGCTTCATGCGCTGGCTCACCGTACGGGTGCCCGGCGACGACCCGGACCGCGTCATCCTGCTGGAGAAGCCGGGCCCGCCGGCGATGGACGCGCAGACCGCCGAGCAGCTGCGCGAGCTGATCGCCAAGGGCGCGAGCGGCTTCACGCTGGGCTTCAGCACCGACGACGCGCGCAAGACGTACGACGAGCTCAAGGCCAAGGGCGTGGAGCTCACGGACGGGCCGACGGAGCAGCCGTACGGCATCGACTTCGGCGGGCGCGACCCGTTCGGCAACCACTTCCGGGTCAGCCAGCCGGCCGGCTCCTAGCGGTCCCCGCCGGCCGGCCCGCGCGGTCCGGGCTCCCGAGCCCGGGCCGCGGCGGGAAGCCGTTCCGATCGTAGGATGCCCGGGTGAGATCGCGTCGAGTGCCGCTACGCCGCCTGGCTCTGGCATCGCTCGCGCTCACGCTCGCCCTGGCCGGCTGCACCACTCACGACGACGGAACGCCGCCCACGGACGTCCCGGCCACTGCCGCGCTCGGCACCCCGGGCCCTTCCCCCTCGACGACGCCGACGGCCGACAAGCCGAAGACGCCCAAGCCGAAAATCGACAGGGCCGCCCTCAACTACTTCTTCAAAATCGCGCTGGGCGCCGAGTACGGCGACGACATCCACGTCGTCACACGGTGGATGAAACCGGTGGTGACCGTACGCGTCGCCGGAAAGCCCAGCGCGGCCGACCGGGACTGCCTCGGCCGCGTCGTGTCGGATTTCAACAGGCTGACGGCGACCACCGACCTCAAGCTCACCACCTCGGCCACCGCCGACATCCGGGTGCATTTCGCGCCGGTGAGCCGCTTCAAGTCGCTGGAACCGAACTACGTGCCGGACAACGACGGCTTCTTCCACGTCGACTGGTCGGCCGGCTACATCATCACGAACGCCAACGTGCTCATCCGCACCACGGGCATCTCCCCGCGGATCCGCTGCCACCTGATCCGCGAGGAACTCACTCAGAGCACGGGCCTGATGCGCGACGCCGACGACCACCCGTCCAGCGTCTTCTACGGCCAATACTGGTCGGCCCCGACCCGCTATTCGGCGCTCGATCAGAAGCTCATCAAGCTCCTGTACGGCGGAGCCATCCAGCCGGGCGACACGAAGAAGATGATCACCGCGGCGGTCACGGTCTCCTGAGCGCTAGACGATGTCCACCGAGATCTCCACGGCTGTCATCGTTCCCTTGTTCTCGAGCCAATGGGTCGTGTGCCGGTCCTCCGGCCACCCGACGCCGGGCCCATAGTCGGTGTCCACGCCGTCCCGGTGGTCGGTGATCGTCCCCTGCAGCACGTAGACGACGCCGGGCCGGCCCACATGGTCGTGAACGGGGCCGAAGACGCCGCCCGGCTCCATGGTCACCATGCGCATGCGAAGCTGCCGGCCCGCCATGCCCTCGATCTCCCCGGCAAGGTCGACCGTTGCCAGGGCCTGGATCGAAACACCTCTGGTCTCGTGCGCCTGTTCGTCGCTCATCGGCGAAACCCCCAGTCTCAGTCGCAGCCGTAGCCGTCGTTGTCCCGGTCCAGGTCGTAGATGTCCGTACCGATGACCCGGACGACGCCGTCGACGTAGGCCGGGCCGTTGCCGCTGCCTCCCGCACAGTCGACGTCGCTGGCGATCGGCACGCAGCCGCTGTAGTTGGGGTCGCACGCGGGTTCCTCCCTGGTCCCCACCGCGATCACCCTGGTCACCGGCCGCCTCGTGACCGTCGAGCCGACCAGCCGTCTGCCGGTCTGGGCGCCGTTCACGGTCGAGACCTCATAGGTCAGGGTCCGTACGCCGGCCGAGCCCTTCACCCGTACCTTCCTGGTTCCCTGACGCATCGCGGCATCTTCGACCGTCCGCGTCTTGAAGGGAATGGCCCGCTTCTCGGTCACCGTCCGCTTCACCACCTCGGCGGCCGGTACGGTCGTCGTGGCCGCGGCCGGTGTCGCGCTCGCCACGGCCGACGCCGCAGTCGTCGCCGGCACGGCGCTTGCCGACACGGAGGTCACCGGAACGGCCGGCGCGACGGTCCCCTGCTCGGGCACCGGCGCCAACGCCCCGGTGTCGGCCGCGCGGTGGGCCGGCGGTGAATCGACGGCGGCTCCCAGTGCCACGATGCCGCCGAGTCCGCCACAGCACGGCAGGAAGATGAGCGCGATGATGAGCGCCGCCCGGTGCACCGCCGACATCCCGGACCACACTCGCCGGAGCCGGCCCTGCGGCGACGGGCCGCCGGCCGGCCCGGGAGGCCTCGGAGACTGATACGTCATGGTCTCAGCTTGTCCCGCTGCGAATGCCCGGACATCGCCTGATCATCCGTTACCGACCTCGTCCCTCAGGTCATGGTGGATGCTGTGGGCGTGGAGTACGTGTCCAGAGTGCCGCGACCGCCGCTGGACGGGCTGATCGACGACCTCTACTACCTGGAGGGCGTGCCGCCGTACGCCCGGCTGAAGCTGCCCCCGATGCCCGCGGCGTTGCTCATCATCAACCTCGGGGCGCCGTTCCGGATCCGCGCCGGCACCGACATCCAGACGGCCGAGTACGCCGACGGCTGCGTGGTCACCACGCCCACCTACGCGCTGGAGTTCGGCTACCCACGCCCGACCCGGTCTGTGGGCGTACACCTCAAGCCCTGGGGGTTGGCGCCTTTCCTGCCGATGCCCGCGGCGGAGCTGTGCGACCGGCCGGTGACGGTGGAGCAGGTCTGGGGCCGGCCAGCCGTCGCCGAGCTGCGAGACAGGCTGGCCACGGCGGCCGGACCGGACGCGATGCTGGCGCTGCTCGAGGACGAGCTGATGCGCCGGCTGAGCGAGACTGCCGGGCTGGGGCTGGTCCGCCGTACGAGCAGAGCCATCGCCGCGTCCGGCGGGGCGGTGGCGATCGGCGACCTGAGGGCCGCGGCCGGTGTCAGCAGCACGCACCTGGCACAGCGGTACAAGGAGCTCATCGGCGTCACGCCGAAGCGGCTGGCCCGCACGTACCGCTTCGCCGCCGCCGTGTTCGCCATCGACCCCGCCGGACCGATCGACTGGGGCGAGCTCGCCGGCGGGGCCGGCTACTTCGACCAGGCCCACTTCGCCCACGAGTTCCGGGCGTTCACCGGCTTCACGCCGACCCGGTACGTCGAGGTCCGGCGACGGTTCCTGCGGGAGAACCCCGGCCACGTGATGGACGGCTGGCCGCTACCGACCGATTGATTTCTTACAAGAGTTGCAGCTCACGGCACGTTAACTTGGGGGCACCAGCAAGCCAGAGGAGCACCCGTGGGCAAAGTGGTCATGTACAGCTCGGTGTCGGTGGACGGCTTCGTCGCGGACGAGCACGACCAGCCCGGACCGTTGTTCGACTGGCTGTCCAGTGGTGACGTCCCACTCGACGACAGCGGCATGCTGAAGGTGTCACAGCGCTCGTACGACTACGTCCGGCCGTACTGGGACGAGATCGGGGCGACGGTCGTCGGCCGCCACGTCTTCGACATGACGGACGGCTGGGACGGCAAACCCCCGAGCGGCATCGACCACGTCATCGTCGTGACCCACCGGCCGGCACCCGAGGGCTGGGACCCCGAGGCACCATTCCACTTCGTCAACGGCGTCGAGGCTGCGGTGGCCGAGGCGCAGGAGCTTGCGGGCGATCGCACGGTCGAGGTGGCCGCCGGGGACGTCGGTGGGCAGGTGCTTGCAGCGGGCCTGGTCGACGAGGTGCGCATGGATGTGGTGCCGGTGGTTTTCGGGTCCGGGAAGCGCTACTTCGGGTCGGTACAGGCGCAGCACCTGTTGGAGGATCCGGACGTGGTCATCCAGGGCAACCGGGTGCTCCACCTGCGCTACCAGGTCCGCCGTTGAGGGTGGTGGGCGCGGCAGGTTTCGAACCTGCGACCCCTCGCTTGTAAGGCGAGTGCTCTCCCGCTGAGCTACGCGCCCGGGTTTGAGACCGGAGCCGTCATCCTACCCTGGCCGTCACGCCAGGATCTTCGCGAGGCTCTCGCGCCAGGCTGTCTGGTCCCGGCGCTCCCCCGGGCCGTTCTCCTGGGCGAACCGTACGATGCCGGCCGCGTCGATGAGGAAGGTGCCTCGGTTGGCGTAGCCGCGTTCCGGGTTGAAGACGCCGTACGCCTGGGCCACCTCGCCGTGCGGCCAGAAGTCGGCGAGGAGGGGGAAGGTGTAGCCCTCGCGGTCGGCCCAGATCTTGTGGGTGTAGACCGAGTCGACGCTGATGGTCAGGATCTGGACCCTGTCATTGGCGTACGCCGGGAGGTTGTCCTGGATCTCGGCGAGTTCGCCCTGGCAGGTGCCGGTGAAGGCGAGGGGGTAGAAGACCAGGAGGACCGCTTTGCGGCCGTGGAAGTCCGCGAGGGTGATCTCCTGGTTGTTCTGGTCCTTGAGCGTGAAGCCGGGCGCCTCGGTGCCCGCGTCGATCGGCATCCGGACACGATAGCCAAGGTCCGGCGGGGAGGTCCCCGCAGGACAGCATGAAGGGCCCGGACCCGGCAGGGAGCCGCCGGAGGGCCGGGCTGGGGAAAGAGTCAGGGCTACTTCTTCTTGGCTCCGCGGGGCGAGACCAGCCGGGCCGCGGTCCAGTCCTTGCCGGCGTTGACCGTGGAGGTCTGCTGGAGGCCGGCCGTCGGCGCGCTCTCGCTGACCTCGCTCGGTTCGACGTGGCCGTCGCGGCCCGCCTTGGGGGTCAGGAGCCACACCACGCCGCTGTCCGCGAGCGGGCCCAGGGCATCCGTGAGCAGTTCGAAGAGGTCACCGTCGCCGTCGCGATACCAGAGCAGCACCGCGTCGACCACCTCGTCGGTGTCCTCGTCCACCAAATCGCCCACGCGTTCGGTCAGGGCGTCACGGAGATCCTCGTCGACGTCGTCGTCGTAGCCCATCTCCATGACCACCATGTTCGGCTCGAGGCCGAACCGGTCCGCCAGGCTGCGTACGCCGTCGGCCTGACCAGCGGTCGCGCTCACTGTCGAATTCCTCCTTGCTGGTGACGACGCCACCGCCGGGGCGGCGCCGCTGTTGACGACGTTGTTCACGCCGTTGTCGTGGGGGTAGTCCACACACTCGGGCCGCCGCGCGCAAGTGGCGCACCGAGTGTGAGGCAATTTACCGTGCCAGCAGGGCGTGGGCACCCTGTGTGATGGCATCTTCCCCGATCAGGACCTGCTGCGCTGCCGGACCGAGCGGAACCGGCGAGTCGGCGGCGGCGATGCGCCGGGCCGCGCCCACGAAACCGCCGTCCACCAGGGCCGCGAGGATGCCTTCGCCGACGCCGCCGGAGCGCCGGGTCTCGTCGACGATGAGCACGCGGCCGGTCGCGGAGGCCTCGCGGATCAGGTCGGCCACCGGCAGCGGGCTCAGCCAGCGCAGGTCCACCACGCGGGAGCCGTACCCGTCGGCGGCGAGCCCGGACGCGACGCGCAGGGACATGCGTACGCCGTTGCCGAAGGTCAGGATCGTCAGGTCCTCGGCGGACCCGAAGGGGTAGGTGCGGGCCCGGCCGACGGGGATGTGCGTGCCGGCCCACTCGCCCGGCGGGGCGTAGGGCGCGAGCCATTCGTTGTCGCCCTGCTGGAACAGGTCGCGGGTGTGGTAGAGCGCGATCGGCTCGAGGAAGACGCTGACCGTGCCGTCGACGGCCGCCGCGGCCAGGCAGGAGCGCAGCATGGGTGCCGCGTCGGACGGCCGTGCGGGCACGGCCAGGACCAGTCCGGGTACGTCGCGCAGCACGGCGACCGAGTTGTCGTTGTGGAAGTGGCCGCCGAAGTTCTGCTGGTAGGCGAGGCCGGCGACGCGTACGACCATGGGGTTGCGGAAGGCGCCCTGCGAGAAGAAGGAGAGCGTGGCCGCCTCGCCGCGGAGCTGGTCCTCGGCGTTGTGCAGGTACGCCAGGTACTGGATCTCCGGGATGGGGAGCATGCCCGCGAGCCCGGCGCCGAGGCCGAGCCCCAGGATGGACGTCTCGTCGAGCAGGGTGTCGAACACGCGGTCGGCGCCGAAGCGGTCGCGCAGGTTCTTCGTGACGCCGTACACGCCGCCCTTGACCGCGACGTCCTCCCCGTACAGCAGGGCGCCGGGGTGGGCGAGCAGCGCGTCGGTGAGGGTGGCGTTGATGGTCTGTGCCAGCGTGAGCGGGCCGCCCTGCTCGGGGAGCCGGCCGCCGAAGGCCTGGGTGCGGGCGGCTGAGCCGGCGCCCGAGGCGCGGGTGGCGGCGTCGGCGACGTGCCGGGCGGCGCGCAGCGGGCGGCGGGGTGCCAGCGGGGCGGCGATCTGCGCCGGGGTGGCCAGTTTCGGCTCGCCCAGAACCTCCTCGGCGACCTTGCGGACCTGCCAGCCCAGCTCGTCGTAGCGGGTGATGAGGTCGTCGGGGGTGGCGGCACCGCCGGCGACGAGCAGCTCCGCGGTGGTGATCAGGGGGTCGCGGTCCAGGTCGCGGGTGATGTCCTCGTTCGACCGGTACGCGACCTCGGCGTCCGCGCCGGCGTGGCCCATGAGGCGGACCGTGCTCAGGTGCAGGACGGCGGGGCGGCGCTGGTCGCGTACCCAGTCGGCGGCCTCGCGGGCGGTGTCGTACGCGGCGGCCAGGTCGCAGCCGTCGGCGGCGAAGTAGCGGATGCCGGGGCGGGCGCGCAGCGTCTCGGCGACCCAGCCGGGCGGGGAGGCGACGCTGATGCCGTACCCGTTGTCCTCGCAGATCAGCAGCAGCGGCAGGTGCCGGTCGGTGTGCTCGTACCAGCCGATGGTGTTGAGGGCGGCCGTGGCGCTGGCGTGGTTGACCGAGGCGTCGCCGAACGAGGCGACCGCGATCGCGTCGCCGGGCCAGGGGCTTTCGACGCCGCGCAGGGCGGGGGCCTGGCCGATCCCGTACGCGATCCCGACGGCCCGCGGCAGGTGCGAGGCGATGGTGGACGTGGTCGGGATGATCTGCAGGTCGGCCCGGCCGAAGACCTTGTGCCGGCCGCCGGCGATCGGCTCGGCGGCGGAGGCGACGACGCCGCGCAGCACGTCGCGGGCCGCCTCGACGAGCGCGTCGGTGCCGGGGTCGAGCGGCGGGACCTGGCCGGCGCGGACACAGTAGAACGCGCCGGAGCGGTAGTGCAGCAGGGCGGGGTCGGTGGGGCGGAGCGCGGCGGCGACGGCGGCGTTGCCCTCGTGGCCGGAGGAGCCGATCGTGTAGAAGCCTTCGTTGAAGCTGCGCAGCCAGCGGGCCGCGAGGTCGAGGTGGCGGCTGACCAGCTGGGCGTCGAAGAGCTGCCGGGCCCGGTCGCCGGTGAGGGCGGAGCCCTCGCGGACCGGGTCGTCGCCGGGCCGGCGGGTCCCGGCCGGCGGCAGGCCGGCGACGGCGTCGCGGAAACGCTCGTCGAGGTTCTGCGGGGTGGTCACGCGACCCAGCATTGCCGACCATGGCGAGCCCCGCCACCGCCGATGTGGACGCCCGGCCGGGCGGGCGGGGTAATCCCGGCGAACCACCTGCGCGGACCCGGTACGGCGTGCTGATCTGGTGGCATGGCGCTGTGGGCGGGACTGATGCGGATCGGTCTCTGCGGGCTGTGGTTCCTCGCGGTGGGGACGGCCTTCCTGGCGATGGACCTCTACGTGTAAGACTTCCCGGTCATGGACACCACGGTGATCACCGTCCGTACCGGGAACAGGCCGGTCGTCCGCGACATCACGAGCGAGGCGGAGGAGTTCGCCCGGGGTCGCGGCGACGGGCTGCTGCACGTGTTCGTGCCGCACGCCACGGCGGGCCTGGCGATCATCGAGACCGGCGCCGGGTCGGACGACGACCTGCTCACGGCGATCGACGAGCTGCTGCCCGCCGAGGACAAGTGGCGGCACCGGCACGGTTCGCGAGGTCACGGCCGTGATCACGTCCTGCCGGCCTGGATCCCGCCGTACGCGACGCTGCCGGTCATCGGCGGTCGCATCGCTCTGGGCACGTGGCAGTCGATCTGCCTCGTCGACCCCAACGGTGACAATCCGGAGCGCCAGGTGCGGTTCAGCTTCCTGAACGGCTGACGAAGTTACTGCTCAGTACGTGTGTCGCGCGTCGCCTAGCAAGACCGTAGGCGTGACGCCAGCCACCGTCAGGGGGCAGGATGGAACCATTCCCGTGCGATTCACACAATGGGGCGCACGGTCCGACACCGACCAAGAGGAATGCCTGTGGCCACGGAACGCAAGCGCCCGGTGATCAGCGACGGCCTGCCGAGCCAGCTTCCGGACATCGACCCCGAGGAAACCAGTGAGTGGGTCGAGTCGCTCGACGGAGTCATCGACGAACGCGGGGCCAAACGTGCCCGTTACGTGATGTTGCGCCTGCTCGAGCGGGCCCGGGAGCGTCAGGTCGGCGTGCCGCCGCTGACCTCCACGGACTACATCAACACGATCCCGCCGGAGCAGGAGCCCTGGTTCCCCGGTGACGAGTTCGTGGAACGCCGCATCCGCGCCTACATCCGGTGGAACGCGGCGATGCTGGTACACCGCGCGCAGCGCCCGGACATCGGCGTCGGCGGGCACATCTCCACCTACGCCTCCAGCGCCAGCCTCTACGAGGTCGGCATGAACCACTTCTTCCGCGGTAAGCAGCACCCCGGCGGCGGCGACCACATCTTCTTCCAGGGCCACGCCTCACCCGGCATGTACGCGCGCGCGTTCCTCGAGGGCCGGCTGAGCAGCGAGCAGCTCGACGGGTTCCGCCAGGAACTCTCCCACGCGCCGAACAGCCTCCCGTCGTACCCGCACCCGCGGCTGATGCCCGACTTCTGGGAATTCCCCACCGTCAGCATGGGCCTGGGCCCGCTGAACGCGATCTACCAGGCCCGCTTCAACCGCTACCTGCACCACCGCGGTATCAAGGACACCAGCCAGCAACACGTCTGGGCGTTCCTGGGCGACGGCGAGATGGACGAGGTCGAGTCGCTGGGCGCGATCGGGCTGGCCGCCCGCGAGGAACTCGACAACCTCACCTTCGTCGTCAACTGCAACCTGCAACGCCTCGACGGCCCGGTACGCGGCAACGGCAAAGTCATCCAGGAACTCGAGTCGTTCTTCCGCGGCGCCGGCTGGAACGTCATCAAGGTCGTCTGGGGCCGCGAGTGGGACCCGCTGCTGGCCGCCGACACCGACGGCGCCCTGGTCAACCTGATGAACGTCACCCCCGACGGCGACTACCAGACCTACAAAGGCGAATCCGGCGCCTACGTACGGGAGAACTTCTTCGGCCGCGACCCACGCACCCGCAAACTGGTCGAGCACATGAGCGACGACGAAGTGTGGAACCTCAAACGCGGCGGCCACGACTACAAAAAGCTGTACGCCGCGTACAAGGCCGCCACCGAACACACCGGCCAGCCCACCGTCATCCTCGCCAAAACCATCAAGGGCTGGACCCTCGGGTCGCACTTCGAGGCCCGCAACGCCACCCACCAGATGAAGAAACTCACCCTCGACGACCTCAAAAGCTTCCGGGACCGCCTCTACCTCGACATCCCCGACAAGCAACTCGAGGAGAACCCGTACCTCCCGCCGTACTACCACCCCGGCGACGACTCCGACGAGATGAAATACCTGCAGGAACGGCGACGTGAGCTGGGCGGCTACCTGCCGTCGCGGCGTACGAAGACGATCCCGCTGAACATCCCGGAGTCGGCGAAGTTCGGCGACGTCAAGCGGGGCTCGGGCAAGCAGAAGGTCGCCACCACGATGGCCTTCGTGCGGCTGCTCAAGGACATCATGAAGGACAAGGAGTTCGGGGCCCGCTGGGTGCCGATCATCCCGGACGAGGCGCGCACGTTCGGCATGGACTCCCTGTTCCCGACCCGCAAGATCTACTCGCCCCACGGCCAGACGTACACGTCGGTCGACCGCGAGCTGTTCCTGTCGTACAAGGAAGCCACCAACGGGCAGATCCTGCACGAGGGCATCAACGAGGCCGGCTCCACGGCGAGCTTCATCGCGGCCGGCACGTCGTACGCGACGCACGGCGAGCCGATGATCCCGCTGTACATCTTCTACTCGATGTTCGGCTTCCAGCGCACCGCCGACGAGCTGTGGGCGGCGGCGGACCAGATGACCCGCGGCTTCCTGCTCGGCGCGACCGCCGGGCGCACCACGCTCAACGGTGAGGGCCTGCAGCACGAGGACGGGCACTCGCTGCTGATCGCGGCGACGAACCCGGCCGTGGTGGCGTACGACCCGGCGTTCGCGTTCGAGATCGCGCACATCGTCGAGAACGGCCTGCACCGCATGTACGGCGAGAACCAGGAGAACATCTACTACTACCTCACGGTCTACAACGAGCCGATCGTGCAGCCGGCGGAGCCCTCGGGCGTCGACGTGGAGGGCCTGCTCAAGGGCATCTACAGGTACGCCGCGGCTCCGCAGGGCACGGGTCCGAAGGCGCAGCTGCTCGCCTCCGGCACGGGCATGCAGTGGGCGCTCAAGGCGCAGCAGCTGCTCGCCCAGGACTGGGGCGTCGCCGCTGACGTGTGGTCGGTGACCTCCTGGACCGAGCTGCGCCGGGACGCGGTGGAGGCCGAGGAGCACAACCTCATGAACCCGGGCGACCAGCCGCGCAAGCCGTACATCCAGACCAAGCTGGAGGGCACCGAGGGCCCGGCCGTCGCGGTCAGCGACTGGATGCGGGCGGTGCCCGACCTGATCAGCCGCTGGGTGCCGAACGACTACACGTCGCTGGGCACCGACGGGTTCGGCATGAGCGACACCCGGCACGCCCTGCGCCGGCACTTCCACGTGGACGCCGAGTCGGTGACGGTGGCGACGCTGCGCCAGCTCGCGCTGCGCGGCAAGGTGCCGTCGCACGTCCCGGCCGAGGCCGCGAAGAAGTACGCGATCGACGACGTGAACGCCGCCCCGGTCGGTGAGACCGGCGGGGACAGCTGACGAATCGGTCCCGATGAGGGGTACGCCGCAAACTTGCGGCGTACCCCTCATTCTTGTCCCGGAAGGGCCGAAAGGCCCTATATGGTGCGCGCGCAGATCGGTCACAAGCTCCTCGCCCTGGGTCTGGGCGGCGTTCTCAGCACGGCCGCGGTCCTGTTCGGGGTCGGCGCGTGGCAGAGCGACGCGTTCGCCGACCGCACCCAGGCGCAGGTCGAGAAGCTGACCACCGACGACCTCAACCGGACCACCGACTCGGTGACCCGCCTGGTCGGCTCGGTCGGCGACGAGATCCAGTCCGGCGTCAACAGCGACATGACGGCCGCCAACCAGTTGCTGGCCCAGCGCGGCGGCGTGGAGTTCGCGGACCGTACGGCGACCTGGACGGCCACCAACCAGTTCACCCAGGACAAGCAGACCGTGACGCTGCCCCGGATGACCGTCGCGGGGCAGTGGCTGGGCCAGAACCTCGACCTGCGCAGGCCCACGCCGTTCGTGGACGACGTGGTGTCGCTGCTCGGCGGCACGGTGACCGTCTTCCAGCGCATGAACGAGGCCGGCGACCTGCTCCGCGTCGGCACCAACGTCAAGACCACCGGCAACAGGCGGGCCATCGGCACGTACATCCCGGCCGTGGGGGCCGACGGCGCACCGAACGCCGTGGCCACCGCGATCAAGGCCGGCAAGTCGTACCGGGGTGTCGCGCTGGTCGTGGGTTCCTGGTACATCACCGCGTACGACCCGATCAAGGACTCGGCCGGCCGGGTCGTCGGCGCGCTGTACGTCGGCGTGCAGCAGTCCGAGGCGCTCAAGGAGCTGACCGACGCGATCTCCGGCAGCAAGGTCCGGGACAACGGCTGGGTCACCGTCTACAGCACCAACAAGGCCGACGCCGGGCGGATCATCGCTTCCAGCATCGCGGGCGCCGCCGGGCGTACGGAGCTGGGGGCCACCGACGCGGACGGCACCAAGTACGTCGAGCAGATCGTCGGCCAGGCGTCGAAGCTGACCGGCGGTGCGACCTGGCGGGCCACGTACCGGCTGCCGGGCGCCGGGGGCGCGCCGGCCGGGGACACCACCGTCACCGTGGCCTCGTACCCGCAGTACTCGTGGGCGATCGCCGTCGGCGGGTACGACGGCGACACCGCCGGTGCGGTCGACGCGGTCCAGGACGGCCGCCGCGCCATGCTCCTCGCGTTCCTCCTGGCGGCCCTGCTGCTCGCCGTGGCCGGCGGCCTGTTCGCCGCCTGGCAGGCCCGGAAGATCTCCCGGCGGCTGGGGGCGCTCACCGCCGGGCTGTCGCGGCTGGCGAAGCGGGACCTCACCGTCTCCGTCGCGGCGGACGGCCACGACGAGATCGGCCGGGCCGGCACCGCGCTCACCACCGCCGTGGCCGAGCTGCGCCAGGTGATGGTCGAGGTCACGGACGCCTCGCGCGAGGTGTCCCGGTCGGCCGGCCAGGTCGCGGCGACCGGGGCGGAGCTGACCGCATCGGCCGCGGCCGCCTCGCAGCAGGCCGGTTCTGCCACCCGCGCAGCCGACGAGATCTCGACCGTGGTGCAGACCGTGGCGGCGGGCGCCGAGCAGATGGGTGCGTCGATCAGCGAGATCTCCGGCAACGCCCAGGACGCGGCGCAGGCCGGGCGTGACGGTGTGGGCCTGACCGCCACCGCCTCCGGCGTCATCGACGAGCTGCGCTCTTCCACGGGCCAGATCGCCGACGTGGTGCGGCTGATCGCCAGCATCGCCGAGCAGACCAACCTGCTGGCCCTCAACGCGACGATCGAGGCCGCCCGGGCCGGCGACGCGGGCAAGGGGTTCGCGGTCGTCGCCGGCGAGGTCAAGGACCTGGCCCAGGAGACCGCGAAGGCGACGGAGGACGTCACCGCCCGGGTGTCGGCGATCGAGGGCGACACCGCGCGGGCGGTCGACGCGATCACCGCGATCACGTCGACGATCGCCCGGGTGAACGACTACCAGAACGCGATCGCCGCGGCCGTGGAGGAGCAGGCCGCGACGACCGCCGAGATGTCCCGCAACATCGTCGAGGTGGCCACCGGCAGCCGGGAGATCGCCGGCGACATCGGCGCGGTGAGCGGGGCCGTGGAGAGCACCCGCGCGGCGGTGACCGTGTCGCACGAGGCGGCCGGCGAGCTGGACGCGACCGCCCGGCGGCTGACCGAGCTGGTCGACCGGTTCACCGTCTGACGTACGCGGCCGGCTCGTCGGCGCTGGACTCCCAGAAGTGCCGGTAGCGCTGCACGTACTCCGAGGCCTCCCGCAGCGGCTCGGCCTCGAGCCGGCAGGGCCGCCACTGGGCCTCCCGGCCGCGCGAGATCAGGCCGGCGCGTTCCAGCACCTTGAGGTGCTTGGAGATGGCGGGCAGGGTCATGGCGAACGGCGCGGCCAGCTCGTTGACGGTCGCCTCCCCCTCGGCCAGGCGCGCCAGGATCGCCCGGCGCGTCGGGTCGGCGAGCGCGGCGAAGATGACGCTGAGCTGGTCGGTCGCCATCGGCTCAGGCCGGGACGTACGTGATGACCTCGACCCCGGTCTTCGTGGTCCAGGACCCGGTGTGGGCAAGCGCGACCCTGGTGCCCTCGTGCCACAGCTTGCGGCCCTCGCCGACCACGACGGGGTAGACCATGATCCGGTACTCGTCGACCAGGTTGTGCCGGGTCAGGTGGTTGAGCAGCTCGGCGCTGCCGTTGAGCAGCAGGGTGCCGGGCTCGGCCTTGAGCCGCGCGACCGCTTCGGAGACCTCGCCCTGCAGGAACGTCGCGTTCCACTCCGGCTCGGTGAGGGTGGTGGTGGCGACGTGCTTGGGCATCGAGTTCATCCGCTTGCCGAAGTCGCCCGTCGCCGCCTCCATCTGGGGCCAGGCGGCCTTGAAGCCCTCGTACGTCTTGCGCCCCAGCAGCAGGGCGTCCGCCTCACGCAGGTTGGCGTCCTGCCAGCTGCCCAGCTCGTCGTTGAAGTACGGCCCACTCCACGCCGGCTCCTCGAACACGCCGTCGAGGGTCACGTACGAGACCGCGACCACCTTACCCATGATCACCAATCCTCTGCGCTTTACCGTCTGGTTAATTAACTTGTCGGTAAACTACTCGCGTCCCGCGCGCCGGTCAAGGCGGACCGGGCTTAGGTTCCGACGCATGAATCTCGACGAGATCATGCGGCGGCGGATCGAGCGGCATCTCCTCGGCGGCGAGCGGGGCGCGGACGTGGTGGAGGTGGCACGGCGCATCGGCGGCATCCACGCACAGGTGGCGTCGTCCGCTCAGGCCGCGGCCGACCTGCGGCTGGGCGCGACCGCCGACCTGGAGAAGGCGCTGTGGAGCGACCGTACGCTGGTGCGCACCTGGGCCGCCCGCGGCACGCTGCACCTGCTGCCCGCCGCCGACCTGCCGTCCTGGGTGGCCGCCATGAGCACCCGCACCCGGGAGACCACCGGCTCCTGGCTGCGCTACCACGGGGTCACCGCGGCGCAGATGGCGGACATCATCGCGGCCGTGCCGGACGTGCTCGGCGGCGACCCGATGACGCGTGAGGAGCTCGCCGGCGCGGTGATCGCGGCGACCGGGCACGAGGAGCTGCGCGGGCCGCTCATCCAGGGGTTCGGGGCGATCCTCAAGCCGCTGGCGTTCCGGGGCCTGCTCTGCTCGGGGCCGCCGCACGGGCGCAACGTGACGTTCGTGGCGCCGCGCGCCTGGTTCGGCGACTGGGAGCCGGTGGAGACCGAGGCGGCGATCGACCGGCTGGCGGCGGCCTATCTGGACGCGTACGGGCCGGCCGACTCCGCGGAGTTCGCGCGCTGGTTCGACCTGAAGCCGGCCCTGGCCCGCAAGGCGTTCGCGCGCCTCGACCTGGAGCCGGTGGACGGTCACGGGTTCCTGCCGGCGGGGGCGGAGCGGCCGGCGGGCGGCGAGTCGGTGCTGCTGCTGCCGGCCTTCGACCCGTACGTGGTGGGCAGCCTGCGCCGGCTGGATGTCATCAGCAGCGGGCCCAGGTCCGCGGTTTCCCGTCCGCAGGGCTGGATCTCCCCCACGCTGGTGGTGAACGGCCGCATCGAGGGCGTCTGGGAGGAGAGGGACGGGGCGCCCGCCGTCACCGCGTTTCGCACCCTGCCCGCCGCGGTGCGCCGCGCCCTTCCTCGGGAGGCCGCGATCATCTAAGGTCCGAGGAACTTTCGTGTTTGCCCGGAGGCACCATGAGCGTCACGCAGGGCGCGCCGGCGGCGCTGGCCGAGCCGGTCGTGCCGGTCCGGCGCTCCTGGATCGGCCTGCTGTTCGCGGCGAACCTCGGCCTGTGGATGGTGTTCTTCACGCCGGTGCAGGTGCTGCTGCCCGAACAGATCGCCGAGATCGGCGTCGGCAGCAAGGAGGCCGCGCTCGGGTGGGTCACCGGCGTCGGGGCGCTCGTGGCGATCATCGTGAACCCCGCGGCCGGCGCGCTCTCCGACCGGACCCGGCTGCGGCTCGGCGGCAGGGCGTACGGGCGCCGGCACGTGTGGACCCTGTCCGGCGCCGCGCTGACGCTGGTGTCGCTGCTCTTCCTCGGCGTGCAGGACTCCATCGTGGGAGTGGCCGTCGGCTGGGCCGGCGCCCAGGTCGGCCTCAACGTCATGCTCGCCACGCTGACCGCGGCGGTGCCCGACCGGGTGCCCGTACGCCAGCGCGGGCGGGTCTCGGGCTGGATCGGCATGCCCCAGGCGCTCGGGCTCGTGCTGGGCGCCGTCCTGGTGACCGCGGTCGTCACCGGCACCACGAGCGGGTACGTGGTGATGGCGGTCGTGCTCGTGCTGCTCGCCGTACCGTTCGCGCTGCTGACGCCGGACGACCCGCTGCCCGCCGGCGACCGGGCACGGCCGCGGGGCAAGGCGATCTGGCGGGTGTTCCGCGAGCACCCGGACTTCGCGTGGGCCTGGGGCACCCGCTTCCTCGTGCAGCTCGGCAACGCGCTGGGCACGCTCTACCTGCTGTACTTCCTGACCGACGAGGTGCGGCTGGCCGACCCGGACACCGGCCTGCTGATCATGATCCTGCTGTACACGGCCGGCATGGTGGCCACCGCGGTGGTCGGCGGGCGGCTCTCCGACACCTCGGGCCGCCGCAAAATCTTCGTGGTCTGGTCCGGCATCGTCATCGCGGTCGCCGCGCTGCTGCTCGCGGTGTGGCCGACGTGGCCGGTGGCGCTCGTCGCCTCGGTGCTGCTCGGCGCGGGGTACGGCGTCTACCTCGCTGTGGACACGGCGCTGATCACGCAGGTGCTGCCGGCCGCGGTGGACCGGGCGAAGGACCTCGGGGTCATCAACATCGCGACGGCCGCGCCGCAGGTCCTCGGCCCGGCGATGGCCGCGCCCATCGTCACGCACCTGGGCGGCTACCCCACCCTGTACGCGGTCACCGCCGCGGTCACCCTGCTCGGGGCGGTCATGGTGGTGCGGATCCGCGCGGTGCCGTAGCTCCCCGCGCGGATCCGCCCCCTCGTTACGGCAGCGTCCAGCGCTGGTTCGCGCCGGCGAAGCAGTCCCAGATCTGCAGCCGGGTGCCGTTGGCCGAGCTGTTGTTCGACGCGTCGAGACACCGGCCGCTCGACGGGTTGCGCAGCGTCCCGTCGCCCTGCGGCTGCCATTTCTGTGCACCCGTACCGTTGCAGTCGTAGATCTGCACCAGCGAGCCGTTGGCCGTGCCGGCCGCGGCCACGTCCATGCACTTGCCGAGCGCGCGCAGCGTGCCGTCGGCGCCGACCGTCCAGTTCTGGGCGGCCGTGCCGTTGCAGTCGTAGAGCTGCACCGCCGTGCCGTTGGCCGACGAGGCCGCGGCGATGTCGATGCACTTGCCGGCGATGCCGGTGATCCGGCCGGTGCGCCCAGCCGGCGGGTCGGTCGGTGTGCCGCCGCCCGTCGCGGTCGAGTAGATGGCGCTGACCAGGGAGTTCGCGCCGGTGGCGTCCTGCGACAGCTCCCAGTTCATGATGCCGCCGGCGTTCGCCATGGCCCACTGGGTCTTGCGCCGGATCGTCGGCAGGCCGTTGTAGCACTCGTTGACGCCGTTGATGGTCGCGCAGTCCTGGTTGGCGAAGGCCGGGTTGGCCGCGACGATCTCCGCGTACGTCTTGTAGCCGGGGCGGCTGTAGAACGGCACGCCCAGCACCGCCTTGGAGGCCGGCAGGCCGCGGCCCTTCCAGAAGTTCACGCTGGCGATCGACCAGTCGTAGTTGGCGTGCGGGCTGCCGCCGTCGTACGCCATGATGTTCAGCCAGTCGACGGAGCCGAAGACCGCGGGTTGCACGCCGTTGGCCGTACCGCCCTCGGAGACCACGGCTGCCGTGAGCAGCTTGCCCTGGGCGTGCAGCGCGTTGCCGAGCTGCTGCATGAGCGCGGTGTAGTTGTTGCCGGACGTACCGGGGTCGGGGTACTCCCAGTCGATGTCGATGCCGTCCAGGTTGTACTGGCCGACGACGCCCATCACGGTGTTGACGAAGGTCGTCCGGGTGCTCGCGCTGCCCGCCATCGCCTCGAAGCCGGAGTCGTTGCCGTCGTTCCAGCCGCCGATGGCCAGCGAGACCTTGACGTTGTTCTGGTGGCCGAGCGAGACGAGCTGCGACAGCTTCGCCGTGTTCTCGATCGGCTGCAGGGTGCCGTTCGCGTTGGGGAGCGCGAAGGCGTAGTTGATGTGGGTCAGCTTGCTGTACTGGATGCTCGTGACGCTGCCGGCCCAGGACGGCATGTAGCCGACGCTCCTGAAGTTGTTCGGCAGCACCGCCGCCTCCGAGGTGCCCTGGACGGCCAGCGCGGTGACGAGACCACCGGCGGCGACCACGAGGGCGGCCGCGGCCGAGGCGATTCTTCTTCTCTTTGCCATGGGGGTGGGGACCTTCCTGTCCGGCGTGGGGGCGCCGTGGGGACGACATGGGGCCGGGAAATCTTAAGAAGCCTTACTAACAGTCGTCAATATAAGTCGTGAAGAAAGGCCGCCGGAAACCGCTTCGCGGGGGGCCGTAGGCTTGGGCCGTGACTGTACGAGTACGCTTCGCCCCTTCTCCGACCGGAATGTTTCACGTCGGCGGCGCCCGCTCGGCGCTGCAGAACTGGATCTACGCGCAGCAGGCCGGCGGCACATTCGTCCTTCGGATCGAGGACACCGACGCGGCCCGCAACCGGCCGGAGTGGACCGAGGGCATCATCTCCGCCCTCGACTGGATCGGCATCGAACGCGGCTCCTACGAGGGCCCCTACTTCCAGTCGGCGTACGCGAGCGACCACACCGCCGCGGCCACCCGGCTGTACGGCGAGGGCCGCGCGTACTACTGCGACTGCACCCGCGACGACGTCGTGGCACGTACGGGCAACACCCACACCGGCTACGACGGCTTCTGCCGGGAGCGCGCGCTGGGGCCCGGCGAGGGACGCGCGCTGCGGTTCCGTACGCCGGACGAGGGCGAGACCGTGGTGGTCGACCTGGTCCGCGGCGAGCCGACGTTCGAGAACAAGCTCATCGAGGACTTCGTCATCGCCCGCAGCGACGGCTCGGCGGTCTTCCTGCTCGCCAACGTGGTCGACGACATGACGATGGGCATCACGCACGTCATCCGCGCCGAGGAGCACCTGCCCAACACCCCCAAGCAGCAGCTGCTCTGGGAGGCGCTGGGGGTCAAGCCTCCGGTGTGGGGACACGTGCCCGTCATCGTCAACGAGAAGCGCCAGAAGCTGTCCAAGCGCCGCGACAAGGTGGCGCTGGAGTCGTACCGCGACGAGGGCTACCTGGCCGCCGCCATGCGCAACTACCTGATGCTGCTCGGCTGGGCGCCCAGCGGCGACCGGGAGATCGTGCCGTGGCGGGTCATCCTCGAGGAGTACCGGCTCGAGGACGTCAGCCACTCCCCCGCCTTCTTCGACGTCAAGAAGCTGCGGGCGTTCAACGGCGAGTACATCCGCGCGCTGTCCGCCGAGGAGTTCGCCGCGGTGTGCGCGCCGTGGCTGGGCGGCACCGACACGATCCCCGCCCCGCCGTGGGACCCGGCGAAGTTCGACGCCACCGTGTTCGCCGCCGTCGCGCCGCTCGCGCAGACCCGCATCGCCGTGCTCAGCGAGATCGTCGACTACGTCGACTTCCTCTTCCTCGACGAGCCCGTCTCCGACGAGCAGTCCTGGAACAAGGCGATGAAGGAGGGCGCGGCCGAGATCCTCGACGCCGCGGCCGCCGCCTTCGGCGCCCTCGAGGAGTGGACCGCCGAGCCGCTCAAGGCCGCGCTGGAGCGCGTCGGCGAGGAGCGCGGGCTCAAGCTGGGCAAGACCCAGGCGCCGGTCCGGGTCGCCACGACCGGGCGTACGGTCGGCCTGCCGCTGTTCGAGTCGCTCGAGATGCTCGGGCGCGAGCGCACGCTCACCAGGCTGGCCGCGGCCCGGGCGAAGCTCGGCTGATCCCTTCGTGACCATTTCGGTATGCGCGCACCGCCTTCGGCGGTGCGCGCCCCGTCTCACCAGGCAACTCTTTCGGCCCCGGCGCGCGTCCAGGTGGTATGACCGTCAGCAGCACGGGTGACCTTGGCCAGCGGCGCTTGCAGCCGCTGGGTACTATTCGCGCGCCGATCAGCAGTCGCTGTGCACTCTCACCGCCGATTTCCGATAGCTCGAAAAGGCCACCCGCCGGGATGCGGGCGACTGGATCTGCGAGGAAGCTGTGAGAACGCACGCACGGCGCGGCGATGTCCATCACGCAGGCGGGGGAGGCCGGACGTGGCTCGAGGTTTGATCACGCGGCGCTGGACCGCGACCGGCATGCTCGCCGCGGCGCTCGCCTTCGGAGCCGGGCTCGCGCCGGCCGCCGCGCACGCCGCGCCGGCGCCGGTGACCGCCGCCGTCCTGCAGGAGGACTCGAGCTCGGCGGCGCCCAAGGCGGGGGCCAAGCCGACGGCCGTGCAGATCACCGGCAAGGTGCCCGACGGCAAGATCGTCGTCCAGCAGGCCGACCGACGCGACCTGTTCCAGCGCCTGCTCAGCGAGGTCAACTGGCTGGCCTCGGCCACGCCGACCACGACGCGCCCCAAGGCCGACAAGCTCGGTCCCAAGTACACGATCGTCATCCTGGTCAAGGACAAGGCCACCCAGCAGTACGACCTCTACCCGATGGCCGCCGGCGGCCCGCGCGCGTACCGGCCGGCCAAGCAGCCGACCGGCAAGAAGGCGGCGGGCTGGTTCTACGGCCGGCTCACCATGTCGGAGTCGCTGCGCATCGCCGGCGTCCCGCTGAAGGAGAAGCCGGACGTGGTCAGCGGCGGCATCGGCGGCGGCATCGGCGAGGAGGTCGACTCGGAGGAGCTGGACCCGCTCGCGGTCGGCAGTGACGTGCTCAGCCAGATGCGCCAGCTGTTCCTGCTCAACGGCGCGGTGCTGCTGGTCGTGCTGATCGGGCTGGGCGGCGTGGCGTACCTGATCCGCCGCCGGGTCTGACTCAGCCGGCCGGGCGCACCGGCACCCGCAGCACCGGGCAGGCGAGAGCCGGGGCGTTGCACCGCTCCCCCAGGCCGAAGGCGTCCGGCAACCGCGGATCAGTCGCGGCCTGCGCGACCTCCCGCGCCGTCAGCGGCGGCTTGCCGCGCTCGGCGTCGCCGGTGCCGCGCTCGCCGGTCGCCTGCACCACGACCGTGCGCCCGTCCACGACCCGGCGGGCGATCACCTCGTTGACCTGCCAGTCCTTGTCCTCGCGCGCGGAGTAGCGGGCGTACTCGATGCCGGCGCGGGTCCGGTCCGGCTTGGCGCAGGCGTCCGGGTCGGCCAGCACCGGCAGGCACAGCCCGGCGGGTGCGTCGTAGACGGCCACCTCGATCATGCCGTGCGGCTCCCCGTTCGCGGTCATGACGGCGTACTGCCGCCAGCCCGGCCCGGACGCCGGCTGCCGCGGCACGATCCGCAGGTCTCGGGCGTCCACCGGACCGCTGAGCACCCGCAGCACCGGGTCCAGCACCGCCGACGGCCGGGGCTGGGCGACCGGCACGGCGGCGGCCGTACGCGGCTTCGGCCCCGGCAGCAGGACCGTCGTGAGGGCGTACCCGAGGAGCACGACGATCAGCACGACGGCCAGGCCGGCCAGGAGCACCGCCCGCACGCGGCGGCGGCGCAGCCGGTCGGCGCGGCGGAAGATGTCGTCGACGGCGTCGCCGATCGGCGGCTCGGCCGCGCAGGCACGCTCGAGGACGCTGGTCATGGCCGCGCTCACGCCGTCACCGCCGGCCGGGTGATCCGCAGCAGGTCGGCGAAGGCGGCCAGGCCCTCGGCCTCGTACTCGGTCACCTTCGTGGCGTCGAGGCCGAGCACGTCCGCGGTGTCGACCACCGCGAGATGGCAGAAGTGGTGCAGCACCAGGACCGCGCGGCACTTGGGCGACAGCCGGCGCAGCGCGTCGAGCACCAGCACGGTGAAGACGTCGCCCATCCCGGCGTCCGTGTCGGCCGCGCCCCGGTCCGCCGCCTCGGACGGCGCGACGAAGACGTGCTCCCGGCGCCCGTGCGACGGCTTGAACGCGGCCATCAGGTCGCCGTACGCCCACAGGTCCGGATCCCCCACGTCGGGGGCGGTCAGCGCCCGGGCGAGCGTGGCGCGCGCCAGCTCGCCGGCGTGCGCCCAGTCCCCGCACATCAGGAAGGCCGCCCGGCGCAGATGGGCGTAGCGCTGGGCCACGTACTCCTCGGTCATTTGCACCTTTATAGGGCACAACGGCGGGACCGCGCGGCGGAACGGGGGTCACGCGACCCGGACGGTGACCTCCACGAGCCGGATGAGGTCCTCGAGGTCCGCGTCGAACTCGGCCGCGTCGTCCGTCGTCTCGGCTTCCTCAGCCGCCGGCAGCCCGCCGGTGACCGCCCCGGTCGTGTAGCCGAGCAGGAAGGCGCAGATCATCCGGGTCAGCCGGGGCACCTTCGCCGCGGGCACGCCCGCGTCGTGCAGCGTCGCGCGCAGGGCCGCGGTCAGCCACGAGCCGCCGGGCGAGGGACGGTTCAGGATCAGCGGGTACGCCCGCGGGTGCCGCCGGGACAGCCCGCGTACCGCCCGGCCCAGGGCGCGCAGCCGCTGCCGCCAGTCGATGTCCGACGGGTCGTCGCCGTACGCGCTGCCCAGCTCCAGGTGCAGCAGGTCGACCAGGCCGTCGAGCAGGGCGTCCTTGCCGCCGACGTACGGGTAGAGCGCCATCGAGGTGAGCCCGACCCGTTCCGCCACCGCCCGCATGGACATCGCGCCGAGGCCCTGCTCGTCGACGAGGGCGAGGGCCTGGTCGAGGATGAGCCGTCTCTTGTCGTCCACGGCCCCACGGTGTCGGGGAACGGCCCGGCGGGAGGACGGACGCGCCCGGCAGTCACCCCCGCGGGTGAGAAGTCGGCACTACCGCGGCGCGGTCAGCACCAGCGACCGGGGGGACGTCCCCGGCCGGCCGCGCGGCGGCGGGGGCGTACCGCGCCGTGCAGGTGGGCGCCGGCCCAGCCGCGCAGCTCGGAGCGGCAGCCCACCCGGTGCGGGACCTCGTCGGCGGGCTCGTCGCCGGTGGACGCCACGGCGAGGACGGCGGCGTCGGACGTGGGCGCCGAGCCGTCCTCCGCGGCGTCGTGCTCCGCGTCGGGGCGTACCCCCTCCTGGTCCTTCATGTCGTACCTCCCCTCCTGGCGGTGCCGGACACCTGATCGGCACCGCGGCGCCCGGCTTGACCCTCGCGGGTGCCGGTCCTCGCGGCGCTAGGACGACACCATGCCAGGTCACCGACCGAAATCGTGGGGAGGGCACACCGCGATAACGGACAATTTTCCACAAAAAACCCAGGGCGGCAGTCCGCGGCGCCGGCCCCGGCGGTCCCTGACATGCTGGTCGGATGGCAGCGGACGGCAATTCCACGGGTACGGCGAGACGCCCCCTGGCCGCCACCCTGCGCCGCGTCGAACGCAACGCCGGCGCCCTCGCCTCGGCGAGCGTGGCCCGGATGGACGAGACCCTGCCGTGGTTCCGGGCCCTGCCCGCCGACCAGCGCTCGTCGATCATGCTCGTGGCCCAGGCCGGCGTGCGGTCGCTGGTCGAATGGCTGCGCTCGGGCGGCACCGCGGCCGGCACCCAGGAGATCTCCGACGAGGTCTTCGCCGCCGCGCCGCGGGCCCTGGCCCGGTCGATCACGCTGACCCAGACCGTCCAGCTGATCAAGGTCACCATCGACGTCGCCGAGTCCGAGGTGGCCAACCTGGCCGCGGCCGGCGAGGAGGGGGCGCTCACCGAGGCCATCCTCAAGTTCTCCCGGGAGATCGCCTTCTCCGCCGCCCGGGTGTACGCCCGCGCCGCCGAGTCCCGCGGCGCGTGGGACGCCCGCCTGCAGGCCCTGCTCGTCGACGCGTTGCTGCGCGGCGACTCCTCCGACGTGCTGGCCAGCCGGGCCGCCGCGCTGGGCTGGGCGGACGCCCCGCCGGTGGCCGTCGTGGTGGGCCGCTCCCCCGGCGGCGACCACACCGCCGTGCTGCACAGCGTCTACCGGGCGGCCCGGCGCGCACGGGTCGAAGTGGTCGGCGGGGTGCACGGCGACCGGCTGGTCGTGGTCATGGGCGGCGCCGCGGACCCGCTCGCGATCGCCGGGCAGCTCGCCGCCGCCTTCGGCGAGGGACCGGTCGTGGTCGGGCCCGCCGTACCGTCGCTCGACAACGCCACCGAGTCGGCCCGCGCGGCGCTCGCCGGCTTCCGCGCCGCCCCGGCCTGGCCCGGCGCACCCAACCCCATCGCGGCCGACGCCCTGCTGCCGGAGCGCGCGCTGGCCGGCGACGCCGAGGCGCGGCGCGCGCTCAAACACGACGCGTACGGCGCCCTGTGCCGCGCCGGCGGCGGCCTGCTGGAGACGCTGGACGCCTTCTTCGCCGCGAACGGGGTGCTGGAGAGCGCCGCCCGTGAGCTTTTCGTGCACCCCAACACAGTGCGGTACCGTCTCAAGCGCGTCGCCGAAGTGACCGGGATGTCCCCTCTGGACGGGCGGGACGCGTTCGCGCTGCGGATGGCTCTCATCCTCGGCCGGCTGGACCCTGCGAGCTAAGTCACGCCAACGAGCGACCCGCGGATGCGTGGCGGCAGCCCCCGCAAATACCCACGAACAGCCACAAACTCGGGGGTGCTTTGTAGGAACCCCACAACCCGGGTCGTAGGGTTTGGTCTCCCGCCGCACCCGCGGAACCCTGCCTCATCCGGAAGAGTCGGGGACGTGCTCGCCGTACTCTCACCCGGCCAGGGTTCCCAGAAGCCCGGCTTCCTCTCACCGTGGCTGACCCTGCCCGGCACCGCGGCGCGCCTGCGCTGGTGGTCCGCCCTCGCCGGAGTCGACCTGCTCCACCTGGGCACGGAAGCCGACGCCGACGAGATCAAGGACACCGCGCGCACCCAGCCGCTGCTGGTCGCCGCCGCGCTGCTCGCCGGTGAGCACCTGCCGCTGCACGACGTCGGCCTGGTCGCCGGCCACAGCGTCGGCGAGCTGGCCGCGGCCGCGCTGGCCGGGGTCCTGCCCGCCGAGGCCGCGATCACCCTCGCCGGGGTCCGCGGCCGCGAGATGGCCGCCGCCTGCGCCCTCGAGCCGACCGGCATGAGCGCCGTGCTCGGCGGCGACGCCGACACGGTGGTGGCCGCCATCGAGCAGCACGGGCTCCACCCCGCCAACCGCAACGGCGCCGGGCAGATCGTCGCGGCGGGCGCCGTCGACGCGCTGGCCAAGTTCGGCGAGGAGCCGCCCGCCGGTTCGCGGGTCCGGCCGCTGGCCGTCGCGGGCGCCTTCCACACGCCGTACATGGCACCGGCCGAGCAGGCGCTGGGCGCGGTCGCCGGCGGTGTCACCGTCGCCGACCCGGCCCGCATCCTGCTGTCCAACCGCGACGGAGCCGCCGTCGTGCACGGCCGCGAGATGCTGCAGCGCCTCGTCCGCCAGGTCACCGCCCCGGTCCGCTGGGACCTGGTGATGCGGACCCTGCGCGACCTGGGCGTCACCGGCATCGTCGAGCTGCCGCCCGCCGGCACCCTCGCCGGGCTGGTCAAGCGCGAGCTCAAGGGTGACAACGCCCCCGAGATCGTCACGCTCAACACCCCGGACGACCTGCCCGCGGCCCGCGACCTGATCGCCCGGCACGGCGTGACGCCCAGCCTCGAGCCGGCCCCGCAGTTCCGGGTCGCGGTGGCCACCGGCGCCGGGGTGTTCCGGCCCGCCGAGGGCCTGACCGAGGGCGACGACGTCCGCGCCGGCCAGGTCATCGGACACGTGGCGACCCGGCAGGGTGCGGTCGAGATCGCCGCGCACGCGGCCGGCGTGCTCGTCGAATGGCTCGCCCACGACGACGACCCGGTGGCGCCGGGCCGGCCCGTCGCGCGCATCGGCGGGCACCAAGAGTGACACCCCCGCTCGCGACCGAAGGAGCAACCATGACCGCGGGTTCCCGCATCGTCGCGATGGGCCACTACCAGCCCTCGC
Organism: Couchioplanes caeruleus; assembly: GCF_023499255.1. Taxonomy (GTDB): domain Bacteria; phylum Actinomycetota; class Actinomycetes; order Mycobacteriales; family Micromonosporaceae; genus Actinoplanes; species Actinoplanes caeruleus_A. Next base: position 6,685,678 of record NZ_CP092183.1, read on the forward strand.
GCGTCGTCACCAACGACGACCTCGCCAGGATCATCGACACCAACGACGCGTGGATCCGCGACCGCGTCGGCATCGCCGAGCGCCGCATCGCCGACGCGGAGACGGTCGCCGACATGGCCACGTTCGCCGCGGAGAAGGCCCTGGCCGGCTCCGGGCTGACCGCCGCCGACATCGACATGGTCGTCGTCGCCACCTGCTCGTCCGCGGACCGGTGCCCGAACGTGGCCACCCGGGTCGCCGCCCGGCTGGGCGTGGCCGCGCCGGCCGCCTTCGACCTCAACACCGCCTGCTCCGGTTTCTCGTACGCGCTGGGCACCGCCGACCACGCCATCCGCGCCGGGGCCGCCCGCCACGCGCTCGTGATCGGCGTCGAGAAGCTCTCCGACCTCACCGACTGGACCGACCGCAGCACCGCCGTGCTCTTCGGCGACGGCGCGGGTGCGGCGGTCGTCTCGGCCGTCCCCGACGGCCAGGAGCCCGGCGTCGGCCCGGTGCTCTGGGGCTCCGTCCCGGACAAGGGCGACGTGCTGCGCATCGAGGGCTGGCAGCCGTACATCAAGCAGGAGGGCCAGATCGTCTTCCGCTGGGCGACCACCGCGCTCGCGCCGCTGGCCCTGCAGGCGTGCGAGCGTGCCGGGGTACGCCCCGACGAGCTGGCCGCCTTCGTCCCGCACCAGGCCAACACCCGCATCATCGACGGCATCGTGAAGCGCCTCGGCCTCGGCCCGGACGTCGTCATCGCCAAGGACCTCGTCGAGTCCGGCAACACGTCCGCGGCGAGCATCCCCCTGGCCCTGTCCAAGCTGGTCGAGCGGCGGGAGGTGCCCTCGGGCGCCCCGGTGCTGCTCTTCGGCTTCGGCGGCGGCCTCACGTACGCCGGGCAGGTCGTGCGCTGCCCCTGAGGCAGCCGTCCGCCCGTCGAGCAGTCCCCACCACCGAGAGGAACCATCGAACTATGGCTACCCGCGCAGAGATCACCTCCGGCCTCGCCGAGATCCTGGAGGAGGTCGCCGGGGTGAACCCCGACGACGTCGCCGAGGAGAAGTCCTTCACCGACGACCTGGACGTCGACTCGCTGTCGATGGTCGAGGTCGTGGTGGCCGCCGAGGAGAAGTTCGGCGTCAAGATCCCCGACAACGAGGTGCAGAACCTCAAGACCGTCGGCGACGCCGTGTCCTTCATCGAGGCGAATCACTGACATGAGCAGCACAGACGTCGTCGTCACCGGGCTCGGCGCGACGACCCCGCTGGGCGGGGACGTCGCGTCCACCTGGGACGCCATGCTCGCCGGCCGCTCCGGGGTGGGTCCGCTCACCCAGGAGTGGGCCGCGCAGCTGCCCGTACGCATCGCCGCGCAGCTCGCCGTGGACCCGTCGGAGGTCCTCGAGCGGGTACGCCTGCGCAAGCTCGACCGCTCCGAGGCGATCGCGCTGATCGCCGCGAAGCAGGCGTGGGCCGACTCCGGCCTGGGCGACTCGGGCCTCGACCCCGAGCGGCTCGCCGTGAGCTTCGGCAGCGGAATAGGGGGTGCGCAGACCCTGCTCAACCAGGACGACATCCTGGAGGCCTCCGGGCCGCGCCGGGTCAGCCCGCACACCGTGCCGATGCTCATGCCCAACGGCCCCGCCGCCTGGGTCGGCATCGACCTCGGCGCGCAGGCCGGCGTGCACTCCATGGCCAGCGCCTGCGCCACCGGCGCGGAGGCGCTCTCCCTGGGCCTCGACATCATCCGCTCCGGCCGCGCCGACGTGGTCGTCGCGGGCGGCACCGAGGCCGTCGTGCACCCGCTGCCGATCGCCGGCTTCGCCTCGATGCGGGCCATGTCCACCCGCAACGACGATCCGGAGAAGGCCTCCCGCCCGTGGGACAAGGGCCGCGACGGCTTCGTCCTGGGCGAGGGCGCGGGCGCGCTGGTGCTGGAGCGCGCCGACCACGCCGCCGCGCGTGGCGCCACCGTGTACGCCCGCCTCGCCGGCGCCGGCATCACCTCGGACGGCTACGACATCGTCCAGCCGGACCCGGAGTGCCGCGGCGGCATCCGCGCGATGAGCCGGGCCATCCGCGACGCCGGCCTGACCGGCGCGGACATCGTCCACGTCAACGCGCACGCCACGTCGACCCCGGTCGGCGACATGGGCGAGATCAAGGGCATCCGGGCCGCCATCGGCGACCACCCGCTGCTGACCTCGACCAAGTCGATGTCGGGCCACCTCCTGGGCGCGGCCGGCGCCCTCGAGTCCATCGCCACGATCCTGGCGATCCGCGACGGCGTGGTGCCGCCGACGATCAACCTGGACGACCCGGACGACCGCCTCGACCTCGAGGTGGCCGCCCACAAGGCCCGCCCGCTCGAGATCGCCGCGGCGATGAACAACTCGTTCGGCTTCGGCGGCCACAACGTGGCGCTGGTCTTCACCCGCGTCTGACGCCCCGGTCCGGCTGCGGACCCATCCCACGGTGGGTCCGCGGCCGGCGCGGCTCGGTTCTTCCCGGGCGCGATCGCCCGTCCGGCCTCTTCCCCGGGCGCGATCACTCGGCCGGCTTCTCCCCGGGCGCGATCGCTCGCCCGGCCTCTTCCCCCGGGGGCACGATCGCCCGCCCGGCCTCTTTCCCCGGGCACGACCGCCCGCCCGGTTTCTTCCCCGGGCGTGCCCGTTCGCCCCGCTTGGAGTGCGCCGTGACCACGACCTCCCCGTCGGCCGGCCCCGAGGTCGCCGACCACCGCGACCCGGAGGGCCGCCTGCGGGCGCTGTTCGACCACGGCACGCTGCGCCTGCTCGCACCGAAGGACGACTCCGGCGTGCTGTCCGCGCGGGGCGACGTCGACGGCACCCCGGCGATCGCGTACGCCTCCGACGGCACCCGCATGGGTGGCGCGATGGGCGTCGAGGGCTGCCGGCGCATCGTCGACGCGATCGACACCGCCGTCCGGGAACGCGTACCCGTGCTCGGCCTGTGGCACTCCGGCGGCGCCCGCCTCGCCGAGGGTGTGGTCGCGCTGGACGGCGTCGGCCAGGTCTTCGCCGCGATGGTCCGGGCCTCCGGTCGCGTACCGCAGATCTCCGTGGTGCTCGGCCCGGCCGCGGGCGGTGCGGCGTACGGTCCGGCGCTCACCGACATCGTCATCATGAGCAAGGGCGGCCGCATCTTCGTGACCGGGCCGGAGGTCGTCCGCAGCGTCACCGGCGAACAGGTCGACATGGAACGGCTGGGCGGCCCAGAACCGCACGGCCGCCGGTCCGGCGTCGTGCACATCACCACCAGGGACGACGACGACGCGTACGGTCAGGCCCGGAAACTGACCGTGCTGCTCGGCCACCAGGGCCGCCTCAGCCCCGCGGACGTCGCCCACGACCGCGACCTGTCCGCCACGATGCCGGACCGGCCCACGCGCGCGTACGACGTGAAGCCCGTGGTCGCGGCGCTGCTCGACGAGCCCGGCGTGGAACTGCACGGCCGGTGGGCCCCGAACGTCGTCACCACCCTGGGCCGGTTCGCGGGCCGTACGGTCGGCGTCGTCGCGAACAACCCGCTGCGCCTCGGCGGCTGCCTGGACGCGGCGAGCGCCGAGAAGGCGGCCCGGTTCGTGCGGATGTGCGACGCGCTGGGCGTACCGCTGATCGTGCTGGTCGACGTGCCCGGCTACCTGCCCGGCCTCGGCCAGGAATGGGACGGCGTGGTGCGGCGAGGCGCCAAGCTGCTGCACGCCTTCGCCGAGTCGGTGGTCCCGCGGGTGACGCTCGTGACCCGCAAGGCGTACGGCGGCGCGTACGTGGCCATGAACTCCCGCGCCCTGGGCGCGACGGCGGTCTTCGCCTGGCCCACCGCGGAGATCGCGGTGATGGGCGCGAGCGCCGCCGTGACGATCCTGCACCGCAAGAAGCTGGCGGCGGCCCCGCACGATGAACGGGAGGCCCTGCGCGAGGCGCTGGTGGAGGAGCAGACGAGGACGGCGGGCGGAGTGCACCGGGCCGTGGAGATCGGCGTGGTGGACGACGTGATCAAGCCGGAGGAGACCCGGCGGCGGATCGCGGAGGCCCTGGCTGCGGCCCCGGCCGCACGCGGCACCCACGGCAACATCCCGCTCTGACGCCGTCACGGGATCACACCGCCCTCGCCACGCAACCGGCCCGCTTCCGAGAGCCGGTGCAGCTCCGGCGCGTCCGCCGGGTCCCGACGACCGGTGATGTCGAGCCGGCCGACGCCGGCGTCCACCGGGCCTACGAGGGTCGCCCGGGCGGGGTCGCTGCGCACGACCGCACGAAGGCTCGACCCGCTACCTGCGAGCGAGCAGGCGGACGGTGCGGTTACTTCGCGCAGGCGCTGCGAGGAAGCTTGCCTGCCTGCACCGGCGAACGCCCCGGCGCCTTCGCCTTGCCGGCGAGGACCGCCGCCAGCGCGTCCAGCGACAGGCGGCTCGACGAGTACGTGGCCACGAGCGTGGGCGACTTCGCCGCCGCCAGGAGGTTCGGCGTGTCCATGCTCACCGTCACCGCCGCGTCGGGGCTCAGGTCGGTGGTGTGGTCCCCGTACCCGATGAGGTGCACGACCGTGCCGCCCGCGGCCTGAACCGGGACGCCGGCCTGCTGCAACGCCTCGACCAGCCCGGTGCGCGCGGTCTCCCGGCCGCCGGAGGCCGTCACCGTGACCGGGCCGGTGACCAGCGGGCCGGAGCAGCGCCCCTTGAGGACCGTCACCGCGGCGGCGTCGGCGGCCAGGACCGCCTTGCGGTGCTCGGGTGACTCCAGCACTGACAGGTCCGGCTGGGGGCGTTCGGAGCGGAACTTGAGGGTGAGGATCCGGGTGACCGCCTCGACCAGCCGCTCCCGCTTGAGGCTTCCGTTCTGCAGCCCGGCGAGGATGCCGTCGCGGGCCGCGGTGATGTCCGGCGGCATGAGCAGCATGTCGTTGCCCGCGTTGAGGGCGCGTACGGCGGCCTCCCCGGCCGGCCACTTCATCGCGGGAGCCATGTTCATGGCGTCGGTGACGGCGACGCCGGTGAACTTGAGCCGGCCGCGCAGCACATCAGTCATGATCTTGTGGGAGAAGGTCGCGGCGACGCCCTTGTCCAGCCCTTCCACGTCGAGGTGGCCGGACATCACCACGGCCACGCCGGCGCCGATGCCCGCGGCGAACGGCGGCCGGTCCTCGCGCTCCCACTGCGCCGCGCTCTGCCGCACGATCGGCAGGTCGTCATGGCTGTCGCCGGTCGTGTGCCCGTGCCCGGGAAAATGCTTCAGCGCCGCGGAAACTCCGGCACCCTGAATGCCGCGCACGGCGGCGCGCACCTGAGCGGCGTTGGCAGCCGGATCGGCGCCGTACGACCGGGAGCCGATGACGGAACTGCCCTGCGGCCCGAGCGTGTCGGCGACCGGCGCGAAGTCCAGGTTGATGCCCATCGCCGCCAGCTCCTGCCCGGCGGCGTGCCACGCAGCCTGGGTGAGCGGGGGCCGGCCCGCCGCCCCGAACGCCATCGCGGACGGGAGCTGCGTCGCCCCGGTCCGCACCCGGGTGACCACACCGAACTCCTGGTCCGTGCCGATCAGCAGCGGCGCGCCCCCGGGCAGCCGCCGCGCCGCCGCCTGCAGCCCGTCGGTGAGCGCGCGGACCTGCTGCGGGTTGTCCACGTTCGTGGCGGGATTGGTCGCGCCGGTCGGGTCGCCGGCCGTGAACCCGACCAGGATCACCCCGCCCAGCCCGAACTTCGCGACCATCTCGGCGGGCGTGTTCACCCCGGCCAGCTTCTGATTGCCCGCAGCGGCAGCGGCGTCGACCCGGTCGGCATTGTCACCGTACGCATAAGGCATGAGCACCTGCCCGGCGAGGCCGGCGTCACTCAGCGTCCGCACGGTCTCGCGCGCCCGGGTGGCGGGATCCCCCGTGGCGACCGGCGCGACGCCGGCCGAGCTGGGCGGCGGCGGCAGGCTCGGCGATTGCGCGGGCACGGCGGAGGCGGGCGGTGGCGTGGGCGCGTCGCTGCCGCACCCGGCCAGGATCAGAGCCAGGGGTACGGCCACAGCAACGGAGAGCGCCCTATTCACGGGGGCCATTGGATCAGCTCCGCCCGAACATCGACAAACCGGCCCTGTGGATAACTTCCGTCGTACGCGAGGCGGGGGTGAACTCGCCGGTCTTGGCCGGTCAACCGCGCTTGGGATGCGAGGTCCGGCGGCCCGGACCGGGCCGGGTCCCGCCGGGGTGAGCGCCGGGTCATGCGGGGCCGGCGGGTCGCGTCGGGCCATGCCGGGCCGGGCTGGCCGCGCCACACCGGGCCGGACCGGCCGCGCCGGCCCGGGCCGCGCCTGGCTGGCCGCGCCTGGCTGGCCGCGCCAGACCAGACCAGGGCGGACCGGCGGTGCCTTGCCAGACGAGCCCGGACGGGCCGCGCCGGTCCGGACCACGCCGGGCCAGCCGCGCCAGTCCAGACCACGCCGGCCAGCCGCGCCAGGCCACGGCCGCGCCAGGCCACGGCCGCGCCAGGCCACGGCCGCGCCGGGACGGCTGGGCCGGGTGGATTGGGCTGGGCTGCCGGGCCGGCCTGAAACGACGGCCGTGCCCGGGCGGAAGGCGGCGGGTCAGCCGACGCGGGTGAGGAGGGTGACCGGCGCGCCGTCGCCGGCGTAGCGGTACGGCTCGAGTTCGGCGTCCCAGGCCGTGCCCAGCGCCTTCTCCAGGGCGTGCGAGAGCGCTTCGGGGGCGCGGGCGCCCGCCATGATGGAGCGGAGGCGGTCCTCGCCGAGCTGGATGTCGCCGGAGGCGCCCATCGTGCCGCGGAACAGGCCGCGGCCGGGGACGTGCATGAAGCGTTCCCCGTCCACGCCGGGGCTGGGCTCCTCGGTGACCTCGAAACGGATCATGGGCCACTGCCTGAGGGCAGCAGCCAGCTCGGCGCCGGTGCCCGGCCTCCCGGTCCAGCTGCACTCCGACCGCCGCATGCCGGGATCGACCGGCTGCGCAGTCCAATGCAGGGTGACCGGCGCGGTCAGGACGCGCGCGATCGCCCACTCGACGTGCTGGCACACGGCGAGTGGGGTCGAGTGGACGTATACGACGCCACACGTTGGCACGGTGACCTCCCGGAGACCGAGGTGCGTCTTCCCCTACGACCTCGACCGCGGTTGATCGTGCTCCATGATGCCGGGTGGTACGGATGGTGCGCCAGAGAAACCGCAATATCGACATGTGAATGGCCGTAGTGGCACACCTGACCTAACGGACCAGGCCACTCCCGCGGTGCGGCCCTGCTGGGCTCGTGTAGGCTTGCTCCGGCGTTTTATGCCGACACCCGTTCTTTTCCAAGGAGTACCGCCGTGGCGAGCAACACCTCAAAGACCGCCCGCGCATCCGTCCGCGCCGGCCAGGCAGGCCAGGGTGGCGCCCTCAGCGTGCTCGGTGAGTTCAAGTACCTCATCCCGCTCGCGAACGGCCGTTTCGCGTACGTGCGCAACCTGACCAACGGCAAGACCAACCACCTGAAGACCGACTCGGACGCCTTCGTCGAGGAGATCCGTATCCTCGCCGCCGCGGGCCACGGCGCCAAGATCCGGGCCGAGCTCCAGGGCCTCGACCAGGCTTTCCCGCAGCACGGCTGGAGCAGCACCGAGAAGCGTCTCGTCGACGCGGGCGTCTTCGAGGGCTGAGCCTCCGCAACGCGCCAGGGCGCTCCCAGGGTTTCGTACCCGGGAGCGCCTTTTCGCATCCACCGAAGATCACGACAAGTTGATCAGCCCCCGTCGGACCAGGCGGGTGGAAAGCCGGCCGTGGCGGACCGGGGAGTCAGGCCAAGGCCTACAGGCCGGCCGGGGACCGCGCGGCCACGCCGGGAACCCAGAGCCCGGCCGCAGCCGAACCGGGCGAAGCCGAACCGGGCGAAGCCGAACCGGGCGAAGCCGAGCCGAGCCCGATAGCCGCCCGGTCGCAGCCGAAGCCGGCCGGGAGAAAGCCGAGCCGAGCCCGATGGCTCGGGGGCAGCCGAAGCCGAGGCCGGACGAAAGCCGAGCCGACCCCGATAGCCCGGCCGCAGCCAGGGCCGGCGCGGCGAAAAGCCGAGCCGAGCCGGAGCAGCCCGAGGGCAGGAAGCCGGCCCGGGCAAAGGCAGGAAGCTGGACCGGCGAAGAGCGAAAGCCGGCCCGGGTGAGGGCCGAAAGCCCCGACCGAGGCCCGGCGACACGCCGGAGCAGAGCCGGGACCGGCTCAGGTCAGGAGCTCGACCTCGCCGGTGTCGAGGTCGTACACGGCGCCCGCGATGCTCACCGTGCCCGCCGCCACCGCTTCCGGCACGCCGGCGATGTCGCGCATGCGGCGTACGGTCCGGGTGACGTGGGCGCGCATCGCCTTGGCCGCCACGTCCGGGTCGTCGAGGCCCACGCTGTGCACCGCCGGGGCGATCTCGTCGACCAGGTAGCCCAGGTCGCCGCCCGGGTTGTCGCCCGCGCGCAGGGACTGCACGGTCGCGTCGACCGCGCCGCAGCGGACGTGGCCCAGGATCATGATCAGGGGGACGTTGAGGGCGGAGACCGCGAAGCCGACCGAGCCCAGCACCGCGCGGTCCACGACGTGGCCGCCGGAGCGGACCACGCAGATGGAGCCGAAGGTCTGGTCGAAGATCGCTTCGAGCGGTACCCGCGAGTCGATGCAGCCCACGACGACGGCGTGCGGCAGCTGACCACTGGAGGCGGCGGCCGCCGCGGCGACGTCGTGGCCGTGCTCCGGCTTGCCGGTGACGAAGCGGCGGTTGCCGGCCATCAGCTCGGCGAGGGCGTCGGCAGGCAGCATGATCCGCTCCTGGACGACGGCGGTCCCGGCCGGTGCCGGGGAGACCGGTACGGCATCGGGTACGGAGGGCGCGGAGGCCGTGGGCAGCGAGGCAGGGGTCGGACCCGTCATGGCTCCGATTCTCTACGAAGAGGAGCCGCAGCACAGGCTGTGCGAGGCACATCACGTCCCGAAGGCCGTACGCGTGGTCGGGGCGGCCTCGAGGCGCAGTGGAAGATCCGGTCGGACAGTGGCTTTTCCGGCGATCGAGAGTGATGCTGATTACCCGTGGGTACAACGGGGCCGTGCGATACACGGAGGTGCCCATGTCGGAGCGCTCGGAGCTCACCCTCGCCGACGGCGTTCGACTGCACGTCGAGACGTCCGGTCCGGCGGACGCGCCGGTGACCGTCGTGCTGCTGCACGGATGGTGCCTGGACCGACGGACGTGGCACCACCAGATGCGAGCTCTGCAGGGTACGGACGTGCGGGTGGTCGCGTACGACGCGCGGGGGCACGGGCTCTCCGGTGTCACGCGGCTGCGGTCGGCCACGGTGGGGCAGCTCGGCGACGATCTGGCGGAGGTGCTGGACGCGTACGCCCCTTCGGGCCCCGTCGTGCTGGCGGGGCACTCGCTGGGCGGCATGACGATCATGGAGTACGCCGACTCGTACCCGGAGGACTTCGCGCAGCGCGTCGCCGGCCTGGTGTTCGTCTCGACCACCGCCGAGGGCGCCACCCACACCTGTTACGGCCTGCCCACCCCGTTGACGCCGTTCCTGCGCGCCGCGGAGCAGACCGGCGCGGGTGTGCTGGCCCGGCTCGGCGCGTGGCGGCCGCACCGTGCGGTCCTGCCGGCGCTGCGGCCGGGGGTGCGCTGGCTGCTGTTCGGCGACGAGTACGACGACCGTGACCTGCAGATGGTCATGTCGGCGGTGGGCCGGGCGTCGCTGCGGTCGATCGGCGGCTTCCGGAACTCGGTGGGCAACCAGCACCGCCTCGACACGCTCGCGACGCTGGGTGACGTGCCCGCCGCGGCGCTGGTCGGCGACCGGGACCGGCTGACCCCGCCGCCGTGCGCGGAGTCGATCGCGGAGGCGCTGCCCGGAACCGAGCTGACGGTGTGCGAGGGCGCCGGGCACATGCTGATGATGGAGCGCCCGGAGCTGGTCACCACGGCGCTGAGCGCGGTCGTGGCGAAGGCGGCGGAGAGCACCGCCGCGCAGCGCCGCCGCCGGTTGAGCCGCGCCCGCCGCGACGGCTACGACCAGGCGGCCTGACCGGGCGGCGAAGGGTCGCAAACGGCCGGCAGGCGTGCCGCCGTCGACTCGACCACCCCGGTAGGAGTAAGTTCGATTGCCCCCTTCGCACGGTACGCGGCGGCGGCAGCCAGCTGATCCACAAGCGGGGAGCACTGACCGACTTGAGCGACGCCCATGTCCTGCAGCAGGAGATCGCTGCCGAGCAGAAGCACGTCGACCGGGTGTACGCCCGCCTGGCCGAGCTTCGCCGGGAGGCGTCCCGCGCCGAGAAGGAGGGCTACAAGCTCGCCGGCGTGGGCACGTTCGGCGCCCTCGTGGAGCGCGACGCGATGGTGTTCCACGCGGCGCGGCGACGGCACGCGCTCGACACCGAGTACGAGGGGCTGGTCTTCGGCCGCCTGGACCTGAAGACCGGCGCGGTGCACTACGTGGGCCGCATGGGCATCCGCGACGAGGACTCCCAGTCGCTGGTGGTGGACTGGCGGGCCCCGGCCGCGGCCGCGTTCTACCGGGCGACGCCCGCTGAGCCGCTCGGGGTGGTCCGGCGCCGGATGATCCAGTCGGCGCGCGAGCACGTCACGAACATCGAGGACGACCTGCTGGATCCGGAGGCGGCGCCGCCGGACATGCGCGTGGTCGGCGACGGCGCCCTGCTGGCCAGCCTCTCGAAGGCGACCGGGCGCGGCATGCGCGACATCGTCGCCACGATCCAGCGTGAGCAGGACGAGGCGATCCGCTCCCCCGCGTCCGGCGTGACGATCGTGACCGGCGGACCGGGTACCGGCAAGACCGCCGTCGCGCTGCACCGCGCCGCGTACCTGTTGTATTCGGACCGGGGCCGGTTCGCCGGCGGCGGCATCCTGGTGGTCGGCCCGTCCGGGGTGTTCGTCGACTACATCGCGACCGTGCTGCCGTCGCTGGGTGAGGACACCGCGACGCTGCGGTCGCTGGGCTCGCTGGTTCCCGGGTACGACGCCACCCGGGTCGACCCCACCGACGTGGCGGCGGTCAAGGGCTCGCTGCGGATGCGCCGGGTGCTCGAGCGCGCGTCGCACGACGCGGTGCCGGGCGGGCCGACCGAGCTGCGCCTGCTGTACCGGGGCACGCTGCTGCGCCTGGACGCCGCTGAGCTGGACCGCATCCGGCGCAAGGCGCTGCCGCGGGGCGCGCGCCGCAACGAGGTCCGGGGCACCGGCTTCGACCGGATCTTCGACGCGTTGTGGGCGCAGGCGCGCGGGGCCGTCCGCAACCTGCCGGAGAAGCCGGAGTTCGAGTCGGAGCTGGCCGACCGCGCCGACTTCCGGGACTTCCTGCGCGCCTGGTGGCCCCGGTTCACGCCGATGCGGGTGCTGCGGTGGCTGGCGGAGCCGGCCCGGCTGCGGGCGTACGCGAACGGGCTGTTGTCGAGGGACGAGATCGCGCTGCTGCAGGGCTCGTTCGACGGCCTGGCGGAGCACGGCCCCACGATCGCGGACGTGGCGCTGCTCGACGAGCTCGACGAGCTCATGGGGCGCCCGCGCAGGGCGCAGCAGAAGACGAAGAACCCGTTCCACGTACGCGACGGGGTGCAGGAGGTCAGCACGTACGCGGACCGCCAGGCCGCCGCCCGCGCGCAGGCCGTGCAGCGCGACGAGGACTACCGCGACTACGCCCACGTGGTGGTGGACGAGGCGCAGGACGTGTCGCCCATGCAGTGGCGCATGATCGGCCGGCGGGGCGCGTACGCGTCGTGGACGATCGTCGGCGACCCGGCGCAGACGGCCTGGTCGGGCGATGTCGGCGAGCTGGACCGGGCGCGCGAGAAGGCGCTGGGCACGCGCAAGCGCAACACGTACGCGCTGACCACCAACTACCGGAACTCCTCGGAGATCTTCGCGGTGGCGGCCGGGGTGATCCGCACGATCATGCCGGACCTGCCGCTGCCCCGGGCGGTGCGCAGCACGGGCGTGGAGCCGGTCGACCTGGTGGTGCCGGCCGCGGAGCTGCCCGAGGTGGCCCGGCAGGCGGTGGAGAAGCACCTGGCCGACGTGGACGGCACGATCGGCGTGATCACGCCGGTGCCGCGGCGCGCCGAGATCGCCGCGTGGGTGGCCGGGCTGCCGGAGCGGGTCCAGGTCGTGACGGCCCTGGAGGCCAAGGGCATGGAGTACGACGCGGTGGTGCTGATCGAGCCGGCGGAGATCGCCACGGATGCCAGCGGCGTGCGGACGCTGTACGTCGCGCTGTCCCGCGCGACGCAGCGGCTCACCACCGCCGGCACCCGGCCCTGGCAGAGCCTTTAGTCCGCTTGTGGGTGGCGGTGGGGTGGTTTGGACGGGGTGAGGGCCGCTCTCAGGGCCGCGGCACGGCGACCGCGGTGTACGGGGTCGTCGGCGTGGGCGTGGTGGTGAAGCGCGCGTTCGGCAGGTAGAGGCGCTTGCCGTACTCGGCGATCGTGGTCGGGACGTCGAAGCCGGGGCTGGTGGTGCGGCTGACCACGGTGCCCTTCGTCGCGTGCCGGTTCAGCTGGATCCTCGCGACGACGTTGAGCCGGTTCTGCACCACGTAGAGGGTGGCGCCGCGCAGCCACAGGCCGTCGCCGTTGGGCACCGACTCGCCGCCGAGGTCGATCTCCCTGGTCACGCCGCTGTACGACGTACGGAAAAGCTTGCCCGTGCCGGACTGCACGACGATCAGGCCGCGCCCGTCCGGGGTGCCCGTGATGCCGTTGGCGTTGATGCCGTCGGCGTAGACGATGGCTCCGGTCAGCGGCACCGGCACCGCCTCGGCGGGCAGGCTGCCGTGGCGGCCCAGCGGCAGCTTGAACAGCACCGGGTTGGTCGAGTCGGTGAACCAGGCCGCCCCGCCGGTGAGCGTGACGTCGTTGATGAACGACGGCACGGTCTGCAGCCGGTACGACCGCAGCACCCTGCCGGTCGCGGCGTCGAGCACGCGGGCGTCGCCCCCACTGCCACCGGCGACGAACAGCCGGCCACGGTGGTCGATCTTCATGCCGAGCGACGGCGTGCCGGGGCCCTGGCTGATCACGTCGCCGCGGCCGGTGCGCAGGCTCACGCGGTAGATGTCGCCGTCGGCGCGGGAGCCGAAGTACGCGTACGGCAGCTTGCCGATGGCGATGCCCTCCGGCTGGAAACCGTCGGGGAGCCGGACCACCGTCGGCCAGAAGCCGCTGTGGGTGGGGGCGGCGGCCGCGGACGGCGCGGCGGCGGTGACGGCGAGCGCGGTCAGGGCAACAATCGCGAGGGTGCGTCTGGACATGGGGGTGGTTCCCTCCAGGCGAGGCGGTTTGGTGAGTCATACCCCGGCAACGACAATCGAGTTCAACTTGCATACATAGCGATACGAACATACGTTTGCCGGGGCGCGGGGCGAGGACGGAAGGTGGGGGGCATGGGAGCCGGGCACGACCACGGCGGGCAGGCGCTGCGCGCGGGCGAGCGCCACCGCTCGCGGCTGTGGTGGGCGGCCGGGCTGCTGGCCGCGTTCATGCTGGTCGAGGCGGCCGCCGCGCTGCTGAGCGGATCGCTGGCGCTGCTCTCCGACGCCGGGCACATGTTCACCGACGTCCTCGGCATCGCCATGGCGCTCGCGGCCATCCACGCCGCCGGCCGCGCCCACACGGACTCGCAGCGCACCTTCGGCCTCTACCGGCTCGAGGTGCTGGCCGCCCTGGGCAACGCGCTGCTGCTCACCGGCGTCGCCGTCTACGTGCTGGTCGAGGCCGTCCGGCGGTTCTCCGACCCGCCGCAGGTGCCGGCCGGGTCGATGCTGGTCGTGGCCGTCGGCGGCCTGGTGGTCAACCTGATCGCGTTCGGGCTGCTGCGCTCGGGCGCCAAGGAGAGCCTCAACGTGCGTGGGGCGTACCTCGAGGTCGTCGGCGACCTGCTGGGCTCGGCGGGCGTGATTCTCGCGGCGGTCGTCATCGCGACCACCGGATGGGCGTACGCGGACCCGATCGTGGCCGTGATCGTCGCGCTCATGATCCTGCCCCGGACGTTCGCGCTGGCCCGCTCCGCCGTGCGCATCCTGGTGCAGGCCGCCCCGGCGCACCTCGACATGACCCGGGTGCGGGACCGGCTGGCCGCCGTGCCGGGCGTCTGCGACGTGCACGACCTGCACGTCTGGACGCTCACCTCCGGCATGGACGTGGCATCGGCGCACCTGAGCCTCGTCCCGGACGCCGACCTCGGCTCAGTCCTTGCGTCCGCCCGCGAGGCGCTGCACGATGATTTCCACATCGACCACGCGACGCTGCAGGCGGAGCCGGTCACCGCCGGCCACCGATCCTGTACGCCCGCAGGCTGGTGAACCAAGTCCCGAAACCTCCTCGCATCCCTACACTTGGTCACTGACCAACAGCGGAGGGACATCATGAGTCAGTCGGTCATCCATCAACCCCGAGTGGCCTGGGACGGCGCCCGCGCCTTCGTCCGGGCCGCCGGCGGACCGGGCTACGACGCTTTTGCCGGCCGTATCCTCAGCCGGCTGGGCACCGACCTCTACGGCGAACTGTCCAACACCCGTCAGCGCCTGCTCGCGGCGTCGGTGGAGAGCAGTGACAACGACCGCTTCGCCGTGGACATCGAGGCCAGCCGGTGGCGCGTACGCCTCGAGGACCTGCTGCGCAACCGCCCGGACCTCATCCCCGTCGTCCAGCAGCTCACCGAGGCGGCGCCCCGGTAGCGCCGGATCCTCGCCAGGACGGGGCCCATTTGGGATCATCTGCACCATGGTGACCCCCACGCCCCTCATGGACCTGGTGACCGGTTTCTGGAGCTTCAAGACGTTCGCCGCCGCGGTGGAGCTCGACCTGTTCAGCAAGCTCGCCGGTGGGCGCACGCTGACCGTCGCCGACGCCGAACGCGAACTCGGCCTCCCCGAGCGGCCGGCCGACCTGCTGCTCACCGCGTGCGCCTCGCTGGGCCTGCTGGAACGCGCCGGCGAGGGCTACCGCAACTCCCCGCTCGCCGAGGAGTTCCTCGTCCGCGGGCGGCCGTACTACTTCGGTGGCCAGGTGCGGTACTGCGACCAGCGCACATACCTGCCGTGGCATCGCGTCGGGGAGGCGCTGCGCTCGGACAAGCCGCTGACCTGGGACCCGGCGAGCCAGGAGTCCATGTTCACCACGGCGGAGCCGGAGCTGCTCGGGACGTTCTGGGAGGCGATGCACTCCACCTCGATCTTCACCGCCCGGGCGCTCGGCGAGGCCGTGGACCTGGGCGCGTGCCGGCGGCTCCTCGATGTGGGCGGCGGCTCGGGGGCGTACCCGATCGAGCTCTGCGAACGTTTCCCCGGGCTGACCGCGACCGTGCTGGACCTGCCGCACGTGTGCGAGCTGGCCGCCGGCAAGATCGCCGCGGCGGGGCTCACCGACCGGATCGCCACCGTGCCCGGCGACTTCCTGCGCGACGCCGCCCTGCCGGACGGGCACGACGTGCTGCTGCTCAGCATGATCCTGCACGACTGGGACGCGGCGACGAACCGGGAGCTGCTGGGCAAGGCGTACGCCGCACTGCCCGCCGGTGGCCTCGTGATCATCTCCGAGTTGCTGCTCGACGCCGACCGTACGGGACCGGCGCCGGCCGCGCTGATGGGGATGAACATGCTGGTCGAGACGGAGGGTGGCCGGAACTATGCGGACGCCGAGTACGCGGAGTGGCTGGCGGGCGCCGGCTTCGCGGACATCCGTACGGTCCGCTTCGAGGCACCCGGCGCCAACGGCGTCGTGCTGGGCCGCAAGCCATAAATCTCCGGATCAGTCCCGCACCTCGGGCCAAAGGCGTAAAACTGTCCCCATGGGTAACAAAGGGGTCATGGTCTTCGTGCCTGCGCCCCAGCTCACCGTGACCATCGAGCAGCAGCACGACAAGGCCGAGCTGCACGTGCACCCGGGCGGCCAGGGCGTCTGGCAGGCCCGGATGATCACCCTGCTGGGCGCGCAGGTGACGCTCTGCGCGGCGGCCGGCGGCGAGGTCGGGCGCGTGCTGGAGCCGCTGCTCAAGTTCCACGGCGTCACGCTCAAGACCATAAAGCGCGACACGGGTACGGGCTGGTACGTGCACGACCGGCGCAGCGGCAAGCGCGAGGAGCTCGCCGAGGACCCGGGGCAGCCGCTGTCGCGTCACGAGATGGACGAGCTGTACAGCCTGGCGCTCGCCGAGGGTCTGCGCGCCGGCATCGCCGTGCTCAGCGGCCCGGCCCACCCGTCCGTGGTGCCGCCGTCGGTCTACCGGCGCCTCGCCACCGACCTCGGCGCGAACGGCTGCAAGGTGATCGTGGACCTCTCCGCCGCCCACCTGGCCGCCGCGCTCGAGGCCCGCCCGCACGTGGTCAAGGTCAGCCACGAGGAGCTGATCCGCGACGGCATGGTGCGCGACGGCTCCACGAAGTCGCTGACCAAGGCCCTCTTCAAGCTGCACGACGACGGCGCCGAGGTGGCGCTGGTCTCCCGCGCCGGCGACGGGGCGCTCGCCCTCATCGACAACACGGTGTACGAGGTCGACATGCCCCGCATGGTCGCCGCCGAGTCGCGCGGCGCGGGCGACTCGATGACCGCGGGGGTCGCGGCGGTGCTGGCCCAGGGCGGAACCCTGTGTGACGCTGTGCGTACAGGGGCCGCCGCCGGCGCCCTCAACGTCACCCGCCACGGCCTCGGCACGGGCCGCATCGACGCGGTCCAGGTCCTGACGGAGCGGGTACGGCTGACCCCCGCCGCCGCGAAGGTACCGGCATGACGGACTGCACCGAGCCTCGCCCGCGCGAACGGCCCCCAGCCGCGACCGTGAGGGCCAGGAGGGCATGCCAGGAAGGCACAGCATGACCGACTGCACCGAACCACCCCCGCGCGAGCGGCCCCCAGCCGCGACCGTGAGGGCCAGGAGGGCATGCCAGGAAGGCACAGCATGATGAAGGCTCCGCGGATTCTGATCACCAATGACGACGGGATCGATGCGCCGGGGATCAGGTGGCTGGCGCGGGCGACGGCGCGGCAGGGCTTCGACGTCGTCGTGGCCGCGCCGCTGACCGAGGCCAGCGGCACCAGCGCCGCCATGACCGCGGTGGAGAAGAACGGCCGTATCCATGTGCAGCCGCGCGAGCTGCCGGGGGCCAAGAACCTCCCCGCGTACGCCGTCGCCGCCTCGCCCGCGTTCATCGTGATCCTCGCGCTGCGTGAGGCCTTCGGGCGTACGCCGACGCTCGTGCTCTCCGGCATCAACCGCGGCGCCAACGCCGGGGCCGCGGTGATCCACTCGGGTACGGTCGGCGCCACGCTGACCGCCTCGCACGCCGGCCTGCACGGCATGGCGGTGTCGCTGGACGTCCTGTCCCCGGCGAACGGTACGGCGGGCAGCGGGGGCCAGGCGATCGCCGACCTGGACAAGGCGGACGACGAGCAGCGCCACTGGACCAGTGCGGCGGACCTGGCGGTGAAGCTGCTGCCCACGCTGACCCACACGCCGCCCGGCACGGTGCTCAACCTGAACGTGCCCGACATGCACGTGGACGGGATCCGTGGGCTGCGGCGGGCCCGGCTCGCCCGCTTCGGCCAGGTGCAGATGAGCATCGCGGAGGCGGGCGAGGGCTTCGTCCGCACGGCGGTGCAGGCGGCGGACGAGCCGCTGGAGCCGGGTACGGACCTGGCGGCGCTGGCGGAGGGCTACGCGTCGGTCACCCCGATCCGGGCGCCGGGCGAGGCCACCGACGTGAAGATCAACCTGGAGAACATCGTCGTGCAGACGCCGGCCATCTGAGCGGGCGGCTCTCCCGGTTCAGTTCACCGAGGGCTCGAGCGGGCGGGCTTCGTCGAGCAGGCGCCACAGGTCCAGTGCGACGTCCACGCTGGCCGGGCGGTCCTCGGGGCGCTTCGCCATGCAGGCCCGGACCAGGTCGCGCAACCGCGGCGGCAGGCCGGGGATCGCCAGCACGGGGGTGGGCGCCAGATGCGCGGCGCGCCCCGCGGCGACGATCGTGGCGGCCACCGCCGGCGGGTACGGCGACCGGCCCGTCAGCATCTCGTACAGCAGTACGCCGAGGGTGTAGACGTCGTCGGCAGGGCGGGCGAACGCCGTCTTCGGGTGCGAGGGCGGCGCGCCACGGTCCCGGCCCGGCGCGACCGTGCGGAAGTAGGGCAGAGCCGGGGACTCGGTGATCCCGTCGCCCGGGCGGGTGGCCGTGGCCAGGCCGAAGTCGATGATCTTCACGCCGTCGGTCGCGAGCATGACGTTGCGGGCGGACAGGTCCCGGTGCACGACGCCCCGGCGGTGGGCCACGGCGAGGACGTCGGCGGCGGTCGCGGCGATGCGGACCGCCTCCGGCCATTCCAGGCGGCCCCCGGCCAGGCGCTCGGTCAGCGGTACACCGTCGAGCAGCTCCAGCGCCACGTACGGGACGACCGTGCCGTCCGGCAGCGGCGCGTCGCCGTACTCGAAGACGCGGGGGACGCTCGGGTGCCGCAGCCGGTCCGTGATGAGGGCTTCGCGGCGGACGTCGTCGCGCGCGCCGGGGTCGCCGGCGAGCGTGGGTGCAAGAATCTTGACGGCGAGCTTGCGGCCGCGAACCGAGTCGACCGCCCGGTAGACGGTGGAGACCCCGCCCTGACCGATCGCGCCGATCAGGACGTAGCGCCGCAGGATGGCCGTACCCATCGGAAGTCGCGCCACGATCAGGCACTATTCCGTAACGGCCAGCCCGGGGACAAGTCGCCACAGACGGGCTTAACGCGACGATCACTCGCGGTCAGGCGGCGAATACGGGCGCGGTGCCGCGTACCCCGCGAATGTCGGTTTTGCGCCTGCGCTCAGGCTCCCGGGACGAGCGTGCGGTGAGCCGGGTCACCGCAGTCCGTGCAGGGCTCCGGCGCGCCGAAGAGGCCGAGCAGGCCGGTCACCCACAGCTGACGGTGCGCGAACCGGCTGGGGCGGGTGACCACGAGCTTGACGCCGCTGACGCTGGCGAGCTGGAAGGCGGCCACCAGGGCGGAGATCCCCACGGAGTCGATGAAGGTGACGCCGTGCATGTCGAGCTCGATGCGCTGCGGCGCGGCGGCGGAGAGCTGCTCCGCGACGGCGTCCTTGATCTCATACGCGTTCTCGACGTCGATCTCGCCCATCGGGGCGACCTCCACCACACCGGTGGACTTCGTCGACGTCGTTATCGACAGCGTCACGCCTAACCTCCACCCGCCCGGGTGCGCCCGGGCGTCTCTCCTCGGAACGAGGGGCCGCTGAACTGCCGTGCGGGCCCTCGCCGGGGGCGGCGGTGACTACCCCCGTCGGGTCCGGTGAAACTGCACCGGACAGTAGTGCTCGAACCTGGCAGGTGGCTGTGCGCCACGTATGAACCGGAGCAAGCCTACCTAGGGATGTCCACCGTTTAACCTGACGTGACGCTGTCCACATCCGACAGTACGGCGGGAATCGAGTCCGAATAGCGAGCTTTGTACGGTCCTGCGTCGCGGACCCGGCCGCCCGTTCCCCCGGGGTTCACGGCACCGGCCGGTGCTGTTCGGGTCACGTTTGCGATTCCGGCCCCTTGGGCACCTCCGGATCAGTGACGGAGCGCCGTACCCGGCGATTGCAGGAGGTAGGAGACGATGTTCTCTCGCAAGGGCAAGGCCGAGCGCACCGCCGCCGAGGCCTGGGACTACCTGTCGTCGGCAATGGCATCGGCCGGCGAGAGCGCGAAGGAGACCGGCAAGGCGACCGCGGGCGTGGCCGGCGCCAAGGTCGCCGAGCTGGCCGGCAAGGCGACCCAGCAGAGCCAGAAGCTCGCGGGCAAGGCGTCCCGCCGGAGCAACAAGCTGGCCGGCAAGGCGGGCGCCCGGATGAACGCCGCGACGGACGAGGCCTGGGCCCGCGCCAACCTGGCCGCGAACGCCCTCGCCGGTCGCAAGCCGGGCCTGCCCTGGGGCGTCATCATCGGCGCGAGCCTCATCGGCGTCGCGCTGGGCTGGGCCGCCGCCTCCACCGCCCGGGCCGCCGCCGAGCGCCGGGCCGAGAACGAGGAACTGCAGCTGGCGGAGACGGCGATCGTCAGCACGCCGACGTACGACAGCTGAGACTGGCCGCCCGGGCGGAGCCCCTTGCCGCCCGGGCGGCTTTGTCGTACCCCGGCCCTAGGGTCCTCGGCATGGAAGCCGTGTTCTTCACCTCCGAGGCCGACCTGCGGACCTGGTTCGAGAAGCACCACGCCGACGCGCCCGAGCTGTTCGTCGGCTACTACAAGAAACACACCGGCCGGTCGAGCGTGAAGCACACGGAAGCCATCGCGCAGGCGCTCTGCTTCGGCTGGATCGACAGCATCGCCCGGCGCATCGACGAGGACCGCTACCAGGTCCGCTTCACGCCACGCCGCCCGGGCAGCGTGTGGAGCGCCGTCAACGTCGCCAAGATCGCCGAGCTGACCGCGGCGGGGCTGATGCACCCGGCCGGGCTGGACGTCTTCGAGAAGCGGAAACCCGACAAGGTCGCTACATATTCGTACGAGCAGCCGGCGGACGCTGTCCTCGACGAGGAGCAGCTCACCCGGTTCCGGAAGGAGGAGAAGGCATGGCAGTGGTTCGACGCACAGCCGGCCTCCTACCGGCGCGCCGCGGCGCACTGGGTGGTGAGCGCGAAACGGGCCGACACGCGGGAGCGCCGGTTCACGCAGCTGGTCGCGGACTCCGCGGCGGGCCGGACCGTGCCGCCCCTCACCCGCCGGTGACTCCCGCCGGTCGCGCCGCATTTCCGGCCGCTCCCCCGGCGACCGCTGCCCCGGAGACCGCTGCTTCGACGGCCGCTGCCCCGGCGACCGCTGCTCCGGCGGCCGCTGACCCGGCGACCGCTCCCCGACGCGCCGCCCACCTGGCCGTTTTGTTCCGCCGGCGCGGGACTGCCTCGTTTTTCGTCAATCCGGGCTCTTCCGCGGTCGAGCGCGGCTCGGCGCAGCGATCACCCACCGGATCGCCCCTGCCACTCACGGCGTCGGGGGCGCGGTTCGGCGTACGATTTCCACGTTTTTCGTCCGATTGCCGACGGCTCTCCGGCGTGCCCGATCCGCAACCCACCGACCTCGCCCAGGGACGTGGGGAATCTGTATCGTTGTGCGCGGCTCGCGCGGTGGCCGGGCCCCTCATGATCCGGTCGTGGCGACACCCGAGTAGATAGGTCCGCTGGTGCTCAGTTCGGGAAGTCTCCTGGACAACCGCTACCGGTTGGACGAGCGTATCGCCACCGGTGGCATGGGTGACGTGTGGCGGGGCACCGACGTGGTGCTCGGCCGGACGGTCGCCGTCAAGGTGCTGCGGACGGCCATGCTCGCCGACCCGGAGTTCGCGGCCCGGTTCTACGGCGAGGCGCGGATGATGGCCGCGTTCCGGCACCCCGGCGTCGTCGAGGTGTACGACTACAGCGCCGGGAACGCCGAGGACGAGGACCAGTGCGCGTACCTGGTCATGGCCTTCGTCGACGGCGAGCCGCTGTCCGCCCGGCTGAAGGAGCAGGGCCGCCTCGGCGTCGGCGAGACGATGTCGATCGTGGCGCAGGCCGCCGACGCGCTGCACGCCGCGCACGAGAACGGCACCGTGCACCGCGACGTCAAGCCCGGCAACCTCATCGTCAAGCCGAACGGCGCGGTGATCCTCGTCGACTTCGGCGTGGCCCGCTCCGCCCAGGTCACCAGCGTCACCGGGCTGAACGCCATCGTCGGCACCGCGCTGTACATGGCACCCGAGCAGGTGGCGAAGGGGAACGTCTCCCCCGCCACGGACATCTATGCGCTGGGCGCCGTGGCGTACCACTGCATCGCCGGAGTCCCGCCCTTCGACGGGGACAACGCGCTGCAGGTGGCGCTGCGCCACCTCGAGGACGATCCCGAGCCGCTGCCCGACAGCCTGGCGCCGCCGGAGGTCCGCGAGCTGATCAGCCGGGCCATGGCGAAGAACCCGGCGGACCGGTTCGCCAGCGCCGCCGAGTTCGCCGAGGCCGCGCTCGCTGCGGCCGGCTCGCTGGAATGGCGTACGCAGACCGGCACGTCCATGACCCGCACCGGGCTGGTACGCCCCTCGACCACCGGCACGACGCTCGGCGGCGCGGCCCTCGGCGGCGCGGCGGCTCTCGGCGCGACCGGTGCCCGGATGCGCGCGCAGTCACTCACCGGCACCGCCCTCACCCGCCCGATGAGCCCCGGCGCGCCCGGCCGCACCATGCCGGTGCAGCGCAACCTGCTCGAGGCGGCCCCGCCGCTCGCCCCGGCCCGGCCCAAGCAGTCCAAGGGCCAGCTCGCCGTGCTGTTCACGGTGATCGCGCTGTTCCTGCTGGCCAGCGGCCTCGGCGTGGCGATCTGGCTGTCCAGCGGGGGCGGCGGCGACGACAACCCCGGCTCCGGAACGGGCGTCGTACCGACCGACACGCAGGACACCGACCAGCCCGACCAGCCGGTCGTCCCGACGGAGACCACCCCGACCAAGGCGCCGCAGCGGCCCAACGGGGCCACGCCGCAGCAGACCCTGACGACGAAGCCGAGCCGTTCGCCGTCACCCTCGGTGCCGACCTCGACCCCGGCCACCCCGACGACGAAGCCGACGACCACGCGGCCGACCACGCCGACGACCACGCCGACGACCACGCCGGCGACGCCCCCGACCACGCAGCCGACCGAAGGCGGGGACGGCGGCGGCGACAGCGGGGGCGGCACCGGCTCGGGCACCGGCACCAACTGACGCCGACCGGCGACCGCTGACCGGCGACCGCTGACCGGGCGCCGCGCGGAGGCGTCCCATCCAGGTCGCTCGGGCGGGGTGCTGCGCCACGGCGGCGGCGCGGCGGCCCCTGCGGCGCGGGCTGGCCCGCCCCGGTGGGGCCGCGGGGTGGCGGCCTGATTCGGTGGGTTGTCAGGCCTGGTCATGGCGGGCGCGCCCACCACGGGGGCGGCTCGGCGGCTAGCTTGTCTTCACCGGCTTGACCCTCACACCGTGTCAGGCCCGATCGTGGGGTGACCATGTTCAGTATCGGAGACTTCGCCGCCCTGGGCCGGGTGTCGGTGCGGATGTTGCGGCACTACGACGCCATCGGGTTGCTCCGGCCTGCTCGGGTCGACGCGGCCAGTGGGTACCGGTTCTACGAGGTGGACCAGTTGCCCGTGCTCAACCGGGTGCTCGCCCTCAAGGATCTCGGCTTCTCGTTGCAGCAGGTGCAGACCATGCTCGACGAGAAGGTCGACGTGGGCGAGCTCCGGGGGATGCTGCGGCTGCGGCGGGCCCAGCTGGCCGAGGAGATGGCCGCCAACACCGCGCGGCTCGCCCTGGTCGACGCACGTCTCCGCATGATCGAGACCGAGGGACACATGGACACCGGGGACGTCATCCTCAAGAGCATCCCGTCACTGCGGGTGGCGGAGCTTTCCGCGCCCGCCTCGAGCTACGACGGGCCCGACATCACCGTTGCGCTCACCCCGCTGTACCCGCAGCTGATGGAGCGCCTGGAACGCCAGGGCATCACGATCAGCGGGTCGCCGATGGCCTACTACCTGCCCGATCCGCGGGGGGCGACGGATGAGGCGATCACCGTGCACGCGGCGTTCCCGATCCGGGGCGACGTGCCGGCGGATCCGGGCTTCGAGGTGGTCGAGCTGCCGCCCGTCGAGCACGCCGCGACGCTGGTGCACCACGGGCCGATGTCGGAGGCGTTCCGGACCGGCCAGCTGCTGGCGAACTGGATCGACGCGGGCGGCTACCGCACGGTCGGCAAGGGGTACGCCCGGGAGATCTACCTCGACTGCCCGGACGACCAGCGGAAGTGGATGACCGAGATGCAGATCGAGGTGACCCCGGGGGACGACCCGGCACGAAACGACGGCTGACGGGGGCGGCGGACCTGGGGGGAACACTCTTCTCAGGTCCGTGGGGTCGTGGCCGATGGAGGGGGCCTGGCACGGCGCTGCACCCGAGCCGCTACCGGAAAGGCCCCCCGAATGACCACGCAGATCCCGTACGGCCCCGTGGGCGCGGAGTACCCGCAGTTCGCCGCGGGACATGCGCAGTACCCGCCGGCCGAGCACCTCGAGCAGTACCGTCCGGCGGCCACGCAGTACGGGGTCGTGGCGCAGGGCGGGCCGGTCGACGAGGCCCCGTCCGGCTACCCGGGGCAGGCCGACTACGACGCCCTGTCCGCGGCATCATCCACCTACGCTGAGCCACCCGGCTACGCAGAGCCGGCCGACTATGCGAGCCCGGCCGGCTACGCGGTACCGCCGAGCTACGCCGCGCCGGCTGGGTACGGTGCTCAGACGCCCACCTATCCCCCGCCGGCCGCGTACCCGACCGCACCCCCGTGGGCGCCGCCGAGCCCCGCGCCCGAGACGCCCGAGCCCGTCGTACCCGTGGCCGCGCCGCATGTCGGTGGGTTGCTGGTGCCGTACCCGGAGGAAATGCAGAAGGCGCCCCGCGCGCAGGCGCCGGCGCTCTGGCCGGTGGCCGTCTTCACGTTCCTGTTCGGGGTCCTCGGGGCGATCTCCGCGGCGCGGCGGGCCGATCAGGCCCGGCGGGGACGCAACGGCACGGCACCCTACTGGGTCACGTTCGTGGCGATGCTCGTGGTCAGCTCGTTCTTCTGGATCGTGACGGGCTTCGCGGTGGGCGTGCCGGCCTACTTGGAGGTGCGGGAGGGAGCCACCGTCAAGGTGCTGCAGGAGAACGTCGTCAGCGACGGGCAGCTGGCGAAGGCGAACATCAGCGCGACGGATGCCGACTGCCGGGCCGCGGGTGACCGGCGGCCCGACGGTACGCGGGACTACCTGTGCCAGTTGACGCTCAGTGACGGGCGTACGGGTCAGGTGATGGTGACGGCCGACGAGCACGGCGACTGGAAGCCGCTGACCGGCCGGTGAGGGACCCGGGAGGGGCGCATCGGGGGATGCGCCCCTCCCGAGCGAGCAGTTCTCAGAAGACGGGTACGCCCTCGCGCACGAGCCGCCAGTTCGGCACGAAGAAGTCGGCCGGGTTGATCTCGCCCTTGGCCTGCGCCCAGTCGATCAGAAGCTGCCGGATCTCCTGCTGCGCGTTGTACACCTGCGCCTTGACGATGCCGGGGAAGTTGCCGCCACCGCTGCGCCGGTAGTTGTTCACCGCGACCACGAACTGGGCGTCCGGGGCGACCGGCGCGCCGGCGATCTCGAGGCGGGTGATGCGGGAGCCGACCGGCTTGCTGATGTCGATGTCGTAGTCGACGCCGGAGAACACGTCGTAGTTGTAGTCCGGCACGCCCGGGTCGCTGATCGTCGCCGGGTCGGGCTGCGCGCCCACCGGCAGCGTCACGAAGTACTTGGCCGAGTACTCGAGGTAGGCCCTGACCTCGGCGCCGGTGAGGACCACGGCCTCCAGCGTGTTGTCGTAGATGTAGAGCCCCGCGACATCCTTGATCTTGACGTCGCCCTGCGGGAACACCGCGGTCCGGCTGAACGGCGCCGCGATCGACAGCACCGGCAGGGACGCGTACGCGGAACCCGCCAGCGCCGCGGTGACCGTGTCGGTCTGCACCTTGTTGATGTAGTCCAGGATCGCCGTGTCCTTGTACCGGGACTCGGCGGCGGACAGCTCCTCCGTGGACGTGGCGACGACCTGGTTCACGTACGCGACGGTCTTGGCGTGCTGGGCCCGCACCGCGGCGAGCACCTTCGGGTCCTCGGTGACGGTGTTCGTGTTGAGCGTGTCGGCCTTCTTGGTGGTGATGCGCCAGCGGCCGTGCTCGCGGACCAGCGTGAAGTCCATGCGGGTGAGGCGCTGGCCCCACTTCGACGGCTCGGAGAGCAGCACCTGCGCGCCCGTCTCGGCGTTCGTCACGAACCGCTGCGGGACGTTGTTGTGCGCGTGGCCGAACAGGATCGCGTCGATGCCGGGGACCTTCTCGGCGATCAGCGCGCTCGGGTTCTCGTTGGGCAGTTCGGGGCCGTAGCTGCTCGTACCGCTGTCGCCGCCGTGCGCGGAGATCAGCACCAGGTCGGCGCCGCGGGCGCGCATGATCGGCACCCACTTCGCGGCGGTCTCGACCATGTCCTCGAAGACCAGCTTGCCCTCGACGTTGGCCCGGTCCCAGATCGCCACGCCCGGGTTGGTGAGACCCAGGATGCCGACGCGCAGCATCGGCGCGCCCCGGCCGAGGGAGACCTTCTTGATCACGTACGGCGTGAAGGCGGGCCGCCCGGTCTTCGCGTCGACGGCGTTCGCGGCCAGCGCCGGGAAGCCGAGCTGGCGGATCCACAGGTTGAGCAGGGGCAGCCCGTAATTGAACTCGTGATTGCCCAGCGTCACGGCGTCGTAGTGCAGCACGTTCATGGCCCGGGCCATCGGGTGCCGCTCGCCGGTCTCGGTGATCGGCTCCTGCTTGGCGTAGTACGTGGCCAGCGGGGTGCCCTGGATCGTGTCGCCGGCGTCGAGCACCAGCGTCGCCCTGCCCCTGCGCTCGGCGCGGATCTGGTTGACCAGCGCCGCCAGCTTCGCCACGCCGACGTCGTTGTGCGCGCTGTCGTCGTACTCGAGGTCCTTGTAGTAGTCCCAGTTGTAGACGTTGCCGTGCGTGTCGGAGGTGCCGAGCACGGTGAGGTCATAGGTCTTGGCGTCGTGGCCGCCGTGCGCCTCGGCCGCCCCGGAGAGGACGACCGGAGCGGCGGCGCCGGCGGCGGCCGCGGCCAGGATGCTGCGCCGCGAGACCGAAGGATTCGCCATGGAAGAACCTTTCACAGAAAGAAGAGAGCACCTCGTGAGCGCCCACCGACGCACGATAACCGCCGATGCATCGATGGGCGAGGGCGGCGGCGCATCAACCGGTGGCGAGCGCCAGGATGCCCCGGTCCAGACCCACGACCAGCGCGCCGCCGACGTACGCACACGCGAGCGCCTGGTGGTGCACCGGGATGACCCGCACGAGCCGGCCCGTCCGCGGGTCCCAGAGCCGGACGGTCCGGTCGAGACTGCTGGAGGCGAGCAGCGTACGGTCGCCGAACTGCACGGCACACACCCCGGTGACCGGCGCCTTGTGTCCGGTCAGTACCCCGAGCGGGGCCGGCTGCTCCGGCGACCAGAGCCGGATCGTCCGATCCGCACCGGCTGACACCAACACCTCCCGGCCGCCCAGCGGGAACGGGGCGAGGGCGTTCACCGTGTCGTGAGCGTGTCGTTCGCCGAGCAGCTCGCCGCTGCGCGGTTCCCACAGCCGGATCACGCCGTCCTTGTCCGCGGAGACGAGCAGGTGCCGGTCCTCGTGGCGGACGGAGGTCAGCGCGGTCACCCAGCTGGCGTGGCCGAGTAACGGACGGGCGAGGTCCCGGTCGGGTTCCTGGTGGACGTCACGGATCCGGACGATGAGGTCATCGGCGCCCGAGGCGAGCAGGCCATCGACGGCGCAAACCGCGTTCACGCGCTCGTGGTGTTGCTTGAATTCCTTGAACAGTTCGCCCGTGTCAGCGTCCCAGAGGCGTACGGCGCGATCCTCGCTCGATACCGCAAGGAGGTGGACGTCGTCGTCGACCAAAGCGGCCACGTCCGTCACCGTGGTGCCGTGCGACGCCAGGGCCAGACGCTCTTCCCCGCTGCCGGGCTCCCATAGCCGGGTCACCCCGTCCCCGCCGGTCGACGCCACGAGCGTCTCCCCCGCAACCGGCATCTCGGCGAGCGCGCCGACCGCGCCCAGCAAGCCACCGTCCATGACCGACTCCGTCCGGCCCGTCGTCGGGTCCCAGAGCCGCACGGCACCGTCATCACCGGCAGTCGCCAGGAAGTGCCGGTCGCCCACGGGCAGATCACAGATCGCCCGGATCCAGTTGGCGTACCCCTTGATGGGCGGCCGTTCGGCACCCGTACGCATGTCCCACAGCCGGATGATGCCGTCCTCGGCGGTCACCGCCAGCACCAGCGTACCGTCCGCCTCGATGGTGCACAGGTCCGTGAGCGGTCCGGCGCCGACGTCGAAGACGGCCACAGCGTCGGCGTAACGCCGGTCCCAGAGGCGTACGGTGCCGTCGTAGCCGGCCGAAGCTACGAGGTCGCCCACCGCGCACAATGTGGTGACCCATCCGGAGTGTCCGGTGAACGTTGTCACCGCCGCACCCGTGGCGGGATCCCACAGCCGGATCGTGCTGTCGAGCCCGGTGGAGGCCACCAGATCGCCGACCCTGCACACTGCCGTCACCCAGTTGGTGTGTCCGCGCAGCGTGGCGACGCAGGTGCCGCCGACCGGGTCCCACAGCCGGACCGTACGGTCGTCGCTACCGGAGACGAGCAGCTCACGACCGTCCTGGAGCGGAAGCGTGCACACGTTGCGGACCCAGTCGCCATGGCCGGTCAGGGTGTGCACCAACTGGCAGTTCCGGGGATCCCAGAGCTTCACCGTGCGGTCGTGGCTCGCTGTGGCCAGCAGGGTGACCGGACCGGCGCGGACGGCGATGAGCCCACGGACACAGTCATCGTGGCAGACGATGACGTGCTCCGTCTGGCTGGTCAGGGGGTCCCACAGCCGCACTGTGCCGTCTTCGCCGGCCGAAGCGAGCATGCTGCGGCCGTCCACCGGCACCGCCGTGACGTCGTAGACCGCGTCCGAATGCCCCTCCAGCACCGTGCGTTCGAGTCGCCTGGGGGTGCGCGCCCAGAGCGCCCGGTACGGCGGCTCCGCGCTCGGCCGCAGATTGCTGGCGAGGCCGTCTATCTTCTCCACGACAGAGAAGAGCGCTGCCCGTTCCGTGGCCGTGGCCTGCAGCGCATGGGGGGTCCGCTGCAGCAGGTGGGCCCGGGCGATGCCGAGCTCGGTCGTCGCCGTCTCGGCGGCGGGCAGGAGACGGTCCAGATGGGCGTGAAGCAGGTAGTCGTCGTCCGCCAGCAGATCGTCGACCAGGCCGGCACGGACGGCGTGCTGAGGCAGGGACCTCAGGAGGTACTCGGGCGCGGTGCCCCATCCGGTGGCGCGGGCGTAGGGCAGCCACGCGTGCACCAGAATGCCGTGTTCGTCCGGCCGTCCCCCGAGCAGGGCCTCGTTGAGCGCCTGATGGAACAACCGGTACGTAGGCGTGGCCGCAGCGCCGCCCTCCACCAGGAAGTTGGCGGCGGACGTACGCGCGAAGAAGGTCAGCTCCTCCTCGGTGATCCGGCCGCCCAGTGCCTCAACAGCCACCCGCCACAGCGACACGGGCAGCCCAGGCGTCTCGGCATAGGCCAGCGCGGCCAACGCGAGGCGAGCGGGCGTCCAGCCGGCCGAGGGCAGGCCGTCGATGTAGTGGTCCAGCGCATCGGCGACCGTCGCCTCGAAGGCGACCGCCTCGGGCGGCACCGCCTGCCGGTCCTGCAGGGCCCGGGCGCGGGCCACGAGCCCGGCAACCAGGAAGTTGCCCCGGGACAGGGCGGCGATCCGGCGGGCCACCGGCACGGCGACGCGCTCGTCCGCATACGGGTTGCCCGGCCGATCCGCGCCGCCGAGCGTCGCGAGGGCGTAGTCGGCGAGGTCGGCCTCGGCGAAGTACTCGGGGGCGTCCAGGTCGATGATCTCGGCGGCCGGTCCGAACGTGGTCAGCAGGTCCCCCATGTCGTCGGCGCGCCGGGTGCCGACGACCACCTGCACGCCCAAGCGGGCGAGCTCGTGGGTGAGGGGAAGCACCACATCCCTGATGAGCTTGCGAGTCTGTCCGGGTGAGACAGCCTCGTCCAGCGCGTCGATGACGAGGTTGAAGCGCGCGGGCCGCCGGCTCAAGCGCCCGCGCAGCGCCGGCATGAGGTCCGCCGGGTCGGCCGGCAACGCGACTGCAGCGGCCCGGGCGATCTCCGTGGCGACCTCCAGGGCGCTCTTGCCCTTGGCGTGCACGGCGCAGGAGACCGAACCGACGGTCGCCGTCACGGCCGTGTCGCCCGGGGGCAGGGCGGTGTGCACGGCGGCGTCCGCCGTCGTGACGATCCGGCCCAGCACGGCGGACTTCCCCACGCCGGGCGACCCGGTCACGATGAGCGGACGGGCCGGCGGGGCGGCGACGTCGAGCCAGGTCCTGATCATCCGGAGCGCGGTGGCGCGACCGCGGAAGCGCGATCCACCCTCCCCGTGCACCGCGACGCCGCGGGCTCTCGGGAGCCAATGGCGGCGCGCTTCCTCGTCGTCGGCCAGGACCCAGCCCCACGCCGCGAGGGCCGCGTCGCCCGCATCCTCGGCCTGCCACCCGGCCAGCACCGACAGTTTGAGATCGGGCAGCTGGTCATCGGCGTGGTACAGGGTGAGCGCGTGCCCGTTGCCGTCGCCCTCCGCGACGATCAGCCCAACGACGGCCTCGTAGTCGTACGACCACAGCGCCCCGCCGCTGAAGCCCTTCTTGAGCCCGGGCGCGGACGAGCTGTCGAGCTGCACCAGGCCGTAGCCCAGCGGATCGCCCACAGTGCCGCTGGCCGACCCACCGTGCGGGCCGCCGCCCGGGAACCCGAACGCCCACCACGAGTTGCCGCTCAACTCGTGTGGTGCGGCGCAGCGCAGCCGTGCAGGGCGGACCGACGGTGGGGCCGGCGCCAGCAGCTCCAGCAGAGCGACGTCGACCTGTCTGGACGCGGCTCCGTCGTGGGCGAGACGGGCACGACACCGTTGCAGCGGACCGACCCCGCGGGCCTTCGGGAACGCGATCCAGACCTCGTCGCGGACCTCGCCCTCGGCCCACAGGACGTGGGCGCACGTCAGCACCTGGTGCCGGTCGATGACCACCCCGGCGCCGAGCGGCGTCGTGTCGGCCTCAGTGGCGTGGACCGCCACCGTCCACGGGTCCGCGGGCGCCTTCGTCATGGCCGGCTCCGGTCAGCCCCGGCCGGCGGGGCCCGGCTTCCAGATCATGGTGACCTCGAAGTTGGCCTCGGTGGCGGCCTTGGCGAGCACCCAGTTGGCGGTGCCGCTGACCTTGATGCCGAACTTCACCTCGACGGCGTCGGGCGCCGCCTGGCGCACCTCGTCCAGCACGACCTTGGCGGCTGCCACCGCCGGCGCCGCCGATTCCCGGACCGTTGCGACGATGTCACCCACGCCTGCGGGCCGATATCCGTCCACCGGCTCGATCTCGATCTGGGCGACCGTGTCGGCGTCGACTCGGTACCGGACGACTTCGGACGACATCGGTCGAGCCTCCAGGAATTTCGATCATGGGCGCCGCACAAACGCCGATGGCAATGTCGCATGCCGCACGTCGAAGGGCAACCGGCCATTATCAAGATCGCTTTTACCGGTCCGAACAAACGTTCCAGCAGCGCACCTCGGGCGGCACGGCAAAGATCATTCAACCCGGATTACTGTCGGGTATCCGAATCCGCACAGTGGACCTTGCGGCGGCTCGCACTCCTCGGCAGAATCGGCCCATCGCCGCGGCCCGATGCGGCCGCCGCCGTCGCGAACACCTGAGGAGCGCCTGCATGTCGGACGGAAAGCTCAAGCTCGTCGAGACCTGCGCTCTGCTGATCATGATGCGTGAGGCACAGGAGATCTCCAACGCGGACCTCAAGAATCTGCGTGGCCTTGAGCTCAAGCGCGAGAATCGCGAAAACCTGCGGAAGCTGGGCCTCATCGAGGTCCGCGAGGAAAAGCGGCGTATTCATCTCAACCTCAGCGACAAAGCTTGGAATCGCGACGTGCTCGACGTGATCGGCACCGAGGCTCCGGCCCGCTCCGGTTACCAGGGAGCCGCCATCTATGCGCAGGTGGCGGCGTTGCGACAATTCCTCGACGCTTCCGGGATGGCCCTCTCGGAATACTTCACACAGCCCGGTGAGGCGCAGCGCGAGCCGGGGCAGGAACCAGTCGCGCAGCGGCGCATCCACGCCCTCGACGAGATCGTGGCGCTGATCCGCAAGGCGTATGACGGTCTCGCCCAGCGGCCCGGCGACGCGGTCAAGCTCGTGCGGCTGCGCTCCGAACTGCCGGGCATCGAGCGGGCGCAGGTGGACGAAGCACTCATCGCCCTCAACACCGAGGCAGGCGTCCGCGTCTTCGCCGAGGCCAACCAGAAGACCCTGACCGACGCCGACCGGGCCGCCGCGGTGAGCATCGGCAACCAGGACAAGCATCTCCTCGCCATCGGATGATCACCGACGACGAGCGGCGGGCCTTGTCCGCGCTCCGCTTCAACTGGGCGCCGACCGCGGACGACGTCTGGCGGCCGCCGCCGTTCCACGTCCCGGGCCTGCACCGGACCGCGCTCGACATGGTGCTGGACGGCTTCGCCGAGGCTCGCGACCAGGACGACTCCAGCCCGGTCGGCGTCGCGCTGCTCGGGGAGCGCGGCACGGGGAAAACCCATCTGCTCGGCGCCGTACGGGAAGAGGTCCAGAACCGGGGCGGCTACTTCTTCCTGATCAGCCTCCTCGACGCGAGCGCGTTCTGGCGCAGCGCAGCCCTGTCCATGGTGGAAGGCCTCACCCGGCAGCCGGCGGACGGAGACAGTCAACTGGTGCTCTTCCTGCGTCGCCTCGCCGACCGGGCAGGCGCGCCACGAGGCGTCCGGCGGGCGGTCATCGGCGAAACCACACTGAGCCGGGGCACCCTGGACGCCTTCATCGACCTGCTGCGCAAGACCGACCGGCAGGTCGGTGTCGAGGCGCAGGACACCGCCCGCGCGTTGGTGCTCCACGCTGCCGACGACGCCCACGCCCAGGACATCGGCCACGACTTCCTGTGCTCCAACGACGAGGAAGAAGCCGGGGATCGCGCGAGCTGGGGCATGCGACGCGGGCGCCGCTCCGCACAGGAGGTCGTCCGGGACGTCTCCCGCCTGCTCGCTCTCACCGGCCCTGCAGTCGTCGCCGTTGACCAGATCGACCCGCTGGTGTTCCAGACCGCGCAGTCCAGTGACCCCAGCGTCCAGTCGGCCTGGACGGGATCGCTGCTGCTCGAGCACATTGCCGGCGGTCTGATGTCCCTCCGGGAGACGACCCGGCGCACGCTGTCCGTGGTCAGTTGCCTGCCGACGGTCTGGGAGCTCGTCAAGACCAAGGCGACCAACACGGTCCAGGACCGCTTCCGGGAAGCGGTGGACCTGAAGCTCATCCCGACGCCGGAGATCGGCCGGGAGCTGGTGAGCAAGCGGTTCACCGCCAAGTTCGAGACCGTCGGCTTCACGCCGCCGCACGACACGTGGCCGGTCGCGCCCGAGGCGTTCGTGGAGGCCGTTCAATTCACGCCCCGCGAGCTGCTGCGCACCGTAGACAATCACGTACGGGAATGTTTGAGCACCGACGAAGTGCACGAGCTGGAGCACCTCTTGAAAGGGCTCCCGACCGCTCCGGTCGGCCCGGCCGAGCGGGTCGTCGTGGCGCCCGGCGATCTGGCGCTCTTCGACACCCGGTACGCCGAGCTCGTCGAGCGGGCGCAACCCGGCCCGGCCCTGGATCCAGCGACCGAGGACGACGTCGTCCCGGCCCTGCTGCAGGCCGGCCTGGAGGCATGGATCGGGGAACGGGCGGAACCGGAGGGCACCTTCGGTGTCGACCCCGGCCCGGGCACCAAGCCGCCCCTGCACGCTCGCCTGCGGCGCAGCCTGGACGAGGCTACCGAGGACGAGGCGCACTGGGCGTTCCGGGCGATCGGTGCCACCCACCACATCGCGGTGCTGAACCGCATCCGTAACGCGCAGACCGCCGCAGGCCTCGTCGAGGGCCAGACGAGGCGGCGACTGTTCCTCCTGCGCAACGCCGAATGGTCGAAGGGAGCCCGGACACGAGAGGTGATCAAAGCCCTGGAGTCGGCCGGCGGTCGTCGCATCGGATTTCCCGAGACGGACGTCGCGCAGCTCATGGCTCTGCGCGTCCTCATCGAGGAGTACGGCTACGACAAGCTGCGCCCGTGGTTCCAGGACCGCCGCCCCACCTCATCCATCACGGTCCTGGGAGAGGCGCTCGGCGCGCCACCGACCGAGGCGGCCGCCACCGAGACCGCCACCGCGCCGGCACCCGCGCCGGCACCCGACCTGAATGCCGGTGGGGACGACCGGATCTTCCTGGGCTCCGCGTTCGACGATGGGCATCCGGTCACCGTCGAGCTTGCGGCGCTCCGCAAGCACACCGCCATCTTCGCGGGGTCCGGGTCCGGCAAGACCGTCCTCATCCGCCGGCTGGTCGAGGAGTGCGCCCTGCGCGGCGTGTCGGCGATCGTGCTCGACCCGAACAACGACCTCTCGCGCCTCGGCGACCCCTGGCCCGACCCGCCACCGGGATGGCGGGAGGCGGACACCGCTCGCTCGGCGGAATACCTGCGGAACACCGACGTCGTGGTGTGGACGCCCCGCCGGGAGAGCGGCCGGCCCCTCAGTTTCCAACCGCTGCCGGACTTCGCCGGAATGCTCGACGATCCCGACGTGTTCGCCGCGGGCATCGACTCCGCGGTCGCCGCCCTCGCACCGCGCGCCAAGGTGGACGGATCCGCAGGCAGAGCGCTGCTCGGCCAGGCGGTCCTGCGGGAGGCGCTGATCGGATACGCCCGTACGGGGGCCAGCGACCTGCCCGGGTTCATCGGCCTGCTCAGCGACCTCCCGGACGGCGTGAGCCAGATCGACGACGCCCCGAAGATCGCCGCCGGCCTGGCTCAGCTGCTCATGGCCACCACCGTGAACGACCCGCTGTTCGGCGGCCGTGGCGCACCGACCGATCCGGGCCTGTTGCTGACCCCTGCGGCCGGCTTTCGGGCCCGGGTCTCGGTGGTCAACTTCGTCGGCCTCACGGACGACGCCCAGCGACAGAGCTTCGTCAACCAGCTACAGCTGGCGCTCTTCGCCTGGATCAAGCGGAACCCGGCCGGTGACCGCCCGCTCGGCAGCCTGTTCGTCATGGACGAGGCACAGACCCTCGCCCCGTCGGGAGCGATGACTGCCTGCACCCACAGCACCCTGGTGCTGGCTTCGCAGGCTCGTAAGTACGGCCTGGGACTCGTCTTCGCCACCCAGGCCCCCAAGGGCCTGCACAACCGCATCCCCGGCAACGCCGCGACGCAGTTCTTCGGGCTGCTCAACCACCCGACCCAGATCGCTACGGCGCGTGAGCTCGCCCGCGCCAAGGGCAGCGATGTCTCCGACATCGCCCGCCTGAAGGTCGGTCAGTTCTACGCGGCGATCGAGGGCGGCGAGTTCGTCAAGATGCAGGCACCGTGGTCGCTGTCCCACCACCCGCAGAGCCCTCCCACCACGGAAGAGGTCCTGGAACGCGCCCGGGCCGGGTGACCCGACGGCGCCGCCCACCGAAGTGCCCGGATCGCCTAGGATCGCCGCCATGCCTGCGCAGCCGGACCTGCCGCTGCGTCCCATGACGCTCGGTGAGCTGCTGGACGCCGCCATGACGCTGCTGCGTGCGCGGGCGCTGCCGCTGCTGGTCACCGCCGGCGTGCTGGCCGTGCTGGAGCAGGCCGCGCTGATGCCGCTGCGGGAGCTGGCGTCGGCCAGTCCGCCGGTGTACGGGCCGGCGAAGGGCAGCTTCGGCCTGTGGTGGCTGGTCGTGGCCACCGGGTTCGCCGCCGAGGCGTTCATCATCTGCGTGCTCGGGGCGCTGGCCGCCGCGGCCGCCGGGCCTGCGCTGCTGGGGCGTCCGCTGGCGAACCGGGCCCTGTGGCGCCGGGCGCGGCCGGTACTGACGCTGCCGGCTGCGATCGTGTTCGCCGGGTTGTGCGGGGTGGCCGCGTTCGGCGGGTTCGTCGGGTGGCTCCTCGCGTACGGGATGTTCGGCCTGGTCGGGGCCGTTCTGGTGATCGACCGGACGGGCAGCTTCGGGCGGGCGGCGCGGCTCGCGGCGCGCAACGGGATGCGGGGCGCGTGGACGCGGCTGGCGGCGTACCTGACGTGGTTCGCCGTGCGGATCGTGCTGGGTGCCGGGTGGGTGGCCGTCTTCGCGATCGTCTCCGGCGACCGGCCGGGCTGGCTGACCTGGCTGACCCCGCTGGCGTGGGCGTTCGCCAACACGATCGCGTACGCCGCGCTGGGCTGCGTCGACGCCGTGCTGCTGCTGGAGACGCGGATCCGCACCGAGGGGCTGGACATCGCGATCAGCCGGGCCCGCAGCCGGGGCGAGGACGACGCCGCACCCCTGGTGTACGCGCCGTGACCCGGGTGTGGGACGAGTTCGCCGCTGCGGTCTTCGACGTGGTTCCGCCGTCCCTTCTGCTGTTCCTGCTGCTCGTGGCCGCGGGGATCACCGGCGCGCTCTGGTACTGGTACCCGGCGTGGGTGCCGCGGCGGATGCCGCGCTGGCGGCTGCGCAGGCCGCGCTGGCGGCTGCCGCGGTGGCGCCGCCGCAAGAAGGCACCGAAGCCCGCGCGACCGGCGAAGGCGGCGGTCGACCCGGAGTTCCGGCCCAGTGTCGTGCTGGCCGACGGCACGCTGCTCGCCGACCGGCTGGCCGCCGAGGGGCGCTACGCCGAGGCGATCCGGCAGCGGCTGCGCGACGTGGTCGGCGACCTCACCGCCGCCGGGGTGGTCTCGCCGCTGCCCGGCACGACCGCCGCGGAGGTCGCGGCGACGGCAGCCGCGCAGCGCCCGTCGGTGGCGGCACCGCTGGGCGGCGCGACCGAGCTGTTCTCCGACATCTGGTACGGCGACCGCCCCGCGCACCGTGCCCTCGACGACCACATGCGCGCTCTGACCGGTGAGGTCCGCGCCCGGATGAAGAGCGGTACGCCGTGAGGAACCGCCGCTGGCTGCGTTTCGCCCTGCCGTTCGCGGTGGTGGCCGGCCTGGCCACCACGACCGGGATCGCGCACGCCGTGCAGCAGCCCGACCCGACCGACGCCGCGTTCCTCTCCCCCACCAGCGACGACGGCGAGGGCGCCCGGCTGCTCGCCGACGAGCTCACCCGCCGGGGGATCCGTGTCGACGTGCGGACCAGCACCGAGGACGTGCTGGCCGCGGTGGCCGCGAACGGCTCGGCGACCGTCTTCGTGGCCGCCCCCGAGCTGGTTCATCCGGCGTACCTGGACCGGCTGGTCCGGCTGCCGGCCGGGGTGCGCGTCGTGCTGGTCGCACCGCGGAAGGGCCAGCTGGATTCCGCCGGGCTCGACGTTCCCGTCGCCGGTCCGCGGTGGACCGCCGCCGCGCCGCAGCCGGGCTGCTCGGCGCCGTTCTCCTCGGCGGGCGCCGCGGCCACGCTGCGGTGGCGCTACGACGGGGGCGCGTACGACGCGGTGCAGTGCTTCGAGGACGGGGTCGCGGAGTTCCAGGTGAGCGGCCTCGCCGACGTGACGCTGGTCGGGGCCGTGGACCCGTTCCGCAACGACCGGGCCGACGAGCACGCCAACCACGCGTTCGCGACGGCCCTGCTGAGCCGCAACGACCGGGTGCTCTGGCTGGACCTGCACGAGCGGGAGCGGCCGCCGCGCACGCAACCCACGCAGGACCCGTACGAGCAGGACGACCCGGAGTGGACCGACGGCGGCGCCGACGGCGACGGCACGGGCAGCGACCAGGACGGCGAGCCGCGGGACCCGTCGACCGGGCAGCCGCGGGACGGCGAGGGGCAGACCGGCGGGGGCGGCACCGCGCTCACCGACAGCCCGCTGGCGCGCGCATTCCCGCCCGCGGTGTGGGCCACGCTCGCCCTGCTCGTCGCGGCGGCGATCGCGCTGGCACTGGCGTCCGCCCGGCGGCTGGGCGCCCCGGTCGCCGAGCCGCTGCCGGTACGGGTACGGGCCGCGGAGACCGTACGCGGGCTGGGCGGCCTCTACCGGCGGGCCGGCGCGCGCAGCACGTCGCTGGCCACCGTACGGTCGGCGGCGCTGGCCCGCCTGGCCGAGCATTACGACCTGCCCGCGGACACGCCGGCGGACGATCTCGCCGAGCGGGTCGCGGCGGACACCGGCCACCCGGTGGACGATGTGCGGCACGTCCTCGCCGGCAGCGTCGAGGACAGCGACGGCGAACTGGTCCGCGCGGCGACGGCCGTGCAGACCCTGGTCCGGTACGTGACCGGGCAGCAGAACTGGCGACAGGCACCGGACGAGGGGAATCTGACGTGACGTCTTCGGTATCCGTGGAGGCCATCGCGGCCCGCGACGCCCTGCAGCGGCTGCGGACCGAGGTCGCCAAGGCGGTCATCGGCCAGGACGCGGTGGTCGGCGGCGTGGTGATCGCGCTGCTCTGCGGCGGCCACGTGCTGCTGGAGGGTGTGCCCGGCGTCGCCAAGACGCTGCTGGTCCGGACCATGGCGACCGCCCTGGACGTCGACACCAAGCGGGTGCAGTTCACCCCGGACCTGATGCCCGGCGACGTGACCGGTTCGCTGATCTACGACGCCCGCTCGGCCGCGTTCAACTTCCGGCCCGGGCCGATCTTCACCAACCTGCTGCTCGCCGACGAGATCAACCGCACCCCGCCGAAGACCCAGGCGGCGCTGCTGGAGGCGATGGAGGAGCGCACGGTCAGCACGGACGGGGAGTCGCGCCGGCTGCCCGAGCCGTTCATCGTGGTCGCCACCCAGAACCCGATCGAGTACGAGGGCACGTACCCGCTGCCGGAGGCGCAGCTGGACCGGTTCCTGCTGAAGCTGGCCGTGCCGCTGCCGGAGCGCGAGGAGGAGCTGGGCGTGCTCCGGGCCCACCATCAGGGCTTCGACCCGCGCGACCTCAAGGCCGCCGGGGTGGGCCCGGTGGCCTCCGCCGCCGACCTGGCCGCCGGGCGGGCCGCGGTGCGCGGCGTGGCGGTCGCCGAGCCGGTGCTCGAGTACATCGTGGACCTGTGCCGGGCCACCCGGATGTCCCCGGCGCTCGAGCTGGGCGCCTCGCCGCGCGGCACGACGGCGCTGCTGGCGGTGGCGAAGGCCCGCGCGTGGCTCAGCGGCCGGGAGTACGTGCTGCCCGACGACGTGAAGGCCTTCGCGATCCCCGTGCTGCGCCACCGGGTACGCCTGCGCGCCGAGGCGGAACTGGACGGCGTCTCCACCGACTCGGTGCTGCGGACCGTGCTCGGCGCCGTACCCGCGCCCCGCTGAGCCGGCCGTGGTCACCAGGCGCTTCGCGCTGCTGCTGGCGCTGGGCGTGCCGCTGCCCGCGCTGCTGCCCTCGCCCTGGCTGCTGACGGCGGTCGTGCTGGCGATCGCCGGCGGCGCGGCGCTGCTCGACGCCCTGGTCGCGGCCCCGCTGACGGCGGTGACGCTGCGCCGCGAGGGGGACGAGACGGTCTGGCTCGGCGGTACGGCGACCACGACCCTGACCGTCGCCAACACCTCGCGGCGGCCGCTGTGGCTGCGCCTGCGGGACCGCTGGGTGCCGTCGGCGGGCGCGGACGGCACCGAGCACCGGATGAACCTGCTCGCCGGTCAGGAGCACCGGATCACCACCACGCTCACCCCGACCCGGCATGGTGACCGGCCCGCGGTCCGAGTGACGCTGCGCTCGTACGGGCCGCTCGGGCTCGCGTACCGGCAGCGGCCGCAGAAGTGGAACGAGGCGGTGACCCCGCCGTGGACGCTGCGCGTGCTGCCGCGCTTCCCGTCGCGGCGGCTGCTGCCGGAGAAGCTGGC
The DNA here is from genome assembly GCF_023499255.1 of Couchioplanes caeruleus. GTDB lineage: Bacteria > Actinomycetota > Actinomycetes > Mycobacteriales > Micromonosporaceae > Actinoplanes > Actinoplanes caeruleus_A. The sequence goes on from NZ_CP092183.1 coordinate 6,725,161, forward strand.
GAAGCTGCGCGTCTTCGACGGGGCGGTGGTGACCCGCGGGCGCGGCCAGGGCACCGAGTTCGACGTGCTGCGCGAGTACGTGATCGGCGACGACGTCCGCTCGATCGACTGGCGGGCGTCGGCGCGTACGCACGACGTCATGGTCCGCACGTGGCGCCCGGAGCGCGACCGCCGCGTGGTGTGCGTGCTGGACACCGGCCGTACGTCCGCCGCCCGCATCGGCGACGAGCCCCGCCTGGACGCCGCGATCGACGCCGCGCTGCTGCTCGCCGTGCTGGCCGCCAAGGCCGACGACCGCGTCGACCTGCTCGCCCTGGACACGGCGGTACGCGCCAAGGTGGAGGGCGGCGGCCACCGGACGAAGCTCCCCCGGCTGATCAGCTCGCTGGCCTCGCTGGAGCCGGCCCTCGTGGAGACCGACTTCGGCCTGGCCGCGGGCGAGCTGCTGCGCCGCGACCACAAGCGGGCGCTCGTCGTGATCTTCTCGGCGCTGGACGCGGCCCCCATCATCGAGGGCCTCCTGCCGATCCTGCGCCGCCTGACCACCCGGCACCGGGTGGTGCTGGCCAGCGTCCGCGACCCGGAGACCGCCCGGCTCGCCCACCTGCCGGAGTCCGGCGCGACCGCCGAGGACGTCCACCTGGCGGCGGCCGCGCAGCTCGCGCTGGCGGAACGTGAGCGGGTCAAGGCGCTGCTGGAGCAGCAGGGCGTGATCGTGGTCGACGAGCCGCGGGAGAGCTTCGCCTCGAAGGTCTCCGACGTCTACCTGGTCCTGAAGGCCGCCGGCCGCCTCTGACCCCCGTTCCGCTTCTACAGTTGTTATAGTAGAATGCAAACATGTTGTTCCGGGTGGACGTGGCAGCGGCCGAACCCCTGGCGGATCAGATCGCCGCTCAGGTGCGCGGCGGGGTCGTGCGCGGTGAGCTCGTGGCGGGCGAGCGGCTTCCGTCCGCCCGGGAGCTCGCCGACGTGCTCGACGTCAACCTGCACACCGTCCTGCGGGCGTACGCGAAGCTGCGCGACGAGAACCTGATCGAGTTGCGCCGCGGCCGGGGCGCGGTGGTCCGCGACGATGCCGACGCCACCCGGCTGCGGCTGGTGGAGCTGGCCCGCCGGTTCGTCGACGAGGCACGCCGGCAGGGCCTGCAGGAGGCAGAGATGATCGCGATCGTGAAGGAGGCCCAGTCGTGAGAAGACTTGTGGTGGCGGCGGCAATGGTCTGGCTGCCCGTGGGCGTCCTCGGGCTGACGTGGGCGGCGTGGCACGGGCGGCTCCCGGAGCGCATCGCCACGCACTGGAACGGCACGGGAGCGGCGGACGGGTTCGGTTCGGCGTCGTGGTTCTGGGCGACGCTGCTGGTCGTCGGGGTGGCCGCGGGGGTGGCGGCAGCCGTGGCGGCCCGTACCCCCGGCGCCCGCTTCCTGCTCACGGCCGCGGGTGCGGTCTCCGGCGCCGCCGCGGGCATCTGGCTGGCCACCGCCCGCGCCACGCTGGCGAACCCGGCCGAGGCCCGGCTGGGATGGCGGTTCCTGCTGGTGTTCGCCGGGCTCGCCTGGGGATTCGTGGTCGCTGCGGTGGCCGGTCCGCGTCCCCCGGCGGCGCCCGCCGACGTGCCGCTCGTCGACCCGCTCGAGCTGAAGCCCACCGAGCGCGTCGCGTACAGCAGCACCCTGCGTTCGCCGGTACTGCTCGGCGTCAGCCTGGTCGCCGCGGCCGTGGTCGCCGTGGCGGCAGCGACCACCGCACCCGCCGTGTGGCCGGTGCTGGCGCTGCCGCTGGCCGCCGCCCTGCTGTTCGCCCGGGTCCGGGTCACCGCCGACCGGCGCGGCCTGCGCCTGGTGGCCGGCCTGATCGGGGTGCCGCTGAAGCGGATCGCGCTGGCCGACATCGACACCGCCGAGCCCGCCCGGATCGCGCCCATGGAGTGGGGCGGATGGGGATACCGGGTCGCGCCGGGGCGCAGCGCGCTGGTCCTGCGCAGCGGTCCGGGCCTGGTGCTGCGCCTGCGCGACGGCCGCCGGTTCGCGGTGACGCTCGACGAGCCCGAGGTGCCCGCCGCGCTGCTCACCGCCCTGCGGCACCGCACACCCGGCTGATCCGCGGCCGGTCAGGCCATCGGAACCTGGGCTTCGGTGTGGTCGGGGTCCAGGTCGGCCGTCTCGCCGCGGCGGTGGGCCGCCGCGCCGACGCCCAGGGCGTACGCCATGAAGGCGAGCCAGACCACGAAGCCGATGCCGATGCGGACCGGGTCCGGCCAGCCGGACGGCGTCACGTACGCCTCCAGCAGGCCCGACACCAGCAGCATCGCGACCAGGCCGAGCGCCACCAGCATGCCGGCCCGGGCGCGTTCGGCGAGGGCCCGGCCGCGGGTGCGGTGCGGGCCCGGCGCGATCCAGGCCCAGCCGATCCGCAGCCCCACGCCGGCCGCCACGAAGATCGAGGTCAGCTCCAGGAAGCCGTGCGGAAGGATGTAGCGGAAGAAGGTGTCGCCGTGGCCGGCGTACGTCATCAGGGCGCCGGTGAGGCCGAGCTGGAACGTGTTCTGGCCGAGGATCCACAGGGCGGGCACGATGAGGACGCCGGAGGCGAGGCACTGGCCCGCCAGCATCGCGTTGTGCGTCCACACGCTCGCGGCGAAGTTCTGCGCCTGGAACTCGCTGTAGTAGTCGACGAAGTCCTCGTTCGCGTACCGGTCGATGGTCGACGACGGCGCGAACATCTCGATGATGTCCGGGTTCGCCGCGAAGTACGCCATCAGGACCCCGGCGAGCACGACGTTGACCACCATCACCGTGAGCCACCAGCGCCGGGCCCGGTACAGCTCCACCGGCAGACTGGTGGTGAAGAACCGCACGACCGGGCGCCACGAGTAGCGGCGGCCGCCGGTGACCGCCGAGCGGCCCGCGATGACCAGCTGGGACAGCGACGCCAGCAGGATCGGGTCCGGGGAGTGGCTGCGCACGACCGACAGGTGGGTGGCCGCGCGCTGGTAGAGCAGGACCAGCTCGTCGGCCTCGGCCGCGGTCAGCTTGCGGCGGCGGGTCAGCGCGTCGAGGCGGTTCCACTCCCCGCGGCGCTCGCTGACGTACGCGTCCAGGTCCACCGGCGCAGCGTAGCGGGCGCCGATCGGGTTAACTAACCCGATGACTGTGGTGGCGCCGGTCGTCGGCGGGCGGGGTGAGCAGCTCGTCAACGGCGAGGCCGTGGAGGTCGACGTCCGGCATGCCCGGGTGGGCTCACGCGGGCTGGCGTTGCTGCTCGACATGGTCGTGCAGGTGCTGCTGGGCCTCGCCCTGTTCCTGCTGACCGGTGCGGTGTCGTCGGCGCTGCTCGGTGCCGCCGCCGACCAGGCGCTGATCGACGCGCTCGGCACGGTGTCGGTGCTGCTGGTCTTCGTCGGCTACCCGACGATCGTGGAGACCGTGACCAACGGCCGCAGCCTCGGCAAGCGGGCGATGGGCCTGCGGGTGGTCCGCGAGGACGGCGGCCCGATCCGGGTACGCCATGCGCTGGTGCGCAGCCTCATCGGGCTCGCCGTGGAGTGGCCCGGCCTGCTGTTCCCGCCGTTCACCTGGGCGGTCGCGCTGACCACGATGCTGTTCTCGCCGCAGGGCCGGCGCCTCGGCGACCTCGCGGCCGGCACGTTCGTGATCCACGAGCGGTCGCCGGCGCCGTGGGGCTGGGTGCCGGCGATGCCGCCGCAGCTGGCCGGCTGGGCGCAGACGCTGGACCTGACGAACCTCGACGACGACCTGGCCCTGGCGGTACGCCACTACCTGGCCCGGGCCGCGGAGATCCGGCAGCCGATGAACGGGCGGTTCGCGCAGAGCCTGGCCGGCGAGGTGAGCGAGCGGATCGCCCAGCCCGTGCCGCCGGGCGTGCCGCCGTGGATGTTCCTCAGCGCGGTGCTGGCCGAGCGCCGCCGCCGCGCCGCCGACCGGGTGCACGCCGGCCGGGCGCTCACCCAGCGGATCTGGCCCGGCTTCGGGCGGCTGGAGTGGACCCGCGCGGCCGGGCCCACGTGGGACCCGGCCGGCACGAACCCGCCGCTGCTCGGCGTGGTCAAGGAGGAGGGCCGCCCGTCCTGACCGCTACATCTGCGCGGGCGTCGCGATCCCGAGCAGGTCCAGCCCGCGCCGCAGGGTCCGCCCGGTCACCAGACAGAGCGACAACCTGCTCTCCCGTACGCCGGCCGGAGCCGTGAGCACCGGGCACTGCTCGTAGAAGGCGCTGAACACCGCCGCCAGCCCGGACAGGTACGTGGTCAGCCGGTGCGGCTCGAGCGACTCCCCCACCGCCAGCACGGCCGGTTCGAACGCGAGCAGCTCCAGCGCCAGCGCCCGTTCCCGCCGGTGCCCGATCGTGACGGCCGGCGTGAAGTCACCGGCCCGGTCCAGGATCGAGCTGATCCGGGCGTACGCGTACTGCAGGTAGGGGCCGGTGTTGCCGGTGAGGGCGAGCATCCGGTCCCAGTCGAAGACGTAGTCGGACATGCGGTCGTTGGCCAGGTCGGCGTACTTGACGGCGCCGATGCCCACCGCGGCGGCGACCTCGGGGGTGGGCGCCAGCACGGCGGCCCGCGCGACCGCCTCGTCCAGCAGCTCGGTGAGCTTCACCGAGTCGCCGGCCCGGCTGCGGAACATCTTGCCGTCGGCGCCCAGCACCGAGCCGAAGCCGACGTGTTCCGCGCTCACCCCGTCGCCGAGCCAGCCGGCCGCCCCGGCGACCGCGTACACCATCCGGAAGTGGGTGCTCTGGGGCGTGCCGACGACGTAGAGCAGCCGGGCCGCGCCGAGGTCGCGTACCCGGTGGCGCAGGGCGGCCAGGTCGGTGGCCGCGTACCCGAAACCGCCGTCGCTCTTGCGCACGATCAGCGGGAGCGGGCCGCCGTCGCGGCCGGTGAAGCCTGCCGGGAACGCGCACAGCGCGCCGTCGCTCCCCACCAGCAGGCCCTTGGCCTGCAGCTCCTCGACCACCGACAGCAGCTGGTCCTGATAGGAGCTCTCGCCGGCGAAGTCGGCCTCGGTGAGGCTCACCCCGAGCCGCTCGTACGTGTCCAGCAGGTACCGCTGCGAGGTGGCGACGAGCCGGCGCCACAGCCGCAGCGTCTCCTCGTCGCCGGCCTGCAACGTCACGACCCGCAGCCGCGACCGGGTGCGGAAGTCGTCGTCGGTGTCGAACTTGACCCGGGCCGCCTGGTAGAACGCCGTGAGGTCGCCGGCCGCGCCCGCCTCGGCGACGCCCTCGTCCAGCAGGTGCTCGATGAGCATGCCGAACGACGTGCCCCAGTCACCGAGGTGGTTGACCCGCACGACCCGGTGCCCGAGCCATTCGAGGGTCCGGGCCAGCGCGTCGCCGATCACCGTCGAGCGCAGGTGCCCGACCGTCAGCTCCTTGGCGACGTTGGGCCCGGAGTAGTCGACGACGACGGTCTGCGGCTGCCGGGTGGGGGCGACCCCGAGCCGCGCGTCGGAGATCAGCCGGTCCGCGGCGCCGGCGAGCACCTCGTCGGCGACGGTCAGGTTGAGGAAGCCGGGCCCCGACACCTCGGCCGTGGCCACCCCGGCCAGGTCGGCGCGGCCGGCGACGTCCGCGGCGATGTCCCGCGGCGGGCGGCCCAGGCTCCGGGCCAGCGGGAGCGCCGCCCCGGACTGGAAGTCGGCGAACTGCGAGCGCCGCACGGCGGGATCGACGGTCGCCTGCGCGACCTCGGCCAGCGCGGCGCCGAGCCGCGCGGAGAGCAGAGCTTCGAGATTCATGGACGGGACCCCATCGACGAGACAGGGCGGGCCTGCCCGGGGCCACGAGCTTCCTGCGACACCGGCGGAGGCCCGCCGGTGGAGGACGCGTGTCAGCTCGACCGGAGGGTGCTGTTCCGGCGTCGCTCGCGGTTGATGCTGAACACGGCGCGAGCCTAGCCGACGGCCGGGCGAGCCCGCGAGCACAATGGTCGGCATGGGCTGGCACCGCGACGATTCCGGCGTGCTCGCGCTGCCCTCGGGCCGACTGGTGCGCGGCCGGGGCCTGCGCCGGCCGGTGCCGGAGGGCGCGGTCCCCGAGTTCGGCGTGTACCTGCTGGGCTCGCCACCGCCGCCGGCCGGCTGGGAGAGCCGCTGGCTGCGCTGGCCCGACTTCCGCCTGCCGGCCGACCGCGAGCTCGCGGTCGCTGTGCTGCGCGAGGTGTGGGAGCGGGCCGGCACGCAGCGCGTCGAGGTCGCGTGCTGGGGCGGCCGGGGGCGTACCGGCACGGCCCTGGCCTGCCTGGCCGTGCTCGACGGGGTGCCACCGGGTGAGGCGGTCGCGTTCGTCCGCGCGGGCTACGACCGGCGCGCGGTCGAGACACCCTGGCAGCGGCGCTACGTACGGTCGTTCACGGTGTCCTGACCGCCATTGGTTTCGCGGGAAGGCGTCATCGCGCGGACCGGCCGGGCCTTATCGTGGAGGCGGTCCGCCGCCGAAGGGATGACGATGATCACGGTCTCGCGCACCTTCACCGTCGCGGCGCCCGTCCCGGCCGTGCTGGCGTACCTGCGCGACCTCGGCAACAGCGCCGACTGGGACCCGGCGGGCCGGCGCACCACCCGGGTCGACGCGGGACCGGTCGCCGTCGGCGCGAGCTGGCGCGGCGAGTCACGGATCCTGGGCGTACGCGCCGAGCTGACGTACACCCTCGTCGAGGCGGCCGGCGACCGTCTCGTCTTCGCCGGGCACAGCGAGGGCGCCGGCTCCACCGAGACGATCACCGTACGGCCCGCGCCGGCCGGCGCCGAGGTCACGTACCGCGTCGACCTGGAGGTGCACGGGCTCGCGAAGCTCGCAGCGCCGGTGCTGCGGCTGGAGCTCGAGAAGCTGGGCACCGGCAGCGCCGGCCGGCTGACCGCGGTCCTCAACGGGCTGGCCCAGGCCGCGTGAGTCACGCCCGGGTGGCCAGCACCTCCACGTAGGCCGACGGGATCTTCACCGTGCCGTCGCCGGCGACGTCGTACCGCCGCACGAGGTCGACGAGGTCCGCGTGGAGCAGCTCGCCGTCGTCGTCGCCGAGCGCCTCGAAGGCCTTGAGCGTGGGCCCGTACCAGGACCGGAAGTAGTCGGTGAAGGCCTCCGCCGAGGCGAACCGGAACACGAACTCCCGCCGGTTCACCCGCACCTCGCTCACCCGGTCGCCGAACAGCTCCCGCAGCCGCGGCTCGGTGCCCCACTCGACGGGGGCGCGTACGCCCGGCGGTGGCGGCACCCGCCGGCCCACCGTGCGGAACAGGTCGCCGATGAACCCGTCCGGCGTCCAGTTGGCCAGCGCGATCGTCCCGCCCGGCCGGCACACCCGGGTCAGCTCGGCGGCCGCCCGTTCCTGGTCCGGCGCGAACATGACGCCGACGACCGAGAACACCGTGTCCCATTCGCCGTCGTCGCAGGGCAGCGCCTCGGCGTCGGCCTCGACGAACCGGACCGGCAGGTGCTCGGCGGCGGCCCGGGCGCGGGCCCGCTCCAGCAGGCCGGGTACGTAGTCGACGCCGACCACCTCGCACAGGCAGCGGGCGGCGGCGATCGCGGCGTTGCCCGTACCGGTGGCGACGTCGAGGACCCGCGAGCCGGCGGAGAGGTCGGCGGCCTGCACGAGCAGCTCGGAGATGGGCTGGATGAGGGCCGCCACCGCGCCGTAGTCGCCGCTGGCCCAGGTCTTCTGCTGGCGTGCCTTGATGCCGTCCAGCGTGGGAGAAGTCGTCATGGCGGCGACGCTACGAACCGCCGGTGGGCTCACGCGTGGGGAGGATTCCCCATCTTCGGCGATCGGCGCCGGGCGATCGCGGCCGCCTGACCCCGCGACGGTACGCCCAGCTTGGCCAGCACCGCCGACACGTGATGCCCGACGGTCTCCGCCGACAGCGACAGGCGGGCCGCGATCTCGGCGTCGCTGAGGCCGTCGGCGAGCAGCCCCAGCACTTCCCGCTGCCGGGCGGTGAGGCCGGCCGGGTCCGCGGCGGTGGCGGGGCGGGGTCCGCGGGGCACCGGGGCGCCGCGACGCCGCAGCTCCGCGCGTACCCGCCGGGCCGTGGCCGCCGCGCCGAGCTGGTCGAACACCCGCAGCGCCCGGCCGGCTTCGTCGTCGTCGCCGCACGTCAGAGCCTCCGCCGCCGCGTACCCGCAGCCGCGCCGCTCCCACTCGGCGGCGGCGCCGGCCACGTCGCCCTCGATCAGCAGCCGGTACGGCTCCGCGATCCCGTCGGTGACGGCCGGCCCGCCGCAGCGCCACTGCCAGTACGCGAGCCGCCCGGCCAGCCACGGATGCCCGACCCGTACGGCCAGCGGCAGCCCCCGGCGCACCTCGTCCAGCGCCCGCCGCGGATCCCCGGCGATCCAGTGGTGCTCGGCGAGCGCGGCCGCCACCGGGCCCACGAACTGCAGCTCGCCGGTCTCGTACGCGGACACCGCCGCTTCCTCCAGCAGGCCCCGCGCGTCCGGCGCGCCGCGGCGCGACCACAGCAGACCGAGCGTCACCTGGGCCGGGCAGCGGAACGGCCCGCGCTGCGGCGGCCCGGCGAGCCCTTGCGACGCGTCGCTCAGGGCGCCCGGCCAGTCGCCGCGGGCCAGCCGGACGGTGGCCCGGTACCCGAGCAGGTGGCGGGCGTACCCGCCGAGCTCGCGGGCCTCGGCGTAGGCCAGCACCCGGTCCAGCACCTGCTCCGCCACGTCCAGGTCGTACCACTCGACGGCGATGCCGGCCCGGTTCACCAGGGCCCGGACGGCGTGGTCGTCGAGCCCGGCGGCGGCCGCCACCCGGTGCGCCCGTTCCAGCTCCTCCCCGCCTGCCGGGTCGCCGCGTTGCAGCCGGGCGGAGCCGACGTTGACCAGGGCGTGCACCTCGGTGTCGAGGTCGCCGGAGCGGCGGGCCAGCTCGATCGCCCGTTCGCCCCAGACGACCGCGGTGTCGTCGTTGGCGAGCATCCGCAGCTGGGACAGGTTGCTGTACGCCATCGCCAGCTGCGGTCCCGGGCCGAGCGGCTCCAGCACGTCGACCGCCCGCGTGCCGGCCGCGCGCGCCTGTGCCGTACGGCCCGTCCACCAGGACAGCCGCGACACCCAGCGCAGGTTCTCGCCGATCCGCGCGGTGTCGCCGGCCGCCTCCCGGACCGTCAGCGCCTCCCGCCGGGCCCGCAGCGCCTCCTCGTTCAGCCCGGCCAGGTACGCCACCGTCGCGTACGCCTCCAGCAGCCCGGCCCGCTCCTCGTCGGCCACGCCCGCCGCATGCCGCAGCGCGGTCTCGTAGTGCGCGACGGCCTGCCGGTTGGCGCCCAGCGCGGCGGCGCGGCGGGCGGCGACCGGGGCCCACCGCAGCACCGCGGCGGCGAGGCCCGCGTGGTGGGCGTGGTGCACGAGCCGGGCCGGGTCGACGCCGGGGTCGCCGTCGAGCCGGGCGAGGATGCCGGCGTGCAGGGCGGCCCGGCGTACGGGCGACAGCGACTCCTCGACCGCGCGGCGCAGCAGCTCGTGCCGGAACGCCACCGCACCCGCCGTGGCGGTGAGGACCCCGCCGGCCAGGCACTCGTCGACGCCCGCGGCGTGGCCGGCGAGCAGGGCCGGTTCGGCGTGCGCGGGCACCACGGACACCAGCGCGGCGGCGTCCCGGGCCGCGGGTGACACCGCGTGCAGGCGGGACAGCACGAGGTCGCGTACGGTCGCGGGCACCCCGGAGCCGCCGGCCGCCAGCACCTCGGTGACCAGCAGCGGATTGCCGCCGGTCTGCGCGTACACCGGGGCGGCGGTCCGGCCGGCCCGGCGCGCGAGCTCGGCGACGGCCCCGGCCGACAGCGGCGGCAGCGTCACCCGGTGGACCGGGCCGCGTGGCAGTCCGGCGAGGACACCGCGCAGCGGGTGGTCCGGGCCGAGCTCGTCGTCGCGGTACGTGAGCAGCAGCAGCGCCCGGCACAGCGACAACCTCCGGCCGAGGAACGCGACGAGGTCCAGGGTGGCCTCGTCCGCCCAGTGCAGGTCCTCCATGACCACCACCGGGCGGCGGGCCTGCCGGGGACCGTCGAGGGCGTCCAGCACCGCGTCGAAGATCGCCCCGCGGTCGCCGTCGCCGAGGCGTTCCCGCAGCGCGCCGCCGGCCTGCTTCGCGATGTCGTGCACCGGCCCCAGCGCCCGCGGGGTGAGCAGCGGGTCGCAGGCGCCCCACAGCACCCGGGCGCGCGCCCGTACCGACCGGGCGAACTCGGTGGCCAGGCTGGACTTGCCGGCGCCCGCCTCACCGGCGACCAGCGCGATCCGCCCGCCGCCCGCGCTCTGCGCCTGCAGCCTCGTCAGGTCGGCCAGCGCGCCGTCGCGTTCCAGCAGCCCCATGCCGCCCTCACGTCTCCCACTCCGGGAGCAGCCACGCGGCCGCGGCCCGCAGCTGGCCCAGGTTCGCCTCCACCCAGCCTTCGGTGAGCGACTCGGTGCCCCGCATGGCCGGCTTCGCGTACAGGTGGAAGTGCAGGTAGCCGACGCGGAGCAGGACGTCGAGCCAGGGCAGGGCCTCGACCGCCTCCTCGGACAGCCCCCGGACCGTACGGTATCCGGCCAGGAACGCCGGCCACTGCGGGGTCGCAGCGACCGGGCTGAGGTCCGTGGCCAGCCAGTTCTCGGCGGCGCAGTCGAGGTCGTAGAAGATCAGGCGGTCGCCGTCGGCGTGGACGTTGTCCAGCGTGACGTCGCCGTGGCAGACCCCGCGCTCGAGCCCGGCGCCGGCGATCCGGCTCGCGGCCTCGGCGGTGAGCGTGGCGGTGACCCGGCGGTCCTCCGGGCCGGGCAGGCGGGCGAGGACGTCGTCGAGCAGCGTCACCGGGTCCACCGCGGCCGGGGCGGCGAACCCGGACGCCGCCTCGTGGAATGCGGCCGTGGCGACGCCGAAGCGGCGGTAGAGGTCGTCGGTGCGCGGCTTCCGCGGCTTGGCGCCGGGCGCCCACTCCCACAGGGTGAAGGCCCGCGGCCCCTCGGCCGCCGCGATCGTGCCCGCCGGGCTGCCGTCGGCGAGCGGGACGCCCTGCGCGACCCCGGCGCCGACGTGGGCGGCCAGCGCGACCTCCCGGCCCGCCGCGTCGTGGCCCGTCCGGTAGAGCTTCAGCACGAACGGGCCCGCCGGGGTGTCGACGCGGTAGACGTCGTTGACCAGCGAACGCAGGAGCACGCAGCCGGTCACCGCGATGCCGTACTCGCGGGTCACCAGGCCGGCCAGCCAGGACGGGTCGACGACGGAGCGCAGGGTCGGCACCATGGGCGAACCCTAACGCCGCTGCCGGGCCGCCTCGTACAGCGCCACGGTCGCCGCGGACGCGGCGTTCAGCGAGCTGGCCGCGCCGGTGATCGGGATGCGCACCATCCGGTCGCAGGCGTCGCGCCAGGCGGCGCTGAGGCCGTGCGTCTCGTTGCCGACCGCCAGCACGGTCGGGCCGGTCAGGTCGTGCTCGGCGATGTCGACCGGCCCGCGCTCGTCGGTGCCGACGATCTGCACGGGTACGCCCAGCCCGCGCGCCCAGTCCAGCACCTCCCGGTGGCTCGGCACCCGCACGACGGGAAGGGCGAACAGCGAGCCGGTGCTGGCCCGGACCGCACGGGGGTCGTACGGGTCGGCGGCGTGGCCGGTGACGATCACCCCGGCCGCGCCGAACGCGTCCGCCGAGCGCACCAGCGTGCCGACGTTGCCCGGCGTCGTCGGCCGGTCGAAGACCACGACCAGCAGATCCGGGCGTACGGCGATCCGCGCCGGGTCGTCCGCGGGCAGTCCCACCACGGCCAGCAGCTCGGGCGACTCCTCGTCCTTGCCGCCCAACTCACGCATCAGCTCGGCGGAAACCACCGCGCGCGGCGCACCCGTGGACTCCACGAGGTCACGCGCCCACCGGGACAGCGCCGGGCCGTCCGCGGTGAGCAGCGTACGGATCTCCCAGCCGTGCTCGGCCGCCAGCGAGATCGGGCGTACGCCCTGCACGAGGAACTCCCCGGCGCGGTGCCGTTTCGTCCGGTTGTCGAGCAGCGCCTGCCACTGCTGGAAGGTGGCGTTGCGGGTGGTGATTCGCAGGGTCCTGGGCACGCCGTCCGACGTTACGGCGTGGGCGGGCAGCTCGTGTAATCGGGGAAGTTGCCGTACAGCCGCTCCCCCGGGCCGCCCAGCGTGACCGCCTGCACGAGCAGGTCACCGCCGACGAAGGCGCCCTTCCAGGAGGCCCCGCGCCCGCCGAACGTCTCGTCCCGGTCACCCCGCGAGCGCGGCCGGTTGATGCCCACCTTGTACGCCTGCACGTCCTGCGCGAGCTTGGCGCCCAGCTCCTCGTCGTCGACCGCGAGGCTGGCCACCAGCGCACCGTTGCTCGCGTTCATCGCCGACAGCAGCTCCTCCTCGGTGTCCACCACGATGATCGTGTCGACCGGCCCGAACGGTTCGGCGTGCATCAGCCGCGACCGTCCCGGCGGGGCGAGCAGCGCGGCCGGGGCCACGTACGCCCCGATGTCCTGACCGTCGAGGTAGCGGCCCTCGGCCGCGTCGCCCCGGTGCAGCGGCACCGCGCCGCCCCGGACCGCCTCGTCCACCTTGCGCCGCAGCTCGCCGGCCTTGGCGGCGCTGATCAGCGGCCCGAAGTCCAGCTCCGGCAGCGGCTCGCCGGGCGCGGTGACGGCCAGCGGGTGCCCGAAGCGCACGGACTTCACCACGGGCAGGTAGACGTCGAGGAAGGAACCGACCAGGTCGCGCTGCACGACGAACCTCGGGTACGCGGTGCAGCGCTGCTTGCCGTACTCGAAGCCCTTGCGCAGGTGGCCGGCGAGCAGGTCCCACTGGGAGAAGTCCCAGATCCCCCACGCGTTGAGCCCCTCCTGCTCGATGAAGTGCCGTTTGTCGGAGTCCAGCAGGGCCGCCGCGACCTTCCCGCCGTTCGACCGGCCGCCCACGAACGCCACCGCCCCGATCTCCGGCGCCCGCACGAGCACCTCGGACAACTCGTCGCCGCTGCCGGAGAGCAACGTGACGGGCAGCCCGGCGCGGGTCATGAGGGCGTGCGCGAGCGTCAGGCAGACCGCGCCGCCCTGCGACGGCGTCTTCGCCACCACGGCGTTGCCGGCGAGCAGCTGCACCAGCTCGGCGTGGACCAGCACGCTCATCGGGTAGTTCCACGAGGCGATGTTGCTGACCGGCCCGGGCAGCGGCTCGCGCCCGGCGGCCTGCCGGTCGATCTGCTGCAGGTACCACCGCACCCCGTCCAGCGCGCGGTCCACGTCGGCGCAGGCCGCCCGCCACGGCTTGCCGATCTCCCACACCAGGGTCAGGGCGAGCAGGTCCCGGTGCGCGGTCAGGGCCTCGACGGCCACCGCCACCCGTGCCTTGCGCTCGCCGAGCGGCGTCGCGGCCCAGTCGCGATGCTCCCGCGCCGCGGCCCGCACGGCCCCGGTCGCGGTTCCCGCGTCCACCCGGGAGACCTCGGCGATCAGCGACCCGTCGACGGGGGTACGCAGGTCAGCGGGCACACCGCCGTCGTGCCAGGTGCCGCCGTACAGGTTGCGCAGCCGGTCACCGGCGACGGCTTCGGGCACGGCGGCACGGACACGGTCGAAGACGTCTGTCCAGGCGGTACCGGGGGCGAGGATCAGGCTCATGTGCCCATGCTGCGGAGGGACGCCCGCGCGGCACCAGACGTACGCCGCGGGGCGCCCCCCACATCTTCTCGCAGCGGCAAGAAGAGAAGAACTTCTCTGCCTGACCGGCGTCAGATCACCGGTTCTTCCTCCTGCGGCAGGTCCGCGAGCCCGGCCCGCAGATGCCGGTTGTGGCGCGGCTCCTGCCGGGTCTTCGCGTCGTCGAGCCGCCGGCGCAGGTCGTCCCGGACGTCGTTGAGGGCGGCGTGCAGGTCCTCCTCGGCGGACGTCGTGACGATCTTCTGCCGGCCCGCGATCCAGCACTCGAGCGTGACCTTCTGCCCGCGGGCCTCCCGGTCCTTGACCGACACCTCCAGCTCGGTGGTCTCGGCGGGGAAGGTCGCCAACCGGGCGTCGAGCGTGGCGAACTGCTCGGCGATCCAGTTCCGGTCACCCAGCGAAAAGCCGGCTCCGGCCCGCAGGCACTGCTCAACGGTGGCCGGTTCTGCCGCGGCACTCATCAGGTCTCCCTTCGGTGGGGAACTACGTGATCACCCCGTACCCGATCCGTACCGGAAAAGCACCTCACATCCGGCACGCCGACGGGAAGGAAACCTTGACAATCGACGTACGTGAATGAGGGAATGTGTTCGTCTTGGTCCTGTCACGTGCGTACGGGAGTGATGATGGGCGTTGTCTCCGCGATGGTCGCCGCCGTCCTGACCGCAGGCGCCCTGGCCGCGCCCGCCGCACCGGCCGCCGCCGTGCCTGATCTTTCGACGGCCGAGGCCGGCAACCCGTTCGTCGACGGTTGGTACGCCGACCCCGACGTCGCCGTCTACGAGGGCCGGTACTGGGTCTTCCCCACCTCGTCCCGGCCCTACAACGAGCAGACCTACCTGGACGCCTTCTCCTCCACCGACCTCGTGCACTGGACGAAGCACCCGAACGTCCTGACCGTCGCGAACGTCTCCTGGGCCCGCCGGGCGGTGTGGGCGCCCGCGCCGGTGCAGCGCAACGGCAAGTACTACCTGTATTTCGGCGCGAACGACATCCAGAGCAACTCGGAGCTGGGCGGCATCGGCGTCGCGGTCGCCGACCGCCCGGAGGGCCCGTACGTGGACGCGATCGGCGCGCCGCTGATCGGGCAGTTCGTGAACGGGGCGCAGCCCATCGACCAAGACGTGTTCGTCGACGACGACGGGCAGGCGTACATGTATTACGGCGGCTGGCAGCACGCCAACGTCGTGAAGCTCAACAGCGACATGACCAGCCTGGGCCGCTTCGCCGACGGCAGCACGTACAAGGAGATCACCCCGGCGAACTACACCGAGGGCTCCCAGGTCTTCAAGCGCAACGGCAAGTACTACCTGATGTGGTCCGAGGGCTATTGGGGCGGCTCCGACTACTCGGTCTCGTACGCGATGGCTGACTCCCCCACGGGACCGTTCACGAAGATCGCCAAGATCCTCACCCAGGACGCCGAGGTCGCGAAGGGCTCGGGCCACAACGCGGTGGTCAACGTGCCGGGCACGGACATCTGGTACATCGTCTACCACCGGCGCCCGCTCAGCGAGACCGACGCCAACCACCGCCAGCTCGCCTACGACCGCATGTCCTTCAACGCCGACGGCACGATCCGCCCGGTGACGATGAAGGTCAAGGACAACTTCGACGACGGCAACGCGTACGGCTGGAAGGCGTACGGCTCCACCTGGTCGGCGGCCGACGGCACCTACCGCGCGACCGCCTCACCCGGCGGCAAGTCCCTGCAGGACACCAACTTCGCCACCCTCACGTACGACGCGGACGTCACCATCACCACCGGCACGGGCGACGCGGGCGTGGTCTTCCGAGCCACCCAACCGGCGACGGGCACGGACGCCTACCGCGGCTACTACGCCGGCCTGACCACCACGGGCCGCGTCATCCTCGGCAAAGCCGACAACAACTGGCGCCAACTCGCATCGGCGGCCTTCCCGGTCACCCGAGGCACCCGCTACCACCTGCGAGTCGAAGCAACAGGAACCACCATCAAGGTGTACGTCGACAGCACCCTCAAACTCACGGCGACGGACACCAGCTTCACCACGGGAGCAACCGGCGTACGCGTCTTCAACACGGCAGCCGCCTTCGACAACATCTCCATCGCCTAAGACCGCCGCCGCCGCACCACGACCAAGAGGCCGACAACCAGCCCGCCGATAAGCAGCACCCCGGCAATGGCCAAACCACCGACCAGAAGGGGACTAACCCGCCGCGGCCCCGGGCCGGAGTCAGAAGCCCGCAGCGACGCTCCGTCATCGCTCGCACCGGCCGACACAGCCGGTGCAGCAGCGGGAACATCGGCGGTGAGCGCCTTGAGCAGATCGAGGCGGCCGTATCCGTAGGTGTCGTCCCGGCCGGGCTTCCCGGCGTCGGTCGCGGTGGCAGTCAACCGATGCACGACCTCGGCAGCGGAAAGGTCCGGATACTTCGCCCGCACCAGAGCGGCCGCCCCACTGACGATTGCCGTCGCCTGGCTTGTCCCGCTGCCGGAGCTGTAACCCTGCTTGTAGATGCTCGTAGTGGCGATGTCCACGCCGGGCGCGGTGAGGTCCACCTGCGGACCGGTGACCGACAAGTCGGCGATCCCGCCGTCTCGGCCGACCGCGCCGACGGTAAGAACTTCGGGATATTTCCCCGGGTAGCCCTCGTCGGCGTCTCCCTTGTTGCCCGACGACGCCACCAGCACGATGTCGCGTGCCTGGGCCGCACGGATCGCGTCGTGGAGGGTGACGTCGTCACCGCTGCCGAAGGACATGTTGATCACACGCGCGCCGTGATCAGCCGCGAAGTCGAGGGCGTTGCGCACTTCGTCGCTGTTGGCGAAGAAGTCGCTGGTGGTGCTGAGGGGGAGGATCTTCGCCGCCGGGGCGATGCCGAGGATGCCGCTTCCCTCGCCGTGTCCCCGACCCGCGATGATTCCGGCCATGGCAGTGCCGTGGCCGTTGAGGTCGGTGCGGCCGTCACCCTTTCCGTTGACGAAATCTTTGCCTCTGACGACGGCTGCGGCGAGGTCACGGTGTTTGGCGTCCACACCGGAGTCGATCAGCGCGATCGTGACACCCGCACCCCTGGTCGTTTTGTGTACCTCGCTCACCTTGAGCGCCGACAGGTACCACTGCCGGTCCCGCACCGGGTCAGCGGCCGCCGGGGCCGCCGACGACCCGATGAGGCACAGCACCGCGGCCACCGCCAGCGAGCTGCGCCGCACGTTCGCCCGAGACGTCACCGAGTGAGTCCGATGACGCCCGGACCAGGATTGTGATCGGCGGGCCGAGTGTCCGGCTCGATGACAGGGGCGACGCCGTGCAACACCTCCCACGGCTGGTCCGGCGAACCTCCGATGGTTTCGCTGCCGGCGGGTTCCTTACGGCCGCGATTGGCGGCGGGCTGAACGACGGGCTGCCCACCGGTGCGGCCCGGCCGGCCCGCACCACCGCCCGTGCGGCCCGGCGCCCCGTTCCCGCCGATCACCGTGCCGGACGGCATTGCCGTGCGCACGGACACGGGCTGGCGCGCCGCGGGCGCAGCCCGTCCACCTAGGGGCGCCGGAGTTCCGCCGACACTCCCCGCACCGGCGCGCATCCCTGGCGCGAGACCGATCAAGCCTCCCCCTCCCACCGCTGCGCCCGGCAGGCCGCCGCCCGGGAGCGTCGTCCCGCCTGGCAGCGGCCCGGCAACGCCGGCACCTGGTGGCGTCCCAGGCGCAGGGGTCAGAGGAATGACACCCGCCAGGTCCGGACCACCTCCCGGGGACGGGTCGGATCCGATGTCCGGCGGCACGGCGCCAGAGCCGGAGTCCGGCGGCAAGGTGTGCGGGACCTCGATCGGACGAGGGGTCGCTTGTAGGTGGCCCACGCCGGATCCGCTGCTCGAGCCGGCTCCATGCCCACTCGCCGCCCCATTGCCGCCGGCGTAGGTCGTCGACCCGTCATCGATCGGGACCTCCGAGGACTCCTGATCGTTCGCCTTGAGTGTGAACAGGCTGGGCGGTTGGATCTGGGTGCTGTGATCGGCGATCGCTGCTTCGGCCTCGCGCATCGCCTGGCGGGCCTTTTCGTCGTACTCGTCCTCCGCGTGGTCCGCCCAGCGGGGGATGATGTCGTTGGCCGCGTTGTCGCGGACCTCGACCAGGGGCTGGATCTTGGCCTGGGCCGCGCCCAGTGCCTCGATGATGCCGCGCAGGCCCGCGCGGGTGTCTTCGGCTCGGGTGAGGGTCTGCTGCATCGAGGTGGCGAGGCCGTCCATGTGGCGCAGGAAGACCTGGGCGGACGTGTTGCTGGCCGGGGGCCAGACCGCCGCCAGGTTCTCCTTCGCCTTGAGCAGGCGGCTGTGCTGGTCGCGTACCTCCTGGGTGAGCGAGTCCCAGCCGAGGACCCGGTCGGCCCCGGTGCAGGCGTTCTCGTGCCGGAGCTTGTCCCAGATCGCGGGGAGGTTCTGCCGGTCCCAGTATCCGTCGGCCATCACACCGCTCCTTCGGCGATGGCCCGGTCGGCGTCCGCGATGGCGCCGCTGAGCAGTTTCTGGACGTGCTGCTGGGCCGCCTCGGAGCTCATGTCGACGCGGGCGAAGTCGCGGGCGATCTGTTCGGCCACGTCGGCGAGGATGCCGGCCGCGAGCTTGTACGCCCGCAGGTTCGCGTCGGTGTTCTCCAGCGCCCGGGCGTACCGCTCCTTGGCGGCCAGCACCGTGCCGCTGTCGATCTTCGCCCCGAAGACGACGCCGTGGGCGTGGAGGTCGGCGCCGCGGTCTGCTGCCGATGCGAAGCCCTTGTCCGCGTCCGCACGCAATCCCTGTGCGAACTCGTTGACCTGATCGGTCTGGATCTGCACCCCGTCCGGCATGCCGTACCTCCCCGTCCGCCGCGACGCCACAGCATATCGATCGACCCGTACGGATGTGCGCCGATATCCACAGCCGCTGCCTTCGACACGTACGGGGGCCTGAATCTGTTCAGGCCGCGCAGAAGCAGCCGACTCCCTTGGCGATCCAGTCGCGGCCGGACCAGTCCGGGTGCCGGTCGATCAGCACCGCCTCCACCTCCGCCGCGATGGTCTCCTCGTCGAGTGCGGAGTCGCGCCGCTTCCACGTCTCGTCGCGTAGTTCCTCGAGGTAGGCGCGCACCTCGGCCAGCAGCGCAGGGCCGCCGATGTCGCCGTGCCCGGGTACGACCGTGCGCGGACCCGCCTCGCTGAGCCGCCGCATGACCTCGATCCAGCGCACGCCGGAGACGTCGGTGTCGTGCGGCGGGAACCAGGGGAAGATGGCGAACTGGCCGGCCTCGACGAGGTCGCCGGTGAACATGACGCCCGCGTCGGGGACCGTGATGACCTGGTCGCCCCGGCTGTGCGCCGGGCCGGTCGCACGCAGATGGACCACGCGGCCGCCGAGGTCGAGGTCGTACGCGTCGGCGTAGGTGACGTCCGGGGCGGGCAGCTCGACGTCTTCGAGGTAGCGGGCGGTGGTCTCGGCGAGGCCGCGGAACATCTGCAGGTAGCCGGGGCCCTTGGTGGTCAGGTCGTCGGCCTGGGCGCGGTTGACCAGGTACGTGGCCTCGCCGGCGAAGGTACGGGCCCCGAAGGCGTGTTCGGGGTGGAAGTGCGTCGTGGTGAGGTGGATGCGGCGGCCGCGGGCATGCTCGGCGGCGAAGGCGAGGACCTTCTCGGCGTTGCGCGGGCCCATGCCGGTGTCGACGACCAGCACCGAGTGGGTGCCGCCGATGACGCCGATGTTGGGGACGAGGGGCACGTTGCGGTTCTCGATGACGACGACGTCGCGGGCGACGTCACGCGCGTGGGCCGGGTGGACGACGGGTTCGGGCAGCTCGTGGTCGGGCATGTCCCCAGTCCATCTCCGCGGCACCGGGGGCGTCCAAGTCCGGCTCCGCACAGCCCATACCGTACGAGTATCGTCGCAGGCCATGGAGCTTCGTTCGCTGCGCTATTTCGTCGCGGTCGCCGAGGAGCTCCATTTCGGGCGCGCCGCCGCCCGCCTGCACATGACGCAGCCGCCGCTGAGCCGTGCCATCCGGCAGCTGGAGGCGGACCTCGGCGCGGTGCTGCTGCACCGCTCCCCCGCCGGAGTCTCGCTGACCCCCGCCGGTTCCGTGCTGTACGACGAGGCCCGCGCGATGCTGGAGCGCGCCGGCGAGCTGCGTACCCGCATATCGGCCGCGGCCGGAGCCGCCACCCTGACCGTCGGGGTGCTGGCCGACAGCGCCGAGCGGGCCGGGGTCACGCCGGCGGCGGCCTTCCGGGAGCGGCACCCGGACGTGACGGTCCGGGTCCGCGAGGGTGACTTCGCCGATCCGACGGCGGGGCTGCGCGCCGGCCTCGTCGACGTGGCGCTGACCCGTGCGCCGTTCGACGAGACCGGCCTCAGTCTGCGGGTGCTGCGGTCGGATCCGGTCGGCGTCGTGCTGCGTACGGATGATCCGCTCGCCCGCCGTGACCACCTGTGCCTGAGCGACCTCGCCGACCGGCAGTGGTTCCGCCTTCCCGACGGCGCCGACCCGCTCTGGCGCGCCTACTGGAATCCGGTGCCGCCGCAGCATGACGCCCCGATCGTGCGCACGGTGCAGGAGTGCCTGCAAGCGGCCATGTGGAACGGCACGATCGGGTTGACGGCGCTCAACCATGCGCTGCCCGAGGGTGTCACCGTGGTGCCGCTCACGGACATGGCACCGAGCCGGCTGGTCGTCGCGTGGCGCACCGCCGACGCCGGCCCCCTGGTCCGCGCGTTTCTCCGGGACGTGGTTAGCCGACCGTCCCGCCGGGCACCACCGGAGGCATGACAGCGACCCGCAGGGCCCGCTTCACCAGCCGTCACGCCCGCAGGCTCATCGCCGTCGATCGATCCCTGCCGCCGGCCGTGCAGGACGGCGTGCACACCGTCGTGGTGGGTGGCGGGATCGCCGGCGTCTCGGCGGCCCTGCTGCTCGCCGAGCGGGGCGTACGGGTGACGTTGCTGGAGCGCGGCGAGCGGCTGGGCGGCCGGTTGGCGGCGTGGCCCAAGACGCTCGCGGACGGTTCGCGGCAGATGGTCGGGCACGGGTTCCACGCGTTCTTCCGGCAGTACTACAACTGGCGCAACGTGCTGCGGCGCGTGGATCCGTCGCTGTCGTTCCTGCGGCCCGTACGCGGCTATCCGGTGATCTCGCGCGACTGGCCGCAGGAGGATTTCGGAGGTCTGCCGGGCACGCCGCCGTGGAGCCTGCTGGCGCTCATGGCGCGCTCCCCGAGCCTTCGGACGCGTGAGATGCGCGATGTCGACGGCCCGACCTCGCTGGCGCTGCTCCGCTACTCGCGGACGGAGACGTACCGCAGCTTCGACTCGATGTCCGCCGCGACGTTCCTGGACCGGCTCGGCATGCCGGACCGGGCCCGGGCCATGCTGTTCGACGTCTTCGCGCACTCGTTCTTCAACCACGCGGCCGAGATGTCCGCAGCCGAGATGATCATGCAGTTCCACTTCTACTTCCTGCGCAACGCCGAGGGGCTGGGCTTCGACGCGCCCGGGGACGACTACGAGACCGCCATCTGGCGGCCGCTCGCCGCGCGGCTGGAGAAATTGGGCGCGGACATCCGTACCGGTGCGACCGTCGATCGGATCGAGCCCGGCTGGACCGTCACGCTCGCCGGCGGGCAGCAGGTGAAGGCCGAGCACGTCGTGCTCGCGGCCGATCCGCGCTCCGCGCGGGAGATCGTCGCCGCCTCGCCGGGACTGGTCCGGCACGCTCCGCGGTTGGCCGCCCAGATGACGACGGTACGGACCACAGCACCGTACGTCGTCAGCCGCGTGTGGACGGACCGCGACGCCGCACCCGGCCGCGCCGTGTTCACGAGCGTGTCCGGGGAGCCGACGCTCGACTCCGTCAGCCTGTTCCACCGCGCCGAGGCGGAGGCCGCACGGTGGGCTCACCGCACCCACGGCGCGGTCATCGAGCTGCACGAGTACGCGGGAACGCAGGACGCCGACGCGGCCACCTCGGCGCACCGGATGTGGCAGCAGCTGGGCGCACTGTGGCCGGAGACCGCGCGGATGAGCATCGTGGACAGTGACAGCCGGCGGGGCGACGACGCACCGGCCTTCCACGTGGGCAGCGACGCCACCCGGCCGGGGGTGACCACCGAAGCCGACGGGCTGTACCTGGCGGGCGACTGGGTCCGCATGCCGTTTCCGGCGGCGCTCATGGAACGCTCGGCCGGCTCCGCCGCGCTCGCCGCCAATGCCATTCTGCGGAATCACGGAATTCGTCAGTTGCAGGTCTATTCGGTGCCGTTGCGCGGTCTGCTCATTCGCTGAATCGTCAGACCGGACGGCGCGAAGCATACCGGCCGCCCGCCGTTTGTGCGGCCTTTGCGGCAAGGGGACGGCAACCGGACTGAATCGCGGCACAACCCCAGGTCGGCGCTAGTTTGAGAGCGCTCGCCCAATCCAGTTCGGCACACGGGGGAAAACATGTTCCGCACCAACCGTCTCATCGCACTCGCCGCCGCAGCCGCCGTCTCGATGATCGTGCAGATCCCGGGAACACCGGCGGCCGCGACACCACCGGCCGGCGGTGGGTTCAGTGGCGTCGCCGGTGATTTCAACGGCGACGGCCGCGACGACATCGTCACGTTCACGCGCGGCAGCTCCGCCGACGTGTACGTGGCATTGTCGACCGGATCCTCATTCTCCGGCACCGGCGTCAAATGGCACGACTATTTCGCGGCGGGTACGGAGACACCACTCGTCGGCGACTTCAACGGCGACGGCCGCGACGACATCGCGACGTTCACCCGGGGCTCGGCCGCGGACGTGTACGTCGCCCTGTCCACCGGCCATTCCTTCGTCGGCACCGGCGTCAAATGGCACGACTACTTCGCCGCCGGCACGGAGATCCCGGCGGTGGGCGACTTCAACGGCGACGGCCGCGACGACATCGCCACCTTCACCCGCGGCAGCTCCGCCGACGTGTACGTCGCCCTGTCCACCGGCCATTCCTTCGTCGGCACCGGCGTCAAATGGCACGACTACTTCGCCGCCGGCACGGAGATCCCGGCGGTGGGCGACTTCAACGGCGACGGCCGCGACGACATCGCCACCTTCACCCGCGGCAGCTCCGCCGACGTCTACGTCGCCCTCTCCACCGGATCATCCTTCTCCGGAACCGGCTGGAAATGGCACGACCTCTTCGCCGTGGGCACGGAACTGCCGTCGGTCGGCGATTTCAACGGTGACGGCCGCGACGACATCGTGACGTTCACCCGCGGCTCGGCCGCCGACGTCTTCGTCGCGCTCTCCACCGGTTCCTCGTTCTCCGGTACGGGCTGGAAGTGGCACGACTACTTCGCGGCGGGCACCGAGATCCCGGGCACCGGCGACTTCACCGGCGACGGCCGTACCGACATCGCCACCTTCACCCGCGGCTCCGCAGCCGACGTGTACGTGGCCCGCTCGACCGGTAGCGCCTTCTCCGGCACCGGCTGGAAGTGGCACAACTTCTTCGCCGTGAACTCGGAGATCCCGCAGCCCGGCATCCTCTGGTGACATCCCCAATTCCCAGCGCTGCCCCGGCTCTCACCGGGGCAGCGCTGCGAACTGCATTCCGCGCCCGTCCGCGGCGGTCAGGGTCAGACGATTCCCGGTTGTGTGTACGGACAATCGGCCGCGCAACAATGCGAGAACGCCGCTGTCCCAGCCTTCGAGCGTTTTCGAGCAGTGAATCTTCCGGGTGCTCAGGCCCGGAAAGGTGACGGAGCCGGCGGCGATGGACGCGGGCCCCTCGAACCCGGTACAGCCGGTCGACCCGGTCACCCGTCCCGCGTCGATCACCAGGTACGCCTGCGCGCCGGCCGGCACCGAACCCGCCGTACCGTTCTCCATCAGCGTGTCCAGCGCCCAGCGCACGCCGGTCAGCGGCCGGTCCGGCTCGGCCGAGCGGACGTCGGTGAGGCGCAGCCGTGCGGTGTCCGTGCTGAGCAGCAGGCTGTCGCCGTTCAGCGCCCACCGCGGCCGGCCCTGCAGGAAGCGGGCCACCCGGGTGTCCTGATCGGCCAGGCCGGGCGAGCATCCCATCGCCGTGCCGCCGACCTCGGAGACGACCAGCCGGTCCCCGTCGGCGGCGACCGACCCGGCAAGGTGGTTGCATCCCGCCTCGGCCGCCACCTCACCGTTGCGGAACGTGAGCCGCACCCGGGTGCCGGCGACCAGCGGCAGATCCTGCTCCTGCTCGTCCCCCATGGTCACGAACGTCCGCCCGTCCAGCACCGCGGTTCCCTCCGCCGCGGAGCCGGAACCGCATCCCGCGATCGCCATCGTCGTCGCCACGGTGAAGAGCAGCTGCCATCGGATCGTCATGGGCATTGGGACGGCTCACTTCCGCCGTACGGTTCCCGCCGGCCCCACGCGCGTGACAGATCCTCCGCCTCACTCCACCGCGTCGAGCACGTCTTGCAGTAGTCGCGCGATCTCCCGAAGGAACACGGCAGCGCCCGCATCCGTCTGATCGTGATCGATGCCCCAGTTGGCGTCGACCTCGACGAGCCGCAGCAGGGTGCCGGCCGGTTGCGGCTCGGCCAGGACAGCCTCAAGAGCATCCAGATACTGGCGCAGAAACACGGTGTTCGTCCGAGCAGTACTCGCGAGATCTCGCCGGACCTCATGGAAATCCTCGGCGTCGGCGACGTAGCCGTGCAGCAGGGCGCGCACTTTCTCGATCGCCGGCAGCGCCATGCGCTCGGCGATACGAGCGCGCATCGGTTCGGGCAGACCGGACGTGTCCATCAGCTCACCCTAACCCTGCGGGAAACGCGCTCACGACGAAGGGCTCCGCCGGGTCGGAGTCCGGTACAACCTTGATACGGACCCTGACCAAGCTGGTTTCTCCGTATTCCGCCTCGCGAGGGCCAGCACCGTACATGCCCTTGTTGTAGTAACCCAGCCCGACGCGGTGGTCGGCATTGAAGGTGCCTTCGTGGAATTCGTCCACGGCGAGATCGCTTCGAATCGTCGCCCAGTTCTCCACGACATACCGGTTGATCTCACGGTTCATGGTCGAAGGATCGGTCCATTTGTAGGACGCGGTCGCGGGTTTGCCCCACGGGGCGTCACCGTAAATGCGCCCTTCGACGGTCTTGTCCCCCGGACTCCTCCGCAGAGCGATATCGGGTCCGTGCCGCTCGATCGTGTGCGCACCATCATTACTGTGAGCAGCGTCGTTCCTGGCGATGTCGAACCTCGGGGGGTCGTCACCGAGATCCTCGTATCGCCTCATAATCTGCCGGATGCCCGCCTCGTCAGCATCCGAGGCATGCGCATGTACGGTGCCACTCCCGACGTTGCCCGAGGCGGAACCGGGTCGACCGGTGCGGGCCACCTCAGCGAGCGAGTCGTGCGCCTGGGCGACGCTTCCAGCATCCGATGGCCGCGTTCGCATCCCGTCGGCCGCTCTCCGGGAACCGCCGTCGCCTTCCCCGCTGCCGTGCGATCGCCGCGGGCGCCCCGTCACAGCATCGTCCGCTCAAGTCTCATCACCCGCTGAACCGGCACCGTGACGGTTATTTGATCCGGCGGGTGGAGCGGACCACGATTTTCTCGTACTCCGGGTGCTTGTCGAGCCATCCGCTCAGGAAGGGGCAGATCGGCACGACCGTGCGGCTCCTGGTCCGGGCGTCGTCCATCGCCGCGCGGGCCAGGGCCGAGCCCACGCCCCGCCCCTCGTACGCCGGCTCCACGCGGGTGTGCGTGTAGGCGATGATCGTGCCGGTCAGCTGGTAGGTCAGCACGCCGGCGAGGACGTCGTTCTCGTCGCGCGCCTCGAAACGTTCCCGTTCGGTTGCGTCAGTCACCGCGATGCTCACCGGGCCATCCAATCATGATCCGGCCGCGGCCGCGGGGTCACCGCCGGCGGGTTCGCCGCAGTTGCGTGATAAATGACCCTTCGGCGCATTCACGATATGGCTCGGGCGGGAAATCGCGACACACCGGCGCAATGCACTCTTTGCTCTCCTGCAAATAACTGCGGCGCCGATGGCGTACCCGCCGTTCGGTCAGATCCACACGCCCTGACGGTGACGGGAACAGCCACAGCGTGCCGATGCGAGGCATTGAAGAACGTCCTGAGGCGCCGTTAAAGTGACCGCACCGGCCACATAAGACAAGGCGTTCACGGCGATTCCACGCCGGACCAGCAATGACGCGGCGCGGATTTCCCTGCGCGCGTCCCTCCAGAACGCAGAAAATGCGAATTCATCGATGCACGCCGGGGCGGCAACCTGTTGCGCGACTTCGGGGGAGGGCACAATTCATGCGTACGCGGCGCGGCCTCATCGCATTCGGATCACTGCTCGCGCTGTTCCTGCTCGGCGCGGCACCGGCCGGCCCTGCCACCGCGGCCGCCGGCACCGCAGGGGCGGCAGCCGTCCCGCACGCCCGGGAGCACGACCACGGCCACGAGCATGCGGAAGAGGACCTGGCGGGCACCCCGATGCGGGTCATCGAGGAACGGACCGCCCGGCAAGCCGCGCGGGTGCAGAGCGAGACCGGGCACCGCCCCGGGACGGCGCGCACCAGGGCGGCGGTCGTCGCGGACCCCGGACAGTCCGGATCGTGGAGCCCGGTCGTCGGCACACCGGTCGTCCCGGTGTTCCAGGCGGTGCTGCCGAACGGCAAGGTGCTGATGTGGGACTCCGTCGGCGACAACGCAGCCGAGTCCTACGGGGATCACAGCTTCACCCGCGCGATGGTCTGGAATCCGGCCGACGACACGTACAAGCGGGTCGACGTGCAGGGGTCGAACATCTTCTGTGCGGGCTTCGCGCACCTGGCCAACGGCAACGTCCTGGTCGCCGGCGGAAACGCCGACTCGAGCCTGGCCGGAACGGTCCAGACGCACATCTTCGACTGGCGGGCGCAGACGTGGAGCCGCGGCAACGACATGGCCGCCGCCCGCTGGTATCCGTCCGTGGCGCAGACCGCGAACGGCGAGGAGGTGATCGTCGGCGGCGGTCCGGCGACTGCCGAGGTGTACCAGACCAACGGTGCGATTCGCGCGCTCACCAACTTCACCCAGTACGGATCACGGGTCTATCCCTTCATGGGCTCACGGCCGGACGCGCAGCTCGGCCTGTTCGGTCCCTACGTCACCGGATACACCCTGACCACCTCCGGGAACGGCATCATCACGGCCACGAGCACCCGCGACAGCATTCACCGCGACTACGGCAGCTTCTCCACGTACGACATCGGCAAGACGATCGTCGTGGGAGGCGGGAACATCACCGAGGACGGCGCCGCGAAGGTGCCCACCCGAACCGCCGTCGTCCTGAACAGCCGTACCGGACCGGCCCCCTCCGTCACGGCGACCGGGTCGCTCTCGACCCGCCGGCGGCAGCTCAATGCGACCCTGCTCGCCGACGGCTCGGTACTGGCGACCGGCGGCATGACCAGCACCGCGACCTCGGAACTCGTCGACCTGGACCATGCCGCGACCGCCGCGGAACGCTGGGATCCCGCGACGGGCCAATGGACGGTTCTGGCCGGCGCCAGCCGCGTACGGCAATACCATTCGACGGCCGCGCTGCTGCCCGACGGGCGCGTGATGACGGGCGGCGGCGGGGTCTGCGGCATCTGCACCCGCGTCGGCTATCTCGAGAAGAACGTCGAGTACTTCACCCCGCCGTACCTCTACAAGAAGGACGGCAGCGGCGACCTCGCGCCGCGGCCGGTCATCTCCACCGCACCGGCCGGCGTCGGCATCACCACGACGTTCACCGTCTCCTCCCCCCAGGCCGCGACCGTCAGGAAGGTCGCCCTGGTCGGGCTCGGCGACGTCACCCACGGCGTGGACCAGGGCCAGCGCTACATCCCGCTCAGGTTCACGGCCTCGGGTACGACGCTGACGGTCACCGGGCCGCCCAACGGCGGTGTCGCGCCTCCCGGCTACTACATGCTGTTCCTCGTCGACGCGGACGGCGTACCCTCCACCGCCACGATGGTGCAGGTCGCCAAGGGCCCCAATCCGGTGATGAGCCCGCTGAAGAACAGCACCGGCCGGTGCATCGACATCCCCGCCTCGGCCACGGCCATCCGCACCTACCTGCAGGCGTACACCTGCAACGGCACCAAGGCACAGTCGATGATCCGGCTGCCCGACGACAACTCGCTGCGGGTCCTCGGCAACTGCGTCGACGTGCCGTCCCGCCAGTTCGTGACGGGCCAGAAGATCTGGACGTACACCTGCAACAGCACGGTCGCCCAGACGTGGCGCTTCGGCACGGACGGCACGGTCCGTCCGTTGGGCAACACGGCCATGTGCCTCGCGGCGGCGTCGACGGCCGGCAAAGCGGCAGTCCAACTCGCCGGCTGCAACGGAAGCGCACTCCAGAAATGGGTCTGGTAGCGCGGCCGGCGAAGCACCGAGAGCCGGTCGTGCGGGGTGACGGGGGCGGCGCCGCGGCTGACGGCGCGCGCCCCGGTCGTCAGCTGCGGGGCAGGCTCTGTCCGCCGGGAAGCGTACGGCCGCTCAGCAACGCCACCAGCGACCCGCTGTCCGCACGGACGAGCCTGCCGCTCCCCCGGTTCCAGGCCGCGTCGGTGGCCTCGAGCCGGACGCCGGTCAGGTCGATGCCGAACCACGCGCCGTCCGCCGCGGCGATCCGGTCGAGGATGGCGGCCACCGCTTGCGGCGGCGCGACGGGCGGCCGGCCGAGTGCGATCGTCACGTCCAGGGAGTGGATCACGGCGTGGCTCAGGGCGCCGGCCTCGCCGCCGCCCGGGGGCTGCCAGGCGTGCAGGACCGGCGATCGGAGCTGGTCGAGGAGGTCGGCGGCGGGCAGGGCGGCGTCCCGCGCGGCCACGGTGTCGGACAGGACGCCGAAGTCTCCGCGTGCCGCCGCCATCTCCGCGCCGAACCGTTCCGGTGTCAGCCGGACCGGCATCGTGACGTGCGCGACCACGTGGCGTACGGCCCACTTCTCGCACAGGGTCGGGGCGTCCCACGTCTCGGCGGGCGCGCCGGCGAGCAGGTCGGCGAGCCTGTCGTACGTGGGCCCGACCCAGGGCTGCAGTTCGGTCACGGCTTTTCTCCCAGGTATGCCTCGAGCTTGTCGAGGGAGGTGAGGAAGCCGGCGCGGGCCTCGGGCGTACGCATCGCCTCGGGCACGTGCCGCTGGTGGATGACGACCGCGGTGCTGGCGTCGCCGAGGTCCTCGAGGGTGCTGGTGGTGTGCATCCCGCTGGCGGGCTCCACCCAGGACAGCCGTTCCGGCGCGACGACCTCGGTGAACGTGGCGACCATCCGGTGGCTGCCGTGCGCGCCGACCATGAGGGTCTCGAAGCGGCCGCCGGGGCGCAGCTCGACGATGATGCCGTCGACCGGGGTGTCCATGCCGCGCGGTCCCCAGAAGTGGGCCAGTTCGGCCGGCTCGGTGAGGCATTTCCACACCAGCTCGCGGGGCGCACGCAGGACCCGCCGGTAGACGAGCTCGTCGTCGCTCACTGCTCGCCACCCTGGAGCCGGGCCAGATGCGTCTCCAGCCGGTCCATCCGCTCCGACCACGTGCGCCGGCTCTCCTCGATCCAGGAGCCCGCGGCCTGCAGCGCGGCCGGTTCGAGCCGGCACGGCCGGGTCTGCCGGTGCCGGCCCCGGGTGACCAGGCCGGAGCGTTCCAGCACCCGGATGTGCTGCGACACGGCCTGCAGGGTCATCGCGTACCGGTCGGCCAGCTCGGTGACGGTCGCCTCGCCGGCGCTGAGCCGGGCGACGATGTCCCGCCTGGTGCGGTCGCTGAGCGCGGTGAACACGGCATCGAGCCGCTGCTCGTCGACGGTGGTGGTCATGCCGCTAGTCAAGCGGACGCTTTATAAAGCGTCAACTAGAGAAGCGGCGTGGCGGTAATCCGTGGGAACGTGGCAGCCAGACCGGTGTCCCCGGCGCCGGGGCGCTCCTAGGTTTTCCGGCATGCTTCGTTACCTCACGCCGGTGATCATCGGTCTGACCTGGGCCCTGGCCTGCTCGTTCATCCCGGAGCCGCGCCGCCGTCAGGCCAACGCGGTCGTCGTCGGGGGCGCCGGGGCCGCGTACATCAGCGGCGGCGGCTTCGGCCTCGGCGAGCTCGCCTTCACCGCGCTGATGACCGTGGTGGCCTGTCTCGGGCTGCGGTCGTGGACCTTCATCGGGGTGGGCTGGCTGCTGCACACGGCCTGGGACGTCCTGCACCATCGGCGCGGAACCCCGCTGATCCCCTCGGTGCACGACTCGTCGTTCGGCTGCGCCGTCTGCGACCCGGTCATCGCCCTGTGGTGCTTCGCCGGCGGCCGCTCCCCCGCGGAGCTGATCCGGTGGTTCACTGCGGCGGGTGCGCGCTCAGCCAGGCGGACGCCCGGCGCGCCGACGCCCGGGACAGCCACGCGTCCTGGACGAGCTCGGCGAGCTCCGTACGCGTCAGCTCCCCGATCCGGCACGCCCGCAGCAGCACCGACGGATGGCCGTTGAAGTGCTCGGTCGTGAAGAACGGCGACGCCTCGTCCTGGACGAGCGCCTGCTTGTCCGTCTCCGACTCGACCCAGAACACGACGACGTCCGGATAGCGTTCGCCGGTCGCGGGGTCGACCGCGTCCGGCCGGGGGTTGCGGAAGAAGATGAAGGACCTCCCGCCGACCTGGTAGACCGGTTTGTCCCCGGCGGCGTGGTCGACGGTCACATGCGGCATGGCCAGGGCCAGCTCATGGACGTCCTCGATGCGGGCCGGCCGGTCCTCGTCCCGTGACATGTCACTGCCCTCCACGACGCAGTACGCGCAACGCCTTCGTGAACCCGGGCAGGTCGCCGCCGAGGCCTGCGAAGAAGGCGGTGTCGCAGGCCTCCACCGCGATCACGGCCTCGTTGGCGAGGTCGCGCCCCGCCTCGGTGACGGCGACCGCCCGGGCACGCCGGTCGGTCGGGTGCGGCGGGCGGTGCACCAGGCCGCGGCTCTCCAGCGTACGGAGCACCTGCGAGGTCATCATCGGATCGGTGGCGGCCATGTCGGCGAGGGCGCGCTGGGTGACCGCCCCGGACGCCTGCAGGTACGTGAGCGTGGCCAGCAGCACGAACTGCACGTGCGTGATGTCGTACGGCTTCAGCGCCGCCCGCTGCGCGGCCTGCCACCGGTTCGTGACCTGCCACAACAGCAGGCCCGGGCTGTCGTCGGCGCTCTCGTGGCGGGTGGCCAGGCTCACCGCCCCACCCGCTGTCCCGTCATCGCCGCATGAATCCGGCCGAAGTCCTCGACGGTGAGAGGGACCAGGCCGCGGCGCAGCTGGGCGCCCCAGCCGGGCCGGGCGGTGAGTTCCAGGCCCAGCGACCGGATCGGCGTCTCGGTGACGTCCGGGAGGTAGCCGACCCGGCGCCGCCACGGGTGGAAGTCGCCCTCGTGCGCCTGCCAGATCTCGTCGTCGGCGACCACGCCCAGCGCGGTGAACGCCTGCAGCGGTTCACCGTCGCGCAGGCTGGTCCGCGGCGAGTAGTAGACGAGCCAGTCGCCGGCCGCGAGCCGGGCGAGCCCGTCGCGCTTACCGTGGCCGAGCTGGGCGATGCCCCGCTCGGTGCCATGCCGGACGTGATCGCGGCACACCACGCCGAGCCAGTGGTTCATGCCGTCACCCCGGCCGTACGCGCAGCCGCTTCGAGCCGGGCGAGGTCCTCGCCGAGACCCTTCGCGATGCCCCGGCCCAGGACGGCCTTCCAGAAGAAGGAGAGCGGGCCGGTGAGGGTGACCCGAACCGAGACCGTGGTGGCCCCCGCGGCGTCCACGGCGACCAGGTGCTGGAAGGTCAGCCGCGCGCCCAGCAGCAGGGAGACGTCGGTGAACTCCCGGCCCGGGACCAGCGAGGTGACCACGAACCGGGTGACCGGGCCGCCCCTGGGCTTGAGCGCGCCGGTCGCGCCGGTGCGGAACGGGCCGTCGAGGCGTACCCATTCGGTGTCGGTGTTCCAGTCCGGCCAGGTGGCCATGTCGGCCCAGCGGTCGAAGAAGGCCTGGGGCGGGACGTCCGAGGTGAGCTCGGCGGTGGCGATCGTCGTCATGAAGTTAGTATGCGCGCTTACTATCTTCTCCGCAAGCCCCCGTACACTCGTGACACAGTGGACAGTCGGCGAGGGGTGACAGCCAGCGCCATGAGCGACATCGGGATCGACACGACGCGCCCCCACGTGGCGCGGATGTACGACTACTACCTGGGCGGCAAGGACAACTTCGCGGTCGACCGGGAGGCCGTCGCCGCGGTCGAGGCGGCGATGCCGGAGGTACGGCAACTCGCCCGGGAGAACCGTGCGTTCCTGCGGCGGGCCGTCACCTTCATGACCTCCGCCGGGATCCGGCAGTTCATCGACATCGGCGCCGGGCTGCCCACCGCGGGCAACACGCACGAGGTCGCCCAGGCCACCGCACCCGGCGCCCGGGTCGTGTACGTGGACAACGATCCGATCGTGCTGGCACACGGCCGCGCGCTGCTGGCCACCGACGGCGACACCACCGTCGTCACCGCGGACCTGCGGGACCCGGACGACGTCATCGGCCACGACGAGGTCCGCCACCTGATCGACTTCACCCGGCCGGTCGGCGTACTCCTGATCGCGATGACGCATTTCCTCCGCGACGACGAACGCGACCGGGTCATGGGGACGCTGCGCGGGTCACTGGCCCCCGGCAGCTACCTCGCCGCCACCCACGTGACCGGGGACGGCCACTCCCGCGAAGCAGTCGAGGGGGTCGAGGCCGCGTACCGCAAGACCCCGACCCCGATCTACTTCCGCCGGCACGACGAGGTCGCCCGGTTCTTCGACGGCTTCGCGCTCGTGGAGCCGGGGCTGGTCACCGTGGACGAGTGGCGGCCGGACCCCGGCGACCCGGCGCCCGAGCCGACCCGGTGGCTGTACGGCGGCGTCGGCCGCCGGTCCTGAACGACGCCCCGCCTCAGTCCTCCGCGGCGTGGCGGGGCGCGGCGCCGCGGTCGGCGGTGACCCGGGCCCGCTGCCCGGCGATGCCCACCAGCTTGGCCGCGTTGGACCGGCGGGTCAGCGGGACCGGCCTGGCCTCCGGCGGGGAGACGGGCACCGCCAGCTCGCCCGGCACCGTCACCGTCGCGGTGATGCCGCGCTGCGCCGACGGCGTGAGGACGACCCGGATGCCGCGCTGGGCCGCGAGCAGCGCCACCACGACGAGCCCCAGCCGCGAGCTCGTGGCCGGGTCGAACTCCTGCGGCTGGGCCAGCCTGCGGTTGGTCTCCTCCAGGGCGGACGCCGACATCCCCAGGCCCTGGTCCTCGATCTCGACCACGACGCCCTCCGCGCCCCGGTGGCCCGAGACCCGCACGGTGGTGTCCGGCGGGGAGAAGGTGGTGGCGTTCTCCAGCAGTTCGGCGAGCAGGTGGCCGATGTCGGCGACGGCCCGCTCCGGCACCTCGGCGTCCGGCACCACCCCGATCCGGATGCGCTCGGCGTGCTCGACCTGGCCGGCGGCCCGGGAGACGATCGCGGACAGCGACTCCGGGCCCAGCCCACGCCGGCTCCGGGCCGAGCCGGAGAGAATCACCAGGTGCTCGGCCTGCCGGCGCATCTGCACGGCGAGCTGCTCGGCGCGGTCACCGGCGGCGTCCACCGCGGACACCTGGGCGAGGGCCTCGAGCTGACGGTCGATCAGCGTCTGGTTGCGCCGCGCCACGTTCACGAGGACGCGGTTCATGTCGTACCGCATGGCGGCCTCGCCGGCGGCGGAGTCGACCGCGCTGCGCTGCACTTCGCTCAGCGCCGCACCGACGTCGGCTATCTCGTCATCGCCGAGCGAGAGCCGCAACCTGTTGCTCTCCACGTCGATCTGCTCCCCGGCCCGCAGCCGCGCGACCATCTCGGGCAGCCGCCGGTGCGCGAGGTCGTTCGCCGCCGTACGCAGCACGGACAGCCGCCGCACCACGGAGCCACCGATGCGGACCGACAGGAACAGCGAGATGAGGATTGCGATCAGGCCCAGGCCGCCGGAGATGCCGAACCGCCACAGGACCCGGTCGCGTGCCGCGCTCGCGAAGCCCACGGCCTTGTCGTAGCCCGTACCGAGGAAGTCGTAGAGCTGCCGTACGGCCGGGGTGAAGGTGGCCTTCCAGACCTCACGCGTCAGCGGTACGGCGTCCCCCGCTCCCCCGGTGCCGAGCAACTGGTCCTCGGCGGCCCGCAGCGCGGCGAAGGCCGGCCCGCTCAGCATGCTCTTGAAGGTGGCCTGGTCCGGGGCCGGCAGCGTGGAGCCGGCGGTGGGGATCTGGAACCGCAACGCCCCGACGATCTCGGTCAGCTGCCGGTACTCCCCGTCGCCGAAGCGCCCGGCCGTCGTCACGCCGGTCAGCAGCGCGTCCTCCTGGTGCAGCAGCTCGCCGGCCCGGCGCAGGCCGATCGAGGTCCGCATGACCCGTTCCACCAGCGGATCGCTGGACGCCGCGGTGGCCGTCGAGACGCTGAAGGCGTAGCTGATGACGCTGCTGTACCCGCTCAGCACGGCGGCCGGCGTGACGCTCCGGGCGTCGACCTGGGTCCGGAGCAGCGCGAGGGAGTCGAACGCCGCGCCCATGTCCGCGATCCGGGACCGGAGGATCTCGGCGGAGATGCCCCTGCCCCGATACAGCTTGGCGTGCTCACGGAACCCGGCGACGGACGCGTCGGTCGCCGCACGCTGGGACCCTGCTGAGGCATTCCCACCCGGCGCCGCGAGCACCTCGATGGACGCGCTGCGCTCGGCCTGCAGCGCCGCCACCAGCTGGTCGCACGGGATGCTCACGTTCTCCCGGGTGTTGCGGCTGTCCCGCAACCCCGCCGCGGCATCGAAAGAGTCCTGCACGTCCAGCGCCCACAACGCGATCAGCGCCACCACCGGCAGCAGCAGCGCCAGCATGATCTTCGAGCGAATGGACCGTGGTTTGCTCCGCATGAGATGTCAGCCCCTCCGGACCCTCCAAGGTGATCCGGCATTATGTACTCGCGCGGCCCTGAAACGGCTCAGCTTTCAACGATGTGTGTCTGAAGAACGACACGGAAGGGCCTCCGGGGCAGCGCACCGCAGCCGCACCGTGACCACAAGGCCACCGGGGGTGCCGGGAGCCAGGTCGAGCGTTCCGTAGTGGGCGCGGACGATGCTGCGCACGATGGCCAGACCGAGACCGGCCCCGGCGTGCTCGTCGGTGCGTACGCGCTCCGCCCCGCGCTGAAAGGGTTCGGTGAGCGTCGGCACCACGGCCGGGGCGAGCGGGCGGCCCGTGTTCTCCACCCGCAGCACGCTCGTGTCGCCGTACGCCCCGGTGTGCACGTGCACGCTGCCGCCGCTCGGGAGGTTGTGGACGACGGCGTTCTGGACGAGGTTCATGACCATGCGCAGCAGCAGCTCGGCGGAGCCGCTCACCGGAGCCGTACCCCCGGAGACGTCCAGCGTGATCCGGCGCTGTTCGGCGAGGGGCAGCAGCGTCTCGGCGGCCTCCTCGGCGAGCAGCGAAAGGTCCACGCGCTCGCGGGCGAAGTCCCCGCGGTCGCCTCGGCTGAGCACGAGCAGCGCCTCGGTGAGGTCGATCGCGCGGGTGTTCATGGCGTACAGGCGCTCGATCAGTTCGTCGCGGTCCAGCGTGGGATCCCTGCGGGCGACCTCGAGGAGCGTGCGCGAGACGGCCAGCGGCGTACGCAGCTCGTGCGACGCGTTCGCGGCGAACCTCTGCTGCTCGGCGACGTGCGCCTCGAGCCGTTCGAGCATCGAGTCGAACGCGTCGGAGAGCTCACGGAACTCGTCCCCCCGGCCCGCCAGCCGGATCCGGTGGGACAGCGACCCGTCCGCGGCCAGCCGGGTGGCCCGGGTGATGCGGCTCAGCGGCGCGAGCATCCGGCCGGCCAGAACCCATCCCCCGGCCAGGCCGAACAGGAGCAGGAAGGCCAGCACCACGGCCGCCCTCGGGGCGAAGGCGCGCAGCAGGTCCGAACGGTCGGGCACGAACCTGAGGGGCACGGCGAACTCGGGCGGCCGCGGGTTCTCGACCACCTCGGGTACGTAGCGCAGCAGGAAAACCCACACCGTGGCCAGGATCAGGCCCCCGGCCAGCATGACGAACCCGGCGTAGCTCAGCGTCAGCTTGAGCCGGGCGCTGAGACCGGGCGCCCTAGTCACCGTCCGCCCCCTCGATGCGGTAGCCGACGCCGGGCACCGTGGCGATGATCCATGGTTCGCCGAGCCGTTTGCGCAGCGCGGAGACGGTGATGCGGACCGCGTTGGTGAACGGGTTGGCGTTCTCGTCCCACGCCCGTTCGAGCAGCTCCTCGGCGCTCACGACGCCACCCTCGGCCGCCGCGAGCACCTCCAGCACGGCGAACTGCTTGCGGGTGAGCGGAACGTACCGTCCGTCGCGGAAGACCTGCCGGCGGAAGGGATCGAGGCGCAGACCCGCGATCTCGCGGACCGGGGGCCGGGCGTACGCGCGCCGGCGGTCGAGCGCCCGCAGCCGCAGGACGAGCTCCCGCAGCTCGAACGGCTTGGTGAGGTAGTCGTCGGCGCCCAGCTCGAACCCGGACGCCTTGTCGTCGATGCGGTCGGCGGCGGTGAGCATGAGGATCGGGATGCCGCTGCCGGACGCGACGATGCGCCGCGCCACCTCGTCCCCGGAGGGACCCGGTATGTCCCGGTCGAGGATGGCGAGGTCGTAGGAGTTGACGCTGAGCAGGTCCAGCGCCGTCCCGCCGTCCCCGGCGACGTCGGCGGCGATCGCCTCCAGCCGCAGCCCGTCCCGCACGGCCTCGGCCAGGTACGGCTCGTCCTCCACGATCAGGACCCGCACCTCAGCCCGCCACCCGCTCGGTGCAGCGCCCGGCCTCCGCGCCGCTCCGCCACCACCTGCGCGACGCCAGCCCGGCCAGCACGGCGCCGGCGGCGTTGACCAGGACGTCGTCCACCGAGGACACCCGGTCGAGCCGCAGCACGTACTGCGCGACCTCGACCAGGGCCGAGCAGCCCGCCCCGAGCGCCAGGACCCGCGGCACGGACGCCAGCACGGCGAACCGCATCGGGGCGAAAAGGCCCAGCGCCGCGAAGATCAGCAGGTTGCCGGCGATGCCGAGCGGCCCCATCGTGGCGAGATCCCGCAACGGCACCAGGCTCACCCGGCCGGGCACGATCCCGGCGCCCGGCCCCGGCATCATGGTGATCCACACGAACGGCACCGTCCCGTACACCATGCCCACCTCCGCCAGCGACAGCCGCCACGCCGGCCCGGCCCCGGCGGCACGCCGCCACCGGGCCAGGGCCCACGCCACCAGGCCGGCGCCCGGCAGGCCGGCCAGCATCATGAGCAGCACACCGTTCTCGGTGTCGTAACAGCCGTGCCACCGCCCGGCCAGGCACTGCGGCGCGGCCATCATGAGCGGCCGCCGCAGAACGTACGCGATCCCCGCGATGCAGACCACCACCAGAACCGCCCGCACCCACCTCACCCGCCGGCCCCGCCCTCGGGCACGACCCCCGTGACGGCCGCCGTCTCCCGGGCGATCATCTCCTCCAGCGGCGCGCCGTCACAGTTACCGAGAATGACACCGACCCAGCCGGTATCCGGGTAGATGCTCCAATTCGCGCCGACCCCGGGATTCCCCCCGGCCCGCTGAAAAGCCCACTGACCGCCGACGATGTCGATCGCGACCCCGTACGCCCCGAACGACGCCGGACCGTGCGGCAGCTTGGCGCCGGTCAGCACATCGGCCCACGGCCGGTCGAGCAGGGTGCCGTCGCGCAACGCGTACGCGAACCGGACAAGGTCCGGAGCGGTGGCGAAACCCCCGTCGCCGGGGGCATCGATGAAGGCCCGCGCCGGATTCCTGCCGGCCAGATACGGGTACGCGCTCCCCGCGTCCAAGTGCCGCACGGCATCCACCACGCTCCCACCGGCCACCTCCATGTACGGGTGCGCGACGTGCCCGTCGGTGAGCCACCGAGGCCGGGTGAAGAAGCCGGAGCCGGTCATCCCGCACCGCCGGAAGACGTGCTGCTCGACGTAGTCCCAGTACGTCGTACCGGCCACGGCCTCCACGACCAGGGCGGGAAGAAGAACCTCGGGTTCGGCGTGGGTGGTGCTGGGAAGCCCCGGAACATCCACCAGAGTCGACTGTTCAGCGCGGTGAACGTAATACGCATGCACCTCTGCCCTGCTCCGGAAGACCCGTTCGACGTCCTCCTCCGGGCCGGCCAGCCCGGAGGCGCCGGAGAGCAGATGATGAACACTCACCCGCTCGGCGATCTCCTTGTCCAGCCCCCGCAGATACTTGCCCACCGGATCGGACAACTGCAGCTTGCCCCGCTGCGCCAGCTGAAGAATGGCCACGGCGTGGAACGGCTTCCCGGCGGAACTGAGGCTGAACGCTGTGCCCTCGTGGTTACGGATCCCGCGCTCCCGGTCGGCCATGCCGTAACTGCGGGACAGGACGGTCCGGCCCCGGTGCGACAGCAGAACCACACCGGAGAACCTGCCGTCGGCGGCGAGCTTCGCCACGTACCGGTCGTACGCCCCGCCGGGCCGGGCATCGGGTGGGATCGAGGAACGCGCACCGGCAGCGGGAGCGCCCACCAGCGGCACGCCGGCCGCAGCCGCCCCGCTCCAGGCGAGCACCCGGCGGCGTGCTATGCCCCGTACGGAATCTAAAGCCATCGTCTCGGCCCCTCCCAGTCGACAGACCCCAACTGAAACCGAACCGATGTTGCGACGACGTATGCGTTTTCCAATACACGCGCAATACCCACCAACCGGCCTGCGCCCCGGCCGGTAGGGTCGTTGCCGATTGTCGGCGGAACCCGTCAGCGGGCCTGCCGCTCCACGTCCTTGGCCATCGCCCGCAGGGTCGCCCCGAAGCCGACACGACCGGCAAGCGACAACACCGGCCCCACCATCCGCGTAACGCGATGAGGAGTCACCGTCACGTCCTCGTGCCAGTCCACCCGGCTCCGGCCACCCGCCAGCGGCACCACCGAGAAGCCGGCCCGGCCCAGCACCACCCTCCCCCGCTTGACCACCTCGCAGCGCCCGGGGCCATCGTCGGGGGCGTTCCCGCCCGGCGGCTGCCAGAGCTCCACCGTCATCGGGTCGTCGAACGCGAGCGGCCCGATTCCGGTCCGGGCGACGAAGCCGGCGCCCACGCCGTCGGGCCGGGGTGTCGTCACCCGTACGCGGGTGAGCGGCGCCCAGTCGCCGTGCCGGGGCCAGTCGACCATCGTGGCCCAGACCGTGGTGGCGGGCGCAGCCACCTGTTGTGGGACGGTGAACCGGGCCATGTGCTCCAAGATAGCCCGGTGAAACCTATGGTCAGCCCTTCACCGCCCCCGCCGTCAGCCCTTCCGTGAGGAACCGCTGCCCGAAGGCGTACATGATCACCACCGGGATGCTCACCAGCAACGATGCCGCCGCCAGCTGCCCCTGCGGCACCACGTCCCCGGCGATCATCGACTGCATGCCGACCGGGAGCGTCTTGTACTCGTCCTTGGTGATGAACACGAACGCGAAGAGGAACTCGTTCCAGGCGTTGGTCAGGGTGAACAGCGCGACCGCCAGCACTCCCGGCTTGGCCAGCGGCAGCACCACCCGCCCGAACGCCTGGACGCGCGAGCAGCCGTCGACCAGCGCGGCCTCCTCGAGCTCGGCCGGGATGGAGGAGAAATATCCCGCCAGCAGCCAGGTCGCGAACGGCAGCGTGAAGGTCGGGTACGTCAGCACCAGCGACCACAGCGAGTCGGTGAGCCGTACGCCGATGAGCAGCTGGTAGAGCGGGATGAACAAGAGCGCGCCGGGCATCACGTACGTCAGCAGCACCGTGACGGTGAAGCCCTGCGCGCCGCGGAAGCGCAGGCGGGCCAGCGCATAGCCGGCCAGGACCGCGCAGATGAGGGCCACCACCGTCGACGCGCCGGAGACCAGCAGGGTGTTGGCGTACCAGCGGGCGAACGGCTGGTTGGTGAACAGCGCGGTGAACTGCTCGAGGGTCCACGGCGTCGGCCACAGGTCGTGGGTGCGCGTGACGACCTGGCCCTCGGACTTGAAGGCCGTGACGGCGATCCAGTACAGCGGGGCCAGCACGAAGCCGAGCAGCCCCGCCATCGCCACCCAGGATCCCGTACGCGACACCACGGTCGACGTACGGCGACCGCCGCGGGCCTGGAGCGTCGAGACCACCCGGCCCACCATGGCCGCGATCAGCAGGATCACGCCGAGGACGACCACCGCCTTCCAGAAGATCTGCGGCGACGCCCAGGCCAGCAGGCCGGTGAACACCGCCGCGAGGATCCAGGGCAGCGCCGTGCGGATGGTGCCGGGCCGGCCGTCGCTGCGGCGCCCCCGGAGCGGCCCGGTGCCGGAGTCGCGGCGCAGCAACCGGACCAGGAAGAAGACCAGCGCGCCGATGACCGGCAGCATGACGAGCGTGACCGCCGCTCCCGCGCCGTACTGCAGCTGCAAAATCGCTTTCGAGTACGCGACCAGCACGTACGGTGCGGTCACGTTGCCCGGACCGCCCTGGGTGAGCAGCCAGATGAGGTCGAAGTTGTTGAACGTCCAGATCGACGACAGGGTCACCGTGACGGTCATGACGTGCCGCAGTCCGGGCAGCGTCACGTGGGCGAAACGCTGCCAGGCGGAGGCGCCGTCGATGGTCGCCGCCTCGTACTGGTCCGCCGGGATGGCCTTCAGGCCCGCGAGGAAGCAGACGGTGAAGAACGGCACGCCCTTCCACACGTTGACCAGGATCACGGACGGCATCGCCAGCGACGGGTCGGACAGCCAGCCCGCCGGCCAGCTGTCGACGAGGTGCGCGTCGGCCAGCAGCGGGCCGATCCCCGAGCTGGTGAGCAGGGTGTTGACGCTGCCGAAGATCGGGTCGAGCAACGTACGCCAGCTGAACGCCGTCACCACCGTCGGCACCACCCACGGCACCAGCAGCAGCCCGGTGAGCACGGCGCGGCCGCGGCGCCGGTGATGCAGCAGCAGGGCCGCGGCGAGACCCAGGACAACCTTGAAGATCTCGGCGTACGCGGTGAAGACGAAGGAGTTCACGACGCCGGCGTGGAACTGCTCGTCGCCGGCGAGGGCGAGGTAGTTGTCCAGGCCGACGAAGACGTCGTCCTGCCCGTGCCGTTCGGTGGTGCTGGTGATCATCGACCGGGCGATGGGCAGGAGCACGAGCACGCCGACCAGGACGGCCGTCGGCGCCAGGAACAGCGCTGCGAGGCGCCAGTCCCGGCCCAGCCACCGCTGGGTCCTGGTGAGCGAGCCGGGCCCCGGCGGCGAGGGTGCCCGCCTGACCGGGGCCGGCGCTTGGCGCACCGTGCTCACTGGGGCAGCCCTTGCTGGTTGAAGATCTGCACCATCTTCGCGTGGGCGGCGGTCACCGCCTGCGCGGGAGCCGTGCCCTGAACGACCTGCTGCATCATGTCGGTCAGGACGTACGCCGCGACGACGGCCTGCTGGCCGGCGCTGGCCTTCTGCGGGAAGGCGAGACCGTTCTTCGTCTTCAGCGGCAGCGGCTGCTGGGACATCGTGCGCAGCAGCGGGAACGACGGGTCGCCGCCGGTGAAGTACGGGTCGGCGTCCCACACCTTGTCCCAGGCGGGCATCACCAGGCCGGGCGCCTCCTTTGCGACCCCGACCAGGGCGGGCCCGCTGACCAGGTACTGCGCGAGGAGCTTGGCGAGCGCCGCGTTCTTGGCCCCCTTGAAGACGACGAACCCCTGGGACTGGCCGAGCAGCAGGGACTTGTCGGTCGCCGGCCCGATGCAGTCCGAGAAGACGTGCGTGTTGGCGTACACCGGATTCTTCTTGGTCTTGGAATCCGCATAGACGCTGAAGCTGTTGCGGGTGTAGCCGAGGATGCCGGCGAGCCAGTTCTCGTTGTTGCTGGTGTCGGTCCAGCTGGCCACGCCCGGCGGCAGCATCGGCTTGTACTTGGGGTTGGTGTAGATGTCGCCCAGGAACGTCACGGCCTGCACCGTCTCGGGCGAGTTGAACGTGACCTTCCTGCCGTCGTTGGAGGCGATCGATCCGCCGTACGCGTTGATCAGCGCCTCGATCACGCCGTTGCCGTCGCCGGACCGGTTCATCGTCAGGCCCCACCCGAACCGGCGCTTGCCCGGATCCGAGATGGCGAGGCACACGTCGCGCAGTTCCTCCCAGCTGTAGACGTCCTTGGGGGCGATGCCCTTCTCCTGCATCCAGTCCTTGCGCAGGAACGACCCGATACCGATGAAGTGGTACGGGATGGCGTACCACTTGCCGTCGAAGACGCAGAAGTTCTTGGCCTCCGCGCAGGGCTCGCCGTACTTGGCGGTCAGCGCCTCGACGACGTCCGTCACGTCCTCCAGGTCGCCCAGGGCGTGGAACTGCGCGATGAACCGGGAGTCCGTCATGAACGCCAGGTCGCGCGCCACCCCGCCCTTCACCTCGGCGTCGATCTTGGCGACGACGTCGCCGGCGTCGGCCTGCACCAGGCTGTTCTCGATCTTCGTACCGGTGGAGTCGGCGAACTTGCGGATCGACTTGTCGAGCGCATCGTTCGCCGTGGTCGAGTACAGCTTCTGCGACAGCACACCCATCGTGGAGCCCTTGAGCGACGCCGCGCTGTCGAGCAGTTCCTTCGGCACGTCCGGCTGCACACTGGCCGACGAGCCGGAGCTGTCCCCGCACGCGGCCAGGCCGGCCGCGCCGAGCACGCCCGCTCCCATCCCCAGAAAATTGCGCCGCGACCACAACTGCCTGTCCTGCATGGACATTCGCCTCCCTCGTATCCCCTGAGCGCTGCACTCCTGCGTGTCTCGACGGCAGCGGCCATGGACGCCGCCGGCTCGGCACTTGTGATGCGATCG
This sequence comes from Couchioplanes caeruleus, assembly GCF_023499255.1. Lineage (GTDB taxonomy): Bacteria > Actinomycetota > Actinomycetes > Mycobacteriales > Micromonosporaceae > Actinoplanes > Actinoplanes caeruleus_A. The sequence goes on from NZ_CP092183.1 coordinate 6,767,682, forward strand.
GCGACGGGCTGAGGAAGCGACGCTGACGGTCCTATGGCGTTCGAGATTTCGAACGATGGTTCGAGATATCGTATGGAGTGGTCGCGACGCTAGAGGACACCCACAGGGGTGTCAATGTTTCGATACGGTTTCTGGCCCGAAGCGGCAAGCGGCCTAACGAACGCGGCCCGAGTAGCCCATGCGCGCGGACAGCGTGGCAGCGCCCTCGCGCACCAGATCGGCCCACTCCACGTGCGCCTGCGGCGTCCACCGGATGATCGGCGCCGAAACGCTCATCGCGGCGATGACGACGCCCGAATGGTCCCGTACCGCCGCAGCGACGCACCGCATCGCGCCGTCGGACTCCCCGCTGTCGACTGCGAGGCCCTCGGCCCGTACGCGATCCAGGTGCTCGCGCAGAAGGTCGGGGTCGGTGATGCTGTCCGGTGTCATGCCCGGCAGGTCACCCTTCGCCAGCACGGCGTCCAGCGCCACCGGATCGAGACCCGACAGCAGGACCTTGCCCACCGCCGTACAGTTCGCCGGCAGCCGCCGCCCCACCGCGGAGACCATCCGGACGGGGTGGGTGCTGTCGACCTTGACGAGGTAGATGACATCGGCACCGTCGAGCACGGCGACATGGACGGCCTCATTGCACGCGGCGGCCAGATCGCGCGTGACGCCCTGCGCCTCGCGCACCAGATCCAGCTGTCCGGCGAAGGCCGCGCCGAGCTGGAACAGCGGCATCCCGAGCCGGTACTGGACCGGCTGGCCGGGCACGGAGATCAGGTACGCCCGCTCCACCAGCGTGACGAGCAGCTCATGAACAGTGGTACGCGGCAGATCGAGCCGCTCCATCACCTCGCGCGCCGACAGCTGCGGCCGCTCCAGGAAGAGCTCGAGGATGTCGAGCGCACGGCTGACCGCCGGTACCACACGAGGCATGGTGAGGATCCCTTCGCAATACCTGAGAAGGGTAACTGCGTCCGATCCTTGCGCCACGTACCGGCCTCGTCGCAACCAGCGACAGCCGCCAACATTGACGCCTCCGCGACCGCCATTCAATGATCCAGCCCGGCGTTCACGGCATTCGTGATGCTCCAGATCGCCTCCGGCTATGCGGTGGGAATCCTGGAGTCGGTGCTCAACGCGTACCTGTCAGACCTGCCCGGCGCCACCACCCTGCTGAACCGGCGGCACGGCTTCTTCGGAATCGGGGCGCTGCTCGGACTGCCGGTCGCCACCGGGATCATCGCCGCCGCCGCCTGGCCGGCGGCCATGCTGCTGGATGCGGTGGCCATCCCACTCACGGCCGGCTACCTCGTCGAGGCGCGGCAACAGACCGAAACCTTTGCCGGGTACGCGGTCAGCGGTTACTGGCTCGGGTTGGCCGCGGGCCGGTTTCTGCTGAGTCCGATCGTCGCGCGGCTCGGGTTCACCGCGGTCGGCTTGATGCAACCCGGCTGTCAGAAACCTCGGAACAGGACGAACACCACCACCATCGCCAGCCCCACCGCGGCACCGGCGACGACCTGGGCGCCTGTGTGGTCGGTGAGGCGCACCCGCGACCAGGCGACCAACGCGACCAGCGGCAGCAACGCCCACAGCACGCGACCGTGGACGACCGCCAGAATGCCTGTCGTCATCATGGCCACCATCGCGTGGACCGAGATCTTCCAGAAGCTGCTGACCACGATGAGCACCGCGGCATCCGCCAGAATCACGCCGACGACCGCCACCAGATCACGCGGCGCGCCGCCCACCAGCAGCCCCACCAGCCCGGCCACGACGCTGACCAGGCCCACGACGAACGGCAGCAGCCGGTGCTCGCGAACACCGACGTGCATGTCGGTGAGGGTCCGTCGCCGTACGCGGGCGAAGATGTAGCCGAGAGGGACCACGCTGACGAACACGACGGCGAGCAGACCCCAGCCCAGGCCCGGCCAGGCACCGACGGCGTGCACGGGAACAACCACCAGCAGCACGCTCAGCAGCGCCCCCGGCGACAACACATCGGTGATCAGCTTGGCAGCCCGCCGCGACCGGCCGCGCTCATCGGGCGCCGCGCCGGCGGTAGTCATCATGGTGATGAGCCCTCCTCCGACACAACCGCGACACCCGGCGCCACCCCGGCCCGATCGGCCTAGAGACGGTCTGCCAGGGCGACGGTGAAGGCTTTGACCTGGTCCGGCGTACTGGTCCGGTCGGGCTGGACCGTAATCGTCACCACCAGATTGCTGACCCGCACATAAAAGTCACGATCCTGGACGTACGCGTCGTCGCCGACGCCGGCCAGCGGGGTCATACCCGGCCGGGAACCGATGTCGCTCATCAACTGCTTCGCCCCGGCGATGTCGCGCACCGGCTCACTGAAGCTCACGGTGATCTTGGGCGCGTCGGTGTACTGCGGGTGGCCCTCCGGCAGCCGGAGATCACAGATCCCCGGCTTACCGGCCGGCCGCAGCTCGTACGGCACGCCCAGCTCGTCGACCACCGGCTCGATCTTGGGGCACGCGCGCGGGGCCATGTCGTAGCGGCCCTCCTTCTGCGTCACCACGTACCAGACCCCGACACCGGCCGCGATCAGCAGGACGGGCGCGAGGACGAGAATGACAAAGGCACGCAGGCGCATGGCCGCCGATCCTAGATCAGGCGGCCGAGAGGTTCGGGGTGAGCAGCCGCCCGGTCTCGCCATGTCGTCGAGCCGCCGACCGACGCTGTTGCCCACCCCCTGCGAGGCGGGCAACGGCGTCAGCGTCCGGTCAGGGCTTGTAGTACGACTGGGAGGTGAGGTCGTATTCCTTGTCGTTCATCCAGACCGTCACGTAGTTCGCGCCGCCGGGGACGTCCGCCGGGGCCGTGAAGTCAACTGCGTAGCTCCTCGTCACCGAGGCGTCGTTGCAGGCCCAGGAGCTCGACATCTGGCCGAGGTAGGAGCCCCCGCCATCGGCGGTGACGGTGGCTGTGGTGGCGCCCACCTTCCGGCAGTTGCCCGCCGTGACCCGCAGAGTGCCCTCGACGCGGACGCTACGGTTCTGCCACTGGGCAGTGCCCGAGAAGGTCGAGTTGCCATAGGCAAGGCTGACCGCGGTCGTGGGATACGCCGCCTGGGCCGGGCCGGCGACGCCGGCCAGAGCCGCGGTCGCCCCGATCACCAGAAGGGCCCCGGCGCTGACTTTGTGGTTGATGGCCAACGGAATATCTCCTCGCAACGTCCATTGAGGAGGCGAGGGTAGCAATAGACCATCCTCATGCTGCGCAGCGGCGATCCGTGCAAAGCCACGTCCCTTCGGCCCACCTGCCGGCGTCGTGCCTACATCAGCGTGACTTCGACGGTGAAGCCGCGGGCCATCACCTTCTCGAGATGCGCGGCGTGCGCACCGAGGTACTGGATATCGCCGCTGCTCCCCTCGGTGATCACGCCGATCACCACGTAGTCTTCCGCACCTGCCGTGTCGTCCCCGCAAATGCAACACCGGATCCGCCGCGACACCGGACCGGTCCACTCGGCACCGTAGGTCATTCGCGGCCCTCAAATTGAAAGCCGGACGCCATCCCGGCGCAGCACCGCATCCGCGCTGTCACCGGGCCGGTCCACTCCCGCTGCTCTGAGCTCATCACTCCCACCTTCGCCGCTTGGATCGCACCGCGGTCGTCATCCGCGCTGACCGCGGACGCACCTCGCACGCCGGCGCGACGTACCTGTTCCCGGCGCCGAATCTAATCCTGGCCTCAGGTTGGTCGGGGAGAATGAGCGGCAAAGGCATCGACGGGAGGGGGCGGGCCGGCGTGCGGATCATGATCGCGGATGACGAGGCGGCCATCCGTGAGTCGCTGGAGCGGGTGCTCCAGGTCGAGGGTTACGACACCAGCATCGTCGCCAACGGTCTCGCCGTGCTCGACGGGGTCGAGGGGGTCGATGGGGACACGCTGGATCTGCTGATCCTCGACGTGATGATGCCCCGCCTCGGCGGGTTGGAGACCTGTCGGCGTCTGCGGGCCGCGGGCCGGGATCTGCCGGTGCTGATGCTGACCGCCCGTGATCAGGTCTCCGACCGGGTGGCGGGGCTGGATGCGGGCGCCGACGACTACCTACCCAAGCCGTTCGCCACCGAGGAGTTGCTGGCCCGGGTGCGGGCCCTGCTGCGCCGGCGTACGCCTGCCGACGGGGAGTCGCACGTCCTGTCGTTCGCCGACGTCCGGCTGGATCCCGACAGGTTCGAGGCGTGGCGGGGCGGGCGGCCGCTGCGCCTGACCCGGACCGAGTTCTCCCTCCTGGAGGTCCTCATGCGCAACGCGACCCGGGTCTTGACCCGCGACGCGCTGTTCGAGGCGATCTGGGGCTTCGACATGAGCGCCACCGCCAACAACCTCCAGGTGTACGTGAGCTACCTGCGCCGCAAGATGGAGGCCGAGGGCGAGCCGCGATTGATCTACACGCTGCGCGGCCTGGGATACACGTTGCGGGAGACTCCTCCGTGAGCGGGTCCGCCGGCCGGGAACCGCGCCGGCTGACCCGATGGTGGCGCCGGCGGTCCCTGCGGACCAGGATGACGGTGATCGCGGCGACGGCCATCGCGGTCAGCGTGTTCGTGGCCTTCCAGGTGGCCACCGAGCTGTTGGGCGGGGAGCTGCAAGAAACCGCGAGAAATCAGCTACGCGCCGACTCCCGCGCCCTGGCGACGAACGCGGAGCGCGCCGGTCTGGCCAGGGTCGAGCTACCGCCGTATCCCGGGTCCGGTCAGCTGGTACGGGTCATCCTGCCCGACGGCTCGACCCGGACGCCGGCCGGTCAACCCGCGCTGCCCCCGGTCAGCGAGCACGCCGGGCGCGTGGCACAGGGCGGCCCGGCCGACCTGATGGAGTCGAGCGACAGCGACGAGGACGGCTACATCATCTACACGCTGCGGGCGGGCGACGGCGCGGTTCAGGTGGCCCGTGTCTCCGACGACAGCCCGATCAACCAGCTGGGTTTCGGCATGCTGCTGATCGGGCTGCTCTGCGTGGCCGGCGGCGCCCTTGTCGGGCGGACCGTGGCACGGACCGGGCTGGCACCGATCGACCGGCTGACCGCCGCCGCGGTCCATGTCGCGCACACCCAGGACCTCGACGCCTCCATTCCGGATGAGGGCGGTGGCGAGATCCGGCGGCTGATCCAGTCGATCAACGACATGCTCACCGCGCTGCGGGAATCCCGGCAGGCCCAGCGGCTGCTCGCCGAGGACGCCGCTCACGAGCTCAAGACCCCGCTCACCAGCCTGCGCCTCAACGTCGAGCTGCTGATCCGGCTCGACCGGCGGGGCACCCTGGACAGCGCACTGCCGGCGGAGAGCCGGACCCGGCTGCTCAACGATCTCGGCGCTCAGGTCGCCGAGTTGACCACCCTTGCCGCCGAGCTGACCGACCTGGCGCGCGGTGACATCAGCGACGAGAACACCGAGGTGCTCGACCTCGCCGACGTGGTGGTGGCCGCCGTGACCCGGGCGCGTTCCCGCATGCCGGACATCGAGGTCGCGCTCGACGTGAGCTCCGTCTGGGTGAGCGGGCGTCCCGCCGCGCTCCAGCGGGCGGTGCTCAACCTCCTCGACAACGCCGGCAAGTGGTCCCCCGCGGACCAGCCGGTCCAGGTCCGGCTCCGCGCCGAGGGCACGTCGGCGGTGCTCGAGGTCGACGACGCCGGGCCGGGCATCGACGTCGCCGACGTACCGCGGGTGTTCGACCGGTTCTACCGTGCCGACAGTGCCCGGGCGCTGCCGGGATCCGGTCTGGGGCTGTCGATCGTGCAGCGGGTGGCCGACGCCCACGGCGGGCGGGCCACCGTCGCCCGCTCCGCACGCGGCGGCACGCTGCTCCGGGTCGACCTTCCGGCCGCGTCGCCGCCCGCCGCCCCGGTCGCGCCGTTCACCGCCGGGGAGGACACCGCGGTGCGCTGATCCACCCCTGTGGTGCGGCGCAGGGACAAGGGACTGCGGCCTCCGGCCCCATGAAAGATCCGGGACGGGCTGAACCCCGTCCCAGATCTCGTCCGTGCCGCCGCGTTCACCGTTGCAGCACGGGCTCCTCGTCGTGGGCGAGCGCCCGGTGCCCGGTCGGCGGCTCCGCCGCTGGACGCGACAGCCGGCTCGGCCACCAGATCCGCCGGCCGATCACCAGGGTGAGGGCGGGCACCAGGACCGACCGCACCAGCAGGGCGTCGAGCAGCACGCCGAAGGCGACCAGGAACCCGACCTCGATCAGCATCACCAGCGGAAGGGTGGCGAGGACCGCGAAGGTGGCCGCCAGGACCAGGCCGGCCGAGGTGATGACGCCACCGGTGGCCGAGAGGGCTTTGAGCATGCCCCCTCGGGTGCCGAGACGTACGGTCTCTTCCCGGGCCCGGCTGGTCAGGAAGATGTTGTAGTCGACGCCGAGCGCGACCAGGAACATGAATGCCAGCAGCGGAACCGAGGAGTCGATGCCCTTGAACCCGAGGATCGTGTCGAAGATGAACACGCTGCCGCCGAAGGCGGCGGCGAATGAGACGATCACGGTGGCCATCAGGACCAGCGGGGCCGCGATCGCGCGCAGCAGCAGCCCGAGGATGATCAGTACGACGGCGAGCACCAGCGGGATCACCAGCTTCTCGTCGCGGCTGGTGGTCACCTCGGTGTCGAGGTTCTCGGCACTCGGCCCGCCGACGATCGCCTCCGCCCCGTTCACCGTGTGCACGGCGGTGCGCACCCGCTTGATCGTGTCGTACTCTGCGACGGTGTCCGGCGCGTCCGTCGGGAACACGGAGATGGTGGACCAGCCACCGCTGGTCTGCTCCGGGACGGCCATGGCCACACCGCGGGTGCCCTTGACGATGCCGAGCACCCGCTCCTGGTACGCCGGCCGCGTGAAGATCGTCATCGGCTGGCCGCCGAGCTCCGGGAAGTGCTGGCGTAGGACGGTGAAGCCGGTGACCGACTCCGGCGCGGACAGGAACTGGTCCTGTTCCCGCAGGGCGCCGGTGTTGCCCGCCAGCCCGACGGCGAGCACGCCGAGGATTCCGAGCGAGCCGAGCGTCGCCACCCACCGGCGGCGGCTGATGGCGGTGCCGAGCCGTTCCCACAGCCCCGGCTTCTGCGCCACGGCCGTGCCGAACCGCGGGATGGCCGGCCAGAAGATCCGCCTGCCGAGCACCACGAGCACCGCTGGGAACAGCGTCAGCATGGCCACCAGCGCGCACAGGATGCCGGCCGCCCCGATCGGGCCCAGCCCGCTGGTGCTGTTCAGGTCTGCGGCGAGCAGGCAGAGCAGGCCGGCGACCACGGTGGCCGCGGACGCGACGATGGCCGGCGCCGCGCCGCGTAGCGCGTGGACCATCGCGACCCGGACGTTCTCGTGGTGGTGCAGTGCCTCCCGGTACCGGGATATGAGCAATAGCGCGTAGTCCGTCCCGACGCCGAAGACCAGGATCGTCAGCAGCGCCGAGTTCTGGTCGTTGACCACGATGCCGAAGCCTTTGACGAGCAGGTAGACGGTCGCCATCGCGGTCAGTGCGGCCGCGCCCACGACCACCAGCGGGATGAACCACAACACCGGGCTGCGGTACGTGAGGATGAGCAGGAGCGTGACGACGACGACGGTGGTGAGGAGGACCTGCGTGTCGACGCCGTCGAAGATGGCGTCCATGTCGCCGTCGACCGCGGCCGGGCCGGTCACGTCGAGTTCCAGGCCGGCGGGGCGGTCCTTCGCAGCGTCACGCAACGGGCCGACGATGGCCTCCGGCGCGCCGTAGGTCGTGCTCACCTGGAGGGTGAACATCATCGCCTTGCCGTCGGTGGAGAGTCTCGTCGGCGGGCCCTCGTCCTCACCGCTGGCCGCCGACGTCGGCGGATACCGCTTGGCGAGGGACTTGAACTGGCGATCGACCGACGCACGGTCGGCGTCGGTCATGCCGCCGGCACGGTGGTACACGAAGACGAACGTGTTGTCCTCACCGCCCGGGAGCCTGTCCTCCAGAACCGCGACCTTGGTTGACTCGGCACTGGCCGGCAGGGTGTCCACGGCTTTGTCGGTGGTAACGGAACTCAGCTTTCCGCTCAGCGGCACCATGACCGCCGCCAGTGCCAACCACAATCCGATCACCAACCACGGCACCCACCGGCCTGCCAACCGACCGGGCGGCGCTTCCTTGGACGGCGCAGCGTTGACTGCCATCAATAGCCTCCTACATACGAGTTGCGTCGCTCATGTGAGGCCGATTTCGTACCGAGCGAACCTGAGACGATCGTTAATGCGGTGCTCAGGACGGGTGGCCGAACCAGGTGCCCGGCGCACGCACCAGCGTGGGGGCGTCGAGGTCCTGCTCGGCAGACGCTCCGGAAGGTAGTACCGCGGTACCGCCTCCCTCCCGACGATGACGACCGCAGTACGACGAAACGGGACGGAATCGGTCCTAGCGTTCGGGTTATGAGGAAAGCTGACAGTCCACGGTGGAACGTCGGAGCGGCCACCATGACGCTGGTGACGACGTTCGCTGCCGTCACCGCCTGCGGGTCGAACGCCGACAGCGCGACGCCCCCAGCGGCCGCCACGCACAGCGGGCACGCGGGCGGATCATCCGCCCCGCCGCAGCCGTTGCGGGCCGGCGAGCGGTTCCTGGACCTGAAGATGGCCGAGGCCTACACGCCCGTGCCGCCGCAGGGCGGCACGGACGAGTACCGGTGCCAGCTGGTCGATCCAGGTCTGACCAAGGGGGCCTTCCTGACCGGAACCCAGTTCATGCCGGAGAACGTCGCCATCGCGCACCACGCCATCGTGTACGCGGTGCCGCCGGGCGGCGCCGCCGCGGTGCGCGAGCAGGACGCGAAGACCCCCGGCCCCGGCTGGCAGTGTTTCGGTGGGACCGGCGTGGCCGGCGCCGAGGTCGAAGAGGGGGACGCGGCGTGGGTGGACACCTGGGCGCCGGGTGCCACGGAGACGCTGATCGACCAGGACGCCGGCTACAAGCTGGAGCCGGGCAGCCTGCTCATCATGCAGATCCACTACAACCTGCTCGCGACCGGCGGCAAGCCGGCCGGGCCGGACCGCTCGGCGGTGCGGTTGAGGCTCACGGACGGCACACCGCAAACCCGGGAACTCGAAACGTGGCCGGTCGACGCGCCGACCGAACTGCCCTGCGCGGCCGACGAGTCGGGGCCGCTCTGTGACCGAGCGGCCTCGATCGCGGACGTGACGAAGCGGTTCGGGCGGGACGTCGGCGAAATGGCGGACCGCCAGGTGAGGGAATGCGACCGGGGCGTGCCGAAGCCCGGTAACACCCAGACCTGCGACCACAAGGTGGAGGCGCCGATGACGCTGTACGCCGGTTTCGGCCACATGCACATGCTCGGGCGGGCCATCAAGGTCGAACTCAACCCGGGCACGCCGAGGGCCAAGGTCGTACTGGACGTACCGCAGTTCGACTTCGACAACCAGCGGCTGGTGCAGCTGCCGACGCCGGTGGAGATCGGTCCGGGGGACACACTGCGGGTGACGTGTACGCACGACGCGGGGCTGCGTAGACAGCTGCCGCAACTGAAGACGCTGCCGCCGCGCTACGTGGTGTGGGGCGACGGCACCAGCGACGAAATGTGCATCGGCATCATGACGGTTTCCCCCCGCAGACCCTGACGAAGCGCGGACGTGCATGAGGTCACGCACGTCCGCGCGGCACTCGTACCCGTTGGGGCGGTGACGCGGGCGGCTGCCCTCCGACCGGGCAGCGGAGCGGATCGGTCCGCAGTGGCTGGGAAACTACGGTCGCGCCCCCGACCGAAGCGCGAGATCAAGCGCTAGACCGGCCGGGTGAGTCTCAGGTTGTAGGCGAGGATGACGGCCTGGACCCGGTCCCTTGCGCCAATCTTGGCAAGAACCCGCCCGACGTGGGTCTTCACCGTCGACTCCGACAGCTCGAACCGTCGCGCGATCTCGCCATTGGTGAGGCCCTGCCCGATGGCCACGAGGACCTCGCGCTCGCGGCCGGTCAGCAAACCCAGCCGGGGATCCTCCCGCACGCGCCCGCACAGGTCATCGTCGAGCCGGTCGGCGACCGCGTCGAGCAGCCGCCGAGTCAGCGACGGCGCGATCACCGCGTCCCCGGCGGCGACGGCCCGGATGCCGGCGAGCAGCTCCTCCGGGCGGATGTCCTTGAGCAGGAAACCGCTCGCCCCGGCCCGCAACGCGGCGAACGCGTACCGGTCCAGATCGAACGTCGCCAGCACCAGGACCCGCGACCGGCCACCGGCGGCCACGACCCGCCGGGTCGCCTCAATCCCGTCGACGCCCGGGATACGCATGTCCATCAGCACGACGTCGGGCCGCACCTCCGTGATCCGCCGAACGGCCTCAGAGCCATTCTCGGCCTCACCGACGATCTCGGTGTCGGGCGCGCTCTCGAGCAGCACCCGAAACCCGAGGCGCTGCAACGGCTGAGCGTCCACCACGAGCACAGAAATCATGAATGGCTGCCTTTCCCGGTCATGCCCGTCCGCTGCAGGGCCGACGCTGACCGTGCCGCCGTGAAACGCGGCGCATTCGGCCGTACCGGCGCGGCCGAGACCCGCGTCGCCCGGCGATGCCTACGTCATACCGAGCAATCCTGAGACGACCGTTAAAACGGGCGCTCAGGCCGGTCAACCATCGGGGCGGGTTCGTCGATGGGCGTTGTCGTACAAGACGACTAAGACGCCGGCTGCACCCTCGCGACCCCTCGCTACGCGTGACACCAAGGACTTCATCGACACCGGCATCTCGCTCATCGGCCCGTCGCAGGAACACCCAACCGAAACACCAGCGCGATCACCGACCTGGAATCCGGCGCCGGTCAGCAATGGGCGGGCGGGACTCGAACCCGCGACCAAGGTCCACGAGAGAGCCCTTCCAGCTCTTCTGCAGCCTCTACCTGCAACTCTGCTAGAGGGATACGAGGCGCAGCCGGCGGACATCACTCCAGTGCCAGCACTCCCCTATCAAAGTGCGGTGCCGCCCGACGAGTGCGTACGTGGCCGGTTGACCTTCGCTCCCCGAAGAACAGTCCCATGTCGGAGATTCGCCTCATCGAGGACGCGCCCTTTCGGCCCGGAGACGGTACCTGGGACCCGGCGTCAGACAGGCTTCGCAAACCCGACCCTGGCACCGGGGGCCGTCGTAATGGGAATCTTCGCCGAGTGAGCCGGCAATCACGGCATGACGTCAAAGCGCATAGTCTGGCTACTGGCTCGACGGGGTCAGCAACAATGCCAGGTGCAAGGGCGACAACGGACTCCGTCATCCCCTACAGGAATCTAGTGTTCGACCACTTCCAGGACTTGACCGCTTTGAGCTCCTCCCGCCAGCGTTGGCGAACCTCTGGCGAATCCTCCCAGTCTCGTCCCTCAAACCGGGACGGCAAGCGGGTGTCTGCACCTACAACCAAGACCGTCAGGTCCGGCTCCTCGTTCTCAGCGCAGTCCTCGTAGATCCTCTGGAGGAAACGCCCTTGGTTCTGATACCCGCCCCCGAACCTCTGGTGCAGGTCGCCATACGTGGGGAGGCTCGCATCGGGCCGCCCGATCACCCCGATCAGGTAGCTCCGAATCATGAGGTTTCGCACGTCTAGAGCCATGATCCAAAGGTCGCATACCTCGGTGGCGCCGTCTCCCTTATCGGTGACTTGCCGGTCTTGAACCGTCCCCGGAGCCTGAGCGCTTCCGTCGAGCATGGTCGAAATGGGTTCCGGTCCGCATCGGGTGGAACGCCGGCCCATGCGAGCACTTGCGGCGCCGGCAGATTTAGCGCGCGACCGGTTGCGCCTCGCTCGCTTGGCACGCTTCGATCCCGAGAGGCACCCGCGCAGAGCTGAAAACAAAATCGTGCAACCCGGTGGATCACCCGGCGCGGCGGCGCAAACCGGCCGGCGACGCGCAATTCAGGAAGGTCCATGACGTAGCTAGGACGTTCTCTAGCTGCGTCTACTCCCACGTCTTTCGTGGCACGATCGTCTTCAGAGGCAAGAGTGAGCCAGATTTCGTGCCACGTGTCGAGCCACGCCGGATATGCGGATCTGCACGTCAGCCGGTCCAGTCCCCATAGCTCACCTGCAACACTGAAAGCTTTCGGAAGGCACCCGCGCACCGGGTGCCTTCGCCCGCTGCGAGCCAGCCTCGAACCTTTCGCGTCGTCCCGAGGCCCGGCAAATCGCACGGGCAATCAGCGCAGCCAGCAACGGCGTGCAGGCGGGCCGTCCAGCGCCACCACCGTAACGTGGGGTCTGGGGGTCGCCCCCAGGCAAGTAGGGTGGGGCGGGCGGGACTCGAACCCGCGACCGAGGGATTATGAGTCCCCTGCTCTAACCCGCTGAGCTACCGCCCCGTACCGGCGGCGATCCTATCCCGGGGCGTCCAGCGCGGGCCAGCGATCTACTCGTCGTCCGCCTGCGGCGGTTCTTCGGGGGTCTGGCGGCCGGTGTCGTCGACCAGGCCGGGGGCCATGCTGCCGCCGTGCGCTTCCTGGGCCGGGTGGTCTTCCTCGGGGTTGCCGGGCGTCGGGTCGGGCTGTGTCGTGTCGGTCATGCACCCGTCAATACCCCCATGCCGGCAGGCTCAAAGACCGACCAGAGCGCCCAGTGAGGCGAGTACCGCTCCTGCCGTGCGCCATCCGCCCGCGAGCGCCCCTTGGATGGAGGGACTGTCGCGGTGGTCTCCGGCGACGAACAGGCCGTCCCCCAGTTCGACCGGCTTCCGGAGCCGGGCCTGTGGGACGGGGGCTGCCGGTAGGGCGTGCGGGATGGGTACGACCTGCAGCAGCTCCCACTGATCCGTGGGCACGCCGTAGATCCGTGCCAGTTCCACCCGCATGACCTGCTCCGACGCTCCCGAGGGCGCCGCGACTCCCACGGTTGAGGCTGCGATCAGCGATCGGCCTGCCGGGGCGTATTCGGGGGCTGCGTTGGACATGACGATGGTGTTGGCCACGATTTCGCGGCGGTCGCCGTCCAGCAGGAGGGTGGGTTCGTCGATGGGGGCTTGCGGGGCGCCGAAGTAGTACGTGGTCAGCCCTCGCATGTCCGGGCGGGGCAGGGACGGGAGGAGCTCGGATGCCGTGACCGGGTCGGTGGCCACGACGACCGCCCGGCAGCGGATCTCGCCGCCGTCGGTGATGACGCGGCCCGGGGAGACCGCGACCGTGCGGGCGTTGACCAGGAGTTGCGGGTACGGCAGGGGGCCCGCGACCGCGGCCGGGAGCATGGCCATGCCCTGCGCGGGGACGCCGATGCGGCCGCGGGCGAAGGAGCGGAGCACCATCGCGAGGACGTGGCTGGACGTGTCGAGGGAGCGGTCGGCGAAGACGCCGGAGAGGAACGGCCGCAGGACCTCTTCGATGATGCGGTGGGACAGGCCCGCTTTGCGCAGCGCCTCCTGGGTGGTCAGCTCCGGGGCGTCGAGGAGCCGGGCCGGCGGGTACGTCGCGCAGCGGGTCGCCAGCGCCGCGAACTTGAGGCGGTCGGCGAGCGTGCCGACCCCGCTGTTGAGGGTTTTCGGGGCGGCCATCGGGTCGCGGAGCGGGTTTTCCAGGCGGTGCAGGCGTCCGCCGCGGCGGACCAGGACGCCGGGCGTGAAGTAACGCATGTCGAGGGCGTCCAGGTCGACCAGGGCCGGCACCCTCGGGTACGCGGTGTTGAGGACCTGGAAGCCGCGGTCGAGCCGCCAGCCGTCCACGACGTCCGTGGCGACCCGGCCGCCGAGCCGGTCGGCGGCCTCGACGAGCAGCCAGTCGACGCCGGCGCGGTCCAGCCGGCGGGCAGCGGCGAGCCCCGCGAGGCCGCCGCCGACGATGACGACGTCCACCTCTGGCGGCTGCGACACGGGCACCTCACAAGGGGACGAACAACGCAGGACCCAGCCTAACGGCGGACGCAGCCCGCGGCAGGCGAAAGAACAGGCCAGGCGAAAGAACCAGGCAGGCGAAACAACGCGCCACGCCAGGGCGAAAGCGCAAGAGACGAACAAGGCAGCCGCAAGAACGGGTCAGGCGAAGGCCCCAGCGCGGCCAACGGCTCAACCCGTTCCCACGGCGGCCGATGGCGGGGTTCATGAGCGAGCAGGACACGGCTGCGCCGGTGGAAAGGCGCGTGCCCGGCCGGCTGTACGGGCGTACAGCCACGGAGATCACCGGCCCGGTGCGGACACCCGCCGACCGGGTGCGGTACCGGCCGGTGCTGAGCCGCCGGCAGCACCGGTTCATGGTGGGCGTCGCCGGGCTGCACATCACGTTCGCGCTGGCCCTGGTCGGTTTCCTGGTGCTGCCCGGCAACCTGCCGGCGCTGCGGGCCGGGGACCGGGCCCGGGACCTCGCCATGCTGGTGGGCCTTTTCCTCATGGTCCTGCTGCAGGTGATCGTGGCGCTGCGGACCTGGGTGCTGGCGTACTTCGCCGCCCGGGCGCGCGACCCCGAGCCGATGCCGGCCCCGGCCGGCCTGCGGGTGGCCCTGCTCACCACGATCGTGCCCGGCAAGGAGCCGGTGGAGCTGGTGCTGACCACGCTGCGCGCGATGAAACGGGTACGCCACGACGGCCCGGTCGACGTGTGGCTGCTCGACGAGGGCGACGACGAGGAGGTGCGGCGCCGCTGTGAGGAGATCGGCGTACGCCATTTCAGCCGTAAGGGCCGCCCCGAGTGGAACCAGCCCAGCGGCGAGTTCAAGGCGCGGACGAAGCACGGCAACCACAACGCGTGGCGGGCCGCGTACGAGAACGACTATGACGTGGTCGCCCAGATGGACCCGGACCACATCCCGTATCCGAACTTCCTCGAGCGCAGCCTCGGCTACTTCGCCGACCCGGACACCGCGTTCGTGGTCGCGCCGCAGGTCTACGCCAACCTCACCGAGTCGTTCGTCGCGCGCGGCGCGGCCGAGCTGGCGTACATCTTCCACGGGATCATGCAGCGCGGCGGGAACGGGCACGGCGCGCCGCTGCTGATCGGCACGAATCACCTGTACCGGCCGGTGGCCTTTCAGCAGATCGGCGGCTATCAGGACTGCATCATCGAGGACCATCTGACCTCGATGGTGATCTACAGCGCCCGGAACCCGGCGACGGGCAACCACTGGAACGGCGTGTACACCCCGGACGTCCTGGCTGTGGGCGAGGGGCCGGCGACCTACTCCGACTTCTTCAGCCAGCAGAAGCGCTGGGCGTACGGAATCTGGGAGATTGCCCGCCGGCACTCCCCGGCGCTGATGCGCAGCCTGCCGCGGCGCAGCCAGCGGCTGTCGTTCTTCGCGCTGCAGTCGCACTATCCGACCACGGCCCTGTCCTGGGTGATCGGCGTCGCGCTCAGCGCGCTCTACCTGGTCGGCGGCGTCACGATCAGCCGCCTCCCGGCGCTGGTCTGGGGTGTGCTGTTCGTCGGCAACATCGTCGCCGGCCTGGCGTTCTTCCGCTTCACCCAGCGCTTCAACCTGGTCGAGCACGAACGGCGGTCGTTCGGCCTGGCCGGCATGGCCCTCGAGCTGGTCACCGCTCCGGTCTACGTCGCCGCCGCGGCGGCTCAGCTCGCCGGCCGCCCGCTCGCCTACGTGGTCACCCCGAAGGGCGCTGCGGCGACCGGCGACACGTGGCGCACGTTCCGCGCCCACCTCGGCTGGGCGGCGGTCGCTGCCGCATGCCTCGCCTGTGGCGTCGTCCTGGACCACCCCTTCTGGACCCTCTATCTCTGGGCCACGCTCACGCTCGTGATCTCCCTCGCGCCCCCGATCCACATGTACGCCCGCGGCGCCGCCCGCAGGTCTCGCCAGGTCGTCCCGCAGCGCCGGATCGGCCGGAAGCTGGTACGGGCGGGCCTGATCAGCGTGCAGCAGCTCGACGAACTGCTCGATCTGCAGGCGACGTCCGAGCAGGCGTGGCAGCGCCTGGGCGACCTCGCCGTGCAGCACGGGTACGTGAACGAGAAGCAGCTGTCCGACGTGCGTGGACGCTAGGGGGTGTCCCGCTGGGGCGCGGCCGTGCTCGATCGGTGGATCAGGACGGTGGGTACGAGTTCGGTGCCCGGCGTGCCGCGCTCGCCGCGGATCTGGTCCAGCAGGCCGTGTACGCAGCGCCGGCCGACCTCGGCGAAGTCCTGGTGCACGGTGGTCAGCGGCGGCAGGTACGACCCCGCGTCGGGGATGTCGTCGAAGCCCACGACGCTGACCTGCTCGGGCACCCGGCGGCCGCGCTCGTGCAGGGCCCGCAGCACGCCCAGCGCCATCTGGTCGTTGGCCACGAAAATGGCGGTGCAGGCGGGGTCGGCGGCGAGCCGCAGGCCGGCCCGGTATCCGGAGGTGGCGGACCAGTCGCCGCGCTCAATGGGTGGCAGGGGGCGGCCGGCGTCCTCGATGACGGCCCGCCAGGCCTGGGCCCGGCGCTCGGCGGAGAACGACTCGGCCGGGCCGCCGACGTGCCACACCGTACGGTGGCCGAGCCCGAGCAGGTGCCGCACCGCCTGCCGGGCGCCGTCGGCCTGGTCGGTGTCGACCACCGGGTAGCGGTCGCCGGCGTCGGAGTCGACCACCACGACCGGCATGCCGGGCGGCAGGGTGAGGTCGGTGGCGTCGAGCAGGTGCACTTCCATGATCACGATGACGCCGTCGACGGCGAGCTCGCCGAGGCGGGTGAACGCGCCCAGCACGCCGTCCTGGGTGGGTGCGGCCACCGGGATGAGCGTGATGGCGTACCCCTCGAGCGCGGCCTGCGTGGCGATGGCCTCGACCGTGCGGCTGTTGCCGGTGGTGGCGAGGGTGAAGAGGATGACGCCGATGGTGCGGAATTCCCCCAGCTTGAGCGCCCGGGCCGCGCTGTTGGGCCGGTATCCGAGCTCTCGCATGGCGTCCAGCACGACGCGGCGGGTGGACTCGACGACGCCGGGATGGCCGGTGGACACGCGGGACACGGTCTGCGACGACACCCCGGCGAGGCGGGCCACGTCGGCCATCGAGACCCCGCGTGAGCGGCGGTTGATCGGCTTCCAGTCCGCCCCTGGTTTCCTTGACGATCCCGGCACCGGGTGAAACTATCACCGCCAAGTTTACGTAAACATCACCCCCGTCCTGCTCTCGGAACACCGACGGTCATCGATGTTTACGTAAACGTGGACGGAGGCGGGAATGGCCATCTCGGACGCGCGGGCGCGGCCCGGCCGACGACGGCGCCGGTCCCTCGAGGGCTGGACGTTCGTCGGCCCGTTCATGCTGGTGTTCGCGCTGGTCTTCCTCGCGCCGATCGGCTACTCGATCTACCTCAGCCTCTACCGGAACCGGCTCATCGGCGGGAACTCGTTCGTCGGGCTCGACAACTACAGCCAGGCGATCGGGGACGGGCAGTTCTGGTCCGGGTTCGGCCGGGTGGCGCTCTTCCTCGTGGTCCAGGTGCCGATCATGCTGCTGCTCGCGCTGCTGGTAGCGCTCGCCGTGGACAGCGGCCGGCTCTACGGCAAAGCCTTCTTCCGGGTCTCGATCTTCCTGCCGTACGCGGTGCCGGCCGTGGTGGCCACGCTGATGTGGGGCTTCATGTACAGCAACCAGTTCGGGCTGGTCGGCAGCATCAACGACGCGCTGCACGTCACGCTGCCCGAACCGCTCTCCGCCGACCTCGCGCTCGCCTCCATCGGCAACATCGTCACCTGGGAGTTCGTCGGCTACAACATGCTGATCTTCTACTCGGCGCTGCAGGTCGTACCGGTCGCGCTCTATGAATCGGCGGCGATCGACGGCGCCGGGCAGTTCCGGATCGTCCGGGCCATCAAGCTGCCACACCTGCGGGGCGCCCTGGTGATCGCGACGATCTTCTCGGTGATCGGCAGCTTCCAGCTGTTCAACGAGCCCGCGATCATGCGCCCGCTGGCCCGCAACGTGATCACGACGGCATACACCCCCAACATGTACGCCTATTCGCTGTCGTTCGCGGGCCGGCAGTACAACTACGCCGCCACCGTGGCGATCATCATGGGGCTCATCACGATGGCCATCGCGTACGCCGTGCAGCTGCGCGGCGCGAGGGAGAAGTGATGCACCGGCGGCGCAGCGTCGTGCTGACGGCCCTGACCGCGCTGGTCGCGATCTACAGCCTCGTCCCGCTGTTCTGGCTGGTGGTGAACGCGACCAAGACACAGCAGGGCCTGATCAGTTCGTTCGGCCTGTGGTTCGACGACGGCAGATTCGCGCTCGTCGACAACATCCGGCTGACCCTCACGTACGACGACGGGGTGTTCGTCCGCTGGCTCGGCAACACCCTGCTGTACGTCGTGGCCGGTGCCGGCGGGGCGACGCTGCTGGCGACCCTGGGCGGGTACGGGCTCGCCAAGTTCGACTTCCCCGGCAAGCGCGCGGTCTTCGCCGTCGTGATCGGCGCTGTCGCCGTGCCCGGGACCGCGCTGGCCGTACCGACGTTCCTGATGTTCAGCAAGATGGGGCTGACGAACACGCCGTGGTCGGTGATCATCCCGTCGCTGGTCTCGCCGTTCGGGCTCTACCTCATGTGGACGTTCTCCGCGCAGGCCGTGCCCGACGAGATGCTGGAGGCCGCCCGGATCGACGGCGCGGGCGAGTTCTTCACGTTCCTCCGCGTCTCGGTGCCGCTGCTCGGGCCCGGCATCGTCACCGTCCTGCTCTTCACCGTGGTCGCCACCTGGAACAACTACTTCCTGCCGCTGATCATGCTCAAGGACCCGCGGTGGTACCCGCTGACCATCGGCCTGAACTCCTGGAACGACCAGGCCGGGACGGTGGGCGGCGAGGCCGTGTTCAACCTCGTCATCACCGGATCGCTGCTGACGATCCTGCCCCTGCTCGCCGCGTTCCTGCTGCTGCAGCGGTACTGGCAGTCCGGCCTGGCCGCCGGCAGCGTCAAAGAATGAAAGGACGCCGATGTCCAGATTCCTGAAGGCGGCCGCCGCCGCGACCGCCGCGATACTCACCCTCGCCGCGTGCAGTGACGACTCCTCCTCCGACATCGCCACGCCGCCGGCGAGCGGCTCCGAGGCGGACGTCACGGCTGCCCTGCAGAAGGGCGGCACCCTCACCGTCTGGGCCTGGGACAGTACGATCAAGGACGTCGCCGCCGGCTTCCAGAAGAAGTACCCGAACGTGAAGGTCGATCTGGTCAACGCCGGTACCGGCGACAAGCAGTACACGGCGCTGCAGAACGCGATCGCGGCCGGCAGCGGCGTACCCGACGTCGCGCAGATCGAGTACTACGCGGTCCTGCAGTTCGCCATCGCCAAGTCGCTGGCCAACATCTCCGGGTACGGCGCGACCGGCCTGAAGAGCAGCTTCACCCCCGGCCCGTGGAACGCGGTGACCCCGGACGGCGGCGTCTTCGGCCTGCCGCTCGACTCCGGGCCGATGGCGCTGTTCTACAACAAGGAGGTCTTCGACAAGCACGGCATCGCGGTGCCAGCGACCTGGACCGAATACGTCGAGGCGGCCCGCAAGCTGCACAAGGCCGACCCCAAGGCGTACCTGACCGCGGACACCGGCGACGCCGGCTTCACCACGAGCATGATCTGGCAGGCCGGCGGCAAGCCGTACCAGGTCGACGGCACGACCGTACGGATCGACTTCGCCGACCCCGGCGCCGCCAGGTTCGCCTCCGTCTGGCAGCCGATGATCAGCGAGAAGCTCGTCGCGCCGATCCCACCGTGGACCGACCAGTGGTTCAAGGCGCTGGGCGACGGCACCATCGCGAGCCTGCCCACCGGCGCCTGGATGCCGGGCAACCTCGCCTCGGGCGCGGCCGCCGCGTCCGGCAAGTGGCGGGTGGCACCGATGCCGCAGTGGGAGGCCGGCGGCCAGGCGAGCGCGGAGAACGGCGGCAGCTCGCTGGGCGTGCTGGACAAGTCGGCCGACAAGGCGCTGGCGTACGCGTTCGTCAAGTACGCCTCGGTGGACGAGGGCAAGGACCTGCGGATCAAGGGCGGCGCCTTCCCCTCCACCACGGCCGACCTGCAGAGCCCGGCGTTCCTGAACACGCCGTTCCCGTACTTCGCGGGGCAGAAGGCCAACGAGATCTTCGCGAAGTCGGCCCAGCAGGTCGTGCCCGGCTGGTCGTACCTGCCCTTCCAGGTGTACGCGAACAGCGTCTTCAACGACACTGCGGGCAAGGCGTACGTGTCCTCGACGACCCTGGCCGACGGCCTGAAGGCGTGGCAGGAACAGTCCGCGAAGTACGGCACCGAGCAGGGCTTCACCGTCAAGTGACACCCGCCGGAGCGAAGGAGATCCTCTGATGTCGTTCCGTTGGTTGCGCCGGGCGGGCACCCCGCGTCTGGAGTACGGCGCCGACTACAACCCCGAGCAGTGGCCGCGCGAGGTCTGGGACGAGGACGTCGAGGCGATGCGGACGGCCGGCGTCACGATCGTCTCGCTGGGCATCTTCTCCTGGGCCCGGCTCGAGCCCGCCGACGGCGAGTACGACTTCGGCTGGCTCGACGACGCGATGGACCTGCTGCACACCAACGGGATCCTCGTCGACCTGGCCACGGCGACCGCCTCTCCCCCGCCCTGGCTGACCACGGCGCATCCGGAGATCCTGCCGGTGGACCGGGAGGGCCGCACCCTGTGGCCGGGCGGCCGGCAGCACTGGCGGCCGACGTCACCGGTCTTCCGCCGGTACGCGCTGCGCCTGGTCCGCGACCTGGCCACCCGGTACGCCGCCCACCCCGCGCTGGCCGCCTGGCACGTCAACAACGAGCTGGGCTGTCACAACGTGTACGACTACTCGCCCGATGCGGCGTCGGCGTTCCGGGACTGGCTCCGCTCCCGGTACGGCACCCTCGACGCCCTCAACGAGGCCTGGGGCACCGCTTTCTGGTCGCAGCACTACGGGGATTGGGACGAGATCCTGCCGCCACGGCTTGCCGCCACCCATCCCAACCCGGGTCAGCAGCTGGACTTCAAGCGGTTCTCGTCGGCGGTGCTGAAGGACTATCTGATCGCGGAGCGGGACATCCTGCGGGCCATCACCCCCGACGTGCCGGTGACGACGAACTTCATGGTCATGGGCGAGACGAAGAGCATGGACTACGCGGACTGGGCCGCCGAGGTCGACTTCGTCGCCAACGACCACTACCGGCAGCCGGGGCCGCGGTCCCGCGACGAGCTGTCGTTCTCGGCGAACCTGACCGGGAACCTGGCCGGCGGGCGGCCGTGGTTCCTGATGGAACACTCGACCAGCGCGGTGAACTGGCAACCGGTCAACCTCGCCAAGCGGCCCGGCGAACTCGAACGGGACTCCCTGACGCACGTCGCGCACGGCGCCGACGCGGTCTGCTTCTTCCAGTGGCGGCAGTCCCGGGCCGGGGCCGAGAAATACCACTCGGCGATGGTCCCGCACGCCGGCACGGACAGCGACCTTTTCCGTACGGTGTCAGCGCTGGGCGCCCGGCTGCGGGAGCTGGCCTTCGTGGCCGGCGCACCGCGGACCCGCGCCCGGGCCGCCATCGTCTTCGACTGGACATCCTGGTGGGCCGGCGAGCAGGACTCCCACCCCACCGACCGGTTGCGCTACCGGCGGGAGGCCCTCGACTGGTACGCGGCGTTCCTCGACGCCGGCGTCCGCGTCGACGTCGTGCCGCTGTCGGCGCCGATCGAGGAGTACGACGTCGTCGTCGCGCCGATCCTGCACGTCGTCCCGGCCGGCCTCGGCAAGCGCCTGTCCGCGTACGCCGAGAACGGCGGTCACCTGGTGACGACGTACTTCTCCGGCATCGTGGACGAGAACGACCACGTCTGGCTCGGCGGGTATCCCGGGGCGCTCCGGGACCTGCTGGGCATCCGCATCGAGGAGTTCGCGCCGCTGCCCGACGACGAGCGGGTGCTGCTGGACAACGGCACCACCGGGACGCTGTGGACGGACCGGATCGACGTCACCGGCCCAGGAACCGAGGTGCTGGCAACGTACGCCTCCGGCGACCAGGCCGGCCGGCCCGCGGTGACACGTCGCACCGTGGGAGCCGGCTCCGCCGCGTACATCTCGACGAGGTTGGGTCCGGACGGCCTGGCGCCGCTGCTCGGCGATCTGCTCTCCCGGGCCGGCGTGGAAAGCGAGATCCCCCGCGCCCTGCGCGGGCGGGTCGAACTGGCGGTGCGCGGCGACGTCCGTTTCCTGCTCAACCGCACCGACGAGGAGATCGACCTGACCTCCCTCGGCGGCGGCCCCGCGACGCTCACCCCCGGCGGGGTGGCCGTCATCCGTCCGTAGCCATCTCTCCCCGAGGAGTCGCCATGGAACATCGCCGTGCACGTGCTCTCTTGAGAGCGGCCATGGCCGCCACCGTCGCAGTGTCGATCCTCGGGATCTCCCGGGAAGCTGCCGCGGCGACCACCGGGTTCCGCGGCGTCAACTGGGCCGACGCCCGCGACAACTACGTCAACGGCTGGGTCATCCCTACGGGGCTCACCGCGAGTGACAGCTACAGCACCGTCCGCTCCAAGTCGGACGGCATTCTCACCGGCTTCCAGAACCTGCTCGGCGCGAACACGGTCCGCCTGCCGATCAACCCGCCGAGCGTCACCTCCACCTGGTGGAGCAGCTACAGAGCGGCGTTCGACTCGGCCCTCGCGCACGGCATGAAGGTCATCGTCTCCTACTGGGAGGCGGACACCGCGAAAGACGGCCTGGTGGACGACACCGCCGCCTGGAACGCCATGTGGGACCGGGTGACCGCCGACTACGGCAGCAATCCTGGCGTCTACTTCGAGCCGATGAACGAGCCCTTCGGCTACAGCCTCAGCTCGTGGGTGTCGCTCTGCTCGACCTGGCTGGCGCGGCACCCCGCCATCCCCCGCGGCCGGGTGCTGATCAGCGGCACGGGCTACAACGACAACGTCACCGGCGTCGGCGCGGCAAGCCAGCTCGACGGCACCCTGTTGTCGCTGCACTTCTACGGCTTCTGGGCGTCCGACACGACCCGCGCGGCGTGGACGGCCAACCTCAGCAACCGGCTCGGGGCGTACTCCTCGCGCACCATCATCGACGAGGCCGGCGCCCCGATGACCACGGGCCTCACCTACACGAACGGCGCGACGCAGGACGGGAACGTCTTCACCGCGTACTTCGCCGCGACCACCGATCTGACCCGGGCACGGCAGATGGGGGTGGTCTACTGGCCCGGCCTGCGCGCCGGCGACAGCTACTCCATCACCCGGCAGAGCGGTTCCGGGCTGGCGGTGAACAACACTTCCGGTGTGGCGCAGCTGCGTTGGGGCTGGGGCCTCTAGGGGATGTCCCGCGGATCACGGCGACGCGGAGGCGAGGTCCAGGTTTCGCGTCGCAAGCGTGGCGGGCGGTCGGATACCGGGGTTGTATCCGGCCGTTCGGCACGTGCCGCGAGGCGGAAGCTGGGCTCCCGTGCCGATGCGCCGGCCGGTCTGCAGGACCGCGCCCACGCTGGCGCAGTTCGCGTCGCAAGCGTGGCGGGCGGTCGGATACCAGGGTTGTATCCGGCCGTTCGGCACGTGCCGCGAGGCGGAAGCTGGGCCCGGCGCAGGCCGTCATGATCCGCGGGACACTCCCTGGCCGCGCTGTGTCACTGCCGGGACTCCGCTCGTGCCGCGGCCGGGTCACGGGCGCCCGAGCCGTCGGCGCCGGGGGGCACCGTCATTGTTGGTGAGATGACGCGTGGACCAGGGATGCCAGCCGGCGC
This sequence comes from Couchioplanes caeruleus, assembly GCF_023499255.1. Lineage (GTDB taxonomy): Bacteria > Actinomycetota > Actinomycetes > Mycobacteriales > Micromonosporaceae > Actinoplanes > Actinoplanes caeruleus_A. The sequence goes on from NZ_CP092183.1 coordinate 6,791,328, forward strand.
TCAACCGCCCGGCCGCCATCGCCATCGCCAGCCACCGTTACGAGCGTAGCCGGTCAGAGGTTGTTCGGACCCGAAACGCATCCGTCAATTCTGGTTCGCGATTTGGCTGTGACGATCGTCGCGCTTCTGGGGTGATCGTTTAGTGTGGTCGGGCGGCAGCTTGAGGAAGAATTATCCTATGCGGCAGCTTCAGTTGTTCTCGACGGCGGAATTGGCCGCGATGCGGGACCGAACCGCGTCGCGTCGCTATTCTGCCGAGCGAGATGAGTTTCGCCGCGAGCATGCACGTCATCGGGCGTGGGGATTAGCGCAAAGACACGCCACTAAGCTGGGCCGCTTGCACGGCGATCGTGGCACGGACCGGCCGGTGAGCGCGCGAAGCCCCGGGGCGCCGACGCCACACCGCAGGGCACCGGCGGCACAGCAGCGGCCGATCCTCCCCCCAGCGCGAACATCCCTGTCAGAGCGTGCGCAGATGCGGCCGGTTCAGCCCTTAGGCGGGCCGGAAAGCGCGCAGCCCGCAAAGGTGCAGGGCGTCACCACGGCCGAGCCAGAAGTCACCCCCACCACGGATAGGCCGGCAGCGGCACTCGGCACCGCCACGATCCAGCCCGTAGGAACCCCCGCCTCCACCACGGCCGAGCCGACAGCGTCGCCGACAATCACGGATGGTGCCGGTATCGGCCATGATCCGTCAAGCGACCGCGCGGAGCGACTCCCCAATACGCGCACCTTTCCGACACACGCTGTCTTGACAAATAGACATCGCGTCACATGCTGGAAAGCATTCACCAGGAAAGGCGTGACGTCACGCGCGTATGGGTGGTCGACAAGCCGAATACCGACATTGTCGCCGACGCCAATCAGTGCGCGTCGGCCAAGTCCGGCGTCGGCCATAACGCTGAGGCGGGCCACAACCTCACCGAGACGGGCGGATCGTTTAGGGCGAGGTCCGCCACCGCTTCAGGCCAATCCGCTCTGGGCTGCCTACCGCACGTTGCTGACGCGCTCGCACCATGGCGGCATCACCGACCGGGGCGACCCTCACCTCGGGTGCGTTCTGCCGGTCACGGCGGCGTGGAGTGGCGGCTACAGCGCGATGCTCGCCGGGCGCCGCAAGCACGCCGATCGGAGCCATCAGAGCCATCAGAGCCATCAGAGCCATCAGAGCCATCAGAACCGGAGGTCCGGGCAGCGAGGGCGTCCAAGTCGTGGTGACTCGTCGGCAAGTGTCCGCCGGAGCCACGGGGCGGTACGCGAAAGGGGCCACCGAAGTGGCCCCTGACCTGGGTAACTGCTCCCCCGATTGGACTCGAACCAATAACCTGCCGGTTAACAGCCGGCTGCTCTGCCAATTGAGCTACAGGGGATCGGACCGCGGCTCCCCGCTTTCGCGGGTTGTCGTGGCGACCGGGAAAACAATACATGACCGAGGCCGTCTCCCGCTCGAGGGGTACCCGACACACCGGCGCACGGCCAGACGGCCGGCGCCGACACCCGCCGGCCGGCCCGGCACCCACCAGCGGCCCGGCATCGGCAACCGCTCGGCGGCCCGGCGTCGGCAACCGCTCGGCGGCCCGGCATCGGCAACCGCTCGGCGGCCGGGCCCAGCCGGGGGCCGGCACCGCCGTCGCCGGGCAGCAGCAGCCCGGGCTGAGCGGACCCCGGGCCGGGCCGGCGCCGGCCCGGCACCCGGGCGAGGGATCCGACACACCCGGGAGAGCCGCAACAGGGACGAAACGCAGCCGGGGCGAATGATCCAGCGGCAGGATGGGTATGGACCGGAACCAGACGCACGCGCGTCAACGAACGGAAGGAGCCGCCATGCGCGGAAAGCTCATGTTCATCACGGGTCTCGCGGCGGGCTTCGTCCTGGGCAGCCGTGCCGGCCGGGAGAAGTACGAGGAGATCGCGGCCAACGCCAAGAAGGTGTGGGAGCACCCGACGGTCCAGGAGGCCGCCGGTGTCGCCCAGGCCCAGGCCAACAAGCTGTACAGCGAGGGCAAGGACAAGCTGAACCAGTCCAAGCTCGGTGAGAAGCTGTCGTCGGCCAGCTCGTCCTCGTCGTCGGACACCACCACCGGCGACCTGTCGACCTCGAGCGTCAGCTCGAACAGCACGGGCACCACGTACTGACCCACCGCAGCTGAATGGCCCGGCCCCGCTGAGGGACCGGGCCATCGGCATGTGGTCAGGACGACGCTCCGAACGCCGCTCAGCCGGGCAACGGCTCAGGACGAGGACGAGAAGGCCGCGTCGAACGCTGCCGAGGGGGCGTCGAAGGCCAGCCGGCGGACGAACTGCAGCGCCTCCGGGGCTCCCACCAGCCGGTCCATCCCGGCGTCCTCCCACTCGATCGAGAGGGGGCCGTCGTACCCGATGGCGTTCAGGGCCCGGAAGCAGTCCTCCCACGGCACGTCGCCGTGCCCGGTCGAGACGAAGTCCCAGCCGCGGCGCAGGTCCGCCCAGGGCAGGTGGGACGACATCCGGCCGCGGCGGCCGTCGCCCGTACGGACCTTCGCGTCCTTGCAGTCGACGTGGTAGATGCGGTCCTTGAACTCCAGGATGAAGTTGACCGGGTCGAGGTCCTGCCACACGAAGTGGGACGGGTCCCAGTTCAGGCCGAACGCCGGGCGGTCGCCGATGGCCTCCAGGGTGTGCCGGGTCGTCCAGTAGTCGTACGCGATCTCGCTGGGGTGCACCTCGTGCGCGAAGCGGACGCCGACCTCGTCGAAGACGTCGAGGATGGGGTTCCAGCGGTCGGCGAAGTCCTGGTAGCCGCGTTCGATCATCGCGGGCGGCACCGGGGGGAACATGGCCACGGTGTGCCAGATCGACGAGCCGGTGAAGCCGACCACCGTCTTGACGCCCAGCTTGGCGGCCGCCCGTGCGGTGTCCTTCATGCGTTCCGCGGCCCGTTCCCGTACGCCCGAAGGGTCGCCGTCGCCCCAGATCGCCGCCGGCAGGATGTCCTTGTGGCGTTCGTCGATGGGGTGGTCGCAGACGGCCTGGCCGACGAGGTGGTTGGAGATCGCGAAGACCCGCAGGTTGTGCTTGGCGAGCTGCTCACGCTTGCGGTCGACGTAGTCGTCCTCGGCGAGCGCCCGGTCCACCTCGAAGTGGTCGCCCCAGCAGGCGATCTCGAGGCCGTCGTAGCCCCACTCGGAGGCCAGCCGGCAGACCTCCTCGAACGGCAGGTCGGCCCACTGGCCGGTGAAGAGCGTGATGGGTCGTGCCATGGTCATCTCCCTGTTCGCAGGCTCTACGAAGAGGGTTCCGGGCCGGCGCGAGGAGACCGGCGGCGGCACGCCGGGGGACGTCGCGGCCGTGCCGGGTCTGCGCCTCCCGGCCGGCCCGCCCACCGGCGGGTGCCAGGTCAAACTCTAGGTGCGGGCGGCCCGCTCAACAAGAGATGTGGACGGCGGGCGGCGACAGGCCGAGGTCCGCGAGCTCGGTCGCGCCCTGCGCCTCGATGTCGAGATGCTCGGTGCCGGGCAGGGCGCCGGCCATCAGCCGGCTGACGGCCGTCCGCCAGACCTCGGTGGTCGCCCTGAGCGGCGCCGGCGGCTGCTCCTTCAACGGTACGGGGGTGAGCACCCGCCACGGCCCCGCGGGCGGGTCCCGGAGCGCGTCCGCGAGGTCCAGGCAGCCGCCGTCCGGGGTGGTGACGGGGTGGCGCTGAGAGTGCACGTACCCGCGCAGGGCCTCGGTCGCCGCGGCCGGGTCGTCGGCCTGCAGGGCGGCGGTGACCTGCGCCTGGATGACCGACACGCCGGCGCCGGCCAGCCGGTCGAGGTACGCGCCCGGCTCCTCCCAGGTGCACGCGAGGGCGGCGAGGTCGAGGCTGACGCCGAGCCGGTCCTTGTCGACGCGGGTGAACGCGGCCGCGACCGAGGCGGAGCCGTCGAGCACAGCGCCCGGGCCGGGACGGAACCCGACGCGGACGGCGCGGCCGGTCTGCCACGCCACCTCGGCGAGGCCGCCGGAGAGCCGGCCGAGGATGCGGGCGCACGCCTTCTGCTTGGCGTCGTCCCAGCCGTCGGCGCGGCCCAGGCCGATGGTGGTCACGGCACCGCGTACGGCGTCGTCGGGCAGCAGGTCCACGAGGATGCGGGCGAGGTCGAGCGTGTACTCCAGGCGCGCCGGGTCGCTCCAGTCCGGCTCGTCGGAGCCCTCGTCGCCGCCCTCCGCGTACGGCACTCCGCTCAACGTGACGACCTCCAGCCCGCGGGCTGTCAGCTCGGCACGAAGCCGGGTACGGGAGCGCCCGTCGATGGCGAGGGCGGCGGCGAGGGTGGGCGGGAGCCAGAGGCTCACCCCGAGGGTGTCCACGTCCAGACGGGACCGGACGGCTTCCGCGTACGCGTCGAGCTGCTCGACGATGGCCGGGAGGTCCCGGGCGGGCCGTACCGCGGTGCCGTGGGTCAGGTGGACGACCCGGCCCGAATGGTGGCGCAGACGCATCAGAATCCCTCCTGGAGCGGGGCGTCACCGGTGCATTCGCACGTGCATCGGTTCGTGCGGGGTCCAGTATGGACCATTTGGCCGCGGGTCACCGCTGCCGTCGTGGCGGACCGACGGGGTGCCATGACGCCTCCATCTCATGCGTTGTCTGCCCTCGGATACGAGCCTCGGCGCGTTGCCGGATCAGCGGCGTACTCGCCGTGCGACGCCGTGACCGGTACGAACATGATCTCCACGCGCCGGGCGGATCGGCGGTCATGGATGTCGTCGCCCCCGCTGAGCAGCCCGGGAACCCGGATCGGGGCAAGTCGGCGCACCGGCGCGGAGAGCGTTTTCTGTGCATCAATTGCACACTCGGGCACGCACCGGACAGCGACACGTGCGAATGGCCGCCAGGCGGCTGCACGCGGCAAACGCTCCCCGGAGGGCGGCCGGCCGGGGCGCGAGCGGGGCGCTACCGGGGGGGCGGGGCGCGGTGCGCGGGTGAGCGAGGCACGCAGCGCTGGCGGCGGGCCGCGGGCCGCGTGGGCGCGCGGGCAGCGTGGGCGCGCGGGCAGCGTGGGCGCGCGGGCAGCGTGGGCGCGCGGGCAGCGCGGGCGCGCGGGCAGCGCGGGTGCCGCGGTGAGGGCTGCGCGGGTGAGCGAGGCACGCAGCGCTGGCGGCGGGCCGCGGGCAGCGCGGGCGCGCGGGCAGCGCGGGCAGCGTGGGCGCGCGGGCAGCGCGGGCAGCGTGGGCGCGCGGGCAGCGCAGGTGCCGCGGTGAGGGCTGCGCGGGTGAGCGAGGCACGCAGCGCTGGCGGCGGGCCGCGGGCCGCGGGCCGCGTGGGCGCGCGGGCAGCGCGGGCGCGCGGGCAGCGCGGGCGCACGGGCAGCGCGGGCGCGCGGGCGCGCGGGCAGCGCGGGCAGCGCGGGCAGCGTGGGCGCGCGGGCAGCGCAGGTGCCGCGGTGAGGGCTGCGCGGGTGAGCGAGGCGCGCATCGCGGGCGCGCGGGTGGCGGGCCGCAAGCAGCGCGGGGCGCACGGGTGGCGCGGGGCCGCGGTCGGGGTCGCGCGGGTGGCGCGGGAACCGCAGTGGGGCCGCGCGGGTGGCGGGTCGCGCTTGGCGGGCGGCGCGGGCTGGGGCTGCGCGGGTGAGCGAGGCGCGGACGGTGCAGGCACGCGGGCGACCAGCCCGGCGCGGCGGAGCGCGCGGTCGGCGCAGGGTCAGGGTGGCTGGCAGCGTGGGCGGCGCGGGGCGCCGGGGATGGGTGGTGCGGGTTGCCGGGTGGTCCGGCCCACCTTCCGGCCCGGATGGCGGCGTGGTGAGGTCGGGACGGCACGGCCCGTGGCGTGTGCCACGGGGCCGTGCTGTGCCCGTACTTGTGATGTGGTTGTTCGGCAGTGACCGGGAACCCGGCGGTCGATGCCGGACAACCGAGGCCCTTGGCGGTCCGGGGCGCAACCGGGCCGTCCCTCGCGGGCCGTGGTGTCAGACAGAGGCCAGTTGCGCCTCCACCGGGACCCAGGCCGAGGAGGCTGCCGAGCGTTCCACGGCGTCGAGGACGAGCTGGACCTGGAGGGCGTCCGCGAAGGACGGTGCCGGGTCCTCGCCGGCTGCGATCGCGGCGATGAGGTCGTGGACTTCGTGGGTGAAGGAGTGTTCGTAGCCGATGAGGTGGCCGGCCGGCCACCAGGCCGCCATGTACGGGTGCTCCGGCTCGGTCACCAGGATGCGGCTGAAGCCCTGTTCCGCCGCGGGGACCGTGGCGTCGTAGAACTCGAGTTCGTTCATGCGCTCGAAGTCGAACGCGACCGAGCCGTGGGAGCCGTTGAGTTCGACGCGGAGGCCGTTCTTGCGGCCGGTGGCGAAGCGGGTGGCCTCGTACGTGGCCACCGCTCCCCCGTCGAGGCGGGCCAGGAACAACGCCGCGTCGTCCACGGTCACCTCGCCCGAGCCGGCGTGGCCGTTGCCCGCCGCCGACAGGCCCGCCGCCTCCACGGGGAGCGGGCGTTCGCGGACGAAGGTCTCGGTGAGGGCGCTGACGCCGGTGATGAGCTGACCGGTGACGTACTGGGTGAGGTCGACGATGTGCGCGCCGATGTCGCCCAGCGCGCCCGAGCCGGCCACGTCCTTGCGCAGCCGCCAGACGAGCGGGAACTGCGGGTCGACGATCCAGTCCTGCAGGTACACCGCGCGGACGTGGCGCAGCGTGCCGATGCGCCCGGAGGCGACGAGCTGGCGCATCAGCGCGACGGCCGGCACCCGGCGGTAGTTGAAGCCGCACATCGCCCGGATGCCCCGGGCCTGCGCCGCGGCCGCCGCCTCGGCCATCTCGCGGGCCTCGGCCACCGAGTTGGCCAGTGGCTTCTCGCAGAGGACGTGTTTGCCGGCGGCGAGCGCCGCGAGGGCGATCTCCGCGTGCGTGTCGCCCGGCGTGCAGATGTCCACCAGGTCCACGTCGTCGCTGGCCACGACCTCGCGCCAGTCGGTGGCGTGCGACTCCCAGCCGAGCTTGGTGGCCGCGGCCGCGACCTTGCCCTCGTCACGGCCGCAGACCACCGACATCCGTGCCGACAGCGGCAGGTCGAACGCGTGGTTGACGGTCCGCCAGGCCTGTGAGTGCGCGGCGCCCATGAACGCATAACCGACCATGCCGACCCGCAGCTGCCCCATCGTGCTCTCCGATCGTGTGTTCGCTTGTGGTCGCGAGACGTCAGAAACCGAGCTTGCCGTACTGCTCCGCGTTCTCCTTGGTGATCGTTTCCGAGGCGAGCGTGATCTCCTTGGGCACCTGCAGCTCCACCAGGTCCGACATGCCCTTGCCCTGCCCGATCAGGCGGGCCAGCGAGATCGCCGAGGACGCCATCGACGGGCTGTACGTGACGGTCGCCTTGAGCGGGGTGTTGTCGGCCTTGATCGTGTCGATGGCCTGCTTCGAGCCGGCGCCACCGACCATGATGAACTCCTTGCGGTTCGCCTGGTTGATCGCGGCGAGCACGCCGATGCCCTGGTCGTCGTCGTGGTTCCAGAGCGCGTCGATCTTCGGCAGCGCCCGCAGCAGGTCGGTCGCCGCCCGCTGGCCACCGTCGGCGGTGAAGTCCGCCGGGCGCCGGTTGGCCACCTTGAAGCCGTACGTGGCGAGGGCCTGGTTGAACCCACGGGTGCGCTCCTGGGTCAGCTCCAGCGAGTCGATGCCGGGGATCTCGCCGATGATCGGGTTGCTGATCCCCTTGGCCTTCAGCTGCTCGCCGATGTACGCGCCGGCGGCCAGGCCCATGCCGAAGTTGTCGCCCTTGATCTGCAGCCGGTACGCGCCCTGGTCGGGGAACGCCCGGTCCAGGTTCACCACCGGGATGCCGGCCTGCATCGCCTGCAGGCCGACCGCGTTGAGTTCCTTGCCGTCGTGCGGCAGCAGCACGATGACCGTCGGCTTCTGAGCGATGAGCGTGGACACCGCGGCGCGCTGCGCGGCGGCGTCGGCGCCGGCCGCGACGCTGCGGAACTCCACGTCCTTGTACGCGGCCGCCTGCGCCTTCGCGTTGTTGGTGATCGCGGCGACCCAGCCGTGGTCGGCGGCCGGGGCGGAGAAGCCGATGACGACCTTGTCGCCCGGCGCGGCGTTCTTGTTGTCGGAGTCCGCGTTGGTGTTGATCTGCGTGTTCTCGCTGGGCGTGTTGCTGGTGCAGGCGGTCAGTACGGCACCGGCGCCGAGGGCGGCGCCACCGAAGAGGATGCGGCGACGGGACAGATCGATCATCGGTTTTCTCCCAGGGGTGACCGGACGGCCGTCGGGCGGTCGCCGGGTGAGATGTGGGGGCTGGGTCAGGCGGTCTTGCGGCCGAAGAGTTGCGTCAGCGAGCGGTAGCGGAACTGCTGGACGAGCACGGCGGCCACGATGATGCCGCCCTTGACCATGTTCTGGACCTCGGTGGAGAGGTTGTTGATGGCGAAGAGGTTGGTGATGGTGGAGAAGACCAGCACCCCGAAGAGGGCGCCGATGATGGTGCCGCGGCCGCCGCTGAGCAGCGTGCCACCGATGATCGCCGCGGCGATCGCGTCGAGTTCGTAGAGGTTCGCCATCGCGGCCTGCGCGCTGGTGGCCTGCGAGGTCAGCATGATCGCCGCGATGCCGCAGCACAGCCCGGACAGCGCGTACAGCAGCACGGTGTGCAGCCGCACGTTGATGCCGGCCAGCCGGGCCGCCTCGACGTTGCCGCCGACGGCGACCGTGCGCCGCCCGAACGTGGTGCGGTTCAGCAGCACCCAGCCGGCCGCGACGACCAGCGCCAGGATGATGACCAGCATCGGGATGCCGAGGACCTTCGTGCTGGCGATGTCGTTGATGGTCGTGTTGCTCGAGACCTGGGTCTGCTTGCCGGAGATCTGCGCGGCCAGGCCGCGCGCGGCGACCATCATCGCCAGGGTCGCGATGAAGGGCACGAGCCTTCCGTACGAGACGAGCAGCCCGTTGACGAGCCCGACGACGATCCCCACGACGATCGCGGTGAAGATCATTCCGGCCGCGCCGTAGCTCTGGGTGGCGAGCGTGGTGGACCAGACGCCGGCCACCGCCACGATGGCGCCGACGGAGAGGTCGATGCCGCCACCGATGATCACGAAGGTCATGCCGACGGTCACCACGCCGATCGCGGACGCCTGCTGCAGGATCGTCCAGACGTTGTCGGTCACCCAGCTCGCGTTGCCGTACAGCTCGGGACGGGTGACGACGCCGATGATCACCAGGACGACGAGGACGCCGACCAGGCCGAGGTTGCGGCGTACGGGCTCCGCGCCGTCGCTCTTCCACCAGCTCTGCCGGGGCTGCGCCGTCGTCTCCGCGGCCTCTCTGGTGATCGCCGGGTCGACCGGCGGCGACTGCGCCGGCACGCCAGGCTTGGTGCTCTGCTCGGTCATGACCGTGCCCCCTCCAGCGTCCCCGCGTGGTTCCCGGTGCGCCGCCTCATGCCGGCTCTCCCTCCATGAGAGACCCCGCCATCACGAGGTCCAGCACGGTTGCTTCGTCGATGTCCTGTGCGGGCGCTTCATGGATCAGGTGTCCCTCGCGCATGACCAGCACCCGGTCGGCCAGGCCCAGCACCTCGGGCACCTCGCTGGAGACCAGCAGCACGCCCACGCCGCCGGCTGCGAGATCGTGGATCACCTGGTACAGCTCGGCCCGGGCGCCCACGTCCACACCCCGGGTCGGCTCGTCGAGCAGCAGCAGCTTCGTCTTGTCGAGCAGCCAGCGGCCGACGACGACCTTCTGCTGGTTGCCGCCGGACAGCGTGCGTACCGGGCGGTTCACATCGCGGGGACGCAGCTCCAGCTGGTCCGCCGTACGCATGGCCGCTTCCTTCTCCCTGCCGGCGTCGGTGAAGCCGCCGCGGGCGTACCCGGAGAAGGACGACAAGGTCATGTTGCGGTAGATCGGCTCGTCGAGCAGCAGCGCCTGGCTCTTGCGCTCCTCGGGGGCCATGCCCATGCCGTGGCGTACGGCGTCGCCGATGGACCGGATCCGCTTACCGGCCATCGTGACCGTGCCGGCGTCCGCCGGGCGCGCGCCGAAGATGGTCTCCAGCAGCTCCGACCGGCCCGAGCCGACGAGCCCGGCGATGCCGACGATCTCACCGGCGCGCACGGTCAGGGAGGCGTCGGCGAACTCGCCCTCGCGGGTCAGGCCCTCGACCTCGAGCAGCGGCTCGCCGCTCGTGGCCCGGCCCGTCCGCTGCGGGAAGACGTACTCGATGGTGCGGCCCGTCATGCGGCTGACCAGCTCGCGGGTCGGGGTGCTGCGGGCCGGCAGGTTCGCCGCGGTCGTCCGGCCGTCCTTGAGGACGGTGACCCGGTCGCCGATGTCGCGGATCTCCTCGAGGCGGTGCGAGATGTAGATGACCGCGATGCCGTGCGACGTCAGCTCCCGGATGATCCGGAACAGGTTCTCGACCTCGTCGTGGGCGAGCACAGCGCTGGGCTCGTCCATGACGATCAGCTTGGCGTCGTGCGACAGCGCCCGGGCCATGCTGACGATCTGTTTGCCCGCCGCCGGCAGCGAGCGCACGGCCCGGCGCGGCGGGATCTGCGGGTGCCCGAGCCGGCCGAGGATCTCCCGGGTACGCGCTGCCGTCGAGCGCCGCCGCAGGAAGCCGCCGCGGCTCTCCTCGTGGCCCAGGAACGCGTTCTCGGCCACCGACAGGTCGTCGACGAGGTCGAGCTCCTGGTAGATCGTGGCGATGCCGGCGCGCATCGCGGCCTGCGGCGTGGCCGGCGCGAACGGCTCGCCCAGCCACGTGATGCTGCCCTCGTCGGCGTGGTGCACCCCGGCCAGCACCTTGATCAGCGTGGACTTGCCGGCGCCGTTCTGGCCGAGCAGGCAGTGCACCTCGCCGGCGCGGACCTCGAGCTCCACGCCGTCCAGTGCCCGTACGCCGGGGAAGGTCTTCACGACGCCTTCCAGCCTGAGCACGACCTCGCCGGTCCGCTCCTGCTCTGGTCCCTGGCGGCCGTCCACGGCCGGTTCCTGGCCGCGTTGCCGGCGGCCGTCCACGGCCGGTTCCCGGTCGCGTTCCTGGCGGCCGGCCACGGGCGGTTCCTGGCCGCGTTGCCGGCGGCCGTCGACGGCCGGTTCCTGGTCGCGTTCCTGGCGGCCGGCCACGGGCGGTTCCTGGTCGCGGCGGGCGGCCTCGCCGGGGGTCGTCACGACGCCTGCTCGAAGGCCGTGTCGCTGGCCAGGACGGCCGCGCCCGTGACGCCCGCGCGGGCGCCCAGCTCGCTGAGCACCACCGGAAGGTTGCCGGTCGCCAGCGGCAGGGAGCGCCGGTAGACGACGCTGCGGATCTCGGCCAGCAGGATGTGGCCCAGCTGCGCGAGCCCGCCCCCGATGACGATCATCGACGGGTTCGCGAAGCTGACCAGCGTCGCCAGCGTCGCACCGACCCGCCGGCCGCCGTCACGGATGAGCCGGATGCAGGTCACGTCGCCCTCGGCGGCCCCGTCGGCGACATCCCGCGCGCCCAGCTCGCCGTTGGTGGTGAGCCGCTCGGCCAGCGCGGGCGACTCCCCGCTGCGGGCGGCGGCGAGCGCGTCGCGGGACAGCGCCGCCCCGCTGAACAGCGCCTCCAGGCAACCGGCGTTGCCGCACGAGCACATCGGACCGTGCGCGTCGACCTGGATGTGCCCGATGTCGCCGGCACACCCGTCCACGCCCCGGTACACGTCGCCGGCCAGGTGGATGCCGCAGCCGATGCCCGTACCGATCTTGACGAAGAGGAAGTCGTCCACCGAGTGTGCGACCCCGCCGTGCCGCTCCCCGATCGCCATGATGTTGACGTCGTTGTCCACCACGGCCGGGCATCCGTGCTCGCGGGCCAGCAGCTCCCGCACCGGGTAGCGGTCCCAGCCCGGCATGATCGGCGGCGACACCGGCACACCGTCGCGGAAGCTGACCGGTCCGGGCACGCCGATCCCGACGGCATCGAGCTTCTCGTACGCACCGTCGGTCCGCGCCTTCGCCAGCAGCTCGTTCACCCGGTGCAGGATCGCCTTCGGGCCGCTGCGGATGTCGGCGATCTCCCGGTACGCGGCGACGGGCTCCAACCGCCCGTTCGTCACCTCGATGTCGATGGAGCTGGCGCCCAGGTCGACCGCGGCGAAGCGCAGCCGCGGATGCAGCTCCACCAGCGTGGATCGGCGCCCGCCACGCGACGCGGCCATCCCCGCCTCGGCGATGTAGCCGGCGGCCACGAGACGCTCCACCTCCGCGAGCAGCCGCGGCCGCGTCAGATCGAGCCGGTCACCCAGCTCGGCGCGGGAGATCGGACCCTCGTCCCGCAACAAGCGGAGAAGGCGCAGATGAGGGGGGTCGACGACATGCACGGGCAACCTCCGGGCCGTTCAGACCGCCGAAACGGTACGGTGTCACGCCCGTCACACTAGGGCCCTTCCGGCGCGCTAGTCCATACCTTCTCGTTGATCACCGCAAACTTTTGTCATCTGATTCAAAAGTAGGTGGATGGTGCTGTCAGCTGGGGAGGCTGCGGTACGGCGGTTCGACCCCCCTTCGGTGGTGGGCGGTGGCTGCGCTTCGGGTCGAAGCAGCGACGGCCGCGCTTCCCGGGAGGAAGCGCGGCCGTCGGTGAGGTTCGTCCGTCAATTCGTGCTGAGACCCTTTTCGCTGCCCTTCTTGAGCTTGCGGTCGTCGCGCAGCTGCAGGAACGGCTCGTCGTCCGGGGAGTGGCCGGCCGCGATGGCCCGGCCGCGCTCCAGCTCCGCGTCCAGCTCCGCGCCGAGCATGATGGCGATGTTCGAGATCCACAGCCACACCAGGAAGGCGATGACACCACCGAGCGTGCCGTACGTCTTGTTGTAGTTGGCGAAGTTGGCCAGGTAGATCGCGAACGCGGCGGAGGCGGCGACCCACACGAGCACCGCGAAGATGCCACCCGGGCTGACCCAGCGGAAGCCGCCGGTCTTCGCGTTCGGCGACGCCCAGTACAGGATCGCGAACATCAGGCTGACCAGGATGATCAGGACCGGCCACTTGGCGATGCTCCAGGCGGTGACGAAGCCCCCGCCGAGACCGATCTGCTTGCCGACCGCCTCGGCCAGGCCGCCGGTGAAGACGACGATGACCGCGGACATGATGAGCATGACGCCGATGACCGCGGTGACGCCCAGGCGGATCGGGATGGTCTTCCAGACCGGCCGGCCCTCGGGCACGTCGTAGATGGCGTTCGAGGCGCGCATGAACGCGCCGATGTAGCCGGAGGCCGACCAGAACGCGGCCACGATACCGATGATCGCGGCGATGCCGGCCTTGCCCGGGTCCTGCACCTGGGTGAGGACCTGGTTGACCAGGTTCTGGATCTGCTGGCTGGGCGCCACCTGCTGCACCGTCTCCTGCACGGTCTGCTGCCCGTTGTCGCTGAGCATGCCCAGGATCGACACGAGCACCAGCGCGCCGGGGAAGATCGACAGCACCCCGTAGTAGGTGAGGGCGGCCGCCCAGTCGGTGACGTTGTCCTCGGAGAACTGCTTGAAGGTCCGCTTCAGGGCGCCGAGAATCCCCTTGCCCTTCAGCTGAGCCGGGTTGTCGGGCCCGGCGTCGGGGTCGGGCGCGGACAGGTCGTTGTCGCGGTCGGCACCCGTACGCGACGTCGCAGCCGCATCCAGGTCCATCCCCTTGCGGTCGGCATCCCGCTCCCCGGCGGCACGCGCAGCGGCAGCCTCCTTGTCGTGGCCGCCGTCGTGCGACGTGTCACCGGCCTTGCCCAAAAGCTTCATCGCCACATACCTCCAGGGGCGCTACGCATGGTCTCGTCGGACGCACCCGCATCGGCTCCGCCACACCGAGCCCCCTGCGATCCGCGACCTGGAAAAGGGGATGCCCGCCATCCTGGGGCTTTAACCACTTTCTGCCCAGGCTGCGTTCAGCGCTTGTCCAGCTCAGATGGTCTTGAGCAGGGCGGGAAGGGGTGGGGAGCGGTCCGGGGGGTGCCGGGAGGAGCCGCGGCGCCGGGCCCGGGAGAGGGATGTGGCGGCCGGGCTTCGGAAGGTCCGGGTCTGGGTCTGGGACGCAGGCGCGGCGGGTGAAGGCTCTGGATGCCAGCGGAATGTGCGCGCGCGGGGCGCGAGCCGCGGGGCGCGGACCGCGGGGCGCGAGCCGCCGGGCGCGGACCGCAGGGCGCGAGCCGCCGGGCGCGGACCGCAGGGCGCGGACCGCGGGGCGCGGACCGCAGGGCGCGAGCCGCCGGGCGCGGACCGCAGGGCGCGAGCCGCCGGGCGCGGACCGCAGGGCGCGAGCCGCCGGGCGCGAGCCGCCGGGCGCGAGCCGCCGGGCGCGGACCGCAGGGCGCGAGCCGCCGGGCGCGGACCGCAGGGCGCGAGCCGCCGGGCGCGAGCCGCAGGGCGCGAGCCGCCGGGCGCGGACCGCGGGGCGCGAGCCGCCGGGCGCGAGCCGCCGGGCGCCGGGCCGCAGGGCGCCGGGCCGCAGGGCGGACCGCGGGGCGCGAGCCGCCGGGCGCCGGGCGCGAGCCGCCGGGCGCGGGATCGGGAGCGGTGCACGCACCAACGCGGGGTGGACGCCAGCACGGCGCGACAGGCGCGGCGCCCTGGGCGAGGCGCGCCGGGCGCCGGCGCGGGCTCCAATGCGCGGTAGCGCGGCGCGGACGCCGACGCACATCGCACGCCAACGCGAGCCGCACGTCAACGGCGGCCAGCGCACGTGGACGCCAACACGCTGGTCCGGCACCCCGGCACCCCGGCACTCGCGGCCGGGCAGGCGCAGACCCCCAGCCCGCCACGCACTCACAGCGGAGCCCCGGGCAACCCGGCACGGGCAATCATCCTGGACGGGCGGCCACCGGGGACCGGCGGCCACCAGAGACGGGCAGCCACCAGAGACGGGCAGCCACCAGAGACGGGCAGCCACCAGAGACGGGCAGCCACCAGAGACGGGCAGCCACCAGAGACGGGCAGCCACCAGAGACGGGCAGCCACCAGAGACGGGCAGCCACCAGAGACGGGCAGCCACCAGAGACGGGCAGCCACCAGAGACGGGCAGCCACCAGAGACGGGCAGCCACCAGAGACGGGCAGCCACCAGAGACGGGCAGCCACCAGAGACGGGCAGCCACCAGAGACGGGCAGCCACCAGAGACGGGCAGCCACCAGAGACGGGCAGCCACCAGAGACGGGCAGCCACCAGAGACGGGCAGCCACCAGGGACGGGCAGCCACCAGGGACGGGCGGGATGCGGGAAGGTGTGGGCCGCCTGCGGTCACTTGCAGAGGAGCTTTTCCATGCGCCTCCCCGCGATCGTCAGGCCGATGGCGAACACTGCCAGCAGGTAGACCACGTCCGCCGCCTGCACCCAGCCCACTCCCCCCGTGCTGATCGCCCGGATCAGGTCGACCGAGCGGTACAGCGGGGTGGCTTCCACGAGCCAGCGGAGGATCCAGGGGTATGCCTGGGCCGGGACGAAGGTGCCCGAGAAGAGGAACAGGGCGAACTGGGCCGAGGCGATCAGGTCGAAGTCCTGCCAGCTGCGCATGTACGTGGACAGCGCCATGCCCGCGCCGCCGAAGGCGAAGCCGACGAGGACCGCCGCCGCGAAGGCTGCCAGGGCGCGGGGCGGGGTGGTGAGGTCCATGAGCACCATGACGACGAGGAAGGCGGCCGCGTACAGGTTGCCGCGGATCATGGCCCAGGCCAGCTCGCCGAGGGCTATCTCGATGGGGCGTACGGGGGTGGCGAGCATCCCGTCGTACAGCTTCATGAACTTCATCTTGCCGAAGAAGTTGAAGGTGGTTTCCGACAGCGCGCCCGTCATGGCGGAGGAGGCGAGCATCGCGGGGGCCACGAACGCGGCGTACCCGATGATCCGGCCGTCGGGCAGCGTCAGGTCGCCCACCAGCGCGCCCACGCCCACGCCGATCGAGAAGAGGTAGAGGACCGGCTCGAGGAAACCGGAGATCAGCACCAGCCAGTACGCGGTGCGCAACGATGCCGCGTTGCGCTCGACGACGGAGGCCGAGCGGCGGCCCGCGCCCTCGAACGACACCAGCCGCGGCAGGACGAGAGTCACCACGACGACCTCCTGGGCCGATGGGGAAAGGGCATGGAGGAGACGGCTCGGGCCCCAGCCACGGGCGGGACGGGCCGCGAAGGATCAGCCGGGGCGACGGCGAGCGGGTGCGGTGTCATGTCATACCACCAGCCGCTTGCGGAACCGGCGCAGCGCGAGCAGCCAGCCCGCTCCCGCCCACAGCGCGAGGTACACCACGTGGCCGGCCGCCGACCAGGACGGGGCCGTGCCGAGGGTGGCCGCGCGGCCCAGGTCGACGCCGTGCCAGAGCGGGAGGGCGTACGCGATCCAGCGGAAGACCGCCGGCAGCGACTCGACCGGGAAGAAGACGCCGGAGAAGAGGGACATCGGGATGACGCCCAGGCGGAACAGGATGGCCAGGTAGCTGTCGCTGCGGACGGTGGCCGCATACGCGAAAGTGGGGGTGGCAACCGCCAGGCCGACCAGCGCCGCGATCGGGAGGGTCGCCAGGGCCCACGCCGAGTGCATCGTGCCGAAGGCCGTGGCGATCAGCAGGAACGCCGCGCAGCTCGTCAGCGTGCGGAAGACGACGAACAGCAGGTGGCCGTCGAGGATGTCCGCCACGCGCAGCGGCGCCGACGCCTGGCCGAAGTAGATCTTCTGCCATTCGAAGCCGCCGAAGACCGGCCAGCTGGAGTCGCCGATCGCGACCTGCATGGCGGTCGAGGCGATGAGGCCGGGGACCATCCAGTCGAGGTACGGCACGCCCTGGACGCCGCCGGTCACATACGCCCCGACGCCCACGCCGAAGCCGAGCATGGTCAGCAGCGGCAGCACGAACGACGACAGGACGCTGGAGCGCCAGATGCGGCGGTAGCTGACCAGGTGGTATTCGAGCACGGACCAGGTCATGTCAGTCCACCAGCGTCCGGCCGGTGAGGTGCAGGAACACGTCCTCGAGGCTGCTGCGGCGCACCAGCACGCTGGCCGGGCTCAGCGCGCGGCGCTGCACCTCGGCCACCGCGTCGTCGCCGTCGGCCACGTAGAGCAGGATGCGGTCGGGCAGGATCTCCAGGCGCTCGCCCACGCCGGCCAGCTTCTCCGCGAAGACGTCCTGGGACTCGACGTTGAAGCGCAGCTCGACCACCTCGCGCGTCGAATACTCGTCGATGAGCGCGCGCGGCGACCCCTCGGCGACGATTTTGCCGCCGTCCATCACCACGAGCCGGTCGCAGAGCTGCTCCGCCTCGTCCATGTAGTGCGTGGTCAGCACCAGCGTCACGCCCTGCTGCTTGAGCCGGAACAGCCGCTCCCAGACCAGGTGCCGGGCCTGCGGGTCCAGCCCGGTGGTGGGCTCGTCGAGCAGCACGATCTCGGGCTCGTTGACCAGGGCGCGGGCGATGGTGAGCCGGCGCTTCATGCCGCCGGACAGCGGCTCCACCTTGCTGCCGGCACGCTCGGTGAGCTGCACGAAATCGATCAGCTCGTCGGCACGCCGCCGGGCCACCTTGCGGGGGATGCCGAAGAAGCGGGCATACGTCGTCAGGTTCTCCCGGACGGTCAGCTCGAGGTCGAGGTTGTCGAGCTGCGGGCACACGCCGAGCCGCGCCCGGATCTTCGGCCCGTCGCGCAGCGGATCCATGTCGAGGATGCGCAGCACGCCCCCGGTCGGCGGCGAGACACAGCCGATCATCCGCATGGTGGAGCTCTTGCCCGCCCCGTTGGGGCCGAGGAAGCCGAACGCCTCGCCGCGCTGCACGTCGACGTCGATCCCGTCGACCGCCGTGAAGCCCTCGAACCGCTTGACCAGCCCGCGAGCGTGAATGAGTGTCACCCCGCCGACCCTAGTGAGGGGGTGTGACAAACCTCAGGAGGGCGGCGCCGCCGCTTCCCGGGCGGCCTCGACCAGCTGGTCGGTGACGTCCACGACCGGGTCCGCGTCGACCGCGGTGCGGGCGTCGTAGCGCACCGACCAGGTCAGGCCGTCGACGCCGCTGATGCGGCGCCCGACCACCCGGACCCCGCCGTTGGGCGGCAGCGGATGGTGCGACGTGTACGCGACCGAGCGGGTGACCCGGGTCCGCACCTGGTCCGGCAGCTCACCCGGCTCCAGCAGCAGGAACCCGACGATCGGGGCGTCCACCGTCACCGCGTACCCGGCTCGTTCCTGCGCAACCTCCGCCGGGGTGATCCGCAGTTCCCGGCCCGACCACTCGGCCTTCTGGATCTCGTGCCAGCCGAGCCGCCGGCCGTCCGGCTGCCACAGGCCGCGGTTGGTGGCCACGAGCACCTGCTGCCCCGGCTCGCCCACGAAGGCCCAGGCGAGCACGCGCTCGTCGGCCTCCAGCGGTGGGCGCAGCTCCGGCGGAAGCTTGGGACGGCGGTGGAACAGACTCACAATGCACCTGCTGCCTGCTCGCGGAGCGCGCGAGCGTGCTGTTCGAGGGAGAAGAGCTCGCCGGCCAGGGCGAGGTACTCGTCCTTGTGGGCCACGGGGTTGAGGCGCTGGACCTTCGACTTCAGGTCCTTGATCCGGGTGGTCACCGAGCCGATCTGGAGCCGGGCCAGGGTGATCTGGACGTACCGCAGGTCGGCCTCGCCGTCGACCAGCAGCGGCTCCACCGACAGCTCGCCGATCAGCGCCTTCGCGCCGAGGTCCTGGCAGGCGTCGCGGACCGCCTCGATCCACACCGCGCCGCCGGTCGCCGACGCCGTGCCGCCGGCCGCCGCGACCGCCTCGCGGATCGCGCGCAGCACCGGGTCGCCGTACGAGTCGGCCTCGATCGCGTCGAACATCGGCCCGGCCAGGACCGGAAGCTGCAGCGCCAGCTTCAGCGTCTCGCGCTCGACCTGGCGTTGCGGGCTCTCCGCGGCCCGGCGCTGGGACACCACCGGGGCGTCCGGCGCCATCGCGGCGGCCACGGCCCGCTGCACCGGCTCCAGGTCCATGCCGAGGTCGCCGGCGAGCTTGCGGGCGTACTCCGGGCGCTTCTCCCGGTCCTTGATCTTCGCGACCAGCGGCGCGGCCTTGCGCATGGCCTCGACCCGGCCCTCGACGGTGTCCAGGTCGAAGCGCGCCAGCGTCTGCCGCAGCGCGAAGTCCACCAGCGGCTCCCGGCCGGCGATCATGTCGCGTACGGCGAGATCGCCGCGGGCCAGGCGCAGCTCGCAGGGGTCCATGTTGTCCGGGCTGACCGCGATGAACGTGCGCCCGACGAACCGCTGGTCCTCCTCGAACGCCCGCAGCGCCGCCTTCTGCCCGGCCGCGTCCCCGTCGAACGTGTAGATGATCTCGCCGGTGAAGCTGTCGCTGTCCATCAGCAGCCGGCGCAGCACCCCGATGTGGTCGACGCCGAACGCCGTGCCGCACGTCGCCACCGCCGTCGGCTCCCCCGCCTCATGGCACGCCATGACATCGGTGTACCCCTCGACGATGACCGCACGGCCGCGCTTGGCGATCTCCCGCTTGGCGAAGTCGATGCCGTACAGGACGTGGGACTTCTTGTAGAGCGGCGACTCCGGTGTGTTCAGGTACTTCGGGCCGTCGTCGTCCTCGAACAGCTTGCGCGCGCCGAAGCCGATGACGTCGCCGCTCAGGTCGCGGATCGGCCAGAGCAGGCGGCGGCGGAACCGGTCGATCAGCGAACCGGAGCGCGCCGGCTTGGCCAGGCCACCCGCGGTCAGCTCCTCGGCGGTGAAGCCCTTCTGCCGCAGATGCTTGGTGAGCAGGTCCCAGCCCTCGGGCGCGAAGCCGCACCCGTACTTCTCGGCGGCGTCCCGGCCGAACCCCCGCTGCGCGAGGAACTCCCGGGCCTTGCGCGCGCCGGCCTTCCCGAGCTGGTCACGGTAGAACTCGGCGGCCGCGGCGTGTGCCGCGATGAGCCGCTGCCGCTGCCCGGTCTGCGGCCTGGGTGCGCTTCCGGGCCGATCATCCGCGTACGTCTCATAGCGCAGCTGGATGCCGGCCTTGCCGGCGAGGCGCTCGAGCGACTCGACGAAGCTCAGGTGCTCGGCGTCCATGAGGAACTTGATGGCGTCCCCGCCCGAGCCGCACCCGTGGCAGAAATACACGCCGCGAGCTGGGGAAACGGTGAACGAAGGGGTCTTCTCGTCGTGGAAGGGGCAGAGGCCCTTGAGGTTGCCGCCGCCCGCCGACCGCAGCGTCACGGTCTCGCTGATCACGTCCGCTATCGAGGTGCGGTCGCGGACCAGCGCGATGTCTTCGTCCTTGACCCTGCCCGCCACGGCTACATACTGCCTCGCCCCACCGGCGGCCTGCCACGAGGGTCCGCCGCCGGAGCGGGCGTCACCGGCCCGCCACGAGCGCCCGGTGCCAGGCGACCGCCGCGGGGTCGGTCAGCGAGGCGACCTGGTCGATCACCACGCGCAGGCGGGCCGGGTCGTCGGCCGCTTCCTTCCAGAGGGCCGCGAACATGGGGTCGAGGTGGTCGGGGGCCCGGTCGCAGAGCGTCCCGACCAGGGTGGTGACGATCTCGCGCTGCTGCTCGTACCAGTCTTCCGCGGCCCGGGCGCGCATCACGTAGCGCAATGCCATGCCCTTCAGGAGCGCGCACTGGTTGCGGACCGTACGCGGCACGACGAGGTCCGCGGCGTAGCGGCGGACCGGTTCGCTGCCGTGCCGGCTGTTGGTGGCGCCGACCGCCGAGGAGACGAAGCGGCCGGTGAGCACGCTGGTCATCCGCTTGAGCGCGACCTGGGCCCGGTACGTGCCGTCGTAGTCCGCGGCGGCGGCCACCACGTCGTCGGCGAGCAGGAGGTCGAGGGCTTCGCCGAGGTCCCGGGCGGTCTCGTCGGAGTAGGTGGCGGCCACGTCGGCGCACAGCTCGGCGCGTTCGCCGGCGTCGTGGAGCAGCGGGCGCAGCGACAGGTAGCCGCCGTGGATGCCGTCCTCGACGTCGTGGACCGAGTACGCGACGTCGTCCGCCCAGTCCATGACCTGCGCCTCGAGGCAGCGGCGGCCGTCTTCGGGGGCTGCTGCCCGTACCCATCGGAAGGTTTCCAGGTCGTCGGGGTAGACGCCGAACTTGCGGGTGCCGGGGCGCCGCGGCCAGGGGTATTTGCAGGTGGCGTCGAGGGAGGCGCGGGTGAGGTTGAGGCCGGCGCCCTCGACCTTGGCCTCGAGGCGGGTGAGCACGCGCAGGGTCTGTGCGTTGCCCTCGAAGCCGCCGCAGGGCTGGGCGATCGCGTCGAGGGCGGCCTCTCCGTTGTGGCCGAAGGGCGGGTGTCCGATGTCGTGGGCGAGGCCGGCCACGTCGACGACGTCGGGGTCGCAGCCGAGGCGGGCGCCCATCTCCCGGGAGATCTGGGCGACCTCGAGGGAGTGGGTGAGGCGGGTACGCAGGAAGTCGTCGGAGCCGGCGGTGTGCACCTGGGTCTTGGCCGCGAGCCGCCGGAAGCCTGCAGAATGCAGCACGCGGGCACGGTCGCGTTCGTACGGGGTCCGCCCGTAGCCGCTGTCCTTGGCAGGCTCGGTGACCCGGCGTTCCGCATCGCCCGTCATGCGCTGAACCCGTCGCCCGTCATGCGATCAACCCTAAGCGGAACCCGCCGGGGGCCGGTGCGATTGACGTGGAGTCCGAATCGTACGGCCGGTCCCGGGTGAGCATCGCCGCCCGACTGATGATCATGGCGGGTATCGCGGTGGCGGCCGTGGCACTGGTGGGCGCCGCGGCGGCGTGAGGTTCGTCGAACCAGGCGACGGCCACCGCGGACATGGCCCGGATCAGCGACGGCATGAGTCACCAGTGGAACGCCGACATGATGCACGACGGGTTGCGTGCCGACGTGATGTCCGCGATGTACGCGACGACCGCGCAGCAGCGGGCCGCCTTCGGCGTGGATGAGGTGAACGAGCACGCCCGGTCGCTGGTCGGCAACTTCGACGCCGCCGCCGAGCGGGCACCGGCCGCGTTGACCGCCCGCTACGCGCAGGTGCGGCCGGATGTCGTCGCGTACGGTGACGCGGCGACGTCGATGGTGGCGCTCGCCGCCTCCGACCGGGCCGCCGCGGCCGCCGCGGCCGCCCACGGCGATCCAGGACATGACCTCGCGGACGGCCACGGCCATCGACGGCATCACGGGGGTGATCACGCACATCGACGACGGGCAGCGCACGATCGCCGCGGCGGTGGAGGAACAGTCGGCGACGACCGAGATGATGGCCGGCAACGTCGGAGCGGTGTCGGCGGCGGCCACCGAGATCAGCGGCACGGTCGGTGAGATCACCACGTCGACCGGGCGCCACCGCGGAGGAGGCGAACACGACCCGGCGCTCCGCGGAGCGCGTGAGCGCCGCCGCCACCGAGATCCGGGGCCTGATCGGTCAGTTCACCTACTGACGGCGGGACGCCAGCACGCAGAACTCGTTGCCCTCCGGGTCGGCGAGAACCACCCAGCCGACGTCGTGCTGGCCGATGTCGACCGGCCGGGCGCCCATGTCGACGAGGCGCTCGACCTCCGACTCCTGGTCGTCCGGGCGCAGGTCGATGTGCAGGCGGTTCTTCGTGGTCTTGGCGTCCGGCACGGGGGTGAAGAGCAGCCCGGGCAGCTCGTCCGGGGTGCGCCGGATCTCGACCTCGCCGGGCGCCTCGTGCACGATCCGGTAGCCGAGCGCCTCGGCCCACCAGCGGGCGAGCCGTGCCGGGTCCTCGGCGTCGACGACGATCTGCTCCCACCGGCTGGGCATACGGCAAACCTCCACGAGACGCCATCGAAAGTGACGATCATGTTACGCGCAGACGGCGTCCCCACCACCGGGGAACGACGCACGCGTCGTGCGACATCCTCCCGCCCCGGCGCGCCGACACTGGCCGCGAGGAGGAGACCGATCGATGAATGCGTTGCACCGCCGTCTCACCGCGCTGGCCGAGGCCGGCTGCACCGGCGCCCTGCACGTCGGGGGCACGCCGGGCGGGGTCGTCTATCTCATCGCCGGACGCATCTCGTACGCCGAGTCGCCGGGCTGCCCGGGCATCGGGGCGCGGCTGGTGGGCTGCGGCCGGCTGTCCGCGCGGCATTGGCGGGAGGCGTACGCGGCCGGGCACGGCGAGGGGCGGGTCGGCCGGCTGCTGCTGCGTGACGGGCACCTCGGCCACCACGAGCTGGCGTGCCGGGTGGTGGCCACCATCACTGCCGTGACGCAGGTCCTGCTCGCGGCGGGCGACGCGCCGCTGCGGTTCGTACCGGGCGAGCGGCACTGGTTCGGCACGGTCCCCCACTGTGAGCTGGGCGCGCTCGGTCCCGAGGCGGCCAAGCGGCTGCTGACCCGGCCCGCGCCGCGCCGGGCGTCCCGCGCGCGTACGCACGCCGCCGGACGAGCATCGACGCACATGACGCACAGCGGGTGCGACTCGTGAGCGCGGCTCACCCGCAGGATGGCCCCTTGTGACGGCGGGAACCTCCAGACCCCGCCCGAGCGGAACCGCATCCACCCGAACCGCCGGCAGCTTGAGGGAGCCACCGGCGGAGCATCACTCGGCGAGGAGAGATGTGCCCGGGGTCGAGCACTGTCTGCAGGAGGCCATGGCGATCCCCGGCGCGATCGGGGCCAGCATCGTCGACTACACCACCGGTTTCCCGGTCGCCACGACCGGGGCCGCACCCAACGAGGACCACGAGGCCGCGGCCGCCGGCACCGCCGACGTCGTCCAGGCCGCGCAGAGCCGGTCGCTGTTCGTCTCGGCCGTGCCGCACGACCTCCTCGAGGACCTGATCATCACGACCGCGGGGGGTTACCACCTGCTGCGGCTCGTCCGGACCGACTTCGACAGCCGGCTGGTGCTCTACGTGTGGCTGGACCGGGTCCGCGGCAACCTCGCCGTGGCCCGCCGCCGCATGGAACGCCTCGCCGACGAGCTGATCTCCACCTGACCCTAGGAGCCACCGTGAAGTCCCCGACGTCCGCGGCGCCCGGCAGCCTGCTCACGCAGGCGGCCGGCGAAGGGCGAACCGGTGCCCTGGTCGTCGGCGGCCCGCCGGGCGGCACGCTCTACCTGGTCGACGGCCGGGTGACGTACGCCGAGTCGGCCGCGGCGCCGGGCGTCGGTGAGCTGCTGACCGCCTCCGGCCGGCTGGCGCCGCGTACGTGGCAGGCGGCGCTGGACACCGCCACCTCGCAGGCCCGGGTGGGGCGGGTGCTGCTCGAGCAGG
Organism: Couchioplanes caeruleus; assembly: GCF_023499255.1. GTDB lineage: Bacteria > Actinomycetota > Actinomycetes > Mycobacteriales > Micromonosporaceae > Actinoplanes > Actinoplanes caeruleus_A. The sequence continues at coordinate 6,815,480 of NZ_CP092183.1, forward strand.
GCCACATCACCCAGGGGGAACTGGAGCTGTGTGTGCTGGGAGCCACGTACGACGCCGCGTACTTCGCGCTCGCCCCGGCGGCGGCGCCGGTGAACTTCCTCGACGGGGCGGCGCACTGGCTGGGTGACGTCGTACGCGTCGACGCGGCCGCCGTGGTCCGCGAGTCCCGGCGGCGGGCCCGGCTGCTCGACGACATCTTCCCCAACGTGCGGATCGACACCGCGGCGGTGACCCCGGTACCCCGGCCGCCCCGGGAACGGATCACCGTCACCGCGGCGCAGTGGGAGCTGCTGGTGCACGCCGACGGCCAGCGCACCCCGGCCGACCTGGCGCTGCTGCTGGGCCGCGCCGGGTACGCCACGGTCCAGGAGCTGCGCCGGCTGGCGGCCCTCGGTCTCATCGAGTCGCCCGGCGAGCGGGTGGCCGGCACCGACCCCGCCTTCGCCCGCGTGCCCCGGGCGCGCACCTCGGCCCCGCAGAGCGCGGTCGCTTCCCCGGCGACGGTGCCGGACGGGCCGACCGTACCCATCGTCACCCGGGCCCGTCCCGGTCTCGCCTCGGGCGACCCCCCGCGCGAGGCTGAACCCGGCCCGGCCAACCGGCCGCCGCGGCTCGCCCGGCGCAAACCCGGCGCCAAGCTCCCCAAGGAGCTCATCGCCCAGCCGGCGCCGCCGCATCCGGGGACCGACGAAGTCCTGCTGAAACGCATCCGCACCGCGCTGCGGGCCCTGCGGTGACGCGGGCGCCCCCGCTGACGGCCGACATGAGGAAGGAGACACCGAGGATGACGGTGGATCCGGCGGTACTGACGGAACTCGGCAACCTCCGCCACCGGCTGCCCGAACTCACCGGCAGTGTCCTCGCCACCACCGACGGCATGGTCGTCGCGCACGACGCCCACGGCATCGAGCCCGACAGCATCGCCGCCCTCGCCGCCGCCCACCTCGCCCTCGCCAGGCGCTTCGCGCACGCCGTCAACCACGGCGACCTGCGCGAATCGGTGGTGGAGTGCGACGGCGGGTACATCACCTCGTACACCGCGGGGCCCAGTGCCCTGCTGACGCTCGTGACGACCGGGAACGCCAACCTGGCGATGGTGCACCTCGAGGCGCGCCGGGCCGTACGCCGGCTCGTGCAGGTCCTGGTCCTCGACGCCGCGCCGGCCCCGCGGCCGGAGATTCCCGTACAGGCCGGCCCGGCCATCCCGCTCGCACGGCGCACGCCGATGGCCACCCTGCCCAGCTCCATCCGAGGCCGCTGAGGCCTCACCCAACACCCCACTGCACAGACGGAGGAATTCCCCATGCCCGACATGGACACCGCACTCAAAGAGATCATGGACATCGACGGCGCGGTCGGCGTCGCGCTGGTCGACCACACCAGCGGCATGGCCCTCGGCACCGCCGGCGGCGGCAAGGACCTCGACCTGACGGTCGCCGCGGCCGGCAACACCGACGTGGTCCGCGCCAAGCTGCGGGCGATGGAGATGCTCAACCTCAGCGAGAAGATCGAGGACATCCTCATCACCCTGGACACCCAGTACCACATGATCAGGCCGCTGACGAGCCGCTCCGGCAAGGGCCTCTTCCTGTACGTCGCCCTGCGCCGCGACCGCGCCAACCTGGCGATGGCCCGGCACCAGCTCAAGCGCATCGAGAACGACCTCGACGTCTGAGCCGGCCGTACGATGCGGGGCGGGGAGGGCACCTGGCGCCCTCCCCGCCTCCCTGTCCGCCTGAGGCCGGCAGCGCCTAACGCAGCAGTGAGCGGGCGGTCGGAGCGAGCACCAGCACCGGCTCGCTCCCCCGGCGGTCCGCCAGGTAGGCGTCCGCCGCGGCCTGGTCGTGGAACCTCGCGAACCAGGCGAAGACGTGCTCGCCCTCGCGGACCGGCAGCGCCGGGAAGGTGTTGGGGGGGTACTCCGTGGTGAAGCAGGCCAGCGGAGGCAGGTCGGGCTGCGGGTACGTCATCCGCCGCTGTTCTCCATCTCGGCGCCCTCCGGGACGGTGTCGTCGTCGCGGCTGTCGAGCCAGCCGTACGGCAGCGACACCTTGCCCGGCGCGTTGATCCGGCCGCGCGGCTGCCCGAGCGACTCGTGGGGGAATGGCAGGTCCCCGTCCAGCTTGCCGAGCAGGTCGTCGAGTTCGGCGAGCGAGGAGACCATCGCGAGGGCGCGGCGCAGGTCGCCGCCGACCGGGAAGCCCTTGAGGTACCAGGCGACGTGCTTGCGGAAGTCCGCGCAGCCGTGCTTCTCGTCCTCGAGCGCCTCGACCAGCAGGTGCGCGTGCCGGGACATGATGGCTGCCACCTCGCCCAGGGTGGGCAACTCCTGCGACTCGACGCCGTTGAACGCCGCCTGCAGGTCCTTGAAGAGCCAGGGCCGGCCGAGGCAGCCGCGGCCCACGACCACGCCGTCGACGCCGGTGTGCGCGACCATGCGCAGCGCGTCCGAGGCCTCCCAGATGTCGCCGTTGCCGAGCACCGGGACGTCGAGGGCCTGCTTCAGCGTCGCGATCGCGTCCCAGTCGGCCGTTCCCGAGTAGCGCTGCTCGGCCGTACGCGCGTGCAGCGCCACCGCCGCGACGCCCGCCTCCTGCGCGATCAGGCCGGCCTCGACGTACGTCAGGTGGTCGTCGTCGATGCCCTTGCGCATCTTGACGGTGAGCGGGATGCCGGCCGGCGCGGCCGCCTCGACCGCCTGCTTGACGATCCGGCCGAAGAGCTTGCGCCGCCACGGCAGGGCGCTGCCGCCGCCGCGGCGGGTGACCTTGGGGACCGGGCAGCCGAAGTTGAGGTCGACGTGGTCGGCGAGGTTCTCCTCGGCGACCATCCGGACGGCCGCGGCGGTCACGTCCGGGTCGACGCCGTACAGCTGGAGGCTGCGGAAGTCCTCGTCCGGGCCGAACTGGATCATCTTGAGGGTCTTGGGGATGCGCTCGACGAGGGCCCGGGTGGTGATCATCTCGCAGACGTAGACGCCGCCGCCCTGTTCGCGGCAGAGCTTGCGGAAGGCCACGTTGGTGATGCCGGCCATCGGCGCGAGCACGACCGGCGGCCACACCTGGTGGCTGCCCAGCGTCAGGGGCTTGGCGGAGAGTGCGAGGGTCACGCCGTCGAGCATTACACACCGGGCTCTGGCACAGTCAGGCTGTGCAGACCGAGCAGAGCCCCCGCCACCTGGTCGCCGTCTTCGAGTCGCCGGTCGCCGAGGCGCTGCTGCGCCTGGGCCTGGACGTCGGTTTCCGCTGCACGCTGGTGGAGCCGGACCCGACCCGGCTGCAGGGCTCGCCGAAGCCGCACGGCGACACGTTCGTGGGTGACCTGTCCGCCGCGGGGGTGACGGAGCACACCGACATCGTGCTGACCGATCACGACCGGCCGGAGATCGGCCCGGTCCTCCAGGAGGCCCTGGCGAGCGGCGCCCGCTGGATCGGCATCGTCGGCAACCCGCACAAGGAGGGCCCGCACATAGCGGCGCTCCGGGAGCTGGGGGTGCCGGACGAGGAGATCGCCCGGGTGCACCGGCCCGTCGGGCTGAACATCGGCAGCCGGACCGCCGCGGAGATCGCGGTGGCGACGCTCGCCGGCCTGATCGCCGACCGCAACGACCGGCCGGGCGGCTTCGAGTTCTGACAGCGCGAAGCGCCGCCCGCAGCAGCGGACGGCGCTCCGGAGGAACAGCTCAGCAGCCCGGCAGGCGCTTGATGAGGTAGTCCTCGATCTGGGCCAGGCCGACCCGCTCCTGCTTCATCGTGTCGCGGTCCCGGACCGTCACCGCGTCGTCGGTGAGGGTGTCGAAGTCCACGGTCACGCAGAACGGGGTGCCGATCTCGTCCTGGCGGCGGTAGCGACGGCCGATGGCCTGCGAGTCGTCGAACTCGACCATCCAGCGCTTGCGCAGCGTGTCGGCGAGGCCGCGGGCCTTCGGGGACAGCTCCGGGTTGCGGGAGAGCGGGAGCACCGCGACCTTGATCGGCGCCAGGCGGGGGTCGAAGCGCATGACCGTCCGCTTGTCGACGCCGCCCTTGGTGTTGGGGGCCTCGTCCTCGTCGTAGGCCTCGAGCAGGAAGGCCAGCACCGCGCGGGTGAGGCCGGCGGCCGGCTCGATCACGTACGGCACCCAGCGCTCCTGCTTCTCCTGGTCGAAGAAGGACAGGTCGACGCCGGAGTGCTTGGAGTGCGTGCTCAGGTCGAAGTCGGTGCGGTTGGCGATGCCCTCGAGCTCGGCGAACTCGGTGCCGCCGAAGCGGAACCTGTACTCGATGTCGACCGTGCGCTTCGAGTAGTGCGAGAGCTTCTCCTTGGGGTGCTCGAAGAAGCGCAGGTTCTGCTCCGCCAGGCCGAGGTCGCGGTACCAGTTCCAGCGCTGCTCGAGCCAGTACTCGTGCCAGGTCTCGTCGGTGCCGGGCTCGACGAAGAACTCCATCTCCATCTGCTCGAACTCGCGCGTACGGAAGATGAAGTTGCCCGGGGTGATCTCGTTGCGGAACGACTTGCCGACCTGCGCGATGCCGAACGGCGGCTTCTTGCGCGCGGCGGTCGCCACGTTGTTGTAGTTCACGAAGATGCCCTGGGCGGTCTCCGGGCGCAGGTAGTGCAGGCCGTCGGCGCTCTCGGTGGGCCCGAGGTACGTCTTCATGAGCCCGTTGAACATCTTGGGCTCGGTGAACGTCCCCTTGTTGCCGCAGTTGGGGCAGTTGAGCTCGCTCAGCGAAGCGGGGGCCGAGCCGTGCTTGGCCTCCCACGCCTCCTCGAGGTGGTCGGCGCGGAAGCGCTTGTGGCACGACTGGCACTCGGTCAGCGGGTCGACGAACGCGTCGAGGTGGCCGGAGGCCGCCCACACGTCGCGGGCCAGGATGACGGCGGAGTCGAGGCCGACGATGTCGTCGCGCTGCTGCACCATGGTGCGCCACCACTGCCGGCGGACGTTCTCCTTCAGCTCCACGCCGAGGGGGCCGTAGTCCCACGCCGAACGGGTGCCTCCGTAGATCTCGCTGGAGGGGAAGACGAGGCCGCGGCGCTTGGCCAGGCTGACGACGGCGTCGATACGGTCGACGGGCATGTTCCTCCTACGCCGGCTGGTTGTCGGCGGGGACTATAGGGATGCGGACAAAATCAGGAGATTACTCCTCGACGCGGCACACCTCGAACCCGCCCGTCCGGCGGTTCTGCGCGAGGTACGCCCGCAGCCGGGCGGTGGAGCCGTCGGCGTACGTGACGTCGACCGGCGCCGACATCTGCACGAGCTCCACGTCGCCCACGTCGAAGCTGGCGATCGGCTCCCCGGCGGAGACCTGGCTGGTGAACTCCGCCTCGGTCTCGTTGTCCCTGGTCTGCTGGCACAACATGTCGTACGCCTCGCCGTAGCGCTTGTCGCGCACCGCGTCGAGGTAGTCGCTGACGACCACGTCGGCCTGCTCGTTGAGGGCCCGGGTGGCGACCGTGGTGAGCCCGATGAACGCGGCCAGCCCGCCGCCGAGCACGAGGACGAGCACCAGCGCCCCCAGGCCGAGCCCCAGCCCGACGCGGCGGCCGCGACCCTCCACCGGCGGCGCGGGGAACGGCGGGACCACACCCGGCCCGGACGGCGGCTCCGGCACGGGAGGCGGTCCCTGCTGCTGCGGCGGGGGCGCACCCAGGGTGGTCATGCGATCAAGCGTACGGCTCAGCGCCAGGGCTCGGCGGCCCGGTCGCTGGCCCGGGCCTCCACCTGCGCGCCGGGCGCGGCGCTCGCGAGCGTCTCGAACGCCGAGGGCTCGTCGAGGGACTCCGACAGCAGCGGGGTGGCGTGGACCTTCACGTCGAACCCGCCGAGCGCCCGGCGGTAGGCTCCGACGGACTCCCATTCGGTGACCAGGGTCCAGTAGGCGGGGTCGTCCAGCGCGCGGGTCAGGCGCCCGGAGCGGTATCCGGCGCTCGCGGCGAGGGCGGTCAGGGCGGCGTGCGCCCGTTCGACGAACGAGTCCTGCATGTCGGGCGGGACGACGAAGCGGTTCAGCACCAGCATGACCTGAGCCTACGTACCGCGAGGAGCCCGACGTGACCCCGTCCCCGCCCGAGAACCTCCTGCGCCGGCTGGCCGGCGTGAACCCGACGACGGCGTTCATCGCCGCGCTGGTGGTGTTCCTCGCGGGCCTGTTCCTGCCCGGCATCGTGGGCGCCGCGCTGCTGTTCCTGCTCGGCGTGGCCCTGACGGCGCTGACCTTCACCACGTGGCCGGTGCAGACGCCGGCGCTGCGGACCGTACGGCTGATCCTGCTGACCCTGCTGTTCGCGACGGCGGTGGCCAAGGCGCTCTGACGTATGCGCTTTTGACAATCATTACCAACTCGGCGCATTGTTGTGCCATGCTCCTCCGCCGGGCCCTCGCCGCGAGCGCCGCCGCCCTCCTGCTGGGCGCGGCAGCGGCGTGCGGGCAGCCCGCGAGCGGGTTCAGCGGCGGCCGCCTCGACGTGGTGACGGCCTTCTACCCCCTGCAGTTCCTCGCCGAGCGCGTCGGCGGCGACGCCGTGCGCGTGGTCCAGCTGACCAAGCCCGGCGCCGAGCCGCACGACGTGGAGCTCAACCCGCGTCAGGTCGGCAAGGTCAGCACCGCCGGGCTCGTGGTCCACCTGAAGGGCTTCCAGCCGGCCGTCGACCAGGCGGTCGGCCTCGAGGCGCGGGACCGGGCGTTCGACGCCGGCGCCGTGGTCGAGCTGCTGCCGGCCGAGGAGCACGAGCACGAGCCGGGCGAGGAGGAGCACGCCGAGGCCGGCGAGGGCGCCGACCCGCACGTGTGGCTCGACCCGGTCCGCTACGCCACGATCGCCGGCGCGCTGGCCGAGCGGCTCGGGCAGGCCGACCCCGCGCACGCGGCCGCGTACGCGAGCCGGGCCGAGACGCTGCGCACCGAGCTGGCCGCCCTCGACGACGAGTACGACAGGGCGCTCACCACCTGCGCCCGGCGGCAGATCGTCACCAGCCACGCCGCCTTCCACTACCTGGCCGACCGGTACGGGCTCACCGAGGTGGGCATCACCGGCATCTCCCCCGAGGCGGAGCCGTCCCCGCGGCGCCTCGCCCACGTCGCCGAGGAGGCGAGAGCCACGGGCACCACCACGATCTTCTTCGAGACCCTGGTCAGTCCCAAGGTCGCCGAGACCATCGCGCGGGAAGTCGGTGCCCGTACGGCCGTCCTCGACCCGATCGAGGGCGTCACCGAGCCCGGCGCGGACTACTTCTCCGTCATGCGCGCCAACCTGACCGCCCTCACCACCGCCCTCGGGTGCACGTCATGAGCGTCGTCTCGGTCCGCCACGCCGCCGTCGCGTACGGCGGCCGCACCGTCCTGCGCGATGTCACGCTGGACGTCGGCGCCGGGGAGGTCGTCGCCGTGCTCGGCGCCAACGGGTCCGGAAAGTCCACGTTGATCCGTACGATCCTGGGCCTGGTCCCGCTGGCCGGCGGGGAGATCGAGCTCTTCGGCACCCCGCAGCGCCGGTTCCGCCAGTGGGCCCGCGTCGGCTACGTGCCGCAGCGCATGGGCGCCGGCAGCGGGGTGCCCGCCACCGTCGGCGAGGTCGTGGCCTCCGGCCGGCTCGCCCGCCGGGGCATCTTCCGGTTCCCGGGCGCCGCCGACCGCGAGGCCGTCCGGGCGGCACTGGACGACGTGGGCCTGCTGGACCGCATCAACGACCCGGTCACGACGCTCTCCGGCGGCCAGCAGCAGCGCACGCTCATCGCCCGCGCCCTGGCCGGCCGCCCCGACCTGCTGGTCCTCGACGAGCCGACGGCCGGGGTCGACGCCGGGAGCCAGGAGGCCTTCGCGAAGGCGCTGGCCGGATTCGGCGAACGCGGCGGCACCGTGCTGCTGGTCGCGCACGAGCTGGGCCCGCTGGAGCCGCTGATCGACCGGGCCGTCGTGGTGCACGGCGGGCGGATCGCGTACGAGGGTGCCGTCCCCGAGCCCGCCGGGCATCACGCCGGTCCGGGCCACGACCACGTCCACCCACACGCGGAGCCGGAGCAGGCCCGCATCTGCGTGGCGCCCACGGACAGAATGCCGGCCAACTGACATGAGCCTTTTCCAGTACGACTTCATGCTGCGGGCGCTGGCCGGCGCGCTGATCATCGGGCTGGCCGCCCCGGCACTCGGCATCTACCTCGTGCAGCGGCGGCTGTCGCTGATCGGCGACGGCATCGGGCACGTGGCGCTGACCGGTGTCGGCGTCGGGCTGCTCCTGCAGCAGTCGCCGGTGCTCACCGCGGTCATCGTGGCGGTGCTCGGGGCCGTCGGCGTGGAGCTGGTGCGCGAGCGGGGCCGTACGTCCGGGGACCTTGCCCTGGCGCTGCTGTTCTACGGCGGCATCGCGGGCGGCGTGGTCCTGGTCGGGCTCTCCGACGACAGCGCCAACGCCAATCTCATGCAGTACCTCTTCGGCTCGCTGATCACCACGACCCGGCAGGACCTCATCGTCATCGCGATCCTGGGCGCCGCCGTGCTCGCCGCGATGCTCGCGCTGCGGCCGGCACTGTTCGCGGTCTGCAACGACGAGGAGTACGCGCGCGTGTCCGGCCTGCCCGTGCGTACGCTCAATCTCGTGATCGCCGCCACGACGGCCGTGACCGTCACGATCGCCATGCGCACCGTCGGCCTGCTGCTCGTCAGCGCCCTCATGGTGGTGCCGGTGGCGGCGGCGCAGCAGATCACCCGCGGGTTCCGCACCACGATGGCGCTGGCGATGGGCATCGGCGTGACCGCCGCCGCGACCGGGGTCTGGGCCGCCGGCGAGATCGACACCGCGCCCGGCGCCACGATCGTCATCCTCGCGATCGCCGCCTTCCTCGCCATCACCGTGGGCAGCGCGACCTGGCGGGTGCTGCGCCGGCACATACCGGCGGAGCGGCACGCCGAGCACGCCGAACCGCCCGACGTGGTCCTGCAGGAAGCGGGCGCCCGATGAGCGCCCATCCGGTGCAGGGCGCGGCGACCGGCTACGAGGCGTACGAGGCGGCCGGCGAGCTGCTGCGCGCGCTGTCGGCGCCGATCCGCGTCGCGATCGTCGCGGAGCTCGGCGGCGGCGAGCGGTGCGTGCACGAGCTCGTCGAGAAGCTGGGCGCACCACAGCCGCTGGTCTCGCAGCACCTGCGGGTGCTGCGCGGCGCGGGGGTGGTGCGGGGCGCACGGCGTGGACGCGAGATCGCATACTCGCTCGTGGACGAACACGTCGCGCACATCGTCGCCGACGCGGTGAGCCACGCGAGGGAGGGATCATGACGGACGAGGGAACCGTTGTCCGCAACACCCGGCAGCGGACCGCGGTCCGCGACCTCCTCGCCGACTGCGAGGGCTTCCACAGCGCCCAGGACCTGCACGCGATCCTGCGCGAGCGGGGCGAACGGGTCGGCCTGACCACGGTGTACCGCACGCTGCAGGGGCTGGCCGACGCCGGCGAGATCGACGTCATGCGCCCGCCCGGCGGCGAGCACCTGTACCGCCGGTGCAGCCAGGGGCACCACCATCACCTGGTCTGCCGGTCCTGCGGGCGTACGGTCGAGGTCGAGGGCCCCGCCGTGGAGACCTGGGCGCAGCGGGTCGCCGGCAAGCACGGGTTCGTCGACGTCTCGCACACCATGGAGATCTTCGGTACCTGCCCGGAGTGCGCGGCCCAGCACACCTAGCCCCCGTCGTGGGAGGCTGTCGCGCGTGAAGATGTACGCCGACCGGCTGCCCACCGCCGTACGCCAGTTGCTGACCGACCTCGCCGTGGTCCTCTGGGTGTACGCCTGGATCCGCGCCGGGTTCTGGGTGAACGACATGGTGGAGAAGCTGGGCGTGCCCGGGCAGAAGCTGCAGGAGGCGGGCACCGGGATCGCCGGCAACCTGGGCGACATCGGCGGCAAGGTGGGCCGGGTGCCGCTCGTCGGCGACGAGCTGACCTCGCCGTTCACCAGCGCGGCCGGGGCGGCGTCCCAGCTGGCCGAGGCGGGCCGGCAGCAGCAGGAGATCGTCGGCAAGCTGGCCGTCGCGATGGCGCTGCTGATCGTCGCCCTGCCGCTGGCGCTGGTGCTGCTCCTGTGGCTGCCGCGGCGGCTGCGCTGGATGCGCCGCGCCGGGGTGGCCGCGGTGGTGCGGCAGCAGCCGGCCGGCCGCGACCTGCTCGCGTTGCGGGCCCTCGCCGGCCGGCCGCTGAACGAGCTCGCCGCGCTCGGCCCGGACATCGCCCAGTCGTGGCGCAACGGCGACGCCGAGGCGGTGGAGGCGCTGGCCGCGCTGGAGCTGCGCGACCTCGGGCTCAATCCCGCGAAGGCACGTTAGCTTCCTTGTTGGGCTCGGCGGCGTCCTCGGCGAAGTCCTCGTTCTCGTCGTCGACGTCCTCCTCCAGCCAGTTGCGCCGGGCGAACGGGATCGCCACCCAGAACGTCAGGAAGAACAGGGCGGTGATCGCGGTGAACAGCAGGGCGACCCACATCGGCAGCAGGTAGTCGGTGATCAGCAGGACGCTGCTGACCATGGCGAGCAGCATGAACGCCAGGCCGCCGGTGGCCATCCGGTGCGCGTGGCGGACCAGCTCCGGCTTGCGGCCCTGGCGGAACAGCGCCCGGTGGAACGCCACCGGCGAGATGATCAGCGCGGTGGCGAACGCCGTCGAGATCAGCGCGACGATGTACGTGTCCTTCTGGAAGTCCGTCGCCTTCGGGAAGCCGTTGCTGAACGGCAGCGTCAGGAGGAACGCGAAGAGGATCTGCACGCCGGTCTGTGCGACACGCAACTCCTGCAGCAGGTCGGCGAAGTTGCGGTCCCACCGCTGCTTCTCGGTCTCGTTCTTCATCCGGCGCTTCTCGGCGGCCATCCGGTCGTCTCCTCACCGTCATGTGGCGCAACGGATGCCCGGACCTCCGCGGCGTCAAACGCCGATCCGCGCGAGGGCCACGTCGGCCAGCGCGTCCGGCGCCTCCTCCGGCACCCAGTGCCCCACCCCGCGCAGCACGACCAGGCGGTAGTCCCCCTCGGCCCAGGTCCGGGTGGCGAGCGCCGCGGACCGGCCGACCACCGGGTCACGATCGCTCCAGACGTACGTGGTGGGAACGGTGATCTTGCCGACACCGGCGAGCTGGCGGCCGGAGAGCGCCCGGTACCAGTTGAGCGCCCCGGTGAGCCGGCCCGGCTCGGCCATCGCGGACGCGTACCGGCCGGCGCGGGCCCCGATCGGGCGCATCATCCGCTTGAGCACCTCGCCGTCGCGCGCCAGCAGCAGCCGCTCGGCGAACCGGGACTGGAACACCTTCATGTACGCGAACCGCAGCCGCTGCGAGGGCTGGTTGCGCAGCGAGACGGCGAGCCCGCGCGGGTGCGGTACCGAGACCGCGGTGAGCGTACGGACCCGGTCCGGGTGGTGCGCTGCGAGCAGCCAGCCCACCTGCGCACCCCAGTCGTGGCCGATCACGTGCGCCCGTTGCACGCCGAGCGCGTCGAGCACCGCGACCGCGTCGGCCGTGGGCTCGTTCAGCCGGTAGTCCTCGACCGCGGCCGGCCGGGCGCCCGCCGAGTAGCCGCGCTGATCGAGGGCGTACGTCCGCAACCCCGCGGCGTGCAGCCGGGGCAGGATGAGATCGAACTCGCGGTGGTCCTGCGGGAAGCCGTGCAGCAGGAGCACCGGGTCGCCGTCGGCCGGGCCACCCTCGTACACGTCGAAGGTGAGCCCTCTGGCCTTGATCTCCATGTGACGCCTCCTACGCTGTCCCGTACAGCCGTACGGTGTTAGCGTCATCGAAACACACCGCAGTGAGTCCTTTTCGCGACGGTGGAGACACAGCACATAGCCCTCGCCATGCGGGGGTCAAGGTAGGTCGCGAAAAGGATTCATCCGACAGGGGAGCGCGCAGCGCTGAGAGTGCGGGTCACCGCCCGCAGACCCTAGAACCTGATCTGGGTAATGCCAGCGCAGGGAGCTCGGTCTTCTCCAGCCGCGCCACGTCCGGGAACACCCCGGGTGCGTGGCGTGCGTCTCCTCCCGGTACCGCTGGGAGGCACACATGAATCCGTACCGCTGGCGCACGATCGACATCGTGATCGCCTCGATCATCGCCGTGGCGTTCGGCGTCATCTTCTGGGCGTGGAACCTGTTGTGGGGCGCGACCGGTGGCGCCTTCAGCTTCTTCCCGCCGGCCCAGACGCTGCTCTACGGCGTCTGGCTCATCCCCGCCGTGCTCGCCGGCCTGATCATCCGCAAGCCGGGCGCCTCGCTCTACACCGAGACGGTCGCGGCGATCATCTCCGCCCTGCTCGGCGCGCAGTGGGGCGCGGTGGTCATCCCGCAGGGCCTCGTGCAGGGCCTCGGCGCCGAGCTCGCGTTCGCGATCCTGCTCTACCGGTCGTGGAAGCTGCCGGCCGCGCTGTTCGCCGGGGCGCTCACCGGAATCAGCGCCGCGCTGTTCGACTTCTTCGTGTGGAACGGCGAGTACGCGCTGTGGAACTACCGGGTCCCGTACGCGCTGCTCACCATCGTCAGCAGCACCGTCGTGGCGGGCGCCGGAAGCTGGGCGCTGACCCGCGCGCTCGCGCCCACCGGCGTGCTCGACAGGTTCGCCGCGGGCCGGGACCGGGCACTGGTCTGATCATGGCGGAGGTCGTGCTGCGGGACTTCGGCTGGCGCCACGCGGGGCGCCGGTCGTGGGCGGTCCGCGGCGTCGACCTGCACCTGCGGCACGGCGAGCGGGTGCTGCTGCTCGGGCCCTCCGGGGCCGGCAAGAGCACCCTGCTCGCCGCGCTCGCCGGGTTGCTGCCCGAGGACTCCGGCGAGTCCGAGGGCACCGTCGAGATCGACGGGCTCGATCCCCGCAAGGCGCGCGACGGCGTCGGCCTGCTCTTCCAGGACCCGCAGACCCAGCTCGTCATGGCGCGCAGCGGCGACGACGTGGCGTTCGGGCTGGAGAACCGGGGCGTGCCCGCGGGCGAGATCTGGCCGCGGGTCAGCGACGCCCTGGACCGGGTCGGGTTCCCGTACCCGATCACCCGCGCGACCAACGCCCTCTCCGGCGGCGAGCAGCAGCGCCTCGCGCTCGCCGGCGTGCTCGCCCTGCGCCCCGGGCTGGTGCTGCTCGACGAGCCCACCGCCAACCTCGACCCGGCCGGCGGCGACCTGATCCGCGAGGCCGTCGCCCGGGCGCGCGACCACGACAGCACGCTGATCGTCGTCGAGCACCGGGTCGCCGAGGCGCTGCCGCTGATCGACCGGGTGGTGGTGCTCGCGCCGGGCGGCGGCGTCGCCGCCGACGGCGCACCCGAGGTCGTCTTCGCCGGTCACGGCCCGTCGCTGGCCGAGCAGGGGGTCTGGGTGCCGGGCTATCCGCTGCCCCGGCATCCGGCCGCCGCGACTCCCGCCGACGATCTGGTACGGGCGCACACCGCGGCCTTCCGGCACCGGCTGAGCGCCGTCAGCATGACCGCCCGCGCGGGCGAGGCCCTGGCGGTGACCGGCCCCAACGGCGCCGGCAAGTCCACCCTGGCCCTGTTGCTGGGCGGCCTCCTGGCACCCACGGCCGGCCGGATCGACGTCCCCGGCGAGGCGAAACCGCCGCACAGGTGGCGGGCGGCGCACCTCACCAGCCGGATCGGCTCGGTGTTCCAGACGGCGGAACACCAGTTCGTCACCAGCCGCGTCGCCGACGAGCTGGCGCTCGGGCCACGCCGGCTCGGCCGCTCCCCCGCCCGGGTGGCGGCCACGGTGGACGACCTGCTGGCCCGGCTGCGGCTGACGGCGCTGGCGGAGGCCAACCCGTACACGCTCTCCGGCGGGGAGGCCCGGCGGCTCAGCGTGGCGACGGCCCTGGCCACCGCGCCCCGGCTGCTGGTGCTCGACGAGCCGACCTTCGGGCAGGACCGGCGTACGTGGATCGAGCTGGTGGCGCTGCTGGCCGCCCTGCGCGACGAGGGCCACGGCATCGTCGCGGTCACCCACGACGAGGCGTTCGTCACCTCCCTCGCCGACCGTGTCCACCATCTCGGTCCCGCGCCGGCCGCCGACCCGCTCCCCCGGCGGCCCCCATGACCCTGGCCCTGGAACCGGTCGCCGACCCGGCGGCACCGCTGGCCCGGCGCAACCCGGTGGCGAAGCTCGGCGCGGCCCTGCTGTTCTCGGTACCCCTGATCGCCACGCTGGACCCGCTGACCCCGGCGATCGCCCTGGCCGTCGAACTGTGCGCGCTGCCGCTCTTCGGCGTCCGCCTCGGCGTCCTGGCCCGCCGCGCGTGGCCGCTCACCCTCGCCGCCGCGGGCATCCTCGTGACGATGGTGCTGTTCGCCGCGGACCGTACGGGCGCCCACCTGCTCTCCCTGGGCCCGTTCGACATCACCACCGGCGTCGTGACCGGCGCGCTCGGCCTGGTCCTGCGCGTCTTCGCGGTGGCCCTGCCGGGCATCATCGTCTTCGCCACGACCGACCCGACGGACCTCGCCGACGCGCTGGTCCAGAACGCCAAGGCCCCGGCCCGCTTCGCCATCGGCGCGCTGGCGGCGTTCCGCCTGATCCCCCTGCTCACCGAGGAATGGCAGATGCTCACCCTGGCCCGCCGCGCCCGCGGCATCGACGCGGGCCGCAACCCCCTCGCGAAGCTCCGCCTCTTCGCCTCGACGGCCTTCGCCCTGCTCGTGGGCGCCCTGCGCCGCGGCGGCCGGCTCGCGACGGCCATGGACGCCCGCGGCTTCGACTCCACGACCCCCCGCACGTACGCCCGCCGCCAGCACTTCACGAAGGCGGACACGGCGCTGCTGGTGGCGGCCGCAGCGCTGGGGGCGGCGGCTCTGACGACCAGCATCCTGACCGGCTTCTTCAACCCCATCCTCGGCTGAGAGTCTCAGGGCCGCTCGGCGAGGGTGGCGAGGCGGTCGAGGGAGGCCTGGAGTTTGTCGGCCGTTGTCGCGCGGGCCCGGGGCAGGCGCTTCTCGTCGGTCAGCTGAGTCCAGTCGTACGTGTGCGTGACCCGGGTCAGTTCCGGTCCGAGTTCCTCGAGCTCCCACCGCCACAGGTGCCCCAGCGTGGGCCGGCCCGGCTCGGCGGGCTTCCAGGCGATGCGGCGGCCCTCCTCGAACTCGACGACGTGGTTCTCGCGGAGGTTGCCGTTCGTCGTGGTCATCGTGAAGACGTCGCCGGCCGCGTGGACGCGCTGCCCGGCCGGCGCCCCGGCCAGGTTGTCGTTGCCGTCCCAGCGGGGCTGCTGCGCGGGGTCCGCGATGAGCTCGAAGATGACTGCCGCCGCGGCCGCGATCTCCCGGCCGGCGCTCGCGACGCGGTTTTCCTCATGATCGGTCATGCGGTCATCGTGCCTCAGTGCGCCGCGCAGCAGGGGGTGGGGTTGCGTGTCTCAAACGGGACGAGCACCCCGCCCACCGCCGGCATCGTCATGAGCACCAGCATCCCGTCGCGCCATTGAGGACGGACGTACTCGTTGGTCCTGAGCACGGCCGACGGCTCCGCCTCGCCGCCGCCGAGGATCTCGACCCGGTCGATGGCGCTGCCGGCCAGGACGTCCCCGACCGTGATCTCGCCGGTCAGCCGCCCCACCCCGGGGTAGACGACCGCCCGGCCACCGTCCCGGGCCGCCCCGGGCGTGGCGGGCGGGAGGCCGGCGGGGATGTCGCCGTCGAAGACGAGCGTCCAGGTCACGTGCGGGCGGGGGTCGCGGACGAGGTGGGTGCACGCGAGCACCGGCTGCGGGTCGAGCGACGCCAGCCAGTGCTCCGCCGCAGCCGTGTCCGGGTGGTCCCCGACCTCGACGACCGGCAGGCCGCCGAGGTCGGTCAGGGACGAGGTCACCGGGGCAGGACCCAGATCGGGTTGGTGTAGAACCACAGGTCGCCCCACGGGTCGGCATCACCGGCGACGTCGAGCTGCGGACCGTACGGGTCGGTCGCGGCGCCCATCAGGCCGGGCTGCGTACGGTTCCCGTCGGTTCCCCGAAGGCGCAGGTAGAACGGCTTGTCGAGGCGGCCCAGCGAGTACGTGACCGTCAGCTTCCGCGCGCCCGGCGACACCTCGAACGACTTGACCACCCGGGTGTCCGGGGCCCTGAACGAGTCCTTGTCCGCGACCGGGCCGGTCACCGAGCCGACGATCACGTCGACGCGCTGGAGCACCGGGACGAACTGCGCCCAGTTCGGCACGTCCTGCAGGTCGATGTCCAGGGTCAGCTCGGTCGCCGTGCCGCGGCGCACCTGCAGGACACCGCCGAGCGGCGTACCCGTGGACGGCCGGCGGTCGCCCGCGACCCGGACCCGGGCGTCCAGGGTCTTGACGAGCCGGCCGTGGTCGACCCAGACCCGCCCGGCGCGCAGGCCGTCCATGACCGCCTTGTAGGAGAACGACGTCGCGCCCACGTTCGTACGCCCGTAGAAGCCCGGCCAGAAGTCGCCCGCCGAGGTGTTGACCGCAGGGTTGTAGACGGGGTCGTCGTACTTGCCGTTGGCCTCGAAGTCGCTGCCCGGGCCGCGCTGGGACTGGTCGAGATGGACCACGTGGCTGTCCGAGTTCACGGTCACCCACCAGGCGCGGCCCTCGGCGAGCAGGCTGTCCCAGAGGCCGCCGACCGTGGCGGTCATCCAGTCGAAGCCACCCCACGTCCGGTACGTCTCCAGCGGGTAGCCCTGGAACGACGCGGCGGACGGGTTGTTGTCGTAGAGCCCGCGCGAGCCGCCACGGCCGTTCGGGGCCTTGATGCCGGCGGCCTGGTGGCCCGGCGCGCCCTCCATGCCGATGGCGACGGTCGGGTCGGCGTCGCGCCAGTTGCGGATCTCGTGCGGCGAGTCGATGCCGCGGCGGGACGGGTGGTTGGCGAGGAACAGCGCGCCCTCGACCTTGCGCAGACGTACCTGCTCGCCGAGGAACTTGATGCCGGCGATCGCGGTGGCCTCGTTCTGCGCCTCGGTGTTGGTGGACGGCAGCTGCGAGCCGTCGTACGCCTGCTCGAACCGCTTGAGCACGTCGACCTCGTTGCGGCCGGGGTGCACGAACACGGTCGCGTGCTCAGCGGCCGGGATGTTCCACTCCAGACCCTGGAACGTGAGCAGGTCCCGCAGCTCCTCACGGGTCGCCCGGATGTCCGGAGCCACCTTCTCCACGCCGATCTTGGCGTGCGCGTTGCTGCCGTGGTCGGTGATGACCAGCCAGTCCAGGCCGTACGCGCGCCCGTGCCTGGCCTGGTCGATCACCCGGTACTGGGCGTCCGAGCTGTACTGCGTGTGGATGTGGTGGTCCCCGGCGAGCCACCGGAAGCCGCCCTGGGCGGCGCCGCCACCGGCCGGCCCGTGGGCGTGCGGGAGGCCGGCGGCCCCGGCGGCCGACGGGGACGCCAGCACGGACGCGGCCGCGCCGGCCCCGAGCAGCCCGGCGCCGCGCAGGAAGCCGCGGCGGGAGACATCGGCGGGCGACAGCTCGCTGTCGGGTACGTGCGGGTCGAGGGCGGGCGAGACGTCGGCGGCGGCGTGCGGATGGTCGTGATCGTGGTGGTGGCCGTGACCCATGTCCGGAGCTCCTGCGAGATCGAGGTGGCAACGGCGCCAATCTCGCGTCCCGCGCTCAACGCCCGGTGTCGCCCGGGTGGCCGCCGGGCGAACACGTCGAGGCAGGGCCAGGGCCGGCCCTAGTCGCCCGGACCGGCCGGCGCGGCGCCGTTGTCCACGAGCGTGAAGGGCGTGCCGCGGCCCGGGGTGGCCACCAGCCCGGAACGGTCGACGCTCAGCCGCAGCCCGCCCTCGGCGCCGATCGTGTACGCCGGCCGGCCGTCACGCTGCGCCTCGGACTCGACCGTGAACCGCTGGCCCGCCCGGCCCGCATCGCACGCCGCGGCCACGACCGTCGCCGCGCCGCCGCCGTCGCGTACGCCCATGCAGGCCGGTTCGCCGCTCGCACCGGCCTTCGCGGTCCTGATCTGATGTTTGCCGTCACCGACGGGGACCAGCACGAACAGGGTCCGGTCCGACGGGCCGTCGGTGAGGCTCAGCCGGCCCTTGTCGTCCACGGTCAGGACGGACTCGGTGGAACCCACCGGGGCGATGACGACCTGCCGCTTGCCGGCCAGGATCCCCTTGGTCGCAGCCGGTTCGGGCTTCCTCGGCGTCGGCTTCCCCCGGGTCGGCGTGGTCGTGGCCGCGACCGTGCGGGCGGGGGCGCTTCCCGGTGTCGCCGGGCTGCCTGCCGACGGTGCCTTCTCCGCCGGGACGCAGGCCGGGAGGGTGAGGACGATGGCGGCAAGGGCGGCGGTGCGAGCCACGGTCCGGACGGGTGCGGTGAACACGGTCACTCTCCTCGATGAGTCGGCGGGACCGCCCTTTGTACTCCCCGGCGACCACCCCGAAACCGCACGAAAACGATCTGTGCCCGAAATCCCGCTATGTCGATGACGGTCGACACATCGCCGGCCGCCCGGCTCTGCCACGATGGCCTCATGCTGGTTGCCTTCTCCGTCACGCCGCTGGGTGCCTCCGAGTCCGTCGGTGATCTGGTCGCCGAGGCCGTCCGGGTGGTCCGCGCCTCCGGGCTGCCGAACCGCACCGACGCCATGTTCACCACCGTCGAGGGCGAGTGGGACGAGGTGATGGCCGTGGTCAAGCAGGCCGTCGACGTCGTCGCCGCGCAGGCGCCCCGGGTCAGCGTGACCCTCAAGGCGGACGTACGCCCCGGCGTCACCGACGCGCTGAACGCCAAGGTGGAGCACGTCGAGCGGCGGCTGGCCGGGCAGTGAGGCGCCTCGTCATGTGGGACATCGACTACACCCTGCTGCGGGGTGGCGGTGTCGCGGCGCAGGCGTGGAAAGAAGCGTTCACCGAGGTCACCGGCGTGGCCTGGCGGGCGACGCCGAGCTTCGGGGGGCGTACCGACCTGGACATCTGCGCGGAGGTCTTCGCCGCGCACGGGGTCACCGACTGCACGCCGGAACGGTTCTTCGCCCGCTACGTCGAGCGGGTGCACGGGTCGCGGCACCTGTTCGCGGAGCAGGGCGAGCTGCTGCCGGGGGTGCGGGCGGTGCTCGACGAGCTGGGCGCGCGCGACGACGTCGTGCAGACGCTCGTCACCGGCAACGTTCCGCAGGTCGCGGCCGCGAAGGTGGCGGCCTTCGACCTGACCGGGGTCTTCGACGCGGAGATCGGCGGCTACGGCACCGACGACAGCGTCCGGGCGACGCTCGTGCGCCGCTGCCGGGAACGGGCCGAGGCCAAGTACGGCGAACGCTTCGACCCCGTGGTCATCGGCGACACCACCAACGACATCTCGGCGGCGCTGGCCAACGACGCGCTGGCGGTCGGCGTGGCCACGGGCGCGACGAGCATGGCCGAGCTGGCCCTGGCCGGGGCCCACGCGGTGCTGCCGGACCTCTCCGACGTCGGCACGGCCGTCACCCTCATCACGAGCTGACGCGCAGGTGGGACGGGAAACCCGTCCAGCGCAACTCCGCGGGCAGGTGCGACATGTCGTTGAACACCAGGAGGCCCGGCGGCCGCCCTTCGCTGTAGCGGATCACCGTCAGGGCGCAGTTGGCGGCGTTGAGGCCGAGCCAGCGCTCCGGCGGCGCCTGCAGCGCGTCGCGGACGAACCACGCCACCGCGAACGCGTGGGTGACGACCAGGTCGTGGCGCACACCGTCCGGGAACGGCCCGGCGAACCGGTCCAGCGCCTGCGCGGCCAACCGCGGTCCGGCCGCCAGCTCCTCGGCGGTCCAGCCCTCGAAGAGCGCCTCGAACGCGGGCGGCACCGGGTCGGGCACGTAAGGCACGTAGTCACCGACCCCGTCCCACGCCACGGGCACGGGCGGAGCAGCTGCGGGCACGGGCGGGGTGGCTGCCGGCACGGGCGAAACGGCTGCGGACACGGGCGGGGTGGCTGCGGGCGCAGTCGGAGTGGCTCCGGGCGGGACTGCCAACGGCGCGGCTGCGGGTGCGAGGATGGCCGCGGTCTCGGTGGCCCGGCGCAGCGGGCTGTGGGTGATCGAGGTGAGCGGCACGTCGGCCAGCCGCTCCGCCAGGCACTCCGCCTGCCGCCGTCCCGCCGGGGTCAGGCCGCCGCCCTCCACCGCGTCGCCGTGCCGGGCGAGGTACAGGTAGCGGGCCGTCACACCGGGGCGATCAAGTTCGGGATCGCGCCGCCGAACCGGCGGTCGCGCTGGGCGTAGAGCTCGCAGGCGTACCAGAGGTGGCGGCGGTCGAAGTCGGGCCAGAGGGTGTCCAGGAACACCAGCTCGGCGTACGCGGACTGCCAGAGCAGGAAGTTGGACGTGCGCTGCTCCCCCGACGGGCGCAGGAACAGGTCCACCTCCGGCACCTCGGGGTGGTACAGGTACTTCTGGATGGTCTTCTCGGTGATCCGGTCCGCGCGCAGCTTGCCCGCGGCCACGTCCCGGGCGATGGCGGCGGTCGCGTCGGCGATCTCGGCCTGGCCGCCGTAGTTGACGCAGAACTGCAGGGTCAGCGTCTTGTTGCCGCGCGACATCTCCTCGGCGGTCTGCAGCTCGGAGATCACGCTCTTCCACAGCCGGCCCGCGCGGCCCGACCAGACCACGCGTACGCCCAGGTCGACGAGCTGGTCCCGGCGGCGGCGGATGACGTCCCGGTTGAAGCCCATCAGGAAGCGCACCTCCTCCGGGGAACGCTTCCAGTTCTCGGTGGAGAACGCGTACGCCGACAGATAGGGGATGCCGAGCTCGATCGCGCCCTCGATGGTGTCGAACAGCGAGAACTCGCCCTGCTCGTGGCCCTTGGTCCGGGACAGCCCGCGCTCCTTGGCCCAGCGGCCGTTGCCGTCCATCACCAGCGCCACGTGCCGCGGGATCGCGCCCTTGGGCAGCTCGGGTGGGCGGGCGCCGGAGATGTGCGGGGTGGGCGGACGTGTCACTGGGAGGGCTCCCGTCGGTCGACAAGCGGAAGGGCGCGCAGGTTGCGCTCCATGTGCCACTGCAGGTGGGCCGCGACGAGGCCGCTGCACTCGCGGCGCACGGGCGGCTCGGCGGCGTCGGCGACGGCCCAGTCGCCGTGGGTCAGGGCCAGCATCAGCCCGAGCGTCGCCGGGGCCGGGTGGGCGGCGCCGGGCGGGCGGCAGTCCGGGCACACCGAGCCGCCCGCCGGCACCGAGAACGCCCCGTGGCCGCCGGGCGTGCCGCAGACCGCACACTCGGCCAGGGCGGGCGCCCAGCCGGCGAAGGCCATGCCGCGCAGCAGGTAGGCGTCCAGGACCAGGCTGGTCGAGTGCTCGCCGGCGGCCAGCGCCTTGAGCGCGCCCAGGGTCAGCTGGAACAGCCGCAGCGACGGCTCGCGCTCGACCGGGGTGAGCCGCTCGGCGGTCTCCGCGATGGCGCTGGCCGCCGTGTAGCGCGGATAGTCCTCGAGGAAGCGTTTGCCGTACAGCGCGAGGCCCTCGACCTGGCTGATCGAGTGCAGGCTGCTGCCGACTCCCTCGGGCGAGCCGGCGAGCTGGAGGTCGATGTGGCCGAACGGCTCCAGCCGCGCCCCGAAGCGGGACGTGGTGCGCCGCACCCCGCGGGCCACGGCGCGCAGCCGGCCGTGGCGGCGGGTCAGCAGCGTGATGATCCGGTCGCTCTCGCCGAGTTTCTGGACGCGCAGCACCACCGCGTCGTCGCGGTAGAGCTGGCGTCGGTATCCGGCGGGCACCCCGACATTCTGCCCCCTGGGTACGACTGACCCTGACCCGGATCTCAGGGTCATCTCGGGGACGGGTGGGTGACAGGACCGATGGCGCCCGGCGTACCCGGGCTCATAGCGTCTGGTGCATGAGCACGAGACTGGTCCTGCGCGCCGGAGCCCTCACCGTCGTCACCGCCGCCGCGGCGACCGCCCTCACCGGGTGCGGGGGCGGGATCGGCGCCCGGCTGACCTACGACGACACCGAGAAGGTCAAGGTCACCGAGATCGTGGTGAGCGGCAACAGCGGCGACGTGACCGTGACGGCCGCGGCGATCGACGAGACGCGCATCCGGCGGGTGGTCCGCAGCAACGGCGACGACCCGGACGTCTCGTACCGGCTCACCGGCACCACGCTGGCCATCGACACGAGCTGCGGCCATGACTGCCGGGCCTCGTACGAGATCGAGGCGCCCACCGGGGTGGCCGTGCGCGGCGGCGTGCACTCCGGCAGCCTGAGCCTGACCGGCGTCGCGTCGGCCGACGTGACGGTGACGTCCGGCGACATCACCCTGCAGGGCGTCACCGGCCCGGCCACCGCGAAGGCCACCTCGGGCACCATCACCGCCGGTGCCCTGGCGGGTCCCGTGACCCTCAACGTCACCTCCGGCGACATCGAGGCCACCGACCTGACCGGCGGGGGCGCGATCAAGGCCGAGGCCAGCTCCGGCAACCTCGACCTGCGGCTGGCCCAGCCGGCCTCGGTGACGGCCCGCGCGACCAGCGGCAACATCGATCTGGCGGTGCCGGACGGGAGCTACCGCATCCTGCACCGGACCGGCTCGGGAGACTTCGAGAGCGACGTGACCACGAGCCCCGCCGCGACGAACGTGCTGGACCTGCGGGCCAGCAGCGGCAACATCTCGGTCACGACGTCGTAGCGGCCGGCTCCACGGCGGTGTCCGCGGCGCGGCCGCTCGAGGCGGGACAGCCCCGCGACCGCAGCCACGGCGTCACCAGCCCACCGGCGGTCGAGGCGGCCGCCACCAGCGCCGCGGCGAGCACCGCCATCAGCACGAGCACGGCGGCGCTCCCAGCCCGGCGACCTGGGCCCGGTATCCGCCGCCGTCCGCGCCCAGCAGCATGCCGATCCCGGAGACGACCTGCCCGCGGCGAGGCGGCCGCGGTCATGTGCGCAGCGTTTCGGCCACCGATCGGACGTTGGCCGCTGCGGCGGCCGTCCGCGGTACGGCGGGTGACACCGGCGCGCTGCGCGGCGGGCGCCCGGGGATCAGCCGCGGCGGACGGTCGGCGGCGACGTCCTCGACCCACCCGACGAGCAGCACCGCGAGCGCGACCAGGGCGACGACCACGGTGAGCCGCCAGCTGATGCCGACCCAGCCGCGGGTGGGCAGCCCGTGCGCCTCTCCCAGCTTCGTGACCGCGACGATCACCGGTACGTGCCAGAGGTAGATCGTGAGGGCGCGGGCGTTGAGGACGGTGAGCAGCCGGCCCCGGCGCGCCGCGGTGGCGACGGGAGCGCAGCCCAGCACGACGAGCACGAACGCCGCCGACCACAGCGCGTTGCCGAGCGGGATGTCGTTGAGGTCGTACCCCCGGGGCCCGGGATGGGTGACGATCCAGGCCGCACCGGCCGCGGCGAGGAACCCGGCAGCGGCGACGAGGGTCCGCCGGCTCAGCCGGCTCAGCATGCCGTCGTGGTGCGCGAAGCCGAGCAGCCACGCGCCGCCGTAGAGGGCCGCGTCCCGCAGGATCGGATGCACGGCCGGCCCGGTCAGCGTGATGATCGCCAGCGCCGCGTAGGGCACCGCGAGCACGGTCCGGGGCATTCGCCGGAACAGCGGCAGGACCAGCGGCGACAGCAGCACGAACCACAGGAAGTCACGCAGGTACCAGGTCGCGCTCAGCGCCATCGAGCCCCAGCCGTTGGCCGGCGGGTCCTGCAGCGGGAACGCCCAGTACAGCACCTTCCAGTCCCAGGCCAGGCCGGTGAGCAGCATGGACGGCACCGCGACCAGCGCGAGCACCCACAGCGACGGCAGCAGGCGGCGCAGCCGGCGCTCCACCGCGAGCGGGCCGGACCGGTCGATCGACGCCGCCATCAGCGAGCCGGCCAGCGCGAACATCACCGACATCGCCGGGAACACGACCGTGAGGGCGGCCCAGCCGGTGGCGTGGTAGACGACCACCCGGACGGTCGCGACGGCGCGCAGCAGGTCGAGGTACCGGTTTCGCATGGCGACAACGCCTATCGAAACAGGCCGCTGTCCGGCAACGTGAAACCGGGCCTACGTGACTATGCCCACAGATATGGATAAATCGAACTATCTTCAGAACCCGAGACGGCGCAGCTGCTTCGGATCCCGCTGCCACTCCTTCGCCACGCGGACGTGCAGGTCGAGGTACACCTTCCGGCCCAGCAACGCCTCGATCTCGGCCCGCGCCCGGATGCCGACGTCCTTGAGCCGTGCGCCCCGGGTGCCGATCACGATCGACTTCTGGCTGTCGCGCTCCACGTACACGTTGGCGTAGATCTTCGTCAGGCCGCCCTCGACGAACATCTCCTCGACCAGCACGGCGATCGAGTGCGGCAGCTCGTCCCGGACGCCCTCGAGCGCGGCCTCCCGGATCAGCTCCCCGATGAGCACCTGCTCCGGCTCCTCGGTCAGCACGTCGTCCGGGTACAGCGGCGGCGACTCCGGGAGATGCTTCGTGATCACGTCGACCAGCGTCTCCACCTGATGCCCGGAGACGGCGCTGACCGGCACGATGTCGGCGAAGTCGTACAGCTTGCTGACGGCCAGCAGCCGCTCCGCGAGCGTGGCCGGATCCACCAGGTCCACCTTGGTGACCACGGCGATCACAGTCGCCTTCAGCGCGGCGATCTCGGTCGAGATGAACCGGTCCCCGGCACCCACCGGCTCGTCCGCCGGGAAGCACACGCCGATGACGTCGACCTCGCTCCACGTCTCCCGCACGAGGTCGTTGAGCCGCTCCCCGAGCAGCGTCCGCGGCCGGTGCAGCCCCGGCGTGTCGACGAGCACGAGCTGGGCGTTGTCGCGGTGCAGCACGCCGCGGATCACGTGCCGGGTGGTCTGCGGCTTGTTCGAGGTGATCGCGATCTTCTGCCCGACGATCGCGTTCGTCAGCGTCGACTTGCCGGCATTCGGCCGCCCGACAAAGCACGCAAAGCCGGCACGGTAGGCGTCGTCCGAGCCGGTCGCCCGGCCGGCGGCCTTGTGCGTGTGCACCTTTTTCTCGGTACGCGCGCCCCCCGCAGAACCGGAAGCCCGTGGCCCCGGGCTCACGGCGGCTTTCCCCGCACCGCCGCGATGACGAGGTTTCCGATCCGGTTTTCCGTCCGGGGCGGGACCGCTGCGCTTGCTCACGCCCGGCTCGGCCCCCTGCTGACGCTTGGCCTGCTGACGCTCCTGCCGTCGCTGCGCGTTCCGCTCCCCCGGCGTCAGCCGCCGCTCGCCTCCCGGCTCACCGCGGCCCGCGCTCCCACCGCGCTCGCTCGCGCCCTTCCCGCCACCGGCGCCGCCTCGTCCGGACCCGCCCGCGTCCGTCACTGCGTCACCGTGCCCACGTGGGTGCCGTCCGGGGCCACCACGTGGATCGGCGCGTCCGTCGCCAGATCACGTACCGCCGCCCGGCCCGCCTCGTCCAGCTCCGCGGCCTGCGTGGCCACCGCGGCGGCCTCGAGCTTCGTCGCGCCCGCCGCCACCGCCGACGCCACCGCGAGCTGCAGGGCCGTCAGCTGCAGGCTGGGCAGCGCCACCGTCGCCGCCGCGTAGGTCCGGCCGTCCTGGTCGCGTACCGAAGCTCCCTCGGCCGCGCCCACCCGGGCGCGCGCCCCGCGGGCCAGGGTGACCAGCTTGGCGTCCTCGGCGCTGAGCTCGGCGGCGGTGCTGTTCTGTTCAGGCATCGGCGTGCTGTCTTTCCTCGGTCTCGGGGGCGTTCTCGTCGTCGCCGGACTCCTCCGACGGGGGTTCGGCCCGGCGCACCAGCACCGAGTCGATGCGGTTGCGGCGGCCGGTGGTGCCCTCGGCGATCAGGTGCAGGCCGCCGACGTCCACGGTCGCGCCGGGGATCGGCACCCGGCCCAGCGTCTGCGCGAGCAGGCCGCCGACCGTCTCCACCTCGTCGGCGGGCAGCTCCACGCCGAAGATGTCGCCCAGGTCCTCGATCGGCAGGCGGGCGGTGACGCGTACGGCCCCGTCCTCCAGGTGATCGACCGGCGGGCGTTCCACGTCGTACTCGTCGGTGATCTCGCCGACGATCTCCTCGAGGATGTCCTCGATGGTGACCAGGCCGGCCGTGCCGCCGTACTCGTCGACCACGATGACCAGGTGGGTGCGGGCCGCCTGCATCTCCGACAGCAGGTCGTCGACCGGCTTCGACTCGGGCACGAACGTGGCCGGCCGCATCAGGTCGGCGACCGGCTCGGCCGAGGCGGCCGGGTCGCCGCTCTGGGTGCGCCGGACGACGTCCTTCAGGTACAGCACGCCGAGCACGTCGTCGACACTCTCCCCGATCACCGGGATCCGCGAGAAGCCGGAGCGCAGGAACAGGAACAGCGCCTGCTGCAGCGTCTTGGGCCCCTCGATCCAGACCATCTCGGTCCGCGGCACCATCACCTCGCGCGCGATGGTGTCACCCAGCGCGAACACGGAATGGATCATCTCGCGCTCGCCGTGCTCCACCACACCGCGCTGCTCGGCCAGGTCCACCAGCTCCCGCAGCTCCACCTGGCTGCCGAACGGGCCCTCCGGGAACCCCTTACCGGGCGTGACGGCGTTACCGATGAGGATCAGCAGGGACGCCAGCGGGTTCAGCACCCGCCCGATCCACCGCACGAGCGGCGCGGTGGCCTTACCGACCGCGTACGCGTGCTGCCGCCCCACCGTGCGCGGGCCCACCCCGACCACGACGAAGCTGACCAGCGTCATGGCCGCTGCGGTCACGAGGGCCGCCCGCCACCCGGCGCCCCAGCTGTCCACGGCGACGAGCGCCACCAGCGTGGTCGCGGTCAGCTCGCAGATGAGCCGCAGCAGCAGGAGCAGGTTGAGGTGCCGGACGACGTCACCGGCGACCGCGGCCAGCGCGGCGGCGCCCCGCTGCCCCTCCCGCTCCATCTCCGCGGCCCGAGCCGGGGAGACCGTCGCCAGCGCGGCGTCGGTCATCGAGGCCAGTCCGGCCAGGAACACCAGCACCACCGCGTACACGATGAGCTGAATGTCCGGAAGGTCGGCCGCCGCGCCGACAGCGCCCGCGGCGAGCGTCGCGGGATGAAATCCGCCCGCGGCTCCGGCGCTCGGGAGCTGGGCGGCCGCTGCGATCAGGGTGGACGGGTCCATGGCGGTCAGCCGGTCCGCCGCCCGGAGCGCCAGCTCTGCAGCAGCCGGGCCTGCAACGCGAACATCTCCCGCTCCTCGTCCGGCTCGGCGTGGTCGTACCCGAGCAGGTGCAGCACCCCGTGCACGGTGAGCAGATGCAGCTCGTCCGCGGCGGAATGGCCGGCGGCGACGGCCTGCTTGGCGGCCACCTCGGGGGCGAGCACGATGTCGCCCAGCAGGGCGGGCTCGCCGGTGCCGGCCTCGCCGGGCCCGTGATCGACGCTGCCCTCGTCCATCGGGAAGGCGAGGACGTCGGTCGGGCCGTCACTGCCCATCCAGCGGTGGTTGAGCTCGGTCATGTAGTCGATGTCGACCAGCAGGATGGACAGCTCGGCGAGAGGGTTGACCCCCATCTCCTCGAGCGCGTGCCGGGCCACCGCGAGAATCGCGTCGGTGTCGACCTCGACTCCCGACTCGTTGGCGATCTCGATGGACATTGTGGTGCGTTACCCCTGGTCTCGGTGTGATGCTCGGTCAGCGCCCGCCGGTGATGACGGCCGCCGTTGCTGATGCCACGCCCTGTGACTCCGGGCCGGCCCCCTCAGTATCCCGCTCCGGCCCGCCGCCCGTCAGCGCGCCCACCCGGTCCGGCCCGGCCACCCCGCCGGGCGGCTGCCGGTGGCCCCTCGATCCGGCACGGCAACCCCGCGCGGAACGACCGGCCGCCCGCCGAGGCGCGGCCGTCGCGGCCTGAGCAACCACCCGGCCCGGGCGCGGCCATCGTGCCCTGAGCGACCGCCCGGCCAGGGCGCGGCCACCCGTCGTGAGCAACCGCCCCCGGCCAGGCACGGCCACCCCGTCCTCCACGCTCCGACGCGGGGCGACCACCCGGCCGGCCCGGCGTGACCGCCGGGCCGTCGTGGGTGGCGGTCAGCGCCGGCGGCGGGCGTTGCCGGCGGCGTGGCCCTGCACGGCGCGTACGGACTGCTGCCCCTGGTCCTGTTCCTGTTCGGCGTCGTAGCGGGCGTACGCGTCGACGATCTCCGCGACGAGCCGGTGGCGCACCACGTCGGAGCTGGAGAGCTCGGCGAAGTGCACGTCCTCGACGCCCTGCAGGATTTCCCGGACCACGCGCAGGCCGCTCGACGTGCCGCCGGGCAGGTCGACCTGGGTGACGTCGCCGGTCACCACGATCTTGGCGCCGAAGCCGAGCCGGGTCAGGAACATCTTCATCTGCTCGGGCGTCGTGTTCTGCGCCTCATCCAGAATGATGAACGCGTCATTCAAGGTCCTTCCGCGCATGTAGGCCAGCGGCGCGACCTCGATCGTGCCCGCCTGCATGAGCCGCGGGATGCTCTCGGGGTCGAGCATGTCGTGCAGCGCGTCGTAGAGCGGCCGCAGGTACGGGTCGATCTTCTCGTTGAGCGTGCCCGGCAGGAAGCCGAGCCGCTCGCCCGCCTCGACGGCCGGGCGGGTGAGGATGATCCGGTTGATCTGCTTCGCCTGGAGCGCCTGCACGGCCTTGGCCATGGCGAGGTACGTCTTGCCGGTGCCGGCGGGGCCGATGCCGAAGACGATCGTGTTCTCGTCGATGGCGTCGACGTAGCGCTTCTGCCCGAGCGTCTTGGGCCGGATCGTGCGCCCCCGCCGGGACAGGATGTTGAGGGTGAGCACCTCGGCGGGCCGCTCGGCGGTGTTCTGCTCCAGCATGGCGACGGTACGCCGCACCGCGTCGACGGTGAGCGTCTCGCCCTTCTCGATGAGCTCGATGAGCTCGGAGAACAGCCGCTCCGCGGTGGCGTTGTCGGCCGGTGCGCCGGTGACGGTGATCTCGTTCCCGCGGACGTGCACGTCGCTGGTGAGGGTGCGCTCGACGAGCCGCAGGATCTCGTCCTTGGTGCCGAGCAGGTTCACCATGATCTTGGGGTCGGAGACCTCGATCCTGGTCTGCACCCGAGCGGCAGCGCTGCTGTGGTCGGTGCCGGTCATAGGGGCGGCCGTACGGCCTACGCCACCTGCTCTCTTTCTCATCCCCGCCATGGGTCGGCGGTGCGCCTAAGGATCGTGCCATCGTATCCGCTCGGGGCCCCCGCCGCCGAGGCGATTCCGGCCCGTTTCGGCGGCGTCCCGGAGCGCTCCGGCCGACCGTTTCCCGGCGCCGGCGACCGGCAGTCGAAGCGCCGGCGACGAGCGGCGGAAAAGCCTGCGGCCGGGCGATGAGCCGGGCACAAGCGGCAGCCGGCCGCTCAGCCCTGCGAGACCGGCACCCCGTCGAACGTCTCCTGCTGCCGGGTGAACCGGTACGTCGCCCAGTGCATCCGCACGACGCGTCCCTCTTCGTCCCGCGTCAGGCGGAGCAGCTCTCCCGCTTCGCGGCCGGAGACCGTCCGGAGCACGTCCGGCTGGTCCGCAAGGGGCCGGAACACCGACGGCGCCCGGTCGGCCGGGGCGTCGGCGGCGCGGGACTGGAGGGTGCCGGCGTGCCAGCTGAAGGTGTGCTGGAAGCCCTCGCTCCACCAGGGGCCGAGGATCGAGCGGTAGTGCGGGGGCGCGGGCGGGCCCGGTGACCAGGGGCGGATCTCGGCCGGGTCGGCCTCGGTGGCGAGGGCGAGCAGGTCGTGGACGAGGGCGTTGATCTCGGTGGCCGTGCCGGAGGAGGCGAGGACCGCCGCGCCGAGGGCGCCGGGGTTGCCGTCGCCGCCGCGGCGGCCGTACACGCCGGCGAGGAAGCCGGGCATGGCGCCGTCGTGGCCGACGTGCAGGACACGGCCGGCCTGGGGCACGAGGATGAGGCCGAGGCCGAAGCCCGCGGACCAGAGCGTCTCGTCGGTGGTCGTACGCGGCCAGCGCATCTCCTCGAGGGTGGCCGGGGCCAGCACCTTCGCGCCGGGGTCGATGAGCTCGGGGCTCGCCAGGAACGCCGCCCAGCGGGCCATGTCGGCGGCGGTGCTCCAGATCTGCGCGGCCGGGGCGGCGCCGCCCATGTCGAGTTGCGGCTCGGGGCGGGCGGCGTCGGAGTAGGCGTCGACGAGGTAGCCGACCGCCGCGCGGGCGGTGGGCTCGACGGTGGTGGCGGTGAGGCCGAGCGGCTCGAGGATGCGTTCGGCCAGCACGGAAGCCCAGGTGCCACCGCGGAGGCGGGCGACCAGCTGGCCGAGGACCGCGACGCCGAGGTTGGAGTAGTGGAAGCGGCGGTTGGCGGGCAGAACGCGTTCCGCGCGGGCGAGGTCGTCGAGCAGTTGCCGGTCGTCGGGTGCGACGAGGACGTCCCAGACGTCGCCGTGGGGTTCACGCTGGTAGCCGGCGGTGTGCGACAGCAGGCTGCGGATCGTGGCGGTGCCGTGGGCGGGGACCTCGAGGTGGGCGGAGACCGGGTCGTCGAGGTCGAGGAGGCCGTCGTCGCGGGCCTGGAGGACGAGCACGGCGGTGAAGGTCTTGGTGACCGAGCCGATGCGGAAGCGGCTGTCCGCGTCCAGCGGGTGGGCCGGGTTGCCGGAGTCGCCGGCGGTGCAGGTCCACAGCTCGCGGTCGGCGCGGTGCAGGGCGACGGAGAGCGCGGGCACGCGGGCGTCGGCCTGAACCTTGCGGACGGCGTGCTCGAGGCGCCGCAGGGCGTTCGTCAGGGAGTCCACGACGGTGATCCTAGAGTGGCCGTATGACACGTCGGGCGATCCTGGTGACCGGTTCCTCGCGCGGTATCGGACGGGCGATCGCCCAGAGGTTCGCGGCGGGTGGCGACCGGGTGGCGGTGCACCACCGCGACTCCGCCGCGCTGGCGGAGCAGTTGGCGGCCGCGCTGCCCGGTGACGGGCACGTCGTGGTCCGGGCCGATCTGGCCGACCCGGATGCCGTACGGGACATGGTCGACGACGCGGCGGCCGGGCTGGGCGGCCTGGACGTGCTGGTGAACAACGCCGGCGCGTTCGGCCGGGCGAACCCGCCGCACCCGGTGTTCGGCACGGCGTACGACGACTGGCAGGCGATGTGGCGCCGGACGTTCGACGTGAATCTGTTCGGGGCGGCGAACGCGGCGTGGGCGGCGGCTCAGCACATGCGCGAGCGCGGCGGGCGGATCGTCAACGTGTCCTCGCGCGGGGCGTTCCGCGGTGAGCCGGAGCAGCCCGCGTACGGCGCGAGCAAGGCGGCGCTGAACTCGATGGCGCAGTCGCTCGCGGTGGCGCTGGCGCCGTACGGGATCGCGGTGGCGAACGTGGCGCCGGGCTTCGTCGAGACGGACATGACGAACGAGCACCTGAAGGCGGAGCGCGGGGCGGAGATCCGGGCGCAGAGCCCGTTCGGCCGGGTCGCGCGGCCGGAGGAGATCGCGAGCGCGGTGCACTGGCTGGCGTCGCCGGAGGCCGAGTGGGCGTCCGGCTCGATCATCGACCTGAACGGCGCCTCATACCTGCGTACGTAAGATCATCTGCAGCCGACGGATGGGAGCGCTTCCATGGACGATCTGATCAAGCAGCTGACGCTGGAGGAAAAGGTGTCGCTGCTCGGCGGCCAGGATTTCTGGTCGCTGCCCGCGATCCCCCGCATCGGCCTGCGCTCGCTGGTGATGTCCGACGGCCCGATCGGCGTGCGCGGCACCGGGTGGGCACCCGAGGACCCGTCCATCGCGCTGCCCAGTCCCACCGCGCTCGCCGCCACCTGGGATCCCGCGCTGGCCCGGACGGCCGGCAGCCTGCTCGGCCAGGAGTCGCGCCGCAAGGACGTGCACGTGCTGCTCGGCCCGACCGTCAACCTGCAGCGCACCCCGCTGGGCGGCCGGCATTTCGAGTGCTACTCCGAGGACCCGCTGCTCAGCGGTGAGATCGCGGTCGGTTTCGTCGAGGGGGTGCAGGCGCACGGCGTCGGCACGACGGTCAAGCATTTGGTGGGCAACGACTTCGAGACCGACCGGATGACCGTCGACGTCCGCATCGGCGAGCGCGCGCTGCGTGAGATCTACCTGGCGCCGTTCGAGCGCGTCGTCGCCGCCGGCGGCTGGGGCCTGATGAGCGCGTACAACGGGGTGAACGGCCTGCCGATGGCCTCGAACGGCCGGTTGCAGTCCGACGTGCTGAAGGACGAGTGGGGTTTCGACGGCATCGTGGTCTCGGACTGGCGTGCCGCCCGCGACACCGTCGGCGCGGCCCTGGGCGGCCTCGACATCGCCATGCCGGCGATGGAGAACCCCTGGGGCGAGAAGCTGGTCGCGGCGGTGCGCGCCGGCGAGGTGCCGGAAGAGCTGATCGATGACAAGGTACGCCGGGTGCTGCGGCTGGCGGCTCGCGTCGGCGTGCTGGACGGCGTACCCGGGGCGGTGTCGTCTCCCCCCGCGGACCTGGACGGGAGCGCCGTGGCGCACGAGGTCGCGGCCCGGTCCTTCGTGCTGGCGCGCAACGAGCACTTCGCGCTCCCGCTGGAGCCGGCGGCGCTCAACAGGATCGCGGTGATCGGCGCGCTGGCGACCGACGCGCGGGTGCTCGGCGGCGGCAGCGCCCAGGTGACGCCGCCGCACGTGATCTCACCCCTCGAGGGGCTCACCCGCGCGCTGCCCGGCGTCGACGTGGCCCACGCGGTGGGCGCGGACCCGCGGCCGTTCCTGCCGGCGCTGCCGCAGGAGACGGCGGTGACGCTGCTCGGCGCGGACCACGCGTTCACCGTGCCGCTCGCGGCCGTGCGCTGGATCGGCGATCTGCCGGGCGGTATCGCCCCGGAGACGGTCACCGGGCTGGAACTGCGCACCACGTTCACCCCCCAGCAGGACGGCGAGCACACCTTCGCGGTCTCCGGCTTCGGCACCTTCGAGCTGATCGTGGGCGAGGAGTCGCTCTACTCCGGCACGCTGCACCCGCCGGGCACCGGACGGGCCGACCTGCTGCTGTCGCCGAAGGAGCAGCGCGCGGGCGTGACGCTGGCTGCGGGCGTACCCGTGGAGGTGACGCTGCGGCAGACCATCAAGCCGGGGATGGCGCACACGGTCTCCGCGACGCTGGGCCACCAGGCCCCCGGCGTCTCGGCCGACAGCCTGCTCGCCGAGGCGGTGGAGCTGGCCCGCGAGTCCGACGTGGCGATCGTCGTGGTCGGCACCACCGAGCAGGTGGAGTCGGAGGGCTTCGACCGGACGTCGCTGGAGCTGCCGGGCAACCAGGACGAGCTGGTGGTCCGCGTCGCCGCGGCCAACCCCCGCACGATCGTGGTGGTCAACGCGGGCTCGCCGGTGCTGCTGCCGTGGGCCGACGACGTGGCGGCGGTGCTGCTGACCTGGTTCCCCGGCCAGGAGGCCGGGGCGGCGCTGGCCGACGTGCTGCTGGGCGTCGCGGAGCCGGGCGGGCGCCTGCCCACCACGTGGCCGCGCCGCGAGCAGGACTGCCCGATCCTGCACGTGACGCCCCGCGACGGCGTCGTCGAGTACGACGAGGGCGTCTTCATCGGATACCGGGCCTGGGACCGCGCGGGCACGCCGCCGCTGTACGCCTTCGGCCACGGCCTCGGCTACACCACCTGGCGGTACGAGACGCTCGAGGTGTCGCCCACCGAGGCGGTCGTGTCGCTGACGAACACCGGCGCGCGGGCGGGTCGCGAGGTGGTGCAGGTGTACGCGGGCCCGGCGGGCGTCACGCCGGAGGGCATCGGCGCCGACGGGGTGTCCCCGCAGCGCCCGGCCCGCTGGCTCGCGGGCTTCGCACCGGTCGAGGCGCACCCGGGCGAGACGGTGACGGTACGCATCCCGCTGCCGGAGCGCACGTGGCAGGTGTGGGACGGCGGCTGGCGGACGATCCCGGGGGCGTACGCGCTCACCGCCGCGCACGCCCTCGACGATCCGCGCCTGACCGCCTCGCTGGAGCTGTAGAAAGGCGTCAGCCCTCGTCGCGGGTGCGACGGGGGCTGACCGCCTCAGCTTTCGTCGCGGGTGACGACGAGGTCGAGGCCCTTGGCGCTGTCGTTGGTCCAGACCACCGTGTAGCCCGGCCACTCGCCCTCGAGCTGGCCGTCGGCGCCGACCGTGGAGGTCATCCGGGAGCTGAGCGCGCCGGGGACGCCGAGCGTGTCGAACACACAGGTCATGGCCGCGTCGCTGAGGCCGACCGGGAACTTGTCACCGGCGCCGTTGACGGTCAGCTTGCGGTTCTTGTCGGAGAGCTTGAGGCCCTCCTTGGCGGGGTCGCACTTGTCGGCCGCGGTGAGCAGCGGGTCCGCCTCGGAGGCGGCGACGGGGGCCGGGCTCTCGTCCCCGCCCCCGATCAGCTTGGGGACCAGGACGACCCCGAGGGCGACGAGGAAGACGGCGAGGAGCACCCACGGCAGCGGACTTCGCTTGCGGGTGTGTTCGGCGGCGGGATGGCGGGGCTGAGTCATGAACACGTCCTAGGGCGTCGAGGGGGAGGGATCAACGCGCGGACGAAGTTTCCTCCGCGTACCGAATCAGGACAACGATCAAGCACCGAACTGGCCGAACGGATGAGTCGACATTGGAAAACAGTGCTAACCGACCCCCCAAGATTTTTCCGGGAGAACCCGGGCAGGCGCGGGGTCAGGCCGGCACGAGGGAGGCCGGGGCGGCGCGCCGGGCGAGCACCGACTCGAGGATCTCGCCGACCCGGACGGCCGTGTTCGACAGCAGCGCCGACGTGATGCCGTGGCTGTGTTCCGTACCGCCCTGGAGGTAGACGCCGACCCGCAGACGCGGGTCGGTGGCGGCGCGGTAGTCCCGCCCGACCTTCGGCCGGCCCTGCTCGTCGCGCAGGCAGAGACCCGCGATGCCGCCGAGGACCGCGTACGGGTCGGCCTGGTGGTATCCGGTCGCGCACACGAGGACGTCGGCGTCCAGCGTCGTGACCTCCCCGGTGAGCAGCGACCGGACGGTGGCGGTCACGCCGGTCGGCCCGTCGGTGACCTGGGTGAGCCGGGAGACGTTCAGCATCCGCAGGCGTTCCCGGCCCAGGACCTTCTCCTGGTACGCCCGCCGGTACAGGTCGTTGATGAGGTCGATGTCCACCACGGAGTAGTTGGTGTTCCCGTGGTACTCCATCAGCAGCTGCTTGACGCTCTCCGGCGCGCGGTAGAACTCGTCGACGGCGTCCGGGTCGAAGATCCGGTTGGCGAACGCGCTGTCGTCGGCCGGCGAGTAGCCGTAACGGGAGAACACGGCGTACACCTCGGCCTCGGGGAACTCGCCGTGCAGCGTGGCGACGGCCTCGGCCGCGCTCTGCCCGGCGCCGACCACGACGAAGCGGCGCGGCCGTGCGTCGCGGATGCCGGGAAGGTTGTGCAGCAGGTCGCTGGTGTGCCAGATCCGCGGCGACGCGGTGATCCCCTCGGGCAGCCGCGGCCGCAGCCCGGTGCCGACGACGAGGTTGCGGGCCCGGTGGGTGACGAGCCGGCCGGCCCGGCGGGCGAGCACGTCGACCGCGGTGACGTCGCCGGCCGCGTCCTCGACCGGGGTCACCGACAGCACCTCGGCGTCGTACGTGACCTGGCCGGCGACCTGCTCGGCGGCCCAGGCGAAGTAGTCGTGGAACTCCACCCGCAGCGGGAACAGGTTCTTGTGGTTGATGAAGTCCACGAGCCGGCCGCGGCTGTGCAGGTACCGCAGGAAGCTGAACTCGCTCGTGGGGTTCCGCAGCGTCACCAGGTCCTTGAGGAACGACACCTGCATGGTGGCGTCGTCCAGGAGCATCCCCCGGTGCCAGCCGAACGCGGGCTGCCGTTCGAGGAAGCGGGCGGTGACGCCGCCACCCGGCCCGGCGCCGTCGTTGTGCTCGGTCACGGCGATGGCCATGGCGAGGTTCGACGGGCCGAAGCCGATTCCCACGACATCGAGTTCAGGCTCAGACATGACCGTCCCCTCCGGCGGCGGGGCCGACCTGACCCCGAGGTGTTGGTTAGCCTAACCTAAGCAACGGCGCGGTCCGCAGAGCCTGCTTGAGGGAGAAGAATCCATGCGAGTCGTCATGTTCGGTTTCCAGACGTGGGGACACCGCACCCTGCAGGCACTGCTGGAGTCGGAACACGAGGTCGTCATGGTGGTCACCCACCCGCGCGGCGAAGGGGCGTACGAGAAGGTCTGGTCCGATTCGGTCGAGGAGCTCGCGGCGTCCGCCGGCGTCCCGGTGCTCGTCCGCGACCGGCCGGACGACGACGAGCTGTACGACGCTCTCAAACAGGCCGCCCCTGACGTCATCGTCGCCACCAACTGGCGCACCTGGATCCCGCCGCGCGTCTTCGGCCTGCCCGCCTTCGGGACGCTCAACGTGCACGACGCGCTGCTGCCGGCGTACGCGGGCTTCTCGCCCCTGATCTGGGCCCTTCTCAACGACGAGAGGGAGGTCGGCGTGACCGCGCACCTGATGGACGAGACCCTCGACGCGGGCCCGATCGTGCTGCAGCGCGCGATCCCGGTCGGCCCCACGGACACGGCGACGGACCTGTTCCACCGCACGCTCGCTCTCTTCGGCCCGATCACCGTGGACGGGCTCGCCGAGATCGCCACCGGCCGCCGCGACTTCACCCCGCAGGACCGCTCCCGGGCCAGCTTCTTCCACAAGCGCTCGGAGGAGGACATCCGCATCGACTGGACCTGGACGGCCGAGGAGCTGTCCCGCCTCGTCCGGGCCCAGTCCGCGCCCTATCCGC
This sequence comes from Couchioplanes caeruleus, assembly GCF_023499255.1. Lineage (GTDB taxonomy): Bacteria > Actinomycetota > Actinomycetes > Mycobacteriales > Micromonosporaceae > Actinoplanes > Actinoplanes caeruleus_A. The sequence goes on from NZ_CP092183.1 coordinate 6,852,068, forward strand.
AGGCGTTCTGCTTCCACAAGGGCCGCCGCCTCGAGATCGTCCGGGCGGGCGTGTCGGCGGCCGTGTACGGCGGCACCCCGGGCCGCATCTTCTACCGCGAGGGCGACGGCGTGGCGGTAGTCGCGGGAGCGGACGCCCGGCGCGGCCGCAGCAGGGCTCTGCTCATCGAAGAGGTACGCACCGACGACGGCACCGAGCTGGCGGCCCCCGACTACTTCACGACGATGGGCGGCTACCTGACGAGCTTCCCCCGCTGACCCGTCAGTCGTCGTCGAGGGCGCGCAGGGCCTCGCGCAGCAGGTCCGGCGTGCGGTCCGGCGGCTCGGCCTCGATGAACAGCCGGCCCATCGCCGCCGCGTAGTGGTCCACGTCCTCGCGCTTGTCCAGGTACAGCCCGCTGGTCAGGTGCTCGATGTAGACCACGTCCGGCAAGTTCTGGTGCGGGAAGCGCAGGATCGTGAAGGCGCCGCCGGCCGCCGCGTGCCCGCCGGAGCGGAACGGGATGACCTGCAGGCGGATGTAGCGGTGCCGGCAGGCCTCGATGAGGTGTTCGATCTGCTCGCGCAGCACCTGCTTGCCGCCGATCGGGCGGCGCAGCACCGCCTCGTCGATCACCGCCCACAGCCGCGGCGGATCCTCGCGGGCCAGGAGCTGCTTGCGGGCCATCCGCAGGTCGGCACGGCGGTCGATCTCGTCGGCCGAGGCGGTGCCGTGGCCCAGCATGATGACGGCCCGCGCGTACGCGTCGGTCTGCAGCAGCCCGGGCACGAACTGGATCTCGTACGTGCGGATCAGCTCGGCGGCCTGCTCGAGGTCGAGGTAGTTCTGGAACCAGGTCGTCAGCACGTCGCCGTACGAGTGCCACCAGCCGGGCGAGTTGGCCTCCCGGGCCAGCGCGAGCAGCCGCTCGTGCTCGCGGGGGTCGCTGACGCCGTACAGCTTGAGCAGGTCGGTGACGTCGCGCTCCTTGAACGCGACCCGGCCCAGCTCCATCCGGCTGATCTTCGACTCGGAGCCGCGGATCTCGTAGCCCGCCTTGTCGCGGGTGATGCCCGCGGCCAGGCGGAGGCTGCGCAGCCGGGCGCCCAGCTGCAGCCGGCGGACCGTCGGCCCGCCGTTCTGCTCCGGGGCGCTCACCGGCAGGCTCCTCTGGTTACGGCGGGCGGACGACAACGGCGTGCTCACGTGGGCGTCCTAACGTGTCGGCTGCGAAGTCCTCGATCGTCGCGGGCAAAGCATAGACCTGAACCGCTGTCAGTCCGCGTATTCTGCCGGATCGAAGATTCGGTCGGTGAGCAAGGCCGGGACCCGGGCCAGCCCGGGGCCGCCCGCGTCGAGCCAGTCCGCCACCGCGCCGACGAGCCGGTCGTCCAGGACGTCGCCGAGGTGGACGACGCGGGCGCCGCGCCGGCGGGCGTCGGGCGCCGGGTGGACGACGACCACATTGGACCGTTCGCACACGCGCAGGCATTCGCTGACGCGTACCCGATGCCGCTCCCCCACCGCGCCGCGGATGGCGGCGAGCTGCGCGTCGTGATCGACCCCAGGGTGCTTCTCCGCGCTGCCGCAGCAGCAGTCACGGCAGACGGTCAGCGCGCCCATCTTTCTGTTCTTTCCTCAGTTTTCCGCTGCGGACGGGCTGAGCGCCAGGGCCTTGCCGGCGATCTGGCCGGTGGCGCCGGGCACCGGCTCGGACGGGTCGGAGCCGATCTCGACGAGCTCGTTGCGCTCGTCGACGTGCGCGACCCGCGGCCGGTACGCGGCCCGCTCCGCCTCGTCGACCTGCCGGAACGACATGATGATGATCAGGTCGCCGACCGAGACGAGCCGGGCGGCGGCGCCGTTGATGCCGATCACGCCGGAGCCGGCGGGGCCCTCGATCACGTACGTCACCAGCCGGGCCCCGTTGTCGATGTCGACCACGTGCACCTGTTCGCCCTCGACCAGGTCGGCGGCGTCCATGAGGGTCCGGTCGATCGTGATGGAGCCGACGTAGTGCAGGTCCGCCTGGGTCACGGTGGCGCGGTGGATCTTGCCACCGAGCAGGGTGCGCTGCATGTCTGCGGTCCTTACGGATCGGGCCGGGGCGGTACCCCCGGCGATGAAGCAAAGTTAGCCTAACCTAATCTGACGGCTCGGCCACCGGATCACCGACCCCCTGGAGACCTCATGACTTCCCGCGTCCACGGCCGGCGACGGGTCCTCACCGTCGTCGCCGCCGGTCTGCTCGCCGCCGCCACCGCCACCGCGTGCGCGTCCGATGAGGACACCGCAGCCGCACCCACCGCCTCCGGGTCCGCCGCCTTCCCCGTGAGCATCGAGCACAAGTTCGGCTCGACCACCATCGAGAAGCAGCCCGAGCGGGTCGTCACCGTCGGCTGGAACGACCAGGACCCGGTGCTCGCGCTGGGCGTCGTACCGGTCAGCACCCGGGAGTGGTTCACCGAGTACCCGACGTACCCGTGGGTGCGGTCCGCGCTCGGCGGCAAGCAGCTGAGCACCTTCTCCGCGGAGCTCAACTTCGAGGCGATCATCGAACAGCAGCCGGACCTCATCCTCGCGATCTACGAGACGATCTCGAAGGAGACGTACGAGAAGCTCTCGCAGATCGCACCGACGGTCATCCAGTCCTCCGCGTACGCCGACGAGCAGACGCCCTGGGACGTGCAGACCCGTACGGTCGGCAAGGCGCTCGGCAAGACCGCCGAGGCCGAGGCGCTGGTGGCGAAGGTCGACGCGAGGATCGACGAGGCGAAGCGGGCCAACCCGCAGTTCGCCGGCAAAACGCTCGTGGTCGATTTCGGTCCCGAGAAGGGCCAGCACTGGCTGATCCCGGCCAAGGACCCGCGCCGGGCGCTGTTCGACGCGCTCGGCTTCACGGCGCAGTCGGAGTCGGAAGAGGTCAGCGAGGAGCGCCTCGACCTGCTCGACCGGGACGTGCTGTTCGTCAACGGAGCGACCAAGAAGGACATGGCGGCCTCACCGGCGTTCGCCCGCCTCAAGGTCGTCAAGGAGGACCGCACCCTGTACACGTCCTTCTCCACGCCACTGGGCGGGGCGCTGGCGTACAGCGGGCCGAACGCGTTGCTCTACGCCCTGGACGTGCTCGTGCCGCAGCTGCGCAACGCGACCGACGGCGACCCGGCGACGGCGGTCACGGACCTGTCCGAGGTCGCCTGACCCCGTACGGGTAAACGGGCCGGCGACCGGAATCGGCACATATGAAGCGCAAACCTCAGGTCGGCGCATCGACCTCGGCCGTTCGGCTGGAATCCCTGGTCACTCGGCCGCAGCCAGCGCCATCGAGCGCGTTGTATGGTCGGCGGCGCCTGCGACAGCCGGCGCCGGGAGCTCCCCCTCCCGAGCGCCCGACGAACGAGGACGGACACGTGTCGAAAGCTCACCGTGGTCTGCTGGCGGCCGGCCTGGCCGCCGCAGTGGTCGGCTCGATGGGAGTCGTGTGGACGCTCGGCGCGGACGCCGCCGAGAGCCCGGACCCGAGCGCGCCCGCCGCCGCGTCAGCCGTGGACGCCGACGACCCGAGCACGCCGGCCCGGGCGGACGAGCCGAGCCCGCCGCCCCTGCTGCCGTGGGGTGAGGCACCCTCCCCCGCCAAGCAAGCGCCCGTCGGCGCGGACAGCGCCGAAGTGGCCGCGGCCGGCGCGGACGCCGCGCCGGAGAACGCATCGCACACCACCGTCGCCGGGTACGGGCCCAAGGGCCGCACCGGTCCCTCCGGTTCACTCAAGCGCGAGCGCATCTCCGGGGTGAAGACGGCCGCCCCGGCGCCCGCGGAGGTCACCGCCGCCGGCACTCCGACCACGAAGGCCGCGGCCGCCACGGACTGGAACTACTTCTACTCGGGCGCCCGGCAGATCGAGACCTCCGACGGCGCCTGGGCGAACCTGGACATCCGCAAGCCGTGGCTGAGCGCGAACGACGCGCACACGCTCGCCGAGATCTCGGTGCAGTCCGCGGACAGCAACCAGATCATCGAGGTCGGCTGGACGATCGACCGCAAGCTGAACAAGGACGACGACCCGCACCTGTTCGTCTACTACTGGAAGGACAAGACCCGCACCTGCTACAACAAGTGCGGTTTCACGTCCAAGAGCGACAACGTCAAGCCGGGTGACACACTGCCGACGGGCACGACCAAGCGCTTCGGCATCCAGCACTTCGACGGCGTGTGGTGGGTCGCGTACGACTCCGAGTGGCTCGGTTACTTCGACGACAGCCTGTGGGACGGTCGCTACACCCAGTCCGGGATGGTGCAGTTCTTCGGCGAGGTGGCCGCCCTCAACACCAAGCCGTGCACCGACATGGGCAACGGCCAGCTCGGCACCAGCAAGACGGCCCTGACGTTCGGCACGATCTCGCTGACCAACAGCCAGGTTCCGGCGAAGGTCGACCTGATCGACGACACGAACGCCACGTACTACACCTCCGCCAGGGCGGAGAGTGAGGGACAGCGCAACTTCCGGTACGGCGGCCCCGGCGGCTGCTGACCGGCGGACGTTCACGACAGGGGCGGTCCTTCGCGGGCCGCCCCTGTCGCTGTGTCAGGCCCCGAGGGCGGCGGCCAGCAGCGGGCCGAGCCGCTCCAGCGTCGCCGGGTCCAGCAGCTCCGAGTGCGCCACGGGCAGCTCGTGGACCTCGAGGCCGGCGGTGAGCGGGCGCCACGCGGGCGCGGCCGGTCCGGCGAAGCCCTGCTCCGGCACGGTGGCCTCGACGAAGAACACCGTCCCCGGGTACGCGGGCAGCTCGGCGGCCGCCATCAGCGCGTCGGCGGCGAGATAGCTCTCCAGCACCCGCGCGATCTGCCCGTCGGTGAGGGCGGCCACGGCACCCCCGGCGTCCCGGACGAACGCGACCGCCTCCGGCAGCGTCAGCTCGCCCGGCACCGTGTAGCCCATCTCGGTCAGCAGTGCAGCCACGGTGGACGCCGAGGTGCCGTCGCGGCGGGCGTCGAGCATGCCCACGAAGGTCACCTCGCGGCCACGGGCGCGCAGGTCGGCCGCCACGGCCAGCGCCACGGCACCGCCGAACGACCAGCCGAGCAGGCGGACCGGCCCGGCCGGCCACGCGGCCTCGACCCGGCCGGCGTGCGCGGCGGCCAGCGCGGTCAGGGTCGCCGGCCGGTCGCCGCCGGAGAGCAGCGGCGACTGCAGGCCGATCAGGGGTACGCCGAGATGCCGCGTGAGTCCGGCGAACTGCCAGCTCAGCCCGCTCGCCGGGGCCACGCAGAACAGCGGCGGCCCGTCGCCCGCGGCCAGCTGGACGACCGGTGCGAGCGCGTCGCCGGCCGGGGCCCCGCCGGCCAGCAGCCGTGCCACTCCGGCGACGGTCGGTGCCGTGAACAGCCGGGCCACCGGGATCTCCGCGCCGAGCTCGTGCCGCAGGGCGGTGGCCAGCCGTACGAGCAGCAACGAATGCCCGCCGAGCGCGAAGAAGTCGTCGTCGGCGCCCACCGCCGCGACGCCTAGCAGCCGCGCGACGATCCGAGCCACCGTCTCCTCCGTCCGTGACCGCGGCGCGGTGGAGGTGACCGCCGCGACGCCGGCCTCGGGCAGCGCGTCGCGGTCGACCTTGCCGTTCGGGGTCAGCGGGAGCTCGTCGAGCACATGGCACACCGCGGGGATCATGTAGCCGGGCAGCGCCGACTCGAACAGCGCGGTCAGCGACGCCCGGGAGAACCGCGGGGTCGTGGTCACGTACGCGACCAGCCGCTCCCCGCGCGCGACCACGACGGCCCGCGTGACGTCCGGGTGGGACAGGGCGACCGACTCGATCTCGCCGAGCTCGATGCGGAACCCGCGCACCTTGACCTGGTGGTCGGTGCGCCCGAGATATTCCAGGCGCCCGTCGCGCCACCGGGCGAGGTCCCCGGTGCGATACAACCGGCCGGGGCCGTACGGGTCGGCGACGAACCGGGACGCGGTCAGCCCCGGCCGCCCGAGGTAACCCCGGGTGACCTGGGCGCCGCCGAGGTACAGCTCCCCCGCCACCCCGGGCGGCACGGGCTGCAGCCACTCGTCGAGCACGGCCGCCGTGGTGCCGGGCAGCGGTCGGCCGATCGAGCCGTCCCAGCCGGCGTCCACCTCGTCGGCGGTGGCCCACACGGTGACCTCGGTGGGGCCGTACAGGTTGACGACGGCGGCGGCGCGTTCGTGCAGGGCCCGGGCGAGCGGGACGGGCAGCGCCTCGCCGCCGACGAGCGCCCGGACGCCGGACAGGTCCACGTCGGACGCCTCCAGCAGCGCCGCCCAGAGCGACGGTGTCGCCTGCATCGCGGTGATCCGCTCGGTCTCCAGCAGCCGGGCCAGCAGCAGCGGGTCGCGTACCTGCTCGGGGGTGGCGAGCACGATCGTGCCGCCCGCGCGCAGCGTGCCGAGCAGCTCCAGCACGGAGATGTCGAAGGACAGCGTCGTCACCGCCAGCAGTCGTTCGCCGGGTTCCAGCGGGAGCGCGGCCAGGAACGCCTCTCGGTCGCGGCGGGTGACGACGACGCCCTTGGGACGCCCGGTGGAACCGGAGGTGTAGATGACGTACGCGGCGGTGTCCGGGTGCGGGGTCACCGCCGGCGCGGGTGCCGGGGTGACGCCGGCGAGGAAGGCCTCGTCGATGACCACGGCGGGCCGCGCGTCCTCGATCATGAGCTGCCGCCGGGCGGCCGGGAAGGCCGGGTCCAGCGGCAGGTAGGCGGCGCCGGCCTTGCCCACGCCCAGCACCGCGACGACCAGGCCGGCCGAGCGCGGGAGGTGGATGCCCACGATGCTCTCCGGCCCGGCGCCCCGGGCGGCGAGCGCGGCGGCCACCGCGTCCGAGGCCCGGTCGAGGTCGGCGTACGTGACATGCCGCCCGTCGGCGACCAGCGCGACGTCCTCCGGCCGCGCGACCACCGGGGTGCCGGCCGGGGCGACCGGCCGCCGGTCCAGCTCGGCGAGGTCCGCGGGGGTGAGCACCGGCACCCGGGTCACCGGCACGGAGGGGTCCTCGGAGACCGCGGCGAGCAGCACGGCGAGGCGGTCCAGCAGGCGGGCCGCGGTGGTGCCGGTGAACCGGTCGGCGTCGTACTCGCAGGTCACCTCGATGCCGTCGGCGCCGCCGTCGACGAACGTGACGGTGAGGTCCACCTTCGGATCGGCGGCGAACCCGGGGGCCGCCAGCACGGGCAGGCCCAGCAGCGTGCCGTCCCCGGCGGGCCGCGGGAAGTAGCCGATCATCACCTGGAACAGCGGGTTGCGGCCCGGCACCCGCGGCGGGTTGACGAGCTCCACGACCTGCTGGAACGGCACGTCGGCGTGCTCGTACGCGGCCAGGTCGGCGGCACGCACCCGGCGCAGCAGCTCGGCGAAGCTGGGCGCGCCGGACAGGTCGGCGCGCAGCACGACGGTGTTGACGAAGAACCCGACGAGGTCGTCCAGGGCGGCGTCACCGCGGCCGGAGGTGGGGCTGCCGATCGGGATGTCGGTGCCGGCGCCGTGCCGGTGCAGCAGCGTGGCGAGGGCGGCGTGCAGGAGCATGAACACGCTCGCCGATTGCGCCCCGGCGATGTCCCGCAGCTTCCCGGCGAGCTCCGGCGGCAGCGTCGTCGTGACCACACCGGCCGGGCGGCGGGTGGCCGTACGCGGCCCGTCGGCGGGCAGGGTGATCTCGTCGGGCAGGCCGCGCAGGGCGTCGCGCCAGAAGTCGCCGGACGGTTCCGGCAGGGACAGGACGTAGTCGGCGTACTGCACGGGCAGCGGTTCCCAGCCCGGTGCGTGACCGGCGAGGCGTGCCGCGTACGCGGTGTCGAGGTCGCGCAGCAGCGGCCGGTCGGACCACTCGTCCATGGCGATGTGGTGCAGCACCAGCGCGAGCACGCTGCCGGCTCCCTCGTCGATCACGGCGGCCCGGATCGGCAGGTCGGCGCCCAGGTCGAACGGGCGCGCGACCAGGCCGGCGACGGTCACGCCCGTCTCCACCGGCACCGTCGCCGGCGCCGGCAGGATGTGCTGGGCCGACGATCGGATCACCGTACGCAGCACCTCGTGCCGGGCCACCACGTCCGCGAGCGCGCGGGACAGGGCGGTCAGGTCCGGGTGCCCGCCGAGGCGCACGAGCAGCGGGTAGGTGTAGGCGCTCGAGCCGGGTTCGAGCTGGTCGAGCAGCCACAGCCGCTGCTGCGCCGGCGAGAGCGGCAGGACCTCGGGCCGCTGGCGGGCGGTCAGGGGGGCGCGCGCCGGCCCGGTGGTGGCCCGGGCGAGGCGTTCCGGCGTACGCGCGTCGAACAGCGCCCGCAGCGACAGGTCCCCGCCGAGTTCCGCGCGCACCCGGCCGAGCAGCCGCAAGGCGGTCAGCGAGTGCCCACCGGCGTCGAAGAAGTCGTCCTCCACGCCGAAGGACGGCAGCTCCAGCACCTCGGCGAAGAGCTCGCAGAGACGGCGTTCCCGGTCGCCGGCGGGCGGCCGCGACGACGTCGTCACCGTCGTGGCGGCCGGCAGCGCGGCGGTGTCGAGCTTGCCGTTGACGGTCAGCGGCAACGCGTCGAGCACCCCGTAGCGGCCGGGGACCATGTAGGACGGCAACCGCTCGGCCACGACCGCCCGCACCCGCGCCGGGCTGACATCGCCGACGAGATACGCGTGCAGCTGCCCATCGCGCGCCACCACCGCGGCCTGCCGCACCCCGGGCACCGCCGCGACCGCGGACTCGACCTCACCCAGCTCGATCCGGTAGCCGCGGATCTTCACCTGGTCATCGCTGCGCCCGAGAAAGTCCAGGTTGCCGTCCGCCCGCTCCCGCACCAGGTCGCCGGTGCGGTACAGCCGGCTGCCGTCCGGCCCGGCGACGAACCGCGAGGCCGTCAGCCCCGGACGGTTCAGGTAGCCGCGGGCCAGCCCGGCGCCGCCGATGTAGAGCTCACCGATGACACCGGGCGGCACGGTACGCAGCCATCCGTCCAGGACGTACCCGGTGGTGTTGAAGATGGGCCTGCCGACCGTGGGCGTGGCGCTGTCCGAGGTGCCCGCGCCCAGGGTGTTGATCGTGTACTCCGTGGGCCCGTACAGGTTGTAGCCGATCCCGCCGAGCCGGGCCCAGACCGCCTCGCTGACCGGCTCGCCGCCCAGCAGCACGAGGCAGGGCCGGTGGTCGCTGTCGAGCAGCCCTTCGTCCAGCAGCGCCTGCGCGTAGGTCGGCGTCACGTTGATGACGTCGACGCGGTGCTCGGCGCAGTACGCGACCAATGCCCGCCCGTCGCGCCGCAGCTCTTCGTCGGCGATGTGCACGTGGTGTCCCTCGACCAGCCACAGCAGCTCCTCCCACGACATGTCGAAGGAGAAGCTGACGGTGTGCGCGATCGTCAGGATCCGCCCGCCGGCCGCGGCAACCGTCGGCCCGAAGATCTCGGCGCGATGGTTGAGCTGCATGTTCGTCAGCCCCCGGTACGGCGTGACGACACCCTTCGGCCTTCCCGTAGACCCGGAGGTGTAGATGACGTAGGCGGGATCATCGGGATGTACCGACGTTGTCACCGGTTCACCATCCACCGGCATCCCGTCCAGTGACGAGAGCACCAGCAGCGGACGCGCGTCGTCGATCATCGCCTGCCGCCGCTCGGCCGGCAGGTCCAGATCCAGCGGCAGGTACGCCGCCCCCGCCCGCAACACCGCGAACAGCGCCACCACCATGTCGATACCGCGCGGCAGCGCCAGCCCCACGATCTGCTCCGGCCCGGCCCCCCGCGCGATCAGTCCCCGCGCCACCGCGTCGATCCGGGCGTCGAGTTCGGCATAGCTGAGCGTGGTGCCGTCATGGGTGAGCGCGTCGGCGTCCGGCGTCCGGGCCGCCTGCCCGGCCAGCATGTCCGCGATCGTGACCGCCGGGATGCGGGTCACGACACCGGTCCGCGGCCTCGGCGTGGGCAGCTCGATCGACGCGACGCTCGCGGCGGTGTCGAAGCCGGTCAGCACCGCGTGCAACCGGTCCAGCAGGGACTTCGCCTGTTCGGCGGGGACCACGTCGGGCCGGTACTCGAGCCGGATGCGCAGCGCCCGTCCCGGGGTGGCCACCCAGGTCAGCGGGTAGTGGGTGGCGTCGACCGCCTCGACGCCCACGATGCCGTGCTCGGCCTCCAGGTCGTCGAACGTGTCGTCGGCGAGGAAGTTCTGCAGCACGTACAGGCTGTCGAAGAGCGGGCCGCGACCCACCGCGCGCTGAATGTCGCCCAGGCCGACGTACTCGTGGGCCATGAGGTCGAGGCGCTCGGCCTGGACCCGCCGCAGGACGTCGCCGACCGGCTCGGCCGCGTCGAGGGTGACGCGCTGCGGCACGGTGTTGAGGAAGACGCCGACGACCTCCTCGATGCCGTCCAGCTCGGTGGGGCGCCCGGCCACGGTGGTGCCGAAGACGGCCTCGGACCGGCCCGACGCGTGGCCGAGCACGATCCCGAGCGCGGTGCTGAGCACGGCGTTGAGCGTCACCCCGGCCGCTCGAGCCTGCCCGACGAGGTGCGCGGTCTGCTCCTCGGTGAACCGCACGGCGAGGCTGCGGGCGAGAACCGGCCGGGTACCGGCTGCGGCCGGGTAGAGGATCGTCGGTTCCGCCCCGGCCAGGGACGCGGCCCACGCCCGCACGGACGCCGCGCTGTCCTGCCGGTCGATCCACGCGAGGTAGTCGGTGAAGCTCGCGCTCTTCTGCGGTACGGGCCGGCCGGCGTACGCGCCGAACAGGTCCCGCAGCACCAGCTCCCGCGACCACCCGTCCCACAGCAGCAGGTGGTATGTGAACAGCAGCCGGTCCCGCCCGCCGGGCAGCCGTACGACGGTGAGGCGCGCGAGGGGCGGCTCGGCGAGATCGAACGGCCGGCTCCGGTCGGCGGCCATCACCGCGCCGAGGTCGGCGGGATCCTCGATCACCTCGACGCTCACCGGGACGGATCGGCGCAGCAGGGCGACCGGCTTGCCGCGGCCGGCGTCGGTGAACGCGAGCCGGGCGGCCGGGTTGGCGTCGAGCACGGCCGCGAAGGCGCGTTCCAGGGCGGCGACATCCAGGCGGTGGTCCACGTCGAACGCGTTCTGGGCGATGTAGACGTCCGCGTCACCGGCGAGCTTCGCCTGGAAGAACAGCCCTTCCTGCAGCGGGGACAGCGGCCACTCCCGCTCGTCGGCCGGGGCCAGCGCGGCGGCCCAGCCGTCGGCGATCGCCCGGGTGGCGTCCGGTCCCAGACCCTCGTCGGCGTACGTGAGCACGGCCCGCAACTCGCCGCCGACCGCCGCCACGTTGATCTCCAGCAGGTACGGCGTCCCGAGGTCGTCGTCGGGGCGTACGCGCAGGTCCGCCTCCTCGTCCGCGGCGAACCTGCCCAGGTAGTTGAAGAGCACCTGGGGGGTCCCGAGCCGGGCCAGCGCCGCGGCACTGCGCGGGTTCAGGTAGCGCAGCAGGCCGTAGCCGAGCCCGTCTCCCTGCGGCAGCTCCGGCAGCCGGACCGGGGCGATGGACGTGAACCAGCCGACCGTACGGGACAGATCCGCGTCCCCGATCGGCTCGCGGCCGTGCCGTTCCAGGTCCACGACCAGCTCGTCCTCGGTGCCCCGCCAGCGGTTCACGGCCGCGTGCAGAGCGGTGAGCAGGGTGGCGGTGACGTCGCCGGTGAGCACCGCCGGGTCGACCGGAAAGCGGAGCTCGTGATCCCGGGTCTGCCCCACGGTCAGCCCGGACGTCACCGCGTCCGGCTTCAGCTCCGCGCCGGGGGCGAGCGTCCGCTGCCAGTGCGGGAACTCCGCCAGGCGCGCGGCGGCGCCGGCCTCCTCGGTGAGCGTCCGGGCGAACGACCGCAGCGACGTCCCGACCGGCTCCAGCTCGCGGCCCTCGTACGCCTGCCACAGGTCCTCGCCGAGGATGTGCCAGGAGACGCCGTCGACGACCAGGTGATGCGCGACCAGCAGCAGGCGGTCCTGGTCCGTGAAGAAGACGGCTTCGAGGACACGGCCGGCATCGGGATCCAGCCGGCCCACCGCCGCCTCGGCCTCCCGCCGGATCAGCTCGGGGCCGGTGCCGTCCACCGTGGTCAGCACGGCCGGCCCGGTCGTGCGGACCTCCTGCGACCAGAGCATCGGCGCCGGGCGGCTCAGCGTGAGCCGGAGCGCGTCGTGGTGGGCGACGAGCCGGTCGAGCGCGGGCCGGAGCCGGGCCGTCGTCGCGCCCGGCGGCGTCCGCAGCACGGTCGCCTGGTGCAGCCGGTTGATGCCGCCGCCCAGCTCGGCGAGCCGGTGCACGATCGGCAGCAACGCGACCTCACCCACGCCGTCGCCCGCCTTGGGGGGTGCGCTGGGTTTCTCCGGCACGGAGGCCAGCGCAGCGGGGGTGCGCTGGAGGAACACGTCGCGCGGGGACAGCCTGATGCCGCTGCGCTTGGCCCGGTTCACCAGCTGGATCGCGACGATGCTGTCGCCGCCCAGCGCGAAGAAGTCGCCGTCGGCCGGTACCCCGTCCAGGCCCAGCACCTCGGCGAACAGCTCGCGCAGCGCGGTGACCGCCGGGCTCTCCCCCGCCGCCCGCACCGGCGCGGCGACGGTCCGGGCCGGGGCCGGCAGGGCGTCGCGGTCGAGCTTGCCGTTGACGGTCAGCGGCAGCGCGTCGAGGGTCACGAACGCCGCCGGGACCATGTAGTCCGGCAGCACGGAGGCCAGGTGCGCGCGGATCGCGTCCTCGTCCGGGCGGCTGCCGGCCCGGGCCACGAGGTACGCGACCAATCTGCCGTCGCGGACGATCACGGCCGTGTTCGCGATGCCGGGCAGCGCCAGCAGCGCCGCCTCGATCTCGCCCGGCTCGATCCGGTAGCCGCGGACCTTCACCTGCTGATCCGAGCGGCCCAGGTAGACCAGCTCGCCGTTCTCCCAGCGGGCCAGGTCGCCGGAACGGTAGAGGCGGCCGGGGCCGTACGGGTTCGCGACGAACCGGGACGCGGTGAGCGCCGGGCGGTCCAGGTAGCCGCGGGCCAGCTGGGCGCCGGCCACGTACATCTCGCCGGTCACCCCCTCCGGCACCGGCTGCAGGTACGCGTCCAGCACGTGCACGGCCAGCCCGGGCAGCGCGCCGCCGATCACGCTGGGCCGGGTCACGTCCGCGGCGTCCAGCGCGCGGAACGACACGTGCACCGTGGTCTCGGTGATGCCGTACATGTTGACCAGCACGGGGCCGGCGTTGCGCTCGTACCAGGGGGCGAGGCGGGACGGGTCGAGGGCCTCGCCGCCGAACACGACGTAGCGCAGCGGCAACCGGCCGGGCTCGGCCGCGTCCGCCTCGATGAGCGGGTGGAAGGCGGACGGGGTCTGGTTGAGGACGGTCACCTTCTCGTCGCGCAGCAGCGCCCGGAACCGCTGCGGGTCGCGGGCGACGTCGTGCGGTACGAGCACGAGGCGGCCGCCGTGCAGCAGCGCGCCCCACAGCTCCCACACGGAGAAGTCGAACGCGTACGAGTGGAACATCGTCCAGACGTCGTCCGGCCCGATGTCGAAGACGCGTGCGGCGGCGGCGAAGAGCGCCCGTACGTCGCGGTGGGTGACCACGACGCCCTTCGGCTTGCCGGTGGAGCCGGAGGTGTAGATGACGTACGCGGCGTTGTCCGGGCTCAGCGGCACGGCCGGGCGGGTCTCCGGGCGGCCGGGAGCCTCCACGCCGATCCCGCCCTCGCCGATCACGCAGACCGGTCGCGCGTCGTCGAGGATGTACCGCTGCCGGGCCGCCGGCGCCGCGGCGTCGACGGGCACGTAGCAGCCGCCCGCCTTGACCACGGCCAGCAGCGCGACGATCAGGTCCTCGGACCGCGGCAGGCTCACCGCCACCCGGGATTCCGGCCGGACGCCGCGGGCGATCAGCTCGTGTGCGAGCCGGTTGGCCCTTGCCTCCAGCTCCGCGTAGGTGAGGCCGCCGACGGCGACCGCGTTCGGACGGTCGAGCGAGATGTCCAGGATGCCGCTCACTTCCTGATCATCCGGGGCGACCCGCACGGTCTCGCCCAGGGAGAGCGACGAGACGGGCCGATCGAGGTCGTCGATGAGCTGGTTCACGACGGACGCCACCTGGGTGACGAGCCGGTCCGCGGCGGCGGCGCCGACGGCCGCGTCGTACTTGATCTCGAGGGTGAGGCGGTCGCCCGGGAACGCGACCAGGGAGACCGGGTAGTGCGGTGAGTCCGTACCGGTGAAGCCGCGCACGCCGAGGCCGGGCGCGTCACCGGCGGCGACCGCCGGGAAGTTCTCCACCACGACCATCGAGTCGAACAGCTCACGGACCCCGGCGAGGCGGTTCAGCTCCGCGAGGCCCACCTGCTGTACGTCGAGCACGTCGGTCTGCTGCTCCTGCAGGCGGCGCAGCACGTCGCCGGCCGGCTCGTCCGGGCGCCACGCCATCGGGACCGGCACGGTGTTGATGAGCAGGCCGACGATCGACTCGACGCCGGGCAGGTCGCCGCCGCGGCCGGAGACGGTCGAGCCGAACACCACCCGGTCGCGGCCGAGCAGCCGGCCCAGCAGCAGACCCCACGCGCCGTGGATCAGCGTGCTGACCGTGATGCCGTGGCCCCGGGTGACCGCGGCCAGCGCGTCGGCCCGGTCCACGTGGGCGAACGCGCTGTCGTGGCGTGAGACCTCGGTGATGTCGGGGTACAGCATGGCCGGCTCCACGCCGTCGAGGGCGGTACGCCAGGCGGCCCGGGCGGCGTCGCGGTCCCGGGTGACGACCGACTCGACGTGGTCGCGGAAGGTGCCCACCGGCTCCGGCAGAGCCCGGCCGTGGTACGCGGCCACGACGTCGGAGAACACCAGCGGGTACGACCACCCGTCGGCGAGGAGGTGGTGCATCGTCTCGATCAGCCGGTGCTCGGTGGCGCTCAGCGAGACCAGCGCGTAGCGCAGCACGGGCGGCCGTGCCAGATCGAACGGCTGCGCCAGCTCCTCCGCGACGACCTCGGCGAGTCGTGCGCCAGAAGCATCGGCGAGGTCCACCTCCCGCCACGGCACCTGTACGTCCGCGGCGATGACCTGCACGATGCGGCCGTCACGGGTCTCCCGGAACGAGGCGCGCAGGGCGGCGTGACGGCGTACGGCGGCCTCGACCGCGGCGCGCAGCCGGGCCGGGTCCACCTCGCCCGTCAGCTCCGCGACCTGCTGGACGGCGTACGTGTCCACATCGGACGTGACCGCGTGGAAGTACATGCCCTCCTGCAACGGCAGCAACGGCAGCACGTCGGCGGCGCCGGCGAACGCGTCGACGTCGTCCTGGGTGAGCGGTACGAGCGGGAAGTCCGACGGCGTGTGCCCGCCGACGTCCGTCACGGCCAGCTCGCGCAGCACGGCCGTCCAGTGCTCCGCGAGCGCGGCGATCCGCTCCTCCGGGAACAGCGCGGACGGCCAGGACAGCGTCGCCTCGAACACGTCGCCGGTCGCGTGCGCGTTGATCTCCAGCGGCATGGCCGGGTTGGCGGGGTCGACTCCCTCGCGAAGCGGTGCGGCGGGACTCCAGTCGCCTCCGTCGTCGGCGCCGAAGCGGCCGAGATAGTTGAACAGGATCTCCGGCGCCGGTCCGAAGTCGTGGTCGTGCAGCCAGCGCAGCCGGCCGTACCCGAGCCCGCCGTCCGGGACCGCGCGCAGCTGCTCCTTGACCGCGCGGACCGCCGCGGCCAGGTCGGTCGTGGTGCCGGGCTCCAGGCGTACGGGGTGGATGGCGGTGAACCAGCCGATCGTGCGGGACAGGTCCAGGTCGCCGGTGCGGCCGTGGCCCTCGAGGCTGACCAGCACGGGCGCGTCGGTGCCCCGCCACCGGTTCACGGCGACCGCGAGGGCGGTGAGCAGGACGTCGTCGACGCCGCCGTGCAGCGACGCGGGCACGGTGGTGAGCAGCGGCACGGTCACGTCGGCGGGCAGCGTCACGGTGACCGAGCGGACGGTCGCCGCGGTGTCGGCCGACGGGTCGGCGGGACGGTCGCCGAGCAGCGGGCGGGGCTCGGCGAGCGTCGCGCGCCAGAAGTCCTCCTGGCCCGCGTACGCCGGCCGGGACGCGGCGAAGGTCCGGAAGGACGCGCCGACCGGTTCGAGCTCCTCGCCCCGCCAGGCGCGGCGCAGGTCCTCGGCGAGGATCCGCCACGAGACGCCGTCGACGACGAGGTGATGGATGACGAGCAGCAGCGTCCGGCCGTCCCAGGCGGCGCGCAGCATGACGCCGTTCGCCGGGTCGAGGCGGGCCACCTCGGCGGCCTCGTCGATCGGCCCCTCGCTGATCAGCCCGGCGGCGCGCAGGCCGGGGGCGGGGACGTGCAGGGTGCCGTCGAAGGAGGCGCGGAGCAGGTTGTGGCGGTCGAGCAGCGCCTGCAGGATCTCCTCGAGGCGGCCCCGGGTGAGCCCGGCCGGGGTGTGCCAGGCCATCGACTGACAGAAGTGGCCCAGCGGCGTCGCCGACTTCACCGTCTCGGCGAGCATCGGCGTCAGCGCGACATCGCCCAGGCCGTCGTCGGCCACGGTCTCCACGGCCGCGGCGGGCAGCGCGCCGGCGAGGGCCTGGACCGTACGGCGGCGGAACACGTCCCTCGGCGTGACGGGCAGCCCGGCCGCGCGGGCCCGGCCGGCGACCGCGATGGACGAGATGCTGTCCCCGCCGATCGCGAAGAAGTCGTCGTCGATGCCCACCTCCGGGAGCCCGAGCACTCCGGCGTAGATGCCGGCGAGCACGCGTTCCCGCTCGTCCCGCGGCTCGCGGGCGGCGGACAGGATCGGCGTCGCGGCCGGCAGCGCGGCGGTGTCGAGCTTGCCGTTGACGGTCAGCGGCAGCGCGTCGAGCACCCCGTAGCGGCCGGGGACCATGTAGGACGGCAACCGCTCGGCCACGACCGCCCGCACCCGCGCCGGGCTGACATCGCCGACGAGATACGCGTGCAGCTGCCCATCGCGCGCCACCACCGCGGCCTGCCGCACCCCCGGGACCGCCGCGACCGCGGACTCGACCTCACCCAGCTCGATCCGGTAGCCGCGGATCTTCACCTGGTCATCGCTGCGCCCGAGGAAGTCCAGGTTGCCGTCCGGGCGCTCGCGTACGAGGTCGCCGGTGCGGTACAGCCGGCTGCCGTCCGGCCCGGCGACGAACCGAGAGGCCGTGAGCCCCGGACGGTTCAGGTAGCCGCGGGCCAGTCCGGCGCCGCCGACGTACAGCTCACCCACCACCCCCGGCGGTACCGGCCGCAACCAGCCGTCCAACACGTACCCGACGGTGTTGAGGATGGGCTTGCCGACCGTGGGCGTGGCGCTGTCCGAGGTGCCCGCGCCCAGGGTGTTGATCGTGTACTCCGTCGGGCCGTACAGGTTGTAGCCGATCTCCCCGAGCCGGGCCCAGACCGCCTCGCCGACCGCCTCGCCGCCCAGCAGCACGAGCCACATCCGGTGCCCGTCCAGCAGCCCCTCGTCGATCAGGTGCTGGGCGTACGTCGGCGTCACGTTCACCACGTCGATGCCGTGCGAGCGGCAGTACCCGACCAGCGCCGTCGCGTCACGCCGCAGCTCCTCGTCGCAGACGTGCACCTCGTGGCCCTCGACCAGCCACAGCAGCTCCTCCCACGACATGTCGAAGGAGAAGCTGACGGTGTGCGCGATCCGCAGCCGCTCGACGCCGGCCGCCCGGGCCCGCGCGACGGTCGGCCCGAAGATCTCGGCACGGTGGTTGACCTGCATGTTCGTCAAGCCCCGGTACGGCGTGACGACACCCTTCGGCTTCCCCGTGGACCCGGACGTGTAGATGACATATGCAGGATCGTCAGAATGTATCGACGTCGTTACAGGACCACCATCGAGTGCGAGGCCGTCCAGGGAGGAGACGACCAGCAGCGGCCGTGCGTCCTCGACCATCGTCGTGCGCCGCTCGGCCGGCAGGTCCAGATCCAGCGGCAGGTACGCCGCCCCCGCCCGCAACACCGCGAACAGCGCCACCACCATGTCGATACCGCGCGGCAGCGCCAGCCCCACGATCTGCTCCGGCCCGGCCCCCCGCGCGATCAGTCCCCGCGCCACCGCGTCGATCCGGGCGTCCAGCTCCGCGTAGGTCAGCCGCCGGGAGCCCGAGACCAGAGCGGTGAGGTCCGGGGTACGCCGCGCCTGGGCGGCCAGCATGTCGGCGATCGTCTCGCCGGGGATGTCCGCCGACCGGCCGCGCAGGGCGTGGTCCGCGGCGGTGACGACCGATCCCGCGGGCACGTCCAGCCCGTCGGCCAGGGTCCGCAGCACGTCCACGAACTGGTCCACCATGGACCGGGCACGGTCCGTGGTGACCACGTCCGGGCGGTACTCCAGCTTGACGCGCAGGTTCGCGCCCGGCGTCAGCACCCACGTCAGCGGATAGTGCGTGGTGTCGGTGTACTCGACGTTCACGATGCCCTGGGCGGCCTCGAGGTCGTCGAACGTGCTGTCGGCGAGGAAGTTCTGCAGCACGTACAGGGTGTCGAAGAGCTGCTCGTGCCCGGTCGCGCGCTGGATGTCGCCGAGGCCGAGGTACTCGTGCGGCGCCAGGTCGAGCCGGTCCCGCTGGGCGCGGCGGGCGAGGTCCGCGACGGTGTCCGACGGGCTCGCCGCGACCCGGGCCGGCACGGTGTTGAGGAACAGCCCGATGACGTTCTCGATGCCGGGCAGCTCGGCGGGGCGGCCCGCCACGGTCGTGCCGAACGTGACGTCACCCCGGCCGGTACGGTGCCCGAGGACCAGCCCGAGCGCCGCGGTGAGCACCGAGTTGAGGGTGACCCCGGCCCGGCGTGCCTGCTCGGTGAGCCGGGTCGTGACCGCGCTCGGGAGCGCGGCGAGCACCCGCTCGGAGAGCATCGGCGCCCGCCCGGCGGCCTCCGGCACCACGATCGCCGGCTCGCCCAGCCGCGCGGCCCAGGCGGCCGCGGACGCGTCCCGGTCCTGGGCGTCGATCCAGGCCAGGTAGTCGGTGAAGGCCGGGCCGCCGGTCGGCAGCGCACCCCGCTCGCCGCGGGAGTCGTACAGCGCGAACAGCTCGCGCAGCACGAGCTCGCGGGACCAGCCGTCCCAGAGCAGGAAGTGGCACGTGAGCAGCAGCCGGTCGCAGCCGTCCGGGCCGCGGACCACGGTGAGCCGGATCAGCGGCGGCTCGGTCAGGTCGAACGGCCGCTCCCGGTCGGCGGCGGCGATCGCCTCCGGGTCGCCGTCGACGACGGTCACGACCGCGGGCACGCGTGCGGCGATGCGCTGCTGCGGGCGCGGCTCGCCGACGAATGCGGCGCGCAGGGCCGGGTGCCGGTCGAGCAGCGCGGCGAAGGCCAGCTCCAGCGCGGGTACGTCGATGCGCCGGTCCAGGTCGAAGACGTTCTGCGCGATGTACGTGGTCGCGTCCTCGGTGAACGTGGCCTGGTAGTACACGCCCTGCTGCAGCGGGGACAGCTCCCACACCTCGGCGGGCTCGTCCGCGGCGATCGCGGCAGCCGTACGCTTCTCGAACACGTCCTGGATGGACACGTCGACGCCGTCGCGGGCGAGCAGATGCACGAGGCGGATCGCGGTGATGCTGTCGCCGCCGCGCGCGAAGAAGTCGTCGTGCACCCCGGCCGTCGCGGCGCCCAGCACCTCGGCGAAGCGGGCCACGACCCGGGCCTCGCGCGGCGTGCGGGGCGGTTCGGCCACGGCGGCGGCCGGATCCGGCAGGGCCCGCCGGTCCCGCTTGCCGTTGGGCAGCAGCGGTACGGCGTCCAGCACGGTGACCGTCGCGGGCACCAGGTATCCCGGCAGCTCCCCGCGCAGCGTGGTGAGCAGGGCCTGCGGGTCCAGCCGCTCCCCCGGCTCGGGCACGACGTACCCGTGCAGGGTGTTGCGGCGCGCGACCGCGACCGCCTCGCGCACACCGAGCCGCCGCAGCAGCGCGGCCTCGACCTCGGCGAGCTCGACGCGGTGACCGTTGACCTTGACCTGGTCGTCGTTGCGGCCGAGGAACTCGACCCGGTCACCGGCCCAGCGGCCCAGGTCGCCGGTGCGGTACAGGCGCTCGCCCGCTGTGAACGGGTCGGCGACGAACCGGGCCGCGGTCGCGCCGCCCTGCCCCCGGTAGCCGCGGGCCAGCTGCACGCCGCCGACGTAGATCTCGCCCGTCGCGCCGGGCGCCACCGGCTCCAGCGCCGCGTCCAGCAGGTGGATGCGCACGCCCGGAACAGCCCGGCCCAGCGTGACGGTCGTGCCGGGCGTGACCGTGCCGGCCAGCACGTCGCCGGTGTTCTCCGAGGCACCGTACGAGTTGACGATCTCGGCGTGCGGCGACGCGGCCGCCAGCGCGGCGACCGTGGCGGCGTCCAGCGCCTCGCCGCTGGTGATCCACCGGCGCAGCCCGGCGACCCGCTCGGGAGCCGTCCCGGCGAGAGCGGCGGCCAGGCTCGGCACGGCCAGCAGCTGCGTCGCGCCGGTGTCCGCGACCAGCCGGGCCAGCGCCGTACCGTCGGTCGCGGCGGTCTCGCCGGCGATCACCACGGTGGCGCCGGCGACCAGGCCGCCGAGCAGCTCGGTGGTGCCGTCGATGAAGCTCATCGAGCTCTTCGCGACGCGTACGTCGCCGTCCCACCGCTCGCGCGCCCAGGCGAGGCGGTTCGCGAGGCCGGCGTGGGTGCCGACGACGGCCTTCGGGCGCCCGGTCGACCCGGAGGTGTAGACGACGGACGCCGCGTCCAGCGGTCCGACCTCGACGGCCGGCGCCGCGCCGCGGGCCGTCCGCAGCCGCACGGACGGCAGGTCGTGCGGGGGCAGCGCGCGCCCGGCGGCGTCGTCGGTGAGCACGCACGCCGGCCGCGCGTCGTCGAGCATGAACTCGATCCGCGCCGCCGGGTACGCCGGATCCACCGGCAGGTACGCGGCCCCGGCGCGCAGCACGCCGAGCAGCGCGACGGGCAGGTCGGCCGTACGCCGGGTGGCCACCGCGACGACATCACCGCGGCGTACCCCCGCGGCGTGCAGCGCGGCGGCGACCGCGCCGGAACGGGCCCACAGGTCCGCGTACGTCAGCTCGGCGGCACCGCTGCGCACGGCGACCCGGCCGCGCTCGACCGCGCCGATCATCTCCGGCACCGACACCTCGGCACAGGGCGGCGCCCCCACCCCGAGCGCCAGCAGCCCGGTCCGGTCCGCGGCGGAGAACAGGTCGATCGCGGCGACGGGCGTGGCGGGGCCGGCGGTGAGCACGCGCACGTACTGGTCGAGCAGGCGCGCGCCGACGGCCGGATCGAGCCGGTGGGTGAGCGTGACCGTGACGGTGTCACCGGGCTTGACCATCAGCGTCGCCGGGTAGTGCGGGGCCTCGACCACGTCCACGCCGCCGATGCGCAGCCCGTCGGCGTCCGGGGCCGCCGCGGCCGGGTAGTTCTCGACGACCACGAGCGTGTCGAACAGCTCGGGCAGGCCGGTCCGGCGCTGGATCTCGGCGAGCGAGGTCTGCTCGTGCTCGACCACCGAGCGCTGGTCCGCGGCGAACCGGGCGAGGACGTCGGCCAGGGTCTCCGAGCCGGACCAGCGGACCCGGGCGGGCACGGTGTTGACGAGCAGCCCGACGATCGCGTCGATGCCCGGCACGTCACCGGAGCGCCCGGCGACGGCCGAGCCGATCACGACGTCGGTGCGGCCGGTGACCCGGCCGACGAGCACCCCCCAGGCCGCGGCGAGGACGTTGCCGGCCGTCACGCCGAGCCGCCGCGCCACCGCTTGCACCGCCGTGCCGTCCACGCTGGTCGTCACGCTCGCCGCGGGGCCGTCCGCGCCGGGTGCCAGCAGGGTCGGCTCGGCCACGCCGTCGAGGAGGCGGGCGTACGCCTCCGGGTCGCCCTCGCCGCGCCGGGCCAGGAAGTCCCGGTACGGCGGCGCCGGTGGCAGCGGCTCTCCGGCGTACCGGGCGAGCAGGTCGGCGAGCATCAGCGGGACGGACCAGCCGTCGGCGACGATGTGATGCACGGTCTGCACGAGGACGTGCCGGTCGGCGGCGAGGCGGACCAGCGCGTACCGCATCGCCGGCGGGCGGGCGAGGTCGAAGGGACGGGCGCGCTCGGCGGCCGCGACCTCGGCGGCGTCACCGGTCACGACGTACCGCCACGGCGTCTCGACCGGGCCGCCGAGCACGGCCACGACGTCGCCGGCACCGGTCGCCCGGAAGGCGGCCGCGAGGTTGGGGTGGCGGTCGAACAGGTCGGCGGCGGCCCGGTGCAGGCGGTCGGGGTCGAGCGGGCCGTCGAGGTGGATCAGCTGCTGGACCACGTACGGGTCGGCGCCCGGCGCGTACGTGGCGTGGAAGTACAGCCCGGCCTGCAGCGGGGTCAGCGGCAGCACGTCACGGGCGTCCGGCCCGAGCGCGTCCACGTCGGACTGGGTCAGGTCGGCGAGCGGGAAGTCCGACGGCGTGTGCCCGGCGACGGCGGGGTCGGCGGCGATGGCCGTGAGCAGCTGCGCCCAGCGGTCCGCGTACGCCTGAACCGTCTCGCGCGACAGCACCCGGCCCGGCCAGCTGAACACCGCGGACAGCTCGGCGCCGACGGTGACCGCGTTGACCTCGAGTGCCCTGGGCAGCGGCATGCGCGGATCCCGCCGCTCGACGACCACCTCGCCGTCGTCGAAGCGGCCGAGGTAGTTGAACAGCACCTGCGGCTGCACCGCCAGTTCCGAATGGCCGGCCAGGTAGCGCAGGGCGCCGTAGGAGGTTCCGTTGTCCGGCACGGCCCGCAGCTGGTCCTTGACGGCCTTGACGGCGGCGGCGGGCGAGAGCCCGGTGACGTCGAGCGGCACCGGGAAGAGCGTGGTGAACCAGCCGACCGTCCGCGACAGGTCCAGGTCGGCCACGTCCTCCTCCCGGCCGTGCCCTTCCAGCTCCAGCAGCAGCGGCTCGTCCGGGGACACCGCCAGCACCAGCGCCGCGACGAGCGCGTCGTTGACACCCCCGTGGACGGCCGCGGGTACGGCGCTGAGCAGCCGTTCGGTGACCTCGGCGGGCAGCGTGACGGTCAGCGTCTCCTCGGTGGCCACGGTGTCGGTGGCCGCCGGCACGCGACCGAGCGGACCGACCGGCATCCGCGCGGCGCGGGTCCAGAACGGCAGATCCGCGCTGAAGTCGACCTCGCGCAGCGCCGTGGCCCACTGCCGGAACGACGTCGGCGCCGGGGCGATCGGCAGGCCGCCGCGCAGGTCCTCGGCGAGCACCCGCAGCGAGACGCCGTCGGCGATCGCGTGGTGCAGGGCCACGATCAGTTCGCCGCTCGCCGGCAGATGCGAGAACGCCGCCGGCCGCCCGGTGCTCAGCCGGGCGGCCGTCGCCTCGAGGTCCTCACCGGTGCGCAGCACGTCCGCGGCGGTCAGCTCACCGGCCGGGCGGACCGTCAGCACGGCGCCGTCGATGCTCGCCCGCAGCACGTCGTGCGCTGCGAGAAGGCCGTCGATCACCGCCGCGACGTCACCGTCGGGCGCGGGCAGGGTGATGGCCTGGAAGAAGCCGTCGAACCCGTTCCCGACCTCGTCCAGCCAGGCCAGGATCGGCGTCGGGGGCACCTCGCCGACCGCGTCCACCGCGGCGGCCTCCGGCTCGTCCTCGCTCACCACCATGGCGAGCGCGGCCGGGGTCGGGTGGGCGAACAGGTCCCGGGCGCGCAGCGCGAAGCCGGCCCGGCGGGCGGCCCGGACCGCGCCGATCGCCACGATGCTGTCGCCGCCGAGCGCGAAGAAGTCGTCCTCCGCGCCGACCGTGCCGAGGCCCAGCACGGACGCGAACACCTCGCACAGGCGCGCCTCGGTCTCGTTCCGCGGGCCTCGCGACCGCTCGGCGCCGAGCACCGGCGAGGGCAGGGCGCGGCGGTCCACCTTGCCGTTCGCCGTCAGCGGGAACGCGTCGAGGACCACGAATGCCGACGGGACCATGTATTCCGGGAGGCGGTCGGTGCACCAGGCGCACAGCTCGTCGCCGGTGGCGCGGGCGGACAGGGTCGCGTACCCGATCAAATGCCGCTCCTGGACGGTGACGACGGCCTGGCGCACCGCGGGGTGGGCCGCGACGGCGGCCTCGACCTCCTCCAGCTCCAGCCGCATGCCGCGGATCTTCACCTGGTTGTCGGCGCGGCCGACGAACTCGAGGCTGCCGTCGCCGGTCCGGCGGGCCAGGTCGCCGGTGCGGTACATGCGCTCGCCCGGGGCGCCGAACGGGTTGGCGACGAAGCGGGAGCCGGTCAGCGCGGGCGCGTTGACGTACCCGCGGCCGAGCAGGAAACCGGCCGCGTACAGCTCGCCGGTGACGCCCGGGCCGACCGGGTTCAGGTCGTCGTCGAGGACGTGCAGCTGCGTGTACGGATTGGGCCGCCCGATCGAGGTGGCGATGCGCTCGGCGGAGTCCCGGTAGATGACGTGCGAGACGCCGATCGTGGCCTCGGCGGGGCCGTACCCGTGGTAGAGCGTCGTGGTGAGCTGCGCGCGGAAGCGTTCGAACAGCTCCGGCGTGAGCACCTCGCCGCCGCACCACACGTGCCGCAGCCCGTCCAGCAGGTGCGTGCCCCGGGCGAGCTGGAGCAGCACGTCGAGCATCGAGCTGACCAGGTAGACGAAGGTCACGCCCTCGGTGGCGATGAGGTCGAGCAGGTACTGCGGGTCCCGCTCGCCGCCCGGCTCGGCCACGACGACGTACCCGCCGGAGACAAGCGGCAGCAGGATCTCGTTGACGCTGATGTCGAACGACAGTGGCGCCTTGAACAGCGCGGCGTCGCCGGGTCCGAAGTGCAGGATCTCCTCGCGCTGCCAGCGCAGCCGCTCGTGGATGGCCTCGTGCCGGATCATCGCGCCCTTGGGCCGGCCGGTGGAGCCGGAGGTGAAGATGACGTACGCGAGCTGGCCGGGTGCGACGGCCACGTCGGGCGCCTCGGCGGTGCCGGCCGGAACGTCGGCCGCGGTGAGGACCAGCTTCGCCCGGGCGTCGGCGAGGACCTGCTCGCGGCGGCGGTGCGGCCAGGCCGGGTCGACCGGTACGAACGCCCCGCCCGCGACCATCGTGGCCAGCACCGCGATCACCATCTCGGCCGAGCGCGGCATGCCGATGCCGACCACGTCCTCCGGCCCGACACCGCGTGCGCCCAGGTCCCGGGCCAGCGCGTGCACCCGGCCGCTGAGCTCGGCGTACGTCAGCCGGGTCTCCCCCGCGACGAGGGCGAGCGCGTCCGGGGTCCGGGCCGCCTGATCCCGGAACGCCGCGACCACCGTGGCGGTCGTCGCGGGGCGGGTGTGGTCCTGCAGGCCTGCCGTCATCGGTCCGCACCTTTCGACGTGGACCCGCCCGTGGTGGCGGGAGCGTCAGCGACGCGGACTTAGGCTAGCCTAACCTTCTCTGTACGGTCGTGGGGGCCCGGGACTCCCAGGCCGACCAGAGCGCGGCGTACCGGCCGCCGGCGGCGACCAGCTCGGCGTGCGTCCCCGACTCCACGATGGAGCCGTGCTCGAGCACGATGACGCGGTCGGCCGACGCCGCCTGGGTCAGCCGATGCGCCACCACGAGCGTGGTCCGGCCCCTGGTCGCCGCCGCGGCCGCCTCCTCGAGCACCCGGGCGCCCGAGCTCCCGGCCTCCGCGGTCGCCTCGTCGAGCACCACGACCGCCGGATCCAGCAGCACGAGCCGGGCGAGCGCGAGGTGCTGCGCCTGCGCGGCGGTCAGCTCGTGACCGCCCTCGCCGACGACCGTGTCCAGCCCGTCCGGCAGGGCACGCACCCACCCGAGCGCGCCGACCGTCTCCAGCGCCGCCTCGGCGTCGGCCGGGTCCGCGCCCGGGCGGGCCAGCCGCAGATCCTCCACGAGCGGACCGGCGAAGACATGCGTCTCCTGGCTGACCAGGGCCACCGTCCGCGCGGGCAGGTCCCGGACCGGTACGCCCCCCACCCGCGCCTCGCCCCCGCCGGGTCGCAGGATGCCGGCCGCGATCGAGGCGGCCGTGGTCTTCCCGGCTCCCGTCGAGCCCACGAGCGCGACCCGCTCCCCCACCTCCACCCGCAGCGACACGTCGTGCAGCACCGGCGTCACGCCGTCGTAGCTGAAGCTCACGCGGTCCAGCGTCAGCGCGGCATCGGCCGGCGCCCGCCCGGCCGCGGGGTCCGGGGTGGACATCCGCAGCACGCCGACCAGCCGCCCCAGGCTCGCCCCGGCCGCCTGCACCTCGTCGAAGGTGAACAGCAGCGTCGAGACCGGGTTGAACAGCCGGTGGAACAGCAGGGCCGCCGCCGAGGTCTCGCCGACGCTCACCGAGCCGTCGCGGACCAGCAGGAACCCGACGACGAGGATCGCGGCCAGCCCGGCGAACTCGGCCCGGTTCACCCGGCCGACGAAGCGCGTGAAGAGCGTGAAGACGTCCACCGAGATGTCGCGGGCCCGGGCGGAGGCGCCGTCGATCGCGCCCAGGTGCCGGTCCTCCAGCCGGTACGCGTGCACGGTCCGCAGTCCCTGCATGCTCTCCACGAGCAGCTGGGAGCGTTCCGCCACGGCCGCGCGCTCCTGGGCGTACCGGGGTGCCGACCGCGGCAGGTACCAGCGCAGCGCGATCACGTACAGCGGGACGGCCACCGCGCCGGCCAGGCCGAGCCGCCAGTCGATGCCGGCCATGGCGGCCAGGCTGAGCACGGCGAGCAGGAACGCCGAGATCACCTGCGGCAGCACGTCCGAGACCGCCTTGCCGATGGCCGCGATGTCCGCGCCGGCCCGGGACAGCAGGTCGCCGCGCCCGGCCCGGTCCAGCACGAGCGCGGGCAGCCGCAACGCCGTCGCCACGGTGCTCTCGCGCAGGTCGGCGAGCATCCGAGCGCCCAGCCGGCCGATCAGGTACGTGGACATCCCCATCGCCGCCCCGCCGACCAGCGCGGCCACCACGATCACGATCGCGACGGGCACGATCGCCGGCGCGCCGGCACCCGCGCGGACCCGGTCGACCAGCAGGCCGAGGGCGTACACGGGCACGATCGAGGCGGCGGCCGCGAGCACGCCGGCCAGCAGCGTGCCGGTCGCCTCGGCCCGGCGGCCGCGCAGCTCGGCCCGCAGCCAGGCGCGGCTCTCCCGCGCGGTGGCGATCGGCAGGGTCATCGGAGCACCATCCGGCGGTAGGAGTCGTGCGTGCCGCTCAGCTCGGCGTGCCCGCCCTCGGCGGCGACCTCGCCGTCGCCCAGGACCACGACCCGGTCGGTGGCGGCGAGCAGCACGGGGCTGGTGGTGATCACGATCGTGGCGAAGGCCGAGCCCGGGCCGTGCCGCAGCGCCCGGATGCCCTCCGCGACGGCGTGCTCGGTGACGGCGTCCACGGCGGTGGTCGGGTCGTGCAGGACGAGCACGGGCGGCCTGGCGAGCAGGGCACGGGCCAGGGCGAGCCGCTGGCGCTGGCCGCCGGAGAGGCTGGCGCCGCGCTCGGCGACCTTCGTGTCGAGGCCGGCGACCTCGTCGGCCGCCGCCGCGCTGAGCGCCTCCGCGAGCCCGTCGTCGCCGCGCAGGGCCACATTCCCCGCGATCGTGCCGGTGAAGAGGTCCGCGTGGTGCGGCTCCACCAGCAACAACCTGCGGGCGTGTGCCCGGTCGATCGTCTCGAGCGGCTCACCGCCCAACAGCACGTCCCCCTCGTACCCGGCCGGTACGGCGAGCAGCCGCACCAGCGCCTCCGCGTCGGCGGGCCGGCGGGCGGCCACGCCGACGAACTCTCCCGGCCGTACGTGCAGGTCCAGGCCGGCGAGCGGGCCGTGCCGCACCCCGGTCAGGCGCAGGTCGCAGCCGTCCGCCGCGGGAGTCGCGATGCCCTCCGGCAGCACCATCCCGGCGGCGGTCACCTGCGCGACCCGGTCGGCCGACGCGCGCGCCTCGGCGATCCAGCTCGGGACGACCGCCAGCAGCCCGAACGGCTCGACGAGGAACTGGGCGGAGCCGATGACGGTGATGAACTGGCCCACGGTGATCCGGCCGGTCAGCGCGAACCAGCCGGCGAGGATCGCGACGCCGCAGGCCAGCAGCGTGCTCAGGGTGGTGGAGGCGGCGAGGTAGCCGCCCTGGGTCCGGGCCGCGCGCAGGGTCGCGGCCAGCGACCGCCGGCTCACCGCGCGGTAGCGCCCGGCGGCCGCATCCTGGGCGCCGATGCCGCGCAGCGGCCGCAGGCCGGTGACCAGGTCGGTGGCGAGCGAGGTGGCGCGGCCGGCCTGCTCCTGCTGGTCGGCGACGCGCCGGGTGATCACCGGCGAGCTGACCTGCAGCACCACGAGCACGAGCGGCGTGGCGACCAGCACGGCCAGCCCCAGCGGTACGGAGATCAGCAGCAGCGTCACCGCGCTGACGGCGGTGGCCACGACCGCCCCGGCGATCCGGGGCACGTAGTCCAGCAGGTACGACGTGTTGTCGGCGTCGCTGGTGGACACCGTGAGCAGGTCGCCGGTGCGCATGCCGGTACGGGCCCCGCGCGGGTGCAGGATCTTCGCCGCGACCTCGAGCCGCAGCAGGTGCGCCTCCTCGGCGATGGCCCTCATGAGCTGCCGTGCCCCCAGCCGGTACGCCGTCGTCAGCAGCACGAACAGCACGCCCAGCGCCGCCACCCACAGCGCGAGCGCGGTCCCGTCGCCCGGCGTGACGGCGGTGTCGACCACCACGCCGATGAGGATCGGGATGGCGGCCTCGCAGGCCTGGTGCACGCCGATCAGCGCGGTGCCCGGCCAGAGCCGCCGGCCGTTGCGGGTGATCGCCCGGCGCAGGATGCGACCGCCGGAGAGGCTCACCGGGCCATGCTGTCGCGCAGGCTCTTCGGGCGCAGGTCGGTCCAGTGCTCGTCCACGTAGTCCAGCGCCTCCTGCCGCGACGAGGGGCCGAAGACGCTGCGCCAGCCCGACGGGATCTCCTTGAACGCCGGCCAGAGGGAGTGCTGCTCCTCGTCGTTCACCAGGACGTGGAAGGTGCCGTTCTCGTCGTCGAACGGGTTGCTGGACACGCTGACTCCTTCGGTGGGCTCAGTACCGAGGTAAGGCTAGCCTAATCTCGACCGCGGGATGACCATAGGGGTGTGCGTCTCCGGGTCGTCGATGATCCGGCAGCCCAGCCCGAACACCCGCTCGACCAGGGCCGCGGTCAGCACCTCGCGCGGATCGCCCTGGGCCACCACGGCGCCGGAGCGCATCACGACGAGGTGGTCGGCGTACCGGGCCGCCTGGTTCAGGTCGTGCAGCACCGCCACCATCGTCGTGCCCTGGTCGCGGTTGAGGCGTACGCACAGCTCCAGCAGCTCGATCTGATGGGCGATGTCGAGGAACGTCGTGGGCTCGTCGAGCAGCACGATCGGGGTCTGCTGGGCGAGCACCATGGCCACCCAGACGCGCTGGCGCTGCCCGCCGGAGAGCGTGTCGACCAGCTCACCGGAAAGGTCACCGACGCCCGTGGCGGCCATCGCGGCGACCACGGCCGCCTCGTCCTCCGGCGACCACTGCCGGATCAGCCTCTGGTGCGGGAAGCGGCCCCGGGCGACCAGCTCCGCCACCGAGATGCCGTCCGGCGCGATCGACGACTGCGGCAGCAGCCCGAGCCGGCGCGCGACCTCCCTGGCGGGGCGCGCGTGGATGTCCCGCCCGTCCAGCAGCACCGCGCCGGCCGACGGCTTGAGCAGCCGGGACAGCGCGCGCAGCAGCGTCGACTTCCCGCACGCGTTCGGGCCGATGATCGCGGTGAACCGGCCGGCCGGCAGGTCCAGATCGAGATGCTCGGAGATCGTCCTGCGGTCGTAGCCGATCGTGATGTCGCGCGCTGCCAAAGTCACGGTTGCCCCCTCACCGACGGGCCTGGCGCGCCAGCAGCCAGACGAAATAGACCCCGCCCACCGACACGGTCACCACGCCGACCGGCAGCTGGGTGGGCGCGAACGCCCGCTGCGCGAGCCAGTCGCTGAGCATGAGCAGGAAGGCGCCCATCGCCGCGGACGGGAGCAGGGCGATGCCCGGCGTACGGGTCAGCCGCCGCGCCAGCTGCGGGGCGGCCAGCGCGACGAACGAGATCGGCCCGGCGGCGGCCGTCGCGACCGCGGTCAGGGCCACCCCGATGACCAGGTACGCGAGCCGCACGGCCCCGGCCCGTACGCCCAGCGAGGCCGCAGCGTCCTCGCCCATCTCCAGCAGCGCCAGACGTGGCCCGTACGCGACAAGGGCCAGGCAGAGCGCACCCAGCGCGACCGCCACCGGGGTGACCTGCGCCCAGCCGAGCCCGTTCAGGCTGCCCTGACCCCACAGCGCCGCGGCGAAGGCGGCCTGCAGATCGGCCTCGGCGATGAACCACTGGTTGGCGGAGCCGAGCATGGCGCTGATCGCGATGCCCACGATGATGAGCCGGAAGCCCTGCACCCCGCGCCGGAACGCGAGCAGGTAGACGACCACCGCGGTGGCCAGGCCGCCCACGAGCGCGCCGGCCGCGATCGGGTAGTAGCCGTTGCCGGCGACGACCGTCACGACGAGCACACCCGTGTACGCGCCGGTGTTGAAGCCGATGACGTCCGGGCTGCCCAGCGGGTTGCGGGTCAGCGCCTGGAAGATCGCCCCGGCCAGCCCCAGCGCCGCGCCGATCATCAGGGCGAGCAGCACCCGCGGCAGCCGCCATTCGACGACGACCAGCCGGGCGGCCCGGGTGCCCTCGCCGGCCAGCGCCCGGACCACCCGGTCCGGGGGCAGGGTGAACTCGCCCGTACCCAGCGCCAGCACGGCGATCGTCAGCGCGGCGAGGGTGAGCAGGCCGCAGACGAGCGCGGGCCTGACCGCGATCCGGCCGCTGACGTGCCGGCCGGCGCGGACCGTCAGGACCCGCCGCCCGAAGTCCACCCGTTCCGCCCGCCGGGCGTTGTCCGCCTCGGGCGGCGCACCCACCCTCACAGCCCGCTCACCGCGCGGCGGCGCACCCACCAGATCAGCACCGGCGCCCCGACGAACGCGGTGACCACCCCGACGCGCAGCTCGCCCGGACGCACCACGAGCCGTCCCACGATGTCGGCGACCAGCAGCAGCACCGGCCCGAGCACCACGGTGTACCCGAAGATCCAGCGCTGATCCGGCCCGACGATCCAGCGCACGAGGTGCGGCACCATCAACCCGACGAACCCGATCGGGCCCACCGCCGCCGTGGCCGCGCCGGCCAGCAGCATCACCGACCCGGTCGCGAGGATCCGGGTGCGCCCCACACCCGCGCCCAGCGTCCGCGCGAGGTCGTCACCGAGCGCCACGGCGTTCAGCGAGCGGGCCACGAGCAGGGCGAGCACCGTGCCGGCGGCCACGAACGGCAGGATCGTCACGGCCACGTCGGCGGGCCGCCCGGCCAGCGAGCCGATGTCCCAGAACCGCAGGTAGTCGAAGGCGCGCGGCCGGACCAGCCGGATGCCGCCGGAGATGCCGTCCATCACCGCGCCCAGCGCCACCCCGGCCAGGGTCAGGCGTACGGGCGTGGCACCGGCCCGCCCCGCGGAGCCGAGCAGGTAGACCAGCGTCAGCGCGAACGCGACGCCGGCGAAGCCGAACCACAGGTACTGCGACAGGCTGGTCAGGCCGAGCACGCCGACCGCGAAGACGACGAAGAGCCCGGCGCCGGAGTTGATGCCGAGGATCTGGGTGTCGGCGAGCGGGTTGCGGGTGACGGCCTGGATCACCGCGCCAGACAGTCCGAACGCGACCCCGGCGAGCAGGCCCAGCACGGTCCGCGGCACGCGCAGATCCCGCACGATCGACTGGTCGTCGGTATCCGCGTAGTGGAACAACGCGTCCCACACGGTCTGCGGCGAGACGTTGCGGGTGCCCAGCGCGATGCTCAGCACGCACACCACGGCCAGCACGCCCAGGCAGACGAGCAGTCCCGCGCCCCGGCGTGCCCGGGTCCGCGCGAGCCCACCGGCCGGTCGCGGACGCGTGGGCACCGGCGTACGCGTCACGACCATGCGGGTGAGCTTAGGCTACCCTTCCTTCGCGGTCACCATCGGTCCAGCCGTACCGACAACACCGCCAGCGCCGCGACCCCGGCCGTCGACGTTCGCAGCACCGAGTCCCCGAGCTTGACCGGCTGCGCCCCCGCGGCCACGAACGCACCCAGCTCCTGGTCGCTGATCCCGCCCTCGGGCCCGACGACCAGCACGACCTCGCCCGACTCGGGCAGCTTCGCGGCGCTGAGCCGGTCGGTCGCCTCCTCGTGCAGCACGAACGCCACCGCGGCGCGGCCCAGCCGGGCGGCGACCTGCTTGGTGGAGACGTCCGGATCACCGGAGACCTCCGGGAGCCACGGGCGGCGGGACTGCTTGGCGGCCTCCCGCGCGGTGGCGATCCACTTCTCGCGGGCTCGTACGCCCCGGTCGCCACGCCACTGCGCCACCGACCGGGACGCCGCCCACGGCACGATCTCGTCCACGCCGGTCTCGGTCATCGCCTGCACGGCGAGCTCACCCCGGTCACCCTTGGCGATGCCCTGCACCACGACCAGGCGCGGGTCCGCGGCGGGGGCGTACGACCGCTCGCCCACGGCGACGTCCACGCTGCCCCGGCCCACCGCGGTGACCTCGGCCCGGACCGAGCCGCCCCGGCCGTCGGCCAGCACGATCTCCTCGCCCGGGCGTACCCGTTGCACGTCGGCGGCGTGATGGCCCTCCTTGCCGGCCAGCGTGTGGCGCGGCCCGGCCGGCAGGTCCTCCACGAGGAACAGCGGAGCCGACACGGTCAGTGGCCGTTGAACGCGTCACGCATGCGCGAGAAGAAACCACCCTGCTTGCTGAGCTCGGCCACGTCCTCCCCGCGGGTCTTGGCGAAGTCGCGCAGCATCCGCTCCTGGTCCGGCGTCAGCTTCGTCGGCGTCTTCACGTCGAGGTGCACGAAGAGGTCACCGCGGCCCTGCCCCCGCAGGTGCGGCACGCCCTTGCCCCGCACGCGCAACGTCGACGACGGCTGCGTGCCGGGCTTGACCTCGATGTTCTCCTCGGAGTCGAGCGTCTTGATGGTCAGCCGGGTGCCGAGCGCCGCGGCGGTCATCGGCAGGGTGACCCGGCAGTGCAGGTCGTCGCCCTTGCGCGAGTACACGTCGTGCGGCCGCTCGTGGATCTCGACGTACAGGTCGCCGGCCGTGCCGCCGCCCGGACCGACCTCGCCCTGCTGGGCCAGGCGGATGCGCATGCCGTCCTCGACGCCGGCCGGGATCTTCACCGTCAGCGAGCGGCGGGTCCGGATGCGGCCGTCGCCGGCGCAGGTCGGGCAGGGGTGCGGGATGACCGTGCCGTGCCCCTGGCAGGTCTGGCACGGACGGGAGGAGACGACCTGGCCCAGGAACGTACGCTGCACCGACTGCACCTCGCCCCGGCCGCCGCACGTCTCACAGGTGGCCAGGTGGGTGCCGGGCGCGGTGCCGGCGCCGGAGCACTGGGTGCACAGCACGGCGGTGTCCACGGTGATCGGCGCCTCGACGCCGAACGCCGTCTCCACCAGGTCCAGCTCCAGGCGCAGGATCGCGTCGGCGCCGGGCCGGGTGCGCGGGCGCGGTCCCCGGGCGCCGCCGCCGGCGGTCGTGCCGAAGAAGGCGTCCATGATGTCCTGGAAGCCCACGAACGGGCCCGCGCCACCGGGACCACCGGGGCCGCCCGCCCCACCGCCGCCGGGCGCCAGGGGGTCGCCGCCGAGGTCGACGATCTGCCGCTTCTGGTCGTCGGAGAGGACCTCGTACGCGGCGTTGATGTCCTTGAACTTCTCGTGCGCCTCGGGGTCCGGGTTCACATCCGGGTGGTACTGACGGGCCAGCTTGCGGTAGGCGCGCTTGATCTCGTCGTCGGTGGCTTCGCGGCTGACGCCGAGAATTCCGTAGTAGTCCTTGGCCACAGGGTTTCGAGTCCTCATGTCTGCCCCGCGCTGTGCGCTGGAGACCGTCGTCCGTCGCTTGTCCGTCAGTTCTGTGCGAGCAGATCGCCAACGTAGCGTGCCACGGCACGCACGGTCGCGATGGTGCCGGGGTAGTCCATCCGGGTCGGCCCCAGCACGCCGAGCCCACCAACGATTGTGGTACCCGGTCCGTAACCGGTGCTCACCACCGATGCCGCCCGGAGATTGTCGATCTCGTTCTCGTCGCCGATGCGGACCCGGGTCGTGCTGGGCTCCACCTCGCCGATGAGCTTGAGCAGGATGACCTCTTCCTCGAGGGCCTCGAGCACCGGCCGCAGCGAACCCTGGAAGTCCAGCACGCCGCCGCGGGTGAGGTTGGCGGTCCCGGCCAGGGCGAGGCGCTCGTCACTGCGCTCGACCAGGGTCTCCAGCAGCACCGACGCGACGCACGTCATCGTGTTGCGCTTCTCCGGGGCGCACTCGTCGACCAGCGCCTGCACCAGCGGGGGCGCGTCGACGAGCCGCTCGCCGGCGAGCTTGGCGTTGACCTTGCGGCGCATGTCCAGCACGTCGTCGCTGTCGGTGGGGCCGGGGAGCTCGACGAGCCGCTGCTCCACCCGGCCGGTGTCGGCGATCATCACCAGCATGAGCCGGGTCGTGGAGATCGGCACCAGCTCGAGGTGCCGCACCGAGGAGCGGGAGAGGCTCGGATACTGCACGACGGCGACCTGGCGGGTGAGCTGGGCGAGCAGCCGCACCGTGCGGTGCACGACGTCGTCCAGGTCGACCGCGCCGGCGAGGAACCGCTCGATCGCCCGCCGCTCGGCCGGGCTCAGCGCCTTGATCCGGGACAGCCGGTCGACGAAGAGCCGGTAACCGGCGTCGGTGGGCACGCGCCCGGCGCTGGTGTGCGGCTGCCGGATGTAGCCCTCCTCCTCGAGGACCGCCATGTCGTTGCGGACGGTCGCCGGGGAGACCCCCAGCTGATGCCGTTCCACCAGGGCCTTGCTGCCCACCGGCTCCTGGGTGGCGACGTAGTCCTCGACGATGGCCCGGAGCACCTCGAGCTTGCGGTCATCGAGCGGCATGACCCCTCCCCCTGATCGTCTGCAGGAACTCCTGCCGTCTGCGCAAACTCCTGGCACTCCGGTAAGTCGAGTGCCAGTCTACGTCGCCGCGCGCCCGCGCGCGATGATCGGCCGGTGGTCCGGGTGTACTTAGCCGAGTGTCTATTCTCCGACCTCACCAGGGTGTTGCCCTCGCCACGTTCGACCGGCGGTCCTACCGTGTTGCCCATGACTGAACCGCCGCGTCCGCCCGGTGAGGGAAATCCCTCGGACCCCACCGCGCCGATCAACCCATATCCGGGCAACGACCCGACCCCGCCGCCGCCGGCGTACGGCTCTCCCCAGCCGCCGAGCTACGGCACCCCGCCGCCCACGTCCGGCGCCGGTGGGTACGCCCCGCCGCCCTCGTCCGGTGCCGGTGGGTACGCCCCGCCGCCCTCGTCGGGTGCCGGCGGCTACGGCCCGCCCCCGTCGTCCGGCGCCGGCTACGGCCAGCCCCCCTCCTCCGGCGCGGGTGGCTACGGCACCCCGCCGCCCGGGTACGGCACCCCGCCGCCCGGCGCGTACGGCCAGCCCGGCTACCCGCCGCAGGGCTACGGCCAGGGCGGCGGCGACGACAAGACCTGGATCCTCGTCGCCCACTTCGGCGGCGCGGCCGGCGCGTTCCTCGGCGGCGGCTGCTCCGGCTGGATCGCGCCGCTGATCGCCCTGCTCGCCAAGGGCAACCAGTCCCCGGCGGTGCGCGCGGAGGCGGTCAAGGCGCTGAACTTCCAGATCCTCTGGTCGATCATCGCGGTGGTGGGCTGGATCCTCAGCTGCATCGTCATCGGCATCTTCATCGGCATCGCCGCATGGCTGATCGCCACGATCGTCGGCGTCATCGCGGGCGTGAAGGCCAACAACAACGAGCCGTACAACTACCCGATGACGGTCTCGATGATCAAGTGACCGCACGGCGGCGCCGGGCTCTCGACGGCGCCGCCCGCCCGGTCCCGCACCGGGCCGCCGGTCACCCGACCCGGATCGAGCGGCTGGTCCGGACGACCCGGCCGTTGTGGTCGACGGCCTGCAGGCTCAGCGTCCCGGTCCGCGCACCCTGCACGGGCAGCACGGAGAACGACGCGTCGTCGCCCTTGCTCACCCGCACCGAGGCCAGCACGACGGTCCGCGTCGACTTCCGATACGCGTACGTCTCCCGCACCACGACCGTGCTCCCGGGCCGCAGGGACGTGCCGCGCACGACGATCCGGCCCTTCTTGAGCACCGACGTCCGGTTCACCGACAGCCCGGCGGCCGCCCAGCGCGCCGTACCCACCGCGCTGACCTGCGCCGACGTGCCACCGGCCCCGAAAGCCTCCACGGCGTACGTGTACGCGACCCCGCCGTCCACCGCGTCGGTGAAGCTGGTCCCGGCGAGCGTGGCCCGCAGCATCCCGTTGCGGTAGAGCCGGTAGCCCTCGACCGGCGCGGTGTCCGTGCCGGCGACGGCAGCCCAGGTCACCCGCAGCGCCTCGGTCTGCGCGAGCACCTTCACCGACGCGGGCGCGACGGGCGCCACCAGCGAAGGAGCGGGCGCCGGCGCCGGCGCCGGCGCCGGAGCCGGATCGTCCACCACCGGAGCGGGCGCCGGATCTTCGACGACGGGCGCCGGGTCCTCGACCACGGGCGCCGGAGCCGGCGTCAGAAGCTCGTAAGGGTTCACCAGCCCGTACCCGAACTGATTGTCGAAGCCGGTCGCCCCCAGATCGGTGGCCGTGGCGATCAGGGCGCTGCGCAGCTGCTCGACCGTGCCACCGGGGTGCGCCGCCAGCCACAGCGCGGCGACGGCCGCCACGTGCGGGCTCGCCATGGAGGTGCCGCTCATGTAGACGTACGGCGTGCCGGGCGTGGTGTGCTTGACGTCCATGCTCAGGATCCGGCTGCCCGGGGCCGCGATGAGCGCGGTGCCGCTGCTGTTGCTGTAGTACGCCGAGTCGCCGCCGGCCTCGGTGGCCGCGACCGCGATGACGCCGGGCGCCGCCGCCGGCCACTGCGGGGCGTTCCCGGTCAGGCGGTTGTTGCCGTTCGCCACGACCACGGGCACCCGGTGGCCGGCCGCGTACGCGACAGCCGCGTCGTACGCACCGGACTGCGGCCCGCCGATCGACATGTTGATCACTGTGGCGCCGTGGTCGACGGCCCAGACGATGCCCCGCGCGATGTCGATGTCGCCGCCGGAGCCGGAGGCGTCCAGCGCCCGTACGGGCAGGATCTGCACCCCGCCCGCGACCCCGGCCATCCCGATGCCGTTGCCCGCGACCGCCCCGATGGTCCCGGCGACGTGGGTGCCGTGTCCGTGCGGGTCGACGCATCCGGTGCCGCCACTCGACGCCGTGTACGCGTCGCCCACCACGTCCGTGCCGAGGTCGCAGCGCACCTGGCCGGACGCCCAGTCCTCCTCGGTGGCGCTCACCCCGGTGTCGATCACCGCCACGAGCTGCCCCGCGACCGCGGGCCGGGGGGTGATGTCGTCGATGCGCAGCGCGTCGTTGTCCCACTGCAGGGAGCGCAGCGGGTCGGCGGAGGCCGCGCCGGCGATCGTGACCGGGGCCTCGACGGCCGCGCCGACCGAGCCCGGCAGGCTCTGCGCCTTGCGGATCTCCTGCGCCACGGTGGGCGCCTCGACCTCGACGTACGTGGGGCGCCCGGACGGGCCGACGATCGTCGCGTACGTGTCGGCGGTCTCGCCGTCGGCCGCGACGGCCGGGCTGGCCCCGCCGAGGACGACCACGCCGCCCGCCACCGCCGCCGTCAGCCACCGCCGGGTTCCCACTCGCATGCCGACCCCTCCCCTGGCGCCCGGAGCTTCCGGCACCAACGGACAATCGGCAGACCTTTTGCGGCGGAAAGCTAAACCAGCGTGCGAACCACCACATCTGCGAGCAACCGACCACGCAGGGTGATCACGGCGCGGCCGCGGGCGTACGCCTCGGGCTCCAGCAGACCGTCGGCGAGCGCCTGCCGGGCCCCCGCCGGGTCGGCCAGCTCGAGCGGCAATCCCTCGGCGAGGCGCAGCCGCAACATGACCTCCTCGACTCGGCGGTCCTCGCCCGTCAGCACCTCGCGCCCCAGCCCCGGCGAAACGCCCTCGGCCAGCCTCTTCGCGTACGCGGAAGGGTGTTTGACGTTCCACCACCGCACCCCGCCCACGTGGCTGTGCGCGCCCGGCCCGAGCCCCCACCAGTCGCCGCCGGTCCAGTACAGGCGGTTGTGCCGGCACTGCGCGGCGGGTGAGGTGGACCAGTTGGAGACCTCGTACCAGGAGAACCCGGCGGCGCCCAGCGCTGCCTCCGCGGCCAGATAGCGGTCCGCGGCGATGTCGTCGTCCGGGTACGGGAGCTCCCCGCGCCGCATCCGGGCCGCGATGCGGGTGCCGTCCTCGACGATCAGCGAGTACGCGCTGACGTGGTCCACCCCCGCCCGGACCACCGCGTCCAGCGAGGCGGCGAAGTCGTCGGCGGTCTCCCCCGGCGTCCCGTAGATGAGGTCGAGGTTGACGTGGTCGAAGCCGGCCTCCCGCGCCTCCGCGGCGGCCCGGGGCGCACGCCCGGCGGTGTGCCGGCGGTCGAGGATCGCCAGCACGCCCGGCGAGGCGGACTGCATGCCCAGCGAGATCCGGTTGTAGCCGGCCTTGCGCAGCGCCTGCAGGGACGCCGGCGTCACCGACTCCGGGTTGGCCTCGGTGGTGATCTCGGCGTCGGCGGCGAGCCCCCACGTGCGGTCGATGCCCTCGAGGATGCGGCCGAGGTCGCGCGGCTCGAGCAGGGTCGGTGTGCCGCCGCCGACGAAAACCGTGTCGACCCGGGCCTGCAGGATGCCCCCGGCCAGCGCCAACTCCCGCAGCACGGTGTCCGCGTACTCGTCGCGGCTCGCCCCGCCGCCCAGCTCCGCGGCCGTGTACGTGTTGAAGTCGCAGTAGCCGCAACGACTGGCGCAGAACGGCACGTGCACGTACACCCCGAAGCCGTTGCGGCCCACGTCGTGCAGCGCGGACGCGGGCAGCGAGCCGTCACTCGGTACGGGCTCACCCTCGGGCATGGGACCAGGCATCCGTCAAGTGTGCCCGGGTGCCGTTAGGGTCTTGTCACATGGCTCTGGTCCGTACCGTCACCGCCGCCGGCGTGACCACCCTCACGCTGGACAGTCCCGCCAACCGCAACGCGCTGTCCTCGCCGCTGATGCGCGAGCTGCTCGACGGCCTCACCGCCGCCCTGACCGACCCCGCGGTCCGCGCGGTCGTGATTTCCCACACCGGACCGGTGTTCTGCTCCGGCGCCGACCTGAAGGAGACCGCCGAGGCGCGGGAGAACGGCCGGGTGCCCGCCGAGATGATCGCCGACGTGCTGGCCGCGATCTGGGAGTTTCCCAAGCCGGTCGTGGCGCGCATCGCCGGGCCGGCCCGCGCGGGCGGCCTGGGCCTGATCGCGGCGGCCGACATCGCCGTCTGCGCCCGCGAGGCGACGTTCGCCTTCTCCGAGGTGCGCCTCGGCGTGATCCCGGCGGTGATCAGCGCCACTGTGCTGCCCCGGCTCGCCCCCCGGGCGGCCGCCGAGCTGTATCTGACCGGTGACGTGTTCGACGGCGACCGGGCGGCACAGATCGGCCTGGTCACCGCGGCGGTCGCCGCGGACGGGCTCGACGCCGCGGTGCAGGCGTACTGCGACTCCCTGGTCCGGGGCGGCCCGCTCGCCCTGGCCGGCACCAAGCAGCTGCTGCGCCGCCCGGCCGCCGAGTCGATCCGCGCCGACCTGGCCGATCTGTCCGCGCGCTCCGCCGGCTACTTCCGATCGGCCGAGGGACGCGAGGGCGTGGCCGCGTTCCGCGAGAAGCGTCCGGCGAGCTGGGTGCCG
The DNA here is from genome assembly GCF_023499255.1 of Couchioplanes caeruleus. Taxonomy (GTDB): domain Bacteria; phylum Actinomycetota; class Actinomycetes; order Mycobacteriales; family Micromonosporaceae; genus Actinoplanes; species Actinoplanes caeruleus_A. The sequence continues at coordinate 6,891,878 of NZ_CP092183.1, forward strand.
CTCGCGTAAGTCGCGAGTGATCGTTGTCTAGGCTTGTGCGACGACGAGGAGGTGCCCGGGTGAAGAAGCCGATCGCGATCATCGCGGTGGCCGTGCTGCTCGGTGCCCTCGGACTGATCGTCAGCTCGTCCTTCGGCGGCGGCCTCAAGCTGCCCCACCTCGGCCCGGAGTGCACGGTACGCGCCGACGGCGAGGTCACCCTCGACGCCGTGCAGATGGCGAACGCGGCGACGATCTCCGCGGTGGGCATCCGCCGCAAGATGCCCGAACGCGCCGTGGTCGTGGCCCTCGCCACGGCGCTGCAGGAATCCAAGCTGGAGAACCGCGACGACGGCGACCGGGACTCCGTCGGCCTGTTCCAGCAGCGTCCCAGCCAGGGCTGGGGGTCGGCGGCGGAGATCCAGGACCCGAGGTACGCGGCGGAGAAGTTCTACTCGGCCCTCAAGAAGGTCAAGGGCTGGAAGAAGATGCGGGTCACCGACGCCGCCCAGAAGGTGCAGCGCTCGGCCTACCCGAACGCGTACGAGAAGTGGGCCGACGAGTCGGCGGTACTGGCCCGGGCGCTGACCGGGCGGGCCACCGGCGCCGTCGCCTGCACGGTGTCCGGGGAGCCCGCCCTGCGCGGGGCCGCCGCCACCGCCGCGCTCGCCGAGGGCTTCGAGCTGGACTGGGGCATCCCGGCGGCGCAGGTGGCCGGGCTCAAGGTGACCGTCGAGAACCCGAGCTCCGGCTGGCGGTACGCGCACTGGCTCGTCTCGCACGCCAAGACCACCGGACTCGAACGGGTACGTTTCGCGGATCTGGAGTGGACCGCGCCGGACGGGAAGTGGCAGCCCGTAACCGGGGACCGCCGGGTCGGCAACGACACGGTGGTGGCCGAGGTGTTCCGCTGAGCTGGGGGCTTTCCCGACCCGGTCTCGTATTCACGTTCGTCCACGTCGCTGGATGTGGTCACCGGCGGCCGCCCTGGTCATTGCGCTGCGTATACATCGACATGGACAGACAGCGACCGTGCTGGTACTAGTTATTCGTGCTCCAAGCCCTCGAATGGATCCTCTTCGGAGCCGTGAGCGTCGGCGCCGTGGTCGCCGGGATCAGCCGGCACCGACCCGCCCGGATCGGTCCCTGGCTGATGCTGGCCGCCTCGGTGGCCTGCCTCGCCGTCGGTGACGTCTTCTACGCGTTCGCGAAGTTCACGGCCTCCGACGTCTGCTACCTCACCATGTTCGTGTTCGTGGTGCTGGCGCTGCTGCAGTTCACCCGGGGCGGCGCGGCCCTGCTGAGCCGCGCACGCCTCATCGACCTGCTGGCCTGCGCCAGCTCGGCGCTGCTGGTGGTGTGGGTCTTCGGCATCGGCCCCAACGAGCAGTTCGCCACGATCTCCGCGTCGGACGTGATCGGCGGCCTGCTGCTCGTGATCGTCGCCGCCCGCCTGGCCGCGGCCACGTGGCTGAACTGGTCGGCCGTGCTGCTGTGCACCGGCGCCATCGCGATGCTGATGAGCGACATCGCGTACCCGCTCGCCCCCGGCCCGCTCGCCGAGACCGGCTACATGGTCCTGTACCTGAGCTGGGGCGCGGCGGCCCTGCACCCGTCGATGGCCCGCCTCACCGACCCCGCATCGGCCCGCCCGGTCCCCTGGGACGGCCGCTGGGCGGCGCTGCTGGGTCTGTCCGTGGCGACGCCGCCGCTGGTCCTGCTCACCGAGGCGGTGTCGGGCACGGTCACCGACGGCGTCGTCATCGCCGTCACCGGGCTGATCACCCTGGTCCTGACCATCACCCGCCTCGCCGACTCGGTCACCCAGAACAGCCAGTCGCTGACCCGCGAACGGGCCCTGCGGGAGGCCAGCGAGGCCCTGGTCGCGGCGGCGGACGAGGCCGCCGTCGGCACCGCGGTCCGCGCGGCCGTCGCGCAGCTCCTCCCGCCGGGCACGATCCACCGCATCGACTTCGCCACCGACGACCGCCAGCTCACCGTGAAGCCACCACCGGCGGCATCCCCCGGCACCGGCCAGCGCAGCTGGTGGGCCCCCGCCGACACCGTGGTCCTCCCACCGCCCGCGGCTTCTCCTCCACCCGCGCCCTCTTCGCCATCCGCAGTGTCTTCTGCTCCCGCACCGGCTGCCGTCGGCGTCTCCCCTGAACAGCCGGCCCCGCAGGACGCCACCCTGGTCTGCCCGCTCTGGCTGGAACCCCTCGCGGTGGCCCGCCCCAACGGCGGCGCCCTGATCCTGGCGGGCCGCCGCGACGTCCTGGCGGCCGGCCGCGACGTCCTCGAGGTGCTGGCCGGCCAGGCGGCCCTCGCCCTGGACCGCATCGCCCTGGTCGAAGCGGTAGGCCGCCGCGACAGCGACCTGTACCTGCGAGCGGTCATCCGCAACACCGCGGACCTCATGCTGGTCATCGACGAGGACCAGGTCATCCGCTACGCCAGCCCGGCCCTGAAGAAACTCCTCGGCACGGACGGGCTCCCCCCGTTCGCCACCCTGCCGGACATCGTCCACCCGGACGACAGCAGCCAGGTCCGCCGCGCCCTGCGCGAAGAGGGCGACGGCATCCTCCACTGCGCCCTGCGCCGCCCCGACGACACCCAGATCCTGGTCGAAGCCACCTACCGCGACCTGCGAAAAGACCGCCTGGTCCAAGGCTTCGTCGTGACCCTGCGCGACGTCACCAAGGCCCACGACCCGCTCGAAAGAGTCCCCCACCTCGAGCACGTCGACGAACTCCCGGCCTGGGTGAACCGCCGCAGCGCCCAGCACAAATTCCGCTACTGAAAACCGACTCCACACGTACGGGCACAGCCAAGTCCCGTGCCACACACCCGGCCCGAGCGGCCGGTCCAGGCCGTAACGGGCCCGCCGGGCTCACCCGCTACCTCCCGCCGGGCTCACCCGCTACCTCACAGACCCGTTCACGCGCCTCGCCTGCGCCTTGCCTGCGCCCTAGCCGCGTCTGACCGGCCCCTCGCCTGCGCCCTGCCCCGCGTCTGACCGACCCCATACCTACCGCCCCACCCGCGTCCAGCAGGCTTTTTGCCTGCGCCCTGCCCCGCGTCTGACCGACCCCATACCTACCGTCCACCCGCGTCTGGCCGGCCTTTGCCTGCGCGCCACCCGGGTCTGCCGGCTCTTGCCTACGCCCTACCCGCGTCCGGACGGACCCTTCCCGCGCCGTACCCGGCTCCATTCCCGCCTCGCCGCGCCGTCGCCCGTCGTTTCCGCGGCCATCCGGGCCCTTTCTCCCAGAGCCGTCCGCACCCTTTCCTGCGCCCTGCCCGACCGTTCCCCGGGCTTTGCCCGGTCCCTTTCCCGACCCTTTTCCTCGGACCTTTTCCGGACATGCAGAACGCCGGGCTCCCGTGGGAGACCCGGCGTTCTGTGGCAGTGCGGTTCCTGCGGGCCGCGAGGGCCCGAAGGTCAGCGGTTGTAGCTGCGGCGACCGCCGATGCCGGCAACCAGCGCGACACCGATGGCGGCGAGAACAACCTGGAACAGCAGCTCAGTCCAGTCGAGGCCGTCCGTGTCGGCGAGGCCGACGGCGCGGGCGATCACGGTGCCCAGCAGCGCGGCGACGACACCGATGACCATGGTCAGCCAGATCGGGATGTTCTGCTTGCCCGGTACGACCAGTCGGCCCAGCGCGCCGATGATCAGACCGACGATGAGCGCGGTGATGATGCCGGTGACAGTCATGGGTGTTCCTCCTCGGGGGTGGAGCATTCGTTGCGTCCGTCGAACGGCAGATTTCCCGACCGCCCCGAAAATCAAACCGCCGATTTCGCAGGAACCTCTCAGCCAACCGCCCCAAGATCCCCACCCAGGGACAAACCCGCAGGTCAGCACCCTTCACCCCGGTCCCAACCCCGGCCGGTCCGCCGCCAAGATTGATCCGCAGACAACCCACCGGGCTTCCCCACCGGCCCCACAGCTCCCGCACAACCCCCTGGCAACGGCGCCCACGGGCACGCACCGCGACCCGCCGGCCGCCGGCCCGCCGCCGGTTCGCACGCCCTCCCGCGACTCATCCAGGCGCCCACGCACCGCCCGACCAGACGCCCACACACCGCCCGACCAGACGCCCACACACCGCCCGACCAGCCGCCCACTCACCGCCCGACCAGCCGCCGCACCCACGCACCCGCCGAGCCACCGCACCAGCCCAGCCGCCGCACCCACCGAGCTGCCGCACCCTCGCGCTGCCGCACCCTCGCGCTGCCGCACCCTCGCGCTGCCCAGCCGCCACGCCCACGCGTTGCCCAGCCGCCGCGCCCACGCGTTGCCCAGCCGCCGCGCCCACGCGTTGCCCAGCCGCCGCGCCCACGCATTGACCAGCCACGCGCCGCCCAGTCCAGCCACGCGCCGCCCAGTCCAGCCGCGTGCCGCCGAGCCATCGCCGCCCAGCCACGCGTCACCCAGCCGCGTCCCGCTTAGCCCCGCCGCGCCCCGCTTAGCCCAGCCGCGCGCCACTGAGCCGCACCACCGAGCCGCGCGCCACTGAGCCGCACCACCGAGCCACGCGCCACCGAGCCACGCGCCACTAAACCGGGCGCCACCGAGCCACGCTCTCGCCGCCAGCCGACCGCCCGGCCGGCCTCCTCCAGCCACCCGCGCCGAACCCGGCCGGCGTGGCCGGGCCCTCTACTTCTTGGCGCCCTTGGTGTCCGGCCCGTCCGACGTCGACAGCGCGGCGATGAAGGCCTCCTGCGGCACCTCCACCCGGCCCACCATCTTCATCCGCTTCTTGCCTTCCTTCTGCTTCTCGAGCAGCTTGCGCTTACGGCTGATGTCACCGCCGTAGCACTTGGCGAGCACGTCCTTGCGGATGGCGCGGATGGTCTCCCGGGCGATGATCCGGCTGCCGATCGCGGCCTGGATCGGCACCTCGAACTGCTGGCGCGGGATGAGTTTCTGCAGCTTGGCGGCGATCGTGACGCCGTAGTTGTACGCCTTGTCCTTGTGCACGATCGCGCTGAACGCGTCGACCGGCTCCCCGTGCAGCAGGATGTCGACCTTGACCAGGTCGGCGACCTGCTCGCCGGAGGGCTCGTAGTCGAGGGACGCGTACCCCTTGGTCTTGCTCTTCAGCTGGTCGAAGAAGTCGAAGATGATCTCGGCGAGCGGCAGCGTGTAACGCAGCTCCACGCGCTCGGCCGACAGGTACTCCATGCCGAGCAGGCTGCCGCGCCTGCTCTGGCACAGCTCCATCACCGCGCCCACGTACTCGTTGGGCACCAGCACCGTCGCCCGGACGACCGGCTCGTGGATCTCCGCGATCTTGCCGTCGGGGAACTCGCTCGGGTTCGTGACGACGTGCTCCTGCATGTCCTCGGTGATCACCTGGTACACCACGTTCGGCGCGGTGGAGATCAGGTCGAGGTTGAACTCGCGTTCCAGCCGCTCCCCGATGATCTCCAGGTGCAGCAGGCCGAGGAAGCCGCACCGGAACCCGAACCCGAGCGCGGCCGACGTCTCCGGCTCGTACGTGAGCGCGGCGTCGTTGAGCTTCAGCTTGTCGAGCGCATCCCGCAGCGCCGGGTAGTCCGAGCCGTCGATCGGGTACAGCCCGGAGTACACCATCGGCTTCGGGTCCTTGTACCCGCCGAGGGCTTCCTTGGCCGGCCGCGCGTTCCCGGTCACGGTGTCACCGACGCGGGACTGCCGCACGTCCTTCACACCGGTGATCAGGTAACCGACCTCACCGACCCCGAGCGCGCCGGCCTTCTCCATCTCGGGCGACACGACACCGATCTCGAGCAGCTCGTGCACGGCCCCGGTCGACATCATCTTGATCCGGTCCCGGGCCTCGATCCGCCCGTCGATGACCCGGACGTAGGTGACCACGCCCCGGTACACGTCGTACACGGAGTCGAAGATCATTGCCCGCGCGGGCGCGTCGGCCTCGCCGACCGGGGGCTGGAACTGCCGGACGATCTCGTCCAACAGGTGCTCCACGCCCACCCCGGTCTTCCCGGACACCCTTAGCACGTCGCTGGGCTCGCACCCGATCAGCTTGGCGAGCTCTTCCGCGTACTTCTCCGGCTGGGCGGCCGGCAGGTCGATCTTGTTCAGTACGGGAATGATGTGCAGATCGTTCTCCATGGCCAGGTACAGGTTGGCCAGGGTCTGCGCCTCGATGCCCTGAGCGGCGTCGACGAGCAGGACGGCACCCTCACAGGCGGCAAGGCTGCGCGACACCTCGTACGTGAAGTCGACGTGCCCGGGGGTGTCGATCATGTTGAGCACGGCGGACTCGCCGGTCAGATCGCCTTCCCGCACGACCCACGGCATCCGCACGGCCTGGCTCTTGATCGTGATGCCACGCTCGCGCTCGATGTCCATCCGGTCGAGATACTGCGCCCGCATCTGCCGCGGATCGACCACGCCGGTGATCTGCAGCATGCGGTCGGCCAGCGTCGACTTCCCGTGGTCAATGTGCGCAATGATGCAGAAATTGCGGATACGACGCGGATCGGTCGCTCCGATGATGTTCACGCCGGGGTCGAGCGGTCCAGGCACGTTCGTCCGTTCTTCTCACTCAAGATCTGGCCTACCGACCGGCAGGTTCTCCCCGCCGAACTGGCAACCGGTCACAACACCGGCCCATCTATCGTCCCACGCCGCGAACCCCACCCCGGACGAGACCCGAGCCACCCCCCGAACCACGCGCTACCGGACCGGGCCGACAGCCGGTCACCGCAGCCACCGTCGGTCCGTCACCGCACCCACCGGCAGCGCCGGACATCACATCGGGCAACGGCCGGTCGCCGCACCTGGGAGCGAGTCGGTCAGACCCGATCCAGCGGCCGATGCGGCGCGGCCGGCAGTTCCACGGAGATCGCATCACCCGGCCGGACCACGCCACCACGCAACACGACCGCCATCACCCCGGCCCGGCGTACCGGGTTGCCGGCCTCGTCCTTGCCGAGCACCCGCTTCAGCAGCCCGGGCCGGAACCGGTTGATCTGCTGGCACGGGTTCCGCAGCCCGGTCACCACGACCGCAGGCCGGCCATCGACGTCAGCCCGCTCACCCTCGGCCGCCACAACGGCGGAAAGCAGCTCGACAGCGCCAGCGGTGGAGTCATCCAGCGTGGCCTGCCCGGCAGCCGCCACCACATCGGCAGGCCCACCCCCCGGTCCGACGCCGGCTCCGCCCTCGGCTCCGGCTCCGGCTCCGGCTCCGGCTCCGGCCCCAGCCCCAGCCCCAGCCCCAGCCCCAGCCCCAGCCCCAGCCCCAGCCCCAGCTGAACCGAATCGCAGGATCGTTCCGCACGGCAAGCCGAGCAGGTCGATCCCCGTGGTCGTGACGTTCTCGCCCATCCCACCGGCCGGCACGTCGAACCCCTCGGCTCGCACCTCGTCGTGCAGCTCGGCCTGGATGAGGTGGACCTGGCGCAGATTCGGCTGAAGCGGGTCGACGGCCACCCGGCTGCGATGCCGGACCGTGACACCGGCATGGATGTCACCCTCGACGCCCAGCCCCGGGACCAGAACGATCTCCGGCCGGTTCGGCTTGCTGAACGAGTACGCATCGTTGCAGCTCACCGCGGCGACTCCGCCACGCAACGACACCTCGGCAGGAACTTGCTGCTCAACGCTCATGGCCCCACCCTGTCCACCGTCGCCGCCCTTTCTCGACCCCATTTCCCGCCCAGTGGCGAGCGGCGCAATCACCAGCCGCCCAGCAGCGCAGCACCGCCGACCAGCGCAGCACCGCCAATCAGCGCGGCACCGCCAAGCGACACAGCACCGCCAAGCGACACAGCACCGCCGATCAGCCCGGCAGCACGCAGCCGCTCGTCCAGCACGGCCCCGTCACACAACGCAGCCAAGAGATCCAGGTCCGAGAGCTACTCCGGCGGCTCCAGGAACAGCGACGACAACCGGGGCAGCCGCCGCTGCATCTCCTCTTCGTCGTCGAAGTCCCAGAGCATCGCGGCGTCCGGCCGAGCAGGAGGCGCCTCGCTGGGCGGCATCGCCTCGCCGGTCGCCTGCTGGTACGCCATCTGGGCGATCGTGAGCACTTCCTCGGCCTCGAACACCGCGCCGGTGCTCGCGGCGGAGCGGACGGCGGGGACGTCGGCCAGCGAGTCGGGGTCGCGGACCGCTCGGGCCAGGACGTCCCGGCCGTTGGCGATCAGCCAGCCGCGGAAGTGGTCGAAGCCGTCGTCGGAGCAGCCTCCGTTGATCAGGTAGGCCGCCGCCCACAGGTCCTCCTTGCCGGAGGCGCTCATCACCTTGTCGAGGTGGCGGCCCCAGGCCACGATCTCGGCGGGGTCGCGCCCGGCCAGCTCGGCTGCCGCCCGTTTCGCCACCTCGTCCGGCGAGGCCGGCCGGTCGGCGGTCGCCCGGTCGATGACCGCCCAGAAGTCGTCCGTTCTCATGTCCGACAGCCTGCCAGCCGGGTACGACAAAACCGGGGAGGCAGGATGGGGGCATGCGCCCGGTATCGCTGCCCGAGATCGCTTACGGCGCTACCGCCGTACGTCCGGATTGGGATGATCTGCCGCCCGCGGTGCGGGCGGCCATCAACGACCGGCTCGGCTCTCCGGTCGTTTCCGCGATCACCGCCGGAGGCGGCTTCACCAGGGCTTTCGCGGCCATCGTCGAGACCGCGGCCGGCGAACGGGCCTTCCTCAAGGCGGCGCCGCTGACAAACCCCGCATTCGACGCGTACGCCCGTGAGGCGGCCATCACACAGGCCCTGCCGCCCGAGGTCCCCGCCGCCCGCCCGTGCTGGACCCTCCTCGCCGAAGGTCACTACGTGCTCTGCCTTGAGGCGATCCGCGGGCGCGTGCCCGAGCTGCCTTGGAAGCCGGACGACCTCTCCTCGGCGTTGCAGGCGTGGCAGCGGGCAGCAACCGCGCTTGCCGTCTCACCGATGGCGGCCCTGCCCCGGCTGAGCGACATCGTCCGCGGAGAGCTGTCGTGGTGGTCGGAGATCGCAGCGGGACGCGCACCGATCCCCCCGGCGCCCGCGTGGGTCCGTAGTCACCTCGACGACCTCGCGCGCCTGGAACAGGGCCTTCCCGCGCTGGTCGAGGGCCCGGGCATGCTCCACGGCGACCTCAGGATCGACAACATCATGATCGATGCGTACGGGAAGAGCTGGCTGTGCGACTGGACGTGGCCCTGCCTGGGTGCACCGTGGTTCGACACCGTCACGTTGCTCGTCACCGCGTACGCGAGCGGCCTGGACACCGACCGTCTGCTGGAGCCGTGGGGTGCTCCGGCAGCCGGCGTGGACGGCACGCTGGCCGCGATGAGCGGCTACTGGCTGACCCGGGCGGCCGGCGGTCCGAGCAGCGCCTCGCCGCACAGCCGGCAACACCAACGATTCAGCGGCGGCCAGGCGCTGGCGTGGCTCGCGTCACGCCGGGGCTGGCGGACAACGGGCTGAGCTGCTGCGCCGTCCCCGACTGGATTTGGGGACGCCGGAGCGAGCCTGATACATTGGTTCGTCGCGTGTGGTGACGCGCTGCTACCTGCTGCGCCCGCCACCGTCCGAGTACATCATCCGAACTAGTCAGGACAAGGCTGTCGCGTGGCGAACATCAAGTCCCAGATCAAGCGCAACCGGCAGAACGAGAAGGCCCGGCTGCGCAACAAGTCGGTCAAGTCGTCGCTGAAGACCGTGATCCGCAAGCTGAACGAGGCGAGCGAGGCCGGCGACACCGCGACGGCCACCACGCTGCTGCGTGACGCCTCGCGTCAGCTCGACAAGGCCGCGAGCAAGGGCGTCATCCACAAGAACCAGGCGGCGAACCGCAAGTCGGCCATCGCCAAGCGGATCGCCTCGCTGTCCGCCTGACCTGCGCCGCCCCGCGCCCGCCGCGGAGCAGCACAACGGCCGCCACCTCCGGGTGAGCGGCCGGGTCGAGGACCATACTCCAGGCACCGCCGGACCCCTCAGGTCCAGCGGTGCCTGAGTCATATCCCGACCCAGCCCGGCCCCATCCCGCTCCTCCGGACCGGTGAGAGTGGGCGCCAGCACACGGGCGGGGCGAGCGCGGCCACGGTGAACGTGACGAGCACCGCTCGCCTTCGCCGCACCCGCCCAGCCCCGGCGAGTTCCGGCAGACCGGACCACGCCTGATTGCGGGCGGCCGGCCACCGGACGACGGGCGACGCGACGTCCCATGAGCGACGGGCGACGCGACGTCCCATGGGCGACGGGCGACGCGACGTCCCATGAGCGACAGGCGACGCGACTGGCCCACGGACACAGCGAGGCGACTGGCCCATGAGCGACGGGCGACGCGACCCGGCTCATGAGCGCCAGGCGACACGACCTGGCCCATCAGCGACAGACCACGGGCCACGGGCCCTTGGCCGCTGCCGCCGCCCAGGGCCCACAGGCGATGGGCCAACGCGCCGCGGATCTGCGCGCGAGCGGGCGTGTCCACGGCCGTGGGCCTACCGGGCGGCCGGCGACGCGGACCGGCCGACGGATGCGGCCCGCGATCGGTTCCTCCCGCACAGGAAGCACCGGCCGGCACGGCGGCCGACGACGCACCTTTGCTGCCGGGGCCGGCGTTGCACTCAAGCCCGGATGCGGGCGCGACCAGGCCGGGACGGCACATGCCGGGCCGTGCGCCACGGGACCAGGCTCTAGCCGTACTTATATAAAAGAGCAACCGGACACGCCCGGGTTAGGCCGTCTGTGCGATTCGACCCTCAGCGATCGGTTCGGATGTGCGTCGGATCACGTCGGCCTCGTGGGGCAGACATCCAGCCTGATCGAGTACGTCGCGCCTGGGGCGGGCATGGTGGTTCGCCGATATGTCTGGTTTCGCGTTCCCCGGTCAGAGGGATGCGCGCAGGAGTGAGCCGTGCGGAAGTGTCGGACCAGCGTGCGAAGATTCTCGGCGTGAACAGCGCGCCTCCCTCCCTGCTCCTTGTCGTCGGCGACGAGGAGTTGCTCGCCGCCCGGGCGGTCGTCGCGGCGGTCGAGGCGGCTCGGGCGGCCGATCCCGGCGCGGACGTCCGGGAGTACGAGGGCGGTCAGCTGGCCGCCGGCGAGGTGGCCGAGATGCTGAGCCCGTCGCTGTTCGGCGGGCGGCGGGTGCTGGTGATCCGCAGCGGGCAGGACGCGCGGAAGGATCTGATCACCGCTCTGCTCGCGTATGCGAAGAATCCCGACCCCGACGTGACGTTGATCGTCACGCACCTCGGCGGCGCGAAGGGCAAGGCGCTGGCCGACGGGTTGAAGTCCGCGGGGGCGGCAGTGGTGGCCGCCGCGAAGCTCAAGGGTGATCGGGAACGGACAGCGTTCGTGCGTGACGAGTTCCGGCGCAACGGCGGGCGGTGTGACGAGCCGGCCGCCGCGGCGCTGCTCCAGGCCGTCGGCACCGACCTGCGTGAGATCGCCGCCGCGTGCTCGCAGCTGCTCGCCGACACCGACGGCAAGATCACCCCCGCGGTGGTCGCGCGGTACTACAAGGGCCGGGCGGAGGTCAGCGGGTTCGCGGTGGCCGACGCCGCGATGATCGGCGACGTGCCCGGGGCGCTCGAGGCGCTGCGGTGGGCCCTGCACGTCGGCGTCGACCCCGTGCCGATCGCCGACGCGATCGCTGACGGCGTGCGTACGGTCGCTCGGGTGGCCTCGGCGGGCCGGGGCAATCCGTACCAGATGGCGAGTTCGCTGGGCATGCCCGCCTGGAAGATCCAGAAGGCGCAGGAGCGGGCGCGCGGCTGGTCCCCTGAAGGCCTGGTCGACGCGATGCGCGCGGCCGCCGAGTGCAACGCCGCGGTCAAGGGCGGCGGCGAGGACCGGGGGTACGCCCTCGAGCAGGCCGTGTTCGCCGTGGCCGAGGCCCGCCGTTCCGGAGGAACCCGGTGACCCGCTCGCGCCGCGCCGGCCTCTCCCGCGACGAGGCCCGCCGCCAACCCCTGTACGCCCGCATGCTCGGCCTGCAGTATCTGGCCCCGAGCGGCTTCCTGTGCTTCGTGTTCCTGGAAGGCGCGATCGCCCTCGGCATCCTGCTGGCGCTGGCCGAGCTGGTCAGCTGGTGGGGTGTGCTGGTGCTACCGGTCACGGTCGCGGTGATGGTCAAGCTGAACGATGCGGTGGCGGGTGCGTTGACCCGGGCTTCCACGGGGGCGTCCCGGCCTGCTTCGGGCGCTCGCGGGGCCGGGTCTGCCGGGCGTGGCCCGGGTGGGCGACGTTCTGCATCGGCCGGCCGCGCAATCGGTGGGCGGGAAGCCGGCGAGCTGGGAGTGATGAGCTCCGATGCGGAGTTCCGCTCCGCCGGGCTGGGTGACGCCGGGCATGGCGTGGCGGTGGCTGAGGCTGGGCTGTGCGACATCGGGCTGGGCCCGGAGCCGACTGACGCCGCGCGCGAGCTGGACGTGCTCGGCGAGATCGGGTTCCCCGTGCGCGATGACGATGGCGTCGGTGGCTCCGGTGTGTACGCGAGCAGCAGGGCGAAGTCCCAGGACGCCGGGTTGACACGTCGCAAGGCCGCAGCAACCGGCTCCGATGACGCGACACAACGGCTGTCAAGGCGCCGGTCACATGGAGTGCAGACGGTGCGGCTCCCACCCTCCGTGATCGCGCAGGCCGGCCGGGACGCCGGCCACGACCAGTCGGCGTACGGCACCCGAGCAACCGACCGTCCCGTCACGCCGGAGTCGGAGTCGGAGTCAGCCGAGCCGGGGATTGATCTGTCCACTCAGGAGCTGGACCGCTTTTCGCCTGGGCGGCCGCGCCGTTTCGCGCCGGAGCCGGACGAGATTGACCCGTTCCCGGCGGACCGGAGCCGCTTAGCGCCGGAACTCACCGCGTTCGCGCCCGAGGCCGGATCGTTCGTCCCGGAATCATTCACCTCGGCACCGCTCGAGCCCGAGCCGCTCGCCTCGGCACCGTTCAAGACCGAGCCGTTCACTTCGGGACCGTTCAAGACGGAGCCGTTCACCTCGGCACCACTCGAAGCCGATTCATTCGCTCCGGTGCCGCTCGAGGCCGATCCCTTCGCCCCGGCGCAACGCACGCCCGAGCCCTTCGCGCCGGCGCCGCTCACATCGGAGCCTTTCGCGCCGGAGGCCGACCGCTTCTCCGCAGCCTCTGATCCGTTCTCGTCGGAGCCCTATCCGCTCCGCCCCGGCTACGGCAGCCCCTCCTCCACCGGGCCGGACGCCATGCCCGACGAGAGCGCGGGCCCGCGTCCACCGGCTGGGCGCAAGCGCTGGACGACCCGCGACGACGACTACCTTCCGCCCGCTGCCGGCGGATTCCGCAGCGGCCAGGACGCGACGGAACCGGAACTGTTCCCGGCCACAGACCCGTCGACGTTCCCGACCGATCCCTCAGCCATCAACGGGCCGCGCGCCACCACCCCCTGGCCGGCGCAACTCGACGACCAGGACCAACGCACCCGCCAGTCAGCATCCCGCCGCTACGAATAAGCCGCCCGGTCAAGACGCGCGAATTCGCCGCGCAGAACGAGCCGCGCAGAACGAGCCGCGCGGAACGAGCCGCGCAGAACGAGCCGCGCGAATTGGCCCCGCGGAAGGAGCCGCACGGAACAAGCCGCGCGAATTGGCCGCGCTCTGCCGTGCCGATCCACCGCCGGCGCGGCACCGCCGGCGCGGCACGCCGGGTTGCAGGCGGGCTCGCCGTGGACCAACGCTGAGCTGAGGAAACGTCCGGGGGAACGGCGGAACGCCATCCCACCAGCACGATGAACGCCACCCCAACCGGCGCAGCGGGACGCCATCCAAGAAGGCACGTCTCCCAAGCGCGGCGGGACACCCGTCCAAGGAGCCACCCCCACCGAGCGCGGCGGGACGCCCGCCCGAAGAGCCACCCCCACCGCAGCACGGTGAGACGCCCGACCGACGAGCCCACCCGCACCGCAGCACGGTGAGACGCCCGACCGACGAGCCACCCCACCGCAGCGCGGCGGGACGCCGGTCGGAGAGCCACCCGCATCGCAGCGTGCCGGGACGCAGCCCGAGCGCGCACCTACCGCTCCGCCGGCCTTGCAGCTCCACCCCGAACCGGCCGGCCCAGCAACCCCCAACCCCGTCAGTGATCCCGAGGCAGATCACCAGGAGCGGTAGCCCATCCCGTATCCGCCTCCGCTCCCAGCGCAAACCCCACCGTCCCACCCCGCTGCACGAACGACTCCGGCAGCCACGACTTCTTCAGCACCGCCCCGTTCAACCGCACCCCCCGCACGTACGTCTCCGTCCCGTCGGCGTTGATCGTCAGCCGCACCCCATTACCGCGGTCGATCTCGATGCGGGTGAACACCGGGCTGCCGAGCAGCAGTTCCGCCCTGCCCGGCACCTGCGGGAACAGGCCGATGGCCGCGAACACGTACCAGGCGCTCATCGTGCCCAGGTCGTCGTTGCCGGGGAGACCGGCCGGGCCGGTGCCGTACGCGGTGTCCACGATCTGCCGTACGGTTTCCTGCGTCTTCCACGGCTGTCCGAGCGCGTTGTACAGCCACGGCGCGTGGATGCCGGGCTCGTTCGTTGGGTCGTAGCGCAGCGCGTTGCCGCCGAGGACCGCCCAGTTGCCGTTCTCGTCGTGGAAGAAGCCGTCGAGCCGGGTGGCCGCCGCCGTCCGGCCGCCCATGAGGCCGGCCAGGCCGGACACGTCCTGCGGCACCATCCACGTGTACGTGGCGCTCGACCCCTGCGCGAAGCCGGCGTCCGTGGCCGGGGTGAAGCCGCTCTGCCAGCTCCCGTCGGCCCGGCGCGCCGCCTGGTAGCCGACCGCGGGGTTGAAGGTGTTCTTCCAGTAGTCGCCGCGCGGGAGCAGCTGGCGGTACAGGTCGGTACGCCCGGCCCGCTGCGCCCACATGGCGAGGGAGAAGTCGGCGAGGGAGTTCTCCAGCGTCTCCGCGGCCCCGCCCCAGCAGTGGCAGATGTCGTTCGCGGCGTACTTGAGGGCGAGGTACGTGTCGAGCGTCGGCCGCTGTCCCAGGCACTGGCCGGGGCAACCGGCGTCGGAGAGCGCGTCGGGGTTCTGCACGGTGGCCTGCTCGACCAGCGAGTCGAGGGCGCCGCGGACGTCGAAGTTGCGGACGCCCATCGCGTAGTACGTGGCGAGCGTGGGCGCCGCCGGGTCGCCGGTCATGACGTGGGTCGGGGCGCCGAGGTGCAGCCAGCGGTCCCAGATGCCCCGGTTCTGCGCGGCGAAGTCCATCATCGACTGCGCCATGTCACCGGCCACGTCCGGGCGCAGGATGGCCAGCAGCTGGATCTGCGCACGGTACTGGTCCCAGCCGGAGAACGTGCCGTACACGGCTTTCTGTCCCGGGCGGAGGCTGTGGATCTGCAGGTCGGCGCCGAGGTAACGGCCGTCGATGTCGTTCATGGTCTGCGGCTGCATGAGCGAGTGGTAGACGGCGGTGTAGAAGGCCGTCGTGCGAGCCTCGGTGCCGCCGCCGACGCGGATCCGCTTCAGCTCGGTGGTCCAGGCCGCGCGGGTGGCGGCCGCGACCGAGTCGACGGTCGCGCCGTCGGGCACTTCCGCCTCCCGGTTGGCCGCGGCGCCGGCGAGGCTGACGTACGAGATCCCGATGCGCATCCGCACGTCGGTGTCCGTACCGGTGTCGAAGCCCACCCACCCGCCGGAGCCGCGACCGGCCCGGTCGGCGCCGGTCAGGTAACCTTCGCCGCCGCTGGCCGAGGTACCTCCGGGGGTGACCGCCGAGTCCTTCCACGTGCCGGTCCGCGCGAAGTCACGGTCGAACACCGCGCTGAAGTAGAGCCGGTAGTACGAGCGCCGGTTCGGGTTGGAGGCGCCGCCCCCGTTGCCGCGCCGTCCGCAGAAACCCCCGGTCAGGACCGAGCCGTTCACCGTACGGGCGGCGGCGTCGATGCTGACCTCGGCGTCCTCGCTGCCGTTCAGCGAGTTCGACGTGCGGAACAGCAGGTTGGCGGCCGCCCCGGCGGGGAACGAGAAGTCCCCGATGCCCGCCCGGGTGCTCACCGCCAGGTCGGTGCGCGCGCCGGAGTCGAGCGTGACCGTGTACCGCCCCGGGCTCGCCGACTCGTTGGCGTGCGAGAACGTGGCCGCGTACTTGGCGTCGCGGGTGTCGGCGGTCGGTGAGGTGTCCACGTCACCCACGTACGGCATGATCGGCACGTCACCCGCGGCGCCCGGATTGCACCCCGCGCCGTTGACGTGGGTGAGGCTGAACCCGCGCACCTTCGTGACGTTGTACTCGTACCCGTTGGCGGCGCCGGTGCTGGTCTGGTCGCCGGTGGTGCTGGTCGGGCTCCACGCGATCATGCCGAACGGCCGGGTGGCTCCGGGCCAGGTGTTGCCGCCCCGCGAGCTGCCGATGAACGGGTCGACGTACGCGGCGGGGTCCGCCACGAGCGGCACGGGCGCGGGTGCGGCTTCCGCCCGTACGGCCGGGGCCCCGGAAACGACCAGAAGCGTTCCCACGGCCGCGGCCAGCAGGGAACGGACACGAGACTTCGACATGGACCGACCCTACGGTGACGTCGACGATCACCGATACGTCTGAGGATCATCCCCGCGGTGAATGCTCGGCGAACCCGCCCGCCTCGGCCAGCCATGCGTCGAACGTCTGCGCCCCGCGCGGCCCCGGGCCGGTCGGCAGCAGTCCGCCGGTACGCATCGGACCGGGCAGCCAGAGGGGTACCACCGGCCGGCGCCGGGCAAGCCCGGCCCGGATCACCCGCCGGGCCATGTCGACCAGGGACTCGACGCGCGGCCCGGCCAGGTCCCCCGCCATGCCCTTCGGCTCCCCGGCGGCCAGCTCCACCAGCGCCTCGGCGACTTCCCTGACGGCGATCGGCTGCACCTTCATCGCGGGCACCAGCGCCACCGGTCCCGGGAGCCGGTCGAGGATCTGTCCGGGGAACTCGTGGAACTGCGTGGCCCGCAGCACGCTCCACGGCACCCCGCCCTCGCGCACGACCGCCTCCTGGCGCAGTTTCCCCTGGTAGTAGCCGGTCTTCACGCGGTCGATGCCGACGATCGAGAGGGTGACGTGGTGTCGTACGCCGGCCCGCGCCTCCGCCTCCAGCAGGGTGCGCCCGGCCCTGTCGAAGAAGCCGACGGCGGCTTCCCGCTTCATGGTGGTGACGTTGCTGACGTCGATCGTCGTCTCCACCCCGGCCAGCGCCGCGTCGAGCCCGGAGCCGGTGAGCAGGTCGACGCCCGCCGCCCGGGACAGCGGAACCGGCTCGTGCCCCGCGCGGCTCAGCAGCTCGACCACGTGCCGCCCGGTCAGGCCGGTGCCGCCCGCGACTGCAACCTTCATCGTTCGCTCCCTCCGAGGACCACCGCATGTCTCGCACAGGGGACGAGACACCGATCCGGAACGTGACAGGGCGGCTCAGGACGGCGGGTCACCACGTGCCACCACAGCCAGCCCTCCTCCGGTACGGACCGCCGCCAGATCGCCTCCTTCATCGGTACGCAGCACCTTGGCCCCGTCGCGCCCGAGCTTCGCGAGCAACGACGCGTTCGGGTGCCCGTAGTCGTTGTGCAGGCCCACGGACACCAGCGCAACGGCCGGGTCGACGGCGTCGACGAACTCGGGCGACTGGTACGCGCTGCCGTGATGCGCCACCTTCAGCACGTCGGCCCGTACCGCACGAGCGCCGACGTGCCGGAGCACCTCGTCCTGCTCCTCCGTCTCCGCGTCGCCCGGCAGCAGCACCGTCCGGCCGTCCACCCGGGCCAGCAGGATCAGCGAGTTGTTGTTGGGGTCGGAGTTCGTCCCGTGCAGCGGCTCGAACGGCCCGATGACGGTCATCTCCAGCCCGCCGGCCGCGTACCGCCAGCCCGGTCCGACGGCGGTCATGGGCACCCGCGCGGCGCCGGCCTCGGCGGCGACGGCTGCCCGGCCGGCGGGCGGCTCCGGCCAGTCCGGCGTGACGACCGCGCCGACGGTACGCCCGCGGAACACCCCTTTCACCCCGCCGATGTGGTCCACATGGAAGTGGCTGACGACGAACAGCACGACCTGCCGTACGCCCAACCGCCGCAGGCAGTGGTCCACCGCGTCCGGCTCGGGCCCGGCGTCCACGACAACCGCCTGTCCCCGGCCCACCGGCAGCACCACGGCGTCGCCCTGGCCCACCGCGCAGGTCACGACGATCCAGCGCGGCGGCGGCCATCCCGAGGCGAGCAGCCGTACGGGCAGCGCCCCCAGCATCGCCCCGGCCGCGACCACCGCCGCCAGCCGCCGTACGACGGGCCTGCGCGCCGCCACCAGCAACGCCACGGTGAGCGCCCCCAGCAGCACGGCACCGCCCACGCCACCGGGCCACGGCAGCGCGCCCGCGGGCACCCTCGCCCCGTACGTCGCCACGACCACGAGCCACCGCGTGGGCCACTGCCCCACCCACGCCGTGAACTCGGCGCCGGCCGGCCACACCGGTGACAGCACGGCGGCCGACACCCCGAGCAGCGTCGCGGGCGCGATGGCCGGCACGACCAGCAGGTTCGCCGGCACGGCCACGAGGCTGACGCTGGCGGACAGCCCGGTCACGACGGGCCCGCAGGTGACCTGGGCCGCGGCGGGCACGGCCAGCGCCTCCGCCGCCCAGGACGGCCAGCCCCGCCGCACCAACGCGTCCCGCCACCCCGGTGCCACGAGGAGCAGACCGGCGGTGGCCAGCACGGACAGCGCGAACCCGGGATCCCCGGCGAGCTCCGGGTCGGCGACGATCAGCGCGCCCACTCCCGCCGCCAGCGCGGGCACGGCGGCCCGTGACCGCCCCGTAGCCAGCCCTGCCAGCCCGATCGCCCCCATCGCCGCGGCCCGTACGACGCTCGGCGACGGCCGGGCCAGGATCACGAACCCGACCAGCCCACCGGCGCAGATCACCGCGGTGAGGACCGGTCCGGCCCGCGTCCGCCGGACGGCGAACAGCACCACGCCGAGGATGATCGCCACGTTCGCGCCGCTCACCGCGTTGAGGTGGGTCATGCCGGTGGTGCGGAAGTCCTCCTCGAGCGTGGGCTGCAACCGGCTCGTGTCCCCCACGACCAGCCCCGGCAGCAGCCCACCGACGTCGTCGGGCAGCGGTTCGCACGCGCGTTGGAGCCCGGCCCGCAGCGAACCGGCGGCGCGCTGCGACCACGACGGCCGACCGTGCAGCACCGGAGCGTCCTTGACGGACAGCACGGCGGCGCGCAGGTCGCCGCCCCGCGGGGCGAGGAGCTTGCCGGTCGCCGAGAGCCGCTGCCCCGGCAGCAACGGCCGCCACGCCGGGTTCTTCCCGAGCACGATCGCCCGCGCCGACAGCCGCATCGCGGGGGCGTCCTCCGGCTGCAGCCCGTTCAGCTCCACCGAGACCAGGTACGTGGGCGGCAGGCCCGGCGACCCGTCGAGCGCCCGGGGGTCGTCCCGCACGACCAGCTCCGCCCGTACGGTGGCCCCGGCGGCGACCAGAGCGGCCAGCGGACCCGCCTCGCGCACACTGACCCGGGCGGCGGTGGCGACGGCCCCGCACCCGGCACCGAGCAGCACGGCCGCGACCACCCACCGCCCGCCGTCCCGCCACAGCCGGCCGGCCCACCCGCCGAGGGACGAAGCCGGCGCGATGGCAGCGGCGACAGCAGTGAGCAGGGCGATTCCCCCCACGGCGAGTCCCACCCGGAACGGCAGGTGGAGGGCCGCCAGCGCGGCCAGCCAGCATCCGACGGCGAACCCGGCGAGCCGCAGGTCCGCCCTCATACCGTCACCAGGTCCTTGAGCTGCTCGAAGCGCGCGTCCCCGATGCCGTCGACCTTGCGCAGGTCCGTGACGGCCTTGAAGCCGCCCTGGGCGTCCCGGGCGTCGAGGATCCGCTGGGCGAGTACCGGACCCACCCCCGGCAGCGTGTCGAGGTCGGCGAGCGTCGCGGTGTTCAGGTTGACCGGCCCTCCGCCGCCCGCCGGTCCCGGGCCGGCCGGTGCGGTCGGTGCGGCGCCGGGCGGCGGCGTGACACCGACCATGATCAGCTCACCGTCGACGACCTTGCGGGCCAGATTGAGCGGGGCGACGTCGACGCCGGGCACCGCTCCCCCGGCGGCCCGCAGGGCATCGGCCACCCGCGCCCCGGACTTCAACTGCACGAGCCCGGGCCTTCGCACTCTGCCCCCGACCGCCACCACCACCTCGGCCGCTGCGGACGGGGAGGCCGGGGCGCCGGTGACGGCCTCGATCGAGGGTACCGGTACCGGCTCCACCCGCGGCCGCGACCGCCACGCGATCAGAGCGGCGACCAGCACGACCACGGCCGCGACGGCAGCGAGCGCCTTGACGCCCCGCCGTCCCGGATCGAACGCCCCCAACCGCGACGTCGCACCCGCGCCGAACACCCCCGGACCGGGCGCGGGGCCCTCCTCGCCGGCCGATCGCAGCGGCGTGTCCGAAGCGGACCAGGCGGGCCGGCAAGCAAGATCCCCCGGCCCGCTCGGCGCGGGACTCACGGGTTCCCCCGCCGAGGGCAGCGTCACATCATCCGGCCAGCCAGGCGCATCAGGCGGCCAGCCCGGCACAGCCTCCGACCACCCGGGCACCACATCCACCCAGCTGAGCCGTGACCCACCCGGCGCGGGCCACCCCGGCGCAGAAGGCGAGGCCGGCGAAGAAGGCGACGAGGGGGGAGGAACAGCGTCCCCGGGCGGCGCAGCCCACGGCGACCCGGGTCGAAACCCGGAGGACTCGGCAGGTGGCACCGCCGCCCGCGCCAGGACCGTGCTGAGCCTGGCACGTACGGCCGCTTCGGATTCGTTCGCCTCAGACACGCCGCGACCGTAGGGTTTCGGCGGCGAGGAGCGCCGGAGCGCCTGTGGACGGCGGCGCAGTGTGGACAACCGGGAGATCGATGAAATCTGTGGTACAGCCCGAGGTCGTGGAGCGGCTGCGCGCCGCCGGCTGCGTGTTCGCCGAAGACGAGGCAGCGGTCCTCACGCAAGCCGCTCCCGACGCCGCCACGCTGGGGGAACTCGTCCGCCGCCGGGTCGAGGGCGAGCCGTTGGAGCAGGTCGTCGGCTACGCGGACTTCTGCGGCGTCCGGGTCCGGCTACGCCCCGGCGTCTTCGTCCCCCGCTTCCGCAGCGGCCTGCTGGTCACTCTGGCGGCGGCGCACGCGGGAGCGCGGAGCACGGTCCTGGACCTCTGCTGCGGCTCCGGAGCCCTCGGGATGGCCGTTCGTCACCGCGTACCGTCCATCACCCTGCACGCCGCGGACGCCGACCCCGCCGCCGTGGCCTGCGCCCGCGACAACCTCGGCGGCGACGTGCACCGCAGCGACCTCTTCACCGGCCTGCCCGGCCACCTGCGGGGAACCGTCGACGTCCTGCTCGCGAACGTCCCGTACGTCGCCACCCGCCACCTCCCGTTCCTCCCGGCCGAGGCCCGATTGCACGAGCCCCGCACGGCCCTGGACGGCGGCGAGGACGGCCTCGACCTGTTCCGCTCCGTCGTGGCCGAGGCTCCGGCCTGGCTGGCCCCCGGCGGCCTGCTGCTCTCCGAGGTCACCGAGGCGCAGGTACCGGCGGCCGTCGATGCCGTGCGTGCGGCGGGTCTGCGGGCCGCCGTGCATTCCGATGACGACCTTGATGCGACGGTCGTGACAGGCGCGTCCCCGAGGCGATAAGGTCGGCGGCCGACCGACACGCGGGGAGGGCACGAGCGCCGTGGGGCTGTTCCGCAGTGTTGCCCGGGCGCGCCTGGCGAGCCAGGTTCTCCGGCGCCTGCGCCGGGCCGGCGTGCCGGATGCCCGCTACCACCGGGCCTCGTTCACGGTGCACGCGACGCGGCCGGGCGACGGCGAGCCGAGCGTGCTGCGCCTCGACGAGGTGGTCCGCGGCCGGGCGGCCGAGTTCGTCACCGCGTTCCTGCGGGCGCCGGGGCTGCCGGCGACCTGGGCGCAGGCCCGGCCGCTGCTGCGCCCGGTGCTGCGCGGGGCGGTTCCGCCGGCCGAGGTCGGCGCCCCGCTGAGCCGGCCCGCGTTCCCGTTCCTCGCCGAATACGTGGTGGTGGACCAGCCGGACACGATGACGTACGTGAACGCCGCGCACGGCTGGGGCGTGACCGACGACGAGGTGTTCGCCGCCGCGCGCGCCAACCTGTCCGGGGCGACGCTGGTGGGTGCCGCCGATGAGCCGGTGGTGGTGCAGTTCGTGGACGACGGCGACTCGTACTGGACGTCGCACCTGCTGCTCGACGGCTGGCTCGCGGGGCTGGCCGGGCAGGTGGGCGGCCGGCCGGTGGCGTTCGCGCCGGAGCGGGGCACGCTGCTGGTCACCGCGGACGGCAGCGACCTGCTCCCGGGGCTGTTCGCGCAGGCCGAGGCGGCCTTCCTGGCGTCGCCGCGGGCCATCACCCCGATGGCGTACGTGTCCGACGAGCGTGGCCGGACCGTGCCGTATCCGGGGTCGCCGGGCTCACCTCTGGAGGTCTGCGTGCGGCGGGCCGAGGCCGTTCTCGCGGCCCGGGCGTACGAGCGCCAGGCGGAGAGCCTCCCGCTCGCGGCCGAGCTGCTCATCACGAGCCACGGGCGCACGCGGGCCGTGTGGGCCTCGGACGGCCCGGCGCTGCTGCCCCGGGCGGACGAGGTCCAGTACGGCGACACGGTCAAGCCCTGGGACGAGGTCGAGCCGCACCTGATCGCGCAGGGCCTCAACCCGGAACGCTGGCGCGCCGAGAAGTGGCCGGTCTAGCCGCGCCGGTGCACGACCACCCCGGCCACCCCCGGGCCGACGTG
The DNA here is from genome assembly GCF_023499255.1 of Couchioplanes caeruleus. Taxonomy (GTDB): domain Bacteria; phylum Actinomycetota; class Actinomycetes; order Mycobacteriales; family Micromonosporaceae; genus Actinoplanes; species Actinoplanes caeruleus_A. Next base: position 6,914,579 of record NZ_CP092183.1, read on the forward strand.
GGCGGCCACCACGGCTCCGATCTCGGTGATGTAGCAGTCCCGTAGCCGGTCCCCCAGCCGCATCGCGACCGCGTCGGCGAGCGCCGTGGCCCGGTCGGCGCTGCCCAGGTGGTGCACCGCGATGTCGACGTCGCCGGTGCCGGCGGCCTCCACGGCGAGGTCCACGAGCCGGGCGAGCGCGCGGCCGGCCGTACGGACCTTGTCGCGGACGACGATCGACCCGTCGAGCACGTGCAGGATGGGCTTCACCGACAGCGCGGTGCCGAGCAGGGCCGAGGCGGCGCCGATCCGGCCGCCCCGGCGCAGGTGCTCGAGGGTGTCGACGTAGAACAGCGTGCTCACCTGCGCGGCGTTGTCGGCCGCGGACCGGCGTACCTGCTCCAGCGTGCCGCCCGCGCGGGCCGTGCTGGCCGCGGCGAGCGCCGCGAAGCCCAGCCCCATGCCGGTGGTGCCGCTGTCGACGACCTGGACCTGCGGCCCGACCTCGCCGGCCGCCAGGACCGCGGCGTCGTACGTGCCGGACAGCCGCGACGACAGGTGCACGGACACGACGCCGTCCGCCCCGGAGTCGAGCAGCTTGCGGTACGCGGCGGCGAACTGCCCGGGCGCGGGGCGGGAGGTGCTGACGGTGAAGCGCCGGCCGCCGAGCGCGCGGGCCACCTCGGCCGGCGAGATCTCCAGCCCTTCGAGCCCTTCGTCGCCGTTGATGACGACGGTGAGCGGGACGACGGTCAGGTCGTACGTCCCGCTCAGTTCGGGGGGAAAGTACGCGGTGGAGTCGGTGACGACCGCGACGGGCATGCGGGCACGGTAGCCGATGCGGGGCTAGTTCGCGCGGATCGAGGTCACCACGAACGGCGTGCCCTGCATGCAGGTGGTCATCGTGCCGGGCTGGGAGCGTCCGGTGACGGTGACGGAGGCGCCGTCCTTGGCGGCCGGGCGCAGCTTCTCGTCCCGGATGATCAGCAGGTTGTCGTCGAGCATGAGGCAGCCGGGTTCGACGCCCGCGCTGATCGTGCCGGAGATCGTCCGGGTGCTGGTGTCGACGGGCGTGCTGGTCTCTTCCGTGGGAACGGCGGAAGAGGCGGGTGCCTGCGGGGCGGGCGCTCCGACCGGTTCGGCGGGACCACCGCCTCCGTTGGCGCAGCCGGCGACGGACAGCGCCAGCGCGGTCGCGGCGAGCAGAGTCGTGCGTCGGATCATCATGGCCCTTGGACGCTACCGGCCCGCCGATCCGTTCCGGGCGGAGGTGGTCAAACCGGCGGCGGGACCGGCCGCTCGGAGAACGGCCCCACGTTGTACGCCGCGAGCTGCCACCCGCGCGATTCGTCGTGGGTGAGCTCCGCCCAGTGGCAGTTCTGCAGCGCACGCAGCGTCCGCAGCTGCTCGCGGGGCCAGCCGAGCAGGTTGCCGATCCCCTGGCGGCCCGCGGCACCGTGGGTGGCCACCACGACCGTGCCGCCCTCGGGCACGGAGCCGGCGGCCTCCTGGAACGCGTCGGCGACCCGTTTGCCCATGGCGTCGAGGGTCTCGATGTCGCCGCCGATGACGTCCTCGCCGGCCTTCCAGCGGGCGTGCTCGCGGGGGCGGGTCTCGGCGACCTCGTCCATCGTCAGGCCCTGCCAGGCGCCGAAGTACCGCTCCCGGAGGCGCTCGTCGTGGCGCACGGAGTGCCCGGTCAGCGCGGCCAGGGCGGCCGCCGTGTCGGCGGCGCGGCGCAGGTCGCTGGAGACCAGGGCGGCGGGGCGCAGCCGGACGAGCAGCTCGGCCGCGTCGACGGCCTGCTGCTCGCCGAGCCCGTTGAGCGGCACGTCGGACTGCCCCTGGACGCGGCCGGCCGCGTTCCAGTCGGTGTTGCCGTGCCGCCAGACGATGAGGCGGGTCGTGGTCATGCCACGCCGGAGGAGTCGGCCTCGACCATGTCGCGGTCGACGAATTCGATCGTCGGGCAGTCCTTCCACAGCCGGTCGAGCGCGTAGAACTCCCGCTCCTCGGTGTGCTGGATGTGCACGACGATGTCGACGTAGTCCAGCAGGACCCAGCGGCCCTGGCGTTCACCCTCGCGGCGGACCGGCTTCGCCTTCTCCGGGAGGTTGATCAGGGCCTCCTCGATGGCGTCGACGATCGCGACGACCTGCCGCTCGTTGGAGGCCGACGCGATGACGAACGCGTCGGTGATGTACAGCTGCTCGGCCACGTCGATGATGACGATGTCCTGAGCTTTCTTGTCGGCGGCGGCCTGCGCTGCCGTCAGCGCGAGCTCGCGGGCGCGGTCGGTGACGGGCACCGGTCTCCCCTCGTCGGGTTTCTTGTCGGGTTCAAGCCTCTCACACCGGTATGACAACCCGATCCGGACAGAGCACCCGAAAGCGGTCGTCAGTCGCGATAAAGATGGCGCTTGGCGATGTACTGCACCACACCATCGGGTACCAGGTACCAGACGGGGTGCCCCTTCGCGACCCGGGCCCGGCAGTCGCTGGACGAGATCGCCATCGCCGGCACCTCCACCAGCGTCACGCTGTCGGCCGGCAGATGGGCGGCGGAGAGCTCGAAGCCCGGCCGGGTGACGCCGACGAAATGCGCCAGCGAGAGCATCTCCAGCGCGTCCTTCCACGACAGGATCCGCTCCAGCGCGTCGGCGCCGGTGATGAAGTACAGATCGGTCTCGGACCCGTAGATCGCGCGCAGGTCCCGCAGGGTGTCGATCGTGTACGTCGGCCCGTCCCGGTCGATGTCCGCGCGGCTCACATGGAAGCGCGGATTCGACGCGGTCGCGATCACCGTCATCAGGTAGCGGTCCTCGGCCGGGCTGACCGCGCCCTTCTGCCAGGGCTGACCGGTCGGCACGAACACCACCTCGTCGAGGTCGAAGCGGCTCTGCACCTCGCTCGCCGCCACCAGGTGACCGTGATGGATCGGGTCGAACGTCCCGCCCATGATCCCGATCCGCCGACGCCTGTCCATCGGCGAATCCTAGATCAATCGCCCGATCAGCTGTCGAGGCGCTTGCGGACCGCGGCCAGCAGATCCTCCGCGGTGAAGGGCTTCTCGAGCAGCGCCACGCCCGGGTCGAGGGTGCCCTGCGAGGCCAGGACCGGCTGGGCGTACCCGGACATGTAGAGCACCCGGGTCTCGGGCCGTACGCCGGTGAGCCGCTCGGCCAGCTCCTTGCCCAGCATGCCGGGCATCACGACGTCGCTGACCAGCAGGTCGATCGTGCCCTCGTGCAGCGCCGCCACCTCGAGCGCCCGGGTGCCGCCGTCGGCCGACAGCACGTGGTAGCCCGCCCCGGACAGGATGCGCCCGGCCACGTCCCGCAGCGCCGCCTCGTCCTCGACCACGAGCAGCGTCTCGCCGTGCCCGAGGGTGGCGGCGGGCTCCGGTTCGGCCGGCTCCTCCGGGGCCTCCCCCTGCGAGGCCGGCAGCAGCACGGTGACGGTGGTGCCCACGCCCGGCTCCGAGGCGATGCCGACGCTGCCGCCGGCCTGGGTGGCGATGCCGTAGACCGTCGCCAGGCCCAGCCCGGCCGCCTCGTGGTTGGGCTTGGTGGTGAAGAACGGCTCGAACGCCCGCTCCACCACGTCCGGCGTCATCCCGCGGCCCGAGTCGCAGACCCGCAGCCGTACGTAGTCGCCGGAAGTCAGCTCCGGGTGCTCGCCGGGCGACAGGTGCGCGGCCGCGGTGTCGATGACGAGGCTGCCACCGCCGGGCATCGCGTCGCGGGCGTTCACGGCGAGGCTGACCAGCAGCTGCTCGATCTGACCCGGGTCACAGGTCACCGTGGGCAGCGTCGCGGCCGGGTTCGTGACCAGCCCGATGTGTTCGCCGAGCGTACGGCGCAGCAGCTCCTCGACCTCGCGGAGCACCTCGTTCAGGTCCAGCACCTGCGGCCGGATCACCTCGCGGCGGGCGAACTTCAGCAGCTGATGGGTGAGGCCGGTGCCCCGTTCGCCGGCCTTGACCACCTGGCGCGCGTCGGCCGCGATGGTGGCCACGTCCGGGCTGGGCGACTCGGCCTCCTCGATGACGAAGTGGGCGTAGTTCACGATCACGCCGAGGAGGTTGTTGAAGTCGTGCGCGATGCCGCCGGCTAGCTGCCCCAGTGCCTCCAGCCGCTGACTGCGGTGCCCCTGCGCCGCCGCCTCCAGCTGCCGGCGCTCGGTGACGTCGCGGACCACCGCCACGGTCAGCTCACCCTGCGCGGTGGAGACGACGGCCAGCGACGCCTCGGCGGGGAACTCCGTGCCGTCGCGCCGGAGCACGCGCAGGGAGACCGTGCCCATCGGCCCGGCACCCATTCCCCGGCCCGAGCGCTTGGCCTCCTCGGGAAAGGCGTCCCGCGCGGCCTCGGTGAGCAACACGTCGGCGTGCTTGCCGAGCAGCTCGTCGCGGGGCCAGCCGAAGATCTCCTCGGCCCGGTCGTTGAGCAGGACGATCCGCCCCTCGTCCATGACGACGATGGCATCCGGGGCAGCCTGCAGAAGACCGCCGGACAGCTCCTCGGACCACTCCACCGCTCACCCCCGTGCTCTCGAGGCTATCCTCTCGAACCGGGAGCAAGGGGCGAAATTCTCTATCCGCGGGCGTGCAGCGCGCGGCGGACGTCGTCGTCGCCGTCCGTGACCACCCGGCGCAGGATCGCCGAGAGATCGCCGCGGCCCAGCAGCCCGGCCGCGAGCTCCCGGGTGCGCTCGGCCACCACCACCGACGGGTACGCCGTGACGGCCAGCCGCTCCCCGCTCATGCCGGTCCGGCGCGCGAGCATCCCCGGCATGTCGGCGAAGTACCGCTCGGCGTACGGCTCGACCAGCGGGAGCTGCTCCGGCTGCCAGAAGCCCTGTGCGGTGGCCTCGAGGATGCGGTTGGACGCGTCCGGATCCGAGATCACGAACTCCCAGGCGCGCGCCTTCGCCTCCGGGTCGGGCAGCGCCGCGCGGCACCGGGCCGCCGCCTGCTCACCCTGGGCGCTGCGGTCGCGCGCCAGCTCGGCCTCGATCCGCTCCGGCCCGGCCGCGCCCAGCACCACCAGGCGCTGCAGGATCAGCCAGCGCAGGTCGGCGTCCACGGCCACGCCGTCGGGCACGTTCTCGCCGTCGAGCCAGCCCTGCAGGCGTGCCGTGTCGACGCTCGAGCCGATCAGCCCGCGCACCCCGGCGAGCTGGCGCGAGCTGCCCGGCTCGGCGGCGGCGACCAGCCGGTCGCAGGCCTGCGCGAGCATCTCCAGCGCGGCGGGCCGGGCCTCCGGCGTCGGATAGCGGTCCACCAGCGCCCGGGTCATCCGCAGCACGTCCTCGACGATGACCACCTCGCGCTCCACCGGCAGCGCGGCCAGCACCAGCGTGACCAGCTCGGCGACCGGCCGTTCGCCGTCGGTGACGGCGTCCAGCATCCCGCTCCACAGCACCGCGCGGGCGAGCGAGTCGTCCAGGAGCGGCAGGATCGCGGGCACGGCGGCGGCCGACTCGGGGTCGAGCCGGATCTTCGCGTACGCGAGGTCACCGTCGTTGACGAGCAGCAGGTCGGCGGCGGGCTCCCCGGCCAGCTCCGCGATCACGGTCCGGGCGCCGTCGGTCTCCGGGTCCACGTCGACCTCGATCATCCGGCGCCGGGTCACCGCACCGTCCGCGCCGCGGTCGTAGAGCCCCAGGCAGAGCTTGTGCGGGCGCAGCACCGGATGACCGTCCGGAGCGGTCTGCACGAGGGTGACCTGTTCATACCGGCCGTCGTCGGTGCGCTCGACCTCGGCGCGCAGCGTGTTGACCTGTTCGCGGCGCAGCCACACGTCGGCCCACCCGCCGAGGTCGCGGCCGCTGGCCCGGGACACGGCGGCGAGCAGGTCGGCCAGCGTGGCGTTGCCGTACGCGTGCGCCGCGAAGTGCTCGTTGAGCCCCGCGAGGAACGCCTTGTCCCCCACGTACGCGACGAGCTGCCGGAGCACGGCGGCGCCCTTCGCATACGAGATGCCGTCGAAGTTGAGCAGCGCCAGCGCGGTGTCGTCGACGTCGGCCGGCGCGACCGGATGCGTCGAGGGGCGCTGGTCGGCGCGCATGCCCCACGCCTTGCGCTGCATCGCGAAGGTCGTCCAGGTCTCGGTGAACCGGGTGGCCTCGGCGGTGATCCGGGTGCCCAGGTATTCCGCGAACGACTCGTTGAGCCACAGGTCGTCCCACCACGCCATGGTCACCAGGTCGCCGAACCACTGGTGGGCCATCTCGTGGGCCACGACCATCGCCCGCTGCTCGCGCTGGCCGTCGGTGACCGCGGAGCGGTAGATGAACTCGTCGCGGAACACGACGATCCCCGGGTTCTCCATCGCGCCGAAGTTGAACTCCGGCACGAACGCCTGCCCGTAGTGACCGAACGGGTATCGCACGTCGAAGAGCTCGTGATAGCGGTCCAGGCACTGCTTCGTGACCGTGAACAGCTCGTCCGCCTGCTCGTCGAGGTGCTCGGCGAGCGCCTGCCGGCAGTACAGGGCCAGCGGGATGCCGTCGTGCTCGTCGGTCACCGCGTGGTACGGCCCGGCGATCAGCGACACGAAATACGTGGCCAGCGGCTTGGTCTGCGCGAACTCCCAGCGCCCGCCGCCCGCCGCACCCATCCGTTCGCCGTTGGCCGCCACCAGCCAGCCCTCGGGCGCGGTGACCGCCAGCGTGAACGGCGCCTTGAGGTCCGGCTGGTCGAAGCAGGGGAAGATGCGCCGGGCGCCGTCCAGGAACATGTGCGCGTACAGGTAGACGCGGTCGTCGGCCGGGTCGACGAAGCGGTGCAGGCCCTCGCCGGTGTTCGAGTAGCGCATCTCCGCCTCGGCCACCAGCTCGTTGGTGGCGGCGAGCCCGGTCAGCGTGAGCCGCTCGCCGGCCAACGCGGACGGCTCCAGCCGGGTGCCGTTGAGCGTCGCCGAGATCAGTGAGGCGGGCTCCCACTCGACGAACGTCGAGCCGCCCGGCTCGGCGGAGAACGTCAGCACCGTCCGCGACCGGAACGTGTCACCGGGTGCGGTGATGTCCAGGTCGACGGCGTAGTCCGTGACGGTGATGGCGGCGGCCCTCTCGGTGGCCTCGGCGCGGGTCAGGCTCGGCATGCCGACCATCATGCCCGAGAACATCGTCACGGCTTCTCACAGACTGCTGACCGATGCCGACTGAAGGGGTCATGCGGCTCAGCAGCGGGCGGCCCGCCGACGACGGGTTCACGATCATCGAGGTGATGGTCGCGCTCGCCCTCATCAGCACGGTGATGGCCGCGCTCGGCACGTACTTCGTGTCGTCGACGCGTACGAGCCGCTATCAGGCCCAGATCCAGACCGCGACGCGCCTCGCCCAGAGCGGGATGGAGGCCGCTCGCGGATTCGGCGGGCCGACCCTGCTGGTGGGGCGCGCGCAGTGCGGCGGCTGCACCGACGTGAGCGGCTTCGACTCCCTGGGCTACCTGTCCGACACCGTGCGCTGGGACGCGCCCGTCGCGGCGGTGACGGCGACCGTGCCGCTTCCGGACGTCGCGGAGATCACCTCCGTCAACGGGGTCTCCTACTACCGCTACTACTTCGTCGGACGCTGCTGGCAGGCGGCCGGCGGCGGCCGGTGCGGCGTGAACGACGCGCTGCCCGCGGCCATGATCCGCCTCGTCGTCGGCGTCGCCTGGCGCTCCCCCGACTGCCGAGACGCCGTCTGCATCCGCGCCGCCACCTCGCTGTTCAGCGCGGACCCGTCCGACCCGGTGTTCGCGCAGTGATCCGCCGGTTCGTCTCCCGGGCCACCGGCGACCGCGGGTCGCTGCCCATGGCGATGCTGCTGATCCTCGTCGGCGTGTCGCTCAGCGGCCTGCTCGCCGCGGCCGTGTCGGCGCAGATCTCCGGCACCCGCGCGACCGTGCACAGCTCCGAGGCCCTGGACGCGGCACAGTCCGGGATCGACGTCGCCCTGGGTCAGATCCGTCTCGCCGTGACCGACGGCGCGGGCGACCCGGCGAAGCTGCCCTGCGGCCCGTTCACCGGCACGGTCAACACCGCCACCGACCAGTCCTACACCGTCGCCATCCACTATCTGCGCACGCAGCCGCCCGCGGGCGACGTCGGCTGGGCGCAGGCCAACAAGATGACGTGCACGGGCAGCCACCTGTCCGGCGCGGAAACCCCCGTCTACGTCCTGCTCTCGTCGACCGGTCGCGCTCTGGACACCGGAGGAACAACTGCTCCACGTACGGTCACAGCGACGTACACGCTGCACAGCGCCACCCGGGAGAACGTCGCCGGCGGACTCGTACACGTTCTCGGGCAGAACAACCCCGACCTGTGCTTCTCCGCGCCCGCAGGCACGCTGGTGGCCGGTGCGCCACTCACCCTGCAGGTCTGCGACAGCAACGACGACCGGCAGAAGTTCGCGTACGTGTCGAACCTGAACCTGGTCCTGGTCGCCTCCCGCGCGGACGGCTCGAAGGGCATGTGCCTGGACGCCGCGCCGGTGCACGGCGAGCAGGTCGTCTTCCGCGCCTGCGCCGAGCCGACCGCGGAACGGCAGCAGTGGAGCTTGAACGACCGCGCGAACTTCGAGGGCACCAAGAACGCCGCGCGCGACCAGCAGTGCTTCCACGTGGTCAGCCCCGGCATCGCCGGGAGCACGATCGTGCTGCACGCGGCCGCCAGCGACCCGGCCGGTGTCTCGCAGTACGACAAGGCCTGCGGCGACGAATACACGGTCACCCGCAGCTTCCAGCCGGAGGCGGCCGTCGGCACCGGCGGCGCGGGCGCCAAGAGCAACCAGTTGGTGAACTTCCAGCAGTTCGGCCGCTGCTTCGACGTCTCCGGCAACGACGTGACGGCCCCGTACATGGTCATCTGGCCGTGCAAGCAGAGCCCCAACGGCATCGTGCAGTGGAACCAGGTCTGGCACCTGCCGGCGATCCCGGACGGCCACAGCAGCGGTGCGGGCGTCATCTGGCTGCACAGCGACCAGGACAACGGCACCTACTGCCTCAGCAGCCCCGGGCGGCTCAACCCGCCGGGGTACGACCCGGCGACCGCGTCGTACCCGAAGCTGGTGACGTGTGACCCGACGGCGCCGGCCACCCCCGCGACCACGTGGACGCGCCGCGGCGCCACGGGCGTGTTCGCCACCGCCTACCGGATCGAGACCACGTACGGCGCCCCGACCGGGACCACCTGGTGCCTCGCCCCCACCGACACCGCACACGACTACTGGTACACGGGCAACAAGGACGTCAGCAAGGGCACGCTGGCGGTCTGCGACGGCACCCGCGGCCAGAAGTGGAACGCGGACCCGATGGTGCTCAGCTCGGCGGTGAGCGACGTCAGCGAGAAGTGAGCGCCAGCGACTTCTCGAAGCACACGCTGTACGGATTCCCCACGTACTCCCCGTACACCGGGATCGGCACGTAGCCCGCGGAGCGGTACAGCGCGATGGCCGCCGGCAGGTAGGTGCCGGTCTCCAGGCGCAGCACCGGCCGGTCCGCCGCCAGCGCCTCCTCCTCGAGCGCCACGATCAGCTGCCGGGCGATCCCCCGCCCCCGGTACGCCGGCCGCACGTACATCCGCTTGAGTTCGGCGACACCCGGCTCCAGGGGCTGCCACGCCCCGCACGCCACGACCCGCCCGTCCACCACCACGACCAGGTACGCCACGCCGTGGTGGGTGAGGTAGACCTGACCGTCCTGTCCACCGTCGGCCTCGGCGAGCTCCCGCTGCTGCGCGACGAGCAGCGCGGCCAGCTCGGGATCGGTGGCGGTACGGGACTCGATCAGCATCCCGCCAACCTAGATCGCGCCCGTTTCCAGCACGTTGCGCCGATCTGGACGGGAGCCGATCACTCGTCGTCCAGGTCGTCGTCGTCCGTGACGAGGACGGGCTTGGCCGACATCGAGACCGTCGACACCGTGCCGTCCTCCGACATGTGCAGCAGCTCGTCGTCCGAGCGGATGCGGCGCGCCTTGCGGGCGGCCAGGCGCTCCGCGGCCGAGGCGCGGCCCGTGACGTCCTCGAGGCGGGCGTCCGTGCCGCGCGGGCCGGAGACGAACTCGCCCGCGTTGGGCTGCCAGTCGAACTCCTGCTCGGCGATGCGCACCGGGTCGCCGGCCTTCGCGCCCTTCTTCGCCAGCGCCGCCTCGACCCCGACGCGCTCGAGCCGGTCGGACAGGTAGCCGACGGCCTCGTCGTTGTCGAAGTTCGTCTGGCGGATCCAGCGCTCGACCTGGACGCCACGGACGACGTACACGCCGTCGGCGTCCTGCTCGATCGTGAAGCCCTTCTCGTCCACCGCGCGGGGGCGGACCACCGTACGCGTGGGCTCGATGACCGGGGTGGCCAGGCGGTGCGCGGCGACGGCCTCGGCCAGCGCGTACGTGAACTCCTTGAGCCCTTCCCGGGTGACCGCGCTGACCTCGAAGACGCGGTAGCCGCGGGCCTCCAGGTCGGGGCGGACCATCTCGGCCAGGTCCCGCCCGTCCGGGATGTCGATCTTGTTGAGCACCACCATGCGCGGCCGCTCCTCCAGCCCCCCGTACGCGGCCAGCTCCGCCTCGATGGCCTCCAGGTCGGCGATCGGGTCGCGTTCGATCTCGGGCGCCGCCGCGTCGAGAACGTGGACCAGCACCGAGGTGCGCTCGATGTGCCGCAGGAACTCCAGGCCCAGCCCCTTGCCGGTGGCCGCGCCCGGGATCAGGCCGGGCACGTCGGCGACCGTGAAGGTCTCCTCGCCGGCCTGCACGACGCCGAGGTTCGGCACCAGCGTGGTGAACGGGTAGTCGGCGATCTTCGGCTTCGCCGCGGAGATGACCGAGATCAGCGACGACTTGCCGGCCGACGGGAACCCCACCAGCCCCACCTCGGCGACACTCTTGAGCTCCAGGACCACGTCGAACCGGTCGCCGGGCTCGCCGAGTTCGGCGAAGCCGGGCACCTTGCGCCGGGTGTTGGCCAGCGACGCGTTGCCGCGCCCGCCCCGGCCGCCACGGGCCACCTCGAAGGTGGTGCCCTCCCCGACGAGGTCGGCGAGGACCTCGCCCTCGGGGGTCTGCACGACCGTGCCGTTGGGCACCTTCAGGACCAGGTTCGCGCCGTTCGCGCCGTCCCGGTTGGCGCCCATGCCCCCGGTGCCGTTCTGCGCCTTGACGTGCGGGCGGAAGTGGAAGTCGAGCAGGGTGTGCTGCTGCGGGTCGACGGCGAGGGTGATGCTGCCGCCGTGGCCGCCGTCGCCGCCGTCGGGCCCGCCGAGGGGCTTGAATTTCTCCCGGCGTACGGAGACACAGCCGTGGCCGCCGTCACCTGCCTGCAGGTGCAGCACGACCCGGTCGACGAACGTAGCCACTTGGTAACTCCCACCTCAAACGCTGTGTCTTCCCCTGCCAGAACACCAGCACGGCCGTGCGGCTTCCCGATGGGGAAACGCCAGCGGGCCGCGGACCCCGTAAGGTCCACGACCCGCTGCGATGCTGTCGGCCGCCACGGCGGCCGGGTCTTACTCTGCCGAGGCCGAAGCCGCGACCGGCACGATGCTGATGGTCTTGCGGCCACGCTTGTGACCGAAGAGCACGTTGCCCGCGGCGAGCGCGAACAGCGTGTCGTCGCCACCGCGGCCGACCAGGTCGCCCGGGTGGAACTTCGTGCCGCGCTGCCGGACGATGATCTCGCCCGCGTTCACCAGCTGGCCGCCGAACCGCTTGACACCGAGCCGCTGGGCGGCGGAGTCACGGCCGTTCCGAGAGCTGGATGCACCCTTTTTGTGAGCCATGGCGGTTCGTCCCTACTTCCCGCTGGAGATGCCGGTCACCTTGACGAGGGTCAGCGGCTGACGGTGACCCTGGCGCTTGTGGTAGCCGGTCTTGTTCTTGAACTTGTGGATCCGGATCTTCGGACCCTTGGTGTGCTCGGCGATCTCGCCGGACACCGTCACGTTGGCAAGCTTGGCCGCATCGGTCACCAGGTTGTCACCGTCGACGAGGAGGACCGCGGCGAGCGTCAGCGAGTCGCCGGGCACACCCGCGAGCTTCTCGACCTCGATCACGTCGCCCTCGGCAACCTTGTACTGCTTGCCGCCGGTCTTGACGATCGCGTACATGGGACGCGGACTCCCTGAGACTTACGCAGCGAGGATCGCTGCTTGGCGGATGAAACTCGGTCCCGGCCCCGCAGGTCTCTGTCATGGCAGAAGCTCGCTCATGGCAGATCACTGCGTCACGCACGGGAACATGGCGCCATGAAAATGCGCCGTCAGAAAGAGTACTTCATGAGACTGCCGCTGCCCAAACCGGGGAGCGTCAGTCGGTCCCGCAGGCCTTCGACAGCGTCTCCTGCAGGCCGTCCAGCTTCTCGGCGTCGAGCTTGCGCACGTCGCCCTTGAGCGCCGACACCTGCTTGCTCATCACGCCCAGGGCCTTCTTCAGCTGCGGGTCCGAGGCCAGCTTCGCCATGTCGCCCAGGGCGAAGGAGTAGTTCTGCACGTCCCGGGTCGTCTTCGCCTTGGCGGCGGCGACCGCGGCCTTGTCCTGCGCCGACTCGGCGTCGATCAGCAGCTTGAGGTCCTGGGCGAAGTTCTTCGCGGCGTCACCGCCGGTCTTCGCGGCCTGGTCGCAGATCGCCTTCGTGTTGCCCTTGAGCGCGGCGTCGCCCTTGCCGGCCGCCGACGAGCGGGGTGCCGGTGAGCCGCCGGAGGCGGGCGCCCCGGCCGAGGAGCTGCCCGCACCCGCCACGGGCGTACCCGCGGCCGAGGGCTCGGCGGACTTGTCGGTCGAGCAGGCGGTGAGCAGGAGAGCGCTGCTCAGGACCGCCGCGCACAGAAGGCGTCGCATGATGCTCCTACAGGGGGATGAGCGGGGGGATCACGAGACTAGCCGACATAGATCATCGGACATGGAGCGGGCGGCCCCAGCAGCACTTTCTGCCAGGACCGCCCGGAACGCCACACTTCTCAGGGTCGCGTACGCCGCCGTGCGCCACCGCGCCGGGAGCGACGCCGTCCGCCGGCGCCCGCGCCGACGGACCCGTCGTCGTCCTCGTCCTCGTCCTCGTCGGCCGCGTCCGGGTCGTCCGCACCCGTCAGCTGCAGCGGCTCCGTGCCGTCGGCCTCGTACCGCGACAGGTCGTAACCGCTGATGTCGTAGTCGTCGTCATCGTCGTCCGGGGAGAGCTTCGGCGCGGGGCTGATCACGCCCGAGCCGGCCGCGACGATCCCCGAGCCGGCCGGGGGCAGCCCCGCCGTTTCGGCCGCCGGGTCGTCGGCCACCGCCTGCACGGTCACCGGCTGCTCCGCGATCGGCTCCTCGGCCGCCACGACCTCGGTCTCGGCCGGGGCCTGCTCGCCGCCACCGCCGCGACGGCGCCGCGACTTGGCCGGCTGGGGCGGGGCCTCCGTACGCGCGGCCGCCGCCACCGCCTTCACCTGGTTGCCCGCACCCGTACCGGCCGAGCGCTTCTCCGGCACCGGCTCGGTGTGGATGATCACGCCACGGCCCTTGCAGTGGTCGCAGGTCTCGCTGAACGCCTCGAGCAGCCCGGCGCCGATCCGCTTGCGGGTCATCTGCACGAGCCCCAGCGAGGTGATCTCGGTGACCTGGTGCTTCGTCCGGTCCCGGCCCAGGCACTCGGTGAGCCGCCGCAGCACCAGCTCGCGGTTGCTCTCCAGCACCATGTCGATGAAGTCGATCACCACGATGCCGCCGATGTCGCGCAGCCGCAGCTGCCGGACGATCTCCTCGGCCGCCTCGAGGTTGTTGCGGGTGACCGTCTCCTCGAGGTTGCCGCCGGCGCCCGTGTACTTGCCGGTGTTCACGTCGACGACGGTCATCGCCTCGGTACGGTCGAAGACCAGGTGGCCGCCCGAGGGCAGGAACACCTTGCGGTCCAGGCCCTTGAGGATCTGCTCGTCGATGCGCTTGTCCGCGAACACGTCGCCCCCGCCGGTGTAGCGGTGCATCCGCTCGACCAGGTCGGGCGAGACCGAGTTCAGGTAGTTCTCCAGCTCGCCGTACGCCTGGTCGCCCTGCACGATCAGCTCGCGGAAGTCCTCGTTGAAGAGGTCGCGGACGACGCGGATGACCAGGTCGGGCTCCTCGGAGAGCGGACGCGGCGCGGCACCCTCGGCCGCCTTCGCCTGGATCTCCTCCCACTGCGCCTGCAACCGCTTGACGTCGCGGGCCAGCTCGTCCTCGCTGGCGCCCTCGGCCGCCGTGCGCACGATCACGCCGGCGCCGTCCGGTACCAGCTTCTTCAGCACGTCGCGCAGCCGCTTGCGCTCGTTGTCGGGCAGCTTGCGGCTGATGCCGGAGGCGTTCCCGTTCGGTACGTACACCAGGTGCCGGCCGGAGAGCGCGATGTGGCTGCTCAGCCGGGCACCCTTGTGCCCGATCGGGTCCTTGGTGACCTGGACCAGCACCGAGTCGCCGGAGCGCAGCGCCTGCTCGATCGAGCGCGCGCGCCCCTCGAGCCCGGTGGCGTCCCAGTTGACCTCGCCGGCGTAGAGGACGGCGTTGCGCCCCCGGCCGACGTCGACGAACGCGGCCTCCATGCTCGGCAGCACGTTCTGCACCTTGCCGAGGTACACGTTGCCGACCATGGTGCCGGAGGTCGACCGGGAGACGTAGTGCTCGACCAGGATCCCGTCCTCGAGCACGGCGATCTGCGTACGGTCGGGCTTCTGCCGGACGACCATGACCCGGTCGACGGCCTCGCGGCGGGCCAGGAACTCCGACTCGCTCAGGATCGGCGGGCGGGTCCGGCGCTGCTCGCGGCCGTCCCGGCGGCGCTGCCGCTTGGCCTCCAGCCGGGTGGAGCCGGAAACGCCCTGCACCTCGTCGCTGCGGCGCGGCTCGCGCACCCGCACGACCGTGTGCACGCCGTCCTCGACCCCGCCGGACTCGGCGTCGCCCGAACCCTTGCGGCGCCGGCGCCGGCGGCGGCGGGTGACGCCGTCGCCCTCGTCGGCGTCGTCCTCGTCGCCCTCGGCCTCGGCCTCGGCGGCGTCCTCGGGCTGCTCGGCAGCGCCGTCACCCTCGTCGGCCTCGTCGGACGGGCCCTTGCCGCGGCCACGGCCCCGGCGTCCCCGGCGTCGCCGCCGGCGGCCGGCGCTGTCCTCGTCGTCGTCGTCCTCGTCGGCGCCGTCCTCGACGTCGTCGGCGCTCTCGTCGGTCTCCTCGAGCAGGGGAGCCTCGACGGCCTCGACCGCGGTGCTCTCCTCGGCCTCGGCCGCGGCGCCACCCCGGCGGCGGCGCCGGCTCTTGCGGGCGCCCTCGGCGGGCTCCTCCGCGGCGGCGGGCGCCACGGGCTCGGCGACGGCCTCGGTGGTCTCGGCGACCGGCTCGGCGGCGGCAGCGGCGGCTCCGCGCCGGCTGCGGCGGGTCGTCGGCGCGGGCTCGGCCTCCGGGTCCGGCGGCATGAACAGCACGGCGGGCGGCAGGGCGGCCTTCCGGCCGCGGCGCGGCTTCGGCTCCTCCTCGACGAAGTCGTCGTCGAGCGGCAACACCCCGATGACGGGTACGCCGGCAGCAACGTCCTGCCCGTTCTCGTCCTCGTCCTCGGCGACCGGCTCCTCGACGGCGGGAACCGGAACCGGCGTGGACACGGCCGGCGTGGACACGGCCGGCGTCTCGTCCGCGGAAGCGGCCGGCGGCTCGGCGGGCGCGGCGGCCGGCACGGCCTTCTTGCGCGCCCGGCTCCGGGTGGCCTTCACGGGTGCGACCGGCTCGGCGTCGCTGAGCAGGCTCTCCGCGACGGCGGCGGGGTCCTCCGCCAGCGCCTCGGCAGCAGCCGGAACGGCCTTCTTGCGCGCCCGGCTCCGGGTGGCCTTCACCGGGGGTGCGGCAGCGGGCTCCGCCGCGGCCGCGGCGTCGCTGGCGTTCGCCGCCTCGTCGGCGGCGCCGGGCTCCGCGCCGGGCGCGTCCACCGGCACAGCCGGCGGCGTGGCCTTGCGGCGCGGGGCGCGGGTGCGGCGCGCAGGGGCAGCGGTCTCGGTGGCTTCAACGGTGGGAGGCGTACCCGCCTCGTCCCGTTCACCACCCTGTGGCTCGTTATCGAGCATGGGGCGCTCTCCAGTTCTGGCGGCCCCGGGCGCGGGTGAGCGCTGCCACGCAGGGTCGCCGCAAGTTTTTCGGTCCCGACCGTCGTCGGACGGGCTTCCGAAGTCTGCCAACGCGGGCGCCGGCCGAACCGGTCAACGCCCTCCGATGGGTGCGTCCTCGCGATCCGCGTCCAACGGATCGACGATCTCCCCCTGCGGGGTGAGCGAGCCCTGGGCCAGCCGGGTCACCCGTGGGGGCACCGGCGGCTCCAGGCCGGCCACCACATGCAGGCCGGACAAGACGTCATCGGGCCGTACGGCGGGCGTGACCTGCCGCACGACAAGGTCGATTATCGCACACCGTGCCGCCCCGGCCCCGGAAGGTGCGCCAGACTGCTCGGTCACAGCGAAGAACGCAACTGCATTTCGGGCGTCGAACGAGCGGCGCCCCTGCTTCGTCATGCGCTCGACCAGCACTTCTTCGGCCGCGAGGAACGCCTCGACGGCCGTGGCCGCCACCGCCGGCTCCACCTCGGGCAACTCGATCAGCCACCGGGACGCGTCGATCCGGTCGGCCAGGCTGCCCTCGCGCGCCACCACGGCGTCGAGGACGTCCAGGCCCGGCGAGAGCGCCGCGTCGAGCGCCGTACGCAACTGCTCCGGGTCCACCTCGGCCTGCAGCCCGATCTCCAGGTACTCCGCCTCGCTCCCGACGCCGGTCGGCGCGGCACTCGCGTACGAGATCTTGGGGTGTGGGGTGAAGCCCTGGGAGAACGCGATCGGGACCGCGGCACGCCGCAGGGCCCGCTCGAAGGCTCGCGCGAAGTCGCGGTGCGAGGTGAAACGCAGCGGGCCGCGCTTCGCGTAGCGCAGGCGGATCCGCTGGACGACCGGCGCCTGACCGCCGACGGGCTGGTTCTTGGCCATGTCAGGCAGGCACTCCCAGACTCTTGACGGGGGTCAGGGGCAGGAGCTTCTTGCCGGTCGGGCCGATCTGGATCTCCGTGTCCATGGACGGGCACACGCCGCAGTCGAAGCACGGCGTCCAGCGGCAGTCGTCCTGCTCGTACTCGCCGAGGGAGTCCTGCCAGTCCTGCCAGAGCCAGTCCTTGTCCAGGCCGGAGTCCAGGTGGTCCCAGGGCAGCACCTCGAGCTGGTCACGCTCCCGGGTCGTGTACCAGTCCAGGTCGACACCGAAGTCCGGCAGGACCTCGGCGCACGCCTCGACCCAGCGGGCGTACGAGAAGTGCTCGGACCAGCCGTCGAAACGCCCGCCCTTGTCCCAGACGCGCCGGATGACCTTGCCGACCCGGCGGTCGCCGCGGGAGAGCAGGCCCTCGATCAGCGACGGCTCGCCGTCGTGGTAGCGGTAGCCGATCGCCCGGCCCAGCGACCGGTCGCTGTTGATCTCCTGCTTGAGCAGCTTGAGCCGGTGGTCGATGACCTCGGGCCGCTCCATGGCCGCCCACTGGAACGGGGTGTGCGGCTTGGGGACGAACCCACCGATCGAGACCGTGCAGCGGATGTCCTTGGTGCCCGCGGCGGCCCGGCCGGCCCGGATCACCTCGTGCGCCATCTGCGCGATCTCGAGCACGTCCTCGTCGGTCTCGGTGGGCAGGCCGCACATGAAGTACAGCTTCACCTGCCGCCACCCGTTCGAGTACGCGGTGACGACCGTCCGGATCAGGTCCTCCTTGGTCACCATCTTGTTGATGACCTTGCGGATCCGCTCGGAGCCACCCTCGGGCGCGAACGTGAGGCCGGTGCGCCGCCCGTTGCGGGACAACTCCTGCGCCAGGTCGATGTTGAACGCGTCGACCCGGGTGGACGGCAGCGACAGCGAGACGTTGGTGTCGGCGTACTGCTGGGCCAGGCCCGAGCACATGTCGCCGATCTCGGAGTGGTCGGCGCTGGACAGCGAGAGCAGGCCGACCTCGGAGAAGCCGGAGAACTCCAGGCCCTCCTTGACCATCTGCCCCACCGTGGTGATCGACCGCTCCCGCACCGGGCGGGTGATCATGCCGGCCTGACAGAACCGGCAGCCCCGGGTGCAGCCGCGGAAGATCTCCACGGCGTACCGCTCGTGGACCGTCTCGGCCAGCGGGACCAGCGGCTTCTTCGGGTACGGCCAGGCGTCGAGGTCCATGGTCGTGCGCTTGGCCACCCGGAACGGCACGTCGGGGCGGTTCGGCACGACGCGCTGGATCCGGCCGTCCGGCAGGTAGTCGACGTCGTAGAAGCGCGGCACGTAGATGCTCTCCGTACGCGCCAGACGCAGCAGCAGCTCCTCGCGGCCGCCCGGGCAGCCCTGGGCCTTCCACTCCCGGATGATGCCGGTGATCTCGAGGACCGCCTCCTCGCCGTCACCGAGCACGGCGGCGTCGATGAAGTCGGCGATCGGCTCCGGGTTGAAGGAGGCGTGCCCGCCGGCGAGCACGATCGGGTCGTCGTCGCCCCGGTCGGCCGCGTCCAGCGGAATGCCGGCCAGGTCCAGGGCGGAGAGCATGTTGGTGTAGCCGAGCTCCGTGGCGAACGAGATGCCGAGCACGTCGAATGCCTTCACCGGGCGGTGCGCGTCGACCGTGAACTGCGGGACGCCGCGCTCCTTCATCAGCGCCTCGAGGTCCGGCCAGACCGCGTACGTCCGCTCGGCCAGCACGTCGGGCTGCTCGTTGAGCACCTCGTACAGGATCTGCACGCCCTGGTTGGGCAGGCCCACCTCGTACGCGTCCGGGTACATCAGCGCCCAGCGCACGATGGTCGCGTCCCAGTCCTTGACGACGGCGCCGAGCTCGCCGCCCACGTACTGGATCGGCTTGCTGACCCTGGGCAGCAGCTGCTCGAGCTGAGGAAAGACGGAAGCGACGCTCATGGGACTCCAGGGTACGCGGCTACCGGTTCACCTCTTCCGCGGCCTGCCGCAGGTCCGTGGCCAGAAGATCGTCGCGGAACGCGCACAGCTGCAGCGTCATCCGGGCGGGCCCGGACTCCCCCACCACCAGCCGGATCGGGGTGCCGTTGCGGTCCAGGTCACCCACGAGGGAGTCGAGCAGCCGCACGCCCGCGCTGTCCAGGAACGAGACGGCGGTCAGGTCGATGAGCACCGCGCCCGCCCGGCCGGTGTACCGCACGATCTCGCGGCCGATCGCCGGGGCGTTCGCCAGGTCGATCTCACCGGCGAGGCGGACCACCGCGGCCGCGCCGGCCTTCGCGAAGGTCACCCACTGGTCGGTCATCGCACCTCTCCGCGGGAACGCCGCATGGTCACCGTCGTCCCGTCCGTACGGTCGAACTTCACGTCGTCCATCACCTGGTGGATCAGTTGCAGGCCGCGCCCGCGGGACAGGTCGGCGCCCGCCGCCTGCCAGTCGCCGCGATCGGTCACCCGGATCTCGACGGCCTCCTCGGAGATCGTGGCGGTGACGTCGACGATGCCGAACGGGTCGTTACGGTACCCGTGCTCGATGGCGTTCGCGACCGCCTCCGAGCCGGCCAGCAGCACCGCCTGGGTGCAGTCCTCGTCGAGGCCGTGCGACAGCAGCCAGCCGCGCAGGTCCTTGCGGAGCAGCGCTATCTGCACCGGATCGGCGCCGATGGAGCGCTCCAGCCGGTCCTCGGTGCCGATCGCCAGGCAGAGCAGGCAGACGTCGTCGCCGTGCTCGCGGCCGACCAGGCTCTGCGCCAGGCCCGCGGTGAGGCCGGGCAGCGGGGCGTCGCGCCGGCCGGCGTACGCCCGGGCCAGCATCTCGAAGCCGGCGTCGATGCGGCGGTTCCGGCGCTCGATCAGCCCGTCGGTGTAGAGCAGCAGCCGGGTGCCGGCCGCCAGCGGCGTACGGTGCTCGACGCGCGTCCGGCGCCCCGCGTGCGAGCCGAGCGCGCCGGAGCGGCCGTCGAGCAGGTAGCGCGGGGAGCCGCCCGGCTCGGCGAGCAGCGGCGGCAGGTGCCCCGCGCAGGCGTACGTCATCTCGCGGGTGGTCAGGTCGACCTCGGCGTACGCGACCGTGGCCATGCGCGCCGACTCGACCCGTTCGACGAACCGGTCCAGGCGTTCCAGCAGCCGGGCCGGGCCGGCCTCGGCCGAGGCGAGGGCGCGGATCGCGCTGCGCAGCTGGCCCATGGTGGTGGCCGCGTCGATGCCCCGCCCGACCACGTCGCCGACCACCACGGCCAGCTTGTCCGGGGTGATCAGGAACGCGTCGAACCAGTCGCCGCCGACCTCGAGGTCGTGGGCGGCCGCCTGGTAGTGGGTCTCCACGGCGAAACGCGGGTCGCTGGGCAGGTCGCCGGTGAGCAGGCTGCGCTGCAGCGTCCGGGCGATGGCCCGTTCCTGCTCGTAGAGCCGGGCGTTCTCCAGCGCGAGCGCGGCCCGGTCGGCCAGGTCGGTGAGGAAGGCGGTCTCCTCGGCCGTACGCCGGCCCGCGGCCGCCCGCAGCGCGAGGGTGCCCAGCACCTTTCCGCCCACGCTCAGCGGCAGCACGGCGCAGTCGAGGGCAGCGGCGGGCTCGGCGAACTCGGCCTTGCCGTTGGCCACGACGAGGGCGGTCCGCTCCGCGAGCCGGTCGGGGTCGGGCTCGGGACCGCCGGCGTCGGCGACCAGGCCGGCCGGGCCGATCTGCAGGCGTACGGCGGCCCACTCGGCGATCTCGGGAACCAGCCGCTCGGCCAGCCGCCGGGCCCGGGGCATGAGCCGCTGCAGCTCCTCGAGGGAGCGGGTGGTCTCGGCGAGGAACGTGGCGCGCGCCTCGCGGCGGCGGGCGGCGTCGTACAGGCGGGCCCGGTCCAGCGCCTGCCCGGCCTGATGGCCCAGGAGCCGGACGACGCGCAGCTCGCTGTCGCTGAGCTCGCGCTCCTCGGCGAAGCCGAAGCAGAGCACCCCGAGCACCTCGGTGCCGATGGCCTCGCCGGTGAAGCCGGTCGTCAGCGGCAGCATCACCGCGGTGCGGTAGCCGCCCGTGCGCATGGCCGCGGCGAGCGCCGGGAAGTGCTCCTCCGCCTCGGCGATCGAGCCGAAGACGTGCAGGTCGCCGCGGCGGGCCACCTCGGCGACCGGGCGGGACGAGGAGAGCGGTACGTCCGGGTACACGAGCGCGTCGGAGCCGGCGCCGGCCAGCGCGACGAGCAGGTCGCGGTCCTCGTCGACGAGCCACACGCTGCTGCCGGCGGCGCCGAAGGCCGCGGCGGGCGCCCCGATCACCGCCTCGGCGACCTCGGCCGCGGTGGGTGCGGCGGCCAGGTCGGCGACGACCTGCTGCAGCGCGCGTACGCGTTTCTCGGACGCCTCGGCCGCCCGCCGGGCGGTGAGCAGCTCCCGCTCGTACTCCCGGCGGTCCGTGGCTTTGAAGATCATGGTCCGCACCACCCGTGGCAGGCCGGCGGGGTCGCGGCCGAGCGCCGAGTTGACCAGGATGGGCAGCTGGGTGCCGTCCGCACAGATCAGCTCCATCGCCAGCTCGTGGACGCCGTCCTGCATGGCGAGCAGCGGCGCGTAGTGCGTCTCGTAGTAGATCCGGTCGCCGGCGCCGAGCAGGTCACGGAACCGCCGCCGGCCGACCAGCTCGGCGCGGTCGTAGCCGGACCAGTCCAGGAACGTTCTGTTGACCCGGACGATCGTCCCGTCCGGCAGGGTCGTCAGATAGCCGCACGGCGCGTTCTCGTAGAGGTCCCCGGGCTCCTCCTCCCAGGGCACACGCAGGTCCTGCGTCACGTCCGGCCCACCACCGCCGTTCTCGGTCATGAATCTCAGACGTACGCCTTGATGGCGGCCACGGTCTCGGCCGGGGCGCTGAGGTTCGGGCAGTGCCCGGTCGCATTCATGGCCACCAGTGTGCTCCCCTTCAGGTGCGCGTGCACGTAGTCGCCGACCGCGGCGGGCGCGATGACGTCGTCGGTGCACTGCAGGATCAAGGCGGGCGTACGCACTTTCGCGAGGTCCTCGCGGTTGTCGGACAGAAACGTCACGCGCGCGAACTTCTTGGCGATCTCGGGGTCGGTGGCACAGAAGCTGTTGGTCAGCTCCCGGCCGAGCTCCGGCCGGTCGGAGTTGCCCATGATGACCGGCGCCATCGCGCTGGACCAGCCCAGATAGTTGCTGTCCAGGGACTCGAGCATCGACTCGATGTCGCTCGTACGGAACCCGCCGACGTAGTCCGCCGTGTCGATGTACCGGGGCGACGGGCCGACGAGGACGAGCTTGGCGAAGCGGCCGGGTTCCCGTGCGGCGGCGAGCACCCCGATCATGGCGCTGACCGAGTGCCCGACGAAGATGACGTCGTGCAGGTCGAGGTCGTGGATGATCTCCAGCACGTCGGACGCGTACCCGTCGAGCGTCGCGTAGCGCTCGTCGTCGTACGCCCGCAGATCCGACCGCCCGGCGCCGACGTGGTCGAACAGCACGACCCGGTGGGTGCCGGTGAACTCCGGGGCCACGAACCGCCACATGTTCTGGTCGCAGCCGTAGCCGTGGGCGAACAGCATCGGCTGTCCGTCCGGCTTCCCGCTGATGTTGACGGCGTGTCGCTGAATCGTGCTCATGTACCGGCCACCACGGGGTCACCATACGACTCCGTACCGTCGGCCACATCACCCCCCGTGTCCGTTCCCGCAAGGATCTCCGGCCCGGCGAGGTGGCGGGGCGCTTCTAACCTGGCGCTACGGGGCCTTGAGCAGAGCGGGAGGAGATCGACGGATGACCGACCAGCAGCCGGGTGATCCGGCGGCGGGCGAATCCGACCACCACCCGGACGCCGCGGCCCCGGGCGGCACCCCGGACCCGACCCGCATCGACCCGGCCGGCCCGGCGCCCGAGCCACCCACCGCCGCGGAGCCACCCACCGCCGCCGAGCCGCCCACCGCGGCCGCCGGGGACGTCCCGGAACGCTGGAGCGGATCCGCACCCGTCCCGCCGCCCACGCCGAAGAAGCCGCGCTGGGGCCGCCGCCGGCCGCAGGAGGACGTGCCGGCGGTGGACCCGTGGGCGGACAGCGAGGACTGGTCGGCGACCCCGCCGGTCGACCCGTGGGCCGACCACGACACCCCGCTCGACGTCATGGAGCCGTTCCCGGAGGCGCTGCCGCCCACCCGCATCGACGCCCCGCGCGCGGAGATGCCGCCGACCCGCGTGGAGAGCCCGCTCCCGCCGACCAGGGTCGAAACCCCGGCGGCTCCGGCCCCCACACCCCCTCCGGCCGTGTCCCCGGGCCCGGCGCCCGCCGCACCGGCCCTGCCCCCGGAACGCCGCCGCGGCTGGCTGCGCAAGCGCCGTACGGAACCCGGCACGGAGAAGACCCGGCCCAGCCCCGCACCGCCGGCGGCGTGGTCACCGCCCGGCGCCACTCTCCCGGCCGTCTACGCCGAACGCGCCCGCCCGCTCCCGCCCTCGCCGGTGAAGGGCCGGAAGCGGCACAAGCAGGCCCCACCGCCGCCGCCCGCCTGGCGTCCGCCGCAGGCCGGCGGTCCGCACCGCCCACCGCACCCGGGCGGACCTCACCGGCCGCTGCCACCGCCGCCGCGCCGCAAGCGCCGCTGGGGCCGCCGCCTTTTCGTGTTCACCCTGCTCAGCGCCCTGTGCTGCTGCGGCGTACCCGGGTACTTCCTCTGGCCGGCAGCGCAGCAGTATCCGGTCTCGGCGGTGCTGCCCTCCTCGGTCGCCGACTTCGACCTGCGCGACGACGGCGCGAGCAAGCGGGCCGTGGAACGCCTCGCCGACCAGGTGGGCGGCCTGAGCCTGGTCTCGGGTGACGCGTTCGCCGGCATGTACGCCGACGGCAACGGCAAACGCGTCACGATCTTCGGCAGCACCGGCCTGCGCCTCACCCCCGAGGCCGATGTCGAGGCGGAGCTCAGCCACCTCACCGACGAGTACCAGATCAAGGACGTCGAGGCGTACGACCTGGGCGAGACGGGCGCGCACGAGCGCTGCGGCGTCGGGCGCAGCAGCGGTGACACCGTCGTGGTCTGCGCGTGGGCCGATCACGGCAGCCTCGCCACCGTCCTGCTGACCCGCCGGTCGGCGGCGGAGAGCGCCCGGCTCACCGGGGTGTTCCGCGAAGCCGTGCTGCATCCGCGGATCGGGAGGAATGCGCAGCTCAGCCAGGGGTAGAAACGTCGGCATGACGAGGCGCTGGCTCTTCGCCGACCAGCTCGGCCCGCACTTCCTCGACCACCCGCGGCAGCCGGTGCTTCTGATCGAGTCGAAGGCGGTGTTCCGCCGGCGCCGCTTCCACCGGCAGAAGGCACACCTGATCCTCTCCGCGCTCCGGCACCGCGCAGCCGAGCTGGGCGACCAGGCGCAGTACGCCCGCGCCGACACGTACGGCGAGATCGTCCGCGCGCACCCCGCCGAGCTCAGCGTCTGCCATCCGACCTCCCGGGCCGCCCGCGAGCTGGTGCAGCGGCTGGACGTCGAGCTGCTGCCGCCGCGCGGTTTCGTCACGGCGCCCGGCGACTTCGTGGCGTGGGCGCAGGGCCGCAAGCACCTGCGGATGGAGGAGTTCTACCGCGACGCCCGGCGCCGGCACGCGGTGCTGATGGACGGCGACGAGCCCGCGGGCGGCACGTGGAACCTGGACGCGGACAACCGGGAGCCGCCGCCCCGGGGAGCGCAGAAGCTCGGCGTCCCGCCGCCGCCACGGATCCGCGAGGACGACATCGACGCCGGGGTACGCGCGGATCTCGACCGGTGGGAGCGCGACGACGGCGTCGAGTTCATCGGCCGCGACGGGCCCCGGCTGTTCCCGGTGACCCGGCGGGAGGCGCTGGCCCGGCTACGCCACTTCGTCACCCATCGGCTGGGCGCGTTCGGGCCGTACGAGGACGCGATGCTGGCCGGCGACCCGTGGATGGCGCACAGCATGCTCAGCGCCCCGCTGAACCTCGGCCTGCTGGACCCGCTGGAGATCGTCGAGAAGGCGGAGGCCGCGTACCGGTCGGGTGCCGCGCCGCTGAGCAGCGTCGAGGGCTTCGTCCGGCAGATCATCGGCTGGCGCGACTTCATCTGGCACCTGTACTGGTACTTCGAGCCCACCTACCGGGCCTCGAACGAGCTGCACGCCGACGACGGCATCCCGCGGTGGTTCGCCGAGCTGGACGCGGACGCCGTCGAGGCGCGCTGCCTGTCCGACGTGCTCGCCGGCGTACGCGACCGCGGCTGGGTGCACCACATCCCGCGCCTGATGGTGCTGGGCAACTACGCGTTGCAGCGGGGCTGGAAGCCGGGCGCCCTGTCCGACTGGTTCCATCGGGCGTTCGTCGACGGGTACGAGTGGGTCATGACCGCGAACGTGGTCGGCATGAGCCAGTTCGCGGACGCCGGCCGGATGAGCACGAAGCCGTACGCGGCCGGCGGCGCCTACATCAACCGGATGAGCGACTACTGCGGCGGCTGCCGGTACGACCCGAAGGTCCGCGTGGGTGAGAACGCGTGCCCGTACACCGCGGGCTATTGGGCGTTCCTGCAGCGCAACGAGGGCCGGCTGCGCGCCAACCACCGCATGCGCCGGCCGATGCAGGGCCTGGACCGGCTCCCGGACGTCGAGGCGCTCGTCGAGCAGGAACAGGCCCGCGGCGACAGCGCCCCCTAAGCCCCTTCGGGCGCTGTGCGCGGCGGCGCGTAGCGCGGCACGTACTCCTGGCCGGTGAGCTTCTGGATCTCGGCGATGACCTCGTCGGTCAGCGCGCGCAGCTCGGTCCGGTCGTTCGGGCGCCCGGCGACCGGGATCGGCTTGCCGAACTTCACGACGACCCTGCCCTTGCCGAGCTTCGGGTACGGCTGCCCGATGGGCTGCACCTTGTCCGTGCCCACCATGCCGACCGGGATGATCGGCACACCGGCCGCCACCGCCAGCCGCGCCACGCCCGTACGCCCGCGGTAGAGCCGCCCGTCCGGGGAGCGGGTGCCCTCGGGGTAGATCGCGACGAGGTCGCCGGCCTTGAGCACCGGGATCGCGCCGTCGAACGCGGTG
Source organism: Couchioplanes caeruleus (assembly GCF_023499255.1). GTDB lineage: Bacteria > Actinomycetota > Actinomycetes > Mycobacteriales > Micromonosporaceae > Actinoplanes > Actinoplanes caeruleus_A. The sequence continues at coordinate 6,940,542 of NZ_CP092183.1, forward strand.
AGCGCCGCCCGGCCGCCGGCCCGTTCGACCTTGATCGCGCCGAGGCCCTCCATCACCCACTTCGTCGCGTTCGCGCGCAAGCCGCCGCCCCGGAAGTATTCGGCCTTGGCCCAGAACGCGATGTGCCGCGGGACCGTGGAGCCGAGGAACAGCTCGTCGGCGACGGACAGGTGGTTGCCGGCCAGGATGGCGCCGCCGGTCGCGGGGATGTTGTCGAGGCCTTCGACGTGCGGACGCCAGCCGAGCTTCATCGCGTTGCCGACTGTGAGTTTGCCGATCGAGTAGAGCAGCGGCAACGTGTTCCTCCGGCGGGGGCGTGCAGCGAAAGTGGGGGGCGCAGAGACATTATCCGACGTCACGGCCGCCAACCGGTTGATCTTGGATGCCGGGCTCGGCATTTACCGCGCAACACGGCAAATGCCGAGCCCGGCGAGGTGTGTCTCACACGGCGCGGGTCACCGAGACGGTCACCGTCTCGCCCTCGCCGGCCTCCCCCGCGAAGCCCCCGGTCACCTCGCCGAAGGTCAGCGCCGTCGCCAGCGTCTCGGCGGCGACGAAGGCGCGGTGCGCCTCGACCGCCTGCTCGACCGCCGCCGGCCCGGCCACGGTCAGCGCGATGCGGTCCGAGACGTCCAGGCCGGCGTCGCGGCGGGCCTGCTGCACGACGCGGATGACGTCGCGGGCCAGGCCCTCGGCCGCCAGCTCCGGCGTGACCTCGGTGTCCAGGACGACCACGCCCCGGCCCGCGGGCAGCGGCGCCGAGTTGTCCGCGTCGGCGGCGACGAGCTTGAGCTCGTACTCGCCCTCCTGCAGGGCGACGCCGGCCGCGACGGGCGCGCCGTCCACCAGCTCCCAGTCGCCGGCCTTGACGGCCTTGATGACCTGCTGGACCTGCTTGCCCAGGCGCGGGCCGAGGGCCCGCGGCACCACGGTCAGAACCTGCCGGGAGTACGCGCTGACGTCGCCACTGAACAGCACGTCCTTGACGTTGACCTCGTCGGCCAGCAGGTCCTTGAACGCCTCGAGGCGCGCGGCGTCCGGGGTGGCCACGGTCAGCTTGGCCAGCGGCAGCCGTACCCGCAGCGCCTTGGCCTTGCGCAGCGAGAGCGCCGCCGACGCCGCGTCCCGGATCGCGTCCATGGAGGCCACGAGCTCGCGATCGGCGGGGAACGCGTCAGCCTGCGGCCAGTCGGTCAGGTGCACCGAACGGCCGCCGGTCAGCCCGCGCCAGATCTCCTCGGTGGTCAGCGGCGCGAGCGGGGCGAGCACCCGGCACAGGACCTCGAGCACGGTGGCGAGGGTGTCGAACGCGTCGGCGTCGCCGTCCCAGAACCGGTCCCGGGAGCGGCGCACGTACCAGTTGGTCAGCGCGTCCAGGTACGCCCGCACCGACCCGGCGGCGCTGGAGATGTCGTAGTCGTCCATCTTCGCCTGGACGTCCGCGACCAGCTCGTTCGTCTTCGCCAGGATGTACCGGTCCAGCAGGTGCGTGGAGTCGGTCCGCAGCGTGGCGGTGTGCCCCGACGCGTTCGCGTACAGGCTGAAGAAGTACCAGACGTTCCACAACGGCAGCAGGACCTGGCGTACGGAGTCCCGGATCGCCGTCTCCGTCACGGGCATGTCCCCGCCCCGCAGCACCGGCGACGACATGAGCATCCAGCGCATCGCGTCGGAGCCGTACGAGTCGAAGACCTTGTAGACGTCGGGGTAGTTCCGCAGGCTCTTGGACATCTTCCGCCCGTCCTCGCCGAGCAGGATGCCGTGGCTGAGGCAGTTGCGGAACGCCGGCCGGTCGAACAGCGCGGTGGCCAGCACGTGCATGGTGTAGAACCAGCCGCGGGTCTGGCCGATGTACTCGACGATGAAGTCGCCCGGGTAGTGGTGCTCGAACCAGTCCTTGTTCTCGAACGGGTAGTGCACCTGCGCGAACGGCATCGACCCGGACTCGAACCAGCAGTCGAGCACCTCGGGCACCCGGCGCATGGTGGACTTCCCGGTCGGGTCGTCCGGGTTGGGCCGGGTCAGCTCGTCGACGTACGGGCGGTGCAGGTCGGTGACCTTCACGCCGAAGTCGCGTTCCAGCTCCTCGAACGAGCCGTACACGTCGACCCGCGGGTAGGTCGGGTCGTCGGACTTCCACACCGGGATGGGCGAGCCCCAGAACCGGTTCCGGGAGATCGACCAGTCGCGGGCGTTGGCCAGCCACTTGCCGAACGAGCCGTCCTTGATGTGCGCGGGCGTCCAGGTGATCTCCTGGTTGAGCTCGACCATCCGGTCCCGGAACGTCGTGACCGCCACGAACCACGACGACACGGCCTTGTAGACCAGCGGGGTGTCGCAGCGCCAGCAGTGCGGGTACGAGTGCGTGTACCCCTCGTGCCGCAGCACCAGGCCACGGCCCTTGAGCTCGGCGATGATCGGCTTGTTCGCGTCGAAGACCTGGACGCCCTGCCACGGCCCGACCAGCGCGGTGAACCGGGTGTGCTCGTCCACCGTCACGATCGTCGGGATGCCGGCGGTGTTGCAGACGTTCTGGTCGTCCTCGCCGAACGCGGGCGCCTGGTGCACTACCCCGGTGCCGTCCTCGTCGCTGACGTAGTCGGCGGCCAGCACCTGGTACGCGTTCTCCCCGGCCTGCTCGACCAGGAAGTCGAACATCGGCGTGTACCGGCGGCCGGCCAGCTCCCGTCCGAGCACCGTGCCGACCTGCTCGTAACCCTCGAGCTCCTTGGCGTACGCACCCACCCGGCCGGCGCCCAGGATCAGCTTCTGGCCGTCCTTCTCCAGCACGGCGTACTCGATGTCGGGGCCGACCGCGAGCGCGAGGTTCGACGGCAGCGTCCACGGCGTGGTCGTCCACACGGCGATGTCCTCGCCGCTCTCGAGCCGGAACGTGACGGTCAGCGCCGGATCCGTACGGTCCCGGTACACGTCGTCCATGCGCGTCTCGGTGTTCGACAGCGGCGTCTCGCACCGGAAGCAGTACGCGAGCACCCGGAAGCCCTCGTACACCAGGCCCTTGTCGTGCAGCGTCTTGAACGCCCACATGACCGACTCCATGTAGCTGGGGTCGAGGGTCTTGTAGTCGTTGTCGAAGTCCACCCAGCGCGCCTGCCGCGTGACGTAGCGCTCCCAGTCCTTGGTGTAGGTCAGCACCGAGGTCCGGCAGGCCTCGTTGAACTTGTCGACGCCCAGCTCGAGGATCTGCGCCTTGGTGCTGATGCCCAGCTGCTTCTCGGCCTCGACCTCGGCGGGCAGCCCGTGGGTGTCCCAGCCGAAGCGGCGCTCGACGTGCTTGCCGCGCATGGTCTGGTAGCGCGGGACCACGTCCTTGACGTACCCGGTGAACAGGTGGCCGTAGTGCGGCAGGCCGTTGGCGAACGGCGGACCGTCGTAGAAGACGTACTCGTTGCTGCCGTCCTGCCCGGCCGGGCGCTGGTCGACGGAGGCCTCGAAGGTCTTGTCGGCCGCCCAGTGCTCGAGCACGGCCCGCTCGACCGCGGGCAGGTCCGGGCTCGCGGGCACGACGCCGTCGGTGTGCTGGGGATACGCCATCGGTGGTTCGCTCTCCTCGCAGGTCACGTGGACTGCGAGGACGAGCCGGGGCCCGCGGTACCACCTCGCTTGACGGCCCGTGCGGGCCGCCCGCTCATTCGCCGGCTGGGATGCGGGCCGGTGCCGCCCGGTTCTACTGAGATCCGAAGATCCGTTCTTCCGGAGGCTCCCCGGTGATGGCCGGATCGACGCCTGCAGAAGACAACGATACCGGCCCGCGAATGTTCCCTACCGCCGACGGGGCGCCTTCAGCGTCGTGTTCCACAGCGACACGCCCTCACGATCGCGCAGGTCGACCCGGAAGTCGCCGGTGCGCCCGTCGATGCGGACCTCGCCGAAGTGCTGGTAGCCCTCCGCCGGCGACGCGTTCGCGACCGGCGGCGTGTGGATGAACGCGGTGTCCGGCCCGAACGTCGCGTCGAGCTTGTTCGGCCCGAACGCCCCGGCGTGCGCCGGCCCGGAGACGAACTCCCAGAACGGCGTGAAGTCCTGCACCGCCGCCCGCGCCGGGTCGTAGTGGTGCGCGGCCGTGTAGTGCACGTCCGCGGTCAGGAAGACGATGCCGGTCACCCCGGCGCGGTGCGCCGCCTGCAGGACCTGCGCGAACTCGAACTCCCGGCCCTTCGGCGCGCCCGGGTCACCCTGCGCGACACCCTCCTGCGCGGTGGGCCCGTCCGGCACGACGATCCCGAGCGGCAGGTCGTTGGCGATCACCTTCCAGGTCGCCCGCGACTGCTTCAGCCCGCGGATCAACCATTCCCGCTGCTCGCTGCCGAGCAGCCCGCGTTGCGGGTCGGCATAGACATTGCCGTCGTTCGGGTCCTTGAAGGTGCGCATGTCCAGCACGAAGACATCCAGAAGCGGACCGTACGGGATCATGCGATGAACCGGTCCCGACTGCGACGGAATGGGAACCCACTCGTGGTACGCCTGATGCGCGCGAGCCGCCAGGACGTCCACCCGCTTCTCGGTGTACCGCGCGTCGTCGAGGATCTCCCCGGGATACCAGTTGTTCAGCACCTCGTGGTCGTCCCACTGGTTCACCTGCGGCACCTCCGCGGCAAACGCCCGGTACGCCTCGTCCAGCAGGTTGTACGCGTACTGCCCCCGGTACTCGGTCAGCGTCTCGGCGACCTTGGACTTCTCCTCGGTCATCAGGTTGCGCCAGATCCGCCCGTCCGGCAGCGTCACCTGGGCGGTCAGCGGGCCGTCCGCGTACACCGTGTCGCCGCTGTGCAGCAGGAAGCCGGGGTGCCGCGCCCGCATCGACTCGAAGATCTTCAGGCCCCCGTACGCCGGGTCGATCCCCCAGCCCTGCCCGACCACGTCACCGGTCCAGACGAACGAGATGCCCTGCCGCCGGGTGGGTGCGGTGCCGAGCCGCCCGTCGACGGGCTCGCTGAACAGGCCGGGACGGTCGAGGCTCTCCACCCGTACGCGATAGAACAAGCGCTCGCCGGGCGGCAGCCCGCGCAGCCGCACCTTGCCGGTGAAGTCGGTGTCCGGGGTGAGGACCGGGCCGTGGACGCGGCGCGCGCCCCGCAGGTCGGGGCGGCGGCTCGCCTCGACCCACATCCGGCCCGGCCGGTCGGCCCGGGTCCACACGACGGCGGACGAGGCGGTGGCGTCGCCGCTCTGCACGCCGTGGGTGATGACGGGTCGGCTGGCGCTCCACCCGCTCCAGGTCCCGCCGGCGAGCGCGGGCGCGGCGGGCAGGGCGCTCAGCACACCACCGGCGAGGCCGGCGCGCAGCAGGCTGCGTCGATCGATCGAGGTCATGAGGCAGGTCTATCGGCCGGACATGAATCGCCGGTGAATGTCACATCGCTGCGGCCTGACTCGTCCCCGTACCGACAACGCACTTCACCAGGAGGAACACATGCCCCGCTTGACGATCGACAAAGTGGCACCGGGCGCCTACCGCGCGGTCTACGGCATGGAGAAGTACTGCCGCGAGAACGTCGACCCGACCCTGTACGAGCTGGTCAAGCTGCGCGCGTCCATGGTCAACGGCTGCTCGTTCTGCACCGACATGCACAGCACCGAGGCGCTGAAGATGGGCGAGTCCAGCCGCCGGCTCTTCGCGGTCGCGGCCTGGCACGACGCGCCCTTCTTCACCGCGAAGGAGCGCGCCGCGCTGGCTCTCACGGACGCGGTGACCCGCCTCGGCGAGCACGGCGTCCCCGACGAGGTCTGGGAGCCGGCCGCCAAGGAGTTCACCGAGGAGGAACTGGGCAACCTGCTGATGGCCATCGCGACCATCAACGTCTGGAACCGGCTCTCGATCGCCGTCCAGAACGAGCCGCCCGCGCTGGAAGAGGCCGCCTAGAGCCTCGGGCCGCCGCTCAGAGCTTGGGGAACCAGAGCGCGAGCTCGCGGGCCGCGCTCTCCGGCGAGTCGGAGGCGTGCACCAGGTTCTCCCGGTTGGACAGCGACAGGTCGCCGCGGATCGTCCCCGCGGCGGCCTTGCGCCCGTCCGTGGCGCCGACCAGCGTCCGCACGACGGAGATCACCTCGTCGCCGGAGAGCACCAGCGCGGCCAGCGGGCCACCGGTCATGAACTCCTTGAGCGGCGGGTAGAACGCCTTGTCGACGTGCTCGGCGTAGTGCTGGTCGGCCAGCCCGGCGTCCATGGTCCGCAGCTCGAGCGCCTCGATGACCAGGCCCTTGCGCTCGAACCGGCCGAGGATCTCCCCGAGCAGACCGCGCCGCAGCGCGTCGGGCTTGACGAGCACGAGCGTCCGCTCGGCAGTGCTGGTGGACACGGGAAAGGCCTCCTGATGTCGTACGCGACAAGCCGACACGCCGGGTACGCGGCCGGGAGGTCAGCCTATCGGTACGGTTTTCGGCCCGGGTGCCAACCGCCGGGTAGCGCCCTTTCCCCGGGTGCTCGCCGCTACGTAACCTCATGGGTAATCCCGGGAGGTCCACAGTGGCGAACCAGAACGGCAGGCCGGTAGCCCCGGCCCGCAAGGTCGTGGCCGCGGTGGTCGGCACCATCGCCGGCTTCGTGATGGTGTTCGGCCTCGGCATGTCGAGCTGGGCGATCGTCGCCCTGGGCGCGGCCATGCTCGCGCTGGCGATCGGCATCGGCATGGTCAACGTGGCGCGCCGCGGCGCCCGCGCCTGGGTGGCGGGCTCCGCCCAGGTGAAGGCGGTCTCGGACCCGCCCACGACGTCGATCTACGGCCGGGCCGAGCTCCAGGTCGTCATCATCGCCCCGGGCCTGCCGGCCAGGGAGGTGACGGTCCGCGACCCCCGCGTCCCGGTGGCAAAGTGGCCCCAGCCGGGCGACATGCTGCCGGTCACGGTCGACGTCGACGACATGCGCCGAGTGAAAATCGACTGGGAAGAGGCCGACACCCACGGCGCGACGGTCACCAACGTCCCCCCGGCCTTCTACGAGGAGGACCTCCCGGACGACGACCTCCTCGGCGGAGACCCGGAGCCACCCCCCTGGGCCACCCGCGACCGCCAATGGGGCCGAGGCCCGGACGAACCACCCCCGCCGCCGCCCCCGGCCCCCCGAACGGGCACCCTCGACGACGACATCCCGCCGCCACCACCCCCAGCCCACGTGATCGTCCGCGACGACCCGGGCGGCCCGATCCTCGAAGGCCAGGTCGTGGAGGGCGACTACACCCAACCCCTCCCCCAACGAGCCCGTACGGCCACAGCCACAGCCCCACCCCCCACCCGCACCGAGCCCCGCCCCAGCCCGCGCCCGAGGCCCCGCCCGGCCCCCACCACGGAGTCGGCCCCACCCCCGGACGGCGAGACCCCAGCTCCCCCAACCCGAACCGCGGAACCACCCACCGCGGCGACCCCGGCCTCCCCACCCCAGACCCCGGAAGCACCCGCGGCTGCCCCGACCCCCACCTCGGAGACGCCCACCAAACCCTCGGCGCCCCCCAAGGCCCCAGCTGCCGACCCCCGCGACTCCCATTCTGAGGCACCCACCACCCCGGCTGCACAAACTGCGCCACCCACCACCCCGGCTCCGCAAACTGCGCCACCCACCACCCCGGCTGCGGCAGCCGCGCCCGCGGTAACCCCACCGGCCGATCAAGCGACCGCGCCCCTCCGGGACGACGACATCGACCTCCGCCTGGACGGCGACCCGGAACCAGCCCCGGAAACCCGGCCCCAGGCGCAATCGGCAATGGCCGCCGACATCCTCGCCCCGCCGGCAACAGAAACCCCCGACCCCGCGGACCGCACCACCACCCCCCAGCCTGCCGACCCCACAACCCAGGCAAGGGCGGCCGGCCTGCTGGACGCGGAATCAAACCGCCCCCCAGCCCCCAAACCGATGGACGACGACCTGCTGGGCGACCTCGAACCGCCCCCGTGGCAGCAACGCACGTCCCCCACCGCAGAACCCACGCCTACGCCCGAAGCCGCGGCCGCCCCGAAGCCCTCGCTCGCGCCTCAGACGGCGCCCACTGCACAGCCCGCCCCGGAACCCACCGCAACCCCGCAGCCCACCTCGCCGGCGCCGGCCCGTCGGCGCCCGGAGCCCTCGTCGGTCACCCCGCACCCTCAGCCGGCCCCGGACAGCCCCGAGTCCCACCTGACGGCTCGAACGGGCGCGGTAGCGGCATCCGCCCCAGCAGCGGACCGCCCGGCCCCCCGCCCGAAACCAGCCGCCACCGGCCTGGCCGCAGCGGTAGCCGCCGGCGTCTCGGCGATCAGCAACGCCTTCCGCGCCAGAAACGACCACCCCAGCGCCGAGGCGAACGACCCCGACGCCACCCCGCCCGCACGTGCGGCAGCGACCCCCCAATCGGCACCGCGACCCCAGCCGGCAGCCCGACAGCAGCCGGCACCGCAACCCCGCACGCCGCAACCCACCGCCGGCCAACCAACCGCCAGCCAACCCGCCAGCCAACCAACCGCCGGCCAACCCCCACGGCCACCGCAGCCCACAGCCCCACACCCTTCGGCAAAGCAGCCAACACCCCAGCCGTCGGCCCCGAACCCAGCCGCCGCGCACCCAGCACCTCAACCGGCCACGACGCGACCCGAACCACAGCCGGTCACCCCTCCGACCGTCGCGCAGCCCACGCAGCAACCCCCGACGGTGAATCAACCCCCGGCCCCGCCGCGTCCGACCGCCCCGCGGGTCGCCCCGCCGCCTCGAGCCGCGGAGAGCGACACCGAGAACGCTCAGCCGACGGGCGGCCAGCCGGGAAGCCCCTGGTCAGACCTGGAAGGCGGCTTCGAACCGGACGACCGCACGAACGACCTCATCACCGCGTACCCGAGCGCCCGCCCGGGCCCGTCGGCAGCCATCCACGGCGTCGGCATCACGGTCCTGGTGACGAACCTCGACCGCTCGATCGCCTTCTACAAGGACATGCTCGGCTTCTACGTCATCGACGCGGGCTCAGCGAGCGCGGTCCTGGCCTCGGGAGACACCCGCCTGGTCCTGCGTACGGTCAAGGACCTCTCCACCGTGGCCAGCCGCCTCATCCACCTCAACCTCGAGGTAGGCGACGTAGAAGCCGTGTACGAGGAACTCAAACGCAAGGGCGTGACCTTCGTCCACGGCCCCCGCCCGGTGAACCGCGGAGACAAACTCGAACTCTGGGCGGCATCATTCCGAGACCCGGACGACCACAACATCGCCATAACCCAATGGCGCGCCATCCGCTGACCACCACCCCAGCACCGGGCTGACGCCTGCACCTGGCGACAAGGCTGACGCCTGCCCCAGCATCACCCGCTGACAACCACCCGAAGCACCACGCAAAACGGCCGCCGGAGCACCAGCCCCGGCGGCCGTCGACATTTCAAGAACCGATCCAAGCACCATTCCGCCGCGGCGCCATCACCCCAGAATCGTCCGCCGCACATAGCTCGCATAAGCCCAGGCAGCCCCGAAAATCAGCCCCAGAGCCGCCAACGACCAATGCAGCAGCCCGCAGGCAAGCAACAGCACCTGAATCCCGGTACCCGCATGCCAAGCCCACGCCCGCCTCATACTCCCGGCCACCCCGGCGGCGAGAACGGCAAGCCCGACGACGGCCCCGATCCCCCACCCGCTCAGATCCCCGCCGAGAATCCGGATCGGCTGGATGGCGAGCAGCAGAACGATCGCCTCGAGCACCAAGGTGCCGGCCCCGAGTCCCCGCACAGCCCCCGCCGGATTCCGAAGCCCCGACCGAGGCCCACCCACGCCTTCACCGGCAGCAAGACCACTGCCCGATGAACCACGATCCGATGAACCACCGCCGGCGGAACCACCCTCCCCGGAGCCCCCGGGAGTGGAGCCCTCGAAAGAGGAGCCGTCGTCCGTAGACCGTCCAGCAGGAACAGGACCCGACTCCCCAGGCGAGGATGAAGGCCCGGCCGCCTCACTCATTTCTTCAACAGCTTCCGAGCATCCGCCACCGTCACCATGGACCCGGTGATGAGCACGCCAACCCCGCTCAACTCCCCACCGGTGTCCTCCTCCGCCAGCACCACGGCCTCCTCGATCGCATCCGGCATCGTCTGCGCGACCGTCACCCGGTCCTCACCGAAGATGTCCGACGCGATCTGAGCAAGCTCGTTGACCGGCATCGACCGAGGCGAGCTGTTCTGCGTCACCACGAGCCGCGCGACGACCGGTTCCATGAGGTCGAGCAGCCCGGACACGTCCTTGTCGCCGAGCACGGCGACCACCGCGACCAGGTGGCGGAACGCGAACTCTTCCTCCAGGGCACCCACCGTCGCGGCCATGCCGTGCGGATTGTGGGCGCCGTCGAGCAAGATCGTGGGCGCGCTGCGGACGCGTTCCAACCGGCCCGGCGAGTCCACCCCCGCAAATCCTTCGCGTACGAGCTCAGCCTCGAGCTGCCGCCCGCTCCCGGCTCCGAGGAACGCTTCGACGGCGGCGAGTGCGAGCGCCGCGTTCTGTGCCTGATGCGCCCCGAACAGCGGAAGGAACACCTCGTCGTACACGCCGCCGAGCCCCTGCAACGTGAGCAGCTGCCCGCCGACCGCCTGGTCACGGCGGATCACGCCGAACTCGCTGCCCTCCCGGGCGAGCGTGGCACCCATCTGGGCGCAGCGATCCAGCAGCGGCCGCATCGCTTCCTCGGTCTGCACCGCGCTGATCACGGTCGCGCCCTGGTGGATGATGCCCGCCTTCGCCCAGGCGATGTCCTCGATCGTGTCGCCCAGCCACTCGGTGTGGTCGAGCCCGATCGGCGTGATGACGCACACCCCCGCCTCGATGACGTTGGTGGCGTCCTCCTCACCGCCGAGACCGACCTCGACCACGGCGATGTCCACGGGAGCATCCGCAAACGTCGCGTACGCCATGGCCGTGGTCATGTCGAAGTACGTCAGCGGCTCGGCGGCCCGCTTGTCGACGAGCTCGGCCAGCGGCGCCACCTCGTCGTACGTGGCAGCCAGCTGTTCCTCGGACACCGGCTCCCCGTCGAGGCTGATCCGTTCCCGGACAGTCTCCAGATGCGGGCTGGTGTAGCGCCCCGTGTGCAGCCCGTGCGCCCGCAGCAGACTGTCGATCATGCGCGCGGTCGACGTCTTGCCGTTCGTCCCGGTCAGATGGATCGCCGGGTACGCCCGCTGCGGGCTGCCCAGCACGTCCATGAGGTCCCGGATCTTCTGCATGTCGAACGCCATGCGGGTGAAGCCACGCCCGTTCAGCGCGGCCACCACCTCGTCATACGTGCTCATGCCGCACCGGCTTCCACCAAGGACCGCCCGCTCGAACGGCCGGCTTCCACGGACGACCCCCTGCTCATGTGGCCGGCTTGCATCCAGGACCTCCTGCTCATGCGGCCGGCAAGCTCTGCAGAGCCGCCGCGATCCGGGCCAGGTCGGCCTCCGCGGTTGCCAGCCGATCCTTGATCTTGGCCACCACGGGCTCCGGCGCCTTGCCGACGAACGCGGCGTTGCCGAGCTTCGCCCGGCACTGGGCCGCTTCCTTCTCGGCCGCCGCCCGGTCCTTCTCGAGCCGCGCCCGTTCCGCCGCGACGTCGATCGTCCCCCGGGTGTCGAGGTCCACGGTGATGCCACCGGTGATGGCCAGCGTCGCCGTGGCACTGAACTCGCTGGTCGGCGCGTCGAGCCGGGCCAGCGACCGGATCAACGGCTCGTGCGTGTCGATGCCGACGTTGCCCAGACCGGTGAGCGCCGCGCTGACCCGCTGGCCGGGCCGCAGACCCTGGTCGGAGCGGAACCTCCGGACCTCGGTGACGACCTTCTGCAGCGAGACGATCTCTTCCTCGGCAGCGTCGTCGATCAGGGCGCTGTCCACCGTCGGCCACGAGGCCCGCACGATGGTCTCGGCGCCGGTCAGCACCGTCCACAGCTCCTCGGTGACGAACGGGATCACCGGATGCAGCAGGCGCAGCAGCTGGTCCAGCACATACCCGAGCACCCGCCGCGAACGCGCAGCCTCAGCCCCGTCGGCCGCCAGGACCGGCTTGCTCAGCTCGACGTACCAGTCACAGACGTCGTCCCACGCGAAGTGGTACAGCGTGTCGCACACCTTCGCGTACTCGTACGCCGCGAACTGCTCGTCCACGTCGCTGATGACGTGCTGAAGCCGCGACAGGATCCACTTGTCGACGGACGACAGCTCATCGACCGATGGCAGCTCGCCCTCGACGGTCGCCCCGTTCATCAGGGCGAAGCGGGTCGCGTTCCACAGCTTGTTGCAGAAGTTGCGCGAGCCCTGACACCACTCCTCGCTGATCGGTACATCCGATCCGGGGTTGGCGCCCCGCGCAAGCGTGAACCGGGTGGCATCGGCGCCGTACCGGTCGATCCAGTCCAGCGGGTCCACGACGTTGCCGAACGACTTCGACATCTTCTTGCCGTGCCCGTCACGGACCATGCCGTGCAGGTTCACCACGTTGAACGGCTGCACGTCGTCCATCGCGTACAGGCCGAACATCATCATCCGCGCGACCCAGAAGAACAGGATGTCGTACCCGGTGACGAGCACGCTGGTCGGATAGAACTTCGCCAGCGTGTCCGTCTGCTCGGGCCAGCCCATCGTGGAGAACGGCCACAGCGCCGACGAGAACCACGTGTCGAGCACGTCCTCGTCCTGCTTCCAGCCCTCGCCGGCCGGCGGCTTCTCGTCCGGTCCGACGCACACGACTTCGCCGTTCGGCCCGTACCAGACCGGGATCCGGTGTCCCCACCACAGCTGCCGCGAGATGCACCAGTCGTGCATGTTGTCGACCCACGCGAAGTACCGCTTCGACAACTCGGCGGGCTCAATGGCGACCCGGCCGTCCCGAACAGCGTCGCCGGCGGCCTTGGCCAGCGGCCCGGTGTTCACGAACCACTGCAGCGACAGCCGCGGCTCCACGGTGGTCTTGCACCGGGAGCAGTGGCCGACGGAGTGCACATAAGGCCGCTTCTCGGCGACGATCCGCCCCTGCTCCCGCAGCGCGTCCACCACCGCCGGCCGCGCCTCATACCGATCAAGACCCTCGAACGGCCCGGGTACGGTCACCACGGCCCGCTCATCCATGATCGTGATGCTCGGCAGGTTGTGCCGCTGCCCGATCTCGAAGTCGTTGGGGTCGTGCGCCGGCGTGACCTTGACGGCACCGGTCCCGAAGCTCGGGTCCACGTGCTCGTCCGCCACGATCGGGATGCGCCGCCCGGTCAGCGGCAGCTCCACCTCGGTCCCGACCAGGTGCTTGTACCGCTCGTCATCCGGATGTACGGCCACAGCCGTGTCACCCAGCATCGTCTCCGCTCGCGTGGTGGCGACAACGATCGCGTCGTCCCCGTCGCCGTACCGGATCGACACGAGCTCGCCGTCGTCCTCGGAGTGCTCGACCTCGATGTCACTGAGCGCGGTGAGGCACCGCGGGCACCAGTTGATGATCCGGTTGGCACGGTAGATCAGCTCGTCGTCGTACAGCCGCTTGAAGATCGTCTGTACGGCCCGCGACAGCCCCTCGTCCATGGTGAACCGCTCGCGGCTCCAGTCGACGGAGTCGCCGAGGCGCCGCATCTGTCCGAGGATCGCGCCCCCGGACTCGGCCTTCCACTCCCAGACCTTCTCGACGAACTTCTCACGTCCGAGGTCGTGCCGGGACAGCTTCTGCGAGGCGAGCTGTCGCTCGACGACGTTCTGCGTCGCGATGCCGGCGTGGTCCATCCCGGGCAACCACAGAACTTCGAAGCCCTGCATCCGCTTCAGCCGGCTGAGCGTGTCCTGGATCGTGTGGTCGAGCGCGTGCCCGATGTGCAGGGAACCCGTCACGTTCGGCGGGGGGATGACGATGGAGAAGGGCGGCTTGTCGCTCGCCGGGTCCGCCGTGAAGTAGCCGGCCGATACCCAGTGCTCGTACCGCCGCTGCTCTACCTCGCCCGGCTGGTACTGGGCGGAGAGGCCACCGGTGGGCCGGCTGTCAGGGGTACGGGTGTCGGTTGCTTCGGTCACCCGCCAAGTCTACGGAGCCCGCGGGGGTGACTCGCGGCCGCATGCCCTGCCTGTGGATAACTGTTGTTAGGCTCGCACGATGTCCGATCGTCCTGGCCCGATGTCCGATTCCCCGGCGGAACCGGTCGAGATCGCACCGGAGCCGTTCACGCTCACCGAGCCCACCGACGAGCAGCCGGAGAGCCAAGAACCCAGGTCACGGACCAAGACCATCGTGCTCGCGTCACTCTTGGCGGCAAGCCTGGCCGGTGCGGGAATTCTCGGGTACGCCGGCTGGCGCATCGCCTCGCAGAAGGACGCCACCCTCACGGCTCCCCCGCAGATCGGCGCCCTCAAGCTCGACACAAGTGACAACGGCAAGAGTACGGCCGACTACCTCCAGACGGCCCTCTCCGCAGAGGTTGACCTCGACAACGCCGTAGGAGCGGTCTACTCCACAGGCGACGGCAAAGACGTGCTCTTCTTCGGCGGCACAACGCTGTTCTGGACCCCGGAGAGCGATCTCGAAACCGCCTTCGACCTGGTCTCCGACGACCAGGGCGCGGTCACCGACCTGCACGACGTCCCGGCCGGCCCCCTGGGCGGCACGATGAAATGCGGAACCACCAAATCCGACGGTACGGACATGCCGGTGTGCGGCTGGGCCGACCACGGCAGCCTGGCCCTCGCCATGTTCCCCGGCCGTACGCAGCCAGACTCAGCAAAGCTCCTCCAGGAGATCCGCTCCGCTGCGCAAACCCGCTCCTGACCCAGGTCCCAGAAACGCAGAATGGCCGGTCCCGTAACCGGGCCGGCCACACCACCACCACCTCGATAAAGGGGGGTGGGCATAAAAAAGTGACGCCCGTCCGGGACCGTAGTCCTGGACGGGCGTCACCCACGTTGAGTCCGGCGGCGTCCTACTCTCCCACACCCTCCCGAGTGCAGTACCATCGGCGCTGGAGGGCTTAGCTTCCGGGTTCGGAATGAGACCGGGCGTTTCCCCTCCGCTATAACCACCGAAACACCTATCAGCGGTACAACCAACACACCCAGCATGCCGGGGATGGTTGTTTGCTGTGAATCACACAGTGGACGCATAGAGGATCAAGTTTAGGGTGGTTAAGCCCTCGGCCTATTAGTACCGGTCGACTGAACCAGTTACCTGGCTTACATCTCCGGCCTATCAACCCAGTCGTCTAGCTGGGAGCCTTACCCACTCAAGGTGGTGGGATACCTCATCTCGAAGCGAGCTTCCCGCTTAGATGCTTTCAGCGGTTATCCCTTCCGAACGTAGCCAACCAGCCGTGCCCCTGGCGGGACAACTGGCACACCAGAGGTTCGTCCGTCCCGGTCCTCTCGTACTAGGGACAGCCCTTCTCAAGTATCCAACGCGCACGGCGGATAGGGACCGAACTGTCTCACGACGTTCTAAACCCAGCTCGCGTACCGCTTTAATGGGCGAACAGCCCAACCCTTGGGACCTGCTACAGCCCCAGGATGCGACGAGCCGACATCGAGGTGCCAAACCATCCCGTCGATATGGACTCTTGGGGAAGATCAGCCTGTTATCCCCGGGGTACCTTTTATCCGTTGAGCGACACCGCTTCCACACGCAAGTGCCGGATCACTAGTCCCGACTTTCGTCCCTGCTCGACCTGTCAGTCTCACAGTCAAGCTCCCTTATGTACTTACACTCAACACCTGATTGCCAACCAGGCTGAGGGAACCTTTGGGCGCCTCCGTTACCTTTTAGGAGGCAACCGCCCCAGTTAAACTACCCACCAGACACTGTCCCTCGACCCGATCAGGGCCGCAAGTTAGATACCCAAATCCAACAGAGTGGTATTTCAAGATTGCCTCCACCCGAACTGGCGTCCGAGCTTCACCGGCTCCCACCTATCCTACACAATTGCATTCAGATACCAATGTCAAGCTATAGTAAAGGTCCCGGGGTCTTTCCGTCCTGCCGCGCGTAACGAGCATCTTTACTCGTACTGCAATTTCGCCGGGCCTGTGGTTGAGACAGTGGGGAAGTCGTTACGCCATTCGTGCAGGTCGGAACTTACCCGACAAGGAATTTCGCTACCTTAGGATGGTTATAGTTACCACCGCCGTTTACTGGCGCTTAAGTTCTCCGCTTCGCCCCGAAGAGCTAACAGGTCCCCTTAACGTTCCAGCACCGGGCAGGCGTCAGTCCATATACATCGTCTTACGACTTCGCATGGACCTGTGTTTTTAGTAAACAGTCGCTTCCCCCTGCTCTCTGCGGCCATACCACGCTCCAGCAGCAAGTGCCTTCACGCGTCCGGCCCCCCTTCTCCCTAAGTTACGGGGGCAATTTGCCGAGTTCCTTAACCACAGTTCGCCCGTCGCCTCGGTATTCTCTACCTGACCACCTGTGTCGGTTTGGGGTACGGGCCGCTCGGAACATCGCTAGAGGCTTTTCTCGGCAGCATAGGATCACTGACTTCACCTGAATCGGCTCGGCATCACGTCTCAGCCTCAATGCGCCACGGATTTGCCTATGGCACGGCCTACACGCTTACCCCGGCACAACCACCGGCCGGGATCAGCTACCTTCCTGCGTCACCCCATCGCTTGACTACTACCCACCAGGTTCCCAGGCTCACTACCCTTGACCCGAAGGCCGCCGGCAGATCACGTGGTTAGCACAGCAAGGTTCGTCATGGGCGCTCCTACGCGGGTACGGGAATATCAACCCGTTATCCATCGACTACGCCTCTCGGCCTCGCCTTAGGCCCCGACTCACCCAGGGCGGATTAGCCTGGCCCTGGAACCCTTGGTCATCCGGCGGAAGGGTTTCTCACCCTTCATTCGCTACTCATGCCTGCATTCTCACTCGTGCAACCTCCACGGCTGGGTCACCCCGCCGCTTCTCTGGTAGCACGACGCTCCCCTACCCACCCACACACCTGCACCACAACCTCAAGGATCGCAGCGGAGTTATTGTGTGAGTGCCACAGCTTCGGCGGTGTGCTTGAGCCCCGCTACATTGTCGGCGCGGAACCACTTGACCAGTGAGCTATTACGCACTCTTTAAAGGATGGCTGCTTCTAAGCCAACCTCCTGGTTGTCTATGCGACCCCACATCCTTTTCCACTTAGCACACGCTTAGGGGCCTTAGCTGGTGATCTGGGCTGTTTCCCTCTCGACTACGAAGCTTATCCCCCGCAGTCTCACTGCCGCGCTCTCACTTACCGGCATTCGGAGTTTGGCTGATTTCGGTAAGCTTGTAGGCCCCCTAGACCATCCAGTGCTCTACCTCCGGCAAGAAACACGCGACGCTGCACCTAAATGCATTTCGGGGAGAACCAGCTATCACGGAGTTTGATTGGCCTTTCACCCCTAACCACAGGTCATCCCCCAACTTTTCAACGTTGGTGGGTTCGGTCCTCCACGCAGTCTTACCCACGCTTCAACCTGCCCATGGCTAGATCACCCCGCTTCGGGTCTAGAACATGCGACTCAAACGCCCTCTTCAGACTCGCTTTCGCTACGGCTACCCCACACGGGTTAACCTCGCCACATGCCACTAACTCGCAGGCTCATTCTTCAAAAGGCACGCCATCACCGGTAAAGGCTCTGACGGATTGTAGGCGAACGGTTTCAGGTACTATTTCACTCCCCTCCCGGGGTACTTTTCACCATTCCCTCACGGTACTTGTCCGCTATCGGTCACCAGGAAGTATTCAGCCTTACCAGGTGGTCCTGGCAGATTCACAGCAGATTTCAGGAGTCCGCTGCTACTCGAGAACACCACAAAGAGGCTAACGACTTTCGTTTACGGGACTCTCACCCTCTACGGTTGGCTTTCCCACACCATTCAACTAACCGCAAGCTTTATAACTCTTCACCACACTGTCAGATGTGATAAGTGGGTCTCACAACCCCGGCCACGCAACCCCTGACAGGTATCACACGCAACCGGTTTAGGCTACATCCGCTTTCGCTCGCCACTACTCACGGAATCACTGTTGTTTTCTCTTCCTACGGGTACTGAGATGTTTCACTTCCCCGCGTTCCCCCCTACACCCTATGAATTCAGATGCAGGTAACACGACATGACTCGTGCTAGGTTTCCCCATTCGGACACCCTGGGATCACAGCTAGGTTGACAGCTCCCCCAGGCCTATCGCGGCCTCCCACGTCCTTCATCGGCTCCTGGTGCCAAGGCATCCACCGTTCGCCCTTGACAACTTAACCACAGAAAACAAGATGCTCGCGTCCACTGTGCAATTCTCAACCAACAACCAACCCACAACCCCACAGCCCCCCACCAAACCCCGATCACGGCAACAGCCGAATCTCTCGAGCGGTATGAAGGACCAGGCCATGCCTGGAATGCCGTTCCGAAAAAACAACCCCACCCACAGGTGGACCAGTTGTTCCTTCAGGACCCAACAGGGTGCTTATCGCCTACACCAGCCGCACCAGCAGCAACCGTTCCGTCACGACTCACGCCGTGTGTACTAAGACTGCCGGCCGTTGCCGGACATTGACTGACCAGTGTCTCCGCCTTCGAGCACCCCACCACCACAGTCGGGCGGTGCGGGCCACTGACCGGCTTTCACCGGCTAGTTGCTCCTTAGAAAGGAGGTGATCCAGCCGCACCTTCCGGTACGGCTACCTTGTTACGACTTCGTCCCAATCGCCAGCCCCACCTTCGACGGCTCCCTCCCACAAGGGGTTAGGCCACCGGCTTCGGGTGTTGCCGACTTTCGTGACGTGACGGGCGGTGTGTACAAGGCCCGGGAACGTATTCACCGCAGCGTTGCTGATCTGCGATTACTAGCGACTCCGACTTCACGGGGTCGAGTTGCAGACCCCGATCCGAACTGAGACCGGCTTTTTGGGATTCGCTCCACCTCACGGCATCGCAACCCTTTGTACCGGCCATTGTAGCATGCGTGAAGCCCTGGACATAAGGGGCATGATGACTTGACGTCATCCCCACCTTCCTCCGAGTTGACCCCGGCAGTCTTCGATGAGTCCCCGCCATAACGCGCTGGCAACATCGAACGAGGGTTGCGCTCGTTGCGGGACTTAACCCAACATCTCACGACACGAGCTGACGACAGCCATGCACCACCTGTCACCCGCCCCGAAGGACCCCGCATCTCTGCGAGTTTTCGAGTGATGTCAAACCCAGGTAAGGTTCTTCGCGTTGCATCGAATTAATCCGCATGCTCCGCCGCTTGTGCGGGCCCCCGTCAATTCCTTTGAGTTTTAGCCTTGCGGCCGTACTCCCCAGGCGGGGCGCTTAATGCGTTAGCTGCGGCACAGAGAACCGGAGAGGCCCCCCACACCTAGCGCCCAACGTTTACAGCGTGGACTACCAGGGTATCTAATCCTGTTCGCTCCCCACGCTTTCGCTCCTCAGCGTCAGTATCGGCCCAGAGACCCGCCTTCGCCACCGGTGTTCCTCCTGATATCTGCGCATTTCACCGCTACACCAGGAATTCCAGTCTCCCCTACCGAACTCTAGCCTGCCCGTATCGGCTGCAGGCCCGCGGTTGAGCCGCGGGTTTTCACAGTCGACGCGACAAGCCGCCTACGAGCTCTTTACGCCCAATAAATCCGGACAACGCTCGCGCCCTACGTCTTACCGCGGCTGCTGGCACGTAGTTGGCCGGCGCTTCTTCTGCAGGTACCGTCACTTGCGCTTCGTCCCTGCTGAAAGAGGTTTACAACCCGAAGGCCGTCATCCCTCACGCGGCGTCGCTGCATCAGGCTTCCGCCCATTGTGCAATATTCCCCACTGCTGCCTCCCGTAGGAGTCTGGGCCGTGTCTCAGTCCCAGTGTGGCCGGTCGCCCTCTCAGGCCGGCTACCCGTCGTCGCCTTGGTAGGCCATCACCCCACCAACAAGCTGATAGGCCGCGAGCCCATCCCAGACCGAAAAAACTTTCCACCAACACCCATGCGAGCATCAGTAATATTCGGTATTAGCCCCCGTTTCCGAGGGTTATCCCAAAGTCCAGGGCAGGTTGCTCACGTGTTACTCACCCGTTCGCCGCTCGAGTACCCCCGAAAGGGCCTTTCCGCTCGACTTGCATGTGTTAAGCACGCCGCCAGCGTTCGTCCTGAGCCAGGATCAAACTCTCCAACAAAAACTTGAAAAGTTCCTCCCAGCAACATGTAATGCTGCCAAAGGAATCCCAACCAAACCCTAAAGGCCTGGCCAGGGCAAATCATCAATTGGCACTGGCTTATCAAGCACCCTGTTGAGTTCTCAAAGAACAACCACACACCGTTCGACCCGCCCCGTTAGGGCGACCCGCTCGGGGCAACCGCTCCAACCTACCTGGTCGACTTCGCTAGCGCAAGACCGGAGTCTTGGAAGATCCGAAGACCTTCGTAGCATCGCCCAGTTTTCCGCGCTGACGCTCACACCTCGAAGGCGTGAGTGCTGTCGGATGGCCTGGCAGCCGTCCGGAGATCATCGAGTGATCGATCCGTCCGGTTCCTGCTGGCCGGTTTACTCTACCCGGTCGTTCTCGCTGGCGCAACTTCGCTCGCCTGCCTCGCCCGGTGCCTTCAGCAAGCTTAACTCCTGCTTCAGGCTGCCCTCGGGAAGTCTGGAGAAGCGTCACTTTCGTGCCGTTCCGTCCGGGTTCCCCTCGGGCAGAGAGAAAGTTACGCGACCCCTCACCCGGAATGCAAATCGGGGGGTGGAGGCGTACGCGCCGTTTGGGGCGGGACCGTGCCAGAGTGGCAGGCATGGTTGCTGACCCGGCGCTCGCCGCCGATGCTCTGTTCGACCAGTTGATGCCCCTGTCTCAGCTGGTCATCGGCATTCTGGTGCTGGCGGCGGTCGTTGTGTCGGTACATCGCCTGATCATGCGGGGGCCCTCGCGGATGGGCGGAGCCATGCTTCTGGCCGGCGGTGCTGTGGTGTGCGTCGCCGTTGTGAGCTACCTGGTGCAGAGCTTCTAGGCGGTTCGGCCTGCCGGTGAGCCGGGGATCTGCGCCCACCGAGGCTGAAGGTCTGGCGTACTTCGGGCGGGTGACGGGACGGCACTCCGGTACGCCGGGGAGGTGGGTCGGTTGAGTGGCGTCCGCTCTGCCACTGCGGTGACTCCAGAGGCCGATTGGCTTCGACGAGCTGCGCCTGGAGCGGTGAGCTACAGGCGGCGGTTGGCGAGGCTGGGGAGATCCGTACGGATCTGGTCGAGGCGCGCCAGGTCGAGGTCGGCGACAGTGATGCCGACGGTGTCGGGGGCCTGGGCCAGGACGGTGCCCCAGGGGTCGATGACCATGCTCCGGCCGTAACAGGTGCGGTGGGGTTCGTGGTCGCCGATCTGGCCGGCGGCCACCACGTAGCACTGGTTCTCGATCGCCCGGGCGCGCAGGAGGACCTCCCAGTGGTCGCGGCCCGTGTGCATCATGAACGCCGCGGGCACCACGAGCACCTTTGCGCCGTCGACGGCGAGGCGGCGGTACAGCTCGGGGAAGCGCAGGTCGTAGCAGATGGACAGGCCGGTCGGGACACCGTCGACGTCGGCGATCACCGTACGGTCGCCGGGGGCCACCGAGCGGGACTCCTGGTAGGACACGCGACCGGGGATCTCCACGTCGTACAGATGGATCTTGCGATAGGTCTCCACCAGCTCACCCGCCGGGTTGAAGACCAGCGAGGTGTTGAAGGTGTGGTCGGCGTCCGGGCCGGCCTCGTGGAACGAGCCCGCGTGGACCCAGATGCCGAGGTCGCGGGCGGCCGCGGCGAAGAACGCCGCGAACTCACCGTCGACCGGCTCCGGCTTGGGCATGCCTGCGCCGGGCCCCAGATAGTCGACGTACTCGGGGAGGACCGCGAGGGTCGCTCCGGCTGCGGCGGCCCGGTCCAGGAGGTCGCGGGCCACGGCGAGGTTGTGCGTACGGTCCTCGCGGGCGTTCAGCTGGCAGACGGCGACGCGCATGCGAGTCAGCGTACGGCTGGATGGGCGACCCGGAAACGGCCTCAGGCGCCGTGCGGGGTCAGCAGGACCTCGCCGCCGACCGGACGGTAGCCGGCGGCCAGGAAGGCACGCAGGCTGGCGGCGTTCCCCGGGGCGACCTGAGCCCACACCGGGCTGTTCCCGGGCACGAGGTGCCGCGCTGAGCGGGCGAGAGACCGGCCGAGGCCGGCGTTGCGGGCTTGCCCGTCGACCTCGATGGCCGCCTCCCAGCGACCGGCGAGGCCGCGGCCGATCACGAGCACGGAGGCGCCGGCCGTCCAGACGCGGACGTCGCTGCGGAACAGGCGCGCCCGGACCACTCGCGGGTGGGTGCTGTCGTCGAGCGGCGCGAGGTCGAGCGGGGGCGGCCCGGGGCAGTGGGTCGGCCAGCACGACGGCGTCGATGCAGCCGCAGACCAGCCCCAGGCGGTCCTCGAGCGCGGTCAGGAAGCGCGGGGACAGGGGCGCCGCGAGATCACCGTCCACGAGCCGGGAATCGAGCCAGGCGCGGTCCACGTCCGCCGCGACCACGATGTGCCCCGGAAAGGCCGTCACCGCCGCCTTGTCAGGCGACGGTGACGGCACAAGATCGAGCCAGGGATCGGTCGGGAGGCGCTCGCCGCGCTCCACCCGGGCCAGGACCTCCGGCAGCCCGTACGGGGGCGTCAGGCGGACTTCTCCTCGCGGTCGCGGCGGGCACGACGGCCGACGAACTCGCGCGGAACGATGGTCGGTATCACGTTCTCGACGACGACCTCGCGAGTGATCAGGACCCGGGCGGCGTCCGGGTTGCTCGGCACCTCGAACATCACGTTCTGGAGGACTTCCTCCATGATCGCCCGCAGGCCGCGAGCGCCGGTGCCGCGCAGCATCGCCTGGTCGGCGATGGCCTCGAGCGCGCCCGTATCGAACTCGAGCTCGACGCCATCCAGCTCGAAGAGCCGCTGGTACTGCTTCACGTACGCGTTGCGGGGCTCGGTGAGGATCTTGATGAGCGCCTCGCGGTCGAGGTTCCGCACGGTCGTGATGACCGGGAGCCGGCCGATGAACTCGGGGATCAGGCCGAACTTCAGCATGTCCTCCGGCATCACCTTGCTGAAGATGTCGTCGGTGTTGCGCTCCGACACCGAGCGCAGGTGGGCGCCGAAGCCCACGCCGCCCTGGCCGATCCGGGACTCGATGATCCGGTCCAGCCCCGCGAACGCGCCGCCCACGATGAACAGGACGTTCGTGGTGTCGATCTGGATGAACTCCTGGTGCGGGTGCTTACGGCCACCCTGCGGCGGAACGTTCGCGACCGTACCCTCGAGGATCTTGAGCAGCGCCTGCTGCACGCCCTCGCCGGAGACGTCCCGGGTGATCGACGGGTTCTCGCTCTTGCGGGCGATCTTGTCGACCTCGTCGATGTAGATGATGCCCTGCTCGGCGCGCTTGACGTCGTAGTCGGCGGCCTGGATCAGCTTGAGCAGGATGTTCTCGACGTCCTCGCCGACGTAGCCGGCCTCGGTCAGCGCCGTGGCGTCCGCGATGGCGAACGGCACGTTGAGCATCCGGGCCAGGGTCTGCGCCAGGTGCGTCTTACCGCAACCGGTGGGGCCGATGAGCATGATGTTGGACTTGGCCACCTCGACGTCGCTGCCCGCACCGGGCGCGCCGCTCGACTCGGCCTGGATCCGCTTGTAGTGGTTGTAGACCGCAACCGACAGGGCCTTCTTGGCCTGTTCCTGCCCCACCACGTAGTTGTCGAGGAACTGGCAGATCTCCATCGGCTTGGGAAGCTCTTCCCACTTCACCTCGCCGGTTTCGGCCAGCTCTTCCTCGATGATCTCGTTACAGAGGTCGATGCACTCGTCGCAGATGTAGACCCCAGGGCCCGCGATGAGCTTCTTGACCTGCTTCTGTGACTTCCCACAGAAGGAGCACTTCAGTAGGTCGCCGCCGTCACCGATCCGTGCCACCTACGTTCTCCCTGCGCTCATCGGCCGACTGACAGCCGGCCCCGGCCTTGAGGACGATCTTCCTCGTCGCCACATCATCGTCTTGCAGAGTTCATCGTCTGCCGACCCGCGTTACTGAGGTTGCCGACTCGACGTTACCCGCTGAGGGGCAGTTCTCCGACCCCCCAAAACGGGCGTGTCAGGGGCCAGTCAGTCTAGCGTGACCCGACCGGCCCCTGACACCGCGTGCTCACCCCGGGCCGCCCGCGGCGAACCGGCGGGCATCCGGGGACGCGTCAGCTACCGACGCCGGCGGCCTGCAGGCTCTTCTTACGGGTGGCCAGCACCGTGTCGACGATGCCGTACTCCTTGGCCTCGTCGGCCGTCATGATCTTGTCGCGGTCGATGTCTTTGCTCACCTGCTCGACCGGACGGTCCGAGTGCTTCGCGATCAGCGTCTCGAGCTGCGTGCGCATGCGCAGGATCTCGCGAGCCTGGATCTCGATGTCCGAACCCTGGCCGTAGCCGCCCTCGGTGGCCGGCTGGTGGATGATGATCCGCGAGTGCGGCAGCGCCATCCGCTTGCCGGGCGTGCCGCCGGCGAGCAGCACCGCGGCCGCGCTGGCCGCCTGGCCCAGGCAGACCGTGCTGATGTCCGGGCGGACGTACTGCATCGTGTCGTAGATCGCCGTCATGGCCGTGAACGAGCCGCCGGGCGAGTTGATGTACATGAGGATGTCGCGGTCCGGGTCGGCGCTCTCCAGCGTCAGCAGCTGGGCCATCACGTCGTTGGCCGACGCGTCGTCCACCTGGACGCCGAGGAAGATGATCCGGTCCTCGAACATCTTGTTGTACGGGTTCGACTCCTTCACGCCGTACGACGTGCGCTCGACGAACGAGGGCAGGACGTAGCGGTTGTGCACCGGAGCGAACCCGGGAGGCATGGTCAGGTCTGTCATAGCTCAGCTCCTCAGTTCAGCGTTCCGGCGCCCTCGGGGACCTGTGTCGCCCCGGTGATCACCTTGTCGATGAAGCCGTAGTCCTTGGCCTCCTGCGCCGTGAACCAGCGGTCCCGGTCGGAGTCGGCCTCGATCGTCGCCTGGTCCTGGCCGGTGTGGAAGGACACCCGCTCCTGGAACATGCGCTTGGTGTACAGCATCTGCTCGGCCTGGATGGCGATGTCGGCGGCGGTGCCGCCCATGCCACCGGACGGCTGGTGCATCATGATCCGAGCGTGCGGCAGGGCGTAACGCTTGCCCGGCGCGCCCGCGCAGAGCAGCAGCTGGCCCATCGACGCCGCCATGCCCATGGCCACCGTGGCGACGTCGTTGTCGATGAACTGCATGGTGTCGTAGATCGCCATGCCGGAGTAGACCGAACCACCCGGCGAGTTGATCCACAGGTTGATGTCGCGCTCCGGGTCTTCCGCGGAGAGCAGCAGCAGCTGCGCACAGATGCGGTTGGCGACCTGGTCGGTCACCTCACTGCCGAGGAAGATGATGCGCTCGCGCAGGAGGCGGTTGTAGACCGAATCGTCGAGGTTGCCACTGAGGGAGTCACCACGCAGCGTGGGACTCGCTGGGATGTGCAGTTCGGTCATGGCAGCCCTTCACAGCTGACTGTGTCGGCCGAGGAATCCGGCCGGCAGGTTCTCCGTCGTACGACCAACCTAACCGGTCAGATGCGCATCAGCTTCCCCCTCGGGCAGGTGTTCGCTGACAGCGCACCGGGCCCGCCGGGAACACCGAAAGGGCCGCCGCGGAAGCGCGGCGGCCCTCCTGGAAACCGTCAGTGGTTGTGCCCGGCGTGCTCGTCCTCGCTCGCGGCCCGCAGGTCGTCGAGCGTGAGGACGTTGCCCTCCGTGTCCTTCATCTCGACCTGCTCCATGACGTTCGCCAGGGCCTTGCCGCGGCGCACGTCGCCGAAGACGGCCGCGGCCGCCCCGGACTGCACGAGCTGGTCGTAGTACTGCTGGGGCTGCATCTGGGCGCGCTGAGCGCGGTGCACGATCTCGTGACCGAACTCGTCGTCGGAGACCTGGATGTCCTCGGCGTCCGCGATCGTGTCGAGCAGCAGCTGGATCTTGACGCCCTCGGTGGCCGCCTCGGTCAGCTCGGTGTCGATCTGCTCCTCGGTCTTCTCCTCGGAGGCCAGGTAGTCCTCGAGGGTGGCGCCGATGCGCTCGAGCTGGTCGGTCATGGCCTGCTTGCGGCCCTCGACCTCGTCCTTGACGATGCCCTCCGGCGCCGGGATGTCGGCGGCCGCGACGAGCTGCTTGAGCGCCTCGTCCCGGGCGGCGTAGATCTGCTCGACCTTCTTGACCTTGGAGAGCCGCTCCTTGAGGTCGGCACGCAGCTCGTCGAGCGTGTCGAACTCGCTCGCCATCTGGGCGAACTCGTCGTTGATCTCGGGGAGCTGCTTGTCCTTGACCGTCCGGACGGTCACCGCGACCTCGGCGTCCCGGCCGGCGTAGTCGCCGCCCACGAGCTGGGTCGTGAACGTCGCGTCCGCGCCGGCGACCAGGCCGACGAGCACCTCGTCGAGGCCCGGGAGCAGCTGCTTGCTGCCGACCTCGTGGGAGATGTTGGTGGCCGAGCCGCCCGGCACCTCCTCGCCGTCGACGGTGGCGCGGAGGTCGAGCTGGACGTAGTCGCCCTCGGCGGCCGGACGCTCCACGGTCTTGAGCGTCGCGAACCGCTCCCGCAGGCCGTTGATCTGCTCGTCGATCTCGGTGTCGCCGATCTCGACGGCGGGGACCTCGACCTTGATCGTGGAGAGGTCGGGGATGGTGATCTCGGGGCGTACGTCGACCTCGGCCGTGAACTTCAGCGGCTCGTTGTCGGCGAACTCGGTGATCTCCACCTCGGGGCGGCCGAGCGTCTTCACCTCGTGCTCGCGCACGGCGGCGAGGATCTGCTGCGGGATGGCCTCCTGCACGGCCTCGTTGAGCACCGCGCCGCGGCCCACGCGCTGGTCGATGACGGCGGCCGGGATCTTGCCGCGCCGGAAGCCGGGGATCTGTACCTGGGAACCGATCTCGCGGTACGCCTTCTGCAGGCTCGGCTTGAGCTCATCGAACGGCACCTCGATGGCGAGCCGCACCCGGGTCGGACTCAGAGTCTCGACGGTGCTCTTCACAGGCGTACTCCTTGCGGATCTCTTCGTGTGTTGGTGAAAGTCGGGGTGGCGGGATTTGAACCCACGGCCCCTCGCTCCCAAAGCGAGTGCGCTACCAAGCTGCGCCACACCCCGAGGCCGCAGGCAAGTGTATGCGGTCGCCGGTGTGGCGTGTGCCTCGGCGTCGCCCGGATGCGCCACGCGGGGGAACCGGTTCGCGTCCGGCGGGGGGATTCAGTACTCTAGCCACGGCGTCGCACCCCGGTGCGGTGCTGGTCAGTGTTACAGGTTGGCAGTCCAGGTTGGCAGTGCAAGTTCGGTCGTGCCCGGCGGTGGTACTGGTTGGTCGGGCCGGTTGGTAGTGCAACGCGGGTTGGTAGTGCAACGCGGGCGTAGCTCAATGGTAGAGCCTCAGTCTTCCAAACTGATTACGCGAGTTCGATTCTCGTCGCCCGCTCCACAGCAAAGGCCCAGGTCAACGGAACATCCCGGAGACCTGGGCCTTTTGCCTGCCCACTCCCCCGCGCGCATCGCAGATGCCAGGCTGCCGTGCGCCTATTTGTCGAGGTCACCTTGGCGCGACGGGCCGCTTTTCCGTTGGACGCGCCGATGGCGACCGGGCATTTCCCGACCGTACGCTGCGATTGATGTGATTGTGCTTTGCCGCGGTGGCATCGGTGAGCGTTCGTGCAGCTCAGAGGCCATGCTCGTCCTACGAGGATGATCGCGGTGCGCTCCAAAGCGGACGGTTGATTCATCCTGACGGTCCATTGGCCCGGGTCAGACGGCGGGGCTAGGTTTGCTCGATGGGGTTGGTGCTGTCAGTCGCGGATGGCGCGACCGCGTCGCGGTGGCGGTGGGTCCTCAAAGACGACACCGGTGTGCCGCTGGCGGATTTCCCGGTCGAGCTGGATACGACGGCGTTCGAGTACCAGGGTTTTGCGAATCTTTATCAGTTCCTGCGGTGGAATGCCGACCCCGCCGACCGGATGGCCAGCGAGGCGGCCCTGCTGACCCGGGTAGGTGCGTGGATCGGCTCTCAGGTGCTGGGCGGAGCGGTGGCCCGCGAGATGGT
The DNA here is from genome assembly GCF_023499255.1 of Couchioplanes caeruleus. GTDB lineage: Bacteria > Actinomycetota > Actinomycetes > Mycobacteriales > Micromonosporaceae > Actinoplanes > Actinoplanes caeruleus_A. Next base: position 6,968,591 of record NZ_CP092183.1, read on the forward strand.
GGCGTGGGCGCCGGTGTCGGTCCGGGTGGTGCTGCCTCCGGAGCTGGAGTTTCTGCTGTATCGGCCGTTGGAGTTGGCGCACGTCGATGGCGGTCCGCTGGTTCGCAGCGGGATAGGCCTGGTGTTCGAGGTCCCTACCGACGGTGCACCCCCGGCTACCCGCGTCGCGGGCAAGGCGCCGGTCAGGGACCGGCTGCGGATGTTGGCGGTGTTCAGCCTGCCCACCGGTGAGTCCGTGCTGGGGCTGCGGCGGGAGCGCTACGAGCTGGTGCGCATGGTGCGCCGGTTGGCGACCCGCTCCGGGCGGGCCGTCGAGCTGGAGGTGCTGCAGTACGGGGTGACCCGCCCTCGCTTGAACGCCCGGGCGCTCGACGACGAGGGCTGGGATGTGCTGCACGTCTCCGGGCACGGGCGGTCCGGCGGGTTGGTGCTGGAGAAGGACGACGGCAGCCCGGACGTGCTGGACGCCACGGAGCTGATCGACCAGCTCGGCGGGCCACGTACCCGGATGCGCCGGCGGCTCAAGCTGGCGGTGGTCTCGGCGTGCGAATCCGGCGCGGCCAGCGCCGCGGAGGCGTTGCGCTGGGTGGGGCTGGACGACCACGCCGAGACGCTGGAGCAGCAGGACGAGATCGCCGAAGCGACCGGCGCGGGATCAGGCGCCGCAGAGGCGGGTGATACCGGAGGCGGCGGATCGCCGGCGGCGTCGGGAGAGGCGTCACCGCGCCCGCCCGTGGTTCCGTTCGGCGGAGTGGCGCGAGAGTTGGCGCGGGCGCTCGACTGTGCGGTCGTGGCGATGCGCTACCCGGTGGCCGACGAGTTCGCGGTGGACTTCGGCGCACGGCTGTACGAGCTGCTGCTCGAGCACGGCCAGCCCGTGGACGCGGCGGTGCAGCTCGCGGTCAACGAGGCCGCCGCGGGGCCGGCAGCTCCGGTGATCTCGCTGGTCACCCCGGCGCTGTTCGGTGCGCGGGCGGTGGATCTGCGCGTACGGCCGCCGACCGGACAGGGGCCGTCGCTGGATCCGCGGGACACCAAGATGGCGTGGTTCCCCGACGAGCCGCAGCGGTTCGTGGGCCGGTCCGCGGCGATGGCGGCGGCCAACAGGGTGCTGGCCCCGCGATCGCCCGAGGTCGGGGTGCTGCTGCACGGCATGGCCGGCGCCGGGAAGACCGCGTGCGCCCTGGAGCTGGCGTACCGGCACGAGAACACGTTCCAGGCGCTGGTGTTCTGGGAGGCGCCCAAGCACGCCGACGCGGCGTTCACCGCGCTGCAGGACCTCGCCTTGAAGCTGGACACCCAGCTCGGCGACTTCCGGTTCACCATGCAGGACAAGCTCGCCACCGTGGAGTCGCTGCAGGCGTTCCTGCCCCGGCTGACCCAGCTGCTCGAACAGTCCGGGGTCCTGCTGGTGCTGGACAACCTGGAAACCCTGCTCGACGAGGACGGCGTCTGGCGTGACGAGCGCTGGGCGCCGCTGATCGGGGCGTTGACCGGGCACAGCGGGGAGTCCAGAGTGCTGCTGACCTCCCGGATCCGCCCGGCCGGGCTGGACTCCGCGCGGGTGCTGGTCCAGCCGGTGCACGCGCTGTCGCTCACCGAGTCGATGCTGCTGGCCAGGGAGCTGCCGCATCTGGGCCGGCTGCTGGGTGCGCACCCGGGCCCGGAGCGCGGTCCTGAGCAACTCGCCGCCGACCGCGGCCTGGTACGCCAGGTGCTGCACCTGGTGCAGGGGCACCCGAAGCTGCTGGAGCTGGCCGACGCCGCGGCCGCCGACCCCGCCCGACTCGCCCGCCAACTCGACACGGCCGCCGGGGCGGGCGCCGACGAACCGGCACTGCGGGCGTTCTTCACCACCGGGACCAGCGATCTGGATCCCGCACAGTTCCTGGCCGCGCTGCATACGTGGACGAGCGGCGTTCTGGAGACCCTGCCGGCGCCGTCCCGGCTGCTGCTGCAACTGCTGTGCCGCGCCGAGGACACGGACCGCAACTCGCTGGTGCTGGCCGACAACTGGGCCGACCTGTGGCGGCGCCTCGACCGCGACGGCGATCCCCCGGACCTGGATAGCACCATGGTTCCGCTCATCGAGGCCGCGCTCGCCGATCCGGACACCCACGCCATCCCCGCGGGCCCCCACAGCGCCGACGACGACGATGACACCAACGGCGCACGGCTGGTGATCTACCGGATCCATCCGGGTGTGGCGGAAGTGGTCACCGCCGACACGGAGCTCACGGTGAACGAGGCTGCTGACGCGGAGCTGGCCGCCTACTGGCGGACCGTCCAGCGGTGGGCGATCGAGCGGGAAGCCGGAGAGGACAGCGGCCTCGTCGTGTCGGCCGGGCTGGCGGCCGCCCCGTACCTGCTGCGGTTGCAGGAATGGGACCAGGCCAGTACCGCCATTGACATCGCCCTGCGGCGCGACACCTCTCCGGCCGTTGCCCGGACCGCCATCACCTATCTGGACACCATCGCCGCAGCCACCGGTGCCCCCGACGACGAGGCCGTCCTCGGCCGCGCCCTGCGGACCGTCGACCCCGACGCGGGAGAGGCCCGGCTGCGCCACGCCCTGCAGGTCGCCGTCACCGACGAGAACTACCGGCTCGCTTCCGGCATCGCGGGCGAGGTGGTCAACGCGCTCCGCGGCAAAGGGCGGCTACAGCAGGCGCTCGACCTGGCCACCCGGAAGGCCGAATACACCGCCCTGGCCGGCCTCGGTCCGTGGACCGTCCTCACCGACGAAGCCCGCGTACTGCAGATCCGACTGGCGCTGGGCGAGTCGCAACAAGTTCTCGACGAGGTCAACCGGCTCCGCGCCCGCATACAGCAACTACCGGCACGGAAGGGCGAGGACGACACGATCGAACCCGCGAACGTGCGTGAAGGCGTGCTCGACATAGGGATGCATGCCGCCTCCAACCTCGAGCGGTGGGAGGAGGCATTGCAATTCAACGCCGAGCAACTCGCCAGTCTGCATTCCCGGGACGCCGGCCGATACGAGATCGCTTTCACCATGTTCAACAACTACGGGCCGATGATCCGGCTCGGACGCCTCGATGAAGGCGAGAAGCTGCTCCAGGTGTGTCAACCCGTATTCGAGGACGCCGGCGACACCCGGTTGCTCGCCATGGTGTTCTCCGCCCGCGCCCAACTCGAGAGTTATCGCGGCCATCCCGACCAAGAAGTGGCCTGGGCGGAGCGGGCGCTGACCTACGGCTACCTGCGGCCCCAGCCCGACACCCTCGCTGCCCTCCACGGCAATCTCGCCATCCATCTCGACGGGTTCGGCGGTGCCCCGATCGACCAGGTCGCCCACCGCCTGGCCGGTACCGTCCTGGAGCACCTGATGCGCACCCTGTCTCCGGCCGCCCTCCGGCCGCTGGCCCAGGCGCTGCACCGGTGGGGAGACGAGGCGGTCCCGGGCGATTTCGCCGAGTTGTGCGCCCGGGTGGATCGAGTGGAAGGGGTGCACTTCGGGGTGTGGTTCCCCGAGCAGGGCAGTGGTGACCAAGCACTCAGGGAAGTCCTCGAGCGGGCTCGGGCAATTCCCGACGAGCAGCTCTACGCCGAGGATCTCGTCGGGTGGGAGCCGGTCATCGCCGCGGTGGTAGCCGGCGCGAACGGGGACAACGCTGCCACCGTCGCAGTGAACAAGGTGCTCGACGGATTGGTGGACAGCCGGGACTGGGGCCGGCTGGTCGAGGCGCTCCGCCGGATTCTGCACGGCGAACGCGACGACCAGCTGCACGAAGGGCTGGATCCGACCGACACTGCAATCGTGAAACGTACGTTGGGCGCGCTGGCCGGCACGGTGCAGTTGGCCGACACTTCACATGAGCTGTCCGGATCGCCGGTCGTCGACGAGTGGGAGCCGGTTATCGCCGCGGTGGTCGCCGCTACTGACGGAGACCCGTCGGCTACCGCAGCGGTGAACCAACTACTTGCCGCGGGGGAGGACAGCGCGGATTGGGGCCGGTTGGTCGGGGTGCTGCGCCGGGTTCTGGACGGTGAACGTGGCAGGCAGCTTCTCGATGGGCTGGATGCGACCGACAGGGCGATCATCGCGGAGATCGTCGCTCGACTCGCCCCGCCTGACCCCTCGGCCGGTGACCGGGGATGAGCCAGCCGGATGAGATTGCCGATGCTCGGCTCCTGATCGAGGCGATCGCCCGGTTGTGGCCGCGGGTTCCTCAGCTGCTTGGCGACGAGCAGGAGCGCTTCGAATCCGAGCTGCTGATCAGGTTGCGGGCCCTGGACGCTGCCCTGGACACCGCCGGGAGTGTGCCCGCCACGGGCGTGGAGGGACGGGTCGGGCAGGCTCAGCGCGGCGTGCTGGGGGTGTTCGAGGCATTTCCGGCTGCGTACCGGGAGCTGGCCGGGGTGTTCGCCGACGTCGAGCGGGGTGCCGTCCCGCGCGCGATCCCGGGGGCTGTGGCGCATGAGCGGTACCTGCAGGTGCCGGTGTTCTATGCGACCGATCGGGCGACGGTCGACGATCCGCGGCCGAGTGACTGGTTCAGCGGCCGGCGCGGTGAGCTGAGCTACGGCGTCGCCCAGGTCAGCATTCCCGACGACCATCGGATGGCCGCGCTGGAGAAACCTCGGTGGTGGCGGCTCGATTTCGTGCAGGATCCGGCCAGGCACGTCGCCGTGCTGGACGTCGCGCCGCTGGGACACGCGGAGTTCGTGGACCGGGCCGCCGGCACGGTGGCCGGCGCCACGGTGCCGGAGGCGCTGGTGTTCGTCCACGGGTACAACGTCAGCTTCACCGACGCCGCCCGGCGGGCCGCGCAGGTCGCGTACGACCTGCATTTTCCGGGTCTGCCGATGCTTTACAGCTGGCCCTCCGAGAGCGCCGCGCTGCGTTACACCACCGACGAGAACAACGCGGTGTGGACCAGGCCGCACTTCGCGACCTTTCTCCGGCTCGCGCTCACCGGGATCGGTGCCCGGCGGGTGCACGCGCTGGCGCACAGCATGGGCAACCGGGTGCTCACCGACGGACTCGCCGGGCTGCCCGCCGAGCAGGCCCGTACGCTGGGACAGGTCGTCTTCGCCGCGCCCGACATCGACGCCGCGGTGTTCACCCAGCTCGCCGCCGTGTTCGCCGGCCGCGCCGCCGGATACACCCTCTACGCCTCGTCCAACGACAAAGCGCTGCAGGCCTCCCAGAAGCTGGCTCGCTACCCGCGCGCCGGGCAGACGGGCGACGGGCTCGTCGTGGTCACCGGCGTGGAGACCATCGATGCTTCCCAGCTCGACACCGGGCTGATGAGCCACTCGTATTTCGGCGAGCGCACCTCGGTGCTCTCCGACCTGTTCTACCTCCTGCGCGATGCGACGCCCGCGGCCGGCCGGTTCGGGCTCACCCTTGCCACGCACACGAACGGCCTCCCCTACTGGGTCTTCGACCCGCGCGCGGCCTGACGACGGGGTGTTCGTCAGCCGGCGTTGAAGTTGTCGCTGACGTCGCGTTGCAGGCGGTTCATCGAGTCGGCGAGGAGTTCGTCGGCGCGCTGTTCGTCGGTCCAGGTTTCCGGGAGGACCAGCTCGGCGTCGAGGATGCTGCCTCCCGCGGGCGCGTCGTGGAGCTGGGCCGTGGCGGTGAGGCCTGTGCCGTCCGGGCGGGCCCATCGGACCCTCAGGCGGGACGGGTCCTTGCTCACGGCGTACTCGTCGATCTGGGGTGTGGTTGTGCCTTCCGGCAGCCAGCGGTAGGTGCGGTCCGGGTCGGTGAGGACGTCGAAGACCACCTCGGGGGGCGCGGTGAACGGGAACGAGCCCGTGATGCGGGTCGTCATGTCAGCTGACCGGCTTGCCGCCGGTGACGCCCAGCACCTCGCCCGTGGTGTAGCTGGACTCCTGGGAGGCGAAGTAGACGTACGCGGGGGCGAGTTCGGCGGGCTGGCCGGCGCGGCCCAGCGGGGTGTCGGAGCCGAACGACTCGACCTTCTCGCCGGGCATGGTGGCCGGGATCAGGGGTGTCCAGATCGGCCCGGGCGCCACGGCGTTGACGCGGATGCCCTTGTCCGCCAGGTCCTCGGCGAGCGCCTTCGTGAACGCGACGATGCCGCCCTTGGTGGTGGCGTAGTCGAGCAGGGCGCTGGAGGACTGGTACGCCTGGATCGACGCGGTGTTGATGATCGACGCGCCCGCGGGCAGGTGCGGGAGCGCGGCGCGGCAGAGCCAGAACATCGCGTACAGGTTGGTCTTCATGACGCGGTCGAACTGTTCCGTGGTGATGTCGCTGATGCCGCCCGGCTGGGCCATCTGGAACGCCGCGTTGTTGACCAGGATGTCGATGCCGCCCAGGTCGCTGACGGCCCGGTCGATGATCGCCTGGCAGTGGGCCTCGTCGCGGATGTCGCCCGGTACGGTCACGGCGGTCCGGCCGGCCTTCTGGATGAGCTGCGCGGTGTCCTGCGCGTCCTGCTCCTCCTCCGGCAGGTACGAGATCAGCACGTCCGCACCCTCGCGAGCGAACGCGATCGCCACGGCCCGTCCGATGCCGGAGTCACCACCCGTGATGACCCCGCGCCTGCCGGTGAGCCGGCCGCTCCCCCGGTACGTCTCCTCGCCGTGGTCGGGCTTGTCCGGCATCGTGCGCGTGTTGCCCGGATGCGGCTGGTCGCCTCCCTTCAGCTCGGGGGACGGGTACTGCGAACGCGGGTCCTGGAGCGTGTACTGGTCCTGGGTCATGAGGTCACGCTTGCCCACGTGTGTCGCGGTTAACCGCCATGGATCGGCGGTTTCGGGGAACAGCGCGGGACATGATTGATCGTCGGATCGGGGTAGTGGTCATCACGTGGAACCGGTGCCCGGAGGCGGTGGCGGCGGTCGCGCGGCTCCATGAGCTGCCGGAGCGGCCACGGGTGGTGCTGGTCGACAACGGTTCCACGGACGGCACCGCCGAGGCGGTGCGGTCCCGCTTTCCCGACGTCGACGTGGTCGCGCTGAGCGAGAACCTCGGCGCCGTGGCCCGCAACATCGGCGTACGCCGCCTGGGCACGCCGTACGTGGCGTTCTGCGATGACGACACGTGGTGGGAGCCGGGCTCGCTGCGGCTCGCCGCGGAGCTGCTGGAGGCGTACCCGGGGATCGGGGTGCTCAACGCTCGGATCATCGTCGAGCCGGGCGGGCACGACGATCCCGTGGTGGAGGAGCTGCGTGATTCGCCGGTGCCCGCGCCGGACTGGCTGCCGGGGCCCGCGCTGGGCAGCTTCCTCGCCGGCGCCTCGGTGATACGGCGGTCGGCGTTCCTCGCGGCCGGCGGGTTCAGCTCGCGGTTGTGGCTGGGCGGTGAGGAGGAGTTGCTCGCCACGGATGTGCTCAGCGCCGGGTGGGAGCTGTGCTACCGGGAGGACATGGTGGTGCACCACCGGGCTTCGCCCGTACGCGACGCCCGGCTGCGGCGCCGGGTGGGGATCCGGAACACGCTGTGGTTCACGTGGCTGCGACGGCCGTTGGCGCCCGCGTTGCGGCGTACGGCATTCCTCGCCCGGACCGTGCCCCGGGACCGCACCTCCGCGCTGGCGGTCCTCGACGCGGTACGCGGCGTGCCGTGGCTCGTCACCCAGCGACGACCGCGACCGGCCGAGGTGGAGTCCCGGCTGGCCCCGCTCGATGCCGCGCAGCGCCGCAGCAGGGCACGGCGCTACGTCGGCTGAGCATCGTCCCGGTTCACAGCGGGCTGGCGAAGTCCTGGGTCCAGACGAGCGCGCCCTGGGCGTCGGCCGCCACGCCGACACCGATGTTCTTGAAACCGCAGTTGAGGATGTTGACCCGGTGGCCGCTGCTGTTCATCCACGCGGTCATGACCTCGGCCGGGGTCCGCTGGCCCTTGGCGATGTTCTCGCCGGCGCCGGACCAGCGGTAGCCGGCGTTCGTGATGCGGGTGGCGAACTCCACGCCTTCCGGGGTCGTGTGGTCGAAGTAGGTGCGCGCGGCCATGTCCGCCGAGTGGCCACGCGCGGCCGCGGTCAGCCGGTCGTCGGCGGTCAGCGCCTTGCAGCCGGCCTTCGCGCGTTCGTCGTTGACGATGCGGACGACCTCGGCCTCGAGGGCGGTGTTGCCGGTCGGTGCGGGGGCCGGCCCGGCGGTGGGCGTTGCGGGCGGCGTGGCCGGGGGCCGGGTCGTCGCCGGCGGGTCCGTCGGAGCCGCGGAGGCCGTCGGTTCCGCCGGGGCCGTCGGCTCCGCGGTCGCCGGTGACGCCGGCGGTGACGGGGGCAGCGCCGGCGGCGGGGACGCCGGGCCGGTCGACGCGGTGGGGCTCGGGGCCGGCGGTGCCGTCGCGGTCGCGCCGGGGTCACCCGAGGCGGTCGCGGTGGGTACGGGGGTCGGCGGCGTCCCGTCCGTCGTGATCACGAGCTTGTCGATGTCCGGCGCCGGCCCGACCGGGTTGCCGAAGGCGAACGTGTTGTCGCCCGTCCTCAGCGTCGCCGTGATCCGCAGCGTGGCCGGACGGCCGGAGCCACGCGTACCCGGGAACAGGATCGCGGTGGGCACCGCGCCGTTGACGCTGATCTGGGCCGTACGGTTGCCCTCCGCCGTGTACGTGACCGCGAGCTTCGTGGGACCGTCCTGTTCGGCGACGACGCCGGTGATGGTGAGCACGCCCTCGCGGCCGATGCCGGTGACACGGGTGCCGCCGGAGCAGCGCCGGCAGTCGACGGTGGCGGCTCCGCCGCTGAGGGTGTTGACGGTGGCCTCGGCCTCGTACGTGGTGGTTCCGGCGCTGGCGCTCGCCGCGACGGCGATGCCGGCGACCACGGTGACGACGGCCATGCCGCCGACGATGAGGACGGGTCTGCGCATGGTGATCCGAATCGTTGTGGGGGGGTGGGGGGAGCGATCCGGCGGAGACCCTAGCGTCCCGATTCGACGAGCGTCTATTAGCCGGTTCTTAATTCTGCGGAGCCGCGTGTACGGCGCTGACGGAGCGCGGTCGTGAGTAACACTGTGAGTTATGGCGTACCCATCTGAGCAGTGGCCGGTGCCCCACGCGGACCCGGACCGGACGACGGACGCCGCCCCTCCCCTGCCGGACGAGCTGGCACAGACGCTGGCCGGCCTCGGCCCGGCGGGTGAGGCACCGGCGCGGCGCGCGGGGACGCGGCGGCCCGGCGGGGGTGCCGCACGACCTGCGGTCTGGGCCGGTGCCGTCGCGCTGCTGGTGGTGATCGTCTTCGTGGCGCAGAACACCGGCGGCGTCGACATCGCGTTCCTGTGGATGCACGGACGCATCTCGCTCGCGCTCGCGCTCGTCGTCGCGGGCATCGCCGGGGCCGTGATCGCCCGCGCGCTCGTTGTCGCCCTGAGGCGGCTCCGCCGGCCGGCACGCCGCCGCTGACCTCGAGCCCTTCTGTTCCGCAGCGTCGCCGCCGGCAGGCGCGCCGCCGCCGACCTCGACCCGCTCGTTCCGCGGCGCCTCCGGCCTTGACATGTGACCTTCTGGTCACATAACTTGGCGTCATGACGGACGACGACCGGGTGTTCAAGGCGCTGGCCGACCCGACCCGTCGCTTCCTGCTCGACCTGCTCTTCGCCCGGGACGGACGCACCCTCACCGAGCTGGAGTCCGAGCTGGAGATGACGCGCTTCGGCGTCGCCAAGCACCTGAAAGTGCTGGAGGAAGCGGATCTCGTCGTCGCGCGCCGCTCCGGCCGGGAGAAGTTGCACTTCCTCAACCCCGTGCCGATCCGGCTGATCCACGACCGGTGGATCGACAAGTACACCGAGCGTCACGTCGCGGCGCTCGTCGATCTCAAGAACGCGCTGGAGGACGAGACATGACCGAGCCCCTGACCACCCAGGTCCACCGGGTCTGGATCAAGACCACGCCGGAGAAGATCTGGACGGCGATCACCGACCCGGAATGGACCCTGAAATACGGGTACGCCGCACCCGCCTACTTCGAACTCAAGCCGGGCGGCTCGTACCGCTCGGCGGTCACCGACGAGATGCAGGGGTACGCCAAGGAGAACGGCTTCACGCTGCCCGACACGATCGTCGACGGCGAGGTGCTCGAGGCCGACCCGCCCCGGCTGCTCAAGCAGACCTGGCGGATGCTCATGGACCCGACGACGGCGGCCGAGCCGTTCACCACGCTGACGTACCTGATCGAGGAGCTGAAGTCGCAGCCCGGGGTGTGCCGGCTCACGATCACCCACGAGCTGGCCGGGGCGCCCGCGACCTCGACGATGGTGGCCGGTTCGCCGCTCGACGAGGCCGGCGGTGGCGGCTGGGCGTGGGTGCTCAGCGACCTGAAGTCGCTGCTGGAGACGGGTACGGCGATGAGCGGCCGCGGCTGACCGGCGGCACGCGGGGTGGCCGGGGCTGCGGGCCCCGGCCACTGACCGTCACCGGAAGAGGTCGACGACCCAGGTGAACGCGGTCATGACCCATTCCGTCTGACGGAGGTGGGCGATGCCGACGCCCGCCAGGAACAGGCCCGCGACGACGTGGGAGCCCTTGGCGGTGCGGCGGGTGCGGCCCAGCTGGCGTTCCAGCACGAGCCGGCCGACCAGCCGGGACAGGGCGAACACACCGCCGGCGACCAGCACGGACACCAGGAAGACGATGATCGGGGCGGTCAGGTCGCCGTCCGACGAGATGGCCCAGATGCCCCAGCACACGAACGCGAACAGCAGGCCGGCGAAGCTCCACTCGCCGCCCCGGCGCAACTGCGCGATGTGCCAGCTCAACGGGTGGTGCTGGGCCGGGGGTTCGGCGCCGGGCCAGCCCGTACCCGTGGGCTCGTGCTCGGTGAAGTGCTGCGGTTGCGGCCGCGGGGTGACGGCGGCCCGGCCACTGGAGAACGGCGACGGCGGCGCCTGCGGGGCACTCGGCGGCGCGACGCGGGTCGGATCAGCAGGCGAACGCTGCGCGGCGCGGGTCGGGTCCGCGGATGAGGGCTGCCCGGCGGCGCGGGCGGGATCCCCGGCCGGGTACTGACGGGTCGGATCCGCGTGGGACGCGGTGCCCGGGCGGTGCACGCGAGGCGGCATGTCCGTCGTCGGCGGGTCGGCCCAGGGGTCCTGCGGCGGCATGTCGAGGGTCCGCTCGGACCACTGCGGTTGCTCCGGCATCGTTCCCCTCCCCGGCGCGGCCCGTCGCCGCCCTGCTTTCGAGAGTAACGAGCCAACAAATCGCTCGCCCTCACGCACGCCGTCCGTTACACAAAACAGCATGGACGCCTCCGGCATCACGATCAGGACTGGCACGGCGGAGGACTGGGACTCCATCTCCGACCTGCTCGACTACGTCTTCCACCACACCCAGACGCCCGAGGAACGCGACGTCGAGGGATCCGTGTGGGAGCCCGAACGGACGCTGGTCGCCGACGACGCCGGCACTGTCGTCGGGCAGGCGGCGGCGTACACGAGAGAATTGACCGTGCCCGGAGCGGTCGTCCCAGCCGCGCACGTCACGCTGGTCGGCGTCGCGCCGACCCACCGCCGCCGCGGGCTGCTCACCCGGATGATGCACCGCCAGCTGCGCGACATCGCGGACGCCGGCCGGGAGGCCGTCGCGGTGCTCTGGGCGAGCGAGACCAAGATCTATCCACGGTACGGGTACGGCCCGGCGGCACAGCGGCTGCGCATGGACATCCTGACCCGCGAGGTGACCCTGCCGGCCCCCGCGGACAGTGGCCGGCTCCGGCTCGTGCAGCCTCTCAAGGCGATCGGCGAGTTCGGCAAGGTGTACGAGCAGCTGCGCTCCACCCAGGTCGGCTGGTCCAGCCGCGACGAGCGGTGGTGGCGGTTCGTGCTCTCCGACCTCGAGTCGCAGCGCAAGGGCGCGACGGCCCAGCACGGTGTGATTCACGAGACGGCGGACGGGCCCACCGGGTACGCGGTCTGGCGCACGAAGGGGCGCTGGGAGGAGCACGGGCCGAACGGCGAGGTGCAGATCCGCGAGGTCGCGGCCGCCGACCCGGCGACGTACCTGACGCTGTGGCGCTTCCTGCTCGGCATCGACCTGGCGCGCAGAGCCTCCGTCGACTTCGCCGCCGTGGACGAGCCGCTGCAGTACCTCGTCGACGAGCCGCGCCGGCTGGGCACCAGCCTCGCGGACGCGCTGTGGATCCGGATCGTCGACCTGCCACGGGCGTTGGCGTCGCGGGCGTACGCGGCACCGGTCGACGTGGTCCTCGACGTGGCGGACGACCTGCTGACCGAGAACGCCGGCCGGTGGCGGCTGCGCGTCGACGGGTCCGGGGCGGCGACGTGTACGCGTACCGACGACCCGGCCGACCTGGCGTGCTCGGTGCTGGAGCTCGGTACGGCGTACCTCGGGGCGGTGTCGCTGAGCGCGCTCGCCGACGCCGGCCGGGTCCGGGAAGTGACGCCCGGCGCGCTGCGGGCGGCGGCGACGGCGTTCGGGTGGCATCGCAAGCCGTACCCGACCGAGGTCTTCTGAGGTGTCCCCCGGCCGCGGCTCGACGGTAGGTTCGGCGTCATGGGCGAACCTACCGAGCGTCGACGCCGCCGCGTGCGTCCCTCCCACACGGCCGCCGCCGCGCCCCCCGCGCCGCCCGACCCGGCCGCCGACCCGGCCGGCGGGATCGTGGCCGGTGGGGTCGTGGCCGGTGGGGTCGTGGCCGGAGCGGATCCGTCCGCCGGGGCGGGTTCGTCCGCCGGGGCGGGTTCGTCCGCCGGGGCGGGTTCGTCCGCCGGGGCGGGTCCCTCCACCGGGACCGAGGCGGATCGCGCGGGCGGCCCGGATTCCTTGGCCGGTGGCGGGGCGGATCGCTCGGCCGGTGGCGGGGCGGATCCTTCGCTCGGGACCGGGGCGGATTCGTCGGCCGTGATCGGGGGCGGGCTGGACCGGGCGGGCGCGGATGCCGAGCCGGTGGGCGGCGGGGTCGTCGCCGCGACGGCTGCGGTGCACGATCCGGAGGACGAGCCGGCGCCGGTTCGTGCGGACCCGGGGGCTGTCGCCGCTCGCAGCGCCGCGCCGGGCGCGTGGAAGACGGCCCGGCCCGGGCCGGGAGGTGCCGGGTCGCGCCCGGCGCCGGTGGAGGGCCCCGTCTCGGGGGCCGGGTCCGCGCCTCGAGGTGCTTCCGGCGGTGCCGGCCGGGCCGCGTCCGGTGCGGGGAACGGGAACCGGACGCCTGCCGGGCCGCGGAACGGCAGCGCCGGGGACGAGCCGGGTGAGCGCGGGCTGCGAGGGCTGGTCGGGTCCGGGTCCTCGCAGGTCAGCGTCGCTGCCGCGATGCGGGCGCGCGATGCCGCCCGGCCGACCGAGGAGCATGTCGCCGCCGCAGAGACCGAGCTGGTGATCGTGCGACGGAACTGGGTGCCGCGGGAGGACCTTCCGCGCGGCCGCTAGACCCGTCCGGCCGCACCCGAGCCGGGCCGGTCGGCCCGGCTCGGTTCGTTCAGGACGCCGGGAGCGGCGGGAGCTCGCGGGTGGTCTCGTACTCGGCGAGCTGGCCGATGCGGCGGGCGTGGCGTTCGTCGCCCGAGAACGGCGTCGTCAGGAAGGCCTCCGCCATGGCCGACGCCTCGTCGAGGGTGTGCTGGCGGGCACCGATGGCCAGGACGTTCGAGTCGTTGTGCTGGCGGGCCAGCTGGGCGATCTCCACCTTCCAGGCCAGCGCCGAGCGGACACCCGGGATCTTGTTGGCGGCGATCTGCTCGCCGTTGCCGGAGCCGCCGATGACGATGCCCAGGCTGCCCTGGTCGGCGACCACCTTCGCGCCGGTGTTCAGGCAGAACGCGGGGTAGTCGTCCTCCGGGTCGAAGACGTGCGGGCCGACGTCGACGACTTCGTACCCCTGCTTGGCGAGGTGGTTGACGAGGTGGCTCTTCAGCTCGAAGCCGGCGTGGTCGGAACCGAGGTAGACGCGCATGACCGCAGTCTGTCAAACGCCGATCGGAACGTCAGCGCGGCCCGCGGTCTCGCCGCGATGTGATCGGCTGCTGCGGCCGGGTCAGAACGTCAGCGCGGCCCGCAGGGTCACCGCGATGTGGTCGGCCGCCGAACGGGCCGCGTCGAAGATGGCGAGTTTGCGGGCGAAGCCGTGGTTGACCCCCGCGTACCGGACGTGCACGACCGGCACCCCGGCGGCGAGCAGCGCGTCCGCGTAGTCGGCGCCCTCGTCGCGGAGGACGTCGTACTCGGCCGTGATCAGCAGGGTGGGCGGCATGCCGGTGAGGTCCTCGGCGGCGAGCGGCGCGACGTCGGGGCCGAACCGGTCGGCGGGCGACGGGACGAACGTCTCCCAGGCCAGCTTCATCGAGGCGCGGTCCAGGCCGTTGCCGGGAACCTCGTCGTACGACTCCGAGGCCGTCATCGGGTCGATGGCCGGGTAGATCAGCACCTGGTGGTCGAGCGGGGTGGTGGCGTCGCGCTGGCGCCGGGCCGCGATCGTGGCGAGCTGGCCGCCCGCGCTGTCGCCGCCGATCGCCAGCCGGGACGGGTCGACCCCGAGACCCGGGCCCTCCTTGCGGACCCAGCCGAGGACGGTCTCCACGTCCTCCAGCGCGGCCGGCCACACGTGCTCGGGCGCGAGGCGGTAGTCCACCGACAGCACGGCGCAACCCGAGCGGTCGGCGATGCGGCGGCACAGCCGGTCGACCGTCTCCACGCTGCCGTAGCACCAGCCGCCGCCGTGCACGTACACGAAGACGGGTGCGCCGGTCCTGCCCGCGTACAGACGGCAGGGCACGCCGCCGGCGTCCACGTCGACCACCACGGGCAGCGGGATCGCCGGGCCGCACTCGGCCTCGTTGGACTCCTCCATCGCGCGGCGGGCGAAGACGAGCTGCTCGTACGGGTCCGCGGCCAGCACCTCGGCCGGTGGGCGCCGCCGGATGGCCAGCGACGCCGTGACCTGCGGATGCAGCACCGTCAGTCCAGCTGGGCGAGGACGAGACCGCCGCGGGCCTTCGGCGTGAACCAGGTGCTCTTGCGGGGCAGCTTCTGCCGGGCCAGGTTGACGGCCACGAAGTCGTCGACGGTGACCGGGGCGATGAGGATGGCGAGCTCGGCCCGGCCGGCGTCGACCTCGCCGCGCAGCCACTCGGCCGGGTAGTCGCCGCCGACGTACGAGATGCGCTTGTCACCCGGGTCGAGGCCGAGCGCGTCGCGCAGCAGCAGCCGCTCGACCAGCGCGTGGTCCAGGTTGTCGACCACCGGCGCACCCTCCGCGGCGGGCAGGACCACCGCGTACGACGTGCCGTGCGCGTACAGCTCGATGGTGCCCTTGGCGGGGATGGCCGCCGGCCGCGGCAGCTCCTCGACCCGCGCCCCGGCCGCGGTCAGCTGCTGCACCAGGTCGGCGGCCGGAAGCTCGCTGATCAGGCGGTTGTACGGCTGGATGGCGACGGATGCGGGCGTGGTCACCACGGCGAGGAACCTCGGCAGACCGCCGGTCTGCGCGGCCAGGCTGCGGTGGTTGCCGTCGGCGACGACCAGATCGCCGCCGCCGGCGAGGGCGGTCAGCTCGTCCTGCAGCGGACCCTCGGGCACGAGCCAGATCGCGTGCGTGCGGCCGCTCTGGTCCACGTCGGTCGCGGCCGGCGCGCCCGCCTTGTCGGTGGCCGCGGCGAGCGCGGTGTGCAGCTCGCCGCCCTTGCCGGTCTGCAGCAGCAGGACCGGCGACAGCAGCGTCTGCAGCGCCTCGGCCAGGGCGACCCGCTCGCGAACCTTGGCGATGAACACGTCCTCGTTGCGGATGACGAGGCCCGGCTCGTCGGCCCGGGTGGAGATCTGGTCGGTGTCGACCATCGCCCACAGGCCGTACGCGGCCGGCTCGCCCGGCGCGCTGATGCGATAGAGCACGACGACCTGCTCGGCGGGGGTGTAGCTGCCGTCGGCCTTCTCCTCGGCGAGGCGCGCGGCGGCCTCGGGCAGGCAGTCGAGGAACGATTTGCCCACCGACTCCGGCGCCCGGTGGGGCATCTCGATGGCCAGCGCGCTGTGCGGGTTCTCCGCGATGATCGCGGTGATCTCCGCGTCGTCGGCGAACTCGTCGTAGTTCTGCGCGCCGGTGCCGCCAGTGGTGATCCAGGCCCGGCTGATCGGGTGCACGACCGTCATGCCCGCGACGCTACCGAGCGGGTCCGACAGCCGTGTGACGGGCCCGCCGCCGTCCCACCCTTCAGGTCGTGCCTTGGCGGGTCAGGCCGTGCCGCGGCGGTGCCGCCCGTACGCCGGCACGGACGGCATGTTGCCGCGGAACCGGGCCTCGCGGGCCCGGCGCCGCGCGTCGGTGGCCCCGGGGACGTCGGTAACCGGGAAGCTGGAGACCGTCACGGGCGGGGCGACCATCGCGGCGACCTCGGCCGGCAGGGAGGGGCACACGTACTCCCAGACGCCCCGGTGCACCGCGATGGTGGTGGTGGCGACGCTCTCGGACTCGGTCATGGCAGCCTCCGGGCGGGGTGACGGGTATCACCCTCTTAACGACCGTCATCGCCCGGACGTGATGACTTCACTCGAAGATCGGGCCGATGTCCCGCGAACGCTTCAGCTCGTAGAAGCCCGGCGTACCCGCGACGAGCAGGACGCCGTCCCACAGCCTGCCGGCCGCCTCGCCCTTGGGCGCCGGGGTGACGACGGGGCCGAAGAACGCCACGGTCTCCCCGTCGACCGGGCCGGGCGCGTGGATGACCGGCGTGCCGACGTCGGTGCCCACCGGCTTCATGCCGGCGTTGTGGCTGGCCCGCAGCGCGTCGTCCCAGGCGTCGCTGGTGGCGGCGTCGGCCAGCGCCGGGTCCAGCCCGACCTCGGTGAGCGCCTCCGTGTAGAGCTTCTCGCCGGGCTCGTACTTTTGCAGGTGGATGCGGGTGCCCAGAGCCGTGTAGAGGTCACGCAGCACCTGCGGCCCGGCGGCCTCGGCGGCGGCGATGCAGACGCGTACGGGTCCCCAGCCGTTGTCGAGCAGCTTCCTGTATTCCTCCGGCAGGTCGCGGCCCTCGTTGAGCACCGAGAGGCTCATCACGTTGAACCGGACATCGACCGGACGGATCTTCTCCACCTCGAGCAGCCAGCGCGAGGTCATCCACGCCCAGGGACAGATCGGGTCGAACCACATGTCGACGGCAGCGCGTTCACTCATCCCCCGATCCTCCACCCGCGGGGCCGCGCCCGGCGGTGACATGCGCCACGCGTGAACCACATAGGCTGGCGTGGAAAGCTCGAGGCCGGAGGCGGAGCCGCCCCGACCAGCATGGAGGAGAGTGATCGTGGCCGGAGTTCGTAACCTGACCCAGGTCGAGGCCGCCGAGCGGGCCCGCCTGCTCGAGGTGACGGGGTACGACATCGCCCTGGATCTGACCGACGGGGCCGGAAACCCGGGCGACGGCACCTTCCGGACGGTCACCGAGGTCACGTTCCGCTGCACCGAGCCGGGGGCGCAGACGTTCATCGAGGTCGCCGCGGCCTCGATCCGATCCGCCGAGCTCAACGGCACGCCGGTGGACACCTCCGCATGGTCGGCCGAGACCGGGCTCACGCTGACCGGCCTGGCGGCGGAGAACACGCTCGTCGTCGACGCCGACTTCCACTTCTCCGCCAGCGGCCAGGGCCTGCAGCGCAGCGTCGACCCGGTGGACAAGGAGGTCTACCTCTACAGCCAGTTCGAGACGGCGGACGCCCAGCGGGTGTACGCGGCGTTCGACCAGCCCGACCTCAAGAGCGTCTTCACGTGGCACGCGACCGTGCCGGCGCACTGGAAGGTCATCTCCAACATGCCGGTGGACAGCACCGTGGCGGCCGAGGGCGGCGCCAAGACGGTGCACTTCACCACGTCGCCGCGGATGAGCACGTACATCACGGCGCTGTGCGCGGGGCCGTACCACGAGGTGCGGGACAGCCACGACGGCATCGACCTGGGCGCGTTCTGCCGGGCCTCGATGGCGCAGTACCTCGACTCCGACGACCTCTTCCTCATCACCAAGCAGGGCTTCGACTTCTTCCACGAGCAGTTCGGGGTGCGCTACCCGCTGCCGAAGTACGACCAGCTGTGGGTGCCCGACTTCAACGCCGGCGCGATGGAGAACTTCGGCTGCGTCACGCACGCCGAGGCGCACTACATCTTCCGGTCGCAGGTCACCGACTACGAGTACGAGCAGCGCGCCAACACGATCCTGCACGAGCTGGCCCACATGTGGTTCGGCGACCTGGTGACCATGCGCTGGTGGAACGACCTGTGGCTGAACGAGTCGTTCGCCGAGTGGGCGAGCCACTGGTGCAACACCAGCGCGACCCGGTTCACCGACGCCTGGTCGACGTTCCTGTCGGTGCGCAAGACGTGGGGCTACCGGCAGGACCAGCTGTCCTCCACCCACCCGGTGTACTGCGAGATGCCCGACCTCGAGGCCGTGGAGGTCAACTTCGACGGCATCACGTACGCCAAGGGCGCGAGCGTCATCAAGCAGCTCGTGGCGTACGTGGGGCTGGACTCCTTCGTCGCCGGGCTGCGCGCGTACTTCCAGCGGCACGCCTGGGGCAACGCGACGTTCGACGACCTGCTGACCGAGCTGGAGACGGCGTCCGGCCGGGAGCTGCGCAAGTTCGCCGCGCAGTGGCTGGAGACCGCGCAGGTCAACACACTGCGGCCGATCGTGACCGTGGGGGCGGACGGCTCGTACGAGAGCGTGGTCGTCAAGCAGGAGGCGCCCGCGGAGTATCCGACGCTGCGCACGCACCGCATCGGCGTCGGCCTCTACGACGTGCAGGGCGACCGGCTCGTGCGCCGCGACCGCCTGGAGATCGACGTGTCCGGTGAGGAGACGCCGATCCCCGCGCTCGCCGGGCTGCCGGCCGCCGACGTGCTGCTGCTCAACGACGACGACCTCACCTACGCGAAGCTGCGCCTCGACGAGCGGTCGATGGCCACGATCGTGCGCCACATCGACGGCTTCGAGTCGTCGCTGCCGCGCGCGCTCTGCTGGGCGGCGGCGTGGGACATGGTGCGCGACGCCGAGCTGGCCGCCCGCGACTACGTCGCCCTGGTGCGCACGGGCCTGCCCAAGGAACGCGACATCAACCTGACGACGGCGACGCTGCGGCAGGCGCAGACCACGCTGACGATGTACGCCGACCCGCAGTGGGCGCCGACCGGCTGGGCGCAGCTGGCGGAGACGGCCCGTACGGCGCTGATGGCGGCCGAGCCGGGCAGCGGCTTCCAGCTGGCGTGGGCGCGCGCGTACATCGGATCCGCCCGCGGCCAGGAGGACCTGACGACCCTGCGCGGCTGGCTCGAGGGGCGCGACATCCCGGCCGGGCTCACCGTCGACACCGAGCTGCGGTGGTCGCTGCTGGAGGCGCTGGCCGCGCGCGGCGCCGCCGGCGACGAGGAGATCGGCGCCGAGCTCGAGTCGGACCGGACCGCCAGCGGCGAGCGGGAGGCGGCCCTCGCCCGCGCCCTGCTGCCGACGCCGGAGAACAAGGCCGCCGTGTGGGCCAAGCTGACCGGTGGCGAGAAGCTGCCGAACTGGCTGAACCGGTCGCTGCTGCAGGGCTTCCAGTCGTCGACGCAGGTGGAGCTGACCGCGCCGTACGCCCCGAAGTTCTTCCAGGTCGTCGACGACGTGTGGGCCCGTTCGGACAGCGAACCGGCCCAGGAGTTCGTGATGCTGGCGTACCCGGCGTACCAGGTCAGCGAGGAGACCGTCGCCCTGACCGACGCGTGGCTGGCGGCCGACGGGCATCCGGCGTCGCTGCGCCGGCTCGTGGCCGAAGGCCGCGACGGCGTGCTGCGGGCGCTGAAGGCGCGCGCGAAGGACGCCACCGCCTGACCGATCCGCCGAGTGTCGCGGGCCGCAAGGATTTCCTTGCGGCCCGCGACACTTCCGGTCCGGAAACGGGGCGGAAACAACACTGCGTGAGTACGCTGGCACTCCGCGGTGTTGGAGGAGGTCCGGTGGCGGTGATCGGTCAGAGCTCCCCGGTGCGGTGGGCCGCTCCCGACGGGCCCTGGACCGAGCCGGACCTGCACCTGTTCCCACCGGACGGGCACCGCTACGAGATCATCGACGGCAGCCTGTACGTCACCCCGCCGCTCGACAAGGAGCACGGGAGCGTCGTCGCGGCGCTGATCGGCACGCTCCGCAGCGCGGCGCCCGCGGGCTGGTGGGTGTGCGACCGGCTCGGCATCGAGATCGGCGGCAGCAACCTGATCCCCGATGTGACCGTCCTGCGGCCGCACTCGTCCGGGTCGGTCTGGGCCGACCCCGCCGACGTCGCGCTGGTGGCCGAGGTGGAGACGGGGCCGAGCCGGCGCTGCGACCGGCTGCTCAAGCCCGCCGTCTACGCCGAGGCCGGGATCGCCCGTTACTGGCGGATCGAGCGGGCACCGGAGCCGGTGCTGCACGCCTACGCGCTGGGCCCGGACGGCTACGAACCGCGGGCGACGATCCGGGGCGCCGACCCGGTGAAGGTCGACGCCCCGTATCCGCTCCGGGTGGCCCCGGGAAGCTGGTCGTAGCGGTTCAGTGCCCGCCCGGCGAGCGAGGC
Source organism: Couchioplanes caeruleus (assembly GCF_023499255.1). Taxonomy (GTDB): domain Bacteria; phylum Actinomycetota; class Actinomycetes; order Mycobacteriales; family Micromonosporaceae; genus Actinoplanes; species Actinoplanes caeruleus_A. The sequence goes on from NZ_CP092183.1 coordinate 6,989,063, forward strand.
CCGCCGGTCGTAGCGGTTCAGTGCCGCCCGGCGTGCGAGGCCAGCTGGTCGATGCCGGCGAGCACGCCGCCGGCGAGGTCCCCACCGGCGAACGAGGCCGCCATCGACAGCGCGGCGAGCTTCGAGTCGCGGTCGCTGATGCGCTTGCGGGCGTCCGGGCCGGTGACGATCTCGAGGACCCGCTGGTTGGGCGAGACCGCGATGAGCACGGCCGTGGCGGCACCGTCGAGCCGGCGGTGCAGCGCCTCGGCGGTCTCCCGGGTGGGCTCGTCGAGGTCGCCGATGTAGACGCTGAACGTGAGGCCGGTCTGCTGGTCGGCCACGCGCAGCGCCTCGTCGAGGCGCAGCAGCTGCCGGGTCGTGAACGGCCCGTCGAGCGCCGCGGCGCCGTCCTCGCTCATGCTGAGCTCGGGCGCCTCGCTGAGCGTGGGGCCGCCCGGCTCGTCGAGCGCGGTCAGCGGCTGCTCGCCGCCGCCGGTCGCGATGGCCTGGTGCTCACCAACGGTCACTTGCGCCTCCAACCACTCCGGCCGGCACGGGGCGACCCGACTGCACCTCGACGGCGCCGGACTCCAGCGCCGGGGGCTGCGCGACGCCACCGGACGTGCGGCCGCCGTACGCCGGGCTCACCTGCGAGGGTGACGCCAGGAACCAGATCGGCTGGAAGTCGTACGGCCGGCCGGGCCGGTAGCGACGGTCGCGCCGGGTGCGCCGGCCACCGGCCGCAGCGAGGGCCGAGATCACGACGATGGCCGCGAGCGGAATCCCCGCGAAGATCAGGATGGTGCTGAATATCGACAACCTCAACGCCCCCAGGCGTCATAAGGGACCGGGCCAAGTCACTGTGTTCCCAGTGATCCGAACGTCAATCACGGTAGCGGAGTGCGGGCGGTCGCGGACCGCCGGGTGTCAAGACCCACTACGTGGGATCTCCGTGGCCACGCGAAAACGGTCGCGAGGTGCGAAAATCACCCTCACACGTCGTCCGCGCCCCACCGCGGCGGACGGCAGGAGGGGGAAGGTCATGCGTCCATCCGTCCCGGCCGCGCTGGCAGCGCTGGCGCTGGCGACCGCCGTCGCACTTCCCGGCACCCCCGCCCGGGCCGCCGCCGTCTTCGTGGAGGCCAACCCGAGCACCGTACGCGCAGGCGACGAGGTCGGCCTGCGCGCCAGCTGCAGCGACAACCTGGCCGCCGCGACGGTGACGTCCGACCCGCTGGGGACGGTCACGGTCTCCCCCCGGTACGGCTTCCTGACCGCGACCAAGCGGGTGCCCGCCACCACCGATCCGGGCGCCTACTCCGTCAACCTGCGCTGCCCGGACGGCAAGACCGCGAAGAACACCCTGCACGTGGTGGTGAAAGTGGAACCGGCCCGCGGCCCGGCCACCGGGGGCGGGGGAACCGCCGGCGGACGTTCGGCGCCGATGCTGATCGGGGGCGGCGCGACCGCCGTCGCGGCCGGCATAGCCCTGGGCCTGGTGGCGCTGCGCCGCCGGCGGGTCGGCTGAGGCTCGGCCGATGTCCCGCCCGGTACGGCCGGAGCCGGTGGGCCGCGGCCCGCGGATGCCGGAGTCGGTTGTCCGGCGCCGCCCGGCGGAGCGCGCCCGGCGCCGGGGGCGGCTGCCCGCTCCCCCGCCCGTACGCGGGCGCCGTCCGCTCCCGTTGGGCCTGATCGCCGTACTGCTCGTCTTCGTCGGCCTGTTCGCGGTGGGCGCCGGCGTCGGGGCCGCGACCGGGTTCGACCTGGGCGACCTCTTCAAGGGCCCGGACAAGCCGCCACCGCGCGCGTTTCCCGTGCTGGAGCCGAGCCGGCCGCAGCGGCTGGTCATCCCGGCCATCAAGGTGGAGGCTCCGCTGCTCACCGTGGGGCTGGCGAAGGACGGGTCGGTGGCCGTACCGCCGCTGGACCGCCACAACGAGGCGGGCTGGTTCGAGGAGGGGCCGACCCCGGGACAGTTCGGGCCGGCGCTGATCGTGGGGCACGCGGACACCCGTACCGGGCCTTCGGTCTTCCACCGCCTGCACGAGCTCCGGCCGGGCCAGAAGATCGAGGTGGTCCGTGCCGACGACGAGACGGCGGTCTTCGAGGTGAACTCGGTGGAGCACTTCGGCAAGGAGAAACTGCCGATCAAACGGGTGTACGGCGACTACAGCAGACCGTCGCTGCGCCTGGTCACCTGCGGCGGCACGTGGCTCGGCGGTGGCAAGGGCTACTCCGACAACGTCATCGTCTTCGCGTCGCTGGTCGGTACGAAGGAGGTGTAGCTCACGCCGCCTCGGCCTCGACCGGCGTGGGCAGGTCGAGCCAGTCCGCCCAGCGGGGGTCCGGCGTACGGTGCCCGAGCACGCGCCACGCCACCCCGCGCGGCGCCTGCGGCGCGGCGTGCAACCGCCAGCCGAGCTCGGCCGGGGTCTTGTCACCTTTGCTGTGGTTGCATTTCGCGCAGGCCGCCACGACGTTCTCCCAGGCGTGCAGGCCGCCGCGGCTGCGCGGGAAGACGTGGTCGATGGTCTCGGCGGAGCCCCGGCAGTAGGCGCAGCGGCCCCCGTCGCGAGCGAAGATCGCGCGGCGGGACAGGCCCACGTGCGTGCGGTACGGCACCTTCACGTACCGGGTGAGGCGGACGACGGACGGGACCGGGAGGGTGTGGCGCGCACTGTGCAGGATGCCGTCCCCGTCGGACACGCATTCGGCCTTGGCGGTCAGCACGAGGATGGTCGCTCGACGCACCGATACGACGCACAGCGGCTCGTAGGTGGCGTTCAGAACCAACGCGGAAGAGCCCACTGTAGGTCGTATGTCAGGCATCGAGGTCACCCTTCGGGGTAGGTGCTTGTACCGCTCCCAGTTGTGCTTGTCGTCTCAGCAGAGTTCGCCGGGGCCCCGCGGCGAGCGAGTCCTCGTGCGCCAATAGTCCCTGATGAATGACGAATTGGCGAGCACAATCTGTGGCCGGGGCGTAAACGTCTGAGGTCTCGTGGGAGGATGTCCGGTTCTCGGGAGGGGACGACCGGCCGGTACGGTGGTCCCCCGTGATTCCGCTCGCGCCACCGACCCCCACACCATCCGGCAGCACCGAACCGTTCTTCAACGGCACCCCGGATGTCTCGGAGAGCTGCAAAGCCGACGCGTTGTGCACCTGGATCCTCAACAAGACCGACATCCAGTGGCTCGCCAACGGCAGTTACGTCTTCATCGTGAAGCCACTGCGGATCCTCGCCATCGTCGTGATCGCCATGGTGATCCGGTGGGCGCTGCACCGCGCGATCCGGCGGCTGACCACCTCCACCTCACGGGCGGAGATGCCCGCCCTGCTCAAGCCGCTGCGCGAGCGGACCGCCAAGGTGGAGGCGGCGGACAACACGTTCATCCCCGAGCGCCGCCGGCAACGGGCCGAGGCGATCGGGTCGGTGCTGCGCAGCTTCGTGACGGCGGTGGTCTTCACGATGGCCACGCTGCTGGTGATGGGCGAGCTGGGCTTCAACCTGGGGCCGCTGCTGGCCAGCGCCGGCATCGTCGGTGTGGCGCTGGGCTTCGGTGCGCAGAGCCTGGTGAAGGACCTCATCGCCGGCCTGTTCATGCTGCTGGAGGACCAGTACGGCGTCGGCGACTCGGTCGACCTGGGCGATGCCGTGGGCGTGGTGGAGACGGTCGGGCTGCGGGTGACGACCGTACGGGACATGCGCGGCGTGCTCTGGTACATCCGCAACGGCGAGATCGTCCGGGTGGGCAACAAGAGCCAGGGGTGGGCGATGGTGGTCATCGACATCCCGATCGGCTTCGTGAACTCCGAGGAGGCCATCTCGGTGCTGCGTACCGCGGCGCTGGCACTCGCGGACGAGCCGGAGCACTCGACGGAGTTCCTGGAGCCGCCGGACGTGGTCGGCGTGGAGCAGCTGACCGTCGACGGCGCGGTGATCCGCACGATCGCGAAGACCACCGCGGACGGTCAGCCGGTCCTCCAGCGCGAGCTGCGCCGGCGGCTCACCGAGGCGCTGGAGACCTCCGGCATCGCCGAACGCATCGCCGTCTCGCGCATGCTGCCCCGCTCCGCCGTGCCGCCGACGTATTCGCAACCGTCGACCGATTCATCCTCAGGCGCGCCCGGAGGTGCCACCTGAGCTGCTGATACGGCATAGTGGGGGATGTCCGCCCTCGACCGAATGGCCGACAATCCCCCCGTACGCCCTAGCCACGGCTCGGACGATCGGGCAGAATCGTGCAAGAAGCATCTGCACATGCAGCGTCACGTACGCGACGGCGGTGACCACCCGGCCGGAAGCGTTCGTGACCGGCCGCCGTCGGCGATCCCGCCGGCCGTCGCGATCGATGGAGGGCCCTGGTGTCCGACGACCGACCCGCCGGGCGATCCGCCGACGCCGGCGGTGGCGCGACGGAGCCGGACCGCCTGGTGACCTTCCGGGACGTCTTCGCGGTCCGCGAGTACCGCGCGATGTACATCTCGCTCATCGTCAACTGGGTCGGCGACTACCTCGCACGCGCGGCGATCATCGTGCTCGTCTACCAGCAGAGCCATTCGGTGATGCTGTCCGCCGCCTCGTTCGCCATGAGCTATCTGCCGTGGGTCGTCGGCGGCCCGGTGCTGGCGGCGGTCGCGGAGCGATATCCGTACCGCCGGGTCCTGATCGTCTGCGACCTGGCGCGCGCCCTGCCGGTCGCCCTGATCGCGCTGCCCGGCATGCCCGTGCCCGCGGTCCTCGTGCTGCTGTTCGTGGCGATGCTGGGCGCGCCACCCACGCAGGCGGCCCGGTCCGCGCTCGTCCCGCTGATCCTCGAGCGCCGGCAGGTCGTCACGGGTCTGGCACTCAACGCCTCGACGTCACAGGCGGCGCAGGTCTTCGGCTATCTGGCCGGTGCCACGCTGGCCGCGGGCTTCAACGCGCGGCTCGGTCTCGCCCTGGACTCGCTCTCGTTCCTGATCTCGGCGGCCGTGATCGCGGCGGGCGTCCGGCCTCGGCCCGCGGCGACCAGCCCGGCCCAGCGCCGGCACCTGCTCCGCGAAACGAGCGAGGGCTTCCGGCTGGTCTTCGGCACGCCGCTGCTGCGCGCGATCGCGCTGATGGTCTTCGCGCTCACGACGTTCACGATCCTGCCCGAGGGCCTGGCCGCGGGCTGGGCCGCGCTGTTCCGCGACGACCCCGCCGGCCGCGGCTTCGACCAGGGCCTGCTCATGGCCGCGGCGCCCGTCGGGTTCGTGATCGGCGGCCTGGCCGCGGGCCGCCTCGTGCAGCACTCCCGCAAAGGTCGCCTGATCCGCCCGTTCGCGCTGCTCGCCCCGACAGCGCTCATCGCGACCATGTGGGCGCCGAACGCGGCCACCGCCGCCACGCTGGTGATGGTGTCCGGCGTCGCCCAGGGCGTCCTGATGCCGACCCTGAACGGCATCTTCGTGCTGGCGCTGCCGCACGGCTACCGCGCCCGGGCGTTCGGGGTGATGCAGGGCGGGATGCAGCTGACCCAGGGCGCCGCGGTCATGGTCAGCGGCGCGCTGGCCCAGCACTCGTCGATCCCGCGCGTCGTGGGCCTGTGGAGCATCGGCGGCCTCCTGCTCATGACGGTGCTGACCGTACGGTGGAACAGCCGGCCGACCATCCCGGAGGCCGAGCCGCCGGCGCCGACCGAGGCGGACGCCGCGCCGGCCCCCGCGCAGGCGGCCACCGAGCTTCCGGCCTCGCCGGAGGATCCCCCGGCCGGCAGCCCGGTGCGCCCGCCCGAGGCGCGGCCCGGCGAGACCGCAATGCGCGTCACACCGGCCCGGGGCCGGCACTCGGCGGCTGGCAGACTGGACGGGTGAGCGAAGTCAGCTTCTTCGAGGCGGTCGGCGGCGAGCCCACCTTCCGCCGGCTCGTCGACCGGTTCTACGAGGGCGTCGCCAAGGACCCGCTGCTGCGCCCGATGTATCCCGAGGAGGATCTCGGACCGGCCGCGGAACGGCTGACGCTGTTCCTGATGCAGTACTGGGGCGGCCCCAGCACCTACTCCGAGAACCGGGGCCACCCCCGGCTGCGCATGCGGCACGCGCCGTTCCGCGTGGGCCCGGAGGAGCGCGACGCGTGGCTGCTGCACATGCGTGAGGCCGTCGACTCGCTGGAGCTGCCCGAGCCGCACCGCACCGCCCTCTGGGACTACCTGGAGCGCGCGGCGTACTTCATGGTCAACACCATGGAAGCGCAACCCGGAGGGCCGGCTGTTCGTTGATCGGGTGACTCGTCCCGATCCCTGGAGCTGCCCCGATGCGACGCCGCTTGTTCGCCGCCGCCGCCATGACCTGCGCCGTCCTGCTGGGCGCGAGCCCCGCGGCGGCCGACCTGGCCCAACCGGCGGTGGTCTCCACCAACCCGGTCGACTACACCCCGCACGTGCTCAAGGGCACCGTCTGGGCCATCACCGTCGTCGGCGACACGGTGGTCGTCGGCGGCAGCTTCACCCAGGTCCAGGACAGCACCGGCAAGCTGACCTACAACCGGAAGAACATCTTCGCGTACGGGCTGAACGACGGCGTCGTGCGCCCGTTCGCCCCCGAGGTGGACGCGCCCGTCTACGCGCTGGCGCCCGGCGCCGACAACTCCGTCTACCTGGGCGGCGCCTTCCGGACCGTCAACAAGGTGACCCAGCGTGGGCTCGCCCGGGTCGGGCTCGGCAGCGGCGACCGCGTCGCCGCGTTCGGGGCGAAGATCAACTGGGGTGACGTACGGGCCATGGCGGTCCGCGGCAGCCGCCTCTACGTCGGCGGCACGTTCTCGGCCGTCAACGGCGTGAGCCGGGTCGGCCTGGCCCGCCTCGACACCACCTCGGGCGCGGTCGACGCCGGCTTCGACGCCAAGCTGTCGGCGCCGGGGCTGAGCCGTACCCGGGTGGAGCACTTCGACCTCACCCCGGACGGCAAGCGGCTGGTCATCATCGGCGCGCTGCTCAAGGTCGGCGCGGTCAGCCGTACGCAGATCGCCATGTTCGACACCTCGGGCACCGCGGCGACCGTGCTGAGCTGGTACACCGACGCGTACAAGCCGGAGTGCATGAAGGGCTTCGACACGTACCTGCGGCAGGTGAAGTTCTCGCCCGACGGCCGGTACTTCGTCGTCGTGTCCACCGGCCGCGCCTCCTCCCCCACGAAGCTCTGCGACTCGGCGGCCCGCTTCGAGACCGCCGGCGGCGGCAAGCACAACCCGACCTGGGTGCAGCGCACCGGCGGCGACTCGCTCTACGCGGTCGCGGTCACCGGCAGCGCCGTGTACGTCGGCGGCCACCAGCGCTACCTCGACAACCCGTACGGCAGCGACGCGGACGGCCCCGGCCCCGGCGCCGTGCAGCGGGTCGGCATCGGCGCGCTCAACCCGACGACCGGCCGGGCCCTCGCGTGGGACCCCACCCGCAAGCGCGGCGTCGGCGTCCGGGCGTTCCAGGTCGTGCAGGAGGGTCTGATCGTCGGCTCCGACACCGACCAGCTCGGCAAGGAGTACCACGGCCGGATCGGCATGTTCCCCGCGAGCTGACCTGAGCAGACACACGGAAGGCCGGGCCCGACGGGCCCGGCCTTTTCCATGTGCGTGCGGCGACCTACAGCAGTGCGCCCTCGTCGTGCAGCCAGTCGACGAAGGACGTCGCCACGGCGGCACCGCAGTCGAGCATCTCGACGAGGAGCGCGTCGTGCGCCCCCGAGGCGAGCGGCACCTGCAGCTCGGCGTAGATCGGCAGCTGACCCCGCTCGGTCGGGTCGCCGACGTACGCCTTGCAGAAGCGGCGGGTGTGGTTCCACTCGTTGACGACCCGGTACGCACGGTCGGCCCAGTCCGGCGGGACGGTCGCGTGCGGGCGCGCCCGCATCACGAGGATCTCGTCGTCAGGGCCCTCGAGCGTGAACAGCACCGCGTGCCGTTCCCACATCGCCAGGAGGCTTCCGCCGCCGTCGGCGAGGAACCGGATGTCGAGCAGGTCGAGGGCCTTGCCGATCCGGCCCAGGTCGACCGGGACGACCTGGTCGTGCTCGTCGATCGAGGACAGGTCGGCGGAGGACATCGCGGACCGCTCGGGTTCACGCTGCGTCGGCACGCCGACACGGACGCTGCTCTGCAGCGCGACCTCGCCGCCGCTGTCGGGTTCGTTGTCTCCGGACGAACCGGGACGCCATGACCACCACGGCATCGTTGTGCACCTCACTCCCCAGCAGGTCAGCCGCCGGACGTAGCGGTGGACCCGGGGGCGACGGTACCCGTACAGGTCGCGGAGGTCATCCCCTCAAAGGGAGGGCGAAGCCGGACGACCGAGGCAGCATCACCCTTTCGGGTGATCCCCTATAGACATAACGGTCAAATTCTGGACCGGCTGTAGCCACGCGACTCCATATGGTGCAGAAAGACCCACCCAGCGTCCCGCTACGCACACGCGCGTACTCGGGCTGTCCACATCGGCCGGACCGAGGAAGCCCATCCGCGAGACCGCCTGCACGAGACGCTGCGGAACCTCCACCGCGGCGCCGCCGGCCGGGGTGACGAGCAGGGCCACGTGATCGAGAAGCGCGTCGCGGACCGCCCGCTGCCCGACGGCGCGGCCGGCGAGTCCGCCCGCCGTCACCTCCCGCAGCGTGCCCGCGGCGGCCGAAGCCAGGCGGCTCAGCTCGGTCGAGGCGACCGATTCCACCGTCGCCACCCGGGCCGGCGGCAACGCCCAGCGCCAGTCCGCGTCGCGGCGGGCCGGCAGCTCATCGCCGCCGCCGGCGAGCACGGCCAGCAGCTCGGCGGCCGACACCGTGGCATCCCCCGGGCCCGGGCCGGCCACCTCGCGGGTGACGAGCACACCCCAGGGCAGCCGCGCCCACAGCGCCGTGCGGCCCGCGGAGCCCGAGCGCAGCCGGACCGGCAGCGACCGGTCGAGGCGGGTCAGCCGGGCGAGGAAGGCGCCGGCGTCCGGCACCCCGGTGAGGCCGTGCGCCGCCACGGCTCAGGCCTCCAGGTACGGCTCGAGGAAACCCCGTTCGGCCTCGCTCAGCCGGCGCGGGAACCCCTCGGCCAGGTTGTACGGCACACACACCGACTTCGCCCGGCTGGCCAGCACGTCGCCGTCGAACAGCTCGTACGACACCGTGAACGCGGCGGTCCGCAGCTGCGAGATCCACAGCTCGATGCGTACCGGGTCGCCGTAGTCCACCGGGCGCAGATAGTCGATCTCGTGCCGGGCGATCACGATGCCGTCCTCGAACGACGTGAGCCCCTGGGCCCGCGCGCCGACGAAGAACATGGCGACGCGCGCCTCCTCGTACAGGGTGAGGAAGCGCGCGTTGTTGACGTGGCCGTACGCGTCCATGTCGGACCAGCGCACGGCCACCTCGTAGGTGAATCTCTCAGTCACGTGTGAGCTTGCGGTACGTGACGCGGTGCGGACGGGCGGCGTCGGCGCCGAGACGGTCGATCTTGTTCTTCTCGTACGCCTCGTAGTTGCCCTCGAACCAGAACCAGTTGTCCGGGTCCTCCTCGGTGCCCTCCCAGGCGAGCATGTGCGTCGCCACGCGGTCGAGGAACATGCGGTCGTGGGAGATGACCACGGCGCAGCCGGGGAACTCCAGCAGCGCGTTCTCCAGGCTCGACAGCGTCTCGACGTCGAGGTCGTTGGTCGGCTCGTCGAGCAGGATCACGTTGCCGCCGATCTTCAGCGTCATCGCGAGGTTGAGCCGGTTGCGCTCGCCGCCGGAGAGCACCTTGACCGGCTTCTGCTGGTCCGGGCCCTTGAAGCCGAACGCGGCCACGTACGCCCGGCTCGGCATCTCCACCTTGCCGACCATCATGTGGTCGAGACCGTCGGAGACGACCTCCCAGACGGTCTTGCTGCCGTCGAGCCCGGAGCGGTTCTGGTCGACGTACGACAGCTTCACCGTCTCGCCGATGCGCACCGAGCCCTCGTCCGGCTTCTCCAGCCCGACGATGGTCTTGAACAGCGTGGTCTTGCCGACGCCGTTCGGACCGATGATGCCGACGATGCCGTTGCGCGGCAGCGAGAACGACAGGTGGTCGATGAGCACCCGGTCGTCGAAGCCCTTGACCAGGTTCTCGACCTCGATCACCGTGTTGCCCAGGCGCGGGCCCGGCGGGATCTGGATCTCCTCGAAGTCCAGCTTGCGGGTCTTCTCCGCCTCGCTGGCCATCTCCTCGTAGCGCTCGAGGCGGGCCTTGGACTTGGTCTGGCGGGCCTTGGCGTTGGAGCGGACCCACTCGAGTTCCTCGGTGAGGCGCTTCTGCAGCTTCTGGTCCTTGCGGCCCTGCACCGCGAGGCGGGCGGCCTTCTTGTCCAGGTACGTGGAGTAGTTGCCCTCGTACGGGTACGCCCGGCCGCGGTCCAGCTCGAGGATCCAGGTGGCCACGTTGTCCAGGAAGTACCGGTCGTGCGTGATGGCGATGACCGTGCCGGCGTACTTGGCGAGGTGCTGCTCCAGCCACTGCACGCTCTCGGCGTCCAGGTGGTTGGTGGGCTCGTCGAGCAGCAGCAGGTCGGGCGCCTCGAGCAGCAGCTTGCACAGCGCGACGCGGCGGCGCTCACCACCGGAGAGCTGGGTGACGTCGGCGTCCGGCGGCGGGCACCGCAGCGCGTCCATCGCCAGCTCGAGCTGGGAGTCGACGTCCCAGGCGTTGGAGTGGTCGAGCTCCTCCTGGAGCCGGCCCATCTCCTCCATCAGCTCGTCGGTGTAGTCGGTGGCCATCTGCTCGGCGATCTTGTTGAACCGCTCGAGCTTGGCCTTGGTCTCCGCGACGGCCTCCTCGATGTTGCCGAGGACGGTCTTCGCGTCGTTGAGCGGGGGCTCCTGGGCCAGCATGCCGACGGTGTAGCCGGGCATCAGCCGGGCCTCGCCGTTGCTGACCTGGTCCGCGCCCGCCATGATCTTGAGCAGACTGGACTTACCGGCGCCGTTCGGACCGACGACACCGATCTTGACCCCGGGCAGGAAGTTCAGCGTCACGTTGTCGAGCACGACCTTGTCGCCGTGCGCCTTGCGCGCCTTCTCCAAGGTGTAGATGAACTGGGCCACGGTGCGGCCTACCTCCGTGATCGTGATTTCCGGTGCCGGAATGGGAGGACAATCTTTCCAGGTCGCTCCCCCGTCACTTACAACAACCCCGTCCGGCACACAAGGATTCCCCGCCGGACGTCACTCCGGTTGCACGTCGTGCTTCTCCGTACGGTTCTTGGTGACCACTTTGAGCTCGTGATCGTTGACGCTGAACCTGTTGCCGTCGTGGGCGACGGCGGTGTACGTGTCGCCGTCCTGCTGAACCCCGCTGAGGAACAGAGCCGTCTCCCCCTCGACCCATCTCGCCGACTCGTCGCCGCGATTCGCCTGGTAGTAGAGGCTGCCGTCGGGGTCCCGGCAGATCCAGACCACGGTTTCCGAGTCGGCGGAGCGTACCCGGAGGACCTGGGTGAGGGTGCCCGCGAAGCCCAGCCGGCGGGCGGTGTCCTGCATCTGCGCCGGGCACTCGATCGCCTGGTCCTGCGACGGCGTGCCGTTGTCCGGGATCGGCTCCACGGTCTGCCCGCTGTCCTGGGCGTTCTTGTGACGCGTGCCGAGGGCGAACCCCGCCGACATCCCGATGATGGTCAGGAAGACGGTGGCGATGACCACAGGGAAGAACAGTGGTCGCCGCGGCGGGGGAAGATCGTCGGACAGGCTCACCGGCCAAGGATGGCACCTGCTTGCCAAGAGCGGTGCCGCACGGCGGGTACATGCCTCAGCACGCCCCGGCTGGCTACGCACAGTAGGCTCGACAGCGGGGAACCAGACCGACCCGGAGGTGCTCTCAGCGTGGCCGAACGAAGTTCCTTCGTCGTAGTCGCCAACCGGCTGCCCGTGGACGAGGTCATCGTCGACGGGGAGCGGCAGTGGCGCCCGAGTCCCGGCGGTCTCGTCACCGCCCTGCATCCGGTGCTCGTCCAGCACCGCGGCACCTGGATCGGGTGGGCCGGCGGTGACGGCGAGGCGCCGGAGCCCTTCGAGCTCGAGGGGATCAACATCCACCCGGTGCCGCTGAGCGCGGAGGAGCTCGAACGCTATTACGAGGGCCAGTCGAACGCGACGATCTGGCCGCTGTACCACGACGCCGTCGAGACGCCCGTCTACAAGCGGCGCTGGCGCGAGGCGTACCGGGTGGTCAACCAGCGCTTCGCCAAGGCCGCGGCCGAGGTGGCCGACGAGGGCGCCACCGTCTGGGTGCAGGACTACCAGCTCCAGCTCGTGCCGGCGATGCTCCGGGAGATGCGCCCCGACCTGCGGATCGGGTTCTTCCTGCACATCCCGTTCCCGCCGATCGAGCTGTTCATGCAGATGCCGTTCCGGGCCGAGATCCTGCGCGGCCTGCTCGGCTCCGACCTGGTCGGCTTCCAGCAGCGGCTGGCCGCGCAGAACTTCGTCCGGCTCGCCCGGCACCTGCTCGGGCTGCGCTACGAGGGCCAGTCGATCCAGGTCGACGGACGCAAGGTCAAGGCCGGCGCGTTCCCGATCAGCATCGACACCGCCGAGATGGAGCGGATGGCGGCCGACCCGAAGGTCCAGGCCCGGGCCAAGGAGATCCGCGCCGAGCTCGGCGACCCCGAGACGATCATCCTGGGCGTCGACCGGCTGGACTACACCAAGGGCATCGAGCTGCGCCTCAAGGCGTTCCGCGAGCTGCTCGCCGACGGCAAGCTCAAGGTGCCCGACGCGGTGATGGTGCAGGTCGCCACGCCCAGCCGGGAGCGCGTCGAGCACTACCAGACGCTGCGGGTGAAGGTGGAGCGCGAGGTCGGCCGGATCAACGGCGAGTTCGGCAAGGTCGGCATGCCGGCGGTGCACTACCTGCACCAGTCGTACAGCAAGCAGGAGCTCGCGGCGCTGTACGTGGCCGCCGACGTCATGATGGTGACGCCCCTGCGCGACGGCATGAACCTGGTCGCCAAGGAGTACGTCGCCTGCCGCTCGGACCGGGGCGGGGCGCTGGTGCTCAGCGAGTTCGCCGGCGCCGCCACCGAGCTGCGCCAGGCGTTCCTGTGCAACCCGCACGACCCGGACGGCGTCAAGGACGCGCTGCTGCGCGCGGTGGCCGCCGAGCCGGCCGAGCTCAAGCGCCGGATGCGGGTCATGCAGCGGCACCTGCGGACGCACGACGTCGCCGAGTGGGCCCGGTCGTTCCTCAACGAGCTGGGCGTGCCGGAGACCGACGACGCCGGCACGTCAGAGGAATAGACAGAAGGGGTGGCCGGCCGGGTCGAGATAGACCCGGACGTGCTCCTGCGGCTGGTAGTCGGCCCGGGTGGCCCCCGCCTTCTCGGCGTGCGCGCAGGCGGCCTCGAGATCGTCGACGCGGATGTCGAGGTGCACGCTCATCTGGGGGTCGTCCGGGCCGGCGGGCCACACCGGGCGTACGTAGGCGGACTCGGTCTGGAAGGACAGTCCCGGGCCGCCCGCCGGCGCGCCCAGCATCACCCAGCCCGGTTCGTCCTCGACGGCGCTCCAGCCCAGCAGCCGCTGGTAGAACGCCGCGAGCTCGTTCGCGTCCGGGGCGTCGAGGACCACCCCGGCGAGCATCATGCGCGGTCGCTCACTCATGTGAATGCGTTACCCCATCCGTAGCGTGACTATCCCAATACGGGAACCACATCGCCGATCACCACGACGGCCGGCGGGCGCACCCCCGCGGCCGCCGTCGCGGCGGCGACCTCGCCGAGGGTGCTGTGCAGGACGCGCTGCGAGGTCGTCGAGCCCTCCTGCACCACCGCGGCCGGCGTGTCCGCGGCACGCCCCTCGGCGACCAGCCGCTGCGCGATCTTCGGCAGGTTCTTCAGGCCCATCATCACCACGAGCGTGCCCCGCAGCCGCGCCAGCGCCGCCCAGTCCACCAGCGACTGGTCGCTCTCCGGCGGGACGTGCCCCGAGACCACCGTGAACTCGTGCGCCACGCCGCGGTGGGTCACCGGGATGCCGGCCAGCGCCGGCGCGGCGATCGAGCTGGTCACCCCGGGCACGACCGTCACGGGTACGCCCGCCTTCGCGCAGGCCAGCGCCTCCTCGCCGCCGCGGCCGAAGACGAACGGGTCGCCGCCCTTGAGCCGGACGACGAACTTGCCCTCCAGCGCGCGCTCCACGAGGATCCGGTTGATCTCCTCCTGCGTCGCGGACGGCCCGTACGGGATCTTGGCGGCGTCGACCAGCTCGACTTCCGGGCGCAGCTCGTCGAGGAGCATCCCGGGCACCAGCCGGTCGGTGACCACCACGTCGGCCCGGTTCAGCAGCCGGCGGCCCTTGACCGTGATGAGCTCGGGGTCGCCCGGGCCGCTGCCGACCAGGAAGACCTGGCCCGGGCCGGCGGCACGCGCGGTCAGCTCGTTGTTCTCCAGCGCGGCGGCGATGAGGTCGCGCAGGGCCATCGCGTTGCGCCGGTCGCCGCCGTCGGTCACCGCGACCGTGATCTGCCCCTGCCGGGTCACCGCGGGGGTCCAGGCCGTGGCCGCGTCCCGGTCGTCCGCGCGTACGCAGAAGACCCGGCGCTCCTCCGCGGCGAGGCTGACCTGCGCGGCCGCCGCGGGATCGTCCACCGCGACCTGGACCAGCCAGGCACCGTCCACGTCGGCGGGCTCGAAGCGGCGCTCGTGCCAGGTCAGGCGGCCGGCGTCCACGTACCCGCGCAGCGCCGGGGTGAGCACGGGCGACACCACGTCGACCCGCGCACCCGTCGCCAGCAGGGCGGCCATCCGGCGGGTCGCCACCGCACCGCCGCCGACCACGAGGACCCGCCGGCCCTCCAGCCGCAGCGCCAAGGGGTAGAGGTTCACTTCTCCGAGACCCCCGCCGAGTCGAAGGTGGCCACCTCGCGCAGCACCCGGACCGCGCCGGCGATGACGGGCAGCGCGAGCGTGGCGCCCGTACCCTCGCCGAGGCGCATGCCGAGATCCAGCAGCGGGGTGAGGCCGAGGTGGGCGAGCGCGACCGTGGCGCCGGGCTCGACGGACCGGTGCCCGGCGATCATCGCGGCCACCGCGTGCGGGGCGAAGGCCGCTGCCGCGACCGCCGCGGACGCGGCGATGACCCCGTCGACGACCACCGGCACGCGCCGGGCGGCCGCGCCGAGGATGAAGCCGGCCAGCGCCGCGTGCTCCAGGCCGCCGACGGCCGCCACGGTCGCGAGCGGCCGGGACGGGTCAGGCCGGTGCAGCTCCAGCGCGCGGGTGACCACGTCGACCTTCTTCGCGTACGTGTCGTCGTCGACGCCCGTGCCGCGCCCGGTGACCTCGGCCGGCGTGGCACCCGTGAACGCCGCCACCAGCGCGGCCGCCGGCGTGGTGTTGGCGATGCCCATGTCGCCGGTGACCAGGCACTTAGCGCCGCCCTCGATGAGCGCCCCGGCGACCGAGATGCCGATCTCCAGCGCGGACCGGGCCTCGTCCTCGGTCATCGCCGCGGTGACGGTGAGGTCCCGGGTCCCGCGCCGCACGTTGGCGTCGAGCAGGTTGTCGCCGCCGTGCAGCGGGATCGCCACGCCCACGTCCACCACCATCAGCGACGCGCCGGTCTGCCGGGCGAACGCGTTGATCACGGCTCCCCCGGCGACGAAGTTCGCCACCATCTGCGCGGTGACCTCCTGCGGCCAGGGTGTGACGCCCTGGGCGTGCACGCCGTGGTCACCGGCGAAGACCGCGATCGCCGCGGGCTCCGGCATCGGCGGTGGACAGGCGCCCGCGAGGCCGGCCAGGCGTACCGACAGCTCCTCGAGGGCGCCCAGCGAGCCGGCCGGCTTCGTCAGCCGGGACTGCAGGTCACGGGCGGCGGCCATGGCCGGCTCATCGGCGGGCGCGATGGCGGCGAGGGTCGTCTCCAGGGTCACTGTCGCTCCTTCAGCACATCGGTCAGCGTCGCGAGGAAAGCATCGCTGGTGGCAGTGTCGCGCACCGCCACTCGCAGCCAATCGGCGCCCAGCCCGGGAAATGTGTCGCCGCGCCTGACGGCGTACCCTCGTTTGCGCAGCTCAAGACGCACCTGGTCGGCGCCGGACAGGCGCAGCGCGACGAACGCGGCGGCCGGCAGACCCGCGACAGTGACTTCCGGCACGCCGCGCAGCCCGGCGACCAGATGGTCCCGCTCGCCGGCCAGCGCCGCCGCGATCTCCCGCTCGGCCGCCATGGCGGCCGGCGACGCGCAGGCCTCGGCGGCCGCCAGCGCCGGCGACGAGACCGCCCACAGCGGCTGGGCCCGGGCCAGCTGCTCGACCATGCCGGGCGCCGCGAGCGCATAGCCGATCCGCAGGCCGGCCAGGCCCCACGTCTTGGTCAGGCTGCGCAGGACGATCAGGCCGGGGACGTCGGCGCGGCCCGCCAGCGACTCGGGCTCGCCGGCCTCGCCGGGCCGCCACGTGGTGTCGGCGAAGGCCTCGTCGACGACCAGCACCCGGCCGGGCCGGGCCAGCTCGACGAGGTCGGCGGCCGGGTGCAGCACCGAGGTGGGGTTCGTGGGGTTGCCGACGATCACCAGGTCGGCGTCCTCCGGCACCAGCGCCGGGTCCAGCCGGAAGCCGTCCTCCTCGCGGAGCAGCACCCGCCCGACCTCGCGGCCGGCGTTGCGCAGGGCCGCCTCGGGTTCGGTGAACTGCGGATGCACGACCACCGGCCGGCGCGCGCCGACCGCCCGCGCGATGAGCACGAAGGCCTGCGCGGCACCCGCGGTGAGCAGCACCTCGGCGGGATCGCGGCGATGCTTCGCGGCGGTCGCGGCCGTGGCCCGGGTGGCGTCCGGGTAGGCCGCGAGGTCGGTCAGGGAGGCGGTGATCGGCTCGGCCAGCCAGGCGGGCATGGGCTGCCGCCGGACGTTCACCGCCAGGTCGACCAGGCCCGGCTCCACCTCCGCGTCGCCGTGATGGTGCAGATCCATCTCCACGGGGTCAGCATGACGGATGCGAAACGGGAGTTCACTTCGGCCGTTTTGTCATACCTTCGAGGGGTGACGAAGACCGGACTCGCCAAAGCTGGACGGCTCGCCCCGCTCATCCGCGCCGGGCTCATCGCCGGCATCGCCATCGCCGGTCTCGTCTTCCCGCTGGTCGCCCTGGCGGGCGTCGGCGCCAAGACCGGGGCCGACGCATTGGCGAGCATGCCGGAACAGCTCACGGTCGTGCCGTCCGCGCAGACCACTTACGTGTACGCCAACGACGGCAAGACGCTGCTCACCATGTTCTACGAGGAGCACCGCAAGCCGACGAAGATCGAGGACATGTCGCCGTACATCACGAGCGCGATCGTGGCGTCCGAGGACACCCGCTTCTACGAGCACAACGGCGTCGACCCCAAGGGCGTGGCCCGCGCCTTCGTCGCGAACCAGCAGGCCGGCGGCGTCTCCCAGGGCGCCTCCACGCTGACCATGCAGTACGTCCGCATGGCGCTGCGCGACGGGGCCCGGACGCCGAAGGAGGCCCTCGAAGCCACCGAGCAGACCACCGCCCGGAAGCTGCGCGAGATGCGGCTCGCCATCGAGCTCGAGAAGCGCGTGTCGAAGCAGGAGATCCTGCAGCGGTACCTGAACTCGGCGTACTTCGGGCACCGCGCGTACGGCATCTTCGCCGCCGCCGAGGTCTTCTTCTCCAAGACGCCGAAACAGCTGACGCTCACCGAAGCGGCGCTGCTCGCCGGGCTGGTCAAGGCGCCCACGGCGTACGACCCGGCCGTCAACGACCGGACCGCGGCCACCGAACGCCGCAACTACGTGATCGACCAGATGCGCAAGATGGGCTCGATCACGGCCGCGCAGGCCGACGCGGCGCGCAAGACGAAGATCAAGCTGAGGCTGACCAGCCCGCCCAACGACTGCGTCTCGGTGCCCAAGAAGCACAACGACTGGGGATTCTTCTGCGATTACCTGCGCAACTGGTGGATGGAACAGCCCGCCTTCGGCGCGGACCCCCAGGAACGCCTCGAGAACCTGCGCCGTGGCGGCTACCGCGTCGTCACCACCATCGACCCGAAGATCCAGGCCTCGGCGATGGAACACATCCTGGACAAAGAGAAGAAGAAGAGCGTGTACGCGCACGGCGAAGTCGTCATCGAGCCCGGCACGGGCCGCATCAAGGCGATGGCCGTCAACCGCAAGTACTCGCTCGACCAGAAGAACAACGGCAAACACAGCGACCGCCGCAAACGCGACGACATCCGCGGCAACTATCCGAACACCGTCAACCCGCTCCTCGGCGGCGGCGACATGGCGGGCTACCAGGCCGGCTCCACCTTCAAGATCTTCACGATGCTCGCCGCCCTCGACGAAGGCATGCCGCTCGACACCGCCTTCAACGCGCCCCAGCGGTACGTCAGCAAGTACATCACCGCGCCCGGGCCGGCGACCTGCGGCATCCACTGGTGCCCGAAGAACTCCAGCGCCTCCATGACCGGACGGCAGACCATGTGGAGCGGCTTCGGCAAGTCCGTCAACACGTACTTCGTCCAGCTCGAACAGAAGGTCGGCGCGGAGAAGGCCGTACGGATGGCGGAACGGCTCGGGCTGAAATGGCGTACCGACGTCGACCGGGAACTCGCCAGCCCCGAACACGCGAGCGGATGGGGCGCCTTCACCCTCGGCGTCAGCGACGCCACCCCCATCGAGATGGCCAACGTCTTCGCCACCCTCGCCGCGGAGGGCACCTACTGCGAACCCATCCCTGTCCGCCTCATCAACACCCGCGACGGGGCCAGCTACGAATACAAGGGCAAGAAGGTGGCCGGGCCCCGCTGCCACCAGGCCCTCCGACCGGAAGTCGCCCAGGCGGCAACCGACGCCGCGCGGTGCGTCACCGGCTACGGCGCCGCGAAGGGCGACTGCGGAGGCTGGCAGACCTCCCCGATGGTCCACGCGACATTGCACCGGCCGGTCGCCGGCAAGAGCGGCACGACGGACAGCAACCGGAGCGCCTGGTTCTGCGGGTACACGCCCCAGCTCGCGGCGGCGGCGTTCGTGGCGGACCCCGACAACCCGGAGAACACGGTGGGGACCAGCCGGGGCACCATCTCGAAATACACCGTGGCGGAAACCCTGAAAGACGCGCTGAAGGGCAAGCCCAAGGAGAAGTTCAATCCACCGCCGGACTCGATGGTGCACGGGGGCTGAGAGGCCAGGCCCGGGCCGGATCGCCGTTGGCGGTCCGGCCCGATTCCTGTCGGGCGTCAACGCAGTGCCCGGGCGTCGTCGCGGTCCGAACCTCATCGCGGCATCGGCGCCGACCCGGGTGCCCGGGCGGAGGTCGCAGCCGGAACCGCATCGGAGCAGGCGGGTGCCCCGTAGCGGCCCGCGGCCCGAATCCCACCGGAGCCTCGGGCGCCGAGGCGGGATCGGGCCGCGGCCCGCTTGTCATCTGGGCACTCAGTGCGGGGCCGAGAGCGGGCGCCAGTGCGGGTTTCGGCCGGCCAGCGCCACCGCCTGGTCGAGGAGGGTCGCCTCGTCGTCCGTGGGGAACACCGGGCCGAGGAAGCCGGGAGTGCCCTCCGCCGGGCCCTGTGACAGGAACTCGATGATGTTCTCGAGGATGCGGGGATCCGCCGCATACTCCTGGCCGGTGGCTCGAGCGAGATCCCAGCCGTGCATGGTCACCTCGTTGATCGCCACGGTGCCCATGGTGGCGGCGGGCATGGTGACGCCGCCGGCCCGGGCCGTGCCCTCCCAGGCCGTCGGGTTCTTCCAGGCCGTCGAGAGATCCTCGAGGACCACGGGCAGGCGGCTGCGCCAGTGCGGCGAGAGGTTGGCCGCTGACGGTCGCGGTGGGGCCGTGTCGGTGCCGGGGGCGTCCGTTCTCTTCTGGGCCGCCTGGGTGAACGCCCAGGCGAGGCTCATGATGTGATCGAGCAGGTCGCCGACCGTCCAATCCGGACAAGGGGTCGGCGCGGTGAGATGGTCGTCGGTGATGCCCAGCAGCAGTGCCCGGATCCGACGCACGGGTGGGTCGAAGTCCAGGGGCACACGGTCGGCCACGGCTGTTCTCCCTTCACGCGGGACCCCCTCACCGTAAGGCCGCCCTGCGACAATTGCCGTCCGGCGTGTCGGCCGACGACACGCCGATGTGCTCGTTGAGCAGGGCGTACGGGGACGGGACGGGCGTGCGCGGGCCGGGTGCGGCGCGGGCCGGGTGCGGCGCGGGCTCGGGGAAGCGCGGGAAGGGTGCGGCGCTGGGCGGGGCTCGCTCGCCGCGGTCGGGCAGCCGGGCGGTCGCGAGCTTTGGTGTCACTGCGCCGGTGTGGCCGTACCTTGGTCCTGGTTGTGGATTGTCACGGCCGAGAGCGACAACGTGGCCTCGCCCGGGTCCTCGTCCTGGTCCGCCGGCGGGCCCGGCGGCTGGGCCGGCACCGCGGCCGCGTGGCCGGCCACCGGCGAGACCGCCGCAGCATGCCCGGTGACCGCCGGGACGATCGCCGCGTGACCGGCGACCGGCGGGACGTTCGCCGGGTGACCGGCGACGGGCGGGACCGGGGCCGCGTGGCCCGCGGCTGGTGAGACAGCGGCCGCGTGGGCGGCGATCGGGGTCGGCGGGATGCGGCCTCCGGCCGGGATGGTCGCTGCGACCAGGCGGCGGGAGATCTCCGGGGCTCCCGCCCAGTGCAGGCCGAGCTGCGAGGCGTGGACCTGCCGCCAGACGAAGCCTTCCGGGTTGCCGCCCGACCAGGTCCAGGCCGGCACCTGCCCAGCGCGTGGACCGACGATCGCGCGGTGCTGTTTGTAGCCGGTGATGCGGGCTCCGGCCGGCGCCAGGACCGAGGTCGACGGCGCCGTGGCCTCGCGGTAGCCGGCCACGGTCTGGGTGGCGGTCGTCGCCGTCGCGTCGAGGATGCCGCACATCGGGCGGCCGTCGAAGTCGTGGCCGAGCCAGGGCAGGCCGACGCCTTCCGCGATGATCGGACCGCCGTCGTGGGCGAGGCGGGCCACCGCCGCGTTGAGGCGGCGGTTGGCGGACAGCTCCTCCGCGTAGCTTTCCGGGAGGCCGGCGCCGATCATCAGGCCGCGGGTGCCGGGCGGCAGCGTCTCGTCGCGGAGCGGGTCGATCACGACCACGTCCGCTCCCGCGGCCGTGAGGAGCTCCGCCGTCTCGACGTACGTGTAGGGCGCGCCGGGGCCGCCCGCGAGCGCGATCACCGGACGCTGTTCCGGCGGGACGGGCGGCTCGCCGGTGGCCTCGGCGAGGGCGTCCGTCGGGGACCAGGCCGGGGCGGGCAGGGCCGGGGCGGTGTCGGCGAGCGCCATGATGCGGTCCAGGTCGAGCGCGCCGGCGACGGCTTCACCCAGACGGCGTACGGCGCGGATCGCCTCGACCGTGCGGTGCGCGACCGGGACCGGCCCCTGCGACCGCGCCGGCAGGACCGCGGGGAGATCACCGCGACGGAGCGCACCGAGTACGGGCATGCCGATGTCGTCCAGGGCGGTGCGCAGCATCTCCTCGTGCCGTGGCGACGCGACGCGGTTCAGCACGACGCCGCCGAGGTGCACCATCTCGTCGAACATGCGGAAGCCGTGCACCAGCGCGGCGAGCGAATGCCCCATCGCGGCGACGTCGACCACGAGCAGCACCGGTGCGCGGAGCGCAGCCGCGACCGCCGCGGTGCCGTCGATCTCCGGCTGCCCGGTCAGGCTGTCGAACAAGCCCATCGCACCCTCGATGACCGCGATCTCCGAGCCGATCGCGCCATGCGCGAACAGCGGGGCGATACGGTGCGAACCGACCAGCCGGGGGTCCAGGTTGCGGCCCGGACGGCCGGCGGCGAGGCCCAGGTACGCGGCGTCGGTGTGATCGGGACCCACCTTGAAACCCGCCGCCGGAACTCCCCGAGCCGCGCAGGCGGCCAGCAGGCCCACCGCGATGGCGGTCTTGCCGTGCCCGGACGAGGGGGCGCTCACCACCAGGCGGGGTTGGCTGGACATGAGTGGCTCCCTCGGGGATACGGAAAACGGCGGCGACATGATATTGACGCCCCGGATGTCGCACCCTACCTGCCAGCCGCGAACGCCGGTGGGCACCCGGGTAGCCTCGGAGCGTGTACCGGTTCATGCTCACCCCACGGTGGCTCGCCGCGACGGCGTTGACGGTGGTCGCATCGGTGATCATGGTCATGCTCGGCAACTGGCAGCTGCACCGGTACCACGAACGCGCCGCGGTCAACGACCGCATCGACGCGGCCGACTCCACGCCCGCGGTGCCGCTG
Source organism: Couchioplanes caeruleus (assembly GCF_023499255.1). Lineage (GTDB taxonomy): Bacteria > Actinomycetota > Actinomycetes > Mycobacteriales > Micromonosporaceae > Actinoplanes > Actinoplanes caeruleus_A. Next base: position 7,011,263 of record NZ_CP092183.1, read on the forward strand.
ACCTCGGTGCTGGTCAAGCCGACTGCGGCCGGCAAGCTGGGCGAACAACCCGGCAAGGGCAAGGCCTGGACGAAGGTCACCGTCTCCGGACGGTACGACGCCACGCACGAGATCCAGGCCCGCGGCCGTACGGTCGACGGCAAGGTCGGCTTCGAGATCGTGACCCCCCTCGTCCTCGCCGACGGCACGGCGGTGCTGATCGACCGGGGCTGGGTACCGTCCGCCAACGGCGACGCCATCTCCGCGCCGGTCGCGACCCCGCCGCCCACGGGCGAGGTCACGGTGGTCGGCCAGCTCCACCTCTCGGAGAGCCGCCCCTCCGGCATCGCCCGCCGCGACGGCCGCATCGACACCCGCCGCATCTCCCTGCCGCACCTGGCGGGCGAGCTCCCGTACCCGGTGTACGGCGCGTATGTGCTGGTCAGCGACCCGGGACCGGGGTTCGCCAAGGTCTCGATCGATCACGAGGACTCCTGGCAGAACGGCGGGTACGCGATCCAGTGGTGGCTGTTCGCGGTGATGGCGCTGATCGTGTTCGGGCTGCAGGCGCGCAAGGAGGCGCGGGGCGACGCGCCGGCCAAGGAACGGGTGGACCGGGTGGCGGAGGCCGATAAGCGGGTGGCGGCCGCGCCGGTGGACGGCAAGCCGGACTGAGGGGAAGCGCTCGTCGCCGTTTGAGGCGCGGCCCGGGGTAGCCGGTTGCGGCTTGACCAGCGTGGCGGGTTGGAGCTTGGCGTGGGCGCGGGGGTTTTCGTGCCGTTGTGGGCACGGCTAGGGTTCTGCAGGTGACGTTTCCCCAGGATGCGAACCCGAGTGACCCGTGGAGCGTGCCCGTGTACCCGGTGCCGCCGCCGGACGTACCGGCCACCGCGGGACCGGTGATCGTCCAGATCGGGGACATGGGCATCACGTCGACGGTCGTGCACACCCCGGCCGGCGACATCCCGCTGACCGGGTCGACCTGGACCGTCCACGACTACTGGCACAACGAGACGAAGATCCCGACCTGGGCGATCGTCGCGGCCATCGCAGGCTTCTGCGTGCTGACGGTGTTCAGCCTGCTGTTCCTGCTGGTCAAGGTGACGATCCCGCACGGGACGGTGCAGGTGACCGTGACCAACGGGACGCGGCAGTACGTCGCACGGATCCCGGTGACGGACCACGCGCAGGTGACGTTCGTCCATCAGCAGGTGAACTACGTACGGTCGCTGGCGGCCCTGTAGCGGTGGATCGCCGGCGGCCTCGCAGCGGTGGTCGGCGGTGGCGCGGCGGTGGTCGGCGGCGGCCTTGCAGCGGTGGTCGGCGGCCTTGCGGCGGCGCGGCGGTGGTCGGCGGCGGCCTTGCAGCGGTGGTCGGTGGCGGCGGTCACATCGGCGCGTCCGGTTGGTCCGGGGGCGGGGGCAGGCCGATTGCCTTCACCATGTCGATCGTGTCGGCCTCCTCTGCTCGCTTGTCGTCGCGGTAACGCAGCACGCGGGCGAACCGCAACGCCACACCGCCCGGATACCGCGGGGACGTCTGCACGCCGTCGAAGGCGATCTCGACGACCTGCTCGGGGCGTACGGTGACGACCCAGCCGGAGTCGTCGACGGCCAGGTCCTTGAACCGCTCGGTCTGCCAGCGCAGCAGCTCGTCGGTCAGGCCTTTGAAGGTCTTGCCCAGCATCACGAAGCCGCCCGTACGCGGATCGCGCGCCCCCAGATGCAGGTTGGACAGCCAGCCCTTGCGCCGGCCGTGACCCCATTCGACCGCGAGCACGACCAGGTCGAGGGTGTGCCGGGGCTTCACCTTCACCCAGGCGGCGCCGCGACGGCCCACGTCGTACGCGGCGTCCTGGGCTTTGACGACGACGCCTTCCTGACCGGCGGCGAGAGCGGCGGCGAACGCCTCCCTGGCCTGCTCCTCCGTCTCGACCGTGCGACGGCCGACGATGAGCGCCGGCGGCAGGGTGTCGGCGAGCGCCGACCAGCGCACGCGGCCCGGCTCGTCGAGCAGGTCCGTGCCGTCGAGATGCAGCAGGTCGAAGAAGTACGGCACGAGCGCCGGCCCGGTTGTCGCCCCGGTCTTCGCCCCGCGCCGGGCACCGCGGGTGGCCGCCCGGCTCGACGTCTCCTGGAACGGCCGCGGGCGCCCGTCGGCGTCCAGGGCCATCGCCTCACCGTCGAGCACGACGTCGCGCACGGGAAGGGCGCGGACAGCGGCCACCACCTCGGGCAGCCGCGGAGTGATGTCGTCGAGGCTGCGGGTGAAAACGGCCACCTCGTCGCCGGAACGGTGCACCTGAATGCGGATCCCGTCCAGCTTCACGTCGACGGTCGCGGGTGACCCGGTGGCAAGCAGAGCGGCACCCACGTCGGGCGCGCTGCCCGCCAGCATCGGGCTGAGCGGCGTGCCCACCCTCAGGCTGATGCCGGCCAGCGCGGGCGCTCCCCCGGTCAGCGCGGCCACCGCCACCTGCTTGAGGTCACCGGACAGCAGCAGCGCGCGTCGCACGGTGGTGAGCGGCACCTCGGCGGCCCGGGCGACCGCGTCGGCGAGCAGCCCGGCCTGGGCACCCTGACGCAGCTCGCCACCGAAGAGCCCCACGAGCAGCCGCTGCTCCTCGGCGGTGGCCCGCCCGAACAGCGCCGCGACCAGCTCCCGGCGGCGGGCCTGCGACCCGGCGCCGGAGACCACGGAGATGGCGGCGATGCGTTCGTCCACCTCGGCGACGGTCAGGCTGCCCTCGGCGGCGGGAACGGGCAGTTCACGCAGGGCGGCGTAACCGACGCCGGTCTGCCGTTGCCGAAGCTCACCGGCCAGATACGCCGAACCGGCAGCGATCTCATCCGGCTCCAGCCGGCGCAGGGCGTCGGCGAGCAGGTCAACCTTGGCCTTCCGGCCCGAGACGGCGGCGACGGCTGCCGAGGTGGCTGCCAGATCCAGGAACTGCACGGACCCATCCTGGCAGCCACCTCCGACATTTTCCGGGCCGTCGGGACGCACTCCCCCGTGAAGCGGTCACCACGGCCTGGGTCCCTCCGCCAGGACCGCGTGCCGGGCGGGTCCTGGCGGAGGGAAGCGGGTGGGCGGCGGGATCGGTGGCTTCGATCCGATGCCGGTTGCGGCGCCGACGCCCGCTGCAGCCCGACGCCCGCTGCAGCCCGACGCCCGCTGCAGCCCGACGCCCGATGCGGCCCGACGCCGGCTGCGGCCCGACGCCAGCTGCGGCTGGGCCGCCGGGAGGCCGGCGGCACCGCCGCCGCCGGCGAAGCGGCGACACTTGGTCGCCGCCGACACGGGCCGGCCGCCCACACGCGCGCCCGCTGAGCGGCGCAGGTCCGCTGAGCGGCGCACGCCCGCCGAGCGGAGCCGCCCGCCGAGCACCGTCGGAACGTGAGCGACGCGGGACGCCGAGCGACGCCGCAACGCCGGAACGCCGAGCGAGGCCGCAACGCCGAGCGACGCCGCAACGCCGAGCGACGCCGCAACGCCGAGCGACGCCGCAACGCCGAGCGACGCCGCAACGCCGAGCGACGCCGCAACGCCGAGCGACGCGGGGACGCCGAGCGGCTGAAGCTTGCCGGGCCGGCCATCCAGGGACATGGGGCCGGCCCGGTCGCCGCCGGGTCGGGGAGAACCCGGCAGCGGCGCCTGCCACCTTCGGGGAAGCCTCGTGGCGACGAGCCTTCCCGGGCGATGTCAGGCGTTGCGCCGCCGTCCGGGAGTTGCGGCCCGGATGGGAGGCGCGCCTGCCGGGGCACGGGAGGCCTTGGGGCGAAGGCTCGGGTGACACGGCAGGGTGGGACATGATGAGGTCAGGCGGCCAGCGGCTCGGTGATGCGGAAACCGCGGGCTCGTACGGCGTCGGCGACGCGGCTCAGTTGCGCGTCGAGATGGCACAGGGCGGCGGAGAGCTCCGCCAGCTGGTCGGTGAGCATGGTGTCGTCCCACCCGGAGACGTCGACGTCCCCCAGAGCACTGCCGGCGGCGCGGAGCGCCTGAATGGCATCATTCGAACTCATGTTCGAATCCTAACAGGATTGATCTCCGCGGCGCAGCAGACTCACCCGTTCGGAACGTCACGCCCTTCCACGGGCCTTTCCACGGCGCTCTCGGTGGGGGGCGGCATGGCGCGGCCGAACGCCTCAACGCCCTCCGCGGGCGACGGCAGGGCGCGGCCCAACGCCTCAACGCCCTCCGCGGGCGACGGCACGGCGCGGCCGGACGGCGCGGGCGACGGCATGGCGCGGCCGGACGGCGCGGGGGGTGGCATGGCGCTGCGGAACACCTCGGCGGCCTCCCCCGGCGGCGCGGCGGCTGCCACGAACCCGTCGGGGCGTACGAGGTAGAGGATTCCCGGCCGCAGGGGTGTCTGTGGGGCTGCGGCGAAGACGTGCACCGGTAAGCCGAGGTCCGGGATGGAGCCCGGCTTCCCGTACGCGTGAATCTGCCATTCCAGCGCCCGCAGAGCCGCGAAGTTGTCCCCGGCCCACGCGAGCCGCCGCCCCACCACGGGATCGCGGGGCGCGCCGGGGAGCATCGGGTAGCGGATGCGGATCTGGCTCACGTACTCGAAGAAGCGGGAGCCACCAGACACCCGGGGCAGGAGCCGTACGGCGATCGGGGCGACGAGCGGCACGGCAGCGCGACGTACGGCACGCAGCCACACCCGTTGCGAGGTCACGAAGCCGAACAGCCTGTCCGTGGTCGCGACGAGCGTACGCGCGACCGGGCGCCGTTCCGCCGCATAGCGGTCGAGCCACGCCTCGCCGGCCCGGCCGTGGATGACGTCGGCGAGCTTGAACGCCAGGTTGTGCGCGTCCTGCAGGCCCGTGTTCATGCCCTGACCACCGACCGGCGAGTGGACGTGGGCGGCGTCACCGGCGAGGAAGAACGGGCCGTCGCGGAAGGCCGCCGCCACTCGGTGGTGGACCCGGTATGTCGCGAACCAGCGCGAGTCGGCGTACGTGACGGCGAATTCGCGGCGCATCCGGGAGCGGGCGTCGTCCTCCCCCACCTTGCCGTCGCCGTCGTCGTCACGGACGAGCCCGATGAGCCGCCAGTTGCCCCGGCCGTTCATCGGGAAGGCGAGCAGGAAGTCGCTGCCGCCCGGCCGTACGTTGATCGAGCCGTCGACGAGACCGCCGACACCCGCCGCGTCGATCACGTAGAACAGGTGCGGGTTGGTGACTCCTTCGAAGGCGATGTCGCGGGACTTGCGCACGATCGAGGTGGCCCCGTCCGCGCCGACGCAGTAGCGAGCGGTCACCGTCTCGCCGCCGACGATCGCCTCCACACCGCCCGGCCCGGCCGTGAGCCGGGTGACCGGCGACTCCCATCGGACCGAACCACCGAGGGCCCGCAGGTTCTCGTAGAGGATCTCCTCGTTGCGGCTCTGCTCGAGAACCTGGATCCACGGGTACGGCGTGACGCTCCCGCCGAGGGGTCCGAGCGGGATCCGGCCGAACACGCGGTTCCGGAAGCCCGGCGCCAGAGCCTCGGCCCGGCGCGCAGCCGCGAGGACCTTGTCGGCGATGCCGAGCTGGTCGTACACCTCGATGCTGCGCGCCTGCACGACCAGGGCGCGGGACTCGCGGGTGGGCCCCTGCTTGCCGTCCGCGACGATGACCCGGACGCCGAGCTTCACCAGCCAGTTCGCCAGCATCAGACCGGTGGGTCCGGCGCCGACCACCAGGACGTCGCAGCTGTGCCGGGGAGCGCCCGGGCCCGGGACCGTCATGTCACACGCCGTCCCCCGGAGCCGCCGCACCGCCGGAAGAGGCCGCCGTGCCCCCGCCACCCGCCGCGCCGCCGGAAGAAGCCGCGGCGGCAACGTTGTGCAGCAGGAGGGCTTCGGCGAGGCAGACGCGGGCGAACTCGCCCAGGTGCAGGCTCTCGTTGGGGCCGTGCGCGTTCGCGTACGGGTCTTCCACGCCGGTCACCAGGATCGCCGCCTGCGGGAACAGCTCCTGGAAGGTGGCGATGAACGGGATCGAGCCGCCCACGCCCATGTCCACCGGTTCCACGCCGTCCCAGGCGGTCGCGAAGGCGGAGCGCGCCGCGTCGTACGCCGGGCCGCTCGCGTCGATGACGCACGGCATGCCGCCGCTCTCCAGGGTCACCTCGACGTGCGCGCCCCACGGCACGTACTTCTCGAGGTGGGCCCGGACCGCCGCGTACGCCGAGGTCGGGTCGTCGCCGGGCGCCAGCCGTACGCTCAGCTTGGCCTTCGCCTTCGGCACCAGGGCGTTGGGCGCCTCGTTGGTCTTCGGGGCGTCGATGCCGAGCACCGAGATCGAGGGCTTGGTCCAGATGCGGTCGGTGAGCCGGCCGCTGCCGATGAGCTTGACCCCGTCGAGGATCCCGGCTTCGTGGCGGAGCCGGTCCTCGGGGTAGTCGACCGTGGCCGCCTCGCGTCCGACCAGCCCGTCCACCGCGACCTCGCCCTGGTCGTCGTGCAGCGTGCTGATGAGGCGGGACAGGACGGTGAGGGCGTCCGGCACCGGGCCGCCGAACATGCCGCTGTGCACGGCGCTCCGCAGCACGCTCACCTCGACGAAGCAGTTGACGAGGCCGCGCAGCGAGGTGGTCAGGGCCGGCGTCCCGATGTCCCAGTTGCCGGAGTCGGCGATCACGATGACGTCGGAGCGCAGCAGCTCCTTGTGGGTCTCCAGGAGCTCGTCGAGCGAGTCGGAGCCGTATTCCTCCTCGCCCTCGATGAAGAGCACCACCCCGACCGGCAGCTCGTCACCGAACGCGCGCAGCGCCGCGACGTGCGCCATCACGCCGGCCTTGTCGTCGGCGGCACCGCGACCGTAGAGGCGCCCGTCGCGCTCCACCGGCTCGAAAGGCTCGCTCTGCCACAGCGCGGGGTCGCCCGCCGGCTGCACGTCGTGGTGCGCGTAGAGCAGCACGGTCGGCGCGCCGGCCGGCGCCGGCCGGTGGCCGATCACGGCCGGCTGACCGCCGCCCCGGACGATCTGGACCTCCAGGCCGCACCCGCGCAGCAGCTCGGCGACCGCCTCGGCGGACCGCTCGACGTGCGAGTGGTCGAAGCCGTCGAACGCGATCCCGGGGATGCGGACCAGCCGTTCGAGGTCGGCGCGGACTCCGGGCAGCTCCCGCGCGATCGCGGCGCGCAGGTCGTCTTCAGTGAGGCTCATGAGCCGATCCTAGGCCCGCGCGCCGGGTCGGTGCGGGGCCGAGCGAGCGGCCTGTGGACAACTCAGCTGGACGAGGACGGGGGCGGCGGAGGGGCGTCGTCGCCGCGGCGCCGGCCCGTGCCGGAGGCCCAGTCCCGGGCACCGCGCGCGGCCGACCCGGCCAGGTCGGCCGCCCCGTCGCCGAGCTTGCGCAGCAGGCCCACGAGCGGGTCCTGCGAGGTGCTGAACGTCTCGCGGTACGAGTCGGCGGCCGCCTTGATGTCGTCGGTGACCGAGGCGTTGCCGTCGGAGTCGCGACGCGGGTAGTCACCTTCGAGGATCCGCGCGTAGTCGCCGGAGTCGACCCATTTGCGCAGCTCCGACGCCCGCGCCACGGGCACGGGGTGGCTGCTCCACGCGGTCATGCCGATCTTGTGGATGCTGTCGCGCAGGTCGCCGCCGCTCTCGTACTCGACTGCCTGCTCGAGGAACGCGGCGGTGTCGATCTGGGAGAGGTCGCCGCCGCCGGCCAGCTTCATCAGCAGCCGGGTGGACGCCGCGGGGTCCTGGCCGGCTAGGAGCCCGGCCCGGTCGGCGGACAGCTCGGCCTTGCGCCACCACTCGAACATCGCGGCGATGATGGCCCGCAGCGCAATCGCGCCGACCGGCAGCCAGCTCAGGTTCGCGGCCCACCGGGTCAGGATCATCATGATCGTCTTGTAGACCGCGTGACCGCTGCGGACGTGGCCGATCTCGTGGCCGAGCAGCGCACGCAGCTCGTCGTCGTCGAGCTTCTCCACGGCGCCGGTGGTGATGACCACGAACGGCTTGTCCATGCCGACGGCCTGGCCGTTGATGATCGGGTCCTGGGTGACGTACAGGTCCGGGAGCTCGGCCACGTCGAGGGTGGCGGCGGCCTCCGTGAAGCGCTGATAGACGCGCGGATACTGCCGGTGGTCGACGCGGATGGAGCTGGCGAGGAACTGCAGGCGGAAGCCCCGCTCGTTCCACATGCCGAAGAACGTCTTCACCACGTCGTCGAAGCCGCGCAGCTCCCGCAGCGCGGTGAGCGCTCCGCGGTCGGCGGGGTGCTCCCACGCCCGGGAACTGATGCCGGTCAGCGTGACCCGTCGCCGCGTCGGCCGGTTGTCGTCGGTCGTCATCGTCCGTCCCCGTTCCCGCTGCTCACACAGCTGATCGTGGCCCATTGCGGCGCCGTGAGGCTACAGCCGTTCGTACCCCTCGCCGGATCCTTCCGCCGCCCCGTCGATCACCAGGTCGACGTGCGCGGCGGTCGCTTCGGCGGCGAAGTGCCCGTCCTCAGCGGCGCGCCAGCGCTCAAGGTACGCCCGGTAGGCAACATCATCCGCGCCATCGCGTGCCAAAACCCGCCGCCACCGCAGATCGGCGGGCGCGGTCACGAAAATCGAATACGACAGCTCCGGACGGATCGCCCGGCGCGCCGACGTCACCCCTTCGACGAGTACGGCCGCAGCAGGCTCGACGGTCACCGGAACCCCGCCGAACGTCCGCCGATGCCAGAGGTAGCGCAGATATGTGGCGGGACGGCCCCGCCGCAGCGGCTCCAGCACCTGCTCCTCGAGGCGCGGCCAGAAGGTGAACTGGTCCTCCCAGCCGTCGAGCAGGTCGTCGGTGTGCACGACCGGCACGTCGGCGGCCTTGGCGAGCCGGTCGGCGAACCAGCTCTTGCCGGCGCCGCTGGGCCCGTCGATCGCCACAAGCCGTACGGGCCCGAGCCGGGGCTCGGTCGCGAGGATCCGCGCGGCGAGCTCCGCGAAGCTATGCACCGGGCGCTCCGGGCGGTACGAACGGCAGCCCGGTGGACGGCCCGTCCTCGATCAGACGCCACAGCGCGTCGGTGTCCAGGTGCTCCTCGACCAGGTCGCCCAGGGCGTCGAGGGCGCGTTCCCGCACCTCCGCGAAGCGCGTGTCCGGCGCCACGACGAACCCGTGCCGCCCCGCCTTGCGCGCGGCCTCGGTGAGGAAGCGGCGCCGGAACTCGTCCGACTCGAACGCGCCGTGCCAGTGCGTGCCGCAGACCGGGCCGACCACGGCCCCCTCGGGCGTGCCGTCCGTGTACCGCAGGAGTGGCTCGGGCATGCCCGTGGAGACGTACCCGTGGTGGATCTCGTAGCCGCTCACCGGGACCTCACCCCAGGCCGCGCCGCGCGACCGGGCCAGCGTCTTGCGCTGCCTGAACGTGATCTCGACGGGCAGCAGGCCGAGGCCGGGCACGGAGCCGCGGCGGCTCTCCACCTCGTCGTGGATGGTCTCGGAAAGCATCTGGAAACCGCCGCAGATGCCGACCAGGGGTTTCCCGGAGGCGGCGTGCGCACGGACCGCGTCGGCGAGACCGGTCTCGCGCAGCCAGGCCAGATCGCTGACGGTCGCCTTGGAACCGGGCAGCACGACCAGGTCCGCGTCGGCGATCTCGGCCGGCTCGATGGTCAGCCGCACCTGCACGCCGGGCTCGGTGGCGAGCGCCTCGGCGTCGGTGGCGTTGGAGATCCGTGGCAGGCGCACCACGGCGACCCGCAACCATTCCGTGCCGCGCGGTGGCCCCGGCCGGCCGAGCATCCGCCCGTACGCGAGGGAGTCCTCGGCGTCGAGCCACACGTCGAGGTCGAACGGCAGCACGCCGTGCACCGGCCGCCCGGTGGCGGTGGTGATCATGTCGAGTCCCGGCCGCAGCAACCCGGGATCGCCGCGGAACTTGTTGATGATGAAGCCGTTGACCAGCGCCTGGTCCTCGCGGCTGAGCAGCGCGACCGTGCCGAAGAGAGCCGCGAAGACGCCCCCGCGGTCGATGTCACCCACGACGACCGCGGGCAGGCCGGCCTGCCGGGCCAGCCCCATGTTCACGAAGTCGCCGTCCCGCAGGTTGATCTCGGTGGGGCTGCCCGCACCCTCGCAGATCACGGCGTCGTACTCGCCGCGCAACTCGGCCAGAGCGGCATGGGCGACCTCCGCGAGCCGCGGCCGCATGGTCCGGTAGTTGCCGGCGCTCACGGTGTCGATCGCCTCGCCGAGCAGGACGACCTGGCTCGACAGGTCACTGCCGGGTTTGAGCAGTACCGGATTGAAGCGGATGTCCGGCGCGATCCCGCACGCGGCGGCCTGCATGGCCTGAGCGCGCCCGATCTCGCCGCCGCGCCCGCCGGCGCCGACCACGACGACGGAGTTGTTGGACATGTTCTGCGCCTTGAACGGCGCGACCTTGACGCCCCGGCGGTGCAGCCACCGGCAGATCCCGGCCGTGACGACACTCTTGCCGGCGTCGGACGTCGTCCCGGCCACCAACAGTCCACCGCTCACCGGTGTCCCCTCCCCGCGCGGGCCAGTGCGATGCCGGCACCGATGACAGCCGCGGCGAGCCCGACAGCGCCGGACACCCGCGCGGCCTTGCGCACGTGCGTCGCCGAAGGCCGGGGTCCGTCGCCCAGGAACGGCCGGGTTTCCGTACGCCCGAAGTAGACGTTCCGTCCCCCCAGCCGCACGCCCAGCGCCCCCGCCATCGCGGCCTCGCACTGTCCGGCGTTCGGACTGGGGTGATCGTTGCGATCCCGCCGCCACACCCGCAACGTCTCGGCGGGCCCACCGCCGGCCACCGGAGCGGCAACGATGGTCAGGACGCCGGTCAGCCGCGACGGAACCAGATTCAGTACGTCGTCGAGGCGCGCGGACGCCGTGCCGAAGCGGGCGTACCGCGCGGAGCGATGGCCGACCATCGCGTCGAGCGTGTTCGCCGCCCGGTAGCCGAGAAGCCCGGGCAGGCCGGCCACTCCGCCCCAGATCAGCGGAGCCACCACGGCGTCCGACGTGTTCTCGGCGACGGACTCGACGGTGGCACGGGCCAGCTCCGGCTCGTCCAGCGCCGAGGGGTCGCGCCCGCACAGGTGACCCAGCCGTCCCCGCGCCGCGCCGAGGTCGCCGCGTTCCAGGTGACCGGCCATGACCGCGGCCTCGCGGCGCAGCGTACGGCCACCCAGCACGGTCCAGGTGGCGACGGCGACCAGGGCTGCCCGGGCCCACGGCCACCGCCGGGTGGTTCTCGCGAGGGCGGCTCCGGCCACGACGGGAACGCCGGCGGCGATGAGGGCGTACGCGGTCCCGGCACGCCGTGTCGGAGCGTGGAGGCGCCGCTCCAAGGCTGCGGCCGCCTGCCCGAAGCCGGCGACGGGGTGGAAGCGGCGGGGATCGCCGAGGAGGGCGTCCAACGCGTACCCGGCCAGGATGCCGGCGGCGTCGGCTGTCGCCGCGGCTCGCCTTGCTCGTTCCATCCGCACCACCCTAGTGAGTCGTTCCCGCTCCTGCGGTGCGCCACCTTGCGAGGTGGCTGCAGGTCACATGCGGCTTGCCGGCGCCGCCGTAGGGCCGGACGCACCGAGCTCCGGCCCCGGCCCGCGTGCCGGCCACCGGCTCGCCATCGGAGCCGGCGGCCGGCGGGTTTCTGCCCGCCCGGCCCCTCCTGCGCACGCCGCCGGGCAGGCCTGCCCCCACCGCTGCTCGGGGGACAGAACGGTGGGCGTGCGGACGGACGCTGACCATCGAGCAACCGTCCGCCGCCGTGGGGGCGCCCACGCGAGAACGGACCCCGGCCGGAGACCGGCCGCCGCCGGGTGCCAGTACGGCGGCGGCCGGCCGGTTGCTGTCCCCAGGGCTCCGCGCCGCCTTGCCGAGGAGCGCGGGCCCGTTCCCGGATGCCGATGCGGGACGGGGACAGCTCGGCGAACGGCCGGACAGCCGTTCACCCACCGGTGGGCGTCGTCCTCACCGCCGACTCCACCGGTCGTTCTCAAGGGGTGCCCGGCCGCCACCGCGCGTGGGGGCGGCGACGACCGGGTCCCGGCCGCTCGCCCGCCCACGGGCGACGAGCGGCTATGCCGTCCGGGTGGGTGCGACCACCGGGAACCCACCCGGACGGGCCGGTCACCCGCGCTCGACCCCCAGCGCAGGGCTCCCGGCTGCCAGCCCGCGCGTCGCTTCCCCGCCGGGCCGTACGGCGGCTGCCGCGGAGGTCGGCGCGCACCGGACCGGCCGGGCGTGAACGGGAAGGGCGTGGGCTGGTCGGTACCGCCGCTCCGCGCGTTCACGGGGAGAGGTGAATCGCGGAGCGGCGGCGCTCAGGCCGCGACCGGCTGGCGGCGCGGGGCTCGGGCGCGTACCCGGCGCGGCGACGGCGCCTCGGCCGCCGACGGACCGGCGTCCGGAGCCGGTTCCGCACCGGTCGGCTCGACGGTGCCGGTCAGCTGCAGCTGCTCGGGAGCGGGCCCGGCGGCGGAGCCGGGAACGGAACTCGGGGAACCCGTGGCGGCCGTCGCGTCCGGAGGCAGGGTGATGCCCGTGTCGAACGGCTCGAACCCGCCGCCGCGGAGCGCCGCCACCGGGTCGAAGCCCTCCGGCGACCGGGCCGGGACGTCCTCGAAGGTGGGCTCCTCGCCGTCCGGCACGCCCTCGCCGTACACGGCCGGTGCCTCACTGTCCGGGATCGGTGCGGCCACCTCGCCGCGGATCTTCTCCTCCGCCTCGGGGCTCTCGACCGCGGCCGTCGCGGCGGCCTTGCTCCGGAAGAACTTGGCCCGGCCGCGGGACAGGTCGTGGCCGACGGAGACGGCTTCCATCTCGTACGTCGTGCGCAGGTTGCCCTCGTTGTCGGTCCAGTCACGCGTGTAGAGGCGTCCCGTCACGATCACCGGGTCGCCGACGGTCACCGAGGAGGCGACGCCCTCGGCGAGCCGGCGCCAGCAGTTGACGCGTACGCGAAGGTGGTTGCCGTCCACCCACCGGCCGGTCTCCCGGTCGAGCCGGCGCGCCGTCGACGCGACCCGGAAGTTGGCCACGAGCGTGTTGGAGCTCGCCGTGCGGCGCCACTCCGGAGCGGTCAGCACGTTGCCGATCACGACAATGTTGGTGTCGAACATCGCTTCTCCTCAATCGGTCGAAGTTCGTGGGGTGCAGCCTGCCCCGGGTGGCTGCCGGGACGCCGGAGAAGATGCGCCGGCCTGTGGACAGCGCCGCGATGGGGAAAAGTCCGCAAGATCGCCAGAATTTGGTATGGCGCAGGTAGCCCTACGCGTGGGTAACCTGGCGACGTGGAGATCGACGTCCTGGGCCCGCCGTACGAGCGACACACCATCGACCTCGGCACCGACGACGAGGGCGCGGTCGTCGCGACCCTGGTCCGCCGCCGCGCCGAGGTCCCGACCCGCCGTGCGGTGCTGTACGTGCACGGCTTCGTCGACTACTTCTTCCAGACCCACCTGGCGGACTTCTTCGTCGAACGCGGCTGGGACTTCTACGCGCTCGACCTGCGCAAGTACGGCCGCAGCCTGCTCCCCCACCAGACCCCGAACTTCGCGCGGAGCCTCACGGAATACTTCCCGGAGCTGGACGAGGCGGCCCGCATCATCCGCGAGGACGACGGCCACGACCAGATGCTCGTCGCCGGCCACTCCACGGGCGGCCTGATCACGTCCCTGTGGTCGCACGCGCGCCACGACCGCGGCATCGTCGACGGACTGTTCCTCAACAGCCCCTTCTTCGACTTCAACGTGCCCTGGGTCCTGCGCCGACCGCTGATGAGCATCGTCGGGAAGACCAGCTCCCGGAACCCCTACCGCGTCCTGCCGATGAGCACCCTCGGCCTCTACGGCCAGAGCCTGCACGCCGAACACCGCGGCGAATGGACGTACGAATTGAAGTGGAAACCGGTCCTCGGCTTTCCCGTCCGCACAGGCTGGCTGGAAGCAATCCGCCGCGGCCAGGCTCGGCTGCGCGCGGGACTGTCGATCGACGCCCCCGTTCTGGTCGCGTGCTCCACGCGTACGTTCCGGGGTAGAGACTGGAGCGAAGACGCCAGGGTGACCGACACGGTTCTCGATGTGGAACACATCGTCCGCTGGGCGCCGCGACTGGGCCCGCGCGTGACCATCACCCGTTTCGACGGCGGCATGCACGACCTCACGCTGTCGGGCCGCCAGGTGCGCGACGAGGTCTTCCGCGAACTGGGCCGCTGGGTCGACGCCTTCATCCCGCCGAAGGGAACCCCACAGGAACACATCCCGCCGGCACCGGAAGACACCCCGGAAGGCATCGCGGCCGTCGAGGCCGAGGTCGCCGCTTCCACGGGTACGGCGGGCAGCGACGCACAGCCGTCGGCGAGGAAGCAGCCGGGCGGCCCAGGAGACAAAGCGGACGCCACGACGGCCTGACATCCGGCTCGCCACGACGGCGGCGGGACTCTAGGATGTGCTGGCCAGGCGCTCGTAGCTCAGCGGATAGAGCAACGGACTTCTAATCCGTCGGTCGCAGGTTCGAATCCTGCCGGGCGCGCCTTTCCTCCGTTCCTGGGATGTCGAAAACCACCTCGTGGTGGACGACATGGTGGTCCCATCGGGACAGCGCCCGTTGCGCGGCGTTCTGGACGACCGCGATGTTGGGATCGGCGCCCGCGAATGCCTGAACCGATTCCATGTCGGTGAAGAACGTGATGGAGGTGAACTCCACCTCGTCGCCTGCTTTGCGGCGGAGCAGCCGGCCGCCGCGGAAGCCCGCGACCCGATTCAGCAGTTCGGCGACCTCGGTTTCGTATTGACTCTGGTATTCGTCCGCTGTCGCGCTCGGCGCCCAGCCCCGCCACGTCCGCGCGATCATCCCGCGGGCACCAGGGGTGCGTGCGGGTTCAGGTCGTGCCTCTCCCTGGCCGGGTCTTGCCTGGCCGCGTGGCCCGCTTCGCTGCGCCTCATCGAACCTCCTACTGAAACAGTCGTTTCAGTAGGAGGCTATCGAGGTGACGGAATCAACACCATCCCCGTCGAAGCGAGGTGGCCACGGAAAACAGGCTCTGGTCAGCCGGCGTACGGGGCCGCCACGTCCAGAATCCACGTGACGCCGAAGCGGTCCGTGAGCATCCCGAAGCCCGGCGCCCACTGCGACGGCCCGTATTTGTCGATGACCTCGGCGCCGTCGGCGAGCTTGTCCCACAGCGCCGCCACCTCCTCGGCCGAGTCGCCGCGGACGGACACGAAGAACGGCTGCCCGGTCAGCGTCATGCCGTTCTCCCGAACCGTCGGGGCAGACGCCGCGGGAGCAGCAGCGGAGTGGCTGGGGATGTCGTACGCCATGATGTTGAATCCGTTGTCGGCCGTGACCTGGCCGAACACGACCTTGTCCGCGTCGGGCGCTTCCGGAGGCATGCCGAAGTCGCCGTACGCGACGACCGTGAGCCGGCCGCCGAACACGGACCGGTAGAACTCGAGCGCGGCGCGGGCGTCGCCGCGGAAGTTCAGGTGGGGAGTGGTGGTGATTGCCATTGCGGTGACTCCTCGAAGGTCATGGGTGGCTTCGGGAGCAAGATTCGCAGCGGTAGGTGCCAGGCTGTGGCACCTACTGAGGGTGAATCAACGGCAGCCGCAGGGTGAAGGTCGAGCCCTGACCCGGCGCGCTCCGCACGGACACCGTTCCGCCGTGTGCCTCGATCAGTTTGCGGACGATCGCCAGGCCGAGGCCACTCCCGCCGGTCTGCCGGCTGCGGGACTTCTCCGCCCGCCAGAACCGTTCGAAGATCAGATGCTGCTGGTCCGCCGGGATTCCGGATCCGGTGTCGGCCACGTCGATGACCAGGTCGGATCCTTGCGTACGGGCGGAGAGCGTGACCGAACCGCCCGGCGGGGTGTGCCGGATGGCGTTGGCGACGAGGTTGCCGACCGCCTGGCGCAGCCGGATGGGGTCCGCCGGCCAGGTCGTGGGCGGCGCCTCGGCACGCAGCGACACACCGCCCGCGGTGGCGGCGAAGGTGTCGGCGATCGACGTGAGCAGCTCCGACACCTCCACCTGCTGGAGGTGCAGGCGCAGCTCGCCCGCGTCGGCGGCCGAGAGGTCCTGCAGGTCGTCGATGACGTGCTGCAGGAGCAGCGCCTCCTCGAGCAGCGACCCGATCAGTTCCCTGTCGAGCGGCACCACCCCCTCGTCGGCCGCCTCGAGCCAGCCGCGGACGTTCGTCACCGGCGTACGCATCTCGTGGGCGATGTCGCCGACCATGGCCCGCCGCAGTCCCTCGATGTGACGGCGCTGCTCGGCCATGGCGTTGAAGGCGCTGCCGAGCCGGGCGATCTCGTCGTGCCCGGTGACGCGTACGAGCGCAGCGGTGTCGCCGTCCCGCAACCGGTCGGCCGCGGTGGTGAGGGCACGCAGCGGGCGCACGACGCGGATGCCGACCAGCACGGTGGCGCCGATCGTGACCAGCAGGACGAGACCGGCGACGCCGGCGATCCGGGCCTGGTTGGCCGGGGACAGGTCGAAGCCGCCGGCGGGTGACGGCGAGCGCGGGTCCAGCACGAACAGCAGCGCCGGCGGGGCCACGTACGCCGTGAGCTGCTCGCGACGCGCACCGGCGAGGCACGACTCCACCGCCCGGTAGTACGCGGAGTTGTCGCCGGTCACCTGCGTGGTGCTCCACCTGCCGCCCAGGCTGATCGCCACGGGGGCCCGGCGTTGCCGTTTGAGGCAGGCGTTGGTCGACGTGCCGAGCTGGTCGAGTGCGCGCTGCTCGGCCGCGGTGGGCTCGGCGAGAACGTTCAGTGCGTCGGCGCAGCGGGTCGGCGGGTACGGGTCGCTCGTCTCGACGCGGGGACGGCCGGTCGGCTCGCGGACGATCGTCGCCTGGGCGACGGCCGCCTGCACCACGGAGCCGTCCGTGGGGACGGTCCCGGTTCTCGGCGGTCCGGTCAGGCATTTCAGGGCAACGCCGGCCAGGCGGTCGAGTTCTCGGCGGTCCCCGTCGGACAGCAGGAAGGGCCCGACGGCGCGCCGGTCGATGCCGTCCGCGAGCGGGTCGACGGTCGCCGACGCCTGCTCGGGCAGCTGTGCACCGGCGGACTGGACGAGCGGCTGCCGGTCCGGGCCGGTCACCACGATGCGGCGGCCGGTGTTGTGCGCCAGCTCGCGCACCAGCGGACCCGCGCCGGCCCAGTCGCGGTGCGTCGCCGCGTACCCGAGCAACGCGTCGTAGATCTTCGCGCCGTCGGCCACGGCCTGGCCGCGTTCCTGCTGCACGGCCCGGGTGGTGACGCGTGCGGCAAGCCAGGCGGTGGCCGCCACGGAGAGCACCGACACCACGATCGACACGGCGAGCAACCGTACGAGCAGGCTGCTGCGGAGCCGCCGGTCAGCCATCGGCGATCTTGTAGCCGACGCCGTACACGGTGAGCAGGCGCACCGGGGTGCCCGGAGCCGGTTCGATCTTGCGGCGCAGGTTGAGCACGTGGACGTCGACCGTGCGTGCCGTCACGTACGAGTCGAAGCCGTGCAGGTGGCGCAGGAGCTGGTCGCGGGTGAAGACCCGTCCCGGCTGGCCGGCCATCACCTCGAGCAGGCGGAACTCGCCCGGGGTGCAGCCGACCTGCCGGCCGTCCACGCGCACCTCGTGGCGTACGGGATCGACCTCGAGCCCGCCGACCCGCAGCACCGGCGACGCGGCGACCGGCACCCGCGTGCGGCGCAGCAGCGTACGGATCCGGGCGGCCAGCTCGCGGGGGCTGTAGGGCTTGGTGAGGTAGTCGTCGGCACCGAGGTCCAGGCCGAGGAGCAGGTCGTCCTCGCTGCTGCGGGCGGTCAGCATGAGCACCGGCAGCTCCGACTCCCGCCGCAGCACCCGGCACACGTCCAGCCCGTCGACCCGCGGCATCATCACGTCGAGCACCAGCAGGTCGGGTGGGTTCCGGCGGATCTCGTCGAGGGCCGCGCGACCGTCGCCGACGACGGTCACCGCGTGACCCTCGTGTTCCAGGTAGCGGCGCAGCAGCTCCGCCTGCTTGGGGTCGTCCTCGGCGACGAGCAGCTTGGCAGTCACGCCGGGGAGTCTAGGACCGGCGCGGTACAGCACCGGGCGGCGAACGGAAGCACTACGCGATCACAACAGGACCATGACAAGTCGCCGCCAGACTCCCTGCCCATGAATCGCATCCGTCAGACGTCGTTCGTCGCCGCCGCACTGGTGCTGCTGAGCGCCTGCTCGTCAGGGAGCGCCGATCAGCAGCCGCCGGAGGTGGCGACGTTGGAGAGCGCCCCGGTGACCGCGGCCGCGTCCCGCGCCGCCGGGACACCGAAGGGCGTTCAGCTGCGCCTCGACATGACCGACGACGAGAAGGCGCGGTTCTGGGACGCGTACGGGGACTGCCTGTTCTCGCACGGCGTCAAGGAACGGTCGAAGGACAAGGATGCCATGGCACCGGCTGTCGGTACGGGCAAGCGCCTGCTCGACCCCAGCGGCGAGCCGAAGGCCGCGTACGCCGCCTGCGCCTCGCAGAAGCCGCTGGAACCGGTGGAGACCGACCCGGACCGCAACCCGAACTTCGCGGCGCAGTGGCAGGACAACGTGCGTTGCCTGCGCGACCACGGGCTCATGGTGCACGTGACCAAGCCCGGCGAGTGGACGTACGACAGCAGCGACACCCCGGTTCCCGACAACCAGCAGCAGCTCGAGCGGCAGTGCATGCTGGAGGCCTTCGGTGCGAAGAAGGACTAGCCTGCTGGCCGTCGCGCTGGCGATGGCCGGGGCCGGCGCGGGTACGGGCGCGGCCGTGGCGACCCTGCGCACCGGGCCACCGGCACCGCCGCAGGTGATCACCCCGTCGCTCGCCACGACGACGGTGCAGCGCGGGAACCTCTCCGACAGCAGGCTCGTCCCGGCCACGCTCGGCTTCGGCACGGCCCGCGAGGTGCGCAGCACCGGCACCGGTGTGCTGACCCGGCTGCCGAGGCCGGGTGCCGCCGTCCACCGCGGCGCCGAGCTGTTCCGCGTCAACGATCAACCCGTCGTGGTCCTCTACGGCGACACCCCCGTGTTCCGCCCGATCGACCGGGTCGGCATGACCGGCAACGACGTGCTGCAACTGCGCCGCAATCTGCGCGCGCTGGGCTACCCGAGCCGCGCCGGCAAGGCGGACACGGTCGACCAGCCGATGCTCGACGAGGTCAGGAAGTGGCAGCAGCGGCTCGGGGTGACGCCTCCCGGCGCGCTGCGACCCGGCCAGGTGGTGGTCGTGCCCGGCCCCGCCCGGGTCAGTGAGGTGCTCGCCGACCTCGGCGCCCCGGCGGGCGACGTCGTGCTGCGGACGACCGCGAAGTCCAAGGTGGTGACGATTCCCATGAGCGCCGGGGACGCTCGTACGGTCAAGCTCGGGGCCGAAGTGGCCGTGGTCCTGCCCGACGGCCGCGAGATACCCGGCAAGGTCAGCGCGATCAGCCGGTCGATCGTGTCGGGCGCCGACTCCCCCGACTCGGCCGAGCCGCCCAAACGCACCGTGACGGTGAAGCTGTCCGCCGGCAAGCGCCTGGCCGCGCTCGACGCCGCGCCCGTGCAGGTCCGCTTCACGACGGCGGCCCGCAAGAACGTGCTGATGGTCCCGGTCACCACGCTCGTCGCGCTCCGCGAGGGCGGGTACGCCCTGCAACGCCCCGGCGGCGGGCTGCTCGCGGCCAGAACCGGCGTGTTCGCGGGCGGCATGGTGGAGGTCAGTGGCCCCGGCATCACCGCGGGCCTGACGGTGGTGGACGCCCGATGACCGAGGTTCTCGCGCTGGAGCGGGTCACCCGGGAGTACCCGGGCGGGGTGACGGCCCTCGACGACGTCTCCCTGGTCGTGGCCCGCGGCGAGCTGCTGGGGATCGTCGGCCCCTCCGGCTCCGGCAAGTCGACGCTGCTCAACATCATGGGAACGCTCGACCTGCCGTCGCGTGGCACCGTACGCATCGGCGGCGAGGACGTCACGCGGCTCTCCGACCGCCGCCTGTCGGACCTGCGCGGCGCGCGGCTCGGCTTCGTCTTCCAGCAGTTCCACCTCGCCGAGGGCACCACCGCCACGGAGAACGTCGCGACCGGACTGCTCTACGCCGGGGTTCCGCGCCGCAGGCGCCGACGGCTGGCGGAGCAGGCCCTGGAGAGGGTCGGGCTGGGCCACCGCCTGCGGCACCTTCCCCACCAGCTGTCCGGGGGCGAGAAGCAACGCGTCGCGATCGCCCGTGCCGTGGTCAACGAGCCCGATCTGATCCTCGCCGACGAGCCGACCGGCGCGCTGGACACCGCGACCGGCGACTCGGTGCTGAACCTGCTGACCGAGCTGCACGCCGACGGCGCCACCATCGCGGTGATCACCCACGACGCGGACATCGCCGCTCGGCTGCCCCGGCGCGTCACCGTACGCGACGGCCGGATCGTCTCCGACCGGTCCGCCGGGGACGAGAAGCGCGCCGGAGGAGGCACCGAATGCGGCTGACACCGGTGGATGTCGTGCTCCTGGGACTGCACGGTCTGCGTACCCGGAAGGCCCGCGCCGCCCTGTCGGCCCTGGGCATCGCCATCGGGATCGCCACGATGGTCGTCGTGACCGGGGTTCCGGCCTCGAGCGGGCGGGCCCTGGACGCGCGGCTGGCCACGCTCGGCACCAACCTTCTCCGGGTGTACCCGGTGACCGCGGGCGATCAGCCGCAGCCCCTGCCGGCGGAGTCGATCGGCATGGTCCGCCGGATCGGGCCCGTCGCACAGGTCAGCGCGGTCGCCAACCTGCACACCGTGGCCCGCCGCTCCGACCGTGTCGACGAGCACGACGCCTCCGGCCTCACCGTGCTGGCCGGCCGTACGGATCTGCTCCCGGCGGTCGGCGCACGGCTGAGCTCGGGGCGCTTCCTGACCGATGCCACCGCGCGGTTCCCGGTGGCGGTTCTCGGGTGGGAGGCGGGATCCCGGCTCGGCGTCGCGACCGTGCGTCCGGGTGGGCCGTTGCCGCAGATCACCATCGGCAACCGCCGGTTCGTCGTCGCCGGGATCCTCGCGCCGGTGCCGCTCGCGCCCGACCTGGACACCTCGGTCGTGGTGGGGTGGGATGTCGCCGAGCGGGCCCTCGGCTTCGACGGCCACCCCACGGTCCTCTACGTACGCGCGGCCGAGGCGAACCTCGAGGACGTCCGGACGGTGTTGCCGGCCACCGTGAACCCGCGCCTGCCGGGGATGGTCGACGTCTCCCGGCCCTCGGACGCCCTCGCGGCCAAGCGGGCGACCGCGACGACCTTCGGGTCCCTGGTGCTCGGGCTGGCCGGCGTGGCGGTGCTGGTGGGAGCGGTCGGAGTGGCCAACACCATGGTCGTCTCGGTGCTGGAGCGACGCCGTGAGATCGGTCTCCGCCGCGCGCTGGGCGCCCGCCGTGGCCACATCCGCCTCCAGTTCCTGGCCGAGTCGACGGCGCTGTCCGTTCTGGGCGGGGTCGCCGGCACAGCGCTCGGCGCCGGCGCGGTCGTCGCGTACGCGATGTGGCACTCCTGGCCGGTCTCGATTCCCTCCTGGGTCGCGCCCGCCGGTCTCGGGGGCGCGACGGTCGTGGGAGTCGTCGCCGGCGTCTACCCCGCCGTACGCGCGGCCCGGCTGCCGCCCACCGAGGCGCTCGCATCCCCCTGACGCCGAGAGGTCACTGCAGGATCTCCACGTACCCGTCGGTTCCGTGTACGCGGATCCGCTGGCCGTCGCGGATCAGCCGGGTCGCGTCGGCCACCCCGACCACGGCCGGCAGCCCGTACTCGCGGGCGATCACCGCCCCGTGGGTCATGAGCCCGCCGACCTCCGTCACCAGGCCGGTGACCGCGACGAACAGCGGTGACCAGCTGGGGTCCGTGTACGCCGTGACCAGGATGTCCCCCGCCTCGAGGTCGGCCTCCGTCATGTCGAGGATGACCCGGGCCCTGCCCTCGACCGTCCCGCCGGACACCGCGATGCCGAGCAGCGCACCGGCCGGCGCGTCGTCGCGCCGGTACGACCCCGACAGCGCCTCGCCGTCGGACGTGAGCACCCGGGGCGGCGTGAGCTCCTCGGAAACGCGGAATTCGTCCTTGCGCCGGCGGATGAGGCGGTTGTCGGCCCGCCCGGTGGACACGGCGTCCCGCAGTTCCTGGAACGTCAGATAGAAGGCGTCTTCCGCCGTGTCGAGCACGCCGGCGTTCACAAGGCGCTCGGCCTCCGCCATCAAGGCCTGCTTGTAGATGAACAAGCGGCTGATGATGCCGTACTTCGGGTATTCGCGGTAGCCGATGAAAGTCCGGACCCGTTCGATCATCCGCTCGGTCTCGTCGGCTTTGCGCTCCCCGTCCGGCAGCGCCCGCAAGCGTTCCAGCACCTGCAGCCGCTTCTTCTCCGCTGCCTGCCGGCCCTGCTCGAACCGCCGTGCGGCGGCGCCGGGCTCGAACAGCTTGATGTTGTCGAGAATCAGGGGTACGAGCGTGGCCGGTCGTTCGCTCCAGCGCGGCCTCGTGATGTCGATCTCGCCGACGCAGCGCATGCCGTACCGGTCCAGATAGGTCTCGATGGCGTCACGCGCCTCGATTCCGCCGGGGATCGTCGGCAGCTCCTCGAGAAAACCGTCGTCCTCGACGTGCTGCAGGAATGCGGTCACCTCGGGATGCGGCCGGATCGCGTCCGCGACGTCGAGCAGCGCCAGGCCCATTTCCGACGTGATGTTGCCCGGCGCGGACAGGGTGAGCGTGTCGGCCGCGTTCCTCTCGCCCAGCCATTCCTCCAGCCGGTCGTTGAGCCACCAGGTGGCCTCCATTCCGGCCATGATCGCCTGCATGCTCAGCGGATCGGTCAGGACCCGCTTGTGCTCCGGGATCGCCTCCTCCACGAGGAAATCGAAGAGCGCCGGTCCCGTTCTCGTGCGGATGTCGTGCCGCAGCGCGGCGATCGACTTCTCGCTGCGTTCGATCAGCTCGTCGACGATGGCGGGATCGCTCTCGATCGGCGCGGGCGAACCACCGGCCGGCGGCGCGGCCGGAGCAGCGTCCGGGACGGCCGGGAGGAAGTCGCCCCGGGACAGGAGCGTCTCCAGCGCGTCCCGCATCAGCGGGTCGGACCGTCCGGCCAGGTCGAGGAAGGCGGCCCGGCCCGCGGCCGTGGCCAGGCGGCCGGTGGCGTCGACGAAAAGCCGGCCGCCGGCCTCGTGCATCGGTGCCATGGCGATCAGCTGCCACAGGGAGATGCCCAGAGGCTTCATCGCGTCGGTCATCATCTGCTGGTGGCCGACGGAGAGATAGACGCGGTTCTCGCTGTCGGCGGACCTGGGAACGGGGTACAGCGTGGTGATCGGCCGGCTCTGCACGATGTGGAAGTCACCGTCGGCGAGGCACCATTCGATGTCCTGAGGGCGCCCGAGGCGCGCCTCGATCCGGCGGCCCGCCGCCACGAGCCGCAGGACCTGCTCATCGCTCAACGCGGGCTGGTGCTGTCGTTCGGATTCGACGGCGCGCTCGTGCGTACCGCCCTCCGGAAGGGCATACACGGCGGTCTTCTTGACGGCGATCGTCCTGGCGATGATCTCGCCGTCACGCACGTGGTAGACGTCGGGATTCACCAGGCCGGAGACCAGTGCCTCGCCGAGACCGAAGCCGGCGTCCACCGCTGCGACCTTTCGGTTGCCCGTGACCGGGTCGGCCGTGAACAGGATTCCGGCGGCATCCGGGAAGACCATCTGCTGCACGACCACGGCCATGTGGACTTTCCGGTGGTCGAAGCCGTTCCGCAGGCGGTAGGTGACGGCCCGCTCGGTGAACAGCGAGGCCCAGCACCGTACGACGTGCCGGAGGATCGCCGCCGGCCCGATGACATTCAGATACGTGTCCTGCTGGCCCGCGAAGGAGGCCGTCGGCAGATCCTCGGCCGTCGCGCTGGAACGGACGGCGTACGCGGACTGCTCGCCGAGCCGGGCGACCGCTCCGGTGATCTCCGCCGCCAGGTCGTCCGGCACGTCGACCGTTTCCAGCGTCCGGCGAAGCTCCGCGCTCACCGTCCGGATCGCGTCCCGGTCATATATCGCCGGCCTGGACAGGCGATCCCACAAGGCGTCGATCGCGGGCACCGACGCGAGAATCCGCCGGTACGCATTCGTCGTGACGCAGAAACCGGCCGGCACGCGAATACCGTCGATCCGGGAGAGCTCCCCCAGCTGAGCACCTTTTCCGCCGACGACCGCGACCTGGTTCCCGTCGACGTCGTTCACATACATCACGTACTGCACGCAGTGCCCCCGTAGTCGCAAATGTGGCCTCAGCCGACGATTCTCCGCGACGACGGGGGCCTTGCCGCAAGCCCACCGGTCGGATATACGTTGAAGTGGGAGGAAGTCACCCGTAATGAAGCGTCCGGGGTGATCGAATGTCCGGGTGCGAAATGGGATCGCCGGGATCGGCATCGCCGTCCTGTGCCTGCTGGCCGGCTGGGCGCTGCTCTTCGTGCTGGCCCGGCGCCTGCCGCCCGGCCTGCTCCGGGATCTCGCCGCGTTCATCCCCGACTGCGTGACCACCGTCCGGCGCCTGCGCAAGGATCCGCGCGTGCCGCGCCGGGCGAAGATCGCCATTGTCCTGGCCGGCGTGTGGGTGGCCAGCCCGATCGACCTGATCCCGGAATTCATCCCGGTCATCGGTCCGCTCGACGACATCGTCGTGGTCGCCCTGGCATTGCGGTACGCGGGCCGTCAGGTCCCGCGGGAGGTGCTGATGGCGGCGTGGCCGGGTGAGCCCCGCCTGATCGAACGCCTCCTCGGACCGCGCAGCCCTTCGAGCTAGGGACATGGCCGAGCTGCGCCCGTCTGCACTGACAGCTCCGGCCCCGTCTCGGTGTGGGAGCGAGGCCCCGACGTCGACGCCCGGACAGGTGTCGACGTCGAGGTCCCGTCAGGCCGCGGCCAGCGCCTCCGTCGGGGGGAGGCGGGCCGCCCGCACGGCCGGGTACCAGCCCGCCACCGCGCCGATCAGCACGGTTGCCCCCACTCCCCCGGCCAGCGCCCACGCCGGCACGACACCCGGCCAGCTCTGCGCCGCGGCGTACGCGAAGGTCACCGCCGTCCCGATGAGCACGCCCCCCGCGCCGCCGAGCAGGGACAGCAACAGCGATTCGGCGATGAACTGGGCGCGGACCTGGCCGCGCGTCGCGCCCAGCGACCGGCGCAGGCCGATCTCCGCCCGGCGTTCCAGCACCGAGATCACCATGGTGTTGGCCACGCCGATCCCGCCGACCAGCAACGCCACCGCGCCCAGGCCGAGCAGGAGCTGGGTGAAGGTCTCGTCCGTGGCCTGCTGCGCCTTGAGCGCGTCGGATGGCCGGGACACCTTCACCTCGTCCGGGTTCTCCGGGTTGGCCGTGGCGGCGAGCACCGACTGCACCGCGCTCACCTGGGACTCCTTCGATCTGGTGTAGACGGTGGTGGCGTGCCCGTCGAAGCCCGCGTACGCGCGGGCCGCGTCCCAGCCGATGAGCACGGCCGAGTCGAGTTCCGGGGCCAGCGGCACCGGCCGGAGCACGCCGATGACGGTGTACCGGCGGCCGCCGATGAGCACCGCCGGCACCGAACCCAGCCGGCGGACCGCGGTGGCGCCGAGGACCACCGCCGGGTAGCGGCCCGTCGCGGCGTTCAGCCAGGTGCCGGACGCCATCGCGGCGCCGACCGTGGCGGGCAGGTCGAGCTGGGCCGCGAGGACGGAGATGCCGCCGGTCTGCGCCTTCGGGATCCGGTCGGTGCGGTAGACGGACGTGTCCTCGACGGTGCCGGTCGCGGAGGCGGCGGTGACCGGGCCGATCCGCTTGATCATCGGTACGGCGTCGTCCGGCAGCGTCGCGTCCGCGCCGAACATCGTGGAGCCGGGGCCGGCGGTCAGCAGGTTCGTGCCCAGCGCCGCGAGCTCCCGGTCGAGGTCGGCGCGGCTGGACGACGAGATGCCGACCACCGCGGTCATGGCGGCGATGCCGATGGCGATCCCGAGGGCGGACAGCACCGCGCGCAGCGGGCGGGCACGGATGCCGGAACCGCCGACGCGCATCAGGTCGGCGGGACGCAGCCGGGCCGGGCTGAGCTCGGTCATCTCACATCACCCGGCCGTCGCGCATGCGGATCTGCCGGGGCAGGCTGCCCGCCAGGTCCCGGTCGTGCGTGATGACCACGACCGTGGTGCCGCCGGCGTTGAGCTCGGTCAGGATCTCGACGACCTCCGCACCGGACGCCGAGTCGAGGTTGCCGGTCGGCTCGTCGGCCAGCAGCAGCGCCGGGTCCCCGGCCACCGCGCGGGCCACCGCGACGCGTTGCCGTTCGCCGCCGGAGAGCTCGTGCGGGCGGTGCCCCAGGCGGGCCGCGAGACCGACCCGGTTCAGCGCGGCGACCGCGCGCCGCTCCCGCTCCCTTCGGGGTACGCCCGCGTACAGCAGCCCGTCAGCGACGTTGGCGACCGCGGTACGGCCGGGAGCCAGGTGGAACTGCTGGAACACGAAGCCGATCCGACGCGCGCGCAGGGCGGACAGTTGCCGGTCCGACAGCCCGGCGACGTCGTGACCGTCGATGCGGACGGTTCCCGCGGACGGGCGGTCGAGCGTACCGATCAGGTGCAGCATCGTGGACTTCCCGGAGCCGGAGGGGCCGACCACCGCGGTCATCTCGCCGTACCCGATGGAGAGGGTGACCGAGTCGAGCGCGGTGACCCCGCCGGCGTAGGTCTTCGTCGCGCCGCCGAGCTGGACCACCGCGCTCATGACGGCGTTCCCACGGTCGTGCCGTCGGTGATGCCACCGCCGGAGACCTCGACGCGCCCGTCGGCGAACATGCCGGTGCGCACCGCGACGATCCGACTGGTGTCGCCCTCCACGACCTCCAGCCCGTAGCCGCCCTCGGCGAGCGCGAGCAGCGCGGCGACCGGCACGGTCAGGACGTCGGCGCGCTTCGCCGCGGTGAAGTCGACCGTGACGGCCGCGTGGTCGAGGGCGCCCGAGCGGAAGCCGCTGACCGTGACGTCGAAGGTGGTCGTGTCCTTCTGCTGCCCCTCGCCGGGCGTCACGACCGTCTCGACGTCGGTGATCGTGCCCTTGACGCGCTTGCCGTCGGGCAGCGTGACGGTGACCGCGGCGCCCTTGCGCGCCAGCCGCGCGTCGGAGGCCTCGAGCGGGACCGTGGCGACCCGTCCCGTGCCGGTGGTGCTGAGCAGCGCGGCCCCGGGCTGCACCACGTCGCCGGGCGCGGCCTGGCGGGAATCGACGCGGACCTTGCCGGCGGCGTAGACGATCCGGGGCGGGTCGACCCTGCCGGTCTCCGGAACCCCGAGGTCGTCCTGCCAGTCACGGACCGCGTCCGCGGTGGCCGACGTGTACGACTTGTCGACGGTGAACCCCCGATATCCGAGCGCCCACAGGTTGGCCTCGAACTGCTTCACGTCTCTGCCCTCGTCGCCCGGGGACAGCGTGCGGTACGCGGGCAGCGTCCCGTACAGCAGCACGACCGGGTCGTTGTCGATGCGGTAGAGCGCCCGTCCCCGGCTGACCGTCGAGCCGGACGCCGCCAGGGCGGTGACCGTGCCGGACAGGCGTGCCTTGCGCTGGGTGGCGTCGCCGTACCCGAGTTCGCCGTCCACCGACTGGGTGTCGACGAACGTCTGCTTCGTCACGCGCGCGGTGCCCGGCGGCAGGGTTCTCGCCTGAGCCGGGTCTTCAGCGCCCGAGGGCAGCCCGGCCGCCACGAGGGCCGCGGCACCGACGGCGGCCACCGCGCCGCCGATGAGGTAGCGGCCCCTCATGAGCCCGCCTCGCGGGAGAAGCCGGGGCCGTACTGCTGGCACGCCTCCATGGCCTTGTCGAACGTCGGGTCGCCGGGTCCCTTGCCGCCCAACATCCGGATGTTGCCGTCGGGGTTGGGGTCGGGGAAGTCCTTGACGCCGTGGTCCCGCATGCACTGGGCCATCTGCCGCGCCTTCTCCAGCTCCTCGGGGTTCAGCTTGCGCGGCTCGCCGCCGTTCGGGGCGTACTTCTTGCAGGCCTCCATGGCCTTCTGAAGCTTCGACTGGTCCGTGCCCTTGGGGATCGACAAACGCATCCCGTGCCCGACCGGCTCCGGATCGGGGAACCACGTCAGCCCCTGCTCGCGCATGCACTTCGAGAACTTGAGCGCGGCGTCGGCCTCCTTGCCGGCCGCCGCGGCGCTGCTGGAGGGCGTCGCCGTACCGCCGGCCGAGGCGACCCCGCCGCCGTCGTCCTTCGCCTTGCCGCACCCGCCGACCGCCAGCGTGAGCAGCAGGCCGAGCGCGAGAACCGTCCTGGTCCGCATCGCGTGTCTCCGTCCCGGCGGCCGGGCGGCCGCCCCGGCGCCGAGTGAAGACCGCCGGGCGTTTCCCCGCCGTCAGCGAAAACGGTGACGCCCACGTGACGCGATCACCGGTCACCATGGGAGGCATGCGGATCCTGGTGGTCGAGGACGAGCGCCTGCTCGCCGACGCGGTCGCGGACGGCCTGCGCCACGACGCCCACGCGGTCGACGTGGTGTACGACGGTGCCGCCGCGCTGGAACGGGCCGCGGTCAACGGCTACGACGTGCTGGTCCTGGACCGGGACCTGCCCGTCGTGCACGGCGACGACGTGTGCCGGGAGCTGGCGGGCCGCGACGGCAGCCTGCGCATCCTCATGCTGACCGCGGCGTCCGACGTGGACGATCGGGTCGACGGGCTGGCCCTGGGCGCGGACGACTACCTCGTCAAGCCGTTCGCCTTCCGGGAGCTGGCGGCCCGGGTCGCCGCGCTGGGCCGGCGCTCCCGCCCGGCCACCCCGCCCGTGCTGAGACGAGCGGGGATCAGCCTGGACCCGTACCGGCGCGAGGTCTACCGGGACGGTCGCTAGGTGCCGTTGTCCCGCAAGGAGTTCGCCGTCCTCGCCGAGCTGCTGCGGGCCGACGGCACCGCGGTGTCCGCCGAGCATCTGCTGGAGAAGGCGTGGGACGAGAACGCCGACCCGTTCACCCACGCGGTCCGCATGACGATCCTGAAGCTGCGCCGGAAGCTGGGCGATCCGCCGGTGCTGCTCACCGAGCCGGGAGTGGGGTACCGCATCGGATGAGGCTCAAGCTCACGATCCGCGGCCGGCTGACCCTCGTTTACGGCGGCCTGTTCCTGCTCGCCGGCCTGGTGATGCTCGGCGTGACGTACGTTCTCGTGTCCCGGCAGCTCCCGACCGGGATAGCCGTGAAGGCGACGTCGGTCGACGTGGCGCGCAGCCGGGTGCTCGACGGTTCGCAGCCGGACGTGGTGTTCCGCAGGGCCGTGGAGATCACCCGGGACGACGCTCTCTCGGCGTTGCTCACCCAGGGCGGCATCGCCCTGCTCGTGGTCGGCGCGGCCGCGGTGGCCCTGGGCTGGCTGGTGGCCGGGCGGATGCTGCAGCCGCTGCATCAGATCACCGACACGGCCCGGCGCATCGCCGAGGCGCCGGCCGCCGACCGCGGGTTGCACGAACGGATCGCGTTGAAGGGCCCGGACGACGAGATGAAGCGGCTGGCGGACACGTTCGACGTGATGCTGGCGCGCCTCGACCGGTCCTTCGACGGGCAGCGGCGGTTCATCGCGAACGCCTCGCACGAGCTGCGTACGCCGCTGACGCTGAACCGGACGCTGCTCGAGGTTGCGCTGGAGAAGGACGCCTCGCCGGAGGTGACCCAGCTCGGTACGACGCTGCTCGCCATCAACCAGCGGCACGGGCGGCTGATCGACGGCCTGCTGCTGCTCGCCCGGTCGGAGCGTGAGCTGACCGAGCGCTCGTACGTCGACCTGGCCGACATCGCCGAGCACGCCGCCGGCGACGACGTGAAGACGGAGCTGGCCGAGGCCGCCACCCTGGGCGACCCGGTGCTGCTGGAACGCCTCGTGCAGAACCTGCTGGACAACGCGGCCCGGCACAACCTCAGCTCCGGCGGCTGGGTACGGGTCAGCACCGGCACCCACAACGGCTGGGCCACGCTGCAGGTCACCAACAGCGGACCGGTCGTGCCGCGGTACGAGGCCGCGTCCCTCTTCGAACCGTTCCGGCGGCTCACCGGCACCGACCGGGTCGCCGGCTCCGGCGGCGCCGGCCTCGGCCTGTCGATCGTGCGGGCGGTGGCCCGGGCGCACGGCGGCGACGTGCACCTCGAGCCGCGCGACGAGGGCGGCCTCGTCGTGACCGTCGGCCTGCCCGCGGCTCAGGCCTGGTCGTAACTCCGCGGCCCTATCCGGGCCGGGCCGCAGCCGCCGGGCCGACGGCGGACCGGTCGCCGGGCCGGCGCCGCCGCGCCAGCCGGGCGGCCTGCCGGTCGACCATGCCGTGAGACCGGCGACGCCGCCGATCCCGCTCGGCACCGGCCGCGGCGCGCCTGCGGCCCTGTGCCTCCTGGGCGCGCAGCCGCAGCCGCTCACGCCACAACTCCGTCTCGTCCACAGGCCGCATCGTGCCCCGGCGGTGTGACATTTCCGCTCGCCGCGTCCGGCCCCCGCGGGAAAGTCCGTTTCTCCCGGGCGATCGGCCTGTCAGGATCCGCACAGGCGATCTCGGAGGAGACGGGGGCGAGCATGACGACCATCCGGGCGGCCGGCGTCCGCATCGGCTGGCACGACCTGCCCGTTGCCGTCCGGGGCCGGGTCGAGGACGTGCTCGGCGACCGCGTCGTGGCCACCGAGTCGCAGCGGGGCGGCTTCTCCCCCGGCACCGCCGACCGCGTCCGGACGGCGACCGGTGGCCGGGCCTTCGTCAAGGCGGTCAGCGCCGGGCTGAACGTCACGTCCGCCGAGATGGCCCGCCGCGAGGCCCACGTCACCCGGCAGCTGCCCGCAGTCGCGCCGGTGCCGCGGCTGCTCGGCGACTTCGACGACGGCGAATGGGTGGTGCTGATCCTCGAGGACGTCGCCGGCCGTCATCCTCGTACCCCCTGGGTGGAGGACGAGGTGGACGCGGCCGCGACCGCGCTGCGGGACCTTGCCGGGACGCTCACGCCGTCGCCCCTCTCCGGCGTGCCGCAGGCGGCCGACGTGCTCGCCGACCATTTCGCCGGCTGGGCCGCCCTCGCGGACGACCCGCTGCCGGACCTCGATCCCTGGGCCGCTGCCCATCTGGAGGAACTGCACGCGGCCGCGGGGCGCGGGCTGGCGGTCCTGCGGACCGGCGAGACGGTCGCGCACGGTGACATCCGAGCCGACAATCTTCTGGTACGCCCGGACGGCGCGATCACGGTCGTCGACTGGCCGTGGGCCTGCGTGGCACCGGAGTGGCTGGACACCCTGCTGCTCGCGATGAACGTCACCGTGTACGGCGGCCCCGGCGACCGCCTCCTGACCGGGGTGGACCACGCGCAGGCCACCGACGTGCTCGCGGGCTTCACCGGTTACTTCATGCACCGCTCCCGGCTGCCCTCGCCCGGCATCCCGCACGTCCGCGAGTTCCAGCGCGCCCAGGCCGACGCCCTGCTCCCGTGGCTGGCGGCCCGGCAGGTGGGACCTCCGGCACACCCGGGAGGTCCGGGCAATCCGGGGCATTAGGCTGGGACGCTGTGAGCTGGGCTTCGGCGTGGCGGCCCGGACGATCGACTCCCATGAGAACCGCTCCCATGAGAAACGGAAAGTGATGATCGACCAAGCCAAGGTACGAGTTCTGCTGCTCGAGAGCATCCACCCCGACGCGGTGTCCCGGCTCGAGGCAGAGGGCTACCAGGTCGAGTCCGTCCGCAACGCCCTCGACGAGGTCGAGCTCATCGAGCGCATCCCGGGCGTACACCTGCTCGGCATCCGCTCCAAGACCAAGGTGACCGCCAAGGCGCTGGAGGCCGCGGACAGCCTCGTCGCCATCGGTGCGTTCTGCATCGGCACCGACCAGATCGACCTGGCGCACGCGTCCCAGGCCGGTATCGCCGTCTTCAACGCGCCGTTCTCCAACACCCGCTCGGTCGTCGAGCTGGCCCTCGCCGAGATCATCGCGATGACCCGCCGGCTCACCGAGAAGAACGACCTGATGCACAAGGGCGTCTGGGACAAGGCCGCCGTCGGCAGCCACGAGGTCCGCGGCCGCCGGCTCGGCATCGTCGGGTACGGCAACATCGGCACCCAGCTGTCGGTGCTCGCGGAGAACCTCGGCATGCACGTGTCCTTCTACGACACCGCCGACAAGCTGGCGCTCGGCAACGCCCAGCGCTGCAGCACCCTGGAGGAGCTGCTGGAGTCGGTGGACGTGGTCACGCTGCACGTCGACGGCCGCCCGGGCAACGCCGGCTTCTTCGGCGCGGAGCAGTTCGCGAAGATGCGCGAGGGCTCGCTGTTCCTCAACCTGTCCCGTGGCATCGTGGTCGACCACGTCGCGCTCCGCGAGGCGCTGACCAGCGGTCACCTCGCCGGCGCCGCGGTGGACGTGTTCCCCAAGGAGCCGAAGGGCCGCGGCGACGAGTTCGTGTCCGAGCTGCGCGGGCTGGCGAACGTCATCCTCACCCCGCACATCGGCGGCTCCACCGAGGAGGCCCAGGCGGACATCGGCGACTTCGTGGCGAACAAGCTCGTCCACTTCGTGGAGGAGGGCAACACCACGCTGAGCGTGAACCTGCCCAGCGTCGCTCTGCCCGCCCAGACCGGCACGGGCCGCATCGTGCACGTGCACCTCAACACGCCCGGCGTCCTGGCGCAGGTGAACAGCATCCTCGCCGAGCACCAGGTGAACGTCGAGGGCCAGCTGCTGAGCACCCGCGGCGACTACGGCTACCTGATCACCGACATCAGCGGCCACTACAGCGCCGACGTGCTCGACCAGCTGCGCGCCATGAGCCAGACCGTACGGCTGCGCGTGCTGTCCTAGAAGTTCCCCCGGAGCCCGGGTGCCCTACTTGACGGTCTCGACCGACAGCAGGGTCACCCGGGCTTCGGCGTTCACGTCGTACCGGTCGTTCGTCGCCCAGTTCTTCGGGGTCAGCGTCGAGCCGGGTGCCACGTCGCGCAGGGTGCGCGCGCCGGCGGCGACCGTCTTGGCGCCGCCCTTCACCTGCACGCGTACGGGGTTGCCGGCCGGCGACGTCATCGCGAGCTCGTCGACGGCCCCCGTGACCGTCAGCGGCACGGTACCGGCGGCCGCGGGCAGCTGGATCGCGGTCCGCCGGGCCCCGCCCAGCATGTCGATCCCGGCCACCCGGCCGCCCTGCAGGTTGAGGATCTGCTCGTCGGCGGCGCCGGAGAAGCGCAGCGTCCAGGTGACCCGCGTGGTGAGCACGACGTCCACCGCCCCGGTCGCGTTCCCGTCGCCGTCGGGCGTGAGGTAGAGCTGCACCTTGTCCTGCGCGAGCACCGGCTTCGGCAGCACGCCGGAGTCGTCCGCGGTGGTGACGCTGAAGAGCCGGTCGCCGAGGTCCTCGCTGCGTACGGTCACCCGCGTCACGGCGCTCACCAGGTCGAAGCCGGCCGCGGTCCGCCCCTCCATGGCCGCGCTGGCCGTACGCTGATCCGATTTGTCGCCCGCACCCAGTTCCAGCACGGACGTGAGGTCCTTGTCGGGCCCGGAGAAGTACGCCACCCCCGCGACGGTCGCGCCGAGCAGCACGGCGGTGGTCAGCGCGAGCCCGGCGAGCAGGACGCCACGGCTGCGCCGGGGTGCCTCGGGAAGCCCGGCGGAAGCGGCCGCAGCGGCGGGGTGCCGGGCGGCCCGGTGCGGCCGGATCTCCCGCCCCGGCCCGCCGATGAAATCACCGATGCCCTCGTCGTGGTCGGCCGGCGGCGCGGGCCGGAACCGCTCGGAGGACAGCCCGGGTCGCGTGCCGCCTGCGGAAACCCCCGGCCGGGTGAGACCGGTGGCGGTCCCCGGCCCGGTGAAGTCGGTGCCCGCCGGCCGGGTGAGGTCGGTGAACGACCCGGGCCCGGAGCGGTCGGGAGACGGCGCGGGCCTGGAGTGCCGGGCCCGCTCGGGCGCCGCCTCGGCCCCGAACGGGTGCCCCGAGGCCGGTCGCACACCGGCGGCGTGCCCGGGCGTGGCCCATCCGGGGTGACCGGCGTCGGTCGAAGTGCGGTCGGAGTAGGCCGCGTCGGCGTTCGGGCCGGTCCGGACGGGAAGGCCGGCTGCCGGGGACGCGGGGGCATCGTTGCGCCAGTTTCCGCTGATGGGTCCCGCGGTCACGCCGAACGCGGTCCGCCCACCGGTGGCCGGCGGGGCGGGCCCGAACTCCGGCTCGCGCACGGCCTGCGAGCGGTCGGCCTGCGAGCGGTCGGCCTGCGAGCGGTCGGCCTGCGCCTCGCCACCGGGCCATGACGTGTCCGGCTTCGGCTCGCGTCTGCCTGTGGACGGCGCGGCGAAGGCGTTCCAGCTTCCGGTGTCGGACATGTCTTCCTTTTCGTCGCGCAGGGGGGTCGCCGCGGGCGGCCGCCGGTACGGGGCCGCGGGCGTCCCCGGGCGACGGTAGAGCGATTCCCGGTCCCGGTTCGCCCAGTCGGTGCCGGAGTTCGACGGGCCGACCAGCGCGAGGGACACATCGGACGAATCAGCGAATGGCGGTTGCACGCGAAGCCCTCCAACTCGCGCCGGCGCCGGCATTTCCTCCGGCGCTCCAGCGAGTGGTACGGATCCCGCGGCGTAGCGGATGGGTGCAGACGTGAATTACTCTGCGTTATGACCGTCGGGGCGCAGCAGACCCCGCCGGGTGGCCACCGCGACGGCCTCCAGCTGGCTGTGCGCACCGAGTTTGCCCAGCACAGCCTTCACGTACCCGCGGCAGGTGTGGACGCTGATGCCGAGCCGGCGGGCGATGGCGCGCGGGTCGAGCCCGGACCCCATCAGGACGAGCACCTCGTGCTCGCGGGCGGTGAGCCCGCCGGCGCGCGGGCCGACCACCGGGGCGGTGCTGCGCAGCAGCCGGGCGAGGATGTCGGTGGAGACGGTCATGCCGC
The DNA here is from genome assembly GCF_023499255.1 of Couchioplanes caeruleus. Lineage (GTDB taxonomy): Bacteria > Actinomycetota > Actinomycetes > Mycobacteriales > Micromonosporaceae > Actinoplanes > Actinoplanes caeruleus_A. Next base: position 7,046,124 of record NZ_CP092183.1, read on the forward strand.
CGCCGTGCGCGGTGCGGATCGCGTTCATCACGTCGCCGAGCGGGCCGTTCTTCGACAGGAAGCCCGAGGCGCCCGCCGCCGTGGCCCGGCCGACCAGCGCGGACTCGTTGTTCGCCGTGAGGATCACGAACCGGGTGTCGGGCAGGCGGTGCCGCAGCAGCTCCGCGATCGCGATGCCGTCCGCGTCCGGCAGATCCGGGTCGAGCAGCACGACGTTGGGGCGCAGCTCCTGCACCATCCGGATGGCTTGCTCGCCCGTGCGTGCCTGTCCTACGTAACGCAGCTCCGGTTGCCCGGTCAGCGCCACACCGAGCAACTCGGCGAACGTCTGATGCCCGTCCACCACGAGCACCGTGATCGCCTCGCCCACCATTCACGCCTCCTGATCCGCCAGCGCTGGAAGTCTATGTGTCCCTCGAGCGAAGCCAAGGCGTACCAACAGTCTGACAGCGCATCCAAGCCAAACCGATCGCTGTGGCCACCCGCCGGGCGGATGAGGCCGAGCGGCTCGGCGTGACTCGTATCTTCGGCCGGTCCGCCCCCTCGCTTTCGGGGTGCCGACCGTCGCGCCGGAGGCTTGTCGCGCGACCGTCCCCCATCCAGGGTCTAACCCCATGTACGAGATCCAGCTCTTCGGCCCGCTCGAGGTCCGCACGCGCGGAGTACGCCTCTCCGGCGGCGACCTCGGTGACGACCTGTCCCGGCACATCCTGGCACTGCTGGCGCTGCGCGGGAAGGTCCGGAAGGCCGAGCTGGCCGGGCTGTTGTGGCCGGAACGCCCGCCGGCCGGCCATCTGACCACGATGGAGGGTCAACTGTCCCTTTTGTGCTGTCGGCTGGACCCGGCCGGCGACGAAAGTGACTCCCCGGTCACCATCGGCGACGACGGGTACGCGCTCGTCCCCGACCGGGTACGGGTCGACACGGCACGCTTCGACGAGCTGGTGGCCATCGCGGCGGGCCGGCCCCACCGCAGCGCACTACGCCCTCTCGTCGCGGCTGCACACCTGGCCGGGCGACCACTGCTGGAGGACCTGGCAGGGCCCGCATGGGTAATTCAGGCCCGCGAGCACTACCGCGCCCGGGTGGCGGCAGCCATGGCGAGAGCGGCCGAGCTGAGCCAGGCGCTCCGCGGTGAGGCTCCTCACGCTTTGTTCGTTCGTGCACCCGAATTCGTGGCATAAGCCGTAAGACGCCGCGGTAAATAGCGCGCAGCACGGCTCCGGGGGGCGAAGAATCGGCGCCGTGCAAACCGCGCTGCTACCCGTACCCCTGGCTCCCGAGATCTCCCTGCACCTGGCCGGCGACCGCGTCGGGCTCTTCGACTCGGCGGACGGGCAGTTCCGCAGCGACGTCCCGCCGCCGTTCTGGGCCTTCGTCTGGGCCGGGGGCCAGGCGCTCGCGCGCTACGTCCTCGATCATCCCGACCTCGTCCGGGGACGGCATGTCCTCGACGTCGCCTCCGGTTCGGGTGTGGCGGCGATCGCGGCGGCCCGGGCCGGCGCCGCCCGGGTCGAGGCCCTCGACCTGGACCCCGCCGCGGCCACGGCGACGACCCGCAACGCCGAGGCCAACGGGGTGACGGTGCACGCCCGGGCGGCCGACATCGGCGACGCCGGGCCGGCGGAGGTGATCCTGGCCGGGGACGTCTTCTACACCCGCAGCGTGGCCGACCGGATGACCGCGGCCCTGCGCCGGGCGGCCGCCGCCGGCGCGGTGATCCTGGTCGGCGACCCCGGGCGCGGATATTTCCCGGAGCGGCTCTTCATCCGGCGCGCCGAGTACACCGTGCCGGTGCCCGCCTCCCTCGAGGAGACCGAGGCGCTGGCGACCGGCGTGTGGGAGATGCGCGCCACAATCACCCTGCGTTAGCCGAACGGAAATGCTTTCACCAACCAACCAGTTGTACGCTGCATGCATCTGAGGGAGGTGCAGCGTGACGGCGGACGCTACCGGCCGGTTGGCCGACGAACTCATGCGGTTCTTCCGCGTGGGCGCTCGCATCAAGGGCATGCTCAATGCAGGAGATCTCGGCGCCGAGACCTCCGCGCTGATGCTGCTGTTCCCGTTGCGTCACCTCGGCCCGCTGCGGGTCACCGACCTGGCCGAGGTCAAGCACGCGGACCCCTCCACGATCAGCCGCCAGGCGGCCCAGCTCGTCAAGGCCGGGCTCGCCCGCCGGGAGGCCGATCCGGCCGACGGCCGCGCCTCGCGCCTGGCCATCACGGAGTCGGGCCACGCGGCCTGTGCTCGCCTGCACGAGGCGCGGCACGCACTGCTCAGCGAGGCGCTGAGCGACTGGCCGGCCGAGCGCGTCGCCGCGTTCGCCGGCCTCTTCGAACAATTCAACAGCTCCGTCGAGGCGCTCCTGCGCAGCGACCCAGCCGTACCAGCACGGGAGAACGCGTGAGTAACTCGAGCACCACAGCACCGGCAGAGGCCGGTCCGGGAGGCGGCGCCCGAGGCCCCCAGGCCTCCGCGGACTTCACCCACCGGCAGATCATCACGGTTCTGATCGGCCTGATGATGGGCATGTTCCTGGCCGCCCTGGACCAGACGATCATGGCAACGGCGACCCGGACGATCGCCGACGACCTCAACGGCTTCAACCTGCAGGCCTGGGCGACGACGGCGTTCCTCATCACGTCGACGATCTCCACCCCGCTGTACGGCAAGCTGTCCGACATCTACGGCCGGCGGCCGTTCTTCCTCTTCGCGATCGGCGTGTTCATCGTCGGCTCGATGCTCTGCGGCCTCTCCCAGAACATGTACGAGCTGGCCGCGTTCCGGGCCATCCAGGGCATCGGCGCCGGCGGCCTGATGTCGCTGGCCCTCGCGATCATCGGTGACATCGTGCCGCCCCGTGAGCGCGCCAAGTACCAGGGCTTCTTCCTGGCCGTGTTCGGCACCGCCAGCGTCATCGGCCCGATCCTCGGCGGCTTCTTCGCCGGCGCGGACCGCATCCTGTGGGTCGACGGCTGGCGCTGGGTGTTCTACCTCAACGTGCCGATCGGCATCGCGGCGATGATCGTGGTGGCGCGGGTCCTGCACCTGCCGCACCAGCGCACCGACCACCGCATCGACTGGCCCGGCGCGGTCGCGCTGATCGTCGGCCTGGTGCCGCTGCTGACCGTGGCCGAGCAGGGCCGCGACTGGGGCTGGGGCTCCGGGCGGGCGCTGGCCTGCTACGTGATCGGCGCCGTCGGCCTGGTGGCGTTCGTGCTGGCGGAGCGGGCGTACAAGGAGGAGGCGCTGCTGCCGCTGCGGCTGTTCCGCAACCGTACGGTGGCCGTCGGCGCGACCTCCAGCACGATCCTGGGCATGGCGATGTTCGGCGGCCTGATGACCGTCCCGCTGTACCTGCAGATCGTCAAGGGCAGCTCGCCCACGACCGCCGGCCTGCAGATGATCCCGTTCGTGATCGGCATCATGACCGGCTCGATCGTCGCCGGCCAGCTCATCGCACGGACCGGCCGCTACCGGATCTTCCCGATCATCGGCAGCATCCTGATGGCCGCGTCGCTCGCGCTGTTCTCGCTGATCGGCGCGGACACCCCGCTGTGGAAGACCATGCTGATCATGGTGCTGATGGGCCTCGGCCTGGGCGGCAACATGCAGCCGATGATCACGGCGGTGCAGAACGCGGTGTCGCCACGGGAGATCGGCGTGGCCACCAGCTCGGTGACGTTCTTCCGGTCCATGGGCGGCACGCTGGGCACCGCGATCTTCCTGTCGGTGCTGTTCAACGTCCTGCCCGGCAAGATCTCGGGGGCGTACACCGAGGCCGGCGTCCAGCTCCCGCCCGGTCAGGGCGGCGGCGACCTGAACGACACGTCGTTCATCAACAAGCTGCCGGAGGCGCTCGCCCACCCGTTCAAGGTCGGTTTCGCCGACGGCATCCACGTGGTCTACCTGCTGGCGCTCGCCGTCATGCTGATCGGCCTGGTCGTGGTCTTCTTCCTGCCGGAGATCCCGCTCGCCCAGCGCTCGGCGCAGGCACAGCGCGCCGAGGACGCCGCGGCCGCGGCCGCACCCCGCGGGTGAGCCGGTGGCCGGGACCGAGCAGGCACCGGCGGCTCCGGGCCGTTCATAGCCCTTCAAACGGCACAGGGGTACGGGCGCAGCACGCGCTCGTACCCCTGTGGCGTCTCAGGCGTCGGCGTTGCGGGCGGCTGCCGCGATGAGCCGCTCGGCGACGTCCTCCCACGGCATGCCGAGCCGCTGCGCGGTGTCCCGCAGCACGTCGTAGGCCTCCCGTACGCCGCAGCCGCGCTGCGCGATGATGACGCCGGCGGCCCGGTCCACGATCGCGCCCTGGCTCAGCCCCTCGCGGCGGCACATCTCGCCGAGCAGGATCTCGGCCTGGTTGACCAGGGCCATGGCGGTGAGCAGCCGCTCCGAGCCGACGCCGCCGGGCGAGCCGACGAAGAAGCTGACCGACCCGACCGCGGAGCGCTGGACGTCCACCGGGATCGACACGACCCCGTGCACGCCCTCCTCGCGGGCGCACTCGGCGAGCTCGGGCCAGCGGGTGTCGCCCTGCAGGTCGTCCATGCTGACGACGGCCCGCGTACGGGCAGCCTCGAGCCCGGGACCGTCGCCCGACGCGTACTGGACGTCGTCGAGCGCCTGCGCCCGTGGCCCGGAGGCGGCCAGGGTCAGCGGGCCGCCCTCGCCGATCAGGGCGACCGAGCAGCGCAGCGTGCCGGGGACGGCGCCCGCGGCGAAGACGGCGAGGCGGTCCATGGCCTGCCGGAGGTCGTCGGCGCTGAGCAGCCGCGCCGACAGCTCGTGCAGCAGCCCCGCCACCTCGACCGGATGCGGCCCGTCCAGCTCGTTCCGGCCGGAGGAGGGTCTGCCGGCGCCCTTCGCCCGTACGGGCCGGCGGTTCTTGCGTCCGCGGCGACCACGGCGGCGGCGTCCCTCCCCCACCGGCGAATCGGCGGAGGCGACGTCACCGGCTGAGGCGGTACGCGGGGAGCCACTGGGGTCGGACGGCGACGCGACGGAGATCGTGATCTCCGAGGTGTTCACCACCCGCCGCCCGGTGCTCCGTTGCGGGGCAGACATTTGCCCGATATTGCCATGCGGGTCCGGGAACACGAAAGTGGTGTCCTCTATCGGGTGCCGTCCGCGGGCGTAACCGTGCGGTCCGAGGAGCGATGTTCCAGGAATGTGCTCGGCGCACCCTCGGGCACGTGCTCCCGCTCGTCCGACTCGGCGAGGATGGCCTCCGCCTGCAGTTCGGGGTCGGCACTCCCGGCGGCACGTTCCTCCGGCAGCAGGTCGGCGGCGCGCCGCTCGACGCGATCGTCACTCATGATCGAGGGGTACCCGCCGCAGCGGGGGTCGAAAACTCAACGCCGCTCACGACCGGCGGGCCGGAGCCCCGGGAGACAGAACGCCGCCCCCGGTGGGACCGGGGGCGGCGGACGTAGGTGTCGGTGTGCAGGTCGCCTCGCGGCGAAAGGCTCAACGCGGCTCCAGCCGAACGGTATTCCGCGAAGGCAAAGGGTGAGGCCCGGGGACACTGGGCACACCGACATCTGTTCTCAACCGTCGGCCGGCCCAAGCCATTCCGGCAGCATATGTGACCTGGACCACACCGTTTGCCGGGCTGCCGACCGGGTAGTCGACTGCCGTGAGCGATGACTTCCGCGTGCTGGACGAGTACCTCGACGACGCCTACGCCGCGCAGGAGAGGCTCAGCAGCGCCGACCTCCAGCGCGGCGCCGTGGCCGCCGGCCTGCCGGCCTCCGCGCTGACCCGTATCGACGCCCTGCCCGAGGGCGAGTACGCCCAGGACGAGGCCGCCGAGGCCCTCCGCACTCTCGACGTCTGAGGAGCGATCACCATGACGCAGCAGAACGAACGTCTGCCCGCCTTCGGCAATTCGGAGCTGGACCCGCAGGACCAGCCCGACTTCGCGAACGAGCACGGCGACACCGCGGTCTCGCCCGACGTGATCGACAACGAGGACAGCGGCGAGCCGGAGAGCCCGCGCGGCTGGTCGGGCATGGAGAAGGACGGCCCGGTGTAGTCCCCGGCCCGGACGACGGCGGCCCCGGCATCGACATGCCGGGGCCGCCGTCGTTTCATCTCAGGCCTGTGCGACCGCCCGCCCGTTGACGGCGGGCTTCTCGTCGTCCTGCGGGTCGCCCTCGGCGGCCTCCTTGGAGATCGAGTACGCCATCTGCAGGAAGTCCGAGGCCGCCACCGCGGTGAACACCGTGGCCGCGAGCCGGGTCAGCCGGGGCGCGAACACGAGGCCGCTCGTGAGCCCGGTCGCCACCCACACCGCGAGGCAGAACGGGCAGCTGACCAGCTCGCCGATCGAGTGGCGGATGCTGCTGCCCTCGTCGCGCACCTCCTCGTTGAGCTCTCCGCTGCCCGCGGGCTCGGCGTAGCGGGTGAAGGGGGCGCGCAGCGGACTGGTGATCGAGTCCTTGGCGATCAGCCGGCTGAGCTTGTGCGTGGCCAGCGAGATCAGCACCACGTCCTGGACGGCCGGACGCTCCGGCACCTCACGCCCGGTGGCCTTGGCGACCACGGCGAGGCTGCCCGCCAGCACACCGAAGGCACCCATCGTCACCGCGTAGCCGTCCAGCGGCCGGTGTTCGTGGGGCGCGTACTGCCGTCGCAGCCGGTCGAGCCGCCCGCGTACCGAGGAGGTCATGCGCGAAGGTCCTCTCAGAAGTCCTGGGTGAGCCGGTGCGGGTCGACCTCGCGGCCGGGGTGCCGGGCGAGGTACTCGGTCTCCAGCTCGGCGGTGCGCCGCAGGTGGTTGGCCAGCGCCGCGTCGGGGCCGTGCCGCAGCGTCTGCAGCCGCGTACGGTGCAGGCTGCCGAGCTCGCGGATGAGGTCCTCGTCGGCGAGACCTGCGGGGTCGATGCCGGTCTCGGTCCCGACGGGAGCGTCGACCTCGGAGTCGCTCATGCTCTCCTCCTTCTCGTCGTTGCAGGCAACGGTTGCCCGTGCACCTGGGCGTCAAACCCGCGCCGGTACCCTCGACGACATGAAAGGGCTGTGGACCCCGGCGTGGATCGCGCGTCACGTGGTCGCGCTGGTCCTCATCGCCGGTTTCCTGGGACTGGGCTGGTGGCAGTTCAGCCGGGCCACCGGCGGCAACACGCTGAGCTGGGGCTACACCTTCGAGTGGCCGGTCTTCGCGTTCTTCGTGGCGTTCGTCTGGTTCCGCGAGGTCCAGCAGGAGCGCAAGACCCCGCAGGAGCCCGCCCCGGTCGAGAAGCCGGCGGACCAGGACCCGGCCGTGGTGACCGTGCGCCGCCCCGTCCGGGTGCCCGCCTCCACGCCGGCCACCCCCGCGGGCGAGGACCCGGAACTGGACGCGTACAACGACTATCTGGCCTGGCTGAACGCGCACCCCGGAGCGCGGCCCGGCGACTACCCCGGCCGGCAGAGCAACTGACTAAGGACGTGCATCGTGCAGGGAGCCCTCACCCGCTACCGGATCATCGCCTGGATCGTCGGCGTGGTCCTCATCGTGCTCGTGGCGGTGGGCATGCCGCTCAAGTACGCCGGCGACAACGACAGCGTGGTCGCCACGGTCGGCCCGTTCCACGGTTTCCTCTACATGGTGTACCTGGCGGCCAGCTACGACCTGAGCCGCCGGGCGCGGTGGCCGCTGGGACGCATGCTGCTGGTGATGCTCGCCGGCACCATTCCGTTCCTCTCGTTCTGGGCGGAACGGACCGTCACCCGCAAATGGGCCGCACAGCCGATGGACACCCCACCGGCGATGGCGAAGTAATAGAGTGACGCGGAGCACCCGGTAAATAGCTTTCCGTTATCGGGATCATTGGAATAAATGTGATAATCGGCCCACGTCACTCTTCCGGCTCTTGTTTTCGGTGAGATCGCCGATAAGTTGATGCGGTTGGTCCGGTCGGCAGCCACGACTCGGTGGCACCGGCCAACGCCGCCGAATCGCCGGCGGCGCGCACGGCGGGTCCCTCCCCCGGGTCCGGCGCGGGCGCCGAGGTGAACCGGGGAACCACCGAAACAGCATCCGGGGTGAATCCGCGCGAGCGGTAGGGCGTTCTTCCCGCCCGAATCCGTCAGCTAACCCGGTAGGCGGCCCAGCGGAAGAAAGGCCACGTACCGTTGCGACACCCCCGCACGAGGCTCCGCACCCTGGTGGTCGCCGTCCTCGCGATCGCGATCACCGGTGCCGTCGCGCCGGCCGCGCACGCGGCCCCCTCGACGAGTGACCTCAACAAGAAGATCCAGAAGGCGTCCGACGAGCTCGAGGACGTCGTCGAGTCGTACAACAAGATGAAGCTCAGCCTGAACAAGACGAAGGCGGACGAGAAGAAGCTCGCCGCGTCGATCGGGCCCGCCCGGGAAGCGCTGAAGGTCGCCGGCAGCCAGATGGACCTGCTGGCCCAGTCCGCGTACAAGACGGGGAAGATCGGCGCCGTCAACGTGGTGCTCGAGGGCAGCAACAACCTGATGGACCGCATGTCCATCCTGGAGCAGCTCTCCCGCAGCCGGCAGCGCGACATCGACACGTACACGGCGACGACGCAGAACTACACCGAGCGCCAGGCCGCCCTCAAGACCACGCAGGACAAGCAGGCCGCCGAGGTCAAGGAGCTCGGCGACCGCAAGAAGAAGATCCAGGCGGACCTCAAGAAGCTGTACGCCATGCGCACCGCCGCGTACGGCCGGGCCACCGAAACCGGCTCGAGGTACACGGGCAACGTCCCGTCGGTCTCCGGCCAGGCCGGTGTGGTCGTCCGGTTCGCGTTCGCCCAGGTCGGCAAGATGTACGAGTTCGGCGCGGACGGCCTGTCCACGTATGACTGCTCGGGCCTGACCTCCCGCGCCTGGAGCCAGGCCGGAAAGTCGCTGCCCCACAATGCGGCGGCCCAGTACAGCGCCACCAAGCGCATCTCCCGGTCCCAGCTCGAACCCGGGGACCTGGTGTTCTACCGCAGTCTCGGCCACGTCGCCCTGTACGTCGGCGACGGCAAGATCATCGACGCCTCGCGCGCCGGTGAGCCGGTGAAGCACCGCACGATCGACATCATGCCCCCGTACGGCTACGGCCGCGTGACGTGATCTGAACCGCACAGAAAGAGGGCCGGTACCCGCGGGTACCGGCCCTCTTTCTGTGCTTCCGGCGCTTGCTTACGCCGCCTGCAGGCCCTCGGCGCGGGCCAGCTCGCGGAGCCGGCCGAGCGCCTGGATCTCGAGCTGGCGGATGCGCTCCCGCGAGAGCGAGAAGCGCGAGGCCACCTCGGTCAGCGAGTGCTCGCGGCCGTCCTCGAGGCCGTAGCGGGCGCGCATGATGCCCGCGGACCGGTCGTCGAGGTGGTTCAGCAGGCCCTCGATGCGCTGGCGCTCCAGGGCGGTCAGCACGATCTCCTCGGGCGACGGGGCATCGCTGTCGGCGACCAGGTCGCCGAGGTTGGTGTCGCCGTCGTCGCCCACCGGGGTGTCCAGCGACACGGTGTCCTGGGCCCAGCGGGTCAGCTCGTTCACGCGCTCCACGGTCACGCCCAGCGCGGTCGCGATCTGCTCCGGCTCCGGGTCGGCGCCGAGCTCGCGGACGAGCTGGCGGGTGACGTTGCGCATCCGGTTGACGTCCTCGACGAGGTGCACGGGCAGGCGCACGGTGCGCTCCTGCTGCGCGATCGCCCGGCTGATCGCCTGGCGGATCCACCACGTCGCGTACGTCGAGAACTTGTAGCCGCGCTCGTAGTCGAACTTCTCGACGGCGCGGACCAGGCCGGTGTTGCCCTCCTGGATCAGGTCGAGCATCGGCATGCCCGAGCGCACGTACCGGCGTGCGATCGAGACGACCAGGCGCAGGTTGGCGCGGATGAACAGGTCCTTGGCCCGCTCGCCCTCGACGACCAGCCGCTCCAGCTCCTCCCGGCTCACGCCGCGTCGCTCGTCACCGATCTCGAGCAGGTGCTCGGCATAGAGGCCGGCCTCGATTGCCTTGGAGAGGTCGACCTCCCTGGCGGCGTCCAGCAGCGGCGTGCGGGAGATCTCGTGCAGGTAGACGCCGACGAGGTCGCGCTCCTCGGCGACTTCGTCCGTCCGCATCACGGTGTTCTTCTCCACGTTGCCCACGGTCCCCTCATTGCCTTCACTAAACCTGTTACGGGTGATTCCTGCGTCCATCAAGCCCTCCCGTAACGTCCGCAGTTCGTGCATTGCGGTGCTGCACCTACACAACAAGTGGCGCCCTGCACTGATTCCGGCTGGTGGGTCGAAAGTGTCACGAATGCCTGAGCGTCACCTGAGAGCCGAGTGGATACTTTCTGAGGAGGCTCTCTGGGTAGGCATTCGGAGCCACACCCGGCGGTGGATGCGTCATGTGACGCATACCCGTCGCCTGCTACATGACACCATCAGCCCCTCATCCGTCACAGCGACGGGCATCACGGATAGCCGTGCGATGCTCGTCACTACCCAGTACGGCCGGGCAGCCACTTGGGTTCACGCCCTGCATCGACAGGTTCCCGCCGGGCTTGAAACAAACGCCACGGCAAAGATCCGGCACACTCGCGGCGCCGGACACCCCTGCCACCATGCGGCACATCGCGCCGCAGATCACTAGCCCGTACGGGTGACTGTCGGCGGTTCGGATGATCCGCTGAGCCGCACGATGAGTGACGCAAAACACAGCACTACGGTGACGGCATGGCGGAGCGAAGCGTGATTGTGACCGGCGGAGCCGGGGGTCTGGGCGGGGCGGTCCTGAGGAGCCTGCTCGCTGACGGATGGCGGGTGGTGGCTCCCGTACGAGGTGGGAGCCTCGAGCGGCTGCCCGAGAGTGCGGTGGGCGTGGAGGCGGACGTCACGGTCGCGGAAGACGTCGAGCGGGTGGTGACACTCGCCGCTCAGGAGGCGACCGCGCCGCTGAGAGCCGTGGTGAACCTCGTGGGCGGGTTCGCGATGGGCGGGCTGGTCCACGAGACGCCCGTTACCGACTTCGAGGCGATCCTGCGGCTGAACCTGCGGCCGACGTACCTGATGACGGCCGGCGCACTGCCGCATCTCGTGGCTGCCGGGGGCGGCTCGGTGGTGTGCGTGTCGTCGCGGGCGGCGGTCGCCCCGTTCGCCGGCGCTGCCGGGTACGCCACCGCGAAGGCGGCGGTGCTCGCGTTCGCCAACGCTGTCGCGGTCGAGTACCGCAAGCAGGGCGTACGGGCCAACACGGTGCTGCCCAGCGTGATCGACACCCCGCTCAACCGGCGCGAGCAGCCGGACGCCGACCACTCCCGGTGGGTCACGCCGGAGGAGATCGCCCGGGTCATCTCGTTCCTGGTGGACGACGCGTCGGCGCCGACCAGCGGGGCGAGCATCCCCGTCTACGGCCGCGCCTAGAAGACCTCCGCCCACTGCAGGGTGAGCGCCGTGGCCGCGGCGACCAGCGTCGCGGCCGTGAGGACCAGGGCCCGGGCGTGCACCAGCACCCTGACGGGCGTGCGCCGGGGCTCCACCGATGGCAGCTGGGCCAGCAACGCAGCCTGCACCTCCTCCGGCGTGCCGTTCGCGTCGATCACCACGAAGTCCGCGTACTCCGGGAGCGCCCGGTACGCCGCGGCGGCGGCTCGCAGGTACGACATCTCCTCGTGGTCGTAGCCACGGCGCTCGATGCGGTCGTACGCCACCTCAGGGCCGACGTCGAGCAGGAACGTCACGTCCGGCCGCGGGAAGACCCGGTACGCGAGACGGGCCCGGCGTTCAGCCCGGTTGATGCGTTCCGGCCGGGGGTTCTTCGCGTGGGCGCGGATGCTCGCGTACTGGCATACCGCGTAGCGATCCATGACGGCGGTCTCCCGGGTGAAGCCGCGGCGCAGCAGCGTGCGCAGGATCGCCAGCCAGCGCAGCACCGACTCGACGAGCAGCATCGCCCGGCGCCCCAGCAGTTGCTCGCCGTCACCGCGGCCGAGGGCGGTCGCGAGCCGGCCGAACCAGCGCCGGCCGCCGGCGTTGCGCCGGTAACGGGCCGGCAGGCCGCGGTCCGCCAGCGCCTCGGCCAGCAGGTGCGCCTGGGTCGTCTTGCCGGAGCCGTCGATGCCGACGAGGGCGATGGTGCGGGGACGGCGGCGGAGGGCGGACGAGGGACGCGGGGCGAGGCCGGGGACCATACCCACCGACGGTAGCGGGAGTTGTCACGCACCGTTCCGCCCCGCCGCGGTGCTGTGGCCGTACAAAATGGGTCTTATTGTCCCTGGGCCCGGAGCACCCCGCGTTACAAGCGCAGTCGTGAGGGGTAGTCGTTCCGACGGGAAACGGACATCACACCGACACAGGGAGACGCCATGCCGTACCGGGTGGACGAGGGCCTGGTCAACACGCTCAAGCGGGTGGCCGCCGTGCTGAAGCAGGCCGAGATCCCCTTCGCGCTCGGCGGCAGCTTCGCGGTGTACGCCCACGGCGGCCACTCCAGCGACCACGACGTGGACTTCCTGATCCGCGAGCAGGACAAGGAGCGGGCCCTGGCCGAGCTGTCGGCGGTCGGTTTCGAGGTCGAGCAGCCGCCGGAGGACTGGCTGGTCAAGGTCTTCGACGAGGGGCGGATGGTGGACCTCATCTACCGCCCGGTCGAGTCGCCGGTGACCGACGAGACGCTGCGGGACACCGTGATGCGCCCCGTCGAGGCGATCAACATGCCGGTGCTCTCGGCCACCCAGTTGATGATCCACAAATTGCTCAGCTACACCCAGCACTACTGCGACTTCGCCACCGGCCTGCCGGTCGCCCGTTCCCTGCGCGAGCAGATCGACTGGGACCGGGTCCGCAAGGAGACCGCGCGGTCGCCGTACGCCGAGGCGTTCCTGATGCTGCTGGACCGCCTCGAGGTGGTCCCGGAGCCGGGTGCGCACCTGACCGTGGGGGGATGAGATGGCACAGCTCGACGAGTACGTGGAGGCGGAGATCCAGCGCCTCCTCACCGAGACCGGCGCGGTCGCCGAGCAGGGCATCACCCTGCAGCGCCGGGACCACCTGCTGGTCCTCGGCGGCGAAGTGGAGAGCGCGCAGCGCCGCGACGAGATCTGCCGGCAGATCACCTCCCGGTTCCCCGAGGTGGAGATCGCCTGCGACATCGGCATCGTGCGCGCCGCGGCGCCCAGCGAGGTGGAGGAGATTTCATGATCCGGATCGCCGCCGTGGGCGACGTCCACGTGGACAAGGATGTGCTGGGCCGCTACCGGCCCGCGCTGGAACAGCTGCCGGACGTCGCCGACGTGCTGCTGATCGCCGGCGACCTCACCCGCCACGGCACGGTCGACGAGGCCAAGTGCATGGCGCAGGAGTTCGGCGGGCTGGCCGTGCCGGTGGTCGTCGTGCTCGGCAACCACGACCATCAGAGCGACCAGGAACTGCAGGTCATGGACGTGCTGCGGGACGCCGGGATGACGGTGCTCGAGGGTGAGGGAACGGTCCTCGACCTCAACGGGCACCGGCTCGGGGTCGCCGGCGCCAAGGGCTTCGGCGGCGGGTTCGCCGGGGCCTGCGCGAGCTCCTTCGGCGAACGCGAGATGAAGAACTTCGTGGGCACCACCGAGGCGATCGCGGACAAGCTCGGTGCGGCGCTGCGCGGGCTGGAGTGCGACGCGCTGGTGGCGCTCACGCACTACGCGCCCGTACCGGAGACGCTGACCGGGGAGCCGCTGGAGATCTATCCGTTCCTGGGGTCGTACCTGCTGGGGCAGGCGATCGACTCGGCGCCCACCGCGCTGGCCCTGCACGGGCACGCGCACCACGGTTCCGAGCGGGGGCGGACGCCCGGCGGCGTGCCGGTGCGCAACGTCGCGCACCCCGTCATCAAGCAGGCGTACAACGTGTACCAACTGCTGTCCGAGGAGACCGGAGCCGGGCTGGTCCACGCCTGAGCCCGTACCGCGTCGCACGAGACCCCGTCACCGGCTGCCCGGCCGTGACGGGGTCTCGCTCGTTCGTGGACATGTGCGGGGTGCTGTGGACCCGATCACAGGTTTTCGATTTCGCGCGGTCGGGTACGAGCTGGTCATGGCTTTCTTGCTCTGGATTCTCGCAGTCGTACTGGTGGTCGCCGGCATCCTTGCGCTGTTCCGGCGGCAGATCCTCTGGGGCGTCGTGCTGATCGTCGTCGGCCTCCTCGTGGGCCCCGGCGGTGTCAGCATCTTCACCAATTAACCGCCCCCCATCCCCCCGGCAGTCACCTGACCGGTCCCCTACGACCGCACCGGGGCTGACGCACCGCTACCTCACGCAGGCAGCGGTACGGCAGCCCCGGTGCTCTTTGTCGTGACCCGCACACGAAGTGCGATGTCCTAGATCGGACTTCTGGCTGAATCCTCAGCGAATCGATCCCCCGATCCTCGCGAGGTTAGCTGTGGCCGAGGTCCATCACTTCACCTACGGTGCGTTCAATCCCGTCGCCGCCTACCTGGTCGCCGTCCTCGGCTCCTTCCTCGGCCTGCTCTCCACCGGACGGGCCCGGGCCGCCCGGACCCGCGGGCGCCGCAACCGCTGGCTCATCATCGGCGCGTTCTCGATCGGCGGCGCGGCGATCTGGCTCATGCACTTCACCGCGATGCTCGGCTTCGAGGTCCCGCAGAGCCCGGTCCGGTACAGCCCCGCCATGACCATGATCAGTCTCGGACTGGCGGTGGTCGCGGTGGGCGCCGGACTGATCGCCGTCGGGCACGGTCGCCGCAGCCTGCCCCGGGTGATCGTGGCCGGCGTGCTGACCGGCGCCGGCGTGCTGGCGATGCACTACACCGGCATGGCCGGCATGCATCTCTCCGGCACCATCCACTACAGCCTTCCGCTGGTCATCGCCTCCGGGCTGATCGCCGTCGTGGCGTCGACCGCGGCGCTGTGGTTCACCGTGTCGGTCCGCGGCCTGCTGCCCATGCTGGGCGCCGCGGCCATCATGGGTGTCGCCGTCTGCGGCATGCACTACACCGGCATGGCGGCGATGAGCGTGGAGCTCAGCGATCCGGTCCGCACCGGGATCACCGGCCTGCGGCCGCTGCTGATGATCGTGCCGCTGACGCTGCTGAGCGCCGCGACCATCCTCGGTGTCGCGCTGAGCGCGCTGCAGGCGATGACCGAGGAGGAGTTCACCGACGGCGCCGGCATCCGGAAGCGGGGCGTGCACGCCGACAACCACACCCCGTGGTCGCTCAAGCAGGCGTCGCTGTCGGCGGCCCGGCGCACGCCCGGCGCCCGGCCGTCGCCGCGGCCCGTACCGCCCCGGCCGGTGGTCACGGATGAGCCACTGATCGACGCCCGTTCCTGATCACGGGCGCGCGCCGGCGGCCCGGTCCGGTATACCTGTTCGGCATGGCGCCAAGGATGCTGCTGTCGATGCCGTTGCACGCGATCACCGAGGTGTACGGCGAGGCGGGCCTGCGGGACAGGTTCGGGTTGGAACTGCAGGCCCTCCCGCCCGCCGACCGGCACCGGCTGGAGGAGGCGCTGGAGCTCGCGTCCCGGCTGCACGCCGATGACCGGCGGGTACGCGAGCCGTACCTGAACCATCTGTTGCGGGTGGCGATCCGGATCCTGCGCTACTACGGGATCCGGGACGTCGACGTGCTGACCGCAGCCCTGCTGCACGACGCGGTCGAGGACCATCCCGCCGAACTGGCCGGGCTCCCCGCGGGGCTGGGCCACCGGGAGCTGACCGACGCGGCGATCGCCGAGCTGGCCCGGCGGTTCAACCCGCGGGTGGCCGAGCTGGTCCGCTCGGTCACCAACCCCGAGTACGACCCGGAGCGCGACCGGCACGAGCAGTACCGGGCCCACGTCGCCGACAGCCTCGACCGGGATCCGTGGGCCCGGGTGATCAAGGTGAGCGACTTCACCGACAACGGCGTGGGCGTCATCCACACCACGTACGACAAGGCGCGCAGCTCGGCGATCAAGTACCGGCCGCTGGTGCCGAAGCTGCGCGAGCTGATCGGGCGCCCGGACACCCCGCTGTCGGTCGCCGCCAAGGACCACATCCTCGATCAGCTCGACCTCGCGGAGGAGCGCTTCGCCGCGATCCTCGACGGATAGCCTGGGTGCATGCCATCCCCCACTGACTGGTGGCGCAGCGCCGTCATCTACCAGATCTATCCGCGCTCCTTCGCCGACAGCAACGGCGACGGCATGGGCGACCTGCCCGGCATCACCGCGCGGCTGGCCGGCCTGCGTGACCTCGGCGTGGACGCCGTGTGGCTGTCCCCGTTCTACCCCTCGCCGCAGCACGACGCGGGCTACGACGTGGCCGACTACCGCTCGGTGGACCCGCGCTTCGGCGACCTCGGCGACGCCGACAAGATGATCGCCGAGGCGAAGGCGCTCGGCCTGCGGGTCATCGTCGACCTCGTGCCGAACCACACGTCGGACGAGCACGCCTGGTTCCGGGCGGCCCTGCAGGCGGCGCCGGGCAGCCCCGAGCGGGAGCGCTACGTCTTCCGCGACGGCCGCGGCGACGACGGCGGCGAGCCGCCGAACGGCTGGCGGAGCGTGTTCGGCGGCCCGGCGTGGCAGCGGGTGGCCGACGGGCAGTGGTACCTGCACCTGTTCGACGTCTCCCAGCCCGACCTCAACTGGGGCAACCCGGAGGTCCGCGCGGAGTTCGAGGACATCCTGCGGTTCTGGCTCGACCGCGGCGTCGACGGCTTCCGGGTCGACGTGGCGCACGGTCTCATCAAGGAGGCCACCCTCAGCGACTACGAGTACGCCGGGGAGATCCTCGGCGGCATGGCACCGGAGGGAGCCCCGCCGCCGCCGATGTGGGACCAGGACGGCGTGCACGAGGTCTACCGGGAGTGGCGGGCGGTGCTGGACGCGTACGAGGGTGACCGGATCCTCGTCGCGGAGGCGTGGGTGCAGCCGGCCGACCGGCTCGCCCGGTACGTGCGCCCGGACGAGATGCACCAGGCGTTCAACTTCGAGTATCTCGACACGCCCTGGATCGCGGAGCGGCTGCGGAAAGTCATCGACAGCACGACCGCCGCGAACGCCGCCGTCGGGGCCCCGACCACCTGGGTGCTGTCCAATCACGACGTCGTGCGCCACGCCACCCGGCTCGGCTACCCGGTCGGCGAGCGTCGCCGGCCCGGCATCGGCGCCGGGGACCCGCAGCCGGACGCGCCGCTGGGACTGCGCCGGGCGCGGGCCGCCTCCCTGCAGATGCTCGGGCTGCCGGGGTCGGCGTACCTGTATCAGGGCGAGGAGCTGGGGCTCCCCGAGCACACGACGATGCCGGACGACTATCGGCAGGACCCGGCGTGGGAGCGCTCCGGGCACGCCGAGCGCGGCCGGGACGGCTGCCGGGTGCCGATCCCGTGGGAGGCGGACGCGCCCTCGTACGGCTTCGGCCCGACCGACGCCAGCTGGCTGCCGCAGCCCTCGTCCTGGGCGGAGTACGCGCTCGACCGCCAGCGGGACGTGCCGGGCTCGACGTACGAGCTGTACCGCTCGGCGCTGCGCCTGCGCCGCGAGCACCGCCTCGGCGACGGCTCGCTCGAGTGGGTGGAGACCGCCCCCGACGTGCTGGCGTTCCGCAACGGCGGCGTGCTCGTCGTGACGAACTTCGGCGAGTCACCGGCCGGGCTGCCGGCCGGCGCCGAGGTGCTGCTGACCAGCGAGCCGCTGACCGACGACGGCCGGGTGCCGCAGGACGTCACGGTCTGGGCACGCGGGTAGCCGCCTGCTCGTGGTCGGCGTAGGTGGCCAGGGCCGCATGGGTGTCCGCCATGTCCCTGGCCACCGTCCTGCTGGCCAGCCAGTACATGACGCCGGTCGGGATGAAGAAGAACTGGAAGGCGGCCAGCCCCACCGCGTAGTTCAGCGGCGGCGGGAACGCGCCGGACAGGCCGCGGAACGCGACCCCGACGAGCGCGTTACCGCCCGCCCGGCCCACGCCGTTGACGAGATTACCGAGGCTGTAGACGGTGCCGCGGTGCTCCGGCGGGTTGACGTCGGCGATGAGGGCGTACCAGTTCGGTGAGTTCGCCGAGGTCAGCGCCAGCGCGAAGATCGCCGTGGCGAGGCTCAGGCCCACCGACGGCTCGGTCACCACGTCGGCGAGGATCGCCCGGATGATCGAGCCGGTGCCGCCGCCGTCCGGCACGTCGATGTGGAACGGCACGAAATACAGCACCACGTAGAACGGTACGGCCGCGAGCACGCCGACCGCCGCCACCATGGCCCGGCCGCGGGGCGTCCGCCGCTGCAG
Organism: Couchioplanes caeruleus; assembly: GCF_023499255.1. Classification (GTDB taxonomy): domain Bacteria; phylum Actinomycetota; class Actinomycetes; order Mycobacteriales; family Micromonosporaceae; genus Actinoplanes; species Actinoplanes caeruleus_A. Next base: position 7,064,332 of record NZ_CP092183.1, read on the forward strand.
CTTGTCACCGGCCAGGCCGCCCAGGATCGACAGGGCGCCGCCGGCCTGGAACAGCGTGGCGAAGACGCTGCCGACCACGATCGCCGTCGACGGGGAATAGCCCTGGGCCTCCGCCCGCGCCCGGAACAGCACCGGCAGCCACACCAGCGAGCCGAACGCCACCTGCGCCGAGAAGCCCTGCAGGATCAGCCAGACGTTCGTACGGCGGGCGAGGATCTTCGGCAGGTCGTCGTGGTGGATGCGCTCGTCGTACTCGACCTGGGCCAGCTCGGGCTCGCTGTCGCCGCGCGGGACGTCGTACGTGAGCAGGTAGGCGATGCCCGCGACCACGCCCGCGGCGGAGACCACCAGGAACGGGCGCCGCCAGTCGGCGGAGCCGAGCAGGCCGCCGACCATCGTGCCGGCCAGCGTGCCGACGCCCTGGGAGAGGCCCCAGAAGCTCATCGCCAGGCCCCGCCGCCGCGGCGAGATCAGGTCGCTGACCACGGCGAAGCTGACGCTGGCGACCCCGCCCAGGCCGATCGACGCGAGCACCTGCGACAGCAGGAACGACGGGTAGCTGCCGGCCAGGCCGGACCAGGCCGTGCCGGCCACCCAGATCACGGTGCCGAGCAGGAGGATCGGCTTGCGGTCGGTGCGGTCGCCCGCGTACGCGAACCCGACCGCCGCCACCGCGCTGAACAGGAACATCACCGTGGTGGCCAGGGCGATGTGGCCCTCGCCCACGCCCAGGTCGGCGCCGATGCTGCCGTACAGGGGCGGGACGAGGCCGATCGCGACGTTGTCGAGCGAGGCGAGGACGACGAAGACGACCACGCTGTAGGCGCGGTGCGCCGGACCGCCCTTGCTCACGCGCCAAAGGTTAGCGGGCGGTGCGGTCGACGACCCTGTCACGGGCGGCAGCGTACTGCTCGCGGATCAGCGGCACGCTGTCGTCCTCGTACACCTCGGGGGTCTCGGCGGACCACGTCGGCGGGAGATCGCCGCCGGCGAGGACCCACGCGGCCTGCCGGGCGGCACCGTCGGCGACGTACTCGCCGGGCGGCGGGACCAGGACCGGCAGCCCGAACAGGGCCGGTGCGATGCGCCGGACGGCCTCGCTGCGGGCGCCACCGCCGACGAGCACGATGCGGTTGGCCGTGGCGCCCTGCTGGATCAGCGCTTCCAGCCCGTCGGCCAGGGCGCACAGCATGCCCTCGACCGCCGCGCGGGCCAGGTGCGCCGGGTCGGACGTGCGGAGCGTCAGGCCGTGGATCGCCCCGGTCGCGTTCGGCCGGTTCGGGGTGCGCTCCCCCTCCAGGTACGGGATGAGCACGAGCCCGTCGGCCCCCGCGGGCGCGGACAGCGCGAGCCGGGACAGCTCGGCGTGGTCGACACCGAGCAGCTTGGTGGCGGCGTCGAGGACCCGGGCGGCGTTGAGGGTCACCACGATGGGCAGGAAACGCCCCGTGGTGTCGGCGAACCCGGCGACCGTCCCGCTCGGGTCGTCCGGCGCGACGTCGGAGGAGACGAACACCGTGCCCGACGTACCGATGGAGACCACCACGTCTCCCGGCAGCGCGCCGGCGCCGAGCCCCGCGGCCGCGTTGTCCCCGGCGCCCGGCCCGAGCGGGGCGCCGTCAGGCAGGTGTCCCGCGATGCCGGTGGGACCGAGCACCTCGGGGACGAGGATGCGCCGGCCGAAGCCGAGCTCGAGCAGGTCGTGCCGATAAGCGTTGGTCGCCGCGGACCAGTAGAGCGTGCCGCTGGCGTCACTGCGGTCGGTCCGGAGCGTGTCGAGGCCGCGGGCGCCCGACAGCTTCCAGGTCAGCCAGTCGTGCGGCAGGCACACCGCGGCCACGCGGGCCGCGTTCTCCGGCTCGGTACGGGCGAGCCAGCGCAGCTTGGTGAGCGTGAAGCTGGCGACCGGCACGATCCCGACCGCGTCCACCCAGGCCCGCCGGCCGGCGTCGCCGCCGCCGAGGTCCTCGATGAGGTCGGCGGCCGCGCCGGCGCTGCGCGTGTCGTTCCACAGCAGCGCCGGGCGGACCACCTCACCGTTCTCGTCGAGCACGACCATGCCGTGCTGCTGGCCGGCCACCGAGGCGGCGGCGACGTCGTCGAGCCCGCCGGCCTCCTCGATGGCCTCCTGCAGCGCCGACCACCAGGCGTCGGGATGCACCTCCGTGCCGTCGGGATGGCTCGCCCGGCCCTGCCGGACCAGCTTGCCCGTCTCCGCATCGCGGATGACGACCTTGCAGGACTGCGTGGAGCTGTCGATCCCGGCTACCAGAGTCATGCCCTCATCCTTCCTCGGTGGTCGGCGTCGTGATCAGCGTGCGCGCAGCAGGTGGTCGATGGCCAGCTGGTGCAGCTTCACGAAGTGGTAGCCCTGGGCGCCCGCCGCGTCGACGTCGTACTCCTCGAAGGCGCTCTTGTCGTTGAGCAGGTCCTGGTAGCTCTCGCCCTCGTTCAGCGTGGGCTTCGCCAGCTCCAGCACCTTGGCCTCCTCCAGCGCCGCCTGCACCTCGGGGTCGGCACGGAACGCCTGCGCGCGCTCCTTGAGCAGCAGGTACATGCGCATGTTGGCCTTGGCCGACTCCCACACGCCCGTGTAGTCCTCGGTGCGCGAGGGCTTGTAGTCGAAGTGCCGCGGGCCGTCGTAGCCGGCGCCGCCGCCGGGCGCGCCGTTCTCCAGCAGGTCCACCGTGGCGAACGCGCTGAGCAGGTCGCCGTGGCCGAACACGAGGTCCTGGTCGAACTTGGGACCGTGCTGGCCGTTCAGGTCGATGTGGAAGAGCTTGCCGTGCCACAGCGCCTGGGCGATGCCCTGGGTGTAGTTGAGGTTCGACATCTGCTCGTGGCCGACCTCGGGGTTGATGCCGAACAGCTCGGGGCGCTCGAGCTCGTTGATGAACGCGATGGCGTGCCCGGCCGTGGGCAGCAGGATGTCGCCGCGCGGCTCGTTGGGCTTGGGCTCGATGGCGAAGCGCAGGCCGTAACCCTTGTCCTCGGAGTACTGCGCGAGCAGGTTGAGGCCCTCGCGGTAGCGGTCGAGCGCGGCCTGGACGTCCTTGGCGACGTCGTACTCGGCGCCCTCGCGGCCACCCCAGAACACCAGGGTCTTGGCGCCCAGCTCGGCGGCGAGGTCCATGTTGCGCAGGACCTTGCGCAGCGCGTAGCGCCGGACGCTGCGGTCGTTGCTGGTGAAGCCGCCGTCCTTGAACACCGGGTGGGTGAACAGGTTCTGGGTCACCATCGGCACGATGAGGCCGGTCTCCTCCAGCGCCTTCTTGAAGTTGGCGATGATCCCGTCGCGGGTGTGCGCGTCGGAGCCGAACGGCACCAGGTCGTCGTCGTGGAAGGTGATGCCGTACGCCCCCAGCTCGGCGAGCTTGTGCACCGCCTCGATGGGGTCGAGGGCGGCGCGGGTGGCGTCGCCGAACGGGTCGCGGGCCGTCCAGCCCACGGTCCAGAGGCCGAAGGAGAACTTGTCATCGCGCGTGGGTTGGACCGACACGGTTACCTCCACGTAACAGCACGGATTTGTTTATTGGTTGAATTATTTGAGCCCGGTGTGGCATTGTCAAGGGCGTGGCGGCCCGGCTCATGACTTCCTCCAGCGCCCCGGTGCGGCAAGCGAGCGTCCGGGCCCATAATCTCGCGCTGGTCCTGCAAACTGTGGCGAACAGGGCAGATCCGATATCCCGGGCGGCCGTCGCGGCGGCCACCGGGCTCACCCGCGCCACGGTGTCCGCGCTGGTCGACGACCTGATCGCCGGATCGCTGCTCATCGAGGTCGGCCCGGCGCCGCGCAACGGGGCCGGCCGGCCGGCGGCCGGGCTGCGTACCGCCCCGGACGGCCCGGCCGGGCTGGGGCTGGAGATCAACGTCGACTACCGCGCGGCGTGCGTCGTGGACCTCACCGGCGCCGTGCGGCACCGCCTCGTCGAACCGGGCGACCAGCGTCCCGTCGACACCGCCACCGCGCTCGCCGGGCTGGCCCGGCTGGCCCGCCGCGCCCGCGACCTCGCCGAGGCGGACGGGCTCACCCTCGCCGGCGCCGCGCTCGCGGTCCCCGGGCTCGTCGCGGCCGACGGCGTCGTCCGGGTCGCGCCCAACCTCGGCTGGCAGGACGTCACCGTCGGCGACCTCGTCGGCGGCCTGCCCGTCACCGTCGACAACGAGGCCAACCTGGCCGCCCTCAGCGAGCTGGGTACCGGCGGCCTGCCACCGAGCTTCGTCTACATCTCCGGTGAGATCGGCATCGGCGCCGGGATCGTCCTCGACGGCACGCTGTTCCGGGGCGTGCGCGGGTGGAGCGGCGAGATCGGGCACATCGCGATCGACCCCGACGGGCCCGCCTGCCGGTGCGGCGCGCGCGGCTGCCTCGAGCAGTACGCCGGTCAGGAGGCGATGCTGCGCGCCGCCGGAGTGACCACGGTGGCCGAGCTGGCCGGAGCGGACCTGACCCGCGCCGGGCGAGCCCTCGGCACGGCGATCGCCGCCGTCGTGAACCTGCTCGACGTCGACACGGTCGTCCTCGGCGGCATCTACGCGCCGCTGCTCCCCCGGCTGCGCGACGGGATCGCCGCGGAGATCGACCGACGGGTGCTCACCGCCGACTGGTCACCGGTGACGCTGCGGGCGGCCGCGCTCGGCCCTGACGCGGCGATGCGAGGAGCGGCGGGAGCGGTGATCCGCGCGGTGCTCGACGACCCCGCCGCCTGGCTGGCACGGTCCTAGCCGGACCCCTCGCCGAGAGCCCCTAGGCCGTACGCGCCTGGGGGCCGTCGGCCTCCCCGGCCGCGGCGCTGAACTCGGCGAGCCCGCGGATCAGGGCGCTGCGGCCCGCCGGGCTCATCCGCTCGAGCACCTCGGAGAGGATTTCCCGCCGCGTGGCGCGCAGGTCGTGCAGCAGCTGGCGGGAGGAGGGCGTGAGGAACAACGCGATCTCCCGGCGATCGGCACGGCCCGGCACCCGTTCCACCATGCCCGAGGCGACGAGGCGGTCGCAGAGCCGGCTCGCCGACGACAGGATCATCTTGAGCTGGCCGGCCAGCCCCCGCAGGTTGATGCCCTCCTCGCGCTCCACCACGAGCAGGGCGTTCAGCTGCGGCCAGGAGACCCGCGGCGTGGCCCGCTCCCGGGCGGCGTCCCAGGCGGCCAGCAGGGCAGGCGCGGCGTCGTCGACCGCCGCGGCGAGGTGTGGCCCATCCGGCCCATGGTATTCGGCCATGGTGCAGCAGAGACTACCCGTACGGTGCACGTGTCGAGGGGGTGCAAACGTGTCGGAGCGGCTGACCGCCGTACGCCGGGCCCTGGCCGACGCGCCCGCCGACCGCGTGGTGGAGTGCCTGGCCGAGGCCCTGGCCAAGGAGTACGGGGTGGACGACCTGGACGTCCTCCTCGTCGACTACCGGCTGTCCGCGCTGATCCCGCTCCGCTCCGGGCCGTCGGTCACCCGGCCGGGTGATCCCGCCTGGCGCTGCTTCGACCACCAGACCGAGGTGGGGGCCGGGCACGTCACGTACCTGCCGGTCACCGCGCGCGGGGAGCGGGTGGGCGTGCTCCGGTTCATCCCGCGGCCGTCGTCCGCGGTGGAACGCGCGGAGCTGGCCGAGATCGCCACGCTGCTCGGACATGAGCTGCAGGCGGCCGCCGCGGGCACGGACCGGTACACGGTGGCGGCGCGGGCCCAGCGGCTCACGCTCGCTGCCGAGATGCAGTGGGAGCTGCTGCCGGGCCGCAGCCGGGTCGGGTCCGGGTTCAGCCTCGCGGGGCAGCTCGAGCCGGCGTACGCCATCCGCGGCGACGGCTTCGACTGGGCCGAACACGACGGCCGGCTGTCCGTGACCGTGCTCAACGGCATGGGCGACGGCATGACGGCGGCGCTGCTCACCGCGCTGGCCGTGCACGCCCTGCGCAACGCCCGCCGGGCCGGGCTCGGCCTCGCCGACCAGGCGGCCCTCGCCGACCAGGCGGTGTTCGCCCAGCACCGCGGCGCTTCGCACGTGGAAGCGCTGCTGCTCGAGCTGGACCTGGAGACCGGCGAGGTGCAGGTCGTCGACGCGGGATCGCCGCGGATGCTGGTGCTGCGCGCCGGCGAGGTCGTGGAGCAGCCGCTGGAGGCGCAGTTCCCGCTCGGCATGTTCGAGACCTCGGACTACGAGACGCAGACGTTCCGGCTGCGGCCCGGCGACCGGCTCCTCATCGTCAGCGACGGGGTGTCCGAGGCGCTCGGGCACGCCGGCCGGTACGGCGACTCGGCGCTGCACCGGTTCGTCCGGCGCACCGGGGGGCAGGCACCGCTGCAGGCCGTACGGTCGCTGCTCGGGGATCTGCGGGCGTTCGTCAGCGCGGACCTGGAGGACGACGCGGTGGCCGTCTGCCTGGACTGGACCGCCCCCGCAAGCTGAAAGCCGCCCCGGCCCGCATGGGCCGGAGCGGCTTCGATTCAGTTGCCGCGGTGGAGGACCGCCGGCTCAGCGGGCTCCGGACCGGGACGAGATCGCCTCGAGGAAGATGTCGGAGATCTTCGCCGGGTCGGGGGCGATGAAGACGCCGCCCGCGTTGGTGGCGTTCGTGATCGCCTCGAGCTCGTTCCGGTCGACGCCGGTGCCGATGCCGATGATCACCATGCGGACCGGGCGCTTCGGGTCGGCCGTCTTCTTCAGCTCGTTGATCAGCGTCTGGCGGCTGATGCCGTCCTTGTTCTCGTTCACGCCGTCGGTGAAGAGCAGCACCGAGTTGACCCGGCCCGCCTGCCACGTGTCCTGCACGGACTTGTACGCGGCCAGCGCCGTGTCGTAGAGGCCGGTGTCGCCACCGTCCTTCGGCACGATGCTGCCGATCGAGGCCTGCAGCTGGCTGCGCCCCGAGGTCAGCGGCGTGATCGGCACGATCTGCTTGTACGGCTTCTTGCCGTCCATCTCCGTCGAGAAGATCCACGTGCCGACGGCCCACTGGTCGTCGAAGAGCGCGAGGCCCTGCGAGGCGGCGCGGCGGGTGACCTCCGCGCGGCTGAGGTTGCCGGCGGTCGGCACCTTCGTCTTCATCGAGCCGGACACGTCGAAGACGGCGAGCGCGCGACCGGGCAGCGTGATGGCCGCCCAGCTGCCGAGCGCCTGGTTGATCGAGCCGGCGTCGAGACCCGCCGCGGCGGTGCCCTCGGTGCCGGTCGGGGCGCCGGTGGCGGCCGGGGTGGCCTTCGGCGCGCCGATCGGGGAGGCGAAGCCCACGCCGACCGTGCCGTCGGGGGCGCGCAGGCCAACCTTGGCGAGCTCGTCCTTGAAGCCCGGCTGCTGCAACGCCTCACGCAGGCCGGTGGCGGCCGCCGACTTGGTCAGGTCGACCTCGGGCATGACCGCGAACGGGTAGTCGAGCGACGGCGGCTGCGGGTTCAGATACAGCGCGGCGAGCGGCACGACCGGCTTCTCCGCGTTGTACGCGACCACGTCCTCCTCGGACAGCGGCGCGGCACTCACCGCGCTCGCCAGGTCGGCGGCGTCGGTGGAGCGCGGGAACTTCTGCATCAGGTCGTCGCGCAGCGAGGAACTGCCCGCGGCCAGCGCCCGCAGCGCGGCCACCTGCTGAGCCTTGGCCTGCGGGCCGCCGCCGGCGGAGCTGCCGAGCGCGAGCAGGCCGGCCAGGCCCGCGGCGTCGCGGGTCGGGTTGACGATGCCGGTGCGCAGGGAGTTGCCGGTGGTCATGCGCTTGAGCAGGTCACCCCAGCCCAGCTTGCGGTCGGGCCAGCCGACGCTCTGCGCGACCGGCTCGGGCATGGCGACGACGACCGGGCTGGTGGCGATCGACTTGCCGTCGGTGGGCACGAAGCCCGACGCCTCCGAGCGCAGGCGCATCAGCCAGGTGGTCGAGTCGGCGATCCACACGTCCGGGATGGTGCCCGACTTGCTGGCGGCACCGAGCCCGGTCAGCGTGACGCCGTGCTTGAGCGCGATGGTGGACGCCATCGCCGCCGGGTTGACCCCGGTGACGGTGACGGCGACGCAGGTGCCGTTGACCTCGGCACCGTTCGATGACCATTGCTGGGCGGCCCGGTCGACGGCGGGGGCGATCTCCGTCGCCGCGGCGACGTTGAGCCTGATCTGACCGGAGCAATCGTTGTCGGCGAGTTGCTGGTAACCGAGCCAGGACCCGACGAGGACGACCACGATCGCCATCGCGGATGCGACGACGCCGGCTCCCCTGAGATTGAAGTTTCTGCGATGGCGGCCTGACACGCGCTCCATACTGCGCATCCCGAGACCCGAATGCCATATACGTTCGGACGAAAGTTACTCGGATTGGAAATTCCGCATACCTAATTGACCGTACGTGATGGAGCCATCTCGGTGAGTGGCCGGTTCGCCGCCCGCCTTGCCGGTTTCCCGTCGAAGATCACGACTCTCCGGCGGTGTCCGGCTTCGCTGGTCACGCGGCCCTCACCGGCTTCGGCACCCAGGACAGGATGCAGGTGGGGCTGCTCTCGGCCACCGGTTCCCCCTGGGCGGTCGGTACCCCGGTGTCCGGATCCACCCGGAAAATCATGACGCTGTGTGAACGCTCGTTGGCTACGTACAGGTGATCCGCCAGCAGGGCCATGTGCCGCGGCCAGGAGCCCCCGGTGGCCACCTCGGCGACCACCGTGCCGCCCTCGGGCTCCCAGGCGAGCACCGTGACGGTGTCGGGACCGCGGTTGGCGACATAGATGAAACGGCCGTCCCGGCCCGTCGTCACCTCCGACGGCTGATTGGGCCGCGTCGCGCTGACCACCACGCCACCGTCGCGTTCCAGCTCGCCGCCGGCGCCGGCCCGGTACCAGCTGAGGTCGCCGGTGAGCTCGCCGACCAGCACCAACGCGCCGTCCGACGTCCGCAGCAGGTGCCGCGGGCCGGTGCCCGGCTCCGCGACCACCGCCGGGCCCACCAGGGTCAGGCGCCCGGACACCGGGTCCAGCCGGGCCCGCCACACCCGGTCCGACCCGAGGTCGCTGATCAGCACGTCCGAGCCGTTCGGGTCCGGCGCGACCATGTGCGCGTGCGGACCCTCCTGCCGATCCGTGACCGGCCCCTTGCCGTCCAGGCCGAGCAGATCCGAGCGCTCACCGGGAACACCATCGGCGTCCAGCGGGAACACGCTCACGTCACCGCTCACGTAGTTGGCCACCAGCAGGTGCCGCCCGTCCCGGGAGACCGCGAGGTGGCAGGGCGCCGAACCGCCGGTCGGCTGCACCGCCAGCGGGGTCAGGGACGCGTCGTCCGCCACCGCGAAGGCGCTCACCGTGCCCGCGGTCAGCTCGTTCACCGCGTACAGCACCGGCAACGTCGGGTGCCGGGCCAGGAAGGACGGCGACGGGGTACGGGCGACGACCCCCAGCCGGGTCAGCGAGCCGGTGGTGACGTCCCGCCGCAGCAGGACGATGCCCTCCCCCTCGCCCCCGCTCTCGCCGGTGTAGCAGCCCAGGAATACGTATTCGTCGCTCGCGCCCATGCCACGATCCCACCACACCCGCCCACGGCGTGCGACGAGATCGGCGGCGGGCGCGCGGACCCCCGTAGACCCGCGCGACCGCCGCCGTGGCTCAGGCGTTCAACATCTCGTACGCGGCCTTCGGCGCCTTCTGCTGTTCGGCGGCGGCCGGCTCGGCGGGCGACCCGGCGCTGCCGTACTGGTCGTAGACGACCTCGTAGCGGGCGGCCTTCACCTTGCCGGCCGAGGGGATCTCGACGACCGTACGGGTCAGCCGCCCCTGCGCGTCGACGGTGGCCTCGAACGGCACCGCCTTCGCCCGGTCACCGAGCGCCTTGAGCGTGGAGTCCTCCACGATCCCCGCCTCGCCCTGCTTCGTGAGGTCCGTGGTGCCCTCGTACGTGCCCGTACCGGTCTGCTTGACGTCCACGATCGCCCGCAGGACCGCGCCCGCCTCCCCGGGATCGGTCTCGTCGTCGTACGACAGCGGCGCGTCCTCGGTGTCCTTGACCTCGGCGGGATCCACGAGCAGCCACTTCTTCGGCAGCTTCGGCAGACCGGTCAGGCCGTCCGTACCCTTGAAGTCGACCTTGATCCAGGACTTCTCCCGCACCACCAGGAACTTCATCGTCAAGGTGAAGCCCAGCTCGGGATCCTTCTGGCTCACGTCGATCCGGTAGCTCTTCCTGCCGGCGTCCAGGACGCCGGTCATCGGCTGCGTGCCGCCCTTCACGGTGAAGTGGAACGGGCCCGTCGAGAAGTCCGGCAACGCGTCCATCAACGTGTCCTCCGGCGTGGCCGGCGCCGCCTCCTCGACCGTGTCCGCGACACCGCACCCGCCCATGGACACGGCGCCGAGGGCCAGCAGCGCGCCGAAACCGGCCAGTCGCACCTTACGAACGTTCATCGTCTTCGTCCTTTAAGCATGAGGGTCTTCCCGGTGGACGTGCTGAACACTGAGGGACAGTGCTGCCGTGTCGCTGCCGCTATGCTGCTGCCGGCTGCCGTTTCGCTGCCGTTCCACGTCTTCGCTGGTCAAAGGGGGTGCCACGGGTGGGCCCCGCGCTGGAATACCAGCTCCTCGGCGAGCTGCGCGCCCTGCGGGGCGGCGAGGCGCTGGAGCTGGGGCCGGCGAAACAGCGCGCGGTGCTGGCGGTGCTGCTGCTGAACGCCGGACGGCCCGTGCCGGTCCACCAGATCGTCGACGCGGTATGGGGCGACGAGCCGCCGGAGAACGGGGCGAACGTCGTCCAGAAGTACGTGGCCGGCCTGCGCCGCGTGCTCGACCCGGACCGCTCGCCGCGCACCCCGGGCGACCTGCTCGCGCTCACCGGCGGCGGGTACGTGCTGCACACCGAGCCCGAAGCGATCGACGCGGACCGGTTCCAGGCCGGGCTTGCCACGGCCTCCACGCAACGCAAGGCGGGCGACCTCGCCGAGGCGACGGAGACGCTGCGGCGGTCGCTCGCGCTCTGGCGCGGCGAAGCGCTCGCCGGCCTGAGCGGCCCGGTCTTCGACGCGGCCCGCACCCGGCTCGCCGAGGCCAAGGCCACGGCCTGGGAGAAATGGGCGGAGATCGAGGTCGCGCGCGGCAACCACACCGGCGTCATGCCCGATCTGGTACGCCTCGTCGAGGAGTTCCCGCTGCGCGAGGGCCTGCGCGCGCAGCTGATGATCGCCCTGCACCAGGACGGGCGGCAGGCCGAGGCGCTGGCCGCGTTCCGCGACGCGCGCGAATACTTCCTGGAGGAATTCGGGGCCGAGCCCGGCGAGAAGATGCAGGAGACCCACCGGCGGATCCTGCGCGGCGAGACGTTCTACGCCGAACCGGTCGACCCGTGGGCGGACAGCGACGACATCCCGGCCCCGCCGCCGTCGACCTTCATCCAGCAGTACGTGCCACCGGACGTCACCGTGACGACGCCACCGCCTCCGTCGTGGGGGCAGCCGCCGTCCTCACCGCCGCCCTACTCGCACTCGTCCTCCTCGGCGCCTTTCTCGGGTCAGCCGTCCTCAGCGCCTTTCTCGGCTCAGTCGCCGCCGCCTTTCCTGCCGCCGCCGCTGCCGCCACCGCCCAAGCGCCGTTTCCCCGCCGGCGAGGTGATCATCGCGTCGCTGCTGCCGATCCTGCTCTGCTCGTTCGGCGGCTGGATCTACTTCGTCTACGCCGGCATCCGACGCCGCGAGAAGCGCCAATTCGCGTACGCGGCCGGTTACGCGCTGCTCTTCGTGGTCGCCTTCACCTTCGCCGCGATCGACCCCACCCCCGTCGACAGCCCGAACCTGAGCACCGCCGAGAGCATCGGCTTCAGCCTCTTCGCCATCGTGGCGCTCGGGGCGGCCATCCACGGCGGCGTCGTCGCGGCGCACCCCGGCGACACCCCCCGCAACCGCACGCTGCGCGAACAGGCCCGCCAGTTCGTCGCCTTCGACCCCGCGCGGGCCCGGCAGCTCGGCGTCGGCCGGCCCGACCTCGTGCGCCACATCGACGACGGCGGGCTGCTCGACCTGAACCACGCCCCGGGACACGAACTCGCCCGGCTGCCCGGCGTCACCCCGGACATGGCCCACCGGATCGTCATCGCACGGTTCGAGCGGCCGTACGCGCAGCCGGAGGAGCTGATCGTCCGGGGGCTGCTGTCGTCGCGGACGCTGCACCGGATCGGGTCGCGGCTGATCTGCGTACCGCCGGCTTCCGGACCGGTCGCGGCACCCTGGGGCAGCCACTACCAACAGCACTGACCGCCCCGGCCTGCCGCCGGCACCCCGATCCCGCAGCCGGCACCCGGTCCCGCAGGCTCCCCGGTCCCGCAGGCTCCCGGTCCCGCAGCCGGCTCCCGGGTCCCGCAGGCTCCCGGTCCCGCAGCCGGCTCCCGGTCCCGCGGCTGGATTGCCGTCCCCACAGGGCCGAGTCCCGCGGCCGGCTCCCCGCTTCGGCGGTCAGCGGGCTCCGGCTGCTGCCAGCTGCCTGCGGGCGACGTACTCGACCAGCTCGATCAGCACGTTGCGGGCCGCCACCGGCTGGCGGGCGTCGAACTCCACGACCGGGACGTCCGGGTCGAGGTCGAGGGCCCGGGCGATCGCGTCCGCGCCGAAGCGGCGGTCGTCGAAGCAGTTGACCGCCACCACGAACGGGGTGCCGCGCTGCTCGAAGTAGTCGATCGACGGGAAGCAGTCGGCGAGGCGGCGGGTGTCCGCGAGCACCACCGCTCCCAGGGCGCCCTGGGAGAGCTCGTCCCAGAGGAACCAGAAGCGGTCCTGTCCGGGGGTGCCGAACAGGTAGAGCTGCAGGTCCTCGGTGATGGTGATGCGGCCGAAGTCCATCGTCACCGTCGTGGTGCGCTTGCTTTCCACGCCTGAGGTGTCGTCGGCGCCGTCCGCGCCGGTGAGCACTTCCTCGGTCTGCAACGGCCGGATCTCGCTGACCGAGCCGACCATCGTGGTCTTGCCCGCACCGAACCCGCCGGCGATGAGGATCTTGAGCGCGACCGGGATGCGCGAGCGCGCGCCGTCACGGTCAGAGCGCACGGAGTCCATTGACAACCGCCTTGAGTACGTCGACGTCATGCGGCTGGGAGGCCGCTGGTGGCTCGTAGAGCGAAATGAGGCCCGCCGAGCGTAGATCACCCAGCAGAACTCGGACGACCCCGATGGCGAGGTCCAGTTTGGAGGCTAGTTCGACAACGGACGTGGGCTCCCACGCCGCGCCGACGAGTGCGTGATGCTCCGGTTGCAGTGAGGGCGACGGGGGCGCGTCCGGCATCGTCGCGACCACGAACGCGAGCAGGTCGAACTCGCCGCCCGCGGGTGCCACCCGGCCCTGGGTCATCGCGTACGGGCGGACGACCGGGCCCGCGTCGTGGTCCAGCCAGTCGTGCGGCGCACGCATGGGGTCAGCGGGCATCGGACCCGGGGAGCCGTTCGGGCGCGTCCATCGTCTGGCCGACCCGGGTGACGAGCATGGCCATCTCGTACGCGATGAGCCCCAGGTCGGCGTCGCTCTCGGCCAGCACGGCGAGGCAGGCGCCCAGCCCGGCGGCCGTGACGAAGAGGAACGCCTCCTCCATCTCGACGACGGTCTGGCGTACGGGGCCGGCGCCGAAGTGCCGGCTGGCGCCCTTGGCGAGGCTCTGGAACCCGGCGGCCATGGCCGAGAGGTGCTCGGCGTCCTCCCGGGTCATCCCGGCCGACGCGCCGAGCAGGAGCCCGTCGGCGGAGAGGACCACCGCCTGCTGCGCCGACGGCACCCGCTCGACGAGGTCGTCGAGGAGCCAGGTGAGGTTGGCGCTCTGGTTCGTCGTCTGTGCCACTTATGCGTCCTTCTCCGGCCGGTGGTTCTGGTGCTTGTCGTCGGGCGCGGGATCCGTGCTGCCGTCGGTGCCGGCCGCGGAATCCTGCACGGCCGGGAAGGTGACAGTAGCCGCCTCGGACCACGTCGGCCCCCCTGCCGTCTGCTGTTTGTCAGTTTCGGTCGCGGACCCCTCTCCCTCGCCCCTGTGACGCTCACTACCAGCAGTTATGCCTTCACGCAGCGACACCGGTGGTGGTCCGGCGGCCAGCGCGGCGGCCTCCCGGCGCCCACGGGTGGTGCCGCTCTGCAGGGCACTCATCATGCTCCGGACCTTGTCCGGTGAGCGGACCGTCGCGGCCTCCGGACGGTCGACCACCGGGCCACGGAGCTGCGGCGCCAGGCTCGCCTGCCGGACCCGGCGCGGCAGCAGAGCCTCGGCGGAGTTCGAGGCGGCCTCGGCGGCGGCCTGCGCGCCGCCCTCCGGGACACCGAGCGGCGCAACGCCCGGACCCCCGGACGGCGCAAGCGCCGCGGCAGCCGTGGGCGGCACAAGCGGCGCGGGAGCCGCGGGCGGCGCGGCCGGGGTCGCAAGCGGCGCGGGAGCCGCGGGCGGCGCGGCCGGGGTCGCAAGCGGCGCGGGAGCCGCGGGCGGCGCGGCCGGGGTCGCAAGCGGCGCGGGAGCCGCGGGCGGCGCGGCGGGGCTTGCAGCCGCAGGCTGCCCGGCGGGGATCGCAGCCGCATCTGGCGCGGCGGGGTCTGCGGTCGCAGGTGGCGCGGCCGGGGCGGTGGGCGGCGCGGTGTCCGGCGCGCGGCGGGGTGATGGGATGCGGGAGCGCGACGGGAGCGAGCCCGGGTCGCCGTTGCCGGGGAGAACCGTCGGTGCGTCGCCGTGCAGGAGGCCGGGTGCGGGCGCGCCGTCGAGGACGCGGCCGTTGCCGGGGTGACCGTTGGCACCGGCCTCGGCCGGGCCGGCCGGAGTGGCCGGGCCGAGCGGGATGGCGCCCGGCATGCCGGCGAGGCCGGTCGGGGCCGTCAGGTTGGGCGGGAGCTGGGCGGGGGGTTCGGCCGGGGCGTCCCTGCGGCGGCGGGGGACGGTGCGGCGGCGCTGGACCAGGCCGTCGGCGGTGAGGCCGTCGACGACCGCGCTGGGTGTCGGGCCGGTCGGGTCGGCGGGGTCGCCGGCCTCGCCGGGGAGGCGGTCGCCGGGTGCGGTGACCGTACCCTCGAGGGCCACGCCGTTGATCTTCGCAGCGGGGCCGGTGACCGGGATGGACTGCAGCTCCTCGGTGCCCTGCCACTGCAGCGCGGCGAGGGAACTGCGGGACGGGTCGTCGGTGCCGCTGCCCAGGATGGGACGGTCCCAGGACTCGTCGGCGGTGGCCGGTCCCGCGGTCAGGGCCGGCGGCGCGCCCGGGCCGGGCGGGGCCGCGGTGACGAGCTCGCCGGGGACGAGCACGATCGCGGTGATGCCGCCGTACGCGCTGGCCCGCAGCGACACCCGGATGCTGTGCCGGGCCGCCAGCTGGGCCACCACGAAGAGGCCGAGGCGGGCGCTGTCGGCCGGGTCGAAGTCCGGCGGCTCGAGCAGCTTGCGGTTGGCCTCGGCGATCGCGTCGGCGGACATGCCGAGCCCGCGGTCCTCGATCTCGACGGCGTACCCGTTGGGCAGGATCTGTCCCACCACAGTGACCCGGGTCTGCGGGGGCGAGAACGACGCCGCGTTCTCGAGCAGCTCGGCGAGCAGGTGGATGACGTCGCCGACCGCGCGGCCGAGGACCGCCGAGGACTCGACGGAGATGATGTCGATGCGCTTGTAGTCCTCGACCTCGCTGATCGCGCCGCGGACGACGTCGATCAGCGGCACCGGGTTGCGCCAGCCGCGGCCCGGCGCCGCGCCGGCGAGGATGACGAGGTCCTCGGCGTGGCGGCGCATGCGGGTGGCGAGGTGGTCGACCCGGTAGAGGTCCTCCAGCTCCTGCGGCTCGGTCTCGCGGCGCTCCATCTTGTCGAGCAGGGCGAGCTGGCGGTGCAGCAGCGTCTGGCTGCGCCGGGCGATGTTGAGGAACACCTCGTTGATGCCCCGGCGGACGGCGGCCTCCTCGACCGCCGACTGCACCGCCGTACGCTGGACCTCGTTGAAGGCGCGGCCGAGCTGGCCGATCTCGTCGCGGCCGTACTCCAGCGGCGGGGTCTCCACGTCCACGTCGACGGCCTCGCCGCGCTGCAGGCGCTTGACCACCGTGGGCAGGCGCTCGCCGGCCATCTCCAGCGCCTCGCGGCGCAGGCGGATCAGGCGTCCGACGATGGAGCGGCCGACCCGGACGGACACGAGGATCGTGGCGACGAGCGCGAGGAGCCCGAGCAGGCCGGCGATGCCCAGGCGGACCAGGACGCCGACTGCGACGGGCTTGGCGTCCTCGGCCAGCGAGTCGGTG
The DNA here is from genome assembly GCF_023499255.1 of Couchioplanes caeruleus. Taxonomy (GTDB): domain Bacteria; phylum Actinomycetota; class Actinomycetes; order Mycobacteriales; family Micromonosporaceae; genus Actinoplanes; species Actinoplanes caeruleus_A. The sequence continues at coordinate 7,080,508 of NZ_CP092183.1, forward strand.
GCGTTGATCTCGAAGGCGCGCAGCTGCTGCGCCGTGGTGTCGTACGCCGGCTGCCACGCGTCCGCGCTGACCGGCGCGGTCGCACCGACCTGGCTCGAGGACAGGAGCTGGTTCTGCAGCTCCTGCAGCCGGTTGAAGGCGGCGCCCCGGCTGAGCCGCTGGTAGGCCGCGCGGTCGCGCTCGGGCAGGTCGTTGACGCCCTGGGTGAACAGGAACCGGGACGTGCCGATGGCCTGCAGCATCTCGGTGCGGCTCTCGTCGCCGAGCTTGCCGGCCGCGTGGGCGCCGGCCAGCAGCGAGTCGATCCGGCTGAGGTATTCCTGGCCGCGGCCGACCGTGGTGAGGGCGCGGATCTCGCGGTCGACGTGCTCGTCGCCGAAGGTGGCGGTGGCCGAGAACATCTGGAAGCCGGAGTCCACGATGCCGTTGTAGAGGTTCTGCGCGCCGACCACGTCGATCTCCCGGCGGTCGATGTAGCCGCGCGCGGTGGGCAGGCTGTCGAGGTCGCTGAAGATCTGGCGGATGCGGGACTCGAGGGTGGCGCCGGCGGCGTCCCGGGCGTCCTTGCTGCCGGCGGTGCGGCGGAAGTCGGCGGCGGCCCGGTCGGTGGCGGCGCGCTGGGCGGTGAGCTTGTCGACGGCGGCGTCCGGCGCGGCGAGGAATTCCACCGAGAGGCGGCGCTCCCGCTGGATCTCGCCCATGAGGACCTCGCCGGGGGTGCCGACCGTGTCGAGCAGCGTCTGCGCCGACAGCAGGTTCAGCGCCGGGCCGGCGGTGATGGCCGTGGCGAAGGCCCAGAGCGCGAGGAGCGCGACGAGGGGCACCGCGACGAGCGCGATGATCTTCGACCGGATCGACCAGTTGCGGGTTCTCATCAGCCTCCGCCCGAGGGTACGCAGGACAGCGCGCGCAGCCCTGGAGAATGCTTGACACGTCAACGACCGTCGATGAGCTGCGCGCCTGGCGGGAAGAATACGGAATGGCGGCCATCGCGGCCAGTTCCGCTCCGTACCGTAAGAAGGTTGTATGTCCTTTCTGTACGGGAGATTGGCATGCGCCGGGGCCGATCGCGGGAGTCCGGCACCGGACAGAACCGGTTTTCACGTCGGCCGCCCGATCCGGATTGACGACCCCGCCCACGTGGGAATACCTCCGGGGGAAGAAGGAGGAGACCGATGTCCCCCACAATCGTGATCATTCTCATCGTCCTCGTGCTGCTGCTGGTCGCCGCCATCGTGTTCGGCGTCCGTGCCGGCCGCCGCAAGAAGCTGCAGAAGACGTTCGGGCCCGAGTACGACCGCGTGGTCGGCGACGCGGACAGCCGCGCCGAGGGCGAACGGGAGCTGCTGGAGCGCCAGAAGCGGCACGCCGAGCTCGAGCTCAAGCCGCTGTCGGCGGAGTCGAAGGCCAAGTACTCGGTGGCCTGGGAGGAAGTGCAGATCCAGTTCGTGGACGCGCCGGAGCAGGCCGTCTCCACCGCCGACGAGCTGGTGACCCGCCTGATCGCCGAGCGCGGCTACCCGACCGGCGACTACGACGACCAGCTCGCCAACCTGTCCGTCGCGCACGCCCGCACGCTCGGGCACTACCGCGACGCCCACGCGATCAGCGAGCGCAGCAAGAACGGCGAGGCCGACACCGAGGACCTGCGCCAGGCCCTCGTGCACTACCGTGCGCTCTTCGCCGACCTGCTCGGGGAGAATCCGGTCAAGTCGGAGGGCGCGGCCACCCCGGACACCGACCCCAAGGTGCCGTCCCAGAAGATCAATGACCACGACAGCGACGTCGCGGGCTCGCGTCCCGACGCCACGAGCCGCTGAGGAGTACGACATGCGTTTCTTCTCCAACGACTCCCGGGACTCCGCCGACGAGCAGGCCCAGGAGGAGCGTCCCGACCGCGTGCAGTCCGACCCGGTGGCGGTGCCGGGCCAGCGCCCGCCGTCGCCCTGGTCCAACACGCCCGCCGAGGCGAACACCGACGACGCGACCGCCACCGTCCCGGTCCGCGACGACCGGGACGACCGGGACCAGCCGGAGTTCCACGAGCCGGGCCCGCAGCCGACCGCCTTCGGCGCGTCGACCGTCGGCGGCGCCGTCGCCGCGTCCGCGGTCGCCAACCCGCTGAACGACCAGTGGGACTCGACGGACCGCGTCTCGGCCGCCGACTCCGGCGTCGGCGACGACCGCATGGTCGCCCCCGGTGACGGGTCGGTGGAGTCGCCTTCCGAGAGCAACACCCGCACGTACGCGAGCAACACCGCGACCGACGACACGCGTACGGGCACGCCGCAGGCCGGACCCGGCGCCGGCCAGGACGACGTGGTGGACGTGGCGCTCGACGACCACGGCACGTTCGACGACCCGCAGGTCAAGGACCAGGTCACCGAGACCACGACGGACACCGACGCCCAGTCCGCCCCGCTGGACGCCAACCCGGCGCTGAAGGACGAGGGCGGCTTCGACGACCCGAAGGCGGTGGACCCGGTGACGGACGAGACGCTGGACAGGACCGCGGCGGACCGCCCGGCCGTGTCCGACGCGTCCGACGCGTCCGACGCGTCCGTCGCCGAGGACAACACGGTCGTGGTCGCGGAGCCGATCGCCGCGGCCCCCGCCGCAACCACGCCTGCGCCGGCCCCCACCCCCGCGACCCCGTCGGCTCCGGCCTCCGAGGGCTTCTTCGCCGCCGCGGACGCGCAGGGCTTCCAGGAGCGCTGGCGTGACGTGCAGCTGCGCTTCGTCGACAGCCCGAAGGAAGCCACCGACGAGGCCGCCAAGCTCGTGGAGGAGGCCGTCGACCGGCTGACCGCGAGCCTGCGCTCCCGCAAGGAGGGCATCGCCGGGGACGGCGACGACACCGAGGCGCTGCGCGTCCAGCTGCGCGGCTACCGGGACATCCTGAACCGGATCCTCGGCCTCTGAGGTACGCCGGCACTGGGAGACTGGGCGGGTGCGCGCTTCCCGCCTGGTCTCCCTGCTGCTTCTGCTGCAGACGCGCGGCCGGATGACCGCGCAGGAGCTCGCCGACGAGCTGGAGGTCTCCGTACGGACCGTGTATCGCGACGTCGAGTCACTGGGCGCCTCCGGCGTGCCGGTCTACGCCGATCGCGGCCCGGCCGGCGGCTACCAACTGCTCGACGGCTACCGCACCCGCCTCACCGGGCTGACCGGGGACGAGGCGGGTTCGCTGTTCCTGGCCGGTGTACCGGGGCCCGCGGCGGAACTCGGGCTGGGGTCGGTGCTGGCGGCCGCGGAGCTCAAGCTGCGCGCCTCGCTGCCGGGTGAGCTGGCCGGCCGGGCGGATCGGGTACGCGAGCGCTTCCACCTGGACGCGCCGGGCTGGTTCCGCGCCGACGAGCCGACCCCGTTCCTGGCGACCGTGGCGGACGCGGTGTGGCGGGAACAGCAGCTGGAGGTCCGGTACCGCCGGTGGAAGGCGCCTCGGGAGGTGACCCGTACGCTCGCGCCGCTCGGCGTGGTCCTCAAGGCGGGACGGTGGTACCTGGTCGCGGCCGCGGGCGAGCGGGTGACGGCGTACCGGGTGGTGAACATCCTCGACGCACGGATCCGCGACGAACCGGCGGCCCGGCCCGCGGGCTTCGACCTCGCCGCGTTCTGGCGGGAGTGGACCGACCGGTACGAGAGCAGCGTCTACACGGCGACGGCGACCGTACGGATGACCGCCGAAGCGCTGGCCCGCATGGCGTACATCTTCCCGCCCGAAATGTCCCGGGTTGCGCGTGCGGAGGCGACGGAACCCGACGAGGCCGGATGGCTGACCACCCGCGTACCCATCGAATCGGTCCGGCATGGACACATCGAGTTGCTGAAGCTGGGGGCGGACGCGGAGGTGCTGGATCCGCCGGAACTGCGGGAGCGCTTCGCCACGACGGCTCGCGGGCTGATGGCGACCTACCACCCGGCCGAGGAGGCATGATCGGGAGCATGACGATGCCCGACGACGTGCTGGCGTACAACCGGCAGCTCATCGCGACGTTCCGCGCCGACGGCGGCGCCTCCCTGGGTGACCGGCCGTTGCTGCTGCTCACGACCCGCGGGCGGCGCAGCGGCGAGCCCCGGACGAGCCCGATCATGTACGTCCGTGCCGACGGGCGGCTGTTCGTGGTCGCCTCCAACGCCGGGGCGGCCGAGGACCCGCAGTGGTACCGGAACCTGCTGGCCGACCCGGCCGTCACGGTGGAACTGCCGGGTGAGACCTTCCCGGCGCGGGCGACTCCCTTGTCCGGTGAGGACTACGAGCGGCAGTGGGCCCGGATCACCGGGCAGCATGCTTTCTTCATCGAGCACCAGCAACGCGCGGGCGGCCGCCGCATCCCCATCGTGGAACTGCACCGGGCCTGACCGGCGGACGCGGGTCCCGGCCGCGGCCGGACCGACGGCCGTGCGGGGTCAGGCTCCGACGAGCTTGTCGGGGGCGGTGCCGGCGTCGGTGGCCGGCGGGTCCGGCTCGGCCGGCGGCTCGGACTCGTCGCCGGTCGGCGGCGGGGCCGTCTCCGTCGACTCCTCGACCGGGGGCGTGCTCGGCCCGGAGTCGTCGTCCGCGGGCGGGGTCGACTCGGCCGGGTCGGTGGCCGGCTGCTTCGAGGGCGACGAGGAGGGCGTCGGCGACGCGGCCGGCGGCTTCGCCCGGCCCTCGGTACGGATGGTCTCCGTCTTCGCCTTCGGCTCGGTGCGGATGATCTGCGTCTGATCGGTCGGCGCGTCGCCCGCCCCCGAGCCACCCTTGGGCTCGGTGGTGGTGTTCTGCTGCACCGTCACCGCGGGCGGCCGCGCCGGTGTCAGCGTCGCCTCGCCGAACTGCGCACCCAGCCACATCGCCGGTCCGAGGCCCACCGCGACGATGGCCCCGAAGAGCGCCATGGGTCCCCGTTCCATCAGCGCCCCTCCCCCCTGTTGTGTGGCGATCATCGCCGATCCGCGTGGCCTTCTTCTACCCAGTTCCGCGAACGGTAAGCGAATGACACCTGATCCCAGTGTGACGGCGAGTGATGCCGCCGTTACTCCTTCGTCAGGGATCCGACCCTCTTCCGATTACACGCCTCTCGCGCCGGATTGGTTCATCCGCCGCGGACCATCGCGTACGGGACGATCGGGTACGCGACTGCCGGGGCGGGGGGCTGGCGCGGCGCGCGGGCTGGCGCGGCGCGCGGGCTGGCGCGGCGCGCGGGCTGGCGCGGCGCGCGGGCTGGCGCGGCGCGCGGGCTGGCGCGGCGCGCGGGCTGGCGCGGCGCGCGGGCTGGCGCGGCGCGGCGCAGGGCCGGCGGGGTGCGGGGCCAGCGGGGCGCAGGGCTGGCGGGGCGCGGGCCGGCGGGGTGCGGGGCTATCGGGTGCGGGACAGGAAGGCCACGGCGTCGTCGAGGGCCGCCCAGCCGCCCGGAAGCTCGTCGGAGTCCAGGGCCGTCCGTACGCCGATGGTCGAGCCGTCACGCAGGGCGAGGTCCCAGCTACGGCGCCGCACCTGCGTGGCGTTGGCCACCTCCGCGTACGGCACGAACCGGGTTCCCGGGGCGGCGGCCTCCCGCTGGGCCCCGTCGGCCGCGGCGAACTCGGCGAGCCGCCGCTTCGCGGAGCCGTTCTGCGACCTCGGCAGCCCGGGCAGCAGGAACAGCCCGGTGTCCACCACCAGCATGTCCGTACGCGACCCGTCCACGACGAGGTTGACCACGCCGCCGACGACCTCCGGGCGCGCCTGCTCGCCGTCACCCGCGGGCGCGGCGGCCACGTCGATCCCGAGGCCGGCCAGCTTCTCCCGCGCGGTCGCCACGGTCGCCGGGTCCACGGCCATCGCCGCGAGCCCGCCCAGGTCCAGGTGCGAGCCGTCGGCCGCGACCAGCTCGGCGGTGCCGGTCCAGCTGTGCCGCCACCGCGCCGCCCCGCTGTGCAGCGCGGCGAGGGCCAGCAGGAGCGTGACCAGGTCGATCACCCGGTACGCGGTCTCGTCGGCGGGCAGCCCCGGGAACACGGACTCGGCGATCTTGCGCAGCCGGCCGTCCCCGGCGAGCTGCAGCACGTCGTCGGCGGTGGCAACGGTGCTGCCGGCGGCCCGCGACACCGTGGTCAGGGCGGCGTCGGCCTCCCGCTGCATCTCGACGGTCCGCGCGGCGCCGAAGAACTCGTCCCAGCCGACGGTGATGCGCCCCTGGGGCGGGAACGCGACCTGCTGCAGCGCGCGGCCGAGACCGGGCAGGTCGGGGATCAGCTCCGGCTCGGCCTGCTCGCCTCCGGAGGCCACGTCGGTGGTCGCGGCGGTGAGGGCTTGAGCGGCGGTGGCGGCGGCCGGCTCGGCCCCGGCTACATCGCCGTCGGCGTCCGCGTGGCCGGTCGCAGCGGTGGAGACGGTCGAACCGGTCGCGGAAGTCGAACCGGTCGCGGAAGTCGAAGTCGCGGCGGTCGAGCCGGTCGCGGCGGTCGAGTCGACCGCGGTGCCGGGGCCCGCCACGGGGGCGGGACCAGCAACGGTGCCGGGAGCGGATGAGGTGGCGGAACCGGACGAGGTCTCGGCGGCGGTCGAGGGGACGGCGCCGGTCGAGGTGGCCAGCGCGGCGAGGCGGTCCTTGAGGGGTGGGTGGGTGTCCCAGGTGGACGGTGGGGCCGGCTCGCGGGTGCGCAGGACCGTGATCTCCTCCGCCCGGGCCGCGAGGACCCGCAGGAAGCCGCCGAAGATGTCGTCGGGGACGCGGCCCGCCTGCCAGCCCGGGCCGAGGTATTCGGCGTGGAAGACCCGCAGGAGGGCGTCCAGCGCCGGCAGGTCCCGCAGGACGGCCGCGGCGGCGCGGGGGCCCGCGTGCTCGGCGGCGATGCGGTCGGCCTGCAGCTCCTGGGCGCGGCTGAACGGGGCGTCGATGCGACGGTAGAAGCCCGCGTACGACCGGAGGAGCGGGCCGGCCGGGTTGCGGCGGGAGATGCGGGGCACCAAGCGGGCCACCACGGTGCGGCCGCGGTAGGCGACCGGGGCGAGCCGGCCGAAGCGGGGTGAGAAGTGGCCGAGCTCGTGGGCCACCACGGCCTTCAGGCGGGGCGTGTCCCAGGCCTGCAGCAGGGGCAGGCCCAGGTAGAGGTCACGCCGGCCGCCCATCAGGCCCAGCAGGCGGGTGCGCTCGATCAGCTTCGCGGCGGCGTCGGCCACGATCGTGACGCGGTCGGGCGCGCGGGTGCCCGCGGCCGCCGCGGCGCCGTCGACGAGCTCCCACAGGAGCGGGGCGTCGTCGCGGGCGACCGGGATGCCGACCGGCTGGGGGCGGCGGGTGTGCAGGGCGCGCCAGATCGCATACGCCATGACGCCGACCGTCGCCATGCAGACCGGCAGCCCGATCCGCAGCGCCGCCGCGCCCGTCAGCGTCGAGAGCACCAGCAGCACCGGCACCACGACCAGCGCGAGCTGAGCCGCGGCCACGGCCAGGAAACCGGCCAGCGCGGCGGTCGAGGCCCACACCCTGTTCCGCACCCGGGCAAGCCTAGGGGCGGGCACCGACAGTCCGGCGGGCAGCATCGCGCCGACCCGGCCCGGCGTACCGCTGGACCCGTGGTTGACGTGCACAAACTCGTCTGCGGAAGCCGTACATAATTAAGGAAGATTTTCGCCGGGCCGGCGGCGGGCCGTTTCAGGCCCGGCCGCCCGGGGATCCTGACGCCCATGGTTGATCAGAGTGTCCCCGCGGCGATCAAGGGGTACGCCTGGCTGCCCGACCTGCGCCGGGCCGCCGGCGAGCTTCCCGTCCCCATGCGGGTCATGGGGCGGCCCGCGGTCGGTGTCTGCGGCACGGAGGCCACGGAGTTCTTCTACGGCGACGGTCACCTCGAGCGGCACACCGCGCTGCCGCACCCCGTGGTGGCCACGCTCTTCGGCAAGGGCGCGGTGCACACGCTCGACGCCGAGGCGCACCGGGCGCGCAAGGCGCTGTTCGTGTCGCTGCTGATGGACGACGGGTTCGAGACGGTGGCCGAGCTGGCCGGCGAGGCGTTCGACCGGGCCGCGGACTCGTGGCGCGGCGGACCGCCGGTCACCCTCTTCGACGAGTCCGCCAAGGTGATCGCGCGGGCGGTGACGCGCTGACCGGCGTACCGCTGGCCGAGGACGAGGCGGACGGCCTGACGGCCGACCTGGTCGCGATGGTGGACGGCTTCGCGAGCGCCGGGCCCCGGCACTGGCGGGCTCTGACGGCCCGGCGCCGGCGGGAGCGGTGGCTGGCCGGACTGATCACGGGGGTACGGGGGCAGCACGTCCCGGTGGCGGCGAACTCCGCCCTCGCGCGGCTCGCCTCCTACGCGGAGGACGGCGGCCCGCTGGATGCCCGTACGGCAGCGGTCGAGCTGCTCAACATCATCCGGCCGGCGACGGCGGTGGCCTGGTTCGTCGCGTACGCCGGCCACGCGCTGGACCACTGGCCGGCGACGGGCACGGCGCTACGGACCGGTGACGAGGACTTCACCACGGCGTTCGTGCACGAGGTGCGGCGCTTCTACCCGTTCGCCCCGTTCCTCGGCGGGCGGGCCACGCGTGACCTGACGTTCCAGGGCGAACCGGTGCCGCGGGGCACGCTCGTCCTGCTCGACGTCTACGGCCAGAACCATCATCCGGCGCTGTGGCCGGAGCCGTACGCCTTCCGCCCCGAGCGTTTCCTGGGGCGCGAGCCGGGCGCGCTCGACCTCATCCCGCAGGGCGGCGGCGATCCGCGTACGGGTCACCGCTGCCCCGGCGAGAAGATGACGGTGGCACTGCTGGGCACGCTGGTGCAGCGGCTCGCCCGGCTGGACTACTACGTGCCGCCTCAGGACCTCTCGATCGATGTGAGCCGGATACCCGCCCGCGTGGCGAGCGGGTTCCGCATCGTCGTGCCCTGAGTCACTCCGCCCAGGGAACCTCCGGAGACGGGTGGTAGGCCACGTTCTGCTGCTGCCAGCGCGGGCCGAAGGCGCCCAGGCGGCGGCGGAACGACTCCCAGTCGTGGGTCTCCCGCGGCGACCAGCCGATCTCCGCGATCGCCGGGAGCCGCGGGAACGTCATGGTGAGCACGTCGGCCAGGCTCCGCAGGGTCTCCGACCACAGCGGCGCCTCCACGCCGAGCAGGGACTCCTCCCCCACGCCGGGCAGGCGTTCGGCCGGGTCCCAGCCGTACGCCTTCTCGACGTCGAGCGTGCCCGCCCAGTCCAGCCCCAACGGGCTGTCCGCGGCGTACTTCATGTCCAGGTACGTCCGGTCGGCCGGCGACATCAGCACCTTGCCACCGGTGGCGGCGGCGCGGGCGGTGCCGTCGTCGGCCGCCTCGATGCGCCAGTACTGGGTCACAGCGGACGGTGGCAGGTCGACCGTGGCCATCTCGTGCCAGCCGATCGGGCTCTTCCCGTACGCGGTGACGAGCGGCAGCACGCGCTCGATGAACGTCCGGTAGTCCTCGGCCGTGGTGGCCTGCGCCTCGTCGCCGCCGATGTGCACGTACGGCCCCGGGGTCAGCGCCGCGACCTCGCGCAGGACGTCGCCCACGAAGGCGTACGTCTCGTCCTTGCCGGCCACGAGCGAGCTGTAGCCGACCTCCACGTCCGTACGCTGCGGCGGCGCGACCCCGTCGGCCGTGAGTTCCGGGTACGCGACCTGCGCGGCGTTGACGTGCCCCGGCATGTCGATCTCCGGAACGATCGTGACGAAGCGCGTGGCGGCGTACTCGACGATCTCGGTGTAGTCGGCCTTCGTGTAGAAGCCGGGGCCGACGCCGTCCACGCCGGTGCCGTCGCCGCCGCTGATCGCGGTGAGCTTCGGCCAGCTGTCGATCTCGATCCGCCAGCCCTGGTCGTCCGTGAGGTGCAGGTGCAGGTGATTGATCTTGAACTGGACGACCGCGTCGATGAACGCCTTGACCTCGGCGACGGTGAAGAAATGCCGCGCCACGTCGAGCATCGCCCCGCGGTAGCCGAACCGGGGCGCGTCCACGATCGTCCCGCCCGGCAAGGTCCACGCGACCTGCTGCGGGGTCGCGGCGTACACCTCGGCGGGCAGGAGCTGGCGCAAGGTCTGGACGGCGTTGAACAGGCCGGCCGGCGCGCCTGCGGTCAGCCGTACGCCGGCCGTCGCTATCTCCAGCCGGTACGCCTCCGCGGCCAGGTCGCTGTCGAGGCTCAGCGCGATCGTCCCCGGACCGTCACCGGCCGGGAACTCGAAGCCCGTGGCGGGACGCAGCGCGTCGGCCAGGTACGCCGCCACCTGCTCCGTGCCGGGGGCCGCGCTGATCGCCGTACCCGCGTCGACCGTGAAAGCCGCGGCCGCATCGGGCCGCACCTCGCCCGGCGCGGGAATCACATCGCCCAGTTCTCTGGTCACCACTACGCCCTTCTCGTAGGGGCCGTCCCCCGGCCCGCCGGAAACTCTAAACCCTCTTTCCAGTTTCTGGGCGGCCCGATGAACAGCGTCACGCCGCCGTTACTCTTCTCGGCATGGCGATCACCACCCGCCGCGCCGACCCGGCCGACGCGCCGGCGCTGCACGACCTCGCGGCCCGCACCTTCGGCCTCGCGACCCCGCCCGGGACGCTGCAGAGCGACATCGAGGCATTCATCTCCCAGCATCTGTCCCCCGACAGCTTCGAGCGATACCTGGCCGACCCCGCCAGAATCCTGCTCGTCGCCGAGGACGAGGACGGCAAGGCTGTCGGGTACGCGATGCTCATCGGCGGAGCGATCACCGATCCGGAGCTGGCGGCGACCGTGGCGGGGGCGGGCGACGGGGTGAGCATCGAGCTCAGCAAGTTCTACGTGTCGGCGGACAGCCACGGCACCGGTGTGGCCTCGACGCTGATGACGGACACCCTGGCGGCGGCCGCGGGAACGGGGGCGGCGATCTGCTGGCTGGGCGTCAACCAGCGCAACGTACGGGCGGCGAAGTTCTACGCGAAGCACGGGTTCGAGATCGTCGGCACCAAGCGGTTCCTGGTCGGCGAGGTGTGGCACGACGACCACGTACGGGCCCGGCGTCTCTGAGCCTGCCGGCGTCAGAGTCGGGCGCTGCGCGGGTGTCGGCGTCCGGCCCTCGTGCGGGTGTCGGGCCTTGCGGGGCCTCGGCGTCCGGCTCTCGCGCGGGTGCCGGGTCTCGCGCGGGCCTCGGCGTCCGGCCCTCGCGCGGGTGTCGGGGTCCGGCCTGCGTGGGGTCAGTGGAGGTGGCCGGCCGGGGTGCCGAACCAGGCCGCCGTGCCGGGCTCGAGCGCGCACTCGATGCGCCGGCGGGTCAGGTCGCCGATCGGAGGCAGGTCCGCCAGGCGGAACCAGCCCACCGCCAGCGACTCGTCGTCGTTCACCCGCGCCTGGCCGCCGACCGCGTGGCAGCGGAACGTGATGTCGACGTACTCGGTGCGGTCGCCGTTGGGGTAGGTGTTCGGCGGCTGGGTGAAGACGCTGGTGATCCGCTCGGGGACGACGTGGACGGCGGTCTCCTCGTACACCTCTCGGACGACCGTGTCGGCCGGCTGCTCCCCCGGGTCCATGACCCCCGCGATGAGCGACCACCGGCCGTTGTCGGCGCGCTGACCGAGCAGGAGCCGCTGCTCGTCGTCGAACACGACGGCGGTGACGCCGGGCAGGAGCAGCAGCCGGTGACCGACGACCTCCCGCAAGCTGTGCAGGTACGGCGAAATGGGCATGTCCGGAAGATAGGCGCCGCCGGAGCGGACGCCCGGGCACCGGCATGCCGTGTCGAGGGTGACGCGCGCACGAACCCCGAGCCGGGGCGCAACACGCGGCGCGTCACTTCACCAGTGGGCGCACCTCCTCTGCGACGAAACGGATGAAACCCTCGGGCGACGGCTCGTCGAGCGTCGGCTGGAGGATGACCGTGTCCGCACCCGCCGCCGCCATCTGCTCGACCACCGCGGCGATGTCGGCCGCGTCGCCGTGGGCACCCAGCCACGGCGCGCCGTACTTCTCGCGGTCGCGGGCCAGGCGGTCGACCGCGTCGGGGCCGGTGGCGGCCGGCATGAAGACCACGATTTCGTGCCCCTCGGGCGGCTGGATGTGGGTCCGGGCCTCGCGGAGCGTGTCGGGCGTGGTGCTGCCGGTCAGGATCGTGCCGTCGGCGAGCTCGCCGGCGAGGCGGAGGGTCTTCGGGCCGGTGCCGCCGATGAACACGCGGGGCGCGGCGGCCGGCGGCCAGTCCAGTTTGACGTCGTCGAGGCGGACGAAGCGGCCGTCCGTGGTCACCGCCTCGCCGTTGAGCAGGGACTTCAGCGCCGTCGTGTATTCGCGGAGCAAAGTCATCGGCGATGCCGCCCGCGCGCCGACCTGGCCCATCCACTCCTGGACGCCATGGCCCAGGCCGACGATCGGACGGTCGCCGAACATGCGGTGCAGCGTCGCGACCTCCATCGCCGTCACCGCGACGTTGCGGAACGGCACGGGGAGGATGCCGATGCCGACCTTGAGCCGGGTGGTCACGGCCAGCGCCGCGGCGGCCGCCGAGATGCCGCCGGCGAGGAAGGAGTCCTCCCACAGCCATAGCTGCTCGAGGCCCGCCTCGTCTGCCGCGCGGGCCACCTCGGGCAGGCGCTCGGGAGGGTTCTGGGGCAGGAAGATCGCACCGAGATCAGTCACCGGTCCATCGTCCATGGTGCCTGTGACAAAATCCGGCCCGTTTCGAGCAGCGTCTTCAGATTCGACAGCACGGCCGGCCATCCGCTCGCCACGTCGGCGTGCTCCTGCTCGGTGGCCAGGTTCTCGTGCGTCACGGTCAGCCGGACGATCTCGTGGAACCCCTCGATCTCGAAGGTGACCTGCGACGACTCGCTCAGGTCGGCGGGGTCGGACCAGGTCGTGACCAGGCGTACGGGCGGCCGGCTCTCCACGACCGTGCCCACGACGTCGGCGACGCCGGAGCCGTCGGTGCGCCGGTGCTCCCACCGGGAACCGGGCTGCCAGTCCGAGACGTTGGCGTGCCCCCAGTAGCTCGCGGTCAGGTCGGCGTCGGTCAGCGCGTGCCATACCTGCTCCGGGGTGCTCTCGATGTAGGTGACGTAGACGTACGTGGGCCGGTCGCTCATCGCGCTCTCCGCTCTGCGTTTGACGGCGCTGAGGGCCCGCAGCCGCGGGCGCTCGAACCTGTCGATCCAGCGCTCCTGCATCTCGTGCAGCGGCACCGGGTTGAGGTAGTGGACCTTCTCGCGCCCGCGGCGCACCGTGCTGACCAGGTTGGCCGCCTCCAGCAGGGCCAGGTGCTGGGTGGCCGACTGCCGGGTCATGGCGACGTGGCCGCACAGCTCGCCCAGCGTCTGGCCGTTGCGCTCGCGCAGCAGGTCGAGCAGGTGACGGCGGGTCGGGTCGGCGAGTGCCTTGAACACCAGATCCATACGCCACGTTAGGCAGGCATATACCTGCATGTCAATCCCGCCGAACGGGTGACCCCGATGGAGTGAGGTACCCGTTGACCTCCCGCGGCCGCGGACGAAGACTCCGGTTGTTCTCGACGGCGGGAGGCCGTGCCATGGGGGAAGAACCTCCGTACCTGATCGAGCCCGGCGAATCACCACTGTCAGTCACCGCGGACCGGGACGGATCCTTCGTCGACGTCACCGTGACGGGGCACTGGACGGCCGCACTGCAGGCTGCTGTCGGCCGTACGCTCCGCAACTGCCTGGCCGAACGCCCGGCCGGCATCGTGGTCGACCTGCACGGACTGGTCGATCCGGCGGCCGCGAGCGTGCCCACCTGGGTCTCCGCCGCCGGCACGGCAGCGGACGCCATGCCGGCTGTGCACCTCGCACTGTGCCTCCCACCCGACTCGGCGCTCGCGTCCGCGCTGCGATCGGCCGATTGCGAGTCGGTGCTGGACACGCCCGAGGAGGCCCGGGCGGCACTGACCGAGAACTGCCCGCCGGCCGAGGTCATCCGGCTGCGCCTGGCGCCCTCGCCCATGGCACCGTGCGAGGCACGCAACCTCGTCGGCGACGCTTGCCACGAATGGGACCTGCAGGCGGTGCTGCACCCCGGGCGGGCGGTGATGTCCGAGCTGGTGGCGAACGCCGTCGAGCACGCGCGTACGGACATGGACATCGCGGTCTCCCGGCGCGGGACCGCGCTGCACCTCGTCGTCCGGGATCGCACCCGGCAGCTGCCCCGGATCATCGACCTGGCGCCGGTCGAGCCGGGGCTGCCACTCGACGAACGGGGTCACGGGCTCCGGGTCGTGCACGCCGACTCGACGGCGTGGGGCGCGATCCCGGTCACGGACGGCAAGATGGTGTGGGCGACCGTACGCGACCGGGCGGGGCGCCGGCGCCGCTGGTGAACCGACGGCCGGGCTCATCGGCTCAGCCGGACGCGGGTCTCCATCAGGGCGAAGCCGAGCAGGTTGAGGCCTCGCCACCGGGCCGGATCGGCGGCGCGCTCGTCGGTGGCCGCGAGGCCGATGCCCCAGACGCGGTCGGTCGGGCTCGCCTCCACCAGCACGCGCTCGCCGGTGCCGAGCAGGAAGTCACGCAGCTCGGCGCGCTGCCCGAACTTCGCGAGGCCGGCCTCGACGACGATGCCGTAGCGCTGGGCGGCCCACGTCTCCTCGTCGAACCCGCGGACGCGGCGGCCCAGCATCTTCGCCTGCCGCGGATGGCTCGCGGCGACGATGCGCCCGGCCGCTTCCTCGTCGCCGAAGAGGAGCGCCTTGCGCCACATCATGTAGTGCTCGGCCGTGGCGAACCGGACGCCGTCCACGCTGAACAGGGACGGCCACCACTGACTCAGGCAACCCGCCCCGATGCTGCCGTCCCGCTGCGGACGGTGGCCCCAGAAGAACAGGTAGTTCACCGGCTCGTCCGACTCGACGAGATCTTGAACGGTACGCGGCATGGCTTTCACGTCGGGCAGTATGCCGCGACCCTCCGACATCTTCGGCCGAGTTTCCGGTGGCCGACCACTGTGGAGTTCCGGCGCCGGAAAAATGTCGGAGGGTGCCGCTAGGTTCGTCAGTGCGGATCGGCGCCACGGGGGCGCCGATCCGTCCATACCTCACGGCGCTCCGGCGCCGCGCAGCAGGACCTCGGCCGTGTGGCGGAGGCGGTCGCGCAGCTCAGGGGGCGATTCGATGACGAAGTCGGCGCCGATCACGCCGAGCAGCATGATCGGCCAGCTCAGGTCGTCGACGCTCATCCGCAACCGGCACAGCGGCACACCGGAGCTCGAACTTTGCTCGGGGCGAAGGCCGTCGACCGGGCGGGCGGCGGGGTTCGCACCGGAGCCGGCGGCTGCGTCACCAGGCCGCGCGTCGGGCGGCACATCGGCCGACACCTGCGGCACACCGGCCGACGCGGGACGCGCGTCAGAGCGCGCCGGCCGCGCGTCAGAGGGCACCGGCCGCGCGTCAGAGGGCACCGGCCGCGCGTCTGAGGCCGCGCTCTCCGCCGGGCCGGGCAGCGGTTCCACGGCCGCCCACTGGCCGGCCATCGCGCGTACCGACTCGGCGTCGCTGTGCAGGACGACCGAGACGTCGTACCGGTTGGGCACCGAGGCGAGCCGTCCGCGCAGCCACGCCACCGGGTCCCCTCCCGGGATGTCCCGGGGCCGGAAGCGGGCTCCCGTCATCGCCGGTTCGCTCAGGCGGTCGACGCGGAAGCTGCGCCAGTCGCCGCGGTCGAGGTCCCACGCCATCAGGTACCAGCGGCGGCCGAGCGGGACGAGGCGGTGGGGTTCGACGTGGCGGTCGGCCGTGTCGCCGTCGCGGGGCGTGTACGCGAACCGGAGCCGTTCCTCCCCGCGGCAGGCCATCGCCAGCGTGGTGAGCACGGTGGCGTCGAGGGTCGGGCCGCCGCCGAGCACGCCGGGGGCGGTCATGGCGCGCAGCGCGTCGATGCGGCGGCGCAGGCGGGGTGGGAGGAGCTGGATGACTTTGGCGAGGGCGCGTACCGATGTCTCCTCGAAGCCGGCGACCGCCCCCGCGGCCGCGGTTCGCAGGCCGATGGCGATGGCGACCGCTTCCTCGTCGTCGAGGAGCAGCGGGGGCATCGCCGCGCCGGCCTGGAGCTGGTAGCCGCCGGCGACCCCGCGCGCCGCGTCGACCGGGTAACCGAGTTCCCGGAGGCGGTCGACGTCGCGGCGCAGGGTGCGGGGGCTGACGTCGAGGCGATCGGCGAGTTCGGCGCCCGGCCAGTAGCGGTGGGTCTGCAGCAGGGAGAGGAGCCGGAGCATCCGCGCGCTCGTGTTCGCCATGGTTCGAGGCTCCCGCCGATTGAGGTCAGATTCTGGCCGGTGGACACCTTATCGGGACAGCCTGGCTGTCCGTCCGGTACGGGCGCGCAGCCGCTACGGTCGGTCGGAGATCATCGGCGACGCGGGCGCGCCGCGCAGGAGCACCGAGGGCGCGCAAAGCGACCGGGAACCAACAGAGGAGCGGGGCGGATGTTCGGTTGGCGGAGGCGGGAGCCGTACCTGATTCCGCGGACGCTGGGGCGGATCATCGAGGGGCTCAGCCGGTCCCGGCCGGAGGCGCCGCGGCAGGTCCGCCGATCGAATCCGGATGCCGTGGTGGACTGCGCCGTCTACCAGGCGGGCGGCCGCCGGTCCGGCCGCGCGCATTACGCCGACGCCGTCAAGGCCGTCGCCCGGCAGCGGGATGCGTTCGTGTGGCTGGGGCTGCACGAGCCCGACGAGGCGACCATGGCCTCGATCGCGCGGACGTTCGGGCTGCACGAGCTGACCGCCGTGCAGGCCGCGGCCGCGGGGCACCGGCCGGTTGCCGAGACGCTCGGGGACGTGACGCGGCTGGTGCTGCGTACGGCCCGGTACGTCGAGCACGAGGAACTGACTGCCACCAGCGAGGTCGTCGACACCGGTGACGTCACCGTGCTGCTGGGGCCGTGGTTCGTGATCACCGTGCGGCACGGGGCGGCGGGTGCGCTGACCGCCGTACGCGAAGAGCTGGAAGCGCGACCGGCGCTGCTGGCCGAGGGGCCGTGGGCCGTCGCGTACGCCGTCTGTGACCGGATGGTGGAGCTGTACCTGGACGTCGCCGGGCACGTGGAGCGGGACCTGGAGGCTCTGGAGGAGACGACGTTCGCGGTGGACAAGGCGCCCGACATCGCCCACATCTACCAGTTGAAGCGCGAGA
Source organism: Couchioplanes caeruleus (assembly GCF_023499255.1). GTDB lineage: Bacteria > Actinomycetota > Actinomycetes > Mycobacteriales > Micromonosporaceae > Actinoplanes > Actinoplanes caeruleus_A. The sequence goes on from NZ_CP092183.1 coordinate 7,097,597, forward strand.
TGGTGGAGTTCAAGCGCGCGGTGCTGCCCCTGCAGGAGCCGTTGCAGCGGTTGCTCGACCGCGGGGTGGTGCCGGACGGCCTGTATCCGTACCTTGTGGACGTACGGGGTCGCCTCGCGCGGGCGGTGGATCGGGTCGCGGGCTTCGACGAGCTGCTGAACTCGATCCTGCAGGCCCGCCTCGCGCAGGTCTCCGTGGATCAGAACAACGACATGCGCAAGATCGCGTCGTGGGCGGCCATCGCCGCGGCGCAGACGGCCATCGCCGGGGTGTACGGGATGAACTTCGAGGTCATGCCCGAGCTTCGGCTGCGCTACGGCTACTACGGCGCGCTGGCTCTCATGGCCGTGGCGGCGGTCGTGCTGTACCGCCGATTGAAGAAGGTGGGTTGGTTGTGACCATCGCGGAGCCGGACGACCGCTGGTCCGAGCTGGGCCGGCAGGCGTGCGTGACCCTCGCGCCCCTGTTCACCGCCGTCGAGCACGTCGGCAGCACCGCCGTGCCGGGCCTGGCCGCGAAACCGGTCATCGATCTGATGGCCGCGCTGGACGAGCTGGCGGAGGTCAACGATCCCGCGCTGCAGAGCCTCGGTTACCGGCTGCAGCCGACCGACATGCCGGAGCGGCTGTTCTACCGGCGCGAGGACTACGACAGCACGGCGTACCACCTGCACGTGGTGACGGCCGAGAGCTGGCCGACGCGTAACGAGCGGCTGCTGCGCGACCACCTCCTGGCGTACCCGGAGGCGAGGGACCGTTACGGCGCGCTGAAGCGGGAGCTGATGGACCGGTACGGCCCGGGCGATGCGTATACGCGCGGTAAGACCCGGCTGATCCAGGAACTGACCGATGCCGCCCGCGCCGAGCGGGGTCTGCCGCCGGTTCCGGTCTGGGAGGAATAACCCCAGGTCACACGCGTCACAAACCTCGGCCGTTCGGTCCCGGCCCCCTCCTCCGGAGCGCCCGCTCTCCAGTCCGGACGGAACCCCGGGTGTGCCCCGGTTTGCCGTGGCAGGCGAACACTGACCGTAACTACCGTTGCTGCTTGTGCAGCAGACCTCGGTTACCGAAGCCGTACCGGAGAGCCTGGATCCCGGGCCCGAGGGGCCGGGCCGCGGCGGGTTCGTCGCCGTCCTGCGCGGGCACCTCGATCTCTTCCTGAACGCCGGCTCGCTGATGGCCACGACGGCGCTCACCTCGCTGTTCGGGTTCGCGTACTGGTGGCTGGCCGCCCGTACCGCGCCGGCGGAGGCGGTCGGCCAGGCCTCCGCCGCGGTGTCCGCGATGACGCTGATCGGCACGATCGGGATGTTCGGCATGGGCACCATGCTGATCTCGGACCTGCCGTCGCTGCGGGGCCGCAAGTGGGAGCTGATCTCAACCTGCCTGCTCGTCGCGGGCAGCGCGGCCACGGTCGGCGGCCTGATCTATGTGGGGCTCGCGCACTGGGCGGTGCCCGGCCTGCGGGAGGCGCTGGGCGGCACCGCCGCGACCGTGCTGCTGGTCTTCGGCATCGCGCTGAACGCGATGACGCTGGTGCTGGACGAGGCGCTGGTCGGGCTCCTGCAGGGTCCCCTGCAGCTCATGCGCAACGCCTGGTTCTCCGTCGTCAAGCTGGTGCTGCTCGGGGTGCTGGCGCTGCTGCCACTCACCCTGGACGGCGGCGTGCTGCTGCTGACGTGGGTGGCCGGCATGGTGCTGTCGGTCGCGGTCCTGGGCCGCACGCTGCGGCGCAAGAACATGGTCGATTCCGTACGCCCCAGAGCGTCGCTGCTGCGCGGGCGCGGCCGGGCCACGTTCGACCACAACCTGCTGAACCTGGCGACGTACCTGCCGCGGGCGGCGCTGCCGCTGGTGGTGACCGCCGTGCTGTCGGCGGAGGCGAACGCGTCCTTCTACACCGCCTTCATGGTGCTGTCGTTCCTGGCGATGGTTCCCGGCAACGTGGCGCTGACGTTGTTCGCGGTGGCCAGCGGCGACCGGGCGGCGTTGCGCTCGAAGGTGCGGATGGGCCTGCTCATCTGCCTCGGCGGCGGGCTGCCCGTGTCCCTGGTGGTCGCCGTCGGCGCCGACCGGATCATGTCGCTGTTCGGCGCGAGCTACGCCGAGTCGGCCGGTGCCGCGCTCACCATCCTGGCGCTGACGTACGTGCCGTTCGTCTTCCACCATTTCTTCCTGGCGATTTCCCGCGTGCAGGGCACCGTCCGCGGCGCCGGCATCTTCGCCGTCTTCGCCGGGGCCGCCGAGCTGCTCGCGGCCTGGTACGGCGGCAGCCGCGGCGACCTCACCGAGCTGGTCACCTGGGTGGCCGTGGTGATGGCGCTGGAGACCGTGCTGGTCGCCCCGACCGTGCTGCGGGTGGTCTTCGCCCGCGCCGCCCCCGAAGGAGACGTCGTGTCCACCACCAGCCTCACGCTGCACGAGCGGGCGTGGCTGCCGCTCGAGTACATCCGCACCGTCGGACCGCTGACCGGGGTGACCGCCGAGCGGCTGCGGGCCGCGCTGATCGGCCTGCACGCCGCGGACCCGACGCACCGGGCGGTGTCACGCCTGGACCGCAGCGGGGCGCGCTGGCTGCACATGGACGCGGAGGCGTTCGCCGGGTACGTCCGCGAGGCCGTGACCGACCTGGGCGACGGCCCGGTCGACTTCGACGCGATGACCCGGCAGTTGCAGGCGGAGCCGCGCGGTCACCACCCGGTACGCATCCTGGCCGGCGGCGGGTACGTGGCGATGAAGGTGGCGCACGCGTACGGCGACGCCGGCCCGGTCAACACGCTGCTGCGCGAGCTGGTCCGCGCGGCCGGCGAGGAGCGCGCCGCGGCGATCGCCCCCTCGCGGCGGCACCGGTGGGCGCTGCCGAAGGCGTGGTGGAAGCAGTTCGGCACCAAGCCGGCACGGTGGAAGCAGGGGCTGAGCTTCGCCCGGCCGCCGCACCCGGAGGAGTCGGAGCTGCGCCCGTGGACGGCGGATCTGACCGTCGAGACGGCCCGGTCGGCGGAGGTGCTGGGCCGGATGCGGGTGTGGCGCGACGAGCACGCCCCGGGCGTGACGACCTCGGCGATCACCTTCGCCGCGTTCTCGGTCGCGTTGCGCGATCTGGGGCTGGACCCGGACCTGAGCGGCGGGACGTTCCTCGCGGACGCGCGGCGCTACCTCGACAAGGGCGTCAGCATCGACAGCAACTTCTGCATGGGCCCGTACCTGAGGCCCGAGGATCTGACCGACCCCCGGTCGATCCACACCACGCTGAAGGCGGAGCTGGCGACCGGCCGGATCCTGACGATGATGCTGCTGCGCGAGGGCAAGATCCTCGTCGCCGGGGCGCCCGGGATGCCGGACCCGTACCCGGCGGAGGCGCCGGCCCGGCCGCGGCCCCGGCTGACCTTCAGCAACCAGGGCCGCCACGACGTGCTCGCGGACCTGCCGTGGGCCGGCGACGCGGCGGGCCGGGTGAACCAGAGCGTGCCGACGCTGAACGGCCCCGAGGGCATCACGCTGACCACCTCGGAGATGGGCGGTGTGCTGCACCTCGAGGCCACGTTCCACTCCTCGACGTACGACCCGGCCGTGGTGGCCCGGGCGCTTCGGCTGGTCTGCGCCGACCCGGCCGCGCTGATCATGGCCGCGCGGTAGGGAGCGCCGCTCAGTAGCCCTTGAGGACCGGGAGCGTCAGCCAGAACGTCTTCGACTTCACGGCGTCGCTCTTGCAGTTGGTGTACGTGATCGTCGCCTCGATCGGCACGAAAGCCGTCCGGCCGTAGTGTGCGGTCACGTTCACAGCCGTCCGGTCGACGTGCCCGCCGCGCAGCGAGTCGCTCTGCGAGAAGGACGTGTACGTGCCCGTGTTGCTCGGGTAGGAGACGTCGACCTTGTCGCCCTCGACCCGCACCTCGGCGTCGCAGATCTTCTTGCCGGTCGTCCAGTGCACGTTGACCCAGGTGGGCTTGTGCGGCTTCACGGCGTTCAGCCAGGTGGTGATCGGGGAGGGTCCACTTGCCGCCGCCTCGGCGGGCGTACCGGTCAGCGTCGTGGCCAGTCCGGCGGCCACGGCCACCGCGGCGACGGCGACCCGTCGGTTTTTGATCATGCCTCAAGCGTACGGGCAAACCGGACTTTTTTATAGTTTTTGGTACATCACGTGCAATCCGACGAGGCCGTGCGACGTGGAGTCGAACGCCTCCGGGATGGTGGTCATGATCTCGAAGCCGAGCGACTTCCAGAGGTGCACCGCGGCGGTGTTTGTCTCGACCACGGCGTTGAACTGGATGCCGTGATAGCGCTCGGCGCGCGCCCAGCCGAGGACGTGCTCGCCCAGCGCCCGGCCCACGCCGCGACCGTGCCGCTGCGGATCCACCATGAAGCTCGCCGTGGCGATGTGCGCGCCCCGGCCCGGCCTGTTCGGCCCCATCTTCGCGGAGCCCAGCACGTCGCCGCCGTCCACGGCGACCACGGTGCGGCCGGGTGGTCGCTCCATCCACAGCGCCCGCGCCTCGTCGCTGCCGAGCCCGAGCGGATACGCGTACGTCTCCCCCGCCTCGACGATGCGCGACCAGAACGGATGGATGGCCGGCCAGTCCCGGGCGGCCGCCTCACGAATCTCCATGGGCCTCATTCTCGCGCGAGCGGGCTGATCCGGTCGTTGCGCAGATGCTCGTAGACCACGGAGGTCCGTACGTCCGCGACATGCGCGTGCTCGGTGAGCCGGTCGATGACGAAGGCATACAGGCTGTCGTTGTCGGGCACCGCCACGTGGATGAGGAAGTCCTCGGTGCCCGAGGTCACGAAGACGCCGAGAGTGTCCGGCAGCGCGGCCGCCCAGTTGCGGAACGCCTCGATGTTGCGGCGCGACGGCGGGCGGATCCGTACGGCGATCAGCGCCTGCACGGGCCGGCCGATGGCGGCGAGGTCGACGTTCAGGCTCGCGCCCCGGATGACGCCGCGCTCACGCAGGGCCCGCGTCCGGTCCAGCGCCGTGGTGGGCGCGACGCCGACCGCCGCGGCGATGTCCCGGTTGGTACGCCGTGCATCCACCTGCAATTCCCGCAGGATCGCCGTATCAAGTTCGTCGAGAGCAGCCATAACGGCACCGTATCCGAATCAAGTACGAAACTATTGCCGTTGACCCGTTGCAATGCCTAGCTTTTTGCCTCATGAGTGCCATTCATCAGGTCGGCTTCGAGCCGGACGAGATCCGCACCGACGAGCCCACCCGGGCGGCGCGGCTCAAGTGGGTGACCGTGGTCGACGAGGCGTTGCCCGCCGGCCGGGCCGTCAACGCCGCGATCTGCGTGGCCGCCGCGACCGCGACCTCGGTCACCGGGCTGATCGGGCCGGACGCCAAGGACGCGGGCGGCTCGGTGCACCCGGGTCTGCCCTGGGCCGGTTGCACGGTGCTGGGGGCGCCGGCCGCGAAGCTGGCTGAGATCCGCGCGAAGGCGGTGGAGTCGCTGGGCGTCTTCGTCGCCGACATGCCCACGGACGGCCAGAGCACCCGCGTGTACGACGAGTACCTGCAGCGGGTGGGCGAGACGGAGACGGCGGAGCTGGCGTACCACGCGATCAGCCTGGTCGGGCCACGGAACCGGATCGACAAGCTGGTGCACCGGCTCGGCCTGCTCGGCTGATTTGCCGGATCAAATCACCTGGAACCGCTCGACGGGCCACGATAGGGACAGCACCGAAGTTCACGGAGGGGGACGGCCATGTCGCTCAGCGCGGCCCACACGGCGGCGTTCCGCCGCGAAGTGCCCCAGGAGGGCCGGGTCTGGTCGATCCGGGACGCCGGCGGCTTCCCCGCGCCCCGGGCCGGCGACGGCAGCCGGGCCATGCCCTTCTGGTCCAAGCCGTCGCGGGCACAGCGGGTGGTGAGCGGCATCGAGGCGTACCAGGGTTTCGAGGTGGTCGAGATCCCGCTGCCGGAGTGGCTCGGCAGCTGGCTGCCCGGCCTGGGCCACGACGGCGTCCAGGTCGGGGTCAACTGGGCCGGCGCCCGGGCGACGGGTTACGACGTGGACCCGGCCCGGGTCTCCGCCTGGTTCGACTGACTCGGCTCCGGACTACCCGACGGCGTCACCGACGGGCTGGGGCTGGGCGACATTGACGGCGAGGGCGAAGGCGACGCTGTCAGCGCCTTCGACGCCACCGTCCGCTCCGGCAGGTCGAAGGCCCAGCCCTCGCTCTTCAGCCTCGGGATGAGCTTGCGCAGCGCGTCGACCGTCTGCGCCCGGTCGCCGCCGCCGTCGTGGACCAGCACCACCGCACGCGGCGCGAGCTGCTGCTCGATGCGCTCCGCGATGACGTCCGCGCCGGGCAGCAGCCAGTCGTCCGGGTCCACGACCCAGCCCAGCGGCGTGTGCCCGGCCTTGACGCCCTCCTTCGCCGAGTGGCCCCACGAGCCGTACGGCGCCCGGAAGAACGGCACCGTCACGCCCGGCGCGGCGGCCGCGATCGCCGCGTCCGTCCGCTCGATGTCGTCGCGGGCCGCCGCCGCGGAGACGGCCCCGAGGTCGTCGTGCTTCCACGAGTGGTTGCACAGCTCGTGACCCTCGGCGACGACGCGCCGGACCAGCTCCGGGTACCGCTGCACCTCCTCGCCGACCATGCAGAAGGTGGCCTTGATGCCGTACCGCGCCAGCAGCTCCAGCACCTGCGGCGTGTACTCGGACGGGCCGTCGTCGAACGTGAGGGCCAGCCGCTTGCCCTGTCCCGCGGTACGGACGACGACCAGGTTCGGCGCCTGCTTCTGCTGCCGGCCCTGCTTCTCACCCTGCTTCTGCACCGGTTCCGACGCGTGGACCTTGCCGGCGTCGCCGACATCCGTACGCCCGACGTTGGCGGCCGCGGGCAGCGGCACCACCGGCGAGCCGGCGAGCGCGGTCCGGGTGAAGTCCCGCCACAGCCGGGCCGGGATCGTCCGGCCCTCGATCGCCCTGCCCTCGGCGTCCCGGATCGGGCCGGGGCGGGACTTGCCGATCCAGACGGCCGTGGCTAGGTCCGGGGTGTACCCGGCCATCCAGGCGTCCTGGTTGTCCCGGGTGTCCGCCCACTGCTGGGTGCCGGTCTTACCCGCCGCCGGGCGGCCCGGCCGGGCGCCGTCGGCGCGCAGCGTCGCGCTGAGCACCGACGTGACGTCCGCTGCCGCCGCCGGGTCGAGGACCGTACGGGCCTTGCGCGAGGCCGTCCAGAGCCGCTTGCCGCCCGCGTCCGTGGCCGACTCCACGAAGTGCCGCTCGTGGCGTACCCCGCCCGCGGCGAACGTGGCATAGACGGTGGCCAGGTCGGCGGGGGTCACGGCGTACCGGCCGATGGCGATGTCGGGGCGCGTCTTGCCGGGGCGCGGATCACCCTTCGCGTCGACGAGGGAGGGGGCACCCGCGTAGCGCTCGGAGATGCCCAGCTCGTGCGCCGCGTCCCGGACCGCCGTCGCGCCGATCTGCTCGGTCACCGCGTAGAACGGCGTGTTCAGCGACTCCATCATGGACTTCTTCAGCGTGCAGTCCGGGCACTGCAGGTCCTTCTGGTTCCGCAACGGCACGCCCAGCCGGCCCGGGAAGATCCGCGGTGAGCTGCCGTCCCAGCGGGAGTTCACGCCGATCCCCCGGCGCAGGGCGGCGGCGAGCACGACCGGCTTGAACGTGGACGCGGCCGGATGGGCGGCGGAGGCGTCGTCGAAGAAGCCCCGCCCCTGCCGGCCGCCGTAGTACGCGCGTACCCCTCCGGTCCTCGGGTCGACCGCCACCAGCGCCGTCCGCAGGCCCTTCGGCTGCCCGGCCAGATGCCGGTTCACCTGGGCGACGGCGGCCCGCTGGGCAGCCGCGTCCAGGGTCGTCACCACCGACAGGCCCTGGGTGTGCAGTGCCTGCGGGGTCACGCCGTGCGCCGACAGTTCCCGCTCCACGCGGTCGATGACCATGCCGTCCGGGCCCGGGTTCTTCGCCGACGCCGGCAGCACCTTCGGGTACGTGACCTCGCCGCTGAGCCACCCCAGGTCGCGTTGCGCGCGGACGACCCAGTTCCACCGCCGGCGCGCCGCCTCGGCGTTGTTCGCGGGGTCGTACCCGTACGGATCCTTGATGACGGCGGCGAGCACCGCGCCCTGCGCCGCGGTGAGCCGGTCCGGGGTCACCCCGAAGTACGCGTGCGCCGCGGCCGCGATGCCCTGCGCGCCCCGGCCGTAGTAAATGGTGTTCAGATACCGCTCGAGGACCTGGTTCTTGGTGTACTTGCGCTCCAACTGGATCGCGAGCGCCATCTCCTTCGCCTTGCGCTCGACCGACACGTCCTGGGTGAGGAACGCGTTGCGGGCGTACTGCTGGGTGATCGTGGAGGCGCCCTCGCGGCTGCCGCGGGCGTCGGCCACCACCGCGCGCAGCACGCCGCGGACGGAGACACCGCCGTGGTCGTAGAAGTCACGGTCCTCGGCGGCCAGCACGGCCGAGCGCACGGCCTCCGGCACCGCCGACAGCGGCACGTCGCTGTGGTCGACGGTGCCCACCCGGGCGAGGATCGTCCGCCCGTCGGCGAAGTACAGCGTCGACGCCTGTGGCTCGACGGGAGCCGCCGGCAACGGCACGGATTCCACGTACGCCTCGGCGACCGCCGCACCGGTGCCGCAGTAGAACACGACGATCACGAGCAGCCGGGTGAGCATGCGGCGCCAGAACCGTCGCCGCCGGTGCCGCGCGCGGTCAGGGATATCGGTGGTCACAAATACGGGACGGAACGACGCCCGACTATGTTGTACGAGATCGACGACTACTTTGCGTGCCCGGCCGTGCACTATTTCTCGACGCGCAGTGACCTGCTGTTTCGGGAACGGCGCCCGGGCCCGGTATGAGACATGTCTCGTTCCCGGGGGATTTCATACCTCCCGGATGTAGTACTTCCCCGCGGCGAACCCTATGCTTGCCGCACTGCAAACAAGGGGGCTCCGTGCGCACGCTCGACATCCTCGTCGTCGACGACGACGACGCCGACGCCTTCATGATCTCGGAGGCGCTCGAGAGCTCCGAGACGCACACCACGGTCAACCGGGTGTCCGACGGCCGCGAGGCGCTGGACTACCTGCTGCGCGAGGCGCCGTACCAGGACGCGCACCGGCCCGACCTGATCCTGCTCGACCTCAACATGCCGCGCATGGACGGCCGGGAGACCCTCGCCGCGATCAAGACCGACGACCGGCTCAAGGCGATCCCGGTGGTCATCCTGACCACCTCCGGCGCGCCGCCGGACATCGTGGCCAGCTACCAGCACCGGGCGAACGCGTACGTGACGAAGCCGTTCGAGCTGGACGACTTCGAGGCGACCGTCCGGACGATCGACCGCTTCTACCGCGAGGTCGCCGTCCTGCCGCCGGCCGACTGACGGTTACCCACCGGACCCGCCGGGGTACGTCACCAGGCATGTCCGACACCGACACCGCCCCTGAGGACCTCGGGGCCCCGCAGTCCTTCCTCGTCCTGTCCGACGGCACGCCGGTCTACGACCGCGCGGGCGACAAGGCCGGTACGGTCGCCCACGTCCTGTCCGACGACCGCGACGAGATCTTCCAAGGCCTGGTTCTGGACACGCCACAGGGCCATCGGTACGCGGCCGCCGCGCAGATCGACGGCCTGTTCGAGCACGGCGTGATCGTCGCGGTGCCGGCCGCGCAGCTCCCCGAGCCGGCCGAGGACGCCACGGCGGACGACGACTCGCTCACCGACGGGCTGCGCCGCGCCTGGAAGTGGCTCGTCGAGCCCAAGTAGGGCCACCTGCTCGCGGGTGGCGGCGGGGGAACACTCCCGCACCGCCACCCGCCCCCGTGACATCGAGCCGGGCGAATACTGCCCGCTTACGCTGAAATCCGGATTGATGAAGACTGAAACCCATGTGGGAACTCCGTCTGCTCGGTCCGGTGGAGCTGTGGGCGGGCGGGAGCCGGCTCGACCTCGGCCCGGCCAAGCAGCGCGCAGTGCTCGCGGCGCTCGCCGCCGACGCCGGGCGCACGGTCCCGATCGAGACGCTGATCGACCGGGTGTGGGGCGAGGATCCGCCGCGGACGGTCCGCAACGCGCTGCACACGTACGTGCTGCGGCTGCGCCGCGTGCTGGAGACGGTCACGCCGGAGCCGCCCACGCTGGAGTTCCGCAACGGCGGGTACGCGCTGCTCGCCGACGAGACCCGCGTCGACCTGAGCCGCTTCCGCGACCTGCTGTCCCGGGCACGCCGGGCCGGGCAGGCTCTCTCCGGGGCGGCCGGGCCGCTGCGGGAGGCGGTGGCGCTGCGCCGCGACCAGCCCCTGGCGGGCCTGAGCGGCGACTGGGCCGCCGGTCTGCGCGACGACCTCGACCAGCAGTGGCTCACCGCGACGCTCATGCTGGCCCGGATCGACCTGGACCGGGGTGACGCGCCGGGCGCCGTGGCCGGATCGCTGCGTCCGCTGCTGGACGCGTACCCGCTGGTGGAGCCGCTGGCCGCCCTGCTCATCCGGGCGCTGCGCGCCGACGGACGCGAGGCCGAGGCACAGGCGGTCTTCCGCCGCGCCCGGGACCGGCTGCGCGACGGTCTCGGCACCGAACCCGGGCCGGAGCTGCGGCAGGCCCTGCACAGCACCCCGTCCGCCGAGCCGGCCGGCCCCTGCCAGCTGCCGCTGGACGTCCGCGGCTTCACGGGGCGCGGCGAGCACCTCACGCGCCTCGACGAGCTGAGCGCGGGCATCGGCGGCGGAACCGTGGTCGTTGCGCTGTCCGGCACCGCCGGTGTGGGCAAGACGACCCTGGCCGTGCACTGGGCGCACCACGCCCGGCACCGCTTCCCCGACGGCCAGCTGTACGCGAACCTGCGCGGCTTCGACCCCGGCGGGCCACCGGCCGCCCCCGCCGAGGTCCTGCGCGGCTTCCTGGAGGCGCTGGATGTGCCGCCCCAGCGGATGCCCGCCGACGTCGCGGCCCAGTCGGCGCTGCTGCGCAGCCGGCTGACCGGCCGCCGGATGCTCATCGTGCTCGACAACGCCGCCGACGCCGGTCAGGTCCGCCCGCTGCTGCCCGGCTCGGCGGGGTGCATGGTGCTGGTGACCAGCCGCGGCCGGCTGAGCGGCCTGGTCGCGGCCGAGGGTGCCCATCCCGTACGCCTGGAGACGCTCACCGACGACGAGGCACGCGACCTGCTGGCGCACCGCGTCGGCCCGGGTCGCGTGGCGGCCGAGCCGGCGGCGGTGGAGGCGATCCTCAGGGCGTGCGCGCGGCTCCCCCTCGCGCTGGCCATCACGGCGGCGCGGGCGGCCACCCACGACGGCATCTCGCTGAGCGACGTCGCCGGCGAACTGGCCGACGCGCGGCACCGGCTCGACGCGCTGGCCGACGACGACCCGGCCGTGGACGTGCGGGCCGTCTTCTCCTGGTCCTACCGGACGCTCGACGCCCCCGCGGCCCGGCTGTTCCGGCTGCTGGGCGGGCATCCCGGCCCCGACGCGGGACTGCCGGCGATCGCGAGCCTGCTGGGCGTGCCGGTCGCCGAGGCGCGCCCGGTGGTGGCCCGGCTCGTGCAGGCCAACCTGCTCGGCGAGCAGCCGGCCGGGCGGTACCGCCTGCACGACCTGCTGCGGGCGTACGCGAGGGAACTGTCCGACCGGCACGACCCGGAGGCGGACCGCCGCGCCGCGACCCGCCGCGTGCTGGATTTCTACCTGCACACCGCGCTCGCCGGAGACGCGGTTCTCTACCCGCACCGCAGCCGCGTCCACTACGACGCCGGCCCGCCGGCTCCCGGGGTGGCCGCCCTGGACCTTCCGGACGTCGCCGCGGCGCTGGCGTGGTTCGCCACCGAGGAACGGACGGTGCGCGCCGCCGTCGACCACGCCGACACGCTCGGCTTCGACCTGCACGCCTGGCTGCTGCCGTGGGCGCTGGCGACGTACTTCGAACGGCAGTGGAACGGCCGGGACTGGATCGCCTGCATGACCGTGTCGCTCGCGGTGACGATGCGCACCGGCGACCGGCGGCGACGGGCCCGGACCCACTACAACCTGGGGTACGCGTACCGCGAGCTGGGGGACGGCCGACGGGCCCGGGAGCACATCCTCGAGGCCCTCCGCCTGCTCCCCGAGAACGAAGATCCCGTGGAGCGCGCGCTGATCCACCTCAACCTGGGCACCACCGCGCGCCGCCTCGGGGAATACGAGGAGGCGCTGCGCGAGGGCAAACAGGCGTACGAGCTGTACGCCCGGGTGGACGAGGTCTCCGGCATGGCGAGCGCGCTGAACAACCTCGGCTGGGTCCACGTGACGATCGGGAACTACGCGGAGGCGCTGGGCTACTGCGAACGGGCGGTCGCCATGCAGGAGGAAGCCGAGAACTGGACCGGCGCGGCCCACTCGTGGGACAGCCTCGGCTACGTGCACCACCACCTGGGCCATCACGCCGACGCCGTACGGTGCTACCTGCGCTCGTACGAGCTGTTCCACGCCCAGGGTGACCGTCGTCTCGAGGCGACGATCCTCGACCACCTCGGCGACACCCACCGGGCCGCCGGGGACGAGCCGGCCGCCCGCGACGCGTGGACCCGGGCGCTGGACATCTTCACCGACATCGACCACGAGGACAGCGGGCCGCTGCGCGCCAAGCTCAGGCCGCGTCCAGGACGTGACTGAGGAAGCGGATCACGTCGACCTGCCGGCGTACGGCGTTGCCGTACTGCGGCTCCCCCGCGCCGGTGCGGATGCGCAGCGCCTCGCGCACGATGCGGTGCCACCGCCGGTCGTACGTCTCCAGCGCGAACGCCGCCGCCTCGGTCTTCGACGTCACCCGGCCCGCCGCGAGCGTGTGCCGCAGCCTGGCCACGCCGAGCACGCCCCAGGCGGTGGCCCAGTCGCTCGTGCCGGTCAGGCCCAGCACCGTACGGTTGCGCCACGTCGTCCAGTAGCCGGCGAGGTTCTCCCGGGTCGCCGCGGTCAGCGCCGGCCAGTCGGTGTGGATGCACAGCTCGGCGGCCGCGGGCCCGCGTACGGCCACGCCGCCCTGGGCGAGCACGTGCCAGGTGACCAGGGTGCGCTCGAAGCGGGACATCGCCTCGACCTGCCACTCGTGCACCGCCGCGCCGCTGGGCACCAGGTCGGGGTCCTGTCGCAGGTCGTCCTCGCGCACGTACAGCCCGTCGAAGTCCGTGCCGCCGTGCGTACGCCGCAGCGCCGCGTGCACCGCCTGCAGCGCGCGGGGGTCGGGCGGACGCGAGGTGACCGTGACGAAGTCGATGTCGCTGACCCCGGGCCGGTAGTCGCCGAGCGCGAGGGATCCCTGCAGGTAGAGGCCCTGGACGAGGCCGGGCTCGTACCGGTCGGCGAGCGCCAGGTACGCCCGGCAGACGTCGACGACGCCGGCGTCCAGGGTGGAGGTCACCGCTGCGACGGTAGCGCTCCCCAGCGAGCCGAAACGGCCGCTGCGGCGGGGGTGACGGCCTACGGTGAACGGTATGTCGCGATTTCTGCCGTTCTGCGTGCCGGCGCTCGCGGCCCTGCTCGCCGGCTGTTCCACCCCGGCGGCCCCGCCCGTGCTTGCTCCCCCGGCGCGCCCGCCGAGCGCCTCGGCCGCCGTGGACGACCCGCCGGGAAGCGTCGCCTGCAGCACGATCAGCGCGGCGGTGCGCGCGGGAACGCTGATGCAGCCGGGGGTGATCGCGGACGTGGGCCGGTCCACCGCGACGGCCGACGCCCCGGTGGCCGACGCCGCCGTACGCCTCCAGCAGGCCTACGACCGGGCCGTCGCGGCGCGGGGCCGCGACGACGAACCGGACCGGGTGGCCGAGGTCAGCGCCGCGGCCGCCGAGATGGTCTCCGTCTGCGCCGACTCCGGCCTGGAGACGGCGGGCTGAGCGTCCTAGAGGGCGCTGCCCTTCTTGTACTCGTCCCAGCTCATGTTCCAGTCGGTCCAGCCGTTGCCGTTCTTGAGCTTCTCCTCGGTGCCCTTCACGGTGATGGGGTCACCCATGAGGGTCCGCTCGAACAGCCACTTGCCCATCGCCATCGAGACGTTGACGCAGCCGTGCGACACGTTGCGCCGGCCCTGCACGCCCTCGGACCACGGGGCCGCGTGGATGTACTGGCCGCTCCACGTGATCCGCTGCGCGTAGTCGATGTCGGTGCGGTAGCCCTGACCCTTGGGCAGCTCGTCCATCGTGTCGAAGACGGTGTGCCGCTTCTTCTCGATGACCACCATCGTGCCGCTGGACGACGGGGTGCTCGACTTGCCGAGGCTGACCGGGATCGTCTTGACGACCTTGCCGTTCTGCGTGACGGTCATCTTCTTGGTGCCGTTCTCCACCGTCATGACGAAGGAGCGCCCGACCTTGAGGTCCACGGTCACGTCGGAGCGGCCGTACCATCCGTCGCCCATCGGCACCCCGGCGAGCTGGACCTTGTAGAAGATCTTCGTGTACGCCTTCCAGTACGTCTTGGGGCGGTAGTGCACCTCGGTCGGGCTGATCCAGTGCCAGACGCCTTCCTGCGCCGGCGTGGCGGTGACCGTCATGCGGCGCTCCACGTCGTCGCGGTAGCTCGCCGGGATGGACCGGCCGAACCGGACGATCATCGGCATCCCGACGCCCACGGTCTGACCGTCCGCGAGGAAGCTCGACACGCGCACCAGCTTCGACGGCTTGTTCATCACCGTGAAGGAGCTGGTGGTGGAGCCGCCCTTGTCACCCGACGGGGTGCCGTTGACGGTGACCGTGTACTTCTTGCCCCACTTCAGGGCCTTCGCCGGCCGGAAGACCTTGTCGTCCTTGTCGAGGGTGCCCTTGACCTCGTTGCCGTCGGCGTCCTTGACCTCGACGGTGGTGTTCCCCGGGTCCTCGGACTCGTACTTGATCTCACTGATGGCCTGCACGCCGGTCGCGTCGGCGGCCGGCGAGGTGACGGCCACCGTGCTCAGCGTGGGCGCGGGCGAGGGGCTGCCGGAGGCGGACGACGACGCGCCGTCCTGGGAGCCGCCCTGCCAGGAGGGGGAACCGGACTTGTCGTCACCGCTGCAGCCGGCGCTCAGCAGCACGGAGGCGGCGACCAGCGCCACCGCTGAGGTGCGCCACCGCCGTCGCCCGGCCGGACCGGTCACTCCAGGAAGTCTCATGATCCCTCTCACCGCTGTCGTCCCGGCGCCCATCATCCGTCATGGATGCCAGGACGCCCAATCCCCGATTCGTGCCGCCCCTCACGGACGGACCCGGACTTGACGGGACAATCCGGGCTACCGGGCGCTTACCACCAACGCCAAGCCCCGGCCACGGCCGACGCGAGGCCGGGCGGCGCCTGCCGCCGATCCTGGCCCGCCGCCGGCCCTCGCCGGCACCTGCCGCTGACCCCGGCCGGCACCTGATGCTGACCCCGGCCGACACCTGCTACCGGCCCCGGCCGGCGCCTGCCGCGTGCTCTGGCCGACGCCTGCCGCTGGCCCTCGCCGGCGCGGGGGCCGGCCTGGACGGGCCGCCGGGCCGCGCCGGGTGGCTCAGGCCTGGCCCTCCTGCGCCGCCAGGTCGGCCGGCACCGGCAGGGCGCTGCCCTTCACGAACTCCTTCCAGCTCACGTCCCACGGCGTCCAGCCGTTGCCGTACACCAGCTTGTCCTCCGTACCCCGGACGGTGATCGGATCACCGATGAGGGTCTTGTCGAACAGCCAGCGCGCGTTGGACGGTGACACGTTGACACACCCGTGCGACACGTTCCGGCGGCCCTGCGAGCCCACCGACCACGGCGCCGAGTGGATGTACTGGCCGGACCAGGTCAGACGCTGGGCGTACTCGATCTCGGTCCGGTAGCCGTCGCGCGGGCCCAGCTCGGCCCGGGTGTCGAAGACGGTGGCGGCCATCTTCTCCATGACCACCATCGTGCCGCTCGACGAGGGCGTGCTGTGCTTGCCCAGGCTGACCGGCATGGTGCGGGTCACCTTGCCGTTCTGGAGCACCGTCATCTTCTTGGTCTTGTTGTCGACCTTCATGACGAACGCACGGCCGATCTTCGCGGACGCGGACCGGTCCCGGTCGCCATAACGGCCGCCGCCGGTCGGCAGGCCACCCACGGCGATGCGTACGGTCAGCTTCGTGCCGGACTGCCAGAACTTCGGCGGGCGGTAGTAGGCCTGGGTGCCGCTCGAGGTCCACGACCAGGTGCCGGGCTGCGCGGGCTCGCTCTTGACGAACATCCGCTTCTGTACGGCGGCCCGGTCCTTCTTCTTGATGCCGGGGTTGAACTCGACCACGACGGGCATCGCGACGCCGTACGTGTGGTCGTCGAAGAGGTAGAGGCCCGTACCCGTCTTCCGCGCGGGCGCCCCCATCGTGGTGAAGGACGTCTTCACGGTCTTCGCGCCGCCCCCGTCGCCGGTGGCGGTGACCGTGGCCTCGTACCGCTTGCTGTTCTTGAGAGGCTTGGCCGGCACCCAGGCCGAGCCGTCCTCCCGCAGCCCGCCGGCGACGGCTTTGCCCTTGTCGTCCTCGAGTGAGACGGCCGTCACCTTGCCGCCGGCCACCTTGATCCCGATCTCGGCGCTGACCGGTACGCCCTTCTTACCGGTGCCAGGAGTCACGCTGAGCGAGACGTCCCCGCCGCCGCCGGGCCCGGAACCACCGCCCTCCGAGGCCGCCGGAGCGGACGCAGACGCCGACGAACCGGCCCCCGCGGCAGGCGCCGGCTTGCCGCCACCGTCCCCGCAAGCCGCGAGCGCCAACGGCGCTGCCACCACCAACGCAACGACCGCCAGTAGCGAGCGACGCATCCTGCCCATCCTCTGCCCCGATCTGGAGTTCCGCGGGCACATCCTGCCCTACGGAGGCAAGCGCCGGGGTCCCCCGCGAGGGCACGCGATCATGTCGTGACCCACCGCCCGGCCCGACGATCAAGGCCCGGCCCCCGATTTCGGGGACCCGCAGAACCCGTGTTAATGTTTCTCCGTTGCCAGCGAGCGCCGCTAGCTCAATTGGCAGAGCAGCGGACTCTTAATCCGCGGGTTGTAGGTTCAAGTCCTACGCGGCGCACAGATGATCAAGGCCGTAGCCTGGGGTTCTACCCAAGCTATGGCCTTTCTGGCTATCTATCGTGGACAGTTGTGTGATCCGTATGTGATCTGCAGAGGCCGGTTCAGCGCGGCACGGCACAACACTGGCCGTCCAACGAAAAGGTGGCGTGCGTCACGTGGCCGCGATTCGTTAAGGCGGGCTGTCGGGCAGGCGCCGCCCGGAGGCCATACAGCCCGCTCCAGCAAGGCGACGCGGCTTTGCCATCCTGTCGATAGGTTGGTCGGCCCTGATCAACGGCGGAGGCGGGACGCGTCGAAGAAGGGGTCGGTCCACGGCCGGCACAGCGCCAGGTAGCTGTTTGCGGCCTCCTTGCCCTTCAGCTCACGCAGGTATCCGGCGATCAGCGCGTCCAGAGGCCTACCCTCGGTGTCAAGCCCGCTCCTGGCGACGGCGGCGGCGTTCTTGCGGATCCGGACCGCGGCGAGCAGGCCCTGCGGGTTGGCGCCAGCACCGGCGTGCAGCTCGTGCAGGCCGCGGAAGTAGACAGCGTCGGGGCTGGCCGGCGGGCTCTGATTGTCCAGGTCGGTGCAGTACTTCAGGACCCGAGGCCAGTCGCCGAGCTGGGCCAGCCGGGAGCAGGCCTGGGCAAGTCCCGCCCGGCGGTACGTCGACGCGTGGTTCCGATCGCCCGGGCCGGGATGATCCGCCCGCAGGAGCCGGTCGCAGAGGTCGGCGACCTCGTCGCCCGGCATGTCCCACAGCCCGTCGCGTAGCAGGTAGAACAGCCAGCGCGGGTTGTCCGGCTCGTCCCGGCGAGCCTGCTCGAGCAGGGCGAGGTTGCGCGTCCGCTTGCCCTTGACGCGGGCGACCTCGGGCCCGTAGCCGTCGTGCCGGAACTCCAGGGACACGCCGAGCAGGCCCGGCACGACGTCCCGGTCCGGCACCCGCGGGTACTCGTGCACCCGGCCGTGGAAGCGCAGGGCCCAGGTCGGCATGATGCGCGGGATGTCCTCGTACCGTTCGGTGGAGCCGTCCTCGTGGATCAACGGTGCCAGCGTCGTGGGCGAGCGTCCGGCGAGCGGCTCGAACTCGCTCAGGCAGGCGCGCAAGGTGGCCGCCGTCTCGTCGGTCAGCCATTCGTCGGCGTCGACGAAGACGATCCAGCCGGGACGTGCGCGCCGGACCGCCAGGCGCGAGCATCGGCGAACGAGTCGTCCCAGCGGTACCGGACCACCTCGATCCGGCTGTCCCGGTAGGCCTCGACGATGTCGAGGGTCCGATCCGTGGATCCGGTGTCCACCACCATCACTGCGTCGACCGGGCAGGCCAGAACGCTGTCCAGGCAGCGACTGACGCAGCGTTGCTCGTTACGCGTCAGCACTGCGATCGTCACCGGCCACGGCGACGCGACCGGAGGATCGTCGCCGGACGGCGGCAGGCCGGGCTGGTATGTCTCACGCAGGTAGGTCATCGACACCCTTCCTCGGCGGACGACAGGCCCCGGGACGGCGGGCAGCTGGTGCCGAGGACCGGACGAGCGAGCTCGGCACCAGCGCACGACCCTAGTAGGTCTTGCAGGCGGTCATGGCACCACGGTCGTAGCGCGAGGTCAGACCACACATGAACGCGTAGGCGTTGAAGTGGTAGCAGGTGGTGCGTGCGGAGTAGTACACCGTCGCGCCCGTGTAGGTGTATCCGTAGGTGCCCAGCGAGCAGTACTTCGTGTGCGAGTAGGAGACCGCGCTCGGCGAGAGCGCCGTGTCGCACGAGGCGGCGGCCGGCGCGGGATTGACGAAGAGCAGCGGTGCCGCCATCGCGAACACGGCACCGAGCATCCTGGCCGCCTTCACCTTCCGGGTCGGCGTCCGCCGGACCGGTGCGGCCGTCGGCTGTACCGTCTCGAACTCGGATTCCAGGTCGGTCAAGACATCGAACTTCGCGGTATCCATGAGAACTCCAGTCCTATGTAGATAAGCGTCGAATGCTAGCATGCCTGACATCGATGTCAGGCGGTCAGCGCCGAGCCCGTCGCTGGACTCCTTCCAGGGCAGGAGCACCGCCGGCGTCTTGCGCAACCCGCCGGAAACCTCCGACCCGCGGGTCGGGCACGCCGGAGCCGGGCTGACGGCGGAGGGTGGTTCCCCGGTGCTGTATCCGGCCGAGTCGGTGCGCCCGGTCACGGGGCTGTCGAGCAGGCAGCGACCGTCGACCCATCCATCGCGGCGTGCGACACCAAGCGCCCGCTCTCTGCCGCGGAGCCGGATGCCGTCGCATCCGGCTCCACCTCGGCCGAGGCGCGGTGCGGCGCGGCGCGGCGGCCACGATGTCACCGATCCGGCGCAGGCCGGTCGTGGCGTGACGCAGGACTTCCAGCGGCCGATCCGAGGCGAAACCGCGTTCGTCCTGTCAGCGCAGACCGCGTAGAAGCCGTTCGGCACCGGCCTCAGCGGCGGCGGGCCAATGAGGCGCCGAGCCATATCAGCGGCGCGTTGGCAAGGGTGAGGATGACAACCTCCCAGGAGAGATCGGCCAGCTCCGGCCAACCGCCCACCGTCAGCAGACCGACGATCACCGAGCCGAGGTAGAAGGCGGTGTCCCCGACCAGTATCCAGCCGAGGACCCGCGCGCACTGGAACCACGGGGGCTCGTCACTGCGTACGCCGGCCGCGACGGCGACGGCCGCGACGATCGCCACCGCGATGAGGATCCCTTCGGCCACCAAGGGTCCCGCGGTGCCGAACGGGCCGTCGTTGAACAGGGCGAACGTGCTGTCCCGAGGACCGGGCCGGTGATGAAGAGACTGAACACCCAGGCAAGCCCGCGGACCACGACGGCCACCGCGGTCGCGATGATGATGCGCCGGCTGATGACGACGGCCGAGTGTCGTCGATCGCTTGTGAAGGTCTCGCTCATGGAAGGACCCTTGAGCCCCTCATCAGTCGCCACGCTGATGCCGATCAGGGTGCGTTGCACCTGCCGCCCGGACCCGCCGCTGCACGACGATGCCGATCGTGATCAGGAGAACGCCGGCGACCATCCAGGGCAACGGACTGGGCAGGTAGCGGCAGTTCTCCTTGTCGTCGAGCCAGACCCGGCTGCAGACGATTCCCGGGCCCTCCCGCAACAGGTACGCCTGAAGGAGCACCGGCAGCGCGGCCCCGACCAGCACGCCGGCGGCCTCACGACGTGCCGGCCGGTAGGCCAGCAGCAACCCCGTCGCCCCGATCAGGAGCACCAGCGCCGACGTCCCGAAGCCCCCACGGCTGGCCGCCTCGACGAACCAGAAGGCACCCAGGAACATCCAGAAGAAGAAGAACAAAACCATCCCCGGCCGGTCGACGGTTACGCATGCGAGCCAGTGTTCGCGCCCATCGTGCCCGAGGCGTTCCACTGTCCGGTACGGGCTCCGCAAAATCTTCACAGCTCCCACCCGGTCACACCCCGGCATGCACTCGAGCGCGCAAGACGCCGACAGTGGGACGGGGGAACCGGGCGTCTATAGGCTTGCCGGGTGAGCCATTTCGATGTCCTTGTCCTCGGCGCCGGGCCCGGGGGATATGTCGCCGCCATCCGCGCTGCACAGCTCGGCAAGACGGTTGCCGTGGTCGAGCACAAGTATTGGGGCGGGGTCTGCCTCAACGTGGGCTGCATCCCGTCCAAGGCGCTGCTGCGCAACGCCGAGATCGCGCACATCGTCACGCGCGAGAAGAAGACGTTCGGGATCGAGGGGGACGTCAGCATGTCGTTCCCGCCGACCCATCAGCGCAGCCGCAAGGTGGCCGAGGCGAGCGCCAAGGGCGTCCACTTCCTGATGAAGAAGAACGCGATCACCGAGATCAACGGCTGGGGCACGCTGACCGGCCCGAAGTCGATCGACGTCGACGGCGAGCAGCACACGTTCGACAACCTGATCATCGCCACCGGTGCCACCGTACGGATGCTGCCCGGCATGGTGACCAGCCAGAACGTCGTCACGTACGAGGAGCAGATCCTCGACGAGAAGCTCCCGGGCTCGATCATCATCGGCGGTTCCGGTGCGATCGGCGTCGAGTTCGCGTATGTGATGGCCAACTTCGGCGTCGACGTGACGATCGTGGAGTTCCTCGACCGGATGGTGCCCACCGAGGACGCCGACGTGTCGAAGGAGCTGTTCAAGCACTACCGCAAGCTGGGCGTGAAGGTGCTGCTGAGCACCAAGGTGGAGCAGGTCGAGGACACCGGCACCGGCGTACGCGTCACGGTGAGCCCGGCCGGCGGGGGCGAGTCCACGGTCCTCGAGGCGGACCGGATGCTGGCCGCGTTCGGCTTCGCCCCGCGCACCGAGGGCTACGGGCTGGAGGCCACCGGGGTCAAGTTCACCGACCGCGGCGCGATCGAGGTCGACGCCCGTGGCCGTACGAACGTCGAGGGTGTGTACGCCATCGGTGACGTGACCGCGAAGCTGATGCTCGCGCACACCGCCGAGGCGATGGGCGTGGTGGCCGCCGAGACGATCGCCGGCGCCGAGACCCAGGAGATCAACTTCGACATGATCCCGCGGGCGACGTTCTGCCAGCCGCAGATCGCCTCGTTCGGCTATTCCGAGGAACAGGCCCGGGCCAAGGGCTACGACGTGAAGGTGGCCCAGTTCCCGTTCTCGGCCAACGGCAAGGCCCGCGGCATGGCCGAGACCGCCGGCTTCGTCAAGATCGTCGCCGACGCCGAGCACAACGAGATCGTCGGCGCCCACCTGATCGGCCCGGAGGTCACCGAGCTGCTGCCGGCCCTCACCCTGGCCCAGATGTGGGACCTGACGGCCGACGAGGTGGCCCGCAACATCTTCGCCCACCCGACCCTGTCCGAGGCGGTCAAGGAGGCGATCGAGGGCATCGCCGGCCACATGATCAACCTCTAGCGACGCCGGGCGTCGCATCGGGTGCGGATGTTGGCGGTCAGCGGGCTCAGCGCGACGAACGTGGCCGGCGTGGCGATGAGCTCGGGATCGCGCCGGCTAACGGCGCCGACGGGGCCCCGAGCGCCGTCGCGGGGCGGCATGTGCACGGAAAGGTCGTCATCGGCCTCCAGGCGTGCCATTTGTTCACTTGAGCAGGGACCGCGAAAGAGCCGGATTCCGTTGACAGGCCTCCCTGCCGACGTCTTTGGTTGACGGAGCGTCCATCGACGGTCACCGACTGATGCCGTCGCCGCCGGGCGCTCGATGGAGGAGTGCCATGACGACTCCGGCCGACCGATCCCGTACGCCCGTCGGCGAAGCTCCCCCGGCCGATCTGCTCGACCCGGCCGAGCGCATGAGCGTGGACGAGATCCGGCACCTGCAGCTCGAGCGCCTGCAATGGACGCTGCGGCATGCGTACGAGCATGTGCCGCACTATCGGCGCGCGTTCGACGAGGCCGGCGTCCGCCCGGAGGACTGCCGTGAGCTCTCCGACCTGGCCCGGTACCCGACGACCAGCAAGGCCGACCTGCGGGAGAACTACCCGTTCGGCATGTTCGCCGTCCCGGAGGCCGACGTCCGGCGCGTCCACGCGTCGTCCGGCACCACGGGGCGGCCCACCGTGGTCGGCTACACCGAGCACGACCTGGACGTGTGGGCGACCGTGGTGGCCCGCTCGATCCGGGCCGGGGGCGGACGGCCCGGGGACCGGCTGCACAACGCGTACGGGTACGGCCTGTTCACCGGCGGTCTGGGCGCGCACTACGGCGCCGAGCGGCTGGGCTGCACGGTCATCCCGGTGTCGGGCGGGATGACGCCCCGGCAGGTGCAGCTGATCGTCGACTTCCGGCCGCGGGTCATCATGGTGACGCCGTCCTACATGCTCACCGTGATCGACCAGTTCGAGAAGCAGGGCCTGGATCCGCGGGAGTCCAGTCTGGAGATCGGGATCTTCGGCGCCGAGCCGTGGACCGAACAGATGCGGCTCGAGATGGAGGAGCGGGCCGGCATCCACGCCGTCGACATCTACGGGTTGTCCGAGGTGATGGGCCCGGGCGTGGCGCAGGAGTGCGTCGAGACCAAGGACGGCCTGCACATCTGGGAGGACCACTTCTACCCCGAGATCATCGATCCGGTGACCGACGCGGTGCTGCCGGAGGGCGAGCGGGGGGAGCTGGTCTTCACCTCGCTCACGAAGGAGGCCATGCCGGTCATCCGGTACCGGACCCGCGACCTGACCCGGCTGCTGCCCGGCACCGCGCGGCCCGGGCTGCGCCGGATGGAGAAGGTCACCGGCCGGACCGACGACATGATCATCCTGCGCGGGGTCAACCTGTTCCCGACCCAGATCGAGGAGATCATCCTCCGCACCCCCGGACTCGCCCCGCACTTCCAGTTGGTGCTGACCACCAAGGGGCGGATGGACCAGCTCACGGTCCAGGTGGAGGCGCGCCTGGACTGCCCGGTCGCCCGCCGCGGCCAGGCGGCCGCCGAGGTGGCGAAGGCGGTCAAGGACACCATCGGCAGCAGCGTCGAGATCGTGGTCGTGGAGCCGGAGACGCTGTCCCGTTCCCAGGGCAAGATCCAGCGACTCGTCGATCACCGCAATCGTTGAGGGGGATCCATGGCGGTTTTCCGCATCCTCGAGGCCACCGCGCGGCCCGGCTCCATCGACCGGCTCGCGCAGCTGCTGGTCCAGCAGCAGCAGGAGGTGGTGGCCAACGCCGAGGGCATCGTCTTCGTCCAGTCGCTGCGCAGCGGTGACCGCGTGCTCGCGGTGTCCAGCTGGCGCTCGGTCGAGGACATGCAGCGCTACCTCGACCGGCCGGTGACGGGCACGTTCTACCGCGCGCTGCCCGAGCTGCTGATGGGCATGCCGAGCGTGCGTACCTTCGAGGTGATCGGCCCCGACGGCGCGGGCGACGGGTGGCGGTCGGCGTGAGCTGGTACTACCCGAAGGGCTGGACCGACCGGGAGGACGGGATCGACCAGGTCCTGATCCACTACACCTGCACGCCGCCGGGCCAGTGGCCGGACTGGAGCTGGGGGCACGACGCCCGGGTGCTGCAGGATCTCGGCGGCTACCCCCGGCAGCGGCTCAAGGTGCTGCGCATGCCCCGCGAGGTGTGGGACATGGAGCACGGCTGGTCGACCCCGGAATACCGGTTCCACTACTACTTCGAGGTGTACCAGCGCGGCAGCCGATGGACGACCGACCTGTTCACCGAGGAGATCGTGTACCGCGATCTCGAGTACATCGACAACGACGGCTGGGTCACCAACATCTGCATCTACTGGTCGGTCGGCGACTGGACGGCCCCGGTGTACAGCCCGATGGAGGAGCCGCGGATCCCGGCGGACTCGGAGTTCCTGGCGAAGAATTACTACACGTACGACGACAAGGACCGCTTCCACCACGAGAAGTACCACATGCTGTACGCCTTGGACCTTCCGCACCGGTTCCAGTCCCGCATGTGGGGCCCCCGCGACTCGACGCTGGTGCAGCAGTACCACGTCGGGCGCATGTATCCGCCGCAGGAGAAGAGCGAGACCTGGCTGGGCCCGGACGGCCCGTCGGCACCGGGAGGGGGCAACTGTTGGGTACACCACCTGTGACCACGGCGCCGGTCTTCGGCCTGCGCAAGACCTGGGTCGACCCCGGGCCCGGCATCGCCATGGTGTGGGCGCACTACACCTGGTCGGCGCCGGGTGCCGCGCCGGACTGGACGGACGCCGAGCAGGTCGTGCTCGCCCCGTCCGGTGGCGGCCCGCGGCGTACGGCAGTGCTGGAGGTGCCCCGCACCGAGGCCTCGCTGCACCATTTCTTCTTCGTGGTGACCGCGGCCGACCGGGCCGCCACACCGGTCTTCACCGAGGACATCGTCGCCCGCGAGATCACGTACGCGGACCCGGACGGTGAGTACACGTCGGTCGGCGTGATGTGGAACGCGGACGGCGAGACGCCCAACTACACCAGCATGGCGATGGACGGCCTGCCGTTCGAGTCGGTGGGAGAGGCGCCCGAGGAGGGCAGCATCTACGAGTTCGTCCGGGCCCAGCCGCTGCCGCACGTCTTCCGCGGCACGGTCTGGGGCGTCCGCGGAAGTTCCGTCCGGTACGGCTACCACCTGATCCGGCACGGGCGGCCCGACCCGGCCGACAACGCCGAGAGCTGGGACGACAACGCCGGCGCCGGCTGGGTCGTCGAGCTGTGAGCCCGCCCTCGCCGCGGCGTTTCGACCGGCCGTTGCAATGGCTCGCACCGGCGGCGCAGCGGCGTGGCGAGGCCCGGGTCCGCTACACCGGGTCCCTCGCTCGCAGCGGCCGGCGGCTCGCGCTGCACGTCGGCCACGACGGATGGACCAAGCCGCGGGACGTCCGGATGGAAAGGACCGGCGCCCGCAGCTGGGAGGCCGACGTGCGGGTCGACGCCGGGCACGTCCTCGACTGCGTCGTCCGCGAGGAGGACCTGTCCGGCTGCGACAACAACGAGAACGCCGACTACCGGCTGTGGATCGACCTCGACCCGGTGGACGCGCACGTGCACGTCCGCGCGCCGGGCACCGACGCGCTCGGCTTCGGCAGCCTGTGCGCCGCCGCCTACTCCGGCGGGATGACGCACGCGCTGGTGTCGTGGGGCGACAACGACTTCGTGGAGCTCGCCGCCGAGGCAACGCCGTGGCTGACACCCCTCGTCTGGGTGCGGCCCGGTGGTCCCGGACCGGAGGACGTACGGCGGCGGCTGGCCGACGGTGCGGCGGGGCTCAAGCTGCATCCCGCGTACGACGCGTACCCGGCCGACAGTGCGGGGCTCGACCCGTACCTGAAAGTGGCGGAGCAGGCGGGGGTGCCGGTGACCGTGCACAGCGGTCCGGGGCCGGCCGACCCGGACCTGATCCGCCGCCTGGCCGAACGCTTCCCCGATGTCCGCTTCGTGCTTTACCACACGTTCCTCGGTCCGGGGAACGGCCGTCGGCGGGCGACCCGGCACGCCCGGCAACTGTCCAACCTGTACCTCGAGACGTCCTGGTGCGGCTCCACCGAGGTGGAGCGGCTGATCGACGAGGTGGGGCCGGACCGGGTGCTCTTCGGGTCGGACGCGGCGACCGACGGGCCCACGCACTTCGTCCGGGAGCCGCCGAACATCGAGCTGCGGGAGACCTACAACCGCAGCCTGGTACGGCTGGTCAAGCGCCTGAAACCGGCGGTGGCCCGCAAGCTGCTGGAGTCCAACACCCGGGCGCTGTTCGGTCTCCCCGGACCGTCCGGCCCGGTCACGTCCGCGCGTACGGGAGGCAGCGGTGACCCGACCGATCCCCCAGGATGACCTGGACAGGCTCGCCGACGGCCGGCACCACGACCCGCACGCGGTGCTGGGCGCCCACCCGTACGCCGGGCAGGTGACCGTCCGCACGGTGCGGCCCGGCGCCGAAGCGGTGACGCTGGTGGCCGGCTCGGCACGGGTGCCGTTCACGGCCGAGCACGGTGGCGTGTGGGTGACGGTCTGGCCGCACCCGGAGGTGCCGGACTACCGGCTCGAGGTCGTGACCGGCGATGAGACACAGTCGGTCGACGACCCGTACCACTACCTGCCGACGCTCGGCGAGGTCGATCTCCACCTGATCGGCGAGGGCCGGCACGAGAACCTGTGGCAGGTGCTCGGCGCGCACGTACGGGAATTCACGGGACCCCTCGGCGCGGCTCGCGGCACGTCGTTCGCGGTGTGGGCGCCGAACGCGCAGGCCGTTCGCGTGGTCGCCGACTTCAACGGCTGGGACGGCCGCGGCTCGATGATGCGCAGCCTGGGCTCCAGCGGCGTGTGGGAGCTCTTCGTGCCGCAGGTCGGGGACGGCACGAGATACAAGTACGAGATCCTCGGGCGGGACGGGCGCTGGCGGCAGAAGGCCGACCCGATGGCGTTCGCCACCGAACTGCCGCCCCGCACCGCCAGCGTCGTGTTCACCTCGGCGTACGAGTGGGGCGACGAGCAGTGGCTGCAGCGGCGGTCCGCCGTCGAGGCCCGGTCGGCGCCGATGTCGACGTACGAGGTGCACCTGGGCTCCTGGCGTGCGGGCCGGTCGTACCGGGAGCTGGCCGACGAGCTCACCGCGTACGTCCGGGAGAACGGTTTCACCCACGTCGAGTTCCTGCCTCCGGCGGAGCACCCGTACGGCGGTTCCTGGGGCTATCAGGTCTCCGCGTACTTCGCGCCGACCAGCCGTTTCGGCACGCCGGACGACTTCCGGCACCTGGTCGACCGGCTGCACCGGGCGGGCGTCGGCGTCTACGTGGACTGGGTGCCGGCGCACTTCCCCAAGGACGAGTGGGCCCTCGGCCGGTTCGACGGCACCGCCCTCTACGAACACCCCGACCCGCGGCGCGGTGAGCACCCCGACTGGGGTACGTACATCTTCGACTACGGCCGTCGCGAGGTACGCAACTTCCTGGTCGCGAACGCCCTGTTCTGGCTCGAGGAGCTGCACGTCGACGGCCTGCGGGTGGACGCCGTCGCCTCGATGCTCTACCTGGACTACAGCCGCGGCGACGACTGGCTGCCCAACCGGTACGGCGGCCGCGAGAACCTGGACGCGATCGCGTTCCTGCAGGAGATGAACGCGACCGTCTACCGCCGGGTGCCCGGCGCGATCACCATCGCCGAGGAGTCGACGTCCTGGCCGGGCGTGAGCCGGCCGACCCACCTGGGCGGCCTCGGGTTCGGCTTCAAATGGAACATGGGCTGGATGCACGACACGCTGGCGTACTTCGCCCACCCGCCGGTGTACCGGCGCTACCACCACAACGAGCTCGTGTTCAGCCTGAGCTACGCGTTCTCGGAGAACTTCGTGCTCCCGCTGTCGCACGACGAGGTGGTGCACGGCAAGGGTTCCCTGCTGGCCAAGATGCCCGGCGAGGGCCGGGAGAGGTTCGCCGGCCTGCGCGCCCTGCTGGCCTTCATGTGGGCGCACCCGGGCAGGAAACTGCTGTTCATGGGCGGCGAGTTCGGCCAGGAGGCCGAGTGGGCCGAGGCCCGCTCGCTCGACTGGGACGAGCTGGATGAGCCGGCGCACGCGGGCGTTCAGCTTCTCGTACGCGACCTGAACAGCGTCTACCGCGCGACACCCGCCCTCTACTCGCAGGACTCGGAACCGGCCGGCTTCGCGTGGATCGAGGCGAACGACACCGACAACAACGTCCTCACGTTCCTGCGTTTCGGCGCCGACGGCAGCGCGCTGGCGTGCGCCGCCAACTTCGCGGGCGTGCCGCAACACGGCTACCGGATCGGCCTGCCGTGCCCCGGAACCTGGCGGGAAGTTCTCAACACCGACGCCCACACGTACGGCGGCGACGGGCTCGGCAACTACGGCGCGGTCGAGGCCGTCGACGTGCCCCGCCACGGCCGGCCAGCCTCCGCCGCGCTCACGCTGCCCGCGTCGGCGGTCATCTGGTTGGCGGCACCATCGCCGGCTGCCACCCCGGCGGCACTCCCGGCACCCGCCGCACCGGCCGAGCCGCGCCCTGAGCTGCGCGCGACCAGCCCGGCCGAGGCCGGCGGCCCGGACGCCGAACGCGGCGGCCATGGTGGGGCCGTCAGGCCGTAGCGGGCAGTCCGAACAGGTCGAAGACCGCCGGGTCCGCGAACGTGACGCAGCGCCGGATCAAGCCGTCGGCCACGGTGAACACCTGCACCGAATGCGCGTGCAGCACCCCGGTCCCCGGATCCGGGTTGTACGCGGCCAGCGCCGTGCCTCCGTTGGCCGGCACCGGCTGGAGGCGCCAGCCGGTGCCCCGCATGGCGAAGACGCGCTCCATGAACTCGCGGTAGTGGTCGCGCCCGGCGAGCCACAGGTCGACCGGCGGCATTTCCAGGGCCACGTCGTCGGCGAGCAGCCTGGTCAGGCCCTCGACGTCGGCCGACTCGAACGCCTTCAGGTAGCGCTCGATCACGGCGCGCTCACCCGGGTCGGTCGGCTCGCGGAGTCCGTCCAGGACGGGACCCGCCGCTCGCAACGTCGCCCGGGCGCGTTGGAGGCTGCTGTTGACCGACGCCACGCTGCTGTCGAGCGCATAGGCGACCTCGGCCGCCGGCAGTTCCAGCACTTCGCGCAGCACGAGCGCGGCGCGCTGCCGGGCCGGTAGCAGCTGCAGTGCCGCGATGAGCGCCAGCCGCAGGCCCGCGCGCTGCTGAGCGGTTTCCGCGGGGTCGCCGAGCCGGGCGTCCGGGAACGGCTGCAGCCACGCCAGGTCGAGGTTCGGGGTCAGCGGCGCGTACGGGTCGTCGCCCGCCGGGCCCAGCGTGCTCGGGAGCGGCCGCCGCGCGCGTCCCTCCAGGGCGGTCAGGCAGACGTTGGTCGCGATGCGGTGCAGCCAGGTGCGGACCGACGCACGCCCGGGGTCGTACCGGTCGGCCGCCCGCCAGGCCCGCAGGAACGTCTCCTGCACCAGGTCTTCGACCTCGTCGACCGAGCCGAGCATCCGGTAGCAGTGGGCGAGCACGTCGGCGCGATAGGCCTCGTGCCACTCGTCCCAGTACCGCTGCATCGCATCCCCCATGGGGCCGAGCCTATGCCGGATCAGAAACTCGGGATCGCACCGATGAGCCCGGGCCGGGCCGGCGGTATGTGTTCGCGGACGGCGGCCGACCGAGGCCGCTTCGACGGAAGGACCTCCTGATGGGCGACGTCATCGTCATCCAGTTCGCCACGCTCGACGGCGTGGTCTCCGACCCGGACGGCCGGGCGGGCACCGGCTACGGCGGCTGGGCGTTCCGGTTCGGGCCGGGGCCGGTCGCCGACGACAAGTTCCGCTTGGGGGTACGGATGGAGCAGGGTGTGCAGCTGTACGGGCGGCGCACGTGGGAACACTTCGCGCAGCTCTGGCCGGGGCGCGACGGTGACTTCGCGAAGCTGATGAACGCCGTGCCCAAGCGGGTGGCGACCCGTACCGGCATCGACGCCGCCGCCTGGCCGAACTCGGCGGCCGTCGAGGGTGACCTGCTCGCCTGGGTGGCCGGCGAGCGGGCCCGGCGTGACGTCGTGGTGGTGGGCAGCCTCAGCGTGGTGCACGCGCTGGCCGCGGCCGACCTGGTCGACGAGTACCGGCTGCTGACCTTTCCCACGGTCGCCGGGGCGGGTGAGCGGCTGTTCGCCGCCGGGCCGCCGGCCGACTTCCGGTTCACCGGCGTCGAGTCCGCCGGGCCGGCCGTGCTGACCATGCTGCGCCGCGATCGATGAAGCGGTATGGGAGCGCTCCCAAAAGTGCTACCGTACGACTTCAGTGACGAATGTCGATGGAGGCCACGATGCGCAGGAAGCTCCGGACCACGGCCGGCGGCAGCGCCTTGACCCTCGTCGCGGCCGTCCTGACCGCCCACCCGGCTGCGGCGCTCGCCGCCGCGGCCGGGCCGGCGCTGTCGGTCGACGTGTCCGCCGGCCGCCACGCGATCAGCCCGGACATCTACGGGCTCAACGGGGCCGATCCCGCGTTCGCCGCCGAGATCGGCATGCCGGTGGCGCGCTGGGGCGGCAACGCGAGCAGCCGCTACAACTTCCGCAACCACACCTACAACACCGGTAGCGACTGGTACTTCGAGAACATCGTGGCCTCGCCGGACAAGACGGTCGAGGCGTTCGTCCAGACCAACCGGGACCGCGGCACGAAGCAGATCGTCACGGTTCCGCTCATCGGGTGGGTCGCCAAGGACTCGCCTCAGGAGCACCCGTTCGCCTGCGGTTTCCCCGGGACCCGTTTCCCGGCGCAGGACAGCTTCGACCAGTGGGATCCCAACTGCGGCAACGGCCGGCTCGACGGCGCGAACCTCACCGGGGCGGACCCGGCGGACACGTCGATCCCGGTGGGCCCGTCGTTCGGCGGCGAGATGGTGTCGCACCTGGTCAAGAACTTCGGCACGGCGGCGCGCGGCGGCGTACGCATCTACGAGCTCGACAACGAACCGGTGCTGTGGAGCTCCACCCACCGCGACGTGCACCCCGACGCGGTCACCTACGACGAGCTGGGCGGGAAGGGCACGGCGACCGCCGCGGCGATCAAGGCGGCCGACCGCAGCGCCGCCGTACTGGGCCCGTCGGGCTGGGGTTACTGCGAGTGGGTGGCCTCCGGGGCCGACGGATGCGCGCCGGGCGCCGACGCGGCCGCGCACGGCGGGCTCAACCTCTCCCAGTGGTACCTGAAGAACATGCGGGACTACGGGGCGGCCCACGGCGGCAAGCGTTTCCTCGACTACTTCGATCAGCACTACTACCCGCAGATCAGCGGCGGTACGGACCCCGACTCGAATGCGCTGCGGCTGCGCTCCACCCGGTCGCTGTGGGACCCCACCTACGTCGAGGAGTCGTGGATCGGCCCGAGCGGCGTGAACGCCCCGCCGCTGCAGTTCATCCGCACCATGAAGGCGTGGGTGGCCCAGTACTACCCCGGCACCAAGGTCGCGATCACCGAGTACAACTGGGGTGCGCTGGACACCGTCAACGGCGCGCTGGCCGAGGCCGACGTCCTGGGGATCTTCGGGCGTGAGGGGCTCGATCTGGCCACCATGTGGGGCGAACCGCAGCCGGCGCAGCCCGGCGCCTACGCGTTCCGGATGTATCGGAACTACGACGGCGCGGGCAGCCGGTTCGGCGACGTCAGCGTGTCGGGCGCCAGCGCGGACCAGGGCCAGCTCGCCGTATACGCCGCGCAGCGTTCGTCCGACCGGGCGCTGACCCTGATGGTCGTCAACAAGACGGGCGAGGAGCTGACCTCGACGCTGTCGGTCGCCGGTTTCCGCTCCACCGGTACGGCGAAGCGTTTCACCTACAGCCCCGCCGACCTGACCTCCATCGTCCGCGACGCCGACGTCAGGGTGAACCGGGGCAGCGCGGTGGCGACGTACCCGGCGAACTCCATCACGATGCTGGTTCTGCCGCGGGCATGACCGAAGCGGCCGCCGGGCAGGCGGCCGCTTCGTGGTGCTCGGGTCAGCGGTGGGACTTGAGCCAGCCCTGGATCTCCGTGACGACCTGCTTGTCCGGCTCCCCGAAGTCCGGGTGGAACTTCGGGGTGATGTTCATGGTGTGCGCCATGCCCGGGTAGATGACCAGCTTGTGGTCCGTGTTCCCGGCCGCGGCGACCGCGGCGTCGGCGGCGATGGCGGCCCGGGCCGGGGTCTGGAGGTCGTTCTCGCCGTTGAGCATCAGCGTCGGGCCACGGAACTTCGGCAGCGCCTGCGTCACGGTCGGGAAGCGGGCGAGGTCCTTCGCGTAGCTGATCACGGACGGGTCGAGGTCCGGCAGGTTCGGGTAGTCGTCGATGTGGGTGGTCTTGCGCAGCACGGCGCCGGCCTCGGCGTCGATCGCGATACGGCCGTCGTGGTCGCGGTCCGTGGCGGCCGACACCCTGCTGCCGTCGAGCAGCACGGAACGGAACTGGTCGGCCTCCGCCTTCGGCTGGCCTACCAGGCCGTCGGCCGCCTCGGTGGCGGTCAGCCGGCCGTCCCCGTCGACGTCGAACTCGTCGTGCAGCTGCAGCAGCAGCCGGCCGTAGATCTGGAACGTCAGCAGGTCCTTGATGGGCTTGCCGACGACGCCCATCTCGACCACGCCGGCCGGCTTCGGGATGCCGTACTTCTTCGGGTCGCTCGCGAGGTTGGCGGCGACGTTGGTGCCCTCGCTGTGGCCGAGCAGGTAGATCCTCGAGGGGTCGACCCTCGGCGACCGCGCCGCGAACCGGATCACCGAGGCGGCGTCCAGCTGGATCTGCCGGTACGGGTTCTCCGGCGCCAGCTGGGCCGGATCGGTGCTCTCCACCGGCCCGATGTCGGTGACCCCGCGCTTGTTGAAGCGCAGGGTGGCGAAACCCTCCCGGCCGGCGGCCTGCGCGAGCGGGACGAAGGTGGCGCCCTTGCCCTCCGGCAGCGTCTGGTTCATGTCGTTGTGCCCGCTGCCGTGCAGGAAGACGACGACCGGCAGGCGGCCCCGGGCGTTGCTCGGATAGGTGAGCTCCGCCTTGGTGACCCAGCCCTTGCCGAAGTCGATCTGCACCTGTTCCCGGGTGATGCCCGCCCAGCCGGAGTGCCGGGCGGACCCGGCGGCGGCGCCGGCGGGGGCGCTCACGGAGACGTCAGCGTTGGCGACTCCCACGCCCGCGGCGAGGATGGCGGCGGTGGTGAGGCCGATCGTCAGCTTGCGGTGGTTCCTCGTGGCTGTCATACCCGAAACGCTATGGGCGGCGGCCTTCATGATCGATCCTGCTGGCCGCCGTCTCCGGGTACAGGCTGCTGTACCTGTCATGCCCGGAAGGGTGAGACGACGGCGCCGCGGGGTGCGTCGTCGTGGTCGTACCGGCCCGGCTGCTACGGCCGAAGCGCCTTCGTCGCCGGGGTCCAGCTGCCCGCGTCGGTCACGTCCGCGACCTTGACCGACTGGGCGATCTTCTTCAGCTCCGCCTCGGGCAGGTCGGCGCTCGTACCCTCGTCGGTCACCTGCACCTGCACCTTGCCGTCGGCGCTCCACACGTTGCAGAAGCCGTTGGCGTAGCACTTCGTCCGGCCCGCCTGCGCCTGCTGGTTCGAGTTGTGGCTCGGCGTGACGAAGATCTGGAAGCTGCCCTTGACGCCGTTCTCGCCGGAGTCGAACGGTTCGGTCAGCCCGGTCGTGGCCGGGGCCGGCTTGGCGAACGTCGCGCCGCCGTAGTCGCCCTCGCGGGCGGAGGCGATGCCGTCCAGGCCGGGCAGCGCGTGCGTACCGGTCTGGACCGGCTCGTACCCGGCGGGCGTGTACCCGACCGTGAACGGCACCGTGGCGGGCCGGGGCGTGCCCGGCTTCAGGCCCGCGGCCAGCTCACCGAGGTCGGCGAAGGACGGGTCGCGCTCGTCGCTGGAGATCGACGTCACGACCGCCCAGGCGTCGTCGGTGTACTCCCAGGCGAGTTGCTTGTTGGCGGGATCGATCGAGTTCTTCGGGTCGAGCCCGACCGGCAGCGACGACTGCACCGCCTTGTGCCCGGACACGGTCACCGCCTTGCCGCCCTTGATCCCGGACGGGTCGAACGCGCCCGGCCGGTAGACGGTCAGGTACGCGTACAGCGTCGGATCGCCACCGCCCCGCTTCTTCTCCTCGAGGCTGCCGGTCGCGTCGTCCGACGACGGCCTGTCGTTCGTGGTGCGGCCCTTCTCGTAGACCGACGCGATCTGGTACGCCGTCGACGCCACGATCGGGTCCTGCACCTGGAACTTGCCGGCGTCGTACCCCTGGAAGGTGAAGGTGAACGGCTCCGACGCGCCCCACGTGGCCTCGGTGGCCTTGGACGCCGCGCCGACGGTGCCGGTACGGGTGCCGTTCGGGGCCGGGCTGCCACCGGGCGACAGCGCGAACACGCCGCCGACCGCGACGGCGACCAGGCCGGCCGCACCGGCCGAGGCGAACCCGGCCCGGCGGCGGCGCTCGGCCCGCCGGCCGGCCGCGACGATGTCGTCGACCCTGTGCGCCAGGGGCGGCTCGTCGGCGGTCACCGCGTCGACGATCTCATGCAATTGCACTGGTCCACTCCTCTACCGGTCCCCCGCTGAGATTGATTCGTTCGGCGGCCAGGAGCTCGCGGAGCTTGGCCAGCCCGCGCGACGTCTGGCTCTTGGCGGTCCCGACGTTGCAGCCGAGGACCCCGGCGGTGTCCTCCAGGCTCAGGCCCAGGTAGTGCCGGAGCACCACGGCGGCCCGCTGCCGCGGCGGCACGGCCTCGAGGGCGGCGCGGAGGCGCAGCCGCTCGTCGGTCGCGCCGGCCGGATCCCGCATCGCGACGTCCGGCAGCGCCTCGCCGGCCGACCGTTCGCGCCGCCACGGGCGGCGCCTCTCGTCGATCGCGGCCCGGTACACCATCGTCTTCGCGTACAGGTCGGGTCGTTCCAGCTTGCGCCAGCGCGGGTAGAGCTTGACCAGCGCGTTGGCCACGGCGTCCTCCGCCGTGTGCCAGTCACCGCAGGTCATGTACGCCAGCTTGCGCAGCGACGCCATCTGGGACGTCACGAACTCCCGGAACGCCTGCTCGTCTTCGGCTTTCACCTTCGGCTGCCTCCCTCATGACGGAGGTAGAACGTCAGCCGTCGGACCAAACGTTGCACGGGCCGGCGAGAAATCTCGCGCGGCCGCTCAGACCTTGCGGTAGCGGGCCTCACCGACGGCGAACAAACCGTACGCGGTGAAGCCGGCGGCCGTGAGCAGCAGCAACCACGTCCCGTAGCTCTGCCCGGCCAGCGCCTGCAGTGCCGCGTCCAGGCCCCGGGCCTTGTCCGGGTCGTACCGCACGGCCGCGACCACGAAGAGCACGCCGGCGATGCCGTACGCGAGACCCTTGGCGGTGTATCCGGCGGTGCCGAGGCGGCTGATCAACCGGCGCGTCGCGGCGCTCATCCGGCTGACCCTGAGGTGCCTCTCGAAGCGGCGGGTGAGGCCGGCGTACGCGAGCCCGACGCCGATCGCCGCGACCACCACGCCCGCCACCCCGACCGTCAACCGGCCCAGGTCCGAGCCGAGCAGGCCCTCGGTGGCGTCCTGCTGCGTGTCGGCGCTGGACGTCTTCTTGCCGCGCAGCACCTTGACGCCGTTCCAGCCCAGATAGAGGTAGAACGCGACCCGGCCGGCGGACGCGAGGCGCTCCAGGTGACTGCGTACGGTCACGATCTCGAGCAGCTGCCAGACCGCCAGGGCCACCAGGCCGACGACGAGGACAACGATCAGCGCGGTGCCGTACGGCTTCGCGGCGAGCTTGTGCATCGCGCCCGACTGGTCGCCGTCCTCACCGCCGGCACCGAAGGCGATCTGCGCGATGAGGTACGCGAACAGCAGGTGGAGCACGCCGTAGCAGACGAAGCCGGCGCGGGTGAGGCGCTCGAGCCAGGTGTTGTCGGCCGCGCGGGAGGCGGCGCCGCGCGCTTGCGAGGTGGCGGAGGGCATGCCGACGCCTTGACCCGTCCGCCCGCCGGCAAAACGTGTACGTTACAGCCGGCCGGCGGGCTGCGACGCCGGGCGGGGCCGGGCCGGCGGCCGCCAGATCGGCGGCGGTCCCCACCAGATGATCCGCTCGCCCGTCGCGCCGGCGCGGTGCGCGACCACCGGGATGCCCGCGCGGGCGAGCACCGGCAGCGGCGGCGCCTCGATCGAGGGGGTCAGCGGGCACTCGAGGGCCAGCGGCTCGCCCGCGGCGGCCTCGCTCGCCGGGGCCCGGGCCAGCATGACGGCCGCGGCGATGGTGACGACGACGGCGGCCGCCGCCGGCACCTCCCAGCCGGTCCGGACCTTGTCGCCCAGCAGCAGCAGGGCGACGGCGGACGGCGCGACGACCTCGGCGGTCCAGTGGATCGCCGTGACCGGGCCGACCTCGCCCTTGCCGAGCGCGTGGGCGTACATGAGCATGCCCGTCACGGCGAACGTCAGCAGGGCCGCCGTCAGCGGGTCCGTGACGATGTCCATCGGCGCGCGCGGGAGCGCGCGGCCGGTCATGGCCGCGCCGCCCAGGCACAGGCCACCCATCGCCGCGATCACCCCGGCCGGCGCGGCCCGGGCCGCGCTCCAGCCGAGCACCGCCATGGCCAGGGCGGCCGCGCAGATGGACCAGCGCAGGGCGGTGGTGGCCACGACGTCGTGCTGGGGGCCGGCCGACATGGCCAGGACGGTCAGGGCGGCGACGGAGACGATGACGGCCGTGACGTCGCGGCCGCGCAGGCGGGACTTGAGGACGATGCGCGCCGCCACGACGGTGATCGCCAGCGACCCGGCCAGGATCGATTCGACGACGTACACGGCGAGCTCGCGGAGGGCGACGATCGCGCCGATCCAGGCGAGCATGTCGCAGAGGATGCCCAGCAGGTACAGCGGGTGGCGCATCGTCTCGACCGTGCCGCTGCTGCGGCGGGCCGCGACGGCCTGCAGGATCGACGCGGTGGCGTAGCTGAAGGCGCCGAACACGGTGATGCCCAGCGCGATCCAGCCCGCCGTCGTCATCATCGCCTCACTCCCCCACGCGCAGCACGGAGACGGTGTCGTCGTCGCCGTTGGACACGTACGCCCACCGCCCGTCCGGCGCGACGGCGATCGCGCGGGGGCTGCCGCCCACGGCCACGGTCGCGGTGACCTTGCCCGTACGCCCGTCGAGCACCGACACGGTGTCGTCGCCCTCGTTCACCACGTACGCGTGGGCCCCGTCGGCGGCGAACGCGACGCTCTGCGGCATGTCGCCGACCCGCAGCGGGCCGATGCGCCGCATGGTGACCGCGTCGATGAGGTCGGCGGTGTCCGCCTCGTAGCCGGCGACCAGCACCGTCCGCCCGTCCGGGGCTACCGCGACGCTGTGCGGGGCCTTGCTGACCGGTACGGAGGCGAGCAGCCGGTCGGAGTGGGTGTCGATGATGGACAACGCGTTGGACTCGTGGTTCGCGGTGAATGCCCGCTGCAGTGGCGCGGAGAACGCGACCGCGTGCGGGTTCGGCGGGACGATCACCTGCGCGGCCGGTTTCGTCTGGCCGGGTGCGTACACCTCGACCTTGCGCTGGCTGTGGATCGGCACCCACACCCGGCCGTCCGGGGCGACGGCCAGCGCGTACGGCTGCTGCCCGGTGGTCACGTACCGGACGACCTTGCGATCGGCGGCGCGGACCACGGCCATCCCGCTGCCCGACTTGTCCTTCTCGTACATGGACACGTAGACGAGCTCGCCGTCACGGGACATCGACACGAACCGGGGCGTGTTCCGCAATTGTACGGAGCTGACCCGCCGCGTCCGCGTGTCGACGACGGACAGGACGCGCGAGTTCTGGTTGGCCACGTAGATCGTCCGGCCGTCCGGTGCGACGGCCACACCCTCGGGCTCGTCACCCACCCGGATCGTGCCGGTGACGGCGGGCCTGGCGACGCTGACCACGCGCGCCGCCAGCGGTACGCGGGCCACGGCCGCCGGGGCGGGAGCGGCACCCGTCGCCGTCGCGGGGGCGGGCTCGGCCGGCGCGGTGGCCGCGACGGACGGCAGGGCGGCCTCGGTACGCACCACCCGCTGGTCCCGGGTGAGCGCCACGGCCACGCCCACCCCGCCGAGCACGAAGAGCGCGGTCAGCCCGGCCACGAGGGACGTGGCGCCCAGGCGGCGCCGGCGCGGGGGTGGCGGGGACAGGACGGTCACCCGCCCCTCGGGCAGGTACCCGGAGTCTCCGGCCGACTCCAGCAGCGCCTCGACGTCGGTGGTGGCGGCCTCGACCTGGCCGGTCACCCGGACCTCCGCCCAGCCGGCGTGGCCGCGTACGGTCACCGAACCGTCCAGCCAGGACGTCCGGGGTTGCCACTCGATGCGCAGCCGGCGGCCGATCAGCACCGCGCGCAGGCCCGGGCCGGACACGGCGACCGAGGCGGAGGCGAAGGCCAGCGGCGGGCCGGTGACCAGCACGTCGGCCAGCAGCCGGGGCGTACCGGAGGCGACCTGGCCGAAGTCGACGCGGTCCGGTTCGAGGCGCAGCGACGTCCGTTCGAGGGCGGCGGCCGCGGCGGCGGCGACGCTACGGCTGTCGTCGCCCGTCAGTCGGGTGAGGACGGCCCGGGCAGCCGCGGCCGTGGCCAGGTCGGCGCCGTACGCGAGCCGGGCCAGCTCCTCCACCCCGGTCAGGCGGGTCTCCCGGACCGGGCTGTCGATCTCCGTCAGCACCTGCGGCGGCAAGCCATGTTCACTCATCGTGCCCCCTCGATCAGCATGCAGTGACGAAAGGGGTCAGGGGAACCCGTCAGACGAAATTGGCATGCATCGTTATCGAGCGATGAGTGCGCGTACCGCGGCGGCGTCCGGGGCGTCGAGGGCCCGGGCGGCGACGGGAGCAGCCGCGGCGAGGTCCGTGGCCCGGATGGCGTCCTTCACCAGCGGAACCATCCGCGGCACCACGCTCAGCTGCCGGACGCCCAGACCGGCCAGCAGCGGCACCGCGGCCTCGTCCGACGCCAGCTCGCCGCAGACCGCGACCGTGGCGCGCCCGCCGGCGCCGCGGCACACCGCGTCGATCAAACGCAGCACGCCCGGGTCCAGGCCGTCGGCGAGCGCGGCCAGCGCCGCATTGCCACGCTCCGCGGCCAGGGCGTACTGCGTGAGGTCGTTGGTGCCGATGCTGAAGAAGTCCACGTACGGCGTGAGCGCGGCCGTCTTCAGCGCCGTGGCGGGCACCTCGGTCATGATGCCCACGCGCAGGCCGGGCGGGGTTCCGCGGCCCGCCC
Source organism: Couchioplanes caeruleus (assembly GCF_023499255.1). Taxonomy (GTDB): domain Bacteria; phylum Actinomycetota; class Actinomycetes; order Mycobacteriales; family Micromonosporaceae; genus Actinoplanes; species Actinoplanes caeruleus_A. Next base: position 7,136,746 of record NZ_CP092183.1, read on the forward strand.
GGGCGACCGCCTCGTCGAGCATCCGGCGCACGTCCACCACCTCGGCGACCGTACTGACCATGGGGACCATCACGCTGACCGGCACGTCGTGCGCCACCCGTACGAACGCGAGGAGCTGGTCGGCGAGGAGGCGGGGGTGGGCGAGGGAGTGCCGGATGCCGCGTACGCCCAGGAACGGGTTGGCCTCCGCGGCGGCCGGGAGGTAGCGCAGCGGTTTGTCGCCGCCGACGTCGAGCGTGCGCAGCGTGAGCCGCCGCCCGCCCAGCGCCTCGGCGATCTGCCGGTAGACGGCCTCCTGCTCGTCGGCGTCGGGCGCGGCGTCGCGGTCGAGGAAGAGGAACTCCGTGCGGACCAGGCCGGCCAGGTCGGCACCGCTGCCGGCGGCGGCTCGCGCGTCCGCCACCGAACCGACGTTCGCGCCGACCGTCAGCGCCTCGCCGTCGCGCGTCGCCGCCGGCGCGGTCGCGCGGGCCGCCGCCCGGTCGCGCCGGGATGCCTGCTCGGCGGCCCGCTCGCGGAAGCCGGTCAGCACGGCATCGGCGGGGGCGACGACGACCTCGCCGGTGCCGCCGTCCAGCGCGACGGGCGTGCCGTCCGGGACCTCGAGGATGGCCGGGCCCAGGCCGACCACCGCCGGGATTCCCCGGGTACGGGCCAGGATCGCGCCGTGCGAGGTGGGGCTTCCGTACGCGAGCAGCACCCCGGCCGCCCGCTCGGGATCCAGGACCGCCGCCTCCGCCGGGCTGAGCTCGGAGGCCACGAGCACTCCCGCCTCGGGCATGGCGGCCGCCCCCGCGCCGAGCAGCGTCCGCAGCACCTGCAGGCCGACGTCGCGTACGTCGAACGCCCGGCCCCGCAGGTACGGGTCCTCCAGCACGTCGAACTCCGCGGCGACCCGTTCGGTGGCGTCGGCCCAGGCACGCGGGGCGGGAGTGCCGTCGTCGATGCGGGCGCGGACGTCGTCGAGCAGATCGGCGTCGTCGAGCAGCAGCAGGTGGGCGTCGAAGATGTCGGCGTGGCCCTCCCCCACCTCCCGGGCCGTGGCCGCGCGCAGCCGCCGCAGCTCGTCCCTCACCGTGGCGGTCGCTGCTTCGAGGCGGCCGTGCTCCTGCTCGGCTCCCCGGGACGGCTCGCCGGGAATCTCCGGTACGGCCGACGCGGCGTGCCGGACCGGGCCGACGGCGATGCCCGGGGAGGCGGGCACACCGGCGCCGACCTCCGCGCGGGCGGGCGGCTCGGGGACGGACCTGTCGCCCTCGCCCTCGTTCTCCCCGAAGTCGGCGGCGGCCAGGGCGAGGATCCCGTCGACCGCTTCCCGCGCCTGCGGGCCGGACGCGCGGACGTCGACCCGGTGCCCCGGCAGGACGCCGAGGGTGGCGACCCGGGAGAGGCTGGACGCGGGCACCCAGCCCGATCCGGTCGTGCCGTTGCGGAGCTCCACCCGCGCGTCGAAGCCCCGGGCCTGCGTGACGAGGCGGGCGGCGGGACGGGCGTGCAGACCGTGAGGGATTCGCACCACGAACTCGGCGTCGGAGTCTGTGCCCGTACCTTCCGGCGGTGGGGCTTGCTGGCCACCCAGGTGCGCGAGCTTGCCGGCGAGCGCGCCCACCGCCTCCCCGGCGACCTCCTTGCGGCCGGCGCCGCCGGCGGCCGTGACCACCGCGGCGACCAGGCCCTCGACCAGCGGGGCCGGGCAGAGCACGACCCGGTCGCGGGCGGCGTCGTCGAGCAGGTCGAGCGCCAGCTCGGCGGAGAGCACGGCGCTGCCGAGGTCCATGAGCACGACGACGCCGTCGCCCCGGTCGGCGGCCTGGATCGCGGTGGTGATGGCGACCGCGTCGGTGCCGGTGGTGGTCTCGTCGAGCCCGGCGGCGATCTCGATCGGCACCGGCTGTCCCTGCGTCATCTCGGCGGCCAGCGCCACCGCCGCGCGGGCCAGCGCGCGGCTGTGGCTGACCACCACCAGGCCGACCATCGGGCTCAGGCCCCGAGCGCCTTCGCGGCGGCCGCCACCAGCATCGTCACCGAGGTGGCGCCCGGATCCTGGTGGCCGGCGCTGCGCTCACCCAGGTAACTGGCCCGGCCCTTGCGGGCGACCAGCGGGATCGTCGCCTCGCGGCCCTGCTCGGCGGCGCGGACCGCGGCCGGCAACGCCTCACCGAGCGGCTGCCCGCCGGCGAGCGCGGCGTCGAGCGCGTCGACCGCCGGGGTGAGCGCGTCGACCATCGTCTTGTCGCCGACCTCGGCCTTCCCGCGGGCCACGACCCCGTCGAGACCGGCGCGCAGCACCTTGGCGAAGCTGCCGGCGTCGAGGCCATCGGCGTCGCCGGCGGCCGCGGCCATGCGCAGGAAGGCGGTGCCGTAGAGCGGGCCGCTGGCGCCGCCGACCGTGCTGACCAGCGTCATCCCGGTGCGTTTGAGCAGCGCGGCCGGGCTCTTTCCGGCCTCGCCGTCGAGCGCGGCCAGCACCGCCGTCATGCCGCGGTCCATGTTGGTGCCGTGGTCGGCGTCGCCGATCGCCGAGTCGAGCTCGGTGAGCAACCCCTTGTTCTCCGCGACGAGCCGGGCGAACTCGCGCAGCCAGGCGGTCACGGCCGCGGCGTCCACGCTGTGCGTCATCAGCGCCCCCACCGCAGCGCCGGGGTCTGCACCGGGGCGTCCCACAGGCGCAGGATCTCGTCGTCGGCCCGCACCAGCGTCACCGAGCAGCCGGCCATGTCCAGGCTCGTGATGTACGGCCCGACCAGCGACCGCGCGATCGACACGCCGGCCTTGCTCAGCAGCGCGGCGATCTCCTGGTACATCACGTACAGCTCGATCAGGGGCGTGGCGCCCATGCCGTTGACGAACGCGATCACGCCGTCGCCGCCGGTGAAGTCGAGGTCGGCGAGGATCGGCTGCACGAGCATCTCGGCGATCTCGGCGGCGGGGGCGGTGGGCACCCGGCGGCGTCCCGGCTCCCCGTGGATGCCGATGCCGACCTCCATCTGGCCGTCGGGCAGGTCGAACGTGGGCTTGCCGGCCGCCGGGACGGTGCAGGAGGTCAGCGCCAGACCCATGCTGCGGCCGTTCCCGTTGACCTTGCGCGCGACGTCGGCGACCTCGGCGAGCGGGCGGCCCTCCTCGGCCGCGGCGCCGGCGATCTTCTCGACCAGCACGGTGACGCCCACGCCGCGGCGCCCGGCGGTGTAGAGGCTGTCCTGCACGGCAACGTCGTCGTCGGTGACCACGGAGACCACGGACACGCCGGTCTCCGCCTCGGCCAGCTCGGCGGCCATCTCGAAGTTCATGACGTCGCCGGTGTAGTTCTTGACGATGTGCAGCACCCCGGCGCCGCCGTCGACCGCCTTGGTGGCGGCCACCATCTGATCCGGTACGGGTGACGTGAAGATCTCGCCCGCGCAGGCGGCGTCCAGCATCCCGGGCCCGACGAAGCCCGCGTGCAACGGCTCGTGCCCGGAACCGCCGCCGGAGACGAGGCCGACCTTGCCGCGCACCGGGGCGTCGGCCCGGCGCACCACGCGGTTCTCGTGATCGACATGGAGATCGGGATGGACGGCGGCGATCCCGCGGAGCGCGTCGGACACCACAGTGGACGGGTCGTTGATGAGCTTGTTCATCGCTTGACTCCTCGCAGGTGTTTGCTGGAGTGAGCTGCCAACCCACAAGCTACGCCGACTTCGGCCTTCCGTGACCGGCTCGCGCCCCGCGGGGTTCCGTGCCCTTAGTGCAGGATCACCGGCGTGGGTGCCGCCTCGCCGCTGCGCTGCTCATCGTTCAGGTGGGCGACCTGGCGGCGGCGCGGCAGGAAGTACGCCGGCACGAGCGTCAGCAACATCAGCACGAAGCCCACCCAGAACGTGGACGAGAACGAGTTCGCCACGAACTCCAGCCCGCGCTGCAGCACGCTCGGCTCCACCGGGAACTGCTGGGTCAGCGCCGGGTTCTGTTGCGCGGCGATCGCCAGGCCCGCCTCGGTGACCGGCGCGCCGGACTGCGGGTCCACCAGGCCGGGGATGGCCGGCGAGTCGTTCAGCTCGCTGGTCAGGATCACCGACATCGTCGCCGAGCCGATCGAGCCGGCGATCTGCTGCAGGATGTTCAGCAGCGTCGACCCGCGGGCGACCTCTTGGTTGGTCAGCGTCTTCAGCGCCGAGGTCATGATCGGCATCATCGTGCCGCCCATGCCCAGGCCCATCACGAACAGCGACCCGCACAGCAGCACGTACGACGTGTCCGTGCCGACCTGGGTGAACGTGAAGAAGCCGGCGGCCATCAGCACGATCGCGAACGGCACCGTACGACCAACGGGGATCTTGTCGGCCATCATGCCCGCGATCGGCATGGTCACCATCGCGCCGATGCCCTGCGGTGCCATCAGCAGGCCGGCGTGCAGCGTCGACTCGCCGCGTACCTGCAGGAAGTAGCTGGGGAACAGCAGGCCGGCGCCCATGAACGCGACCGTGAACACCGCGATGGTGACCGACGCGACCGTCAGGTTGCGGTCGCGCAGCAGCCGCAGGTCCAGCAGCGGGTGCTTCGGCTTGAACGAGTACAGCACGAACGCCACCACCAGCAGGGCGCCGACCGCCATCGGCAGCCACACCTTGGTGGCGGAGAAGGTCCCGGCCTCGGGCAGCGACGAGACGCCGTACAGGAACAACGCCAGGCCGGGCGAGAGCATCAGCATGCCGACGAAGTCGAACGACTCGGACGGCTCGGGGGTGTCCTTGGCCAGCGCCAGCCACGCGTAGACCAGCGCGACCGCGCCGATCGGCAGGTTGATCAGGAAGATCCAGTGCCAGCTCGCGATGTCGATCAGCCAGCCGCCGAGGATCGGGCCGCCGATCGGCCCGAGCAGCATCGGGATGCCCAGGACGGCCATCAGCCGGCCGATCCGCTGCGGGCCCGCGGCCCGCGTCATGATGGTCATGCCGAGCGGCATCAGCATGCCGCCACCGAGGCCCTGCAGCACCCGGTACGAGATGAGCTCGCCGATCGAGTCCGCGGTGGCGCACAGCCCGGAGCCCAGCGTGAAGAGCACGAGCGCGGCCATGTACAGCCGCTTGGTGCCGAACCGGTCGGCGGCCCAGCCGGTCAGCGGGATCACCGTGGCCAGCGCCAGCGTGTAGCCGGTCATGGTCCAGGCGACCCGGGCGTACGAGGCGTCGAACTCGGTCTGGAACGTGGGCAGCGCGACGCTCACCACGGTCACGTCGAGAATCGACATGATCGCGCCGAGGACCACGACCCCGGCGATCTTGAGTACGGCGGCGTCCAGCTTGTCGGGCGCGGCCACGGGTTGACTGGTCACAAGCAAATCTCTCCGATAGTGCGGCGGGCGCCGATGGCCGCGCATCCCCCCGCGGGCGGCGTCTGGTCAGTTCTTCGGCCGGGCTGTGCGGCTCGCCGCTTCCGGCGGGTCCGCTGGTCCGTGCCCGGCGGTTCTTGGTGCGTGCCCGGCGGGCCGCGGCCTGCGGTCATGCCCGCTGCGCGGTCGCGGCTTCGCTCGCGGACGGTAACAGGGCTTCTTCGGTCCCGCCTCAGGTTTTCCCAGTTGCGGGCGCTTCCCGCTCGGCCACCATGATGGGCGAGACCGACAGGATCGGCAAATTCCTTTGCCGTTACGGCAATGCCGCCTAGAAGGAGTACGGGCCGAAGCGGCCCCACGCCACCACGGCGGCGAGGATCAGCAGGACCACGTTGATGATGACCGGCTGGGTCTCGCCGCGGCGGGCATGCGTGACGATCGCGCCGATCGCCTTGACCGCGCCGGCGCTGTAGCCCTCGGCCCAGCCCATGCCGGAGGCCACCAGCTTCTCCTTCGGCTGCACCAGCTTCATCACGCCGGCCCCCAGGAACGCGACGGCCAGGATGATCGCGATCACCCACAGAACGGTGCCCATGCTGCCCCCAGTGTCGGAGGCACCGGAGCGCAGCATGCGGATGAGCCAGCTGGCGATGCTGGCCGAGGGCTCCCTGCCCCGCATGTCCCAGGCCGTCGGCCGCCTCGAGAAACGAGGCTGGGTACGCCGCACCCCCGACCCCACCGACGGGCGGTTCACGCTCGCCATCCTCACGGAGGCCGGGTGGGCGAAGGTGCGGGAGACGGCACCGGGGCACGTGGAGGCGGCGCGGACGTACGTCTTCGACCCGCTCACCAAGGCGCAGGTTCGGCAGCTGACCGAGATCAGCCGCCGGATCCTGCGGGCTGTCGACCCGGGGAATCCCTGCCCGGGGGAACGTCCTGCACCGGGCTAGCCGATCCCGCGCCCGGCGCCCGGCCCTGTCGCCGGGCTGTTCGTCGTCGGGCCCTCCCCGGGCTCCGCGGGTCTTCGAGCCGCCGGCGGCGGACGGGCGATCGACTGACCCTCACCTGAGGGGTGGCGCAGGCATACCGGCCCTGCTCGTGGTGCCTGTTGCGGCATTTTCGACGGCCGAGATGGACGATTGACACTCCATCGACTATTCTCACTGACAACGCCGTTGCGAGTTCTTCCCCCGTGGAATTCGCAACGGCGCTTTTTCGTGCGCTCCGAGCCACCACACCGGACGATGCGGGCGGCCGCGCGCACCGATCTCCGCCGCACCTGGTCCGGGCACCCGGGACGGGACCGCCATGAATCCGCAGCGCAACGCCCCCGGCACCAGCACGAGGGCGTCTTGCGCTGCCGACGAGGCCGGTCAGGCCACGAAGTGGGTTCTGCGCCGGCGGGCGATCGCGTACCCGATGAGACCCGCGGCCAGCAGTCCCCCACCGAGGCCCGCGATGGCCGCGGTCTGCGTACCCGTGACGGGCAGGCCGCCGCCGCCCGCGCCGTCGCCCGTGCCGGGCGTCGCGGGCGGGGTTGCCGGCGGTGTCGTCGTGGGCTGGTCGGCGACCGGCGGGACGGTGAACAGGATGTAGTCGACCGGTCCGGTGAGGCCCGGCTTCAGGTTCGCCGGGGCGGTTTCGAGGGTCAGCGTGCCCTCGGTGCCGCGGACCACGCCGGTGCCGGGGGTGGCGGACATCCCGGCGAGGGCGCGGATACCGCCGTGGCCCTCGGCCCAGCCGGCGCTGACCCAGTGGAAGCGGATGTCCTTGGTGATGTCGCCGAGACGCTGCTGGGTGGCGATCGCCACGCCGCTGCCCAGCTTCAGGGTGGCGCCGGGGGCGAGGGCGCGGTCGAACTCGCACCAGGCCGAGCCGGGCTTGCCCCGCAGGGCGTACCAGCAGTTGTCGTACTTCCTGGCGAAGATCATGTCCTCGTCGGCCAGGCGCAGCTCGACGACCAGGCCGTCGACCGCCGCGTCGCCTTCGTTGCGGACGCCGATCACGCCGGGCACGACCTTGCCCCGTTCGCCGTCCCGGACCGTCGGGCGTTCGCCCGCGGTCGTACGCTCCTGCACGGCGGCGAGGTCGGCGCTGTCCGGGTTCGACGGCGGCAGGATGTCCGGGGCGCCCGACGGGCCCTCGGTCACGGCGACGTGCACCGGGAACATGGTGGAGGCGCCCATGAAGGTGCTGAGCCACGGGGAGCCCGGCTCGAGCGTCAGCGTGCCCTCGGCGCCGCGTACGGCGGTGGTGCCCTCGGTCGCGTCCTCGTCGGCCAGCGCCTCGATGCCGCCCGCCGCCTCCGCCCAGGCGCGGCTGACCCACCGTACGACGACCGCCTCGTCGACTGCGGGGTCCGCGTCGTCCGTGGCCTTCACGACCGGCCCGGCCAGCTGCAACGTGGCCCGGTCGGGGATCTTCGCGTCGAACTCGCACCAGGCCGAGCCGGGCTTGCCCTCGAGCGCGTACCAGCAGTTGTCGTAGCGCCGGGCGAACCTGAAGTCGTCGCTGGGCAACGTCAGCTGCGCGACGAGGCCGTCGACGGCCGATCCGTTGCGGTTGTGCACGCCCATCGGCCCGCGGGTGATGCCGCCGGGACGGAAATCCAGCCCGTACATGCGCCCGGACTCGATGGAGCGCTGACCGACCGATTCCAGGCGTACGGAATCAGGGGTGTCGGGTGCCGCCGCGGCAACCCCCGGCAGGACGGCCGGCCCGAGGAGGACAGCGGCCGACGCGACGACGAATCGTAGGTATCTGGTCATTCGGTGTTACCCCCGTGCAGTGGACGAGGGCCAGACCCTACTCACTCGCGGTCCGCGGCGGGGACCCGCTCGGTCGATGCGGGACATGAGCCTCGATCTATCCGTACGTCAGCACCGACCTACGTCACGCCCCGTCCGCGGCTGATCGGGTGACATTGGGGCCCGGGCAGCAAAAAGCCCGCTCCTAGGAGCGGGCTTTTCTTGGGGTGATCGACGGGACTCGAACCCGCGACCCCCGGGACCACAACCCGGTGCTCTACCAGCTGAGCTACGACCACCATGCCGCCGACGAGGAAGCCCCCGCAGCGTGCGCCGGACAAGCATAGCCGGATCCCCCGCCCGGTCGTCGACCGGGTTACCGCCCGGCGCGGCGCGGTCGCCGCCGGCCCGGGGCAGCGCTCACCGCGGGCCCGGGCGTGCTGGTCACCGCCGGCCCGGGGCGGCGGCGTCGTTGCGGCCAGGGCGGCGTGGTCGCTGCCGGTCGGGGCGGGCGTGGCCGCTGCCGGCCCGGGGCGGGCGTGGGTTACAGCTCGGCGGCGATGGCGCGGGCCTGGTCGACATCCGGGCCGGGCAGCGGGACGAAGATCGTGCGGCGGTAGTACTCGAGCTCGCGGATGCTCTCCCGGATGTCCGCGAGCGCCCGGTGCGCCAGGCCCTTCTGCGGCTGGCCGAAGTACACGCGCGGGTACCACCGGCGGGCCAGCTCCTTGATCGACGAGACGTCGATCATGCGGTAGTGCAGGAAGCCGTCGAGCGCCGGCATGTCGCGGGCCAGGAAACCCCGGTCGGTCGCGATCGAGTTCCCGCACAGGGGGGCGGTGCGCGGGCTGGTCACGAACTGCTTCACGTACGCGAGGACGGCCTCCTCGGCTTCGGCCATCGTGACCGTGGAGCGGCGTACCTCCTCGGTCAGGCCGGACTTCGCGTGCATCTCACGGACGACCTCGGGCATCGCGTCGAGCGCGGCATCGTCGGCGTGGATGACGAGGTCGATGCCGTCGCCCAGCACGTTCAGGTCCGGGTCGGTGACGAGAGCCGCCACCTCGATCAGGGCATCCTTGCCGAGGTCGAGCCCGGTCATCTCACAGTCGATCCATACCAGAAGATCCGCCACGCGATCAGCCTACGCGGTGAAGGGCGGCACGCGCCGCCACGTGGCGCCGTACCCACCTGTTCGGGACCCGAACGCTTATTCACCCTAGATTGTCCGTATTGGCCCCAGGACTACCCAGTTCGCCCGTCGAGGCGCTAAACTGTGCTTAACGGACGAAGCCCCCCTTCGGTTACTCCGTTCCCCCGGTAAAGGGCCCTCCGCGTCGGCAGCGCGGAGGGCCCTTTCGGTCTGCGGTTTCTCATCGGCGGCATGACAGAAGCCCCGGGCGATCACGCCCGGGGCTTCCCACCTGTTGTCAGGTCAGTCCTTGCCTGTTCCCCGGCTGCGGCGAGGCGGCCGGGTCAGCTTGATCGGAGGCTCCTGCATCTCCGGATCGGGAGCGGGCAACCCGGAAGCCGTGACATTCCGCCGCCGCTTCGCCTTCCCGCCGCTGAGCAGCTCGGCGACCTCGTCCTTGTAAGCGCCGAGAAGCCCCTTCTTGGGCGCGGCGGCCGCCTTCGGCTGGTCCACTGCCTTGGAGCCCTCAGCGGTCTGCCCCTGCGCGGCCTCCTTCGGCTGCTCGGCCGCCTTGCCCTGCCCCCCGAGCTCGGGCTGCTCCGCCGTCTTGGGCTGCTCCGCCGTCTGGGGCTGGGCGACTGCACTCTGCTGAGCGACGGCTTTGTGCTGGTCGGCGGCCGTGGGCTGCTCGGGCTGCTTCTTCGGCTGCTCAGCGACCTTCTGGCTGGGCGCGGTCTTGCTCTGCTCCACCCGTTCCGGGGCGACGGTCGCCGGCTGAGCACCGGGGCTGCGCTGCTCGGTACGCTGCCCGGCGATCCGGGCCTCCGACCCGTCCGCGACCTTCTCGCCCGGCCCCTGAGCCTGCGCCGGCGATGCGTGCCGGGCGGTCTCCCCCTTCGCCGAGCCTGCCGGTACCGGCTCACGAGCCGGCTCGGTCGGCCGCGACGGCGCCGGTACGGACGGACGAGCAGGCGCCGGACCGCTCGGCGCGGAAGGGGAGCTCGGCGCCGGAACCGCCGGTGCCGGCGGAACCGGGGCGGGCGGGACCGGCTTGGCGGGCGTCGGCGCGGTGCCGCCCTTGGCCGGCAGGACCGCGGTTCCACCGTCGCCGGGTGCCGGCTTCGCCGCAGGCGCGACCTCTGGTGGCCGAACGGCCTTGACCGGTGCACCGGCGGCATCGAACTGAGAGGGCTTCGGGGCAGCGACGGACTCGGTCGACGGCTTCACCGCCGGGGAGGCCTGCGGAACGCTCGGCTTCGCGGTGGGAGCGGTCGACGGGCTCGACGGTTTCGCGGTGGGCGGGATCGACGGAGCCGGCGGCTTCGCGGCAGCCGGGGCCGGGGCCGACGGCTCTGCAGCACCGACGGCCTGAGCCGAGGGAGCCGACGGCTTTGCAGCAGCCGAGGCAGGGGCCGACGGGGCCGACGGCTTTGCCGCGGCCGGGGTGGACGCCTGAGCTGTGGCCGGGGTGGACGTCTGCGCCGCCGGCGAGGTGGACGGCTGTGTCGCGGGCGTTGTCGGCGCGGCGGGTGGCTTGGGGGCGTCGGCGGAGGTGCCCACGCGGCCGGAGTCGGCGCGGGTGAGGCCGGTCGCCGCCCAGGCGTTCGTCGGCGGGCCGCCGAACAGCGCGTTCCGCGGTGCGGCCTTCGCCGGGCGCACCGGCTTTGTCGCGGACGGCGCCAACGGAGTCGGCGCAGACAACGCCGACGAAGACGCCGCCGATGTCTCTGGCGAGGCCGACTGGCCGGCGGTCGCGGCGGGGACGGTTGCCTCCTTGCCCTCGCTGGCCGCCGGCTTCCGCGGAATATCGGCGCCCTGCTTCGACGGGACCGGGTCCGGTACGGACTTGGCCGGGTCCTTCGGCTCGGCCGTCGCCGCAGCCGGCTTCGTCACCGCAGGCTTGTCCACCGCCGACTTGTTCGCAACTGGGGCGGCGGTCAGCTTGTCCGTAGCCGCCGCAGCAGGCGCCGAGGGCGGCGGCACGAAAGCCGGCGCCTCAAGGTGGGCCTTGTCCGCGCCCTCCGGCACCGACAGCCCCACCACGACAACGTCATAACCGTCCGGCACCGACTCCGCGGGCCGCGCCGAGGAAGAGTCCGCCGGCCGAGCCGAAGAAGAAGCGCCAGCAGCAGAAGCCGCCGCCGCAGCAGGAGTCGCGCCGGCAGCCGCAGTCGCGCCGGCAGCCGGAGTCGCGCCAGCGGAAGTCGCGCCCGCAGCCGGAGTCGCGGACGTCCGGGATTTCGCCGCCGGAGAAGTTTGCTCTCCCCCACCCTTGCGGGACGCGTTCAACGCAGCAGCCGCGCGCGCTTCCGTCTCGCGAGCCCGGGCCGCAGCGGTCTCGGCCACCCACGCGCCCACCGCGGACGCCTGGAAGATCGGCGGGTCGGTGGGCTGCGGCCCGGTGGGCCGGCGGCGGGCCGGCGTACGGGCGACCTGCGGCTCCGACGGCGAGGCGTCCGGCGCCGGGGTGTTGCGCGGCGTGATGAGGCCGAGCGGCGCACCCGGGGCCGGCGCAGCCGCGTCCTGAGGAACGGGAGCCGGAGAACCGGAAGCGGGAGCCGAAGCAGTGGCCAGAGAAGCGGCAACAGGCGAAGGGGCAGGAACGGCGGCAGGCGAAGGAGTAGAGGAGGGAGCGGCAGCAGGCGAAGGAGCAGAGGCGGGAGCGGCCGCAGGCATCGGGATCGCCGCGCCCCGCTCCGGCGGATTGGTCGTCTTGCTCGCCGGTGGCCAGGTCAGGGCGGGCGGGCGGCTCCGGGGCTGGCAGTCGGCGAGCGTACGGGGGCGGTGGGTGGCCGAGTGGCGGCCCCCGCCGACGCGGCTCAGGGGCAGCGGGGCGCCGATGGCCTGCATGAGGTCGGGGACCTGGCTGGGTTCCACGACGTAGACGACCTCGCGGCGGCGGGCCGGCCAGCCGAGGATGATCATGCCGAGCATGACGAGGAGGGTGCCGCCGATGAGCAGCGCCCAGGTGGCCTGGTTGAGCCAGCCGGGGCGGATGGCGGCCGTCGATTCGAGGCGTACGCCCGGCTGCGCCGCCGGGTTCATGATGATCAGGCTGTAGCGGGTGTCGCGCAGCATGGTCGGGTTCCAGTCGACCGCGCCGACGCCCGCGGCGAGCCAGAAGCGTTCCCGGTTGGGGATCTGCTCGGGCGCGCGGGTGCCCGGTACGAGCTTGCTGGTCACCGGCAGCGCGCCCGTGCCCAGGTCGATCGCCGAGACGGAGATGCGCGGGATGTCGGCGAGGTACGCGTCGGCGCGGTCGCGGGGTGCGAGGCCCACGAAGGCCGGGGCGTCGCCCGAGGTGGCCGTGATCCGCAGCCGCGTGTCGCCGAAGCGGGCGAACGGGGCGTCCTTGCGCAGCAGCTCGTCCACGTCGTCGACGACCACGGCGTAGCCGGAGGTCGCCACCCGCTGCATGGTTCCGCTGAAGGCGCCGCCCGCGTCCCGGTGCTGCATGGCGGCCCAGAAGGCACCCCCGGCGAGCAGTGCCGGCAGCCCGGCGGTCAGCAACAGCATGCCGAGGATCGTGCGGAGCACCCGCATCTCGATCTCCCCCTTCTCGGTGGTACTGCGCAGACCATACAGACCGAAATAACACCAAAATGGATAAACGGTTACTTAGACCCTATAAGCATGAGAGACCGGCCCCGTCCAACCGCCCCACCGCCACCCATAAGCGGACTAAAGGCCTTTTTTGGGGCCCTGGAAAGCCCCGCTGACGAGCAAAAAGAGGCCCGCGCTCCACCGAGCGCGGGCCTCACCTGAAGCGGGGGCGGTTACGAGATGGTCGCCTTCATCGTCAGCGTCGACTGGTCGATGTCGCTGGTGCGTACGGTGAACTTGAACGTCCACTCCCCCGCCGCCGGCAGCGCGATGTCGCCGACCGCGTGGAAGTCCGTGATGCGCAGCAGCGGCACCTCGATCGGCTCGATGCCCTTGGCCGGCAGCGCCGCCGTGGCGGTCCACTCGACGACCGGCAGCGGCTTGTTGTCGCGTGTGTACGCGTACAGGTGCAAAGAGTTGTTGCCCACGGTCGCCGGGAACACGTCGACCTGCAGGCTGATCGAGTCGTCGGAGATCGTCTGCGTGATCGTGGTGCTGGTCTGCGCGGTCTCCGCCGCCTCGGCCGTGCGCGGCGGCGCGATCTGCACCACCGCGGCCGTCACGCCGAGCACCACCGCCGTGATGGCCAGCTCGGCCGCCACGACGCGGCGCAGGGTGCCCGGGCTGGTCTCGGCGCTGCGGCTGCGCACCAGCTTCCGGGAGTACGCGGCCACGCCGATCACCGTCGCGGCGAGCGCCACCTTCACGAGGATCAGCCGCCCGTACGTGCTGTCGTACAGGCCCTTGAACGACGCGATCTCGATGAGCGCCTGCACCGTCCCGGCCAGGATGAGCGCCGCGACCGCGGTGGCCGCCCAGCGCGACCAGATGGGCAGGATCGCGCCCAGCTCGCGTTCGTCCGCGCTGCGCAGCAGGAACCCGACGAGCATGACGAGCCCGCCGAGCCAGACCGACATCGCCGCCAGGTGGATCGCGTCGACCACGACGGAGACCCCGGCGACCGGCGAGGCGGTGGGGTGCCCGGTCAGCGGCCAGGTCGCCAGCGCCGCCACGCCGAGGACGCCGAGCAGGGCGAGGTCGGAACGGGAGTCGCCGCCGGCGCCGGTCAGCAGCGGCCGCAGCAGCAACGCAGCCGCGATGGTCACACCGAGGCGCACCAGCATGACGGCGCCGAACGTGCTGCCCAGCACGTCGCGCAGGTCGCCGCCGGAGACGTCGAACAGACCCGTGCCGGTCGTGTACGGGGCCTGCAGCCACAGCGCCAGCACGGTGCTGCCCAGCACGAGGCCCACCCCGGTCCACACGAGCCGGGCCGGGCCGACCCGGGACAGCCGGTGCGGCCACAGCAGCGCCAGCACCAGCACCGGGCCGACGAGCAGCACCAGGCCGGCGTACCCGAGGTATTTGCCGACCGGGATCAGGGCCCGCACGACCGGGTCGACCGACTCGGCGACCTGGCCCTCGCTCGGCGGGGTGGACTGCGCGCCGACCGAGTAGGTCAGCGTGCCGGCCACCGGGTGGCTGTCGGCGGAGACCACGCGGTAGCTGACCAGGTAGGTGCCGCGGCCGCCGCCGGAGCGCAGCGGGATGGTGACCGTGCTGCCCGCGGCCTGCGGCTCGCCCTGGTCGGCGCGGCTGCCGTCGGGGGCCAGCACCTGGATCTTGCCGGAGATCAGCTGCACCGACTCGCTGAAGGTCAGCGTGACCTTGTTGGGTGCGTCGGGCACGATCGTGTTGCTGCCCGGGTCGCTGGCCACGAGGGCGGCGTGCGCGCTGGCCGGGCCGGCCGGCCCCAGAATCACGCAGAGCAGCCCGAACACCAGCCCGGCGAGGGCGGCCATGCCCCGGCGTCGATCAACGGTCATGCAAGCAATGCTCCCCGATGGCTCCACGGTCACGGCAACGCGGTCGCCGCGCTGCCCGCCAGGCGGACCCAGGATGGTCGTCCGGGCAGCGCCAATAGTTCCGCACGGGGCCGACATTTCTCGTCCGCGTACGATCGGCCGGGTGAACCCCGACCACCTCACCGCGCTGGCACTGCGGGCCCGGGCCGGCGACGCCGGCGCGCAGGCCGCCCTGGTCCGGGGCACGCAGGCCGAGGTCTGGCGGTTCACCGCGGCGCTGGTCGACCCGGGCGCCGCCGACGACCTGACCCAGGAGACGTATCTGCGGGCGTTCAAGGCGCTGCCCCGCTTCGAGGCGCGGGCCTCCGTGCGCACCTGGCTGCTCGGCATCGCCCGGCGCACCTGCGCCGACCATCTGCGCGCCGTGATGCGCCGCCGCCGGCTCGACGCCCGGCTCGCCGCTCAGGCCTGGACCGACCCGCCGCAGCATCCCGACCCCGCGCACCGGCTCGGCACCGCCGACCTGCTGCGCCGGCTGGGCGAGGAGCGGCGTACGGCGTTCGTGCTCACCCAGGTGCTCGGTTTGTCCTACGCGGAAGCCGCCGCGGTGGAGGATGTTCCTGTCGGCACGATTCGTTCCCGGGTGGCCCGGGCACGCGAGGAGCTGGTGGCCGCCGTCACGGCCGCCCAGGCCGGCTGAGCCCGCACGGCCCGGACGCGCGGGCAGTGCCGCACAGGCCGGCTGACGGCTCCGGTCGGGACCTTCGACCCGTCACACAGGGAACCCCCAGCCGGTAAGACGGAACTTGGCGACGCCGGGCGCCGACTAAGGGGGCGTGGGTATGGAGATCGGGCAGACCGCCCGGGCGATGCAGGTGTGGCCGTGGATCTCCACCGTGGCGCGGCTCGGCCTCGCCGCGGTGTGGCTGATCGCGGGGGGACTCAAGGTCGGTGACCTCGCCGCCTCCGGGCGGGCGGTCAACGCGTACCAGATCTTCCCGTACGAGATCGCCAAGGTCATCGGTGCCGCCCAGCCGTTCCTGGAGATCGCGCTGGGGCTGCTGCTCCTCGCGGGCCTGGCCGTACGGCTGAGCGCCGGCATCTCCGCCGCCCTGCTGGTGATCTTCATCGCCGGGATCGTCTCGGCGTGGGTCCGCGGCCTGCAGATCGACTGCGGCTGCTTCAGCACCGGCGGCGCGCTGGGCGCCGGCGCCGAGCCCGCGTACGGCTGGGACATCGCCCGCGACCTGGGCTTCCTCGTGCTCGCCGGAATTCTGCTGTGGCGACCGCGCACCCGCTTTTCGATCGACGGCATCCTGATGGGGGACGACCAGTGAGCAAGAGCACCAAGGAACGCGCGCAGGCGAAGCGCATCGTGCAGGAGCAACTGGCCCGCGAACGCCGCCGCACGGTCACCCTCTGGACCACCGTCGGGGTCGTCGCCGTGCTGGTCATCGCCGGTTTCATCGGGTGGGCCGCGGTCGCGAGCCAGGACAAGGACACCAGTGGCAAGCTCACCGTGCCGACCGCCGCGGTGGACGACGGTACGGCCTTCGCGCGCGGCAGCGGACCCGTGATCATCGACATCTACGAGGACTTCATGTGCCCGGCCTGCCACCAGTTCGAGACGGGGGCCGGTCCCACGCTCACCCAGCTCGTCGACGCCGGCAAGGTGACCGTGCGCTACCACCCGATCGCGATTCTGGACCGGTTCTCCAGCACCGAGTACTCGACCCGGTCGGCCGGGGCCGCGGCCGCGGCGGCGCAGGGCGGCAAGTTCCTCGAGTACCACGACGTGCTGTACGCCAACCAGCCGCCGGAGAACAGCGCGGGCCTCGACGACGCCAAGCTGATCGAGCTCGGCAAGTCCGTGGGCCTCACCGACCAGGCGTTCGCCGACGCGATCAAGAACAAGACGTACACGGCCTGGGCCGCCAAGGTCACCGACACCGCCTCGGCGCGCGGGGTCACCGGCACGCCCACCGTGATGGTCGCCGGCAAGAAGCTGGACAACCCCACCCCCGAGGCGCTGAGCGCGGCGGTCGGAGCGGCCGGCGCGTGAGAAGCGGGTTCCTGTTCGTCGCGGTACTGGCCGGTGCGCTCCTCGTGCCGGCCGGTCCCGCATCTGCCCACGGCGGCGACGCCCCCGACGCCACCGCGTACCGCACCGAGGTGACCGGGCTCAGCGCGCCCGTACCCGGGCTGAGCGTCCGCGCGGTCGAGGCGGGCGCGCGCCTCGAGCTCACCAACGACACCGGGCGCACGGTCGAGGTGCTGGGCTACCGCAACGAGCCGTACCTCGAGGTGCGGCCCGACGGCACGTACCAGAACGTCAACTCCCCCGCCGCGTACATCAACCGGACGCTCGACGGCGACACCCCCGTACCGTCGAATGCCGATCCGGCCGCGCCCCCGCAATGGCAGCGGATCTCCACCGGCCCCAGCGTGCGGTGGCACGACCAGCGCACCCACTGGCTGACCCCCGGCCTGCCGCCGCAGGCGCAGGCCGACCCCACCACGGCGCACAAGCTGCGCGACTGGTCCGTCCCGCTGCGGCAGGGCGTCACCACCATCGAGGTACGCGGAACGCTCACGTGGGAGCCGCCACCGGCGGCCTGGCGCTGGTGGGTGGGCGCGGCCGTCCTGGCCCTCGCGGTCACCGCCCTCGGCCGCCGCCGGGGCCGCTGGGTAGGCGCGGTCGCCCTGGTCGCGGGCACGATCACCCTCGGGTACGCGGTGACGCGCGCGAGCCTCGGCGCGGAGGGCACGGCCCCGGCCATCGGCGCGGCAGTGCTCGTCCTCGCCGCCGGAGTGCTGACCCTGCGCGGACGTACGCCGTTCCTGCTGCTGCTCGGCGGCGCCGCCCTGGCGATCTTCGGCGGCCTCGGCGACGCCGGCGTGTTCACCCAGGCCGTGGTGAACTTCCCCGGCCCGGGCTGGGTGCCGCGCGCCGCCGTGCTGACCGCGGCCGGCGCCGGCGCGGGCCTGGCGGCGACCGGGCTGCTGCGGCTGCGCTCGGCCACGCCCGCCCCGATATCGTCGACCGCATGACTGAGCGGCTTTCGCCGGGCGACCCGGCCCCCGACTTCACCCTGCCCACCGACAGCGGCGACACGCTGAGCCTCAAGGACCTGCGCGGCCGCAAGGTGGTGCTGTACGCGTACCCCGCCGCCATGACCCCCGGCTGCACCACGCAGGCCTGCGACTTCCGCGACTCCCTGGCCTCCCTGCAGGCCGCCGGCTACCAGGTCGTCGGCATCTCCGCCGACGTCCCCGCCAAGCTCGCCAAGTTCCGCGACCGCGACGCCATCACGTTCCCCCTGGTCAGCGACCAGGACAAGAGCGTGCTCACCGCGTACGGCGCGTACGGCGAGAAGCAGATGTACGGCAAAACCGTGACCGGCGTGATCCGCTCGACCTTCGTGATCGACGAGAACGGCCTCGTCGAACGCGCCCTTTACAACGTCAAGGCGACGGGTCATGTGGCAAAGCTGCGACGGGATCTGGCTATCGACTGACTTTCCGGGCGAACTTCGCGGATCCTGAGGTCGGGTGCCGATAGAAACGGTACGCGACGGGGCTTGTCCACGACCCTTTCTTCGAGGCCGGGGACGAGCCCTACAGACCATTTCCGTGGAGAGCGCCGATGCCGACAGCCGCCAAGCCGACCCGCCGCCTGCGCCTGGGTGGCAAGCCCCGCCGCGGTAGCGACTCGACCCGCGGCGCCGCAGCGTCGTCGCGCCGTGGCCGCCGAGCGCCCGGGCACGCCGCCGCGCCCGGCAAGCGGGCCGGCCGGCGCGGCCCACGCCTGTGGCGCAACCTCAGGGTGTCCCAGAAGCTGATCGCGAGCTTCGGCGTGCTCAGCCTGCTGGTGATCGCCGTCGGCTCGTTCGGCCTGTTCGAGCTGCACTCCGCGAACAACCGCCTGGAACGGATGTACGAGGGCAACACCCAGGCCATCGCCCTGATCGGTGAGGTCCGCGCGGACGTCCAGCAGGCCACGTCGCTGACCGCGAACCTCATCCTGCGCTCACCGCTCGCCGACGTCAGCAACGTCCAGATGGCGATCAGCCGCCTGGACCGGGACATCGACGAGAACTGGAAGGCGTACACCGCGCACGCCACTCCCGGCGCCGCGACGGACCGCAACGCGTTCGTGGCAGCCCTCGCCGAGTACCGAAAGGTCCGCGACCAGCAGCTCGTCCCGGCCGCCCAGCAGAACAGCATGAGCGCCTACCTGGGCGCCAAGAACAACTTCATCGACCCGCTGACCAGCAAGATCACGGTCGCGTTGAACAACCTTGCCGGGATCGAGGACCGGGCGGCCCAGCGCCAGATGTCGCAGGCCCGCTCCAACGCCGACGTCGCGCAGGTCGTCACCATCGCGCTGATCGCCGGCGCGGTCGCCTTCGCCACCATCATCGCCCTGGTCGTCAGCCGCGCCATCGCCCGCCCGCTCGGCCGGACCGTCAAGGTCCTCGAAGGGCTCGCCGAGGGCCGTCTCGACCAGCGCCTCGACATCAAGGGGCGCGACGAGGTCGGTCGCATGGGCGAAGCGCTCAACACCGCCCTCGACCGGCTGACCGCCGCCATGCGCGACATCGGCGAGAACGTCACCACGCTGGCCTCCAGCTCCGAGGAACTGACCGCGGTCGCCGGCCAGATGAACGACTCGGCGGCCCGCTCCGCCGGCCGCGCCCAGGCGGTCACCACGGCGTCCGAGGAGATCAGCCAGAACATCACCACGGTCTCCGCCGGCGCGGAGGAGATCGGCGCCTCCATCAGCGAGATCGCCCGCAGCACCTCCAGCGCCGCGGACGTGGCCGCCCAGGCGGTCCGCATCTCGAGCGAGGCCGGCGACATCCTCCAGCAGCTCGGCACGTCCTCGGCGGAGATCGTCTCGGTCATCAAGATCATCACGGGCATCGCCGAACAGACCAACCTGCTCGCCCTCAACGCCACCATCGAGGCGGCCCGGGCGGGCGACGCGGGCAAGGGCTTCGCGGTCGTCGCCGGCGAGGTCAAGGAGCTCGCCCAGGAGACGGCGCGGGCCACCGAGGACATCCGTACGCGCGTCGGCGCCATCCAGTCCGACTCCGCGGCAGCCGTCTCGGCCATCGCCGAGATCGGCGCGGTCATCGACCAGATCAACGCCACCCAGACCGCCATCGCCGCGGCGGTCGAGGAACAGACCGCCACGACCAACGAGATGACCCGCAACGTGGGCGAGGTGGCCGGCGGCTCCAGCGAGATCGCGGCCAACGTGGCCGAGGTCGCGGAGGCAGCAGCGGAAACCACCAACGCGGCCGCCAACACGGCCGGCGCGGCCGACGAACTCGCCCGCGTCGCCCACGACCTGCAGAAGAGTCTGGCAATGTTCCGCTACTGAGCACACCCCCCGCCGGACCGTCGACCCACGGCGGCCGTCACGCGGCCTGGACCCGCGAGGCGGCCGCCGTGCCGTGCGCGGCGACCGGGCCGGTCGCGGCGACCGGGCCGGGGGCGGCGACCGGGCCGGGGGCGGCGACCGGGCCGGGGGCGGCGGCCGGGCTGGGCTGGGCACAGTGGCCGGGCCGGGCCGGGCCGGGCCGGGCGTCGGAGCGGCGCCGAGTGACCGTCAGGGGTGCCGCTCGCCTCTTCGGATGCCGGTCGCCGAACGGTTCACCGCCTCAGGCAGTGGCCGGCGGCGACCGGGCGGCTCGGCCTCGCGACGCCGTGCGGCTGTCGGGCGAAGGGCGGATCGAGGGGTCAGCGTTTAGAATGCACCCAGCGATCGCCCAATGGGCCTCGAGCGGAAGTGGCGGAATAGGTAGACGCCCGGGTTTTAGGTGCCCGTATCCGAGAGGGTGTGCGGGTTCGAGTCCCGTCTTCCGCACCTGCATGGTGCCGCTGTGATGCGGCACGCCGTCCTGCCGCCCGTGCCGCGCAGGGCAGACGGCCGCATGGGCACATGTCAGCGAAGATCTCGCCGGCTGCCTCGTGCGGGTCGCGCCTAGCGCGGGAGACGTCCGGGAACCTCAGTTGGTTTCGCCGGGCCGGCGGTGTTCAGGAACGGGGTCAAGAGCTCGCGCACCCGTGCGTCGATCGAGGTCGTGTCCGCACCGTCCTCGATCATGCGGCTGGCGGTGTAGACGATCGAGCTGATCAGGCGTGCGGTGACGGCGGGGTCGGGTACGCCCAGGCGCTCGATGGCGGCGTGCAGGGGACGGCTCATCTGGTCGTGCATGAGCTGGGTGCTGGCGTCGACCTGCTCACCCGGCACCGACTGGATCAGCGCGGTGGCCAGGGCGTGCTCCCCCTCGGCGACCAGGCGCAGGTTGGCGGTGACGTACGCGAGCACCTTCTCGCCCGGGGTGCCGGCGGCCTCCATCGCGGCGTTGACGCGGCGTGACCAGTTGGGCAGGACTTCCTGGACCAGCTCGAGCAGCATGTCCTTGCTGGAGGGGAAGTACTCGTACACCGAGGAGCGTGCCAGCCCCGCCCGGGTCGCCACGGCGGCGAGGCTCGGCGCCTCGTGCGGGTTGTCCACCAGCAGTGCGCGGGCGGCGTCCAGGAGGACCCGGCGGCGTTGTGCGCGGTGCTCCGCAATCGTCGGTGCGTCGATGCGCGGCACGGGTCCTCCCCCTCGGCGTCGCTCAGCCGGTCAGCAGCCGGCCATCGATCATTTCGACTACCCGATCGCAGTGTTCCAGCACATCGTGGTCGTGGGTCACCATAACCGTAGCGACCTCCGCCGCCTTCGTCTGATGGGCGATCAGCCGGACCACGTCATGGCTGCGTGCGCGGTCGAGCGCGGCGGTCGGTTCGTCGACCAGCAGCAGCGACGGTTGACCCATCAGCGCGCGGGCGATGCCGACCCGCTGGCGTTCGCCGCCGGAGAGCTGATGGGGCCGGCGGTTGGCCTTGTGCGTCATTCCCACCTCCGCGAGCAGGTCGGCCGGGTCGCGGCCGCCGGCCCGGCGAGGGCTCAGCTTGGCGACGAGCCGCAGCTGCTCCAGTGCGGTGAGCGCGGGGATCAGGTTGCCGCTCTGGAACACGAGGCCGATGTGGTCACGCCGGTACGCCGCGCGCTGCCTGGCCGTCATGCCGACGACGTCGTTGCCGTCGACGGTGACCGTTCCCCGCTCCGGAACGGTCAACGCGCCGGCCACCGCCAGCAGGCTCGACTTGCCGGCGCCGGACGGCCCGACCACGGCGACGAGTTCACCGGGGGTGACCGTCAGATCCACCTCGTCCAACGCGGTGACCATCGCATCGCCGTCACCGAGACGGACGGTCACGCCGGACAGTGCCAGCCCGGTACGGTTCATCGCTGCGCTCCCAGGGCGGTGAGGGGGTCGACGGCCGCGATGCGGACGATGGCCACGGCAGCGCCGGCAGTTCCGAGCACCACCAGCAGGACGCCGGCGGCCAGCACCGCGGGCGCCTCGATGGCGAACGGCACGGCGCTGCCGCTGATCAGGCCGCCGAGCCCGACCCCGACGGCTATGCCCGCCGCGATCGAGGCGCCGAGCACCACGAGGGCCTGCACCAGCCCGTCGCGCAGCAGGTACGACCGGGCGGCGCCCATCGCCCGCAGCACCGCCAGCTCGTGTCTGCGGTTGATGGTCCAGACGGTGAAGAATGCGCCGACGACCAGCGCGGAAATGGCGTACAGGAAGGCCTGGATGAGTTGCAGGGTCGAGGTCTCGGCGGTGTAACCGGGCGAGGCGCCGTACGCCTGAACCTTGCCGTAGCTGGTCGTGCCGGCCACGGCGTCCCCGGCGGCCAGATCGAGGTCCCCGTCCGCCTGGAGAGCGATGGCGGTGGCTTCGGTGGCCGCCGAGGCGCGCAGCTCATCGCCGGGGCCGGCGCCCTGGTGCAGACGCTGCCAGGCCTTCAGGGGCACATAGGCGACGTCGACGTGACCGTACGTGCGCTGATCCGCGGTCGCGCCGACCACGGTGAACCGGGTGCCGATCCGGTCGATGACGACGGTGTCGCCGACCCGCAGGCCGGCCTCGAGGGCGGTCCGGGACACCACGATGCCGTCCGGAGCGCCGAGTCCGGCGCCCTCGGCGACCGGTGGTGACAGGAACGATCCCGGTTCGACTCCGAACATCGCCAGGTCGATGGGTACGTCGCGGCTGCTGCGGGCGTTGACCAGCATGTTGCCGAAGAGCGTGGCATCCCGTACGCCCGGCTGCTGACGCCACCGGTCGAGCTGTTCACGATCCACCACGCTGCGGGAGAACGCCGAGTCCAGCTTCATACCGTGGTTGAAGGCGAAGGCGGTCACCGGTAGCCGCTGCAGTCCGGAGACCCCGTCGTTGACCAGGCCCGAGGAGAGCCCGGACAGCAGCACCACCAGGACCGCGATGAGGGCGACGACGCTCCCCATGAGCGTGAACCGCCAACGCGCGAAGCGAAGCTCGCGCAGAGCCAGAAACATCCGTCCTCCTGCTACAGTTTTACCGACACCGTGTCGGAAACTATATCGGCAGGGTGTCGGAAAAACTCAAGGGCCCGGCATCATCGGCTTCCGGGCTTTGGATCCACGCATGACAACGCCCGGTGCGCGCCGGAACAGACAGCGGATCATGCAACGGAAGCAGTTCCGCGTGACGCACAGACCCCCGATGCTCGATCTGCCTCAGCGCGACGAGCAGAGCTCCTTCGGCTTCGTGTCGGGGAAGTAGCGGCTCCAATCCACGGTGAGGGACCGGGCGCATGTCTGCCGGATCACCGCCGCGAGGTCCGCATCGATACGCCACATCGTCGACTTGCCGTCGAGAACGGCCAGGTCGCCGCCGCTGAGCCGGGGTGTGGTGAGCCGCAGGCCCTGCGTCCGCAGCCGGAGCAGGTTTCTCCTGGTCGCCACGTCCCAGATCCGGGCCTCCGCCCCGTCGACGACCGCGACCGTACGGCCGGCGGGGTCGAAGGCGATGTCGGCCGTCTCGTCGAGGCCGCCGGCCTGCGCCACGGTTCGCGGGTTCCGGGGGTCCGTCGCGTCCAGGACCGTCATGCCGATGGTGCCCGCGTACGAGGTGACGGCGATCAGCCCGACCGGCCCGGCCTGGACGACCGCCGGGTGCGGGACGTGCAGGAGGGTGCCGACGCGGCGGCCGTCGGCGGTCCAGAGGTCGATGGCGTCCCGGTCGCCGTCGCGCCGGCTGAGGACGATGCCGGTGCCGTCCGGCAGGACCGTCGTCCCGCTGACGTCGCGAACGGGCAGGGTACGGATGGACCGGTCCCCCACGCGCCACACCTGAGCCGTGTTGTCGGCGCCCCTGGCGCTGAGCAGGGAGCCCGTACGGTCCATGCCGTCGAGCCGGCCCAGCCCGGCCGGGACCTCGATCCTGCGGGGGCGCTCCAGGTCGGTCAGGTCCCAGAGGGACGAGCCGGTCTCGCCGGTCCAGTAGATCG
The DNA here is from genome assembly GCF_023499255.1 of Couchioplanes caeruleus. GTDB lineage: Bacteria > Actinomycetota > Actinomycetes > Mycobacteriales > Micromonosporaceae > Actinoplanes > Actinoplanes caeruleus_A. The sequence goes on from NZ_CP092183.1 coordinate 7,160,749, forward strand.
CCCGGCGTTCGTCGAGGCTGTTCCGGTGCAGGTAGCCGTTCGCGGCGGGAAGGCGGCCGGCCGGTCGCCACGCGGCGGCGTTGCGTTGCCAGAGCTGTTCGCCCTGCGTGCCGATGTCGTAGGTGACCGCGTACCGGCCGGGTGGCTGGGCGTAACCGTGGCCGAGGGTGGTGGCGCCGGCGGCGGCGTGCGCCAGGACCAGGACGTCGCGGGCTTCGGTGGTGGGTGCCAGCCGGTACGCGGCCAGCGCCAGGGCCGCCGCGTCGGCGGGCCGGGAGGCGATCAGGTCGCGGGCGGCGTCGGAGGCGCGCAGGGACAGCGCCTCGTTGCGCTGGCGACCCGCCTTGTACTGGGCGGCTCTCGCGACGATCGCGGTTCCGGCCAGGAGGACGGTCAGGGCCGTGAGCCCGGCGGCGAGGTGGCGCAGGCGGCGGGTCGTGCGCTGGTCCGCCCGGACGCGGGCATCCTCGGCGGCGAGACCGGCTTCGAGGAAGGCCCGCTCGCGCGGGTTGAGCCGGTCGCGGAGCCGGGCGGCCTGGTCGAGGCGGGTGCCGCGGTAGAGGGTGTCGGGGTCGTGCCCGTGCGTTTCCCAGATGGCGGTGGCCTCGGTGAGCCGGTGCAGGGCGCGCAGGTCGTCGCGGTCGTCGGCGATCCAACCGGCGAGCCGGGGCCAGGCCTGCAGCAGCGCCTCGTGGGTGAGGGTGACGCTGTCGCGGTCGATGGTGATCAGCCGGGCGGCGGCGAGCCGGTCCAGGAGGGCGTCGGGGACGTTCAGATCGGTACGCCGTACCCGCCGCTTGGTGTCCGCAGTGCCGTCGCCGGGCACCACCAGGCACAGGAACAGCAGCCGTGCGGCGCCGCGGTCGACCTCCGTGAGCTGCTCGAACGTGTGCTCGGCCGTACGCGCCAGAGCGTGCTCGATGCCGCCGACGTCCTCGTATCCGGCCAGGGTGAGGGTCACGCCGCGGCGACGGCGCCACATCTCGGCGAGCGTGTGCGACACCAGCGGCAGCACGGCGGGTTGCCCGCTGACGTCCGAGACGAGCCGCGCCACCAGTGCCGTCTCGATCGTGGCGCCGGCGCGGGCGGCCGGTCCGGCGACGGCCGAGCGCAGCTCCTCGGTCGTCATCGGGCCGACCAGCACCTGGGCGCGGTGCAACGCGGTCACCAGCTCCGGATGGCGGGCGCAGTGACCGTAGAAGTCGGCGCGGACGCTGACCACCACCCGGCTGTGCGGCCCGGCGGCCGTGGTCAGCGCCCGGATCAGCCAGAGCCGGGCGGCTTCGTCGCAGAGCGTGAACACCTCTTCGAACTGGTCCACGACCAGCAGCACGTCGGCGGCGGCCTTGGCGAGCCAGCCGCGCAGGGCCTGCGGGTCGGCGGCGAGATCGGTACGGATCCGGTCGGCGGGCTCGTCGGCGAGGGTCGCGATGGCCACGGCCAGCTCGGTGACCGGGTCGGCTCCCGGCGTCAGCACGAGCGCGGTGCGTGAACTGCGGGCGACCAGGCCGGCCCGCAGCAGCGACGACTTGCCCGCACCCGAGGCGCCGAAGATCCCGACGAACGGTCGTTCGCCGACGAGCGTCAGCAGCGTGTCGGTCAGCGCCTCGCGGCCGAAGAACCGGTCGGCGTCGCCCGCCTGGTAGGTGGCCAGGCCGACGTACGGCACGGGTACGTCTTCGTCCGCGCCGGGCTGGGCGGCGGCCAGCTGCCGCCACCGCTCGGTCCACTCGTCGGGGTCCCCGTCGCAGGCCCGGACGATCGCGGCGGTGATGGCCAGGCTGGGCAGCCGGCGGCCGGACAGGGCCTCGGACAGCGCCGCGGCGGAGTAGCTCGTCCGCTTGCCCAGCTCCCGGTACGACGGCAGGCCGACGCGCCGCCGCAGCCGCCGCAGGTCGCCGGCGAAGCGCAGCAGAGGCGTCTCCTCGGATTCCAGGGGGCGTTCCTGTCGGGGCACCGGCCCTCCCTCCGTCCGCGCCATTGTCCTCGCCGATGTCCAGCGTTTGTTGTTCAGCGAGCGGCCCCGAACACGAACAACGCCGGGCTGCATACGGTCGGCCCTCAACCGGCATTGAGGAGTTGTGCATGCGATCCACCCGCATCGTGGCGGCGGTGTCCGCCCTCGTCCTGGCCTTCTCGGCGGCCGCCTGTGGTTCCAGCGAGAAGACGACGGACAAGAAGGCGGCGGCCGGCACCGACAACGCCGGCGCGCTGGTCGGCGTCACCATGCCCACGCGGTCCTCGGAGCGCTGGAACGGCGACGGCGAGAACCTCAAGAAGGAGCTCGAGGCCCTCGGCTACAAGGTCGACCTGCAGTTCGCCGAGGACGACATCCCCACCCAGAGCAACCAGCTGGACAACCAGATCACCCGCGGCGCCAAGCTCCTGATCATCGCATCGATCGACGGCACCGCGCTCACCACTCAGCTGCAGAACGCGGCGGACAACAAGATCCCGGTGATCGCGTACGACCGGCTGATCCGTAACTCGCCGAACGTGGACTACTACGCGACCTTCGACAACTACCGGGTCGGGGTGCAGCAGGCGACGTCGCTGCTGACCGGCCTGAAGCTGCTCAACGCCGACGGGTCGAAGGGCTCGGCGAAGGGCCCGTTCAACGTCGAGCTGTTCGCCGGGTCCGCGGACGACAACAACGCCACGTTCTTCTACAACGGCGCGATGTCGGTGCTGAAGCCGTACCTGGACAACGGAACGCTGAAGGTGCCCAGCAAGCAGACCGACTTCAAGACGATCGCGATCCTGCGGTGGAAGCCGGCCGTCGCCCAGGACCGGATGGAGAACCTGCTGACCTCGACGTACCGCTCCGGCCTGAAGGTGGACGGCGTGCTGTCGCCGTACGACGGCATCTCGATCGGCATCCTCTCCGCGCTGAAGAGCAACGGGTACGGCACGGCCGCCCACCCCTATCCGGTCGTGACCGGCCAGGACGCGGAGGCGGCCTCGGTGAAGTCGATCATCGCGGGCGAGCAGTACTCGACGATCTTCAAGGACTACCGGCAGCTGGCCAAGACCAGCGCGCAGATGGCCGACGCCGTGCTCAAGGGGCAGAAGCCGGCCACGAACAACAACAAGGACTACGACAACGGCGTGAAGGTGGTGCCGTCCACGCTGCTCGACACGGCGATCGTGAACAAGACCAACTACGAGAAGATGCTGATCGACAGTGGCTTCTACACGAAGGCGCAGGTGCAGTAACGCCCTGCGCAGTGAACGCCGGCTCCGTGGTGGCGGCCTGCCCATGACCCCCCGTTCGGCAGGCGCTCGGATGACCGGCCCCCCGGCTGCGGCCCGCGTCACGGTGACGCGGGCCGCAGCCACGGACGGCTCCGGCGACGGGACGATGAACGGATGGCGTTGACCTTCGTTCTCGATCCCCCGCTGACCGCGCAGCTCCGCGAGCAGATCGTCGACCTCTGGGCCGACGTCACCAACGCCGGCGGCGCGGTCGGGTTCGTCGCCCCGGTCACCGCTGACGAGGTCCGCCCGATCGCCGCCGCCGCCTTCGCCGATGTCGAGGACGGCCCGGACCGGTTGCTCGTCGGCATGGACGGCGGCCGCCTCGCCGCCCTCCTGCTCATCATCGACAACCGGTTCGCGCTCAAGGCCCACTGGCGGGTGCTCAAGCGGGTGATGGTGCAACCCGGCTCCCAGGGCCGCGGGTACGGGGCAGCGCTGCTGCGCGAAGCCGCCGAGGTGGGCCGCGCGCTCGGCCTCGCCGGCCTGCAGGTGACGCTGCGGGACGGGCACGGGCTGGAAGACTTCTACGCCAAGGCGGGCTACCGCGTGACCGGCCGCATCCCGGGCGCGCTGCGCGTGGCCCCCGGCGACGACCGCGACGAGGTCTTCATGTGGCTCGACCTGCGCTGACAGGCACGGCGCCGGCTTGAGGGACGACAACCACGAGGCGGCGACTTGACGACGACCTGGTCGCATGACACCTTGCTTAACGACAAGCCAGGTGCAGCAGCGGTCGCGACGGTTCGTGTCGCCCGGGCAGGGCCTGACATGGCACGCTTGTGACAGCATCCGCCGAGAGGTGAGGCGATCCGATGACCGTGGCAATGCTGGAGCACCCGGGCCCGTGGAGCGAGGAGGAATACTTCGCGCTCGGCGAGACCGCGAACCGGATCGAGCTGATCGACGGGAGCCTGTGGGTGAGCCCCGCGCCGAGCAAGCGCCATCAACACATCGCATTCCTACTGGCGACCGGTCTCTACACCGCGGCCCAGCGAGCGGGTCTCCTGGTTCTCCTTGACGTCAACCTTCGGCTGGCCGGTGGGCGAATCGTCCAGCCGGACATCGTCGTGGCCGACACCGACGACGTCGGCACGACGGTTGAGGCCGCCGAGGCCAAGCTCGTCATCGAGGTCGTGTCGCCGAGCAACGCGGGCGTCGATCGGCTGCTGAAGCCGCAGTTGTACGCAGCCGCCGGGATCGGCTGGTATCTGAGGGTCGAACAGCCGGACGATTCAGTCGAACTGCACCTCGATCGACTGTCCGGCAACCACTACGTCCCGGCCGTGGTCACCGGCCCGGGCGAGACGCTCATTGCCGAGGAGCCCTTTGCGTTCCAACTGGAGATCGCATCGTTGCTGCGTCGCCGTCACACGTGACGAGCTGAAAGAGGGCGGCTCAGCAGGACGGCTCGGGGGCGGCTGCGGCCAGCGCCAGGTCTTCCTCCTGGGTCGGTTCCACGGTGGCCGCCTCGGTCAGCGGTGACTCCGGCGGGGAAACCGACGGGGACGGCTTCTTCTTCGAGGGGGACGGGGACGGCGACGCGGAGTGCGACTTCGACGGGGACGCGGTGACCGTCGAGCCGCCGGCGAAGCGTACGGATGTCGCCTGCTTCTTCTTCGGGATCAGCTTGAGGTTCTTCGCCGTGACCGTGTTGCCGTAGATGTCGGTCATCTTGATCTGGAACGGGCCGCTGCCGGTGCGCCGGTCGATGATCCAGAAGTTGTAGTCGGCGTGGGTGGCGGTCATCCAGGAACCGCCCGGGCCCTTCGCCTTGACCGCTTTGATGGGGTTGGCGTGGTTGTCGATGAGGACGGCCCACCAGTACTGGGACGAGCCCTCGGCGAAAGTGATGCTGAGCGGGCCGGGGGTCTTGGCGTTGGGAACCGCGCGGTAGGTGATCGGGACGACGCCCTGGACCGGGTCGGCGATCTTCTTGAAGGCCGTACGGCTCAGGTCCAGCCAGCCGACCGTGCATTCGGGGCAGGAGTCGAAGACCTTGACGCGGACCTTCCCCTTGGGGCCGGTGACGTCGATGTAGCTGCCGCACGACAGGGCCGCCGAGTATTCGGTGCGGCCCAGGGCGACGTACAGGTCGTCGGCGGGGGGTTTGAAGTTGCAGTTGCCCGTCGCTCCGGCGAGGTCGTAGAACGTGGCCTTGCCCTTGTGCTTGGCGCTGGTCGGCGGGGCGGCGCAGGCGCCGCCGCCGTTCTGCAGCAGCAGCGCGACCCCGAGGACGCCGGCCAGGAGGACGGCGCCGCCGGTGGCGAGCCAGCGGGGACGCAGGAGGCGATGAGCTGTCACGCTGAGGCATCCTGCGCGGGTACGGCGGGCCGGGCAACTCCTCTAAGGGACGCTTAAGACAGGCTCCCCCACCCGGATGACGCGCGTCTCACCTGCGGCGACGTCGGGGACGAGCTGAATGCCGAAGCGCAGGCCGTCGGCGTACCGGCGGATCGCACCGAGCAGGCGCAGGGGTTCCCGGCCCGACCCGCCGGTCTCCTGATCGATGGTCGTCACCACGCAGCGGCGGCAGTGCTCGGCGACGCGGAACGTCACGCCGCCGATGCGCAGGCGCCCGCCGATCCAGGCGTCCTCGGCCCAGGCGGCGGCTCCGGCGACGACGATGTTCGGGCGGAACCGGGTCATCGGGACCGGGTCGTCGAGGTGGGCGTTGAGCGCGTCGAGGGACGCCTCGTTGGCGAGCTGGACCGGGAAGCCGTCGGCGAACGACACCTGCCGGGCCGCGGGGTCGCCGAGCCAGGCCAGCCGGGCGTCGCGGCCGACGAGCTCGCTGAGCAGCGGCCGGGCCGCGGCGGCGAGCCGGGCGGTGGCCGGCGGCTGGGAGCTGAAGACGTGGACGGTCGTCTCGGGCGCGTCGACGGGTTCGGCGACGTCGAAGCCGTTGAGCACGATCCCGCCGGGCCGCGGCACGGCGTGCAGGCGGGTGAGGGCGGGCGCCTCGCGCTGGGTGACCCCGACCCCGTCGGCGTCGATCACCATCCAGCGGCGGTCGCCGGCCAGACCCCACGGTTCGGTCACCGCCTCGTCGTGGTCGAGGCGGTGACAACCCTTCACCGGGTACGTGTGCAGCGACGCGATCCGCATCCGCCCAGCCTGACACAGGCTCTTCGGCAGCGCGGCCCACCCGGCCGGCAGCGGGAGGCCCGGCGATCCGGCATGCATTTCTCGAGCGCCGGCGGCTGTGCTCGTCCGGCGGTCATGGAATTCGGGCGGAAATAGGCGGTCAACCTCCCTTAAATAGGCGTCGGTAGATTGATGTCCACCGGATCGCCAATTCGGTGTCGGCAATCGACGACGACAGGGGGCCCGAGCAAACCGTCCTCCACCAGCCCATCGTCAGGGCTGCCGACCTGCTACAGGCGCACTCGCCGCATCAGAAAATCTTGCATGCCAATCTCCCGTCCACTATGTACAGGACCCATCCGCGCCGGGATGCTGCGGTGAGCGGTCCGAGCGGAAAACCGGTTTATTCGTCGGACGTTTTCCGTCTCATCGTGACCGAAGTCAGCGGGGAGGAATGAAATGACAGAACCGTCGCAACGCACCCCGGTGCGGCGCAGATTAGTCGTGGCCGGGGCCGCGGCTCTTCTGGTCGTCGGCAGCGCCGTACCGGCGAAGGCAGATCCGGCGGCGACACCGCCGAAGGATCCCACGCCCACCAAGAGCGGCCAGGGCGTCCCCGAGGGGACCGACGTCTACGAGCTGTACAAGGCCGCGCTCGGCACGCAGGGCATGAAGAACCAGGAAGATCTGAACGACTTCAAGACCTGGCTGATCACCCGGCCGGGCGTGGTCGCCGACGGCTTCTACGAATCCGGGGTGAACATCAACGACCGCAGCATGACCCTGCAGTGGCACGGGAACTCGCCGCAGCAGTCCAAGGCGGTCACCGAGGGCGCCCGGCGCGGACTCAAGATCATCATCAAGCACGTGAGCTACACCCGGGCGTCGGTCGACCGCGCCACCGCGCTCCTCCTGGATCCGCGGAACGCGGCCCGGCTGGGCGGTTTCCGGGTGACCTCGGTGGCCGGCCCCACCGTCGAGAACGACAAGCTCACCGTGGCCGGCACGGTGCCCGGCAAAGCTGCCACCACGGCGGCCGACGTCGGCTCGCGGGCGTCGGCCATGGCGCCGGCGGTCAAGGCGCTCACCGGGCTGGACGCCGACTTCACCCCTGGCCGGGCCTCGATCCCGTACACCACGCGCTCGACGGACACGGGCGCGAAGAACGCGGGCGGGATGATCCGCGGCAGCCAGGGCAACGGCTGCACGAGTGGGTTCGGCATCAAGCGTTCGAACCTCACCTGGACCACGACGGCCCGGCACTGCGACGACGACAGCTGGCGGGCCTGGGATCTCAACACCTCCGCCTCGCAGTACGGCAGCCGGTACGACGCGGACGCGGGAACGGGCAACCGGCTGCTCACCGGTGACGGGTTCTACTGGATGTTCGACGGGGCGTGGAACAACTCCAGTGGCTACCACAAGACCGTCAACGGCCTGGCGGACGTCTCTCAGGGGACCTCGGTCTGCAGCAGCGGCGCCAACTCGGGCGTGCACTGCGGCCTGGTCGTCGACAACATGAGGGAGAGCTTCAACGACGGCTACGGGTCGTTCTCGTCGATCCGGGTGCACGCCCAGTCCGGCATCGCGGGAGCGCACGGCGACAGCGGGGGTCCGATCCTGATCCCGGTCTCGGGCGGGACCTACGTCAAGGCGGTCGGCATGCTGCAGGGCAGCCAGGAGACCCAGACCAGCAACTGCGGATCGCTGCGGATCGCGACGCAGTGCTCCGCCTATATCGAGTTCACCAGCGAACGGGTGTTCCTCAGCAACATGGGAGCCACCCTCTACACCGGCTGACGCGCCCGGCGATCGCGCGGGTCGCACCGCAGGAGGCGGCCTCCCTGACCGGAGGCCGCCTTCCCTATTTCACCTTTCCGGACGCCGGGGGCAGGTCCGGCCGGCTGGCCGCGGCGCTGCCGGCACGGTCGAAGGTCAGGCGGAACGACCCGGCCTGCAGAACCAGCTGCGACCCCGGTGTGCCGAGCACGGTGGTACGCGCCGGGCCCGAAGCCGTGGTGCCGTCCCGATTTCCGTACGCGACGGTGTTCAGCGCCGCGATCGCCGCCAGCCGGCGGGCGTCGTCGCCGCCGTACAGGGCGAACGTCGACCCGACGTCGCGCACCTCGAACCCGTCGGCCGTCCTCGTGAAGGTTCCGCTGAGCGTGTTGACGCCGTTGTAGATCACGATGCGGCCGTCCGGCACCAGGTCCAGCCGGGCGCCGACCCCGGCCGGGATGTCGGTGGCGGTCGTCCCCTCGGCGACACCGGTGAGGTCCCAGCCGCTGCCGACATAGTCGGCCCGGGCCGAGTACGCCGCCGGTCCGCCCCGGTCGGGCTCGGCCATCCAGCCGGTCATCACGGGCAGCATCGCCGCGATCCCCGCCACGGCGGTCAGACCGAGCGCCACGACGAAACCGGCGGTGACCCGCCGCCGGCGCAGCACCCGCCGGTGGACATCGCCGTCTGGCCCGCGCAGCGGGAATCCCTCGGTGGCCTGCAGCAGGTGCCGGCGCAGCTCCTCGTCGTCCATCAGTGGATCTCCTCTCCCTCGATCAGCGCCTTGAGTTGCCGGCCACCCCGTGAGGCGTACGCCTTCACCGAACCGGCGCTGAGGCCGAGCAGACCGGCGGTCTCCTCGACGGAGCAGCCCAGGTAGTGGCGCAGGACCAGAACCTCGCGGTGCCGGCGGGGAAGGGCTCGGAGGGCTCGTACGACCGCCTGTTGCCGGAACCGCTCGATCGCGTGGTCCTCGGCGCTCGCCTCGGCGGACAGGCTGGACACCGAGTGGCGCCGGGCCAGGAGGCGGCGCCGGAGCGAGTTGCGGGCCAGGTTCACGACGGTCTGGCGAAGGTAGGCCAGCGCCTTGTGCGGATCGCGCAGCCGGTAGTGGCGCGTGGCCACCCGGACGTAGGCGTCCTGCACGACGTCCTCAGCCGCGTGCGCGTCGTCCAGCAACATGGCCGCCAGCCGGACCAGGGACGAATACTGGCCGGTGAAGACCTCGCTCATCACGGAGGCCGAGGAGTCCTCGCGGCTGTCGACCGCCGGATCGGGCTCGCTGTCATGCACGGAAACGCTCATCACGTGTGTTGGACACTCAGACTCCCCGCCGGGTTGTGCCCGAAGACCGATCGGTTTCGCTGCTTCTCCTCGAGCGAGGGAAACCCCCCCCATCGCATCACCATACGAAGCGGTACTAGCGCTGTGAAAGTTTTTATGCATAGTCTGCTTGCGTGAATGACGCAGCGGTCAGGCCCGGTGGGCGGGTGCTCGACCTCTTCCAGGGCGCCCGGCTCACCCCGACGCAGCGGCGCATCGCGCAGAGCCTGGTGCACCACGGGCCGTCGGCGGCGTACCTGTCCGCGGCCGAGGTGGCCGAGCTGGCCGGGGTGAGCCAGCCGTCGGTGACCCGGTTCGCGATGGCGCTGGGGTATGCCGGCTACCCCGCGCTGCGCCGGGAGCTGCGGGCGCTGGCCGGGGTGCCCGCCGGGCAGCCGGACGGCGGGGAGAACGCGATGCAGCGGGCGCTGCGGGCGGAGACCCGGCATCTGGAGCGGATGGCCGACGAGCTGAGCGATCTCGGCGCCGTCGAACGGGCGGCCGCGCTGCTCGCGGCCAGCCGCCCGTTGCCCGTGCTCGGGTTGCGGGCGGCCGCGCCGCTGGCCGCGTACTTCGGATATTTCGCCGCGAAGGTGCATCCGGACGTTCGGGTGCTGGACGGCGGCGGGACGATGCTGCTGGACCGGATCGACCAGGCCCGGGCCGCCGGGGCGAGCGCGCTGCTGGCGGTCGTGCTGCCGCGCTATCCGCGGGAGACGCTGGACGCCATCCGGGAGGCGAAGGACGCCGGGCTGGCGATCGTGGCGCTCACCGACTCGGGGATCAGCCCGGTCGCCGAGACCGCCGACGTGGTGCTGAGCGCGCCGGTCGGCACCCAGCTCGTGTTCGACCTGCACACCGGCCCGATGGCGCTGGCCATGGTGGTGCTGCAGGCCATGTGTGACGCCGCGCCGGAGCCGGCGCAGCGCCGCCTGGAGGAGTTCGAGGCGACGGCCGCCCGCCGCCACATCTTCGAAGCGTGAAGGAGGACGGGATGCCCGAGACGGTACGAGCACCGCGCGGTACGGCGTACACGGCACAGGGGTGGCCGCAGGAGGCCGCCAAGCGGATGCTCATGAACAACCTCGACCCCGACGTGGCGGAGCGCCCCGGCGACCTGGTCGTGTACGGCGGCACCGGCAAAGCCGCCCGCGACTGGCCGTCGTTCCACGCGATCGTCCGCGAACTGGACCGGCTGAAGGGCGACGAGACGCTGCTGGTGCAGTCGGGCCGCCCCGTCGGCGTGTTCCGCACCCACGAGTGGGCGCCGCGCGTGCTGATCGCCAACTCGAACCTCGTCGGCGACTGGGCGACCTGGCCGGAGTTCCGCCGCCTCGAGAAGCTCGGCCTGACCATGTACGGCCAGATGACCGCGGGCTCGTGGATCTACATCGGCACCCAGGGCATCCTGCAGGGCACGTACGAGACGTTCGCCGCGGTGGCCGCCAAGCGCTTCGGCAACGACCTCGCCGGCACGCTCACGCTGACCGCGGGCTGCGGCGGCATGGGTGGCGCCCAGCCCCTCGCGGTGACGATGAACGGCGGCGTCTGCCTGATCGTGGACGTGGACCGCTCGCGGCTGGAGCGCCGGGTGCAGACCCGCTACCTCGACGTGATCGCCGACGACCTGGACGACGCGGTCGCGCAGGCCACCGCGGCGAAGGCCGAGCGGCGGGCGGTGTCGGTCGGGGTGGTCGGCAACGCGGCGGAGGTGTTCCCGGAGCTGCTGCGTCGCGGCGTACCCATCGACATCGTGACCGACCAGACCAGCGCGCACGACCCGCTGAGCTATCTGCCGATCGGGGTGGAGGTCGCCGACGCTGCCGACTACGCGGCGGCGAAGCCCGAGGAGTTCACCGACAGGGCACGGGCGAGCATGGCGAAGCACGTCGAGGCCATGGTCGGGTTCCTCGACGGCGGCGCGGAGGTCTTCGACTACGGCAACTCGATCCGCGGGGAGGCGCAGCTCGGCGGCTACGAGCGGGCGTTCGCGTTCCCCGGTTTCGTCCCGGCGTACATCCGGCCGCTGTTCGCCGAGGGCAAGGGCCCGTTCCGCTGGGCGGCGCTGTCGGGTGACCCGGCCGACATCGCCGCCACCGACCGGGCGGTGCTGGAGCTGTTCCCGGACAACGACCCGCTGGCCCGCTGGATCCGGATGGCCGGCGAGCGGGTGGCGTTCCAGGGGCTGCCCGCGCGCATCTGCTGGCTCGGCTACGGCGAACGGGACAAGGCCGGCGTGCGGTTCAACGACATGGTGGCGCGCGGCGAGGTGTCCGCCCCGATCGTCATCGGCCGCGACCACCTCGACTCGGGGTCGGTGGCGTCGCCGTACCGGGAGACCGAGGCCATGCTCGACGGCTCGGACGCGATCGCCGACTGGCCGTTGCTGAACGCGCTGGTCAACACGGCCAGCGGGGCGAGCTGGGTGTCGATCCACCACGGCGGCGGCGTCGGCATCGGCCGGTCCATCCACGCCGGCCAGGTCTGCGTCGCGGACGGCACCGCGCTCGCCGGTCAGAAGATCGAGCGGGTGCTCACCAACGACCCGGGCATGGGCGTCATCCGGCACGTCGACGCGGGCTACGAGTCCGCCGCCGCGGCGCAGGTGCACATCCCCATGCGGGAATCATGAGCGCGGCCTTCCCGCGGCTCTGGCAGGAGATCGCGACCATCGGCCGCGATTCCCGCGGCGGTTATCTCCGGTACGCCCTCAGCGAGCCGGAACTCGTGCTGCGCGACTGGTTCCGCAACCAGGCGGCCCGGCGCGACCTGCCGGTGACCGAGGACGGCAACGGCAACCTGTTCGCCTGGTGGGGTACGCCCTGGGGGCACCGCGCCGTGATCACCGGCTCGCACTTCGACTCGGTGCCGCACGGCGGCGGGTACGACGGACCGCTCGGCATCGTCAGCGCGTTCCTCGCCGTCGACGCGCTGCGGGAGCGGGGCTTCGAGCCGCGCCGGCCGCTGGGTATCGCCGCGTTCGTCGAGGAGGAGGGCGGCCGGTTCGGCGTACCGTGCCTGGGCTCCCGGCTGCTCACCGGGGCGATCTCGCCGGACAAGGCAGCCGCCCTGTGCGACCGGGACGGGATCACCTTCGGCGAGGCGCTGGGCGTACGCCCGGCCGGCGCGCTGCCGGACCTGGCCGGCCGGGTCTCGGCCGTGGTCGAGCTGCACATCGAGCAGGGCCGCGCGCTCGTCGAGATGGACGCGCCGGTCGGGGTGGCCAGCGCGATCTGGCCGCACGGGCGCTGGCGGATGGACTTCACCGGCTCCGGCGACCACGCCGGCACGACCCGGATGGCCGACCGGCGCGACCCGATGCTCACGTACGCGGCCACCGTGCTCGCCGCCAACGAGGAGGCCCGCGAGGCCGGCGCCCACGCCACGGTGGCCCGGGTGGAGGTCACGCCCAACGCCACCAACGCGATCCCGTCGCTGGTCCGCGGCTGGCTGGACGCGCGCGCCGCGGACACCGCCACGCTGGACCGGCTCGTCGAGGCCGTGGTGAAGCGCGCGACCGAGCGGGCCGGCCAGGACGGTACGGAGCTGGCCGTGGAGCCGGAGTCGGTCTCGCCGGAGGTCACCTTCGACACCGGGCTGGCCACGCGGCTCGCCGGGATCCTGGGCGGGGCGCCGATCCTGCCGACCGGGGCGGGCCACGACGCGGGCGTGCTGTCGGCGCACGTACCGACCGCGATGCTGTTCGTCCGCAACCCGACCGGCATCTCGCACTCCCCCGCCGAGCACGCCCCCGACGAGGACTGCGCCGCCGGCGTCGACGCCCTGGCCACCGTGCTCGAGGCGCTGCTGTGAGGTACTTCGCCGAGCACGCGTGGGTCGCCGGCCGCGTCGAGAGGGACGTCGCCATCGAGGTTGCCGACGGCCGCTTCACCGCGGTGACCCCGGGTGCGGCGGGCGGCGGCACCCCGTTGCCCGGGCTCGTGCTGCCGGGGCTCGCCAACGCGCACTCGCACGCGTTCCATCGCGCGCTGCGCGGGCGTACGCATGACGATCGCGGCAGTTTCTGGACGTGGCGCGAGCGCATGTACGAGGTGGCCGCCCGCCTCGACCCCGACAGCTACTACGCGCTGGCCCGGGCGGTGTACGGCGAGATGGCCCTGGCCGGCATCACGTGCGTCGGCGAGTTCCACTACCTGCACCACAACCCGGACGGCACCCCGTACGCGGACCCGAACGCGATGGGTCACGCGCTCCTGGCGGCGGCCCGCGACGCGGGCATCCGGATCACGTTGCTCGACACCCTCTATCTGACGTCCGGTGTGGACGGTCGGCCGCTGGAGGGCGTGCAACGCCGCTTCGGCGACGGCGGCCCCGACGGGTGGTTCTCTCGCACGTCCGGCCTTCGGGACAGCGCTCATGCGCGGATCGGCGCCGCACTGCACTCGGTCCGGGCCGTGCCCGCGGACTTCCTCGGCGGCCTCGCCGACCGGCAGCCGCTGCACTTGCACCTGTCCGAGCAGCGCGCCGAGAACGAGCAGTGCCTCGCCGTGCACGGCTGCACCCCGACCGAGCTGCTGCACCGCCACGGCGTCCTCGGCCCCGGCACCACCGCGGTCCATGCGACCCACCTGACCGGCAAGGACGTGGATCTTCTGAGCACCACCGGGACGGGCGTCTGCCTGTGCCCGACCACCGAACGGGACCTCGCCGACGGGATCGGCCCGGCGCGGCGGCTCGCGGACGCCGGCGTGCCGCTGAGCCTGGGCAGCGACAGCCACGCCGTCATCGACCTGTTCGAGGAGGCCCGCGCGGTCGAGCTGGACGAGCGCCTCGCCACCGAACGCCGCGGCCACTTCACCGCCGGCGAGCTGCTCACGGCCGCCACCGCGCACGCGTCGCTCGGCTGGGACGACGCCGGCGAGATCGCGGTGGGCAAGCGGGCCGACCTGGTAGCGGTCACCCTCGATTCCGTACGCACGGCCGGCGTCGACCCCTCCGGCGTGGTCTTCGCCGCCACGAACGCCGACGTGACCCACGTGCTCGCCGACGGCCGGCTCATCGTCGACGACGGGCGGCACACGGCTCTCGACGTACCGGCCGCGCTGCGGGAGGCGATCGCATGAGCCTGCTCGTCACCGGCATCGGTGAGCTCGTCACCAACGACCCCGCACCGGGCACGATGCACGACGCCGCGATCGTCGTGGACGGCGAACGCATCGCCTGGATCGGCCCGGCCGCGCACGCTCCCGCCGCCGACGAACAGCTCGACGTCGAGGGACGCGCCGTCGTACCGGGCTTTGTGGACAGTCACGCACATCCCGTTTTCGCCGGCGACCGGGCCGCCGAGTTCGCCGCGCGCATGGCCGGGGAGCCGTACACCGGCGGCGGCATCCGGACCACGGTCGCCGCGACCCGCGCCGCCACCGACGACGACCTGCGGTCGGCCGTGCGGCGGCTGCTCACCGAGATGCGCCGGCAGGGCACCACGACGGCCGAGATGAAGAGCGGGTACGGCCTCACGATCCCCGACGAGGTCCGCAGCCTGCGCCTCGCCGGCGAGGTGACGGCCGAGACGACGTACCTGGGCGCGCACGTCGTCCCGGCCGAGTACGCCGACCGCCCCGACGACTACGTGACCCTGGTCAGCGGCCCGATGCTCGGCGCGGCCGCCCCGTACGCCCGGTGGATCGACGTGTTCTGCGAGCGCGGCGCGTTCGACGGCGACCAGGCGCGCACGATCCTGACCGCGGGCGCCCGAGCCGGCCTGGGGCTGCGGATCCACGCGAACCAGCTCACCGAAGGCCCGGGCGTACGCCTCGCCGTCGAACTGGGCGCGGCCAGCGCCGACCACTGCACCCACCTCAGCGACGCCGACGTGGACGCGCTCGCCGGCTCGGACACCGTGGCGACGCTGCTGCCGGGTGCCGAGTTCTCCACCCGGTCGCCGTACCCGGATGCCCGCCGGCTGCTCGACGCCGGTGCCACCGTCGCGCTGGCCACCGACTGCAACCCCGGGTCGTCGTACACGTCGTCCATGCCGTTCTGCATCGCCCTCGCCGTCCGCGAGATGCGGATGACCCCGGCCGAGGCGCTGTGGGCGGCGACCGCGGGCGGCGCCCGCGCGCTGCGCCGCGACGACATCGGCGTGCTGCGCCCCGGCGCCCGCGCCGACCTGGTGGTCCTCGACGCCCCCTCGCACCTGCACCTGGCCTACCGGCCGGGAGTCCCGCTCATCAGCACAGTTCTGCACGACGGAGTGCCGCTATGAACGTCATCGTCCAGCCCACCGGCATCACCCCCGCCGACGTCGTCGCCGTCGCCCGGCACGGCGCGAGGGTCGAGATCTCCGAGGAAGCCGTCGCGGCCATGGCACGCAGCCGGGCCATCGTCGACGGCATCGAGGCCTCCGGCCGGCCCGTGTACGGCGTCAGCACCGGCTTCGGCGCGCTCGCCAACACGTCCATCGCCCCCGAGCGCCGGGCCGAGCTGCAGCACGCGCTGATCCGCTCGCACGCGTCCGGGGTGGGCGCGCCGATGCCGCGCGAGGTGGTGCGGGCCATGATGCTGCTGCGGGTGCGGTCGCTCGCGCTGGGGCTGTCCGGCGTACGGCCGAAGCTCGCGCAGGGCCTCGTCGACCTGCTCAACCACGACATCACGCCGTGGGTGCCGGAACACGGCTCGCTGGGCGCGTCGGGCGACCTGGCCCCGCTCGCCCACTGCGCGCTCGTGCTGCTCGGCGAGGGCTGGGTGCTCGGCAAGGACGGCGCCCGCGTCGACGCCGCCCAGGCGCTGCACGCCGCGCACCTCGAGCCGCTGGACCTGGTGGCCAAGGAGGGACTCGCGCTGATCAACGGCACCGACGGCATGCTGGGCATGCTGCTGCTGGCGATCGAGGACGCCGAGCACCTGTTCGCGATGGCGGACGTGACGGCGGCGCTGGCCATCGAGGCGATGCTCGGCTCGGAACGCCCGTTCCTGCCCGAGCTGCACAGCATCCGGCCGCACCCGGGCCAGGCCGCGTCGGCCGCGAACATCCACAGGCTCCTGCAGAACTCGGCCATCATGGACTCCCACCGCGACGACCTCGCGCACGCGGTGCAGGACGCGTACTCGATGCGCTGCGCGCCGCAGGTCGCCGGCGCGGCCCGCGACACCCTGGAGTTCGCCCGCACGACGGCCGCGCGGGAACTGCGCTCGGTGGTCGACAACCCGGTCGTGCTCACCGACGGCCGCGTCGAGTCGACGGGGAACTTTCACGGCGCACCGCTGGGATTCGCCGCGGACTTCCTCGCCATCGCGGCCGCGGAGGTCGGCGCGATCGCGGAACGCCGCGTCGACCGGCTTCTCGACGTCGCCCGCAACCGCGACCTGCCCCCGTTCCTCTCGCCGGACGCGGGCGTCAACTCCGGGCTGATGATCGCCCAGTACACGGCGGCGGGCATCGTCGCGGAGAACCGGCGCCTGGCCAACCCGGCGTCGGTGGACTCCCTGCCGACCAGCGGCATGCAGGAGGACCACGTCTCCATGGGCTGGGCCGCGGCGAAGAAGCTGCGTACGGTCCTGGACAACCTGACCAGCCTGCTCGCGGTGGAGCTGCTGTCGGCCGTACGCGGCATCCAGCTGCGCGCACCGCTGGACCCGTCACCGGCGGGCCGGGCCGCGGTGGCGGCGGTCTCCGGGTTCGCCGGGGAACCGGGACCGGACCGGTTCCTGGCGCCGGTGCTCGAACAGGCGCGGGTGGTCGTGGCGGAGCGAGGGCTGCGGGCCGACATCGAGACGACGATCGGGCCGCTGCTCTAACCCTTGCTCGTCCTCACGACCAGCACACGCGGCTTGCCGTCGACGTCGGTGAAGGCGCGCGCCAGGTACATCCAGGAGTCGTCCACCGCGACCGCGTCGGCGTGCGCGGCGACGGTCGACAGGGAGCCGTCCGGCTTCACCCGCAGCACCTCGGTGGCCCCGCGGCGCTGCTCCTTGGACCGTTCGAGCAGGTCCCGCTGGGTGTCGCTGACGTCACCGGTCCAGTCGAACGTCTCCGGCAGGTCCTCACCCGCGGGGGCCACGCTGGTCAGATACAGGTCCCCGGCGGCGTCCACGACGAGGCTCGCGTTGCTCGTCCCGGCCCGGATCGTGCCCCCGCCGGCCAGGTTCACCCGCGCCCGGGCCGCCGGGCCTCGGTCGGCGAACGGTTCGTCCGGCGGGTCCACCTCGTCGTCGGCCCCGCCGCCGGTGTTGCCGACAACCTCGCGGGCCGTGCCGTCCGGCCGTACGGCGACGACGCTGCGACGGCCAGGAGCGGCGTAGACGGTGCCGTCCTGAGCGACGGCTAGCGGATTGTTCAGGCCGCCCTCCACGGCGACCTGCCGCCCCGGGGTGCCCTCCGGGAAGCCGGTGCTGGTCCGCGCCGAGCGCCACTGACGTTCGGTGAGGCCGGCCAGGTCGCGGCCCAGGACGGTCTTCAGCTTCCCGTCGTCCACCGTACGCACCAGCTGATACGTCGTCGGCCCGATCCGCTCCTCGGCGAAGAACAGGTGACCGTCGGGGGCGAAGGCGACCCCGTGCAGATACCGCACGTACGCCCCGGCAACCGCCGCACCGTCCGGGGCGGCCTTCCGGTCCCCCCGGTACGTGTCCCGGTCAATGCCCACCGTCAGAACGGCAGCGCCGTCAGCCGTGACCCGCCACACCCCGCCGTTGCCGTTCCACAGGGCGACGTACATGTCACCGCCCGGCCCGGCGGTGGCCTGACTGACGTAATCGGCCTTGATCGCAGGAACGGCGACCCGGGTGAGCCGCGCATCCTTGACGGACCACACGGTGAGGGCTTCCTTCTCCTCGGTCAGCACCCGCAGCACACCGTCGGTACCCATGACCATGTCCACGAGCCGCCCGTCGATGAACGCGTCGGCGGCAGGGCCACCATCGTTCTCACCGGCCCCGGCGACGACCTCGACCTCCTGAGCGGTCAGGCTGCCGGGATCACATCCGGCGGCCGCGCCCAGCAGGCCGGCAGCGGCGACGACAGCAACCATCCCCCGTGTTCTCACGGCTGGAATGGTAGAGGGAGCAGGCTTGCCGAGGTGGCCCGCTCGGGCGGCCCGGCCCCTCCACGGCTCAGCGGGGCAGTTCCTTGGCGATCACCTTCGCCAGCTCCCGGAACGCCTTCCCCCGGTGGCTGATCGCGTCCTTCTCCGCCGGGCTGAGCTCCGCGTTGGTCCGGTCCTGGCCGTCGCCGAGGAAGATCGGGTCGTACCCGAAGCCTCCCGTGCCGCGCCGCGCGCGCAGGATGCGCCCGGTCTGGCGGCCCTCGACGAGGTGTTCGCGGCCGTTGGGCAGGACCAGGGCCGCCGCGCAGACGAAGGCGCCGCCGCGATGCTCGTCCGGCACGTCGCCGATCTGGGCCAGGACCAGGTCGAGGTTCGCCTGGTCGTCACCGTGCCCGCCGGACCAGCGGGCGCTGAAGACGCCGGGCATGCCGTTGAGGGCGTCCACGGCGAGGCCGGAGTCGTCGGCGACCGTCGGCAGCCCGGTGCGCGACGCCCCCTCGCGGGCCTTGATGAGCGCGTTCTCCCCGAACGTGAGACCGGTTTCCGGCACGTCGGGGTAGTCGGGGAAGTCGCCGAGCCCGACGAGCTCGGTCCGCCCGGTGCCGAGCGCCAGGTCGAGGATGCGCTGCAGCTCGACGAGCTTCTTCCTGTTGGCCGTGGCCAGCAGCAGGCGGGCGGTCACGAGGCGAGCGCCTTCTGCTGGGCGGCGGCGAGCTCCGCGCAGCCGAGAACGCCCAGGTCGAGCAGGGCGTCGAGCTGGTCGCGGCGGAACACGTTGGCCTCGCCGGTGCCCTGGACCTCGACGAAGTCGCCGTCGCCGGTGCACACGACGTTCATGTCGACCTCGGCGGCGACGTCCTCCTCGTACATCAGGTCGAGGCGGGCCTCGCCGGCGATGATGCCGACGCTGACCGCCTGGATCGAGCGGTGCAGCACCGACACGGGCTTGCCGGCCAGCTTCTTGCGGTCGGCGAGCCAGGTCACCGCGTCGTGCAGGGCCACGTAGGCCCCGGTGATCGCGGCCGTGCGGGTGCCGCCGTCGGCCTGCAGGACGTCGCAGTCCAGAACGATCGAATTCTCGCCGAGGGCCTTCAGGTCGATGCACGCGCGCAGGCTGCGCCCGATCAGGCGGGAGATCTCCTGGGTGCGCCCGCCGACCTTGCCCTTGACGCTCTCGCGGTCGCCGCGGGTGTTCGTGGCGCGCGGCAGCATCGCGTATTCGGCGGTGACCCAGCCCAGGCCGGAGCCCTTGCGCCAGCGGGGCACGCCCTCGGTCACGCTGGCCGTGCACAGGACGCGGGTGTTGCCGAACTCGACCAGCACCGATCCCTCCGGGTGGATGCTCCACCGGCGGGTGAGGGTCACGGGACGGAGTTGATCCGGCTCTCGGCCGTCGGGTCGTGCCATGGCCAAGAGCCTAGGCGGACCGTGACGACTTCGCGCCGCCGGGTGCCGGGCCTGTGGACAACGGGCCGCCCCGGTCGCCGAGGTCCCGCCCTGTGGACAACCCGCCCCTGCTCACAGCCATGATCGCCGGGCCGGAAGCCGCCGAATCGTCGACAGCCTCGTAGACACCCCGCGCTGATGTGGACAACCCAGCCCCGGAATCCGCCGGACTGCCATGCTTCGAGCCCAGAAGGAAGGGGGTCAGAGATGATCCGACGAAGCGGCGGCCCAGGCGGTGGAGGTCGCGACCGTGGCAGGCACCGCCGGGCGCAACGCCCGCACGCTCTGCCGGGCCATGACGGTCGGCGGGCGCAGCGCCGGTTGCGCTCCGTGCGCCCGCAGGAACCCCTCGACGGCCTGCGGCCAGCCGAACAGTTCGGCCCGGGCGCGCGCGGCGGCGCGGCGGATCCGCTCGGGACGCTCCATGAGCTGGCGTACGCCCTCCGCGAACGCCTCCGGAGTCCCGGGCACGGCCATGCCCGCCTCCCCCACGACCTCGGGAAGCGCGCTGGCGGCGTTGACGACGACCGGCGTCCCGCAGGCGAGAGCCTCCAGGGCTGCCAGCCCGAACGTCTCCACCGGGCCCGGCGCGACTGCCACGTCCGCGGTGGCGAGCAGGGCGGCGACGGCATCCCGGTCGGTGATGTGGCCGGCGAAGCGGACCGGCAGGCGGGCCGAGCGGTAGGCGAGCGCGGCCCGGCGTGCACCGTCGCCGGCCATGACGAGCACGGCGGGAGCCTTCGCGGCCCGCAGCGCGCCGATCGTGTCGACGGCCAGCTCCGGGCGCTTGTCGGCGGAGAGACGGCTGCAGTAGACGACGAGGAGCTCGTCGGGGCGGGCGTACTGCTCCCGCAGCGCGGAGTCGCGGCGGCTGGGATGGAACTGGCGCAGGTTGACCCCGAGCGGGATCTCCACGAGATTCGGCACGCCCAGCCGGCGGAACTCGGCCGCCGCGAAGGCCGTGGTGCACACGATCTGGTCGAAGGTCTCCGCGGTACGCCGGTTCAGCCGGTCGGCGAGCGAGTCCCGGTGCGGCATCCCCCACACGCCGAGCAGGCCGGCCAGGCTCTCGTGGGACACCATCATCGAGCCCACGCCACGCTCGCGCGCCCAGCGGCCCGTCCAGCGCAGCGTGGACCGGTCGGAGACCTCGATACGGTCGGGCTCCAGCTGGTCCAGGAGCCGGGTCAGCTCCCGGCGCCCGGCGAGCACGCGATACCCGCCCGTACGCGGAAGGTGGTGACCCGGCAGCGTGATCACGCGGCCCTGCTCGGTCATCTCGTCGGAACGCTCACGCCCCGGCACGATGAGGATCGGTTCGTGGCCCGCCCTCAGGTAGCCCTCGCCGAGGTGACGCAGTGCGGTCCGCAGACCGCCGGAGCGAGGCGAGACGAAGTTCGCCAGTCGGACGATGCGCAGTCCACGCCCGCCCACCGATCGACCGGTCATGCCGAGTCTGCTGGGCATGCCCTCCTGGCCCTCACCGGCACGGCCGTTGCCCGCCGACGGAAAGCGCAGTTCGGTGCAGTCGGTCATGCCGAGTCTGCTGGGCATGCCCTCCTGGCCCTCACCGGCACGGCCGTTGCCCGCCGACGGAAAGCGCAGTTCGGTGCAGTCGGTCATGCCGAGTCTGCTGGGCATGCCCTCCTGGCCCTCACCGGCACGGCCGTTGCCCGCCGACGGAAAGCGCAGTTCGGTGCAGTCGGTCATGCAGGGCCTTCCAAGGTCACAATCGATTCCGATGGTGCGCTCGTGCCGTCCCCTCGGCAAGCTCAGAGATCGTAGCGGGCACCCGGACGAACCACCTCAACCGGACCCGCGTACGCGGCGCAGGCGGCCTCCACAGTAGAGGCTTCCGAACCCCAGGCCGGAACCAGATGGGTGAGCAGCAGGCGGCCGACGTCGGCCTTGGTGGCCGCCTCGCCCGCCTCGCGGCCGGTGAGGTGCAGGTCGGGCGGGTTGACCACGCCGTCGAGGTAGCTGGCCTCGCACAGGAAGAGGTCGGCGCCCTGCGCCAGGCGCAGCAACGGTTCACAGGGCGCGGTGTCCGACGAGTACGCCAGGACGTGGCCGTCGTGCTCGACGCGGACGCCGTACGTCTCGATCGGATGGTTGACCCGGTCCGCGGTCACCGTGAACGGGCCGATGGGGAACGTGCCGGGCTGCAGCCCGTAGAACGTGTACACGTCGTCGACGGGCTCGTTCTCCGCGCTGTACGCGGCGGAGATGCGCTCGGCGGCGCCCAGGGGCGCGTAGACCGGCAGCGGGGGCATCGGGCCGCCGGGGGCGTAACGGCGAACCACCACGTAGGTGCAGGCGTCGAGCATGTGATCGCAGTGGAGGTGGGTCAGCAGGATCGCGTCGACGGCATCGATGCCCGCGTACCGCTGGAGCGCGGACAGGGAGCCGGAGCCGAAGTCGATCAGCAGCCGGAAACCGTCGGCCTCGACGAGATAGGCGGAACAGGCCGACTCGGGGCCGGGGAAACTGCCGGCACAGCCGAGAACGGTCAGTCGCATGCGGGTTCCTCTGGTTCACGCTCGGTCGTCCACGTCCCCACCACCCGCCCCTCGGCTGGGAATGCAGACCAGTCAATCACGCTGCGCAGCCTACGCCGGGACCAGCGCGTCACGTAAACGTCTGATCGATTTGTCGCTAAATCGACAACCTATGTCACACCCGCCGTGAGCTGGGTCATTTTCGGTCGCGTTACGCCTCGTGAGTCGCGCCCGTTGCACAGGGTGAAGGGACGACACCGGGCAATTCGGAGGGGCGAAAGTGACGACGACCGAGGTGCAGGAACAGGCCCGTACGCGGGAGGTGACGGCGCCGGAGGTCGTGCCGTTCGGCTGGGAACCCACCGGCCCCGCGGGTACGGAACTCAGCGACGAGGAGGTCCTGTTCCGCTTCCCGGCGGCCGACGACCCGGCCCCCGGCGCCCGGCGTCTGCTGGGCATGTCGATCTACGCGACGCTCCTGGGCCTGACCGGGGTCGGCATCGGCATCCGCGGGCTGGTGTCGCAGATCGGCGGCGGGGCGCCCGGCTGGTACACGTGGGTGCTGGCGTTCCTCGGCATGGTGAGCGTGGCGCTGTCGGTGGGCGCGTTCCTGTCGATCCACCGGCGGGTGCTGCCCTGGCTGCTCCTGCTGGGCGCGGCCGTGCCCCTGGCGGCGGACGTCATGCTGGCCGTCGCTTACTGATCACCGGAAAGGGCCGGCGCTACCGACCGCTGAGAGGAAGCGCCGGCATCACGGACGAAGCGGCACGATCGGGCGGACGGCAGGCGATCCGGGCGAGCGACCCACCGCTGGGCGACCCACCGACATCGCCGCCGGGCGGCTCACCGACCGTCCGGGCAGCCTGCTGAGGATGCGGCCGGCCCGCCGACAGCCCGGGATGCGAGGCCGACCGGCCGGCCCAGGTGCGGATGCCCCGGGTAGGGGGCTGCTGGCTGATGGTCCGGTAGGCAGCCTGCCGACGGTCCGAGGGGCTCAGCTCCCGCCCGGTGGGCCGTCAGGCCCAGAGCTGCCCCTCCAGCGCATCCTCGGCATCCGCGAGCGTCCCGCCGTACGCGCCGGTTGACAGGTACTTCCAGCCACCGTCGCACACCACGAACGCCACGTCCGCGCGCTTGCCCGCTTTGACCGCCTCGTGGGCCACCGCGAGCGCCGCGTGCAGGATCGCTCCTGTGGAGAAGCCGGCGAAGATGCCTTCCACCTCGACGAGCTGGCGGGTGCGGAGGACGGCGTCGCGGGTGCCCACCGAGAAGCGGCGGTTCAGCACCGTGGCGTCGTAGAGCTCCGGGACGTAGCCCTCGTCGATGTTGCGGAGGCCGTACACCAGTTCGCCGTAGCGGGGTTCCGCCGCGACGATCTGGATGCCTTCCACCTTCTCGCGCAGGTACCGGCCCGTGCCCATGAGCGTGCCCGTGGTGCCCAGGCCCGCCACGAAGTGGGTGATCGTGGGCAGGTCGTGCAGGAGCTCGGGGCCCGTCGTCTCGTAGTGGGCGCGGGCGTTGCCGGGGTTGCCGTACTGGAAGAGCATGACCCAGTCCGGGTGCTCCGACGCGATCTGCTTCGCCGTCGCGACGGCCTGGTTGGAGCCGCCCGCCGCCGGCGAGAAGATGATCTCGGCGCCGTACATGCGCAGCAGCTGGACGCGTTCCGCGGAGACGTTCTCCGGCATCACGCAGACCAGCCGGTAGCCGCGCAGCTTCGCGACCATGGCCAGGGAGATGCCGGTGTTGCCGCTGGTCGGCTCGAGGATGGTGTCGCCGGGGCGGAGGCGGCCGGACTCCTCCGCCTCGCGCACCATGAACAGCGCCGGACGGTCCTTGATGCTGCCCGTCGGGTTGCGGTCCTCGAGTTTGGCCCAGAGCCGCACCGGCGGCGCCCCCTCGGGCACCGTCGGTGACAGCCGGGGCAGACCGACGAGCGGCGTACCCCCGCAGGCGTCCAGAAGGCTCTCGTAGCGAGCCATCGGATTACTCGCCTTCGGTGGAGCCGGTGACAGCGCTGAAGGAACGGCCGAGGGACGCGCCGGCGGCGGAGGTGGGGCGCCCGAGCAGGGCGGCCGCCGCGGCGAAGCCGAGGGCGCCACCGGCCACGGCCGGGAGGATGGTGACCGAGTCGCCGTCGCTGACCTTGGCGTCGAGCGCGCCGAGGAAGCGGACGTCCTCGTCGTTCACGTAGATGTTGACGAACCGGTGCAGGCCGCCCTCGGGCGTGATGAGCCGGCCCTTGAGGCCCGAGTGCTTGGCGTCCAGGTCGTCGATCAGACCGGACAGCGTGTCGCCGGAGCCCTCGACGACCTTCGCGCCGCCGGTGTAGCTGCGCAGGATGGTCGGGACGCGAACTTCGATAGCCATGACTGTAATGCTCCTAGAAAGAGTGTGCCGAGAGACGTTCGGGGGCGGGTCGGAAGTGACGCTCAGCGACACTCGTAGTAGACCGACGCGGGGCTCTGCCCGAACATGTACGACTGGACGGCGTGCCCGTCCGCACTCATACTCACGCCTCCACCGTCGCATCCACGATGTTGACCTCTTCCTCGGTCACCACACCGTCCACGATACGGAACGATCGGATTTCCTCGGAATCCGGCTCACGGGTCGAGACGAGCAGATAGTGCGCGCCCGGCTCACCGGCGAACGAGATGTCCGTGCGGGACGGATAAGCCTCGGTCGCGGTGTGCGAGTGGTAGATGACGACCGGTTCCTCGTCGTTGTCGTCCATCTCGCGCCAGACCCGCAGCTGCTCCATCGAGTCGAACTCGTAGAACGTCATCGAGCGCGCCGCGTTGTCCATGACGATGTGCCGCGTCGGCAGGTCGCTGCCGATCGGCCCGGCGACCACGCCGCAGGCCTCGTCGGGGTGGTCCCGGCGGGCGTGGGCGACGATCGCTTCGAGGATCGCGCTGTCGATGGTCAGCACGTCGTTCACATTACCGTGAGGCGGGCGTACGGCGGGCGTGGCAGTCCTCACGCGCATTCGCCTGGCGTATCCGGTACCGCGGCGGGTAGTCCCGGGGGCATGAAGCAGCGAACAATCGGAGACACCCAGGTCAGCGCCATCGGGCTCGGCGGCATGCCGATGTCCATCGAGGGGCGCCCCGACACCGACCGGTCGATCCGCACGATCCACGCCGCCCTGGACGCCGGTGTGACGCTGATCGACACCGCGGACGCGTACCACCTGCACGCCGACGAGGTGGGCCACAACGAGTCCCTGATCGCCCAGGCCCTGGCGAGCTGGGGCGGGGACACCTCCGGCGTGCTGGTCGCCACCAAGGGCGGACACCTGCGGCCCGGCGACGGCTCGTGGACCTTGAACGGCTCCCCCGCGTACCTGCGGGAGGCCGCCGAGGCGTCGCTCAAGCGTCTCGGGGTCGAGGCCATCGGCCTGTACCAGTTCCACCGCCCGGACCCCGACGTGCCGTACGCGGACTCCGTCGGCGCCATCCGCGACCTGCTCGACGAGGGCAAGATCCGGATGGCCGGCATCTCGAACGCCGACGTGCAGCAGATCCGGCAGGCCCAGGAGATCCTCGGCGGCCGGCTGGTCTCGGTGCAGAACCAGTTCTCGCCCGCGTTCCGCTCGTCGGAGCCGGAGCTGCGGCTCTGCGACGAGCTGGGGATCGCCTTCCTGCCCTGGTCGCCGCTGGGCGGCATCTCCCGGGCGAGCGAGCTGGGTGAGCGCTTCGGCGCGTTCGGCCGGGTGGCCGAGGCGCACGGGGTGAGCCCGCAGCGCGTGACGCTCGCGTGGATGCTGGCGAAGAGCCCGGTGGTCATCCCCATCCCGGGCGCGAGCCGGCCGGAGTCGATCACCGATTCCGCGCAGGCGCCGGAGCTGGTGCTCGACGACAGCGAGCTCGCCGAGCTGGACGCCGCCGGCAACTGAGCGGCGATGGGCAAGCGTTGATCGGGGGCGCCGGGAGATCCGGCGCCCTCAGCGCTCCTCGATCTCCGGCAGCGCGTTGAGCAGCGATTCCTGCAGGTAGCCGAGGTACGCGTACACCGAGAGCTGGAAGACCCGGCTCGAGCCCGGGTCGTGGATGACGGCCTCGTCGAGCTCGTCGCCGAGATCGGTGTCCGCCTTGATGTCCAGCCGGGTCGCCATGGCCAGCCGCGCGTCGTTGATCGCCCGCAGCCAGGCCTCGGCCTCCTCGCCGTCGAGGCGCACCTCGCCCGGGCCGTCGTCCGGCAGCGCCGCGAGGATCGCGCCCGCCTGGTCGATCTTGCCGGTCTTCAGGTCGCCCTCGGTGTAGAGGCGGAACTCGGCGGAGTCGTCGGGCCGGTCGGGATAGATGTCCGGGAACAACCGCGACACGACGGGGTCGGTGTGGTCGAAGCCGTCCATGAGCAGCCCGACGACCTCGCCGGCCACCTTGCGCAGCACCCGTACCTCGTCCACGGCGAACGTGGCCACACATTGGTTGCCGTTGCGCCGGAACATCAGTCGATCACCCGCCCAGTATCGATCTGAAGCTGACAATTCACGCGCGGTCCACCGTCGCCCACAGACCGTAGCCATGAAGCTGAGAGGCGTCCATCTCCATCCGCTCCCGCGCACCGGTCGACACCACGGCCTTGCCCTTGTTGTGGACGTCGAGCATGAGCTCCTCGGCCTTGTCGCGGCTGTAGCCGAAGAGCTTCTGGAAGACCCATGTCACGTACGACATGAGGTTGACGGGATCGTCCCAGACGATCGTCACCCACGGCCGGTCATCAGCCGGTACCTCCTCGATCTGCGGCGTCTCGACAGGAGCGACCTGAGGCATCGCCATGCCCCCCATCGTGCCACGCCGATCCGGGCACGGGACGGGCCGCCGAGACAAGACGCGGTCACGAACCCGCGTCGAACGTCGTGGGAGCGCCGGAGTCACGCCGATCTGCCACCTGCGAAGAGGGTCCCGGGCGGACCGGAGAGGGCCCGGGTGCGAACGGCCGGCAGGCGCCCGGGCCCGCCCCGCCAGGCAGGGCCCGGGCACGTCGCGCCGGCACCCGCCGAACCGTAATGGGCGGCGCGGGTGCCATAACAGGTGTCTGATTACTCACCGTTTCGTACGCGGATACTCATTCCCCGAGGGGGTACAGGCGGTGATTCGACGATGACGCATCTCGATATGCTGGCCGCGTGGAGCACTGGGATTTCGTCGGGCGCGCCGCCGAGTTGTCCCGCCTCCAGAGGGTCGCCACCAGCGAAACCGAGCGCGGCCTGATTCTCAGCGGCGTGGCCGGCATCGGCAAGAGCCGTTTGCTGCGGGAGGCGGTGAGCGCACTTCCGGCCGACCGATGGGCAGTATTCCGGGCGTCCGCCAACATCGCGAGTTCGGGACTGCCGTTCGGCGGGCTGGCACAGATCCTGCCCGCGGATCCGCCCGCCGGCCTGTCCCCCGCGGGACTGCTCCGCTGGGCCGTGGACGCCCTGCACGCCGCCGCGGACGGCCGGCCCATCGTGCTGGCCGTCGACGACATCCACCTGCTCGACGCGCCCTCCGCCGCCCTCGCCCACCTGCTGGTCCGCGAGGACGCCACGCTGCTCGGCACCCTGCGCACCTCCGAGCCGGTGCCGCCGCCGATCAGCGCACTGTGGACCGAAGGGCTGGTCAGTCACGCCGAGCTCACCCCGCTGTCGCTGGATGAGTCCCGCGCCCTGCTCGCCACGCTGGTCGGCAGCCCGGTCGAGGCCGGCTCCGCGCAGCGCCTCAGCCGCCTGGGTGGCGGCAACCCGCTGTTGCTCCGGGAGCTGGTGATGGCCGCTCTCAGCGGCGGCGAGCTGGTCCAGGCGTACGGTTTCTGGCGCTGGACCGGCCGCCTCACGCTGGCGCCCAGCCTCGCCGAGCTCGTCGACACCCGCATCGGGCGCCTCACCGGCGGCGTGCGCGACGTGCTGGAGCTGGTCTCCTTCGGCGAGCCGATCGGGCTGGCGCTGCTGCTGCGCGTCGCCGACCCGGCCGCCGTCGAGGAGGCCGAGGAGCGCGGGCTGATCCGGGTCGTCGAGGACGGGCGGCGGCGCAACGTCCGGCTCGGCCATCCGCTGTACGGGGAGGTGGTGCGCCGCCGCTGCCCGGTGACCCGGGCCCGGCGGCTGCTCGCCACGCTGGCCGACCTGGTCGAGAACGTGGGCGCGCGGCGTCGCGACGACCTGCTCCGGGTGGCGGTCTGGCGGCTCGACTCCGGTACGGCCCAGGACAGCGGCCTGCTGTTCGGCGCGGCGACCCAGGCGTTCGGCAAGTTCGACATGGTCCTCGCGCGCCGGCTCGCAGCGGCCGCCCGGGACGCGGGTGCCGGCTACCCGGCCATCGAGCTGCTCGCCACCGTCCTGCTGTTCCTCGACGAGCCGAGGCGGGCCCTCGCCGTCCTGGAGGAGGCGCCGGAGCGGGACGCCCGGTACATCGCGGCGCGGGCCACGGTCGAGTTCTTCGGGCTCGGCGACCCCCGGGCGGCCGACACGCTGGCCGCCGTCGAGCTGACGGACCCGGCCGACCTGGCCCGGGTGCGGGCGCTGGAGTCGTTCATCCGCCTGCAGCTCAACCACCTGCCGCAGGCTCGCGCGCTCGCGGCCGCGGTCGCCGGGGAGCCGGCCGCCGAGCCACCCGCCCGGGCGCTGGCCCAGTGCGTGACCGCGTTCCTGACCGCGGTCGCCGGTGGCTTCGACCGCGGCCGGGAGATGCTGACCGTGATCGAAGCGGAGACCCGGTCGTGGCGGCGCGACACCCCGACGCTGCAGTTCGCGTTCCAGATGACCGAGGGGACGCTGGTGAGCGTCAGCCAGGACCTGCCCGGCATCGACCGCATCCTGGCCGCCGAGTTCGCCGACCTGGCCCAGGCGGGCGGCTTCGGCTTCGGCTCGGGCTGGGTCTCGCTGCTGCAGGGCTCGGCGAACTGGCTGCGGGGGCGTACGGACGACGCGCTGCGCGCCGTGGAGCAGGCCTGCGCGGCGCTTTCCGCGGCCCGCCTCTACGACGGCAACGCCCACTACGCACGCACGAAGGTCGCAGCGCTGCGCGGCGACGTCGCCCTGGCCACGGCCTCCCTGGAGATCGCCGAGAGCGCCGGCGAGGGCATCCTCGCGTTGTACTACCCGTTGCGGGAGCAGGCACTGGCGTGGACCCATGCATGCGCGGGTGAGATGACTGCCGCCGTACGCGTGTTGTCCGACGCCGTGGCCCGCACCCGGGCCGACGGGTTCCACGCCCACGAGATGATCCTGCTGTACGACCTGGTCCGGTTCGGGCGCACGGACCTGGCCGCCGAGCGGATGTCCGAGCTCGGCGGCACGGTCGGCGGGCGGGCCACGCCCCTGTTCGTCCGGCACGCGCGGGCCGGCGCTGACGGCGACGGCGAGGAGCTCTTCTCGATCGCCCGGGAGTTCGCCGTGCTCGGCTACCAGCTCTACGCCGCGGAGGCTGCCGCCGGCGCCGTAAGGATCTTCCGCACCGCCCGGGACACCCGCGCGCTGGCGGCCAGCACGCTCCTCGCCGACGTTCTGGCGCGCTGCGGCGTGCTGCGTACCCCCGCCCTGCGCGCGGTCCAGCCGTCGCTGACCGTACGCGAAAGGCAGGTTGCGGAGCTCGCGGCCGGCGGCGTCCGCAGCCGCGAGATCGCCGACCGGCTCTTCCTGTCCCCACGGACCGTGGAGAACCACCTACAGCGCGTCTACACGAAGCTCGGGGTCAGCGGCAGGAACGAGCTAGCTCCGGCGCTGCGGCTCCTGCCGCAATAGGGTGGTCGGCGTGACTGACTGCACCGAGTTCCGCCCGCGCCTCGCCGGCCGTGGCCGAGGAGGCGAGCTGTGAACCGCTTCGCGCCCGCCCTGCTGACCGACCACTACGAGCTGACGATGGTCAGCGCCGCCCTCAAGGACGGCACCGCCGAGCGTCGCAGCGTGTTCGAGGTCTTCGCCCGCCGGCTGCCCACCGGGCGCCGCTACGGCGTCGCCGCCGGCCAGGGCCGGCTCGTCGAGATGATCCGCGACTTCTGCTTCTCGGACGAGGACGTGGCCTTCCTGCGGAAGGCGGGCATCGTCGACGAGACCACGGCAGCCTGGCTCGCGGACTACCGGTTCACGGGCGACATCGACGGGTACGCCGAGGGCGAGCTGTTCTTCCCCGGCTCGCCGATCCTGACCGTGTCCGGCAGCTTCGCGGAATGCGTGGTGCTGGAGACGCTGATCCTGTCGGTGCTCAACCACGACAGTGCCATCGCCTCGGCGGCCGCCCGGATGGTCACCGCCGCCCGGGGCCGGCCGATCATCGAGATGGGCTCCCGCCGTACCCATGAGGAGAGTGCCGTGGCCGCGGCGCGCGCGGCCTACCTCGCGGGTTTCGCGTCCACGTCCAACCTCGCGGCGGGCGGCCGCTACGGCATCCCGACCACGGGTACGTCCGCACACGCGTTCACGCTGCTCCACGACGACGAGACGGCCGCGTTCGCGTCCCAGGTGGCGGCGCTGGGCAAGAACACGACGCTGCTCGTGGACACGTACGACATCGCGCAGGGCATCCGCAACGCCATCGCGGTGGCCGGGCCGGATCTGCGCGCCGTACGCATCGACTCGGGCGACCTGTCGGTCCTGGCCCAGCACTCCCGCGAGCTGCTCGACTCGCTCGGCGCCACCGAGACGAAGATCGTCGTCTCCGGCGACATGGACGAGTACGCCATCGCCACCCTCGCCGCCGAACCGGTCGACATGTACGGCGCCGGCACCGCGGTGGTCACGGGTTCCGGCGCCCCGACGGCCGGCCTGGTCTACAAGCTCGTCGAGGTCGAGGGCCGCCCGGTGGTCAAGCGCTCCGAGAACAAGGCCACGGTCGGCGGCCGCAAGACGGCGATCCGCCGCCACAAGCCGACGGGTACGGCCACCGAGGAGATCGTCGTCTCCCAGGGCGTGCCGGACCACCAGGCCAACGACCGGCTGCTGCAGCGCTCGTTCGTGGCGGGCGGCGAGATCGCCGAGCTGCCGGCCCTGCAGGAGTCCCGGGACCACCTGCGCCAGTGCCTGATCTCGATCCCGTGGGAGGGCCTGAAGTTGTCGGCCGGCGACCCCGCGATCCCGGTCACCGTCGTCGCCACCAGCTGAGTTCCTGGAAACCCGGAGGTCTTCGTGACTCGAGCCTTGATCATCGTCGACGTGCAGAACGACTTCTGCGAGGGCGGCTCCCTGGCCGTGCAGGGCGGCGCGGGCGTGGCCTCGGCCATCTCGTCGGCGCTGGCCGACACCGCCCCGGCCCGCCGCTGGGACCACGTCGTGGCGACGAAGGACTACCACATCGACCCGGGCGCGCACTTCAGCGCGCACCCGGACTTCGTCGACTCCTGGCCGTCCCACTGCGTGGTCGGCACCCCCGGCTCCGAATTCCACCCGTCGCTGGCCACCGACCGGGTGGAGGCCGTGTTCCACAAGGGCGAGCACGCGGCGGCGTACTCGGGCTTCGAGGGACACACCGATTCCGGCGAGCACCTCGCGGACTGGCTGCGCGCCCGGGACGTCGCCGAGGTGGACGTCGTGGGCATCGCGACCGACCACTGCGTCCGGGCGACGGCGTTGGACGCGCGCAAGGCCGGATTCAAGACGACGGTACTGCTCGGGATGACGGCCGGGGTGGCGGAGGCGACCACCGAGGCGGCGCTGCGCCAGTTCGAGGAGGCCGCGGTCACGACACTGGGGACGCCGATCGTTCTCGCCGGCTGAAGGATTCTCGCGGTGCCGGCCCGGGCCGGCTGAGCAGCTGTTGCGGTGCCGGTCGGCGGTGGTCGACCGGCACCTGAGCTCAGCGTGCCGTGGCCGGGGCGTCCTCGGTCGGGAAGTCCACGGCCGGCCCCGCCGCGCCGATCTCCCAGGCCGCGCCGTCAGCGGCTCGCGTTCCGGCATCGTCGCCGGCCGGCTTCCCGGCCTCGCCCGCCGGCCGTGCGGCTGCCTCGCCGGCTGCGTTGCCGGAGGTCTCGCCGGTCGCCTTGCTGGTTGCCTCGCCGGTCGCCTTGCTGGTTGCCTCGTTCGCCGCCTTGCTGGTTGCCTCCGCCTCGTCGGCGCGGCGGCGGCGTAGCTCGATCGGGGCTACCAGCAGCGCGACCAGCATGCCGACCCCGCCGACCGCCACGAAACCCCACGCCGGCGACAGCGTGTCCATCACCACGCCGGCCAGCGGGGCGCCGAGCGCGACCCCCACGGTCAGCGACGAGTTGTGCCAGCCCATCGCCTCGCCGCGCGCCGTGGCCGGTGTCAGACGGCTCACCGCGTCGGCCGTGGCCGTGATCGTCGGCGCGCACAGGGCGCCCGCCGGCAGCAGGAGCAGGCCGAGCAGCCACCAGTGCGAGCCGCCCAGCCCGACCGGGATCGTCAGCAGGGCCATGGGGGCCAGCAGGAACAGGGGCGGCAGACCTTGCCGGACCATCCCGTAGGTGAAGCCGCCCAGCAACGAGTAGGCGGCCCACATGGCGAGCACCGCCCCGGTCCACTTCACCTCGCCGGAATGCTGCAGCACCGCGACGACGGCCACGTCCGTACCGCTGAGGACCAGCGTGGCGGCGCTGGTGATGGCCAGTACGGCGATCAGGCGGGGCCGCAGCCAGGTGCTCCGGGGCACCCGGTGGCCGGCGGAGATCGGCGCCTCGCCGTGGCCGCGGATCGGCGGGTCGAGCAGGTACAGCCCGACGCCGGAGAGCAGGATGCCGGCGCCGACGACGAGCATCGCGACCCGGGCACCGGCGGTCGTGGAGATGAGCACGCCCAGCGCCGGCCCGGTCATGAACGACAACTCCGTGGTGATGGAGTCGAGGGCGAAGGCCGGCAACCGGTGCGACTCGGGGGCGAGCGCGGCGATCGACTGCCGTGCCACCGCGAACGCGGGCAGCGTCAGGAAACCGCCGATCAGGGCGGCGACGAGCAGCGCCCAGTACGGGACCCCCTGCGCAGCCGTCCAGAAGACCACCTCCGCGACGGTGGTGAGCACGAGGACGGGCCGCAGCCCCCTGCGATCGGTGATCCGGCCCATCACCGGCGCGCCGAGCGAGGCGGCGATGGTGAAGGCGGCCCCCACCAGCCCCGCAGCGCCGTACCCGAGACCGAGGTCCTGGGTGACGTGCAGCGTGAGCGTGACGCTGCCGGCGGTGATGGGAATACGGGCCAGCGTCGCCACGATCAGCAGCGACTTGATCCCGCGCAGGGCGAGCGTCTCCCGGTAAGGCGTGAGTGTCATTGCGGTCCTAACCTCCGCCGGACAGTCTCCGCCTGGGGTACGACAATTCCCACGCATTTGACGGAGCTCACCCCGGGCCACCCCGCATGACCAGGCCGCATATCCCTGTGCGCAACGGCCCGCGCCAGGCCGCCGGACGCACCGGGCGGCGGGCGGACGGAGCAGCCGGGCGGCGCGGGTGCGCGGCACGGGCGGGCTCGGCGCGGGCGGGCTCGGCGCGGGCGGGCTCGGCGCGGGCGGGCTCGGCGCGGGCGGGCTCGGCGCGGGCGGGCGGGCGTCGCGGCCGGGCGCGGCACGAAGCGGGCGGGCTCGGCTCGAGTGGGCGGGCTCGGCGCGGGCGGGCGGGCGCGGCACGAAGCGGGCGGGCTCGGCGCGAGCGGGCGGGCTCGGCGCGAGCGGGCGGGCTCGGCGCGAGCGGGCGGGCTCGGCGCGAGCAGACGCGGCACCAGCAGGCGGGCCCGGCAGGAGCGGGCCCGGCACGGGTGCGCAGGGTGGGCGAGCGACGCGGGACGAGCGGGCGCCGCGGCTGCGCGGCACGGGTGCGCGGCGGGCGAGAGGCGCGGGCCCGCGGCAGGGCGCGGGCGGGTGCCGCGGTCGGGCGCGAGCGGGCGGGCGGGCGCGGCACGGGTGCGCAGGGCGGACGGGCGAGCGGGCGCGGCACGAGCAGGCGGGCGCGGCACGAGCAGGCGGGCGCGGCACGAGCAGGCGGGCGCGGCACGAGCAGGCGGGCGCGGCACGAGCGGGAGGGCCCGGCACGAGCGGGGCGGGCGAGCGGCGCGGGCTCGCGGCAGGATGCGGGACGCGGGTGGGCACGCGGGGTGGGCAGGCGCGCGGCAGGGGCGCCGCGAGCGGGTGGCGCGGGCGAGCCGGTGGCGCGGCTGGCCCAACAGGGCAGCAAGGCGGCGGCGTGCGCACGGTCGACCAGACCGAGCAGCGCGGCGCAGCAGCCGAGCGCCCGGCGGCCAGGCTGCGGCGGCCGGCCCGGCTCAGGCCACGCCGCGCGATCCTGAGGAACCACGCGGCCGGCGGTCAGGCGGCCACGGGCGGCCCGGCGGCTGGCCGGGCCGGGATGGCCGGGCCGCGTGGGCCGGGCAGCCTGGGCCGGGCCGCGTGGGTCGGGCAGCCTGGGCGTACGAAAGAGCCCGCCCCGGTGGGTGGGCCACCGGGGCGGGCTCTCCGTGCTGCGTGGGTGTCAGCTGTGACGGTCGCTGAGGTCTTCCTTGTAGGTCGCGCCGCCGTCCGATTCCGGGTTCAGCATGCGGGCGCCGCCCTCCGGCGGGCCGGAGATGGACTGCTCGCCCGCCGCGAGTTCGGGGAACTTCGCGTCGAAGGCCGGGCGTTCCGAGCGGATGCGGGGCATGCGGTCGAAGTTGCGCAGCGGCGGCGGGGAGGACGTCGCCCATTCCAGGGAGTTGCCGTGGCCCCAGGGGTCGTCGACCGTGACCAGCTCGCCGACCTTGTACGACTTCCACACGTTGTAGATGAACGGGAGCGTGGACGCGCCGAGCACGAAGGCACCGAGCGTCGAGATCATGTTGAGCGTGGTGAAGCCGTCCGTCGGCAGGTAGTCGGCGTACCGGCGGGGCATGCCCTCGGCGCCGAGCCAGTGCTGCACCAGGAACGTGGTGTGGAAGCCGACGAACGTCAGCCAGAAGTGGATCTTGCCGAGGCGCTCGTCGAGCATCCGGCCGAACATCTTCGGGAACCAGAAGTAGATGCCGGAGAACACCGCGAACACGATCGTGCCGAACAGCACGTAGTGGAAGTGCGCGACGACGAAGTACGAGTCCGAGACCTGGAAGTCGAGCGGCGGCGAGGCCAGCAGCACGCCGGTGAGGCCGCCGAAGAGGAACGTCACCAGGAAGCCGATGGCGAACAGCATGGGCGTCTCGAAGCTGATCTGCCCGCGCCACATCGTGCCGATCCAGACGAAGAACTTCATGCCGGTCGGTACCGCGATGAGGAAGCTCAGGAAGCTGAAGAACGGCAGCAGCACCTGGCCGGTGACGAACATGTGGTGGGCCCACACGCTCATCGACAGCGCCGCGATCAGCAGCGTCGCGCCGACGAGGCCCTTGTAGCCGAAGACCGGCTTGCGGCTGAACACCGGGATGACCTCGGTGATGATGCCGAAGAACGGCAGCGCGATGATGTAGACCTCGGGGTGGCCGAAGAACCAGAAGAGGTGCTGCCACAGCATCGGGCCGCCGGTGGCGACGTCGAAGACGTGGGCGCCCAGGATGCGGTCGGCGGCGAGCGCGAACAGCGCGGCGGCCAGGAACGGGAAGACCATGATCACCAGGAGGCTGGTGACCAGGATGTTCCACGTCATGATCGGCATCCGGAACATCGTCATGCCGGGCGCGCGCAGCGTGATGATCGTCGTGATGATGTTGACGCCACCGAGGATGGTGCCGAGACCCGAGAGTGCCAGGCCGACCACCCACATGTTCCCGCCGACGCCCGGCGAGTGCAGGGAGTCGCTGAGCGGCGTGTACGCGAACCAGCCGAAGTCGGCCGCGCCGCCGGGGGTCAGGAACCCGCCGATGGTGATCGTGCCGCCGAACAGGTAGAGCCAGTACGCGAACGAGTTGAGCCGCGGGAAAGACACGTCCGGGGCGCCGATCTGGATGGGCACCACGAAGTTCGCGAACGCGAACACGATCGGCGTCGCGAAGAACAGCAGCATGATCGTGCCGTGCATGGTGAACAGCTGGTTGTACTGCTCCGGCGACAGGTACTGCATGCCCGGGCGGGCGAGCTCGCCGCGCATCAACAGGGCCATGAACCCGCCGAGGATGTAGAACACGAAGGCCGTGATCATGTACATGATCCCGATCTGCTTCGCGTCCGTCGTCCGCAGGATCCGCGCGATGGCCGAACCCTTGACCTGCTGCCTGACCGGCCAGGGCCTGGTCACGATCGGCTTAGGCGCGACGGTCGTCACGGATAGCCTCCGGTGTCTCGTTTCGTCCCACTGCGTACGCCCGCGTGAAAGGCGTACCTCGCAGGCAGAATAGTCCCCCGCCGACCCCCGGCGGGCGCGGGGTGACCAAAGACCACCCCGGTCTCAGAAGGGCTCGACCAGCCCGCGGTACTGACCGGTGAAGATCTGCTGGCCCCGCTCCCGCAGCATAGGGTCGCGCTCTCCGGGCGGCACGTCGCGGGTCCGGTCGCACTCACGGGTGTGCTCGCGCACCTGGTCACAGCGACCGCGCCGGCGCTGCTCGTACGCGCTCAGCGCCGCCGGCACGTCGCCCCCGCAGGCCTTGAGCACCTCGCCGAGCACGACGGCGTCCTCCAGCGCCATGGCCGCGCCCTGGGCGAGGCTGGGCGCGGTGGCGTGGGCTGCGTCACCGACCAGCAGCACCGGTCCCGTCGACCAGTTGTCGATGACGACCTCGTCCGTCCGGGCCACCTGGACCTTCTCCACCGCGTCGAGGATGGCCGGCACGCACCCGCCGAAGTCGCCGAACAGCTCGCGCAGGCGCGCGCGGGGATCCGCGGGGTTGGCCGTGGAGGGTTCGGCGGTCTCGTCGGCGTAGCAATACAGCCTGCGGCCGCCCATCGGCATGGCCACGAACTGCGAACGGCGCCCGAGCAGCGCGGTCCAGTCGCTGAGCGGCGGCCCCCCGCTGACCACGCTGCGGTAGACGATCTGTCCCGTCGGGGTGGCCGGACCGCCCAGCCCGGCCTTGGCGCGCACCGTGGAGCGCCGCCCGTCCGCGCCGACCACGAGGTCGTACTCGGCGACGGCGCCGTCGCTGAACTCGACCTTGGCCGCGCCGTCGACGATCGCGAGGTCCCGGACGGCGATGTCGTAGCGCACCTCACCGCCGACGCCGGTCAGCAGCACCTGTTGCAGGTCGGCGCGGGACAGCGCCCGCGACTCCCCGACCCCGGCCCAGAGCGCGGCGACGTCCATCTCGAACAGTTCGCGGCCGGCGCTGTCCTGGAAGACCTGCCGGAAGATGAGGTCGCCGAGCGGGCGCAGCGGGGCGTCGAGGCCCAGCTGGCGCATGGCCCGCGAGGCGTTGCCGGGCAGGTAGATGCCGGCGCCCGGGAGCATCGTGGCGGGCAGTTCCTCCACCACGTCGGGGCGGAAACCCGCGACCCGGAGGCCTCGGGCGGCGGCGAGACCGCTGATGCCGGCGCCTACGACAAGGATGCGCAAGGTCATCGCAGCACCGCCTCCGAGGGGTGTTCGATACGCGTCGGAGCCAAGACACTACCGGCCGCCACCGAACCACGGAACCCGCGGTCATGATCACGTCCGTTTTGTTCGAGACGGACACTCCGAAGTGTCCGAAGCCCGGATCGCCCCCGCATCCGGGCTCCTCACCGGACGAGCCTGGTCAGCGGCACGCCGGCCAGTGCCTTCACGTCCCGCGCGAGATGGGCCTGGTCGGCATATCCGGCGGCCACGGAGACGTCGGCGAACGGGCGGCCACCCCGGGCCATCGCCACGGCGCGTTGCATCCGCATGATCCTGGCCAGCGTCTTGGGGCCGTACCCGAAGGCGGCCGTGCAGCGACGGAGCAGGTGCCGCGCGCTGAGGCCGCAGGAATCGGCGATCGCGCCGACCGGGATGCCGGTCCGCGCGGCGTCGGCCAGGGCGACCATCGCCCGGTCCGGCCGGCGCCAGCGGCGCCGCGTGAAGGCCTCGAGCGCGGCGAGCGGATCATCGGCCTCGGCGAGCCGGCGGGTCTCGGCGGGGCCGAAGAGCGCGTCGAATGCGACCCGGCGGTCGGTCAGCTCGTCGGCGGGCACCCCCAGCACGGACGGGCCGACACCGTCGGCGAAGCGCACGGCGAAGAGCCTGCTGTCCGGCGGCGACGCGGCCACCTGGGCCGTCGTGTCCGGTCCGGCCACGAAGACCCGGCCGTCCTGCCAGATCACATCGAGGCAGCCGTCCGGCAGGATGCGTTTCGGCGGGGCGCCGGGCGGGACGATGCTGCGCCACGCGACGACGTGCGGCAGCGACGAGGGCCATTCCGCGTACATGGGTCGACCGTGCCACGGGGGTACGACAATCCAGCGAATGACAGCGATGTAGTTCCGGCGGACAATCGGGGTATGACCGACCAGCTCGCCGAGTACCGGCGCAAGCGCGACGCGCGGCGCACGCCGGAGCCCGTACCGCGCAGCCGGCCCCGGCCCACGGGCCGGAGCAGGTTCGTCATCCAGCAGCACCACGCCCGCAGCCTGCACTGGGACGTACGCCTGGAACGCGACGGCGTGCTCGTGTCGTTCGCCGTGCCGCGTGGCCTCCCCCGCGACCAGGCCCGCAACTACCTGGCAAAACACACCGAGGACCATCCGCTGGAATACCTCGACTTCGCCGGCGACATCCCGGAGGGCGAGTACGGCGGCGGTCGCATGACGATCCACGACCACGGCACGTACGAGGCGGACAAGTGGCGCGACGATGAGATAGGTGTCACGTTCCACGGCGACCGGACCTCGGGCCGTTACGTGTTCTTCCAGACCGGCGGCCGCGACTGGATGGTGCGGCGCATGGACCCGCCGGAGCCGGGCTGGGAGAGCATGCCCGAGACCGTCGAACCCATGCTCGCGACCAGGGCCGCCGGCCTGCCGCCGCACGACGGGGACTGGGGGTACGAGCTGAGCTGGGCCGGCCGCCGCACCATCGCCTACGTCTCGGGCGGACGCGTACGCCTCACCGACCCGGCCGGCGCGGACGTGACCGCGTGGTACCCGGAACTGCGGCCGCTCGGGGCCGCCCTCGCGCCCCTCGAGGCCGTGCTGGACGGCGAGATCGTGGCGTTCGACGGCTCGACCGTCTCGCCGGAGCTGCTGGAACGCCGCAAGGCCCCGCGCGACGCGGCGGCGGCCCGGCGGGCGGCGGAGCGGACCCCGGTGCAGTTCCTGGCGTACGACCTGCT
This sequence comes from Couchioplanes caeruleus, assembly GCF_023499255.1. Classification (GTDB taxonomy): domain Bacteria; phylum Actinomycetota; class Actinomycetes; order Mycobacteriales; family Micromonosporaceae; genus Actinoplanes; species Actinoplanes caeruleus_A. Next base: position 7,200,252 of record NZ_CP092183.1, read on the forward strand.
GTGGCTGGAGGGCCACTCGACGGTGGAGCTCATGCGCTACTCGGAGCGGCGGGAGCTGCTGGAGGGGCTCGGCGTGGCCGGCGACAACTGGCAGACGCCGCCGTACTTCCCGGGCGGTGGCACGTTCGCGCTGGAGACGGCGGCGGCGCAGGGCCTGGGCGGGATCGTCGCGAAGCGGCTGGACTCGCCGTACCTGCCGGGGCGGCGCAGCCGGCTGTGGCTGGCGATCGACGCCGGGTAGCGTGATCCGCCGCATTTCCGCTCAATAGTGCTTCAGGCCGGCGCCGCTCGCCCGATCAGGAAGGTTTGCTCGTCCCGGCGGCGGAAAGGTCAGTATGCAGACGCTCCCGACCAACGCTGTGGCTCATGACATGTCTGCTGAACTCTGGAACTCCGCCGCCGCCGTCCTCGAGACCAACTGGTCCCGCGACCACATGGTGCCGTCCCGCCGGCTCTACCCCCACCAGTGGAGCTGGGACGCCGCGTTCATCGCCATCGGGCTCGCGTACGTCAATCCGACGCGCGCCTGGCGTGACCTGCGCAGCCTCTTCGACGCGCAGTGGCCCGACGGCCGGGTCCCGCACATCGTCTTCGACCCGCGTACCGCCGAGGGCGCCTACTTCCCCGGGCCGGCGTTCTGGGACGTGCCGGCGTACGCCGGGCGGCCGGCCCGCGGCAGCACCGGGCTGACCCAGCCGCCGCTGCACGCCATCGCCGCGTGGGAGATCTACCGCCGGGCCGTGTCGCACGGTGCGGTGTGCGCCCGCGAGGCCGGGGAGCAGCTCGCGTGGCTCTACCCGCGGCTCGTCGCCCAGCAGGACTACCTGAGCCGGCGCCGCGACGCCGGCGGTGACGGGCTGGCCAGCATCGTGCACCCGTGGGAGTCCGGCCTCGACAACAGCCCGTCGTGGGACGCGGCGCTGGCCGCCGTACCGGCCGACATGGGCCTGCTGCGGCGCTTCCACCGCCGTGACCTCGAGGTGGCGGATGCCGCGCACCGCCCCACCGACCTCGACTACGCCCGCTACCTCGGCCTGGTCCTCGACTACCGCGACGGCGGGTACGCCGACACCGGCCTCGCCCACCGGCACGCCTTCGTCGTCGAGTGCCCGGCCTTCAACTCGATCCGGGCCGCCGCGGAACTGGCCCTCGCGCACATCGCCGGGGTGGTCGGCGCCGACGCCGGCACGCACCGGCGGCGGGCGCGGGAGATCACCGAGGCGATCTCCCGGCGCCTGTACGACGAGAAGACGGCGACTTTCCGCGCGCGCGATGTGCGTACCCGTGAATTGAGCGCGGCCCGGTGCATCAACGGCCTCCTGCCGCTGATGTTGCCGGACCTGCCGGCGGACCGGGCCGCCGCCGTCCTGGCGGAGGCCGCGTCGCCGCGCTTCGGCCTGCCCCGGGACACCGGCCTGCCGGTCCCGAGCTTCGACCGGACCGCGCCCGGCTTCGACCCGGTGCGCTACTGGCGCGGGCCGATCTGGATCAACATGAACTGGCTGCTGCGCCGCGGCATGCTGGTGCACGGCTACCGGGACGAGGCCGAGGACCTGCGCCTGGCGATGCTGCGGCTGGTCCACGGCTCGGGGCACTACGAGTACTTCCACCCGGTCACCGGCGAGGGCATCGGCGCGCCGGCCTTCAGCTGGACCGCCGCGCTCACGCTCGACCTGCTCGCGGACCGCTCGGTGCCCGCCTACGCCCGCGCGGCCTAGAGGTTCCCGGCCTCCGCCTCGACGGTCGTGTCGGGGCCGTGGCCGGTGTGCACGACGGTCTCGCCGGGCAGCGTGAGCAGCCGTTCCCGGATCGAGCGTTCGATCGTCGGGCGGTCGCTGTGGGAGCGGCCGGTCGCACCCGGGCCGCCCTGGAACAGCGTGTCACCGGTGAAGACGCAGCCCAGCGCCGGCGCATACAGGCAGACGGCCCCCGGGCTGTGGCCCGGCGTGTGCAGCACGCGCAGCGTCGTGCCGGCGACCGTGATCTCCTGGCCGTCACCGAGCGGCGCGGGCATCGGCACGCCGGGGTGCGTCAGCTTCCACAGCACGTCCTCCGCCGGGTGGAGCAGCAGCGGGGCGCCCGTGCGTTCCGCGAGCTCCGGGGCGACGCGTACATGATCGTCATGCGCGTGGGTGAGGACGATCGCGACGACCTTGCGGCCGTCCACCACCTCGAGAATCGCGGGTACGGAGTGCGGCGCGTCGATGACCACACACTCGCTGTCGTCGCCGACCACCCACACGTTGTTGTCGACGTCGAACGTCTCCCCGTCGAGCGAGAAGGTGCCGCTGGTGACCGCGTGATCGACCCGTACGCCCATCAGAACAGCACCACCGAGCGCAGCACGCCGCCGGTGTGCATCTTCCCGAACGCCTCCTCGACCTGGTCGAGCCGGATCTCCTCGGTCACGAACGCGTCGAGGTCGAGCCGGCCCTGCAGGTAGAGGTCGGTGAGCATGGGGAAGTCGCGGCTCGGCAGGCAGTCGCCGTACCAGCTGCTCTTGAGCGCCCCGCCGCGGCCGAACACGTCCAGCAACGGCAGCTCGATCGTCATCTCCGGCGTCGGCACGCCGACGAGCACCACCGTGCCGGCCAGGTCGCGCGTGTAGAACGCCTGCTTGTACGTCTCCGGGCGGCCGACGGCCTCCACGACGACGTCGGCGCCGTTGCCGTCGGTGAGCTCCTGGACCGCGGCCACGACGTCGGTGCCACGGGCGTTGATCGTGTGGGTGGCGCCGAACTTGCGCGCCCACTCCAGCTTCTGGTCGTCGGTGTCGATCGCGATGATCCGGGAGGCGCCGGCCAGCGCGGCGCCGACCACGGCACCGTCGCCGACCCCGCCGCAGCCGATCACGGCGACCGAGTCACCGCGGGTCACACCGCCGGTGTTGATGGCCGCGCCGATGCCGGCCATGACCCCGCAGCCGAGCAGGCCGACCGCGGCGGGCCGGGCGGCCGGGTCCACCTTCGTGCACTGCCCGGCGTGCACCAGTGTCTTCTCGACGAACGCACCGATGCCCAGGGCGGGCGACAGCTCGGTGCCGTCCTCCAGCGTCATCTTCTGGGCCGCGTTGTGGGTGTTGAAGCAGTACCACGGCTTGCCCTTGCGGCAGGCGCGGCACTGACCGCACACGGCCCGCCAGTTCAGCACGACGAAGTCGCCCGGCGCGACGTCGGTGACGCCCTCGCCGACGGTCTCCACGATCCCCGCCGCCTCATGACCCAGCAGGAACGGGAAATCGTCGTTGATGCCGCCCTCGCGGTAGTGCAGGTCGGTGTGGCACACCCCGCACGCCTGGATCTTGACGACCGCCTCGCCGGGGCCGGGATCCGGCACGACGACGGTGGTGACCTCCACGGGTGCACCCTTGGCCCGGGCGATGACTCCGTTGACTCGCTGGCTCATGGCACCACCTTGCCACCTGCGCCCGGCGGCGCGAAGTGTCGGTCCCAGGATCTACGGTGAGCGGGTGACGTTCGCCCGCCGGATCCTGCTGATCACCCTGGCCCTGCTGCTCGTACCCGCCCCGGCCAGGGCGGACCCCCCGTCGCGCCTGGCCACCCAGGTCACCGACACGGCCGGCGCGCTCGGCGGCGACCGGGCGCGGGTGGACGCCGCCCTGAGCTCACTGCAGCAGAAAACGGGCATCCAGCTCTTCGTCGTGTACGTCGACTCGTTCGACGGCACCCCGGCCCAGGAGTGGACGGAGCAGACGGCCCGTCTGAGCGACCTCGGCGACCGCGACGCGCTGCTGGCCGTGGCCACCGGCGACCGGGCGTACTGGACGTCGCCGCCACAGGACTCGCGCCTCTCCGACGCCGAACTGCGCAAGGTCGAGCAGGACGACATCGAGCCCGCGCTGAGCCGCAACGACTGGGCGGGTGCGGTGGTGGCCGCGGCGGCCGGCTACGAGAAGGCGGCGGGCGGCGGCTCAGCCTCGTACGTGTGGATTTTCGTCATCCTCGCGGTGGTCATCGCCGGCGGCCTCCTCTGGGTCTTCCTGCGCCGCCGGCGCACCCGGCCGGTGGCCTCCGCGCAGCCGGAGGGCCCGCCGACGGCGGACCTGACCGCCCAGGCCAACGCGCTCCTGATCGAGCTCGACGACGACCTGCGCGCCAGCGAGAGCGAACTGGGCCTGGCCACCGCGCAGTACGGCGAGGCCGAGACGTCCCGCTTCCGCGCGGCGCTCGAGGCGTCCCGCCAGGACGTGGCGGAGGCCTTCCGGCTCCGGATGACCCTCGAGGAGGAGCCGGCCCCCGACGAGGAGACCCGCCGCCGCACCCTCACGGAGATCATCGCGCGCTGCCGCGCCGCCGACGAACGGCTCGACGCGGAGTCCGAGGCATTCGACCGGCTCCGCGACCTGGAGGGCCGCGCGGCCGAGGTCGCGGCGCAGGTCGATCAGCGCCGGCTCGCGGCCGAGGCCACCCTGCCGGAGGCCGCGGCGGTCCGGCAAGAGCTCCTTGACCGGTACGACGGCCAGACGGTGACCGGCATTTCCGGCAACGTGGACCAGGCGCGGGAACGGCTGCAGTTCGTCGCGGACGCGCTCGAGCGGGCGCGGGCTGCGCTGGCGTCCGTCCCGGCGTCGGGAGGCGGAGTCTCTGCGGACAGCCGGCCCGGTGCGGTCGTGCAGCCTTCCGGCGCGGCCGCCGGGAGCGGTGGCGCGGTGCCGGGCGGCGCGGTGCCGGGCGGCGGAGTGCCGGGCGGCGGAGTGCCCGGGGGTGCGCGGGCTGAGGCGGCGCTGGCGGTTCGCGCGGCCGAGCAGGCGGTGGGACAGGCCGAGCAGCTCGTGGCGGCCGTCCACCGCGCGTCCACCGACCTGGTCGCGGCGCGCAGTGCCGCCGATGCGTTGATCGCCGAGCTGGAGGTGGAGATCGCCGCGGGCCGGGCCGCGATCACCTCGGGTGGCGGCGGCGGGGCCGGGGGCAGCGGCGGGGTGGCCGGCCTTGGTGCGGCGGTGGCCGGGGCGGAACAGGCCGTCGCCGAGGCCCGGACCCGGCTGACCGCCGTCAAGCCCGATCCGATCGCGACCGTCGCCGTCCTGCAGACCGCCGACACAGCCCTCGACCGGGCGCTCGCCGAGGCCCGCGACGCCGCCGAACGTGCCGCCCGGGCACGTAGCGTGCTGGCCCAGGCGCTGCCGGTCGCGCGGGCCGAGGTTGCCGCGGCGACCGACTTCATCAGCACGCGCCGGGGTGTCATCGACGCGGATGCGCGTGCGGCGCTGAGCGAGGCACAGCGCCACCTCGCCCTCGCGGAGAGCCTGGCCGGTTCCGACCCGGCCACGGCCGTCGCCGAGGCGCAGCAGGCCCAGCAGCACGCGGCCGCGGCCAGCCAGGCGGCGCACGCGGACGTGCAGAGCTGGGGCGGGTACGGCCCGGGCGGGTACGGCTCGGGCGGGTACGGGGCCGCCGGCTTCGACCCGGGAGCGTTCGCCGGGGCGGTGCTCGGCGGGATCCTGGCCGGTGGCGGGCGATCGCGCGGATATCCCGGCGGGTGGTCCGGAGGCGGGTCCGGCGGCGGGGGTGGCTGGTCCGGCGGTGGCTTCGGGGGCAGCGCGAGCCGGGGACGGCGCACGGGCGGCGGCGGCCGCTTCTGATCCCCGGGCCTGGCGGAGATCGCGGTCCAGGGACCTCGCGGAGATCGCACCAGCGCGTGCGGGCCCCGGCCGCGGGGTCAGGGCTCGTTGCGCGGCCGCGGGTCAGGGCTGGTTGCGGCCGCGGGTCAGGGCTGGTCGGCGGGGTTCTCCAGGAGCGCGTCGCACAGCTTGGCGAGCTGGCGTACCTGCGCGGGGCTCAGCCGGTCGAAGACGAGCTGCTGGACCATGCCCGCATGCCCCGGGGCCGTCTCGACGATCTTGCGGTAGCCGTCGTCGGTCAGCACGGCGATCTGGACCCGGCCGTCCTCGGGGTCGCGCTCGCGGCGTACCCAGCCCTGGGATTCGAGGCGGGCCACCACGTGGGAGAGGCGGGACAGGGACGCGCTGGCCTTCTTCGCGAGGCGGCTCATCGGCAGGCGCCGGTCCGGACGCTCGGAGAGGGTCGCGAGGACGAGATATCCCATGTGGGTGACGCCCGCGTCCCGCTGCAGCTGGCCCTCCAGCCCGGCCGGCAGCTTGACGAGGACCTCGACGAAGCGGCGCCAGGTCTGCTGCTGTTCCTCCGTCAACCACCTCGGCTCGTCCATGGCCTGCAGGTTAATGACCTGTCCGGGACCGCTCAGCGCCCGGGTGGGCGACCGCGCGTGAGCCACCGCCGCTGACGAGGGTTCCTAACCCGACGGCGGCATGGTGTAGCGGTGAGTACGGAGGCGTCCGTCCGATTCGGAATGCCGGTGCGGCGACGAGAGGGGCGGCGACCTGCACGAACGCACGCCCCCTTCGGGTAACGGGAGCCGAACGATCGGGCACGTCGATCGACTTCCTTGAAGCCTCAAGAGTATTGTTCCGCTCGAACTTTCCACCCCCGGCGCGGCGTCGGGACCGGCTGGCTGGGGGGCCTCGGCCGGTCCCGGCGCTGTGCCGTCCCGGAAAGAAGAAGCCCCCGCTCTGCGCCGTCCAGGGCGGAGCACCCGGACGGCACAGACGGCGGGTCGTGGAGCGCCGACGCTCAGGACTGCGGCGGCTCGTCCTTGCCGGCCTCTTCGAGCTTGTCGGCCTGTTCCTTGGTCTTGTGCACCGCGCCCTCGGCGTGCTCCGGCGGTCCGTAGACCGTGTACAGCACCAGCGGGTTCGGGCCCTCGTTGACGAAGTTGTGCTTGTGGCCGGCCGGCACCACGACCAGGTCGCCCTGGTTCACCTTGCGGGTCTGGCCGCTGACCTTGGCCTCGCCGGTGCCGCTCACGAACGTCAGGATCTGGTCCACCTCGTGGACCTCCTCGCCGATCTCGCCGCCCGGCGGGATCGTCATGATCACAAGCTGGGTGTGTTTGCCCGTCCACAGCACCCGGCGGAAGTCCGGGCTCTTCTCGGCAATCGTCGCGATCGTGTAGTGCTCCATGCTGCCCCGTTACCCCGGCCGGGCGTCCGGCAATCGCACCGGACGGGCCGGGGCATAACGGTCAGGACGGGCGAAGGCGCTGCGTCGGTGGCCCGAGCGCCGCGACCGGCTCCGGCCGTCCGATCAGGTAGCCCTGCACGTAGTCGACGCCGAACTCGCGCAACATCCGCAGCGTCGGCTCGTCCTGGACGAACTCGGCCACCGTGTGGATGCCGTACGCCTGGCAGACCTGCACCAGCGCCCGCACCAGCACCTGGTCCTCCGGGCTGTGCACGAGGTTGCGGACGTACTCGCCGTCGATCTTGACGAGGTCGATGGGGAACAGCCGCAGGTAGCGGAACGACGCGTACCCGGAGCCGAAGTCGTCGAGCGCCAGCTGGCAGCCCAGGTCGCGGATGCGGTCGGCGAAGTGGCGGGCCTCGCTGAGGTTGCCGATCAGCGCCGTCTCGGTGATCTCGAAGGTGAGCTGCTCGGGGTTCACGCCGTACCGGTCGATCAGGGCCTCGACCTCGCCGGTCAGGCGCGGGTCGCCGACCGTACGCCCGGAGAGGTTGATCTGGAAGAAGTGGCCCGGCAGCGAGGCCGCGACCTCCATCGCCCGCTCGACCACCCACAGGTCGATGTCGTAGACGGCGTCGAGCCGCTCGGCGGTGTCCAGCACCTGGATCGGCGACTGCGGGCCGCCGGTCCCGTCGAGCACCCGCAGCAGCACCTCGTGGCGCAGCACCAGGTTGGTCTGCAGTTCCAGGATGGGCTGCGCGAACAGCGTGAACCGGTCGGTGCCGAGCGCGTCGGCCACCCGGTTGCGGTAGGTGCCCTGCCGGGCCCGCGCCGGCACCGGGTCGGCGACCAGGGTCACCGGGCGGTCCGCCTCGCGGGCCTGGCGCCAGGCCTGCTCGGCGTCGATCAGCAGGTCGTGGCTGCCGGCCTCGCCGTCCGGCCGGAAGCGGACGAGCCCGGCCCACGCGCGGGCATGCACCCATGCGTCGGGCAGCACGAACGGCTGCGTTCGCAGCGCTTCGACGAACAGGTCGGCCTGCCGCCGGGCCATGACCCAGGAGGCGCCGGGCAGGAGCACGGCGATCTCGTGCGGGCCGGCACGGCCCAGGAGGTCGTCCGGCCTGACGATCCCTTCGAGTACGCGCGCAGCACGGTGCAACAAATCAGCGTTCCGGTCGAAGCGCTCGCCGTCCTCCCGGTCCGGTTCCACCCGGACCACCAGGAGCGCTCCCCCGCCACGGCGCTGGGCGCGGTCGATCTCGTCGGCGAACCGGGCCCTGGTGAGCAGGCCGGTCGCCGGGTCGGGCTCGATCACCGAGGCCCGCACGGTCTCGCCGCGGCGGGTGAGCCGGGCGACCTCGCGGCGGGCGCGCTCGCGGGCCGACACGTCGCGCAGGGCTCCGCGGATGCCGTTGACGGCGCCGTCGTCTCCGGCGATCGGTTCGAGCTTGCAGTCGACGTCGAACCAGCCGCCGTCCGCGCGCATCAGCCGTACGGTGGTGCGCACCGGCTCGCGGGCCGTCCAGGCGCGGGTGATCGAGCCGAGCGCCTTGGCGTGGTCGTCGCGGTGCACGTGGCGGGCGAGGATCTGCCGGCTGACCTCAGTGTCCCGGGGCGGCCTGCCGAGCAGCGAGGCGAGCCCGTCGGACCAGACGATCCGGTCGCCGTCGGCCAGGTACGTGAACCAGGCCTCGTCCTCGACGGGGGTGCGCGACTCGGGCAGCCGAGGCTGCTGGGGCCCGGCGTTGGGGCTCAGCCGGGGACGCCGGGAGAGCCGGTCGCGGAGGGCGCGCGGGCGGGGAAAACGCTCATCGGGTGCCGTCATGCGCCGCCCCCACCTCCCCTCAACGAGTGAACCGATACCCCTGACCTACTACAACCCGTCACCGCCCCCGGTAACAGGGGGCAGCCGCGACAATGTTTTCGCACCTCGCCGGGCAGATCGGCGAACAGGCAGTTCTAGCCCGATCAGAGAGTGAATCTAGCCGATCGGTTGACGCCCGGACCGCGCCGTTGCGTGGCCGGGTACCGCGAGCTTCCATGACGGACAGTTACGTTGAGTGCCGACTGTGGAACCATGTGCGACTCCTACCCGTCGGGCTCGATCAATATGCACGCTGAGCGCTCGCGGCGGTGCTCCCCGTAACGAGATCACGAGGCGGTGGATATGGTGGCCGTTCGGACACGTGAGCGAGGACGACGACGCATGGGCATCATTCGGGACATGCAGCGCACGCACGCGACGCAGGCGGCTGCCGAGCAACGGGCACGGACGGCGGCCACCCAGCAGCGGCAGCTGATCCGGCGCAACGCCGACCTGGCGATCGCGGCGGCGCAACAGGCCGCCGCCGACGCGGAACGGCAGCGCGAGCACCGCCGGCTGTACGCGGAGGCGCGGACCGCCGACGCCGCGGCCGCCAACGCCGACCTGCGCGCGCGGCTGACGGACCTCGACTCGCTGCTGCTGTCCACGCTGGACGTCGACGACCACATCGACCTGGACCGGTTCAAGAAGCCGATCGAGGTGCCGCCGTTCGACCCGGGACCCCTGGGCCGCCCGGCGCCCGAGCCGTCGTGGCAGAGCTACGCCCCGCAGGAGCCCCGCGGCGTCGGCAAGATCCTGGGCGGGGAACGGCTGCACCAGCAGCAGATGGCGCAGGCGGAACGCGCGTTCGCGCAGGCCAAGGCGCAGTGGGCGGAACGCGAGGCGGCTCGTACGCGTCAACTGGCCGCCCGTCGCCGGCAGTACGAGGAGAACCGCCGTCGCTACGAGGCGAAGCTGCTCGCGTACAACGCGGAGGTGGACCGGTTCGCGGCGGCCGTGGCGAACGCCGATCCCGCCGCGGTGGTCGAGTACTTCGCGATGGTGCTCGGCAACTCCGTGTACCCGGACGACTTCCCTCAGCACTTCCGGCTCGCGTACCTGCCGAAGAAGCGACACCTGCTCGTCGAGTACCACCTCCCGCCGGTCGAGGTCATCCCGGTCGTCAAGGAGTACCGCTACGACCGGGTCCGCGACGACCTGATGGCCGTACCGCGCGACGAGGCCGAGATCCGGCGCCGCTACACCGAGATCATCTCGATGGTCGCGCTGCGTACGGTGCACGAGATCATCGAGGCGGACCGGGGCGGCCTGGTGGCGGAGGTGCTGTTCAACGGCATCGTGGACACCATCGACCGCCGTACCGGCCGCTTCGTGCGGCCGTGCCTGGTGTCGCTGCGCACGGACCGGGACACGTTCGCCGCGATCAAGCTGCGCCGGGTCGACCCGGTGGCCTGCCTCAAGCACCTGCACGCCGGCCTGTCGCCGAGCCCGGCGGAGCTGGAAGGCGTGACCCCCACCGTCGACCTGGACCGGGACGCCATCGACTCGACCCAGGAGTTCAACGTCCTCCGCGACATCGACGAGCGCCCGAACCTCGCGACGATGGAACCGGCGGAGTGGGAGCAGACCATCGCCGACCTGTTCGGCACCATGGGCCTCGCGATGGGCGCCGCGACGGACGGCCGCTGGGAGGCCACCGACCCGCGCCCGCTGTTCGGCGGCCCGGTGGTGGTGCACGCCGTCCGCGGCCGCCCGGTCGACGCGACGACGACCCGCGCGCTCGCCGAGGCGGTCGCCGCGGCGGGCGCGACCAAGGGCATCCTGGTCGCCCTGGACGGCTACGAGGCGGACGCACAGGACACGGGGACGGGCCGGCCGCTGGAGCTGCTCGACGGGCCGGCGCTGCTCAACCTCCTCGCCGAGCACCTGGGCATCAAGGCGAGGATCGAATCCGACGGCGCCTGAGCGGCGTCAGAGGGCGTGCCCGGTCGTCGCGTCGACGTGGCCGGGCACCTCCTCGTGCCGGTCCCCCACGGTCGGTGTGCCGCTCGGCTCGAACATCAGGATCGCCGCGCCGCCGTCGGAGGACGGCTTGTGCTCGGTGCCGCGCGGCACGGTGAACACGTCGCCCTTGGCCAGCACCACCTCCCGGTCGCGCAGCGCGATGCGCAGCTCACCGTCGAGGACCAGGAAGAACTCGTCGGTGTGGTCGTGGGTGTGCCAGACGTGCTCGCCGTGCACCTTGGCGATGCGCACGTCGTAGTCGTTGACGCTGGTCACGATGCGCGGGCTCCACAGCTCATCGAAGGAGGCGAGGGCGGCGGTCAGGGAGATCGGTTCGCTCATCACTCGATCCTCAGCCCTTCCCCGCGTACGCCGGAACTGCTAGGAATCGCACGTGCCGAAAGAATCCTCGCATCGAGTCGTCGTGGTGGTGGACGAGAACTCCAACCCGTTCGAGCTCGGCTGCGCCATGGAGATCTTCGGGCTCCGCCGCCCCGAGCTCGGGCGCGACCTGTACGACTTCCGGCTGTGCGCCGCGGCACCGGCCACCCGCATGCGCGACGGCTTCTTCACCCTGACCGGCGTCGCGCCGCTCGATGCCGTCGACGAGGCCGACACGGTGATCGTGCCCAACCGGCCCGACACGCAGACACCCCGGCATCCGGCGGTGCTGGCCGCGATCCGGCGCGCGCACGAGCGCGGAGCCCGGCTCCTGGGCTTCTGCAGCGGCGCCTTCACCCTGGCCGAGGCCGGTGTGCTCGACGGCCGCCGCGCCACCGCGCACTGGCAGTGGGCCGACGCCTTCCGGGCCCGGTTCCCGAAGGTGACGCTGGAGAGCGACGTCCTGTTCGTCGACGACGGCGACATCCTGACGGCGGCCGGCAGCGCGGCGGCCCTCGACCTCGGCCTGCACGTGGTCCGCCGCGACCACGGCGCCGAAGTGGCCAACGCGGTCGGCCGGCGGCTCGTCTTCGCCGGGCACCGCGACGGCGGCCAGCGGCAGTTCGTCGAACGACCCGTCCCGCCCATCCCCGACGACTCGCTGGCGCCGCTGCTGGCCTGGGCCCAGGAACACCTCGACCGGCCCCTGACCATCGCGGACCTGGCCACCCGCGCCGCCGTCAGCCAGGCCACCCTGCACCGCCGCTTCCGCGCCGAGCTGGGCACCACTCCCCTGGCCTGGCTGACCGGCGAACGCGTGGCCCTCGCCTGCCGCCTCATCGAGCGCGGCGAGACCCGCCCCGACGTGGTGGCCCGCCGCGCCGGCCTCGGCACGGGAACGAACCTGCGCACGCTCATGCGCCGGCAGACGGGCCTGACCCCGACGGAATACCGCCGGCGCTTCGGTCCCCGCTGACCGGGCCGCGGAGAATCTCACCGCTGCGGCTGGTCGCCGGCTGGGACGGCCGGCACGGCCGGGGCGATCCCCAGCTCCTCGATGCGCTGCCACAGCGGACGCAGGGCCGCCTCCGGCTCGCGGGCGAAGATGCTGCCGCGGATGCGGACGAACACGCAGTTGCCCACCCGTTCCAGCACGGCCTGCCGGCGCATGTCGCTCTCCCACTGCTCCGGCCCGTGGTACGCGTCCCCGTCGCACTCGATGGCCAGCCGGCGGCCGTCCGGCGCGTTGAGCACGAAGTCGATGCGGTAGCCGCCGATGCGGAACTGCGGTGTCGGACGGTGGCCGCGGCCGTGCAGGCGGCGCAGCACCTCCCGTTCGAAGCCGCTCTCGCACAGCAGCTCCGCGTCAGGCTGCGGGCCGGGGGTGGTGAGGTTCAGCGCGTACGTCAGCAGCAGCCCGCGGGCGTCGTCCGGGCGCAGGGACGACGGCTGCACCGAGTGGAAGATCCACAGCTGGTCGCGGGCGCGGGACGCGGCGACGTTGACGCGGCGGTGGTACTCGCGCTTGGTGAACGCCGCGACGCGCTCATCGTTGTCGGAGACCACCGTGGACACCAGCACGACGTCGCGTTCGTCGCCCTGGAACGTGTACGCGTCACCGACCCGCAACCGCCGCGCCTGGATCTCGTCCTCGCCGATGGTCTCGCGCAGCCGCGCCAGCAGGTACGTCGCCTGCCCGCTGGTGCTGAGCAGGCTGATCACGCCCAGGGTCCGCCCGCGGTACGCCGGATCCGCCACGATCGCCGCGACCCGGTCCACCAGCGCGTCCGCCTCGGCCACGTTGACGTCCCCGTACGCGGCGAGGTGCTGGCGTACCCCCTCGGGCACGAAGACCGCGCGCACCGGCGCGAAGGCCGGGCGGTCGGCGCGCAACGGCTGGATCTTGCCGTCGTAGTAGTGGCGGGACGAGAACTCGATGATCTGCGGCACGCAGCGGAAGTGCTCGGTGAGCAGGATGCGCTCCGGCGAGCGCCGCACCGCGTGGTCGTACAGCGACGACTCGGGGTCGAAGTGTTCCGCGGACGGCACGTCGCCGAGGTGGTTGTGGATGAGCCCGGTGACCGGCCCCACGAAGCCCAGCTGTGGGCCGATCTGCTGGTCGTCGCCGACGACGACGGCCCGCTCCGCCAGCGAGAGCACCGGCAGCGCGAACAGGTCGGCCTGGGACGCCTCGTCGACGATCACCACGTCGAAGTGGGCGCCGCCGGCGAACTGCTCGATCGCCCGGTCCACCGACATGACCCAGACCGGCACGGCCTCCACCGCGGCGGCCATGGCCCGCTGGGCGTGCGCCTGCCAGGCGGCGGCGCTGCGGCCGGTGCCCTTGCCGATCTTGCGCAGCGCGGTGGTCCAGTCGGCGAGTGCGGCGCGGCGCCGGTCGTCGAGGGCCTTGGCGACCTCCAGCCACGCCGACGCGACGACCAGGTCGCCGGTGAGCCGCCGGATCCGCTCCCGGCCCTGTTCCGCTCGGCGGCTCAGCACGGCCGGGTCGACGCTGCCGACGACCAGGTCGAACCAGGTCTGCGCCTGCCGCCACCGCCACGCCTGCAGGCACGCCGCGCCGGAGACCGCCGGCACGGCTCCCGCCTCGATCTGCGCCGCCCATTCCGGGGCCACGGCCGCCAGCCGGTCGCGCAGCTGCCCGTACCGGGTGACCTCGGGGCGCAGCGTGAGGAGCCGCTGCGTCGCGGCCAGCGCCTCGTCCCAGCCGTCGAGGGTGCGCCAGGCCGCGGCGAGCCGCGGCCAGCGGGCCAGGTGGTCGGCCACGGCCCGGTCCGCCGCGTCCAGCTCGTCGAGCTCCAGCACGACCGGGCTGTCGTCGAGCAGCGCCGAGACCTCCGTCAGCCGGGCCGCGTCGAGGTCCAGCTCCTCCTGGGGTACGAGCTGAGCCAGGCGTACGGACAGCTCGGGCCAGCGCTGCGAGTCCCAGGCCAGCGACTGTGCCGCCTCGGCGAGCAGGGTCCCCGCCCACACCTCCGGATCGCCCTCGCGCGGCGGGATGCCGAGGCGCTGGATCCATTCCGCCCAGTGCTCGCCCAGCCGGCGTTGCTCCTGGTGGCGGCGTACCCAGGCGATCGCGAGGTCGGTGTCGTCGGCGGAGCGCAGCGGCTCGCCGTCGACCCGGACCTCCTCGGCGAGCTTCCACAGCGCCGCCTGCAGCAGCCGGTTGACACCCTTGCCGGCGGCGAACCGTTCGCGCAGCTCGGCGAGGGAGGCCAGCAGCCGCTTCGGCGCGGAGGTCAGCGCGGCGGGCGCGGCGACGCGGTGCCCGGCGAGCCGGCGGGTCAGGTCGGCCAGGGAGCGCTGCAACTCCTCGGTGGCGAGCACGTGGTCGGCCCACACCGTGGCCCAGTGCGGGTCGGCGACGAGACGTCCGAGCCGGTCGGTCCACGTACCCTCACGGCGGCGCAGCCAGGACACCGCGTCGCGCAGGCCGTCCAGCAGCTCGGCCAGGGTTTCGGCGCCCTGTGCGCGTACGGCATCGGGGTCGACCCCGGCCGCCTCCAGGCGCGACACCCGCTCGGCGGCCGCCCACCGATCGGCCCGGTCCTGTTTGGCCTGCGCCGCGCCCGGCAGGGCGGCGAGATCCGGGAGCTGCCGCAGGGCCGCGGCGCGGTCGGCCGGGGCGAGCCGGGTGGCCAGGTCCAGCAGGTCCGCGAACTGTTCGCCGCTCAGCGGGGGCTCGTCGGCCGGCCCGACCGCGTCCGGGATCCCGCCGTGGGCCGCGGCCCGTTCCCGCAGCCAGGTGCCGACGTCGGCCGGCGAGAGGTCCACGCCGTCGACGCGGAACGTCGCGTCCTCGTTCTCCGCCACCGCGCGCAGGCCACCGAGCGCCTGCGCCAGCTCCCGCTCGGCCTCCTCGAGCTTGCGCGTGAGCCGCTGCACCCGCAGTGCCTCGGCGGAGCGGTCCAGAGTGGCCGCCCGGTCGGAGAGCTCGCGGGCCGCCAGCTGCAACTGCACGAGCTGATCCGTCGTACGCCCCAGCACCGCCAGGCAGAGCGCCTGCACCTCCTCCGGCAGGCCGTCGCGGAGCACGCGCAGCGGGTCCTCCTTCTGCGCGACGACGAGCACCCGCTTGCCGTTCGCCATCAGGTGGCAGATGAGGTTGCGGATCGTGTGCGTCTTACCGGTGCCCGGCGGTCCCTGCACGGCCACGTTGCGGTGCTCGGCGAGCCGCCGCGCGATGGACTCCTGGGCCTCGTTGGTGGACAACGGCATGAGCAGCCGCTCTCCCACCCGCTGCCAGTCCTCCGGCCGGTCGCCGGGCATGCGCAGGCGGCTGGGCTCGTGCGCGACGATCGCGGCGAGCGCGCCGACCGCCTCGGTGTCGCCGGCGAGCAGCCGGTCGCGCAGCCGCTCGAGGAACCCGCGGAGCAGGCGCTGCCTGGGCCGGGCGAACAGCACGCCGGTGTCCACGATGTGCGGTCCGGCCGCGTGTTGCCCGGCGGCGACCACGACCCGGTCGTACCCGAGCCGGCCGAGCGCCCGCTCGAACAGCTCGCGCCGCTCGAGGTCACTCCACAGGTCCACCTCGAGCGTGCCGGCGGGACCGGCCAGCGCGAGCAGCTGCCCGAGATAGCGCTCGTCCATCCCGGCCAGCGCGTCGGTCTGCAGCCGGGACGGGCCCTGCGGCGACACGGTGATCAGCGAGCGGTCCGGCTCGTACTCCACGAGGACCGGCGTCGCGATCAGCGGATAACGCACCCGCTGACCGTCGACGACCGTCTCCAGGATGCCGTGGCCCCACACCAGCTCGGTGGTGGCCGCGGCCATGTCGACCTGGTGCATCAGGTCGAACAGCTGCCGGTGCAGCACCCGGGTCTGCTCGGCGGACCGGCTCAGCAGCGACCACGGCCGCCACACCTCGTCGCGCCACGCCGCGAAGCCGTCGTCGACCGGCTCGTCCACGAGCACCGGCTCGGCCGCCGGACTGACCTCGGTGAGCCGGCGCCGCAGCTCGGCGGGGACCGGCGGCGACCCGGGCAGCTCCGGCAGCCCGACGCGCAGCCAGCTCGTGCCGTCCGCACCCGGGCCGGCCTCACACGCGGGATGCGCGGGCAGTGCGTCGAGCCAGTGCGCCTCGGCCGGCACGGTGCGCGCGGGACGTTCCATCTGGGCGCGTACGGCCAGGAGGTAGTCGGCGACGGAGACGGCCCGGTCCCGGATGACGGTCGGCGTCTCGGGCTGCGGCTCGGGCATTCTTCGCAGGTTATCCGATGGTCGCCCGGCAGCGGCCCGGCCCGCGGAAGCGGCCGTGATCGACCCGGATCCGTGCCGTGTCCCACTGTTAGAGTGGCGCCATGATCATGCGGGGGGCGGCCGGTGATCGCGGGTGGCTGCGCCTGGTGATCCTCGCGGCGGCAGCCGGCGTCATAGCCGTGCTCGCGGTCGTGGTGGCACGCCCGCACGCCGGCTCCCCGGCGCCCGCCGAGGCGAGCGACGGAGGCTCGGCCTCCGGGCAGGCGGCCGAGCCGGTGTCCTTCGGCTTCGCCTGCGACGCGACGGCCGGCGACCACTGTGCCCGCCTGCTGGCCGACTTCGGGCGCCGCGCCGAGCTCAGCGCGGCACAACGATCCGCCGCCGAGCCCGTGGCGGACAAGGCGACGCAGGTCTTCGTGGATTCGGCAGCGGCGGGCGCGGAGAGCGCACGCCGGGCGTTGTCCGATGCCGGCTTCGACGCGGTGGCGCGCGTCGCTCGCACGGACGACCTGGCCGCGGCCGGCAGCGTTCTGGCCGCCGTCGCCACCGGCCCCGCCTGCGTCGTGCTCCTGCAGGACACCGCGGGGATCCGGGGCTACATCGCGGGCCGGCTGCCCGACGACGGATGCCTCGCCGCATAGGCGTCCCTACCGCACGATCCCGAGGTGTGACGTCCCGGCGACCAGCGCCGTGATGAGAGCAATATGGCCCAAGGGGCGCCGCATCGAGGCATCCGTCCTGTGGAGGCGAAAGCCAAGATCATTGATCAAGGGCGCCTCGACCGGCAACCCCGGTCCGGCCGCAACCGGCCGTTTCGTTACCTGCTCGTGAGCAGGACCAGCCGCTGGGTCGCCCGGGTCATCGCCACGTACCGGTCGACCGCCCCCTCGATGCCCGTGCCGTACGTCTCCGGATCGACCAGCACGACGAGGTCGAACTCGAGGCCCTTGGACAGCTCCGGGGTGAGCGACCGGACGCGCGCCGTACCCCGGAAAGCAGGGTCTCCGATGACGCACGCGATGCCCTCGGCGTGCTGGGCCAGCCAGCTGTCGAGGATGCGGTGCAGGTCCGACGCCGATCCGTACGCCACCGGGACACCGGTGCTGCGGATGGACGTGGGCACGTTGGCGTCGGGCAGCGCGGCCCGGATGACCGGCTCCGCCTCCGCCATGATCTCCTGCGGCGTCCGGTAGTTGATGGTCAGCGACGCCATGGCGATCCGGTCGAACCCGACCCGGTCCAGCCGCTCCTGCCAGGACTCGGTGAACCCGTGCCGGGCCTGAGCGCGGTCGCCCACGATGGTGAAGCTGCGCGACGGGCACCGCAGCAGCAGCATCTGCCACTGCGCGTCGGTCAGCTCCTGCGCCTCGTCCACGACGACGTGCGCGAACGGGCCGGCCAGCAGGTCCGGGTCGGCGGCGGGCAGGACGGCCTCGTCCACCAGCGCGTCCTGCAGGTCCAGCTGGCGCAGGCTGGCCAGGACGCCCTCGCCGTCGTCGTACGTGTGCGCCTCGATCAGCTCGTCGACGACCGTGGCCATGCGGGCCCGTTCGGCGGCGAGGGTGGCCTCGTGCCGGCGCTTCCGCCCGGACGCCTCCGGGTCACCGAGCCGCTGCCGGGCCGCGTCGAGCAGCGGCAGGTCGGAGACCGTCCAGGCCCGGGGGTCGCTTCGCTGGAGCGTACGGATCTCCTCGACGCTCAGCCAAGGGGCGCATCGACGCAGGTACGCCGGCACCGACCACAGATCCCCGACGATGTCGGTGGCCTCGAGCACCGGCCACGCACGGTTGAAGGCGGCGCGCACTTCCCGGCGGACCGTCTCGTCCGGCTCGTCCCCGTCGTACTTGTGCCGCAGGATCGTCAGCAGTTCCTCCCAGATCTCGTCGCGCGCCTCGTTGTGCGGGGTCCCCGGCCCCGGCGCCTCGAACGCCTCGGCCCAGTCGCCGGCGTCGAGCCGCACGTCGGCGTCACCGGCGGAAACGGTCATCGCCCGGGCCGGCGGCTCCTCGTAGAACCGGACGGCCGCGTCGATCGCTCGGGTGAGGGCGGCCGATGCCTTGAGCCGGGCCACCTCCGGATCCGTCTCCACGGTCGCCGTGGCGCCCTCCGCGACGAGGTCGCGCAGCGTGCACGACTGCACGCCCTCCTCGCCCAGGCTCGGCAGCACGTCCTCGACATACGCCAGGTACGGCTGATGCGGCCCGACGAACAGCACCCCGCCCCGGCGATGCCCCAGCCGCGGATCCGAATAGAGCAGGTACGCCGTCCGGTGCAGCGCGACGACCGTCTTGCCCGTACCCGGTCCGCCGTCGACGACGAGGGCGCCGCGGGACCCGGCGCGGATGATCGCGTCCTGGTCGGCCTGAATGGTGCCGAGCACATCGCGCATCCGCGCCGACCGGTTGCTGCCCAGGCTCGCGATGAAGGCGGACTGGTCGTCCAGCGCGGCGTGCCCCTCCACCCCGTCCGCGGTGAAGACCTCGTCCCAGTAGTCGGTGATCCGCCCGCGGGTCCAGCGGTACCGGCGCCGGCTCGCCAGCCCCATCGGGTTCGCATGGGTGGCACCGAAGAACGGCTCCGCCGCCGGTGACCGCCAGTCGAGCAGCAACCGGCGCCCCGACCCGTCGGTGAGCCCGAGCCGGCCCACGTACACCGGCTCGCCGCCGTCCGCCTCGACCATCCGCCCGAGACACAGGTCCAGCCCGAAACGCCGCAGCGTCCGCAGCCGGGCCGCGAGCCGGCGAACCTCGGTATCCCGGTCCACCGCCTGCCGGCCCTTCCCGGCGGGCGCCCGCCGCTCGGCCTCCAGCCGCTCGGACAGATCGGCGATCGACCGGTCGAGGCTGGTGGCGATGGCCGCGAAGTGCCGCTCATCGGCGGCGATCAGCGCGGGCTCCGCCTTGGCGGCAAGACGGTCGGGCAGGTCGAACGCGCTGGCGGTCAGCGGCTTCACGCGGCATCTCTCTTTCGCCGGAAACAGGGCTCTGACCAGCGATTTTGCGCGCCACCCCGGGTCTTGCGGCAAGCCCCCGGGTGCGATATACGTTAATAGTGGCGGGGAGTGTTCAGACCTCCTCCGGATCCCGTCCCTGAGCCGACTCCGGGTCTCGTCCCTGGGCGGATCGCCCGCCGTCCACCGGGATGATCGCGCCGTTGAGGAAGCTCGCCGCGTCCGAGAGCAGGAACGCCACCACCTCTGCGACCTCGCTCGCCCGTCCCATCCGTCCCAGCGGTTGCAGCGCCGCGATCTCCCGCGTGAAGTGCTCGGCGGCGGCCGGGGAGAGACCGGCCACGTGGGTGTCCGAGCGTTCCGTGGCGATCGAGCCGAGGGCCACCGCGTTGACGCGTACGCCGCGCGGGCCGTAGTCCACCGCCGCCGCCCGGGTCAGGCCCTCGATCGCCGCCTTCGCCGTCGCGTACGGAAGTGCGCCCCGGACCGCCCGTTGCGCCTGGTGCGACGACACGTTGACGATGGCCGTGCAGCCGGCTCGCAGCGCCGCGGCTGTGCCGGCGAGCACCGGGTGCAGGTTGCGGCCGATGAGGTCGGCGACCGCGGCCGGGTCCTCGTGCAGCCAGGCGTCGCGGAACACCGCCGCGTTGTTGACCCAGCCGGTGAGCGGGCGGGGCACCGCTGCCGCCGCCCGGGCCGCCACCTCGGGGTCCGCCGCGTCGCCGAGGACCGGCACGATCTCCGGCCGGTCGGTGGCCCAGTCGAGCGCGGCGGCGTCGACCTCGAGCACGGCCACGGTCGCGCCGTCGCCGGCCAGCCTTTCCACGATCGCGCGCCCGACGCCGCGGCCGCCGCCGGTGACCACGCAGGACGTCATACGATCGCGCTGTACGCGTTGAGCGCCGGCTGGCCGCCGAGGTGCGCGTACAGCACTGTGGACGATGCCGGGATCTCGCCGCGGCGGACCAGATCGATCATCGCGGCCATCGACTTGCCCTCGTAGACCGGGTCCGTGACCATGCCCTCGGTGCTCGCGGCCAGGCGCATCGCCGCGACCGTCGCCTCGTCGGGGATGCCGTACGTGCCCGCGTGATAGCGGTCGTCCAGCAGGATCTCGTCGTCGCGCAGCTCGCGGCCGACACCGATGAGCGCGGCGGTGTCCCGGGCGATGCGGGCGACCTGCGCCCACGTCTCGGCCGGTTTCGCCGAGCCGTCGATGCCGAGCACCCGCCGCGGCCGGTCGTCGCCGAGCGCGGCGAACCCGGCGATCATCCCGGCCTGGGTGCTGCCGGTCACCGAGCACACCACGATCGTGTCGAAGAAGACGCCCAGCTGCGCCTCCTGCTCGGCGACCTCGCGCGCCCAGCCCGCGAAGCCCAGGCCGCCGAGGCGGTGGTCGGAGGCGCCGGCCGGGATCGCGTACGGCTTCCCGCCCCGCTCCACGACCTCGGCGAGCGCCCGCTCCCAGCTCTCCTTGAAGCCGATGCCGAACCCGGCCCGCACGAGGCGCACGTCGGCACCGGCGAGGCGGCTGATCAGGATGTTGCCGACCTTGTCGTAGACGCTGTCCGGCCAGTCGACCCAGCTCTCCTGCACGAGGACGCACTTCAGCCCCGCGTACGCCGCGACGGCCGCGACCTGCCGCGTGTGGTTGGACTGCACCCCGCCGATCGAGACGAGCGTGTCGCAGCCCTGTGCGAGCGCGTCGGCCACCAGGTACTCCAGTTTGCGCGTCTTGTTGCCGCCGTACGCGATCCCGGAGTTGCAGTCCTCCCGTTTGGCCCACAGCTGCGCGCCGCCGAGCTCGCGGGTGAGCCGGTGCAGGCGGTGCACGGGCGAGGGGCCGAAGAGCAGCGGGAACCGCTCGAAGTCATCCAGCGACATGCGGGCCATTCTCGCAGCTCGGACGGGGCCGCGGAAAAGATCGACAACCCTCTATCGTGGCGCCGTGACCACACCCGCCGCCCCGCCCCGCAAGCGCAAGAAGTGGCCGTTCGTCCTCGGTACGGTGCTCGTTCTCGTGTTCCTCACGTGCGCCCTCGGGATAGGCCGGCTCTACTTCCGGCTCAAGCACGTGACGGACCTCGACAAGGCGGCCGAGAAGGCCACGTCCGCCTTCATCGACGACTACCGCGACGGGCTCAGCCCCGCCGGGTACGACGGCCTCTGCGCCGAGGCGAAGGAGGAGTTCGCCCGCGAGGATCTCGCCGGGCCGGCGAAGGGCAAGGCGATCACGGGCTACCGCATCACGTCGACGAACGTGGACTACGACCGCCGGCGGGCGACGGTCGGTGCCCAGATCCGCCGCGCGGACGGCTCCACGGCCGACGAGGTCTACGTCCTCGACGAGGTGGACGACGAGTGGAGGATGTGCGTCTTCCCCACGTGAGCCCGGTCAGGGGAACTGCATGCGGCGCGGACGCGGGATGACCGGGGGCGGCAGGGGCAGGTCGTCGATGTGGCTCCAGTTGAGCGAGCCGTTGTCCGTCGACTTGATCTCACCGAGGCAGGCCCTGAGCAGGCCGAGGTGCGGCGCGCCCGCGTACCCGGCGATGACGACCTCCGGCGTGGGCTCGATCCGGGCGATCGCGGCGCAGATCTTCGCGACCTCCCGCTCGTCGACCGCGTCGAGCGGCAGCGGGGTCTCGACCTGCGACCGCCGCCACGGCGGGCCGAACCGGCGCAGCAGCTCCCGGGCGAGGCGCCCGAACGAGCGGCCCACCGGGGCGTCGCGCATGGAGTCGCCGGCCGACTGGCCGTAGCACCACGGGACGACCACGTGCCCGTTGATGACCACGAGCTGGTAGACCGACCGGGGCACACTGATGATCTCGGCTCCCGGCAACGTGCCCAGGAACAGCACGAGTTCCTCGTACGGGAGGGGCCACCGGGGGTTGGCGAGGATCCGTTCCGCGGTCTGCGTCGTCGAGGGGCGGGCGTTGACTTCACGATCGATCGCCGTGCTCAATGCCTCGGGAACCCGGGTCCACAGCTCGGCGGCGACTTTGTCGCCGAACTGCTCGACCACCCACTCGCTCGGACCGACGAGAACGTCTGGACGCATTCGGTACCACCACCGTCCGTGTCGCTGGCGCTACGGTCTGGCTAGAAGAGTTCCATCTCCGGAGATCGACTGGAAGAGAATTCCGATGAGATCTCAGAAACGGTCATGAATGAAAGCCGGCGGGACGATCAAACCGTTGCGGCGACGCTGGAGCAGCAGGTCCGGGACCCGCGAACATGCAACTTGCACGGCGAACCGCATGTGCAAGTTGCATGTCAGCTCGCGGGTCGGTCCTCTATTCACAGTGAATCCGTCCCATATTTCGAGCGGGTGACAGCCCTGCGAACATCAACGGACGGTGAGCCCGCGATCGCTATGCAACGGTTGACGATATACATCGGCCACCGTACTGTCCTCGCCGTGCAAGCACCCACCTTCTTCATCCTGACCGCGCTCGCGGCGCAGCCGCTGCACGGGTACGGGATCGTCCAGTCCGTCGCCCGCCTCTCCGACGGGGAGGTGAACCTGCGCCCCGGCACCCTGTACGGCGCCCTCGACCGGCTCGACCAGCAGGGGCTGATCGCCGTCGACCGCGAGGAGTCCGTCGACGGCCGGCTGCGCCGCTACTACCGGCTCAGCGACAGCGGCGCCGCCGCCCTCGCCGACCAGGCCGACCGCCTGCGCCGCCACGCCGCCGCGGCCGGCCGGCAGCTCGCCCTGCGGCCCGGCACCGCCGGAGGTGCCGCATGAGCCTGCCCGGCCACCGGGCGCTGCTGGCGGCGTACCCCGCCCGGCTGCGGCGCAAGCACGGCACCGAGCTCATCCAGACCATGCTCGAGATGGCCGGTCCGGGCGGCCGTCCGACCCGAGCCGACCGGGGGCGGCTCGTGCTGGACGGCCTGCGCGAGCGGTTCCGCCCGCCGGCGCGCCGCCCGCTCGCCCTCGTCGCGGCCGTCCTCGCGCTGCTCATCGGCGGCGCCCTCGGCGCCGCCGCCGGCTCCTGGCTGGGCACGTTCGGCTACGCCGCCCTGCCGGACGCCGATGCGATCGCCCACCAGGTCCTCCCGCCGACGAGCACCGGCCTGACCTCCACGTTCTACCTCCAGGCCGACGGGCCCTTCCCGGCCGGGGCGGACGCCCGGCAGGCCGCGGAACAGACCCGCGACAAGCTGGCCGCCGCCGGCTGGCGGACCGGACCGATCAAGGCCGGCGACGGCTCGGACGGCACCCTCGCCAACGTCCACTTCGCCGCGGAGACCGCGGACACCCGGCTCGACGTGTACGCGTACCCCGACGCGGGCGGCGGCCGGCTCCTCGACATCGCCGGCTGGCCGAAGCGACCCGCCTCGTACCTGCCGCTGACCATCGCCGGCACCCTGCTCGGGCTGGTGGCCGGCTGGCTCACCGGCGTGGCGCTGTGCCACCGGATCCGGATGGCGGGCCGGCCCCGCCGCAGCGCACTCCTCGCCGGCATCGGCCTGGTGCTGATCATCCCGTCCGCCGCCGGCTTCGTCGCCTCGCTGCTGCGCTACCTGACCGTGGCCGATCCGCTCGGCACCGGAGAGCTCGTCCACGCCCACGGGTTCGCCTTCGGGCCGACGATCGACCTGCTGCGCAGCCTCGACCTGGGCGAAGGCTGGTTCCTCTCGCCCGGCGACCTCCAGCAGCTGCCGATCTGGGGCTTCGCGCTGATCGCCGTGGCCGCACTGCTCGCCCGGCCGGGCCTTCCCCTCCAGGACCGTGACCGGGCCGGAGACCGCGAAGCGGTGGCATGAGCTCGAACCGGCGGTGACCGGGGCCGGTGCTGGTCCAGTGGCAGGACGGGCTCCGCTTGGTAGGGTCCGCCACTGTGACCGGCCCGGCCCCCGTCGACGCCCCGCCCCACCGGCGGACCCGCTGGCTGGCCGCGATCGCGATCCTGACGGTGCTGGTGGGCGGCCTGTCCGTGGTCGCGCTCAGCCGCACACGCGCCGCCGCGGCCCGGGCCCAGGCCGTGCAACGCACGATCCGCGCCACGCTGGAGGAGCAGGGCGCCGCGCTGCTGCGCGGCGACGAAGCCGGGTGGTTGCGGCCTGCGGACCCGTCGCTCATCCCGCAGCTGCGACGGCTGTACGCCAACCTGCACGGCTTCGAGGTCTCCGCGTGGCTTCCGCGTACCGACCCGCCGACCGGTGGGGGTCAGTCGTGGTCCACGGAGCTCCAGGTTCGCGTCTGCTTCGCGGGCACCGCGTGCCGCCGTACGGCCGACTCGTACGTGCCGCACGACGAGGTGATCACCGCCCGGACGCGCTGGCGGCTCGCCGGGGGCCGGGCGGTGCTGACCGGCTTCGACCAGGTCGGCCGGGCCGGGGCGGTGCCGTGGAAACGGGACGCGCTGAGGTTCGCCGGCGGGTCCCGTACGGTCGTCGCCGCACCGCACGACGGCGCCCAGCCGGCGGCCTGGCTCGCCGCAGCGGAGAACGCGGCCCGGGCCGCGGACCGGTTCGTCGCCGCCCACCGGCCGGGCCGTTACCTCATCTACCTGGCTGACCCCGGCGACTGGGACGCGGCGATCGGCGGCGACCGCGAGGCGGCCGGCTTCGTCGACCGGACCAGCGAACAGACCGCCTTCGCCGTGATGGACGCCTCGGGCGCGCCGGACGAGCGGCTGCTCGCCCACGAGCTCGGCCACATCGCCACCCTGCTGGGCACGCTGGGCGGGCACGACACCTGGGCCATCGAGGGCATGGCCGAGTACATCGCGTACGGCCGCACCCCGGTCGCGGCGTACCCGCGGCTGGCGGACGCCCGCCGGCACGCCGGCCGCACGGCCTCGAGCGGTCGCCTCGACCTGCCGTGGCCGGCGGAACACGCGGACCGGTCCGGCCTCTACGCGATGGCCTACCTGGCGGTCCGCTGCCTGGGTGCGACCTACGGCGACCGGCGACTCGCCGCCTTCTTCACCCGCCTGGTCCACGAGGGACGGAGCCCGGACCTCGCGGCGACCGTGTTCGGCGTGCCGTGGGTCCGGGTGCAGGACACCTGCGAGCCGAGGATCCGCGCCTGGCTGGCGTGAGCCGTGCTCAGCGCAGGGCGGCCAGGTGGGCGAGCATCGCCTGGTTGGCCTCCCATCCGTCCGGGAACTTCACCGGCACACCCAGATGCACCGGCTCCGTCGAGGGATGCGCGTCGAGCAGCTCCGCGATGCCCGCCCGGGCCACCACCACGCACGCGTGCCGGTGGCGCGACGTGAGCACGCACAGGCGGCCCGACTCGAGGTGGAACGCCGTCGCGTCCTGGCGGCCCGACAGGGGGTGGAGGACCACGGTGAGGTCGTACTCCCGGCCCTGGAGGCGGTTGGCGGTGTCCACCGTGACGTCGCGGGCCTCGGGCGGCAGGCAGGAGCGGATCGCGGCGACCTGGTCGCGGTGGGCGGCGCCGATCGCGATGCGGTCGGCGGTCAGCCGGGCCGTGCCCGACTCCGACGACGTCGTGCCGTCGCGGCTGAGCGCGGCAGCGGCCAGGCCCGCGCAGGCCGCAGCGGCCTCCGCGTCGGTCCGCACGGTGAAGCGCGACGGCAGCTCGTGCAGGCCCCAGCCGGAGGCAGCCGCCGTGTCGAGGACCTCGTCGAGCCGGGACGCGGCCGGGGTGGCGAAGCTCAGCGTGCGGTCGCCCGGGCCGGTGCCGGAGCGGAAGCCGGTGAACGGGTAGAAGGCCTCGGCGACCACGGGGGCCGCGGACGCCGGCAGCCGCCAGGACACCGGGAGGCGGTGCACGGGCAGGTCGGGGTTGTGGCGCAGGAGGACCGCGACCGCGCTCTGCATCGGGTCCCAGGACAGGCCGGTCCAGCGGTCGACCTCCACGGTGGAGAACGGGTCGAGCTGGCCGGGGTCGCCGACGAACAGCGCCCGGTCGAAGCGGGCCGCGACCCGCAGCAGCGCGTCGGAGCGCATCTGGTAGGCCTCGTCGACGATCGCCCAGGGCCACGTGCCGTCGGTGACCGTGGCCCACTTCGCGGCGGTGCCGATCGTGACGGGCGGCCCGCCCAGGTCGGCGACCTTCGCGCCGACGCGGCAGGACGGATGGTTGCGGACCCGCTCGCTGGCGGCGTAGTCCACGGCGGACAACCGCCCGACGCCGAGCTCCGGCGAGGCGGCACCGAGGCGGGCGATGAGGTCGTCGACCTGCTCGTTGGTCTGCGCGACGATCATCAGCGGGGCGCCGGTGGCGGCGAGCACGCCGGCCGCGCGCACCACCAGGGTGCTCTTGCCCGCGCCCGGCGGCGAGTCGACCACGACCCCGCGGTGCGGCGACGAGGCGAGGTCGCGCAGGACGGCGTCGACGACCCGGCCGGCCTCGACGGAAGGCGTCTCCACTGTCACGGCGACCACCGTAGCGGCCACTCCTGACACTTTCCGGCGGGCGGGACACGGGGCGCGAACCTTCGCCCGATATGAGGAATGGAGCCTGCATTCACCCGCAGCGTGAATACTTCGCTACTTTGAGTGAATGACCGTATTCCCGGCGCCCGAGGCCGGAGAGGACGGTGTCTACCGCCCGATCCTGCGACCCCGGCGCGGCGAACTGGCCGCCCTGCACCACCTCGACGCCGCCGCCGCGCGCCGGGTCACCCCGATCGTCGAGGTCTCCCCCACCGACCGGCTGCCCCAGCTCGTCCGCCGGACGCCGCCGCGTACCGGGGTCATGGCCGTCGACCTGGGCGCCGTGCCCGACCCCGCCGGCCCGCTCACCTCACCGCCGCTCGACCTCGCCGAGGAACTGGCCGATCTCGGGGTGGCGATGCTGCCGGTGCTGCGGGCGTACGACAGTCGCCGCCGCCTGGTGGAGCACGGCCTGGCCGCGCGCATGCACCTGATGCGCGCGGTCCTGCGGCTTCAGCCGCACACCGACGCCCGCAACCCGGCCGAGGCCACCTCGACGACCACCCGGCTGCTGACCGGCGCGGGCCTCGAACCGGAACGCGTGGACCTGGTCATCGACCTCGCGGAGACGGCCTGCGCCGCGCACGCCGACCGCTTCGAGGAACGCGCCCGGCACGTGCTGCGCTGGGCGCGTACGACACCCTGGCGCTCGGTCACCGTCGCGGCCGGCGCGATGCCGCCCAATCTGGACGGCCTGCCGACGGACGAACCGGTCACGGTGGGCCGTCACGACGCGCGGGTGTGGGCACGGCTGCGCGAGCCCGGCGTCGGCTACGCGGACTACGGCGTGACGTCTCCCGTACGCCGCTCCGGCATCAACCACCGCCAGCTGCCCACCCTGCGGTACACCGCCGAGCGGGACTGGTGGATCTACCGCTGGGCCCGGCGCGGCGGCCGCAGCGACGACCGGTGCCACGACCTCTGCCGTACGCTCGTGACCTCCCCGCACTGGCCGTCCACGGGCGCCCGCTTCTCCTGGGGCGACGCGCAGATCGCCCAGAACGCCCGCAGCGCCCGCGGCGGCGGCAGCCCGTCGGGATGGATGGCCTGGAGCACGTCGCATCACATCGCGTACGTCCTGCACACGCTGCTCGCCTAACCGACCCGCCACGACGCGGCCACGTCGAGCAACGGGTACACGAAGACGATGTCGCCCTTCGTGCCCGGGATGTCGAACACCACCGTCGTCGAGTACGTCCGGCCCGCCGACAACCGCCGGACGAAGCCGCCGAAGTCGTTCCCCTCGCAGGCGCTGCCGCCCACCGACGGGAGCCAGTCGCCGTCCGGCTTCTGGAAGCGGAAGGCGTACTCGCTGATGTCCGGCTCACCCTCCAGCACCTTCACCGACAGCTTCACCGGCAGGTAGCCGCCCTCCTTGGGCTTCACGGCGAGCTCGTCGCAGGCCCGCTTGCGGAACTTGCCCGCCTTGACGGTGACCTGGAACCGCGAGTCGCCCTCCCCGCGCATCGTGAAGGACCTGCCGTTGGTGAGCCGTTGCGGCCCGAACCGCGCACGCAGTGAGGACGACGGCTCCACCGCGGTGGGATGGGCCGCGCCGGGCTTCGCCGACGGGTACTCCCGCGTGACGGTGACCGTGGTACGGGGAAGGCTGCGGGCGTACACCCGGGCGCCCAGGTAGACGACGGCGACCGCACCGGCGAGCAACAGGGCCAGGCCGCCGGCGAAGTACGCGGTGACCAGCCGCTTGGAGAGGCTCCCGGAGCGCCCGGACCGGCGTGACGCATTCGCCACCGGCACTGTCACCGCCTCCGTCGAGCCGGGCAGCGGGCCGGCGGGCGGCGGCTCGAAGCTCTCGATCGGCGGCACGTCCGGAGGCACGGGATCGACCGGCGGCTCCTTCGTCACGGCGGTGGCTCCTCGGGGACTACTCGCCGGGCTGCCCTCAGGGCGCGGCGATGCCGATCTATGCGAGCGCAGCATAAACGGGTGCGGTCGCGGGCGTTGTCCCCAGACGGCCGGCGGGACGACGGTTGCGCTCGTACACTTGTGCCAATGATGCTCGACGCCGCTCTCGCGTATGCCCGGCACGGGATTCCGGTCCTGCCGGTGCATCACCCCGAGCGGGACGGCGCCTGCTCGTGCGGGCGGCCGGACTGCGCCCGCCCGGGCAAGCACCCGCGGCTGCGGCACGGCCTCACCGACGCCAGCACCGACCCGCGCCGGATCGAGATGTGGTGGTCACGCTGGCCCGACGCGAACGTCGGGCTGCGCACCGGCATCGCCATGGACGTCGCCGACGTCGACTCCGCCGCCGGCTGGCACGGCCTGCGTCACCTTCTCGGCGGCGCGATGCCGGCGGGACCCCAGGTCCGCACGGGCGGCGGCGGGTGGCATTTCTGGTTCACACCCACCGGGTACGGCAACCGGGTCCACCTTCTGCCCGGCGTGGACTGGCGCGGGGCGGGCGGGTACGTGCTCGCGCCCCCGTCCCGGCACGCCAACGGCACCTCTTATTACTGGGTGGTGCGGCCGGACGTCGCGTGCCCGCCGGCGCCCGAGGCGTTGTGCGGGCTGATCGCCGGTCCCGGCCCTCCGGCGCTCGGCGCCCCCGCGGGCGGCCGGGCGCAGATCGTCCATCCGGACCGGTACGCGGCGGTCGCCCTCGAAGCGGAGGCCGACCGGGTGGCGCGCGCCCCCGTCGGTACGCGCAACGACACCCTGAACCGGGCGGCGTTCGCCCTGGGCCGGCTGGTCGCGGCCGGGCTGCTGGATGCGGCGGCCGTGACCCGGGAGCTCCTCGCCGCCGCGGCCTGGGCAGGGCTCGGGCGGGCCGAGACGGTCCGCACCATCCGCTCGGGCCTGACGGCGGGCCGTCGAGAAGGGTGGGACGCCGGACCGGCGACGGACCGGGCCCCGGCAACGGCGACGGGCCGGGCCTCGGCAGCCCGGACGGACCGGCGGGGTGGTTCGGGAGCGGGTCGTGGAGGTTCCGGATCGCCGCGGCCGGAAATCGACGACCATCGCGTCGCGTGATCCACGGACTACGCAAGGATGTGGGCGTGACCGATCAACACACATCGAAGCCCTATGCCGTGGAAGTGACCGTCGCCGCCGGCCGGGACCGGGCCTGGGCGGCCGTGACGCAGCCCGAGCTGCTGCGGCAGTGGTTCGGCTGGGACTACGACGAGCTCGACGTGGAGATCCAGCACATCTTCGTGAACGAGGCGACGCTGCAGGCGCCCGAGCAGATGGGCTGGGCCGACGGCTCCTACCTCGCGGTCACGGGTGACGACGAACGCGCCACGGTCCGGGTCGCCCGCGAGGGCTCACGGTCCGGCGACCCCGACCGTTACGACGCGATCGAGGAGGGCTGGCGGTCCTTTCTGATCCAGCTCCGGCACTTCCTCGACGAGCGGCCGGCCGGGCCGCGCCGCACGCTGTATCTGACCGGCACGACGACGGGCGGCCGGGCGCTCAAGGCCGTCGGCGGCGAGCCGGTCCGGGCCGGCAAGCGCGTCGCGTGGCTGGTCGACCGGGACGGGCACCTGGTGGTGGTCGCCGGGCAGGAGCCGCTGGACAGCCCCGACACCGGGCCGGTCGAGGTGACGGTGTCGACGTACGGGCTGGACGACGCGGCGTTCGACGTGCTGCGCAAGCGGTGGACCGAACGCTGGTCCCGGGTGGCTCGGGACGCCCGGGTGACGACCGCCGACACCCCGGCCCCGTAGCACCCGAATCTGCACCGCCGAGGTCGACAAACGTGCACTTCCCGAGCCCGGGAAAGGCGGGTGCCGCGGGGTTGCATGGTTTCGCTTTCCGGCGGGTAGCCTGGCTGATCGAGCCGCCGGGGGGCGACGGTTGGAGGGGCATGGCCGGGTTGGAGGGGCATGGCCGGGCACGGTGACATCGGCGCACCGGCTCAGCGTGCGCTGCACGATCCTGCGCGCCTGCGGTCGCTGCAGCGGGTGTGCGTGAGCGCCGAGTCCGATGCGGCCTTCGATCGGTTCGCCGGCCTGGTGAAGCGGCTGCTGGGCGTACCCGTGGCCCTGGTCTCGCTGGTCGACACCGAGCGGCAGTTCTTTCCCGGGCAGGTCGGGCTGGCCGAGCCGTGGGGTCAGAAGCGGGAGACCCCGCTGTCGCACTCGTTCTGTCAGCACGTCGTCGCCGAGGGTGTGCCGAAGGTGTTCCCGGACGCGCGGATCTACGCGCAGGTCCGCGACAACCTCGCGATCCCGGATCTCGGGGTGGTGGCGTATGCGGGGATGCCGCTCAAGGACTCCGACGGCCTGACGCTGGGATCGCTCTGCGCGATCGACACCAAGCCGCGCGCCTGGAGCAAGGATGAGCTGACGATCCTCGAGGATCTCGCCGAGGCGTGCGCGTCGGAGCTGCGCCTGCGGATCGCCCGGGACCTCGCCGAGGAGGCGCGCCGGCACGCCGAGAGCGCTCATGACCAGCTCGCGATGCTGGCCGAGCTGACCGAGACGTTCACGACCACGCTCGACATGGAGGAGGGCATGCGGCGGCTGGCCGAGGGCGTGACGCCGCGGCTGGCGGACTGGTGCCTGGTCACGCTCGTCGATCAGAACGGCGCCGTACGCCACGTCGCCGCCGCGCACCGGGACGCCGAGGCCGCGGCCGACGTCGAGCGGTTCGCCCAGCTGATGATGACCGGGCTGGGCGGGCGGTCGGCCGTTCTCGCGGTGCAGCGGTCCGGGCAGCCGATCCGCCGCGACGGGGAGACCGCCGACAAGATCCTGGCGCGGACCACGACGCCGGAGCTGGCGGAGATCGCCGAGCGGCTGGGGTACGCGTCGTTCCTCATCGCGCCCGTCACCGCCCCGGTCACCCAGCGGATGCTCGGCTCGGTGACGCTGGTCAACGGCCCGGGACGCCCGCCGTTCACCGAGGCCGACGAGCGGACCGCGCTGGACATCGCGCGGCGGGCCGGCCTGGCGATCGACAACAGCCGGCTGTACGGCCGCCAGCGGCACGTCGCCGAGGTGCTGCAGCACAGCATGCTGACCGAGCTGCCGGACATCCCGGGCATGGAGTTGCACGCCCGCTATCTGCCGGCGCAGGACGGCGCGGCGGTCGGTGGCGACTGGTACGACGCGTTCGCCCAGCCCGACGGCTCCGTGATGCTCGCCGTGGGTGACGTCTCGGGGCACGACATCGAGGCCGCCGCCGCGATGGGTCAGCTGCGCAACCTGGTGCGCGGGGACGCGTACGGGCGCGACGACGAGCCCGGCCGGCTGCTCACCCAGCTGGACCGGGCGATCCGCGGGCTGAACGTCAACGCGGCGGCGACGGCCGTGCTGACCCGGATCCGCCGCGGAGCGGACGGGTACGACGTGACGTTCGCCAACGCGGGCCACCCGCCGCCGCTGCTGCTGCACCCCGGCGGCACGGTCGAGGCCTGGTGGGAGACGCCGGAGCCGCTGCTGGGCCTGGCACCACGGGCGCAGCGGGCGACCCACCGGCGCACGGTGCCGGCCGGGTCGACGCTGCTGCTCTACACCGACGGGCTGGTCGAGGACCCGGGGCACCTGCTGGACGAGGGCATCGACCGGGTCGCGGAGACGCTGCGCAACGACGCCGCGCGGCCCGGCGAGGAGCTGTGCACCTGCCTCGTGGAGACAGCGGCTCGCCGCGCCGACGACATCGCATTCCTGCTGATCCGCCTGCTCTGAGTCGAGATCAGGCCGCGCCGGCGAGGAGCTCGAACTCCTCGTCGGTGAGGCTGACGTCCGCCGCGCCCAGGTTGTCCTCGAGGTGCGCGACCGACGACGTGCCGGGGATCGGCACCATCACCGGCGAGCGGCGCAGCAGCCAGGCCAGGGCGAGCTGGGCCGTCGACGCCCCGCCGTGCGCGGCGGCGACCGTGTCGAGCGGGCCGCCCGGGCGCGCGAGGGTGCCGGCGTTGACGGGCGCCCACGGGATGAACGCGATCCCGCGCGCGGCACAGAAGTCGAGGACGTCCTCCGCGCGCCGGTCGCCGAGGTTGTAGCGGTTCTGCACCGATGCGACCGGGATGCCGAAGTCCAGCGCCGCCTGGATGTCCTCGACGCCGACCTCGGAGAGGCCGATCTGCCGGGCGAGCCCTTCGTCCAGGAAGGACTTGATCTCGCCGAACTGCTCGTCACGCGGGGTCTTCGGGTCGATGCGGTGCAGCTGCCACAGGTCGACGGTGTCGACGCCGAGGCGGCGCAGCGACATGAGGATGCACTGGCGGAGGTATTCGGGGCGGCCGAGCGGCGGCCACACGTCGGGACCGCTGCGGGTGAGGCCGCCCTTGGTGGCGATCACGACGTCGCCGTAGCCGGTGCCGTCGTGCAGGGCCTCCCGGATCAGGTCCTCGGAGACGTACGGCCCGTAGGAGTCGGCCGTGTCGATGAAGTCGACGCCCAGCTCGACGGCGCGCCGCAGGACACGGATCGCCTCGTCGTGGTCGCGGGGCGGACCCCAGATGCCGTCACCGGTGATGCGCATCGCGCCGAAGCCGAGCCGGTGGACGGTGCGCCCGCCCAGGTCGATGGTGCCACTGTTGATCACGGACATGCGGACAAAGCTACTCCGGGACAGCCGCGGGGGCGGGCGGTCCGCCGTGCGTCCAGGGGGTCTGGTCGGGCTCCGGGAACGCCCCGCCGGGCCGGTACGCCTCGCTGAGCGTGGTCAGCAGGATCCGCTCGCCCACCTCGGGCACGCTGCCGGGCTCGGCTACCAGTTTGCGCCCCATGCCACCGGACAGCTCCAGCAGCACCTCGGTCTTGGCCTCGTCGAGGCGCGTGACCGCGATGACGGTCGCCTTCTGCCCGGGCCGGGCCGGCGAGGTGAGGGCGGCGCCGGGCTCGACGCGTACCGGCTCCGGGGTGACCACCATGATGCGGGGGCGCAGCACCGGGCGTTTGCCGCTGTCGTCGATGCGGTCCGCCTTCGCGAGGGTGACCTCGGCGGCGAACGCGGCGCCGGCGAGGCGGTGCTCGGCCATGACCAGGGGGTCGTCGAAGGCGCGCTGGACCGCGTACCGGGTCGCCGCGGCCTCGAGGCGGCTGAGGCGGGCGGCCGCGGCGACCGCGCCGTCGCGCCGGGGCTGCGGCGGGCCACCCTCGGCCACGTGCTGCGCGAACGCGGAGAAGGCGTCGCGGTCGCCGTCCCACCTGCTCGCGACCCGGGCGCCGGGCGGCAGCGTGCCGAGCAGCTCGAGCGCCTGCCACATGAGCCGCCAGGTCGGCATGAGCTGGGCCCGCAGCACCTCGGTGAGCTCGGCGACGTCCGGGTCGGCGACCGACAGCAGCGGCGCGAGCACGTGGTTGTCGAAGGACGGGTCGGTGGCCGGCCCGGCAGGCGGTGTCACCGCCGGATCCTCGGCCGCCGCCACGGCCTCGGGCACGGACCGGCCCGGCGGCGGGCGCAGCCAGGCCATCAGGGCGGCGAGCTGGGCGTCCTCGGCGCTGCTCTGCCCGGTCGCCCAGTGCGATGACAGCGCCTGTACGGCGTTGAGCAGCAGCGACGACCCCGGCACCTCCGCGGACCCGGCGAAGAACGTCAGCCAGCGCCCGAGCAGCGGTACGCCCGCCGGCACCGCGTACTCGCCCTCGGTGGTGCGGAACCGGGTCGAGCGCCCGAAGAGCCGGATGAAGTCGACGCCGCCGGTGTTCGGCACCCAGAGCTGCGGCGCGTCCACGTACCGGTAGCGCACGTCCCGGCCCCGGTCCACCGCGACCGCCTCGGCCACCGCGGTGAACGAGTCGACGTACGGCAGCAGCAGCTCGGCGAGCTCCGCGGCGAAGTCGAAGCGGTCGTCACGGTTGCGGGGCTGCGCCACGACGAGCAGCCGCGGGTCGTCGGGGCCGGTGCCGGCCAGCGCCGCGAGGGGGGCGTTCGCCTCGCCGGCCATCGCGTACGGGATGAGCACGAACGGCCGGGCGTGCAGGTGCAGGTGGCGTACGGTCGCGATCGGTTGCGCGCGCCCCTCGGCGCGGGCCTGCGCCCGGGCGAGCGCGGTGAGCGTGCTCAAGAACCGAGCACCTCGGCGCGCAGCCGGGCGGCGGCCTGCAGCAGCGCGGCCGCCTCGGTCTGCTCCTCGGTGGGGGTCCGCGCGCCCGCGGCCAGCGCCAGCGCCTCCTCGACCGTGTCGACGCCGCCGAGCGCGTCCCGCACCGGCCGGCCCAGCGCGGCCGTGGTCCCGGCGGCCTCGTGGCGGCAGTGCACGGCCAGCTCGCAGGCGGAGAGGCATTCCGGCGCGTACCGGGCCTCGACGTGCCGCAGCGAGGCGATCAGGTCGGCCGGCGGCAGCGACAGGTCGAAGCTGACGCTCTCCGGCAGGGCTTCGGCCACGTCGGAGACCGAGGCGAGCCGCTTGAGCTGCCGGTTCAGGGTGGAGAGCTGCTTGCGGACGTCGACGAGGACGGCCGTGGGCTGCAGCGAGAAGTCGCGCGGGCAGACGAGCACCGCGTCGTGGCTGACCAGGGCCGGGTCGTGGCCCAGCTCGGCGAGCAGGCGGCGCAGCGCGAGCACGTACACGGCGGCCTGGACCGCGGCGGCCGACACCTTCGCGCTGTCGGCCTGCCCGTCGACGATCGCGAAGGACTTGATCTCCACGACGTGCAGCCGCCCCTCGACCTGGAACGCGATGAGGTCGGGCTCCAGGAAGACCTGCCGCCCGGCGACGTCCAGGGTGAGCAGCGGGTGGTCGATCAGGGCGGCGCCGGCGGCGGCCGCGAGCAGCTTCCGGGTACGCCCGTGCCGCGCGCCGAGCGTGTCGTCGGCGTCCTCGCCGAGATCGTCGTACGACACCTCGGGGGTGTCGAGGCCGAGCACGTCGCGCAGCACGGACAGCAGCAGCGCGCAGTCGTCGGCCTTGAGCATGGCCTCGAAGCCGTTGCCGCGGGCGAGCGCGAAGCGGGACTGCCCGAAGGTGCCCGGGAAGCCGATGTGCTCGGCGAGCTTCGGCTTGTCGATCCCGGCCGCGTCGAGGACGGCGCGGCGGGTGCAGCCGGGGTTGGCGGTGAGCGCGGCGATCGTGCGCGCGTTGTGCCGCTTGGCGGGCGCCCCGCCGCGGAGCCGGTCGAGCGCCGGCGTCACGCGCGCCCTCGCTGGTGGGGCAGGCTCGTGACGCCGAACAGCCGGTGCCGCTCGTCGAGCCCTTCCCACCGGCGCAGCACCACGTCGGGGACGGCCTCGACGCTCAGGTCGGCCAGCCCGGCGCGGGCGGCGTCGGCCAGCGCCCGGGGGTCGTGCACGAGGAACGCCTCGGGGCCGCCGGGGACGGTCTCGGCGAGGCGGCGCAGCAGGTCGAGCACGGCCGGGCCCGCGGTGTTGCGGATGGCCACGAACTCCGCGACGCGCGCCACGGCGGCGAGCGCGTTGGCCCGGGCGGCCACCGCCGACACCAGCCGCCGCTCCCCCGGCCAGCAGGAGAGCGCGACCAGCCCGCGGGCCACCGTCAGGTCGTGGTGGAGGGCCGGGCAGATCCG
The DNA here is from genome assembly GCF_023499255.1 of Couchioplanes caeruleus. GTDB lineage: Bacteria > Actinomycetota > Actinomycetes > Mycobacteriales > Micromonosporaceae > Actinoplanes > Actinoplanes caeruleus_A. The sequence goes on from NZ_CP092183.1 coordinate 7,236,498, forward strand.
GTACGGCCGCAGCATGTCGGGGTCGTACTGCCGTTCCTCGTCGCGCAGGACCGTCGCCAGGCCGGACATGGACAGGTCGCCGTCGAACAGGGCGGTGTGCACGTCCACCACGAGCTTGGCCGGGGCCGGCGCCCCGAGCAGCAGCAACGCGTGCCGGGCCTGCTCCCGGAGGACCGGGAACGTGCTCAGGGTGCTCGTGCTCATGGCGGCCGCTTCCGTTCGGGGGTCGTGGGCGGATCGACCTTAGATCCTCGTACGGGGGCCGGGCAACGGTCTGGCTGTCCGACGGCGTTTCACCCCCGGGAGGCGAATAAAGCCCGCATATCGGACTGGGGCCCGCGAGCGCGCTACGTTCGGGGTATGCCGAAGGCCATCTGGAACGACGAGATCATCGCCGAGAGCGACGACACCGTGGTTGTCGAGGGCAACGTCTACTTCCCGCGCTCCGCGCTGCGGGAGGACGTGCTGCGCCCGTCCGACACGCACACCGTCTGCCCCTGGAAGGGCCGGGCGTCCTACTACACGCTCGAGTCCGGGGGCCACGTCAGCCAGGACGCCGTCTGGTACTACCCGGACCCGAAGCCCGACGCCAAGGCCGTTCGCGACCGGGTGGCGTTCTGGAAGGACGTGAAGGTCGAGGCCTGACGGGCCGCCGCGGCGCGGGCGTGACCGGCCCGCGCCCCGGCGGCCTCAGGCGATTCTCGGGTGGGCGTCCTCGATGGCGGTCACCTCGAGGTAGTCCAGCATGTCCCGCTGCTCCGCCACGTCGAGCGCGCCGAACGCCTCGTACGCCGCCGCCCGCGAGTGCGGGGTCTCCGCGGCGAGCAGCGCGATGATCGCCGACCAGGCCAGCGAGACCCGGTCGAACAGGCGCGCCTGGCGCAGCGACGACAGCCGGCTCAGCATGGCCACCTTGGTCGCCGCGTCGTCGTCGTGCGCGATCCGGTCGGAGAGCTCGAAGAGCGCCTTGCCCCGGTACGGGTGCTCCGCCTCGACCATCCGGGCCAGCTCGGCGTTGTCCATCCGCTCGACCGCCGGCGCCGGCCCGCGGCGCGGCAGGGGCGGCCGGGAGTCCTCAGCGGGCACGGCTGTCCCGCCCGCTCTCGAAGCCGACGCCCGGCGTCTGGGCCGGCAGCGTGGGCCGGCTGCGGAAGGTGGGGAACGGCGGCGACGGCATCACCGGGGACTCGGGCGGGGCCTCGGCGGAATCGTCGGTGCCCTCGTCCTCGGCGTGGTCGTGCACCTGCTCCCCGGTCTCCCCGGCCTGACGCCTCAGCACAGTTTGTCCTCCGTTGCCGACTTTCGCGGTGTCGGCCTATGAGATCACGGCCCGGCGTGCCGGGCGACCCCGCCCGGCGACACGCCCGGACATCACCCGACCCGACGACCGCCGTAATCTTCTCGGCAACGGGTTGATCGTTGCAGGACGACAACCGACATCCTCCGACGAAGGTAGGCGTAGGTGGACGGGGGCACGAGCACCACGAGTGCGACGCCGGACTGGCGGTCCGCCATGATCGACGTCTCCGCCCTGTCGCTGGCCGAGCTGGCGGCCGACGCCGAGGCCGACCGGGCCGACGACAGCCCGCTGGCGCACTGCCTGCGCCGGCTCGCCGACGACCTGGCCCACCCCGGCGAGCCGATCGCCGGGTTCAACTCGGCCCTGTGAGGCGTCCGGGCGCATGACAGTCACCGGGATCGGCGCGGCGCGGCCGCATCGGCTCAGCGACGCGGCGCTGGTCGCGCTGGGGGCGGGCCGGCCCGGCCCGGACGTGCTGGACGAGCTGCGCCGCGTACGGATGAGCCGGCACCTGCTCCTGCTCCGCCAGATCGCCGCCCTCGCCGGCACTGCCTGCCTCGGTGAGCTGGCGGCCGCCGAGACGACCCACCCGGCCCGCACGCGCGCCCTGCTGGACCGTCCGTTGTTCGGCGTGTGGGCCGCCGGATGCCTCACGGCCCTGCGGGACGGGGCATCGCCGGAGACGGCCGGCGTCGGCTATCTGACCGAGCTCGCGGCGCGTGCCCGGATCCCCCGGCCACGCCAGGCGGAGCGGCTGCTCACGGCCGCGCACGACGGGCTGTCGATTTCCGTACGCCTGGAGGACAGCGACCCGCTGCGCGCCCGGCTCGGGCTGACCCCCACCCCGCCGCTGTCCCAGGCCGCGGCCGCCCGCTGGCAGGCCACGTTCACCGAGGCGTGGCGGCTGCTCGTGGAGCGCGTACGCCCCGACGCCGAAGTCCTGTCCCGCGTGCTGGACTGCGTGGTGCCCGTCGAGACCGATCCTGCGGCCCGCGGGATCAGCGCCACCTCGGTCCACGCGTACGGGGCCGTCGCGATGTCGGAGCCCGCGGACCCGGCCGCGCTCGCCGTCGGGCTGCTGCACGAGGCGCAGCACAGCATCCTCAACGCGGTGCTGTACCTGTTCGACCTGCTGGAAGCCCCGGACACGCCGGGCTACTCGCCGTGGCGCGACGATCCGCGGCCGGCCTCGGGCATCCTGCACGGCGCGTACGCGTACCTGACGGTCACCCGCTTCTGGCGCACCCGGCCGCAGGATCGGCCGGCCCGGTTCGAGTTCGCCCGGTGGCGAGCCGCCGTGGCCGCCGCGGCGGAGGGCCTCACCGGTCTGACGCCGGCCGGCGAGCGGTTCGTCGGCGCCCTGCTCGACGAGGTCCGGCCATGGCTCGCGGAGCCGGTCGACCCGGACGTGCTGCGCCTCGCCGAGGGCGCCAACCGCGATCACCACCTGCGCTGGCGGCTGCGCAACCTGCGCGTGGACCCGGCCGACGCGGCGGCGCTGGCGCGGGCGTGGCGACGGGGTGAGCTGCCGCCGCCGGTGACCGCGCGGCTGCACCGGGCTCCGCGGCGGGCCCTGGAGGCGAGCGCCCGGCTGGATCTGGCGCACCGGCTGCTGCGCGGGTTGCCGCTCGACGGCTCGGCGGGCGACCTCGCGTACGTGCGCGGCGACCACGAGGCGGCGCTGAGGGCGTACTCGGAGATCCGGGGTGACCGGACCGACTGGGCCGGGTTGCTGCTGGTCAGTGGCGGGAGGGTGGCGCCGGAGGTGGCCGCGGCGACCGGCGCCGCGCTGGGAGCCGACCGGCCCGAGCCGCTCGCCATTGTGAACTGGCTTTCCTAAAGTTCCCGGCCACCGGGCCGATCATGGCCCGTGTTGGAGGTGAGCATGAGCCGGACGGGTGCCATGGATCGGGTGCGTCGCTGTGTCGACCACGCCATGATCCTGACGTCGCTTCTTCTGCTGGCGTGGCCTGCGCTGGTCGAGGACGTCGTCCGCGGCGCGGCGGGCGCCGGCCGGCTGATCGCCGCCGCCGCGGTCGTCGGGACGGCCGCCGCGGCCGTTCTGCTGCTCGCCCGGCGCCGGCCCCTCGTGCAGTACGTCCCGGTCGCCGCCGCCGTGGTGCTGGCCGGCGTCCGGTTCGGCCGCGACGGGCAGCTCAGCCCCGGCCTGACCTGGCTCACGCTCACCGTGGCCGCGGTCGTCCTGGTCCGGCAGTTCCTCGGCGCGCGGGCGAACGAGGGCCTCGTCCGGGACCTCACCCGGCAGCGCGCCCAGCTGGTCCGCCAGGCGTTCCGGGACCCGCTGACCGAGCTCGGCAACCGCAAGCTGTTCATGGACCACGCGCGGGACGCGCTGGCCGACGCCGACGACACGATGACCGCCGTGATCCTGTTCGACCTGGACGGGTTCAAGGAGGTCAACGACACGTACGGCCACACCGTCGGCGACGAGCTGCTGCGCACCGCCGCCGACCGGCTCACCGCCAACGTCCGGACCAACGACACCGTGTCCCGCCTCGGCGGCGACGAGTTCGTCGTGCTGCTGCCGCGGCTGGTCGACGACCAGATCGCCGACACCGTGGCGAACCGCATCCTGCGCGACCTCGCCCAGCCGCTGACCGTCGGCGAGGCGGTGCTGAGCATCCGCGCCAGCGCCGGCATCGCCATCACCCGCGGCAGCGACATGCTCGTCGACGAGGTGCTGCGCGAGGCCGACCTGGCCCTCTACCAGGCCAAGGGCGAGGGCAAGGGCGTCGCCCGGCGCTTCGACCCGGCGCAGTTCGCCGCGGTGGAGGCCCGCCGGCGCGAGGAGGCGGACCTGCGCCGCGCCCTCGACGACGGCGAGTTCGAGGTGCACTACCAGCCGATCGTCGACCTGGCCGGCGAGCACACCGTCGGCGTGGAGGCGCTGGTCCGCTGGAACCACCCCGAGCGTGGCCTGGTGCCCCCGATCGCCTTCCTCGACATGGCCGAGTCGCTGGGCCTGCTGCCGCGCCTCGGCGGCTGGGTCCTCGAGGAGGCCTGCCGGCAGGCCGCCGCCTGGCAGGAGCAGCAGCCCGGCTTCGAGCTCAACGTCAACCTGTCGGCGAGCCAGCTGAGCAACCCGGCCCTGGTGGACGAGGTCCGTGGCGTCCTGGAGCGGACCGGCCTGCCGCCGTCGCTGCTGGTTCTCGAGCTGACCGAGTCCGTCGCGCTGGTCGACCTGGTCGAGTCCGCCCGGGTGCTGGGCGCGCTGAAGACGCTGGGCGTCCGCATCGCGCTCGACGACTTCGGCACCGGCTTCTCGTCGCTGAGCCACCTCGGCACGCTGCCGGTCGACGTGGTCAAGATCGACAAGTCGTTCGTGCAGGCGATGCAGGAGACCACCGGCGCGTCGGTCGCCGAGGCGGTGCTGCAGATCGCCCGGACGTTCAACCTCGCGCCGGTCGCCGAGGGCGTCGAGGACGCCGGCCAGGCCTCCCGGCTGCGGGAGCTGGAGTGCGCACAGGCGCAGGGCTACCACTTCGCCCGGCCCATGCCGGCCGGTCAGCTCACCGAGCTGCTCACCCGGCAGGCGACGCTGTCCGCTTAGCCGATCACGGCCATGGCACGGTCCAGGAACTCCGGCAACTCCCGGCTCTGACCGCCCGCCATCCAGGCTCGCAGGGCGGCGTCCAGGCACCCGACGGCCGCCGCGATCATGGCCTCGGCCCGGGGATCCGCGGCGTCGTCCGGGTCGGCGCCCAGGCGGCGGGCGATCTCCGGCCGGAGAAGGTCCTGCCAGGAGGCGTTCTTCTCGCGATGGTGCGCGGCCAGCGCGGGCGTCGCGAGGATCAGCCGCATGAGGGGCTTGATGCCCTCGCCGGCCTCGGCGAGCTCCCGCAGGCGCGGGTCGAGCGAGCGCCGCAGGGCGACCCAGGGTGGTTCGGCGGCCGGTCGCGCGGTCAGCGCCTCCAGCCACCTGCGCCCGGTCTCCGCCGCCCGGCCGAACAGCGCCTCCTCCTTCGTCGGGAAGTAGCGGAAGAACGTGCTCCGCGAGATGTCGGCGCCGGCGCAGATGTCGTCCACCGTCGTCTCGTCGAAGCCCCGTTCGAGGAACAGCGCCACGGCCGTCGCGGCCACCTGGTCGCGCATCGCCCGGCGGGCGCGCGCCCTTGCACCGCCCGGGACCCGGTCTGACGCCACCGCGTCACGGTACCGGGTGGCGGCGCCCCGCTACGGTGCTCATCTGACACTCAGTTCCATAAATGGCACTGAGTTCCACTTTTCCTCCGAACGGAGCTGTCAGATGCAGCGGCACTTCGCCTTCGTCGGCCGGAACGGGGCCGGACACGTCAATCCGACGCTGCCCCTCGTGGCCGAGCTGGTCCGGCGCGGGCACCGGGTCACGTACGCCCTCGAGGCGTCGTTCGCGCCGGCCGTCCAGCGCGCCGGGGCCACCTTCCTCGGCCTGCCGGCCGGCGAATTCCGGCACCGTGGCCGGTCGGGGCAGAGCGCCCTGCGCGACGCGAGCACCGACGTCGTCGCGATGATCGCCGATCTCGTGCTCGCGGCCACCGGGCACGAGCTGCCGGCGCTGCGGGAGGGCTTCGCCGCCGACCCGCCGGACGTGGTCTGCTACGACGCCAACTCGCTCGCCGGGGCCGTGCTGGCGGAGATCCTCGGGGTGCCCGGCGTCCAGCTGCGGCCCACGTTCGCGGCGAACGAGCACTACACGCCGCTGCAGGAGTTCGTCCCCGACCCGGAACGGCTCGCCGCGTCGATGGCGGACGCGGACGCGCGCGTACGGGCGTACACGGCACCGTTCGGCATCACCCGCACCCTCGGCACGGTGCTCAGCCGGGTCCCCGGTGACCTCGACGTCGTCTTCGTGCCGCGGGAGTTCCAGTACCACGGCGACACCTTCGGCGACCGTTACGCCTTCGTGGGGCCCTCCGAGCACCCGCGGACGGACGCGGCCGGCTGGGAACCGCCGGCGCCCGGCACCCGCCTGCTGTTCGTCTCGCTCGGCACGCTGATGAACGAGGATCCGGCGTTCTTCCGCCTCTGCGTCGAGGCGTTCGCGGGCACCGGCTGGCAGGTGGCGATGGCGGTCGGCGACCGGATCGACCCGGCGCGGCTCGGCGCCGTCCCGGCCAACGTCGACGTACGCCCGTCCTTCCCGCAGCTCGAGGTCCTCGGGCACGCCCGCGTGTTCGTCACCCACGCCGGCATGAACTCCACCATGGAGGCGGTGCTCCACCGGGTGCCCACGGTGGCCGTACCGCAAATGCCCGAGCAGCATGCGAACGCTCGCCGGCTGCGGGAGCTGGGGCTGGGCACGACCCTGACCGCGCAGACGGCCGACGCCCTGCGCGAGGGCGTACGCGACGTGGACGCCGACGACACCATCCGCGGGAACCTGGCCGGGATGGCCGAGTCGTTCCGGGCCGCCGGCGGGGCCACCGCGGCCGCGGACGCCGTCGAACGGCTGGCTCGATAGATCGATGTATCGTCCTGCGGGTGACCGATCCGCTCCTGCCGGGGGATCCCACCGAGCTGGGCGGCTACGAGCTGCTCGGGCGGCTCGACCAGGGCGGCATGGGCGCCGTCTTCCTCGGCCGGGACGCCGGCGGTCGGCTGGTCGCGGTCAAGATGATCCGGCCGGAGTACGCGTACGACCCCGAGTTCCGCGGCCGGTTCCGCAGCGAGGTGAACCAGGCCCGCCAGGTGCCGCCGTTCTGCACGGCCGAGGTGCTCGACGCGGACCCCGACCATCCCACGCCGTACCTGGTGGTCGAGTACGTGGACGGGCCCACCCTGTCCGAGGTGATCGCCCGCAACGGCCCGCTGAGCGGCGGCAACCTGCACAGCGTCGCCGTGGGGGTGGCGACGGCGCTGGCCGCCATCCACGGAGCCGGGGTGATCCACCGCGACCTCAAGCCCGGCAACGTGCTCCTCGCGCTGGGCACACCGAAGGTCATCGACTTCGGCATCGCCCGCGCCTTCGAGGCGACGAGCCGGCACACGCAGACCGACCGGATGGTGGGCACGGTCGCGTACATGGCACCCAGGACCGGGCCGAGCCGGTACGCCCGGAGCTGCTCCACGCCGCCACGGCCGCGCGCCGGCTCACCGCGGGTGGCTCACGGCCCGGCCGGACCCGGAGACTGATCCTGGCCGGCGTGGCTGCGCTGGTGCTGTGGGCGGCCGGTGTCGTCGCCGCTCAAACGCTCTCCGATCCGGGAGCGTCGGCGTCGCTCGGCACGGGCACACCCACCGCGGCGCCCTCCCACAGCCGGGCCGCCGCAGGCGCGGCGATCAGCGACCGCCTGGACCGGCCCGGCCGCTGGCGGGCCACCCGCACCGACGCCGAGGGCCGGTGCGTGTTCGCGGCCGGCCGGCTCGAGGCCCGCACCGGAATGTCGCCCGTCTATCGCTGCGAGGGGCCGGACGAGCCCTTCGCCGGCGACCAGGCGATCACCGTGGACGCGACGATCCTGACCTCGGGTACGTGCGCGGCGGCCTGGTTCCGCATGGCCGGCGCGGACGGCTATCTCGTGTCGCTCTGCGAGACCGAGGTCCGGCTCGGCGTGGACGCCACGGACGGTGTCACGGGCGAGACGAGGGCCGCGGTCACCGCCGGCGAGCTGGGCCGGCCCCGCCGGCTCGACGTCGCCGTGGAACAGGACGAGGCGACCGTCACCGTGGACGGTACGGCCGTGCTCCGGACCCGGCTCGGCGAGCCGTCCCGGCCGGCCGGGCGGGTGACCTTCGGGGTCATCGACGATGTCATCAGCGGCGACGCCCGAGCGGCGTTCGCCCGTGCGGAGGTCATGGAACTGTGAAGCGCGTACTGCCCGCCGTGGTGCTGCTGGTCCTGCTGGCCGGCGGTTGCGGCACCGACAAGCCGGACGCCTCTCCCGCTCCGGCTCCCGCTTCCCCGGCGTCGGAGTCGGCGTCGGAGTCGCCATCACCGTCGGAGTCGCCGTCGACCACCAAGGCGGCGCCGCAGCCGCGCTTCGCGGACCTCACCCAGGGCAGCACCACGTCGGTGGTGAAGCTGCACGCGTACGACGCGAAGAGCGCGTCCGCCGTCGTCGAGCCGATCATCTTCATGACCGGCGACGCGTACTGCCGGACGTTCAAGATCAAGCGTTCGGACAGCCGGTGCGTGAGCCAGGAGTACGTCACGGAGGCGAGCCACACCAAGGTCACCGTGCCCATCGCCGCGACGGCGAAGTACTTCACCTGGGAAGGCGCCGACGGCAACGTGTGCATCGACGCCCCCGAGAAGGGCGGCACCTGCCCCATGACGGCGAAGGAGTTCGCCGGATGGTTCAAGCTCAACGAGGACGGCATGGTCGCCATCGCCACCACGGACGGCACCCTCACCCGGATGGCCATCGTCTACACCCCGTGACCCCGGCGGGGTCAGAGTGGCGGCGGTTCGATCTCCGTCTCCAGGCGGACGCCCGCCTGCGCCCGGGCCAGCACCGGGTGGCCCTCGCCGTACGCCTTCTGCAGGCGCTGCACCGCCGCCTCGGCCGACTGGTCGTCGCCCGCGTCCAGGGCCACGTTGAACGCGCACGCCAGGGTGTCCGGGTGGTCGGCGCCGCGCACCGTACGGGACCGGGTGAGCGTGTCCAGGGCGATCTCCCGCGCCTGCTGCGCCTCCCCGATGGCGAGCAGGTCGGCCGCGAGACCGTTGGCGCACGCGAGCGTGAACGGGTGATCGGCGCCCACGCTGCGCCGCAGGCCGCCGAGCGCCTCCTCGTCGATCGTGCGGGCCTCGGCGTACCGGCCGGTCGCGCGGACCACGCCGGCCAGGTCGGCGCCCGCGGCCAGGGTGAACGGGTGCTCGTCGCCGAGGACGGCGTGGTAGCGCACCACGGCCCGTTCGAGCAGGTGGTGCGCCTGGTCGAGGTCGCCGGCCTCGCGGGCGCAGTTGGCCAGCGAGACGATCGCGCCCAGCGTCTCCACGTTGAGGTCGCCGAACTTGTGCCGGAAGAGCTCGACGTTGGCGGCCGCCAGCTCCCGCGCGTCCGCCCGCCCGCCGCGGCGGGCCGCCATCGCGGCGAACCGCCCGGCCCACAGCGCCATCGGGTGGTCCTCGCCGAGCGCGTCGAAGTGCCCGGCGGAGGCGAGCAGGGCGGCCGCCGCCGCGTAGTCGCCGAGCCCGAACAGGTCGAACGCCAGGCCGGCCCGCGACGACAGCGTCTCCGGGTGCCCGTCGACGAAGATCACCTGCCGGTGCCGCAACACCTGCTCGTCCAGCGCCCGGGCCCCCCGGAAGTCCCCCAGCAGCCGCAGGTCGACGGCCAGGTTGTTGGCGCAGCGCAGCGCGGTCGGGAAGCTCTCGCCGAACAGCCGGCGGTAGCGGACCAGGTTGTCGGCGTCCAGCTGCCGGGCCTGCTCGAAGTGGCCCTGCATGCGCAGGTCGGCGCCGACGCTGTTGGCCGTCGCGAGGGTGGTCTCGTCGTCGCCGCCGAGGACCTCGCGCTGCGAGCGCAGGGTCTGGGCGTTGAGCACGCGGGCGTCGGCCGTACGCCCCACCGCGCGCAGCGCGTTCGCCAGGTGGAACGAGGCGAGCAGCGTCTGGTCGTCGGCCTCGCCGAGGCTGTCCCGCCACCGGGCCACCGCCTGCGCGGCCAGGTCGCGGCTGGAGTCGTAGTCGCCGCGGGCGTACAGGTAGCGCACGCAGCCGACCGCGAGCTGGCGGACCTCCTCGGTGTCGCCGCCCAGCACGTCGGAGTGGATGAGGTGCGGGATGATCTCGGCGTACCGGGGCCAGTGCGTGGGGTTGTCGGGATCGCCGGGGTCGGCCGCGGCGAGCATGGCCCGCACCGAGCGCAGCAGGGCCGCGTGCCGTTCCGAGGTGAGCTGCTGGCCCAGCATGCCGCGGACCAGCGGGTGCACGATCAGGCTCTCGCCGGGCGGGTCGAGGTCGGCCAGCCCGTACCGGCCGATCAGGCGGACCGCGGCCTTGAGCCGGCGCTCGATCCGCAGGGTCCGGGCCAGCTCGCCGCTCATCAGGCCGCGGGCCGCCCAGAACAGCTCCCAGGAGATCGGCGCGCTGGCCAGGAACGCGCTGAGCTCGAGCAGCTCGAACGCGGCCGGCGAAGCCTCGGCGAGCTCGTCGGCGGCCAGCCCCCACGCGACCCGGATGGGGGTGGGGAACGCCAGCTCGGCGGCGCGGGCGTCGTAGCGGCTCAGGTACTCGCCGACGCTCCAGCCGGTCGCCGAGCGCAGCGCGGACGCCTGGTCGAGCGCCATCGGCACGTCCCTGAGGTGCGCGGCCAGGCGCTCGGCGTCCTCGGCGGAGAGCTCCGGGGTGCGGTGCCGCAGGAAGTCCACGCTGTCCGTACGGTCGAAGACGGCGACCGGCACCGCCTGCGCGACCTCGGTGGTCCACCGGGGATTGCGCGAGGTGACGAGCACGTGCCCGGCGCCGCTGGGCAGGTACGGCTTGATGTCCTCGGGCCGGTTGGCGTTCTCGAAGACGACCAGCCAGTTCCGGTACGGCTCCCCGCGGCTCAGCGCGTCGCGCACGGCGCCCAGCGTCCGGTTGATGTCACGGGCCTCGGGCAGCTTCAGCTCCTGCGCGAGCCCGACCAGCGCGGCGCGCATGCCGGCGGTCTGCTCGGCGGGGATCCACCACACCAGGTCGTACGTGTCCGCGTACCGGTAGGCGTATTCCACGGCCAACTGGGTACGTCCCGTGCCACCCAGCTGGTGATCGGCGGCGGGCAACAGCACCACCGGTCCGTTGCCGAGCAGTCCACGCATCCGGGCGAGCAGATCCTCGCGCCCGGCGAAGCGTGGATTACGCGGCGGCAGGCCACCCCGGATCGGCACGCCGCCCCTCCCCACTGGTGACTCGGCACTCTACTGTCATGCTGCCGATTACCGTACGTGGAATCATCGCCACTGCGGAAGATTGCTTCGGAAGGGCCACCGGTGACCGACGAACCCGTCACGAGTCTCGACCGCGACGCCGACGTAGCGACCGTCGCCCTGCACGGCGAGGTCGACGTGCTCAACGTGGACCAGGTGCGGGTGGCGCTGGTGGAGGCGATCGAGACCCGGCCCCGGGAGCTCGTGGTGGACCTGTCGAAGCTGTCCTTCATCGACTCCACCGGGCTGGGCGCGATCATCTTCGGCTTCCAGCGGGCCCGCGACGAGGGCATCGGCTTCGCCCTGGCCCGGCCGACCCGGGGCGTGCACCAGATCCTGGTGCTCAGCGGCGTGCTCGAGGTGGTCGAACTGCACCAGTGAGGGCCGCCCGGCGCGCGGACGGCCCTCGACGGGGTACGGCGTCAGCCGACCCAGGCGTACTCGCGCGCGGGCACGGCCGCCGAGGTGCGGAAGTTGCTGTTCACCGTGGCCGCCTCGGTCGCGTTGGGGTACGCGTTGGTGCACGACACCGGCGCGCTGCTGCCCGACATCAGGTCGGCGCACAGGCCCGTACGCCGGTCCGGCAGCCCGAGGATGTGGCCGAACTCGTGGGCCGCGATGCGCGGGACGTAATAGCCGTCGTCCACCGCTTCCCGGCCCATGTACCACCGGCCGTTGCCCAGCGACGTCGTGTACGTACGCGGCCAGCCGTTGTCCGCGTACACCCGGATGTTGGGGGTGCGGCCCGACGGCACCCGTTCGAGGCGCACGTTGGTGACCCGGCTGTTCCAGATCTGGGCGCCCTGGTCGACCGCCGCGACGAATTCCTGGGCCTGACTCGCGTCGTAGTACAGCACCCGCGGCGCGGCGGCCGCGGGACCGGCGGCGGCGACCTGCAGACCGGCCATGGCCAGCACCGCGAGCAACGCGGCGGACAACCTCTTGAGGAGCATCGGTGACCTCCGATGAGGGGTTGGGGGACTGCCTGAAACGGTAGCCATAAAAAGACGCCTATCAATGAGTACGGCCATATCGATTGCCGCCTCATGGTCACGTGATGCCGCCCGGCCGCCAGGCGTGTCGAGGATCTCCCCGACCGGCTGTCCGCATGGCTGGACGGCGGTTGCACCGGCGCAGAACCGCCACTAAGTTCACCGAAAAGGCATTAGTGTGCCGTTTTGCCGAATACCTTGCTCGCCTGAATATCACGAGGGGTGGCCCATGGCCGGATCACGGATCGTCTCGCTGGGCCATTACCAACCGGCACGGGTGCTGACCAACGACGAGCTCGCTCAGATGGTCGACACCAACGACGAGTGGATCCGCAGCCGCGTCGGCATCGAGACCCGGCACATCGCCGCCCCCGACGAGAGCCTCGACGAGATGGCGGCGCACGCGGCCCGCAAGGCGCTCGCGGAGAGCGGCGTCGCGGCCGCCGAGATCGACTACGTGATCGTGGCCACCTGCACGGCCTTCGACCGCTCGCCGAACATCGCCGCCCGGGTGGCGCGCCGGCTCGACCTGCCGGCCCCGGCCGCGCTCGACCTCAACGTCGCCTGCGCCGGCTTCACCCACGCCCTCGCCACCGCCGACCAGGCGCTCAAGACCGGCGCCGCCACCAAGGCGATCGTCATCGGCGTGGAGCGGCTCTCCGACTTCACCGACTGGACCGACCGCACGACGTGCGTGCTCATCGGTGACGGCGCCGGCGCCGCCGTCCTGGTCGCCGACGAGGAGGAGCACGTCGGCCCCGTCGTGTGGGGCTCGGTGCCGCAGATGTCGCACGCCGTCCGCATCGAGGGCCGCGACGCCACCTTCCAGCAGGAGGGGCAGAGCGTCTTCCGCTGGGCCACCCACTCGCTGCCCGCCATCGCGCGCCAGGTGTGCGAGAAGGCCGGTGTCCGGCCCGAGGACCTCGCCGCGATCGTGCCGCACCAGGCCAACCTGCGGATCATCGAGCCCCTGGCCCGGCGCATCGGTGCCACCGACGCGGTCATCGCCCGCGACGTGATCGAGTCCGGCAACACGTCGGCGGCCAGCATCCCGCTCGCCCTGTCCAAGCTGGTCCAGCGCCGGGAGATCCCGTCCGGGGCGCCGGTGCTGCTGTTCGGCTTCGGCGGCGGGCTGGCGTACGCGGGGCAGGTCGTGCGCTGCCCCTGACCAGGGCCTGACGAACGACGAAGGGCCGGGCGCCGGAGCGCCCGGCCCTCGTCATTGTGCCGCCAGCATCTCCACCAGGCGGTCCGCGATCATCGTCGGCGTCGGACAGTCGAAGACCAGGGACGAGGGCAGCCGGACCCCGGACGCCTCCGCGAGCCGCTGGGTGAACTCGAGCGCGGTCAGCGAGTCGAGGCCGCTGTCCCACAGCTCGCGGTCCGGGTCCACGTCCTCGGCCGCCCGGTGCCCGAGGACGCCGGCCGCGATTCCGCGTACCAGCTTCCGGACCTCGGCGCCGCCGAGCGACGCCCAGTCGACCCGGGACGCCGACGCGGCCGCCGCGGCGGGACGTTCCGGCGTGAGGTGGCGCAGCATGGCCGAGGTGGCCGGGCCGGTCTCGCCCACCAGCCGCAACGCCGTCACGGCCGGGTCGGGCTGCTGCAGCGCCGCGTCGAACAGCGCCAGGCCGCGCTGCGGTGGCAGCGCCGCGAACCCCGTGCGTTCCATCCGGCGCAGGTCGGCGCCGGTCAGCTCGCCGGCCATCCCGCCGCCGGCCCACGGGCCCCAGGCGACGGCCAGGGCGGGTGATCCCGCCGCCCGGCGGCGGTGCGCCAGCGCGTCCAGGACGGCGTTCGCGGCGGCGTAGTTGGCCTGCCCGGCCCCGCCCAGCACCCCGATCACCGAGGTGAACAGCACGAACGCGGACAGGTCGTGACCGGCGGTGAGCTCGTGCAGGTGCAGGGCGGCATCCACCTTGGGCCGCATCACCGCGTCGACGCGCGCCGGGGTCAGCAGGGTGACGGTGCCGTCCCGGACGACGCCCGCGGCGTGCACCACCCCGGTCAGCGGCCGGTCCGCCGGCACCGCCCGCAGCGCCCGTTCCAGGTCGGCGCGGTCCGACACGTCACACGCGACGACGGTCGCCGCGGCGCCCAGCTCGGCCGCGAGCTCCGCCGCCCCGGGCGCCGCCGGACCCTGCCGGCTCAGCAGCAGCACGTGGCGGACCCCGAGCCGGTGCACCAGGTGCCGGGCGATCAGCCCGCCGAGCGCGCCGGTCCCGCCGGTGATCAGTACGGTGCCCTCGCGGTCGAACGGCCGCTGCGGTCCCGGCTCGCCCGCCGGGGTGAACCGGGGCCGGTGCACGTGGCCCTCGCGCACGGCGAGCTGCGGCTCCGCCGACCGCAGGGCCCGGCGCAGCCCCGCGGCGGACGCCGGCTCCCCGTCGACGTCGATCAGGCGGAACCGTCCCGGATGCTCCGCCTGCGCGCTGCGCACCACGGCCCACACGGCGGAGGCGACCGGGTCCGGCACGTCGGCGCCGCGCTCCGTGGCCACCGCGCCGCGGGTCACGACCACCACCGTGGAGTCGTCGAACGTGTCGTCGCCGAGCCAGTGCTGGAGCAGCGCGAGGGCCCGTTCCGTACCCGCGCGGACCGCGCCCGGCAGGGAGCCGTCCGCCTCGGCCGCTCCCTCGCCGCCGCAGACCAGCATCAGGCCGGGCACCGTGGCGCCGCGCCGCAGCTCGCTCTCGACCTCCCGCAGCGAGGGGTACGCGTCGGCACCCTTCACCGCATCACTGAGGCCCAGGTGGTCGGTGCCCAGGATCCCGCACCGGGGCAGCGGGTCCCCCGGTTCCCCGTCGTCCTCGACCCGCGGCCAGGCGACGGTGAGCAGCACGTCCCGCTCGGACGCGGCGGACTCCAGGCGCGCCGGGTCGATCGCCCGGAACAGCAGGCGGTCCACCGACAGCACCGGCGTCCCGTCGCCGTCGGTCACCACCAGGGAGAAGGCGTACGGGCCCCGCGGGCTGACCCGCACCAGGAGCCGCGTGGCGCTGGTGGGCCGCAGCCGGACACCGGACCACACGAACGGCAGCGGGACGTCATCGCCCGCCGGAACGACGAGCAGCGCGGCGTGCAGGGCGGCGTCCAGCAGCACCGGGTGCAGGGCGAAGCCGGCGGCGGACACCCGGCCGGGCAGCTCCACCTCGGCGTACACCTCGTCGCCGTCGCGCCAGGCACCGGTGAGCGCGCGGAAAGCGGGGCCGTACGCGAAGCCCCGGTCGGCGAGCCGGCGGTAGTGCCCGTCCACGTCCACCGCGGACGCCGGGACGGTGATGCCGCGGCCCGGCCCGTCGGCGGCGACGGCCTGCCGCCCCTCGAGCGTGGCGCGGGCGTGCCGGGTCCAGCCCGCCGAGTCGTCCCCGCTGAAGATCGTGACCTCGTCGGGGCCGGCGACCAGGCGTACGTCCACCGGCGTGCCCGCGGTCAGGAGCAGCGGCGCCTGCACGACCAGCTCGGCGACGTCCCGCTCGAACCGGGCGGCCAGGTGGGCGGCCCACTCGACGAAGAGCGCGCCGGGCACGACCACGCTGCCCCGTACGGCGTGATCCGCCAGCCACGGCTCGGCGTCGAGGGAGAGCCGGACGGCGCCGAGCAGCGTCTCGGAGCCCGGCACCTGCAGGACGGCACCCAGCAGCGGATGGCTCGCCGGGGGCAGGAAGGCGCTCGGGGCGGCGGTGGCCGGGTCCAGCCAGTACCGCTGGCGCTGGAACGGATACGGCGGCATCTCACCGCGTCGCACGGCGGAACCGGCCGGCGTGCGCGACCAGTCGATGCGTGCGCCGGCGCAGTACAGCCGCATCAGGGCCGGCTCCACGCCCCGGCTGATCGGCACGAGCACGGCGTCCACGTCGGCCAGGTTGCGGGCGGCGAGCGCGGTCAGCACCCCGCGGGGAC
This sequence comes from Couchioplanes caeruleus, assembly GCF_023499255.1. Classification (GTDB taxonomy): domain Bacteria; phylum Actinomycetota; class Actinomycetes; order Mycobacteriales; family Micromonosporaceae; genus Actinoplanes; species Actinoplanes caeruleus_A. The sequence goes on from NZ_CP092183.1 coordinate 7,252,548, forward strand.
CCAGCTCGAGGAAGCGTCGTACGCCCGAGCCGGCGAGGTGGCGGACGCCGTCGCCGAACCGTACGGCCTCGCGCACGTGCCGGACCCAGTAGCCCGGCGTGCAGATCTCCTCCGCGGACGCGGGGCGGCCGGTCAGGTTCGACACCACGGTCAGGCGCGGCGGGTGGTATTCCAGCGTGGCGGCCACCTCGGCGAAGGCCGCCAGCATCGGATCCATGTGGGCCGAGTGGAAGGCATGGCTGACGCGCAGGCGGTCCACCCGGCGGCCGCGCTCGCGCCACAGCTGCGCGACCGCGAGCACCGGCTCCTCGGCGCCGGAGAGGACGACCGCCTCCGGCCCGTTGACCGCCGCGATCGAGACGCCCTCCGGCACCGGCGACACCTCGGCCTCGGAGGCGGTCACCGCGACCATCGCGCCGCCGCGTGGCAACGCCTGCATCAGCGCGCCCCGGGCGGCGACGAGCCGGCAGGCGTCCGCCAGCGACCACACCCCGGCGACGTGCGCGGCGGCCAGCTCGCCGATCGAGTGCCCGAGCAGCGCGTCGGGCACGAGCCCGAGGCTCTCGGCGAGCCGGTGGTGAGCGACCTCCAGGGCGAACAGCGCCGCCTGGGTGTACGCGGTGTCGTCGAGCAGCGCGGCATCGGGATGGCCGGCCGGCGCGAACATCACCGCCTGCAGCGGGCGGCCCAGGGCGGTGTCGAAGTGGGCGCACACCTCGTCGAGGGCGGCGGCGAAGGCGGGGTACGCGACGTACAGGTCGTGCCCGGCCCCGGCTGTCTGGCTGCCCTGCCCGCTGAAGAGGAACGCGGTGCCGCCGGGACGGGCGCGGTCCGTGACCAGACTGTCGTCCGCCGCGCCGTGGGCGAGGGCCTCGAGCCCGCGCTCGGGGTCGCCGAGAACCACCGCACGGAACGGCAACGCCGACCGCCCCGCCGCAAGCGAGGCCCGCAGGCCGGTCAGCTCCTCGGCGGACAGCGCGGCCGTACGGGACAGCAGATCCTCCGCCTGGGCGCGCAACGCCTCGGCACTGTGCGCCGAGAACGGCATCAGCGCCGGCGCGGACCCGGCCGTACCGGAACCGGCGAGCTCCGGTGCCTCTTCGATGATCACGTGCGCGTTGGTGCCGCTGATGCCGAAGGAGGACACGCCGGCTCGGCGTACGCGCTCGCCCGGCTGCCAGGGAACCGGCTCGGTCAGCAGCCGCATCGCCCCGCCGGACCAGTCGACCAGCGGCGTGGGCTTGTCGGCGTACAGCGTCCGGGGCAGGAGCCCGTGCCGCATCGCCAGCAGGACCTTGATCACCCCGCCGACGCCGGCCGCCGCCTGCGCGTGCCCGATGTTGGACTTGAGCGACCCGAGCCACAGCGGGCGCTCCGCGGGCCGCTCGGTGCCGTACGCGTTCAGCAGCGCCTGCGCCTCGATGGGATCGCCGAGCCGGGTGCCGGTGCCGTGCGCCTCGACCACGTCGACGTCCGACGGCTGCAGCCCCGCGTCCGCCAGCGCCGCCCGTACGACGATCTCCTGGGAGGGACCGTGCGGGGCGGTGAGCCCGTTGCTCGCGCCGTCCTGGTTGACCGCTGAGCCGGCGAGCAGGCCGAGCACCGGCCGGCCCGCGGCGACGGCGCGGGACAACGGTTCGAGGACCAGCAGGCCGACGCCCTCGCCCCAGCCCGTGCCGTCGGCGTCGGCGCTGAACGCCCGGCACCGGCCGTCCGCCGACAGACCGCGCTGGCGGCTGAACTCGACGAAGATGCCGGGCTCGGACATCACCGTGACGCCGCCGGCGACGGCCATCGAGCACTCGCCGTTCTGCAGGGCGCGGGCCGCCTGGTGCAGCGCCACCAGCGACGACGAGCACGCGGTGTCCACGGTGACGGCCGGGCCGGTCAACCCGAACGTGTACGCCACCCGCCCGGACACCACGCTCGCGGCGGAGCCGGTCAGCGCGTACCCCTCGATCTCCGGCGGGGCGGTGAGCAGGCGCGCCCCGTAGCCGCTCGCCATCGCGCCGACGAAGACGCCGGTGTCGGTGCCGCGCAACGCCGACGGCTCGATGCCGGCGTTCTGGATCGCCTCCCAGGCCACCTCCAGCACGAGCCGCTGCTGGGGATCCATCGCCAGCGCCTCCCGCGGGCTGATCCCGAAGAACGCCGGGTCGAACCGGTCGGCGTCGTGCAGGAAGCCGCCGGTGCGCACGTACGTGCGTCCGGGCCGTCCCGGGTGCGGGTCGTACAGCGCGTCGACGTCCCAGCCGCGGTTCCCGGGGAACGGCGAGATGACATCGCGCCCGTCGGCGAGCAGCTGCCACAGCTTCTCCGGGGAGTCGGCGTCACCGGGGAACCGGCACGCCATCGCGACGACGGCGATCGGGTCGCCGGTCCGGCGCGCGGCCGCCGTGACGGGTGCCGGGGTGCCGGCCACCATGAGATGGCGGGCGAGGTCGACGGGCGTGGGCCGGTCGTAGATCAGTCCCGGGGGAAGGTGCCGCCCGGTGGCCTCCTGGAGGCGGTCCCGCAGCTCCACCGCGGTGAGCGAGGTGAGCCCGAGGTCGTTGAAGGTGGCGGCCGGGTCGAGCCGCTCGGTGCCGGGGACACCGAGCACCGCGGCAACGGTACGCAGCACGAGATCGAGCAGCGCCTCGTCCGGCGCGGCACCGGGCTCCGCCGCCGGCCGGGCCTGAGCGGTCTCGCCGAACCAGTGCCGCTTGCGTTCGAAGGGGTAGCCGGGCAGGGTGCACCTGCGCGGCTCCTGGCCGGCGAAAACGGCGTCCCAGTCCCCCGGCGGGTCGGCGGTCTCCACTGTCTCTCCCCGCTCGACGCTGCGCAGGACGGCCCCGAGGTGGTCGAGGCGACCGGCACGCACCACGACCTCGTGGCCGGGCACGCCCCGCGTCGTCACCAGCGAGTACGCCACATCCAGCGGCTCGGCGTCCGGATGCGCGTCGAGCCAGTCGGCGAGGCGCCCGGCGTACGCCCGCAGCGCAGCCGGCGTTCGCGCGCTGACCAGGAACGGCCACTCCCGCTCCGGCACCCGGCGCGCCGGTGGGTCCGCGGCCCGGTGTCCCGACACGACGACGTGGCAGTTCGTCCCGCCGATGCCGAACGCGCTGACGCCCGCCGTGCCCGGCCGGTCGGCCGACGGCCATCCGGCCTGCCCGGCGACGACCCGCAGCGACTCCGGCACGTGCTCGGCCACCGCTCCGGCGCCGTGCTGCGCCGGGATGACGCCGTGCCGCAGGCTCAGGGCCGTCTTGACGAGCCCGGTGATGCCCGCCGCCGCTTCCAGGTGGCCCACGGTGGCTTTCGCCGAGCCGACGAGCAGCGGGCGCGTCCGGTCGGCGAACGCCACCCCGAGGGCCTCCGCCTCGACCCGGTCGCCCAGCCTCGTGCCGGTGCCGTGCAGCTCGACGTAGTCGACGTCGGCGGAGGCCACCCCGGCCCGGCGCTGCGCCTCGCGGATCACCTCGACCTGGGCCCGCACGTCGGGCGCGGTGACCGTACCGGTGTGGCCGTTGTTGTTGACCGCACTGCCGCGGATGACGCAGTAGATCCGGTCCCCGTCGGCCTCCGCGCGGTCCAGGGGCTTGAGCACGACCATCGCCCCGCCCTCGCCGCGGACGAAGCCGTCGGCCCCGGCCCCGAACGGGCGGCAGACGCCGGTGGGCGACAGCACGCCCGCCCGGGCCGCGGCGATCCAGCTGTTCGGGGCCAGGTTGAGCTGCACGCCGCCCGCCACGGCGAGGTCGCACTCGCCGGCCCGCAGCGCGACGCAGGCCAGGTGAACGGAGACCAGCGAGGCGGACTGGCCGGAGTCGACCACGAGACTGGGGCCGCGCAGCCCGAGCAGGTACGAGACGCGGTTGGCGAGCAGCGCCCGGTTGAGGCCCGTGAAGCTGTAACCGTCCAGCAGGCCGGCGGCCCGTACGAGGTCGGCGTAGTCGTCGGACATGGCGCCCAGGTAGACCGCCGTACGGGTGTCGCCGAGCCGCCCGGGCGCCAGCCGCGCGTCCTCCAGCGCCGCCCAGCCCAGCTCCACCGCGAGGCGCTGCTGCGGATCCGTCGCCGCCGCCTCCCGCGCCGACATCCCGAAGTGGGCCGCGTCGAAGCGGTCGGCGTCCGGCAGGAAGCCCCCGGTGCGGACGGCCTGCCGCTCCTGCGGGCCCAGCGCGGTGAGGTCGGCGGGACCGAACCGGCCGGCGGGGGCCGGACCGATGCCGGCGCCCCCGCCGATCAGCAGCTGCCAGAAGTCGCCCGGCGTGGGCGCACCGGGCAGCCGGGCGGCCATGCCGATCACCGCAACGGGCGTGCTCGCCCCAGAATCGCTCATGATCTCCGCTACTGTTCGTCCGTCTTCGTCAGGAACCGGGTCACCGTCTCGATCACCGCGCGGTCGCCGAGGATGCGCCGGTGCCCCAGGCCCTGGGTGAGGACCAGGTCGGCGGAGGTCGCGTACACCTCGGCGAGCCGCCGCCCGTGCCGCACCGGCACCTCCTTGTCGTCCTCGTCGTGGACGACCAGCGTCGGCACCGTGACCTGCCCGGGCCGGTACGTGGGCGAGAACCGCTCCCAGATGTCGGTCTCCGGCCGGAAGTAGATCTCGGTACGCCGGCGCAGCTCCCGGCTGATCGAGGGACGCAGCGACAACTGGGTGCAGAACGCGTCGGCCAGGTACGCGAAGTCGCTGATGGCGCTGATCGCCACCATCCGCCCGGCCTGCACACCCGACCGCATCGCGTGGTACGCGCACAGCACGCCGAACGAGTGAGCCACGATCGCCCGGAAGGGACCGTGCTCCTTCTGCAGGCGTGCGATGAGCGCGGCCTGGTCGACGATCGTGGCGGACACCCCGCCGGAGTCGCCGTGCCCCGGTGCGTCGTACGCCAGCACCGGCAACCCGGCCTCGTGCAGCGCCGGGACGAAACCCGCCCACGAGGCGGCCCGCGACTGGAACCCGTGCACCATCAGCACCGGGCGGGAACCGTCGCCCCACCGGTACGTCTTCACCGTGACGCCGTCGTGGTCCAGGTCGGACACCGCGGCAGCGTCCATCACCTGCTGCTGGGCGGGCCGCACCTCGGCGCGCCGCACCGGCTCGATGAACAGCTTGAACGCCGCACGCCCGGCCAGCCGCGGCGCTACGTACGAAACGGCGTTCAACCGGCTGCTGAGTGACGGTGCTGCCATGGTGTCTCCTTGGTGGACTTCTCGGTCAATTGACCTGTCGGACCCTTCCGGCCCAGAACCGATCGCGCAAGCTGCGCCGCAGGATCTTGCCGCTGGGGTTGCGCGGCAGCGCGTCGATGACGTCGTACGACGTGGGCACCTTGAAGTCGGCGATCTCGTCGCGCAGGAACAGCATCAGCTCCCGCGGCCTCGCCGCACGCCCCGGGCGGAACACCACGAACGCGTGCACCGCCTCGCCCCACTTCTCGTGCGGGATGCCGACCACCGCGGCCTCGGCCACGGCGGGATGCTTGGCGAGCGCGCTCTCGATCTCCGCGGGGTAGACGTTCTCCCCCGCCACGATCACCGTGTCCTTGATCCGGTCGCAGACGAAGACGAAACCCTCCTCGTCGAGGTAGCCGGCGTCCCCGGTGTGCACCCATCCGTCCACAAGGGTCGAAGCGGTCGCCTCGCGCAGGCCCCAGTACTCCAGCATGACCGCGGGCGTACGGATGCAGATCTCCCCGATTTCCCGCGCGGGCAGGCGCTCACCTGCCGAATCGATGACCTTGACCTCGATCCCCGGGTACGGGCGGCCCGCCGCCTGCAGCCGCGGACTTCCCGTCACGTGCTCGGCCGGCGGGAGGCAGACGGCCGTGTTGCCCGTCTCGGTCAGCCCGTAGATCTGGGCGAACTCGCACCCGATCTCGTCGATGCACTGCTGCAGGAGCGTCGCCGAGATGGGCGAACCGCCGTACACCACCTTGCGGAGGCTGGCGAAGTGGGCGGGCGTGGCCCGCGGCTCGCTGAGCATCATCTGCAGCATCGCCGGCACCACGCAGGCGATGGTGATGCCGGCGTCGCGGATCAGGTCCACCGCCGTGGCGCCGACGAACATCCGCATCGACACGATGGTGACGCCGGCGTTGAAGCCCTGCGTCGCCCACCAGATGCCGCCGACGTGGAAGCCCGGGATGCCGATCAGGCTGACGTCGCCGGGGCGCAGGTCGATCCACTCCAGGCCCTGCGACTCCATCGCGTCGCGTACGGCGAAGAAGCTGCGGTGCGCGAGCACCACGCCCTTGGGCAGGCCGGTGGTGCCGCTCGTGTACAGCTGGGCGACCGGGTCGTCCCACCCGCCGCCCTCGTCGACGCCGGTGTCCGGGAACCCGCGCTGCCAGGCCGGCAGACCGGTACCCGGCCCGTCGGGACCGTCGAGCGCGACGATGACCGGCGCGCGCTCCAGCTCGGCGACGACCTTCTCGGCCGCCGGCAGGAACTCGTCCTCGACGAACAGCACCGCCGTGCCGGAGTCGGCGAGGATGTGCCGCACCTCCACGGGCGTGAGCCGCCAGTTGATCGGGACCAGCACCGCGCCGGCCTTCGCGCAGCCGAACAGGACGTCGTAGTAGTGCTCCGACTCCTTCCCCAGGAAGGCCACCCGGGCGCCGGCGGCCAGACCCTGCGCGCGCAGGCCGTGCGCCGTACGGTTGCTCCGGCGATGCAGGTCTCCGTACGTGACGCTCCGGTCCTCGCAGAGCACCGCCGGATGATCGGGGCGCTCGGCGGCGTGGAAGGCGATCGACTGCTGCAGCGTACGGAGCTGCGGGAAGTACAACGACATCGGGCGAACTCCTTGCCTGGGGCTGGTCATGACCAGACGTGCGTGTCCGGCCAGAGCCGGCGCCCGGTGAGCGGACCGGACGGGGTGCCCTCGCGCGGCGGTGCCCCCGCCACGGCTTCCATGAGGACGTGCGCGTTGGTGCCGGTGAACCCGAACGAGCTCACCCCGGCGACCCGGCGGGCGGACTCCGGCCAGGCCATGAGCTTGCGGGGCACGTCGATCGAGAGCCGGTCCCAGGCGATGTCCCGGTCGGGCCGGCCGAAATCCGGCTGCGCGGGGATCTCGCCGTGGCTCAGCGCCAGCGCCACCTTGATCAGGCTCGCGGCGCCCGACGCGGTCTCCAGGTAGCCGATGTTGGCCTTGCAGGAGCCCAGGTACAGGGGATCCGCGCCGGGCCGGCCGCGCCCGTACGCCGCGGCCGTGCTCTCCGCCTCGATGACGCCGCCGAGCTTGGAGCCGTTGGCCTGCGCCTCGACGTACCGCACGTCGGCCGGGTCCACCCTGGCGGCCCGCAGCGCCTGCTCCATCACCCGCCGCTGGGCGGCCACCGGGGTCGCCGTCATCGCGGGACGGTCGCCCTGCTGCCAGAGGCCGGTGCCGCGGATGACCGCGTACGGCCGCGGCTCACCCGGCTGGACGTCCTTGAGCCGCTTGAGCACCAGGATGCCGCAGCCCTCACCGCGTACGTGCCCGTCGGCGTCCTCGGCGAACGGACGGCTGCGACCGGTCGGCGAGAGCATGCCGGCGAGGTCGAACACGGCGCTGGTGAACGGGGCCAGCTGCAGGTGGCACGCCCCGACGACGGCGAGGTCGCACTCGCCGCGCCGCAGCGCCGGGACCGCGAGGTGTACGGCGGTCAGCGCCGAGGCGCAGGCGGTGTCCACGGTCAGCACCGGACCGTTGAGCCGCAGCCCGGTGGCGATCCGCGCGGCCGTGGCACTGAGCGCGGCGCCCGTACCCATGTACGGCGACAGGTCCTCCGGCCGCACCCCGTTGCGAAGGTGGGCGTACGGATACTCCAGCGCGCTGACGCCCGCGTACACCCCGACCCGCAGCCCGGAGGTGTCCGGTGCGCCGGCGTCCGCGAGGGCCTGGCCGGCGCAGGCCAGCAGCAGGCGTTGCTGCGGATCCATGTGCCGGGCCTCCTCCTCGCCGAGGCCGAAGCGTTCCGGGTCGAACAGGTCCACGCCGTCGATGTGCACGCCGCGGGCCAGGACGTCCGCGTACGGCTCGAGGTCCGGCGCGCCGGTGTTCCACCGCGGCGGCGGCCGGCGCGGTTCGGCCGGCACGACCCGCTCGTCGCGCAGGGCCGTCCAGAACGCCGCGGGATCGTTGATGCCGCCGGGGAACCGGCACGCCATCCCCACCACGGCGATCCCCTGGTGTTCCTCGGCGTGCTGCCGGGCCGCCATCAGCAGGAGCTGCTCGCGGGTCAGCGTCTCCAGGTACTCGATGTGCTCCTTCACCGCTCAGAGGTCCTTCAGCGCCGCGAGCTCGGCCGCCACCGCGTCGGCGGACATGTCGGCGACCGCCTGCGGCTCCTCGGGCCCGGCCGGCCCGGCGGCCGGGTCGCCGCCGCCGAGCTGCTGCTCGAGGTGCTCGGTGAGCAGGCCGATCGACGGGTAGTCGAAGGCCAGGCTGGTCGGCAGCGCCACCCGCAGCGACGACTCCAGGAAATTCTTCAGCTCGACCGCGCCCAGCGAGTCCAGGCCGACCTCGATGAACTTCGCGTCCGCCGGGACGTCGTCGGGACCGTCGAAGTGCAACGCCCCGGCGACGTGCCCGCGGATCAGCCGGCTCACCGCGGTGCGCCGCTCGGACCGGGGCAGGGCCAGCAGGCCGGGCAGGTCGAGCTCCGCGGCGGTGTCCTGCGGACGCCGCGCCAGCCGCTGGTACAGCAGGTTGGCGGCGCGACCGCCGGCCAGCTTGTCCCAGTCGAACTCGCCGACGACCGCCTGCGGAACCGGCCCGGCGAGCATCGTCGCGAGCGCCGCCGTGCCGCGCCGGGGCCGGATGAAGCGGGTGCCCTGGGCCTCGAGGTTGCGCACGAGCCGCTCGTCGAGCTCCGCGGCCATGCCCACCTCGGCCCACGGCCCCCAGTTCAGCGCGGTGCCCGGCCGTCCCGCCGCGGCCCGCCAGGTCATCAGGGCGTCCACGAACGCGTTGCCGGCCGCGTAGTTGGCCTGGCCCACCGCGCCGATGACCGACGCGACGGACGAGTACCCGACGAAGAAGTCGAGCGTCGGTACCGCGGCGACCGCCTCGTGCAGGTGCCAGGTGCCGTACACCTTCGGGCCGAACACCGCGTCGAGGTCGGGCCAGGACATCTTCGCGATGGGCCCGTCGGCCAGCACACCGGCGGCGTGCAGCACGCCCCCGAGGGGGACCTCCCCGGCGGCCAACTCGGCGACCAGCTCCCGCACGTCGGCGGCGACGGCCACGTCGGCGCGGTGCACCCGCACGTCCACGTCCGGGCCGATCCGCGACCGCACGTCGGCCAGCTCGTCGTCGCCGACCGCCCGCCGGCTCACCAGCGCCACGTGCCGGGCGCCCAGCTCGGCCAGCTTGTGCCCGGCGAGCACGCCGAGCGCGCCGAGACCACCCGTGATCAGGTACGTGCGGTCCGGCCGGATCGCCACCGGGGCCTCCGCCGGCTCGGACTCCAGGGACAGCACGAGCTTGCCGACGTTGGCGCCGCGGCTGAGCACGCCGAACGCCTCCTCGACCTCGTCGAGGGTGTACTCGGTGGTGCGCAGCGCCGCGAGGCTTCCCCGTTCGATGCCGTCGAGGACCTCCCGCAGGATCTCATTGTTGATCCGGAGCAGGTCCTCCTCGGGGAATTCGCTGAGGTCGAAGTTGTGGTACGCGACGTCGGGGCGTTCCGCGGCCGCCCGCTCGGCGGACCACACCCCGATCTTGCCCAGCTCCACGAACCGCCCGCCGCGGCCGAGGGCCCGCATGCCGGCGTCGATGTAGTCCTTGTTGAGGCTGTTCAGCACGATGTCGACGCCCGCGCCGCCGGTGAGCTCCAGCACCTGCGCCGAGAAGTCGAGGGTGCGCGAGTTCAGCACGTGCGCCACACCCTGCTCGCGCAGCAGCGCGTGCTTGTGCGGGCTCGCCGTCGCGAACACCTCCGCGCCGGCCGCCTTCGCCAGCTGGACCGCCGCCTGCCCCACGCCACCGGCCGCGGCGTGGATGAGCACCCGGTCGCCGCGCTTCATGCCGGCCAGCCGGTGCAGCGCGTAGTGCGCCGTGATGTACGCGGTCGGCAACCCTGCCGCCTCGGCGTACGAGATGGACGCGGGCATGCGCACGGCCGAGGCGGACGCGACCGTCACCCGGCGGCGCATGGATCCGATGTGGCTCAGCACCACGTCGTCACCGACGGCGAAGCCCGCCTGCGGTCCCGCGGCGACGACCGTGCCGGCGCCCTCGAAGCCCAGCGGTAGCGGCACGTACGGCACCCCGGTCTCCTCGGCGTACTGCTTGAGCATGCCGAGCGCGTTGAGGACGTCCTTGAAGTTGAGCCCGGCGGCCCGGACCCGCACCTCGATCTCGTCGCCCGTGGGCGCCACGTCCGGCACCGGGGTGAGGCCGAGGCCGCCGAAGCTGCCGTACTCCTTCACGGCCAGCTCGGCGTTGCCGGTGTCGCCCGGCCCGGGCGCGTACGGCAGCAGCCGCCGCACGTGCCGCCCGGAGCCGCGGTAGGCCACCTGGTATTCGTCCTCGGCCGCGGCCACCTCGTCCAGCAGCGCGCCGGCGTCCTCCTCCAGCGAGCGCAGGTCGACGAGCGTGACGCGGTACGCCGGATACTCCGACCACAGCGCCAGCCCGAAGCCCCACAGCGTGCTCGCCGGCAGATGCCCCGCCGTCGCGTCGGTCCCGTCGCCGGGCAGGTGCTGCGCCGCCTCGGTGACCAGGAAGAGCCGGACGCTGCGGCCCTCGAGGACACCGACGAGAGCGAGAAGCTCCCGGTAGTTCTGCTCGTTCTCGGACCGCAGCCGGTCCCCGGCGTCGCCGGCGAGCGGGCGCCACACCCAGCACACGTCCGCGGGCCCGTCGTCGAGCAGCCGGCCCACAGCCGCGGCATCGGGTGCGAACACCAGGTCCGTACCGGTCGCCGCGGCGCGGGCGGCGAGGGCGTGAGCCGCCTCGGGATCCCGGTTGACGACGATCAGCCTGCGCTCGCCCGCGTCGGCGCGGCGTACCAGCGCGCGCTTGAGCCAGCGCGGGCGGTGGAACATCCGCCGGGCCCGGTCACCGGTCTGGGCGACCTGGCGGAACCCGAGCCCCTCGACCACGACCACCGGGCGGTCGCCGTCGAGCAGCATGAGGTCGGCGCGGAAGTCCCCGGACGCTCCCGGCTCGGCGCCGGAGCGACGGACGACCGCGCGCAGCGTCTCGCCCTTCGGCTTCTTGAACAACCGCAGCCGGCCGAAGCGCACCGGCAGGTACGTGCGGCCGTCGTCGATCACGCCGCCGAGGGTCTGGATGACGTTGTCCAGCAGCTCCGGGGGCAGCTGCTCGACGGCTCCGGTGACGCGTCCGCGCATCTGCGAGACCGCGGCGCCCGGGGTGACGCGGGAGAGCGTGCGGATGCGCTGGAACTGCGGGCCGTACATCAGGCCGACGTCGGCCCACTCGGGGTAGAGCTCCGCGCCGGCGCGCTCGTCGAGCGGTGGTTGCGCCGCCACCGCGCTCAGCTCGGCACCCAGCGACTCCAGCGCGGCCGATCCGTCGGCATCGGCGGCGATGCCGGCCCGGGCGTGCGTACGCTCGATCGCCGTGTCCCCGGCCCCGTCGACGCTGATGATCTCCACCGTGCCGGCGCCGTCGTCTCCGGTGCGCAGCCGCACCCGGACCTCGGTGCGGCGGTCCGCCGGGAGCAGCAGCGGTTCCAGGATCTCGACGTCGTGCAGGGGCCGGGCGGTCTCGCCGTGCACGGCGTCCTGCAATGCCAGAATCGCCTCGACGTAGCCGGCCGCCGGGAACACGACCTGGTCCATGACGACGTGGTCGGCGAGCCACGCCGGCTGGTCGGGCCCGATCCGGGTCCGGAACTCGCGGAGGCCCGACGCCGCCTGCTCCGGCGTCGTGATCTCGTCGCCCAGCAGGGGGTGGCGGACGGCGGACGGCTCCACGGCCCCGGCCCGGTCGTGCCGCTCACCCTTGACCGGCAGCCAGTAGCGGCGGCGGTCGAAGGGGTACGTGGGCAGCTCGACGCGCCGGCCCGGTACGCCCGCGAAGACGCCGGCCCAGTCGACCGAGAGCCCTCCCGTGTACGCCTCGGCGACCGACTGCAGCAGCGTCACGCCGTCCGTGTCGCTCGACCGCATGCTCGCCAGCCAGCGGTGCCCCGCCCCGGGCTGCACGCACCGGCGGCCGAGCCCGATCAGCGTGGGCGCCGGCCCCACCTCGAGGAAGAGGTGGTCGCCGCGTGCCTCGACGGTCCGCATCCCGGCGGCGAAGTCGACCGGCTCGGCGATGTGGCGCACCCAGTAGTCGACCGTGCCGACCACCGCCGGGTCCGCGGGCTCACCGGTGAGGTTCGAGATGAACGGTACGGTGATCTCGCCGAAGCGCAGCCCGGCCATCTCCCGCCGGAACGACTCGGTCACCTCGTGCATCAGCGGCGAGTGGAAGGCGTGCGAGACCGCGAGGCGGCTGACGCGTACGCCGCGGCCGGTGAGGGTCTCGGTGAGCGCCTCCAGCGCCGCACGGCCGCCGGACACCACGCACTGCCCGGGCGCGTTGAACGCCGCGAAGCTGACGTCGGGCAGGTCGTCGATCAGCGGGCGCAGCTCCCCGGCGGGCGCGGACACCGCGATCATGGAGCCCGGCGCGGAGACCGACTGCATGAGCCGGGCCCGGACCGACACCAGCCGGACCGCGTCGGCGAGCGTGAACAGCCCTGCCACGGTCGCGGCGACGACCTCGCCGATGCTGTGTCCCATGAGGATGTCCGGCTGGACGCCGAAGGACCGCCAGAGCATCGCCGTCGCGTACTCGACGGTGAACAGGGCGGGCTGGGTGTACCTGGTCTCGTTGAGGCGCTCCGCGTCCTCGCCGAACATCAGGTCGCGGATGGACTCGCCCAGGTGCTCGGCGAACAGGCGGTCGCACTCGTCGACGTGGCGCCGGAACTCCGGGTGCCGCCGGTAGAGGGCCCGGCCCATGCCGGCGTACTGGGCGCCCTGGCCGGTGAAGAGCATGGCCACCGCGGACGGACCGGGTTCGCCGGTCGCCGGCTTGGATGTGGCCAGCGCGGCGGCGAGTTCCTCGGTGGAGCGGACCACCGCGGCCGTACGGACCGGGAAGTCGGCGCGGCAGACCGCGGCGGTGTAGCAGACGTCGGACACCCGCACGTCGGGGTGCGCGGCGAGGAAGTCGCCGTACCGGGCGAGCTGGCGCTGCAGGGCCTCCTCGGTACGTGCGGACACGGCGAGGATGCGCGGCTCGCCGGCATCGTCCGCGTCGGCCGGGGCGGACCCGGGCCGGGCGGGGGCCTGCTCCAGTACGACGGAGGAGATGGTGCCCGCGAAGCCGAACGAGTTGACCAGCGCGCGCCGGACATCGCTCTCCCACGGCCGCCCGGTCAGCGGCACCGACACCGGGTACGCCTCCCAGGGGATGTGCCGCGACGGCGATTGCATGCCGACGTGCGGGAACACCTCGGCGTGCTGCAGCTGGAGCACGGCTTTGATCACGCCGCCGATTCCCGCGGCGGACTCCATGTGCCCGATGTTGCCCTTGAGCGACCCGATGACGACCGGGCGCTCGGCGGAGTGCGAGTCGGAGAAGACCGAACGGATCGCGCCCACCTCGATGGGGTCGCCGAGCGACGTGCCGGTGCCGTGGGCCTCGACGTACTGGACGTCGGCGGGCTCCAGCATGGCGCCCTGCAGCGCGGCGCGCATGACGGCGTCCTGGGCCGACCCGTTCGGCACGGTCAGGCCACCGCTCTCGCCGTCCTGCCGGACCGCCGTGCCCCGGACCAGCGCGAGGATGTGGTCGCCGTCGCGCTTGGCGTCGGAGTAGCGCTTGAGGACGATGACGCCGCAACCCTCGCTGCGGCTGTAGCCGTCGGCGCTGTCGTCGAACGTCTTGCAGTGCCCGTCCGGGGAGAGCATGCCGGCCTGGCTGAACACGATGTGGTTGCGCGGGTGGTGCATGGCGTTGACGCCACCGCACAGGGCGATGGAGCACTCCTTGCGGCGCAGCCCCTCGACGGCGAGGTGCAGGGCGACCAGCGAGGAGGAACAGGCGGTGTCGATCGCCATGCTGGGCCCGCGCCAGCCGAGGAAGTACGACACCCGGCCGGGGATCGCGCTGTGTGCCGTACCGGTGCCGACGTACGCGTCCAGCTCCGGGTACTCGAGCGCCTCGACCTCCAGCGAGTAGTCGACGCAGCTGACGCCCACGTACACGCCGCCGTCGGAGCGGCGCAGCCGGGCGGGGTCGAGACCGGCGTGCTCCAGCGCCTCCCACGAGGTCTCGAGCATCAGCCGGGCCTGCGGGTCGAGGTACTGCGCCTCCTTCGGCGAGATGCCGAAGAACCGCGGATCGAACTGGTCCACGTCGTCGAGGAAGCCGCCGCCGGCCGCCCGGATACGGCCCCTGCCGCCCTCGGCGGAGGCGAACCTGTCGACGTCCCACCGGTCGGCCGGCACGGGTCCGATCCCGGAGCCGCCGGCGCGCAGGAACTCGGTGAAGCCGTCCGGCGTACGGTTGCCGCCCGGGAACCGCAGTCCGATGCCGACGACGGCGATGGGCTCGTACTTCTCGAGCAGAAGCTCGCGCAGGAGTTCGGAGTCGGGCGCGGGCATGGTGGTCTCCTCCCGGCTGCTCATGCTTCGAACAGGTCCTTCAACAGGCTGTCGACTAGGGGCTTGCGGTCCGCGGCCGGCGGGCCGGGCGGCGGCGCCGCGACCGGCGGGAAGAGCCCGGGCAGGGCCGCGACCAGGTTGTCCGTGAGGTCGGCGACGGTGGGGCTGGCGAAGAGGACGGCGGCGTCCACCTCGCACCCCAGCTTCTCCTCGAGGTTCTGCTTGATCTCGGTGACCCGCAGCGAGGTGAGCCCCAGCTCGAAGTAGTTGGCGTCGGCGGGCAGCGCCTCGTCCGGCGTCATCAGCAGGGCGGTGCGGAACTCCGCCGTCACGGCCTCCTGGAGGGCGGCGCGGCGCGCGCTCACCGGGATCCGGCCCAGCTCGGCGGCGAATGCGGTCGGTGCAGAAGTCATGTCCTCGTGTCCTCGGCGGCCGCGGGCGGGTTGGTGATCGCCACCCGGACCTCGCCGGCCGAGGCGCCACCCCGCTCGTCCCAGTAACGGCAGGTGGTACGCAGCACGACGAGCGCGTCGCGCAGGTCGCTGCCCGCCCACTCCGCGATGTCGGTGATCTCCAGAGCGCCGTGGAAGAACCGGCCGCTCATCGCGCGTTTGAACGAGCTGCGGAAGTCCGTGATGAGGAAGTCGGCGAGCTGCCGGCTCCAGTAGTCGTCCATCGTCCACCGGGCGAAGGGCTGCGCCAGCCGCTCCTGGACCGTCTTGGCAACCGTGTAATAGAGCATCTGGTTGTAGCAGATGTTGAACTCGACCGAGTTGAAGTGCCCGGTGTCGTCGATGTAGCACGACTCCGGGATCACGAACGTGCAGCGTGCCGTCACCCGGCCGCCGTCGGCCGGATCGCCGGCGGCGGTCACCTCCGCCGACTGCAGATACTTGCAGTTCTCCCGGTACGGCCGCAGCACCGCGGCCAGCAGCCCGGGGTCGGTGGCGTGGGCGCCGCCGGGCCCGATGACGGACCCGGCGGCGTGGGTCACTGCGTTCACACGGTCACCGGGAACTGCCGCGGTACGCGGATCAGCCACGACGGCCGCCAGTCGAGCTCCTCCTGGGGAACGGCGCACTTGATGTTCGGGAACCGCCGGACGACCTCGCCCAGCGCGATCCGCAACTCGTTGCGGGCCAGCTCCTTGCCCGGGCAGTGGTGCGGTCCGCGGCCGAAGCCGAGCTGCTGGTTGTCCGGCCGGTCCAGCCGGATCTCGGCCGGGCACTCGAAGCGCTCGGGGTCCCGGTTGGCCGCGCCCAGCGAGATGATGACCTGCTGGCCGGCCTTGATGTCGGCGCCGCCGATGGTCATGTCCTCGATCGCGAACCGGCGGATGCCGCTGTGCGTCGAGCCGTCCCACCGCATCAGCTCCTCGACGGCGGCCGGGATGATGTCGGGGTTCTCGCGCATCTCCTGCGCCTTCTCCGGGTTGTTGATCAGGGCCAGCACCGAGGCGCCGATCTGCCCGACCGTGGTGTCGTACCCGCCCAGGAGCAGGAAGAAGGTCATGCCGATCATCTCCTGGTCGGTCAGCGGCTGCCCCTCGTTGTCGCGGGCGCTGATCCAGTAGGAGATGAGGTCGTCGGCGGGTTCCTTCTTCTTGACCTCGATCAGCTCCTCCACGAACGCGAGGAGCTTGCCGGCGGCCACCCGCGCGGCGGCCGGGTCCTTGCCGAGCATCGCGTCGCTCCAGGCGCGGAAGTCCGCCCGGGAGGTGTCCGGCACGCCGAGGATGTCCGCGGTCATGGTGATCGGCAGCGGCGCGGCGAGGTCCGACATGATGTCGCCGCCGCCCTTGCGTTCGATCTCGTCCAGCAGGTCGCCGACCACCTGCTGGATCCGGGGCACGAGGTCCGCCATCCGCTTCGGGGTGAACGCGAAGTTCATGAAGCGGCGCAGCCGGGTGTGCAGCGGCCCGTCCTCCATGTGCAGGTTCCCGGACCGGACGATCTCCGGGAGCATCTCGTTGGTGTAGTCCGAGTCGGCGTACCGGCGGTTGCGCACCAGCCGGCGGTCCTTGAGCGCCTCGCTGGCCTCGTCGTACCGGGTGATCAGCCAGATCGGCGAGCCGTCGGGCAGGCACACCCGGTGGATCGGGCCTTCCTCGTGCAGCCGCTCGTACGTCGGGTACGGATCGGCGAACCACTCCTCGTCGTACGGGGAGTCCAGGTTGTGCACGGGGCACTTGGAGGTCATCGATGGGTCCCTTCCTGGCGTGGGGCGGTGGTCAGAGCGGCTGATCGTCGTGGAAGGGGTGGTCGTCGTGCACCGTCACGCGGAACGACACGGTGGGCTCCGGCGTGGTGGTGTGCAGCGCCCGGTGGATCAGCGCGCGGTTGTCCCAGATCAGCAGATCGCCCTGCTCCGGCGAGACGAGCTGGATGCCGGGGGCGGTGAAGCTCATGTCCCGCTGGCCGGTCTCGTCGAAGACCCGCTGCATGAGCGAGTCGTCGAGCCGGTTGCCGTCGGCGTCCTCCATGCCGACGGTGAAGCCCTCGCTGTTGTAGAGCACCGTCGCGCCGGTCACCGGGTGCTTGAACAGCGTCGGGTGCGAGACCGTGGGGGTCTTGCGCTCGACCTCCTCGGTCAGCTCGCCCAGCGGCCGGTACACGTCGGACGGCCGGATCTTGAAGTACCGGCGGACGCTGAACAGCGTGCGGGTGCCGGCGATCTCCCGCTTGAGGTCCTCGGAGAGCCGCTCGTACGCCTGCGTCATGTCGATGTAGTAGGTGCCGCGGTTCTTGGCCGGGATGACCTGGGGGTAGATCAGGGTCAGGCCGAACGGCTTGGGCATGAACTGGTAGTCGGCGTGCCAGAACTTGCCGGTCTTCGGGACGCCGATCTGCTTGTCCCCGTCGCTCACGTTGGAGGAGACGAAGATGTCCGGCTCCTCGGGGTGGTGGTACATCGGCTCGTAGTACGCCTCGACCTGTCCCAGCCGGCGGCCCATCGCGACGAAGGCGGCCGGGGTCAGGCTCTGTCCCTTGAGGATCAGGATCTTGTGTTCGTAGACGCCGTTCTTGAGCGCGGTGATCTCGTCGTCGGAAGCGGTTGCCGGATCGAAGTCCCGCACCGTCGCCCCGAATCCGCTGCTGGTGACCTGCACGTCCAACAGGACAGCCCCCATCCATATCGCTGGCGATAAAATCACTGACTTATCGAAATCGACCTCGACAAACGTAGCAGCCGGTTCTGAACAGCCGCTTATTTGTCGCTAAAGGGTCCATAAAGCGAGCATCAGCGACCGCTCTGAGCTGCAAAAACTCCCTGCATCAGCGGGCAAAAATGAGCGCGACATTATGTCCGCCGAAACCAAAAGAATTGTTCAGCGCGACCGGCACTTCGCCATGACGGGCTTTGTCGGCGGCGACGTCGAATTCCTCGATGCCGTCGGGTTCATCGATATTGATCGTTGGCGGGACGACGCCGTGGTGCACCGCCAGAACGGTCGCGATCGACTCCAGCGCGCCGGCCGCGCCGAGCAGGTGCCCGGTCATCGACTTGGTGGCCGTCAGCACCGCACCGGCCCCCACCGCCGCCCGCAACGCCGCCAGCTCGGCGAGGTCACCCACCGGGGTGCTGGTGGCGTGCGCGTTGACGTGGGCGATGTCCGCGCCGGTCACGTCGGCCGCCCGCAACGCCGCCGCGATGGCCCGGCGGGCGCCCGCTCCCTCGGGATGCGGCTGCACCATGTCGTAGCCGTCCGACGAGATGCCGCTGCCGACGAGGCGCGCGTACACCCGGGCGCCCCGCGCGGCGGCGTGCTCGGCGCGCTCCAGCACCAGCGAGGCGGCCCCCTCGCCGATGACGAACCCGTCGCGCTGCCGGTCCCACGGACGCGAGGCCCGCTGCGGCTCGTCGTTGCGCACCGACATCGCCCGCATGGCCGCGAAGGCCGCGATCGGCAGCGGCGCGATCGCCGCCTCCACCCCGCCGGTCACCACGACGTCGGCGCGGCCGCACCGGATCAGGTCCCCGCCCAGCGCCACGGCCTCCGCACCGGTCGCGCAGGCGCTGGCCATCGAGTGCACCCCGGCCAGCGCGCCCAGCGCCACCCCGACCTGGGCGGCCGGCCCGTTCGGCATGATCATGGGCGGGGTGTGCGGGCTGACCCGGCGCGCGCCCGCCGTCTCCAGCACGTCGTCCTGGTCGAGCAGCGTCTGCACCCCGCCGATGCCGCTGCCGAAGCTCACCGCGAGCCGTTCCGGCTCCGGTCCGGCCCCGGCGAGTCCCGCGTCGGCCCAGGCCTCGCCGGCCGCGATCAGGGCCAGCGCCTCGGAACGGTCCAGGCGGCGCAGGCGTACGCGGTCCAGCACCATCGCCGGATCCACGGCGGCCTGCGCGGCGATGCGTACCGGCAACTGCCGGGCCCACGTCTGCTCGAGCGGGCGTACGCCGGACCGCCCCTCCAGCATCGCGGCCCAGGTGGACGCCACGTCGCCGCCGAGCGGAGTGGTCGCGCCCAGCCCCGTGATCACCACGTCCCCGAGTCCCATACCGGCGCTCCTTCGCATCAACGGGCGTACGTGCCGAAGGTCCAGCGGATGCTCAGACCCGACGCCGTACCGCCCGGCCCGCCGCGCAGCCGCGGGAGCACCCGGGCGACCAGCGCCTCGATGGCGGCCGCCCGCAGCCGCGGATCGGCGATCTCCGGCAGGTACTCGCCGGCGTTGGACGGCACGAGCAGCGTCGCGAGGATCTCGTCCGGCTGGATCTCGTGGTTGGCCACCTCGACCCGGCCGGTGAAGTGCCGCTCGAAGGCCGCGGCCAGCTCCTTCGCCGTGTGCGGCCGGGGCAGGATCCTGCGCTGCGCGCGTTCGTCCGACTGGGCCGACCGGAGAAGGCGGACCTCCGCGATCGTCCGGCGCAGCTCGGCCGGGAACGAGTCGTCCAGCGGGGCGTGCAGCAGGCAGTCGCGGACCGCCCGGTTCACGTCGTGGAACAGGTGCGCCGAGGGACCCGCCGGCCCGGTGTCCGGCGAGGTCCAGAGCAGCTGCCCCTGCCGCCGCAGGATCGACGCCAGGCCGGCGACCACACCGTCGAGCGCCCGGGCCGGAATGAGGTGGAACACCATGCTCGCCAGCACCAGGTCCACCTCGTCCGGTGGGAAGACGTCGGTGAGCGGCCGGAAGGAGCCGTCGGGCCCGCGCAGGTCGTGGAACCGGACGAGCTCATGGCCGGTCAGGAGCTGCCGGCCCTGCGCGAACCAGTCGCCCGGCAGGTCCGCCAGGTGCAGCTCCAGGTTGACGCCGGCGTCGTCCAGCCGGTCGTGGAAACCCCGTTCCCGCAGCGCCTTCAGCAGCTCGATGACGCTCAGGCCGGTGCCCGAGCCGTAGTCCAGCACCCGGATCGTCTCACCCGGGCGCAGCACGGCCAGCCGGTTCTCCAGGGCCCGTACGGCCCGGCCGACGAGCCACCCGGTCGGCCGGGCGCACCAGGGCCGCGGACGGCGGATGTCCCCGTTCTCGAAGAGCAGCTCGTGCAGGGCCCAGCCGTCGGCCGAGGCGGGCTCCGGCTCGGCGACACCGGCGGCCGTCCGCGTCTCCACCGGCACGAGACGGTTGAGGCTGACCGCGACGAACGGCTGCCGCGTCGGGTAGCACCGCCCCTCGGAGAGGATCGGCTCCAGGCCGGCCTCGCGACAGGCGGCCATCCAGTCGGCGTGGTCGATCGGGTATTGGTGCGAGAGCCCGTGGTACGCCTCGAACGCCACCGCGTGCATGTCACCGAGGTGCCGCCGCGAGATGTGCGGGGCGACGCTGTGCGCCTCCAGCACGAGCAGGCCGTGCCGGCGCACGTACGGCGCCCAGCGGCGCAGATGCGCCACGAGGTCCTCGCGCACCGCGGCCTCCGCGAGCGCGCGCCCGTCCGGGTCGAGGTGAGCGGCGGTCTCCGTCGAGGCTTCGGCCGGCGCGCGGCGCTCACCGAGGTACGGCCGGTCATGGTCGATGAACGACCGGATGTGCAGCCCGGCGCGCATGTCGATGCCGTGCCGGGCGAGCTCCCGCGCGATGCCGGCCGGCGCGCCGATGTCTCCCGGCAGCAGCACCGCCGGCACCCCGTGCGCGGTCAGCAGCCGGTCCGCCTCGTCCAGCGCCGCCTGGTTGGGGTCGATGCCGACCATCGTGAGCGGGTGCTCGGCGAGGAAGGCCCCGCGCAGCGTCCGGTCGCGTACGGCCTCGTAGAGCTCGACCAGCCACCGCCCGTTTCCGCAGCCGGTGTCCGCGATGAACCGCGGCTGGGCGGCGAGATCCGGCCTGTTGAACAGGTCGAGGACGACGGCCAGCGTGTCCCGGAAGTACCGGCCGTGGGCGGCGCCGCTGGCGTTGACGTTGAGGGCCCGGTTGACGTGCCACTCCTGGCCGCCGTCCGGGCGTACGACGGTCGTACCCCGGATCAGGTCCGGCAGGCGCGCGAACATCGGCAGGTACGACGCGCTCATGCCGAAGGAGGCCGCGTACCGGCCGGCCTCCGGCCCGGACCAGCCGGTGAGTTCCAGCAGCTCGGCCGCGCCGGCGGGCAGCGCCACGGCGGCGTCGCTGAGCAGAAGGGGCATGACCAGCGCTCCGTCGAGGTGCCCCCGCACCACCTCGTCCGGACCGTCCGCCGGCCCCTCGACGTCCCAGCGGGCGCGTGCCCGGTCCAGCAGCTCGGCGAACGCCTTCCGCGCCGGCTCCGGCCACTCCCGGGACCACGTGTCCCGGTCCGTACCGCCGAACATCGTGAGGAAGCGCCCCATCGCCTGGTAATCGCGATGGTGGGCCGCGACGGCCCGGCCTTCGGCGGTCCACCGCACGACCGTGCCGGCGGGCGAGGCTCCCGGACCGTGCGCGGTCCATCCCTGCGCGGCCAGGGTCCGCAGCACGACCCGCAGCGAGCCGAAGCCGGCGGCGGGCAGATCCGGGAGGAGCTCGTCGACCGACTGCTCCCGCCGCAGGGACGGCCCGATGACGCCGAGCTCGTCCAGGGCCTGAAGGATGCAGGAGAGGACGAGCCCGTCCTGCGCGAGGAACGCCGCCCGGCGGAGCCGGGCCCGGTCCGGCGCCGCGGGTTCCGCGGCGGTCCGGGTCACCGATGTCTGCATAACCGTCCTAACCGAGAGCTACGAGGAATCCTGGGAAGGTGCCAGCCGGCCGAAGAGGGCGACCACGGCCCCGGCGAAGGCCAGGGCGGCGGTCACGGCCAGCGCGGTGTCCATGCCGTTGACGAACGTGGTGTCGGCGATCGACGCGGCGGCCGCGGCCGGTATTCCGGTGACGACCGGCGACTCACCGACCGACACGTGCTGCACCGCCGCGGCCGGATCGGCGACGACCGCGCCGGCGGCGCTCAACCGCTCCGGCAGCAGCGCCCCGACCCGGGCCGCCACCACCGCGCCGAGCACCGCCGTGCCGAGACTGCCGCCGATCTGCATCGCGGTCTGCTGCAGGCCGCCCGCCACCCCGGCCGCGCTGCGCGGCGCGCCGCTGAGGATGAGCCGGGTCGCGCCGATGACGACCGGGCTGAAGCCGATCCCCATCAGGACGAACCAGCCGGTCAGGGCGTCGATGTTGGCGTACGGGCCGAGCCGGAGCAGGCCGATGAGCGCGACCCCGGTCAGCAGCAGGCCGACCGCGACGGGGATCCGCGGGCCGGTCCGGGCCATGATCGCCCCGGCCGCCGGCCCGCCCACGACCATGACCAGGGTGAGCCAGAGGACCTGGATCCCGCACTCGGCGGGCGTGAGGCCCAGCACGTTCTGGAGGTAGAAGGTGAGCAGGAACGGAACTCCGAACAGGACGAACGAGATCAGCGTCATCACCGTGACGCCGACCGTGACCGGTACGGAGCGGAACAGCGACAGCGGCAGCAGCGGGTCGGCGGCGCGGCGCTCCCACCAGACGAACGTCACGCCGAGGATCAGCGAGGTGATGAGCGCGCCGAGGACCCATCCGTCGCCGAAACCCCGCACCGGCGCCTTGGTGACCGCCCACAGCAGCAGGGCGAGCGTCGACGCGAGGAACACCAGGCCGGGTACGTCGAACCGGGTGCCGGTCCGCACGACCGTCCCGCCGCGCAGCACGACGGCCGCGAGGGCCAGCGTGACGATGCCGATGGGCAGATTGAGGTAGAACGCCGCCTGCCAGTTGAGGTGCTCGACCACCAGGCCGCCGAGGATCGGACCGGCCGCGGTGGAGCCGCCCAGCACGGCGCTGCGGATGGCGATCGGCATCATCAGCCGGTCGGGCGGGAAGACGAGCCGCAGCAACGCCAGCGTCGCCGGCTGCATGAGGGCCCCGAAGACGCCCTGCAGCACGCGGAGCGCGATGACCCACACGATCGTGCCGGAGAGCCCGATCAGCACCGACGTCGCCGTGAAGCCGACGACTCCGATCAGGAAGACCCGGCGGTGGCCGAAGCGGTCACCGAGCTTCCCCGCGCCGACGAGCAGCACCGCGACGGCCAGCAAATACCCGGTGGTGACCCACTGCACCTGCGCGAACGACGCGGACAGCTCCTGCTGGATGACCGGCTGCGCGACGGTGACCACCATGCTGTCCAGCGCCACCATCATGGCGCCGCTCGACACCACCACAAGGGTCAGCCACGGGTGACCGCGGAGGCGGGAGAGCCGTCCGGCCCCGGCGGCTTCCCGGTCCGCGAGCTGCCCGCCGGCCGATCTGGTGTCCATGTCGGTCCCCTAGCTCCGGCACGCGGCCGGTGTCGACGGCCGCCTCGTGCCGGCCGGATGCGTCATCTCGGCCAGCACGATATGACCCGTTGTCGTCAGCTCGCGACAACCGGTGCGGGCGTCGGCAGGGAGCCCTCGGCGGGGGCCCCGTCGAGATCGGTGGGCTGCCATCCGGGCGGGCCGAAGATGTAGCCGAGCCGGTGCCGGAACGTACGGGCGCGGCGGACGTCGCGGATCATCGCGGCGAACTCGTGCACCTGGATCCGCCAGATGCTGTGGGTGTTGATCTGGGTGGTCAGCCCGTACGTGGGGCGGCGGATCTCGGGCTGGAACGTGCCGAACATCCGGTCCCAGATGATCATCGTGCTGGCGTAGTTCTTGTCCAGGTACTCCGGGTCGCTGCCGTGGTGCACGCGGTGGTGCGACGGCGTGACGAAGAAGTACTCGATCGGCCGGGGCAGCTTGTCGATCTTCTCCGTGTGCACGAAGAGGCCGTACAGCAGGTGCAGCGAGTGCATCGTGAACACCATCCACGGCGGCACGCCGAGCAGCGGGAGCGGCAGCCAGATGATCTTCTCGAACCACTGCGCCCACTTGCGCCGCAGCGCGACGGAGATGTTCAGGTACTCGCTGGAGTGGTGCACCTGGTGGCCGGCCCACATGAGGCGCACCCGGTGCGCCATGCGGTGGTACCAGTACAGCAGGATGTCGACCGCGAAGAAGAGGAGCACCCAGGTGTACCAGGCGCCCGGATCGAGGTGCCACGGCGCGATGTAGACGTACGCCACCGCGTAGATCGCGAGCGCCGCCGTCCGCATCAGGGTCGACACGACGAGGGCGCCGATCCCGGTGAGCACGTTGGCCCGCAGGTCGCGCCGGTCGTAGCCCTTGGTGTCGTCGTCGACGTAGGTGGCGATCATCTCGACGACGATGAGCAGCGCGATCGCCGGCAGCGCATAGACCGCCGGATCGTGCAGGCGGTCCAGTACCTGGTCCATCATGGTCAACCTCCGATTCTCGTTGCCGGTTCCGCGGGCGCCGACTTGTCCTTGTTGCCGTACCGGTCGACGTACTCGAGGCCGGAGAGGCGCTGGATCTCGCGCATGATCTGGTCGGTCACGGTCCGGCGCAGCCGCGGATCGGTCTCCGGACCGGTGAAGGTCATCGGCTCGCCGAAGCGCATGGCGAACCGGGCGAACCGCGGCATCGTGGTGCCCAGCGGCTGCACCCGGTCGGTGCCGGTCAGCCCGCAGGGGATCACCGGCGCGCCGGTGGCGAGCGCCAGGAAGCCGACGCCCGTCCTGCCTTTGTGGACACGGCCGTCCGGCGAGCGGGTCCCCTCCGGGTGGATGCCGAACACCCGCCCCTCGGCGAGCACCTCACGGGCCACGTCGAGCGCCGCGGTGGCGCGG
The DNA here is from genome assembly GCF_023499255.1 of Couchioplanes caeruleus. Lineage (GTDB taxonomy): Bacteria > Actinomycetota > Actinomycetes > Mycobacteriales > Micromonosporaceae > Actinoplanes > Actinoplanes caeruleus_A. The sequence continues at coordinate 7,277,247 of NZ_CP092183.1, forward strand.
TGCGCCCCGTCCCGGTCGACCGGGACGATCTCGATCGCCCGGAAGAACGCCGCCCCCAGCCGGCCCCGCAGGCCGGAGCCGGTCAGGCGCTCGGCCTTGCCGATGAAGACCACCGGGCGGCGGGTGGCCAGCGAGATGAACACGTGGTCGGAAAAAGAGAGGTGATTGGCCGCGATGATGCACGGTCCGGTGGCCGGAATGTGGTGAGCCCCGGACACCTGCGGGCGGTAGACGATCTTTACCAACGTCGACACGGTAAACCGCGCCCATCGTCTCAACATGATGGAAACCTCCGCATCCGGCCTGGCCGAATGGATTGGCGAAATGCGTCGCGAAAGGATTCTCGTACGGTCGGCGGCGCGTTTGGCTGGTCGATGCTAACAGCGCATATGAGCAAACCCCTGAATGCCCACTAAATCGCGGCTTAACGACGACGTTCACCGTGGTGACACCGCCGCTAAAGTTGCCCGTAACCTCTGGCGGGCCCGCGAATTCCCCGCCTATCTTCATTGTTCGAATCGGTTCGCCGCGTGCGAACTTCTCGGCGTGCCGACGGGGGTGGGCCGGGCTTGATTTCCATGCCGGGTCTCGGAGGAATCATTTTGACGCACACCAGCGAGCACGCCGTCACATCGATCGGGCGGGCGGTACCGCGCGGTCGCGCCCGGCTTCGCGAGGCATTCGACAACCCCGGCGTGATCCGTATCGCCGGGGCCCACAATCCGCTGGGGGCCCGGCTCGCCGAGCGCGCCGGCTTCGACGGCGTCTGGTCCAGCGGGCTGGAGATCTCCGCGTCGCACGGGCTGCCGGACGCCGACATCCTGACGATGAGCGAGCTCCTCGCGACCGCCCGGTCGATGGCGATGGCGGTCGACCTGCCGGTCGTCGCCGACTGCGACGCCGGGTACGGCAACGCCAGCAACGTGATGCACATGATCCGCCAGTACGAGGCGGCCGGCATCGCGGCGGTGTCCATCGAGGACAAGCCGTTCCCCAAGCTCAACAGCTTCGTGCCGGGACGGCAGGAGCTCGTGCCGACCGACGAGTTCGCCGGCAAGATCGCCGCCGCCAAGGCCGCCCAGCGTGACCCGGACCTGATCGTCATCGCGCGCATCGAGGCCCTCATCGCCGGCTGGGGCATGGCCGAGGCGCTGCGCCGCGGCGAGGCGTACGCCGAGGCGGGCGCGGACGCCGTCCTCATCCACGCCAAGGGCGACAGCCCCGAGCCGATCCTGACGTTCCTGGAGCGCTGGCGGCTGCCGGTGCCGGTCGTCGTCGTGCCCACGACCTACCACACGATCAGCGCCGACGAGCTGTACCGGGCCGGCGCGAAGATGGTCATCTACGCGAACCAGGGGCTGCGGGCCAGCATCGCCGCGATCAGCGACACCTTCGCGGCCATTCTGCGCGACGGGCGTACCACCGGCATCGAGACCCGCATCGCGCCGCTGTCCACGGTGTTCGACCTGCAGGGCCTCGCGCACTTCCAGCAGCAGGAGAGCCGGTTCCTGCACCGGCCGGGCCAGCAGGCGCGCGCGCTCGTGCTGCCCGGCGACACCGGCTCGGAGCTGACCGACCCGGGGACCGCGACGGTGGCCGGCGCCACGGTCCTCGAACGGCAGACCGGCACCCTGCGCCGCGTCGGCGTCCAGGACATCAGCGCCTGCACCGACGCCGCGACCGCGACCGCCGCCGGGGTCACCGTACGGCCGGCCGGCACCGCCGAGATGCTCGCCGCGATGGAGGAGCAGTTCCACGGCCGCACGCTCGTGCTGGCCTCGCACGTGCTGTTCGATCCCGCGCCGCTGCGCCAGCTGCTGGCCGACACGCCGGACATCGCGGTGCTCGTCGACGTCGGTCAGCCCGGCTCCGGGACGGCCCCGTCGATCACCCTGGACGCACCGCCGGTCACCGGCCGCCGGCTCTCCGGTGACCGGCTCCCCCGGGTCGTCGCCATGGGCGCGGGCGATTCCGGCGCCGAGTTCGCCGGCGCCGCCGTCCTGTCGGCCAAGGGCTTCGCGGCCCTGCGTGACGCCGCCGCGGCCCGCCGCGCCGACGGCCGGCCCGACGCCGGGCTGGCGGACCTGCTCGGCGACCTGGTGGCCTCGGACTGGCCGGTGCACGCGGTGCTGGTCACCTCCGGCTGGGCCGAGCTGATCTCGGCCGAGGACGTCGACCGGATCGGCGCCCACCTGACCCGCGAGGAGGCCTGAGTGGCCGCCACGACCGGCCTCGGCGCCGAGGTGATCGTCGACCGGCTGCTGGAGGCGGGCTTCGGCCCGTTCACCGGCGTGCCGTGCTCGTTCCTCGGTCCCGTGATCAGCCATCTGCAGGCCGAGCATCCGGGCCTCTACCTGGTCAGCGGCAACGAGGGCGAGGCGGTGGCGCTGGCGGCCGGGGCGCGGCTGGCCGGTCGGTGGCCGGTGGTGATCCTGCAGAACTCCGGGCTCGGCAACGCGGTCAACCCGCTCACGTCGCTCTGCCACACCCTGCAGGTGCCGGTGCTGCTGATGGTCACGTGGCGGGGCGAGCCCGGCCGTCCGGACGAGCCGCAGCACGAGCTGATGGGCCGGATCACCCCGGAGATGCTCACCGCCATGGACGTCCGGTACGAGGTCCTGCGCCCCGATGCCGGGTGGTTCGAGCGTACGGTCGGCGCGGCGCGCCGCCACATGGAGGAGACCGGCCGCCCCTTCGCGCTCGTGGTGCCCAAGGGCGCGGTGGCCCCGGGCCGGAGCGTCACCTCCCCGCCCGTCGCGGGCGCCAAACTGCGCCGCGCCGAGGCCATCCGCCACGTCGTGCAGTCCCTGGACGACGACGCCCTGGTCGTGGCGACCACCGGCAAGACGGCACGCGAGCTGGAACGCGACCTGGACCGGCCGGAGAACCTCTACGTCGTGGGCTCGATGGGCTGCGCGTCGAGCGTCGCGCTCGGCATCGCCCTGCACGCCCCGGACCGTCAGGTGGTCGTGCTCGACGGCGACGGGGCCGCGCTCATGCGGTTGGAGGCGCTCGCCGGCATCGGCGGGCACTCACCGGAGAACCTCCTGCACATCGTGCTGGACAACGAGGCGTACGAGTCCACCGGCGGCCAGCCGACGATGTCCCCGGTGATCGACCTGCCCGGGGTGGCGCGGGCGTGCGGCTACCGGGGAACCGCCGTGGCCGAGGACGAACCGGCGATCCGCCGGACCGTGTGCCGGGCGCTGCGCGAGGGCGGGCCGCAGCTCGTCCGCGTACCCGTCATCCCCGGGTCGGATCCGGGTCTCGGCCGCCCGGCGCTGGCACCACCCGCGTCGGCCGCCCGGTTCAGCGCCGCCGTCGCCCGGCCCACCGAACGGGTGCCGTCCACCGGCCGGACCGCAACGGAGGTGATGGACGCCGTGCCGCCGGCCGGCCGGCGGCAGGTGCTGATGAACCCGGGACCGGTGAACGCCGACGAGCGGGTCCGCGCCGCGCTGGCAGGCCCCGACGTCTGCCACCGTGAGGTCGAGTTCACCGACCTGCTGCTGCGGGTCCGCGACAAGGTCACCCGGATCTGCGGCGGCGGCGACGACCACGCCTCGGTGGTCCTGACCGGCTCCGGCACGTCCGCGGTGGAGGCGATCATCAGCTCGGTGGTCCCGCACGACGGCGGCGTGCTGGCCGTCGACAACGGCCACTACGGCAGGCGGATGTACGACATCGCGGTGGCGCACGGCCTGACCACCCAGCACCTCGACCTCGGCTGGGGGACCCGGATCCACCAGGCGGACATCGGCCGGACCCTCGCGGCGGACGAGCGGCTCACCCACGTGCTCGTCGTCCACCACGAGACGAGTACGGGCATGCGCAACGACGTGGCCGCCGTGGCCGCCGAGGCGCACCGGTACGGCCGGGAAGTCATCGTGGACGCGGTCAGCAGCGTCGGCGCGGAGTACCTCGACATGCGCGCGACGGGCATCGACTGGCTCGCCGGCTCGGCCAACAAGTGCCTCGAGGGCATGCCCGGCCTGGGTTTCGTCTGCGGTCGCCGCAGCGGTTTCGCCACCCTCGACGCCCTGCCGCGCCGGACCTTCTCGCTGGATCTGCACCGGCACTACCTGGCGCAGGAGATCGCCGGAGCGCCCGCGTTCACCCCCGGAGTGCCGGCCTTCTACGCCTTCGACGTCGCGCTCGACCTGGCCCTCGCCGAGGGCGTGGCAGCCCGCGGCGCCCGCTATGCGCGCCTGGCCGAGCAGCTCCGCGGCGGCCTCGAACGGCTGGGCTTCCGGCTGCTGCTCGCGCCGGAGGACCGGGCCGTCAGCCTCACCGCGGCCGCGCTCCCGACGGGTGTCGAGTTCGCCACCGTGCATGCGGCGATGCGCGAAGCCGGCTTCGTCATCTATCCGGCCCAGGAGGTGCTGGCCGGTGGCTACCTGCGGCTGTCCACGATGGGCACGATGACCGCGCAGGACGTGGACGAGTTCCTCACGAGCCTGCAGGCGCTGGTCCGTACCACCCTCGCCGCGGACGCGGGGTGAACCGATGACGGTCACGACTGCGCGGCCCCGGTCACCCGGCGGCGCCGCGGGCGGCCGGGAGCCCTACCGCCTCGCGATCGTCGGCGGCGGCCCGCGGGCGACGTACGCGCTGGAGCGGCTCGCCGCGACCGTGGACCGCCTCGGGCCCGGCGAACGGCTGGAGATCCGCGTCTACGAGCGGACCGGCGAGTTCGGCGCCGGCGCGGTGCACAGCGCCCGCCAGGCCCGGACGAGCTTTCTCAACCGCACCAGCGAGCAGGTCAGCTTCGCCGCCGACGAGACGGTCCCCGGGGCGGGCTCGCTGCGCCCGCGCGACCAGCGCCCGAGCCTGTACGAGTGGTGCCGCAGCGAGTACGCCCGCACCGGCGACCCCGACTTCGACGTCTCCCCCACCGACTGGCCCAAGCGGCACGTGCACGGCGCCGCGCTGACCGACATGTTCACCCGGTTCGTGGCGGAGCTCGACGGCCGCCCCGGCGTGGAGGTGCAGCTGGTCGGCGAGGAGGTCGTCGACATCCGGGACGACGGGACGGATCTCCACGTCTGCACCGGTTCCGGGCAGCCGTACCCCGCGGATCAGGTGCTGCTCGTGACGGGGCACTCACCGCACGACCCGTGGCGCCTCCCCGAGGGGCGGCAGCGGATGGAGTTCGCGGGCCGGCACGGAACCGCCTATGTCCCGTACGCGTATCCCCTCGACGAGACGCTGTCGCCGGCGGCGGTCCCGCCCGGCGCGGTGGTCGGCTGCCTCGGGATGGGCCTGACGGCGATCGACGTGATCCTGCACCTGACCGAGGGCCGCGGCGGCACGTTCGCCCCCGGCCCGGACGGCGGTCTCGGCTACCGGCCCGGCGGCCGTGAGCCGGGGGCCATCGTGGCGTGCAGCGGCGCCGGCCTGTTCACCTTCACCCGTCCGGACAACCACAAACACGACAGCGAGCTGGAGCACCGCGGGACGTTCCTGACCGAGAAGGCCGTCGACCGGCTGCGCGAGTCGTCCGGCCTCCCGTCGCCCGGTGGCCGCCGGCAGCTGGACTTCGACACCCAGGTGCTCCCGCTGATCCTGCTGGAGATGGCCCACCTCTTCGCCACGACGCTGTACGGCGCGCGCGTGGGCCGTCACCTCGCCGCCCGGGCCCGTCCCGGCTACGAGCGGTTCCTGCGCGGCGAGCCGGCCGCCGCCCTCACCCGGCCGATCGAGGACGCCGTCGACGAGATCGGGCGGATCCTGGACGAGGTCCTCTCCGGCCACGTCAGCGCCGCGGAGGCGGCCCGGCGGAGCCCCGAATGGCCGGTGACCGGGGCGCTGGCCCGCTGGGTCCGCGTGGTCCACGGCGAGGCCGCCGCCCGGCACCTGGCCGACGTGCTGGACGACCCGGCCGCCCTGGTCGCCGCCCGGCGCACCTGGCCGCTGCCGTCGGGCCTCGACCCGTCGGCGCGCGGGAACCGCTTCACCTGGGCCGGAACGCTCGCGCCGATCCCCGCGGACGAGGCCACCGACCCCGGCCGGTACGCCTCCCGGGTGCTCGCCTTCATGGACCGCGACCTGGCCCGGGCCGCCCAGGGCAACCTCGACAACCCGCACAAGGCGGCCGCCGACGGGGTGTGGCGGGACCTGCGCGGGGTCATCTCGTACGCGGTGGACGACGGCGGCCTGACCCCGGCCTCGCAGCGGGCGTTCCTGGGCGCGTACCCGCGCCACCACAACCGGCTCGCGAACGGCGCCGCGCCCGAGGTGATGGCCCGGATCACCGCGCTGGTCCGGGCGGGCGTCGTCGACGTCGGCACCGGCCCCGGCGCGCGCGTCGAGTGCGACGAGGACGCCGGCCGCTTCCGGCTGATCGGCCCGGTGACCGGGGCCCGGCGCGCCGTGGACCTGCTCGTCGACGCCCGCATCCACACCTTCGACCCGGAACTCGACAGCACGCCCCTCTTCCGGCGGCTCGCGGCCCGGGGCCTGGTCCGGCGGTGGCGCAACGTGGGCGCCGACGGGACCTCGTACGCCCCGGGCGGGCTCGACCTCACCCGCGAGGGCCACCCGGTCCGCGCGGACGGGTGCCCGGAGCCGCGGGTGACCGTGCTGGGACCGGCCGCGGAGGGGCAGCGGTCGTTCCTGCTGTCCGCGCTGCGCCCCGGCCGTGATCACTACGTCATGCGGGACACCCTCGCCTGGCTCGACCGATTCTGGGCGGCGTACCACGAGCGGCCGACGCCGGCCGGCGCCACCCCCTCCCCGACCGAAGCGAAAGGCGGGCTCGCCCGATGACGACGGAGACGGAACTGGAGCTGGACGGCTGTCTGGTGATCTTCGAGGGGGCGCCGCGGCTCCGGTGGCGCCGGCTCGACGCCGGGCACTGGCGGATGACGGGGCTGTGGCCGGACGAGGACCAGCGCCTGCGGGTGCACGCCCGGATCGACGCCGGGCTGCCGACCCTGGTGGTGCTCGGCGCCCCGGACTCCGTGCCGGTGCTGCGGGAGGAGTGCGCGGACATGCCGGCGGGACCGGATCCCGTCGACATCACCGTGCCGCTGCTCGACTGGCTGCCCGCGCCGCACCGCCGCCGCGGCCTGGACTTCCTCGCGGCGAGCACCCGCGTCGCCGACGACCGGCCGCGGCTGCTGCTCCCGGCGCTGCTCCTGGACGACGGCCCCGGCGCGCTGCGGTTCGCGCTGCGAACCACCGAAGGACCCCTGTGGCCCCGCCACCTGCGGGAGGTCGCCGCGCACGCGTTCGGCGACACGGTACGGACGGAACAGCTCGACCAGCGGATGGAGCAGATGGCATGACCGGCACCGAGGCCCTCGAGGGTCGTATCGTCGCGCTGACCGGCGCGGGGCGCGGCCTGGGGCTGCAGATCGCCCGTACGCTGCTGGAACGCGGCGCCCGGGTGGTGGCCAACTTCCGCAGCCCTTCGGCGGACCTGGAGCAGCTCCGGGAGAAGTTCCCGGAGCTGGTGCTCGTCCAGGGCGACATCGCCGAGGAGGAGGCCGCCATCGAGCTCGTGGCCGCGGCCCGCCGCCTGGGCCGCCTCGACGCGGTGATCCACAACGCCGGGATCGCACGCGACCAGCTGCTCGTCCGGATGCCCGTGGAGGACTGGGACGAGGTCCACCGGGTGAATCTGCGGGGCGCGTTCCTGCTGTCGAAGCACGCCGTCAAGGCCATGCTGCGGCAGCGCTACGGCCGCATCGTGTACATCTCCTCGGGCGCCGCCATCCTGGGCAACGCCGGGCAGGCGGCGTACGCGGCGAGCAAGGCCGGCCTGCACGGGCTGTCGGCGACCGTCGCGCAGGAGTACAGGTCGTACGGCATCCGTACGGTGGTGCTGGCGCCGGGCCTGCTGGACACGGGTCTCGGCGAGGCGCTGGACGAGAAGATCATCGAGGAGAAGGCCGGGCGGTCGATGCTGGGCATCGGATCCGGTACGCAGATCGCGGCCACGGCGGCGTTCCTGGCCTCCGCGGACGCCGACTACATCAACGCAGTGATCATCCGCGCGGACGGCGGTCTGGTGTACTGATGCCGGGGAGGCGCACCGGGGCGCCCATTCCTTATGATGTCAGGCGGTCATGTTCGCGCGTCCGCAATGGATCGGATCGGAAAGCACCGTTGTCTCTCATCTACACGGGCCTGCGCGCCCTCGCCGTTCCGACTTTGCACGCCATGTGGAAGCTGCAGGTGAGCGGCCGGGAGAACGTTCCTGACCACGGACCGGTCATCCTGGCCTCCAACCACCTGTCGGTCGCCGACCACCTGTTCCTGCCGGTGGCCTGCCCCCGGCTGGTGTACTTCATGGCCAAGTCCGACTACTTCCAGCAGGGCGGGCTCAAGGGCCGGTTCCGCGGGGCCTTCATGCGCTCGGTGGGGCAGATCCCCATCGAGCGCAGCGGCGGCCGGGCCGCCCTCGCCGGCCTCGAGCAGGCCCGTCAGGTCATCCTGAGCGGCAAGGTGTTCGGCATCTTCCCGGAGGGCACCCGGTCGCCGGACGGCCGGCTCTACCGCGGCAAGACCGGCGTCACCCGGCTGGCGTTGATGACCGGTGCGCCGGTCGTGCCGGTCGGCGTGCTGGGCACGGACAAGGCGCAGCCCATCGGCGCGCCTTTCCCGCGTCCCGGCCACACCGTGACCGTCCGGATCGGCAAGCCGGTCGTCTATGACGGCGCCGAGAAGGTCGGTCACAACGCCAAGCAGCTGCGGGAGATCACCGACGACATCATGAGCCGCATCGCGGAGCTGACGGGGCAGGAGACCGTCGACGTCTACGCGAGCCGCTCCGGAGATCAGCAGCAGTGACCCCGGCCGGCGGTCGTCCCGATGGGGGCGACCGCCGATCCGCGCGGGTTCACAGCACCAGGGCGTCCGCCTCGTCGAGCTGTGTGTCGAACTGCAGGATGCGCTGCTGCAGCCGCTGGCTGCGCGCACCGGGCTCCAGGCCGACCGCGTCGATGAGGTGTTCCCGCAGCTGGGCGTAGACGGACAGCGCCTCGGCGGTGCGCCCGGTGCGGTACAGGCACAGCATGAGCAGCTGATGGATGTGCTCGTGCGTCGGGTATTCCGAGGCGACGGCGAAGAGCTCCGGCACCAGGCGGGCGTGCCGGTCGAGGCGCAGCTCGAGCTCGGCCTTGCGGCCGTAGACCATCAGGAACTGCTCGTCGAGCTGGCGGCCGACGGAGTTGAGCACCGGCACGTCGCGGAAACCGGCGAGCGCCGGGCCGCGCCGCAACGCCGTGGCCTGCTGCAGGATCTCGACGGCCTCCGGCACCCGGCCGGCCGCCTCCGCCTCGTCGGCGCGCTGCATCAGGCGGCGCAGCGTCTGGTGGTCGAGGTCGTAGACCCCGTCGTCGAGGACGTACCCGGAGGCGCGGGTGGAGATGCCCACCGGGTCGGCGCCGTGGCTCTCCAGGTGCTTACGGACCCGTGACACGTACACGTGGAGCGCCGTTGCTGCGGTGCGTGGGCGGCACTCCGTCCAGAGCGCCGACTCGAGTTGCTGGGTCGACACGGAGGTTCCGGCGTACGCACACAGCAGCACCAGCAGGGTGCGCATCTTCGCGGGGCCGGGTGTGATGGCCCGGCCGTCGGGACCGAGGACCTCGAACGGCCCCAGCAGCCGCATGGCGATCCGTCGTGTGCTCGGAACAGCATTGAATTCCGCACGGATGTTCAACATCAAATCGCCGTCTCCCCCGATGGCCGCCGATGTGATCTAGAGATGACAATCCTAAGAGGAGTAGTCGCCTCGCGACAGTCTGGTAAAGGTCGATGTTTGCGTGCTTTCCTCCCGCGCCGCGTCCTCGGCCTCGCACCCGGATCTCGCGCCTTGTCGCAGCTAGAGCGGGGTGGGCATGGATCCGGACGGCGGAGGGGTGTCGTGACAGTGACTTGAATCACTTGACAGAACACCCATCCGCCGACCCGGGAAAACGGTCGAGATCCCAGTGGTCGAGATGAGACGACCGCATTTCGTCGCGCCATTTCAGGATCGACGTTCGTTGACTTGTCAAGCAATTACCGCAGGCGAAGATCCACGGGCAGCTCATAGCACCCGTGCAGGTGCGTCGTCGTCCGGAAACGCACCTCCGAGCGCGGCACGGCCAGCGCGATGTCCGGGTAACGGGTGACGATCCGGTCCAGCGCGATCTCCAGTTCGGCCTTGGCCAGCAGCGCCCCGATGCAGGCGTGGATGCCGTGCCCGAAGGCGAGGCTGCGCCGCGTCCGGGGCCGATCGGCGTCGATCTCGTCCGGTCGCGGGAACGCCGCGTCGTCCCAGTTGGCCGCCTGCACGGAGGCGATCACGCCCTCGCCGGCCCGGATCGTCACCCCGCCCAGCTCCACATCGGCCAGTGCCGCCCGGCGGGGCGAGTCGCGCACCACGGAGTGGTAGCGGAGCAGCTCCTCGACCAGCTCCGGCAGGATCGAGCGGTCCGCGCGCACCCGGGCGGCGATGTCCGGCCGCTCGATCATCGTGAGCGTGCTCAGCTCGATCATGTGCGCCGTCGTGGCGAAACCGGCGAGCAGCAGCGAGCACGTGTACGAGACCAGCTCCACCGGGTCCAGCCCGGGGTTCTCCACGATGAGCCGGCTCAGCAACCGGTTGTCGGGCGCGGCGCGCTTCACCTCGATCAGGTTCAGCATGTACTGCAGCAGCTCGAGCTTCGCCTGCTGCCGCTCCGCCGAGTCGAGGTCGTCATGGGCCAGCACCAGCCGGATCCGCCGGACGAAGTAGTCGTACTCGTCCTGCGGCACGCCCAGCATCAGGCAGATGACCGAGGCGGGGATGGGCGTGGCGAAGTTGTCGACGAAGTCGAACGGCTGGGGCAGCGCCTCGATGGCGGCACACCGCTCGTCGGTGATCCGCTCGATGTCGGGGCGCAGCTCGTTGATGCGCTTCAGCGTGAACTCGCCTGCCGACATCCGCCGCATCTGGGTGTGCACCGGCGGATCGGCCTGGGTCATGTTGAGCGGCAGGTCCAGCCCGCCGGGCAGGTTCCAGCTCGGGAAGCCGGGCGACTTCGGGCTCGCGCTGAACGCGGGATGCGCGATGATCTCGCGGACCAGCTCGTAGCTCGTCGCCAGCCAGGTCCACGTGCCGTCGGGCAGCCGCACCTTGGTCAGCGGGCCGGAGCTGCGCAGGTCGGCCATCGCGGGCGGCGGCGCGTACGGGCAACCGGCCGGCGCCCCGTGCGGCAGATCCACCAGCTCCTGGTGCGGCGGGTCGGTGGCGATACTCATCGATGCACCTCGAATTCGTGTCGGTGGTTGATCACAGGTGGGCGTAGGCGCCCCGGAGGACGCGCGCGGTGATCCGCTTGCCGGGGACGACCGGCGCGATGCCGGCCGTCCGGGCCACGCCGCCGCGGAGGGTCCGCGCGATGGCGGCCGCCTGCACCTCCGCACACCGGACGGCCGCGTCGCCGCACCGGAACCTGTTCATGAGGAAGAGCCCGGCGCTGCCGGGAACGTCGAGAGCCACCCCGAGGCCGTCGCGCAGGCGTTCCTGCACGGGCCCGGGCAGGTGACCCGAGTCGTCGCGGAATCCGGTCGCGGCGATGACGGCGTCGAAGGCGTCCGCACCGTCGGCGAACAGCACGCGCTCCGGCTCGAGCGCCCGCACCGCCGCTCGCACGGTGATCCGTCCGTGGCTGAGAAAGGCGAGGAAGTGGTCGCTGAGCACGGGCGTGCTCCGGGCGAGCGGCAACGGCGGATCGGGCAGCCCGTACGCGCCGTACGGGCCGAGCACCTTGCGCACCACCGCCTCCGCGACGGCCGCGGTGACCCGCCCCGCCCCCGGCACCCGGTCGAGCCACCCGTCGGAGGACCGGTCGACCGGCCGGCCGAACAGCATCTTGGGCAGGTACCACTTCGGGGTGCGGGCGCTCACGGTCACCCGGGACGCCACGTCGGCCAGGTCGCACGCGATGTCCACGGCCGAGGCACCGTTGCCCACCACGAGCACCGCGCGGTCCCGGAACGCCCACGCGTTGCGGTACGACGACGAATGCGTGTACGGGTACGCCAGGTCCGCGGCGACCGGCACCCGGGGCCAGCGCGGCTCGACGTTGCGCCCGGTGGCGTCCACGACGGCGTCGAACGAGGCCGCCTCCACCGAGCCGTCCCGCTGGTCCTGCCACCGTACGAGCCACGTCCCGTCCGCCGGCCCCGACACCTCGGTGACCCGGCAGCCCCACCGGCGCTCCTGCGGCGCGCACTCCTCGGCGACCCGAGCCAGATAGTGCGAGTACGCGGAGTGGTGGACGAACTCCACCCACGGCTCGAGGGGGAGGTCCGTGCCCCGGAACGTGCTCTGCCGCCGGGACGTGTTCAGGAAGAGCGCGTCGTACACCCGGGAGCACGAGGACGAGCCGCTCCAGAGGCCGCCGCCGGTGAGATCCGCCGACAGCCAGGTGATGTGGGCCCCGGGCAGGGCCGTGGTGAGCTCCCGGACCGCCGCGATGCCGGAGATGCCCGAGCCGATGACGCAGACCCTCATGGGCCGGTCCTCGCCGGCACGTCGCTCTCGGTGAACATCGCCGAGCCCGGCCGGTCGCGGAAGAAGCGCCTGGCGACGTTGTAGGCGGGCACCTCGACGTACCGGTGCAGCGGCATCGCGAGCAGCACGATCACCCCGAAGTACGCCAGCACGAAGGCCACGTTCCAGGGCAGGTGCTCCAGCGTGCGCTCGGGCACGTCCAGCGTCGAGGAGAGCCAGCGCAGCAGGAACGGGTAGCTCGGCAGCAGGACGAGGAGCTGGATCGCGTACAGCCCGAACGACAGGTCGCCGAGCCGGACGAAGAACCGGTGCCGCAGGAAAGAGGCGTGCTCCGCCAGGTCGGCCTGGGCCAGCGACACCAGCAGGACCGCCAGCGGCACGAGGCCGACCGCCGTACGCTGCCAGTACCCCGGGGCGTAGGTGCCGATCAGGTAGCCGACCGCCACGAAGAGCCACGCCCAGCGCTGCCGGACGAAGGGCAGGGCGCCCCGGCGCAGCAGCAGGCAGCAGATCATGCCCACCACGAACTCCAGGAACCGGTACGGCGGGGCGGCGAGCGTGAACCAGTAGACGAGGTCGCCGCCGGTGCCCCCGGACGACAGGAACGCCGAACCGGCACCGTCCGGGTTCACGGTGAAATACCGCATGACGTACCACGGCAGCGCGAATTCCAGGAATACCGCGACCACCAGCATGATGCCGAGCGCGCGGGTGGACAACCGCCTCAGCAGGAACAGCGACAGCGGAAACAGAACGTAGAAGAACGCCTCGGTGCTCAGCGACCACGTCACCGGGTTGACGCCGTGATAAATCTCCTGGTACGGCACCCACGACTGCAGCATGCCCAGGTGCAGGACGATGTTCTCCGTGCTGATCGGCATACCGATCAGCAGAATGGCGATGATTGCCAGAGCCGACGTCACGAAATAGATCGGATAGAGCTTTCCCACGCGTTTGGCGCAGAAGTTCGCCAGGCTGGTGCCCTCCCGCGTGGTCAGCGTGAGCACGAAGCCGCTGAGCACGAAGAAGCTCGAGAGCGCCATGTTGCCGGCCATGGTGAGGAATCGCGGCCGGTCCAGCTGGACGAAGGTCAGCTTCCCCGATTCGAGCACGAACCGGAAGGTGAAGAAGTGGAAGACGTAGATCCAGGTCGACGTCAATCCGCGAAGCCCGGTCAGCGAGTCCAGCCGCGCCGACGCGGTGACCGATAACGACGGTTCGGCGACACGCAGCGCGCCGTCAGCCATACCGCACCCGCGAAGAAATCATGTTTTCGCTCCCCCGTTCGCTTGAGCGACACAACTATTGCCGAGGCTCAATGCGGGCACAAGCTTGCGGAGAAGGCCGTTAATCTGGTCTACAGGCGCGCTTTAGCGTTCTGCAATGCGGGCGCGCGCCAACCGGACGAACGGCACGTAGCGGCGGCAACCGGGCATCGGCGAACGGGCCGGGCTCCTGCTCAGCCGGCGGCGGAATTGGCCGATGGGACTGCTGTAACCCCCAAGCACCGTCTGGTGAGGATGTCATGGATCAGACCTTCCGCCCGCTGCTCGACGCCCTCAAACAGATGGGCATCGACGAGGACGTGGTGGACGCTGCCGCCGACGAGGCCCAGCGCACCGGCCGGTCGGTCCGTGCCGTCCTGATCAGCGAGCGGATCGTCACCGAGGAGCAGCTGACCGAGGCGGCCGCGTACGCGTTCGGCATGAACACCGTCGACCTGGTCGGCTATCCCCTCGACCCCACCGCGCTGCGGCGCATCCCGCTCTCGGTCGTCCTCCGCCACCGCGTCCTCGGCCTGGCGATCTCCGACGGCGAACTGACCGTCGGCGTCACCGACCCCGGCGACGTGGTGGCCCTCGACGACGTGCGGGCCGCGACCGGCATGACCGTACGCCCGGTCGTGGTGGCCCGCAGCGAGGTCCGCCGGATCATCGAGCGGCTGCAGCGCGAGGCCAGCGACCTCGGCGACCTCGCCGACACCTCGCTCGACGACCAGGCCGGCATGACCGCGCAGGTGACCAGCGCCGACGACGCGCCGATCGTGCGCTACGTCAACAACCTGATCGAGCAGGCCGTCCAGAACCGCGCCTCCGACCTGCACCTGGAGCCCACCGAGGACGAGATGCGGGTGCGCTACCGCATCGACGGCGTCCTGCACGAGCTGGACACCGTGCCGCGCGGCGTGATGTCGGCGCTGACCTCGCGCCTGAAGATCATGTCGGGCATCGACATCACCGAGAAGCGGGTGCCGCAGAACGGCCGCATCACCGTGGTGATCCGGGACCGCAAGGTCGACCTGCGCGCGGCCACGCTGCCGACCGTCTGGGGCGAGAAGATCGTCCTGCGCGTGCTCGACACCGGCGGCATCGACCTCGACATGGGCAAGCTCGGTTTCACCGAGCACAACCTCACCCGCTTCGCCGAGTCGTTCACCAAGCCGCACGGGATGGTCCTGGTCACCGGGCCCACCGGTTCCGGCAAGTCCACCACGCTGTACGCGACCCTGGGCCGGATCAGCCGGCCCGAGGTGAACGTCATCACCGTGGAGGACCCGGTCGAGTTCCGCATGCACGGCATCAACCAGGTGCAGGTCAACACGAAGGCCGGGCTGACGTTCGCCGCGGTGCTCCCGGCGATCCTGCGCTCCGACCCCGACGTCGTGCTGATCGGCGAGATCCGGGACGCGCACACCGCCCAGATCGCCGTCGAGGCGTCGCTCACCGGCCACCTCGTGCTCTCCACGCTGCACACCAACGACGCGCCGGGCGCGGTCACCCGCCTCACCGAGATGGGGATCGAGCCGTTCCTCGTCGGCTCGTCGCTGGACTGCGTCCTCGCGCAGCGGCTCGCCCGGCGGCTGTGCGACTGGTGCAAGGAGGCGTACGTGCCGACGGACGAGGAGCTGGAGGCCGCCCGGTGGCCGACACAGGACCTCAAGATCCCGGAGGCGCTGTACCGGCCGGTGGGCTGCCGCGACTGCGCCAACACCGGGTACCGCGGCCGGATCGCCCTGCACGAGGTCATGCCCATCTCGGCCGAGATCGAGTCGCTGACGATCCGCCGCGCTTCCTCCAACGAAATCCGCGAGGTCGCCCTGGACCAGGGCATGTACGACCTGCGCTCGGACGGTCTGGCCAAGGCGGCCGGCGGGCTGACGTCGCTCACCGAGGTCTCCCGGGTCGCGATCTGAGCACCCGGGGCCTGCCGCACAGGTCCTAAAGCCGCCCGCGGCCGTGCCGAATGGTGAGGCGTCAGAGGTTCACCAGCAGATTGCCGGGTGCAGCGGATGTACACGCTCGATCACGAAGTACCGCACCAGGCGGCGCCGCCGGCCGAGCCGGCCACGGACGACCTGGCCGTGCTCGACCAGATGCTCATCGCGCTCGTCGAGGCCCGCGGCTCCGACCTGCACCTGACGGTCGGAGCGCCGCCGATGATCCGGGTCGACGGCAGCCTGCGGCCGCTGCCCGGCTACGGCAAGCTGAACTCCGCCGACACCGCGCTGCTGGCCCGGGCCGCCGTCTCCGCCACGCAGTGGGAGCAGTTCCAGCGCGTGCAGGAGATGGACTTCGCGCACAGCATCGTGGGCGTCTCCCGCTTCCGCGGCAACCTCTACATCCAGCGCAACTCGTGCGGCGCGGTCTTCCGGGCCATCCCGCACAAGATCAAGCCGCTGGACGAGCTGGGCATGCCCGAGTCGGTGTCCCGCTTCGCCCACCTGCCGCGCGGCCTGGTGCTGGTCACCGGCCCGACCGGGTCCGGCAAGACCACGACGCTCGCCTCGGTGCTGGACCTGGCCAACCGCAGCCGCGCCGCGCACATCATCACGATCGAGGACCCGATCGAGTTCCTGCACCCGCACAAGCGCAGCGTGGTGAACCAGCGCGAGGTCGGCTCGGACACCGAGAACTTCGCGCAGGCCCTCAAGCACGCGCTGCGGCAGGACCCCGACATCATCCTCGTCGGCGAGCTGCGCGACCTGGAGACCACCGCGACGGCGCTGACCGCCGCGGAGACCGGTCACCTGGTGCTGGCGACCCTGCACACGCAGAGCGCCACGCAGACCATCGACCGCGTCATCGACATCTTCCCGCCGCACCAGCAGCTGCAGATCCGCGCCCAGCTCGCGGCCAGCCTCCAGGGCGTCGTCACCCAGGCGCTCGCGCCGCGGGCGGACAACAAGGGCCGGGCAGTGGTCTGCGAGATCCTGACCGCCACGCCGGCCATCCGCAGCCTCATCCGCGAGGGCAAGTCCCACCAGATCCCGTCGTTCATGCAGGCCGGGGGCGGCGAGGGCATGCTCGCCTTCGACCAGCACCTGGCCGAGCGGGTCCGCGAGGGCGTCGTGACGATCCAGTCCGCGATGGAGATCTGCCACTCCGCTGACGAACTCAAGCGCCTGATCGGACGGGTGTGACATGCCGGCCACCAAGACGTTCCACTACAACAGCATCGACGCGACCGGCCGCAAGACGAAGGGCACGGTCGAAGCGCCGAACGAGGCCGCGGCCACCCACATGCTGCGCCAGCGCGGCGAGGTGCCGCTCGAGCTCACCGCGGCCGGCCAGGGCCTGAACATGGACATCAAGATCCCGGGGATGGGCAACCGCACCAAGCTCAAGGATCTGGCGGTCTTCTCCCGGCAGTTCGCCACGATGACCGCGTCGGGCATGTCGCTGCTCCGCTCGCTGGCCATCCTCGAGGAGCAGACCACCGCGCTGTCGCTCAAGAAGGCGCTCGGCGACGTCCGCACGGACGTGTCCGGCGGCGTGTCGCTGTCGTCGGCGATGGCCAAGCACGACCGGATCTTCCCGCGGCTCATGATCGCCATGGTCCGCGCCGGCGAGGCGGGCGGCATGATCGACCGTGCGCTCGAGCAGATCGCCGACAGCATGGAGAAGGACACGGCGCTCCGCGGCAAGATCAAGGGGGCGCTGACCTACCCGGCGATCGTGCTCTGCTTCACGTTTCTGCTGATCGCGGCGGTGCTGAAGTTCATCGTCCCGATCTTCGAGAACATGTTCAAGAACCTCGGCGGCGAGCTGCCGGGCATCACTCAGTTCCTCGTCGACACCAGCCACAACATGTACTGGATCGGCCCGCTGACGCTCACGCTGCTGATCGGCGGGACGGTGGCGTACAAGCGCCAGATGCGGGCCAGCGAGTCGTTCCGGCTCACGGTCGACCGGGTGAAGCTCGGCATGCCGGTCTTCGGGCCGCTGTTCCGCAAGCTCGCGATGAGCCGCTTCTCCCGCAACCTGGGCCTGCTGCTGAACGTGGGCGTACCGGTCATGCAGGCGCTCGCGGTCGTCGGCGAGACCACCGGCAACGAGGTCATCAACATCGCCATGCGCGACGTGCAGTCCGCCGTACGCGACGGCCAGCCCATGTCCTCGGCCATGCGCCACCACAAGATCTTCCCCGAGATGGTCACCCAGATGATCGAAGTCGGCGAAGAAAGCGGTCAGATCAGTCAGATGCTCGACAAAGTTGCCGATTTCTACGACAGGGAAGTCGACAGCGCCGCCGAGTCCCTGACCGCCTCGATCGAACCGATCATGGTCCTCGTCATGGGTGCCGTGGTCGGTGGAATGGTGATCTGTCTGTACCTACCGATGTTCACCATCTACCAGAACATCCAGAGCAACTGACGCCCTGGAGCAAGGCGACCGGTCTCCCGGTCGACGTCGGGCGCCCGAGCCCGGACAACACCATCCCCGCCTCACCCTGACGCCACCGAAGGAGTCACCCCCAATGCAGGACATCATCAGCCGGCTGCGCGCCAAGAAGGACGACGAGGGCTTCACCCTCATCGAGCTCCTGGTCGTCGTGGTCATCATCGGCGTGCTGGTCGCCATCGCCGTGCCGGTCTACCTGAACTACCGGCAGGGCGCGGCGGACAAGTCGGCCCAGTCCGACGTCCGTGGCGCCATCAGCGCCGTCGAGCAGTACTACACCGACAACGGCAACACGTACCCGGCCGGCTTCGCCTCGCAGTCCTCGTCGCCGCAGACGATCGGCGGGCAGAAGATCACCCTGTCCGACAAGACCGTCATGACGCTCACGTCCACCACGACGTCTGCCACCTACAAGATCTGCGCCTACAACACCGGCGGCACCGACAAGAAGTACTACGTCTACGACAGCGCCGCCGGCGGATCGGTGTCCGGCAAGGTCTACGCGTCCTTCTCGATGACCGACTGCACCGGCTCCTGATCACGGCCACACCGGGTGGCGTCGCCGCGGCGGCGCCACCCACCACATCGGCGACCGACCGAGAAAGGACGGACCATGCCACAGCCACTGCTGCTGGGCGTCGTCGCCCTGCTCGGTCTCGCGGTCGGCTCGTTCCTCAACGTCGTGATCCACCGGGTGCCGCGCGGCGAGTCGCTCGTGCGGCCCGGCTCGCACTGCCCGTCCTGCGGGAACGCGGTCCGCAACCGGCACAACGTCCCGGTTCTCGGCTGGCTGCTGCTGCGCGGCCGGTGCGCCGACTGCAAGGCTGCGATCAGCGCCCGGTACCCACTCGTCGAGGCCGGCACCGCCGCGCTGTTCGTGGCGGTCGCGGCCCGGTTCGGCTGGTCGTGGGAGCTGCCCGCGTACCTGTACCTGGCCGCCGTGGCCATCGCGCTCGCCGCGATCGACCTGGACGTGCTGCGCCTGCCCGACCAGATCGTCCTGCCGTCGTACGCCGTCGCGGTCCTGCTCTTCCTGCCGGCCGCGATCGCCGGGCACAGCTGGGACGCCGCGCTCCGCGCGCTCCTGGCCGCCGGCTGCCTCTACGTCTTCTACCGCGGGCTCGCGCTCGTACCCCGGGGCATGGGCGGCGGCGACGTCAAGCTCGCCCCGCTGCTCGGCCTGTACCTGGGCTGGCTCGGCTGGAGCTCGGTCGCCGTGGGGGCGTTCGCGGGCTTCTTCCTCGGCGGCCTCGTGGCCGCCGTGCTGATGCTGGTCAAGGCGGCCGGCCGCGGCAGCCGCATCCCGTTCGGGCCGTACATGCTGGCGGGCTCGTTCCTGGCGGTCTTCGCCGCGGCCCCCATCGCCGACTGGTACGCCGCCCTGCTCTTCCCGACCGTCTGACCGCAACGACCGCTACCGAGAGAGGAAGGAACCGATGGCTGGCGTCAATCCGATCGGGCTGGACATCGGCTCGTCGTCCGTCCGTGCCGTGGAGGTACGCCGGGCCAAGGACGACTTCACCCTCACCAACTTCGGCCAGGTGCCGCTCCCGCCGGGAACGGTGCAGGCCGGGATCCTCGCCGAGCCGGTCGCGCTCACCTCGGCGCTCAAGCAGCTCTGGGCCGCCTGCAAGTTCACCACCAAGAAGGTCATGCTCGGCGTGACGAACCCGCAGCTGGTCGTCCGCGAGATGTCGGTGTCGAACCTGCCGGCCAAGGAGATGCGCAAGTCGCTGCCCTTCCAGGTACGCGACATGCTGCCGCTGGCCGTGGAGCGTTCGCTGCTGGACTTCCGCCCGCTCGAGGAGCCGGGCACCGACCCGACGGTCCGGGGCCTGCTCATCGCGATCCCCAAGGACGCGGTGATGGAGCTGGTCCAGGCGGTCGAGAAGGCGGGCCTGCACGTCGTGAACGTCGACCTGGCCTCGTTCGCCCTGCTGCGCGCCGCCTCCCGGCTGGACGCCCAGGTCGAGGCCATCGTCGACATCGGCGCGGAGGTCACCAGCGTGGTCGTGCACGCCGACGGCGAGCCGTTGATCGTGCGTACCGTGCCGCGCGGCGGCGTGGAGATCACCGAGAGCATCGCCACCCGGCTGGGTATGCCGCCGGCCGAGGCGGAGGCCCTCAAGTGCCGCTTCGGGCTGCACGGCGACGGCCGGCCGGACACCGCGACGGCGGCGGCCGACGCGGTCCGCCCGCTCATCAGCGAGCTGCGCAGCTCGTTCACCTACCTCGCCTCGGGCGAGCGCCAGAAACAGGTGACCCGGGTGTCGCTCTGCGGCGGCAGCGCGCTCATGCCCGGCCTGGCCGAGCACGTGCAGCGGCAGCTCGGCGTCTCGGTCATGTACGCCGACAACGCCGGCCGCCTGCGCGACACCCGCAAGGCCCGGCAGCGCGGCTTCGACAGTTTCCTGCCGTCGGCGGCGGTGTCGATCGGCCTGACCCTGGGAGCGGCAGCCTGATGGCCACCACCCTCCTGCCGGTCGACCCGGCGATGTCCCCGCAGCGGGCCACCCGGCTGCTGACGATCTCGGCGAACCTGCTGCCCGAGGAGGTCGTCCGGGCGCGGCAGATCGGCCGTACCCGGGTCTGGGTGATCGTCTTCGTGGTCCTCGTGGCCGCCGCCTGCGGTGGCTGGGTCGCGTACGCCAACAACCGCAAGCAGCTGGCCGACCGGGAGCTGACCGAGGCCACCACCCAGGTGCTCGCCCTGCAACGCGACCAGCGCAAATACGCCGACGTGGTCAAGGTGCGCAGCGACACCGAGCTGCTCAAGAAGCAACTCAAGTCCGTCATGGCACAGGACCTCGACTGGGGCACGCTGCTCACGCTGCTGCGCACCACCGGCGCACCGGCGAAGATCGCGGTCACCGGCGTCAACGGCAAGCTGACCACCGCCGGCGACGCCGCGGAGACCACCGGCGCGCTGCCCAGCACCAGCGAGTCCGGCTCGATCGGGCAGGTCGCCGTCACCGGCACCGCCCCCGACAAGAAGGCCGTCGCCGCGTACGTGGACCTGCTCGCCAAGCAGCCGACGCTGGCCAACCCGTACGTGACCAACGTCGCGGCGACCGAGGACCACAAGGTGACGTTCAGCCTCACCGTCGACATCACCCAGAAAGCGCTCTGCGGCCGGTTCGGTCAGGCGGCCTGCAAGCCCAGCGGAGGCAAGTGATGGTTACCCGATACGGCAACCGGCTCTGGCTGGCCGCGGGCTGCCTGGTCATCGCCCTGCTCGTGGCCGGGACGTACTTCGGCGTGGTCAGCACGATGTCCAGCGACACCGATGCCCTGCACGACCAGACCGGTACGGCGCACCTGCAGATGGTGGGCCTGCGCAAGCAGATCGCCAAGCTGGAGGCGGACCGGAAGAACGAGAAGCAGCTCACCGCCGCGAGGGACGCCTACCGCGACGCGCTGCCGACCGACTCCGGGGTGCCCGCGTTCCTGCGGCAGCTGCAGGCGTCGGGCTCCGACGTCGGGGTCGACGTCAGCGGCCTCACCGTCGGCACCCCGACGAAGGACGAGGCCGTGCCCGGCGTGTGGTCCATCGAGATCCAGCTGACCGCGGACGGCAAGCCGGACGAGCTGGACGACTTCCTCGGCCAGCTGCAGGGCAGCGCCCAGAAGCGCGCGGTCCTCATCGAGTCCGCCGGCCTCGCCAACAGCGAGAGCGCGGACCCCAAGGATCTGCGCCTGAACCTCACGGTCAAGGCGTTCGTGGCACCGCCGGTCGGCGCCGGAGCACCCACGGTCACCACGAACTGATGGGTGACGTCGAGGGCGCGATGCAGACCCCGGACGGGGCCTGGCGGGTCGAGGTGGTCCGCCGCGGCCGCACCCGCTGGTACCGCATCGTGCACGGCGACGACGTGCTCGACTGGCTCTCCATCGCCGCGGTCGAGCGCATCCTCGACGAGGCCGGCGTGCCCCGGCACCTGCTGGTGGAGGCGGACCCGGCGGCGTGAGCCCAGGCAATCCTCAAGTCCCGGGCCCGCCGACCGAAGAGACGGGCATGCCGACCGACCGAGCCGCTGTCGCCGTACCCCGTGCGCCCCACCGGCGCGCCGTGGGCGACGGCGGCTTCTCGCTGGTCGAGATCCTGGTCGCGATGGCGATCATCGGAACCGTGATGGGCGCCTCGGTGCCGTTCATGGTCCGTACCCTCGCCGCCAGCGACCAGCAGGCGGACCAGCAGGTCGCGATCCAGCTCGCCACCGACGGGCTGGAACGGGTCCGGGCCCTGAACCCCAAGTCGCTGCTGACCGGGCGCGGGGAGCTGAGCGTCAAGCAGCAGTGGGACACCGCCCCCGCGGCGGTGAAGTCGCGGCTCGCCACGATGCGCTCGGCGTCGGACCCGATGCTGCCGGCCGGATCCACCGAGGGCCGGCTGGCGCCGCTGCCCACCACGGCCGTCGGCACCGCCGTCAACGGCACGACCTACCAGACCCAGTGGTACGTCGGCCGGTGCTGGCAGAGCGTGGCCACCGGCAGCCCGTCCGTCGTCGGGGCGTGCACCGCACCCGCCGACGCCACCGTGACCCCGGCCGGCCCGGCGTTCTACCGGGTCGTGGTCGCCACGACGTGGACCAGCCGCGCCTGCACGACCGTGGACCACGTCTGCGCGTACCTGGCCTCGACGATGACCAGCATCGGCATCGACCCGGTCTTCGACACCAAGCGCCCGGCGCCCACGGTCAACGACCCGGCCGCCCAGGTCAGCTACGTGGGCGACACCGTCAGCCTGCAGGTGGCGTCCGCCGGCGGCACCCTGCCGCTGACCTGGTCGGCGACCGGCCTGCCCGCGGGCCTCACGATGACCGCCGCGACCGGCCTGATCAGCGGTACGCCGACCACGGCCGGCACCTCCTCGGTCACGGTGACCGTGATCGACCGCGACAAGCGCACCGACGTCTCCAGCTTCACCTGGAAGGTCGTCGCGGTCCCGGTGCTCACCAGCCCGGGCAACCAGACGAGCCGGACCGGCACCGCGGTGAACCTGCAGCCGGTGCTGACCGGCGGCCAGGCGCCGCTGACGTGGACCATCACCGGCCTGCCGACCGGGCTCAGCTACAACACGACGACCGGGCTCATCACCGGCACGCCGACCACCGTGCAGACGCTCACCACGA
The DNA here is from genome assembly GCF_023499255.1 of Couchioplanes caeruleus. Classification (GTDB taxonomy): domain Bacteria; phylum Actinomycetota; class Actinomycetes; order Mycobacteriales; family Micromonosporaceae; genus Actinoplanes; species Actinoplanes caeruleus_A. Next base: position 7,300,553 of record NZ_CP092183.1, read on the forward strand.
CGATCACGGTGACCGACGCCGGGAAGCGCGCCGCCACGGCCACGTTCTCGTGGCGCGTGCTGACGCCGGTGCAGCTGTACAACCCCGGGCCGCAGAGCATGACGAACAACTCCAACGTCGGCACGTTCACGCCGTACGCGTACGGCGGAACGGGGTCGTACACCTGGCAGGCGCAGAACCTGCCGGACGGCCTGACGATGAACCCGTCCACCGGCGAGGTCAGCGGCGTGGTCGTGCACGGCACCCGGTACGTCGTCACCGTCACGGTGACCGACAGCGCCGGCGGCACCGCGACGATGACGGTGGTCTGCACCGTGACCCCGAGCTCCGGCGGCGACCTGACGATCACGTCGCCCACCGGCAACCCGGACCGCAGTACGCCCGTGAACACCGCCGTGAACTTCACCGCGGGATCGACCGGCTCCAACCCGAACTCGCACACCTGGACGGCGACGAACCTGCCGCCCGGCGTGACGATCGCGCGGACGTCGACCGGCCCCGGCAACACGTCGACCGCCACGGTCAGCGGCAAGCCGACGGCCAAGGGTACGTACAACGTGACCCTGATCGTGACCAGCGACTCGAGCGTCGCCAAGCTGATGTTCACCTGGACCGTCACGTGACGCGGCGGCGGACCGACGACGCCGGTGCGTCGCTGGCGGAGCTGCTCGTGACCCTCGCGGTCATGTCCGTGGTGATGGTGCTCTTCACCGGCGCCATCGTGCAGATCTACCGCACGGTCAACGCCACCGAGGCGCTGAGCGACTCGCAGAACGAGCTGAGCCGCGCGTTCCAGCGCTTCGACCGGGAGCTGCGCTACGCCTCCTGGATCGCCGACCCGAGCAACCAGGACGCCACCTCCACCGGTCCCTGGTACGTCGAGTTCGCCGGGCCCGACCCGACGACGTGCTTCCAGCTGCAGCTCATGCCCGGCGCGCAGAACAAGGGCGTGCTGCGGCTGCTCACCTGGACCCGGGGCGCACCTCTGCCGGCCGGGACGCCGGGGCAGACCATCGCGTCGCAGGTCGACACGACGGCGGCCAGGCGGCCGTTCTTCGAGAAGCAGGCGTACGGCGCCACCCCGTACGCGAGCCCGACCGCCACGCCCAGCGGCGGCCCCGTCGGCACCGGCTTCCAGAGCGTCTTCCAGCGGCTCCGGATCAAGCTGACCACCCGGTCCGGGGCCGGCACCGCGCAGATCGACACCACGTTCACCGCGCTCAACACCACCAAGGACACGCCCGCCGGCAACGGCTGCAGCGAAGGGAGGCCGACGCCGTGAGGAACCCGTTCCGCCGCCGGCGGCCGCGCGACGAAGGCTCGATGCCCATGGCGCTGCTGGTCACCATGGTCGCCATGTCGCTGACCGCGAGCCTGGTGCCGGTCGTCGTCCGGCAGTTCACCACGACGCGTACGGCCGACTCGCGCACGGTCGCCCTCGACGCCGCGCAGATCGGCATCGACGTGGCGCTCGGCCAGCTGCGCGCCGCCGGCACCGCCGGTACGGCCACCGACGGCAGCCCGATCATGAAGGGCGTGCTGGAGAGCCTGCCGCCCTGCACGCTCAAGGGCAGCCAGGACAGCGGCGGCATGCTGAACGCGAAGGACTCGCTGCTGTACTACGGCGTGAAGATCGCCTACTACGGGGTGCCCGACGACGCGACCGACCCCACGCCGGCGCTGCTGCCGTGTCCCCCGGTCAGCGTCCCCACGACCGCCGTGATCACCGCGACCGGCTCCGGCTCGGCCACCGCGACGCTCACCAAGGGCACGGCCGGTACGCGCACCCTCGAGGCCACGTACACCTTCAAGACCAACAACGAGAACATCACCGGCGGCGCGGTCAAGCTCGCCGCCCCGACCAGCCCGCAGCAGCTGTGCATGGACGGCGGCGCCGACGCCACGCCCGCCGCCGGCACCGCCGTGATGATGCAGTGGTGCAAGGGCGGCACCAGCGACCAGCGGTTCGCGTACACCGCGGATCTCAATCTCAAGCTGGTGGGCTCCGAGACGGGCGTGGCTCCGAACGGCATGTGCCTGGACGCCCCGCTTCCGCACAAGAGCAAGGACCCCGTCACCTTCCAGCCCTGTCTCGGCCGCAGCGCCCGGCAGCAATGGAGTCTCAACAACAGCGGCAACTTCCAGGGCACCTCGGACGGCGTGAACCTGGACGCGTACTGCCTCAACCTCAAGAGCTCCGGCACCCCGGACGCCCTGATCATCGACGGGTGCGGCGGCACCGCGAACAAGCAGGTCTTCCGGCCGGAGGCGAAGGTCGGCGCCGGCATGGCCTCCGGCAAGACCAACCAGCTGGTGAACTACAAGCAGTTCAGCCGCTGCCTCGACGTCACGAACCACACGGCCACGTACAGCTACATGATCGTCTGGTTCTGCAAGCAGGACCCGGCCGGCAACGTCTCCTGGAACCAGCAGTGGGCACTGCCGACGATCTCGATCGACCTGAAGAACGCGACCAAGGAACGCATCCGGACCGCCGGCCCGAGCAACCCCGGGTACTGCCTGCGGACGCCGGACGCGATCAGCGGCTACGTCACCATGAAGCCCTGCCCCGCGGCCGGCTCGGGCCCGATCCCCGAGAAGAACATGGAGTGGACCGTGTACGGCGACACCGGCAACCCGGTCACGAGTTACCGCATCGTCGACACCAACGGCGACTGCCTCACGCCCACCGACCTGACCGTCGCCACCCCGGACACCCACAGCGACGGCACCGCCAAGGTGAAGGTCGCGCCCTGCACCGGCGACGAGCTGCAGAAGTGGAACGCGCCGCCGTACTTCAACGCGCCGCTGGTGCTGACCAACACCAAGGAGAAGTAGGCGTCGCTCAGTGCGGCAGCGGCGGACGGCTCCGCTGCATCTCCGCCTGCTGTTGCGGGGTCATGCTCTCCCAGGCCGCCCGGCGGCGCTCGGCCATCGCGGCGAGCTCCTCCGGGCCGAGCCGCTCGGCCATCTCCCGGCGCTTCGCGGCCATCCGTTCCAGTTCCTCCGGCGTGTACGTGTGTTCCACCGCGGTCATCCCCTCGATCAGTCGGACCAGCACCGCCGCGGACGCCTCGCCCGCGGCCTCGAACCGACCCAGCACCGCCTCGATCCGCCTCCGCAGGTCCTGCGCCCGCGTGATCCGGTCGACGACCTGGTCGAGCTGGCGCCGCAGGAGCTCGCGGGCGTCCGGCCCGTCCGCCCCCTCGTCGAGCAGCGCGCCGATCTCGCCGAGCGCGAACCCGAAGCCGCGCAGCGCCAGGACCCGGTGCAGCCGCCGTACGTCGCCCGCGGTGTAACGCCGGTGCCCCGCGGAGCTGCGGCGCGACGGGCGTACCAGGCCGATCTCGTCGTAGTGGTGCAGGGTGCGCACGGTCAGGCCGGTGGCGCCGGCCAGCTCGCCGACGCCCCACGTGGTCTCGTCCGTGCTCATGGCTCGACGCTAGGTCCTCCCGTTACGTCAGGGGCAAGCGCCAGACGCCGGTCGGCCCGGCGATGGTCGGGCAGGCGAGATACGGTCCGTCCGCCTCACACCCGTACGGAGCGGTCGTGTCCAGCCCGCCGACCGTGTGCGGGGCGCCGTCGTTCCCGGTGACGCTCACCCAGGTGCGCCCGGCGAGCTTCGTGTCACCTCGCAGCTCGATGTCGCCGACGAAGAACGTGTGCGCCAGCGGCCGCAGCACCGCGCCGGACGCCGGATCGATCTCGGCGGTCTCCGGGTCGTCGGCCCACGTGGCGGCGACCAGCCGGCCGTCCGGGGTCAGACCGGCCGAGCTCCACGCCGGATTCGTCCACAGCAGGGAGCCGTCGTCCGGGTCGATGCCGTTCAGCCGGTGGCCGTCCGACATGCAGAGGATCCGGCCGCAGCCGTACACCGTGCCGAGCTCTCCGCCCCGGACCAGCCATTTCGGGCTCAACGCGGGCAACCGGTACGCGGCCAGCGACACCCGCCCACCTTCCCGCCGCGACAGGTACAGCTCCTCCCCGGACACGTCCACGCTCGTGTAGTCCAGGTCGGTGTCGCTGTTGTATTCCGCGTGCAGCCGTACGCCCAGATCACCGGTCCCGAGCACCCGCCCGTCCGCGAGGTCCAGCGTGGTGACGTGACCGTCGTAGCCGATGACGACGAGCCGCCGCGGCGGGCCGGCGCCGACGGCGTCGTCGCGCAGCTCGGAGTAGCCGTCCAGCGTCCGCGTCCACAGTGGTGTGCCGGTGCGCGCGTCGGCGAGCTTCAGCTCCATCCGATCGGGTGCCTCGTCCGTGCGCAGCAGCACCTTGCCTCCGGTGAGCCGCACCGCGGAGGTGCCGGCCTCGGCGAGGTGCCACAGCACCGCCCCATCGGCGGCGTCGAGGAACACCATCCGCGGGTCCGAGCCGGAGCGGGCCAGCAGCACCCCGGACTGCGGCTCCAGGCTGAGCGACTGCACGTTCTGCGGCACGGCGGTCGCCCACACCTGCGCGCCGCTCGGCAGGTCGTACCGGCGTATCCCGGCCTCGCTGTCGGGATTCTGACCGAAGGTCGCCGTGTACAGCGCCCCGTGCCCGAGCGTGAACGCCGCCGCGGCCGTACCCCCGGCGGACAGGACCCGGACCAGGGCCGGCGCCGGCGGCGACGCGGCGGCCATCGTCAGCAGGGCGGCGGCCAGCACGCCCACGACCCGCGTGGCCCGGCCCGGGACCGGCAGCCGGCGCAGCGGCGCCGGCCCGGCCGGGTCGTGCGGCGGCGCGAGGTCGAGATCGATCAGCGGTACGGCGTCCGGCACCCGTTCAGCATGCCTCGGAGAAACCCGTCGCGGGTACGGTCACCACCGCGTCGTCACGGTGGGTAGGCTGCCGGTATGTCCTACACGGTTCCGCCGACCCGTACGGCCGCCGTGGTGCGTCAGCTCCGCAACGAGATAGTCACCGGCGAATTGCCGCCCGGCACCCTGATCAAGGACGCGGAGCTCGCCGCGCGCCTCGGGGTCAGCATCACGCCGGTACGCGAGGCGATCGCCCAGCTGTCCGTGGAGGGGCTGATCGACATCGCCCCCAACCGCACGCGCCACGTCACCAAGGTGACCCACAAGAACGCCCTCGAGCTCATCGACGTGATGAGCGTGCTCGCCTGCGCCGGCTTCGAATGGGGGGTGGAGAACCTCACCGAGACGCACATCGACCTCCTGCGGCAGCGGCAGAAGGAGTTCGTGGAAGCGCTGCGCACCGGCAATCTGCTCACCGCGGGCGCGGTCGGCGCGGACTTCAGCACGATCGTGATCCTGGCCAGCGGCAACCGGGAGCTGCAGTCCATGGTCGACCTGGTGGTCGCCCGTACGCTGCGCATCCTGGCGATGGGCGCGGACAGCGACCTCTGGGAGCCCTGGATCAGGGGGTACGACGAGGTGCTGGCACTGCTCGAACACGGCGACACCAAGGGCGCGACCGCCCGCTACCGGCAGATCTACGTGGACTACCGCGCCAAGGTGGAGCAGGAGCTCTTCCAGGAGTGACGGCCGGGCCGCCGCACGAGCGGGCGGCCCGGGCCGTCGGCCGGTCAGGACGTGGTCTGCGTCTCGTTCCAGGTGTAGTAGATGTACGTGCTGCCCGGCCCGGTCATCGTGCCGTAGACCTGCCAGAAGCTGTTGGGCGCCAGCGAGTAGCGGACGATCTTGTCGCCGGGGCGGTCGTCCACGATCACCCGGGTGGACCCGTCCGAGGCCCGGACCCGCACCTCGATGGTGAACGTCGAGGTGTCCGGGATGTCGAGGCAGACCTCGTAGTCGTACTCCAGTGGGCCGCCGATGTTGTAGCTGTGACCGTCCACTGCCGGCCGCTGCACGTTCGTGGGGACGTAACTGCGCAGGACGCGGGTGTAATCACCCTTGGTGCAGTCGACCGCGGGGGTGGCCGCGGAGGCCGGGGCGGCGCCGGCGAGCGTGGCGCCGGCGGCGACAGCCGCGGCGGCGAGAACGGGAACCATGCGCTTCATGTCTCTCCTCGTCTACGGGAGGTGCCGGGAAGTGGTTGAAGCTTGAACCAGTTCTCCCATAGAAGCCTGCCTATGACAAGCCCGGCGAAACTTTCCAGGGCGTCACACCTCGGACAGCCGGGGCAACAACGGCCCGAGCAGCTCGAGGGCGGGCCGCCGGACCGCGTAGCGCGTGATGCCCCACCGCTCCCGGTTCCGGCGCACCGCCGCGACGATCTCGTCGGCGGAGCCGACCAGCAGGAACGGCACCTCCCGCAGCTCGGCGACGCTCATGCCGAGGTCGCGCGCGTTCTCGGCCAGCGCCGCGTCCACGTCATCGGTGATCTCCACCTGCTGCACGAGCGCCTCCAGCGCCGGCTCGCCCCCGGCGTGGGCCAGGGCCACCTGGTCGTCGATGTCGGCGAGCCGCCACCGCACCCGGTGCTCATGGCCGTCGGACTTCGTCGGCCCGAAGCCGGTCAGCCCGACGATGTCGGCGTGCTCGCTCGCCCAGCGCAGCAGCCGCGAGTTCGCCGTACCCACCAGCAGCGGCATCCGGTCCTGCACGGGCCGCGGCTTGTCGAGCACCGCGTTGTGCATGGTCAGCTCGGGGATGTCGACCGTCACCTTCTCGCCCGCCAGCAGCCGCCGGGTGGCCTCCATGACGGCGATGCAGCGGTCGACGCGGGCCCGCACGCCGGGCCGCACCCGGCCGACCGCCTCCCATTCGACGGGCGTGTGACCGGCGCCGATGCCCAGCACCGCGCGGCCGCCGGACACCACGTCGAGCGTGGCGACGTCGGTGGCGAGCAGCATCGGCTCCCGCACCCCCGCGTTCACCACGTACGACCCCAGCTTGATCCGGGTGGTGACCGCGGCGGCGGCCGCCAGCGCCACGAACGGCGCGGCGCACGAGCCGGGATGGTCGGCGGCGGTCAGCGTGTGGAAGCCGGCCGCCTCGGCACGGCGGGCGGTGTCGATCCACTCGGCGGCGTCGACGGGTTGAACCTGCAGCGAGAACTGGGCCATGCCCCGATGATGGCGGCCCGGCCGGCCGGTCGCCGCCCCGCACGGCTCGTTTCTGCCAGCGGCAGAACCGCCAAGTGGCGGGTAACGTCCGCCGCCTGGCGCTGGATCGGCCGCCGCCGGCCGGACCATCCTGATCACAGCCACCACCCGGCCGGGACCGGCCGGACCCCTCGAGGAGGCCCGCATGACGCTGTCCGTGGCGGCCACACCGCCGCCGTTCGACCCCGAGCTGGGCGCCGCGCTCGCCGCCGTCGCGGAGACGAACCCGCCCCCGCTGACCGCCGACCTGATCCCGGCCCTGCGCGCGGACAGCCCGATGGTCCGCGCCTCCGACGACGAGCTGCGCCGCGACGGCAGGTTCACGGTCGAGGAGCGGCTCGTGCCCGGCCTCGACGGCGACCCCGACATCGGCCTGCTCATCTGCCGCCCGACCGCCCCGACGGGAGTGCTCGGCTGCGTCTACCACACCCACGGTGGCGGCATGATCATCGGTGACAACCGGACGGGCGTGCCCGACATGCTCGACTGGGCCGAGGAGTTCGGCCTGGTCGTGGTCTCGGTCGAATACCGGCTGGCCCCCGAGACCCCGCACCCCGGGCCGGTCCACGACTGCTACGCGGGCCTGCTGTGGACCGCCGAACACGCCGACGAGCTGGGCTTCGACCCGGGCCGGCTGCTGGTCGCGGGAGGGAGCGCCGGCGGCGGGCTGGCGGCCGCGCTCGCCCTGATGGCCCGGGACAAGGGCGGTCCGGCGCTGCGGGGGCAGGTGCTCATCTGCCCGATGCTCGACGACCGCAACGACACCCCGTCGGCGATCCAGATGGCGGGGCTCGGCGTCTGGGACCGTACGGCCAACGACACCGGCTGGACGGCCCTGCTCGGCGACGCGCGCGGCGGCCCTGACGTGTCGCCGTACGCCGCCCCCGCCCGCGCCACCGACCTCAGCGGCCTGCCCGCGGCGTTCATCGACGTCGGCTCGGCGGAGACGTTCCGCGACGAGGACGTGGCATATGCGACGCGCATCTGGCAGGCCGGCGGCGTGGCCGAGCTGCACGTGTGGCCCGGCGCGTTCCACGGCTTCGACGGCATGGTGCCGCAGGCCGCGCTGTCACAGGAGGCGAAGGCCGCCCGCGTACGGTGGCTCCGCCGCCTCCTGGACGCCTAACCTCTCTCACCATGAAGGACCTGGCCGTCCGCCTCGCCGCCCTGGACGCAGACGCCGGCGCCGCACTGCGGGTGATCGCGTACTTCGACACCCTGGTCGAGGCCCGGGCGGGCCTCACCTCGATCGTGCGCGGCGCGGCGATGCTGGCGGACTGCCCGGCCCGGCTCGTCGACGAGCAGCGCCGGGTCCGCGTCCGCGTCACCCGGCAGGGCGAGAGCGCCTGGGCGGACGGCCCGCCGGACCCGGCCTGGCCGTCGATCGCGGCCGGGCCGGCGACCCTCACCCTGGAGAAGCCGGGACCGCCGGGCCCGGTGGGCGCGATGATCCTGGAGCGTGCGGCGGGTGCGGCGAAGGCGGTCCTCGACCGCACCCGGGGCCGCACCCCCGCCCCCGACCCGGCGTCGGTCGAGCTGGTCGTGGACGCGTCGGCCCCTCCGGACGTACGCCTGCAGGCAGCGCGCCGCCTCGGCCTCGACCCGGCGGGCACCGCCACGGCGGCCGCGCTGGAGACCGGCCCGCAGGTCTTCGCGGGCCCGCCACCGTCTTTCCCGGGCCGGGTGGGCGTGGGTCCGGCCGTACCGGTCCCCGACCTTCCGTCGTCCTGGGCGGCGGCCAGAACCGCCCTGCGCTTCGCCGCGGACGGCACCGACGAGGACCCGGGACCGACGGTCGTCCACCACGCCGACCTGGGCGCGCTGGCGCTGCTCGCCGACCTGGGCGACCAGTCGTCGCTGCCGGACGTCCGGGCCCTCGACCACGCGGCAGCGGCGGCACCCTGGATGCCGGCGACCCTGCAGGCGGTGGCGGATTCGATCAGCCTCCGCGCGGCGGCGACGGCCCTGCGCGTCCATCACTCGACGCTGCAGGACCGCATCGCGCACGCGGAACACCTGCTGGGCTGGACCGTACGCGACCCGCACGGCCGGCTGCGGCTCCAGCTGGCCCTCGCGCTGCGCCGCCTCCGCCGTCACCCCTGACCGCCCGGCTTGCTCAGTCCCAGTCGCCGACCCGGACGTCGCGCGGCGAGGGGGCGCCCTTGCCGGTCTCCACCAGCGACTTCAGGCTCATCAGGTACGTACCCCACTTCGTGCTGCAGTGGTGCATGAACTCCACCGGCTCGCGCCAGCCCTGATGCTTGAACAGCACGATCGTGTAGTCGCCGTCCTGGCGCAGCGCCCAGTCGATCGTGGTCCCGACCCACTCCTCGGGCCCGTCGACCACCCGCCACGTCACGTGCTCGTCCGGCTCCGTCCCGACGACCTCCATGTCGAAGCCGCCGGGCGGGAAACGGAACTTCAGGACACCGCCGCTCTCTTCGGTGTCGTCGGTCCACCAGCCCCGGAGGCCGTCCACCGTCGTCAGCGCCGCGTACACCTTCTCCGGTGTCGGGGTGGCGACCCCGACCCGGTGCAGAATGTCGACCATCTCGGTTCCTCGCTCTCGTCAGTCCTGCTGTTGACGCTGGATCGCCTCGGCGATCCGCTTGATCCGCTGCAACCGCGCATCCCACGCCGAGCCGACAAAGGACAGTTGGGCCACCGCCCGCGCCAGCTGCACGTCATCGACCCGGTACCGCCGCTCGCGCCCGTCCGGCGTCGCCCGGACCAGCCCGGCCCGGTCGAGCACCCCGAGATGCTTGGCGACCGCCTGCCGCGTGACGGGCATCTGCCGGCTCAGCGACGTCGCGGTGCCGGCCCCGTCGACCAGCAACAGATCGAGCATCCGCCGCCGCGTCGGATCCCCGATCGCCGACCACAGGTCGTCGTCCACCTCGGCGACGGCGGTCACGGCCGCACCCGCAGGGTCGGCACGTACGCCACCAGCCGCGGCAGGAAGTGGCCCCACCCGCTGACGTGGTCGCGGTACGTCTCCTCCAGGACGGCGGCCTCCCAGCCCATCTCCCGGAAACCGGTCTCGGTCATCTTCAGCACGGTCCCGTCACCGGACGGCGTCAGATCGAAGGTGACCAGCAACGAGTTCCCGACGGCGGCGACCTCGCCGGCGGGCTGCGTCCACCGGAACGAGAACAGCGTCGGAGGCCGTACGTCGACCACGGTGAACGCGACAACCTTCCCGCCGGCGTTGCAGTCCCCGAAGACGATCTCGCCGGTCGAGCCGGGGACGGCGTCGTACCGCGCGTCGTCCGGCCACCACTGCTTGAGGTGGTCGGGGCTGCTCACCACCTCGAACACGATCTCCGGCGCGGCCTCGACGTAGATCTCGCGCTCGATGGACCCGAACTCCATGACACCCTCCTGCAACCATTGGTTGCACATCACCGTACGCCCGCCACCCCAGCGACGCAACCATCGGTTGCACTACGCACTCCACGGGCGGGCCACCCTCTCAGGCCGGTACGCGGAAGAGTGACCTAGTCCACTCCCTGCCCGGACTCGACCGTTCACGTGCTAGGTTTCCGGTGTTGCAGTTTTGATTTCCGTAGACGTTTACCGGCGCCTGGTGGGTTATCTGAAACCCGCCCAGGCGCTTTTCGTTTTTCGTGTCGTTTCGACGCGGGTGATCAACGCGGCGGCATGAGGGTCCGCACAGTGCGGCCCCCACAGCCTGCGAAGGAGCAGACATGACTACAGGCACCGTGAAGTGGTTCAACGCCGACAAGGGCTTCGGTTTCATCAGCCCGGACGACGGCGGCGCCGACGTCTTCGCCCACTTCTCCGCGATCTCGGCCAGCGGCTTCCGCAGCCTCGACGAGAACCAGAAGGTGGAGTTCGACATCACCCAGGGCCAGAAGGGCCCGCAGGCGGAGAACATCCGCCCGCTCTGATCCACGCACTGCGAACGGCGGCCCGACTGGTTCAGCGGGCCGCCGTTCGGCGTCTCCCGGGCCGGGCCGCGTCGTCGGATTCGTCACCGCATCGCGCGGATGTGACCGGCGAAAGCTGGAGCGGCCCCCCGGCCGCCCGCTATGGGTAACCGTGTCGAAACTCGCCGTGGCCCTGACAGTCGAGCCCGTCCCCGACTCCGTGTGCTCATTCCCGGTGAAGGCCCGGCATCTGCAACCATGGGTGGACCGCGCGAGATCCTGAAAGAGGCAACTATGACAACCACCTATTCAGGCCCCGCGAAGCTGACCCTGGTCGACGGCGCCTGCATCTCCGGCATGGCCTCGCTCAGCACCAACCAGCGGGGAGGAATCAACGGCTGGGGCGGCACGTTCCGTCCCGACGAGATGACGACCGAGCTTCGCAACGCAGGCGAAGGACTGCAGCTGGAACTGCCCTACGATCGAGTGGGGACGGTTGCCGTCACGGGCATGCGCAAGCTCCTCGCCACGCAGGTGCTGATGTCATTGGCGGGTCGTGGGCCCGCACCATTCTGACGACGCACCGCAGAACCCGGCGCCACCTCCACGCCGCGACGGCGGCAATGCTCAGCGGGCCGGCCTCCTCACCCATGGAGACATCGACGCCCCCTGAAACGTCCCCCTGCTGCCCAGAAAATCTATGCCTCCGGACCTAGACTTTTCCTGCGCGCTCGGATAACGTTTCTCCCGTTGACAGCAGAGACCGCTTGAAGACGCGGACGAAGCAGACCGAGCGTCAAGCAGGGCCCGGAACGTCTCGTGGCTCGCTCGGCAGCCGCGGTGAACGCATCACCGCACGCAACACGGCAAGGCAAGGCAAGCGCACGACAAGACCTTGACGTCATTCCAGGTCGAGGCAACCGCAGGCAGGGCCGGTACCACTCGGGGCTCTGCCTGATGCAGAAGGATCCGCCGCACGTGTGCGGGGCCATGAAGTTTGCGTGGGGCTCCTACACCGGCGGGGCAGAAGGACCGCACCATCAGTAAGGGAAGCAGAGGAAAGGGAGGGCAGAACACCGTTGGATCGCCCGCCGTCAGAATGTGATTCGCAGTTCTGAGGGTGGACACCGTAGCGCCATCGAACGTGAGGTGGTCTCCGGTCACGCTTATGCGATCCTCGCACCGCAAGCCGCTCACAGCGGCGAGGTGTGGAAACGACAAACCGATGAACCTGTCGGTAGATGGTGTATCACCCGTAACCCTGGGCCCCGGCGCTTTCGCGCCGGGGCCCTCGTCATGCCTTGACGAGGCGAACCTGTTCACCCGTTCCACCCCGCCGACGGGGTGACCGTTCCCTTTTCTGCCACATCGCGGTCGACCTCGGCGCGAACGCAGCCGGGTCACGCTGCGGCAGTCGGCACAAAGGAAAAGGCCCGGACCGAAGTCCGAGCCTTTTCTCCTGGTGGAGCTGAGGGGACTCGAACCCCTGACCCCCACACTGCCAGTGTGGTGCGCTACCAGCTGCGCCACAGCCCCTTGCCATGTCCGGTCGCCCGGGCACGAAGGAAATAGTACACACCCCGCCGACCCGCACCGCAGGGGCCCCGAACTTCAGTTCAGCGACACGTCGGGCGGGAAGTGTGCCACCGCCGCGAGGATGTCTCCCTGCCTGCGCAGCACCATGGCCCACAGATCGTCCGGCCGGCTCACGAACGGATCGCCCGGCAGCGCGTCGAAGACGAACCAGGAGCCCGACGCGATCTCGTCCTCCAGCTGACCCGGCGACCAGCCCGAATACCCCGCGAAGACCCGGATCCCGGCCACGCTCTCGCGGAGCCGGTCGGGGTCGGCCGACAGGTCGACCGTGCCGAGGGAGCCGGCGACCTGGTGGAAGCCGGTGACCCGCTTCTTGACCTCGGGGCGGGTACGGGCCAGGCAGATGGCGGACTCGGGCTGGACCGGGCCGCCCTCGAAGAGCACGGCCGGGTCGCCGGCGAGCGCTCCCCAGTCGCCGAGGACCTCCGCGACCGGCACCTCGGTGGCGCGGTTGAGCACCACGCCCAGCGCTCCCCCGGTTTCATGGGCGACGAGCAGCACGACCGTACGGTCGAAGTTGGGGTCCTTGAGGGTCGGGGTCGCGACCAGCAGTTGACCGGTCATCGACTCCACCGATCGACCTCCGATGCGCTGCTCTTCACTGAACACAACCGCCTCGCCTTCGCGCCATGCTTGGACATTAGCTTGCGGTTCCCGCCACCGATAAGGTCTGCGCATGAACGAGCGACCCCCTGAGGCGGAGATCGGCGTCATCGGCGGATCCGGGCTGTACGCGCTTCTCGACGGCGCGACGGAGCGCGAGGTGTCCACGCCGTACGGTGCTCCCTCGGACCGGATCACCCTCGCCGAGGTCGGCGGGCGGCGGGTCGCTTTCCTGCCGCGGCACGGCCGCGACCACCGCTTCCCGCCGCACCGGATCCCCTACCGGGCCAACCTGTGGGCGTTGCGCTCCCTGGGGGTACGCCAGATCATCGCGCCCTGCGCGGTCGGTGGCCTGCGGCCTGAGCTGGGGCCGGGCACGTTCGTCGTACCGGACCAGCTCATCGACCGGACGAGCGGCCGCGAGCAGACGTTCTACGACACCGGCGCGGTGCACGTGTCGTTCGCGGACCCGTACTGCCCGGACGGGCGGCGGGCGGTGCTGGCGGCCGGCGAGCCGGTGAGCCCGGTGGACGGCGGCACCATGGTGGTGGTCGAGGGGCCGCGATTCTCGACGCGGGCGGAGTCGCGCTGGTTCACGTCGATCGGCGGGTCGATCGTGAACATGACGGGTCACCCGGAAGCGGTACTCGCCCGCGAGCTGGCCCTCTGTTACACGGCCATCGCGCTCGTGACGGACCTGGACGCGGGCGTCGAGGGCGACCACGGGGTGACGCAGGACGAGGTCTTCACGGTGTTCGCGGACAACACGGCGAAGCTCCGCGAGGTGCTGCTGGACGCGGTCACCAGGCTGCCCCGGGAGCGCTCCTGCCCGTGCAGGAGCGCCCTCGACGGGATCAAGCTCCCGCTGGAGCTTCCCTAGCCGCGCTCCGAGCGAACGGCGGGCCGGAGCAGGTCCTCGTAGCCCACGGCCCGGTAGAACTCGCGCCGGATCCGGTCGCCGATGCGGAAGACCTCCTCGGCGCCGTCCTGAGCCGGGTCGATGTACACCCGGAACGGGCGCTTGCCCTTGGGCAGGTCGGCCGGGTCGGCGTCCGGCGGGCTCAGCGCCGCCTGCCGCTTCAGCAGGACGTCCATCACGCCGGCGTAGACCTCGTCGTACTCCCGCACCACCGCGGTGTCCTCGGGGTGTCCGGCGTGCGCGTAGTGGTTGGTGCCGGTGGTGAACGAGCCCGGCACGATGATCGAGGTGTCAATGCCGAAGCGGGCCACCTCGGCGGCGATGCTCACCGCCAGCGAGTCCTCGGCGGCCTTCGCCGCGAAATACGGCCCGAGGTACGGCGGGGTGCCGCCGCGGGCGCTGCTCGAGCCCACCCAGACCAGCAGCCCGTCCCGTTGCCGGCGCAGGTGCGGCAGCGCCGCCCGGTTCACGCGCTGGGTGGACAGCACGTTGATGTCGTAGATGCTCGCGACCTGCTCGACGGTGAACGCCTCGACGGGACCGAGCGTCATGTGCCCGGCGTTGTGCACCACGACGTCGAGGCGCCCCGCCTCGAGATGATCCGGTCGACGGCCGCGTCCACCGAGGCCTGGTCGGCCACGTCCATCTCCAGAGCCTTCATCCGTACGCCCTCAGCACCCGCCTGTTCCCCCAGGTCGGCCGCGGCCTGAGCGTTGCGGCCCGCGATGTCCCGCATGCCCGCGTACACGGTGTGCCCGGCCCCGGCCAGCGCCCGGGCGGCCATCGCGCCGAACCCGCTGGACGCCCCGGTGACGACAATGATCTTGCTCATGGGTCCTCCTCTCAGATGACGCCGCCGTTGGCGTAGATGGTCTGGCCGTTGACCCAGCGCGCCGGGCCGGCGAGGAACGCGACGGTCTCCGCGATGTCCTCGGGCGTGCCGAGCCGTTCCAGCGGGGCGAGCCCGGCCAGGTGGTCGACGGTCTGCTGGTCCTTGCCGTCGAGGAACAGCGGCGTGGCGGTGGGCCCGGGAGCGACCGCGTTGACCGTGATGTCACGGCCGCGCAGCTCCTTGGCGAGGATCGGGGTCAGCGCGTCCACGGCGGCCTTGGTGGCGGCGTACGCGGTGTACGCCGGCAGCGCGAGCTTGACCACGCTCGACGAGAAGTTGATGAGCGCCCCGCCGGGCCGTAGCCGCTTCACCGCCTCTCGGCTGACCACGAACGTGCCGCGGATGTTGGTGCGGTGCATCCGGTCCAGGTCGGCCAGGTCCAGCTCGGCGAGCGGGGACAGCAGCATGATCCCCGCCGTGTTGACGACGACGTCGACGCCGCCGAACTGTTCCTCCGTACCGTCGAAAAGCGCCTGCACCTGATCGGGCTCGGCGACGTCGGCCTGGACAGCGGTGGCGGAGCCGCCGCGCCCGGCGATCGCCTTGACCACCTCGTCGGCGCGGCCGGCGTTGCCCGCGTAGTGCACGACGACGCTCATGCCGTCGGCGGCGAGCCGTTCCGCGACGGCGCGCCCGATCCCCCCGGAGCCACCGGTGACGACCGCGACGCGCGGTGTGGGGCTGGTCATGCCTACCTCCTTGGAAGTCGATGCCTCCAAGGTGCCCCCGGATCGAGCCGGCGGGAACCCCGCCGTTGCGCGATCCGCGCCGGGTATTGCGAAGATCAGCCGCGGAAGAGCCGGGGCGGCACGCCGTACTCGGCGCGGAAGGCCCGCGCGAACTGCCCGCTGCTGCGGTACCCGCACAGCAGCGCGATCCGCGCCACGGGATCGCCCGTACGCCGCAACATCCCGGCGGCCACCTGCAGCCGCAGCCGCCGCAGATACCGGTACGGCGTGACCCCCGTCGCCGCGGCGAAGGCCCGTAGGAAATGGAACTTGCTGACCCGGGCCACCCCGGCCAGCGCCTCGAGGCTGACGTCGTCACCGAGGTGAGCCCGCATGTACTCGACGACGCGGCCCACCTCACGCTCGCTGAGAGCCCCGGCCGGCGTCGGCTGCCGCACGGGCTTCCCGAACCGGTGCGCGAGGTGAACGGTCAGGCCTTGAGCCACCGAGTCGGCGTACAGGGCGGGCGCCTGGACGCTCAGCGCCTCCGACAACACACGCGCCGAAACCACCACGTACGCGTCGTGCAGCGTGAGGGCGTCGGGGAAGGCCGTCCCAGCCGCAGCGGCCGGGTCGAGGTGAAGGTGCAGTGACTCCATCGGCTCGGACGACGCGGCGCGCCACCGCAGCACGCTGGCGTTGCCGGGAGCGGTGATCCCGACCGACCCGGGCCGGTACGAGGCGGCCCGCCACGAGGCTCCGCGCCGGCTCTCGATCCGGTAGCGCCCGCTGGTCACGAGAACCACCAGGAGCTTGTCGGACCGCGTGAGGAAGGGTTCGGTCTCGGTCGGGTCGGCGTACCGGGCGGCGCGGACGTAACACCAGCCGAGGGAGTCGCTCGCCGCCGCCAGCCGGGAGGGCAGTCGCCCGGAAACGTCCACCCGGCCAGCATGACGCACTCCCGCACGGAAAGTACGACGGTCGACACCACACTGCGTCACATCGATCCACGCCACTCCCCATCGCTCGTCCTGTTTCCCTCCTCTTTGCCGGATTTATACGACCTATACCGACGATCTGGACTAACCGTATGGCCATATCGATTACACAGCGCTTCCCCCGCGGACACTTCGCTACTTACTGTGATGTCCTCCCGGTCGGAAGGTCACCGCCACCCCGGACCGTTCGTACCCCCGCCCCGAGGAAGGCCCCCATGAAACCCTCGAAGAAGCGCATCGGCATCGCCGCCGTCTCGGTGTCGGCCCTGGTCCTCGGATCCGCCGCGGCAGCGGCCGCAGCCGGCACCTTCGACGCGACGCCGTCGAACACCATCTACGCCTGCACCAACAAGAAGACCGGCGCGGTACGCGTCATCGACCACGCCGCCGGCCGCCGCTGCACGTCAGCCGAAACCCTCATCACCTGGAACCGCGTGGGCCCCCAGGGCCGGACCGGAGCGACGGGCCCCCGCGGCCTCGAGGGCGTACCCGGCATCCAGGGCCTCCCCGGCGCCACCGGCGCAACCGGCAAGACCGGCGCCACTGGCGCGACCGGCGCCACTGGCGCGACCGGCGCGACCGGCGCGACCGGGGCGACCGGCATGGATGGGCTCTCCGCCTTCGAACTGTGGCTGCAGAACGGCAACAGCGGTACGGTCGGCGACTTCCTGGCATCACTGGTGGGCGAGCGCGGCGCGGACGGCCTCTCGGCCTACCAGCTCTGGCTGGCCAACGGCCACGCCGGCACCATCGACGACTTCCTCGCCTCCCTCGTCGGAGCCCAGGGCGAAACCGGCGCCACGGGCGCACAGGGCTTCGACGGCAAGTCCGCATACGAGCTCTGGGGCCAGTCCCACAACGGCACCCTCGACGACTTCCTCCTGTCCCTGGTAGGCGCCAAGGGCGACACCGGCGCAACCGGCGCCCAGGGCGAGAAGGGCGACACCGGCGCAACCGGCGCCCAGGGCGAGAAGGGCGACACCGGCGCAACCGGCGCCCAGGGCGAGAAGGGCGACACCGGCGCGACCGGCGCGTCGGCCTTCGAGGTATGGCGCTCGTTGGACGGCAACGCCGACGGCACCGTGACCGAGTTCCTGGCCGGCCTCGTCGGAGCGCAGGGCGCGGTGGGCCCGCAGGGTCCGATGGGCCCGCAGGGCCAGCAGGGCCTGCCCGGCGACAAGGGCGACACCGGTGCCCAGGGCGAGAAGGGCGACACCGGCGCCCAAGGTGAGACCGGCGCAACCGGCGCCCAGGGCGAAACCGGCGCGACGGGCCCGCAGGGCGAGGTCGGCCCGATGGGTCCCCAGGGCGAGATCGGCCCGATCGGCCCCCAGGGCGAGACCGGCGCCATGGGTCCCCAAGGCGAGAAGGGCGACACCGGAGCCGCGGGCCCGAAGGGTGACACCGGCTCGGCAGGCCCGAAGGGCGACACCGGCCCGGCCGGCGCCAAGGGTGACACCGGCTCGGCAGGCCCCAAGGGCGACACCGGCGCCAAGGGCGAGAGCGGCGCGGATGGCGTGAGTGGCTGGCAGCTCGTGACGGCCTCGGCCGGCAACAGCTCCTCCACCGCCTCCTGCCCGAACGGCAAGAAGGTGATCGGCGGCGGCGTCAACAGCTCCAACAGCGCCACGATCGGCGCGAGCTACCCCTCGTCGCAGTCGGCCTGGACGGTCACCAACCGCTCCGGCACCGGCTCCGTGACGGCGTACGCAATCTGCGCCACGGTCAACTGAATCCCTGAGCACAGAACCTGAAGCGGTACCGGCCTGAGGGCCGGTACCGCTTCGGCGCATCGATCCGCACCCTTCGCGCGGCACCGGGAACGTTGAGCACGACGGGCTTGACCCGGGCCTCCGTGCAACTCAACTCCCCAGACGCGGCGGCGACGTACCGACGACCCACGCGTACGGGTGTCAGCCGTTCACCGTGAACAGACGCAGGCGGCGCCGCTGTCCTTGCTTCTCGTCATCTGACCCCGGCATACGGAACGGCCCCCGGTTCGCGCGGTCCGCGAACAAGGGGCCGTCAACCGTGGACGTGCTGTCCGCTTACTCGAACCCGACCGATCGAGCGCAACTCCCGCACCGCGGGGCGTCCGGGGGCTCGGCCCCCGGAGCAGACATACGGAACGGCCCCCGGTTCGCGCAGTCCGCGAACAAGGGGCCGTCAGCCGTGGAGGTGCCGGGAATCGAACCCGGGTCCTTCGTTGTTTCGTCAGGGCTTCTCCGAGCGCAGCTCACTGTGCCTCTACTCGGCCCCACCAATCACGTGAGCGAGTTGGTGTGACGGGCCCAGTCGCTGATTGATCTCGCCGTGCGGTCCCCGCGACCGGGACCGGTTGGCCAACCTCCTAGCTGATGCCGGAGATCTGAGCCGGAGGTGTGCTCAGTCCGACAGACTTGCTACTTACCTCAGGCGGCAAGAGCGAAGTCAGCGCGGGAGTTATCCTTGGCGCTTATTGGTTTCCGACGACCGATTCTCGAGACGACGTCGGCTTCCTCGGCTCGCTTCCCCTGTCTCCACGTACGAAGTCGAAACCAGTCACCCCCTCGTAGGGCTGCCGCGTGTGCGCCAGCCGTACAAGACTAACGCGTCCGCGCCGGGGATTCATTCCGGTATCAGCCGCCGGTGCACGGCGTGCCGCCGATCGAGCAGGCGGTGGGGCGGGCGGAGCCTCGGGTCTGCTTGGTGGCCTGGAAGCCGAAGCTCGCGTCGGCGCCCGCGGCGACCGGGCCGCCGGTGAAGGCCCAGGTGTCGCCGTTGTGGCTGACCTGGGCGTTCCACACGTTGGTGACGCGGACGCCGGCGCGGGAGTCGAAGCTGATGGTGACCCGCCAGGTGCCGGCGGCGGCGCCCGTGTTGGTCACCTGGACGGCCGCGATCAGGCCGTGGTCCCAGCTGGCGCCGCTCTGGTAGCGCGCGGTGAAGGACGCGACGGCCGGAGGCGGGGTGGTGGTGGTCCGTACGGGCGGCTTGGTGGTGGCGCGGGCCGACGGCTTGGCGGACGTGCGCGACGGGCTGGGCGTCGGGCTTGCTGAGGGCGTACGCGAAGGGGAAGCGCTGGGTGACGCCGAGGGTGAGGATGACGCCGGGGCCGGCAGGGTCGCTCCGACCTCGACCACCGGGGTCGAGGGGGGCACGACCAGCACGGGCGCCTTCTGCTCCTGGCTGGGGCCGGCGGCCCGGACGGCCACCCAGGCGACGAGGATCACGAGCAGGGTCGCGGCCGCCGCGATGAAGGAGTAGCGGGGCAGGCCGAGTTGTCCTGTGGAGTGCTTGCCGGGCAACGGCGGGTCCTTCGCGCGAGACAGCAGGGGGCCCGGCGAGGTTACAGGTCAGTCCATGCCTTTGCTGCGGCGGCCCATCGCCCGCTGGATTTCCTTGCTCGCGTCGCGCGCGGCGAGGTCCTGGCGTTTGTCGTACGCCTTCTTGCCCTTGGCCAGCCCGATCTCGACCTTGGCGTACCCGTTGTGGAAGTAGACCTGCAGCGGCACGAGGGTGACGCCGTCGTCGCGCAGCTTGCCCATCAGCTTGTGGATCTCCTCGCGGCGGAGGAGCAGCTTGCGGACCCGGCGCGGCTCGTGGTTGGTCCACGTGCCCTGGGTGTACTCGGGGATGTGCATGCCGTGCAGGAAGATCTCGCCGTGGTTCTCGTGGCCGAACGCGTCGACCAGCGAGGCCCGCCCGGCGCGCAGCGACTTGACCTCGGTGCCGGTCAGCTGCATGCCCGCCTCGTAGGTGTCGAGGATGGCGTAATCGTGCCGCGCCTTGCGGTTCGAGGCCACCACTTTGCGCCCCTGTTCGCGCGGCATCGGCACTCCTCCCCCGGAGAAAAGACCATCCTACCGCCGGGTCAGCACAGGCAGCTCGGCAGCAGGTTCAGCGGGTTCTTCGGTACGCCGTCGAAGCGCGTCTCGAAGTGCAGGTGGAATCCGGTGGAGGCGCCCGTCGAGCCCACCTTGCCGATGACCTCGCCGCGGCGGACGTACTCACCCTCGTGGACCAGGATCTTGGACTGGTGGCCGTAGCAGGTGGAGAAGCTGCGGCCCTGTTTCCGGCCGTGGTCGATGCAGGTGTAGTTGCCGTACCCGCCGCCCCAGCCGGCCCGGATGACCCGGCCGCTCGCCGCCGCGTGGATCGGGGTGCCGCCGGGCGCGGCGATGTCCGTGCCGGCGTGCAACTGCCACACGTGGTAGTACGGGTCGTAGCGGGTGCCGAAGTTACTCGTCTTCCAGCCGTGCACCGGCATCAGCAGGGTGCCCCCGGCGTAGCTGCTGCCGCCGCCGTTCTTGTGCGCCCAGCCGCGCAGCGCGTCCTGGATGCGGGCCTCCTCGGCCTTCGCCTGTTCGTACTTGGCCAGGACGGCCGCGCGCTGCGACCGGGCGAGGTGCAGGGCTGCCTTGCGGCTCTGGGCCAGCTGGATGACCGCCGCACGGGCCCGCTGGGCGGCCGTCTGGGCGTCGCGGGCCGCCTGGAGCTTGTTCGCGGCCTCCCGCTCGGCGTTCTCGGCCACCTGTTTCGCGAGGCCGGCCCGGTCCTGTTCGACGCGGGCCTGGCGGCGGGCCACCATGAGCTCGTCGACGTCCTCCTGCTGTGAGCGCATCACCTGGTGGATGAGACCCAGGCGGTCCATGGCGTCCTGCGGGCCGCGGGCGCCGACGAGCACGTTGACGGTGGCGAAGTTGCCGCCCTTGTACGAGGCGGCCGCGATGTCGTTGACCCGGTCGTGCGCCACCTCGACGCGTCCCTGGGCGACGCGGAAGCCGGCGGCGGTCTGCTCGTACGCGGCCCGGGCGGTGTCGGCCTTGCGGCGGGCGGTGGCGGCCTGGACGGAGGAGGCGGCGACGACACCGCGGCTCGTGGCGACCTTGTGCTGGGCCGCGGGCAGCGCTGCGGTCGCGGCCTCCAGGCGCCGGGCGGCGCTGCGGGCCGTCACGGTGGCGTTCTCGAGAATCGCCTCCGCCCGGTCCACGGCCCGGCTCGCCTTCTTGGCGTCGGCGGCGCTGGGGTCGGCGTAGGCGGATCCGGGGGCCGCGAGCGCGAGGCCGGCGGCGCAGAGCACGCTCAGGCCAGCGGTCAGCGCGGTACGGAACCGGCGATGTCGACAGCGATAGGACTCCACGAAGAGTCACCGTACCCTGACGTAACGTCACTAACCGCCAAAACCGCCCGAAACGGCCATCGCCGCGCCTTCCCGTACGGGAGGGCGCGGCGATGGGAAAACCGGCTTGTTCAGACCTTCAGGTAGAACCGCAGGGTGATCCACGCAGTGATCGCGCTGACACCCGCGCCGACCCCCGCGAGCAGGGGCAGCATCAGCCAGACGTTGCCGTCGGGGATGGGCGTGAGCACGTTCGTCAGCGCTTGCAGGCGGCCGTCGAGCAGCACCACCTTGCTGACGAAGATGAACACGAAGCCCAGGATCGCGCCGATCAGGCCGGCGACCACCGCCTCGAGCACGAACGGCGCCTGGATGAACCAGTTGGACGCGCCGACGAGTTTCATGACCGCGACCTCGCGGCGCTTGCTGTACGCGGCCACCTGGATGGTGTTGCCGACGAGCATCAGCGCCGCCAGGGCCATGAAGGCCGCCACCACCAATGCCATCACCTGGATCGCATTGAAGATCTTGAAGACCTTCTCGAGCAGCTCGCGCTGGTCCACGATGTCCTGGATGCCCTGCTGAGTCTTGATCTGGTCGGCGAAGGCCTGGTACTGCTCCGGGTTCTTCAGCTTGACCCGGAACGACTCCGGCAGGCTGTCCGGCCCGACCGACTTCACGAAGTCCGGCGAGTCCGCCCAGAGCACCTGGAACTTCTTCCAGGCATCCTCGCGGCTCTCGTAGGTCTTCTGCTGCACCAGGGGACTCTGATCGATCGCCTGGTTGATCGCGCTGCGCTGAGCCTCGGTGACGTCCTCACGCAGGAAGATCGAGACCTCGATCTCCCCGTAGTAGTAGTTCTTCATCTGGTCGACCTGCATGTACATCAGCACGCTGGCGCCGAGCATGGTGAGCGACACCGACATGGTGATGATCATGGCGATGGTCATCGTGACGTTGCGCCACAGGCCGACCAGCACCTCGTTGAGGACGTACTTGAAACGCATCGGGGGTTCCTTCCGGGACTCCGCGTTCGTAGATCAGGACTGCAAGACGAGCGGGCGCGGCCCGGTTCAGCCGTACACGCCGCGGGCCTGGTCGCGGACGATGCGCCCGCTCTCGATCTCGATGACCCGCCGGCGCATCTGGTTGACGATGTTGGAGTCGTGGGTGACCATCACGACCGTCGTGCCGGTCCGGTTGATCCGGTCGAGCAGACGCATGATCTCGATGGAGGTGTCCGGGTCGAGGTTGCCCGTGGGCTCGTCGGCCAGGAGGATGAGCGGCCGGTTCACGAAGGCCCGGGCCACCGCGACGCGCTGCTGCTCACCGCCGGAGAGCTCGTGCGGGTAGCGGTGCTCCTTGCCGCCGAGACCGACGAGCTCGAGCACCTCGGGCACGACCCGGCGGGCGACCGCCTTGGTCTTGCCGATGACCTCGAGCGCGAACGCCACGTTCTCGTACGCGGTGCGGTTGGGCAGCAGGCGGAAGTCCTGGAACACGCAGCCGATCGAGCGGCGGAAGTGCGGGATCTTCCACGAGCGCATCGTGGTGACGTCCTTGGAGTTCACCACCACCTTGCCGCGCGAAGGGGACACCTCGTGCAGCAGGAGCTTGATGATCGTCGACTTGCCGGAACCGGAGGGGCCGATGAAGAAGACGAACTCACCCTTCTCGATACCGACGCTGACATCGTCCAACGACGGCCGAGACGCCTTCGGATACGTCTTCGTCACGTTCTCGAGCTGAATCACGGGTGGAGAGTCTACGCGGTGTAACGAAAACGCCAAGCCCGGCGGTCGCCATCTTTTGCACACGGAGCGCGACGGCCGACGACTTTCTACACGGGCGGTGAACGCCGCCTGACTCTTCGTTCAGGCGGCGTGTCGCCGTGGCCGGCTCGTCAGCCGGCCGCCATCTGCGTCTGCTTGCGCCAGCGGATGCCCGCCTCGATGAACTCGTCGATCTCGCCGTCGAAGACCGACGACGGATTGCCCGTCTCCTGCTCAGTGCGCAGATCCTTGACCATCTGGTACGGGTGCAGGACGTACGAGCGCATCTGGTCGCCCCACGATCCGGTGGTGTCCTGCTTGAGCCCGGCCATCTTCGCTTCCTCCTCCTGGCGCTTGCGCTCGAGCAGCCGGGCCTGGAGGACGCGCATCGCGGAGGCCTTGTTCTGAAGCTGGGATTTCTCGTTCTGACACGTCACGACGATGCCCGTCGGAATGTGCGTGAGGCGGACCGCGGAGTCCGTGGTGTTAACGCTCTGTCCACCAGGACCCGACGAACGGTAGACGTCCACGCGGATCTCGTTCTCGGGGATGTCGATGTGGTCGGTCTGCTCGACGACCGGCATCACCTCGACGCCGGCGAAGCTCGTCTGGCGCCGCCCCTGGTTGTCGAACGGGCTGATCCGGACCAGGCGGTGGGTGCCGGACTCGACGCTCAGCGTGCCGAACGCGTACGGCACCTTGACGGCGAACGTGGCCGACTTGAGGCCGGCCTCCTCCGCGTACGACGTCTCGTACACCTCGGTGGGATAGCCGTGCCGCTCCGCCCAGCGCAGGTACATCCGCAGAAGCATCTCGGCGAAGTCGGCGGCGTCCACGCCACCCGCGCCCGCCCGGATGGCCACGACGGCCTCGCGGGAGTCGTACTCGCCGGAGAGGAGGGTGCGGACCTCCATCTCCTCGATGGCCTTGTGCAGTTTCACCAGCTCGTCGCCGACCTCGGCGATCGAGTCGGCGTCCCCGGCGTCCTGCGCCATCTCCAGCAGCAGGGCGGCGTCGTCGAGGCGCTGCCGCAGCCGCTCCATCTTCGAGATCTCGCCGGAGACGTACGACAGCCGCGAATTGACGTCCTGAGCGCGGGCCTGGTCGTCCCACAGGTCGGGGGCGGAGGCCTCCTCCTCGAGCTCCGCCCGGCTCCGGCGCAGCTTGTCGAGGTCGAGCACGTTCTCGATGTTGCGCAGGGTGGCGTCGAGGGCCTTGAGCTGGTCAGGAAAGTCGGCTGCACTCACGACGGTCAAGAATACGCCGCCCGGCCCGTCGGCAGGCCGGGCGGCCCATGATGCGTCGTTACTCCGCCGGTGCGGTCTTGAGCCAGCTCAGGGCCGCCTTGTGGTACGCGACCGCGAACTCGAGGGCGGCGGCGCCGTACTGGTCGCCCGCCTTCTTGGCCTCCTTGGCCTGCTCGCGGGCCATGGCGAGGGCCTCGGAGTGGAACTCGTTGGCGCCGGTGTAGAGATTCTTGAGCTGGCCGCCGGCGTGCTGCTGACCGAAGGCCACGCGCAGCGCCACCGGATTACGGATGGCGTCGCGGCCGGGCGACTCGGTGAGCCATCGGCTGAAGGCACGCTTGCCGGCGGCGGTGATGGCATAGGGCTGACTGGACCGTGGTCCCGGCTTTCCGAGGCGGACATATCCCATCTCGGCGAGAACCGGCAATTCGCGGTAGACCTGGCTCCGCGTCATCGACCAGTAGGGCCCGAGACGGCGTTCTGCGGCCGCCATGAGCTGTCCGCCGGTCATCGGCCCATCGTGGAGCAGGCCGAGCAGAGCGGCAGCCGTAGGGTTGATCTGAGAGTCGGGCATGCCTTCTAAGCTGCCACTTTGTGGCTCCGGCGTCCAGGATTTCGCCCGATCCGTCCAATTTGCGTCTCCACAAACGACTGTCCCGCACAGACAGTCCGACCACGAGGGTCGCGACCGGGCGTTTCGCCTTTGAGGACGGGTCTCACGCGGTAAAATGGAGCGCGAAAACGGTCAGACGGCGCTCGAAGTCCGGAAGTCTCATAAACGGCGCGGATCGCCGCCCTTTCTCCGCCGAAAAGATTCGAAAGAAACGACGACGACCCGCGAACCGGACAATCAGCCCATGTGGGGATACTGCCAGGACGTCGGCGGCTCGAACGTCTCCTTGATGGTCCGCGGCGAGACCCACCGCAGCAGGTTCAGCATCGAACCGGCCTTGTCGTTCGTGCCGCTGCCGCGCGCGCCGCCGAAGGGCTGCTGGCCCACCACCGCGCCCGTCGGCTTGTCGTTGATGTAGAAGTTGCCGGCCGCGTTGCGCAGAGCGGTCGCCGCCCAGTCCACGACCGAGCGGTCGGTGGCGAAGATCGAACCCGTGAGCGCGTACGGCGAGACCGCCTCCGCCTGGGCCACCGCGCCCTCGAAGTCACCGTCCTCGTAGACGTGCACGCCGAGGATCGGCCCGAAGTACTCGGTCGTGAAGATCTCGTGGGCCGGGTCGCTCGACTCCACCAGGGTCGGCGCCACGAACCAGCCCTCGGCGTCGTCCGCCGTACCGCCGGCGAGCACCGTGCACGCCGCGCTGTTCTTGATCCGGTCCAGCGCCGCCGCGTGCTTCGCGAACGCGCGGCCGTCGATCACCGCGCCGCCGAACACCGACAGGTCCGTGACGTCGCCGTAGCGGATGGACGCGACCGTCGCCGCGAGCCGGTCACGCAGGCCGCCCTCCCAGATGCCGCGCGGCACGTACGCTCGCGAGGCCGCCGAGCACTTCTGGCCCTGGTACTCGTACGCGCCGCGGACCAGCGCCGTGTGCAGCGCGTCCACGTCGGCGCTGGGGTGCGCGAAGACGAAGTCCTTGCCGCCGGTCTCCCCCACCAGCCGCGGGTACGACCGGTAGCGGTCGATGTTCGAGCCGACCTCGCGCCACAGGTGCCGGAACGTGGCCGTGGAACCGGTGAAGTGGATGCCGGCCAGGTCGGGATCGGCGAGCACCACGTCGGAGACCGCGAGCCCGTCGCCGGTGACCATGTTGATGACGCCGGGCGGCAGGCCCGCCGCCTCGAACAGCCGCATCGTGAAGTGCGCCGAGAACTGCTGCGTCGGCGACGGCTTCCAGACCACCGTGTTGCCCATCAGCGCGGGCGCCGACGGCAGGTTCCCGGCGATCGCGGTGAAGTTGAACGGGGTGATCGCGTACACGAAGCCCTCGAGCGGGCGGTGGTCGAACCGGTTCCAGAAGCCGGGGCTCGACTGCGGCTGCTCGGCCAGGATCTGCTCGCCGAAGGCGACGTTGAAGCGCAGGAAGTCGATCAGCTCGCACGCCGAGTCGATCTCCGCCTGGTACGCCGACTTCGACTGGCCCAGCACCGTGGCGGCGTTGAGCGTGTCGCGCCACCCGCCGGCCAGCATCTCGGCGGCCCGCAGGAACACGGCGGCCCGCTCGCTGTACGGCAGCGCCCGCCAGGCCGGCGCCGCGCGCTTGGCGGCTGCCACGGCGGCCGCGGCGTCCTCGTGGGTGGAGTTGCCGGTGACGCCCAGCACGTGGTGCCGCTTGTGCGGCTGGACGACGTCGATCCGCTCGCCGCCGGCCATCCGCTGCACGCCGTCGATCGTGTTCGTCAGCTCCAGCCGCTCGGCGGCCAGGGACTCCACGCGCGCCTGCAGCGAGGCCCTTTCGGGGCTGCCGGGCGCATAGGCGCGTACGGGTTCGTTCCGTGGCACCGGCACGGAAAGCTGGGCGTCCATCACGTACTCCTCGACCTCGTGGGTTCGGCTTGTGCGACATCGTGTGTCGGGTCCATCCTCGCACGCGTCCGAGGCCCTCCCGGGGCTTCGAAAAGCGTCGGCGGGCCCGCGTACGCTGAGGGCCATGAGTGAGGCGGACAGCGAGGTCATGGCGGCCGGAACGGCTCAGCAGGGGCCGGAACGGGCGACCGGCCGCGGCCTCGTCCTGGCGCTCGTGGGCGTCCTCTGGGCCGCCGGGATGCTGTGGTCGGCGCGAGCCACGATCACCGGCCGCGCGGACGCCGAGATGGAGGTCACCTCCACGGCGTACGCCCTGCCCGGCGCCGTCTCCGCGAGCCTCGTCGCGGGCGCGGCGGTCGCCCTAGCCGTCCTGGCGTTCCTCACCCGCGGCGGCCGCGATCCCGGCGCGACGGTCCGCTTCCTCATCGCGACCGGCACGGGTCTGGTCGTCGGCCTGCTCGGCGCCGTCGCGATCGTCACGATCAACACCGAGGGCTGGATCTACGCGGTCGTCGGCGGCACCGTCGCGGCGGCGGCGACGATCGGCGGCGCGCTGGCCGGCTTCCGCTACCCGCGCGTGATGGCCGCCGTCTGCTGGGGCGCGGTCGCGGTGTTCCTGGTCGGCGTCGTGCTCACCTTCCTGCAGGACGACCTGCTGCCGGTCTTCGGCGCCGGCGACAGCTCCGCGTCGCAGGCCGACGCGGCCGGCTACTTCGGCTTCGCGCAGGGCGCGCTCGGCGGCGTGGCGGCAGGCCTCGTCGGCTACCGCGTCCTGCGCCGCGCCCGCCGGCGCAGCGGCACGGACCTGCGGTGGCCGCTCTACGCCCTGGCGGGCGCCGGGCCGGGGCTGCTGCTGGTGGCGGGCGAGATTCTGACGCGTACGGCGGGATCGCGGGTCTTGGAGCTTGCCGGGCGGGTCAGCGCGCTGGAGCTGACCGTGCAGCAGATGCTCAGCGGATCGCGGCTCAACAACGGGCTGATCGTGCTCTTCGTGGGCGCGTTCACGGCCATGGTGGCGGTCGGGCGCACGCTGGGCACCCCGGCCGCCGACTCCCCCGCGCCGGCCGAGACGAGCACTGGGAAGCCGGCTCAGGTGGCGACGCCGGCCGATCCGGACGAGATCGAGAAGGCGGCGCGGGAGGACGACCCCGCCGTGGCGACCTCGGCGAAGGACGACTGAACGGGCCGGATCAGGTCAGGTCGTCGAGCTCGCTGACCGCGTACCACTCGAGCTCGTGGTCCTCGGCCCCGTCGACGGTGAACTGGGCGTCCGGGTCACCGGCCAGCGCCTCCTCGACCACGTCCGCGGCGGCCGCGATCTCGTCGGCTGCGTCCGCCCCGTCCACGTGGATCGAGGCGACCTCCTTCAGCGAGACCGGCTTCGGCAGCCGCACGGTGCTCGACCCGAGCTCGACGTCCTCGCGGACCAGCGCGTTCGCCGCCACGTCCGCCGAGACCACCACCCGCCGCCGCGGGGCCGCGGGATCGTGGCGCAGCAGCTGCAGGGCGGCCTGGGCGGCACGGGTGAAGGCTACGTACTCCAGTTCCTCCTCGTCGCCCTCGGCGTACCACTCCCGCAGGGCGGGCGTGACCGCGTGCGCGACCACCGGGCCGTCGCCCAGCTGCCCGGACGACTTGAGCGCCGCCAGCATCGGCACGGTGGCGGGCACGTACACCCGAACCAGATCGGTGATCGGCACTCTCAATCCCCCCGGCGACTCGACGTCCCTGTAGTACACCGCCGCGCACGCTACCGGAAGGCATTTCCGCGGGTCGTGTCCCCTTCCGGCCGGTCCACCCGCCAGCCGCGTCCCATCCGTTCCGGCGCCCTCCCCTCCCAAGCCGCCTTTCCTTCCCGTCGTCCTCCCTTCCCGGCGTCAGCAGCCACACGCTGCTCCTGCTGGAGCGACCAGGGGGTCGGGCGGCAGGGTCACGTCGCCGGCCGGCGTCCGCAGTGGAAAACCCTCCCGGATCCAGTACTCGACGCCGCCCAGCATCTCCCGGACCTCGTACCCGAGCCGCGCGAACGCCAGGGCCGCGCGCGTCGCGCCGTTGCAGCCGGGCCCCCAGCAGTACGTGACGACGGGCAGCCCGCGGTCGACCAGCTCGGCGGCGCGCAGCGGGATGTCGGCGGTCGGCAGATGCACGGCGCCGGGGATGTGCCCCTGGTCCCAGGCCTGCCGGGACCGCGAGTCGACCAGGACGAAAGCGCCGGGCTCGGCAGCACGGACATCGGCGACGTCGGTCTGCGTGGCGAGCCGCTCGGCGAAGATTTCCTCAGGAGTACGCATGGCCACGACGCTATGAACGATCAACCGGCGGGGCCACGGGACAACCACGGACCATCGCTGTTGCCGCCGTGGAATCACCGGTAGTTTGCCCGGGTGACCGTTGACAGCGCTTTGGACCGTACGGATTGGCGGCTTCTCGCGGAGCTGCAGCACAACGGCCGTGCGAGCTACGCCGACCTCGCCCGGGCCGTGGCGATGTCGCCGAGCGCGGTCGCGGAGCGGGTGCGCCGGCTGGAGGAGACCGGCGTGATCGCCGGGTACCGGGCGCAGGTCGACCCGGAAAGCGTCGGCCTGACCGTGATGGCCTTCGTCCGGCTGCGCTACCCCACCGGCAACTACAAGCCGTTCCACGCGCTGCTCGACAGCACCCCGGAGATCATCGAGGCGCACCACGTGACGGGCGAGGACTGCTTCGTCCTGAAGGTGCTGTGCCGCTCGATGCGGCACCTCGAGGAGGTCACCGGGCGCATCTCCGGGCTGGGCTCGGTGACGACCAGCGTGGTCTACTCCAGCCCGCTGCCGGGGCGGGCCGTCTCGTCCGGCGGTCCACAGGCACAGACCGGCGAGACCGCCCCCAAGCAAACGATGGCAAACTGAAGCGGTCTGCATCAGATCGCGCGAGCGGAGGAGCCGTGGAGGCCAGGTTCATGCTGCTGTCGGACGTGGCGGCCGAGCTGAACGTGTCCGACTCGCAGGTCTACCACATGGTCCGTAGCGGAGAACTGCCCGCGATCAAGATCGGCGGCCGCGGGCAGTGGCGCGTCGAGCGGGCCAAGCTGGAGGAATACATCCAGCACAAGTACGCGGAGACCGCATCCTGGGTACGGGAGAACCCGCTGAACGAGCGCGACGCCGACCTCCCCTGAGCCCGGAGTTATCCACAGGATCCGAACCTGGCATTGACGGTGCCGTACACCCTCGGAACACTTCTTGCCGTAGGCAAACGAAGGCAAACGCAAGAATTGAGGTGCGGTGTGTCGACGGCGCAGATGACTCGGCAGGACGTGAACCCCGCTATCAGGCTCCGGCGAGCGCCCCACCACGAGCCGCCGTACGACGACGAGCGCGAACCGGACGACTGGGCGTCGCCGCATCAGCTGGCCTTCGACCTTGCCCGCCTCCTGCCTGCGACGCGTCGGCCACCCGGGCGGAGCGACTCGGCGGGGCCGTCCGCTCCCGCCCGGCCGGCCGTTCCGGCTGGGGGCGGCGATCAGGCGGCTGGTTCAGCTGGGGCGAGCGCCCGGGCGGCGGGCTCAGCGGGCGGGACTGCTCCGGCGGCGGGATCGGGTGCGAAGGCCGCTCGGACGGCCGACTCAGCCGGCGTCACCGCCCGGGCGGCGGGCTCAGCCCAAGTCACCGCCGAGGCTGCTGGGGGCACTGCGCGGCCGGCGGTCCCGGCCACGGGTCTCGCGGCGGGGGTGTCACCGGACGCGCGCCTTGCGGTCCGAAGGTTCGTCGGCTCGTGCATCGAGGTGCTGAACGGCTACCGCCCGGCGGCGCACCTCCGCAGACTCGCCCAGCCCCGTGAAGCGGCGGCGGTCGTCGCACAGGGCGTCACAGCCGCCCACCGTGTGGCCGAGGCGCGCCGCGGCACCGGACGGCCCTCCCGCTCCCATCGCCCCGCCCCCGCGGCCGTGGTCAAGGTGAGCCTGTGTGAGCCGCGGCCGGGGGCGGTCGAGGCGGCGGCGGTCCTGGTCATCGGCGACCGGTCCTGGGCGCTGGCGCTCCGCCTCGAACTTCACGACGACGCATGGCTGGCCACGGTGCTGCGCTTGATCTGACCAGCCACGCGCTGCGTTCGACCACGACCCTCCATGGCGCTGCGTTGGAACTGGAGCGCCAGGGCGCCGTGTCGGGTCTGACCGGCTGTGCGGCGCGTTCGGACCTGACCGGCCATGGCGCCGCGTCGGACCTGACCGGTCGCTGCGTTCGGCCTGAGCCGGTCGGAGCGGCCGCGACCACGCCGGGCACCCGGGGCGTCCGCTGAGCAGTGCAGGCGGCGGCCGTCCTGGGCCTCACCACCCATGGGCTGGGGATGTCGTCCATGTCCGCGAAGAGCCCCTGGGCAGCCGCGAGGCGCCGGGCGGCTGACGGCGGGCAACGGGCGAGCTGGCGACGGGCTGCCGGCGAGCTGACGGCGGCCAGCGGACAACGGCCGGCTGGCAGCGGGCGGCAGCCAGCGAACAACCACGAGCTCGCAGTCGGCGGCAGCAAGCGAGCAACGACCGGCGGGCGGCCGGCGGGCAGGCAACCGCGGGCGGGCAGACAACGGACGGGCAGACAACCGCGGGCGGGCAGACAACGGACGGGCAGACAACCGCGGGCGGGCAGACAACGGACGGGCAGACAACCGCGGGCGGGCAACGGCGGGCGGGCAGACAACCGCGGGCCGGCGGCCGGGCGAAAACCCGCGGCCCAACAGCCGGGCGGACAAGGGCCGGTCGGCGGGCGGGCAGCGGGCGGTCGGCGGGCGGGCTTGGGCTCGACCGGCAGCTGCCGTAGTCGCGAAACGGCCCGGCCCCCGCGAAACGTTGTCCGCGGGGGCCGGGCCGGTTGCTCAGCGTCCGGGTCAGACCGCGCCCGGGGCGCCGTGGCAGCGCTTGTACTTCTTGCCTGAGCCGCAGTAGCACGGGGCGTTGCGGGACGGGCCGTTGCTGGCTTCTGCCTGGCCGGAGGTGCGGGGGCCGGTGGTGCGGTGGGCTCCGGTGTGGGCCGGGCTGGCCGGGACGACCGGGGCCGCGCCGATGCCCAGGGCCGGGGCCTGCTGCTCCGGGTGCTGGATCTGCGGGGCGCCCGCGCCGGCCTCGCCGTCGATGGTGGGGGCCGTGTACTGCAGGGCCTGGGGGCGGCGGTTGCCGCCGAGGCCCTTGGCGCGGACCTCGACGTGCTGCTCGGGCTCGTCCGCGGTGGGCAGCGGTACGGCCTGGGACGGGTCGACCGTGACCGTCGGGGCCTCCTCGACCTGGACCTCCAGGTTGAACAGGAAGCCGACCGCCTCCTCCTTGATGCCCTCCATCATCTGGTTGAACATGTCGAAGCCCTCGCGCTGGTACTCGACCACCGGGTCGCGCTGGGCGTACGCCCGCAGGCTGATGCCTTCCTGCAGGTAGTCCATCTCGTAGAGGTGCTCGCGCCACTTGCGGTCGATCACCGCGAGCAGGACCTGGCGCTCCAGCTCACGGACCGCTTCCTCGCCCAGCTCGTCCTCGCGGGCCTGGTACGCCCGCCGCGCGTCCTCCTTGATCTGCGCGACGAGGAACTCCTGGTCGAGGCTGCTGCGTTCGCCGCCGGCCTCCTCGACGATGTCCTCGATCGTGAGGCTGAGCGGGAACAGGCGCTTGAGGTTGGTCCAGAGCTGCTCGAGGTCCCAGTCCTCCGCGTACCCGTCGGAGGTCGCAGCGGTGACGTAGTCGGCGACCACGTCGTCGATCATGTGCTCGGCCTGGTCGTGCATGTCCTCGCCGTCGAGCACGCGCTTGCGCTCGGCGTAGATGACCATGCGCTGCTTGTTGAGCACCTCGTCGTACTTCAGGACGTTCTTGCGGATCTCGGCGTTCTGCGCCTCGATCTGGGTCTGGGCGCTGCGGATCTGCCGGGTCACCATCTTCGACTCGATGGGGACGTCCTCCGGGATGTTGAAGCGCTCCATGACCGCCTCGACCGCGCCGGCGCGGAACCGCTTCATGAGGTCGTCCTGCAGCGAGAGGTAGAACCGGGACTCGCCCGGGTCGCCCTGGCGGCCGGAGCGGCCGCGGAGCTGGTTGTCGATGCGGCGCGAGTCGTGCCGCTCGGTGCCCAGCACGTACAGGCCGCCGGCGGCGATGACCTCGGCCGCCTCCTCCTCGCAGGCTTCCTTCCAGGCGGGCAGAACCTCTTCGAGGGCCTTCGCGTACTCCTCCGGGCTCTCGACCGGGTCCAGGCCACGCTGGTGCAGTTCGGCGGAGGCGAGGAACTCGGGGTTGCCACCGAGCAGGATGTCGGTGCCGCGGCCGGCCATGTTGGTGGCGACCGTCACCCCGCCCTTGCGGCCCGCCTGCGCGATGATCTGCGCCTCCTGGGCGTGGAACTTCGCGTTGAGGACGCTGTGCGGGATGCCCCGGCGGCGCAGCAGGGTGGAGAGGATCTCGGAATTCTCGACCGAGACGGTGCCGACCAGCACCGGCTGGCCGGTGGCGTGCCGCTCGGCGATGTCCTCGATGACCGCGTTGAACTTGGCCTTCTCGGTCTTGTAGATGACGTCCGGGTGGTCGATGCGGATCATCGGCCGGTGCGTCGGGATGCTCACGACGCCGACCTTGTAGACCTGGTTGAACTCGCCGGCCTCGGTCTGCGCCGTACCGGTCATGCCGCCGAGCTTGTTGTAGAGGCGGAAGTAGTTCTGCAGCGTGATGGTCGCCAGGGTCTGGTTCTCCTGCTTGACCTCCACGCCCTCCTTCGCCTCGATGGCCTGGTGCATGCCCTCGTTGTAGCGGCGGCCGTGCAGGATGCGGCCGGTGAACTCGTCGACGATGAGGACCTCGCCGTTCTCGTCGACGATGTAGTCCTTGTCGCGCTTGTAGAGCTCCTTGGCCTTGATGGCGTTGTTCAGGTAGCCCACGAGCGGGGTGTTCACCGACTCGTACAGGTTGTCGATGCCGAGCCGGTCCTCGACCCGGGCGACGCCGCGCTCGGTGATCGCGACCGTGCGCTTGGCCTCGTCGACCTCGTAGTCGCCCTCGCCGTCCTTGCCCTTCTGCAGGCGGCCGACCAGGGCGGCGAACTCGCCGTACCAGCGGGCGGAGTGCTCGCCGGGGCCGGAGATGATCAACGGGGTGCGGGCCTCGTCGATGAGGATCGAGTCCACCTCGTCGACGATGGCGAAGTTGTGGCCGCGCTGCACCAGCTCGCCCTTCGACCACGCCATGTTGTCGCGCAGGTAGTCGAAGCCGAACTCGTTGTTGGTGCCGTACGTGATGTCGCACAGGTACGCGGCGCGGTGCTCGGCGGCGGGCCGGTTGGGCAGGATCACGCCGACGGTCAGGCCGAGGAAGACGTGCACCCGGCCGACCCACTCGGCGTCGCGCTGGGCCAGGTAGTCGTTCACGGTGATGATGTGCACGCCGTCGCCGCTGAGGGCGTTCAGGTACGCCGGGAAGACGCCGGTGAGCGTCTTGCCCTCACCGGTCTTCATCTCCGGGATGTTCCCGAAGTGCAGCGCCGCACCGCCCATGAGCTGCACGTCGTAGGCCCGCTGCCCGAGCACGCGCCGCGCGCCCTCACGGGCCACCGCGAACGCCTCCACCAGCAGCGAGTCGAGCGACTCGCCGTCGGCGTAGCGCTCCTTGAACTGCTGGGTCTGCTCGCGCAGCTCGTCGTCGGTGAGGTCGGTGTAATCCTCCTCGATCGAGTTGACCGCTTCGGCGATCGCCTTGAGGCGACGCAGCATGCGGCCCTCGCCGGCACGAAGGACTTTTTCCAAAATCGACACGGGTCAACGCTCCCCTAGACGGTCTGCCGAACCATCGTAGGCGTCTTGTGGCGAAGTCCGTGAGCCGAGGCCCGCAGGAATATCGCAAAGAGGACGAAACAGGGCTGAGAGTTCGCTGACAGCGGAGCCGCAAAGGTGTGGCAGGGCGGAACGGGAGCGGGGCAGGATGGCGGCGTGCCCGGCCCGGATCCCCTCGTCCCCCCGTTTCGCCCGCCGCAGACCTGCGGCACCGGCGCGACCCGCCGGGCGTGTCAAGATCCCGCGTCCCGGCGCCGGCCGCCCGGGAAAGACCTCGATCCTCCCGTACGCCACGACGTGCGAACCTTCGGCGACGCGCACCCGAGGCTCGAGGCGGGCGCCGTCGCCCTCCGCAAACCCGAGGAGCGGGACGCCGCGGCGATCGCCCGGTGCCACAACGACCCCGAGGTGGCGCGCTGGTTCGGCGTGGCGCAACCCTGGACCCACGCGGACGCGCTCAGGTATGTCACCGTCGAGGTGCCCGCGTGGTGGGCCAGAGGCGAAGAAGCCGTATTTGCGGTTGTCGGCCCCGATGACGCGTACCAAGGATCGGTTGATCTCAGAGTGCCCGGCACGGAGCCGGCGGCGGGCGAGGTGGGTTTCTTCGTCGCGCCGGCGGCGCGCGGACGGGGGTACGCCACGACGGCGCTGACCGCGGCCTGCCGGTGGGGTTTCGAGGCACTCGGGCTGGAGCGCATCCAGTGGCGTGCCGAGGTGGGCAACGACGCGTCCCGCAGGGTCGCGCAGAAGGCGGGATTCACGATGGAAGGTCTGCTGCGGCGGGCGCTGGTGACCGGCGGCACCCGCCGGGACTGCTGGATCGGCTCGCTGCTGAGGGAGGACATGGCGTGATCGCGCCGACGATTCCGGGCGAGGGGATACGCCTGCGCGGCCTGTGCGCGGACGACCTCGACGACCTCGTCACCGGCTACAACGACCCGGAGATGCGGCGCTGGCTGACGCAGATGCCGGATCCGTTCACCCGCTCCCAGGCCGAGGAGTACGTGACCGAGCTGGTGCCGGGCCTCTTCGCGGCGGGCGGCGGCTTCTACGCGGTGGCGGATCCCGTGACGGACCGGCTGCTCGGCGGGGTGGGCATCGACCGGGTCTCCCCGGGCCGCGGCCAGGCGGAGATCGGCTACTGGACCGGCCCGTGGGCCCGCGGCCGCGGCGTCGCCACCGCGGCGGTCCGCGCGCTCACCGAGCACACCTTCCACACCGGGCTGTCCCGGCTGGAGCTGCTCACCCACTGGGAGAACGTGCCGAGCCAGCGGGTCGCGCTCGCTGCGGGCTTCCACCGTGAAGGCGTACGCCGCGGAGCGCTGCCCGACCGCAGCGGCCGGCGCGAAGACGTCCTCGCGTACGCCCGCCTCGCCGACGACCCGCCCGGCCCCACGGACCGGCTGCTGCCCGACCTCCCCGGCGGCGAACTCACCGACGGCGTGGTGACCCTGCGCCCGCTGGTCGCGTCGGACCTCGACTTCTACGCGGAACTGCACACGCTCGAGGACGTCGTCGCGACCTCGGTGCCGCCGGTGCCACCCGGCCCGGAGAAGATGCTGCAACGCTGCGCCCGCGCGCAGGCGCACTGGCTGGCCGGCGACCGCGCGGACCTGGTCATCGTCGACACCGCCACCGGTACGAGCGCCGGAAGCATCGACCTCTACTACCAGGAACCGCCGACCGGGCAGGCGATGATCGGGTACAGCATGCTGCCGGCGTGGCGAGGACGCGGGTACCCGACGCGGGCGGCGCAGTTGCTGTCGCTGTGGGCGTTCGCGGAGACGGGGATCGCCCGGTTGATCGCCGGGGCGCTGCCGACGAATCTGGGGTCGCAGCGGGTGCTGGAGAAGGCCGGGTTCAAGCGTGAGGCCTATCTGCGGTCTCGGCTGCCTGGTGAGGGCGGGCGGCGCAATGATGATGTGCAGTTCGCTCTGCTGGCGGAGGATCTGCTGGTGGAGGGGGCACGGCTGGACGGGTGAGCCGCTCCCGGCGTGCGGCCCGGCTTCGGCCGTGCGGCCCGGCGGCCTTGTTTCGGCCGTGCGGTCCGCGGACTCAGTTCAGCCAGGCGGCCTTGTTTCGGCCGTGCGGTCCGGGACTCACTTCGGCCGGGCGGTCCGGCGGCCCTGTTTCGGCCGTGCCGGCGTCGCGGGAAGGGTGCAGGGCGATCGGCATCGCGATCGCCCTGCTGCGGAGTCGGTGGCCGCCCGTCGGGCGCTGTGGTGCCCGTCCGGTCGGACAGTCTGCCCGGGGACGTGGTGAACCCGGTTGGGCAGTGACGCGTCGGCTTCCCAGCGACGGCTTCCGGACCCGCCCTGTGCGGCCGGCCCTACGCGTGGTGCGCGGGCCGCGGCGTGGCAGGGCCGGATGCCGCCTGTGTGCGGCCTGGCCGGCGCCGTCCTTCGCGGCGGCCGGCCGGGCGCCGTCCGGTGCGGTGGTCCGCCGGCCTGTTGCCGCGCGGACCCCGCCCTGCGGTCAGGCGGTCGTCTCCAGGCTGAGGATGCCGTAGTCGTAGCCGCGGCGCCGGTACACGACGCTCGGGCGGCCGCTGTCCTTGTCGTGGAACAGGTAGAAATCGTGTCCGACGAGCTCCATCTGGAAGAGGGCGTCGTCGACGGTCATCGGGTCCGCGGGGTGTTCCTTCTCGCGCACGATGCGCCACGGCTGGGTGTCGTCGTGTTCGGCGAGGTCGGTCGCCACGGAGGAGTCCTCGGTCTGCGAGGTCAGGTCCGGCAGGTCCGTCGGGAGCCCTGCGGTGGCCGCGGCCACGGATACCGGCGCGTGCCGCCCGCGGTGTACGCGGCGGCGGTCGGCGGCACGGCGCAGACGCCCGTCGAGTTTGTTGATGGCGCAGTCCAGGGCGCCGTAGAAATCCTTCGCGCAGGCTTCGGCCCGGATCACGGGGCCCCGCGTCACGACGGTGATCTCCACTCGCTGGCAGAAGTCCGACTGACGGGGGTTCCGCTCGTGGAAGAGCTCCACGTCGACTCTGATCAGCTTCTGGTCGTACCGTTCAACCTTTGCCAGCTTGTCGGCGACATGTTCCCGGTAGTGATCAGGAACCTCTACGTTGCGGCCCTTGACGACAATGTCCACTCGTGACCTCCCCCAACGTTGCACTTCGACGCGGTGTGCTGGTGTCGGCGACGACGGGGATCCCGGAGCGATCCCACGTACGTGACCGAATCGGCTTACGAGGACGCTCCTTTCCGGTGCGGCGGGTCAGACGATCGACTTCGCTCCGGCGGCTGCGGGTAGGCGGATCGCTTACCCTCGTCACCAGAACGCTAACCTGCCGACGGCCGCCCGTCACCCCTCGTTCGGGGAACGTGTGCGAGGACTTCCGGCCCTGGCGGCACTCGGAGAGCACTCTCCCGCCCCGCGCGCCCGTGGTGCCTGCGCAGCCGGGTGGCCGCCAGCACCGCAGCACCCGTGACCTGCATGTCCACCTCCTGGAGCCGTACCGTCACAGCGGCGAGCGTGGCCCCCGTCGTGACGATGTCGTCCACCACTATCAGAGTGCCCTCCATCGTCGGCCGCCGCCGCGAAACGCGGATCCGAGACCCCCGGATTCGCAGCGAACTCTCAGCCGCCGCCGCCCGTGCGGCCACGTTCAGTGACGCAGAGTCCGGACGCGGCAACGCCCGCAACGGCTGCCGGACGGCAGCCTCCCACCCGGCGGCCCGCAACCGCCGCACGGCATGTCCGGCCAACCGCGCCATATGATCCCCACCCCGCTCCCGCGCCGCGCTCACGGTCGACGGCACGGGCACCACAATCAGGGGTACGCGCAGAGCACGCGCATCACCTGATCGAGTGACACCCCAGCCGCTCCCCCGAACGGCCGCCTCGACGACGGCCCGCGCGAGCAACCCGCCAAGAGGCCCGGCCAATCGATGCCGCCCCCGCTCCTTGTACGCCAGCAACGCACCCCGAAGCGCCCCGGAGTAAGGCCCTACAGCAGTGCACGCCGGCATCCCGGGCGGCGGCGGATCGGGCGCGGTCGCGTACGGACGCAGCGCCTCCAACTCAGCGACACAGGCGGCACAGACACCGAAACGCAACGGAACCCGTTCCCCGCCACAGCCGGCACACGCGGCAGGAAGGACGAGGTCGGCCAGGTCGGCACCCAGCGCGGCAAGTCGGGCCGCGAGGGTGGGGCTCGGCGGTGTTGAAGCGGCTTGGGATCGCTCGTTCACAGGTTCACCTCCAGTACGCCACCTCAGTGGCCCGAAGTTCGTCTCGGCGCAGTCATGCCAACGCGCGCCTCGACAGCGGAAGCTCAGCCGGCGCGGCCAGCCCAGCGGTCGCAGGCCCGACCCGGCGGGCCCGGGCGTGGCCACCACGGCCCTGCGGCCACCGGCCGAGCGGACGCGGCCGAGCGGACGCGGCCCGGCCCGGCCCGGCCAACCGAACCCGCACGGCCAGCCCATCCCAGCGCCGAGCCGGCACAGCCCAGATCAGCCCAACCGACGCGGCCAGCCCAGCCCAGCTCGGCCAGCCCAGCCCAGCGCGGCCAGCCCAGCCCAACGCAGCCAGGCCAGCCCAACGCAGCCAGCCCAACCAGCGGCCAGCCCAGCCCAGCGCGGCCAGCCGAGCCGGGAACAGCACAGCTCACCCAGCGGACCAGCCCGGCCAACACGGCCAGTCCCAGCCCAGCCGGCACAGCAGCCGAGCCAACCCGGCCAGCCAGTCGGCCCAGCGGTCGCAGGCCCGACCCAGCAGGCCCAGACGTAACCAACACGACCCAGCGTGCGCAGGCCCAGCGAGCGCCGGGCCAACGGGCGCAATCCCAGCGGGCGCAGCACAGCCAAGCGGACCGCCGCGAAGCACAGCAGCCCAGCCCAACGCCGGTCACCCAGCCCATACCGAGCCGCGAGAGGCCGGCCGCGCCCGTCGGGTCAGCGCAGGAAGGACGGGGCGGTGGGGACGACGCCGGCCGGTGCGTTGGTCACCGGTTCGGCGAGGTCTCCCACGCCGATGCGGACGGGGCCCGACAGCACGTCGAACGTCGCTCCGTTGGCCATGTACTCGATGACGTCGGGGGTGACCTTTCCGCTGCTGGGGCTCACCGGGTACGTCGCGAGGTAGGTCACCTTCTCCACGCCGATGTCGGCGAGGGACTCGATCCACTGGGTGCCGTCGATCGCGGTGTCGATGACGGCGACGCGGTCGCGGTCGGCCCGGGTGCCGGCGACGATGACCGAGGTTTCCGTGCCCCAGTCGACGGCCGACACTTCGCGCAGGACGGGCAGCTGCACCTGCCGGGGCGGGGACAGCTGGGGTCCGTCGCCGTCGGCCGTCAGCGCCGCCAGGTACAGCTTGCCGCCGACCGCCAGCGCGACCCGGCGCCCGTCCGGGGCGACCGCCACGGCCGTGATCATGCCCGGCGGTCCGGGCCACGCGACCGCGCGCAGCGGGGATCCGTCGGCGGAGAAGCTGAACAGTTTGCCGCCGATGGTGAGCAGCCCGACCGCGCCGGTCTGCGGGTCGTCGGAGGTGATGGCCCACACCGGCTGCCCGGTCGAGCCGCCTCGGAGGGTGACGCGTCGCAGGTCGCTCAGCTCCCCGATCCCCGCGCTGCCCACGCGCAGCACCTGGTGGTTGCCCTCGGTGGTGATGAGGGCCGCGTACCGGCGGTCGCTGGGGCTGCGGGCGAAGGCGGCCGCCCGTACGTTGCGGTTGGCCTCCGGCTTGATGACCGGGAGCGGGTCCGCGGCGCCGGGCGTGCGGGACATGCGGCGGATCTGGTTGTTGTAGATCAGGAAGCGCTCGGGCGAGTCGGCCAGCCGGTACGTCGGGTTGCTGGTGAGGTAGTCGTTGCCGTCGTAACTCGTCTGCTCCTGGTTGCCGATCTTGAGCTCGAGCACCCGGGACAGGTTGGGCCGCAGCGACCACATCAGCTGTCGGCGGAGCCGGTCCAGCGCCTTCGGGTCGTCCGGCGGCCGTACGGACTGGGCGCTCAGGCTGATCTGCAGCTTGTCGTTGCTGACGGCGGGCACGTTGCCGAGCAGCGCCGTGCCCTCGGGCAGCGGCTCCACGGCGTCGTGGATCGTGTCGGACGGGCCCTCGATGAGCCACTTGATGATCCGCTGCGGCTCCTGCTCGGGCGGCATGTCGGCCGGCAGGTAGCGCACGTCGGGGACCAGGGCGGTGTACTCGTGGTTCCAGAAGTAGATCGTCCGGCGCACGAACCACGTCGTGAAGGCCGTGTCGCTGAGCAGCAGCACCGGCGGCGCCTTGGTCACGAACAGCCCGGTCTTGCCGCTGATGGACGCGACCGACAGCTGGTACGTGGTGATGCCGGTGTCCTGCACCGGGTCCAGCCGGCCGTTCGGGCCCAGCACGCCCAGCGTCCGCACCCGGAGCTCGACCTGGTCGCTACCCGGGTTGACCAGCGGATCCTCGGTCAGGTACACAATCTTGACGCCCTCGGGCGGCTTGAACGAGGCGGCGGCCGCCGGCGAGAGGAACTGCTTGACCCGGTCGACGGCGCCGTCCGGGTCTCCGCCCGCGGCCTGCAGGTAATACTCGACGAACTTGGCGGTGTCGAGCGTCGCCTCGCGCCCGTAACGCGGGGGCGCGCCGTCGTCGTTGGACGAGAAACCGGTCGAGGGCCCCGGGCCGACCGTCACGACGTCGGTGTTGTCGGGGATGCCGCAGCCGCCGAGCAGCAGGGTGCCGGTCAGGGCACCGGCGAGAAGCGTGCGGGCCAGCTTCCTCATCGGCCCACCTCCGCGGGCTCATCCAGGTCGAGATCACCGGGGCCGGACGAGGCGGACCCACCGGCGGCCGGGGACGAGGCGTCGCGCACGGACAGCGCGGGGCGCGCACCCGACGTCGGTGG
Source organism: Couchioplanes caeruleus (assembly GCF_023499255.1). Taxonomy (GTDB): domain Bacteria; phylum Actinomycetota; class Actinomycetes; order Mycobacteriales; family Micromonosporaceae; genus Actinoplanes; species Actinoplanes caeruleus_A. The sequence goes on from NZ_CP092183.1 coordinate 7,342,356, forward strand.
AGCGGGCGCAGGGTCGACGGTGGACGAGGCGGCCGCGGCCGAGCCGGTCAGGCCCTCGGCGGCGTTGGCCGGGTCGTCGACGGCCCGGTCCCGCGGGATCAGTGGGAGCGGGGCGGAGACCAGGCGGTCGCCGGAGCGGACCGGGAGGGTGAGGCGGAACTGGGCGCCACCGCCCGGCTCGCCCCACGCCTCGAGCCAGCCGCCGTGGAGGCGGGCGTCCTCGACCGAGATGGACAGGCCGAGGCCGGTGCCGCCGGTCTGGCGGGCGCGGGACGGGTCGGCGCGCCAGAAGCGGTTGAAGACGAGGCGTTCCTCGCCCGGCTTGAGGCCCACGCCGTGGTCCCGGACCGTGATGGCGACCGCGGCCTCGTCGGTGGCCATGGTGATCTCGACCGGTTTGCGCTCGCCGTGCTCGACCGCGTTGCCCACCAGGTTGCGCAGGATGCGCTCGACGCGGCGGGGGTCGACCTCCGCGATGACCGGGGTGTCGGGCAGCCGGAGCTCGATCGTCACGCCGACGCGCTCGGCGAGGCCGGCGAGACGGTCGGCGACGCGTTCGACGATCGGCACGAGGTCGGTGTGCTCGGCGTCGAGGGCGGCGAAGCCCGCGTCGAAGCGGCTGATCTCGAGGAGGTCGGTCAGCAGGCTCTCGAAGCGGTCCAGCTCGGCCTGGAGCAGCTCGGCGCTGCGGGCCACCGCCGGGTCGAACTCGTCGCGCTCGGCGAAGATCAGGTCGGCGGCCATGCGTACGGTGGTGAGCGGCGTCCGCAGCTCGTGCGACACGTCGGAGGTGAAGCGCCGCTGCAGGCGGGACATCTCCTCGAGGCGCACGATCTGGCGCTGCAGGTTGGCCGCCATCTGGTTGAAGGAGGCGGCGAGCAGGGCCAGGTCGTCCTCGCCGTCGACCTTCATGCGCTGGTCGAGCAGCCCGGCGGAGAGGCGCTGGGCGGTGCGGGCGGCGACCCGGACGGGCGTCACCACCATGCGGGTGACCAGGCCGGCGACGACCCCGAGGAGGATGACCAGCGCGAGGCCGGTGACCAGGACCGTGGTGCGGATCTGGTTGGCCGCCCGGTCCTCGGTGGTCAGCGGGACGACGTAATAGAGCTCGACGTGCCCGAAGCTGGTCGGCACGGGTGACCCGTACACAAGGTATTTGGAGCTGACGCCGCCGACCTCGGCGGTGCGGATCTGCTGGGCGACGTGGCCCTCCCGGGAGACGTCGTGGACCATCTCCGGGGTGATCAGCGAGGTCGTGTCGACCTTGGTCGACGTGACCGGCTTGAGGTCCGGGAAGTTGTCGGCGCGCAGCGCGACGATGGCCCCGCCGCTCTCGGCGGGATCGCCGTCCGCCAGCCGGGTGACGGTGTTGCTGATCGTCGTGGGCAGCTCCGGGTCGCGGACCTGCCGGTGCACGGTGAGCTGCTGCAGCGCGTAGTCGACCTTGCTCTGCATCTGCGAGCGGACCTCGTCCTCGGCGCGGTCGAGCAGAATCTTGGTGCTGCGGTCGGCGATGAACCAGCCGAAGCCGCCCACCAGGAGGCTGGACGCGACGAGGGTCAGCGTGACGACCCGCAGGTGCAGCGAGCGGCGCCAGGCCCGGCGGCCGGGAGCGGAGAGCTGGAGCCCGCGGCGCACGGCCACGCGCCAGTATCGCCGCACGAACCGGAGGATTCGGCGGACGGGCATCGGGAGCCAGGCGGGAGCACGCATCTCGGGGGCAAGGTTAGCCGCTCGGGTCCTCCGCACCCGTCCCGCTGGTCTTACCAACCAGCCACAATTTCTCCGACCGGCGGACGAGGCCTATCCGGTGCCCGCCTTGTAGCCGACCCCCCGCACGGTCAGGATGATCTCCGGCCGCTCCGGGTCCGGTTCGATCTTGGCGCGCAGCCGCTGGACGTGGACGTTGACCAGGCGGGTGTCGGCCGCGTGGCGGTAACCCCAGACCTGTTCGAGCAGGACCTCGCGGGTGAAGACCTGGCGGGGCTTGCGGGCGAGCGCGACCAGCAGGTCGAACTCGAGCGGCGTCAGCTTGACCTCTTCGCCGTCGCGGGAGACCGTGTGCGCCGGCACGTCGATGGTGATCTGGTTGCCGGGCGGCCCGATGGTGAGCATCTCGGGTGCGGCGTCCTCGCCGCGGCGCAGGCGGGCGCGCATGCGGGCGACGAGTTCCTTGGGCTTGAACGGCTTGACCACGTAGTCGTCGGCGCCGCTCTCGAGCCCGAGCACGACGTCGACCGTGTCGCTCTTGGCCGTGAGCATGACGATCGGGATGCCGGACTCAGCGCGGATGGCGCGGGCCACGTCGATGCCGCTCATGCCGGGCAGCATGAGGTCGAGCAGGACGATGTCGGGCCTGTTCTCCCGGAACGCGGCGAGGGCCCGCTCACCGTCGGCCACGAACGAGGGCAGGAAGCCCTCGCTGCGCAGGACGATGCCGAGCATCTCCGCCAGCGCGGGGTCGTCGTCGACGACGAGTACGCGGGCTCTCATGCGATCCAATATTGCACTGTCCCCTTTCGGCCCGTGTGACCGCCCGGCCGATCATCGACGGGCGGCGCTGCCGATCATGGCCCGCACCGCACCGAAAAGCCAGGCCGGGCACCGGATCGGGGCGTCAGGAGAACAGCGCACGACCCCAGAAGTCGTCCGGGCCGCTCACCCCGGGCGGGCAGGCGAACAACCCGATCGAGACGTACTTCAGGTACTCGTTCATCTCGTCGTGGCGGGACAGGTTCAGCTGCACCGGTACGAACTGCTTGCGCGGGTCCCTCTGGTACGCCATGAAGAACAGTCCCGCGTTCAGCCGTCCGAGCCCGTCGGAGCCGTCGACGAAGTTGTAGCCGCGCCGCAGCAGCCGTGCGCCCCCGTTGAGGTCCGGGTGAGCGAGGCGGACGTGGGACGTCGTCGGGAGCGCCTTGACGTCCGGCTCGTCGAATTCCCGGGCCATGCCGAGCGGGGCGCCCGTGCCCTTGTGCCGGCCGACGATGCTCTCCTGCTCGGCCAGCGACGACCGGTCCCAGGTCTCGACGATCATGCGGATCTTGCGGGTGACCAGGTAGGAGCCGCCGGTCATCCAGTCCGGGCCGTCGCCGGGCTGCACCCAGAGGTGCTGCTTGAGCAGGTCGGTCTCCTCGAGCTTGAGGTTGGCCGTGCCGTCCTTGAAGCCGAAGAGGTTGCGCGGCGTCGCCTGGGTCTGCGACGTGGACGACGTACGCCCGAAGCCGAGCTGCGACCACCGCACGCTGACCACGCCCATGCCGATGCGGGCGAGGTTGCGGATGGCGTGCACCGCCACCTGGGGGTCGTTGGCGCAGGCCTGGACGCACAGGTCGCCGCCGGAGATGGAGTCGTCGAGGACGTCGCCCGGGAAGTGCGGGAGGTCGTCGAGGGCCGGGGGGCGTTTCGCGGCGATGCCGAAGCGGTCGCGGCCGGCGGCGTCGCGGAACAGGGTGGGGCCGAAGCCGACGGTGATGGTGAGCCCGGACGGCGGCAGGCCGAGTGCCTCGCCGGTGTCGTCCGGCGGCGCCTCGGGGACGCCGCCGACCGCGCCGATCTCGCCGGCGTCGTGACCGGCGGTCATCCGGGCGGCGGCCGCCGTCCAGTCCTTGAGCAGCGTGATGAGCCGCTCGCGGTCCTTGGTGATGACGTCGAAGGCGACGAAGTGCAGCCGGTCCTGCGCCGGGGTCACGATGCCGGCCTGGTGCTCGCCGGCGAACGGGACCGATCCGTCGGCCGCCGCGGCCTGCTCGCCCGCGCCGCCCTTGGCCAGGGCGCCGCCGACCGCCGCGGCGCCGGCTATCCCGGCCACGCCGACGCCGGCGAGCGCGATGGCCCGCCGGCGGGAGACCGTGCTGTCAGTCATCGGGGCCCCTACTTCTTCGAGACGACCGCGGCGACCTTGGAGATCGGCTCGGCCAGCGCGTTGATCGCGTCCGAGAGACTCCGCAGGTCGGCCTGGCTGAGCTGGTCGTGCAGCTTCCAGCCGTCACCGGCGCGGTACTTGCCCAGCGCGGCTTCGACATTGGCGAACTCGGTGTCGAGGGTCTTGACCAGCGCCGCGTCGCGCTCCTCGAGCACCGGGCGGAGGGCGGCGATCGCGGCCTTGGAACCCTCGACGTTGGCGTTGAAGTCCCACAGGTCGGTGTGCGAGTAGCGGTTCTCCTCGCCGGTGATCTTGCCGGTGGCGACCTCGTCGAGCAGGCCCTTCGCGCCGTTGGCGAGCTGCAGCGGGGACAGCTTCTCGGCGTTGGCCTTGGCGACGATCTCCTTCACGTCGGCGAGCAGCCGGTCGGCGATCGGCCCGTCCTTGGCGACGTCCGGCTTCGCGGCCCACAGGTCCTTCTCGAGGCGGTGGAAGCCGGTGAACTCCATGCCCTCCTCGGCGACCTCCTCGCGCCCGTCGATCTTCGGGTCGAGGTCGCCGAAGATCTCGGCGACGGGCTCGATGCGCTCCCAGTACGTGCGGGCGACCGGGTACAGCGACTTGGCCTTCGCGACGTCCTTGGCCTTGACCGCGGCGACGAACTCCTCGGTCTTGGGCAGGAGCGCGGCGGTCTGGCTCTTCACGTACCGCGAGTAGCTGTCGGTGGCCTGCGCCAGCTTGGCGTCGTCGGTGAGCGGCGCGGACGAGCCGGAGACGGTGAACGCCGCACGGATGCCCTTGCCGATCATCCCGGGCTTGCAGGCGGTCTCGTACGTCCCGGCCGGCAGCTCCACGTGCAGTTCCCGGGAGAGCCCGGGCGCGATGTTCTCGACCTCGCCCATGACGCGGTCGCCGGGGGCGTACACGTAGAACTCGGTGACCTTGTTGCCGCCGTTGGTGATGGTGAAGACGCTGGTCCCGGCGTCGGCCGTGCTCTTGGCGATCTCGCAGGCGGTGTCGGAGGCCTTGACCGTGATCGGCCCGCCGGCGGCCGCGGCCGCGGTGCTGTCGCCGCCGTCGTTGCCGCAGGCGGCCAGGCTGCCGCCCAGGAGACCGGCAGCGGCCAGCGCGAGCAAGGGGGTCGTACGCATGGAACGGTTCTCCTACTGCTGGGGCGCGGGCGCCGGGGCGGGGGTCTCGGAAACAGGCGCGGACGCCGGAGCGGGGTCCTCGGAAACAGGCGCGGACGCCGGAGCGGGATCCTTCGAAACGGGCTTCGAGGCGCGGGCCGGCCACAGGAAGATCGCGAGGACCGGGGCCCCGTACGCGACCCAGGCGATGGTCTCCAGCACCGACGCGGTCGGCGTGATGTTGAACATGCCGCTGAGCAGCGCGGTGTACCAGGCGTCGGGGTTGAGCACGCCGCTGATGTCGTACGCCAGGGTGTTGAGCCCGGGCAGCACGTTGGCCTCCTGGAAGTCGTGCACGCCGTACTTGAGGATCCCGGCCGCGACCAGGATGAGCAGCGCGCCGGTCCAGGTGAAGAAGACCGACAGGTTGATCCGTACGGCCGTGGCGAACATCAGCCAGCCGATGACGACGGCCGAGGCGATGCCGGCGAGCAGCGAGAGCAGAGGGCCGGTGTTGGACGACGCGCCCTGCACGGCGGAGTAGAAGATCAGCGAGGTCTCGAGGCCCTCGCGGACCACGGCGAGGAAGGCCATGACGGCGACGGCGATCGAGCCGACGGCGAGCGCGTCCTGCAGCTTGCTGCGCAGCTCACCGGCGATGGAGCGGGCGGCCTGGCGCATCCAGAAGATCATCCAGGTGACGAAGACGACGGCGAGGACCGAGGTGATCGCCTCGAAGAGCTCGCGGTGCTCGTACTTCTGCAGCAGCGTCGTGCTGGTGTAGCTGAGCAGCCATCCGAAGAACACGGACAGCGCCACGGCGAGGCCGACGCCGGACCAGACCTGCACGAGGCGGTCCTTGCGGCCGGCCTTGACCAGGAACGCGATGAGGATGCTCACCACCAGGGTGGCTTCCAACCCCTCACGCAGGCCGATGAGGTAGGTGGCGAGCATGGCACTCCGTTTGCTAAGGCATCCCTAAGTAAGGCTCGGCATACCTTAGCCACGGAAGAGGAGGTTGAGTCAAGCGGGACGGCTATATCCCTGGTCACACGACACTTCGGCGCACAGGCCCGCGCGGGCGGCCGAAGGCCGCCCGCGCGGTGTGGTCAGCGGTCGAACTCGCCGTCCCGTACCCCGGCGACGAACTCGGCCCATCCCTCGGCGCCGAACTCCAGGACGGGCCCCCGCACGTCCTTCGAGTCCCTGACGAAGACGGCGGAGGCGGTCGACGCCACCTCCACACAGTGCCCGGCCGCGGCGCTACGGGTGCTCTTTCGCCAGGTCAACGCGTTCTGCTGCAATGTCATGCCCCTTCGCGAATGGTTAAACCATCCGCTCAACGACTGTCTAATCAAGCAGGTCTTCGCCTGTTCGAGCGATGAGCTCCCGGCTCGCCGGCACCGGCAGCGCCCGGGACCGCAGGTCGGCGAAGGCGTCCCGGTACACCTGCACCTCCTCCGGCTTGGTCCGCAGCTGGCCGCCCACGAGATCCTCGCTGTGCACCACGGGCGGGCGCTTGTCGAACTCGAGGACCACGAACGTCTCCCCGAGCGCGGCGTGCGCGCCGGCGGCGAAGGGCAGGATCCGCAGCTCGACGCCGGGACGGTCGGCGGCGGCGTACAGATGCTGGAGCTGCCGGCGCAGGACGCCACGCCCGCCCACCTCGCGCCGCAGGGCCGACTCGTCGAGAACCACGCACAGGCGCGGCGACGGCACCCGGGCCAGGATGCTCTGCCGGGCCATCCGCAGGGCGGTACGCCGCTGCGCCGTGTCGGCGTCCTGGACGTCCGCGCCGACCTCGATGACCGCGTGGGCGTACTCGTCGGTCTGGAGCAGGCCGGGGATCACCTGGGCCTCCCACTCGCAGATCGCGGTGGCCTCCGCCTCGAGGGCCACGTACTCGTCGTAGCGGTCCGGGACCGACGAGCGGTACGGCGCCCACCAGACCCGGGCCCGCCCGCGCCCCGCCATGTCCCGCAGCCGGGACCGGTCGCGCGCCGGTACGCCGAGGACGCTGAGCAACCGTTCGAGGTCGGCCTCGCTGATCCCGGTACGGGCGGTCTCGATGCGGCTCAGCTTCGACTCGGACCAGCCCAGCTCGCCGGCCACCTCGGCGCCACGGCGGTTTCCGCGCAGGCGGCGGAGCTCGTCGCCGAGCTCGCGGCGTGCGGCCATCGATGTCGGCGCCACGCGTGCCACCGTACCGGTGACTCTGTGCAAGTTGCACGACACTTTATGCACTTGCAGATCGGCCGTGACCGTGTGCTAATGGGATGAGAGGTACGAAACTTGGTGCCGGCCGCCGGGCGGGAGGTCGAGCACCGGCGCGTCGCCTGCGGGGGCGGAGCGCGAAACAGGAAAGCGAACCGGCGGCGGCAACCACCGGTTCGCTTTTCCACGTCCGGAGTGGATCAGTAGCGGTAGTGGGTCTCGCCCTTCCACGCGTACACCGGGACGCCCTTCGGGTCGTCGGGCGTGCCGTCGCGCCCGACGACGATCGCGGCGGCGGCGTGGTCCTGCGTCGAGAAGATGTTGCACGAGGCCCAGCGAACCTGGGCGCCCAACGCGGTCAGCGTCTCGATCAGCACCGCGGTCTGGATCGTCATGTGCAGCGAACCGGCGATCCGCGCGCCGCGCAGCGGCCGACCGGGACCGTACTCCTCGCGCAGCGACATCAAGCCGGGCATCTCGTGCTCGGCGAGCTCGATCTCCTTGCGGCCGAACGCGGCGAGCGAGAGATCGGCGACCTTGTAGTCGCCCTCGGCCACGGACCTGGGGCGCTTGCTGGTCATCATGCTCCTGAAAGACGAGGATCCGGCAGGGCTCAACGTTACGCGCCGGGGCGGCGGCAGACCGATCAAGACCAGATCAGAACCACTTCGAAAGTACGGGCACAGAAGGAGACAACCGCACCACCGTGGCGCTGTGGTTCACGGCGACACCCCGGCCCCGACGCACCGGCCGACAACCGCACCAGGGGCCGCGCCCGGCGCATTCCGCACCCGGACAGCGAACGGGGCGACGGGTCAAAGACCCGCCGCCCCGTTCATCCCCCCGGTTTGGTACCGCGCGCGCCGTGGGACCCCCCGATCACCATTGACGCTGCGTGTTGATAGCTTCACACTCCGCACACGTCCGTGTCAAGCAAATCCTCAAATTTCCGTTTTTGTCCTAAGCGCAGAGCCACGAAGCGCGAACCCAGCGCTCACGATCCGCCCAGCCACCACGGCCCGCTGAGCCGCTCACAGCCCGCCTCGCCGCTCAAGACCCGTCGCCCCGCAGCTCATAACCCGCCGCCCGGCCGCTCACGACCTGCTCAGCCGGTCACAGTCCGCCGCCCTGCCGCTCACAACCGGCGCCGCCACTCACGCTCCGATCCGTCAGCCACCATCCCACCTGGGCAACCAAGATCCTGAACCTGCAGCGGGGCTCGCCGGCGTTGCGTTCCAGCACGGCCCCCGACGGCTTCAGGAAGCGACCGCCGCCACGAACACCCGCCCCACGCCCGCCACCGTCGCCGGCCCGGTCTCCGCCGGGATGTACGCCGCCTTTCCCGCGGCCACCTCCACCGGCGTGCCGTCCACCGCTTCGGCCACGTACACGTCGCCGCCGGCGCCCAGGACGATGCGGGGGCCCTCTCCCGGCACGCGCAGCGGCGGGGCGGCCGGCGTGAGGTCGAGGCGGTACAGCGCGAACTCGCGTACCGGGACCCGCCAGGTCACGACGCCCGGCGCGAGCTCCGTCGCGGGCAGGATCGGGTCGGCCAGGACCTCGAAGCGCAGCACCCGGAGCAGTTCGTCCACGTCGACGTGCTTGGGGGTGAGGCCGCCGCGCAGCACGTTGTCGCTCGCCGCCATGATCTCGACGCCGGTGCCGCTCAGGTAGGCGTGGAGGTTGCCCGCCGGCATCCAGATGGCCTCGCCGGGCTGGAGGCGTACGTGGTTGAGCAGGAGCGCCACCAGCACGCCCGGGTCGGCCGGATAGTGGGCCGCCAAGGCGCTCACCAGGGGGGCCGTTCCCGCCGCGACCGCCTCCTCGATGAGCGTGGCGCGGTCGTCCGCGGGCCAGCTCAGCAGGGCCCGTACGGCCGTGCCGATGCCGTCCACGCCGGTGCGCAGGGCCTCCACCGCCGGGCCCAGCCGTTCGATCTTCAGGTCCTCGAGCGCGGCAGCCGAGGCGGCCGGGTCACGGAAGCCGCACAGCGCGTCGAACGGCGTGAGTGCGACCAGCATCTCGGGCTTGTGGTACGCGTCCGTGTAGAGGCGCGGGGCGTCCGGGTCGGCCTCCTGCGCGGCGAACGCCCGGCGCGCGTACTCGGCGTCGGGGTGTGCCTGCAGCGACAGCGGTGCCTCCGCCGCGAGGACCTTCACCAGGTACGGCAGGCGGGCACCGAACTCCCGGGAGACCTCCGCACCGAGCTGCGCCTCCGGGTTCGCGGCGATCAGCTCGGCGAGGCTGACCGGGCCGTCGGCGCCGGTGACCGTGGACGGGTCGCCGGGATGGGCGCCGAGCCACAGCTCCGCCTCGGGACCCTCGGTGGGTGCCGGCCGGCCCTGCATCTCGGCGAGGGAGGTGCGCGAACCCCAGGCGTACGGCCGGATCACGCCGGTGAGCGGAAGAACAGCAGCCACCGGGCCGCCCCCAATTCAGTGTCCAGATCCCCCGGGCCGGGCCCGGCGAGGAGATGTCAGTGCGAACTGCGCCCGCGGAAAAACTAACCGGCCGGGCCCCGAAAAGGACACCCGGCCGGCCGCTGACCGCTGCTCCCGACGGGAGAGCCGGCCGCTGACCGCCGCCCCCACGGAAGAGCCGGCGCCGTTCCGGTCGCGTGGGCGGGGGCGTGCGACGCGCGGCTGTCAGGGGGTGACGGCCGCGTCCGCCGAAGTGGCCGGTGCCGCCTTCGCCGCGCTGTAGATGTCCGGCTCGAGGTAGATGACCCGGGCGATCGGTACCGCCTCGCGGATGCGGGCCTCGGTCTCGTTGATGTGCCGGGCCACGTCCTCCGCGCGCTCGGTCGGCGGGACCGCGATCTTCGCCGCCACGAGCAGCTCCTCGGGACCGAGGTGCAGCGTCTTCATGTGGATGATGCACTCGACGCCCCGGGTGCCGGCGATGGCCTGTTCGATCTTGGCCACCTCCTCCGGGTTGGCGCCCTCGCCCAGCAGCAGGCTCTTGGTCTCCAGCGCGAGGATCGCGGCGATCGCGACCAGCAGCAGGCCGATCGCCGCCGTACCGATGCCGTCCCAGACGCCGTCGCCGGTGATCAGCGTGAGCACCACGCCGAAGAGCGCGAACACCAGACCGATGAGGGCGCCGGCGTCCTCGAGCAGCACGACCGGCAGCTCCGGGGCCTTCGCGCGGCGCACGAAGTTGACCCACGAGGTGTTGCCGCGGGTGTGGTTCGACTCCTTGATCGCGGTACGGAAGGAGAAGCCCTCGAGGCCGATCGCGATCACCAGGACGACCACGGGCACCCACTGCCACTCGGTGATCGCCTCAGGGTGCTGGATCTTGTGCCAGGCCTCGTACAGCGCGAACAGGCCACCGACGCTGAACAGCACGATCGCCACGATGAACGCGTAGATGTAGCGCTCACGCCCGTACCCGAAGGGGTGCTGCGGGGTGGCCTTGCGGGCCGCCCGCTTGCCGCCGACCAGCAGCAGCGCCTGGTTGCCGGAGTCGGCGACCGAGTGGATCGACTCGGCCAGCATCGACGACGAGCCGGTCAGCAGCCACGCGACGAACTTGGTGGCGGCGATGCCGAGGTTCGCGGCCAGGGCCGCGATGATCGCCTTGGTTCCTCCGCCGGCGCTCACTGCAGTGCCTCGGGCATGGGGTTCGACAGTTCCTTCATCTCGTTGATCGCGGGTACGGCCATCGGGTCGAGGCCGTGCGCGAGGGCAAGGTAGATCGATGCGAAGTCCGGTACGGCGGTGAGCGACGCCAGCCGCTCCAGCGCGGAGCCACCCTCGGCGGTCACCACGTCGCAGCGCACGCCGCGGCGCTCGGCGAGGGTCTGGACGGCGTCCGCCCGGCGCTCCTCGACGGCGACCGGCTCGTCCGCCTCCTCCTCCGGGTTCAGGCCCCCGTCGCGCAGCACGACCAGGCGCAGCCGGGTGGTGGCCTGCTCCTGCTCGTCCGGGTCGGCGAAGATGTCCCGCGACGACTCGGCGAGCCCGCCGAACGGGCCGTCGAGCAGCCCGACCCGGCCGCGGCCGGCCTCACCGAGGGCGCCGGCCATCACCGGGTAGCGCGCGTTCGCCGCGAGCGTGTCGGCGAACCGCCGGGCGGCGACCGTGGCCAGCGGCGAGGAACCCCAGACGATGGGTACGGAGCCCGCGAGGCCCAGCGCCAGCGACTTCGCCGGGTTGACGAAGGACTCCGCGCCCGGCCGGCACCGCTCGGCGTCGGCGTCGAGGCGGGCGGCGGTCTCGGCGAGGTCGGCCTCGTTGACCTTCACCAGCCCGAGGCTGCGCGCGGCCAGCAGGACCGGCACGGCGAGACCCCACAGGCTGGCCCGGGCGGGCGCACGCCGCGGCACCGGGATGAACGGCGCGCGGGCCCGCTCGGCCATGGCCTGCAGCTCGGAATCGGGGTTGCCGATCGCCACCAGCCGGGCTCCCCGGCGTGCGGCGGCGTCGGCGGCGGCCAGCGCCTCCGGGCTGCGACCGCTCGCGGAGACGGCGATGACCACGTCGGCCGCGCCCACCCAGCCCGGCACGCCGGCGCTGCGGTGCCCGATCACGGGAACGGGGCAGCGCGGGCCGGCCACCGTGGCCAGGATGTTGCCGGTCAGGCCGGCGGTGCCGATGCCCGCCACGACGACCGCGCGGGGACGACCCTCGTCGGCCAGCAGACTGAGGTTGGCCTCGGCCGCCAGCGCGGCGGACTCGCGCACCTGGGCGCCCGCGGACGCGGTGGCGCGCAACATGCCGCCCGGGTCGTTGGCGAGCATCGCCTTCTCGTCCTCGAGCAGGGACTCGTCGGCGACCCGGCGGCCGGTCAGGCCGGCCGTGCCCTCGTCGGGACTCGCCATCACGCCACCTCCCCGGCGGCGACGGAACCGAGCGGCGCGTGCCGCGGATCCGGTCGGGCCGGTAACTCCGGGGACTGCGGGTCGAGCGCCACCGAGCGGCTCCTTCACGTACGCGACTTCGTTCGGACCAGGTGATCCTAACCGTGTACGCCCCGGCGCACCGCGCACGGCGGACCGCAGCGCCGCGCCCGCCCCCGGGTGCTCAGGCCGGGTCGGCGGCGGCGCCCGGCCCGGGCCGGGCCTCGTCGAGGAGCAGCACCGGGATGTCGTCGCGGACCTCGAAGATCCGGCCGCACTCGGTGCAGGTCAGCGTCTGGCCGTCCGCGTCGTAGTCGAGCGGCGCGTGGTGCACGTCCGGGCACGCGAGGATGTCCAGCAACTGCGGGTCGAGGGCCACGGGAACGCTCCTTGCGGTACGGGACTGCCGGACGAGGCGATCCTAGCCCCGCACGATGGCGAGGACCTCGTCGCGCAGGGCGGCCATGCGGTCCGGCTTGGGCGCCTCCACGTTGAGGCGCAGCAGCGGCTCGGTGTTGGAGGCGCGCAGGTTGAACCAGGAGCCGTCGCCGAGGTGGACGGTCATGCCGTCCAGGTCGTCGAAGGTGGCGTCCGGGTACGCCGCGCGCACCTCGGCGATCTTCGCCGCCGCGTCCGGCACGGTCGAGTTGATCTCGCCGGAGGCGCTGTAGCGCTCGAACTCGGCGGCGAAGTGGGACAGCGGCTCGTCCTGCCCGCCGAGCGCGGCCAGGACGTGCATCGCGGCGAGCATGCCGGTGTCGGCGAACCAGAAGTCGCGGAAGTAATAGTGCGCCGAGTGCTCGCCGCCGAAGATGGCGTTGGTCCGGGCCATCTCCGCCTTGATGAACGAGTGGCCGACCCGGCTGCGCACCGGCCGGCCGCCGCTCTCCTCGATGATCTCGGGTACGGCGGCCGAGGTGATCAGGTTGTGGATGACCGTGGCGCCCGGGTACTTCGCGAGCTCCCGCTTGGCGACCAGCGCGGTGATCGCCGAGGGTGAGACCGGGTCGCCGTTCTCGTCCACGACGAAGCAGCGGTCGGCGTCACCGTCGAAGGCGAGACCGATGTCGGCGCCGTGCTCGCGGACCGCCGCCTGCAGGTCGACCAGGTTGGCCGGGTCCAGCGGGTTGGCCTCGTGGTTGGGGAAGGAGCCGTCGAGCTCGAAGTACATCGGCACGATCTCCAGCGGCAGCGGCGCGAGCAGCTGGTCACCCAGCACGGCCGGAACGGTGTAGCCGCCCATGCCGTTGCCCGCGTCCACGACCACCTTCAGCGGCCGGATGCCGCTCAGGTCGACGAGCGCGCGCAGGTGCTCGGCGTACCCCTGGAGCAGGCCGATGTGCTCGACCCGCGGCGGCATCTCGGCGACCGCGTCCAGGTCGTCCAGCAGCTCCTCGGCCCGCATCCGGACGATCGCGAGCCCGCTGTCCTGGCCGACCGGGCGGGCGCCGGCCCGGCACAGCTTGATGCCGTTGTACTGCGCCGGGTTGTGGCTGGCGGTGAACATGGCGCCGGGCAGGGCGAGCGCGCCGGAGGCGTAGTACAGCTCGTCGGTGGAGGCGAGCCCGATGTGCACGACCGCGGCGCCCGCGGAGTTGGCGCCCTTGGCGAACGCGGCCGCCAGCGCCGGGCCGGTCTCGCGCATGTCGTGCCCGATGACGATCTTCTCCGCGCCGTCGCCGGCCTCGCGCAGCATCTCGACGAAGGCGGTGCCCAGGGCGCGGGCCACGGTCTCGTCGAGCTGGTCGGGCACGACGCCTCGGACGTCGTAGGCCTTCACGAGCTGGGACAGATCAGTCAACGCGTACTCCTCGGCCGGATTTCCGTCCCGCCGAGACTAACGGAGCGCGGGTGCCCGCAAGGTCGCAACCGAGCGGCGTCACCGTCTCGGTGCTGTCACGGCGAGGGCGTCCCGGCAGGCGCGGTCAGCGAGCCGGGTGGTTTCCGGCAACCGGAAGCGGGAGGCCAGCCCCAGTGTCAACGCGCACGCGCTGTCGAGGTCGGTCCGATGGCCGACAGAGACGAAGACCGGCTTCACCCCCGTACGGGTACGCAGCACCGCGCCCACGGTCTCGCAGGCGTCCACGAGCGCCGACCGTGCCCCGCGCTCCTGACCGGGCGGCTCCCACGTGCCGACGAGCGGCGTCTTGCCGACCCCGTACGAGGGCAGCCCGGTCAGCACGCCGAGGTGACAGGCGAGCCCGAAGCGCCGCGGATGGGCCAGCCCGTGCCCGTCGCAGATCAGCACGTCCGGGGTGACCGACAGCCGGCCCACCGCCTCGAGCAGCGCCGGGATCTCGCGGAAGGCGAACAGCCCCGGCACGTACGGGAAAGCCGCCGTCCCCCGCACGACGGCGGTGTCGAGCACCCGCTGGTCCCCGGCGTCGAGCACGACCACCGCCGCGGCCAGCCGCTCGCCGTCCTCGTGGTACGCGACATCCAGCCCCGCCACGGCCCTCGGATGCTCGGGGCCCGGCCCGGGCAGCATCCGCGACCGGAGAGCGTCCTGCACGGCGAGCGCCTCGGCCTCGGTCCGGGGCCAACCGGCATCCGCATCGTCCACCCGGGGAGCCTATGCGGCGACCGTTGGCGGAGAAACGTGTGGTTCACCGCGACCAGCGGTACAAGAGTTGTCGCGGGACGTGATGCGGGTCACGATGGGGGCTGGAGGTGCGTGTATGTCCAACCCCTGGCTCGCGCTCGACCTCGGCACCGATCCCGCCGAGCGGATCAGCCAGGTCGGCCGCGCCCACGAGCTGTTCGTGACCGGGGAACGACCCGTCGACCAGGTGCGGTCCGTGGTGGCCGACTCGTGGCGGCGCTCCGCGGGGGCCCTGGTCAGCCCGGACAGCACCGCCCCCATCGACCTCAGCGACGGCGACCTGGAGGCGTACCGGGCCGGGCACCCGCTGTCCCGGGTGCTGCCGATCTTCCGGGACCTGCTCGGCGGGCTCGCCGACGACGGCGCGCACATCATGGCGGTGTGCGACGCGCACGGCCGGCTGCTGTGGGTGGAGGGGCACACCTCGATGCTGCGCGGCGCGGAGTCGATGAACTTCGTGCCGGGCGCCCGCTGGGACGAGGCCCACGCCGGCACCAACGCCCCCGGTACCGCCCTCGCCGTCGACCACCCGCTGCAGATCTTCGCCACCGAGCACTTCACCCGGGGCGTCCAGCGCTGGACGTGCGCGGCCGCCCCGATCCACGACCCGGCGACCGGCCGGCTGCTCGGCGCCATCGACGTGACCGGTGGCGATCACCTCGCCAACCCGCACAGCCTCGCGCTGGTCCGGGCCACCGCGCTCGCCGCCGAGGCGTATCTGGGCAGCCAGGGACCGCAGCCGGGCCCCGGCACCGCCACGGTCTCCGTATTGGGGCGCGAAGACGCCGTGCTGGCGGTCGGCGGGAAGCGGGTCAGGCTCGGCCGCCGCCATTCCGAGCTCCTCTGCCTGCTTCTGGTCCACCCCGAGGGCCGTACCGGTGATCAATTGGGTTTTGATCTCTACGCCGACGACCTCAATCCGGTGACCGTCCGCGCCGAGCTCTCGCGGCTGCGCCGCACCCTGGGTCCCGAGCTGCTGGACTCGCGTCCCTATCGGCTGCGCGGCGAGATCGCGGCCGACTTCCTGGCGGTGAACCGCCTGCTGGATCACGGCCGGATCGCCGAGGCGCTCGCCGCCTACGCCGGGCCGCTGCTGCCGTCCTCGGACGCGCCCGGGGTGGTCCGCCTGCGGCGGCTGATCGACGGCCGGCTGCGGACGGCGATCCTGACCGGCGCCGACCCGCGGCTGATCCAGACCTGGGTCACCGCGCCGTGGGGCGCGGACGACCTGGAGATGTGGGAGGCCTACGCGGCCGCCCTGCCGATCGGCTCGCCTGCCCGAACGCTGGCAGCCAGGCGCATCGCCCACCTCGCCGCCGAGTACGGCCTTGCAACGTCTGTGCAACGTCGCCGACATTAGCGTGCGCCGCATCACCTTGATACGGAGGTCGTGCGCATGACTGTCTACTCCCCTCCCGGTAGCGACGGCGCCATCGTCAGCTACGAGTCCCGGTACGACCACTGGATCGGCGGCGAGTACGTGCCACCCGCCAAGGGCCAGTACTTTTCGAACCCGTCGCCTGTCACGGGACAGACCTTCTGCGAGGTAGCGCGCGGTACCGCCGAGGACGTCGAGCGGGCGCTCGACGCGGCACACGGCGCTGCGGACGCGTGGGGCCGTACCCCGGCCGCCGAACGCGCGAACATCCTCAACAAGATCGCCGACCGGATGGAGGCGAACCTCGAGAAGCTCGCGGTCGCCGAGGCCTGGGAGAACGGCAAGGCGGTCCGCGAGACCCTCGCCGCCGACCTGCCGCTGGCGATCGACCACTTCCGCTACTTCGCCGGTGCGCTGCGGGCCCAGGAGGGCACCCTCGGCGAGATCGACGAGGACACCGTCGCGTACCACTTCCACGAGCCGCTCGGCGTGGTGGCGCAGATCATCCCGTGGAACTTCCCGATCCTGATGGCGGTCTGGAAGCTCGCGCCCGCGCTGGCCGCCGGCAACGCCGTGGTGCTCAAGCCGGCCGAGCAGACCCCGGCCTCGATCCACTACTGGATGTCGCTGGTCCAGGACCTGCTGCCGCCGGGTGTGTTGAACATCGTCAACGGCTTCGGCGTGGAGGCGGGCAAGCCGCTCGCGTCGTCGAACCGGGTCGCCAAGGTCGCGTTCACCGGCGAGACCACCACCGGGCGCCTGATCATGCAGTACGCCTCGGAGAACATCATCCCGGTCACGCTGGAGCTCGGCGGCAAGAGCCCCAACATCTTCTTCGACGACGTCAGCAGCGCCGACGACGACTTCTTCGACAAGGCGCTCGAGGGCTTCGCGATGTTCGCGCTCAACCAGGGCGAGGTCTGCACCTGCCCGTCCCGGGCGCTGATCCAGCAGGGCCACTACGCGGACTTCCTGGCCGCCGGCGTCAAGCGCGTCGAGAACCTGAAGCAGGGCAACCCGCTGGACACCGACACCCAGGTCGGCGCCCAGGCGTCGAACGACCAGCTCGAGAAGATCCTGTCCTACCTGGACATCGGACGTCAGGAGGGCGCGAAGGTGCTCACCGGTGGCGCCCGGGCAGACCTCGGCGGGGATCTGGCCGGTGGCTACTACGTGCAGCCGACGATCTTCGAGGGTTCGAACTCGATGCGGATCTTCCAGGAGGAGATCTTCGGGCCGGTGGTGTCGGTGACCTCGTTCAGCGACTACGCCGACGCCATCAAGATCGCCAACGACACGCTGTACGGCCTCGGCGCCGGCGTGTGGACCCGCGACGCGACCCTCGCGTACCGTTCCGGGCGGGCGATCAAGGCCGGTCGGGTGTGGACGAACTGTTACCACCAGTACCCGGCGCACGCGGCGTTCGGCGGGTACAAGCAGTCCGGCATCGGCCGCGAGAACCACAAGATGATGCTGGACCACTACCAGCAGACGAAGAACCTGCTGGTCAGCTACTCCCCCAAGGCGCTGGGCTTCTTCTGATGGGTGCCCGGGTGGACGTGACCCCCGCGGCGGCCGAGCTCATCCGGTCGCTGCGGGGACAGCACGGTCCGTTGATGTTCCACCAGTCCGGCGGCTGCTGCGACGGCAGCGCGCCGATGTGCTACCCGGACGGCGAGTTCCGTACCGGGTCCAGCGACGTCCTGCTGGAGCAGCTGCACATCGACGGCGTCGACGAGCCGGTGTCGTTCTGGATGAGCACGTCGCAGTTCGAGGCCTGGAAGCACACCCACCTGACGGTGGATGTCGTCCCGGGCCGCGGCAGCGGCTTCAGCCTGGAGGCACCGGAGGGGGTGCGCTTCCTGATCAGAAGCCGCGTGCTCACGCCGGAGGAGTTGGCGGCTCTGTCGTCGTGAGCCCGGGAACCGGCCGTGGGGTGGTCACCGCCCCACGGCCGGGCTGCGCCGGCCGACCGCGTACCGGAAGCGGTTGATCAATCGGTAACCCTCCGCATTCTGACGGTACGGGCGCACGGCAGCGAGCACCTTCACGGCCACCTCCGGCGCCCCGTCACCCACGATCCAGCTCACGAGCGAATCGTCGTCCGCGAACTCCCACGGCACGTCGACGAGCCCTTCGTGGACCGCGGTCAGACCGCCGTCCTCCAGCAACCCGCGCAGCCCGCCCGGCAGCCGCAGGTCACCCTCGGGTCCCGGCGGCCCGTCGGCGAGCGCCCGTTCGATCGCGTCGACGTCGTTGAGCGCCCGCTCGGCCCAGTTCGCGACGGCGACGTGGCCGCCCGGCCGCGTCACCCGGACCATCTCGGCGAGTGCCTCGTCGGTGTCCTCCGCGAACTGCAGCGCGTTGAACGCGGTCGTGAGGTCGAACGTGGCGTCGTCCCACGGCACCTTCTCGGCCTCACCCGTCCGGACGTCGAGCCCTTCCCCGCACGCGACCGCGACCAGGTCGCCGTCCGGGTCGATGCCCGATGCGACCATTCCCCGCCCCGCGCAGTACGCCAGGAACCCGCCGCAGCCGCAGCCCACGTCGAGGACCCGCGCGCCGGTTCCGGTCCCGCTCCGCTCGAGGACTGCCCGCCACGCGGGCTCGGTCCAGTCGACTCCGGTCACCCGCTCACCATGCCACGGCCGGATCTGTCCGCAGCCGGCTGAACAGCAGGCCGTCGCGCCACTGTCCGGCCCGGAACTCCGCCGCGCGGATCACGCCCTCCAGCTGGAACCCGGCCTTCACCAACGACTTCTGCTCGGCGATGTTCTCCGGCTGGGTGCCGGCCTGGATCCGCTGCACCGGCGTGTGCTCGAACAGGTAGTCGCACATCATCGCCTGGGCCCGCCAGCCGATCCCGCGGCCGCGGAATTCCGGCAGCAGCAGAATGCCGATCTCCCAATGCCGGCTGTTCGGGCCGAATTGTTTCGCGCCCCACGACAGCAGTCCCGCCGTCTCCCCGTCGACGTCGATCATGAGGCGGCCGCCGTCCGCACCGAGATAGCCGTCCTCGGCGAACCGGCGCTCGGGGGCTCGGGCGTTGCTGAATCCGTGCCAATCGTTGCCCACCAGATCACGATCGACGGCCATCCGCCGGAACAGGGGCAAATCGCCTTCCTCGGCCGGCCGCATTTTGATGTCCATCCATTCAGCTTGTCCGAACGGGTCAACCGCATGGGCCATTAGGGGCAATCGATGAACTGCGCACGCGTGATCCTCCGTAGCCCTCGCCGACACCCGAGTCGATCCCAGTCCAAGGAGCACCGTCATGCGTTCCCCGATGCGAACCGCGATCCTCGCCGGCACAGCCGTGGCCGTCGCCGGCGCGGTCACCACCGTCACCCTCAACGCCTCCGCCGCCGAGCAGACCCGGCCCGTCCCGCGGCCGAGCGCCAGCACCACGCCCTCGAAGATCGACCCGCCGGCCGGGCTGCACAAGCTCGGCAGCTACCGCGTGGTGACCGGCACCCAGACGTACACCTGCGCCAACGGCTCGTTCGCCGGCGCGTCGGTGCCCGAGGCCCAGCTGGCCGGCCTGCGCGGCCGGATCCACCACTTCAAGGGACCGAGCTGGCAGTCCGAGCGGGACGGTTCGCTCGTCACCGCCACCAAGGTCGCCGACCTTCCGCGTACGGGGACCATTCCCGAGCTCCTGCTGGAGGTGAACAGCCACACCGGCACGGGGATCCTGTCGAAGGCCGCCTACATCCAGCGGCTGTACACCTCGGGCGGTGTCGCGCCGGCCGGGACCTGCACCGACGGCGAGACCGCGGCCGTGCCGTACAGCGCCGTGTACGTTTTCTGGGGCTGACCGTCATCCGGGGGCGGCGAACGGGGCGCCGCCCTTCTCCCCCATTGATGCCAGGCCCGTGCCGGGACGGTCGACACCGGTCGCGCGCCCGGCCATAGTGCATCCGTCCTCAGTACTCGTCAGACATCGGACGGAGCTTGCTGCGATGCGTACCCCCAAGGTTTTCGTGATCGGCCTGGCACTGGCGGGCGTGGCCGGCCTGGCCGGCTGCGGCACCGCGATGGCCGCCGAGCACTCGCCCGCCTGGGTCGCCGCCTCCCCGTCCGCGTCCTCCAGCCACTCTGCGTCGCCCTCGCCGTCGTCGACCCGTCGCGCGACGCACGCGCCGGCGCACACCTCGTCGCCGTCGTCCTCACCCTCGTCGTCGCCCTCGTCGTCGCCGTCGCCGTCGCACTCCACCCCGGCTTCCCGGCCCGCGCACCGGGCGCACCACGGCGGGCCGGCGGACAGTCTCATGAAGACCGGGCAGAAGGGCGTCGCGCTCACCTTCGACGACGGGCCGGACCCGGCGCAGACGCCGAAGCTGCTCGACCTGCTGAAGAAGCGGCACGTGAAGGCCACGTTCTGCCTGGTCGGCCAGAACGTCGCCGCCCACCCGGCCCTGGTACGCCGGATCGCCGCCGAAGGCCACACCCTCTGCAACCACACCTGGCGGCACAGCCTGACGCTGGGCAAGCGCAAGCCCGCCGCCATCCGCGCCGACCTGCAGCGCACCAACGACGCGATCCGGGCCGCCGTACCCGGGGCCGAGATCAAGTACATGCGCGCGCCGGGCGGCAACTTCACGCCCGCCTTCGTCGCCGCCGCCACCGACCTCGGCATGACCTCCATCTACTGGCAGGTCGACCCGCGCGACTGGGACCACCCGGCCGGCGAGTCCGACGGCGCCCACCGGGCCAAGGTCATCAGGTCGGTCAAGAAGCACGTCAGCCGCGGCGCGATCGTGCTGTCCCACGACTACGCCCAGCCGGACACCATCGCCGCGTACGAGACGCTGATTCCGTGGCTGCAGCGGCGGTACAAGCTCATCGCCCTGCCGTGACCGTGGCGGGCCCGCTTTCCCCGCGGCCGTCTTCGGCAGCGCTTTGTTCGCCCGCGCTCCTCGGCGTCACCTGATTCCGTCCGGCGCTTTTCCGCAGCGCCTGTTCAGCGCGGCGGTTCCTCGCGGCAGCGTGTTTCCGCGGGTCCGCTCATGTGCCGCGGGTAGCTCGTGTTTCCGCGGGGCGGGCCTCAGTGGGACGGCGGGATGACGCGGAGGTGGCCGCGGCGGCCGGTCTGATGGCCCGGGAGCGTGTCGTGCTCCTCGGGGCGCGGCGGCGGGGCCGGACGGGCCGCCTCGCGCACGGCGTCGGCGAGGGCCACCAGGTCGTCCGTCGTGGGCGGCGGGGGCGCGAAGTCGCCGTCGTGGCGCACCAGCTCCCAGCCACGCGGGGCGGTGAGGCTGCGGGCATGCGGTTCGCAGAGGTCGTACGTGTGCGGCTCGGCGAAGGCGGCCAGCGGGCCGACCACGGCCGTGGAGTCGCTGTAGACGTAGGTCAGGGTGGCGACCGCCTGTCGGGGACAGCCGTTGCGGGAGCAGCGCCGTGGGGACCTCACGGCGGCACGTTATCTCTAAGCACGCACGCGCGGGCGACGATGGACCCGCGACACGCCGACCCACAATGCATCACGATTTCGACATGGCGCTCCGACACGCCGCCTCAATGGGGCGAATTCCTCGTGACGAAACGCGGCCGACACAGCCTGACCACGGCGGACGCCGTTTGCGGGCTAGGCTGGCGACGTGACCACCAGCCCCGACCGCCGCCGGACCGGCTCAGAACCGGGCCGGTCCCCGCGCACCGCCGGACCGGGCCGTCCCGCCCGCCGCGATCGGCACGGGCGCGGGCTGCGCGGCCGCCTCGTCCCCGCCACCGTGCCGCTCGCCCGCACGAAGGCCGAGATCTTCGACGACCTCGTCCTCGACACCGTCGAAACCCTCGAGCGGCGGTACGCGAAGGAACTGGCCGGCGTGGAGTTCGCGGTCGAGGACGTGCCGCCGGACCTGAACGTCTACGACTCGGACGTGCTCGAGGACGGCGAGGTGCCGCTCGCCCGGCTCCTCCCGGGCCGGCCCGGACGCCAGGAGCTCCCGCCGCGGATCGTGCTCTACCGCCGGCCGCTGGAATTCCGGGCGATGGACCGCGAGGACCTCGCCGACCTCGTCCACGACGTGATCATCGAACAGGTCGCCAACCTGCTCGGTGTCGACCCCGACGAGCTCTCGTAGGACGCCCCCCGGCGTCCGGCCTCACCCGTCTGCGCTTCCCCGTGCTGGACACCCCCCGGCGTCCGGCCTTTCCCCTGTCGCTCGGACGCCCCCCAGCGTCCGCGCGAGCGGGTCAGGCCACGCGGCGCTTGAGCTTGCGGCGTTCCCGCTCAGAAAGGCCACCCCAGATACCGAAGCGCTCGTCGTGTCCGAGGGCGTACTCGAGGCACTCGGCCTTCACCTCGCACCGGCCACAGATGCGTTTCGCCTCGCGGGTGGAACCGCCCTTCTCCGGGAAGAAAGCCTCCGGATCGGTCTGCGAGCAGAGCGCCCGCTCCTGCCACTCGGGCGCGTCCCCGAGCAGGTCTACCCCTTCTACCTGCGCTTCCATCGGCGTGCCTCCTTCTTGGCGCCGGCAGCGATGCCGACGCTGACCCCCCACGCACGCGGCGTGTTTCTTGCGGGAAATACGCGCTTCGCGACGCCCGTTTCCCGCAACCCCACCGAAATTACACGCGTGTAAGACGTGCGTCGTCAAGCCGAACCTGATAAATAGGCCCGTTTCCTCGAAGCGCCGTCATCGCCTCGCGGTCCCGTTCCTGCCCTATCTCTCAGAGCTGCCGCCAGGTAACGCACAGTCGGCGCGTCGGGTCCAAATTACCCCAATTTGTAACCTCATGACCAGGCGGGTCGGCGACGCTCAGGGTATCGGCAGGGGGACGTGACCGCGCCCACCGTCTCATCCAGGGGACAAGCGGAGGACGGCTGCGGGCCCCTGGCGAAGGCGGCAGGCACCGGCCAAGCGGGACGACACGCCGAGACGACAAGCCCAGACTGCGACGCGGTTACCGGACGGACAGCCCGGGCGCCGAGCCCCCGCCCGGACGCCGAACCAGCCGCCCGGGCCGAGCCGCCCGCCCGGATGCCGAACCAGCCGCCCGGGCCGAGCCACCCGCCCGGACACCGAGCCAGCCGCGGCGCGCGGATCTGCGAAGTGCAGAGTGACGCGCCCCGCCGAGGGGCGAGACGGCGACCGATGGGCGACGCCGACCGGTCACCGGCTGCCGGCGGCTCGGTCGGCTATCGGCGGCCGTAGACGGTGGTGCGTTCGGCTGCCGGGCGGCCCGCCGCCGCGGCCAGTTCCTTCAGCTGGGCCACCGTGCGGGCCGACCCGTGTTCCGAGCCGGCCATCCGCGAGATCGTCTCCTCCATCAGCGTGCCGCCCAGGTCGTTGCAGCCGCCGTTGAGCATCGCGATCGTGCCCTCGTCGCCCAGTTTCACCCACGAGCACTGGATGTTGCCGATCCGGCCGTGCAGCAGGACGCGGGCCATCGCGTGGACGACCCGGTTCTCCCGCCAGGTGGGGCCCGGGCGGGCGATGCCGGCCAGGTAGATGGGCGCGTTGGTGTGGATGAACGGCAGCGCGACGAATTCCGTGAAGCCGCCGGTCACGTCCTGGATGCCGGCGAGGACGCGGAAGTGCCCGAGCCATTGGCGGGGGTGGTCGACGTGGCCGTACATCATCGTGGAGCTGGAGCGGATGCCGACCTGGTGCGCCGTGGTGACCACGTCGATCCAGGTGGACGCCGGGAGTTTGCCCTTGGTGAGGACCCACCGTACGTCGTCGTCGAGGATCTCGGCGGCGGTGCCGGGGATGGTGCCGAGCCCGGCGTCGCGGAGGTCCTCGAGCCATTCGCGGACGGACACGCCCGCCTTGGCCGCGCCCGTGACGATCTCCATGGGCGAGAAGGCGTGGACGTGCATCCCCGGTACGCGGTCCTTCACCGCCCGCACGAGGTCGGCGTACGCGGTGACCGGCATCTTGGGGTCGATGCCGCCCTGCATGCACACCTCGGTGGCACCGTCGCGCCACGCCTCCTCCGCGCGGGCGGCTACCTGCTCGACGGAGAGCCGGTACGCGTCCGCGTCCCGTTCCCGCTGGGCGAAGGCGCAGAAGCGGCACCCGACGTAGCAGACGTTGGAGAAGTTGATGTTGCGGTTGACCACGTACGTGACGTCGTCGCCGTTGACATCCTTGCGCAGGTCGTCGGCGATGCGGGCGAGCTCGTCGAGCGCCGAGCCGTCGGCCTGGAACAGGGCCATCGCCTTGTCCTCGTGCTCGGGCAGGAGCAGCCTGGCCGGATCCTCGGCGGCGAGGCGGAGCCCGGCCAGGACGTCGGTCTCGACGCGCCGGGTGGAACCCGTGGTGATGTGCGCTGCGACCTCGTCCCAGTCGCCGTACACGGAGTCGAAGTCGCCGCGGCGGTCGCCCGTGCGGCCCTCCGTGTCGATGGTCGCGAAGAGGTCGGTGCGGCCGCCCGCGTACGCGTCGTCCGGCTCCTGCCACGGCAGGCCCGCCGGCATCGCGTCCTCGCGGGCCAGGCCGGAGGGGTCCGCCAGCGCCGCCACGTGCGCGGCCAGGCGGGGGTCGAGCCAGCCCTCGCCGCGGCGGACGTACTCGGGGTAGATCGTGAGGCGTTCGCGCAGCTCGAAGCCCGACCTCGCGGACATCTCGCGCAGCGAGTCGATCTGCGGCCAGGGGCGTTCCGGGTTCACGTGGTCCGGGGTGACCGGCGAGACGCCGCCCCAGTCGTCAATGCCGGCGCGCAGCAGGAGGTCGTATTCGCCCGCGATGAGGTTGGGCGGTGCCTGCAGGCGCGCCCGGGGGCCCAGGATCACCCGGGCCACGGCGACCGTCGCCGCCAGCTCGCGCAGCTCCGCGTCGGGCATGCCGCGCATCGCCGTGTCGGGCTTGGCGCGGAAGTTCTGGATGATGACTTCCTGGACGTGCCCGTACTCGCGGGCGGTGCGGCGCATCGCGAAGATGGCGTCGGCGCGCTCCGCGCGGGTCTCGCCGATGCCGATGAGGATGCCGGTGGTGAAGGGCACGCCCACGCGACCGGCGTCGTCGAGGACGCGCAGGCGCACGGCGGGCTCCTTGTCCGGGGAGCCGTAGTGCGGGCCGCCCGGTTCCGACCAGAGCCGCGTCGCGGTGGTCTCCAGCATCATGCCCATGCTGGGCGCGACCGGCTTGAGCCGCTGCAGCTCCGCCCAGCTGAGCACGCCGGGGTTCAGATGCGGCAGCAGGCCGGTCTCCTCCAGCACCGCGATCGCGCAGGCGCGCACGTAGTCGAGGGTCGAGTCGTACCCGCGCTCGTCAAGCCATTGGCGGGCCGCCGGCCAGCGCTCCTCCGGCCGGTCGCCGAGCGTGAACAGCGCCTCCTTGCAGCCCTGCGCCGCGCCTTCCCGGGCGATCGCCAGCACCTCGTCGCGCTCGAGGAACGCGGCGGGCAGCCGGTGCGGGACCGTGGCGAACGTGCAGTAGTGGCACCGGTCCCGGCACAGCCGGGTGAGCGGGATGAAGACCTTCTTCGAGTACGTGACCACGCCCGGCCGGCCGGCCTCCCGCAGGCCGGCGTCCCGGATCGCCCCGGCGGTCGCGAGCAGGTCGTCGAGCAGCGGTCCCTCGGCGGCGAGCAGGGCGGCCGCCTCGTCGGCGTCGATCGCCCGGCCCTCGGCGGCCCGCTTGAGGGCGCGACGGATGCTGGCTTCGGTCGGCGGTGTGTCCACGGCTGCCACCCGTGCAGCCTAGGCCGGAACCAGGCCCCGCCGCCCCCGTGGCGGCCCCGGACGGCAGTGGTCTGGGACACCCTCGCCCGTCTCGCGCGGAGCACGGGGACAGGCGAGCCGCGCCGGGGCTACCGGGGTGGTTCTTCGCCGAGGTTGCGGGTGCGGTCGTCGTCCTCGCGGGCCGGGAACACCTGTGTCGGCTCCGAGAAGGCGCCGGGCTGCGGTGCGCCGGCCGGGGTGGGGCTGCCCGGGTGCGCGACCGCGTGCGGGTTACCGGGCGCCGGGGCGAACGGGCCGGGCGGAGTGGCGGGGGCGCCGCCGGAAGCCGGCTGAGCGGACACCGGCGGGGCGAACGCGGGCGGGGCGAAAGCCGGCGGGGCGGACGCGGGCGGGGCGAAAGCCGGCGGGGCGGACGCGGGCGGGGCGAAAGCCGGCGGGGCGGACGCGGGCGGGGCGAAAGCCGGCGGGGCGGACGCGGGCGGGGCGAAAGCCGGCGGAGCCGAAGCGGGCGGGGGCGGCGTGCCCCAGACCGGTGGCTGTCCCCACCCCTGCGGCTGACCGGGCTGGCCGGGATGCGGCTGGCCCGGCTGCGGCTGGCCGGGGTGGCCCGCCTGGCCCGGCTGGGCAGGGTGGCCCGCCTGGCCGGGCTGGGCGGGGTGGCCGGGCTGGGCGGGGTGGCCCGGCTGGGCGTAACCCGGGGCGGGCGGCGGGAAGCCCGGCTGGCCCCACTGCGGCTGCTGGCCCCACGGCTGCTGCGGCTGGCCGTACATGCCCGGCTGGGGTTGCGGCTTGGGCGTGGTGAAGAGAGCCCGCCAGATCGCGAAGACCGCGTACGCCGCGATCGCGAAGACCGCGAGCCACGCCGTGCGGACCAGGAACTCCTCGAAGGCCACCCGTACGCTGAAACCGGCGAGCTTGACCACCGCGATGAGGAAGCCGAAGACGACCGCGAAGAAGCCGGCGACCGCGTACTCGACGAGCGCCACGACCGTGATCAGCCGCGCGTGCCGGTGCCGGGGCTCGACCATCGTGGCGAGCAGCACCGCCGCGAGCGGCATCGCGATCGTCTCGAGGTTCACGTACCCGTAGAAGCTGTTCTGCACCCGGGTGAGGAAGTCCTGCCCCACCTCGGACGGGACCAGCCGGACGATCGCCACGAAGAGCCAGACGGCGGGGGCGGCGACGAGGGCGTACGCGGCGAGGTCACGCAGCGGCCGGATCACCGGGGCGACCGGGTGGCCGGGCTGGGGCTGCGGCGGCGGTGTGCTGGTCACAGCGCTCTCCTGATCGGCGACGGGGGAAAACGGGTGGAAAGGTCGGCTCACTCTAGTCCGATAGGCGCATCACACCAGCGCCCCGCACGCCGCGGATCGGCGGCGGGTGCGCAAGGATGGTCGGATGCGGATCGTGGTCCTGACCGGGGGGATCGGTGGCGCCCGGTTCCTGGTGGGCGTGCGCGCGTGGGCGCGACGGGTAGGCGCCGACGTCACGGCGGTGGTGAACGTCGGTGACGACGTACGCCTGCACGGCCTGCAGATCTGTCCCGACCTGGACAGCGTCATGTACACGCTGGGCGGCGCCGCCGACCCGGAGCGCGGGTGGGGCCGGGTCGGCGAGACGTGGGTCGTCAAGGAGGAGCTGGCCAGGTACGGCGCGGAGCCCGGCTGGTTCGGCCTCGGCGACAAGGACACCGCCACCCATCTCGTCCGCACCACCATGCTGAACGCGGGCTACCCGTTGTCGCAGGTGACCGCCGCGCTGTGCGAGCGCTGGCAGCCGGGCATCACCATGCTCCCGGCCACCGACGACCGGCTGGAGACCCACGTGGTGGTCGACCTGGACGGGCAGCGGGCCATCCACTTCCAGGAGTGGTGGGTGCGCTACCGCGGTGACGTGCCGACGCACCGGTTCGTCTTCGTGGGCGCGGACAAGGCGAAGCCCGCCGCCGGGGTGCTGGCGGCGATCGCGGCCGCTGACGTGGTGCTCGTGGCCCCCAGCAACCCCGTCGTCAGCATCGCGCCGATTCTCGCCGTACCGGGGCTCAAGGAGGCCGTCGTGGACGGCCCGGCGCCGATCGTGGGGGTTTCACCGATCATCGGCGGGGCACCCGTGCGCGGCATGGCCGACCGCTGCCTCGCCACGCTGGACGTCGAGGTCAGCGCGGCCGCGGTGGGTGCCCTGTACGGCGCCCGCTCGTCCGGAGGGCTCCTCGACGGGTGGCTGGTCGACGAGACCGACGCGCAGGCCGCTGTCCCGGGCGTGCGCACGAAGGCCGTGCCGCTGTGGATGAGCGACGAGGAGGCGACGTCCGCGATGGTCGCTGCGGCGTTGGAGCTGGCGGGGGTGGCATGACCGCCCGCACGGAGCCTCACCCGCGACGGCCGGCGGCGGCCGGGACGGCGAGGGCCAGATGGGCATGCCAGGGAGGCACATCATGACCGCGATGGAGGGCCTGGAGATCCTGCCGGTGCACGGCATCGGCGACGTGACGGCCGGGGACGACCTGGCCGAGCTGATCACCCGGAACGCGCCGTGGCTGCGCGACGGCGACGTGCTCGTGGTGACCAGCAAGATCGTCTCGAAGGCGGAGGGGCGCCTGGTCGAGGTGCCCGCCGACGGCCCGGAGCGCGAGGCCGCCCGCGCGGAGGTCCTCGCGGCGGAGACCCGGCGGGTGGTGGCCCGGCGGGGCGCGACCGCGATCGTGCAGACCCACCACGGTTTCGTGATGGCCGCCGCCGGCATCGACGCGTCCAATGTCGACAAGACGCATCTGGTGCTGCTGCCCGCGTCCCCGGACGACTCGGCCCGTCGGTTGCGCGCCGGCCTGGCGGCCCGTGGCCTGCACGTCGGCGTCATCGTCTCCGACACGATGGGCCGCACGTGGCGCAACGGGCTCACCGACGTCGCGCTGGGCGCGGCCGGGATCGAGCCGTTCCGCGACCACCGGGGCGAGATCGACCCGTACGGCAACGAGCTGCAGCTCACCCAGATGGCCGTGATCGACGAGCTGGCCGCCGCGGGCGAGCTGGTGAAGGGCAAGTGCGACCAGGTGCCGGTCGCGGTGGTGCGCGGTTATCCGGGCGCGGGCGCCGCGGACACCCCCGGCGCGGACGTCCTGCTGCGGGACGCGGCCAGCGACATGTTCTCCTTGGGTACGGCGGAAGCACACGCGGAGGGCCTGCGCGCGGCGGCCACCCTGCCGGAGTCCGCGACGGACGAGCCGGCGAGCGCCGAGGCGGTGCAGCGGGCGATCGCCACGGCCGGCCTCGACGGCACGGTCGCGGTGCCGTCGCCGCAGACGCTGCGGTGCACCGCCCCGGACCCCACGCCCGCCGGGCTGATGCGCTTCGGCGCGGACGTGCAGCGGCTCCGGTCGGCGCTGGCCGCCGAGGGGCTCGTGTCCGCGGTCGCGTACGACGGGACGGGCGCCACCATCGCGGTGTCCGCCGCATGAGCCTCTTCGACGACGCCGCCGGTGTCCTGAGCGGATGGTCGGCCACGTCCGAGGCGGCCGACCTGGCCCGCAAGCGCACGCTGGAGCTGCTCGGCGCGGGCCCGGTGGCGATGACCCGCGCGCACCGGCCGGGCCACGTCACGGCCAGCACGCTGATCGTGGACGAGAACCGCCGCGTGCTGCTCTGCCTGCACGGCCGCCTCGGCATGTGGATGCAGGTCGGCGGCCACTGTGAGCCGGGCGACCCCACGCTCGCGGCGGCCGCGCTGCGCGAGGCGACGGAGGAGTCCGGGATCGACGACCTGCGCCTCGACCCGGACCCGATCGACATGGACGTGCACGCGGTCCGCTGCGCCCCGGCCGACGGGGAGCCGGCCGGTCCGTCCTGGCACTACGACGTCCGCTTCCTCGCGGTCTGCCCGGCGGGCACGGTGGAGCGGATCAGCGAGGAGTCGGCGGACCTGGCCTGGTTCACCGCCGGCGCCCTGCCGACGCCGCTCGCGAGCGGCGTGGAGCAGCAACTGGCGCCGGCGTTCGCCCGGCTTCGATAGCTAGATGTAGCTGATCTCGCCCTTGTCGCGGAGTTCGTCCACGATGGACTTGACCTCCTGGGCGCGGTCGCGCGGGCAGACCAGCACCGCGTCGGGCGTGTCGACCACGATCAGGTCGCGGACGCCCAGCGCCGCGACGAGCCGGCCCGAGTTCGGGACCACGACCAGGTTCTCCGTCTCGCGCAGGATCACGCCCGGCTTCTCGACCTCGTGGTGGCCGACGATCACGTTGCCGGCCGCGTCGGCCGCGAGGACCTCGCCGAGGGTGTGGAAGTCACCGACGTCGTTCCAGCCGAAGTCGCCCGGGACCGTGCCGACCCGGCCGACCGCCGCCGCGCCCTCCATCACCGCGTAGTCCACGGAGATCCGGGGCAGGGTCTGCCAGACCTCACCGAGCACCTCCTCACGGGACGCCGACTCCCACGCCTGCGCGATCCGCGAGATGCCGGCGTGCAGTTGCGGCTGCTGGCGGGCGAGCTCGGCGAGGAACACGTCGACCCGCCACACGAACATGCCGGCGTTCCACAGGTAGTTGCCGGACTTCACGTAGCTCTCGGCCACCTCGTACGAGGGCTTCTCCTTGAACTCCTCGACCGCGAGCACCGCGCCCTCGCCGACCGGGCCGCCGCACTGCACGTAGCCGTACCCGGTCTCCGGGCGCGTCGGGGTGATGCCGAGCGTCATGAGCAGGCCCTGCCGGGCACCCGCCATGGCCTGCTCGATGACCCCGATGAACCGCTCGCCGTCGGCGATGAGGTGGTCCGCCGCGAACGACCCCATGACCGCCTCCGGCTCCCGGCGGGCGATCACGGCCGCGGCCAGGGCGATGGCCGCGCACGAATCGCGCGGCGACGGCTCGACGAGGATGTTCTCCTCCGGTACGGCGGCGAGCTGACGGGACACGGCGGCCGCGTGCGCCACCCCGGTCACCACGTACACCTGGGACGGGTCGGCCAGTGGCAGCAGCCGCTGGACGGTGGCCTGCAGCAGCGAGTCGTCCGTGCCGGTCAGCGGGTGCAGGAACTTCGGGTGACCGGCGCGAGACAGCGGCCAGAGACGAGTACCACTGCCACCTGCGGGGATGACGGCGTAGAGCCCACCCGGATTCTCACTCATGCGCACGGAGTGTAACGAATCGTCAGCCTGCCACGCGGTTCCAGGTCGCGACGTGCACCTCGGCGCTGGACGCCCAGGTGAACTCCTTGGCCCGGTCGAAGCCCGCCTTGGCCAGCGTGAGCCGGCGCGGCTCGTCGTGCAGCAGGTCGGCGAGGTCCTGGGCGATGCGGTCCGGCTCCTCGGTCGTGTACGCGACCGCGTCCCCGCCGACCTCGGGCAGGGAGAGCCGCGGCGTGGTGAGCACCGGCGTGGCGCAGGCCATCGCCTCGAGGATCGGCAGCCCGAAGCCCTCGCCGAACGACGGGTAGCAGGCCACCAGCGCGCCGCCGAGGAAGCCGGGCAGGTCCGCGTACCGCAGGTAGCCGGGGCGCAGCAGGCGCAGGTGCGAGGGCACCTCGGCGACGGCCCGGTCGATGTCGTCGTCGTGGCCCTGCCCGCCCGCGATGACCAGCGCCGGCGGGTGCGGCCAGTCGGCGACCGCCCGGGACCAGCCACGGATCAGGTTGGGCACGTTCTTGCGGGGCTCCTTGGCGCCCAGGAAAGCGACGTAGCCGGTGTCGCCGAGGCCGAGCCGGGCCCGGACGCGGGCCTTCTCCTCGTCGCTGGGCGCGTGGAAGGCGGTGTGGTCGACCCCGTGGTACGCGACGTCGATGTGCGTCGGGTCGGCGTCCAGCAGCCGGATCAGCTCGTCGCGGGTGGCCTTGCTGGGCACGATGACCCGGGCGGCCCGGCGCAGCGACGTCTTGATGGCGCTGCGGAAGAAGGTCCGCTTGGTGTTGTCGTAGTGCTCCGGCTCGGTGAAGAACGTCGCGTCGTGCACGGTGACCGTGACCGGACATCCCGCCCGCAGCGGGCAGGTGTAGAACGGCGAGTGCAGCACCTGCGCGCCGACCTGCTGGGCGAGCAGCGGCAGGCCGGTCTGCTCCCAGGCGAGGCGGGCCGGGCGGTGCTGGACCGCGGCGGGACCCGCGATGACCTCCGCGCCGGCGAGCATCCGGGAGTAACGCTCCGCATCGGAACGCTGGGCCACGACGGCCAGGTCGATGCGGTCGCCGCCGATCGCGGCGAGGGCGCCGAGCAGCCCGTCGACGTATCTCCCGACACCGCCTCGGTCGGCGGGGACGCTCGTGGCGTCGACGAGGACTCGGGGCGGACGACCGGCGGTCACGTGGCAACTCCTCACATCTGTGGGCCAGACCACTGGCAAGGGTACGCCGCTCGATGCCTCCTGTGTCGACCGCGACGCCCGGCGACACCGCTTAGTTACCCGGGCTTTCCCCGGTCGTCCCGGCCCGGCAGCAACCGCTCACTGTCAGTCATCCGACTATCGTCGGTACCGATGACTGAGACGATTCCGGCGGCCCTCGCGGCTGCCGTCCGCCGTGACCCCACCACGCCGCTGCTGACCTGGTACGACGACGCCTCGGGCGACCGTACCGAGCTGTCCGGCGCGACGATGGACAACTGGGTCGCCAAGACGGCCAACCTGCTGGTGGACGGCGCCGGCCTGGGTTCCGGCGACACGGCGGCGGTGCTGCTGCCACCGCACTGGCAGACGGCCGCGGTCCTGTTGGGCGCCTGGGCCGCGGGGCTCGAGGTGTGTACGGGTCCGGCTCCGCAGCCGGCCGACATCCTCTTCGCCTGGCCCGGGACGGTGCAGGCGGCGGACGCCTGGAAGACAGGGGACCGCTACGTGACAGGCCTCCTGCCGCTCGCCATGCCGCTGCGGCCGCTCCCGCCGGGCTTCGCGGACTACACCGTCGAGGTACGCGGCTACGGCGACCGCTTCGTGGCGTACCAGCCGGTCACCGGCGAGGACGTCGCCCTCGACGGCACGGACCACGGCACGATCTCGGGTACGGCGGCGGCGCGCGCGCAGGAACTCGGCATCGGGCCGGCCGCGCGCGTGCTCGTGGACGCCGGAACCCACCCGGACCCGGTCGACTGGCTCCTCGCCCCCCTGTACGCCGGGGCGAGCATCGTGCTCTGCGCCAACCTGGACCGGACGACGCTGGAGAAGCGCGCCGCGGCGGAGAACGTGACGCTGACCCTCGCCTGACGGCCGCTCCCGACCGGCTACGGCCGCGCCGGAGGGGCGCCGGTGTCTTTCTGGGCAGGCCCATCCGAGATGGTCACGCCTTGTCCGTCGTGCACGACGACGCCGGCACGACGGACCGTGACCCGCGCCCGAGACGCGGAGCGGCGTGCCGACCGGCCGATCGTCGGCGGCGGCTGGACGTCCTTCGTGATGGCCACATCCCCACGGGGCCGGGTCACGAGGTAGGCGACGTCCTCGGCGTCGAGCTCGGCGAGCCCGGAACCGTCGTCCGGCGCCCCGGCGCCCCCGGAGCGGCTGTAGGACCGGCGTGCCTGCGCCAGGCTGAAGGCGCCGAACAGGAAGCTGCCGATGCTGGCGCACTGGTCGAGGACGCTCAACGGGCCGCCGGCGAGGGCGAAACCGAGGACGGTCAGCAGAATGCCGGTGCCGGCGAGGAGGATCCAGGTCTTGCCGACCGTACGTCTCACAGTGACCGCCCCCCGAGACCACCCGCGTCGCGCCCCGGCCGATCGGTTCCTCGCATGTCGTCCCGCCCCCTCTGTATCCGTCGTCGTTCCCGGTCGACCTCCGGGTTGTCGAACACCGGCGACGTCGTACGCACGCCGAGCTCCCCGTGGTAGGTGTCCGCGCCGCCCCGCTCCCGATCGGTGCGATCCGCCCCCGGGCCGCTACGAGCCGGCCACGCGTTCGTCCGGGACGGCCCCCGGTCCGTGCGGGACAGGTCCCGGTCGCGCCGCAGGTCGACGAGCCGGTCGTGCAGGCGCGTCCGGTCGAAGCCGGGCCGGCTCAGCTCCACCCGGCTCCTGAGCTCGTTCCCGGCGCCGACCACGGCCACCTCGGCGTCGCGTACCCGGGCCGTGCCGAACAATCCCCGCACGGACGCGTCGTCCACGTCGCCGCGGGCGCCGCGAATGAGGTCCCGGTCGTCGGCGCGCCCGGCGACCGCCAGCGCATGCCTCAGGAACGCCGCCAGGTCACGGTCGGCTTCACGATCCACGAGCTCCGCTGCTCGTACGGCCCTGTCAGCGGTGCGGTCCCGCAGGGTCTTCGCCAGCAGGCCGCAGAGCCTGGCATCGCGCAGCAGCAAGTCCTCGAGCGGCAGCACCGAGATATCGAAGACGACCCGCTTCTCGATGTCGGTACGGGTGCCGTTCCCCAGGTGCACGTAGGCGCAGTCGTACACCTCGACCCGGTGGTGCGCCTTCACCGGCAACCGCTCCTGCGAGCCGTCGGGCCCGGGGCGTCCGAGGATCGCGCGAAGCCGGCGCTGGAACCGGGCCACCGACCCGCCGCGGACCAGGTCGTCCAGCGCCTGGGCGCAGCGTTCCCGCAGGGCGCCGAGGGACAGTTCCACCCGCTTGACCCGCAGGTGTGTGCGGAGGTCGACCGTGACGTCGTCGCCCACCACCACGGTCCGGGAGTCGTGGACCCGTACGGTGCCGGGGCCGCAGATCCGGCCCATGCCGACGACGTTCACCGATGCGCCCAGCATCGCCTGGACCTGCAGGTGGGCCGGTCGCTCCAGCGCAACGGGGAAGGAGCGGTCGCGTGCCGACGGCCGCGTACGGTGGGGCGTCGGCTGAACGGGCCCGACGACACCCGGCACGGGACGCGACGACCTGCGCTCGTCCACCATCGGCACGCCGGCGCTGCGTTCCGGAACAGCCGAGCAGCGCTCCTCGACGAACGGCAGGGACGGGCCCGGTTCCGGACGCGACGACCGCCGCTCGTCGCCCTGCAGACCCTCGGTCAGCACGGACGATCGCCAGGGCGTCACGTCGGCGCCGGCCGGGGCGGACTCGACCACACCCGGCCCGGCGGCCCGGGCCGGGGCCGACGGCGAGGCCGTCGGCCGCCGGAGAGGCTTCGAGGGCGTCCACCGAGCGGAGCGGGACGAGACGGCCATCGCTACTCCACCGACCAGCGCCACGAGGGCGACGCCCACCAGGGGCGGAACCCAGTAGCGCGGACCACCGGTCACGGCCAGCCAGACCACGCCCGGCACGGAGACCACTGCGGCGAGAGCCAGCCGGCGGCGCGCCGTCCGGTCACGGATGCCGGTTGCGGCGAGAGCGATCTGGGCGATGAGGGCGCCCTCCAGGTACGCGCGCCAGGTCACGTCACTCCCGGCCCAGAGCACCACGCCGAGCACGACGAAGCCCATGGACAGGACCGGGCCGGCGCGACGGGTGCCCAGGAGGGCCAGCGCCACCGTCGTCCACAGGGTCCACATCGAGAGGGCGAGGACCGTACCCGCATCCCACCGCGACATAGACCAAGAGTAATCGAAACGTCACAGAAGACGAGGGCCTGCTCAGCGACGCTGGGCGTACTCCTCGAAGGCCGTCAGCGACTCCGGGTTGGCCAGCGCACCCTTCGCCGCCGCCTGGTCGGCCGGTGTGCCGGTGAGGATGCGCTTCACCGGGACCTCGAGCTTCTTCGCCGACAGGGTGCGCGGGACCGCCCGTACCTGATGGATCTCGTCGGGGACGTGCCGCGGCGACAGCGCGGCACGCAGCTCGGCCCGGATGCGGCCGCGCAGCGCGTCGTCGAGCTCGAGGCCCTCGGCGAGCACCACGAACAGCAGCAGCTCGTCCGCCTCGTCGAGGTGGACGACGACCGAGTCGGCGATCTCCGGGATCGCCTCGACCACCGAGTAGAACTCGGCGGTGCCGAGCCGCACGCCGCCGCGGTTCAGGGTGGCGTCGGAACGGCCGGTGATCACGCAGGTGCCGTCCTCGCCGACCGTGATCCAGTCGCCGTGCCGCCACACGCCGGGGAAGACGTCGAAGTAGGCCTCGAAGTAGCGGCGGCCGTCCGGGTCGTTCCAGAAGCCCACCGGCATGCTCGGCATCGGCGCGGTGATGACCAGCTCGCCGAGCTGCCCGATGAGCGGTTTGCCCTGCGGGTCGTACGCCTCCACCCGCGCGCCCAGCGCCCGGCACGAGATGACGCCCTCGACCACCGGCAGCAGCGGCGCGCCGCCGACGAAGCCGGTGCACACGTCGGTGCCGCCGGACAGCGACTGGAGCTGCGGCTTCTCCCCCAGCGCCTCGTAGACCCAGCGGAAGCCCTCGGGGGGCAGCGGCGCGCCCGTCGAGCCCACGCCGCGGATCACGTTCGGTGGCGGCTGCACCCCGGCCTTGCGGCACGCCAGGATGAACGGTGCGGACGTACCGAAGAAGGTGACCTGCGCGTCGGCGGCGAGCCGCCAGAGCGCGCCCAGGTCGGGGTGCCCGGGGTTGCCGTCGAACAGCACGATCGCCGCGCCGACCGCCGGGCCCGAGGCCAGGAAGTTCCACATCATCCAGCCGGTCGTGGTGAACCAGAAGAACCGGTCGCCGGGGCCGAGGTCGTGGTGCAGCGCGAGCATCTTGACGTGCTCGAGCAGGATGCCGCCGTGGCCGTGCACGATCGGCTTGGGCAGGCCCGTGGTGCCGGAGGAGTAGAGCACGTAGAGCGGGTGGGCGAACGGCACCGCGGCGAACGTCAGCGGGTCGTCGCCGTCGAGCGTGTCCCAGTCGCCCTCGCTGCCCAGGTACGGGATCGTGATGACGCGTTCGACGCTGGGCAGCGCCTCGCGGATGGCCGCCACCTCGGCGCTGCGGTCGATCGCCTTGTCGCCGTAGCGGTAGCCGTCGACCGCGACCAGCACCTTCGGCTCGATCTGGGTCCAGCGGTCGATGACGCTGCGCACGCCGAACTCCGGCGCGCACGACGAGAAGACGGCGCCGAGGCTCGCCGTCGCCAGCATGAGGACGTACGTCTCCGGGATGTTCGGCGCATACGCCGCGACCCGGTCCCCGGTGGTGACGCCGAGCCGGCGCAGCCCGGCGGCGACCCGCCGGACCCGGTCGCGCAGCTGCCGGGCGGTGAGCGTGACCGGCTCCCGGGTCTGGGAGTACGCGATGACGACCGGGTCCTCGTCGCCGAGGCCGGGCATCCGCAGAACGTGCTCGGCGTAGTTCAGCGTCGCCCCGGGGAACCACGTGGCCCCCGGCATCGCCGTGTCGCCGAGGACCGCGGTCGGCGCGGCGTGGGCGACCACCTCGAAGTAGTCCCAGATCGCCTGCCAGAACCCGGTCATGTCGGTGACGGACCACTCCCACAGCCCGGCGTAGTCGCGCACGTCGACGCCGCGCTCGGCGCGCAGCCAGGTCAGGAACCGGCCCATCCTGGAGGTCTCCAGGACGTCCGCCGGCGGCGTCCACAGCACTGTGCCCGTCGTCATGCGCACACCTTAACGCTCATTCAGCGTGGCCCGCCCGGGCCATCTGGATCGCCTTCCTGCGGGCCAGGCGGTGCTCGCGGCGGATGATCGCCTCGCGGAAGCGCCGCTGGTCGTCGGGCGTCTCCGGCAGCACCGGCGGGACCGCGCGCGGATGCCCGGAGACGTCCACCCCGACGAACACCAGGTAGGCGGTGGCCACCGTGATCGGATCGCCGCCGGCGGTGTCCCACCGCTCCGCGGTCAGCCGTACGCCCACCTCCATCGAGGTGCTGCCGGTCCAGTTGACCTGCGCGTACGCGTGCACGAGGTCGCCCACCCGCACCGGCTCCACGAACACGATCTCGTCGATCGCGGCGGTCACCGCGGTCCCGCCGCTGTGCCGGGCGGCCGCCGCGCCGGCCACGTCGTCGACGAACTTCATCAGCACGCCGCCGTGCACGGTGCCGTACAGGTTGACGTCGACCGCGCTCATGATCCGGCTCAACGTGACACGCGAGTGCGAGGTCGGCCGTCCCGACGGGTGGTCAGTCATGCCCGATACGTTAATTCCTCCTGGTTGCCGCCCCCGGGTACGGTCCGGACGTGCGACATCTCCGGTCGATCCTGTACGCCCTCGTGCTGGCGCCCGCGACGTGGATCCTCTGCGGGGTCGGGTTCGACCAGGACCTCACCGGGCGGGCCCGCGACAACGGCGGCCCCGAGTCGCTGGGCGGGCTGCTGCTGCTCCTGCTGGCCGGGGCGGCGTACGCGATCCTGCTCTTCGCCCCCGTCTCCCCCGCCGGACCGCTCGTCGCCGGCCTGGCCTTCCTCGGCATCGGCGCCTGGGCGCGAGTAGCCCCCGACTCGTACGCCGCCATCTGGCCGGCGGAGGTCACCAAGGACGGCTTCAACGTCAGCACCCCCGGGTACGGCCTAGCGCTCCTGCTCGCCGTCCCCCTGCTGTGCACGGCGCTGAGCGCCCGCCGCTGGGCCGGGTACGAGCCGCCGCAGGTGGTCTTCATCGGCACGCTCGGCCGCGCCCGCGGGTCCGCCGCGGCACCGGGCACCCCGATGGCGTCCGAACGCACCGCGGTCTTCGGCACCGCGGCGGGCGACGAGGACGAGAAGACGACGCTGCTGTCCGGGCTGTTCCCGCCGCTCAACCAGGACCCGCACGCCGAGGCGCCCACGCAGGACGTCGCGAAGTCGGAGGAGCCGACGCGGGACGTCGCGAAGTCGGAACAGCCGACGCGCGACGTCGCGAAGTCGGAGGACGTCACGACCGTCATCTCCGCGCCCGGCGCGGCGGACGGCGAGAAGACGCAGGTGATCGGGCCGGCGGAGGTGCCCGGCGACCGGACGCAGGTGCTCAGCCGGGTCGCCGATCCAGGGCCCGGCGAGGCGCCGTCCATTGGCGCCGAGGAGCGGCCCGACCCGGGTCAGGACCCGACCACGCGGCTGACACCCGTACCCCCGGCTCCTCCGGCTCCCGCCCGCGGGCGGGGCACCACCGTGGCCAACCTGGAACGCCCGGCCGACGAGGCCGCCGACGACACCCGGCCCATCTCCCTGCCGGCGCAGCGCCGTCCGGAAGAGGACGAGGCCACCCGCCGGCTGTAGCTTCGGAGGCGTGCTCGCACCGCTCGCGATCTTCGCCGCCGGTTTCTGGGCCGGCATGATCAACGTGGTGGTGGGCTCGGGCACCCTGGTCACGTTCCCGACGCTCGTGCTGTTCGGCTACCCGCCGCTGGTCGCCAACGTCTCCAACAACATCGGCCTGGTGGGCGGCGGCATCACCGGCACCTGGGGCTACCGCCGCGAACTCACCGGCCAGGCCGGCCGCCTCCGACAGCTCCTGCCCGCGTCGTGCCTGGGCGGGCTCACCGGGGCGCTGCTCCTGCTCGTGCTGCCGGCGTCGGCGTTCCGGGCCGTCGTGCCCGTGCTCATCGCGCTCGGCCTGCTCATGGTGGTGGCCGGCCCGGCCCTGCAACGCCGGGCGGCCGCCCGCCGCGCCCGGCCCGTCACGACACCCGTTCCGTACGCCGAGAGCCCGGCGACCCCCACCCCGTCCCGCGCCCGGAACACCGCGCTGATCATCGGCACGTTCCTGCTCGGCATCTACGGCGGCTACTTCGGCGCTGCCCAGGGCGTCCTGATCATCGGCCTGATGAGCGTCCTGACCGCGGAATCGCTGCAGTCCATCACGGGCCTGAAGAACGTGCTGACCACGGCCGTCAACGCGCTGGCCGCCGTCACGTTCATGCTGGTCGCCTGGCATTCGGTCGACTGGGCGGCGGTCGCCCTGATCGCGGCGGGGGCGACGCTGGGCGGAGTTGCGGGGGCACGCTTCGGGCGGCGGCTGCCACCCGCCCTGATGCGTGCGCTGATCGTCCTGATCGGGCTGGTCGCGATCGCCCGCCTGCTCTTCTTCCCCTGACGTCAGACCGTCGGCAGGTGGTCCCGGGGAGCCGTCTGCAGCAGCCACGCGAGCGGCATCTGCGCTTCCTTCTCATAGGCTCCGCCCGGCCCCAGCCGATAGAGGGTCACGGTGAGCGCGGCGTCGCGGGCGACCGTCCAGTACTGCGGGATGCCGGCCCTTGCATACTCCTCCACCTTGGCGACCTGATCGATCGCCTCCGACCCCCGCGACACGATCTCGACGGCCAACAGCAGGTCGGTGACGGAGAGCCACACCGCGCGCTCCTGGGGCTTCGCCCACACGGAGAGGTCCGGGATCCGGCCGCCATCGCCGTCGGGCCCGGGGATGCGGACCCCGGCCACCTGCATCAGCTGATCCACAGGCACGCCCGCCGTGATGAGCCAGGCCATGAGACGAGTGGCGATGACGGCGTGCTCGCTGTCAGGGGGCGGCACGACGGAAAGAACTCCCTCAGGACTCGTCTCATATCGACGGCCATGCGTATCGGCGGAGATCATGGCTGCCAGGTCGTCGAGCGTGATGACGGCCGGCATGTATCGCCCCACGGCCTCTGCGCTCATGGCAGCATCCTACTTCTCTCGGACCTGGAGGAAAGCCGGTCGGCGAGCCCTGTGGACAACGCTGATGCTGTCCACAGGGAGACATCGGCACCCGGACACGGGGCCGATCGTTGATAGGCTGCGGACGATGAACGGCAGCTACGGGCCCCCACGATGACCAGCAGCTTCCCCGGCGGCGAGGACCTGCTGGACCCCGATGGCGCACGGGCGTACCTCGCGGACTGGAAGAGCCGGATCGACCGCAAGGCCGCCGATACCCAGGCCATGAGCGACCGCCTCGGCGAGCTGCGGGTCACCGCGGAGGACGGCAACGGCATCGCCGAGGTGACGATCGACTCCAGCGGGGTCCTCATCGACCTGCGACTCACCGAGCGCATCCAGCGCCTGGCGCCGGACGTCGTCTCACGGGCCGTGCTCGGTGCGCTGCGGGAGGCCCGGCGCAAGGCCGCCGAGCGGTCACGGCAGATCATCACGGAGACGATGGGCGAGGACTCGGTGGCAGCCCGTACGATCGCCGACCGGCTCGACGCCCAGGTGCGCGACGGGGAGTGACGCATGGCCGACGGATTCACCGTGGACGCGGCGCAACTGCGGGCGCACGCTGCCAAGGTCGACGCGGTGCAGCGGCGGTTCGCGGCGGTCAAGGGCGCGAGCGCGGCCATCGCCCAGGACGACGCGGCATACGGGATGCTGTGCGCCTGGATGTCCGCCATCCTCGAGCGCCGGCACGTACGGCAGGACCAGCTCGTCGCGTACGTGGAGGAGAACCTCGCCCTGGCCGCGGAGGCGCTGATCCGCACCGGGGACGACTACGACCAGGCCGACGGGACGGCGGCGGACCGGGTACGCCGCGCGGGACGCCTGTCATGACCGGCGAGTCGCTGGTCGCCCCGGTCACCTCGACGCGTACGGCGTGGACCGGCCTCTCCCTGGCGGACAGCTTCCGGGGCCTGCACCAGGCGGTCGACGGCGGCACCTGGGTCGACCAGGCACTGGCCGGCGGCGCCTTCGCCACCGAGGCCGCGGCGACCGCCCTGGACCCGTTCAGCGCCCTGCTCTCCAACGGCCTCGGCTGGGCGATGGAGTATTTCGACCCGCTCCGCGAGATGCTCGACAAGCTGGCCGGCATCCCGGACCGCGTCGCCTCCCACGCCACCACCTGGACGAACATGG
Source organism: Couchioplanes caeruleus (assembly GCF_023499255.1). Lineage (GTDB taxonomy): Bacteria > Actinomycetota > Actinomycetes > Mycobacteriales > Micromonosporaceae > Actinoplanes > Actinoplanes caeruleus_A. Next base: position 7,383,586 of record NZ_CP092183.1, read on the forward strand.
CCGCCGAACTCCAGTCGATGGCCACCGACCTCGAGTCGGCCCTCACCTCGGACCTGCCCGACTGGCAGGGACCGGCCGCGGAGACGTACCAGAACCTGATGGCCAACAACGTCGACGCCCTGGACGGCCTCGGCGTGCTGGCCGCGACGATGGCCGCGGCCACCCAGGCGGCCGGCAACCTGGTCACCTTCACCCGCGACATCGTCCGCGACCTGATCGCGGACCTGGTCGCCCGCGTGATCGTGTGGGCGGCGGAGTCGCTCCTGGTCGTGACGATCCCGGTGGTGGCCGCCCAGATCGCCTCGGCGGTGGTGAAGTGGGCGGGCCGCATCCTGAGCTACACGAGCGCGCTGATCACCAGCCTCCAGAACCTGACAACCCTCCTCGAAGGCTGAATCGTGCCACGAAGGCCGCACGGAGGAGACGAAGAGAGCGGCCCGCACCGGGGGCGCGGGCACGGCGGTGTGCAGAGCGTGCGAGGCGGCGAGGACGCTCTCGAGGAGGTGGCGGGGGCGGGGCGGGCCGGCGCGAGACGACAGCCGGACCACTTCGTGACCCGCATGACGGGCGAGCCGGGCGGCACCCCGACCGGCCACCCGACCCCGGTCAGCTCGAAGCAGGACGCCGAGGTGCAGCGTTCCCTCGAGATGGAGAATGCTGCCGCCCAAGCTTTGGCCGCCAAGGGCTACCGCATCAAGCAGAACCCATCGCTGGACGAGGTGACCCGCGCCCGAGATGCCACCGGAGACACCGGCCGTCCCACGTCGGAACCCGACTACTTGCTCGAGGGCCGGGTCTTCGATTGCTACTCCCCCACCAAACCGACCAAGAACGTCCGGGGTATCTGGTCCGAGGTACAGGAGAAGGTCGCCGACGGCCAGACACAGCGGGTCGTAGTCAACCTGCAAGACTGGCGCGGGGACGTATCGGCTCTCCGCACGCAGTTTCGCGACTGGCCCGTACCCGACCTGAAAGAGGTCAAGGTCATCACATCCGATGGTGAGATCGTCCCCTTCATTCCGGAGCAGTGAGCACGATGCGGAGTTCGCGAACATGGCGCTCGATTACCGGCTGACTCTGGCCGGCACCACTCCCGTGGACCAGGTTGCCGAACGGGCCTATCCGGATCCGGATGAGCGCCCGACGGGAACGCCTCCTCTGCTGTCCGCCGATCTGCTGGAGCGCCTCGGATTCAGCACAACGGTCCGTGCAGGGCGCAACGGATACGTCGATGTCCTCTCCGACGACGGCTCGTGGGAGTGGGAGCCCGAGGAGTACGTCAATCTCGGATTCCGCATGGACAAGTTCGCCGACCCGCAGTGGAACATCTCGAACATGCTGACGGTCGTACGTCGCGTGCTGACGAGCGGCTCGGAAGACGCGGCCTTCGTCTTCAACGGTGATGTGCTGCTCTTGACCAGGCTCGGCGGCGAGCTGGTCAAGCATCGCCGTGATGGCTGGTGGAGCAGCTACGCCGGCGCCGACGACATCATTCCGGGGTGAGCGGTGGCTTCCGTGAGTTCGGCGTGGGACCCGGACAGCCCTGATTTCCTCGCGGCGCAACACCGCGCCGCCGTACGCGATCGCGTGCTTTCCGGCACGTACGTGCTGGTCGACGGGGAACTGTTGCGGCGGGCCCACGGGTCGGGACCCGTGGCGCCCGAGCGTGTGGAGTTGACCGTCTCCTTCACCACGACCGCACGTCACCGGGACGGCGCCGTCCTGGAGCTGACCGCGCCGGACGGCGACGGGGTCCGCGCGATCTGGTGGCGGGGCCTCAACAACGACGCCGCCGAGACCATCCCGGCCGGGTTCGGGTGGGAGAAGAACGACGACTACCACTACGGGACGGTCGGATGGGCGGAGCTCGACGACATGGCGGTGTCGGCCGAGCTCCGCCCCCGGTGACGGCGTCAGCCCTTGAGCAGCTGGCGCGCCATCACGATGCGCTGGACCTGGTTGGTGCCTTCGTAGATCTGGGTGATTTTCGCGTCGCGCATCATGCGCTCCACGGGGTAGTCGCGGGTGTAGCCGTACCCGCCCAGGATCTGCACCGCGTCCGTCGTGATCTCCATGGCCGCGTCCGAGGCGAAGCACTTGGCCGCCGCCCCGAAGTACGTGAGGTCCGCGTCGCCCCGTTCGCTCTTGCCGGCCGCCACGTACGTCATCTGGCGGGCCGCCTCGAGCTTCATGCCCATGTCGGCGAGCATGAACTGCAGGCCCTGGAAGTCGGCGATGGGCTTGCCGAACTGCTTGCGTTCCTTCGCGTACCCGAGGGCGAAGTCGAGCGCGCCCTGCGCGATGCCGACGGCCTGGGCCGCGATGGTGACGCGGGTGTGGTCGAGGGTCTTCATCGCGGTCGCGAAGCCGGTGCCCTCGTCGCCGATGATGCGGTCCGCCGGGATGCGGACGTTGTCGAAGTAGACCTCTCGGGTGGGGCTGCCCTTGATGCCGAGCTTCTTCTCCGGCGCGCCGAAGCTGACGCCCTCGTCGGACTTCTCCACGACGAAGGCGGAGATGCCGCGGGAGCGGGCGGCGGGGTCCGTCACCGCGAAGACCGTGTAGTACTCCGAGACGCCCGCGTTGGTGATCCAGCGCTTGACGCCGTTGAGGATCCAGTAGTCGCCGTCGCGGACGGCGCGGGTGGTCATGGAGGCGGCGTCGCTGCCCGCTTCGGGCTCCGACAGACAGTACGAGAACATCGCCTCGCCGCGGGCCACGGGCGGGAGGTAGCGCTCCTTCAGAGACTCGGAGCCCGCAAGGATCAGGGGCATCGTGCCGAGCTTGTTCACCGCCGGGATGAGCGAGGAGCTGGCGCAGGCGCGGGCCACCTCTTCGATGACGATCGCCGTGGCCAGGGCGTCCGCGCCGGCGCCGCCGTACTCGACCGGGATGTGCGGGGCGTGGAAGTCCGAGGAGCGCAGGGCCTCGTACGACGCCTTGGGGAACTCGCCGCTCTCGTCGGCCTCCGCCGCGTTCGGGGCCACGCGGGCGTCGCAGACCTCGCGGACGGCCGCCCGGATGGTCTCGTGGTCCTCCGGCAGCTGGTAGACGTCGAACTCAGACATGGCTGTGGCCCCTTCTCTGCGACTCCGCCGCCCTATGTTACCGACGCGTAGGGTACGCGCACTATCCTCGCCCCGGACGGCGGTCGGACGGTTTGTGCGACCCCGTGAGAAGGTGTTTGCCACGTACCCCTGGTGACTGGAGTTCACAGCGTGACCATCCCGTACCCGACCACGCAGACCGTACCCGCGTTCCCGGAGGTCGAGGTGCCGTCCGGCGCTCCCCGGCCGCGGCTGGCGTTCCTCGGCACGGGTTACCTGGGTGCCACGTACGCCATCTGCTTCGCCGAGCTGGGCTACGACGTGCTCGGCTTCGACGTGGACGAGCCGAAGATCGCGAAGCTGGCCGCGGGGCAGGTGCCGTTCCACGAGCCGGGGCTGGACGAGCTGCTGCGGGCCAACCTGAACTCCGGGCGGCTGCGGTTCACGACCTCGTACGAGGAGGTCGCCGAGTTCGCCGACGTGCACTTCATCTGTGTGGGCACCCCGCAGCGCGGCGACGGGATGGGCGCGGACCTGGCGTACGTCGAGGCGTCGGTGACCAATCTCGCCCGCCACCTCAAGCGCCGGGCGTTGATCGTGGGCAAGTCCACGGTGCCGGTGGGTACGGCCGAGTGGGTGGAGCAGCTGGTCGCCAAGCACACCGACCCGGAGCTGGGCATCGAGGTGGCGTGGTCGCCGGAGTTCCTGCAGGAGGGCTTCGCGGTCGAGGACGTGCTGCGCCCCAACCGGATCGTGGTCGGTGTGAAGACCGAGTGGGCCAACGGCATGCTCTACGCCGCGCACAAGGGTGTGTTCGACCTGGCCGCCACCGAGGACCGGGAGGTGCCGCTGGTGGTGACCGACTTCGCCACGGCGGAGCTGGTCAAGGTCGCCGCGAACGCGTTCCTGGCCACGAAGATCAGCTTCATCAACGCCATGGCCGAGGTGTGCGAGGTCGCCGGCGGCGACGTGACCCAGCTGGCCAAGGCGATCGGGTACGACCCGCGCATCGGTAACCGGTTCCTGCAGGCTGGGGTCGGGTTCGGCGGCGGCTGCCTGCCCAAGGACATCCGCGCGTTCCAGGCCCGCGCGCAGGAACTCGGCGCCGGTGAGGCGCTGCGGTTCCTGCACGAGGTCGACCTGATCAACCAGCGGCGGCGCACCAAGGTGCTGCAGCTCGCGGCGGAGCTGCTGGGCCGCCGCTCGGGCCCGGCGGGCCCGGACCTGTCCGGCACCCGCATCGCCGTGCTCGGCGCCGCGTTCAAGCCCAACTCCGACGACGTACGCGACGCGCCCGCGCTCGCCGTCGCCGCGGGACTGGCCAAGGCCGGCGCCGACGTGCACGTGTACGACCCGCAGGGCATGGACAACGCGCGGACGGTGCAGCCGCAGCTCACGTACGAGACCTCCATGGCGGAGGCGGTCGCCGGCGCCGAACTGGTGTGCGTGCTCACCGAGTGGGCGGAGTTCCGCAACGCCGACCCGCAGGCGCTGGGCGAGACGGTCGCCGGCAAGCGCGTCATCGACGGCAAGAACTGCCTGGACCCGGTCCTGTGGGCGCGGGCCGGCTGGCAGTACCGCGGCATGGGACGGCCCGCCCCGGCACTCTGACGACTGACCGATTTCCGGCCACGGCCGCGAACCTGCCGGGTTCGCGGCCGTTTCCATTGATCTCGACCCGCTTGGGACTGTTCTAATGAGGTGTCGGGAAGGCATGCTCGGGGTGGGTCGGGTCAAGGAGGTGCCGTGGCGCAGGCGCAGGAGCCGGACAGCTACGACGAGGAGTTGGCCCGTATCGAGGCGTCGATCGCGGAACTGAAGATCCGTGATCTGGCGGCGGCCAAGGAACGCACGAACATCGCGAGCAAGATCCAGGCCGCGCAGTTCCAGCGGGACATCCTCGCGCACGCCAACCAGCAGCGGAAACGCGCCGCGGCGAAGGCAGCCAGCCGGCGCATCCGGCTGCGCACGCCCGGAGCCGCCCAGACCTCCGGCGCCCCCGCGGCAACCGGCTCCCCGGTGGCGACCGGCTCCCCCATGGCGAGCGGCTCCCCCGTGGCGACCGGCTCCCCCGTGGCTGCCGGTGCGCCCTCGGCCGCCGCACCCGCCGAGGGCCGGCCGTCCTGGTCACCGCCGGGCACGCCGTACACCGGGCCGCCCGGGCACGCCACCGACGGGGTGACCGTGCTGGTCGACGACCCGCCGCCCACCGAGGAGCCGCCGCCGGCCGCACCGCCGCGGCGCCCGCGGGTCGCGCCGCTGCCGCCCCAGCCGCCGGCGCACGAGCCGGAGACCTCGTCGCAGTCGGTGCAGAACATCCTGCTCGGCCTCAGCGCGCTCGTCCTCGGCGTCGCCGCCGTCGTCTTCGCCGGCGCGACCAGCAACGGCGTGGGCCGCGCCTTCATCCTCGCCCTCTTCACCGCGGTCGCACTGGCGGCCGCGCCCGTGATCGCCCGCCGCGGCCTCACCTCGACCGGTGAGACGCTCGCGGCGGTGGGGCTCATCCTGCTGCCGATGAGCCTGTACGCCCTGCACGGCAGTCCCGCGTTCGGCGGCTCCCGCGTGCCCGCCCCGGTGTTCCTCGGCGTCACGCTGCTGATCACCGCGGCGGCGTCGTTCGTCTACGCCGGTGTCACGCGGCTCGCCGCCCCGCGGTACGCCACGGTCGTCGCCGTGCAGCCGGTGCCGCCGCTGCTGGCGTACCCGATGATCGAGAGCCCGGCCGGATGGGCGCTGGCGCTCACCGCCGTGGCCGTCGTCGACCTGCTGCTGCTCACCACGGTGATCCGGCGGGGCCGGCTGGTGCCGCGCTGGCCGGTGGGACGCCCCGTCGCCGGCGACCGGGAGTCGCTGGCCGAGGCCGACGCCCGGGACATCGGCGCCCGCGACTTCGAGTCGCGCGACGACCCGGCGGACCCGGGCTCCTACAGCGCCGCCGCGCAGGCCACCGAGGCCGATCCGGCCGCCGCCGACGCGGACTTCGACACGCCGGACCGGCCCGAGTCCCGGCCCGAGGAACCCGACCTGATCATCGACGGGCTCACCGGGCGCCGCCGACGGCGCTGGCTGCCCACGCGGATCTTCCCCGGGCCCCGACCGGCCGGCGCGCCCGCCGCCGGCTCGGTGCCGCTCGCGCCGCCCGCCACACCGCCGTCGGCCGGCTGGCTGCGGCAGCTGACCTTCAGCCTGCTGTGCATCGCCGCGGCCGGCGCGCTGCTGTACGCCACCGCCGCACTGCTGAGCGCGGACGCCGTGGTGGACGCCGTACGCTCCGGATTGATCTTGATCCTCGCCGCCGTGATCGTGTCCGCGGCCGCGCGCATGGTCGACCAGATCCTCGCGCGCAACATCGCCGGGGCCGTGCTGACCCTGGCGATCATCGGCGCCTGCGCCCGCATCGCGGCGGTGGGCTCGCCGGCCTGGACCCTCGCCGCCGCGTCCGCCGCCGTCGCCGTCACCGGGGCCGCCGTGCGCATGCTCGCGGACGAGGTGCGGCGCGGACCGCAGTACGCGTCGGCCGCCGCCCTCACGCTCATCGGCCTGTTCGTCGCCGTCGACGCCCTCCGCGCGGCTCTCGCGCCGGTGCAGGCGGCACGGCCGGTGTGGAACGCGGACACCGCCGCCTACGCGGGCCGGCTCGCCGCGGCCGCGGGCGAATCGGGGTGGCTGCTGGCCCTGAGCGCGCTGCTGCTGACCGTGGCGGCCGCGCTCGCCCTGCCGGCCGAGTACAGGTGGGAAGGCGCGGTGACCGGGGTCGCGCTGACCGCCCTGTCCGTGCCGTCGTCGCTGGGCCTGCCCTGGTCGGAGGCGCCCTGGCCGCTGGTCGTGGCGGCCATCGGCATCGGCGCGGCCGGCCTGCTCGCGCCGACCCGCCGGGTCGCGGTCGCGCACATCGCGGCCGCGGGCGTCGTCGGCCTCTTCGGCGCCGGCGCCGCGCTGAGCGCGTCGTGGCTGACCGCCGCGGTCCTCACCGCGCTGGCCGGCGCGGGCGTGATGGTCGCGGTCGCGGCCCGCCAGATCCCGGTACGCCTGTACGCCTGGCTGATCGGCGACTGGGCGTCCGGGGCGGCGGCTCTGGCCATCCCCGGGGCCGTGGTCACCGCGGTCCTGGCCGTCCACGACCGCGGCGACGGGCCACCGCCCACCGAGGCCGTCACCGTCCCCGCGCTGGCCCTCGGCTTCCTCGCCGTCGCCGGCACGCTCACGTACGCGGCGGTGTTCCAGGTGGCCCGGCGCGAGGTCAGCGTCCCGTTGACCGCCGGAACCGGGCTGGGGGCAGTCGCCCTGGCGCTCGCCGCTCTGCTGGCACCGGGCTCCACCGCGCCGGACGTCTGGGTGGGCGCGCTCCTGCTGGCCGCCGCCTTCCTCCTTTTCTTCGCGAAGTCGCTGGACAACGGCCGGCGTGCGGACCGGATGCTCGACGGGCCCGACATCGCCGCGGCGGCCGCCACCGTGGCGGTCTGCGGCGCGCTCGCCCGGGTCGCCGCCCTGGCCTTCCCCGAGGCGCCGCTGGCCGTCGCGGCGATCGTGGTGCTGATCGTCGCCTTCGGGGTCCGCGCGCTGCCGGACGACTGGCGACGGGGTCCGGTCCGCGGCCTGGCGGTGGCCGGCCTGGTGATCGGCGCCATCGCCGGCTGGCAGGCGCTCGTCTCCGGCCTGCGGCTCATCGCCGCGCCCGGGCCGATCTGGGCCTCGGACATCGGCGCCCTGCCCACCACGGCACCCCCGGGCGCCTGGCAGGCGCCGTTCGCGCTGCTGCTCATCGCGGTCGCGGCGGCGTTCGCCCTGCCCCGCCCCTGGAAGTACGACGTCAGCGCGGTCGGCGTGGCCCTCGCGACCATCGGCGCGCCGGCCGCGCTCGGAATGCCCTGGTGGTCCCCTCTGATCATCGGCGGCGCGGTCGCCATCGGCTACGGCATCGCGTCCGCGGCGGCCACCGACCCCCGCGACGCCCTCGACCGGGCCGGGGTGGCGGCCGTGGTGGCCCTGCACGCCGCCGGCGCGGGCCTGATCCGGCCCTGGGCCACCGCGGTCGCGCTGAGCCTCATCATCGTGGCGTGCGTGCTCACGGCCTGGCTCTCACGGATCCGCTTCAACCCGCAGGAACGCCGGGAATGGGCCCAGCGGGCCGTCGCCGAGGACGGCGTCGCCATCAGTGACGAGACCGGCATGCCGCGGCACCGCGCCCAGATCGGCGGGGCGGCCACGCTGGGCGCCCTGCTCGCCGCCCCCGGCGTGCTCGCCGCCATCGCCGCCGAGCAGAACCGTACGGTCCCGGTGGTGCTGACCGCCGGGCTGGCCGGGTCGAGCCTCGCCCTGGCCCTGCTCGCGGTCGCCGGCCCCAAGATCGCCCAGTATCTGCCGTGGGCCACGATCGGGCTGGTCGGCGGGGCCACGATCACGGCGCTGGCCTCCGTACCGAGCGACTACCCGACCGCCCTGTACGCGGCGGCCGCTGCCCTGCTGGGCGTCGTGGCGGAGCTGCTGCGTGGCGCCGTACCGGCACCCAGCCCGAGGGTCGCGGCGCGGCCGTCGTGGCGGCCCGTCCGGCGCCCGAAGTACACCGCGCCCAGCTACGCCGACGTCCGGTGGGGCGCGATGCGTCCGAGCCGCCTGCGCGGCCGGTGGCTCGTCGACCCGGCGACCGGGGCGGTCCTCGTGGCGGCGCTGCCGACCGTGCTGGCGCTGCTGTCGCTCGCCCCGGCGCTGCGAGCGGCGCTCCTCGACCCGATGCAGCAGCTCCGGGCGATCTGGGACGGCCCGGTCGAGGCGCTGACCAGCCCCGCGTCCGGCAGCGTCGACGGTACGTCCGTGCTCGCGGCGGTGCTGCTGACCGTGGCCGCCGCCCTCGCAGCCCTCGGCTTCGGAGGCAAGCCGGCCGAGGCCGTACCCGTGATCCTGCCCGGCCTGGCGATCACCCTGCTGATCGCGCCGATCGCCCTGGACGCCCGCTGGCCGACGTCGACGTCGGCGGCCCTGGTGGTCTTCACGATCGTCATGCTGGGGCTGGCGCTGACCCCGCCACCCGTCTCCAACCGGGCGGCCCTGCTGCGCGCCACCCGCAGCATCGTGTTCGTCATCGGCCTGCTCGCCGGCGGCGCCGGCCTGTCCGGCAGCCTGGCCACCCACCAGCTGACGCTGTTCACGCTGGGCTCGGCGATCGGCGTCGGCCTGGTCGCGGCGGTCGCCGGCCGCAGCCGGCACGCCCGGGTCCTGGGCTGGTTGTTCACCGCGGCGATGGGCCAGGCGTTCGTGCTGGCCGTCGCGCTGATCGCGGGGCTCACCGCCGAATGGGCGTCGTTCGGCGTCCTGGCCGTCGGTGCGGCGCTGCTGATCCTCGAGGCCGCGCTCCCCCGCCTCGGCCTGCCCGAATACCGCCTCGAGGCCACCACGGTCGAATGGAGCGGGTACGCGTCGGCGCTGGTCGCGGGCGCGCTCGCGTACGACTCACCGGCCCACCTCGCGGCCCTGCTGGCGGCCTGGGGTGCGATCCTCGGCCTCACGGCTACCCGCCCCGGCCGTACGCCCAACCAGCGCCGCAACCTGTTCTGGCTCGCGGTCGGCTTCGAGATCATCGGCATCTGGCTCTTCGTCGCCCTCGCGGACGTGGCACTGCCGGAGGCGTACACGCTCCCGTTCGCGGCGCTCGCCCTGCTCGTCGGCGCCCTCGAAGCCCGCCAGCGCCCGGACCTGAGCAGCTGGGCGGCGTACGGCCCGTCCCTGCTCGCGGCGTTCGTCCCGACGACCGGCCTGGTCATCGCCACGAACGCGGGCGACCTGCGCGAACTGCTCCTGCTGCTCGGCGCGGTGACAACGCTGATCATCGGGTCCCGCCTGCAGCAGCAGGCCCCGGTGGTGATCGGCGCGACGGCCACGGCGGTGGCGACGATCCACTTCGCCACGACGCTGGTCGGGCCGTGGCTGGTCCTCGTACCGGTCGGGGTGGTCCTGTTGTTCCTCGGAGCGACCAACGAGAGCCGCCGCCGGACCCAGGAGCGCCTGCGCGGGGCGCTGGTGCGGCTGCGCTGACGCTCTCTGCGGGCTGGGCCCGGGCTTTCGTCCAGCGGCGCGGCTTCACCGCCGGGCTGCTGGGCGGGTCAGCTCATCAGGCGTGCGCGCAGCGCGGCGTCCTTCTCCGCGACGACCTGCTCCAGGTTCGACTGGAAAGCCTGCATCTTCTTCAGCAGCACCGGATCCGAAGCGCCGAGGATCCGCACCGCGAGCAGCCCGGCGTTGCGCGCCCCGCCGATCGACACGGTCGCCACGGGCACGCCGGCCGGCATCTGGACGATTGAGAGCAGCGAGTCCATGCCGTCGAGGTACTTCAGCGGCACCGGCACGCCGATGACCGGCAGCGGAGTGAGGGCCGCGACCATGCCGGGCAGGTGCGCCGCCCCGCCCGCGCCGGTGATGACGACCTTCAGCCCCCGGTCCGCGGCCGAGCTCGCGTAGTCGACCATCTTCTGCACCGTACGGTGGGCGGACACCACCCCCACCTCGAACGGCACCTCGAACTCGGCGAGGGCCAGCGCCGCCGCCTCCATCGTGGACCAGTCGGAGTCGCTACCCATGATGAGGCCGACGGAGGGTGCCATCATTCGCCTTCCTGGAGCCGGCGTGCGGCGCGTGCCGCGCGGGCGCGTACGGACGTCATGTCGTCGCCGAGCACCGTGACGTGCCCGATCTTGCGGCCGGGGCGGACCTGCTTGCCGTACAGATGGACGCGCACGCCAGGGTCGTCGGCGAACAGGTGGTGCAGGCGCTCGTCCAGCGACATGCCGCCGGGCTGCCCGCCGAGCACGTTCGCCATGACGACGGCCGGGGCGGCCAGCGAGGTCTCGCCCATCGGATAGTCGAGGACGGCCCGCAGATGCTGCTCGAACTGAGAGGTACGAGCACCCTCGATGGTCCAGTGCCCCGAGTTGTGCGGCCGCATCGCCAGCTCGTTGACGACGATGCCGTCGCCGGTCTCGAACAGCTCGACGGCGAGCAGCCCGACGACGCCCAGCGCGTGAGCGAGGTCGATGGCAAGCTGCTGCGCCTCGAGCGCCCGCTCCTCGGAAAGCCCGGGCGCGGGCGCGAGCACCTCCACGCAGATGCCGTCCCACTGCACGGTCTCGACGACGGGATACGCGGCGACCTGCCCGAACGGCGACCGGGCGACCAGGGCGGCCAGCTCACGCCGCAGCGGCACCCGCTCCTCGACGATCAGCGGCGTCCCGGTGGCGACAAGCTCCTCGGCGGCGGCAGCATCGGCGAGCATCCACACGCCGCGGCCGTCGTAGCCGCCGCGCACGGCCTTCGCGACAACCGGCCAGCCGCCGGAGTCCCCGCCAGCTGCGGTGCCGGCCTGCGTCAGCGAGGCGGCGAAGTCGGCGATCTCCGCGGCGCTGCTCACCGGGCGCCAGCGCGGCACCGGCGCGCCCAGCTCGCTCAGCCGTTCCCGCATCCGCTGCTTGTCCTGGGCGAACACGATCGCCTCGGCGCCCGGGTAGATCTTCACGCCCTCGGCGGCCAGCGCGGCGATGTGCCCGGTCGGCACATGCTCGTGGTCGAAGGTGACGGCGTCGCAGCCCTTCGCGAACTCGCGCAGCGCGGCGAGATCGGTGTGCGTGCCGATGCGCACGTCGGCGGCGACCAGCGCCGCGCTGTCGTCGGGTGACACGGAGAGCACCCGCAACGACTGACCGAGGGAGATCGCGGCCTGGTGGGTCATCCGGGCCAGCTGCCCGCCGCCCACCATGCCGACAACGGGAAGGCCGGTTCGAGTATCCATCGCGGCCCAAGCCTAACGACCGGCATCCCGTCGCTGGTGCAGGGGCTGTCCCCGCCCACCAGGCGGGCAGCCACCCCGGCAAGGCCCGGCGCACCCCGGGCCCACCTCGCCCGGCGCAACCGCGTCTCCGCTTCGTCGCCCGGTCACTGCCCCGGCCGGCCTGACCCCATCAGCCACCCATCGCCCCGCCGACCCCCGTCAGCCGGGCCTCCAGCTCCTCGACCGTGGTCACCGGCCGGTCGCACACGAACCCCCGGCACACGTACGCCGCAGCCCGCCCGTCGATCAACGTCCGATCGGCCAGCAGCGGCACCCCCGCCCGATCCGGCTCCCCGACCACGATCACCGTCCCCGGCGGCGCGTGCCGGTGCGCCGCCGCGACCAGCGGGTCCGCCGGGTCATGGGTCGCCACGGCGATCTCGTACGGCCCCGCCAGCACCGCCTCCGCCACGGCGGCCGAGTATCCCGCGAAGCGCGGATGCTCGCGGATCAGCGGACCGACCGTCTCCAGCGCCTTGTCGGCCGCCTCGCGGTAGCCGGTCTCCCCGGTCAGCGCCGCGTACGCCACCAGCCCGGCACACACCGCCGACAGCCCGGACGGGGTGGCGTTGTCGGTGGGGTCGGCGGGCCGGGTGACCAGCCGCTCCGCGTCGTCCGCCGTGTCGTAGAAGCCACCGTCCCCGGTCCCGAAGTGCGCGAGCGCCACGTCCAGCAGCGAGCCCGCGAGCGTGAGCCAGCGGCCGTCCCCGGTCAGCTGGTGCACGGCACAGAAGGCCTCCGCCACCGCGCCGTAGTCTTCCAGGACGCCGGCCGGCTGCCCGGCCACGCCGTCGCGGGAGACGCGACGCAACCGGCCGTCGACGAGGTGACGGTCGGCGAGGACCCCGGCGAGCTGAACGGCCGCTTCGCGCGAGGCGGCCGAGTCGAGCAGCAGCGCGTGCTCGGCCAGCGCCGTGACCGCCAGGCCGTTCCAGGAGGCCACGACCTTGTCGTCGCGGGCCGGCTGCGGGCGCCGGGCGCGGGCGGTCAGGAGGCGGTCGCGTACGTCGCGCCACCGCTGGACGATCTCGTCGGCGGCCTCGTCGATGTCGCGGGCGAGGACCAGCACGCTGCTGCCGTGCTCGAACGTGCCGCCGGGCGTGACCTGGAACAGGTCGGCGGCCCAGGCGCCGTCCTCCTCCCCCAGCGCCTCCACCAGCTGCGCGGGCGTCCAGGCGTACGTCAGCCCCTCGACGCCGTCGGTGTCCGCGTCGAGAGCCGAGGCCAGGCCACCGGCGGGCGTGGCAAGGTCGCGGAGCAGGAAGGCGGCCGTCTCGTCGGCGACGCGGCGCGCCAAGGAGTCCCCGGTCAGCCGCCACAGGTGCGTGTAGACGCGCAGCAGCAGAGCGTTGTCGTACAGCATCTTCTCGAAGTGCGGCACCGTCCACGTCGCATCGACCGCATACCTCGCGAAGCCACCGGCGAGCTGGTCGTAGATGCCGCCGCGGGCCATCTGCTCGGCGGTGTGCCGGACGATCTCCAGGGCCTGCGGGGAGCCGGTGCGCTGGTGGTGCCGCAGCAGGAACAGCAGGTTGAGGTGCGGCGGGAACTTCGGAGCGCCGCCGAACCCGCCGTACCCCTGGTCGTGTTCCTTGGCGAGCAGCATCGCCGCGCTGTCCAGCAGCTCCGCCGAGATCGGCGCGGTCGGCCCGCCGACCAGCTGGGCGCCGCCGATCGCCTGGACCACCGCGGAGCCCTGCTTGACGACGGCGTCGCGCTGGTCGCGCCACGCGGTCGCGACCGAGTCCAGCAGGCGGGAGAAGTTCGCCTTCGGGTAATACGTCCCGCAGAAGAACGGCTGGCCGTCGGGGGTGGCGAACACGGTCATCGGCCAGCCGCCCTGGCCGGTCATCGCCTGCGTCGCGGTCATGTAGACGGCGTCGACGTCGGGCCGCTCCTCGCGGTCCACCTTGATCGCCACGAAGCCGCCGTTGACCTGCCGTGCGATGCCTTCGTCCTCGAACGACTCGTGCGCCATGACGTGACACCAGTGGCAGGCCGCGTAGCCGACGGAGATCAGCACGGGCACGTCCCGCTCGCGAGCCTCGGCGAAGGCCTCGTCGCACCACGGCCACCAGTCGACGGGGTTGTCGGCGTGCTGCAGCAGGTACGGCGAGGTCGCCGAAGCGAGACGGTTTGCCATGACCCCAACCTAGCCCGGGGGTATGTCAGGAACCGCCCAGCCGTGCCGGGGTGAGGCGCTCGACGGCACGAAGGGTGAAATGGCCGCCGACCTTCCGGTAGAACCCCTGCTCAAGGTAGGCGGCCGGACTTAGCGGATCGGCACTCGTCGCACACACACCGTAATACCCTGAACGGTGGATCACTGTTCGGGGGAGACGGAGACCGCGATGCCTGAAGGCGAGACAGCAACGCGCCGCCCCCGGGTACTCCAGTGGATCAGCTATTGCGTCGCCTTCCTCACGCCGGTTTGCGCGGCCATCGCCTCGGTGGGCCATGGATGGTCCCGTTGGTCATGGGTCGCGGCAACCGCCGCCTGCGCTGTGATTGTCGCGCGGCTCAACCACGTTATTCAGGGTGCCCTGCAGGAGCAGGCGAAAGCAGCCTCCGACCGGCTCGACGCCGCACTGGGCAAGGTGTCACCACCGCTGGTGGAAATCCTCCAGCAGCTCTGTCTTGCGGCTGACAGCAGGGGCCGCAGTCAACAGCTGGGTCATTTGAATGCGGTGGTGGCAGAAGCGGCGAAGGCGTCCTGCGGAGACGGCGACACCCGAGCGGTGCTGTACCTGACGGAGAACCACCGGCCTCCGACGGGCCGGGCGCACAAAAATGGCGACTGCCTGAAGCGCGCGATCCAGCGGGGACGCTTGAACGAGGCCGCCCGTGAGTGGTTCTGCGCCGGCGCCAACGACGAAGGCAAGGCGGTGTTGGACTTCATCAAAGGCACCAAGGGCAGGCTCTACAAGGACATCATCGCCGATCCACCACCGGGCGTTTCCGACGCGAAGGTCCGAAAGTACCGTTCCTTGATGGCCGTCCCCGTCCGAGCCAATGAGACCGCCTTCGGCATGCTCGCGGTCGATCATCCGAAGCCGGGAGTCTTCGACAAGGGTTACCTCGCCCTCCTCGTCCTGCTGGCGAGCACGGTCGGCACTGCGATGGCCATCGACATGGCCGCAGAACGCGCTGACCGAGAAAAGGTGTAGGGGAAATGTCGTATCCGTCGCGCTGCAACCCGCGGGGCCTATCGTTGGGTCTGGTACATCGGCGGGCTGGAGGGGCGCCATGCGGAACGGAACCGAGCGCGTAGAAATCGAGATCATCCCCGAGGATGCCCGGCGCTATCTGCGCGGCGACATCGACGACGAGGAGTACTACTCGTCCGATTCGCGGCCCAAACGACGCCATGACGCCGGTTATCGCGCGGGCGGCCGCGACTACCGGACGGCGCGAGAGGCCGAAACGGCATCCGCCCGCCACTGATTACCGGTCGCGCACAGGAGCATTGAAGGGCGCGCGACACCCAGTCCGGAGTAGGTCAGCCGACCTCGTCCGCCCGCAGCGGCACGATCTTCGGCGGCGCGGCGTCGGCGAGCTGCCGCAACGCCCCCACGATCTTCTCGGCGGGCAGCGGCCGGCTGAAGTGGTAGCCCTGGGCCGCCGTACATCCGAGGGCCAGCAGGGCCGCCCGCTGGTCGGCGGTCTCGACGCCCT
Source organism: Couchioplanes caeruleus (assembly GCF_023499255.1). Taxonomy (GTDB): domain Bacteria; phylum Actinomycetota; class Actinomycetes; order Mycobacteriales; family Micromonosporaceae; genus Actinoplanes; species Actinoplanes caeruleus_A. The sequence continues at coordinate 7,399,123 of NZ_CP092183.1, forward strand.
CCGCGACCACCCGGGCGCCCAGCCGCGCGCCCAGCTCGACCGCGCCGCGCACGACGGCGGCCGCGGCCGCCGAGTCGGTCATCTCGGTCACGAACGAACGGTCCACCTTGAGCTCGTCGACCTGCACGCGGGTGACGAACGCGAGGGAGGAGAAGCCGGTGCCGAAGTCGTCGACCGAGATCTGCACCTGCAGCTCGCGCAGCGCGGCCAGCACCTCGTCCACCACGCCCTGGTCGCTGACCGCCATCGACTCGGTGATCTCCAGGACCAGCTGGGCGGGCACCATCCGGTGCCGCCGCAGCGCGTCGGCGACCTGCGCCGGGAAGGTCGCGTCGAGCAGGCTGCGGGCCGAGATGTTGACCGAGACGGGTACGTCGAAGCCGGCCGCCGCCCAGCCGGAGGCCGCGGTCAGCGCCAGATCCAGCACGTGACGGGTGAACGGCGCCAGCAGCTCGCCGTGCTCGACCGTGCCGACGAACAGGTCGGGCGTCAGCAGCCCCCGCCGCGGATGGTTCCAGCGGATCAGCGCCTCCACGCCGGTGGGCGCGCCCGACTCCAGGTCGACCTCCGGCTGCAGCATCAGCACGAGCTGGTCGTCCGCGGTCAGCGCGTCCACCAGTTCGGCGGGCAGGGCCAGGTGGTCGGTGCTGGAGGCGTCGCTGGCGCTGTCGTACGCGGCGACGCCGACGTGCAGCTCCTTCGCCTGGTCCAGCGCGATGCTCGCCCGGCGGATCAGCTCGCCGAGGTCCGCGTACCCGGCCTTCTCGACGACGACGCCGACCGCGACGTCGACGACGAGCCGGACGCCGCCGATGTCGACCGGGCGGCCGATCTCGTCGACGATCTCGCGGGCCCGACGTACGGCCTGCGGCAGCGGGCTGGGCACCTCGTGCAGCGGGGTCGCGGAGTCGGCCAGCGTGGCGACCGAGGGCAGCAGCACGGCGAACTCGTCGTCGCCGAGGCGGGCCACGAGCTCCTGGTCGCGGGTGAGGTCGGTGAGCCGCTCGGCGACCGTACGCAGCACCTCGTCGCCGGCCCGGTGCCCCAGCGTGCCGTTGACCTCCCGGAAGTCGTTGAGGTCGAGCAGCAGCACGGCGACGGGCCGGTCGCGGTGCAGCGACTGCAGCACCGCCTCGCCGTCGGTCAGCAGCGACCGGCGGTTCGCCAGGCCGGTGAGCTGGTCGTGCACGCCGTCATGGGCCACCTTCGCGTCCAGCAGCATGAGCCGCTCGTGCGCGGCGGCATCATGCAGCGCGCCGGCCAGCGCATCCGCGTACGCCGAGACGGCCAGCTCGTCACGCGCGGCGGGCAGCGTCGGCTCGGCCAGCCAGACGGTGAGCTCGCCCACCCGGGCACGGCCGACGACCATCTCCCGCGTGATCACCGGCCCGGGCGCCGCGCCGGGCATCGGGTCGTACGCCGCCTCGTCCACGTACCGTCGCCCGCCGTCGCCGTCCTCGACGACGACCTGGCACTTTCCCGCCCAGCCGGCGGTGTCGTCCCCGGCGCCGGGCTCGTCATCACGCTGGTGCGGCGGCAGCGACACCTCGATCTCGACGCGCCGGGCGCCGAAGACGTCCAGCGCCCCGCGCAGCCCGGCGTCGGCGACCTCGGCCTCGGTCGAGCCGCCGAGCGTCCGCGTGGCCCGGGCGAACGCCTCCCACACCCGGCGTTCCTCCTCGGCCCGCAGGTGGTAGCGGTACGTCCGCTGCAGCAACCACACCACCGGCGGCGCCATCAGCAGCCACCACGGGCCGCTGACCAGGGCGTACACGACGGAGATGCCGACCAGCACGTTGCCGACGAACATCGGCAGCTTGGCGTGCAGCACGCGGGCCGCTATGTGGCGCGGAGTGGCGTCGCTGCGCAGCGACAGCGTGGCCACAGCCAGCCCGAACGTGATGAGGAGGTACACCGCGGAGCCCACGATCAGCCCCGCGTACATCCGCGTGCTGCCGACGGGGGCGCCGGAGCCGGTGATCGCGTACGCGACGGCGGCGCCACCGGTCGTCCCCAGGCTGAGGGACGCGGCGAGATGGACGATGTCCGTCACGGCCCGCTGGTCGTTGAGCCAGGTGATGAGGAACCACGCGCCGGCGGCCCCGACCAGCGTGGCGGCCGGCAGCCAGCCCGGAGGGGCCAGCACGAAGCCGAGGATGAGGGCGGTCTCGCCCCACGAGACGCTGACCGTGCCACGCCCGAGCCGGAACCGCAGCCTGGCGAACTGCGCGAACGCGGCGGACACGACGGCGGCACCGATCCCGACGAAGGCCGGCTGCGCGAGGATGTCCGGGCGTTCCAGCGGCAACACCGCCGCGATCGCGGAGAGCACCACGGCGGCAAGAACAACGGCACCCATCAGCATCCGTACGCCGAGAGCGCGCCGGACAGGCGCAACACCGGGGCCGGCGGCGTCAGAGCGCACCTCGGCGGAGACGGCGGTCGGTGAAGTCATGCCACCTCCCCACCGAACGATCGGAGCTCCAGCGCCGCCCCCATACGACACATCGGAAGCGCCAAGTCCGAATTTCCGTCATGTGCACACCCGGCCGTCCGACCGACGTTTCGGGCCGCATTCGCCGCGGTGGATCTCCGCCCGCGGAAGCCGGGGGACGACGCCGGCCGAGTCTTCAGCACGCCCGTCCGAGCGTTCCGCCAGGCCCCGGAACGGCCCTCGCCGGAGGTGCACGCGACCCCGCCCCGGCGATCTTGTCCGAGGTCACGCCGCAGAGCGCTGACCAGCGGCACAGGAGGATGCACGTGCATCTGCAGTGGAGGAAGTGGGGGTCGGATGATGGTCATCGACGGCCCCCTTTCCGCGCAGGGTGGGGGGACGTCAAGGCCCCCCGGCGGAAGGCTAAGCCAATCCGGCGGACAGCAACAGGGGTTGACGGAGGAGCACTGTCGATGTTCGTACGGTGACGATCCACCGGGCGGACGGACGCGAGCGCCTTGACAATGTGGACCGACCCCTGACGCGGTTAAGCCTGGAAGCCCGGCTCTAGGCCCGCGAACCCCGCTCGCGTCCCTCATCGGACTGCTCGCCGACGGACGCCTCGGCCTCCCCGGTTGCGCGCTCCACATCAGAACTGCCGCTGCCCCCGGACGAGGAACCAGCCCCACCCACGGACGCCGGCCGCGTACCCGCCGTACCGGCAGCGAGGTCGGCCTCCAACCGGGCGACCTCGGCCTCGCGGACACCGCCGGCGGCATCCGGGAAACTGTCAGGAAGCCGACGCAACCGCTTGTTCATGTTGCGGATCAACAGCACGGTCGCCACGGACATCAGCACGATGATGAACAGCCCCATGGGCCCGGCGAGCCCGCCGGACCGGGTGTCCCCGAAGTTGTTGACAGCCACGACGAATTCCACCCGTCCACGGTACGCCCACCGGCACCACGCCCGACCTCGGGATCCCGCATCATCCGCAATCCGGCCGAGGCACGTGAGCACCGCCCCCGCCGGCGCATCGACCCGCTCGCCCGGACCGCTCGCCTTGCCACGGCCTTGCCGCCCGGAGACCGGCCCGCTCGCCGTGGCCGACTACCGCTCGGAGCAACGACGCGAAGCCCTGCTGCTCCGAGCGAGCGCTGCGCAGGGCCGCAAGGGCGGCACCGAGCACAGCCCTTCGCCGCAGCCCAGAGAAGCGCCCCGCAGCAGCGCAAAGCCTGTCTCGCACTCCCTCGGCACAGCACCCACCGAACCGCGAACCGGGCGTAACGGGCCGACGGCACCCCGGCCGCCCGAGACGGTCAGCGGGCGTCCACCGTCTCCCGGATGCCGGCGAACAGGTCTGACTCCGGCACCGGGCTGTCGACCAGAGACCGGGCCAGCTCGAAGTCCTCCGTCGGCCACACCTTCTGCTGCAACTCCATCGGCACGCGGAACCAGAAGCCCTCCGGGTCCACCTGCGTGGCATGCGCGCGGAGGGCGTCGTCGCGGACCTCGAAGTATTCGCCGCACTCGACGCGGGTGGTGATGCGGTCGCCGCGGTCCTCGCGGTCCTCCCACTTGTCGAGCCACTCCTTGTACGGCGACTCCAGTCCCGCCGCGAGCATGCCCTCGTGCAGCGCGAGCATGCGGGCGCGCGTCCAGCCCCCGTTGTAGTACAGCTTCAGCGGCTGCCACGGCTCGCCGAGCTCCGGGTGCTGCTCGGGGTCGCCGGCCGCGTCGAAGGCCGCCACGGTGACCTTGTGGCACATGATGTGGTCCGGGTGCGGGTAGCCGCCGTTCTCGTCATACGTGGTGATGACGTGCGGCTTGAACTCGCGGATCAGCTTGATCAGCGGGAGCGCGCCCTCCGCGGGGTCGACCAGCCCGAAGCAGCCCTCGGGGAGCGGCGGCAGCGGGTCGCCCTCGGGCAGGCCGGAGTCGACGAAGCCCAGCCAGGCCTGCTTGACGCCGAGGATCTCGCGCGCCCTGTCCATCTCCTTGCGGCGGATGTTGGCGATGTCGGCGAGCACCTCGGGGCGGTCCATCTTCGGATTGAGCACGCTGCCGCGCTCGCCACCCGTACACGTGGCGACCAGGACGTCGACGCCCTCCGCGACATACCGGGCCATGGCGGCCGCACCCTTGCTCGATTCGTCGTCGGGGTGCGCGTGCACCGCCATGAGACGCAACTGCTCAGCCACTGATTTCTCCCTCGACCGGACCTCGATGGGCGGGCCCGGCTCCGGCTGCGAAGATGGACAGGGCCATTCTGGCCGATGACACCGACACTTTTCCCCGGAGAGGTCCCCTGGTGAGCGAGACGCGCGCCACAACCCCGGTATTCCCGCCGGGCCGTTACGGCCGGCGCCGCGACGGGCGCCGGCGGCTGGCCGCCCCGATCACCTTCGGCGTCATCCTCACGGCGATCGCGGTGCTGCTGTCCGTACGTCTCTACCAACAGTACGGCGATCCCGCCTACGACGCGCAGATCGTCCGATGGACCGGGGCGACGGACACCCAGATCACGATCGATTTCACCGTACGGGTGCCCCGAGGCGAAGCCGCCACGTGCACTCTCCGCGCGCGCGACTACGGCGGAACAGAAGTGGGAACCCGCACGGTCACCGTACGAGCCGCCGCCGACGAGTCGACGATCAAGGCCTCTGAGGTCGTGCCCACGACCGCCAAGGCGTTCGTCGGCGAGGTCCTGCGCTGCCGGGCCGCCGACGCCCCGAGCTGACCCGGACCCGACTCCCGGCGAAATCTGTCGTACCCCCGCGGTACAACAGAAGGTGAAGGCGGATGGGCCCGGATCGGGCGAACCGGCCGTTGTGCCCACCGCTGGTAAGGTTGGTGATTCGCTCCGTACGCCTGTCCCGCCCCAAGGAGAAGAGTCTGTGACCAGTTCAGAAGCGTCGAAGACCTGGCTCTCCCAGGACGCTTACGACCGGCTGCAGGCCGAGCTCGACGAGTTGATCGCAGCCCGGCCGGTCATCGCCGCCGAGATCAACGCCCGCCGCGAGGAGGGCGACCTGCGGGAGAACGGCGGCTACCACGCCGCCCGCGAGGAGCAGGGCAAGCAGGAGGGCCGGATCCTCTACTTGAAGGAATTCCTGCGCAACGCCGAGGTCGGCGAGGCCCCGACGGCCGACAAGGTCGCCCCGGGCATGGTCGTGACGATCTACTTCGACGACGACAAGACCGACACCGAGAAGTTCCTGCTCGGCTCGCGCGAGATCGCGTCGACGACCGACCTGACGGTGTACAGCCCCGAGTCGGCGCTCGGCAAGGCCATCCTCGGCGCCGGCCAGGGCCAGACCGTGACCTACACGGCCCCGAGCGGCGCCGACATCAAGGTCACCGTCGTCGAATTCCAGCCCTTCGGCGTCTGACCGCACCTGGAACCGACCGCACGAAGCAGCTGACCGCGCACCTCCCCGAGCCGGCCCGGGGAAGGTGCGCGGAACTGTCAGCAGGCGGCCATCGACGCAGCACACGGCACACTGCGCAGGTCGCCAAGGCGTTGCCCAAGGCGGCGGCGGCCACGGCAGCACGCGCCCAGCGTTCACCGGCATCTGAGCCCGTGAGTTCACACAGCGCAGCTCACGGCGTGCCGGGCAGCAGCGTCACCGAATAGCCGGAGTCGCGGAGGGCGCCGATCAGGGCCGTCGAGTGGTCCGGGCCGCGGGTCTCGACCGAGAGCTGCACCTCCACCTCGCCGAAGTGCAGCCGGGGGTTGTGCCGGGAGTGCAGCACGTCGACGATGTTCGCCCGGTGGCCGGCGATCTGGGTGAGCAGGCGCGCGAGTTCGCCCGGCTGGTCTCCCGTCTGCACCGCCAGCCGAAGGAACCTCCCGGCCGAGGCCAGGCCGTGTTCGATCACGCGCATGAGCAGCATGGGGTCGATGTTGCCGCCGGACAGGATGGCCACAACCGGCTCGGCCAGCTCCACCTTGCCGGTGAGCAGGGCCGCCACCGCCGCTCCCCCGGCCGGTTCCACCACCATCTTGTGCCGTTCCAGCAGCAGCAGCAGGGCCGCCGACAGGTCTTCGTCGGTGACCGTGACGATGTCGTCGACGAGTTCGCTGACGTGGGCGAACGTGATGTCGCCCGGGCACATCACCGCGATGCCGTCCGCGATGGTCGCCGATTCGGTGAGGGCGATCGGGGCCCCGGCGGCCAGTGAGGGCGGGTAGGCCGCCGCGCCGGAGGCCTGGACGCCGATGATGCGGATGCCCGGCCTGAGGGCCCTGGCGGCGACGGCCACGCCCGAGATGAGGCCGCCTCCGCCGACCGCCGTGACGATCGTGCCGGTGTCCGGGCACTGGTCGAGGATTTCCAGGCCGACCGTGCCCTGGCCGGCGATCACGTCGCGGTGGTCGAAGGGGTGGATCAGCACCGCGCCGGTCCGTTCGGCGAAGGCGCGGGCCGCGACGAGGGCGTCGTCGACGGTGAGGCCCGCGTACTCGATGGCGGCGCCGTAGCCCTTCGTGGCCGTGACCTTGGGCAGGGGGGCGTTCTCGGGCATGAAGACGGTGGCCTTGGCGCCGAGCATGCCGGCGGCGAGGGCGACGCCCTGGGCGTGGTTGCCCGCGCTCGCGGCGACCACGCCGCGGGCGCGCTCGGCGTCCGAGAGCCGGGAGATGCGGGTGTACGCGCCGCGGACCTTGTACGAACCGGCCCGCTGCTGGTTCTCGCACTTGAGCCACACCGGCATGTCCAGCGCGCGGGTCAGCGGCATGGAGTGTTCGAGCGGGGTGGTTTTGACGACCCCGGTGAGCAGCGCCCGCGCGGCTTCGATGTCGGCGAGCGTAAGCAGGTCACTCATGCCTGAGATCGTGCCACCCGGCGAAAGCCCGGCATCGTGCCACCCGGCGAAGGCCGCCCGGGGAGAGCAACCCGGCGTCAGACGAACGAGTGGCGCGTCCAGGGGTTCGCCACCTCGAGCACTCCGGCGATCGACAGCAGCAGCAGCTCCGAGTCCGGCGGCCCGACGAACTGCACGCCGACCGGCACGCCGTCCGGGCGGATGCCGACCGGCACCACGATCGCGGGCAGCCCGGCGATGTTCCAGGGCGCCGCGTACGGGGCGTAGCGCATGTTCGTCAGCATGTTGCTACGCCAGGTGCCCGTGGAGTGCCCGTCGGCGGGCGGCGGGGTGGTGGCGAGCGCCGGGGTGAGCAGCACGTCGACGTTGCGGTCGCGGAAGAACGCGATGCTCTGCTCGCGCCAGGCGTCGCGCTGCTCCTGGCGTACCCAGCCGCGGTTCCAGGCGATCTTGCCGAGCCGGACGTGGCGGCGGGTGCGGGGTTGCAGCCGCTTCAGGTCGAGCCCAGCGGCGTCCGCCTCCCGGTACGCCGACGCGAACCACGTGAGCAGTCCCATGAGGCCGAGCTTGGCGGAGTACGACGGCTCGGCGGTCAGCGTGTCGTGTCCCGCCTCGATCAGGATCCGTGAGGCGGTGGCCACGGCATCGCGGTTCGGCCCGTCGGGGCGTACCCCCTGCACCGGGGAGCGCAAGGACACGCCGACCCGCAGCTTCTCCGGCGGGGTGAGTTTCGCCGGGGCCCGGCCCGCCAGAACGCTGAAGCCGAGCGCGGCGTCGGCGACCGTCGTGGCGAGGATGCCGTGTTCCGCGAGGCCCATCCAGCCGTCCAGGCCCAGGTCGCACGGGATGACGTCGCGGCCGGGCTTGAGGCCGACCAGGCCGCAGCACGCCGCCGGGATGCGCACCGAGCCGAGCCCGTCGTTGCCGTGCGCGATCGGCACCAGCCCGGCGGCGACGGCGGCGGCCGAGCCGCCCGACGAGCCGCCGGGGGTGCGGTCGAGCGACCACGGGTTGCGGGCGGGACCGTCCGCGCCGTCGGTGGTCCCCCACAACCCCATCTCCGGCATCTTGGTGACGCCGACGACCACCGCGCCCGCGCCGCGCAGCCGGCGGACCACCTCGTGGTCCTCCTCCGCGACGTCGGTACGCGCGGCCTCGGAGCCGTGCCAGGTCGGCAGGCCGGCGACCTGGGTGTTCTCCTTCACGGCGACCGGTACGCCGGCGAGCGGAAGGTTGGCGAGGTCTTCCTGCTCGTCGACCTTCTCGGCCTCGACGATCGCCTCACCGCCGCGCACGACGCGGAACGCGCCCAGCGCCGGCTCGGAGATCGCGATCTGCTCGAGGTGGTCGGCGACCACCTGGGTGGCGGTGGTGTCGCCGCGGCGCACCGCACGGGAGATCTGTTTCGCCGTGGCACCCACCCACGTGGTCGCCAGGTTGTCCATGGCCGGTCCCCGCCTGTCTGTGAACCCTCAGCCGAGCGCCTGCTCGAGATCGGCGAGCAGATCGTCAACGGTTTCGATGCCGACAGACAGTCGCACGAGATCGGCGGGTACTTCAAGCGGCGAGCCCGCGGCGCTGAGGTGTGTCATCTGGCCGGGGTGCTCGATGAGCGACTCGACGCCGCCCAGCGACTCGGCCAGCACGAACAGTTTCGTCCGGTTGCAGACCTCGATGGCCTGGTCACGGCCGCCCTTCGCGCGAAACGAGACCATGCCGCCGAAGCGCGACATCTGCTTCGCGGCTGTCTCATGGCCGGGGTGCGACTCCACGCCCGGGTAGAGGACCTGGCCGACCTTCGCGTGGGTCTGAAGGTACGCGACGATCCGCTCGGCGTTGTCGCAGTGCCGATCCATGCGTACGCCGAGAGTCTTGATCCCGCGCAGCGTCAGCCACGCGTCGAACGGGCCGTTGACGGCACCCATGGCGTTCTGGTGGAACGCGAGCTCCTGGCCCAGCCCCTCGTCGGCGGTGATCAGGGCGCCGCCCACCACGTCGGAGTGCCCGCCCAGGTACTTGGTCGTGGAGTGGATCACCACGTCGGCGCCGAGCGAGATCGGCTGCTGCAGGTACGGCGAGGCGAACGTGTTGTCGACGGCGAGCATCGCGTCGTACTCGTGCGCCAGGGCGGCCAGCGCGGCGACGTCGGCGATGTTCAGCAGCGGGTTGGTCGGCGTCTCCGCCCAGATCAGCCGGGTGTGCCCGGGGCGGAACGCCGCCCGCACGGCGTCCAGGTCATTGAGCGGCACGGCGGTCCAGTCCACGCCCCACTTCTCGGCGACCTTGCTGAAGAGCCGGAAGGTGCCGCCGTACGCGTCGTCCGGGATCACCACGTGGTCGCCGGGGCGGCACACCGTCCGCAGCAGGGTGTCCTCGGCGGCGAGCCCGCTGGCGAACGCGAGGCCGCGCCGGCCGCCCTCGATCGCGGCGAGGCACTCCTGCAGGGCGTCACGGGTCGGGTTCCCCGAGCGGCTGTACTCGTACCCCAGCCGGGGCGCGCCGACGGCGTCCTGGGCGTAGGTGCTGGTCTGGTAGATCGGCGGCACCACGGCGCCCGTACGCGGGTCGGGGTCCTGCCCGGCGTGGATGGCCAGAGTGTCGAAGCCGTACTCGTTACCCGTCATGAGGGGCAAGGCTAGTCTGCGCTGATGGCCGACTGCCTCTTCTGCGCGATCGTGGCGGGCGAGGTGCCCGCGTTCAAGGTGGTCGACTCCCCCGACGGCGTGGGCTTCCTCGACATCCGGCCGGTCTTCAAGGGCCACGTCCTGGTCGTGCCGCGCCCGCACGTACCGCAGCTCGTGGACCTGCCCCCGGACCTGCTGCCGGGCTTCTTCGCACTGGTCCAGCGGGTGGCGGCGGCCGTGCCCCCCGCCACCGACGCGAAAGGGACGTTCGTCGCGATGAACAACATCGTGTCGCAGTCGGTGCCGCACCTGCACGCGCACGTGGTACCCCGGACGAAGGGCGACGGGCTGCGTGGCTTCTTCTGGCCCCGGCACAAGTACGCCTCCGACGAGGAAGCTGCTTCGTACGCCCGATCCATCGCCGACGCCCTCGGGTAAGGATCACGCCGGGGCTGTTGTTGGACCCGGTGGACGAGAGGAGACGCCGTGTTCCTGCGGTACAAGAAGCTCGAGCTGCCCACCCCCGACCAGGCCCCGCCGGGCCGCCTGATCGCGATGCCGGTGGCCGACACGCACACGGTCCTCGGAACCCCGCTGAAGGGCCCCTGGCCGGCCGGCTACGAGACGGCCGTGTTCGGCATGGGCTGCTTCTGGGGCGCCGAGCGCATCTTCTGGCAGCTTCCCGGGGTCCACTCGACCTCGGTCGGCTACGCCGGCGGCTTCACGAAGAACCCCACCTACGAGGAGACCTGCTCCGGCACCACCGGGCACGCCGAGGTCGTCCAGGTGGTCTACGACCCGTCGAAGATCGCGTACGAGGACCTGCTGAAGGCCTTCTGGGAGAACCACGACCCGACCCAGGGCATGCGCCAGGGCAACGACGTCGGCACCCAGTACCGCTCGGCGATCTACACGACGACGCCGGAGCAGGCTCCCATCGCCCAGGCGTCGCTGGAGGCCTTCCAGCCGGTGGTGACGGCGGCCGGGCACGGCCGGATCACCACGGAGATCAAGCCGCTGGGTGAGTACTACTTCGCGGAGGACTACCACCAGCAGTACCTGTCGGACGCGAAGAACCCCAGCGGATATTGTGGTATTGGCCCCAACGGGATGACTTGCCCGACCGGCGTCGCGAAGGTCGCCGAGTAGCCGCCTGATCAGCGTAGATGCAACAAAAGCCCCTCCCCGAGGTCATTCCAGGGAGGGGCTTTTGCCGTCGCGGGTCGGTACGTCAGCTCGGGGCCGCGGACCTCCTCGTCGCGCGGGAGGACCATCTCGCCGTGCGTCGGTGCGTTGCGACGTCGGCGCTGCTCATTGGGCTTAGGAGAGTGCATGGTGCCGCGGGCCATCGGTCCTCCTTCCGACGTGACCTTGAGGGACGACTACGGAATTGCATATGACTTCGTCGATCAAAATGTGCGGCGCGTTGACCTACGGGACCATGGGGGTCATGGCAGTTACTCCGGCCCCCAATGCGGGGAAGAAGCTTCACGAGTACAAGATCAACTGGAAAGAGGACCACGACAAGCACACCGCTCCGGCTGCGGAGATGCGTGATGCCGGGAACTTCGTTGACTTCGTGAATGAAGAAGGTCTGACCGTCTTCCGAATTCGCGCGGACCTCGTTAAGACGGTGGAGATGGATCCCCGCGTCGTCATCACGCCATCCTCGGATGGGCTTGAGATAATCCAATAGCCGCCGAGTAAGACCTTTCGCATAAACGTAACAGCGCTTGACACTCGCTCCAAGGTTCGTCAGCGGTAACGCAAAGTAGCGCTGGCGACGGGGGACCTAAATGTCCGCGACCTCTACGCCCGTACGCGGCCTGCGGTGCTATGCCGCTTCGGTGTCGGATTGAGGAGGGTGGGGGCCACCCCCCTCCGTAGGAATGCAAAGAGTTATGTCAGCGGTTTACGCTTCGCGCCTGCCCGAGCACCCCTGCGCCGGAGTCGATTGGTGATAATCGACGCACCCACCACTCCAATCAACGCTGCAATCCGCCATCGATTCGGGGCTATTTCTGGAGGCTGAGTGGTTGGGGGCGTGTCCACCAACATGGGCTCAACATCCCGACCCTCCATAGACGTGCCCGTCTCTGGTGTTGATTGCGACTGAGCTACTGAAGACTGTGTCGAATCTTTAGCCGCCTGGCGTATAGCCTCGTAGATCGCGGTTGCCGCAGAGATAGCAATCATCGAATAGAGAACAATCTTCGCGCAGATCGAAGCACTCCAGCTGGATGAGATGAGGCCGACGCCGCCAATGGCGACCGGCAGGAGTCGCTGCGCAAATCGCCTGGCGGCGTCCGGACGGTTATGAAAGGTAAGCTCTGCCAGGCGAGGAAGGACTGCTGTTGCTCCGAGTGCCATTAGGGCGCCGCTCACCAGGGGAATGGTTTGCCGTGTCGGCCCTGTCAATAAAGCCTGGAAACCGGCGACTTCCCCTGCGACACCAAAAACCAGACCCACTGCAACGGCAGTGGATGCATTGATTCGGTGAACCCGCTCGCTCGTATCGCGAGAGAGAAACTGATCTGCCAAGATCACTACGGCGATGACGGGAATGACTTGAACGGCAGTCTCGATGTACACGGCCTCGCCGTAGTCCGCCATGCGGACATTCTCTCATCTTGAGACTTAGCTGTGCTGCGGGCGGTCCTCTGTCAACCCGTAAGTGGATGTGAGCCGGGATGACGCTCGGACTCGCGGCGTGCGGTGGGGCGTGGGCGGCGTGCGGCTGCGCCTTCGGCTGCGGTCTTGCGGCCGTGGTGCCAGCGACAGATCGCTTGAAGATTCTCGGGTCGATGATCGTCGCCTGCGTTGATGTGGTCGACCTCGTTGGCCGGCTCACCGCATGGGCGTGCGTCCTCGTCCTTCACCTGGCACCGGTAGGCCGCTGCCCTCAGCACCCGTAGGCGCCGGACTGCCCAGTCGTTCGGCAACCGGGAGCGCCGGTCGCTCGTGCCCTCCCCCTACCCCCAAAGACAGCGACGCCCTGGGGTAGCGCTCAATCCCGCAGGCCAGGTCCATCGGCGGGGAGAGCGGCACGCCCCAGGGCGTCGATCAGCCCTCCGACGGCGTGCCTTGGGCAGAGGCGGACCGGAGGCTCACAGCGCCAGGATGGCTGCTAACGCCGGCGAAGACTTCGCACGATCACATCTGGATCGAAATCCTGCGGCGCCGGCTCCAGCACTCCGTGTCCAAGGACCAGAGTGAGAGGGATAACTGAGCCAGTCTCTGGAGCTTCCCGAGCGAGCGCGGCTCGATTTCTCAGCTCGCGTGCCTGCCGGGTGATGTCGTCGGGTGTCTCTGCGTCGATGCGCGCGGTCTGCTCGGGCGTGAGGTCGAAGCGCCGGGCCGTGGAGTTCACGAAGTCCTCGCGGGTCGGTGCTGGCGGTCGGGGCGCGGTCGCGGCGGCAACAATTTCACTCAGGCGCTCATCGAATACCAACGAAGGACGCTCCTCGGGCTCGATCTCCGGTGGCCGCTCGCCTGGCGTGGAAGGCCGGGTCGGTGTGGTCCGGCCATGCGGCGGCGAAGTTCTCGGCGGCTACCGCCTCAACGTATCCGCGCAGCGTGGACATGGCCTCGTCGAGGCGCTGCTCGTGCTCTCGCGCGGCTCGCCTGCCGAACTGCTCAGCGGTGTAGAAGTGGGCACGCTCCAGCGCGTGACGCTGGCGGGCGCGTTCCGGCGACCAACCTGCGGCCTCGCCGATCTCATCCGCGGTCTGGACCGTCCGTGACGCAAGGGCGAGCTCGCGCGCTCCGCGAAGGCTCTCGACCTCGGCGAGCGCTTCGGCGAGCAGGGTGCGGACGTGGGCGCTGTGCTCGCGCTGCTGCTGGGCGGCGTACGCGGTGATTGCTGCCGCCACCTTCCGGTACTCGGCTTCGACGGCGCGAGCGGCTTGTCGCTCGGCGAGGATGGCCCGCTCCGCAAGGCGGCTCATAAGGTCCGCGTGCGGTTCGTAGCTGCTCTCGACCGGACGGGCCGGGAGTTCGGCCGGCACAGCGTCGCCCCGGGCGACCCGCACGGCGAGCGCCTGCTGATCGCGGTTCCACGCGGCGAGGTCGCGGGCGTAGGCGCTCTCGGCGTCCTCGTAGTCGAGTTGCGCGTCCTCCCGCTTATGTACCGCCGTCTCCCATGCGGTGAACGCCTTGGCAAGGTCGGCGAACTCCGGGCGGTCGAGCGCGCTGTACGGGACGGGACACTCGGGCTCGGCGGTGTGCACGCCGTGCCCGCCGAGTCCGGCTCGAAGTTCGCGGATGGTCTTGGGGTCTGCGGTCATCGGTGCTGCTTTCTCTTGGGCGGTTGGGCGTCTGCCGCCAGTGGGATGGGCGGTATGGCGGCGTGGCGGGCGGTGAAGCTCCGGCGGCTATGCGGCGTCCGAGAAGGCGTAGACCGGGGTTTCACCGTCGACTCGGATAAGGCGGTAGCCGCCGCGCATGGCAGCGATGTCTTGGCGGTTGACCGCCAGGGCCAGGCGGGGGCCGGCATTCGGTCGGGCGACGGTGTAGTGGCGCCGCTTCCGGCGGCTCCGGAGCGCGGCGGGCGCGCGGCGCGGCATGGCGGTGAGACTCCTTGTCGTTGGGCGGGCCAGGCGGCGCGACCAGGGAGGCAGGCCGCCAAGGCGATTTGGCGGGCAGGGCGGCGGCCGGGCGGAGCCGCAGCACTCCTGGCGGCAGGCTCCGCCCGGGAGCTGCCGCACATGGCGGCGCTCCGCCTCGACTCCCGCCCAGGTGTCGAGGCTCGGCGGGCCGACCGCCCTGCCTGCCGAGGGCGGCGGCGGAGCGGTCGTGGATGCGGCGGAGGTGGGCGGCGCGGGCGCTGCGCCCGAGTAGCAAGTGGGCCGACAGCGCCGAGGTGTTCACGCGGAGGACGGCGAAGTTCGGCTCGGCAGGTGTGACGGAGTGACGGAAGTTGCGTCACTCCTCTTCCTGCTTATAGAGACGACGACGACTCTATAGAGGGAATAGGAAGTGACGTTCGTTCCGTCACTCCGTCACGCCCGCAAGGCGTGAGCTAATAGGAATTGGGCACCAGGCTTCGCCCGCGCCGCAACACGTACAGCACGCAGCAACACGCTGAGAAAGTTCGTGGGCACCTCAAGGATCGTCCGGGGTAGGCGGGAGTACCGGCACGGCTCATTCCCTCGCCAGCGAATTTCTGAGCGGGCAGAGGAGTGTGCCTCAGAGTTCCGTGAGGGCGTCCATGAAAGGCTGCAAGTCAGCGATATTGCGCCAGCTCCATCAGCAATAAGCGCTCCGGATCGCTGCATTCGACGGGTGCATCAGGAGCGCCGCTTGCTGCTCGCAACGTCGCGGATAAAGCTGGAACCGTTGCTCGCCGGCGCGCTACGCGCTGGTGCTGGCCTCACCCTCGAATGCATCGACTTCTGGCACCCCGGGAAATTTGGCCAGCTTGGCGCGAAGAAGGCGCAGGCGCTCGGAAACCCGCGAGCTTCCGGCCTTCCCCGAGAGGCGAAGCGCTCGCGTAGCCGCTTCCGCCGCGCGCTCGACTTCGTTCGCCTGAAGTAGGGACTCGGCAAGCCAGGTCATATAGAGCGCGGTCTCCCGCCCGGTCTCGTCGCTGTATCCGGCGGTCGCCCTCTCCAGGATGGGGACCGCTCGCAGGGGGCGTTGTAGCTGAGTCCAGACTCGTCCAGCCATGATGTCGATCTCGCCCTCGTCGAGCCAGTAGACCCAGATCGGATCATCGGCCGGCTGGCGATGTTCGTACTGCTCCTCGACTGTGCCGAGCGCACGTTCGGCGGCGGTCACGTCGCCAACCTGCGCCTCGGCCCACGCCACTCGCTCCGCGAGGAGCGCCTTCGTGGTCGCGGTAGCCGCACTGCGAGCACCGGCGTAGGCCGACTTCGCGAGAGTCACGGCCTCTCGCGCGTCACCCACGTTCGCGACCTGGTAAGCGAGCGACGAGAGGTTGTTCGCCGCGCCCGCGACGTCTCCACCCGCGTGAGCTGCCCGCATCCCAGCGAGGTAGTAGCGCTCGGCCTCGGCATGATGGCCAGCGTCGCTGGTGACCCATCCGGCTACCTGGGCCAACTCGCCGATGGCGACGAGGAGCCGCTTACCGATCTCCTCGGTGTAGGCGGCATCACGGAGCAAAGCGGTCGTTGCCGCCAACTCCGCGGTGACCATCGCGTGTGTGTCCTGCCCACCGACGTAGTCGTCGAGCTTGCGGAGCTGGTGGACACGCTTCTCGACGTCCTGGACCTGCACGACGCCGATACGTCGACCGGCACGAGTAGCGGTCACCTGCGGCGGCTCAGCGATCAACCATTGGTGCGCCAGGGTGAGGGCATTTTCTGCTGTGGGCGTCGTTGCGAGCACCGCGGCTGCGAGCAACTCGGAGTCCTTCGGCCGCCAGATCCCGTGGTCCAGCTCCCACGGCTCGCCGTGCGCTTCGACCAGCGAAAACAGTTCCCCACCTGCTTCGTATACGTCATCGAGCGCCTGGGCGATGAGTGGCGTGGGCGGGCGCTTGTCCGCTTCGACTCGGGACAGGTGTCCGGAGTCGAGGTGTGCGCGCCGAGCAGCCTCGCGGAGTGACATCCCACCGCGCAGCCGCCGAGCAGCTTGCCCGAACGTTTCCACGGTGTCCCCCTCCGTGCTGCCAGGGTGCTGCCAATGCTGCCAGGTCCACAGAGTGCCTGATGGCAGCACGTGAATGCCACTCCTTCCGTCCCGATCGTCCTAGCGTCAGGCCAACGGGTTCGGTTCCCGAAATGGGGGGAGGCGCAATGCAGCATCGGGAGGAAAAGCGCGCATGGTGGCGTCGCGTTTTGGTCTTGCGTCGGCGACGGTGCACCTGCGGCCTGCCCTGGCCCTGCATCGAGGCATGGATGGCCAAAGGCAAAGAAGGCGAGGAATTTCGCGCATTGACGGCCCTCAGCGACCCCGGTAAGAGGGCCGATAACCACCGCCTCGACGTCCCGAGCTGGCAGACAAACACCATGCCGTTGTTCCAGATCGGGCGCGCGGGCGCGCTGACTCCGGCGCAGGAGCGGCGTTCGCGGGGAGGCGCGTGATGCTGATACCTCGTACGGAACACCAAGGCGAGCGCCCTACGTGGGACTGCCGAGTCTGCGGACAGCCGTGGCCGTGCGCTACCGCCAAGGTCGAGCTGGCCGAGCAATACCAGCGATTTCCGCACGGCCTGTCGGTCGTCGTCGGGTCCTTCCTAATCGAAGCGATCGACGACTGGGCGGCCGGCAATGGAGGACCGCCGCCCGACCTCTATGAGCGGTTTCTTGGCTGGGCCGAACCGCCGGGGCTCGCGGCATGACAACCGAAGAACCGCCGAAAAGAACCCCCGGTCTGCTTGGCCTTCTGCTCGACGCATTCGATGCGCCGCCCGTGGTGAGGGTCGGGACGACCCTGGTCCGCGTTGCGTGGATTCACATGCAGGAGGGCCGCGCCGTCATCGAGCTGGAGACCGATGACATGGCGGTTGCTGCTGAACAGCTCGTGCTCGACAGCGTCACGGCGGCGAAGGCTAGGGCCGCTCGATCGGAAGCAGGGCAGCCCGCCCGGACGTAACCACTCCCTACACCCCCGGAGGTTGGAATGTCCCTATCGATGTTGTTCGACGAGGGCACGGTCAGCGAGATGATGACCGCTTGGCCGGCGAAGCCTGCGCTTCAAACACCGCCTGACGGCAGCCGCCTGCCCGGCATCGTCAACGTGGATCTCGTCAACGGCTACCTCGACACCGGTACCGCACCCGCAGAGCAACTCGTCGTGATCAAAGATGGAGCGGCGCTGCACTCCCGCGCGTACACGACAGACGGCTACCTCGACCCCGGCAAGGTCGCGAAGTGGCGCGGCCGGGGCTACACGATCCAACTGCGCAACCTGCACCGCTGGTGCCCGGAGGTGCACGCGATCTGCGCGGCGATGCAGAACGAGACCGGGTACGGCACGTACGCCACCGGATTTGTCACCCCGGCGGGCGGGCAGGGTCTGCATCACCACTGGGATCAAAACATGGGGTTCGTCTACCAGCTCGCCGGGCGCAAGACCTGGCAGATCTGGGAGCCCGAGGTCGAGGAACCGCACAGGGAGCAGTTCGCGTCCAATACCTCGCCGGGCAGCGACGTCCTCGACCGCATGAAGTCGATGCGGCCCGACTTCGAGTTCGACCTCGGTCCCGGTCAGATCGTGGTGCTTCCTCGCGGCTGGATGCACAACCCGCACGCACGGAGCCAGACCGAGGAAAGCGTCCACGTGACGTTCGTGGCTCGCGAGCGCACCGGCTACTGGATCGCCGGGAAGCTGGCTCAGGCCGCGCTCACCTCGACCCCGCTGCGGCGTGTCATCTCGCCCGCGAACGTCATCGACCCGGCCGCCTTCGCCGGACAGATCGCCGAGGCGCGCGACCTGCTGGCGCAGTGGCTGGCGTACGCCGATGTCGACGCTCTCGCCTCCGAGCTGCTCCACGCGGCACGCACCGAACCGAACGTCGACTACGTCTCCCACGCGCCGAGTCAGATCGGCCAGCACCAATCGATCCGTTGATCCGGGATTTCACCGGCGCATCAGGCGTCGGCGATCCATACACCCAAGGAGGAGTCGTGACGCTCACGACCGCACTGCCGGTCCAGGCCGACAAGGACCCGCAAGCCCTCGTCGACCCGCAGACCTTCGACAAGCTCGCCGAGTTCTTCGCCGCCCGCCAGGAGGTCACCACAATCTACGCCCGGCGGGCCGTCGGGCAGATGCTGCTCATGCTCAAGGCCCACGCCGACTCGCAGCACGACCCCGACTTCGGCCGGCTGCTGCCCGACGGCCGCTCGTACCGCGTCGTCCCGACAGAACCGGTCGACGCGGCCTGGCACGCGTCGTTGCAACACACCGAGGCGTACGCCGCCGCCTGCGAGCAGATCGCGGGAGGCTTCGTGCACCACGTGCCGATCCTGACCGAGGGCATGGCGGACGGCTCCTCGCTGGAGTACACCCGTCAGGCGCTCAAGGCGACCGGCTACTACATCGACCCCGAGTTCTGGGACGGCGAGGCGAAGTCCTGCTGCCCGCCGAACCCGGGCATCTGAAAGGGCAACTGATCGATGCGCACTGACTGGGCCACGTTGCCCGAGGCCGTCACGAAGGAAGTCGCCGACCGAGTCGGCGGTTCCCACATCTCGCCCGCCGCGACCGGTGACCACGCGGAGATCGCCGCAACCGTCACCGGGCCAGCCGGGAAGGTGTTCCTCAAGGCGGCTCATTCTGACTTCGGGGTTCGGTCGTTGCGCTTCGAGCTGCGGGTGAGTGAGGCCGTCAGTGGGTCTTACTCACCCGCGGTCCGATGGCACTTCGAGGCGGCCGGCTGGCTGGTCGTGGGCTTCGAGCACTGCGACGGCCCGCACGCCGACCTGTCGCCGGGCAGTCCCGATCTGGAACTTCTCGGGGAAGCATTGACGGCGCTGGGCAAGACTCAGGCGCCGGACGTGGGGCTGTTCAGCCCGAAGGGGCGGCTCGGGTTCGAGCACCCGACGATGGACGGCGACACCCTCGTGCACACCGACCTCGGCCCGGCCAACCTCATCGTCACCCCGGACGGCCTGCGGATCGTTGACTGGGCGATGGCGACCAAGGCCGCACCGTGGGTCGAACTTGCCATCCTCGCCCAGTGGTTAGTCGGTAGCGGCCACACGCCCGAGCAGGCGGAACAGTGGCTGGCGCGGTTTCCCGCCTGGGGCGAGGTCGGTCCTGACGTCCTCGACGACTTCGCCTCTAAGAACGCCGCGAAGTGGGCATCGAAGGCTCAACCGAACTCGCCAGTCTGGATGCACAATCTCGCGGACTGGACCGGTCGATGGTCGACGTACCGGCGCACGACTGAGAACACCTGACGATGGCTGCTCGCACAGCAACGGCGATGCGCCGGACGCCCGTCACGGGCAAGCACACCTCGTTCGTCGGCTACGTCGCCCCGATTCCGGACCACAAAAACGGATGGTGGCGATCATGGCTACCCGACGCACCGCCCGAGCACACGATCGGCACTCACCAGGACGAGGCACAGGCGGTCCGGTTCCTGCTGCAACTGGAACAGCACCGCCGGGGCACGGTGTAGGCCCGGACCACGCCGCTTGACCACTCGACTCGGCGGGCGCTCCCCCGTGGTGCCCTGCCGGGCCGGGTCAGCTTCAGCCCGTCGCCGCTCGCTGTCTGCGGCACCTCCAGTAGGCGGGCTGAGGGCGACCGTCCCCCGGTCGCAAAGAAGGCCCGGACTGGGCAGCATCGTGACGCTGCCAGGTCCGGGCCTTCCTGTATATCGAGGTACTTAGCTCGCCGGGGCCTTTGCCCAGTCGAACTCGACACGCGGGTCAATGACGCCCCACGGGTCCGCGCGGGTCGGCCGCCCTCCCTTCGCGGGTGCGCGAGAGACGGTCATCCGGTCGATGAACAGCCCGACGAACTCACGGCGTTCGGTGATCGGCGCGGTGTCCCACCAGGAGCCCTCGTCGCCGTACTCGTTGGAGGTCCAGCCGGTCAACGGGATGGTGGCCGTCATCGCCTTGTTGAGCGCCTCCAACGATGCCGTGAGGTCATCGACCCTGGCACCGGTCGCGGTCACCTGACGTTCCAACACGAGGGCGGCGGCACCCTTGGCCGTCGCCAGGGTCTCCCCCAGCCGCTCCAGCGAGGCAGTCGCCTCGGCCAGCTCGGCGGCCACCGTCGCACGCTGGGCCGCGGTAGCCGGGTCGCTGTGGGCCACGGCGTACCGGCGCGTGGCTTCGGCAAGGATGGCTCCAACCTCGGTGTCTTCCGGGTCTTCAGGGTCGAAGCTCTCGATCATCCGCCCGATCCGGAACCGGACGAAGGCATCCAGCGTCGACATGGAGACCGTGCAGGAGTGCCGCCCGGCGGGCGCGGTGCACATGTAGGCGTTGCGAGTAGGCGAGGCGTTGAACCGGCGAGCCTTCATCGGTCGTCCGCACTCGCAGGAGAGAACGCCGAGCCCGGAGAGCAGCGAAGGCGTGTCGGTGGGCCGCCGGGGACCAACGGATCGACCGTTGAGAGCGCTCTGAAGCGCCCAGAACTCCTCGGTGGTGATGATGGCCCGATCGGGCGCGGGGAGAAACCGCTCGCCCGGCACGCCGCTCGCCAGCGAGTACCCAGTCGTGTTGCCCTTCGCGTCAACGATCGCTACGGCGGCCAGGCCAGCGATGCGCGGGTCACGCAGTCGGAGGCCGAGCGCCCGGTCCGACCATCCCGATTCGCTACGGCTGCGCCCGACGGTCGCTCCACGGGTCGGTACGCCCCGACGCTCGAAGTACCGCGACACCGCATGGACGGCGTGACCCCAGCGGACAGCACGCACGGCGAATCGCACGTACCGCTCCTCGGCCGGCTCGACCACGAGGGCGCGAATGGCGACTGGAGCGCCATCCGGCGTCAGCTCGATGCGTTCGACGGTGGTGAAGCCGTACGGCGCTCCCCCGAGGTGCCCACCAGCGGCGCGAGCGAGCGCCTTCGCGCCCCGGACCGCCTTCGACTTGTTGGCGCTCTCGTTGTGCGCCGCGTCCAGCCGCAGAAGTAGATGGATGAGATCCATCGTGTTGTCCGGGCCGAACGTGCCCTCGGTTGTCGAGATGATCGTGAGCCCGTTGGCGAGCAGCGGCAGCAACTCGGCGAGTGCCTGCTTCGGGTCCTGCCGGGTGAGCCGGGAGACGTAGTAGACGTAGACGTGCGTGATCCGGCCAGCCTTGATGTCCGCGATCAGCCGGTCATAGTCGGGACGAATGATCTCCGTGTCGTAGCCACTCTTGCCGATGTCTTCGTACCGCAGGATCTCGCAACCGGGGTGATCATGGGCGGCACGCTCCACCGTCGCGGCACGCTGGGTCTCCGGGCTGGCTTCGGACTTGTTCCGGCGCGCACTGGACTGCCGGACATAGATGGCGGGAAGTGCGGTGGTCATACGGCGGACAGTACATCACCATTCGCCGGGGGTTAAGAACCCGGGCGGCTACTGCAACCACGGCCCGACAGGGCTCATGTACTGTGCCCCTACTCTGGGGCTCGATAGCACACCCTAATGACGGCAGAACGCCCGACCAACGGCCTGGGCGTTTCGGTATGTCCCTGCCAGGCGGCATTGACCCACCGAGCGTGGGCTGTCCGTCTTCGAGGACCGAAGAGGGGACGCGGTCCGGCCGGGGTTTGGGTTGTCCCTGGCCGGACCACGCAAAGGTGCTAGCGGAGGATCGAAATTGCGGCGACGAGCTGGGCCAACGCCGCGATCGCCGTGACCGCGATGATGGCGAGCCGAAGAGTCCCGTCGTCAATCTGCCATTGGCCGGCGGCCACCATCAGCGACGGGACGGCCGTAAAGAAGGTACCCGTGGCATAGGCCGCAATACGGACTACCGTAGAACGGTGGTCTGGATTCCCGTGACGAGAAGCGGGCTTACTGGGTAGTTTGGACAAGTCGTCCTCCGGTTCAGGGGCTGTGGAAGGCATCCGGCGAGGTGGGCGATGTGAGGGCGATTCGCTGGCCGGCGGATCGCCCTCTAGTCGTTCGCAAGGTAGTCATGGCCTTCTCGGACTCGCCCGAGACGGGTTGCTACACAACGGAGAAACGGTCTGACCGGTGTTCCCGTCCGGCTCGAATCGATCGACGCTCATGCCTTCTAAGCTGCCACTTCACCGCGCTGGCGTCCAGGATTTCGCCCGATCCGTCCAATTTGCGCTTCCACATACGACTGTCCCGCACAGTCAGTCCGACCGCGGGGGCCGCTGAGCTGGGGAGCACGCGTCCGGCCGCAAAAATTCCCTCCAGCAAGATGGTCAGTCCGTCTGAAAACAGACGTAATGCCCTTCGGCATCCGTCACCTGTATTCGCCGCAGCCACAATTGAGGTGCCGCCGGAACCGCCGAGTTCTCCGCTTGGTTACCAACGCCCGCGTTTCCCACGGTCCTGACCCAAAATGCCGGTGGATTCCCGGGCCTTTCCTCAAGTCGACCCGGACGATGCGTGCCACCTCGATTCTTCCCGACGCCACCCGCCTCCGTCGGCCGCTATCGCACACTCCCCTTCCAGCTGTGGGTGCGAACGGCGGCCTCGACCAGCTCAACTAGGTCTAGAAATGCTAGGGGTAATTGCATCCTGTACCGACAGGGCTCAACTAATGTGCCCCTCCGGAATGCTCAGGGGATCCGTCCTGACCAGCGCATAAGCCGCAAACGACGCGGAGACAGCAACGGCGCGCCAGCCGCTGTCTCCGCGTCCGCACTCGCTCCCGCTACTGCCGACGTCGTCCTACGTCGGCACCGACTGGGGCCACCCTTCCCACTCGAACGCGTCAATGGCCTGCTGAACCAAGCCGCCGAGCATCGCCAACGACGTGCGTGAAACCTCAACCTCAGCGTAGCTACCGTCGAACACCGTGCCGCCATAGGTGTTGCCGTTCAAATGATCCAGGATCAGTGCACCGCCCGGGGCATTTATCCCCTGGCTGTTCACAGGCTGCAATACTAGTGGATCTTTCCGCCCGAGGCCTCTCGCGCGATCTTCCATATGGTGCGCTGTATCCCGAAGACCTTTAACTGTCGGGAACGTTGCTACCCAGTCCTGCATGACCGCTTGAACCTTGTGCGTAGCATCAGACTTCTCTGCCAACACCCGAATGCAGTTAGCAACGGTGTCCAAAGCGAATAGAAACGATTTGGCATGCATCATGGGGAGCCGCTGCATGTACATCCGAGGAATCTCCCCCGCTTCCCACCTGGCGCGACGCAGATCGCGTTCGGCCGGCCAGTAGTGCCGATCGGGACGGAGTTCGAGGATGACGGCGGACCGTGCGCGCCGGCCGCGCCAAGTGCCCGGTCACGGACTCTGGCAGGCACCCTCAGGGTCAATGGAATCGATCCAGACGCCTTGGGAATCGCCACCAGGCACATCCGTAGCGGTGATGTGGTAGTCGCCCGCAGGTCCGGACACGGTCAGGCTGCGGTCTCCGGGCGCTCCGGTCGCCTCTGTCGCGCCGGTGACCCTAATAGTGACCGTACCGTGCCCGTATGCGGCGATGTTCAGCGTTACGGCAGAAGAGCAGGACAGGTCATAGGTGCTAGTCGTGCCCTCCGTGCCAGCCTTCGGAGCCGCGGTTTTCGTATGGTCTGGCTGGTCCTGCCCTGCCTCCATTCCTGTCCCGGTCGCGGTGGTCCGGTGTGCCGTAGGTTTGGGCTGTCGCACCCGGCTGGCAGGAGCCGAATCATCTTCCGGTCCGGCGCCGCTGGACCGGGCCGGCTTCTGCGACTTAGCAACGCTGCTGGACGGACTCCGAGCGCCCGGACCGGTACTGGACAGTCCCGACCCGGGTGGACCGGCCGCGGTGTATCGACTAAAAGCTCCGGCTTGGACGAGCGCGATCACGGCTCCGGTCACTGTAAAGACGGCGAGCATCGCCCAGGCCGTTCGACCAGTGATCGGTGGCGAGCCGTGCGTAGCCCAGTTCACCAGCACTCCAATGACGGTGGTGACCACCACCGCGGCGACGATGAGCCAGAACGTCAGCGACACTGGGACACGTCTCCTTAGGGCCGTTGCGCGTAGGGTCTCCCCACAGCGAACATCGTACTGTCAGCAAGACCCCCGTTATGGACGCCGCGTCGTCGATGCAGTTCAGGACGGCTGTCGAGCCGAAGCGCAGCTCCGAGCCGCAGGCGTTGAAGCAACGACTCACCGATCAGGCACACCTCCAGGAACTGGGTAAGCTACGCGTAAAGGACTTGGGGCACATTGATCAGGCCCTGCCCCGAACGGCATGACCTGCCCGGTCGGCGTCGCGAAGACCGCCTGACGCACACCCGTGGTGCCCTCACCGCGGTGGGGGCACCGCGCCGTCGGGCCAGGCGGCTATGCACACCCGGTTGCCGGCGCGGTCGGCGAGGATCCAGGTTGCCGGGGCTTCCGAATCGTCCACGATGCGGCCGCCGGCGGCCAGCGCCGCCGCCACGCGCGCTTCGGCCCGGTCCCGGGCGACCGAGACGTCGATGTGCATCGCGTGCCGGAGGGGCTTGGCCGGGTTGAGTTCCTGCATCCAGACCGTCGGGCCGTGGCCGAGCGGGTCCGCGGCGTTGTCGCCGGCCAGCGGCGCGTAGCCGAGGACGGCCCGCCAGAATCCGATGTCGACCTCGCCGGGTCGGGCGGCTATCGCGAACTGCACCTCCTGCGCGGCCGCCCGGTCGGCGACCGCACCGTGGCTGCGGGCCACCTCTGAGATCGCCCGGGCGAGGTCGATGTGCTGCTCCTCGAGCCGGAAGACACCGCGGGTCAGCCGTACGCTCAGACGCCCGTCAGCGGTGGTGAGGAGCGCTCCGGAGCCCTCCAGACCGGGGAGCTCAGCGACCGCGAGGGCCAGCCGTGCCGCCTCGCCGAGCGACGCGGCGCGGAAGACGGCCGTCGCGCCGCCGTGCAGGACCACCCAGTCGTCCAGGCCGTCCGCCGCGAGGAACCGACGCCACCCGTGCTCGCCCATGGACACCTCCTCCGGATGGCATCAACGTACCGGTGTGAGCCCGTGAGCAGCACAGACGGCCGTACCTCGAAGGGGTGTAAAAGATCGACAAGCACCGAACCCACCGCACACACTGAATGGACAGACAGATCAGGAGGCGGCCCCTCGGGAGGTGTCCACCATGCCCAGATTCAGCAACGACGAGGAGCGCGCTGCCTGGCTGCTCGCCGAGTCGCTCATCGAGAAGGCCCGGGCCATGATGCGGCAGGCCGAGAGTGCGCTGGACTCGTGGCGGCTCGGCAAGGAGCTGAATCGGCGGCGGTGTGCCCGGCGCGGGATCAGTGAGTCGGATGCCGAGATCCGGTGGGCCGAGACGGCGGCCGCGAAGAACGCCATGGCCGACAACACGTTCCATGTGTCGCTGGCGACGATGTACTTCGGTGCCGCGGCGGCGCACTACTCGCGTGCGCACTACCTGCGTAGCCAGGTGGAGGCCGGGGTCTGAGGTGCGGGCGCCGCTCCGTCCGGGGCGGCGGGCGGAGCGGCGCTTCGCAACGGCCCGCGGGGCCGGCGCCCGCACGGGGGACGAGCGCCGGGGTCCCGCGGAACCTGCTCCCAGTGTGCAAACCCCGACTGAAGATTTGCTGAACCAGCGCCCCGGATCCCCTGGGAAGTCCCCGTGCGCCCGATGAACGGCGACCGGCGGACAGCAGCCCGGGCGGGTGCCGGCGGGGAAAGCCGCCGCCGGGCGGCGGCCGCGCCGCGGAGAAGCTACTCGGCGACCGGCGGCGCGGGCGGCGGGTCGGCCGGCCCGGCCGGCGCGGTGGTGGCCGGCGGGGCCGCGGCGGGGTCGTCGCCCGTCGTCCCGGGGGCGGTCAGGGCGAGCCCGAGGGCGGCGCCCGCGCTGATCAGGCCCAGCCCGGCGAGGGAGATCTTGCGTCCCGATTCGTTCACCGGGCCAGCGTCTCTCGCCTTCCTGTGAGGTCGCTGAGCCGGGCGCGATCGGCGAGACTGGACGCATGCAGACCGCCACGGAAGACGAGCGCAAGTACGACGTCCCGGACGGCTTCGCCCTGCCGGACCTGACCGGTGCCGCCGGCGCCGAGGGGCTCGGTGAGGCCGAGACGCACGAGTTGGATGCGACGTATTTCGACACCGACGATCTGCGGCTGGCCCGCCACAAGCGGACGTTGCGGCGGCGCAGTGGCGGCACCGACGCGGGGTGGCATCTGAAGACGCCCGGTGACGGGTCGGCGCGTACCGAGCACCGGCTTCCGCTGACCGAGGGCGACGAGGTGCCGGCCGAGCTGGTCGCCGAGGTGCGCACGATCGTGCGGACACGGCCGCTGCGGCCGGTGGCGCGGCTGCGTACCCGGCGGGTGGAGGCTCCGCTGTGCGATGCCGACGGGCGCACGCTGGCGCTGCTGGCCCAGGACGAGGTCACGGCCGGGACCGACGACGGCGAGCAGCGGTGGCAGGAGCTCGAGGTGGAGCTCGTCGACGGCGGCCCCGAGGTGCTCGAGGCCGTGGAGGGTCTGCTGCTCGCGGCCGGCGCGACGCCCGCCGCGGGTCCGTCGAAGCTCGCGCGGGCACTCGGCGACCGCCTGGCCGCCTCCCGGGGCACGAGTAAGAAGAAGATCAACCCGGTTGTCGCGTACGCCCGTGAGCAGCGCGAAGCCATCGAGGCGCAGGACCCGGCGGTACGGGCGGGCGACGCCGAGGGCGTGCACAAGATGCGCGTGGCGACCCGCCGGTTGCGCAGCACGCTGAAGACGTTCCGGGGCTCGTTCGACCAGGAGCGGGCCGAGGTCGTCAAGGGTGAGCTGAAGTGGCTGGCGGGCTGCCTGGGCGAGGTCCGCGACGGCCAGGTCCTCTCGCACAAGCTGGTCGCCGCCGCCGAGGATTTCCCCGAGGTGGCCGCGCAGGTCCGCGAGAGGCTCGATGCCGATGTCACGCGAGGGCGCCAGGCGCTGACCGGGGCGCTGGACAGCGAGCGGTACCTCGCCCTGCTCGACGCGATCGACGAGCTGGTCGACGAGCCGGGGCCGGGTGACCGGGATGCCCGGCGCCGAGCCGGCAAGGTGCTGGCCAAGGCGGACCGGCTGCTGGACGAGGCCACCGCCGACGGCGTGGACGCCGAGCTGCACGAGGCCCGCAAGAAGTTCAAGCAGGCCCGGTACGCCGTCGAGGTGTTCAGCGCCGGCGCCGGCAAGCCGGGCAAGAGGCTGGTCGACGCCCTGACCGCCCTGCAGGACGTGCTCGGCGCGCATCAGGACTCCGTGGTGGCCCGTGAGGTGCTCCGGGAGGTGGCGCGTACGGCTCCGGACGCTTTCCCGTACGGAATCCTGCATGCCCGTCAGGAGCAGGTGGGTGAGCGCACCCTGGAGGATCTCCCGGCAGCGACCCGGGCGGCCCGGAAGAAGAACCTGCGCGCCTGGCTGGGCTGAGTTGGGATACCCGGCTCCGTGGGTATCTACGTGCCCATGGAGGCCGAGCAGCACGAGGACCAGCAGGAGCAGCAGGAACAACCGGACCAGCCGCAGAACGACGACGTCACGACTCCGCCGTACGCGGGGCCGGTCAAGGAGCTCGGCGGTTACCGGGTCGCGGACGACGATGACGACGACCCGGTGCTGCTCAACGCCGACGGCAGCCCGGTCGACACGTGGCGGGAGGACTACCCGTACGACTTCCGCATGCCCCGCGCCGAGTACGACCACCACAAGCGGCTGCTGCAGATCGAGCTGCTGAAGCTGCAGAACTGGTGCAAGGACACCGGCGAACGGCTGGTGATCCTCTTCGAGGGGCGCGACGCCGCGGGCAAGGGCGGCACGATCAAGCGGTTCATGGAGCACCTGAACCCGCGCGGCGCCGGGGTGGTGGCGCTGGAGAAGCCGAACGAGCGCGAGAGCACCCAGTGGTACTTCCAGCGCTACATCAAGCACCTGCCGGCGGCCGGTGAGATCGTGCTCTTCGACCGGTCCTGGTACAACCGGGCCGGCGTGGAGCGCGTCATGGGCTTCTGCACCCGCGCCGAGTACCTGGAGTTCATGCGCCAGGCGCCGGACCTGGAACGGATGCTCGTGCGCTCGGGCATCAACCTCGTCAAGTTCTGGTTCTCGGTGTCCCGGGGCGAGCAGCGGACCCGGTTCGCCATCCGCCAGGTCGACCCGGTACGGCAGTGGAAGCTCTCGAAGATGGACCTCGAGTCGCTGGACAAGTGGGACGACTACACGGAGGCCAAGGAGGCGATGTTCTTCTACACGGACACCGCCGACGCCCCGTGGACCGTGGTGAAGAGCAACGACAAGAAGCGGGCCCGGCTGGAGGCCATCCGGTACGTCCTCAACCGCTTCAAGTACGAGGGCAAGGACCCGGAGGTCGTCGGCACCCCCGACCCGCAGATCGTCGGGCCCGCCTCGCTCGCGGTGGAAGGTACCGAAATGTCCCCTCGGGTATTCCCGCGCCTCTAGTGAGAAATAAAGCGTTGTCGACCGCCCATCCCAGTGGTTAACGTGGCCGTACACGTGAAGGGAGGTGGTCCGAAGTTGTATAGCAACGGGACTCGTGAGGTGGCTGTCCGCTAGCCGCTGTCCTCGACAGCTTCGAGAAATTGTGCAGGACGTCGAGACCGTGTGGCAGCGGTCAGGCGAGTACCAGGCAGCCACCCGACCCCCGGGGATCCGGCCTTGTCCGACCGGACCATCGCGTGCGACAGCGCGCGGTGGAAGTCCCCGGGGGTCGCTTAATTTCTCCGGCGGGGGTTCACGTGCGCGAGCTGACGATCCTGGGCAGCGCCAGCCAGGTGCCCACCCGCCACCGCAACCACAACGGCTACCACCTGCGCTGGGACGACGAGGTGATCCTCTTCGACCCCGGCGAGGGCACCCAGCGCCAGATGCTCATGGCCGGGCTCGCCGTGACGCCGCTGCGGCGCATCTGCATCACCCACTTCCACGGCGACCACGCGCTCGGGCTGCCCGGCGTCATCCAGCGGATCTCGCTCGACAAGGTGCCGCACCCGGTCCACGTGCACTACCCGGCCGGCGGCCACGCGTACTTCGACCGGCTCCGGCACGCCACGAGCTTCTACGACGTCGCCGACCTCGTGCCCACGCCGGTCGGCCCCGGCTTCTCGGCGGAGACCCCGGCCGGAACGCTCACCGCGCTGCCGCTGCGGCATTCGATCGAGACGTACGGGTACCGGCTCGCCGAACCGGACGGCCGCCGCATGCTACCCGCGCTGCTCGACGCGTACGGG
The DNA here is from genome assembly GCF_023499255.1 of Couchioplanes caeruleus. GTDB lineage: Bacteria > Actinomycetota > Actinomycetes > Mycobacteriales > Micromonosporaceae > Actinoplanes > Actinoplanes caeruleus_A. Next base: position 7,428,751 of record NZ_CP092183.1, read on the forward strand.
ATCCGCGGGCCGGCCGTCGGCGAGCTGCAACGCACCGGCCGGGCCGGCACCGTCACCCTCGAGGACGTCAGCGCGCCGCGGCCGGGCCAGCGGTTCGCCTTCGTGATGGACACCGGCCTGTGCGACAGCGTGTTCACCCTCGCCGAGGGCGCCGACCTGCTGGTCATCGAGTCGACGTTCCTGGCCGAGGACGCGGCGATGGCCGCCCAGGTCGGCCACCTGACGGCCGGCCAGGCCGCGTCGGTGGCCCGGCAGTCGGGGGTACGCACGCTGCTGCTCACCCACTTCTCCCAGCGGTACGCCGACAGCACCCGCTTCCTCGACGAGGCGCGCGCGGAGTTCGACGGCGACATCGTGATCGCCGAGGACCTGATGCGGGTCCCGATTCCTCCGCGGATAGGTTCGTCGCATGAGCGTGCTCCTGCGGCCGGCCGGTGAGGACGACCTGGCCGGCATCGGCGACCTGCACTACCGTTCGCGCGCCGCGGCGTACGCCGGCATCGTCTCCCCCGCCGCGCTGACCTTCGGCTCCCCGGCCGCGCTGGGCGAATGGTGGGCCGAGCGCTGGAGGTGGGAGCGGGAGACGCACCGGCTGACCGTGGCCGTCGACGGCCGGCGGCTCGCCGGGTTCACGTACCTGGGGCCGAGTGAGGAGCCGGGGGTCGCCGAGCTGTCCGCGATCCATGCCGATCCGGCGTACGTGGGCCGGGGCGTCGGCCGCGCCCTGATGATCGACGCGCTGGCCGCCCTGGCCCGGTACGGCGACCGCGCCGTGCTGTGGGTTCTGGCGGACAACGCGCGAGCCCGGCGCTTCTACGAGCGCGGCGGGTGGGTCGCCGACGGGCAGAGCCGCGTCGAGCCGATCGGTGACGAGCCGGTGACCCAGCTGCGCTACGTTATCTCCCCGAACGGATCTGCCGTCGCCTGAGGCCGGGATCAGCGCAGGACGAGCAGATCCAGCACGTCGATCAGCGGGCCCGTCGCGGCCGGCGCGGCGGCGCGGAGCCGTTCGACGCCCCGGGCATAGGCGTCATCGCTGATCAGCTGCAACAGGGTGTGCGCCTCGCGGCGTAGCCCGGCAGCCGCCTCCGCCAGCGACGGCGCGGAAACCTGGGCGACCGCCTCGAGTCCGGCGGTGACGAGACCGGCGCCGGCGAACGCGGCCTCGACGGCGGCCACGGTCGGGTAGGTGCCGTCCAGCGCGGCCTTGGCCTCCGGCCAGAAGTGGCACAGGGTGATGCCGTCGTGCCGGCCCGGGAACGCGGAACGGATCAGGACCGGGGCGCCGGGCTTCAGCACCCGACGGATCTCGCGGGCCGCGGCGGGCAGGTCGGGGATGTGGTGGATGACCGTGGAGAGCCAGACGGCGTCGACGCCGGCGTCGTCCACCGGGATGTCGGCGGCGTCACCGGCGAGCACACCCGGGACGACGGCCCGCTCACGCATCGCGGCGGACGGTTCGACCGCGAGGACGTCAGTGCCCGGCCACCACCCGCGGAAGGCCCGTGACCAGCTCCCGGTCCCGCAGCCGAGGTCGAGCAGGCGCATGCCCGGCCGCGGGGTCACGTACCGGGTGATCGCGTCACGCCACGCGCCGAGCGCGTCGTCGCCCAGGTGCCGGGTCGCCTCGAACGCGGCGGCGTCGGCACGGTCGTACGCGATGAGCGCCATGCCCCGAGCCAACCCGACAGCGATGCCGCTGCGCAAGGGGACCCACCGGCTCCCCCGCTCCCCGGAGGGAGGGCGGGAGCGCGTGACCGAGTGAATGCGGGGGAACCTGTGGTCACGCACTCCCGCCTACCACGCCCGCCCGCACCGGGTGCGCCTGGCCGGAGGCGCCGACCGGCGGAGGCGTGCCGGTCGATCGGTATGGGCGGGTCCAGTTGCGGGACACCGGCGAGCTGGCGGGGCAACGGCGGTGTCACCGCGGGGGTGGCGTCAGCCGGGCCGGACCTCTCCGGGGGACGGTCGGGCCGGCCGGTCGACGCCGGATGGGGTCGGTTCAGTCGAAATACCCTCGGTTCAGATCGTCGGTCTTGCGGACCTCGCGGCGTACCCGGTTGTCGTCGAAGACGCCGGGGATCTCGCGCAGGCTGTTGAGGTCGTGCCGCAGGGTCCACGCCTCGCGCCACGGGCGGCGGGACGCGGTCTCGGCGCGCTCGGCGAGGCGCCGCGGCGCGCACGGCCACCGCCATCCGCACCAGACACAGTTGCCGTCGTGACCGGCCTCGGCGTGCCGCCCCAGCATCTGCTGGGCGTCCTGCCAGAGCAGCCGGTCCACGATGCCGGCCGGCATGTCCTGGTCGACGATGGCCATCTTCTCCGAACCTCCCGGGACGAGTGCAGCTCTGTCGCACCCCATACAACCCCCGCACGCCACCCGCCGATCGGACTGAGTGTGCGACCTTCGCGACTATCTGTGACGACCGATGTTCGCCGTGGGCGGACGGCGTACGGACATCGATGCGGCGGCGGGGGCGTTGACGATGCCATGGACACCGAACACACGAGCGCCGAGACCGCGGCGCTCGACGCGTACAGCCGGGTTGTCACCGGCGTCGCCGCCGGTCTCCTGCCGTCGGTCGCCGCGCTCAGCGTGCGCACCCCGCGGGGTGCCGGGGCCGGCTCGGCGGTGACGTTCACCGACGACGGATTCCTGCTCACCAACGCCCACGTGGTCGCCGGCGCGAACGCCGGCACCGCCTCCTTCGCCGACGGGACCGACAGCCGCTTCGACGTCGTCGGCGCCGACGTGCTGTCCGACCTCGCCGTGGTCCGGGTGCACAACCCGGGCGCACCGGCCGCGCCGCTGGGCGACGCCGAGACCCTCCGCATCGGCCAGCTCGTCGTGGCCGTCGGCAACCCCATGGGCCTCGCCGGCTCCGTGACGGCCGGCGTCGTCTCCGGCCTCGGCCGGTCCCTGCCGGCCCGCGACGGCCGGCGCGTCCGCATCATCGACAACGTCATCCAGACCGACGCGGCGCTCAACCCCGGCAACTCGGGCGGCGCCCTGGCCGACTCCGGCGGCACGGTCGTCGGCATCAACACGGCGGTCGCGGGGTACGGCCTCGGCCTCGCCGTACCGATCAACCGGACCACCCGCCAGATCATCGGCGAGCTCGTCGGCACCGGCCGGGTCCGCCGCGCGTGGCTCGGCGTCGCCGGCGTGCCGGTCCCGCTCCCGCCGCCGCTGGCCGAACGGCTCGGCCAGAAGCTCGGGCTGCGGGTCGTCGAGGTGGTCCCGGGCAGCCCGGCCGGTACGGCGGGCATCTACCTGGGCGACATCCTGATCACGGCCGGCGGCGAACCGGTGCAGACCGTGCAGGCGCTGCAACGGCTGATGCTGGGGCCTGCGATCGGGAAGAACCTGCCCATCACGGTCCTCCGCAAGAACGCGCTGGTCGACGTGGTCACCGTCCCCGACGAACTGCGCTGAGACCCGCCCGCGACGCGAGGGGCGGGGCGTGTCGGGCAGCCGGACCGCCGGGCGCGGCAACCCGATCCGGGCCGGCCGAGGGCAGGCGGCCGGGGGCGGCTGAGGGCCGAACGGGCCGGGCAGTGTCGGACCGGGCGCGCCGGACCCGAGGCGACCGGGGCCGGGCGACCGGCGCCGTGAGCCGTCGAGCGGGCGCGGCGAGTCAGGCGGTGCTGCGGCATGCGCCCGTGCGGCACGCACCCCCCAGCATCCAGGGGTATCTAGCTGTGGTGCGGGGTTGGGGTTTGGGCGCAACCATTCACCCAGGTCGCCGGGGTCGGGGATCCGCTCATGAGCGCAAGCGAATGGATTCCCGCCCCCGGCCCTCGGCGGGAGCGACGGTCCGCACCCACCACCCCGCTACGACATCCAGCCCTTGAATTTGATCTTGCCGGAAGGGATCAGCTCAGGTGGGCGAGGAGGTCCTGCCTGGTGAGGACACCTGCCGGCTTGCCGTCGATGAGGACCATCGCCGCGTCCGCGTGCTCCAGCAGCGTGACCGCCTCGCTCACCGGCTGGCCGCCGCCGATCATGGGAAGCGGGTCGCCCATGTGGCGTTCGATCGTGTCGTGGAGGTGGGCCTGGCCGGTGAAGAGGGCGTCGAGGAGCGCCTTCTCCGCTATCGAGCCGGCCACCTCGCCGGTCACGACGGGCGGTTCGGCCTTGAGGACCGGGAGCTGGCTGATGCCGTACTCGCGCATGTAGTCGATCGCGTCGCGGACCGTCTCGGTGGGGTGGACGTGGACGAGCGGGGGCATCGTGCCGCCCTTGGACTCCAGGGCCGTGGCGACCGTGGGGGCGCCGTCGCCGGTGGCGAGGAAGCCGTACCGGGCCATCCAGGTGTCGTTGAAGATCTTGGAGAGGTAGCCGCGGCCGCCGTCGGGGAGCAGGACCACCACGACGTCGTCGGGGCCGGCCCTGCGGGCGGCCTCCAGCGCTGCCACCACCGCCATGCCGCAGCTGCCGCCGACGAGCAGGCCCTCCTCGCGGGCCAGGCGGCGGGTCATCTCGAACGAGTCCGAGTCGGACACCTCGATGACCTCGTCGCAGACGCCGCGGTCGTACGTCTGCGGCCAGAAGTCCTCGCCGACCCCCTCGACCAGGTACGGCCGGCCGGTGCCGCCGGAGTAGACCGAGCCCTCCGGGTCGGCGCCGACGATGCGGACGTTGCCCTGCTCCTTGAGGTAGCGGCCGACGCCGGAGATCGTGCCGCCGGTGCCGACGCCCGCCACGAAGTGCGTGATGCGGCCCTCGGTCTGCTTCCAGATCTCCGGGCCGGTCTCCTCGTAGTGCGAGCGCGGGTTCGCCGGGTTGCTGTACTGGTCGGGCTTCCAGGCGCCGGGGATCTCGCGGGCCAGCCGGTCCGAGACGTTGTAGTAGGAGCGCGGGTCCTCGGGAGCGACGGCGGTCGGGCAGACGACCACCTCGGCACCGTACGCCCGCAGCACGTTCTGCTTGTCCTCGCTGACCTTGTCGGGGCAGACGAAGATGCACCGGTAGCCGCGCAGCTGGGCGACGAGGGCCAGCCCCACGCCCGTGTTGCCGCTGGTCGGCTCCACGATGGTGCCGCCCTCTTTCAGGAGGCCGGCCTTCTCGGCGTCCTCCACCATCCGTACGGCGATCCGGTCCTTCACCGACCCGCCGGGGTTGAAGTACTCCACCTTGGCGAGGACGGTCGCGGAGATGCCCTCGGTGACGTTCCGCAGCCGGACGAGGGGGGTGTCCCCGATGATCTCGACGACGTTGTCGTAGTACCGCACGTCTTTGTGCCCTTCTCGGTGCTGGCCAGTGCAATCTCAGGCCAGCCTACGGCTCACGGCACCACGGTCCCGGGCAGGACGGCGTCGCGTTGCTTCTCCCACTGCAGGAACCGGTCGGTCTCGCTCAGCACGGAACCCGCCAGCCAGGCGATCATCGCGGCGTCGTCGACGAGCCCGAAGACGAACAGCGCCGCCTCGGGGATCACGTCGATCGGCGAGATCACGTACGCGGTGGCGGCCGTCATCATGATCACCCGCATGCCGCCGTCGTACTCGCCGCGCGCCGTGGCCTTCAACATCCTCGGCAGCGCGGCCATGCGCTTGCCGAGGGAGGGTCCACCGCGGGCCCCCGACACGAGCGCCTTGGCGAGCGCGCCGAACGCGGAGGCCCGTCGCAACGTCTTGGCCATGGTCGTCCCCTTTCGCTCTCTTCAGCATGACGTCAACCTGCCAGTTGTGCCCGCTCGGCGCGGAGTTCAGACTTTTGTCGCACCTCCGCGCTAGCCTCGAAGACCCCACCATCGCCGGACGCCGGTCGCGGTGAGGACGGCACAGTGCCGCATCGGCTGAAGGGCAGGTTCCCACCGAGCGAGAGCGAGGGAGAGCATGCACAAGGCAATGACCTTGACGGAGGACGAACGCCGGCGGATCAAGTTCGCCGGGCAGGTGGCGGGCGGTGTCACCGGAGCCGCGGCGGGCCTCACTCTCCTCTCGGCGGGAGTGCTGTTGCGCCAGGCCGCCGACGCCCGCCGGATCATCCCGACGGCCGAGGCGCCACCCCCGCGCGGCGACGGGGTGTACGGGACGAAGTTCCCCGGCAAGCCCCTGAGCATGGTCATCCTCGGTGACTCCACGGCCGCCGGCTACGGCGTCCACCGCCCCCGGGAGACGCCCGGCGCGCTGCTGGCCACCGGCGTGTCCCGGCGGCTGCGCCGGCCCGTACGGCTGCACCGGGTCGCCGTGGTCGGCGCGGTCTCCGCCGGGCTGCGCCACCAGGTCGACGCGGCGCTCGAGCACGATCCCGAGGTCGCCGTGATCATCATCGGCGGCAACGACATCACCCACGTCTCCGACCGCTCCTCGGCCGTGCGCCACCTCGGCGATGCGGTCCGGCGGTTGCGCGCGGTCGGCTGCAAGGTCGTGGTGGGCACCTGCCCGGACGTCGGCGTCATCCAGCCCCTCAAACCGCCGCTGCGCTGGCTGGCCCGGTCGTGGAGCCGCCAGCTGGCGGCGGCGCAGACGGTCGCGGTGGTCGAGGCCGGCGGCCGGACGGTCTCGCTCTGCGACCTGCTCGGCCCCACCTTCGCCGCGGATCCGGTACGCATGTTCGGCGCCGACCGCTTCCACCCGTCGGTCGAGGGGTACGCCCGGGCCGCCGCGGTCATCATGCCGACGCTGATGGCGGTGCTCGGCGAGGACGACCGCGCGCCCGCCACCGGGCCGGACGGGGTGCGGACGCTGCCGCAGGCCGCCCACGAGGCGGCGCGTGCGGCGGGCACCGAGGTCAGCGGGGCCCGGGTCGACGGGCGCGAGCGCGGGCCGGCCGGGCGCTGGGCGCAGCTGCGCCGGCACCCCTGGTTCGACGAGCCGCGGAGCTGGTTCCTGCACCGGGCCGCGCCGCTGCAGCCGGTCGGCTCGGCGGAGCCCTCAGCTGCGGAAACGGCGCGGCACGCGGCCGCCGCAGGGTGGTCCGACGGTTCCCAGGCGCTGCGCGGCGCCTGGCGGCGTGCGGGTGCGCATGTCGCGGGCCGGATGGGTAGCCGTGTTACCGGCGGGACCGGCCGGTCGCGTCCCGGGGCCGTAGGCTGGACCTCGGAGGATCATCAAGCGGCCGTCGATTGACGGACCGGGCAGCGCTCGCCCCCGGGCGGGCGCGGGCACCGCGGCAGGGAGGCGACATGACTGGCCTGACGGGACGGATCGGCAAAGCGACGGCCACGACGCTGTTCGCGTCGGCCGTGGGCGGCGTCGCCCTGCTGGCCGGCGAGGCGATAGCCGCACGCACCCGGCGGTACGCGAAGCCGACCATGGGCCTGGCCCTGCGCACGTCGATGGGCCCCTCCGCGGCTCCCACGCTGCGTCTGGTGCTGCTGGGCGACGCCGCGGCGATCGGGGTCGGCGTGGAGTGGCTGTCCGAGACAGTCGGCGGCCAGCTCGCCCGCCTGCTCGCGGACGGCACCCCGGAGACCGGCCGGCGGCACGTGCTGCTCTCCAGCGTCGGGGTGGCCGGCTCACGCTCCGCCGACCTGGCGACCCAGGTGGCCCGCGCGCTGCTCGGCGACCGGCCCGACGTGGCGGTGGTGCTGGTCGGCGCCCACGACGCGACCGTCCTGCGCAGCCCGGAGGAGTCCGCCGAGCACCTGTTCCAGGCGGTCAAGCGGCTGCGGGACGCCGGCGTCCAGGTCGTCGTGGGGACCTGCCCCGACCTCGGCGCCGTACGCTCCATCGCCCAGCCGCTGCGGCAGGTCACCGGCTGGCTCGGCCGGCGGGTGGCGAAGGCCCAGGCGGAGGCGGTGAGCAAGGCCGGCGGTGTGGTGGTGGACCTCGCCGAGGAGACGGGTGCGGTGTTCCGGGCGGACGCGGGCACGCTCTGCTACGACGGCTACCACCCTTCTGCGGACGGGTATCGGGTGTGGGCGCACGCCCTCTATCCGGCGGTGTTCGACGCGGCTCAGGCGGCCGGCCGGCGCTCGATCCAGGACTGAGGAACCGGCCCGTTCACCGGTGGGCAACTGCGACATTCCGGTGTGACGAACTTGCGCTACCGCCATAAGTTACCGGCGCGTTAACGTGGGTCCATGCCGGAAGCCGTCATCGTCGCCACCGCCCGCTCCCCGATCGGCCGCGCCGTCAAAGGGTCGCTGAAGGATCTGCGCCCGGACGACCTCGCCACCACCATCGTCGACGCCGCGCTGGCCAAGGTGCCGGAGCTCGACCGGACCCTCATCGAGGACCTCTACCTGGGCTGCGGCCTGCCCGGCGGCGAGCAGGGCTTCAACATGGCCCGCGTGGTCGCCACCAAGCTCGGCCTGGACGGCCTGCCCGGCGCGACCGTCACCCGGTACTGCTCCTCGTCGCTGCAGACCACCCGGATGGCGTTCCACGCGATCAAGGCCGGCGAGGGCGACATCTTCGTCTCGGCCGGCGTCGAGACCGTGTCCCGGTTCGCCCGCGGCAGCTCCGACGGCCTGCCCTCCGAGGCGCAGGCGCTGGTCGGCGGCGGCTGGGAGAACCCGCAGTTCGACGAGGCCCGCGCCCGCACCGCCGAGTACGCGCAGGGCGGCCGCACCTGGCACGACCCGCGCGAGGACGGCAAGGTCCCGGACATCTACATCGCGATGGGCCAGACCGCCGAGAACCTGGCGCAGCTCAAGGGCGTCTCCCGCGAGGAGATGGACGAGTTCGGCGTACGCAGCCAGAACCTCGCCGAGAAGGCCATCGCGAACGGCTTCTGGGCCCGGGAGATCACGCCGGTGACCACCCCGGACGGCACGGTCGTCTCGGTCGACGACGGACCCCGCCCCGGCGTGACGATGGAGGGCGTGGCCGGCCTCAAGCCGGTGTTCCGCCCCGACGGCCGGGTCACCGCCGGCAACTGCTGCCCGCTGAACGACGGCGCCGCGGCCGTGGTCATCATGAGCGACACCAAGGCCCGCGAGCTGGGCATCACGCCGCTGGCCCGGATCGTCTCCACGGGCGTCACCGCGCTCTCCCCGGAGATCATGGGCCTCGGCCCGGTCGAGGCGTCCAAGCAGGCGCTGAAGCGGGCCGGCATGGGCATCGGCGACGTCGACCTGGTCGAGATCAACGAGGCGTTCGCGGCCCAGGTCATCCCGTCGTACCAGGACCTCGGCATCCCGATCGAGAAGCTCAACGTCAACGGCGGCGCGATCGCGGTCGGTCACCCGTTCGGCATGACCGGCGCCCGCATCACCGGCACGCTGCTGAACTCGCTGGACTGGCACGACAAGAGCATCGGCCTCGAGACGATGTGCGTCGGCGGCGGCCAGGGCATGGCGATGGTGCTCGAGCGCCTGAGCTGACGTCGGCGCCTCCCGAAACGTCCGCCGGGTCCGGCTGCGCTCGACGCGCCGGGCCCGGCGGATCTCACAATGCCTTGCGTACGGCGAGCACGTCGGCCACCGCACGAGCCAGGACGTCGTCCGGGGCGCCCGCCGCGAGCAGGTCGTCGGTCATCACGCGCAGCTGGTCGGGCAGGACCATGTCCGGCTCCCGGGGCACCGGCCGCGGGGTGCGGTGTTCCGCGTGCGCACCCAGGTCGGCGAGGCGCTGGACCAGCCCGTACACGTGATCGGCGCGGGTGCCGGACGGCCCGGCGGCCTCCCACCGGCCGGTCTCCCAGTGGCCGACCTGGCTGAGCAGGCGCTGGATCGCGACGCGGAGTTCTTCGGCAGACACGGGGCAACCCTATCGGCGCGCACCGGTTAAGGTCTGACACATGCCCGGTCGTTGAGCACGCGTTGACCGTTGAGGCCGTCATCGGCCTGTCATCGCGTGCTGCCCTGAATTGCGCGGCACAGCGAGCGCCCCCATCCGCCCTTCGACGGCCGGTGGGCCTTGTCCGCAGCCAATCCAAGGGATGACTGTGCCCGCTCTTCGAACCGCTACCTCCGACTTCCGTACGTTCTGGGCCGGTCAGACCGCCTCCCAGCTGGGCGAGCAGACGAGCCTGACGGTCCTGCCGCTGCTCGCCGTCCTCACCCTGCAGGTCGGCGCCGACCAGCTGGGCCTCCTGCGCGCGGTCGGGCAGGCGCCGCAGCTGCTGCTCACCCTGTTCGCCGGCGTGTGGGTGGACAGGTGGCGGACCCGTACCGTCATGACCCTCACCGACCTCGGCCGTGCGCTCGTGCTCGGCGGGGCCGCCGTGGCGGCCCTGATGAGCGGGCTGAGTCTGACAGCTCTGCTGGTGGTGGCCTTCGTGGTCGGCGCCCTGTCGGTGCTCTTCGACGTCGCCTACCAGGCCGGCCTGGTCCGCCTGGTCCGGCGCGAGGACCTGCTGCGGGCGAACAGCGCGGTCGAGGCCAGCCGCTCGGCCGCCCAGATCGGCGGTCCCGCCCTCGGCGGCGCGATGACCTCCGTGCTGTCCGCACCCGCCGCCGTCGCGGCCGGTGCCGTGTTCTTCGTGGCGTCGTTCCTGTCCATCGCCCGCATGAGTCGCTTCGAGGAACTGCCGCCACGCGCGCAACGCCGCCCGCGGATCCGCGAGGGCCTGCGCTTCGTGGCCGGCGACGCGTCGCTGCGTACGGTGTGCCTCGCCTCGGCGGCGTTCCAGTTCTTCCTCGCCGCCACGATGACGGCCTACCTGCTGTTCCTGCCGCGCGAGCTGCACCTGTCCGCAGCGGCCATCGGACTGACGCTCGCCGCGACCGGGCCGGGCGCCCTGATCGGCTCGCTGCTGGCCGCGCGCCTGCCGAGCCGCCTCGGGTACGGCCCGGTGCTGCTCGTCGCCGCGGCCGTGGGCGATGGCGTGATGCTGTGCGTGCCGGCGCTGCACGGCGGATCGGCGCGGACGATCCTCGCCCTGGTGGCGGTGAACCTCGTCTTCGGCGCCCTGGGCCAGCTGGTCAACGTCACGATCATGGCCGTCCGGCAGGCGCTGACCCCGAGCGCGCTGCAGGGCCGGGTGACGGCCACGATCTCCTTCGCCGGCATGGGTCTCGCGCCGATCGGGTCGCTGGCCGGCGGCCTCCTCGCCGCACACGCGGGGCTACGGATGGCGCTGGTGGTCACGGGGGCGGGCATGCTGCTGTCGCCCGTCCTGATGGCGCTTTCCCCGCTCGCCCGGCTCGGACGGAGCCTCCCCTCGCCGCCGCCGTGACGGGCCGACCCCTCGCCGCCTCGCCGCCGTCGGGTGCTCGCCGCAGGCGCCGGCGGGCGGGGGCGCGGGACAGCGGGGGCGCGGGACAGCGGAACGCCCGGTCCGCGGGTGCGGGCCGGGCGTTCCGTGGTGCCGGGGTCGTCCCGGCGGGGTCAGTCGTCGCCCTGCAGGAAGCTGAGCAGCCGCAGGATCTCGATGTACAGCCAGATGAGGCTGACGAGGATGCCGAAGGCCGCCGTCCACGAGTACCGCTGCGGGAGGCCCATCCGGACCCCCTCCTCGATCTCGTTGAAGCTGAGGATGAAGCTCAGCGAGGCGACCACGATGCAGACGATGCTGAAGATGATGCCGAGCGCGCCGTTGTCACGCAGGCCGGTGTGCACGCCGAAGAGCGAGAGCACCAGGTTGATCAGCATGACCGCGAAGAGGCCACCCATGACGGCGATCATGCCGCGCTGGAACTTCGGCGTCGCGCGGATCACGCGGGCGCGGTACAGGAACGCCATGAGGAAGAAAACGCCGAACGTGGCGACCACCGCCTGCAGGACGATGCCCTGGTAGCCGGCGATCTCCTGGAAGAACTTGCTGACCAGGCCGACGAAGGCGCCCTCGACCACCGCGTACGCGACGACCAGCGCGGGGTTGGCCATCCGGCTGAAGCTGATGATGAAGCCGAGCACCAGCCCGACGACGGCCGCGCCGATCCACGCCGCGCCGAGCAGGCTCTGCGGGATGAGGTTCCAGGCCGCGACCGCGGAGACGCCGGTGATGCCCAGCAACGTCACGGTCTTGACGACGACGTCGTCGATCGTCATGGGCTGCACCGCGGGGGCCGCTTCCGGGAAGCCCGGGCCCGACGGGTACGGCTGACCGTAACCCGGCTGACCGGCGGTCGGTCCGTACGGTCCGTATCCGGTCGAGCGCTCCCGCTCGGCCGCCTGGCCGAGGCGCGAGAGCACCGGGTTCGAAGTTCTCACTGTGTCCAGCCTCCCTTTGAGGTTGAGGCACGTAGGGGTCGTGCTTATCCCAGGGTATGCCCACGACCAGCACAAAACCGCCTGGGGAACCTGTGAACGACCTGAAAAAGCCCGCTCGAGCCAGGTACCTGCGGGCTCCTCATGCGCCGGTGTACGCGAACGCCGCCCAGAATCGCGGTTCGGCGTACGCATGGTCTCCGGGCGGGGGCACCACCTCCGGGATCATCACGACCAGATCAGCGCGGGTGGCGGTGCGCAACCAGTGCCGGGCCCGGTGGAGGGCCACGGCCGGCTCGTCGCCGTCGGCGCACCAGAAACGGTAGAAAGCAGTCATCAGGTAGGTGGTGGCCAGGTCGTCCACCGCCCAGCCGGTGGCGATCACTCCGGCGAACCCGAGCTGCAGCAGCGCCGACGGCAGGCCGACCACCTCGTTCGGCAGGGCCGAGCCGACCAGGTTGGTGTGGCAGGCGGACAGCACGGCCAGGCGGCGCGGGTGGGGTTCCAGACCGGCGGCCACCTCGGCGAGCGTCACCGCGCGGTCGGCGAAGAACAGCCGGCTGGCGTAGATGTCCTCCGGCTCCGCGTCGCCGTGACAGGCCAGATGCCAGACGGTGTGCCGTTCGGCGGCGTCGCGGAACTCCGCCCAGGTGCACCCGTGCACCGCTGTCGCCGCCCGGCCTGTCCAGCGCCGGGTCACCTCGGTCGTCTCCCGGGCCACGTGCTGTAGGTGGCTGCCGTGGCCGTCCGGGGCGTCGACGGCCAGGAGGGTCTGCTCGCTCGTCCTCAGCCGCGCGGCGCTCGCTCGGCAGCGGGCCAGGGTACGGACGTTCGGGGCGTACCGGATCGCCGAGAACCGGGCGATGTGCCAGTGGTCGCCGTCCTGGGCCGGTCCGCCGGCCGCGTGCAGCGGCAGCAGGGTGAGCAGGCCGATCGGGATCAGCGTGACCACCCGGCCGCGGGCGCTCAGCAGGACGACGTCGCGCAGGCCGTCGCGCCACAGCAGCCGGAGGCCCTCGGTCATCGGGTCCGTGACAGCCGGAGCGGGCGGCGTGAGGTCGCGTGCCAGGCGGGTCGAGAAGCCGGCCGGGTCCGGCTCCCCACTGGTCAACGCCGCGACCGTGGGGCGGTCGAGGCCGGGCAGATCGATGTACTGCGGGTCGTGCGTGGCGGCCACCACCAGGGCATAGCCACCGGCATGCGCCGCCGCCAGGTAGACGATGGCGCCGTCGCCGGTCTGCGCGGTGATGTCCTCGTAGCCGACCTCGCCCTCCCCCGACGACAGGGCGACAGCACGGCCCCGCTCGAGCGCCAGCACCGCCTCCCGGAAGCGGCCGGCGCGGGCGAGCCAGTAGCCGGCCTCCTCGGCGTACTCCTGGGCGGCGAGCAGGACCCGGTCCCGGGCTGCGGTGCCCTGACGCCCGGTGGCGTCCCGGGCGGCCAGCGCGACAAGGCGTTCGTACGCCTCGGCGGCGAACCCGGGCACGCCGGTGCCGGCGGCCCACTCGGCCCACGCCAGGGCGAGACGGGCCAGGGCGGCCGGGCTGCCGGGCGCGTCCGCCGCCGTACGCCAGGCCACCTGGCGGCGCTCGGCGGACCCGCGGCCGGTCAGCGCGTCCCGGGCGGCGAGCACCTCCTGGCGCAGCAGCGGATCGTCCACGTGCCGGACCAGCCGGACCGCCTCCGCGAGGTCGCCGCCCCCGGAGCTCAGCGCACGCACGAGGAGCAGCCGGGCCAGCGGGCCGTCGGCCGGCGTCGTGCGGCGCCACCAGGTGCGGCCGGCGCGGCGGCCCGCACGGCACAGGTCGGTGCCGCGATCCAGGTCCTCGCGAGCGACCAGCAGACCGCGGGTCGCGAGTGTTTCCGGCCGATGGTCCGTCAGCTCGCCGAGAGCGGCCCGCAGGTCACCGCGGAGCACGTGCCGCCGGGCGCGCAGAAGGGCAGTCCCCCGACGTGCGATCAGGTCGTCCAGCGGGCCGAAGTCGTCGTGCAGGTCGGCGCGCTCGATCGCCGCGTTCCCCTCCGGGTCGCCGACAGGCGGCAGGCCCTCGACCCGTTCCGCCCGGGTGCGGCGGAGCGCCGCCCGGAAGCGGCGGCGGTCGCGCAGCTCCCGGATCCGCTGGAAGCCCCGCTGGTGATGGTCCGTCAGCACGTCGGCGGCGCGCCGGGCGATGTCGCGCATCGCGGCGTCGATCTCGGCCTCGCGCGGGTGCCCGGCGAAGGACTCACGTTCGAGCAGCTCGATGCACATGGAGAGGAAGTTGCGTGCCTCGGTGCGACGCTGGTTGTGCTCCTGAAGGTCGCGGGTGTCGACCAGCGGATGACGCTCGAGCACGTACTCGGCCGCGCCGTCGAAGTCCTCGAAGTCCGCAGCGAGCATGACCATGGTGAGCGGGAGGAAGAAGGGTTCCGGCAACTTGCACCAAGCCCGCCACGCGTCCCGCAACCCGGCTCGGTCGCCGCGCAGGCCGGCATCCTTGTACGCCCAGACGTGCGCCTGAGCCTCCGCCATTTGTCGCCGTACCGGATCGATGTCGTGCACGGCACGGTGGCGGTACTCGTAGATCGCCGCCTCGTGCTCCCACGGCTCGGCGAACCAGGGATCGGCCGGATGCCCGCACTCGGGGCACGCGTACGGCCAGGAGGCGGGCGGCGACTCCCGGCGTACCCCGCACAGGTCGCTGGTGCAGTACCAACCGCGTACCCGGGCGGGGCGTGGCGACTGATAGCCGTACGAGGTTCGCGGCATGCCGTTCTCTGACGGACCGGTCCGTCAGACAGGGGCATGCGACTGTTCCGCCGCACTCCCCGGTCCCGGTTCCCGGCCGACATGCTGCCGTGGCTGGAGACCCTCGGCCGTTTCCGGCTCGACTCGTTCACCAGCCGGGTCGAGCCCGGCGCGCTGTGGGACCGCATCGCGCAGCTCATGGAGGACGCCGAGCGGGACCGGGACGGCTTCCTCGCCGACCTGGCCGCGCTGGTCGAGCACGATCGCGGCGGCTTCGCGACTCTCGGCGCCGCCGGCGTGGTGTGGGAGATCTACGGCGGCGACGCATTGGACATCCCCGGCGCGCTGGTCCTGGTCGACGCCGGCATCGCCGTCAAACAGGCGCGGGGCCTGCCCGGCGCCCGCTTCACCGGTTACGAGTGGGAACGCGTCCAAGAACTCCGCAACCCTCCTGAAAGGACCTGACGATGGAAGGCTTTCTCTGTTTCCTCGCGGTGGCCGGCCCGATCGGCATCTTCGCCTGGCAATTGGTCGAAACACGCCGGGCGGTGGCGACAACGGTCGTCGACACGCCGCTCAGCCCGAACGAGGCGGCCCGCGTCACCCAGGAGGCGTTCACCGGGCCCCGCGCCGTGCTGTGGACCTCCACCGCCGGCCCCGGCACGATCAACATGCGCCGGCGGGGTATCCATCGGGGCATCACCATGTCGATCACCATCCGGCCGCGGGAGAACGGCGGCTCGGAGGTGTCGATGTGGGCGTCCGAGACCGTCATCTACCTGGGAGCGCTGGTGAACTTCGCCGGCGTCGTGAACCGGCGGAAGAACGCCATCGGCCGGGCGATGGTCGCGGCGGTGCCGGCGTGACCGCGGTGGGCGGGACCGCCGGCCGCCGTGTGTGCCTGGGGTGGGGCACGCAACGGACCCCAACCAGCGGCCGATGATCTCGGTGCGGATCTTCAGGGTGCCCGGGGCGGGTCTCGAACCCGCACGCCTTTTGGGCAGCCGCTTTTAAGGCGGCCGTGTCTGCCGTTCCACCACCCGGGCCGGTGCGCTGATGCTCACCGTAGCCGGTACGGACCAGCCGGCACGACGCCGGATCGGCCGAAATAGGAAGGATCACGCTCCGGGCGACGGGACCGCCGGGATCGGACGGCCGGGCGGAACCGGGCATGGATGGAGCGAACCGCTCGAGGACGCGAAATCCCGCCCGGCAGCGAGCCGGGCGGGACAGGCCGTCAGCGGCGGCCGGCGCCCACCGGTTCGCGCTCGTCCGCCAGCGGCGGGGTCACGTCGGTGAACTCCTCGCGGGGCTCGTGCAGCTGTCCCAGGGAGATGACCTCGCGTTTGAGCACGAATGCCAGCGTCCAGTCGGCGAGGACGCGGACCTTGCGGTTGAACGACGGGATGCGGCTCATGTGGTACGTCCGGTGCATGAGCCACGCCGGGAAGCCCTTGAGCTTCACGCCGTAGATCTTCGCCACGCCCTTGTAGAGGCCGAGGCTGGCGACGCTGCCGGCGTACTTGTGCTTGTAGTCCTTCGGGGTGCCGCCGTAGACGACCTGGCGGATGTTGTCGGCCAGCACCCCGGCCTGCCGGACGGCGTGCTGGGCGCTCGGCGAGCACCAGCCGCCCGGGTTGGTCAGGTCGGGGACCTGCGCGCAGTCGCCGGCCGCCCAGGCGCCGTCCAGGACCCGGTCGCCGTCGACGACCTGCAGGGTCGGCAGGCAGGTGATGTGCCCGCGGGGGCCACGCGGCAGGTCGGTGTGGTCGAGCATCGGCGACGGCTTGACGCCGGCGGTCCAGACGATCGTCTCGCTCCGGAACACCTCGCCGTCGGAGAGGTGGACCTCGCCGTCGACGCAGGACTCCATGCGGGTCTCGAGGCGGATGTCGATGCCGCGCTTCTGCAGCTGGCGGGCAGCGTACGCGCCCATCTCCGGGCCGACCTCGGGCAGGATCCGGTTGGACGCCTCGACGAGGATGAAGCGGACCTCTTCCTTGTCGAGCTCGGGGTAGTACTTGAGGCCGTCGCGGACCACGTCCTCCATCTCGGCCAGCGCCTCGACGCCCGCGTAGCCGCCGCCGACGAAGACGAACCGCAGCGACGCCCGGCGCACCTCGGGATCGGGCGTGGCGGCCGCGACGTCCAGCCGGTCGAGGATGTGGTTGCGCAGGTAGATGGCCTCGCCGATGGTCTTGAAGCCGATGCCGCGCTCGCGCAGGCCGGGGATCGGCAGGGTGCGGGAGACCGAGCCCGGCGCCACGATGATGTGGTCGTACGCGATCTCCTTGACCGGCCCCTCGATCGGCTGCACGGTCACCGTCCGGCGGGCGTGCTCGATGCGGGTGACCTCGCCGGAGACGATGTGGCACCGCTTCAGCTCACGCCGCAGCGGCACCACCGAGTGGCGCGGCGAGATGTTGCCGGCCGCGGCCTCCGGGAGGAACGGCTGGTAGGTCATGTGCGGCTGCGGGTCGATGACGATCACTTCGGCGCGGCGCGCGTTCAGCTTCTTCGACAGGCGCAGAGCCGCGTAGAGCCCGACGTGTCCTGCCCCGACGACCACGATGCGTTGCGGATTCACATAGTCATTGTCCCGCCGGAACCGGTCCCGTGCCCGGTTCTGTGACCAAGGACAACCCCGGAAGTCAAGAGTCGTAACGCCCGTATTTCGGTTTCATTTCGCTGAGAACGTGCTGCACGGGGGCGGTCACGGACGGCGCAGGAGCCGGCTCAGCAACAGCGCCAGGCCCACCGCCGCCGCCAGGCCGACCAAGGTCGCCAGGACGAACGCGCCGCCGGCGAGCTCGGCGGTCAGACCCAGCGCCAGCACCGTCAGCACCGCGGAGATCAGGATCGTCAGACCCGCCCGGGTCAGCCAGCCGGTGAGCACGTCGGCGTTCACCATCGAGTCGTACGGCAGCACCGCCGCGAGCGCGGCCAGGGTGTGCCCGGCGTACGTGAGCGTGGCGATGGCCAGCACCCGCCACAGCGCCGTACGGGCGTCGTACCAGGTGGTGTCGATGACCCAGCCCGCCACCACGGTCACGATCGCCACCGTGGGGCCGCGGCCGCGCGGCGCGAACGCCGGGTAGACGGCGACCAGGGCGAGCAGCACGAGGTAGCGGCTGACCACCAGCGTCACCGGCCAGGCGACCGTCATCGCGGCGAAGAGGGCCAACCCGATGCCGCAGCGCACCACGAGCGGCAGGACCGTCGCCCGGGTGACGACCGTACGGGTGCGGGCCAACCGGTTCGCGATGCCGTCGAACATGTCAGCGCCCCCGGGGCGCGGAGGCCAGCCGGGCCACGTCGCGCAGCACGAGGTCGAGGCTGCCCGCCCCGGCCCAGGTCACCACGGGCACGCCGTGCTCGCGCAGCCGGCCCAGCACGTTCTCCCGTTCCATCCGCCACAGCCGGGTGGCCAGCGGCGTCCACTGGCTGCGCTGCGGCGGCGCGGCGCCCTCCGGCAGCGTGTCGACGGCGACCGTGTAGCGGCCGGTCTGCACCAGCCCGGCCAGCATGTCCGCCGCCCGGGGATCCACCAGCGGGGTCAGGACCACCACGAGGGCGTCCGACGAGACGTTGTGGGCGCCGAAGACGTGCTCGTACGGCTCGCTGTCCGTGGTGTCCGCGCGGACGTCCAGCAGCCACTCGAGCACCGTCAGGTACTGCCGGCGGCCGGTCGCGGGGCGCAGGCGGCGGGCGGAGGAGCCGTACTCGGCGAGCGACACCCGGTCGCCGCGCTGGAGGTAGTGCTCGGCGATCGCGGCGGCCGCTCGTACGGTCGTGTCGAGCACGGACGCCTTGCCCTTCACGCCGCCGGACGCGCCCGCCTCGCCCAGCACGTCGAGGAGCAGCAGCACCTCGGCGTCGCGGTCGGACAGCGTCGAGGCCACGTGCAGATCGCGCGTGCGCAGGGACACCCGCCAGTCGATGCGGCGCAGCCGGTCGCCCGGCGCGAACGGGCGTACCCCCGCGAGCTCGCCGCCCTCGCCCGGCCGTCGCGACCGGTGGTTGCCGACCAGGCCGGCCGCCGCGGGCATCGCCTCGGTGGCCGCGAACGGTTCCGTCTCCGGGTAGACCCGCACGCCCCGGGCCGGGACGACGACCGGGCGGCACGCCAGCAGGCCGCCACACGCGGCCACCCGCGCGGCGGCCGGGCCCACGGCGTGCCGGCCCCAGCGCAGCGCCCGCCCGGGCAGCTCGACCGCCGTCCAGCCGTCGGGCGCGACCGAGACCGCGAACGGGCGGTCGGCGTCTTCCAGATCCAGCCACGGCGAGGTGCGGGTCCGCAGCACCACCAGGTCGTACGCGATGACGTCGGGGTTGGCGACGGTCACGGCGGCGGCGACCGCACCGCCCTCGACGATGTGCTCCTCGTCGGCGTCGATCCGCAGCTCCGGCGCGGACCGGGGCATCCGGCGCAGCCCGATGGCCGCCCCGATCGCGAACGGCGCGGCCAGCAGCACGAGGTCGACCCGGCCCAGCGCCACGCCGAGCACGAGCAGCAGGCCGGTGAGCAGCACCGTACGGCCCAGGGCGCGGGTCGGTACCCAGGCCGGGGCCGCCCAGCCCTCGTCGGCCGCCGCCCCGGCCGGAGGCACCGCGGCCCGCAGCGGCGGCGGGTCGATGAGTGTCACTGCTCGGCGTATCCGCCCGCGTACGTCGGCAGCGCGCCGCTGGCCGGCGCCGGCACGTTCTGCAGCACCTCCTGCACGACGAACGACGGGTCGACGCGGCGCAGCCACATCTCCGGCCGCAGCGTGATCCGGTGCGCGAGGGCGGGTACGGCGACGTCCTTGACGTCCTCCGGCACCACGTAGTCGCGGCCCGCCATCGCCGCGCGGGCCCGGGCGAGCAGGAGCAGGGCCAGCGAGCCACGCGGCGACGAGCCGACCAGCGCCGACGCGTGCTCCCGGGTCGCCGCGGTCAGCGCCACGATGTAGCGGCCGATCGAGTCCTCGACCGCGACCGACTCCAGCGCGCCCTGCATCGCCTGCAGGGTGCGGGCGTTCACGACCGGCGGGAGCTGCGCGTCCTCCTGGCGGCGGGACATGCGCCGGCGCAGCACGTCCCACTCCTCGTCCTGGGTCGGGTAGCCGAACGAGACCCGCAGCATGAAGCGGTCCAGCTGGGCCTCAGGCAGCGGGTACGTGCCCTCGTACTCGATCGGGTTGGCGGTGGCGAGCACGTGGAACGGCGGGTCCAGGCGGTACGTGACGCCCTCGACCGACACCTGCTTCTCCTGCATCGCCTCCAGCAGCGCCGCCTGCGTCTTCGGCGGCGTCCGGTTGATCTCGTCGGCGAGCAGCATGTTCGTGAACACCGGGCCGGCCCGGAAGGCGAAGTCGCCCTTGCGCTGGTCGTACAGGAAGGAGCCGGTCACGTCCGCGGGCAGCAGGTCCGGGGTGAACTGCAGGCGGCGGAAGTCGAGCCCGAGCGCCTGCGCGAAGCAGCGGGCGGTCAGGGTCTTGCCCAGCCCCGGCAGGTCCTCCAGCAGCACGTGGCCGCCGGCCAGGATGCCGGCGAGGACGAGCTCGAGGGCGTCCCGCTTGCCCACCACCACGCTGCCGACCGAGTCGAGGACCGCGCCGGCCAGCCGGCCCACCTCGTAGGGCGGCAGGGCCTCCACGCTCGCGTCCGTCACCGATCCACCCTTCTCAGATCTTTTCCAGTGCGTCGACGACCGCCGACATCTCCCGGGCCTTCGGCGGCCGCCGTCCCGGGTCGTGCAGCACCTGCCACAGCGGCTCGCCCAGCAGCTCGCGGGCCCGCCGGGGATCCGAGGCGCGGATGACACCGTGCCGCAGCCGCAGGCGCTCGTCGGCCAACTCGGTGAGCGCGGGCAGCACGATACGCGAGAAGCGCTCGCCGTCGTCGTGCGACCAGTCCAGTTGCTGCTCCCAGCGCCGTACGGCGATGCGCAGCGTGTCGCTGCCGGCCCAGCGGTAGTCGGCGCTCTCCTCGCCCGCGCGGCCCCGGGGCCGCGGGGGCGGCGGCGGGGCCACTTCGGACACTGCCAGCATGAGCAGCCGCAACGCGGCGAACGCGGCCACGACGAGCAGCACCGACACCTTGATGCCCTGCGAGCGCAGCACCGCCACGGTCACGGCCGTCGCGACAGCGACGAGCAGCGCGTTGCGCAGCACCCAGCCGACCCGTGAGCGCGGCTTCGCGGGGGCTTCCGGCGCCTCCTCGACGGGGCGCTCGACCGCGCCGGCGAACAGGTCCTCGAGACCGCCGTCGTCGCGGCTCACGGTGTCTCCATTGGCATGGACTCCTGGCCCTCACCGGCCAGGCCGTCGGGAACCCTCGGTAGCTGCAGTTCGGTGCAGTCGCTCATGCCGCTGCCCCCGCCCCCAGGTCGGCGCGCAGCCGTTCCAGCGCGGTGCGGGCCTGGTGGCGCATCTGGTTGTCGACGGTGTGGGTCGCATACCGGGCCTGGCGGTAGACGTCGGCGAACGGTGTCAGCACGGCCGCCTCGACACGCTGCTCGGCGAGCAGGCGGGCGACCAGGTCGGTGGGGCTGTCGCCGGCGTGCCGGGGCGTGCCGGCGGCGGCCGCGGCCTGCTCGAGGCGTACCCAGCAGGCGATGACGGCGCGGCGCGGGTCGCGGTCGGTGTCGGACAGCTCCTGCAGGCCGGCGTCGAGCGCGGCGACCAGGTCCTCGGCCGTCCGGGCGTCCGAGCGCGGCACGGCCCCGCGGGCGCCCCGCCGCACGCGCCGCCGGCTCCGGTCACGGACGACGGCCCAGGCGACCAGCAGGATCACCGCCAGCCCGGCCACCACGATGACCACCCAGGCGGCGGTGCCCACCCACCCCGGCAGCCCGCGGGCCGCCTCGACCGGCTCGTGGGTCGCGGTCTTCGCCGCCTCAGGCGTCGGCGGCAGCAGCGGCGCGGCGGTCTCGGCGGCGGCCCCGGCGGCGTCCGGGTTGAACCGCTCCAGCTGCGGCGCCGACCGGGTGGCCGCCAGCGAGGCGACGAAGAGCAGCCCGAGGACGGCGGCGAGCGGCCACCAGCGACGCAGTGCGGCGAGATCCAATGCGCAGGCCCTGATCCGTGTGCGGGAGGAAAATCGGCAGGACACGAATCATGCCAGGCCCGCCAGCCGTTTCGCACTGTCGAAGACGTCGTCGAGCATGGCCGGGGTGAGCCGGCCGGTGAACGTGTTCTGCTGCGACACGTGATAGCAGCCCAGCAGGTCCGGTGCGCCGGGCACGGACACCCGGGCGCCGTGCCCGAACGCGGGCCTGGGCACCGGCGGCTTCACGCCGTACACCGAGGTCAGGGCCGGCCACCACGCCGCCCAGGCGAACCCACCCAGGGCGATCACCACCCGCAGCGTGGGTTTGATCAGGGTCAGCTCGCGCCGCATCCACGGGGCGCAGGTGTCGCGCTCGACCGGGAGCGGTTTGTTGTCCGGCGGCGCGCAGCGGACGGCGGCGAAGATGCGGGTGTGCAGCAGCTCCAGTCCGTCGTCGGCGGAGACACTGGTCGGCTGGTTCGCCAGGCCGGCCCGGTGCATGGCGGCGATGAGCACGTCGCCGGAGCGGTCGCCGGTGAAGATCCGGCCGGTCCGGTTGCCGCCGTGCGCGGCGGGAGCGAGGCCCAGGATGGCGATCGGCGCGTCGGCGGGGCCGAACCCCGGGATCGGCCGTCCCCAGTACGTCCAGTCCCGGAACGCGGCACGCTTCGTGGCCGCAACCTCCTCACGCCACGTCACCAGGCGCGGGCAGGCGAAGCAATCCGCGACGCCGGCGTCCAGCACGGTCAGGTCCGGCGCGGCGGCCGCGTGGGCGGCGACGTCTTCAGGGGTACGGCTGAGCACCCGTCCAGTATCCGCCGCGCGGGTTCAGCGCCGCCGGGTGAGGCAGAGCAGGTAGCCGTCGCCGGCCGTGCTGCTGTAGACGAAGTACTCCTCGTTCGCCTGGAAGTACGTCTCGCAGGCGGTGCTGCGCGGGTCGCTCTGGCCGTCGAGCCGGCCGACCACCGTGTACGCGGCGTACGCGGAGCCGCAGCCCACGACCTTGGCGTCGGCCTCGGCGTCCTCGTCGACCCGCACGGTGACCGGGGCGGCGAGGCAGTCGCCGACAGCCGCGTCCGCCGCCTCGTCCCCGCCGCGGAACACCGTCAGGACCAGCACACCCAGCAGTGCCGCCAGCAGGGCGGCACCGAGGAGTTTGTTCACACGGGTCTCAACGACCCTTGCTGCTCGGCGTTGTCGTCGGTTTCGCGCCGGCGCTCGGCGTCTTGGTCGGCGCTGCGCCCTCCTCGGCGGGCGTCGCGGTGGGCGTCGCGGAACCCTTGGGAGCGGCGCCGGGCATCCGGAACGGCGCGTGGTCCGGACAGTACGGGTAGACGTCCTCGACGTAGTTGCCGTTCTCGTCGTAGCAGGCGGCGTTGCCCAGGTGGATCGGCTGGCCGCTCTGGTCGAACAGGCGAGCGTTGTCGATCAGGCGCCCCTGCTCGTCGTAGACGAACACGTCCTCCACGCCGCTGTACGGGTTGTCGTAGTTCACGTCCGAGTAGTACGAGTCCCGGGTGCTGCTGTCGGCCTCGACGAAGCCGGAGAACGCCACCATGACCAGCACGAACGACCCCAGATAGAGGGCGAGCCGGGGCCACCGGCGCAGCCGCAGCGACCGGCGCCCCAGCCAGATCGAACCGAGGACGCCGGCGCCGAGCAGCAACATCGCCACCACGTCGCTCCCGCCGATGCGCGGCAGCAGGCCGATCGGCTGCCCGGTGCCGTCCAGCATCACCGCCACCACCATCGCCGCCAGGTAACCGCGCAGCACCCACCACGCGGGGCGCAACAGCACGAAGAAGTCCCGGGCGCGCGGGTAGCCCAGCACCTTGCCGAGCCGCTGGTCCACCACCCGCAGCAGGGGGTAGACGTGCTCGCGCAGCTGCGGGACGAACTGCTCACGCAGCTCCGCGAAGGGGTTGGCCGACCGCGGCGGGTCGGGGAAGCCACCCACGAACGGCGCCGTGCCGCGCAGCTCCGCGGCGTACGCCTCCGGGCTGCCCAGCCGGTCGACGAGCGACCCCTCGCCGTCGGCCATGACCTCGGTCAGGTGCTCGGTCAGATCCTCGAGCAGCTCGTCGCGCTGCGCCTCGGGCAGGTCGCCGAGGGCCGCGCGGACCGCGAACACGTACGCGGTGATCTCGTCCTGAGCCGTGGAATTCACGCCGTCTCCCGCTCGCGAAGCAGATCGTCCATCGTTGATGCGAACCCGTGCCAGATCTTGCCCGACCGCTGCAACTCGTCCCGCCCGGCGGCGTTCAGCGAGTAGTACTTGCGGTGCGGCCCCTCGACGCTGGGCACCACGTACGTGGTGAGCAGGCCGGCGTTGAACAACCGGCGCAGCGTGCCGTAGACCGAGGCGTCGCCCACCTCGGCGAGGCCGGCGGTGCGCAGGCGGCGCAGGATGTCGTAACCGTAGCCGTCCTCGTCGCGGAGGGCGGCGAGGACGGCAAGATCCAGGACTCCCTTGAGGAGCTGGGTCGTATCCACGGGGAGCACAGTAGTGCGCGATGCGAAGTAGTGTCCAATCAATGGGCTGCCCGCGTGTCACCCGCCGATCAGGCCAGGGAGAAGGCGATCCCGTCCAGGATGTCGTGCTCGCTGGCGACCACCGACAGCTTCCCGGCCCGCTCCATGATCACCCGCAGGATGAGCGCCCCCGCGCCGATCACGTCGGCCCGGCCCGGGTGCATCACCGGCAGGTCGCGCCGGTCCGCCACGGTGGAGCCCAGCAGGTCGGCCGTCACCTTCGCCACGTCGTCGTACGGGATGCGGGCGTGGTGGATGCGGGCCGCGTCGTACTCCGGCAGGCGCAACGCCAGGGCCGCCACCGTCGTGACCGAGCCCGCGAGCCCGACCAGCGTCATCGCGCCGCGGCCCGAGACCTTGCGCAGCGCGGCGTCGACCGCCCTGGTGATGTCGGCCTCCGCAGCCGCCACCTCCGCCGGGGCGGGCGGGTCGCCGTGCAGGTGGCGCTCGGTCATGCGGACGCAGCCGATGTCCACCGAGACGGCGTGGTCCACCCGCTCGAAGCCCACCACGAACTCGGTGGAGCCGCCGCCGATGTCGACCACCAGGTACGGCGGCTCCGCGTTCAGGCCGTTCACGGCGCCGGCGAAGGACAGCCGGGCCTCCTCCTCGCCGGAGATGACCTCCGGGTCGACGCCGAGCACCGTCCGGACCATCGAACGGAAGTCCTCCGCGTTGGAGGCGTCCCGGGACGCCGACGTGGCGCACATGCGGACCCGGTCGACGCCCAGCTCGGCGATCTCCGCGGCGTACCCCAGCAGCGCCGCGCGGGTGCGTTCGACGGCCTCCGGCGCCAGCCGGCCGGTCCGGTCCACGCCCTCGCCCAGCCGGACGATCTCCATCCGCCGAGAGACGTCGGTCAGCGTCCCGCCGGCCACGTCGGCGATCAGCAGGCGGATCGAGTTGGTGCCACAGTCGATCGCGGCGACTCGCACGCCGGGCCTCCTAAAGGTGGAGCAACATCCTCGTGTTGCCGAGCGTATTCGGCTTCACCCGCTCCAGGTCGAGGAACTCCGCGACGCCCTCGTCGTACGAGCGCAGCAGCTGCTCGTAGACCGCGTGCGGCACGGGCGCGCCGTCGATCTCCGCGAAGCCGAACGAGGCGAAGAAGCGGGTCTCGAAGGTCAGGCAGAAGACCCGGGCCACGCCGAGCTCCCGGGCGGCGTCGAGCAGGTCGGTGACGAGGCGGTGGCCGATCTTCCGGCCCCGGTACGCGGGATCGACGGCGACCGTACGGATCTCCGCCAGGTCCTCCCACATGACGTGCAGCGCGCCGCAGCCGACGACCCTGTCCTGGCCGGCGTCCACGGCCACCCAGAACTCCTGGACGCTCTCGTACAGGGTGACGGTGGCCTTGCTGAGCAGGCGCCGGTCCGCGGTGTACGTGTCCACGAGCGCGCGGATGGCCTTGATGTCCGCCGTACGGGCCCGGCGGATCTCGATCGGCACTGTGGTCACCCGGCGTCAGCCGCCGTGGCGGACTCCGCGTCCGGCCGGCCGGCAGGCGTCCCGGACGGCTGCGCCTGCACACACGGGCCGCCGGCCCACCACGGCTCGACGGCCGCCCGCACCTCGTCGCCGAACGGGTTCACGCCCGGCCCGGCAGCCAGCGCGTGCCCGAGGTGCACGTGCAGGCACTTGACCCGGTCGGGCATGCCGCCGGCGGAGACCTTCTCGATCTCCGGCACGTGCTGCACGGCCTCGCGGCGGGCCAGATAGTCCTCGTGGGCGGCGCGGTACCGCTGCGCCAGCTCCGGGTCGGTGGAGAGCCGTTCCTGCATGTCCCGCATGACGCCGGCGGACTCGAGGCGGCTGCACGCCGCCGTCGCCCTCGGGCAGGTCAGGTAGAACATCGTCGGGAACGGGGTGCCGTCGTCCAGGCGGGGCTCGGTCTCCACCACGTCCGGATTGCCGCAGGGGCAGCGGTGCGCGACGGCGCGGGTGCCGCGGGGGCGGCGGCCGAGTTGCTCGGCGACGATCTCGAGATCGGTCTCGGAAGGAGTCGTCATCTACTTTCGGGATTCTGCATTGGCTGCTGCGACGCTTCCCCACAGTGTGTCGTACCACCGGTCGGGGGCGCTCGCCACGGGCCGGCCCGCGTCCCGGGCGGCGCCCGCCGGGTCGTTCAGGACCAGCAGCGGGACCTCACCCGGGCGGACGTAGAAGAGCCGGTCACGGGCCTGGATGCGGACGTACTCGGGGTCCTTCCACTTCTCGACCTCCTCCTCGAGCCCCTTGATGTCGTCCTGCTGCCTGGCCTGGTCGGCCTGCATCTGGGCGATCTGGGACTCCTGGGCGAGGTAGACCCGCACCGGATAGGTGTACGCGAGGGCCAGCGCGACCAGCACGACGATCAGCACCGTGGCGCGACCGGTGAAAGCCTTGGGCCGGGTGGCAACCGTACGCTTCGTGGCGCCCGACGCGGCTGCCCGGCGCGCGGCGGCGGGCCTGCTGCCGGACCGGTTGAGGCTGCCGGTGGTGCGGGTTCCGACCGTACGGCGCGGCTCGATGCGGGTGGCGCCGGTGTCGCGGGTGCGCGTGGGCCGGGCGCCACTGCGGACCCCCGGACGCCCCGCATGACCGGTGGAGCGGCGTGACGGCCCCTGACCACTCGGTGTGCGGCGCTGCGTCATCCCTGCCCTCCCCCGGCACTCGCCAAGACCATGGAGTTGCGGCACCTGCTCTGCGGACACTATGCCCACAGGACGCGGAGCCACAACTCCATGATCCGTGACCGGGCGTTACGCGGTGCGGTAACGCGGGAACGCGCCCGCACCGGCGTACCGGGCGGCGCTGCCGAGCTCCTCCTCGATGCGCAGGAGCTGGTTGTACTTCGCGACGCGGTCCGAGCGGGCCGGCGCGCCGGTCTTGATCTGGCCACTGCCGACGGCCACGGCCAGGTCGGCGATCGTGACGTCCTCGGTCTCGCCCGAGCGGTGGCTCATCATCGTCTTGAAGCCGGCCCGGTGCGCCATGTCGACGGCGTCCAGGGTCTCGGTGAGCGAGCCGATCTGGTTGACCTTGACGAGCACGGCGTTGGCGGCGCTCTCCGCGATGCCCCGGCCGATGCGGGTCGGGTTGGTCACGAACAGGTCGTCGCCGACGATCTGGAGCTTCGAGCCCAGCTGCGCGGTCATCGCTGACCAGCCGGCCCAGTCCTCCTCCGACAGCGGGTCCTCGATCGAGACGATCGGGTACGTCTCCGCCAGCTTGGCGTAGTAGTTGATCATCTCGTCGGTCGACTTCGGCGAGCCCTCGAAGACGTACGCGCCGTCCTTGTGGAACTCGGTCGCCGCGACGTCCATCGCCAGCACGATGTCGGTGCCCAGGGTGAAGCCGGCGGCCTGCACGGCCTCGGCGATCAGGTCCAGCGCGGAGGCGTTCGACGGCAGGCTCGGGGCGAAACCGCCCTCGTCGCCGAGGCCGGTCGACAGGCCCTTCTTCTTCAGGACGGACTTGAGCGCGTGGTAGACCTCCGCGCCGGTCCGCAGCGCCTCGCGGAACGAGGGAGCGCCGATCGGGGCGATCATGAACTCCTGCACGTCGACGTTCGAGTCGGCGTGGGCGCCACCGTTGAGGATGTTCATCATCGGCACCGGCAGCAGGTGCGCGTTGGGGCCGCCGAGGTAGCGGTACAGCGGGAGCTCGGCGCTCTGCGCGGCAGCCTTGGCCACCGCCAGGGACACGCCCAGGATCGCGTTGGCGCCCAGCTCGGACTTCTCCGAGGTGCCGTCGATGTCGAGCATCTTCTCGTCGATCAGGCGCTGCTCGCTGGCCTCGTACCCGAGGAGCTCGTCGGCGATCTTGTCCTCGACGTTGCTGACCGCCTTCTCGACACCCTTGCCGAGGTAGCGGCCCTTGTCGCCGTCGCGCAGCTCGAGCGCCTCGAACGCGCCGGTGGAGGCGCCGGACGGGACCGCGGCGCGGCCGATGGTGCCGTCGTCCAGGCCGACCTCGACCTCGACGGTCGGGTTGCCCCGCGAGTCGAGGATTTCCCGGGCGACGATCGCTTCAATGGTGGCCATCTGTCGAATCGCTCCTCATGTTCGTACGGATAATTCCTCAGACCGCGACCCTGCGGCCGACCACGACCCTGAGGGTATCGACCCGGGGTTCCCGGCGTGGCGGCGGCCGGTGAACTTCCGGCGGCACTTGCCTCAGGCGGGTGCGTGTCCTGCCGATCACCCGTGTTGCCATGACTACCACCGCGCACCTCCCCGATGCCGGCTCGTACGTCGAGATGACCGCCTCCGACGAGCAGGCCGCCCGCGTCCGCGTCGTCCACGCCGAGGGCGCGGGCCTGACCCTGTCGGCGCCGCAGGCCGCCGTGCCCCCGGTGGGCACGCCGGTCACGCTGCGCTGGTCCGCCGCCCCGCGCGGCAGGTACGCCCTCCCGTGCGCCGTCGTCGGGATAGACGAGAACCGGGTGGTGCTGCGCGCCGCGGGCACGGCCGAGATCGAGCAGCAACGCCTCTTCGTCCGGGGCGGCGGTGGCGAGCGCATCATCATGCGCCGGCCGGGCTGGGACGACGCCCACGGCTGGATCCGCGACATCAGCGAACACAGCATGCGCGCGCACTTCGAGGGCACGAACGTGGTCGCGGGCGAGGAGCTGCAGCTGTGGATCCAGCTGGGCAGCGAGATCGTCGACATCCCGGCCGTGGCGTCCCGGGTGGCGATGCTGCCCCAGCAGGTGCCGCCGGGGCCGATGTCGGTGGAGATCGTCGCGATCTTCGCCACGGACGAGAGCCAGGCCCGCATCATCCGGCGGTACGTGATGCGCCAGCAGCTGCTGAGCCGCACTCGCGCTTGAGGTCTGCGCGGGGCTCGCTCTCAAGTGCCGCGCGGGACTGTCGACTGAACGATCGTTCAACAGCGGAGAGCGACCGGATGAATACCGGTTTGCGCGCGCTTGCGCACATCGGCAAAGGTGGGCTCGTGCCCTCCACCCGTCTCCGCCTCACGACGGCCGCCCTGCTCGCGCTCGCCGCCACGGCGGGCTGCTCGGACCTCGACGACCCGGCGGCGCAGGGGCTCAGCCGCAACGACCTGGTCGCCGACCTCGCCGCGCAGCTCTCCAACGCGGCCGCCCTCACGTACGAGGCGACGTACCAGCTACCCGGCGGCAAGACGGCGACCATCGCCCAGGCACAGAAGCCGCTCCGCTCCGCCTACGTGTACCCGGGCGGCAAGCTGATGGTGACCGCGGACGCCACCACGGAATGCCGCACGACCACCAAGCCGGCCACCTGCACGATGACCGCCCCGGCCACCCCGACCAGCCCGCCCTCGCCGACCGTGTTCCGCGGCGCCGACGCCAGCGGCATGATCACCCCGGCCACGCTGCTGACGCTGCTCAACAAGGCGGTCCTCGACCCGGACGTCCAGGTCGACCAGCACGACACGACGATCGCCGGCCGGCACGCCACCTGCGTGGAACTGACGGGCGTCGACGGCGCGGCCGCCCGCGACTTCCGCACGTGCGTCACCAACGAGGGGGTCCTGGGCAGCTTCAGCGGAATGCTGAACCAGACCAACGTCGACGTGGCGATGACCCACTACGCGGACCAGGTCGCGGAAGAGACGTTCAAGACACCCCCGGCCGCCAAACTGATCGACCGCCGCGGCACCTGACCGCCGGCGCCCCGCGCCGGCCCACTCGACGCGACGGGCACGCCTGGCGCGACGCCACCACACGAGCCGGACGGGCACGCCGAGCGTGACGCCGGCACGCGAGGCCGAGGGACACACCACGGCGACCGGCACGCCAGGCCGACCGGCACGCCAGGCCGGATGCTGACCGCGCGATGAGCGGAACGGGCCGGACCGAGCGGGACACAACCGCGCGCCACGCAGGCCGGCCGCGCCGCCCGCGCCACTCCGCCGAAAGAGAGCGCCACGCCGACCAGGTCGCGCCGCGCAAAGGTCGCGCCGCGCAAAGGTCGCGCCGCGCAAAGGTCACGCCGCGCGAGGTCGTGCCGCGCCAAGGTCACGCCGCGCGAGGGTCTCGCCGCGCAAAGATCACCCGGGGCGGAGCAGGCCCGGCGGCACCCACAAAGGGTCGCGCCGGGCGGAAAGTGCCGCTAGACGCCGAGCAGCGTGCGGAGGTGGCGGGGTGGCGGCGAGCCGTGCGCCAGCATCGCGTCGTGCCAGGCCTTGGGGGTTGCGCCGAAGGGGCGGGCCGCTGCGATCGCTGCGACCTCCGTGTAGCCCACAAAGTACGTCGAGAGCTGGGTCGAGGTGAGAAGGGCGCGCTTCCATTTGCCCGCCGCCTCGCCCTCCTCCTGGAAGCCTCGCGTGGTCATCAACGCCATCGCTTCGGACTCCGGGAGGTCCTCACAGTGCACGAGCTGGTCGATGACCGCGTTGAGGCTCATCCGGAGCTGCATCTTGAGCTGCTGGAGGCGTACGGGCAGACCGCCGAAGCCGAGGCCGGCCATCAGCTCCTCGGCGTAGACCGCCCAGCCCTCCACGAACGGGCCGGAGAAGCCGAGCGCGCGGACCCGGGTGCCGGCGCGGAAGCGGCGGGAGTGGGCGAGTTGCAGGAAGTGGCCGGGCATCGCCTCGTGCACGGTCAGGTTGCGCAGCATGTGGTCGTTGTATTCGCGGTAGAACGACTCGACGCGCTCGCGGGGCCAGTCGGCGGGGGCCGGGGCGATGCAGTAGAACGTCGGGACGTCCGCGGTCTCGAGCGGGCCGGGCGGGTCGCAGTAGGCGACGGCGACGCCGCGGGCGAACTCCGGCATCTCCTCGATCAGGCACGGGTCGTCGACGAGCGTCATCAGGTCGTGCTCGCGGACGAACTCGGTGGCCTCGGCCATGGTGACCTTCGCCAGGTCGACGATGGTGGACTCGTCGGGGTGCTCCGCGGCCAGCGTGCCGAGGGCGCGGCGTACGGTCTCGTCGGTGGCCGGGCCACCGACCAGCTCGGCCGCTGCCTCGCGCAGGGCGGCGCCGACCTCGTCGAGGTTGCGCTGCGCCCGGGCGAGGACCTCCGCGGCCGGCAGCTCGGTGTCGAGCGTGTGCCAGAGCCGGGCCTCCCAGAGCGGGCGTCCCAGCCGGGGGTCGCGGCCCGGCTCGCCGCTGTCCAGCCGGGCCCGCAGCCAGCCGTCGAACTCGGCGAGCGCGTCCAGCGCGGCGGCGGCCGCCGGTTCCACGGCCGGGCGCAGGCCGGGCGCCTCGGCGAGCAGGCCGGGCACCTGGTTGCGGATCAGTGAGGCCGCGCCGGCGAACTGGCCGACCGCGATCTCGGCGTGCAACCGGGGCACGTCGCGCAGCACGGCCCGGGCGGTGGCGAGCGCGTCGGGCACCGCGGCGAGCCGGCCCCCGAGGCTGGTGAGGCGCTCCTCGGCGGGCGCGAACGGGCGGGCGAGGAGCGCATGCAGCAGCGGGGCCGGGTTGTGCGCCAGCGGGTTCCACTCGTGCTCGCGCACGTCGGCGAGCTCGAACAGGCCGCGCTCCACGACGGCCGACAGGATCGCGTGATCGACCTGGTCCTGCTCGCCGAACGCGTCGGGGTCGATGCCGGCGAGGGCGTCGGCCGCGTCGCGCAGCATGGTGACCCGTTCGGCCACCGCGCCGGGCGAGCGGTCGGGCAGCCGGTCGTCGTAGCGGTGGTCGCCCGCATACGACGCCAGGGAGGGGTCGCTGGCGAGGATGGCGTCGACGATGCGCTCGGCGAGCGGGACGAACTCCGGCATGGAGCGAAATCTACTCGGCGGGTCCGACATTCTCTTGGGCCCGCACGTCATCGGCGTACGTCAGGGCCGCCTGGCGCAGCAGCGCCTCGGGGTCGAGGCCGTCGGCGCGGGCCTGCGCGACCAGGCGCAACAGGGCGGCGCCCAGGTCGTCGCCGGCCGGCAGCGGTACGGCCAGCCCGGCACGCTCCGTACGCTGGAGGATCTTCGCGGCCAGGGACAGCGCCGGCTGGCTCAGCGCGATGCCGTCCAGGACCGACTCCCGGGCCTTCTCCTCCTTCTTGATGCGCTCCCAGTTGTCGATGATGGCCTGGACACCGTCGACCTCCTCGCCCGCGAAGACGTGCGGGTTGCGGCGCACCATCTTGTCGACCAGCCCGCCGGCCACGTCGTCGACGGTCCAGCGCTCGTCCTCGGGCAGGTTCTCGGCGAGCCGGGCGTGCAGCACGACCTGCAGCAGCACGTCGCCCAGCTCCTCGCGCAGGGCGGCGAGGTCCTGCGACACGATCGCGTCGTACGCCTCGTAGCTCTCCTCGAGCAGGTACGGCGCGAGCGTCTCGTGGGTCTGCTGCCGCTTCCACGGGTCCCCGCCGGGCGACGCGAGCCGGTCCATGACGGCGACCGCGTCGAGCAGCCGGGCGCCGGGCGGGTCCCAGGAGCCGTAGCAGAGTTCGAGTTCGGCCAGCGACGGTTCCCGGGCGAGCCGCAGCCCGAGCCGGCGGGCGAAGTCCTCGTCACCGGCGGCGCCGGCGAGCCACACCACCGTCGGGTGGGTGGCCAGCGCGGCGACGAGCAGTTCCGGGTCCGCCTCGACGACCGTCACGGGTACGCCGGCCGAGCGCAGCGCGGTGGCCTGCTCGCTGTCGGCGCCGGCGTACACCGGTGAGCTGCGGACGAGGTCCCAGGCCGCCGCGGTGAGCAGACCGGCCGGGAGCCTCGGGGAGGTGACCAGCAGGACGATGCGCCCGGCGCCGGGCATCAGGCGACGTCGGCCACGGCGGAGACGTCGGTGACGTACGGGTCGCCGGACTCGTCGTCGCCGGCGAACGGCAGCACGATCAGCGGCACGTCCTTGCCGTCCGAGCCCTGGGCCGACAGCAGGACGACCTCCTGGTTGCCGTACCGCGGGTTGAGCTTGACCTTCTCGTCCGCCACGATCTTCGTCAGCTCGCCGCGCATCGCCGCATACGTCTCGAGCAGCGACTTGTTCTCCGGCGACAGCGTGTTCTTGAACTGCTCGAAGGTGGTGGAGGGGTCGGCGATGCCACCCTTGACCAGCCGGCTGTGCACGTCGCGCAGGTCGGCGTCGGTGAGCGTGACCGGCTTGACAGCGCCCTGCAGCGCGGTCCGCAGCCGGTACGTCTCCGTGTAGAGCCGCGTGTACTCCCACTGGGGCGAGTAGTTGCGGGCCTGGGCGACCTGCTCGACGGTCGGCGAGTCGGCGGCCTGCAGGTTGTGCTCCTTGGCCGACTTGCGCAGCACGTCGACGGTCAGCAGCGTGTTGAGCACGTCCTGCTGCTTGATCGGCATGGTGAGCGGCGGCAGCGGTTCGGCGGAGGCGCCCTTCTGCTGCTGCGCCTGCTCCCGCGCGGCGGTCAGCTCGTCGCGGACCTGGTCGTAGATGTCCTGCACCCGGTCCTCGGTGATGGTGCCGCCGCCCACATAGGCCGCCACGTCGGGCGACTGCTGGCAGGCGGCGAGGCCGGTGACGGCGAGGACGGCGACGACGGCCGTGGATGCGAGTCGGCGAGCACGCTGCATGGTCATGACTCTCTCACGCTCGGGAGGGGCCCGGCGTAACCGGGGCCGGGATGTCACCCAACACGTCCTTGAGCAGCTGCGTGCACCACTGCAGCAGCGCCTGGTCGCGCAGCGGCTCGCCGCCCACCCGGCGGGTCGTCGGGCGCGGCACGCTCACCTGGTCGTTGGCCTGCTTGTAGACCGAGTCGGGGTGGTAGCGCTTGAGACGAAGCTGCTTGGAGTCCGGCAGCGGCAGCGGCGAGAAGCGCAGGTGCTTGCCCTGCACGGAGACGTCGGCCAGGCCGTACGCCCGCGCCACCAGCCGGAACCTGGCGACCGCGATGAGGTTGGCGACCGGCTCGGGCGGGGTGCCGTACCGGTCGGTCATCTCGGCGACCACCTCGTCGAGGCGGGCGTCGTCGCGGGCCTCGGCGAGCTTGCGGTACATCTCGAGACGCAGCCGCTCCACGGAGATGTACTCGGTCGGCAGGTTCGCATCGACCGGCAGGTCCACCTTGACCTCGGTCTCCTCCTCGGGCCGCTCGCCCTTGAAGGCCTGCACCGCCTCGCCGACCATGCGCACGTACAGGTCGAAGCCGACGCCCTCGATGTGGCCGGACTGCTCGCCGCCGAGCAGGTTGCCGGCGCCGCGGATCTCGAGGTCCTTCATGGCCACGTACATGCCGGCGCCGAGCTCGGTGTGCTGGGCGATGGTGGCCAGGCGCTCGTGGGCGGTCTCGGTGAGCGGCTTCTCGCGCGGATAGAGGAAGTACGCGTACGCGCGCTCGCGGCCACGGCCCACCCGGCCGCGGATCTGGTGCAGCTGGCTCAGGCCGAGCAGGTCGGCGCGCTCGACGATGAGCGTGTTGGCGTTCGGGATGTCGATGCCGGACTCGACGATGGTCGTGCTGACCAGGACGTCGAACTCCTTCTCCCAGAAGCCGACCATCACCTTCTCGAGGGCCTCCTCGCCCATCTGCCCGTGCGCCACGGCGACCCGCGCCTCGGGGACCAGCTCGCGCAGCTTGCGCGCCGCCTTGTCGATGGACTCGACGCGGTTGTGCAGGAAGAACACCTGACCGTCGCGCAGCAGCTCACGATGGATGGCCGCGGCCACCTGCTTCTCGTCGTACGCCCCGACGTACGTCAGCACGGGATGCCGTTCCTCGGGCGGGGTGGCGATGGTGGACATCTCGCGGATGCCGGTGATCGCCATCTCCAGCGTGCGCGGGATCGGCGTGGCGGACATGGTGAGCACGTCCACCGACGCCCGCAGCGCCTTGAGCTGCTCCTTGTGCTCGACGCCGAAGCGCTGCTCCTCGTCCACGATGATCAGGCCGAGGTTCTTGAAGTGCGTCGACTTGCTGAGCAGCCGGTGCGTGCCGATGACGATGTCGGCGGTGCCGTTGGCGGCCGCCTCCAGGGTCAGCGCGGCCTCCTTCGGCGTCTGGAACCGGGAGAGCTGCTTGATGGTCACCGGGAACTGGCCCATCCGTTCGGCGAACGTGTTGTAGTGCTGCTGGGCGAGCAGCGTGGTGGGCACCAGGATGGCGACCTGCTTGCCGTCCTGGACCGCCTTGAAGGCCGCGCGCACGGCGATCTCGGTCTTGCCGTAGCCGACGTCGCCGCAGATCAGGCGGTCCATCGGCACGGCCAGCTCCATGTCGTGCTTGACCTCTTCGATCGCCGCCATCTGGTCGGGCGTCTCCGTGTACGGGAACGCGTCCTCGAGCTCGCGCTGCCACGGGGTGTCCGGTCCGAACGCGTGGCCCTTGGACGCCTGGCGGGCGGCGTACAGCTGGATGAGCTGGGCCGCGATCTCGCGGACGGCCTTGCGGGCGCGCGCCTTGCTCTTCTGCCAGTCCGAGCCGCCCATCTTGTGCAGGCTGGGCTGCTCGCCGCCGACGTAGCGGGAGAGCTGGTCGAGCTGGTCGGTCGGGACGAACAGGCGGTCGCCGGGCTGGCCGCGCTTGCTGGGGGCGTACTCGATGACCATGTATTCGCGCTCGGCGCCGTTGACCGTGCGCTGCACCAGCTCGACGTACTTGCCGATGCCGTGCTGCTCGTGCACCACGAAGTCGCCGGGCTTGAGCTCCAGCGGGTCGATCGTGTTGCGCCGCCTGCTCGGCATCTTGCGCATGTCCCGGGTGGACGCGCCGCGGCCGCCGGTGATGTCGTTGCCGGTGATGATGGCGAGCCGGGAGCCCTCGTCGACGAAGCCGTGGTTGAGCCCGCCGCAGGTGACCAGCAGCTGCCCCGGCTCGATGCCGGTCTCGATCGCGTCGACCGGGGTGACGCCGAGGCCGGCGTCGCGCAGCAGCTCGGTGGCCCGCTGTGCGGTGCCGTGGCCCTCGAAGACCAGCGCGATCGCCCACTGCTCGCCGGCCCACTGCCGCAGGTCGGCGGCGAGCTTCGCGGTGTCGCCGTGGTAGAGCGGGACCGGCTGGGCGTGCAGGGCGATCGCGTCGCCGAGGTCCGGTGACACCTCGACCTCGGGCGTCTCCAGCCACGGCGTGTCCGACGGCTGCTCGTCGGCGTCGGCCAGGCCGAACGGCGAGACGGTCCACCACGGCTGGTGCAGGGTGGCGGCGTGGGCGCGGACGTCCGCGAGGGTCTTGAAGGCGGCGGCGCCGACGTCGATCGGGGCCTGGCCGCCGACGGCGGCCGCGGCCCAGCTGGCCTCCAGGAACTCGTCGGAGGTGCGGGTGAGGTCGTGCGCCCGGGTCCGGATCCGCTCGGGGTCGCAGAGCAGCACGTGCGTGCCCGGCGGCATGCAGTCGATGAGCAGCTCCATCGAGTCCGTGCCGTCCATCAGCGCGGGGGCGAGCGACTCCATGCCCTCGACCGGGATGCCCTCGGCGAGCTTGTCGAGGATCTCGGCGATCTCGGGGTGCTCCTGTGCCAGCTCGGCCGCGCGGGCGCGGACCGGCGGGGTCAACAGCAGCTCGCGGCAGGGCGGCGCCCAGAGCCGCTCGACGGGGTCGATGGTGCGCTGGTCGGCGACGGCGAAGGTGCGGATCTCCTCGACCTCGTCGCCCCAGAACTCGACCCGGGACGGGTGCTCGTCGGTGGGCGGGAAGACGTCGAGGATGCCGCCGCGGACGGCGAACTCGCCCCGCTTGGTGACCAGGTCGACGCGGGCGTACGCCATGTCGGTGAGCCGCCGCGCGACGTCCTCGAGCTCGGCCTCTCCCCCGGCGCGCAGCTCGACCGGCTCGAGGTCGCCGAGGCCCTTGAGCTGCGGCTGCAGCAGCGACCGTACGGGCGCGACGACGACCTGCAGCGGCGCGCCTCCGGACTCGGCGGGGTGCGCGAGGCGGCGCAGCACGGCCAGCCGGCGGCCGACGGTGTCGGAGCGGGGCGAAAGCCGCTCGTGCGGCAGCGTCTCCCAGGACGGGTACACGGCGACGCGGTCGGGCTCGAGGAGGCAGCCGAGCGCGTTGGCGAGGTCGTCGGCCTCCCGGCTCGTGGCGGTGACGGCGAGCACCGGGCGGCCGGCGCCGCCGAGCTCGGCCGGCCCGGCGACGGACGCGACGACGAACGGGCGCAGCGCGGCGGGGGCGGTCAGGTCGAGCGCATCGGAGTCCACCCCGCCCTTGCGGGCCAGGTCACGGGCCCGCGCCAGCCCGCGGTCACGCAGGGAGGCCGGGATGAGGCCGCTGAGTTGCATGAAAAAAGCTCTCCCGACAGGCACATCGAAAACCCCCGACGCCAGTTGGACGGGGGGTACGCCCCCAAGCTTAGTCCGCCACCCGGGGACGTCGGCGCGGCCGACCGTTATCGGACAGCAAGTCCGACATCGTGCCATTCGGGTGGTCAAGACTGCCGGGCTGTTGTGGGGGATTGTCTGGGGAGGCAATGTGCGGGTTCTACTGCTCGTGTCCGGGTTCAACGGCTTGAGCCAGCGCGTCTGGTGCGCCCTGCGGGAAGCCGGGCACGACGTCGGCGTCCTGCTGGCGACCGGCGCGCAGGACATGATCGACGGCGTCCGCGCCGCGCAGCCCGAGCTGATCGTCTGCCCGTACCTGAAGGACCGCGTTCCGGCGCAGGTCTGGCAGCACTGGCGCACGGTGATCCTGCACCCCGGCCCGGTCGGCGACCGCGGCCCGTCCTCGCTGGACTGGGCCATCGCCGAGTCCGCGCCGACGTGGGGGGTCACCGCACTGCAGGCGGTCGAGGAGATGGATGCGGGCCCGATCTGGGCCACCCGGACGTTCCCCATGCCGGCCGCGGCACCGCGCAAGTCCTCGCTCTACAACGGACCGGTGGCCGACGCGGTGCTGGAGTGCGTCTTCGAGGTCGTCGCGAAGGCGGCCGACCCCGCGTTCCGGCCGGTGCCCGCGACCGAGCTGACGGTGGAGGTGCAGGGCGCCCGGCCGCGGCCGGTCATGACGCAGGCGGACCGCGCCTTCGACTGGTCCGCGCCGACCGATCAGATCCTGCGCAAGATCCGGGCCGCGGACGGCGCGCCGGGCGTACGCACCGAGCTGGCCGGGCTGGAGGTCTTCGCGTACGACGCGCACCCGGGACTGACCCGCGGCGGCCGCCCCGGCACCGTGCTGGGCCGCCGGCAGGGAGCCGTGCTGGTCGGCACCGGCGACGGCAGCGTGTGGCTGGGCCACCTGCGGGACGGCTCCGGCCCGGGCCACTTCAAGCTCCCCGCCACCACGCTGCTCGGCAAGCGGCTGCGCGGCGTGCCGCACTCCCCGCTGCCCGCGGGCGTCGAGCCGGAGGCGCCGTCGTACCGGCAGATCCGGTACCGGCGGGCCGGCTCGGTCGGCTGGCTGGCGTTCGACTTCTACAACGGCGCGATGTCCACCGGGCACTGCCACCGCCTGCTGGCCGCGCTGCGTCATGCGGCCGCGCAGGACACCCGGGTGCTCGTGCTGCGCAGCGGCAGCGACGCCTTCAGCAACGGCATCCACCTCAACGCCGTCGAGGCGGCGGCCGACCCCGCCGGTGCGGCGTGGACGAACATCAAGGCGATCAACGAGGTGTGCCGGGAGATCATCACCTGTACCCGGCAGGTCGTCATCGCCGCATACGCGGGCAGCGCCGGAGCCGGCGGCGCGATGCTCGGCCTCGGCGCCGACATCGTGGCGGCCCGTGACGGCGTGGTGCTGAACCCGTACTACGACATGGGCCTGTACGGCTCCGAGCTGCACACGTTCACCCTGCCCCGGCGGGTCGGCGCGGACACCGCGCAGCGGCTCATCGACGACAAGCTGCCGGTCAGCGCGGCGCAGGCGCAGTCGCTCGGACTGGTCGACGAGGTCGGCCCGCGGCGTCCGGAGGCGTACGGCGAGTGGCTCACCGCGCTGGCGGGGCGGCACGCCGACGCCCGGACCGCCCGTCGCCTGCAGGCCGCGAAGGCCAAGCGGCTGGCCGCCGAGCGGGTGCCGCTGGACGTGTACGAGACCCGCGAGCTCGCCGAGATGAGCAGCGACATGTACGGCGACCGCTCCGGTTTCGCCGCGGCGCGGCACGCCTTCGTCACCAAGGCCCGGCCCACGCACACCCCCGCCCGGCTGCTGTTCAGCGCGGCATCGCCGAGCCAGGCGGCACGCCCGCGTCAGGCCACCCGGGCCCGCAACACCGGGCCCGCCGGCGACGCTCCGGCGCGCGTACGCCCGGCTGTGCCGCTCTCCGCCTGACCGTCCACACCGGACGCCGGGTACGACGGATCCGTCGTGCCCGGCGCCCGTTGCCATGCCCGGGTCCGATGTGAGAGGACGCCATGCGCGACCCTGCCCACCCTTCCACCGAGATCCCCGCGCCGAGAACCCCCGCCGATCAGGCGCTCTCGCGGGCCCTCACCGCCCCGACCGTGTTGTTGCCCGGCAGGTACGAGTACAGCGGCTACAGCGTGCTGGCCGGCCCCGCCGAGCTGCCGGACGGCGACGCCCCGCAGCGGGTACGGATGCGCCCGCTCGCCCGCCGCCGCCCGGTGCTGACCGTGCTGATCACCCTGTTCGCGTTCGCCTTCGAGAGCACGTTCTTCGGCTGGCTGCTGTCGTCGCTGCAGGTGCCCGACCCCGGCCTGTACGTGTGGCTGTACGCCGCCACGATGTTCATGATCGTGGCGACCGCGCTGATCGAGCTCTTCCGGCTCGTCAACGTGGTGACCCTGTGCCTGGCGACGCTGTGGGCCCGCGACCCGGTGCCGATGGTCCCGGACGCCCGCCTGCGCGTGGCCTTCCTGACCACGATCGTGCCCGGCAAGGAACCGGTCGAGATGGTCGAGCGGACCCTGCGCGCGGCGAAGGCGATCCGGCACTCCGGGCCGTACGACGTGTGGCTGCTGGACGAGGGCGACGACGACGACGTGGAAGCCATGTGCGCGCGGATCGGCGTGAAGCACTTCAGCCGTAAGGGCGTCGAGCGCTACAACACCGAGGCCGGCGCGTACAAGGCGAAGACCAAGCACGGCAACTACAACTCCTGGGTGGACGCGCACGGCGACGGCTACGACGTCTTCGTGTCGGTGGATCCGGACCACGTGCCGATGCCGAACTTCTGCGAGCGGCTGCTCGGCTACTTCCGCGACCCCGACGTGGCGTTCGTCGTCGGCCCGCAGATCTACGGCAACTACGACAACGTCGTCACGCGCTGGGCGGAGTCGCAGCAGTACCTGTTCCACTCGTTGCTGCAGCGCGCCGGCAACCGCCTCGGCATCTCGATGCTGGTCGGCACCAACAACGCCGTACGCATCTCCGCGCTGCGCAGCGTCGGCGGCCTGCAGGACTCGATCACCGAGGACATGGCCACCAGCCTCGCCGTACACAGTGGACGAAATGCGGCGACGGGCAAGCGGTGGCGGTCGGTCTACACGCCGGACGTGCTGGCGGTGGGCGAAGGGCCGTCGTCCTGGACCGACTACTTCAGCCAGCAGCACCGGTGGTCCCGCGGCACCGACGAGGTCGTCGTGCGCTCGTTCGCCCGGTTCGCGTGGCGGCTCGGGTTCCGTCGCGGGCTGCACTACGCGCTGCTGATGTCGTACTACCCGCTGACCGCGCTGGCCTGGCTGCTCGGCGCCGTGAACGCGATCTGCTACCTCGTGCTCGGCGCCAAGGGCGTGCAGGTGCCGGCCGAGGTCTGGCTGATGCTGTACGTCGACGCCGCCCTGTTCCAGATCGGGCTGTACCTGTGGAACCGGCGGCACAACACCAGCCCGCACGAGGAGGCCGGGTCGTCCGGGCTCGCCGGCATGGTGATGTCGACGCTGTCCACGCCGATCTACGTGTCCTCGTTCATCGGGGCGGTGTTGCGCCGCAAGGCCGGCTTCGTGGTCACGCCGAAGGGCGACTCGGCCAGCCCGGACCGGCTGCTCACCTTCCAGCAGAGCCTGCGCTGGGCCGCCTTCTACGTCGCGCTGCTGATCGCCGCGCCGATCGGCGGGCACGTCGACGGCGCGATGTGGCTGTGGCCCGGCCTCAACCTGATCGTCTGTCTCGCGCCGCCGGCCATCTGGGCCGGTCAGGAGTACCGGCGCCGCAGAACCGCCCGGCGGACCCCTCCGCCGGAACCCCCGCAGCAGAAGGAGACCGAAACACCAGTGGAGACGTACGCATGAAGCCCCGTCCCCGCACCTCCACGACCCGCCGCCTGTTCAGCGCCGGCATCGGCCTGGTCGTGCTCAGCGTGCTCGTGTTCGTGAACCGGCCGATGGTCGCGTTCGGCGCGGACGCCCTGCACGACTTCAGCATCAACCGGGAGTCGTACAAACAGAAGTACGGCCACTGGTCACGCCTGCCCGTGCCGCACGGCTTCCGGGTCAACGCGATCCACGCGGCGCTGCTGAACACCGGCAAAGTGCTCATCGTCGCGGGCAGCGGCAACAACCGGGACAACTTCGAGGCGGGCACCTTCCGCACCGTCCTGTACGACCCGGCGAAGGATTCGTTCTCCGAGGTGCCCACGCCGACGGACGTGTTCTGCGCCGGGCACACGTTCCTGCCCAACGGCAACCTGCTGATCGCCGGCGGCACGAAGTCGTACGAAGTGCTCGAGAAGAACATCACCCACGCGGCCGGCGTCATGAAGATCAAGAACGAGTCGGCGACCGGCGGCCCGCGCGTCTTCCCGAAGGGCACGACGCTGCTGTCGGCCGACGGGACCGCGTACCGGACCAGGGACGACCTGACCGTGCCGGCCGCCACGACGATGCAGCACGGCGACCAGGTGATGACCCACGCCGGCGCGGCCGAGGTCTGGGTGGACGCCGTCGCCGAGGGCGACGGGCCGATCGTCGACCACCCCGCGCAGTACACCGTTTCCGGGCTGACGGGGGCGGACAAGCGGAACATCTACGGGCTCGCCGACAAGATCACCCGGGAGAAGCAGGAGTACGGCGGGGACAAGACGTCCTACGAGTTCGACCCACGGACCGAGCGCTACGTGCGTACCGGCGACATGGTGAAGCACCGGTGGTACCCGACGCTCGCCGAGATGCCCGGCGGCGACGTGCTCGCCGTCTCCGGCCTCGACGAGTTCGGCCGGATGCTGCCCGGGCACAACGAGCGCTACCTCAAGGACCAGCGGCGCTGGGTGGACGCCCCGGAGCTCAAGCGGGTCTTCCCGACGTACCCGGCGCTGCACCTGATGAAGGACGGCAAGCTGTTCTTCTCCGGCTCGAACGCCGGCTACGGCTCGGACACCGAGGGCCGTACACCCGGCCTGTGGAACCTGAAGAACAACACGTTCAAGGAGGTTCCCGGGCTGAAGGACCCGCGGATGACCGAGACCAGCTCGTCGGTGCTGCTGCCGCCGGCCCAGGACCAGAAGGTGATGATCTTCGGCGGCGGCGAGGTCGGCGAGTCGGCCGTGTCCACCGCCCGGACCGCGATCGCGGACCTCGACCAGCCCACGCCGGTCTACGAGCCGGGGCCGGACCTGCCGCACCCGGCCCGGTACCTGAGCACCGTGATCCTGCCCGACGACACCGTCTTCACCACCGGCGGCTCGTCCGGGTACCGCGGCGGGCGCTACGGGAACAAGACGCGCAGCGACCTGTTCAACGCGCAGATCTACCGTCCCGGCACCGGGAAGTTCGAGACCGCGGCGGAGTCCTCGGTCGGCCGCAACTACCACTCCGAGGCGTTGCTGCTGCCAGACGGCCGGGTCATCACCATGGGCTCCGACCCGCTGTACGACCCCAGCGGCCGCAACCCGGGCACGTTCGAGCAGCGGATCGAGGTGTACTCACCGCCGTACCTGTTCAAGGGCGACCGTCCGGTGATCGGCGGCGCGCCGGAGGCGGTGCAGCGCGGCACCACGTTCGCGGTGGCGACGCCGGACGCCGGCCGGGTCCGTACGGCCCGCCTGGTCCGGCCCAGCGCGGTCACCCACGTGACGGACCTGGACCAGCGGTCGGTGGCGCTGGACATCACCCCGGCGACCGGCGGGCTGGCGCTCAGCGTGCCCAAGGCGAGGGGTCTGGTGCCGTCCGGCTGGTACATGCTGTTCCTCACCGATGCCGAGGGTGTGCCGTCGGTGGGCCGCTGGATCCGGGTGCGCTGATGTCCCGGCACGCCCTGCCGGCGGGCCGCCGGTGGCCGCTGGCAGCCGCCTGCACGGCGCTCGTCGTGGTCCTCGCCGCCATCGTGGTGCTCTCGATGCGCGGCGAGGACTCGCCGGTGGTGGGCGGCCCGGCCGCGGTGCGGGCCAGCGTGCCCGCCCCGGCGCGGGCCGGGCACCTACCCGGCCGGGAGCTCTACGTGGACCCGAACGGGGCCGCCGCGGAGCAGGTCCGGGAGTGGGAGGCGGCCGGCCGCACGGCCGACGCGGCGGTGATCCGGCGGATCGCCGACCGGCCCGCCGCCACCTGGTTCGCCGACGCCGAACCCGGCTACGCCCAGCGGGCCCGGCAGCTGGTCACGGCCGCCGCCGCGGCCGGCCGGCTGCCGGTGCTGACGCTCTACAACATCCCCGGCCGCGACTGCTCCGGCCAGTCGGCGGGCGGCGCCGCCGACGCGGCGGCCTACCGCGACTGGGTACGCGCGATAGCGGCCGCGCTGGAGGGCAACGAGGCCCTGGTCGTGCTGGAACCGGACGCCATACCGCAGGCCGTGCAGGGCTGCCTCGACGAGGACGACACCCATGAGCGCTACGCGCTGCTGGCCGAGGCGGTCGGCGCGCTGCGGGCGGTCCCCGGCGTGCACGTGTACCTGGACGCGGGGAACCCGACGTGGATCACCGACACCGGCCGGCTCGTCGCGGCGCTGCGGAAGGCGGGGATCGCGCGGGCGTCCGGCTTCTCGCTGAACGTGGCGAACTTCGAGACGACGGCGGACAACGTCGCGTACGGGCTGCGGCTGTCCGCGCTGCTGGGCGGCGCCCACTTCGTCGTGGACACCAGCCGCAACGGCAACGGGCCGGCTCAGAAGGGCGCCGGTGACCGGCACTGGTGCAATCCCGCCGGCCGGTCCCTCGGCGACCCGCCGACCACCCGGACCGGGGTCGCGGTCGTCGACGCGTACCTGTGGGTGAAACGGCCGGGCGAGTCCGACGGCGCGTGCGGGAACGGCGCTCCCGCAGCCGGCCGATGGTGGCCCGACTACGCCCTCGAACTCGCCCGGTGAGACCGGATCCGCGGATCAGTCCAG
This sequence comes from Couchioplanes caeruleus, assembly GCF_023499255.1. Classification (GTDB taxonomy): domain Bacteria; phylum Actinomycetota; class Actinomycetes; order Mycobacteriales; family Micromonosporaceae; genus Actinoplanes; species Actinoplanes caeruleus_A. The sequence goes on from NZ_CP092183.1 coordinate 7,473,132, forward strand.
GCCGTGCACCGACGGCACCTCGAGGGTACGGGCGCCCGGCGTGCCACCCAGGTGGATCTCCCGGAGGGCGGTGTTGTTCGACGTGCTCAGCTCGGTGAGCTTGTTCGACGGGTTGGCCTTGACCTCGATGTAGTAGGTGCCGTTCGGCAGGTCGGTGACCTCGAAGGACTGGCCCGGCCGGTCCTGCGTGTACGTGTCACCGTTGCCGATGTCGAGCACCTCGCGCACCGCGACGGCGGTGTTCTGCCCGCAGGAGCTGGAGAGGTCGGTGTTGCCCGGGCGCCACTTGGCGTTCGGGATCGTGTAGTCGACGGAGTCCGTGTTGGCCAGGCAGAAGGCCTCCTTGCCGCTGCGCACGGCGAGCTTCTTGTCGGCACCGAGCAGGTTGTACTGCGCGAAGTCGGTGAAGTGCCAGTGCCGGTGCCCCTCGCGGGCGTCCCACTCCATCGTGCCGGCCGCGACCGAGCCGACCTCCTTGCCCTTGGCGTCGAAGAAGTACTGGTACGCGTCCATCAGCTCGGTGCCCGTCCGGCGGAAGCCGTCGACCAGCAGCGGCGAGGTGCCGGCGTTCCACACGGTGGCGCCGAAGTTGACGAACGTCTTGCCGTCCTCCTCCGACATCGAGATGCCCCAGGCGGGCAGCGAGCGCAGGTCGGGGCGCGGGCCCGAGGCGAGGCTGGAGAGCTTCATCGCACGCGGGGCCTTCGCCGGCGGCCGGAACGCCGGGTCGTACGCCGCCACCTGCAGCGCCGTGTTGCCCTGACCGGCGTGCTCGCCGTGCTCGGCAGCGGCCACCTTGGCGGAGGTGTCGTCGCCGGCCTTCGCCGCCTGGACGCGCGCCTTCGCCGTCTCGATGCCCCTCTCGTCCTCGCGGACGGTCTCCACCGTGAGGTTGATCTTCGCGGTGGCCTGGTCCGCCGGGATCTTGAAGTAGTCCCGGTACTTCTGGTTCAGGCTGACCGTCGCGGTGTACGTGCCCGCGGCGAGGTCGAAGTTCTCCTTGTCCGGCATGCTGGCGATCCCGGCGTTCCACCCGGCCTGGATGCCCCACACCGCGCCCAGGTTGAACGGGTTGTACCCGTTGCAGCCCTGCGGGTACGGCGTGTCAGCGGGGGCGTCGCGCCGGGTCCGCGTGGAGCTGTAGTCGTTCGGGCAGAAGTCGGTCTGGTAGTTCGCCACCTCGGCGCCCGACGCGTCCTTGATGGTGACCGTGGTGAAGTCCTTGAGCCCGTTCCAGTCGGTGACCATCCCGGCCGGCAGGGCCACGGCCTTGCGCTTGCCGTTCTTCACGACGTACTGCTGGGCCACGATGGGGTCCGCGTACGACTTGCGGGTCGCCCGGACCTCGAACGGGTCCTTGCCCGCGATGACGTTCACGCCGAGGTCCAGATACAGGTACACCTCGTCGCCGTACACGTAGCGCTCCGCCGTCACGTTCGGCGTGGCCAGTGAGAAGGCCAGCGGCGGGGCGTCGGCTGCCGCGCTGGCGATGCCCACCCCGGCGCCGGCGAGGGCGACGGCGGCGGTCACGGCACCGGCCGTGAGCAGTCGGGTCCTGCTTGTCATGCTTTTTCCTCCCCAGAGGTTTTGTGGCGCTCAGGTAAACCGGAAAGGTGTGAAGCAGACGTAAGGCGCTATGAGACTTGCCTCAAATCAACCAGCCGGGGCATGGCACCGATACGATCGCGGGGAGTCGGGACAGCGCCGTCCTCCGCACGTTGTGAACTTGCAAAGGAGCGACCCGGTGTCAGACCACCACGGCCAGCTCGACCCCGACGGGCCCGACGCCGCCCTGCGCGCGGACATCCGCCGGATCGGCACGCTGCTGGGCCAGACCCTCGCCCGGCAGGAGGGCAAGCCGCTGCTCGACCTGGTCGAGGAGGTCCGCGCCCTGGTGCGCGCGGACGCCCCGGCCGCCGCCGAGCGGCTCGCCGCGATGGACGTCACGACCGGCACCAAGCTGGCCCGGGCGTTCTCCACGTACTTCCACCTGGCGAACATCACCGAGCAGGTGCACCGCGCCCGCGACCTGCGTCGGCGCCGGGCCCGCGACGGCGGCTGGCTGGACCAGGCCGCCAAGCAGATCGCCGAGAAGGGCGTGCCGGCCGACGAGATCGCGGCGGCCGCGCGCCGGCTCGCCGTACGGCCGGTCTTCACCGCCCACCCGACCGAGGCCGCCCGGCGCTCGATCCTGTCGAAGCTGCGCCAGCTGGCCGACGCGCTCGACGCCGAGTCCGCCGCCGCCGTGCTGTACGGAGCCTCGGACACCACCCAGTCGACCAGGCGCTTCGCCGAGCTCATCGACCTGCTCTGGCAGACCGATGAGCTGCGCCTCGACCGGCCGGACCCCACGGACGAGGCCCGCAACGCCGTCTACTACCTCAAGGACCTGTACGCCGAGGCCGCCCCGCAGGTGCTCGACGACCTGGCCGAGACGCTGCGCCAGCTCGGCGTGGAGACCGCGCCCACCGCGCGCCCGCTGACCTTCGGCTCGTGGATCGGCGGCGACCGCGACGGCAACCCGTTCGTCACCCCGGCGGTCACCCGCGACGTGCTGATCATCCAGCACGAGCACGGCATCCAGGCCACCGAGGCGGCGATGGACGCCCTCATCGACGAGCTGTCGGTGTCCCGGCGGCTGCGCGGCGTCTCCCTCGACCTCTCCGCCAGCCTCGCGACGGACCTGGACGCGCTGCCCGAGGTGGCGCCCCGGTTCCGGCGGACGAACGCCGAGGAGCCGTACCGCCTCAAGGTCCGCTGCGTGAAGGCGAAGCTCGCCAACACCCGGCTGCGCCTGCGCCAGGGCACCGCCCACGTGCCGGGCCGCGACTACCTGGGCAGCGACGAGCTGATCGCCGACCTCGAGCTGATCCGCGCCTCGCTCGCCCGCAACTCCGGCCAGCTCACCGCCGTCGGCACGGTCGCCTCGGCCATCCGCGCCGTCTCCGCGTTCGGCCTTCAGCTGGCCACGCTCGACGTGCGCGAGCACGCCGAGAAGCACCACGAGGTGCTGGCCCAGATGTTCGCGCAGGTCGGCGAGGTCGAGGACTACACCACGCTGAGCCGCGAGGAGCGCACCAAGCTGCTCGCCACCGAGCTGACCGGCCGGCGCCCGCTGGCCGCCGCGGACGTACCGCTCACCGAGTCGGCGCGCAAGACGTTCGACGTGTTCAGCACGATCCGCGAGTCGCAGGACCGCTTCGGCGCGGACGTCATCGAGTCGTACATCATCTCGATGACGCTCGGCGTGGACGATGTGCTGGCCGCGGCGGTGCTGGCTCGCGAGGCCGGCCTCATCGACATCCAGACCTCCCGCGCGCGGATCGGCATCGTGCCGCTGCTGGAGACCCCGGCCGAGCTCGACGCGGGCGGTGACCTGCTCGACGAGATGCTGTCGCTGCCGGCCTACCGCGAGATCGTGCGGGCACGCGGCGATGTGCAGGAGGTCATGCTCGGCTACTCCGACTCCAACAAGGAGGGGGGTATCACGACCAGCCAGTGGGGCATCCACAAGGCGCAGCGTGCGCTGCGCGACGTGGCGGCCCGGCACGGCGTACGGCTGCGGCTGTTCCACGGCCGCGGTGGCACGGTCGGGCGCGGTGGCGGCCCCACCCATGAGGCGATCCTGGCCCAGCCGTACGGCACCCTCGACGGCGCCATCAAGGTCACCGAACAGGGCGAGGTCATCTCCGACAAGTACACGCTGCCGGCGCTGGCCCGGGAAAACCTCGAGCTCACCGTCGCGGCCGTGCTGCAGGCGACCCTGCTGCACACCGAGCCGTCGGTGGACGCCGCGTCGCTGGAGCGCTGGGACGCGGCCATGGACACCGCCTCCGCCGCCGCCTTCCGGCGCTACCGGTCGCTCGTCGAGAACCCGGACCTGCCGGCGTACTTCTGGGCGGCGACGCCGACGGAGCTGCTCGGCGCGCTGAACATCGGCTCCCGGCCGGCGAAGCGGCCGAACGCGGACGCCGGCCTGGGCGGCCTGCGCGCGATCCCGTGGGTGTTCGGCTGGACCCAGACCCGCCAGATCGTGCCGGGCTGGTTCGGCGTCGGCACCGGCCTCGCGGCGGTCCGCGAGGCGGGCCAGGGCGACGCGCTGCACGAGATGTACGCCAACTGGCAGTTCTTCCGCACCTTCATCTCGAACGTGGAGATGATGCTGACGAAGACCGACCTCACCATCGCCCGGCGCTACGTCGAGACCCTGGTGCCGCCGGCCCTGCAGCCCATCTTCTCGACCATCGAGCAGGAGTACGCCAAGACGCTCGAGGAGGTGCTGGCCATCACCGGCCACGAGGAGCTGCTGGCCTCCCAGCCCGAGCTGTCGCGGACGCTCAACGTGCGGGACACGTACCTCGAGCCCCTGCACCACCTGCAGGTCGCCCTCCTCCGGCAGTATCGCGACCTCGGCGACGCCGACCGGCAGCTCCCGACGGCGCCGGGCGCCCGCCGTCCCCCGTCGGACTCCACGGCGCTGGAGCGGGCCCTGCTCACCACGGTCAACGGCATCGCCGCCGGCATGCGCAACACCGGCTGACCGTTAGCGCGTACGGGCAGAGGCCGGGCACCCCCGTGGTGCCCGGCCTCTGCTCATCTCAGGTCGCTCGCCGCCGCCCGGGCCTCGGCCAGCGTGGACAGGCCCTCCAGCCGGTACGTGACCCCGGCGCCGGACCAGATCAGCGTGGGCGCGGCGAGCCGGCCGGTCTCCGTACGCTCGGTGCCGCGGCGGTCGACGTAGGTGACCGAGTGCGGGCCCGGCACCCAGATGGCCACCTCGCCCTTGACGTCGGTCCACTCGGCGCCGCGCCCGGTCGCCTTGAGGAACATCGGCGAGATCGTCCCGTCGAACTGGTCCAGCCGCACGGTGCCGCCGCGGAACGTCATCGTCACCACGCGTGGGGCGCCGGCCGGGTCCGGGTCCGCCAGCTGCACGTCGTCCGGCTCGCCCAGGGCCGCGGGGACGCGTACGGGGAAGAGCGCCGCCCGTTCCGCCTCGTCGAGCCGGGCCGTCCGGGCGCTGGGCAGCGGGCTCGGCGTGGCCGGGAGCGCGCCGGGCGTACGGTCCTGGCGCACCTCGATGCCGACCACCCGCAGGACGTCACCGACCGCCTCGACCACCGCCGCGCGGGCCGGCGCCACCACGCCGACCGCCCCCACCAGCGCCGCCAGACCGGCGACGATCCACCGCGCGCGGTGGCGCGGCGTCAGCCGGGCCCGCACGGCGGCGCGCTGGTCCGCGGCCGGCGGCACGTCCAGCCAGGCGTCGAGGGCCCGGAGCTCCGCGATGAGCGGATCGTCGTCAGACACCCGGCACCCCCTCCACGGCGAGCAGCGCACGCAGCCGGGTCAGCGCCCGCGACGTCCGCGATTTGACCGTGCCCTTCGGTACGCCGAGCGTGTCGGCGGTCTCGGCCTCCGACAACTCCAGGAAGTAGCGGCAGACCAGCACCTCCCGCTCGCGGGAGTCGAGCAGGCGGATACCGTCGACGAGGCGCCGGCGGCGTTCCGTGGCCAGGACGTGGTCCGCGGGGTCGGCGGCGGTGGGTGCGGGGTCCTCCTTCGCGGCGGCGCGCAGCACCAGCCCGTCCCGGCGCTTGCGGGAGCGGTGCAGGTTGCGGGCCTCGTTGGCGACGATCGAGAAGAGCCAGGGCCGGAACCCCGAATCGCCCCGGTAGCGCGCGAGCTGCCGGTACGCCTTCACGAACGCCTCCTGCACCACGTCGTCGGCCTCCGCGCCGGCGCCGAGCAGCACGGCGAACCGGTGTGCGGGCGCGGTCCAGCGGGCGACCAGGACGTCGTATGCGTCCAGGTCACCGCCGCGCGCCCGCTCCACGGCGGCCGCGTCGTCGACTTCGCCTGCCTCGTCCAGCCCCGACACCTCCACAGCGCCGACACCGCCCGGGCCTCGAAGGTTCCCGGAACCTTTCCGCCGGCCGCGGTGTCGGCCGGATATGACCACGCGGCGTGACTTGCTCATTCTCGCCGGTGCTGTCGCGGGCCTGACCGCCTGCGAGCCGCCCCGGCACACCCCGGTGACCACCGTCCCGGACCGGCTGATCGCCCTGACCACCGGCGGACCGGTGATCGTCGACGGCTCGACGACGCACCGGTGGGGCGTACGGTCCGCGGTGAGCCCGGACGGCTCGTACGTCTACGCCATGGAGGACGAGACCCTCACCGGACCGGCGGCGAACGCGCAACTGGAAGCCGGCTGGGTGCCCGAGGTGGTGTCGGCCGACGGCACGGCGTGCGTCCTGCGCCGGCCGGGCTCGCTGCTGGTGACCCACGGGGAGAACCAGAAGCGGCTCCCGGCGGCCGGCAACATCCAGGCGGACGCGTTCACCGCGGACACCCTCGGGCTGTTCGTGCTCGAATGGCTGCCCGCAGAGGCGCCGGACCACTACCGCGTACGCCTGATGGACCTCGCGACCGGCGCCCTGAGTCCGCTGCTGACCCGCGACAAGCAACCGCTCCCGCCCGGCGCCGAGGAGGAGATGCGGGGCGAGGGGCGGCACGCGGTGCTCTCGCCCGACCGCACGGTGCTCTACACGCTCTACACGCACCAGCCCGGCCACCGGCACACCCGCGACCTGCTCGCCGGGCGCCGCGGCAACGTCCACGCCTTCGTCCACGTGCTGCATCTGGAACAGCGCTGGGCGTACTGCCTCGATCTGCCGTACCCGTTCGGCGAGGGGCCGGCGGAGTCGCACGCCATCGCCGTCGACCCGGCCGGGAGGCGCCTCGCCGTCGCCGACCTGGCCTCCGGCTCCCTCGCGTACGCCGACACGCACCGCCTCGCCGTCACCTCGGTGATCTCCGTTCCTCAGGGTGCCGGAACGGCCGCCGTGGCCTTGGACGCCAGCCGGACGTTCCTCGGCGCCGGCCCGGCCGTGACGCTTCTCGAAGGCGGCACCACCAGCCGCTGGACGCTTCCTTCCCCCCTGCGTGGCCTGCAGCTCAACCCCGGCGGCGACCTGCTCTACGCCGGCGGCACCGACGAGGTCGTCTGGCTCGGCGCCACCTCCGGCACGCTGCGCGGCCGGGTGGGGGTTCCCGGCCTGACGAACCTGCGCCACGTTCTCGCGTCTCAGGGGCGAGTCGGGGGGTTCACCTGATCCGCGGACGTGACAGGTCTCCCTAGGCTGACCCCGTGAGCCTCATCGTTACCCAAGGGTTGACCAAGACGTACGGCGGGCGGGTGACCGCCCTGCACGACCTGACCGTCTCCGTCGAGCCCGGGATCATCGGACTGGTCGGCGCCAACGGCGCCGGCAAGTCGACCTTCATCAAGATCCTCCTGGGCCTGATCCCGCCGTCGGGCGGCAGCGTCAGGGTCTTCGACGTCGACCCCACGGTCGACCCGGACCGGGTACGCGCGAAGGTCGGCTACATGCCCGAGCACGACGCGCTGCCGCCGGACGTGTCCGCGGCCGAGTTCGTGACGCACCTCGGGCGGATCAGCGGCCTGCCGCGTACGGCCGCACGGGAGCGCGCCTCCGAGGCGCTGCGCCACGTCGGCCTGTACGAGGAGCGCTACCGGCAGATCGGCGGCTACTCGACGGGCATGAAGCAGCGGGTGAAGCTGGCGCAGGCGCTGGTGCACGACCCCGACCTGCTGCTGCTGGACGAGCCGACGAACGGGCTGGACCCGGCCGGCCGCGATGCGATGCTGGCGCTGATCCACCGCATCGGCACCGAGTTCGGCATCTCCGTCGTGGTCTGCTCGCACCTGCTCGGCGAGGTCGAGCGGATCTGCGACTCGCTGGTCGCGATCGAGGGCGGCCGGCTGCTGCGGGCGGACCGGATCTCGGCGATGACCGAGGCCAGCGACGTGCTCGCGGTCGAGGTCTCGGAGGGCATGGAGGAGCTGGCCGAGGCGCTGACCCGGCTGGGCCTGCCCGCGCAGTCGGACGGGCGGCTGCTGCTCGTACCGCTGGACCGCGAGGACACGTACGACCGGATCCTGCGGGCCGTGGCCGACCTCGACCTCCCGCTGCACCGCCTCGACCAGCGCCGCCACCGGGTGGCCGAACTCTTCGCACCGAGGGAGACCGCCGATGTCTGAGGCGAGCGTCATCCATGACATCGGTTATCAGCGCTACACCGGGCCCCGGCTGGGCCGCGGCGCCGTGTTCGGCGCGATCTACGTGCACGGGCTGCGGGCCGCGTTCGGCCTCGGCCGCTCCGCGAAGGCGAAGATCTTCCCCTGGCTGGTCGTCGGGATCGTCACGCTGGTCGCGGTGATCCTCGCGGCGGTACGGTCGCAGACGGGCATCGTGCCGCTCACCTACATCGGGTTCGCCGACACGATGAGCTGGCTGATCATCTTCTTCGCCGCCATCGTGGCGCCGGAGCTGGTCTCCCGCGACATGCGTGCCGGTGTGCTGCCGCTGTATTTCAGCCGCCCGTTGCGCGCGGCGGACTACGTGGGCGCCAAGGTGGCGGCCATGGTGACCGCGATCTGGGCGCTGCTGGCCGTACCGCAGTTCATCATGTTCCTGGGCGCCGCCCTCACCACCAAGAAGGGCATGTCCGACGTCTGGAACGAGCTGGGCGACCTGCTGCCCGGGTGGGGTTACAGCCTGCTGTGGGCGCTGCTGTTCACCGGCATCGGCCTGCTCATCGCCTCGCTGACCGGCAAGCGGGCGTTCGCCGCCGGCGGCATCGTCGCGGTGTTCCTGATGACCACGCCGGTGGTGGGCGTGCTGTCGATCCTGCCGTCCTCGGACGCCCAGCAGCTGGCCGGGCTCGCCAGCCCGATGACGTTGCTCAGCGGGATCGGTCAGTGGCTGGTCCCGACGGCGAACACCGGCATGAACGTGGGCAACTTCGGCCCCGTGTACGCGATCGAGGCGGTCACGCTGATCGCGGCGTGCCTGCTGCTCCTACTCGCCCGCTACCGGAGGGTGGCCGCGCTGTGACCACAGTGGACCTACAGAACGTGTCGCGCTGGTACGGCAACGTGGTGGCCGTCAACGACATCAGCATGAGCCTGGCCCCGGGCGTGACGGGCCTGCTCGGCCCCAACGGCGCGGGCAAGACGACGGTGCTGCACATGATGGCGGGCTTCCTGGCGCCGTCGCGGGGCGAGGTCACCATCGACGGCACCCCGACGTGGCGCAACCCGGCCGTCTACCGCCGGCTCGGCCTGGTCGCCGAGCGCGAGGCCGTACACGGCTTCCTGACCGCCCGCGAGTTCGTCATGGCCTCGGCCAAGATGCAGAAGCTGCCGGACCCGAAGGCGGCCACCGACTGGGCGCTGGAGATGGTCGAGATGGCCCCGGCCGCCGACCGCCGCATCGAGACGTACTCCAAGGGCATGCGGCAGCGCACCCGGGTCGCGGCGGCCCTGGTGCACAACCCGCAGGTGCTGCTGCTGGACGAGCCGTTCAACGGCATGGACCCGCGTCAGCGCATGCACATGATGGCGCTGCTGCACGACCTGGGCGACCGCGGCCACACGATCCTGTTCAGCTCGCACATCCTCGAGGAGGTCGAGCAGGTCTCCGGCACGGTCCAGGTGATCGTGGCGGGCCGCCTGGCCGCGTCCGGCGACTACCGCCGGATCCGCCGGCTGATGACCAACCGCCCGCACGTCTTCGCCGTGCAGTCGTCCGACGACCGCCGGCTGGCGGTGGCGCTGATCGCGGAGAAGTCGGTGAGCGGCGTGGAGATCGACGGCAGCGGCATGACGGTACGGGCGTCCGACTACGGCAGCTTCACCCGCGCCCTGCCCCGGATCGCCCTGGACTCGGGCATCCGCCTGCGCAAGCTGATCCCGTCCGACGAATCCCTGGAGAGCGTCTTCTCCTACCTGCTGGAGGCCTGACATGTCGACAGTCGCCTGGATCACGGCGCGTGGCCTGTTCGGCCGCCGGCGGGCCCTGCTCCTGCTGCCCCTGCCGCTCCTGCTCGTCGGGCTGGCCGCACTCTGCCGCGCGTACGACCTCCGCCCGTCGGACTGGGGCAGCCCGGTGATCGTCGGCCTCGGCCTGGCCGTGGTGCTGCCGGTGGTGTCGCTGATCGTCGGCACGGGCGTGCTCGGCTCGGAGATCGACGACGGCACGATCGTGCACATCCTGACCAAGCCGCTCCCCCGCCGCGACATCATCCTGGCGAAGCTGGGCGTGGCGGTCGTGGTCAGCGCCCTCACCTCGGCGGTGCCGCTGTTCGTCGCCGGCCTGCTCGCGGACTCCGCCCGCCTGGGCGCGGCCCTCGCGGTGGCGGCGGCGGTGGGCGCGCTCGCCTACTCGGCGCTGTTCGTGCTGCTCAGCCTGCTGACCCGGCGGCCGGTGCTGCTGGGCCTGGTCTACATCCTGGTCTGGGAGGGGCTGCTCGGCCAGTTCGTCAGCGGCACCCGGGTGCTCTCCATCCAGCAGTACGTGATCACGGTCGCGGACAAGATCTCCCCGACCGGGCTGCTGGAGTCGAAGGTCTCGCTGCCGGTCTCGGTGGTGATGGCGACGATCTTCGTGCTCGGTTCCGCGCTGGCGGCGGTGGACCGGCTGCGGTCGTTCTCCATGGCCGGCGAGACGAGCTGAGCTGATGAGGTTGAGCGCCCGATCCGTGGCCGGATCGGGCGCTTATCGCGTCCAGGGCTGGACCCGGCGGGGTGCTTTGCGGAGTATGGGGGGAGCCGTCCGCGGACGTCGACCGGGAAATGGAGGCGAGGACTGATAGGCGTGGATGGTGCCGACGGCGTAGTCTGCTGCGCCGCCCAACCACCCATGCCGGAGGATCCGTGACTCAGTCTGCCGAAAAAGCATATTCCGCGTACGGCGAGGCGAATGTGCAAGACGTTGCCAATGCCGACTGTGACTGGGACAGTTTCGACTCCGTCTCCTACTTCGAGCACAACTACTCGAAGGCCCGCCAGGCGGACGTCACGATTGCGCGTATCATCGCTAACCACTTCAGCGGCTGCTTCTTTCCGCGGCACAGCCGAGCCATCGACGTCGGCGCCGGCGCCAATCTCTACCCGGCGCTCGCCATGCTCCCTTTCGCCGATGAAGTGCACTTGAGTGAGCGCGCCGAGAGCAACCGCTCGTGGCTCCGAACGCAGATCGAGAAGCCGGCTGCGTCGTGGACGGAGTTCTGGCACGTGCTCAGCAACGGCCACGGGCGCTATGAGCCCGTCGCCGACTTCCGGCAGGCGCTCCGGCGGCGGGCCCGCGTCGAGGCGGGCAACGTATTCCAGTTGCCGACCGGCGTCTACAACCTCGGCACGATGTTCTTCGTCGCCGAGTCGATCACCACGATGAACAAGGAATTCCGCCGAGCGGTCAACTCTTTCGTGGGCTCCCTGAAAGTGGGAGGGCCGTTCGCCGCCGCGTTCATGAAGGACTCGTCGGGCTACCGGGTGGGCATACGCGATTATCCGGCGTGCCCGGTCGATGAGTCGGATGTCAGACGGAGTTTCGCCGAGATCGCCCACGATGTGAAGCTGGACACCATCGAGGACACTGAGGTGCGCTCCGGTTACGCGGGGATGATTGTCGTCACCGGGCGGGCCGGAAAGAAGAAGTAGCCTTCGCGACAGACGGGTGACGGCATACCCATGCAGCTTCAACCGCGTCAACAGTTGCTGGAGATCTGGCGGGCCACAGCACGCTCCTCTTACACCGAACCGGACTGGCGCTGGGGCGGGCGCAGCGAGGCGAATTCGATCAGCGACGCAGAGCAGCTGCTCTGCCTGCTCGGTCCGACCACCGAGGTGCCGGTCCTCCGACTGGACCGTCCCGACGGGACGGCCGACGACGTCATCGCGGCGCTGCAGCGTCTGGGCGACAGCGTCGAGATCCCCAAGCTTCTCGTCCGGGTGCTCACCGACTACTTGCGCAACTACTCCGCCCCTGACGGCACCCCGGTTTTCCACGGCCGGTCGTACTTCACCGCACCGGAGGACCTGGCCCTCGACGACGACCACCTCGAGCTCGACGTGGTCGACTCGTTCGCCGTCTCGGTCACGCTCACCGTCGCGGTCATCGGCTTCGTCCGGGTCTTCCGCACCGTGCTGACCCGGGAGCGACTGCGCGCCGAGGCAGACGAGCTGGAGCGGCTGGCCAGCCGCAGGCTCACCGCCGCGATGGTGGGACTGCTGCGCAGCTTCGCCGTCGACGTCTTCAGCGCCGATTCCGACCGCGGCGTCGAGCTGTGCCGCCTGGTCAACCAGGAGGATCTGCCCACTCGGCAGATCGTGGAAGAGCTGTACGAGACGTTGCGTGAGATCAACGCCCGGCTCCGTGACGACGTCCTGATCGGGTCGGGTGCCCAAGGGTCCGAACTGGACAACCCCAACCGGCTCTTCGAGTGCGGCTGGTCCTGGGGCATCGTCAAGAACGCGCCGGTGATCGACCTCGCCGAGGGCGTCGACGTGGGCGTCCAGCACGAGGGGGTGGCGCAGGCCGCCCCGTACATGTATTTCACCGTCGTCGCCGTGGACGCTATTCAGACGCTGTTCTCCGAGCGGACCCGGCTCCTCGGTCTGCTCGACGAGACGCAGCTCAGGCTCGCCCAGTCGCTTCAGCTGCGCTGGGAGCTCACCCTGTCGTACTGGTCGACGATCGCCACGTTCGGCAGCGGGCGCTGGCCGCTGGAGGACCTTCCGTGGCGGACGACCGACGGCGTCGACTCCGACTACCTGTCCCTGCTCGTCAGCGGCATGGTGATCCAGGACCTGGTGACCAAGCGGGCGTCGGACGCGGAGCTCAGCAGGGTCGGCGCGGTGCTCGAGGACCTGGCCGGCCGGGCCCGGATCACCCGGCGGCCGTTCGTCGGCGACCCGGCCCTCGAGCTGCACCATCCGGGCTTCCGGATCGGCCTGGAGCTGCAGGACCAGCCCGGCAAGGGATACCTGGGCTGGACCGCCGCCGACTTCTCCCCCCAGCTGCTGCGGCGGTCGCTCAACCTCGCGCGGCTCATCGCGGACAACGCCGGACGCAGCCGGCTGCTGGATCTCTCCGACGAGATCTGGGCGCACCTGTTCTCCCGGCGCATCCCGGAGGGTGAGGCGCGAGGGCTGTGGGACCGGCCGTCGCTGGCGTACCCGCAGCTGGACGACGATCCCGATCCGGCACCGTCGTGGTACTTCACCAAGCGGGTCGTGGACTGCCTGGTGGCCGCCGCCCGTCTCATCGACAGCCCGCCGCAGCGCAGCGACCAGCTGACCCGGCTCGCCGCCGACCTCATCGTCGAGGCCGACCACCTCTTCGACCAGGAGATGCTGAACGGCTCGTCGGACAGCGGGCGGCCGCTGCAGGCCGAGCGGGAGCAGATCCAGGTGCTACTGCAGCGGGCGCGGAGCGTACGACGGACGCAGCCCGGTACGGCCGTCTCGATCGCCCAGGCGGTGCTGCGCCGGCTGGACAAGCTCTCCGCCGCCCGCCGGCCCGCCAAGGGGATCAACTGACATGCTCGTCTTCGCCACCTCCGACAAGGGCGGTACGGGCCGGTCGGTCACCAGCAGCAACGTGCTGTACCGGTTCGCCCTGCAGGGGCAGGACGCCTGCTACCTGGACTTCGACTTCGGCTCCCCCACCTCCGGCGCGATCTTCGACCTGCCCGGGGCGCTGGCCGGGGTGCCGGGCGGCGGGCTGCACTCGTACCTGCGCGGATCGTCGCCGCACGCGCTGGCGCTGGACGTGTGGACGGAGTCCGAGCGGGGCTCGCTGCGCGGCCGGCCGGCGGGTGCGGGCCGGCTCGTGCTGTACCCGGGTGACGTCGGCGGCGGGGAGTTCCCGTCCGGCCCGGAGATCGTCGAGCGCTGCACCACGCTGTTCCAGCGGCTGGACGAGGAGTTCGACCTCTGCGTCGTCGACCTGAGCGCCGGCCGGTCGTACGCGACGGAGATCGTGCTCGCGGCGACGGCCTCGCCGCGGCTGGCCCACGTCGCCCGGCGCTGGCTGGTCTTCCACCGCTGGACCCGGCAGCACATCATCGCGGCGAGCGGGCTGGTCCACGGCGACCGCGGCATCCTGGCGGCGGGTGAGTCGCACGGCCACGACCCGCGGGAGCTGCGCGACTCCATCCGCTTCGTCCGCACCGCCGTGCTGGACCTCAGGTCGTCCGAGATGGAGGGTCTGCGGCCGGAGCAGGCGACCTGGCTGGAGCTCTGCGACCGGCGGCTGCAAGAGCTGGCCGGCCGGCACCAAGTCGGCCGGACGTCGATGCTGGGCCAGATCCCGCTGGACCCGGTGCTGCAGTGGCAGGAGCAGCTGCTGTCCAACAACGACGTCTGGCTGCACCGTACGGCCAACGAGGCCACCGTGACGGCGTTCGAGACCCTCGCCAAGCAGATCATGAACGACGCGGCGTGGGAGGGCCTGTGACATCGGTGGAGGGCGTGTTCACCGAGGCGACCGCCGTCCCGAAGGTGCGCTCGGTCAAGCTGTCGCACCTGTCGATCGAGCTCGGCCACCTCTACATGGACGACTTCAAGGCCGGCCGGGAGCGGCTGCTGGACAACTTCCGCAGCGTGCGGCCCTGGGCGTCGACCGCCACGGAGGCGTGCAGCACCTCGGTGCGCGGCCGCCCCCGGATCAGCACCTGCTTCCTCATCGACGACTACTTCACCCGGTTCAGTTCGCCCGCGGAGGTCATCCCGGCCCTGCTGAGCGCCGCCGAGGAGACCGGCCTGCAGATCGACTACATCGCTCGCGAGTCCGCCTGCGCCCAGGCCGACGGCGTCGACCTGGCGACGCTGGTGCAGCAGCGGCTGGTCGAGGAGCCGCCGGTGGGCAGCAACGGCAGCCGGCCGCCGAGCGAGGTGAGCGGGTGGCTGTGCAACGGGGAGCGCTCGCCGTCGGACCGGCCCGCCGAGGCGATGGCCGCGCCGGCGCAGTGGCGGCCGCCGCGGCAGAGCGCGTTCCGCAACCACTCGATCTTCATCGACGTGGAGCTGTGGCGCGACGAGGGCGGCCGGCGGCTGTGGTCGTGCCCCTTCCTCGCGGCCGTCTGGCAGCTGCAGCGGCTGGGGTTGCTGCGCCACCACGGGGAGCCGGTGGGCGAGCCGCGCCCGATCACGGTCGCGGAGCTGCCGGCGGAGTGGGACGCGCTGCCCCCGGTGGTGCAGCTCAATCCCGGCGCGGCGGCGTTCCACGCGTACCGCACGTTCTCCGCGCTGGGGTCGCGGTTCCTCGGCATCGAGGTGGCCGTCCGGACCATCCTCAGTCAGGTGTCGGTCGACTCCGCGGTGGCCGCGCAGGTCGCCAGCCGCGCCGCCGGGGAGGGTTTCCCGCTTCCCGACGAGGTGGTCGAGCGGATCGGCTACGCCTTCCTCTGAGCCGGTGCGACGGCCGCGCCGGGCTCGTGGGCGGCGTCCCACAGAGCCTCGAAGACGCGTACGCGGTCACGGACGCGGTGTTCGCGGAGCACGAGCTGGGTCTCGGCGACGGCGGGCCGGTCGGTGTCGGTGACCGCGGCGGCCGGCGTGGTCTCGTAGCTGACCACCTCGTCGAAGATGATGAAGTCGAGCACCTGCACCTTCAGGGCCGCGGGGATGCGGCTGCGCTCGAGCACGCGCACGTGGATGCCGACCTTGCGCTGCTCGGCGCAGGCCCATTCGATGTCCGCGTCGTCGTCCGGCTCGAGGATGAAGATGCGGCGGACCGCGACCCGGCGCTCCACCGCCTGGCGCTGCGCCTCCATGTACCGCTGCCCGATCTCGCTGTACCAGAGCCCGCGGTCGACGCTCGCCAGGCTGATCGCGTCGATCGACGTGGTCGCGTACGTCGTCAGCCCCAGCAGCCAGTCCCGGTCCTCGCCGTAGTACGTGACCGTGCCACCCTCGGCGAGCTGCTTGAGGCACTCGGACATGTCCTGCAGCTCGGCC
Source organism: Couchioplanes caeruleus (assembly GCF_023499255.1). Taxonomy (GTDB): domain Bacteria; phylum Actinomycetota; class Actinomycetes; order Mycobacteriales; family Micromonosporaceae; genus Actinoplanes; species Actinoplanes caeruleus_A. Next base: position 7,488,964 of record NZ_CP092183.1, read on the forward strand.
TGCACGAACTGGTAGACGATCGACGGCGAGTGCGGCGTGATCTTCGACGAGTGCCGGACCAGCCCCTCCACCAAACCGGGCGGCAGCTTCGAGGCCTCGATGAGCCGGAACAGCTCGGTGGCGTCGTCGATCTTCGCGAACGCCTCGCCGACCAGGAGTTCCATCCGCTTCTGCCCGGCCCGCGAGAGCGCCTCCACCACGGCGAGCCGGCGCTCGAAGTCGACCAGGAAGCGGACCATCAGCGCGATCCCGCCGATGAGGATGGACAGGGTGACGCTGGTGGCCACGGGCTGTTCCAGCGCGTTGCTGATGAGGAACGTCAGCACCCCGGACGCGGCTATGTAGAAGATCTTCCGGGAGACGGTGGACGGCGCGACCAAGACCTCGCCCGTGGGCTTGCCGTCCGTCATCGCGCGTCCGCCTGCTGCGCGGCGAGGTCGGTCACAGCGCCGACCGAGAGGTGGCCGGGAGGGTGCCACCCGAAGGGATGCGCTTGCGGTGCTGGTTCACGATGAACTCCTAGTCGCCTGACTAGCCGTGGACAGCGTACCTAGGACGACTCTTCGGCGGCTTTCCACAGCTTCTCGAAGAGCTGGGCCCGTTTGTGAACCTGGTGTTCCCGCAGCACGATCTGAGTCTCCAGGACGACGGGCCGGTCGGTTTCCTTGGTCGCCGCGGCGGGCGTGAGCTGGTAGCTGATCACACCGTCGAAGACGATGAAGCCGGCCATGTCGGCCTGCAGCTGCGGTGGGACGCTCTTGAGAACGCGGACGTCGATACCCGCGCTCCGCTGTTCCGCACAGGCCGATTCGATGTCGCCGGCGCCGGGGTCCTCGGGGTTCGCCTCGTGGACGAAGATGCGGCGAATCGATACGTTGCGCACCACCGCCCCCTGCTGCGCCTCCATGTACCGCTGCCCCATCTCGCTGCTCCAGAGCCCCCGGTCGACGACGGCCAGGCTTACCGCGTCGATGGAGGTGATCGCGGACGCGGTGAGACCGAGCAACCAGTCTCGGTCCTCGCCGCTGTATGAGATGGATCCACGCTCGACGAGCTGCTGCACGTTGTCTGCCATCTCGCGCAGCTCGCCCTGCACGAAGTTGTAGACGATCGGCGGCGACTGCGGAATCTTCGCTGACTGCCGGATCAGCCTCTCCACCAGGCCCGGCGGCAGCTTCGAGGCCTCGATGAGCGCGAACATCTCGGTGGCGTCGTCAATCTTGGAGAACGCCTCGGCCACGAGCCGCTGCATCTGTTCCTGCCCGGTGTACGCGACAGCCTCCACCCTGGCCAGCCGCCGCTCGAAGTCGGCAAGGAAGCGCACGATCAGCGCGATACCACCGATGAGGATGGACAAGGTGACGCTGGTGAGTATGGGCTGCTTCAGTGCGTTGGTGACGAGGAACGTCAGCACCCCTGAAGCAGCGGTGTAGAGAACCTTCCGGGAGACGGTCGACGACGCCACCACCGCGCCGCCCGTCGCCTGGCCATCCGTCATCGGACGCCCGCGTTCTGTGCGGTCAGGGCCATGACGGAATCGACCGAAAGTTGGTCACGGATGCGATGAACCAGGATCTCCCACTGACGACTGAAGCTGAACCGGATCTCCAGGGCCTGCCAGACGCTCAGCGCCTCACCGGTGAGCCGGGCGGCCGGCATCCACAGGTGCAGGAGGTGATCTATCGCCGGCACCAACCTTCGGACGGCGGTCCGGCGATCGATGACGCCGAGAGCGCTCTTGCGAACCTGGTCGGTGAGGACAGTGAGCAGCCAGTCGTGTACGGCGATGTCGGCGCACATTGCGGCCAGGTCGGCGGCAGGAAGGCGCACCGCACGGAGAAGAACGGTACGCAAGCCTCCCTGTTCGACTCGGAACTCCACCCGGGCGGGGTCGGACGCTTGCCCCAGCGTCGCTGCCCAGCGCAGCCGTGTCCGGACCGCCTTGAGCGACGAGCCGCGTAGGAGCGAATCCGACTGGTGGAGGCGGTCGACGATCCGCGCGGCGATCGCGCCGAGATCGAGAGTGCCCCTGTCGCCTCCGTCGAGGAACGCCGTGACGGTTTCCGGGCCAGGCGTACGCCCGACAGCATCCAGCCTGCCCGGCCGGGCCAGATAATGTGACCACGGCAGCCGATGCGTGCGCTCCGTCGCGACGACCTCCGCGTGCACCGATCCCTGCACCACGTGGCCCCCGGTGAGGGTGGCCAGACCCGTCACGGCACCGATGACGCGGGCTGGACGCCCAGAGGTGGCCGGCAGGTCGCAGTCCACACCGGTCAGCACCGGTGGCGACTGCACGAACGGCATCGGGCGCTCGAAGACCGCCGCGGGGTGGCCTGGCAGGAGTCCGAGCAAGCGGGCGGCTTGGTGGGTCTCAAGAGCGCTATGGCTCTGCAGCAGTCCGGTGTGCACCTCGCCCAGGATCACCATCGCGCTCCCCACCCCGTGGATTGCCTCATTCCAGCGCATGAGGACCAGATCCGCAACGGTACGTGTCGGCCGAGTGAACCATGCGTCACCTGGGCCCGGGCCGACCTCTATCGTGCAGGGCATGGCGAGAGTCCGGCCCGACGCACTGATCATCGGCGCCGGCGTCTCCGGGCTGACGACGGCCGTCCGCCTCGCCGAGCGCGGACTGACCGTCCGGATCGTCGCGAAGGAGCCGCCTTCCCGCACGACGTCCGCCAGTGGAGGCGCGATCTGGGACCCGATCTACGCGACGCACGAGGACGTGCCGCGATGGAGCGCGGAGACGTACGAGGAGCTCTCCGCGCTGGCCGGGGTGCCGGGGACGGGCGTACGGATGGTCAGCGGCGTCGAGGCCTCCCGCGAGGTGATCCCCGCGCCGGCCTGGGCGCGTCAGCTCCCCGGGTTCCGCGAGTGCCGGCCGGACGAGCTGCGCGAGCCGTTCCGGAGCGGGTGGCGCTACACGGCTCCGATCGTGGACATGCCGGTCTACCTCGGCCATCTGCTCCGCCGCCTGACCTCGATGGGCGTCACGTCGGCCGAGGGCGCGGTGTCGACCCTCGACGAGGTCGCCGGCCGGGCGGACGTGATCGTCAACTGCACCGGCATCGGCGCCCGGGACCTCGTCGGCGACCGGGCGCTGACCCCCGTGAAGGGCCAGCTGGTGGCGATGACCAATCCTGGGATCACGGAGTTCTTCGCCGAGCACACGGCCGAGCTCACCGAGGAGCCGGACATCACGTACATCCTGCCGCAGGGCCCGGACGTCGTGCTGCTCGGCGGCAGCGCCCAGGACGGCGTCGACTCGCTCGCCCTGGACGACAAGGTCGCGGACGGCATCGTCGAGCGCTGCGTGGCGGTGGAGCCGGCGCTGGCCGGCGCGGAGGTGCTGGGGCACCGGATCGGTCTGCGGCCCAACCGCGTACCCGTCCGGGTCGAGCTGGAGCACCGCGCCGGCACCACCGTGGTCCACAACTACGGCCACGGCGGCGCCGGCGTCAGCCTGTCCTGGGGTTGCGCGAGCGACGTCGCGAGGCTCGTCGCCGGGCGGTGAGGCCGCGCTACGGCAGCGCCGGCGCCACCTGCACCTGGAAGATCGGCAGCTTGCCCAGCTTCCGGTACGCCCGCAGCGACTCCGGGGTCGCGTCCACCGACGAGGCCCGCCCCTCCTGGTTGTGCGGGGTGTCGAAGTGGACCATCGCGCGAATGCCCGGGAAGCGGCCGATCTGGCGGCCCACCTCGCGGTAGAACTCCGCCTTGTGGCCGGGGTTCTTCTTCGACGACCACACGCCCCACTCCGCGACCATCAGCGGCTTGCCGGGGTGCCGCTCGACGGCCCAGTTGTAGAAGCCGGGCCAGGTCGGGCGCGCCGACGACTGCCGGTTCAGCAGCTCGGCGAAGTCGCCGTGGCCGTAGCCGGGGTCGCTGTAGGCGTACGTGTCGAAGCCGATCCAGTCCACGACGTCGTCGCCGGGGTACATGTCCGAGAACCACTTCTGGCTGGTGTGCGGCACGTACGCCATGTGCACCAGGACGGTCACGATGTTGTCGGCGCCGTGGGCGCGGAGGCGCTTCACGACGTAGCGGTACATGGCCGCGTAGTCCTTGGCCGTGTACCCGGAGCCGGCCTTCTCCCGGACGTTGTCCTCCGCCTCGTGGTGGACGGTGAAGAAGAACTGCTCCGGGAAGTCGGTCTTGATGTGGGCGGCGAGCCGGTCGAGGAACTTGTCGGTGTCCTTGTCACCCTTGGCGATCTTCGCCCAGGACGCGCCGCGCGGCTTCCAGTTGAGGAACAGGATGCGTTCGCGGCCGGGTTCGCGCGCGATCGCGATCTCGCTCTTCGTCGGGAACAGCTGCGTGTTGCCACGGTGGTACGCGTGGTAGATGTCCTGGTGCCGGTCCGTCTTCTCCTCGAAGCGGGCCAGCGCCTCCTTGCCGCGGCTGTCCGTGAACGCCCCCGGCGCCACGCCCCAGAGGATGCCGCAGGTCGGTACGAGCTTGCGGCCCGTGCGGCAGGGTCCACCGGCCGGCGCCGCGAGCACCGGCGCGGGGCTCGCGGTGGCCCGCGCCGAGGACCGGGCCGACGTGGACGGCGACGCGCCGGCCGAGCCGGTGGGCATCGCGCCGCCGGGCAGCATCGGAACGCCGGGTTCCGCGACGACCGGCGGTTCGGGGCGCGTACCGGGGGCCGAGGTGGCGGCGGCCGGTCCCGGCAGCACGACGGGGCCGGGCCCGTACGGGAGGCCGATCTGGTCCACGCCACCGGTGTAGGCCCACGAGAGTGTGGCCCCGGCCGAGATGGTGAAGACCGTGGTGATGGCGGCGAGGTGCAGGAGCCGGCTGCGATGAGGACGCCACCCACGGGAGCGCGAGGGCCGCGACGACGGCAAGGTTGGTGTCACGATGGCCCAGTATTCGACCTTAAGTCCGTTTTGTCGACTACCCGACTGGGTTATGTCCGGCGCGCCGGGTGGACCGCGGACCCGGCTCGACCCGGTGGAGTCCGGCTGCGAAACTGTCCTCCAAGTCGCTGCAGGGGGAGTCTTAGGTGAACGACGGTTCTGTGCTGCCCGAGGACGTGTTGCGTGACGCGCCGTCGTACACGCCGCGCGCACACGAACTCGCCGACCTCGAGCTGCTGCTGTCGGGGGCGTACGCGCCGCTGACCGGCTTCCTGGGCCGGGCCGATCTGCAGGCGCTGCGCCGGCGCGGCCGGCTGGCCGACGGGACGTCGTGGCCGGTCGCGGTCACGCTGGAGATCCCCGCCGAGATGGCCGCCGCGCTCGACCTCGACGACCCGCTGCATCGGACGGTCGTGCTCACCGACCCCGAGGGCGCGCCCGTCGCGGCCATCGAGGTCAGCGACGCGTGGCCCACCACCGACGGGCTCTCCGCCGTCGGTGGCACGGTGCGCCGGATGGGCGACGGCGGGCACGGACCGTTCCAGCGCCTGCGGCGTACCCCGGAAGAGGTCAAGGCCCTGCTGCCGCCCGGCCGGGTCCTGGGCGTGATCGCCGACCGGCCGCTGCACCGCCCGCAACTCGCGCAGATCGCGCACGCGGCCCGCACGCTCGCCGCCCACCTGCTGATCTTCATCCCGGTGACCGGCCCCGGCCCCGACGGCCTGCCGCCGGAGGCGCTGGTCCGCGCGATCTTCTCGGCACGCGACCGGATGCCGCCCGCGACCATCGTCGCGGTGCCGCTGCTCCCCCGCGGCGACGAGATGCGCGACGCGCTGCTGCGGGCCCGGGTCGCCGCCGCGTACGGCGTGACGCACGTGCTGTCCACCGGCGACATGCTCTCCGGCGGCGGCCTGCGGGTGCTCGTGCCCCGCGAGCTCGCGTACGACAACCGCGACGGCCAGTGGCGCTGGCGTGACGACATCCCGCCGCGCAACCGGCGCCTGGCGATGTCCGCCGCCGAGATCAACGACCTGCTGGACCGCGGCTTCCCGCTGCCGGAGTGGCACACCCCACCGGCGGTCGCCAAGGAGCTGGCCCGGGTGCGCCCGCCGCGCCGGCACCGCGGGCTCGTCGTGTTCTTCACCGGCTTCTCCGGCTCCGGCAAGTCCACCGTGGCGCGCGGCCTGGCCGACACGCTGCGCGAGAGCGGCGAGCGGACCATCACGTTCCTCGACGGCGACGTGGTGCGCCGCGAGCTCTCCGCCGGCCTCGGCTTCAGCCGCGCCGACCGGGACCGCAACGTCCGGCGGATCGGCTGGGTGGCGGCCGAGGTCGCGCGGCACCGCGGCATGGCGATCGCATGCCCCATCGCGCCGTACGCGAACGCCCGCGCGGCCGTCCGGCAGATGGCCGCCGAGGCCGGTGCCGGGTTCATCCTCGTGCACGTGGCGACCCCGCTGGAGGTGTGCGAGCAGCGCGACCGCAAGGGCCTGTACGCGCGCGCCCGCGCCGGTCAGCTGCGCGGCATGACCGGGATCGACGACCCGTACGAGGTACCCACCGACGCCGAGCTGGTGCTCGACACGACGGACATGTCGGTGCCCGAAGCGGTCGATCTCGTGCTGGCGTACCTGGTGGACAGCGGCTGGGTGGAGCCCGAGATGAAGTAACCGATCGCGGCGGAGTAGTTACGCATCAGCGCACGGGCCGTTTACCCCTCGGGGGGCTGGCCCCCATGCCGTGACTTGCTACTCCGCCTGCGAAAGGGCCGCCGTACCGATGGAAGCAACCCGCCCGGTGACCGCCGACCTCTCGCACTACGTGGGCGTGTTCCGCCGGCATTGGTGGGTGGTGCTGGCCGCGACCGGGGCCGGACTCGGGATCGGCGCCGCGGTGACGCAGGCGCTGCCACGGGTCTACGAGTCGTCCACCTCCGTGCTCGTGCAGGCCGTCGACCAGGACACGAACGCGTCCGGTGGGCGTACCAAGGGCGCGATCAACCTGGACACCGAGGCCCAGCTGGTGCCGTCCGGCGCGGTGGCCACCAAGGCCGCGGCGCTGCTGCGGTCGCCGGTCTCGCCGATCGAGCTGGCACACGACGTGTCGGTCGAGGTGCCGGCGAACACGACGGTGCTCGTGATCAGCTTCGAGGCGGACAACCCGCGCGACGCCCAGGCCGGCTCGCACGCGTTCGCGGAGGCGTACCTGCGCAACCGCGAGGAGGCCGCCCGCTCGGTGCTGGACCAGAAGATCAAGACGCTGAACCTCAAGGTCCGGCAGCTCACCACGAACCTGACCAGCATCAACAGCCGGCTCGCCAAGGCGCCCAACGGCAGCTCCGACCGCAGCAACCTGGAGAGCCTGCGCAGCAACTCGCAGAACCAGCTCAACAGCCTGACCGGCAAGCTGAACGAGCTGACCACGGCGACCGTCGACGCCGGCAGCATCATCAGCGACGCCCGTGAGCCGGAGGAGCCGACCAGCCCCAACGCGCTGCTCAACATCGCCACCGGCACGATGCTCGGCCTGCTCGCCGGGCTCGCGCTGGCGTTCATGCGGGAGCGGTTCGACCGGCGACTGCGTACGGCCGCCGACGTCCGGGACCGCGGCCACATCCCGGTGCTCGCCGCGCTCGACGAGCGGACCACGCCGCACTTCGACGACGTGCTGCAGCCGTACGGGCCGGGCGGCCGGGTCTTCAACCGGCTGCGCAACGAGATCCTGGCCAGCCTCAGCCCCGGCGACCAGATCATCGTCGTCACGGGCGCCAGCCGGGGCTCGTCGACCACGCTGGTCGCCGCGAACCTGGCTGCGGCGCTCGCGCGTACCGGCAGCGATGTGGTGCTGGTCGGCGCGCACCTGCCGGACAGCGTCGTGGACGCCGCGCCGCTGGCCCGGATGCTCGGGGTCACGGCGATGCCCGGCCTGTCCGACCTGCTGGCCGGCCGGATCGGGCTGGAGCGGGCCATGCAGCGCACCCCGCGGATCCCGTCGCTGCGGGTGATCACGACCGGCGGCGCGGCCACCGCGGCCGGGCTGATGCAGTCGCAGCGGCTGCGCGACACCCTGCAGGCCCTGCGCCAGCAGACCGGGTACGTCGTCATCGAGGCCCCGTCGACCAGCAGCAGCGCGGACGCGCAGAGCCTGGCCAGCCTCGCCGACGCCGCGATCCTGGCGGTCGAGCTGCGCCGCGCCAAGCGCCCGGCCCTGCTGGACGCGGCCGAGCAGCTGAGCCGGGTCGGCACGCCGCTGCTGGGCGCCGTGGTGCTGCCCCACCTCACCGGGATGCCCCGCAGCGCCGCGGAGGAGAACCTGCCGGCGGTGGCACTCAGCGCGCAGAGGCCCGACGAGACGGCCGTCCTCGACGACGACCGCACCCAGCCGATGCGGATCCCCACCGGCCCGCCGGCCCGCCCGCCGCGCCAGGGTGACGGCAGCGAGGAGGTCACCGCGGTGATCGACCTGACCACCGTGGCCAAGCCGGGTGGCGGTCAGCCCGGCTCGAAGCCCGCCTCGAGCCCCGAGAAGCCGGCCGAGAAGTGACCCTGGTCGTCCCCCGCACGCAGCGGGCGGCGCACAGCGCGGCACCGGAGCGGCCCACCCGGCTCCCGGCCTGGCCGGTGGCGGGGATCCTGGCCCTGTACCCGCTGTGGTGGGCGCTCGGCCTGGGCGTGCTGATCTTCCCGATCATGGCCGCGCCGATGCTGGTGCTGCTGATCCGGCGGCGGGCCGCCGGACGTCCGCTGCGGCTGCCGCCCGGCTTCGGCTGGTGGGCACTGTTCCTGGCCGCGGTCGTCATCAGCATCGTGGCGCTGGGCGCCGACCCGACCGGCACGGTGGTCGAGGCGGCGACGGACCGGCTGATCGCGGTGATCTACCGGCTCGTCATGTACGCCGCCCTGACCGTCCTGCTCGTCTACACCGGCAACCTGACCGAGGCCGAGCTGCCCCGGCGCCGCCTGGTCAAGCTGCTCGGCTGGCTGTTCGTGGTGACCGTGGCGGGCGGCCTGCTGGGCATCCTCGCCGGTGAGTTCGAGTTCACCTCGCCGGTCGAGTGGCTGTTGCCCGGCGGCGTACGGTCCAAGGGCTTCGTGCAGTCGCTGGTGCACCCGTACGCGGCGCAGATCATGGACCTGGTCGGCGGCGAGAAGCCCCGCCCGGCCGCGCCGTGGGGCTACACGAACACCTGGGGCAACAACTTCTGCCTGCTCATGGGCTGGCTCGTGGTGGCCGCCTGGGCGACCCGCAACGCCGGCAACAAGCTCCTCGCCGTGCTGTGCCTGGCGGTCGCGGTGATCCCCGCGGTGGTCTCGCTGAACCGCGGCCTGTGGATCGGCATCGGGGTCGTCGTCCTCTACGTCGCCGTCCGGTACGTGCTGATGGGCCGGCTCTGGATCATCGCGGCCGTCGTGCTGGCCACAGTCGGGCTGGTCGTCGCCCTGAGCGCCACGCCCCTCGGCGACGTGGTCGACGCCCGGCTCGACAACGGCAAGTCCAACGGCGTGCGCTCGTTCCTCGTGCAGCGCGCGGTGGACGGCTTCGTCGACTCGCCGGTCATCGGGTACGGCTCCACCCGCAACACCATCGGCGGCCGCAACTCGATCACGGTCGGCGAGAGCGCGGGCTGCGAGCGCTGCGGCAACTTCACCGTCGGCGGCAACGGTCAGCTGTGGCAGCTGCTGTACGCCCACGGCGCCGTCGGCACGATCGCGTACCTGGGCTTCTTCGGCTACGGCCTGTGGCGGTTCCGGCGCGACCGTACGCCGATCGGCGTCGCGGCGAGCGCGGCCATCGTCAGCTCGTTCACGGCGATGCTCTGGTACAACGCGATCCCGACCCCCTTGGCGTTCATGTTCCTGGCCTACGCGCTGCTGTGGCGCAACGAACTCGAGGGGGACGCTGATGCCCGTTAAGACCGCGCCGGCGGAGTTGACCGCCGGCGACTCGGCGCTGCGTACGCAGTACCTGGCCGAGGTGCTCGAGCTGCTCTATCCGGCGCCGTGCAGCACCGAGGACCGGCGGGGCGAGGCGATCGCCGAGTACCTGGTCGTCCCGGACGCGCGCCGCCCCCGGCTGCTGGTGCCCACCACGTCCCGCCGGGTCGCCGCGGCGGCCGTACGCCGGTACGCCGAGCCGCAGTCCCGCGCCGCCCGGCTCAAGCGGGACGCCGTCGTGGCCGCCCTGCGTACCGGCGCCTCCAGCGTGCTGCTGCGCGACCGGATCCGGATCACCGGCCCGGCCGCCGAGAGCATCGACGGCCACCTGCGCGAGGCGCTGGGCCGCGAGCTGTCGGTGAGCATCCACATCGGACCGGCACGCGCCAACCGCAAGCCGGTGCTGCAGCTGATCAGCCCGGAGGGCGAGACCTTCGGCTTCGGCAAGATGGGCACCGGACCGCTGACCCAGCGCCTGGTCAAGGCGGAGACCGCCGCGCTGACCGCACTCGGCACGGTCGGCCTAAGCAAGCTGACCGTCCCGCGGGTGCTGCACGCCGGCGTGTGGCGCGGCTCGCAGGTGCTCATCCAGTCGGCGCTGCCGGTGTGGCTGCCGCGGGCCCCGCTGACCCCGCGCCGGCTCACCGCCGCCATGCTCGACATCGCCGGGTGCTGCGGCTACACGAGCGGGACGCTGGTGGGCAGCGCGTACTGGGCCGAGCTGCGCGGGCGCCTCGCGGCCGTGACGGACCGGCCCGAGGGCGTGGCGCTCTCCTCGGCGGCCGAGCTGCTCGCGGCGCACGCCGGTCACACCACCCTGCGGTACGGCGCCTGGCACGGCGACTGGGCCCCGTGGAACATGGCGAACCTCGCGGACGCGCTGCTGGTGTGGGACTGGGAACGGTTCACCAAGGGCGTACCGACCGGCTTCGACGCGGTCCACCACGAGCTGCAGCGCCGCATCCAGGCCTCCGGCGACGCCGAGGGCGCGGTGGAGGCGACCGTACGCCGCGCCGGCGAGCTCCTCCAGCCGTTCGGGGTCGCCCCGGACGCACAGGAGCTGACCGCGCTGCTGTACCTGGTCGACCTGGCCGTGCGCTACCTGACCGACCGGCAGGCCGAGGCCGGCGCGCGCCTGGGCGTGCTCGGCACGTGGCTGCTGCCCGTACTGATCCGAAGGGTCGAGCAACTCTGATGGACGTTCGCAAAGTTCCCGCGCCGGTCAAGCGCGTCGTGCACCTCGGGTCGCGCTCGTACGGCCGGCTCACCGCGCCCAGCCGGATGACCCCGTCGTTCCTCATCTGCGGCGGTCAGCGCTGCGGCACCACGTCGCTGTACCGGGCGTTGTCGCAGCACCCGGCGGTGCTCAAGGCCGTGCTGCACAAGGGCGTGCACTACTTCGACGTCTCGTACGAGCGTGGCATGTCCTGGTACAAGGGGCACTTCCCGCTGCAGCGCCAGGCCGACAAGGTCTACGAGCGCCACGGCGTACCGGCGCAGACGTTCGAGTCGAGCCCGTACTACATGTACCACCCGCAGGCGGCCGCCCGGATCGCCGCGGACCTGCCCGGGGCGAAGCTCGTGGTGCTGGTGCGCGACCCGGTGGAGCGGGCGTACTCGCAGCACCACCACGAGGTGGCCCGTGACTTCGAACCGGAGCACGACTTCGGCAACGCGCTCGCGCTCGAACCGGCGCGGTTGCACCGCCAGGAGGACATGCTCGCCGCGGACCCGAAGTACTACTCGTTCGCCCACCAGCACCACGCCTACCGCGCCCGCGGCGAGTACGCCCGCTACCTGAGCGTCATGGCACAGCACGTGGGCCGCGAGCGCATCCACGTGGTGGAGAGCGAGCGCTTCTTCAGCCAGCCGGAGCAGGTGTACGACGAGGTCTGCGCGTTCCTCGGCCTGCCGATCAACCTGGGGCACCCGGAGTTCGAGCGGCACAACGCCCGGCCCCGGCAGTCCGACATGGACCCGGGGATCCGCCGTGAGCTCACCAACCACTACGCACCGCACGACGACGCGCTGATCACATGGCTGGGGCGCGTACCCATCTGGCGCCAGGCATGACCGACCGCACCGAGCTTCGCGCACCGGTGGCGGGCTACGGCCGCGACGGCGAGGGCCGAGAGGGCATGCCCGGCCGACTCAGCGTGACGTCCACTCCGGAGGCCCCCACCGCTTCCCAGAACCGGGGGGTCGCCCGCGGCGGTCTCGCCAACATGGTGGGGTCCGCGCTGGCCGGCGGCACCGGCGTCGCGGTCACCTGGGTGGTGGCGCGCGCCCTCGGCGCTGAGCAGGCCGGCGCGTTCTTCGCGGCGACCGCGGCGTTCGTGCTGGCCGGCGGCCTGGCGAAGCTCGGCACCCAGACCGGCCTGGTGTACTGGCCGGCCCGGCTGCGCGCCACCGGGCGGGACCACCTGCTCGGCGCGTGCCTGCGGACCGGGCTGACGCCCGTGCTCGTGCTGGCCGTCGCGCTCGGCGCCGCCATGTGGTTCGCCGCGCCCGCGATCGCCGGGCTCACCGCCGGCGACTCGCCGCACGTACGCCACGAGCACGTCGCCGGGTTACGGGTGCTGGCGCTCTTCCTGCCGTTGCAGGCGATGACCGACGCCCTCCTGACCGCCACCCGCGGGTACAAGGCGATGCGGCCCACCGTCACCCTCGACCGCGTCCTGCGCAGCACGCTGCAGTTGCTGTGCATCGGCGCGGCGGGGGCGGCGGCGCTGTGGACCAGCGCCTCGCTGCCCGCGTTCGCGCTCGCGTGGGCGGCGCCGTACCTGCCGGTCACCGTCCTGGCCGCGCTCGCGCTGCGCAGGATCTACCTGGCGGGCAAGCCCGAACGGTTCCGGATCCGCCGCAGCGAACGCCTGGACCTGCGCCGGGACTTCTGGCGCTTCACCGGCCCGCGGGCGCTCGCCAGCGTCGCTCAGCTCGCGCTGCAGCGGGTGGACGTGCTGCTCGTGGCGGCGCTGGGTGGCCTCGTCCCGGCCGCCGTGTACGCGGTCGCCGGCCGGTTCGTCGTGCTGATCCAGTTCGCCAACCAGGGCATCTCGCAGTCCGTACAGCCGCGCCTCGCCGAAGCCCTCGCCGTCGGTGACCGCGCGAGCGCCAACGACCTCTACCAGACCGCGACGGGCTGGCTCGTGCTGGTGACCTGGCCGATCAACCTGCTGGTCATCCTCTTCGCGCCGCTGTACCTGCGGCTGTTCGGCGAGTCCTACGTCGCCGGCACGCCGGTCGTGGTGGTGCTGGCCTGCGCGATGCTCGTCGCCACCGGGTGCGGCATGGTCGACATGGTGCTCGCGATGGCCGGGCGTACCTCGTGGAACCTCTACAACGTCCTGATCGCCCTGGTCGTCACGATCGGCCTCGACGTGCTGCTGATCCCCCGGTACGGCGCGCTCGGCGCCGCGATCGGGCTCGCCTGCGCCATGGTCGCCAACAACCTGCTGCCGCTCGTCCAGGTGGGCCGGGTGGCGCGGCTGCACCCGTTCGGCCGCGGGACGCTCGCCGCGGGGGCGCTGTCGGTGGCCTGCTTCGGCGTACTGCCCCGGGCCGTGACCGTACTGACCGGGACCGGCACGACCGGCCTGGTGCTGGCCGCCGGCGTGGCCGTGCCCGCGTACGCCGCGGGTGCCTGGCTGCTGCGCCGCCCCCTCGCGCTCGACGCCTTCAAGCCACGCAAGCTCATGTCAAGGAGGACCGGTTGACCACCGAATACACCAAGGTGTTCCAGGACGCCGACGCCGTCGCGAAGTACGAGCACGTCACGTACGCGCCGGACAGCTACGCCTCGCAGATCAACGAGCGGCAGCAGGCGTACCTGCGCAAGCTCGTGCAGCGCGAGTTCGGGGCGAGGCAGCCGGTGCAGCACGACTTCGCCTGCGGTACGGGCCGGGCGATCCGGACGCTGCACGGGCTGGTCCGGGAGGCGCACGGCTACGACACCTCGGCGGAGATGATGGCGAAGGCCGAGGAGGTCGGCTCGAAGGCGCAGTGGCACCAGATCGCCGCGGACGGCCCGGTGCCGAACCCCGTACCGGCCGGCCACCCGGCGATCGTCACGATGTTCCGCCTGCTGCTCAACGTGGACGAGCCCGTACGGGAGCGGGCGATCGCCTTCGCCGCCAAGGCGCTGCCGACCCGGGACGCGGGCGTGCTGGTGGTGGAGAACCACGGCAACGCCGGCTCGGTACGGCACCTGCGCGCGCGCCGGCACTCGGGGCAGCGCTGGTTCGCCGAGCTGTCGCACGACGAGGTCGAGGCGCTGCTGGCCCGGCACGGCTTCGAGATCGTCGAGCGGCGCGGCTTCTCGATGCTGACCGAGTCGCTGAACAAGAACCCGCTCGCCCGGGCAGCGGACGCGGCGGCACGGGCCCTGCCGGGCACGGACGGCTTCGCCGTGAACGTCGTCTACACGGCGCGCCGGAAGAAGTAGCCGCCGTGCGCCGCCCTGTCGCCCTGCTGGGCGTCGTCGCGCTCGTGCTCGCCGGCTGCACCTCGCACCGGCGGGCCGAGCCCGAGCCGACGCCGTCACCCGACCTGACCAGCCCGCCGGCTGCCGTCGCGGTGAATACGGGACCCTTCGAGGCGGGCCCGGTCGAGCCGCCGCCGGCGGGCGCCTACGTCGGAGCGTGGATCAAGCCCGACGAGCTGACCCACGTGGGCCGCCTGGAGGCGGTCGACGGGCTCGAGAAGGACCTCGGCCGGCCGCTGGACATCGTCAACACGTACCGCCGCTTCGAGCAGATGGTCGGCACCGAGTCCGACAACGAGCTGCTGGACCAGGGCGCGACGCTGATGGTGAGCTGGGCGACGGGCGACAACCGGTCGATCACCGCGGGCGAGCACGACCGGCTGATCCGCAAGCAGGCCAAGGCGATCCGCAAGGTGAAGAAGCCGCTGCTGCTGCGCATCCGCTGGGAGATGGACCGGCCGAACCTGCGGGCGACGATGTGGTCCGGCGAGGACTACATCGCCGCGTACAAGCACATCCGCGGCATCTTCGCCCAGGAGCGGGTGAAGAACGTGTCGTGGGTGTGGTGTCCCACCGCGGAGGGGTTCATCCGCGGCGACGCCCCGGCGTTCTACCCCGGCGACGACCAGGTGGACTGGACCTGCGTCGACGTGTACGCCGGCAACCTGTTCCAGCCGATCGGGCAGCTGATGGGCCCGTTCCTGCAGTGGGCGGCGCAGCGGCCGAAGCCCGTCATCATCGGCGAGTTCGGCGTGGCCAAGGCGTGGGGCTCGGCCGGCCGGGCGGCGTGGCTGCAGGACGCGCAGCGCACGTTCAAGGCGAACCCGCAGATCAAGGCGGTCGTCTACTTCGAGTCCGACCCGGACGGCAACGGGCCCAAGCAGCAGTTCCAGCTCGCCGGGGACCGGCCGGCGTTCAAGGCGTTCACCCGGCTGACGAAGGACCCGTACTTCAACCCGCAGTGACCGGCTCCAGGAATTCGAGCCGGTTTCCGTGGTCGTCGCAGGAGTAGAGGCGCCGGTGGCCCGGGAAGTCCGGATCCCAGTCCACCGGCCGCCCCGCCTCGCCCAGCGCGGCGGCCAGGGCGTCGAGGTCGGCGACGAGGACACCCGGGTGCGCCTTGCGCGCGGCCACGAAGTCCTTCTCGACGCCCAGGTGCACCTCCCAGCCGCCGCCGCGGAACCAGCAGCCGCCGCGCTGCCGCAGCGACTCGGGCTTCGCCAGCTCGGTCATGCCGAGGACGCCGCCGTAGAAGGCGCGGGCGGCGTCCTCGCCACCGGGCGGGATGGCCAGCAGGACATGGTGAAGACGCTCGAATGCGAAAGCCATGCCGTCAGCCTAACCCAAACCGTACGTCCGTCTTGTTAGCGACGGCGGGCCTGGGCGAGCAGCCGCAGCGCGTACGGGGCGTCGTGCTTGAGGTACCGCCCAGCGAGCCGCCGCGGTTCCGTGCCGAGCCGGTGCGCCCACTCGAGGCCGGTCCGCTGCATCCACCGCGGCGCCCGGTCCACGTCCCCGGCCACGAAGTTGACCGCCGCCCCGCAGCCGATGAACCAGGCCCGCGGCATGAGCGCGCGCAGCCGCGTGATGACGGCTTCCTGCTTGGGGAAACCCAGCCCGACGAAGACCATGTCCGGCTCGGCGCCGGCCACCTTGGCGCAGAAGTCCGCGTACGCCGCCTCGTCCCGCTCGAAGCCGAACCCGGGGCACAGCGTGCCGGCGATGCGCAGCCCGTCGCACTCGGCGGCGAGCCGGTCCGCGGCGCGGGTCGCACCGTCCGTCACGCCGTCGGCGGCCGGCGTACCCCCGATCACGAAGACCGACCGGCCGTCGTGGCCGAGCCCGCGCGACAGCGACCAGACCAGGCTGCTCCCGGCGACCCGCTCGGGCAGCGGGGTGCCGCTCAGCCGGCTGGCCCAGACCAGCGGCATGCCGTCGGCGACGATCAGGTCCGCGTCCGCCAGGTACGCGCGCACCTCCGGGTCGCCCTGCGCCTGCCGCATGATGTCGATGTTCGGGGTGAGGATCCGGCCCCCGCGCCCGGCCGCGACCGCCTCGCGGACCAGCGCGACCACCTCCCCCTCGGTGATCGGGTCGAACCCGGTCCCGTCGAGGTGGACGCGGTCGAAAGCCTCGATGGACATCGCGCCTCCTTCCAGCTCGTTCGCTCGTTATAGGAGCGAAACGAGCGAAGGTGGGCAGAAGTGGCACGCGTTGTATATCTGGGCGGATTAGGGCGAAGCGGGACGACCCTCGTGGAGCGCCTGCTCGGTCAGCTGCCCTCGGTGTGCGCGCTCGGCGAGATCGTCCACCTCTGGCAGCGCGACATCCGGGACAACGAGCGGTGCGGCTGTGGCGCACGGTTCGCGGCCTGCACGTTCTGGCGGCGGGTCGGCGAGCAGGCGTACGGCGGCTGGCACAACGTCGACGTCGACCGCGTCCACACCCTGCGCAACGCCGTCGAGCGCACCCGCTTCATCCCCCGCCTCGCCGCCGCGAACCTGCCCCCGGCCCAGCTCGCCGACGTCCGCGAGTACGCCGGCTTCTACGCCCGCGTGTACGCCGCAGCCGCCGAGGTCTCCGGCGCCGAGGTGGTCGTCGACTCGTCCAAGCACAGCGCGCTCGCCCACGTCCTGCGCTGGGCGGAGGACGTGGACCTGCGCGTGGTGCACGTCGTCCGGGACGCCCGCGGGGTCGCGTACTCCTGGACCAAGACCATCTCCCGGCCGGAGACCGACGGCAGCGACGAGATGACCCGCTACTCCCCCGGCCGCTCGGCCCTGCTGTGGAACGCGCACAACGCGGCGTTCGGCCTGCTCGCCCGCCGCGGCGTGCCGGTACGCCGGATCCGCTACGAGCAGTTCCTCACCGACCCGCGCGCCGCCCTGCGCGAGCTCGCCGACTACGCGGGCGTCCCGGCCGGCGAGGGCGACCTCGGCTTCCTCGGCGACGGGTACGCGGACCTCGGCGTGGGCCACAGCGCCGCGGGCAACCCCATGCGGTTCACGGTCGGCCGGCTGCCGTTGCGCCGCGACGACGCCTGGGTGCGCTCGCTCCCCAGCAACCAGCGGCGGCTCGTCGGTGCGGTGTGCGCGCCGATGCTGCGCGCGTACGGCTACCCGCTCAACCCCGCAGAAGCACCCCAGGAGGCGTGATGAACTGGCCGTCCGTCGGCGTCGTGATCCCCACCCGCAACCGACCCGAGCTGGTCCGCAAGGCGATCGCCTCGGTACGCGGCCAGCGCTACCCCGGCGAGGTCAAGGTCGTCGTCGTGTACGACCAGACCGAGCCCGACTACCTGCTCGCCTCCACCGAGGGCACGCAGGTGCTCGTGCTGACCAACTGGCGTACCTCCGGGCTGGCCGGCGCCCGCAACACCGGCATCCTGTCGCTGGACACCGAGCTCGTGGCGTTCTGCGACGACGACGACCGCTGGGGCCCCGACAAGCTCCGCCGTCAGGTCGCCGCGCTGGTGGCCGAGCCGGACGCCGAGTTCGCCACCTGTGCGATCGAGGTGGAGTACGAGGGCAAGTCCACGCCGCGGCTGGCCGGGCGCAGCCGGGTCACGGTCGACGAGCTGGCCCGCTCCCGGATGGCGATGCTGCACTCCTCGTCGTTCCTGGTCCGCCGGGAGGCCCTGCACGAGGACGCCATCGGGCTGGTGGCCGAGGACGCGCCCGGCAGCCAGAACGAGGACTGGGACCTGCTGCTGCGGGCGGCCCGGCGGGCGCCGATCGTGCACCTCGACGAGCCGCTGGTCCGGGTGCTGTGGGGCCGGACCTCGCACTATGCGTACGAATACGCCACGAAGATCTCCTCGCTGCGCTGGATGATGCAACGTCATCCCGAGATCAGCGGCTGCCGGCCCGGCGCGGCGCGTGTGTACGGGCAGCTCGCCTGCTGGTCCGCGGCCACCGGCAACCGGTCGCAGGCCTGGCAGTTCAGCAAGGAGGCGGTGCGCGCGAACTGGAAGGAACCGCGTACGGCGATCGCGCTCGCGGCCATGACCGGCGCGGTGAAGGTCGAGAATGTGCTCTCCGCCCTGCACAAACGCGGCCGAGGTATCTAACACACTCTTTTGCGCACACCCGATCGGCGGGTAGTGTTCGCACGTGTTCGAAATAGTGCGGTTCACACGGCCGACGGCGGCGGGTCTCTGATGCTGGCCCAGCAGCGCCAGGCGGCGATCCTCGATCGGGTACGGGCGGCCGGCGGCGTCCGGGTCAGCGAGCTGGCCGCCGAATACGGCGTGTCCGACATGACCATCCGCCGCGACCTCGAGTCCCTCGCGGACCGGGGCCTGCTGGCGAAAGTACACGGCGGCGCGACCACGGTGAGCCCCGGTTCGACGCACGAGCCGGGCTTCGCGGCCAAGTCGGTGCGCCAGCGCACCGAGAAGGCGGCCATGGCGATGCGCGCGGCGGCGCTGGTGTCCCCCGGCGACGCGATCGCGCTCTCGGCCGGCACCACGACCGCGGGGCTCGCCCAGCGCCTCGTCGACGTGCCGGCGCTGACCGTGGTCACCAACTCGATCCCGGTGGCGGACATCTTCTACCGCGCCGGGCGGCCGGACCAGACGGTGGTGCTCACCGGCGGCACGCGTACGCCCTCGGACGCGCTCGTCGGCCCGGTCGCGGTCGCCGCGATCGGCACGCTGCACCTCGACATGCTCTTCCTCGGCGTCCACGGCATGAGCGAGCGCGCCGGCTACACGACGCCGAACCTCATGGAGGCGGACGTCAACCGGGCCCTGGTGGAGGCGGCGGAGCGGCTCGTCGTGCTCGCCGACCACACCAAGTGGGGCACCGTCGGCATCTCCTCCATCGTGCCGCTGGACCGCGCCGACGTGGTGATCACCGACGACCAGCTCGACGAGAGCGCACGCACGATCCTCGCGGAACAGGTGAACGAACTCATGGTGGTGAGCGCTCAGTGATCGAGCAGCGCACGGCGATCAGGCTGTCGGACGGCCGCGAGCTGATCTACTTCGACGAGTCGACGGGCGTGGACCGGACGAAGTGGCCGGACACCCGGCACCTGCCGCCCCCGCCGCCGACCTCGCAGCTGCGCTACGACCCGCTGGTCGACGAGTGGGTCGCGGTCGCGGCGCACCGCCAGACCCGCACGTTCCTGCCGCCCACCGACAAGTGCCCGCTCTGCCCGTCCACACCGGACTTCGCCAGCGAGATCCCGGCACCGGACTACGACGTCGTCGTGTTCGAGAACCAGTTCCCGTCGTTCAGCGACCGGGTCAAGCCCGGCGAGATCACCGAGCTGACCGACATGGTTCCGGTACGCCCCGGCGTCGGGCGCGCGGAGGTCGTCTGCTTCACCAGCGACCACAACAGCTCCTTCGGCGCCCTCTCGCCCGCGCGGGTCCGTACGGTCATCGACGCGCTCGCCGACCGCACCCGCGAGATGTCCGCGCTTCCGGGCGTCGCGCAGGTCTTCCCGTTCGAGAACCGCGGCATCGAGATCGGCGTGACGCTGAGCCACCCGCACGGCCAGATCTACGCGTACCCGATGGTGCCGCCCCGCACGACGGCGATGCTGACCGCCGCGCGGCACCACGCCGACCGCACCGGCGGCCGCAACCTGTACGCGGACGTCCTCGCCGCCGAGCAGCAGGCCGGGGTCCGGGTGGTCGGCGCCAACGAGCACTGGACCGCGTACGTGCCGGCCGCGGCGCGCTGGCCGTTCGAGGTGCAGCTGGCACCCAACCGCCACGTCCTGGACATCCCGGCGCTCACGGACGCGGAACGTGACGCGTTCGCGCCGCTGTACCTGGACATCTTGAAGCGCTTCGACGCGCTGTTCGACAAGCCGATGCCGTACATCGCGGCCTGGCACCAGGCGGTCACCGGGGAGGGGCGCGAGCTGGGCTACCTGCACCTGCAGCTGTTCAGCATCCGGCGGGCGGCGGACAAGCTGAAGTTCCTGGCCGGGTCGGAGTCCGCGATGGGCGCGTTCATCAACGACATCGTGCCGGAGAAGGCGGCTCAGCTGCTGCGCGACGCGATCTGACCGACCTTCCTCGCTCTTCGCGGCCGCCGGCCCTGACGGGTTTCTTCAGGCGGAAAGAAGGGGGCGGGGGGCCCGGGACAAGGCCCCCCGCAGGGAAGGGACGGCAGGCGTGCACACCTACTGGTCGGCACCGCTTGCGGAGAACCGATCGGCGCCCGGGACAAGGCGGCCAGATCGGCGGGCGACCTCCGTCAAGCGGCGGACCGTCATCCGTTCTGTCTGAAGAAACGAACGGCCTACCCCTCGGTTACGCATCCTAAACATCCCTAATGATGCATTCTTACTTTTCGTCGACACCGGTCCCGAAGTAGGCGTCGCGCATGAGGCGCTGCAGGTCGGCGAGCATCGGCATCCTCGGGTTCGCCGGCGCGCACTGGTCCAGGTAGGCGTTCATGGCCTGCTGCGGAAGGGCGTCCACGAACTCCCGCTCGGGGATGCCGATCGCCTGGAAGGACGGCGGGATGCCGACGGCCGTACGCAGCCGCTCCACCGCCGCCGCGTACGACTCCACGCCCTGCTCCGGGGTCTCCGCGGGCAGGCCGAGCATCCGGGCGATGTCCTGGAACCGCTCCGGCGCCACGTACCGCTCGTACTTCGGCCAGCCGGTCAGCTTCGCCGGAACCTTGCCGTTGTGCCGGATCACATGCGGCAGCAGCACCGCGTTGGTACGCCCGTGGGCGATGTGGAACGTCGCCCCCAGCGTGTGCGCCATGGCGTGCACGATGCCCAGGAACGCGTTGCCGAACGCCATGCCGGCGATGGTGGCCGCGTTGTGCATCTTCTCCCGGCCCGCCGGGTCGGCCGCGCCCGCCACGGTCGCGCGCTCCAGGTTGCCGAAGATCAGCTTGATGGCGTGCAGGGCGAGGCCGTCGGTGTAGTCGTTCGCGTAGACCGACACGTACGCCTCGGTCGCGTGCGTGAGCGCGTCGAAGCCGCTGTCCGCGGTCACCGCGGGCGGTAGCGCGGCGGCCAGCTCCGGGTCGACGATCGCCACGGTCGGGGTGAGCGCGTAGTCCGCGAGCGGGTACTTCTGGCCCGTGGCGGTGTCGGTGATCACCGCGAACGGGGTCACCTCCGCGCCGGTGCCCGAGGTCGTCGGCACGCACACCAGCTGGGCGAGCTTGCCGAGCGTCGGGAAGCGGAAGGCGCGCTTGCGCACGTCGACGAACTTCTCGCGCATGTCGGCGAAGACCACGTCCGGGTGCTCGTACAGCAGCCACATCACCTTCGCGGCGTCGATCGGCGACCCGCCGCCCAGCGCGATGATGGTGTCCGGCCGGAACGAGCGCATCACCGCGGCGCCGCGCTGCACCGTGTCGATGCTGGGCTCCGGCTCGACGTCGTCGATGACCTGAACGGTAACGCCGCCACCGCGCTGGCGCAGCACCTGCTGGATGCGGTCCACATAGCCCAGACGCGTCATCGTCGGGTCGGTCACGATGGTCACCCGCTCCACGCCCGGCATGTCGCGCAGGTAGCGGATCGCGTGCGGCTCGAAGAACGTCTTCGACGGCACCTTGAACCACTGCAGGTTGTTGGTGCGCCGGCCGATCCGCTTGATGTTCAGCAGGTTCACGGCCGAGACGTTGTCCGACACCGAGGTACGCCCGTAGCTGCCGCACCCCAGGGTCAGCGAGGGCACGAACGCGTTGTAGATGTCGCCGATGCCGCCCTGCGAGGCAGGGGCGTTCCAGATCACGCGTACGGCCTTGACCCGGGAGCCGAACTCCTCGACCAGGCCGTTGTCCTTGGCGTGGATGACCGCGCTGTGGCCCAGGCCGTTGAACGCGACCATCTGCTCGGCGTACCGGATGCCCTGCTCGTCGCTGTCGGCCCGGAGCAGCGCCAGGACCGGGCACAGCTTCTCGCGGCTGAGCGGCTCGGCGGGCCCGACGGCGGTGACCTCGGCCAGGATGAGGGAGGTGTCCTCGGGTACGGCGAAACCGGCCCGCTCGGCGATCCACGCCGCCGACTGCCCGACGACGGCGCTGTTGAGGCCGCCGTTCTTCTCCGGCGGGAACACGTACCGTTCCAGCAGCGCCTTCTCCTCGGCACTCGCCACGTACGCGTGCAGCCGCCGGAACTCGGCCAGCGCCTCGGCGGCGATCTGCTCGTCGAGGATCACGGCCTGCTCGGAGGCGCAGATCATGCCGTTGTCGAACGTCTTCGACAGCACGATGTCGTTGACGGCCCGCCCGACGTCCGCGGTCGAGTGCACGTACGCCGGCACGTTGCCGGCACCGACGCCCAGCGCGGGCTTACCGGCGGAGTACGCGGCCCGCACCATGGCGTTGCCGCCGGTCGCGAGAATCGTGGAGACCCCGTCGTGGTGCATGAGCGCCCGGGTCGCCTCGAGCGACGGCTCGTCGATCCAGCCGACGCAGTGCTCCGGGGCGCCGGCGGCGATCGCGGCGTCGCGGACCACCCGGGCGGCGGCGGCACTGCAGCGCTGCGCGTTCGGGTGGAAGGCGAAGACGATCGGGTTGCGGGTCTTGAGCGCCAGCAGCGCCTTGAAGATCACGGTGGCGGTCGGGTTCGTCACGGGAGTGAGACCGCACACGACCCCGACCGGGTCGGCGATCTCCACGATCCCCTCGATCTCGTGCCGCGCGATGACACCGACAGTCTTGAGCCCCGCCATGTGGTGGGTGACATGCTCGGCGGCGAACATGTTCTTGACGGCCTTGTCCTCGAAGACGCCCCGCCCGGTCTCCTCGACGGCCAGCCGGGCCAGCTCGCCGTGCTGGTGCAGGGCGGCAACGGAAGCCTTCGCGACGATGTGGTCGATCTGCTCCTGCGTGTACGAGGCGTAGTCTGCGAGCGCCTTCTCCGCCGCGGTGACCAGGGCATCCACGGCCTGGTCCACGGGCGTCGGCCCGGCCTCCACGGCCGGCGGCGACTGCGCCTCTCCGGCGGCTGCCTCGCTGGGCGCTGCCGGCTCGGCGGCGGCGGCCGACTCAGCGGCGGCGACCTGCTCAGCGGGCGCGGCCTGCTCGACGTACACGGCCTGCTCAGCGTGCCCGGCGTGCCCGGCCTGCTTGGCGTGCCCGGCCTGCTTGGCGTGCCCGGTCTGCTTGGCGTGCTTGGTCTGCTTGGCCGCAGTGCCCGGCTCAGCGAGCGCGGCCGGCGTGGCGGCTGCAGCCGGCGCCTCCGGTGCCGGGACTCGTGTGGCATTCCTGTGGCTCATCGTCGGCCCCTCGTGATCGGCTGGGCGGCCCGTTCCGCCGAGATCATCCTCGTCGCGCGGGCCCGTACGGCGATGCGGCGCAAGGGCACGACCATCCGGGTCGAAGGTCCCGGGTCGATCCGGCCCTCCGGACGGCCGGCCCCGGAACGGATCAGTCGATCCCCGGACGCGCGAAAGCCCGCCGGCGCAGGTGCCGGCGGGCTTTCGTCAGAGCTGCGGATCAGGCGGCGAGCTTCCGCGCCAGGTTCTCGTCCAGCGCGTTCATGAACTCGTCCGTGGTCAGCCACGGCGCGTCCCGGCTGATCAGCAGCGCCAGGTCCTTGGTCATCTGGCCGCCCTCGACCGTCTCGATGCAGACCCGCTCGAGCGTCTCCGCGAACTGGGTGACCTCCGGGGTCCCGTCCAGCTTGCCGCGGTGCTTGAGGCCGCCGGTCCAGGCGAAGATCGACGCGATCGGGTTGGTCGACGTCTTCTCACCCTTCTGCCACTGCCGGTAGTGCCGGGTGACCGTGCCGTGCGCCGCCTCGGCCTCGACCGTGTTGCCGTCCGGGGTCATCAGCACCGACGTCATCAGGCCGAGCGAGCCGAAGCCCTGCGCCACGGTGTCGGACTGCACGTCACCGTCGTAGTTCTTGCAGGCCCAGACGTACCCGCCCTCCCACTTCAGCGCCGCGGCGACCATGTCGTCGATGAGGCGGTGCTCGTACGTGAGGCCGGCCTTCTTGAAGTCCTCGGCGAACTCGGTCTCGAAGATCTCCGCGAACAGGTCCTTGAAGCGCCCGTCGTACGCCTTGAGGATCGTGTTCTTGGTCGACAGGTAGACCGGGTAGTTGCGCGCGAGGCCGTACCGGAACGAGGCGCGCGCGAAGTCGCGGATCGACTCGTCGTAGTTGTACATGCCCATCGCGACGCCGCCGGCCGGGAAGTCCGTGACCAGGAACTCCATGGGCTGCGAGCCGTCCTCCGGGGTGAAGGTCAGCGTCAGCTTGCCGGGGCCGGGCGCCACGAAGTCGGTGGCCTTGTACTGGTCACCGTGGGCGTGCCGGCCGATGATGATCGGCTTGGTCCAGCCCGGCACCAGCCGCGGGACGTTCGACATGATGATCGGCTCGCGGAAGACGACGCCGCCGAGGATGTTGCGGATGGTGCCGTTGGGCGACCGCCACATCTTCTTCAGCCCGAACTCCTCGACGCGGGCCTCGTCCGGGGTGATCGTCGCGCACTTGACGCCCACGCCGTGGCGCTTGATGGCGTTGGCCGCGTCGATGGTCACCTGGTCGTCGGTCTCGTCGCGGTACTGGATCGACAGGTCGTAGTACTCGAGGTTGACGTCGAGGTAGGGCAGGATCAGCTGCTCACGGATCTGCTTCCAGATGATCCGCGTCATCTCGTCGCCGTCGAGCTCCACGACCGGGTTGTTGACCTTGATTTTCGCCACCATCGGCCGGCGCTCCTCTCCCGGGACACATGCTTAGCAGTACGAGCGTACTGCCTGCCGGTTGAAGATCGTCGCCGGGCCTCACGTGGCGCGAGGGTTCTACGCTTTCTGACGATGTCCAGCGCGCAGCCCTCGCCCCCGCCCCGCCGGACCAGCCCGATCCTGGTCACGGTGGTTCTCGCCGCCCTCGTGCTGGCCGTCACCGTGAACGCCCTGTGGCTGGTGGCGGCCGCTGTCGTGCCGGTCGCGGCGCTCGTGCTGCGCGAGACGACGTCGGAGCGCTCGGCCACCTCGACCGTGGCGACCCTCGCAGCCGCCACCGGGCTGATCCTGCTCGGCCTGGGCGTCGCGCACAGCTGACGAAAGCCGGCGCGGGCACTCCCCCGCGCCTCGTGACCGGGGATCTGCTGGTCCACGCCGTGCAGCTCGTCCGGCCCGAGCTGACGTACGGCCATGACATGGATCCGGAGTCGGCGCGGCGGTCACGGATCGCGGCGCTGGAGCAGGCCGCCTCCCGTGGCTCCTTGCCGGCGGTGTCGCATCTGTCAACGGTGTGGGGGCGTACGGGAAAAGATTGAAGGCCGAGCCGAAACGGCCCGGCCCTCATCGCGATCTGTCAGAGGTCGGCGACGTCGGCCTGCTTGGCGCGGACCGCCTCGGCGGCCTCCTTGAGGCCCGCCAGCTCGGAGTCGGTGAGCTCGGTCTCCACGACGCGGCGCACGCCGGTCGCGCCGATCTCGGCCTCGACGCCCAGGTAGACGCCCGAGATGCCGTACTCGCCGTCGACCCAGGCGCACACCGGCATGACCGCGCCGGAGTCCTCGGCGACGGCCCGCGCCATGCGAGCCGCGGCAGCCGACGGGGCGTAGTACGCCGAGCCGGTCTTCAGCAGCGCGACGACCTCGGCACCACCGTTACGGGTACGGGTAACCAGCTCCTCGACCTTGTCGGCCGGCAGCAGGTCGGTGAGCGGCTTGCCGTTGACCGTGGACTTCGACGGCACCGGCACCATCGTGTCGCCGTGCGAGCCCAGCGTCAGCGTCTTCACGCCGCCGACCGGGACCTTGAGCTCCTCGGCGACGAAGTTCGTGAAGCGGGCCGAGTCGAGCATGCCGGCCTGGCCGAGCACCCGGTTCTTCGGGAACTGCGTGGCGATCTGGGCCAGCGCGGTCATCTCGTCGAGCGGGTTCGAGACGACGATGACGACGGCGTTGGGGGCGTACTTGGCGACGTTCTCGGCGACCTGGCGGACGATCTTGGCGTTGACGCCGAGCAGGTCCATGCGGCTCATGCCGGGCTTGCGCGGCAGGCCGGCCGTGATCACGACGACGTCGGAGCCCTCGATGGCCTCGTAACCCTCGCCGTTCGGGCCGGTCGTGGCGCCGACGATCTTGGTCTCGAAGCCCTCGATCGGGCGCGACTGGTTGAGGTCGAGCGCGAGGCCCTCCGGCTTGCCCTCGACGATGTCGGTGAGCACCACGGTCTCGAAGATGTCGTACTCGGCCAGACGCTGTGCGGTCGTGGACCCGTAGAAACCGGCGCCTACGACGGTGACCTTCTTGCCCATGCTCTCACTCCCAGTCCGCGGGACGGTTTTTCCGGACCGTATCAGTCGGTTAACGGCGCATTACCCGGCAGGTCCGCCCGGCGGGACATAGGCCACTCGCGTTCAGCCGAGGATCGCTCCGTAGGCCTGCGCGACCAGCCCGGCCTGCGAGATGTCGATCTTCGCCCCGGTGAGGTCCACCTCCCGCAACGCCACTCCGTCGAGGTCCGCGCCGCGCAGGTCGGCACCCTTGAGCACCGCATCCTTCAGCCGTGCGTAGGAGAGGTCCGCGCCGCGCAGATCGACCCGGGTGAGGTTCGCGCCCTCGAAGTCGGCCTCCCGCAGCCGCAGCCCGCCCAGCTTCGCTGCGGTCAGGTTCTGCCCGCGCAGCGACACGAACCCCCAGTCCCCGCCGTCGACCGTCAGCGGCCGCAACGAGCAGTCGAGGAACTGGGCGCCGGTGAGCTTGCAGCCGGTCAGCGTCGCGTCGAAGAACGAGCAGCGGCGCAGGCGGGACTGGATGATCGCGCAGGTCGTCAGCTCGGCGGCGTTGAAGCGGACGTTGCCGAACTCGCAGTGCCGGAACGTGCAGCCGGTCAGGCGCGCCTCCGACCAGTCGACGTCGTGGAACGCGCAGTCCTCGTAGACCGCGCGTTCCACCTCCGCCAGCGCCCAGTCCTTACCGGAGAAGGTCTCGTTGCGGACGACCTCGACGTCGGACACGTCAGTGGTAGAAGTGCCGCGTACCGGTGAGGTAGACGGTCAGGCCCGCCTTCTCCGCCGCCTCGATCACCAGGTTGTCCCGGATCGAACCGCCGGGCTGGACCACGGCCTTCACGCCGGCCGCGATCAGCACCTCGAGGCCGTCGGGGAACGGGAAGAACGCGTCCGAGGCCGCCACGCTGCCCTTCGCCCGGTCCGCGCCGGCGCGGTTGACCGCCAGGTGGGCCGAGTCGACGCGGTTGACCTGGCCCATGCCGACGCCGACCGTGGCGCCGTCGTGGGCGAGCAGGATCGCGTTGCTCTTCACCGAGCGGACAGCGCGCCAGGCGAAGGCCAGGTCACGCAGGTCCTCCGGCGAGGCCGCCGGGCCGGTGGCGAGCGTCCAGTTGGCCGGGTCGTCGCCCTCCGCGTCGATCCGGTCGGACACCTGCACCAGCACGCCGCCGCCGATCTGCTTCACCTCGGCGGACGGCGGGTTCCAGGCCGGCGCGACCAGCACGCGCAGGTTCTTCTTCTCCTGGAAGACCGCCAGCGCGTCCGGTGCGTACGACGGCGCGACGATGACCTCGGTGAAGATGCCGTCGAGCTGCTGAGCGAGCTCGAGCGTCACCTCCCGGTTGACCGCGATGACCCCGCCGAACGCCGACACGGGGTCGCACGCGTGCGCCTTGCGGTGCGCCTCGGCCACGTCCGCGCCGATCGCGATGCCGCACGGGTTGGCGTGCTTGATGATCGCGACGCAGGGGTCGGTGAAGTCGTTGGCGCTGCGCCACGCGGCATCCGCGTCGACGTAGTTGTTGTACGACATCTCCTTGCCGTGCAACTGCTGCGCCTGAGCGAGACCGGCCGGCGCGTTCGGGTCCACGTAAAGGGCGGCCTGCTGGTGCGGGTTCTCGCCGTAGCGCAGCGCGTTCTCCCGCTTGAGCGCCAGCCCGGTGAACTCCGGCCACTCGGACGCGGCGAGGGTCGTGGCACACCAGTTGGCCACGGCGACGTCGTACTCGGCGATGTCGGCGAAGGCGCGAGCGGCGAGCAGCTTGCGCTGCGTCAGCGTGAAACCGCCGTCCTTCACGGCCTCCAGGACCAGCGGGTACGCCGACACGGACGTGACCACCGCGACGGAGGGGTGGTTCTTCGCCGCCGCCCGGACCATCGCGGGGCCGCCGATGTCGATCTGCTCGACACACTCGTCCACGCTCGCGCCCGACGCGACCGTCTGCGTGAACGGGTACAGGTTGCTGACGAGCAGGTCGAACGGCTGGACCTCCAGCTCGGCCAGCTGCTGCTCGTGCGCCGGCAGCCGCAGGTCGGCGAGCAGGCCCGCGTGCACCTTCGGGTGCAGCGTCTTCACCCGGCCGTCGAGGCACTCCGGAAAGCCGGTGAGCTCCTCGACACGGGTCACCGGCACGCCGGCGCCCTCGACGGTCGACGCGGTGGAACCGGTCGAGACGATCTGCACCCCGGCGGCGTGCAGGGCCTGGGCGAGCTCCACGAGGCCCGACTTGTCGTACACGCTCAGCAGCGCCCGCTTGATCGGGCGGCGACCGTCGCTCATGGGATGGTGACCTTCCTGTCCGTGATGGTCCAGCCCTCGCGGACCAGCCGGCCGACCTGCTCGACGAGCTGCCGGCGCTCGGCCTCCTTGATCCGCTCGGTCAGCGTCTCCTCCGTGTCGTCGTCGAGCACGGGGACGCTGACCTGGGCGATGATGGGTCCGGTGTCGACGCCGGCATCGACGAAGAACAGCGTCGCGCCGGCGATCTTCACCCCGTACGCGAGGGCGTCACGCGGGCCGTGGATGCCCGGGAACGCCGGCAGCAGCGCGTTGTGCGTGTTGACGTACCGGTCGCCGAACGCGTCGAGGAACTGCTTGCCGACAAGCTTGAGGAACCCGGCCGAGATGACCAGGTCCGGCTCGTACTCGGCGACGTGCGCGGTCAGGGCGGCGTCCCAGTCGTCACGCGTCGGGTACGCCTTGACGGAGTCCACGAACGTGGGAACTCCAGCGGCGGCGGCACGGTCGAGGCCGGCGATGCCGTCCCGGTCCGCCCCGACGGCGACGACCTTCGCGCCGTACGCGGGATCCGCGGCGGCGTCGAGCAGGGCCTGCAGGTTGCTGCCGGAGCCGGAGACGAGGACGACCAGGCGGGCGGGCGCGGGGTCTGTCACCCGAGCACCCTATCGTCGCGCCCCGGCCCAGCCGAATTCGGGCCGAGCGCCGCCGCACCCGGCCGGAGCTGTGCCGCGAAGCGGCGTAGCCACGCCGGGAAACGGCCAGGACGGCACCGCGCCGCCACGCGATCGGGGCCGCGCCGGGAGACACGGTTCGTGACGTGGACAGCGAAAACACCTGATCATCGGTTAGGCTGCGGGCCGCTCACGCGATGGTCCGCGTGCGCATGGATTGCACACCCCCCGCCTGAGCGCGGAATTATCTGGAGGATTCGCCCGTGACGCCACCGCCCTACTACGGACAGCAGCCGCCGCCCGCCGCGGGCAACGACAAGACGACGCTCTGGGGTGTCCTGGGCATCGTCTTCGCGTTCTGCTGCTGGCCGCTCGGCATCGTCTTCGGTGTGCTGAGCCTGCTCGAGGCCCGCAAGGTCGGCAAGCAGCCGACCCTGGCCTACGTGACCTTCGGCATCATCGTGCTGGCCCTGATCGTGAACATCATCCTGGCCGCGACCGGCGCGCTGTCGAACCTGACCTCGCCCTGATCTCTCAAGGGCCCGCGACGGGCGTTCCGGCTCCGGCCGGGACGCCCGTCGTCCATTTCAGCCCACTCCCCCGGCAGCCAACCGACGCGCTCCACCCCGACGCGGCGCAGCGCAGCTCGGCTCAGCGCGACCCGGCGCGGCAGAACGGCGCGACGTGCCCCCCGCCGCAACCCGGCGCGACGCGACCGAGCGCGGCGGAACCGCCGGCGCGTGACCCCGCGCCACCCCGACGCGGCGCGACGCACCGACTGGCCGCAGGCCTACTTGTGATGGACCGGCGCCCGGAACGCCCGTCCCGCCGCCGCGCCGATGCACGCCGACACCCCGACCACCACCGTCGCGATGAAACCGACCTGCCACGGCACCGGCCCGATCTCCGCCATCCTGCCGCTGCCCAGCGGCCCGCCTGACAGCCACGACAGGATGCCCAGCACCAGGCCCGCCACCGGACCGGCGATCGCTGCGGATGCGAGCACCAGATGCCAGGCCGGTTCCACCGGGGCGGGTTCGCCGGGCTGGGACGGGTGGCGGCCGTCGACCAGGTGCCCGTCCACCACGTGATGGACGCCCATCAGCCGTCGGGTCAGCAGCCAGCCCGCGGCCATCGCCGCGAGGACCGGTACCGCGAGCAGGGCAGCGCCGCTCGCGCCCATCGGGCCGTTGGGCAGGCCCGCCAGCAGCGGCAGTGTCGGCAGGGGGCCGACGGTCAGCTCGGTCAGGCGTACGGCGGAGTCGGTGCCGAGCAGGAATCCCGGGCCGAGCAGGTACGCCGCCGCCCACACCACGCCGTTGGCCCCGTACGCCAGGCTGACCAGGGTGATGCCCGCCTGCCCCGCCACCCCGGTGCGGTACGCGCCGATCATGTCGGCCGCCTGGCCCCCGCCGATCGCGACCGACAGGCCGGCGAACGCGGCCCCGGCGGCGAGGATCAGCAGGGCCGCGACGACGCCGGTACGCAGGCCGTGCCGCAGCGGCGGCGGCATGCGGCGGGCGACGACGACGAGGGCTTCCGTGCTGCGCAGGGAGCCGATGAGGGAGAAGACCAGCCCGGCCAGGAAGAGGTGGAGCGCGGCGCGGCCGGGGCTCACCGCGGTGCCGCGGCCGTCGACCACGAGGGCCGCCAGCGTGCCGAGGATTCCGTACGCGATCCCGATCGTGGCCGCGACCAGCAGCGCGGCCCGCGGCGAACCGCTGCGCCGGGCCCCGATGGCACGGGTGACGTGCAGCCCGGCGCGGTTGAGCCGCCACCCGGCGAGCAGCGTCAGCAGCAGCGGCGCGAGGCCGAGCGGGCCGATGGACGTGCCGATCGGTACGCCGTGCCCGAGCAGCCACCCGGCAAGCCCGGCATGGGCGGCGCCGCCGAGCCCGCCCTGCCCCTCGAGTGTGCGGGCGAGCCCGATGACCGCCGCCACGGGCACGTACGACAGCAGCGCGGCCCACAAGGTCGCGAACGCCGCGGCGACCGGGAGGGGTGCCCGCCGGCTTCTGTACTCGGCGGGGCGGCGCTGACCGGGAAGCTTGACCGTCTGGTGATTACGCGGGTCGACGCGGACCGTGGGCCGGTTCCGCGGATCGATCCCGACGGTGGCGTGCTCGCCCCCCGCCCCGGAACCGGCGGACGCCGAACCGTCCCTGGCCGAGCCACCCCCGCCGGCAGGACCGCCCGTCCCGCCCCCGCCGGCAGGACCGGGCGTGGCGGGCCGGACGCCGATCGAGACGGTCTCCCGGGCGATGGCGAAGTCGTCGTCGTCAGCGTCGTCCCCACGCAGCGGCGCAGCGGCCCCGGACCGCGACGCCCCGGAACTGGCCGGGCCGGAACGGGCCGCCCCAGAACGGGCCGGGCCGGAACTCGCCGGGCCGGAACTCGCCGGGCCCGACGGCGCGCCGGGGTCGGTTCGCGGGCCGCGGGCAGCGTCGTCGGTGGCCTCGGCGGCCTCGACGGGGTCCCCCGAGCCGGCGGGTCGACCGTCGGGACGGTCGGGTGTGGTCGGCATCGCCAACTACTTTTCCACGCCGGGCGGCCTGCGGCGACGCGAAAACCGCGACGCGCCGCCACGCAGCGTCGAAACAGCCCC
The DNA here is from genome assembly GCF_023499255.1 of Couchioplanes caeruleus. GTDB lineage: Bacteria > Actinomycetota > Actinomycetes > Mycobacteriales > Micromonosporaceae > Actinoplanes > Actinoplanes caeruleus_A. The sequence goes on from NZ_CP092183.1 coordinate 7,520,959, forward strand.
GCACGACGACGCGCCGCCGGCCGGAGCCGCCGACGCAGCGCCACCGCGTCCCGGAACGACCGGATACGGCGACGCGCCGCCGAGCGGACCCGGCAGGTCCGTGCGGCGGCGCGTGCGTGGCCGTACCAAGATCAGCTCATGACCTCGCGCATGAGGCGCGCGGTCTCGCTCGGCGTCTTGCCGACCTTGACGCCGGCGGCCTCGAGGGCCGCCTTCTTGGCGTCCGCCGTGCCGGCCGAGCCGGAGATGATCGCGCCCGCGTGGCCCATGGTCTTGCCGGGCGGCGCGGTGAAGCCGGCGATGTAGCCGATGACCGGCTTGGTCACGTTCGCCTTGATGAACTCGGCCGCGCGCTCCTCGGCGTCACCGCCGATCTCACCGATCATCACGATCGCGTCGGTCTCCGGGTCGTCCTGGAACGCCTTGAGCGCGTCGATGTGGGTGGTGCCGATGATCGGGTCGCCGCCGATGCCCACGCACGTCGAGAAGCCGAAGTCGCGCAGCTCGTACATGAGCTGGTAGGTCAGCGTGCCGCTCTTGGACACCAGGCCGATGCGGCCCGCCGGGGTGATGTCGGCCGGGATGATGCCCGCATTGGACGCGCCGGGCGACGCGATGCCGGGGCAGTTCGGGCCGATGATGCGGGTCTTCTGCCCCTGGGCGATGTTGTGCGCCCAGAACGCCGCGGAGTCCTGCACCGGTACGCCCTCGGTGATCACCACGGCGAGCGGGATCTCCGCGTCGATGGCCTCGAGCACGGCGGCCTTGGTGAACGCCGGCGGGACGAAGATCACCGACACGTCCGCGCCGGTCTCCTTCATGGCCTCGCCGACGGAGGCGAACACCGGCAGCGAGGTGCCGTCGAAGTCCACCGTCGTGCCGGCCTTGCGCGGGTTCACGCCGCCGACCACGTTGGTGCCCGCGGCGAGCATGCGGCGGGTGTGCTTCGAACCCTCGGAGCCGGTCATGCCCTGGACGATGACCTTGGAGCCCTTGGTGAGCCAGATAGCCATGTCGTCACTTCCCCGCAGCCGCGAGCTCGGCGGCACGCTCGGCCGCACCGTCCATCGTGTCGACCCGCTCGACGAGCGGGTTGTTCGCCGAGTCCAGGATCGCCCGGCCGGCCTCGGCGTTGTTGCCGTCGAGGCGGACCACGAGCGGCTTGGAGACGGCCTCCCCGCGCTCGCCGAGCAGGGCGAGGGCCTGGATGATGCCGTTGGCGACCTCGTCGCAGGCGGTGATGCCGCCGAAGACGTTGACGAACACCGACTTGACCGACGGGTCGCCGAGCACGATCTCGAGGCCGTTCGCCATCACCTGGGCGCTGGCGCCGCCGCCGATGTCGAGGAAGTTGGCCGGCTTGACGCCGCCGTGCGCCTCACCGGCGTACGCGACCACGTCGAGCGTCGACATGACCAGGCCCGCGCCGTTGCCGATGATGCCGACCTCGCCGTCGAGCTTGACGTAGTTGAGGTTCTTCTCCTTGGCGGCCTGCTCCAGCGGGTCGACCGCGGACTGGTCCACCAGCGCCTCGTGGTCGGGGTGACGGAAGCCGGCGTTCTCGTCCAGGGTGATCTTCGCGTCGAGCAGCAGCACCCGGCCGTCGCCGACCTTGGCGAGCGGGTTGACCTCGACCAGCGTGGCGTCCTCGGCCACGAAGGCCTGCCACAGCTTCTGCGCGATCTCGACGATCTGCTCGGACACCTCGGCCGGGAACTGCGCCGCGGTGACGATCTCCCGGGCCTTGGCCTCGGTGACGCCCTCGTTCGCGTCGACAGCGATCTTCGCGACCTTGTCCGGCTGCTCCTCGGCGACCGTCTCGATCTCCATGCCGCCGGCGACGCTGGCGATGCAGAGGAAGGTGCGGTTGGCCCGGTCCAGCAGGTAGGAAAAGTAGTACTCCTCCTGGATGTCCGCGGTCTCCGCGAGCATCACCTTGTGCACCGTGTGACCCTTGATGTCCATGCCCAGGATGTCGGTCGCGCGGGCCTCGGCCTCGTCGGCGCCGTCGGCGAGCTTGACGCCGCCGGCCTTGCCCCGGCCGCCGACCTTCACCTGCGCCTTGACGACGACCTTGCCGCCCAGGCGCTCGGCGATCGCACGCGCCTCCTGCGGGGTCTCGGCGACGCCGCCGCCCAGCACGGGCAGCCCGTGCCGTTCGAACAGGTCGCGCCCCTGATACTCGAACAGGTCCACGTGTCTCCTTTCGCTCGCGACGCTTGCCCCGGCAAGCCGCGTACCTGCGTCCCGACCTGTGTGCGCGGCGCGTCGTTGCGTCGCCGCCAGCGTGAGAAGAAATGTCGGCCCGGTGGTGCCAGCGGACCTCGTTTCGAAGCCTAGCCATCGTCCCCGTGCGCGCCTCCCGGCGGGTGCGTGGTGTGCAAGAACCCACAATCAAAACCGTCCGGGGGGTACGCAGGACGGGGCCGCCACCCGCAGCACCGGGGCTGGACCGCCTCCGGCGGCTACCGCGAACAGGCCGTAACCCCTCCAGGCCGTCGCCCGCCTCCGCCTGACCGGCACCTTCCGGCCGCCTCCGGCGGCCGCGAGGCCACCGACCCCCCATCGCCGTGTCCACGGGCCGACGTCCCGCAACTCCGCGCCCAGCCGACGCGGTAGCCGACGACTGCCGACGCCTCACCCCGCCGCCCAGCCGACGCGGAAGCGGAAGCGGACGGAGAACGACGGCCCTGACCCGGCCGCCCGGCTGACGGTGAGGCCGACGACCAATGACGGCCCTGACACCGCCGCCCAGCCGACGCTGAGGCCGACGACTGACGACGGCCCCAGCCCCGCCGCCCAGCCGATGCGGAAGCCGACGACGGCCGACGGCTCACCCTCGTCGCCCAGCTGACGCGGAAGCCGGCGGCCGGGGACGGTCGGGACCCGGGAGCGGGCCGGCCGCGGTAGCCGCCGGAGGCGGTCCAGCCCCGCTGCTGCGGTCGTGAACACGGTCCTGCGTACCCGTGAAACGATCTTGAAATCCCTCGTAACCGCCCACGGAGCGCGTCGTTGAGTGTGATGTCGGAGCGCTGAGCGACGACGAAAGCGGCCGATGCCCTGTCGGTCGAGGGGTGGCGGCGGGGCATCGTGCATGAGGGGCCGGACGTGTGAGGGGTGCGTCCGGCCTCTCCCCTTAACTCTTCGCAGTTATGCGGTGACTATTAGCGTCACGAAACGGGTGCGGCGACATTGGCGCGTACCCATTCGATGATGGACGCGGTCGTGGCACCCGGCGTGAATATGCGGGCGACACCCAGCTTCTCCAGTTCGGCAATGTCGTCGGCCGGAATGATGCCGCCGCCGAATACCACGATGTCTGATGCGTCACGTTCGGCCAGGAGTTCCAGAACCCGGCGGAACAGCGTCATGTGCGCACCGGAGAGGACGGACAGGCCGATCGCGTCGGCGTCCTCCTGGACGGCGGTCTCGACGATCTGCTCGGGCGTCTGGTGCAGGCCGGTGTAGACGACCTCCATGCCGGCGTCACGCAGGGCACGGGCCACGACCTTCGCGCCCCTGTCGTGCCCGTCCAGGCCCGGCTTGGCCACCACGACCCTGATCCGTGCTTCCATCTGCGACCCCTTCGGCGCGCGACGACTGACGACCTTAACGAACGGTAACCCGGCTCGGTTGAACCGTGGTAGCCGCCGCTCCGTACTACCGGCCGGCACCGGCCACCCTGGCGATCGAGCGCAAGCACCGTTTACCGTATTCCACGTCACATGACTTTCCGTTCCGAGTGCCGTTACTCACAGGCATCACTGCGCGACCTCCGAAAAGATGACCAACTCGGACATTAGCCCCCGAATGCCCTGACAGAACTGTCAGGGAATTGGCGGTGCGACTTGTGACCGGCGTTGCGTTTGGTTACCGTGGCTCCCGGCTGTCAACCGGTTAACTCCGGACCGACCGCCCGGCAAACCACCGTTCAGCTTCAGTTCCCCCCACGGTGGAAGCCGTTCTTTGCCATCGACGGAGGGTTGTTCGTGCGTCAGCGCTTGTCGTCTGAGCCCGACCGCTATCGCGGCCGTCGTCGCGTCCCCACACCTCCGCGCAGCCGGTATGCGGCCGTCGTCACGTCGGCCTTCGTCGGCGCCGGAGTCGTGGCCCTCGGAGCCGCCTCGCAGCTCCCGGACGCCAAAGCAGTCAGCCCCACGGTCCTGCAGAACCTGGAAGAGGCCTCGGTCGCCCAGGACGCGCTCGCGGACCGCTCCGCGGACGACGACCGCGCGTCCCGCAGCGAGGACCGCGGCGTCAGCACCAAGGTCAGCGAGGAGGAGGCCGCCGAGCAGGCGTGGCTCCTGCCGCTCGGGGACTACGAGTTCACCTCGGCGTACGGCGTCCGCTTCGGCAAGCTGCACGCCGGCATCGACCTGGCGGCCCCGGAGGGCACCCCGTACAAGGCGGTCCACGCGGGCACGGTGACGTCGGCCGGCTACGCCGGGGGCTACGGCTACGCGGTCACCGTCAAGCACGACGACGGCACCGAGATGATCTACGCGCACTCCCGCCGCCTCTTCGTGAAGGCCGGCGACAAGGTCAAGGCGGGTCAGGTCCTCGGCCAGGTCGGCAACACGGGCTACTCGTACGGCACCCACCTCCACCTCGAGGTGCACGTCAACGGCGCCCCCACCGACCCGATCGTCTTCCTCCGCAACCACGGCGTCGACATCAAGCTCAAGATCGAGTCTGTGCTCGGCACGCTCGCCGCTTCCTGAGTCCGCTCCCGGCAGCGTCTCCTCCGGATTCCGGCGGCCTCACCCCGCTCCCTGGGCTTCCTGCAGGGGCTGGCCTTCCCAACGGGGGCTTGCGGTCCCGGCTTTCCCGCGCTCCGCCAGCGGGGCATTTCCGCACCGGCCTTTCCACACCGGGGTCTTCCGCGCCGGACTTCCTCGGCTCGGGCTTCCTCGGCTCGGGCTTCCTCAGCTCGGGCCTCCTCGGCTCGGGCCTCCCGAGGCCGGGCTTTGCCGCGCTCCGCGCGAGACAAGCGGACGCCTCACGCCGGCGTGATCGCACCGGGGCCTCAGCGCCCCCGGCCCGTCCTCCCCGCTCCACGCGAGACCCCCCTTGCCTTCCTCCACGCGACCCTCGCTCACGCCCACTCCCCCTGCCAGAGGCTCCCGGGCCACCCGTTGATACCTCCCGGCAACCATCCCGGTAGCAGCCGCGCCGCCTCGCTCATCATCGGCCGGAGCGTGCCGACAGGCAGACGTCGGACGATGTCGCAGCCCTGGAGGAACAGCCCGCCGTGCAGCACCGAGCCCCCCGGAACGTTCACGGCCGCCACCGCCGTACGGCCCCGCTGCACAGCCACCGCGCACCCCGCGAGCCGATCGCCGAGAAGGGGCGCTACGCCGTGGCCGCCGCGCTGGTGGCCGGCGTGAGCGTGGCCGGTGTGTCCGCCGCCGGCGACAGCGCCTCCCCGGCCGGAGCCGTCGCGAGGAGCGCCCAGAACGCCGCCACGGCCCCCTCCACCGCGCCGGCCCCCGCCACATCCGCCGACGCGAACGGAGGCGCGAGCGCCGCCCCTGGACCCCCCTCGGCAGCCGCCGGATCAAGCGCGGCGGGCCCTGGATCGGCCGCAGCACCGTCGGCCGCCGGCGTGTCGACGGGACCGTCCGCCGCGGGCACCGGCGCGACGGCCGGCGACCCGACGGCCGGCGACGCGCTCTCCGGCCTGTCCTTCATCCCGCAGCTCCGTAAGGCCAAGCCGCTCCCGCAGTGGGTCAACCCGCTGCCCGAGGGCGCGGTGACCTCCTGCTTCGGCCAGCGCTGGGGCCGCCTGCACGCCGGCGTCGACCTCGCCGCGCCGAGCGGCACCCCGATCCACGCGGCCGGTGCGGGCATCGTGGTGTCGGCCGGCGCCGAACAGGGCTACGGAAACGCGGTGCTGATCGACCACGGGAACGGGTACCTCACGCACTACGGCCACATGTCGGAGATCACGGCGAAGCTGGGCCAGCGCGTACGGCCCGGCGACGAGATCGGCAAGGAGGGTTCGACGGGGCACTCGACGGGCCCGCACCTGCACTTCGAGGTGCACGAGGGCAGCTACAAGAACCCGATCGAGCCGACGGCCTGGATGCGCGAGCACGGCGTCGACATCCCCGGCTGCACGAGCTCCTAGATCTTCTCGATGGGCGCGTGCCGCAGCACCAGCCACATCACCTGGTCGCCGAAGTCGATCTGCGCCCGCGCCCCCGGCCCGTGGCCCTCCACCGTCACGACGCGGCCGAGGCCGTACCGCTGATGGTTGACGCGGTCGCCCGCCGCGACCTTGGGGGCCTGCTTCATCTCGCTGGCGGTGGTGAGCTTGCTGGCGTCCACGCCGAGCCGTTCGGCCAGCCGCTGCGCCTTGGGCGTACCCCCGGCGAAGCCGCCGCCGCGACCGTAGTCGCGGCCGTGGTCCCCGCCGCGACCGCCCACGCCGCCGCCGGTACCGGACCATGACGTGTACGAGCCGGCCGTACGCTCCCAGCGCACCAGCTCCGACGGCAGCTCGTCGGTGAACCGCGACGGCGGGTTGTACTGCGGCTGCCCCCACGCGGAACGGGTGACCGCGCGGGACAGGTAGAGCCGCTGGCGGGCGCGGGTGATGCCCACGTACGCCAACCGGCGCTCCTCCTCCAGCTCGGTGTTGTCGCCGAGCGCGCGCATGTGCGGGAAGACGCCGTCCTCCAGGCCGGTCAGGAAGACCACCGGGAACTCGAGGCCCTTCGCGGTGTGCAGCGTCATGAGCGTGACCACGCCCTGGTGGTCGGGGTCGTCGCTGGGGATCTGGTCGGCGTCCGCGACGAGGGCGACCTGCTCGAGGAAGCCGGCCAGCGTCGCGGCCTGGGTGTCGTCGTCCTCCTCCGCCTGCGCCTCGACGCGTTCGGTGTACTCGCGGGCGACGCTGACGAGCTCCTGCAGGTTCTCGACCCGGCCCTGGTCCTGCGGGTCGAGGCTCTCCTCCAGCTCGGACAGCAGGCCGGAGCGCTGCAGCACCGACTCCAGGACCTCCTCGGGCGGCGCGGTGCGGGAGAGCTCGCGCAGGTCGTCGAGGAGCTGGACGAAGTCGGTGATGCTGTTCACCGCGCGGGTGGAGATGCCCGGGGCGTCCTTTGCGCGGCGCAGGGCCTGGCCGAAGGAGAGGCGGTCGCGTGTGGACAGTGCCTCGATGCAGGCCTCGGCACGGTCGCCGATGCCTCGCTTCGGGGTGTTGAGCACCCGGCGGATGCTCACGGTGTCGTCGTCGTTGACCACGGCGCGCAGGTACGCGAGCGCGTCGCGCACCTCCTTGCGCTCGTAGAAGCGCACGCCACCGACCACCTTGTACGGCAGCCCGACGCGGATGAACACCTCTTCGAAGACACGCGACTGGGCGTTCGTACGGTAGAAGACCGCGACGTCTCCCGGACGCACCTCGTGGTTGTCGCAGAGCCGGTCGATCTCGCGGGCGACCCAGTCGGCCTCGGCGTGCTCGGTGTCGGCGACGTAGCCGACGATCTGCTCGCCGGCGCCCTGGTCGCTCCACAGCCGCTTGGGCTTGCGGCTGGTGTTGCGGTCGATGACGGCGTTGGCCGCGGAGAGGATCGTCTGGGTGGAGCGGTAGTTCTGCTCGAGCAGGATCGTGCGGGCGTCCGGGTAGTCGCGTTCGAACTCGAGGATGTTGCGGATGGTCGCGCCGCGGAACGCGTAGATGGACTGGTCGGCGTCGCCCACCACGCACAGCTCGGCCGGGGGCACCTCGCCGCCGGACGGGCCGACGAGCTCGCGGACCAGCGTGTACTGCGCGTGGTTGGTGTCCTGGTATTCGTCGACGAGCACGTGGCGGAACCGGCGCCGGTACGCCTCAGCGACGTGCGGGTGCGACTGGAACAGGTGCACGGTCGCCATGATGATGTCGTCGAAGTCCAGCGCGTGCGCCTCGAGCAGACGGCGCTGATACAGCTCGTACGCCTCCGCGACGGCACGCTCGTTGGGACCCTTGGCCTTCTCCTTGAAGTCGGCGGGGTCGACGAGCTCGTTCTTGAGGTTGGAGACCTGCGCGGCCAGCCCACGTGCGGTGTAGCGCTTCGGGTCCAGGTCGAGCTCGCGGGCGACGAGCTGCATCAGCCGCCGGGAGTCGTCGGCGTCGTAGATGGAGAACGTGCTCTTCAGGCCGGCGTGCTCGTGTTCGGCGCGGAGGATCCGGACACAGGCCGAGTGGAAGGTCGAAACCCACATCAGCCGGGCGCGGGGGCCGACGAGCGCGGCGACCCGCTCCTTCATCTCCCCCGCCGCCTTGTTGGTGAACGTGATCGCGATGATCTCGCCCGGATGCACGTCGCGCTCGGCCAGCAGGTAGGCGATCCGGTGGGTCAGCACCCGGGTCTTGCCCGAACCCGCGCCGGCCACGATGAGCAGCGGCGACCCGGCGTGGGTCACCGCGTCGCGCTGCGGGCCGTTGAGGCCGGTCAGCAGCGACTCGGGGTCGAGGCGCCGGGCGGCGGGCCGCCGGGGCGGCTCCTGCTGGACCGGCGGCACCGCGAACAGGGGCTGGGAGTTTTCCGGAAGGACTCGCATCGCGCGGACAAGTGTATGCCCGGGGTCCGACAATCCGAGGAGGGGAGCCGCGAAGGGAGGATCCGGACCAAATCGCCGTACGCCGATACAGGCGCAACCAACCTGTCACTCGGAAGTAGTAGCGCTGACCAGCGTCGATACACCAGGCTGTCGAGGTTGGTTGAACCGTAACCCGACCGGGAGACCGAAGACTATGGACCACCCCCGCCGTCGCGGCCGGGCTGTGCTGCGCCACCTCGCCGTACCAGCCCTCGCACTGGCTGTCGTCGCCACCCTGCCGATGACGCGCTCCGAGCAGGCGCAGGCCGCTCCGCAGTACCTGCCCGGCATGGCGCCCGCCGCCGTGTCCTACGGGCTGCCCGCCGGGCAGACCGTCAAGGGGCAGTTCCTCAGCTACAACGACTTCCACGGCGCCATCGACCCGCCCTCCGGGTCCGGCGCCGTCGTGAACGGCACGCCCGCGGGCGGTGTCGAATACCTCGCCACGTACCTGCGCAACCTGCGCGCCGAGGCCGCTCGCGAGGGCCGCTCGACGCTGACCGTCGGCGCCGGCGACCTGATCGGTGCGAGCCCGCTGGTCAGCGCCGCGTTCCACGACGAGCCGACGATCGAGCTCATGAACGAGGTCGGCCTGCAGGTGTCCTCGGTGGGCAACCACGAGTTCGACGAGGGCGTCGACGAGCTGATCCGCATGCAGCGCGGCGGATGCCACCCGGTGGACGGCTGCCAGGACGGCGACGGGTTCGGCGGCGCGAAGTTCAGCTACCTCGCCGCGAACACCATCAACAAGAAGACCGGCCTGCCGATCCTCCCGCCCATCGACATCAAGTTCGTCAAGGGCGTACCGGTCGGCTTCGTCGGCCTCACCCTCGAGGGCACCGCCGGCATCGTCAACCCGGCCGGCATCCAGAACGTACGCTTCGCCAACGAGGTCGAGACCGCCAACAAGTGGGGCAGCCTCCTGAAGCTCTTCGGCGTCAAGGCGCAGGTCCTGCTGCTGCACCAGGGCGGCCAGCAGAACGCGTCGGAGCAGGTGCCGGTCCCGGGCGTCTCGGATTGCGACAACTTCACCGGCCCGGTCGTCGACATCGTCAAGGACCTGAACCCCGAGTTCGGCCTCGTGGTCTCCGGCCACACGCACCGCTTCTACGCTTGCACGCTGCCCAACGCGAAGGGCTCCTCGGTGGTCACCAGCGCCGGCACCAACGGCCAGCTGGTCACCGACATCGACTACAGCATCGACCGGCGCACCGGCCGGTTCGCCGAGATCACGGCGCAGAACGTCGTGGTCCAGAACGGCGTACCGGACGGCAAGGGCGGCTGGCTGAAGGACGCCAACGGCGTCTTTCTGAAGAACCCCGACACCGTCGACCCCAAGGCCAAGAAGGTCGCCGACAAATACCGTACGGCGGTCGCGCCGATCGCCAACCGCGTGGTCGGCACGATCACGGGCGACATCGTACGGACCGCCGGCGCCAACGGTGAGTCCCCGCTGGGCGACGTCATCGCGGACGCGCAGCTCGCGTGGACGAAGAACAACGGGGCCCAGATCGCGCTCATGAACCCGGGCGGCATCCGCGCCGACTTCGACGCCGAGGCGTCCGCGGGTGGCGAGGCCGACGGCAAGGTCACGTACGGCGAGGCCTTCACCGTCCAGCCGTTCAACAACCTGGTGGTGACCCAGACGCTCACCGGCGCGCAGCTCAAGGACGTGCTCGAGCAGCAGTTCGTGGGCTTCGGCGGGCAGACCACCCAGCGCATCCTGCAGGTGTCGGCCGGTCTGACGTACACGTGGACCAGCACGGCGGCGCCCGGCTCCAAGGTCAGCGCGCTCGCCCTCAACGGCACGCCGATCGACCCGGCAGCCACGTACCGGGTCACGACGAACGACTTCCTGGCCAACGGCGGCGACGGCTTCACCAACCTGAACGTGAAGGTGGACCGCACCACCGCGCCGGGCTTCGACATCGACGCCCTGGTCGGCTACCTGGGCGCCGGCACGCCGGTCGCGCCGGGCCCCGCGAACCGCATCACCAAGGCGGGCTGAGTCCCCTGTTCCCACGCTTCGGGCCGTTTCCTTGCGAGGCGGCCCGGGCCGGGGGCATACTCGGTCCGTGATTCAGACCGCGCGATTTTTTTACTACGGCACCGGAGGTCCGGCGGCCGTAGGACGCGTCTGAACGACATTCCTACATCGAGCCCCGGGCTTCCCAGCCCGGGGCTTGATGCTGTCCGGGCCGGACCGACCGAGGCGCCAGCACCCGAGGAGCACGACATGACCGCCGACCTGATGGACCAGTCGACCGGTGCCGGAGCGCCCCCCGCCGCCGAGGAGATCAAGGCGATGCGGGAGCGGATTGACGAGATCGACCAGGCGATCATCGACCTGTGGCTGGAGCGCGCCCGGCTCTCCCAGGAGGTCGGCAAGACCCGGATGGCCTCCGGCGGCACCCGCCTCGTGCTCTCCCGGGAGCGCGAGATCGTGGAACGCTTCCGTGAGGCTCTCGGCGCCGACGGCACCCAGGTCGCGCTGATGATCCTCCGCGCCGGCCGCGGCCCCCTGTAGCCTCCCCCGCCATCCGGAAACGTCGAACGGCCCGCCCCCGTTTCCGGATGGCGGGCCGCTCGGGCCGTACGTCAGAGCGTCCTGGCGTCGTGGGTCACCACGACCTCGCGCGGCTCGGCGAAGTGGCAGGCGCTCGGGTGATCGCTGCCGCGCCGCTCGACCAGCTCGGGGACGTCCGTCGCGCAGATGTCCTGCGCCTTCCAGCACCGCGTACGGAAGCGGCAGCCGGAGGGCGGGTTCACCGGGCTGGGAACGTCGCCGGTGAGGCGGATGATCTGCTTGGTGTGCCGGACCGTCGGGTCCGGCACCGGCACCGCCGACAGCAGCGCCTGCGTGTACGGGTGCGTGGGCCGCTCGTAGATCTCGTCCTCGGACCCGATCTCCACGATCTTGCCGAGGTACATGACCGCGACCCGGTCCGACAGGTGCCGGACCACCGACAGGTCGTGCGCGATGAAGATGTACGCCAGCCCGAACTCCTTCTGGAGCGAGTCGAGCAGGTTCATCACCTGGGCCTGGATGGAGACGTCCAGCGCGCTGACCGGCTCGTCGCAGACGATGATCTCCGGCCGCAGCGCGAGCGCGCGGGCGATGCCGATGCGCTGGCGCTGACCGCCGGAGAACTGGTGCGGGTAGCGGTTGATGTGCTCGGGGTTGAGCCCGACCACCTCGAGCAGCTCCTGCACCTTGCGCCGGCGGCTGCCCTTCGGCGCCACCTCAGGGTGGATCTCGAAGGGCTCGCCGATGAGGTCACCGACCGTCATGCGCGGGTCCAGCGAGGTGTACGGGTCCTGCATCACCAGCTGGATCTGCCGGCGCATCCGGCGCAGCGCCGCGCCGTGCAGCCCGGACAGCTCCTCGCCGCGGTAGTGCACCGAGCCGCTGGTCGGCTTCTCGAGGTTCATCAGCACCCGCGAGAGGGTCGACTTGCCGCAGCCCGACTCGCCCACCACGCCGAGCGTCTCGCCGGCCTTGAGGTCGAACGAGACCCCGTCCACCGCGTGCACCTGACCGATGGTGCGCCGGAAGACCACCCCGCGGGTCACGGGGTAGTGCTTCACCAGGTTGTCGACTTTCAGGATCGTCTCAGGCACGGTTCACCAGGTCCTCGGCGAAGTGACAGGCGCTGGCCCGCGTGGCGCCGACCTGCAGCAGCGGCGGCACGTTCGGGATGCAGATGTCGTCCACCCGCATGGGGCAGCGCGGGTGGAAGGGGCACCCCGAGGGGATCCGCATGAGGTTCGGCGGCAGGCCCTTGATGGTGCGCAGCTCCTGGCCCTTCTCGTCGAGCCGGGGAATCGACTGGAGCAGGCCGATCGTGTACGGGTGCGCGGGCTTGGCGTACAGCTCGTAGACCGTCGCCTCCTCCACGATGCGCCCGGCGTACATGACGGCGATCCGGTCCGCGACGTCGGCGACGACACCGAGGTCGTGGGTGATCAGGATCATGCCCATCTGCCGTTCGCGCTGCAGCTCGCTGAGCAGGTCCATGATCTGGGCCTGCACGGTCACGTCGAGCGCCGTGGTGGGCTCGTCGGCGATCAGCACCTCCGGGTCGAGCGCCAGCGACATCGCGATCATGACGCGCTGCCGCATACCGCCGGAGAACTGGTGCGGGTACTCGTTCACCCGCTGCTTCGCGTACGGGATCTTGACCTGGTCGAGCATCTCGATCGCGCGCTTCTTGGCGTCACGGCGGCTGAGGCCCTGCCGTACGCGGAACTGCTCGGCGATCTGGAAGCCCACGGTGAAGACCGGGTTGAGCGCGGACAGCGCGTCCTGGAACACCATGGCGATGCCGTTGCCGCGGATCCGGCGACGCTGCTCGGAACTCATCGCGAGCATGTCGTCGCCGTGGAAGCGGATGTGGCCGCCGGTGACGAAGCCGGGCGGGGTGTCCAGGATGCCCATGATCGCCTGGGCGGTCACGCTCTTGCCGGAGCCGGACTCGCCCAGAACCGCCAGCGTCTCACCGGCGTTGACGTGGTAGGTGACACCGTTGATGACCTTGGCGACGCCGTCCCGGGTACGGAACTCGACGCGCAGATCCTCGACCTCGAGCAGCCTGCCGGAGGGTTTGCCCGCACTGGCGTACCGGGGGTCGGTGATAACAACTTCGGACAAGGGGATCTCCTACCGGAGTTTCGGGTCGAGGGCCTCGCGGACGGCCTCGCCCAGCATGACGAACGCCAGAACCGCCGTCACCAGGAAGGCAGAGGGGAAGAAGAGCAGGAAGGGCGAGACCCGGATGTAGTTCTGCGCCTCGTTGATCATGATGCCCCAGGAGACCACCGGGGTCCGCAGGCCGACGCCGAGGAAGGACAGGGTCGCTTCGGCACCGACGAACGAGCCGATCAGGATCGTGGAGTAGACCAGCAGCGGGGCCAGGCAGTTCGGGATCAGGTGCTTGAAGATGATCCGTCCCGGGCCGGCGCCCATCGCGCGGGCCGCCACGATGTAGTCGGCGTCGCGGACCGCCAGCACCGACGACCGCATGATGCGCATCGACACCGGCCAGGTCAGGACGACCAGCGAAGCCACGACGATCGCCATGATCGCCCACGGTCCGCGGTTGCTGCCGGGGCCGTTGAACGTGAAGAGGATGACGATCGCGCCGAGCACGAACGGAATGCCGGAGAAGACCTCGCCGAGCCGGGACACGAGCCCGTCCAGCCAGCCGCCGCGGTATCCGGCGATGACGCCCATCATGCCGCCGAAGAGCACGGTGCCGAACGTGGAGGCGAGCGAGACGACGATGGACGCCCTCGCGCCGTAGATGACACGGGCGTAGACATCGCGGCCCTGCACGTCGTAGCCGAACCAGGCGTCCGCCGACGGGCCGACCCGGCTGCGCGACAGCACGCCGTCGGAGGGGCTGGCCGACGTGAACAGGAACGGCATCGCGGCCATCAGCACGAAGAGCAGGATCAGCGCGGCGGAGATCCAGAACAGCGGCTTGCGGCGCAGGTCACGCCAGGCGTCGCCGAGCAGGCCGCGGGGCTTGTCGTGCGACCGCTTCTCCTGCGCGTCCGCCTCGAGTGCGTTCCCCACGGTCGGGTCGCTGGACGGCGGCGACGTCACCAGCGACGGGGGCATGGGCTCACTCATAGCGGATCCTCGGGTCGAGCGCGGCGTACAGGAGGTCGACGAGCAGGTTCGAGAGCAGGTACACGAGCACGAGGATCACGACGATCGAGACGACGGTCGCGCCCTCCTTCGTGACGATCGCACGGTAGACCTGCCGGCCGATACCGTTGATGTTGAAAATGCCCTCGGTCACGATGGCGCCACCCATGAGCGCGCCCAGGTCGGTGCCCAGGTAGGTGACCACCGGGATCAGCGAGTTGCGCAGCAGGTGCACACCCACCACCCGCTTCATCGGCAGACCCTTGGCGATCGCCGTACGGACGTAGTCGGAGCGCCGGTTCTCGGCGATGCTGGTGCGCGCCAGCCGGGCGATGTACGCCATCGACGCGCTTCCCAGCACGAAGCCCGGCATGATGAGTTCACCGAAGCTGGGCGGGTTGGAGACCGTGGGCTTGACGATGCCGAGGTCGACGCCGAGCCACTTCTGCAGCAGGAAGCCGAGCACGAAGATCGGCAGCGCGATCATGAAGAGCGTGGAGACCAGGACGAGGTTGTCCAGGAACCCGTTGCGGCGCAGACCGGTGAGGACGCCGGCCGCCAGGCCGATGACCGCCTCGATGATCAGCGCGACGATCGCCAGCTTGATCGTGTTCGGGTACGCGTCCGAGATGAGGTCGCTGATCTGCCGGCCGCCGAAGGTCTGCCCGAAGTCGCCCTGCAGCAGGTTCTTCATGTACGTGCCGTACTGCACGATGATCGGCTTGTCGAGGTTGAACTTCTCGGTCATGAAGTCGACGTACGACTGCGGGCACGGACGCTCGCCGCACTTGCCCGCGAAGGGGTCGCCGGGCACTGCCCAGACCAGGTAATAGATGAGGAACGTGGTCCCGAAGAAGACGGGTATCAGCTGGAGCAGCCGCCTCAGCACGTATCGGCCCATGGATGTTTCTCCTAGTACGGGCGTTGGTGACGCCCATGACGAAACCGGAGCCGTGCGGGGGTCGGCAGGACTCCGGGCGTGGGAAGAACTCAGGTCCGGCCCACCCCTCGCAGGGTAGACCGGACCTGAGATTCGCGCCTTACTTGAGCTGGACCGAAGAGAGGTCGATCTCTCCCACGTTGGTCGTCTTCACACCGGTGACGCGGTCCGAGACACCCGACTGCTGGGTGACCTCGAACATCGGGATCGCCGGCACTTCCTGGTCGATGATCTTCGTCGCCTCGGCGAACTTGGCGTGCGCCGCGTCGACGGAGGGCGCCGCGGTGCCCTCCTTGTAGAGCTTGTCCACCTGGGCGTTGCTGAACAGGCCGTCGTTCGAGGAGCCGCCGGTCACGTACAGCGGACCGATCCAGTTCTCGACGTCGGGGTAGTCCTGCTGCCAGCCGGCGCGGTAGATGCCCTTCATCTTGTGGTCGTTGATCGTCTGGCGGAAGACCGCGAAGGTCGGAACGCCCTCGGCCCGGACGTTGATGCCCAGGTTGGTCTTGATGCTCTGCGCCGTCGCCTCCATCCACTCCTTGTGGCTGGCGTCGGCGTTGTAGTAGAGCACCAGCTCACCGGTGAAGCCACCGGCCGCCTGCAGCGCCGCCTTGGCGGCCGCCGGGTCGAACTTGCAGACCGTGCAGTCGTTGTCCGTGTGACCGGGCGCCAGCGGGCTGGACCAGCTGGTGGCGGCCTTACGGGTGTTGAAGAAGATCTTGTCGGCGATCTCCTGGCGGTTGATCGACAGCGAGATGGCCTTGCGCAGGTTCGCGTTCTGGAAGCGCTTGTCGTAGATCGGGATGCCCAGGATCTGCATGACCGGGATCTGCGCCTCGATGGCGCGGTCGCCCAGGTCGGCCTTCCACTTGTCGCCGGCCAGCGAGGAGACCGGGACCTGCTGCTGGAAGTCCAGCGTGCCGGACACCAGGTCGTTGTACGCCGCGGTGTCCTCCTGGTACATCTTGACCGTGACGTCCTTGATCTTGACCTTGTCGTCAAGGTTGTAGTCGTCGAAACGGGTCAGCTTGACCTCGACGTTGTCCTGCCACGAGACGAACTTGACCGGGCCGTTGCCGATCGGCTTCTTGCCGAACTCCTCCGGGGTCTGGGAGAAGAAGGCGTCGGGCAGCGGCATGAACGCGCTGTAACCGAGCTTGGTCGGGAAGATCGAGAACGGCGCGTTGAGGGTGACCTCGAACGTCGTGTCGTCGATGACCTTCAGGCCGGACATCGTCTTGGCCTTGGGCTCGGGCGCCTTCTTCGGGCCGTCGCCGTCCGGGTCCTCGGTGTGCACGTCGGCGAAGCCGGCGATGTCACTGAAGAAGCTGCCGTTCTGCGCGCCGTTGGGCGAGTACGCCGCCCAGTTCCACGCGTCCACGAAGTTCTTCGCCTTGACGACGGTGCCGTCGTGGA
This sequence comes from Couchioplanes caeruleus, assembly GCF_023499255.1. Lineage (GTDB taxonomy): Bacteria > Actinomycetota > Actinomycetes > Mycobacteriales > Micromonosporaceae > Actinoplanes > Actinoplanes caeruleus_A. Next base: position 7,537,557 of record NZ_CP092183.1, read on the forward strand.
ACTTGGTGTCCGGCTTGATCTTGATCGTGTAGACCTTGGAGTCCGTGGTCTTGATGTCCTGAGCGACGGCGTTCTTGGGAGCACCACCGTCGTTCGGGTACGAGACCAGGCCCGTCCACAGGAAGTCCACGATCTTGCCACCACCGGTCTCGGTGGTGTTGGCCGGGATCAGGCCGACCTCGGGCTGAGTGCCGTCGATGGTGATCGCACCGTTAGCGGTGTCGCCGCTGCCCTTACCGGTATCGCTGTCGTCGCTACCGCTGCAACCAGCAGCCACGAGCGCGACGGCTGTGGTCAGCGCGACCACGCTCGCCCGCTTCGAGACTCTCATTGTGAAAGGCCTCCTCTAAAGGTTCTTACCTCGTGGGCTCATCGGAGCATTTCCGCGGACCCGCCACCGGCCGGGGGTGCCGTCCGGTGAGGTGCAAGCTACCGCAGGTGCGTCTCCATACCGTTCGACTTCGGTGGGTCGCCCGGCCGACCACGACGGCCGACGGGCACTCGTCCGTCGGTGCCGCACAGCGCACCGCCATTGGCAGCGATGACTGATCGAGCTCCGCGGAAGACACGGGCGCGAGGTCGAAGCAACTCTGACACCCCCCGCCCATCTCGGAAAGGCGTGTTATCAACCCGATACGCGACGAGGGGCCAGAACAGGGACGACAAGCATTCAGGTCGCACCCCGGCCGCCATCGGTCTGGGCTGTTCGCCCAGCTCCGCGGTTTTTGCCCGCAAGGGGTCCGCCGCACCGCCCGCCCACCGCCGTTCCACCCTTATCCGAGTTGGAGTCTGCGCAGGTCAGGCCGCCGAGCGCGACCGATCGCCACATTCGTCACTCTTTTGGAGTGCATCCCATTCTGCCCGAGCAACGGCGGCAGGATCGGCATATCCCCAGCCCGGATTTCACCGCGTTCCCCGCCATTTCGCCGCCGGGAGGACGCATCGCGCGGGGTGGCGGGGAGCGGCCGGGGGCGCAGGGTAGGGCTTACCGCGCACCCGCGCTGCGTATTTTCTTGAGCCCGCGCAAAGCATCCGGCTCCGGGCAAAGCGCTCCGCCCGCCCGGCCCGGCGCGAGGCCCGGCGGTCAGCGCGGGGCGGGCGGCGCGAGGCCCGGCGGTCAGCGCGGGGCGGGCGGCGCGAGGCCGGGCGGCGCGGGACGAGGCCGAGCGGCGCGGGACGAGGCCGAGCGGCGCGGCACGGGGCCGAGCGGCGCAGGACGATGCCAGGCGGGCGGGGCCCGAAGCGGGCGGCACAGAGACCGGGCGGCCGGCCCGGCCGAGCGGGCGACGCGGCCGAGCAGGCGACGCGGCCGAGCAGGCGGGCGGGCGGCGCGGCCGAGCGAGCGGGCGGCCGAGCGGGCGGCGCTGCTGAGTGACCCAGGCCCGCGTGACTTAGCGGGGTGAGCGTCGCGGGCGGCCGAGTGTGACGACCAGGGCGGCCGGGCGGACCAACGCCCGGTCACGCCCACCCACGCCGAACGTCGCAGCTCAGCGCACCCCCCGGACCTACCTCACGAACGCCCGTAGGCCCCCGAAAGCCCCGAGGCTCGGGGGACCGCTCAGACGAGCCGGCGATCCGCTGCCCAGCGGGACAGTTCGTACCGGTTCGACATCTGCAACTTTCGCAGCACGTTCGACACGTGCGTCTCGACCGTTTTGATCGAGATGAAGAGCTCCTTGGCGATCTCCTTGTACGCGTACCCCCGGGCCAGCAGCCGCAGGACCTCGCGTTCGCGGTTGGTGAGCTGGTCGAGTTCCGGGTCGGCCACCGGTACGTCCGGGCGGGCGGCGAAGGCGTCGAGCACGAAGCCGGCGAGCCGGGGGCTGAAGACCGCGTCGCCGTCGGCCACCCTCTTGATGGCCGCGGCCAGCTCGTCCGGGGAGATGGTCTTGGTGACGTAGCCGCGGGCGCCGGCGCGGATCAGGCCGATCACGTCCTCCGCCGCGTCGGAGACCGACAGGGCCAGGAACTTGACCTGGGGGTGGCTGCGGCGCATGGCCTCCAGGACGGCACGGCCGCCGCCGTCGGGCATGTGCACGTCGAGCAGCACCACGTCGGGCATGGTGGCGGCGATCCGGGAGACCGCTTCGGCGACGGAGCTCGCCTCCCCCACCACGTCGACGTGCGCGCCCAGCTCGGCACGTACGCCGGCGCGGAACATGGCGTGGTCGTCCACGAGGAAGACGGTGAGGCGGCGGCCCTCGTCGGCGGTGGGTTCGGTCATCGTGCGTTCTCCTTTGCGGCGGTGACGCTCATCGGCGAGGCGGGCAGCGTCAGGCGCACCTCGGTGCCGTCCCCCGGTGAACTGCGGATCACGGCCTTGCCGCCGTGCCGCTGCATGCGCCCGATGATCGAACCACGGACGCCGTGCCGGGTGTCGGCCACGGCGGTGAGGTCGAAGCCGGCGCCGCGGTCGCGGACGAAGACGCTGAGCTCCTCGTCCTCGACCTCGGCGTAGAGCGAGACGGTCTGCACGCCCGCGTGCCGGGCCGCGTTGACCAGGGCTTCCCGGGCGGCCGCGACGAGGGCGGCGACCCGTTCGTCGCACTGCGTGTCGCCCACGACGACGGTCTCGACGGAGATCGCGTACGTGTCCTCGACCTCGGCGGCGGCCTGCTCCAGCGCCGCCCCGAACCGCTCGGTCGGTGACGCGGCCGGCTTGTAGAGCCAGTTGCGCAGCGAGCGCTCCTGCCCCCGGGCGAGCCGCTGGACTTCCTTGATGTCGGCGGAGTTGCGCTGGATCAGGGCGAGCGTGTGCAGCACCTGGTCGTGGATCATGGCGGCCACCTCGGCGCGCTCCTGCTCGCGGATGCGGCCCTCGCGCTCGCTGCGCAGCTGGCTGAACGTCCGCCAGAGCAGCGGTGCCACCACCACGCCGACGCCTAGCAGGCCGACCAGGGCGAAGATTACCCCGTTGAGCACGATGACCAGGTTGTTCTTGGGGCCGTACACCGCGAAGACGCCGATGACGCCGACCGCGACCAGGACGCCACCGCCGATGAAGCGGAACAGGAACGAGCGGCGGTCGCTCTCGGCGACCACGGCAGCGAGCCAGGGCGCCTGGCTGTCGCCCCAGTGACCGCGCCGGGTGGGGTCGGACTGGTGCCAGATCACGCCGGCGCCCACCGCGATGACGGCCACCAGCCAGCCGGCGGTGCCGGCCACGCCCTTGTCGTCGCCGAACAGCAGGCCCTCGAGCAGGATCACGCCGAGGCCGATCGCCCCGAAGGGCAGCAGCAGCACCAGGTCGCGGCGGGGCTTCGGCTCGCCGGTGGGCGCCTGCTGCGGCAGGACCGCCCAGAACACGGCATAGAGCAGAAGACCAAGACCGTTGAAGCCCAGGAGTACGACCAGAGCGACCCGCACCGCGGTCACGGGGATGCTGAGGTGACGCGCGATCCCGGATGCGACCCCGGCGATGACACGGTGGTCGCGCGGCCGGTACAGGCGGCGCGTCGGCGGGGGTGCTGCGGTGGCGGTGATCGCTGTCCTCCTTCGTCACGCCGTACTCGTGGACCGGTTCGATCGTCACACGCCGCGGTGAGCGGGGGCTACGGGGAAAGACCCCCAGGTATCCGTGTCCCGGATCTCAGGGTGGCATCAGGGTCGGCGCCTGAGGCGGGCCGGGTGCCGGGACCGCCAGTATCGAAGCCATGACCGACGAAGCTGCCCAGTCCCGCGGAGCTGCCGGGTCGTCGCAGGACGTTCCGGCACCTTCGGCCGTCCCGCCGGCGCCCCCGCAGGCGCCGGCCTCGGGCGAGGTCCCGCCGGCGTACGAGCCGCCCGCACCGGGCGCTCCGCCGGCCGCCGACCCGCCGCCCCCGCCGGGCGCCACCACGCCTCCGTCCGAACCCCCCACGGGAAGCACGCCGCCCCCCTCTGGGAGCACGCCGCCCCCCATGGGAAGCACGCCGCCCCCATTTGGGAGCACGCCGCCCCCGTCCGGGAGCACGCCGCCGTGGTTCGGCGCGCCCGACGGGCCCACGTTCTCCCGCGAGAAGCTCATCCGGCCCACCCGCGGCCGCTACATCGCCGGGGTCTGCGGCGCGATCGGCCGTGCCACCAACACCGACCCGGTGCTCTGGCGGGTGCTGCTGGCCGTACTCGGCTTCTTCGGCGGCGTCGGCGTGCTGATCTACCTCGCCGGCTGGCTGCTGATCCCCGCGGAGGGTGACACGGCCTCGCCGATCGAGTCCCTGCTCGGCCGGGGCCGCTCGGCCATGGCGCCGCTGTCCGTGGTGCTGCTCGGTGCCGCCGCGGCATTGACGTTCGCCTTCATCGTCCGCGACGGCTTCCGCGCGACGCTGCTCGCCGCCGCAGTGCTGGTCGTCGGCGCGCTCGCCCTCAAGAAGTCGAACAGGGCCGGCGGCCCCGTGACCGCCGGGCCGGCTCCGGCCGATCCGTGGGCCGCCACCGCGACCTTTCCCGCGGCGGCACCGGCGCAGCCCGCCACGGCGGCGCCGGCCACGGCAGCCCCGGCCCCTGGGGAGGAGCCGACGACCCCGTTCACCGAGACGGCCGCCGCAGAACCGGCCGGCGAACCGGTGACCGCCCCGCTGCCGCCCATGCCGCCCATGCCGGGGACCGCCTCCGCGCCGCCCGCCCCTCCGGCACCCCCGACGTACACACCGCCGTCGTTCGCGCCGCCGACCGGGGGCTACCGGCCGCCGTTCGCGCCACACGGGCCGTGGGCGCAGGGTGCCGCGCAGCCGCCGTACGCTCCTGCGGCGCCGCCGTCACCACCGAAGGCGCCGAAGCCGCCCCGCGAGCGTTCCAAGCTCGGTCGCATCACGTTCTCCCTGCTGGTGGTCGTGATGGGCATCCTGGCGCTGATCGACTTGGCCGGCGCCGACGTGCCGGTGTCGGGCTACTTCGCCGCCGCGCTGGCCACCATCGCGCTCGGCCTCGTCGTCGGCGCCTGGTTCGGCCGGGCCCGCGGGCTCATCTTCCTGGCCGTGCTGGCGACCTTCGGGCTGGCGGTCTCCAGCGGCGTCGAGCGCTTCGGCGGCGAGTTCGCCAACAGCTCGTACCGGCCGCAGAGCCTCGCCGCCGTGGCCGACCGCTACGACTTCTCGGTGGGCAACGCGACGCTGGACCTGCGCTCGGTCAACTTCGCCGGCCACGACCAAGCGGTGACCGTGGCGATGAAGTTCGGGCAGGTCAGGGTGCTTCTGCCGGCGAACGTCGACACCACGACCTCGCTGACCATGAACGACGGGCGGGCGCTGCTGTACGGCCGCGAGCTGACCGGCAACCTGAACGTGCAGGCGGTCTCCGACCTCGGCCAGGACGGCGAGGGCGGCGGCACGCTGCGGCTGACCGTCGAGATGAACACGGGCAACGTGGAGGTGACCCGATGAGGCCGCACCGTACCGACGGCATCTCGCTGAGCTTCGGTCTGATCTTCCTGCTGGTGGCGGCCTGGTGGGCGGTCGCTCAGGTGGTCACCGTACGGCTCCCCGCGCTGGGCTGGCTGGTGGCCGGCGTACTGATCCTCTTCGGCGCCCTGGGCCTGCTCGGCGCCATCCGGTCCGGCCGGCGCACCGAGGTGCCCGCGCCGGTCGCGGCGGAGGCCGAAGTGGAGGTGCCGGGCGACCTTCCGCCCGAGATGCACGCCGACATCGTCCGGGAGTTGCTGGACAACCCGGCGGAACAGGTCGACCTGCCGCCGGCGCCGCCCGCGGCCGCGGAGAGGCCCGACGGGTCGCGGCACCACGGGCAGCCGCGGCACCACGGGCACCAGGACTGAGCGACAACGCGCCGTCCGTCGGTCACACCAGCGGGTGGGACCGGCGGGCGGCGCAATATGCTCTTGCGCATGACGCCGTTTCCCTCCGTGTCCACCGCCCCCGTGACCGGCGTCGGCCCGCGCGCCGCGCGCAGCCTCACGGCCGAGTTCGCCCGCCACAACGCGGCGACGACGGCCCTGGTGGTCGGCGCCGACCACTCCTCGGCCGTGGTGGCCGCGGCGGTCGAGGCGCTGCTGCCCGGCGACACGCTGACCCTGGTCGCGGGCGAGCGCAGCACCGCCGAGCTGCTGCGGGACCACATCACCGGCCTCGGCAGCTGGATCGCCGACCGGGTCCGGATCGTCGAGTCGCTGGCCGAGGCGGAGCCCGCCGACGTGGTGGTGCTCGGCGAGCCGCTGACCGGCACCGCCGAGGAGACCCGCGCGACGCTCGAGGGCCTCAGCAAGTACCTCACCGACGGCGCTGTCGTCTCGGTGGCCACGCCGGCGGTGCCGGGGCGCACGGGCGGGGCGGCCGCCGAGCTGTTCCGGCAGAGCGCGCTGTTCGGCGTGGGTTCCGACCTCGTCGCCCGCAACCAGCCTCCGCTGCGGATCCACCGGCTGCGGTTCAGCCCGGCGGACACCACGAAGGCGGCCACGCTGGCTCCGGCGTACCGGCCCTCGAGCGTGCCGGTGACCCGTAGCATGCACATCGACTCGAACGGCGTCGCGGCGGCCGGCATCGCCCTCGGCCTGGCCGCGCTGGCCCGCTCGGCGCGCCCCAAGTCCAAGCTCTGGCTGCTGCCGGCCCTGCTGGCGGCGCCGGTGGCGGCGTTCTTCCGGGACCCGGAGCGGGACGTGCCCACCGACCCGAACGCGGTAGTGGCGGCCAGCGACGGCCGGGTGCTGTCGGTCGAGCGGCTCACCGACGAGCGCCTGGGCGAGGGCGAGTTCCTGCGTATCGCGGTGTTCCTGTCGGTCCTCGACGTGCACGTCAACCGGATGCCGGTGGCCGGCCGGGTGACGGACTACTTCGTCATCGACGGCGGCTACGCGAACGCCATGACGGCGGCGGCGGAGCACAACGTGGCGGCGTACACGATCCTCGACACCGACCACGGCACGGTCGCGGTCGCCCAGCGGACCGGCCTGATCGCCCGCCGGATCGTGCAGCGCACGCCGGTGGGCTCGCTGGTGGCCCGCGGCGAGCGGATGGGCCTGATCCGCTTCGGTTCCCGCACGGACGTCTACCTACCGGCCGACAAGGCCGATGCGCTCGTCACGGTCGGCGAGACGGTGCGCGGCGGCACCTCGGTCATCGCGCGCTGGAAGTGAACGCGAAAGTGCCCACCCAGCGAGGCTGGGTGGGCACTTTCGTCGAACGGGTCGGAGTCGAACGGGTCAGACGTGCCTGGCGCGCAGCCACATGACCGGGCCGCTCACCAGGTAGGTCCCGACGATCAGCACGAACGTGAGGCGGGGGTCGACCAGGGCGCCCACGATCGGCAGAAGCCACAGCCACGGCGGCAACTTCACAATCCGGGCAAGCTTCGCGTACGGGAAGCTGGACACCATCGCGAACGCCAGCACGGCCACGCCGCCCAGCACCGCGATCCCCGGCAGCGGGAGCCCGATCAGCACGGTCACGGCGAGCACCGCCGCGGCCATGGTCGTGGGAACCCCGGCGAAGAACGTGCCGTCCTTCGGCGAGACGTTGAAGCGGGCGAGGCGGATGGCCGCGCAACCGGCGACGAGCATGCAGGCCACGGCGGCGGCCGCGGTGGGAACCGTGTGGGCCAGGGACGCGTACACGACGACCGGCGCGGCCAGGCCGAACGAGCACATGTCGGCCAGGGAGTCCATCTGGGCCCCGAACGGGCTGGACACCCCGAGCCGGCGGGCCAGGGCGCCGTCGAGCCCGTCGAACGCCACGCAGGCGACGAGGCAGGCCGCGGCGAACCGGGGCTCGCCCTGCATGGCCAGGAAGATGGCGAGCAGGCCCAGGCCCAGGCTCGCGAGGGTGCAGCCGTTGACGACGGCGAAGCTGATCCGGCGGCGTACGGTGCGCTCACCGGGGAGCAGAGCTCCGGAATCGGCCTCGACGACGACCGGCTGGGCCATGGCGACGGGGCCATGGCTACCGGAGGTGGCCACGGTACGGCCACGTCCGGCGTACGGAGCGAGCTCCGTGCCGGTGTAGATCACCTCGGCCCGGGTGGCCGTGGCAGCGCGTCCGGCATCACCGGAACGGCGCCCCACTCGCACCAGCAGGGCCTGCCGGGCGAGACTTCCGCCGCGGCGCAGCCGGCCTGCCCAACGACGTCCGGCGGGACGGGGACTATCCGTCGTACGACGCCGGCGCCAAGGGGTTCTCGGCACGTGCTCCTCCATCTTGGGGTTGGTTAGCCCGCCGGCATCGGCCGTTGCGGGGTGCTGCCCATCGCCCGTACGTCTACGGACCGTAATTTAGGCGGGTTACACAATCGCACAGCCGGGCTCTCTTGGCGAGAGAGGAAATCGACCATCGTGTGCAACGACGTCATGTGGAGTTTTCATCCCTCCGTGGGGCGAGGAGGCACGCACACTGCCTGGCCCTGTGACGAGTCTAACCGAGGTCCCGCAAGCCGATCACCGATGACCGCTTTCCTCCGCGTGCCGCCGGTCCCTCCCCGGCGACCATCTCCAGGGCCGCGGCGGCCACGTCGGTCAGCGGCAGCTCACGCGCCGTGACATCGTCGAACCACCCCGCCGCCGCGGTCGAGCCGCCCGCTTCCTCCATCACCACTGGTTCTGTCGGCCGGTCGACGCAAACCCTGAACAGCACGCGCACGACGTGCCAATCCACGGGTACGCCCTCCGGCCCGAGCGCGGCGGGATCGTGCCGGTGCGACGTACCGATCAGGCCGGTCACCCGTCCGTGCTGGCCGGTCTCCTCGGCCACCTCCCGGGCGAGGGCCACCTCGGGCAACTCGCCGTGATCGGTGCCCCCGCCGGGGAGGTGCCACATCCCGGCTCCGGGGTACCCCGGAGCGATCTCGGTCAGCAGAATTCGCCCGTCCGGGTCGGTCACCACCCCGTACGCCCCGAAGCGCTGATTGGTGCGGACCGGCGGTTCGTCCGGATCGGCGGGCACGTCGGAGGGGGTCACGGGCAGCCCCAGCACGCCGGCGGTGAACGGCATGACCGGCACCTCCCCCGGCGTCACCCACTCGACGCGGTCCGTCGTGCCGGAAGCCTCGTCACGCAGGTCCCCACCCACGACCTCGACGTCGTAGATGATCCGATCGGTGTGCTCCCACGTATCCGTCCCCGGAAGGCGGAAAACGTCGGAGGTGACGGAATGCAGGCCGACGATGCGTACGCGAAGGCCGCTCTCCTCGGCGAACTCCCGCACGACGGTGTCGTCCGGATCCTCACCCTGCTCGACACCGCCGCCGGGCAGCGTCCACAGGCCCGGGAACGCGGACAGGACCGAGTTGTGGGCGAGCAGGACGCGGCCGGCGGCATCACGGCACAGGCCGTACGCGCCGATTCGTCTGACCTTCACACCCGCAAGGCTAGCCACCTCACATCAGGCCGGCCGCCGTGAGTGCCTCGGCGGTGACCTCGGTGACCTCGTCGTCCGGCAGCCCGCCGACCTCCTCGAGCGCCATCCAGCAGGCCTCGGACGTCGACCCGCCCACGTCCTTGACCGTCACGTCCGTCGGCGACTCGACGAAGACCCGGTAGAACGCGCGTACGCCGTGCCAGTCGATCGGATAGCCCTCGGGGCCGAGCGAGGCCGCGTCGCGGTGGCTGGCAACGCCGAGCAGCTCCAGGAGCCGCCCCTGCTGGCCGGTCTCCTCGACCAGCTCGCGGATCAGGGCGGTGCCGGGCTGCTCGCCGTAGTCGGTGCCGCCGCCGGGCAGGTGCCAGCGCCCCTCCCCCGGATACCCGGGAGCGATCCGGGTCAGCAGCAGACGATCAAAAGGATCGGTCGCAATCGCGTACGCGGCGAAGCGCTGCGCGCGGTGCAGCCCGTCCGGCCCGGCGTACGCGTAGAAAGACGGAAAATCAGGCACTTCCTCGGGGCGCAGATCCGCAGAGGCGGCCGGAAGCCCCAGGGCGGCGGCCGTGAACGGACGCAGCTTCAGCTCCTGGGCCTCCTCGAGGGTGTGCCACCGAGCCATGTCGGTCGGCTGCCCGACACGGTCGATGAGATTCCCGCCGCGGACGGACACCTCATAGATCAGGCGGTCGGTGTGGATCGTGACGCCACGGTGCGGCAACGACCTCATGTCGGCCAGGACGTCGCGCAGGCCGGTGACGGCGACGGACAGGCCGGTCTCGGCGGCGGTCTCCCGTACGACGGTGTGGTTGGGATCCTCGCCGTGGTCGACGGCGCCGCCCGGCAACGACCAGACGCCGGGCGTACCCGACCGGGTCGAGGCACGGACGAGAAGGACGCGACCTTCGGGGTCGGTCGCGACGGCATATGCCGCGATCCTGCGAAGCGGCTCCAGTGCGGGGGTCACGGGCGGCATCTTGCCCGGTTTATGTTAACTCCGGGAAACGTCTGTCGGATTCCTGACAGGGCGATAGCCCTCAGTAATCGCAGATCAGGGCGGTTCTGCGCACCGATCGCAGCAAGTATGCAACACACAGCAATGTGTCGTAATGCACTCGGTTGGGGTGCAGGGGACCGGGCCGCCCGGACGGGACGATTGCGGCCGGGCCGGGCCGGGCCGGACCGGGCCAGGCCGGGCCAGGCGGCCGGGGGGTCGGGGCCGGTCGGGCGGTCGGGGCCGGTAGGGGCCGAGCCGGGCGGTCGGGCCGGTAGGGGCCGAGCCGGGCGGCCGGGGCCGGTAGGGGCCGAGCCGGGCGGCCGGGGCCGAGCCGGGCGGCCGGGGCCGAGCCGGGCGGCCGGGGCCGAGCCGGGCGGCGAGGGGCCGGGCGGGGCCGGGCGGGGCCGGGCCGGGCGGGGCCGGGCCGGGCGGGGCCGGGGGCCGCGCGGTCTGGATCGGCCGCCTCCGATCGCCTGAGCCGCCGCCGCTCACCGCCGGCTGCCCTTCCTCGGGCCCCTCGCCGACGAGGGCTGGGCCTTCCCTGCAACCGCCGCTACTCGCCGAGCTTCCTTGCAATCGCCACCACTCCGGTGACGACCGTCTTCCCGTGGCTGCCTATCGAGGCCTGTTCCCTGAGCCGCGCGTCGTACCCGGGGAGGAATCAGGGTCGGTCTCCGGGCAGTCACCGAGGTCGGCGAGGCACCCGGGGAACGAACCTTGAGGCATGACTCAACCGACTGTCGCCCCGTACAAGCAACTTCGCCGCCCGCTCGACGACCGGATCGTGGCCGGGGTCTGCAGCGGCATCGGCCGGTACCTGTCCGTGGACCCGGTGCTGATCCGGGTCGGGTTCGCCGTCCTCACGGTGATGACGTGGGGGGTCGGGCTGCTCGCCTACCCGATCGCGTGGTTCCTGATGCCGGAGGAGCCGGCGCCGGCCGGCCCCGCCTGGCGCGACCCGGCGGACCCCTCGTGGGGCCAGCCTGCCGGGTACCCGGCAGGGCCGGCGTGGACGCAGCCCACTGGTGGACAGCCGGGCCCGACAGCGCCGACGAGTACGCCGCCGGCGGCCTGAGCGGTCCTGGCCTGGCGTCATCTCGCACGGAGCGGGAGGCGGAAGGCTCAGGCGCGGCAACGGAGAGCGGCGACGCACGGTGTGGCGCACGCAGCGAAGCCCGCCGGGCGCGGCTCGCGGACCCAGCCGACATGGCGCGGCGCGGAAGCGCACGGCGTAGCGGGGTGCAAGCCGCGGAGCCGGCGCGACGCAAGCCGCGAAGCCCACCCGGCCCGGCTCCCAGACCCGGCCCGGCGCGGCGCGGAAGCGCACGGCGCGGCGCTGCCGGCGCGAGCCGCGGAGCCGGCACGGCGCAAGCCGCGAAGCCACCCGGCCCGGCTCCCGGACCCGGCCCGGCGCGGAAGCGCACGGCGCGGCGCTGCCGGCGCGAGCCGCGGTTCAGGCGCGTTCCAGTCCTCCCGCGACACGAGCCGCGAGCCGGAAACTGCGAGCCGGAAGGCGCAAGCCGCGAGCCGCGAGGCGCAAGCCGCGAGGCGCAAGCCGCGAGCCGCGAGGCGCAAGCCGCGAGCCGCGAGCCGCGAGCCGCGAGAGCACCGCGACACGCGCCGCGAGCTTGGCACGACCCGGCGCGGATCGTTTGCGGTCCTGGATCAGGGTCGGCGGACCGGTGGGGTCACTCCCACTCGATGGTGCCCGGCGGCTTGCTGGTCACGTCGAGGACGACTCGGTTGATTTCTCGGACCTCGTTCGTGACGCGGGTGGAGATTTTGGCGATCACGTCGTAGGGGAGGCGGGACCAGTCGGCGGTCATGGCGTCTTCGCTGGAGACCGGGCGCAGGACGATCGGGTGGCCGTAGGTGCGGCCGTCGCCCTGGACGCCGACGCTGCGGACGTCCGCGAGCAGGACCACCGGGAACTGCCAGACGTCGCGGTCGAGGCCGGCCGCGGTGAGTTCTTCGCGGGCGATGAGGTCGGCTGCGCGCAGGATGTCGAGGCGTTCGCGGTCGACCGCGCCGATGATGCGGATGGCGAGGCCCGGGCCCGGGAACGGGTGGCGCTGGACGATCTCCTCGGGGAGGCCGAGTTCGGCGCCGAGGGCGCGTACCTCGTCCTTGAAGAGGGTGCGGAGCGGCTCGATCAGGGCGAACTGGAGATCGTCCGGGAGGCCGCCGACGTTGTGGTGCGACTTGATGTTGGCCGTGCCCGTGCCGCCGCCGGACTCGACCACGTCCGGGTAGAGGGTGCCCTGGACGAGGAACTCGATGTGGCGCTCGGCGTCGAGCTCGCGGGCCGCGGCCTCGAAGGTACGGATGAACTCCCGCCCGATGATTTTGCGCTTCTGCTCGGGGTCGGTGACGCCGGCGAGGTGACCGAGGAACTGGTCGGAGGCGTCGACCACCTTGAGCCGGATGCCGGTGGCCGCGACGTAGTCCTTCTCGACCTGCTCGGCCTCGTCCGCGCGCAGCAGGCCGTGGTCGACGAAGATGCAGGTCAGCTGGTCGCCGATCGCCTTGTGCACGAGCGCCGCCGCGACGGCCGAGTCGACGCCGCCGGAGAGGCCGCAAATGACCTGCTTGTCGCCGACCTGCTCCCGGATCGCGGCGACCTGGTCCTCGATGATGTTCGTCGGCGTCCAGGTGGGCTCGATGCCGGCGATGTCGTACAGGAAGCGCTGCAGCATCTCCTGGCCCTGCTGGGTGTGCGCCACCTCGGGGTGGAACTGCACGCCGGCGCGGCGGGTGCCGAGGTCCTCGAACGCGGCGACGGGCGCGCCGGCCGAGGAGGCGGTCACGGAGAAGCCGGACGGCGCCTCGGTGACCGAATCGCCGTGCGACATCCAGACGGGCAGGTCCGCGGGCAGCTCCCGCAGCAGCGTCCCGGCCTGGGAGGAGGGGGCGAGAAGGGTACGCCCGTACTCCCGCGAGCCGGTGTGCGCGACGGTGCCGCCGAGCGCCTGGGCCATGGCCTGGAAGCCGTAGCAGATGCCGAACACCGGCACGTCGTTGGCGAACAGCGACGGGTCGAGCACCGGGGCGCCGGGTTCGTACACACTGGACGGTCCGCCGGACAGGATGATCGCGGCCGGGTTCTTGGCGAGCATCTCCGCGACCGGCATCGAGTGCGGCACGATCTCGGAGTAGACCCGCGCCTCGCGGACCCGGCGGGCGATCAGCTGGGCGTACTGGGCGCCGAAGTCGACGACAAGGACCGGACGCGGTGTGCTCATGGCCCGCGAGTTTACCGGCGGGAGCGGCGGCCCTGCCGGCCCGGGGCGGCACCTGTGGATAACCGCACCCGGACCGGCCGAGGGACCGGCCGAGCGACGCGGGAAGGCATCGGACGCGGCGGGACGAGCGAGGTCAGCGGTACCAGGTGCGGGTGGGCGTGTACGAGACGTTGCCGGCCCGGTCGTAGGCGCGGATCCGGACCTTCAGCTTGCTGCCGAACTTCCACGTCTGCACGGCGAAGGTGTGCGTGCTGCCCGCGTACCGTTGAATGATCTTGCCGTTGACCAGCAGTTCCATGCTCCGGATGCCGTTGCGGTCCGCGGACTGGGCGGCCACGTGGCGGGTCTTGCGGATGTGGCGGGTGCCGCCGGCCGGGCCGGAGGTGATCCGGACCGTCGGTCCCCAGTTGTCGACGAGGACCTTGCGGGTGTCGGTCGCCACGTTGCCGCCGCGGTCGTACGCGCGCAGCATGAGCGTCACCGTCCCGCCGCGGATCGCCGGCCGCCACGCGAGCGAGTACGGCGTCACCCGGTCGACGTCGACGACCACGCCGTCGGCGAGCAGTTCCACCTTGGCGATGCCGATGTCGTCGGTGGCCTTGGCGCTCACGGTGACGGTGCCGCGTACGAGGGCCGAGGCGGACGGCGACACGAACGACGTGGCCGGCGCGACCGTGTCGTCGGCGACCGGCAGCGACGCGAGGGCGGCCGCGGCGTTGACGCGGCCCGAGGAGGAGGCGACCCAGCCGCCCGCGATCTTGTCCGCCGACGTGGTGAGCGCGGACCGGATCGTCGCGGCGGTCGGCGTGGGCGTGGTCGAGGCGAGCAGCGCCGCGACGCCGGCGGCGAACGGCGTGGCCGACGACGTACCGCAGAACTGGGTGACGATGCCGTTCATGGACTGCGCCGGGTTGCAGCCCGGCGCCGCGAGGTCCACCCAGCTGCTGCCGTAGTTCGACCACGAGTAGCGGGTGTCGGTGCTGGTGGAGGCGCCGACCGCGATCACCGACGGGATGGCCGCCGGGAAGTGCTGCGCGGAGCTGCCGTCGTTGCCCGCGGCGGCGAGCACCAGGACGCCCTTGCCACTGGCGTACGCGACGGCGTCCCGCAGCACCTGACTGTCCGAGTCGCCGCCCAGCGACAGGTTGATGATGTCGGCGCCCTTGTCGGCGGCCCAGCGGATCCCCTCGGCGATGTCGCTGTACGAGCCGACGCCGGCGGAGTTGAGCACCTTGACCGGCAGAATCTTGCAGAACCAGCAGATGCCCGCGATCCCCACGCCGTTGTCGCCCGAGCCGGCGATGACGTCCGCGGTCGACGTGCCGTGTCCCTGGTCGTCGGTGGCGTTGCTGTCGTCGTTGACGAAGTCGTACCCGGGCAGGATGCGCCCGGAGAGGTCGGGCAGCGCCTTGACGCCGGTGTCGACCACGGCGACGACCACGCCGCCGCGGCCCCGGGTGGTGTCCCAGGCGTCGTCGACGCGGGTCCGGGTGACGCCCCACTGGCTGCCGTACGCGGGGTCGTTCGGGGTCGTGGCGATGGTGGCGAGGTGGTCCTGCTCGACGTACGCGACGGCGGGGTCGGCGCGCAGCACGTCGGCGGCCTCGGCGGCCTGGCCGGCGGGGACGTCCACGGCGACCGCGCCGGTCAGCGGCTCGGCGGCGACGACGTCGACGTTCTTCTCGAGGCCCGCGACGACGCCGGCGCTGTCGCCGGCGCGCAGCCCCACGATCAGCGAGACGGGTTCGACGTCGGCAGGAGAGGGGGCGGCGAGCGCCGGGGAGGGGGCCAGCGCGATCCCACCGGCGATCAGACCGGCCGTCACTGCACGCAGAATCATGCCCCCACGGTCGGCCGGGCGGGTGCGAGAAGCCGGACCGTACGGGGAGCTGTCAGGTAGCAGAAAGCCCCTGCCGGGAGCGCTCGGCAGGGGCTTTCGGTGCGGTTCAGGTCAGCGCTTGTACGTCCTCGTCGGCGCGGACTTGACGTTGCCGGCGTTGTCGGTGGCCCGGATCTGCACCTTCATGCCCGAGGCGTAGCTCGACGCCTTGAAGCTGAAGTTGTACGGCGACGTGGTGTCCGTGGCCTTCACCGAACCGTTGATCAGCATCTCGACCTTGCGGATGCCGTTCGTGTCCGAGGCGGTCGCCGCCAGCTTGACCGTGCCGGTGACCTTGGTACCGCTCGCCGGGCCGCTGGTGATCGTCACGGTCGGCGCGACGTTGTCCGCGATGATCGAGCGGGTGAAGATCGTACGGTTGCCGGCCTTGTCGTAGACCTTGATCTCGAGCTTGACCTTGCCGTTCTTGCCGCCCGTGTCGTACGTGAACTCGTACGGCGCGGTGCGGTCCTGGGCCTTGTAGACGCCGTCGGCGAACAGGTCGACGTTGCGCACGCCGGACCAGTTGTCGGCGATGCCGGTGGTCTTGACCGGGATCTTGCCGTGCACGCGCCAGCCCTCGCCCGGGGTGGAGACGCCGGTGATGGTCGGCGCGGTGGTGTCGGTGCCGACGGTCAGCGCCTTCGCGGCGTCGAGCATGCCGTACTTGGCCCAGCCGTTGTCGGCGCCGATCGAGCGGGCCGAGGTGAGCAGCGCACGCTGCAGCGACCAGGCGGTGTAGTCCGGGTGCACGGTCTTGACGAGGCCGGCCGCGCCGGAGACCATCGGCGCCGCGAACGACGTGCCGGGCTCGCCGGTGTGGTAGTTCTCGAACCGGTCCATGCCGGTGACGATGCCGGGAGCGGCCATGTCGACCCAGCTGTCGCCGGACTTGTTGTAGCTCGAGAAGTCGGCTCGGTCGTCGGAGTTGCGCGCCGTGGCGCCGACGGCCACCACGTCCGGGTACGCCGCCGGGTACTGCTTGGTGGTCGCGTACTGCGTGTTGCCCGCGTTGCCGGCGGCCGCGACGACGAGCACGCCCTTGAGGTTCGCGTACGAGACGGCGTCGGCGAGCACCTTGCTGTTCTCGGTGCCGCCCAGCGACATGTTGATGATCTTCGCGCCGTTGTTGGTCGCGTACACGATGCCCTTGGCGATGTTGCTGTCGTAGCCGGAGCCGTTCTTGTCCAGCACCTTGACCGGGATGATCATGCAGCTCCAGCAGCCGCCGGCCATGCCCTTGCCGTTGTTGCCGCGGGCCGCGATGAGCGACGCGACGGTGGTGCCGTGGCCGAAGTCGTCGGCGGTGTTGCTGGTGTTGCTGACGTAGTTGTAGCCGCCGAGCACCGCACCGGACAGGTCGCCGACCTTGGCGACGCCGGTGTCCAGCACCGCGATCTTGACGGCGTCACCCGTCGTGGTCTCCCAGGCGGCGGGGAGGTTCACCTGGTCGACCTCGGGCTGCAGCGACTGGACGTTGCCGTTCTCGTCCGCGGTCCCCACGTACATCGGGTCGTTCGGGTGGACGTCGTACGCCTTGCGGACGTGGTCTACCTCGACGTACGCGACGTTCGGGTCGCTCTTGAGCGCCTCGACGACCCGCGACCGGCGCGCCTGCGAGACCTCGAGGGTCTGCGCGCGCAGCTCGGACATCGCCTGCTGGGCCGGGCCCGCGGCGTCCACGGAACGGACGCCCATCGCCGAGACGGTGCGCATGGGGGCGGCGGCGTCCGCGCCCTGCTTCAGGCCGACGACGAGCCGCACCGGCGCCGACGGCGTCTCGTCGGCCAGGGCCCAGGTCGAGATGCCGGCGGTCGCCGCGACGACCGTGGCCGACAGCGCGCCGACGACGACGCGTCGTGAGACAAGCTTCATGTAGGACGTGCCTCCCCGTGTTCGACCGCCACTTGAGCGAATCGCGGCGGTCAGCGTACGGCCGATCTTGTGTTTTTCAATGCCCCGTTCCACAACGCGAGATTTCATCCCATTGAGCAGGTTGTTACTGTCGCTTACTGTTCCACCATGCGGAACAACAAGATCCTGTGGACGGCGGCGGGCGTCGTGGTCCTGCTCCTGGCCGGCGCGGGGATCGCCTTCGCCCTGCGCGCCGACCGGGACGGATCGGACATCACCGCAGCTCCGGCCCCCGCCGCATCGTCCGCGGCGCCCGTGCCGTCGAGCGCTCCCCCGCCGCCCGGAGCCGACATCACCGGCCCGCTGGATCTGCTTCTGATCGGCGTCGACACCCGCGTGAGCATCCCGGACTGGCAGCCGCACGCCGACGCCATCATGCTGCTGCACGTCGATGAGGGACTCAAGAGCGGATATCTGTACTCGCTGCCGCGGGACCTCCGCGTCGACATCCCCGCGTACCCGAAGAACGGCTACGGCGGCGGCCGGCACAAACTGACCGAGGCGATGTCGTACGGCTCGGAGCTCATCGGAACGGACAAGGCGAACGTCTTCAACGGGTACGAGCTGCTGAGCCGGACGATCGCCAGGTACACCGGCATCAAGATGTTCGACGCGGGCGCCATCCTGACGTTCAACGGCCTCAGCAAGCTGACCGACGCCCTGGGCGGCGTCACCATGACCATCGACCAGAAGGTCAAATCGCACCATCGCAAGCCGGACGGCACCGCGCGCCCGCTGCGCCCGGGCGGCGGCGACTATGTCGGGCCGCAGGCGACGTATCTGCCGGGGACGCGCACGCTCGCCGGCTGGCAGGCCATCGACTACGCCCGCCAGCGGTACGGGCTGCCGAACGGCGACTACGACCGGCAGCGCCACCAGCGGCAGCTCGTCAAGGCGCTGCTCACCAAGGCGGAGGCCGCCGGTCTGGCGACCGACCAGGCCAAGCTCCGGTCGGTGCTGGGCGCGCTGGGAGACACGCTGGTCACGTCGGGGAGCCGGACACCGCTCGAGTACGCGTACGCGTTGCGGGACCTGAAGCCGTCCGGGCTGGTGTCGGTGTCGCTGCCGGGGAGTTCGGTGTTCTCCGGGGGTGGCTACATCGGGGAGCAGTTGACGTCGACGGGGCGGGGGTTCGTACGGGCGGTGGCGGCCGGGGATCCGCAGGCGTATCTGACCCAGCACCCGGAGCTGCGCGCCAAGTAGAGAGCCGTCAGGGCTGCGGCGGGGCGGTCGTTCCGAACAGCCACGCCTCGAAGAAGTCGCCCAGGTCCCTGCCCGCGGCCGCCTCGGCGTCGCGGATGAAGGCGACCGTGGTCGCGTTGCCGCCGCTGTGCGACTGGGGCCAGGACCGCAGCAGCTTGAAGAACGCGGCGTCGCCGATCGTCTTGCGGAGGGCGTGCACGGTCATCGCGCCGCGCTGGTAGACGGCTTCGCCGAAGAGGCGGCCGGGGCCCGGGTCGCCGGTCGGGACCTTCCAGTCGAAGCCCTGGTAGACGCGGTCGAACGCCTGCTGAGCGGTCTGTTCGCCCTCGTGTTCCTGCCAGAGCCATTCCGCGTACGTGGCGAAGCCCTCGTTGAGCCAGATGTCCTGCCAGCGGTCGAGGCTGACGCTGTCGCCGTACCACTGGTGGGCCAGTTCGTGGGCGACGACCGTGGCGTTGGGCTGGGTACGGAAGAAGACGTTGCCGTAGACCGGCCGGGACTGGGTCTCCAGCGCGTAGCCGACCCGGTTGTCGTCGATGACCACCCCGCCGTACGCGTCGAACGGGTACGGGCCGAACTGGGTGGCGAGGAAGTCGGCGATCTCCGTGGTGCGGGCCATGGCCTTGGCGGCCGGACCGTTCGGGGGCAGCGACTCGGGGATGGCCGTCACCACGGGCTTGCCGTCGTGGGTGGAGGTCTGCACGCGGTACTGACCGATGACGACCGTGGCGAGGTAACTGGCCATCGGCTGGGATTCGCTCCACGTCCACGTGGTCCAGCCGTCGGCGGTGGTGCGCCGGCCGGGCACGCCGTTGCCGATCGCCTCGACGCCCTCGGGCACGGTCATGGCCAGCGCGAACGTCGCCTTGTCGGAGGGGTGGTCGTTCACCGGGAACCAGGTGCTGGCCGATTCCGGCTGGCCCAGGGCGAAGCCGCCGCCGGCCGTACGCAGCCAGCCGCCCACGCCGAGCGCCTCGTTGCTGAGCGGCTTGGGTTCGCCGCCGTATTCGACCACGACGGTGAACCGCTGACCGCGGACGATGCCGGCGGCCGGGGTCACGATCAGTTCGTTCTTCTCCGCCTTCGCGGTGGCGGGGCGCCCGTCGATCGTCACCTTGCCGACGGTGAGGTTGGCGAGGTCCAGGTGGAAGCTGGAGAGGTCCTGCGTCGCCCCGGCCGTGATCGTGGCGGTGCCGTCGAGGTGCCCCTTGGCGGGGTCGTAGCGCAACTTCAGGTCATATCCCGCGACGTCATAGCCGCCGTTGCCGTACGTCGGGAAGTAGGGATCCCCGGCCCCCTCGGACCCGGGTGCGAAGCTCGGCGCCACGGACGGCGAGGCGCTCGGTGCGGCCTGCGGCTTGTCGTCGCCCGTGCAGCCGGCCAACGCGAGCAGCGCGACCAGGGCCGCTGCGATCCGAACCCGCATGCCCACTCCCCCCATCGCCTGGACTGCGACTCTACGTCCGCGCCCGGCGCCGACCGGCGGTTGTCCACAGGACGGGTTTTCCCCACTCACGCAGAATGAAGGGGCCAGGGCCAGCGAATGCTGGGCCCCGGCCCCGGCCTCGGCGGGAGCGACGGTCCGCACCACCCACCGAGCTACGACATGAAGCTCTTGACCTTGATCTACCGGTCGAGAACGAGCGACACCTTCTGGAACTCCTTGACGTCGCTGTAGCCGCACTTGGCCATCGCGCGCTTGAGGCCGCCGAACAGGTTGAGCTGGCCGTCCGGGCGATCCGCGGGGCCGTAGAGGATCTCCTCGAGGGTGCCGTCCGGCTCGCCCGCGATGCAGAAGCCGCCGCGGGGCAGGTTCGGGTGGCTGGCGGCCGAGTGCCACCAGGCGCCGCCGGCCGGGGCACCCTCGGCGAGCGACAGCGGCTCGCCCAGCATGACCGCGTCGGCGCCGCAGCCGATCGCCTTGGCGATGTCGCCGGAGGTCTGGATGCCGCCGTCGGCGATGAGGTGCACGTAGCGGCCACCGGTCTCGTCGAGGTAGTCCCGGCGGGCCGCCGCGGCATCGGCGATTGCGGTCGCCATCGGGACGCGGATGCCGAGCACCGTGTCCGTTGTGGACCACTCGTCGGCGCCGACGCCGACGATGACGCCGGCGGCGCCGGTGCGCATCAGGTGCAGCGCGGTCTTGTAGTCCGTGCAGCCGCCGACGATGACCGGCAGGTCGAGGTCGGCGATGAACTCCTTGAGGTTCAGCGGCTCGTCCGTGGTGGAGACGTGCTCGGCGCTGACCAGCGTGCCCTGGATGACCAGCAGGTCGACGCCGGCGTCGAGGATCACCGGGGCCAGCGCGAGCGTGTGCTGCGGCGAGACGCGGACGGCGACCGTGACGCCACCCTCGCGGATCGCGCGGACCCGCTCGGCGATCAGCTCCGGCCGGATCGGCTCGGCGTAGACCTCCTGGAGGCGCTTGGTGGCGTCGGCCTCCTCGTCGAGCGAGGCCAGCTCCTCGAGGATCTTGGTGGGGTCCTCGTAACGCGTCCAGAGCCCCTCGGCGTTGAGCACGCCCAGGCCGCCGAGGCGGCCCAGGGCGATCGCCGAGGCGGGGCTCATGGTCGCGTCCGACGGGTGCGCGACGCAGGGAATCCTGAACGGGTACGCGTCCACCTTCCAGTCCGTGGACACGTCGTCCACATCCCGGGTACGGCGGCTCGGGACGATCGCGATGTCGTCCAGGTGGTACCCGCGCTGGGCGGTCTTGCCCAGACCGATCTCCACAACGTCACGCATGATTCAGGACCTTCTCACCGGGAGTGGTAGTTCGGAGCCTCGACCGTCATCTGGATGTCGTGCGGGTGGCTCTCCTTGAGACCTGCCGCGGTAATCCTGATGAGCTGACCCTTTTCCTGCAAGTCCGGGATCGTCTCGGCGCCGACGTAGCCCATCGCCGCGCGCAGGCCACCGATCAGCTGGTGCGCGACGCGCGACAGCGGGCCACGGTAGGGCACCTGGCCTTCGACGCCCTCGGGGACCAGCTTGTCCTCGTTCACGTCCTGCTGGAAGTAGCGGTCCTTCGAATACGACTTCGCCTGGCCGCGGGACTGCATGGCGCCGAGCGAGCCCATGCCGCGGTACTGCTTGAATTGCTTGCCGTTGATGAAGATCAGGTCGCCGGGGCTCTCCTCGGAGCCGGCCAGCAGCCCGCCCAGCATGACGGTGTCGGCGCCGGCGACGATCGCCTTCGCGATGTCGCCGGAATACTGGATGCCGCCGTCGGCGATCACCGGGACACCGGCGGGCCGGCACGCCCGGGCCGCCTCCATCACGGCGGTGATCTGCGGTACGCCCACGCCGGCGACGATCCGCGTGGTGCAGATCGCGCCCGGGCCCACCCCCACCTTGACCGCGTCGGCGCCGGCCTCGACCAGGGCCTTGGCTCCCGCGTACGTCGCGATGTTGCCGCCCACGATGTCGGTGGTGGTGTCCTTCTTGAGCCGCGCGACCATCTCCAGCACCGCGCGCTGGTGACCGTGCGCGGTGTCGACGATGACCACGTCCACGCCGGCGTCGATCAGGGCACGGGCCCGCTTGTACGCGTCGTCGCCCACCCCGACCGCGGCGGCGACACGCAGCCGGCCCTGGGCGTCCTTGGCGGCGTTCGGATACTGCTCGCTCTTGGTGAAGTCCTTGACGGTGATCAGGCCGCGCAGGCGTCCCGAGTCGTCGACGAGCGGGAGCTTCTCGACCTTGTGCCGCTGCAGCAGCGCGAGCGCCTCGTCCTTGCCGACGCCGACCTCGGCGGTGATCAGCGGCGCCTTCGTCATGACGTCGCGCACCTTGATGCTGTCGTCGGTGACGAACCGCATGTCACGGTTGGTGACGATGCCCACGAGCACACCGTCACCGTCGATCACCGGGACGCCGGAGATGCGGTAGCGCCCGCACAGCTGGTCGACCTCCCGCAGGGTGTCGTCCGGGCTGCAGGTGACCGGGTTGGTGATCATCCCCGACTCGGAGCGCTTCACCAGGTCGACCTGGGACGCCTGGTCCTCGAGGGAGAGGTTGCGGTGCAGCACGCCGATGCCGCCCTGCCGGGCCATCGCGATCGCCATCCGCGCCTCGGTGACGGTGTCCATCGCGCTGGACAGCAGCGGGATGGAGAGCTCGACGTTGCGGGTCATCCTGGTGATCGTGTTGACCCGGCTCGGCACGACGTCCGATTCGCCGGGCTGCAGGAGGACATCGTCGAACGTCAGACCGAGAGGAACCGTGCGCGCGGACTCAGTTTCCACAGATCATCCCTAGAGAAGAGGCGGAGTGTTACATCTTACTCATCGCGCAGGGCGTGCCCGAGGGGGCGGACAGCACGTGCGGGCCAGCACACAGTGCCGCTTGATGGGTACGGTAGACGCGTGCAAGAAGAGCCGATCGACCCGTTCAACGGTGACCCCGCCGACCCGGCCGCGGGACTCGACGACCTCACGGAGGACGCCGAGCAGGATCCGCTGACCGAGGCCGAGCGGCAGGACGTCCTCGAGGACCTGTCCGACCTGGAGATCTACCAGGCGCTGCTGAGCCCGACGGGGATCCGCGGGCTGGTCATAGAGTGCGAGGACTGCCACGAGCCGCACTACTTCGACTGGGATCTGCTGAGGGGCAACCTGCGGCACCTGCTGTCGAACGGGCGTCCCAGGGTGCACGAGCCGGCGTTCGACCCGGACCCCGACCACTACGTCACGTGGGAGTACGCCCGCGGCTATGCGGACGGTGTGCACGACACCCTGACGGAGGGTACGGACGACGACGCATCGTCATCGTCGTCCTGACCGTCGTCGTTTCGCTCACGGGCCGCCCTGACGGGCGGCCCGTTCGCTGTGAAAGGCCCGGCTGACGCCGGTCACGACCCACCCCGGCCGTGACCGGTGTCAGGCGACGAGACCGGCGCGGAAGCCCGCGGCCACCGCGTGCGCCCGGTCGCGGGCGCCCAGCTTGCGGAAGAGCCGGCGGGCGTGGGTCTTGACCGTGTCCTCGGACACGAACAACTCCCGGCCGATCTCCGCGTTGCTCTTGCCGTCGGCCATGCCGCGCAGCACCTGCAGTTCCCGCTCGGTGAGGGTCAGGCGCCGACCGGCCGGAGCGGCCTCGCCGACCCGGCTGTCGTTGCCGGGCCACACCAGCGGCCGGCCCGTGACCGGGTCGATGTCGGGGCCGTCGCCGCGCTGGGCGGGGACCATCGGCGAGTTCGGCAGCATCGCCGGGATGCCCGCCGCATTCGGGGTGCCGGCCATCGCCAGGCCGTCACGGTGCAGGCCACGGGCGGCGGCCGAGTTGTTGTTGCGCCCCGCCTGGCCGACCGCGGCCGGCTGGGCGTTCGCTCCGTTGATCGGCATGCCCTGGGGGCGTACCGGGAGCAGCAGGAGCAGCAGTGCCTTGGCGACGACACTGACCAGGTCGTGCTCGACGCCGCGGATGACGCCGCGGGCGCCGGCGGCGACCGTGGCGGCGGCGACCCGGGGGTCTTCCGCGCCGAAGAGGACGACTTGCGCCTGCGGGGCGCGGGCGAGGACGCGCCGGGTGAAACCGACGCTGTCGGGACGGGTCACGGCGGTGTCGGCCAGAACGACCTCGGCCGGCCGCTCAGCCAGACGGATCATGGCCTCGGTCTCGCTGACCGCTGTCCGCACGACACCGGTCATCCCGAGCCGGGCCGCGGTCGACGCGACGGTCTGGGCCGCCAGTGGGGTACGGACGCACACGAGGACGGTACGCACAGTGATCCTCCTTCTCTCTCAGAGGAGATCACGCGAGGGCCGCAGCATTACGCGCTTTAGATGGAAAAAATGGGAAACATCGGAACGGTTTTCGGCACCGGTGAGATACGGCCGACGAAGACATCGACAAGTCGTGTGTGATCCGGCGTTCGCCGGGGTACACGGGCGACAGGCCTGAGCCAGGCCCCTCATGACAACACTCCGCGGTGCCGCGCGGGAGGAGGGTGTTGATGTCGAACGTTCGCAGACTGCCCGGGCCCATCGCCGACCTTTGGGATTGGCAGCGACTCGGCCTGTGCAGAGGGCGGGACAGCGCCCAGTTCTTCCACCCCGACGGCGAGCGCGGATCTTCCCGCAACCGCCGCGAGGCGAAGGCCAAGGCCATGTGCGGCGCTTGCCCGGTCCGGGCCGAATGCGCCGCCCACGCTCTGGCGGTCCGTGAGCCGTACGGCGTCTGGGGAGGCTTCAGCGAAGCGGAGCGGCTGCGGCTGCTCGCAGTCGGCTGGGATGACCTTGCCGATCGCCATCACGGACGGGTCGACCTTGCCCGGCTCGAGGCGCGCCTCGGCCGGCCCCACAAGTCCACGGTGCCGGCACAGCGGCAGGCACCGGCGGCCTGACGCCGCCGAAGACGCGGCACGACAACACACCTGACGGCGCGGCCCCCTGCGGGAGGCCGCGCCGGCGTCGTCGGCGGCTTGTCAGTCGCATCGGTGAACATGCAAGCCACCGTATGAGCGAACTTGCCCTTGACGTCGGACGAAGAGTGCGTCTTCCGCGTGACACGATTCCACCGCTCGAGGAACGCACCCATAGCCGCCCACGGATGCCATCCCGCGTTTGCCGGACAGCCGCGGTGGTCCCGGCCGGCCGGTTCGGATCCCTCTTCGTGAGCTGCACGGCCGTCGACCGGAGACCGTACGACCGCAGCCTGCGGGGCGCGTCGAGGGTCGGTGAGCGGCTGACGGCGGGCCGGCCGGAAAGCTGGTCGAAAGCAGTCAGCTACCACAGGGTGACAGACAGCGCAAGCCGCACGACGCGGACATCGCGACGGGGTCACGGCCGGGTTGCGCTTCTGGGAGGGGTGTCACGGGTGTTTCCGCCGCCGGTTGGGGCTCGCCGCACTCATCGGCAGGGCTCCCCAGATGTCGCGCATGACGGCGAGGGAAGGGCGCCCTGCAGGCGGTGAGCGGGGCACAAACAGCCTTCGCGGTAAAGGCCGAGGCACGGCGCAAGCAGCCAGTGCGGCACAAGGCCGAGGCACGGCACAGGCGCGACCCCAAGGTGATCCCGCACCTCCGGGAGCTGACGCACTCCCCCAGGCAACTAGCGCGGTCTCAAGCGACTGCGCGGTCTCGAGCGACCAGCCCGGCTTCCGAAGTGGCGAGCGCAGTTGGCGGGCGTGGCACTTGCGGTAAGTGGCGGCCACCAGCGGCAGGCCCCATAACCGCACGCGGCGTGCCGTCAGGCTCGGCACAGCGGCGGCCACGCGATCACGCTGCCGCACATAGCAAACCTGGCAGCCACCAACCGTAGATTCGCCAGCCCATACATCGGCCGCACGGCAGAGCTGGCAGCACACCGGCCGCAGACGGCAGGCCCCACGGCCACCGGCGACAGGGCCGCCTTCCCACGAGTCACATGCCGGAGACGCCGCTATCCCCCGGCCAATCTCGGCAGGCCTAGAGGCGACGGGCCCGGGAACGGCCGCGCGGGAGCAGCGGGCGGGAACGGTCAGCACGGGAACGGCCGGCGCGGAAGCGGCAAGCGCGGAAGCGGCAAGCACGGAAGCGGCAAGCACGGAAGCGGCAAGCACGGAAGCGGCAAGCGCGGAAGCGGCAAGCGCGGAAGCGGCAAGCGCGGGGGAAGTGAGCGCAGGGCGGCGGGCGTGCGGCCACCTGCGGCAGGCGCAAGGCTGCCGGCGCGGCGAGGCAGACGCAGAGGCAGCGGACGCGGAAGGCGCCAAGCGCGGGACAACGGGTCCGAGGCGACAGGCGCGCGGCCACCCGCGGCAGGCGCAAAGGCGGCAGCCGCGGGGGCGGCCGGCGCGAGGGCGGCCGGCGCGAGGGCGGCCGGCGCGGGGACGCCCGGCGCACGGGGCGGCAGCCACGGGGGCAGCCGGCGCAGGACGGCGAGTGCGGGGCCAGGTGCGGGGGCGGGCGCGGGCGGCAGGCGCGAGGGCGCCCGGCGCGGGGACGCCCGGCGCACGGGGCGGCAGCCACGGGGGCAGCCGGCGCAGGACGGCGAGTGCGGGGCCAGGTGCGGGGGCGGGCGCGGGCGGCAGGCGCGAGGTCGCCCAGCGGTAGGCCGGGTTTTCGGCGAGTGCGGGGGGTGGTCAGTCGATGGTGATGTGGATTGAGTGCCAGCCCGTCGCGCCGTTGGGGGGTGGTGGGGCCGGGGTGCTGGTTTGGGTCTGGCCCTCGCTGTCCGTGGCTCGGACCTGGATGGTGTGGTCGCCGGGGGTTGCCTGCCATTCGTACGACCACTGGACCCACGTGTCGGCCGAGACCGCGGGTGCGAGTTTGGCTTGCTGCCAGGGGGCCGCGTCGACCTGGATCTCGACGCGGGTGATGCCGCGGTGCTGGGCCCACGCGACGCCGCCGATCATCAGGGGGCCCGGTTTGCGCTTGGCGCCGTTGCGGGGCGTGTCGATGCGGGACTCGGTTTTGATGGGGCCCTGGGCCGACCAGCCGCGCGGGACCCAGTAGGCGTCGAAGTCGGCGAAGCGGGTCAGCTCGATCTCCGTGATCCACTTGCAGGCGGAGACGTAGCCGTACAGGCCGGGGACCACCATGCGGACCGGGAAGCCGTGGCTGACCGGGAGGGGTTCGCCGTTCATGCCGATGGCGAGCAGCGCGTCGCGGCCGTCGCGGAGGACGGAGGTGGGCGTGCCGCAGGTCCAGCCGTCGGACGAGCGGGACACCGCCTGATCGGCGTCGGGCAGCGGCTGGGCCTCGTCCAGCAGGTCCTTGACCGGTACGCCGAGCCACAGCGCGTTGCCGATGAGGTCGCCGCCCACCTCGTTGGAGACGCAGGCGAGCGTGACGTAGCGGGACACCATGGGCCGCTGCAGCAACTGCTCCCACGTCAGCGTGATGGGGTTGCGGACCATGCCGTGGATGCGCAGTTCCCAGGTCGACGGGTCGATCTGCGGCGGGTACAGCGCGGTGTCGATGCGGTAGAAGTCCTCGTTCGGGGTCACGTACGCGGTGACGCCCTCGACCTGGGCACCCGCGGGGACGGTCGGCGCGGCCGCCACGGGTGGGGGCAGGACGACGGCGTTGCGGGCGGCGGTGACCGCGCGGCGGGACGTGAGGAAGCGGCCGCCGACGCCGCCGACCACCGCGATGCCGGCTGTGACGCCGAGACCGATGAGGAAACGGCGGCGGCTGTCGTCCGGGAACGGGGCGGACGGACGGGTCTCGGCGATGGCGCCGTCCTCGCCACCGACCGTCACGAGCGCGCGCGTCTCGGCCGGGGAGGTCGCGACGGCGAGCGTGATCAGGTGGCGCAGCGCCACCATCGCGGCGACACCGGCCGCGATCGACGGCAGGGCCGCGGCGAATCCGGCGTCGTGGCGGGTCAGGGCCGCGGCCGTGCCGACGCCGGTGAACAGCACGACTCCGGCCAGGGCGAGGCTCCACGACCGGAGCGCGACGACGCCGACCCCGGCGGCGTAGAGCGCGAGCAGGATCATCGTGCCGGTGATGAGGGCGGTCTTGTCGTACGTGCCGAAGACCGCGATGGCGGCGTCCTTGACGGTGCCCGGCACGGTGTCGACGACCACGCCGCCGACGGCGAGCAGCGGCGAGGAGAGCGGCCCGGTGACGACCGCGACGATCTCCGCGATGCCGAGCGCGACCGCCGCGGCCGCGATCCCGGCCAGCCCGGCCCGAACGGAAAGCTTCACGCCCCCATCCTGCCCCGGCCGCGCGGGAACGCCTCTTACAAAGTCATGACGGTGGAGCGAGGGGCGGCAGCGCCGCCACGAGCGCGTCGAGCAGGGCCAGATCGCACCGTTCCTCCCGCGGCTCGGGCAGCTTCGGCACCCCTTCGACCGGCAGCTCCCAGATCATCCGCCCGGGCGACAGACCCTCCAGCGTCGCGTACCACTGCTGCAGCGGCTCCCGCAGCTGCACGTGAGCGGCGAAATTCCGCCGTCGCCGGGTGTCGTCGCCGTCGCGGCGGCGCTGCAGGGTGGCCGTGTCCGGCAGACCGATGAGTACGGCGTCAGCGAACCCCAGCCGCCCGGTCCGGAACGCCTCCCGCGTGACGACGAGCTCGCGGTCGAAGCGGGCCCGGGGTGCGAGCCCGAGCGCCGCCATCCCCCAGGCGTAGTGCAGCTTCACCGGGTCGGTGTCGCAGTACGCGATCCCGTCGGCGCGTTCGTGCTCGAGCGCGGTCTCCCACCGCTGGATGCCCGCGCGTACCCAGTGCCGGGCGAGTGCCATGGCGTCGACCGGTTCACGGCCCGTAGGGGTGTGTTCGGGGACGTATCTGCCGACGTACCGCCGGCACCAGGAGGTCTTCCCGGCCGCGCTCGGTCCCTCCACGACGACGATCATCGGCGCACCTTTCCCCCGGAGCTTGCATCACACACGAGAAGGGCGCGCCGCGGAAGCGACGCGCCCTTGCCGGAACGGTACGGATCAGAAGCCCGGGCCGTGCTGGTGGCCGTGGCCGCCGTGGCTGTGCCCGTGGCCGCCGGCCGCGTGGGCCTCCGGCTCGGCCGGCTTCTCCACCACGAGGCTCTCCGTGGTGAGCAGCAGCGCGGCGATCGACACGGCGTTGGAGACCGCGTTGCGGGTCACCTTGACCGGGTCGATGATGCCGGCGGCGGCGAGGTCGACGTACTCGTCGGTGGCCGCGTTGAGGCCGTGGCCCCAGCCGAGCTCGGCCACCTTGCCCACCACGACGTAGCCGTCGTGGCCGGCGTTCTGCGCGATCCAGCGCAGCGGCTCGACGAGCGCCTTGCGGACGATCGAGACGCCGATGGCCTCCTCGCCGGTGAGGCCGAGGTCGCCGTCGAGCGCGGACACGATCTGTGCCAGGGCGGCGCCGCCGCCGGGCACGGTGCCCTCCTCGACCGCGGCCTTTGTCGCCGCGATGGCGTCCTCGATGCGGTGCTTGCGCTCCTTCATCTCGACCTCGGTCGCGGCGCCGGCCTGGATGACGGCGATGCCGCCGGAGAGCTTGGCCAGCCGCTCCGAGAGCTTCTCGCGGTCCCAGTCGGAGTCCGACGCCTCGATCTCCTTGCGGATCTGCGAGACGCGGTCGTCGATGTCGGACTTCTTGCCGCCGCCGTCGACGATGGTCGTGTTCTCCTTGTCGACCACGACGCGGCGCGCGGTGCCGAGCATGTCGACGGTGACCTGGTCGAGCTTGTAGCCGAGCTCGGGGGCGATGAGCTCGCCGCCGGTCGCGATGGCCATGTCCTGCAGCATCGCCTTGCGCCGGTCCCCGAAGCCGGGGGCCTTGACGGCGGCGACCTTGAAGGTCTTGCGCAGCGCGTTCACCACGAGCGTGGACAGGGCCTGGCCCTCGACGTCCTCGGCGATGATGAGCAGCGGCTTGCCGGTCTGCAGGACCTTCTCGAGCAGCGGGAGGAGCTCCTCGACGCTGGAGATCTTCTGGGTCGTGATGAGGATGTACGCGTCCTCGAGCACGGCCTCCTGCGACTCGGCGTCGGTCACGAAGTTCGGGGAGATGAAGCCCTTGTCGAACTGCAGACCCTCGGTGACGACGAGCTCGGTGCTGAGCGCCGAACCCTCCTCGACGGTGATGACGCCGTCGCGGCCGACCCGGTCCATCGCCTCGGCGATGAGCTCGCCGATGGTGGCGTCCTGGGCGGAGATGGTGGCGACGTTGGCGACCGACTTGTGGTCGGACACCTCGACCGCCTTGCCGAGCAGCGCCTTGGAGATCGCCTCGGCGGCCAGGTCCATGCCCCGCTTGAGGGCGATGGGGTTGGCGCCGGCGGTCACGTTGCGCAGGCCTTCGCGCACGAGAGCCTGGGCGAGCACGGTGGCGGTGGTGGTCCCGTCGCCGGCGACGTCGTTGGTCTTGGTCGCCACCTCCTTGACCAGCTGCGCGCCGAGGTTCTGGTACGGGTCCTTGAGGTCGATCTCCTTGGCGATGGTGACGCCGTCGTTGGTGATCGTGGGCGCGCCGAACTTCTTGTCGAGGACGACGTTGCGGCCGCGCGGGCCGAGGGTGACCTTGACCGTGTCGGCGAGCGTGTTGACGCCGTGCTCCAGCAGGTGCCGGGCGTCGTCAGAGAAACTGAGGATCTTCGCCATGTGTAGGTCCCTTCACGCACCACCGCCCTGACCCGAGGTGTGTCGGGCCAGGGCGGCAAGCACTGTCAGTAGGTCACTTCTCGATGACCGCGAGGACGTCGCGGGCGGAGAGCACCAGGTACTCCTCGCCGGCGTACTTGACCTCGGTGCCGCCGTACTTCGAGTAGAGGACCGTCTCGCCGACCTTGACGTCAACCGGGATGCGGTTGCCCTTGTCGTCGATGCGGCCCGGGCCGACAGCGAGGACGGTGCCCTCCTGCGGCTTCTCCTTGGCGGTGTCGGGGATCACGATGCCCGACGCCGTGGTCGTCTCAGCCTCGTTCGCCTGGACCACGATCCGGTCCTCGAGCGGCTTGATCGCAACCTTGGTCGCGGTAGTCACGGGCATACCCTCCTGGGTACAGGTTTCGCCGGCCTGCATCGGCCGATCTCATGCCTCATGCCACCGGGCGGGGCCGTCGTCGCGGGTGCCGGTCCGCCTGGCGCAAGCACGCGCCCCGGAGCGGGCCGCGCGCTGGCACCCTCGGGTTGAGAGTGCTAATCGGAGATTATGCCGGAACTAGCACTCCGTCAAGGAGAGTGCCAACACGGCAGAATGACCCGTCGTGGACCTGGAACTGCTCGCCGCCCTGCGTACCCCGGAAGGGTCGGACGCCCTCGCCGCCGCGGCCGAGGTGGCCGGCGGTGATCCTCTGGCAGCGGCCTCGGCCCTGCGGTCGCGCGGTGTGCCCGCGCCGCTCGCCGCCGCCGCGCTCACCCAGACCGACCTGCGCAGACGCGCGGTGGGCAAGTTCGGCGCCGGCGCGGCGGCGATGTTCTTCACCCGGGCCGGCTTCGAGCAGGCGACCCGCGCGGTGGTCGCCGATCGCCGCGCCGCGCGGCTGCGGGCCGCGGGCGTCGCCACCCTCGCCGATCTGGGGTGCGGGCTGGGTTCGGACGCGCTCGCCGCGGCCCGTCAGGGCATCCGGGTGTACGCGGTCGACGCCGACCCGTTGACCGCCGCGATGGCCCGGGCCAACGCCGAAGCGGCCGGCCTGGCGGGCGTGGTGACCGTGGAGTGCGCCGACGCGACGAGCGTCGGCGTGGAGCGGTTCGACGCGGTGTTCGCCGACCCGGCCCGCCGCCGGGCCGGCCGGGGCCGGCTCATGGACCCGCAGGCGTGGTCGCCGCCGTGGGATTTCATCGCAGCCCTGCCGCAGCGGGTGCCGCGGACCGTTTTGAAGCTCGCGCCCGGCATCGACCACGCGTTGCTGCCGCCGGGCGCCGAGGGTGAGTGGGTCAGCGTCGATGGCGACCTGGTCGAGGCGGCGTTCTGGTGCGGGCCGCTCGCCGAATTTCCTCGCCGGGCGAGCTTGGTGCCGTCGGGCGGGATGCTGCACGGTTCGGGCGTCGAGGCGGCGCCGGTCGGGCCGGTCGGCCGTTTCCTGTACGACCCGGATCCGGCCGTCGTCCGCTCGCACCTGGTCGCCGAGTTCGCGGCCGTGGTCGGCGGGCGGCTGGGAGATCCCGACATCGCGTACGTCTACACCGACGCGCCGGTGGACACCGCGTACGCCCGCCGCCTCGAGATCACCGACGTGATGCCGTTCTCGCTCAAACGGCTGCGGGCGCTGCTGCGCGAGCGTGGCGTGGGCCGGCTGGAGATCCGTAAGCGGGGTTCCGCGCTGGAGCCCGAGCAGCTCCGCCGGGATCTGCGGCTCGGTGGGAGCGCCTCGGCGTCCCTGGTGCTGACGCGGGTGGCTGGCGCGCCGACCGTGCTGCTGTGCCGTTAACCTCCGTCATCGTGGCTAAGAAGGCGGCCGGGACCCCGGCGACCGTACTGCTGTCCGCGCAGAAGGTGGCGCACGAGCTGCACCCGTACGACGTCTCGCCGGACGCGCCGAACTACGGGGCGCTGGTGGCCGAGGCGCTGGGCGTACCGCCGGAGTCGCTGTTCAAGACGTTGATCGCGGAGGTGGACGGCGCGCTGACCGTGGCCGTCGTACCCGTGACCGGGGATCTGGATCTGAAGGCCCTGGCCGGCGCGGCCGGCGGCAAGCGGGCGGCGCTCGCCGACCGGGCGGCGGCGGAGCGCAGCAGCGGGTACGTCCGCGGCGGCATCAGCCCGCTCGGGCAGCGCAAGCGGCTCCCGACGGTGATCGACGACTCGGCGACGGAGCTGGACCGGATGTACGTGTCGGCGGGCCGCCGGGGCCTGCAGGTCTCGCTGGCGCCGGGCGACCTGGTGCGGCTGACGGGCGCCACGACGGCTCGAATCCGGACATAGCTTGCGATACTTCGCGCCCTTTCCCGATCGTTACGCCACCGTTACGGGCAAACCGGATCTTTCTCCGGAGAACCGCCGATTTCGGGTCTGGAAGTGACCTAGCGTCACGGTGTGGAGCAACTTCCGCGACCGGCTCCCCAGGTCCGCGTGATCGCTGGACCGAGCCGGTCGTGCTGCACCGCGCGACGGGAAAATGTTGCCCGATCCAAGAAAACCGCACCCGAGCGGCAATCCCCGTTACGCGCGCCAGGGAATCCGAGGCAAGATCCGGATTGATCCGAGAGGACACGAGGAATGCGTAAGGGAATGTTCGCTCTTGCCGCGGCGGGTCTGCTGGCCACCGGCAGCATGGCCGCCTGCGGCGGCGACAGTGGTGACGATGCCGGCAACGGCGGCACGAGCGGGTCGTCGATCGGCAAGGTGGGCGTGATCCTGCCCGACACCGCCAGCTCGCAGCGGTGGGGTTCGGACGACCCGAAGTTCCTGAAGGCGGCGTTCGACGCGGCCGGCGTCCAGGTCGACATCCAGAACGCCCAGGGCGACAAGAGCCAGTTCCAGACCATCGCGGACGGCATGATCTCCAGCGGGGTCAAGGTGCTCATGATCGTCAACCTGGACTCCGGTACCGGCAAGGCCGTGCTCGACAAGGCCAAGAGCGCCGGTATCGCCACGATCGACTACGACCGCCTGACCCTCAACGGCGGCGCCCAGTACTACGTCAGCTTCGACAACGTCGCGGTCGGCAAGCTGCAGGGCGAGGGCCTGGTCAAGTGCCTGACCGACATGAAGGCGACCAAGCCGGTGGTGGCCGAGCTCAACGGCTCCCCCACCGACAACAACGCCACCCTGTTCAAGGAGGGCTACGACTCGGTCCTCAAGCCCAAGTACGACTCGGGCGACTACGTGAAGGGCCCGGACCAGTCCGTACCCGACTGGGACAACGCGCAGGCCGGCACGATCTTCGAGCAGATGCTGACCCAGAAGAAGGACATCAAGGGCGTGCTCGCGGCCAACGACGGTCTCGGCAACGCGGTCGTCTCGGTGCTCAAGAAGAACAAGCTGAACGGCAAGGTGCCGGTCACCGGTCAGGACGCCACCGTCCAGGGCCTGCAGAACATCCTCGCCGGCGACCAGTGCATGACGGTCTACAAGGCGATCAAGCAGGAGGCCGACGCCGCAGCCGACCTCGCCATCTCGCTCGCCAAGGGTGAGAAGAAGTCGGTCACCCAGAGCGTCAAGGACCCGGAGTCGGGCCAGGACGTGCCCTCGGTGCTGCTCACCCCGAAGGCCATCTACAAGGAGAACGTCAAGGACGTCGTGGCGGACGGCTTCGTGACGAAGGATCAGCTGTGCACCGGCGACTTCGCCAAGCTCTGCACGGACAACGGGGTCAGCTGACCGCGGTAGGACGCTGAAGCACCGGAGCCGCCCACGCCTGGCCGGGCGTGGGCGGCGCCGCATCGAGAAGGAGTATTCGTGGCCGCGACACCTCTTCTGGAGCTGCGCGGGATCGACAAGAGTTTCGGTCCCGTCCAGGTCCTGCACGACGTCGGACTGAGCGTCTACCCCGGCGAGGTCACCGCGCTCGTCGGCGACAACGGCGCCGGCAAGTCGACGCTGGTCAAGTGCGTCAGCGGGATCTACACCATGGACGCCGGCACGGTCACGTTCGACGGCAACCAGGTGGCGATCCACACCCCGCGCGACGCCGCGTCGCTGGGCATCGAGGTCGTCTACCAGGACCTCGCGCTCTGCGACAACCTCGACATCGTCCAGAACATGTTCCTCGGACGGGAGAAGGTACGCGGCATCGTGCTCGACGAGCCGACCATGGAACAGATGGCCGGCGACACCCTCGCCAGCCTCTCGGTGCGTACGGTGAAATCCCTCCGGCAGCTCGTCGCCAGCCTCTCCGGCGGCCAGCGGCAGACCGTGGCGATCGCCAAGGCCGTGCTCTGGAACAGCCGCGTGGTGATCCTCGACGAGCCCACCGCCGCCCTCGGCGTCGCCCAGACCGCCCAGGTCCTCGAGCTGGTCCGCCGGCTCGCCGACAACGGCCTGGGCGTCGTGCTCATCTCGCACAACATGAACGACGTGTTCGCCGTCTCGGACCGCATCGCCGCGCTCTACCTCGGCCGGATGGCGGCCCAGGTCAAGACCAGCGACGTCACACACGCCCAGGTGGTCGAGCTGATCACGGCCGGCCGCAGCGGGAACCTCGGCCTGCCGCCCGAGAAGCCGGCCGCCGCCGGCTTCGCCGACCTCACGCCTCCGGGAGCCGACCTATGACAACCATGACCACATCCAGTGGCCCGGTCCAGGTGGCCAAGCCGACGGTGGCCAGCCACCTGCACGACTACTGGGGCCGGGTGCGCGGCGGCGACATCGGCAGCCTGCCCGCCATCCTGGGCCTCATCGTGCTCTGCCTGATCTTCGGCACCGCCCGCCCGACCTTCTTCAGCGCGGTCAACTTCGCCAACCTGTTCTCCCAGGGCGCGGCGGTCATCTTCATCGCGATGGGCCTGGTGTTCGTCCTGCTGCTGGGCGAGATCGACCTCTCGGCCGGCTTCGCCAGCGGCGTCTGCGGCGCGGTCATGGCGATCCTGCTCACCGACCACGGCTGGGACTGGTACAGCGCCATCCCGGTCGCCCTGGTCACCGGCCTGGTCATCGGCTTCATGCTGGGCTTCCTGGTGGCGAAGGTCGGCATCCCGTCCTTCGTGGTCACCCTGGCCGCGTTCCTGGCCTTCCAGGGCATCCTGCTGATGCTGCTCAGCGGCGGCAAGAACATCTCGATCCGCGACAAGTTCGTGCTCTCCCTCGCGAACAACAACATGTCGGTCGGGCTGAGCTGGGTGCTCGCGATCATCGCGATCGCCGGGTACGCCGCGATGCAGATCCTGCGGCTCCGCGGACGGGCCGCGCGCGGGCTGGTGACCGACCCGATGGGTATCGTGCTGGCACGGATCGTGGCGCTGGCCGTACTGCTGCTGGCGGCGGTCGCCGTGCTGACCCAGGAGCGCAGCATCAACCCGTTGATCATCTCGGTGAAGGGCGTACCGATCGTCGCCCCGATCATCGCGGTGGTGCTGATCGTCTGGACGTTCGTGCTCGGGCGCACCACGTACGGCCGGCACGTCTACGCGGTCGGCGGCAACAAGGAGGCCGCGCGCCGGGCGGGCATCCCGGTCGACCGGATCCGCATCTCGGTGTTCGTGATCGGCTCGTTCATGGCCTCGATCGGCGGCATCATCGCCGCCAGCCGGGCCAACTCGGTCGACCCGAACTCCGGCGGCAGCAACGTCCTGCTGTACGCGGTCGGCGCCGCGGTCATCGGCGGCACCAGCCTCTTCGGCGGCAAGGGCCGGGTGCTGGACGCGATCATCGGCGGCGCGGTCATCGCGGTGATCGACAACGGCATGGGCCTGATGGGGTACAGCTCCGGCACGAAGTTCGTGGTCACCGGCCTGATCCTGCTGCTCGCCGCCAGCGTCGACGCGCTCTCCCGCCGCAGGGCGGCCGCCACCGGAAACCGATGAGGGCGGGACCGAGCCAGGAAGAGGTACGCCGGCACAACCTGGGCACGTTGCTCCGATATGTTCACGTTCACGGGGCTACGTCCCGCGCCGAGCTCACCACCCGGCTCGGCCTCAACCGCAGCACCATCGGAGCCCTGACGACGGACCTCACCGCCGCCGGGCTGGTCTCCGAGAAGACCCAACGCGACACCGGCCGGGCCGGGCGACCCTCACTGGTCGTCCGGCCCGAGTCGTCCAAGGTCTACGCGTACGCGCTCAACATCGAGGTCGACCGGCTCCGCGCGGCCCGCGTCGGGCTCGGCGGACAGATCCTGGACCGGCGCGAGGCGCCCCGCCCCCGCGGCATGCAGGTGGTCGACGCCGTCAAGCCGCTCGCCGGCTTCATCCACGAGATGCGCGACGTGCCGGACGGCTCCCGCTGCGTCGGCGTCGGACTCGCCATCGCGGGCATGGTGCGCCGCGCGGACGGCATGGTCCGGCTCGCACCCACGATCGGCTGGAAGGACGAACCGGTCGGGGAAGCTCTCGTCGAGGAGATCGGCGACGTCGGCCCGGTGACCGTCGGCAACATCGCCGATGTGTCCGCGCTGGTCGAGCACAGCCGCGGCGCGGCGGCCGGGCGGGACAACGTCATCTACCTGTACGGCGACGTCGGCGTCGGCGCGGGCATCATCGCGGGCGGCCGGCCCATCACCGGCCACGGCGGCTACGGCGGCGAGGTGGGCCACATGGTGGTCAACCCGCAGGGCCGGCCGTGCAGTTGCGGCTCACGCGGCTGCTGGGAGACCGAGATCGGCGAGTACCCGCTGCTCAGGCTGGCCGGCCGGGGCGACCGCAGCGGCCGCGAGGCGGTGCTCGGCGTGGTCGAGGCGGCGATGCGCGGCGACTGGGTGGCCCAGCAGGCGGTCCGGCACGTCGGCGAATGGCTGGGCCTCGGCGTCGGCAACCTGGTCAACATCTTCAACCCGGAGGCGGTGATCTTCGGCGGCACGCTGCGCGACCTGTACCTGGTGGCGGCGGCGCAGATCCGCTCCCGGCTCACCGAGGTGGCGCTGCCCGCGTGCCGCGAGGACATCCGGCTGCGCACCCCCGAGCTGGGCCGGGACGCGGCGCTCATCGGAGCGGCGGAGCTCGCTTTCGAACGGCTGCTGGCGGATCCGCTGTTGTAAGGTGCGGCCGTGAGCATGCGCGCTTCCGACGAGGATCGGCAGCGGATCGTGGCCGCGCTCGAACGGCACACCGGCGCCGGACGGCTGACGCTGGACGAGTTCGCCCAGCGGGTCGGCGTGGTGGCCGACGCCCGCACGCTGGACGAGCTCGCCGCCGTGGTCAGCGACCTGCCCGCCGAGCAGGCGGAGGAGCGGCAGCGGCGCGAGTTCCTGCTCCTGCTGGCCGTCGCCATCGTCACGCTGGCTCTGCTGGGCGCGTTCCTGGCGCTGCGCTAGTCGTACCGACCGGCGGCGTGCCGTGCCACGACGCCCACAGGGCCGCGTACGAGCCACCTGCCGCGACCAGCTCGTCGTGCGATCCCAGCTCGGTGATCCGCCCGTCCTCCACCACCGCCACCCGGTCGGCGTCGTGGGCGGAGAACAGCCGGTGCGCGATCGCGATGACCGTACGCCCCTTCAGCACCGCCGCCAGCGACTGCTCCAGGTCCCGGGCGGCCCGCGGGTCCAGCATCGCCGTCGCCTCGTCGAGCACCAGCGTGTGCGGGTCGGCCAGCACCAGCCGGGCCAGCGCCACCTGCTGCGCCTGCGCGGCGGACAGGCTCACCCCGCCCGCGCCGACCACCGTGTCCAGTCCGTCGGGCAATTGGTCCGCCCACTTCAGGGCGTGCACGGCGGCCAGCGCCTGCCGGACGTCGGCCGCCGAGGAGCCCGGCCGGACCATGGCGATGTTGTCGCGCAGCGTACCGATGAAGACGTGGTGTTCCTGGCTGACCAGCGCGACCTCGGAGCGCAGCCGGTCCAGCGGCAGCCCGGCCAGCGCGACCCCGCCGACGGTGATGGACCCGCGGCCGGGCGCGTGCACCCCGGCCAGCAGCCGGCCCAGCGTGGACTTGCCGGCGCCGGACGGCCCCACGATCGCCAGCCGCTCCCCCGGCGCGATGGTCAGCGAGATGCCGTGCAGCACCTCGCGCCCCGGCACGTACGAGAACCGCACGTCCCGGGCGACGATCTCCGCGCCGTCCGGGGTCTGCGCCGTGGGGGCCGCCGTTCTGAACGAGACGCCGAGCAGCCGGGCCAGCGACGCGGCGCCCACCTGCAGCTCGTCGAGCCAGCCGAGGAACCGGTCGATCGGGTCGACGAGCATCTGCGCGTACAGCACGGCGGTGGTGACCTGGCCGAGCCCGACCCAGCCCTGCAGGTAGAACCAGCCACCCAGCAGCAGCGTGCCGACCACGGGCAGCACGTAGCCGACCTCGATCGACGGCATCCAGACCGTCCGCAGGTACAGCGTGTACCGCTCGGCGGCCCAGGAGTTGCGCAGGTCGTCGTCCGTACGCCCGATCCGCTGCCGCTGCCGGCGCAGCGCATCCACCGTGCGCGCCCCCTCGACGGTTTCCGCGAGACCGTCGGTGACCTGTGAGTACGCGGCGTTCTGCCGCAGATAGCCGGCGGACGCCCGGCGCAGGTACCACCGCGTGGACCAGGTCAGCACCGGCACGGCGACCAGCAGCGGCAGCGCGAGCAGCGGGCTGACCAGGATGAGAGCGCTCACCGCGAGGCAAGCCGTGATCAGCGCGATCAGCGTCTCGGGCACCGCGAAGCGCAGGCACCTCGACAGCGCGTCGACGTCCCGCGACGTACGGGTCAGCAGGTCACCGGTGCCCGCCTTCTCCACGGTGGAGAGCGGGATCGTCAGGACCCGGTCGACGAACTCCTCCCGCAACTCGGCCAGCACCCGCTCGCCGAGCCGCGCCGACGCCAGGTACGCGAACCGCACCAGCACCGCCTGCGTGACGACGAAGACGGCGATGGTGAGCGCGATGCGGTCGACCGTACCCACGCCCGCGCCGTGCTGAATCGATTCGACCAGCTCGCCGAGCAGCCGCGGGCCGACCAGGCCCGCGATCGCGGCGACCGCATGCAGGACGACGGCGGTCAGCAGGGCGCGCGGATGCCGGCGGAACAGATCGCGGGCGTACCGGCGCACCTGGCGGTCGTCCGCCACCGGGAGCGCGTTGCTCACTCGCGCAGCACCGTCCTCGCGTAGGCGAAGCTGCTGTCCAGCAGCTCGCGATGGGTTCCCTCGGCGACCACCGTCCCGTCCTCGACGTAGACGACGTGGTCGGCGCGGTCCAGCACCAGCGGGCTGGTGGAGCAGACGACGGTGGTGCGACCGGCGCGGGCCGTCGCGAGCCGGTCGGCGATGCGGGCCTCGGTGTGCGCGTCGACCGCGCTGGTCGGCTCGACCAGCACGAGGATCTCCGGGTCCGCGACGAGCGCGCGGACCAGCCGGAGCCGCTGCTGCTGGCCGCCGGAGAAGCTGCGGCCGCGCTCGGCGACCTCACTGTCCAGGCCGTCCGGCAGCGCCTCGACGACGTCGGCCGCCGACGCGGCCTCCAATGACACCGCGACCCTGCCGGTCGCCTCCGGGTCCAGGTCGGCGCGCAGCGGCCCGGAGAACAGCCGGGCGTCGTTGTCGGCCACGACGATCCGCTCCCGCACGGCCGCCGGGTCCAGGTCCTTCAGCGGTACGCCGCCCAGCGTCGTCCCGGCGCCCGAGGCGGTGTAGCGGCCGAGCCGGTCCGCGATGGTCACGGCATCGGCGGGCACCGCGGCGGCGATGGCCGTGACCAGCCCCGGCCGCACCACCACGCCGGACACCGGGTCGACCAGCTCCCCGCGCTCGGGCATCGGTACGGGCCGGGCGGGACCCGGGAGATCCGTACGCACCCGCAGCATCGACACGACCCGGCGGCTGGAGACGTGCCCGCGGATCAGCTTGTCGATCGTCTCCGTGAGCTGGCGCAGCGGCGAGACGAGGAACGCCGCGTACCCGTAGAACGAGACGAGCTGCCCGACCGTGATCTTCCCGGAGATCGCGAACCGCGCGCCGAGCCACGTGACCAGCACCAGGAACGTCCCCGGCAGCAGCACCTGGGCCGCATTGAGCAGCGCCTCCACCCGGGCGACGCGCACCCCCGCGGCACGCAGCGTCTGTGACTCGGCGCGGTACCGCTGGGACATCACCGGCTCGCCGCCGACGCCCCGCAGCACCCGCAGGCCGCCGACCATGTCCGTGGCCCGGCCGGTGAGCCGCCCCTGCTGCTCCCGGTACGCCTGCTGCCGGTGGTGCAGCGGCCGGATGAGCACGCTGACCACGGCCATCAGCAGCGGGATGCCCAGCACCACGACCAGGCCCAGCGGCACCGACGTGACCAGCAGGATCGTGGTGACGGTGATGACGGCGACGACCGAGCCGACCCCTCGCGCGAG
This sequence comes from Couchioplanes caeruleus, assembly GCF_023499255.1. GTDB lineage: Bacteria > Actinomycetota > Actinomycetes > Mycobacteriales > Micromonosporaceae > Actinoplanes > Actinoplanes caeruleus_A. The sequence continues at coordinate 7,578,339 of NZ_CP092183.1, forward strand.
GATGTCGACGGCGTTGCCGATGTGCGTGATGTCGGCCGTACCGATGGCGACGACCTCGCCCGCGTCGAGCCGCCGCGGCAGCGCCACCCCGAGCCACCCCGCCTGCCGGACGGCGACCTGCACCGTACGGTAGGCCGCCGACAGCCAGTTGTAGACGGCCCGGCGGTGGCGCAGCAGGCCGGCGCCGGCCTGCACGAGGCCCACGGCGAACAGGACCATGCTCCAGATCAGCAGCTCACCGCCGTCGCGGTGGGCCAGGCCGGCGTCGATGGCCTTGCCGATCACCGCGGGGGTGAAAGCCTGGCAGACCATCCACACGACGGCGAAGAAGATGGCGGCGCTGACGGATACCCACGCCTGCCGGACGAGCCACCCCAGATAGCGGGTGGCGGACCGGTCGTCGGGGGAGCCCGGATCGGGTGGGGGCAGTTCACGCATCGCCCCTCGACGTTACGTAACGCTGCCGTCACGATCCAGAGTGTTATCTATCGACCGGAGTGAAATCCCACACGTGTGGCGAACGGGCAACCAGGTGTTCCGGCGGAGCGGGCAGCTCACCGGGGGTGTTCCGCCACTTCGAGATGACCACGATGCGCTGGTCGGTGGAGGAGAAGACCTCGCTGGACACGTGGGAGGGCAGCACCTCCAGCTTGGGCAGTTCGCGGTCGCAGACCCAGCTGAGCAGCTCGTCGAAGCCGCCGCGCGAGGCGCGTACCTCCCACATCCGTGCGATCATGCGAGCTTCCTACCCCGTCACAGCGACCGAGGTCAATGACATCGCGGAATCCGCCGGCAGGTCCAGCCGGCTCGGTGCCACGCCGGCCGCGACCAGGTGCGAGCCCAGCGCCGCCACCATCGCGCCGTTGTCGGTGCACAGCTGCGGGCGCGGTACGCGGACCCGGATCCCCAGCTTGGCGGCACGCTCCTCGGCCAGGACCCGCAGCCGCGAGTTGGCGGCCACCCCACCGCCGATGATCAGCGTCTCGACGCCGTGCTCGCGGCACGCGTCCAGCGCCTTGGCGGTCAGCACGTCGCAGACGGCCTCCTGGAATCCAGCGGCGACGTCGGCCACCGGCACCGGCTCGCCGCTGCGCTCGCGGGCCTCGACCCAGCGCGCCACGGCGGTCTTCAGCCCGGAGAACGAGAAGTCGAAGCGATGGCGCTGGAGGTCCTTCGGGGCGGTGAGGCCGCGGGGGAACGCGATCGCGCCCGGGTCGCCGTCGCGCGCCGTACGGTCGATCACCGGCCCGCCGGGGAAGCCCATGCCGAGCAGGCGCGCCACCTTGTCGAACGCCTCGCCGGCCGCGTCGTCGATCGTCGCGCCGAGCGGTGTCACGCCGGCTGTCAGGTCGTCGACCAGCAGCAACGACGAGTGCCCGCCCGACACCAGCATCGCCACGGCGGGCTCCGGCAGCGGTCCGTGCTCCAGGGTGTCCACCGCGACGTGCGCCGCGAGATGGTTCACCCCGTAGATCGGCTTGTCGGCTGCCAGCGCGTACCCCTTGGCCGCGGCGACCCCGACCAGCAGCGCGCCCGCAAGACCCGGCCCGGCCGTCACGGCGATCGCGTCGACGTCGGCGAGCGTGACGCCCGCCTCGTCGAGCGCCCGCTGCATGATCGGGACGATCGCCTCCAGATGGGCGCGGCTGGCGACCTCCGGCACGACCCCGCCGAACCGCGCATGCTGGTCGACGCTGGAGGCGAGCGCGTCGGCCAGCAGCGTGTGCCCGCGCACGATGCCGACGCCGGTCTCGTCGCAGGAGGTCTCGATCCCGAGGACCAGAGGCTCGTCAGGCATCGCGCATCATCACCAAGGCATCCGTGTTGCTGGGCTGGTAGTAGCCGCGCCGGATCCCGACGGGCTCGAAATCGTACGTCGCGTACAGGTGCTGGGCCGGCGCGTTGTCCACCGCCACCTCCAGCAGCACCTTCCGGCCGGCGGCCCGCTCGAGCAGCGTCTCCAGCAGCCGGCGCCCGATCCCCCGCTTCTGCGCGTCCCGGCGCACCGCGATGTTCTGCACCCACGACTCGGTGTCGTCGGTCACGGAGAGGCCCGCGTAGCCGAGCACCTCGCCGTCCTCCTCGGCGACCACGTAGAAATGCCGCTGGGCCAGCTCGTTCCAGAACATGGCCGCCGACCACTTCTCCGCGCCGAACAGGTCGTCCTCGACGGGCAGCACCTCGGCGATGTGCCACCACCGGAACCGCACGATCTCCATCAGGGCAGCACGGGCTTCCGCTGCGCGGCGGCGACCGCGTCGGGCCGCCGCAGATACAGCGGGGTGAGCGGATCCCCCGGCGCACCCGACCGGATCCTGTCGAGAGCCAGCGCGATCAGCGCCTCACCGGAGGGATACAGCACCCGGTCGTCGATCGGGACGGCGAAAACCTCGGAATACTTGACCGCGCCCTCGCCCACGGCCCGGTCGGCGTCGACCTGCACGTCGGTGGGCTTCGCCACGTCGGGCCCGGTCACCCGCGCACCGTCCAGATAGGTCGCGAAGTACACCTCCCGGCGCCGGGCGTCGGTCGCCACCAGCACCCGCCCGGGACCTGCGGCCCGGCCGATCGCATCCAGCGAACAGATCCCGTACGCGGGAATGCCGAGCGCCTGCCCCATGCTCGCCGCGGTGGCCAGCCCCACCCGCAGCCCGGTGAACGGCCCGGGCCCGGTCCCGGCCACGATCGCGCCGAGTTCGCCCGGCTGCACCCCGGCGTCGCCGAGGACCCGACGGATCTGCGGGGCGAGCAGCTCCCCGTGCGCCCGCGGGTCGACGGTCCGCCGCTCCCCGAGCCCCTTGAGACCGCCGTCGGTGACCTCGGCCAGCGCGGCGGTGACCGCGGGGGTGGCGGTATCGAGAGCGAGAACGAGCACCTCCAAACACTAGCCGCCGCTGCGTGGGACGCTGCGGACCCGTCCCGCCCGGCAGCGGCTCCGACGGCGACCCGGTCCACCTGCGCCGGGTCACCGGCGGGTGCCTCCGCCGGCTGCCGGCCTTTCGCCCGTCCGCGGCCCGGTCAGGCGCGTGGGTCCCCGTCGACGACGGGGCGGCCGCCGCCCGCTGCCGGCCTTTCGCCCGTCCGCGGCCCGGTCAGGCGCGCGGGTCCCAGTCGACGACGGGGCGGCCGGCGTCGGCCAGGGCCTTGTTGGTGGCGCTGAACATCCGGGCGCCGAGGAAGTCCTTGCCGCCGTTGAGCGGGCTCGGATGACCCGATTCGATCACCACGTGCGCCGGGTTGGTCACCAGGGCGGCCTTCTTGCGGGCGTACGAGCCCCAGAGCAGGAAGATCACCCGCTCGGCGCGCGCGTTCAGCGCCCGGATCGTGGCGTCGGTGAAGACCTCCCACCCCCTGTTCTTGTGCGACCCGGCAGCTCCCGCGCGTACGGTCAGCACCGCGTTGAGCAGCAGCACGCCCTGCCGTGCCCACCCGGTCAGGTCGCCGCTCGCCGGCGGTGCCACGCCGACGTCCGCCGCCAGCTCCTTGTAGACGTTGCGCAGCGACGGAGGCACCCGCACGCCGTCGCGGACGCTGAAGCTGAGCCCGTGCGCCTGCCCCGGCCCGTGGTACGGGTCCTGCCCCAGCAACAGCACCCGGGTCCGTTCCGGCGGGCACAGCCGGTACGCCGCGAACAGGTCCTCGACCGGCGGGTACACGGTGTGCCGGGCGTACTCGTCCGCCACGAACGAACCCAGCGCCTCCGTGGCAGCCGGGTCGAGAAGCGGGGTGAGCTCGGCGCGCCAGGCGGGCGGAAGCAGCTCAAGCAGGTTCACAGGCGTCACAGTTTCTCGAGGCGGTCGGCCCAGTCGCCGCCGTACGGCAGCAGGTCCAGCACACGGGTGTCGTCGTCGAGGCGGTCGATGCGCACCGCCAGGTACTCGTCGTTCAGCTGCTCGACCAGCCCGGCACCCCACTCGACGACGGTGACCGCCTCCTCGGCGGACGCGTCCAGGTCCAGGTCGTCGATCTCGGCGCGCGGGTCGGCGGCGTCCCCCAGCCGGTACGCGTCCGCGTGCACCAGCGGCAAAGAGCCGCCCCGCGCCGGGTCCGGACGGTGCACCCGGGCGATGACGAACGTCGGCGAGGTGATGTCGCCCAGCACTCCCAGCCCGGCGCCGATGCCCTGCACCAGCGCGGTCTTGCCGGCGCCGAGCGGGCCGGTGAGCAGCAGCAGGTCGCCGGCGTGCAGCAGGCCGGCGAGGCGCCGTCCGAAGTCGCGCGTGTCGTCCACGGTGGCGAGCCGGATCCCGGTGGTGGTCACGAGACCTTCTTCAGGAAAGCGATCAGAGCCTCGTTCACCTCGTCGGCCTTCTCCAGCATCACCACGTGCCCGGTGTTCTCCACCTTCAACAGCTCGGCCTCCGGGAGGTGGCGGAGGATCTCCTCCGAGTGGGTCACCGGCGTGAGGTAGTCCTTCGTGCCGACCACCACCAGCACCGGCACGCCCCGCAGCGCGGACAGCGCCGGGAAGCGGTTGTGCGTGTACAGCGTGCGCAGATAGCGGGTGAGCGTCTCGACGGACGTCCGGGAGTTCATGTGCTCCACGAACGTGACCAACGACGGGCTGGGCCGGGCGTCGCCGAAGCCGTACCGGCGGGTGAGCAGCCAGGCGAGGTCCGACGAGGCGACCCGGGCCCGGTCGATCGCGGTGCCGCCGATCCGGGCGGCGCCGCCCCACAGCGGGAAGAACGGCGCGCTGGCCCGGGCGACCAGCGACTGCACGCCGATCCTCGTCTTGTCGACCAGGCCGGCGGAGGTCGACATGAGCACGACGCCGGTGACCCGGTTGCCGAACCACTCCGGATACTGCTCGGCGAACGCCATGATGGTCATGCCGCCCATCGAGTGCCCGACCAGGATGATCTCGCCGTCGGGCACGGTTTCGTCCAGCACGGCGGCGAGCGACTTGCCGAGTGCGGCCAGGTCGTAGTCGCCGGACTCGAGACGCCCGGACCGCCCGTGGCCGGGCTGGTCGTAGAAGACGAGCCGGTATTCGCCCAGCCGGGTCAGCGCCTGCCGCTGGAAGTAGAACGTGCCCATGTCCAGCGCGAACCCGTGCACGAAGACGACCGTCGGCTTGCCGGGCCGCTCCGGCTCCACGATCTCGACGTGCAGGTCGGTGCCGTCGGCGGCGGTCACGGTGAGCTCGGTGTCGTACGGCTGATCGCCGAAGCTCTCCTCGGCGTACGGGTCGCCGGGCGCGGTCTGGGACCGGCGCACCAGCGCCCGCTCGACGGCGAACGCGGTGGCGAGCCCGGCAGCGGCGACACCGATGACAGCACCGGCGATGCCGACCTGCTTGGCCCGCCGGTTCGGCCCCGGCCGGACCGCCCGCGACGACGACCGGCCGTGCGCCTTACCGTGACTCATCCGCCCTCCCCGGCGTTCCATCAGACCTGCCCGGACCGGTCGGGGACGGTCCTCCCGGAGCCCGCACCGGCACCGGCACCGCGAGTTCCCGAGAGGCCCGGACCGGCACCGCCGGCTTCCCCGGAGCCCGCACCGGCATCGCCGGTCCCTCCGAAGCCCGCACCGGCACCGCCGGTCCCTCCGAAGCCCTTACCGGCACCGTCGATTTCCTCGAGACCCGCACCCGCACCGTCGTAGGCCCGGGGGATCCGCGACCCCCCGAACCGCGTCACGATCTCGTAGTTGATCGTCCCGATCGCGTCGGCCCAGTCCGTCGCCGTCGGCTCGCCGTGGTCGCCCGGGCCGAAGAGCGTCGCCACGTCGCCGGCCGCCACCGGGTCGTCGCCGCAGTCCAGCACGAACTGGTCCATGCAGACCCGGCCGGCGATCGTCCGCACGGCGTCACCGAGCAGCACCGGCCCGACGTTGGACGCGTGCCGCGGCACCCCGTCGCCGTAGCCGAGCGGCACCAGCGCCAGCGTCGTCTCGCGCGACGTGTGGTACGCGTGCCCGTACGAGACGCCCTGGCCGGCCGGGACGCGCTTGGTCTGGGTGATCCGGGCGCGGGCGGTCATCGCCGGGCGCAGTCCGGCCGGCGGCGGGCCGGGCAGCGGGGACAGGCCGTAGATGGCCACGCCGGGACGTACGAGGTCGTAGTGGGCGTCGGGCCGGGTGAGGGTGGCCGCCGAGTTGGCGATGTGCCGGTAGCGCGGCTCGATGCCGTAACGCTCCGCGGTGGCCAGCCCTTCGGCGAAGACCGCGAGCTGATGGTCGATCGTCTCGTGGCCGGGTGCGTCCGCGTACACGAAGTGGCTCCAGATGCCGACCACCTCGAGCTCGCCGCCGGCCTGGACCTTGGCGGCGGCCTCGAGCAGCGCCGGCCAGTCGGCCGGGGTGGCGCCGCCGCGGGCCAGCCCGGTGTCGAGCTTGAGGTGCGCGCGCACCGGTCGCTGGGCACGGCGGGCGGCGGTGACCAGCTCGCCGAGCTGACCGAGGCTGCCCGCGTTGAGGTCCACGCCGGCGCCGACGCCCTCGTGCAGCGGCATCCCGGGGGCGTTCAGCCAGGCCAGCACCGGCACGGTCAGCCCGGCCCGGCGCAGCGTCAGGGCCTCGTCGAGGGTGGCCACCCCGAGCCACGTCGCACCACCGGCGAGCGCGGCGCGGGCCGCCGGCAGCATGCCGTGCCCGTACCCGTCCGCCTTGACGACCGCCATGACCTCGGCGGTCGTGCCGGCGCGCAGCGCCGCCACGTTGTCCCGGATCGCGTCCAGATCGATCCGGACCTCGGCCTGCCACATGCCCCTCAGCCTACTGACCGCCTCCGACAGAACCGCCGCCACAGCAGCGCCGCGGCGTCCTGACCGCCTTCGTCGGGATCAGCGTCACAACAGCCGCCTTCGACGAGGCCCGGCACCGTCGTCAGGCGCGTCGTCACGGCAGCACCGTCGTCAGGCGCGGCATCACAGCAGCACCGTCGTCAGGCGCGGCATCACAGCGGCACCTTCGTCAAGGCCGGCGTCACAGCAGGTCGGCGAGGACGGGTCGCAATGCCGCGGCGACGTCCGTCGACGTCACCGGACCGTCGAGACCGGCGCGGCGTCCGGCGAGACCATGCGCGTACGCGGCAGCCACCGCCGCCCGTTCCGCCGGCAGCCCCGCGGCGAGCAACGAACCCAGCAGTCCGGCCAGCACGTCCCCGGAACCGGCGGTCGCGAGGTGGGCGCTCCCGGTCGGGTTGGCCCACACCTCGCCGCCCGGCGTCGCCACGATGGTCCGGTCGCCCTTGAGCAGCACCACCGCGTTGATCCAGGCGGCCAGGCGGCAGGCGGCCCCGGCCCGGTCGGCGCCGGGCGCCTCACCCGCGAGCCGGGCGAACTCGCGGTCGTGCGGCGTGATCACCAGGGGCGCGTCGCGGCGCAGGTCGGCGGCGTGCTGCCCGTCGACGAGCAGGGTCAGCGCGTCGGCGTCCAGCAGGACGGGCAGCGAGGTGGCGAGGACGCTGCGCAGTTCCGTACGGGCGTCGTCGCTGGTCCCGAGCCCGGACCCGCACACCCACGCCTGCACCCGCCCGGCGTCGGCCACACGCTTGACCGCGACCACCGACGGGTGCTGGCGGACGACCTCCTGATCGGCGGTGCCCGCGTAGCGGACCATGCCGGTAGGCCCGGCGAGCGCCCCGGAGACCGACAGCAGCGCGGCGCCCGGGTACGTGGCCGAGCCCGTGGCCACCCCGACCACACCCCGCGTGTACTTGTCGGAGGCGGCGTCCGGGCGCGGCCACCACGAGGCGATGTCGGCCGCGTCGGGCACGCGTACCGCCGGAGAAGGCTGCAGCGTCGCACCCAGGCCGATGTCCACCAGGTCGACGTGGCCCGTCAGGGCCGCGGCGGGACCCAGCACGTGCGCCGGCTTGAGACACCCGAAGGTGACCGTGACATCGGCGTGCACCGCGTCGCCGGGCACGTCGCCGGTGTCGACCGCGACGCCGCTGGGCACGTCCACGGCCACGACCGGGCTCCGCGCGCCCGCACGGTTGCGCAGCTGCGGCAGCGCGCCGGCCAGCGCAGCCGCCGCGGGCCGCAACCCGCCGCTCGCCCCGATGCCCACGATGCCGTCGACCACCAGGTCGGCGCGGGCGGGCAGGTCGACGACCGTACGCCCGCCGGCCCGCCGCAGTGCGTCGAGACCTGCCGCGTGCACGTGCTCGGGTTGCATCAGGATCGCCTGCACTCCCGCCCCGCGCGCGGCCAGGCGCGCCCCCGCGTAGAGCGCGTCGCCACCGTTGTCGCCGCTGCCGACCAGCAGGACGACCGTCGCGCCGTACACACCGCCGGTCTCCTGCAGCAGCAGCGCACACCGACGGGCCAGACCGGCCGCGGCGCGCTGCATCAGGGTGCCGTCCGCCAGGGTCGCCATCAGCGCCTTCTCGGCCGACCGTACGTCGCCAACCCGCCATGCCTGCCGCATCCGCACTCCCGCCCTCGCGTGGTTTCAGCCCTCGGCGACGACCATGGCCGAGGCGATGCCGCCGTCGTGGGACAGCGACAGGTGCCACCGGTGGATGCCGCGTTCGGCGGCCACCGCGGCGACCGTACCCGAGACGGTCAGCCAGGGCCGCCCGTCCGGATCCGAGACGATCTCGCAGTCGTGCCACCGCAGCCCGGCGGGCGCGCCGAGGGCCTTGGCGACCGCCTCCTTCGCCGCGAACCGGGCCGCCAGCGACTCCGCCGACCGCGGGTTCCCGGACGCCGTCATCCGTTCCCCGTCGGTGAAGAGCCGGTCGCCCAGCAGCGGCGTCCGGTCCAGCGCACGGGCGAACCGATCGACCAGCACCACGTCGATCCCGACAGAGACGATCACACGCCCAACCCTAGCGAAACCCGTTGTCCACAGCCCGGCGTCATCCACAGGCCGGCCCCTTGTCCACAGGCCGGCCCGTCATCCACAGGCCGGCCCCGCGGGCCGCCGGATCTGCCTAACGTCGTCGCCCCGAGTCCTTCACCTTCCGGAGGTTGCCCATGACGCCTGAGCTCGAGATCGACGCCGAGGCCGTGCGCCGCTGGGCCGCGGCGCTGCAGAACGCGGGCGGCCGCCTGCATGCCGGCCCGATGCCGCCGGTCCCGGGCCCGCACTGGTCCAGCACCGATGCGGGTACGGCCGCAGCCGCAGCGGCGCGCCGCGTCCTGATGGCGCTGACCGACGACATCATCGCCACGGGCCGAGCGGTCGTCACGACCGTCGACGACTACGAGACCACGGACGATCGCGCCGCTGCCCGGCTCCGGCGGATCAAGTGACGGCGCTCGGGGCAACCGACCGCGGCCCAGCACCGGCAGGGCCCATCCGCACCGGCCGCGGGCCGGATTCGGCAGCGCTCCCGGCGACCGGCCGCGGGCCGGCCGCTGCGGCGCTCGCGGCCACCGATCGGGGGCCGGCCGCTGCTGCGCTCGCTGCGACCGATCCCGGTGGGTGGCGGGATGCGGCCGGCGACTGGCGGGCCTGGGCGGCGACGGCGGGTCGCTGGGTGGCGGAGCTGCGCACGTGCGCGGCCGGCCTGCGCGCCGCCTGGAAGGGGGCCGCCGCCGACGCCCTCGCCGCCCGGATCGGCGGGCTGCTGCGCCGGCTCGACCTGTTCCGGCTCGGCTGCTGGGCCGCCGACCAGGCCCTCAGCGAGTTCGCCGCCGCGATCACCCGGGCGAAGCCGGGCGGCGACGTCGCGGCCGCGACCGGGGCGGACCAGGCAACGGTCCGGATCCTCGACGGGCTGTTCGAGGCGGCCGCGGGCCCACCGGGCGGCGATCCGCCCGCGTGCACCGCCGGTCCCGCCGAGGTGGCCCGTTGGTGGGCGGCCCTGTCCCCGGCACAGCGGGAGTGGATGTGCGCCACGCGGCCCGGCTGGGTCGGCTCGCTGGACGGCGTACCGGCCGCCGCCCGTGACCGTGCCAACCGCCTGGTGATCGACGGCCTGCCCCTCGAGGGCTCGCTGCCCGACCGGCTCGAGAACGGGGACGGCACGCGGGCGTACCTGCTCGAGGTGGATCCGGCGGGCGACGGGCGGGCGGTGGTCGCGCTCGGCGACCCGGACCGGGCCACCGGCATCGTCACGCAGGTGCCGGGCATGACCGCCGACCTCGCCTCGTACGGCGGCGAGCTGGCCCGCGCCGAGCGGATCGCGGTCCGGGCGGCCGAGCTCGCACCCGAGCGGTCGACCAGCGCGATCATGTGGCTCGGCTACGACGCGCCGGACTTCCTCGGCGAGGCGGCCGGCCGGTCCTCCGCGAACGCGGGCGCTCCGGCGCTGCGACGGTTCCAGGCCGGCCTGCGCGCCAGCCACGAGGGGCCGCCGGCCCGGCAGACCGTCGTCGGGCACAGTTACGGATCGCTCGTGGTCGGCACCGCCGCGGCGGTGCCCGGCTTCGACGCCGACAGCCTCGTCTTCGTCGGCTCTCCGGGCGTCGGGGTGGATTCCGCGAAGGACCTGCACGCTCCGCCCGGCGAGGTGTGGGCGTCCACCTCGCGCTCCGACGTCATCCAGTACGCGGCCGTGTCGCCGAGGAGCGTGGCGGAGGACCTCGTCGCCAGTCAAGCCCGGCCGGCCGGGGCGTTGCTCGCCTTCGGCCGGCCGGAGAACGACCTGTACTTCGGCACCAACCCGGCGGACCCGTCGTTCGGGGCCCGCCGCTTCGTCAGCCAGCCCGGCGGCGGCCACCTCGGCTACTGGGACGAGGGCGGACCGGCGCTCGACGCGCTCGCCGGCATCGCGTTGGGGCGGGGCGATGTCACTCCACGGTGACGGACTTGGCCAGGTTGCGCGGCTGGTCGACGTCGTGGCCCCGGGCCGCCGCGATCTCGCACGCCAGGATCTGCAGCGGCACGGTCGTCATCAGCGGCGCCAGCAGGGTGGGCGTACGCGGCACGGGAATCAGGTGATCGGCGTACGCGGCCACGGCGTCGTCGCCCTCCTCGGCGATGACGATCGTGCGGGCGCCCCGCGCACGGACCTCCTGGATGTTCGAGACGACCTTGTCGCGCAGCACGCCACGGCCGGCCGGCGACGGTACGACGCACACGACCGGCGTGCCCTCGTCGATGAGCGCGATCGGGCCGTGCTTCAGCTCGCCGGCCGCGAAGCCCTCGGCGTGCATGTACGCGAGCTCCTTGAGCTTCAACGCGCCCTCGAGCGCCACCGGGAAGCCGACGTGGCGGCCGATGAACAGGACGGTCGACGCCGTCTTGAGGTCCCGGGCGAGCGCGCGCACGTCCTCCATCTGGTTGAGCAGCGTCCGCAGGTTGTCGGGGGTGCGCTGGAGGCGGGACACCACGGCGGCGACCTCGTCGGCGTACATGACGCCGCGGATCTGCGCGAGGTGCAGGCCGATCAGATAGCAGGCGACCAGCTGGGTGAGGAACGCCTTGGTGGAGGCCACCGCGATCTCCGGCCCGCCGTGGGTGTAGAGCACGGCGTCGGACTCGCGCGGGATCGTCGAGCCGTTGGTGTTGCAGATGGCGAGCACGCGCGCCTTCTGCTCCTTGGCGTGCCGCAGGGCCATCAGCGTGTCCATGGTCTCGCCGGACTGGCTGATCGCGATCACCAGTGTGGAGCGGTCCAGCACCGGGTCTCGGTAACGGAACTCGCTGGCGAACTCCACCTCGCACGGGATGCGGGTCCAGTGCTCGATGGCGTACTTGGCGACCATCCCGGAGTGGTACGCCGTACCGCACGCGATGATGAAGACCTTGTCGACGTCGCGCAGGTCCTGGTCGGTCAGGCGTACCTCGTCGAGCACGATCTCGCCGCGCTCGGAGAGGCGGCCGAGCAGGGTGTCCGCGATGGCCTGCGGCTGCTCGGCGATCTCCTTGAGCATGAAGTAGTCGTAGCCGCCCTTCTCCGCGGCCGAGGCGTCCCAGTCGATGTGGAACTCCTTGCCCGTGGCGGGCGCGCCGGCGAAGTCGGTGATCTCGATGGCGGCCGGAGTGATCAGCACGACCTGGTCCTGCCCGAGCTCGATCGCCTCGCGGGTGTGCTCGATGAAGGCGGACACGTCGCTGGCGAGGAAGTTCTCCCCGTCGCCCCGGCCGACGACCAGCGGCGAGTTGCGGCGGGCGGCCACCACGGCGTCCGGGACGTCGACGTCGATCGCCAGCAGGGTGAAGGCGCCCTCGAGCCGCCGTACGGCCCGGCGCATGCCCTCGGCGAGCAGCTGCGGTCCCTCGGCACCACCGGACTCCCGCAGCCCGCGGATCTCGGCGGCGAGCAGGTGCGCCGCGCACTCGGTGTCGGTGTCGCTGACGAACTCGACCCCGGTGGCCTCGAGCTCGGCGCGCAGCCGGGAGAAGTTCTCGATGATGCCGTTGTGGATCACGGCGACCCGCCCGTCACCGGACAGGTGCGGGTGCGCGTTGCGGTCGGTCGGCCCGCCGTGGGTGGCCCACCGGGTGTGCCCGATGGCGGTCGGACCGGTGGCGATCCCGTCGCCCACCCGCTCCGCCAGGGCCTTCTCGAGGTTGGCCAGCTTGCCCGCCCGCTTCTCCGTCAGGACGGCGGCGCCGTCGATGACCGCGACACCGGCGGAGTCATAGCCGCGGTACTCCAATCGGCGGAGCCCGTCCAGAACGATCTGCAGTGCCGGCCGATTGCCGACGTATCCCACGATCCCACACATGTGGGGCAGCGTAGCGGACTTCCGCTCACGGGTCCTGCGCAAGAACCATACTTTCGCGCATCGTACGTGAGCGAAAGGGCCGTTCGGCCGGGTGCGGGCCACCTCCCGGCCAGGTCACGGGGGTACGCGACACGACCGGGTGATCCCTCTCTGGCGGCGAAGGCGTACCGTCGGGCCGACGCCTCCCCGGGAGACACCATTGAGTTACCCACCGCCACCGGACCCCACGCGCCCGCTCCCGCCCGAGGAGCCCGCCTCGGGGCAGCCCTGGTCCGCGCAGTCGGGCGCCCCGCTCGCGGCGCAGCCCCCGCAGCCGCCGGCCACCCCGCAGTTCCAGCCCGGGTACGCGCCCCTGCCCACGGCCGACAGCCAGGCGAGCGCCCCGCCGGACGGCTACCCGCCGACGTCACAGTTCCCGCCCGTGCAGGACGCCTATCCCCCGCCGCCGGGCAGCTACGACACCCCGCCGCCGAGCGGCTACGGCACCCCCGCGCCGGGCAGCTACGAGCCGTCCCAGCCCGGATACGGCACGCCGCCCCCGGCCGGCTACGGGCCACCTCAGCCCGACTACGGCACCGCGCAGCCCGGCTATGGTCCGCCGGGGTACGGGCCGCCGCCCGGGTACGGGCCGCCGCCGGGATACGGCGCCCCGCCACCCCGGCCGCCGAAGCGCAGCAACACGCCGCTGGTGGCCGTACTGATCGCCGTCACACTTCTGCTCTGCGCGGGCGGCGTGACCTCCGCAGTGCTGCTGGTCAACCGGGCCACCGACAAGGCCAAGGCGGCCATCGACTCGCTGCCCACCGCGGTGCCGACCGAGGACGTGCCGGACCTTCCCGACGACCTCCCCACCGACCTGCCGACGCTCCCCACGGACCTGCCGACCGACATCCCCGGCCTGCCGACCGGCATCCCGAACGCCCCGGGCAAGGGCGCGGCGATCAAGGTCGAGTACGAGATCACCGGCGACGGCCCAGTCGAGATCGTCTACATGGACGAGCTGGGCAAGGACCCCAAGCGGGTCCGCAACGCCTCCCTGCCGTGGCGCAAGAAGGTGACCTTGCACGGCTCGGCGCTGATCTCCGTCGTGGCGGTGCGCGGCAGCACGTCGGAGGGCACGATCTCGTGCCGGGCCACGGTCGACGGACAGGAGGTCGCCCAGAAGACCAGTACGGGCACCTTCATCACGGCCACCTGCAGCAAGGTGATCTTCTAGGCGCCCGGACCGGCGCGAGCCGTCGCCCGCCCGCTGCCGTGAGCGGCCGCTCACCCGTAGGCTGGCGGGCGTGACGTCGTCGATCTCGGCGGACCCGCTCGTCGGCCGCATGCGCCCGTTCGGCACCACCATCTTCACCGAGATGTCCGCGCTGGCCGCCCGGACCGGCTCGGTGAACCTGGGACAGGGCTTCCCGGACACCGACGGCCCGCCGGAGATGCTCGCCGCCGCCGCGGAGGCGCTGCGCTCCGGCGCCAACCAGTACCCTCCGCTGCCCGGCATCCCGGCGCTGCGCCAGGCCATCGCCGCCCACGAGGAACGCTTCTGGGGGCTCGGCCGCGACCCGGACACCGAGGTGGTGGTCACCGCCGGCGCCACCGAGGCGATCGCCGCCGCGATTCTCGCGCTGTGCGAGGCGGGGGACGAGGTGGTCTGCTTCGAGCCGTACTACGACTCGTACGCGGCGTCTATCGCCCTCGCCGGCGCGGTTCGGCGGCCGGTCACGCTGCGGCCGGGGCCGGGCGGACGGTACGGCCTCGACGAGGGTGAGTTGCGTGCCGCGTTCGGGCCGCGGACCCGCATGGTGCTGCTCAACTCGCCGCACAACCCCACCGGCAAGGTCTTCACCGCGGACGAGCTGGCGCTCATCGCGCAGCTCTGTCAGGAGCACGACGTGTACGCCGTGACCGACGAGGTCTACGAGCATCTCGTGTTCACCGACGCCGCCACGCCGCACGTACCGCTGGCGTCCCTGCCGGCCATGCGCGAGCGCACCCTGCGCATCTCGTCGGCGGGCAAGACGTTCTCGTGCACGGGCTGGAAGGTGGGCTGGGCGACCGGCCCCGCGCACCTCGTCTCGGCCGTGATGCGGGTGAAGCAGTTCCTCACGTTCGTCAACGCGGGACCGTTGCAGCCGGCCGTCGCGGTGGCGCTCGCCCTGCCGGACACCTACTTCGCGACGTTCCGCGACGGCCTTCAGGCGCGCCGGGACCGGCTGGTGGCGGGGCTGACCGCCGCGGGCTTCGCCGTTCTGCCGTCGGAGGGCACGTATTTCGTCACCGCCGACATCACGCCGCTGGGCGGGACGGACGGGGTGGCCTTCTGCCGTAAGCTCCCGGAGCGCTGCGGCGTGGTGGCCGTGCCGACGCAGGTCTTCTACGACCACCAGGAGTACGGGCGCCACCTCATCCGCTTCGCCTTCTGCAAGCGCGAGGACGTCATCGACGAGGCCGCCCGCCGCCTGAGCTCCCTGGCCTGAGGAGAGGCGCCCCGGCCCAGTGAGCCGGGGCGGAACCCACGATCAGGCGGGGCTGGCTGCCCGCACCTCGTCGGCGACGCGCTCCGCGACCGTACGGGCCTGCTCCTCGGTCTCGGCCTCGACCATGACCCGGACCAGGTGTTCCGTGCCGGACGGGCGCAGCAGCACCCGGCCCGTCTCGCCCAGCTCGTTCTCCGCCAGCGCCACCGCCGCCTGGACCGTGGGGGCCTGTGCGCCCGCCTCGCGGTCCTTCACCGGCACGTTGATCAGGACCTGTGGGAGCTTGTGCACCACCGCGGCCAGGTCGGCCAGGGACTTGCCGGTCGCCGCGATCGTGGCCATCAGGTGCAGGCCGGTGAGGACGCCGTCGCCGGTCGTGGCGTACGCCGGCATCACGATGTGGCCGCTCTGCTCGCCGCCGAGGGCGTAACTGTTGGCGTTCAGCTCCTCCAGCACGTACCGGTCGCCGACCTTGGTCTCGACCAGCCGGATGCCCGCCTGCTTCATCGCGAGCCGCAGGCCCAGGTTGCTCATCACCGTCGCGACCAGCGTGTCGTCGGCGAGCGTGCCCGCGTCCCGCATCGCCAGCGCCAGGATCGCCATGATCTGGTCGCCGTCGACGACCTCACCGGTGGCGGTGACCGCGAGGCACCGGTCCGCGTCGCCGTCATGGGCCAGCCCGAGGTCGGCGCCTTCGCGGAGGACCGTCTCGCGGACCGCCTCGAGGTGGGTGGAGCCGCAGTTGTCGTTGATGTTCAGCCCGTCCGGCTCGGCGTGGATGGCGATGACCTCCGCGCCGGCCTGCTCGTACGCGGCCGGGCCGACGTCGCTGGCCGCGCCGTTCGCGCAGTCCACGACCACCTTGATGCCGGTGAGGCTGTGCGGCGTCGAGGCCACGAGGTGTTTCACGTAATGCTCGGCGCCGTCGAGGAGGTCGTGCACGCGGCCGACGCCGGCGCCGGTGGGCCGCCCGACCAGCCCGTGCCCGTCGGTGACCGCCGCCTCGATCCGCTGCTCCAGCTCGTCGGGCAGCTTGAGGCCGCCGGGAGCGAACAGCTTGATGCCGTTGTCGGGCATCGGGTTGTGCGAGGCCGACAGCATGACGCCGAGGTCGGCCTGGGCCTGTCCGACGAGGTACGCCACGGCCGGCGTGGGCAGCACACCGACCCGTACGACGTTGGCCCCGGCACTGGTCAGCCCTGCGACGACCGCGGCCTCCAGCATCTCGCCGCTGGCCCGCGGGTCACGGCCCACGATGGCGAGCGGCTGATGGCTCCGATCGGTCTCGATGAGGACCCTGGCGGCCGCTACCGCGACCGAGAGAGCCAGTTCCGGCGTCAGGAGGTCGCCGTTGGCGAGCCCGCGTACGCCGTCCGTGCCGAAGAGTCGCCCCATGGAGCCGTTCCTTTCGCCGGTCCTGTCCCTGTCCAGTAAAGGCGGACCGGTGCGTTGTTCGGGGAGGGAAACGGGAAACGGCCGGGCGCGCCTCCAGCGAAGGGGCGCACCCGGCCGTCCCGGTCAGACGTGGTGCAAGGCGAGCGCTGCGATCAGCGCTTCGAGTACTGCGGAGCCTTACGGGCCTTCTTGAGGCCGTACTTCTTGCTTTCCTTGACCCGCGCGTCACGGGTGAGGAAGCCGGCCTTCTTGAGCGCCGGACGGTCGTCGGGCTCGTTCTCGATGAGCGCACGGGCGATGCCGAGGCGCAGGGCGCCGGCCTGGCCGGTGATGCCGCCACCGCGGAGGTTCGCGATCACGTCGAACTGCTCGGCCTTCTCGGCGGTGCTCAGCGGCTCGCGGATGAGCTGCTGGTGCACCTTGCTCGGGAAGTAGGCCTCGAGGTCACGGCCGTTGCAGGTGATCTTGCCGCTGCCGGGGATGAGCCGCACCCGGACGATGGCCTCCTTGCGGCGGCCCACGGTCTGGATCGGACGGTCACCCGGACGCGGCGCGCGCACGGCCGGCGCGGGCGCCTCGACGACCACCACGGTCTCCGCGGGGGTCTCCTCCGCGGGCGCCTCGACGGTCTCGACGACCTCGGGCTCGACGATGTCGGACATGCTGTTTCCTTCGCCCGCGCTCACTGCGCGATCTGCTTGATTTCGAACGGCACCGGCTGCTGAGCGGCGTGCGGGTGCTCGGCGCCGGGGTAGACCTTCAGCTTCTTGAGGATCTGGCGGGCGAGCTTGTTGTGCGGGAGCATGCCCTTGACGGCCAGCTCCACCGCGTGCTCGGGCCGCTTGGTGAGCAGCTCCTCGTAGCCGACCTGCTTGAGGCCACCCGGGTAGCCCGAGTGCCGGTAGGCGACCTTGGTCTGCCGCTTGTTGCCGGTCAGCGCGACCTTGCCGGCGTTGATGATCACCACGAAGTCGCCGGTGTCGACGTGCGGGGCGAACGTCGGCTTGTGCTTCCCACGCAGGAGGGTGGCGGCGTGGGTGGCCAGGCGGCCCAGAACGACGTCAGAAGCGTCGATAATGTGCCACTGACGCTCGATCTCACCCGGCTTCGGGCTGTACGTACGCACAGAATTACCTTGTCTCGTCGTCGGTCTGGGGGCGCGCGCTGGTCGTGAGAGCACGAACATCAAGCGTACCCGAACGGGAACGCTCGCAGCTGTCGCACAACAGCAGGCAACAATACCCGCCGGCGCGGCGCACGGTCAAAACGGGCTGAGCTGTAGAACGTCAAGCGTGGAACGTCAGAGGCCCGCCAGGCCGACGGACCGCACAACTTACCGGGCCCAGGATAGGCCGTGACCCACGGCACGCCGACAGCGGGTGACGTGATTCCACCCACGATGGGGACCCGCGGGCATGAATGCCTCTTAGCAGGCTCGAAACATACGGGACGCGAGGCCGAAATTCCCCACCGGCACGCTTCGGTCATGGCAAGCGGTGCGGCCCCGGCGACGCGGCCCGGACGGACGTCCGGCGACGCACGCCACCGCACGGCCGGCCCAGGTGCGGCCTCGGCGAGCAGGTTCGGACGACGGTCCGGCGACGCTCACCGCCGCACCGGACAGGAACCACCGCCAGGGTTGAGGACGGACCTGGCGGTGCCCGCCGGAACGGGTGACCGCTCCGGCGGAGAAGAGTCGCGGCGTGCGCCGGCCGGAGGTACGGCGGAGAACGTAGGCGTGACATGGGAGCGGGTCGACGCTGAGGACGGCGTGCTCCGGGCGTGCCCTTCGGTGGACCGGCCGGCCACGCCGCGACTCGAACAGCCGTCCGACGACCTCCGCACGGGCGCCGGATGACGGAACGTACCGGGGGAACGCGCAAATCCGTGATCACGCCGTCGGCGCTCACGGAGCCGACGGCGTCGCTGGCCGGGTACACGATCGGGGTGACCTCGGACCGGCGCCGCGACGAGCTGGCCGGCCTGCTGGAGCACCGCGGCGCCCGGGTCGTGATCGCCCCGGCGCTGCGCATCGTCCCGATCGCGGACGACGCCGAGCTGCGTGCCGCGACCCGCCGGTGCCTGACGACACCACCAGACGTCGTGCTGGTCAACACCGGCATCGGGATGCGGGGCTGGATGGAGGCCGCGGAGGGCTGGGGGCTGGCGGAGGCGCTACGGGCGGTGCTCTCGGGCGCATACCTGGTGGCGCGGGGGCCGAAGGCGAGGGCGGCGGTCCGCTCCGCCGGTCTGCAGGACCAGTGGTCGCCCGAGGGTGAGGGCTACGAGGAGGTCGTCGACCACCTGACCCCCCGGGGCCTCGCCGGGCTCACCGTGGCGACGCAGCTGCACGGCGAGAGCCAGCCGGAGTACACCGAGGCGCTGCAGGCGGCCGGGGCGCGGGTGATCGACGTGCCGGTGTACCGCTGGGCGCCACCGATCGACCCCGCGCCGCTGCACCGCCTGGTGGATCTCGTCGCCGGCAGGCTCGTGGACGCCGTCACGTTCACCTCGGCACCAGCCGTCGCGGCCCTGCTGCGGGCCGCCGGTCCCAGCACCGAACCGCTGCTGGACGCGCTGCGCCGCCACGTGCTCGCGGCGTGCGTCGGACCGGTGACCGCGGCTCCGTTGCGCAAGCACGACGTTCCGGTGGTCGCGCCCGCGAGGGCCCGGCTGGGCGCATTGGTACGCACGATCGTCGACGAGTTGCCGAAGCGGGCGGTGAGCCTCGAGGTGGCCGGCCATTCGCTGACGTTGCGGGGCCACGCGGCGATCGTGGACGGCAACTTGAAGCCCCTGGCCCCCGCGCCGATGGCGGTGCTGCGGGCGCTCGCCGCCGCGCCCGGGCGGGTGCTGTCCCGGGCGGCGCTGCTGCGTACGCTCCCCCGCGGCGCCGACGAGCACGCGGTGGAGATGGCCGTGGCGCGGCTCCGGGCCGGCCTGGGCGCCCCGGGTGTGATCCAGACCGTGGTCAAGCGCGGATACCGCCTGCCCACCTGACCCGCCCGTGGGGCGACATCAGGTGGGCAGGCGGACGACCGCTATCCGACCGGGGTCGGGAAGCCGCGTTCCTGCTCGGCCACGAGCGTGCGCATGGCGTGCTCGACGACCCCGACCAGCACCTGCTTGACGGAGTCGCGGTGCCGGGCGTCACACATGATCAGCGGCACCTGAGGCGCGATGGCCAGCGCCTCACGCACCTCCTCGGGCTCGTACCGCGGCGCGCCGTCGAAACAGTTCAGCGCGACGAGGTACGGCAGGTGACGGTTCTCGAAATAGTCGAGCGGCGCGAAGGCGTCGGAGATGCGACGGGTGTCCACCAGCACCGCGGCGCCCACGGCTCCCCGGATCAGCTCGTCCCACATGAACCAGAAACGGGTCTGGCCCGGGGTGCCGAACAGGTACAGGATCAGGTCGTCGGCCATGGTGATGCGACCGAAGTCCATCGCCACCGTGGTCGTCTCCTTGCCCGGCACCTTGGACGCGTCGTCGATGCCCTGTCCCGCCGAGGTCATCACAGCCTCGGTGGTCAGCGGCTCGATCTCGGAGACCGCGCCCACGAGCGTGGTCTTGCCCACGCCGAAGCCACCAGCGATGACGATCTTCGCGGAGGTGATCTCCTTGGGTTGCGCCCCCGCCCGCTCAGAGCTTGCGAAGTCCACTCAACACCCTTTCCAGCAGATCCATCCGCTCCGTGAACCCTTCCTTGGGAGCGGCGCTGTGCAGCGACAGCATCCCGTCGGCGACCATGTCGGCGACGAGTACCCGGGCGACACCCAGCGGGAGCCGGCTGTAGGCCGCGATCTCGGCCAGCGACTGCGCCCGTGGCTCGCACAGCACGGCTATGCGGTACTTGTCGTGCCCGGCGAACCGGGCTTCCTGAACGGCGGCCTGGCTGGCGACCAGGACCGCCTCGATGGGAATGTCCCGGCGCGGCTCCGTCCGGCCCCGGGTGACCGCATACGGTCGGACCAGGTTGCCGCGGGGGTCGTGCGGCTGTCCCATCGAACGGTCACCTCCTTTGCGAGCTGGACGTAGGGACGTGCGGGGTCCTTGCTAGACCTGGTGGGCGACGGCCTCACGCGGCGCCGGCACCAGGGCGGCGCCGACCCGCTCGACGAGCAGCGCCATCTCGTAGCCGACCTGGCCCACGTCACAGCTGCGGGCGGCCAGGACGGCCATCGACGATCCGTCGCTGATGGACATCAGGAAGAGGTACCCGCTGTCCATCTCGATGATCGTCTGTTGCACCGCGCCCGCGTTGAACATGCGGGAGGCGCCGTCGGTGAGGCTGACCACGCCGGAGGTGATCGCCGCGAGCTGGTCGGCACGGTCCGCGGGCAGATCCCGCGACGAGGCCAGCAGCAGGCCGTCGGCGGAGACCGCGACCACGTGCGCGATCCCGGCCACGCTGTCGGCGAAGTTGCTGAGCAGCCAGCCCATGTCCTGCATGGTGGGGGGCCTGGTCACTGTCCGTTCTCCTTCGGAGCAGGGGCGCCCTCGGCAGCTTCCTCACTGCCGGCCGTACGCCCTCGTTGCACGCCTCGGTGGTACGCGGAGAGGAGCCCACGCACCTCATCCGGGCTGCGCCGTGTCTGGTTTCGGGGAGCGGTCTGCACGCCGCCGGGCACGAGCTGTGCCTGGGGCGTCCGCTTGGGCAGCCCGGAACGGGTGGTGTCGGTGACGGTGGGTGCCGCCGCCGCCATCGCCCGCTGCCATCCTTCGTCGGCCGCGGTGCGCCAGGCGTCCTCGGCCGACCTGCGAGGCCGGGGCACGGACTGGTTACCGCCGTCCGGACCGGCGTCGGCCGGCCGCGAACCATTCTGCCCCGCCGTTTCGGCACCGGCGGCGACCGGCGCCGGGGACGCCGGGGCGGCCGGGACCGCGGGCGACACCGGGACGGGCGGAGCCGTGACGGGCCGGGCGGCCGGGGCAGCCGTCCGGGGTGCCGCGCTCGCGGTCTGCGGCGCGGCGGTGGTGGTCGTGGTGCCGGCCGAGGACGACTGGTTCGGCGGCGGCGCGTAGCCCGCGGTCGGCATGCCCCACTCCTCCGTGATCGGCCCGTCGTGACCCTTGAACCAGCTCTGTTGCATCTGCAGGAAGATCGGCGCCGCTTCCGGCCGCTCGTCCTGCTGCGCCGCGGGAGGCGGAGGCGGGGGCGGCATGGCCGCGAGCGCTGCGCCCCAGCCGTTGGGCTCGGGACTCGCGGGCCGGCGCGGGGCCGTACCGGCGTCCGGGGTGGTGAACCCGACCGCCGGGTTCAGCGGCCGCGACACCTGGGTGTCGGCCGCCGAGCCCTGCATCGTCGGGTACGCCATCGTCGGCGAGCCGGCCACGCCCGAGTCGTACGCCGAGGTCCCCGCCGGCACCGGATCGACCGGCTGCGCCACCCGGGTGGGCAGCGGCGGACGCTCGTCGGCGCCGCGCTTGGGCAGCGCGGGCCGGTTCGGCGTCGGGAAGCCGTCCCCCTGCTGCGGGCGCTGCGAGGGCTGCACCGGAAGCTGGGGATGGCTCGGGATGTCGGGCTGCCGCGGCGGCGCGGAGATCGTCGGCGGGCCGCTCCGGTCGGCGGCGGGGAAGCTGTCGGAGCGGTGCTGCCACGGCTCGGGTGCGATCGCCGGCAGGGTGGCCGTCGCCGCGCCGCCCCGGCCCAGCGGCATCGGGTCGTTCCAGCCGGAGGGCGTCGGCTCGAGCTGGCGGTTGCCGCGCGAGGGCGGGTCCAGCGGCCGGCTGTTCGGCAGCACCACGATGTGGTTGGGCAGGATCACCTGCGCGACCGTGCCGCCCTCGATGTTGGCGCGCAGCTCGACGCGGATGCCGTACCGGTTGGCGAGCCGGCTCACGACGGCGAGACCCATCAGGCGGAACGCGGCCACGTCCACGTCGGGCGTCTCGGCGAGGCGGCGGTTCAGGCTGTCCATCTGTTCCTCGGACATCCCGAGCCCGCGGTCCTCGACCTGGATGACCACGTAGTCGCGGATCCGGCGGCCGTCCGCCACCACCACCGTGTTCGGCGGCGAGAAGCGGGTCGCGTTGTCGAGCAGCTCGGCGACGAGGCGGACCACGTCGTTGACGGCGACGGCGCTGATGGCGATGTCGGTGTCGACCGTGCCGAACTCGATGCGGTTGTAGAGCTCGACCTCGGACTGCGCGGCGCGCAGCGCGTCGACCACCAGGGCGTCCTCGCGGCGCGGGGCGCTGGAGTCGGCGCCGGCGAGGACCAGCAGGTTCTCGTCGTTGCGGCGCATCCGGGTCGCGAGGTGGTCCAGCTCGAAGAGCTGGGCGAGGCGCTTCGGGTCCTCCTCGCCCCGCTCGATCTGGTCGAGCTCGCCGATCATCCGGTCGACCAGGCTCTGCGAGCGCCGGGCCAGGTTGAGGAACATCGCCGAGACGCTGGTACGCAGCGCGGCCTGCTCGGCGGCGATGCGGACCGCCTCACGGTGGACCACGTTGAACGCCTGCGCCACCTGGCCGACCTCGTCGCGGTTGCTGAGCCGGATCGGGTCGCGCACCTGGCGCACGATGTCGTCGGCGCCGCCCTCGCCCAGGTTGCGGACGTCGCGCAGCCGGGCGACGGCGTCGGGCAGGTCGCGGTTGGCCACTGCGAGGGCGCCCTCCCGCAGCCGGCGCAGGGAGAGGTTGAGCGAACGGGCGAGCAGCACGGCCAGGGCCACGGCGATGATCAGCGTGAGCAGCACCAGGGCGGCCTCGATGGCGGCCTGCCGGGTCACCGAGCCGCTCTCGTCGCTCGCCTGCTGCAGCGCCTGGCTCTCGAGCCGCTGCTCGGCCCAGCGCATCAGGTCGACCACCGAGCCCATCGACTGGGTGATGTCCTGCGGCGGCACCGCGTTGCCACGGGTGAGCCGCAGCGAGACCTGGTCGGCCAGGTTGACCGCGTCGCCGGTGACGGTGTTGTCGACGAGCGCCTGCTGCTCCGGCGTGGCCACCAGGGCGAAGCCCTCGAGCGCCTCCTGCTGGCTGGTCTGCGTCGCGGTGAAGACGGACAGCTGCTCGTCGCTGACGTCGCCGGCGACGCGGGCGGCGTACGCGACCGCCTCCTGCTCGGCGGTGCCCGCCTTGGCGCGGGAGAACGCCGAGACCGCGCGCAGGCTGTCGGCGACCTTGCCGGCGCCGGCGTACTGGCTGAGCACCTCGCCGTAGCCGACGAGGTCGGTGATGACGACGCCGTAGCGCAGTACGGCCTCGGACACGGCGATCTGGTCGCGATCCGTGATCTTCTTGCGGGTCGCGTCCATCGTGCGCAGGTGGTCGTCGATCCGGGCGAGCCGGTCCTCCACGGCCGGCGGCGGCTCGTCGAGCGCGCGCCGGTCCGTCGTGTACCTCTGGATCCGCTGATCACTCTGGGCGATGACGGCGTTGTAACCGTCCGGCTTCGAGCCGGGGGTCGCCAGGTACTCGGCGGCCGCCATCCGCTCCCGGTGCAGGTACTGCGTCAGCTCCGACACGTCGGTGGAGAGCCGGGTCAGGTCCTCCACCTGGCTCGCATCGAGTGCGCGGCCACCGACGTCGATCAGCCGTACGGTCGCCAGGGCGAGCACGGCCAGCAGCGGCACGAAGAGGATCATGGCCAGCTTCGAGCGGATGCGGGCGTCCCGCAGCCGCGGCAACCGGCCGCGGCGCTCGCGGGTTCCGGCGCCGCCATCCCTGCCGCCGTCGTCACTGCCTGCGGCAGGATCGGCGGCGGAGCCCGCGGGATAGGTCGAGGCCTGGGTCGAAGAACCGGTGCTCACGACATCTCCTCGCTGATCTTCCCCGCATCTCTTCGCCCGCCCGATCGCCGGCGTCCGGGCCCGGCCGTTGGCTGCGACAAGGCTGGTGCCGCACGCGGCACGGCCGCGATTTCATCAGAGTCGGCAACCCTTTGGGAAGTCCGAGACATCCCGGAAACAGGGCTCACGCGCGCCCGGCAATCACCCGAAGGCGTCGACAATCGACAGTGCGTAGGCGTTGACGTGGGCGAATGTAACCGTAACGACGTTCCGTGTCGACACAGTGACGCATGTCCATCAAGATTCCAACCACTATGTGGGATGCCTGTCCCGCGCCCTGCCCGCCACCCATATCCGGCCCGAAGGCGAACGTCGATGGGGGCGCGGCTTGACCACGACTCTTCACGTTGGCAAGGTTTGGCGCGGTTGGACGGACGGACTGTCCGTGTTCACGCGGTCCACTCCGGACAACGTTGCGTTCTGCGGGACACAACACGTCCCGGCACCGCCCTCGAGGAGGCACCCCCAGTGAGGCTCCCCCGTCGCCTGACGGCGTCCGTCGCCGCATCGGCGCTCGTCGTCACCGCCCTCGCGGCCTGCGATTCGGACAGCGAGGCGAGCGGCAAGACCGACGTCGTGATCGGCGCCGACCTGGCCTCCGGCTCCGCCGTGGACGCCGCGTACGCCCGCGCCCTGCAGCTGCGCGTGGAACAGGTGAACGCGTCCGGACAGCTCGGCGACTACAACCTCGTCCTGCGTATTCAGGACAACAAGTCCGACCCGACGTCCTCGCTGCGGAACATCAGCACCATGGGCGACGACGCCTCGGTGGCCGCGGTCGTGTCCGGCGTCTGCAGCGAGTGCGCGGTGGCGGCCGCGAAGACGATCAACGACAAGCGGGTGCCGACCATCGCGCTCGCGCCCGCCGAGGAGGTCAGCACACCGGTGGAGAGCCGGCGCTACCTCTTCAAGCTGGGTCCCAACCCGGCCGACAGCGCGGCGGCGCTCACCGCGGAGCTCGTCCGTACGGACACCAAGTCGGTGGCGCTGCTCTACTCCGACGACCTGTACGGCAAGGGCGGCCGCAGCCACATGGTCAAGGAGCTGGCCAAGGCGAACATCGAGGTGACCAACCAGTTGCCGGTGAAGCCGACCGCCACGGACGTGACCCAGACGGTGGGCACCCTGACCGACACCGACCCTGACGCGCTGGTGGTCTGGACCGGCGCGGACCAGGCGACGCTGGCGGCCACCAGCGCCAAGGTCGCCAAGTTCAAGGGCCGGGTGTACTTCGACGCGGCCGCCGCCGGCGACCTGTTCCTGCCGCAGGAGGCCGCCGCCGCGACGAACAACACGACGATGGTGTTCACCCAGATCCTCGCCATCGACGACGTCATCGCCACGACGCCCGCCAAGGCCGCCCGCAAGCAGTGGTTCCGCGACTACACCTCGCGCTACGGCAGCTACTCGGGAGCCGCTTCGTTCGGCGCGGACGCGATCTCGCTGATCGCCGACGCCGTGGCCAAGGCCGGCACGAACCGGCAGCGGATCCGCGACATCCTGGAGACCTCGCAGACCGACGGCCTCTCCGGCCCGATCCGCCTGACGCCCGACAACCACTCCGGCCTGATGCCGCAGGCACTCACGCTCCTGGTCGCCCGCAGCGGTCGCTGGCGCCTGCTCAGCTGACCCACCGCAGACCCGAAGGGCGCCGGTCCGTGCAGGACCGGCGCCCTTTTCGGGTACGCGGATCAGCGTGCGGAGGTCGTCGCCCGCACCCACGGGAGCGCGAGCCGCTCGACCAGCACGAGCAGGTAGTACAGCACGATGCTGATCACGGCCAGGAGGGCGATCGCGGCGAACGCCGTCGCGGTGTCACCCTGGCCGCTGGTCTGCACGATGATCATGCCCAGGCCGGTCTCGCCGTACTGCATCTCGCCGACCACGACACCGATCACCGCGAGCGGCATCCCGACCTTGAGACCGACGAAGATCTGCGGCAGCGCGGCGGGCAGCCGGACCCGCAGGAACGTCTGCAGCCGCGAGGCGTCCATCGACCGGACCAGCTCGGCGAGGTCCGCCGGCGTGCTGGTCAGCCCGGTCGCCGTGGACAGCACGATCGGGAAGAAGCAGACCATGAACGCCATCGCGAGGATCGGGGTCTGCCCGTACCCGAACCAGATCAGCATGAGCGGCGCGAGCGCCACCTTCGGCACGGCGTTGAAGGCCACCAGCAGCGGCGAGAACATCCGCTCGACCGGCCGCCACGCCGCGATCGCCAGGCCGATGAGCACGCCCACCAGCACGGACAGGGCGAAGCCGAGGATCGTCGAATAGGACGTGTGCCAGGCCTCGGTCAGCAGGACCTGGCGGTAGCGGTTGAAGCCGTCGAGCACCTCGGGCGGCGCCGGAAGCACCACCACGTTCATGTCGAAGGCGACGGTGACGGCCCACCAGAGGACGATCGCCACCGCGAGGCCGAGGAGCGGCCACAGCACGGCCGAGACGGTACGGCGCGGCGCCGGTCCCGCCGGATCCGCCGCCGCCGGGGCGGAGGCGGTCGCGAGGTCAGTCATGTCTCATCGTTTCCTCCGCGGCGTCGCGGGGCGTCCGGGCGGACGCCCCGCGACAGCAGCCGGATCAGGCGTTCGGCACCAGGTCGAACGTGATGACCTGCTCGGGCGTGAGCCCGGCCGGGATCTGACCGGAGCCCTGCAGGATCGCGATGCTGCGCGCGACCCGCTGGTTGTCCAGCGCGCCGACGGGCACGCCGGAGGCCTCCGAGCGCACGAACGGCGCCATCAGCGTCAGTTCGGCCGCGGCGGACTTGGGGTCGGCCGTCGCGACGTACTTCTTCAGGATGGTGCCGGCCTCGTCCGGGTTGGTGATCGAGTCCTGCAGCCCCTTGAGCAGAGCCCCGGTGAACTTCTTCACCTTCTCGGGGTTGTCCTTGGCGTACTGGCTGGACGTGATCAGCACGTTGCCGTAGAGGTCCTGCAGGTAGTCGCTGTACGGCAGCAGCACCGCGGTCTTGCCCTTGGCGATGTTCTCGATCGTGGGCTTACCGACCACGAACTGCCCGATGCCGTCCACCTGGTGCTGCGCCAGCGTGCCGAAGAGCGTCTGCGGGTTGCCGTTCTGGAACTTGACCTTGGTCGCGTCCACGTTGGCCAGCTTCGCGTACGTGGGGAACAGGTTGCGCACGACGGAGCCGGGGGTGTCCGCGAGGGTCTTGCCCTCCAGGTCCTTGGGCGCGCTGATCCCGTAGCCCTCCAGCGACATGATCGCCGCCATCGTGCGCTGCTGGATCGCCGCGACCGCGGTGAAGCCGGTCAGCTTGGGCGCGCCACCGGCGCCACCCGCGGCGAGCAGGCCGCCGGTGAGGTCGATCGGGGTGAACTGGGCCTGGCCGCCGACGATCGACTTCACGTTCTCGCCGGAACCGTTGCCGGGCTTGATCTCGACGTCGAAACCGGCGTCCTTGAAGTAGCCCTTCTCCTTCGCCACGTAGGCGTAGCTGTCACGGCCGAAGTTGCCGAACGACGTCAGGTACGTGATCTTCTCCAGCGTCTGCGAACCGCCGGACGCGCTCTTGTCGTCCGCGTCGTCGCTGCAACCGGCTGCGGCGGCGAGCGTCGTGGCCAGCGCGGCGGCCACGATCGTACGGGTGAATGTCCTTCTGTGCACCGGATTCCTTCCCAACCGAGGGGTGTTGAGGCGGTCGGCGCCGCCGGCGGAGGGTGCCGTGACGCCGCGTGGTGTTGTGTTGAACTCGCGGCGTAAGCGTAGGGGACCCGAAGCTGATCATCGATGACAGGTATGTCTCAGAAACCCTTGTGGACAGGCTGCTCCTCAGCCCTCACCATCGGACGGCTACAGTGGCAGCGCATCGATCCGACTCCATCGGGAGCACACGCAGATGATCCGGCTCAGCGGCGTTTCCCGGACGTTCGCGGGACGTTCCGGCACCGTCGAAGCGCTCCGGGAGATCGAACTGGACGTCGCCGAGGGCGAGTTCGTCGCGATCCTCGGCCGCTCCGGCTGCGGAAAGTCCACTTTGCTGCGCATGATCGCCGGACTGCTCCCGGCGACCTCCGGCGAGGTACGGGTGTCAGGCGACCGGGTGACGAAACCGCGGCGTGACATCGCGATGATGTTCCAGAAACCGGCGCTGCTGCCGTGGCGGACGGTCCTGGACAACGTGCTGCTGCCGGTGCAGATCTTCGGCTGGCGCAAGGCCGCCCACCGCGAGCGTGCGCACGAGCTGCTGGCCATGACGGGCCTCTCCGGCTTCGAGAAGCGGCTCCCGCACGAGCTCTCCGGCGGCATGCAGCAGCGGGTCGCGCTGTGCCGCTCGCTGATCGCCAACCCGCGCGTGATGCTCATGGACGAGCCGTTCTCGGCCCTGGACGCCCTGACCCGCGAGGAGCTGTCCGGCGAGCTCCAGCGCGTGCACATGGAACTGAACACGACCATCGTCTTCGTCACCCATTCGATCGACGAGGCGGTGCTGCTGGCGGACCGGGTCGTGGTGCTCAGCCCGCGCCCGGGCCGGATCCGCGAGGTGCTCGAAGTCAAGATCCCTCGGCCGCGCACGCTCGGCCGCGGCGCGCACCTCGAGGACGTCGCCCGGTGCAGCGCCGAACTGCACGAACTGCTCATGGCTTAGGACACCCGCATGCGCGTCAGCCTGTTCACCGAGCCGCATCGCGGCGCCACGTACGACGACCAGCTCCGGCTGGCGCGGCACGCCGAGGACGCCGGTTTCGAGGGCTTCTTCCGCGCCGACCACTACCAGTCGATGGGCGCGGACCCCGGCCTGCCCGGTCCCACCGACGCCTGGCTCACCCTGGCCGGCCTCGCCCGCGAGACGTCCCGGATCCGGCTCGGCACGATGGTCAACTCGGCCACGTTCCGGCTCCCCGGCCCGCTGGCCATCATGGTGGCGCAGGTCGACGCGATGAGCGGGGGCCGGATCGAGCTGGGGATGGGCGCGGGCTGGCTGGAGCGCGAACACACCTCGTACGGCATCCCGTTCCCGCCGCTGGGCGAGCGCTTCGACCGGCTGGCCGAGCAGCTCGCGATCGTGAACGGGCTGTGGGCCACGCCGGACGGCGAGACCTTCTCGTTCGACGGCAAGCACTACCGCCTGCTGGACGCGCCCGCGCTGCCGAAGCCGGTGCAGCGCCCGGGCCCGCCGGTGATCGTGGGCGGCCGGGGACCGAAGCGGACGCCGGAGCTGGCCGCCCGCTTCGCGGACGAGTTCAACATGCCGTTCAAGACGGTCGCCGAGACGACGGAAGCCTTCGATCGGGTACGCCGGGCCTGCGAGACGTACGAGCGCCCCGCCGACCGCCCCCTGACGCTGTCGGCGGGCATCGTGGTGGCCCTGGGCCGCACCGACGAGGAGGCCCGCCGCCGGGCCGCGCCGCTGCACGTGCCGAGCGCCCTGCCGCCGGAGGACCCGGTGGAGGGCTCCCCCGACGCGCTCGTGCAGCGCATCGGCGAGATGGCGCAGGCCGGAGCCACCCGGGTGCACCTGCGGATCATCGACATGGCCGACCTCGACCACCTGGACCTGATCGCCGACCGGGTCCTGCCACAGGTAGGAGCGCTGTGAACGACCAGGAGCTGGGACCCGTCGGGCAGGAGATCCTGCTCGAGAACGACAAGGTGCGCGTCTGGCACATCTCGCTGCAGCCCGGCGAGTCGCAGCCGCTGCACCACCACGGGCTGCCGTACGTCGTGGTCGCCGTACAGGGCGCGAAGAACGTCATCCACACCGCGGACGGCGACCGGATCGACGTGGTCGAGGAGACCGGCAGCATCGTCTTCCGGGGGCCCGGCCAGACTCACATGCTGACCAACGTCGGTGACACTGTGTATATCGGCCGGATCATCGAGCTGAAGTCCGCCTAACCGGAATTTTGGCAAGCCTTAAGAAGCGGGCTTCCGACTGGCGGGCGGCCCGGACCATTCCGTAACGTGCCCGCCATGGCATTTCGGACGTGGGCCAAGCTGTTGTCCGCCACTCTCGGCGTGGGCGCGCTGGCGGGGGCGAGCCAGCTGGGGCTGGCGTACGGCCTCGGCATCGTGCGCCTGACCCGCGTCCTCGACGTGACGGCGCGTGATCAGTGGACCGCGCAACTGGCCTGGGCCGCCTGGATCCCGATGGTGGCCGCGGTCGCCGGCGCCCTCGCCGGCGCGCACCTGCTGCGCCGCTGGGCGCCGGCCTTCCGGTCCGGGGTGGGCACCGAGATCGCGTTGGCGTTCGCCGCGGCGATCGGCGCGGCGGTGGTCGTCCCGCTCACCATGCAGCCGGCCCGCACCGCCCAGGTGGCGGGCGTGAACCCGGTCGTGGTCATCGCCATCTGCGCGGGCCTCGGCGCACTGGTCGGCATCTTCGCCGCGTGGGGCGCCGTCGCGCAGGCGGTGGCCCGGTGGAGCCTGATCGCCACGGCCGCCGCGATCTGGACGGTGGCGCTGGTGTCGGTGTCCCCGTCGCTGGGACCGGGTGAGGCGCTCCCCGCCGTACGCCTGGGAGTCTTCGACGCGGGCTTCCTCTCCCCGGCGGTGACCCAGCGGACGGCCCTGGCCACCATGCCGGCCCTGGCCCTCCTCCTCGGCGCGATCCTCGGCTGGGCCGCCCGCCGCCGCGACCTGCCGACGCTGACCATCGCGCTGGCCGGCATGCCGGGCCCGGCACTGCTGACGATCGCCTACCTGATCGCCGGCCCCGGCTCGGGCGACGCCCGCTACCAGGTCGTGCCGTACTGGGCGGCCATGACAGCGACCGGAGCCGGAGTCCTGGGCTCGGTCCTGGCGGCGGTCCTGCGCCGCTCCCCCGCGCCGGACGAGCAGGACGACACCCCGACCGAGGACCGCCCGCCGCTGCCCAAGCGCGTCGAACAGCCGGCATCCGCGATCGCCGCGGCGGCCGCGCCCTCTCCCACGCCGCCCGCCACCCCGGCCCCGACCCCCGCCACCGCGGTCCCTGGCACGCCGGCGCCTGCCACCCCGGCGTCGACTCCCTCGGTGGCAGCGGCCCCCTCACCGGCCCCCGCACCGGCCCGCCCTCCGGTGGGGGCGCCGGCCCGCCCTCAGGCCGAGCCCAAGACCGACCCTCAGCTGCGCGCGTCGGACACCGCGGTCTTCGACACCACGGGTACGCCGGCACCGAAACGTCCCAAGACCCGCCGCTCCAGCGTGGCCGACGCCTTCACCGGCCGCACCGGCGAGTTCCCGACCCGCCGCCCGGCCTCCCCCACGGCGACCGGCCGCAGCGTCCCCCTCGGCGAGTACGCATCCCCGGACCCGGCCCCCTTCGACGCCTTCGCCCGCGGCAAGGACAACCCGGGCGCCCCCGCCGAGGACCACCCCGGCGCCGGCAGCCCTGCACGGCCGGCCATCCACGGCCCGGCCAGCGGCAGTCCCACCCGGGCGGTCACGCAGACGCCGGCCGCCGCACCCAAGCCGTACGTCCCGGAGCCCGCGACCCGCCCCATCCCCCCGGAAGCCCTCCAGGCCCCGACGGCGGAACAGCCCCGCTCGGTCCCGGGCCGGCTGGGCCGCAGTCTGCGCCCGTTCGCTCGAGGCCGCGCCGCCGAGCCGCTGACCCCGGAACCCACCATGGTCAGCGCGCCGCTCCCGCAACCCCAGCCGGTGACCCCGCCGCTGTCCGTGACCCCGGCGCCGAAGCACGCCGACGTCCCGCAGCAGGCGCCGGCCCCGGACGGCCCGGCGGCGGGCAGCGGCCGCGGCCGGTTCGGCCTGCGCAAGCGCAAGGACGAGGACTACGTCGACTGGGTGAGCGGCCTCGGCAGCTGAGGCCCGGCCCCCTCGCCCGCCCGCGCGCACCGGTTCGTGGCCGAGGTGGAATCCGAGCGGGGCGAGCCACCTGTCGCCGCCCTGGCACCGTCGAACCAGAGCCCACCCCACGCAGACCCCGCTCGGGAACGACCACCGACCCGAGCGGATTTTCAAGCGAAAACCCAGCAAGCACGCCCCAACACATAGCCGAACGCCGATGGAATGATCCGTAGCGGATGTACCGCCGCGCCCGCGCCCGCCGGAGGATGAGCGCACGGCCCGGCACGACGGGCCCCGACGCTACGGAGTCCGCATGTCCGCTGACACCCCGGTACCCCGCCCGTCCCGCCTGCGCCGCCTGCTCTCGGCGGTCGCGATCGTCTTCGCGCTCACCGGCGGCACGCTCGTCGCCCCCGCCGTGGTCGCCCCGGAGCACACCGCCGCCGCCGAGGCATCGGTCTATTCCAGCTGCACGATGTCGCGCTGCACCGACGCCCGCACCGCCCGGTCGGGCTGGAGTCAGCTGAGCTGGCCCACCAGCGCCGGCTGGTACACGTGGCCCTACGGCCAGTACAACTACACCGGCGGCACGTTCCAGAACCGTGAACGCCAACTGCCGACCAACGCCACCTACAACGAGTACGACGTCTACCCCCGGTCCCGCGGCGCGGCGCGGGACGCGTACCGGATCGTGGTGAACCGTTCCACGAAGGAGACGTGGTTCACTCCCGACCACTACGTCAACTTCTACAAGCTCTAGGGATCGGGCTCGTCGCCCGGTGACCGGCCGGGCGACGAGCACCCCGGATCAGGCGGTCGTGACCGGCAGGTACACCCGGCTCCCGGCGTTCACGAACTCGTCGCTCTTGTCCTTCATCCCCTGCGCGGCGTACTCCTTGAGCTCCTGGGTGATCTTCATCGAGCAGAACTTCGGCCCGCACATCGAGCAGAAGTGCGCCGTCTTGGCGGGCGCGGCGGGCAGGGTCGCGTCGTGGTACGCCCGCGCGGTCTCCGGGTCGAGCGCCAGGTTGAACTGGTCCTCCCAGCGGAACTCGAACCGTGCCTTCGACAGCGCGTCGTCCCAGGCCTGCGCCCCCGGATGCCCCTTGGCCAGGTCCGCGGCGTGCGCGGCGATCTTGTACGCGATCACACCCGCCTTCACGTCGTCCCGGTCCGGCAGCCCGAGGTGCTCCTTGGGCGTGACGTAGCAGAGCATGGCGGTGCCGAACATGCCGATCATCGCGGCGCCGATGGCCGAGGTGATGTGGTCGTACGCCGGCGCGATGTCGGTGGTCAGCGGCCCGAGGGTGTAGAACGGCGCCCCCGAGCACAGCTCCTGCTGCAGGTCGACGTTCTCCTTGATCTTGTGCATGGGCACGTGCCCCGGCCCCTCGATCATCACCTGCACGCCGTGCTCCCACGCGACGTGCGTGAGCTCGCCCAGCGTGCGCAGCTCGGCGAACTGCGCCTCGTCGTTGGCGTCCGCGATGGACCCGGGGCGCAGCCCGTCGCCCAGCGAGAACGTCACGTCGTACCGGGCGAGGATCTCGCAGAGCTCGGCGAAGTTCTCGTAGAGGAAGTTCTCCCGGTGGTGCGCGAGGCACCAGGCGGCCATGATCGAGCCGCCGCGCGACACGATCCCGGTGACGCGGTCGACCGCCAGCGGCACGTACGGCAGCAGCACCCCGGCGTGCACGGTCATGTAGTCGACGCCCTGCTCGGCCTGCTCGATCACCGTCTCGCGGAAGACCTCCCAGGACAGCTTGACCGGGTCGCCGTCGACCTTCTCCAGCGCCTGGTAGATCGGGACGGTGCCGATCGGGACGGCCGAGTTCCGGATGATCGCCTCGCGCGTCTCGTGGATGCGTTTGCCGGTCGACAGGTCCATGACGGTGTCCGCGCCCCAGCGGGTGGCCCAGGTCAGCTTGTCGACCTCCTCGGCGATCGAGGACGTGACCGCGGACGTACCGATGTTGGCGTTGACCTTGACCAGGAACCGCGAGCCGATGATCATCGGCTCGGTCTCCGGGTGGTTGACGTTGGCCGGCAGCACGGCCCGCCCGGCGGCGATCTCCTCGCGCACCACGGACGGGTCGACGCCTTCGCGGATCGCCACGAACTCCATCTCGTCGGTGACGATCCCGGCCCGCGCGTAGGCGAGCTGGGTGGGACGGTCCCCGGCGAGCGGCGTGCCCCCACCGGCGACCGGCGCGACATCGCCCCGGGCGGCGATCCACGGCCCGCGCAGCGGCGGCAGCCCCACCTCGGGGTCGCTGCCGGGACCGGACGTGTCGTAGAGCCGGACGGGCGGGTTGTCCCCGGTCAGCTCGACCTCGGCGAACGGCACCCGCAGGTCCGGACGGGAGCCCTCGACGTACACCTTGCGCCTCATGTTTCCTCCCCAATCGTGATGAACCGGGCATGACAAGGCCGCGAGGGATCACGGCCCGACAGCAATGGCCTCAGGCGAAGTGGTGCAGCGGCCCGGGACCGGCCCCGAGCTTCCAGTCGCGGCCGCCGGCCAGCGCCCGCGCGACGTAGGACTTGGCGGCCCGGACCGCGTCCCCGACGTCGTCGCCGAGGGCGAGCCGGGCCGCGATCGCGGACGAGAACGTGCAGCCGGAGCCGTGATTGTTGGCGGTCAGCACGGGTTCACCGCGCAGCGTCTCGCTGCGCCCGGCGGTGTACAGCAGGTCGACGGCCAGCTCGCTGCCGGTGACCACGACCGCCTCGGGCCCGCGCGCGGCCAGGCCGGCCGCCGCCCGGGCCATCTCCTCGGCCGTCTCGACCCGCCCACCGGTCAGGGCGCCGGCTTCGTGCCGGTTCGGCGTCAGAACCCGGGGGTACGGGATCAGCGGCGCGACAGAAGCAACACCGGACAACGTGCTGCCAGAGGTGGCGACCAGCACCGGATCCACCACCAGGTTCGGCAGCCCGGCGGCCCGCGCGGCGATCACTTCCGCAACGGCCGGATCTCCCACCATCCCCACCTTCACGGCCGCCACCTCGAAGTCGGAGAGCACCGCGTCGAGCTGGGCCGCCACGATCTCCGCCGGGATCGAATGGATCGCGGTGACCCCCCGGGTGTTCTGTGCGGTCACCGCGGTGATCACCGAAACCCCGTACGTCCCCAGAGCCGCGAACGTCTTGAGATCGGCCTGGATCCCCGCCCCGCCCCCGGAATCCGACCCGGCGATGGTCAACACCACGACG
This sequence comes from Couchioplanes caeruleus, assembly GCF_023499255.1. Lineage (GTDB taxonomy): Bacteria > Actinomycetota > Actinomycetes > Mycobacteriales > Micromonosporaceae > Actinoplanes > Actinoplanes caeruleus_A. The sequence continues at coordinate 7,613,532 of NZ_CP092183.1, forward strand.
GGATTCACGACGCCACCGCCTCGACGAGCGATCGAGTCACCTTCTCGGGATCGTCCGCCCGCATCACCGCACCCATCACAGCCACCCCCGCAGCTCCCGCATCGACACACGCCCGCGCCCGCGATGCCGAATCGACTCCGCCGAGCGCGAGCCACGTCCGCTCCCCCGCCAGCCGCGCCGCCCCGGCCGGTCCCAGCGCCGGGCCGTATCCGGGCTTCGACGCACTGGCGTAGACCGGCGACACCGACACATAGTCCTCATCGGACAGTTCCTCGAATCCGTGCCACGATCGTCCCACCAGCTCGACGCCGTCCGGCCGGTTATCCACAGCAGCGAGATGGACCGCGTTGCCGCCCAACGGATCCGGGCCCGCGATGATCAGCCGGCCCCCAGGCACCACGGCCCTGACCTGCGAGGCGAGTGCCGCTCTGTCCGCGTACCCGAGATCCTTCTCGCGCAGGACGACCCACGACGCGCCGCCGCGGACCGCGGCCCGGACCACTTCGACGAGCGGCCCCGCCGCGAGCCGGCGATCGGTGACCACGACGACGCCGGACGGGGTCACCATGCCGGCATGCCGTCGTCCGATGTGGACGCCATCGCGTGGTAGCGCTTCGGGATGCGGCCCGCACCCGCCGCGAGCCGCCCGGCCTCCACGGCGTGCCGCATGGCCGCCGCCATCCGCGCGGGGTCCTCGGCGCGGGTGACCGCCGAGGCGATCAACACGCCGTCGCAGCCCAGTTCCATCGCGAGCGCCGCATCCGAGGCGGTGCCGATGCCCGCGTCCAGGATCACCGGCACGTCGACGCTGTCCCGGATCAAGCGGATGTGGTGCGGGTTGCTGATGCCGAGCCCCGAGCCGATCGGCGCGCCCGCGGGCATCACCGCCGCGCACCCGGCGTCGGCCAGCCGGCGGGCGAGGATCGGGTCGTCGCTGGTGTACGGCAGCACCCGGAACCCGTCGTCCACCAGCCGCTCCGCCGCCCGCAGCAGCTCCACGCCGTCGGGGAGCAGCGTCCGCTCGTCGCCGATGACCTCGAGCTTGATCAGGTCGGTCTCGAACGCGTCCCGGGCCAGCTGCGCGGCCTTGACGGCGTCCGCCGCGGTGTAGCACCCGGCCGTGTTCGGCAGCACGCGCATGTCCAGCCGGTCCAGCAGCGGCAGCAGGCCCGGCCCGGCCGCGTCCACCCGGCGCAGCGCGACGGTGACCATCTCGGTGCCGGACGCCACGATCGCCGCCTCGAGCGCCGCCAGGCTCTCCGCCCCGCCGGTGCCGAGGATCAGCCGCGATTCGCCGAAGAGATCCGCCATGTCAGCCGCCCTGCGCCGCGGTGAGGACCTCGACCCGGTCGCCCTCGGACAGCCGGGCGCCGGGCCAGGCCGACCGGGGCACGACCTCACCGTTGACGGCGACCGCGACGCCGCGCCTCACCTCGGTGACCGCGGCGACGAGCCGCTCCACGGTGCTGCCGGCCTCGACCGTACGGCCGGCGCCGTTCACAGTGACCCTCACGCGAACCTCCCGGGGCTGAACGCTGCGAGCAACGGATCGACCCGGCCCACGACCAGGTCGGCGATGAGATCGGCGGTGACCGGGGTGAGCAGCACCCCGTTGCGGTGATGTCCGGCGGCCACGACCACGCCGGCGCCGAGCGGCCCCAGCACGGGCGCGTTGTCCGGTGTGGACGGACGGTGGCGCACGACGGTCTCGGTCAGCTCGAACTCGGCCAGCTCGGGCACGAGGTCGGTGGCCGAACGCAGCAGCTCCAGCACAGATCCGGCGGTCACGGTGAAGTCGGCCCGCTCCTCCTGGGTCGCGCCGACGACCACCTCGCCGTCCGAGCGGGGCACCAGGTACACGTGCCGGCCGTCCACGTACCCGTTGACGACGTGCCGCAGCACCCCCGGCTCCCCCCGCAGGCGCAGCACCAGCCCCTTCACCGGGCGTACGGGCAACCCCGTCAGCGCCGCCGTCCCCAGCCCGGCCGCCACGACCGTGACACCCTCGGGAAGCGACGTCACCCGGCTGGTCGTCACCGCGTCACCGAGGACGGCCCGGAGCGCGGCGACCACGCGCCGGGGATCCACCTGCCAGTCGTCGGCCAGGAAAGCCCCGCCGCGCACCCGTGGCGACAGGGCCGGCTCCAGCTCCCGCAGTTCGCTCGGCGGCAACGGCCGCACCTTGAGATCCCGCAACTCCCGGTACGCCCACAGCCGCCGAGCCTCCGCGAGGTCGTCCCCGGTCAGCGCCACGTCGACCGCGCCCGTGGTGTCGAAGCGCAGGTCGTACCCGGCCTCGAGGGACAGCTCCGCCGCGAAGGCAGGCCATCGGCGCGCCGACTCCAGCAGCAGCTCCTGCAACGGCTCCTGGCCGAACGCCGTCTCCCCGGCGGGGGCGAGCATCCCGGCGGCGGCGTACCAGGCGCCCTCGTCGCCGCCGCTGTCGAGCACGGTCACGGTCAGTCCACGCTGGACGAGCCGCCACGCCACGGAGAGCCCGATGATGCCGCCCCCGACCACGGTGACGTCGGTCATGCCACAGCCTTCAGCAGGCGCTCGGTCGCTTCGCCGGGATCCGCGGCGTTCGCGACCGCGCCCACCACGGCCACCCCGGCGGCCCCGGCCCGGCGCAGCTCAGGGGCGTTGTCCGCGGTCACGCCGCCGATGGCGACGATCGGCACACCCGGCACCGACGCCGCCACCGAGCCGATCTTCGCCACCCCGAGCGGCGCCGGCAGCCCGGTCTTCGTCACGGTCTCGAAGGCCGGCCCCACCCCGAGGTACGAGGCCCCGGCCGCGACCGCGGCCCGGGCGGCGGACCCGTCCCGGCACGTCCCACCGAGCACCGCCCCGGGGCCGAGGACCTTGCGCGCGGCGGCCACGGGGAGATCCTCCGCGCCGACGTGGGCGCCGTCCGCGCCGACCGCCAGCGCCACGTGCAACCGGTCGTTGACCAGGCACAACACCCCGGCAGGACGGCACAGCTCGACGATCGCCGCCGCCAGCTCGTACGCGACCCGGTCGGTGACGTCGTCCTCGACCCGGACCTGCACCGCCAGCCGGTCGGACGCGCCGAGGCGGCCGGCGGCGGCCACGGCGGCGGTGACGACGGCGACGGCGTCACGACCGGGGCGTGCATCGGTGATGAGGTGGAGACGCGGAAAAGCAGGGTCCACAACGCACTCCTCCCTGCGCCGGCATGACCCGGATCAGGTTCGACGGTCGGGGGCCGCGACAGCCCCCCTCTCAGCCCGGTGCACCGGACTCCCGTGGGGTTGGTTCCGCCGCCGACACTAACGCCGTGCCGCGGTCCGCGTAAACCCCCTCAGCGCACGTCCCACACCGGCTCGGGGGTCTCCACGACCTCGCCGTCGCCCTGGAAGAGCACGAACCGATCGAATCCCCGCGTGAACCAGCGGTCGTGGGTGACCGCGATCACCGTGCCCTCGAAGGCCTTCAGCCCCTCCTCCAGGGCCTCCGCCGAGGCGAGGTCGAGGTTGTCGGTCGGCTCGTCGAGCAGCAGCACGGTCGCCCCGGACAACTCGAGGAGCAGCACCAGGAACCGGGCCTGCTGTCCACCGGAGAGCGTGCCGAAGCGCTGATCGCCCTGAGCCGCGAGCTCGTACCGGTTGAGCGCCTTCATCGCGCCCGCCCGGTCCATCCCGGACCGGTGGTCGTCACCGCGCCAGAGGATCTCGACGAGCGTACGGTCGAGCAGCTCCGGCCGGTCGTGCGTCTGCGAGAAGTGCCCGGGCCGGACCCGCGCGCCGAGCCGGGCCGTGCCGTTGTGCGCGACGTGTGCCAGCGGCGCCCCGTCCACCGGCTTGTTGTCGACGTCCGGGGCCGTGCCGCCGGCCGCGAGCAGCCGCAGGAAGTGCGACTTTCCGGTGCCGTTGGCGCCGAGCACCGCGACCCGGTCGCCGTACCAGATCTCCAGGTCGAAGGGAAAGGTCAGGTCCTCCAGCTCCAGGCCCGTGCAGACCACGGCCCGTTTCCCGGTACGCCCGCCGCGCAGGTTCATCCGCAGCGACTGTTCCTTCGGGGGCAACGGCGGCGGCCCGGCCTCCTCGAACTTGCGGAGCCGGGTCTGCGCCGCCTGATAGCGCGAGGCCAGCCCGTCGTTGTACGCCGCCTTGTTCTTCAGCGTGAACACGAGCTCCTTGAGCTTCTCGTGCTCCTCGTCCCAGCGCCGCCGCAGCTCCAGCAGCCGCTCGTGGCGGTTCGACCGGGCCTCGTGCCAGGAGGCGAAGCCGCCGGGGTGGGTCCACGCGCCGCCGCCCTCCACGGCCACGACCCGGGTGGCGGTCTGGGCCAGCAGCTCGCGGTCGTGCGAGACGTACAGCACGGACTTGGGCGATTCCCGCAGCCGCGCCTCCAGCCACCGCTTGCCGGGCACGTCCAGGAAGTTGTCCGGCTCGTCGAGCAGCAACACCTCGTCGCCGCCGCGCAGCAACAGGTCGAGGGCGAAACGCTTCTGCTGTCCACCGGAGAGCGTGCGCACCGGTCGCACCTTCACCTCGTCCCACGGCTTGCCGAGGATCGCGACGGCCACGGTGTCGAACAGCACCTCCGCGTCGTACCCGCCGGCCTCGCCCCACCCGGCCAGCGCGGTGGCGAACCGCATCTGCGCCTTCTCCGAACCGGGCGCCTCCCGCAGCGCCGCGTCGGCCGCGGCCACCGCGTCACCCGCGGCCCGCAACGGGGGCGCGACCAGGGACAAAGCAAGATCTTCGAGGGTACGGTCATCGCCGATCATCCCGATGAACTGCCGCATGACGCCCAGCCCACCGGCCCGCGCGACGGTCCCGACGGGTACGGCGAGATCACCGGCGACCATCCGCAACAGAGTGGTCTTCCCGGCGCCGTTCGGCCCGACGAGCGCCACCTTCGCCCCCTCCCCCACCCGGAAGGAGACGTCGGAGAACAGTTCCCGCCCGTCCGGCAGCACGAACGCGACCCCGGAGACATCCACGTAACCCACGCGGCCATCCTCCCCGAGGAAACGACGCAGGTCAGTCGGTTTTTCCGGCGGTGCCGCGGGTGATCCGCAGCACCCGGAAGCCGCGCTGGCTCGCGACCCGGTCCACGTCCCACCCCAGCGACGTCAGCCACCCGTGCAGCGAGTCGCCGCCGAGGTTGCGGTTGATGACCACCCACGCCACGCCGTCCGGGGCGAGCCGCTCCAGCCACCGCCGCATCAGCGCCTGCAGTTCCGCCTTGCCGACGTGGGTGGGCGGGTTGCTCCAGATCTGGTCGAAGGTGACGTCCGCCGGCACGTCGTCGGGGGCGTACACGTGGACCCGGTCCGCCACGTCCATCGCGGCCGCGTTCTCCACGGTGAGGTCGCGGGCCCGGGCGTTGACGTCGATCGCGTACACGGTCGCGCCCGGCGCCTCGGCGGCGAGGACGCACGTGATGGGGCCGTACCCGCAGCCGAGGTCGAGCAGGTTCCCCGTCGTCGCGGCGGTGGGCAGATCGGCCTTGCGCAGCAGGACGGCGGTGCCGGGGTCCAGCCGCCCGGCGGAGAACACCCCGCGTGCCACCACCAGGTCGTACGCCCGCCCCGCCGCCGTGAACTCGATGCGTCCCCGGCTCTCCGGGGTGGCCGGCTCGGCAGTGAAGTAATGGTCCGCAGTCACCCTGTCAGTGTCCCGCGTACGCCCGGCCGTCCCGCACCGGGTCACCCGACAACGAGCGGTGGCGCACCGGGGTGCCGCACATTCTGTGCGTCCATCGATTCGTGTGCGCTCCTACCGTGTGCTGCATGTTCCACCCCCCTCACCCCCGCTCCGCCCACCGCGCGAACCAGGGAAGCGGACTCGCCACCCTCGCCAGGCCCGCGCTGTTCACCGTGCCGGGGCTGACCCGTACGCCGCCGGCGCAGCACCGCCGCCCCGCGATCCCCGCCCAGCGCCGCCGCTCGGCCGGGACCACCCAGCCGATCCCGTACCAGCCCACCCCGCACCGCCGGGCAGCCGTCAGCCTCACGGAGCGCGTCGAGTCGGTGCTGCAGGCGGCCTCCACGGCCCTCACGCACCGCCTGGAAGCAGCGCTGCGCCCGGCGACCCTGCGACCCGGCCGGCCGGCGCCCTCGCGCACCCTCCGCCACGGCCCCCAGGAGCCCGGCGAGGCGCTGCACTTCCTGCTGAGCGGCCTCGGCGCGCTCATCATCCTGTCGATCATCACGGTGAGCATCTTCTTCGTCATCGCCGAGGAGCAGCGCGGCCCGGCCGGCGACACCTCGGCGGCGCTCGCCGCGCCTGCGTCGATCAGCTCCCGACGGGTCGACGCCACCCCGCTCACCGGCCCTGAGGTCTTCCCCGGCCCGCAGATCATCCCGGCCGGCGCCGCACCGTACGAGGTGACGTCGAGCAAGGTGGAGGACGACTGCGGCCTGGGCGCCACCGGCGATCTCACCGCCGTGCTCGCCGAGAACGGCTGCTCCCAGCTGGTCCGGGCCCGCCTCACCGCCCCGTACGGCGGCTACCAGGTGACCGCCGGCGTCTTCAACCTGGCCGACGAGGTGGCGGCGAGGCAGGTCAGCGATCGCGCCGGAACGCTGGTCGAGGCCGGTACGGGCACCTTCGCGTCGCTGATCCCGGTCGACGCCGGCTCCGGCGTACCGCCGCTGGCCCAGGTCAACTGGCACGCCCGCGGCCACTACCTGCTCTACTGCGTGATCTCCCGCCCGGACGGTGCCCTGGTGGCCGACGACGACCCGTACGCCGCCCGCATCACCGCCGACCTGATCGAGCGGCACCTCGCCGGCCAGGTCATCGCGCGGCGCGCCACGACGTCCTGAGCTCAGGCCCGCAGGCGCCGCGTCGCGTCGGCGCGCTCGGCGTACTCGCTCTCGTCGGGATAGCCGACCGCCACGAGCGTCAGCCCGTGCGCGGGCGCCACGGTCACCTCGCTGGACCGTTCCCGCAGCGTCAGCAGCTTCGCCGGCCAGCCCGGGTCGCGCCGCCCGTCGCCCACGGTCAGCATCGCGCCGACCAGGCTGCGGACCATCGCCTGGCAGAACGCGTCCGCCTGCACGGTCGCCACGGCGACCCCGTCCGGGTCGCGGCGCCACTTGAGCCGGGTGATGGCCCGCACGGTGGTCGCGTGCTCCTTGCGTTTGCAGTACGCGGCGAAGTCGTGCAGCCCCACGAGCCCCGCCGCGGCCTCGTTGAGCCGTCCCAGGTCGAGCGGCCGCACCCAGCCGATGGTGTCGTGGCGGCGCAGCGGCTCGGGCCCGAAGACGGTGTCGGCGACCCGGTACTCGTACCGCCGGAACGTCGCGGAGAACCGGGCGTCGAACGTGGACGGCACCGGCGTCACGGCCCGTACGCGCGCGTCCGGCGGCATCAGCGCGGCGAGCCGGCGCAGCAGCGACTCCGACAGCGTGTCCCACACGGGCGTCGGCAGCTCGATGTGGCACACCTGCCCGGTCGCGTGCACCCCCGCGTCCGTACGCCCCGCCACGGTCAGCCCGAGCGGCACGTCGGCGCCCACGAGCCGGGCCAGCGCCTCGGTCAGCACCCCGGCCACCGTACGGCGAGCCGGCTGAGCAGCCCACCCGGAGAAGTCCCCGCCGTCGTACGAGACGTCGAGGCGAAGTCGAGTCGTGTCAGTCACCGCAGTCCTGCCCCTTGAAAGACGAAGCGGCCCGGCACCCCGCGAGGGGTACCGGGCCGCAGCTGCCTGATCAGGCCTTGGCGTCGTCGGTGTCTTCGCCCTCGGCCTGGTCGCCCGGGCCCTCGGCGCCCTTGTCGCCGGACGCGTTCACCGGCGGCTCGGCGTCCTGGTCGTTGGCCGTCTCGGCCGGGGCCTCGGCCGCGGCCGGGGTCTCGTCCTCGCGGGCCAGCGCCTCGACCTTGTCCTGCTGCGCGGCGGCCTTGCGGGCGGCCTTCTTGGCCGGCGCCGTGGTGGCCGCGACCTGCAGCTCCTCGACCAGCTCGATGACGGCCATGGGAGCGGCGTCACCCTTGCGGATGCCGGTCTTGGTGATCCGGGTGTAGCCACCCGGACGGTTGGTGTAGCGCGGCGCGATCTGCTCGAACAGGGCGTACACGACGTCCTTGTCCTTGACGACCGTCAGCACCCGGCGGCGGGCGTGGAGGTCACCGCGCTTGGCCTTGGTGATCAGCTGCTCCGCCAGCGGGCGCAGCCGGCGCGCCTTGGTCTCGGTCGTCTTGATCTTCCCGTGCCGGAAGAGCTCCGTGGCCAGGTTGGCCAGCAGCAGCTTCTCGTGCGCCGGGCTGCCGCCGAGGCGGGGACCCTTGGTGGGCGTGGGCATTGTGGCTCCTAATTCAGGCGGCCGAGATCAGAGCTGCTCGGTCTCGCGGTAGTCGTCGGTGTCGTAGTCCACGTCGCCGAACGAGTCGACCACGTGCGCCGGGTCGAAGGACGGCGCGCTGTCCTTGAGGCCCAGGCCCATTCCGGCGAGCTTCATCTTGACCTCGTCGATCGACTTCTGACCGAAATTCCTTATATCCAGAAGGTCGGCCTCCGTCCGCCCGATCAGTTCGCCGACGGTGTTGATGCCCTCGCGCTTGAGGCAGTTGTACGACCGGACGGTGAGGTCCAGCTCCTCGATCGGCAGGGCGAGGTCGGCGGCCAGCTGGGCGTCCTGCGGCGACGGGCCGATGTCGATGCCCTCGGCGGTCTCGTCCAGCTCGCGGCAGAGGCCGAACAGCTCGACGAGCGTCGAACCGGCCGACGCCAGCGCGGTACGGGGCGAGATGGACGCCTTCGACTCGACGTCGATGATCAGGCGGTCGAAGTCGGTACGCTGCTCGACACGGGTCGCCTCGACGCGGTAGGTGACCTTCATGACCGGCGAGTAGATCGAGTCGACCGGGATACGGCCGATCTCGGCGCCGGCGCTCTTGTTCTGCGCCGCCGTGACGTAGCCACGGCCACGCTCGACCGTGAGCTCCATGTCGAGCCGGCCCTTGCTGTTCAGCGTGGCCAGCTTCAGGTCGGGGTTGTGCACGGACACGCCGGCCGGGGGCTGGATGTCACCGGCGGTGACGTCGCCCGGGCCCTGCTTGCGCAGGTACATGCTGACCGGCTCGTCGTGCTCGGAGCTGACGGTGAGCTCCTTGACGTTCATGACGAGCTCGACCACGTCCTCCTTGACACCGGGGATCGTGGTGAACTCGTGCAGCACGCCGTCGATCTTGATGCTGGTGACCGCCGCGCCCGGAATGGACGACAGCAGCGTACGCCGCAGCGAGTTGCCGAGGGTGTAGCCGAAGCCCGGCTCCAGGGGCTCGATGGTGAACCGGGAGCGGGTCTCGCTGAGCGACTCTTCCGAGAGGCTCGGGCGCTGGCTGATGAGCACGCGTTTCTTCTTTCTGTCGGGGCACCCGCTATTTGATGCCCGTCCTCATGAACTACCCCGGGCGCCTCCACGTGGAGGCGCCCGGGCAGAGCGCTACTTGGAGTAGAGCTCGACGATCAGCTGCTCCTGGACCTGCGTGTCGATGACGGCGCGGGCCGGGAGGGTGTGGATCAGGATCTTCATGTCGCTGGGGATCGGCTCCAGCCACGCCGGGGTCGGACGCGAACCGGCCTGGGCCTGCGCGACGACGAAGGGGGTCATCTCCTTCGACTTCTCGCGGACCTGGACGATGTCGTGCTCCTTGACCCGGTACGACGGGATGTCGACCTTCACGCCGTTGACCAGGAAGTGGCCGTGCTTGACCAGCTGCCGGGCCATGTCGCGGGACGCGGCGTAGCCGGCCCGGTAGACGACGTTGTCGAGACGCGACTCGAGGATCTGCAGCAGCACCTCACCGGTCTTGCCGGGCTTGGTGACAGCCTCCTCGTAGTAACCGCGGAACTGCTTCTCGAGCACGCCGTACGTACGACGGGCCTTCTGCTTCTCGCGGTGCTGGAGCAGGTACTCGGTCTCCTTGGTCCGGCCGCGGCCGTGCTGCCCGGGCGGGAACGGCCGGGACTCGAACGGGCACTTCGGACCATCGCACTTGCTGCCCTTGAGGAACAGCTTCATCTTCTCGCGGCGGCAGCGCTTGCAGTCCGCACCTGTGTAACGAGCCATTACTTCTGTCTCTCCCTCAGACCCGGCGACGCTTCGGCGGACGGCAACCGTTGTGCGGCTGCGGCGTGACGTCGGAGATCTGCCCGACCTCGAGGCCGGCGGCCTGCAGCGAACGGATGGCGGTCTCCCGGCCGGAGCCGGGGCCCTTGACGAACACGTCGACCTTGCGCATGCCGTGTTCCATCGCCCGGCGCGCGGCGGCCTCGGCGGCCAGCTGCGCGGCGAACGGGGTCGACTTGCGCGAGCCCTTGAAGCCCACCTGGCCGGACGAGGCCCAGGAGATGACCGCACCGGTCGGGTCGGTGATCGACACGATGGTGTTGTTGAAGGTGCTCTTGATGTGCGCCTGCCCGTGGGCGACGTTCTTGCGTTCCTTGCGCCGGACCTTCTTGACTGCGGCCCCAGCGCGTGCCTTCGGTGGCATAAGTCTTCTGCGCTCCTATTACTTCCGACCGGGCTTCTTCTTACCGGCGACCGTGCGCTTCGGACCCTTGCGGGTACGAGCGTTGGTCCGCGTGCGCTGGCCCCGGACGGGGAGCCCACGACGGTGGCGGATGCCGGCGTAGCAGCCGATCTCAACCTTGCGGCGGATGTCCGCGGCGACCTCGCGGCGCAGGTCGCCCTCAACCTTGAAGTTGCCCTCGATGTAGTCGCGGAGCTGGACCAGCTCCTCGTCCGTGAGGTCCTTGGCGCGCTTGTTCAGGTCAATGCCGGTGGCGGTGAGCGCCTCCACGGCGCGGGTGCGACCGACCCCGTAGATGTAGGTGAGCGCGATCTCCATCCGCTTCTCGCGGGGAAGATCGACGCCGACGAGTCGAGCCATAAGTGGGCGTACTCCTCAGGTGTCTCACGGAGGTCTGTGCCCGTTCCCACCCCGCCTGCCCGGGCGGGCCCCGGCCTCCGACCGGGGGTGAAGCCGCACGTCAGCGAAGGTTCGCGACGGCGGCTGGGACGAGCTCGTTCAGTGGTGCGGATCTGACAGTGCCCTGGGGCGGAATCAGCCCTGGCGCTGCTTGTGACGCGCGTCGGTCTTGCAGATGACCATGACGCGCCCGTGCCGCCGGATGACCCGGCAGTTGTTGCAGATCCGCTTGACGCTCGGCTTGACCTTCACGGTTTGCCTTAACTCTCAGTCAGACGGGATGTGGATCCCCGTGACCCCGTTACTTGTAGCGGTAGACGATGCGCCCACGTGTCAGGTCGTACGGCGAAAGCTCGACGACGACCCTGTCCTCGGGCAGGATGCGGATGTAGTGCTGCCGCATCTTGCCCGAGATGTGCGCGAGCACCTTGTGACCATTGGCGAGCTCGACGCGGAACATAGCGTTCGGCAGGGGCTCGATCACACGGCCTTCGATCTCGATGGCTCCGTCTTTCTTAGGCATGTCCTCCGCTACCTGACATCGGGTTCCTGGGGCAGGCTCACAACATTCATCGCAACCCTCGAGGGGCCGGACCAGCCGCGGCTCCGGCTCCACCAGAAGCGCTTGGTGGACATGCCGGAGTGGACGCTGTGCGCCAGCAAGCCAGTGTACGCGCGTGCATGCATCGACACCAAACCGAGGCCCCCGCAACCCGGGGTCGGGTGTGTCGGCGCGCCGGAGAACCGGACACGACGGTCGATTCAGTCGGTTTTCTTCGCTTTCTTGGGCTTCGCCGGCCCCCACTCCGCCGAGGGCAACTCGCCTCGTGCAGCCGCCCGGCGCTCCCGCTTCCGCACCCTGGCCCGCTGCTTCCGGGCGCGCTTCTCCGCCCGTCTGCGCGGCGTTGGTCAGCCCGGCCACGGTGGTGAGCAGGAGCAGGAGGCCCCACGGCACTGCCACCCACACCGGCCAGAAGTAGAGCAGTTCACCGCTCGCCAGCGAGGAGATCGCCCAGATCGCCGAGGTGATCCCCACCACGGGAACCCAGGAGCCCCACACCTCGGCCAGCCAGCGCCGGGTCAGCTCCGCGTCGGAGGCCGTGACGAGCGCCTCTCCAGCCGGGCTCCGGGGCGCGGGCACGGCAGCCGCCGGCAGATCGCTCAGCAGCCCACCCAGATCGCCGTAGGTCTTGGCCGCGTACGTCCGCTGCAGCCGCTCGTCGTACTCATGCAGATCGAGCCGGCCCTCCGCGAGCGCGACGCGCAGCTGCTCGGCGACGACCTGCCGATCGGCGTCCCCCGCCCGCATCTCGTCACGCCCCATGCCACCAGAATGCCAGCGCCGCGCCGCTCCCGGAATCCTCGCGGCTGTCGACCTGGTTACCGGTCGCGGCCGGTCATCCGCCGGATCACGCCGAAGACCAGCGGGATGAGCATCCAGCCCGGCCAGAAGTAGATCCACTGGCCGGACGCCATGCTCGACAGCGCCCAGACGATCACGCAGACCAGCACCACGCCGCCGTAGGAAGCCAGCCACGGCGGCCCACCCGGCCGGCGCATCTCGCCCGCCTCGGGGCCAGCCCCGGCGCCGGTCTCCTCGGCCGCCTGGGGCGGCTGCGGCACCATCTGGGCGTGCTGCGCGGGCACGGTGCCGGGCAGGTCGGTGGTCAGGGCATCGAGATCACCGTACGTCTTGGCCGCGTACGCCCGCTGCAGCCGCTCGTCGTACTCGTGCAGCTCCAGGCGCCCCTCGTCGAGCGCCGCCTTCAGCCGATCGGCGACCGCCTGGCGCTCGGCGTCGCCCGCGCGCATCTGCTCTTCGCTCATCGAGGCCGGACTTTACTCCGCGAGCGAGTCAACCGCGGGCTGCCGGGAGGTGACCAGGTCGCCGAGCCGCGCCCGGCCCCCGTCGCGGGCCGTGGTGACCCACACACCGTCCTCGAGCAACGCCATCGTGTGCTCCACGTGGGCGGCCATCGAACCGTCGCGGGTGATGACGGTCCAGCCGTCGGAGAGCTCCTGCGTGCGCGGGGAGCCCATGGTGATCATCGGCTCGATCGCCAGCGCCATGCCGGGCACCAGGCGGGGACCCTTGCCGGGCTTGCCATGGTTCAGCACATGCGGGTCCTGGTGCATCTCCGTGCCGATGCCGTGGCCGCCGTACCCGTCGACGATGCCGTAGCGGCCACCCTTGCGGACGGCCTTCTCGACGTTGAAGGAGATGTCGGTGAGCCGGCCGCGGCCGTTGGCGGCGCCGCGCGCGGCGGCGGCGATGCCGGCCCACATCGCGTCCTCGGCCACTTCGGCCATGCGCAGCAGGGCCGGGTCGGTCTCCCCCACGCCGACGGTGATCGCGGAGTCGCCGTGCCAGCCGTTGAGGATCGCCCCGCAGTCCAGCGACAGCAGGTCACCCTCCTTGAGCACCTGTGCGGGCGACGGGATGCCGTGCACGACCTGCTCGTTGACCGACGCGCAGATCGAGGCCGGGAAGCCGTGGTAGCCCTTGAACGACGGGATGGCGCCGGCGTCCCGGATGACCCGCTCGGCGATGGCGTCGAGGTCGGCCGTGGAGACGCCGGGCGCCACCGCTTCGCGCATCGCGTCGAGCGCGGCCTGCACGACGAGTCCAGCGCCGCGCATGAGTTCGATCTGTTCGGGGGTCTTCAGCTGGATGTCCAGCTGCTGACGGCGCATCTCAGCCTCCGTACGACCGCAGCGCGTCGATCGCCCGCACCGTGACGTCCTCGACCGGCCCGGTCGCGTCGATCCCGACGAGCTTGCCCTGCGCACCGTAGAAGTCGACGAGCGGCGCGGTCTTGTCCGCGTACTCGACGAGCCGGTTGGCGATGGTCTCGGCCCGGTCGTCGTCGCGCTGGAACAGCTCGGAGCCGCACCGGTCGCAGATGTTGTCCTTGCTGGTCGGGTCGAACTCGACGTGCCAGATCTTGCCGCAGCCGCGGCAGGTCCGGCGCCCGGAGAGGCGCCGGATGACCTCGTCGTCGTCGACCACGAGCTCCATCACGAGGTCCAGCGCGGTGCCGAGGTCGGCGAGCAGCTTGTCCAGCGCGGAGGCCTGCGGGACGGTCCTCGGGAAACCGTCCAGCAGGAACCCGTCGCCGGCGTCCGGCTCGGCGAGCCGGTCGCGGACCATGTTGATGGTCACCTCGTCCGGGACGAGGTTGCCCGCGTCCATGTACCGCTTGGCCTCGAGCCCGAGGGGCGTGCCCTGCGAGACGTTGGCCCGGAAGATGTCACCGGTCGAGATCTTCGGTACGGCGAGATGGGCGGCGATGAACTCAGCCTGGGTCCCCTTGCCGGCCCCCGGAGGGCCCACCAGTACCAGCCGCACCTACATCGCCTCGCTTCGGTGAGAACGAGCTCCGCAAACCGCAGACGCGAGAGCCCCCCGGCTCCGCGCCCCCACTACCGGAGGAACCCTTCGTAGTTGCGCTGCATCAGCTGGCTCTCGATCTGCTTCACGGTCTCCAGCCCCACGCCGACCATGATCAGAACCGCGGTACCGCCGAACGGGAAGTTCTGGTACTGCTTCTGATTCAGCCAGATGAAGAAGAAGTTCGGCAGCACCGAGATCAGGCCGAGGTAGAGCGCGCCCGGCAGGGTGATCCGGCTGAGGATGAAGTCCAGGTAGTCGGCGGTCGGCTTACCGGGCCGGATACCCGGTACGAAACCACCGTACTTCTTCATGTTGTCGGCGACCTCGGTCGGATTGAACGTGATCGAGACGTAGAAGTACGTGAAGAAGATGATCAGCAGGAAGTACGTGACGATGTAGATCCAGCTCGTCGGATCGGCGAGGTTGTTCTGGATCCACTGCTGGTAACCCTTGAGGTTGTTGCGGTCGAAGAACTGCAGGTACAGCTGCGGCAGGTAGAGCAGCGACGACGCGAAGATCACCGGCACGACACCGGCCTGGTTGACCTTCAGCGGGATGTACGTCGAGGTGCCGCCGTACATGCGCCGGCCGATCATGCGCTTCGCGTACTGCACCGGGATGCGGCGCTGTGCCTGCTCGATGAAGACGACCGCGCAGATGACCAGCAGCACCAGGGCGATGACGAGCCAGAACTTGGCCCAGCCGTTGCTCTCCTTGATCGTCCAGCCCTCGCCGGGGAGGCGGGCGGCGATCGAGGTGAAGATCAGGACGGACATGCCGTTGCCGACGCCGCGGTCGGTGATGAGCTCGCCCAGCCACATGACCACGCCCGTGCCGGCGGTCATCGTGATGACCAGCATCGAGAGCGTCACCCAGTCCGGGATCCCCGTGCCCTTGGGGATGATCGCGAAGTTCGACTGGTCCTGCGGGCAGGCACCGGCGAAGAGCTGGCCGGAGCGGGCCAGCGCGACGAAGGCCGAGGACTGCAGCACCGCGAGACCCAGGGTCAGGTAGCGGGTGTACTGCGTGATCTTCGCCTGGCCGGACTGACCCTCCTTGCGGAGCTGCTCCAGGCGGGGGATCACCACGGTGAGCAGCTGCAGGATGATCGACGCCGTGATGTACGGCATGATGCCGAGCGCGAAGACCGACAGCTGGAGCAGCGCGCCGCCGGAGAACAGGTTCAGCAGGTTCAGAACCCCGCCGCCGGCGTTCGAGCTGTTCACCGCGTCGAGGCAGTTCTGCACATTGGTGTAGGACACGCCTGGGCTGGGCAAGGTGGCGCCGAGCCGGTAGACCGCGATGATCGCTACTGTGAACAGCAGTTTCTTGCGCAGGTCAGGCGTCCGGAACGCACTCAGAAAGGCGGAGAGCAACTTCTTCCTCCTGCGCGAGGTGGCCGCCTGGACCGGCGGATGGGGGTAGGCATCGGTCCGGACGACCGATATACCTGGCTGGGAACGGACTTTAACAGCCTGACGTGCCTGCTGTGAGGCACGGTCGCCGCTTGTGCAACACCCGGGGACGAAGAGCTATGCCACGGCTGGGGGAACTATTTCGCCCGGCCCGGTAAAAGACCAGGTCAGACGCCAGAACGGGGATGCCGGCCCGGGGCATCTGTGCGATACCTCGGGCCTGCATCCCCGGCAAGCCTCACAGCTCGGTGGCGGAACCACCGGCGGCTGCGATCTTCTCCTTGGCCGACTCGCTGAACGCGTGCGCCGAAACCTGCAGCGACACGCTACCCAGCTCGCCGGAGCCGAGGACCTTCACCGGCTGGCCACGACGGACCGCGCCGGCCTCGGCCAGCTCCAGCGGACCGACCTCGCCGCCGTTCGGGAACAGCTCGGCGAGCCGGTCCAGGTTCACGACCTGGAACACGACCTTGTTCTTGTTCTTGAAGCCCTTGAGCTTCGGCAGGCGCATGTGGATGGGCATCTGCCCACCCTCGAAGCCCGCAGGAGTGTTCTTGCGGGCTCCCGTACCCTTGGTGCCCCGACCGGCGGTCTTGCCCTTGGAGCCCTCACCGCGACCCACACGGGTCTTCGGGGTCTTGGCTCCGGGCGCCGGGCGCAGGTGGTGGACCTTGATCGCCATTACTCGACCTCCTCGACACTGACGAGGTGGCTCACGGCGAAGATCATGCCCCGAATCTCGGGGCGGTCCTCCTTGACCACCACATCGTTGATCCGCTTCAGGCCCAGCGACCGCAGGGAGTCCCGCTGGTTCTGCTTACGGCCGATCTCGGACCGGATCTGGGTGACCTTCAAGCGTGCCATCAGCGCACCGCCGCTTCCGCACGCGCCGCCAGCATGGCCGCGGGCGCCACGTCCTCGACCGGCAGGCCACGACGGCTCGCGACCTGCTCCGGCGACTCGAGGCCCTTCAGAGCGGCCACCGTCGCGTGCACGATGTTGATCGGGTTGGACGAGCCGAGGCTCTTGCTCAGCACGTCGTGGATGCCCGCGCACTCGAGCACGGCACGCACCGGGCCACCGGCGATGACACCGGTACCGGCGGACGCCGGCTTGAGCAGGACGACACCCGCGGCGGCCTCGCCGGTGATCGGGTGCGGGATCGTCGCACCGATCCGCGGCACCTTGAAGAAGTGCTTCTTGGCCTCCTCGACGCCCTTGGCGATGGCCGCGGGCACCTCCTTGGCCTTGCCGTATCCGATGCCGACGGTGCCGTCACCGTCGCCGACGATCACCAGGGCGGTGAAGCTGAAGCGACGACCACCCTTGACGACCTTCGCGACACGGTTGATCGCTACGACCCGCTCCAGATGGGGGGTCTTCTCGACGGGCGCGTTACCGCGGCCGCCCTCACGGCGGTTGTCGCGGCGGCCGCCCTCGTTGTTACCGCCGGACCCGCCGCCACGGCGCTGCTGACCAGGCATTGGTCTTCCTTCCTAGAACTCGAGTCCGGCTTCGCGGGCGGCGTCGGCAAGCGCGGCGATACGCCCCGCGTACTTGTTGCCACCGCGGTCGAAGACGACCTTGGACACGCCCGCGGCCTTGGCCCGCTCGGCGAGGAGAGCGCCGACCTTGCCGGCCAGAGCGCTCTTTTCACCCTCGGTACCCCGCAGAGAGGCGTCGAGCGTGGAGGCGGAGACGAGCGTGTGGCCCTTGAGGTCGTCCACGATCTGCGCGGTGATGTGCCGCGTGGAACGGGTGACGACCAGGCGCGGACGCTCGGCGGTGCCGCGGACGTTCTTGCGGACCCGGAAGTGCCGACGCGCCTTCCCGACGGCGCGCTTGGCGGCGACACCGCCGCCATTGCGGCGCTTGAGCAGCGTGGCGGTCACTTCTTACCTGCCTTTCCAGCCTTGCGGCGGATGACCTCGCCCTGGTACTTGACGCCCTTGCCCTTGTACGGCTCCGGCGGGCGGATCTTCCGGATGTTCGCGGCGACCTCGCCGACGAGCTGCTTGTCGATGCCGGCGACGGTGAACTGCGTCGGCTTCTCGACCGAGAAGGTGATGCCGGCCGGCGCGGGCACGTTGACCGGGTGCGAGAAGCCCAGGGCGAACTCGAGGTCCTTGCCCTTGGCGGTCACGCGGTAACCGGTGCCGTTGATCTCCAGGGTCTTCCGGTAGCCCTCGGTGACGCCGACGATCATGTTGGCGACCAGGGTACGCGAGAGGCCGTGCAGCTCCTTGGCCTTGCGGTCGTCGTTGGGGCGGTTGACCGACAGCTCGCCGTTCTCCGCCTTCTCGACCGTGATCGGCTCGGCGACGGTGTGGCTGAGCTCGCCCTTGGGGCCCTTGACCTTGACGGTCTGGCCCGTGATGGTGACGTCGACGCCGGCCGGGACCGGGATCGACTTACGTCCGATTCGCGACATGTCTAAGTCTCCGTTACCAGACGAAGGCGAGGACTTCCCCGCCAACGCTCCGCTTGCGGGCCTGCCGGTCGGTCAGGAGGCCCTGGGACGTCGAGATGATCGCGACGCCCAGGCCGCCGAGCACGCGCGGGAGCTCGTCGGACTTGGCGTAAACCCGCAGACCGGGCTTGGACACGCGCTTGATGCCGGCGAGGCTGCGCTCGCGGTTCTGGCCGTACTTGAGCTCAACGACCAGACGCCTGCCGACAGCGCCTTCCTCGGGCTCCTCGGCCGACCAGGAGGCGATGTAGCCCTCCGCCTTGAGGACCTCGGCGATGTTCGCCTTGATCTTCGAGAAGGGCATGGTCACCTTGTCGTGGTACGCCTGGTTGGCGTTGCGCAGACGCGTGAGCATGTCTGCGATCGGGTCCGTCATCGTCATGGGTATTCGTCAACCTTTCTCGCCGGGGTTCCCCCGCGGGGGCCTACGGCGAAGCGGTGCTGCTGAGTCGGGGTTACCAGGAGGCCTTCGACACACCGGGGAGCTCGCCACGGTGGGCCATCTCCCGGATGCAGACCCGGCAGAGGCCGAACTTGCGGTAGACCGAGTGCGGCCGGCCGCAACGCTGGCAGCGGGTGTACGCCCGGACAGCGAACTTCGGCTTCGCGGCAGCCTTCAGGATCAGGGCCTTCTTCGCCATGCTCAGTTCTCCTTGAACGGGAAGCCCAGGAGCTTGAGCAGCTGCCGGCCCTCCTCGTCGGTCTTGGCGGTGGTCACCACCGTGATGTCCATGCCCCGCGTGCGATCGATCCGGTCCTGGTCGATCTCGTGGAACACCGACTGCTCGGTCAGACCGAACGTGTAGTTGCCGTGCCCGTCGAGCTTGCGCCCGTCGAGGCCGCGGAAGTCACGGATACGCGGCAGCGCGATCGACAGCAGCCGGTCCAGGAACTCCCACATCCGGTCGTTGCGCAGGGTCACCTTCGCGCCGATCGGCATGCCCTCACGCAGCTTGAACTGCGCGATGGACTTGGTCGCCCGCCGCACCAGCGGCTTCTGACCGGTGATGGTGGTCAGGTCCCGTACGGCGCCGTCGATCAGCTTGGCGTCCCGGGCGGCCTCGCCGACACCCATGTTCACGACGACCTTGACCAGGCCGGGAACCTGCATCGGGTTGCCGTACTTGTACTGCTCCTGAAGCGCGGCGATGACCTCGCTGCGGTACTTCTGCTTCAGCCGGGGCAGGGTCTTGGGCTCAGTAGCGGCAGTCATCACAGGTCCTTACCGGTGCTACGCGCGATACGGACCTTCTGGCCGTTGTCGTCGACGCGGTAGCCGACGCGGGTCGGCTTGCCCTGGTCGTCCACGATCTGCACGTTCGAGATGTGGATCGGGGCTTCCTGCGTGACGATGCCGCCGGTCTTCGAACCGCGCTGCGTCGTACGGATGCGCTCGTGCTTCTTGATGCGGTTGACGCCCTCGACGAGGACCTTGTCCTGCCGCGGGAAGGCCGCGATGACCTTGCCCTTGGCACCCTTGTCCTTGCCGGCGATGACGACGACCGTGTCGCCCTTCTTGATCTTCACGGTCAGAGCACCTCCGGCGCCAAGCTGATGATCTTCATGAACCGCTTGTCGCGCAGCTCGCGGCCGACCGGGCCGAAGATACGCGTACCGCGGGGGTCTCCACCGTCCTTGATGATGACGGCGGCGTTCTCGTCGAAGCGGATGTACGAGCCGTCGGGACGGCGCTTCTCCTTGGCGGTGCGGACGATGACCGCCTTGACGACGTCGCCCTTCTTCACACCGGCACCCGGGATGGCGTCCTTGACCGTGGCCACGATGACGTCGCCGATGCTCGCGTAGCGGCGACCGGAGCCGCCCAGTACGCGGATGCACAGAATTTCCCGGGCACCCGTGTTGTCGGCGACGCGCAGTCGCGACTCCTGCTGGATCACGTCTGTCTCCTAATGTCTGCCAGTTCTCCGGGGATGGATCAGCCGAAGCTTGGCGGAACGATGGTCCGCTGGGCCGGCCGGAGCCGGCCCAACGCACTCACTTGGCCTTTTCGAGGATCTCCACGACGCGCCACCGCTTGGTGGCGGAGAGCGGACGGGTCTCCATCATCAAGACCCGGTCGCCGATGCCGCACGCGTTCTGCTCGTCGTGCACCTTGAGCTTGCGGGTGCGACGGAGAACCTTGCCGTAGAGGGCGTGCTTGACGCGGTCCTCGACCTCGACGACGACGGTCTTGTCCATCTTGTCGCTGACCACCAAGCCCTCGCGCACCTTGCGCTGAGGCCGGGGGGCAGCAGCAGTGTTCTCACTCATGCTGTCACCTCACTCGGCGCGGCCGAGAGCCCCAGCTCACGCTCACGCATGATCGTGTAGATCCTCGCGATGTCCTTGCGGACCACCTGCAGTCGACGGTGATTGTCGAGCTGCCCGGTCGCGCCCTGCACGCGAAGATTGAACAGCTCCGCCTTCGCCTCCCGCAGCCGCGAGACCAGCTCCTCTTCGGAGAGCTCGCGCAGCTCGGCCGGCTTAACGCCCGCTGCCATCAGCTTTCACCCACTTCGCGCGTCACGATGCGGCACTTCATCGGGAGCTTGTGGATCGCGCGTCGCATCGCTTCGCGCGCGATCGTCTCGTTCGGGAACGACATCTCGAAGAGGATGCGTCCCGGCTTGACGTTCGCCACCCACCACTCCGGGGAGCCCTTGCCGGAACCCATGCGGGTCTCGGCGGGCTTCTTGGTCAGGGCCTGGTCCGGGAAGATCGAGATCCAGACCTTGCCGCCACGCTTGATGTGACGGGTCATGGCGATACGGGCCGACTCGATCTGCCGGTTGGTCACGTACGCCGGCTCCAGGGCCTGGATACCGAACTCGCCGAAGACCACCCGGTTGCCGCCCTTGGACGCGCCGTGGCGGTCCGGGTGGTGCGGCTTGCGGAAGCCCTTCGGGGGCTTACGCGGCATCAGCATGTGTCAGCCCTCCTGCTGCGGGTCGGCGGTGGCCGGCGCTGCGGCGACGGCCGCGTCGGCGATCGACTCACCGGTCGGGGTGTCGCCCTTGGCCTGGGCGGCAGCGGCGGCACGGCCGGCCTCCGTACCACCCGCGGTGGTGCCGGACGAACCGGAACGGCCACGGCGCGGACGGTCCGGGCGGTCGCCACGGTCACGGCGCGGACGCGCGGGCGCCTCGGGGGCGACCTCGCGACCGGGCACGGCGTCGCCCTTGTAGATCCAGACCTTCACGCCGATGCGGCCGAACGTGGTACGGGCCTCGAAGAAGCCGTACTCGATGTTGGCGCGCAGCGTGTGCAGCGGAACGCGACCCTCACGGTAGAACTCCGTGCGGCTCATCTCCGCGCCGCCGAGGCGGCCGGAGACCTGCACGCGGATGCCCTTGCAGACCGGGTTCTTCATGGCCGACTGCATTGCCTTGCGCATGGCGCGGCGGAAGCTGACGCGGCTGGACAGCTGCTCGGCGACGCCCTGCGCGACGAGCTGCGCGTCCGACTCGGGGCTCTTCACCTCGAGGATGTTCAGCTGGACCTGCTTGCCGGTGAGCTTCTCGAGCTCGCCGCGGATCCGGTCGGCCTCCGCGCCCTTACGGCCGATGACGATGCCCGGCCGGGCGGTGTGGATGTCGACGCGGACCCGGTCCCGGGTGCGCTCGATGTCCACCTTGGAGATGCCGGCGCGCTCCAGGCCCTTGGACATCATGCGGCGGATCTTGACGTCCTCGCCGATGTAGTCCTTGTAGAGCTTGTCCGCGAACCAGCGGCTCTTCCAGTCGGTGGAGATGCCGAGCCGGAACCCGGTGGGGTGAACTTTCTGACCCATTACTCGGCACCTTCCGTGCTCTGGGACTCGGCCGGCGTGGCCTCGGCGGCCGGGGCCGCCTTCTTGGCCGGAGCGGCCTTCTTCGCGGCGGCCTTGCGGGCCGGCGTGGCGACCTGAACGGCCTCCACCGCGACGGTGATGTGACAGGTGCGCTTGCGGATCCGGTACGCCCGGCCCTGCGCCCGCGGCCGGAACCGCTTCAGCGTCGGACCCTCGTCGACGAACGCCTCGCTGACCAGGAGCGCGTCCGGGTCGAGCCGCTCGTTGTTCTCGGCGTTCGCGATCGCGCTGGCGAGCACCTTGTAAACCTGCTCACTCGCAGCCTGCGGCGCGAACTGCAGGACCGTGAGAGCCTCCTTCGCGGGCAGACCGCGGACGAGGTTGATCACACGGCGCGCCTTGTTCGGCGAGATGCGCACGTGGCGCGCAACCGCCCGCGCGCCCGGAAGCGCCGGAGCGTCGCCCTTGACTGGCATCGCTGTAACCCCTTGTTCTTATCCGTGGACTGCTTAGCGACGACGGCTCTTGCGGTCGTCCTTCTCGTGACCCTTGAACGTACGGGTCAGAGCGAACTCGCCGAGCTTGTGCCCGACCATGGCCTCGGTGATGAACACCGGGACGTGCTTGCGCCCGTCGTGCACGGCGATCGTGTGCCCGAGCATGTCGGGAATGATCGTCGAGCGCCGAGACCAGGTCTTGATGACGTTCTTCGAGTTCTTCTCGTTCTGGACTTCCACCTTCTTGATCAGGTGGTCGTCGACGAACGGGCCCTTCTTCAGGCTGCGAGGCATCTTTTAACTCCCGTTACCCGCGCTTGCGGGTGGCGTAGCGGCGGCGAACGATCAGCTTGTCGCTCTCCTGGCCCTTGCGGCGGGTACGGCCCTCGGGCTTACCAGCCGGGTTGACCGGGTGGCGACCACCGGAGGTCTTACCCTCACCACCACCGTGCGGGTGGTCGATCGGGTTCATGGCGACACCACGGACGGTCGGGCGCTTGCCCTTCCACCGCATGCGGCCGGCCTTGCCCCAGTTGATGTTCGACTGCTCGGCATTGCCGATCTCGCCGACGGTCGCGCGGCACCGGATGTCGACACGACGGATCTCACCGGAGGGCATACGCAGCGTGGCGTACGCGCCCTCACGGCCCAGGAGCTGGATGCCGACGCCGGCCGAACGAGCCAGCTTGGCGCCACCGCCGGGACGAAGCTCCACACCGTGGACCGTCGTACCGACCGGGATGTTGCGCAGGGGCAGGTTGTTGCCCGGCTTGATGTCCGCGCCCACGCCCGACTCGACGCGGTCGCCCTGCTTGAGGTCCTTCGGCGCGAGGATGTAGCGCTTCTCGCCGTCGGCGTAGTGCAGCAGTGCGATACGCGAGGTGCGGTTGGGGTCGTACTCGATGTGAGCGACCTTGGCCGGCACGCCGTCCTTGTCGTTGCGCCGGAAGTCGATCAGCCGGTACTGCCGCTTGTGACCGCCGCCCTGGTGCCGCGTCGTGATGCGGCCGTGGACGTTGCGACCACCCTTCTTGGGCAGCGGAACCAGCAGAGACTTCTCCGGCGTCGACCGGGTGATCTCAGCGAAGTCGGCGACGCTGGAGCCGCGACGGCCCGGCGTGGTCGGCTTGTACTTACGGATAGCCATGATTCACAAACCCCTTAGCTGACCGGGCCGCCGAAGGCCTCGATACGGTCACCGTCAGCCAGCTTCACCATGGCGCGCTTGGTCGCCTTGCGCTGCCCGAAGCCGGTGCGGGTGCGCTTGCGCTTGCCCTCGCGGTTCGCGGTGTTCACCGTCAGCACGCGGACATCGAAGATCTGCTGGATCGCGATCTTGATCTGGGTCTTGTTCGCGTCCGGGTGGACGAGGAACGTGTACCAGTTCTGGTCGAGAACGCTGTAGCTCTTCTCGGAGACCACGGGCGCGACGATGATGTCGCGCGGGTCGGCGATCGTGCTCACTTGTTCCCCTCCGCTCCGTCGGCTTGGCCGCTGGCCGCAGCCGGAACGCCGAGGAATTCCTCGAGCGCTTCCTTGGTGAAGACGACCTCGTCCGCGACAAGCACGTCGTACGTGTTGAGCTGACCGGCCTCGATGAGGTGGACGGTGGGCTCGTTCCGCAGCGACAGCCAGTTCTTCTCGTCGTAGCTGCCCAGGACAACCAGGACCTTGGTCGACTCGGTCGCCTTGCGCAGCGTGGCGATCGCGGCCTTCGTGGACGGCGTCTCGCCGGCGACGAACGCCTCCACCACGTGCACGCGGCCCTCGCGGGCCCGGTCGGAGAGGGCGCCACGCAGGGCGGCAGCCTTCATCTTCTTCGGGGTCCGCTGGCTGTAGTCGCGCGGCACGGGACCGTGCACGACGCCACCACCGGTGAACTGCGGGGCGCGGATCGAGCCCTGACGGGCGCGGCCGGTGCCCTTCTGCTTGTACGGCTTCTTGCCGCCGCCGGCGACCTCACCGCGGGTCTTCGCCTTGTGCGTACCCTGCCGGGCGGCCGCGAGCTGGGCGACGACGACCTGGTGCATCAGCGGGATGTTCGCCTGCACGTCGAAGATGTCGTCGGGCAGCTCGACGGAGCCGGCCTTCGTGCCCTCGGCGTTGATCACGTCAACCGAGCTCACTTGGCACCACCCTTCTTCTTCGCCGCCGTACGGACCAGGATCAGCGCGCCCTTGGGGCCGGGCACGGCGCCCTTGATCAGCAGCAGGTTGTTGTCGGTGTCGACGGCCTGCACCGTGAGGTTCTGCACGGTGAAGCGCTTGCTGCCCATGCGACCGGCCATCCGGGTGCCCTTGAAGACACGCGCGGGGGTCGCGCAGGCGCCGATCGAGCCCGGCGAGCGGTGCTTGCGCTCGACACCGTGGCTCGACTTGAGGCCGTGGAAGCCGTGCCGCTTCATGACGCCGGCGTAGCCCTTGCCCTTGGTCTTACCGGTGACGTCGATCGGCGTACCGACCGCGAACGCCTCGACGGTGACCTCCTGGCCGAGCTCGTACTCACCGGCGTCGGTGGTCCGCAGCTCGACGATGTGGCGGCGCGGCGACACGTTGGCCTTGGCGAAGTGGCCGCTCTCCGGCTTGTTCACCTTGCGCGGGTCGATCTGGCCGTACGCCAGCTGCACGGCGGCGTAGCCGTCCGTCTCGGCGCTGCGGACCTGGGTCACGACGCACGGGCCGGCCTGCACCACGGTTACCGGGACGACCTTGTTGTTGTCCCAGACCTGGGTCATGCCGAGCTTGGCGCCCAGGATGCCCTTCACTTGCCTGTCCATTGTCCGGATCCCTACAGCTTGATCTCGATGTCGACGCCAGCCGGCAGGTCGAGGCGCATGAGCGAGTCGACCGTCTTCGGAGTCGGGTCGATGATGTCGATCAGACGCTTGTGCGTGCGCATCTCGAAGTGCTCGCGCGAGTCCTTGTACTTGTGCGGCGAACGGATCACGCAGAAACGGTTGATCTCCGTGGGCAGCGGCACCGGGCCAGCAACCTGCGCCCCGGTCCGCGTCACCGTCTCGACGATCTTCCGCGCCGAGGAGTCGACGACCTCGTGGTCATAGGCCTTGAGCCGGATGCGGATCTTCTGTCCCGCCATGGTGGCTTCTGTTTCCTTCTCTCGATGCCGCTACGTGCGAGGGCGGTGGCCCTCGCATGCCCGCAGGACCGTTGATCCTGCGTTGTCCGACCCCCGCGGTCGGGCGTGTCGCGCTCTGGAACCAGGCTCCGCCCCAGAGCTCTGAGGCGATCATGCCCGTGGAGAAGCCCCTCAGGGAGCTACCCCCATCCGTCGGGAGCGGGGCGACCGACGGCTCTCACACACGCCGGACACCGGGCGAGGGTGGTTGGCTACCGAACTGCAATGGCAGCCAACCACCCTGCGCGGACGCAACCTGACTAGTATGCCGGATCGATCGCGGCAATGCTAATCGGGGTCACCGTTGAGGGTTGTCCGCGGCCTACGTCACAGCCGGCCGGGACAACCACCAATCACTTGTTGATCTTCGTGACCGTTCCGGCGCCGACGGTACGGCCACCCTCACGGATCGCGAACTTCAGGCCCTGCTCCATGGCGATCGGCTGGATCAGCTTGACCGACATGGTGGTGGAGTCGCCCGGCATGACCATCTCGGTGCCCTCGGGCAGCGTGACGACGCCGGTGACGTCCGTGGTACGGAAGTAGAACTGCGGGCGGTAGTTCTGGAAGAACGGGGTGTGCCGGCCGCCCTCTTCCTTCGAGAGGATGTAGACCTGGCCCTCGAACTCCGTGTGCGGAGTCGTGGTGCCCGGCTTCACGACGACCATGCCGCGCTCGACGTCCTCGCGCTTGATACCGCGCAGCAGGAGGCCGACGTTCTCGCCCGCGCGGGCCTCGTCGAGCAGCTTGCGGAACATCTCGATGCCGGTGCAGACGGTCTTCGTCGACTTCTCGCGGATGCCGACGATCTCGACCTCCTCGTTCGGCTTGAGGATGCCACGCTCGGCGCGACCCGTGACCACGGTGCCGCGACCGGTGATCGTGAAGACGTCCTCGATCGGCATGAGGAACGGCTTCTCGGTCTCACGCTCGGGCTGCGGGATCGCGGTGTCGACCGCGTTCATCAGCTCCATGAGCTTGCCGGTCCACTCCGCGTCGCCCTCGAGCGCCTTGAGCGCCGAGACGCGCACGACGGGAACGTCGTCGCCCGGGAACTCGTAGGTGCTCAGCAGCTCGCGGACCTCGAGCTCGACGAGCTCCAGGAGCTCCTCGTCCTCGACCATGTCGCTCTTGTTCAGCGCGACGACGATGTACGGAACGCCGACCTGGCGGGCCAGGAGCACGTGCTCCTTGGTCTGCGGCATCGGGCCGTCGGTCGCCGCAACCACCAGGATCGCGCCGTCCATCTGCGCGGCACCGGTGATCATGTTCTTGATGTAGTCAGCGTGGCCGGGGCAGTCCACGTGCGCATAGTGCCGCGCAGCGGTCTGGTACTCGACGTGCGCGATCGAGATCGTGATGCCGCGGGCCTTCTCCTCCGGCGCCTTGTCGATCTCGTCGAACGGCGTGTACGGGTTCAGGTCCGGGTACTCGTCGTGCAGGACCTTCGTGATGGCCGCAGTCAGCGTCGTCTTACCGTGGTCGATGTGACCAATGGTGCCGATGTTGACGTGCGGCTTAGTCCGCTCGAACTTCGCCTTCGCCACTGGTGTCCTCCTGTGGACTGTGGTTTCTTTTCTCGCCCGGCACGCCGATAAGGCGATTAGGACTCTGTCGACTGCTTGTGCGCGTGCGGTCCTCGACGGACCGCACGCGCCTCAACGCATCAGGCGCCGGTGGCCTTCGCGATGATCTCCTTCGCCACGCCCTGCGGCACCTCGGCGTAGGAGTCGAACTGCATGCTGTAGCTAGCCCGGCCGGCGGTCTTCGACCGCAGGTCGCCGACGTAGCCGAACATCTCCGACAGCGGCACCAGGGCCTTGACGACTCGGGCGCCGGAGCGCTCCTCCATCGACTGGATGATGCCACGACGGGAGTTGAGGTCGCCGATGACGTCGCCCATGTTGTCCTCGGGCGTGGTCACCTCGACGGACATCATCGGCTCGAGCAGCGCGGGGTCGGCCTTGCGGGCCGCCTCCTTCATCACCATCGAGCCGGCGATCTTGAACGCCATCTCGGACGAGTCGACCTCGTGGTACTGGCCGTCGAGCAGCGTCAGCTTGACACCGACCAGCGGGTAGCCGGCCAGCACGCCGTACTGCATCGAGTCCTGCGCGCCGGCGTCGACCGACGGGATGAACTCCCGGGGGATACGGCCACCGGTCACCGCGTTGACGAACTCGTACGTCGGGCCGTCGGCCGCGAGCGGCAGGGGCTCGAGCTTGACGACGACCTTCGCGTACTGGCCGGAGCCACCGGTCTGCTTCTTGTGCACGTAGTCGAGCTTCTCCACGGTGCCGCGGATCGTCTCGCGGTACGCCACCTGCGGCTTACCGATGTTCGCCTCGACGTTGAACTCGCGGCGCATCCGGTCGACGAGGATGTCGAGGTGCAGCTCGCCCATGCCGGCGATGATCGTCTGCCCGGTCTCCTCGTCGTTGAAGACGCGGAAGGTCGGGTCCTCCTCGGCCAGACGCTGGATCGCGGTGCCCAGCTTCTCCTGGTCCGACTTGGTCTTCGGCTCGATGGCGACCTGGATGACCGGCTCCGGGAAGGTCATCGACTCCAGGATGACCGGGTTGGCCGGGTCGCTGAGCGTGTCACCGGTGGTGGTCTGCTTGAGACCCTGGACGGCGATGATGTCGCCGGCCTGCGCGGTGGCGCGCTCCTCACGCTTGTTCGCGTGCATCTGGTAGATCTTGCCGATCCGCTCCTTGCGGTCCTTGGTGGAGTTGACCACCTGGGAACCGGACTCGAGCGTGCCGGAGTAGACCCGCACGTACGTGAGCTTGCCGAGGTGCTTGTCGGTCTGGATCTTGAACGCCAGCGCCGAGAAGGGCTCGTCGTTCGAGGGCCTGCGCTGCAGCGGCGTCTCGCCGTCCGTCGCGGTGCCCTCGATGGCCGGGATGTCCAGCGGCGACGGCAGGTACGCCACGACCGCGTCGAGCATGGGCTGGATGCCCTTGTTCTTGAACGCGGTACCGGTCAGGACCGGGTTGGCCTTACCCGCGATGGTCGCGCGGCGGATCGCGGCGCGGATCTCGTCGGCCGAGAGCTCCTCGCCCTCGAGGTACTTCTCCATGACGGCGTCGTCGACATCCGCCAGCGTCTCGAGCAGCTTCTCGCGCCACTCGGCGGCGGAGTCGGCGAGGTCGGCCGGGATGTCCTCGGTCGCGTAGTCCTCACCCTTCTGGGTCTCACCACGCCAGGTGAGGGCACGCATCTCCACCAGGTCGACGACGCCGATGAAGTCGGCCTCGTTCCCGATCGGGATCTGCAGCACGAGCGGCGTCGCGTTGAGCCGGTCGATCATCATCTGCACGCAGCGGAAGAAGTCGGCGCCGGTCCGGTCGAGCTTGTTGACGAAGCACATACGAGGGACGTTGTACTTGTCCGCCTGCCGCCAGACGTTCTCCGTCTGCGGCTCCACGCCGGCGACACCGTCGTAGACGGCGACGGCACCGTCGAGCACACGCAGCGACCGCTCGACCTCGACCGTGAAGTCGACGTGGCCGGGCGTGTCGATGATCTGGATCGTGTGGCCCTTCCACTCGCACTTCGTGGCGGCGGAAGTAATGGTGATGCCGCGTTCCTGTTCCTGTTCCATCCAGTCCATGACGGCCGCGCCCTCGTGGACTTCACCGATCTTGTACGTGATGCCGGTGTAGAACAGGATGCGCTCGGTCGTCGTGGTCTTACCAGCGTCGATGTGCGCCATGATGCCGATGTTGCGTACCTTGGCGAGCGCGTCTGCGGCAGCCACTGCAATCCCTACTCTTCGTCGTCGTGTCGACTGTGTTCCGCGGGATGTCGCGGAGAACCGGAACGACCGGCGTCCCGGCCCGGTGGACACCGGGCCGGCAACGGGGGTCTTACCAGCGGTAGTGCGCGAAGGCCTTGTTGGACTCCGCCATCTTGTGGGTGTCCTCACGCCGCTTGACGGCAGCGCCGAGGCCGTTGCTGGCGTCGAGCAGCTCGTTCTGGAGACGCTCGATCATGGTCTTCTCGCGGCGGGCCTTGGAGTACTGGACCAGCCAGCGCAGACCGAGGGTGGTCTGACGCGGCGTACGGACCTCGACCGGCACCTGGTAGGTCGCGCCGCCGACGCGGCGGCTGCGAACCTCGAGGGTCGGCTTGACGTTGTCCATGGCCCGCTTCAGCGTCACCACGGGGTCGGTACCGTTCTTCTCCCGGCAGCCCTCGAGAGCGCCGTAGACGATCCGCTCGGCGAGCTGACGCTTACCGCCGATGAGGATCTTGTTCACCAGCTGGGTGACCAGCGGGGAGTTGTAGACCGGATCCGGAACCACCGGGTGGCGCGGAGCGGGGCCCTTACGCGGCATGTCAGCTCTTCTCCTTCTTCGCGCCGTAACGGCTGCGGGCCTGCTTGCGGTTGCGGACACCCTGGGTGTCCAGCGAACCGCGGACGATCTTGTAGCGGACGCCCGGGAGGTCCTTCACACGGCCACCGCGCACGAGCACGATCGAGTGCTCCTGCAGGTTGTGGCCGACGCCCGGGATGTACGCCGTCACCTCGATCTGGCTGCTCAGCTTCACACGAGCGACCTTGCGCAGCGCAGAGTTGGGCTTCTTGGGGGTGGTGGTGTACACGCGCGTGCACACGCCGCGCCGCTGAGGACTTCCCTTCAGCGCCGGCGTCTTGGTCTTGCTCGTCTTCGCCTGGCGGCCCTTTCGGACCAGCTGCTGGATCGTGGGCACCGGGTTTCTCCGCTCCCTTCGGCCGCCCTTCAGCGGCCGCACCGTCTTCGTTTCTGCCTTGTGTGCGAGCCGACCCGGAGGGTTGCCCCGCACCCGCGGTCGGGCGTGTCGTCCGGCTCACGGTCCCGCCGCACGCTCTCGCGTGCAACGAGTCTTGTCTTTGTCGGGCTTCAGCCCGTCGTGCTCACCCCGTCAGTGCCTACCGACTCGGGCGCACGCACGAGTTGCCCGGGCTAGCCCGGGCACGAGGGGAAAGAGTACCCACCACAGGCACGCAGGTCAAAACGAACCCCGCTTGACCAGCCAGCCTGACGATGGACATCTCCGCATACCAAGTGTACCGGGTGCTCCGGCGCGACAAAGCCGAGGTGCCCGTTTCCCGCACCACACGGCATCACGACGACTGCAACACCAATACCAACAGCAGAGTCAGGGCTGCGATTCCCACGCCGGCACCACCGCACGAGATGCCCGCGATGGCCACGCCGCGGCC
Source organism: Couchioplanes caeruleus (assembly GCF_023499255.1). Classification (GTDB taxonomy): domain Bacteria; phylum Actinomycetota; class Actinomycetes; order Mycobacteriales; family Micromonosporaceae; genus Actinoplanes; species Actinoplanes caeruleus_A. Next base: position 7,644,358 of record NZ_CP092183.1, read on the forward strand.
GGTGAAGCGTACGCGGCCCGCCTGGCCGGAGCGCTTGATCTGCCGCTGGGCGACCAGTCCGACCGCGATCGCACCACCGCCGGCCAGCGCGCCCAGAAGCGCGAAGGCTCCCGCCACGACGCCTCCCCAGCCCTGGGTCGAACCGGCGACGCCGAAGCAGAGCACGAGGGTGGCAACCAGGATGGAGGCGATGCCGGCGATGAGCGAGCCGATCGCCTGCCCGGACGTGATCGGCGCAACACGCAGCTGGACCAGGCCGAACTCCGTGCCCGGGACCGGCTCGACCCGTTCCGGGGTCCACGCCTCCCCCGGCCTGGGAAGCATCACGGCCGGCGGCTGCGGCTGTCCCGGCCACGAACCTGGCTGCTGTGTCACGGACCGTCCCTCTCGCCGCATAAGCCTGAACGTCGAGCATGTCACCCGATGGTGGTCCGCCGCAGCCCGAGGGCCCCGCGCCGGCGATCAGTCGGTCGAGGAGTCGAAGTCCTGGCCGCCCGGGGTGGCGGCGAGGTGCAGCAGGCCGGCGATGGTGGCGACGACCAGGGCGGTCAACGCGAGGACTATGCCCGCCCAGGCCAGCAAGCGGCCACGGCGCACCCACTTGCCACCGGTCAGGTAGCCGGCTGCGGCGTACTGCTCGCGGCTCACCTGACGGGCGAGCAACAACGCGACCGTGGCGGGAATCACGCCTCCGACGAACGCTCCGGTCAGGAACGCCACCAGCCCGAGCGCGAAGACAGCGCGGGCCTTGGTGGACGGCGCCGGCTCCGGATCCATCGGGTGGCGGGTGGGCGCACTGCTGGCAGCGGGGAGCGTCACGACTCCATTCTAGAAACGGCGGAGGGCGCCCGCGCGATGCGCGAGCGCCCTCCGATCAAGCAAACCGTCAGCGGTACGACCCGAAGTCGAAGTCGTCCAGCGGTACGGCCTGACCACTGGCCGGCCCGAAACCGTAGTCGGTCTCGGGGTACCCGGTCATCGAGTACACCTTGGCCTTGGCCTCCTCGGTCGGCTCGACCCGGATGTTGCGGTACTTGCTGATGCCCGTACCGGCCGGGATGAGCTTGCCGATGATGACGTTCTCCTTGAGGCCGACGAGCGAGTCGCTGCGCGAGTTGATCGCCGCGTCGGTGAGCACCCGGGTGGTCTCCTGGAAGGAGGCCGCCGAGAGCCAGGAGTCGGTCGCCAGCGAGGCCTTGGTGATACCCATGAGCACCGGACGACCGGCAGCGGGTTCGCCACCCTCGCCGACGATCCGGCGGTTCTCCGACTCGAAGAGCGCCCGGTCGACCAGCACGCCGGGCAGGAACTCGGCGGCACCCGAGTCGATGACCGTCACCCGCTTGAGCATCTGGCGGATGATGATCTCGATGTGCTTGTCGTGGATCAGCACACCCTGCGAGCGGTAGACCTCCTGGACCTCCTGGGTCAGGTGGACCTGCACCGCCCGCGGCCCCATGATGCGCAGCAGCTCGTGCGGATCGATGGTGCCCTCGGTGAGCTTCTCGCCGACGCCGACGTGGTCGCCGTCGTGGAATCGCAGCTTGACACGCTTCGAGATCTTGTCGTAGACGATCTCGTCGCTGCCGTCGTCCGGCACCACGATGATCTTCCGCGAGCGCTCGCCGTCCTCGATGCGCACGCGTCCCGGGGTGTCGGCGATGGGCGCCTTGCCCTTGGGTACGCGGGCCTCGAAGATCTCCTGCACACGCGGCAGACCCTGGGTGATGTCCTCACCCGCGACACCACCGGTGTGGAAGGTACGCATCGTCAGCTGCGTACCCGGCTCACCGATGGACTGGGCGGCGATGATGCCGACCGCCTCGCCGATGTCGACCGACTTGCCGGTCGGCAGCGACCGGCCGTAGCAGGCCGCGCAGACGCCCAGCTTCGACTCGCACGTCAGGACGCTGCGCACCCGGACGTTCTCCACCCCGGCGGCGACGAGCTTGTCCACCAGGATCGAGTTGAGGTCGTCGCCACGGCTGACCACCCGGTTGCCGTCCGCGTCGTCGATGTCGTCCGCGAGCGTACGGGCGTGCACACCGGTCTCCGCGTGCGTGTGCACGACCAGGGTGCCGTCCGGCTCCCGCTCGCCCACCTGCATCGGGATCGCGCGGTCGGTGCCGCAGTCCTCCTCGCGGATGATGACGTCCTGCGAGACGTCCACCAGACGCCGGGTCAGGTAACCCGAGTCGGCGGTACGCAGCGCGGTGTCCGCCAGACCCTTACGGGCACCGTGCGTGGAGATGAAGTACTCCAGCACGGTCAGACCCTCGCGGTACGACGACGTGATCGGCCGCGGGATGATCTCGCCCTTGGGGTTGGCCACCAGACCACGGATCGCGGCGATCTGCCGGAGCTGGAGGAGGTTACCGCGAGCGCCGGAGTTGATCATCACCCAGAGCGGGTTCTCCTGCGGCAGCGCCGTCTCCATCTCCTTCGAGATGTCCTTGGTCGCGTTGGTCCAGATGTCGATGAGCTCGCCGCGGCGTTCCTCGGCGGTCATCAGACCCCGCTGGTACTGCTTGTCGATGCGGTCCGCCTCGCCCTGGTAGCGGGCGATGATCTCCGGCTTGCGCGGAGGACCGATGACGTCGCCCATGCCGATCGTCACACCGGACCAGGTGGCCCAGTGGAAGCCGGCCTCCTTGAGCGCGTCCAGGGTCGCGGCCAGGGCGACCTTGGGGAAGCGCTCGGCGAGGTCGTTGACGATCGCGGAGAGCTGACCCTTGCGGATCTCGTAGTTGACGTACCGGTAGCCCGGCGGCAGCGTCTCGTTGAAGATCACCCGGCCGAGGGTGGTCTCCACGAGCAGCGGCTCGCCCTGCTGCCACTCCTCCGGCGCGACCCACTTGTCCTTGCCCGCGCCGTTGTCGACACCGACGACCTCACGGAGACGGATCTTGACCGGCGCCTGCAGGTGCAGCTCGCCGTTGTCGAAGGCCATCCGCGCCTCGGCGTCCGAGCTGAACACCCGGCCCTCACCCTTCGCGCCCGGCGTCAGGTGGGTCAGGTAGTACAGCCCGATGACCATGTCCTGGGTCGGCATGGTCACCGGCTTGCCGTCGGCCGGCTTGAGGATGTTGTTCGACGACAGCATCAGGATCCGGGCCTCGGCCTGCGCCTCGGCCGACAGCGGCACGTGCACCGCCATCTGGTCACCGTCGAAGTCGGCGTTGAACGCCGTACAGACGAGCGGGTGGATCTGGATCGCCTTGCCCTCGACCAGCTGCGGCTCGAAGGCCTGGATGCCCAGGCGGTGCAGCGTCGGCGCGCGGTTCAGCAGCACCGGGTGCTCGCTGATGACCTCTTCGAGGACGTCCCACACGACCGGGCGCTGACGCTCGACCATGCGCTTGGCCGACTTGATGTTCTGCGCGTGGTTCAGGTCCACCAGGCGCTTCATCACGAACGGCTTGAACAGCTCCAGCGCCATCTGCTTCGGCAGGCCGCACTGGTGCAGCTTCAGCCGGGGGCCGACGACGATGACGGAACGACCGGAGTAGTCGACGCGCTTGCCCAGCAGGTTCTGCCGGAACCGGCCCTGCTTGCCCTTGAGCATGTCGGACAGCGACTTCAGCGGGCGGTTACCCGGGCCGGTGACCGGCCGGCCGCGGCGGCCGTTGTCGAACAGTGCGTCGACGGCCTCCTGCAGCATCCGCTTCTCGTTGTTGACGATGATCTCGGGCGCGCCCAGGTCGATCAGGCGCTTGAGCCGGTTGTTGCGGTTGATGACCCGGCGGTACAGGTCGTTCAGGTCGCTGGTGGCGAAGCGGCCACCGTCGAGCTGCACCATCGGGCGCAGGTCCGGCGGGATGACCGGTACGCAGTCCAGGACCATGCCCAGCGGCGAGTTGCGGGTGTTCAGGAACGCGGCGACGACCTTGAGCCGCTTGAGCGCCCGGATCTTCCGCTGGCCCTTGCCCGTACGGATGATCTCCCGCAGGTTCTCGGCCTCGGCGTCCAGGTCCATGTTCTCGAGCAGCGCCTTGATGGCCTCGGCACCCATGCCACCGGTGAAGTACTCACCGAAGCGGTCCCGCAGCTCGCGGTAGAGCAGCTCGTCGGTGACCAGCTGCTTGGAGTCGAGCTTGCGGAAGGTGTCGAGCACCTCGTCGAGCCGGTCGATCTCGCGCTGCGCCTTGTCACGGATCTGGCGCATCTCGCGCTCGCCGGCCTCCTTGACCTTGCGGCGCACGTCGGCCTTGGCACCCTCGGCCTCGAGCTCGGCGAGGTCCTGCTCCAGCTTGGCGGCCCGCTTCTCGATCTCCGAGTCGCGGCCGTTCTCCGACTGACGCTTCTCGGCGAAGATCTCGTTCTCGATGGTGGACATGTCGCGGTGACGCGCCTCGGCGTCCACGCTCGTGATCACGTACGAGGCGAAGTAGATGATCTTCTCGAGGTCCTTGGGCGCCAGGTCGAGCAGGTAGCCCAGCCGGCTCGGCACACCCTTGAAGTACCAGATGTGCGTGACCGACGCGGCCAGCTCGATGTGGCCCATGCGCTCACGGCGGACCTTGGACCGGGTCACCTCGACGCCGCAGCGCTCACAGATGATGCCCTTGAACCGGACCCGCTTGTACTTGCCGCAGTAGCACTCCCAGTCCCGCTGAGGACCGAAGATCTTCTCGCAGAAGAGTCCGTCCTTCTCGGGCTTGAGCGTGCGGTAGTTGATCGTCTCGGGCTTCTTGACCTCGCCGTGCGACCACTGACGGATGTCGTCCGCGGTCGCCAGGCCGATGCGCAACTCGTCGAAGAAGTTGACGTCGAGCACTTGGACTATCCCTCGTGTTTCGTTGCTCGGATAAATTCCAGGCCGGCGGGGGTGTCCCCGGTGGTCTCAGACCGCCGGGGACACCCTCCGTCAGATCTCTTCGACGCTGCTGACGCCCTCGTTCGGGCGGCGGGACAGGTCGATGCCGAGTTCTTCCGCGGCCCGGAAGACCTCGTCGTCGGTCTCGCGCATCTCCAGGGCCACGCCGTCGCTGGAGAGCACCTCGACGTTGAGGCACAGCGACTGCAGCTCCTTGAGCAGCACCTTGAACGACTCCGGGATTCCCGGCTCCGGGATGTTCTCGCCCTTGACGATGGCCTCGTAGACCTTCACGCGACCCAGGACGTCATCGGACTTGATGGTGAGCAGCTCCTGCAGCGCGTATGCCGCGCCGTAGGCCTGCATCGCCCAGCACTCCATCTCGCCGAACCGCTGGCCACCGAACTGCGCCTTACCACCCAGCGGCTGCTGCGTGATCATCGAGTACGGGCCGGTCGACCGAGCGTGGATCTTGTCGTCGACCAGGTGGTTCAGCTTCAGGATGTACACGTACCCGACGGAGATCGGGTCCGGCAGCGGCTCGCCGGAGCGGCCGTCGAACAGCTGCGCCTTGCCGTCGCCGTTGACCAGCCGGTTGCCGTCGCGGTTGACGAGCGTCGACTCGAGGAGACCCTTGATCTCCTCCTCCTGGGCGCCGTCGAAGACCGGGGTCGCGACGTTCGAGTCCGCGGGGGACTCGTGCGCCTCGATGGCCCGCAGCTGACGCTTCCAGTCGGCGTCGTCGCCCTCGACCTCCCAGCCCGTCTTGGCGATCCACCCGAGGTGGGTCTCCAGGACCTGGCCGATGTTCATACGCGAGGGCACACCGAGCGGGTTCAGCACGATGTCGACCGGGGTGCCGTCCTCCAGGAACGGCATGTCCTCGATCGGCAGGATCTTCGAGATGACGCCCTTGTTGCCGTGCCGGCCGGCGAGCTTGTCGCCGTCCTGAATCTTGCGCTTCTGGGCGACGTACACCCGGACCAGCTCGTTCACGCCCGGGGGCAGCTCGTCGCCGTCCTCGCGCGAGAAGGTGCGTACGCCGATGACCGTGCCGGTCTCGCCGTGCGGAACCTTCAGCGAGGTGTCACGGACCTCGCGCGCCTTCTCACCGAAGATCGCGCGGAGCAGCCGCTCCTCCGGGGTCAGCTCGGTCTCGCCCTTGGGCGTGACCTTGCCGACCAGGATGTCGCCGGGCACGACCTCGGCACCGATCCGGATGATGCCGCGCTCGTCCAGGTCGGCGAGCATTTCCTCGCTGACGTTGGGGATGTCGCGGGTGATCTCTTCCGGGCCGAGCTTGGTGTCGCGGGCGTCGACCTCGTGCTCCTCGATGTGGATCGAGGTGAGGACGTCCTGCTGCACGAGGCGCTGCGACAGGATGATCGCGTCCTCGTAGTTGTGGCCCTCCCAGCACATGAACGCGACGAGCAGGTTGCGGCCGAGGGCCATCTCCCCCTCGTCGGTGCACGGACCGTCGGCGATGACCTGGCCGGCCTCGACCCGGTCGCCCTCGAAGACGACGGGCTTCTGGTTGACGCAGGAGCCGGCGTTGCTGCGACGGAACTTGTGCAGCAGGTACGTACGACGGTGACCGTCGTCCTGGTGCACCGTCACGTAGTCGGCGCACAGGTCCTCGACCACACCGCCGACCTCGGCCACGACCACGTCACCGGCGTCGACGGCGGCACGGTACTCCATGCCGGTGCCGACCAGCGGCGCCTCCGCCTTGACCAGCGGTACGGCCTGACGCTGCATGTTCGCGCCCATGAGCGCGCGGTTGGCGTCGTCGTGCTCGAGGAACGGGATCATCGCGGTGGCGACCGAGGTCATCTGCCGCGGCGAGACGTCCATGTAGTCGACGTCGGTGCCGGGCACGTAGTCGACCTCACCACCCTTACGGCGGACCAGGACGCGGTCCTCGGCGAAGGTGTTGTCGCTCGAGAGCGGGGCGTTCGCCTGCGCCTTGATGAACCGGTCTTCCTCGTCCGCGGTGAGGTAGTGGACCTCGTCGGTGACGCGGCCGTTCTCCACCTTGCGGTACGGGGTCTCGACGAAACCGAACGGGTTCACCCGCGCGAACGTCGAGAGGGCACCGATCAGGCCGATGTTCGGGCCTTCCGGGGTCTCGATCGGGCACATCCGGCCATAGTGGGACGGGTGCACGTCACGGACCTCGAAGCCCGCCCGCTCGCGGGACAGACCACCCGGGCCGAGCGCGCTCAGCCGGCGCCGGTGGGTCAGACCCGCCAGCGGGTTGGTCTGGTCCATGAACTGCGACAGCTGCGAGGTGCCGAAGAACTCCTTGATCGCAGCCACCACGGGGCGGATGTTGATCAGGGTCTGCGGCGTGATGGCCTCGACGTCCTGCGTGGTCATGCGCTCGCGGACGACGCGCTCCATGCGGGACAGGCCGACGCGGACCTGGTTCTGGATCAGCTCGCCCACCGTACGCAGGCGCCGGTTGCCGAAGTGGTCGATGTCGTCGGCCTCGTAGCCCTCCTCACCGGCGTGCAGCCGGCAGAGGTACTCCACGGTGCGGACGACGTCTTCCTCGGTGAGGGTGCCGCGGTCGATCGGTACGTCGATCTCGAGCTTCTTGTTGAACTTGTAACGGCCGACCTTGGCGACGTCGTACCTCTTCGGGTTGAAGAAGAGGTTGTCGAGCAGGGTCTGCGCGTTCTCGCGGGTCGGGGGCTCACCCGGGCGGAGCTTGCGGTAGATGTCGAGCAGGGCCTCGTCCTGCCCCGCGATGTGGTCCTTCTCGAGCGTCGTCATGAGCAGCTCGGACCAGCCGAACCGCTCCCGGATCTGGTCCGCCGACCAACCGATCGCCTTGAGCAGGACGGTGACGGCCTGCCGGCGCTTACGGTCGATGCGGACACCGACGGTGTCGCGCTTGTCGATGTCGAACTCGAGCCAGGCGCCCCGGCTCGGGATGACCTTGACACTGGAGAGGTCGCGGTCGGAGGTCTTGTCCGGCTCCTTCGTGAAGTACACGCCCGGCGAGCGGACGAGCTGACTCACCACGACGCGCTCGGTGCCGTTGATGACGAACGTCCCCTTGGGGGTCATCATCGGGAAGTCACCCATGAACACGGTCTGGCTCTTGATCTCGCCAGTCGTGTTGTTGGTGAACTCCGCGGTCACGAACAGCGGTGCGCAGTAGGTCAGGTCCTTCTCCTTGCACTCCTCGATCGAGGCCTTGACCTCGTCGAAGCGCGGGGAGGAGAAGGACAGCGACATTGTGCCGGAGAAGTCCTCAATGGGACTGATCTCTTCGAGGATCTCTGCGAGGCCCGACTGGGCATGCGGATCGTCCGTCGAACGGGCCTGCCACGCCTCGTTGCCTACCAGCCAGTCGAAGGACTCCGTCTGGAGGGCAAGGAGGTTGGGGACCTCAAGTTGCTCGGTGATCCTGCCGAACGAGATACGGCGGGGAGCGTAAGCGCTCGACGTACGACTGGTCTTCGCAGGGCGGGAAGCTGCCAAGATGCGTCCTTCCGAGGACCGGTGCTGCTGATGCGGCTGTCTGCGCTACGGACTGCCGGGCACTCCAATGAACCCCCAGGAAATCATCCGGATGGATGTTCCTGCAGGGCTCAAGGCAGAAGGCAGCGCAAACTAGCAGTGTAGCCGCTCGGCTAACCGCTGTCCAGCCCACACCGGAGGGGGCCTGCGGAACGTGTCCCCGCGGCTGCTGACCTGTGCTTTCTCGGTCAGTGCCTCGTGCGGGGCCGCTCGGAACGCGGCGAAACTCCCTCGGGTGCCGGTCTGCGAGGAACCTGGCAGAAGCAGGTATACCCACAGGACGGCTGTCGCAAGCGCGGAAACTTGCTGATGCCAGCGTGCCTGTCAGCGGACACACAGTCAAGGGTTGTGCCGCGGGTCGGTCCTGTGCCGTCGCCCGCCGGACGCGGCATAGAGACCTTAACGCAGCAAAAGAAGAGGTTCGCGGCTTTCGTCCGTCAACCTTCCGACCCCTCGCTGCCACCGCGCTGACCTGGGCTTTTTCTGACCCGGCCGGGCCGCGGCCCGACGGTCCGAGCCCGAAAAGCCGCGCAGGCGGAGGCTCCGGAGAGCCCCCGCCTGCGGCGAGGAAAAAGCGATGAAACGTCAGGTCACTTGAGGGTGACCTTGGCGCCCTCACCCTCGAGCTTGGCCTTGGCCTCCTCGGCCTTCTCCTTGTTGACGCCCTCGAGGATCGCCTTCGGGGCGCTCTCGACGGTGTCCTTGGCCTCCTTGAGGCCCAGGCCGGTCAGCTCACGGACGACCTTGATGACCTGGATCTTCTTGCCACCGTCCGACTCGAGGACGACGTCGAAGGAGTCCTTCTCGGCCTCGGCCGGCGCGCCGCCGTCCGAGGTCGGGGCGGCAGCCGCGAGGGCGACCGGCGCAGCCGCGGTGACCTCGAAGGTCTCCTCGAACTGCTTCACGAACTCGGACAGCTCGATCAGCGTCATCTCCTTGAACGCGTCGAGCAGCTCGTCGGTGCTGAGCTTCGCCATGTCTGGCAACCTTTCGTTGTTTCTGTGGATGTAAGTCAACTCCGCACGGGCCCGTCAGGCCGCGGCGGAACCGTCCTGCGCGCGCTTGTCCTGCAGTGCGGCCGCCAGGCGTGCGACCTGGGCGAGCGGGGCCTGGAAGGTGCCCGCGGCCTTGGTCAGGTTGCCCTTCATGGCGCCGGCCAGCTTGGCCAGCAGCACCTCGCGAGGCTCGAGGTCGGCGATCTTGCCAACCTCCTCGGCCGAGATGGCCTTGCCCTCGAAGACGCCGCCCTTGATCACCAGGGCCGGGTTGGTGCGGGCGAAGGCCCGAAGGCCCTTGGCCGCCTCGACCGGGTCACCGGAGACGAAGGCGAGCGCGGTAGGACCGGCGAAGAGCGCGTCGAGGCCCTCGATGCCCGCATCGCTGGCCGCCCGCTTCGCGAGCGTGTTCTTCGACACGGAGTACTTCGTGTCGTCACCGAGCGAGCGCCGCAGCGCGGTGAGCTCAGCGACCGTCAGGCCGCGGTACTCGGTCAACACGGTGGCCGACGAGTTACGGAACTGCTCCGTGAGCTCGGCGACGGCAGTGGCCTTGTCGGCCCGGACCGGCTTGTCCGCCATGTCCCTCCTCTCTCGTTGCTCAAGAGCCGCTGGGTGATGCTTGCGGGACCCGAACACGAGAAACGCCCCGGCGCAGGGCGCACGGGGCGGGACATGGGCGCAGGTAGGCGCCGACATGATCACGAACCGTTCTCCCCTGCGCGGGCCGCCCGCCTGTTGCGGGACCTTCGGCCGTGGCCTCGAGCTCCGACAGGAACAGTCGGGCTGCGGGGCTGCGGTAACCAGCGGTCTGTGGGTGGAACTCCGAGATGGAAGAGTACGCGGCCGAGCGCGCCAGACCAAATCGACCTTGCACGCCACCGATCAGCAGGCCCGCCGGGCGCCGCCGTGGTGGCGTGGCACGGCGTCCGCTCTACGCCGTGCGGCGTCGGCCCTGGTGGCGCAGCACGGACGCTGCGCACTCCCCCGCCCCGGACCGACGGCCCACACCGCGGCCCGGACCGACGGCCCACACTGCCCGGCCCCGGAGCGCCGGGCTGGCGTCGCAATCCTGACCGACCCGTCGCGCTCCGGCCTGGACCGCCGGTCGCGGTCCGGGTCAGCTGCGACTTCGGCGGAGCCAGGCGTACGCGGTGAAGACGGCGGCGCACCAGAGGATCGTCCAGCCGCTGAGGAGCCAGAGGTCACCGGCCGGCGGCAGCGGTACGGCAGCGAGCGCCCGAGCGGTTGCCATGAGCGGGGGTACGAGCCAGGGCGCGATCGATCCTCGGAGGCCGAGGACCACGCCGAGCACCGCGCCGGTCACGAGCACCGTGATGCCTGCCCGGATGCTCCGGGTCACGGCCCGGCTCGCCAGCGCACCCAGCCCGACGCCGGCGGCCAGCGAGAGCAGGTGCGCCAGGACGCCGAGACCGACGCTCGCGCCCACCGACGGTTCGCCGGGCTCCGGGCCTCGGATCGCCCCCAATGGCAACGGCGCCACGATGGCTACCAGGCAGAACACCGAACCCATGACCGCGGCCGCGAGGGCTCCGGCAGCGGCTTCCCGCGCCGGGCCTACGGCGACGCGGGCGAGGCGGCGCTGAACGTCGGGCTCGGCGTCGAGGAGCACCTTGGTCAGCCAGGCGAAGACGGGGAAGAACATGACGGCGGAGTAGCCGTATGCCGGGGCGGCCGCCGACTTCCCGCCGCCGTGGATGACACCCAGCACGACCATGCCGGCGATCAGCGGGGCGAGGATCCGGCCACTGCGGACGAAGCCCGTGAGGCGCATGCGGACCAGGGATGTCATCGCGGCTGCTCCTCGCGTACGCCAAGGATGCGGTGACCGTCGGCACTAAGCCGGGCCACCGCCCGTTCGGCGTCCGCCCGGCGGACGGCGATCTCGATGACCACGTCGTCGGACGGCTCACCGGCGGGCTCGGTGACCTCGGCGTGGGTGCTCAGGGTGGCGTCGGCCACACGCCAGCGGATGGCGTCGGGCAGGCCGGCGATCTCCCCGCGGTGGTCGCTGACCAGGACCGCTCCCCCGGCAGCCGTGACCTCCGCGACGATCTCCGGGATCAGCGTGCGGGCGTGCGCGTCGAGGCCCTCCCACGGCTCGTCCAGCACCAGCAGACCGGGCGGGCGCAGCAGCGCCTGGGCGAGGCCCACCTTCTGCGCCGTGCCCTTGGAGAGCGCGCTCAGCCGGGTGTGTCGGTGGTCGGTGAGGCCGAGCCGCTCGATCCAGCGGTCCACCTCGGCCGCGCCTCGCAGACCGCGGAGCGCGGACATGGCGGTCAGGTACTGATGAGTGGTGAACGGCTGGTCGGCCGGGAACCTCTCGGGCACCCAGCCCACCACGGCCGGCCGGTCGTGCACGGCGCCGCGGGTCGGACGCAGGACGCCCGCGGCGAGCTGGAGCAGAGTGGACTTGCCCGCGCCGTTGCGGCCCAGGATCACGATCGTCCGGCCGGGCACGACCTCAGCGTCCACCGCCTGCAGGGTCCACGGGAGCCTGCGCGCGTACCGGAAATGGACCTGGTCGAATCGCACGCAGGCAGCCTCGCACAAAGAAAGGCCCCCGGGGTGTCCCCGGGGGCCTCCTGTGGATAACCGTGGATCAGGCCTCGATGTTGCCGACCAGGCCCTTGGTCACGTTCGGGTCGACCGGCACGCCGGGGCCCATGGTGGTGCTGACCGTGACCTTCTTCAGGTACTTGCCCTTGGCGGCGGACGGCTTGGCCCGCAGGACCTCGTCGAGCACCGCGCCGTAGTTCTCCACCAGCTGCTGCTCGCTGAACGAGGCCTTGCCGATGATGAGGTGCAGGTTCGAGTGCTTGTCCACGCGGAACGTGATCTTGCCGCCCTTGATGTCCGAGACCGCCTTGGTCACGTCCATGGTGACCGTGCCGGTCTTCGGGTTCGGCATGAGACCGCGGGGGCCGAGGATCCGGGCGATGCGGCCGATCTTGGCCATCTGGTCCGGCGTGGCGATGGCGGCGTCGAAGTCGAGCCAGCCGCCCTGGATGCGGGCCACGAGCTCGTCGGTGCCGACCTCGTCGGCGCCGGCCGCGACGGCCTCCTCGGCCTTCGCGCCCTGGGCGAAGACGATCACGCGGGCGGTCTTACCGGTGCCGTGCGGCAGGTTGACCGTGCCACGAACCATCTGGTCCGCCTTGCGGGGGTCGACGCCGAGGCGCATGGCGACCTCGACCGTGGCGTCGAACTTGGTGGAGCTGCTGTCCTTCGCCAGCTTCACGGCCTCGGTGGGCTCGTACAGCTTGGCGGCGTCGATCTGCTCGGCGGCCTTGCGGTAGGCCTTGCTGCGCTGCATTTCTCGTACTCCTGTGGTTGATGGCGGAACGCGCCTTTCGCGCCCCTCCCACGACGTGCTGCGGGCGGATGCCCGCCGGACACAACCGTGCCCCGGCCCGGAGCATTCCGGGCTCGGGGCCGCCGCCTAGATCTTGGCGACCTGGTTGAAGTTCAGCTCGACCGGCGTCTCGCGGCCGAAGATGGAGACCAGGACCTTGAGCTTCTGCTGGTCGGCGTTGATCTCGGAGATCGAGGCCGGCAGCGAGGCGAACGCGCCATCGGTGACGGTGACCGAGTCGCCGACCTCGAAGTCGAGGACCTTGACCTCGGGCTTGGCCTTCTTCTCCTCGGCCTGCACGGCCGGGGCCAGCCACTTCAGCACCTCGTCGAGCGACAGCGGCGCCGGGCGGTCCACCCGGTCGGTCGCGCCGACGAAGCCCGTCACGCCCGGCGTATTGCGCACGCAGGAGTACGACTCCGGGGTCAGGTCCATCCGGACGAGGATGTAGCCGGGGAAGACCTTGGCCTGCACCTGGTTGCGCTTGCCGTTCTTGACCTCGACCTCTTCGCGGGTCGGCACCTCGACCTGGAAGATGAAGTCCTCCATGTCGAGGCTCGTGATCCGGGTCTCGAGGTTGGTCTTGACCTTGTTCTCGTAGCCGGCGTAGGAGTGCACCACGTACCAGTCACCGGGGGCGTAGCGCAGCTTCTGGCGCAGCTCGGCGACCGGGTCGTAATCCTCGTCCACGTCCGGCGCCGCCACCTCGGCGGCGGGCTCAGCAGCGGCCTCGACCGACTCAGCGTCGTCCGCCGTCGCCACCGAGGCCTGCTCCTCGGCGGGGAAGGCGGTCTCGTCGTCGTACTCAGGCACGCTTGCTCACTTCCGTAACTATCAGCTTCAGTTGCCGAACGACGCCTATCAGCTTCAGTTGCCGAAGGACGCCAGGATGCCCTTGCCGAACCCGTAGTCCAGCACGGCGACGATCGTGGTCATCACGGCGACGAACACGATCACGACCGCCGTGTAGGTCAGCAGTTCCTTGCGGGTCGGCCAGATGACCTTACGCAGCTCACTGACGACCTCGCGGAAGAAACCGCCGATGCGGCCACCACGACGGCCTTCCTTCGACCGGGGCTTGTCGGCGTTCTCGGTGCGCTCGCGGACGGCAGTGCCGCCGCCCCGCGTCACCGGCTCGCCAGCCTCCGCGTCATCATCGGCGACTGCGTCGTCGAACACCTCGTCCTCGGGGCGGTCGCCTGCAGCGTCGTCACCGGGTCGCTTCCTCTCGGCCACTTCGCCCTCTTCCGTCGTCGGTCGGTGGATGTCACATCAGCGCCCTACGCGGCGCGCGGATGTACCGGCGGCCCGCGCCGGGCGGGTCCGCCGCCGGGCCGATACGGGTCGGTGCGCAGGGGTGACAGGACTTGAACCTGCAGCCTGCGGTTTTGGAGACCGCTGCTCTGCCAATTGAGCTACACCCCTACGTGAGGAGCCGACACATGACCTTTCGCACGCGAAAGGCAGGGCCGAATACCCCACGGCGGACCAGTGTACGGGTAGGTCCGCGTGATTCCCAACCCGGGCCTACCTCTTGCGGATGGTAGCCCTGGCCAGCGACAGAACCTTCTCGCCGTGACTGGTCGCGGTGATCTCAATCTTGGTCAGCCCGTCGTCGGTGACCTCCTTGACGACGCCGCTCACCACCACCTCGGTGCCCTCGTCGGTGTCCGGCACGGGCACGGGACGGGTGAAGCGGACGCCGTACTCCACCACCGCGTCGGGCGCGCCGGCCCAGATGGAGACAGCCCGGCCGGCGAGCGCCATCGTGTACATGCCGTGCGCGATGACCCCGGGCAGACCCACGTTCTTCGCGATCCGGTCACTCCAGTGGATCGTGTTGAAGTCACCGGACGCACCCGCGTACCGGATCAGATCGGCCCGGGTGACCCGGAAGGTCTGGGTGGGCAGCTCCTCAGCCATGATCATTCCTCCCCGCGCTGGACGAGCTTGGACCAGACCGTGACCACGGGCTCGCCGCCCTCGGTGGAGACCTCGGTCCGGGTGGTGATGAAGTCGTGGCCACCCCGCGACGTGATGTCGTCCACGGTGTTGAGGCAGACCAGGGCGTCCCCGGCGACCACCGGCCGGGTGTACGCGAACTTCTGGTCGCCGTGCACGACCCGGCTGTAATCCAGGCCGAGCGCCGGATCGGCAAGGATCTGCCGGTTCGCGGCCATCGTGATCACCACGGGAAAGGTCGGCGGCGCGACGACATCCGGATAACCGGCCGCACGGGCCGCCTCCGGGTCGTGGTACTCGGCGTCGGTGGCGCCGATCGCGGTGGCGAACTCACGGATCTTCTCGCGCCCGACCAGGTAGGGGGCGGTGGCCGGCCAGCTGCGGCCGACGAAGGAAGGGTCCAGGGGCATGAACAGAAACTACCCTGTGGGCACTGGGAGGGCGGAAGGGTGCACGGTTAGCGCAAATTTCTCTGGCGGCGGGGTTGCGGTGGGTGGGGGTCGGGCGGCGGCTACAGGTACGGCGGCAGGGGTGAGTGCGGTGCCGTGGTGGGCGTGTGCACGGGGACGCGACCTCGGCGGGACGCAGGGTTCGCGGCGCGGGGCACGGTGGCGGGGGCACGGTGGCGCGGGGATCACGTTGGCGGCCGGCGGGCGAGCACGTCAGCGACCTCGGACCG
The DNA here is from genome assembly GCF_023499255.1 of Couchioplanes caeruleus. GTDB lineage: Bacteria > Actinomycetota > Actinomycetes > Mycobacteriales > Micromonosporaceae > Actinoplanes > Actinoplanes caeruleus_A. The sequence goes on from NZ_CP092183.1 coordinate 7,659,717, forward strand.
CGTAGGCGGTCGGCGGTCGAGCGCCCCAGCGACGTCCGACCGCGTAGGCGGTCGGCAGTCGAGCGCCCCAGCGTCCTCGACGGCGGGGGCCACGTGGATGGCCACGGCGTGGGGCGGAGTGCCGGCGTGGGCCGTGGGCGGCGGAGGTCGGTGATGGCGGCTTCGAACTCGGCGCCGGCGAGGAGCTGGTCAGGAACGGCGAAGGGCCGGCTGGGGGGAAGGGCGAGGGGCCGGCTGGGGGGAATGCAGAAATGGCGGCTACCCCGAATCGGGGCGCCGCCATTTCTTGGGCTCAGCTCAGCGTGTCTCGCGGTGCAGGGTGTGCCGACCGTCCCGGGGGCAGAACTTCTTCAGCTCGATGCGGTCCGGGTCGTTGCGGCGGTTCTTGCGCGTGATGTAGTTGCGCTCCTTGCACTCCGTACACGCCAAGGTGATCTTGGGACGGACGTCGGTCGCCTTGGCCACGGCGGGGTGCCTTCCTGCTCACGGGTTCACATACGGCATGCCAGCGTAGACGCAAACCACGCGGACATGCAAAACGCCGGGTGTTAACCCGGGGTCGTACGGCATCCGGGACTAGTCCCGGACAGTAGCGGTGGCCGGACTTGAACCGGCGACACAGCGATTATGAGCCGCTTGCTCTGCCATCTGAGCTACACCGCCGCGCCAGGCTGAAATCCAGCGCCTGAGGGGCGGATCACGAACCCGGTTGGAGCCCCCTTACGGAATCGAACCGTAGACCTTCTCCTTACCATGGAGACGCTCTGCCGACTGAGCTAAGGGGGCGCGCGCGATCTCTCGCTTGTTGCGCAGACAGAAGCTTACACGGCCCCGCAGCCGAGGTGAAATCGGTACCCCGGCGCGGCGTAATCGCAGATCAAGCCGCTCCGACGGGCCGGATCGGCGGCGTCATGGGCGGCCCGCAGCGGGTCGGCGGGGTGCGGCACGGAGGTGGCCAACTGCCCGTGCGGGACGGCCAGCCGACGGTATGAGGACGGTCCGCCGAGGCGGCACCAGGGCTGCTGGCGGTGGGCTGACCGGGCGCCCCCACGAAGGTCAGCCGGGGCGGCACCAGGACGGACCGGCGGTGCTACACCAGCGGGCTGACCGGTGCTCGGAGGACGGTCAGCCGCGGCAGGGGCAAGGGTCGCGAGGGTGGTCAGCCGACGGCGCGGAGGCGGCGTACCTCGCCGGTGGGGGTTTCTTCCGGCTCCGTCTGGGCGCTCAGCCAGGTGTTCAGCCGTTCGACCGGTAGCGGGCGGCTGAAGAAGTAGCCCTGGCCGATCTCGCAGCCCAGCTCCGCGAGGAGGTCGAGAGTGAGTTCGCTCTCCACGCCCTCGGCGACCACGGTGAGACCGAACTCGCGAGCGAGGCCGATCACGGCTCGCACGATGGCCAGGTCACCCGAGTCGGTTGCCATGCCCTGGACGAAGCTGTCGTCGATCTTGATCTCGTGGACCGGGAGCTGTCGCAGGTACGAGAGCGACGAGGCCCCCGTGCCGAAGTCGTCGACCGCGAGGCGTACGCCGAGGTCGCGCAGGCGGTAGAGGGTCGGCAGGGCGCGTTCGATCTCGCCGAGCATGCCCGGTTCGGAGATCTCGAACGTGATCTGGCCCGGCGGGATGGCGTACCGCTTGAGCAGCTCGTGGACCTGGTCCGGGAAGCGGGGGTCGAGGAGCGTACGCACCGACAGGTTGACCGCGATGGACAGCGGCCGGCCGGCGTCCGCCCATTCCCGGCAGTGCTGCAGGCCGGCGGTGAGGACGACCTCGGTCAGGCGGTGCAGCTGGCCGGTGTGCTCGGCGACCGCGACGAAGTCCTCCGGGGACACGTCGCCGTGCGCGGGGTGCTGCCAGCGGGCGAGGCATTCGACGCCGATGAGGTGCCGGTCCTGGATGGAGACCTTGGGCTGGAAGTGGACCTCGAGCTGGCCCGTGTCCAGCGCGCGGCGGAGGTCGGCGGCCAGGCCCAGCCGGCGTACCGCCCGGGACTCGAGGGCCGGGTGGAACAGCTGCACGCCGTACGGAAGCGCCTTGGCCGCGTTGGCGGCGAGCTCGGCCCGGCGCAGCAGCGAATCGGGGTCGTCACCGTGGTCGGGGTGCAGGGCGACGCCGGCGGCGGTGTCCACGTCGAGGGTGAGGGAGCCGACGACCATGGGGCCACGCAACTGCTCGCGCATCTCGGTGGCGAGCCGTACGGTCTCCTCGGTGCTCTCCGCACGCAGCGTGACCACGAATTCGTCGCCGCCGATCCGGCCCACCAGGGCGCCCGGTCCGGCGATGCTGCGAAGGCGCTGCGCGACCTCGGCGAGCAGCTTGTCGCCCGCCGCATGTCCCATGGACTCGTTGACGTCCCGGAGGCCGTCCACGTCGAACAGCATGACCGCGACGACTTCGCCGGGCGCCCGTACCTTGACGGACTCGGCGAGGGCGTCGGTCATGCGCCGGCGGTTGGGCAGCGACGTCAGCCGGTCGTGGTACGCGTCGTAGCGCAACCTTTCGACCAGGCGGGAATTCTCGACCGCGACCGCGGCGTGCGCGGCGATCGTCTGCAACACCTGGACGTCGGCGGGGCGGAACGTGAGGGTGCCACCCTGCCGGTTGACCACCTCGATGGAACCGATCGTGGTCTGCCCGGAGCGCAGGGGGACGACGATGATGTCCTTGAGCCGGCTCTCCCGCAGGGTGGGGCGCAGGTCGGCGGTGTCGTCGAAGTTCTTGCCGACGGCGACGGCGTGCTGGCCGCCCACGGCGCGTTCCCGGATGGCCGCGGGGGTGACGGCGAGGTCGAGCAGCCCCTTGTCGTCGACGCGGGCGGTCAGCTGGACCTCGGGATGGCGTCCGCTGGCCGGCAGCCACATGGTCGCGTACTCCGCTCGCATGAGGGCGCGGATGCGGCCGAGCAGGACGTCCGGGAGCGATGCGTCATTGCCGTGCTCCTGCACGGCGAGCGTGAGCTCGTACACGTCGGCCAAAGTCCGGTGCTGCCGCAGGAAGCCGACCAGATAGCGGTACGCGAGGACGAGCGTGCCGACCAGAACCGCCAGCAGGGCGATCGCCCAGGGCGTGGCCTCCACGGCGACGATGAAGACGCAGCCGATCGCGACGCTGATCGAGGCGGTGACGAGGGTCGGCAAGCCGGCGCGGAACGTCTCCTGACCCGCCTGCAGACCCTGGATGACCGTCATGACGGCGGCGAACGCCAGCGGCGCCACGAGCGCGCTCGTCATGGCGGCGGCGAACAGAATTCCCCAGGTGCCGGGGCCGGCGCCGCGGATCGGCGGCAATGCCTCCACGACCAGCAGTGCGGCGCAGGTCGCTGCGGCGGTCTTGGCGGTGTTGAAAGCGACCTTCGTGAACCCCATGCGCGAGCGCAGCTGAGGCAGCAGGGGCGCCAGCGTGGCGGCCAGGACGACCATCACGGGCGGCAAGTAATAGATCGCCAGAACGAGCGGAATTTCGGTGACGAGCACATAGAAGCTCTGCTTGCGAATGGCGACGCTGAAAACACCGACGCTGGTGAGCCCGAGTCCCGCAGTGGCGATCAGGCCGCCCAGCCAGGATTTGTACCAGTCAGGCTCTTGGATCCAGAACCACGTGACGCACGCGAGCGCGAACACCGCCAACGGGTTCGTGACGAGCCAGGCGTACTGGGCCGACCGTGTCGGCCGTGCCGGTCGCCCAGTCATCGCGCTCCTCAGTCAATGGGACCGGTCATGCGAGCCAGCGCACCGGGCGAGTGGGTCAGCCCCAGCTCAGGTCGGCCTGAATGGCAGTCACCGACTGCTCTGCACCGGCCCCCGCCGTTCCGTACTCAGCGTTGGCGGCGGCAGCGCCACCGATCAACGCGGCGAGCACGAAAACCAAGCCGGCGAAGCGGCCCAGCTTCCTTGCAGACATGTTCGCTCCTCGTACGACAAAGACGCCTCGGGTGGGGGGTTCCATGATGGTGCCACACGCTGAGTACGTCAGACAGCGTCCGTGCGCCGGTCGAAGCCGCACATCCCGAAATCTTGGCTGAACGGCTGAGGTGCTGTCACGGTGGCAGCCCACATGATTGACGGCTTTGTGCCTGATTTAAGAGCACATGTGAGACCAATTCGCGTGCCGGTGTCAGGTCGGCTTGACGTCAAGGCACCTTGACGACAAGGCTACTTACATGACCACTCCCGACGAACTGGAGCAACAGCACACGCTCTCCACCGCCACAACGCGTTACGACGAGTTGAGGATGCGCGACGCGCTGGCCACGATGACGGAGGACAGTGACGCCACCCCGCTCACGCGGGAGGAGACCCTGGAGCTACTCGCGCTGAGCGAGGTGGTCTCCCGCAAAGCCGGGTACGGGCGCCAGGCGATGGTCCGCTCGGCGCGGGGCGCGGGGGCGTCCTGGACGCAAATCGGAGCGGCGCTGGGCACCAGCAAGCAGGCCGCCTGGGAGTCGCACAACCGCTGGATCGAGGAGCAGGTGCGCCAGCACGAGCTGACGGGGTACCAGGGGTTCGACGAGGGGCAGGCGGACGCGGCGCGGGGGCTGGCCGGGCGCCCTGACTGATCCGACCGGGGAATCGGGGTCATTCGCCGGCTCGGTGGGCGGTCGGCCGGTGTCGCCGGCGGGCGGGTCAGTCGCCGGTTGCGGCGGGGCGGTCGGCTGCGGCCACCGGTCGCGGCGAGGCCGGGCGGCGGGCGGGTCAGTCGCCGGTTGCGGCGGGCGGTCGCCTGCGGCCGCCGGTCGCGGCGAGGCGGGCGGCGGTTGCGGCGGGCGGGTCAGTCGCCGGTCGCGGCGGGGCGGTCCGTTGCGCTGTATTGGGACCAGGAGCCCGGGTAGAGGCGGCCCGCGCCGAGGCCCGCGTGCTCCATCGCGAGCAGGTTGTGACAGGCGGTGACGCCTGAGCCGCAGTAGGAGATGACGTCGGTGCCTTCGCGTACGCCGGCGGCGGCGAAACGGTCGCGGAGCTGTGCCACGGGCAGGAAGCGCCCGGTTTCGTCGAGGTTGTCGCGGCACGGGAGGCTGCGGGCGCCGGGGATGTGACCGGGCCGCGGATCCACCGGCTCCGTGTCGCCGCGGAACCGCGCACGGTCGCGGGCGTCCAGCACCACGGCGGCGCCCGTCGCGGCATCGTCGATACCGGCCAGCCGGTCGCCCGGCCACGGCCGGGGCGTGAAGACCGCGAGGGCTGGGCTGGCCGGACCGCTCACCAGCTTCCCCTCGTACGCGGTGAGCCCGCCGTCCAGCAGCGCAGCCTCGTGACCCGTGGCGCGCAGCATCCACACGAGCCTCGCCGCAATCACTCCGCCGGCGTCGTCGTACCCGATCACGGTGTCGTCGTCGCCGATGCCGGCAGCGGCCATGCCCTGCGCGAAAACCTCGGGATCGGGAAGGGGATGCCGGCCGTCGGCCGGCGAGGCGTGCCGGGCCAGCCAGCGGTCCAGATCGACGAAGACCGCGCCCGGCAGATGGCCGTTCTCGTACGCCTCCCGGCCGGAACGGCCGTCGAGATACCAGCGCACGTCGGCGAGCACCACACGGTCCCGGTGCTCCTGCAGCCAGTGCACGTCGACGACCGGACCGATCACGCCGCTCCCCTATCCCTCTTCCGTCCGCTGTTCGCGTGGGTCAGCGGTAGTTGGTGAACTGCAGGGCGACCCCGAAGTCCTCGGCCTTGAGCAGGGCGATCACGGCCTGCAGGTCGTCCCGCTTCTTGCCGGTGACCCGCAGCTGGTCGCCCTGGATCTGCGCCTGCACACCCTTCGGGCCCTCGTCGCGGATCTTCTTGCTGATCGCCTTCGCCTTGTCGGTCTCGATCCCCTCGATCACCTTGCAGTCGATCTTGTAGGTCTTCCCGGACTGCCGCGGCTCGCCGGCCTCCAGCGACTTCAGCGAGATGTTCCGCTTGACCAGCTTCTCCTTGAAGACCTCCAGCGCGGCGGACGCACGCTCCTCGGTCTCCGACGTGATGGAGACGCCGTTATCCCCCGACTTCGCGATGGAGGTACCGGTCCCCCGGAAGTCGAACCGGGTGCCGAGCTCCTTCTCCGCCTGGTGGAAGGCGTTGTCCACCTCCTGGCCGTCGACCTTGCTCACGATGTCGAACGACGGGCTGGCTGCCATGATCAGACTCCTGCTGCTGGGCCACGTATCGATGTCCGCGAAGGCCGCGTACAGGCCTCCGACATGCCGACCGTACCCGGTTGTGGATCCGCGCGGCGTTATGGCTATCCTGTTGTTCGCTGCTGCGGGAGACCGTGGCGGCAGTGCCCAGGCGGGTTGCCCGAGCGGCCAATGGGAGCGGACTGTAAATCCGTCGCGAAAGCTACAGAGGTTCGAATCCTCTACCCGCCACAGGCTCCTATGACGGCCCCGTGAGCTGCGGAAACGCGCTCCGGGGCCGTTCTCGTCGAGTCCGGCTGGATCCGCCTCGTCGTTAATGGCTCTGGGCGGATCATGGCCGATCAATCACGAGACCTGACATCCGCCGAGGGTCTGCTGACCGGACGGACTGCGGTAGTGCATCAACGTCACCATCGTGAGTTCGGCCGATATGGTGCCCGCGATGCGCCACGTCCGTCTACTTAACGCGCTGGGACCACCTCGCCCTCCCTCGTCCCCCGGGCGGAGGACGAGGGAGACGGGGCCCCGCATGCTATGCGGCCGCATCTCGAAGCGGGTAGAAGACCTCTCCGAACCCGGGATGGTGGGTCGAAGCCGGCCCGCAACGGACAGCCGTCCCCGCCAGCATCTGCTCGGCCCTGACGGCAGCTTCGGCTGGCGGGCGACACCTGGGCGCCCCTCCTCGCCGCCATCGAAGGTTGGATCGAATCCCTCCGCGATCAGCCAACGTGCACCACGGCTTCATGAGTCGTAGAACCGCCGCCGTTCCGCAGTCAGCATCGGGACCACGGTAGATCCCAACCATCCATGCGTCATGAGGATTAAGGCGACGTCCAGGCCTCCTTTGACCTGAAGCTGCGGATTACCGGTGGCCCGCCGACGACGGCCGCTTGCGCGCGTCGCATGCCTAGTCGTCCACCGGTGAACCCGACTCAGTCAACACACGTTTGCTGTACTGCTTCGACATACGCAGCATCGGTCCGCAACCGACCTCCCGTTCCTCCGTTGGATGGGCGGACGAGATCGACCCACGACGGCGTCACCTAGGAACGATCAAAGAAAACAGCAGCACGCCCAGCGCGCAGACGACGAGGGCGCACATGGCTGCGGCGGCGGCCAAAGCGCGCACCACCTCGCGGATCGGCGCCAGGGCACGGACAGCCATATGCAAGGCCGCTACCAGCATCAGGACGGCAAGGATGAGGAGCAGTGACCTAGCCGCAGCAAGGTCATTTCTAGGGTGGGACTGCACGGCGGTGAGTACTAAACTGTTCATGAGCCGATCCCTTCGATCATCTCTGCGACTGGACTCGGTTCGGGATTGCGAGGCGCTCGCTGGTGCCAGCCAGCGGGCGCCTTCCCTGTGACCGCTCTGCTACTGAGTGTGTACGCATCACTCCCGTCCGGCAATTGCCAGCGGCAAACTTGACACACGGTTCCTTGCCACGAAATGATCTGCCAAGTTTCTAGTTGCCACAGGCTTTTTTGTTCGGTGGCACCTTGACAGGTGGCGTCTTGACATAGGCTGGGTGCAGCCACAGGGGGTGGATCGTGCCAGGCCGTACCAGCCCGACGCTGCTTCGACGACAGCTCGGCGCCCTGCTTCGGCAGTACCGAGAGGCTCGTAACGAGACGGCCTCTGACGTGGCAAAAGCAACCAACATCAACGCTTCGGTGATCAGCCGCCTTGAAAACGGGGGTCGGCGACCCGGCCTCATCTACGTACGCGAGCTCAGTCGGCACTACGGCTTAGACCAAGACACCACTGATCAATTGATGCGAGTCGCGAGAGCCAGCCATCAGAACGGCTGGTGGGAGGCGTACGACGTCAACGAAGATCCATCCACGTACGTCGAGTTTGAGGCCGGCGCAGCGGCGATCAAGAACTTCGAGCTGGCTTACGTCCCTGGATTGCTACAGACACGCGATTACGCAAGATCCGTAATCGTAGATTTGAACCCTTCCTTCACTGAGGATAAGGTTGATCAAGCCGTCTCGCTACGGATCGAGCGGCAGCACATCCTGGATTCCGCCGATCCGGTTAGACTGCACGCAATCATCGACGAGTCGGTGGTGCGCAGAAATATCGGTGGCGCAGCGGTCATGAAGGCGCAGCTGAATCTGCTCGTAGAACGAGCGACGTTGCCTAACGTCACGCTTCAAGTGTTGCCCTTCTCAACGCCAAGAGGCTTCGGATTATTCGGGTCATTCTCGCTCCTGAGCTTTGCCGACGCCGCAAGTACTGCGCTTCTCAGCTTCGACGGAAGCGCCGCAGACGTCGCGTACGCGGAGGGTCCACTCGGCGCAATCGTTCAGCCGAAGGTGAGAGAGGTTCAACGCTGCAAAGACCTTTTCTCTGGCCTAACCGCAATCGCAGCCAGTGAATCGAAGTCAATCACTATTATCCAGCGCGTTCTTTCTGAGGTGCAATTCCAATGATTCCCGCCAACTTCGACCGCCACAACCTTGCTTGGCGCATTGCCAAAAAGAGCGCTAACGGAAATTGTGTGGAAGTTGCGAAATACGACAATCTGATTGCCGTCCGAAACTCGCGCTACCCAGAGGGTGACGTCATCCTCTACACGATCCCGGAGTTCGACGCCTTTCTAGATGGCGCAAAGAAGGGCGAGTTCGATGATCTCGTAAGTTAGTCGCGGCACTGGCACGAGTCGCGCCTATTCCGGCACAGCAGAACAAAAGCTCCGGATTGTTGTGTGGACTCGCCGAGCAGGAGCATTCACTAGTTCTGCGATGTGCGGGATGAGTACAGCGAGTCTCCGGCACCGTTCTCGTTCTCTGCTGGCCGGTCCGGGCGGCGAGCCGGGGCGGTGGGACAATCCTGGGATGGATGCGAAGCTCCGTACCTCGCTCCGGGAACTCTTTGACCGGGGCGCCGCGCGTGATGCGGGTGAGCCGGATCGGCTGCGCCGGCTGCGGAATCTCGAGCCGCCTACGGCCGAGCTGCTGGCGCTTGTGCTGCGTGTCGCTCGGGCGCGGGACGTTGTCGAGATCGGGACGTCGAACGGGTACTCGGCGATTTGGTTGGCTGACGCTGCGCGCGACACCGGGGGGCGGGTCACGACGGTGGATGTCGAGGAGTGGGCCGGCGTTTCGCAGAATCTGGAGCGGGCCGGGGTTGCGGTGACCCGGCTGATTCAGGATGGCGGGGCGTTCCTGGCCGGGCGCGGCGATGCGAGCGTGGATCTGCTGTTTCTCGATGCTGAGCGCACCGAGTATGCCGGGTGGTGGCCGCATCCCGTTCGGGTTCTCCGGCCGGGCGGGGTGCTCGCTATCGACAATGTGCTGTCGCACCCGGATGAGGTGGCCGAGATTCTGGCCTTGCTTGCCGCCGACCCGGATTTCGTCGGGGAGACCGTCGCCGTGGGGAAGGGATTGCACCTTGCCTGGCGTCGCGGTCCCGCCGGTCTACGGGAGGGGGCGGGCGAGGGTTAGGGTTTGGAAGTGGAAGCCGTGGTCGATGGTGTGGAAGTCGACCAGGTCGAATGCTTCTGAGGCGTACCGGAGGAGGCGTTCGTCCGAGCGGAATGCGAAGAAGCGGCCGTCCTCTTCCATGATGCCTTCCGAGTCTGCTCCTCCCCAGAGGCCGACGAAGAACAGGCCGCCCGGCTTGAGGACTTCGCGTATCGCACGGAAGGCGGCGGGCAGGCTTTTGTCGGGTACGTGGAGCAGGCAGTTCAGCGACCACACCGCGTCGAAGGCCGCTGGGGCGAAGCCGAGGTGGAGGACGTCGCGTACCTCTGCTGTCAGGCCTTTGTCGCGGCACAGCGCGACGTGTTCGGGTGCGATGTCCACGGCGATGACCTTGAGTCCTTGGGCCGCGAAGTGGGCGGCGTCCTGGCCTGTGCCCGCTCCCAGATCCAGCAGAGTGGTCGCCTCCACGGCTTGAAGGCGGTCCAGGAATGCACCGCGTTCTTCCAGCTTCCACGATTGTCTTGCCGTGGCGTCGCGTTTGGCGGCGCGCGCGTCGTAGATGGTTCTCAGGCTGCTGACCACGTCGTCGTAGCTCATCGATACCTCCCTCTTCAGGGTGGCGTACCGGGCGGCGGATGTCGCGCCTGGCGGGCAGGGGAACGTGGCGAACGTCATGCGGTCCGTGCCGCCTGCCGGGGGTACGCGCCGAGCTACGGTCGGCGGGTGAGTCGCGTACCTTTGTCCGTCCTTGACCTTGCCACTGTGCGTGAGGGTCATGACAGTGCCGACGCTCTCCGGGGCACGACGGAGATCGCCCGGGCCGCCGATGAACTCGGGTATTCGAGGTTCTGGGTGGCCGAGCACCACAACATGCCTGCCGTGGCGTCGACCTCCCCTCCGGTGCTCATCGCGCACGTCGCGGCGAGCACTCAACGGATCCGGGTCGGTTCCGGGGGCGTGATGCTGCCCAACCACATGCCGTTCGTGGTGGCCGAGCAGTTCGCGCTGCTGGAGGCGCTGCATCCGGGCCGGATCGACCTCGGCATCGGGCGGGCGCCCGGCACCGACCAGGCCACGGCCACCGCTCTGCGCGGGGTGTCGCCGCATCTGACGGTCGAGCAGTTCCCCGACCACCTGGGCATGGTGCTGGCCCTGCTCGGCGACGACCGGGTCGCGCCGGAGCGGATCGAGCGGCTCAGGGCCACGCCCTCGCCGGCGAGTTATCCCGAGGTGTGGATGCTGGGGTCGTCGACGTACGGGGCTCAGGTGGCTGCCGCGCTCGGGCTGCCGTTCTGCTACGCGTACCACTTCGCCATGAGTTCCGATGTGGACACGGCTGCACGTCTGTACCGGTCCGGTTTCAAGCCTTCGCCGCGGTTCCCGGAGCCGCTTCTGATGATCAGTGCCTCGGTGATCGCCGCGGAGACGACCGAGGAGGCCCAGTTCCTGGCCGGGCCGAGCCGGATCATGGCTTTGAGCCTGCGTACGGGACGGCTGGGTCCGATCGTGTCGCCCGAGACGGCCGCGACGCGTGAGCTGTCCGATCTGGACCGGGGCGTGCTCGACCAACTTCCCGGCACTCAGTATGCGGGGACGGCCGACGAGGTCGTGGCCGGGCTGGACGCGCTGGTCGAGCGCACCGGCGCCGCCGAATTGATCCTCGCCGGCACGGTGTACGACCCGGCGACCCGGCGGGATTCGCTGGCCCGGATCGCCAAGGCATGGGGGCTCTGACTTATCCACATCACGGCCTGCGGCACGCCGGCCTGTGGATAACCGGGTTCGCCGACGCGGCAACTTTGCCAGAATCGGCGCCATGGTCTGGCACATCACGAAGGACGTCGACGACTTCCTCGACCGGGCGGGCGGCTTTCTCCGCGCACGCCCGGTGGAGAACACGGTGCTGCTGACGATCGCTGACACCGTACGAGTGCACGGGCCGGGCGCCTACGGGGCCGAGGCGCCGGTGTTCGGGTGGCGGGAAGGCGAGGAGGCGGCTTTCCTGCGTACGCCACCGCGCGAAGCGCTGTTGTCCGCGATGTCCCCAGAGGCGGCCGCCGAGCTCGCCGGAGTCCTGTGCGAAGCGGGTCTGCCCGGCGTCATCGCGCCGGACGCGACCGCCGAGGCCTTCGCCGGCGAGTGGGAGCGGCTCACCGGATCCGGCTCGCGGGTGCACAAGAAGCAGCGGCTCTACCGGCTCGGCACCCTCGTGCCGCCCACTCCCCCGGCGAAGGGCTCGGCTCGCGTGGCGGGCGGCGCCGACCGTGAGCTGCTCGTCGACTGGATGGCGGCTTTCTACCGGGATGTCGGCGAGGAGCCGCACCAGGTCGAGGAGTTCATCGACGACAAGCTGGCACACGACGGCATGCTCGTCTGGGAGCTCGACGGGCGGCCGGTGTCGATGGGCGGCGTGACCCGGCCGGAGGCCGCGATGGTGCGGATCCAGGCCGTCTACACGCCGCGCGAGCACCGGGGTCACGGGTTCGCCGGTGCGGTGACCACCGCCCTGAGCCAGGCCGCGCTCGACGCCGGGATCTCGCACGTCCTGCTGTTCACCGACCTTGCCAACCCCACCTCGAACGCCCTGTACCAGCGACTGGGCTATACACCTCTGGAGGATCGCAGCATGGTGGAATTCATCGCATGAGCCGGATCTTGCAGGTCAACATTGCCGTGCCCGAGGACAGCAACGCCAAGAACGTCGGCCGGACCGGGATCAACAAGCAGCCGGTCACGCACCCGGTGGCGGTCCGGGCGCCGGGGCCCCAGGGCACGCTGCCGCCGGATCAAGCGAGCGGACTGGCGGGCGACCAGATCTTCGACATCAGGAATCACGGCGGGGACGACCAGGCGGTCTACGCGTACGCGCGGGAGGACTACGAATGGTGGGAGAAGGAGCTGGGGCGTGAGCTGCCGGGCGGCCTCTTCGGCGAGAACCTGACCACAGTGGACGTCGAGGTCGGCGGGGCTGTGCTCGGGGAGAAGTGGCGGGTCGGCGAGACGCTCGTGCTGGAGACCACGTTCGGGCGGATCCCCTGTGCCACGTTCCAGTGGAAGATGCAGGAGCCGCGGTGGGTGAAGCGGTTCGCCGCCGAGAACCGGCCCGGGGCGTACCTGCGGGTGGTGACGCCGGGCGACGTGCAGGTGGGCGACTCGGTGACCGTGTTGGAGCGACCGGAGCACGGCGTGACGATCGCCGAGAGCTTCCGGGCGTGGATGCATGAGCCGGAGCTGCTCGCGAAGTACCTGGAGCGGGACGGGGTCCCTGAGAGGTTCAAGGCGGACATTCGTCGCAGGCTCGGGCGTGATGGCTGACCTGCCGTTCATCGACAGTTTCCGTGGAGGGAGAGTCAGATGGCCGATCAGATAGTCGAGCGTGGCGGGGTGCCCGTGCTCGTGTGTGACGCCGAGGGGGCCCCCATTGCGGGACCGCAGGACGCGCTCGATCTGATCGGTGCGGCGTACGCGGGAGCCGAGGTGGTGGCGATCCCGGCCGAGCGGCTCCATGCGAGTTTCTACCGGCTGAGCACGGGGGTGGCCGGCGAGATCATGCAGAAGTTCGTGAACTACCGGATTCGGCTCGCCGTCGTGGGTGACATCTCGGCTCACGTGGCGGAGAGCGGTGCGCTTCGTGACCTCATTCGTGAGACGAACAAGGGGAAGCAGGTGTGGTTCGTGAAGGACTTCCAGGAGCTCGACGAGCGGCTGGGGTGAGCGGCCGGCTCAGCTCGGGCGGCTCCGTGAGGCGGGCTGGTTCGCCTGCGCCAAACGCCACAGAGGACGGTGGAGCCCGCGTTCCCGGTGAGGTGACCGGGAACGCGGGCTACAGCCGACGGCCTTCTGGCTACAGCGGCTGCCAGAGGGCGGCGACGTTCGGCGGTTCCCAGGTCACCAGCGACGTGTGGGCGATGCGGCACTGATAGCGCTTGCCGTCGTACGTGACGATCTGGCCCAGCTGGTAGGCCACGTTCGGCGCCCAGGCCGTGCCGGCCGGTGGGGCCGTCGTTGTCGGGCGGGTCGCCGGCGGGGTGGTGGGTGCCGTGGTCGGCGGGGTGGTGGGTGTGGTCGTCGGTGGGCGGGTTGCGGGAGTGGTGGTCGGCGGGGCCGGCGGTGTGGTCGCCGTGCAGTCGTCCGCCGGGGCGATGGTGTCCGTGTGGGTCGTGCCCGCCGAGCGGTACGACGCGATCGCCGCGTTGGCCTGGGCCGGGGTCAGGACCTGGCGCTTGGCGTGGAAGACGTAGTCGATCGACTCCTGCCAGACCGAGGTGGCTCCCGCCGATCGGCCCGCGAGGTCGATGAACCACTGGTTGAAGTCGATGGACATCTTCTGCCTCGGGTAGACCTTGCCCGAGTGGTCGCCGACGAGGGCGCCGTCGATGTAGTACTTCACGTGGCCGTCGGCGACCGTGGCCATGACGTCGTGCCAGCCCGCGATGCTCCTGGCCTGCTGGCTGTGCTGGTTGTCGGCGTACCAGGGGTCCGCCACGTACGTGTACCAGGTGGTCTGGTAGTTGATCGGGCCGGCCTCGCCCCAGCCGCCGTTGGGCAGGTACTCCGAGAAGTCCATCTCCGAGTAGAGCGGGTCCTTCGGGGCTGCCAGCGGCGAGATCGTGTAGAACGTCTGGTTCACGTGGTCGCCGTCGGGGCCGGTGGACGGCGCGTCGGCGAACTTGATGCGGGCGAGGTAGGTGCCCTCGAGGAAACGGCGGTTGCTCTGGGAGAACTCGGCGTGCGACGTGCCGGCGGCGGTGCCGTTCGTCTTGGCGGTGAGTTGCGCTACCCGCTGACCGTCCACGGTGGGGAAGGACACGTTGTCGGCCAGCCAGCTGGCGCCCGGTACGCCCGGCCCGCCCGCCTGGCCCCGGATGCTCCAGCCACGCTGGGACAGCGCTGGGTCCGTACGGGAGGAGTAGCTGAAGTCGTCGAACAGCGCGCCGCATGCGGTGGCCGCGCTGCTGCTCGGGGCGGCGGCGATGCCGTAGGCGAGCGCGCCCGCGGTGGCCGCGACCGTGGCGCCGACGGTGATGGTGCGTTTCCGGCCCATGGGGGAAGGGCCTCCTCGGGTATCGGGGATGTTTACCAGTGGTCAACACACAACCTGGCGGTAGCGGTGATCGTCAATAGCCCTGACCTGTGGTCCGGCTTAAATCACGGCCTGCTGAAATGGCCAGTGGACAAGATGGACAAGGCCGCGCGGACCCGGCAGAGTGCAGACCACCAGCCGCGACCGGCCGCGCACACAGAGGCGCGCCGACGGCCGGGGAAAGACAGGGGTCGAAGGAGGGCCAACGCCCGAAGGGCGAGGGCCGAAGCCCGGGAAGGCGAGGCCGGGGCCTCGGGAAACGAGGGCCGAGGCCGGGAGAACGAGGTTGAGGCCGGGAGAACGAGGGTCGAGGCCGGGAAAGTGGACGGCCGAGGCCCGGAAGTGCGGGGCCGAGGCGGAGAAAGCGACGGCCGAGGCCGGGGAAAGCGGGGGCAGAGACCCAGGCCGAGGCAAGGGTCGAGGCAGAAGGAACGCAGGGGCCGAGGCCGGAGAAAGCAGGGGCCGGAGCTGGTGAAAGGCCGCGGGCGGCGGAGGGCGGGCGGGGATGCGGCGGGGTGAGGTTCAGGAACGGTTGCGTGAGCTCATCGCGACCTTGCCGCCCGGCGATGCGCTGCCGTCCGAGCGGGACCTCAGCGGCGCGCTGGGCGCTTCCCGGCCGACGATCCGGGCCGCCATCGAGGAGCTGGCCCGGGAGGGGCTTCTGGTACGCCGGCACGGCCGCGGCACGTTCACCGGCCCGCCCAGGATCTCGCAGGAGGTGCCGGCCTCGACGGCGTACCTGCCGCCCGCGGAGGGTGAGTGGGCCAGCGAGGTGCTGGAGTTCGACGTGGTGCCGGCTGGTCCTCGGCTGGGGTCGCGGCTGCAGGTGTCGCCCGGCGCCGAGCTGGTTCGCGTGTTGCGCCGGCGGATCGTCGACGGTGGGGTGGTCGCGCTGGAGGAGATCCACATTCCTTGTCTCGTCGCTCCGAATCTGACGCGGGATGAGTTCGCCGGCGGGTCGCTCTATCGTCATCTGCGCGAGCGGCACGGGGTGACTCCGGCCGAGGCGCTGCAGACCACGGAGCCGACGGTGACGGACGCCGCCGAGTCGCGACTGCTCGGGGTGCCGTTGCACTCCCCCGCCCTGCTCTTCGAACGCACCACTCGCGACGCGGACGGTCGCATCATCGAGTTCGCCCGGTCGGTGTACCGGGGCGACAGATACCGCATCACCCAGCATCTGAAGCTGGGCCCCGATTCCGGCTGACCCGCCGGGCGGTGTGACCGATCCGGCCGCCCATCCGGTCCTATCAGCAGAAGCCCGGGCCCAGCGGGGACCGGGACGGACAGCGAGGAGGACCGGTGGACGCGGACCTGCGGCAGCACTTCGATCGGGCGGTCACCGACGACCCCGGCGCCGACCCCGGGGAGATGGCGCTCGCCGCCATCGCCGAGGGCGCACGGATCCGCCGGCGGCGCCGGCAGGTGGCCGGCGCCGGTGTGGCCGCCGGTGTGGTGGCCCTGCTGGCCGTGGTGGGTGGGGTGAGCCTGCGGTCGGGCGCGACGGAATCGGCCGGGCCTGCGATGACGATCGCGGCGGCGATGATGCCGGTGGCGGCGCCGTCCTGCTCGGAGAAGCCGGTGGAGAGCGGCGCCAGTGACGTGGCCATCTTCCTGGGCGCCGAGGCGACCGACCGGCAGCGCTCGGCCTTGGGGGCGGCGCTGCGCGGGGATCCGCGGGTCGCGGAGCTGCAGTTCGAGAACCGCCAGCAGGCCTGGGAACGGTTCCGCAGGCTGTGGGCGGACAGCCCGGACTTCGTCGCGGCGGTCAGCCCGAGTCAGCTCCCCGAGTCGTACCGGCTGCGGATGGTGGACCGATCGCAGTACAGGGGCTTGCTGGCGACGTACGCCGCGATGGACGGGGTCCAGGATGTCGTCGGCAGGGTGTGCCCGGCGAGCGCCCCGATCGGAGGCGTCCAGTGACGGACACCGTGATCCCGGCCCGGCCGGTGGAGGGCGGTGCGCTGGCCGGGTGGGGTGTCGGCCGTCGCCGTACGAAGGCCGCCCGGGACGCGGAGTTCACGGCGTTCGTCGAGTCCGCCGCCACCCGGCTGCGCCGCAGCGCGTACCTGATGTGCCGGGACTGGCATCTCGCCCAGGACCTGACCCAGCAGACCTTCACCAAGATGTACGCGTCCTGGGACCGGATCCGCACCGGCACCAACCCCGAGGGCTACAGCCGGCGGGTGCTGATGAACCTCGTCTTCGACCAGCAGCGGCGGCGCAGCGGCTCCGAGATCGTGCTGGCCGAACTGCCGGACAAGCCGGACGGCGCGGCGGCCGGTACGCCCGAGCTGCGCCTCGCCCTGGTCGACGCGCTGGCCACCCTGTCCGTGGAGGACCGGGCCGTGCTGGTGTTGCGGCACGCCGAGGACCACAGCGTCGACACGGTGGCCACGATCCTCGGCGTCTCCGTCTCCGTGGTGAAGATGCGCACCGCCCGGGCCCTGGCCCGCCTGCGTTCCCTGCTCGGCGACGATTTCATCGACGGCTGAGCCGCGGTTCTAGCCGGCGAGTGCCTCGCGCAGGCGCTCGTCGGCCTGCCCGTCGGCGCGGGCTATCGGGCCCCCGGGCAGCGCCGCGGCCGCCGCGGCCAGCATCAGGACCGTGCCGGCGAAGACGAAGGACCAGGGCAGGCCGCCCGGCTGGTCGACGATCACCCCGGCGACCGCGCCGCCCGCTGCGCTGCCTCCGACGGACACGGTCACCACCCAGGTGTACGCCTCGTTCAGCATCGCCGCGGGCGCAAGGCGGCCCACCAGGTTGTTCTCCACCGTGAGCGCCGGCGCGATCGTGGCGCCGCCCACGACGAGGGCCACGCCGAGGGCCAACGGATTCGGCATGACCGCGAGGATCAGGAAGCTGACCGAGACCGCCGCGAGGAGCCAGGCGAACTGTCGCGCCAGGGCCATCGCGGGGCGGCGGGTGCCGAACCAGATGCCGCCGATCGCGCTGCCGATGCCCCAGACGCCGAGCAGGATCCCGCCGAGGCCGTCGCCGCCGCCGTGCCGGTTGGCGTACGCGGGAACGATCACCCCCGCCGCGCCGAACGCGATGCCCAGCGCGGCGACGCAGAGCAGCAGCGCCGGGAAGCCGTCGGCCTTGAGCGGGCCCAGTCCCCGCGCGCCCTCGGCGGACTCGTGCCGCGTCCAGTGCCGCATGATCGGCAGCAGTGCGACCCGTACCGTCCCGCCCAGCGTGGCCACCGCCGCGAAGCCGATCGCCACCGCCGGGTCGTGTGCGACCACGACGAACGCCGCGACCAGCATCGGGCCGAGCACGAAGACCAGTTCGAACAGGGACGTCTCGGCCGCCATCGCCGCGGCGCGCAGGGCATGGTGGCCGGTGCCGGGGGCGGTTGCGTCGGTCCACGCCCGCCGGATCGCCGCGCTCAGCGGCGGGTACGTGGCCCCGGCCACCGCCGCCGCCCCGACAATCGCCGGCAGGGCGGCCGCGCCGCCACGGCTGGCGATGATGAGCCCGGCCAGCGCGACGGGGTGCAGGGCCGCGGTGAGCAGCAGGACGGGCGTGGGGCCGATCCGGTCGGCGATGCGCCCGGCGACGGGGCTGACCACCGCTCCGGCGAGCGCGTACAGACCGCCGGCGAGGCCCGCGGCGGCGTACCGGCCGGTCGCCTGCTGCACCAGCAGGAGCAGGGCGAGCGGAGTCATGCCGATGCCGAGACGGGCGAGGATGCCGACCACGAGCAGGACCCGGCCGCCCGGCATGCGCCAGACGCCGAGGTACTGACGCAACGCGGTCACGGTCCTCCTCCCGGGTCAGGCGAAACGATCGGCGATGGGGGTGTAACGAGCGAAAGCCGCCTCCGACCCTAACTGTCGGAGGCGGCTCGGCTACCGGGTTGTGAGGCGGCACTCAGCGCTGGAACTGCACCGGGCCGGTACCGGTGATCGCGGCCAGCTGGTGCAGGCGCCTGATGCGCTCGGCCATCGGCGGGTGCGTCGAGAAGAGCCCCGCGATGCCGCCGCTGCGCAGCGGGTTGGCGATCATCAGGTGCGCCGAGGTGGCCAGCTGACCCTCGGCCGGCAGGGGCATGCGCTGGGCGCCGTACTGAATCTTCTCGAGGGCGCTCGCCAGGGCGAGCGGGTCCCGGGTGAGGGTGGCACCCGAGGCGTCCGCCTGGTATTCGCGGTTGCGGCTGATGGCCAGCTGGATGATCGACGCGGCGAGCGGGCCGAGGATCAGCATGAGCAGCAGCGCGGCCGGGTTCGGGCCGTCGTCGTCGTCCGATCCGCCGAGCGGCAGGAAGATCGCGAGCTGGGCGAACATCGTGATGATCCCGGCCAGGGCGGCGGCGACGCTGGAGATCAGGATGTCGCGGTTGTAGACGTGGGACAGCTCGTGGCCGATGACGCCGCGCAGTTCCCGCCGGTCGAGGAGCTGGGTGATGCCCACGGTCACCGCCACGGCGGCGTTGCGCGGGTTGCGACCGGTGGCGAACGCGTTGGGCTGCAGCGCGGGGCTCACGTACAGGCGGGGCATCGGCTGGCCCGCCTCCGTGGCCAGCTCCCGGACGATCTGGTGGAGCGCGGGGAACTCCGCCTCGGTGACCGGCTGCGCGCGCATCGCCCGCAACGCGATCTTGTCCGAGAAGAAGTAGGTGCCGGCGTTCATCGCCAGCGACAGGACGACGGCGAAGACCAGGCCGCCGCTTCCGCCGATCCAGTACCCGACGGCGAGAATCATGGCGGTGAGCAGACCCAGCAGAGCGGCCGTCTTGAGGCCGTTGTGATGGCTGTGCATGATCACTCCTTCAGCACACGGGCCGGTGGGCCCACGTCTGATGGAACATCGCCGCGCCGGGAAATCATCCGGAAGTGACTGTGAGTTGGCTGAGCGGCTGCGCTCTGTTCAGTAGTTCACGTCGTACTTCCGGATCCGCTCGGTGTGGCTCGTACCGTCGCTGAGGGTGATGGTGACCCGCGGATTCGTCGAGCCGTTGTAGCCGGTCTCGTCCATGATCAGCCCCCACAGGTTGTCCGGCTCGCGCTGCGGCCACCAGGCCGTGAAGCGACCGTTCGTGACCGTGGCCCGGACCTGCCTGCCCTGGGCCTCGAAGACGACGCCGGTGACCTCCGGGCCGGCTTTGCCCGCGACCATGAACTGGGTGCTCGACAACCCTCCGGACGTCTTCAGCACACCGGTGGTGGCGAGGCCGTCCGCGGGCGGGGTGTCCGGGAGGGCACCGGACATCGATTCGTTCTCGCCGTCGACGAAGCCCGGCGAAGGGGCGGTGGACCTGAGGCACTGCGCCTCGCCGTCCGCGGACGCCAGGTAGGTCATCACCCAGGAGCCGCGTACCTCGACGACCTGGGGTTGATAGTCGCCGAGCGGGACGCGGGTCCACTCCGCGCACTCCTTCGCGTAGTGGGCGGCTTCCTGTCGCGTGGCCGGTTGCGGGTCTGCGTCCCAGGTGGCGAAGGCCGCGTCGTCGGCACCGAGGATGGGGGCGACGACGACTCCGACTACCGCCACCACAGCGGCCACGGCGTACCGGGCGACGCGCTTCCTGCGGAGGGGGCGGACGGTCTGCTCTGTCGCGGTCACGCGGGCCAGCGTGGCCATGGCGCGTGGCGAGCGGCCGAGGTCGTCGGGGACGTCATGGGCCGGATCATGGTGGCGGAGCTGGTCGTCGAGGGTCATCACACGAATCCCTTCTCACTGCGGGCCGCGGGCGCCACAGCGTCCGAAGGACTGGCGAGGTTGTGCTTGAGGAGGCGACGGGCACGGCTGAGGCGGATCCGGAAGGCCACCGGGGAGATGCCCAGCACCCGCGCGGCCTGGGCGCCGGTCAGCCCTTCCCACACCGACAGGCTCAGGGCCTCCTGGTGCATCGCGCTGAGCCGGGTCCAGGCGTTCGCCAGGTCCACCGAGGTGGCGACGAGATCGTCGTGCTCGAGCGTCTGCCCGTCGAGGGCGGCCTGGCCGGCGATCCGTACCGACAGCGCCTGCCCGCGGGAGTCGGACCGGTGCTTGGCCAGCAGCAGATGCCGGGTGATGCCGAAGAGCCAGGCGCGGGCCTCGCCGAGGTCGCCGGGGAGGTCGCTCAGGCGCTGCCACGCCACCGTGAAGGCCTCGGCCGCGACGTCCTCCGCCTGGTCGGCCGGCTGTCCGCGCCGGACCACGAACCGTACGAGGTCGGCGTACGTGTCCGCGTACACCTGCTCGTAGCGGTGCCGTTCTCGCGTGTCTGCCACACCTCAATATGTCGACAGCGGCGCAGGTGTTTCAGCCGTTGAGGAAATCGAAGATCGCCTGGGGCGCGAAGCCCAGCGCCACCGTGACCACCGCCGCCACCGCGATGGCCGCCGCCACGGGTCGCGCCACGGCGATCCGCGGCTGGGTGGCGGCCCGGAGCAGGTCCGGGTCGGCCACCGCGACCGGTCCGGCCGCCACCGGGCCCGTCAGGTGGACGCCCACCGGGGCGGGCGCCGTGTAGAGCAGGGCGGCGGCCCGGACGTAGTAGGCCAGGGCGATCACCGCGTTGACGGCGACCACGCCGGCGAGCCAGCCCCAGTTCGCGGAGATGAGCGACTGCACGACCGCGACCTTGGCGAACAGCCCGGCCAGACCCGGTGGCAGGCCCGCCAGCCCGGCCAGGGCCAGGACGAACGCCGCCGCCAGCCACCTGTTGCGCCGGCCGGCGCCGCGGTAGTCGTCGAGGTCGCCGCCGTCCGTGCCGGGGAGTCGGAACGCGGTGATCACACTGAAGGCGAGGAACTCGAGCGCGACGAAGAACACCGCGTACGCGAGAGCCGCGTCGATGCCGGCCGCCCCCGCCGCCAGCGGCGCGATGATGTAGCCGGCCTGCGCGACCGACGACCACGCCAGCAGGCGGACCATCCGGGTCTGGCGCAGCGCGACCAGGTTGCCGACCGTCATCGTGAGCACGGCCAGCACCGCGACCAGCGGTCCCGTGTCGAGCCGCTGGATGACCGCGACCAGCGCGAGGACGCCGCCGAGCTTCGAGGCCGTCGACAGGTACGCGGCGACCGGCACCGGCGCCCCGTCGTACGTGGCGGGCGCCCAGGCGTGCAGGGGAACCGCCGCGACCTTGAACGCGAAGCCGACCACGACCATCGCCGCGCCGACCGCCGCGAGCGACCGGAACTGTCCCGTGCCGGCGGTCAGCGCCGAGAGGTGCAGCGCGCCGGTGGCGGCGTACAGGAGGGCGGCGCCGAGCAGGGCAACGGCCGTGGACACGACGCTGACCAGGAAGAACGTGACCGCGGCCGAGGCGCCGGCCCGGGACTCGCGGACCCGGCGCAGCCCCACCAGCACGTACAGCGGCAGGGTGAGCGTCTCGAGGCCGACGATCAGCGTGATGAGGTCCCCGGCGTACGCGACGACGACCCCGCCGGTCATCGAGCAGGTGAGCAGGAAGCTGACCTCGCCGCGGGGCGCGAGCCCCATCCGCAGCGACGGCGCCGACAGGGCCAGCACCCCGGCCGTCAGCGCGGCGAAGATCACCGTGGTCAGGGCGGCCCGCGGAGTCGTGATCCACGAGCACAGGTCGCCGCTGCAGAACGTGGACGGCCGCCCCGGGACGGCGAGCGCGCAGACCGCCGTACCGACGCTCCCGAGAATGCCGGCGAGGACCTGGAACCGGGCGAACGCCAGGTCGGCGACGAGCACGAGCAGCGCCGTGCCGGCCGCGGCGTACAGCGGGAGCAGGGCGACGTGGTTGACGGCCTGGGTCATCGCAGCGCTCCGGTCAGGGCGGCCACCGGGTCGGCGGTGGCGGCGAGCACGAGCGCCGGCACCAGGCCGACCGCGAGTGCGAGCAGGACGAGCGGCGCCCAGGCGATCCACTCGGGGCGCGAGATCGCCGGGAAGCCGGTCACCGCCTCGGTCGCCGGGCCGTGGGTCACCCGGCGCAGCAGCCGCATGAAATACGCGGCCGTGAGCGCGCCGCCGATCGCCGCCACCACGGCCAGCGTGATCCACAGCGGGCCGCCCCGCTCGACCGCGGCGACGACCGCGAAGGCCTCGCCCCAGAAGCCGGCCAGCCCGGGCAGGCCCAGTGAGGCGATCGCCGCGAAGCCCAGCAGGCCGGCGAGCCGCGGCGCGGTCTCCCGCAGGCCGCCGAGAGCGCCGAGGTCGCCGGTGTGCGCCCGGTCCTTGATCGCCCCGGCCAGGAAGAACAGCAGGCCGGTGATCACGCCGTGCGCCACGTTGCCGATCAGCGCGGCCTGCACGCCGGTCACGGTCAGCGTGGCGATGCCGAGCAGGACGAAGCCCATGTGCCCGACGCTGGAGTACGCGATGAGCCGCTTCAGCTCGGTCTGCCGCAGGCACACCAGCGATCCGGCGATGATCGCGGCGGCCGCCAGGATGCCCAGCACCGGCGCGGCCCACGCCGCACCCTCGGGCGCGACACCCACGCCGACCCGGATGAGGCCGTACGTGCCCATCTTGAGCAGCACGCCGGCGAGGATCACGCTGCCGACCGTGGGAGCCTCGGTGTGCGCGTCGGGCAGCCACGTGTGCAGCGGCCACAGCGGCGCCTTCACCGCGAAGGCCACCGCGAACAGGGCGAACGCCACCTGCTGCGTCGTCCGCGAGAGGCCGTAGCCGCCGGCGAGGGCGAGCAGGTCGCCGGTGCCGGCCGCAACGACCACGGTGAAGACGCCGAGCAGCAGCAGCACCGAGCCGAACAGCGTGTACAGGACGAACTTGCGGGCCGCCCGCCGCCGGTCCGCGCCACCCCAGCCGGCGATCACGGCGTACATGGGCAGCAGGACGACCTCGAAGAACACGAAGAACAACACCAGGTCGAGCGCGAGGAAGGTGCCCAGGATGCCGACCTCGAGGACCAGGAGCAGGGCGGCGAGCGTACGCCCGGAGCCTCCGGCAGGCACCTTCCACACCGTGTACGCGCAGCACAGCAGCGTCAACAGCCCGGTGAGCACGACCAGCGGGTACGAGACGCCGTCCACGCCCAGGTGGAACTCGATGCCCAGCGACGGCACCCACGGCGCCTGCACCTCCGACCACGGCACCACCGGCACGGCGTCCGACGTGGTGTAGCGCGCCCAGCCCAGATCCCGTGACGACGGTACGGCCAGCAGCAGCGTCGCGACGAACGTGACCGCGGCGAACACCGTGGCGACGACCCGCGCACTCCGGTCCATGCGGGCGGGCAGCAGGGCGACCACGACGGCACCGGCCGCGGGCACCACGAGCACGGCGATCAGCAGCAGCTGCAGGGCGGCCGGGACGCCGGGAGGGCTCATCATGACGCGGCTCCGTAGATGGCGGCGACAACACCGAGCAGCAGGGCGCCGGTGAAGACGGCGACGGCGGCCCGGGGCAGCGCCGCCCGGTGGGCCGCGGCGAGCGCGGTGCCGAGGCGGGTCGTCGAGGTGCCGGCGCCCTCCACGGCCGCGTCGACGACCTTCTCGTCCACGAGTCGCACGGCACCGGCGAACGCGCGTACCGGGCGTACGACCAGAAGGTTCTGCACTTTGTCCAGGTGGAAGCCGGCGGCGAACAACGGCCGGGACCGGCCGAGGGCCTGCGCCGGGTCCACGCCCGGGCCGGTGTGCCAGAGCCACCACGCGCTGCCCGCGCCGAGCACGAGCAGGACCAGCGGCAGCACGATCGAGACGCTCAGGTGCGGCGGCTCGAGCTCGAGGGCGGACCGGAAGCCGGGCAGGAAGGCAGCCAGGCCCAGCAGGACGGCCGGGACGGCGAGCAGCAGCACCGGCCAGCGCATCAGGGCCGGCGGCTCGTGCGGGGCCCCCGGCGCACCCTCGTAGTGGGCGTCACTGAAGCCGGCGTGCCACTCGTCCGTGCGTGACCGGGCGTGACCGAAGAAGGTGTACAGCAGCAGGCGGGTCGCGTACCAGGCGGTGATGGCGACGCCGGCCAGCGCGGCGACCCAGACCACCCACCCGACCCAGGCCGGGGCCGGGCCGTCGCCCTCGGTCGCGTGCGCGGCCGCGACCAGGACGTTCTCCTTGGACCAGAAACCCGCGAGCGGGGGTACGCCGGCCAGCGCGCCCAAACCCGCCACGAAGCACCAGAACGTCACCGGCATGTGCTCACGCAGCCCGCCCATGCGCGACATGAGGTTGCTGCCCACCGCGTGGATGACCGCGCCCGCCGCGAGGAACAGCAGCGCCTTGAACGCGGCGTGCGTGAGCAGGTGGAACAGCGCCGCCGCGGGGGAACCGACCGCGAGCGCGCCGGTCATGTAGCCGATCTGGGACACCGTCGACCAGGCCAGCACCCGTTTGAGGTCGTCCTGGGCGGTCGCCGACAACGCGCCGAGCAGCAGCGTGATCGACGCCATCACGCCCAGCACGGCCAGTGCCGCCGGTGACTGGGCGAAGAGCGGGAAGAGGCGGAAGACCACGTACACGCCGGCGGCGACCATCGTGGCGGCGTGGATCAGCGCGGAGATCGGCGTCGGGCCGGCCATCGCGTCCGGCAGCCAGGTGTGCAGCGGGAACTGCGCGCTCTTGCCCGCCACGCCGGCCAGGATGAGCAGTAGCGCGACCGTCGGGACGCCGCCGTGGGCCAGGATGTCGGAGATCCGGAAGCTGCCCGCCCACACGCCGAGCCAGGCGATGCCGAGCAGGAACCCCACGTCGCCGACCCGGGTCACCAGGAACGCCTTCACGGCCGCCGCGGGCGCCTCGGGAAGCCGCCGGTCGTGCCCGATCAACAGGTACGAGCACACACCCATGATCTCCCAGCCGAGCAGCAGGAGGATCAGGTCGTTCGCCGAGACGACGAGCAGCATGGCGCCGGTGAAGAGGCTGACCTGCGCGGCGTACGGGGCGTACCGCGAGTCGTCGTGCAGGTAGGCGACGGAGTACACCTGCACGCACAGCGCGACCACGGCGACGGCGACGGCCACGTACAGGGCGGCCGGTCCCAGCGAGAAGCCCAGCGTGACCGGCAGGTCCCCGAAGGTCACCCAGCGGTGCGTGACCTCGATCGGCTCGTCGACCACGATCAGCAACACGACGGTGATCAGCAGAGCCAGCGCGGCGCCGCCGGTGCCGAGCGCTCTCGAAGCTTTGTGGTCGGGCCTCAGGAGGAGACCGATCAGGCCCAGAAGCAGGGGTACGCCGGGGAGCAGCGGCGTCAGGACGTCGGCGGTCATCCGGCCTCCGGCTCATGGTGCAGCGCGACCTCGTCCACGTGTACGGCGGAGCGCATCCGGTAGTACTGCAGGACGATCGCGAGGCCCACGCCCACCTCGGCGGCGGCCAGCACGATCACGAACAGGGCGAACGCCCCGCCGCGGTGGCCGCCCGGCGCCGGCAGGGTGACGTCGGCGGTCACCAGCAGCAGGTTCACGGCGTTGAGCATGAGCTCGACCGCCATCAGCACGAGGATCGCGTTGCGCCGGCGCAGGACGCCGTAGACGCCCAGGCCGAACAGCAGGGCGGCGGTGACGTACGGGATGACCGCGTGCATCAGATCTCCGCTCCCGCGTGCTCTTCGTCGTTTTTCGGAACGCCGATGTCGGGGCGGGACAGGACGATGGCGCCTACCAGGGCGGAGAGCAGCAAGATCGACAGCACCTCGAACGGCAGCACCCAGGAGCCGAACAGCTCGGCGCCCATGCGGTCGGTCGTACCGGGTTCCGGCAGGGCGTAGATCGTCCAGCGGAAGGCGTCGACGAGCAGGGCGGCGAGCCCCACCCCCACGCCGCCGCCGACGATCAGCGCGGGCCAGGCCGGCCGGTCGAGGTCCGGCGAGGGGCCGAGGGGTGCGCGGGTGAGCATGACCGCGAACAGCAGGAGGACGACGACGGCCCCGACGTACACCAGGACCTGCACCCAGGCGACCAGCTCCGCGCCGAGGACGAGGTAGAGGCCGGCCATCGCGCCGAGGCTGACCACCAGGTAGAGGCCGGCGCGCACGATCTGGGCGCTGGTGACGACGAGGGCGCCCGAGCCCACGGCGATGGCGCCGAGCGCCAGCAGCAGCGCGTCGGCGACGGTCACCGGCCCTCTCCCGGCTCCGCTTTCTCCCCCGGCTCGACCTTCGCGGCCGGTCCGGGGCGGGTCGCTGCCGGGCGGGCTGTCTTGGCCGGAGTGGCCGCGCCCGGGCCGGCGGCCTTGCGAGCGGCCGTGGCCTCCTCCTTCGACGGCTCGCCGAGCACGTCGTGGGCGGGCGGCGGCGGCACGGTCGGCATCCACTCGCCGAGGCGCTGCTTGTCGTGCAGCAGGTCGAGCACGTCCAGCTCCGAATACTCGAACTCGGGCGACCAGTGCAGGGCGTCGAACGGGCACACCTCGATGCAGATCCCGCAGTACATGCACAGCGAGAAGTCGATGTCGAACCGGTCGAGCACGTTGCGCTGCCGGGCCCGCGCCGCGCCGGGGACGACGACCTCCTCCTTGTGGGAGTCGATGTAGATGCACCAGTCCGGGCACTCCCGCGCGCACAGCATGCAGACCGTGCAGTTCTCCTCCAGCAGCGCGATGACCCCGCGCGAGCGCGGCGGCAGCTCGGGCTCGACGTCGGGATACTGCTGGGTGCCGGACCGCCTGGTCATCGTCTTGAGCGTCACGGCGAGCCCGTCGAGAAGGCCCTTGCCGGGCGCGGACCGCTCCCCGTGCTCACTCATAACCGCATATCCTGCCCGGTCGCCGGACCGGAGGCGAGCACACCCCCACCAGATCTTCCAGTACGGCGATTTGTCCGTTTCTTCCGGACGCCCTCATCCTCCGTTCGAGGCCCGAGTTCGTCGGCGTCACGGC
Organism: Couchioplanes caeruleus; assembly: GCF_023499255.1. Taxonomy (GTDB): domain Bacteria; phylum Actinomycetota; class Actinomycetes; order Mycobacteriales; family Micromonosporaceae; genus Actinoplanes; species Actinoplanes caeruleus_A. Next base: position 7,687,089 of record NZ_CP092183.1, read on the forward strand.
GTAGCGGGGGATTTGCCTGCGAGGTCACTGTTCAGTGGGTTCACAGTTTTGATCGTAAATAAAGATGATCGTCAGTTTGCGTCCCGTGTGTCCGGTTACTGAGCTGCTCGACAGCAAGCCACCGACCACAGTGGAGGAACGCTGATGACCGTCACCACCCGTACCCGGGCCGGCCTGACCGCCGCGCTCGCCGCCACCGGCGCCACCGCCCTGCTGGGCGCCACCGTTCAGCCTGCTGCGGCCGCGCCCACCGCGCAGCAGGCGACGCCGTGCGTGCAGAAGGTCGCCGTCGTCAACAACGGCGGCTTCGTCATGAACTTCCAGATCACCACCCGGGACGGGCAGCTGTCCGCGCCGACCGACGACTACCCGATCAACCAGTGGCGACTGGTCGACCTGACCTCCACGGCCCTGGACGAGGGCGTGGACGTGCGGCCGCTCGTGCACGCCACCGCCGGGGATGACGTGCTCGGCAACAACTTCGTGTCGTACTGCGCGAACGGGCAGACGGCCACGTACACGGCCAGCGGCACCACGCTCAACTACACCGTCACGCTGCTGACCTGATCCGTCCCGCCGGCCACGACGGCCGGGTGGCCCGCGCCGCCCGGCCGTCAGCCCGCCGAGTCGAAGGCGCTGCGGGCAGCCTCGATGTGGCCCAGATAGCGGTGGGTCCAATCGCACATGCCGCTGACCGTCTCCCGCAGGGCCCGGCCCGGTTCGGTGAGCGCGTACTCGACGCGGGGCGGGATCGTGGGGTGGACCGTGCGCTCGACAAGGCCGTACCGCTCGAGCATGCGCAGGTTCTGGGTGAGCATCTTGTGGCTGATGCCCTCGATCTCCCTACGGACCTCGGTGAAGCGCAACGTCCGGTCACCGAGGCTCTCGATGATCAACAGGGCCCACTTGTTGGCCACGTCGGAGAAGATTTCCCGCGCCAGCGAGTCCGCACGGGTCAGATCCGCCTCGTCGAGACCGCCGCCGGCCTGCTTGGTCACCATCGGGTTCCCCAGTCACGAAAAAGTGCGCTCTACCCTGCCGCCAGGCACTCTCCTACGGTTCCTGGGTAACCACAAGTGACCAGGAGGCAGGCATGACCATCACGCTGGTGAACCCCACCGGATTGCCGACCGTCGACGTGTACCGGCAGGTGTCGGTGGCGACCGGATCGAAGCTGATCTTCGTTGCCGGCCAGGTGGCCTGGGACGCGGACGGGAAGACGGTCGACGAGGGCGACCTGGCCGCGCAGGTCGAGCAGTGCTACCTCAACGTCGGCACCGCGCTGGCCGGGGTCGGCGCCTCCTTCCGCGACGTGGCGAAGCTCAACGTCCACGTCGCCGGCTGGACCCCGGACCAGATGCCCGCGCTCCTGGACGGCATCGCCCGCGCGGCCGCACGGCTGGGTACACCCGTGACGCCGCCGGCCACGCTGCTGGGTGTGGCGGCTCTCGACGTACCCGAGCATCTGGTCGAGGTCGAAGCCACCGCGGTCATCGACTGACCGGGCGGGTCAGAGCGCGACCTTCACCGCCGCGGTGAGCACCAGCTGGCCCAGCGACACCGGCACCAGCACCAGCCAGCAGAGGCGCTGGAGCTGGTCCTCGCGCAGCCGCGGGTAGCTCACCCGCAACCAGATGATCACGAACGAGACCGCGAAGATCTTGACGAGCGTCCAGAGCCAGCCGAGGTGGTCCGCGGCCGGCCCGTGCCAGCCGCCGAGGAACAGCACGGTGGTGAGCGCGGCGATCACGACGATGCCGACGTACTCGGCGAGCAGGAAGAACGCGAAGCGCAGCCCGGTGTACTCGGTCATGTAGCCGAACACCAGCTCCGAGTCGGCGATCGGCATGTCGAACGGGGGCCGGCGGATCTCGGCCAGGCCGGAGACGAAGAACACCAACGCGGCCGGCGCCTGCCACAGCAGCCACCACGGAGACCAGGCCTCGACGATCCCCGGCAGGCTCAGCGTGCCCGCGGCCATGGCGACGCTCGCCGCGGACAACACCAGCGGCAGCTCGTAGCCGAGGAGCTGGGCGGCGCCCCGCAAGCCGCCGAGCAGGCTGTACTTGTTCGCCGACGCCCACGCGGACATGAGCACGGCGACGACGCCCACGCCGAGCACGGCGAGCACGAAGAACAGACCGACGTCGAGGGCCTGGGCGACCAGGCCACCGGGCCCGAGCGGCACGGCCAGCAGCACCAACAGGTACGGGAACAGCGCGACGATCGGCGCCAGCTGGAACACCCGGCGGTCGGCGTCCCGCGGGGTGATGTCCTCCTTCTGCACGAACTTGACGCCGTCGGCGACGAGTTGCGCCCAGCCGTGGAAGGCGCCCGCGTACATGGGACCCAGCCGGCCCTGCATGTGCGCCATGACCTTGTGTTCGGCCTGCCCGACGACGAGCGGCAGCACGAGGAAGGCGGCGACGACCGCGACGACCCGGACGAGCAGGTCGAGCCAGAGCGGCATCAGCGCGTCCCCTCGTCGTCTTCGTCGGCGTTCGGCGCGGGCGCAGCGTCCGCGTTTCGGCCCGGCGCAGCGTCCGCGTTTCGGGCCGGCGCAGCGTCCGCGTTTCGGGCCGGCGCGTCGGCGGGCGCGGCGTCGGTGTTTTGGGCCGCCGCGGCGTCGGCGGCGTCGGCCGCCTCCGCAGCGCTGGCCGCCCCAGCGGCGTGGGCGTGGGTGGAGGGCGGACCGGGGGGCGGCGTGGTCTCGGCCGCCGGGCCGGAGGGGGCGGGCGGTGCGGCCTCGGCCTCGGGGCGCGCGGCGGAGGCGGAGGCGGGCGGCGTGGTCTCCGCCGGGTCTTGGGCGGGCGGCCTGGTCTCGGCCTTGGGGTCGCCGGGGGTGGCGCGGTCCGGGATGTCGCGAACGGGGCGATCACCCGGGGCGGGACGGGCCGGACGTGCGGGGCCCTCCCCCACCGGGCGGGCCGGGCGGGCCGGGCGGTCCCCCGCGGGGCGCGCGAGGCGGTCGCCGGACGGGCGGGCGCCGGGGGCGCGGCGGGCCGGGGTCTCCGGGGGTGGGACCTTGCCCTTGAGCGGGCCCCAGTCGTTCGGGTCCGGTACGCCCGGCGGGCGCATCGGGGCGCGCTTGGCCACGCCGGCCTCCGACTCGCCCGGTTCCTTCGCGCCCGGCCAGGCCTTCGCGACGCGGGAGGCCAGGACGAACTCCTTGCGCAGCGGGTGACCCTCGAACTCCGGCGGGAGCAGCAGCGGGCGCAGGTCGGGGTGGCGGTCGAAGCCGATGCCGAACATCTCGTGGGTTTCGCGTTCGTGCCAGGTTGCGCCCGCGTACAGGTCGACGACCGACTCCACGACCGGGTTCTCGCGGGGCACGCGGGTGCGGATCAGCAGGCCGTGCTTGCGTCGCGTGGACCACAGGTGGGCCACGACGGTGAAGCCTTCGTCGAGCTCGTCGACCGCGGACAGCCAGTCGAAGTAGTCGCAGCCGAGGGCGCCGGGGTCTCGGGCGGCGCGCAGCGCGGTCCACCACAGCGCCGGGGGAACGTCGAGGACCGCGCGTTCGTGGCCCGGGCCGCCGCCGGACACGCTCGTGGTCAGCGCCGAAGGGTCCACGGGGGCGTCGGCATCGTCGGCCGTCAGCAGCGCGACCATCCGCTCGCCGACCTCTTCGGGCGTCATGCCGACCATCCTATGATCCGGCCCGGCCGGCCCCGGTCCCGCGGCCGCGAGCCTGTGGATAACGCGGGCCCGCTCGGCCGCGGAGACCGGACCGGGCGGCGAAGGCCGGCCGGCAGCAAGGAGGCGGACCGACCAGGAGGCCGGCGGGCGGCAAGAAGGGAGACCGGCCGGGAAGGCCGGCCGGCAGCATGAAAGCGGATCGGCCATGAAGGCCGACCGGCAGCATGAAGGCAGACCGGCCAGGAAGGCCCACCGGCGGCAAGAAGGCGGACCGGCCGGCAGCGGAAGAAGGCGGCCCGGGTCAGGCGAGGCCGGGGAGGCGGCCGTTGCGGAAAAGGTCGACGAAGTCCTGGTGGTCCTCGCGGGCCTGGTCGCCGTACCGGTGGGCGAACTCGACCAGCAGCCCCACGAAGCCGGCCTCGTCCTTGTCGACCGCCGCCACGATGGACTCCTCCGTCGAGAAGTCGACCAGGTCGTGGCTGGACTCGTCGTCGGCGACCGAGTGCATGCGGGCCACCGCGCGGCCCAGGTCGGCGAGGACGCCGGTCAGTTCCTCCGGCTCGTTGACGTCGGACCAGTCGAGGTCGCTGGCGTACGGGGAGACCTCCGCGACCAGCTGGCCGACGCCGTTGAGCTCGGTGTAGCCCAGCCACGGGTCGGCGTGGGCCTGCAGCGCCCGCTGCGACTCGGCCGTACGGTGACCCTGGTGCTGGAAGTAGCCGCGGACCCGTTCGTCGTCGATCCAGCGGGCGACCGCCGGGACCTGGGCCTGCTTCATGTAGATGATGACGTCGTTCTCCAGCGCCTGGGTGTGCCCCTCGAGCAGGAGGTTGTACGAGGGCAGCCCGGCCGAGCCGATGCCCACGCCCTTGCGCAGCTTGATGTCCTTGATGTTCGCCGACACGCCCGTGCCCTGTGAGGGCAGGGTGTGCAGGTAGTTCTGGAAGGCCGCGGTGACCGTGGCGGCGGTGGCCTCGTCGACCTCGTACACGCCGTCGCCGAGCGAGAAGCGGCGCTCGTAGTCGTCGACCGTGGTCTGTGCGGCGAGCAGGTCCACCCGGGTGTTGAGCCGGGCCTCCTGGAGCACGCGGCGCAGGACGCCGTCGGCGTTGTCCAGGGTGATCGAGCCGATGGCGTCGTCGCCGCCGTGCGCGATGGCCCGCAGCTCCGTCAGGTACGCGTCCGCGAACGTCGTGACCAGCGAGGTGATCACGTCGTCGGAGAGGGCCTTGCTGTAGCCGATGAGGGCGACGCTGGCCGCGAAGCGCTTGAGGTCCCAGATGAACGGGCCGACGTACGCCTCGTCGAAGTCGTTGACGTTGAAGACGAGCTGACCGGAGGAGTTCATGTACGTGCCGAAGTTCTCGGCGTGCAGGTCGCCGTGGATCCACACCCGGCTGGTCCGCTCGTCGAGGAACCGGTCGTCGCGGAACGGGCCGGTCAGATCCGCGTAGAACAGGGACGCGCTGCCCCGGTAGAACGCGAACGGCGACGCCGCCATCTTCCGGAACTTGCGCCGGAACGCCGCCGGATCGATCGCCATCAGCTCGCCGAATTCCCTGGTCAGCACGTCGATGATGACGTCGGCCCGCGGTTGGTCGCTCATGATCGCCAAGGGTAGACCTCGCTGGCTATACCTGTATGTCACAGACACGACGAAGCGACGGACGGACCGTGACCCGTTCGTGATCTTCTCGCGCAATCGGGCGCCTCGGCGGCGCGTGTGTGAGGCACATCCCGGGAAGGAGCCCATGCGCGACGCTGAGGACTTCGACACGTTCTACGCGACGTCCGCGCGTCGCGTCCTGGCCCACGTCTCGATGATGGTCGGCGGGCAGGCCGAGGCCGAGGACGCCGTCGCGGAGGCGTACCTGCGGGCGTGGAACCGGTGGCAGAGGATCAGCCGGTACGACGACCCGGAGGCCTGGGTACGCCGCGTCGCGTACCGGCAGGCGGTGAGCACCTGGCGCAAGGCCGTCAGCCGGCTGCAGGCACACCGCCGGGACGCGGTCGACGGGCACGTCGAGGCGCTCAACCCGGACCACGTCGCGGTGGTCGAGGCGCTGCGCCGGATACCCCCCGGCCAGCGCCGCGTGATCGTCCTGCACCACCTCGCCGGGCTGAGCGTGACCGAGATCCACCGGGAGACCGGCCTGCCGGCGGGGACGATCACCACCTGGCTGGCCCGGGGGCGGCGCGCCCTGGCGGAGCATCTGACCGAGGACACTGCGATGGGTCGGGAGGGACGCGATGTCTGACGACCGCATCGAGGAAGGCCTGCACGCGTACGCCGAGCACGTGCAGCGCACCGCCACCGTGGCGCCCGCGCGGACGATCCGGGAACGGGCGGCCCGGCGGCGTACGCGCCGAGCGGCCGTGGCGGCCTTCGCAGCCGTGCTCCTCGCCGGGTTCGGGATCGGACTCGCGCTGGGCCGGCCCGGGAACGAGACGCCGGCCGTGCCGCCGGTGAGCATCTCGCCGCGGGTGCTGCCGTCCAGCTCCGTCAGCTCCGACGTGACGCAGCTGGAGGAGATGGGAATCGACCTGAACGTCGGCGTACTGATCGACGTCGCGGACGACGGCGTGGACCGCTTCCTGGAGGTCGGGCAGGGCGGCGTCGTGGACTTCACCGGTACGGCGAAGGGCGACTCCACGAAGATGGCGCTGCGTCCGGCGCCGGCGGCCGGGACGAACGAGGTGTGGATCGCACCCCCGGCCTGGAACGAGTGCGTCACGGCGACCGCCCGTGCCGCCCTGGTGCTGCAGCCGTGCCGGTCCGGCGACGAGGCGCAGACGTGGCGGGTCGTGCCGGCCGGGGACTCGGGGCAGTTCGAGCTGGAGGGCCGCTACGGCATCCTGCACGTCGACAACGGCCTGCTCATCGCCGGCGACGGCGGGCGGACGGGCCTGCAGACCATCCCGTTCGACAGGTGAGCCGCGATCAGGTGGCGGGCCGGCGCACCATCGGTGCGGTGAGCGAGGCGGCGTCGCGGACCTGGGCGGGCTCCGGCGGACCCGGGACGAGCTCGCGCGCGCTCAGCGGGTCGGGGCGCGGGACCCCGCCCGGGCCCGACTCCTCGGCCGCGATCTTCTCCTGCAGCCGCAGGATGCCGTGCAGCAGCGCCTCGGGCCGCGGCGGGCAGCCGGGCACGTACACGTCGACCGGGATGAGCTGGTCGACGCCCTTGGTCACCGAATACGAGTCCCAGTACGGCCCGCCGCAGTTGGAGCAGGAGCCGAACGAGATGACGTACTTGGGCTCGGGCATCTGGTCGTAGAGCCGCCTGATCGCCGGTGCCATCTTGTCGGTGACCGTGCCCGACACGACCATGAGGTCGGCCTGGCGAGGGCTGTGCGCGAACGGAATCACGCCGAGCCGCATGAAGTCGTGCCGGCCCATGCTGGTGGCGATGAACTCGATGGCGCAGCACGCGAGCCCGAAGTTGAAGACCCACAGCGAGTAGCGGCGCCCCCAGTTCAGCACGAACTTGATGGGCTCCCCGAGCACTCCTGGCAGACCGGCCACCGTGCCAACCTACCCCTCACCAGGAGGGCCTCTGGAGCAGGCTCAGGAAACCGGCGAGCAACGCCTCGCGCAGGGCCGGCGGCGCGGCGTTCAGCAGTGTGTTCACCGCCGCCATCGGACCGCCCACGCCGTCGCCCAGGCCCAGCCCCCCGGCGAGCCCCTCGATGAGCTCGGGCGTGACGGCCTCGGGAGTCAGCGCACCCGCTGCCCGCATCAGCTCGGCCGGGAGCTGCACCGGGCCGCGGGCGCGGGTCGCCGCCACGGCGGCGACGAGGTCCGGCGCGAACTGGTCGGCGGTCGCGCCCACCGCGGCGGTCACGGTGAGGTGGATGGTCGGGGGGAGGTTCGCGTACGCCATCTGAGGCTGGGTGTGCCAGCCGAGCGCGGCCAGCTCGTCGGCGAGCACGAACGGGTCGACGTCGTCCGTGGCGGTCAGGCAGACGACGGTGGTCTCGGGCGGGGCGAAGAGGCGTACGCCCTCGGTGGCCTCGACCGCATTCGCGAGCACTGTCACCGCGTCGCGCGTCGTGGCGGCCAGCTTCAGATAGCCGTCGTCGCCGAGGTGGCGCACCGTCGCCAGCGCCGCCGCGATGGGCCCTCCGGAACGCGTGGAGGACACGACCGGGTTGACCATCGTGTAGCCCGGCCAGTCCGCGTACGCGAAGAACTGCGGCAGTCGCAGGCGCGCGTCGCGATGCAGCAAGACCGAGACGCCCTTGGGCGCGTACGCGTATTTGTGCAGGTCGACCGAGATGCTCGTGACGCCCGGCACGTCGAAGCCGAAGTCCGGCAGGCCCGCGCCCAGCCGCCGCAGATAGGGCAGCACCCAGCCGCCGAAGCAGGCGTCCACGTGGAAGCGGACCCCGCGGTCGGCGGCGAGCGCGGCCAGCTGCGGGATGGGATCGACGACGCCGTGCGCGTAGGAGGGCGCCGAGCCGACGACGAGAACGGTGTCGGGACCGATTGCCGCCGCCGTCGCCGCGACGTCGGCGCGCAGATCGTCGCCGACGGGCACCACGTCGAGCGCGACGCGCAGATAGTGGGCGGCCTTGGCGAAGGCGGCATGCGCCGTGGACGGCACGACGAGCCGCGGGCGCTCGGTGGCCGCCGCGTCGCGGGCCGCCTTCACCGCGAGGATCAGGGACTCCGTGCCGCCGCTGGTCACGCTGCCGACCACGTCCGGCGCGGCCGTGCCCGGGCCGCCGCCGAGCAGCCGGCCGGCCGCCGCGACCAGCGCGTTCTCCATCGCGAGCAGCGAGGGGAAGGCGGTCGGGTCCAGGCCGTTGACGTGGGCGGAGATCGCGTACGCCGCCCGCGCCAGCTCGTCGAGGCCCGCGACGGCCGGGTCGTACACGTACGCGAAGAGCCGGCCGCCGTGTGTGGGCAGGTCGGCCTCCCGCAGCTTGCCCAGCTCTGCGAGCACCTGCCCGGCCGGTACGCCCTCGGGCGGCAACGCGTCGATCATCGCCCCAAGCTAGTCCTCGTATCGCCGCAGCAGCAGGACCGCCGCTCCTACGAGGAGTGCCGGGACGACCGTGAAGCCGAGCAGGATCCCCAGCCGCGCGGTCGAGTCCTGCGCCGCTGCCGCTCCTGTGGATGACGGCACATAGCCGAAGAGCTGCAGGACCAGGGCGAACAGGCCGGGGCCGAGGGCGAGGCCGAGCGTCTCCCCCGCTGTCCACAGGCCGGTGAAGACGCCCGCCTGGCGACGGCCCGTTCTGGCAGTGTCGTGGGCGATGCAGTCGGGGAGCATCGCGAGGGCGAAGACCTGCTGGCCGGCGTAACCGCAGCCGATCAGCGCGACGACGAGGTAGGTGAGCGTGGCAGGGACGTGGCCGGCCGAGAGCAGCCCGAGAGCTCCCGCGGCGAAGAGGAGCGAGGCCAGGATCAGGGCGCGCAGCTTGCCGGCGCGGGCGCCGACCCGGGTCCACAGCGGCATGACGAGCAGGGCGGGGCCGACGAACGCTGCGAAGAGGAAGGTCGCCCCGGACTTCTGGACGATGACGTGGTCGGCGAAGTACTGCACGCCCGCGAGCATCGTGCCGATGCCGGCGGCCTGCACCACCCAGCAGGCGAGCAGACCACGGAACGGCACATTCGTTGCCGCTGTCCGCAGTTGCCCGCGCCAGCTGGGTTCCGCGCCCGGTGCTGTCCTGGACTCTGCTGTGCGCGTACCGAAGAAGACGCCGAGCGTGCCCACGACGATGAGGGCGCCGACGAACACGCCGGACCACCGGTGGCCGGCGCGGCCGCCGCCGCCGAGGTCGACGACCAGCGGGGCGAGCGCGCCGGAGACCAGGATGGCCAGCGCCAGGACCGCGACGCGCCAGGTCATGAGCCGGGTCCGCTCGGCGTACCCGTCGGTCAGCTCGGCCGGCATCGCGACGTAGGGCACCTGGAAGAAGGCGTACGCGGTCGCCGCGGCGAGGAAGGCGACGGCGACGTAGGCGCCGGCCGGTCCCGCGCCGCGGAAGGGCCCCGCGAACATCGCCGCGAACAGGACGGCTAGCAGCAGGCCGGCGCCGAGCAGGAACGGGCGGCGGTCCCCGGTGCGGTCGGAGATCCGGCCGGCCACCGGGTTGACGAGCACGTCCCACGCCTTGGGCAGCAGGACGAGCAGCCCCGCCACGCCCGCGGCCACGCCCAGCGTGTCGGTGAGATACGGCAGGAGGAGCAAGCCGGGAACCGTACCGAAAGGCCCCGTGACCAGGGAGCCCAGCGCATATCCGGCCAGCGTGCGACGCGGCAGCGGGGGCTGCTGCGCCGTCTGCGGTGATTTCAGCCGGTCCGGCGCCGGTACTTCGGGCGAGGGACCGGCTGGTGTCATGGACGCGGATGGTAACCACGCGGGAGCGGCTGCGCCTACGCTTCGCCGAATGAAGATGTCCGCATCGTCCCGGCGGGTCGCCGCCGGGGTCGCCGCCAGCCACCCGGAGACGGCAGCCGCGGGGCTGCGGATCCTGAGAGCCGGGGGGACGGCCGCGGACGCCGCCGTGGCCGCGGTGCTCGCGACCTGCGTGGCCGAGACCATCTACACCGGACTGGGCGGGGGCGGGTTCTGCACCTACCTCGACGCGGCCTCCGGCGAGGTGACGTGCCTGGACTTCTTCGTGGCCGTGCCCGGTACGGACGGCGACCGCACGGCCGGCCCGATGGTCGCCGTGGACGTGTTCTTCGGCGGGGTGCCGCAGGTCTACTCGATCGGCGGGGCGAGCGTCGCGGTGCCGGGAGTGCCCGCGGGCTGCGGTGAGGTGCACCGGCGCTGGGGGCGGCTGCCGTGGGAGTCGCTGGTGGCGCCGGCGTACGAGCTCGCCGTCACCGGGGTGTCCCTGCCGGCCGCGCACGCACGCACGCTGGAGTCGTGCGCGCCGGCCCTCGCGTACGGCGAAGGAGCGGCGATCTACGCACCGGGCGACCGGCTGCTCGAGGGCGGCGACCGGCTGTTCCACCCCGGCCTCGCGACCGCGCTGGAGGCTCTCGCCGCGGACGGGCCCGCCCTGTTCTACACCGGCGCGTACGCGGCCCTGATGGTCGACACCGTACGGGCGGCCGGCGGCTCACTCGGGCCCCACGACCTCGCCTCGTACCGGGTGCTCGAGACGCCCGTGGACCACGCGTCGCTGGGGGCGTACCGGGTGCGGGCCCGGCACGACCTCAACCGGACCGTCGACACGATCGCCGCGCTGCCCGCCTCGCTGCCGCAGTTGCCCGGGCCCGAGCGCGCGGTCGCCCTGGCCGCCGCGCTGCGGGACCGCGGACGGCAGAAGATCGGCGACACCACGAACGTGTCCGTGGTCGACGGCGACGGCAACGCCTGCGTCATCACCACCACGATGGGCCTCGGCGCCGGCGTCTGGCTCCCCGGACTCGGCATCAACCTCAACTCCATGCTCGGCGAGGGCGAACTGATCACCGCCGACCTCGCGCCCGGACGCCGGATGTCGTCCAACATGTGCCCGCTCGTGGTGATCGACGAGACCGGCGCGCTGGCCGTGGCGGCCGGATCGGCCGGCGCCTCCCGCATCCGCACCGCGCTGATCGGCACGCTGGTCGGCGTCCTCGTCGACGACCTCGACATGGAGGCCGCGATCCAGCGGCCCCGCTTCCACGTCGTCGACGACACGGTCCACGCCGAGCCGGGCTGCCCCGGCGACCAGCTGGCGGCGCTCGCGGAAGCGGGGTGGCTGATCCACGAATGGTCCGAGCTCAACCACTACTTCGGCGGGGTCACGGCCGTCGGCGTCGGCGGGGCCGCCGGCGACCCGCGGCGCGGCGGGGTGGGCCTGCTGCTTTAGTGGGTCAGGCCTGCGTATGCCGCCTCCTCCTTCAGCGCGATGTCGAGGGCGGTCGCCCGAAGGCCGAACGTCTGCTCCGTCTCCGTGGAGTCGAGCAGGAACGGACCGTAGAACTGGTAGTCCATCTCGGCCAGTTCGCGGGCCATCGGGATCACCAGCCCGGCCGTGCGCATGGCCGGCCGGGGCAGCCTGCGGATCCGGACCGCCGGGGTGCCGGACAGCGCGGTGTAGCGGGACGCCAGCTCCCGGACGCTGATCGCCGGCGTGGACGGCACGTGCCAGGCCCGGCCCCACGCGCGCTGGTCGCGGGCGAGGGCGACGAGCGTACGGGCCATGTCGCCGACGTACGTCCAGGTGTGCGGGGCGTCCGGGTCGCCGGGCATCCACGCCGTCCGGCCCTTGGCCATCGCGGGGGCGAGCACCGCCGAGACCACCCCGGTGGCGCCGGCGCCCACGTAGTCCGAGCCGCGCGCCTCGAGCGTACGGATGCCGGCGGCGAGGGCGTCCTGCCACATGGCGATGCGCACGCGGCCCTTGCGTCCGGTGGCGGCGAGCGGGGTGTGCTCCGACATGCGGCCGCCCGGCTGCGGGCCGTACACGTAGAGGTTTCCGGTGATCGCGAGGACCGCATCGTTCTCCCGGGCCGCGGTGATCATCGCGGCCGACAGGGGCGGCCAGAGCTGGGGCCATTTCGTGTACGGCGGGTTCGCGCAGTTGTAGAGCACCTCGGCGTCGCGGGTCAGCTCGGTGAGGCGCCGGGCGTCGCCGGCGTCGGCGGCGATGCGCTCGATCAGCGGATGTTCCGGGCCCGAGCCGCTGCGCGTCACGATGCGGACGTTCTCCCCGGCGTCGGCGAGGAGGCGGGCGACCGAGGAGCCCACCGGTCCGGCACCGACGATCACGTGGTTCGACATAGCGCTCTCCTTTGCGAGCAGTGCTCTCTGTTGCGAACACCATCCCGCGTTCGAGCGACGTCGTCAAGAGCAGTGCTCTCGCTGTGGCACACTGTTCACATGACAGCCGCATCGCTCCGGGCCCGCGTACGCGCCGAGATGACCGGCGAGATCAAGGCGGCGGCCCGGCGCCACCTGGCGACCGACGGCGCGAACCTCTCGCTGCGGGCGGTGGCCCGGGACCTCGGCATGGCGTCCTCGGCGGTGTACCGGTACTTCGCCAGCCGCGACGAGCTGCTCACCGCGCTGATCATCGACGCGTACGACTCGCTGGGTGACGCTGCCGAGAACGCCCCGGACACGGGCTCCGCCGTGGACCGGTGGTTGGCCGTCTGCCACGCCGTACGCGAATGGGCACTGGCCAATCCGCACGAGTGGGCGCTGGTCTACGGCAGCCCCGTACCCGGATATCAGGCCCCCACCGACACGGTCGGACCGGCGATCCGGGTCATCCTGGCCCTCGGCCGCATCGTCCAGAACGCGTCAGCCTCCGGCGAGGTCGAGCCCGGTGAGGCGATCGGCGGCCGGCTCGGCGAGGAGCTGGCGGCGGTCGCCGAGCAGGCCGCTCCCGGCGCGCCGCCGCAGGTGGTCGCGCGCAGCATGGCGGGCTGGATCCACCTCTGCGGAGCCATCAGCGCGGAGCTGTTCGGTCAGCTCAACAACACCATCGACCAGCGGCGGGACTTCTTCGAGTTCCAGATGCGCGGCGCACTGACGTGGATCGGCCTCAGGGCATCCAGCTAGCGCGGGCCATGTCGACATGGTCACCCTTCAGCGGTACGCCCTCACTGAGCAGCCGCTGCCGCGCCTCCTGCTCGTGCCCCGGCGGCATCCGCCCCGCGCTCGTGACCACCCGGTGCCACGGCACGCCGCCGCCGTGCCGGGCCATGATCGTGCCGACCTGCCGGGCCGAGTTGCGCCCCGAGTGGTCGGCGAGCGCGTCGGCCACCGCCCCGTAGGACATGACCCGGCCCTCGGGGATGCTCTCCACGAGCCGGAGAACCTCTTCCACGTACTCCTGGGGTGTCACCGTCGCCACGATATGGGATCTCGCGGCAGCGGCGGAGCCGGCGGCGAGCAGAATGGGCCGGGTGCGTGAAGAGGTGACCGGCGCGCGCCGGATCGTGGTCAAGGTGGGGTCGTCCTCGCTGACCACGGCCGCCGGCGGCATCGACGAGCAGCGCGTCGACGCCCTCGTCGACGTGCTCGGCCGGCTGGCCACCCAGGGCCGCGAGGTGGTCCTGGTCTCCAGCGGCGCGATCGCCGCCGGGCTCGCCCCGCTCAACCTGCGCCGCCGGCCCCGCGACCTGGCTACCCAGCAGGCGGCGGCCTCGGTGGGCCAGGGCCTGCTGATCGGACGGTACGCGGCCGGCTTCGCCCGGCACGGGCTGACCGTGGGACAGGTGCTGCTCACCGTCGACGACGTGACCCGGCGGGCGCACTACCGCAACGCGTACCGGACCCTGCGCAAGCTGCTCGACCTGGGCGCCCTGCCGATCGTCAACGAGAACGACACGGTCGCCACCGAGGAGATCCGGTTCGGCGACAACGACCGGCTCGCCGCGCTCGTCGCCGCGCTGGTCCACGCCGACCTGCTCGTGCTGCTCTCCGACGTGGACGCGCTGTACACCGGCGATCCGTCCGCGCCGTCGTCGCGGCGCATCACGACCGTGCGCGACGACGCCGACCTGGACGGGATCGCCATCGGGTCCGCGGGGAAGGCGGGGGTCGGCACGGGCGGCATGGTCACGAAGGTGGAAGCCGCGCGCATCGCCACCGGCTTCGGCATCCCCGTCGTGCTGACCGCCGCGCCGCTGGCCGGGCCCGCGCTCGACGGCGACGAGGCCGGCACTCTGTTCCACGCCGCCGCCCGGCGCCCCACCGCCCGGTTGTTCTGGCTCGCGCACGCCACCTCCCCGCGTGGGCGGCTGCACCTCGACCCGGGCGCGGTCGCCGCGGTCGTGGCCCGGCGCAAGTCGCTGCTGCCGGCCGGCATCACCGCGGTGGACGGCTCGTTCGCGGCAGGGGACCCGGTCGACCTGGTCGACGCCGGCTCCGGCGCTCCGGTGGCTCGCGGGCTGGTCAACTACGACGCGGTGGAGCTCCCGGCCCTGCTCGGCCGGTCCACCGGCGAGCTGGCCGCGGCGCTCGGGCCAGGATATGAACGAGAGGTTGTCCACCGTGACGACCTGGTGCTTCTCTGACCACACCCGGTTCTCTTCCCAGGAGTCATCATGAGTGTCCTGCAGCAGGCCGCCGAGGCGCGGGTCGCCGCCATCGACCTGGCCGCCGCCACCCGGTCCGAGAAGGACGCCGCCCTGCTGCTGATGGCGGAGCGGCTCGTCGAGCGGGCCGACGACATCGTCGCCGCCAACGCCGTCGACGTGCAGAACGCGCGTACCGCCGGGCAGTCGGACGCCATGGTGGACCGGCTGACGCTGACCGCCGAGCGGGTCGCCGCGATGGCCGACGGCCTGCGGCAGCTGGCCGCCCTGCCCGACCCGGTCGGCGACGTGGTCCGCGGCGCGACCCTCGCCAACGGCCTCGAGCTGCGCCAGGTGCGGGTGCCGTTCGGCGTGGTCGGCATCATCTACGAGGGCCGCCCCAACGTGACCGCCGACGCGGCCGGCATCTGCCTCAAGTCCGGCAACGCGGCGCTGCTGCGCGGCTCCGGCTCGGCGATGAGCTCCAACGCGGCGATCGTGTCGGTGCTGCGCAAGGCGGTCGCGGACGCAGGCCTGCCGGCGAACGCGGTCCAGCTGCTCGACGCCACCACCCGCGACTCCGTCAAGGAGCTGATGCGCGCCCGCGGCCTCGTCGACGTGCTCATCCCCCGCGGCGGGGCTTCGCTGATCAAGACGGTGGTCGAGGAGTCGACGGTTCCGGTCATCGAGACCGGCGTCGGCAACTGCCATGTGTACGTGGACGAGTCCGCCGACCTCGAGAAGGCGCTCGGCGTGGTGATGAACTCGAAGACCCAGCGGCTGTCCACCTGCAACACCGCCGAGTCGCTGCTCGTCCACTCGGCGCTGGCCGAGTCGTTCCTGCCGCTCGTGATCGAGGAGCTGATCAGCGCGGGCGTGACGGTCCACGGCGACCCGCGGGTGGCATCCTTCGACGGCGTGGTCCCGGCGACCGACGAGGACTGGGGCAAGGAATACCTGTCGGCCGACATCTCGGTCGCGGTGGTCGACTCCCTCGACGACGCGCTCGACCACATCCGCCGCTACGGCACGGGCCACACCGAGGCGATCGTCAGCGAGAGCACGACGGCGGTCCGCCGCTTCGCCGCCCGGGTCGACGCGGCCGCGGTGATGATCAACGCGTCGACGCGGTTCACGGACGGGGGCGAGTTCGGGTTCGGCGCGGAGATCGGCATCAGCACGCAGAAGCTGCACGCGCGCGGGCCGATGGGGCTGCCGGAGCTGACCTCGACCAAGTACATCGTCACGGGCAACGGCCACACCCGCTGACACCCGGCCCTGCGGCCCCGGGGCCGCAGGGCTGGACTGGGCGCCGGGAAGGCCGCGCCGGGCAGCTGCGTCACGCCCCGCGCCGATCCGCCGGGCCGGACCGTGCGGCGTCGGCGGCGCGGCGCAGCCGTGAAGCGGGAGGGCTGCGCAGCGCAGCCCTGGCAGCGGGCGCGGGCGGCCCAGCGCGGGCCGGACCGCAGAACAAGCTGGACCGCCAGCGCATGCCGGGCAGCGCAGCGCAGGCGGAGCCGCCAGCGCAAGCCAGGCCGCGCAGCGCAAGCCGCGCAGCGCAAGCCGCGCAGCGCAAGCCGCGCCGCCAGCGCGAGGCGCCCGGCAGCGCAACGCGAGCCCGGCAGCACGAGCGCTCAGCGCGGCCCGCGCGCTGAGCGCGCACGAGGGCCGGGTCAGCGGCAGGCGCGGATCGCCGTCAGGGTGATGTTGACGTCGAAGATCGGTCCCTCGTCGCTGTCCCAGCCGCCGTCCGTCCGCTGCGTCTCCGCCAGCCGCTTGCGGGCCGCCTGCACCAGCCAGTCGTCGCCGAGGTTGACCCGGCGCAGAGCCGCCGCCATGTTCGCCACGTCCGCCGGGGACATGTCGCCCATGCGGTCGCCGAGCACGAGCTGGATCCGCGCCGACTCGTAGAAGAACTGCTGTTCGTGGAGGAGTCCCGCCGCGTGCCAGCCGGTGGCGAGGAAGGACGGCCAGCTGCCGTCCGGGCGGAGCTGGGCGACCACGTGGCGGGCCGCGGCGGCGAGGGTGGTCGCGTACCGGGGTGGGGCGTCGTGGTGGGGGTGGGCCTCGAACTCGGCGACGGTCATCCAGAAGCCGGCGACCGCGGTCAGGTAGAGGGTGGCTTCCGGATCGCCGGGCATCGCCCACGGCGGCGCTTCCGGGGCGAGGGATTCATCCTCCTGCCAGGTGCCGTCGCTGCGCTGCACGCCGGCGAGCCAGGCCAGGGCCCGGTCGACCTGGGGACCGCGGAGGCCACCGAGGTCGTCGAGCTCGGAGAGGCGGAAGCAGGTGGCGTCGATCGACGGTACGGGTCTGTCGCCGCTCGCGGGCCAGCCGCCTTCCGGGGTCTGCCCGCTCTCGATGCGGTCGAGGACGCCGGGCGGCGGTTCGCTGCCCGTCCTCAGGTACGACAGCCGAGCCCGTTCGACCGGGTCACCGTGCGCTATGACGTACCCGATTGCGGCATCCATGTCGACCACGACGGTGACGCTACAACGCGGCCCTGCTTTTCGCCGGATCGTTTCGGTAGTTGTCTATAAGGTCGCTTCCGTCCCGCCCGATCAGGGGACATTGACGGCCGGTGATGAGTACGTCGTCACGCAAAGCGAACGACCGCTCACCCTCAGCAGGGGTGAGCGGCCGTCCGGAATGACCTCAGTACGACGGCAGCGACGGGTCCACCGTGTTGACCCAGGAGACGATGCCACCCTGGACGTGCACGGCGTCCTTGAAGCCGGCCGCCTTGAGTGCCGCGAGCGCCTCCGCCGAGCGCACACCCGACTTGCAGTGCAGCACGATCTGGCGGTCCTGCGGGAAGCGGGACAGCGCCTCCCCGGAGAGGATCTCGCCCTTGGGGATCAGCGTCGCGCCCGGGATCCGGTTGATCTCCCACTCGGCCGGCTCGCGGACGTCGACCAGGAACATGTCCTTACCGGAGTCCTGCCACTCCTTGAGCTCCTTGGCCGTGATCGTCGCGTTGAGGGTGGCCTCCTGCGCCTCGGTGGAGACGGCGCCGCAGAAGTCCTCGTAGTCCTCGAGCAGGTCGGTGACCGTCGGGTTCTCGCCGCAGAGCGCGCAGTTCGGGTCCTTGCGAACCTTGATCTTGCGGTACTCCATCTCGAGGGCGTCGTAGACCATCAGCCGGCCGACCAGCGGCTCGCCGATGCCGGCGATGAGCTTGATCGCCTCGTTGACCTGGATCGAGCCGATCGACGCGCAGAGCACGCCGAGCACGCCGCCCTCGGCGCAGGACGGCACCATGCCGGGCGGCGGGGGCTCCGGGTAGAGGCACCGGTAGCAGGGGCCGTACTCCTCCCAGAACACCGACGCCTGGCCGTCGAAGCGGTAGATCGAACCCCAGACGTACGGCTTGCCGAGCAGCACCGCGGCATCGTTGACCATGTAGCGGGTCGCGAAGTTGTCGGTGCCGTCGACGATGAGGTCGTACCGGCTGAAGATCTCTCTGACGTTGTCGCGGTCCAGCGCGGTGTTGTGGATGACCACGTTCACCAGCGGGTTGATCTCGCGGATGCTCGCCGCCGCGGACTCGGCCTTGGGGCGGCCCACGTCGGAGACCCCGTGGATGACCTGCCGCTGCAGGTTGGACTCGTCGACGGTGTCGAAGTCCACGATGCCGAGCGTGCCGACCCCGGCCGCGGCCAGGTACAGCAGCGCCGGCGAGCCCAGGCCGCCCGCGCCCACGACGAGCACCTTGGCGTTCTTCAGCCGCTTCTGACCGTCCATCCCGACGTCGGGAATGATGAGATGACGCGAGTAGCGCCGGATCTCATCGACGGACAGCTCGGCGGCCGGCTCGACGAGCGGGGGCAGTGACACGGTGAACTCCCCGGGTTGACGGAAGGTGCGGCCACCATTGTTGCTCGTGAATCGCCGTCATGGGCATGACGTGGACCACCGGCCCGGCATGCGGGAAACGGGAATCAAAGCTCACCCGCCGGGGTTGCCGCCGCGCACCGTCTCGGCCGCCACGAACACCGCGACGGCGAGCGTGAACAGGATCAGCGCCGTGATCAACCGGCGTCGCAGGTACGGGCGCATCTTCTCCATGACACGGTCAGGGTGCCAGAGCCCACCCGCCGGGACGGGGCATTTGCCCCGAAAGCATCAGAGCGACGGACCCTGGAAGAGACGGTTGTCGCGGCGGGGCCACGCGTACGGCACACAGCCGCGCAGCGTCAGCGTCTGCTGCACCATCACCGGCGCCGGACCGCCGCGCTGGGGACAGCCCTGGTGGCCGTGGCCCAGCTCGTGGCCGACCTCGTGGTTGACGACGTACTGGCGGTAGACCGGCAGCGGGACCTTCGCGGCGACGTACGGCGGAGCCGACAGCCGCCACCGGTCCAGGTTGATGATCGCCCGACCGGTCGTCCGGCACGACGTGTACGGCCGCCCGCCCACCGTGATGTTGACGCCCCCGGCACGGCACATCCGCCCGGCGGTGTCCCGGGTCGCCAGGAACACGGTGAAGTCCGCCTTTTCCCCCACCGGTACGCGCTGCAGCCGCAGCCGCCCGTCCCCGGTCCAGCTGCGCCGGTCGCCGAGCGTGGCCTCGACCAGGGCGGCGAAGGCCACCACGTCCTCGCCGCTGCCCCGTTCCACCGCCACGCGGAAACGGCGTACCGCTCCCGCCGTACCCAGAATCCTGCCGCGGCCCGGCGCGTACGCGAATGTGCCGGACCCGCGGATCGGCAGCGCGACCGAGGTCCGTGGCCGGGGCGGCGGCGGGGTGGACGGAACCGCCGAGGCCGACGGCGCGGACGTGGCCGCCAGAGCGGGCGCCGGAACGGCCGCGGACGCGACCGGCATCGGGACGGGCGGCCCGGACGCCCAGACGGTGGGTAACAGCAGGCCACCGGCCACGAGCAGCGCCGCCACCATGACGGCGGCGAACCAGATGCGGCGGCGCCGGTCGATCACGGGAACACGGGTGTCGATCATTTGCCCGCCAGCGTGCCACATCACGGGTGCGGAAGCGGCGGAGTGGTTGGATCGGGGCCTTGTGCTCAGGCGACCGGGGAGGCGACGTCCTCCAGCAGGCCGACGATCGCGCGGGCGACCAGCCGGGGCACCTCCATCTGCGCCACGTGCCCCACGCCGGGCAGGATCAGCAGCCGGCTGTCCGGGATCACCTTCGCCACCTGCGCCGGCACCCGCGGGTCCACCAGCTCGTCCTTCAGGCCGCCGACGACGAGCGTCGGCGCGGCGATGCGAGCGGCGAGCCGCCACTGCGAGTTCACCCCCGGCAGGTACGCCCGCAGGAAGCTCGACACCAGCCCGCGCAACGTCCCCGTGTACGCCTTCGAATAGTGCGCGACCGTGTACCGGAGCTTGATCTCCTCGATCGCCTCGGCCCGGCGCTGCGCGCTGACCTTGGTGGTGTCGCCGAAGCACGCCAGCAGCACCTGCTCGGCCATCTCCTCGGCGGTCATCCGGGCCATGCCCCACGCGATGATCCGGTCGGCCCTGGGCAGGGCGAGCACCGGCAGCACCGGCCCCTGGGCCGTACGCCGGGGGTCCAGGAACGGCATCGCCGGGCTGATCAGGGTGAGGGTGCGCACCAGGTCGGGGCGCAGCGCCGCCACCCGTACGCAGATCGACCCGCCGAGCGAGTTGCCGACCAGGTGGACCGCGCCGCGCCCGGAGTGCTCCAGGAAGCCGATGAGCCGGTCGGCGAACGCGGCGATCGAGTAACGCCGGCTCGGGTCGCTGTAGCCGAACCCGGGCAGGTCCACGGCCTGGGCGTCGAAGCGGTCGGCGAGCAGCCCGGCGAGATCGGTGAAGTTCTGCGAGGAGCCACCGAGGCCGTGCACGTACACCGCGGGTTCGGCGCCGGGCGTGGTCGGTGGGGTGTCGCGGACGTGCAGCATCGCGCCGTCGATCATCACTGTGCGGGCCGGCCACGGCGGTGGCAGGGCCCCGTCCGGCGGCAGGACCTCGTCCGCCGCGAGTTTCGCGCCCTTCATCAGGACAAGAGTGCCTCGAGCCGCCGGTTGACGGCCGCCAGAGTGGCGCGGACCATGGCGTGCCGATCGTCACCGGTCACGACGGCCGAGCCGGCGAGCTGCTCCACCCAGCCGTCGGTGGCGAGCAGGACGACCACCACGGCCACCTGGATCGAGCCGAACGGCACGGCCGCCGCGTGCTCGACGAAGCACTTCGCCGGGCCGTCGGCGTGGTCCGAGTGGGTGAGCAGGTCGTCGACCGCCGTGGCGGTGGCCATCGCGCAGAGCCGCAGCAGGTAGCCGTCCACCGCCGGGCCGGTCGCCTCCCCCGCCGCGGCCTGGCCGCCGACGGTCAGCTGGACCCGTACGGTCGCCTCGCTGCCGAAGGTGTTGACCTGGACGTTCTCGATCATCACCCGCGGGCCGGGGCGCTCCCCGGGCTCGAGCAGCGGCCGGGGCGGGGCCGGGTCGATCCCGGTGGGCATGCGCTGCGCCGCGGGAGGACTCGCCATCGGGGCGGGTGCGGGCATCGGCGCAGGGCCGGGAGATGTCGCGGGAGCCGGCATCGTGGCGGCGCCGGGCGGCGTGGCCCGCCCGGCCGGGTTGGGCTGCGAGGGCACGAACGGCGCCGGCGCGACAGGCGGCGCGGAGGCCTGGGCGGCCGACGAGGTGCGGGTCGGCAGCGCCCGGGTGGTGGCCTGCGCGGGCGGCGCGGACCGGGGCGCCGGGGCCGGGGGCGCCTCCTCGGGCGTGCGCGCGGGCGCGAGCGGCGAGGCGCCCTGCATGGCGGCGTCCAGGCCCATGCGGTCCTGCAGCAGGCGGGCGACCTGCCGGCTCACCTCGGCCGGGTCGGCGCCCTCGGCGAGGTCCAGCCGCAGGCTGTGGGCACCGGCGGGGGTGGTCCGCAGCGCGGCGTCCCGCACGCCCTCGACCTCACGGACCGCCTCCAGGATCGCGTTGACGTCGAACCCGTCCTGCCGCTCCTGCGGTGCCAGCGCGTCCTCGCGGCGCAGATGCGTCGCGATCCGCGCCAGCGCGGGGGTCTCGGCCGAGGGCTCCACGGACGGCGGCTCCGGGACGGTGGGCACGTCCGGCTGGGCCGGCACGCGCTGCGGCAACGCGGCGAAGGGCGGCTTCCCGGTGGTGCCGGCGCCGGGGTCGCCGGCGGGCCGTCCGGGAAACGCCGGCTGCGGGGATTCGTACGGCAGCCGGCGCGGAAAGCTGGAGGGATCGTACGACGGCCGCCCGAGCCCTTGATCGCCGGAACGTGACTGGTCGGTAGCTTCCGGCGTGCCGACCCGGGGCATGCCCTCGGCCGGGGTCGGCGGGTCCAGCGCATGCCGCGCGGACTCGGCGGTCGTCCACTCGGTGCGCCGGCCACCCGGGGTCGCGGGCCGCACGGCGGGGAACGACGCGCGCTGCTGGGCGGCCTGGGGCCGGGCCGCGTCGTCGAGATCGCCCTCGTACGGGTACGGCGGCGCGCTGGCCGGCAGGGTCGGCGGGACGCCGCGCAGCTCGTTGCCTTCCTGACCGCCGTGCAGCAGCTCGGGCGAGAGCGGGTCGGGGCGCGGCGGCGGCACGGGCGAGAGCGGGGCCGTACGCGGCGGGAGCACGGGCGACAGCGGGGCCGCACGCGGCGGTTCGGCCGCTCGGGGCTCGTCCTGGTGCGGCTCGCCCCCGTTGGGCGAGAGGTGCGAGAGCAGATCGTCGTAGCGCGAGCGGCTGTCGGACCAGCGCGGCGAAGCGGCATTCTCCAGCCGCGGCGGTGACCCGTCGGCAGGAGGCGCGGGCGACTGCTGCGCGGGGGTGAACGACGGCGGCGGCGGCGCGGCCGCGAACGGGCGGATGTCACCCGATGGTGGGTCGGTCGGGAGGGGGCGGGTGAACGGGCGCACCTCCGTCGCGGGGCGGCGCCACGCCGGGACCTCGGCTTCCGGGTCCAGCGCGGCACCCGCGTTGGACCAGGGGCTCTCCCGCGCGGCCCATCCGTTCAACAGGGTGCGATCACGCGACTCGGCACCGGCACCGCCCTCGGCGGCCCCGGCGTCACCGGAATGCCCTGTTTCGTCCACCACGCGCTCCTCGCTTGCCCCCCGCTGAGGCTACCGTGTGGTTGCAGTGGCGATAAGTTGCAGCGTCGCGACAATTGCCCGCCCGGAACGCGACAGACGACGAACCGGGCAATCCGCGTCGCTTCCAGCGCGGTGGGATTCGAGCTCGGAGGATTGTGACATGACTGCTGCGTCCGGCGGGGCACAGACGGCGGGGCGCCCGACGCGCCTGCCGCGCTCCGCGCGCCGTAAGCAACTGCTTGCCGCCGCGCAGCAGATCTTCGTGGCCCAGGGCTACCACGCCGCCGCCATGGACGAGATCGCCGAGCGGGCGGGGGTTTCGAAGCCCGTGCTCTACCAGCACTTCCCCGGCAAGCTGGAGCTCTATCTGGCCCTGCTGGACACGCACTGCGACGCGATAATCGCCAAGGTACGCGGCGCGATGCTGGCCACCCCGGACAACAAGGAGCGGGTCAAGGGCGCCGTACGGGCGTACTTCGACTTCATGGACCACGAGAGCGAGGCGTTCCGTCTCGTCTTCGAGTCCGACCTGCGCAACGACCCCCAGGTGCGCGAACGGGTGGAGCGGGTCGAGCAGGGCTGCATCGCCGCGGTCACCGACACGGTGGTCGCCGACACCGGGCTGACCCAGGCGAAGGCCGAACTGCTCGCCGCGGGGCTGGTCGGGGTCTCCGGCCAGGCGGCCCAGTACTGGCTGGCGACCGGCCGCCAGGTCGCGAAGGACGAGGCGGAAGCCCTGGTCGCGGCCCTGATCTGGCGGGGCATCGCGACCTTCCCGCTGCAGGGTGAGTCAACGCCGGGAACGTCTGCGGAAATCGGCTAGCCTTCATGTCGGAAGACTGCTGAGAGGGAGGGCCCCGTGGAGGTCAAGATCGGCGTGCAGCACGCCCCGCGTGAGCTGGCGCTGGAGAGTGCGCAGACGCCGGCCGAGGTCGAGCAGGTGGTGACCGAGGCACTGGCCAAGGACAGCGTCCTGACCCTGACCGACGAGAAGGGCCGCAAGGTGATCGTGCCGATCGCCAAGGTGGCCTACGTGGAGATCGCCGAGAGCAACACCCGCCCGTTCGGCTTCACCACGCGATAAGCACGCGCAGCACCGGCGACCAGGGGGCCCTCGGGCCCCCTGACGCATTCGGCGCCCCGGTCACCTTCGGCCTGAGGTGCGCAATCTCTCCGTCGGGTAGACTTGGCCCGTCGCCGCCGACGTCGATCCATTTCTCTGGTTCCGCCGCGGCGACGCGCGTGCGGCCCGCGAGCTCCCTCGCGTGTGGCCCGCGCCCTAACCAGACCGCGCCCAGGACTTCGACGGGCGCACCACGAGAGGCACCCGCAGAACTCCATGACCGACATCGAACCCACCGAGACAGAACCCGCCCTGGTACCGGTCCTCACCCGCGCCCCCGTCCGACCCGACAGCCCCACGTTCGCCGAGCTGGGCGTCCGCGCCGAGACCGTGGAGGCCCTGGCCGCGGCCGGCATCACCCGGGCCTTCGCCATCCAGGAGTACGCGCTGCCCATCGCGCTGCGCGGCACCGACCTGATCGGCCAGGCGCCCACCGGCACCGGCAAGACCCTGGGCTTCGGCCTGCCCATCCTCGAGCGTATGACCGCACCGAGCGAGGGCGCCGACGGCATGCCTCAGGCGCTGATCGTCGTACCGACCCGTGAGCTGGGCCTGCAGGTGGCGCGCGACCTCGCCGCAGCCGGCGCCACCCGCGGCGTGCGCGTGCTGCCGATCTACGGCGGCGTGGCGTACGAGCCGCAGGTCGAGGCGCTCAAGAAGGGCGTCGAGATCCTGGTCGGCACCCCCGGCCGCCTGCTCGACCTGGCCAAGCAGAAGCAGCTCAAGCTCACCTCGATCAAGGCCCTGGTGCTCGACGAGGCCGACCGCATGCTCGACCTCGGCTTCCTCGAGGACGTCGAGAAGATCCTCGCCATGCTCCCCGAGCAGCGCCAGACCATGCTGTTCTCGGCGACCATGCCGGACCCGATCGTCGCGCTGTCGCGCCGCTTCCTGCGCCACCCGGTCACCATCCACGCCGGGCACACCACCGAGAGCGGCCCCTCGCCGCTGACCAAGCAGGTCGTCTACCGCACCCACCCGCTGAACAAGCTGGAGATGGTGGCGCGCATCCTGCAGGCCCGCGACCGCGGCCTCACCATGATCTTCACCCGGACCAAGCGGGCGGCCGACCGCGTCGCCGAGGACCTCGACTTCCGCGGCTTCGCGGTGGCCGCCGTCCACGGTGACCTCGGCCAGGGCGCCCGGGAGCGGGCGCTGCGCGCGTTCCGCACGGGAAAGATCGACGTCCTGGTCGCCACCGACGTCGCCGCCCGCGGCCTGGACGTCTCCGGCGTCACCCACGTCATCAACTACGACTGCCCGGAGGACCCGGACACGTACACGCACCGCATCGGCCGCACCGGCCGGGCGGGCGCGACCGGCGTCGCCGTGACGTTCGTGGACTGGGAGGACATGCCGCGCTGGGTGCTCATCGACAAGTCGATGGGGCTCAACATGCCGCAGCCCCCGGAGACGTACCACACCTCACCGGCGCTCTACGCCGACCTGGACATCCCGACGGACATCTCGGGCACCCTGCCGACGGCCGAGCGCAACCGCGCCGGCCTGTCCGCGGAGGTCGAGGAGGACCTCGGGGGACGCCGCCGCGGCAAGGAGAGCAGCCGCTCCCGGCCCCGCAGCACCGGTGGTCCGCGCCGGCGCGGCGGTGACGAGAGCGCACCGGAGGCGGCACCGGCCGCGGAGGGCGAGACGTCCGATCGCCCGCGCCGGCAGCGTCGCCGCCGCCAGGTCGACGAAACCGATTCGGGTACGCCCGCAGCCGACGCCGCCCCCGCAGCGGAAGCCGCCGATTCCTCCGCCGAGGGTGGCCGTCCGCGGCGCCGGCGCCGGCGCAGTGGCGGGCGCGGCACGGCGGAGTCGTCCGGCGAGATGACCGGAGGCTCCGACGCCGGAGTGGGCACGGGATCGGGTTCCGAGGACTGACGACGTACGCGAAAAGGCGTCCCACCCACCGGTGGGGCGCCTTTTTCCGTCAGTGCTCGGGGGTGATGCCGAGGACGGCGCACGCCTCCCGGTACATGCGGACGGCCTCGCCACGCACCTGCCGGCGTTCGGTGAGCCGCTCGCGGAACGGGATACGAACCGGCACCGCGATGCCGTCCACGGTGGCCTCGAACTCCATGCCGTCGGGGTCCAGCCCGGACACCCGCGCGGCGGTGGCCGCACCGATGCCGCCGAGGCCCCGCACGATCAGCACGTTGTCCTCGGCGTGGTCGTCGTTCATGTGCCGGGCGATCTGCGCGACCGCCTCCGGGGTGAGGTCGAAGGCATCCACCCAGCGCTCCTTGAGGTCGGCGAGAACGGCGATGTTCAGGCGGTACGCCTCCGGCACCTCGGCCAGAAGACGGTCTTCATCTTCCGCCGAGAGCACCAGCCGTCGAGGAGCGCGCGGTACCGGGTGCGGAACGCGGGCGGGGAGACGCCGTCGAAGACGAAGAATCGGTGTCCGGGGCCGGCCAGGCCGTACGCCTTCGCGATCGCCGGACCGAGGTACTGGCCGCCGGACAGGTCGCCCAGATAGCGGGTGTAGTGGTGGGCGATGAAGGCCCACGGCCGGTCGAACGCGACCTCGCGCAGGCGCGCCCGGTAACGCTCGGTGGCCGGCAGCGGCGCATGCGGGTCGTGGCCCCGCAGCACGGCGAGGTCGTCGGTGAGGGCGGGGAGCCGCATCAGCTCCGGGAAGACGAACGGGCCGGCCACCGGATCGTCGGCCATCGCGGCGGCGGCCTGCTCGAGGGTCTCGTAGATGAACCAGTGTTGGGTGGCGAGGTCCGCGTACGCCGCCCGCGGCAGGCTGCCGGAGGCTAGGCGGTCGAGGAACCCGCTGCCCTGCGCCTCGTCGTGGTCGGAGCGGGTCGCGGAGCGCAGCCGGACGGACAGCCGGGCGCGCGGCTCGGCAGACGTCATGGCAGCGCCTCCCTAGGATGTTAGGCTAGCCTAACAAACCCCGAGCGGCACGCGGGGCGTCGCGGAGCGCGAGGCAGAATGGTGGGATGCCCCCATCGCTGGAAGCCGTCCTGGCCGAGGTCCGTGAGCTGCTGCTCGACCCGGCGCTCACCCGTGCGGTCGCGGCGGGCCGGCGGCGCGGGGTCACCCCGTCGGTGCAGCGGGCCGAGCTGCGGCCCGTCGAGCTGAAGACCGGCCGGAAGCTGCAGATCGTCACGAACGACGGCTCCCGGCCGTACACCCGCAACGTCGGCGGGGAGGAGGCCGCGGCCGCGGTCGACGCCCTGCTCGCCGAGCCGTTCGGCAACTGGCACGTGGAGACCGCGACGTCGACGGTGCAGGTGCGGGTCACGAAGAAGGGCGACGCCCAGGTCCACCGGGCCGGCGCGAGCACCGCCGCCGCGGCGCCCGCCCCGCACGACCGGGCCAAGCAGTGGCTGCTCGACCCGGGCGACCCGCTGTTCACCGTCATCGGCGGCAACGCCGCGAAACGCCGGCAGGTCGACGCGTTCCTGCGCGCACTGGCCGCCACGCTGCCCGGCGAGCTGCCGTCGCCGCTGCGGGTCGTCGACCTGGGCTGCGGGAATGCCTACCTGACCTTCGCGGCGTACCGGTATCTGGCCGACCGCGCCGCCGACGTCCGGGTCGTGGGGGTCGACGTCCGCGAGGATCAACGCGTACGCAACACCGCCGTCGCCGAGCAGCTGGGCTGCGCCGACGCGGTCCGCTTCGTGGCCGGAACCATCGAGGACGCCCAGGTCGACGAGGCGCCCGACCTGGTACTCGCCCTGCACGCCTGCGACACGGCGACGGACCAGGCGCTGGCCCGGGCCGTACGGTGGAACGCCCGCTGGGTGCTGGCGGCGCCCTGCTGCCACCACGACATCGCCGCCCAGCTCAAGGGCGGCACGGCGCCGGCGCCGTACGCGGAGGTGACCCGGAACGCGATCCTGCGGGAGCGCTTCGCGGACGTCCTCACCGACTCGCTGCGGTCGTCCCTGCTGCGGCTGAACGGCTACAAGGTCGACGTGGTCGAGTTCGTGGACTCCCAGCACACACCGCGCAACCTGCTGCTGCGGGCCCGCCGCACCGGCGCCGCCCCGACGGACGACCAGCGTTCCGAGTACGAGACGCTGACCGGTCAGTGGGGCGTGACGCCGGCCCTGGAGAAGCTGCTCACCTGAGTGTCAGCTCACCGTGGCGGTGAACGCCGCGGTGTGGACCTTGCCCGCCACCTGGAAGTCGAAGAACATCCGGTAGCGGCCGGGACCGGGCGCGGCCAGCCAGAACTTCACGGCGCCGTCGACGGGCTGCGGCTCCGGATGCACATGGACGTAGCCGACATCACCCTCACGGAGCACGACCAGGTGACCGTACGCGCCCAGGTACGGCTCGAGCGCCGCCGGTTTGCCGTCGGATCCCCGTACGGTCATGAGGATCGGCTGCGCTGAGCCGGTCTGCGGCGTACCCCCGTACTCGACGCTGAAGCCGTCCGTGGTCGCGCGCGTGACCGGTGCGGGAAGGGCGACCGGGGCGTAGCTGCCGGCGACCGTGAGGTCGGCACCCAGCGTGACCGGCATCTGCTGCCCGCCGACGATCGCGGTGAAGTCGGCAACCGCCCGGTAGCTGCCGGGCCGGGCCAGCACGAGGTCGACGCTCCACGTGCCGTCCGGCGCCATGGTCGGGTGAAGGTGCTGGTAGCCGGTGAGATCACGCCGCACGACCACGAGGTGGAGCGGCTTGTCGTGCACAACGGCGTAGGTGGTCACGGGCGCACCGCCGGCCGCGGTGACACGGAAGGTCAACGGCTGCTTGCGGCCGGCGGGGAAGAGCGTGCTCCCCGGCTGCAGGGTGAGACCGCTCGCGGTGATGGCCAGGCCGCCGACGGACTGGGCGGCGGCCGCGGTGGACCCTGCGACTTGCGTCACGGTGCCGTCCGCGTTGTGGAGGTGGGGCGGTGCGCCGGTGTCGTCGTGAGGCGTCGTGCCGGTCGCGGCGCCGGTGCCGGTTCCGGCGGCGTCGTGGGCGTGGGCTCCGGTCGCGGATTGCGGGGCCGGGGCGGATCGGGTGCTCTCGACCGATTCGTTGAGGCGGCCGATGCCGTAGCCGGCAAAGAGCACCACCACCAGGACCGCACCGAATGCGGCCAGCCTGAAGGCGCTGCTCCTCTCCTCACCTGCTGATCCTCTGTGCTCACCGGCTGGGGTCTGCCGGCCGGCTGAACCCTCGGGGCCGGAGGCGGGATCGTCGGTCGCCCCGGTCCCGGCGCCCGGCGCAGGCGTGCCTGACCCGGCGCCGTGCGCGGGTTCGAGCTTGTCGGTCTCAGGCATCGGCAAGCTCGTAGCCGGCCTCGTCCACCGCGGCGCGCACGGCATCCTCGGCGAGCGGCTCGGCGCTGGTCACGGTGACCGCGCCGGTGGGAAGGTCGACCTGAACGGCGTCGACGCCGGGCAGCTCGGAGAGTTCGCTGGTCACGGCCTGCACGCAGTGGTTACAGGTCATGCCGCTGACGGTGTACGTGGCGGTGACGGCCATGGCGGGCCTCCTTCTTCGATGGTGTGACGAACGTGGCCCGCCGGCTCACGGAGCCGGATCGGGCGTGGCGGCTCTCGCAGGCCTAGGAACGGACCAGGCGGGCGATCGCGTCGGACGCTTCCTTCACCTTCGCGGTGGGGTCCCCGGCGCGGGCAGCATCGACGACGCAGTGCGCAAGGTGGTCCTCCAGCAGCCCCACGGCCACCGCGTGCAGGGCACTCTTGGCGGCGGAGATCTGCGTGAGAACGTCAATGCAGTACGTGTCCTCGTCCACCATGCGCTGCAGGCCCCGGATCTGCCCCTCGATGCGCCGCAGCCGCCCGAGCAAGGCGGCCTTGTCCCCCGAGTAGCCGTGCGGGCCGGGATGTTCTTGGTCGGCGGTCATGCCACGACTATACCCCCCTCCGGTATCTGGGAAGGGAGTCCCATCGCGTGCGTACGTCACATCCGCCGGCTGCCACGCCTGACACCCAACCTGCCCGAACCGATCCGGCCGACCGGCGTGGCACGCCGCGACCGGATCTCCTGAGCGTCGCTTTGGTCGTTTTGTCTCGTTAATGGATTTGTGTCGTTTACCGTGACCACCCGATCCGTCATTGTCGCCGTGATGTCGGCGCTGCTGTTCACGGGCTACGCCACCGTGAGCCCGGCCTCCCCGGCCGCAGCCGCTCGTCGCGCCCCCTTCCTGGCAGCCGGCGGAGTGGGGGCATCGAGCGCGGTCCCGGCCGGCCTCCCATCGGCCGTACTGCGAGAGCTGTTCGGATCCGCCGGGCGTCCGGAGACGGCCAAGACCGCAGCGTCCCGGGTTGCCCGGGCCGCCGCGCCCTCCGGGGGGTTGCGCGGCGTCCACGCCGCTGCCGCGTCCCACCCGTTGCCGGGTATCCGCGCCGCCGCGCCCTCCGGGGCGTTCCGGGGAATCCGCGCCGCCGCGCCCTCCGGGGTGTTGCGGGGTGTGCGGGCCGGCGTGACCTCGGGTTCGCCGGTCGCTCGGGACGATCGGATGTCCGCAGCCGAGCTGGACAGGCGCATCACCGGCGCCGCCCGCCAGCTCGAGGTGCTCGTCGAGCAGTACAACGACTCCCGCGAGGACCTGCGCACCACCAAGCAGCAGATCTCCCACCTCGGCGGCCGGCTCGGCCCGATGATCCGGGACCTGGAGGAGCGGCAGTCCCTCATGGACCGGCTGATGTCGCACACGTACCAGCGCACGCGTACCGGGCCGACCGTCGCGCTGTTCGCATCCGACCACCCCCACGAGTTCGTCGACAAGTTGCTCGTACTGCACCAGCTCGCCAGCGAGGAACAGCGCGCCGCCGAGGACCTGCGGGCGGCCCGCATCAAGGTCGCCGACACCCGGGCGGCACTCAACGCTCTCGCGGCCCAGCAGACGCGCCAGCAGACCGAACTCAACACCCGCAGGGCGACCGTCAAGGGCGAGATCGTCGCGCTCAAACAAATGCGAGCGATCGCGTACGGCGGCGGCTCCCGCTACCCCGACGCCGGCAACATCGCTGTCCCCGAGTACGTGCCGGGCCCCGCCGCCGACGTGGTGGCGTTCGCGTTCGACCAGCTCGGCAAGCCGTACCGCTGGGGCTCGGCGGGCCCGCGCTCGTACGACTGCTCGGGGCTGACCCTGTCCGCCTGGCGAACCGCCGGAGTGAGCCTCCCCCACAACGCAGCGAGCCAGTACGCGTCCATCGCGCACGTGAGCAGGAACGAGCTGAGGCCGGGCGACCTGGTGTTCTTCTACAGCCCGATCAGCCACGTCGGCGTCTACATCGGCGGCGGACGGATGATCCACGCCCCGGAGTTCGGCGAGAACGTACGGGTAGCGTCCATCGACCAGCAGCCCATCCGAGGGTTCGGCCGCCCGGGCTGACGAAGACTCCACACCGACGCACCCCTCAGTCCCAGCTCCGCAACTCGCCGACCACGACGGATGCCTCACTCCGACGGTTCGCCGACCACGTCAGTCAACCCTCCGCGACGCACCGCCCAGCTCCGGCGCACCCCCCGATCCCGGCCCACCACCCGGCCCGGCCCACCACCCGGCCCCGGCCCACCACCCGGCCCGGCCCACCACCCGGCCCGGCGCACCGCCCGGCCCGACACACTGCCCGGTCCAGGCGCAAACCGGCGGTCCAGGCGCAACCGCCCGATCCACGCCCCACCCGGGCGCACCGCCCAGCCCGGCGCAACCGCCCAGCCCGGCGCAACCGCCCAGCCCGGCGCAACCGCCCAGCCCGGCGCAACCGCCCAGCCCGGCGCAACCGCCCAGCCCGGCGCAACCCGCCCGGCCTCGGCGCAACCGTCGGGTCGTGGCGCGCTGCCCACCGGGTCGCGCGGCTCACCGGAGCGCGCAGCCCGGCCGGCGGGCAGCGCGGCCGGCGGGCAGCGCGGCCGGCGGGCAGGCGCGTTCCTCAGCCCGCCACTGCCAGGGCGAGCGGCAACACCCCCGAGGCGCCGGCGCGGCGCAGTGCTCGGCCCGCCAGGGCCATGGTCCAGCCCGAGTCGACCAGGTCGTCCACCAGCAGCACCGGTCCGTCGAGGTCCCGCAGCGCATCAGCGACGGCCGGCGGGACGGTGAAGGCGTCGTGCAACGCCAGCACACGCTGGGCGCTGTTTCCCCGGTGACCGCCGGACGTGGACCGGGAGGAGGTCAGGGCGCCCAGCATCGGGAGCCGGCCGACTGCGGCGATGCGGGCCGCGGTGCTTTCGACGAGGTCAGGGTGACTTCGGGAGCCGACGGCCACGACCCCGGCGGGGCGTTGCTGCCAGGCGTCGTCGCCTCGTGCCCAGGCCTTGAGGACGTCCACGACTGCGGCGGCCAGGTCGTCGGGGAGCGGAGTGTCCGGCGCCTCGGGGCTGACGAGCGCGCGGAGCCTCGTACCCCAGCCTTGGTCCGACAGGCGACCCACCGCCCGGCCCGGCAGGATCTGATCGGCCGGGGTGATCTTGCCTTTCAGCTCGACGCCCACCGAGGCCATGCCTGTCGGCCAGAGCTTTTTCGGGGAGATGTCGACGCCTGCGCGGCCGAGGAACGCCTGGGCTGCGGACAGTGCCTCCGGGGACACCTCCGCGTCGAAGAGGGGCTCGGCACACGTGTCACAGCGTCCGCACGGTTGGGCTTCCGGGTCGTCCAGGCAGCGGCGCAGGAACTCCATGCGGCACGTGGTCGTCTCCGCGTACTCGATCATGGTTTTCTGCTCGGCCGTGCGCGCCTCGGCGACGCGACGCAGGCGCGCGGTGTCGTAGGTCCAGGGTTCGCCGGTGACGATCCAACCGCCACGCATGCGGCGCACCGCGCCGTCGACGTCGAGCACCTTGAGCATCAGCTCCAGCCGGGTGCGCCGCAGGTCGACGATGGGTTCGAGGGCCTGTGTGGACAGCGGGCGGTCCGGCGACAGAGCTGCCAGCACCGCGCGCACCTGGTCCTCGGGCGGGAACGCCAGGGAGGCGAAGTAGCGCCAGATCGCGACGTCCTCCTGGCCCGGCAGCAGCACGACCTCGGCATGTTCGACCGCGCGGCCTGCCCGGCCGACCTGCTGGTAGTAGGCGATCGGGGAGGGAGGGGCGCCCAGGTGCACCACGAACCCGAGGTCCGGCTTGTCGAAGCCCATGCCCAGCGCCGACGTGGCCACCAACGCCTTGATCTTGTTGTCGAGCAGGTCCTGCTCGGCGGCGCGACGGTCGGCGTCCTCGACCTGCCCCGTGTACGACGCCACGGGGAACCCCCGAGAGCGCAGGAACTCCGCGGTTTCGGTCGCCGCCGCGACGGTGAGCGTGTAGACGATGCCCGAACCCGGCAGCTTCTCCAGGTGGTCGGCCAGCCAGGCCAGGCGGTGCGCGGGGTTGGGCAGGTCCAGTACGCCGAGGCGCAGCGAATCCCGATCGAGGGTGCCCCGCAGCACCAGGGCGTCGCCGAGCTGGTCGGCGACGTCGGCCGTGACGCGGGCGTTGGCCGTGGCGGTGGTCGCGAGCACCGGTGTACGCGCGGGAAGCCCGGCCAGGAACGTTCGCAGCCGCCGATAGTCGGGGCGGAAGTCATGACCCCAGTCGGACACGCAGTGGGCCTCGTCGACCACGAGCAGGCCGGTGCTGGCCGCGAGCCCGGGCAGCACGTTGTCGCGAAAATCCGGATTGTTGAGCCGCTCGGGGCTGATCAGCAGCACATCGACCCCGCCGCTGCGGATCTCCGCCGTGATCTCGTCCCACTCGTCCAGGTTGGCTGAATTGATCGTGCGGGCACGGATGCCGGCCCTTGCGGCGGCCTCGACCTGGTTGCGCATGAGCGCGAGCAGCGGCGACACGATCACGGTCGGGCCGGCCGGCGGATCGCCGGGCTCAGCCGTGATGCCGTCGCGCAGAAGAGCGGTGGCCACGAAGTAGACGGCCGACTTGCCCCAGCCCGTACGCTGCACGCACAGCACCCGCCGCCGGTCGATCACGAGCGCCTCGATCGCCCGCCACTGGTCCTCCCGCAGCACGGCGTGCTCGCCGGCCAGCCGCCGCAGGACTTCCTCGGCGCACTCGCGGACGGCCAGCCGCTCGGCCTCGCTGACTGCTTGACT
The DNA here is from genome assembly GCF_023499255.1 of Couchioplanes caeruleus. GTDB lineage: Bacteria > Actinomycetota > Actinomycetes > Mycobacteriales > Micromonosporaceae > Actinoplanes > Actinoplanes caeruleus_A. Next base: position 7,720,877 of record NZ_CP092183.1, read on the forward strand.
CGTCATTTCCACCACGACCGCATGTCTACCAGCCCGGTCCGACATCGAGCGGGTTATCCACAGGCTGACGGTTATCCACAGGCCTCGCAGATTTCCGGGCACGCTCCGCCGGTCGGTGGCAGCGTGAAGGCATGTCGAAGACGATCGCCGAGAAGCTTCTGATCAAGGCAAACAGCATGGTCTGGGTCTCACATCCGGCACACCTGCCGCTGCTGACACCGATGCCCGACGGTGTGCGCGAGAGCGGTGACCCGGCGACGGCGGGCGCGGCGATCATCTTCGCCGACGACGCGGCGAGTGCGCGAAAGCTGATGGAGGAGCACGCCGACGCATTGCGGCTGCCCGCGGCGTTCTGGGTGGCGTACCCGAAGGGCAACAAGGCGGACATCAACCGGGACACGCTCTGGCCCATCATCGCCGACTTCGACATGCGGCCGTGCGGGCAGGTGGCGATCGACGACCGCTGGTCGGCGCTGCGGTTCCGTCCCAACCGGCCGGGTGAGGGACGGTTCACCGGCGGAGCCGGGTGAGGGACAGTCCACGCGGTGAAGCCACGTGACGGACAGTCCACGCGGTGAGGCCACGTCAGGGACGTCCAGGCCGGTGAAGCCGGGTGAGAGGACGGCTCACGCGGCTGGGCCCGGCGAACCCGGGGTCGGCGCCGCTCAGCGGCCCAGGACCGAGCCGCCGTTGACGTTGATGATCTGGCCGGTGACGAAGGTGCCGCCCGGGCCGACGAGCCAGCGGACCGCCTCGGCGATGTCGTCCGGCTCGCCGGCGCGCTTCACCAGAGTGGCGTTCACACGCGCCCGATGGCCCTCCTCGGTCATCCGGCCGACGAAGAACTCGCTGTCGGTGATGTACCCGGGCGAGATCACGTTGGCGGTGATGCCGTCCGGGCCGAACTGCGTGGCGAGGTCGAACACCCAGCCGTGCAGGGCGGCCTTCGCCGCCGAGTACGGGCCGCCGCCTCCGCGCTGGGCGGCGATGGAGCTGGTCAGGATCACGCGTCCGCCCGGGCGGCGGAGGAGGGGACGGAGGGCCTCGGTCATGAGGACGGCGGTGATGACGTTCGAGTCGAAGGTGGCCCGCCAGCGGTCCTTGAGCCCGGTCAGCGTCGAGTCGTCGCTGGAGACGTACGCGCCGGCGTTGTTGACCAGGACGTCGACCGCGCGGCCGGCGACGGCCTCGACCACGGCGGGGATCTGCTCGGGGTCCGCGCAGTCGGCGGTCACCGTGGTGGCTTGCGGGCCGATCCACTTCGCCGCGTCAGCGAGCACGTCGGGTCGGCGTCCGACGATGATGACGTCGTACCCCTCACCCGCCAGCATGCCGGCCGTCGCCCGCCCGATCCCCGTGCCGCCACCAGTGACAACCGCAAGCCTCGCCATGCCGCCGACTCTAGAACAACCCGCCGCGCGGCCGTCGAGGACGGCAGAAGGACGGGCCGGGAGAACGTCGACCGGGCTCCGGCCCGCGCGGCCGCCGGCCCCCGACCACGCCGGCGCCAGGAACGGCGTGGGTCGATTCGGCAGCGGCCGCCCGGAGACGGCATCGGGTCGATACCGGAGCTTCCTAATCGGGTGCGGGAGCCCGGAAGAGCGCCGTCGCGGCCCCGAGTGGTCGCCAGGCCGCGACGATGATCACCGTCATGGCCGCGGCTGCGGTCCAGAACATCGGGACGATCCCGTACGCGTCCGCCACCACGCCGCCCAGGAGCGAGCCGAGGGCCGCGCCGCCCAGGTCGACGAAGGAGTAGACGCTGGTCACCCGGCCGTACAGGGTGGGTGGCACGGATCGCTGCCGGAGGGTCCACACCACGTTGCCCCACACCATGGTGTGCACGCCGAACACGACGATCATCGCCGCCGCGAGCGGCGCGGCCGTTGTCGTGGCCAGCGTTGCGTGGAGCGCCACTTCGATCAGCAGTCCCGCCCGCAGGAGTACGGCGGCCGGCAGCGTTCGAAGCAGGCGCGGGGCGACGAGGGTGCCTGCCAGGCCACCGACTGCGAAGGCGGTGAGGAGTACGCCATAGCCGGTCGAACCGAGGCCGAGGCGGTCCCGGGCGTAAAGAACGAAAGTCGCGAAGGCCGCGCAGTAGACGAGGTTGGCAACGGCCATTGTCACGGCCAGCGTGCGCAGGAGCCGGTGTCCCCAGAGCCACCGGAGACCAGCACGGATCTCCACCACCACGGAGGGGCGCCGGGTGGAGCGCTCCGGAGGAACCGGCTCGGAAGGCGCAGAGGAGAGCGACTTGATCCCACCGACCAGTACAGCCGCTGCGGCGAACGCCAAGGCCTGAAGCCCGAACGGTGCCGCTGCGGCGATTGCGAACAGCCATCCGCCCAGCGGCTTGGCGGCGAACTGGCCGACCACGGTGAACGTTCCGCCCAGCCAGGAATTCGCTGTGGGGAGCCGGGACGGCGGCACGAGGGCGGGAACGAACGCCGCGGCTGCCGTGTCGGCCAGGGTCTCGCAGGTGCCGAGGACGAACAGCACGGCGTAGATCAACGAGATCGTCGCGGTGCCGGTGGACACGCAGACGGTGAGGGTCGCCAGGGCCACCGCTCTGATCAGGTCGACCGTCACCACGAGGAGGCGGCGGTCGAGGCGGTCGGCCCACGCGCCGCTGATCAGGGCGAAGAGCAGCCACGGGGCCTGCTGGGCGAACGCCGCGCCGGCCACCGCGGCCGGGTCGGGGGTGATGGCGGCCACCAGGAGCGGGCCGGCCGCCATGGCGACGCCGTCACCGAGGTTGCCGACGGCACTCGCGGCCCACAGCCGGCGGAAGTCCGGGCCCAGACCCGGGCCGGGCTTCAGGACAGGACAGCGGAACAAACGCGAACCGGAGAAACGGGAGGAACGGCGGGGTGTGGAAGAACGGCCGAGGATGGTGGGCCGGCGGGCGGGCAATGCGCGCGCGGAAAAGGCGCGGCCGGGCTCGGACGGGTGGGTGACGGAATGAGATGCGGGGATCGGGGCATGACGAACGCGCGACGCAAGGCGCGTCAACAGGGCACGCAAAAGGAGCTCCTCGAGCGGAGAAGGGCAGATGGCCGTTGAGCCGCCCGGTCCGAGGAGCGAGGCCGTACGAAGTCCTCGCTACCGGGCGAAGACCGATGCCATGTCGAGTTGCATCACGCACCCTTTCTGTCGGGTAATGAGTCACCCTAGCCAAGGGCCATGTCGGACACGGAGGTATTGACGGGTGCGCGATCGCTCGCCGTGGCGGTATCCGGCCCGGGTGGTGCCGTTGGCCTTTCTGGGAGCCATTGCCGTCGGTACGGGGCTGATGATGCTGCCCGCAGCCCGGGCGGAACCCGGGGGTGCGCCGTTCGTCACCGCGTTGTTCACCGCAGCCAGCGCCGTGTGCGTCACGGGGCTGTCCGTGGTCGACACGCCGTCGTACTGGTCGGGGTTCGGACTGGTGCTGATCACCGTGCTGTCGCAGATCGGCGGCTTCGGGATCATGACGCTGGCGACCCTGCTCAGCCTGCTGGTGTCGCGGCGGCTCGGGCTGCGGAGCCGGCTGCTCGCCCAGGCGGAGAGCGCCGGGCTGCTCGGCGGCAACATCCGTGGCGTGCTGGTCCGGGTCGCGCTCGTAATGTTCGCGTCCGAGGCGCTGATCAGCGTGGTGCTCACCGTACGGTTCCGGGTGGCGTACGACTATCCGTTCGGGCGGGCGGTGTGGGAGGCCGTTTTCCACGCCGTGCAGGCCTTCAACAATGCCGGGTTCGCCCTGTACCCGGACAGCCTCGTACGGTTCGTCGGGGACTGGTGGATCTGCGTACCTCTGGCTCTGGGGGTGCTCGCGGGGTCGATCGGGTTCCCGGTGCTTTTCGAGCTCGCGCGGGAATGGCGTACGCCTGGATCGTGGTCCACCCACACCCGCCTGACGGTGTGGGGAACGGTGTTGCTCAGCCTGTCCGGGTTCCTCGTTTTCCTGGTGTTCGAGTGGAGCAATCCGGGGACGCTGGGACCGCTGGGCACCCCGGCCAAGATCCTCGCCGCGTTCACGCAGGACGTCATGACGCGCTCGGGCGGGTTCAACAGCATCGACCTGGGCGAGATGAACACCGAGACGATCGCCGTCACCAACGGGATGATGTTCATCGGCGGTGGCAGCGCCAGCACCGCCGGCGGCATCAAGGTGACCACGTTCTTCCTGCTCGCGTACGTGATCTGGGCCGAGATCCGGGGTGAGCCCGACGTGGTGATCGCGAAGCGGCGCATCGCGGACGAGACGCAGCGGCAGGCGGTCACCGTGGCGCTGCTCGGGGTCGCGCTGGTCGCGGCCGGGACGCTCGGCGTGGTCCTGCTGACCGACGACGTGCCGTTCGACCGGGTGCTGTTCGAGGTCACGTCGGCGTTCGCCACCGTGGGGCTGAGCACCGGCATCACCGCTTCGCTGCCGGCTTCGGCGCAGGTCGTGCTCGTGATCCTCATGTACGTGGGCCGCGTCGGGACGATCGCCGTGGGCACCGCCATCGCGCTCAACACCCGGCGGCGGCTCTACCGCTATCCGGAAGAGAGGCCACTGGTTGGTTGAGCGCGCTGAGCAGGGCCGAAACGGTGAAGAAAACAACAACGGTGAGCGCGCCAGAGACGCAGAAGGGTGTCACGGTGGCTGAGCAGGAGACGACTGACACGGTCGTGGTCGTGGGGCTGGGACGCTTCGGCGGGGCGGTCGCCGAGTCGCTGGTCAATCTCGGTCACGAGGTGCTCGGCATCGATTCCGATCCGCGGATCGTGCAGGACTGGTCGGACCGGCTCACGCACGTCGTCGAGGCCGACGCCACCGACACCGACGCGCTTCGGCAGCTGGGCGTGCAGGAATTCTCGCGGGCCGTGGTGGGGATCGGCACCAACCTGGAGACGAGTGTGCTCACCGTGCTCACCCTCGCCGAGATCGGGGTGAGCGAGATCTGGGCGAAGGCGACCAGCGCCAAACACGGGCAGATCCTGTCCCGGGTCGGGGCGCGGCACGTCATCTTCCCCGAGTCGGAGATGGGTGAGCGGGTCGCGCACCTGATCACCGGCCGGATGCTCGACTACATCGAGTTCGACGACGGCTTCGCCATCGCGAAGGTGCGGGCGCCACGCGACGCGGTGGGGCGGTCGCTCGCCGACCTCGGGCTGCGATCGACATGGGGCATCACCGTGGTGGGAACGAAGGTGCCGGGCGAGGACTTCACGTACGCGGTCCCGGAGACGGTCATCCCCGACGGCGGCTGCATCCTCATCGTGGCCGGCGAGACGTCCAAAGTGGAGCAGTTCGCCGCGGTGACCGGCTGACCTGCCAGAACCGGCGGGAGCCGGCGGGATGCCCGCGGGATGCCGGCCCCGGTTCAGATGTCGACCGAGAAGCCGCCCTTGGCCTTCTCGGTGGCCGCGGACGGTGCCGGCTTCGCCCGCTCCTTCCTTCGGCCGCCCGCGGGCGACGGGGACGAGGACGGCGAGGACGGCGAGGTGGAGGAAGCCGAGGAGGAAGTGGAGGGCGATTCGGCCGTGGACGGGGAGGTCACGGCCCCGAGGACTTCGGCCTGGCACGGGTGTCCGTCGAGCGCGAACGTCAACGGCAGCGGGTTGGTCGCGCGGTAGCTGCCCGTCAGCGTCACGGTCAGTGAGCGACCCGGGCGGAGCTTGGCGCCGTTCTTCGGGCGGAGCACCACCTTGCGGCCGCGTTGGGAGAGCCGCTTCGGGGCTTCGGTGAGGCGCTGGCCTCCGGTGAACGTGAACTCGAGCCGCCAGGCCGTCAGCACGTGTTCGCCCGTGTTCACCACGGTCAGTTGCGCGCCGAAGTCCGTACCCGTGTCGCGCTGGACCTGGTAGCGGACCTTGCAGCCGGTGCCGTGCGGGACCACCGACCCGGGTCCGGTGCCCGCCGCCGCGGCCTGCGCCGTCGCGACCTCCTCCGGTTCGCGGGTGGACGACCAGACCAGGCCGACCGCCGCGACCAGCACCAGCGTCGCGACCGCCGCCTGCACGCGATGCCGGGCGGCGAGGACCGCTTGGCCGAGCCGGCCGCCGGTGAGCAGGTCGCGAACCAGGACGCCGCCGCGGAAAAGACCGCCGCCGAGCGGTATCGGGCCGCCGACGCGCAGCGCACGGGCGAGCCGGAGACCCGTACGCAGGCGCAGGCGGCGCCGGGACGACGAGTGGGGGCCCGGGTGCGGTGACGGACGGAAGCCCGCCAGCGCGGGGACCACTCCCCCGGCGGCTGCCGGCGGGATGATCGGTTGGAGGCCGACCAGGGCCGCCAGCGTGGTCGCGACCTCGTCCGCGCGCGGGCGGAGCTCCGGCTGCTTGGCCAGGCAGCGCAGGCACAGGTCGGCCACCTGCGCCGGCATGCCGGGCAGGTCGGGTACGGGTTCCGGGTCGGCGTAGAGGTGCGCGCGCAACGCTTCGGTGGTGCTTCCTGCGGGCCACGGGAGCCGGCCCGTCAGCAGCCGGTACAGCAGCAGGCCGAGGGCGTACACGTCGGCGGCGGGGGCGACCGGGCCGCCGCCGAGCCGTTCCGGCGCCAGGTACGCGGGGGTGCCCAGCAGGCTGCCGTCGGGTGCCGCGTCGCGCTGCCCGGTGAGCGCCGAGATGCCGAAGTCGACCACCTTGGCGCCGGCGCCGGTCAGCATCACGTTGGCCGGGGTGACGTCGCGGTGCACGATGCCGCGGGCGTGTGCCGTGGCCAGGGCGGACGCGACCTCCGCGGCGATCGTGACGGCCTCGCGCCACGGCAACGGGCCGTCCCGGCGCAGGCGGGCGGAGACGGGCTCGCCGTCGTTGAGTTCCATCACCACGTACGGCACGTGGTGGTGCTCGCCGAAGTCGAACACCCCGGTGATGTGCGGGTGGCACAGCCGGGCCGCGGCGAGCGCCTCCTGCCGCAGCCGGGTACGGGACGACGGCTCGGCGGCGAGGTGCGCGGAGAGCAGCTTCACCGCCACCGGGCGGCCGAGGACCTCGTCGTGGCCGCGCCACACGATCGACATCCCGCCGGTGCCGAGCCGTTCGATCAGGCGGTAGCGGCCACCGACGTGCCCGTGCTCGCCGCCCGCCGCCCGCCACCCCATGTGCCGATTGTGGCCCGAGGGACGGGCTGGTCACCGGCGTCTGCGGAAACCGGCCGGAGCCGCCGAGGTGGTCTGACCGGCGGCACGCTCTTTGCCCGATTTCCACCCAGCGATCAGCAGGCGGGCAACCGACCCACCCAGCGATCAGCCGGCGGGCAACCGACCCACCGGGATCAGCCGGCGAGCACATTGATCCACCGGGATCAGCCGGCGAGCAACTGGTCCACCGGGGCGTAGTCGTCGGTCAGCACCCGGGCGCCGCCCACGAACGTGTCGAGTGCCGCACCGGACACCAGTTCGACCGGCTCGTCCACCAGGTCCAGGTGGCTGCGGATCTCCTCGAGCGGCAGCGGCGACGGGGACGCCACGATGACGAAGTTCGCGCCGATCTTCCCGTCCAGCGCGTCCTTCGGGGCGATCAGCGCCACGTGCGGGAAGACGGCGGCGACCGTGGCGAGTTCGGCGCGGATGAACCGGTCGGGCGGGTAGTCGATGACGTTCTGGGCGTACATGCCGCCGGGACGCAGGACCCGGGCGATGTCTGCGGCCATCTCCCGGGTGGCGAGGTGCCACGGGACCACGAGGTGGCCGAACGCGTCGCCCACCACCAGGTCGTAGGCGCCGGTGGGCTGCGCGGCGAGGCCCACGCGCGCGTCGCCCACGCGTACCCGCAGGTCCGGGCCCGTGGTCAGGCCCAGCTCGCGCCGGTCGAGGTCGACCAGGCCGCCGTCGAGCTCGAGGACGACCTGCTTGCTGCCGGGCCGGGTGTGCGCGACGTATTTCGGTACGGTGAAGCCGCCGCCGCCCAGGTGCAGCGCGTCGATCGGGGCGCCCCCGGTCTTCTGGATGTCGACGAGGGCGCCGAGCCACTGCACGTACGCGAACTCGAGGTGCGTGGGGTCGTCCAGGTCGACGTACGAGTGCCGCGCCGAGTTGAGGATCAGCGTCCGCCCGCCGGGCACCCGGGGATCGGCGTCGACGCGGGCGCAGTGGTACGCGGTCTCCACGTCGCACGGCGTCGGCGCGGAGGCGCCCAGCCCGGAGCCGACGAGCCCGACCGTGACGAGCACCGCCCGGGTACGCGGCCTGCCCGGCACCGCGAGCGCGGGGTCGCGCCGGCGCAGCCACCAGCCCAGCCCGAACCCGGCGACGGCGAGCAGCCCGGCGAGCGTGAGGATGATCCAGCTGCTGGGCATCGCGGCGACGAAGATGAAGCCGGTGCCGAGCGTCGCGGTGATCGCGCCGAGCGTGCCGAAGCTGGACAGCCGGCCGACCACCTCCCCGGTCCGCCGCAGGTCGCCGAGCTGCAGTTTCACCGTCAGCGGCGTGATCGCGGCGAGCAGGAACGCGGGCAGGAACACGGCCATCGCCGCGAGCAGCAGGACCGCCGGGGCTGCCCCGCCGCGCAGGATCTCGCCTCCCCAGCGGACCAGCGGCAGGGTGAGCGCCGTGGTGATCGCACCGAGCAGCAGGGCGGGGGCGAGCAGGATCCGCGGGTCGTAACGGTCGGCGAGGCGGCCGCCGAGCCAGGTGCCGTACGCGATGGCCGCCAGCGAGATGCCGATGACCGAGCTGCTCACCTGCAGGGTCACGCCGACGTACGGCCCGACCAGCCGCAACGCGACGATCTCCAGGACCAGCACGGCCCCGCTGGCGAAGAAGACGAGCGCGGTGGCGAGGCCGGACGGCAGTGCGCGCGGAGCGGCGGGTTCCATCGGCGGAATGCTACCGACGGAACCTGAGGTCACAGGATGGACAGGTGCACGTGGTTGGTGTGTGTCGCCGCCGGCCCGCCGGAGCCGCTGTACGCCCGCCAGCCCAGCCCCGGTTGCCAGATCTGGCGGTACCAGATCACGTACATCACGCCCAGGCGGCTGGCGTTCTTCACGAAGTACGCCGCGAGGTTGTTGCCGTAGGTGCGGTCGCCGCCGCTCGCGTTGACGTTCTCGAAGCCGCCGGCCGCCGCGGAGAAGTCGCAGGCCCGCCCCTTGGGGTGCTCGCCGGAGGAGCGTTCGCTGAAGCAGGAGGTGTACCGCTTGAACCCTGCCGCCCGGGCCTGCTGGTACGCGTTGAGCAGCCGCGGCGTGATGCAGCCGGAGGTGGTGGGGTCGTTGACCGTGCAGGACTCCCGCGGCCAGGAGCCGTCGGAGTTGCGGGGCGCGGGCTTGGCCAGCGGCGAGTTGGCGTTGACGAAGCCGCCGGCCACCGCGCCGCCGCCGGCCGCGGCCAGGGCGCTCTCGGCCTGCTTCTTCTTCCTGGCCATCACCGTGACCTGCTTCTGCTGCTCTTTGATCTCCAGCTCGATGGCCCTGGTCGCCTTCTCGGCGATGGTCACGGCGTCCTGGTACTCGGTGAGGGCGCGCGCGTCGACCTGCGCCATCTGCTCGAGCCGCAGCGCCCGCTCCATGAACGTGTCCGGCGTGCTCGCGTTGAGCAGCAGCGACATCGTGTTGAAGCGGCCCTGCCGGTAGGAGCGGCCGGCCACCTCGCGAACCCGGCCCCGCAAACCGGCGGCCTTCTCCTGCGCCTGCTGGAGGACGGCCTTGAGCTGCACCTGACGTTTCTTGGACGCGTCGAGCTTCTGCTTGGCCTCGACGTGGCCCTTCGCCGCCGATTCGAGCTGCTCGCGCAGGGTCTTCGAGCCGCCCTCGGGGTCGGGCGCCGCCTGCGCGGCCGGGGCCGCCACGAGCAGCACGAGGAGCGCCGCCAGCAGGGCGAGTGCAGGCTGTGCCCGGCGCAGGTAAGTCGCCGCCACGATCTACCTCCCAAGTGGTGAGCGCGGTGACTCTACCCCGATCACCCGGGTCAAGGCAGATCGATCATGTCGCCGAATATCCACCGTCGACGAAGAGTGTCTGGCCGGTCACCGCAGCGCTCGCGGAACTCGCCAGGTAAACGACACAACCAGCGAAATCCCCGGGTACGCCGTTCCGCCCGATCATGGTCCGCCGGGCGTGGGCGGCGACCTTCTCCGGGTCGGCGAACACCGGCTCGGTCAACGGGGTGTGCACGACCCCCGGCGCGACGGCGTTGCACGTGACGCCGCGGCCCGACCAGGCCTCCGCCTGCGACCGGGTGAGCCCGACCAGGCCGGCCTTCGCGGCCCCGTACGCGCCGCTGTTGCCGTACGCCCGGAACGCCTGCTGGGAGACGACGTTGATGATGCGGCCCCACCCCCGCGCCGCCATCGCCGGGCCGAAGCGCTGCCCGAGCAGGAAGGGCGCCGTCAGGTTCGCGGCGAGCGTGACGTCCCAGTCCTCGTCGGTCAGCTCGTCCATCGGCGGCCGCCGGTTCACCGCCGCGGCGTTGACCAGGATGTCCACGCCCTCGTACCCGGCGACCCGCGCGACGTCCGTCCGGTCCGCGAGATCCGCCGTGACGGTCTCCACCGCGACGCCGTCCGCGGCAAGCTCGGCGGCGGTGTCGCGCAGCGGCTCCGGTCGCCGCGCGACCAGCACCACCCGCGCGCCCGCCCGGCCCAGCGCACCCGCCATCGCGCGGCCGATCCCGGAACTGCCGCCGGTCACCATCGCGGTCCGGCCGCCCAGCCCGAAAAGTTCATCGAGGTACGAACCCATGCGGGCACCCTAATATCGAAAAGATGGCGTACACCGAGGCATTTCCCGTGATGACCGTCTCCGACCTGCCCGCCGCCCTCGCCTTCTACCGTGACCAGATCGGCTGCACCGAGGAGTACAGGTTCCCCGAGGAGGGCGAGCCGGCCTTCGTGACGCTGACCCTCGGCACCAGCCGGCTCTCCCTCGCCGCGGGCGACACGGCCGGCTTCGACCTCTGCATCTACGCCGACGACTGCGACGCGGCTGCGCAGCAATTGCGTGCGGCGGGCGCGGAGGTGCTCGAGGAGCCGTCCGACCAGCCTTGGGGCGAGCGGATGGCCCGCCTCCGCGATCCCTCGGGGCACCGCATCCTGCTCATGAGCACCCTCGACGACGCCTGACCGGGCGGGCGCGGGGGCCGGTGCGGCGGCTCCGATCGTGGCATCATGCTGGCCGTGCCTGTCTCTCGTCGTACCGTGCTCGGCGCCGGCCTGACCGCCGCCCTCGCCGGCTGCGCGCCGCAGCGGTCCGCACCCACCTGGGGTGAGCCGGCCGCCGACCGGGTCGCGGTCGCGCCGTCGAAGTCGGTGGCGGCCAGGAGCCAGCCCGTGCAGCGGGTGCACGACACGCTCACGAAGTACCTCAAGCCGACCTCGGACAACCCGAAGCACCCCGGGTACGCCGGCGCGGTCGCGCTCGTGACGGTCGACGGGAAGACGACGCTGCACACCGCCGTCGGCCACGCCCTGCGCTACAAGGCCGGCCCGGTCGAGCTCGCCGCCGCCAAGCGGGTCGCGATGCGCAAGGACTCGATCTTCGACCTGGCCTCGCTCACCAAGGTCTACACCGCCCTGCTCGTGCTGCAGCTCGCCGACCAGGGCGAGGTCGACCTGGACTCGCCGCTGCAGCGCTACCTTCCGGACTTCACGGGTACGGGCAAAGACAAGATCACCATCGCCCAGCTGCTGGCACACACCTCCGGCCTGCCGGTCGGCGCGAAGGTCACCGGGCTGCCGGACAACACCGCCCGCTGGAAGGCGGTGATGACCACGCCGATGATCCGGGGCGCCGTCCCGGGCGAGGTCTTCCGCTACTCCAGCGTCGGGCTGATGGTGCTCGGCCGGCTCGTCGAGAAGCTCACCGGCAAGAGCCTCGACCGGGCCGTCCGCGACAACCTCACCACCCCGCTCGGCCTGAAGGACACCGGCTTCCGGCCGCTCACCTGGGTCGCCGACAAGCAGCGCCTGGTCGCCACCGACGCACGGTCGTCCCGCGGGCTGCTGCGCGGCACGGTCCACGACGACGTCGCCAACCACCTCGGCGGGGTCGCCGGGCACGCCGGTCTCTTCGGTACGGCCCGGGACGTCGCCGTGATCGGCCAGCTCATGCTCAACGGCGGCACGTACGGCGGCAAGCGGCTGCTCTCCGCCGAGGTGCTGCAGCGGGCCCTCACCAACGTCAACAAGGGCAAGAAGGCGATCGACGCCGAGCGCCCGACCCGTACGGCGGACCACGGCCTCGGCTTCGAGCTGAACCAGCCGTGGTTCATGGGCCGGCTGGCGTCGCCGACGAGCTTCGGGCACACCGGCTTCACCGGCACCAGCCTGCTCGTGGTGCCCGCCCGCCGGATGGTGGTCGTGCTGCTCACCAACCGGGCGCACCCCAACTGGAGCTGGTCCAACCCGGACACCCACCGGGTGGCCGTGCACAACGCCCTGGTGTGAGGCGCTACGGCAGCAACGTGCCGCGGACCGTGTGCCAGATGTCGTCGTTCGCCGCGACCAGCAGGCCGCGCTCGCTGTCGGTCGGCCGGTAGATCCCGCCGTCGAGGTGCAGGGCCGTGCCGCCGGCCTCGCTCAGGATCAGCGTGCCCGGGGTGTGGTCCCACGGCAGGATGCGCCAGAAGACCGCGAACTGCTGCTCGTCGGTGGCCACGGACGGGTACTCGTACCCGGCGCAGTGGTGGCCGCCGGTAACGGTGCCCAGCTTGCCCGCGTTCTCGTCGATGCCCGCGCGCAGGTCGTCCGGGAAGTAGTTGCGCGAGATCATGCCGGTGAGGCTCGCGGCGCCCGGGTCGTCGGTCCGGGTCTTCAGGCGTACGCCGTCCTGGAACGCCCCGGCGCCGGCCTCCGCCACCGTCATCCGGTCCGCGACCACGTCGAGGATCCACGACGCCGCCGGTTCGCCGTCGCGCAGCAGCGCCACCATCACGGCGAACGGCGCCTTGCCCGCGGCGAAGTTGTTCGTCCCGTCGACCGGGTCGACGATCCACACCGCGCCCGCGTCGCCCACCCGCTCCAGCACCGCCGGGTCCGCGGCCACCGCCTCCTCGCCCACCACGGCCGAGCCGGGCAGCAGCGCGGTCAGGCCGGCGGTCAGCGCCCGCTCGGACTCCTGGTCGGCGATGGTCACCAGGTCGCCGGGCGACTTCTCGTGCACCTCGTCGTCCGCGAGCCCTCGCCAGCGCGGCAGCACGATCGTCTGCGCCACCTCGCGGATCAGGCCGGTGACCCGGTCCAGCATGTCGTCACGCACGCGGTGGCAGCTTCACGACGCTGACGAAGAACTCGTCGATCTGGCGGATCACCGCGATGAACCGCTCGAAGTCCACCGGCTTGGTCACGTACGCGTTCGCGTGCAGCTGGTAGCTGCGCAGGATGTCCTCGTCGGCCTGCGAGGTGGTGAGCACGACGACCGGGATGCGGCCCAGGTCCTCGTCCTTCTTGATCTCGGCGAGCACCTCCCGGCCGTCGCGGCGCGGCAGGTTGAGGTCGAGCAGGATCAGGTCCGGGCGGACGGCGCCCTCGTACTGCCCCTCGCGCCGCAGATAGGCCAGCGCCTCGGCGCCGTCGGAGACGACCGTGAGCCGGTTGCGGACCTTGTGCTCCTCGAACGCCTCCTGCGTCATGAGCACGTCGCCTGGGTCGTCCTCGACGAGCAGCACCTCGATCGGCGTCCCGTCCTGGCGAATTGCACCGGTCATGTGGTGACCTCTTTCACTTTCTCCTGCACGGGGACGCCGGCGAGCAGCGGCAACGTGAACCAGATCGACGTACCCTCCTCGACCTCGAGGTCCAGCCAGATCCGCCCGCCATGGTATTCGACGATCTTCTTGACGATGGCCAGCCCGATGCCGGTGCCCTCGTACGCATCCCGCCCGTGCAGCCGCTGGAAGATGACGAAGACCTTGTCGGCGAACTCGGCCTCGATGCCGATGCCGTTGTCCCGGACGTTGATCTTCCACTCCTCGCCGTCCTGCCCGCCGCTCACCCGGATCACCGGTGGCACGTCCGGGCGGCGGAACTTCAGCGAGTTGCCGATGAGGTTGACGAACAGCGTCGTGAGCAGCGGCTCCTCGCCCTCCACGGTGGGCAGGTCGGACCAGCTGATCTCGGCGTCCTCGCCGGCGCGCGGCTCGAGCTGCGACTTCACCTCGGTCATCACCCGGTTCAGGTCGACGTCGGTGAAGCCCGAGGTGAGCCGGCCGATCCGGGAGAACGCGAGCAGGTCGTTGATCAGCCGCTGCATGCGCTGCGCGCCGTCGACCGCGAACCCGATGTACTGGTCGGCCCGCTCGTCGAGCTTGCCCTCGTAACGGCGCTGCAGCAGCTGGCAGAAGCTGGCGACCTTGCGCAGCGGCTCCTGCAGGTCGTGCGAGGCGACGTACGCGAACTGCTCCAGGTCGCGGTTGGACCGGGTCAGCTCGTCCGCCTGCTGCTTGAGCTGGTCGTTGACCCATTCGATCTGCTGGCGGGCCTCGCGTACCTCGGTGAGCTCCGCGGCGATCTGCCGCCGCATGCCGTCCACGTCGCCGGCCAGCTCGCGCAGCTCGGGCGAGCCGGTGCTCTCGATGTGCTTGTCGTAGTCGCCGTCGGCGACCTCGCGCACCTGCTGCGCCAGCTCGGTGACCGGGCGGCTGACGAGGCGGTCCAGCAGCAGCATCAACGCCGCCCCCGCGATGATGATGACCGCCGCGGCGGCGATCTGGATCGCGACCATGCGCTTGCTGGCGTCCTTGGCGTCGGCCGCCGACCGGTCCCGCAGCACGCCGATGTCGTTCTGCATCTTCTCGACGGCCCCGCGCAGGGCCTCGAACTCGGTGGTGCTGCCGGCCTCGATCAGCGCCCGCCCGGCCTCGGGCCCCTGGGTGCGGACGGCGTTGAGGATCGGGTCGGCCACGGCGACGTGCCAGGCATCCGAGCGCCGGCGCACCTCGGCGACGTCCGCGCGGATCTTGTCCTCCAGCGCGCCCGACCGCAGCAGGCCGTTGATCAGGTCCACCTCGGCGCGCTCGGCCTCGAGCCCCTCCCGGTACGGCTTGAGGTTCTCGTCCTTGCCGGCGATCGCGTACCCGCGGATGCCGGTCTCCTGGTCGACCAGCGCGGTGTTCAGCCGCTCGCCGCCCGCCCGCATCGGGCTGGCGCGGTTGACCACGTCGTCGAGCCGGCGGTTGCTGCTGGTGGCCGTGAAGGCCGCGATGACGCCGAGCACGGCGAGCGCCAGGCCCACGGTCACGCACAGCGCGAGCACCCGCCGGCGCAGGGTCCAGCTGTCCACGTTCAGCAGGCTCATCGCCCGCCGCCGCGGGAGATCAGCAGCATCGCCACGTCGTCGGCGAGCGGGCCGCCGTTGGCCTGCTCGGCTCGCCCGACCAGCCATGCCGGCAGCGCGGCCAGCGGCACGTCGTGAGCGACCGGCTCGGCGAGCAGGCCGCAGAGCCCCTCGACGTCGAGGCGCTCGTTGCCGACGCCGGTGTGGCCCTCGATCAGTCCGTCGGTGTACATCAACAGGGACCAGTCATCGCCGCTGAACTCCACGTCGGTCGCGGGGGTGGGGGTGGGGCGCACGCCGAGCACGATGCCCGTCCGCGCGGTCACCGGCCCGGTCTTGCCGCCGGCCAGCAGCACGGGCGGCGGATGGCCGGCCAGGCGTACGGTGGCGCGGTTCCCGGCGAGATCGATCGAGACCATCGCGACCGTGGCGAACACCTCGCGCGCCCGCCGCTCGGTCATGAGCACCTGCTCCAAGGAGGCCAGGACCTGCTCCTCGGGGACGCCGGCGAGGACCAGCGCCCGCCACGCCACCCGCAGCTCCACGCCGAGGGCCGCCTCGTCGACGCCGTGCCCGCAGACGTCGCCGACGATGACGTGCAGCTTCTCGGAGCCCGCCTGGACGACGTCGAAGAAGTCACCGCCGAGCAGGCCCATCGCCCGCCCGGAGCGGTAGAACGTGTGCACGGCCACCTCGGTGGTCTGCATGAGCGGCTGGGGCAGCAGGCCTCGCTCGAGGCGGGCCGACTCGGCCTGGCGCAGCTCGACCTCGCGCAGCCGCTGCGCGTTCTCGTCGGCGCGCTTGCGCTCCACGGCGTAGCGCAGCGCGCGTACCAGCAGGACGCCGTCGACCTGGCCCTTGACCAGGTAGTCCTGGGCCCCCTCGGCGACCGCCTGGACGCCCAGGTGCTCGTCGGAGCGGCCGGTCAGCACGCACACCGCGGCGCTGCCGGCGACGGCGAGCAGCTTGCGCAGCCCGTCGATGCCCTCCGCGTCGGGCAGGCCCAGGTCGAGCAGCACGCACTGGATGCCCCGCAGCATCGGGCGGGCCTCGCGCAGGCTCGTGGCGACCTGCACGTCGAAGGAGGCGCCGGCCTCGGCGAGCAGCTCCTGGACGAGGAAGGCGTCGCCCTCGTCGTCCTCGACGAGCAGGACGCGCAGGCGCTCGGGTGCCTTCATCCGCGGGGGCGGCGGGGCGAGTTCGGTCACGGTGTCACCCGGCCCGGCGCCGGGCCTTGGGCTGCACCCGGAACCGCGGCATCGGCTCGGCTGGGACGGTTGATGGCTCGACTCCTTCGGCGGGCATGACCCGCTGATCGTCCACCACGGGTCCGGACGGCACAACACCACCCACCCCCGGGGACATCCCGGCGGTCGTGTGCGGGGCGGCGTTCACGCGGGCGGACCGTACGAGGGATCCTCCGCGACCCGCCGGGCGTGGCGCGCGATGACCTCGCCGAGGATGCCGTGCAGGCGCCCGCAGTCCCGGCAGTGCAGGTTCTCGTCGAGCTGCCGGCTGCCGCACCCGATGCACAGGCCGCGGTCCTCGGGATCCCGGTACGCCTCGAGCGCCCGGCACAGCGCCCGCACGACGTGGTCGCCGAGCTGGAACGTCACGTCGCCGAGGGCCGTACGCAGCCCGAGCACGGCGACCGCTCCCGCCTCCGGTGCCGGGTCGTACGGTGCCACCCGCCCGACGAAATCGGCGAGGACGGCGGCGGGGTCGATCGGGGCTGTCACGGGGACAAAGTTATGCCACCGGGCCGTAAGATCGCCCGGCCAGGGTGACGAGCGTGCGGGGGTGTGTCTGTGGGCGTGCCGAGCGTCGAAGCCGCGGACCGGGCGCTGGCCCGCCCCGCTCGCCGGGGCTGGGCGGCGCTCGTCGCGGTCCTGCTCCTGACCGCGGTCGGCGCGCTGGCGCTGCAGAGCGTGCATCCCCCGGCGGCCCGTCCCGCCGACGCCCCCGCCGCGCAGTTCAGTGCGGGCCGCGCCTTCGCGCACGTCCAGGCGCTCGCGACGCAGCCGCACGTGGCCGGCAGCGCGGCCAACGACGCCGCCCGTGAGCACGTCCTGAGCACGCTGCGCGGCCTCGGCCTGAACCCCGAGGTGCAGGACACGGTGTCGGTGCAGGGCAGCGAGCTGTCCTCGAGCGCCGGCGGCATCGGCCTCGCCCGGGTCCGCAACGTGGTCGCGCTCTGGCCCGGTACGGCCTCCACCGGCCGCATCTTCCTGGTGGCGCACTACGACTCGGTGCAGACCGGTCCGGGCGGCAACGACGACGCGGCGGGCACGTCGGCGATCCTGGAGGCGGCCCGCGCGCTCACCAGCGGCCCGCGCCTGCGCAACGACGTCGTGTTCGTGCTGACCGACGCCGAGGAGGCCTGCCTGTGCGGCGCGAAGGCGTTCGTGGACCAGCACCCGCTGGCCCGGGACGGCGGCGTCGTGCTCAACCTGGAGGCGCGCGGCAGCACCGGCCCGGCGATCATGTTCGAGACCGCCGCCCGCAACGCGGGGCTGGTGAGCGTCTTCGCCCACGCGGCCCACCCGGTGGGTACGTCGTTCGCCGTCGAGGTGTACCGGCTGCTGCCCAACGACACCGACTTCACGGCGTTCCGGGAGAAGGGCTTCACCGGGCTGAACTCGGCGTACATCGACGGGGCGGCGGTCTACCACACGCCGCTGGACACGCCCGGGGCGATGAACCGGGACAGCCTGCAGCACCACGGCGACAACGTCCTGTCCCTCACCCGTGAGCTGGGCAATCGCGACCTGCCCGGGCTCCGGTCGGGCGGTGACGCCACGTACTTCACGGTGCCGGGCGCACTGGTGCACTACCCGGGCTCGTGGACCTGGCCCCTGGCCGTCCTGGCGCTGGTCGCGGTGCTCGTGCTGGCCTGGCTCTCGCGCCGCCGCCGGCTGGCGTCCGCACCCCGGCAGATCGCCGCCGCCGGCCTCACCCTCGTGCCGGTCCTGGCCGCCCCGGTACTCGCCCAGCTGCTCTGGTCGCTGGTGAAGATCATGCGTCCGGGGTACGCCGAAATGCCGATCGACCCGTACCGCCCGTGGGGGTACAGGCTGGCCGTGGTGGCCCTGACCGCGGCCGTGGTGTTCGCCTGGTACGCCCTCCTGCGCCGCCGGATCGGCCCGGCCGCCCTGGCCGTCGCGGGCCTGTTCTGGCCGGCGCTGATCGGCGTCCTCCTGGCCGCACTCGCCCCCGGCGGTTCCTACCTCACCGCGCTGCCGGCGCTCGCCGCGGCGCTCGCGGGCATCGCGGCGATCCTGCTACGCCGCAGGTTCGCGGCCGCCCTCGTGCTGACCGTCGGCGGCTGCGTCGCAGTGGTCATCCTGCTGCCGACGCTCGTCATGTTCTTCCCGGCGCTGGGCATGAACCTGGCGGGCTCCGGCGCCTTCATCGCGACGCTGCTCGCCCTCGCGCTGCTGCCGATCGTCGACCTGCTGCACCCCCGGGCCGGCGGTCAGCGCGGCATGGACGCGCTGCGCGCCCGCCGTCGCGCCGCCCTGCCCACGGTGGCGGCACTCGTCGCGACGGTCGTGGCCGTGGCGGTGGGCCTGTCCGTGGACCGCTTCGACCGGGCCCACCCGGCGCCCACCCACCTGATGTACGCGCTCGACGCGGACACCGGCCGGGCCCGCTGGCTGAGCGCGTCGGGCACGCCCAACCACTGGACGGGGCGCTACGTCGGCGACAAGCCGGCCGCCGTCACCGACACCCTCCCGGCGTTCGGCCCGGAGAAGCTGCTCTCGGGCCCCGCTCAGCCCGCCGATCTGCCGGCGCCCGCGGTCACCAAGGTCTCCGACACGACCGGGGGCACCGACCGTACGGTCACCCTGCGGGTCACGCCGCAGCGCCCGGTGCGGCTGGTGACGCTGCACGTGGCCGCGGACGCCCAGGTCACGAGCGCGACGGTGGGCGGCCGGCAGGTGCCGGTGGACCGTACGGCGGGCGGCGTGTGGGGCTTCGGCTTCGTCTTCCACGGCCCGCCCCCGGCCGGCGTGGACGTCGTGCTGACCGTACGCGCCGGAGCGCCGCTGCGGGTTCGCGCAATGGACGCGAGCGACGGCCTGTCCGCGCTGCCCGGCTTCCAGGCCCGTCCGGCGGCGGTGGGGGTCGTGGGCTCGCACAGCTCGGAGATGCTGGCGGTCGCGAAGACCTACACGTTCTGAAGCCGCTACCGTCCCCGGCCCCGGCGTCCGGTGGGCGCGTCGTGGCGGAAGTGCACGAACAGCCGTCCCCAGTTGTCGCCGTCCTTCTCGACGCGGTGGTACAGCTGCTTCACGTCCTTCTGGTCGAGGAAGCGCAGCACCTTCTTCTTCAGCGCGCCGCTGCCCTTGCCCGGGATGATCTCGACCAGCGAGGCCTTCTTCTGGATCGCCTCGTCGATGATGCCGCGCAGCGCCTTGTCGATCTCGGTGCCCTTGTTGAAGATGTCGTGGAGATCCAGCTTGAGCTTCACGTCGGCAGCCTACTCAGCGCCGTACGCGGTCCGGCCGCCGTTCTTGCCGACCCACGTCTCGACCCGGCGCAGCGCGGTCTCGTAGTCGTCGTGCCGCTTCATCGCCGCCGCCAGCCGCAGGTGGGGCAGCGCCTCACTGAAACGGCCGGCCCTCTCCAGGGTCCGGCCGAGCACGTGGTGCGCGTAGTGGTCCGATGGGTCACGGTCGATCAGCGCTCTCAGCTGGGCCTCCGCACCGGCGAGCTGCGCCGAGTTGAAGTACGCCCGGGCGAGCAGCTGGCGGACGGCGGTGTTGTGCGGCTCCGCCTCCACGATCGGCTCGAGCATCCGGGCCGCACCGAGCGGGTCGCCGGACTCGAAGACGAAGGTGGCCCTGCGGTACTCCTCCAGAAGATCCATGAACCCGCTCCCCACGCTCGCGCCGCTCACTGTGACCAACGCTGGCACAACTTGAGGCGAACGGCGAGTGTTCCCCGGCTCCGCTTTACCGACAATTCACCCCATTCAGCAAGCTCCCACCCAGCACAATGCCGTAGTGGGGGACTTCCCGGCCCATCTCGTCCAGGCGCCCGTACGCCCGCCGCCCGCACGCGCCAAGGCGGCCGTGATCGGGCTCGTCACGCTGACCATGTGCCTCTTCCTGGCGGGCGCCACGCCCCGGCCACCGCTGACCTCCGCGGCGTTCGCGATCCCCGGCATGCAGGCGCTCGGCGCCCCGCCGGCCGGTCCGTCCTGGGCGCCCGCACCCCGCCTCGGCCGCGGGCTGGCGAGCGTCGCGACCGCCCGGGGCCGCACCTTCGCCCTGCACACCGCGTCCGGCGACATGACGTTCCTGCCCGGGGTCAACCTGGGCAGCACCACGCCGGGCCATCAGCCGGGCGAACTGTCGATCTCCGCCGGGCAGTACCGCACGTGGTTCGCGGCGATGGGCTGGCTCGGCATCCGGGTGCTGCGGATCTACACCATCCACCCGCCCGCCTTCTATCAGGAGCTCGCCCGCTACAACCGCGGCAACCCGGACCGGCCCCTCTACCTCATGCAGGGCGTGTACCCACCGGACGAGTCCTACGCCGAGAAGGGCGACCTCTACGACCGCGGTGTGACCACGGCGTTCCGCGAGGAGATCCGGGACGCGAGCGCGGCCGTACGCGGCCGGCTGACCCGCGACCCCCGCCCGGGCCGGGCCGCCGGCACCTGGGACACCGACGTGACCCCGTGGCTCGCCGGGTGGATCGTGGGGCTGGAGGTGGACCCGTCCGGCGGCCACCGCTCCGACCTGCGCAACCGCGACGCTCCCCCGGTCCGCGGCCGGTACTTCCGCAGCACCGCCCAGGCCTCGCCCACCGAGCGCTGGCTGGCCGCCCGGATGGACGAGCTGGCGGCGTACGAGGCGGCGCAGGGGCTCAGCCAGCCGATCGCCTTCGTGAACTGGCCGACGACCGACCCGTTGCGGCACCCGGAGGAACCCCTCGACACCGAGGACCTGCTGCAGATCGACGCCAACCACGTGCTGCCCACTGCGCAGTGGCCGGCCGGGACCTTCGCCAGCTATCACGCGTACCCGTACTACCCGGACTTCCAGCGGCACGAGCCGGCGCTGCAGCGCTACCACTACAACGGCCGGGCCGACCCGTACGCGGGATATCTCGCAGCCCTGCGCCGCCACCACCGCGACATGCCCACGGTGATCACCGAGTTCGGCGTGCCGTCGTCGATCGGGTCGGCGCACAACGGCCCGCTCGGGCGCTCCCAGGGTGACCACAGCGAGCGCGAGGCGATGCGGATCGACGCGGAGCTGCTTCGGCTCATCAAGGACCAGGGCCTGTCCGGCGGGTTCGTCTTCGGCTGGGTGGACGAGTGGTTCAAGTTCACCTGGAACACCATCGAGCACCAGGTCGCGGAGCGCCGCCAGCTGTGGCACGACCCGCTGACGAACGAGCAGCACTTCGGGCTCATCGCGATGGACGCGGCCGGCTCACCGGACGCCGCCGCGGAGTACCTGCTCGACGACGAGTCGGCCTGGCCGGCGCGGCGGGTCACCGCACGGGTCGACGAGTCCTTCGTCCAGCTGCGGATCCGGCTGGGGACGCCGGCGCCGAACGCGCTCACGGTCGGCTTCGACGTGCTTCCCGCCCTGACCGGGCCACCCGCGCCGGGCACCGGCAACCGCGAGGCGGACGCCGCGTTCGTGCTGGACCCGATCGCTCGCACCGGGCAGGCGTACCTGCGCAGCCGGCTCGACCCGATGCCGCTGGACTACGCCGTCCCGCTCGGGCGGCGCGGGCCGGCGCCGGAGGGCTGGCGGCGCTTCGAGCTGATCGTCAACCGGGACCTGCGGGTCCCGACGACCGGCGAGCGGCTGCCCGCCGAGATCCAGAACGCGGGCCTGCTGCGGTACGGCACCCCGGACGAGGACAGCCGCAACCTCTGGTACCGCGACGGCGACGACCTCGTCGTACGCGTGCCGTGGGCGATGCTCGGGTACGCCGACCCGTCCCGGCACACGGTGGGCGTGCCGGGGAAGGGGCTGACGACCCAGGTCAGCCCGGGCATCGGCGTGTCCGTGTCGGCGTCCGGCACGGACCAGACCGCCGGGCACGTGACGTGGACCAACTGGAACCGCGTGTACTACGCCGAGCGGCTGAAGGCCGGCGCCGGGCAGTTCCGCGACGCCGCGTTCGAGGTCACGGCTTCTTGACGAGCAGGGCGACCAGGCCGCCGCCGAGCAGCATCGTGCCGATGGAGAGCAGCGCCACCGGGCTCAGCCCGGTGACCGGCAGCCCGCCGCCCTCGCCTGGCTGCAACTCGCGCGGCGGCGCCGACGGGTACGCCGATCCGGACGGTTCCGGGGCGACCTCGGACGGCGCGGCGGTCACGTAGTCGCTGATCGTCAGGCCGTCCCGGGTGCGTACGACCACCGCCACGTCGTACGTGCGGCCGTTGCGCAGCCCCAGCACCTCGCAGCCGGACGCCGTGGCGACGGTCAGCACGCACCCGGAGGCGTAGTCCGCGGTCGCCGCCCAGAAGAACTCGAACGGTCCGGAGCCGAGGTCGGCCGGGGGGTGCCAGGAGATCCGCAGGCCGCCGTCGAGGGCGCGTACCTGCACACCGGTGGCCGCGCCGGGCGGGCGCGGCAGTCCCCCGACCCGTACGGGCACACCGTCCGCACCCCAGCAGGACACGTACCCCTCGACGCCGACGCCGCACGCGCGGTCAGCCCCCACGTCGAGGTCCCGCATCCTGCCGTCGACGCCGCTGCGCTCGCCGTCCGTCGTCCAGCAGGACGCGCGCCCCTCACGGTCGACGCCACAGACGCGGTCGCCCGCGGCGCTGATGCGGTCGAGCTCCGCCCCGCCGGTGTCCAGCCTCGCTCCGCCGCAGGACGCGCGCCCGTCGGTGTCGAGGAAGCACGCCCGCTTGCCCGCGACCGCGACCTGGCGCGCCCGTCGCGCCTCGGCGATCCGTGCCGGCGCCTCACCCGAGGACCAGCAGTACGCCGCTCCCCCGGCGGTGGCAGCGCACGTGGTGTTCCCGCCGGCGGCGATGTCGACGATCGGGCCGGCGATGCCGGTGACCCGTACGGGCGCCGCCGAGCCGTCACCCCAGCACCAGGCGGCGCCCTCGTCGTCGACCGCACAGGTGTGCCGGGCGCCCGTGGCGACCTGCACGATCAGGTGGCCGTCGAGCCCGGTGACCTCGGCCGGCTCGTCGCGGTCCCCTGCCGTGCCGGTCCCCAGCTGGCCCGCGGAGTCGTCCCCCCAGCAGTACGCGTTCCCGTCCGCGCCGACCGCGCAGGTGTGCGCCCGTCCCGCGTCGACCTGCACCGCGGTCCGGAAGGCGAACACCGCCTGCCCGCCGGCGTGCGTGCTGGTTCCGTCGCCGAGCTGCCCGGACGAGTCGTCGCCCCAGCAGTAGACGTCGCCGAGGCTGGTGACCGTGCAGGAGTGCGCTCCGCCGGCGGCGACGACACCTTCGCTCACGCCGGCGGCGCGCAGGTCGTCCGCGCTGACGCCGGCCGGGTACGGTGCGTCCGCTGCGGCCGGCGCCGCTGTCAGGGCGACCATGGCGAGCGCGGCGAGCGCCGTTCCGATCCGGTGTCGCACCCGTGTGTCTCCGCTCCGCCGCCCGATACAACGCGGGCAATTATGCGGAGTATCAAGCGTTTAGTCCGATTCCGACACACCCGCGGCGGGCACCTCGGCGAGCACGGTGCTGCTGCGGATCGTGTCGGCGGCGCTCAGTGTCGAGAAGCCGACCTGCTCACCGGCGCCGAGCCGGGTCACGAGCTGCGGGCCGGGCCCGAACGCGGCCGCCACCGCCAGCACCGCGGCCACCGCGGCGCCGACCGCACGCCGCTGGGCCGTCCGGAGGGGGAAACGGGTGATCGTCATGTCCGTCATGCCACTCAGGTTCCCGGCCGGCACCGTCACCGAGCTGTGCGAACTCCGTGGCGTGCCTGTGGGCCGGACCCACAGGTGCTACACAGGAAGCGGAAAGGCGCGGCAAAGCGTCGCCCGCCACAGTGGGGACATGACGATGGCGAACGCAGACCCCAGCAGCGAGCTCCGCCGGCCCGACGGCGGCCCGGTCCGCGTCCTCGTGGTCGACGACGAGCCCACCCTGGCGGAGCTGCTCTCCATGGCGCTGCGGTACGAGGGCTGGGACGTCCGCAGCGCGGGCGACGGGCTGACGGCCGTACGCACCGCGCGCGACTTCCGCCCGGACGCCGTGGTGCTCGACATGATGCTCCCGGACATCGACGGCCTCGAGGTGCTGCGCCGGCTGCGCGGCGAGACGCCCGAGGTCCCGGTGCTGTTCCTGACCGCGAAGGACTCCGTCGAGGACCGCGTCACCGGCCTCACCGCGGGCGGCGACGACTACGTGACGAAGCCGTTCAGCCTGGAGGAGGTCGTGGCCCGGCTGCGCGGGCTGATGCGCCGCATGGGTCATTCCCCGATGCGCACGGAGTCCCAGCTCGTCGTCGGCGACCTCACCCTCGACGAGGACAGCCACGAGGTACGCCGCGGCGGCGACCTGGTCACGCTGACCGCCACGGAGTTCGAGCTGCTGCGCTACCTCATGCGCAACCCCCGCCGGGTGCTCAGCAAGAGCCAGATCCTCGACCGGGTGTGGAACTACGACTTCGGCGGCCAGGCGAACGTGGTCGAGCTCTACATCTCGTACCTGCGCAAGAAGATCGACGCCGGCCGGGCCCCGATGATCCACACGATGCGCGGCGCGGGCTACGTGCTGAAGCCGGCGGACTGACGTGCCCGCCGCCGTCACCACCCACCCGGCCCGCTGGCGCTCCCCGGCGGGCTGGTCGCTGCGGACCCGGCTCATCGCGATCATGGTGGTGCTGCTGACGGTCCTCGGCCTGGTCGTCGGCGCCACCGCCGAGATCTACCTGCACAACACCCTCTACAAGCGCCTCGACACCCAGCTCCAGGAGACGGCGGGCCGGGCGCAGAAGCGGCCGAGCTTCCCCGGCGGCGAGCCGCACCTCGGCGGCGGCCAGTTCAGCGGCCGGGTGCCGCCCGGCGCCCGGGCCGACTCGATCTTCCTCAACCTCACCGCCGGCGGCGGCGTGGACGGCGGCATGGTCACGCTGCGCTCCGACGCCGAGGGCTACTACGACTACCAGTACGAACGCCTGCCCGACGAGACCGTCAGCCGGCTGGGCTCGGTGACACCGGACAACGATCCGCGCGACCTCGATCTCGGCGAGCTCGGTGACTACCGCGTCGTCTCCACGACCACCCAGGACGGCGTCGTCGTCGCGGCGCTCCCGCTGAAGGAGACCGATCAGACGCTGCTGGCCGTCGCGCTGGTCACCGGCGGGGCGGTGCTGCTCGCGCTGGTGGCCGCCGGGTGGGCCGGAGCGGTGATCATCCGCCGTACGCTCAAGCCGTTGAACCGGGTCGCGGCGACCGCGACCCGCGTCTCCGAGCTGGAGCTGGACCGCGGCGAGGTGGACCTGGCCCAGCGGGTGCCCGAGGCCGACACCGACCCGCGCACCGAGGTCGGCGCCGTCGGCGCCGCGCTGAACCGGATGCTCGACCACGTCGGCAACGCGCTGGAGGCGCGGCACGCCAGCGAGATGCAGGTACGTCAGTTCGTCGCCGACGCGAGCCACGAGCTGCGCACCCCGCTGGCGGCGATCCGCGGCTACGCCGAGCTGAGCCGCCGCAGCCGCCAGCCGGTGCCCGACGAGATCGGCCACGTGCTGGGCCGGGTGGAGTCCGAGGCGAAGCGGATGACCGCGCTGGTCGAGGACCTGCTGCTGCTGGCCCGGCTGGACGCGGGACGGCCGCTGGCGCACGACCCGGTCGACCTGACGATGCTGGTCGTCAACGCGGTGAGCGACGCGCACGCGGCGGGTCCGCGCCACGACTGGCAGCTGGACCTGCCGGAGGAGCCGGTCACGGTCACCGGCGACGAGCAGCGCCTGCACCAGGTGCTGGCGAACTTGCTGGCCAACGCCCGGACGCACACGCCGGAGGGCACGACCGTGACGGTCGGCGTCGGGCAGGAGGACGGCACGGCGGTGATCCGGGTGACCGACGCCGGGCCGGGCATCCCGCGGGAGTTGCAGCCGAAGATCTTCGAACGGTTCGCGCGCGGGGACAGCTCGCGCTCGCGGGCGGCGGGCAGTACGGGCCTCGGCCTGTCGATCGTGCACGCGGTGGTGAGCGCGCACGGCGGCACGGTCGGCGTGGACAGCGTCCCGGGCCGTACAGAGTTCACGGTCCGGCTGCCGGCGAGCCCGCAGCTACAGGCCCCGCCGGAGCCCGTCCATGAGTACGTCACGCAGGTCGTCCAGTAGCGCACCGGCCGCGTCGCCGTCGGAGACGTGCAGTTCGAGCGGAACCGATTCGCGGTCACGGCCCACGAGCACGTCCAGGGCGCACAGCGCGCGGCCGGCCAGTTCGCCGGTCACGCCGGGCACCGCCGCGGCGCGCAGCCGGTCGTCCAGCCAGGGCCGGCCCTGGGCGCCGGGCAGCCCCGCGGCGACCGCCGCGATCGCCGCCAGCGCCTGCGCCGGCGGAATGTCGCCGAGCAGGATCTGCGGCGTCTCCCAGACCCGCAGGACCACCAGGGAGACCGCCTGGTGCCGCTCGGCCGGGGAGAGCTCGGCCAGACCCTCCAGGAGGTACGGCGCGCTCGCGTTGTTCATGCGTCTCATGTCAGCACACGCAACTTGCATGTGCCCATACCCCGGCTGACGGACATCGCGCGACAGCGATGGGCTACGATGACGGCGTGTCCCGTTGGTATTCGTGGTTGCCCACGTATTCATGGTTTGAGTGGCCGGCCTTCGCCGGTGCCTCGGCCATGAGTTCATGACCTGAGACACCCCAGCAGGGCCGGCAGAGGCAGCGACTTGAGTCGCTGCCTTTTCGTTTGCGACGAGCCGGCCTGAGCTCGGGGACGCCGGCCCCGGGAATGCCGGCGGAGAAGGAAGACAGCCGTGACCATCCCCGAGGTCCAGCGGGTCAGCGACCACCGCATCGAGCGCGTCGTCCCGCTGATGAGCCCCGCCCTGCTGCACCACGAGCTGCCGCTGACCCACGAGTTGTCGGCGAGCGTGCTGGACGGCCGGCGGCAGGTGGAAGCCGTCCTGGACGGCCGAGATCCCCGCCTGCTCGTCGTGGTCGGGCCCTGCTCGGTGCACGACCCGGCGGCCGCAGCCGAGTACGCCGACCGGCTCGCCGCCGAACGCGGGCGGCTCGCCGACGACCTGCTGATCGTCATGCGGGTGTACTTCGAGAAGCCGCGGTCCACGGTCGGCTGGAAGGGCCTGATCAACGACCCCGCGCTCGACGGCACCGGGGACGTGGGCAAGGGGCTGCGGACCGCCCGGGCCCTGCTGCTGCAGGTGCTCGAACGGGACCTGCCCGTCGCCGTGGAGTTCCTCGACCCGATCACGCCGCAGTACATCGCCGACACCGTGGCGTGGGGCGCGATCGGCGCCCGTACGGTGGAATCGCAGGTGCACCGGCAGCTCGCCTCCGGCCTGTCCATGCCGATCGGCATGAAGAACCGCCCGGACGGCAGCATCGCCACCGCCATCGACGCGATCAACGCCGCCGCCGTGCCGCACGTCTTCCCCGGCATCGACGTCTCCGGCACCCCGGCGATCATGCACACCACCGGGAACCCGGACTGTCACCTCGTGCTGCGCGGTGGCAAGGGCCCCAACTACAGCGCCGAGGACGTGCAGGCGTCGCTCGCGCTGCTGCGGGACGCGGGCCTGCCCGAGCGGGTGGTGGTCGACTGCTCGCACGGCAACAGCAACAAGGACCACCTGCGCCAGCCGATCGTGGCCGACGACATCGCCGGGCAGCTGGAGGCGGGGCAGCAGGGCATCCGCGGCGTGATGCTGGAGAGCTTCCTCGTCCCGGGGCGCCAGGACCTGGGCGGGGAGCTCACGTACGGCCAGAGCGTCACCGACGCGTGCATGGGCTGGGAGCCGACCGTGGCGGTGCTGGAGCGGCTCGCCACGGCCGCCGCCAAGCGCCGTTCGAGCCTCACAGCGGCCGCACAGTAACGACATAAGGGCCCGACAGGCGGGCGGAAGACAGTACGAGGGTCAAGTGCTTCCGCCTGCCTTAAGGACCCATGATGACCTCGACGTTGCCCGTACCGCCGACGGTGGAGCCGGGGTACCCGCCGGCCGAGCCCTCCGCGGCCCGCGACGCACGGTGGGTGCGCCCCGCGCTGATCTCGTTGCTTCTGCTCACCGGAGTTCTCTACATCTGGGGGCTGGGCGCGTCGGGCTGGGGCAACGCCTTCTACTCGGCGGCCGTCCAGGCCGGTTCGCAGAGCTGGAAGGCGTTCTTCTTCGGCTCCTCGGACGCGGCGAACTCGATCACCGTGGACAAGACGCCCGCCTCGCTGTGGGTGATGGCGCTGTCCGTCCGCATCTTCGGCCTGAGCTCGTGGAGCATCCTGGTCCCGCAGGCGCTGATGGGCGTCGCCACGACCGGCCTGCTCTTCGCCACGGTCCGCCGCTGGTACGGCCCCGCGGCCGGCCTCATCGCGGGCACGGTGTCCGCGCTGACCCCGATCGCCGTGCTGATGTTCCGGTTCAACAACCCGGACGCGCTGCTCGTGCTGCTCATGGTCGCCGGGGCGTACGCGACCGTCCGCGCGATCGAGTCCGGGTCGACGACGTGGCTGCTGCTGGCCGGGGCGTTCGTCGGCTTCGGCTTCCTCACCAAGATGCTGCAGGCGCTGCTCGTGGTGCCGGCGTACGCGCTGGCGTACCTGGTCGCCGGTCCCCCGAAGCTCGGCAAGCGCCTCGTGCAGCTGGTCCTGGCCGGGCTCGCGGTCGTCGTGTCGGCGGGCTGGTACATCGCGATCGTCGAGCTGGTGCCGGCGTCGATGCGGCCGTACATCGGCGGGTCGCAGAACAACAGCCTGCTCGAGCTGACCCTGGGCTACAACGGCCTCGGCCGGCTGAACGGTGACGAGGCCGGAAGCGTCGGCGGCGGTGGCGGCGGGAACGGCGGCGGCTGGGGCGAGACCGGCATCCTGCGCATGTTCGACGCCGCCCAGGGCGGTCAGATCTCCTGGCTGCTGCCCGCCGCGCTGATCGTCCTGGTCGCGGGCCTCGTGCTCACGCTGCGGGCGGCGCGTACGGACCGGCTGCGGGCCGGGCTGATCCTGTGGGGCAGCTGGCTCGTGGGCACCACGCTGGTCTTCAGCTTCATGCAGGGCATCTTCCACGCGTACTACACAGTGGCGCTGGCGCCGGCCGTCGGTGCCGTGGTGGGCATGGGCTCGGCCTTGCTGTGGCGGCACCGGCGCAACGCTTTCGCCGCGCTGACGCTGGCCGCGGCGATCGGCGTGACCGCGTGGTGGTCGTGGCACATGCTCGGCTGGAGCCCGGACTTCGTGCCGTGGCTGCGCTGGGTCGTGCTGATCGGCGGCGTCGTGGCGGCCCTCGGGGTGCTCGCCTCGCTGCGGCTGCCCGCGAAGGTGGCCCTGGCCAGTGCGGCGCTCGCACTGGGCGCGGTGCTCGCCGGCCCGGCGGCGTATGCGGTGCAGACGGCGTCCGAGCCGCACACCGGGTCGATCCCTTCGGCGGGCCCGGCGACGCAGGGCGGTTTCGGCCCGGGCGGCGGGCGTGGTGGCCGCGGGGGGCCGGGCGGCGGCTTCCCCGGCGGGGGATTCCCGCGCGGCGGGTTCCCGGGTGGCGGGTTCCCGGGTGGCGCTCCCGGCGGAACCGGCACCGGCACCGGAACGGGCACCGGCACCGGAACGCCGCAGGGCGGCTTCCGTGACGGCGGGATGCGCGGCGGCGGCATGGGTGGCCTGCTCGATGCGGCCAGCGTCAGCGATCAGATGAAGGCACTGCTCGACGCGAACGCCGACCAGTACACCTGGGTCGCCGCGGCGGTCGGCTCGCAGAGCGCCTCGGGCTACCAGCTCGCGACGCAGGACCCGGTCATGGCGATCGGCGGCTTCAACGGCAGCGACCCGTCGCCCACCCTCGCCCAGTTCCAGCGGTACGTGGCCGAGAAGAAGATCCACTACTTCATCGGCGGGGGCGGCTTCGGCGGCGGCCGTGGCGGCGGCACCGGCGGCAGCAACGCCGGCTCCCAGATCGCCTCGTGGGTCGCCGAGACGTTCCCGTCACAGACGGTCGACGGCGTCACCATCTACGACCTGACCGCCACCCAGTGATCCATCACGACAGCCCGCAGGCGGCTCCCGGTTCCGGGGGCCGCCTGCGGCGTTCACCTCACAGTCCGGCCACAGGCTCGCCACACAGGGGGCAAAGCGACGCGGACGACCTTGGTGACATGAGCCTTTCCACCACGTCGCCCTCGTACTCCGCCGGGCAGGACCGGGTTGTCGCGCCGGTCCTCGACGTCGTCGTCCCGGTGTACAACGAGGAGATCGACCTCGAGCCCTGCGTCCGCCGGCTGCACGCGTACCTGGCGGCGGAGTTCCCGTACCGGTTCCGGATCACGATCGCCGACAACGCGAGCACCGACTCGACCGCGGACGTGGCCCGCCGGCTCACCGGGACGCTTCCCGGCGTGGCCTCGGTACGCCTCGCCGAGAAGGGCCGTGGCCGGGCCCTCAAGCACGTGTGGACGCAGTCGGACGCGGCGGTGCTGGCGTACATGGACGTCGACCTGTCGACCGACCTCGGCGCGTTGCTGCCGCTGGTCGCACCGCTCATCTCCGGCCACTCCGATCTGGCGATCGGTTCCCGCCTCGCCCGTGGCTCCCGAGTCGTCCGGGGCGCCAAACGCGAGTTCATCTCGCGCGGCTACAACTTGCTGCTGCGCGGCACCCTCTCGGCTCGCTTCTCCGACGCCCAGTGCGGCTTCAAGGCGATCCGCGCCGAGGTGGCCGCCCGGCTGCTGCCGATGGTCGAGGACACCGGCTGGTTCTTCGACACCGAGATGCTGGTCCTCGCCGAGCGGGCCGGCCTGCGCATCCACGAGGTGCCGGTGGACTGGGTGGACGACCCGGACAGCCGCGTCGACATCGTGGCCACGGCGATGGCGGACCTGCGCGGCATCGCCCGCCTCACCCGGGCGCTGGGCACCGGCCGCCTCCCGCTCGCCGCCCTGCGCGAGCAGCTCGGCCGCAACCCGCTGCCGGTCGCGGGCGTACCCGCGGGCCTGACCGGTCAGCTCCTGCGCTTCGCCGCGGTCGGCGTCGCCAGCACGCTGGCCTATCTCGTGCTCTTCGCGCTGCTGCGCACCGGCATGGGCCCGCAGGGCGCCAACCTGGTCGCGCTGCTCGCGACGGCGATCGCCAACACGGCCGCCAACCGCCGGCTCACGTTCCGGGTACGCGGCACCGGCGGCGCCTGGCGGCACCAGGCCCAGGGGCTGGTCGTCTTCGCCGTGGGCCTCGGCCTGACCAGCGGCTCCCTGGCGGTCCTGCACGCCGTGACCAGCCCGCCGACCACCGTGGAGCTCGGGGTGCTGATCGC
Source organism: Couchioplanes caeruleus (assembly GCF_023499255.1). Taxonomy (GTDB): domain Bacteria; phylum Actinomycetota; class Actinomycetes; order Mycobacteriales; family Micromonosporaceae; genus Actinoplanes; species Actinoplanes caeruleus_A. The sequence continues at coordinate 7,752,491 of NZ_CP092183.1, forward strand.
CGCCAACCTCGTGGCCACCGGCGTCCGCTTCCTGCTGATGCGCATCTGGGTCTTCCGCGCGGCCCGCACGGCGGCACCGGCACAGTCCTGAATGGCGGGCCCGGGCTGCACGCGGAGGGCATGAACACAAGCCCCCGAACGGTATGAATTCTGTGACCTACGGGTAACAATGGACCCATCGATCGGGATGGTTCCGGGTGCCTGGTCGTCGTGCCCCTACAGTCCGGGCCTCGCCGGAGGTGCGCCATGCTCAGCAAGGAAGACAGCCGCCGGCTGGCCCAGCTGGAACGACAGCTGCGCCGTGAGGACCCCGACTTCTGCTCCCGCATGGCCGGTGGCCGCCCGGCCCGCCGGCACGTACCGCTGTCGCTGATCCTCGCCGCCACCGTCGTGTGGGCGGCCGCCCTGATCCTCGCCGTCGTGGGCTGGTGGGCGGCGGCGATCGTGGCCGGCGTCTGGGCCCTGGTCATCATGGTCGCGATCGGCTACCGCTGCCGCCCCGGGTCCGGCGCCGACAGCCCCGACGCGCTGCCGCCGGCCTGGTGAAGGCTCCGGCGGCTCAGGTGTAGGTCACCGTCGCCTCCGGCACGTCGCGGGCCCGGGCGACCACCGCGGACTCCTCCTCGAGCGCCTTCCGGCTCCGGGCGGTCAGCGTCCCGAACGGCGTCACGGTCAGCTCCACCCGCTTGCGGCCGGCCGTCTTGGCCCGCCACACCCCGGCGATCTCCCCGTCCACCAGGATCACTCCCGGGTTCCCGAGAATGCGCCACACCTCCTTCTGCCGCGCCCGCTCGGGCACGAGCACGTCGCGGTCGCGCGCCTGCAGGAGGGCGTCCATCGCCGGGACGAAGCGCACTCCGCGGACCGGTCCGGCCGATGCCAGCGCCGCCGCCGAGCCGGCCGGGATCCACGTCTTCCGGCCGTCGAGGCGCACCTCCTCGAGGCCGTCGGCGGGCCATCCCTTCTTGATCTCGGCGGTGGCGGACCCCAGGTACTTCGCGACCTCCGCCGGGCCGGCCGGGCCGAGGAGCCGCAGGTAGGTCACGATCAGCTCCTCGATCCCCTCGTTCGCGACGGGCTGCGGTGGCGCGTTGCGGATCGGGCCGAGCGTCGCGTCCTTGCCGCGGGCCTCCACCTGGACGCCGCCGGCCAGGCCGGAGACCTGCCAGACGTTGCCGGCGATGTGCCGCGCGCGGCAGGTGCGGCAGTCGTACGTCAGCTCGCGTGGCACCCGCCGGCTGACCTCGGTGCTCGCCTCGCCCCGGGGCATGGACCTCGTGACGACCTCGCGGAACGCCGCGGCGGTCGCCTCGAACGCCGTGATGCCCAGCTTCACGCCCTCGGGGATCTGTGCGCTCTTGATCCGGGCCGAGGCGTCGGCGTCGCTGAGCGGCCACAGCGCCTTGACGAGCCTGCCGAGGTCGCGGCGCCGGTGCAGGTGCGGCGCTCCGCGGGCCGCCCACACCATCAGCAACCGGTCGTCGCCGAGCGCCGCGTCGGTGCGCGCCGCGAGCCCGACCTGGACAGAACCCGGCGTGTACTCCTGCACGCCGAGGTCGAGCACGGCCAGGTCGCCCGGGCGCGCCGAGCCGCGGTCCGCCAGCCCGAGCGCGGCCACCCGGTACGCCGTGGCCTGCCTGCGGTCCACGTCCATGGGCAACCTCCAGGGAATCTCAGCCGCGACGACCGTACCGCCGGGAGGCGACATTTCTCAGCCGCTCCATCCGGCTTCCCCCGCCGACCGAGACCAGCTCCCACGTGTCGAGGCTGCTGGGGCCGTACGGGCCCTCCTGCAGGATGGGCGGCTCGCCGGTGAGGCGGTACCCGCAGCGGCGCGCCACGGCGGTGCTCGCCGTGTTCCCCGGGTCGATGCGCAGCAGCAGCCGGTTCAGCTTCAGCGTGCTGCGGGCGTACGCGGAGAGCAGGGAGAGCGCCCCGGCGGCGAGCCCGCGCCGGCGGTGCTGAGCGCCCACCAGGTATCCCAGCTCGGCCTCGCGCAGGCCGGCGTCGACGCCGAAGAGCAGCACCTCGCCCAGCGGTTTCACGCCGTCCGTGGTGATCACGAGCTGGATGCGCTGACCGCTGACGCGGCCCTGCCGGGCACGTTTCAGGTACGCGATGCCGGCCTCGGTGTCGAACGGCGACGGCATCGGGGTCCACCGGGCGATGTCGGGCTCGTCGAGCATGGCGACCAGCTCGTCGAGGTCGTCGTCCCGCCACTCGCGCAAGGTGATGCCGTCCCCGGAGAGGGTGACGGGGTACGGCAGGCGGCCGGGGGTCGTCATGGGCCGATCCTGCCCGTAAGCACCCGGTTCCTGCCAGTAGGCGGGGCTTCATAACCGGGTGAGTGAACCCTCAGGCGCGAACGACGATCGGTGCGGAATCCCGCAAAGACCAGTCATGGCTTATGTCTGCGGCCGCGTGCAGGAGCAGCGGCAGATGATGGCCTGTCAACTTGTCGACACACGTCTCGGCGGCGTGCACGGTCACGTTCAGCGCCGCCACCACCCGGCCGTCGCCGTTGCGCACGCCGGTCGCGACGGACCGGATGCCCAGCGCGAGGTCCTGGTCGGCGAGCGCCCAGCCCTTGGCCCGGACCTCGCGCAGCGAGCGGTCCAGCTCGTCCCGCTGCGGCTGCCACCGCGCGTCGATCCCCGAGCGGGTGGGCTGCGCCAGGACCGCGTCCAGCTCGGCCGGGTCCAGGGCGGCGAGCAGCACCTTGCCCATGGAGGTGGCCGGCGCCGGGAAGCGGGTGCCGATGGAGACGGCGAGGGTCACGATCTTGGGTACGGCGACCCGCGCCACGTACACGATGTCCGAGCCGTCGAGCTGGGCCATCGACGTCGACTCGCCGGTCTGCGCGACGAGCCGTTCCATGTGCGGGCGGGCCACGTCCCACATGTCGAGGCTGTGCACGTACGCCATGCCGAGCTCGAGGACGCGCGGGGTGAGGGCGTACCCGCGCTCCTCGCCGCGCACGTACCCGAGCTCGGCGAGGGTCAGCAGGATCCGGCGGACCGTGGGCCGGGCCAGCCCGGTGTCGGCGGCGATCTCACTGAGCGTCGACACCCGGCGGCCCGGCCGGAAGCTGCGCAGCACGTCCAGCCCGCGGGCGAGGGCCTCGATGAAATCGGGTCCGGCTTCGCGCGGCACTCGGGCCTCCCTGGGGATGCTGCTGCTGGTCAGAAGCGTCAATGCTTCCACTGCGCCGAGCCGGCGTCCCACTCGGTGTACGTGTACGGATTGTCCATCACCTTGGTCTCCGGGATGTCCGGGTTCATGCCCTTGAGCCACGCCTCCTCGCCCATCGTGGAGCGCAGATGCTCGATCGTGCGCTCCACGGCGGTACGGGCGGCGGCGAGGTCCACGCCGACCAGCCGGCCGTCGCGCTTGACGATCCGCCCGTTGATCACGACGGTGTCGACGTCGCCGCGCTGCGCCTGGAACGCGACGTGGCCGTACGGGTGCAGGATCGGCGTCATGACCGGCGAGTGGTCGTTCTTGAGCAGCACGACGTCGGCCTTCTTGCCGGGCTCGAGGCTGCCGACGACCGAGTCGAGCCCGAGCGCCTTGCTGCCGCCGCGGGTGGCCCAGTCGACGACCTGCTCGGCGCGAAGGTGCACGTGGGTCACCGTCTCGGCGCGGCCGTGCGCCGCCATGTGCTCGCGGGAGCGGTCGGCGCCGAGCGTCGTGCGCATGGCCGAGAACAGGTCGCCGCTCCACCACACGCTGGTGTCCATCGACAGCGAGACCGGGATGCCGTGGTCGCGCAGCGTCCAGGTGGGCGGATAGCCCTGGCCGGCACTCTGCTCGCTCTCGGTCGAGACGGACACCGAGCCGCCGGTCGCGGCGATGCGGTGGTACGAGTCGTGGGTCAGCGTCGCCGCGTGCACGTACACGGTCTGCGGGGTCATGAAGCCGTTCTCGTGCATGAGCCGGATGCCGTCGTCGTTCGTCGCGCCCCAGACGCCGGCGTGCGTGGTGACCGGTACGCCCAGTTCCCGCGCCACCTCGAACGCCGCCTTCTCGGGGAACGACGGGTCGCCGGTGACGTCGAAGGCCATCTGGAAGCCGAGCATGTCGTCGCCGCCGGACATCCGCCTGTTGACGAAGTCGCGGAACTCGGTGCTGGTCGCCCACTCCCACGGGCCCTGCTGGATGTTGCCGTACGCGAGCACGAACCGCCCCGGCACCGCCTGCAGCGCGTCCACGGCTGCGTCGGCGTGCTGCGGGGTCTGGAGTCCGTGCGACCAGTCGACGGTCGTGGTGACGCCGGCGTCGATGGCCTCGATGGCGGCGAGGAGGTTGCCCGCGTGCACGTCCTCGGGGCGGAACAGCTTGCCGGACTCGAGGTAGTACCAGACGAAGTACTGGGTGAGCGTCCAGTCGGCGCCGTACCCGCGCATCGCGGTCTGCCACATGTGCCGGTGGGTGTCGATCATGCCCGGCATGACGATGCCGCCGGACGCGTCGATCACGGTCGCCCCCTCGGGCGCGGTCAGGCCGGTGCCGACCTCCGCGATGCGCTCGCCGATCACGAGCACGTCGGCGCCGGTGAGCACGGTGTGCTGGTCGTCCATCGTCAAAACGGTGCCGTTGCGGAACAGAACTGCCTCGGACATGGCCCTCCCTCGCTCCGGCGGACAGACGTCCGTCTGGCGGCCAGTGTGTGACCAGCTCTTATGCCTGTCAAGGTTCCTCGTTGACATCCGTGGTGAGGCGGCAGCAAACTGACGGACAGCTGTCCGCCACGCGGGCACAACCTCGAGAGGCGGCTCATGGGCGCACTGGACGGACTGCTCGTCGCGGACTTCTCCCGGATCCTCGCCGGGCCGTACGCGACGATGCTGCTGGCCGACCTCGGTGCCACGGTGGTCAAGGTGGAGGGTCCCGGCGGCGACGACACCCGGACGTGGATGCCACCGGTCCGCGACGACGTGTCCACGTACTACCTGGGCATCAACCGCAACAAGCGCTCGATCGCCCTGGACCTCAAGAACCCGGAGGACCTCGAGGTCGCGCAGCGCCTGGCCGGGCGCGCGGACGTGATGATCGAGAACTTCCGGCCGGGCGGCCTCCAGCGCTTCGGGCTGGACTACGACACGGTCGCGGCCGCGAACCGCAAGATCGTGTACGCGTCGATCAGCGGCTTCGGCACCGGCGCCGGCGCGAACTACCCCGGCTACGACCTGATGGTGCAGGCGATCTCCGGCTTGATGAGCCTCACCGGGGACCCGGACGGGCCGCCGTACCGGGCCGGCATCTCAGTCTTCGACGTCATGGCCGGGCTGCACGCGAACATCGGCATCCTCGCCGCCCTGCACCATCGGGCGGCCTCCGGCGCCGGCCAGCACGTCGAGGTCAACCTGCTGTCCTCCGCGCTGTCCGGGCTGGTCAACCACTCCAGCGGCTACGTCGCGGGCGGCACGGTCCCGTTCCGGATGGGCAACGCGCACCCGAGCCTGTTCCCGTACGAGCCGCTGCCGACCTCGGACGGCGAGCTGATCGTCATCGCGGGCAACGACGGGCAGTTCCGCAAGCTGTGCCAGGTGCTCGACCTGCCCGAGCTTCCTGACGACCCGCGCTTCGGACGCAACCAGGATCGCACCGCCAACCGAGAACAGCTGCGCCCGATCCTCGTCGAGCGGCTCACCAAGCGCACCAAGGACGAGTGGTTCCGCGACCTGCTCGCCGCCGGGGTGCCCTGCGCCCCGATCAACACGATCGACGGCGGCGTCGCGCTGGCCGGGGAGCTCGGCCTGGACCCGGTGGTCGTCACCGGCGACGTGCCGGGCGTGCGCAACCCGATCACGTTCTCGGACACCCCGGCGGGCTACCGACTGCCGCCGCCCGGCCTGGACGAACACGGTGAGGAGATCCGCGCGTGGCTGATGCAGGACTGAACTTCCCGACCTCGATCGGTACGTCCGACGAGACGCAGATCCGGCTGCTGGGCCAGGACCTCGCGGCCGACCTCATGGGCAAGGTCGGGTTCGGCGAGCTGGCGTACTGGCTGGTCGCCGGCCGGCGCCCCACGCCCGGCGAGACTCGGGTGTTCGAGGCGGTGCTCGTCGCGCTCGCCGACCACGGCTTCACCCCGACGGCGATCGCGGCGCGGCTGACGTACCTGAGCGCCCCGGAGTCCCTGCAGGGCGCGCTCGCCGCGGGCCTGCTCGGCGGCGGCAGCCGGTTCCTCGGTGTGACCGAGGACTGTGGACGGTTCCTGGCCGGCACGCTCGCGGAGGCCGGGCCCGAGCCGGACTACGACGCCGTCGCGCTGGAGGCGGTACGCAAGGCCCGCGCGGCGAAGAAGTTCGTCCCGGGACTCGGTCACCCCGTTCACAAGCAGCAGGATCCGCGCACGCCGGTGCTCATGGCGATCGCCGACGAAGAGGGGCTCAAGGGCCCGCACCTGCGGTTGTTCGAGGCGATCGGGCGCGTACACCCGCAGGTCCTGAACCGGACCCTGCCGTTGAACGGCGCCGGGGTGTGCGGGGCGGCCCTGGCCGACCTCGGCCTGCCGGTCGACCTGCTGCGGGGCTTCGCGCTGCTGGCCCGGGCCGCCGGCCTGCTCGGCCACCTGGCCGAGGAGCGGCGCCGGCCGCTCGGCATGGACATCTACCTGACGGTCGACCGCAACGCGGTCTACGAGGACTGAGAGGGGTCGCCATGGCTGAGGTCGTCGCGGTCATCGCCTCCACCCACCATCCCTTCTACTACCGGGCCAGCACGGCCACCGGTGAGGACCGGCCGCCGTTCGCCGACGAGTGGGTACGCAAGATCACCGCCTTCCGCGAGACGCTCACGAAGGCGAACCCGGACGTGCTGGTGATGGTCGGCTCCGACCACTTCCACCAGCTGTGGCTCGACAACATGCCGCAGTTCCTCGTCGGCAAGGCGCCCTTCTACGACGCCAACTGGTACAACGAGGAACGCGAGTTCGGCCTGCCACGGATGCTGCTCAAGGGTCAGGAGGACCTGTCCGCGCACATCCTGCGCGCCGGCCTCGACGAGGGCTTCGACCTGGCGTTCAGCAACGAGCTGCGGATCGACCACAGCGTCACGTGCCCGATCATCACGCTGCGGCCCGAGGCCGACCTGCCGATCGTGCCGATCTACACCAACATCTTCGCGCCGCCGCTGCCGCAGCCGAAGCGCTTCGTCCAGCTCGGCCGGGCGATCCGGGAGATCGTCGAGAGCTGGCCCAGCCACCTGCGCGTCGCGATCATCGGCACCGGCCACCTGTCGCTGGAGCTCGGCGGCCCGCGCCAGTTCGGCCCGCACGGCCCCGACCCGGAGTTCGACCGGAAGGCCGTCGAGTGGATCGCCACCGGCGACCTGGACCGCTGCCTGGCCGAGGTCACGCTGGACAGCCTGCACTCCCCCGGCAACGCCACCCACGGCTTCATGGACTTCATGCTGATGATGGGCGTCGCCGGCGCCGGCCAGAAGGCCGACCACGTGGACAGCCTCGACCTGTTCCACACCATGGAGGCCTACTTCACCTGGTACCCGAACGGAGCGCCGCGATGAGCAAGTACCTCGTGGACAAGTTCCTGTTCACCATCGACCGCGACCCCGAGCTGGTCGAACGCTACCGGGAACAACCGCGCGAGACGGTGGAGTGGTGGGAGGTCGAACGCGCCAACGCCGTGCTCAACTGCCACGCCGGCGAGGCGTCCACCTGGCTGTGCTTCACCGACGAGGAACGCGAGGCGCTGACCTCCCACGACCACGTCAAGCTGTTCGAGCTGGGCGCGCACCCGTTCCTGACACTCACCCTGTTCATCGCGATGTTCGAACGCGACCACGGGCCGCTCGAATACCAGAAGGCGTACGGGGCCCGGCTCGCGCACTTCGACCTGCCGTACCCCGACATCGCGACGTGATGCCGCCGGACGGTGGTCACCCCGTAGTACCCATCACCGATGGTGCTGTCGTACGTTCTAGAGACCATGAGCGTGATCGATCTGGACCACCCTCCCGTCGCGACGCCGCCGCCGGCCCCCCGCCGCCCCACCCGCCGCCTGCTGACCGCCTTCGCCATCCTCACGACCGGCGCGGTGCTCGGCAGCGCAGCGACGGGCACCTATCTGCGGCAGCACGCCGAACGCTCGCTCGACGACGAGATCTCGGTGCTGGTCCTGCCCGACACCGGCCCGCAGTCGAACGACGCCGGCATCGGCGGCGTGATCGTCCACGGCAAGGTCACCGACGCCACGCTCTCCCGCCGGGTCACGCTCGTCAACGCCGGTCCGCTGCCGGTGAACGTGCTGAGCTTCAGCGTGGTCCGGCCGGGTCTGACCGTACGGGCCGTCGAGAAGCATCGGTGGATCCGCCGGGGCGAGTCGGTGCAGGCCGACGCGGACGTGAAGATCATCTGCTCGGCCGGGCTCCCGATCGGGCTGCTGTCCGTGCGCCTGGCCCTCCGCACGGACGACGACCAGGAGCGGACCGCGACCGCCGTGCTGGACGCCTCGCAGTGGAACGACCAGGCCCGGGCCGCCTGCACCGGCAACCTGTCATAGCCCCGCCGCGGTGCAATGCGGAAGCAGGGCGCGCAGCACCGTGCTGTCCTCCCGGCGCCACACCAGCGCGAGCAGCGCCGGAATGTCGACGTCCGCGACCGGCACGGCGGTCAGCTTCGCATCCTCGGCCATCGTCGCGCTGAGCACGGCGACCCCGAGCCCGCGGGTGGCCAGGTCCATGACGGTGCCCGGCGCCGTCGCCTGCAGCGCCACGTTCACCCGCAGCCCCGCCGCCGCGCACGCCTGATCGAGCACGGCACGCACGCCGGTCCCCACCGGCAGACAGATCAACGGGTACGCGCCGAGCCGCCGCAGGCTGACGTCCTCCTTGCCCGCCAGCGGATGATCCTCGGGAACCAGGGCGACGAGGCCCTCGCTGACGATCGTCCGGTACGCGAGATCCCCCGGCGTGCTGCCCGCCGCCCCCACGAGCGCGATGTCGATCCGCCCGGCACGGACGTCCTCGACGAGCACATCGGAGTTGCCCTCGCTGAGTGTCACCTCGATGCGCGGATGGGCCCGGTGAAAGGCGGCCAGCGCGTCGAACAGCGGCGTCACGGTGCAGGCGGTCACCATGCCGAGCCGGAGACGGCCGCGTACCAGCCCTTTCACCTGATCGATCGCCGTCTGTGCGGCGGCGGCCGCGGCGAGGGCCGCCCGCGCGTGGGGCAGGGCTGCGACGCCGGCGTCGGTGAGCCGTACGATGCGCGAGGACCGGTCGAAGAGCTCGGCACCGACCTCGCGCTCGAACTGCCTGATCTGCGCGCTCACCCCGGACTGGGTGATGTGCACGCGCTCCGCGGCCTTGGTGAAGTTGGCCTCCTCGGCCACGGCGACGAAATACTCGAGCTGCCGCAAATCCATGACTGCGAATCATACCTCGGGCAACAACTATTTGTTGGACTTGTCACCGGTGTGGCGTGAGGCTGGAGGCATGACCGACCGAGAGAAAGCCCTTCACCCCGAGGACCTCACGCGCCTGTTCGTCGAACGCGCCAACGCCAAGGACGCGGAAGGACTGTCGCTGCTGTACGAGGAGGACGCCGTGATGGCGTACCCACCGGGCCGGCAGATCGTGGGCCGGGAGGCCATCCGCAAGCTGTGGGAGGAGGCGCTGCCGCACATGCCGGCGTTCGAACCGGAAGAGCCTCTGCCGACGCTGATCAGCGGGGACCTGGCGCTGACCTCGACGCCGCCGAAGGACGGGTCGGGAGCGCGGGCACAGGTCGTACGCCGCCAACCCGACGGCAGCTGGCTCCGGGTTCTCGACCAGCCCGAGTTCACCCCGCCCCGCTAGACCTGTCCCCGCGGGGACCGGGCGGCCCGGACCTCAGCTCGCTGATCCGGCGCAGCCGCCGGACGAGGTCGGCGGTCACCTCGCCGGCTTCGGCACCGTCCTCGATCCGGGCGGCCACCGCCGCGCGCAGCTCGCGTTCGAGCAGGTGGTGCAGCTGTTCGTCGGACGTGTGCATGAGGGACCTCCGGCGCTCTCACCTGCTCCCTGACGGACCGCGCCCGTCCCCGGACCGGCCGCGCAGGATGCCGACGACCGCGGCGATGACCCGGTCCAGCCGGTCCGGGTCGCCGATCAGCGCGACCACGTGACCCGGACCGGCCGGCTCCGCGCCGGGCAGCCGGTCCAGCCCGTACGAGTCGGGCACCGCCCCGAACACCGTGCCCAGCACCTCGGTCACGACGTCCTCGACCCGTCCGCCGCGCCCGATCTGCTCGGTCATGGCGTCGATCGCGCGACCGGCCAGCTCGCTCAGCAGCGCGTCGTCCCGCTCGTACGGCTCCACCAGCTGCAACGGCTCCGGTTCGGCGTACCCGGCATCGGCCGGCGCGGCGAACCACACCGGGGCCTGCTTGCGGCCCAGCGGGCGCTCGACGTTCTTCTCGTACCAGGCGCGGCGCCGGCGCATGGCGGTCAGCACGACCTCCACCTCGGCCGCGACCGTCGCCTCGTCCGCCGCCACGTCGCCGGTACGCCGCAGCCGCAGCTCCGCCCACCGGGTCAGCGGCCAGAGCGAGGCGCCGGCCGTGGCGTCGACGCCGGCCCAGTCCAGAACCACCTTCGCCAGCTCGACGAGCCACGGGTCGTCGTGCAGCTCGGTGGCGAGCCAGATCGGGACCCGGGGCCGCTGTGGTGCGCCCCGGCGGCCACGCCGCTTGCGGTAGCCCTCGATGACCGCCTTGGGCATGCGCATGGTCAGCCAGCCCTCGAGGTTCGCGATCGGCAGGTCGGCATGGGCGAACAGGTCGTCGACGACGGCCTCGACGTCGTCGTGGAAGCGGTCCAGGCACTCGGGTGCGAGCCGCTGCACCGCCGAGGCGCACCGGTGGTGGCCGCGGGCGCGCTCGGCCGCCCGGGTCACCCGCTGGAACACCAGCGGCCAGACGATCTCGGTGGCGTCCGCCCGCAACCGGCGCCGCTCGTCGGCCGACGCCGCCCGGACGCGCCCCGTGAGTTCTCCTCGCCGTGCCGACCGGCGGACCTCGCTGCTGACCACGATCCACTCCTCGATGTCGAAGGTGGATCGATCGTCGCCGCGGGGAGGACCGGCGAACATGCTGGTCAGCGCGGTTGCGGGGAAATACGTATGCACCCCGCCCGGCATACGTACGGGCCGGATCCCCCACGGAGACCCGGCCCGGACGACGGTGGATCAGGACATCTCGCTCGGGCGGGGTCCCTGGTCGAGGTCGAGGACGACGCCGGAGGCGGTCGCACCGTTGAGGAACACGGTGACCGCCCGGCCCGAGGCGTCCGCGAGCGGCAGCTCCACCGTCGTGCGGTTGAGCATCGCGTCCCGGACCTGCCCGGCCACGGCCTCAGCGTCCGCGTCGGCGATCTGCCACTCCTGCTGCCCGATGATCAGTTTCTTGGCCATGCCGTTTACTCCTTTGTGGTGGGTCAGTCGACCTGGTCGACCGAGTACGTGAACGAGAAGTCCTGCGGGTGGCGCTCGTGCCGCCCGATGCCGAACTGCTCCTGGGCGAGCAGGGAGGTGCGGTACAGCCCGATGCCCGGCCCGACCACTCCGGTCAGCAGCTCGTACGCCGTGTTCACCAGCACCGCGCCGGCACCGAGCACGGCGACCGCGGCAGCGGCGTGCGGCGCCGTCATCGCGAGCCCGGCGATCTGCGCGCTCGCCGCCTGCAGCGCGGGGCTGTTCAGCCGCTCCTCCAGCAGCGCGCTGAGCGCGAGGCTCCCGCCGGTGTCCCGGGAGACCCAGACGGCGATGTCGAGGAAGTCGACCGCCGGACCGTGGTAGATCAGCACGTCGTCCATCGGCAGCCGCTCACCGTCGCGCACGTTGCTGAACCGCATCGTCTCGGCCCGGTACACCGGCCGGCCATCCGGGCCACCGGTCAGCACGACCGCATCCACGCGGATGTCCGCACTGCCCAGGGCACGGTTGCGGTGCACGATCAGCTCGGCGATCCGTACCGCCACCCGGCCGGGGAGCGCACCGCGGGGCGACAGCAGCCGGACCGGTTCCGGCGGCCGGTCGTCGACCAGGAACGTCGCCTGCTCCACGGCCGGCGGAGCGGTCGGGCTCACCGTGAAGTCCACGGCCTGGACGACGTAGCGAACGCTCTTGCCGGGAGGGTCGCCGATCTCGCGGGTCGCGCCGGTGGCGATCTGGGCGATCAGGCCGGCCAGCCCGGGCGCGGCGCCGAGGCGGTCGGCGTCGCCGCGGACGCCCTGCTGCTGCAGCACGCTCACGTCCACCGGTGCGTCGCTGATCAGCACCAGCACGGTCTCCGGGCGGGCCAGCGCCGCGTCGGTGCCCTCCGGCCAGGTCACGTCGACCCCGGTCAGCCGCCGCAGATCCTCGTCCCAGCCGTACGTGTACGTGCCACCGGGCGCGAGCCGGACACCGCCGGGGTCGGCCGCGGTCAGCACGGCGATGCGCGCGGAGACCCCGATGTCCACGAGCGAGACGTACGCCGGTTCCACGCCGTCATTCCGCAGCCGGAAGTACACGCGCTCCCCGGCGTACGCGTGAAGCAGTGCCCCGCCCGAGGGCAGCGGCTCCTCCCGGCCGTCGCGCACCCGCCCCCATTCGACGTGCACGCCGTGGTCCAGCGGGTGGTCCGGGTCTCCGCTCAGCCGGCGCAGTGCCGCGGCCTGGGCGACGCGCTGCAGGTTGGCCGCGATCGCGCTGACCCCCAACGGATTCGGCGGGTACGGCGCGTGCAGCGGCCCGGTCCCGTCCCGGACCACCAGCCCCCCATCGTCCTCGACGGTCACCGCGACCGGCGCGTGCGCCTCGGTCTCCGGGTCGGCCGGGCGCACCAGGGGACGCAGAGCCAGCGCGTTGACCAGCTCCGCCGTCACGGGATGCCCGTACGGCAGACGCACCGGCAGCGCCGGCGCCGCGGCCTTGGTGCGGAACGCGCGGGCGTCGGCGGGCACGTCCGACGCGGCCGGGCCGATCCGCAGCGGTGCCGCGGCGGCGGTCGGCAGCAGCCGGTCGACCGTCGCGGTCCCGAGCGCCGGTCCGTCCTGCGGCCCGACGGCGTCGGCCGGCATGATGGTGAACTCGTCGCCGACCGCGACGCCCAGCAGCGGCGCACCGAGCAGCTGCACCCGGTCCGGCGTGGTCACCGCGACCGGCAGAGCGCCGAGCGGGTCCAGGTCGACGGTCTCGAACGGCTGCCGGGTGGACGGCCCCTCCGCCTCGGGCCGCTGGCCGGGCGCGAGCGTCTGCACGTCGCGGCGGACCGCGTCGAGCAGCGTGGCCCAGCTGAGCCTCAGCCCGGCGGTGTCCCGCAGGGCGCGGGCCAGGGCGTCGGTGAGCAGGCCCATCCGGACGCCGTCCCGGTTGGCGCCCTCCCACGCCGACTGCGACGGCGAGCAGGCGACCACGCGGACCGCGTACGGGTTGCTGATCAGATGCCGCTGCTGCACGGCCAGGCCGGCCGCCTTCAGCCTGCCGACATGCCGCTCGACGCTCTCGTACGTCGACCCGTCCCGTTCCCGGAGCAGCGACTTCACCCGCAGGTCCGTCTGCCGGGACATGTGGGCGGCGTGGCAGCAGTCGAGCACCACGGTGACGTTGCGGGCGACCGCGGTCAGCCGGGCCAGGAGCACGGACAGCTCGACGCCGGTGATGCCGTGGAAGTCGTCGGCGTCCGCGTAGTCGTCGGGCACGATGAACTGCAGGTCCGGCCCGGTGGCCGCCGCGCCGCCCGGCGCCTGCAGCCGGCCGCCGTGGCCGCTGTAGTAGATGACGAAGGCGTCGTCCGGGGCGGCGTCGACGATCAGTTTCTCGTACCCGTCGAGGATCGCGGCCCGGGTGGCGTCCGGCGTCACCAGCCGCTCCACCCGGAAGCCGCGCGGCTCCAACGCCCCGGCCATCGCCTCGACGTCGTTGAGCACGCCGCTCAGGCCCCCGGTCTCGGCGCCGATCAGAAGAGCTTTTCGCGTCATGCGGGTCTCTGACGGACGGTTCAGGCCGCTTCGAAGAACCCTTCCCGGCGGGCGAACGCGACCGCCTCGACGGCGTTGTGCACGCCGAGCCTGCGGAACACGCGGCCGATCTGCGTCTCCACGGTCCGCCGGCTGCGGCCCCGGAGCTGCGCGATGCGGGCGGCGTCGTACCCGTCGTAGAGGTAGCCCAGGACTTCCCACTCGGTCGGCGTGAGGCCGTACGGCAACGGCGGCGCGGCTTCCGCGAGGTTCATGCCGATCCGCGCGGCGAACCGTTCGACCCGCCCGGCCAGTGGGGCGGCACCCAGCGCCCGCGCCGCCCGGTGCGCCTCCCGCGCGGCCCGCTTCGCCCGGTCCCGGTCACGGCCGGCCGCCTCGGCCTCCCGCCACCGGGCGTACGCCGCCGGATAGGCGCGATCCAGGCCGGCCCAGCCGGCGGCGACCTGCGACCACACCTCGGCCGTGTCCGCGCGCCGGCTCCGCTTCCGTTCCGCGGCGCACAACGACAGAAGCTGCTCCTCCTCGGCGGTCAGCTTCCGGCCCCGGACCGACCCGGCCAGCAGGGCGAGCTCGTCACTGGCCTCCGGAGCGCCCCGGTCGGCCGCACACCGCATGCCCACCGCGCACAACCGCAACAGCTCCATCGTGTTCTCGCCGTCGCGCAACACCGACAGCCCGTGGGCCACCTCGGCGGCCGCCCCGGCCAGGTCCCCCTCACCGAGTGCCAGCTCGGCCCGGACCGTGTGCAACGGGCCGAGGAACCGGGGATCCTCGCCCTTCTCCACGTCCGCGATCGAGGCGAGCAGCTCCCGGGCCCCGTCGAAGTCGCCCCTCGCCACCCTCACCTCGGCGAGCGTCAGCCGCGGGTACAGGCTCTCCTGCGGCGGCCGGTCCAGCGACACCTCGGTGATGATCCGCTCGGCCTCGTCCCACTCGCCGAGCAGCACGAGCGCGGCGCTGGCGTTGTTGGCCAGCACGGTCCCCTGCCGCGTGTACGCCAGATCGAACTGCCGTGCCACCTCCAGCCCCTGCGTGGTGACGGTCGCCGCCTCCCGCAGGCGGCCGGCGTTCTCCAGCACCAGGCCCAGATTCCCGTACGCCCGGAACCGGTCCTCGAGGTGGTTGACCGACCGGGCGATCTCCAGCGCCTGACGCAGCCGCTCCTCGCCACGCTCGTGGTCGCCGAGCATGCCGAGGGCCAGGCCGGAGATGTTCAACGCGCGTCCCTGCTCGGCGACGGCGTTCACGTCGAGCGCCATGGCCAGCGCGGCGTCCGCCTTCTGCCGGCCCTCGGCGTACCGTCCGGCCTGCAGATCGCCCAGGGCGAGGGCGGCGGACACCCGCGCCTTCACCGCCGACGGCGGACGGTCGCCGAGCAGCGCGGCCGCCTGCCGGTACGCCGCCAGCGACTCCGCCCGCCGGCCCGCCTCCCACAGGTAGGAGCCGAGCCGCTCGTGCAACTCCCCCAGCCGGTCGGGCTCGGCGTCGCCCGCCTCCGTGACGGCACGCCGGATGTGCTCGACCGCCGGCTCGACATGCCCCGCCCACCGCGCCGCATCCGCCGCCGCGGCGAGCAGCTCCACCCGGGACATGCCCGCCCGCGACTCCGCGTCCGGCACCCTGGGCCACAGCTCCAGCGCCCGCTGGAACTGCACCTCCGCCGATGGGAACGCCAGCGTGCGTACGGCGGCGCGGCCGGCCTGAACCGCCGCGCCGAGCGCCTCCGGCCAGCTCCCCGCCAGATACCAGTGGCTGGCCAGCTCGGCCGCCGCGGAACCCTCGCCCAGCCCCAGACCCGGGTCGGCGGTCAGCGCCCGGGCCATGGCCAGATGCAGGTCGACGCGGGCGTCGCGGACGGTGCTCTGGTAGACCGCCTCCCGCAGCAGGGCGTGCTGGAAGCGGTACACGTCCTGGTCGTCCCCGGCGTACAGCATCTGCCGGTCGAAGCACTCCTGCAGCGCCTCGTTGAGCTGCTCCCCGGGCAATCCGCTGACCGTACGCAGCAGACGCCGGCTCATCGCCCGCCCGGCGACGGCCGCGACGCGCAGCACCTGACCGGACACCGGCTTCAGCGTGTGCAACCGAGCCAGAATGATCGTCATCAGGTCGGCCGACAGCCGCACGCTGTCCGGCTCGGCCAGGGCGCCCGCAGCCATCAGCTGCTCGGCGAAGAACGGATTCCCGCCCGACCACTCGAAACAGCGCCGCACCAGCCGCGCATCGACGCGACCCCCGCTGCCCGCGCTCAGCAGCTCCCGCACCTCGTCGAGGCCGAACCGGCCGAGCTCGATGCGCTCGGTGCGCCGCAGGAAAGCCGGACTGCCCAGCAGCTGCCACAGCAGCGGAGCGTCCCGCTCGATCCCGACGGATCGGTAGCTGCCCAGCAGCAACAGCCGGCGGCCCTCCGGACGGGCCTGTCCCAGATGCCGCAGGAGGTCGAGAGTGGACGGATCGGCCCAGTGCAGGTCCTCGAGCACCAGCACGACCGGCGCATCACCGCCGATGTGGTCGAGCATCCGCCGCACGGCGAGGAAAACCTGCTGCTGCGAACCCATCGGATCGCCGCCCAGGTCGAAGAACTTCGTCAGGATCCCGTACGCCGGCCCGCCGAGTGCCGCGGCCCGCATGGGTCCGTAGTCCCGCACGAAGCCCTCGAGAGCGTCCAGAATCGGCCCGTACGGCATCGGGGCCCCGAAATGCTCCTCGGCCACACCGGCGAGAACGTGGGCGCCGGCCGCGCGCGCCTCGGCGACGAACGCGGTCAGAAGGCGGCTCTTCCCGACGCCCGCCTCCCCCGCGACCAGGGCCGTACGAGCACTCCCGGCCCGCACGTCGTCAAGCTGGGCGGCGAGCCGGGCCACCTCGTCCCTGCGGCCGATCAAGGCGGTGTCGTGCGGCACGCCTCCCCCTCGTCAGCTTCCCTGGTTCGTGGCACCAGGTCAGCTGACGCTAGGGCCGCCGGCGACGGGAGACATCGCCGACGCGGTCCACATGGGATGGAAGATCGGCTTAATCCGAACGGGCGACGCAGCGCACGACGCCGCACCGGAACGCCGGGGAAACGCGGGCGGTCAGTCGGAGACGGTCTCGTCATCGACGGTGGCGCCGCCCGCGTTCTTCTGAATCGACGCGATCGTGTCCATCGCGGAAGCCTTACGCTGGTACGACTCGCTCGTCGCCACCACCTGGCCGTTGCTGGCCACCAGGTTGAACCGGAACTGCCCGTTGCTGGTCTTCTTGACCACGAACTTCATGATCACCACCTCCTGGCCGCCAGGTACCCGCGAGCGCCACCCCGCCAAACCGCTGTCACCCAGGCGGTTCACGAGATCGACGCACACCCCGACGGGTCGCCCAGGCAGCGAGAAACCGGACCAGCCGGGCACGCAGTCTCTGGTGATGGCTGACCCGGACATCCTGACCCTGGGAAGGTTGTCGAGCGGGCTGCACGTCTAATACCTCGACGCGACGACCGCCGACCCGGACCTGTCACCTGGGCAGGCCTCGAGAACACGGTCGCCGGCTTCGGGCCGGCTTCAGCTGCGACGACCAGGGGCGATACGGCCTCGGCATCATCACCGCCGCGGAATACGCGGGATGAAGCTCCCGCACAAGATTGGTGCCCCCGGCAGGAATCGAACCTGCGACCTGCGGTTTAGGAAACCGTTGCTCTATCCCCTGAGCTACGAGGGCCTACGCCCATATCGTACCTACCAGCGATTCTGACGGGTGCCCGGTGGTCCCGACCGTCACCGACCAACGCCATCAGGTCCCAGGGAGCGGTTCCACCGCTGGTGGCGGGCGCACGGAGCATTTCGGCCGTTTGCCACCCCGCCTGCTGGGCGGTACTGAACAAGCCGTGTCGCTGCCACCGTCGCGTACGGCTCATCGAGCACTCGTCAGGACCCGGAATCGCCGGCACCGTGAACGAGTTGCTGCACTCGGCCGTCCGGCGAGCTGAGGGCTGACCTCTGCATCATCACGCTGCAGCGAGGCCGGGCAACCGGTCGAGGTGCGACGTGCGGCGTCCCCGGCGCTCCCCCGCTCGCGAAACGAAGGTGGCTCCGCCGGAGTCGGTGGACTAAGCTCTTAGCTAACCGAAGGAGGGTGACGATGTCGGCGGAGGCCGTGCACTACAACATGCATGACGCCAAGACCCACCTCTCGCGCATCATCGAGCGGGTGGAACGCGGGGAGGAGGTCATCATCGATCGGGCCGGCACGCCTGTGGCGAGGGTCGTACCGCTGGTGCGCCGGACGAACCGCACCGCCATCGGTCTCCTCGCCGGGCAGGTCGATCTGTCCGGCGACTGGGACTCACCGCAGACCAACGCCGAGATCGCTGCCGACTTCGGCGTGGGCGAATGAGTCTGTTGCTGGACACCCACGTAGCGCTGTGGGCCATTACCGGCGACCCGACCCTCGGCGAGGGCTTGCTCGACCGGCTTCGCCATGACCCGGACATCTTCCTGTCTCCGGTCAGCCTGTGGGAGATCACGATCAAGCAGGTCACCGGGAAGCTCATCGGACCGGCTGATCTCGCCGAGCGTGTACGTGACATGGGCTTCCGCGAGCTCCCCGTGACCCACGCTCACGCGATCGCCGCCGGACGCCTTCCCCCTCACCACCGCGATCCCTTCGACCGGATGCTGGTGGCCCAGGCGGTCACCGAAGGTCTGACCCTCGCTTCACGTGACCAATCGATCCCGCTGTATGACGTAGACGTCCTCAAGGTGTGACGATCCGAGCCCCGAAGCCCCTGCCCTGCCACCAGCGGCTGAAGGCGTCCCGCAGGTGTCAGGCAGCGCCCGTCAGGGGCGGTGGGGGCATCACGACCTGGTCGTACGCGAGCTTGTTGAACATCACGTACCAGTAGTCCGGACCCGGGATGACCAGCCCCGTCCGCGGCATGCCGGCCATCTCCAGGTCGACCATCTTGCCGTCGCAGTCCGACATGCGGATGTCCGCGAACCAGAGGTCGTGCCATGTCGTTCTGGTCTGCATGCTCCAGCGGCGGTTCGTCAGGTAGACCGTGCCGGTGTCGACGTGGCGCCATTGGCCGGCGGCGTCCCGGGCTGCTTTGGCCCTGCGGGCGGCGTTGCCGACCGCGTTGGAGGTCAGGTTGACCGCGCTGTAGACGGCGCCGAAGACGCCTCCGCCGAGCATCCAGCCGCCGGAGCGTTTGACGTATCCGCCGTCGCCCTCGAGGAACTGGTACACGTTCATCGGGATCTCGCCGAAGCACAGCTCGCCGGGCTGGAGGGCGAGTTTGACCGGGATGGGCTGGGGTGTCACGCCGTTCTGGAATGCCAGTGCGAGTTCCCGGCCGGCGCGGCGCGAGTCGTCGATCATCTGCTGTTCGGACTTGCGGGCCATGGCGACCTCCTGACGGGGTTCTGTCGGTCCGATGCCTGTCCCTGACGGACAGAGTCAGCAGTCGCGGTAGACGAGGGCGCCCCAGTACGCCTCGTCGACCAGTTCGCGGCGGGCGAGCGTGGGCGCGTACTCGTCCGGGCAGCGGGTGGGCTTCGGGCGGCGCGGGTCGCGCATCCAGTCGCGGACGTGGGCGACGGCCGCCGCCGGGTCGAGGCGGTCGCCGGCGAGCGACTGGTGCAGCACGAACAGCATCAGCGCCGCGATGCGGGACGGTACGACGCGTTTCCACGTCACGACGCCGCGGAAGCCGGCCGTGAGCAGCGCGTCGCCGAGGGCGGTGAGCCCGACTCCCGTGGGCGGCAGCACGGCGAGCCCGCCCGCGGTCCGGGCCGTACGGATCCGTTCGGGCGGCAGCTCGGTGTCTTCCGCGAGCTTCAGGGCGCCTGCCGGGCTCACCGCGCAACTCAACTGGAGCAGGGGTGTGTGCAGGGCGGCCACTACTGTCTCCGGGCGGGCCGGGGTGGCCTGGGCGGCGCCGGCGCCGAGCAGGCGTGCGGCCGGGTAGAACGCCCGGAGCAGCAGGACGGCGTCGGAGGAGGCCACCGGCCGGTCCCCGCGGGGGTTGGCGACGATGGCCGTACCCATCCAGGGGTCGTCGGTGAACGGCGCGGCGCCGGTCCGCGGGCCGGCGGTGCGGGCGGGTTGCGGCGGCGGGGACTGCTGCGACCGGAAGCGGTCGGCGGGGCGGGCCCGGTCCAGCAGGGCCGCCAGCCGGTTCAGGACGGGGGCCGCCTCCGCAGTCGTGGCGCGCAGCGTACGGTCGGCGCGGGCCAGCGCCGCTCCGGCCAGCTCGAAGTCGCCGCCCGGCTCCAACGCCCAGCCGTCGGCGTCGAGCCGCCCGCGCAGATACAACGCGACCGCGAGCAGCAGTTGATCGGTGTCGTCGCCGCCCGGCCCGGCGGTCGTCGCCACCGCCAGCGCGACCATGTCGTCGACGGCGTCCACAGCCAGGTCCCGGCCGTCGGGGCCCAGCGCGGCGGCCAGCGCTGCGAACACGTTCCGGTCCGCGGCCACCAACGCGTGCAACTCGCGGCGCAGGGCCGCCGGATCGGGCACGATCGGGGCCGGCTGAGGAGTCGGCGCCGGGGGCGGGCCCGCGGGCGGCGGCGCGTCCACGACGGCCACCGGCCGGTCCAGCGGGTCCAGCCGGCTCATCGCGTCGGCGTCGAACAACGACGGCATCGCCGGGAACGCTCCGCCACGGCCGCTCCGGGAATTCTGCAGGCGCTGCAGATCCTGCATCGCCTGCATCGCCTGGATCATCCCGCCGAAGTTGAATCCTGCTGCGCCGCCGCGGACGCTCGCCATGGCGTCCCGGAAGGCCTCGGCCACGGCGAGCGACGCCTTCACGGCCTCGACGGCGTCCGCGCCCGCGCTGGGCCGGGCCAGGACCGTCCGGAAGAGCCCGGCCGCCCGCTCGGCGTCCGCCAGCGCCTGCGGCGGCAGGCCCGGCCCGATCAGCATGGCCGCGACCTGCGGCGACTGCAGGACCCGGGTCGCGCGGGCGAGATAGAGCTGGCCCAGCGCGATCCGCGACATGTCCTGGAGCACCGGCGAGAGCTGGGGGAAGGCCAGCGCCTCCTCGAGCAGTGCGAGGCCGGCGTCGCGGTCGGGTTCCGGGCCGGCATGGGCGAGAAAGCGTACGCCGTGCAGCCACCCCAGCTGGCTCGCCACCTGACCGCGCCAGGCGTCGTCGGCGGCGAAGTAGCCGTACGCCTCGCCGATCGCCGCGATGGCCTCGCTGAGGTACGGCAGCCCGGCCGGCTGTCCCGGGCCCTGCCGCCAGTACAGGTCGGCCAGTTTCTGCCCGAGCTCGAGCAACGTCCGGGTCCGGGCCGGGCCGGTGAGCCGGGCCAGCTTCGCGCGGTGGGCGTCGAGGGAATCCGTCATCACTGTCCCCCGTGGACGAAGCCGGCCCAGCCCACGACGGCGGCCGGGTCGGAGCGGTCGAGCTGGTCGCGGAGCTGGTGCGGCATGTCCGGCGGCACCTGTCGCTGGGGGTCGAGCATCCACAGCTGGGCGCGCCGCAGCGCGTCCCAGACCGGCCGGGACTCGGCCATCCGGTAGCGGTGGAACATGTACATGAGCACCGACGTGGCGGCGTCCGGGATCTTCCACTGCGTGAAGAGCACCGACCGTACGCCGGCAGCCAGGAACGCGGTTCCCAGGCTGTACGCCTCGTCGTACCCGTTGACGGACAGGCCGGTGCTGCACGCGGCCAGCACCACCAGCCCGACCGCGCGGTCCTCGGCGCCGCCCAGCAGACCGACCAGCTCGTCCACGGTGAGCCGTTGCCCGCCGGCCAGCAGCAGGTACGACGTGGCCGCGCCCGGGTCGGTCCGGATCAGCGCGTGACAGGCGAGGTGCAGCGTCGAGCCGGCCGCCGGCGAGGTCGCCGTGAGCCAGGACCGCACCTGCCGGACGGCGGCCGGGCCGGACGGGCTGACCGAGCCGTCCGGGCGGCGGCCGACGTACCGGGCGCCGAGGTAGAACTGGCGGTGGATCGCGTACGCCTCGGCGCGCGCGGCCGGCAGGTCGAGCCCGGACGAGCCGGTGTCCGGGTCGCCGACCACCAGGCCGAGCGGGGACGGCGCGACCGGTGCGAGCGCGGCCGAGCGGCACAGCATCCGCGCCGAGGCGACCTGCGAGATGGCGATGAACTGGACCGCGTACGCGCCGTCGCGTCGCCGGGCTGCCTGCCACGGAATGCGCGCCAGCTCGCCCATCGGCACGAGCACGACGCGGTGCGGGCGCCGCGAGGCCGGCACCGGAACCCGGGTGAGGTACCGCTCGATGATCGGCCCGATGGCCGCCCGCCAGGCCCAGTCGCAGAGCGCGTCCAGGCTGCCGGCCAGCGCCCGGGCGGCCACCTGCGGGGACAGGTCGCGGCTGGAGACCGTGCCGGACTCCGCGACGTCGCGCCCGGCCGCCGCGGCGAGGTACGCGTCGAGGTCGGCGGCGCCGGTGGCGTGCAGGTTGGGCAGCGCCATGTAGCTGAGTCCTCCGCCGGCCGCGGCGATCACGGCGTACCCGGCCAGCTGCGCCTCCCCCGCCACCAGGTAGATCAGCGCGTCGGCGTCGATGCGCTGCAGCGCGGCGCTGATCTCCGCCGGGCTGGGCGGGTCGAGGAGGTGGTCCTCGCCGTACGCCACCCGCAGCACCTCCCGGCGCAGGTCGTCGGAGGGAGGTGTGCGGTCGCGCGAGGCCACCGCCGTACGCCAGCGCGCCGCGAGATCGTGCCGGCCGGCGTCCTCGAGGCGGGCGCCCACGTCGTGCGCCTCGGTGGCCGCGAACAGCGCCAGCCCGCGGCCCGCGTCCAGGGCCTGCAGGGCGCCGGCCACGTCGTGCGCGGCGAGGCACCTCCGGGCGATGCCGACCGCGTCCACGGCGGCGTCGCGGGCGGCGATGCTCGCGCCGGCCAGGTCGGGCTGTTTGAGCACCTGCCAGGCGTGCGCGCGCATGCCGTCGAGGCCGCCGCGATCGGAGTCCCTGCCGAGGCGGTTGCGGACGTCGGCGAGCAGCTCGGCGATCATCGTCCACTGGGGGTGCTGCGGGCCGCCGGCGAGCCGCCGGGCGTCCACGAGCACGGTCTCCGCCTCGGCCATCGGCGCCACGGAGTTGGTCACCTCACCCAGCCGGAGCAGGGCGAGCGCGAGCCCGGTCAGGTAGAACGGGCGCTGCGCATCCGTGTCGCCCACGCCCGAGATCGCCGTACGGAAGTCCTCGACCGCCCGCTTGATCCTCTCCGGATCGACCTCGTCGGCGAGTGCCGCGATCGCGGCCGTCGTGCGGACGAGGGTCCGGTCCATGGGCCCGAAGCTGGAGCGCGACGCGAGGTCGGCGAGCGCGTCGGGGTCCAGCTCCCCCGGGCGGTCGAGGAACATCCCCGACATGGCCAGCGCGTTCTCGGCCGTGGCCCGCATGGGGTGGCCCGGCGGGAGGGCCTCGGCGGCGGCGCGGATCCTGCGGAGTGACTCGGCGGCGTCGGCTCCCGAGCGCTGGGCCGCCATCATCTCGCCCATGGCCACGGCCACGTCGGACACTTCCGCCGCACCTTCGGCGCCGGCGGCGGCCGCGCTCTCGCCGATGGTGCGCATGCGCTGCGCCAGCCGGGTCATCGCCGCCGCGTCGTCCTCGGTGGCTGCCCGGGCGTACTCGACGCTGAGCCGCGCCGACGCGAACATCGGCTGCATGGAGGGTGCGTCGGCGGCGTCGGCGGCCAGCCGGTCGATCTCCGCGAGCGCCGCGCCGGCGTCCGGCAGCCGGTTCTCGGCGGCCGCGAAGGCCAGCGCCATGGCCCGGCCGGCCGCCCGCCACCGGCGCCACCGGGCCGTCCGGGGCGGGTCGGCGTCGGCGAGGACGAGCAGGCCGTCGAGGGCGCGCAGGCGGTCCGGGCGCGTCATCGGTTCCCGGCGGATCACCGCCTCGACCAGCTCGGCGGCGAACTCCCCGCGCCGGGCGCCGTGCTCGGGCAGCCGATGCACCGCGGCGATCGCCGCGTCCAGGTCGCCGTCGCCGGTCAGGGCCGCCGTGATCCGGCCGGCCAGGTCCTGGGCCCCGTCCATGCGTACGCGCTCCCTCCGCCGTCCTCCGCGTTTCCTGACGGACAGCGGGCGCGGCGGGCCGGGCCGGTGCCGCCCGTCCGCCAGACCCGGGTGTCGGCCGACCCGGCCGGCGGGAGGAGGCCACCGAGAGATGACGACCTGTCCGATCCGGCCACCGAGCGGGGCGGCGGTATCCAAAAGCGCTCTGACCAGGCACAATCGATGGGTGATCAGCCAGCCGGTCCAGCAGCGATGCTGATGGACCTCACGCCCGAGCAGCGCGACCGCCTCCAGCGTCTCCTGGAGGAGGAGCTGCGCGCGGCGTACCGTTCGGCGCTGGAGCGGGGTGCCCGCCCGGCCGACCTCGAGGAGCTGCTGGCGGATCGCCGCGCGGCGCTGGACGGCCTACGGCTCGAGCTCGCGGACGATGGGGAGCACCCGGTCGACGATGCCGGCGACGGCCGCGGGGTCGGTGAGCAGGGCGGATAGCCGCTCGTCGGAGTCCGGGCCGACGCCCGGCGCGCGGTCGAGGACCTCGGCGCCGGTGCCGCCCAGGAACAGGCTGGTGAGCACCCGCACCACGGTCGCGGCCGGGTCGCCGGGCCGGTTCAGGCCCGCGGCGATCGCCTCCACCGCCGTCCCGGCCAGCACGGCGATGTGGGCGTCGGCGGCATCGTGTTCGTCGACCGCCCGCAGCGGGCGGGGATCGGTGACGCCGTCGCCGGGTGGCGCGGCGACCGGGGCCGGCTTGTGGCCCAGCGGCCGTTCGACGTGGTCCGCGTACCAGTCGGGGCGCCGGCGCATCACGGCCAGCACCCGCTCGACGTCGGCCGCGACGACGGCCGGTGTGCTGCCCGCCTGGTCGCCCGTGACCAGGGCCCGGCGCTGCGCCCATTCGTCGAGGGGCCACAGGTCGGCACCGGCGGTGGCCGGCACGCCGACCCAGGTGAGGATCTCCAGTGCGAGGGCCATCAGCCACTGGTCGTGATCCAGGCCGGCGGCCAGCGTGGCGGTCATCCGCGGTCGCTGCAGCGCGCCGATCGCCCCTCGCCGCCGGCGGTGCCCGTCGACCGCGGCGCGGGGCGCCCAGTACGCCAGCCAGGCCGGCAGGTCGTCGATCGGGGTGGTGGTCGCCAGCAGATGGTCCACGAGCGCCTCCACGTCGTCGTAGAAGGCGTCGAGGCAGGGACCGGTCAGGTGGCGCAGGCCCCGGCGGCAGCCCGCGTGGCCCCGGCGCCGCTCGACCTTGCGGGTGACGACGTCGAACACCACGGGGTGGCAGAGGGCGTACGCGGCGGTGTAATACCCGCGCCGGCCGCCCTCGCCGGCCTCGGCCACGATGCCGCCGAGGGTGCCGGCACCGGCGAGCTCGGTCAGATGTTGCACGCTGACCGTCGGGGTGGTCCGCGCGTCCCGGCGCTGGTTCGGAATCTTCGGGCCCGGCGTCCGCGCGTTCGTGGAGCCGGGCCTACGCCGGACGGCCGCGGCCGTCCGGGGCTCTGCGCTGGTCACAGAAATCCTTCCGGGTAACACCGCCGGCGTACGGCGGGCTGGATTGCGATGTAAGGGGCAAAAGTCCGAAGGAACCGAGTGTGCGGATGGACGCGGGCTCCTGACCAGGGCCTGAACGCACAACCGCCCGGAAGCCAGGCAACTTTGGCGACTGCGCCCGCCGCTCGATCCTGTTCGGCTTAACCCGAACGGCTGTCAAATGCATCGACGTCCGTCCCGGTCGCCCGGCAGGGTCGCCGGCCGCCCGCACGGGGAGCCGAATGCGACGTCAGGACATCCTGGTGGGCGGCGCCACCCGGTTCGGGCCGCTCACTGGCCATGTTGCCGGCCGGTCACAGGCCACCCGCGGCGATGTCGGACTCTCTACATTCCGTACATCTACGGGATGTCCGACCGGCCCAGCTTCTTCAGTGGACCTCGGAATGAGTGGCGACGGGGGCAGGAGTCGGAGCGTCGATGACGGAGGAGTCCAACCTGTACGGCGAGCTCGTACGCCTGCGCCGCGGGCGTGGCATCGAGCGACCGGACCTCGGGGCCGACCTCGGACCGGGGCTCCGGACGCTGTGCGGGGTGGCCGCGTCCGATCGGGACGCGCGGGTTCGGCCCCGAGTGGCGGCGGTGCTGAACAGCCTCACCGGCGGCCTGCCCCCGGACCTGCGCGAAGCGGCCCGCGTCGCGTTCGCGCTGGACAAGGAATACCGGTTCCGCACCCTCGAGGACCGGCTGCGCACCCTGGCGGGACGCCGCCGGTACTCCGAGCGTACGACCCGCCGGCTGATGGACCGGGCGTGCCGGATGATGGTGAAGGAGGCCGAGGCGGCCGGCCCGGGCACCGCCGAGACCACGGCCGGTCCGGGCTGGCGCGTGACGTCGCTCGCCGCCCTGTTCCGGCTGGACAGCGCCACTCCCGAGCTCTACGAGATGCGCAAGATCGTCGCCACCCGGGACCTCGACCGGGTCACCGTACGGCTGGGACTGCCCGCGGCCGCCGACCGGGAGGCCGCCGACGGCCTGGTGGTGGACGCGCTGTTCGGGGCCAGGGTCGCCAAGGTGGAGCAGGCGCCCGGCCACAACCACCTCCGCATCGTCCTCGACCTGCCGCGGGTGGTGCCGGCCGACGAGCAGCACGAGATCTGGCTGCGGGTGGTCCTCCCCGCCGGACAGCCGATCTGGCCGCACTACGCGATCGTGCCGTTGAATCCGTGCGACTCCGGCACCGTACGGGTCCGCTTCCCGCCCGACCGGCCGCCGGCCGCGGTGTGGGCGCTGGACGAGGTGCCCTACCTCGACCTGGCCGACGAGACGCCGGGCGCCGGGCGGATCCAGCCGGACGGCGGCGGCGACGTGGTCCGGCACTTCACCGGTCTGCGCGAAGGCTACGGCTACGGCGTCGCGTGGACGCTCACCTCCTGACGGGACCCGCACACCCCGGCCTGGCGGACAGGATCCCGCGCGCTGTCCGTCAGAGACGGTCGACGCTAAGGAGACCGGGGTGAAGAGGAAGCGGTGGGCCGCCGCACTCGTGGCGGCCGCAGTGGTGATCGTCTCGGGCGGTGGCGGGCCGGTCCGCGCGGCGCCGTCCACTCCGGACGACGTCTACGCGGCGCTGGGCATCGACCGGGTGGTCGGCGACTACGTCGTCATGGTGGACGTCTCCGGATCCATGAACGGGGACCGGTACGCCACGGTCAAGCGCAGCCTGACCGCGTTCTTCGCGGCGCTCGCCCCGGAGGACC
Organism: Couchioplanes caeruleus; assembly: GCF_023499255.1. Lineage (GTDB taxonomy): Bacteria > Actinomycetota > Actinomycetes > Mycobacteriales > Micromonosporaceae > Actinoplanes > Actinoplanes caeruleus_A. Next base: position 7,779,687 of record NZ_CP092183.1, read on the forward strand.
AGGTGACGCTGGTGCCGTTCGCGGACAAGGCGCAGGCCCGTACGCAGCCGGCCGGGCGGGCTCCCGGGCAGCTGGTCGCGAAACTGCCCCGGGTCGCCGACGGGCAGCACACCGACATCGGCGCGGCGATCGAGAAGACCATCGACGTGCTGCAACGACCCGGCGCGCCGGCCCTCGCCACGGTCGTGCTCCTGACCGACGGGCAGCACGATCCGCCGGCCGGGAGCCCGTACCCGTTCACGCAGGGCTACCAGTGGAACCAGCTCGCCAGGAAAGCCGAGGAGCTGCCGCAACAGTCGGTCACCGCGTACGCGATCCCGCTCGCCGGCCGCACCGGCGCGCCGCTGCTGGAGAAGGCCTTTCCCACCGCCCGGGTGCTCCGGCCGGCCGCGATCGACAGGCTGACCGCCGCCCTCGAACAGCCCAAGGCCGAGGCCCGGGCGGTCAAGGCGCGGAGCCTGCTGGCCGGGGACCTGGCCAAGGGGGTCCGGGTCGCCTGGCCGGACGGCGCCATCGGCGCCGGGCACAGCGAGCTGGCCGTGACGCTGACGTCGACGACCGCGCACGTCCCGCTCACCGTCGATCGGCTCGCGGTCACCAGCACCAACCCCGCTCTCACGGTACGGGCACCCGCCACGCCGGTGAGCCTCGCGCCCGGCACGTCCGCCACCGTGCCGATCTTCGTCGACTGGGACGCCGGGCCGCGCCGGACCGCTCCCCTGTCGACGGTCAGTGACACCACGACGCTGGCGCTGACCGGCGCAGTCGGCTCGCCCTGGACCACCACGATGACCGGCGACCTCCGGTTGACGTTCCGGCCGGAGCTGACCGGCGCCACCACCGCCCGCGACCTGTCGGCGCAGCGCGGCAGCATCTGGTACTGGATCGCCGGTGGCGTCCTGCTGCTCGCCCTGCTCGCGCTGCTCCGGACGTGGCGGGCACGCCGGCTCGTACCCGCCCTCACCGGCACGCTGCGGGTACGCACGCCCGCCGGCACCGAGCACCACGTACCGCTCAGTGGCCGGAAGGTGCGGCTCACCGCGGGCACGTCCGGGCTGCCGGGTGCCGGCGAGGTGAGCGCGGCCCGTCCGTCGGTCGGCGCCACCCGCGCCGACCTCGTCATCCAGTACTCGCGCGACGGCTCGGTGGCCGGGCGCACCGTGGTGACCTGCCCACCGGGGGCCACCGTGCAGGCGGGCGGCGCGTCCTTCACCTGGGAAGGAGTGCCCGCTCAACGCGGGGAGCAGGCGGTCGCTACGTGACCCGGGACAACGCGCCGTCGCCGGGCGAGGCGATCGGGCAGCTCGGCATGACCGACCCGCGCGCCCGGCCGGTGGACCTGCCGCTCGACCATCGCCCGGACGCCGGCGGCCTCGCGTCCTGGGCGGGCTTCATCCACACCGGCCGGTAAGGGGACCGATGATCACCGACGAGGACCTGCTCGCGTACCGCGACCTCACGCCGCCGGGCGAACGCGGCGGCACGGCGGGCGAGGGCGGGGTGACCAGCGGCGTCCGGTGCGGGCGGCCGTTGCTGTACCCGGTACCGGCCGAGGATCTCCCGCTACCGCTGCGCCGGCGCGCGCAGGCGTTCGACGGGCGCTACGTCGGGGCATTGTTCGCGTACGACCTCGACGAGCTCCCGCCCGGGCGGCGGTATCTGAGCGCCCGGTTCGACGTGACGCTGGACGAGCGGTCCGCGCGCGCCGTCCACCTCGCGGTCGACGGCGACGACCTCGGGCTGGTGAGCGGCCCCACCGCGATGGAGCCGGCATCGGCCACTGCGGCCCACACGGTCGCCGCCGCCCGGAAGCGGAGCACGTGGCTGCGCCGGTTGACCGGACGCTCCGGTACGCCCCGCGCGTGGCCGACGGGCGTGCAGAGCCCCGACTTCGGGTGGGCGTACGACGACCCGGCCGGCGACCTGCTGCTGCCCCGCGCGTACGCCATGCACGCCCTGCTGGAGGTGCCCGCCGCGACGATCCGGGTGACCGGCCGGCTCGGCGTACGCGTCGACATCGGCGTCCGCGGTGGCCGGCAGCCCGCCGGGATGAGCGAGTCCGTCCGCTTCGACGAGCCCTTGACCGCCGCCGGCGTGCCCAGGGGCGCCGCCGTCCGGCTGTGCATGGCGGCCGACGTCTCGGGCTACAGCCGGCGCGGGAACGACGCCACCGAACGGATCCAGCGCGACCTGGTCGCCACGCTCGCACGTTGCCGGCGGGCGGCCGGGATCCCCGACACCGTGGTGACGCCGCAGCCCCAGGGGGACGGCCAGTTCACCGTGCTGCCGGTGGGCATCGACGAGTCGGCGGTGATCCCCGCGCTGCTGCACGAGCTGCACCGGGCGCTGGGTGAGCTCAACGACGGCGCCGACCCGGCCGACCGGATGCGGCTGCGGGTCGCGTTCCACCGAGGGCTGATCAAGGAGGGGGACAACGGCTGGATCGGCGCCGCCCCGATCGCCGTGCACCGGTTCCTGGACAGCCCGCCGCTGCGCCGCGCCCTGGCCGACCACGATGAGGCGGACTTCGTGCTCGGCGTACCCGATGTGCTGTTCCGCGATGTGATCGTCCCGGCGGCCGCCCCGCCGCGTCCGGAGGACTTCGTGCCGATGGTCGTCGACCTTCCGGAGAAGGGGTTCGTCGAGCACGGCTGGCTGCACGTAGGGCCGGCCTAGAGGTCCGGTTCCTCGGCCAGCGCGAGCAGCGCGAGATGGTCGACCACGGTGATCCGCCGGTAGCCGGTCCGGACCAGGCCCCGGTCGCGGAGCAGGCGCAGCGCCTTCTGCACGGTGTCCTCGGCCGCGCCGACGAGCGTGGCGAGCTCGGTCTGGCTCAGCTCGACGCCGATCAGCAGGCCGTCGCGGACCGCTTCGCCGCAGCTCGCCGCGATCTCGCCGAGGACGTGCGCGAGGCGGACGTGCACCGGGAACGCGGCGAACTCCGAGCGCCGCTCGTTGGCCCACCGCAACCGGCCGCCCACCGTGGCGGTGACCTGGTTGGCGACGGCCGGGTGCTCGCCGAGGAACGCCAGGAAGTCGGCCTGGCGGATCACCGTCGACACCACCGCGCCGCACGTGGTGACCGTGGCCGACCGGCCGTTCCCGGTGAACGCCGCCAGCTCGCCGACGATGTCGCCGGGCAGCCGGATGGCGAGCAGCCGCGGCGCGCCGCCGATGTCGGTGGTGACCTTGACGTGCCCCTGCCGGATCACCTCGACGTGGGTGTCCCGGTTGCCCTCGACCAGGATCTGCCGGCCGCCCGGCAGCCGCCGGGTGACGCCCAGCGCCAGCAACGCCTCGCGTTCCGGCACGGTGATCCGCGCCAGGAACGAACCCGGCGCCCAGGCCGGCTCGGCGAAACTGGTCATGACCCGATTCCGTTCTTTTCCGGATTCCCGTACGCCGCCCGGTGGTGCAATGCCGTCATGGAATCCCACTGAGGTCGAACAGTACGCAGATCAGCTCTCCCGCTCACCCACGATGTCCCGGACGGTGGCGACGATCCGGTTCAGCCTCACCTGGTCGGTGAGGGCACCGGTCACGCCGCCGACCGGGTCGGCGACGTCGTGCGGCGCCCGGTCGATGGTCGGCGTGAAGGGGCCGCCGAACACCGTGCGGATCACGTCCACCACGATCGCATCGATCCGCTCGCCCCTGGCCAGGCGCTGCCGGATGGCGCCCACGGCGTCGGCGGCGAGCTTGGACATCTCCGCCTCGACCTTCGCGTACGGGTCGCCGAGCTCCAGCGGCGCCGCGGTGGGCCGGGGACCGTCCTCGATCGGCAGCGCCGACACGGCCGTCTGCTTACGGCCGAGCGGGCGTTCCACGTACGCCTCGTACCACTGCGGGCGGCGCCGCATCGCATCCAGCACCGACTCGACCTCCTGCGCGACCACGGCCGGTTCGCTGCCGAACCAGTCGCCCGTACAGCGCGCGCGGTCCTGCGCCCAGACCTCGAGCGGCCAGGTCTGGTTGCCGGCGGTGCCGCTCACGCCGACCCAGACCAGCATCTGCGTGGCGAGCATCGTCCGCCACCGGTCCTGTCCCAGATCGGCGGCCAGCCAGCCGGGGAGCCGGGGCCGCTGCAGCGCACCGCGCTCACCCCGGCGCCGGCGATGACCGTCCACAGTGGCGGCGTTCAGCCGCCCGGCGATCCACCCCTCGAGGTTCAGGATCGGCTGCCGGGCGTGCGCCAGCAGGTCCTCGACCACCGCTTCCACATCGTCGTGGAACCGGTCCAGGCACTCGTCGGCGAGCCGGTCGACGCCGGCGACGCAGCCGGTGTGGCCCCGGCTCAGCTCCATCCGGCGGGTGACCCGGGCGAACACGATCGGCCAGACCACCTCGTACGCGGCCCCGGTCAGCGCGGTCCGCTCGGCGGGTCCCGCGGTGGCCGCCGCCTCGGCCAACCGGCCGCATCGGGCGAGGTCGCGCAGCTGCTGACCACGGGCGGCGCCGGTCGGGCCGGAACTGCGGCCGAACGTGCCGGCGGCGTTCGCCGTGCGGGACGCGTACACGCCGGCCTGCGGTCCGTTCTGCGGCGCGCGGACGCGTGGGTAGCCGTACTCCAGGCGCTGGGTCGCCTCGTCCGAAACCCCCATCGAGGGCCCCTTCCGATCTTCCGGAAACAGATGATGTCGGCATGCGAAACGCCGTCAACTCCGACAGCGCCCGCTCGCAGCTTGGCGGACGACGGTCGCGGAGCGCGACGGCCACTGAACGGATCGACCGATTCGGAACCCGAATCAGCACCTTCAGCGGATCGGAACGGATGATCGTCGATCGGCCGCCGACCGGATCACCCATCGACAGCGGACCGCACCGGTCTCGTCCGTCAGTACTCGATGGACAGTCGGAGTCGGCGGAGGGGGCGCCCGTGGCGCGCAGGGCACTGCTCATCGGGGCGCAGACGTACGGGCTTCGAGGCGTGGACAACGACGTGGACGCGATGGCCACCGTCCTGTCCGCACGCGGCTTCACGATCACCCCGTGCCAGGGCCCGGACGCCACACGGGACGGCATTCTCGACGCGTACGAGCAGCTGATCTCGTCCACGCAGCCCGGCGACGCGGCCGTGGTGTTCTACTCGGGGCACGGCGCGTCGATCGAGCCGCCGGCCGCCGCCCGCGCCGCGGTCCTGCCGACCAACCGCCGGTTCATCGTGCCGGTCGACATGGCCCTGTCCACCCCCGCCGACTTCCGCGGCATCACCGGTATCGAGCTGTCGGTGCTGCTCAGCCGGCTGACCGCTCGTACCCGTAACGTAACCGTCGTCCTGGACTGCTGCTACGCCGGCACGATGTCCCGGGACGGGAACCTCACGGCGAAGTCACTGATCGAGCCGTGGAAGATCGACCTCGACGCGCATCTGCGCCGGCGGCTGCGTGAAGGCTTACGCATCGACCTGACCCGGCCGCTGGGGGATCCGTACGCGGTGCGGGTCGTCGCGTGCGCCCCGGACCAGCGCGCCAACGAGTACGGCGGCCGCCGCGGTGAGCGGATCGGCGTCTTCACCGAGGCGCTGACGGACGCCCTCGCCGGCGCCGGGGACGCGGCCGTGAGCTGGTCGACGCTGATCGGCCGGGTACGCCAGAACGTCGGGGACGCCGTGGCGCACCAGCGTCCCGACGCCGAAGGACCAGCGCGCCGGCTGTTGTTCGAGCTCGACGAGAAGGACGACGCCGGCTCCCTGCCGGTGGTGGCGGTCGGGCCCGGCCGCGTCCGGCTGGACGGTGCGCCGCTGTTCGGGGTCCAGCCCGGTGACCGCTTCCTCATCATGCCCGCGGGCTCGGAATCCCCGTCGCGGGACCGTGCCCTGGCATCGGTCCGGATCGACGGCTGCGGCCCCGCTGACGCCACCGGACGGCTGGATCCGCCGGCGCACGCGGACCTGCCGGTCGGGGCGCGCGCCTTCCGCGTGGCGGCGACCGCACCGCGCCTGCCGGTCGAGGTTCCACCGGATCTGGTGCCGGCGGTCGAGCGGAGCACGTTCGTACGGATGGCCACGCCGGGCGAGCGACCCGCGTTGCGCGTACGGGCCGACGCCGCGGGCCTGTTCACGGTGAGCGACGCCATCGGCCCGTTGCACGCGCCGCGTCCGTGGGTGGTGCCCGACCTCGAACGCGTCGCCAAGGCCACCGCCCTGCGCCGGATCGCCTCCCGTACCGGATGGGAGCTGGACGCCCGGGTCGCGATCGGGTGGGGTCGCGTCCCGGGCGGTCTCCCGGAGCCGCTGCCGCTCGCCAACGCCCCGGTCCGGGTGGGCGATCCGGTCTACGTGTGCGTCCGCAACGACGACGACGATCCGGTGTACGTCTCCCTGCTCGACATCGGCGTCTCGGCCCGGATCAGCATCCTCGACCCCACCCAGCCGTCCGGCCGCCGCCTGCACCGCGGCGAGGAGTACGTCCTCGGCCGCGACGACCGCACCGGCCGGCTGACCGGGCTGCCGCTGAGCTGGCCGCCCGGGCTGGACGCGTCCTGGCCGCGCCCGGAGACCATCCTCGCCCTGGTGACCTCCCGCCCGCTGGACGTGACGGTCCTGGAGCAGGGGGCGGTGTCCCGTTCCGTACGCGAGCCGCAGTCTCCGCTCGAGGCGCTGCTGTCCCAGGTGACGACCGGCGCGACGCGCGACCTGCTGCACCGGCCGGCCGCCCCGGACCGGTACGCCGCCCTGACCATCGAGTTCGACCTGCATCCCCGCCGCTGACGCCGCCTACCACCCGACATCGGGCATCGGCACGTCGAAGTACCGCAGGAGCAGCAGGATGGCCGGGAGCAGGATGACGGCGCCCAGCTGCCACAGCTTGCGTCGCGTGGCCGATGACGTCTGCGCCGCGACAGCAGCCTTCTCGAGGCTGGTGAGCACCTCGCCGAGCCGGTCCTGGCAGATGCCGATCACGCATTCGCGCACGGTGGAGAGCAGCCGCGCATCGGCCTCGCACGTGCCGGCGAGGGGGTTCGGGCGCCGGACCTCCACGATGAGCCGGCGTGTCTCCACGACGTGCTCCCGGCGGTGCTTGCGGCCGTGCCAGCGGGCGGGCCAGCCGACCGGCCGCCCGTCCCGCACCATGCCCCGGAGGGCCGCCACCGCGTTACGCAGTTCCTCCTGCATGCGGGGCCGGAGATTGATGCCGGGACGACGCTCGGTGTCCACCAACAGCCGCTCCACCTCCAGGAAGTGATCGAACGCCCGCACGTCGCTGCTGCCACCGCATAGCCGTGACCGCAGGACCACGGTCAGCACCGCGATCGAGACCAACGACAGGACGATCAGGACCAGCGTGAGCCCGCAACCGAGAGCGATCCCGGCACTCGCGCCCCGGCCGTCGCTCGCCAGCAAGGCCAGGGCCGTGCGCGGATACCACCAGGCGGCCGAGGGGGAATGCGGCCACAGCTCCCACGCCAGCGCGCCCGAGGAGGCGGCCACCGCCGCCGTGCCGATCGGGCTCCGCCGGTGCACTGCCCACGACGCGGCGCCGACCAGCAGAAGAGCGGTGACCAGGTACGCGAAGAGAATCGCCGGCCGGGTCCAGTCGAGCGTCCACCCGATCAGCGCGACCGTCAGACCACCCGCCAGCACAGCCATCAGGGCATAGGCGATCACGAACATCTGACGGCGGCGGACACGGCGGTGTGCGGCGGCGTCGCAGAAGGAGTGGAAGGCGTTGCGAATGTCGGTCTGCTCGTCGGGTGACTTGCCGACGATCTGCGGGATGAGGCGGTACCACACCTTCTTGAGCTGAACCTCCAGCTCGGACCGCGTCTTGTCGGCCCGGCCCGGCCGGAACAGGGCGATGTCCCGGGCCACGCCGACCAGGCCGCGGCTGTCCGGGCCCGGCTCTGCCGTGGCCGATGGCCCTGCGCCCTCCTGCAACACCGTTCCGGTCCTCCCCTGTGTCCCGTCGCGGGTTACTGGCGGACCGCTCCCTTCACCAGGGCCCTCACCTGGGCAGACCTGACGGTGGGACGGCTGTCCGTCAGATGACGGCATGAGCTACGACGAGGGGAGGTCCGCATGACGTCCCAGGACTCCGTGGTGGAGCCGGCGACCGGCGTGGACGATGCGGTGCCCGGGGAGAACGAGCCGGTCGCGGCCGGACCCGCCCCGGCGGAGCCGGACGTCGCTCAGCGGCTGGCCGAGCTCACCGCTGCGCTGACGGCCGTCCAGCAGGAGCTGAGGTCGGCCGACGAGCGGGCGGCGAGCCGTGAGCGGATCATCGACCGGCTCCACGAGGAGAACCAGAAACTGCGGACCGGCGAGCGGCGCCTGGTGCTCATGCCGGTCCTGACCGACCTGCAGCGGCTGCGCAACGACCTGCTCCGCCAGGCCGCGACGATGCCACCCGAGATGAGCAGCGAGCGCGTGGCGCAGCTGCTGGAGTCGTACGCGCACTCGGTCGAACTGACCCTCGAGCGCGGTGGCGTCACACCGGTCCGGCCGCGGACCGGCGAGCCGTTCGACGGGACGAGGCACCGCCCGACCGACGTGGTCGAGGCGCCCGAGCCGGCCGCCGACGGACGCATCGCCGCCGTGCTCGCCGACGGCTACGAGGAGACGTTCTCGGGCCGCGTCCTGACCCCCGCGACCGTACGCGTCCATCGCTGGATCGAACCCACGGAGGAACCCCATGCCTGACGAAGCCACGTCGTACTTCGGTATCGACCTCGGCACGACGTACTCGGTGATCTCCTACATCGACGAGTACGGCAAGCCGGCCGTCATCCGCAACGCGTCGTCCGGCAAGGAGACGCTCCCCTCGGTCGTCTACTTCGAGTCGGCCGGCAACGTGGTGGTCGGCGAACAGGCCAAGAACCTGGCCGTCGTGTACCCGGACAAGGTGGTGCAGCGGGTCAAGCGGGACATGGGCCGCGAGCGCAACTGGGACTTCGACGGCACCTCGTACACGCCCGAGTCGATCTCGGCGCTGATCCTCAAGCGGCTCGCGGAGGACGCCGCCGAGGAGACCGGCAAGGCCGTCGGCGACGTGGTGATCACGGTGCCGGCGTACTTCGGCATGCTCGAGCGGGAGGCGACGAAGCAGGCGGGGACGATCGCCGGGCTCAACGTGGTCGGCATCGTGCCGGAGCCGGTGGCCGCCGCGATGCAGTACGAGGTCAGCAACAGCGACTCCGAGCGCATCATCCTCGTGTACGACCTCGGCGGCGGAACGTTCGACACCACCGTGATCCGGGTCAGCGCGGACCGCATCGACGTGCTCTGCACCGACGGCGATCAGGAGCTGGGCGGCGTCGACTGGGACGACCGGCTGGTGTCGTACCTGGTCGACGAGTTCGTCGCGAAGGCCGCGCCGGCCGACGACCCGACCGACGACCGGCAGTTCATGCAGGAGCTGCGGGAGAAGGCGGAGGACCTCAAGCGCCAGCTGTCCAATGTGAACTCGCGGACGATCCCGCTGCGCTTCGGCGGGGACGCGGCGACGATCGAGATCACCCGGGAGACGTTCGAGCAGATCACCCGCGACCTGCTCGAACGTACGCTCAGCTACACCGACCGTACGCTCGAGAAGCTGACCAAGAAGATCAGCGTGTCCGGCGATCCGGCCCTGCGCATCGACGAGGTCCTGCTCGTCGGCGGCTCCAGCCGCATGCCGGCCGTCAAGGCCGCGCTGGAGGCCAAGTACCCGTCCTGGAAGCCCCGGCTGCACGACCCGGACCTGGCGGTCGCCAAGGGCGCGGCCCGGTACGCCCTCACCAACGCGATCTTCAACTGGAGCAGCGAGGACGACGGCGCCGCGACCGAGCAGGAGCGCAAGCAGCGCGTGGCGGCGATCGCGGACGCCGCCAACCTGGATCCGGCGATGCTGGCCAAGGTCGCGAAGAAGGAGATCACCACCGTCCTGCCGAAGGCGTTCGGGGTGCGGATGGTGGACACCACGAAGCCCGGCTGGGACCGCGACATCGAGGCGGCGAGCTACATCCAGCACCTCGTGCACGCCGATCAGTCCCTGCCGACCGAGCAGCGGATCGCCGCGGGCACGGTGCAGGCCGATCAGCGCGAGGTGCAGGTCGAGATCTACGAGCAGGCCGGCGGTGAGGAGAGCCGGGAGATGTCCGCCAACAAGCCGGTCGACAAGGGCGCGGGTTCCATCACCGGCCTGCCGCCGCAGCTGCCGGTGAACTCACCGATCGACGTCGTGATGAACGTCGATCGGGGCGGCATCCTGAAGGTCACCGCCACCGAGCCGACGAGCGGCCTGAACCTGCGCATCGAGGTGCAGGTCAGCGTGCTCTCCGACGAAGAGGTGCAGAAGGCCACCGCCGCCGTCTCCGCCATCGCGGTGAGGTCCTGAGCCGATGGTCTTCGACCAGCGCCGCTACGAGGAAGACGTCATCAAGCCGATGCGGAGCCAGAAGGGTCCGCTGACCGACGACGACCTCCTGCGCCGGTACGCCATCGAGCCCGGGCTCACCGACGCCGCGGAGCTCAAGCAGCACCTGCGGAAGCTGCGGACGTACTGGAACCAGACCGCCAGCCTGCCCACCGGCCTCGGCCAGGTGTGCAAGCGGCTGATGGCCGCCGACGAGGACCTGAAGAAGCGCCCGGACGCCCGGCTGGAGGATCCGGCCTGGTGGGCGGGCGTACGGACGGCGAAGGCGAACCGGGCACGGCAGGCGGTCGGCGACCTCGCGAACGAGCTCAAGGACGCGTTCGGTTCCCTGGGCAGCGTCACCCGTACGCAGGTCAACGGGGTTGCGAAGCAGTACCCGCAGCTGGACCCGGCGGACATCGACGCCGCCGTACGGCAGGCCGGCCTGCGCGTGCTCGACGTCGTCGACCTGCCGGAGTCCAGCGGGCTCGACCGGGCGGCGTACCGGGCGCTGGCGCAGCGGCTGCACGAGGTCGGTGCGCCGACCATCGTCCAGTTGCTGCACCCCGACCTGAACCGGCCGTACGCGCTGGTCCAGGCGTTCACCGTCAACGGCCGCCCGGAGCTGCGGCTGGACGAGGCGACGCTGAAGACCCGGATCAAGGAGGCGGACACCGCGGCCGACTCGCCGATCCTGCGGGGCCGCCGGGCGGCGCTGCGGTTGCTGCAGACCGGCGTCGGAGCCGGCGCCGACCTGCGCGTCGTGGCGCTCTACCAGGTCGTCGAGGCGCTGCTGGAGAGCCGCGGCGACAACCTGGTCGACGCCTTCCTCATCCGGGTGGCGACCCGGCTCGGGCTGACCCAGGAGGACGCCGAGCTCATCGTGGCCAGCCTGCCGAGCGGCCGCACCGGCGGCTCGTCGGGCGCGGTGGCGATCCGCGACATGCTGGCGTCCGGTCAGCTGCGAGCCGCTCAGGGCGCGCTGGGCGGGCTGGCCGCCACCGACCCGGAACGGGCCGGGATCGTCGCGGAGATCGCTCAGCTCGAGGCCAAGCTGGCCACCCTGCTCAACGACGCCGAGCAGGCGCTGCGCGACCGCCGGGAGGACGAGGCCGAGCGGCTGATCCTGGCGGCGCGCCGGATCGCCGAGGACGACGAGGCCGTGCAGATGCGGTACGCGCGGCTGCCCATGCCGCCGGCGCGTGATGTGCGGGTGGTGGTGGCCGGCACGGTCGTCCAGCTCGACTGGCAACCGCCGGCGTCCGCGATGAGCGACATCCGCTACCGCGTCGTGCGGCGGCTCGACGCGGACCCCGGCGGACCGCAGGACGGCACCAAGGTCGGCGAGACCGGCGACACCTCGCTGACGGACAGCCGGCCGCCGGTGGGACGGGACCTGCACTACGCGGTGTTCGCGAGCGGCAACGGCGGGGCGGTGTGGTCGCGGTCGGCCACCGGCACCGCACGGCTCGTACCCGAGGTCGCCGACGCCACGGTCCGCCCCGGCACCGACCGGATCACCCTGACCTGGCAGGCGCACCCGGACGTGGCCGAGGTGCGGGTCCGGCGCACCGAGGGCCGCCCGCCCCGCGGCACCGGCGACGGCGTCGGCATCCCGGCCGGGCGTGACACGCTGGTGGACCGGCAGCTGCGCGAGGGCGTCGAGTACTTCTACGGGCTGGTCGCCGTCTACCACGACGATCAGCGCCGCGAGGTGCTGTCCCGGATGACCGTGGTCTCCGGCTCGCCACAGGCCGAGGCGCGCCCGCTCGGCAATCTCCAGGTCGAGCCGGTCCGGCGCCGCGGCACCTCGGTCCAGGTCCGGCTGACCTGGCCCGCGGACGCCGGCACGGTCCGCGTGCGCTACGCGCCCGGACCCCCCGCCTGGGACTTCGGCGCGGTGGTCACCCCCGCCGAGGCCGCCCGGTACGGTCGCGAGCTGCCGGGACTGCCTGAGGTGTACGGGCGCGAGTGCGTGCTGGAAGCCGACGTGCCGGCCGGGCCGCAGCTGTACGTGCCGTTCACCACGGGACCGTCCGGCCTGGTGGTCGGCCGTCCCGTGCACGGCGGGCACGCGGAGCCGGTACGGGCGCTGCAGACCCGGCGTACCGGCGAGCGGGTCACCGTCACGTGGGTGTGGCCCGAGGAGGCCGGCGTGGCGGAGGTGCTGTGGGAACGCCCGGACGCGCCGACGGAGACGCGACGGGTCACCCGGGCCGCGTACGTGGACGGCGACGGGTGCGTGCTCGTCGTCGGCGCGGCCGGCGGCACGGTCTCCGTACGGGCGATCACCGCGGGCCCGGCGGGAGAGGCCCGCTCGGACGCCGTGACGCAGGCGGTGAGCGGCCGGGCCATCGAGGTGCGCTACTCGATCCGCCGGCCGTCCGGCTTCAAGGAGCGCTACTCGCGGCAGCGCGACCTGGAGATCGTCACCGACCAGGACTGCGCCGACCTGGACCTCGCCGTGGTGGTGGCACCGGGCCCGGTCATGCCGCTGGCGGTACTGCCGGAGATCGTCGCCGAGCGGTTCGCCGGCCTGGCGCCGCGCCGGGGCGTGCCGATGCCGCTGTCCTTCACCGTTCCCAAGACCGCGAAGCCGTACTGGATCCGCGTCTTCGCCACCCGTCCCGACAACGTGACGGTCATCGACCCGCCCATCGCCGAGCTGAAGGTGTCGTGATGAGCCGACTCGCCTGCCCCTATTGCTACCAACGGATCGACGGCAGCCGCCTCTGGTATCAGTGCACCGGCCGCGGTTCACCGGGCCGCAAGGGCTGCACCCCGGCCAAGGACGAGGCGCGCGCGACGCTGACCGGCTTCCGGGAGCCGGTGCGCCCGTCGTTCCCGCCGACCTCGAAGGTGTCGTTCGGCCCGTCCAAGGCGAACTGCCCGACGTGCGGGGCGGAGAGCGGCATCCGGGCGTGCCCGAAGTGCCACACGCCCCTGTCGTCCAACTTCGGCGCGAGCGAGAGCCCGCTGATCGCGATGGTGGGCGCCAAGGGCACCGGCAAGACCGTCTTCCTGACGGTCCTGGCGCACGAGCTGCTGAACGGCCTGCGCCGGCGCTTCGGTGCCGACGTCCGCATGACCGGTGTCGATCGGCAGGCACTCATCGGCGGGTTCGTCGGCGAGGTCTTCTCGGGTCAGCAACTGATGCCGCAGACCGCGGCCACCGTGGACGGCCGGCAGGCCCCCACGGTGTTCGAATGGCGCCAGCAGCATCGGGTCGCCAACATGCTCAACCGCTTCCGGACCACGTTCCTGTCGTTCTACGACACCGCCGGCGAGGATCTGAACAGCAGCGACAAGACCCACGACCTCACCTACCTGGGCGCCGCCGACGCGCTGATCCTGCTGCTCGACCCGTTCATGATCCAGCAGGCCCGGAATCAGATCCAGCTGCCCAAGGAGGCGGTGCGGTCCGAACAGCCGGCGATCGACGTGCTGAACCGGGTCACCGAGAAGCTGCGGGTGCAGCACAACATCAAGTCGAGCAAGCGCATCAGGATCCCGGTCGCGGTGGCGTTCGCCAAGATCGACGCCTTCTTCGACGTGCTCGGACCGGACCACCCGTTGCTGCGGGTCCCCGCACAGTCCGGACCGTACGACGAGACCGCCGGCCAGGACACCCACGAGCAGGTCAAGGCGCTGCTGCACCAGTGGGGAGCGGACGACATCGACACCCACCTCGAGTACAACTACGCCAACTTCCGGTACTTCGCGGTGTCCGCGCTCGGTTCCCCGCCGGACTACGCGAGCAGCACCATCGACGCGCGGGGGGTCCATCCGTTCCGGGTCGCCGAGCCGTTGCTGTGGCTGCTCAGCCAGTTCAACGTGGTCCCCCGCCAGAGGCAGCGATGAGCACCGGCGACGACGTCGCGTTCGAGACGCTGATCTACACCGACTGCGTACCGGGGCAGGGCCTTCAGGGCACCGCCGGCCTGCAGTTCCAGGCCCGTTCGCCCGGCGCCGACCGCGCGGCCATGTCGCTCGTGCAGGGCGCCGACCTCTACGAGCCACCGGCCTCCTGGATGCGGGACCGCCGGCCGCTCGACGACTATCCCCCGTCCTTCGCGCACGCCTACGACACCGTGTACGCCACGGCCGCCGGGGTCTACCTCGGCCGGGAGGCCAACGGCGGCCGGGAGGGCAACCAGCTGACCCATGCGATCGTCACCGCCGACCCGGCGAGCTACCTGCTGCACCGGCCGGCTCAGTTGTTCGGAGCGCCGTTCTGGCTGAAGCAGCCCGCACCCACCACCGAATGCGAGCCGGTGCGGCACCCGTGGGAGCCCGGACCGTTCGACATCGAGGCGGCCAGGGCGCTGGTGACGGAGAACCCGCGTGGGACCGAACTGCTCGACCGGCTGCTGACGAGCCTGCTGGCGCTGAACGGGACGGACGGCCGCCGGGTGCTGTTCATCAGCGAGGACGCCGGGGAGGTGCTGCGCTGGATCAGCACCGCCACACTGCTGCTGCCCCAGGAACAGGCGCTGAAGATCGGGTTCAAGGTCTTCACCACCAACCCCGCGTACGCGACCCAGCCGGTCGTCGCGGTGCACCCCGGCTGGGACAGCACCGCGGTGACCGTCGAGGACGACGGCGGGTATGCGGTGTTCGACCTGACCCGCAACGAGTCCAGCAAGGTGCCGGCCGACCCGCGGGCCCAGCGCTGGGTGCGGCTCCTGCTCGACGAGGACCCGTACGACGTGCTCGACATGGTGGAGACCGCGGCGGCAACCGGACGCGAGAACCCGGACGAGGCATTCGAGCTGGCCCGGCTCATGGTGCTGCACGGCCCGCGGTTGTCGCAGCACGACGCCCGGATCGCGGTGTCGTGGCTGAAGACCACGCCGGCGACGGTGCTCAGGCCGTCGCGGGAGAAACTGATCGACAAGCTCCTCGACGACGTCACGCAGTGGCCCGAGGACATCCTCCGCGACCTGGACGAGATCGCGCGCAGCGGCCAGACCGACCCGTCGCGGCCGCCCCAGGTACGCGTCGCGCTGATCAGCGCCGAGCTGGACCGGGCCGCCCGTCAGGGCACCGCGTCGACGATCGAGCTCGGCGCCCTGCCCCCGGGTGCCTGGCAGGACCAGCACACCGCACAGTGCGAGAGCCTGGTGGTGCAGGAGCTGCAGGCCGTCCGTGATCCGCGCATGTTCGACGCGGTCCTGAAGGTGGCGCACCGCTTCCGCCTGACCGCGCGCGTCGACGACGCCGCCGAGGCGAGCCGTGCGTTCATCCGCGCCTGGGCCGACCACCCGGAGCTGGACCTGTCCCCCGGCTCGTGGGGCACGGCGGAACGTCCGCTGCTGGACGACCTCCGGTCCGAGCTGACCCGGCGGGTACGCGACGGGCACGGCGACGAGGTCGGCGACGCCTGGTGGAACCTGCTCCGGGTACCCATGCCGATGTCGGACGATCCGCTCGACGCCGCCCTGTTCGCGGCCAAGATGGTCCACTCCGGCTCGGCCGCCCGCGCATCCCTCATCGAGAAGCTGGTGACGCACGCGCTGGGCACGGCGCCGGAGAACCGGGCCGGGACCGTCGAGCGGACCCTGTCCACACTGTGGAGCCGGGTGCCACCCAGCCTGGACGAGTACCGGCAGGTGGCGCAGTTGTTGCCGAACGGCTTCGCGCTGCCGCCCGCGCTGGCCCGTCTGCTGGTCGAGGCCATCCTGGCGGGCAGCGATCCGGTCCGGCACGAACACCTCGACGTGCTGCGCAGCCTGTACGACAAGGAGCTGATCGCGCGCACCGAGCGGGTGGAACGCGTCGTGCACAGCGACGAGGATCTGCGCGCGGTCCACGAGCGGCTGCCCACCGCGGACGTGCAGCAACTGAGCGAGTTCCCCCGCATCGTCAGCTACAGCGTCATGCCGGTACGGCACGTCTGGGCACGCGAGCTCACCGAGGCGATGCTCAAGGTCAAGCACCCGGTCAGCAGCGACCGGCTGCTCAAGCAGATACCGGCGGAGTATCACCGCCCCTACCTGCGCGAGCTGCTGGGCCGGCTGCGCAAGCCGGCCGACGTGGTGCCGGCGGTGGTCGCGTACCAGTTGGCCGGCGCGGACTTCCTCGGACCCGAGCGCCGCGAGGAGTGCCTCGCCTTGGTGCAGCACTGGGTTCGCAAGGCCAACGAGAAGCAACGCAAACAGGCCACCGCGCTGGTACTGCAGATCGCGTCGCGGGACCGGCAGCGCGAATGGACGGCGATGCTCGAGAGCCGCGACGAGGGACGGTCCTGGAAGCCGACCACGTGGCTGCGGAAGGCGGAGGGCTGACATGCAGTTCGTCCTGGTCATCGTCGCGGCACTGCTCGCCGTCGCGCTGTACTTCTACGTCTGCGGGCTGCTCTTCGTCTACGTCACCGTCCCGGGCATGGTCCTCGGGCTGGGCCTCGGGCTGGCGGCCGGCGCGGTCGCCGGCCTCGTCGTCACCTTCATGGCGCTGTTCGGCGATCAGGGCGCCCGGGTGTTCACGCCGGGCAAGGTCGTCGCGGGCAAGCTGACGATCCTGCGTACGCCTGCCGCGGTGCGGCCGGACTTCGCGTGGCCCGGGTACTTCGTGGTGCAGGTGTGGCTGGACTGGTGGACCATGGCCGAGCGGATGGCCGCGCTGCTGCAACCCGCCTGGCAGTGGTCCTGGAGCCAGGCTCGTCGATCGGGGCTGTTCGGGCTCGCCTGCTGGCCCCTGCTGCTCCCCGTGGCGGTCGCGCTGATCGGTGTGACCGCGGGAGCCGCCGCGGTGGCCGTACTCGTGCTCCTGGTCCTGGGCATGGTCACCGGCCTGGCGTGGATCGCGGGCGCGGCGATCACCGCGGTGCTGCGCACCCTGGACCGGGCCGGGCAGGTCGTCCGCCGGTCGGCCGGCAACTGCCCGCGCTGCTATCAGGTCTCGCCGATCCCGGTCTACCGCTGCGCCGGCCCGCACCGCGGCGACGAGTCGGGGCTGCACCACGACATCCGTCCCGGCCTGCTCGGCGTGTTCTACCGGCGGTGCGGCTGCGGGCGGCGGCTTCCCACGATGGTGCTGCGGGCGGCGCGGTCGATGGCGGCCCTGTGCCCGCTGTGCGGGGCCGACCTGCATTCGGGCGCGGGGGCGGCCACCGACGTGCGGGTGCCGATCTTCGGCGCCCCGTCGTCGGGCAAGACGCACCTGGTCATGGCGAGCGTGGTGGGGCTGCTCCGGCAGGGCGGCGACGTCAAGGTCACCCTCGCCGACGAGCACAGCAAGCGGACGTACACCACGTTCGCGGCGGTGATCGACGGCGGCGGCTCGGCGGTCAAGACCGACGCCGCCCACCAGCCGATCGCCATCACGCTGCGCATGCAGCAGGGCAAGCGGGACGCGCTGGTGCACGTGTACGACGCGGCCGGCGAGGCCCTGGCGAACCCCGAGCTGAACGAGAAGTTCCAGTACCTGGATGCCGCACGGACGCTCGTGTTCGTCCTCGACCCGTTCGCCATCCCCGACGTACGCCAGCGCTACCAGCGTACGTTCGCCGACCTGTTCCGCACCGCGAACGTGTCGGCCGACCTGCCCGAGCCGTCGTACCAGAACATCGTCACGCGGCTGCGGCAGTACGGCGTACGCACCGAGCAGAAGCGCCTGGCCTTCGTGGTGTCCAAACGGGATCTGGTGCAGCAGCTGCCCGACATGAGCGGCCTGGCCGACGACCCCGACGCGGTCCGGAGCTGGCTGATCGACCGGGGCGCGGACAACCTGGTCGCCTCGGCCGAGCGCGACTTCGGCACGGTGCGGTTCTTCTTCGTCTCCGCCAAGGACTCCGCTGCCGGCGGCGCCGGTCCGCTGCGGCCGTTCCGCTGGCTGCTCGACGACGAGCCGGTGCCGAAGCCCGTGCCGCAGCAGCCCACCGGCCACCGGCCGGCCCACCAGTACAACCGGACCTGAGGAGCGGACGTGCCGATCGACTCACCCCCCAGCCACCAGGTGTCCCGTTACGTCATCGCCCTGCTGCTGATCGCGGCGTTCGCGGCGGTCATCGTCGGGCTGGTCCTCGCGGGCGTGGACACCTCGGCCACCGAGGGCGGCAGGCGGATCATCGAGGAGGTGCGCACGGCATGGCGGAGCTGACCCCGTTCCTGGGCATCGACCTGGGCACCACGAACTCGGTGGCGGCATCCGTGGACGCCGAGGGGCGCCCGATGGTGCTGCGCAACCCGGCCGGCTCGGAGACCGTACCGTCGGTGGTGCAGTTCGTGTCCGCCGACGCCGTCCTCGTCGGCGATCAGGCCCGGGAGCTGGCCGCGGTCGACCCGGCGCACACCGTCGCGCTGGTCAAGCGGCTGATGGGCACCGACCGGCTGTTCGAGTTCCACGGCGCCGAGCACACCCCGGAGTCCATCTCCGCGCTCATCCTGCGCGCCATCGTGGACGGGGTGCTGCCCCACCGCGACGGTACGCCGGTCCCGGCCGTCATCACCGTCCCGGCGTACTTCGGCATCCGCGAGCGAGAAGCGACGCAGCAGGCCGGGCTGCTGGCCGGGTTGCGGGTCCTGGAGCTGGTCAGCGAGCCGGTCGCGGCGGCGCTGCACTACCGTCCGCGCGGCGACGGGCCGGTCGTGGTCTACGACCTGGGCGGCGGGACGTTCGACGTCACCGTGTTGCGGGTCGACGGAACCGGTTCCCAGGTCGTGGCGGTGGACGGCGACATGGACCTCGGCGGCGCCGACTGGGACCAGCGGCTGCGCGCCCACCTGCTCGACCGGTTCGTGGACCAGGTGGGCCCCGCGCAGGACCCGGCCGAGGACGCGGCGTTCATGACCGAGCTGACGCTGGTGGCCGAACGCGCGAAGAAGGCACTCACGCACACCCGCACGCACGAGGTCGCGCTGCGCCACGACGGGGCGACCGCACGGATCACGGTGTCGCAGGACGAGTTCGCCGCGATGACCCGCGACCTCACCGATCGCACCGGCGACTGTGTGCGGCGCATCCTGGCCACTGCCGGGCTGGCGCCGGGCGACGTCGCCGACTGCCTGCTGGTCGGCGGCTCGACCCGGATGCCGCAGGTCGCCTCGGCGCTGCGGGAGTGGTTCGGCTGGAACCCGCGGTCGCACGACCCGGACCTGGCCGTCGCCAAGGGCGCCGCGCTCCGGGCCTGGCAGTTGGTGGACGCCGAGCAGGCCTGGGTCACCCCGGGATGGGGTACGGACGCCGTTCCGTCCCGCCCGTCCGCACCGTCGCCCACGCCGGCGACGTCCGTACCGTTCCTGAGTTCGGTGGTGCCCCGCAGCTTCGGCCTGCTGATCCACGACAGCTCCGATCCGCAGGGCCGGCGCCGCTACATCCAGCACGTGATCCACCAGAACGAGCCGCTGCCGGCCGACGGGCACGAGATCAAGGTCGCCACGATCCTCAAGGACCAGGCGACCGTCCGCATCGAGGTGTACGAGCAGGCCGGCTTCGTCGAGTCGGCGGAGGTGGACGACAACCGCCGGGTGCTCGACGGCCAGCTCTCCGGGCTCCCGCCCGGGCTCAAGGCGGGGTCGCCGCTGATCGTGGCGCTGCACCTCGGCTTGGACGGGCGGCTGCGGGTGACCGCCCGGGAACCGCGCAGCGGCGTCTCGCTCAGCCTGGAGGCGTACGTGGACGGTGTGCTCGATGCCAACGACCGGCTGCAGCAGGCCGAGCGCCTGACCCGGTTGACCGTACGTCAGTGAGGGGTTTGTCGTGAGCGACTGGATCCGGCGCTCGTTCGACGCAGTGGGCGTCACGCAGTACAAGCCGGGCAAGCACCTGGCGGCCCTGCAGGAGCCGCATCTGGGCAAGGTCATCCTGTGCATCGACGTGAGCAGCTCGATGTCCGGCAATCCGCTGCAGGAGGCGGTCCGTGGCGCCCGCGAGTTCGTCGCGCAGGCGGTCGAGGGCCGCTACCGGGTCGGCCTGATCCTGTGGAACAGGTCCGTCGCCGTTTCGGTCCCGCTGTCGGCCGATCCCGGCCCGGTCCTGGCCGGCCTGGACCGGGCGTACTCCTCGGGCGGCACCAACGTCACGCCGACGCTGCGGGCCGGGATCACCGCGCTGGGTTCCCTGACCGGCGATCGGGTGCTGGCGGTCTTCGGCGACGGTGACATCGGGCCGGTGGCCCCCGCCGTGGCGGCCGCGCGGGAGGCGGCGGCGCTCGGCATCCGGATCATCGTGCGGGGACTGGGCAGCCATGCCGCCGCCTCGCTGGCCCAGATCGCGACCGAGGGACTGGAGGGTGCGGAGATCACCGGCAGCGGATCGATCGCCTCGGGCATCGCCGGGATGGCGACGTCGCTGCGGATGCGGTCCTGACGTGGACGCCTCAGCCGAGGCGGACGGCGTCGCCGCGCTCGACCGCTACGACCGCGCCGGCGACCCGGACGACCTGCGTACCGCCGGCCGTCTGCTCGGTGGGGTTCTCGTGGAGCGGCCGGACCATCCGGACCGGTCCCGGTGGGCGGCGCGGCTCAGCGACGGCTTCTCCGACGAGGCGTACGACGGTGAAGCGCTCGAGGACTACGACGCCGCGATCGCCTGGGTCACCCGGC
This sequence comes from Couchioplanes caeruleus, assembly GCF_023499255.1. Classification (GTDB taxonomy): domain Bacteria; phylum Actinomycetota; class Actinomycetes; order Mycobacteriales; family Micromonosporaceae; genus Actinoplanes; species Actinoplanes caeruleus_A. Next base: position 7,800,562 of record NZ_CP092183.1, read on the forward strand.
TCACGGCAGAGCCGGAGGCCCGGGAGCGGAACGTGGTCCGGCTCGCAGACCTCGCCTGGGACAGGTCCTGGGTCATCCGGTACGGCGGCGACGACACCGTGGACCCGGCCGAGGATCTGGACCGGCTGATCGGGCTGCTCGCCGATCTCGAGGACGAGCGGAACGGCCCGGTCGTCTCCCGGTACCTGCGGTTGTTGCACGGCATGGCGCTGGCCGAGCGGGCCGAGCTGGGCGGCGGGGAGGCCGGCGCCGCGATCGCCCTGTTGGAACCCGCGCTCGAGGAGCTGATCCGGCTTCCGGTCAGCGAGGACGGGACGGAGGTCGCCGACTGGGTCGGTGACAACCGGCTCGCGTTGGCGGCGCACTCGCTGGCCGAGGCGTACCGGCGGCGGGGCGATCTGGACCGCGCCGTGGCCGTGCTGGAGCGCGCGCTCGCCGACCACGCGACCGGTCTGCTGCGTACGCTCGTGTCCAGCAGCCTCGCGGCGACCCGGCAGGAGCGGTGGCACGACCGGACGGTGGCCGGCGATCACGTCGCGGCGGCCGCCGAGCTGAAGGCCGGCATCGCGGTCTGCGAAGCCGAGGAGGCCGACGATCCGTGGTTGCTCGCGCTGCACGGCGAGCTGCTGACCGCGCGCGCCGAGCAGGACGAGTCCGACGCCGACGCTCAGCTGGCCGCCGAACTGCTCGACCGGGCCGCCGAGCTGGTGACCGACGCGCCGGACGGGTGGCGGTTCTGGCGCTCGGCCGCCACCGCGCATCGCCTCCGCGCTCAGGAGCCGGGCGCGCTGGAGACGGCCGCCCGCCGGATCGAGAAGGCGCTGACGTACGTGCTGCCCGACGACGACCGCTTGACGATGCACGCCGACCTGCTGGCCATCGCCCACGAACGGGGCACGCCGGACCTGCGGGAGGCGCTGGGCGCCGGGATCCGGGCGTGGGACGCGGCCACGGAGGCCGATCCGGGGCTCCGCGCGGCGGTTGCGCTCCTCTTCGCGTACGGGTCCTTCGCAGCCGTCGCCGCCGACCTGGGTGACGTGGACACGGGCGGCATCCGGCGGCTCCTCGAGGCCGCCGCCGACCGGCCCGGCGCCGATGACGAGTGGCGGGCGCTGGTCGACTACGGCACCGGCGTGCTCGAGCACTACGAGGACATGCTCAACCCGGCACGGCCCGGCGACGGCGGCCTGCGCCGGCTGGCCCGGGCGGCGGCGTTCCAGCAGCCCGACGCCGACTTCGCGCAACGCCTCCGGCTGACCCTGGCGCTCGCCGGCCAGGCCGAGGCGAGCAGGACCGGCGACCGGCGCACCGCTGAAGCGGCCCGGCAGCAGGCCGATTCCGGCCGTCCACTGCCGGAGCGACCGGCGCCGGCGGCTCAGGAGCCGGTGAGCCCGGCCGACGTGCACGTCGTCGAGGTCTACTCGCGGCTGATGGAGCAGATGCAGGCCAACGACATGATGGCGGTGGTGGCCACCGCCCGCGAGGCGCTGCCGGTCCTGGAGGCGTCGGAACCGTCCGGCCCGGACGTGGCATTCCGGAACATGATCCGCGCGCTCGCCGCCCTGGGAGATCCCCACGGGTCGGCGCCCCTGGACATACCCGCGGTCGATCAGGACGGGGGCATGGGGGCCGTCGTGCAGTACGCCGGCGCGATGATGACGGCCACCGCGGCGCTCGGGCAGGCCATGTACCGCAACGATCTGCCCCGGATGCGGGAGATCGCCGGGACGGTGGAGCAGCTGATCGCGTCCGTACCGACCGACGACGGGCAGGTGCGGCTCGGCGCGGCCGCCCTGGCGGGACAGGCGCACCTGGAGATCGCCGGCCGGGCACCGGAGGCCACGGACCACGCGCGGCGGGCGGCCGACTGGTTCGGGCAGGCCCTCGATCACGCCGGCGGGGCCGGGCATCAGATGTGGTCCCGGCTGGCCATGGGCCGCGCCGAGGCGCTGCGCCACACCGGCGGCGACCACGCGGCCGGCCGCGCCCACGGCATGTCGGCGTTGCAGGGTCACGCCTGGCAGGTCTTCGCCCAGGCCGGCACGGACCATTCCATCGCCTCCGCGAAGCAGGCGGCGGCGGACGCGCGGAAGGTCGCCGGCTGGTGCCTGGCCGACCGGCGCCGCGACCCGGCCGCGCTGGATCAGCTGATCGCCGCGCTCGACGCCGGCCGCGGCCTGGTGCTGCGCGCGACCACGACCGCGCGGGCGATCGCCGACCAGCTGACCCGCGCCGGCCACGCCGAACTAGCGGCCGAGTGGACGGAGACGGCCGGGCAGGGGCGCGACATGGTCACCGGGCTCGGCATGCCCGTCGGCTCCGGGTTGCAGGGCACCGAGGTCCCCGACGATCTGCGGCTGCGGGTGCTGCGCGCGCTCGGGGGTGAGCAGGTGCTCGGGTACGAGTCGATCACCGCCCGGGACGTCCGCGCGGCGCTGCGCGCGACCGGCACGCAGGCCCTCGTGTACCTGCTCGCCGCCGAGGACGGCCGGGAGGGCGCCGCGGTCGTCGTGCCGGCCGGTGGCCCGCCCATCGTGGTCACGCTGCCGCGCCTCGAGACCGGACCGGATTCGCCCGTACGGTGGTATGTCCGTACGCAGCCGCACACCACCTCGGCCCGCGCCGTCTCGACCGGACCGGACCGAGGCCCGGAGGATCGCGACCTCGGGCCGATCGCCGACCTCACCGACCCCGGCCGCGGCCTGGACGAGCTCTGCGCGTGGGCGGGGGACGCCGCGATGAGCACCGTGCTGCGGGTCGTGCCCGGCGGTCCCGGTCGCCGTCTGGTGCTGGTCCCGATGGGGATGCTCGCGCTGGTGCCCTGGCACGCGGCTTTCGACGGTACGCAGTCCCCACGCCGCTACGCAGCCGAACAGGCCGTCATCTCGTACAGCCCTTCCGCGCGCGCGTTCTGCACCGCCGCGACGCGACCGCGTACGCCCATCTCCTCGGCCCTGATCGTGGGTGACCCGACCGGCGACCTTCCGCACGCGGGCGCCGAGGCGCGGGCGATCCGAGACCGCTTCTACCCCGCCGGCACGACAGCCAACACCCCGGACGAGGTCCTGCGCTGGGTCACCACCCGGCCCCGCGGAGCCGCCATCATGCACTTCGCCTGCCACGGTGCCGTGGACCCACGCCTGCCCGCCGACGCCCACCTCGTGCTGGGTGGGCACGCCGGCCTCACCGTGCGTACGCTGCTGGAGACTTCCCAGAGCGCCGAACTGGACGTCCAGGAAGTGTTCCTCGCGGCCTGCACCACCGGCGTCACGGGCCACGACCACGACGAGGTCCTCAGCCTCGCTACGTCGTTCTTGGCGGCCGGAGCCCACACGGTCATCGGCTCCCTGTGGCCCGTACCCGACGACGCGACCTCACTGCTGATGTTCAAGGTGCACGAGCACCTGAGGGTGACGGGCTGCCCGCCGGGGGACGCCCTGCACCGCGCCCAGCTGTGGATGCTCGACCGGGACCGCGACGCGACGGGCATCCCACCGGACCTGCTCGAGGACTACCGGCCGGGAATGGAGTTCCCGCTGACGTCATGGGCCGGCTTCACCCACATCGGACGCTAAAGGGAACCGAACCAGGCGGCTGCATTTCGGCTGGGCAACGTCACTGGCGCGGCGCCGTGCCACGAGTGGTCGTCCCGCAACGGGAGCCATGTGCGCATCCCGCTGGAGCACGTCCTGACCGCTCCGCTTCGCGCCGCCATCACCAGCCGGTGCCCGGCGCTACCGGCGTAGGAACTCGGCGGCTCGCGTGTACAGCACGTCGAAGGTCTCGCCCGGATCGAGCGCCTCGGCCACCGCACGTACGCGCGCCCGCTGACCCTCGTGCGCCTGCCAGTAGGACTCCGGCACCCGCCGCATCAACGCGTCGAGTAGATCACCCGGATAGAAGTCGCCCTCAGCCAGCGGATCCTGTTCGACGTGGTCAAGCGCCAGGGGTACGAGTGTGTCCAGCCCGATCTGCTGCGAGATGAGCAGGCGAAGCCCTTCGACGCCGATCTCACCGACCGGGCGCCGTCGCAGCGCGTACGCCGTACTGATCAACCGGGTCGCATCGGCCGGCGGATCACCCCAACGATCATCCTCGATTTCTTCGAGCGACCGGCTTGTGTCGGACTCGGGCACCGGCTCTCCTTCATTCGTCGGCGGCATGGCGATCCTAGATTCGTGGGACGAACTGCTCGGAGTAGTCGAGCAATCGGCTCGCCTCGGAGAGTTCGGCCTCGTACTGTGCGCGGTCTGCGGCCGAAACGCGCGAGTCACCAAGCAGCCGCTTGAGCTGCCCGATGCGGTTGACCAGGCCGTCCTGCGCGTTCCTCACCTCGTTCACATGGTCCCACGGCTTGCCGGTCGACTTCGTCGCCACCACCTCGCCGTTCAGTTCCCGGCGTGCCGCATCGAGGTCCCTGTCCGTCAGGTGTTCCTTACAATTATCCGTCTTCGTCGGTCCGACCGGCTCCGACCGGCCGGTACGCACCGGAGTGATCGCGTCGTCCGAAGCGGCGTGCTGCATCAGCAGCCCGCTCGCCGAGGCAGTCATCCCTGCCCCGACGGTGATGCCCGCGGCCGAGACGATGTTCAGCGGCACGCCTCCGACCGCACCGACCCCTGTCGCATCGAGAACGAAGCCAGTGCCTTCGCCGAGCGCGCTGACCTCCGTCAGCAGTAGGCCGCCGACGAGCGAGGCGGTCTCGCCCGGGTGGTGCACCATCGCATTGCCGAACGAAGCCAGGCCGTTGACCGCGCGCGCTCCCGCGTCCTGCAGGAATCCCCCCACCTTGTCCAGCCAGCTCGACTTATTCGGCGCCGACTCGGCCTCCTGGTCAAGGAAGCGGGCGGCCACGTCGCCCGCCGTACCGACCTCTTTGCGAGCGGCGCTCAAGACGTCGATTGCGTTCTGTCGCAGGGATGCCCCGGTGTCGACGAACGGACCCAACGGGTGCTCGGGCGGTGCTCGCACGGCGGCCTCCTCATAGGCCTGCTCAGCCTGCTGAGTCTCCGCCTGCGCCTCGTCCCACAGCCGGACGGCCTCGGCCGCCTGCTGCTGCGCCCATTCCAGGGCGTGCGCGTACGTGGTGAGGGCACTAGCGGCGGTCGCAAGCGAGTTGGCGGCCAGATACCACTTGTTGGGTTCGTAACTGAACCTGTTCCGGAACTCCTCCGCTGCGGGGCCTGTCCAGGCGCCGGTGTCGATGTCGACCAGACCGTCGCCGGCCTTCTCCACGTGATCCGACCGGGTCTTCAGTTCCGCGGCGTTCGCCCGGACGGCAGCCGGGTCGCCCGGGACCAGCGCTGTCGGGTCACGCGTCTGTCCGAGCTCAGTCATCGACGGCCGGCTCTCCCGGATCGGTTGTCAACCGGCCGGTCGCGGCCTGGTCGGCCGCCTGGTACGCGTCGGCCACCTTGCCGAGCACATCGCCGATGGCCTCGGCGTCCTCGGTCAGGATACCGATGCCGTAGCTCCACCGATCGCAGAAGTTCTCCATCGACTCGTGCAGGCGGCTGTGGCCGTAGACGCTCTCCGCTCGGTCCAGGTGCGAGAGCGCCGATCCGTTCTGGTCGGCCACGCTCTGCTTGATACCGGCGGAGGCCGATTCCAAGGTGCTGATTTCGACGTGAAATCCAGGTCCGTCCATGCAGCCCCCGCTTCCAGTCGGAATCCGAGCGTAGGGCAGCTTCGCCAGACGATCCAGGATCGTGGATCGCGATGTGCGGACCAGTCCGCCCGATGATGGCGGTACGGCTACGAGCCGATCATCCCGCGAATCCGGGGCCGTCCCGTTCGGACGGCCCCGGATCCCCGCTCTCAACTGGGCAGAGTCACCTGCTGCGGCGACGTCCGCTGGGTGGTGGTGCCGTCGCCGAGCTGGGCGTTGGCGTTGTTGCCCCAGCACCACAGGCTCCCGGCCGTACGGAATCCGCAGTTGTGGTAGCCGACCGCGGTGTCGTTCGTCCAGGTCGTGTCGGTGCCGATGCGGACCGGGGCGAAGCGGTGGGTCGTCGTGCCGTCGGCCAGCTGACCGGCGGTGTTGTTGCCCCAGCACCACAGGCTGCCGTCGGTACGGAGCCCGCACGTGGTGTCGAAGCCGGCGTTGACGGAGGCCCACGAGGTGGCGTCGCCGACTCGGACCGGCGAGGGCTGCTGGCCGCCGGTGACGCCGAGCTGGCCGTAGCCGTTCTCGCCCCAGCACCACAGCGTGCCATCGGTGCGGGAAGCGCAGGAGTACGCGTACCCGGCCGCGACGCTGGCCCAGGTGGTCCCGGTGCCGACCTGAGCCGGCGCCGCGCGATACGTCAGCGGGGTGCCGAGGCCGAGCTGCCCGAACATGTCGTCACCCCAGCACCAGAGCGTGCCGTCCGTACGGGTCGCGCAGGTGTGCGCATAACCGGCCGAGACGCTCGCCCAGCTGGTCGCCGTCCCGATCTGCACCGGCGTACGCGCGTCGGCGGGATCACCGGTCCCCAGCTGCCCGAAACGGTTGTACCCCCAGCACCACAGCGTTCCATCCGTACGCACAGCGCACGTGTGAGTGTCACCGGCGCTCACCACGGCCCAGTTCGTCGCGGTGCCGACCTGAACGGGAGCGGTCCGGCCGCTCGTGGTGCCGTCCCCGAGCTGGCCCCGGTTGTTGCTGCCCCAACACCACAACGACCCGTCGGTACGCACACCGCACGTGTAACTGGTCCCTGCCTCGACAGCGGACCAGGAAGCGCTTCCAACCCGTACCGGAGCAGTCTGATTCGTCTTGGTCCCGTCGCCGAGCTGGCCGCTGTAATTGCCGCCCCAGCAGGAGAGAGCCCCCGCACTGCTGACCGCGCAGGTATGCGAATAGCCGGCCGCCACACTGGGCGCCACGGGAGCGGCAACGGCTGCGGAAGCCGGTGCGGCCATAGTCAGCAGCATTCCCACCAACGACACCACGACGGCGAAAACGATCCTCGCCGAACGCCACCTTGCCTGTCGACCTCTGAACACGGCGAACTCCCTCTCTGACGAACGCCCAGGTCCGATACGGCGCAGCGGCGTTCAGCTCGCGAGCCCGCGCGCCGGACGTCAGAACCCGCCGGACAGCACCCGACGAAGCCCGAGCGTCATCCGCCGGCTCACCCGCAGCCTATGGGAGCGCTCCCAGACATTCAAGAAGGTCGTTCCGTACGGTCGGCGCTGAGGCGATCGGAGCAGCCTCGCCGACTCGGGCGGCCCGGAGCGGCCTCCGTCTAGAGCAGCGGCTGAGGAAGCACCCGAGAGGCGAACTGCTCGAGAAGTGGGGCGACCTCGACGTTGTCGGCCCAGTCCTCCCAGTCCGAGGCGAAGACGACACCGTCAGCGCCGTACTGCAGGACCGCTTCCTCGCCGTTGAACAACAACACGCCGCTCCCGCCGTAGCGCTGCGCGAAGCCGATGAGGACGTGCACCATCAATGCGGTGTTGTGCTCAGTCGTCGCGGCGTCCGCCAAGTTCGCGAACCGGAACGTCGCCCGGAAACGCTGGTCGAACCCGAACAACACCGCGTCCGGGTTCACCTCATCTTCGACGACCCGGCGCGCACTGATGGACAGGCCGTCCCTCAGCACACTGCCGTCAGGCTGCTGCGCTCCATCGACCAGGGAGCTCACGAAGTATCGCAACGCTGCAGTGTCGATGTCGGTATCGCCGTACCAGGTGTATTCGACTGCCATTCTCGGTCAGCTCTCGAAGGGGAAGAGTCGAGTGACCTTACCGTCCTTGATCACAAGGAGCTCCTTCAGGTCTGCGATCGGTTTGCGGCGAAGCATGTCGGCCACCTCATCCATCGAGCGAGGAGTGTCGTCCATGTACATGACGAGGCGTTGGGCTTGCCCGTCGGCCACCTTTTCACTGAGTCTCGTACGAATGTTGTCGATGCGACCGGTATCCGGCGCGTAGCAGTCGAAGTACTCGCCTTCGATCCGGTAGTCCGGGTTCTTTCCCAACGTGTTCGACGGTGGGTTTTGCTCGACGTCGTAGCCGTGCTGCGCGAGAATGTCGGCCGATTCATTCTCCCGCCGCAACGGCCGGTCCTTCTTCCTGACGGGATGCGCCTCCGTTCGCTCTCCGCGTGGGCTCCTGCCCGGATCAGGCTTTCCAGACGGCGTGGTCACGCCTTCACCGCGCCCGCGGGACCGGGTCAGAATCCTCTTGATGGCTTCGATGGCGCCGCTCATCCGCCCGGCCAGCCCACGCAGATGTTCGAGGCTGCGGACGAGGCCACGCAACCATCCGGCGATTCGTGCTCCCCACGACGCGCACAGGGTGCTGACCTGCTCCACCACCAGCGGTGTGGCCAAACCGACCGAGAAGACCTCCTCGGCGGCATAGGTGACCAGACGAGATACCAGCACCGCGATCGCATCGCGCACCATCATCCGGACACCGGCTACCAGCATTCCGGCGCCTTCGGTGATGGCGGCCATGGTGTCAGCCGCGGTGGCCAGCGCGCCAACGGCGTCCCGCTGCTGACCGGTCCACGTCCGGTACGCCTCGGCGGCTCGGCCCGTCCACTCGGTGATGTCCCACCGCACGGCGCGGTCCAGATCTGCCGCCCGGTCCCGCAGCGCGCCACCGATGTTGCGCCAGGTCTGCGCGTGTGCGGCGATCTGCCCCGGGTCGCCGGCCAGCCAGTCGAGGGCCTGCGACAACGGCTTGACGTGCTCGATGATCCAAGCGACGCCGTACTGGAGAAGGCTACCGATCGGATCGGAGACGAACGCGAGGGCGTCGAGACCCGCCGAGACGGCACCCAGCGTGGCGTCGATCCAACTGCCGCTCTTGACGCCACTCAGAATTGTTTCGAGGTCCTCGGCGATCCATATTCCGGCCCACGGATCGGTTGATCCGCTCTGCCCCGCGACGGCCACAAGCGGTGGGCGCACGGGGGTCATCGACTGTTCCGCAGCCGGTCGGCCGCGGCGGTGTCCGCGCCCTCGTACGCGGCGGCCACCGACCGAACGGCGTCCGCGGTCTCATGTGCCGATCCGGCCGCAGTCGCCATCCCGTCGATCATGGCTTGCTGCAGTCCGTTGAGCAGGCCGGGAACGAATTGGCAGAGCTGCCCGTACGCCCCTGCGTCCGTCTGTACCGCATGACCGGCGTCGGCTGCCGTCGAGATCCCGTCGCCGATACGGTCGATCTCGCCGGCATGCTCCACCAGCGAGGCCGGATTCACTTGAAATTCCGGCGCAGTCATCGGGCCTCATCAGAGGATTCGAGTGGCATGCCGAGCCGACGGCGTAGTGATTCGTTGAGCATCCGGCCGGTTTCGCTGTCCGCGCCCACGGTCTCCGCCGTCGCGGCTTCGAACTTCATGACCAGGGCGTCCTTGGCCGCTTGCAGCGCCTCCATGATGGCGCGTGCGGTTGCCGCCGCGGACTGACGCCGAGTCCGCTCGTCGAGATGCAACTGTGTGAGCTGACCTTCGGGACCGACGGTCACCGTGACCAGATCGTCTCGGCTCCGGGCGGTCGCCGTCAGCGCAGACGTCCGCTGCGCAAGGGTCTGCGCCTGCTCAGCCCGCTGCGCCATGGATTGTTGCCACTGCTCGATCCGCTCCAGCGCGCTGTCCACCGACTCGTCGCCGAACATGCACGCATACTAGCGAGCCCACACATACCGTTCGATGCAGGATGACGACTCTGCGTGATCATCTTCATCGGCGACCATGTACCAGCAATCCGAAGCAGGGGCGCCTTCATCCGTCACCACGATGGTTCGAGCGGGCAGATCGATCGGGCAAGCTCGAGTTCGGTCACGTTCGCCGACAGTCCGGATGGAAGGCGGAGAGTGTCAGGCGCGGGCCCGGCCGGACCTTACCGGCCGTCCGTTCACCGTCAGCCGGAACTTCGATCCGCGCACGCCCACCGGCACCGGCTCCAGGGCGATCCGCGGCCCGAATTTGGTCAGGGTGATCAGCAGGCCGCCGACCACCGCCATCGCGATACCCACCCACAGCAGGTTGAGCACCGAGAGGGTGACTCCGCCGACGGTGATACCCGCGCCGGTTTTGGCGAGTGCGTTGGTGTACATAGCGAAAAGTCCTTTCCAGGGGGTTCAGGTGGCGGCCCAGCCGCCCTTGTCGCCGCGTACGAATGCAGCGAGGGCTTTGGCGTAGATGTAGGTCAGCAGGAGGGTGTAGAGCTGTTCCGGGACGAAGGTCGCCGCGTACAGGCGGGCGCGCCAGCCCATGGCCCAGACCGACCACACCCGTTCGGCCAGGAGGATGACCGAGGGCAGGGCCCAGTACCAGCGGAAGTCGACGTCGCCGAAGACGATGAGGGAGACCGCGAGCGCGATCAGGTAGATGGCGGCGACGGCGGCCGAGAGGAGGAGGCCTGCCTGTTGGCGCCAGTACGTCCAGCGCATGTGGAAGGGCATCAGGCGGCCGTACTGGACGATGTTTCGCATGGCCCCGAGGTACCAGCGTTCCCGTTGTCCGATGAGCTTGGGGACGGTTTCCATGACGTCGGTCGTGGCCGTCATGCCCTGCGGGGAGAGCACCTGGTATCCGCATGCCTGCAGGGCGAGGGTGAGTTCGTTGTCCTCGGTCAGGGAATGCGTGTCGTAGAACTGCCGGCCCTCGGGGAGCAGGGTGCCGGTACGGCGTTGGTGCCGGACGTCGAGCAGGGCCCCGTACGAGAAGAGGGTGCCGGTGCCGGTGAGCACGTGCGCCCGGCCGCCCATGCGTTTCGCGACCTGGCCGTAGCGGTGGTATTCCATGCGCTGCAGGTAACCGAGCACGGTGCGGCATTCGCGCCCGGTGAAGGTGCCGCCGACCCCGCCCACGCCGGCCGTGAGGTGCCGTGCGGCGATGCTCACGAATTCCGGGGACAGGGTCGTGTCGGCGTCCATGACCAGGATCGCCCAGTCCCACGGGTCGTCGAGGTACGGCTCGAGCCGGTCCAGCGCGTAGTTGATCGCGCCGGCCTTCTTGTCGGGGTTGTGGCCCGGGTACGGGATCACGTAGGCGCCGTGCGCGGCCGCGACGTCGGCGGTGTCGTCGGTGCAGTTGTTGGGCACGACGACGATCTGGTCCGGGGGCTGGGTCTGCCGGCGCAGGGACGCGATGGTGTCGGCGATGGCGTCGGCTTCGTTGTAGGCCGGGACGATCGCGACGACCTGGAGCCGCCGCTGGGGCCGGAACCGCCTGGTCCCCTCGCCCGTGGCTCGGGGCGCGGTGCGAGGCCGGGGTACGGCATGGCGCGGCGGTGCTTCGGCCGGATGGCTGCCGATCATCGGTTGCCGCCACTCCCTGGGTCGTCACGCATGGGCATATGTCGTTGCGTGAAAGACCGTAAACCTCTTCACCTCTTTCCGGGAACACCCGGGACGGGTCACCCCGCCGGGTCCGAACGGCGAGCCGGACCGACCGATCGGCCCATCGGCCGGTCAGGAAGCGGGCCGGCGGTCCGGGACGGTCACCGCGAGCCGGCGAGGTCGGCCGGGCGGCCGTTGGTGCTCGTCGCCGTCAGCGCGGCGGCGAAGAGGACCATCTGGTTGACGGCGTTGAGGAAGACCAGCAGCCCGACCGAGCCCGCGACGAGCTGGTACGTCGGGTTCGCCTCGGTGCGTTCCACGTAGATCCGCCCGAGGGTCTTGAGCAGCTCGAGGCCGACCGCCACCAGCAGCGCCGGCCCGAGAACCCGGCGCCACGGCATCCGTACGCGGGGCAGGCCGGTCAGCATGGCGGCGGCCAGCACCATGTTCACGCCGACGGCCAGCACCACGCCGATCGCGCCCAGGATCCACCGGGACGGGGTGGCGTCGGCGTGCGCCGCGTCGATCAGCCGGTTGGCGACGACCGACGTCAGGTATGCCAGCGAGAGTGAGGCCGCGAGCAGGACGCCGAGACCCGCGAGCACCAGCAGATCGATCAGGATCCGGACGACGAGCTTGCCCGGATACTCCGGTAACCGCCACATTCGCCGGATCGACGAGCGCAGCACGTCCACCCAGAACCAGCCGGTGACCGGCAAGCCGATGAACGCGATGACTCCGGCCGTACCCCGGGCGTTCCGCAGCGTCTGCACGTCGACCTGGGGCAGGTTCTCGGCCACGTACCGTTCCACCGAGCCGAGCACCACCTGGTTGTCGAGTACGAAGCCAAAAATCGCGAAGGCCAGCAGCCCGAGCGAGAAGGCGGCGAAGAACGCGTAGTAGGTCACCGCGGCGGCGAGCCGGCCGCCGTCGGCCTCGTCGTATCGCACGCCGGCCCGGACCACATGGTCGAGCCACCCGACCCGGCGACGGAGCCGGGCCCAGGCCCCCGTCACCCACCCCACGAACCGCCGACCCGTCACGCGGCCAGCAGTACCCGCGGTCCGGCCCGGTTACGCGGCCGGAACGGGCTCAGAGAGAGGAGACCTGCGCAGCTCGGCGGCTACGTCGCTGCGGAGTTGCGACACGCGTTTCAGGTCGGCCTCCGCGGCGAGGACCGCCTGCAGCGCCGTGTCGAGGTGGGGGCCGTGGTGTCCCTGCGTGCCGCTGGGCAGGCCCTCGGCGCCGCTGCGCAGGGTGTTCAGGCAGAGCTCCGCGCCGTCGAGGCGGCCCCACAGGTAGTCGTTCTCGCGGTACTCGGTCTTGAGGAAGCCGCCGAAATGGTGCACGGACACCCCCTTCAACTTCGGTTCGGGTACGCCGGCCAGCCGCCGCGCGTCCAGCGGGCTGAAACGCGTCACGCCGATCGGGGTGAACTGCGGCACCGGCGACAGCGCGATGATCGGGAAGATCAGCGAGTCCCAGAGCGGGAACGCCGCGTACCGGGAGAGCAGCTCGTCGGCGGCGGCGGGGTCCCAGCCGCGGGTCTGCTCGCCGAAGGCCGTCCACATCAGCGTCTGGATGTCGGCGACCGCGGCGGACATGCCCTCGTCGTACCCCTTGACCAGCGCTGCGATCCGGTCCTGGAACTCGCTCGCGAAGACGGCGGGGTCGGTCAGGCAGACGGTCTCGGTCATCGACTCCCGGCCGAGGAACTGCGTCGTCTCCGGCGGCAGGCCGGCGACGGTCCGGCGGATCTGGTCGCGGATGCCGCCGATGATCGTCCACGCCGCCGCCTTGAGCCGGTTGAGCTGCTCCGGTTCGACGCCCGGCGTCCCGTAGAGGTGGCTGATGCCGGCGAGGACGAACGTGAGGCGGCGCAGCCGGTACGGGACGTCGATCCGGTCCAGCAGCGCGATGCGTTCCAGGTGGTCCTTCGCCGTCCAGCTCGGCTGCAGCCGGAGCCAGGCGTGGATGACCGCGCGGGCGAACTCGCGGCGGTTCGAGCCGGGCGGGTCCTCGAAGTGGTCGGCGAGGTGGTCCGCGATCTCGTCGGCCGCCGCGTCGAGCTTCAGCCGGCAGTACGTGCCGTACGACGGTCCCAGCCGGTCGACGGCCTGCTTGTGCATCGCCTCGGTGAGCTGGCGTACCGCGGCACGGTCGAGCTCGCGGGGCGCGCCGAGGCCGGCCACGCCGATCGCGTCCATGACCTCGCCGATGTGCTGCAGCGTGATGTCGCCGACCTGCTTGATCTTCAGGTTGAGGTCGCGCAGCTGGGTCAGCTCGCCGAGCAGCGGCTGGTGGGAGCGGGCGCCGATCAGCGCGGACTTCAGGTCGGGAAGGAGCCCTCGGCGGCGCGGCGGCCGGGACGCGTCCTCCGCGGCCGGGACGAGCGCCCCGCCGGGGACCGGTTCGATGTAGACCAGCCGACGGATGACCTCGGTCTCCGCGGGCATCTTCGCGATGGCGTCGACCGCCAGGTCGAACGGCTGGTTGTTGAGCACGCCGCCGTCGGCGAACAGCGTCGAGCCGTCGGAACGCTGCCACCGCAGCCGGGGCAGGACGGTCTCCCGGTCCAGCGGGCGGTCCCTTCCGTCGGCGGCGAGCTCGCCGGCGAAGCTCTCCAGCGAGACGGGGACGAACGCACCGGGGAACGCCGAGGTCGCGCGGGCCGCGAACGCCAGCGCGCCGGTGTCGCCCGGCCCGAAGGCGGCGGAGCCCTTCCCGTACGCGAAGGTCAGCACCTGCCGGTGGTCGAGGGCGTGCTGGCTCGGCCCTCCCCCGCCGGCCGGTACGAGCACGTCGAAGCCGTCGAGGTCGGTGGCCGTCACCATGAGCCGCAGGTCGTTGCCCTCGGGCACCAGCCGCTCCGTCTCCGGCTCGTCCATGGCGCCGATCGCGTCGTACAGCGCGCGGGACATCTCGTCGCCACGCAGCGGATACGTCCGGCCGTGGCGCAACGCCAGGCCGGCCAGCACCCGCAGGCCGGCGACCGCCACCTGCGGGCGGAGCAGCCCGACGCTCGGCCCGACGAGGAGTTTGCGCAGGTCGCCCTTCTTCATCCAGAGGTCGCGCAGGGCACTCTGGGAGCCGCCGACGGCGAGGACCTTGGCGAGGCAGACGCCGTTGATGCCGCCTGCCGACGTACCGGAGATGACGTCGATGACGACGGAGACCGGGCGGCCGGCGACGGCCTGGTCCCGCAGTTCTTCGAAGTACGCGTGCTCGCTCCGGTCGCCGGCGTCGAAGGGGTTCGGCGCGCCGGCGACCCCGCGCGGATCGTCCTGGTAGGCCCGGTCGAAGGCCCGCGAGGCGATGACCAGGTGGTGGAGTTCCCGGGTCAGGCCGTGCATGTAGATGGCGAGGGACACGCCGCCGGAGCAGACCAGGGCGAGCCGGAGCTGGCGCAAGGGAATCGGTGCCGTGGACGCCATGGCGGGCCTCCCACCATTGAGGGCAGTAATCGCCCTCATGGTGTCGCGACGGCGAACGCGGTGACGGCTTTTGCCGCAACTCCGACACCGGGCGGGGGCTAAATTTCCGCCTTGACTTAAGTGTCGTCGGAAGTCAGGCTCCTCTCATGTCGGCACTCGTCGATCTTTAAGGAGCTCCCGTGAGGCGATCCCTGACCGCGGCCCTGGCGGCCGCGTCCACGGCCGCGGCGGCCGTCCTAGGTCTGCCCGTATCCGCCGCCGCGACGCACCGGGGCAGCCCGGTCACCGGCACCTACTCCACCGGCGCCGCGGCGGCCTGGCAGCCGCTGCCCACCGTCCGCTACGGCGCGGACGACGGCGCCACCACCGACGCCACCGTCGTCGCCGATCCGAGCCAGATGCGTCAGCGGTACGCCGGCATCGGCTTCTCCCTCGACGAGACCAGCGTCTCGAACCTGTGGAAGCTCACGCCGGCCAAGCGCGAGGAGGCCGTACGCCTGCTGGTCGACCCGAGGCACGGCGCCGGCTTCGACCGCTTCCGGCTCACCATCGGCAGCCCCGACCTCATCGAGCACCTGCCGTTCTGGTCGTACGACGAGCTGCCGGCCGGGGTGACCGAGGACTTCGGGCTCAAGTACTTCTCCATCAAGCGCGACATCGACCTGCACATCGTGGACACGGTCAAGCTGATCCAGCGCTACAACCCGCGCGCGACGTTCTTCGCCTCCGCGTGGAGCGCGCCGGCGTGGATGAAGACCAACAACCGGTTCACCGGCGAGGTGGCGCTGCTGCCGGGCAGCACGAGCGCCTATTACCAGGTGGGCAAGCTGCGGGACGACTGCATCGACGTGTTCGCGCGGTACTACGTGAAGTACCTGCAGGCGTACGCCCGGCAGGGCATCCGCGTCGACGCGCTGACGCTGCTCAACGAGCCCGGGATGGACGTGGTCTACCCGGCCATGGACATCAGCGTCGCGCAGCAGCAGAAGCTCGCCGTGGCGATCAAGCGGGAGCTGGCCGCCGCCCGGCTGCGGACCAGCCTGTACGTGCACGACTTCAACTTCTGGGACTGGCGCGACCCGAACAGCACCGAGACGAAGAACTACTACCGGATCTTCGACGACCCGAAGGCGCTGAAGGCGGCCGACGGCATCGCGTTCCACCCGTACTGGGGCGACCCCACGGTCATGCGGGATGCGTACGAGCAGTACGGCAAGCCGGTGCACATGACCGAGACGAGCGACCTGAACCCCGCGACGGTCCTGAGCTACTTCCGGCTCGACGCGAGCTCGTACGTGCTGTGGGCGCAGACCACCGACCAGGACGGCGGGACGCTGCACTGGACCGACAAGCGCGACAACAACGTCGACTGGGACGAGATCGGCCGCACCACCAAGTGGCCGAACCGCCTGGTCAAGGTGGACACCACCACGCGCGACTTCAGCGTGCGGGACGAGCTCTACGCGCTGGGCCAGTTCGCGCGATACCTCACCCCTGATCACGTACGCGTGGAGTCGAGCGCGACCACCAACGGCATCAGCAACGTCGTCTACCGCGACCACGACGACTACGTGGCGGTCCTGGGCAACGGCAACCCCAAGGATTCGACGGTACGGGTGGAGCTCGCCGGACAGTCGTTCGTGGCGAAGGTGCCGGCCGGCTCGTACGCCACGTACCGCTGGACGGCGCACGTGCCGCCGAAGCGCAACCACGCCCCCGTGCTGCGCGACGTCCCGGCCGTGACCGCCGACCAGTACGGCACCGCGCGGGTGCAGCTGACGGCCACCGACCGCGATCGGGACAAGCTCGCCTACTACGCGGTGGACCTGCCGGAGGGCGTCACGATCGACGCGCGTACGGGCCTGGTGACGATCAGCCCGACCGCCCCCGGCGCGCAGGACCTGACGTTCTACGTGACCGACGGCCGCGCCCGGGACGAAGTGACCGTGCACGTGACCGTTGTGCCGCACGGGGCGCCGATCGGGGCGAAGGTGGAGGCCGAGGCGTACGCGGCCCAGCACGGCTGGACCGACGGCGGCCCGAACTTCATCGAGAGCAACGCGTCGGCCAGCGGCGGGAAGAACGTCGGCTGGACGGCGCCGGGCAACTGGCTGTCGTACCGGGTGGACGTGGCGCAGGCCGGCACGTACGACCTGGAGCTGCGGGTCGCCAACGGCACGGGCGCGGTTGCAGCGGACGCGGTGTCCTTCCGGGACGCCCAGGGGGCGGTGCTGGCGAAGGTCTCCGTGCCCGACACCGGCGGCTGGGGCGCGTACCAGTCGGTGCACGCGACCGTCACCCTGACCGCGGGCGACCAGCTCGTGACCGTCTACTGCGAGACCGGCGGCTTCAACCTGGACTACCTGCGTCTCACCGCCTGACGCGCCGGACGGCTCGGGTGGCCATGTGCCGTACGGTCGCCCGAGCCGTCCCTTGCCCGGCGCCTACGTGCAGGTGACGCAGGTGCCACCCGGGCGGTCCGTGACGGACCCCGCGACGACCGATTGTCGGTCGCCCGCGGTGGCACCGGCACTCAGGGACGCGCCGACGGTGAGCGTCAGCCCCGCCAGTACGGCGAGGACGACGGCGAGCAGTCTCCAGGACATCAGGACTCCAGATCGCTTGTTTCATCGGACTGGGACGCGAGGGACGGCGGTACGGCGACGCGTAACGCGCCGAGCGCCAGCCCCAGTTGGAACCTGTTCTCCACGCCGAGACGGTCCATCATCGTACGCATGATCCCGGTGACCGAGCGGGCGCTGATCCGCAGCCGCTCGGCCGCCGTCTGGTCGGTGTGACCGGCCGCCAGCAGCGTGATCAGGCTGCGCTCGCGGTCGGACAGCTCGATCGGTGCCACCCACCGCTGCGGGGTCACGGCGGCCCGCCAGTGCCGGTCGAAGAGCGCGAGCAGCGCCTGCAGGACCGACGGGCGGGAAACCTCGAGGTAGCCGCGTTCGAGGTCGTCCGGGTCCGCCGGCAACAGCGCCGTACGGCGGTCGATCACCATCAGCCGCAGCGGCACCTCGGCCGCCTCCCGCCGCTGGTACGACGTCCCGTTGACGAGGTGGCCGCTGACGTCCAGGGTGTCGCCGTCCGCGGGCGGCATGCCGAGGAAGCGCATCTGCACGCCGCGCTCGAACAGCGCGGTGTCCATCGGCGCCGCGGCCCGGGCCGACACGGCGTCGAGAACCTGGACGTTGCTCATCGACAGGAACTCGTGGATCGGCGGCGCGATGAGCTCGCCGACGCGGCGGCTGGCGCCCTCGCGCGTCGGCAGGTAGAGCATGTCCTCGGCGAACCCGCCGGGCAGACCGGGGACGCTCCCGATCGGCAGGGCCGGCGCGACACTCGTCCGCAGGGACCGGACGACGCCGTGGTGCTGGGTGGTCGTGGAGTGCCGGTCGACGAGCCGCATCCGGCGTGAGCGGAGCATCGAGACCACGGCGTCCGGGCGGCGGGCGGTCCAGATGCGGGTCGTCGTACGGGAGTCGTCAGTGGACACCACCGCGCCGGACTCGAGCAGCTCGGCCAGCGCGTCCGCCGTGCGCCGGCCGGACAGGCCCAGCTCGGCGGCGAGGGCCCGCTGGGTGCGCGGACCGAACGTCACGAGGGTGCGGAAGACAAGGTCCGCGTCACTGGAGAGACCCCAGCGGACCAGGGAGGGCACAGCGGCGCCGACAGGCAGCGGTGAGCTCGTCACTCCATCGATTGTCATCTCACAAGTCAACCGTCGCTTCCCACGGACGGACCCGGAACGTTGGCCTTGCGGAGGAAGCCCAGAGCGAGCCCGAGCTGGAAGCGGTTGTCCACCCCGAGCCGGTCCATGAGGCTGCGCAGGATGTTGGTCACCGAACGGGCGCTGATGCCGAGCTGCTCGGCCGCGGAGACGTCGGTGTGCCCCTGCGCCAGCAGGGCCACCAGCTCGCGCTCGCGGTCGGACAGGGTGATCTTCGGCAAAACAGAGGCTCCGTTCGGGCGGTCCGTCACGTCGCGCATGGAATCACAGCGCTCGCGCACCGGTCCAGGCCAAGGCGGATTCGTCCGATCCGGTTGCGTAAAACAGCAACCACGCGGTTGCGGGATCCCGCAAATGTGCCGGGTGGCAAGCGTTCTTCGTTGACCCGTCGGCCGAGGGTCAGCAAGGTGGCTGATACGGGGGCGCGAAGGTCCCGTACGCCGCCGCCACGGAGTACGGGACCGCCGGTGCGCCGCCCCGCGGCCGGGCGCCGTGGCCGGACCGGCCGCAGCCGCCCGCCGGCGAGGCCACGGGCCGGCTCCGACGTTCTGACGGGGGACGTCGGAACCGGCCCACCGGCGCGACCACGCGTTCCGGGTCCTCTTTCGCCAAACCCGCTCATGATCATGGTGTCCCGAGGCGTAATAGGGACGATGAAGACGTTCCTCGCCCTTCTCGCCGCCCTGGCCGTGCTGGTCAGCCCCGGCGTGCCCGCCGCGGCAGCCCCGGCCTCCCCCGCGTCGACGGCACCGCCGTACCACGTGGTCCGGCCGGGCCAGACGATCAAGAAGATCGCCGCGGCGTACCACGTGAAGCCCGCCCAGCTGCGCGCCTGGAACGGCATCGTCAAACCCAACCAGCCCAGCCCCGACGGCGTCCTCAACGTGGCGAAGCCGACCACCCCCCTCACCGGCTGGCGCTCCCACATCGAGCCGATCACCCCCGCGGCGGTCAACTGGAACCCGGCCGCGAAATGCCCGGTTCCCCCGGCCGACCTGCGCAAGGTCTGGGTCACGTACATCGACTTCTACGGCGTCTCACGCTCCGGCAGCATCGTCGTCCACAAGAGCATCGCCGCCCGCACCCAGCGCGCCTTCCTCGCGCTCTACCGCATGCGCTTCCGCCTGCAGGGCATGAGCCCGATGTCGGTCAACGCACCCTGGATCACGGACATGGGCACGGTCACGGCGGGCTACACCTGCCGTACGGTGGCCGGCAGCAGGACGCTGTCGCAGCACGCGTACGGCTTCGCCATCGACGTCAACCCGGTCCAGAACCCGATGATCCGCGGTACGTACCTCGACCCGGGCAACGGCCGGGACTTCCTGACCCGATCGCCGTACCGGCGCGGAATGATGCACGCGGCGGGGGCGGTACGGGCGTTCACGAGCAACGGCTTCCACTGGGGCGGCCGCTGGAACAGCCTCAAGGACTACATGCACTTCAGCACGACGAACCGCTGACGCTCAGCGCGTGCGGGTGACTCCGTGCGCGGCGAACGAGCTGCGGTCGCCGCGCCAGGCTTCGCGGGGGGCGGCCTCCGCCAGCGCCGCCAGGTCGGCTTCGGTGAGGTGTACGGCCGCCGCTGCCGCGTTCTGGCCGATGCGGTCCGGGTTGCGGGTGCCCGGGATCGGCACCACGTCCGGTCCCTGGGCGAGCAGCCACGCGAGCGCCAACTGACCCGCCGTGAGCCCGCGGCGGCCGACGAGCTCGGCGACTGCCCGTACCAGGTCGAGGTTGGGTGTCAGGTTGTCGGCGCTGAACCGCGGGTCGCCGGAGCGGAAGTCCCCTTCGGTGGGTTGCGGCGGCGTGCCGGTGAGCAGGCCGCGCCCGAGCGGGCTGTACGGCACCAGCCCCGCTCCCGCCCGCCGCGCCGCCGGGACGACGTCGTCCTCGGGTTCCCGCCAGGCCAGGGACCATTCGAACTGCACCGCGGCGACGGGGTGGACCGCCGCCGCGGACGCGATCCGGCCGGGGCTCGCCTCGGACAGCCCGAGGTGCCGGACCTTGCCCTCGGCGACCAGCTCGCCCATGGCGCCGACGGTGTCCGCGATCGGCACGTCCGGGTCGACGCGGTGCAGGTAGTAGAGGTCGATCGTGTCGACGCCGAGGCGGCGCAGGGAGGCTTCGCAGTAGCCGCGGACCCGCTCGGGCCGGCCGTCGACGCGTACGCCGTCGGGGCCGCGCACGATGCCGAACTTGGTGGCCAGCACGACCCGGTCCCGGCGTCCTCGGACGGCCCGGCCGAGGAGGGTCTCGTTGTGCCCCTGGCCGTAGCTCATCGCCGTGTCGAGCAGGGTCACGCCGAGGTCCACGGCACGCCGGATCGCCGTGATCGACCGTTCGTCGTCGGCCGGGCCGTACCCCTGGGAGAAGCCCATGCAGCCGAGGCCGAGCGCCGAGACCGTCAGTGCGCCGAGCTGTCGTTCGTCCATGTCGCCAGCCTGGCGGGCGGCGGCCCATCGGTCCAACAGCGATTTGCGCTGGCATTCATCGCATTCCACGATGAATGGATGGAGCTGCGGCAGCTGACGTATTTCGAGGCGGTGGCCCGCCACGGCGGGTTCACGCGGGCCGCCGAGCGGCTGCATGTCGCCCAGTCGGCCGTGTCGGCCCAGGTCCGGGCCCTGGAGGCGGAGGTCGGCGTCGCGCTGTTCGCGCGGACGACGCGGCGGGTGGTGCTCACCGAGGCGGGCGAGGTGCTGCTGCATCGCGTACGCCGGGTGCTGGGTGAGCTGGACGAGGCCCGGGAGGAGCTGGCCGGCCTCGCCGCGGTGGTGAGCGGCCGGGTGACGCTCGGGGCGACCGCGGTGCTGGGGACGTACGACCTGCCCGGCGCCCTGGCCGCGTTCCACCGGAGGTTCCCGGGCGTACGGCTCACGCTGCGCACCGGGCTGATCGCCGAGCTGCTGGCGCTGCTGGACGCGGGCGACGTCGACCTCGTGGTCGGCCCGGTCCACGACGACCTCGCGCCCCGGTTCGTGGCGCGGCGGCTCGTCGGCGAGGAGGTGGTGCTCGTCGTCCCGCCCGGCAGCCGCCTCGGGGCAGGTCCCGTACGCCTGGCCGAGGCCCGCGATGAGCCGTTCGTCTGTCTCCCCGCCGGCAGCGGCCTGCGGGCGATCCTCGACCGGGCGGCCGCGGAAGCTGGCTTCGCGGCCCGGGTCCCGTTCGAGACGCACAGCGCGGCCAGCATCCGCGAGCTGGTCTCCGCAGGGCTCGGGGTGGCGCTGCTCGCCGCATCGGCGGCCCGTACGCCCGGCCCTCCGGTCGCGGTGGTGGCGCTCGACCCGGCGCCGGCGCACCCGCCGATCGGAGTGATCCACCAGCGGGACCGGCGGCCGGGCGCTGCCGCGCGGGCCTGCCGTCAGGCGCTCATCGCCGCGGCCGCAGCAGAGCGACCAGGAACTCGGCGTCGTCGGTGAACGGGCGCAGGTCCCAGGACGACAGCAGCAGGTCGGGCTCCAGCCCGGCGGTCGCCGCGTCGGCGAGGAAGTCGGCGAAGCCGTAGCCGCGCCCGGCGCCGAAGCCGACCACCAGGCGGGCGCCCTCGGCGAGGTGGGCGCCCAGGCGGCGCAGGATCTCGACGCGGGTGCCCGGAGCCACGAAGGTCATGACGTTGCCGGCGCAGACGATCACGTCGAAGCGGTCCGGCAGGTCCAGCTCGGCGAGGTCGCCCTGCAGCCAGCGGGGGCCCGGGTGGTCCTCCTCGGCCGCCGCGATCAGGTGCGGGTCCAGGTCGACGCCGGTGACGTCGTGGCCGGCGGCGGCGAGGAAGGCGCCGACGCGGCCGGTGCCGCAGCCCGCGTCGAGGACCCGGGAGCCGCGCGGCACCATGGTGTCGACGAGGCGGGCCTCGCCGGCCAGGTCGGCGCCCTCGCGGGCCAGCTTCCGGAAGCGCTCGACGTACCACGCCGAGTGGCCGGGGTTCTCAGCGATCTTCTGCAGCCAGAGGTTGTTCACGCCCGCAACGGTGCCAGACGCGCAGCGGCCCGGCCCCACCAGGGACCGGGCCTTCACCTGCGGGGGTCTACCAGGTGCGGTAGTCGTCCTGCGTCTGTGCGTTGAACAGGTCCGTACGGGCCCGGCGCGCCGGGCTGGTCCGCAGGTCCTTGAGCTCCAGCACGTCGACACCCTTGGCGATGTCGTTGGAGTAGATGAAGCCGTTGTACCAGTACGCCGACCAGGAGCCGCCGAGCACGAACTGGGTGGCCGAGATCGGGCCACGCTCCCAGTACGCGAGCTCCTTCGGGCTGCGCGAGTCGGTGAAGTCCCAGACCGACACGCCGCCCTGGTACCAGGCCTGCACCATGATGTCGCGGCCCGGCACCGGGATCAGCGAGCCGTTGTGCGCCACGCAGTTCTCGGTCTCGGTGTTGGTCCGCGGGATCTTGAAGTAGCTGCGGAACTCCAGCTTCCGGTTGCTGCCGCGGCCCACGATGTCGTAGATCGCGTCGGCGCCGCGGTTCGGGCCGATCTCCGGGTTGCAGGTGGCCATGCCGCCGCCGCCCAGCTCGTCGGTGAAGACGACCTTGGTGGCCTTGTTGTTGAACGTGGCGGAGTGCCAGAAGGCGAAGTTCTCGGTGTCGCGGACCGTGGTGATCACCTTCGGGGCCGAGCGGACCGAGATGTCGAACAGCACGCCGTCGCCCATGCAGGCGCCCGCCGCGATGTCCTTCTCCGGGTACGCCGTGATGTCGTGGCAGCCGGTCGTGGCCGACTTGCCCTCGCCGCCCTCGTACCCGCCGTCGGGGAACAGCACCGGCGTGGCGACGACCGCGGCGGAGGCCGGAGCGGACACCGGCACCCGCACGATCGAGATCTTGTCGTGCGGCAGCGCGCAGTTCGGCTGGTCGGCCGCGGCCAGGTTGTACGACGACACGTACAGGTAGACGGAGTTGTCGCCCGCTTTGCCCGGCACCAGCGTCTGCGTGTGCGACCCGCAGTCGGTCTTGACCGACTTGACGTACTTCGGGGTCAGCGGGTCGCTGATGTCGAAGACCTTGATGCCCTCCCAGCGGTCGCCGGGCGCCGCGTTGGTGGACGCGGCGTTGTCGCACGAGTCGTTCGTACGCTGCGAGTCCGTGCCCAGGAACAGCAGGTTCCCGCTGATCGACACGTCGTTCTGCGAGCCCGGGCAGAGCACCTGGGCGGCGACCGTCGGCGCCTTCGGGTCGCTGATGTCGTAGACGGTGAAGCCGTTGTAGTTGCCACCGAACGCGTACGTGCCCTTGAAGGCCCAGTCCGTGTTCGTGGAGGCGGCGAACGGTCCCGTCTTCGGCAGGTACGCGACCTGGTTGAGGTTCGGCGTGCTCGCGACCTCGTCGACGCCGGGCGGGGTGCCCGGGTCAGCCGGGGCCTGCGCCAGACCGCTGGACGGCGCGCCCAGCAGCCCGGCGACCACGGTCGCGGCGCTGAGACAGGCCAGGCGCTTGAGCTGCCGCCCTCGTGGGGCAGAGTGCTTCATGAAGCTCCTTCCGGCTTTCCACACACCGAGGGGCAGGTTGTTGTCACGGTCGGTGCGCATTCACCATCGTCGCTACAGTAGTGGCCGGACGCCGGGCCGGGAAGCGTGTGGCGTCGATCGAAAGGAACCGATGAGTCGGCAAAGGACAGTCGCGCTGGTGGCAGCCGCCGTGGCCGTGCTCGGCGCGGGCGGCGCCGCGCTCGCGGCCCGCTCGGGTGACGACCGGTCGGCGGCGGCGCCGCGGGCCACCGTGAGCTCCGGGCCGCCGCAGCGGGTCGTGCTGCCGGGGCGACCCGGCGACCCGGCCACCGTCACGGACTCCGACCAGGTCCGTGCGCCCGACGGGTCGACGTACAACGCCGTCGACACCGCGTTCGTGCAGATGATGATCGTCCACCACGGGCAGGCCGTGGAGATGGCGGAACTCGCGCCCGAGCGGGCCACCGACACCCGGCTGCGGGCCCTGGCACAGCGCATCGGCGCGGCGCAGACCCCGGAGATCACCTGGATGCAGGCGTGGCTGCGGGACCGCAGGCAGCCCGCGAGCGACCCCGCGCATGATCACCGGACGATGCCCGGCATGCAGAGCGACGCCGACATGACCGCGCTGGCCGGCCTGCGGGGCGCCGACTTCGACCGCAGGTTCGTCGTGATGATGACAGCCCACCATCGCGGCGCGATCCGGATGGCCGGTGACGTGCTGGCCGGCGGCACCGACCAGCAGCTCTACGAGTTCGCCAACGAGATGGCCGTCGAGCAGGGCAGCGAGATCCGCCGCATGCAGCAGCTCGGAATCGGGTGAGCGGCCGCCCGCGGCTATTGCATCGATCACGATCCCCCGTCGGGGAGATGCGCAAGGCCGACGTTCCTGGATAGGTTGTCCCGTGTGGATGTGAGGGGTGTGCTGCGGCGTGCGCGGCTGTCGCTCGTCGCCTCCCTGTTCCTCGCCGCCCTGCTGGGCGGCCCGGTCACCGCTGCCGCGGCCGCCGAGCCGTTCGCGGCGCCCGGCACCGCGACGGCCGCCGTCACCCCGGTCACCGGCACGGTCGCCGGCGCACCGCTGGCCGGCCTCATGGCCGTCGCCCCGGCCGGCGATCGTCCCGCGGCCACGCCGGCCGTGGACCGCCTCGCCGCCGCGGCGATCGACATCGCCACCGCCCCGGGCACGGCCGTCGATCTGCTCGTGGTGGCGCTGCTGCTCGCCGCGTCCGCCGTACGTCCCCGCACCACCCGCCTGACCAGCCAGATCCGCGCCGCCGTCGCCGGCCCGCGGGCGCCACCCGCCGCCGCCTGACGGCACCCGGCAGGGCCCCCGTCCGCGCAAACGCGATCGGGGTTGGTCGATTACTGGCGCTCATCGGTGGAAAAGGAACGGACATGGAATTCGCTCTCGAGTTTCTGGCGGTCAACAGCGGCCGGGTGGTTGTCATCTGGCTCGCCCTCATCGTGCTGGCCGTCGTCGCGCTGGGCGGCCTGGCGCTGCCCGACGGCGTACGGCGCCCCCGGCAGATCACCGCGTGGCTGGCCGAGTCCGCCGCGCAGAAGCGGGCGGGGAACGAACGCCGGGCCGCCGAGGTCCAGGAGATGATCCGGTACGCGGACGAGGTCGCCGTGGCCGCACGGGGAGCCGCCGCGACCGCCGAGCGCCGCCGCGAGGAGTGCCAGCAGGCCCAGGCGGCTGTCGAGCGGGCGTGGCAGGCGTGGCAGGACGCGGACGCCGCTCTCGAGCGTGCCCGCCGTGCCGCCGCGTACGCGGTCCCCGCCACCGAGCCGGCCCCGGCGGACGACGCCGACCGGGTGCAGGCGCTGCGACGTGCGGCTCAGGCCGCGTACCGGCGTGGTGATCTCTCCGACGGCCAGTTGCTGGACGCGCTGACCCACCGCAACGGCTGGGACCCGACGCTGCACCCGGTGGAGCAGGAGCTGGTGCTCGCCCGGGCGGCCGTGAGCCATCGCTTCGCCGCGTACCAGCAGGCCCTCGACGCCGAGGACGCCGCCTGGCAGGCGGCCGACGTCGCCACCGCGGCCGTCCGGACCCTGCGCCAGGAGGCGACCGCCGCGATGGTGGCGGCCGACGCGGCGCGGCAGGCACTGCCGGAGCCGGCCCGCACGATCCTGGACCGCGCCGGCAACGAGACCATCGTGGTCACCGCCCCTGCCCCCGCGCCGGTGCCGGCCGGGCTGGACAGCCTGGGCATCGGTGACGGGGACGCCGCGGTCACCCAGCCGGTCGTGGTGTCCGCCGAGACGACCCAGCCGGTCCTGCTCTCCGTCGAGACCACCCAGGCCGTCGCGACCCAGGAGGTACGCCCCGCGCGCAGCTCGCGGCGCGAGGTGCCGGCCTGGGCCCAGCCGACCGCCGGGCGCCCGCAGGTCGCGGGGGTGCGCTGACGCCCATGCGGATCGCCCTGGTCACCTCGCACGGCTTCCCGGAGCCGCAGTGGCACGACGCGGACACGCCGCTGGTGGCCCGGGAGCTGACCGCGCGCGGCGCGACCGCGGACGTGGTGACCTGGGACGGCGGCCGGCGGGTGGAGTGGGCCGGGTACGACGCGGTCGTGCTGCAGTCGCCGTGGAGCATGTGGACCCGGCTGTCCCAGTTCGACGAGTGGCTGTGGTCGCGCGAGCTCGACGGCACCCGCCTGCTCAACCCGATCGACACCGTCGCGCTGGGCTCCAACAAGCGCTACCTGCTGCACCTCGGCACGGCGGGGATCCCCATCGTGCCGACCACGCTCGTCGACGGCGACCCCGATCCGCAGCTGCTGCGGGACCTCTTCCCGCCGCCGGAGACGCCGCGCCCCACCGTCGTGGCGAAACCCATCGCGGGCGGCGGCACGCTGGGTGCCCGCGAGTTCCGGGTGGACCAGCTGGGGGCCCTGGCCACGTACGTCCGCGAGCTCGGCACCGCGATCGTCCAGCCGTACGTGGCGGCCATCGACACCCACCGCGAGCTCGCCGTGCTGACGCTCGACGGGGCGATCTCGCACGCGGTGACCAAGGCGGCGATCCTGCGGCCGGACGAGGCGACCCGGCCGTTCCACCCCGACCCGCGGCCGTACGCGGGCTTCACCGCCCAGCAGGAACGGGTGATCCGGCAGACGTACGCGGAGCTGCGCCGGCTGCTGACCAACGAGCCGCTGTCGGTGCGCCTCGACTTCATCGTCGACCCGGCGTCGCCGTCGGGGCTGCTCCTGCTCGAGGTGGAGATGGTCGCGCCGGTGAAGTTCTTCCCGCTCTTCCCGCAGGAGTGCGGTCACTACGCCGAGGCGATTCTGGCCCGCGCGGCCACCTGAGCAGCAGGCGTCAGGCCGCGCCGCCGTTGACGAAGATCGTCTGGCCGTTGATCCAGCGGGCCGGCCCGGCCAGCGACGACACGACCTCGGCGATGTCCTCCGGCCGGCCCAGCCGCTGCATCGGGTTCTGCCCGGCGATCTGCTGGATCAACTCGTCGCTCTTGCCGTCGAGGAAGAGCGCGGTCGCGGTCGGACCCGGCGCGACCGCGTTGACGGTGATGTCCCGGCCGCGCAGTTCCTTGGCGAGGATGGGGCTGATCGCCTCGACCGCCCCCTTGCTCGCCGCGTACGCGGAGTAGGCCGGCAGGTGGAGGCGGGTCACCGAGGTGGAGAAGTTGATGATCGCCCCGCCCGCGCGGACCCGCCGGGCGGCCTCCCGGCTCACCACGAAGGCGCCGCGGATGTTGGTGCGGTGCATGCGGTCGAGGTCGTCGAGGCCCAGCTCGGCGAGCGGCGACAGGATCATGATGCCGGCCGCGTTGACGACCACGTCGACGCCGCCGTACCGCTGCTCGGCGACGTCGAAGAGGGCCTGGACCTCGGCGGGTTCGGCGATGTCCGCACGGGCGGCGACCGCCCGGCCGCCCGCCTTCCCGATGGCCGCGACGGCGGCCTCGGCCTCGGCCTGGTTGCCCGAGTATCCGACGACGACCGCCTGACCGTCGGCGGCGAGACGCTCGGCGACGGCCCGGCCGATGCCCCGGGAGCCACCGGTGACGACGGCGACGCGCTGGTTGTCCGACATGCTGCACTCCTCGATCCGACGCGGATGTTTACGCCGCTAACGTTGCCACGTTATCGCCGCTACCGTCAACCCGCTAACACACTTCTGTTATCGTCGTTACCATGGAGGGCATGAGGAGCAGCCGGGAGCGGATTGTGGAGGCGGCCGCGGCGCTGCTCACCGCGGGCGGCCGGGAGGCCGTCTCGACCCGGGCCGTCAGCGCCGCCGCCAACGTCCAGGCGCCCACGATCTACCGGCTGTTCGGCGACAAGCAGGGGCTGCTCGACGCCGTGGCGAGCCACGGGTTCGAGACGTACCTGCGCAGCAAGACGGCACTGAAGAAGACCGACGACCCGGTGGAGGACCTGCGCCGCGGCTGGGACCTGCACGTCGGCTTCGGCCTGGAGAACCCGGCGTACTACACGCTGATCTACGGGGAGCCGCGCGCGGGTGTCGAGTCGCCCGCCGCCCGCGAGGCCGCGATCATCCTCGAGAACCAGGTACGCCGCATCGCCGAGGCCGGCCGCCTGCGGGTCAGCGAGGAGCGGGCCGCCCACCTCATCCACTCGGCGGGGGCCGGCATCACGTTCGAGCTGATCGGCCTGCCGCCGGAACGTCGCGACCCGGAGCTGTCCCGGCTCGCCCGTGAGTCCGTCATCGCGGCCGTCACCACGGAGAAGCCTGCCGGCACCGGCGGCACGGCGAGCAGCGCGGTGGCCCTGCGAGCGGCGCTGCCCGGCATCGACGTGCTCTCCCCCGGCGAGAAGAGCCTGCTCGCGGAGTGGCTGGACCGGATGACGCGCTAGAGCGACACCCAGGCGCCGGAGCGTACGGAGGCGGCCATCGCATCGAGGGCGACCGCGCTGCGGACGGCGTCGTCGAGGGTGGGGCCGTACGCCTTGCCCTCCGCGATCGAGCGCAGGAAGTGCCACGCCTCGATCACCTTGAGGTCGTCGTACCCCATCGCGGTGCCTGCGCCGGGGTGGAAGGCCGCGAACTCGCCCGCGCCCGGTCCGACCTGGACCGTCTGCGTCGGCTGGTCCTGATAGTCGCCGGCCGTGCTGAGCCGGAGCTCCCCCATGCGCCGGAAATCCCAGGTCACCGCGCCCCGGGTGCCGTGCACCTCGAAGCCGTACGCGTTCTGGTCGCCCACCGCCACCCGGCTCGCCTCGAGCACCACCCGCGCGCCGGAGGCCATCCGCAGCTGGGCCGAGACGTAGTCCTCGTTCTCGACCCGGCCGAGTTCGCCGCCCGTGGCACGGGTGTGCCCGGCCGTGGCGCCGGCCGGCCGCGCCCGCTGCGGCACGAAGACGGCGGTGTCGGCGATCAGCGAGCCGATGTCGCCGAGCAGGTGCCGCACCAGGTCGACGCCGTGCGAGGCCAGGTCGCCCAGGACGCCGCTGCCACCGCGGGCCCGCTCGAAACGCCAGCTCAGCGCGCCGTCGGGGTGGGCCGCGTAGTCGCTGAACAGGCGGAACCGCGCGTGGGTGACCGCGCCGATCTCCCCCGCGGCGATGAGCTCCCGCGCGGCGGCCACCGCCGGCGCGTGGCGGTAGTTGAAACCCACGGTGGCCTGCACCCCCGACTCCTGCGCGGCCTGGGCGACGGCTCGGGCGTCCTCGGCGGTGAGGCCGACCGGCTTCTCGATCCAGAGGTGCTTGCCGGCGCGGATCAGCGCGACGCCCATCTCGCGGTGCAGGAAGTTGGGCGCGGTGACGCTGACCGCCTGGACGTCCGGGTCGGCGAGCAGGTCACGCCAGTCCCGGGTGGCCGTGGCGAAGCCGTACTGGCCGGCGGCCTCCTCGGCCCGGCCCGGCACCTCGTCGGCGGCGGCGATCAGCTCCGGGCGTACCCCCAGGTCCGGGAAGTGGTGCAGCACCCGCAGGTAGGCCCGGGTGTGCACCCGGCCCATCCACCCGAAACCGGCGACCGCGACACCCAGCGTTTGCCTCATCGCCGCAGCGTAAGAGCGCGAGGGGCAGGCAGCATAGGCTGCCTGCCCCTCAAAAACACCTCACCAGGTGGTCGGTGGTGGCGGCGGGACGACCGGCGGGCGGTCGTTGCACGTGATCACATTCGGAAGGTACGGCGCCAGCCATCCACCGTCATTTCCACCGAGATCCGTCAGGGCGAGTTCCGAGCCGGCCGCGGTGAAGTGGAAGGAACCGCAGTTGTTCACCCCGACCGCGCCGACGTGGCGAGCGTCGACGTTCTCGAAGGACGCGGATCCGGCGGCGCGGGCGCTCACGACCGAGGTTCCCGTACCGTCGATCCTGATGTCCTTGAAGGACACCCCGGTGATCGAGTACTGGTCCTTCACGGGCCAGTCGCTGACCAGCATGATCGCGTTGTACGTGCTGTCCAGGTAGTGGTCGCCGGTGACCCGGATGTCGGCGTCGATGCTGCGGTCGAGGGCGAAGAACCAGATCGCCCCGAGGCCGATGTTCCAGTTCAGCTCGTACGTGCCCGCCCGTACGACGGCATTGTTCGTGATCGAGAGCGTGCCGGTGAACGGCTCGGCGCCGAACCGCGAGCCGGCGTGGATGCCGCTGCCCTCGCGGACCGGGTCGGCGACCAGGTTGGCGGAGACGGTGTTGCCCTCGCCGCCGTAGATCGCGATGCCGTTGGCGAGCGTGGGGCTCTGCACGGTGTTGTGGTCGAACGTGTTGCGCGCGTCCGTGGTCTTCTCCGACCACATGGCCAGGCCGTCGTCGCCGGTGTTGCGGATGACGTTGTCCCGCACGACCGAGTTCGTGACACCGGTGTGGAAGTTGAGCCCGTCGGCGATCTGGTCGACGATCACGTTCCCGGTGACCCGCAGGTTCGTCATCGGCCCGTCGAACCACATGCCGACCTTGGTGTGCCGGATGTGCAGCCCCTCGATGGTCGAGTCGCTGAGCGCCCCGCCGATGCCGTTGACCTGGTCGGTGTCGATGCGCTCACGGACGTCGCCCTCGATCGCGAAGCCGCGCAGGTGCACGTTGCGGCTGCCGCCCTCTGCCGCCGGCCTGCCGTAGAAGCCGACGCCGGTGTGGACCGAGCCGTCGGGAGCGGGTTCGCCGAGCGCGACCTCGCGGCCCTTGATCGTCGTGTACCAGCTGCCGGCGCCGACGATCGTCACGTCGTCGACGATGATGTGCCGGTTGACCTGGTACGTGCCCGGCGGCAGGTAGACCTTGAGCCGGGCCTTGCGCGCGAACGCGATCGCCCGGTCGATGGCCGCCGCGGAGTCCCGGCGGCCGGTGGGGTCGGCGCCGAAAAGCAGCACGTTCGCGGCCACGGCCTCGACGTGCGGGGCACCGACGAGCTCCGAGTCGAGCAGGTCGACGACCGTCCAGGGCGCGGCGGCGGAGGCGGTCAGCCGCACCCGGTCGCCGGCCCGGTACGTGCGCCCGAGCAGGAGCCGCTGCTCGTCGTAGAAGTGCATGGGCCGGAACGGCTTCGCGATCACCGGCGTGGGGGTCGTCGCCGACGGGACGCAGCCGCACTCGGTGATCCACCAGTCCGGGTGGAGCAGGTCCGCGCCGGGGTCGTTCGTGAACGGGTACTGGTTGTAGAGGTACGCGTACTGCGAGGTGAGCGTCATCGTGCGGCGGCCGTGACCGTTGACGGTGACGGCCAGCGGCGCGGTGATGCCGCCACCTCCCGGAGCGTCCGGCAGCGCGTACCGGACGGTGATCGCGTTGGCCGCCGCGGGCAGCGTGAACTCGACGTACTGGCCCGGGGTGAGCCGGACGGCCCGCCGCCCGGACGCCTCGGCGGGCAGGGTGTAGGCGGTGCGGTCCGGGCCGATGACCTGGCCGGTGAAGCGGGCGCTCTCTGCCTCCTGCTCGAGGAGGCCGACGCGCGCGCCGCGGCCGCTGGTGAGGGCGGGGTCGAGGCTCGCGCGGGTGACGGGGACGGTGGGCGCGGCCTGGGCGGGGCCGCCGGGGATCAAGACGGGTGACAGCCCGGTCAGGGCCGCCACCGCGACGGCGGCCCACCTCGTGCTCAGAGACATGCCGTGACTCTAGGTTCACTGTGATGAAACCCACAAGGCATAGTCGTGTAATTTCGTTGTCCTGTTGTCTTCTTTCAGAGCACGACGACGAGCTTTCCGGCGGCGCGGTTGGCCTCCATGTCGGCGTGCGCCTGCGCGATCTCGTCCAGCCGGTACGTCCGGTCCAGCGGCACGACCGCCTCACCCTTGGCCACCGAGTCGAGGAACTCCTGCAGCACCTCGGCCGGCAGGTCGTCCGCGTCGCCGCCGTACGCGGTCAGCCGTACCCCGCGCGGCAGGTAGCCGATGGGGTAGAAGTCCTTCACGATCCACTCGTTGGACAGGATCCCGGAGAAGCAGACGACCCCGTGCCGGCGTACGGCGCGCAGCGTGTCGGGCAGAGCCGGGACGCCGACGAGCTCCAGGGCGTTGTCCACACCGTCCGGGACGATGGCGCGCACCTTGCCGGCCACTTCGCCGTCGTCGATGAGCACGTGGTCGACGCCGATGCGCTCCAACGCCGGCGCCTTGGCCGGATTGCGGGTGGTCGAGAGGACCGTGATGCCCTGCCGCTTGGCGAGCACGGCCGCGGTCATGCCCACCGATGACGTGCCGCCGCGAATCAGCAGGGTCTGTCCCGGCTGCACGCCCAGGCCGTCGGCCAGCGACCCGTACGCGGTCTGCAACGTCTCGGGCACCGCCCCCAGCACCGCCCAGTCGAGGTCGCTGCGGAACGGGATCACCTGCCGGGCGGGTACGCACGTGAACTGCGCGTACCCGCCGTCGAAGGTGCGGCCCATCCCGCCCATCATCGCCATCACCTGCTGCCCGGGCTCGAACTCGCCGCCCGGCGCGGCGGCCACCACCCCGGTCGCCTCGATGCCCGGCACACGCGGGAACGTGACGCCCTCGGCGAGGCCGAGCCGGGTGTGCAGCTCGGACCGGTTGAGCCCGAAGGCCTTCACCCGGATCAGCACCTCGCCGGGGCGCGGGACGGGGACGGGCAGCGTCCGCACCCGCAGCGCCTCCGGCGGGCCCGGCTCGTCCAGCACGACAGCTTCCATGAAAGTATCTTCCATGGAAGCTAATTTACTCGAAGAACTTCAGACTCCAACCGGTGTTCGTGGTGGCGCCCGGCACATTCGCCCGGCTGTACGTGATGTTCCCCCACCACGCGAACGTGCCGGTGTACCAGAAGCGGTTCTCCCACGAGTACGGCGTGCCCTTCGGGACCGCGTGGAACATCAGCGGGAACCGCGGGCCGGCCGGCGGGCTGGTGTCGATGTCCCCGTTGAGCAGCACGAACGTGTGGTGACCGGGGCCGTTGACGTACAGGGTCGGGTCCCAGCCGGGCATCATCGTCGCGCGGTTCGAGCCGAAGAGGCAGCCGTTGGACTTGTACCAGTCCCAGACGTACGTCGGGTCCCCGCCGGCACGCAGCCGCAGGTCGGCGAGGCAGTACTGATCACTCCAGCTGCCGTTGGCGGAGTACACGATGTGCAGCTGGCCGCCGGGATCCTTGATCGCCTCAGGCCCCTCGTTGATGAACGGGTTGCCGACGACCCGCTCCCAGCTCTCGCGCGGCTGCGAGATCACGAACCGGCCGCCCGTGGTGCTCGCCGGGCTGCTCATCCGGGCGATGTAGAGGTTCTGTTCGACGTTGGTGTCGCCGGCCCACCCCGACCAGACGAACCAGCGCTGGCCGTTGAAGACGAACATCGTGCCGTCCACGGCCCACTTGTCGTCCGGCAGGGCGAGCCGGGTCTCGCCGGAGTAGCCCGAGTCGGCGGTCGCGGAGCTGATCACGTACATGCGGTGCGCGGCGCCCCGGCCGGCCGAGAAGTAGATGTAGTAGCGGCCGCCGTCGAGGTGGATCTCCGGCGCCCAGACCTCGCCGAGGTTCCGCGTGTCCGACCACACCTGGCGGGCGGCGGCGGCGCCCAGGCCGTCCGGGGACGAGGCCTGCCGGACCGCGATACCACCGTTCATCGACTGGACGGAGACGTACGTGCCGCCGATGCGCAGCACGCTGGGATCAGCGGCGCGGATGCTCTGCGCGGCGTCGGCCTGCGGAGCGGTGAAGAGAGCGGGGACGAGGGCGAGGGCCGCGGCGAGGCCGGCGACGCCCAGACGACGGGGAATCTTCATGGGTCACATCCACGGTCGGCCGCCCTTTCGACGCCGCCGGCGGGGACCGGAGGGGGATGGCGTCCGGACAGGACGGGCGGTGGGCGGAAGCGGGGGATGCAGCCCTGACCGGCGCACTTCGCATCCAGGCCGATCGGCCGGCCCGGCCGGAGAGCGCTCCCTGAGCATCCGGCCGGCGCCGATCGACTGTCAACATTTTCAACGATGTTCATCGATACGCCGCAGCCGTTCCCCGGCCACCAGCTCCCGGGTCGCCGGGGCCACCTCGGCGGCGAAGCGCTCGATCGTCGGCGCGTCGTCGGCCGCCAGGACGAAGGCGCTCACGCCGTACTCGAGAGCGAGTCCGGCGAGGTCCTCGGCCCACTGCTCGGCCGGCCCGTCGAGGAACGCCCGGCCCATGGGCGCGAAGCGGCCCCCGATGTTGAGCAGCCGGCGCACCGCCCGCGGATCCCGGCCCGCGGCCCCGGCCGCCTCGTCGATGTGCCGGTTGATGCCGGCCAGATCCTCGGCGCCGCCCGGCAGGTAGCCGAGTGACGGCAACACCCCGTCGGCCGCCCGCCCGACCAGCGCCAGCATCCGCGGCTTGTACGCGCCCACCCAGATCTTGATGTCATGCGCCGGCGCCGGGCCGCGCTTCGCGCCCACCACCTGGTAATGCTCGCCGCGCACCTGAACCGGGCCGGGCCGGTCCACCGCCCAGACCTGCCGGATCACCTCGATGCCCTCCTCGAGCGCCGCCACCGACTCGCCGGGGGTCAGCCGGCGTCCGCCCATGGCCACGATCGGATCCCAGAAGCCGCCCGCGCCGATGCCCAGCTCCACCCGGCCGCCGCTGAGCACGTCGAGGCTCGCCAGGCTGCGGGCCAGCGGGGCCGGCGGCCGCAACGGCAGGTTCAGCACGTTGCCGCTGAGATGGATCCGCTCGGTCCGGGCGGCCGCGTACGCCAGCAGCGTCCAGGTGTCGTGGAACCGCGGCTGGTACGGGTGGTCCTGGAACGTGGCCAGGTCCAGGCCGGCCCGGTCCGCCACGACAGCCAGCTCCACCGCCTGGTGTGCGGGCTGCGCCACGGGTGTGATGAAGGCGCCGAACAGCAGGTCGTACCCGTAGTCGGTCATCGTCGTCCCCCTCGCGGGTCGATGGTGACGGTGTCCCGGAACCGCCACCCCGACCGGGTCGTGTCGTGACTCACGCAGGATCGGCAGCACTCGGGGCAGTAGGTTCAGATCATGCCCAATCTGCACGTCATCGTGGCCAGCACGCGTCCCGGCCGGGTCGGCCTCCCCGTCGCCACCTGGGTCGCCCGGGCCGCCACCGAGCACGGCGCCTTCGACGTCGAGCTGATCGACCTCGCCGACCACGCGCTCCCCCTCATGGACGAACCCAACCACCCCCGCCTGCGGCAGTACACCCACGACCACACGAAGCGCTGGAGCGCCACCATCGACCGCGCGGACGCCTACGTGATCGTCCACCCGGAGTACAACTACAGCTTCAACGCCGCCATCAAGAACGCCATCGACTACCTGCACCAGGAATGGGCGGACAAGCCCGTCGGCTTCGTCAGCTACGGCGGCATCTCCGGCGGCCTGCGCGCCACCCAGGCCCTGAAGCAGGTCGTCACGACGCTGCGCATGGTGCCGATCGTCGAGGCGGTGCCGATCCCGCTCGTCGGGCAACACCTCAACGACGACGGCGAGTTCGTACCCAGCGAACCGATCGCCGCCGGGGCCGCGCCGATGTTCAACGAGCTGTTCCGGATGCATCAGGCCCTGGCGCCGCTGCGGAAGCGGGACTGACGGCTCTCGCGGGAGTTGTCACCGGCTTTGACACGCGGCCGCGGCTGGCTCGCCGCGGCCGCTTCTTCGCGGTCTGGCTCGTCGCCGCGGCTCTTTCCTCCTCGCCGCGGCTGCTTTATCGCCGCCTTTTCCGGGTTCCCCGCGGCTTTGCCGTGTCGCTTCTCAGCTCAGGACGTACCGGCCGCGGCCCAGCCGTTTCGCCTCGTACATCGCGGCGTCGGCGATCCGCAGCAGGCCCTCGTCGGCCCGGGACATTCGGGTCGCCACGCCGATGCTCGCGCCGACCGTCAGATAGCGGCCCTCGAACGGCACCGGCCAGGCAACGTCGGAGATCAGCCGCTCGGCGAGGCGCGCCGCTTCCTCGGCGGTGACGCCGGGGCAGAGCAGCACGAACTCGTCGCCGCCGAGGCGGGCCACCAGGTCCTGCTCGCGTACCGCCTGCGACAGCCGACCGGCGACCGTACGCAGAACCGCGTCGCCGGCGGCGTGCCCGTACCGGTCGTTGATCTCCTTGAAGCCGTCGAGGTCCAGGTAGAGCACCGCGACGGGAGCGTCCGGCGCGGGCACCGCGCGGGCCAGCCGGTCACCCAGCACGGACCGGTTCGCCAGGCCGGTCAGCGGGTCGCACCGAGCCTGGTACGCGAGCTGCGCCTGCGCCCGTTCCTGCTCCCGGACCGCGGCGGCGAACCGTACGATCACCAGCATCGCGCACGCCGCCGAGGCCACGACCGCGGTGATCTTGTCGTCGGAGATCAGCGTCAGCAGCGGGGCGGTCATCAGCGCGACGGCCAGGAAAAAGATCCGGCCCGGGTGCAACGTGCCGGCCGCCACACCCGGATTCGTCAACTCGTTCCGGGCCGGATGCAGCCCCGCGGCGACGACCAGCGCATTTCCGAGGATCATGGCCGCGCCGAGCCGCCCGTAGACATCCTCCGGCAGGAAGAGCGGCAGGACGTTCCAGCCCAGATCCATGGCGAGGAACCACACCGCCCCGGCAAGCACCAGCCGCGTCGGGGCCGTACGCCGCCCCGGCGACAACGCGACCACCAGCGCCCCGCTGAGCAGCACCACGTCGGCGAACGGGTACAGCAGCGGCACCGCCGACTGGGCGACGGTGAACCCCTCGGCGAGCGGCTTCATGATGAACTGCCAGCTCACCGCCCCCGCCGCGACGGTCAACGTGAGCGCATCGACAACGGCACCCCGCAACCGCCCCGGCGCCCGCCGCCGCGCCATCAAGGCGAGGGAAGAGGCCAGCAGCGGATACCCGCCGAGCCAGAACGCATCCGCGAGCCCCACCGC
The DNA here is from genome assembly GCF_023499255.1 of Couchioplanes caeruleus. Taxonomy (GTDB): domain Bacteria; phylum Actinomycetota; class Actinomycetes; order Mycobacteriales; family Micromonosporaceae; genus Actinoplanes; species Actinoplanes caeruleus_A. Next base: position 7,837,722 of record NZ_CP092183.1, read on the forward strand.
CGGCGTGCCGCCGAAGACGTGCACCTCGAACAGCTCCCAGGCGTCGCCCGCGAACCAGAGGGTCACGCAGAGGGCGACCAGCACCCAGGGCAACCGCTCACCCCGCCGGTGCAGCTTGAAGGCCGCCCACCAGGCCAGCACACACAGCACGGTGTAGGCGACGACATGCAGGACCTCACCGGCGGGCGAGAAGTAGAAGTACGTCTCCATCGCGGTGACAACGGCCATCACCAGCACAAACAGTCGTACGCCAGTCCGGGCCACGCCGAGCCATCGACCGGCATGGGACCCGCTTGAGCTGATGTGGCGGGGATAACGGGCAGCCGCCGCCCGCAGCGGCGCCCTCGTCAGGGAGCGCGCCGGGCCAGCCACGCGCGGTCGGCGCCGATCAGCAGGAGCGCATCGTCGCTGCCCGCGACCGCGACCGGACCGGCCGGCACAGCGATCTCGGTCCACGAGCCGCCGTCCGGCGAACTCCACACCCGGTCCGCGGAAGCGACCAGCTTGCCGGCCGCCACTGTCAACGACCGCACACCCGTCGGCGTAACCCGACCGAAGCCGCCCACTGCCGCATCCTCACCGCCGGCGCGCGTCCCGCCGCCGCTCGGATCGCCGCCGCCGACGGCCACCCATTTGCCGTCGTCGCGTCGCCAAGCGGCGAAGGCATCGCCCCTCTGCCCCACCGCGATCAAGTTTCCGTGGAACATGGTGAGCCGCTGGAGCTCCACAGCCTCGACCGGCGAGCGCGCCCACCTCGTACCGTCAGCCGACTCCCAGACCACGCCCCCGGCCACCTGCCCCGAAGCCGGCGCGGCGGCCCCGATCAGGAAATACCGGCTGTCGAGCACCGCGCCGTCGCGGGCCAGCGCCCCCTTCTCACCCACCTCGTGCCGCACGAAGCGGGTGCCGTCCCGCGACAGCCAGGCCGCCGGTCCGCTGGTCCGGTTCCCGGCGATCAGGAACCCGCCGGGCCCGCCGACGATCCGCCCGACGTCCACCGCCTCGTCGCCCCCGTACAGTTCGAACGGCGCCGGCACCTCGGCGAGCGCTCCGTCCGGGCGCTGGTACCAGGTGCTCGTGCGAGGGTTGCCGTGGGCGCCGCCGCTCTGCGCACCGATCACGGCGATCCGGCCGTTGGCGCACGCCACCGAGTACAGGACGTTCCGCGGCCCGTAGAAGCTCCCCGGATGCGGCATGATCGTCACGCTGCGCCACGTACGCCCGTCCGCACTGTCCCAGGCAGCCGGGCGAGGATCACCACCCGCCGGTTGCAGGGCGCCGACCACCCACCAGCGGCTCCCGCAGCGCACGGCGTCCCGCAGCACTTTCGGCACGGCAGCGGGCAGCGTCACCTCCACAAAGATCGTGGGGCCGGGCGCCGGAGGGGCGGCACCTGACCCCGTGCAGCCGGACGCGGCAAGCATGGCGAGCGCCAGCACGAAGCACGCCGTACCCAGCCGCCCGCGCACGTCAGACCTTCCGCAGCCGGAACGTCAACCCGATCCCCTCATCGGCGAACGGCTTACCCCACGCGTCGTCGCCCTCGGCCGCGGAAGCTTCGCCGAAGTCGGAGGCGAGCACCTCCTCGGTAACCAGGCCGCGATGCTCCTCCAGAGCCGCAGCGGTGTCCGGGTCCGTGGCGGCGTACCGGAGCGCGATCCGATCGGACACCTCCAGGCCGCTCGTCTTGCGCGCCTCCTGGATCAGCCGGATCGCCTCACGCGCCAGGCCGGCGCGGCGCAGCTCGGGTGTCAGGTGCAGGTCGAGGGCCACCGTCGCGCCCGCCTCGGACGCGACGGCCCAGCCTTCGCGCGGCGTCTCGGTGATGATCACTTCGTCAGGGGCCAGCTCGACCGGCTCCCCCGCGACCGTGACCGTGGCCGTACCCGTGGCGAGGTCGTGTTTGAGCGCGGCGGCGTCTGCCGCCGCGATCGCGCGGGCCACGTCCTGGACGCGCTTGCCGAACCGCTTCCCCAGCGGCCGGAAGTTGGCCTTCGCCGCGGTGTCCACCAGCGACCCGCCCGCCGCCGCGACGCTGAGCACCATCCCCACGTTCAGCTCGGACGCGACCTCCGCCAGCAGGTCAGGGTCTAGTTCGGCGAAACCCTGCGCCGAGGCCAGCGCCCGGGCGAGCGGCTGACGGGTTTTCACGCCCGATTCGGCACGGGCCGCACGGCCCAGCTCGACGAGCCGCCGGACCAGCGCCATCTGCCCGGCCAGGCGCGGATCGATCAGGGACTCGTCCACCGTCGGGTACGCCGCGAGGTGCACCGACGGCGCGGCGGTCGGCGTCACGGGCACCACGAGGTCCTGCCACACCCGCTCCGTGACGAACGGGACGATCGGGGCGAGCAGCAGCGTCACCGTGGACAACGCCTCGTGCAGGGTGGCGAGCGCGGCCGGATCGCCACGCCAGAACCGTCTGCGGCTGCGGCGCACGTACCAGTTGGACAGGTCGTCGACGAAAGCCGCGAGCAGCCGCCCAGCCTCCTGCGTGTCGAACACCTCCATCGCCGCGTCCACCGCGCGCACCAGCGCGTTCAGTTCGGAAAGCACCCAGCGGTCGAGAACCGGCCGGTCGACCGGCGCCGGGTCCGCATCCGACGGCGTCCACCCGGCGGTACGCCCGTACAGCGCCTGGAAGGCGGCCGTGTTCCAGTACGTCAGGAGGATCTTGCGCACCACCTCCTGCAGCGCGGTGTGCCCGACCCGCCGCGACGACCAGGGCGAACCCACCGCGGCCATGAACCACCGCACCGCGTCGGCGCCGTGCCGATCGAGCAGCGGCATCGGCTCGAGGATGTTGCCGAAGTGCTTGGACATCTTGCGGCCGTCCTCGGCCAGGATGAGCCCGAGGCAGACCACGGTCTCGTACGCGGACCGGCCGAACACCAGCGTGCCGATCGCCATCAGCGTGTAGAACCAGCCGCGGGTCTGGTCGATCCCCTCGGAGATGAACTGTGCGGGATAGCTGCGCTCGAAGAGCTCCTTGTTCTTGAACGGGTAGCCGAACTGCGCGAACGGCATCGACCCGGAGTCGTACCAGGCATCGATGACGTCCGGGACCCGGGTCGCGGTCTGCCCGCACCCACAGTCGAAGGTGACCTCGTCGATGAACGGCCGGTGCGGATCGAGATCGCTCAGATCCCGTCCGGTCTTCTCGCTGAGCTCGGCGAGCGAACCGATGCAGGTCTGGTGGTCGTCGGCGCAGCGCCAGATGGGCAGCGGCGTACCCCAGTACCGCGAACGGGACAGCGCCCAGTCCACGTTGTTGGTCAGCCAGTCGCCGTACCGGCCGTGCTTGATCGTCTCGGGCTGCCAGGTGGTGCGCTCGTTCTCCTCGAGCAGCTGGTCGCGGATCGCGGTGGTGCGCACATACCAGGACGGCTGCGCGTAGTAGATCAGCGGCATGTGACAGCGCCAGCAGTGCGGATAGCTGTGCTCGTACTGTTCCTCCCGGAACAGCAGGCCGCGGGCCTGCAGGTCCGTGACCAGCACAGCGTCGGCGGCCTTGAAGAACGTCCCCCCGACCAGGGGTACGTCCGCCGCGAACGTGCCGTCGGGCCGCACCGGGTTGACCATCGGCAGCCCGTAGGCCCGGCAGCTGGCCAGGTCGTCCGCGCCGAACGCGGGCGCCTGATGCACCAGACCGGTCCCGCTGTCGGTGGTGACGTAGGTCGCCAGGATCACGATGTGCGCATCGGGCACGTCGACAAGATCGAAGGGCCGGCGGTACGCCCACCGCTCCATCTCCTTGCCGGTGACGCTCTCGCCCGTACGCGTCCACCCCTCGAGCACCTGCTCCACCAGCGGCTCGGCGACCACCACCCGCTCGGCGCCATCGGTGGCCACCACGTACGTGACATCGGGGTGAACCGCGACCGCGGTGTTGGAGACCAGCGTCCACGGGGTCGTCGTCCACACGAGCAGCGAGGCGCCGGCGAACGGCCCCGAGGTCAGGGGAAACCGCACGTAGACGGAAGGGTCGACATCCTGCTCGTACCCCTGGGCCAGCTCGTGATCGGACAACGCCGTCTGGTCCCGAGGGCACCACGGCGCCACCCGGAAATCCTCGACCAGCAGGTTCTTGTTGAAGATCTGCTTGAGCGACCACCACACGGACTCGATGTAGCCGGGATCCATCGTCCGGTACGCATCGTCCATGTCGACCCAGTAACCCATGCGCTCGGTCAACGCCGCGAAAGCATCGGTGTGCCGGGTGACGGACTCGCGGCATTTCGCGTTGAACTCGGCGACGCCGTACGCCTCGATGTCCTGCTTACCGGTGAAGCCGAGCTCCTTCTCCACGGCAAGCTCGACGGGCAGGCCGTGACAATCCCACCCGGCCTTCCGCTCGACGTGGAAGCCCTTCATCGTCTTGTACCGCGGAAACACGTCCTTGAAGACGCGGCCCTCGATGTGGTGGGTGCCGGGCATGCCGTTCGCGGTGGGCGGCCCCTCGTAGAAGACCCAGTCCGGTCCCCCGGAGGTCTGCTCGAGGCTGCGCGCGAAGATGCTGTTGGCGCGCCAGAAGTGCAGCACCTCATGGTCGAGCGCGGGCAGATCGACCTGCGCGGGTACGGAACGGTACATCGGCCTTCCTCCGTCGAGTCTCGCCACCGGAAGGCTGCATCGCCCCCGCCGGCACTGTCACCGCCGGAAATCGCATCGCTGCTTCCGCCGGCTCACCTGCCGGCAGACACGGTCGCCTCCGCCGGCTTCACACCGTCGGAGGGACGAGGCCGTGGCCCCGCGGTACCACCCTCCCTTGGCCACGAAGAAACCATGGCCCGCTCATTCGGGTCGCCCGGCTCAGAGGATGATCTTCGCGCCGCGCACACCGCCGGGCTCCCACCATCCCCGGTCGCTCTCCGGCTGCGTACGGCGTTACTCGTTCCTCGTCAGCGCCTTGCGGAATCGAATCGTAGCGCAGTCGGCGAGCCCGGCCGACCGGTTATCCACAGGCCTCTGAGCTGGGAAAAGAGGCTGTCGTCAGAGGAACCGAGACGGATCGCCGGCCCCTTCTCGCAAGATCTCCGGCGTACCCCCGGACAGGTCCACGACGGTCGTCGGCACGGTGCCGCACTCCCCCGAATCGATCACGGCGTCGACCACGTGATCGAGCCGCTCCTTGATCTCCCAGCCCTCGGTCAGCGGCTCCTCCTCGCCGGGCAGCAACAGCGTGCTCGACAGCAACGGCTCCCCGAGCTCGGCGAGAATCGCCTGGGTCACGACGTTCTCGGGAATGCGCACCCCGACGGTTTTCTTCTTGGGATGCAGCAGCCGGCGCGGAACCTCCCGCGTCGCGGGCAGAATGAAGGTGTAACTGCCAGGCGTCGCGGCCTTGACCGCGCGGAACACCGCATTGTTGATTTGTACGAGCTGCCCGAGCTGGGCGAAATCCCGGCACACCAGCGTGAAGTGGTGGCCGCTGCCCAACCGCCTGATCTCGCGGATCCGGTCGAGCCCGGACGCATTTCCGATCCGGCACCCGAGCGCATAACAGGAGTCCGTCGGGTACGCGATCAGCGCATCATCCTTCAGGAGTCCCACGACCTGAGAGATCGCCCGCGGTTGCGGGTTGCCGGGGTGCACGTCGAAGTACTTGGCCACACGGAAAGCCTAGAACTGTCGGCGGCCCGCCGTTGCGCTCCTGAAGCAACGATTCTTGTGTCTCTCATCCCTTGCGCTCCAAAGAGCCACGCCGTCCCCCGGTCTTCGCCCGCCCGTTCCCGCAACCGCTGCCGAACGCAGCACGCAGCACGCAGCACGCGGCACGCGGCACGCGGCACGCGGCACGCGGCGAAGACTCCCTCAGGCAAGCTCCGCTGGTCAGGTCGGGCAGGGCTGTTCGACGGGCACCAGCGGTCGATTGTCCCGAGCGACCTGCGCCTGGGCGAGCAGACCGACCCCGATCCCCGCGGCCAGGGCACTGAAGCCGACGATCGCCACACCGACGGAACCGCCGGCCACCCGCTCCCCCAGCAGAACAAGACCGATCAAGGCGGCCGCCACCGGATTCGCCAGGGCACTCACGGCGAGCGGCGCCGCCAGCCCGTCACGGTACGAGCGTTGAGTGAACAGCAGCCCCGCGCCGGACAACACCGCAACGGCGACAGCGGCGAGCGCAACGGTCGGCCGCGACAGCGCACCGAGCCCCGCGTCGCCGACGTGCACGGCAACGGTCTGGGTGAGCGCGGACGAGACCCCGAACGCCACTCCCCCGGCACCCGCCGCCCACAGCCCCGACGCGCCGGGCACGGCGCTCCAGCCGCCCAGGGTGGTCAGGACGACGGCCGTCACCAGCAGCAGACCGACCAGCTGCCCGGCGCCCAAGACGCCAATACCGCCGGCGGCGCCCATGAACACGAGAATGCCGCCAAGGCCACAAACAACGACCGCCATGCCGTGCCACTCAACCCGCGTCACCGCACGCCGAACGACGACCGCCCCGAACGGTACGGCGAGCACCAACGTCAACACCCCGAACGGCTGCACCAGCGACAGGGCGCCGTACCGCAGAGCCACGACGTGCAGCGCAGCACCCGCTCCGTTCAGCCCGATCGCCACCCACCACAGCGGCGCCCGGACCAGAGCACCGATCGGCTGATGCGCCACCCGCTCTTGCAGCACGGCGGCCCCCGCGTACGCCATCGCAGACGCAAGGCAGAGCACGACAGCGAGCGCAGCAGAGGACGTCATGGCGCCGGCACCTCTCGCCCGACAGCGCCGGTTCCGTTGACCTCCGGGTTCGGCTCCGGCGGCTGCAAAGCCGCGGCGGCGTTGTTGCTGGCCTTTCGACGCATCAGACCTGCCGCTGCGGACGCACCCCCGCCCGCTGCACTGGACGCACTTCCGCCCGCTGCCCCGGACGCACTTCCGCCCGCTGCCCCGGACGCACTTCCGCCCGCTGCCCCGGACGCACTCGCGTCCGCTGCCCCGGACGCACCTCGGTCCGCTGCTCGCGAGGCTTCGCCGGCTCCCGCTCCGAACGCTTCCCGGTGCGCCGCGCCCAACAGGTCGGGGCTGTTGCTCCGTTCGCCGCCTCCGGCTATGGCTCGAAGCGCGGTGGAACGAAGGACGGCCGACGCATCGCACCGCCGCGTCCGACCTGCCGAAACTCCGCTCAGCGCCACGTGGGTCAACGTACGCGCCGACCCGCTCGTACCGCGTCGTCTTCACGCGGTACCGCAGGCACGCCCAGCACCGCTCGATGCGGTACGGCAGCCACCTCGACTACCGCGCTCGTAGTACACGCGCCCGGGGCGCAGAGAAGCTGATTGCGTGGGTTATCGGTCTAGGCTCCCTCCATGGCGTTCGAGCAACACGGACACACTCACCGCCTCGACTGGGTGGACCCGACCATCCGCGAATGGGACTGCACGGTCGTATGGTCGGACCCCGCCGACCCGGAGGCCGGCATCGTGCTCGACCGGTCGGCGTTCTACCCGGGTGGCGGCGGCCAGCCACCCGACCACGGCGTGCTCCTCTGGGAAGGGGTGCAGACCCGCATCGTCGACACCCGCAAGGCCGACGATCTGTACCTCATCCCAGCACCGGGCGACCCCGTGCCACGGACCGGCACGAGCATCCGCGGAGCCATCGACGACGTACGCCGCAGCACGCTCATGCGCACCCACTCCGGCCTGCACATCCTCTGCGGTGCGGTGTTCCGCGACTTCGGTGCCCTGGTCACCGGCGGCAACATGCAGCCGGGCGAGGCCCGCATGGATTTCAACCTGCCCGAGGTGCCGCCGGGCTTCAAACGGGCCCTCGAGGACGCGGTGAATGCCGAGGTCGCGGCCGACCGGAAGATCGTCGCCCGCGTCCTGCCCCGCGAGGAGGCGCTCGCGATCGGACCTGGTCCGCACGCAGGACGCGCTGCCTCCGCTGGACAACCCCGAGATCCGCGTCGTGGACATCGTCGGCCTCGACGTCCAGGCCGACGGGGGTACGCACGTCGCTTCCACGGCGCAGGTGGGCCGCATCCAGGTCGTCAAGGTGGAGAGCAAAGGTCGCCAAAACCGCCGGGTACGCATCAAGCTCGCCTGATCCACCACGCCGGATCGACATCCACACGAGTCTCAGGGCCCTATAAATCGTCCCGCCGTTCAGCACTCTGCATCACCAACTCGTCAGCAAGAGGTGGTTGACCAGGAGAGCCGTTCCCGCCTGAACCGCGAGCCAGGTGCGCCGGCCCGGCACGGGCAGCAGCGCCGCACCGGCGGCGAACCAGACCGCGAACGGTAACCAGATCCGCTCGGTCTCCGCCTTACTGAGCCCGGACAGGTCGGCTGCGAGGATCGCCGCAGCGGCGGCGAGCGGTAATAGCCGTGTCGCGTCCAGAGACACATACGCTACGGCCCTTCGGAGGATCACTGCAGCCGTGGGCCCCGCACACGCCACGAGAGCCGCGACATTGGCCCAGACCCAGTAGCCGTACGGGCGGATGCTGGCCAGCCCCTGGTAGTAGCGCTCGACAACGAGGTGGTACCCGTCCAGCCACCAGAATCCCGCCATGGAGAAGGCCGCCACAACCGCCACGCCGCCTGCCAGAGCGCCGCCTACTACGGTGGTAATCGCGGCTGTGCTGGATCCTCGGCGGGACGCGGCGACGCCTCCTGCAGTCCTCCGCGCGACCCCGTTTGCCCGGGCCGTGTCTGCCCGTGCCCCGCCTGCCCGAGCCCCGCCTGCCCGAGCGATATCTGCCCAGGTTCCCCCTGCCTGGGCCGCGCCTGCACGGGCCGAATTCCTCCGGGCCGCATTCTGGCCGCCGGCCGCGGGTTGCGATCGCGCCTTCCTCCCCGCCAGCGTGGCGACGAGGACAAGCGGCGCGAGCAGCACCAACCCGTAGGACAGGTAGGCGCCGAAAGTGACCAGCGCTCCCCCAGCCACTGCCGCCATCGCACGCTTGCGGGCCAAAAGCATGACGCCAACGGCCGTGACACCGGCGAACATTCCATCCGCTGACACGCCGACCCAGACCGCACCGGGAAAGACGACTGCGAACGGCACGACGGCTCGAGCCGCTGCCTCGCCGGAAGCACTGAGGAGCCGTACGGTCTCCGGCACCGCAACCGCCGCCAGAGAACCGATAAGGACACAAACAACGGCTGCCCAAGCCCCGCCACCGAGACCCAACCGCTCCAACCAGACGAAGATCAGAAACGCGCCAGGCGGATGGCCGGCCACGTGCGTCGTCCAAGAGTCGGGCTGAAAGGCGAGGATACGGCCGGTGAAGCCTCCGAGCATCTGCGATACGTCCGTGACCCCGGGGACTTCGTGCAGGTACTCCGGCGCCGTCGTCAATCTGCCGGCCACCCCGCGTTGCCACCCGTCGACCAGGGCCAAGCTCAAAGTCCATACGACGGCCGCGACGTAGGCTGTGCCGACGAGAGCGCGCCAGGACAGCCGCTCCGCGACCGTGAAGCCTCGCCACACGACGAGCGCCGCAACGGCAACGACCAGCGGAGTTCCGGGTCCCACATGCGGCAGCCAGTGAGCATAGAACGGCGCCGCGCTTGCCTGCACCGGCCGACCGTTGAGGTACAGGAGCCCGCCGATCACGGCGGCCAAGGCCACGAGAGTCACCGCAACGATCGCGGCTGCAGCGTCTCTCCGGTCGACCAAGCGACGGCTCGGCTCAGCCGCATCAACCTTTCGATGTTCCGATCGACGGCTCCGAACGGCGGCGATGGTGATCATCAGCGCAGCGCTGCACGAGCGAAGTCAGCCATGCCCGTGGCCAGATCGATCTCAGCCCGGAAACCGAGCTCGGCCTCCGCGCGTCGTGGTGAGGCCACGACGTGCCGCACGTCTCCGAGCCGGAACTCGCCGGTGACAACGGGCTGCGGTCCTCCCATCGTGCCGGCCAAGGCTGCAGCCATGTCCAAGACTGTCGCGGGTCTCCCCGAGGCGACGTTGTACGGCGCGAAACCTTCCCTGTCGGCGGACAGGGCCAAGACGTTCGCTCGCGCCACATCACTGACGTGGACGAAGTCCCGGCCCTGGCCGCCGTCCTCGAAGACTCGAGGTGACCGACCGGCTTCCAGCGCGGACCGGAATATCGCCGCAACTCCGCTGTACGGCGTATCCCGCGGCATCCCCGGCCCGTAGACGTTGTGGTAGCGCAGCGCGACCACGGAGCCGCCGGTCTGCCGTGCCCAAACCGCTGCGAGATGCTCCTGTGCAAGCTTGGTCGCGGCATAGACACTCCGCGGGTCCAGGGGCGCCTCCTCTGCCACCAGTACCGACGTCAGGCGGGCGTCACACAGAGGGCAGGACGGCTCGAACCGCCCGGCGACCAGGTCGGCCACCGCTCTCGGCTGCGGACGTTGTGGCCCATGATCCCGGCACTCGTACGCACCCTCGCCGTAAACCACCATGGAGCTCGCCAGAACCATCCTGCCAATACCGGCGTGAGCCATCTCGGCAAGCAGCACCGCCGTCCCGAGGTCGTTGTTGCTGACGTAGTCGGGAAGATCGTCGAGGTCGACCCCCATCCCGACCATGGCTGCCTGGTGCACGACGGCGTCGACGCCGCGGAGGCTTCGCCGGACCGCATCACGGTCGCGCAGATCGACGACGTTGACGGGGGCGTCTGCCACAGAGGGCGGAAGAGCCGTCCGATGCGCCGCGGGATGACCGTTGTCCACGACAGACACGGGGTGCCCGGCCGCCAGGAGTGCGGCCGTCACATGAGATCCGATAAATCCGGCGCCGCCGGTCACGAGCACATGGGTCACGACGCCGAAGATAGGCCCGGTCGGGGACTGATGAGAACAGCTCGGCCCAGCCGTCAGAACTTCGTAAGAATGCGGGATCCGTCGTTACTTTGTAAGGGTTTCCGGGCCAGGTCCGGCGATACGTTCCCGTCCATGACCGATGTCGTGCTGCCTTGCCTGAACGAGGCGCCCGCCCTGCCGTGGGTGCTCACCCGCATGCCTCCGGGGTTTCACCCGATCGTCGCCGACAACGGCTCCACCGACGGCTCCGCTGACGTAGCGCGAGCTCACGGCGCTCGTGTGATCTCCGTATCGCAGTCCGGGTATGGCGCCGCGGTGCACGCCGGGTTGATCGCGGCGGATCCGGACGACGGCCTGGTGTGCGTACTCGATGCCGACGGATCCTTCGACCCCGGCGAGCTTTCCCGGCTGACCGATCCGGTGCGTCAGGGCACGGCTGACCTCGTCGTCGGACGGCGCCGCCCGACTTCCCGGCGGGCATGGCCTCTTCATGCTCGCGTAGGAAATGCAGTCCTGGCCCGCCGCGTACGGCAGACGACCGGGTTGGACGTACACGACATCGGGCCGATCAGAGCGGCACGGCGGGCGGATCTTCTCGCGTTGAACCTGAAGGACCGTCGTTTCGGCTACCCGCTCGAGTTGTTGATCGCCGTGGGCCGTGCCCGGTGGCGAGTTCTCGAGCTTGACGTGCCGTATCACCCGCGCGCCCAAGGTACCCGCTCAAAGGTGACCGGCACTGTTCGAGGCACCGCCCGGGCGATCCGTGACATGCGGGCGGTGCTGGCTCGATGACCCAGTTCCTCGTTCTCGCCAAGGCACCCGTTCCGGGCCGGGTGAAGACGCGGCTCTGCCCGCCGTGGACCTATGAGCAGGCAGCGACGGTTGCGGCCGCTGCGCTCTCCGACACCCTGGTCACCGTCGGCTGTGCCCCCGCGGCGTCACGCACGCTCGTTGTTGACGGCTCGTACCCAGCTCCGCCGGGCTGGCAGAAGCTGCCGCAACGCGGCGGACCGCTCAGCGATCGGCTCGCCGGGGCTTTCTCGGATGCCGGCGGCGACTCGGCCGTGTTGATCGGGATGGACACTCCGCAGGTCACCGCCGACATGCTCGAAGACGCGGGCGACTACGCCGAGGCCGACGCCACGCTTGGTCTGGCGGAGGACGGTGGTTGGTGGGCGCTGGGGCTACGGGACCGATCGAACGCCGACGTTCTGCGCACAATCCCGACGTCCACCGACCACACGGGCCAGCTGACCCTCACCGCGCTTCGCGATCGCGGACTCCGGGTTCGACTTCTTCGTGTTCTCCGCGATGTCGACACCGTCGCCGACGCCCGATCCGTCGCCACGCTCTGCCATCCAGAGAGCCGCTTCAGAGCTGCCGTAGAGGCGATGCGCCATGAGTGCTGAGGTTCTGAGCGTTTATGACGAGGCGCTGCGAGCCGCCGAAGAGAGCCGCGGGGCCGAGCTCATCCTCCAGGACGCCTTCGGCAGAGAGCGCATGATCGACGCAGCAGAGTGGTATCGCGACCATATCTCCGGCGACGAGAGTTTGATCCGCCGCTGCTCCGGACCCACTCTCGACGTCGGATGCGGCCCCGGTCGTCTCACCGTCGCGGTCAGCGCGCACGGGCACGGGGCTCTCGGTATCGATATCAGCCCGATGGCAGTCAGCATCGCGCGCCGGCGAGGTGCGGCTGCGCTGCGGAGGAATGTCTTCACGCCCGTTCCGGGGCATGGTCGCTGGCATCACGTCCTGCTCGCCGACGGCAATATCGGCATCGGCGGTGATCCCTCCGCACTTCTTCGCCGATGCCGGGAGCTCATCGGCAGGGCCGGGCGAATCCACGTCGAGTTGTCCTCTCCCGGCGGGCGGAGCTGGGCCGGACGCGCAACCGTACGGGGGGCCGGTGAGCGACCAGCCGCAGCTTTCCGCTGGGCGGAGGTGGCCGCGGACGACCTCGCCACCTTTGCGGGGCCGGCCGCCCTGCATCCGGTCGACACCTGGCAGGAGGCGGGGCGATGGTTCGCGTCCTTGGAAAGGATCTGAGACTTCCTGACCTCGTGAGCCCAGAGTCGTTCCATTCCGAGCTGCGGTCGACCCGGCTGACGAGCCAGCTAGGCATTGCATTGGGGGTCGGGTTTGCCGTCTGTTTCGTTACCGGACTCACCAGCCACCTCATCCAACATCCTCCGGCATGGTTCTGGTGGCCGTCGCGACCCGCAGGCCTCTATCGCTTCACCCAGGGGCTTCATGTGGCGACCGGTCTGGCGTGCATACCCCTGCTGGGAGCCAAGCTCTGGTCCGTCTACCCGAGGCTCTTCGAGCGTCCGGCGGTGCGCTCCGTAGGCCACGCTCTCGAACGCGCAAGCATCGCGGCGCTCGTTGCGGCGGCCCTGTTCCAGGTCGTCGGCGGGTTGCTCAACATCTCTCGCTGGTACGGAGCGCTTCCGTTCTTCTTCACTACCGGGCACTACTGGGGAGCGTGGCTTGCCGTCGGCGCATTGCTGGTCCACATAGGCGTCAAGCTGCCCGCTGTCAGGGACAGTCTCGCTCGCCGGGGCGCCAACAAAGAGTCGGGAGGCATCAGCCGGCGAGAGCTGTTCGGTACGGTCGGCGCCGCAGCCGGAGTAATCACACTGGCGACCGTCGGTCAGACCGTGGTTCCGTTGAGCCAAGTCTCTGTCCTGGCGCCTCGGCGTCCCGCCGTCGGACCTCAGCGCCTGCCGGTCAACAAGACCGCAGCCGGCGCCGGGGTGCGGGACATTGCCTCGAATCCTGCCTACAGACTCGTGGTCAGGGGGCCGGACGACGAGCTCTCGCTGTCGCTCGCCGAGCTTGCCTCGTTGGCGCAGCACACAGTGGTGCTGCCGATCGCTTGCGTCGAGGGTTGGAGTGCGAGCGGCACATGGAGCGGCGTGCGGCTCGGCGATCTGGCCAGGATGGTCGGCATCGATCCCAGTGAAGCGTCGGCCGAGGTTGAGTCTTTGGAGCAGAGCGGCCGGTACCGCGTCTCGACCGTGGCGCCCACCCACCTCCGGGATGACTGGACGCTGATTGCACTAGGGCTCAACGGCGAACCGTTACACCTGGATCACGGGTACCCGGCGCGGCTTATCGCTCCGAACAGGCCGGGTGTCCTGCAGACCAAGTGGGTCGGGCGCATCACCTTCAGGCGGCACATATGACGGCCGACCGAGGCGGTGTACCGGACGACGGCGGCCGGCAAACAGTGCCCCACTCGCGGACTAGCCGACATCACGCAGAAAGCGAACGCCACGCGGAAGTTGGTTCGACCATCGCGAGCTCTCACGGGCTTCGCTTTCTGCGGAAGGACCAACAGGAAAACGGACTGCGAACCGCTGCCGGCATGGGCACCACCAGACGCGTGCTGATTGTGGCCGGCGGCATGCTCATGGGTTATGCCGTCTTCGGAGCCACGACAGAACCCGGACTCAAGCTGGGCGGCGTCTTGTTGTTCCTGGTCGTGATGGTCGCGGGCCATGACGGCCTTTTCATGCCCCTGGTCATCGCCGCGGGCGCCCTCGTGACCCGAACCGGTCGCCTTGGTCGCGCCGCCGCCATCATCAGCGTTTCGGTGACGGTCGTCGCTCTGCCGTTCGTGCTCGGGTACGGGCGGAGCGCCGACAACCCATCCGCTCTACCCCTGCGGTACGGGCTCGGCCTCTCCCTGGTACTGGCATCCATCTGGGCCGTCACGCTGGTGACCGTGCTCATCCGGCGCCTTGGTCGAATTCGTCAGAACACCGTAAGAAGCCAGAAGTCCCCTCCCGGGGCCTTCGATGGGTAGCGTCGCTGTCGTGACTCACCACGTGCTGGTCGTGGACGACGATCCGACCGTCAGCGATGTCGTCCGGCGCTATTTGGAGCAGGACGGCTGCCGTGTGCGGCTGGTCGGGAACGGCGAGGCCGCGTTGGCGGCCGCCTCGGCCGAAATGCCCGATCTTGTTGTGCTCGACCTGATGATGCCCGGCATTGACGGCCTGGAAGTGTGCCGACGGCTACGCCGGGATGCGCCTGAGCTGCCCGTTCTGATGCTCACGGCCCTGGGTGAGGAGCCCGACCGAGTCGCCGGCCTTGAGGTCGGCGCGGATGACTACGTCACCAAGCCGTTCTCTCCACGCGAGCTGACGCTGCGGATCCGGTCGATCCTGCGGCGGGCGGCCCAGACGGACAAGCCCCATCCTGTGCTCGTGGACGGAGATCTGATCGTCGACACCTCCCGACGCGTCGCCACGATCGGAGGCGCGCCGGTCAAGCTCACCAAGGGCGACTTCGATCTGCTCGCGTTCCTCATGGCGCATCCGGGGCGCACCTGGAGCCACCAGCAGCTCTTGGAGAAGGTGTGGGGGTGGTCGGTCGGCGAGACCGGAACGGTCACCACCGCCATGGCGCGGCTACGCGCCAAGATCCAGCCCGAGGACGGTTCACCCAAGCGCATCCTGACCTCGTACGGCGCGGGATACCGGTACGAGCGGGTGACCGGCCATGCGTGATCTTCTGCTCATCGGGCTGTACGCGCTGGCGGCCGGTGCGGTCGTCGGCCTCATCGGCGAGATCTCGCTGCGGCTCCTGCGCCACCGTTCGATCATCATGCACATCTGCGTGATGCTCACGATCACAGTCGCGTCCGTGGTCGCGGGAGTTGCCGCGGTCGCGCAGGCGATGTTCCTCTCGGCACACGACCTGCAGGTCGTCCTCACGACGGTGATCGCTTCCGCCACGGTCAGCCTCACTGTCGGCGCCACCTTCGGCCGTCGGCTCGCCGCTGCGTCCGTCTGGTCCGTCCAGGCGCGGGAGCGAGAGCGGCAGATGGAGGCGAGCCGACGGGAGCTGGTCGCTTGGGTCTCCCATGACCTCCGAACGCCACTGGCCGGCCTCCGCGCCATGGCCGAGGCTCTCGAAGACAATGTGGTCAGCGATCCCGCGACAGTGGCCGAGTATCACCGGCGGATCCGTACCGAGACTGACCGGATGAGCCAGCTCGTCGACGATCTGTTCGAGCTGAGCCGTATCAACGCCGGCGCGTTGCAATTGAAGATGGCGAGCGTCGCGTTGCGCGACATCGTGTCCGACGCGATCGCCACCACCACTCCCCTCGCCGCGCAACGAGGGGTCCGCATTGTCACGCGGGACTCCTCCTGGCCGACAGCCACCGCCAGTGAACCGGAATTGACGCGCGTCATCTCGAATCTGCTGGTGAACAGTGTCCGCTACACGCCCCGCGACGGGACCGTGGAAATCGCAGCGGGCGCCGGGCACGGTGAGATCTGGCTGTCAGTCTCCGACACCTGCGGCGGGATCCCCGAAGCCGACCTTCCACGGGTATTCGACGTGGCATTCCGCGGTGAGCGGGCCCGCACCCCGCGCCCTCAGGAAGAGGCAACGGGCGGCGGGCTGGGGCTGGCCATCGTCCGCGGGTTGGTGGAGGCGCACGGCGGTCACGTACACGCGCACAACACCGAGGCCGGGTGCCGCTTTGAGGTACGGCTGCCCACTGGCTCAGGGTCAACCGCTCCGGCTCATCGCGCCTCGGGACCGCCAACCAGAGAGGCGACCCGCCACACCACGGCCCTGCCGGTTGGAGAACCAGCCATCGACCCAGGCTCGGGTTCTCCGAGCCGGGAAAGGCCAGCTACCCGCCATGCCACAGCAACCGGGGATCCAGGAAAACCAGCGACCCACCACGCCACGGCACCTTCGGGCTGGGGACGGCCCACCACGCACTACGCCTCGGCCCCGTTGGAGCAAGGACAGCCAATAGTCCACCACGGCGGGCCGCCGTGGCAGGAAAAACCCACCCCTCACGAATTGCAGCCCGATTGGCAAGTTCCTAGCGTTAGCACCGAAATGCCCGGTCGGCGTGATGACAGATCGGGGTAGCCTTGCGAACCGATAGACCGAGACCGGGGGGATCGGGTGAGTCGGCTGCGCAAGCGCTGCGAACTTCTCCTTCAAGGCATGCCCATACCGCAACCGTTCGATTTGGACACATTCTGTGCGGTCGTCGCCGCCCGCCGCGGCCGGCCTCTGACGCTCCAGCCGACACCCGGGCTGAGCGCCGGGGCTCCGTGCGGGCTGTGGATCTCGGTGCCCAGCGCGGACTACGTCTTCTACGACCCCGACACGTCACGGCTGCACGCCGAGCACATCGTGTTGCACGAGCTCGCCCACATGCTGAGTGGCCACACGACCCAACTCGACGTGAACGGTGGCGCACTCGCGCGACTGGTGCCCGACCTGGATCCGCGTACGGTGCGCACCGTGCTTGGCCGGGTCAGCTACACGACCTCGCAGGAGCGGGAGGCCGAGATGCTGGCCTCTCTGATCCGCGCGCGGGCCGCCGAGCCGGTGGCCCCGTCGGATCTGCCTGGCGGGACCCTCAACCGGGTCGCCGACGTGTTGAAGTTCCGCTCTTGAACGGCGCGTTGACCGGAGTGGTCCTCGTACTGCTCTGGGGCTCCGTCCTGATCCGCCTTCCCACTCTGTGGCGAGACGCTCAGCAGCGGGCGATGTGGGCGATGCTTCTCACGCTGGCCGTGACCAAGACCGTCGCCACCCCTGGAGTCAACGGATTCCTGGCCGATTTCGTCGCCGAGCCGCAGGTGATTCCCCACTTCCTCGGCGTCGCGGCGGCCTTCTTCCTGCTGCGCTTCATCTCTCTGCTCACGGCGTACTACTCGGCGCGGCCGCGCGCTGCTCGTCACCAGGCACTACTGGCAGGTGGAGTCGTTGCAGCGCTGCTGATTCTTTGCATCGTCGCGCCGGGCGGGATCACCACCAAGGGCACCAAGCTTCTGAGTACGGCCATTGCGCCGTCGGCAGCGGCGTACTGGGTGGTGCTGAACGGATATCTGGGCGCCGTTCTGGTGATCGCGAGCAGGCTGTTCTGGCGCGTACGCCGGTCTGCGCCGCCGGGCCTGCTGCGGCAAGGGCTGCATGCCATCACCACCGGGCTCCTCATGGTCGCCCTGTACGCGATTCTCAAGACCGTTCTGGTGATCCTGCACGCGTGCGGCATCACGATGAGGGTCGACACGATCGAGCCGGTCGCCAACGCCGTCCGCGCCATCGGCACGATCCTGGCGGTGATCGGCGCGGCCGTGCCGGCGGGCAGCAAGCTTCGTTCGCTGGTACGCGCCTACCGCTCGCACCGGGCTCTCGCTCCACTGTGGCGAACGATGCGCCGGACGTTCCCGGAAGTCATCCTCTTCTCGCGTCGGCGTGCGCTCGTCGAACTCGCCGGCGTCGAAGACGTCCAGTTACGGCTCTACCGACGGATCATCGAGATTCGCGACGGCTTGCTGGCACTGCGCGACTATCTCCCCCACAACACCTTCGACGAAGCCCGCGCTTTCCTCGGCGACCGCGCAACGCCCGCGCTCGTGGAAGCATGCGGAATTGCGATCGCCCTGGACCGGCACCACGCGGCAACCACAGCCGGCGAAGCGAGCACAGCGAGCGCGGCAGACACGCCACCCACAACGAGCGCGACCACCGCGGCAGGCGCGGCAAGCACGGCGAGCACAGCGGGCACAGCGGGCACAGCGGGCACAGCGGGCACAGCGAGCACAGCGAGCACAGCGGGCACGGCGGGCACGGCGGGCACGGCGAGCCTGGCGAGCACAGCGAGCGCGAGAACTATGGCAGGCACGAGGAGCGATGCCGATGGAGCGGGCGCGATCGGCGAGAGCGCCGCAGGAGAGCGTCCGACGAAACTTACGGATCGGCGCTGGACAGACGTGGGCGGTGAGCTGGCCGACGAGATCGCCTGGCTGAGCGCGGTCAGCGCTGCCCATCTTCGCGACGAGCCCAAGGCCTTCGCCGGTCTCCATTCCACTGCCCGAGTGAGCTAACGGCCATATCGCCCATAAGCGGTTCGAGCAGGCGCCGCACCACGCCGCCCGCGGACAAGGCAGCCAGACCACGCAGGCGCGCGGAGAGGGCAGGCGAGGCAGGCACGGAAAGGCAGGTCCACGGACCCAGGCAGGTGCACGGACGAAGGCAAGTACGCGGACAAGGCAGGCGCGCGGACAAGGCAGGCGCGCGGACAAGGCAAGTACGCGGACAAGGCAGGCGCGCAGACAGCGCAGGCACACGGACGACTCAACACCGGACGCCCAGGCGAGTGCCCATCGTGGACCACGGTGGTGGCGTGACGCCCCCGGGACCGCCCCGAGCCAGCGCTCGCCAAGGATCAGCCCGGCCACCGCCCGCACACGATCAACTCGGCCACCGCCCGCTAACGATGAACTCAGCCACCGCCCGCTCAGGATCAACTCGGCCGACGCGCGTCCGGGACCAACCCGGCCGACCCGCGTTCGCGACCAACCCGGCCGACACCCGTTCAGTCGTCCCCTTTGGCCCGGTCGCGTTCCAACTCCCAGACCTTGCGTACGAGCTCGCCGATCGTGTTCCTGCTGCTCGGGGACACATCCGCCGCCCGCAGCGCGATCTCCGTGACCTGGGCGTCTCTCAGCGTACGCAGCAGGGCCAGCTGATCGTCGATCTTCCGGGCTTCACCGTCGTCGAGGAAGTAGGCGACCGGTACGCCGAAGAACGTCGCCAGGCCCTTCAGGTGCTGGATCGTCGGGTTGTCGCGGCGGCCCGTACGGAGCTGCCAGATGTACGTGTGCGAGATCTGAATGCCCTGGTCGGCTCGGATGGCTTCGGCCACGGCCATGTAGCTGAACTCCCCCTGCCCGGGGGGCCGCACCTGTTTGAAGAGGCGGTCGAGCTTGTCGGCGATGGAGAACTCGCGGGGCATGCCTTTCCCCTCCTCGCCGGGACCACGTGCCGTGGTGCGACTTGTAGGCCCCTTTGCCGCTGTCGGGGCGGCCAGGCTCCGGTCCGCGGCCCGTCCAGGGCCACGAGCGCCGGCGGTTCGGTGCGGATCACACAACCGCCGAGCAAACGATCAGCGACCGAGCAACCACGCGACGAAGCCACAGGTAACCGGGCAAACCAGCAACGGGCGACCCCGCAACCGGCAACCCGGCAACCCGGCAGAGCTCACAACCGGCAACCGGGCGAACCGGCAACCAGAGAAACCCGCCAACCGAGCAGCGCAGCAACCACCAGCCAAAGCAGCCGAGCAGCTGCCAACCGAACAGCGGAACAACCGAGCAACAGCCAGCCAAGCAAGCTGCCAACCGAACAGCGAAAAACCGAGCAACAGCCAGCCAGCCGGCCGACAACCAACCAACCAACCCACGGACAAGCCAAGCAGCTCAGCTGCTCAGCACCCGAGCCACCCTCGCCGGGCAACCCCAGCACCGAACCAATCGCAGCAACCGAACGACCCGAGCACCCGGACGACCAACCAGCTCAACGGTCAGTCAACCGAGCGACGGACCAGCCGCATCCCACCTACCAGGCATGCGGATCGTACCTACGAAAGCGGCCGCTGCATCGACGTCCATGAGCAACCGTACGGCTGCACATCCCCCGATGCTGGACGTCGCGAACGACCGTAAACTCAGATTGATAACACTTCGGCCGAGCGTAAACCATGGACGTACGTCGCTCAACCCGCCGGTAGGATCGACGCCATGACGGACATCGTGGAGAGTGCTGAGGTATCGACGCTGCTCGACGAGTTGACGCGGATGGAGGGGCGCGAGGATCCGTACCCTCGATATCGCCGGTTGCGGGAGATTTCTCCGCTGGTCCGCGCCGACGACGGTGCGCTGGTTGTCACCCGGCATGCCGATTGCGTTGCGGTGACCCGCGATTCACGGCTGGGGCACATGCCCTCGCACATGATCGAGTTCGTCAGCCCGGGGTGGCAGGAGCACCCGGCGCTGCGGCAGCTGTTCACCAGCATTCTCACGATGAACCCGCCGGATCACACGCGCCTGCGCCGCCTGATCAGTTCGTCCTTCACCGCGCGGCGGGTGCAGGCGCTGCGGCCGCGGATCGCCGAGATGGTCGGTGACCTGCTCGTACGGATGAGCGGCGAGGTCGATTTCATCGAGGGGTTCGCGTTTCCGCTGCCCGTCAATGTCATCGGCGAGCTGCTGGGCGTTCCGGAGCCGGACCGCGCCCAGTTCCAGCACCTGGTCCGCGACTGGACGCAGGTGCTGGAGATCGTCACGCCGGAGGTGCTCGCCACGGCCGACCCGGCGGCCGCGACGATTCGCGAGTATCTGAGCGGGCTGGCCGCCGAGCGGCGTCGCAAGCCGGCCGACGATCTGATCAGCGCGCTGGTCGCGGCCGAGGAGGACGGCGACAAGCTCACCGACGACGAGCTGCTCACGATGGCCGGGCTGCTCTTCGCCGCCGGGTTCGAGACCACGACGAACCTGCTCGGCAACGGTCTGGTCGCGCTGCTGCGCAACCCCGATCAGCTCGCGCTGCTGCGCAAGGACGCCGGGCTTGCGGCCACCGCGGTCGAGGAGCTTCTCCGGTACGACAGCCCGGTGCAACTGCTCAGCCGGGTGGCCTGGGACGACCTCGAGATCGCCGGCGTACGGGTCTCCGGCGGCGAGCGCCTCGTGGCGTACATCGGGGCGGGCAACCGCGATCCGGAACGGTTCCCGGACCCGGACCGGCTGGACCTGACCCGCTCCGACAACGCGCCGCTGTCGTTCGGCGGGGGCATCCACTACTGCGTGGGAGCGCCGCTGGCCCGGCTCGAGGCGCAGATCGCGTTGCCGGCGTTGGCCAACCACTTCCCGGAGCTGGCGTTCGCCGGCGAACCGGAGCGGCGGGACAGCCTGGCGATCCGCGGCTACACCCGGATTCCGATCAACGCCGCCTGACGAGCAGGCACGGCTTCACCAGCGTGAGACCTGGGGAGCGCTGCGGTCGAGGAGAACGGTGCAGGCCCGGGAAGGCCGAGCACCCGAGTCCGGCCGATCCGGAAAATAAGAGCGCCGCTGCGAATTCCACGGGGGAAGAACTCGCAACGGCGTCGAGGGAAAGAGTATCGACCGGCGCGGTTGTTGTCCATCCGTACCGGCGATCATCGTCGGGCGCCGAACTACCGATGCGGGGCCCGCCGGTCGGGGCTTGCCGACGCCCCGATCAGCACGATGTAAACCCTGGTCAGCGCGCCAGGTCGCCCTCGTTCGCACGACCGATGCGCGGGTCGGCACGACGCGACCACCGGACGGAACCGGTGGAGGCGCCGGTCGGCCGGCCGAACCCGCCGAAGGTGGGCCACCAGGCGAAGGGCAGCAGCCACGGCCGCCAGACAAGGAGCGGCAGCCACGCAAAGAGCGGTAGCCAACGGCCGTCAGGCAAAGAGCGGCCGCGAGGCGGAGGGCCACCAGGCGAAGGACCGCCAGGAAGACGACGGTCCGGAGGCAGGTGGTGAGCCGGGGCAGCAGCAGCGAACCGCTGCCTACTCGGCCACCCCGACCCCCGGCGCCTCAGCGCTCTGGGCCAGCAGCTTCTTCCGCTGTTTGGCGGGCAGCTTGTCGACGTACAGCAGCCCATCCAGGTGGTCGGTCTCGTGCTGCAGGCAGCGTGCCAGCAGGCCCGTGCCGTCGATGCGGATCGGGTCGCCGTGCATGTCGACGCCCGTGACGGACGCCGTTGCCGGGCGGCCGATGTCGGCGCGGACCCCGGGGACCGAGAGGCAGCCTTCGCTGTCCACGTCGAGGCCGCGGTTGTCCGGGAGGTGCAGCACCGGGTTGACCACGTGCGCCACGACGTTCGTATCCGTGTCGTCGGGGCAGTCGACCACGAAGACGCGGGCGTCGACGCCGATCTGGTTGGCGGCGAGGCCGACCCCGTCCGCCGCCGCCATGCTGGCGAACATGTCCGCGATGAGCTGCTGCAACGTCTCGTCGAACACCGTCACGTCCGCGCAGCGGCGGTGGAGCACGGGGTTGCCGTAGCGGGTGATCGGTCGTGGGGTTCCGGCCCGGGTCTGCACGCGACCATCCTAATTTGCGATCGTGAGGGCGACATACAGCCCGGCCACGGCGATCGCCATGCCGCCGAGCAGCAACCGCAGACCTTTCTCCGGCATCCGGGGCTGCAGGTGGGCACCGAGGTAGCCGCCGATCAGGCCGCCGAGGCCGCACGACAGCCCGACCACCCAGTGCGGCGCGATCTCGCCGCCTTCACCCAGCGCGAGCACGGCGTAGGCGCCGGCACCCGCGACGGAGGTGACGAACGTCGAGGCGAGCGCGGCGGGCGCGACCACCGCGACCGGCATGCCACGGCCGACCAGGATCGGCCCGAGGATCGAGCCGCCGCCGATGCCGTAGATGCCGCCGACCACCCCGACCGCCAGGGACAGGCCGGTCACGCTTCGCGGGGAGGGCGCCGGCTTCGAGCGGGTCGATCGTGCGGGTTTGACCGTACGGGCACAGAGCCACGCCCCCAGCGGAAGCAGCAACGCGGCCACGATGATCCGGAAGGCGCGCGGGCCGGGGACGGCGTACACCCGGAGAACCGCACCGACGACCACGCCGGGCAGGGTGCCGGCGAGCATGAGCCGGGTCAGCGGACCGGTGAGCGCCCCGCGGCGGCCGTACCGGAGCAGAGCGCCCGGGCCGGAGACGACGTTGAACAGCAGGTTCGTCGGGGTGACCGCCGGGTTGGGCACGGCCAGCACGCTGAGCTGGACGGGCAGCAGGAAGATGGCGCCGGAGACGCCGACCGGCGTGGTGAGGACGGCGATGAGCAGCCCGGCCGCGAACCCGACGACGACCTCGACCATCGGCCCAGTCTCCCCGACGCCCAGGGAGGGGCCGCCGGCACGCCACCAGGCCGAGCGACGGCAACGCCGGACAGCGGGCAGGCCGCCGGCACGCCAGGCCGCCGGCACGCCACGCCCGGCGGCGGGCAAACCGCCGGCACGCCACGCCCGGCGGCGGGCAGGCCGCCGGCACGGTAGCGGGACGGGTGGTGTTGTGACCGGCGGGGCGTCGCCGGCCCGGGGCTGGGAGGCCGGCGACGCCCCGACCGGGGTCAGGCGGTCGGCGGGGTGTCGCCGGCCGGGCCCGGGTCGTCGGCCGGGCGGGTGGTGCGGCGGGCGGCCCGGCCCGCGGCGTCGGCTGCCGTGCCGGCCCAGTTGCGGGCCTTGCCGGCCTGGGTGCCGGCCCAGTCGCCGAGGTCCGCCGCTCCGCCGGTCACGCGGCGGGCCAGGGAGATCAGCGGGTCCTGGGAGTTCTCGAACGACTCGCGGTAGTGCGAGGCCGCGGCCTTCACGTCGCCGGTCACCGAGGCGTTGCCGTCGGTGTCGCGGCGGTCGTAGTCGCCGCCGATGATGCGGCCGTAGTCGCCGGAGTCGACCCACTTGCGCAGCTCGGCGGCACGGGCGACGGGTACCGGGTGGCTGCTCCAGGCGGTCATGCCGATCTTGTGGATGCTGTCGCGCAGGTCGCCGCCGCCCTCGTAGTCCGCGGCCTGTTCGAGGAACGCGGCGGTGTCGATCTGGCTGAGGTCACCGCCGCCGGCCATCTTCATCAGCAGGCGGATGGACGCGGCCGGGTCCTGGCCGGCGAGCAGGCCCGCGCGGTCGGCCGACAGCTCCGCCTTGCGCCACCATTCGTACATCGCCACGATGATGGCCCGCAGCGCGAGGGCGCCGATCGGGATCCAGCTGACGTTGGTGGCCCAGCGGGTCAGGATCATCATGATCGTCTTGTAGACCGCGTGGCCGCTGCGGACGTGACCGATCTCGTGGCCGAGCAGCGCGCGCAGCTCGTCGTCGTCGAGCTTCTCGACCGCCGCCGTGGTGATCACGATGAACGGCCGGTCCATGCCGATCGCGCGGCCGTGGATGATCGGGTCCTGGGTGACGTACAGGTCCGGCAGCTCGGCCACGTCGAGGGTGGCCGCGGCCTCGGTGAAGCGCTGGTAGACGCGGGGATACTGGCGGTGGTCGACGCGGATCGAACCGGCCAGGTACTGCAGGCGGAATCCGCGCTCGTTCCACATGCCGAAGAACGCCTTCACCACGTCGTCGAAGCCGCGCAGCTCGCGAAGGGCGGTGAGCGCGCCACGGTCGGCGGGGTGCTCCCAGGCGCGGGAACTGATCCCGGTCAGCGTGACCCGCTGCCGCGCGGGCCGATTGTCGTCGTCGATGGTCATGGCGGTCCTTCCGGTCGACGCCTCCGCGAGGCTTCTGCAGGACACCGAGCTTGGCCGTCCGGGCCGGGTCCGCGCATCGGCTCGGAGCCGGATCTCCCCCGGTGCCCCTGCGACTTTCGGCCGACCCGCGCAGTACGGACAAATCCTCAAGCTGAGGTGTTTTTGATGGCCGGGACCGGTTGTGACGGCCTTTGCGGCGCTCGCATCCTCGAGGGGTGCGCATCGGACTGATCGGGCTGGGGCGGATCGGCGCGTTCCACGCCGAGACGCTCAGCTCGCTGCCGGGCGTCGAGCTGATCGTGTGCGATGCGCTGCCCGCGGTCACGGAACGGATCGCCGCGAAGTTCGGCGCCGGGGCCGCCGCGGGTCCCGCCGATCTGCTGCGCCGCGACCTCGACGGCGTGGTCATCGCCGCCGCCACCGACGCGCATCCCCAGCTGATCCTCGCGGCGGTCGAGTCGGGGCTGCCCGTGTTCTGCGAGAAGCCGGTGGCCAGGGGCGCCGCCGAGGCCGAGGAGGTGCTGCGGCACTGTGCCGGGAAGGCCGTGCAGATCGGGTACAACCGGCGGTTCGATCCCGGCTTCGTCGCGGCGCGCGCGGCGGTCGCCGCCGCGGAGCTGGGCCGGCTGCACACCGTACGGTCGACGACGCTGGACCCGGCCCCGCCGCCCGCCGCCTACCTCGCCGCCTCCGGCGGCATCTTCCGCGACTGCAGCGTGCACGACTTCGACATCATCCGGTTCGTGACCGGCCGTGAGGTGGTCGACGTGTACGCGACCGGCAGCGCCCGCGGCGACGACGTGTTCGCGCGGACCGGCGACGCCGCCACGACGGCCGCCGTGCTCACCCTCGACGACGAGACGATCGCGGTCGTGTCGAACACCCGCTACAACGGCCGGGGCTACGACGTACGCCTGGAGCTGCACGGCACCGCCGACAGCATCGCCGTGGGGCTGGAGGACCGCCTGCCGCTGCGTTCGGTGGAGCCGGGGGTGTCGTTCCCGGCCGGATCGCCGCACGACTTCTTCATGGACCGCTTCGCGACGGCGTACCGGCGGGAGCTGACCGCGTTCACCGAGGTCGTGGCCGGTACGCGGGAAAGCCCGTGCACGGTCGCGGACGCGGTGGAGGCGGGCTGGATCGCCGAGGCGTGCACCCTGTCGCTGCGCGAGCACCGGCCGGTACGGATGACCGACGTGAGGAGTGCCGCATGAAGATCGCCGGAGCGCCCATCTCCTGGGGTGTCTGCGAGGTCCCGGGCTGGGGACACCAGCTGCCCGCCGGCCGCGTGCTGCGGGAGATGCGCGAGATCGGGCTGACCGCCACCGAGTTCGGTCCCGACGGTTTCCTGCCCTCCGACGACATCCTGCGGGAGATCGGGCTGATCGCGGTGGGTGGGTTCGTCCCCGTGGTGCTGCACGACGGCGAGCCGGTGGTGGACCTGGACCGGTTCGTGGCGGCGGGCGCGGACACGGTGGTGCTCGCCGCGGCCACGGGACAGGACGGATACGACGACCGCCCCGACCTCGGCGACGACGGGTGGAAGCGGGTGCTGGCGAACCTCGACCGCATCGCCGGGGCGGCTCGCGCGAGGGGCCTGACCCCCGTGCTGCACCCGCACGTCGGCACGATGGTCGAGACTCCGGAGGACGTCCACCGGGTGCTCGACGGCTCGCGGATCGCGCTGTGCCTGGACACCGGCCACCTGCTGATCGGCGGTACGGACCCGGTCGAGCTGGCGGAGCGGGCCGGCGACCGCATCGCGCACGTGCACGCGAAGGACGTGGACGCGGCGCTGGCCGGGCAGGTCCGCGCCGGGCGGCTCACGTACACCGAGGCGGTCGCGGCGGGCATGTACCGGCCGATCGGCGACGGTGACGTGGACTTCGCCCGGGTCGCGGCGGCGCTGCGCCGGCACGGCTACGACGGCTGGTGGGTTCTGGAGCAGGACACGATCCTGACCGGCGAGCCGGAGGACGAGGGGCCGGTCGCGGACGTACGCCGCAGCGCCGATCGGCTCCGCGCGATCCTCGCTAGCTGAACCGGTAACGGGTCTGGGTGTACGGACTCTTGCCGAACGACAGCACTTTCGCGGGCGCCACCCCGAACACCCAGCCGGTGCGCCCGTCGGGGTCCCGGAACGCGTCCGAGCCGACCTCGTAGTCCCAGTCCAGCTTCGACTTCCACAGGCCGGCGAGCGCGGTGAGCCGGTGCCGGTCGGTCACGCGCACGGCGGTGCCCTCGACGACGACGTCGACGCCCTCGCGCAGCCGGTTGATCCCGGTGGTGAGCACGACCGCCGGGTTGCGGACGAGGTTCGCCGACTTCTGCTCCTGGTCGCCCGTGCAGAAGTGCAGGACGCCCTCCCACCAGACCGCGGGCAGCGGGGTCACGTGCGGGTGGCCGTTCGCGCGTACGGTCGACAGCCAGAACATCTCCGAATCCTCGAGCAGCCGTTCGACCTTCGCCCAGGGCACCGCCGCGGTGCCCGGCTCGCTGAAGTCCTCGTTGAGTTCGGCGGTCGGTTCCATAGTCGTTCTCCTCAGGAGAGTTCCTCGGCGCGGGCCAGTAAGGCCCGCTGCTCAGCGTAGGAGTGGGCGACCGCCGCCGCCCGCTCGAAAAGTGCGACGGCCCGTTCCCGGTCTCCGGCCCGGGCGGTGAGCTCCGCCTCGGCGGCCACGGCCAGCGGGTAGTCGTCGAGGCCGCCGCCCTCCCGGGCCGCCGCGAGCAGCGCGAGCCCGTCCGCCGGCCGGTACGCGTACCCGTGCGCGACGGCCCGGTTCAGCTGCACGACCGGCGACGGCAGGTGCTCCGCGAGCCGGTCGTAGAGGCCGGCGATCCGAGGCCAGTCGGTGGTGTCGGCGGCGTGGCAGGCGGCGATGCGGGCCTGTAGCGCGTACGGGCCGCCGGTCGCCGGCAGGGTCCGCAGCGCCTCGGCGATCGCGTCGTGGTCCCAGCGGGCGCGGTCCTGCCGGTCCAGGGTGAGCAGGTTGCCCTCGTCGTCGCGGCGCGCGTCCCGGCGCGAGTGCTGGAGCAGGAAGAGGGCGAGCAGCGCGGCGACCTCCGGCTCGCCGGGCATGAGCTCCGTGAGCACCCGGGCCAGCCGGATGGCCTCGGCCGCGAACGCCGGCTCGCCGTCGCTGTCGTACCCGCGGGTGAAGAGCAGGTACAGCACGGCCAGCACCCCGGGCAGCCGCTCGGCCAGCGCCGCGCCCGACGGCACCCGGTACGGGATCCGCGCCTGCGCGATCTTCGTCTTGGCCCGGGTGAGCCGCCGGGTCATCGTCGACTCGGTGACCAGGAACGCCCGCGCGATGTCCGCGGTCGGTACGCCGGCGACCGTGCGCAGGGTCAGCGCCACCCGTGCCTCCAGCGCGAGCGCGGGGTGGCAGCACGTGAAGATCAGCCGCAGCCGGTCATCCGACGTGGGCGCCGGAGCCGGGGCCGGATCGGCGAGCACGGCGAGCTCCGCGAGCTTGCGGCGTTCGACGGTCGCGCGCCGCAGCACGTCTATCGCGCGGTTGCGCGCGACCGTCATCAGCCAGCCGCCGGGGTTCGCCGGGACGCCGTCGACGGGCCACCGTTCCAGCGCGACCGTGACCGCCTCCTGGGCGCAGTCCTCGGCGAGGTCCCAATCGCCGGTGATCCGGATCAGCGCGGCCACGATCCGGCCGTGACTGTCCGCCACGGCCTCGGCGACGACGGCCCGGACGTCGGGCGCGGCCGCACCGCCCGCACCTGGCGGCGGGCTCGAGGCGGCCGCGTCCAGGGCGGGATGCGAGGCGGCCGCGCCCGGGTCCCGGCTCCCGGCGACCTGATCCATCAGGCGCCGGGGAAGGGCCGCAGCTCGATCCGGCCGTGCCACGCCATCGGGTGGGCGCGGACGACCTCGATGGCCTCGTCCAGGTCGGCGCACTCCAGGATGTCGTAGCCCACGATGACCTCCTTGGTCTCCGCGAAGGGGCCGTCGGAGAGCAGCAGCTGCCCGCCGCGGACCCGGACCGTCGTGGCGGCCGACGGCGGGGCCAGCTGGTCGCCCTCGAGGCGGCGCCCGGCCGCGTCGTTCTCGGCGACCCACTTGTCGATGTCGGGCACCGCCGAGTCGTCGGTCTCGGGCTCGGTGTCGGTGCAGACGAACATCATGTACTTCATCTCGGCTCCTCTGTTCTGTCCCGGTGGATGCCCCAGTGACGAACGGCGGTGGCGCGACCGGACAGGTCCGCCGGAAAAAGATCTCAGAATTCTGCCGGCGGGGTGTTGTAGGGCGTGATCACCTGGATCGCCGACGGGTTGGACCGGACCGGACCGGGCAGCGCCCCCCGGGCCTGCATGATCACGTGACAGGCGCGGCGCAGGTCCTGCCGCAGGTCGTGGTGCAGCACCGCGGAGAGGCGGCGCTGCCGGAGCAGGGCGGTGTTCTCGCCGTCGAGGTCGTGCGCGACGAAGACGTCGTAGCGGCGTCCGGCCCGGGCGAAGGCGTCGATCACGGCCGCGTTGCCGCCGGCGCCCGCGTACATCGAGTAGACGGCGCGGACGGCCGGGTTGCCGCCGAGGACCTCGCGGGTTCCGATGTGGACGGCGTCGGCGCGGTCCTCCTCGTCGACGACCTCGAGCAGCCGCCGGCCCGCGGCCCGGGCGCGCATCTCGGCGCGGAAACCCATCTCCCGCTCGTCCTCGCCCCGGAACGAGCCGTGCCCGCGGACCACCAGGACGTCGCCGGCGCGCTCCGCGAGCCACTCCTGCAGCAGGTACGCGGCGGTGGCCCCGGCGGCCCGGTTGTCGATGCCGACGTACGCGGCCCGCGCGCTGGTCGGCAGGTCGGTCACCAGCGTCACCACCGGTACGCCCAGCCGTGCCAGCCGGGCGACGGAGGCGACGGTGTCCGGCACGTCGGGGGCCTTGAGGATCACGCCGTGCGACTTGGCACGGCCCACCTT
This sequence comes from Couchioplanes caeruleus, assembly GCF_023499255.1. Taxonomy (GTDB): domain Bacteria; phylum Actinomycetota; class Actinomycetes; order Mycobacteriales; family Micromonosporaceae; genus Actinoplanes; species Actinoplanes caeruleus_A. Next base: position 7,867,477 of record NZ_CP092183.1, read on the forward strand.
GTCCAGCACGGCGACGAGATCGCCCGCCCCGGCGCTGTCGAGGAAGTGGAACCGGGAGCGGATCACCGCCGGCCGCAGACCCGGCAGTTCGGCCTCGAGCGCGGCCCGGACGCCGGCGGAGAACCGGGCCGGCGCCTGCACCACGACGTCGACCATGAACGTCCGGCCGCCGAGGCGCAGCTGCGACTGCTGCCGGTCGAGATCCGCGATCGCCTGCTCGACCTCGCGGACCGTGCTCGCGCGGACCCCGCCGCGCCGGTGCAGCACCCGGTCCACAGTGGCCGGGCTGAGGCCGGACTGGGCGGCGATCTCGCGGATCCGGTACGGGTGCTTCACCCCGTACACGATGAGGGGTTTTTGAGGTTGTTTCAAGGGTCGTTGATGGCCTTTCAGTCCCTAGCCTGACGACATGACAACCTGGTTCTCGGCGGCCGACTGCCGCCTCGCGGACTTCCGGACCCTGGTGGAGCAGACGACGGACGCGGCCGCGTATCCGCTGGCCACCGGCGTCGACCACAACGTGCTGAGCTACGACCGGACGATCCTGACGGCCGACCGGCGGGCCGCGGCGGCCGAGCTGGCCCGGGCGCTGATGGACGGGCCCGGCATCGTGGTGTTCAAAAGCGCCTTCACCGCGGACGTGGTGGACCGCGCCACGGCGGTGTTCACGGCGATGATCGACGAGCAGAAGGCGGCGGGGGTGGCCGGCGGCGACCACTTCGCGAAGCCGGGGGCGAACGACCGGGTGTGGGGCGCGCTGGACAAGTTCGCGCTGCGCGACCCGGCGGCCTTCGCGGCGTACTACGACAACGACCTGCTGGCGCTGGTCTGCGAGGCCTGGCTCGGCACCGGCTATCAGGTCACCTCGCAGGTCAACGTGGTGAACCCGGGCGGGCAGGCGCAGGTCGCCCACCGCGACTACCACCTCGGCTTCATGTCGCAGGAGCAGGCGGAGCGCTACCCGGCGCACATCCACCTGCTCTCCCCCGCACTCACGTTGCAGGGGGCAGTCGCGCACGTCGACATGCCGGTGGAGACAGGTCCCACGCTGTACCTGCCGCATTCGCAGAAGTACCCGGCCGGCTACGTGGCCTTCCATCAGCCGGAGTTCACCGCGTACTTCGAGGAGAACTACGTCCAGCTGCCGCTGGCGAAGGGCGACGCCGTCTTCTTCAACCCGGCGCTGTTCCACGGGGCCGGCACGAACCGCAGTACGGACGTCAAGCGCATGGCGAACCTGCTGCAGATCTCGTCGGCTTTCGGACGCGCCATGGAAACCGTCGACCGTACGGCGATGTGCCGCGCGCTGTACCCGGTGCTGCGGGCGTACCCGGGGTCCGTGGCCACCGTCGTGGCCGCCTGCGCCGAGGGGTACGCGTTCCCCACCAACCTCGACCGTGACCAGCCCATCGGCGGCCTCGCCCCGCAGACCCAGGCGGAGTTGATGCACCAGGCGCTCGCCGACGAGTGGGATACGTCACAGTTCGAAAAGGCCCTCCACGACCAGCGTGAACGGCGAGCCACCGCGGGCTGACGGTTCCCGATCTTGCAAAGTCGGCGCTATGGTGGTTGGGCGCCCGAAGCGGCGCTGCCCCTGGCCGAGAGGCGCTGCGACGGACCTGCTGGTCCGCCACGCTCGGCCCGCGGGCCACTGTCGAAAGGGCGCCTCCTGAAGAGGGGGTGCCCTTCTCCATGTCACCACGTCTCCAGCAGCTCAACGGCATCGACTTCGCCGTGGCCGACCTCTCGCTGGCCTCCTTCGGCCGGCACCAGATGCGTCTCGCCGAGCACGAGATGCCGGGCCTGATGTCCATCCGTGAGGAGTTCCGCGAGGCCCAGCCGCTGCGCGGTGCCCGCATCGCCGGCTCGCTGCACATGACGATCCAGACGGCCGTCCTGATCGAGACCCTGGTCGCGCTCGGCGCGCAGGTCCGCTGGGTCTCCTGCAACATCTTCTCGACCCAGGACGAGGCCGCCGCGGCGATCGTCGTCGGCCCCGAGGGCACGGTCGAGGCCCCCTCCGGCACGCCGGTCTTCGCCTGGAAGGGCGAGACGCTGGAGGAGTACTGGTGGTGCACCGAGCAGCTGTTCGACTTCGGCGACGGCCTCGGCCCCAACATGATCCTCGACGACGGCGGTGACGCCACCCTGCTCGTGCACAAGGGCGTCGAGTTCGAGAAGGCCGGCGCGGTCCCCGCGACCACCGCCGAGGACGCCCACGAGTACACGATCATCCTCGACACCCTGCGCCGCAGCCTCGAGTCGGACCCGCAGCGGTTCACCAAGGTCGCCGCCGAGATCCGCGGCGTCACCGAGGAGACCACCACCGGCGTGGCGCGGCTCTACAAGTTCGCCAAGACCGGCGAGCTGCTCTTCCCGGCGATCAACGTCAACGACTCGGTCACCAAGAGCAAGTTCGACAACAAGTACGGCATCCGCCACTCGCTGGTCGACGGCCTCAACCGGGCCACCGACGTGATGCTCGGCGGCAAGCTGGCCGTGGTCTGCGGCTACGGCGACGTCGGCAAGGGCTCCGCCGAGACGCTGCGCGGCCAGGGCGCCCGCGTCGTGGTCACCGAGGTCGACCCGATCTGCGCGCTGCAGGCGGCGATGGACGGCATGCAGGTCGTCCGGATCGAGGACGTGGTCTCCCAGGCCGACATCTTCATCACCACGACCGGCGGCACCGACATCATCACGGTCGAGCACATGGCCGCGATGAAGCACAACGCGATCGTCGGCAACGTCGGCCACTTCGACGACGAGATCGACATGGCCGGCCTCGCCAAGGTGCCGGGCATCGAGAAGGTCGAGGTCAAGCCGCAGGTCCACGAGTGGCGCTTCCCGGACGGGCACGCGATCCTCGTGCTCTCCGAGGGCCGGCTCATGAACCTGGGCAACGCCACCGGCCACCCCAGCTTCGTGATGAGCAACTCCTTCACCAACCAGGTGATGGCGCAGATCGAGCTGTGGACCAAGCCCGACGAGTACGACAAGCAGGTCTACGTGCTGCCGAAGCACCTGGACGAGAAGGTCGCCCGGCTGCACCTCGACGCGCTCGGCGTCCGGCTCACCGAGCTGACCAAGAAGCAGGCGGAGTACCTGGGTGTGGCGGTCGAGGGGCCGTACAAGCCCGACCACTACCGCTACTGATCGAACCCCTCGGGGCCGCGTCCTACCGGGCGCGGCCCCACCGGGCGATCCTGTCGAGGAGGCTGCGCCCCAGCGCGTTGCCCGGCTCCAGGATCGCGATCTGGAAGACGTGCGGCATCCCCTCGTAGACGTCGACCTCGACCTTCGTACCGGCGGCGGACGCCTTCTCCGCGAAGCGCAGCGTGTCGTCCCGCAGCGCCTCCGCCCCGCCGACCACCATCACCAGCGGCGGCAGGCCCGCGAGGTCGCCGTACAGCGGGGACTGCGGCGCCCGGTCGCCCGGCGCACCGCCGAGGTACTGCCCGATCAGGCGGGTCAGCAGCTCCCGGGTGACCGGATCGTCCGGCGAGTCGTCCACCGACGCCCCGGTGACGGCGAGATCGGTGACGGCCGACCAGGTCAGCACGCCGGCCGGGAGCTCCTCGCCGGCGTCCCTCAGCCGCAGCAGCATCGAGAGCGTGAGCGCCGCACCGGACGACTCGGCCAGCACGAGGATCCGCTGCGGCGGCACCCCGCCGTCCACCAGCCCGCGGTACGCCGCCAGCACGTCGTCGAGCGGCTCCGGGTACGCGTCGGCCGGGGCGAGGCGGTGATGCGCCACCAGCACGGGGCGGCCGGTGGCGCGGGAGAACTCGTACGCGGCCCGGTTCATCAGCGGCGGGTTGCGATGCTCGAAGCCGCCGCCGTGCACGTACATGAGGTGTCCGGCCTCGTCCGAGGCGTTCTCCGCGCGGACCAGCACGCCCCACGGCACGGGCACCGGCTCGACCGGAATCTCGAAGGACAGGCCGGCGAAGCCGGGAACGGTGGCGCCGTCCGGCACCGGGAGCACGGTGAGGTCCATGCGGTGAGGTCTACCGGCCGCCCGTCGCCCCGGCAACCGAATTCGGCGGCAGCGACACCTGGCCGGTGAGCCGCAGATCCCGCGAGGACGAGCCGACCGAGATCCGGTACGCGCCCCCGGCCGTCACCCACCTGCCGGCCCAGTGCTGGAAGCTCCGCGCGTCCAGGGTGGTGGTGACCCGGCGGGACTCGCCCGGCCCGAGCGCCACCCGGTCGAAGCCGCGCAGGTTGTTCGGCGGCTCCCCGGTGGCCGCGGGCTGGCCGACGTACACCTGAGCGATCTCCGCGCCGGCCCGGGCGCCGGTGTTGGTGATCGTGTACGAGACCGGTACCGACCCGTCCGGGCGGGGCGCGCCGACGGCCAGGTCCGCGTACCGGAACGTCGTGTAGGACAACCCGTGGCCGAAGGGGAACAGCGGGGCCACCTTCTGCGCGTCGTACCAGCGGTAGCCGACCCCCAGCCCCTCGGAATACTCGCCGCCGGGCCAGCGCTGCGGCGCCGCCGCCGGCACGTCGGCCAGGGACCGGGGGAACGTGACCGGGAGCTTGCCGGAGAAGTTGACGTCGCCGAAGAGCAGGGCGGCGAGGGCGTGGCCGTACTCCTGGCCGGGATACCAGGCCTGGATCACCGCACGGACCGAGCCGGCCCAGGGCAGGGCGACCGCGGAGCCGGTGTTGACCACCACGACCGTGTTGCGGTTGGCGGCGGCCACGTCCCGTACCAGGCGGTCCTGGTCGGCGGAGAGGCTGATGTCCTTGAGGTCGGCGCCCTCGGTCCCGTCCTTGCCGACCACCACCACGGCCAGGTCGGCGCGGGCGGCGGCCGCCACCGCGTCGTCGTGCAGCCGCTGCCCGGGCCGGGTCCAGCCGAGCGCCACCACGGCGTTGCCGGTGAACTGCGCGTACTCGATCTCCACCGGCACCGGCTTGCCCGCGGTGAGCGTGACCGTGCCGGTGCGGGTGCGCCGGCGCGCCTCGGACCAGCCGTTGTCCACGATTGTGCGCCCGCCGATCCGCAGCCGGCCGCCGTCGCTGCTGGTCAGCGAGAACGTGTAGGCGCCGGTGGCGGGCGGGGTCAGGGTGCCGGTCCAGCGCGCCGACCAGTTCTCCTTGATCCCGATGCCGGCGTTACCGGCGTGCCAGAAGGCGTCGAGCGTCGCGTCGGTGCGGGTGGCGACCGGTGGGCCGCTGAGCGTCGTGCCGGCGAAGAACTCGGCGCGCAGGCCGCCGCCGAGCACGTCCGCCTCGACCGGGGGCAGCGCGCCGTCGGCCCGTACGGTGCCCGGCTGGTAGGTCACCTCGGCGCCGCTGCCGGCCCGCTCCTTGATCCCCCGGTACGGCGAGACCACGTCCCACGGGATCACCCGGGCGCTACCCCCGCCCTGGCTCACGACGCTCGTCCCGCCGCCGCTGCCGAGCACGGCGACGGACCGTACGCCCGGCCCGACCGGCAGCAGGGCGCCGTCGTTCTTCAGCAGCACGCTGCCCTGCTCGGCCACCCGGCGGGCGACTTCGGCGTGCGCGTCGTTCGTCACCACCGCGGTCAGGTCACCGGTCTGTTTCCGGTCGAAAAGGCCGCGCCGGAACATCGCCGTGAGAACGCGGCGGACGTGCTCGTCGACGTCGACCTGCCCGGCCTTGGCGGCCGCGGTGAGCGGGGCGCCGAAGTAGCGGCTGCCGGGCATCTCCATGTCGAGGCCGTTGTTCGCGGCCCGGACCGTCGAGTGGGTACCGCCCCAGTCCGAGGTGACGAAGCCGGAGAAGCCCAGCTCATCGCGGAGGATGCGCTGCAGCAGGTCGCCGTTCTCGCAGGCGTACGTGCCGTTGACCGGGTTGTAGCCGCACATGACGGAGTCGGCGCCGGCCGCGATCGACGCCTCGAAGGCGGGCAGGTAGATCTCCCGCAGGGTCCGGTCGTCGAGCCGCGCGTTGCTGCCCGGCGTGTTGCGCGCGGTCTCCTGGTTGTAGACCGCGAAGTGCTTGACCTGCGCCATCGGGCCCTCGGCGCGGATGCCGCCGATCTCCGCCGCCGCGGCCCGCCCGGCCAGGTACGGGTCCTCTCCCAGCGACTCGAACGCCCGGCCCCAGCGCGGGTCGCGGACGATGTTCACGGTGGGCGCGAGGGCCACGTTCGTACCCTTGCCCCACTGCTCGGCGCCGATGACCCGGCCGTACTCCCGCAGCAGCGCGGGGTCCCAGGCGGCCGCGGCGGCGACCGGCGCGGGCAGCTGGGTGACGCCGGTGGTGTCGTTGCCGACCCCCGCCGGGCCGTCCTGCAGGTGCAACGGCGGGATGCCCAGCCGCGGGTTGCCGTCGACGCAGCCGATGTAGCCGCACTCCGCCCCGCCGTGCATCATCGTCAGCTTCTCGGCGAGCGTCATGCGCGACAGCAGCGCCTCGGCCCGGTGCTCGGGCGTCGAGGTCCGCTCCCGGCCGCCGGCCCCGGCCAGCACCGCGCAGAGCAGCAGGGCCAGCACCCCGGCCGTACGCGCCACCCGCATGAACTCCCCCGCCTCCCGTGACTCCAGCGCAGCCTAGCTGCGCCCGCGTCGGCCATGATCGCGAGATCATCCGCCGTCCGGGAGAATGGGACCGTGCATATCGAGGCGACACTGCTGTTCGTACTGGCGGGAATTGCGGTCATCGTCGCCGCGCGGTGGTTCGGCGATCGGACGGGCATACCCGCGGCGGCGGTGCTGACCGTGCTCGGCATCACGTACGCCGTCCTGCCGGGGCCCAATGTCGGCCTGGAACCGGAGCTCGTCCTGACCCTCGTGCTGCCGCCGCTGCTCTACTCGGCCGCACTCGACTCCTCACTGCTGGACATCCGCCACAACCTGCGCACCGTGGTGAGCCTGTCGGTCGTGCTGGTGCTGCTCACCGCGCTGCTGATCGGCGTCGGCTTCCACTTCTTCGTGGCCGGGGCGACGCTCGCCGCCGGGGTCGCGCTGGGCGCCGCGGTGGCCCCGCCGGACCCGGTCGCCGCGCTGTCGGTCGGCAAGAAGGTCGGGCTGCCCCGCAACATCGTGACGCTGGTGCAGGGCGAGGGCCTGCTCAACGACGCGACCGCACTGACCCTGCTCAGCGTCGCCGTGTCCGCCGCCGTGGGCGGGACGTTCTCGTTCTCCGCGGCCGTGGGCGAGTTCGTCATCTCGGCGACGGGCGGGGTGATCTGCGGCATCGTCGTCGCGTACGCGAACCGGGCCACCCGCCCGCTGTCCCGGGACCCGATCATTGCGAACGCCGTCTCGCTGGCCACGCCGTTCGTGGCGTACCTGCTCGCCGAGCGGGTGCACGTCTCCGGCGTGCTCGCCGTGGTGGTCGCCGGCCTCATCGTCGGGCACGACGCCCCGAGGCACGGGTCCGGCGCGAGCCGGCTGCAGGTCACCGCCGTGTGGCGGCTCGTCGACTTCCTCCTCGAGGGGCTGGTCTTCCTGCTGATCGGCCAGCAGCTCCCGCGCGTCGTCCGGGGCCTGTCCGAGTTCGACACCTCGACGATCGTCATCGCGGTGGCCGTCTCCGTCGGCGTGGTGCTGCTGCTGCGCCCGCTGTTCCTGATCGTCACGCAGAGCCTGCCGCGGTGGATGCACGCCCGGCTCGGTGGCACCCCGGATGCCGCCGACGACCCGAACCGCCGCCTCAACGGCCGGGAGATCACGGCGCTGAGCTGGTCGGGCACCCGCGGCGTCATCACCCTGGCCGCGGTCTTCACCATCCCGGCGCTCACCAAGAAGGGCGAGCCGTTCCCCGACCTCGACCTGCTGCTGTTCTGCGCTTTCGTGGTCGTGCTGGTCACGCTCGTCGGCCAGGGCGTCACCTTCGCCCCGCTGGTACGCCGGCTGGGCCTGAAGGCGAACCAGGCGGATCTGGTCCGGCTGCGCAACGAGGCGCGCACCGCCTCCGTCCAGGCCGCCCTCGACCGGCTCGAGGAGATCAAGCACGAGCGCCACGACGACGTCGAGGACCAGGCGATCGAGGTGATGCGCCGGCAGCTCGGCCACCGACTCGAGCGCTACCGCCGCCGCCTGGACCTGCTCGACCAGTCGGACTCCGACGAGGTCCCGGTGTCCCCGCAGTACGAGGCGGCGCTGCGGGTGCGCCGCTCGGTGATCGACGCCCAGCGCGACGAGCTGCTGCGCTGGCGGGACGTGGGGCGGCTGTCGGACGACGGCCTGCGCGTGCTCGAACGCGAGCTGGACCACGAGGAACGCCTGCTGCCGGACCGGTCCGCGTCCTGACCGGCCCGGAGCAGTCCTAGAGCACGGGGATGTCCCGACGGCGGAAGCCGGCCAGTCCGGCCGCCGCCAGCGCCACCGCGACCAGCGTCAGCACCACGAACGGCGTCGCGGTGGCGTCGCTGCCGGGCAGCCGCGGCACGTGCGTGAACGGCGAGATGTCGAGCACCCACTGGTCGAGCTGCAGCGCCGCCCCGACGATCAGCAGCAGGAAGCAGGCCGCCACCACGCCCCACGCGGCGGGTGCCTGCCGCGGCAGCAGGCCGACGAGCAGGACGGTCAGTGCGGCCAGCACCCACACCGCCGGCACCTGGGCCAGCGCGCCGCCGAGCGCGCCCCGGAACGTGCCCGCGACGTCGTCCAGGCTCACCCCGGCGGTCAGGCCGGAGACCGCGCCGGCGGCCGCGAGCGCGAGGGCCGGACCGGCGAGGGCGAACACCAGGTGGCTGCCGATCCAGCGCAGCCGGGTGGTCGCGGTGGCCAGCACCATCTCGGCGTGACCGGTGCTCTCCTCGTCGCGCAGCCGCAGGGTGGCCTGCACGGCGTACGCCGCCGCGATGAGTCCCAGGATGCCGCTGGTCGCGACGAAGAAGTTGTCCACGGCACCGGACGCACCGCCCATCCGGGCGAAGACCTCCGCCATGTCCGCGTTGTCGTCGGTCAGCTCGGCCACGCTCTGCGCCACGCCGCCGAAGACGAGGCCGAGCGCGGCGAAGCCGGCGACCCAGCCGAGCAGCAGGCCGCGGTGCAGCCGCCAGGCCAGCGCGAACGGGCCGCGCAGGCCGGGCGCCGCGGACGCCGGGCCGGGCCGGGGGGCGATCAGGCCGGCGCCGACGTCGCGGCGGGCGGCGAGGGCGGCCGCACCGGCGATCAGCACCCCGGTGAGGACGACGGCCGCCAGCGCGGGCCACCACCGGTCCGCACCGTACGGATACATGCGCTGCACCCACCCGATCGGCGAGAGCCACGACAGCCAGCCGAGCGCGCCGCTGCCCGTGTCGCTCACGTCGCCGGCGAGGCGCAGCACGTACGCCACGCCGAGCGCGATGACGGAGATCGAGCGGGCGGTACGGGCACCACCGGCCAGTTGCGCGGCGACCGCGGCGACACCGGTGAACATCCAGCCGGCGAGGCCGAACTCGGCGGCCAGCACGACGGAACCGGCAGCGGGCAGGCCCTGCGTGATCATGAGGGAGGCGAGGATCAGGGCGAGCACCACGTTCGCGCCGAGCGTGGCGATCACCGCCGCCGCCAGGCCCGCGTGCCGGCCCACCACGCCGGACCCGATCAGCTCGGTACGGCCCGCCTCCTCCTCCGTACGCGTGTGCCGTACGACCGTGAGCAGGCTGAACAGGGCGATCATCACCGGGATGAAGCCGCCGCGCCACGCGACCAGCTCGCCGAGGCTGCTGCCGTGCAGCGGCCCGTACAGTCCGACGAAGCCCGCGTTGCCGGCGCTGACCCGGGCGTACTCCAGACGGTCCGCCGCCGTCGGGAACAGGCTCTCGAAGGACGAGACGTAGAGCGCCGGCACGCACCCGAGCACCACGGCCCACAGCGGCAGCAGCACCCGGTCGCGCCGCAGGATCAGGCGGATGAGCTGCCAGGTGCCGGTCATCGCGACGGCTCCTTGCGGTACTGCCGCAGGAACAGCTCCTCGAGCGTCGGCGGGTGGCTCGTGAGGCTGCGTACCCCGACGCCGATCAGCGAGCGCAGGGCGGGTTCGAGCGCGTCGGTGTCGACGTCGAAGGTGACGCTGTGGTTCTCGGCGCGCAGGCCGTGGACGCCCGGCATGGTGGCGAGCCCGTCGACCGGGCCGGCGAGCTCGGCCTGGATCGTCGTGCGGGTCAGGTGCCGCAGGTCGGTCAGGGTGCCGCTCTCGACCGTACGGCCCTCGCGGATGATCGTGACCCGGTCGCAGAGCGCCTCGACCTCGCTGAGGACGTGGCTGGAGAGCAGGACCGTACGGTCGCCGCGCCGGCTCTCCTCCCGGACGACGTCGCGGAACGCCGCCTCCATCAGCGGGTCGAGCCCGGAGGTCGGCTCGTCGAGGATCAGCAGCTCCACATCGGAGGCCAGCGCCGCGACGAGCGCCACCTTCTGCCGGTTGCCCTTGGAATACGTCCGGGCCTTCTTGCGCGGGTCCAGGTCGAAACGCTCCAGCAGGTCGGCTCGGCGCTTCTCGTCGAGCCCGCCGCGCAGCCGGCCGAGCAGGTCGATGACCTCGCCGCCGGAGAGGTTGGGCCAGAGCGTGACGTCGCCCGGCACGTACGCGAGCCGCCGGTGCAGCGCGGTCGCGTCGGCCCACGGGTCGCCGCCGAGCAGCCGGGCCGTCCCGGCGTCGGGGCGGATCAGGCCGAGCAGGACCCGGATCGTCGTGGTCTTCCCGGCGCCGTTGGGACCCAGGAAGCCGTGCACCTCGCCGGTGCCCACGGTCAGGTCGAGCCCCTGCAGGGCCGGGGTGCGCCCGAAGCTCTTCCTGAGCCCCGCGACGCTGATCGCCTCCGTCATCATGACTCCTCAGGGGTACTCATGAGCCGGTCAAGGGCGGCGTACGCCTGCTCGGCCTGCTCGGGCAGGAGCAGCGGCTGCGCGAAGATCTCGACGGCCGCCCGGAGCATGCGCAGATGCCCGTGGGGTTGCCGGGTGTCCTCGCCGATCGCCACTGATATCTGGTCGCGCATCATGAACATGCCCATCTGCAATGCGCAGAGCACGGCCGCGTACGCCCGCGGGTCGGCGGACTTGACGGTGGCCTTCTCGTACCACTGCTCGGCTTCCCCGACCATGCGCTGGAACAGGTTGGCGCCGCTCGGCGAGCCGTCCAGGGTGGAGCGGATCAGGTAGCTCTGCAGCCGCAGCGGGGCCGCGCGGATCGCGTCGTAGATCAGCCGCTCGTTGCCCGCGCCCCCCTCGATGTACGGCGCCCGGATCCGCGCTATCTCGGCCATGGCGTACTCGTCGCAGGCGTCGCGCAGCCCCTCCTTGGAGCCGAAGTGGTGGCGCAGCAGCCCGGACGAGACGCCGGCGGCCTGCGCGATGTCGCGGATGGTGGCCCCGCCGATGCCCCGCTCGGCGAAGAGTTCGATGGCGGCGTCCCGGATGCGGGCGCGGGCGGTCAGGTCCCCCGTACTACTCACGCGTGCAGATTACTACACAGTTGTGTAGTCCTCCAGGGTCCGACGGACGGCGATACGTGGGCTGCAGAACACCGGCCGGCCCAGATCCGCGAGCAGCTGTTCCGCGCCCGCCATGCTGGCCTGCGCGAGCACTACGACGTCCACGTCGAGCGTGCGGGCGTGCTCGGCCACGCGGTGGGCGTACCCGTCGAAGTCGCTCGCCAGGAACAGTGGCCAGGCGTCGAGGCAAGGCGCCTCGACGATCTCGGTGCCGGGCCGCGCGCAGGAGGCCAGCAGCTCGCACGTCGGGCCGAGCGTGGAGGCGGTGCTGGCGACCACCCCGATCCGGGCGCCGGCCGCAACGGCCGCCTCCGCCATGGGCCGGTCCACCCGCAGCACCGGTACGCCCACCGCCGCGCCCATCCGCTCGGCGTGGCCACCCAGCGTGGAACAGGTGCACACGATGACGTCCGGGCGACGGGCGGCCACCTCCCGCAGGCGGCCCAGGAGGCGGCGCTCGACGTCGCCGTCGACCCCACGCTCGCGGGCATCGGCGAGCAGGCTCTCGTCGACGACGTGGACGTCCGTGCAGCCGGGACCCAGCTCCCGGAGCAGCCGGCGGAAGGTGCCGACGTGCACGTCGGCGGTGTGCAGAAAACCGATGGTCGTCATCGGCTCAGCTTGCCGCAGACGCGCCCGCCCTCAGGCGCAGAGGATGGGGGTCAGGCCGGTGATGTCGAAGACCCGCCGGATGTGCGGCGGAACGTTGGTGACGACCAGGTCGCAGCCGGGGACCCGGTGCTGGACCAGCGCGTTGATCCCGGAGGAGTCCATGAAGCTGACCTCCGCGAGGTCGGCCTCGACCCGGTGCCGGCCGGGCACGGCCTCGGCCAGCGCGGCGGCGAAGAGCGGCGCGGTGGCCTGGTCGATCTCGCCCACACAGCGCAGGCGGGCGTAGTCGTCGGTCACCCCGGCCGTCGTGACGGTCAGCAGGTGCTCCGGCGTGGTGAGCGGTTCGTGGGTCAGCCGGTCAGCCATCGGAACCTCCACGATGAGGGTCGATGGCCAGCCTAGTCGTCACGGTGGCCGGGCGACAGCATCGCGGAACGGATGGTCACCATCGTGGCACGCTGCGCCGATCAGCGGTCGGTGAGGATCACGTGCAGGCGCCGCGGACCGTGCACTCCCTCGACCCGGTTGAGCTCGATGTCGCTGGTCGCGGAGGGCCCGCTGATCCAGGTCAGCGGGCGGCGCGGGTCGAGCCGCGCGATCGCGTCCGGCACGGCCGCGACGACCTGGTCCGGGCGGACGACGCAGATGTGCAGGTCCGGCAGGAGCGAGATCACCCGCCGGCCCTGGTCGGGCGAGCCGTCGAGGACGATCGTGCCGGTCTCCGCGATCGCGACGGTGGCGGCGGTGAGCACCGCGTCGGCGTCGTGTTCGTCCTCGACCGTGCCCACGCCCGGCGGCAGCCACGCCGGATCGAGCCCCGGCGGCACGACGAGCCGGCCGGGCTCCAGCGAGGCGACGATCCCGGCGATGTCCGAGCCGCGGTGCACCACGGCCTTGTAGTCGACAAGCCGGTCGACGAGCCGCTCGATGTCCGGCTTCCCCGCGCCGGCCCGGCGGTAGTCGCGGGGGACGTCCGGGACGGCCGTGTCGCCGAGGGCCGCGCGGATGCGGCGGAGGATCAGGTCTTTGCTGGTCATCGCGCCGCCCACCAGTCGCGGAACGTCTCGGGAGGCGGCTGCGGCAGGTCGCGGCTCGCGGTCCAGCCGTTCAGCGGCGGGGGCAGGCGTGTGGCGTGGCGGCTGAGCTTGGCGGCGTGCTGCGCGCGGGCGTACAGGGCCGGACGGTCCATCGTGTACGCCGCCGCGGCCATCGCGATCCGCTCGGTGCGCGGGTGCGGCGCCTCGTTGCGCAGGTGCACGAGGATCGACGGGATGTCGATCTTCACGGGGCAGGCGTCGAAGCAGGCGCCGCAGAGCGAGGACGCGTACGGCAGTGACGCGTTGTCGGCGACCCCGGTGAGCTGCGGGGACAGCACCGCGCCGATCGGGCCGGGGTAGACCGACCCGTACGCGTGCCCGCCGGTGCGCTCGTAGACCGGGCAGACGTTGAGGCAGGCGGAACAGCGGATGCAGTGCAGCGCCTGGCGTCCCACCTCGTCGGCGAGGACGGCGGTGCGCCCGTTGTCCAGCAGCACCAGGTGGAACTCCTGCGGGCCGTCGCCCGGCGTCACCCCGGTCCACATCGACGTGTACGGGTTCATCCGCTCCCCCGTCGACGCCCGCGGCAGCAGCTGGAGGAACACCTCCAGGTCCCGCCACGTGGGCACCACCTTCTCGATGCCCATCACGGTGATCAGGGTGTCGGGCAGCGTGAGGCACATCCGCCCGTTGCCCTCCGACTCCAGCACGGCGAGTGTGCCCGTCTCGGCGACCGCGAAGTTGGCGCCCGAGACCGCCACCTTGGTGCTCAGGAACGTCTCGCGCAGGTAGCGCCGCGCCGCCGCCGCGAGCGTCGCCGGGTCGTCGGTCAGCGCCGGGTCGACGCCGGGCATCTCGCGCAGGAAGATGTCGCGGATCTCCGTACGGTTGCGGTGGATGGCCGGAACCAGGATGTGGCTGGGCTTGTCGTGGCCCAGCTGGACGATCAGCTCGGCCAGGTCGGTCTCGACCGGGGCGATCCCGGCCGCCTCGAGCGCCTCGTTGAGCCCGATCTCCTGGGTGGCCATCGACTTGACCTTGATGACCCGGCGGTGACCGGTGGCCTCGACCAGGCCGGTGACGATCCGGTTGGCCTCGGTGGCGTCGGCCGCCCAGTGCACCACGCCGCCGGCCGCGGTCACGTTCGCCTCCAGCTGCTCCAGCAGCTCGGGCAGGCGGGCCATGGTCGCGGCCTTGAGCGCGGACCCCGCCGACCGCAGCTCCTGCCAGTCGGGCAGCTCGGCGACGACCGCACCGGACTTGCCGCGGATCGTGGTGGTGGCGTGGGCGAGGTTGCGGCGCAGCTGCTCGTTGCCGAGCGCCTTGCGGGCGGCCTCCGGGAAGGACTCGTCGCCGCGCAGGTGGCCGACACCGCGCGGGGCGGTCGCGGGCATCCCGAGGAAGGTGCTCATCATGCCTCCGATGCTGCGAGGATCTCCGCGAGGTGGACCGTACGCACATCCGACCCGAGCCGCGACAACCCGCCGCCGATGTGCATGAGGCAGGAGGCGTCGCCGGCCGTACAGACCTCGGCGCCGGTCTCGAGCACGTGCCGCATCTTGTCGCCGAGCATCGCCGCCGAGGTGTCCGCGTTCTTCAGCGCGAACGTGCCGCCGAATCCGCAGCACTGCTCGGCCGCGGGCAGCTCCACGAGCTCGAGACCGCGTACGTGGCGCAGCAGCCGCAGCGGTTTGTCACCGACCCGGATCATCCGCAGCGAGTGGCAGGTCGGGTGGTACGTGACCCGGTGCGGGTAGTACGCCCCCACGTCCTCGACCCCGAGCACGTCGACGAGCAGCTCGGACAGCTCGTACGTGCGGCCCGCCACGTCCTCGGCGCGGGCGGCCAGCGACAGGTCACCCGCGCCCCTCGCGACCATCGCGTGCTGGTGGCGCACCGATCCGACGCACGAGCCCGAGGGCGCGACGATCACGTCGTACGGTGCGAACGTGCGCACGTGGCGGCGTATCAGGGGAAGCGCGTCCCGCTGATAGCCGGTGTTGATGTGCATCTGCCCGCAGCAGGTCTGGCCTGGAGGGAAGACCACCTCGTGGCCGAGCCGCTCCAGCAGCGTGACCGTCGCCTTGGCCGCCGCCGGGAACATGGTGTCGGCCAGGCACGTCACGAACAGCGCGATCCGCACATCAGCCTCCCAGCCGCCGCTCGGCCGCCCGCCACGCCGCGTCGTCACCGCGGGGCTCGTAGCGCACGATGTGCTGAGTCTCCCGCAGCAGGGCCCGCATTGCCGAGAGGTCGCCGCTGATCGTTCCGGCCGCGCGCGCCTGCACGAGGATGTTGCCCAGCGCGGTGGCCTCCACCGGACCGGCCAGCACCGGCAGCCCGCAGGCCTCGGCGGTGAGGCGGCAGAGCAGGTCGTTGCGGGCGCCGCCGCCGACGATGTGCACGGCGTCGACGCGCCGGCCGGAGAGCTCCTGCGCCTGGCGTACCGCCCGCCGGTGGGCCAGCGCGAGGCTGTCCACGATGCACCGGACGATCTCCGCGCGCCCCGGCTGGCGCCCGATGCGCTCGCAGATCCGTCGTTCCATGCCGCCGGGTGGCAGGAAGACCGGGTCGTCCAGGTCCACGACGGCCTGGAACGGGGGTACGGCCTCCGCCGCGCCCACCAGTCCGGGCAGGTCGGGCTCGCCCCATTCACGCAGGCACTCCTGCAGTGGCCAGAGGCCCATCACGTTGCGCAGGTACCGCACGGTCCCGTCGACGCCGGCCTCGTTGGTGAAGTTGGCCAGCCGCGACGCCTCGGTGAGCACGGGCGCGTCCAGCTCCACCCCGACCAGCGACCACGTCCCGCACGAGATGTACGCGAAGTGCTCCGACTCCGCGGGCACCCCGGCCACCGCCGACGCCGTGTCGTGCGAGCCGACGGCGATGACCTGCGGCGTGCCCACACCCACCTCGGGCAGCACCGGGCCGACGACCGTGCCGGGTTGCCGCAGCGGCGCGAACAGCCCCGGCCGGATGTCCAGCGACGTCATCAGGTCCGTGGCCCACTGCCCCGTACGCACGTCGAGCAGCTGGGTCGTCGACGCGTTGGTGACCTCGGCCCTGCGCTCGCCGGTGAGCCAGTACGCCAGCAGGTCCGGGATCATCAGCAACTGCCGCGCGGCCTCCAGTTGCGGCGTCCCGGCGGCGGCCACGAGCTGGTAGATCGTGTTGAAGGGCAACTTCTGCAGGCCGGTACGCGCGTACAGCCGGTCCTCGGGGATCGTCGCGGCGACCTTGGCCGTCACCCCGTCGGTGCGCGAGTCGCGGTAGTGGACCGGGTTGCCGAGCAGGGCCCCGCTCGCGTCCAGCAGGCCGTAGTCCACCGCCCACGAGTCGATGCCGATGCCGTCGACCGGCCCGGCCCGGCGCAGTCCTTCGAGGACGCCGCGGTAGAGCGCGAGGACGTCCCAGTGCAGGGTGCCGGCGGCCCGTACCGGCTCGTTGGGGAACCGGTGCACGGGCCTCAGCTCACACACGCCGGGCCCGACGCGGCCGGCCATCACGCGCCCGCTGGACGCGCCCAGGTCGACCGCCGCGAACGTCGTCACCGCAGGAACGCAGCCGCGACGCCCGCATCCACCGGGATGTGCAGGCCCGTCGTGTGCGACAGCTCCCCGCCGGTCAGCACGAACACCGCGTTCGCCACGTGCTCCGGCAGGACCTCCCGCTTGAGCAGGGTGCGCTGGGCGTAGAACTCACCCAGCTTCTCCTCGGGTACGCCGTACACCGCGGCGCGCTGCGCTCCCCAGCCACCGGCGAAGATGCCGGAGCCGCGCACCACGCCGTCGGGGTTGACGCCGTTGACCCGGATGCCGTGCCCGCCCAGTTCGGCGGCGAGCAGGCGGACCTGGTGCGCCTGGTCGGCCTTGGCGGCGCCGTACGCGACGTTGTTGGGCCCGGCGAACAGCGAGTTCTTGCTGGAGATGTAGACGATGTCGCCGCCCACGCCCTGCGCTGTCATCACGGCGGCCGCGGCGCGCGAGACGAGGAACGAGCCCTTGGCCATCACGTCGTGCTGCAGGTCCCAGTCCTGCTCGGTCGTCTCCAGCAACGGCTTCGAGATGGACAGCCCGGCGTTGTTGACGACCAGGTCCACGCCGCCGAAGGCGAGGACGGCCGCGCGCATCGCCCGCTCCACCGCCTCACCGGAGGTCACGTCGGCCTCGACCGCCACGGCGACGTCGGAGCCACCGATCTCGCCGGCGACCTCGGTGGCCGCGTCGAGGTTGCGGTCGGCGATCACCACGCAGGCGCCCTCGGCGGCGAGCCGCAGCGCGACGGCCCGCCCGATGCCGGAGCCGCCGCCGGTCACGAACGCGACCCGGGTGGCGAGCGGCCTCGGCTTGGGCATCCGCTGGAGCTTCGCCTCTTCCAAAGCCCAGTACTCGATGCGGAACTTCTCGGACTCGTCGATCGGCGCGTACGTGGACACCGCCTCGGCGCCGCGCATCACGTTGATCGCGTTGACGTAGAACTCGCCGGCGACGCGGGCGGTCTGCTTGGTCGCGCCGAAACTGAACATGCCGACGCCCGGAACGAGCACGATGGCCGGGTCGGCGCCGCGCATCGCGGGGCTGTCCGCGGTGGCGTGCCGCTCGTAGTAGGCGCGGTAGTCCTCGCGGTACGCCGCGTGCAGCTCCCGGAGGCGGCCCTCCACCTGCTCCAGCGGCGCGTCCGGGACGGTGTCCAGCACCAGCGGCTTCACCTTCGTCCGCAGGAAGTGGTCGGGGCACGACGTCCCGAGCGCGGCGAGCCCGGGCATCCGTTCGCGCCCCACGAAGTCGAGCACGACCTCGGCATCGGTGTAGTGCCCGACCTGTGCGCGGTCGGTGGAGGCCAGGCCGCGGAGCAGCGGGAACAGCGCCGCGGCACGTTCGCGCCGGGCCTGCTCGGGCAGCGG
Source organism: Couchioplanes caeruleus (assembly GCF_023499255.1). Lineage (GTDB taxonomy): Bacteria > Actinomycetota > Actinomycetes > Mycobacteriales > Micromonosporaceae > Actinoplanes > Actinoplanes caeruleus_A. The sequence goes on from NZ_CP092183.1 coordinate 7,885,439, forward strand.
CTCGTGCACCAGCGCGCCGAACGGCTCGGCTCGGCCGTGCTCCGCCAGGTACGCCGCCGCCGTACCGATGATCTCCAGCGACCGGGCCTCGCACTCCTCGCTGGTCGCGCCCCAGGCGGTGATGCCGTGACCGCCGAGGATGACGCCGATGGCCTGCGGGTTGGCCCGCTGTACGGCGGCGATGTCGAGGCCGAGCTGGAAGCCGGGGCGGCGCCACGGCACCCAGAGCACCCGGTCGCCGAAGATCTCCTTGGTGAGCGCCGGACCGTCGGCGGCGGTGGCGAGCGCGATGCCGGCGTCGGGGTGCAGGTGGTCGACGTGCGGCGCCTCGACCATGCCGTGCATGGCGGTGTCGATGGACGGCGCGGCACCACCCCGGCCGTGCAGGCAGTAATCGAACGCGGCCACCATCTCGTCCTCGCGTTCGACGCCCGGGTACACCCCGGTGAGCGCGCGCAGCCGGTCGAGCCGCAGCACCGCGAGCCCCGCCTCGTTCAGCGTGCCGAGGTCGCCGCCGGAGCCCTTGACCCACAGCAGGTCAACGGGGGCGCCGGTGACCGGGTCGGTCTCGGCGCCCTTGGCCGAGGTGTTGCCGCCCGCGTAGTTGGTGGTGCGGGGATCGGCGCCCAGACGGTTGCTGCGGCCGAGCAGCTCGGCGACTGCGGGGTTGGTCATCAACGGCCCCCAACTCTCGTGAAACGTTTCATCGCTGCCGGGGACGTTACGGGGCTTCGCCGAAGCCGGTCAAGAGCCCGGCGCGGAAACGGCCTGATCTGAAACGTTGTCAGAAGACCTTCGACCGCAGGACCGTCGAGGCCCGCGCCACCAGCTCGGGGACGAACGAGAGCTGCTGATGCTCGTGCCGCCCGCCGGCCGCCTCCTCGAGGACGAGCTGCGCGGCCGCCCGGCCCAGCTCCTGGCGCGGCTGACGCACCGAGCTCAGCGGCACGGCCGCCGCCGCCGCGAACTCGATGTCGTCGAAGCCGACGATCGCGAGGTCCTCCGGCACCCGCAGGCCTGCGCCGATGCTCTGCTGCAGCAGCCCGAGCGCCAGCAGGTCGTTGGCGCAGAACGCCGCGGTCGGCCGGCGGCGGGCCGGGATGCCGGCGAGCCGCTCCCCCGCCGAGCGGCCCTCGGCGACGCTGAGGGCGGCCGTCGGCAGATAGATGAGGTCCTCGGCGGGCAGCCCGAGCTCGGCCCAGACCTGCCGCGCGCCTTCGAGCCGCTCGCGGACCTGACCGAGCGACTCCGGGCCGCCGACCACGGCGACCCGGGTGTGCCCCTGCTCGGCGAGGTGCTCGACGGCGATGCGGCCGCCCAGCACGTCGTCGACCGCGACCGAGCAGAAGGCGCCGCCCGCACCGACCCGGTCGACGATCACCACGGGGATGCCCCGGCGGGAGATCTCGGTCAGGTGCGGGGCGTCCGGGTTGACCGGCGTGATCAGCACGCCCTGGACCCGCTGCTGCACGAGCCGGTCGAGGTGCACGGCCTCGCGGTCGGCGCGCCCGTTGCTGGTGCAGATGAACAGTGACAGGTCGGCGTCCTCGGCGGCGAGCTCGATGCCCTGCGCGACGTCGTGGAAGAACGGGTTGCCGCCGTCGAGCATCACGTACGCCAGGGTGCGGCTGGTCCCGGCGCGCAGCTGCCGTGCCGACTCGTTGCGCACGAAGCCGAGCTCGGCCATCGCCCGCTCGACGCGCTCGCGGGTGGCCGGGCTGACCACCTCGGGCCGGTTCATCACGTTCGACACCGTGCCCAGCGACACGCCCGCGGCGGCGGCGACGTCCTTGACCGACGGGGTCCTGCCGTTCCCCACCACTGCGCCCCCTTGAAACGTTGAAGCGACATCGTACGGCATCCGCCCGCCCAGGTTTCGCCTGAACGCTTGACATGTGTGATCGGCGCCACCTACCTTCGTCCCACGGCGTCTGAAACATTTCAACCCCAGTGCGGAGGTGGCCATGGGCGCATTGCTGGAGGTGCGCGACGTGACCAAGTCGTTCGGCGCCGTGGCGGCCGTCCAGGGGGTCAGCTTCGCGCTGCACGCCGGCGAGGCCCACGCGCTGGTCGGTGAGAACGGCGCCGGCAAGTCCACGATCGTCAAGATGCTCGCCGGGGTGCACCGGCCGGACACCGGCACCCTGGCGGTCAACGGCGCGGAGGTCGACTTCGCCGGGCCGGCAGACGCCAAGGCCGCCGGGATCGCGGTCATCTACCAGGAGCCGACGCTCTTCCCCGACCTGTCCGTCGCCGAGAACATCGCGATGGGCAACCAGCCGCTGACCCGCCTGCGGCAGATCGACCGCCGGGCGATGAACGCCAACGCCGAGCGGCTGTTCGCCCGGCTGGGCGTGCGCATCGACCCGGCTCGTCCGGCCCGGGGACTGTCCATCGCCGACCAGCAGCTCGTCGAGATCGCCAAGGCGCTGTCCAGCGAGGCGCGGGTGCTCATCATGGACGAGCCGACCGCCGCGCTCAGCGGCGTCGAAGTGGACCGGCTCTTCGCGGTGACCCGCGCGCTGCGCGACGAGGGCGCCGCCATCATGTTCATCTCGCACCGGTTCGAGGAGATCACCGCCCTCTGTCAGCGGGTCACGATCCTGCGCGACGGCCGGCACGTCTGCACCGAGCCGGTCGCCGACCTGACCGTCGACGACATGATCCGCCGCATGGTCGGCCGCGACCTCAGCGCGCTGTACCCCAAGCAAGAAGCCACGATCGGCGAGACCGTGCTCGAGGTCGAGGGGCTGAGCCGCGAGGGCGTTTTCCGCGATGTCAGCTTCACCGTGCGGGCCGGGGAGATCGTCGCGCTGGCGGGGCTGGTCGGCGCCGGACGCTCCGAGGTGATGCAGGCCGTCTTCGGCGTCGACCGGTACGACTCCGGTTCGGTGCGCTTCCTCGGCAGGAAGCTCAAGCCGGGCTCGCCACGCGCCGCGATGGCCGCGGGCATGGGGCTGGTGCCGGAGGACCGCCGCCAGCAGGGCCTGATCATGGAGCTCTCGATCGAACGCAACGTGACGCTGCCCCGCTCGCGGGCGCTGGCGAAGCTCGGCCTGCTGTTCGGCGGCGCGGAACGGCGCGAGGCGGCGAGCTGGACCCAGCAGCTGCAGACCAGGCTGGGCCGGCTCTCCGACCCGGTCGGCACGCTCTCCGGCGGTAACCAGCAGAAGGTCGTGCTGGCCAAGTGGCTGGCCACCGGGCCGCGGCTGCTCATCGTCGACGAGCCGACCCGCGGCATCGACGTGGGCACGAAAGCCGAGGTGCACCGCCTCCTGTCCACGCTGGCGGCGCGCGGGCTCGCCGTCGTCATGGTCTCGTCCGAGCTGCCCGAGGTGCTCGGCATGGCGGACCGCATCGTCGTCCTGCGGGAGGGGCACGTCGCGGCCCAGCTGACCCGTGAAGAAGCCACTGAGGAGTCGGTCATGTACGCGGCCATGGGGCAGACATCATGACGGCCGCGCTGACCACGAAGTCGAAGCGTCCCGGGCTGTCGCTGAGCGGGCTGGTGAAGACGCGGGAGCTGGGCATCATCCTGGCGCTGGCGGTCCTCGTGGCGTACACGACCGCGAGCCACCCGCGCTTCCTCTCCGGACAGAGCATCCGCGACATCCTGCTCAACACGGCGATCCTGGCGGTGATGGCGGCCGGCCAGGCGGTCGTCGTCATCACCCGCAACATCGACCTGTCCGTCGGCTCGGTGCTCGGGCTGAGCGCCTTCACCGTCGCGACGATGATGAGCGCCAACCCGGACCTGCCGATGATCGTGGCGCTGCTGGTCGGTCTCGCGGTCGGGGCCGTGGCCGGCCTGATCAACGGCGTGCTGGTCCGGTACGGCCGGGTCCCCGCGCTCGTGGTCACGCTCGGCACGCTCTACATGTTCCGCGGGATCACGTACTCGTGGGCCGGCGGCCGGCAGGTCAACGCCGACGAGCTGCCGCGGCACTTCCTGCAGTTCGCCAACGCCTCGGTGCTCGGGGTGCCGTGGCTGGTGCTGATCGCGGTGGTCGTGGTCGTCGGGGTCTCCGTGCTCATGCGCAACTACCGGGTGGGCCGCGAGCTGTACGCGATGGGCTCGAGCCCGCAGGCCGCCGAGCTCGCCGGCATCCGCGTCGCCCGCAACCTGCTCGGCGCGTTCCTGCTCAGCGGCGCCCTGGCCGGGCTGGCCGGCGTTCTCTTCGCCGCCCGCTTCGGCACGGTCGACGCCTCGGCCGGCAACGGGTACGAGCTCAACGTCGTCGCCGCGGTCGTGGTCGGCGGGGTCGCGGTCTTCGGCGGCAGCGGCACCGTGTGGGGCGCAGGGCTCGGCGCGCTGCTGCTCACGGTGATCGGCAGCGCCCTGGCCGTGCTCGACATCAACCAGTTCTGGCAGCAGGCCATCGTCGGCGCGCTGATCCTCTTCGCGATCTGCGCCGACCGCTTGGTCGCCGTCCGCATCGCCCGCTCGCTGAAGAAGAGGGACAGCCATGTCTGAGCTGCGAAGAAGGCTGGCGAGCTGGGACAGCATCATCATCGCGCTGACCGTCCTCGTGCTGGTGATCGCGTCAGTGGGCGTACCCAACTTCGGCACCAGCCGGAACTTCACCTTCCTGATCCTCGACCTGATGCCGATCGTGCTGGTCGCGCTACCGATGACCTTCATCATCGTGACCGGCGAGATCGACCTCTCGGTGGCCAGCACGCTGGGCCTGACCAGCTCGCTGATGGGCTGGTTCTGGAACAACGGGCTGTCGATCGAGATGATCATCCCGCTCTGCGTGCTGGTCGGCGCCCTCCTCGGCGCGTTCAACGGCTTCCTGGTCACCGGGCTGGGGCTGCCCTCGCTGGCGGTCACGATCGGCACGCTGGCCCTCTACCGGGGCCTCGCGTTCGTGGTGCTGGGCGACGGGGCGGTCGCGGACTTCCCGTGGAACTACACCGGCTGGGTCACCGGCACGATCGGCGGGGGCGCCGTACCGAACGTGCTCATCCTCATCGTCGCGCTCGCCCTGATCTTCGGGGTGGTCCTGCATGCGACGCCGTTCGGCCGATCGCTGTACGCGATCGGCGCGAACGCCCAGGCCGCGCACTTCTCCGGCATCCGGGTGGCCCGCACCAAATTCTGGCTGTACGTCGCCAGCGGCGCGATCGCCGGCCTCGTCGGTGTCCTGTGGACGCTGCGGTACTCCAGCGCTCGCGCCGACAACGGCTCGGGGCTCGAGCTGGCCGTGGTCGCCGCGGTGCTGCTGGGCGGCGTCTCGATCTTCGGCGGCCGGGGCACCCTGCCCGGCGTGCTCGCCGGTGTCGTGCTGCTCGCCGCGCTGCAGAACGCTCTGCGGCTGCAGGACGTCTCCGGCCAGGCGCTCAACATCGTCACCGGCGCGCTGCTGGTGCTCTCCGTCCTTCTGCCCAACGTCACCTCCTCGATCCGCGCCACCTGGCATCGGCGGAGACTCCGCCAGGCCGCCGCCCACTGAATTCCCCCCGTCGCAATTCCCCCCTCGCATAGGAGCCCGTCATGCTTCGCACCCATCACCGGCTACTGTCCGCGGCCAGCGCCTCACTTCTCGTCCTGGGTCTCGCCGCGTGCGGCGGCACGACCAAGGACAGCTCGTCCTCGGACGGCGGCGCGGCCGCCCAGCCCGGCGCCTCGGCCGACCCCAACGCCAAGACCAAGGAGGGCCTGAAGATCGCCTTCCTGCCGAAGCAGCTGAACAACCCGTACTCCGATGTGGAGACGAGCGGCGGGAAGGTGGCGGTCGGCGAGCTCAAGGGCGAGTACAAGCTGGTCGGCCCGAACGACGCCAGCGCCTCCTCGCAGGTCAGCTACATCAACACGCTGATCCAGCAGCAGCAGGACGTGATCGTGGTGGCGGCCAACGACCCGAACGCGGTCTGCCCGTCGCTCAACCAGGCCCGGCAGGCGAAGATCAAGGTGGTCTCGTTCGACTCCGACGCCTCCAAGGACTGCCGGGACGCGTTCATCAACCAGGCCACCACCCAGGGCATCGGCGAGAGCCTGGTGAAGATGGCGAACGAGCTGGCCGGCGGGGAGGGTGAGATCGCGATCCTCTCGGCCACCCCGAACGCCACGAACCAGAACGCCTGGATCGAGGTGATGAAGAAGGAGCTGGCCAAGCCCGAGTACAGCAAGCTCAAGCTGGTCAAGACCGCGTACGGCAACGACGACGACCAGAAGTCGTTCCAGGAGGCGCAGGGCCTGCTGCAGTCGTACCCGAAGCTCAAGGTCATCGTCTCCCCCACCACCGTGGGCATCGCCGCGGCCTCGCGGTACGTCAGCTCGTCGAACTACAAGGGCAAGGTGGCGATCACCGGGCTGGGCCTGCCCAACCAGATGCGCGAGTACGTCAAGGACGGCACGGTGAAGAAGTTCGCGCTGTGGAACCCGGCCGACATCGGCTACCTGGCCGCGTACGCCGGCGCCGCGCTCGCCTCCGGGCAGATCACCGGCAAGCAGGGCGAGAAGTTCACCGCCGGCAAGCTCGGCGAGTACACGATCGGCGCGGACGGCGAAATCGTCCTCGGGCCGCCGACCGAGTTCACCGCACAGAACATCGACCAGTTCCACTTCTGATGCGCTACTGCTTCCAGCTCCAGGTCCGCCCCGAGCGGATCGAGGAGTACGTGGAACGTCACCAGGCCGTGTGGCCCGAGATGCAGGACGCACTCCGGGCCACCGGCTGGCGCAACTATTCGCTCTTCCTCCGCGACGACGGGCTGCTCATCGGCTACGTCGAAGCGGACGACCTCGCCGCGTCACAGGCGGCGATGGAGGCACTGGACGTCAACACCCGCTGGCAGGCCGAGATGGCGGGGTTCTTCTCCGGCACCCACCCGTCGGAGGGGTTTCCCCAGCTCAGAGAAGTTTTTCACTTGGAGTCGTCATGACTGACACGTCCGCCGTCAAGCGCGCGCTCGCCGCGCAGCGGATCGAGACCCCGTCGTGGGCCTTCGGCAACTCCGGCACCCGGTTCAAGGTGTTCGCCCAGCCGGGCGTGCCGCGCACCCCCGAGGAGAAGATCGCCGACGCGGCGGTCGTGCACCGGTTCACCGGCGTGGCACCCACGGTTGCCCTGCACATCCCGTGGGACAGGGTGGACGACTACCAGGCCCTGGCGGACCACGCCGCGTCGCTGGGCGTCGGCATCGGGGCCATCAACACCAACGTCTTCCAGGACGACGACTACAAGCTGGGGTCGGTCACCAACCCCGATCCGGGCGTACGGCGCAAGGCCACCGACCACCTGCTCGAGGCGGTCGGCATCATGGACGCCACGGGCTCGCGCGACCTGAAGCTGTGGTTCTCCGACGGCATCAACTACCCCGGCCAGGACGACCTGCGCAACCGGCAGGACCGGCTGGCCGCGGCGCTGCGCGAGGCGTACGACCGGCTCGGCGACCAGCAGCGCATCCTGCTCGAGTACAAGCTGTTCGAGCCGGCCTTCTACGCCACCGACGTCCCGGACTGGGGCACCTCGTACGCCCACTGCGTCGAGCTCGGCGAGAAAGCGACGGTCTGCATCGACACCGGGCACCACGCGCCGGGCACGAACATCGAGTTCATCGTGGCGTTCCTGCTGCGGCAGCAGAAGCTGGGCGCCTTCGACTTCAACAGCCGCTTCTACGCCGACGACGACCTGATGGCCGGCGCCGCGGACCCGTTCCAGCTGTTCCGCATCATGTACGAGATCGTCCGCGGCGACGCGCTGGATCCGGCGTACGGCATCAACTTCATGCTGGACCAATGTCATAACATCGAGACGAAGATACCTGCCATCATCCGGTCCGTCATGAACATCCAGGAGGCCACCGCCAAGGCGCTGCTCGTGGACCGGGAGGCGCTGGCCAAGGCCCAGCACGACGGCGACGTGCTGGAGGCCAACGGGGTGCTGATGGACGCGTACAACACCGACGTACGGCCGCTGCTCGCCGAGGTCCGCGCGGACATGGGCCTCGACCCGGACCCGGTGGCGGCGTACCGGCGCAGCGGCTACCAGGAGCGGATCGTCGCGGAGCGGGTCGGGGGCCGGCAGGCGGGCTGGGGCGCCTGACCGGCCCACGACTCGGCTCTCAGGCCGCCGCGGCCGGTGGCGGGGCGGCACCGGTCATGATGGCGACCGCCTCCGACATGGAGTGGGACTTCGGGGTGATGACCGTCGCGCGGCGGCCGAGGCGCTGGATGTGGATGCGGTCCGCGACCTCGAAGACGTGCGGCATGTTGTGGCTGATCAGGATCACCGGCAGGCCGCGGTCGCGGACGTCGCGGATCAGCTGCAGCACGCGGTTGCCCTCCTTGACGCCCAGCGCGGCCGTCGGCTCGTCGAGGATCACCACCTTGCTGCCGAAGGCCGCCGACCGGGCCACCGCCACCGCCTGCCGCTGGCCGCCGGAGAGCGACTCCACCGCCTGGCCGATGTTCTGCAGCGTGCCGATGCCCAGCTCGGACATGTGCCGTCGGGCCTCCGAGCGCATGTGCCCGCGGTCCAGCATCCGGAACACCGACCCGAGGACGCCGGCCCGCCGCTGCTCCCGGCCCAGGAACAGGTTGTCGGCGATGTCGAGCCCGGGCGCGACGGCGAGCGTCTGGTACACGGTCTCGATACCGGCCTCCCGCGCCTCCATCGGGTTGCGGAACTGCACCCGCCGCCCATCCAGGTACATCTCGCCGCTGTCCGGGATCAGCGCCCCGGACAGCGCCTTGATCAGGCTGGACTTGCCGGCGCCGTTGTCGCCGATGACCGCGAGGATCTCACCGGGATACAGCTCGAGGTCGCTGCCGTCGATCGCGACGACCCGGCCGTACCGTTTGGTGAGGCTCTTGGCCTGCAGAACCGGAGTCGTCATGACTTGACCTTCCTGATCCACTGATCCAGCGACACCGCCACCAGGACGAGCAGGCCGATGGCGAAGCCCTGCCAGACCACCTCGACGCCGCCGAGCTGCAGGCCGTTGCGGAAGACGCCGACGATCAGCGCGCCGATCAGCGTGCCCAGGACGCCGCCGCGGCCGCCGAAGAGGCTCGTGCCGCCCAGCACCACGGCCGTGATCGAGTCGAGGTTGTAGTCGGTGCCGACGTTCGGGCTGGCCGAGGCGAGCCGGCCGATGAGGATCCAGCCGCCGACGGCGTACAGCAGGCCCGCGACCGTGTAGACGGAGAACAGCACCCGGTTGGTCCGGATGCCCGCGAGCCGGGCGGCCTCGATGTCGTCGCCGGTCGCGTACACGTGCTTGCCCCAGGCCGTGGAGCGCAGCGCGTAGAAGAAGTACGCGAACAGCGCCAGCATGATGATCGAGCCGTACGTGAGCCGGAACCCGCCGATGGGGATCGTCGTACCGGTCCACGTCATCAGCGACGGCATGTCGGAGCCGCGTACGGTCTCGCTCTTCGACACGACCGCGTTGAGCGAGAAGAAGATGGTCAGCGTGCCGAGCGTGACGATGAACGGCGGGAGCTTGATCCGGGTGACGAGGAAGCCGTTCAGCGCGCCCATGGCCGTACCGCAGGCGAAGCCGAGCAGCAGCGCCAGGACCCCGGGCATGCCCAGCTTGGTGCAGAAGTTCGCCATCAGGACCGAGGAGAAGACCGCGATGGCGCCCGCCGCCAGGTCGATGCCCGCGGTGAGAATCACCAGCGTCTGACCGAGCGCCAGCGTCGCGATGACGGTGACCTGGGCCAGCACCAGCGACAGGTTGGCGGCCGAGAAGAAGCGGGTGTTGACGAGCGAGAAGGCGATGATCGCGACGACCAGGACGGCGAGCGGGCCGAGGACCGGGTTGCCGTGCAGGACGTGCTGGACGCGCAGCCCGAAGGAGTCGTGCCGGGCGGTGTCGAAGTCGGTGGCGGTCTCGGTTGCGGTCGCCATCGTCAGCCCCAGCAGTTCTGCTTGCCCCACGCGGAGTCCTTGGCCTCCACGCCGGCTTGCGGTTGGTCGGTGATCAGCTGGGCGCCGGTGTCGACGAAGTCCTTGCCGGCGGTGGCCTCCGGCTTGGTCCCGTCCTTCGCGAACTTCGCGATGGCCTCGATGCCGAGCGACGCCATCTTCAGCGGGAACTGCATGGAGGTCGCCCCGATGACGCCCTTCGCGACGTTGTCGACGCCCGGGCAGCCGCCGTCGATCGAGACGATGGTGACGGTCTTGTCCTTGCCCGCCGCCTTGAGCGCCTGGTACGCCCCGGCCGCCGCGGGCTCGTTGATGGTGTAGACGAGGTTGATCGACGGGTCCTTCTGCAGCAGGTTCTCCATCGCCGTACGCCCGCCGTCCTCGGCCCCGTCGGTGACGTCGTGGCCGGCGATGCGCGGGTCGTTCTCGTCGCCGATGCGGTTCGGGTCGCCGACCGGGATGCCGAAGCCGTCGAGGAACCCCTGGTCCCGCTTGACGTCCACGGACACCTGGTTGGCGTTGAGGTCGAGCATGGCGATCTTCGCCTGCTTGCCGTCCTTGGCGAACTTGGCCTTCGCCCACTGCCCGATCAGCTTGCCGGCCTGGTAGTTGTCGGTGGCGAAGGTGGCGTCGACGGCGTCCGGCGGGTCGGTCGGCGTGTCGAGCGCGATGACCAGCATGCCCTGCTGCTTCGCCTTGTCGATGGACGGCACGATCGCCTTCGAGTCGCTCGGCGTGATGAGGAAGCCCTTGGCGCCCGAGGACATCAGGTTCTCGATGGCCTGCACCTGGGCCTCGTTGTCACCGTCCTGCTTGCCGGCGAACGACTGCAGCTTCAGCCCCTGCTGCGTCGCGGCCTGCTGCGCGCCCTCCTTCATCTTGACGAAGAAGGGGTTCGTGTCGGTCTTGGTGATGAGCCCGACGATGTCGCCGCCGCCGGACCCGCCACCGTCGTCCCCGCCGCCGCACGCCGCCGTACCGAGCAGCAGCGTCATGACGGTCAGGGCGGGGCACACCCGTCCCAAGATCAGCTCTGATCCACGCATGTCTCCTCCAAATCGATTTAGCAGGAATCGAGAGACAACGTTGTCTTGCAGTAGACGACTCGGGCCATCGACTGTCAACAATTAGTTTCCGGATCGTTGCGTACGGTGATCATCAAGGGGGAACCGATGGGGCGGCCCACGATGAACGACGTCGCCCGCAGCGCGGGCGTCAGCCTCAAGACCGTCTCGCGGGTGGTGAACGGCGAGGCCACCGTGGACCCCGTGCTGGTCGCGCGGGTTCGGGCGGCGGTCGCGTCGCTCGGCTACCGGCCGAACCTCGGCGCCAGCATGCTGCGGCGCAACGATCGGCGTACGGGGACGATCGGCGTCCTGCTCGAGGACGTCAGCAACCCGTTCTCGGCCGCGGTGAACCGGGCCGTCGAGGACGAGGCGCGCGGGCGCGGGGTGCACGTGCTGACCGGCAGCCTCGACGAGGACCCGGGCCGCGAGCGGGACCTCGCGGACGCGTTCGCCCGGCGGCACGCGGACGGGCTGATCCTCGCCCCGACCGCTCCTGATCAGGGCTACCTGGCCACCGACTGGCAGCCCGGCGCGCCCGTGGTGTTCGTCGACCGGCCGCCGGCGGGCTACCGCGGCGACGCCGTGCTGGCCACCAACCGCAGCGGTACGGCCGAGGCGGTCCGCCACCTCCTCGCCCGCGGCCACCGCCGGATCGCCTTCCTCGGCGACGCCCCGCGGATCGCGACCGCCCGCAGCCGGCGGCAGGGGTACCGCGACGCCATGCGCGAGGCCGGCCTCCCCCCGTACGAGACGGTCGCGCCGGACTGCGGCGCGGAGGCGGCAGCGCTGGCCCTGCTGAGGCTGCCGGGCCGGCCGACGGCGCTGTTCACCGCGCAGAACCTGATCACCATCGGGGCGCTGCGCGCGCTGCGCCGGCTCGCCCTGCAGCACCGCGTGGCGCTCATCGGCTTCGACGACTTCCCCCTGGCCGACCTGCTGGATCCGCCGGTCACCGTGGTGGCGCAGGACCCGGCCGCGATGGGCCGGGCCGCGGCCCGGGCGCTGTTCGAGCGCATCGACGGGCACACGGGAGAACCGCGCGAGATCAGCATCCTGACGACGCTGATCCCGCGCGGTTCGGGAGAACTGCTACCTACCTAGCGGATCACCGGCTCACGGGAAGTTGGTGACCGTCACCGGTACGGTCGCCGTGCCCTGCGCCGGGCCGCCGGTGTTGTTGACCACGTGGTCGATGACCCCGTTGCCACCCAGCGAGACCGTGAAGATGCTGTGCAGCTTCACGCCGCCGTTCACCGGAACCTCGAAGCCCCGGTCCGAGTGCACCTGCGGGTTGACGTTGAAGTAGCAGTAGCTGCCCATCGCCCACGCCTCGTGGCTCGTGACGTTGTCCGCCACCTTGTACGCCGCGTACCCGTTGGCGCCGCTGCGCCAGGCCGCGTTCGACGGCGGGTCGTACGGCTGCTCGTTCTGCAGGAAGTACGTGCGGCCGCCGTTGCCGTTCCAGATGACCTCGTACTTCTGGTAGTGCTCGACGAAGAGCCCGTACGCCGTGACGTTCTGACCGTTGACGATCAGGCCGCTGTCGGCGGTGTTGACCGTCCAGCCGTACGTGCCGGCGTTGCCGTGGTCGGCGCGCCACGCCCAGATGTGGTCGATGATCGTGTTGTTGCTGTTCACCAGCAGGCTGTTGGTGGCCTTGCCGGCGATCGAGCCGCCGATCCGGAAGAACACGTCCTGCACGGTGGTCGGGTTGCCGGCGTGGCTGGCCGAGGACCCGTTCGGGCCGATGACCAGCAGGTTCGCCGAGTTGGTGGTGCCGGCGTCGAAGAGCAGGCCGGCCACCTTCACACCGTCCACGTCGGCCACCTGCATCGGGGTGACGCCGTTGTCCGGGATGATCGTCGCGTAGCCCAGGCCGAGCACGACCGTGTTGGCGCGGGTCACGTTGATCGTCTGGTTCACGTGGTAGACGCCCGGCTGGAAGATCAGGTTCAGGCCCTGCGCGAGCGCCTGGTTGATCGTCGCGGCGGAGTCACCGGGCTTGGCGACGTAGAACTGGCTCAGCGGGAGGCTGGTGCCCGGCGTGTTGCCGTTCGCCCAGGTCACGCCGGACGCGTTCTGCTGCAGGTTTGGCACGAAGACCGCGTACTGGCCGCCGGCCTGGTAGAGGTACGGCTTCTCCCGGATGACCGGGGCCGTGCCGATCGTCGTGTACGGCGGGTTCGGGAAGCTCGACGCCGGTGCGCCCTGCACGCCGACGAAGGCCTGGTTCCACACCGCGTTCAGGCTCGAGCCGATCTGGCTGTTGCGGGTGAACCACTGCTGCTGCGAGTACTGCTGCTCCGAGCCGCTGATCCGCGAGTCGGCGATGTAGCCGCCGGAGGCCCAGCCGTACCCGTTGGGGGCGAGGTTGAGGTCGCCGTGGATGTCCATGCGGCGGAACGGGGCGGCCTGCGAGACGGCCCACCGGTTGGCGCCGCTGACCGGGTACACCGAGATGTTCTCGACCGAGCGCCAGAAGTTCTGGGTCGCGTTGCCCTGGAACCAGCCGGCGTCGACGGTGATGTCACCGTTGATCCGCACGTCCTGCGGGTTCTGGCCGAGGCCGAGCACGGAGGTGTAGAAGCCGACCTGGATGTTGAGGCCGTTGTAGGTGCCCGGCTTGAACGCGAGCACGTAGCGCTGGGTGCCGAACTGGTTCGACTCCTGCTGCTTGAAGATCGTGTCGGCCTGGCTCTGGATCGAGGCGCTCGACATCGACGGGTCGAAGACGATCACGTTCGCGCCGAGGCTGCCACCGCCGGGGACGGTCGGGCCGGTGGGCGGGGTCGTCGGGCCGGTCGAGGTGCCGCCGAAGACCTTGAACTCCCACAGCGAGTAGCCGTAGCCGGTGGCGCGCTCGGTGCCGTACATGCGCACGTACCGGCCGGTCGCGTTGACGGTCACGCTCTGCACGCCCGCGACGCCGGCGGTGGCGGGGCTGGCGTCGGCCCAGCTGCTGGCGTCGTTCGAGGTCTGAATCTTGAAGGTCTTCGCGTACGCGGCCTCCCAGTTCAGCTCCACCCGGTTGATCGCCGAGCTGGCGCCGAGGTCGACCTGCAGCCACTGGGGGTCGGAGAACGCGGAGGACCAGCGGGTGCCGGTGTTGCCGTCGACGGCGGCCGAGGCCGGGAAGGCACCCGGGTTCTCCGAGGACGAGGCGGTCGCGGGCTTGCCCTGCGAGAGCAGCGTCTCGGCGGCGTGCGCGGTCAGCGTGGTGAACGCGCCGAACGCCGCGACGACCGCGACGACCAGGCCGCCGGTGGCGCCGAGACGCCACCGGCTGCGAGGCCGGGGGATGGTTTGGGGGACGGTCATGGCTTCGCTTCTCCTCGTATGGAGGTACGGACGCGCGGGGTTCGCGTCCGGATGAGGCAGGAGCCGGGGAAAGCTCCGGCACGGGCGGACGATCGTGGGAGAGCGCTCACCCGTGTGGTGTGGACGCTAAGTTCGTTACGTCGATGTGTCAAAGGGTCGGCGTACCGGTTACGGACGCGGTCCCGGAACCGGTTCCGCCGATCGGTCAGGACTCGCCGCGCAGTCCCGGTACCCGCACCGCACCCGGTCGCCGTCCACTCCTCCCGGCATCCGCCTCTAGCTGGCGCTATGCCCGATTGGGCCAGAGTCAAGGGCGGTCGGGCGCGAGGTATCGACCCGGCGCCGATTACGTTTTTCCGCCGCCATCGACGCGTCCGAATGAGCTGGAACCACCAGGACGGTCCTATGCCACATACGGGACATGATCGGCGATCTCGGGGAAGCGCTTCCCGGCCCGCGAGACCCTACAGTGGCTCCATGCGCCTGGTCCTGACGACCGACACCCACGTCCCCAAGCGAGCCCGGGACCTCCCCGCCCCACTGTGGTCAGCGATCGACGTGGCCGACGTCGTCATCCACGCCGGCGACTGGGTCGACGTACCGATGCTCGACGCGCTGGAGGCCCGGTCCCGGCGGCTGATCGCCTGCTACGGCAACAATGACGGGGCCGCCCTGCGCGCCCGCCTGCCCGAGATCGCCCGGGTGACGCTGGGCGGTCTGCGCCTGGCGGTCATCCACGAGACCGGCGACGCCAAGGGCCGCGAACGCCGCTGCGACGAGGCCTTCCCGGACACGGACGTCCTGGTCTTCGGCCATTCCCACATTCCGTGGGACACCACCACCCCGCGCGGGCTCCGGCTGCTCAACCCGGGCAGTCCGACGGACCGGCGACGGCAGCCGTACGGCACGTACATGACGGCGGAGATCGAGAGCGGCAAGCTGACCGCCGCCACGCTGCACAACCTGCCGGCCCGCACGTGAGCTGGTCACTCTTCGCGACCCCGCTTCATCTGGCGGCGGCCGACAGTACGGATTCGGGCGATGGGCGTGCAGGGTTCCGACGGCACCGGACGCCTCATCGCCGCCTCGGCGGGCGATCGGCCGGTGGAGGTGGCGCAGCAGTGGCCGCGGTGAACGCGCCGGTTCAGGTGAGGCGGACCGGGCCGGCGCCGATGTGGACGCGGAAGAGCTGGTACGGGTAGCGCCGCTGGTCCTGGCCGCGCCGGTACGTGGCCTGGCGGTGCAACTGGTTGGCCGTCACGTAGAGGTAGCCGTCCTCGGCGACCGACATGGTGTCCGGCCACAGCAGGCGGGGGTCGTGTGCCACGGTTTCCATGGTGCCGTCGGGCAGGCGGCGCAGGATCGCGTTGTGCTCGGCGTTCGTGACGTACACGCGGCCCTGGTCGTCGGTTTCGAGGCCGTCGGCGACGCCGCCCTTGTCGCCCTCGTCGACGACCGTCGCCGCCACGTCCTCCTCGCTCATCTCGCCGTCGAGGAGGGCGTCGGTGGAGACGCTGTACCAGCGGCGTGACATCAGCGGGCAGTAGAAGAGGCGGGAGCCGTCGGCCGAGATCGCGATGCCGTCGGCGCCCATCGTGACCGGCTCCGGGGCGCCGTCCTCGGGGCGTTCCATGAACGGCTCGCCCTCCACCACGGGCAGGAACGCGGGCGGGGTCTCCGCCTTCGTGGACGGGTGGTCGTGCAGCCGACGCCAGGCGGTGCCGCTGCCCAGGTCAACCACGATGATGGCGTTGGGGCCCTGGTCCGACGAGTCGGTGATGTACGCGACATCGCGCCGCAGGTCGAAACGCACGTCGTTGAGGTACGTGGTCGGCAGCGCGGCGCTGCGGTCGAAGACGATGGTGCGGATCACGGTGTCGTTCGCGAGGTCGATGCAGACGAGCTTGGGACCGCCGACCTGGGTCTTCTGGAACATGGGCGAGCCGGTGTCGAGCACCCACAGCCGGTCGGCCGGGTCCACGACGATGCTCTGCACCGAGACGAACGCCTTCGGGTCGTCGTCGGCGGACGGGCTGTTCCAGGCTTGGTTCGGGTACGGGACCACGGTGCCGTCGCGGATCTCGCCGACGGTGAACTCCACGTCGTCGCCCCACTTCGGGAAGTTCACGAAGATGCGGCCCCGCGCGGAGACGCTGACGCCCGTCGGCATGGGCCCGCTGTCGAACGTGTGCACCGTCTCCAGCTCGCCGAAGGGCTGGTCGACAGGATGATCCGTCATCCTCGGCGCTTACCCGGCCGGCCCCGGCGCAAAACGGCCCGGCGGACGCGGGCGCGCGAGGCCGACGTGCCCCGGGGCCATTCGGTATCCGGAGGCCGGGCCCGCCGCGCGAAGGTCGTGATCTCGGGTTTCCTTACTCACGCAGAATGAAGGGGCCAGGGCCAGCGGATGCTGGGCCCCGGCCCCGGCCTCGACGGGAGTTGCGGTCCGCACCACCCACCGAGCTACGACATCGAGAATGTGACCTTGACCTAGACGCCCAGGTCGACGCTCGGGTAGAGCGGGAACGCGCCGAGCAGCTCGTTGGCCTGCTTGCTGATGCCGTCGGCGACGGCGGGGTCGAGGTCGAACTTCGCCTTCGACGCGCCGGCCTTCGTCTGCGACAGGACCGTGTGCATCAGCTCGGCGATCTGGTCCATCTCCGCCGTGCCGAGGCCGCGGGTGGTCAGCGCCGGGGTGCCGATGCGGATGCCGGAGGTGTACCAGGCGCCGTTCGGGTCCTGCGGGATCGCGTTGCGGTTGGTGACGATGCCGCTGTCCAGCAGGGCCTGCTCGGCCTGGCGGCCGGTGAGGCCGTACTTGTCGACGTCGACCAGCACGAGGTGGTTGTCGGTGCCGCCGCTGACCAGCGTCGCGCCGCGGCGCAGCAGGCCCTCGGCGAGCGCCTGGCTGTTGTCGACGATGCGCTGGGCGTAGTCGGCGAACTCGGGGCGGCGGGCCTCGGCGAACGCGACCGCCTTGGCGGCCATGACGTGCGCGAGCGGGCCGCCGAGCACCATCGGGCAGCCGCGGTCCACCTGGTCGGCGAGCTCGGGCCGGCAGAACACCGCGCCGCCGCGGGGGCCGCGCAGGCTCTTGTGGGTGGTGGTGGTGACGATGTGCGCGTGCTCGATCGGGTTGAAGTCGCCGGTGAAGACCTTGCCGGCGACCAGGCCCGCGAAGTGCGCCATGTCGACCATGAAGGTCGCGCCGACCTCGTCGGCGATCTCCCGCATGATGCGGAAGTTCACCTTGCGCGGGTACGCCGAATAGCCACCGACGATGATCAGCGGCTTGAACTCGCGCGCCGACTCCCGCAGGGCCGCGTAGTCGATCTGGCCCGTCGCCGGGTCGACGCCGTAGCTGCGCTGGTCGAACATCTTGCCGGAGATGTTGGGGCGGAAGCCGTGGGTGAGGTGGCCGCCCGCGTCCAGGCTCATGCCGAGCATGCGCTGGTTGCCGAAGGCCTGCCGCAGCTCGGCCCACTCGGCGTCGGTGAGGTCGTTGACGTTGCGCTTCTGCGCCTTGGCCAGCGCCGGCGCCTCGACCCGGTCGGCGAGCACGGCCCAGTAGGCGACCAGGTTGGCGTCGATGCCGGAGTGCGGCTGGACGTACGCGTACGGCGCGCCGAACAAGGCCTTGGCGTGCTCGACGGCGATCTGCTCGACGGTGTCGACGTTCTGGCAGCCGGCGTAGAAGCGCCGGCCGATGGTGCCCTCGGCGTACTTGTCGGAGAGCCAGTTGCCCATGGCGAGCAGCACGGCGGGGGACGCGTAGTTCTCGGACGCGATCAGCTTGAGGGACTCGCGCTGGTCGTGCAGTTCCTTGGCGATGGCGTCGGCGATGCGGGGCTCGACGGCGCGCACGGCCTCGAGGGCGGCACGAAACGCGGTCGACTCGGCGTTCAGCTCAGACATCGGACCTCCCTATCACAGGTGAAGAGGCCCAGGCGCACGGCAGGTCACCCCGACGGGTGGGACCGCTCCCCGATGGTGGATCCATCCGAACGCGCCAGTCACGGCCCGGGTGGAAGCATACCGGCGTACGGCGGCGTGGTGGCAACCGAGAAGCGGGCGGAAGGGTTGCGGAGATCACTAGCCTGACCGGGTGAACGGCGTCCAGATCCTCCTGATCATCGGGGCCGGTATCGCCGTCTCCGCCCTCGCCCACCGCCGCGGTGTGCAGCCCGGGCTGGTGGTGGTGACCCTGGCGGCCGCGGCGAGCTTCCTGCCCGGCATGCCACGGCTGGAGCTCGAGAGCGAGCTGATCCTGGCGATCGTCGTGCCGCCGCTGCTCTACTCGGCGACCCGGGCCGCGTCGGCCACGGCGTTCGGCCGCAACCTGCGGGCGATCCTCAACCTCGGCGTGCTGCTGGTCGTGCTGACCGCGGGGGCGCTGGGGCTGCTGGCGTCGTGGCTGCTGCCCTCGATCGGGCTGGCGACGGCGTTCGTGCTGGGCTCGGTGCTGGCCCCGCCGGACACGATCACCACGGTGTCGCACGGGTCGGAGATCGGGCTGCCGCGCCGGGTCACCACCATCCTCACCGGCGAGAGCCTGGTCAACGACGCCACGGCGCTGACCCTGTTCAGCATCGCGGTGGCGGCGGTCGGCGGGGAGCACGCCACGTGGGGCTCGGGCATCCGGGACTTCGCGTACAACGCCTTCGTCGGTGTGGTCGTCGGTGGGGTGCTGGCCGTGGCGACGCTGTGGGTACGCAAGCGGCTGCGCAATTCGACGCTGGAGACGTCCCTCGTGCTCCTCGTGCCGTTCACGGCGTTCCTGACGGCCGAGGAGCTGCACGCCTCGGGAATCCTGGCCGTGGTGGTGGCTGCGTTCGCCATCAGCGCCAACACGACGCTGGACCCGCGCCACCAGTACCCCGGCGCGTACCGGACGCGGCTGCAGGAGGACGCATTCTGGCCGGTCGTCGACTTTCTGCTCGAGACGTTCGTGTTCGCGTACATCGGGCTGCAGCTGCGCTTCGTGGTCGAGGATCTGCGCGACGCCGACGAGATGGACCTGACCCGCGTCCTCGTGGCGGCCGGGGTGCTGCTGGCGGCGGCGATCGTGCTGCGGGTCGTCGGCGTCTACGTGACCTTCGGGCGCTGGCAGCTGAGCTGGTTGATGTACCGCAGACGGGCCGAGGCCCACCCGGAGATCGTCGAGCAGCTTGCCGCCGCCCGCGAGGCGGCGCGCCGACGCGACCAGCGACGCGGCCGGAACCGGCGCCGGACGGCCCCGCTCGGGCCGCCGACGGCCCGCGAGACGCTGGTCGTCGGCTGGACCGGCATGCGGGGCATCCTCACGCTCGCCGCGGCGGCCGCCATCCCGGAGACCACCGCCGGCGGCGAGCCGTTCCCCGGCCGCGACGCCATCCAGGTGATCGCGCTCGTCGTCACCCTGGGCACGCTGCTGATCCAGGGCACGACGATCCGCCGGGCGGTCACCCTGCTCGGCCTGGACGTCCGCGCCGAGCGCGAGGAGGCCGAGACGATGCGCCGCCGCGGTGAGGAGATCGTCGCGGCCGCGGCATCCGGCACGAGCGACGCCGACTTCGACCGGCAGCGCACCCGGCTCGGCGAGAGCGTGGCCACCGGGGACATCGACGAGGAGACCGCCCGCGCCCTGATCGCCGAGGTCGACCTGCGCCAGGCCGCCCAGCACACGGTCGCGGAGAAAATGCCGTGAGCCGGACGGCCCGCGCCGGTACGGTCGGCGCCATGCCAACGCCGCACGCCCTTCTCGCGCAGGCCTCGACGCCTGTCGCGCGCGGGCCCCTGCACTCGTCCCGCCTGCGCAACCGGCGTCGCGCCCTGCGCCGCCGCTGAGCCTGCCCCTGAGCTGAGCGCCGCCAGGGCCCCTTCGTGTCCTCTTCCCACGGACGGGCCTCGCTGACGCCTGTCCGCGTTCGCCGCCGCACCCGGCGGCAGACAGGACCCTGGTCATGGCGCCACACCGGCAGGAACACGCCCGCGCGCGGCGGGCGTACGGACAGAACTTCCTCATCGATCCCGGCTCGCTGCGGCGGGTCGTCGCGGCCGCGGGCATCCGGCCCGGGGATCTCGTGTACGAGGTGGGCGCCGGTCGCGGCCACCTCACCGCCGAACTGGCCCGGCGGACCCGGCGGCTGGTCGCGTACGAGGTGGACCCGGAGCTGGCCGCCGCGCTGCCCGACCGGCCGGGGGTGGCCGTACGGGCCGGGGACTTCCTGCGGGCCGCACCCCCGGCGGAGCCGTTCCGGGTGGTCGGCAACATCCCGTATGCGCTGACCTCGGCGGTCGTCGAGTGGTGCCTGGACGCCCCGGCCCTGACCACCGCGACCCTCGTCACGCAGCTCGAGTACGCCCGCAAGCGGACCGGCGACTACGGACGCTGGAGCCGGCTGACGATCCGCACCTGGCCGCGGCACGCGTGGGAGCTGTCCGGGCGGCTGCCGCGTACGGCGTTCCGCCCGGTCCCCCGCGTCGACGGCGGCATCCTGCGGTTGCGCCGCCGCCCGGTGCCGCTGGTGCCGGACCTCGCGGACTGGCAGCGCTTCGTGGACCTCGGGTTCACCGGGCTGGGCGGCTCGTTGCAGGCCACTCTGACCGGCCGCTACGGCGTACGGCGCACCGCTGCCGCGTTCCGCGCGGTCCGGCTCGCACCCGACGTGCCGGTCGGCCGGGTGTGGCCGGAGCAGTGGCTGACCCTGTACCGGCTGCTCAGCCGGTGATCAGACGCGGAACCGCTCGGCGACCGTACGCAGCTCGTCCGCCACCCGGTTGAGCTGCGCGACCGCCGCGTCGGCCTCGGCCAGCGTGCTGGTCGTCGCCTCGGCGGAGCGGGCGACGCCGTTGATGTTCGCCGCGATCGTCGAGCTGCCGCCCGCGGCCTCGGTGATGCTGCGGCTCATCTCGCCGGTCGTGGCGGTCTGCTCCTCGACCGCGGAGGCGATCGTGACCTGGTAGTCGTTGATCCGCTGGATGATCTGGGAGATCTCGCCGATCGCCGCGACCGCGCTCGACGTGTCGGCCTGGATGGTCTCCACCCGGCGGGAGATGTCCTCGGTGGCCTTCGCCGTCTCCTGCGCCAGGTCCTTGACCTCGGACGCGACGACGGCGAAGCCCTTGCCCGCCTCGCCGGCCCGGGCCGCCTCGATCGTGGCGTTGAGCGCGAGCAGATTCGTCTGCTCGGCGATCGCCGTGATCACCTTGACCACGTCGCCGATCTCCGCCGAGGAGGCACCCAGCTTGGCGACCGTCTCGTTGGTGTTCTGCGCGACCCCCACCGCGCCGGCGGCGACCTGCGCGGCGTCGTTGGCGTTCTGGGCGATCTCGCGGATGGAGGCGCCCATCTCGTCGCTGCCGGCCGCCACCGTCTGCACCGAGGCGGAGACGTCGCCGGCGGCCCCGGCCACCAGCCCGGCCTGGGCGGCGGCCTCGCGGGCGCTCTCCCCGATCCGGCCGGTGACGCCGGTGAGCTGCTGGGCGCTCGCGCCGAGTTCCTGGGCGCCGCCGGTGAGCTGGGCGACCGTGCCGCGCAGGCCGTCGCGGGCCCGGTTCACGGCCGCCGCCATGAGCCCGAGTTCATCGCGCGAGCGCACCTCCGCGGGCACGGTGAGGTTGCCGTCGGCGACCGCGCCGAGCGCGTGGGCGACCGAGGCGAGCTGGCGGCGGACCAGCCGCGCCACGATCAGCGCGATCGCGGCGGCGAGGACGATGCCCGCGATCAGCGCCACGATCACGTACCGCCGGGCGTTGCGGAAATCCGCGGCCGAATCCGCGGTGATGGCGTCCGCTTCGGAGTCCTCGGTCTTCTGCAGCGCGGCCACGGCGCCGTTCATCTCGCCCTCCACGGACTCGAAGGCGGCGCCGATCTGGGCGGCCGGTGGCAGCGTGAAGCCCGCCGGCGGGGACTCCTGGAAGAGCACCGTGTTGCGCAGCGTGCGGTAGCGGCCCATGGCGTCGGTGAAAGCCTCGAGGCTCTTGCGCCGGGTGGCCGAGTCCGCGGCGATCTTCCCGTACGCGGCCAGGGCGGCGTCGATCTTCGCGTCGGCGTCGCGGACGTCCTGCCGCCCCTGCTGCTTGTCCGGGCCGGGCGGGCTGATCTGGTAGACGAGCATGCCGCGGAACATGTCGGCGATGCCGCCGCGCAGCTCGGCGACCTGCTGGAGGCTGTCGACGTGCTTGTCCTTCAGCACGCCGATGTTCTCGTTGGTCTCGTTCATCCGGCTCAGCGCCAGCGTGCCGACCATGATCGCCACCAGCGCCATCGCGGCCGCCGGGAGCACGGTCTTGACCGTCATGCCGCGGTCCGCGAGCCACCCGGCAAGGGGGTTGCGCTGCACCGTCACCTCGACGGCGCCGTCGGTCCTGCCCGCCATCCCGGCACCACCTCTCGTCCGGGACCGATCATCACTCCCGCACGGGGCGCCGGGGGGCGAAACCCCGAAAGCCGGGTCAGCGGACCGCGAACTCCACAAGGTCGGCGTCGCCCGGCCGCCACCCGTCCACGACGACCGCCACGTAACGGGCCCGCGCGCCCAGGGCCGCGTACGTCAGCCCGTCCTGGGACGCCTCGATCCGGTGCGGACGGCGGTGGCCCGCACCCCACGTCAGGTCGACGTCCCGCACCCGGGTGACCGAGCCGAGATCGACGACCATGCGGCCGGCCGCCCCGGGCCGCCACGACGTGGCCGGATCGCCGTCGACCGCCCGGTCCGGCGAGGTCATGCCCTCGGGCAGCGGCGAGGTCGGGAACGTGGTCCGGCCACGGGCCAGGTCGGCGGTCGGCGTCACCGGCCCGCCCGGCACGGTGAGGCGGCGGGACCTGCCGGAGGCCAGGCGTACGGCCGCCGACCAGGAACCGCACCGCAGCGTGATCCGTACGCGGTTGTCCCGCGGGGCCGTCACCGTGACGTGGTGTGAGTCGTGCACCTCGAAGCGGGTGCCGGCCGGCGCCGCACCCTCGACGGTGAAGCGCGGCGGCTCCACGCGCGCTGTGCCGCCCTCGAGGCTGACCTCCCACTCCGAACCCTTGCCGGTCACCACCTGCGTGCCCCGGTAGAGCCGGGACCCCGACGGGATGCGGACGGTCACGCCGCGCACCGGGTCGGGCGCGAGGTTGAAGAGGCTGAGGTAACCGTCGGCGTCGCTGACCGACAGACCCTCGGCGGCGGGCAGGGCGCGGGTCGCGGCCGCCGCCAGGTCACGGCGGCTGCCGGCGTACCCCTCGATCAAAGGTGCCGGCGCGCTGATGCCGGCCGCCGTCACGGTGATCTTCCCGTTGCCGCCGTGGGTGACGAGGCCGGCGCGCCCGTCGATGCCGACCCACCGCCGCGCGGCGCGGGTCTCCGGCACGGCCGCCGCATCCGTCCAGGTCAGACCGTCGATCGAGGTCTGGATCACGAACCTCTTGGCGTACGCGGCCTCCCAGTGGATGCGCACGCCGGCGACCCGCACGGCCAGGCCGAGGTCCACGGCGAGCCAGCTGTCCGCCCGGCCGCGTTCCTCCGCGGCCACCGTCCAGCGGGTCAGCGGGTTGCCGTCGGTGGTGTTGCGGGCCGGGTACCAGACGTCCTCGGACGACGCGGTGGGCATCGCGCCCTGGGCCAGATCAGCACCGCGGACGTCGAGCACCTCGAACGTATAGATCGAGTAGCCGAACGTCGTGGCCGGCTCCCGGCCGAGCATCCGCACGTAGCGGGCGTCACGCGGGCTGAACGAGATGCTGCCGGTGAGTTGGTCGCCGAGCTCGGCGCGACCGCCGTCGAAGGTGAACGTCCGGCGGCCGGTGAGGCCCGGCACGCCCGGCATCGCCATCGTGAACAGCGCGAGCGTGCCCTCCCCCGGCAGGCCCGTGCTGGCGTACACCACCGTGCCCGTGGGCAGCGTGGTGAAGCCGGCGTACCCGCCGCCGACCGCGAGGACGGTCGCGGTCGCGTCGACCCCGTCACGGTTCTGGCGGTACGCCCTGGTCCAGCGCTCGGTGGGCTGCGCACCCGCCGGCAGGAACGCCGGCACCCGCGCGTCGACCAGCCAGTTGTCGTGGCCGGGCTGCCACAGGAAACGGGCGAACTCGGGCTTCGTGACCGCCGCCGCGAACGCCGCCGGCGACTGGTGGACCGTCAGGCCGACGTCCCGCCCGAAGTCCCGGGTGCCCGCGGCGGAACGGAAGAACTCCTGCTTCGACACCGGTGCCACGGGCGTCTTGCGGAGGCGGTGGAACAGGTACGCGACGGCGACCTCCGCGCGGGCCACCGGCTCCTCACTCTCCTCCGCACCGAACTTCACGAGCCGGAACTCGGGCTCGTGCCGCACGTACGGCAGCAGCCGCTCGGCGAGGTCGGCCTCGGCGCGGGCCGCGTCCCGGTCCCCGGCCACCTGGGCCAGGAAGGCGAGCGCGAGCACGTCGCGCCCGTACAGGTGGTAGCGCTCGGTGGCCATCGGCATGACCGGCTCACCGGCGTCGCTCGCCAGCAGCCGCAGGGTCCGCCACAGCTGCTCGCCGCTGGGCTGGCGGGTCAGGATCTCCGGCACCGGCTGCCCGGCCACGAGGAAGTGGATCGCGGAGCGTCCCGCCGTACGCCACAGCTCCGCCTGGTGGTCCGGGCTCACCGAGCCGTCACTCTCCACGATGAACGAGTCGTGGATGTTGTGCGCGGTGGTCCGCTGGTCGATCCGGTCGCCGTCCACCACCGCGGGGTTCGCCCGGTCGGCGACGGGCAGGGCGCTCGCGTTGCTCGCCCAGAAGAGGAACCGCTCCCGCCAGGACTCGGCCGACTCCGGGTCGGCGGTCCAGGCCGTCCCCGGCACGAGGGCCTGCGCGTACGCCCCCATCGCCGCGAGCCTGCTGTCACCCTTCCACCCGCCGGCGGTCCCGTTGGGCGTGAAGCCGGCACTCATCGGGTCGTCCTGGGTGTTCAGCTCGTATGCGTATGCGGCCTGCCCCTCGGCGATGCGCTGCACGTTCACCCGCGTCGCCGGGTCCAGGTCGGCCCACATCAGCCGGGCGGCGAGCACGAAGTACAGCTCGAACGTGGAATCCCAGAACAGCAGCCGACCCCACTCGCTGCCCCCGGCAAGCCGGTTGCTCGCGGCGAACCGCTTGATCGTCGCCACCGTCCGGGCCCGGAGCGTCGCCGCATCGACCCCCGCGAGCCCGGCGTCGAAGTCGTCCATGCCGAGCAGAACGGCGTTACCGAGCACGGAGATGAACCGGAACTCCCCGCCCCGGTACGCCCCGCTCGCGTCGTCCCACTGCTCCTCCACCCACCGCGTGTGCAGGTGCAGCGCCTCACGGTAGACAGCGGCCACCGGCCCCGCCGCCCGCACCGCGCCGACCGCGGCCGAGGAGCCGGCGAACGCGCTGCTCACGCCGCTGATACCGGCCAGCATGAGGAGCTGACGACGGGACAGTGCGACCAAGGGGACCTCCGGGCGGGACGCCGATGCCCTGCATACCCTTCGCTTCGGCCCCAAAGACTGTCAAATCACACTTCAGCACCGGCCCCGCGGTACGCGGCGAGCATCGCCCTGACATAGGCCGGCATCACAGCGCGAACCTCGTCCTCGGGTGCCGCGCTGGCAAGGTTGTCGACGGCCAGTTCGACACCGCGCGCACGAGGGGCCCCGAACAACTCGTCGAAGTACCTCATCGCGGCTTCAACGCCGGCGGAACAGATCGGCTGGCACTTCAGCTCGGCAAGCCGCATCCCGACCATCTGCGGCGAGAGACGACCACGCATGAGCCGGAAGACGTCGCCTGCGTCCTTCGGCTTGATGCGGCTCCCCCTTCCTGCGGCGACGCGTTCTCCGATCTTGTGCGCCTTCGCGACCAGGAGAGCCGGCGCGCCCGCCACGCGGAGCGTCGCCGCGCGAGGGTCCTGCCAGGCTCCAAGCTGGTGATCGTCATCCTGTCGTTGTCCAGCAAACTGGCCTCGAGACCAGCCGCGATACGCGAGGCGTTCTTCCCGTGATCGGGCAGCTTGGCATCGCGCCCGGATCCGGGCGCGATGCTCTCCGCGACCATGAGGTCGACCTCGATGAGAGTCTGCGCGCCGCGCACCTCGGTACGCCGTAGCCAGGCCCCGGCTCGACCCCGTTGCCGCCGGCCTTGACCTTCAGAGCGAATCCGGCGTCGGTCATCGCCCGCACGATGGCCGGGTCGGCGGCGAGGAGCATGGGATCGATACTGAGGTCCGCATCCGTCGTGAACGGGGCGACACCCTCGAGATCCGCATCGCCGGCGCGGAGATAGACGGCCTGCGCGCCCACCAGGACCAGCGCCTCGCGGTGGGCGTCCAGTGCATCGCAGGCGTCAAGCAGGACACGGCGGGCCGCAACGTACAACGGGTCGTACTGAGAGTCGAACACAAAGGACAGACTAGTCGCCTGTCAGGTTGTCACTCCGCCACTGTCCAGTGTGTTCTTCCATCCATTCGATCAGCGCCTCCCCTTCCTCCGGGAGGCGCCCGTTTCCGCTGAGGCAATCCAGCGCCACCTGGGACAGGCCGGCGTGAAGAGCACCTCGGACGACGCGGGCACGCGTCAGCTGCGATGGGTGCGCCGCCCGCAGCAGCAGGACGTTCGCGCCCCGGTCGGCAGGGAGCAGTTGGTGCTCTTCGGCAAACGTCACCGGGTCAGGGACATAGAGGGCCAACTGGGCCGGTGCAGCCACCGTCACGATCTCGCGCACCGCGTACGAGCCGGTCACGAGCATCTGACTGTCGGCGCGTACGGCTTCCGACCCGAGGTCGCGGACGACCCTGTCGAGGCCGGCCCGGGCCACGTAACCGCTACCCCGATTCGACTTGATCAGCGAGTAGTGCCGGGCCCGCTCCCGCAGCAGGCGCGACCAGTCGACTTCTTCGATCATGCGGTTGGCGCCGCGGCGCAGCAGGCGTTCGCTGCCCAGTGCCTCCACCGTCCGCGAGGCGTACGCCGGGCTCACCCCGGCGACGCGTGCAAGATCGGTGATCCGATACGGCGGGGCGTGGTCCACGAGGGCGCGCACCAAGCCGTTGACCGAACGCCCCTGCAGGCCGCGCCGGGGATTCTCGGACGGGAAGGGGTCACTGGTGGCGCCCTCGGTGTGGACGAGGATCGGAAGGCCCGGGACTCGGATCTGCCCGTTGCCGGTCAGATCCAGGTGGTTGATCCTCTGTTCGGCGAGGAGCTGGCGCGAGCGAGGGCTGAGCCAGGGCGCCACCACCAGAATCGACTGACTGCGCAGCCGGGAGAGTTCACCGATGAGCTGATCGACGTGCCGGGGCGTGAAGCGCGAGAACCCCCGCACGGTGATCTCAACAGTGAGCCGGGCGGTCCGCACCTCCCAGACCGCATCGCGGTCGCCGTCGCCGTACCGCCCGTCCACCCTCACGTCGAGGCTGTCGTCCTCCAGGAGATCGCGGAAGCGGGCGAAGGCCGTGGGCAGCAATTCGCGCGTCAGCAGCTTCTCCATATGGCAATGTTGCCACAGAACCCCGATTTGCCATCAAGTGTCAAGTCGCGGTCCTGTGGCAAGTGACCCGGATATCGTCTGCTCAGGCGGTACGCCGGCGGCGGGCGAAGGGGGCGGTCAACGCAGGCGGGACGTAGCCCGAGTCCGCGCGGCTGAAGGTCGTGCCCGGCGGCACGATGTCGTCGATGCGGTCGAGGATGTCCGTGGTCAGCGTCACGTCCAGCGCGCCGATCTGGGACTCGAGGTGCGCCATCGTGCGCGGCCCGATGATCGGCGCGGTCACGGCCGGGTGGTGCAGGACGAAGGCGATCGCCAGGTGCACCAGCGGGATACCTGCCTCGTCGGCCAACTGGCCGAACTTGTCGGCCGCGTCCAGTTTGCGCTGGTTCTCCGGCAGGGAGAGGTCGTAGCGCTGCGGGAGGCGGTTGGCGCGCGTCGAGCCCGGGGTGTCCTGGCCCTTGCGGTACTTGCCGCTGAGCCAGCCGCCCGCGAGCGGGCTCCAGGGAATGACGCCCATGCCGTACTGCTGCGCGACCGGCAGGAGGTCGGCTTCGATGCCGCGGACCAGCATCGAGTACGGCGGCTGCTCGGTGACGAAGCGTCCGAGGCCGCGCCGTTGTGCCACCCACTGGGCCTCGACGATCTCGTGGGCCGGGAACGTCGACGAGCCGAACGCCCGGATCTTGCCTTGGCGCTGCAGGTCGGTCAGGGCCGACAGGGTCTCCTCGACGTCCGTGTCGGGCGACGGGCGGTGCACCTGGTAGAGGTCGATCCAGTCGGTGCCGAGCCGGCGCAGGCTGTTCTCGACCTCGCGGATGATCCAGCGGCGGGAGTTGCCCTGACTGTTGGGGTCGCCCTTTGCTCCGGCCGGGGCGTCCGCCGGTACGCCCATCTGGCCGTGGAACTTGGTGGCGAGGATGACGTCGTCGCGGCGTCCGTCCGCCAGCGCCTTGCCGACGATGATCTCGCTTTCGCCCTGCGAGTAGACGTCGGCGGTGTCGATGAAGTTGATGCCGGCGTCGAGGGCGCGGTGGATGATGCCGATCGACGTGTCGTGGTCCGGCTCGCCCCAGGCGCCGAACATCATGGCGCCGAGGCAGAGCGGGCTGACGTGCATTCCGGTACGTCCGAGGCTGCGGTACTCCATGAGGGCTATGTGCCCCGCCCGCGGTTCCGGAACCAGGATTACTTGCTTGTTAACTAATGCATCGATGAGACTGTCTCTACCGTCCCCAAGTACCGCACGTCCCCCGCTCCGAGGCGCCGGCCGCTCACTCTCGAGGCCGGCGCCCCGGCGTATCCGGGGACTGGTTGTCCGTGGATCGACGCGACATTCATCCCGGCGCCGCGGCGGGCCAGGCTTCAGGGCATGACAGATGTTCTCGTACCGGATCTGACCGGCCGGCTGGCCGTGGTCACCGGCGGCAGCGACGGCATGGGCCTGGGGTTGGCGACCCGACTGGCGGCCGCCGGCGCCGAGGTGGTCCTCCCGGTCCGCAACGCCGCCAAGGGCCGCGCCGCCCTCGACCGCATCCGCGCCGCCGCCCCCCGGGCGACGGTCTCCACCCGTACCCTCGACCTCGCCTCGCTGCGGTCCGCCGGCGCCCTGGCCGACACGCTCCTCGGCGAGAACCGTCCGATCCACATCCTGGTCAACAACGCCGCGGTGATGGCGCTGCCCACCCGGCACACCAGCCCCGACGGGCTCGAGCTGCAGTTCGCGACCAACCACCTCGGTCACTTCCTGCTCACGACGCGGCTGCTGCCGCTGCTGCGCGCGGGAAAGGCCCGGGTCACCACCCACACCAGCTTCGGCGCCCGCTCCGGCCGCATCGCGTGGGACGACCTGCAGAGCGAACACGGGTACGGGGCCTGGCGGGCGTACAACCGGTCGAAGCTGGCCGGGATGCTGTTCGCGCTGGAGCTCGACCGGCGCAGCCGAGCCGGCGGGTGGGGGCTGACCAGCAACGTCGCGCATCCGGGGCTGGCCTCGACCAACCTGCAGTCCACCCTGCCGAAGCCGCTCGCCGCGCTGTTCAAGCGGCTCTCCGGGCTGGGCTACCCGGTCCAGACCGCGGACCACGGCCTGCGGTCCGCCCTGTACGCCGCCACCAGCCCCGAAGCTCGGGGCGGCCGCTTCTACGGGCCGGGCGGCCTCGGGCACGTCGCCGGTAAGCCCGCCGAGCAGCGGATCTACCCGTCCGCCCGCAGCGTGGAGGACGGCGGGCGGCTCTGGCGCGTGTCGGAGGAGCTCACGAGCCGCTTACCGGCCGGGAGCTGAGGGAGGATGGGACCCGTGGACCGCGCCCAGCTCGCCGACTTCCTGCGTACGCGCCGGGAAGCGCTGCAGCCGGAGGACGTGGGACTGCCCCGGGGGCCGCGCCGGCGCACGGGCGGCCTGCGCCGCGAGGAGGTCGCAGCCCTGTGCGGCATGTCGGCCGACTACTACGGCCGCATCGAGCAGCAGCGCGGCCCGAACCCGTCCGAGCAGATGCTGGCCGCCATCGCCCGGGGCCTGCACCTCTCCCTCGACGAGCGGGACCACCTGTTCCGGCTCGCCGGGCACGCCGCGCCCCGGCGGGTGCTGCGCTCCGACCACATCAATCCCGGGATCATGCGCATCCTCGACCGGCTGGAGGACACGCCGGCGCAGGTGCTCAGCCATCTCGGCGAGACGTTGCGGCAGACCCGGCCGGCGATCGCGCTGATGGGCGACGACTCCCGCTGGACCGGGATGGCCCGCAGCATGGTGTACCGCTGGTACACCGATCCGCTCGCGCGGGCGATCTATCCCGAGGAGGACCACCCGACGCACGGGCGGATCTTCACGGCTCAGCTGCGGGTCGCGTACACGCGGGAAGGCAAGGGCTCCCGAGCCGCCACCGTCGTCGACGCCCTGCACGACATCAGCCCTGAGTTCCGCGCGGTGTGGGCGGAGCACGACATCAGCACCACCCACACCGACGTCAAACGCATCGCGCACCCCGAGCTCGGCGTCATCGAGGTGCACTGTCAGACCCTGATCGACCCGGACCAGTCACAGGTCCTGCTGGTCTTCACCGCCGCACCCGGCACGGAGAGCTACGAGAAGCTCCAGCTGCTGTCGGTCGTCGGCGACCAGCGTCTCTGATTCCTCCCACCTTCTCGTCCTTGAGAGGACCCCTCATGCCCGAAATCGCCCTGATCACCGGTGGCAACCGCGGCCTGGGCCGCGCCTCGGCCCTCGCGCTGGCGGAGGCCGGCATCGACGCGATCATCACGTACCGCAACGGCGCCGACGAGGCGGCGGAGGTGGTCGACGCCGTCAAGCAGGCCGGCCGGACCGCGGTGGCCCTGCGCCTCGACACCCGTGAGGTCGACACCTTCGACGCCTTCACGGCCGAGATCCGCGAGACGCTGCGGACCACCTGGAACCGCGACACCTTCGATCACCTGCTGAACAACGCCGGCGTCGGGCTCGGCGCCTCGATCGCCGACACCACCGTGGCCGCGTTCGACGAGCTGGTCGGCGTACACCTGCGCGGCGTCTTCTTCCTCACCCAGAAGCTGCTGCCGCTGATCGCCGACGGCGGCCGGATCATCAACTTCTCCACCGGCCTGACCCGCTCCGGCGCGGACGGCCCCTGGGCCGCCTACGCGGCCGCGAAGGGCGCCGTCGAGGTCTTCACCCGCTACCTCGCCCGGGAGGTCGGCCCGCGCGGCATCACGGCGAACGTGGTGGCGCCCGGCCCGATCGGTACGGACTTCGCCGGCGGCGTCCTGCGCGACGACGAGAACGTGCGCGCGCACCTGGCCGCGCAGGCGGCGATGGGCCGGATGGGACGCCCCGAGGACGTCGGTGGCGCCATCGCCGCGCTGCTCACGGGCCGGACCGGCTGGATCACCGCCCAGCGCATCGAGGTCTCCGGCGGGATCCGGCTGTGAGACCAGGGCCGGGCTCAGTCCGCTGAGCCCGGCTCCGCCATCTTGCGGTGCATCTTGGCCTTGGCGCTGTCCGGCATGACCTTCGACGCGGCCGCCTGGACCTTCGTCATGACCGAGCCGGCCACGACCTTCTCCTCGCCCTTCATCAGGGCCTTGTACGCCTGCTCGGCCACCTGTGCCGGGTCGTCCTTCTTGCTCGCGCCGACCCGGGTGTCGTCCATCTCGGCGCGGTGGAAGAAGTTGGTGTCGGTCGGGCCGGGCATCAGCGAGGTGACGGTGACGCCGGTGTCCTTCAGCTCCTCGCGCAGCGCCTCGGCCAGCGACTGCACGAACGACTTCGACGCGTTGTAGACCGCCTGGTACGTGCCCGGCATCATCGACGCGATCGACGAGGTGAACAGCACCCGGCCCTCGCCGCGCGCCACCATGTCCGGCAGCACCCGCTTGGCCAGGTGCACCGTCGAGGTGACATTCACATCGATGATGTTGATCTCCTGCGCCAGGTCGGTCTCACGGGTGAAGTCGCCGCCCATGCCCCGGCCGGCGTTCAGCGCGATCGCGTCGACCGGCCGGCCCGCCGCGCGGATCTCGGCGTACAGCTTCTCGACGCCGTCGTACGTGGCCAGGTCGGCGCGCACGGCCGTGACCTGGTTCTGCCCGTCCCGGCGCAGATCGACGGCGGCCTGCTCGATGTCCGCGTCCTCCGCCGCCAGCAGCAGGTCGTACCCGTGGTCGGCGAACTGCCGGGCCAGCTCGTACCCGATGCCGCTGGACGCGCCGGTGACCACCGCGAACGGACGCTCGGTGGGAGTCGTCATGGGTTTCGCCCTCCTCGTTGTCTGCGTTCCGGGTGCCCGGTCGGCGGGTGGCTAATCCAGGCATATCCGCGCCGTCACCGGGCACCACGACAGGTGACGACACCGACGAGACGCGGAGGACCGCATGCGCGCACTGACCTGGCAGGGCACCGAGAAGGTGTCCGTCGAGACCGTTCCCGACCCGAAGATCCAGGAGCCCACGGACGCGATCATCAAGGTCACCTCCACCGCGATCTGCGGCTCCGACCTGCACCTGTACGACGTGCTCGGCATGTACCTGGAGAAGGGCGACGTCCTCGGCCACGAGCCCATGGGCATCGTCGAGGAAGTGGGGCCGGAGGTCACCCACATCCGCCCCGGCGACCGCGTGGTCATCCCGTTCAACATCTCCTGCGGCTACTGCTTCTTCTGCAGCCGCGGCTACTACGCGCAGTGCGAGACGACGCAGGTCAAGGAGCACGGCAAGGGCGCGTCCCTGTTCGGCTACACCAAGCTCTACGGCCAGGTCCCCGGCGGCCAGGCCGAGTACCTGCGGGTGCCGCAGGCGCACTTCGGCCCGATCAAGGTGCCGGAGCAGCACCCGGACGAGCGCTACCTGTTCCTCTCCGACGTGCTCACCACCTCGTGGCAGGCCGCGAAGTGGGCCGACATCGTTCCCGGCAGCACGGTCTTCGTGACCGGCCTCGGCCCGATCGGGCAGATGACCGCGCGGATCGCCCGCCACCTGGGCGCCGAGCGGGTCATCGCCACCGACAACGTGCCGGAGCGCCTGGAGATGGCCCGCCGCAACGGTGTCGAGGCGCTGAACTTCGACGAGGTCGACGACATCCCGGCCGCCGTGCTGGAGCTGACCCAGGGCCGCGGCGCG
Organism: Couchioplanes caeruleus; assembly: GCF_023499255.1. Lineage (GTDB taxonomy): Bacteria > Actinomycetota > Actinomycetes > Mycobacteriales > Micromonosporaceae > Actinoplanes > Actinoplanes caeruleus_A. The sequence continues at coordinate 7,918,753 of NZ_CP092183.1, forward strand.
GACAGCGTCGTCGAGGCGGTCGGCATGGAGGCGCACGGCACCCCGTTCCAGGAGTTCGCGCAGAAGGCGGCGGGCCTGCTGCCCGACGCGGTGGCCCGCAAGGCGATCGACAAGGCCGGCGTGGACCGGATGGCCGCTCTGCGCACGGCGTTCGCGGCGGTCCGCCGGGCCGGCACGGTGTCCATCATCGGCGTGTACGGCGGCCAGGCCGACCCGATGCCGATGTTCGACCTGTTCGACAAGGGCATCACGATGCGCATGGGCCAGGCCCACGTGAAGCACTGGGTCGACGACATCCTGCCGCTGCTGACCGGCGACGACGACCCGCTGGGCGTGGACGACCTGGTCACCCACCGGATGCCGCTCGAGGAGGCGCCGCACGGGTACGACATCTTCAAGAAGAAGGAGGACGGCTGCATCAAGGTCGTGCTCAAGCCCTGACGCAGCGGGCCGCCCGCCGGATGGATGTGCGGCGGGCGGCCTCCGCGCGCAGAATCGGCGCATGTATGTGATCAGGGAGCGGTTCTTCGCATTCGGCGACGACTTCGACGTGCTGGACGAGCACGGCACCAAGCTGTTCCGCGTGGACGGCAAGGTCTTCAGCGCCCGGGACAAGGTGGTGATCGAGGACCCGGCCGGTGTCGAGGTCGCCAGCGTCCACCGGCACCTCGTGGCGCTGCGGCCGACGTACGAGATCCGCATCGGCGGCGAGAAGGCCGCCGAGGTCCGCAAGAAGCTGTTCACGCCGTTCCGGGACCGGTTCACGATCGACGTGCCCGGCCCGGACGACCTCACGATGAAGGGCGACCTGCTCGACCACGAGTACGTCATCGAGCGCGGCGGCCGGGACGTGGCCGCGGTCTCCAAGCGGTGGCTGACCATCCGCGACACGTACGCCGTCCAGGTCGCCGCCGGCGAGGACGCCCTCCTGGTCATCGCCGCGGTGCTGGCGCTCGACCTCGCCCTGGAACGCGAGGAGAAGAAGAAGGCGCGGGACGACGACGACTGAACGTCCGGGGATCCTTGAAGGACAGTCGTCCGGATTCCCGGTTCTTCGCCGCCGATCCGGATCCGGTGGAGCTGGCGCGGCCGGCTGAACCCGCCGCGCCGAGCTCCACCGTGGTGCCCGCCGCGCCGAGCTCCGCCACGGTGCCCGCCGCGCTGAGCTCCGCCGTGGTGCCCGCCGCGCCGAGCTCCGCCGTGGTGCCCGCCGCGCTCGCGAAGGACGAAGGCACGCCGCTCGCGGAGGAGGAGGTCATGCCCTGGGGGCTGGTCGCCGCGGGCGCTGCCCGGGGTGGTGCTCGCGGGTGCGGGAGCCCTGCTGATGGCCCGCCGTCGCCGCTGAGTGATCAAGCCCGTACGCTGCGTACACTATCGACAGTGACCGCACGGCTACCTAAAGTGACTCATACTTTCGGCTAGTCAGCAATGGACCTCTCGGCTAAGGTCGTTGTAACCGAACGGGCCAAGCGTGCCTGGACAACGGGGGTCTCATCGACCGCCGTCGACCCGATACAGCGACATCCCCGACCCGATCGGGCCCGGCTGACCGCCGGGCCGGCTCTCCGGACAGGGGCCAGGGAGGACCACGACATGACTGTTACCCAGTCGACCGCGACTCACGCATCGACCCGGATCAGCGAGGCGCCCGCGGACAGCGCCGCCGATCTGCTCAACGCGATGGCCGCGATGCCGGCCGGTCACCCCTCCCGCGCCCTGCTGCGGGACCGGGCGATCGAGGCCTGGCTGCCGCTGGCCCGCCACCTCGCGCACCGCTACTCCGGCCGCGGCGAGCCCACCGACGACCTCGTGCAGACCGCCACCGTCGGCCTGATCAAGGCCGTCGACAAGTTCGACCCCGAACGCGGCGTCGACTTCGCCGGCTACGCCATCCCCACCATCATCGGCGAGATCAAGCGCCACTTCCGCGACCGCACCTGGTCCGTGCGCGTGCCGCGCCGCCTGCAGGAACTGCGCCTGGCCATCACCGAGGCCAACGCCACCCTCACCCACACCCTGGGCCGCTCCCCCCAGGTCGCCGACATCGCCGTACACCTCGGCGTCACCGAGGAAGACGTCCTGGAAGGCCTCGAAGGCGCCCGCGCCTACAACGCCACCAGCCTGTCCACCCCGATCAGCGCCGACGGCACCACCGAACTCGGCGACACCCTCGGCGGCGAGGACCACGAATACGAACTCGCCGAGACCCGCGTCGCCCTCGGCCCCGCCCTGGCCAGCCTCGACGAACGCGAGCAGAAGATCCTCACCCTGCGCTTCTACGGCAACCTCACCCAGTCGCAGATCGCCGAGCAGATCGGCATCTCCCAGATGCACGTCAGCCGCCTGCTCACCAAGGCGCTGACCAAGCTGCGCACCCAGCTCGCCGCCGAGACCCTCTGAGCTCCGCACCACACGAAGCGCCGGCCCGGTTCGGGCCGGCGCTTCACCACTTCCGGACGGCCGTAGAGTGGCCCGATGAATGAGGCCTCGTGGGTTCAGCACGCCGTGTGGTGGCAGGTGTATCCGCTCGGCTTCACCGGCGCGTACCCCGAGCACGACAACGGCGGGCTGCGGCGCCTCGACGCGTGGCTGGACTATGTGATCGAGCTGGGGGCCTCCGGGCTGATGCTCGGGCCGGTCTTCGCGTCCGAGACCCACGGGTACGACACCGTCGACCACTTCCGCATCGACCCGCGGCTGGGCGACGACCGTGACTTCGACGCGCTGGTGGCCGCCGCCCACGAGCGTGGGCTGCGGGTGCTGCTCGACGGCGTCTTCAACCACGTCGGCCGCGGCCACCCCGCCTTCCAGGACGTGCTCACCCGCGGCCGGGAGGCGCCGACCGCCGGCTGGTTCCGGCTGACCTGGCGGGAGGGCCGCAGCGAGCCGGACTACGCGACCTTCGAGGGGCACGGCGCGCTGGTCGCCCTCAACCATCTCGAACCGGCCGTCGCCGACTACATCGCCGACGTGATGACCCATTGGCTGCGGCGCGGCGCAGACGGATGGCGACTGGATGCCGCGTACGCCGTCCCGGCCGCGTTCTGGGCGCGGGTGCTGCCCCGGGTGCGGGCGGAATTCCCGGAGGCGTACTTCGTCGGCGAGGTCATCCACGGCGACTACCAGGACGTCGTGTCCCGCTCCACCATGGACTCCGTCACCCAGTACGAGCTGTGGAAGGCCATCTGGAGCGCTCTGGAGTCGCGGAACTTCTTCGAGCTCAGCTGGGCCCTGGAACGCCACAACGACTTCCTCGCCGCCTTCGTGCCGCAGACGTTCACCGGCAACCACGACGTCACGCGGCTCGCCAGCCGGCTCGGCGACGAGCGTGACATCCCGTTGGCGGTCGCCGTGCTGATGACCGTCGGCGGCACGCCCAGCATCTACTCCGGCGACGAGCAGGGTTTCCGCGGCGTGAAGGAGGACCGGGCGGGCGGCGACGACGCGGTCCGGCCGCCGTTCCCCGAGAAGCCGGCGGACCTGGCGCCGTTCGGCCGCCCGCTCTACCACGTACACCAGGAGTTGATCGCTCTTCGCCGCCGCAACCCGTGGCTGCACCGTGCGCGGACCACGACGCTGCACCTGACGAACGAGCAGTTCGTCTACGAGGCGTCGGCCGACGGCAACCGGCTCGTCATGGCCCTGAACGTGGGTGACGAGCCCGCCGAGGTACCCACCCCGGGCGGCGGCATCACCACCCTCGAACCGCACACCTGGCGGGTGCTGCCCTGACGGACCTCTTGGAGCAGCTGGAAGCCGACCTCACCGACGGCATGACCGACGGCTCGTTGCGGCGCGCCCACCCCGCTGAGACAGCCCGGGCCGTTTTCACCGCCGCCACCCGGTTCCACCACCCCGGCCTGGCCCGCGGCTGGACCGAACCGGGCATCGACCACGAGCTGGATGTCGTCTGCACCCTGCTGCTCGACGGCCTACGACCGGCTCGGCCCACGGCCTGAGGCGTCAGCGGCGCGGCGGCGACATGGCCCGCGCGACGTCGCCCGACGGGCCGTACGCGGTCAGGAACTTGTCGCGGAACTGGTTCATCGGGAACGCCGGGACGCTCGCGGCGGGACGCAGCCCGTCGGTCCAGCCCCAGTCGGCGATCTTGTCCAGCACGGCCGGGTCCTTGGCGACGATCGTGATCGGCACGTCGTGGCTGGCGGTCTCGCCGACCACGATCGGCGCCGGCTGGTGGTCGCCGAGGAACACCATGACGGTGTCGTCGTCGCCGAACTTCTCCAGGTACGAGATCAGCGTCGAGAGTGTGTACTGGATCGAGCGGGCGTACTCGTGCTTGACCTTCGCCGGGTCCTTCCAGACCGCGCCGGGCTTCTTGGCGCGCGCGTGGATCTGCTCGTACACGGAGCCGTCGCCCACGTCCTTCCAGTCGATCATGCTGGGGATCGGCACCCACGGGGTGTGGCTGGAGACCAGCGGCATCTCGACGAACAGCGGCGAGTGCGCCGGGCCGTGCACGTTCTTCTCCAGCCACGAGAGCGTGTACTGGTCCGGCTGCGGTCCCCAGCCGAAGCGCGGTCCGGCGTAGCCCATGGTGCGGGAGTCGTAGACCCGGTTGTAGCCGTAGAAGTTGCCCTCCGGCCACGCCCGGGTGGCGCCCGGCATGACGCTCATCGTGTCGAAGCCCGCCTTGCGGGTCAGGCTGGTCAGCGTCAGCCGCTCGCTCGACGTGAGGTTGCGGTACCGCTGCTGGTTGTTGATCCACAGGCCGGAGAGCAACGTCGAGTGGGCGAGCCAGCTCCCGCCGCCGAAGGTCGGGGAGGTCAGCCAGCCGCTCTTCGCGGTGTAGCCGGCCTTGGCGAGCGTCGCGGTGCCCTCGTCGAGCACCTTCACCGTGCCGGCGTTGATCACCGGGTCCTCGACCGCCGAACGGCCGTAGCTCTCCACGAACGTCAGCAGCAGATCCTTGCCGCGCAGCGAGGTGAGCAGCTGGTCGCCCGGCACGTTCGCGAACGCGTCGACCTTGACCTCACGGGCGAAATTGGCCTCGTCGCGCAGGCCGCCGCGGACCATGTGGGCGCGGTCCCAGGCGTACATGGCGCTGGCGCGGGCGGCCACCGGCATGTTGCCGAACACCTGGACGCCCAGCACGAAGCAGGTCACCCACACGGCCGTGCCGGCCAGCGCCGTCCGCGCGGTCGCCGTACGGTGCTTCGCGGCCACCCGGGCGATGCGCAGCGCCGCCAGCGTCGTCAGGCTCATGATCGCCAGCACGAGGACGATGACGCCGATCAGCGCGCCGATCGCGCCCGCCTTGCCGGCCGAGTCCCGCAGGAACGCCTCGGCGTCGTCGAGCAGCACCCAGTCGAGGACCGGGTCGAACGGGCGGGCCAGCACCTGGTAGAAGCCCATGTCCAGGGACTTCTCGACCATCAGCAGGCCGAGGCCGGCGCCGAGCACGCCCGCGACGATCCGCTTCCAGCGGCCGGGCACGACCAGCAGCAGGCCGAGGGCGACGAAGCCCTCGATCGGGAGGCGGACGTACGTGCCGGGGCGTTCCAGCCGGTTCACGATGTTCGGCATGATCAGCCCGGCGAAGATCAGCACGATCGCGCCGGTGGTGAGGGCGCGCCCGGCGATCCGGCGCAGGCGGCTCGGCGAGGGGACCACGGACTCCGGCCCCGAAGCCGCCGGCTCCGAGGCTGCCGCCTCAGCGACGGCCGGCTCAGCAGCGGCCGGCTCAGCGGGCGCCGGCTCGGAGGACGCCGGCTCGGAGGACGCGGTCGGGGCCTCCGGGGCCTCCGGGGAGGTGGGCGAGGCCGACCGGCGCAGGCGGGTGGCCAGCACTTCCCGCAGGGAGACAGACAAGACGGGGTCCTCCTCGTGGCGAACGTTCCAGGAGGAGGAACGGATCTCACCGGGCGACAGTTCAACCACGGAACGAGTTCACCCGGTGTACACCTTCGCGCGGGTGGTTGACACATTGGATCGAGTCGATGGAGGCTGACCTCCGACATGGTCTGACATCGATGTCATCAGGGGGACCCCGCATGCTCGGACTCCGTACCGTCGCCGCCCTCTCCGGGGTGGCGCTGACCGTTCCGATCGGCGCCGCCGCTCAGGCCGCGCCCCTACCGCCCTTGGTCGCGGAGCCGGCGTCGTACGTCAACCCGTTCATCGGCTCCACGAACCTCGGCAACACGTACCCGGGCGCGGTCACGCCGTTCGGCATGCTGGCGTGGAGCCCGCAGACCTCGCGCGGCAACCAGCTGTCGACGCCCGCGCCGGGCGGCTACCAGTACACGGCGACGCGCATCCGCGGCCTGAGCCTGACCCACCTCAGCGGGGTCGGCTGCTCGGGCGCCAACGGGGACATCCCGATCATGCCGCACGTCGGCGAGGTCGCCGGGTCGCCGACCGCGGACGCCACCGACGCGGTCTACGCCAGCACGTTCTCGCACGCCAACGAGGCCGCCAAGCCGGGCTGGTACAAGGTCGGGCTGGACAGCGGCGCCGGGGCCGAGCTGACCGCGACGCCGCGTACCGGGTTCGGGAAGTTCACATTCCCCGCCGACAAGGCGGCCAGCCTGCTGTTCCGTACGTCGCTGTCGGAGACCGGCAGCGAGGACGCGACGGTCCACCTCGACCCGGCGACGCAGACGGTGACCGGCTCGGTGAGCGCGGGCAACTTCTGCGGCCCGCAGAGCACCAACAACTCGCACGCCTACTACACGCTGCACTTCGTCGCGAAGCTGGACAAACCGTTCGCGGCCACGGGTACCTGGAAGGACACCACGCTCACCCCCGGCGGCACGGACGCCCAGGGCGGCAGTGGCTACAGCTCGACCGGCCGGCCGAACCCAAACAAGGGCTCCGGCGGGTACGTGACCTTCGCACCCGGCACGACCAGCGTGAACATGCGCGTGGCGATCTCGTACGTGAGCCTCGACGGCGCGCAGAAGAACCTGGCCGCCGAGTCGCCGGAGCGGCTGAGCTTCGCCGCGATCCAGGCCGGCGCACGGTCGGGGTGGTCGCAGCGGCTGAAGAAGATCGGCATCGGCGGCGGCACCGAGGACCAGAAGACGACGTTCTACACGGCGCTGTACCACTCGATGCTCGAGCCGACGCTGACCAGCGACGTCGACGGCCGCTACTACGGCGCCGACGACGCAATCCACACGTTGTCCACAGGACAGAAGGCGCAATACGGGACGTTCTCCGGCTGGGACGTGTACCGGGCGCAGGTCCAGCTGCTCGCCCTGCTCGACCCGAAGATGGCAAGCGATTACGCGCAGAGCCTGTTCAACTACGCCACCCAGCGCGACGGCGAGTGGGACCGGTGGCTGCTGCAGCACGGCAAGACCGCGGTCATGTCCGGCGACCCGGCAGCGGCCGCCGTCGCCGGCATGCACGCCTTCGGCGCCCGCGACTTCGACGTCAAGGGCGCGTTCGACTCGCTGGTCCGGGCGGCCACCGTGCCGACGGCCAACGACTCCAGCGACGCCGGCTGCAACGTCGAGTGCGTGGGCCAGCGCCCGGCCCTCGACAAGTACCTGAAGCTCGGCTACGTCCCCGCCGACGACTGCCACTGCTGGGGCGGCGCGGCGGAGACGCTGGAGGACGCGGCGGCCGACTACGGCATCTCGGAGCTGGCGAAGGCGCTCGGCGACGACGAGAAGCACGCGGAGTTCCTGAACCGGTCGCACAACTGGCGCAACGTGTTCGACCCGCAGGCCAAGGCCGACCCGGGCCTCGAGCACAACATCCGGGAGCGGATCACCGAGATCCAGGCCAGCGCCGAGAACGCCCCGTTCGAGGGCAAGGCGCAGGCGTTCGACGGCGACAAGGGCACCAAGTGGCTCACGTTCGCCACCACCGGCTGGATCCAGGCGAAGCTCAGCTCGCCGCTGACCGTGAACCGGTACGCGATCACGTCCGCCAACGACGTCCCCGAGCGCGACCCGAAGAACTGGGAACTGCAGGGCTCCGCCGACGGCACGACGTGGACCACGATCGACTCGCGTTCCGGCGAGAGCTTCGACAAGCGCGGGCAGACCAAGGAGTACGAGGTCAGCGACCCGCAGCCGTACGCGTACTACCGCCTGAACGTGACGGCCAACGGCGGCGCGCCGATCGTGCAGCTCGCCGAGCTGGAGCTGGCCGACCCGGCGGTGCCGACCCCGGTGCCCGCCGACGGCTCGGCCGTGGGCTGGATGCGCGACCGCTACAGCGACGGCACCTGGGCCGAGGGCTTCAGCCCGTCCACCGGCACCGGGTTCGTCGAGGGCAGCAGCGCCCAGTACACCTGGATGGTGTACTCCGACGTGGTGACGCTCGCCGAGAAGATGGGCGGCAACGCGACGGCGATCGAGCGGCTGGACGGCTTCTTCCGCAAGCCCGACGGCACGTTCGACCTGAGCGCCACGAGCGGCACGAAGTTCGACGCGACCAACGAGCCGGACATCCAGACGCCGTACCTCTACAACTACTTCGGGGCGGCGTACAAGACGCAGGAGACGGTCCGGGCGATCATCGACGGGAAGTGGAGCAACGGCACCGGCGGTATCCCGGGCAACGACGACGCCGGCACGATGAGCGCCTGGTACGTCTTCTCCGCCCTGGGCCTCTACCCGACCGTGCCGACGCGCGCCGAACTGGCCCTGACCAGCCCGCTCTTCCCCCGGGCGGTGGTGCACCTCGGCAGTGGCGCCGACCTGACGATCGAGGCGCCGCGCGACGACGCCAAGGCGATCTACGTGCAGAAGCTCTCGGTGGACGGCAAGTCGACCACCAAGGGCTGGCTTCCGGCCTCGGCGGTCACCAAGGGCGGCAAGCTCAGTTACACCCTGAGCACGACCCCGAGCCGTACGTGGGGCAGTGGCCCGGGCGACGTGCCACCGCAGAACTAACCTTCGTTGCATAGCGGTTGCTATCACCGCGTAAGCACGACATCGGGTGCCCCGGCGAGGGATCGTCGGGGCACACCCGTGTTTGGCCGCCCGCCCGGCGGATACCGTGTCAGGCCGAAGGGGCCGCCGCCCCACACCGATGACGGGAGCGCTTGAGGACCCATGCCGCCCACCGACGACCTGCCGAGCTTCCTGCACGGGGTGGCCCCGATCCTGGACAACTGGGGATATCTGGCGGTCGCCGGGGTCATCGGGGTCGAGAGCTTCGGGGTGCCGGCACCCGGCCAGACGATCATGGTCGCCGCGGCGATCTACTCCAGCTGGGGGCGGCTCGACATCTTCGCCGTGGCGGCGATCTCCTTCGTCGCGGCGGTGCTCGGCGACAACGTCGGCTACTGGATCGGCGTGCGCGGCGGCCGCAAGGCGGTGCACCGGTTCGGCCGGTACATCTTCATCACGCCCGAGCGGCTCGAACGGGCCGAGAGGTTCTTCGCCCGGCGCGGCAACCGGGTCGTCGTGGTGGCCCGGTTCATCGACGGGCTGCGGCAGCTCAACGGCGTGATCGCGGGCATCACCGCGATGCCGTGGCGCACGTTCCTGCTGTACAACGCGATCGGCGCCGCGCTCTGGGTGGGCTGGTGGACCACGGTGGCGTACCTGCTCGGCACCCACCTGGTCGACATCATCGATCACGCGCACAAGTACAAGTGGTGGGCGCTCGCCGCGATCGTGCTGGCAATCGGGGCGTACGCCGCCCTGCACATGCGCCACATCCGGCGGCGCCGCGCCCGGGCCGCCGCCGACGACCAGACGGTGGAAGTGGACTCGCAGGCTTGACCGTCACCCGTCCGGGTACCGCTGGAGAAGGACCGGATGGGAGTGATGACCGTGACCGCAACCGACCAGACACTCGACCGCCGCCGGGACCGGGCCGGTACCGCCGGCGCCGCCGCCGAGCGGGCCGAGGCGGCCGTGACCGACCTCGACAACCAGCTCAGGACGATCGCCGACCTGACGGTGCAACAGCAGCAGTCGCTGCGCAACGCCGTCGACGAGGCGGCCCGCCTGAAGCGGTCGCTCAAGGCCGCCCGGCAGCGGCGGGCCGAGCTGCTCAAGGCCCGCAAGAAGGCCGCGGTCAAGGCCGGCAAGGCGCGCGACAAGGCCCGGGCGGCCGAGGCGAAGTACGACAAGCAGCTCCTGGCGGACATGATCCGCCGCGAGAAGGAACGCGACCGGGCCGCCTCGGCGCCGGACCCGCAGCCCGAGAAACAGACCGCGAGCACCGCGACGGCCCGCCGCACTGCCGCGCGCAAGACCGCGCGATCCTGAGCTTTCTCCAGGTACGCGTCGCCGAGGCGGGACAACCGCGGCACCGGGGCGCCGCCCTCAGGGCTCCCGCGGCCGGTCGTCACGTACCGGTCGCGGCCCCGCCCTGGGTGCCCTGACCCGCCCCGCCGTCCCCCGGGCCGCCGGGTCGCATCCCGCCGCCGTCCTGCTGCTGCGCGGAGGCGAGACTCGAGTCGATCACCGTGGTGGCCGTGGCCGTCTCCCCCGACGTCGTCGCGACCACCCGTACGGTGTGCCCGCTCTGCACGTCGGCGATCTGGTCGGCGCCGTTGTCCACGCTCGTCGAGCCGCCGACCACGTACGTCCTGCTGTAGCCGTCCTCGCTCTTCACCGTGATCGACGTCGAGCTGACCGCCGACACGGTGCCGGTCTGCGTCTCCTGGGTCACATAGCCGCCGTTGCCGTCCGGGACGACGGACGTGCCGTGCAGTGCGGCCATGCCGGGACCGCCACCGCCACCGCGGCCGAACTGTCCACGCCCCGCGTCGTCGGGCAGCGCCTGACCGCCGGGCGAGCCGCCGGCCGCAGTGTTGCCGGCGGCGGCGCTGCTGTCGTCCCGCGAACCCACGACGGCCGCCGTCACCCCGGCGGTCGCCACCACCGCGGCCGCGATGGCACCCGCCACCGCCAGCTTCCCCTTGGCCGCCCGGGGGGCACCGGGCCGGGCGGGCGGTACGGGCTGCGCGACCGGCGGATGCCAATCCGGCGGGCCGCCCGACGACCCCGCGGCCACCGGGTACGCGTCGATCACCGTACGGTCGTCGGCGGGCCAGGCCCGGAGGTTCTCGGTGGGGCCGTTGACGGTCATGGGATTCGGATCTCCTCGTCTCGCCTGATCTGCTGGAACCACCGTGACCGTGCGGTCTGTGTGCGGCCTGTGCGATCGGTAGGCGTCACATGTGGCATGGTTCCGCGCCACAGCGGTGATAATCGATCGATGGAGCGATTCGCGTTCGCGGGGCGTACGTGCGTGATCACCGGCGCGGCGAGCGGCATCGGCGCCGCGCTCGCCCTTGACCTCGCGAAACGCCGGTCGGTGCTGGTGCTGGTCGACCGGGATGCCGACGGGCTGGCCCGGGTCGCCGGCACCGCCCGGCAGCTCGGCGCGGCCGCGGTGGACACGTTCGTGACAGACCTCGCCGACGGCGGTGACCGCGCCGACCTGGCCGCCGAGGTCGCCGCCCGGCACGGCGGCGCGGACCTGCTGGTCAACAACGCCGGCGTCGCGCTGAGCGGCACGTTCGACCAGGTCAGCCTCAAGGACTTCGACTGGCTGATGGAGGTCAACCTGCACGCCGTGGTGCGGATGACCAAGGCGTTCCTGCCGCAGCTGCAGAGCCGCCCCGGCTCGCACGTCGTGAACATCTCCAGCCTCTTCGGGCTGATCGCGCCGCCGTCCCAGGTCGCGTACGCGACGAGCAAGTACGGCGTCCGCGGCTTCTCCGAGGCGCTGCGGCACGAGCTGGCCGGCCGGGTCGGCGTGACCGTGGTCCACCCGGGCGGCGTACGCACCAACATCGCTCGCAACGCGCGGCTGAGCGGGCCCGACGTGGACGGCCGGCAGGCGGCGGAGATCGAGCGGTTCACCGAGAAGGCGCTCACCCTGCCTCCGGAGGAGGCGGCGCGGCAGATCGTCGCGGCCATCCAGGCCCGCAAGCCCCGACTGGTGATCACCCGGGTGGCGAAGCTGGCCGATCTGCTGGCCCGCGTCGCGCCGGGACGCTACTGGAACGTCATCGAGCGCCAGATCCGCGACCGGGGCCTGTAGGAGCCCGTCAGGCCGTGTCGGCGCGATGTCGGCGCCGTGTCAGCGGCACCGCGCACGCTGGGCGGCATGACAGCAGACCTGATCATCGAGGCCGAGGGCCTCGTCAAGCACTTCGGCAGGACGAAGGCGCTGCAAGGCGTCGATCTCGCCGTACCGCGCGGCACGGTGCTGGGGGTGCTGGGGCCCAACGGCGCCGGCAAGACCACCGCCGTCCGCATCCTCTCCACGCTCCTCACCCCGGACGGCGGTTCGGCACGGATCGCCGGCCACGACGTCGTCCGCGACGCCGAGCGGGTCCGCCAGTCGATCGGCCTCACCGGCCAGTACGCCTCCGTCGACGAGGACCTGACCGGCCGGCAGAACCTGGAGCTTTTCGGCACGCTGCTCGACCTCGGCCGGGCCGGCGCGCGGCGGCGGGCCGCGGAGCTGCTCGAGTGGTTCGACCTCACCGACGCCGCCGACCGGATGGCGAAGACGTACTCGGGCGGCATGCGCCGGCGCCTCGACCTGGCCGCGAGCCTGGTCGGCTCCCCCGCCGTGATCTTCCTGGACGAGCCCACCACCGGCCTCGACCCCGCCAAGCGCGAGGACATGTGGGACGTCGTCCGCACGCTGGTCGCCGGCGGCGCGACGGTGCTGCTCACCACGCAGTACCTGGAGGAGGCCGACGCGCTGGCCGACGAGATCACCGTGATCGACCACGGCCGGGTCATCGCCCACGACACCCCGGACGGGCTCAAGCGGGTGGTCGGCGGCCAGACCCTGGAGGTACGCCCGGCCGACCTGTCCGACCTGGCGCGCACCGCGGCGATCCTCTCCGAGGTGTCGACGGGTGCGGCGGCGGACGAGATCCGCAAGGGCGTGCTGGCCGTCCCGGTGGCCGGTGACGCGGCGCTGACCGAGGCGGTCGCGCGGCTCGCCGGGGCCGGTGTCGCCGTCACCGAACTGTCCCTGCACCTGCCCAGCCTCGACGAGGTCTTCTTCACCCTGACCGGCGCGCCCCACAACGAGAAGGAAGAGGTTCCCGCATGACCACCACCGTCGTCACCCCGCCGTCCCGTTCCAACCCCGTCATGCCGGCCGAGGCCGTACCCAGGCGACGCCCGTTGCGGTTGCTTCGGCATTCGCTCGCGCTGACCAAACGCAGCCTGATCAAGACCGCGCGTACGCCCGAGGCGCTCATCGACGTGACCCTGCAGCCGGCGCTGTTCCTGGTCATCTTCGTGTACATCTTCGGCGGCGCGGTGGCCGGCTCCACCCACGACTACCTGCAGTTCCTGCTGCCGGGCATCCTGGCGCAGACCATCGCCACCGGCTGCATCGCGATCGGCGTCAACCTCAACACCGACCTGCAGAAGGGCATCTTCGACCGGTTCCGGTCGCTGCCGGTGCCCCGGTCCGCCCCGCTGGTCGGCGCGGTGCTCGGCGACATCGTCCGGTACGTGATCGTCACCGGCGTGACCCTGGCGATCGGGTACCTGATGGGCTTCCGCATCACCACCGACCCGCTGAGCGCGCTCGCCGGATGCCTGCTCGCCGTGCTGTTCGCGCTGTGCCTGAGCTGGCTGCCGGTGTTCGTCGCGATGAACGTACGGACCCCCGGCGCGGTGCAGGGCCTGATGTTCGCGCTGATCATGCCGCTGAGCTTCGCCTCGAACGTCTTCGTCGGCACCGACACGCTGCCCGGCTGGATGCAGGGCTTCGTGGACGTCAACCCGCTGACGCACCTGGTCGGCGCGACCCGCGGGCTCTTCCTCGGTACGCCGATCGGCAACCACATCTGGTGGACGCTCGCCTGGTGCGCCGGGTTCGTCGTGGTGTTCATGCCGCTGGCGTTGCGGGCGTACCGGCGGAAGGCTAGTTGAGCAGGCGCGCCATGAGCTCGTGGATGCGCGCGACGGTCGCCGCCACGGACTCGTCGGCGTGGGTTGCCAGCAGCGCCTTGCGGTGGTCCTCGTCCCCGAGGGCCACCGCCAGCCGTCCGGTGTCGCCGGACGGGAACATCATCCGGTCGTAGGCGCCGATCCGGCGTGCCGCCGCCCACAGTTCCCCGGCTACCGCGGCATCCCCGCGGGACGCGGCCAGCACTGCCCCGCCCAGCGCCCACCCGCCCGCGAACTGGGCGTCCTGCAGCGGCAGCCCCTCGTCGCGGACCTGGACGAGCAGCGCCGTCGCCCGCGCGTCGGCCCCCTCGACCGGCCGCTCAGCGGCGACCGTCGCGTACAGGGCCGCCACCGAGACGGCGAACAGGACGCGCAGCTGGGGCATCGGCTGGGTGAAGCCACCGACCATGCGCATCACCGCGTCGGCGCACCGCAACACCTCGTCGAGGTCGCGCCGCTGCCAGGCGAGGTGGGCGAGGCTCAGGTACGCCTGCGCGACCTGCTCCGGGTCGGCGTGGCCGGACGTCGCCGTCTCGTGCAGCCGGCGTTCCGCCTCGGCGTCACCCGCACCGGCGAGCTGCCCGTCCAGCACCACCCGGATCGACCGGGCGTCCTGCGCGGCACCGAGCATCTCCATGTGCTCCACGCCGCGCCGGAGCCACTGCACCGCCTCCTCGTGCCGCGAGGACATCGCCTGCCCGATCGCCCCGGCCGCCATCGCCATGCCCCAGTGGTCGCCGACCGCCTCGAAGCGGGCGTACGCGGTCTTGGCGTCGGTCAGGGACTCGTCCGGCATGCCGCCGTTCTCGCGCAGGACCGCCCGCATGAACAGCCCCAGCGCCTGCACGTACGGGTCGGCATGCGCGATCAGCTCCTCCGCGCCCCGCAGCCCCTCCTGTGAGTCGAACAGGTTCAGCCGGGGAAGCTGCGCCGCCAGCGCGAGGTGGCGCGGCGATATCTCGGCGGACCGTTCGGCGATGACCCGGTCCAGGGCACGGCGGGCCAGGACGGCGAGCCGTACCGGGCCGGTGATGCCCGAGTTGACCCCCAGCATCAGGCAGAGCCAGGCCAGCCGGTCGGCGTTCGGCCCCGCGCCACCGGCCCGTCCGGCGGCCACCGCCGAGCGCACCCGCGCCACCGGGTCGTCGACGTGCAGCAGCATCCGTCCCCAGCCGGAGACCTCGACGTGCAGGCCGCGGACCTGCCACAGGTAGAAGATCGAGGCGCTCACGTCCACCGCGGCGGCCTCGTCGTCGTGGTCCATCGCCCAGCGCAGCGCCGCGACCAGATTCTCCTGGTCGCGGGCGGTAGCGGCGAGCATGTCCAGCTGTCGCGGCCCGATCTGGTCGGCGGCCAGCTCCACCGAGCGGGCCCGGGCCCACGCGACCAGGCCCGCCATCGCCTCGGCGCGGTCACCGAGGCGGGCCTCGCCGTACTCGCGGACGGTCTCGAGCATGCGGTAGCGCGGCGGGCCGCCGTCGCCGTCCTCCAGGGAGAGCAGCGACTGCTCGACCAGTACGGCCAGGCCGCGGCGCACGTCGCGCACCCCGGCGACGGCGGCCGCCGTGTCGGCGGTGAACGAGGCCGGGATCACCGCCAGCCGCTGCATCAGCTCCTGGTCGGCGGGCTTGAGCAGCTCGCGGCTCCAGTCGACCATCGCCCACAGGCTCGCGTGCCGATCGGGCAGTCCCCGCAGCGCGTCGTCCAGCAGGGCGAACCGGTCGTCCAGCCCGGTCAGCACGTCGTCGATCGGCATGTGCCGCAGCTTGGCGGCGGCCAGCTCGAGCGCGAGCGGCAGGTTGTCGAGACGATGGCACAGCGCGAGCGCCTGCGCGGTGTCCCAGGTGGACACGGCGCCGCCGGCTCGGGCGCGGCTCTCCAGCAGGCGGATCGCCTCCGCGTCGGGCAGCGTCCGCAGCCGGTGCACCGCCTCCCCGGCGAGCCCGAGTGGCGCCCGGCTCGTGGCCAGCACCGTCAGCTCCGGCGAGGCGACCGCGAGCAGGTCGGCGGCAGCCGCGGCCGCCGCGTCCAGGACGTGCTCGCAGTTGTCCAGCACGACGAGCCCGTCCAGCTCCGGGGCGGCCGCGCGCAGCCGGTCCTCCGGGCTCAGCACCCGCCGTTCGAGGGTCAGCGCCGGGGCGGCCACGGCCGTCTCCGCCCCGCCGAGCGCGGCGACCACCGCGGGCAGCACCTCGCCCGGCGCCCGGATGCCGGCGAGCTCGATGACGCGGACCGGGCCGGGCGCCCGGCGGGCCACCTCGGCCGCGAGCCGGGTCTTGCCGGCCCCGCCGGTCGCCACGATGGTCACGAGCGGCGCCTCGCCCAGCGCCGCCTCGACGGCCGCCACATCGCCGTCGCGGCCGACGAGCGGGGTGCCGGGCCGCTGCCAGGAGCGCGGCATCGCGGCGCGGGCCGGGCGGCGGGGCTGCGCCGCGGGCCTCAGCTCGCCGCGCAGCAGGGCCAGGTGCACGTCGGCGATCACCGGGGACGGATCGGTGCCGTACCGGTCGGCCAGCTCGCGGCGCAGCTCGTCGACCACCGCGAGCGCCTCGGCGTCCCGGCCCTGCGCCGCCAGCACCCGGACCAGCAGCGCGGCTGCGGGCTCGTCCGGCGGCGTACGCCCGGCCAGCAGCCGCAGGTCCGCCTCCTCGTACGGCCCCCCGCCGGCGAGCGCCGCCTCGGCACGCAACGCCGCGACGTCACCGAACAGCCGGGCGGCCTCCGCGCCGGTGAGCTCGGGCACCTCGGGGAAGTACGCGCGGGCCTCCTCGGCTGCCCGGCGCGCGTCGGCGACCGCACCGGCGCCCAGAGCGGCACGCCCGCGGTCCACCAGAGCGCGGGCGGCGACGACGTCGGTCTCGACCTGGTCGGCGGGCACCCGGTAACCGCCCGCCACGGCCACGACGGGCAGGCCGAGGCGGCGTACCCGGGAGACGAGGGCCTGCACCGCCCCGGCGGCGTCCTCGGGCGGGTCGCCGTCCCAGACGGCGTCGACGAGCGCGGCCGCGGAGACCGGTCGGCCCCGGGCGGCGGCGAGCTCGCGGATCACCGCGGCGAGGCGCTCACCGCGCACCGGCTGGCCGTCGACGGCCAGCGGGCCGAGCGTCGTGATCCGCACCGGCTCATTGTGTTACATGGGGCCACAAGGTGAAGAACTGGAGGCGGTGGCGGCCGTCCTCGGACCGCGACGTTCCGGATCTCCCACAGCGTGCGGAATTCGACGCCGGCATCCCGGAGCCGGGCACCAGGTTGAGGCATCCGTGTTCGGCCCGCGGCGGCGACAACCGCGAGCCGAACAGGTAGTCACGCCGGCGGAGAGCACCGTCGCCGGGCCGGCCGGTCAGTGGAAGGACGCGTACCGCTTGCGGTTCTGACCGCCGATCGTGGTGAAGTCGCCGCCCGCACCGATCGCGCCGCGGGTGCGGTCGGCCACCAGCGCCCGGACGCCGATCACCCCGTTGGCCTGCGGGGCCCAGCCGGTGAGTGCGCCCCGTCCGCTGATGGCGGCGAGCTTGACCCGCGACACCGAGCCGTCGGTGCAGGCGCCGTGCGCGCCGTTGTTGACGGTCGTGCAGGCCCGGTCGAAGTGCCCGCCCACGTAGATCGTCCCGCCCAGCGCGGCGACCGCCGCCGCGTCGCCGTCGAAGACCCGCTGCCAGCGCATCGTGCCGCCGGTGGTGTACGCGATCGCCCGGCCGCCCTGGCCGCCGGTGGCCGCGTACACCCCGGCGGAGTCGGTGGCGAGGCCGTTGACCTGGGCCGGAGCCGTCGGCAGGAAGCCGCGGTCGACGGCGCCGCCGGCCGGGCTGACCGCCGCGATGCGCAGGGTCCGGCTGACCCCGCTGATCAGGTGGAACGAGCCACCCAGGTAGACCCGTGAGCCGGTGACGGCGAGCGCGTGCACCGAGTCGTCGGCGCTGGGCCGCCAGCCGCCGTCCAGCGCACCGCTGGTCAGCGAGAAGGCGGCCAGGTTGCGCCGGGTGGAGCCGTCCACCGAGGTGAAGCTGCCGCCGGCGTAGAGGCGGCCGTTGCCGGCGGCGAGGGCGTACGGCACCCCGCTGACCCGGTGCGCGAAGCTGCCGACCGCGCCGCTGACCGCGTCGAGGCGGGCCAGGTTGTCGCGGGAGCGGCCGGACACGCTGGTGAAGGTGCCGCCCGCGTACACCGAGGAGCCGCTGACGGCGAGGGCCCGTACGGTGCTGTTGGCCGTCGGCGCCCAGCTCAGCAAGGAGCCGGAGGACGCGTCGAAGGCGGCGAGTCGGGCCCGCGCGTACGTGCGCCCGCCCCAGCTCACGCTGGTGAACGACCCTCCGACGTACGCGGTGCCGCCGCGGTACGCGATCGCGTACACGGAACCGTTGAAGAGCGGAGCCTTGTCGGGGCCGGCGCTGACCGCGAGCGCGGGCGCCGTTCCGGAGGCGGTGACCAGGGCGGTGGCGGCGACGGCGGTGAGCAGTAGGCGCCGGACAAATAGGATAAAACGCACATTTCAATCAACCATCACGGCTGTGCGAAAGTCGCGCCGCCGCGCCGTCGCGGTCCTCCCCGGCGACCGCGAACTGCTCGATCGCGGGCGGGGCGGGCGCCGTCAGCTCGTCCGGCCGGGCGCTCTGCGTCCGCAGTCCCAGCAGGTCGAGCCAGTCCACCAGCTGCCGGTGGACCGCATCCGGCCCGTCGAGGTCGCCGTGGGTGATCTGCCAGTCGGCCGGGTGCACCAGCACCGCCTCGGTTTGCCAGCCGCCCAGCCCGCCGTGCGAGCCGACCAGCTCCTCGAACGCGGCCACCTCGCTGGTCACCGGGTCCACCGCACTGATCAGCACGAGGTCCCCGACGTGCTCGGCGCGCTGGTGGCGCAGCAGGTCGGCGCGGGTCTGCGGACCGTACGGCAACAGCGGGTCCACGCCCTCGACGGTGCCGTCGGTCAGCCGGTGACTGCCGGCGGAGCCGTACGCGACCGGCCCGTCCTCGTCCCGCACCACCACGAGCCCGATGCCGGGATGCCCGGCGAGCCCGCTGATGAGCCGCGGGTAGATCCGCTCGATGCCCGCGCGGTCCGGCCGCTCCGCGTGGCGGGTCAGGTACACGAGGGCCAGGTTGCCCGAGGAGACCACGAGCACCGGGGCGACCGGGGCGGTCGGGTAGTCCGGCTCCCTCGTCGCCTCCTGCTCGGCGGGCGAGCGGGGCGCCTCGGCCGGATCCGGCCCGCAGAACCGGGCGACGGCCTGGTCGAGCGTCTCGCCGTGGCGCTGCCGGAACGTGGCCCCCAGGCTCTGCCCGTGGTCCGAGAGCACCACGATGCGGTACGCCCGCGCCGCCTCGGCCCCCAGCCGCTCCAGCACCCCGAGCATCCGGTCGAGGCTCTCCAGCTGCTGCAGCGACTCCGGCCGGGCGGGCCCCGCGTGGTGCGCCACCTCGTCGTAGTCGACCAGGTCGCAGTAGACGACCGGCGCACCGCGGGCCATCTGCTCGGCCACCAGCGACACGTTGACGTCGCGCAGCAGTATCGAGGCGGGCCGCAGGGCCAGGAACGCCCCGGAGCGGCTGACCCGCGGCTGCAGGTTGCGCCGGCGCTGCAGGCGCGCCTGGTGCAGCTCGGTGAAGACCTCACCGACGCCGAGGACCAGCGCCCGGGTGAAGCCGAACGGGCTGGCCATGAACGCCGCCCACCCGCGCGCCGAGCGCCCCGGGAACGCCGCGTGGCTGACCGTCAGCAGGTTGATCGCGGCGTCGCCGGAGAACGCGTTGCCGATGCTGACCCCGCCGTCGCGCAGCAGACCGCGGCCGTCGGACAGGCGCCGCTCGATCACGGCCGCGTCGCGGGGCCGGTTGGAGACCATCAGCCGGCCGGTGTCCTTCTCGTACCACCGGAAGCCGGGAATCCTGTCCGAGGCGCCGTGCAGGATGCCGGCCTGGGAGGCCGGGGTGGTCGACGGCAGGCCGGTGTGCCAGCCGCGCATCACGTGCGAACCCGAGCGCAGCCAGCGCCCGATGGTCGGGAGGTTTCCGGCGCGTACGGACCAGCGCAGCACCGGCTCGCTGACCCCGTCCAGCTGGATGATCAACAGCCCCGGTTCGGTGCCGGGCTGCGGGCGGCGCAGCGTGAGCAGCCGGCCGCCGGCCTGGCGGGCCTGCCGGCGCCGGATGCCGCGCATGAGGCGCCGGGCCTCCTTGATGAACGTGTCCTCGGTCCCGCTGTCCACCATCCAGTCGAAGATCGCGGCGCAGACCACCGCCAGCAGGGCGGCGACCCCGACGGTGGGCCAGCCGCTGAGCCGCTTCGACGGGTCCAGCTCGAGGGCGACGGCCATGACGGTGACCTGGGCCACGACGCCGAGCAGCATCGCGCCCCAGCCGCCGAGGGCGATGACCCCGGCCAGCAGCAACGGCCGCAGCACCGCGCCGACCGCGGCGACGAGCAGGACCAGGCCCATGGTGTCGACGACGTCGGTGGCGCGCACGCCCGGCATCAGCCACAGCGTCACGGTGAGCACGACGAAGGTCGTCACGCCGTTGCGGACGACCGCCTTCGCCCGGTCGTACACGCGCGGCCAGGCGAACAGCGCGCGCAGCTCGTCCCTGCGCCTCCCACCTGGTTGTACGGCCATCAAGAAACGATCGCACAATGGGCCGCGGCCGCGCGGACCGCGTAGCGAACGACACCGCGCCGGTCGCGGGAACCGTGCCGCGGCGGGCGGCGTCGGACCGGTACGTCGACTCCCTGGAGGGACCCGTGCGCCGACTTCTCCCGTACGTGACTCCGGCCCTGCTCCTAGGTGGTTGCGCCAACGCCGTCCCGGTAGCGCCGGCAGCGGCGCCGGTCACCTGGACACCCCCGGCCAAGTACGCGTTCACCCTCAGCTCGGAGTGCGGCGAGCGCGCGCTCATCGGGCGGTTCCGCGTGACCGTGGCGGACGGCAGGGTGACCGGCACGGAAGGGCTGGACCAGGCGTCGAGGCGGGCGTTGATGCTGCGCATCGCGGATCTCGTACCGACGCTGCAGAAGCTGGAGGAGGAGGCCGCCACGGCTCGGCGGACGGGCGCGGACGTGGTACGGGTGGACCGGGACCCGGCGGACGCGCACCCGGTGCGGATCAGCATCGACCCATCGGCGGACGCGGTCGACGACGAGGCGTGTTACACGATCCAGGACTACACGATCGGGTTAGCGGCCACGCCGTCCGCGCCGCCGTCGAGATAGGTTCGCCGGACCTGCGAGGGATGGGGAGGCCCGCGTGCGGGTCGTACCCGTTCTCGCCGCCATGGCGCTGCTCGCCGGCTGCTCGGCACCGGCGGAGGCGCCGAAAGCCGGGCAGCCGGCCGCACGTCCGGCGCCGCGCGTGGTCGCGTACTTCACCGACTGGGGCGTGTACGGCCGCGACTACCAGGTGCGCGACGTGGAGACCTCCGGCGCGGCCGGCCGGCTCACCCATCTCGTGTACGCCTTCGGCAAGGTCACCGGCGGCACCTGCGCCACCGGCGACACCTGGGCCGACCAGGGCAGGCCGATCGCGGCGCGGAACAGTGTGGACGGTGTCGCCGACGTACCGGGCCAGGGCCTGCGCGGCAACTTCGGGCAGCTGCGCAAGCTGAAGGCGCGCCACCCCGGGCTGCGGGTGCTGTGGTCGTTCGGCGGCTGGACCGGCTCCCGCGGCTTCACCCAGGCGGCGAAGGATCCCGGCGCCTTCGCCCGCTCGTGCGCCCGGCTGCTCCGGGATCCGCGCTGGACCGGGCTCTTCGACGGCATCGACGTCGACTGGGAGTACCCCAACGCGTGCGGGCTGACCTGTGACGAGAGCGGCCCGCAGGCGCTGGCCGGCATCGTCGGGGCGCTGCGGCACGAGCTCGGCCCGGACGCCGTGGTGACCGCGGCGGTGCCGGCCGACCTCGGCAAGCTGCGCGCCACGGACTACGGCGCGGTCGCACACCAGGCCGACTGGCTGAGCGCCATGACGTACGACTTCTTCGGCACCGGCGGCGGCACCGGGCCCACTGCGCCACATTCGGCGCTGACCGCGTACCCCGGAATTCCGCAACCGGCCGCGACCACCGACGCCGCCGTGCGCGGCCTCCTGGGCCTGGGGGTTCCGCCGGAGAAGGTGCTGCTCGGCGTGGGGTTCTACGGCCGCGGCTGGGCCGGCGTGACGACCGCGGAGCCGGGCGGGCGGGCGACGGGACCGGCGCCGGGCCGCTACGAGGAGGGCATGGAGGACTACGACGTCCTCCGCCGCACCTGCCCCCCGACCGGCACGGTGGGCGGCACGGCCTACGCGTTCTGCGGCGACCGCTGGTGGAGCTACGACACCCCGGAGACCATCAGAACCAAGATGGCGTACGCCGTGAGCACCCACCTCGGGGGCGCCTTCGCCTGGGAGCTCTCCGGCGACACCCCGGACGCGCAGCTGGTCACGGCGATGGCGACCGGGCTGGCCGCCGGCCCCTCCTGACGCCGTCGTCGCCTGGTAAGAAGGCCGGATGCTGACGATCGGGATGCTCGGCGGGATGAGCTGGGAATCCAGCGCCCACTATTACCGGCTGGCCAACGAGATGGTGCGTGATCGCCTCGGCGGGCTGCACTCGGCGCGGTGCGTGCTCTACTCCGTGGACTTCGCGGAGATCGAGCAGCTGCAGAGCAGTGCGCAGTGGGAGCAGGCGGGCCGGCTGCTCGGCGAGGCGGCCGCCGCCGTGCAGGCCGCGGGCGCCGATGTGCTGGTGCTGTGCACGAACACCATGCACAAGGTCGCCGACGAGGTGCAGGCCGCCGTCGGCATTCCGCTGCTGCACCTGGCCGACGCGACGGCCGCCGCCGTGGCCGCCGCGGGCGTGGGGACGGTGGGTCTGCTCGGTACCGCCTTCACCATGGAGCAGGACTTCTACCGCGACCGGCTCGAGGGCCACGGCCTGCGGGTCATCGTCCCGGAGGCGGACGACCGCGCCGAGGTGCACCGGATCATCTACGACGAGCTGTGCGTCGGCGAGGTACGGGACCCGTCGCGGCGGATCTACCGCGATGTCATCGGTCGCCTGGTCGCCGCCGGCGCGCAGGGCGTCATTCTGGGGTGCACCGAGATCGAGCTGCTGATCTCGGCCGCCGACAGCCCGGTGCCCGTCTTCGCGACGTCCCGGCTGCACGTCGAGGCGGCTGTCGAGTTCGCGCTGCGGGACCGGGCGGTGTCCGGCACTCCCTGATGCCGGCGGTCAGCCGATCCGGACCCAGATGTTGTCGAGGATGCCGTGGAACTGGTCGTTGTCGGCGTACGCGCCCTTGGCGCCGATGCTCAGCGGGAGGCGGTTGGTGATGGTGAGGCGGGGCGAGATGGCCCGGCTGCCGCGGACCGCCCCGTCGACGATCACCCGGAGCGCGGTGCTCGTACGCCGGCACTCGACGGTGTGCCAGCTCCCGTCCGCCACCGAGACCGAGCTGCGGACGATCTTGATGCCCGGGCTGGCGCCGACCAGGACGCAGCTGGGCATGCCCGCGGTGCCGTCGATCTGCAGCTTCCACTGGCTGCTCGTGGTCGAGTAGCCCTTCTGGACGATGTTCTGCCCGTTACTGGTCTGGCTGGGGGCGAGCAGGATCTCCGCGCCGTACGAGATGTTGCGGGTTCCGGGGTTGAGGTCCGCCGAGCTCGGGCTCTGCAGGGCCGCCCGGGGACAGCCCGCGCCGCCGCATTTGGCCGGGAAGCGCAGGGCCTGGCCGCTGCGGTGCGGCACGGCGCGGACCGTTCCGTCGTTGCCGGAGACGAGCCGCAGGGTGTGCCCGCGGCCCGACTCGTCGAGGATCGAGCTGGACCGGCCACCGTCCAAGCCGTAGCGCGCCACCACGGCGCCGCTCGTCGTGCCGGCCGCGGCGGCCGCGGTCAGGGCGGCCGCCGCGCGGGCGGCGGCCGCGTGTGCGGTCGCGGGCGCGGCGTCCACCGCCGGGACACCGAGCACGGCGCCGCTCAGCAGACCGGCCACAGCCATGGAGAGTGCACGACGAGATCCCATGACCGAATTATTACGTAAAGCCTTTTTGTCCCGGGGTGATCCGCCTACACCGCACGGTCCGATCCCTCGGACAATCGGACTAAACTCCCCTGACCGGGTGAAACAGGACGGTCGTCAGCCGACGTGCGCCACCATCTCCCCCGCGGGCAGCTCCTCCTTGCCGACCTTGATGAAGACCGCGGTGACCACCGACGCCACCAGGATCAGCGCCGCCGCCCAGGTGAAGGCGTCGGCGTAACCGTCCACCTGAGCCGCCAGGGCCGCCTGCTGCCCCTCCTGCGGGCTGCGCGGCGGATGCGCCACCAGGTACGCGGTGATCGCGCTGGTGGCGATCGTGTTCAGCAACGCGGTGCCCAGCGAGCCACCGACCTGCTGGGTCGCGTTCAGCGCCGCGCTCGCCGCACCGGCGTCGTGCTGCGGGACGCCGACCAGCGCCAGGCTCGACAGCGGCACGAACGTGAACCCGAGCCCGAGCCCCAGCAGGACCTGCGCCGGCATCAGGTGCGCCCAGAACGAGGTGTCCAGGTCGATGAAGCGCAGCGAGATCATGCCCGCCGCGGCGAGCACCGGGCCGACGATCATGAGCGGCTTGGGGCCGGTCCGCGGCAGCAGGTTCGAGGCCACCGTCGCGGAGATCAGCACACCCACGGTGACGGGCAGCGACGCGAAGCCCGCGCGCAGCGGCGTGTAGCCGAGCACGTTCTGCAGGTACAAGGTGAGGAACAGGAACGCGCCGAAGAGCCCCGCGCCGACCAGCATCGAGGCCACGTACGCCCCGCCGCGGTTGCGGTCGAGGACGATGCGCAGGGGCAGCAGCGGGTTGCGCGTACGGCGCTCGATGGCCACGAACAGCACCAGCAGGGCCAGGCCCACGCCGATGAAACCCCAGGTGGTGCCCGCGTCCCAGCCCTTGTCCGGCTTGGCGGCCTCGGTGAAGCCGTACACCAGCGAGGCCAGGCCCAGCGTCACCACGATCGCGCCGGGCACGTCGTACGAGGTGTCGCCGTGCGCCTTGCTCTCCGGCACCAGCGGGACGGCCAGCGCCAGCGCCACCAGCGCGATCGGGATGTTGACCAGCAGGCACCAGCGCCAGCTCGCGTACTCGGTGAGCACGCCGCCCAGCAGCAGGCCCACCGCGGAGCCGCCGCCGGCGATGGCGCCGTACACGGCGAAGGCCTTGGCCCGCTCGCGAGCCTCGGTGAACAGCACCGTCAGCAGGGCGAGCGAGGCCGGCGCAAGCAGCGCGCCGAACACGCCCTGCAGTGCGCGGGCGCCGAAGAGCAGCGTCCCGCTGGTCGCCAGGCCGCCGATCGCGGACGCCACGGCGAAGCCGACGGCGCCGACCATGAAGGTGCGCTTGCGGCCCCAGTAGTCGGCGATGCGGCCGCCGAGCAGCAGCAGACCACCGAACGCGAGCGTGTACGCCGTCACCACCCACTGCTGGTCGGCCACCGAGATGCCGAGGTCCTCCCGCGCGCTGGGCAGGGCGATGTTCACGATCGTCGCGTCGAGCACCACCATGAGCTGCGAGATCGCGATGACCCCGAGCGCGGCCCACCGGCGCGGATGCGGCCCCCCGTCCTGCTCGGTCGTTCCTGGCTCTGTTGCTGTAGCCGACATCCGCCGGTCCTTCCCCGTACCGTCGCCGGTCCTCGACCGGCCTGTGGAGCGTGATCGTATGGAGAATTGCGGCCAGTCTCCGACCGCTGAACGGCGAATGAGACGCGGCTCGCAGCTCTCCCGGCCCGCCGGCCGCGCTGCGCGCCCCCTGATGCCCGCCTCGTGCCGGGCCATGCCTGGCAGGGTCAGGTTGTCTTCGAGGTCACGCCGGTGTCGGGCAGCGCCTGCGGGAAGGCGCTGTCCAGCGGCACCGCCGCCGCCGGGACCAGCCCCAGCTGCACGCCCTGCCGGGGCAGGACGGCATCGAGCAGCCAGTCCGCCGCGACCCGCACCCGGTTGCCCGGCATCGACAGCAGGTGGTAACCGCGGGTGACCACCTTGGCCGGGAAGCCCCGCAGCGGCACCCCGAGCGGGTTCGCCGCGGAGTCCAGGCCGCCCAGGTCGACCACGAACCCCAGGTCGTGGTGGACGTACGCCCGGCGCCGGCCCTTGCCGTACGAGGCGGCGATGTTGTGCGCCGCGGTCTTCCCCTGGCGGGTGGCATGCTGCGCGGTCATGCCGGTGAGCTCGCCGGGGCGGGTCAGGTCCGGCACGGCGGCCGCGTCGCCGACGGCGTACACGTCGGGATGGCCGGGCACGGTGAGGAACTCGTCCACGACCAGGCGGCCGTGCCGCACCTCCAGGCCGAGGTCCGCGACGAGCGGGTCGGGGCGGACGCCGACGCACCAGATCAGCGAGCGGGTCGGGACGAAGTCGCCGTCGCTGAGCCGGACGCCGTCCGCGCAGGCCTCCTCGACCGAGGTCTTCAGCAGCACCTCCACCCCCCGCCCGCGCAGCACCTCGTCGGCCGCCACGGCGAGCCGCGGGTCGAGCGACGGCAGCACCCGGTCGGCCGTGTCCAGGAGCAGCCAGCGCGGGTGCAGCCCCGGCCGGTTGCGGGTGAGCGCCTTGGTGAAGAGGACGCCCTGCGCGGCCACCTCCGTACCCGTGTAGCCCGCGCCGACCACGACGAACGTGGACCGGGCCTCCCGCTCGGCCGGGTCCTCGGCCGTGTCCGCCATCTCGATCTGGCGGGTGATGTGATCGCGCAGGTAGAGGGCCTCGGGGATGCCCCGGAAGCCGTGCGCGTACTCGGTGACGCCGGGCACCGGCAGGAGCTTGTTCACGCTGCCCGCCGCGATGACGAGACGGTGGTAGCCGATGCTGCCCCGGCCGCCGTCGGGGTCGGCGTACGAGACGGTCCGCGCGGCCAGGTCCAGTCCGTCGACCTCGCCCAACAGCACGCGTACGCCGGGCAGCGTCGCGGCGAGCGACACGGTGACCCGGCGCGGCTCGAGGATGCCGGCGGCGACCTCGGGCAGCAGCGGCAGGTAGAGGAAGTAGTCGGTGGGGTTGATGATCACGATGTCGGCGGCGCCGCGCGAGAGCCGGGTGAGGGTCCGAGCGGCCTCGAAGCCGGCGAATCCGGCACCGACGATGACGATCCGGGGGCGAGCCATCTGTGCTCCTTCCGTCGTGGCGACCGGTGCCCGCCCGACGCTACCCGCGGGCCGGTCGTCATAGGGACGACCTGGCGAAGCCGGATGTGACAGTCGGCCGCGGTCCGGGTACGTAAGCGGGTCATGGCCCTGCCCATCGAGGACTACGCGATCATCGCCGACACGCAGACCGCCGCGCTGGTCGGGCGGGACGGATCGATCGACTGGCTGTGCGTGCCGAGGTTCGACTCGGGCGCGATCTTCGCCGCGCTGCTCGGCACCGAGGAGAACGGGCACTGGACGATCGCGCCCGCCGGGGAGGCGACCGCCGTACGCCGCCGGTACCGCGACGACACGCTGGTGCTGGAGACCGAGTTCGAGACCGCCGACGGGGTGGTACGGCTCATCGACTTCATGCCGCCACGCGGGGAAGCGCCCGACGTGGTGCGCATCGTGGAGGGCGTACGCGGCACGGTGCCGATGCAGATGAACCTGCGGCTGCGCTTCGACTACGGCCACGTCGTCCCGTGGGTGTACCGGGAGAACGGCGACCTCGTGGCCGTCGCCGGCCCGGACGCGGCGTGGCTGCGGACGCCCGTGGAGACCCGCGGCGAGAACATGTCCACCCGCGCCGACTTCACCGTGTCGGCCGGCGACCGTACGCCCTTCGTGCTGACCTGGCGTCCCTCGCACCTGCCGCCGCCCGAGCCGATCGACGCACTGCACGAGCTCGGCGCCACCGAGGGCTACTGGCGCGGCTGGGTGTCCGCGTGCACGTACGAGGGCGAGTGGCGCGATGCCGTGGTGCGGTCGCTGCTGACGCTCAAGGCACTCACGTACGCGCCCACCGGTGGCATCGTCGCCGCGGCCACCACCTCGCTGCCCGAGAAGCTCGGCGGCGTCCGCAACTGGGACTACCGCTTCTGCTGGCTGCGCGACGCCACGATCACCCTGCAGTCGCTGCTGTATTCCGGCTTCCAGAGCGAGGCGAAGGCGTGGCGCAAGTGGCTGCTGCGGGCCATCGCGGGCGACCCCTCCGAGCTGCAGATCATGTACGGCGTGGCCGGCGAGCGCCGCCTCGACGAGTACATCGCCGACTGGCTGACCGGCTACGACGGCAACCCCGTCCGGATCGGCAACGCCGCCGCCGAGCAGTTCCAGCTGGACGTCTACGGCGAGGTCATGGACGCGCTGCACCAGGACCGGCGCGCGGGCCTGCGGACAAACGACAACGCATGGGGCCTGCAGGTCAAGCTGATGGAGTTCGTGGAGCAGCACTGGACCGAGCCGGACGAGGGCATCTGGGAGGTACGCGGCGACCCCCAGCACTTCGTGCACTCGAAGCTGATGGCGTGGGTGGCCGCGGACCGGGCGGTGAAGGCCGTCGAGGACTTCGGCCTCGACGGTCCGGTGAAGCGGTGGCGCAAGCTGCGCGATGACATCCGCGACGACATCCTGACCAAGGGGTACGACAAGAAGCGCCGCACCTTCACCCAGTTCTACGGCTCCGAGGAGCTGGACGCCGCGCTGCTCATGGTGCCGCTGGTCGGCTTCCTGCCGGCGACCGACGAGCGCGTCGTGGGCACGGTCGAGGCCATCGAGCGCGAATTGCTGAAGGACGGCTTCGTCCAGCGGTACACCCAGCACCCGGACACCGATGTGGACGGGCTGCCGCCGGGCGAGGGCGCATTCCTCGCCTGCACGTTCTGGCTGGCCGACAACTACGCGCTGATGGGACGGCCGGAGGAGGCGCGCGAGGTGTTCGAACGCCTGCTGGCCCTGCGCAACGACGTCGGGCTGCTCTCCGAGGAGTACGACACCGGCGCACGGCGGCTCGTGGGGAACTTCCCGCAGGCCTTCAGCCACGTGCCGCTGATCGACACCGCCCGTACCCTCACGGACGCGCTGGCCGCCAGCGAGGCGCGCGCCCGTGAGGGCCTCAAGTGAACGTCAGTCCTCGCCCTCGAACTCGTCGAACACCTCGTCGATGACCTCGCCGGCGAGGAACCCCGCGGCCATGCCGCCGGCGACGCCCGCCACCATGCCGCCCATGCCCGGGCCGTGATGGCCGTGGCCGTGGCCATGCCCGTGGCCGTACCCCGGCACGGCTTGATAGTGGGTGAGCGCCTGGCGGACCCAGCCGTCGACGACCTGCGCCCAGTCGGTGGTGTCGGCGTCGGCGTGCGGGACGGTGTAGCGGCCGTACGAGTCGTGGCTCCCGCTGAACATGCCGCCGCGCTTGTCGAACTCCAGCACCACCTCGACGGTGTGCGGGTTCGTCACGAAGGTCAGCTCGACCTCGTTGATGGCGTGCGCGTACTGGGCCGGCGGGTAGTACTCGATCTCCTGGAAGAACGGGAGCGTCTGGTGCACGCCGGCGATCTGGCCGTACTCCAGGTCGGCGTGCTTGAACTGGAAGCCCAGCCGGGCGAACGCCTCGAGGATGCGCTCCTGGATCGGCAGCGGGTGCACGGCGATGAGGTCCAGGTCGCCCTTGTCGACGGCCCTGGCCACGGCCACCTCCGTCCGCACGCCCAACGTCATCCCGCGCAGGTGCCGGCCGTAGACCGCGGTGACCGGGGTCTCCCACGGCACCACGATCTCGAACGGCACCGAGACCTGCTCACCCTCGGCCAGCCGCATCGGGCCGCTGACCGTGGCGCGGAAGAACTCGCCGGTGGCGCCGTACTCCCCGCTGCCGCCCTCGACCTCGACCCGGGCGACCAGCGCCAGCCCGATGTGCTCGATCTGGACGTCATGGCTGCCGCCGGTCAGGTTCACGTGCCCGGTCAGCGGCGCCCCCGGCCGCGTGTCCGGACTCGTCAGCACGGTGTCGACACTCGGGCCGCCCACACCGAAGGCGCCCAGCATCCGCTTCAGGCCCACGACTCTCCCTACCTCAGGACTGTTCAGGTCGGGCAGAAGCTAACAAGTCCGGCTGAGCAGATCCTGGGAGCGGGCGCAGCCGCACGGCGGTGATCGCCCGCCCGGTGACCTCGGTGACCTCGGCGGTGTGCCCGTCCAGCGTCACGGTCTCGCCCGGCTCGGTCGGTATGTGCCCCAGCAGCGACAGCACCAGCCCGGCCACGGTGGTGAATCCACCCTCGGCCGTCTCCACGTCCACGCCGATGTCGGGCAGGTCGTGGATCGGGAAGGTGCCGGGCAGCAGCATCGCGCCGTCGTCCTCGTGCACGACCGCGCGGACGTCCCGGTCGGTCTCGTCGTAGATCTCGCCGACGACCTCCTCGACCAGATCCTCCATGGTGACGATGCCGCCCGCCGACCCGTGCTCGTCCACCACCAGGGCGAGCTGACCGCGCTGCTGGCGCATCTGCCGCATCGCGTCGGACACCTTCAAGGTGCCGGGCAGGTACAGCGGCTGGAACACGACCCCGATGACCGGCCCCTCGGCGTCGACAAGGTCGCGCAGGTGGACGACGCCGAGCACGTCGTCGAGGCCCAGCGGGCCGGTGACCGGCGCCCGCGAGTGCCCCGCCTCCACCAGCTTGCGCAACGCCTCGTCGGCCCGCAGCACCGCCGGCAGCGTGAACACGTCCCTCCGCGGTACGAAGATCTCCCGCAGCGTCCGGTCCGCGATCTCGAAGGCGCCGCTGATGATCGTGCGCTGCTCGGCGGAGAAGTTCTCCTGCACCGCGACCATGTCGCGGATCTCCTCGCTGCTCACCTCCTCGCGGCCGGCGTCCGGGTCGCCGCCGGCGAGCCGGACGACCAGGTCGGTCGCCTTGCCGAGCAGCCACACCGCGGGCCGGGTGAACCCGGCCAGCACGTCCAGCGGCCGTGCCACGGCGAGCGCCCACCCCTCGGCCCGCTGCATCGCCACCCGCTTCGGCGCCAGCTCCCCCACCACCAGCGTGAAGAACGTCAGCACGATGGTGACCAGCACGATCGCCGCCGGCCCCGCGGCGCCGCCGAGAAAACCCAGCGGTCCGACCAACGGCTGCGCCAGTGACACGGCCGCGGCCGCGGAGGCGAGGAAGCCGGCCAGCGTGATACCGATCTGGATGGTGGCCAGAAACCGGTTCGGGTCCCGAGCGAGCCGAGCCAGCCGTACGCCCGTCCGCGATTCCCGCTCCAGCCGCTGCAACTGGCTCTCCCGCAGTGACACCAGCGCCATCTCGCTGCCGGCGAAAACCGCATTCAGCAGCACCAGGACCACGACGAGCGCGACCTGCCAGCCATAACCACCCATCCGCGCCCCTTACCCAGAACCCGCCACCCTCAGACCCGGGCACTTTCGATCTGCGGGGTGGTCGACTTTCGCTTTGCGCGGCGTCCGGCTTTCGATCTGCGGACCGGCTCGGCCGCTTCAGAACCTGGTCACGGCGGCGCGGGCGGTAGCCGGGTCGACAGCTGCGAGCGCTCGCGACTCGGCGTTACAGCGATCAAGCCCATATCGAACCGAGGGCTCGATGCAAGCCCGCGGCCTCTACTTGCTCTCCTGGCAACCATCCCTCCCGGCAACCGGCCACAGATGCCGACCGCTGACCTTGACGCCGCCCTGGCGGTACGCTGCCCACGCAGCCACGAGGAGAAATGATGCTTACACGCCTGGAAGTGGACGGCTTCAAGAATCTTCTGGATTTGAAGATAGAGCTTGGGGCGTTCACCTGCATTGCAGGGCCAAACGGCACTGGCAAATCTAACGTGTTCGACGCTATTCAGTTCTTGAGTTTACTCTCCGACATGCCCATGATGGATGCAGCCCAACAAGTAAGAGGCGTCCACGGCGAGCGGATCGGCGACCCTCGAGACCTTTTCTGGAATGGCTACGAGTCGAAGAGTCCAAGGATCCGGTTCGCAGCAGAGATGATCGTGCCCAGGCAAGTCGAAGATGACTTCGGGCGGATAGCCAAGCCGACAATCTCTTTCCTCAGATATGAACTGGAGATTGGTTATCAAGCACCATCAGGCGCAGAGAGGATTGGCCGCCTGCGTCTTCTGAAAGAAGCTTTACGACACATCAATATCGGCGATGCTCCATCACGCCTTCGTTTTCCACACAGCGCCGCACATTTTCGCTCTGCCGTCTTGCAGGGCCGCCGCAGTGGAACCGCCTTCATCTCTACATCTGAGGAACAGGGCGAGCCGGTAATCAGCATCCACCAGGACGGCGGAAGTCGTGGAAAGCCACGGCCTTCTGCGGCGTCCAGAGCGCCTGGCACCGTGGTCAGCACGGTAACAGGAAGTGACGACCCCACTATCCTGGCAACTCGGAGGGAGATGCAGTCTTGGCGGCGTCTCGCTCTGGAGCCGTCCGCCCTTCGGACTTCGGACCGCTATGTCGATCCACGATACATGGAATCTGACGGCAGGCACCTTCCCGGCGCCCTGTATCGAATTGCGACATCTGAAACGAGCGGAGATTCCCAGCGGGTGTATTCGCGAGTCGCCAACCGACTAGCAGAACTGACTGGAGTTTCGGTCGGTGGGATCGATGTGGTTGCCGACGACGTTCGAGAACTCCTCACTGTCTACTTACGGGAGCGCTCAGGGCTTCGGCTGCCTGCGCGCAGTCTCTCCGAAGGGACCCTCCGGTTCCTCGCACTTTGCGTACTTCTCGAGGACCCAGGCGCAGAAGGTCTATTCTGCATGGAGGAACCGGAAAATGGTATCCACCCTGCAAACCTGCCTTCGATGGTCCGGCTGGTCGAGGAGTTGGCCGTTGACACGACGGAGGCGCCGGGGCTAGACAATCCTTTCCGGCAGGTCGTCATTAACACTCACTCCCCATTCGTTGTCCAGCTGGTAAGCCCGGACGACCTTTTGTTCGCATCTGTTGGCCCTCGGCGAACTCACGAGGGATCAGTATCGCCGGGATTGATTCTTAAACCTCTAGCCGGAACCTGGCGAGCCTCCCGCGACGCGAGCCCTTACACCAAAGCCGATATTTTGCCTTACCTCGTGTCTCCCCCTGGAGCACAGCTCACCGTTGACCTCGATGCCGCATGATCCATAGCTGCCTGTTCTTAGGCGAGGGTCCGAGCGATGAAGGGATCCAGGTTCATATCGCACGCATTGCAGCCCAGTGCGGCGTAGAGATTCAACTGACATCACCCAATTCGGAAATGCTACCCACACCAGACAAGACGATTGCTGGAAAACTGCGCGCTGTGAAGCAGTTGGGCGGGATCTACGAAGTTGTCTTCGTTCATCGCGACGCCGACGGCGCCGGCCGTGACGCGCGGCTGTCGGAAATCAGTATTGCAGTACGCGAGGTAACGCCAGGGTCGGCTCACGTACCGATCGTTCCGGTTCGCATGACTGAAGCATGGTTAATCCTGGATGAACCACTGATCAGAATCGTCGCCGGCAATCCCAACGGTCGAATCCCACTCGACATTCCGTCGGTACGGGAAGCTGAAAGAGTCGCTGACCCCAAGGCGTTGTTGAAAAACCTGATCCTGACTGCCTCCGAGACGACCGGTAGGCGGCGACGGAACCTTCAAGCGGCTCTCCCGCCCATAGAAGATTACTCGAAGAGTTGGATCCTCATGGCCCAGTTCAACGCCTCGACTCCTGGAGACTTTTCGTAGAGGACACCACAAACGCACTCTGTCGACTTAGCTCTGGATAACGTCAGCGTCACTACGCAATGCTTACGAGGCAAGGACCTCCGCATCGGCCCGGATCATCTGTCGGAGGTCCGGGCCGTTCAAAGCCTGGTCACGGCAGCGCGGGCGGCTGCCGGGTCGGCGGCCGCGAGCGCGCGCTGAGCCGCCTGCCGGCACTCCTCCAGCGTGTGCGCCGCGAGCGCCGCACGTACCGCCGGGACGGCCGGCGGTGACATGGACAGGCTGGTCACGCCGAGCCCGGCCAGCACCACCGCGAAGGCCGGGTCGGCCGCCGCCTCCCCGCACACCCCGACCGGGCGACCCACCGCCGCCCCGGCCGCCGCGCACAGCGCGATCAACGACAGCAACGCCGGTTGCCAGGGATCCAGCAGATCGGCCAGCTCGCCGCTGCGGCGGTCCGCGGCGAAGGCGTACTGGCTGAGGTCGTTGGTGCCGACGCTGAGGAAGTCGACGACCTGGAGGATCTCGGCGGAGCGGACCGCCGCGGCCGGGACCTCGATCATCACGCCGACGGTGGGCAGGCCGGCGTCGCGGCACAGGGCCGTGAACTGGGCGGCCTCCGAGACCGTCGTGACCATCGGCGCCATGACGGCGACCCGGGCGGTCGACGCGCGGGCCGCGGCGGCGATCGCGGCGATCTGGGTACGGAGGATGTCGGCGCGGCGGCGGGCGACCCGGAGGCCGCGGATGCCCAGGGCCGGGTTGGGTTCGTCGTGGTCGCGCAGGAACGGCAGCGGCTTGTCCGCACCGGCGTCCAGCGTCCGTACGATCACCTGCCGGCCCGGCATGGCCGCGAAGACCCCGGCGTACGCGTCGATCTGCTCGGCCGTCGTGGGCGGGTCGATGTGGTGCTGGAACAGCAGTTCGGTGCGGAAGAGGCCGACCCCCTCGACCGCCGCCCCGGCGAGCTCGGCCGCGCAGCCGATGTTGGCGAGCAGCGCGACGTGGTGGCCGTCGGCCGTACGCCCGCGCAGGTCGGCCGGCTCCTCGGGCGGCGCCGGCGGTTCCTCGGCCGGTGCCGTCACGGACCGCCCGACGGTGACCCGGCCGGCCGTGCCGTCCACGGTGACCACCGTGCCGTCGGCGATCTCCAGCGCCCCGCCGCAGGCCACGACCGTCGGCAGGCCGCGGGCCCGGGCGAGGATCGCGGTGTGGCTGACGAAGCTGCCGGCCGACGTGACGACGGCGAGCACCCGCGCCGGGTCGAGCAGCGCGGCGTCGGCGGGCGCCAGGTCGACGGCGACCAGCACGAACGGGCAGCCGGGCTCGGGCAACGCCGGCATCGGCAGCCCGAGGCAGTGCGCGACCATCCGATCGCGCAGGTCGTCGAGGTCGGCGGCGCGCGCGGCGAGCAGCCCGCCGGCCGCGAGCAGGGCCGCCCGGTGCTCGCCGAGGACGGACGCCACCGCGTGCGGCGCCTCGTGGCCCGCGCGTACGGCCATCGCCACCCCGTCGCGCAGCGTCCGGTCGCCGGCGAGGGCGGCCTGCACGCGCAGGATCTCCGCGGCCGTCTCGTCGGCCGCGACGGCCGCCCGGCGGCTGATGTCCCGGCAGACCGCGTCGATGGCGGCGTACGCCCGGTCCACCTCGGCGTCCGGGTCGGTGACCGGGCACGGCGCGGGCAGCCGGGGCGGGTCCGCCAGGCGGTACGCGGGGCCGGTGGCGGCGCCGGCGCTGGCGCCCAGCCCTCGCAGCAGGTCAGGCACCGGCGACGTCCAGGTCGGTGGCGAAGAGCCCGGCGAGGGTGTCGAGGGATTCGGCCGCACCCGGGCCGTGCGCCTCGAGGATGAGTTCCGTGCCGCAGAGCGCGCCGAGGCCGAGCAGGGCCAGCACGCTGTCGGCCGCGACGGCGGGACGGTCCAGGGTGCGTACGGTGACCGCCGCCGGAGCCAGCGCCGCGGCGACCGCGATCCGCGAGGCGGCACGCAGGTGCAGGCCGGCCCGCCCGGCCAGCAGGACCGAGCGGATCACAGGCCCTCCTGGCTCAGCATGGCCACGATCGTCTCCGCGTCGGTGGCCTCGCGCAGCTCCCGAGCCCGCTCCGGGTCGAGGAGGATCTGTGCGAGCGCGGCGAGCAGCGCGACGTGGCCGTCCCCGCGGGCGGCGATGGCCACGCACACCGTGACCGGGTGGCCGTCCCAGTCGACGCCGCCGGGGAAGCGCAGCACGACGAGGGAGTCGCGGCGCACCAGTGCGCGGGACTTGTCGAGGCCGTGCGGGATGGCCACACCCTCACCCAGGTACGTGGACATCGCCCACTCCCGGTCGAGCATCGCCTCGCGGTACGTGGGGTGCACCGCGCCGATCTCCTCGAGCACGTCGGCGCAGCGGTGCACGGCGGACTCCCGGTCGACGGCCGTCTCGTGCAGCCGGATCCCGCGCACCTCGAGCACGGGCCGCACGTTCGTCGTCATCCGGCAAGCCTCACGAGCGCACGTCCCAGCACGCCGTCATTGTCGTCGGGATCCCAGGTGACCACCAGGGCGGGTGTCCGTCCGTACCGCGGATCGGTCACCAGCTCACCCGTCGGCACGCTGGGCATCGCATTGGTCACGATGAGCAACCCGTGCACCTGCTGCGCGGCGAAGACCTCGTGGGCCGCGACCACGGCCGCCGGCTCCAGCGGCCCGCAGTCCACATAGCACAGCGAGACGCCGAAGAGCCGGTGGAAGACGCCGGCGAGCAGGTTGCTGCCGTAGTCGCCGGGCACCCACTGCAGGCCGGCGGCGGTGCGGCGCAGCGATTCGATGACCTTCTTCTCGTACGCGACCCGGCGCAGGTCGGACAGGCGCAGCGGGTCGAGCACGTCCACCAGCCGCCGGCGGTGCGGGCCGGGCATCGCGTCGAGCAGCATCGCCAGGTGCTCGGAGGTGACCCGGTCCAGCTGGGGCCGGGCGCGTACGGCCGGCAGGGCGGCCATCACCGCGGCCGCTTCCACCAGCGGCAGCAGGGCGAGCTCGGCGGCGAGCCGCGCGTCGTCGAGGTGGCCGAGCAGCGCCGCCCGCCTCTGCGGATCGGCGGCGATGAGCAGCTTGGCGATCAGCCGGCCGTCCATGGCGGCGAGCAGGGCGTCGATGCGGTCGCGGGGCATGGAGAGCAGCACGCCGACCGCGCGCTGCGGCGGCGAGGCGCCGAGCATGGCGACGACGTGTTGCGTCGGCATGGAGCCGAGCACGCTCAGCCTCCCGTGGTGCCGACGACCACGCCACCCTGCTTGACGGCGGTGACGACGCGGGCCACGGCGGGGTCGCCGAGGAACATCCGGAAGCCGACCACCACCGAGCCCGGGGCGCCGGCCCGGACCCGGTCGGCGAGGCCGGCCTGGCAGAGGACGACGTCGGCGTCCGCGGGAATGGACGCGATCGCGTGGTGCTCGATGGTGACGGGCGTCCTGCGCAGCTCGCGGCGGAGCTGGGCGGCGAGCATGACGCTGCTGCCCATCCCGGCGTCGCAGGCGACCACCAGTTTGCGGATGTCGCCGCCGTCGATGCTGCTCACATGCCCTCCTCGTCGCCGGCCAGCCGGCCGAAGCCGAGCAGCAGGGAGCCGACCACGAACGACACCCCGGCGGCCACCACGACGCCGGCCAGCACGCCGAAGTAGTCGCCGCGCGGGGTCTCGGCGAGGTAGGCGAAGATGCTGCCGGGCGACGGGGTGGCGACCAGGCCGGCCCCGGTCACCATGAACGTCAGGATCCCGGCGCCACCGCCGCAGACGGCCGCCAGGACCATGCTCGGCTTCATCAGCACGTACGGGAAATAGATCTCGTGGATGCCGCCGAGGAACTGGATGGCCATCGCGGCGGGCACGCTGGGCCGCAGCGACCGGGGCCCGAACAGCAGGTACGCCAGCAGGATCCCGAACCCGGGCCCGGGGTTGGTCTCCAGCATGAACAGGATCGACTTGCCGTTGTCGGACGACTCGGCGATGCCCAGCGGCCCGAGCACCCCGTGGTTGATGGCGTTGTTGAGGAACAGCACCTTGGCCGGCTCGATGAGCACCGCCGCCGCGGGCAGCAGATGATGCTGGACGAGGAACCGTACGCCGTCGCCGGCCGCCTCGGTGAACACGCGCATGACCGGGCCGATCGCGAGCACCCCGGCCAGCGCGGAGAGCGCGGCGACGATGCCGGCGGCGAAGTTGTCGACCAGCATCTCGAAGCCGGGGCGGATGCGGTCGGCGGTGAGGCCGTCGACCAGCTTGAGCACGTACGCGGTCAGCGGCCCCACGATCATCGCGCCGAAGAACATGGGCGCCTCGGAGCCCACCACGAGGCCCATCGTGGCGACCGCGCCGACCACCGCGCCGCGCTGGGCGTGGACCATGCGGCCGCCGGTGTATCCGATGAGGACCGGGAGCAGCACGTGCGACATCGGGTCGATGAGCGCGGCGAACTTCTCGTTCGGCAGCCAGCCCTTCTCGAAGAAGAGCGCCGTGATCAGACCCCAGGCGATGAAGGCGGCGATGTTCGGCATCACCATGCCGGCGAGGTAGCCGCCGAAGCGCTGCACGCGCGCCTTGACGCCGGTGTCCTGGGCAGCAGGCGCGTACAGCTCTGCCACGGCACAGCTCCTAACCGGAGGCCGCAGGGGGCGGGGAGGGGAGAGGTGCGTTTTTTGTACCGACGAGATCACCGACTGTCAATTGCCGGTGGGCAACGTTCCGGTATCCCCTGGCCGTTCGGACCGAGCGGAATCACCCGAAGGTCCCGTCGCCCGGCATCCGGCAGATCCGCGTCTACCTATGCGTACGCCGCGGGGGCCGGTACCGATAACGGGGGGTACCGGCCCCCGCACCTATGTGGACGGCACGGGAAGAAGTGACGTGGTGAGCGCTGACGCGGTGATTGACCGGCGGCTGTACGCTCACGGCTCTTTCCGGACGCCGATCGGAACACGGGGAATGACCGACGCGCGCGACGCCGCTTATGCGACCTTCGTCCGAGAGCGCTCGCACGCCCTGCTCCGCTCCGCGTACCTGCTCACCGGCGACCAGCACCTCGCCGAGGACCTCGTCCAGGAGGCCCTCGCGCGGACCCATCGGGCCTGGTCACGGCTGGAGCGCCCGGACCACGCCGAGGCGTACGCCCGCAAGGTCATGTATCACGCCCAGGTCTCCCTCTGGCGGCGGCCGAAGGTCGCCGAGGCGCTGCCCGGCGAGAACCTCGAACGGCACGGCGGCTCGACCGACGACCCGGCCGAGGCGACGGTCCGGCGCGTCGCCCTGCGCCGGGCCCTGCTGTCGCTGAGCCCGAAGCAGCGCGCCGTGGTGGTGCTGCGCTACTTCGAGGACCACACCGAGGCCGAGGCGGCGCAGATGCTCGGCATCTCGGTGAGCACGGTCAAGACCCAGTGCTCCCGCGCGCTCGACCGGCTCCGCGGCCTGGTGCCCGATCTGCGTTCGCTCGCCGATGTCGAGGGGCCCCGATGACCGGCCCCGGCCCGCTGCACGACTCGCTGAGCGAGCTTGCCGACTCGGTCCTCCCCATCGACCTCTACGAACGGTCGCTGCGGCGCTCGCGGCGCATCGGCCGCCGGGAGGCCGCGGTGGGCACCGGCGCCGCCGTGGTCGCCCTCGGACTGCTGGGCAGCGGGCTGTGGCAGATGCCGCAGCCGTCCGGCGATTCCTCCCCCCGCGGGGTCGCCGCCGCGCCGCTCAACCCCTCGCCGGGTGCGACCGGCGCGCCGCAGGGGGACGCCGGGCCGGCGCCGATCCAGTCGCTCACGCCGGGACGCACGACGTCCCGCCCGCACCGGCCGCGCCCTCAGGCGCCCGCTTCGACGAGGCCCCGGTCGACGTCGCTGGCCGCCCTGCCGGGCCAGGTGTTCTACCAGGACGCCGGCACGAAGGCCGACCTCGTACGGCTGACCCGGGACGGCGACCCACGCACCGTGCTGTCCGCCCCGTTCTCCGCGGTGGGCGTCTCGCCCGACGGTGCCCGGGTCGCGTACGTCACCGAGGGGCAGCTCATGGTGGTGGACACCGCGGGCGGGGAGCCGCAGCAGGTCTACGCGGGCACGGCCTCCGACGCGCAGGCGCCGGCCTGGTCCCCGGACGGCGGCCGGCTGCTGATCGACGCGACCGATCCCGGGGTGCTGGACGTGGCGACCGGCGCGCTCACCCCCCTGCCCACCGGCCTCGACGGCGAGCATTTCCGCTGGTCCGGCGACGGCACCACGCTCGTGTACGCGACGACCTCGTGCCGGCTCGAGGTCGCCGGCGTGAACGCCCAGACGGGCACGCCGGTGCCGGCCACCCAGGACACCGGCGGCGCGGCGGCCTGCCGGCCGGTCAGCGTGGACAGCACCGGCGACCTGGTGACCGTGCGGACGGAGCAGGCCGGCGCCGCGGACACCGACGCGCCCGCCGACGCGGTGCTGGACACCTCGACCGGCGAGACCGTCGACCTGCCGGTGCCCGGCACGGTCATCGGGGCGGTGTTCGACGCGCAGGGCAACCTGCTGGTCCGCTCGGTGCAGCGGGGCCGGACCCGGCTGTCCCTGTTCGACCCCGGCTTCACGCTGCTCCTGCGGGCGAAGGAGCCCGCCGCGCTGAAGGACCTGGATCTGGTCGCGTACACCCGCTGAGGGTGCGACGATCAAGGGATGCCCGAGACCACCCGGCCCCGGTTGCGCCGCGGACCCGTCGTGGCCGCGGTGGTGGTGCTCATCATCCTCGCCGAGCTGCTGATCGGCTGGCGCGCGCTCGTCGACGCGATGGTCCAGCTGCGGACACCGCACTGGAACTGGGTCGCCGGCGCCCTGGTCGCCGAGATCGCCTCGATGGGCAGCTACGCCCGGATGCAGCGGGCGCTGCTGCACGGTGCCGGGACGAAGGTGCGGATGCGCCGGCACGTCGCGCTGGCGTACGCGGCCCACTCGCTGAGCGTGACGCTGCCCGGCGGGCCGGTCTTCTCCACCACGTTCAACTTCCGGCAGATGCGCCGGTTCGGAGTCTCGTCGGCGGTGGCGTCCTGGTGCATCGCGCTCAGCGGGGTGCTCTCCGCGGGCGCGCTGGTGGTGATCGGCGCGGTCTTCGGCATCCTGACGCGCAGCACGGGCAGCTGGCGGACGCTGGTGCTGTACATGGGCGGGGCGCTGGTCGTGGCGCTGACCGTACGGTTCCTGGCACAGCACCCGGAATGGCTGATCAACCCCGCGCGGGCCCTGCTCAGCCGGGTCAACCGGCTGCGGCGCCGGCCCGCCGACACCGGGCACGCCCGGCTGGTGGGCTTCGTCGACCAGTTGCGCTCGGTGCGGGTCCGGCCGGGTCATTTCGCGTACGCGTCCCTGCTGGCCGTCGCGAACTGGCTGCTGGACGCGCTGTGCCTGTGGATGTGCTGCATCGCCGTGGGCGCGCACGACATCCGGCCCACGCAGCTGGTGATCGCGTACTGCGCGGGGATGGCGGCGGCCAGCGTGCCGATCGTGCCGGGCGGGCTGGG
Source organism: Couchioplanes caeruleus (assembly GCF_023499255.1). Classification (GTDB taxonomy): domain Bacteria; phylum Actinomycetota; class Actinomycetes; order Mycobacteriales; family Micromonosporaceae; genus Actinoplanes; species Actinoplanes caeruleus_A. The sequence goes on from NZ_CP092183.1 coordinate 7,959,743, forward strand.
CGTGGTCGACGGCGCGCTCGTGCTCGGCCTGGTGGCCGGCGGCCTGACCAGCAGCTCCGCCGTCGCCGCCGTGGTGCTCTACCGGCTGATCAGCTTCGGCTTCATCATCGGGATGGGCTGGCTCGTCTGGCTGGTCCTGCGGTCTAGGGCAGGAACTCCTCGGGACGCGCTGGCCCGCTAGCCGCGCTGTCCTTACGCCCGAAGAGCTTCCAGCCGCGCTTCTTCTTCTCCGGCCCCCGCACGGCCTCGCCGTTCAGCACGGCCAGCCGGTGCTGCGCCACCGGGTTCTCCGGCTCCAGCTTCAGCGACACGAGGAAGGCCTGCCGCGCCTGGTCGGAGTGGCCGAGCGCGTCCAGCGCGACGCCGTGGGTGAAGTAGTAGTGCGCCTCGTTGGGGTCGAGCCCCACGGCCGTACGGGCGGCCTGCTCGGCGTCCGCGTACTGCCGGTCGGCGGCGAGCAGCGACCAGGCGACCCGGTCGTGCCACAGCGGGTTCTTCGGGTCGGCGATGACCGCCCGGTACGCCATCGTGACGGCCTCCTCGTGCCGTCCGAGCAGCGTGAGCGCCCGGCTCGCGATCGCCAGCGGCCGCGGGTCCTCGGGCGCCAGGTCGACGGCCCGGTTGGCGGCGTCGAGCGCCTTGTCGACCTCGTCGAGCACCAGCCGGATCCGGGCCATGAGGATCCAGCCGGCCGCGGACCGCGGGTCGGCCGCGAGGATCGGCTCGAGGTGCTGGGCCGCGGCGCCCGGGTCGACCCGTTCGAACAGGGCGGCGGCGCGAGCCACGCCGAGCTCGGTGGGGCTGCTCAGACCCGCCTGCTTCTCCCCCGCCGCCTGCTGCCGGGCCCGGTCCGGGGCGGCACGCGCCGCGTCGACGTCGGTCATCGCGGCTGCCGGGCCGGGGAGAAGTCAAAGGTCACACGGGCATCATCGGCAGATTCGCGGCCGTTCTGAGCGGCTTTGCGCGAAAATCACCCGGCGGTCGGCTGCCACCCGCCGGACGTGCGGTGGTCATGCGGCTCGAGCTCCGGCACGGTCGCGTACGCCCGGACCGGGAACGTGCCGAAGCCCGACACCCGGGGCGGCGCGGCGGTGAAGCGGGCGCCGGTGGGCGGCAGGTCCGCCAGGCCGGTCAGGTGCTCGACGACCGGGATGCCCGCCGCGAGCAGCAGGGTGTGCGCCGGCCGCGCGCCACCCCCCGCCGGGGAGGCGTCGTCGATGTTGACCGCGTCGATGCCGACCAGCGCCGCACCGTGATCCACCAGCCACCGGGCGCCGGCCTCGGTGAGGAAGGGCGCGTCTTCCGCGTACGCCGGGGTGCCCCAGTGTGCGTCCCCACCGGTGTGCAGCAGTACCGCGTGACCCGCCACGGTCAGGTGCTCCAGGGCGTCCACGCCGACGCCGCGGGCACCGCCGACCGCCCGGACCACGACCGCGGGGAGGCCGGCGAGGCGTTCCAGCGGCAGGCCCGCCAGGTCGGTGCCGTCGGCGTACCGGTGGAACGGGCTGTCCAGGTAGGTGCCCGTGTTCCCGACCATGGAGATGCGGTCGATCGCGAACTCGGTGCCCTCGGCGTAGACGCCACGGGACGCCTCCCGGGTGAGGTGCGGGGTGATCTCCGGCGCCGGCAGCCCGGGGTACGTGATCGTCCCGGCGCCGATCACGTGGCTGAGCTCCACGAACCGGGTGCGCGGCTCGGACGGCCCGCCCGGGGTGCCGAGGTGCGGCTCGGCGAAGATCCGGACGCCGGACAGCTCGACGCGGTCGACCATCAGCAGCCGGCAGGCCGTGACGAACAGCGACGCGATCTCCGGCTCCGTGACGTCGGCGTGCGGGACGTCCACCCGGAAACCCTGGGCCTGCAGCCCGCCGCCGTTACGGAACGTCACAACGGCGTCAAACTCGGCACGGTACTGCAGCGGCACGTCCGCCCCCTCCCGGATCAGGTCAGCTCGGTGAGCGCCTCGACGATGAGCCAGACGCCGAAGATAGCGAAGAGCGCGGCCGCGCCGTACTTGATGGCCTTCTCCGGCAGGTGCCGGCCGAGCAGCCGGCCGACGAGGATCGCCAGCGCGTCGGCGGCGACCATGCCCACGGTCGAGCCGAGCCACGTGCCGAACCAGCCGTACGTGGTGGCCAGCGTGATGGTCGCGAGCATGGTCTTGTCGCCCAGCTCGGCCAGGAAGAACGCGCCGCCGACGGCGAGGATCGCGGAGCCGGTGGACCGCTCGGCCTTGGTCTTCTCGTCATCGGTGAGCTTGTCGCCGCGCAGCGTCCACGCGCCGAAGGCGAGGAACGCCAGCCCGGCCACCAGGGAGATCCAACTGGTGGGCAGCGTGGCGCCCAGGCCGTAGCCGATGCCGACGGAGACCAGGTGGACGACCGCGGTGGCCACGGTGATGCCGATGAGCACCGGCAGCGGCTTGAACCGGGTGGCGAAGGTCAGGGCCATGAGCTGCGACTTGTCGCCGAGCTCGGCCACGAAGATGACGGCGAAGCTGACCGCCGTCGCGACGAGGAAACCGTCCATGGGACGTGCAACTCCCGGTGTGTTCGGACCGGGGCGTGGGCGCGGGGCGACCTCGACCCGGCCAGCTGGAATGGCCAAGTCGAAGGTCTCGCTCGCCCCGGCGGACCGGGGCCGCGTGGCCGGATCCCGGACCCTCTCGGGCACCGTGGATCAGCATGTCGACCACGACGTTGGGAGCTACTCCCCTTCGCGCGGACCAGCCTACCCGGCGGGCGCGGCCTCCGGCACCGGAAGGTGACGAAGGCCGCCCCACCGAAGCGTCAGCTCACCGGAGGGTGACGAGGTTCTGCAGCTCCAGCCGGGTGAGCGAACCACCGCGCTCGGCCCGCTTCGCCCGCGCGGCCGACGGGTCGGGCTGCGGCAGCGGCTCACACTGCTTGTCGGACGTGTTGGACTTCAGCCGCTTGGGCAGCTTGCCCGTGGCGAGGTACGCGGCGATCGTGTCGTCGACGCAGGCGTTGCCGAAGAGCGAACCGGCGTGGGTCGTCCCGCCGACCCCCTCCACCAGCACCGACCGCGGGAACCGCTTGCGCACCTCGAGGCTGCCCGCGTACGGCGTCGCGGCGTCCAGCGTCTCGTTGATCAGCAGCACCGGCGGCGCCTTCGCCCCGGTCACGGCGACCGGCTTGCCGGCCTTCGCGCCCCAGCTCAGGCAGGGCGCGTTGTACCAGGCGTTGCCCCAGGTCTCGAAGGGTGCCCGGGCGTGCACCCGCCAGTTGTCCGTACGCCATTTCTGCCAGGAGGTCGGCCACTGCACGTCCGTGCACTGCACGGCGAGGTACACGGCGTACCCGTTGTCGGCGCCGTCCTCCTGCGGGCTGCCCTGGTCGTACAGGGCCTTGAGCGGCTGCGGGTCGCGGTCGTTCACCCAGGCGGCGAACGCGGAGGCGACCGCCTCCCAGCCGAACACGTAGTAGCCGGCCTGCAGGAACACGTCGGTCAGCTCGGCCGGGCCGATCACACCCGCCGCGGGCTTCGCGGTGAGGCGCGCCTGCTCGCGGTAGAACAGCCGCTCGACTGCCGTGCCGGTGGTGCCGAGGCCGTACACGTCGTCGTGCCGCGCCAGCCAGCCGAAGTAGATCCTGATGTTGCGGTCGAACGCGACGTCCTGATCGAGGTTCGCGTCGTACCAGACCCGGCCCGGGTTCACCACGCCGTCGAGGACCATCCGGCGGACCCGGTCCGGGTGCAGGGTGGCGTAGACCTGACCCAGGTACGTCCCGTACGAGAAGCCGTAGAAGTTGATCTGCTCAGCGCCCAGCGCGGCCCGCAGGCTGTCCATGTCGGCCACGGTGTCGGTGGTCCGCAGGTGGTCGAGGAGCGCGCCGCCCGCCCGGTCACACGCGGCGGCGTAGCCCTTGGCCCGGGCGAGCCAGGCCTTCTCGATCGCGGCGGTGGTGGGCACGTACGACGGCCGGTCGTAGCCGAGGTAGTCGCCGTCGCACGCCAGCGCCGGCTTGCTGTCGCCCACCCCGCGCGGGTCGAAGCCGATCCAGTCGTACGCGGCCCCGGCGTTGCCCGGCACGTACTCGCCGAGCACCGACAGGGTCAGTCCGGAGCCGCCCGGCCCGCCGGGGTTGACCAGCATGACGCCCTGGTACTTGTCATCGGGCACGGTGTGGCGTACGCGCGACACGGCCAGCTTGATCTGCTTGCCCCCGGGGTGGGCGTGGTCGAGCGGCACGCTGAGGTAGCCGCAGTCGGCCCCGCGCAGCCGCAGGCCGGGGTTCTCACACGCGTGCCAGGCGATCGCGGGATACCCGGGGGCGCCCCGGCCGGGTGCGGCGCCGGCGGCCGCGGCGGCACCGCTCAGCACCAGGCCGATCGTGGCGGCGGTCGCCAGAAGTCTTCTCATGCGTAGCCCTTCGTGTGGATTCGCACCATATGCTCCGGCGTGGAGCGGCCGATGAGCACCGTCCACGCCGGGGGCACCACGAAAGAGCCGGTTCAGCCCGGCGCACGACGCCGGACCGGCGGCATCACCCCGGCGACGCCGGGCCGATGTTCAGGACCGGCGGACCCGCTGGGCGACCAGAGCCGCGCCGCCGAGCAGGACCACCACCGCGCCGTAGACCAGCGCGGTCGCATGCAGGCCGAACGACGTCGCCGCGAGGCCGGCGACCACGGCCGGCAGGCTGAACGCCACGTACGCGATGGTCAGCGCGACCGCGAGCAGCTCACCGCGCTCGTGCGGGTCCGCGAGCCGGGCCAGCGTGCCGAACGAAGCGAGCGCGGAGGCGCCGAAGCCGACACCGGCGAGGACCGTACCCACCCCGGCGAGCGTGACGACGTCGCTCTGGACGCCGGCCAGCGCCACGGCCGTGCCGAGCGTCAGCAGCGCGCCGGCGAGGGTCAGCACCCGGGGCGTGGGGTGGCCGCGCAGGGCGAAGGCGGTCACCGCGCCCGTGCCGCAGAGCAGGGTCACGACCAGGCCGCCGATGAGGTGGTTGCCGAGCCCGAAGACCCCGACCGCCACGGACGGCCCCAGCGAGAGGTAGAGCCCGCCGAGCGCCCAGCTGGCCACGATGACCGGTACGAGCGCGAGCACGTCGGCGCGCAGCCGGGCCGGCACCCCCAGCCGCGGCACCAGCGAGGCGGCACCTCCGGGGCGTCGGGTGGCGGTCTCCGGCATGAGCAGCACCACCCCGGCCGCGATCACCATGCCGGCGAGCAGGAGCGCGAAGACGAGATGCGTGGGGCCGGGGGCGAACTGGACGAGCGCGCCGGTTCCCAGTGAGCCCAGGGCGAGGCCGGCGGGCGGGACGATGCTGTTGATCAGGCCGGCCCGGCCCGGCGCGTGCGGCGGGTTCAGGTCGACGAGGGCCGCGCCGAGGGTGGTCAGCGCCGCGCCGGTGGCGATGCCCTGCAGGAACCGGGCGGCCAGCAGCACCCCGATGTCGCCGGCGGTGAGGAAGAGCACGAGCGCCACCGCCTCGAGCGCGATGGCCGCCACCAGCACCGGGCGGCGCCCGACGTGGTCGGAGAGGGCTCCGAGGACGAGGAGGGCACCGATCAGGCCGACCACGTACACGGCGAAGACGACCGTCAGCGTGACCGCCGAGAAGTGCCAGAGCTGCTGATAGACGACGTACAGCGGGGACGGCGCGCTGGAAGCGGCGGTGAACGCGACCAGGATGGCGGCGATCCCGGCGAAGGCCGCGGGATGCGAGAGGCGTCTCCGGCGGGTGAGCGGCTCGCGGACGGCGGTCGGCAGCGTGGGTGTGGCGGTCATGGCACTCCCCGATTACGAACAGACAGGTCTGTCTAGCGCCCCTGACACTAGACAGGTCTGTCTGTTATCGTCAAACGCATGTCTGCCGCGTCACCCGCCACCACGGCGCGCAAGCCGTCCGCCCGCGACCGCCTGCTCGCCGCCGCCGACGAGCTCTTCTACGCCGAGGGTGTGCACACCGTCGGCATCGACCGCGTGATCGAGCGGGCCGGCGTGGCCAAGGCGTCGCTCTACAGCAGCTTCGGCAGCAAGGACGGGCTGATCCGGGCGTACCTGGAGGGGCGGCACCTGCGCCGGCGCGAACGCCTCCTGGCCGCGCTGGAGCGGTACGACTCCCCCCGCGACAAGCTGCTCGGCGTCTTCGACGTGCTGGCGGAGATGGCGGCGCAGTCGTCGTTCCGGGGCTGCGCCTTCTACAACGCGAGCGCCGAGTCGCCGAGGGGCGGGGTCGTCGAGGAGGTGTGCGACACCAACCGCGCGTGGACCCGCCGGCTGTTCACCGATCTCGCCCGGGAGGCCGGCGTGGCGGACCCGGAGGCGCTGGCCGCCCAGCTGGTCCTGCTGTACGACGGCTCGACGGTCGGCGCCCGCATGGACCGCGACGTCTCGGCGCCCAGCACCGCCCGGGCCGTGGCGGCCGCGCTGCTCGACGCTGCCACCGCTCGATAAAGCACCCGACGCGCCATCCGATATGCACCGACTAGGCGCAATTGTGGTGTCACCATGCGGTGATGGACTCCTGGGCTCGCGCGCCGCGCTGGCTGCATCCGCACATGGGCACGATCACGGTCGACGGCCGGGTGCCGCAGGCGTACATGGTGGCGCTGCAGCACGTGGTCGTGACGCTGGACGCCGATCCCGCCTGGGGGCGCTGGTGGCGGGCCTCCGGCGTACCGGAGTGCGAGCTCGGCATCGTCGCCGAGGGCCACCTCGACCACCTGCGTCCGAGCGCCGACATCCGGAAGGTACGCGGCAAGATCCGCGCCAACTTCACCTGCGCGGCCCCGGCCGGGGCGAGCCGCCGCCCGGCCGAGCTCTTCCCGCTCGCGGTCCGCGAGGTGACCGGCATGTTCGAGGTCATCCGCGAGGCGATCGGACTGGCGGCGCTGCCACCCGTACCGCCCCTGCCGGAGCTGCCCGAGCAGGCGCGCGACCCCGAGGTGACCTGCAAGCCGCTGCCGCCGGACACCGGCGAGGTGGAGCAGCAGGGCTATCTGACACTGACCCAGATCCAGGAATTCTTCGGCGACGAGCACCCGGTCAACCGGCCAGCCGATTGACCCGTTCCGGCCGGTGCGCCCCGGGCAGCCGGGGGTGCGGCACCGGCACGGCCGGCGGGGCCACCACGACCGCCCGGCCGCCCAGCCCGATGCCGGCGTACACGACCGGGCGTGCCATGCGCAGGACGAGCGCGTACGTCACCCCCAGCACGAACGCCGCGGCCGACACGATCATCAGCTCCCGGAAGTGCTGGTACGCCAGATAGCTGAGCGCTCCGAACACGACGGTCGACACCCCGGGCGACAGGAACCGGCGCACGAACCCCTCCCCCTCCGGGTTGCGGTTGAGGAAGAGCAGCGTGGCCAGCGACGCCATGGTCAGCAGCAGGAGGACGCCGAGCCCGCCGCCGAGCGCGAGCCGCTGGCCGAGCGGCACGACCGGCCCGAGACCGGTCAGCACCCCGCCGGCGATGACCAGGCCGGCGGTGAGGCTCTGGGTCAGCGACGCGGGACGCACCCGGGACAGACCCGCGGGCAGCACCCGCTCCCGGGCCAGCCCGACGATGTACCGGACGACCGTGTGGTGCAGCGCCAGCATGGCGGCGAGCAGCCCGGTCACCAGCACGATCCGGCCGGCCGTGACGGCGCCCGGCACGAAGCGCGCGGCGGCCAGGTCGAACATCAGCTCCGGCCCGCGGCCGGCGGCCCGGGCGGCGATCCGGTCCGGCCCGACGGCGACGGTCATCGCCCAGCTGGCGACGGCGTACAGCAGGGTCAGCACGAGCACGGTGAGCGCCGCCGCCCGGCCGATGCGGCGGTGCGGGCGCACCTCCTCGCTGTACGCGGCCGTCGTCTCGAAGCCCACGAAGGCGAGCGCGCCGGCCACCAGCAACAGCCCGAGCACCGGCCGGGAGACACCGAGGTACGCCGGGTCCAGGGCCGCCGTGCTCAGTTGTCCGCCCGGCGGGTCGAGCAGGTTCGCGACGGCGTACCCGCAGATCACCGCGATCTCGGCGAGCACGAGCACCGTCAGTGCCCAGGCCGTCACCTCGACGCGCACCAGCCCGGAGACGGCCACGACGGCCCAGCACGCCAGCGCCACCGTCCACCAGGGAGCTCGCACGAGCGGGGCCGCGACCGCGCCGACCACGCCGTAGAGCCCGATCTGCAGGGCGTTGTACGACAGCAGCGCCAGCCATCCCGCCCCGACGCCGAAGGGGCGGCCGAGCCCGCGTGCGACGAAGCCGGACAGGGCGCCGGCATGTGGCAGACGGCGGGCCATGCGGGCGTACCCGGGAATGCCCGCGAGCAGCAGGAGGCCCAGACCGGCGAAGAGCAGCGGGAGGGCGAGCGGGCCGCCGCCGGCGTACGCACCCGGCACGGCGGCGGAGACGATCGTCAACGGGGTCGCCGTGGCGAGCGCGAAGAACACGAGCGGCGCGGGTCGCGGAGACATCGCTCCATTGATCCCGACGCGGGAGGCCACCGACAACGTCTTGTGACGAGTAACTAACTAATAGTGAGAAGATTGGCACGAACACCGGCCGGCCCCCCGCCAGAGCCGGCCGATGCCCGCGACTCAGGGCTCGATCAGGATCTTGCGGCCGACGCCCGCCCGGAACTGCTCCAGCGCCTCGGCGTACGACGCCAGCGGGAAGCGGTGGCTGACGAACACCTCCGGGTCGAGCAGCCCGGACGCCATCAGCTCGCCGGCCCGGTCGAAGCTGTGCAGCACGGCCATCGAGCCGGTGATCGTGATCTCGCGCCGGTAGATCTCGTACGGCTCGATCTCCACCCGGGCGTCGTACGCGGACACCCCGAACTGCAGGAACGTCCCACCGCGACCGACCCGACCGAGACCGTCCTTGATGGCGGCCGGCACCCCGGTGCAGTCGATGACGACGTCCCACCCGCGTGGGGCGTCGAGCTCGTCGGCGCTCGTCACCGCGGCGGAGCACCCCAGCCGTCTCGCCGTCTCCAGCCGGGCCGGGTTCAGGTCCACCATCGACACCGAGGCCGCGCCGGCCCGCTTGGCCAGCTCCATCATCATCAGGCCCATCGTGCCCGAGCCGTAGATGAGGAACGTGTCGGCCATGGTCCGGGGCAGCACGTCGAAGCCGCGTACGGCACACGACAGCGGCTCGATCAGCGCCGCGTCCTTCGCCGCGAGGTGCGCCGGCAGCTTGAACAGGTTGGCCATCGGGGCGAGGACGTACTCCGCCGCCCCGCCGGACTTGGAGACGCCGATCGCGTTCCAGTTCTCGCACTGGTTGCCGCGGGCGCGCTTGCAGTAGTAGCAGTGCCCGCAGTACAGCGAGGGATCGACCGCGACCTGGTCACCGGCCGCGTACCCGGTGACCTCGGCGCCCACCGCCACGATCTCGCCGGCGAACTCGTGCCCGGGGATGATCGGGAAGGCCGGCGCGAACTCGCCGTCCATGATGTGCAGGTCGGTGCCGCAGATGCCCACCGCTGCCGGGCGGACCACGACGTCGGTGGGGCCGGGCGCCGGGTCCGGCACCTCCTGGATCTCGATCGTGCCCGGCGTGACCACGACGGCTGCCTTCACTTCACCGCTCCCATCGACAGACCTCGGACCAGCTTGTTCTGCGCCAGCCAACCGGCGATCAGCACCGGCAGCGAGAGCAGCGTCGCCGCGGCGCAGAGCCGGGCGAGGAACAGGCCCTCGGAGGAGATGAAGCCGACCAGGAAGATCGGCGAGGTACCCGCGTTCGTCGCGGTCAGGTTCACCGCGAGGAAGAACTCGTTCCACGCGAAGATGAAGCAGATCAGCGCCGTCGCGGCGAGGCCCGGTGAGACGATCGGAAGGATGATCTTCCGGATCGAGGTGAGCAGGCCGGCGCCGTCCACCTCGCCCGCCTCCAGCACCTCGCGCGGCACCTCGAGCAGGAACGAGCGCATCATCCAGACCGCAAGCGGCAGGTTCATCGACGTGTAGAGGATGACCATCGTCCACACGTTGTCCAGCATGCCGAGGTTCTTGACCAGCAGATACACCGGCAGCAGCGCGGCGACTGCCGGCATCATCTTGGTGGAGATGAAGAAGAACAGCACGTCGGTCCACTTCGCGACCGGGCGCAGCGACAACGCGTACGCCGCCGGCGTGGCCAGCACGATCACGAACAGCGTGGAGAAGACGCTGGCCATCAGCGAGTTCAGCAGGAACGGCGTGATGTTGCGGTCGAAGACCGCGGCGTACTGGTCGAGCGTCGGGGTGAACACCCAGGTCGGCGGGTTGCTGGCGGCGTCCTGCTCCTGTTTGAAGCTGGTCAGCACCATCCAGATCACCGGGAACACGAAGATGATCCCCGCGACCCAGGCCACGACACCCCAGACGGAGGTGGCCAGCCGGCGCTTCGCGGGCGCGGCGAGCGTGGTCATCGGCTCTCCTCCATCCGGAACAGGCTCGAGATGACGCGCAGGGCGAACGTGGCCACGATGATCGTCAGGATCACCACGATCACGCCGGCCGCCGACGCCTCGCCGTACTCGAACTTGCGGAACGTGGTCAGGTAGATCTCGTACGGCAGGTTCGTGGTCGCCGACCCGGGGCCGCCCTGGGTGATGCTGAAGACCGCGTCGAACGTGTTGACCAGGTAGATCGAGCCGAGCAGCGCGCCCAGCTCCAGGTACTGGCGCAGGTGCGGCAGCGTCATCCTGACGAAGATCTGCCACGCGTTGGCGCCGTCGACGCGGGCCGCCTCCAGCACCTCCTCGCTCTGCGACTGCAGCCCGGCGAGCAGGATCAGCATCATGAACGGCGTCCACTGCCACACCAGCGTGGTGATGACCGCCGCCTTCGGGTACGACGAGATCCAGTCCGTCGAGCCGCCGAAGAGGCCGTTGATGAGGCCGTACGCCGGGTTGTAGATCGCGTGCTTCCACAGCAGCGCGGCGGCGATCGGCATCACCAGGAACGGCGTGATCAGCAGCGTGCGGACCACCGACCGGCCGACGAACTTGCGGTCCAGCAGGACGGCCAGGGCCAGCCCGAGGATCATCGAGAAGATCACCGCGCCGGCGGTCAGCAGCACCGTGTTGAGCAGCGCCGACCGCAGCCGCGTGTCGGTCAGCACGGTGACGTAGTTGTCCACGCCCACGAACGGGCGGTCACCCGGACGCAGGGCGTTCCAGTCCAGCGTGGACAAGTAGATGGTGACCAGGAACGGCACCTGGGTCACGACGATGGCGAAGATCAGGGCGGGCAGCAGCGGCGCCCGGCGGACCCAGCGCTCCTTGGCGCCGCCCTTCACGGGCGCCACCGGGGCCTCCGGTCTCGGGTCCGTCCGAGTGATGACATCGGTCATTGGTCGGCCTTCCGGTAGGGACGGGGCGCCACACGAGTGCGGCGCCCCGTGCGCGCTACTTGTAGTTCTTCGCCACGTCCTCGGCGAGCTTCTGACCGTCCGTCAGGGCCTTGTCGACCGAGCTGCTGCCGGCGATCGCCGCGCTGACCTCCTGCGACACCTTCGTGCCCAGGTCGGCGAACTCCGGGATGCCGACGAACTGCACGCCCAGCGCCGGCCGCGGCTGCACGCCGGGGTTCTGCGGGTTGGCATGCTCGATGGAGCCGAGGGTCACGTCCGCGAACGCCTTCGCCGACTCCTTGTACTCCGGGATCGAGTACGTCGAGGTGCGCTTGCCGGAGGGCACCCGGGACCAGCCGAGGTTCTTGCCGACGAGCTGCTCGTAGTCCTTGCTGGTGGCCCAGGAGATGAACTTCCAGGCGGCGTCGGCCTTCTTGGTGGTCTTCGGCATGGCCCACGCCCACGTCCACAGCCAGCCCGAGTACTCGGTCTTGTTCACCGGCGCGTACGCGTAGCCGACCTTGCCCGCGACCTTGGAGGCCTTCGGGTCCTCGAGCGTGCCGGCGGCCGAGGTGGCGTCGTACCACATGGCGGCCTTGCCCTGGCCGAAGGTGTTCAGGCACTCGGTGAAGCCGGCCTGCGGGGCGCCCGACTCGCCGTACTGCTTGACGAGGTTGACGTAGAAGTTCGTGGCCTCCTTGAACTCGGGCGAGTTGACCTTCGGCGTCCAGTCCTTCTCGAACCAGGTGCCGCCGTACGTGTTCACCACGGTGGTCAGCGGGGCGAAGAGCTCACCCCAGCCCGGCAGGCCGCGCAGGCAGATGCCGGCCACGCCCTTGTTCTTGTCGTTGAGCTTCTGCGCGAAGTCGGCGACCTGGGCCCAGGTCGGCTTCTCCGGCATCGTGAGGCCCTTGGCCTCGAACATCTCCTTGTTGTACATGAGGAACGACGACTCGCCGTAGAAGGGCGCCGCATACATCTTGCCGTCGTCGCCGGTCAGCGACTGGACCATCGGCTTGATCAGGTCGGCGGAGTCGTACTTCGGGTCCGCGCCGGCCTGCGTCGACAGCTCGTGCAGCCAGCCGTTCTTGGCCCAGATCGGCACCTCGTACGCGCCCACCGTCGCGACGTCGTACTGCCCGCCCTGGTTGGCGACGTCCTGGGTGACCTTGTCGCGCAGCTCGTTCTCCGGGAGGATCGTGAACTTCACCGTGATGCCCGTCTGCTTGGTGAAGTTGTCGGCGGTCAGCTTCTGGATGTCCTCCATCTGCGGGTTGCCGACCATCAGCGCGGTGATGGTGTTGTCCGCCGAATCGCCGCTGCCGGACGACCCGCCGGCGCCGGAGCACCCGGAGAGAGCCAGCGCTCCCGCGGTGGCTCCCGCAATCAGTATCGAGAGCTTCTTACCTGGTTTCTGCACGACGGATCCTCCGTTTTAAGACATGCGTGAGCCGCGCCGATTACGGTGCTGATTGTGTGTGGGTTTTTTTCAGACCCGGATGACTTGGGGACCGAGTCGTGAATAGCGGTGCGCCTCGGACGCCGGCAGACCGGTGTCCGTGACCAGGGACTCGAAATCGGATACCTCGGCGAAACGGCAGAACGTCCGTACGCCGAATTTCGTGTGCAGGCCGGCGAAAATGCGCCGGCGGGCGGCCCGCACCGCCTGGGCCTTCACGTCGGCGACGGCCGGGTCCGGGGTGGTCAGGCCGACCTCCCGGGAGATGCCGTTGGCGCCGACGAAGGCCAGGTCGATGACGAAGCCCGCGAGCATGGTGCTGGCCCAGTGGTCGACCGTGGCCAGCGTGCGGCCGCGGACCCGCCCGCCCAGCAGCAGCACGGTGACCGGGGTGTTGGTGGACAGCCAGGCCGCGGTGTTGAGCGAGGCGGTCACGATGGTCAGCGGCCGGTCGGTGGGCAGCGCCTCGGCGATCAGCTGCGGCGTGAAGCCCTCGTCGATGAAGATGGTCTCGGCGTCGCCCAGCAGGGCGGCGGCCGCGGCGGCGATGCGCCGCTTCTCCGGAACCCCACGGGTGGTACGGATGGCGAGATCGGTCTCGAATTTCGCGGTTTCCACCGGATAGGCGCCGCCGTGCGTGCGCCGCAGCAGACCGTGCTTTTCCAGCAGCCTCAGATCACGGCGAATGGTTTCCGCGGAGACGGCGAGTTCGGCGGCGAGTTTCGCGACGTCGACCTCTCCTTGGCGCCGCGCCAGGGCGACGATCTGATGCTGCCGCTCCTCCGCATTCAATGCGCACCTCCGCCACCGCCGGTATCGGCAGGTGAGCGCTCCTGCCGTGGACCATTTGTAACACCGGAGAAACGTGTGGTCCCCATCACAAGCCACGGTGATTCGGTGGGTCTCTGCCCGTTTACGTGTGGCCCCGGACCGCGCAATATCATCTCACGACCGGACGAAAACGGACGAAGGTCGTGCCCGAATGGTCGACGGCGGTGCCCGGTTCATGCCCGCGGGTGTGAGCTCGGTAGCGCCGGGCGTGTGAGTTCGGGCGTCGGAAAGGCCTCCGGACCGGTGTGCGGCCGGTCCGCGGGCGCCGCACCGGGGCCCCTTGACCAAAACGGTCACGGAAAACGCTCAGCTCCCCCGGCCGCGGACCGACAGACGGGGTCATGGGCATGCTCGCAACCCGGCAACTGACGGCGTTCCTCTCCGCGGTCGCCGACCGACCGGACGGACCCGCGGCGCAGTACGCAGCCGTGGAGTGCGCCGCGCGTGCCCTCGGCGCGGGCTTCGCCGTGCTGACCATCGACTCCGGCGTGGTCGCCTCCGTCGGGCTGGCCGCCGAGCACGTACCCGTCGCCGCCCTCAAGGAGATCGCCGCCGGCCACCGCGGCGACCTCGAGCTCGGCGACACCAGGTACGCCGTCGCGTACGCGCCCGTCGACGGCCCGGAGCCCGGGCTGCTGGTGCTCGGCCGGGCCGGCGACGCCTTCTCCGACGAGGAGGTCTGCCTGCTGCGGGGCATGGCCCGGGTGCTCGAGCTGAGCCTGCAGACCCTGCACGTCATGGCGGCCCAACGCCTGCAGGCCGAGGAGAACGGGCGCCTCACCGCCACGCTGCACGAGCGGCAGCGGTTCTTCGACCACCTCACCGGCGTCCAGCGCCTGATCGCCCGGCGGGCGCCCCTGCAGCACATCCTCGACTCCATCACCACCTCCGCCGCGGACCTGCTCGGCGTCGAGATGGCCTCGCTCAACCTGCTGGAACGCGACGACCCCTCGGTCGGGACGATGGTCTCCAGCGTCGGCTTCGCGCCCGACATCCTGCCCCGCATGCACCGCGTACCGCTGCCGTCGGCCGGCGTCGCGGGGCTCGCGGTGATGGGCGACGAGCTGGTCATGGTCGAGGACTACGAGAACTGCCCGATCGCGATCCCCGAGGTCGTCCGCTCGCACATGAAGGCCGTCATGGCGGTGCCGGTGCACGAGAACGGCACGGTCATGGGCTGCCTCACCGTCGGCACGTACACCGCGCCGCGCGAGTGGGACAAGCCGGCGCAGGACATCCTGCGCGCGTTCGCCGAGCACGTCAGCCTGGCGCTGACCGACGCGCAGACGCTCGAGGCGATGAACCAGGCGTTCCACGACTCGCTCACCGGGCTCGCCAGCCGGGCGCTGTTCCTCACCCGCCTCGAGCGGGCCTTCATCGCCGCGTCCGAGGCCGGCGCCGGCGTCGCCGTGCTCTTCGTCGACCTCGACCGGTTCAAGGTCGTCAACGACTCCCTCGGTCACGCGGCCGGCGACCAGCTGCTCGTCGGCGTGGCCGAGCGGATCACCGCCTGCCTGCGGTCCGCCGACACCGCGGCGCGGCTGGGCGGCGACGAGTTCGCCGTGCTGCTGCCGATGGCGTACGGCGGGGACGAGGCCGTACCGGTGGCCGAGCGGATCCTCGAGGCCCTGCGCGAGCCGTTCGACCTGGCCGGCAAGGAGACGTTCGTCAGCTGCAGCATCGGGCTCGCGTACCAGCCGGCCGCGGGGGTCGAGGACGCGCAGGAGCTGATGGTGCAGGCGGACCTCGCCATGTACCAGGCCAAGAAGCACGGCAAGGACCGCCTGGAGATCTTCGAGCCGGCGATGCAGGCGTCCTTCCAGGCCGGCCTGCAGCTGGAGGCGGACCTGCGGCGGGCGGTCGTACGCCACGAGTTCCAGCTGCGCTACCAGCCGATCGTGCACCTGCGGACCGGCGAGATCATCGGCCTCGAGGCGCTCGTACGCTGGCAGCACCCCGAGCGCGGCATCATCCCGCCGCTCGACTTCATCCCGCTCGCCGAGGAGACCGGGATGATCGTCCCGATCGGCGAATGGGTGCTGCGCGAGGCCTGCCGCCAGGTCGCCGCCTGGAACGCCCGGCGCGGCGAGGGCCACGCGCTGAGCGTCAGCGTCAACATGTCCGCGGTCCAGCTCGACCAGCCGGACCTGCCGGCGATCGTCTCCTCGGCCCTCGAGACCAGCGGCCTGCCGGCGAGCTGCCTGGTGGTGGAGCTGACCGAGTCACTGCTCGTCGACCACCGCACGTC
The DNA here is from genome assembly GCF_023499255.1 of Couchioplanes caeruleus. Lineage (GTDB taxonomy): Bacteria > Actinomycetota > Actinomycetes > Mycobacteriales > Micromonosporaceae > Actinoplanes > Actinoplanes caeruleus_A. The sequence goes on from NZ_CP092183.1 coordinate 7,975,590, forward strand.
GACGCTGCGCCAGCTCGAGCAGATCAAGGATCTGGGCGTCCGGCTCGCGATCGACGACTTCGGCACCGGCTACTCGTCGCTGGCGTACCTGCGCCGCTTCCCGGTCGACATCATCAAGATCGACAAGAGCTTCGTGGACGACGTCGGCGACGAGCCCGCCGCCGCGGCGCTGACCCTCGGCATCATCCAGCTCGGGCAGGCCCTGAGCCTGTCCACCGTGGCCGAGGGCATCGAGGACGCCGGCCAGCTGAGCGAGCTGACGGACGGCAACTGCGAGCTCGGGCAGGGCTACTACTTCGCGGAGCCGCTGACCGAGACGGCCATGGACGACCTGCTCTTCGGCGGCCGCGCGTAGGACGGCAGCCGGCCCTCGTGCGGGCCCGGCTCCTGGTCGCCGCGGAGGCGGCTCGGCGGGATGCCGTACCGCTCGCGGAACAGCCGGCTGAACTGGGCGGCGTTCGCGAACCCCCAGCGCCGGGCGATCACGCCGATCGGCTCGCCGTCGGCCCGGGTCACATCGCGGTAGCTGCGGCTGAGCCGGCGCTGCCGGATGTAGGTGCTGACCGGCGAACCCAGGTCGGCGAAGAGCGAATACAGGGTCCGGATCGAGATGCTGTGCGCCGCGGCGATCCGGGCCGGGCGCAGGTCGGGCTCGCCGAGGTGGTCGTCGACGTACCGGACGATCTCCTCCAGCAGACGCTCGCCGTGCGGCCTGCCGTCGGGTCCCGCGGGCTCCGGATCCATCCCGGAGAACAGCTGCACCAGCAGGTTCGCGGCGGCGTGGCGTACCGCGCCGGCCATGTCACCCAGCCGCGGTCGCAGCAGATCCACGACTTCGAACAGGGTGCTGATCAGCGCGCCGTGGCCGGTCAGCGGCCGGCCCAGCAGGATCTCGTACCTCGGGCACAACCGGACGACCGAGGCCCGGGGGAACAGCAGCACCCGGCGTCGCACGTCCTCGCCGGGGTCGAGCGTCAACGGCACGCCGCCGTCCCAGAACACGACGTCGCCCGCCGTGACGGGGAACGTCTCGTGCCCGTACGCCGCGACGGCATTCTCGGTCTCGATCACCATCATGCCGATGGTGTCGAGGGGGTCCATCGGGCCGGCCGGTCGGCGCCCGGGACCGGGCTCACCGCCGGGCGGGCCGAACGCGCCCAGGCTGTGCCGCTCCAGCGCGGGATCGAGCACGTCGGCGGGCCCGCCCGGCCGGTCGACGTGCACGATCGACTCCGAGGCGGCCAGCACGGCCGCCCACTGCTCGACCTTGTGCGGGTTGACGGCCGCGGCGGGCTGCCGGACGTGAGTCACCGCCGCACGGTACCCACGTCCGGCAAGGCCGCCGCCGGCGCCGATCAGACCGCTTCGAGCTCGATGAGGCTGTACAGCGACCGGGTCGGGCTGACCCCGGTCCGGCGCCACCCCGACGCCGCGAACAGCGCGTCGAACTCGTCCAGCGTCCGCTCCCGGCCCTCGCTCATGGTGAGCATGTTGAGGTCCAGCAGCGCGAGCGAACCGGGCTGGTCGCCGCCCCCGATCAGGCCCTCGACCACCAGGGCGCGGGCGCCGGGCCGTGCGGCGCTCCGGTAGCTCGACAGGATGCGTACGCAGTCGTCGTCGGACCAGTCGTGCAGGATCCACTTGACGAGGAAGTAGTCGGCCGGCGGCACCGCCTCGAAGAAGTCCCCGGCGACCGCGGTGAAACGGTCGGCCAGCCCTTCCTTCTCGGCCGCCTGCCGCGCGCCGTCGACCACCTCGGGCAGGTCGAGGAGCAGCCCCTCGATGCCGGGGTTCGCCCGCATCAGGCCCAGCACCAGCGCGCCGTTGGCCCCGCCGACGTCCACGACCCGGCGGGCGCCGCCGAGGTCGAGCAGCGTGACCGTGTCCTCGATGACCAGGCCCGTCATGTTCGACATCGCCCGGGCGAAGGTCTGGCCCTCGTCGGGATGCGCGCCGAGGTACGTGAACATGTCGGTGCCCAGGGCCGACTCCACCCGGGTCCGCCCGGCCCGGACGGCCGCGGGCAGCGTCGCCCACGACTGCCAGCTCCCGTTCCCGTTCTGGAACAGCGCCGCCTCCCGCAGCGAGCCCGGTGCCCCCTCCTGCAGCAGGCCGCCCAGCGGGGTGACCGCGAAGCGGCCGCCGGGAAGGAAGGACAGCAACCCGAGCGCCACACCGCCCCGCATCAGCCGGTACGTGGTGCCGGGATCGCTGCCCTCCCGCTCGGCGACGGCGCCGGCGGTGTCCGCGCCGGCGAGCACGTGGTCGACGATGCGCAACTCGGCCAGGGTGCGGACCGTCTGCGACACCCAGTGACCGGTGAGCATCTGGAACAGGGCTTCGGCGTTCCGGCCGGCTTCAAGCTCCGCGGCGCTCGGCGCCGGCAGGGACCCGGACAGCGGCATGTGGCGTTCCCATCAGGAGATTCGATCATTGCGAGGACCGTCCCCACGCTAGGAGCGGGACCGCCGCGATGGTTGCCGGAGCTTGCAGAGCTGTTGCCGATGTCTGCAGGGATCGGGCTCCCTCTCAGGGATCGCCCTGATGCCACCCCCGCCGGCGAATGGGGGTCCAGCGCGGGTCGGACCCGGATGTTCCCAGCTCCCGCCCTGCCTAGGTTCAGTTTCGACACAGAATCCAGCAGGGGGGCCAGCGATGGGCAAGCGACCGGTCACAGTACGACTCGCGCGGTGGAGCGCGGAGCATCCATGGCGGGCGGTGGCGTTGTGGGTGGTGTTCGTGGCCGTCTGCTTCATCGGGGGCAACGCCGCCGGGCTGCAGGAGTCGACCGCGGAGGACATGTCCGTGGGCGAGTCCGGGCGGGCCGGAGTCATGATTGAGGACGGCCGGTTCGCCGACGAGCCGGCCGTCGACAACGTCCTGATCACCGCCCGGTCCGGGGCGCTGGACGAGAAGGCGGCCGGGGACGCGGCGGCCGCCGCCACCGACCGGCTGCGGACCGTGCCGGGGGTGGCGGAGGTCGGCAAGGCGATCCCGGCGACCGACGGCTCGGCCCTGCTGGTGCCGATCACGATGAGCGGCGACCCGGATACCGCGTCCGACCGGGTGGAGCCGCTGCGCGCGGCGACCGCCGAGGTTCAGCAGCGGTACCCGGGGCTGCGCGTCGAGCAGGTCGGCGGCCCGTCGATCAACAAGGCGCTCGACGACACGCTCGGCAAGGACTTCAAGCGGGCGGAGCTGCTGAGCCTGCCGGTGACGCTGGCGATCCTCATCATCGCGTTCGGCGCGCTCATCGCCGCGGGTATCCCGGTGCTGCTGGCGCTCTCCTCGGTGGCCGCCGCGATCGGCCTGTCCACGCTGGCCTCGCACCTGATCCCGGCCAACGACTCGACCTCCAGCGTCATCCTGCTCATCGGCATGGCGGTCGGCATCGACTACTCGCTGTTCTACGTACGCCGCGAACGTGAGGAACGGGCCCGGGGGCGCGGGCACGTCGACGCCGTCGAACTCGCCGCCGAGACCTCCGGGCACGCGGTCGTCGTCTCCGGCACGGCGGTCATCATCGCCATGGCCGGCCTGTTCCTCGCCAACGACGCCATCTTCTCCTCGCTGGCCGTGGGCTCGATCCTCGTCGTCGCCGTCGCGGTGATCGGCTCGCTGACCGTGCTGCCGGCCCTCCTCGCCAAGCTGGGCCGCTGGGTGGACCGCCCGCGGGTGCCGCTGCTGTGGCGCCTCGCCGCGCGGCGTACCACCCCGGACGGCCAGGTCCAGCCGAGCCGCTTCTGGTCGGTCGTGCTGCGCCCGGCGCTGCGCCGCCCGCTGCCGACCCTGCTGGTCAGCGTCAGCCTTCTGCTCGGCCTCGCGGCGCCCGCGCTGGGCATGCAGCTCAAGTTCCCGGGTACGGAGGACCTGCCCCGCACCACCCCCGCCATGCAGGCGTACGACCGGCTGGCGGCTGCGTACCCGAGCAACGGCACCAACCACATCGTGGCCGTCCAGGCCCCGGCCGACCAGGCTCCCGCGGTCAAGGCGGCCCTGACCCGGCTCGCCGGGAGCACGGAGGGCGACCGGCTGTTCGCCGCCGCCGAGCAGGGCGGCCCCGAGATCAAGGTCTCGCCGGACCGGCGGGTGACCACGCTGTCGGTGGCGACCCCGTTCTCCTCCCGCAGCGACGAGGCGGTGCAGTCGCTGCACCGGCTCCGCGAGGACCTGGTGCCGGCGGCGCTGGGCGGGCTGAGCGGGGCCTCGTACGCGGTCGGCGGCGGCGTCGCCGAGAGCGAGGACTACGCCACGCACATCTGGCACAAGTTGCCGATCGTGGTCGGGTTCGTGCTGCTGCTGACGTTCCTCGTGATGGCGTGGACGTTCCGCTCGGTGGTCGTGGCGCTCACCTCGATCCTGCTGAACCTGCTCTCCGCGGGGGCGGCGTACGGCCTGCTCGTGCTGGTCTTCCAGAACACCTGGGCGGAGGGCGCGCTGGGCTTCACCTCGATGGGCGCCATCGTCACGTGGCTGCCGCTGTTCCTGTTCGTGGTGCTGTTCGGCCTGTCGATGGACTACCACGTGTTCGTGGTGAGCCGGATCCGCGAGGCGGTGCTGCGGGGCGTGCCGAACCGTGAGGCCGTCGCCGAGGGCATCACCGGCTCGGCGGGCGTGGTCACCAGCGCCGCCATCGTGATGGTCGCGGTCTTCTCGATCTTCGCCACGCTGTCCACGATCGACATGAAGCAGCTGGGCGTGGGGCTGGCCGCCGCGATCCTGCTGGACGCGACGCTGATCCGGGCGGTCGTGCTGCCGGCGCTGATGACGCTGCTCGGCGACGCGAACTGGTGGGCCCCGCGCCTGCTCCGCGGCCGCGGACGGCACGCCGCACACGGCCCGGCCGTCACGCCGCGCGCCGAGGAACCCCGCGAGCTGGTGGAGGTCGGCTGAGAAGGAACGGACGGTGCAGGAGGGCCGGGGGTGGACGTGGCGGCGTTCACCCCCGGCCCCGTTCTGCGCCCACCCGGGGCGAAACCCATGGATCAGAGCTTGGCAGCGACCCTACAGCAGGCTCCCGGCTCCGTGGGACGGTTCGACGACGCGACGATGTCCCGCAGGGTCACGCCCTCGGCCCGTTCCACGACGATCGGCGACCACGAGTCGCCCGTGCCGGTTCCGCGCAGCGTGCAGTCGCGGATCGTGGTGTCGCGGTACCGCAGGACGCTGACGTGGCCGTCCACCTCGCTGCGGCCCCAGCCGGCGACGCGGACCGCGTACCGGGGACCGTGCCAGCTCACGCAGACCCCGGAGATGTCGATGGCGGAGCCGACGTGCTCCGAGGAGGTGACGAAGCGGTCGGTGTTGTCGCCCGGGAGCAGCCGGAAGCCCATCTCGACGTCGCGCAGGCAGGCCCCCTCGACCCGGACGTCGTGCACCGAGCTGAGATAGAAGCCCTCGATCGCGTCGGTCACCCGCAGGTCGGTGATCGTGAGGCGGTGCGGGTGGTACGTGGGTCCCTCGATCGTGGACACGTCCGCGCCGACCGCGCCCCAGTGCACCGCGACGCCGGTGTAGCCGCCGCGGATCGTCACGTCGTGCACCGAGGTGTCGCGGACCGCGCCCATGATCGCGATGCAGTTGGCGTGCTTCTCGCCCGGGCGCTCGACGTGCACGCGGCGGATGTCGACGCCGGAGATCCATCCGGGGGCCGCCGGGTAGAGGTAGTCGCCGACCGTGATCGCCGTGCCGCGGTCGCCGCCGTGCTCACCCGGATCCGCCGGAGGCGGCCGCAGACCCAGATCACTCACGGACACGTCGGAGCCGACGATGTGCAGCACCGGGTGCCCGGTTCCGCCGGCCGGCTCCAGCCAGGTGCGGGGGCGCCCGCCGTTCGCGCCGGCCACCTCCGAGCCGCGGACGCTCCAGCCGCCGGGGACGCGCAGGCCGTCGGCGAGCGCGTGCGTACCGGGCGGAAGTTCGAGCTTTCCCGCGGGGACGGTGTCCAGCACCTCCTGCAGCAGGCGGCGGTTGCGGTGCGGGTCGGCGCCGAGCTCCGGGCGGTGGATCATCGGCCCGGCACCACGACGCGGCAGGACAGGCCCCGATCGCCCGGGTCGAGACCGATCAGAACCGGTCCCTCGGCGGTGCCGGTGCGGCGCACGTCGAGGCCACCGGCACCGCGGCCCACGACCTCCAGGCCGACGGGTACGCCGGTCAGCAGATCGATCGCCTGCACACCGACGCCGGCGTGCGGGCGGGACCTGTGCACCTCGGCCACCACGCGGGTGCCGGCGCGGCGGGCGGCCCGGAGCACCTTGAACCCGGCGCGGGCCGGCTTGCGGCGGGTCCACCTGTTCGACGGGGAGCGCGGGAGCGGCGGGGCGGGCGTCACCGGGGACAGTTCCAGGCGGAACCGCTCGGGGCTGCCGGGCGGCAGGACGGCGAGGTCACAACCCGTGGCAGGGTGTGCGGCCGGTGCTGCGGTCGTCGCCGGCTGTGCCCGTACCGAAATCGTGTCGATCCGCACGCCCAGCGCGGAACGCGCGGAATACCGGCCCTCCGCCCACCCGGGTCGCGGGGGTTCGGCGAGCTCGACCATCAGCAGGCCGTCGCCCTCCAGCTCGGCCGCGGTCAGGTCGAACTCGAGCGTGAGCTTCGCGCCGCCGGCCCGCCGCAGGCCCTGGCGGCGGGCCAGCACGGCCGCCCCCCGCAGCCGGCCCTGCGCGCGCAGCAGCACCACCCGGGGCAGCTCGGGGGCGAGCCGCGACGGGCGCACCCGGTCGGACCACCAGCGGGTGCCCACCTCGTCGAGGTGGATCCGCACGGCGACCCGGGTGCCGACGCCGGGGCTGCTGACCTTGAGGCCGACGGCGCCGTGGTCGCCGGTCACCCGGCCCACGATGCCCTGGCCGCGCACCACCTGGTCGACGATGCCCAGGCCGGGGTCGCGGCCGCTGGTCACCTCGATCGGCAGGCCCTCGATGACGTGCTGCGGCTCGTCGTAGTCGGTGGCGAACCAGGACCCGATCATGCGCCGGTCCCGAGGGTCCGGAAGTCGGTGCGGGTGAGCATCGGCTCCCTGCGAGTCCACATGCGCTCGACGGACGAGAACAGCGGGTCGGCGTCGGCCTCGATGTGCCGGAACGTCGCGCGCATGGTCTTGAGCAGCGTGTCCGCCGGCCAGACCTCCCACTGTGGAACGAGCGGGGTGACCACGTCGGTGCCGCTGCGGTAGAGCCACAGCCACAGCCGGGCGCGCCGGACCTGCTCCTCGCTGACCAGGTCGACGCCGTCGCGGATCGCCGCGATGCTCTGCTCGAGCGTCTTCCAGTACGCGTCCTGGTCCTCCACCACCGTGGACAGCCCGCACGAGCTCCACTCCGACCAGCCCGCCTGGATGACCGGGATCCCGTACGCCGGCAGCTCGTTGCTGACGCTGCCGCGCACGGTGACGCCGAGGTCGGTGAGGCTCCACAGCGCGTTCTTGCTGAGCGTGGCGCTGGGCCGGAACGCCATGTGCTTCACGCGCTTGTACTGCGCGGCGACGGAGTCGAAGAAGCCGGTCGAGTCGTAGAGCGCCTGGCTGGGGTGGTCGAGGAAGAGCCACTGCGCGTCGGTGTTCCCGGCGGCGTGCGCGGTCGTGTCGGCGAACCAGTCGGCGAGGCTCGGGAACAGCTCGCGGTTGGTGCCGAGCGCGTCCGACACCGCGTGGTTGAAGACCGTGACGACGGGCCGCGCCGGGTCGAAGCCCAGCCGGTCGACGACGTGGGTGCGCAGCCGCGCCCGTTCCGCCGGGTTGTTGAGGTCGACGGACGCGGTGACGCCGCCGCGCCACCAGCTCGGCCGGCCGAGGTTGACCTTGGCCCGCCAGGCCACCAGCTCGGCGTTCGGCCGCAGCTGCTCGTGCCGGGGCCAGATCTGCGTCTCGAAGACGTCGCCGATCTGCCGGGTGAGCTCCTCGCGGAACGTGCCGGTGCCGGTGTCGGTCTCCGGGTAGAGCCCGTACGCCTTCAGGCAGCCGGTCTGCTGGGTGTGGATGATCGGCACCCGGGCACGCCGGGCGGACTCGACGGCCAGCCCCCACTGGTCGTAGTCGACGTGGCTGGTGACCAGCGCGACCACGTTGCGCCGCATCAGCTCCTCGTAGAAGTCCGAGAGCCGGGTGGCGTACGCGTGCCGCAACCGGTAGTCCGGCCGCGCCCGGTAGCCCTCGGGCAGCCGCGGCACCTTGGCCAGCCGGCAGTACGTGGCGTCGGTGTAGGCCACGATCGTCTCGTCCGCCCGGGCCGGCGTGTCCGACTGCCGGATCCGCTCCCACACGTCGATGACCTCGGACGCGGCGAACGCCTCGGACACCTTGCGGACCACGCCGACGTCGAAGCCCTTCCACAGCGTGCGCATCCACGCGTCCTCGACGCCGGTGAGCACCACCATCCGCGCCGGGTGCAGCTTGCGGATGGCGTTGGCGAACGCCAGGTTGCGCAGGTTCACCCGGATGTCCAGGTGGAACGCCTCCACCACGACCACCGCGTCGTCAGCGGGGTGCGGGAGGTTCTTCTCCCAGTAGACCGCCGCCGACTCCAGGAACCACTGGAGCTCCTTGCTGTTCGCGTTCAGCCACACCGTCTTGTTCCGTGCCTCTCAGATCAGGTCCCAGGACAGCGGCGTGCCCTTGGCCGCGTCCCGCTGGAAGGTGCGCCCGAGCACCAGGCCGATGGTGTCGGGGGCCAGGCCGCCGGTCGGGCGGATGGAGCGGACGTTCTCCTCGGTGACCGGGTCGCCCGCGCGCACGTCGGTCACCACGTAGAGGGAGCGACGGAAGCGCAGACCCTCCTTCTCGGCCTCGGTCGGGCCGATGGCGGTCGTGCCCAGCGCCTGCCAGGCCCGTTCCGACTCGACGACCAGCGCGGCGAGCTCCTGCGGCTCCAGTGAGAAGGCCGAGTCCACGCCGCCGTCGCGGCGGTCCAGCGTCACGTGCTTCTCGATCAGGCAGGCGCCGAAGGCCACGCTCGCCACCGGTACGCCGATGCCGAGCGTGTGGTCGCTGAGCCCGATCGGCACCCGGAACGCCTCGGCGAGCACCGGGATGCGCCGCAGGTTGGTGTGCTCGGGCGGGGCCGGGTACGACGCGGTGCAGGAGAGCACGACGATGTCCCGGCAACCGGCGCCGCGGGCGGCGTCCACCGCGGCGGCGATCTCCTGCACGCTCGCCATCCCGGTGGAGATGATCAGCGGCTTGCGGGTGCTCGCGCAGAGCCGGATCAGCGGCAGGTCGGTGATCTCCGACGAGGCGATCTTGTACATCGGGGCGTCGAGCTTCTCGAGCAGCTCCACCGCCGTACGGTCGAACGGGCTGGAGAACGGCGTCAGGCCGCGTTCCCGGGCGCGTTCGAAGATCGCCTCGTGCCACTCCCAGGGCGTGTGCGCGCGCTCGTACAGCTGGTAGAGGTACTCGTCGCCCCACAGCTCGTGGCCCTGGGAGATCTGGAAGCGCGGGTGCTTCACGTCCACGGTCATCGTGTCGGCCGTGTACGTCTGGATCTTGATGGCGTGGGCGCCGGCCCCGGCCGCCGCGTCCACCAGCGCCAGCGCGCGGTCGAGGGAGCCGTTGTGGTTGCCCGACATCTCGGCCACGATGTACGGCCGCCGCCCGGCGCCGATCTCCACGTCGTCGACGATCACTGCTCAGTTCCCCTCTCGGTCCACACCACGGTCTGCGGCGTGCCGTCGATCAGCCGTTCGTAGCGCCGGGTCTCGGCGAACCCGAAGCGCCGGTGCAGGGCCAGCACCTGCTTGTTGCTCGCCAGCGTCTCGCCGCCCAGCCGGGTCAGGCCCAGCTCGCCGAACGCGTACCGGACCGCGGCCTGCTCCAGGCGCATCCAGGTGGGCAGCAGGTCCCCGCCGAGCCCGGCGACGTCCAGGTAGAAGCTCCAGCTCGGCGGATCCTCACGCAGGTCGAAGATGACGACGCCCTTGTCGTCGAAGATCAGGACGTGCCGCCGCGGGTCCGCGAGCGCGGCGTCCCACCACTTCGCGTGCTCCTCCGGCGTGATGACGTGCGTGGTCAGGCTGACCGCGCGGACGTCCGGGTGGTTGCGCCAGGTGAGAACGGTGTCCCGATCGGCATCGACGGCAGCTCGCAGCACCGCGTCACCGTAGGGAGGCTGTTTGAGCCCGTTGTGGCGCCGAGGCGAGGGCCGGGGAAACCGCAGGTGACAGCTCGGGGTCGCGCTTGGCCATCCGGTACGCCTGCCGGAGCACTGCGTACAGCGGGTAGTTGTCGAGGCGGACCAACCGGTGCTTGATCCCCGCGTCCCCGGGGTGGCCCGCGGGCAGGTGGCGGCGGTAGTGCGCGGCCAGCCGCTTGAAGAAGGCCCGGCGCGCGCCCGGCTGCAGGCGGCCGTCGTTGCCCGCCACGACCAGCAGGTGGTTGACCATCAAGGTGAACAACTGGTGGCGCAGCCACGGCTCGGGGTTGCGGGCCTCCACCCAGGCGAGCATCCGGTCGTACTGGTCGAAGGCCTCGAAGTGGCGCTCGCTGCGGGTCGCGGTGATCGCGCCGAGCCGGCCGATGCGGTAGTGGTAGCAGACCCGGTCGAGGACGGCGACGGTCTTCGCGCCGATGAGCACCGGGTTGCTGAACGGGACGTCCTCGTACCAGCCGGGCAGGAAGCGCAGGTCCAGCTCGGCCAGCAGCCCGCGGCGCACGATCCGGTTCCAGGCGGTGTGCTGCAGCTTGATCAGGCTGGGCAGCCGGGGGTCCCTGAGCGCGGCGCTGCTCGCGTCGGGCTCCAGCCGGCCGTTCTCGTGCACCCGCAGGTGGTCGACGAGCAGCACGTCGGGGCGCTCGGCGCGCAGCCGCTCCAGCACCGCCCGTACCGAGCCGGCCGGCAGCCAGTCGTCGCTGTCGACGAACCAGACGTACTCGCCGCTCGCCTCGGCCAGGCCGGCGTTGCGGGCCAGCCCCAGGCCGACGTTGCTGCTCAGGTGCACCACGCGCAGGTCGCGGTGGCGGGCCGCGTACGCGTCCAGCATCTCCCCGCAGCCGTCCGGCGAGGCGTCGTCGACCGCGATGACCTCGACGCAGGCGGACTCCTCGGCGGTCAGCCCGGCGCGGATCGACTCCAGGCACTGGTAGAGGTAGCCCTCGACCCCGTACACCGGGACGACCACCGACAGCAGCACGGCATCCATGCCCATCACGCTCGACGGCCAAGGTGACCAACGGCGGAACCCCGGTTGTCCGGGACACGTCCGGGGCGAGGCGAGCCGCAATTCCTCACCCCCGCCCTCCGGCGACCGATCTGGTGCACGTGACGACCGATCGCCTGCTGCGCGCCTCAGGAGCCTGCGCGGGTCTCGCGGCGGCCTGGTTCCTGGTGAACCTCGTGCACCCGGTCGGGCCCCGCGTGCTGCTCTGGCTGCCCAGCGTCGTCGGCGGGATCATCCTGTTCCTCGCGCTGGTGCGCACGGCCCGTACGCAGGCCCTGCCGCTGCCCACCCGCCGGTTCTGGGGGCACATCGCCACGGCCATGGCGTTCATCGGCGTGGGCATCTCGTCCCAGGCGGTCGACGTGCTGACCGAGACGCACCCGGGCGGCCAGCAGACCGGCCCGGTCATGCTCGTCTCGTGCGGCCTCGGCGTGCTGCTCATCATGTACGCCCTGTTCCGCCTCCCCCTGGACCGCCACTCGCCGGGCGAGCTGGTACGCGTGGTGCTGGACGCGGCCACCGTGATGCTCGCGGCCGCCGTGTTCCTCTGGCACTTCAGCACCCAGCCCGCGCTGCACCAGAACGACGGGACCGGTGTCTACCTGTCCCTGATGGTGACGGTCATCGCCATGCTCGCGGTGTTCGCCGTGGCGAAGTTCGTGCTCTCCAGCCACACGTACATCGCCAACTCGGCGCTGCGGCTGCTGGGCGTCGCGATGTTCGTGGGCGCCGTGGCACCGATGTTCCGGCCGACGTTCGAGGCGGTCGACGTCAGCCTGTTCCCCGACATGGTCAGCACGCCGCTCATCTACTGGATCGCCGCCGTCGCCGCGGCGCGCCAGCGCAGCGCCGGGAACCGCCGGTCGCGCGGCCCGGTCGCGCCCCGGCGGAGATCGTTCAGCCTGCTGCCGTACGCGGCCGTCGCGGGCGTCGACGGCCTGCTCGTGTGGGTCACCTGGACGCACAGCTCGGACACCGGCGTGGTGGTCGGCTCCGCGGTGCTGCTGACCGCGCTGGTCGTGCTGCGCCAGGTCACCGCGTTCCGCGACAACAGCCGGCTGCTGGCCCGCCTCGACCACAGCGCCACCCACGACGGCCTGACCGGGCTGGCGAACCGGGCGCTGTTCCAGACCCGGCTGCACACCGCGCTGACCGCCCCCGGCGACCGGCCGGTGGCCGTGGCGCTGATCGACCTGGACGACTTCAAAGAGGTCAACGACACCCTCGGACACGAGGTGGGCGACCTGCTGCTGGCCGAGGTGGCGCAGCGGCTGGCCGCGTGCGTGCGGGCCGGCGACACGGTCGCGCGGCTGGGCGGCGACGAGTTCGTCGTGGTCCTCGACGACGCGGACCCCGCCGCCGCCGACCTGGCCGCCGAGCGGATGACGCAGACGCTGCACGAGCCGGTGCACGCCGACGGCCACGAGCTGCCGATCCGGGCCAGCATCGGCATCGCGGACGGGCACAGCGGCGACGACGCGTCCGTGCTGCTGCGCCGCGCCGACGTCGCCATGTACGCCGCCAAGAAGCTGACCGGCACGACGTACCTGCACTACGCCCCGACGATGGCGACCGCGGGCGCGGACCACGCGCACCTCGGCGCCGAGCTGCGCGAGGCCATCGCCGACGACCAACTCTTCCTGCTGTACCAGCCGATCGTGGCGCTCGACGACGGCCGGATCATGGGCGCGGAGGCGCTGGTCCGCTGGGCCCACCCGCTGCGCGGGGCGCTGGCGCCGGACACGTTCATCCCGGTGGCCGAGCGCACCGGGCTCATCGTGCCGCTGGGCCGGTGGGTCATGCGGACGGCGTTCGCGCAGCTCGCCCGCTGGATGGCCGAGCACGGCGACGCCGCCCCGGGCGTCCTCAACGTCAACGTGTCGGCGCGTGACCTGCGCGAGCCCGGCTTCGCCGACGACGTCGCGGCCCTGCTCGCCGAGTACGCCCTGCCCGCCGACCGCATCGTCCTGGAGATCACCGAGACGATGGCGCTCGAGGGCGGCCAGCCGGTGCTCACCCTGCACCGGCTGCGGGCGCTGGGCGTCCGCATCTCCCTCGACGACTTCGGCACCGGCCACTCGACGCTGACCCTGCTGCACGACTGCCCGATCGACGAGATCAAGCTGGACCGCTCGTTCACCCAGTCGCAGATCGACGACCGGCCGCCGGTCTCCGCGGCGGTCATCCACCTCGCCCAGGCGCTCGGGCTGCACGCGGTGGCCGAGGGCGTGGAGACGGCCGACCAGGCGGAACAGCTGCTGGCGCTCGGCTACATCGCGGCGCAGGGTTACCACTTCGCCCGGCCGATGCCGCCCGAGCTGCTCAGCGAGCTGCTCGCGGCGGGCAGTTCGCTCGCGCCCGCCCTTTCAGGGTTGCCGGTGGCCGGACGCGGGTAGGGAATGGTGCGTAGGCACGCTTCCTCTGGAGGTTCGCATGGGCACCGACGACAAGATCGACAACAAGGCCGAGGAGCTCGGCGGCAAGGTCAAGGAGGGCGTCGGCAAGGCGACCGACGACGAGAAGCTCGAGGCCGAGGGCAAGACCGACCAGAGCGCCTCGAAGCTCAAGCAGGCCGGCGAGAACATCAAGGACGCCTTCAAGAGCTGATCGCGTACGGACGACAGGGCGACCGCCGAAGCGGTCGCCCTTCGCCGTTCCCCGGTCATGCCACCGGCGCCAGCTCCCGCTCGTCGCGCGGCTCGGCCGGCACCGCGGGCGGCGGTTCGTGGGCGATCGACGGCAGCCACCCCAGCCAGCGCGGCAGCCACCAGTTCCGCTCGCCCAGCAGCGCCATCACCGCCGGCAGCAGCACCGCCCGGATGATCGTGGCGTCCAGCAGCACCGCCGCGGCCAGGCCCACGCCGAGCTCCTTCGTCGAGACCAGCGGCAGCGTGGCGAACAGGGCGAACACCGCCACCATCACCACGGCCGCGCTGGTGATCACGCCGGCGGTGCCGCCGATGCCCCGGGCCACCGCCTCCCGCGTCGGCAGGCCGCGGTCGTGCCCCTCGCGGATGCGGCTGAGCACGAACACGTGGTAGTCCATGGACAGCCCGAACAGGATGATGAACAGGAACAGCGGCATCCAGTTGGTGATGCCGCCGGTCGCGGTGAAGTCGAGCTGCTCCTCGAAGTGGCCGTACTGGAAGACGTAGACGAGCATCCCGTACGCCGCGGCGACCGACAGCAGGTTCAGGACCACCCCGGTCACCGCCACCACGACCGAGCGGAACGAGACCAGCAGCAGCAGGAACGCCAGCCCCAGTACGAAGCCGAAGACCCACGGCATCGAGCGGGCCAGCCGTTCGTTGAAGTCGGCGTTCCCGGCCGTGTCACCGGTCACCGCCACCGTGGCGCCCGCGAGCTTCCCGAACGTCCCCGGCGCGACGCTCTCCCGCAGCGTCTTCAGCGCGGCTTCGGACGTACGGTCGGTGCCGCTCCCGGCCAGGCCCACCGACACCACCGCGACCGTCCCGGCGGGATTGACCCGCACCTCGACCGGTTCCCGCAGCCGTCCCGTCGCCGCGGCCTCCCGCTTGAAGGCGGCCAGCGCCGCGTCGAACCGCGCGCCGCGCACGCTCGGCGCCTGCACGACCACCTCGGCCGGCGCGGTCTCGGCCGGGAAGGCCGCGTTGATCCGGTTGTACGCCTGCACCACCGGCACCTTCGGCGACAGGTCCTCCAGGCCCTCTCCCTTCGTCCGCAGGTCCAGCATCGGCGCGGCCAGGGCGGCCAGCGCCGCGACCGCCACGATCGCCGAGACGAGCGGCTTGGCCAGCACCACCCGCAGCACGGCGTTCCACGCCCGCCCGTCGGTACGCCGCCGGTACAGCCCGGGGATCCGTACCGAGTCCACCCGGTCGCCCAGCGCCGAGAGCAGCGCGGGGAGCACCGTCAGCGAGCCCAGAACGGCGGTCGCCACCACGAGGATCGTACCGACCGCGAAGCTCGTGAACGTCGCGTCGTACGTGAAGAACATCCCGGCCATCGCCACGATCACCGTCAGGCCGGACACCCAGATCGACCGGCCCGAGGTCTGCGCGGCGACGACCAGTGCGCGGTGCGGGTCGGCCCTTGCGCCGCTCGTCGCGCTCCCGGCGGATGTAGAACAGGCAGTAGTCGACGCCGACGGCCAGCCCCACCAGCAGCATCACGTGCATCGTGTTGTCCACCGCGGGCGCCAGCCGGCTCGCCCCCGCGAGCAAGCCGATGGCGGCGACGACGGCGGTGACGGCCAGCCCGACCGGCAGCAGCGCGGCGACGACCGCGCCGAAGGCCACCAGCAGGATGCCGAGCGTGATGGGGATGGACAGCAGCGACAGCCGCGTGAGCCCCTCGTCCAGCGCGTCGCCGATGAGCTTGTCACCGCTCGCGTCGCCCGCCTCGGCGACGTAGAGGCGGGCGTGCCGCGCCTGCACTGCGGCGACGGCGTCCAGCACCGGCTGCACCCGGTCCTTCGCGGTCTCCGGGTCACCCGTGAGCGTGAACGGCACCAGCGTCGACCGGCCGTCCTCGGAGGTGAGCGCATCGGCGACCCCGGCCACCTCCGGGCGCGCCTTCAGCGTCCGGGTGACGTCGGCGACCGCGGCCTTGCGGTCGGCGCCCTGGACGATCACCATCTCGCCGGCCGGGCGTACGGGGAAGCCGGCCTGCTCGACGATCCGGTCCGCCCGGCCCGACTCGCCGTGCCCCATGTCGGCCGAGCCTGCGTCCCGGGTGCCGATCTGTCCGCTCAGGACGGTGACGCCGACGACGAAGGCGATCCAGCCGAGAATCGCCAGAGTGCGGTGGCGCGCACTCCAGACCGCGGCGCGGGCCGCTATTCCACTGACGTTCTCCCTGTTCCTCATGAGATTCGACGCTATGGATCAGCGAGCGGCGGGACGAACCAGCCACCATCCCGGTCGGGGGTAGGGCTAACACCACCACCGCCGACCCCGCAGGATGGTGGCATGGCCGACGGACCGGTGGTCTACCTCAGCTACAGCCAGGAGAACGAGTCGTACGCCCTCCCGCTGCGGAACGCGCTGGCGGACATGGCGGAGATCGGCGCGCTCATGGACACCTCGAGCACCCGGGCGGACATCACCCGGGCACTGGGCACCGTGGACGTGGTGATCTGCATGCTGGGCACCACGGGGTCCGGAGACTGGGAGCCCTCGACGTGGCAGAAGCGGGAGATCCTCGCGGCCGACGAGCTGGGCCGCCCGGTGATCCCGGTCCTCGTCGAGGGCCCGGACCACAAGGTGGAACTGTCCGGTGCCCTGCGCTACGTGCCTGACGGCCGCATCACCATGCTGCGCCGCGGGTCGTGGGACGCGGACGCGCGCGCCATCGCCGCCCTGGCGAGCCGGCTCGCCGCCGATGCGCCGG
The DNA here is from genome assembly GCF_023499255.1 of Couchioplanes caeruleus. Classification (GTDB taxonomy): domain Bacteria; phylum Actinomycetota; class Actinomycetes; order Mycobacteriales; family Micromonosporaceae; genus Actinoplanes; species Actinoplanes caeruleus_A. The sequence goes on from NZ_CP092183.1 coordinate 7,992,117, forward strand.
AAGGCGTCGACATGCTGCCCCGCGGCAGCGACTTCTTCTTCGGCCGCCACGACGAGCTGGCCCGCATCGATCAGGCCCTGCAGGACACCGGCGGCGGGGCGCCACGCACGGTGGTGATCACCGGCCCGCCCGGCGTGGGCAAGTCGTCGCTGGCGACGGTCGCGGCCGACCGGGTGGCTCCGCGCTTCCCGGACGGCCGCCTGTACGCATCGTTCGCCAGGACGCCGGACGTGGCGACCGCGCTCCGCGAGTTCCTCCAGGCCCTCGGCGTCGCCCCCGACGTCCTGCCCGCCGAGCCCGATCGCCTCGCCGCCGTCTACCAGTCGATGCTGCGACAACGCCGGATACTCGTGGTGCTCGACGATGTGGAGCACGCCACGGACATCCGGCCGTTGCTCCCGCCGGGACCACCATCGGCGGCGTTGATCGTCAGCCGGTACCTCCCCGGAACGCTCGAGCACACGACGGTGATCGCCCTGGGCGGCATGGACGAGGCCACCGCCCTTGCCATCCTGCGTAAAGCGGCGGGCACGCCGGTGGTCGAGGCCGACGAGGCGAGCGCGAGGGCGCTGATCCATGCCGTCGACGGGCTCCCCCAGGCCCTGCGGCTGGCGGCGAGCCGCGCCCGCCGCGCCGGCGACTCCTCCCTGGCCGCGGTCCTGGCCCGGCTCGAGACGACGCCGAGCGGGCGGAGCGCCACGCCGCAGCGGTTGATGGAGCAGGCGTACGACGGGCTGACCGACCCGCAGCGGCGGTTGTTCCGGCTGCTCGGGGCGTTGCCCACGCCCGCGTTCGAGGCCGGCCTCGCCGCCGCGCTGGCCGCCGACGAGGCCGAGGTGGTGGCCGGGGCGCTGCGGACCCTCGCGGATTCGGCGCTGATCGACACCGCGGGGCCGGACCATTACCGGTTGAGCGACCTGACCGCGCGCTTCGCCGCCAACCGGCTGCGCGACACCGACTCGGAGGCGGACCGGCAGGCCGCGTTCGAGCGGGCCGTGCGCTGGCTGGCCGTCCGCACCGCGTTCCGGCCGGAGATGCCGATCACCCGGGACTTCTGGACCGCCGACGACACCCTCGGGTACGCGCCGTACGCCGACGCGATCGCCGCGTTCGTCCGGCACCGGGGCACCCGGCCACCGCTGACGATCGGCGTCACCGCGCCGTGGGGAGCCGGAAAGACGTCGCTGATGCGGATGGTGCAGGAACGCCTGGACCCGCGCGCCGACCGGGAGCGGTGGAAGCCGACGTCGCTGCGGCTCAGCGAGGAGGCCCGGCGGGCCCTGGTGCCACCGGCCCGCGCCGCCGACCGGCCGGTGACGAACCGGGAGCTGCTGCAGCGCACCACCGAGCCGTCGATCGACGCCGACGACGTCGACCCGCGCCGGCTGGACGTGCAGCCGCCGCACGCGGAGCGGCTGCCCGATGCGGAGTGGCGGCCCACCGTGTGGTTCAACCCGTGGATGTACCAGAGCGGCGAGCAGATCTGGGCGGGGCTGGCGTACGAGATCATCACCCAGGTCACCGACCGGCTGGCGCCGGCGGACCGGGAACGGTTCTGGCTCGCCCTGAACCTGCGCCGCGTCGACAGGCAGGCGCTGCGCCGCCGGATCTACCGCCAGCTCGTCGAGCGGTTCCTGCCCTGGCTGCTGTGGCTCGGGCTCGCGGTCACCCTCGCCGTGGTCGGGCTGCTCGTGGCTGTCGTCTTCCCTCCGATCGCGCATGCCGTACGCGTCGGCGCGGCCGCTCTCATGTCCGTGGCCGGGACGGCGTTCGGGGTCGCCGCCCTGGTCACCGCCGTACGGTTCCTCGGCGCGAAGGCGTCCGGATCGTTCGGGCCGCTGCTGCGCGTACCGAATCCCGTCAAGGCGGCCGCCGACCAGTCGGGCAAGGGCGCCAAGGGGGCGTACGGCGAGCTGTTCCCGGATCCGGCGTACCAGACGCGGCTCGGGTTCCTGCACCTCGTGCAGACCGACATGCGGCGGGTCCTGGACCTCATCGCCACCCAGCAGCGCCCGCTCGTGGTGTTCGTCGACGACCTGGACCGCTGCTCACCCGGCGCGGTGGTGCAGGTCATCGAGGCCATCAACCTGTTCCTGGCCGGCGAGTTCCCCAACTGCGTCTTCGTCGTCGCGATGGAGCCGGCGGTGGTGGCGGCCCACGTGGAGGCGGTCTACAAGGACCTCGCGGCGCAGCCGCAGGCGGGCCGGCCGGCGGCGTGGTCCACGCTCGGGTGGCGGTTCCTGGAGAAGATCGTGCAGCTGCCGCTCAGCCTCCCGCCGCCGAACGGGGACCGGCAGACCAACGGGTACCTGGACTCGCTGCTGGACCAGCCGCGCGGGCCGGTCCCGGCCCCGGAGCCACAGCCGGCCACGGTGGCATCGCAGGCGCCCCGCACGGCGGTCCCGGACCGGTCCTCGGCCGGCGGGACCGGCCCGCCGGCCACGGTCGGGCCGTCCGCACCGAACGAGGCCGGCGACGGTGACCGGGCCGCCCGCGTGGCGCAGGTGGAGGCCGCGATCCGGCGGCGTTCCCCCACCACCGAGACGCTGGCCGCGGCGGCGTTGCAGGCGCAGGCCGAGGTGATACCCGGAGCCGCGGGGACGCTGCTGCCGGAGACGTCGGAGGCGGCCAACCGCGTCCTCGTCGAGCTCTACAGCGACAGCGAGGCCCGTACGGCGATCCTGGCCGGCGTACCGGGGCTGGCGTCGGACAACCCGCGGGAGATCAAGCGCTTCGTCAACCTGTTCCGCTTCTACAGCTTCATCGCCCAGCAGCACCAGTTGCAGGGGCTGCCCGCGGTCAGCGGGGCGCAGATCGCGAAGCTCTCCGTGCTCGCCATCCGCTGGCCGCACCTGCTCGCGCTGCTCGGCCGGCGCTCGGCCGACGGCGTCGTCACCAACCTGGGCCACCTCGAACAGTCGCTGCGCTCCGCCGCCGGTACGACGGACGCCTGGCGGGAAGCCACGCGCGCGATCGGGCTGCCGACCGGCGGCGAGAACTCGACGGAGCCGCTGCGCAGCTTCCTGACCACGGAGCCCGCCATCGGGTCGGTGGCCGGCCGGATGCTCTAGCTCTGTTGCAGGTACGCCAGGACGGCCAGCACGCGGCGGTGCTGTTCCTCGTCCGGGGGAAGGTCGAGCTTGGTGAAGATGTTGCGGACGTGCTTCTCGACCGCGCCGTCGGTGACCACGATCTTGCGGGCGATCGCGGTGTTGGAGCGCCCCTCCGCCATCAGCCCGAGGACCTCACGCTCGCGCGGGGTCAGGTTGCGCAGCGGGTCGTCGCGGCGCCGGCGGACCAGGAGCTGGCCGACCACCTCGGGGTCCAGGACCGTCGCGCCGCCGGCGACCCGGCGCAGCGCGTCGAGGAAGTCCGCCACCTCGGAGACCCGGTCCTTGAGCAGGTAGCCGACCGCGCCGAGGCGGTCGGCCAGGAGGTCGTCGGCGTACTCGACCTCGACGTACTGCGAGAGCACGAGAACCGGGCTGCCGGGCACCCGGCTGCGGGCCTCGACGGCGGCGCGCAGGCCCTCGTCGGTGTGGGTCGGCGGCATGCGCACGTCCACGATGGACACGTCCGGCTCGTGCTCGGCGATCGCCTCGACCAGCGCCGGTCCGTCGCCGACCGCCGCGACGACGGTGCAGCCGTTCTCCTCCACCAGCCGGACCAGGCCCTCGCGCAGCAGCACGGCGTCGTCGGCTATCACCACCCGCATGGCGACGAGCCTAGCGGGCAGGGCGTTCCTACAGGGGCAGGGCGACCGTGAGGGTCGTACCCGACGCCGCGGTGCTGTCGAGGTTCATCACGCCGCCCGCCGCCTGGACCCGGTCGGCGAGGCCGGCGAGGCCGTGGCCCTTGGCGAGGCTGGCGCCCCCGACGCCGTCGTCGGCCACCGTGATCATCAGCCCGGTCGGCGAGCGGCGGACGCTGACCTGGACCTCGCCGGCGTGGCTGTGCTTCGCGACGTTGGTCAGCGCCTCGGCGACGACGAAGTACGCGGTCGACTCCACCGCCGGGTCGAGCCGGGACATCGGCTCGGTGTCCAGGTCCACCGGAATGATCGAGCGCCCGGCCAGCGCGGTCAGCGCCGCCTGCAGGCCCCGGTCCACCAGGATCGGCGGGGCGATGCCGCGCGACAGCGCCCGCAGCTCGTCCAGCGTCTCGCGGGTCTGCGCCAGCGCCTCGGCGACCGTGGCACGGGCCGCGTCCGGGTCGGTGGCGAACTGCTGCTCGGCGCGGCCCAGGTCCATGGCGAGCCGGACCAGCCGCTGCTGCGGGCCGTCGTGGATGTCGCGTTCGAGCCGGCGCAGCGCGGTCGCCTCGGCGGAGACGGCGGCCGCCTTCTGCGCCTGGGCGGTGTCGCGGGCGGCCTCGGCCTCGGCGACCTGTTCGCGCAGCTCGTTGACGCCGCTGAGCAGGGCGCGGGCGAAGAGCCCCTCGAGCAGCGCCGCCCCGCGGATGACCGGGTAGAGCGTGCCGAGGAAGAAGAACCCGGCGGCCATGTAGAAGACCACCCGGGTGGACCAGGCGTCGCCCATGCCCAGCAGCTCGGGCAGGTCGGTGTTGTCCGGCCCGCGCGGGATGGACCAGTCCCACAGCGGGAACGTCAGACCGCCCAGCGCGCCGGCCCACCAGGTGACCCCGAAGGAGAAGGCGATCGTGCTGGGGATGAACCGCAGCACCCCGTGCAGCAGGTCGAGCCACGACTGGCCGTCGGCCAGCGGGGTCAGCGTGCGCCGGACGAACGACGCGCCCTGCCCGGCCCGCTTGTAGTACGGGTGCGGCAGCCGCCGGCCGATGACCGGGGCGATCCGGGCCCGCTCCACGGTCGCGAAGCCCCGGGCCAGCATGATCGTGGCGACCAGCAGCGGGACGCCGACCCAGATCACGGCCGTGCCGAGGCCGACCGCGAACCCCGTCACGCAGAGCACGACGGTGACCAGGCCCAGCGGGAAGCCGAGCAGGATGAACTGGGTGTCGAGGACGAGCTGCCGCAGGAGCCGCAGGCCGGGCGCCTGGCGCTCCGGTACGGGCAGGATGCTGGTGGTCATGCCGTCGACGCTAGTCACCGCGGGCCCGCGCTCCGATCCCGCTGACCGGCCGACCGGCAGTAGGGTTAACCCGACCATCCGCCCGCCACGGGCCCGGCAGGTGCGCGATGCTGGGCTCGTGAGGGACTGGACCGGCCTGCGTCGCGAGGTGCAGCGGCGGATCGACGGGCTCGTCGCGGCCGGGCGCGAGATCGGCGTGCAGGTCGCGGCGTACCTGGACGGGCGGCCGATCGTAAGCGCGGTGTCCGGGCTCGCCGACGAGGCGACCGGCGCGCCGGTCACCCCGGACACGCCGTTCCCGAGCTACTCGATCGGCAAGGGCCTGACCAGCACCGCGGTGCACGTCCTGGCCGAGCGCGGGGTGCTCGGCTACGACCTGCGGATCGCCGACGTGTGGCCGGAGTACGCCCGGCACGGCAAGCAGGACACCACGCTGCGGCACGCCTTGACGCACGCCGCGGGGGTGCCGCAGATGCCGCCGTACGCGACCACGGCCGATCTGCTCGACTGGGACGAGATGTGCAGGGCCATCGCCGGGTCCAGGCCGCTGTGGGAGCCCGGTACGCGGCACGGCCTGCACGAATGGACGTACGGCTGGCTGATCGGCGAGGTGGTACGCCGGGCCACGCACAAGCCGATCGCCTGGGTGCTCGCCGAGGAGGTGGCCCGCCCGCTGCGCGCCGACCGTGAGCTGTTCTTCGGCGTACCCCCGGAGCAGGTGAACCGGGTCGCCCGGCTGAAGGACCGCAACTGGTCGGCGATGCTCCAGTCGATGAGCGAGCACCTGGAGAACTTCGACACGGTCGCACCGCCGGGGGTACGCCCCGACGCCACGCTGGCGAACCGCCGGGACGTCCTGCGCGCCGACATCCCCGCGATCGCGACGGTGAGCGCCCGCGCGGTAGCCCGGATGTACGCGGCCCTCATGGACGAGGTCGACGGCGTACGGCTGATCTCCGCCGAGCGGCTGAAGATGATCACGACGACGCGGACCGGCGGCCCGGACTGGGCGGTCGGCGGTGACCTGCCCAAGACCCTCGGGTACGTGGCGCAGCCCGGCTGTCAGCGCATCGGCTGGAGCGGTGACGGGGGTGGCCTGTCCGGCTGCTATCCCGACCTGAACCTCGCGGTCGCCGTGACGAAGAACTACCTGTCCGCGGGCGACGGCGACCCCCTCGAGGACATCGCCGCGACGATCCACGCAGCGGTCGCCGAGGGCTGAAGGGTCAGGTCTTCCGGCGGCGGGCGGCGGCCGAGCGGGGCGGGGCGGCCCGCATCCGGTCGCGGACGCGGCCGAGGATCCGGGTGATCGCGCCGATGTCCGCGCGGCTCAGCGACGACATCAGCAGGCGCTGCACCACCTCGATGTGTCCCGGCATCACCCTGGCCAGGCGGTCCCGGCCGGCCGGGGTCAGCGTCACGACGATGCTGCGCTCGTCGTCATCGGCCGGCGCCCGGGTGACCAGACCCTCCTTCTCCAGCTGCGCGGCCTGGTAGGTGAGGCCGCTGCGGCTGTAGACCAGCCCGTCGGCCAGGTCGGTCATCCGCAGGTGCCCGGCCGGGGAGTCGGCCAGCCGGGCCAGGATGGAGAACTGCGGGCCGGTGAGCCCGCCGTCGGCCCGGAGCTGCTGCTCGACGGCGTGCTCCAGCATGCTGCCCACTTCCTTGAGCGCGAAGTAGGCGGCGAGCTGTTCGGCGTCCAGGGGCGCGGCATCCGTCACCGGCCCATTCTACGTACTTCGAATTCGAAGCTCCTCAGCGCTTGAGGGTGAAGGTGAAGTCGCCGGTGAGCTTGCCGCTCAACCGGACCGCGGAGACGAGCTTCCCGGCCCGGATCAGCCGCTCGACCTCCGCCCGGGACAGGCCCAGGCCCTCGGCGATCAGGCGTACCGGCCGGACCGGGATCCGGGCCGCGAAGCGGACCGACACGTCGATCGCCTCGCGGTCCGGGCGGTCCGGCCCGGTGTCGAGCCGCCAGGCCCCGCCCCAGTCCAGGGCGATGCGGTTGCGGCGCTGCACGACCGGGTCGCCGAGCAGCTCGGCGGCCAGGCCGGGGTCGTTGTGGTGCAGCCGGTCCAGCAGCCCGGGCGGCACGGACCGTACGTTCGTCCGCTCGAAGACCGTGAGCTTGGCGGTCTCCCCGCACCCGGCGCAGAGCACCAGGAGCCAGGCGTCGAGCAGCTTGTGATTGGCGTTGACACGGAACTTGCCGTTCGCGCGGAAGCGGTCGGATGAGCACGCGTGGCAACGGCGGATGACCAGAGGCAGGCAGGTGGGTACGACCACCCAGTTCTCGGACATGGGGGTACACCGGTTTCAGTGAGAAGTCCGCAGCAAAAGGAAGCGCGGCGCACCTGGGCGACGCGCGACGACGTCAGCGCTCGGGAGGTCTCACAGGGTGTACAACGGCACGCCTTCTACTGGACTGCTCGGCCGGCAGCACGCTAACCGCGTACGGCGGCGCCGCTCCACCGATTTATCGCAGTTCGTAGATCGTCACGGGACCGGAGGTGAGGCGGAGCGCCGCCAGCTGGGCGAGGCGGGGTGAGACCTCGGTCGCGCGGCTGTCGGCGAGGAGCCAGCGGACGCCGTACGCGTCGTGCAGCGTCCGTACGTCCACCGGGTCGGCGCCGGCGAAGACCCGCTCGTTCAGCTCGAACAGCACCGGGTCCGGCGGCGGCTGGAGGACGTACTTGAGGCCGTCGACGCCGTTGGCCGAGACCGCCGCGTCGGAGTACGCCCAGCTCTCCACCAGCGTGCGGCGTCCACCCAGCCCGGCCACCCAGAAGGCGCGGGCGTCGCACGGCTTCGCGCGGTTCATCGGCGTGCAGTGCACGTTCGTGGCGACCACGTCGTCGGCGCCGGCGTGCTCGTCCAGCCACAGCGCGGCGGCCATCTCCTCCGCGGTGAGCAGGCGGGACGTCGGAGGTTGCGGCCGCTCCGGCCCGTACGCGTCCCGCCGGACCACGCCGCCGGAGCCCACCACGGCCGCGGCGAGGCTCGCGCCGAGCACAGCCGCGCTCAGGGCCGTCACCGCGGGCCGGATCCGCCGGCGCAGCGCGAGCGACAGCACGACCGCCGCGGCCACGAGGCCGAGCGCGCGCAGCACCGGCAGCTCCAGCGGCCAGGTCCAGTCGCGCCACCACCAGGTCGGCACCGGCGGGTCGACGCGGGGCGCCCAGATCTGCCACCCGGCACCGGCCAGGAGGCCCCCGACCGGCACCCACCAGCGGCGGGCCCGGTCGGCGAGCAGCCAGGTCGTGAGCACCGCGCCGAAGGGCGCCGCGCCGAGGAAGAAGTACAGCTGGCTGGCCGACGGATGCCAGAGCAGCCACGCCGCCGCGGTGCCGGCGACGGTCATCCCGCCGAGCAGCCACGCCGCCGGGTCGCGCCGCAGTCCGCGTGCGCCCAGCCCGGCGACGCCCAGGAGGCGGGGCGCCTGCATGAGCAGCCACCACACCACGACCCAGGCGACGAACCAGCGCGCGCCGCTGTCGAGACCGCGGACGCCCGGGGGCAGGAAACCGTTGGGGGCGACGCCGTCCCACTGGCCGAGGCTGTCGGCGTACGGCTCGATCCAGCGCAGCAGGCTCAGCGGCTGGACCCCGAGCGTGCCCGCGCCCCCGCCGGCGAACAGCCGCATGCCGCCGAGCATCGCCGCCACCACGAGCGCCGTGAAGGCCCCGATCCGCGGGAGCCGCCGGGGAGCGGCGAGCACACCGGCGAGGAGGCCCGCCACCAGGGGCGGCAGGGCGCTGGCCTTGGATCCCGCGCACGCCAGCGCGAGCGGGGGCACGAGGAACCACGCCGGGCCCAGGCGGTGGCCGCGCACCAGGTCGGCCGCGATCGCGACGAGCAGGGCGAGCAGCGGCACCACGTACGTCTGCGACGGGCTGTTGAAGGCCAGCGCCGAACCGCCGTACGCCTCGACCCGGCCGCCGAGGGTGAGCGGCACGCCGACCGTCGCGACGGCTCCGGCGAGCGGCCCCGCCCACCACTTCCCGGTCAGCTCGCGGGTCAGCGCGGCGACGACCAGCAGCCCGATCGCCCCGACGGGCACCACCCACAGGCGCAGCAGGACCGTCGCGGGGGCGATGCCGGTGATCATGCCGGCGGAGGCCATGTCGGCGTCGGACAGGTAGTGGTAGCGCAGGGTCTCGCCGGCCAGCTGCGGCACCTGGAACGGCATCGAGCGGGTCATCTCGTGCACGAGCGCCAGGTGGTACATGAGGTCGGGGTAATAGACGGTGTCCGCCGGCGGCAGCGGCACGGACGTCCACGAGGCGGCCGCCCAGAGCAGCACCAGCAGCACACCGCCGCAGGCCGCGAAGTGCCAGCGCGCCGGGAGCGGCCGCGGCTCGGCGATCCGCCAATGCCGGCGCAGCGACGGTACGGCGAGGAAGACGCCGATCATGAGCAGCGGCCAGTAGCGCAGCCACGCCTGCGTGCCGGTGGCCGCGGCGAGCGCCCAGCCCGCCAGCTGGACCAGCAACCCGGTCGCCGCGCCCAGCGCCAGGTCCTCGGGCAGGTTGCCCCGGCTGCCGCGGAACGCCCGGTGCACGAGCGTGCCGGGCAGGACCACCCCGACGGTCAGATACGCCGCGTAGATCCCGGCGTCGCCCGGGGGTGTGCCGGTCCGGAGCAGCGCGAACACGGTCGCGGCCGCCACCGCGACCCACGGGACGATCGTCACCGCGCCGCGGCCGCCGGGCGCTGCTGCGGAATCTCCATCGGTGCGGGCTCCGCGGCCGAGTCGAAGGCGACGTGGAAGGTGGGGCGGTTCTGCACGGTCCGGTAGATGCGCGCGACGTACTCGCCGAGCAGGCCCAGGCAGATGAGTTGCACCGCCGACAGCAGCAGGACGGCGAGGAACAGCGAGGTCCAGCCCGGGATGACCGCGCCGTTGGCCCACACCACGACGCCGAAGACCATGAGGCCGAGGCAGGTGACGAAGGCGAGCGCGCCGAGCCACGTGGCGATCCGCAACGGCGCCGCCGAGAAGTCCGCGGCGCTGTTCCAGGCCAGCGCGACCATCTTGCGCAGCGGGTACTTGGTCTCGCCCGCGGCGCGCCGCTCGCGGGCGTACGGCACGGCGGCCGAGGCGAAGCCGAGCGACGGCACGAGCAGCCGGTACACGGGCGTGCGCTCGGGCAGCACCTTGAGGACCTCGACCACCTCGCGGCTGAGCAGCCGGAAGTCGCCGGCCTGGGCGGGCACCTCAGCACCGACGACGCGCCGCATCAGCCGGTAGTACGCGCCGGCCGTGTGCCGCTTGAACGCCGTGTCGGTGCTGCGGTCGGAGCGCACGCCGTACACGACGTCGACGCCACGCTCGCGGGCGACGCGCAGCATCTCCGCGATGGCCTCCGGCGGGTCCTGCAGGTCGGCGTCGATGCTGACCACCCAGTCGCCGCGGGAGCGCTGCAGCCCGGCGGTCAGCGCGGCCTGGTGCCCGCTGTTGCGGCGCAGCTTGACGAGGCGCAGCTCCGGCCACGTACGCCCGTGCTGGAAGAGCAGCGCGGCGGTGCGGTCGGCGCTGCCGTCGTCGACGGCCACCACCTCGTACGCCGCCCCGAGCCCGTCGAGCACCGGCCGCAGCCGTTCGACGAGCGCGGGGATCACCGCCTCCTCGTTGTACATCGGCACCACGACCGACAGGACGATACTCACGTCTCGAGGGTCGTGAGCCGGGTGAACTCATGCGGCAGGTCGTAGCCGTCCCAGATCGCGCTGAACGTCAGCGCCGAGCCGAACGGCACGATCCGGTCGACGCCGCGCCCGCCCAGCGCACCCGCGAAGGCGCGCAGCTCGGCGGGCTCGAACCCGAAGTGGCTGAACGTCTGGTCCTGCCGGTTCATCGCCGGTACGAGGTCCGCCAGCGTGGCGACCCGGGCGAACGGGAACGCGCCCGCGCCGATCCAGCGCCGTGGCGCCACGTCCGGGCCGGTCAGCGACACGGCGGTCACCGCGTTGCCGGGGAACGCCAGCGTGGTGGCCGCACCGCTCGCCGCCAGGCCGTACGCGTTGACGCGCTTCTCCACCGCCATCGCCGCGTCGACGCCCCAGCCGCGCTCCACGACCACCTCACCCAGCAGGGACAGGAACTCGTCCTGCACCTGCTGCGCGCGCTGCGGGTCACCGCCGACGAGGAAGACCGTCCGCGGCGAGGAGCAGGCCGCCTGGTCGAACCAGTACGCGTCGTTGGAAAACCCCACCACCGCGCGCCGGCGGGCGTCCGGGTCGGCGGCGAGCCAGCCCGGCACGGAGAGCGCGGCCCAGGACGTACGGTCGGGGAACGTCAGGTCGCGTGCGGAGGGGCGCAACGGGTGTCGGCGGATCGCCTCGACCGCGCTGTCGCCGCCCCAGATCACGCGCAGGTCGCACCATCCGCTGAGGGCGGCGGTGAGCGCGTCGTCCCGCCCGTACGTGACCATGCGCTGGGTACGGCCGATCACCGGGTCGGCGTCGGCCAGCGTCGCGTTCAGCGTCGCCAGCACGGTCTCCGCGGCGCCGGCCGAGCGGGACGAGATCCGGACGACGTTGTGGTTTCCGGCCAGGGCGGACAGCGCCCACGAGTACACGAAGATGGTGTCCACATTGGCCGGCGGCACGTGGAAGACGTTGCCGCGCGGGAAGACGTACGTGTCATCGCTGCGCCGCATCCGACCGGCGACCCGGCTCAGCTCGGCCGGCCGCAGGAAGAAGCCCAGCGAGCCCAGCTCGGGGTGGCGGCGGGCGACGGCCGGCGCGAGCAGCTTGCGGGCGAAGCGCGACAGGAAGTCCACGACCCGCGGATCGCCGACGGCCAGCCGGTCCTGCGAGGGCGCGGTCAGCTCCCCCGGCTCGCCGAAACGGAACCTCATGAGGCTGTGTCTGCTGGGCATGCCCTCCTGGCCCTCGCCTTGTCGGCCGTCGACCGCTTGCGGTGAGCGTGGCTCGGTGCAGTCGGTCATGCCGTCTCCCGGTAGGTGTCGGAGCAACCGCGGGCCTCCGCGCGCGGGAGCCGGCCGAGGACGGAGAAGCGCTTGCCCGGCCAGTCGCCGTCGTCGACCCCGTCCAGCACGCCGAGGTCCTCGGTGAGCAGCACGTGCCCCGGGTACGAGGTCGGCAGGGTGCTCACCACCTCGATCAGCCCCGGCTCCCCGACCGGCTGCTCAGCCCACGTCCGCGGGTTGCGGATGATGACGTCGGCGAAGTCCGGGCAGTACAGCGAGCCGCCGGACGGGCCCTCGAGGAAGATCGTGCCGATCTGCTCGACCATGCCGTAGAAGTTGTGCATCCGGGTCAGCCCGGTGTCGTCGCGCAGCCGACGGCGGAACTCGGCCGGCGAGACCGCCCGGTCCACGAGCTTCTTCCAGCCACCGGAGTGGATGAGGATGCCGTTGCTCAGGTCGAGGCCGTGCTCGCGGGCCACCTCGTACAGGTGCAGCCAGACCAGGTAGGTGAAGCCGAAGATGAGGAACGGCTCGCCGCCGTGCTTGCCCAGGAAGTCCTTCAGCGCGGGCAGGTCGGGGTTGCCGTCGACGTCCAGCGCCCAGGCGTGGTCACGGCCGAACGTGGCCATGCCGAGCACCCCGGCGCCGCGGGCGCTGAACGAGCGGCGGTCCTTCAGGATGCCGCGCGAGTCGGCCAGGATCATCGGCAGCCGCTTGGCGCCCAGCACCGTCTGCAGGGTCGCGCCGAGCTGGCGGGTCTGTGTGGCGGCGGCGGCCTTGTCCAGGTGGATGCGGCTGACGTCGCCCGTGGTGCCGCTCGACGTCAGGACCTTGAAGACCTCGTCGTCGGGGATGCTCTTCAGGGTGAGCGTCTTGAAGAGGCGTACGGGCAGCCACGGCAGCTCCGCCACGGTCGCGGCCGAGGTGAACCCGGACGCCGAGAGGATCCGGTCGTACTCGGCGCAGTGCGCTCGGTGGTGCTCGGTGAGGTCGGAGAGCTCCTTGTGCAGCAGCGCCTCCCGCTCCGGCTGCGCCAGCGTGAACACGCTCATCGGAGGGCCTCCAGAGACCGGTAGTCGACCTTGCCCGTGGGCAGCAGCGGGAGCGCGTCGATGCCGCGGACGTCGAGCCCCGAGAAGTGGGTGCCGAGGAAGGTCGCCAGCTCGCCGCGGACCGAGCGGGCCAGGTCCCGGTCGGCGCCCTCCACGAACACGTGCAGCTTGTCCTCGCCGGCGACCGCGGCGACCGCGCCGTGCGGGGCCAGGGTCCGCTCGACGTCGTCGAGGTTGACGCGTACGCCGAACACCTTGCCGATGCGCTTGAGCCGGCCGGTGATGAACAGGAAGCCCTCGTCGTCCAGGTGCCCCAGGTCGCCGGTGCGCAGGACGCCGCGGAGGTCGTCGCCGCGGGCCAGGTCAGCGGCGCTCTCGGCGTACCCCATCATGACGTTCGGCCCGGAGAAGACCACCTCGTCGTCCACGACGGACAACGAGCCGCCCGGGATCGGGACGCCCGCGGAGCCGAGCTTGTCCGCGATCCGGCCGGGCGGGAGCACGGTCATCCGCGCGGTCGCCTCGGTCTGGCCGTACATGACGAAGAGCCGGCCGCCGACGTCCGCCATCCGCTGCGCGAAGTCCTCGACCAGCGCCGGCCGCAGCCGGCCGCCGGCCTGGGTGAGCGTCCGCAGCGTGGGGTGCGCGGCCGGGTCGAACCGCAGCCGGCGCAGCATCTCGTACTGGTACGGGACAGCCGCCAGCGACGTGACGCGGTGGGCGCCGACGGCCGTCCAGAAGTCCTGCTGGAGGATGCCGCCACGCTCGAGCACCACCGTGGCCCCGCGCAGCACGTGACTGTTGAGCACCGACAGCCCGTACGTGTAGAAGAGCGGCAGCGTCGTCGGCGCCACGTCGTCACCGGTGATCCCCAAGCTGTCGCCGATGGCGGCGGCGTTGGCGAACACGGCCGTACGGGAAAGCCGCACCAGCTTCGGGTTGCCCGTCGACCCGCTGGTGGTGAGCAGCAGCGCCCAGCTCCGGGTGCGGTTCGACGGCCGGGCCCTGTCGCACCCAGCTGTCCCCGTCGGCCCGGTAACCCTCCGGTGGCGCGGTACGCACGCCGGTGACCTGCACGGGCTCGAACCGGTCGACGAGTCCATGGAGGACGGTCCGGTCGAGGTCGGGATCCAGCAGGGCGATCGGGCGGCCGGCGGCGAGCGCGCCGAGATACCGCGCGACGGCACCCAGCTCGGTCGGCGTGAGCGCGAAGACGACGCCGGGCGGCAGCTGCGCGAATGCGGCCGCCGCCGCGTCGACGTCATCGGGGCGCAGGGTCTCGCCGGTGACCGCGTCGACGACGCGGGCGCCGGGATGGAGGAGGTTCACAGCGTGAGCCCTCCGTCGACCCCGAGCACCTGCCCGGTCACGAACCGGGACTGCTCGGAGAGCAGGAACGCCACGACGTCGGCGACCTCCTCGGCCTCGCCGAGCCGGCCGAGCGCGGTGTCCGCGATGCGCTTCGCGCGGCCCTCGTCGTCGAGCGTGTCCAGCATGTCGGTGGCGATGAAGCCCGGGGCCACCGCGTTCACCCGGATGCCGCGCGGGCCCAGCTCCTTCGCCGCGGACCGGGCCAGGCCGCTGACCGCGGCCTTGGAGGCGGCGTACACCGCCTGGCCGGCGATCCCGGCGGTCCCGGTGATCGAGGAGACGAGGACCACCGCGGGATTGCGGCCACGGCCGAGCAGCCGTACGGCGCCCTGCAACGTGTACGCGGCCCCGACCGCGTTGACGGCGAACAACCGCTGCACGGTCGCATCGTCGGTCATGCCGAGCATCCCGGCCGCGTGCGTGCCCGCGTTGACGACGAGGGCGTCGATGCGGCGGAAGTTCTCGAACGCCACGCGCATCAGCGTGCGGCTGGTCTCCGGGTCGGCGATGTCGCCGTGCGCCGGGACCGCCTGCACGCCGTACTTGTCGGCGAGCTGCGCGGCCGCCTCCTCGATGACGTCGGCGCGGTGGCCGTGCACGACGAGGTCGCAGCCCTGCTCGGCGAGCCGCTGCGCGACCGCCCGGCCGATGCCGCGGGACGCGCCGGTGACGAGCGCAACCCGATCAGGCATCGAAGTCCACCCCGTATTTACCGAGAATTCGCACGGCCTCGCCGAATGAGGACATATTGATGACGTCGTCGGTATCGATCATCACCGAGAATTCATCTTCGATGGCCGCGACGAGCGACATGTGGGCCAGCGAGTCCCACTTGTCATTGTCCTGGTAGTGCAGATCGTCCACGGGGGCGTCCGGCGCCAGGTCCAGCGACGTCCGGAAGGCTTCACGCAGTCTCTGCAGCTCGATCACGGTGTTACTCCAAGGGCTCCACGGGCGAAGGAAACCACCTTGCATCAGCGGTCGCGACGCGGCGACAAAGCGGAGTTGAACTGGGAATGAATTGCGACTGTCCTTTTTTCCGACCGCTGGAATAGTCGTCCGTCGTGGTTATGCTTTCGCCGTTCATTGCCCGTGCCCACCCCCGGGAGCAATTCATGAGTGTGTTGAGCGGATCGTCGATCCTGGTCACCGGTGCCACCGGTTCGTTCGGGAAGGCATTCCTGGGCCACGCACTGGCGAACCTGGACCCGCAGCGCATCGTCGTCTTCAGCCGCGACGAGCTGAAGCAGTACGAGGTCCGCCAGATGTTCGGCGACGACCCCCGGCTGCGCTTCTTCATCGGCGACATCCGCGACAAGGACCGGCTCGACCGGGCCATGCACGGCGTCGACCACGTGGTGCACGCCGCCGCGCTCAAGCAGGTGGACACCGCCGAGTACAACCCGTCGGAGTTCATCGCGACGAACATCAACGGCTCGCAGAACGTCGTCGACGCCGCGATCAACGCCGGTGTGCAGCGCGTGGTGGCCCTCTCCACCGACAAGGCGTCCAGCCCGATCAACCTGTACGGCGCCACCAAGCTGGTCGCCGACAAGCTGTTCATCGCCGGCAACCACTACGCGGCCACCCACCCGACCCGCTTCTCGGTCGTGCGCTACGGCAACGTGATGGGTAGCCGCGGCTCGGTCGTGCCGTTCTTCCGCAAGCTCAACGCCGAGGGCAAGAGCCTGCCGGTCACCGACAAGCGGATGACCCGCTTCTGGATCACCCTCGACCAGGCGGTGAAGTTCGTCGTCGACTCGTTCGACGTGATGCAGGGCGGCGAGCTGTTCGTGCCGCGCATCCCGAGCATGCGCATCCTCGACCTGGTCGAGGCCGTCGCGCCGGACGCCCCCACGCACGAGACCGGCATCCGCCCCGGCGAGAAGCTGCACGAGGAGATGATCGCCTCGGACGACAGCCGCCGGACCCTGCGCTTCCCCGACCGCTACGTCGTGCAGCCGGTCGTCGCGAGCTGGGGCTACCAGACGCCCGCGGGCGGCGAGCCGGTCGCCGACGGCTTCAACTACCGCTCGGACAACAACGACCTGTGGCTGGAGGTCGACGAGATGCGCGACCTCATCAAGGAGAAGTGATGCTGCCGTACGGACGGCAGAACGTCACCGACGCCGACGTCGAGGCGGTCACCGCGGCTCTGCGCAGCGACTGGCTGACCACAGGCCCGCGCGTCGACACCTTCGAGCAGGACCTGGCCCGGGTCGCGGGTGCGCCCTGCGTGGCGGTCAGCAACGGGACGGCGGCGCTGCACACGGCGTACGCGGCCGCCGGGATCGGCCGTGGCGACGAGGTCGTCACCACGCCGATGACCTTCTACGCCACCGCGGGCACGGCCTCGATGCTCGGCGCGACCGTGGTCTTCGCCGACGTCGAGGAGGACACGGCCAACCTGGACCCGTTCGCGGTGCAGGCGGCGGTCACCTCCCGGACCCGGGCGATCGCGGCGGTCGACTACGCCGGGCACCCCGCCGAGTACGACGACCTGCGCAAGGTTGCCGACAGCACGGACGCCGTGCTCGTCGCCGACGCCGCGCACGCCATCGGGAGCACGTACCGGGGAAGGCCGGTCGGCACGCTGGCCGACCTGACGACGTTCTCGTTCTTCCCCACCAAGAACCTGACGACCGGTGAGGGCGGCGCGGTCGCCTCCCCCGACCCTTCGCTGCTCCAGCGGGCCCGGGTGTTCCGGACCGTCGGGCTGGTCCGGGACCGCGCGGTCATGCGACACCCCGACGAGGGCGGCTGGCACCAGGAGGTGCACGAGCTCGGCCTGAACTACCGGCTGCCCGATGTGCTGTGCGCGCTGGGCAGCTCCCAGCTGCGCCGGCTGGCCGCGTTCAAGGCGCGCCGGCAGGCGCTGAGCGCGCGCTACGACGAGCTGCTCGCCGGCGTGCCCGGGCTGCGGCTTCCGGTCACCCGCGAGCACGTCGACCCCATGCGGCACCTCTATCCCGTACGCGTCCTCGACGGCCGGCGGCGCGAGGTGTTCGACCGGCTGCGCGCCGACGGCATCGGGGTGCAGGTCAACTATGTGCCGGCGTACTGGCACCCGGTCTACGAGGACCTCGGTTACCGGCGCGGCATGTGCCCCAACGCCGAGGCCTTCTACGCCGAGGAGCTGTCGCTGCCGCTCTTCTACGACCTCACCGACGCCGACCAGGACCGGGTGGTCGAGGCGCTGCGCACGATCCTGGAGAGCTGAGCCCGTGCACCACGCGAACCACTTCTACGGCCATGCGCACGTGATGGCCGCGTACTGCGGGCTCGACGGGGATCCGCCCCGGATCGACGGGTACCTGCAGCACGGCTGGAACGTGGTGGACGGGCTGGGCGCGGGGACCCCGTACGTGTCGGGCCGGCCCATCTTCGTGTGGTCCGAGCAGACCCGGCGGCGGGCGTGGTCGATGGGCCGCCGGTACGCCACGGTCGTCGGCGCACCCTTCCTCTACCTGCTGCAGATGGAGGGTCCGGGCGACGGCGGCACGCGCGAGGGCACGATCTGGTACCCGTTCCACGGCTGGGAGGGCCAGCACGTCGCCGGCGACCACCAGCGGCTCATCGACGAGATCCTGGAGACCGAGGACGGCCCGGTGACGTTCTGCCTCTACTGGCACGAGTACCGCGACGAGCGCGTGCGCCGCCGGTACGAGAAGGCCGGCCGGGTGATCTGCCACGGCTACCGCGGCTTCCGCTGGCGCGACACCGACCCCGGTTTCCTCCGGAGTCAGCTCACCGAGCTGCGCCGGCACCGCCGGGTCGCGTCCAACCGGCTGAGCAGCGCGGTGCTGTACGGCGCCGCGGTCGGCTGCGAGCCCGCCGTCTACGGCGACCCCATGCACCTGGCCGGCGAGGACCGCGCGACCGCCGAGCGCATCCGCCGCCAATGGCCCGAGCTGCACGGCACGTCGCCCGACCCGCACCAGGCTCAGCAGTCCGCGCTGGCGGAGCTGGGCGCCGACGTGCTCGCCTCCCCCGCCGAGGTCCGCGCGATGTTCGGGTGGGCCGCATGAGCCTTCGACACATCGGTGGCGAGATGGCCGGCTGGTCGGACACCGCGCCCGCCGGCGGTCCCTCGTACGCCCACCTGCTCGACACCCTGCACCCGCTGGTGCCCGAGGGAGCCCGCGTGCTGGTAGCGGGCCCGCACGACGCCTCGCTGATCACGGCGCTGCCGCCGGACGCCGAGGTGACGTGCCTGGTCCGCGGCGAGTCCGACGCCGCCGCCCTGAGCGCCCGCGCCTTGACAGTCCTCTGTGGATCTCTGTCCAAGCTCACGGACACGGATCACTACGACGTCGTCATCGCGCTCGACGGCGTGGAACGGCTCTGCTCGGTCGAGGGACCCCAATACGACTGGGCCGAGGCACTGCAGGCCCTGCGCCGCGCTCTGCGCCCGGGCGGCGTGCTGCTGCTGGCCGTGCAGAACGAGCTGGGCGTGCACCGGCTGGTCGACCGCACCGCGGTGACCTTCGCGCACACCGACGCCGACTGGCGCCCGGTCGGCGAGTACGGCACCAGGCCCGGCAGCCCGGCCCGCCTGCGGCAGCACCTCGCCACGGACGGCCTGAGCGTCGCCTGGCTCGGCACCGCATGGCCGCTGCCGTCGGCGCCCACCCTGATCGTGGACGAGCCGGCCCTGCGCGACGGGCCGGCGGGTGCGCTCGCCGCAGCCGCCTCGGCCGCGGTCGGTACGGCGTACGCGAGCCGGCCGGTGCTCAGCGACCCGCGCCGCCTCGCCGCGGCGGCGATCCGCGGCGGAATCGGACCGGAACTCGCTCCCGCCTGGGTGGTGCTCGCCTTCCGGGGCGCGGCCGGCCGGGTCACGATGCCGGACGCGGTGCTGGGCGACGGGCCGATGCCGCCGGTGCCGCCCGGACGCCTGCTCGAGGAGCTGCTGATCGGCGCGTGCCTGCGCCACGACCTGCCCGCGCTGCGGCGCCTGCTGTCCGCGTGGGTCACCCGGCAACCCGCCGCCACCGCGGACAACGTGCTGGTCGACGGCGACACCATCACCGTGTTCGACCCGGCGCGGCCCGCCGTGGAACCGGCCGCCGCGATCCGCCGCTTCGCCGAGACCCTGCTCGCCGGCGGCTACGACCAGCCCTGGCCGGCCGCGCGCGACACCGCGGCGCTGACGGCCGTCCTGCTCGCGGCGGCCGGGCTCACGCCTGCGGCCGACGCCCCGGAGCCCTTCGTCGCCGCGCCGGACTCGCTGCGGGAGCACGAGGAACGCGTACGCCGTCTGGAGGAGCAGCTGGCCGACGCGGACGAGCGGATCCGGTACGCCGAGTCCGAGCTCGTCCGGCGCGACGGCGAGCTGCGCCGCGCCCAGCTCCAGATCGACCTGTTCAGCGGCACCGTCGGATACCGCATCACCAAGCTCGGCGCGCGAGCCGCCCGCGCCGTCCGCCGGAACCTCAAGAAGCGATAGGACCGATATGCGTACCCTCGGCATCGTGCAGGCCCGGATGGGCTCCTCCCGGCTGCCCGGCAAGGTGCTCCGGCGCCTCGGCGGGCGTACCGTGCTGGACCGAGTCGTCCGCGCCGCGCAGGACAGCGGCGTGCTGGACGACCTGGTGGTCGCGACCACCACCGAAGCCCGCGACGACGCGGTGGCCGCCGAGTGCGAGGCCATCGGCGTCGCGGTGCACCGCGGCCCGGTCGACGACGTGCTCACCCGGTTTCTCGGCGTGCTCGACGAGCGCGCGGGCGAATCCGACGCGGTGCTGCGCTTCACCGCCGACTGCCCGCTGCTCGACCCCGAGCTGATCATGCTGGCAGCCAACGTCTTCGCGGCCACCCCGGACCTCGACTACCTGAGCACCTCCATCGCCCGTACGCTGCCGCGCGGGCTCGACGTGGAGATCGTGCGTACCGAGGTGCTGCGGCAGATCGACAAGCTCGCCACCGACCACCACCGCACCCACGTCACCTCGTACGTCTACTCGCACCCGTACGACTACACCGTGCTGGGCCTGACGCTGCAGCCCGACCTGTCGCACCTGCGGCTCACCCTGGACACCGAGGACGACTGGCGGCTCATCGAGGCGATCGTCGCCCACTTCGGGGACCGGCCGGTGCCCGTACGCACGCTCGCCGACTGGCTCTCCGACCGTCCCGAACTCGCCGGCATCAACGCGCACGTCCGGCAGAAGGAGCTGGCACAGGCGTGAGTGACTGCACCGGACTACGCCCGCCGCAAGCGGACGACGGCCGTGACCGTGAGGGCCAGGAGGGCACGCCGTGAAAGACGGCGTGAGCGTGACCGTCGGAGTCCGGTGTGACGCCGGTCCTCGCACAGGGGTCGGGCATCTCGTGCGGTGCGTGGCGCTGGCCGAGGAGCTGACCGCGCGCGGGATCGGCGTGCACTTCCTCAGCGACCTGGGCGGCCTGGAGTGGGCGGAACGCCAGCTCACCAGCCGCGGCCTGCCCTGGTATCCCGCACCGTACGACGCCGTCGGGCTCGTCGCGGCCGCGGACCGGCTGGGGCTGGACGCCGTGGTCGTCGACTCGTACGTGCTGCCGCCCGCGCACTCGGCCGCCCTGCGCGCGTCCGGCCGGGCGGTCCTGGCCATCGTGGACGGCGACGTACGCGGCCAGGAGGCGGACGTCTACGTCGACCAGAACCTCGACGCCGAGCTGCTGACCCCGGACCTGCCGCCAGGCGCCGTACGCCTCGCCGGCCTCGGCTGTGCGCTGCTGCGCCGGGCCGTACGGGACCTCCGGCCACCCGCCCCACCGATGCCCGGCCCGGCCGACAAGCCGCGGGTCGTGGCGTTCTTCGGCGGCACGGACGCATACCGGGCGGCACCCGTCGCCGCACGCCTGCTGATCGCCACCGGCGTACCGTTCTCGGCGACGATCGTGGCAGCCACCGACGACCTGCGCGCCGAGCTGCTCGCGTCGGAGCCCGCCGACGGGCAGCGCCTCGACATCATCGCGCCCACCGACGAGCTGCCGCGCCTGCTCTCCACCGCCGACCTCGTGATCAGCGCCAGCGGCACGTCGACCTGGGAACTGCTCTGCCTCGGCCGCGCGGCCGCGCTGGTCTGGGTGGTCGACAACCAGATCCTCGGCTACGACCGCACGACCGCGCGCGGCCTCGCCGCCGGCCTGGGGCACCTACCGGCCCTGCGGGAGTTCCCGTCCGAGGCGATCGACCGGCTGCGTGAGCTGCTCTCCAGCCCGGGATCCCGGGCCGAGCTGGCCGCCCGCGCCTGGGCGGCGGTCGACGGCCAGGGCTGCTCGCGGGTGGCCGAAGCCCTGCTCGGCGCCGTCCACGCGAGGAACGCCGTCCGGCCCGGCCGGTAACTTACGCGGCATGGACCTGCGCCAACTGTCCGACGACGTCGAGAGAGTCTCCGAGCGGTACGCCGAGGTCTTCGGCATCCGCCGCGACGACACCTGGTTCCTGCTCAAGCTCCAGGAGGAGGTCGGCGAGCTCACCCAGGCGTTCCTGATGCGGGCCGGCCAGGCGCGCGACAAGGGCCGGTCGCCGGCGGACCTGCACGCCGGCTTCGCCGCGGAGATCGCCGACGTGGTGTGCCACGCGCTGCTGCTCGCGCGCCACTTCGAGGTGGACGTGCCGGCCGAGATCGACCGGAAGTGGCTCTCCCGCCTGCGCTGACGCGTGCCGGGATCAACGCGGACGGTCGAACGTGCCGAGGATGACGTCCACGCCGATGTCGGACTTCGGTGCCGGGTTGATCTCCAGCATGAGGTCGAGGGCGGCGACGAGCTTGAGCACCAGGCCGACCTCCGCGGTGGCCTTACCCGCCTCGAGGTCGGACAGCCAGCGGCGGCTCAGCCCCGCGCGGGCGGCCACGGCCGCCTGGCTCAGGCCCGCTCGCCGGCGGACCTCTCGGAGGTGGTTGCCCAGGTCCGAGGGCCGGTCGACGCGCATGCGACCTCCCGATGGGAACATACGCGCACAGCGTACCCCGATGTGCGCGTACGTGCGCATCGTGCGATACGGCTAAGCGATTTCCGGACCGGGCCGAACAGAGCTGCGGACTCCCCGGAGAGTCGGATCGAGGTGTTGCCGTGACCACCGTTCTCGTCGCCGATGATGATGCCGATCACCGTGAGCTGCTGACACTCGCGCTCAGCCGGTTCGGGCACCATGTGGTCGCGGCCGCCGATGCCGCTGCTGCGCGGCGGGCGCTCAGTGCCGGGGGGATCGAGGCCGCGCTGCTCGATGTGCGGATGCCCGGAGAGTCGGGTATCGATCTGTGCCGCCGGCTGCGGGCCGATCCGGTGACCGCCGGGCTGCCGATCATGCTGGTCAGCGCCGACGTCAACGGGCGGCGGGTGCTGGCCGGGATGGAGGCCGGCGCCGACGACTATCTGACGAAGCCGTACCCGCGGTCCGAGCTGTGCGCGCGGCTGGAGGCGTTGCTGCTGCGCCGCAGCCGGAGCGCCACGATGCCGTCGACGGCCGCGAACGCCGCGATGCTCGCGGCTCGGGCGGCGCTGCCGGCGGGCGTACCCCTTCCGCCACCGCAGATCGAGCGCGGACTGCCGCGGACCGCCTGAGCGAAAACGGTGTGCGGCCCGTCCCGGCCGGCTGCTTGAATGCGGCATGCGTCCCGACTTCCGCCCGCCGCCCAAGCTCTCGTCCGGTGACCGCGTCGCGGTCGTCTCGCCGTCGTTCGCCGCGCCGGCCCTCTTTCCCGCCGTGCACGAGCTGGGCCTGCGGCGGCTGCGGGAGGAGTTCGGGCTGGAGCCGGTCGAGTATCCGGCGACCCGGCGGCAGGCGACGCCGGCCGAGCGGGCCGCCGACCTGATGGACGCGTACGCCGATCCGGACATCCGCGCCGTCTTCGCCACGATCGGCGGCGACGATCAGATCACCGTGCTGAGGCACCTGGACCCGGGGCCGTTCACCGCCGATCCCAAGCCGTTCTTCGGCTACTCGGACAACACCAACCTGCTCAACTGGCTGTGGCACCACGGCGTGGCCGGCTACCACGGGATGTCCACGATGGTCCACCTCGGCCGGGGCGCCGGCGTCCAGCCGGTCGTTGCCGAGTCTCTGCGCGCGGCGCTGTTCACCGGTGGCGATCTCGTGGTGCGCCCGGTCGCCGAGTTCAGCGACGAGGAGGTTCCCTGGACCGAGCCCGCCGCCCTGACCACGTCGGCGCCGGCGTACCCGAGCCCCGAGCGGGTCTGGCACCGCGCCGACCGCGTCGTGAGCGCGCCGACGTGGGGCGGAAACCTCGAGATTCTGCATTGGACACTCGCGGCGAACCGGTGGGTACGCCCGGCCGCCGACTACGCCGGATGCGTGTTGCTGCTGGAGACGTCGGAGGAGATGCCGCCGGGCACCGAGGTGTTCCGGATGCTGCGGAACTTCGGCGAGCGCGGCCTGCTCGAGCAGTTCCCGGCCGTGGTGGTCGGCACGGCGAAGGGTACGTCGCTGCACAGCGCGCGCAGCCTGGAGCAGCGGGCCGCCTACCGGGAGGAGCAGCGGGCCGCCGTGCTACGGGCCTTCGAGGCGTACCACCCGGAGGCGATGATCGTTTTCGGGGTGGACTTCGGGCACACCGATCCGCAATGGGTGCTGCCGTACGGGGGTCGCCTGACGGTGGACGGGCCGGCCCGGACCGTCACTGCTCACTACTGACCCGGCCGAGGCCGGCGCAGTCGCGGAGGTCCGTGAAGTTGTTGCGGGCGAGGTCGGCGTGCCACCCGGTGAGCGCCCTGGGCTGCCCGGTGCCGGAGACGACCGTGGGCACGAACTCCGAGCGCACCACCTGGCGGTCCCGGACGGTCAGCCGCAGCACCCCGGCCCGCGCACTGTACGGCTGGAACAGCCCGGAGCTGTACCAGAGGAAGTTGCCCAGCCCGTACGCGATGTAGGCCCTGCCGGACCGCCCGGCGCCCTGCAGCACGTGGGCGTGCGCGCCCACGATGATGTCGGCACCGGCCTTGACCAGCGCGTCGGCGAAGTCGCGCTGCAGCCGGTCGGGGCACCGGTCGCCCTCGGTGCCCCAGTGCGGGAGCACGACGACGAGGTCGCTGTCGGCGCGGGCGGCGCGCACGGCGGCCAGCGCCCGGTCGGTGTCGAACGCCATGGCCAGCCCCGCCTTGTCCTCCCCGGCCGCCCATTCCGCGGCGAGGTCGTCGACCTGGCTGAAGGCGAAGACGGCCAGGCGCACGCCGCGGACCGTACGCCGCCACGGCTTGTACGCCTCGGCGATGTTCCTGCCGGCGCCGATGGTGCCGATCCCGCCCTTGCGCGCGGCGGTCATCGTGTCGGCCAGCCCCTGCCGGCCGTAGTCGAGGCTGTGGTTGTTGGCCAGCGACACCGCGTCGATGCCCGCGGCCTTGAGGGCCGGCACGGCGGCGTCGCGCGCCCGGAAGAGGTACCGCTTCGGTTCGGGCTTGCCGCGGCCGGTGATCGGCGTCTCGAGGTTGACGAACGTCAGGTCGCCCTCGGCCAGCTCGGTGGCGATCGGCCCGAACGCCGTGGCCGGGTCCGCGAGGAGTTTGTCCACCCGCCCCTCGAAGTGCACGTCGCCCGCGAAGGTCAGCGTCACCTCGGGCACCGCGGCGCTCGCGGTCCGCGGCGTGGTGTCGTCGCCGGAGGCGCATCCGGCCGCGGTGAGCAGCAGCACCGCGCAGATCGCCGAGGTCAGTCGCCGCCTCACCGGGCCACCCCCGCCGGCGCCCGGCCCCGCACCTGCCGGACCACCGCCATCAGCACAAGACCCCCGGCGACCATGCCGGCCACGAGGGCCGGCGGCTCGGCCAGCGCCACGGCGAGCTGCACTGTGGACCCCATCGCCGACAACCGCGCGAGCAGCGCCTTGTCGGCCAGGACCAGGACCGGAACAAGCAACAAATACATCGGTACGGCCGCAGCACCCACCGCCATCAGGGCACGGAACCGGAGTCGCGCCGCGACCGCGAGCGCGAACGGCAGGGCTGCCAGGCCCGCGACGACCACGGCGAGGCCGGCGGGGAAGCGGTCGACGCCGAGCACGCACGCCCCCACGACGGCCACGACGGCACGGGCGACGAGATCACGCCAGGACGACGGCTGGACCGCGCGCGCGATCTGGCGGGCGAACCGCAGACCGGCGGCCAGGAAGACGAGGAACGAGACCGCGCCGGTCAGCAGCGTGGCCGCGCACAGGACCGCCACGAGCGCGGCGGCGGGAACCCGCTGGGCCGCCTTCGCGATCAGCGGGAACAGCGCGAGCGCCCACAGCAGCGACAACTCCGGCGGCGGCAGCAACGCGACGCTCAGCAGCTCGTGGGAATCACGCATCGGGATGCCGACGAGCCCGGGGTCGATGCGGCGCAGCAGCGCCACGGTGCAGGCGAGCCACGCGTAGTGCGCCACCAGCACGGGAATCACCCAGGTCAGCAGGAGCCGTCCCCACGGCAGCGCGACGAGCCGTTCCGCGCGGCGGCCGAGGACGACGAGGAACAGCGGCGCGCCCACCACGCCGGCGGCCCCGGCCACGGCCCACCAGGCGAGCGGCACGGGAACGGTGATCGCCCATTCGATCTGCAGGTAGTGCCGGGCCACGACGTACTGGGTGAGCGCGGCGCAGACGCCGAGACCGGCCGCCGCCGTCAGCGCCCGCGTGGTCTCCGTGGGCTGCGCCGGCTCGGTGGCCGGCCGGGCCTGCGTCACCGGGCGCCTTCGTAGCGGCGGGTCACCCGGGCGCCGATGCCGGTGAGGACGTCGTTGGGGTTCGTACCGGCCCAGGCGGCCCACTCGGCGGCGGTCGGCTCGCCCCCGTCGCCCGGGCCGAACATCACCGCGTACTCCCCGGCCCGGACGGGCAGGTCGCCCACGTCGAGCACCACCTGGTCCATGCTGACCCGGCCGGCCACCGGGCAGCGGACCCCGTGCACGAGGAACTCGGCGCGGCCGGCCGCCTGCCGCGGCACCCCGTCGGCGAATCCGAGCGGCACCAGCGCCAGCGTGGTCTCGCGATCGGTGAAGAAGTCGGGGCCGTACGAGACCCCGGTGCCCGCCGGCACCCGCTTGGTGAGCAGCACCTGGGCCCGTACGGTCATCGCCGGGCGCAATCCGAAGCTGCGGCCGGGCACGGGCTCGATGCCGTACAGGCCGATCCCGGCGCGCAGCAGGTCGTGGCGCGCCTCGGGGATCTGCAGACCGGCGGCGGAGTTGGCCAGGTGCAGGATCGGCGGGTCGATGCCCGCGGTGAGGGCGGTCTGCCGGCCGACCTCGAACTCGTGCAACTGCGTGCGCAGGTGCGCGCTCTGCGGGTCCTCCGCGCCGGCGAGGTGCGACCAGAGTCCGCGTACGCGCAGCAGCCCGGCGCTCTCGAACTTACGCGCCCACGTGAAGAGCTGCATCCACTCCTCGACCGGCGCGCCGCCGCGGGACATGCCCGTATCGATCTTGAGGTGAACGGTGGCCACCGTGCCGGTCCGGTCGGCCGCGTCGGCGAGCGCCTCGAGGGCCTCGACCCCGCCGACGGACACGTCGATCCCGGCCCTGAGCACCTCGTCGAACGTCTCGGCCGGCGGGTACAGCCAGAGCAGCATGGGGGCGCTGAAGCCCTGGGCGCGCAGGGCCAGCGCCTCCGGCACCGACGCCACGCCCAGCCAGGTGGCGCCGTGACGCAGCGCCGTACGCGCGACCTCGGCCGCCCCGTGCCCGAAGCCGTCGGCCTTGACGACCGCCATCATCCCGGCGGGGCCGGCCGCGGCGGCGAGCACGCCGGCGTTGTGGGCGATGGCGTCCAGATCGACGACGGCCTCGGCCATCGCCGTCATCGCCCGGCCCTCGATCGGGACGTGGAGTTCAGCACCGGCGCATGCTCCGGGAGGTCCCTGCTCGATTGGAAGGTCATTCTCTGATCAATCCGTCTCCGTCACGGAGTGTGTCCGGATCGCGACGCACTTGCCGGAAAGGGCCATGATGTCCACACGCGGGGGCAGAAGCCGGACGGCGGAGGCGACACGCGTGCTCGACTGGCGGCAGGACGACACGGTTAAGAGACCGACGGAGATGATCTCGCCCGGGGGGGAGAAGCGTACGACGATGCAGACCGGATGCGAAACAACGATCCGCGCAGACGTCCACGGCCTCCCGCCGCGCTGGGCGCGAGGCGGGCCGCCGCAGGGCAGGGCTCGGGAGGAGCACGCGGTGACGCGCCTGGAGCAGTACCTGCGCTCGGCCCGCAACCGGGCCTTCGTCGGCCGGGCGGCGGAGATGGCCGCGTTCCGGGCCGCGCTCGCCGGCGGTGAGGTCTTCACGGTTCTCTACCTGCACGGCGCGGGCGGCACCGGCAAGACCACGCTGCTGCGCCGCTACGCGGTCGAGGCGGAACGCGCCAACCGCCAGGTCGTCCGGGTGGACGGGTACGAACCCGGCGACATGGCGGCCGGCCTGCTGACCGCCGTACCGCCCACCCCGGCCGGCAGCGCGGGACCGGTGCTGCTCGTCGACGGGTTCGACCGCTGGCAGCCGCTCGAGGCGTGGCTGCGCGACGAGTTCCTGCCCGGCCTGCCGGTGGGCAGCGTCGTCGTGCTCGCCGCCCGCACCCCGCCGGCCGTCGAATGGACCGCCGATCCCGGCTGGAACGCCGTCCTGCGGGTCCAGGAGGTCGGCGCGCTCTCCGCGGGCGAGGCCAAGGTGCTGCTCGACCGCAACGCCGTGCCGCGCCCGCGGCAGCCGCTGCTGCTCGACCTGGCCGGCGGCAACCCGCTCGCGCTGCGGCTGGGCGTCGAGGAGGTCGCGAGCGGCAGGGACGACGACGACGTCCGGCTGGCCGTCGCGCAGGCCTTGCTCCGGCAGGTCGTCGGCGATCTGCCGTCGGCCGCGCACCGGCACGCCCTGGAGGTGTGCGCGCACGCCGGGACGACGACCGAGAAGCTGCTGCGGGCCACCGTCGCCGACGGCGACCCGGTCGAGCTCTTCCGCTGGCTGTGTGCGCTGCCGTACGCCGACTACGGCCCGTCCGGCGTCCGCGTCGAGACCTTCGTGCGCAACGCCGTACGCACCGAGCTGAAGTGGCGTGACCCGGTCCGGCACGACGCCGTCCTGGCCCGGCTGGAGCAGGATGCCGCGCTCGCCGCGCCGGTGCGCGTCGAGTCGTTGCCGCGCCCGGAGTTCGACCAGGCCGTACGCGACGCCTTGCGGTCGTGGCGCCGGCCGGACCTGCTCGCCACGAACCCGCTCGTGCACAGCCGGATGGTGGCCGCGGCCGAGCCCCAGGCCGACCCCGTCGACGCCGTGCGTACGGCCCTCAAGTCCACGCTGGACGATCTCGGCGAGGATCCCCGGCAGCTCAAGTCGCATCGCGCGCTGATCGCCACATACCTGGGTGGCGCCCCGACGCAGGAGGCCGCAGCCGAACGGCTGGGCCTGCCGTTCAGCACCTACCGGCGGCACCTCAACCGAGGGCTCGAGGTGCTGTGCAGCCTGCTCTGGCGGCGTGAGACCCACGGTGTCGACCTCACCTGACCTGCGGGAGAACCATCGTCGGCTGCTCGTCCCACACCGGCTCGGCGGAAGCTTCGACGGGCGGTCCGGCGACCGGTGCGACGGGTGCGGCGGGCTTGGCCGGCGCCGACGGCCGCTTCCGGGAGGGCAGGTCGAACAGCCAGGTGCCGCCCGCTGAGCGGATCCAGCCGTTGAGGGTCAGGCACACCCCGGTGAGCAGCGCCGTGAGCGCCAGCGGCAGGAACAGCGCGAGCAGGACCTGGATCGGCGTGCCCGCCGACGAGAACGGCCGCAGCAGCGCCGCGTGCACCAGCGCCAGCAGCGGCATGTGCATCACGTAGATCGGCAGCGTGTTGCGGCCCAGGTGGGCCAGCAGGTCGCCGATCCGGGTCAGGCGTTCCAGCTGGACGGCCGCGGCGATGCCGACGACCACGGCCATCGCGCTGACCACCGGCCACACCCCGAACCACTGCTTCGCGCCGAGCTGGCGCAGCGCCACCATCACCACGAGGTAGCCGGCGCCGCCGACGAGCAGCATGCGCAGGTTCGCCGTACGGGCCCAGCGCTCGACCCACGGCTTGAGCCGCAGCCCGGCGAGGAAGAAGAACAGGTTCTGGTAAAGCTGTCCGCGGTTGCCCGGAGCCGCCAGCAGCCCGGCCGACGCCGTGGCGGACAGCAGGAACGCCGGCACCAGTACGGCCGCCACCGGCAGGTCACGGCTGAGCTTGGCGACGACGAAGTAGAGGGCCAGCGCCACCAGGTACCACAGGTTGGTCGGCGTGATGGTCACCTGTTCGAGCACGTCGAGGGCGCTGTGCGCGGCCAGCGTCTCGAAGCTCGGCACCATCGCCAGCACCGTGGTGTGCACGACGAACCAGATCACGTACAGGTAGTAGAACTTCGCGATCCGGCTGCGGGCGGTGACCGCCCAGGAGCGCTGCACCGCGGCCGCCGCGAAGAGGCCGGAGATCGTGAAGAAGACCGGCATGCGCAACGGCAGCAGCTGGTCGCCGAAGGTGCCCCACAGGCCCGGGATCGGGGCCGGCAGATGCCAGTCGATCTGCAGGTAGTGCTTCATGATGACGTGCCACATCACCACGAGCAGGATGCAGACGCCCTTGGCCACGTCGGCCCAGCCGGCCCGCGGCTTGGCGGCGGCCGTGGCCGGCGCCGCTTCCGTGGGCGCAGCCGGAGCCGGGGCCGGTGCCGTGGGCGCAGCCGGGGCCGGTGCCGCTTCCGGGGACGCGACCGGGGCCGGGGCCGCCCGCACCGCGGTGATCACCTGGGTCGCGTCGTCGTCCCACGCGGGGGCGGCGGACGAGCCGAGGCCGCCGGGCAGCCACCCGTCGGCCGGCCCCGGCCGGGTCACGACGGCAGCGCCGGCGCCGGCCGGCGGGCACCGGCCAGCGCGGTCTCGATCAACAGGTCCAGCAGCTCCGGGTACGGCGTGCCGGCCGCCTTCCACATCCGCGGGAACTGCGACATGGCGGTGAGCCCGGGCATCGTGTTGACCTCGTTGACCGTGAGCGACCTGCCCGGCTCGACGAAGAAGTCCACCCGGAGCAGTCCGGAGCAGCCGAGCGTGCGGAAGACCCGTACGGCCTCGGCGCTGAGCCACGCCGTCGTGTCCGCGTCGAGGTCGGCCGGGATGACGAACTCGGTGAGCCCCTCGCGGTACTTCGCGTCGTAGTCGAAGAAGCCGTGGTCGTCGGCGACCCGGATCTCCAGCGGCGGGCTGGCCAGCAGCCGCCCGTCGGGCAGCTCGAGCACGCCGACGTCGATCTCCCGGCCCGGCACCCCGGCCTCGACCAGCACCTTCGTGTCGCACAGCCGGGCCGCCTCGACGGCCTCCGGCAGCGCCGCCCAGTCGTCGACCCGGGAGACGCCGATGCTGGACCCGCCGCGGGCCGGCTTGACGAACGCGGGCAGCCCCAGGGCGGCCCGGTCCGCGCCGGTCACCTCGTCGGCGTCGTCGCGCAGCACCACACCGTCGGCGACGGCGATGCCCTCGGCGGCGAGGATCTTCTTGGTGAACTCCTTGTCCATCGACGTGGCGCTGGCCAGGACGCCGCTGCCCACGTACGGGATGCCGGCCAGCTCGAGCACGCTCTGCACCGTGCCGTCCTCGCCGTACGGCCCGTGCAGGATCGGCATGACGACGTCGACGTGGCGCAGCGCCTCCAGGGCACGGAACAGGCTCTCCACGATGGTGGGACGCCAGCCGTCCGGCTCCGGGGTCATCTCGCGCAGCGCGGCCTCGTCGACGGCGGACGTGGCCCGGTCCACGCCGACGATCCACTCGCCCTCGACGGTGATGCGCACCGGCACGACCTCGTAGCGGCCCCGGTCGAGATACTGCACGACGCTCGCCGCCGAGCGGCACGACACGTCGTGTTCGGTGCTACGCCCGCCGAAGAGAACCGCCACTCGGATCATTGGGGGCACGTCGCATCACTCCACGCTCGGACTACTCCTGCACTCTGGGCGTGGATCGTGCGGCAATCGACTGCTCACCCGGAAGGTCAGTTACTGATCAATCGGTCCAGGGCGCGCAGTTCCGCGGCGAAGACGAGGTCCGGCTCGAGGCCCATCGCGGCCAGATGCCCCTCGATCTCCAGGCTGACGAAGCCGTGCAGGCGGCTCCAGAGGGTCAGCGCGTGCAGGGACACGGCGGGGTCGGCCGTACCCGCCCAGGAGCGCAGCTGCCGGGCCAGCGCCGGCTCGGGGGCGGGTCCGGCGCCGGCGGCCCGCAGCAGCGGAGCCATCGCGGCCCGGGCGGCCGCGGTCACCCGCTCGTCCCAGGCGTCGAAGCCGGGCAGCGGCCCGGTGAACAGCAGCCGGTAGCGGTGCGGCTGGGCGACACCCCAGGACCGGTACGCCGCCGCCAGGCCGGCCGGCCGCAGCGGCGCGGCGGTCAGGGCCGCGGTCAGATCGGCGTACGCGTCCAGCACCAGCTCGATGAGCAGGGCGTCGCGCCCCGCGAAGTAGCGGTAGAGGGCCGGGCCGGAGACGCCCAGTTCCTTGGCGATCGCGTTGAGCGAGAGGGCGTGCGGACCGCCCTCGGCGAGCTGACGCAGCGCCGCCTCCTTGACCTCGCGGCGCATCTGCTCCCGGAAACGGTCCCGGATCCCCCTCGCAGCAGCCATGCCGCCAAGCTACAAGCCCTCACCCGCCCGTCACGGCTTGCCCAGCTCCCGCCAGCTCTTCTCGGTCAGCTCGATCCCGTAGTGCCGGGCGGCCGCCTCGATGTTGGCGAACGCCTCGTCCCGTTCCGCGTCGGTGACGTCCTTGACCTGGTTGAAGCGGGCCAGGGCGGTACGGACGTGGTCGGCGTCGGTGAGCGGTTCCTTGCGTTTGCCCGGGAAGGCGTACGCGCTGTCCGGCAGTTTCTTGCGCTCCTCCGCCGACAGCGTTCCGTGCTCGTCCACGGGCTTCCAGGTCACAGCCATACCGTCCCCGTACCCATCGGGCGGCCTGCCGCAACCGCCGGTCACCCGGGGATGGCGAAGTTCTGCGTCCAGACGAGGACGCCCCGGCGGTCGGCGGCGAGGCCCACGCCGATCTGGGTGTACTCCGGGCTGAGGATGTTGGCCTTGTGCCCCCGGCTGTGCATCCACGCCGTCATGACCTGCCGCGCGTTCTCGTGCCCCCAGGCGATGTTCTCGCCGACGAGCGCGAAGACGTACCCGGTCAGCGCCACCCGGTGCCCGGCCGTGGTGCCCTCCGGCGACTGGTGGCTGAAGTAGCCGCGGGCCGCCATGTCGGCCGAGTGGGCGCGGGCCGCCTCGGCGAGCAGCGGATCCGTGGTCAGCCGGGGCAGCCCCGCCTTGCGGCGTTCCTCGTTGACGATGCTCGCCACCCTGCGTTCGAGGTCGGCTCGGATCAGGGAGCGCATGGCGTGGGCTGCTCGAACCGGTTCTCCGCGAACCGCAGTCCCGTGTACGCCTCGAACTGCGCGACCGTCCGGTGCGGACCGACGCCGTACCGTCCGGGGGCCGGGTGCAGCAGCAGGTTGCGTACGCGCCGGCGGCTCTTGAGCTCGTGGTCGTACCAGGTGCGGCCGGCCGCGGGGTCGTTGTGGTCGTCCCAGTGCCGGACCCGGCCGTGACCGCCCCACAGGTGCCACATGACCGTACGGGTCGGCGCGGAGACGTCCCACCCCCACGTGAAGGCGCGGACCGCCGTGGTGATCTCCTCGCCGTAGAAGTAGATGTGCGGGTCGTTGGGCACCTCGGCAATGAACGACGCCGCGGCGAACATCAGGTGGCCGCAGACGAGCCCGGTGGGCACTGGCTCGGCCCGCTCACGCCAGTCGGCGATCGGGTCCGCCTCGAAGAACGGCATGCCGGTGGGGTCGAAGGCGTCGAACCGCATGCGCAGCGGGTCGGCGGGCGCCGGTGGCCGGTCCGGCGTGTACCCGGGGCACCAGCTGGACAGCAGCGGCTTGTCGCCGGGGGCCCGGGAGAGCTGGTCGAGCAGCGTCTCGTCCCAGTGCGGCGCGAACCGCTGGTGGCTGTCGGTCTGCAGGTAGTGGTCCTCCCCGCCGTACAGCTGGAGGGTTTCCGCCCGGGCCCAGCCGACGCCCCGGCTGGACCGGTGGTCGGCCTCGGTCACCGCGACCCTCGGGTCACCGCGCAGCGGCCCGAGGTCGTCCCCGGCGGCGCGCTGCCAGCAGATGCCGACCCGGATCCGGCCGGGGTGGCGGGCCTTCGCGAACAGGTCCAGCACGGTCGGCACCAGCTCGCTGTCCCGGTACGCCGGGATCGCCACGAAGATCGACTTCGCGGTCACCGGCGCAGCCCCGGTACGGCCCCGAACCGGGTCGCGGCGGCCGGGCTGATCCGGCTGAACGAGCCCGCGCTGCCGACCTGTTCCATGGCGCGGCTGAGCGAGTTCAGGGCGAGGTCGTCGAAGGGCACCCGGCCCCGGTCCGGTTCGTCGGCGGCGAGCTCGCGCAGCAGCAGCCGGCCGCGTACGTCGGGACCGGGCAGTACGGCATCGAGCACCTTGAAGCTGGTGCCGGGCAGGAACACCACCCGTGACTCGGCGCGGCGGTCGTCCTCCGGCTCGAGCAGCCGGGTGCGCCGGGCGGTCATGGACCAGATCAGCACGTCGAGCTCGCCGGGCAGGTTCAGCGGGGGCTCGGTGAGCGCGTGGGTGAATCCCCAGTCGGTGAGCACGCCGCGGTCGCGGATCCGGGCGACCTCCTCGGCCGTCAGGTCGGACACCAGCGAGGTGGCGCCCCGGTGCGAGGGCAGCCGGCGCAGACCGGCGGCCACGCAGCGGGCGAACGGGACCTGCGGTCCCACGTCGCCTTCCCGGAGGGCCTCGTCGAGACCGTCGCCCACCGCGGACAGGTAGAGGCGTACGGCCACCGCGTCCACCATCGTGTCCGGGTCGGCCTGGAACCCGGGGTACTCCGACAGCAGCCGCGACACCGAGCTCGCGGCGGCGTCGAACTCGCGGGTGAGCGTGCCGCGCAGCCACGCGCGTTCCTCGGCGAGCCCGGCCGGGGTGGGCAGGCCACGGGCGTCGGGGTCGGGGTCGGCCTGGAAGGACATCGGGCCCTGTGGCCGGGCCCGGTCGAGCGCCACCAGGACGCGCTCGGCGGTTTCGGGGGGAAGCACCGAGGGCTCGCTGTGCTGCTGGGGGCGGTGGGTCGTCGGAGCGACGCGCAAGGGCAGCGCGTTCTCGTCGGCCTCGACGGACGCCGGCGCAGGTGCGGGTGCGGTTTCGTGCCGGGAGCGCGCGGGCGCCGTGGTCACGACGGCCGGCGAGACGGGGGCGACGGACTCCTCCCAGAGCGGGACCTCCGCCGTGCGGCCGGCCCCCGGTGGCGGCGGGAGGGAGACCGGCAGGTCGCTCGCCGGGGGCGGCCCGGGAGTCGCCGCCGGCTGCAGGCTTCCACCGGCGCGGCCGCGGGAGCCGGAGCCGAGCGTCTTCAGCTCGGGCGACGGCACGGTCAGGCCGGTCACCTCCCCGGCCGGCGGCGCGACCGTGGCCGGCGCCTCGTCGAGGGCCAGGTCCGCGGCGCTGAAGCGGTACGTCAGGCCGTCGGTGAGCTCGCCGGCGGCCGGGGCGACCCGCGGCGCGACGGGCACCAGCGCGGAGGCGAGGTGCAGCGTGCAGCGGTCGCGGGTGGGCGGGTCGAGCCGGGCCGCGAGGTCCTCGGCCAGTTCCCGGAGCCGCGCGACGCGGGCGGGTTCGGCGTCGTCCACGATCAGCGCGGGGTGCCGGGGGTCGGCCACGCGGGCGCGGATCCGGTCGGCGTACCGGGGTGCGGTCGCGTCGCGCAGCCACAGTCCGGACTGGACGATCTCGACCACGGCGTCGTCGGCGTACCGGTAGACGCGCGGCCCGGCGGCCTCGCCGAGCATGAGAGGCGCACGGTAGCTGAGGATCTGCGGCAGCGGCGCGGCCACGTTGGCGCCGGCCCGGGGCCGGTAACCGAGTTCCCGGACGAGCACCTGCCAGCCCAGGGCGCCGTCCTCGGCCACGGTGTGGATGCGCGGGCGCTCCGGCTTGCCCACCGGTACGCCCGTGAAGCAGGCGATCGGCCGTTCGAGCAGGTCGGCGAGCGCTTGGCCCAGCACTTCCCCCTCGGGCAGCTGCACGGGTCCGTATTGGACGAAACGCGCCCGGTCACGCCCCTCGTCGCCGATGCCGCGCCAGAACCGGGCGACGTCGTCGAGCGGCAACGGCGGAGTTCCCGGGCAGCCGAGCACCACCGTGAAGGCCTGCGGCTGGCACGGTACGGACGACGCCAGCAGTTGCCAGTGCGCGCGTACGGCGGCCTCGTCCCGGCCGTCGCGGATCCACACGCCGGCCGGCAGCGGCTCGACGGCGCCGTGAGCGCTCGTGGGCAGGAACTCGGCGGCGGCCGCGTCCCAGTCCGGGCGGGGATACCGCTTCGCCTCCC
This sequence comes from Couchioplanes caeruleus, assembly GCF_023499255.1. Taxonomy (GTDB): domain Bacteria; phylum Actinomycetota; class Actinomycetes; order Mycobacteriales; family Micromonosporaceae; genus Actinoplanes; species Actinoplanes caeruleus_A. The sequence goes on from NZ_CP092183.1 coordinate 8,027,897, forward strand.
AGTGCGGCGGCCGTCCGGGCTGGTACCGCACCCAGCCGCTGCCCTCGGCGGCGTGCACGAACAACGCGCCGGATGCGCCCCGGATCAGGTGCCCGTACGGCGCCACGACCGGCCGGCCCAGGCGGTCGGACAGCCACTGGCCGGCGAGCACCGAGGTGTCCTGACGGGCGCCGCACACGACCAGGCGGATGCCGCCGCGGCGCCGCCGGTGCAGGGCGCCGGCGACCGACTCCCAGATGCCGACGGGCAGGTCGTCGTGCAGGTCGAGGACGACGATCTCGTTGTCCGCGTCGTGCGCCACGGCGAGGGCCAGGGACTGCGCCTCGGAGCTGATCCGCTCCCGGGCGTGCAGGACGAGCGCGTTGCCGACGGTGTGCTTGCCGATCGTGACGGTGGGCGCTGAGCTGCGCATCTCGTCAGATCATGCCGGCGCGCAGCGCGTACGCGACCGCGTGCGAGCGGTTGCGCAGCTTGAGCCGGTGGGTGACGCCGTAGATGACGTTCTTCACCGTCCGCTCGGAATAGCACAGCTCGCCGGCGATCTCGTTGGTGTCCAGCCCGTCGGCCATCAGCCGCAGCACGTCGATCTCGCGCGGGGTGAGGCCGGAGGCGTTGAGCCCGTTCGGGGTGAGCACGTCGCGCTGCAGCCGCTCGATGTGTTTGAGGAGTTCGCCGACGAGGTTCGGGGGCATGACGCCGCCGCCCTTGGCCGCGGTGAGCACACTGTGCACGAGCCGCTCGGCGGTGACGGCGACTCGGGGCAGGATCGCGACGACCCGGCACTCGACCGCGGTCAGCAGCTCGCTCTCGGTGATCTCGTTGGTGATGAGCACGACCGGCGAGCCGATCTCGGCGGCCGACCGCCGCAGCATCGCGACCACATCGGTGGTGAGCCGGTCGCAGGAGACCACGAGGACCTTGGCCTCGGCGCGCTCGCTGCTGCGCAGCAGCGCCAGCTCCGGCCGGGACTGAAGATAGCTGGCGATGCCGGCCTGGCTGAGCGGGTCCGAAGCCTGCAGGGCAACCCGAACCTGTTCCACTACTACCTCCGCTTTGGTCGTTATGGCGGGGCAAGTGTGGCGGAAGGCACCTTCAGAAAACCTTCACGCCGTCTCCAGGTGTCGTGAAGATCGTGAAGACCCGAGACATCGACGCAGGTCAACGCCGATCTATAAGATGGATTGCCCGTCGAATTCGGCGCGGTCACCGGGCCGGCGCCCGCGGGCACGCCGCAGCGCCTCGATGTACTTCGGCAGTTCCGTGACCGCCTGCTCGAGCCGGCCGGGCGCCAACTGGTCGGCGAACACCGCGTCGACCACGTCGTTCGCGAGCTCGTCGGGGAGCTCGTCGACACGCTGCGGAGGCGAGTGCTGCCAGATCCGTATGATCCGCAACCGCGCCCGGATCAGCGACAGGGTCCGCTCGAGACCGGCGATCGCCTGGTCCGCGCGGACCGGGTCCACGACCAGACGACCCTCGGCGGCGAGCGTCAGGAACAGCTCACCGGCAAAGGGCGCGGACGACTCTGCATCGGGCGGCACACCGGAAGTCCATCAGCACCGGCGGCCCACCGGAAGGCATCGCGCTCCGCGATGCCCTGGCCGACCGCCTTTCTTGCCCCCGGCGCCGCCTGTTACCCATCGGTACAGACGGGCGTCGATTGGCGTCGTTGATCGGACGCGGTTAAGAATTAATGGAGACCAGGTCGACCCGCGCGGTATCGGAACCTTGCGCGCCAGGGGTAGAAATGTCATCGCGCGTGACGGATCGCGGCGACGCATCACGAGGCACCTGACGGGGACGTTGGTCGGCGGCGGGCGGAAGCTTGTAATTTCAACCGTCGAGGTGAGCGGGAGAGATCCCACGACGACGAGGTTGGGAAGCCATGTCGGCAGAGCACGAGGGCATCGACCTCCGGTTGCTCGGCCCGGTGCGGGCGTGGCGGGACGGCACCGAGCTGCCGCTCGGCTCGGCCCGCCGCACGGCGGTCTTCAGCGTGCTCGCGCTGCACGCCGGGCACGCGGTCTCCCGCGAGCAACTGGTCGCCGCGGTCTGGGGCGAGGACCCGCCCACCAGCGCCACCGGGAACGTCTACACCTATGTGTCCGCCCTGCGCCAGGTTCTCGAGCCGGCCCGCGACCGCTGGGCGGCCGGGCAGCTGCTCACCTCCGGTGGCGGGACCTACCGTCTGCACGTACGACCGCAGGACGTCGACGTCTTCCGGTTCGAGGCGCTGCGGGAGGAGAGCAGGCGCAGCCGCCGGGCCGGCGATCTGCACGGCGAGCTCGCGGCCCTCGAGTCGGCACTGCGCCTGTGGCACGGCGAGGCGCTCGCCGGCGTGCCGGGGCCGTACGCCGAGGCCCAGCGCCTGCGCCTCACCGAGCTCCGGCTCGCCACCGCCGAGCGGCAGGCCGCTGTGCTGAGCGGGCTGGGCCGCCACGACCAGGCCGTCACGGTCTTGCGCGGCCTCGTGGAGCGGTACCCGTTGCAGGAGAACCTGCAGGACATGTTGCTGGCGGCGCTGCACGCCAGCGGCCGGCGGACCGAGGCCCTCGGGCTGCAGGCCCAGCGCTCCGGGCCCACCCGGGCGGCCGCAAGCGGCGAGGACGCGACCGGGGCCGCACTCCAGCGCGCCACCGACCGTGCCGCGCTGGTCGGCCGGGACGCCGAGGTGCGCTTCCTGCGCCGGGCCGCCGCCGAGGCCGCGGCCGGCCGGGGCCGCAGCATCCGGATCGAGGGCTCCCCCGGCATGGGCAAGTCGGCGCTGCTCACCGTGGCCCTGCGCGGCGCGACCCCGGTGGGCTGCCGCACCGGCTGGGCCGTCGGCGACGAGCTCGCCCAGCGCATGCCGCTGGGCGTCCTGCTCGAGTGCGTCGAGTCGGCCATGGCCGGCGACGCGGCCCGTACGGTCGTCAAGCAGCTGTTCACGATCGCCGCGGACACCCTCGACGGGGTCACCGCCGGCACGGCCGGCCGGGCCGTCGCGGTGATCCGGCAGGCCGCCGAGGAGGCGCCGCTGATCCTCGTCGCCGACGACCTGCAGTGGGCCGACCCCGGCACGCTGCGGGTGTGGGCCGCGCTGCACGAGCTCACCGCCGAGCTGCCGCTGCTGCTCGTCGCCGCGGCGCGCCCCGGTTCCGCCGAGCTGGACGGCATCCCGGCCGACGAGGTGCTGGATCTGGCACCGCTGACCGCCGAGGCGGCGACGGCTCTGGCCCGGGCGGTCGCCCCCGAGCCGCCGGACGGCGAGACGCTGCGGCGGCTGCTCGGCGACGCCGGCGGGAACCCGTACTACCTGCGGCACCTGGCCGCGGCCGGGACCGGCGACGACCGCGCGGCCATCCCGGCCGACCTGGTCACCGCGATCGGCACGCAACTGGCCTCGTTCACCGAAGAGACCCGGCAGCTGCTGCGCGCGATCGCCTTCCTCAACGCCGCCGACGCGGAGGAGGCCGCGGAGCAGGCGCCGCAGGACGCGACCCGGGACGAGCCCGTGCACTGCACGGTCGGCGAGGTCGCCGCCGTGACCGGCCGGCCGGCCGGCGAGCTGCTCCGCGCGCTGGAGCCCGCGGTCGCCGCCGGGCTGGTGGCCCGCTCCGGTGACCGGCTGACGTTCCGGCACCCCGTGGTCTGCCGCGTGCTGCACGAGGGCACCCCGGCCTCGCTGCGCGTGATGCTGCACCGCTCCTTCGCCGAGCGCATCGCCGACGCCGGCGGGCCCCCCGAGCGGGTGGTGGCGCAGCTGCTCGCCGGGCCCGTACCGCTGGACGGCCCGGTGTCCCGATGGCTCAGCGACCACATCGAGCAGCTCGCCGGCCGCGCGCCCCGGATCGCCGTCACGGTGTTGCAGCGGGTGCGCTCGCAGCACGTGGCCGACCCCGGCGAACGGCTCGTGCTGACCGCGTGGCTGGCCCGCCTGTTGCTGCGGCAGGGGGTCAACGCCGTGGCGGAGGCCAACTGGGTGGCCGCGCGGACGACGGACCTCGACCTCGAGGGCGAGATGCGCTGGGTGGCCGCGGTCGCGCACGAGCGGCGCGGCGAGTACGACGCCGCGGCGGAGATCGCGCGCTCGGTGCTCAGCGAACGGCGCATCCCGGTCCGGTGGCTGGACCGGTTCCGTATCCTGATCACCCGGTTGCGGCCACACCTCTCCGGGAACCCGACCGTGCCGCACCTGTCGCGGGCCGCGCTGCTCGGCGACGAGGTTTCTGTTATCCGGTGACACACCGGTGGTCCCCCGAGGTTGAGGCGTCCTCGTAGTGAGAAACGGAGGACACGTGGCGACATCGTCCGACGACCGGCTCCGGGTGTCGGTGCTGGGCCCCGTACGGGCCTGGCTCGGCGAACGGGAGATCGATCTGGGCCCGGCGCGACAGCGTGCGCTCTTCGCCGTCCTGGCCGCCAGCGCGGGGCGACTGGTCGGGCGGGACGAGCTGATCGAGGGGGTCTGGGGCGAGAAGCCACCCGCCACCGCCACCGGCAGCGTGTACACGTACATCTCGGGACTGCGGCGCAGCCTCGCCCGTGGATCGTCGCGATCCGGCCACGAGCTGCTGACCTCCGGCCCTTCGGGGTACGCGCTGAGCCTGGTCCCGGACGACGTGGACAGCGAACGGTTCGCGGCCCTCTGCGCCGGGGCGGCGGAGCTGCAGGCGGCCGGCGACCTGACCGGCACCGTGGCGAAGCTCGACGAGGCACTGCGGCTGTGGCACGGCGACGCGTACGCCGGCCTCTCGGTCAACCGCCTGGAGCTGGAACGCGCCCACCTGGGTGAGCGCCGCCTGGCCGCGGTCGAGCAGCGCGCCCGGATCCGCATGGAGCTGGGCGACGACGGCCTGGTCGCCGACCTCGCCGGGCTGGTCCGCGACCACCCGCTGCACGAGCCGCTGCACGAGTTGCTGATGCGCGCGCTGCACCGCACCGGCCGCCAGGCGGAGGCCCTCGAGGCCTTCCGCAACGCCCGCCGCACGCTCATCACCGAGCTGGGCGTCGAGCCCGGCCCCGAGCTGCGCGAGCTGCACCGCCTGATCCAGGAGGGTCCCGCCGAGCCCGTCCGGCCGGTGCCGCAGGTGGTGCCCACCCAGGTCGCCCGGGCGCTGCAGGACGGCGTCGCCGGGCGTCAGCTCGTCGGGCGCAGGGCGGAGCTGAGGGAGCTGCGCGCGCTGGTCCGCGAGGTCGCCGAGGGGCACGGCACCGCCGTCTGGATCGAGGGCGAACCGGGCATCGGCAAGTCCGAGCTGCTCACCGCGGCCTTCGCCGAGGCCGGGGCCGCCGGGTGCCAGCTGGCCTGGGGTGTCGCCGACGAGCTGGACCAGCACGTACCGCTGCAGGTGGTGACGCGGGCGCTCGGCCTGGAGACCACCTCGTCGGACCCGCGGCTGGCGGCCCTCGCGACCGAGCTGCACGGCACCGACTCCGACGACACCGGTCCCGCCGCCGTGGCCGACCGGGTGCTCGCGTACGTCCGGGCCGCCTGCGCGGTCGCGCCGCTCGTGCTGGTGATCGACGACCTGCAGTGGGCCGACGAGTCCAGCGTGCTGTTCTGGGACCGCCTGGTCGCCGCCACCCGGCGGCTGCCGCTGCTGCTCGTGGCCGCCGCCCGGCCGGAGCCCAACGGCCGCGAGCTCGCCCAGCTGCGCCGCGGCGTCCAGGCCCGGCAGGGACACGTCCTGATGCTGCACGCGCTGCCCGCGGAGGCCGTCGAGGAGCTGATCGCCGAGCTGGTCGGCGCCCCGGTCGGGCCCAACCTCGCCATGATCATCCCTCGCTCCGGCGGCAATCCCCTGTGCGCGCGGGAGCTCACCACGGCGCTGTTACGCCGCGGGGTGGTCCGCATCGAGAACGGCCGCGCCGACATCGACGACTCCGTCCGGATCGACGCGCCGCGCTCGCTGCTCGCGGTGGTCCGGGCCACGCTCGACTTCCTCAGCGACGACACCCAGGAAGTGCTGCGGATGGCCGCCCTGCTGGGCGCGGAGTTCGCGGTCGACGACGTGGTCGCGGTAACCGGCCGTTCCCCGTTCGACCTGATGGCCAACCTCGAGGAGGCGCTGACCGCCAACGTCGTGGTCGACGCCGGCACCGACCTCGCGTTCCGGCACCCGTTCCTGCGCCAGGCCCTGTACGAGAGCATCCCCGCCCAGGTCCGGGCCACCCTGCACCGGCACACCGCGGAGGTGCTGGACCGCGGCGGCAGCCCGGTGACCCGGGTGGCCGAGCAGCTCGCCGCCGAGACGCCGGTGGTGGACGCGTGGGTGGTCTCGTGGCTCACCGCCCACCACGCCGAGGTGGTCAAGCGGGTGCCGCGGATCGCGCACCAGCTGCTGCGGCGGGTCCTCGCCACCGATCTGCCCGGGGCTGCGCAGCGGGAGACGCTGCTCGTCGCCCTGGTCAAGCTCGACTTCCGCTACGACCGCTACCCGATGGACGAGGCCCGCGAGGCGCTCGCCATCGCGACCGACCCCGCGGACCGGGCCGAGATGCGGCAGCTGCTCGCCGCGATGACGTTCCGCCGCGGGGACGAGGACAGCGCGATGGCCCTGCTCAGCGACGCGGTGCACGACCCGGCGGTGCCGGAGATCTGGCGTACGCGGCACCGCGTCCTGCTGGCCAACTTCCGTCGCGGCGGCCTCGACGACCTGGACCGGGCCGACCGCACAGCCGGCGCGGTGTACGACGAGGCGGTGGCGGCGGGGCAGCCGTACGAGGCCGCCTTCGCCCTGCAGACCACCTGGCTGACCAACTCGATCCGCCGCGACCACGAACGCGCCCTCGAGTACGTCGACCGCGCGCTGGACATCATGCGCGACCACCCGGACTTCGCGGGCATGTACTTCGACCTGCTCGACAACCGGATGTTCACGCTGCAGAACCTGGACCGGCTGGACGAGGCCGAGCGGACGCTGCGCGAGGCCGCCCTGTTCGCGATCCGGCACCGCCTGCCCGGCAGCCTCCAGGTCGCCTCGGCGGTGCAGTACTACTGGCTGGGCCGCTGGGACGACGCGCTCGCGGAGGTCAGCGCGGTCACCGACGACGCGCCGGGTATCACGTTCCTGGGCACGCGGGAGCCGGGCGCGGTCACCATGCTGCTGCACGGCGTCGCCGCGCTCATCGCCGCGCACCGCGACGACTCCGACCTCGCCGCCGGGCACCTGGACGCGGCCGACACCGGACCGGCCACCGACGCCGAACGCGAGAGCTGCGACTTCCTGCTCGTCGCCCGCGCGCTCGTGGCGGAACAGCAGCACCGCCCGGCCGAGGCCCTGGACCTGCTCGGCCCGCTGCTCGTGCCCGAGTACGCCCCGATGATGCTGCGCCACCAATGGCTCCCCGACGCGATCCGGCTGGCACTGGAGCTGGGGCGTACGCCCATCGCCGAGCGCGCGGCCGCCATCTGCGCGGAGGAGGCCGCCAAGGAGGTGCGGCCCGCCCGCGCGTTCGCCGCCGCCGAACGGTGCCGCGCACTGGTCGGCAACGACCCCGAGCCCGCGCTGGCGGCGGCCGCGCACTACCGGGCGGTGGGCAGGGTGCCGGAGCTCGCGGCGGCCCTGGAGGACGCGGCCGTGCTGCTCGCCGCCAACCGCCGCCCGCACGAGGCGGCCCGGTACGGCGCCGAGGCCGCGGAGCTCTACACGGTCCTGGGCGCCCGCTGGGACCTGCGCCGGACCCGCCGCCGCCTGGACGACTACGGGGTCCTGCTGGAACGCGACGTCGCTAGGAGAGGCTGACCTCGACCTCGCCCATGCGCTGGCCGACGAGGTTGCCGGCGTTCGTGCCCGCGGCGCGGATCGCCTCGAGGATCGCCTGCTGCAGCTTGTCCCGGTCCCGCTCGTCGAAGACCCGCGGATCGACCTTGACCGCGCTGACCCTGCCCATGCCGTTGCACAGCACGGTGACCGTGCCGTCCTCGGAGCGGCCGGTGATGAGGGCGCGCTCCAGCTCGGACCGGGCGGCCGCCATCTGGTCCCGATAGGACAGTGCCGTTTTGACGATGTCCTCGAAGTCGAACTTCGGACCGGTCACGGTTCCTCCTGCGGAAAAGGGTGTCAGCCGACGGCGGCGAGGCCACCGGGCTGGCGGGCGGCGGCCCGGCCGGGCTCGGCGCGGTTCATCAGGCCGTTGAGGTCGGCGAGGGCCAGCGTGCGGGATGCGGCGGTCCGGGTCAGCCCCCAGGAGAACAGGTGGGCCGCACGGACGGTGCGCTCCGGCAGCCCGGCGGCGAGGTCGGCCAGCGCGGCACGGACGTCGTCGGGCACCTCATGGCCCCGGCGCACCAGGTGGCGCACGACGATCTCGGCGAGTTCGGCGGTGCTGTACGCCGGCATCGCCCACTCCTGCCCGAACACCTCGTCGATGGCGGGAACCGCGGCGCGCAGTTCCCGTAGCGCCGCGGGCTCGCCGATGAACACCGTGACCGGGTCGCCCATGCCGGCGCGCATCTGTTCGACCAGGGTTTCGACGGCCTCGGTCCCCCGGCCGCTGCCGTCGTCGGTGTGCTCGACGACCAGCACCCCGCCCTCGGCGTCGCGCAGGGCCGCACTGACCAGGCTGCGGGCCTGCCCGGGCCAGTGCGGCGCGAGCTCGTGCCCGGTCGACACCCGGACCAGGTGGCCGACCGGGACGAGGTCCAGCTCGGACAGCCCGGCGGCGTACAGGCGGGCGAACTCGCTGCGGCCGCTGCCGGACGGGCCGCTGATCACCACGTTGCCGTGCTTGCCGTACCCGCGGCGCCGGTTGCGCAGCTCGCACAGCTGGAGCAGGGCCGATCCGGCGGCGTCGCGGACCGAGGCCGCGCCGACCAGCTCGCACATGCGGCGCCACGAACGCGCCGCGTTGATCGCACCGGCGGGGTTGGTGGCGACGTCGGGCTGAGCCGACTGCTCGACCGGCAGGTCCTCGAGCAGCGCCAGTTCCGGTGCGAGGTCCTCCGCGGTGAGCCGGTTGAGCTCGGTGTCCTTGGCCGGCGGCGAGGTGGCCAGGCGCGAGGCCTGGTTGTTGATCATCGCCTCGAAGAGCTTGCGGGCGACCCGGCCGTTGCCGAACGTCGAGTTCTTCGGGATCCGGGTGAAGTACGTGGTGAGCGCGTCCACCGCGTCGTCGGTCAGCTCGTAGTAGTGCTTGCTGCACAGGTTCGAGGCGATCGTGACCAGTTCCTCGACCGAGTAGTTCGGGAACTCGATCGTGCGCGTGAAGCGGGAGGCGAGACCGGGGTTGGACTCGAGGAACTTCTCCATCAGCTCCGAGTAGCCGGCCACGATCACCACCAGCTCGTCGCGGTGGTCCTCCATCATCTTCATCAGCGCGTCGATGGCCTCCTGCCCGAAGTCCGGGCCGGAGCCGCCCGACCCCGCCGACAACGTGTACGCCTCGTCGATGAAGAGCACGCCGCCCAGCGCCTTGGTGACCAGCTCGGTGGTCTTGATCGCGGTGGAGCCGATGTACTGCCCCACGAGGTCGGCCCGGGCCGCCTCGATCATGTGCCCCTTGGAGAGGATGCCCAGCTCGGCGAGGACCGAGCCGTAGAGGCGGGCGACCGTGGTCTTACCCGTACCGGGCGGGCCGGCGAAGACCAGGTGCCGGCTCATGGGCGGCATCGGCAGGCCCATCTGCTGGCGTACCTGGGACATCTTGATGAGGTTGATGAGCGCGGTGACCTCCTGCTTGACGCCGCGCAGGCCGATCAGCGAGTTGAGCTCGCGCAGCGGCGCGCTGAGCTCCGACTCGGCCTCCGGCTCCGCCTGCTCGCCACGCTCCTCGTGCCGGGCGGCCGGCTCGGGCTCGTGCGCGACCGGCCGGCTGCCCGTGTCGAGCGCCTCGACGGTGAGCTGGGCGTCGCCGCCCCGGCGGACGTCGTCGCCGCCGTTGTCCCGTACGGCGCACCGGCTGATGGTCACCGGCTCCGCGGTGTCGACGCCGAAGCCGGCCGTGCCGCTGCCGAGCACCTCGCAGTCGGTGAAGGCGCCGCGGCCACCACGGTCGAGGCGGACCCCGTCCTGGCGGGCGCCGCGCACCCGGACCTGCACGGCGGTGACCGAGCCGCCCGAGCCCACGAGGATGCCGTCCGCCGACGCCTGCGCGATCTCACTGTCGCGCAACTGCACGGAGGCGTCCCCCACGCGCAGGCCGGCGCCGCGGAGCACCGCCGACCGCAGGTCCACGGTCGCGCCACCGGAGGCGGCCACGCCGGCGGCGCCCGTACCGTCGAACCGGGCCTCGCGGACCGTGGCCCGGGAGCCGCCGAGTACGTCCAGCGCCGGCGCCCCGGCGGTGTCGAGCACCAGGTCCGAGCCGTCCAACGTGGCGTCGTCGCGCACGATGATCCCGCTGCCCAGGCTCACCTCGGCGCGCAGCCGGCTCACGGTCAGCTCCGCCTTGGCCGCGGCGACGGCCAGCGACTCGGTGGTGCCGCGTACGGTCAGCCCGGCGAACCGCGGTGCCGCCTCGCCCTCGGCGTTGACGCCGATCTTCGAGTCGGTGATCGTGCAGTCGGTGAAGACCGGCGCCGCCCTGGCGGAGATGTGCGCGGCGGTGTGCCCGGTGGCGGCGAACGTGCAGCGCTCGAAAGCCGGCTTGGCGCCGTCGGTGATGTGCACCGCCTGCAGCGCCGCGCCGGTGAAGGTGGAGTCGGTGACCACCATGTCGACGTCACCGCGCACGAAGGCGTCGACGTTCGCGCTCATCCGTACGGTCAGCCGGTTGATGCGGGCCCAGGCCCGCTGCTCGACCACCAGGGCCGGTTTGCGGGCACCCGTGACCTCGCAGTTCTCCAAGGTGAAGCGGGCGTCGCCGTTCACGCAGATGCTGTTCGCGACCGTGTCCCGGATCGTGCAGCGGCGCAGGGTCAGCGAGCCGTGGTCGCAGACGACCACGCCGGAGGTGCCGATGTCGCTCAGGGCGGTGTCCTCGACCGTGCTCATCCCGGGCGCTGCCACGACGATGCCCGCGCCGCCGGGGTTGCGTACCTCGCAGCCGCGCAGTGCGACCGAACCCTGCAGGCGCGCGAGCAGGGCGACCCACGCCGCGCCGACGACCTTGCAGTTGTCGAGCGCGACCTCGCCGGAATAGACGTCGACCGCCGCGAGCTTCGGGTCGGCGCTGGAGAGCGTGATGCCCCGCAGCTGCGCACCCTCGCCCTGGACGGAGAGCACGCTGCCCTCCTCCACGTGCACCTCGACCGGGCCGCCGGCTTCCGCGCTGATCGTGATGAGGTTGCCGACGACGAGCTTCTCCGCGTACCGCCCGGGGTGCACGCTGATCGTCGCCCCGCGTTCGGCCCGCGCCAGGGCGGCGCCGATCGTCGGGAGCGCGCCGGGGGCGCCACCGCCCACCACCAGGACCTGCCGGCTCATCCTCGGCTCCTCTCCGCGGCCGCGGGCGGGACCAGGCCGGGCAGCACACCGAACCGGCCGGCGGCACCGGGGCCGACCCGCCGGCGCGGCTCCGCGCCCGCCCAGCGCTCCGTGCTGCGGCGCAGCGCGGTGACCGCCAGCTCGTCCAGCGAGACCCGGTTGGCGTCCACCCGGCCGCTGTCGTCGATCTCGTTCGTCCCGATCTCGCGCATGAGCACGGCGCCGCGCTGGTCGCCGGCGGGCTCGCGAAGCTCCAGGATCTTGAAGTTGGTGCCGGGCAGGAACAGCACCCGGTCCTCGGCCCGCTCGTCGCCCTCGGGCTCCAGCAGGCTCGTACGCCGGCCCGTCATCGACCAGATCAGGACGTCGGTGTCGCCGTCCTGGGCGGAGCACGGCCCGGTCAGCGCGGCGACGAAGCCCCAGTCGGTGATGAGCCGGCGCTCGCGGTACAGCTCCCATTCGCGCGCCGACGGCGACGAGCGGAACACCGTCGTCCCCCGGTACGACGGCAGCCGCGACAGGCCGGACGCCACGCACCGGGCGAACGGCACGTGCGGGCCGTTGCCGCCGGACCGCAGTCCCGCGTCCACGCCCGCGCCCCGCGGGGAGAGGTAGAACCGCACCGCGACGGAGTCGGCGAGCACGTCGTCGGCGGTCAGCGAGCCGCCGCCCTGCATGCCGGGGTGCTCGGACATGAGCCGCGCCACCGAGCTCGCCATGGTGTCGAACTCGCGGCTGAGCGTACGGCGCAGCCAGCCGCGCTCCTCGTCCAGCGGCCGCCGGGGCAGCAGGGCGGACGCCTCGGAGGCCGGCACGGCCTGCAGCCGGGCGCCACCGTCGGCCGCGGCGCCACCGTCGGCCGCGGCGCCACCGTCGGCGGCGGCGGGCGGCACCGGTGCGGGCTTCGCCGCCGGGGCGGTCGGTGCCGGCGCGACGGGTGCGGGCGAGGTGGGCGCCGGCGGCTGGTCCGGGGCCAGGGTGTGCAGCTTGCTGGTGCCCATGTCCGCCGGGTCCGGCAGATCGACCTGCGCGACCTCGAGCGCGGCCGACGGCGCGACCGGCGCAGGCGGCGCTACGGGCGGCGCAGGCGGGGTGACCGAGGCGATCGGCGGCGCGACCGGGAGCGGGGTCTCCACCCCGGCGACCGGCATCGGGGCCTCGACGGCGGCGGGCGGCGCCGGAGCCTCCACCGCAGCGGGTGGCGCGGGCTGCTCGACCGGTTGCGGCCGCGCCGGCAGCGGCACCGAGACCTGCTGCTGCGGCACCGCGACCGGCGCCGAGACCACGGGCGCACCCAGCACGGCCGGCGGCGCGAACCGCACCGGCTCCGCAACGGGGGCCGGGGGCGCGATCTGCACCGGCTCCGCGACCGGCGCCGGCATGATCTCGGCGACCGGCTGCGGCGGCGGCGCGCTCTCCCGCACGGTCGCCGTGATGACCTGTACGTCGGTCTCCTCGCCGAGGACCGCGTGGGCCTGCCCGGCCGGGCGTACGCCGGGCACCAGCACGGACGCGGGGAACAGCACGCTCGCGCCGGCCGCGTTGCTCTCCAGCCGGGCCGCGAGGTCCTCGGCGAGCTCACGCATGCGGGCGGCCCGCTCCTCCACGGTGTCGTCGAAGATCAGCGTGCTGCCCTCGGGGTCGAGCGCCGCCGCCCGGACCCGCTCCGCGTTCGGCGGCTCCTCGGGCGAGCGGATCCAGAGGCCGGCCTGGACCACCTCGACCACGGCGTCGGGGGCGTACCAGTAGACCCGCTTGGCGATCTCCTCGGTCCACTTCAGCGGCGGCCGGTGACTCACCACGAGCGGGCGGCGGGCCTTGGAGTTGGGGTGCGCCCGCGGCGCGTACCCGAGCTCCAGCGCGAACGGCGCCCAGCCCAGCACGCCGTCGGGGCGTACGGTGCGGATCTCGAACTTCTGCGGCGCGCCCACCGGCACCCCGGTGTAGCAGATGATGTTGGTGCCGAGCTGGTCCGCCAGGGTCTGGCCGAACGACTCGCCCTCGGGCAGCCGGACGTCGCCGTACTGCACGAAGCGGGTACGGGCACGGCTGTCCTCGTCGAGCTCGCGCCAGAACCGGACCACGTCGTCGAGCGAGAGCGGCGCGGTGCCGGGGCAGCCCAGCAGCACCGTCATGGTCTCCGGCTGGCACGGTACGTCGGCCACCAGGCGGGCCCGGTGCTCGGCGACGATCTCCGGATCACGGACGTCGTGGATCCACACGCCGCCGGGCAACGGCTCGATCTCACCGGTCGAGCTGGACGCCTTGCGGTCCACCACCGCCCGGTCCCAGGCCGGGGTCGGGTAACGCTTCGCGTCCCAGGTCGGGGGCTTGCCGGGGCGGAACCGGACCCAGCCGCTGCCCGGGGCGGAGTGCACGAACAACGCACCGGCCGAGCCGCGGACGAGGTCGCCGTCGGGGGCGATGACCGTACGGTTCAACCGCTCGGAGAGCCACTGCCCGGCCATGGCGGCGGCGTTGCGGTGCTGACCGCAGGCCACCAGCCGGATGCCGCGCCGCCGCCGGGGCAGCACGCCGGCCATGGATTCCCAGGAGCTGATCGGCATGCCGGCGCCCAGGTCGAGCACGACCACGTCGTTCTCGGCGTCCTCCACGACGGACAGGGCGAGCGACTGCGCCTCGGAGCTGATCGCGTCCTCGGCGTGCAGCACGAGGGCGTTGCCCACGGTGTGCTGGACGACCCCGCCGGGGCCGCCCTTGCCGCCGCGGAGCAGGCTGCGGATGCCGGTTGCCATGACGATCTACCTCCCTGAGCCGCCGGCGACGGCGGCTCGGCTCAGCAACGGTCCCTGCGGCAGGGCCGCCAGCAGGCTCCGGGGGAACGGGACGAGACCGGCTCTGTCCAGCTTCAGCGCCGAGACGGTCTGCTGGTCCGCGAGGGGGTACGCGACCCCTTCATCGGAGATGAGTGAGGCCTCGACGCGGATCTGCGACGCCTGCGGGACGGGCGCCACCACCATGCCGGTGGCCGGGCGGACGTACACGTAGGGCTTGCCCTGGTCGGTCACCGCCGACCAGGCCCGGGTGGTCAGGACCGGCATGCTCGCGACGACGTCCTTCGCGACGGGCTGCTGGCGCAGGCAGAGCACCCGGTCGCCGGCATCCTGCCAGCGCAGGGTGGCGAGGTCGGGCAGCCGGTCGGTCAGCGACCGGTCCGCCGACCGCGGGGCGTCCACGATGGCCGCCGCGTCCACGTCGACCGGCCGGCCGCCGCGGTCGGCGTCGGCGAGGAGGAATTCCGTACGGCTCATCGGCGCCAGCCCGTCGCGGCGCAGCACGAACAACTGCTCGTCGCCCACGGCGGGGCGCTGCCGGAACAGGGTGCCGACCGGGTAGCGCTTCCCGTCGACCTCGGGTCCGTCCGACCCGGCGCCCTCGATCTTCGCGGGGCCGAGGGCCGGGCCGTCCAGCAGCCAGTCGAGCCACATCTGCGGCGCGCGGGTGGGCCGTACGTTCGCCGCACCCAGCGCCACGAGCACGGCGTCGTCCTTCACGAGGAACTTGCGGCCCAGCGCGATCAGGTACGTCCGCCCGCCGCCGCGGACCACGCTGAACCGGTCGGCCGGCAGCGGCTCGGAGGGCGCGCGCGGGTCCAGGTCGACCCCGAGGCCGTCGACCGGGTCCTCGACCACCGAGCCGGGCAGGCAGGTGAGCCAGGGGCCGGTCACCAGGTCCTTGGCCGCCGGTACGGTCTGCGGCGCGTTCGCGATACCGATGGCCGGCCCGCGCGGGATGTCCTTCAGCGAGTTCTGTGAGATCAGCTTGACCTTGGCCGACGCGCCCTGCACCAGCATCGCCGAGGTGAGGTTCGGGGTGGGACGCAGCATGCCGTCGAGGTAGACGTACCGGTTGCCGCTCTCCTTCTCCACGAGGATCGCGCCGGCCTGCCGGAACGCCTTGCTGCCGCCGGGGACGATCCAGCCGTAGACGGCGAAGCCGCCCGCCACCAGCACCACGACGAGGATGCCCAGCAGGACGCCGGTCAGCGCCCGGCGGCCCGGGATCTCCGCGCTGGTCGGGTCGCCCTCGACGAGGGCGGAGCTGAGGCGGCCCATCATGAAGGTGTGTGCGTGGACGTGGTCGCGCTGGGTCTGCATGCCGGCCTACCCGAACAGCCCGCGGGCCCACGCGTACGTGCCCATGACCTGCGCCAGCACCGGCAGGACCGCCACGCCCGTCGCGACGTCGAGGAACGTGGCCGAGTACTCCCAGAACGGCAGCAGCCGGCGCGGCCACGGGCGCAGCGCGGCCAGCACGAGCGGGACGATCGCCGCGAGCAGGCCGCCCAGCAGCGCGTACCGCCAGCCCGGCGTCAGCAGATCGGAGAATTTCATGATGACCATGAGGTAGCCGACGGTACCGGCGACGACGAGCGCGATCCGTTGCCACAGACCGAAGAAGGTACGGGCGCGCAACAGGATTGCACTGGATACCACCAGCACCAGCGTCCAGCCCGACCACCCCGCCACCTGCATGGTGAAGAAGAACATGACCGGCAGCACGAACGCCGACGAGCACATCGCCACGGTCAGGTACGTGTCCGCGTGGTCGGCCCGTTCCCGGACCTGGTCGGAGGGGACCGGCTCGATGTCGTACGACATGTCCTCACCGGTCTTGGGCAGTTGCGGGCCCCGCAGCCGGGACAGCTTCACCGCCACCCGGGGCGCCAGCACGATGACCGCGAAGACGAGGGCGACCGCGGTGGCGGCGGTGCGCTGCGTCGTCATCGCCGAGCCGGTGCGCAGCAGCAGCACCCCGATGACCACGAGCCCGGTCACGCCCACCACCAGCAGCGAGGCGAAGGGCAGGCCCGGGATCACCGTACGCTGCAGGAGCAGCAGCAACGCGACCACCACGACGCACGCCACCGAGCCGGCGAGCACGGCGGGACCGGTCCAGGCGATGCCTTCGGGATCCCCGTCGACCGCGCTGGAGGCGGCCAGCGCGGCGAACCCGCTCGCCGCCGAGCTGAACAGCAGCGCGAACGCCCCGTCGGTCAGCCTGCGCCCCGCCACGAGCGCGGAGGTGAAGAAGACGGCGGCGAGCACCCCGGCGGCGACGACCTGCGGGAGCACCGGCCCCCGGTCGACGAGCACGGCCGCGGTGGCACCCATGGCGACGACCGAGAGCAGGAGGAACAGCACCCGGCGGTACTCGGGCTGCCACCGGTCGTCGCGCCGGTTCACCACCGTGGCGACGCCCTCGGCCAGGTCGTCGAAGTCGAGCTCCGGCAGCGGGTCCTCGGCCTGGCGCAGGTACAGCTCCTCGCCCTCGAGCCAGTCGAGGCTCTCCGGCGTACCGGTCAGTTCGAACGGCGGCTGCCCGAGCCGCTGCAGCACCCAGGCGCCTTCCGGGGTGTCCGCGTCGGGCCGGCGGCCCGCGGTGGTGTGGTGCAGCAGGACGGGCAGCAGCGCGGCGACCGTGGTGGTCGACGGCACCGCCAGGTCGACCTTGCGCTCCGGTCCGATGACGGTGATCCGGCAGAGCTCGCCGGTCGTGGCCGTGGTCACCCGCGGCTCCCTTCGCTGACGAGGCCCGTCTGCATCAGCTTCACGCCGCGACGGGTGACGAGCTGGGCACGGCCCGCCGGCAGCCGGCGCGGGGGCGCCTCGCCGAGGAACTTGCCCTCTTCCTTCGGGTACGAGAACAGGGTCGCCGGGTTGCCCAGCTCCCAGATGCGGCGCACGACGGGGTCCATCATGGCCCGCATCGCGCTGGAGGTGCTGCGCGCGACGATCACGTGCAGTCCGATGGAGACACCCTGGGCCAGCAGCGGGAGCAGCGGCTCCAGGCTCGAGCCGACCCCGATGCCCTTGGTCATCAGGTCGTAGTCGTCGACGACGACGAACAGCTCGGGCCCTTCCCACCAGTCGCGCCGGCGCATCCGCTCCGACGAGATCTCCGCGCCGGGCACCCGCCGGTTCATCGAGACGGAGGCCTGGCCGGCGAGCTCGTACAGCGCGTCGCCGGTGATGCCGGACCCCACCTGGTACGCCGCCGGAATGGCGGTGTCCAGGTCGCGCCGGGAGTCACCGAGCACGACCTTCGCCTGCTCCGGCGAGTAGTGCCGCTGGATGGCGCGCAGCACCAGCCGCAGCATGTTCGTCTTGCCGGTCTCGCTGTCACCGAACACGAGCATGTGCGGCGTGACCATGAAGTCGTGCCAGACCGGCTCGAGCCGCTGCTCGTCCTGGCCGATGCAGACCTTGAACTCCGGCTGCGGGTCCGGGAGCCGCTCGGCGGGCAGGCGGGTCGGCAGCATCCGTACGGCCCGAGCCGGCGCACCGGTCCAGAACGTGCCGATCTCCTCGACCACCGCCTTGGTGGCCTCGGCCAGGTCGCCGGTCTCCGAGCTGCCGTCGGTGCGCGGCAGCGCGCCGAGGAAGTGCAGCCCGTCGCCGGTGAGCCCGCGGCCGGCCTGGTTCGGCACGGTCGCGGCCTTGCGGGAGCCGACATCGGACTCCATCGGGTCGCCGAGCCGCAGCTCCAGCTTGGTGCCCATGAGGTCGCGCAGCCAGGTCCGCATCTCCGACCAGCGGGTGGCGGTGACGATGACGTGGACCCCGAACGACAGCCCGCGCGAGGCGATCTCCTGGAACTTCGTGTCCAGGTCCATGAAGTCCTGCTTCATCGTGTACCAGCCGTCCACGACGAGGAACACGTGGCCGAACGGGTCGTCGATCTCGCCGCGGGCCCGCGCCGCCAGGTACGACGTCATGGAGTCCAGCCCGCGCCCGGCGAACTCGGCCTCCCGGCGCTCCATCACCTGGAGCACCTCCTCGAGCGTCCGCACCACGCGGTCGCGTTCCATGCGCGTCGCGATCGAGCCGACGTGCGGCAGGCCGGCGATCGAGGCCAGGCCGCCACCGCCGAAGTCCAGCCCGTAGAACTGCACCTCCTGCGGGGTGTTCGTCAGCGCGAGCGACAGCACGAGGCTGCGCAGCAGGGTCGACTTGCCGCTCTGCGGGGCACCGGCGATGCCGACGTGGCCGTCCGCGCCGCCGAGGTCCACTGTGAGCAGCTCGCGCAGCTGTTCCTGCGGCCGGTCGACGATGCCGACGGGCACCCGCAGGCGGCCCTGGGCGGCCGGGTCCGCGACGGTCATGCCACGCACCGGGTCGGGGACCACGCTGGGCAGCAGCGAGTCGAGGCTCGGCGCGGACGACAGCGGCGGCAGCCACACCTGCCGGGCCGGCGGCCCGGATCCGGCGAGCCGGTTGAGCAGCACCTCGACGAGGCTGGGACCGGACGCCGTCTCGGGCGCGGGCTCGTCCTCCGCCGGGGTGTCGGCGGGGCGTACCCGGCCCGGGTCGTGCCGGACCGCGACCTGGCGGGTGGTGAAGGGCACGATCTCCTCGACCACGGCGGGCTCGTCGCCCGCCTCAGCCCCGCCGATCAGACCCTTGCCCGTGTACGGGCCGGAGACGTACGCCGACTTGAACCGTACGAGGTTCGTGGTGTCGACCTTGAGGTAGCCGTTGCCGGGCTCGGGCGGCAGCTCGTACGCCTTGCCCACGCCGATGACCGCCCGGGACTCCATCGAGGAGAACGTCCGCAGCGCCAGCCGGTACGACAGGTGCCCCTCGACCCGGTTGATCCGCCCCTCGTCCAGGCGCTGGGAGGCGAGCAGCAGGTGCACGCCGAGGCTGCGGCCCAGCCGGCCGATCGAGACGAACAGGTCCATGAACTCGCCCTTGCTGCTCAACAGCTCGCTGAACTCGTCGACGATGATGAGCAGCACCGGGAACGGCACCAGCTGAGCGCCGTTCGCGCGGGCCTTCTCGTAGTCGAACAGTGAGGCGTACCCGCTGGCCCGCAGCATCTCCTGGCGCCGGGTCATCTCGCCGTTGAGCGCGTCCTGCATACGGTCGACCAGCGGCAGCTCGTCGGCGAGGTTCGTGATGACCGCCGAGGTGTGCGGCAGCTTCTCCATGCCGATGAAGGTCGCGCCGCCCTTGAAGTCGACGAGGACCAGGTTGAGGATCTCGGAGCTGTGGGTGGCGGCGAGCGCGCAGACCAGCGTCCGCAGCAGCTCGCTCTTGCCGGAACCGGTCGCGCCGATGAGCAGGCCGTGCGGGCCCATGCCGCCCTGCGCGGACTCCTTCAGGTCGAGCTCGATGACCTCGCCGTCCTCGGTCACGCCGATCGGCACCTGCAGCCGGTTGCGCTGCGGCAGCCGCGACCGCCACAGCTGCTGGACGTCGAACGTGTTGGCGTCGCGGATCCCGAGCAATGTGGTCAGGTCGAAGCTGGTCTCCAGTGGCTCCTCGACCACGTCGAGCGTGCCGCTGGTGCGCTTCGGCGCGACCAGCCGGGCCAGCGACTCGGCCGGCACCACGCCGAGGGCGTCGCGGACGGCGGAACCCACCGTCTCGCCGGCCGGGAACTCGACGACGTCGTCCTTCACGGTCAGGCGCAGCACCTTGGGGCCGCCGGGCATGGCGCCGGTGAGGTCCAGCAGCACCACGTTGCGCAGCCCCGCGCCGAGCAGCCGCGAGCTGTCCGGCAGGTCCGCCAGGTGCGCGACGATCACCACGAACGGCTCGGTGGACGACGGCCGGGTGGACCGGTCGTGGTCACCCCGGTCGGTCACCTCCGGCCCGAGCAGGTCCATCAGCTCGTCGTGGGTGCCGGCGAAGAGGCGTACGGGTCCCGCGGCGTCGAAGGCGGTCGGGTGGGCGTTGTGCGGCAGCCACTTGATCCAGTCCCAGTTGCCGCGGTGCACCTCGGGGGCCAGCACGGCCACCCGCAGGTCGTCGGGGGCGTGGAAGGTGACCAGCTGCGCCACCATCGCCCGGACCAGGTCCACCGCCGCGTCGGCGTCGCCCTCGAGCTCGATCGAGGTGAAGCTGCGCAGGCCCACGGAGACCGGAATGCCCGACACCGTCCGGTACGCCTCGGAGAACCGGCGCAGCGAGATCGAGGCCAGCGGCTCCAGGTCCTCGATGGGCTTGGTCTGCGGCGGCAGGAACCGCAGCATCGCGCCCTGCCGGCCGAGCCCGATGCGGACCCGGCCGAAGTCGTCGTGGCTGGGCCGCCGCTCCCACAGCCGGGAGCTCATCGCGACCGACCACAGCCACTCCGGCTGGGGGTTGTTCCAGAGCACGCACTGGCGCTGCTGGTCGGCCGCCGCCCGGGCCTGCTTGCGCAGCTGGGCGATGTACCGCAGGAAGTCCCGGCGCTCGCCGCGCATCTTGCGCTTGCGGTCGGAGGCCGCCTTGCCGATCTGCATGACGCCCATCAGCAGCATGCCGACGGCCATCGCGCCGCCCATCACGTACATGATCGGGGCCCGGCTGTAGAGGCCGAACATCGCCATCATGGCGCCCATGCCGAGGCCCATCGGCACGATCATCGCGAAGGAGCGGAAGTCGAGCGGCGCCTCCTCCGCCATCAGCGGCGGCTCCTGCAGCTCGATCTCGCCGTCGGGCGCCTCGGGGCCGGCCGCCCGCGGCGGTCGCTTGACGGTGACCGTACTCATCCGAGCATCCCGCTGTCCGCGCCGCCGCCGCCCCAGACGGACTCGTCCTGGCGCAGGAGCTTCACCGAGTAGCGGTCGTTGCGGTAGCGCTCGGCGATCCGGTCCTCGTCCTCCTCCTCGCGTTCCTCGGCCGCGCCCAGCGACGGATGCCGAGCCGCCTGCCGTTCCTCGGCCTCCTCCCGCTCCCGGGCCTCGGCCTCCTCCTTCTCGCGCTTACGCTGCTCCTCACGCTCCTGGAGGTACGCCTCGGTCTCGGCGAGCGTCAGGTCCGGCCCGCCGCACTGCATCGGGACCTCGTTCTCCTCGACCATCGGGGCGGTCGCGGAGCGGTTGCGCCGCCACACCGGCAGCGCCGGCGTCGCACCGGGCTCGTGGTCACGCATCGGTCAGCCTTCCCTCACGCTCGTGCCCGTCGCCGTACAGCCACCAGGACTGGCCGGTGTCGTCCCACGCGGACCGGTCGCCGTTGCCGTCGTCGGCGCGCAGCACGGGTACCCGGTCGTCGGCCGGCTCGCCGGGTTCCGCCGGATCGCCGGACCGTTCGCCGGTCCAGGCCGGCTCCTCCTCGGTCAGCAGCTCCGCGGCGTCCGGGCGTTGCGCCGGGTCGCGGTCCTCCGGCTCGGGCACACCGGGCAGGACCGGCGGGATCCCCACCCCGGGTACCGTCACGCCCTCGTGCCAGCCGGTCGCCGGGTCCACCGGTGGCGGCGGCACGGCGCCCAGGCCGGCCCCGCCGGGAGCGGCACCCTGCGGCGCACCGGGTTCGTCGCCGGCACCGCCCGAGTCCCACTCCTGCGGGTCGCCGTCGACGAGTCCGGCGGAGTCGGGGCGTTCCGCTTCCTTCTCCTGCGGTCCGGCGCCGCCGGCCGCGCCGGGAAAACCAGGCATCATCGGTACGCCCGGAGCAAGCGTCCCGGGGTCCGCCGGGCTCTCCACCGGCGCGGACGGCCCACCGGCGAGGCCCATGCCGCCGGGGGCGCTCCCGGCGGGCGCATCGGGCACGCCGTCCGCATCGCCGGGCTGCCACTGCGCCGGATCCCCATCGACCAACCCGGACGCATCGGGCCGCTCCGGCAGGCCACCGCCGGCACCACCACCCGCCGGACCACCACCCGGCATCCCCGGCATCGGCGGAATCCCACCCAGCCCAGCACCACCCGGCACCGCACCGCCCGGCGCATCCGGGACACCGGCAGCCTCGCCCGGCTGCCACTGCGCCGGATCCCCATCGACCAACCCGGACGCATCGGGCCGCTCCGGCAGGCCACCGCCGGCACCACCACCCGCCGGACCACCACCCGGCATCCCCGGCATCGGCGGAATCCCACCCAGCCCAGCACCACCCGGCACCGCACCGCCCGGCGCATCCGGGACACCGGCAGCCTCGCCCGGCTGCCACTGCGCCGGATCCCCATCGACCAACCCGGACGCATCGGGCCGCTCCGGCAGGCCACCGCCGGCACCACCACCCGCCGGACCACCACCCGGCATCCCCGGCATCGGCGGAATCCCACCCAGCCCAGCACCACCCGGCACCGCACCGCCCGGCGCATCCGGGACACCGGCAGCCTCGCCCGGCTGCCACTGCGCCGGATCCCCATCGACCAACCCGGACGCATCCGGCCGCTCCGGCAACCCGTTACCGGCACCACCACCCGCCGGACCACCACCCGGCATCCCCGGCATCGGCGGAATCCCACCCAGCCCAGCACCACCCGGATTCGCGCCACTCGGCGCATCCGGAATGTCCACACCCGTACCCGGCGACTCCCAATCCGACGGCTCACCACCGACCAGACCGGACGCATCCGGGCGCTCCGGGATGCCGGCGCCGCCGCCACCGCCGGCCGGGCCACCACCCGGCATCCCCGGCATCGGCGGAATCCCACCCAGCCCAGCACCACCCGGATTGGCACCGCCCGGCGCGTCCGGCACGTCGACCGCGCCCGTGCCGGGGGTCCAGTCGTTCTCGTCGCCGCCGAGCAGACCGGAGGCGTCCGGCCGCTCCGGGATCCCCGCGCCGGAACCCCCGCCCATGCCGCTACCGGCCGGGCCCCCGCCGGGCATGAACGGCATGCCGCCGCCCGTGCCCGGGGCGTTGACGCCGGGGCCGAACGCGTCGGACGCGCCCGGCGCGCTCGGAATCGTCGGCGGGTTCACGTCGCCGATCCCGCCGG
Organism: Couchioplanes caeruleus; assembly: GCF_023499255.1. Classification (GTDB taxonomy): domain Bacteria; phylum Actinomycetota; class Actinomycetes; order Mycobacteriales; family Micromonosporaceae; genus Actinoplanes; species Actinoplanes caeruleus_A. Next base: position 8,050,924 of record NZ_CP092183.1, read on the forward strand.
CACCGGGGCCGCCCCCGCCGACGCCGCCGGCACCGGGCAGGTCGTTCAGGCCGGGCGCCTTCGGCACCGAGGGTGGGTTGACGTCACCGGCGCCGCCCGCACCGGGCGATTTCGGCACGTCGCCCAGGCCGGCTCCGGGGCGGTCACGGTCGTCGGCGCCGAGTGCGCCGGGGCCCGGCGGCACCACCGGTGGCACGAAGCCGGGACCGTTGCCGGTACCGGGCGGGCCGTCGACCTGCGGGGTCTCGAAGTCGCCGGGTCCGTTGCCCGGGCCGTCCAGTCCGGGCGGACCCTCCACATCGGGCGCGGTGAGGTTGTCCGGGCCGCCGCCCAGCGCCGACACATCGGGGGGCCCGTCCACGCCGGGCGGGTTGACGTCCTTCGGGCCGCCGTTCGGGTTGTCCAGACCGGGGGGTCCGTCCACCGCCGGCGGGGTGAGGTTGTTGCCGGGCGGGGTCAGGTTGTTCCCCGGCGGGGTGAGGTCGTTGCCCGGTGGCGTGAGGTTGTTGCCCGGCGGGGTCAGGTTGTTCCCCGGCGGGGTGAGGTTGTTCCCCGGCGGCGTCAGGTTGTTGCCCGGCGGGGTGGGCAACGGTGGCGGGCTCAGCGTGGTGAGGTTCGGCGGGGTGATCGAGGTGAGGTTGAAGTTGTTCGTCGGTATCGGGCCGGTCGTGATCTTCGGATCGCCGGTACCGGTCGGCGGCGTCACCGCGCTGTACGTCATCTGGTACTGCGTGGCGAGCTGGTCGACGACCTGGGCCATCTGCTCGGTCATCGGCTTGGCGAACCGGGTCTTGCTGATGGCGATCCCGTTGCTGCCCGACGGCGCGCCGTCGGCCGCGGCGATCTGCGCCCACGCCACATCGAGCTTGTTGATCGCATCCTGGGCCCAGGCGAGGTAGCGGGCGCTGTTCCACAGCTGGTTGGGCACCGACTGGGTGCCGTTGGTGCCGTCCGCGCCGGCGATGTGCTCGGCCTGGTTGCCGAGGAACTCGGCGAAGTAGTCCATCTTGGCCAGGAACGCGTCGGCCGCCTGCCCCTGCCAGGCCTTGTCCTTGCCCGCGATGGCGTGGGAGTGGTCCCGCAGCATGTTCTCGAGCCAGCTCAGCGTCTGGTACGCCAGCTGGAACGCCCCCGACGCGTCGGCCAGCGACTGCGGATCCACGAGCGACTTGGCCAGCGCCCGGGCGTCGTCGTTGCCCAGCGCGGAGCCCCCGTTCACCGACGCCTTGATCTTGCGCCAGCCGGGCGGGTCCTCGTGCACCCACTTCTTGTAGTCCTCGAGGTCGGAGACGTCGATCTGCGCCTGCATGAAGGTGGCAGCCGGGTCGACGTCCCTCTGCCAATTCTCCTTCTTCGGATCCTCGGGCATGGCGGGAGCTTCTCCTCCAGATAGGACTACGTGCGTGGGGCGGGGACGGCGCCGGCCGTCAGGTGTTGAACTGGGGGTCGGGGGTGCCCTGGGGAAGGTCGGTGGAGCTGCCCGTGCCGTTGTTCTTCAGCTTCGCGATCTCGGCCCAGGCGGTCTCCATGGCCTCGGTCAGCTGGTCACCGGTCATCTTGTTGAGCTCTTCGCCGGTCTCGTATTCCTTGATCATGGCGGTGAGGTTCCTGCGCAGGTTGTAGATCGCCTGATGCACCGTCATGAGCAGTTCCATCGTGTCGCCGCGCAGGCCGTCGTCGTTGCCGCCGGTACCCTGGATCTTGCGGCGCAGCAGCTCGGCCTTCGCGAAGCCGCCAGGCTTGAGGTTGACCTTCTCGATCTCGCTGCGGGCCTTCCAGGCGAGCCCGCCGGTGCCGTCCGGCTCGATCGCCTCGAGCTGCTTGACGAAGTGCTGCAGCGCCTGGGTGTTCACGGCCACGCCGTTGCCCTGCTTCTGCGAGTCGCTCCACTCGTGCACGACGGGCGGCACGAAACCGGAATCGCCGTTGACGCCGTAGTTGTTGCCGTCGCCGGGCTTGTGCTCGTACTCGACGCTGTCCTTGTTCGCGGATTTCTTCTGGTAGTCCGCGACGATCTTCTTCCAGTGCTCGGTCTCGATGACCTCGTTCTTGTAGTAGTTGTAGGCGTCCTTTTCCTCCTGCGTGTAGCCCTCGAAGTTGAACCGGTTCGGGTAGTTCGGATTGCTGGGCTGGTTCCGCTGAATGTCGGCCTGGACGCGGTCGACCAGGTTCTGGATCCAGTTATCCGGCTTGTGGTGGTCCTGGTTCCACTTGTCGAGAATTCCGACGGCCTCGATCGACTCGTCGGTGGGGGTGTTGAAATCGATGGACATGGCGCACGGCCTTTCTCGGGCGCTTACCTGGAGGGGACAGACGCCGACGGCCCGGGTCATGACTCCGGGCCGGCGGGACTGCCGGCCACCGCGCCGATCGGACACGGCAGCCGGCGGCGGGGTCAGCCGCCGCGGACGTCGTTCCAGATGGCCGCGTGCCGCTGCTCGGTGGTGCCGTAGTTGTCCGAGATCTGCAGCAGCGTCACCCGGGCCTGCTCCAGGTACACGGTCATCTCGTTGGCGGCCTGGTTCCAGGCGGCCTTCGAGACGTGGTACTGGGTCCGCGCGTCACCGGTCCAGTCCTGCAGCGACTTCTCGACGTAGCGCTCCATGTCGCCCAGCGCCGTCTTGATGTCGTTGTTGATCTTGTTCATGTCGAACAGCGTGGCGTCAGCCGTGCTGAAGTCGAAACGGTAGTTGGACACCGCGTTCCTTTCTGAGAAGTCGAGGGGGCAGCGGGATCGTCAGACGCCCGGCAGCGCCGAGGCGAAGGACTGGGCCGCGGACGCGGCGGTGTTCTCCGCCTCGCGGTAGCCCTTCGTGGTCACGCCCATCACGTCGAGCATGGTGATGAGCTCGTTGATGACCTTCTGGAAGGAGCGCTCCCAGCTGTCCATGGCGTTGTTGAAGCCCTTGGACGCGTCACCGGTCCAGGTGGCCTGCAGCGCCGCCATCTGCGAGTTGACGCTCTGCAGATTGCCGTTGAACTGGGTCACCCGGTTCGAGAATTCCTGGGCTGCCGCCTGCATGCCCTGTTCGGTTGTCTGCACCACTGGCATGGTCACAGCGACACTCCTTTCGTCGTGCTCGGCTTGGAGGGACGACGCCGGACGCGGTCGCGCGATCCGGCGTTCGCAGAAAAGAGTGTTGATGGATGTCGACGGGTGAGGGCAAGGCGGAACGCCGCGGATGTCCGAACGTCGTCCCCGATCTGCCTTCTTCGACCCACCCGCCCCGGGTACCGGCGGAGAGCTCGGGAAGAACGCCTGCACTTTCGTCCCCGTCTCTCGCCGATCCCTTGGTACGCGCCCGGACGCCGCCCTCTACTGGGATCGGCCGAGGGGAAGGGAGACCGGGCTGATGGACTTCAACCAACGCATCGAGCACCTGTTCGAGGAGTACGAGCGGCAGCGCTCGAGCCTGACCACGATGCAGCAGAAGATGCGCGAGATCTCGGTCTCCGCCACGTCGCCCCGGCGCGAGGTCACCGTGACGGTCGGGCAGAACGGCACGCTCACCGACGTCACGTTCCCGACCGGCGCGTACAAGCGGCTCACCCCGGCCGAGCTGACCGCCGTCATCCTGCAGACGTACGCGGAGGCCAAGGAGCAGGTCGTGCAGCAGACCGCCGAGCTGCTGGCACCCGTACTCCCGGAGGGCATGGACGCGCAGCAGCTGGCCCGCGGCACCGCCGGCGCCGACATGTTCCTGCCGGCCGAGCCGCGGATGGCCACGAGCGTGCGCGAGTTCCTCAACCTGGGCCGAGCCGAACGATGAGCGGCGAACCCCGCGGCCAGATGTGGGTCGATCCCGAGGGCGTCGTCCAGCTCGGCGACTCGTACGCCGAGCACGGCGCCCTGTACGAGGGCTACATCACCCAGCTCGAGCAGCTGCGCAGCCGGTACGGGAAGAGCTGGGGCGACGACGACATGGGTCAGGCGTTCTCGCAGAGGTTCCTCGAGGGCCTCGACGCCCTCGACGGGATCATCGGCAGCGTCAAGGGCACTCTCACCTACACCTCCGAGGGGCTGCGCCAGAGCGGCCACCTGTACCGCAAGACCGACGAGGAAGCCGCCGAGATGGGCCACTACCTCGCCGGCAACTTCGACAACCTGCCGCAGGGCGTCTTCAACCGCCGCGAGGCACTGCAGGAGGGCGAGACACCGCGGCTCGCGCGGACACGGCTCAACGCGAGGGTCGTCAGCAACCGCGCGCCCAACACCGAGCTGGAGGCGTCCCAGCCCGTCTTCCGGACCGCCGGCGAGGGCCGCTTCGTCCCGCCCGAGGGCCGGCTCAGCCGCCTCGAGCCGAGGCGGGCCTACAAGTCCGTACGCCCCGGCGAGGAGGACGAGGAACTCCCCCGCGCCCGGCTCATGCCCGCCGAGGCCGTCGTCGCGAGCGTCGAGCCCGTCGAGGGCCCCATGTCACCGCTGCTGCCCACGGTCGAGGCAAGCTTCCCCGCGCAACGCGGGAAGCTGCGCCCGGCCATGCCGGCCATCTCCGCGTACTACCAGCAGGCCGGCTGGCAGGGCGCCCGCATCGACGGCGTGCCGCTGGCCGAGGGCTACCAGCTGCGGGGCCTCACCACGTTCCCGGACGGCACGACCCGCATCGACGCCAACCTCTACCAGTCGATCACCCCGATCACGCCGGGACACACGATCACCGACGCGGACGGGCAGCCGATCACGGCACCGGAGGGCCCGCTGTACGTCGTGAAGGACAACCCGTCGGTCGACCCCACCGCGCCCGGTTACGAGCCGTTCTTCGTCAGCTTCGCTCCCGACGGTACGGCCGTACCGATCGTCACGGACCTCTGAGCGCGACCACCCGAACCTTCCATGCCCGACTTCCACATCCCCAACGACCCCGAATGGCAGTGGGCGTACGACCTCATCCTGTTCGGGGTCGGTGAGCAGTACCCGGAAGCCGACCCCACCGCGCTGCGCGCCATGGGCGACGAGCTGTACCAGTTCGCCGGCACCCTCATCAACGGCATGTACCAGACCGCCAACCTGGGCAACCAGCTCGGCGGCAGCCTCACCGGCCCGGCCGCGGACGCCTTCGCGCAGTTCCAGACGACGATCACGCGGCACGTGCCCACCGGCGGCAACCTGGCCAACCAGCTCGGCGGCAGCTCCTACGAGTACGCCCTGAACTCCGAGAACGGCCAGTACAACATCATCATCGCGGCCTTCACCCAGGTCGTGCAGATCGCCATCGCCATGGCCACCCCCGGTGGTCAGCTCGTCGTGCCGGCCCTGATCAAGATCGGCCAGGAGTTCGTCCGGGCGATCATCAACGCGTTGCGCAGCAGGCTCATGCAGATCCTCGCCCGGATCAGCATCGAGGGCGTCGAGGAGGGCTTCGAGGAGGTCTGGCAGGGGCTCGCGGCCCAGCTGTGGCAGATCGGCGAGGGCAACAAAAAGGGCATCGACGTGATGGACCTGCTCAAGTCCTTCCTCGCCGCCCTGATCACCGCGGCGGGCGCTGCGGCGACCTCCATCATCGGCGGCCACTTCGTACCCTGGGTGAACAAGCACATGTTCAGCCGGGAAACGCTGTCCGGCCTCGGCGAGACCGTCTTCGAGGGCCTCGGCAACATGGCCGTGGGCGGCGGCGGCGACTTCTGGAACCCCGGCACGCTCACGTCCAACTACGTCCACTCGTACCTCGAGCACGGCGCCCACAACCTCGGCAACAACATCATGGGCCCGCCGCAGCTCAACCAGAACCCTCCGCCGTCGAACGCCGACCTGAAGCCCCCGCCGGGCGCCCAGCCGCCGGCCGGCGAGAAGCCGCCGCCCTACTCCCCCAAGCCGGACGGTTCTTCGAACCCCGCGCCCGGGCAGGACTCGCCGAACCAGCCGCCGGCCACCGGCGAGAACCCACCCCCCTATTCCCCGGCCCCGGTGGGCAAGGGCGAAAACCCACCCCCCTACTCCCCCGCCCCGGTCGGCAAGGGCGAAAACCCACCCCCCTACTCGCCGCCGGCGGTGAAGGGTGAGAACTCACCGCCTGTTGCAAAGGGTGACAACCCGCCGCCGTACTCCCCGCCCGCTGCAAAGGGCGAGAACCCGCCGCCTTACTCGCCGCCGGCCGTGAAGGGTGAGAACCCGCCGCCTTACTCGCCCGGCCAGAACGGGCCCAAGGCGCAACTGCCGGAATCGACGCAGAACTCCCCGGGCATCCGGCTCGGCGCCGACCCCTCCGGCGCGCAGACCCCGTCGCCCAACGGCCAGCAGCCTGCCGACACACCCGGGGGGCAGGTTCGCGACGGCGTCGCCCCGCCGGCCGGTTCCGCCAACCCGGCGCCGGTCCAGGATGGACTGCCCGGCTTCGAGACGTCTCCCGCACCTCAGCCGAGCACGGAGTCGCCGTCCCCGGTCGCGGATGACCAAGCTCAGCAGGGACCCACGCAGCAGCAGCCCGGTCAGGACCAGAGCCCGGCCCCCCAGCAGAGCCCGGCCCCCCAGCAGAGCCCGGCCCCCCAGCAGAGCCCGGCCCCCCAGCAGAGCCCGGCCCCCCAGCAGGGTTCTGCCCCGCTTCAGCAGAGCCCGGACATCGCTCCGCCCGCGGCTCAGCCATCGGCTGTGCAGCCGTCGCCCGGTGCAGAGTCCCCTGGGACGCCGGGTCCTCAGCCGGGGGCGAGCAACCCTTCGGCGACCGCACCGTCCACTTCGACCAACCCGGATGTCCAGGTTCCGCAGAACCCGAGCCAGCAGCCCGGTCCCGCACCCCAGACCGGACCCGCGCCCCAGACAGGGCCTACGCCGCAGACCGGACCCGCACCCCAGACCGGACCCGCACCCCAGACCGGCTCGCAGCAGACCGGGCCGCAGCAGACCGGGCCGCAGCAGGTCGCGCCCGAGACCGTCGTGCCGCAGGCTCCCGGGCCGCAGCCGACCGTCGTCGAGTCCGTCGCGCCGCCGGTCCAGAGCGACGCCACCCCCACCCAGGCCGACACACCCTCGGTGCAGACCGACTCACCCCCGATCCAGGCCGACACCTCACCCACCCAGACCGACACACCGCCGGTCCAGGCCGACACCGCGCCGGATCAGAGCGACACCGCGCCGGAGCCGGCGCAGGTATCCGGCCCCGTCCCGGCGGTCGCGCCGCCGGTGAGCAGCACGAGCACGCCGCCGCCCGTCACCGATCTGGTCCGGCAGCCGGACGGCACCTGGACCGCCGACGGCCGGCCCGTCGCGGTACGTCCGCTGACCGGCGACCGGCCGGGCATCGTCCTGGTGTCCGACAACGACTGGGCGAAGCTCGAGAACCGCCCGCTCCTGCCTTCCGGCGCCTCGACGGCGGTTATCGTGCACGGCGCCGGACCTGTCGTGCACGCACCGGTACGCAACCCGGACGGCACCACCGGCACCGTCGCGCTCACCCCGGGGCAGCTCGCGCAGATCGTCGACAGCCCGGGTACCCCCATCGCCCTCGTCTCGTGCGACACCGGCTCCCTCGCGGACGGCTTCGCCCACCAACTCGCCGTAGCCAACCAGGGTGACGTCCTGGCACCCACCTCCGACGTCGTCGTGGGCGCCGACTCCGCCCCCGGCCAGGTCCTCACGGCGGACGCCGAGCCCTGGATGCTCTTCGAACCGGAGAGCGACGAGGCGTGGGACGTCGTCAACGACGTACGCGACTTCGACGGCATCACGTCCCAGGCGCCCGCCGACACCTCGCAGACGGGGGTCACGGCGTACGGCGACACCGCTCAGCCCGGCCCGAACGGCACCGGCGACCGGTCGGCTCAGACCTCACCGCCGCCGCTGCTCGCCGACGTGCTGCCGAGGAACCGGTGGTGGCAGCTCTACCTCGACCCGAGGCACCACGCCGAGGCGCAGGCCGCGTACCCCGATGATCCCGGTTCGTATTACGACCATGACCAGTCGCCCGGCTTCCAGCGCGGCATGGTGGACGCGTACGAGCAGTTCCTCAACAACCCGGCCGTCGACAGCAGCACGCTGAACGCCGCCACCTACAAGCAGATGCACGAGACGGTCACCCAGCATCTGGACCGGCCGCTGGACTGGACGGGCGGCACCAGCCACCAGGGCCGCTTCGTGCGACCCACCTCGTTCCCCGTACGCAATCCCGAGATCAGCCCCGACGTCTTCGCCGACCGCATCGGCGACCGGCCGCTGATCATGGACTTCCACCAGGCCCTGCGGCTCGGCCGGAGCGGCCCGCAACCCGTCACGTTCACCAGCACCATGATGGGCCGGGGCGGGCTCAGCGCGACCGACATGCCGCGCACCATCACCACCAACTACGCCCGCGCCGACGCTCCCAAGCTGGTCGACACCGTCTTCGACCAGTACCGCGCCGAACTGGTCACCGCCGGCACCGACCCGGACGCGAAACTCGCCGCCATCGCCCGTACCGTCCGGACCCTGCACATCACCCATCCCTTCGAGGACGGCAACCGCCGCCTCAACGTCCACGTCCTGCTGCCCAAGCTCCTGCTCGACAACGGCTTCCAGCCCGTCGTCGCGCCCGACATGGACCAGCTGTTCCAGGGCGGCGTCTCCATCCCGGACATCGTCTCCGTCCTGCACGGCTCCCAGCCCTCCACCAGCGACGGCGTCACCCTCTCCGGCACCCGGACCGACCCCCGGTCCCCCACCCCGCCCACCCAGAGCCACCCGACGTCGTCCCCGGCCGGCCCGACGCCCGCCCAGAGCAACCCGACGTCGTCGTCCCCGACGCCCGCCCAAAGCGACCCCACACCGCCCCCGGCCGACCCGACGCCGCCCCCGACCGGCACCGCGCCGGCCACGCAGACTCCAGCCCCCACGGTGTCCGACCTGACGCGGCAGCCGGACGGCACCTGGCTGGCCGACGGCCGACCGGTGGTCGTACGGCCGCTGCCCGACGACCGGCCCGGCGTCATCCTGGTCCCGGACAGCGATTTCGCGAGGCTCGAGAACCGCCCGCTGCTGCCCACCGGTACCTCGACGGCGGTCATCGTGCACGGCGCCGGACCGGTCGTCCATGCCCCTGTCCGCAATCCTGACGGCACCACCGGCACCGTCGCGCTCACCCCGGGGCAGCTCGCGCAGATCGTCGACAGCCCGGGTACCCCCATCGCCCTCGTCTCGTGCGACACCGGCTCCCTCGCGGACGGATTCGCCCACCAACTCGCCGTAGCCAACCAGGGTGACGTCCTGGCACCCACCTCCGACGTCGTCGTGGGCGCCGACTCCGCCCCCGGCCAGGTCCTCACGGCGGACGCCGAGCCCTGGATGCTCTTCGAACCGGAGAGCGACGAGGCGTGGGACGTCGTCAACGACGTACGCGACTTCGACGGCATCACGTCCCAGGCTGCCACCGAGCCGGCCACCTCCACCCACGATCAGACGGGTGTCACCGCGTCCGGCCGCCGCAACCTGCGCCGCTCCACGGTCGAGCAGTCACTGCCGCCGATGACTGCGCGCCAGCGGGCCATGCGCGGCGCCGACCAGAACGATCCGAACACCCCGCCGACCTGGGTCAACCCGCCGCGCACCGGCCCGAACGGCGAGGCGCTCTGGGACGGCACCCGGGCCCGGCTGCATTTCCAGACCGGCGTACGCGACGAGGTCATGAACGACGCGTACGTGGGCGACGACCAGCGGGGCAACCCCCGCTACGAGTGCGCGAGCTGTCACGACGACTTCCCGGCGAGCGACGTCGACATCGACCACATCGACGGCATCCTGTCGTACGTCAACGCCAACACCGACCCGGTCCAGTGGACGGTCGACCTCGGCAACGGCTGGTCCCGTACGGCCGAGGCGATCACCCTGCAGGATGCCCGCGACGCGGCGAACGACGCCCCGAACCTGCGGACCATGTGCGGCTCGTGCAACCGCAGCAGGGGAAGCCGGAGCCAGAGCCGCTTCATGGATTCCAGCGGCGCGCGCTGGGTCGACCAGCCCTCCCGGGCCCAGACCGGCGTCACGATGGGCGTCGACACCCCGACGCCGCAGCCGGCCCAGGTCCTGGAACGCCGCGACGACGGCACCTGGCTGGCCGACGGCCGGCCGCTGCTGATTCGTCCCCTCACCGGCGACCGGCAGGGCATCGCGCTGCTCACCGACGACCAGTGGAACCAGGTCCAGAACCGCACCCTCGTACCACCCGGCACCGGCGGCGCGGTCGTCGTGCACGGCGACGGCACCGTCGTGCACGCCCCCGTCCTGAGCGACCAGGGAGCGGTCACCCTCACCCCCGAGCAGCTCGCCCAAATCTTGCAGGACATCGTTCCCACCGATGCTCCTCTGGCCCTGGTCTCGTGCCAGAGCGCGACATTGCCCGACGGCTTCGCCCAGCAACTCGCCGCAGCCCGCGACGGCGACGTCCTCGCCCCACAGACCGACGTCATCGTCGGCTCCGACACCGCACCCGGCGACGTGCTCACCGTCGACGCCGAACCCTGGCTGCTCTTCGAATCCGACAGCGACCAGCCCTGGGACGTCCTCAACGACGTCACCGACTTCGACGGCATCACCGCGCAGGAGCCCGCCGGGGACACCGGCGTCACGGTGTCCGGCCGCCACGGCCGTCATCTGCGCCGCTCCACGCTCGATCAGTCCGAACCTCCCATGACCGCCCGGCAGCGGGCCCTGCGGGGCAACACGCAGAGCGCAGACACTCCACCGACGTGGATCACCCCTCCGCGCATGGGACCCCGGGGCGAGCAACTCTGGGACGGCACGCGCACCCGGCTGCACTTCCAGACCGGCGTACGCGAACAGACCATGCGCGATGCCTACGTCGGCCGTGACCGGCGTACCGGCGACCCGCTCTACGAATGCTCCAGCTGCCGCGACGCGTTCTTCAGCGATGAGATCGACATCGACCACATCGACGGGATCCTGTCGTACGTCCACGCCAACACCGAGACCGAGAACTGGACCGTCGACCTGGGCAACGGCTGGCGCCGCGACGCCGAGGCCATCACGCTCGCCGAGGCTCGTGCCGCCGCCAACGCCGCCCGCAACCTGCGGACGATGTGCGGGTCCTGCAACCGCAGCCGCGGAAGCACCAGCCAGAGCCGCTACATGGACTCGAGCGGCGCCCGCTGGACCAGCCAGCCGTACCGCGTCCAGACCGGCGTCACCATGGGCGTCGACACCCCGGCCCCGCAGCCGGCCCAGGTCCTGAAACGCCGCGACGACGGCACCTGGCTCGCCGACGGCCGGCCCCTGCTCATCCGCCCCCTCACCGGCGACCGGCAGGGCATCGCCCTGCTCACCGACGACCAGTGGAACCAGGTCCAGAACCGCACCCTCGTCCCACCCGGCACGGGCGGCGCGGTCGTCGTCCACGGCGACGGCACCGTGGTCCACGCCCCCCTGCTCGACAACGAGGGAGCGGTCACCCTCACCCCCGAGCAGCTCGCGCAGATCCTGCAGGACGTCGTCCCGGCCGACGCGCCTCTGGCTCTCGTGTCCTGCCAGAGCGCGTCGCTGCCCGACGGCTTCGCCCGGCAACTCGCCGCAGCCCGCGACGGCGACGTCCTCGCCCCGCAGACCGACGTCATCGTCGCCTCTGACACCGCACCCGGCGACGTCCTGACCGCCGGCGCAGAGCCGTGGCTGCTGTTCGAGCCGGAGAGCGACCAGGCCTGGGACGTCGTCAACGACGTCCGGGACTTCGACGGCATCACGTCCCAGGCACCCACCGGCACCGCCGACGGCGTGACCGTCTCCGGCCGCCACGGCCGTAGCCTGCGACGTTCCACGCTCGACCAATCGGAACCCCCGATGACCGCGCGGCAGCGGGCGCTGCGGGGCAGCACGCAGAGCGCGGACACCCCGCCGACCTGGGTCAGCCCGCCGCGTGTCGGACCCGACGGGGAGGCGCTGTGGGACGGCACCCGCGCCCGGCTGCACTTCCAGACCGGCGTACGCCAGGCGGTCATGAACGACGCCTACGTGGGCCGCAGCCGCCGCACCGGCGATCCGGTCTACGAGTGCGCGAGCTGCACCAACGCCTACCCGGCCGGCGACATCGACATCGACCACATCGACGGCATCCTGTCGTACGTCAACGCCAACACCGACCCGGTGCAGTGGACCGTCGATCTCGGCAACGGCTGGTACCGCACCGCCGAGGCGGTCCGCCTGGAAGACGCACGGGACGCCGCGAACGACGCGCCGAACCTGCGTGCCATGTGCGGGTCCTGCAACCGCAGCCGGGGAAGCAGAAGCCAGAGCCGCTACATGGACTCCAGCGGCGCGCGGTGGGTCGACCAGCCGTACCGCGTCCAGACCGGCGTCACCATGGGCGTCGACACCCCGGCCCCGCAGCCGGCCCGCGTCCTGGAACGCCGCGACGACGGCACCTGGCTCGCCGACGGCCGTCCCCTGCAGATCCGCCCCCTCACCGGTGACCGCCAGGGCATCGCCCTGCTCACCGACGACCAGTGGAACCAGGTCCAGAACCGCACCCTCGTACCCCCGGGCGCCGGCGGCGCGGTCGTCGTGCACGGCGACGGCACCGTCGTGCACGCCCCGCTGCTCGACAACCGTGGGACGGTCACCCTCACCCCGGAGCAGCTGGCGCAGGTCGTACGGGACGTCGCGCCCGCCGGCCAGCCGCTCGCCCTGGTCTCGTGCCAGAGCGCCGCCCTGCCCGGCGGCTTCGCCCGGCAACTCGCCGCGGCCCGCGACGGCGACGTCCTCGCCCCGCAGACCGACGTCATCGTCGGCTCCGACCAGGCCCACGGCCGGGTGCTCACCGCCGGGGCCGAACCGTGGCTGCTGTTCGAGCCGGAGAGTGACGAGGCCTGGGACGTCGTCAACGACGCCGCCGCATTCGACGGCATCACCGCCGAGGCCCCAACCGGCGACAGCGGCGTCACCGTGTCCGGCCGGCGGCCGCTGCGACGCTCGACGATTGAGCAGTCGCTGCCGCCGATGACCGCACGCCAGCGGGCCCTGCGCGGTGGCGGCCAGGGCAGCGCCACCACGCCGCCGGCCGGCGTCGCGCCGCCGCGGACCGGGCCCAACGGCGAGACGCTGTGGGACGGCACCCGCGCCCGACTGCACTTCCAGACCGGCGTACGGCAGAGCGTGATGGACGCCGCGTACGTGGGCCGGGACCGCCGCTCCGGTGACCGCCTGTACGAATGCTCCAGCTGCCGCGACGCGTTCTTCAGCGACGAGGTCGACATCGACCACATCGACGGCATCCTGTCCTACGTCAACGCGAACGCGGACGCGATCCGGTGGGACGTCCACATCGGCAACGGCTGGTACCGCACCGCCGAGGCGATCACGCTCGCCGACGCCCGCACCGCCGCCAACGACGCCCCCAACCTGCGCACCATGTGCGGGTCGTGCAACCGCAGCCGCGGAAGCCGGAGCCAGTCGCGGTACATGGACTCCAGCGGCGCGAGCTGGGTCAGCCAGCCCTTCCGTCCGGGCGTGACGATGGGCGTCGACGCCCCGAGCGTCACGACGAGCCCGTTCGACGACCAGGTGTCGGCCGTACGCCCGCTGACCCGCGCGCAGGACCCGGCGGCCTGCCTCACGTCGCTGCGGGAATTCTCGCTCCTGCAGCACCCGGACGGCCTGAGCACCGGTCGAGCCCGGGACGACTCCACCGTCGGCGCGGACACCGTGCTGCCGGGTATCGCCGACCAGCAGTGGCAGCCGACCAGCACCTGGGAGCACATCGAGGCCGTCCTGCGCGCCGGGCCGCCGCGTTCCACGGCGTACGTCCTCATCGGACGGCCCGGCGACGTGGGGCACGCCGTGGTGGCGCACCACGACGAGCAAGGCCTGCGGTACGCCGACCTCAACCGCGAGACGGACGACCGGGTCCTGCCCACGCCCTCGCAGCTGCCCGCGCCGGTGGACGCCCGCGTGCTCGTCGTCGGTCCGGACGGCCGGGTGCTGAACGAGGCCGTGGCCCCGGCGGAGCCGACCACCGCGCAGGCGCTGGTCGACGCGCCCGGCACCGACGAGCAGGGCGTCCGTTTCGGCGCGATCGGCATCGAGGTGGAGGGCCGCCGCCACCAGCTCACCGGCACCGACGGCCTGGGCTACAACGACGTCCTGGTCAAGCACCGCAGCGGGCTGGTGCAGGTCAAGGTCGACGAGTACCACGCCCGGGACCGCGACGGGAAGCTGACCCGGGACAAGGTCATGCTCGGCGAGGTCGTGGGGGTGCCCGGCAAGGTCCTGGACCGCGAGCACCGGCCCGACCGCCGCGAGGTCACCCGGCTCGTCGCCGACGCCAACCGCAAGCTCGACGGGCTGCGCGAGGGCAGGGAGAAGCCGCTCGCGGAGCTGTTCCCCGAGTCGGAGGGCTGGATCGTCCAGCCGGTCGCCGGGCAGGTGGGCGTCAAGGGCCGCATCCTCAACCCGAAGAGCAACCCGTACGCCCAGTTCACGGTGGGTGTACCGCTGGCCCGTACGGCGAAGTTCCTGCGGTACGTGGCCGACAACTCGTCCCGCCGCGCCATGGACGGTTCGTTGCGCAGCCGCCGCGCGCTCCTCGAGGACGGCCTGCAGGTCGCCGAGGACATCGGCCGGCAGTACCGCGACTGGGCCGGCGACACGGCCGACACACGGGACGCGGACGAGATCGCCGGCCTGCTCGCCGTGATGTACCCGCACGTCGCAGCCCTGATGTTCAGCCGGGTCGGCAAGCTCATGGGCGGTCCCACGCGGCTGATGAAGAGCTACCTGGCGGTGGCCTCGCGGGTGGCACCGAACGGCCTGTACGCCTCGCTGTCGCCGAAGGCCAAGGAGTTCCTCGAGGAGCACGCCGACGACATCCACGCCGCGGTGGAGAAGCAGTTCGTCGCGGCGATGGCCGATCGGCCCGAGGTCATGCGGGCGTTGCGGGACAACGACCTGATCGACGAGGACGGCGGCACCGACCTGCTGTCCGAGCGGATGGGCGACGGCACGGACGCCCAGATCGCCGACTACCTGGACAACGCCCTCCACGAGCGCGGCAAGTACGGCATCCCGTACCTGACCCAGAGCGAGTTCCTGAGTACCCGCTTCGCCGAGCTCGACAGCAACGACGGTCACCTCGCCGACCGGCCGCTCGTGCAGCTGGAGATCCGGGCACTGCGGGCGCACCAGGACCTGGACGGCATGACGCGTACGGTCGAGGACCTCGCCGCGCTGCTGGCGGACCTGGACCAGGAGCTCGGGCCGGTGGACGTACCCCGGGCCACCGCCCAGCTCGCCGCCGAGGCCGCCACGATCGCCCCGGTGCTCGAGAGCCTCGACCGGGCCGCCACGGGCCTCGAGCAGGCCCGGGACCGGATCGAGCACCTCGCCGCGACGGCGGAGACCATCGCCGACCGGGGCGAGACCCGCCGGCACCACCTGGCCGACCAGGCCGGCTCGGCGCGGCGTGGCCAGCGCGCCCTCGACGATCTGATGCGCCGTGAGCAGCTGGCCGACCGGGTGGTCGGCCGGATCCTCGCCCGCACCGACCGGCTGGCGCAGGACCCCGCGTACGCCCCCACCGTCGCGCAGCTGCGGGACCTCGCCGGACGGTACGCGGCCGCGCTTGACGCCGCCCGCAGCGGCTACGACACCGCAGCGGCAGGGACCCGGGCCGCCGCCGCGGACCTGAACCGGCTCACCGCGGCGATGGCGGACGTGGCCACCGACGCCGGGCTGGCCGCCATGACGTTGCGCGAGCTCCAGGACCTGCGCGGCAGCCTCGCAGCCGCCACCGGGGCGGCGCACCGGCTGGCGGAGCAGGCCACCGGGCACGAGAGCGCCTTGGGGCCGGATCCCGCCCCGGCCGACGCCGTCATGGCGCTGCACCAGGTGCGGACCGCCGCGGCGAAGATCCGGGACATCGCGAACCGGGTACGCCGGCAGACGGAGACCCTCGCCGACAGCGCCGGCCGCGACTCCCGGGACGACCTGGCGAAGCTCACCGACGAGGTGCTCCGCCAGGTGGAACGACTCGACGGGCAGTACGACCGCACCGCGGTGGAGATGGGCGCGGCCCTCGCGGCCTACGAGAGCACCATCCCGGCCCGCAACCGCGCCGACGACCTGCTGGAGAACGCGGCCGAGCTCGCCGACGAGCTGTTCGGCCTGGCCGGGTCGCTGGGCATCGACGTGGAGGAGGAGTTCGACTCCGCGCAGGACGACGCCCTGCCGGCCGGGCCGCAGCCGCGCGACGAGGTCGACGACCTGATCGCGCAGTGGACGACGCTGGGCGGCACGGAGATGGCCGCGGAGCCCGGGCCGGAGCCGGACACCCAGCGGTTCTACGACCTCGACGAGGTCGACGTCGTCGTGATGCGCAAGCCCGCGGACGCATCCGGCAATCCGGGTGCGGTCATCGGCGTCGGCTTCCCCACGCGTACGGGCGACCAGCAGCGCTTCGACGCCATGCGGGCCCTCGACGAGGCGCCGCCCGACCACTACGTCCAGGAGCCGGCCGCCGGCACCTCCGACGGCCCGCGGGAGCTCCCGGTGCCGTGGGGCGGCCAGCAGGGCCTCGGCGACCGGCACATGTTCTACGTGCAGGCGCACGCCACGCCCGGCACCTTCGCGATCCGGCTCAAGGGCACCCACGGCAACCCGCCACGCGTGGTCCACGTCGGCGGCGCGCAGCTGGAGCACCTGGTGCATCAGACCCGCGCGCTCGAGCAGAGCCGGTCCGGTGCGCAGTCGCCGCTCATGTTCCTGTCCTGCTCCGCGGGCCGCCTGCACGAGGCCGGTGGCGCGATCTTCGACTTCCTGCGCAGCGCGGCGGACCACGGGCATGCCGGGGAGGCGTACGGCGCCACGCGGACCCTGCACGCCGGCACTCCGATCCGGGTGGCCGACGGCGGCAGCCTCGTCCGGTTCGACAACCCGGACGCGGGACCGTCGAGGGCGCCCGTCGAGGTGGGGGCGGGGCTGCTCATTTCCGACCCGGACGACCCCGGGCTGACCGAGCTCGCCGAGGCGTACCCGGCCCGCGACGACCGGTACGCCGTGTTCAGCCACGCGGACGCGTACCGGCTGCGGCCCGGCGACGACCAGGTCTCCCCGCGGGAACTGGCCGAGCGGATCCGGCGGGACACGTCCTGGGCGAACCGGCCGATCGTGTTGCTGGCCTGCGACTCGGGCGCGGACCGCCGCAACGGTTTCGCCGCCCGGCTGGCGGAGGAGCTGCGTGGCATCCCGGTCTACGCGCCGAACGCCACGGCGTGGGCCACGGCGAACGGCCATGCCGTGGTCACCACGGACGAGCAGGACGCCAACGGCCTGCGGATCCCGGGCCACGTACGGGCGGACACGCGGTTCCTGCGGTTCTTCGCGCCGGTCGCCGAGCCGGGGCAGCCCGCGGGCCCGACGGTCGTCACCGAGATGCCGTACCTGCTCGGCACGGACGCCGACCTCGGTGACGTCAATGTGGACGGCTTCGCCGACGCCGTCCGGGACGACGCCGAGGACGCGCGCCGCGACGCCGACGACCTCGCGGGGGCGCTGCAGCCGGCGGCCGACGAGATCACCCCGCTGCTCGCCGATCTGCCGCGCGCCGAGCAGCTCGTGCAGGAGGCTCAGGAGCTCGCCACCCGTACGCGGGACCTGGCCGACGAGATCGAGCAGGGGCACAGCGCGCTCGGCGCCCGTACGGCCGACCTCTGGACGCAGGCCCGCACCGCCGAGCGGGCGGCGGACCGGGCCGACGAGCGTTTCCCGGGCAGCGACGAGACGCACCACCTGCGACGGCGGGCGGCCCTGTCCCGCGCCGAGGTACGCGTGGCCGACGGTCCGGTGCGGGCGTCCCTCGCCCAGGCCGCCGGCCTGCTGCCGGCCATCGACGCCGCCCACCGCCGCGCCGACCGGGCCGCCGTCCTGGCCGGCGAGGCCCTCGCGCTGCTGGACCGGCTGCAGGCCTACCACGACGGCTTCACGTCGCTGGTCGGCAGCAGCCGTGCCGCCGCGGACCGGGCCGAGGCCGCCGCGCGCGACGCCGACACCCTGCGGACCGCGCCGCCCGCCTCCGACCCGGACCGGCTCCGGATGGCGCAGGCCTACACCGCGGCCCGCAACGCCCACCTCGGCACGGCCAAGGACCGCTTCCTCGGCGCCGACCTCGACGACGAGTTCCGCGACGGCATCGGCGAGCTCGCCGACCGGGCCGCCGAGCTGCGGACCGCCCTGGACGAGGCCACCGCACAGCTGGAGTCCGCGCGGCGTCGCGAAGCCGCGGCGACCGAGGCGCACGCGCAGGCGCTGGAGCACCTCGACGAGGCGCACGAGCGGCTGCGGGCCCCGGAGGAGAGCCTCGCCGAGACCCTGGACGCCGCGGCCGACCTGGGAGTCGAGGAGTCCCCGCCGGCCGGCCCCAGCTCGGACGCCGACCTCGAACCGCCGGCGGACCTGCTCGTCGAGGTGGCCGACACCGCGATGTCCGCCGAACCGCAGGCGCCGGTGCGGCCGTACACCTCGAAGTTCACCGAGGAGTTCGAGCCGATCGGGGTCGCGCTCACCACCGACGGCGACGTCGCCCTGCCGTCGCCCGCAGCGGTCGTGATGGCGCTGCCGCCGGATCTCAGGGAGAGCCGGACCCTCGGCATCGCCGAGCAGCTGCACCCGACCGAGGGCGCTCCGCTGGTGGCGATGATCCGGCGCATCGCCCCCGGCATCGCCGGCCTCGGCACGCTGAGCGAGGACATCCGTCAGGACGTCGACCAGTTCCTGAGCGGTGATCTGGAGAAGACTGAGTTCGGCCGCCCCTACGCGGTCACGGTCGACGGCAAGCCGGCCGAGCTCCTGGTCACCGCGGTCCTCGGCTGGGACGGCATGACCGTCACGCGGCAGCAGACGGACGATCCCGTGTCCGCGGCCACGAAGACGCAGGCCACGACGCGGCACTCGACGCGGCACGCGCGCACCGACCACGTCGAGCCCAAGGCGACCGTCTCGGCGGTCCCAGGGATGATCGCCGGGGTCGGCGCCAACCTGCCCACCCAGCCCGCGACCGTCCGGTCCACCGCGCAGCAGACCCGGTACACGACCACGACGACGGTCGAGCTGGCCGAGCAGGCGGACGTGCGGGTACCGATCTCCTTCCGCGCGACGCTGCGCCTGGCCGACGGCTCGCCGCTGAACTCCGACGGCGAGGACACGGTCCGCGCGGACGGCACGGTCGCACTGCGCGTACCCATGGGCCTCAAGCCGCCGCCGGAACAGCCCGAGGTCACCGCGGACACGCCGCCGCTGGACACCGCGCCGCCGAAGCGGTTCGCCGTGGAGAGCGTCGTGGCCGAGCCGGCCGGGGAGCCGTACTTCGCGCAGGTCGAGAAGATGCTGGCTGAGCAGGGGCTCGGCGACATCACCCGGATCGGCGCGCCCGGCCGCGAGGTGCTGCAGGAGTTCCTCAGCGCCGGCACGATCGGCGACAACCTCGGCCGGATGGTCGTGCACGACCCCGCCGACGAGAACAGGGGCTGGGTGTCCTCCCCGCCGCTGCTGCGCTCGCCCGCGCGCGGCTGGCGCCGGCTGTTCCCCGGCCGCGACCGGCAGCTCCAGATGCGCCTCGTGGCCCGTCAGGTCCAGGTCGTGGAGACGGTCGACAACGCGACGCACATCGACACCTCGTCCTTCGCCGGTGAGACCGCCGACCGCACCTCCGCCGACCGCCCGGTCACCGTGTGGGGCCTGGCCGGCGGCGGCTCGGACATCCCGCCGCTGACCCTGCTCGTCGCGCCGAAGCTGTCCGGCTCCCGGACCGGCGCGACCGTCCAGGAGGTCAAGCAGGAGACCAGCACCCGGCAGACGCTCACCGCCACCGGGCCGGCCGTGCGCTACCAGACCGTGTACGACCTGCAGGTGCGCCCGCTCGGACGGAAGCCGCGGACGCTGGCGGGGGCCGTACGCACGCTGCAGTGGACGACCAAGGACCGGGTCAGGGACACCGCGCTCGACCCCGGGCGGGACAACGCCGGCTGGCGCGGGCGGCGGGGCGCGCAGCGTACCCACTTCGCCCCGGCGCACATCGAGAACGGCGACGGGTTCGGCGGCGCGTACATCGACGACGTGAGCGGCGGCGACCGCATCTACGAGGCGCTCGTCTCCGCGCTGCGCTCGGTGCCCGGGTTCCACTCGTTCACGCTGGAGTCCGACGCGTTCCTGCGCACGTTCGGCGACCCCGACCTCGCCAAGGGCCTCACCGAGACCGTGCAGGCGATCCTGTCGCGCGACTCCGAGGCACGCTCGAACCTGTCCAACCGCCAGCTGCGTTACCTGCTCGACCGCATCGTCGGGCCGGGGCTGGAGATCCCGCTCGTCAAGCGGGACAAGCTGTTCACGTACACGTCGGTGGTGACGCTCGGCGGCCGGCTCGCGGAGCTGTCCGACGGCGACCTCACCGACCGCGGCGCGCTGCACACCGACCACAAGCGGAAGAACAAGACCACGACGACCGCGGGTCGCGAGCGTACGCGCACCACGGAGCTGAGCCTCGAGGCGCGCGTCCTCGGCCGGGTCGGCCAGGCGATGTCCACTTTGCTCGGCGGTCCGCGGGCCGCGTACACCCGCAGCCGGGGCCACGAGATCGGGCTGAGCCAGGGCCACGTGGCGGACTCCCGGCACGGCCCCGCGCTGGACGCCGACGGCGAGTTCGCCGGTCAGGACATGCGCGAGTTCGCCGCGACCGTGCAGGCATCGGTGTCGATCCGGTCCAGCGTGCGCACCAGCGAGAACGCCCGGCACCTCACCCCGGGCCGCCCCGGCCGGCACCTGCCGAAGGAGATCGGCCGGCTCGACCACCGCCCCAAGGCGTTCCCGCTCAGCGTGCGGATGCTGATCCCCGAGCACCGGGTGACCACGACGACGCCGCCCGCGCTGCCCAGCACCGCCCCGGTGGGCCGCGAGTGGCTCACCGATCCCGGCCCGGTCAGCGAGCTGAGGGGCGGCTACCCGCTCCGGCTCGACGGCGTACGGGTCGAAGCGGTCCGCGGCGTGGAGCACCTGCAGGAAGCGGTCCGGGAGACGGCGGTCGAGGCGGCCGGCGACGACGTCTTCGCGTTCCCGGACGGGCGGAACTCCACGGTGATCGCCAACACCGTCTCGCCCGAGATGCTCATGGGGGACCCGAAGATCTTCAGCCGCCCCATCGCGCTGAGCAACCTCGGGCACGACCGCCGGGCCTCGCTGGCCGACGCGGACGTGCGCATCTCGCTGCGGCCCACCCGGCCCCGGGAGCTGACGCCGGCGGAGCTCGAACGGGTCAAGCACGGGCTCTCCGGTGGCGCGGCGGTCAGCGCGAAGCGCGGCCGGTCGTACGAGGTCGCCGCCTCGGTGACCGGGGTGCCGGTGGTGTCGGGCCCCGGAACCGTGGCGGACGGTGTGACGGCGAACCCCGTCGGCGTCATCGTGGGCTCGTACACGCCGTGGCAACGCACCTGGGGCAGCATCCGCGAGCTCGCGGTGTCCGGCGTGACGAAGCTGCGCCTCGCCGGGCGCCCCACCGGCCACATTCCCGTGCTGGTGGATGTCGAGGCGCAGGTCGTGGCCGAGGCGAGGCACCGCAGCCACCTCGATCCGCTGAAGGTTCTGCCGGCCTCCCCGCGCGGCTCGGCCGGGCAGCGGTTCACGATGCCCGGTGCGTGGCTGATGTGGATGACGCCCGCCCAGCTCGCCGATCTGCGCCGGCACGACGACGAGGTCCGCCGGCAGCGCGACACCGACCGGCTGCAGGAGCGGCACCGCGAGGAGGCGGCCCGGCAACAGGACGACTTCAGCGCCGAGCGCGACGCGCTGCGTACCGACCATGATGGACGTGCCGCGGGCCTGGAGCGCCGGCAGCGTGCGGAGGTGCGGGACGCTCGCGACTTCGCCGACCGGGTCCGCCGGGACACCCGCGAGGGCGAGCGCGAACTGCGGCGTACCCATGCGGAGGCGCTGCGGGCGCTGCGCGCGGAGGTCCGGCGTTCCGGCGCGGCCCCGGACGACTGGAGCGGCGTCCGGCGGATCGCGGCGCTGCGCCTGGACCAGGCCCGCGAGCTGCGGGAGTTCCGCGCGAGCGCGGCCCGCCGCGAGCGGGCCGTGACGGCGGCGGTGACCGGCCGTCCGGACCGGCAACGCGACGAACGCCATGAGGAACAGGCCCGGCAGCGCGCCGAGGCCGACCAGCTCCGGGTACGCCAGGAGGAGCGGCACGCCGCCCGGATCCACCGGCAGCAGCGCGAGACCGACCTGGTCCGCGAGGCGCAACGCGAGCGCGCCCGGCAGCTCGCGGGCCCGGAACCCGAACCGGCCGCACCGCCGCAGGGCGACATCCCGGCGGCCGTGTCCCCGGGCCGGCCCGCGTCGATCGGCCTCGGCGGGGTGTTCACCCCGCTGGACCTGTCCGACGTCGTCGCCGACCTGCGCCAGGAGATCGCGCGGGAGGTCGGGCGCACCGAGGGGCCCGCGCGCGGCCGGGAGGTCGCGTACGCCCTCCTGCCCGTCTCGCCCCTGGACGAGCCGCACGACAACGTCCGGATGCTGCAGACGTTCCTCGGCAAGGCCGATCACCACCTGGGCAGTGCGCTCAACGGCGGGCGCAGCCTGCCCATCCGCCTCGAGGGCCGGGTCCGGGGGCACACGTACCACGTCACGCTGAGCGCCGAGTTCCTGCGGCAGCCGCGCTTCGCCGGAATCGAGCACACGACCGAGCTGTCGGTCAGTGACAGCGCCGCCATCCGCAACGCGGACACCCGTACGCGCGGCCGTACGCTCGCTTCCTTCTCGGTGATGGCCCGGGCTCAGGGCGCGTGGACGGAGAGCAACCCCGATCCGGGTCAGGGCCCGGCGAGCGGCTTCCTCGGCGGCGGGTACGCGGGTACGGCCAACCTCGGCGTCCGGTCCGACAAGGACACCGAGCACACGGCGCCCTCGTTCGAGCAGACCCTGACCACCAAGGGGCCCGTCGCCCGGTACGACGGGGAGCTGCGCCTGACGGTCACGGTCACCGGCGACGCCCTGCCCGAGGCCGGCGCCGTCGTGACCACGCAGCGTCCCGTCGAGGTGCACACCCTGCCCGGCGACACCCGGCCACGGCCGGTGGGTGAGCGGCCGCTGGGCCACGCCGAGCCGTCGACGCCCGTACCCGCACAGCAGTTGAGCGACGGCGCCCGTACGCGATGGCGCACCGCCGAAGGTGAGCACGACACGCTGCCGGAACGGGGCAAGTTCGCCGTCGAGCACGTGCTGTTCGACGTCGCGGAGCTGCACACGGCCGCCGCGGACGCCGTGACCGGCTCGGGCGCCCACGTGGACGAGGCCACCCGGACCGCGCTGCGCGACGCCATCACGGTCAGCACCGTCAAGGCGGCGCTCGCGGGCGGCATGACCGGCGGCCGTTTCGTGGTGCCGCTCGGCAAGGCGGGGCGCGACCTGATCGTCGACGCCCGGCTGCGGCCGCGGCCCCGGTTCGCGCACGCCGACGCCCGCATCGAGCTGGCCGGCGAGCTGGGCAACGAGCGCGGCCGTAAGCGCGAGCGCACCACCGGCAACACGTTCGCGGTCAAGGTCAACGGGCCGGTCGCGGGCGGCGGGGTCAACCACCCGTCCGGCGCCACCCAGGTCGGTGAGCGTGCCGACTTCGGGGCCGTCAACGCGTCGACCTTCTACGAGCAGCCGATCTACACCTCGGATCCGGACCGCACGCTCAAGCTCGAGAACAAGCTGCCGGGCGACGGCACCACCGCGCTGCCCGAGACGCCGGCCGGCGACGACCCGCTCACCCGGAGCCTCGCGTACGACGTGGAGTTCCGCGTCATCGCCCGCTCGACCGACAGCGCGGCGAAGCACCGGGCCGGCCGGGAGGTACGCGTCCACGACGCCGCCACCGTCCGGATGCCCGACGCGGAGGCGAAGGCGCGTACCGGGTCGGATCTGCCCCCGGCGCTGCGGACGGCCGCCCTGGACGTCGCCCGGCGCGGCGAGGAATGGTCGGCCGCGGTGGACCGCCGCGACACCCTGCTGCACCGTCCCCAGCCCGATCCGGAGCAGGTCGAGGCGGCCCAACGGGCCGTGTCCGAGGCGGAGAAGGCCTGGTGGGCGGCGCACCGCGAGCACGAGGCGCAGCTCGACGCCGTACGCGCCGACACCGTCCGCTCCCACCCGCGCGCCGTGCCCGACATCGACTCGGAGCCCCTGCCGGAGCCGGGCATTTCGGTGTCCCGGGCTCCCGGCCGCGTGGAGGTGTCCCGGGCTCCCGGCCACCCGGACCTCGACCGGCTCAACCGGATCGCGTTCACCCGGCTCGTCGACGCCACGAACGTGGTGATCGGCGTGACGTTCTCCCAGAACCCCGAGGTACGCAGGGAGATCCGCCGCTGGGCGCAGTCGCGGACCCTCGCCGAGCACACCCACTACGGCGTCTACCGCGGCGCGATCCAGCCGGACCAGCTCCCGGTGCACCGGCCGGCGCCGTACGCCCGCGCGAACGGCAGGCGCCCGTTCTTCGTGCACTTCGACGACTCCCCCGAGGGCGTGCACGGCGCCGCCGGGCGCTGGAGCGGACGTCCCACGTACGTCGACGGCGTGGAGGTGGCCCAGCTCCTGCAGGAAATGGACCTGATGGACCTGCGCACCGCCGAGAGCCGGGACAGCATCGTCGTGCTCGCCCCGGAGACGGGCAGGTACGACGAGGGCCTGGCCGGCCGGATGCTGGCCGAGGCGGTGTCGGCGTACGGCTACCAGGGCAACGCGTACGCCCCGACCACCACGATGTGGACGACGTCGGGCGGGCCGATCCTGGAGCACGACGGCCGGTTCCGGGAGATCGTCCCCGGCTCGCTGCCGGCCTCCGCGCTGCACGAGACCGAGCCGCCGGTGGTGGACTCGGTGAACCCCGACGACGTCGACGTCATCGAGCTGAAGGACGCCCGCGGTACGGCGTTCGGCGTCGCGTTCCCGCTCGACGTGGATGACCGCCGCGACATCCTCGACCACCAGGACGCCCTGCGCGCCGGCACGTACGAGTCGTACCCCGGCCCCGCCGGCGACGGCATGCCGACGGTCAGCCCGGTGCCGTGGCGGGGCGTACCGCTGACCGTGCTGGCGGCGAACGGCCGCGACGGCCACGCCAAGATCATGGTTCGCGGGCGCGGCCCGGTGCGGGTCACCGGCAAGACGCTCGCCGCGGTGGTCGCTGCGCGGGCCGCCAAGGCCGGTGTGACCTACTCCGTCACCGAGCCGGTCGTGCTGTGGTCCCGGGCCCCGCACCAGCTGGGCAAGTCGTTCGGCCGGGAGCTGCGCCGGCTCGCCGGGCACCGCGGGCCGATCTACGGGCCGGAGACCGGCTACACGCTCGGTTCCCGGGTCGCGCTCGAGAACGGCGGTTCGCTCGTCGAGGTGGGTCCCGGGTCGTCGCCGTCCGGGCCGGCACCCGCCCCCGCCACCGCCTCCACCAGTCAGGTTCCTCCCCCGCCGCAGCAGCCGCAGCCCGCGCCGACCCCCGCGGACACCGAGCCGGGCGTCGAGGAGGTGAACGGCGTCAAGGTGGTCAAGCTGCGCGACGCCGGTGGCCGCAGCGTCGGCATCGGTTTCTGGAACCGCCCGGGCGACGTGCAGCGGTTCCGCGACCGGGTGCGCGAGCTGAGCGCCGGCCTGCCGGCCACCTACATGCGCTTCGCCGACGAGCGCGGCCAGGTGCAGGGCAGCCCGCACCCGGCGCCGTGGCTCGGCCGGATGCGCGCCGGGCGCCGGCCGTTCTTCGTGCTGGGCGAGGGCAACTCCGACGGCCTCACGGTCCGCGCGGACGGCCGGCCCGGCGAGCTCAAGGGCGGCCGGGTGCTGGCCCGCGTCGCCCTGGCCGCCGGGGTCTTCGACCAGCACCCGAACGGACGCGGCGCACCCGTGCTGTTCCTCAGCTCCGAGGCGGGCGCCGTCCAGGGACCGGGCGGGTTCGCGCACGACTTCATGAGCCGGCTGCAGCAGCAGGAGAACTACACCGGCGAGGGGTACGCGGCGACGGACCAGATCCTGCAGTCCGGCGCCCATCAGCTGGGCGTGGCCCGGTGGGGCGGCATCGTCACGGTGTCCCCGCACGTGGCGCCGCCGCCGGCCGCCGTACCGGAGTTCGTGCCCGGCGCCGCCGTGGACCCGGACGCCGACCTGCCGCCGGAGTCGCCGGACCTCAGCCCGGCCGCGTCGCCCGTGGCGGCCCCGGCCGACCCGCTGGACGACCCGGACGACCTCGACACGCTGCCCGGGCCGGCCGTCGCGCCGCCCGCACCGGCCGGCGTCTGGCTGAACCTCGCCGACGTGGAGTCCGACAGCCTGCGCAACCACCGGAACGAGATCGTCGGCGTCGGCTTCCCCACCGGGGCGACCCGGGCCGAGCGCCAGGCCGAGCGGGACCGGATGACGGACACCACCGTCCGGCTCGAGAAGTCGAACCTGCGCAGGTACGACGTCCTCGAGCCGGCCGGCAACGGCCGGTTCCGGGTGCTGCGGACCCGGTCCACCCCGTGGGCCAGGGAGGGCAGCCTGCGCGGGCGCGAGATGGTCTATGTCCATTCCGAGCCGGACCAGGGCCGCTTCGTGGTCCGCCTGAAGTCCGGGCGGTTGCAGCACCTCACCGCCGCCGAGTACGCCTACCTGATCGCGCAGACCCCGGCGATGCGCCAGGCCCGGGACGGCGCGAACGCGTCGATGTTCCTGCTCGGGGCGGGCACCGGCGCCACCCCGGCGCTGGGCGAGCAGGTGCTGGCGACGCTGCGCGCGTGGGGCCACCGCGGTAAGGGGTACGCCCCGAACGGTGTGCTGCGCGTGCCCCGCAGCGCCGACCAGCTGATCGCCGTCGTGGGCGACCGCACCACCGAAGGCGCCCTGGTCACCCTGGATCCGGCGGCCTCGGCGACCCCGCCGGCTCCGCCCACCGGCCAGCCGGGCGGCAGCACCCAGCCCAGCACCGGCACCGGCACCGGCACGCAGCCCAGTACGGGCACCCAGCCCGGGCCGGCGAGCGGCGACCCGGTGCCGCCGGTCGTCCCGGCCGGGCCGATGGCGCTGGCCGACGTCGACCACGTCGACTTCCGCAACGCCGCCGGCGACGTCATCGGCATCGGCTTCTACCGGTCCGAGGACGAGCGCAAGCGGATGCAGCGCTTCGCCCGCATCGCCGACGGCAGCGGCGAGAAGCTGCGCTGGTACGACCGGATCAGCCGCGGCCCGTTCAACCAGGTGGTGAAGACCCCGTTCGGCGGCAAGGACCGGCTCGGCGACGGCCGCCGGTTCATCTTCGTCGACGCGCCCGGCAACGCCCGCGAGTTCACCGTCCGCAACCGGGTCACCGGCCGCACCGAGCGGCTCAGCGGCGCCGAGCTGGGCGACCTGATCCTGCAGAGCGAGGCGCTGCGCCGGCCCCGCTCCGGGAAGAACACGCCGTTGCTGCTGCTCAGCGACTCGGCGGGACGCCGGCTGCGCACCGGCGGCGCCGGCTGGGACCTCATGCAGCGGCTGCGCCGCGGCGGCCACCAGGGTGAGGCATACGGCGCCACGGAGGAACTGCGCAAGCAACCGGACTCCCCGCAGAAGATCGGCGTCTACAAGGGACCGGACAAGGACGGCCGGATCGTCCGGATCGACCCGCCCCGCACCGACGGGCAGCAGCCGGTCACGACGCCGGCCGCCGCGCCCGCGCCTCCCGTGGCGCCACCGGCCGCACCGCCCACGGCGCCCGGAGGACCGACCCCGCCGGGTGGGAACCCACCGCCGGTTCAGCCGCCGCCGCCCGACGCGGGCATCGACCCGGCGACCGCGTTGCAGGACCCGTCCCGGGCCCCGCTGCGCCCGCTCAACAGCACCGACCGGGTCCTGCTCACGCCGTTCCGCGACCGCAGCGGCAACGTCCTCGGCCTCGGCCTCGGCATGACCGACGCGCACACCCGGCAGATGGAGGCCGAGACCGCGGTCACCACGGCGGACAAGTACAAGTCCCGCGGCCGGAACGGCAGCCAGACCCTGGACACGCCGTGGGCCAACGACAACCGCCGTCCGCTCTCCGTGCACGGCAAGACCGACGGCCGCGGCAACATGCTGGTGGAGGTCCAGGGCAAGGGCGCGATCCGCGTACCGCTCAAGGACGTCGCGGGCATCGTCGCGCGCAGCGGCCTGGTCCCTCAGGGCCAGACGCGCACGGTGTTCCTGGTGCCGTCGCGGATCGGCAACCACGCCGACGACTTCGCCGACGAGCTGCGCAACCAGCTCGGCCGGGGCGTCACCGTCGTGGCGTCCACCGGCCGCAACCGCATCGCCGGCCCGCGCCTGACGGTGGAGGGCGGCAAGCTCAAGACGATCGGCCCGGTCGCGCCGCCACCCGCGCCGCCCGCGCAGCCGGGACCGTCGCAGAGCGGCCAGAAGTACGACCTGAAGGACGTGACCTACTTCTTCAGCCACAACAAGCGGAACCACGAGACCGGCATCGCCTTCCCGATGAGCCGGGGCGACTACCCGTCGATGCAGGACTTCCCCAAGTTCATCGACGAGGACAACTTCGAGCACTACGAGTCGTTCCACGGCGAGAAACGCACGAGCGGCTACACCGTGATGGCCATGCCGAAGCACGGCCGCCGCGCGCACTGGGAGGGCGAGGTGGTCTACGTCGACTGCCACGCCAGCCCGCACACGTTCGGCATCAAGCTGAAGAACGGGCGGACCGCGTCGGTCAACGGCACCGAGATGGCGCACATCGTCTGGCAGTCCGGCGTGCTGCACCGCTCCCGCTCCGGCATGCGCTCGACCATCTTCTTCCTGTCCTGCTCGGCGGCGCGCAAGGACAAGCCCGGCTACGCCATCCACGACTTCATGCAGGCGGTGTGGTCGTGGGGCTTCCAGGGCAACGGGTACGGCGCCGAGCAGACGCTCTGGGTGCAGTACCCGCACAGCATCGCGCACACGTTCGGCTTCTCGGAGAAGCCGATCGGCGTGAGCTACCGGGGCATCATGCGCGAGTTCCGGCCGGCCCGGCCCTCCGGCGGCACCGCGGGACCGTCCGCTCCCCCGGCCGCCCCGGCCCCGCAGCCGGCCGCCTCCACCACCGCGCCGACGTCGTCCGTGCCGCCGGGCGTGAACGTCGTCTACGCGTCGCCGAACAACTCGACGACCTCGCTGCCCGGCACCGGCCAGCCCACGTACCAGTACGTGACGCCGGGCACCGCGTACGGCGGCTACACCACCTACACGGTGACCCCGGGACAGCCGTGGGCCGGGCCCACGTACACGACGTACCAGCCCACCACCTACGCGACCTACTACGTGCCGGGTGGCACCACGCCCGCGCCGCAGTTCACGTACGTTCCCTACACCGGTGGCTTCGGGCCCCCGGGCACCCGCGGCCTGACCGTGGACGCGGGAGAGCACCTGTCGGTGTCCCGCACCTGGGGCCCGTCCGGGCTGCCGGCGGTGCCCGAGGAGACGGCGGAGGAACTGGCCGAGGAGATGGCGGAATGAGCGACGAGACCTTCGAGAACTACTTCGTCATCACCGACCCGGCGTGGGAGCCGGAACCCGGGACGGACAGCGACCTGCCGCCGATCGAGGCGGTCGTCGGGGTGTGGCCGGTGGCCCCGGACGGCTCGGTCGGCCGGTTCCGCCCGAACCCCGACTACTTCCCCACCGACGTCGACTCGCCGACGGACCCGCTCGACGCGCTCCTCCGCCTCACCGCGGCCGGTACGGCGGACGCCGGGCAGCTGCAGCTGATCCTGCGGCAGAGCCTGTTCGACATCGCCATGAACGGCGACGGCCGGCCGATCCTGCAGCCCTCGCCGGACGACGTGCTGTGCGTACTGCTCGCCAGCAGCGGCAGCCACCGGCGCGACCTGAACCTGCCGCTGTGGCGGCGCTGCGACCTGGAGGCCCTGGTCACGCTGCTGGCCGACGACGTCGACGTGCTGGTCAACCCGAGCGGGCCGGCCATGACGCGGCTGTCCGGCGGCTTCGTCCGCGCCGCGTTCATGGCGAGCGACGACGAGCTCACCGCGGCGTTCGACCGGGCAAGCAACCACAAGGTGGCCCTGGTGCCGTGGGAGGCGAGCTGAGGTAAGAACGGGTCCCGGAGCGCCGACGTTGGGGCACGACCGGCCGCGGACCGCCGGGGCGGCCCGGGCACCGTGGTCGAATGGCTGCCGGACATCGCACGCCGACGACCACGCGAGGACGGCATGACGGAGGACGCCGAAGCCGCCCGGCTGCACCGGGAGTTGCTGCTGCTGGCCGGGCGGGCGCCCGACGACGTGCTGGCGCGGGCCCGGCTCACCCTGGCCGAGGGCGGCCTGCGGACCGTCGCGGCGGTGGTCGCCGAGCAGTCGGCGGGACGGGCCCGGTCGCCGTACGCCTTCGTCGCCGAGCTTCCCGCCCCCGGCCGTACCCCGGCCCTCGTCCTGGACCTGACCACCGGCCCGGACGTCCGCGACCCCGTCGACCGCGGCGCCGCCCGGGCGCTGGTCCGGGTCCCGGAGGCGGTGGCCCTCTGGCGAGCCTGGCGGGTCCTTCCCGGCCTCGATCCGGCCGTC
Source organism: Couchioplanes caeruleus (assembly GCF_023499255.1). Taxonomy (GTDB): domain Bacteria; phylum Actinomycetota; class Actinomycetes; order Mycobacteriales; family Micromonosporaceae; genus Actinoplanes; species Actinoplanes caeruleus_A. The sequence goes on from NZ_CP092183.1 coordinate 8,081,413, forward strand.
GTCCCGCCGACCCGCGTGTACGTCCTCGAGGCGTCCACGATCGCGTCCCTGCCGGCCGTCACGGCGGTGGTGATGCGCGCCCTGATCCGCGCCGGTGTGCCGGATCCGCAGGTCGAGGCGTACCCGTCCGGCGTCGAACCGCCCGCGTACCAGCGGGGCGCTCGGTCGGCTTCCGCTCTGCTGTGGACGACCGGCGAGGCGCCGCCCGTACGCATCGCCGAACCGCTGACCCGCGACCCGATCGCCGAGGACGAGCGCGACAAGGTCTCGTACCTGGAGAGCGGCGCGATCGTCATGACGACGACGCGCCGGGGCACCGACCCGGTGGAGCCGGGGCGGGGTGCCGTCGTGCCCATGGGCCACCGCACGGACGGCCGCTGGGTGTGGACCGAGGCGACCGCCTACTACCTGCGCGTGCACGGGCTCGCGCCGGACGCCGGCCTGCTCGCCGACATCCGGTCCGCCGGGTACGCACCCGCGCCGGCCGGGCCTGTCGGCACGCACCGGGCGCTGGCAGCGCTGCTCGGACAGGGGGAATGACCTGACATGGCGGACGAGGAGAACGTCATCCTGCTCACCGACCCGGAGTGGCGCGGCGTCGACGACGTGGACGCGCCGCCGTTCGAGGCCGTGGTCGGGTTGTGGCCGGTGGAGCCGGACGGGTCGGTGGGCCCGTTCCGGAGCAACCCGGACTACCGGCCGGTGAGCGAGGACTCGCCGTCGGACCCGGTGGACGCGCTGCTGCGGCTGACCCTGCGCGGGGACGCCGAGGTGGAGCACCTGCAGCTCGTGCTGCGGGGCTGTCTGGTGGACCAGGCGCTGAACGGCGACGGCCGCCCGCTGCTGAGCAGGGCCGAGGACGACGTGCTGTGCGCGATCGTCGCGACCGGCATGCCGCACCGCGCCCGCATCGCGTCGCCGGACTGGCGGCAGGTGAGCCTCGCCGAGCTGGTGGCCGGCCTGCCGGACGGGGCGGACCTGCTGGTCAACCCCGGCGGACCGGCCGGCGTACGGCTGACCGGCGACTTCGTCCGCGCCACCGCGGCCATCGACCTGGGAGGACGGCCGAGTGCAGCCTGAGCAGCTCCGCGACCGGGACTTCTTCCTGCTGATGGACCCCGACTGGCGGCCGCGGCCGGACGACGACGTCCCGCCGGTCGAGGCGGTGATCGGCGTGTGGCCGCTGGACGCGGACGGCGTCCCCGGCCCGTTCCGCGGCAATCCCGGCTACGCACCGCGCGACGGCCGGGCGGCCGCCGATCCGCTGGACGCGGTGCTGCGGCTCACCATGGGTGGCCGGATGGAGGCCGGTCAGCTGCAGCTCATGATGCGTGACGCGCAGCTCGAGGTGGCGCTGAACGGTGACGGGCGGCCGCTGGTCGTGAGGTCGCCGGACGACGTGCGCTGCGTGGTGGTGACGACCGGCCCGCAACAGAGGCGCCGGGTCAGCGCGCCGGAGTGGCGCCGGATGGACCTCACCGGCGTGGTCTCGCTGCTGCCCGACGAGGTGGACGTGCTGATCAATCCCGGCGGGCCGGTGCCCTTCCGGCTGACCGGCGACTTCCTCCGGGAGACGATGGTCATGAGCGACGAGGACGTGGCGGCCGCCTACGACGCGTTCCGCGGGCAGGACCCGGGCCGCGGGGCCGAGGTGCTGCCCTGGGCCGTCGGCGAGGGCCGGTGACATGACGATCTTCGTCTCGGTGGCGGCGTACCGCGACCCCGAACTCGTGCCGACCGTGCTGGACTGCCTGGCGAAGGCGCGGCACCCCGACGAGCTGCGCATCGTCGTCAACTGGCAGCACCTGGGCGACGAGGACGTCTCGGCGATCCGGGAGGACCCGCGGGTCGAGATCCTCGACGTCGACGCCCGGCAGAGCCGGGGCGCCTGCTGGGCGCGGGCCGAGGTGATGCGCCACTACCGGCCGGCCGACTGGTTCCTGCAGGCGGACAGCCACACCCGCTTCGCGCAGGACTGGGACGTCCGCTGCATCGCCGCCGCGCGGGCCACCGGCGTCGCGAAGCCGATCCTCAGCGGCTATCCACCGATGTACGAGCCGGACACCGAGTTCACCGGGGCCGGCGTGCCGACGCGGATCATCATGCAGGACTGGACCGAGGACGGCGTACCGACGTTCAACCAGACCGTCGTGCCCGGCTGGCAGGACCGGGACCGCCCCTTCCGCGCCCGCTTCCTCGCCGCCGGGTTCCTCTTCGCGCCGGGCTCGTTTCCGCTCGAGGTGCCGTACGACCCGACCATCTACTTCCACGGCGAGGAGATCACCCTCTCCGTGCGCGCGTTCACCTGGGGCTACGACCTCTTCCACCCGATCGAGGTGCTGGCCTGGCACTTCTACATCCGCCAGGACCGGCCGCGGCACTGGGACGACCACGGCGACTCGGCGACCGGGCGGAACTGGTTCGCCCGGGAGCGGGCGAGCCGGCGCCGGGTGGCGAACATGCTGCGGTACCCGTCGACGGGCCGGCTCGGCATGGGTCCGGTCCGGACGGTCGCGCAGTACAGCGAGTACGCCGGCGTCGACTTCATCAACCGCACGGCCTCGGCACAGGCCCTGGAGGGAGCCGAGCCGGTGACGCCGCAGGAAAGCGCACAAGCACACCGGCCGACGCTTGTCCATTTGTGACCGGTAACAACGTGCCGTATTGCGTCCTGAACGAACGCGTTCACCCCACCGAACGGGCCTGACGACGCCCTGACCTGCGGCTCTTCACCCACGCGCACGCACGGCCACGCATCGTCGCGTTCGTTTCTGATTGGTAATGACCGTGACCTTGACAGGAAAAGTTCGATAGTGCGTGAATGTGTTTCCGGATGGTAAACGCTCGATGCCACCCCCGTCGATGTCCCGTCCGCCGGTTTCGCAGTCACCACTAAGGAGCACATGCCATGAGCGCCATGCCCGGCCGCTGGAGGCCGGCAGTCATAACCCTGGGGGCAGCGCTGCTGCTGGTCAGCGCCTGCGCCAAGTCGGAGGACAGCGACACCCCCGCGGCCGGCGGCTCCAACGCCTCGGCCGGCGCCCAGGTCGTCCAGTCGGCCGACCCCAGCGCCAAGACCTGCACGCTCGACCAGTTCGGCGGCAAGAAGATCGACCTCAAGACCGCGAAGATCGGCTTCTCCCAGTCGGAGAAGGAGGCGAACCCGTTCCGCATCGCGGAGACCAAGTCCATCAAGGACGAGGCCGCGAAGCTGGGCATCCCGAGCGGCAACCTGCAGGCGACGAACGCCAACTCGCAGTTCAACAAGCAGATCAGCGACGTCGAGCAGATGATCGACTCGGGCGTCCAGCTGCTGATCATCGCGCCGCTCAACTCCGACGGCTGGGACTCGGTCTTCGCGAAGGCGTCGGCCAAGAAGGTCCCGATCATCACGATCGACCGCAAGATCAACGCCACCTCCTGCAAGGACTACCTGACGTTCATCGGGTCGGACTTCGAGGAGCAGGGCAAGCGCGCGGCCGACAAGATGGCCGCAGCGATGAACAACAAGGGCTCGGTGGCGATCCTGCTCGGCGCGCCGGGCAACAACGTCACCACGCTGCGCACCAAGGGCTTCAAGGACCAAATCGCCAAGGTCGCTCCGGATATCAAGATCGTCTTTGAGCAGACCGGCCAGTTCTCCCGCGAGGAGGGCCAGAAGGTCTCCGAGCAGCTGCTGCAGTCCAACTCGGACATCAACGGCATCTACGCCGAGAACGACGAGATGGCGCTGGGCGCCGAGGTGGCCCTCAAGAGCGCCGGCAAGAACAAGGGCGACGTCAAGATCGTCTCGATCGACGGCACCAAGGGCGCGGTCCAGGGCATCGTGGACGGCTGGATCTACTCGGTCATCGAGTCGAACCCGCGTTTCGGCCCGCTCGCCTTCGAGACGGCCACCAAGTTCTTCAACGGTGAGCCGATCCCCGAGGACATCATCATCAGCGACCGCGAGTACGACCAGAGCAACGCCAAGAACGACCTGAACAGCGCGTACTGACGCGTACGAACACAGCCACGGCGGCGTCGGACCCCCTTCCGGCGCCGCCGTGCGTCGTTTCTCATGGATAGACGTACGTCTATCACCTGTCCCCACCAGCGCGCTCCTGGCCCCGAAGGAGAACGAACGTGACTGAACATCGACCCGAATCGTGGCGACGCCTCCTCGCCGTGACCACCGCCGCGCTGACCGCCTCGGCCGGCGTCGCACTCGCCGCGCAGTCCCCCGCGGCGGCCGCCCCGAAGCCCCCGCCCCTGAGCACGCCGTGGACCGGCCAGGTGTCCACGACCAACCCGCTCCCCGAGTACCCGCGGCCGCAGCTGACCCGCCCCGACTGGCAGAGCCTCAACGGCACCTGGCAGTTCGCCGGCGCCGCGAACATCAACACGCCGCCGGTCGGCACCACCCTCGGCGAGGAGGTGCTCGTCCCGTACCCGATCGAGAGCGCTCTCTCGGGGATCATGCGGCACGAGGACTACATGTACTACCGGCGGACGTTCACCGTCCCCGCCGCCTGGGCCGGCCGCAACGTGCAGCTCAACTTCGGCGCGGTCGACTGGCAGTCCAAGGTCTGGGTGAACGGGACGCTGCTCGGCACTCACGAGGGCGGCTACGACAAGTTCTCGTACGACGTCACGAGCGCGCTGCGGGCCGGCTCCAACGAGATCATCGTCGGCGTCTGGGACCCCACCAACAACCAGGACATCCCCGTCGGCAAGCAGCGCACCAACCGCGGCGGCATCTGGTACACGCCCTCGTCGGGCATCTGGCAGACCGTCTGGCTGGAGCCGACCACGGCGCAGCGGATCACCCGGCTGGACACCACGCCCAACGTCGCGGCCGGCGGGCTGGACCTCGTCGTGCAGGGCACGCAGGCCGGCGCGAGCGTGACCGCCCAGGTGCTCAACGGCAGCACGGTGGTGGGCACGGCGAGCGGCACCGTGGGCAGCAGCTTCCGGGTCCCCGTACCGAACGCCCGGCTCTGGTCCCCCGACGACCCGTTCCTCTACACGCTCAGGGTGACCATGGCCGGCGGCGACGCCGTCGGCGGGTACTTCGGCATGCGCTCGCTCGGCAAGGCGATGCTCGGCGGCGTCCTGCGCCCCACGCTGAACGGCAAGTTCGTCTTCCAGCTCGGCACCTTGGACCAGGGCTACTGGCCGGACGGCATCTCCACGGCGCCGACCGACGCCGCGCTCGCCTTCGACCTCGAGCAGCAGAAGGCGCTCGGCTTCAACATGGTCCGCAAGCACATCAAGGTCGAGAGCGACCGCTGGTTCTACCACGCCGACCGCCTCGGGCTGATGGTGTGGCAGGACATGCCGGCGCTGGCCAGCGGCCGGGAGCCGTCGACCGTCGGGCGGCAGCGGTTCGAGAAGGAACTCAAGGAGATGATCGACGAGCACAAGGGCATCACGTCGATCGTGCAGTGGGTGCCGTTCAACGAGGGCTGGGGCGAATACGACGCCGGCCGCATCGCCGACCTGGTCAAGGGCTGGGACCCCACCCGCCTGGTGAACCACAACTCCGGCTCCAACTGCTGCGACTCCGACCCGGACCCGGGCAACGGCGACGTGATCGACGACCACATGTACGTCGGCCCCGGCATCACCCGCGCCCCGAGCGCCACCCGCATCGCGGTCAACGGCGAGTACGGCGGCCTCGGCCTGCGCGTCTCCGGTCACGAGTGGCCGACCAGCGGCAAGTTCGCGTACGAGTGGCTGCCCGACTCCACCGCGCTGACCAACCGCTACGTCCAGATCACCGGCAAGCTCGTCGACCTGATCAACGGCAACGGCCTCTCCGGTTCCGTCTACACCGAACCGACGGACGTGGAGGAGGAGCTCAACGGCTTCTTCACGTACGACCGGCAGATCCGCAAGATGGACTTCGCCCGCGTCCGCGAGGTCAACCTGCGCGTCCTCGGAGCGGCCAACGGCACCACCCTGTCCACGAACAAGCTCGCCTCACTGCGCGTCACCACACCCGGCTACACGAACCGCTACCTGCGCCACCGTGACGGCGCGGCCCGTACGGACGTCGTCTCCACCACCAGCACCACCACGGACCGCCAGGACGCCACCTTCTCCGTACGCCCCGGCCTCTCGAACAGCTCCTGCTACTCGTTCGAGTCCCGTAACTTCCCGGGCCGATACCTGCGCCACCGCGCGTACCGGGTCTACAGCGAAACCAACACCGGCGGCACCTTCACCGCGGACGCCACCTTCTGCGCCCGCCCGGGCCTCTCCGGCGGCGGCACCTCACTGGAAGCCTCCAACATGCCCGGCTACTTCATGCGCCACCGCGCCGAGGAAGTCTGGATGGACGCCAACACCGGCGGCACCTTCAACGACGACGCCACCTGGGCCATCTCGGCTCCCCTCTGGCGCAGCGGCGCCGACCTGCCCATCGGCCAGACCCGCTCCTTCAAGGTCACCACCCCGGGCTACGACACCCGCTACCTCCGCCACCGCGACAACCTCGCCCGCACGGACGTCATCACCACGACCAGCCCAGCCACGGACCGCGCCGACGCCACCTTCACCGTCCGAGCAGGCTTCGCCGACACCAGCTGCTACTCCTTCGAGTCGGTCAACTTCCCAGGCCAGTACCTGCGCCACGCCAACTACCGCCTCCAGAAGTCCCCCAACGACAACACCACCACGTTCCAGCAGGACGCCACCTTCTGCGCCCAACCACCCCAGAACGGCGGCACCGGCAACATCTCACTCGAATCCTTCAACTACCCCGGCTACTACTGGCGCCACTACGCCGAAGCCGTCTACATCGCCACCAACGGCGGCGGCAACACCTGGGACACCCCCACCAGCTACATCCCCGACACCACTTGGAACAGCACAAATCCGCTGGGCTGAACACCTGTAGCCGCGCCCGCGCCGGCTTCGGTTACGCAACCACAACGGCTTCTGGGGCGGGGGATGGTCCACGCAGGGATCGAGCCTGACCGCCCGGAGTGGGCCATCCCCCGCCCCAGAAGCCCCCACTGCAACCACACAAACCAAAGACAATGTTCGAACTCTTGACGGATTATGTTGAGAAGTGAGTGAATGCGTTCATGGCGCTGCTAGAAGTCGTCGATGTCTCCAAAGTGTTCCCGGGCGTCCGAGCCCTGGACGACGTGTCCTTCACCCTGCAACCCGGTGAGGTCCACGCGCTCGTCGGCGAGAACGGCGCCGGGAAATCCACCCTGATCAAGGTCCTCACCGGCGTCTACCAGCCCGACGGCGGCGAGCTGCGCTACCGCGACCAGGCGACCCGCTTCGACACCCCGATGGCCGCCCAGCACGCCGGGATCTCCACGATCTACCAGGAGGTCAACCTCATCCCGCTGATGAGCGTGGCCCACAACCTCTTCCTCGGCCGCGAGCCGCGGAACGCGTTCGGCCTGCTCGACGAGAAGCGCATGTTCCGCGAGGCCCAGGAGATCCTGCTGCGCTACGGCGTCACCACCGACGTCCGCCGCCAGCTCGGCACGCTGGCGCTGGGCGCGCAGCAGATGGTCGCCCTCGCCCGGGCCGTCATGATCGACGCGAAGGTCGTCATCATGGACGAGCCGACCTCGTCGCTGGAGCCGCGCGAGGTGGAGACCCTCTTCGGTGTCATCCGGGACCTGCACGCGCAGGGCATCGGCATCATCTACGTCAGCCACCGCCTCGACGAGCTGTACCAGATCTGCGACGCGGTCACGATCCTGCGCGACGGCAAGGTGGTGCACACCGGCAAGCTCGCCGACCTGGAACGGATCAAGCTGGTCTCGCTGATGCTGGGCCGCGACATGTCGGCCGTACGCCGCGAGGGCTTCACCGGGTTCGCCGGCGAGCACCCCGACGCCGTCGACGCCGCCCCGGTCCTGCGGGTCACCGACCTCAACAGCCGGCACAAGCTGCACGACATCAGCTTCGCCGTGAAGCCGGGCGAGGTGGTCGGGCTGGGCGGGCTGCTCGGCGCCGGGCGCAGCGAGACGATCAAGGCGATCGGGGGCGCGTACCCGGTGGACAGCGGCGAGGTCCAGGTCGACGGCCGGGCTCTGAAGCGTCCCACCACCGTGCAGGCCGTGAAGGCGGGCATCGCAGTGCAGCCCGAGGACCGCAAGGCCGAGGGCATCGTGGCCGGCCTGTCGGTACGCGAGAACATCGCCCTGGCCGTGCTCCCCCGGATGTCCAGGCTGGGCCTGGTCTCGGACAAGAAGATCGACCAGATCGTCGACACGTACATGAAGCGGCTGCGGATCAAGGCGTCCAGCCCGGACCAGCGCGTCGGCGACCTGTCCGGCGGCAACCAGCAGAAGGTGCTGCTGGCCCGCCTGCTCGCCACCCAGCCGAAGGTGCTGCTGCTCGACGAGCCCACCCGCGGCATCGACGTCGGCGCGAAGGCGGAGGTCCAGGGCCTCATCGACGAGCTGGCCGCCGAGGGGCTCGGCGTGGTGCTGGTCTCCTCGGACGCCGAGGAGCTGGTCGAGGGCTCGGACCGGGTGGTGGTGCTGCGCGACGGCGCGGTCGTCGGCGAGCTGCGCGGCGACGACGTGACCACCGAGGCGCTGCTCGAGACGATCGCCGCGGCGGCGGTCGAAGCGAAAGAGGTAGGCAATGACGACTGAGGCTGCGACCGCCCCGCGGCCCGCCCTCGACCTCGCCCGGGTCCGCGCCTGGCTGCCGAAGTACGGCGTCTACGTCGCAATCCTGGTGCTGGTCGGCTACAACGTGCTGTTCACCCCGAACTTCCTGACCTTGAGCAACCTGCGCATCCAGCTGGTCCAGGTCGCCCCGATCGTCATCGTGGCGCTGGGCATGGCCCTGGTCATCGGCACCGAGGGCATCGACCTGTCGGTGGGCTCGGTGATGGCCCTGGCCGCGGCACTGATCCCGCTCTACCTCGGGTACGGCGTCGTCGCCGCGATCCTCATGTCGCTGGTCGCCGGCGTGCTGGTGGGCCTCGTCAACGGCACGCTGGTGGCCCGGGTGGGGCTGCAACCGATCGTGGCCACCCTCGCCCTGTTCGTCGGCGGCCGCGGGCTGGCCCTGGTGATCTCCAACGGCCAGCTCAAGGACGTCCGCAACGAGGACCTGATCTTCCTCGGCTCCGGCAACCTCTTCGGCATCCCGATGCTGGTCTGGATCGCCGCGCTGCTGGTGCTCGTGGTCGCGTTCGTGGTGCGGCGCACGGTCTTCGGCCGCCGGCTGCTGGCGATCGGCGGCAACCGGCCCGCGACCGAGCTGGCCGGCGTACCGGTGAAGCGGGTCCTGATCACGGTGTACGTGGTCTGTTCGGTCCTGGCCTCCATCGCCGGCGTGCTGGCCGTGGCCCGCATCCAGTCCAGCGACGCCTCGGCGGTGGGCCTGCTCATCGAGCTCTCCGCGATCACCGCGGTGGTGGTCGGTGGCACCCCGCTCACCGGCGGCAAGGTCCGGGTGCTGGGTACGGTGGCCGGCGCCCTGCTCATGCAGCTCGTGGTCGCCACCATGATCAAGCACAACCTGCAGCCGTCCACGACCGAGATGGTGCAGGCCGTCATCATCCTCATCGCCGTGTACGTCGCCCGAGAGAGGAAGAGCCGGTGACCCAGGGAATCGTCTCGGACCCCGAGGTCCCCGCGGCCGTCGTCGCCGCGGACGAGCGACGGGCCGAACGCACCGACCGCATCGTCGGCCTGGTGCAGCGGCAGGGCGCGCTGGCCGTGCTCATCGTGGTGGTGCTCATCGCGACGGCGTCGTTCCCCAACTTCCGCAGCTTCGACAACGCGGGCACGATCCTCGTCGCCGCGGCGCCGCCCGCGCTGATCGCGCTGGGCATGACCTTCGTGATCATCACCGGTGGCATCGACCTGTCCGTCGGCTCGCTCTACGTGCTGGGCGGCGTGGTCTCCGCGTACGCGTCGAAGTGGGGCCTGCTGCCGGCGTTCCTCGTGCCGCTGGCGGTGTGCGGGCTGATCGGCGTGGTGAACGGGCTGCTGATCGCGTACACGAGGATGGCGCCCTTCATCGTCACGCTGGCCGCGCTGCTCGGCGCCCGAGGGCTGATGCGGGCCCTGAGCGACGAGGGCTCGACGACGTACCTGGTCACGAACGACGCGTTCCGCAGCTTCGGCACCGGCTCGTTCCTGGGCATCGGCTACCCGGTGTGGCTGGTCGTGGTCGTCTTCGCGCTGGGCATGGTGCTGCTGTCCCGGACGCGCTTCGGTCACGCCGTCTACGCGGTCGGCGGCAGCGAGGACGCGGCCAGCCTCATGGGCGTGGCCGTACGCCGTACCAAGGTCTGGGTCTACGTCATGTCCGGCCTGCTCGCCGGCCTGGCCGGGGCGATCAACGCGGCGAAGCTGGGTTCGGGCGTCACGGTGCTCGGCACCGGCATGGAGCTCGACGCGATCGCGGCCGTGGTCATCGGTGGCACGCTGCTCACCGGCGGCGCGGGCACGATCGCCGGCACCATCGCGGGCGTCCTGCTGCTCGGCGTGATCCAGAACATGATCAACCAGGTCGGCAACGTGCCGAGCAGCTACCAGCAGGTCATCAGCGGCGCGTTCCTGGCCGTGGTGGTCGTCGCCCAGACGTACCTGGTCAAGTTCCGCCGAGTGACCTGACAAACTACAACCATGAACACCCCGACCTTCGTGTACGACGGCGACTGCTCCTTCTGCACGACGTGCGCGCAGTTCATCGAGCGCCGCATCCCGTCGCGCGCGACGGTGGTCCCGTGGCAGTTCGCCGATCTCGGCGCCCTCGGCCTGACGCTGGAGCAGGTCGAGGAGGCGGTGCAGTGGGTAGGCCCGGACGGCACGGTCGCCTCCGGGCCGGACGCCATCGCGCTGCTGCTGCGCGACGCCGGCCGCCTGTGGGAGGTGCCGGGGCGCGCGCTGCAGGTCAAGCCGGTGGGGCTGCTGGCCTGGCCGATCTACCGCTGGATCGCCGGCCACCGGCACCTGCTCCCCGGTGGCACGGCGGCCTGTTCGCTCCCCCAGGCCCAGCGCGAGAAGCTGTACGGCCCCGGCGCCTGACCCGTCAGCGGACGCGGGCGGTGCCGAGGACGTGTCCCTCCTTGTCGGCCACCGCGACCACGCTGACGCTGGGCAACTGGATCGAGCTCGCGCCGGTGACCCGGGCGTTGCCGCTCGGCGTGGGCCCCCAGATCGCGGCCTGCTCGGTCATCCCGTCGGCCCGGCGCACCTGGCAGACGAACGGCCCCCGGCCGCTGAGCTTGGACACGGTGAGGTCCACCGAGACCCCCCACGTCTTGCCGGTGAGCACCGCCTGCCCCGCCATCCCGCTGCCGTCGGCGGCCTCGAACTCCGCGGTGACCAGCGGCGGGTGGCTCGCCGCGGCCTGCGGTGGCACGGGCGCGTCCCGGTCACGGGTCAGCACGATGCCGAGGGACACCGCGGCGAGCAGCACGACCGCGGCCGCGGCCAGCCACCGGATCCCGGCGCGGCGGCGTTCGCGCGCCCGTTCGGCCCGCATCCGGCCGAGCAGACCCTCGACGCGGGCCGGGCTGGGGCGGGTGCCCGGCGCGACGACCAGCGGCGGGGCGTTGGTCAGGGACCGGAGCAGCTCCGGTACGGGCCCCAGCCGCTCCAGCTCCTCCCGGCATCCGTCGCAATGCAGCAGGTGCGCGTCGAGGCGGTCGGTGTCGGCGTCGTCCAGGCCGCCGAGCAGGTAGCCGCCGAGCAGCCGGCGCAGCTCGTCGTGGTCGGGGCTCACCGCAGCACCCCCATCTCCTCGAACGCCTGCCGCAGGGCCCGTACGGCGTAGTAGGCCCGCGACTTCACCGTGCCCTCGGGCACCGACAGCTTCCGGGCCGCGTCGGCGACGGTCTGGCCCTCGTAGTACATGGCCTGCACGACCGCGCGGTGGTCGGCCGAGAGCCGCTCCAGCGCCTCGGCGACGAGCCAGCCCTCGACGAGCTGGTCGACGTTGTCGGCGGCAGGCGCCGACTCCACCGCCGCGTCGTCGGCCACGAGGTGCGGGCGGCGCTGCTCGGCCCGCCAGGCGTTGGTCACCACGTTGCGCGCGATCGTCAACAGGTACGAGCGGGTCCGCCCGGGGTCGGGCTCCAGGTGGTCGATGTGCCGCCACGCGCGCAGCAGCGTCTCCTGCACCAGGTCCTCGGCCTTGTGCCGGTCGGACACGTAGCGCGAGACGAAGCTGAGCAGCACCGCGTAGTGCTCGGTGTAGAGCGCGGTCATCAGCTCCTCGGCGGGACTCACCCGTCGCCTCATTCGCTGCCTCCCACCAGGGGTGTCGCCTCGTTGTACCCCGGCCGGCGGCCTCCGGTTCGACACCCGCGGACAAAAAAGATGCCCGGTCCCGCGAGGGGACCGGGCATCGCGTCCGGAGCGTACGCGGCTCAGCAGGCTCCCGACCCGCCGAACCGGAACGTCCGGTCGGTCATCGACTGCACGCTGTAGTACGGGCTGGTGGTCCGTACGGCGGGAAACGGCACCGGGCCGTTGGTCATGGAGATGGATCCGATCCGCGCCGCGGAGAGGTCCCCGGCGGGCAGGCTGTTGCCCATGTCGGTGCACGGCTGGTCGGTGGCCGACGCGACCTCGCCGAACCACTGGGTCAGGCCGGCCCGGGTGTAGGTGCCGTTCCACAGCCGGTCCGGGAAGTACCCGATCCACTCCGAGTCGTACGCGATCCACCAGACGCCGTCGAAGTGCTGGATGCCGAAGCGCTTCGACGTTCCGACGGGCAACGTGTCGCCGGGTTTGACCGTGCTGCTGTACATCGTGAAACCGCAGGCGTTGTAGCAGCTGGGCACGCGGTCCTTCCAGTAGTACACGAACAGGTGCGGGTCGTCGTCGCCGTTGACCGCCCGGTCGACCGTCCAGCCCACCTCGACGATCTGGCGGCCGTCGGCGGACTGCACCGCGATCTCCGTCAGCGTGTGGAAGTCGCCGCGGGCCAGGTACGGCTTCGCGATCGACAGGTTGGCCCAGCTGCCGTCGGTGTCGGCGACCTGGGTGCCGACCGCGTAGTGGAAGTAGACGTCGCCGGCGGCCGCGGCTGCGCCCCGCGTGGGGGGAGCCGGCGGCACGACGGTGGTGCGGGCTTTGCGGAGCAGGCCGCCGCGCGAGTTGCGGCCCTTCGGCGCGTACTCCGGAACGGGCTCGAGCGATCCGCTGGTGTCGGCCGGCGCCGCGTCCGCGCCGGCGGCCGCGACCGCCCTGCTGTTCGCGCCGGCCCGGGCACGCTTGAGCTTCGACGGCCGCTGACCCCACGGCAGCACCTTCGGCGGTTCGGGGAACTCGCCGCCCTGAGCCGCGGGAGCGGCGACCGGCGGCTCCACGTCGTCCGACGGGGTGACGTCGGCGGGCGCGGTCATGTCCGCGGGCGCACTCTCGTCAGCAGGCGCGGTCTCGCCGGCGGAGGGCGCCGCGGCATCTGCGTCGCCCGCCGGGTCGGCGGACGCGGTGACGGCGGCGGGCGCCTCCGAAGCGGGAAGTTCGTCGGCATCGGCGTTCAGGGTCCACACGACCCCCATGGAGCCGACTACGGCGGCGGCCAGGCCGGCGGCGAGCAAACCGCGGCGGGAGTTCGACACGTGTCCGTCCTCGTTCATCGGGGGGCTCGGAGGTGGCGGGCGAGGGGTGACCTCCGGGCACCGGCTCTCGCAGGCGTCGCCGACCATATAACGCTGCGGATACCGAGGGCCGCCGTCGTCACTCCATTCCGCCTGAACGGTTGAGGTCATAGGCCGATCCGGTGATTCAATAGCCGTCGAGAAAAACGCAGGGTATTCATGCCGTCGCTCCGCGTCTATTTCTGGAGACGTTCCAAGAAAGAAGCAAAGCCGCATGAGGCTCTTTCGTGTCCCGCGTGGAGCTGCTTCAAAGACACTCTCAACGTACCGCCGTCCCACAATAGAACCTATGTCTTAGTTGTCCGTTATAGGCACATTGTTGCTACTTGCCGAGATCTCGGCTGCAGACATAGTCGATCATCGTGATTGCCTATTCCGGGCGGCGAGAACCTCGTTTCACATTCACATTTTCCGGCCTTCGGCGGCCGCACCGGAAATTGCTGCCCCCGCAATTCATCCATGGCGGCGAATTCCACTGAGCGCCGCGGGCCGGCGGAGCCGCTTCCCACACTGTGGTAGATCCCGCGCGTCGCGGCCCGGCTCCCGAACCGACGCGGTAAACCTATAGGACCAATAGGCTTTGTATGGGAATCGGGAGCCGCCATGACCGTCGCCGACCTCCGCCTCGACCACCTCGCCCTCGCCCAGCGGTTCGCCGCCGATCCCCGGGTCTGGCCCGTCGCGCCCCGCTTCGACGCGTCAGCGCGCTGGTACCACCGGCTCGCCGAGGCGGACGACCACGAGATCTGGCTGCTGACGTGGCTCCCCGGACAGGGCACCGACCTGCACGACCACGGCGGGTCGGCCGGCGCGTTCCACGTCTTCTCGGGCACCCTCACCGAGGACACGGTCAGCATCGCGCCCGACAGCCCGCCCCGCATCACCGCGCGGGAGCTGGGCGAAGGCGCCGGGCGGCGGTTCGGCAGCCGGCACATCCACCGGATCACCAACCGCTCGAACCGGCCGGCGATCAGCATCCACGCGTACGCCCCCGCGCTGCGGACCATGACCCGTTACCGCATCGGCGCCTCGGGCCTCGATGTCGTGACGGTCGAGCAGGCCGGAGCACAGTGGTGAGCGCCCCGGTGCTGCGTACCGCCCCGGCCGGCTCCCGCGGGATCGACGACCTGCTCGCCGCCGCCCGGACCCGGCTGGCGCGCCTCGGACCGTACGAGACCCACCGCGCCATGCGGCGCGGGGCCGTCCTCGTCGACATCCGGCCCGCCGCCCAGCGCGCCGAGCACGGCGAGATCCCCGGCGCGATCGTCATCGAGCGCAACGTCCTGGAATGGCGGCTCGACCCCCGCAGCGACGCCCGGCTGTCCTTCACGCACTACGACCTCGACGTGATCGTCACCTGCCAGGAGGGCTACACCAGCAGCCTGGCGGCGGCCGCGCTGCAGGACCTCGGCCTGCTGCGGGCCACCGACCTCGCGGGTGGCTTCAAGGCCTGGCAGGCCGCCGGGCTGCCGACGCTCTGAGCCGCGGCCCGCGCGAGACGCCCGGCGGCACACGCCCGCCGCCCCTCCGGCGGGCGCGTCACACGTTCACGCTGGTGTACGTCCTGCCGTCCTCCGTCACCACGCGAACCGAGGCGACCTGATCGGGCGGGATGAGCGCGCTGCCGTCGAGCGTCGTCCCCTCCGCCGCGCCCGTCGCGGAGACGAGCCAGCTGCCGGCGAGCACCGCCGTACCGTTCCGGGCCACGACCTCGAGCCGGCACCGCTCGCCCTGGGGGATGCCGGAGACCGCGGCCTTGATCCGTACCCAGCCCGGTGCCGGCGCCACGGCGACCGTGATCCGCGCACCCGTGCCCGCGTCCACCGCCGTCGCCGTCCGGGTGCCCGGCGCGGTCGTCGGCTGCGACCGGGTCACCGGCGGTTGCGCCACCGGGGTGCCCTCGTCTGCCGTCGACCGGCCCACCGCGACCCCGGAGGCGATCGCCGCCGCCACCACTACCGCGGCGGCGGCTCCCACCAGCGCCGTACGCCGATGCCGCCTCCCGGCGGACTCGGTACGGATCTGCCGCAGCGTGCGTTGCAGCAGCAGGTCGGCATCGTCGGGAGGCCCGTCCAGCAGCATCGCCTCGGGCACGGCCTCGAGCGCCATCGTCCACTCCTGCAGGGATTCCACCTCGGCCCGGCACTCGTCGCAGTCGGCGAGGTGCGCTTCCACCTCGCGACGCTGCTCCGCGTCGAGCGACTTCGTCAGGTAGCCGGCGAGGTCCACGTGATTCGTGTTCATGATGCAGACCGTTCCGTTCCGGCGGGGCTCAGCGACTTCAGCTCGCGTAAGGCCCGGAGTGCGTAGAAGGAGCGCGACTTGACCGTCCCGGGCGGGATGCCCAGCGTCTTGGCCGCCTCCGTGACCGTGCTGCCCTGCAGGTACAGCTGTTCCAGGACCTCACGGTGCTCGGTGGAGAGCCGGCTCAGCGCATCCACCACGACCATCGAGTTGACCACCCGTTCGGCGTGGTCGTCGTCGGAGGCCACGTCCATCGGGCTCTCCCGCACCTCGGGGGCGCGGGCGTTGCGGGCCCGGATCTGGTCGGTGACGATGTTGCGCACGACCGTCAGCAGCCAGCCGCGGACCGACCCCTTGCCGTTGACCAGGCTGTCGGGGTGCCGCCACGCGCGGACCAGGGCCTCCTGGACCACGTCCTCGGCGGCCGCCCGGTCCCGGGTCAGCTGGGTCGCGTACGCGAGCATCGCCCGTCCGTGCTCGGCGAAGAGCGATCTGACCAGTGCCTCATCAGCCACCTCCCGGCGACGTTGGAGCCTCAACCCCGGCATCTCATCCCCCCGGTCACGGCGGTCCACATGCCGAGGCTGGCCGGACGGAGCGCGTGCCCGGCCACCCTCGACCCCCGTTTCGTCGGTCTGACTCCCCTCACACGGACACCCGGCGGATCCGGTTCACCGGGTTCGGAAGATTTCTCTGAACCGGATCGGGGCCGGTGGCGTGTGAGAGGCATTCGCTTCGTCCACAGGGGGAATCATGAAGCGCATCAGCTTGGCATCCGCGGCCGTGGCGGTGAGCATTCTGGCGCTGACCGGCTGCGCCCGTACCGGCGTGCCCCCGGCCGTGGAGTTCGTGGCCGCGCCCGCCGCCGGCCCCAGCGCCGACGTGCCGCCGGAACCCGACGACGGGCCCCCGGCGCCGCAGCTCGCCGGGGAGACGCCGGACCCGCCCGCCGCCCCGGTCCCCGAGCCCACCGTCGCGAAGAAGCAGAAGTGGGTGAAGATCTACAGCGGCCAGTCCAGGAAGGACGTCACGCCGCCGCGGAGCATCCGGAAGGGCAGCAGGACCGTCGAGCTCAACGCCACGGAGAACGAGCAGATCGGCACGTACGTCACCGACGGCGCCGGGCGCACGCTGTACCGCTTCGACAAGGACAGCAACGAGCCGCCGAAGGCGACCTGCAACGGCGACTGCGCCAAGGTGTGGCCGCCCCTGCTGATCAAGTCGCCGGGCAAGATCTTCCCCAAGGGCCTGAACCCCAGAATCCTCGGGTACGTGGAACGCGCCGACGGCCACTGCCAGGTGACGATCAACGGGCAGCCGGTGTACTACTTCGCCCGCGACGAGAAGCCGGGCGACATCCTCGGCCAGGGCGTCAACGGCACCTGGTTCGCGGTCGGCCCGGCGGGCGGCCGGACGAAGCCGCTGCCCGACGGCATCCCGCCCGCACCGGCCGGCCCGGTCAGCCCCGGGAACTGACACACGTACGGCCGGCGTTGAGGCACTCGACGACCTCGTCCATCAGGGCGTCCGGCATCAGATTGACGAAGAAGGCGTGATCGGTACGCGGACTGTGCCGTTGCGCGTCGAAGGTGTCGATCCGGTAGCGCGCGCCCGCCGGCACGGCGTACGCGACGACGACCTCGAGCCGGGGCACGGCGAACGTCGACTCCGGACACCCGCCGCCCGGCTCGGGGAAGATCAGGTGCCGGCGATGCCCCCGGCTGTCCAGCCGCCGCCCGTCCCAGCAGCTCGGGAAGTCGAAGATCCGCAGCACCCGGTGGCCCGCGGGGCAGATCGGGTAGCGCATCGCCCGGCGCAGCTCGTCGCCGGCGCAACTCCACACCGGTGCGGCCAGCGCGCCGCCGTTCGTGACGGCGTACGCGTCCCCGACCGTTCCCCGCAGCAGGCGCGGCATCTGCACGACCGGGCTGCGGGGGTTGCCGTAGAACGTCAGCGTGACCGCCGCCGGGACCTGGATCGTCCCGCCGTGCTCGTCGGCGCCGTCGCTGACGACCCGCAGAACCGGCCAGTAGTACGTCGACTCGTCGCCGTTCGGGCAGGTCGTACCGCCGCCCGGGAGGCTCTCGACGGTGGCGCCCACGTCGTTCGCGAGGTTGCCGACGTAGTCGTGGACGTGGTGCGGCGGCCCCGCCCGGCGCGGGGTGACCACGATGTTCGCGGTGTTGCGGTGCCCGATCTCGTTGCGGCCGCAGTCCCAGGTGTACGAGCCGGTGGCCGGTCCGGCGACCGTCGCGGGGACGCGCCGGATGGGCACGTAGTCGAAGCCGAGGTCCGGGGACGTGACGCGGGCGGCGCCGATCGCCACCCCGGCGAGCACGACCTCCACCGCCAGGGCAGCCGCGACAGCCCGTCGCCGGCCCCACGCGCCCATGGAATCACGATACGCATCGATGGCAGGACGCGAGCTGTCCCGAATAGGACGGTCGACCGACGTCGATCGGCGACGACGGGGATTTACTTGACGCGCGAACTGCTGATACTGGGGTCATGGCGGATTGGATCTCGCAGGAACGGTTGCCGGTGCCGGTGACCGCGTACGGTCCGCTGCACCTGCTCGCCACCACCGTGCACCGGATGGCCAACAACGGGCTCGCGTACGAGGCGGTCGAGGCGGCCGACGCCTACCTGGCCATCGCCCGCGCCGTCGGCGACGAGAAGACCGTCCGGTTCCTCATCCAGGGCAAGATGTACGCGATGCTCGCCCTCGGGCGCATCCCGGAGGCCAACACCCTGGGGTCGTCGCTGCTGCACGAGTACCGCCGCATCGGCTCCGCCCTCGGCGAGGCGAAGGCGCTCTGCGACCTGGCGCAGGTCCACATGCTCGGCGGCCATTACGTGGACTGCATGCGCAATCTCGCCCGGGCCGGCGTGCTGCTGGACGAGCAGGCCGCCGACACCGACCGGCGCAGGTCGGCCATGTGCTCGTTCGCCGAGGCGGCCACCGCCGCGGAGCTGTACGAGACGGCGGCCTGGGCGTACGAGCACCTGCGCCACCATTCCCCGTCGTTCGACCTGGTGCACGCGGTCACGCTGCTCTACTGGGGACTGCGGCTGTCGCATGTCGGACGCTCCGACGAGGCGCGCAGCCGCCTGCGCCGCAGCGCCGAGATCACCCGCGCCTGGCTGGAGGACCACCCCGATCCCACGGTCACGGCGGTGCATGCGCTCGCGCTGGCAAAGCTCGGCGAGACCACCGTGGCCGAGAAGCTGGCCCGCTCGGTGATCGGGGAGCTGCGCGCGGCCGGCACCCACCAGTACGCCCGCATGGCCCACCTCGCGCACGGGATCAGCCTGCGCGAGCACGGGTACCTGCACGAGGCTCGCCGGGAGTTCATCGCCGCGCGGGACCTGCCGGGGTACGGCTCCCGCCCGGACGAGCGCCCGATCATCCGCTTCGAGCTGGCGCTGACCGCGCTGGCGCTGGACGGCGGCCAGGCGAGCCGGGACCTCTTCCAGACCGTCGAGGCTCAGGTCCGCGAGCTGTGGCAGTTGCGGCTCCAGCGGCTCGCGATGCTGCGACAGGCGCGCCAGCGGGAGGAGATCGAGGCCGCCCGCGCCCGCGCCGAGCGGGAGATCCTCCGGGATCCGCTCACCGGCCTGGGCAACCGCCGGCGCTTCGACGTGCTGATGGACGGGATCTCGCCCGCCGGCGAGGAGCCGCTCTGCCTGCTGCTCATCGACCTCGACCACTTCAAGGCGGTGAACGACGCGTACTCGCACAGCGCCGGGGACCGGGCCCTGCGCGAGGTGGCGACCATCCTGCGGGCGCACTGCCGCGCCGGGGACGAGGCCGTGCGCTACGCCGGCGACGAGTTCGTGATCTTCCTGCGCGGGGACGCGACTGCGGGGGCCGAGGTCGGCGAGCGCATCCGTACGGCGGTCGCCCGGGCCGCGATCCTCGCCGACGTCCGCCTGACCGTCAGCGTCGGCGTGGCCGGCTGGAAGCCGGGCATGACCGGTGACCAGCTGTTCCGCGTGGCCGACGACCGCCTGTACGCGGCCAAGTGGAGCGGCCGCAACACGACGGCGACCTAATTCGGGTAGACAACCCCGGACCGGCCGCTGTACGGGTGCCGCGACCCGTCCCGCTCGTAGCCGGTCCCCGGCGCGTCGAGCCAGACGACGTACGGCACCTTCGGCGTGAGCCCGGTGATCGTGGCAGTGATCGTGCAGCCCGTGCCCGCCGGGACCTTCTGCCACGTGTACGGCGGCTGGCTGCCGGACACGAGCGGCTGCTTGACGGCCGTGATCCGGTAGTCGGAGTCGTACTGCCGCGGCCAGGTGACGGTGAGCTTCCCGGCGCCCGGAGTGACCTCGAGCGGGATCAGCACCGGATCGACGGTCCACTCCTTGGCGCAGCCCGGTGCCGGCGTCGGCAGGAACGAGACGGGCGGCAGGGCGGGCGAGCGGGAGCCGCGGTAGCTGACCTTCGGGCTCGGCGTGGCGCTGCCGCCGGCGACCACGATCCAGTCGCTGCCCGGCGCGGGTGTGGCGCTCGCGCTCGGCGTGGCGGTTCCGGACTGCGACCCGAGCGCGCTGCACCCACCGGCCGCGAGTGGCAGGGCGAGCAGCGGGAGCAGGAGCTTGATGAGCCGCATGTCTGTTCGATCGGCCCGTCGCCGGGATCTTTTAGCGGCTCACGCCTTGTAGAGCTGATGTCCGGCCATCTCGAGGCCGTGCTCCGCGACCACGACCGGCGTCCGCAGCCCGGATTCGTCGCTGAGCAGGATGAGCGAGCCCTCGCGCTGGTACGTGCCCTTCACGCTGCGGCGGCGTCCCGCGACGCTGCCCTCGTACGACCAGTCGGCGGCGAGGCAGAGCCGGACGGTCCCGTCGGCGTTGTGCCACAGCCCGGTGAAGCCCTCGGGCGGGCCGGCGGGCCGCTCCGGCGGGGGCCGCAGGGCGTCCTGGTTGCCACCGAGCGCCAGGGCCAGCAGGGACGCGGTACCGAAGATCGTGGTGTCGACGCGGATGTCTCGCATGGTGCTCCGGGGGCGTACGGAGGGCGGGGGACCCCTCCTTTCGGCCCGCCGGGCGGCCCCCTGAGGAAATCTTGAACATTGACTGTTAACGATTTCACTACATTATTAACTGTTACCGACGTGTATCCCCCCGCACGAGAGGTGACATCCCCATGCGCCACAAGAAGTGGATCGCGCTCGCCGCGATCGCCGCCACCACCGCCCTGCAGCTCCAGGGCATCCAGGCCGCGCAGGCGGCCACCGTCTGCAACCGCTACTGCGACGGCCGCGACCCCGCGCTCTCCCCCGGCGACCGGGTCCCCGTCTCCGCCACGCTGTACGGCCGCACCTTCAAGGTGCACGTCGACGACGCCGACGCCATGATCTGGGCGACGCTCGACAACGGGCAGCCCGGAGATCAGGTCTGGCTGGACCGCTCCTTCGACGGCGGCCGCAGCTGGACCGGGGACAGCCGGCTCGGCGACACCACGGTCCCCGCCGGCGCCGGCGGCTGGCGTACCGCCATGTTCAACGTCGACGACTGGAACACCCGCGGCGTCGGGGTGCTGCGGGCCTGCGGCAAGGCCGGCGACCGTCCCGAGCTGGTCTGCACGGCTTGGGCCCGGAGCAACTGGAACGCGGCGGACCGGCGTACCGCCGCGGCCACCGCGCTCATGATGCGCTACGACCGGAACAACGGACTTTTCGACACGAACGGCTGGTGGACCGGCGCGAACGCGCTGACCGCGCTCATCGAGACCAGCCGGATCACCGGCATGCACAGCTACGACTACGCGATCGCCACCACGTACGACAAGCAGATCAATGCGCTGCAGGGCCAGTTCCGCAACGACTACCTGGACGACAGCGGGTGGTGGGGGCTGGCGTGGGTCGCCGCGTACGACCGCACCGGCGACAGCCGCTACCTCAACACGGCCCGGGCCGACGCCGACCACATGTACGCGTACTGGGACACCCGGTGCGGTGGCGGCATCTACTGGAGTACCGCCCGTACGGTGAAGAACGCCATCGCCAACAGCCTCTACATCCAGCTCAACGCGGCGTTGTCGCAGCGCATCGGCGGGGACACCGTCTATCGCGGCCGCGCGCAGGCGGGCTGGGCGTGGTTCCAGGGCACCGGGATGATCAACAGCTCGAACCTCGTGAACGACGGCCTGAACATGAGCACCTGCCGCAACAACGGCGACGTCACGTGGACCTACAACCAGGGCGTGCTGATCAACGCGTTGGTGCAGCTCAACCGGCTCACCGGCGACGCGAACGCGCTCACCGTGGCGCGACGGGTCGCGGACGCGGCGACCACGAGCACCTACCTCAACAGCAACGGGATCCTGCGCGAGCCCAACGAGCCCGACCAGTGCAGCGGCGACGGGGTGACGTTCAAGGGCGCGTTCATCCGCGGGCTGGGCGTGCTCAATGCGGCGGTGGGCCGGCCGTACGACGCGTACCTGCGGCGGCAGGCGGATTCGGCGTACGCGAAGGACCGGAACAGCTTTGATGCGTACGGGAGCCACTGGGCCGGCCCGTACGTCAGCACCAACCACAGCTGCCAGCACAGCGTGCTGGACCTGCTGAACGCCGCTCCCTAAACGCTCGCGCGCAGGGCCCCGGTCACGGAGGATGCCAGATTTTCCAGGTAGTCGTCGTCGATCGGGGTCCGCGCCACGGCCAGCCGCCAGTAGAGCGGGCCCAGCATGAGGTCGACCGCCAGCTCCGGGTCCGTACCGGCGGGCAGCTCCCCCCGCTCGACCGCTTGACCGACGATCTTCTCGCCCACGGCCAGCTGGTGGGTACGCAGCGCGCGCTGCAGCGTCTCGGCGATCTTCGGGTTCCGGGCGGCCTCGGCCATCAGGTCGGGGATGATCTGGGAGGCGATCCGGTGCTGCAGCGCCTTGCTGACGATGAACATCAGCAGTTGCAGGTCGGTGGCGAAGCTACCGGTGTCGGGCATCGGCACGCTACGCTCCGCCACACCGGAGACGATCTCGAGGACCATCTCCAGCTTGTTGCTCCACCGGCGGTAGATGGCGGTCTTGCCGACCCCGGCCCGGCGCGCCACCGCCTCGATGGACAGCCGCCCGTAGCCGACCTCGGCCAGCTCGTTCATCACCGCGTTCCGGATGGCCGCGGTGATGTCACCGCGGAGCACCGCCGCTCCGGCAGGTGCGCGTTTCGCTGTCGCCACCAGGTCACTATACGCGAGGACGCAACGGTTGCGTTTCGACGCTTCGTCGGATAAGTTCGGCGCAACGTCGATACGATAGCGTTTCATCGCGTCAGACTGTTTACTGTGTTCCCGCGCAAGTCACCCAGGTCCCACCCCGACGGACCGACCAGATCGGAGCGCCACCCCATGACACAGACGGCGGTCGCCGATTCGGACACCGGCATCCCACTGAGAGAGCTGGCCCGGCGGCACGGCCTCACCGCCGCCGGCCGGCTGCCCGGCCTGCCGGCGTACTCGCGGCAGCTGTGGTCGTACCGGCACTTCATCGCCTCGTACGCGAACGCCAAGGTGATGTCGTCGCTGGGCAAGACGCGGCTCGGCATGGTCTGGCAGGTGCTGACCCCGCTGATCAACGCGGCCGTGTACTACGTGATCTTCGGTGTCGTGCTCAACACGAAGCACAACATCGACAACTTCGTCGCGTACCTGTGCACCGGCGTCTTCATCTTCCAGTTCACCCAGTCCGTGGTGCAGGCCGGCATCCAGGCGATCAGCGGCAACCTCGGGCTGATCCGCGCGCTGCACTTCCCGCGCGCCAGCCTGCCACTGGCGATCACCATGGTCGAGGTGCGCAACATGCTCGCCTCGATGGCCGTGCTGATGGTCATCGTGGTGAGCTTCGGCGAGGCGATCACCTGGCAGTGGCTGCTGGTCGTGCCGATCTTCCTGCTCCAGTCGGTCTTCAACGCCGGCCTGGCCATGGCCGCCGCCCGGCTGGGTTCCAAGGTCGCCGACTTCAAGCAGCTCGTCCCGTTCATCATGCGGATCTGGCTGTACGGCTCGGCCGTGCTCTACCCGGTCACCCGCTTCACCGATCACCTCAGCGGCTGGAAGCTCGCGATCGTCGAGGCCAACCCGCTGCTCGTCTTCATCGACCTGATGCGCCACGCGCTGATGGAGGACGTGCCGCTCGCCGCGAGCCCGATGGTGCTGTGGCTCGAGGCCATCGGCTGGACCGTCGCGGTCGGCATCGGCGGATACGTCTACTTCTGGCGCGGAGAGAAGGGGTACGGTCGTGGCTGACCAGCGCGAACCCACCGTGATCGTGGACGACGCGCACGTCGTCTACCGGGTCCACCAGGCCGGCAGCGCCGGTACGGGCAGCCCGATCGCCAGCTTCAAGCGGATCGTCACCGGCACGAAGCCCGCCACGCTGCGCGAAGTGCACGCCATCAAGGGTGTGAGCTTCGTCGCGTACAAGGGTGAGGCGATCGGCCTCATCGGCACGAACGGGTCGGGCAAGTCCACGCTCCTGCGGGCCATCGCGGGCCTGCTGCCGGTGGAGAAGGGCGCCATCTACGCCGCGGGCCAGCCGTCGCTGCTCGGCGTCAACGCGGCCCTGATGAACGACCTGCCCGGCGAGCGCAACGTGGTGCTCGGCTGCCTGGCCATGGGCATGTCCCCGGCCCAGGTGAAGTCGCAGGTCAAGGACATCATCGACTTCTCCGGCATCAACGAGCGGGGCGACTTCAGCTCGCTGCCGATGCGGACGTACTCGTCCGGCATGGCCGCCCGGCTGCGCTTCTCCATCGCCGCCGCGAAGAAGCACGACGTGCTGCTGATCGACGAGGCGCTGGCCACCGGCGACGCCAAGTTCCGCAAGCGCAGCGAGCAGCGGGTCCGTGACCTGCGTGCCGAGGCCGGCACGGTCTTCCTGGTGAGCCACAGCGAGCAGTCGATCCGGGACACCTGCGAGCGCTGCATCTGGCTCGAGTCGGGCCTGATCCGCGGCGACGGGCCCACCGAGGAAGTGCTCAAGGAGTACGAGTCCTTCGTCAAGAAGTGACGTCGTCTGCTGAGAAGGGGCGGCCCTCGGGCCGCCCCTTCTGTGTCCGTACGGTTACCGCATCGACAGGTGCACGTGGTTCGTGTGGTCGCTGGACGGGTCCCCGTTGCCCCGGCTGTACGCCTTCCAGCCGCTGCTCGGCAGCCAGATGCGTCTGAACCAGATCACGTAGAGCACGCCCAGCCGGCTCGCGTTGTTGATGAAGTAGTTCGCCAGCCGGTTGCCGTAGTCCCGGCTGCTGCCGGAAGCCACGCCGCCGAAGCCGTTCTTGTCGGCGGCGAAGTCGCACGCCCGGCCCTTCGGATGCTCACCGCTGTTCTGATGGCGGAAGCAGGCCACGTAGTGGTTGAAGCCCGCCCGCTGCGCCTCCTGCATCGCGTGCAGCGTGCGCGGCGTGATGCACCCGCTGGTGGTCGGGTCGTTGACGCTGCACGACTCGTCGGGCAGCGAACCGTCGGAGTTGCGCGGCGCCGCCGACGCCCGGGAGCTGCTGCCACTGCTGCCGGACCCGTTCGAGCCGCTCGACGCGGAGCCCTCGTCATCGGCGGCCGCGTTGGCCGCCTTCAGCGCGTTCTCCGCCTGCGCCTTGCGCTTGGCCATGATGGTGACCTGGCGCTGCTGGTCGCGGATCTCGGCGTCGATCGCGGCCTTGGCCTGTGCCTGCTTGGTACGCGCGTCCTTGAGATCCCGGATGGCGCGGTCCTGCTTCACCGCGACCGTCTGCAGCGTCGCCACCCGGTCCAGCAGGCCGTCGGTGGAGTCCGCCGTGAGCAGGGCGCTCATCGGGCCCAGCCGACCGGTGCGGTACGACTGCCGGACGATGTCGTCCAGCGCGCCCTGCTTCGGCCCGAGCTCGGCGTCGATCTCCTTGAGGCGCGTCGCCAGTTGCTGCTGACGCTGCTTCGAGCGGTCGAGCGCCTCCTTCGCCTCGACGAAGCCCTTGGAGGCGGCCTCCAGCTGTTCGACGAGCGACTTGGAGCCGCCCTCACCGTCGTCGCCGGAGTCTCCGGGCGCGGCGAGCGGGCGGGGAGCCGCGGTGGCCGCGGCCGGGGCGACGAGTGCCAGCCCCGTGGTGGCGGCGAGGACGGCGAGCACCGTGGCTAATCGCCGGCGGACAGGGTGGAGCCTCACGTACGTTCCTTCCGTCGGCCGCCGACCGGGTTAGCTGACGGGTTCGGGACGGAAGTGATCCCTACCGCGACCTGCGGATTCACCCCATTACCGGATGGGTCCCCGGCTCGCCTCGCGGCGATTGGGCGGCGATTCCGTGATGGAACCGTGACGAACACTACCCATCGATTCGCCTTATCGACAGGTGTCGCACTCTCGGTCGCGTAATGAACACGCATCGTCAGATTGCACGGGAGAAAATGGAACGAGTCACATTGATGGGGGGTTACGCGGTATGACCTGCGTCATTCCATCGAGTGGTGACGGAAAGTCGTTGCGCCGTAACAGATTCTTCGAGCGTCGCGAGTCCTGAGGAGCGGCCCGGAGTCAGGTAAGCTTTCCGCCGGTCACTGCCAAGAAGGCACCGCCCCCGAGGTGCCGGCGGACCACCGCTCAATCGCCGAGAGGCGAGCCGGGGAACCACGTAGTAATGGGGTGAATCCGCGCAGTCAGCGGTAGGGATCGCTTCCGTCCCGAACCCGTCAGCTAACCCGGTCGGCGGCAACACGGAAGGAAACTGGATGACGGCAAGAGCACGCCAGTGGCTCGTTCTCGCCCTGGCACCCCTCGTCGCGGTCTCGCTGATCGCGGCCCCGGCCTCGCCCGCCGGCGCGGCTCCGGGCGGCGGCAACTCGTCGACCGCTGACGACGGCGACGACAACCCCATGCTCAACGAGGTGCTCGACAGCACGGGCCGCCGCTATCTCGCGGCGAAGACGGCGGTCGCCAAGTCGACCAAGAACCAGCTCGCGCTCGCCCTGCAGGTCAAGGACGCCGAGGCCAAGCGCGACGCGCTGCTGCCCCAGGTCGGCGCCGTCGCGGCCCAGCAGTACCGCACCGGCGGCCTGTCCACCATGGGCTTCCTGCTCAACGTGCGCTCGCCCGGCGGCTTCATCGACAAGGCCGTCTCGCTCGAGGAGATCAACGCCCTCAACGACGGCAAGCTCCGCGAGCTCGACGCGGCCATCGACGCGGTCGCCACCGCCAAGGCCCGGCTCGACCAGGAGGTCAGGGCGCAGAAGCAGAACCTCCAGGCGATGCAGAAGCAGAAGGAATCGGCGGAGAAGGCCCTCAACCTGGTCGGCGGCGACACCGTGACCGGCGGCTTCGTCCTCGCCAACTCCCCGAAGGCGGCCCCCGCCCCCCGCAACGCCGACGGCGAGTTCGGCCCCGAGGCCTGCAACGTCAACGACCCGACGACGAGCGGCTGCATCACCGCCCGCACGCTGCACATGTACAAGGAAGTCAAGAAGGCGGGCTTCAACCGCTTCGTGGGCTGCCACCGCAACGGCGGTCCGTTCGAACACCCCAAGGGCCGCGCCTGCGACTGGTCCCTGCAGAAGAGCGGCTTCTCCCCCTGGCACAACCAGGACACCCGCGAGTACGGCAACAACCTGATGGCCTTCCTGGTCCGCAACGCCGACCGCCTAGGCATCCTCTACGTCATCTGGAACCGCATGATCTGGTTCCCGGCAACAGGCTGGAAGAACTACCACGGGGTCAGCAACCACACAGACCACGTCCACGTCTCCATGCTCTAGCCGCCCCCACAGGACGCCAGAAGCCCCCATGCCCCCGCCTCAGCGAGGGGCACGGGGGCTTCTCGCTGCAACGCCCCCCACACACACGGCTGCCGCCATCAACCCAACCGCCACCAAGGCGTCCGAGGCGGTCCGAGGCGCCCCGGGCGCCGCCCGTGTCCTCCGGAGCGCCGGCGCTGCTCATCCGCCCAGCCCTGTCCGCCGGCCTTACCCGCCCCCTCTCGGTCCCACCACCCGGCCCGCTCAGCACAGCCCGCCACAGCCCGGCCCGCTGAGCACAGCCCGCCGCTCCCCGACCCGCTCAGCACAGCCTGCCCAGCGCTGCCCGGACCGCCCGGCACAGCCCGCCGCTCCCCGACCCGCTCAGCACAGCCTGCCCAGCGCTGCCCGGACCGCCCGGCACAGCCCGCCGCTCCCCGACCCGCTCAGCACAGCCTGCCCAGCGCTGCCCGGACCGCCCGGCACAGCCTGCCCAGCGCTGCCCGGACCGCCCGGCACAGCCTGCCCAGCGTTGCCCGGACCGCCCGGCACAGCCCGCCGCTCCCCGGCCCCCTCGGCACAGCCTGCCCAGCGCTGCCCGGACCGCCCGGCCGCGTCCGGCCGTTCTCGGTGTCACTGCTCGCCGCTGCCCGTCCCGCTCAGCGCAGCCCGGCCCACCGAGCACTGCCCGGCCTTGCTCAGGCACTCCCCCTGCCCGAGCGCTGCGTGCAACCGCGAGTCCCAGTACTGCCTGCGGCTCAGAGTCGCAATGCCTACCGGGAACCGTCATTCCGGACTATTGCGGCCGGCATCAAGTCGGCATGCTGCGCCCGACCTTCAGCCGCCGCACTCTTCGCCACACACACTCCTCCCCTGCCTTGCGCCAGCTGCCCTCTCAGTGCGCCCGTGACGGCTTCGTGCCGGCTGAGCCCCGGCATGGCTCGTGAGGTGGCCATGGATGCGCGCGTCTCGCCGGTCTTGCTAGCGACGACAAGGCCTTGGCGTCACCTTGGCTATTCGTGGCGTCCAGCTGCTGTCGGCGCTTCAACGGAACCCCTTTCCGGTCCAACTCACCTGAGTTTATCGAAGCTGGGTGACCACTTATCTGTGACAGTCATCCCCTTTTTCAGGTGATCATTTAATGGAAGTGGCAGACGGGGTGCGGAACAATTTTTCCATGCGGCAGCTAGAGCTTTTCTCGGTGGCGGAATTGGCCGCGATGCGGGACCGGACCGCGTCACGTGGCTATTCGCCCGCACGGGAGGAGTTCCGCCGAGAGCATGCTCGTCATCGGGCCTGGGGGTTGGCACGGAGGCACGCCACGAAGCTGCGCCGCCTGCACGACGATCGCCGCCCGGACCGGCCATTGGACGGGCGCAGCCCGGCACGACCGGAGCGCGAGCGCGGTCCAGCACGACTAGGGCACGAGCGGAGTTCAGCGCGACTAGGGAACGAGCGGGGCTCAGCCCAGCAGCCACCCCACGGGCTGGACCCAACGCCACCGGTACACGGGAGCTGCTCGGCGCGACCAGGGCACGAGCGGAATCCAGCGCAGCCAACATACGAGCCCGGCCCAACGCAACCGGTACAAGAAGGCAGCCCGGCACGGTCGATGACGCATCGGAGTGCAGCTGCCTCGGAGCCGAAGCCGCCGACGTTTCGCCGTCCACAGCGGGAGCGTCCGGGGCGTTCGGACGTGCCTGCCGTCCCGCCGGTAGAGGCGCAAGGTGCTGCCCGACTGGCGGCGGGTCCGGGTGTCGACTGGGCCGAGCCAGTAGCAGCCGCTGACGTCACCACAACGGTGGAGGGTGAATCACCGGCACCGGCGGCGAAAATTGACACTGGTATCGATTCTTCAAGCGACCTCAGAAAGCGACCTGCTACCGCCGGCCGTCGCGGTCGCTGCTGGCCGGTAATGGGTCAACCGCCCGGGCTGGTGGCAGGCGGCGGGGCACAGAAAGCGGTGAAGAGAGGCTCACCGTTATCGCGACGGGTGGCGCGGAAAGCGGTAGGTATTTGGCTACCGTTATCGCGGACGGAATTGCTGCGACGATCGGTGGTGCGGATGGCTCGGAAGGTTCTTCGGCTGATCGGGTACTGGCGCGGGGATCGCGACGCGATGCGCTGGCCGGACGTGCGGGACTTCATGGGCACGGGGGCTGGCGGGGCGGACAGTGCAGTGGCTGCGTATCTGCGGTCGGGGACCCTTTTCGCTGCTGCCGCTGGGCGTTCGCCGTGCCGAGTGTGCGGGGTCGCCAATGGCAGTGGGGAGGTCACTGATGGTGAGCTTTTCGTCTGGCCGGAGGGGCTCAGCCACTACGTCGAGGCTCACGGTGTGGTGTTGCCTGAGGAGGTGGTCGCCGCGGCTCGGCGGGGTGTGGCGCGGGCGGTTGATTCGTCCGAGTTTGTGCGGAAGATGTTTGACAGCGGCGAGATCGTGATCGACGACGAATGGTGGGGGCGGTTCAGCGGTCGCTGAGCCGGCAGGAGGCAGCGGGAGCGGCGGGGAAGCCCCGGGGAAACTGCTAGGGACGCCCCGGAGGAAGCGCTAGGGAAGCGCCCGGAATAGACGCCGGGGAAGCCACTCACCGAAGCGGCGAGACCGCGAGGCAGCACAAGCGCCGGGGGCTCATGACCGGGTCGACGTGGTGTGCCGCGACGGTGAGCGCGCAGCCTGCCTCGTGGTGGCCGTCGACGACCGCTGACGCGTCTGACGCAGGGCGAGCGCTGGGGATCCGCTCATCGCGGTGGCCGGTCGACAACCGCTGACGCGTCTGACGCAGGGCCAGCGCTGGGGATCCGCTCATCGCGGTGGCCGGTCGACAACCGCTGACGCGCCTGACGCAGGGCCAGCGCCGGGGATCCGCTCATCGCGGTGGCTGGCCGACAACCGCTGACGCACCTGACGCAGGGCCAGCGCCGGGGATCCGCTCATCGCGGTGGCCGGCCGGCGGCTGTCCCACGCACGAGGCAGAGCAAGCACCGGGGATCCGGGTACGGCGGCAGCTGGTCGAGGCGGAACGAGCGTCGGGGATCCACTCATCGCCGCGGCGAAGGTGATGGCTGCCCTGTGCGTTCGGGGAGGGGCGGTGGGGTGGGGTGCACGTGCCGGTGTTGATGGGGGGCGAGGCGGAGCGAGCCTGAGACCAGGCACGGAGAAAGAAGGCCGAGGGCCAGCGGATGCTGGGCCCCCGGCCGGCCTCGACGGGAGTTGCGGTCTGTACCACCCGCCGAGCTACGACATCTTGATCTTGATCTTTCGAAGTTACGAGCCTGTGGCGCGGCGGACCGGGGCCCGGCCGGCCGGCTGGGTCGGGGCCGGGCCGGTGGGCGGGGCCGGGGGGATCGGCAGGACGACCGGCTTGACCTGGGTGATCGTCACTTCCTTGCCGTGGTGGATGAGGTCGAGGCGGGCCGAGCCGCCGCCGTTGCGGAGCGAGTACGTGACCTCGGTCGGTGCCACCTCGACGCGGAGTCGCAGGCCGCGCCAGAGCAGGGAGAACTCCAGGTTGTTGATGCGGCTCGGCAGGCGCGGGGCGAACGAGAGCTGGCCGTTGTAGTCGCGCATGCCGCCCAGGCCCGCCACGAGGGCGATCCAGGAGCCCGCCAGCGACGCCACGTGGACGCCGTCGCGGGCGTTCTGGTGCAGGTCGTGCAGGTCCATCAGGGCCGCTTCGCCCAGGTAGTCGTGGGCCAGCTCGACGTGGCCCACCTCCGCCGCGATGACGGCCTGGACGCAGGCCGACAGCGAGGAGTCACGGACCGTACGGGCGTCGTAGTAGGCGAAGTTGCGCGCCTTCTCCTCCGGGGTGAACGCGTCACCGCGGATGTACATCGCCATGACGAGGTCCGCCTGCTTCACCACCTGCTTGCGGTAGAGGTCGAAGTAGGGGTAGTTGAGCAGCAGCGGGTACGCCTCCGGCGGAGTGTTCTCGAAGTCCCACTCCTGCAGGCGCGTGAAGCCCTCCGACTGCTGGTGCACGCCCAGCTCACGGTCGTACGGGATGTGCACGGCAGCCGCCGCGTCCCGCCACGACGCCGACTCCTCGTCGTCCACGCCCAGCTTGCGGGCCAGGTCGGGGTGGCGCTTGGCCGCATCCGCCGCCGCGAACAGGTTCTGCTGCGCCATCAGGTTGGTGTAGACGTTGTCGTCCACCACCGCCGTGTACTCGTCCGGGCCGGTGACGCCGTCGATGTGGAAGCGGCCGTGGCGGTCGTGGTGGCCCAGCGAACGCCACAGCCGGGCGGTCTCGACGAGCAGCTCCAGGCCGACCTCACGTTCGAAGTCGTAGTCGCCGGTGGCCGAGACGTAGCGGCGGACCGCGTCGGCGATGTCGGCGCCGATGTGGAAGCCGGCCGTGCCCGCCGGCCAGTACGCCGAGCACTCCTGCCCGCGGATGGTGCGCCACGGGAAGGCTGCGCCCTGCAGCCCGAGGGTCTGCGCGCGCTCCTTGGCCAGATCCAGCGTGGAGTGCCGCCAGCGCAGCACGTCCGCGGCCGCCGAGGGCTGGGTGTACGTGAGGGCGGGCAGCACGAACGTCTCGGCGTCCCAGAACGTGTGGCCGTCGTAGCCGGGGCCGGAGAGGCCCTTGGAGCCGATCGGCCGCTGCTCGGCGCGGGCACCGGCCTGCAGCGTGTGGAACAGCCCGAAGCGGACCGCCTGCTGCACCTCCGGGTCGCCCTCGACCTTGACGTCGGAGTGGTCCCAGAACTCGTCGAGGTACTCGCGCTGGGCCTCGATGAGGCCGTCCCAGCCGTCGAGGCGCGCGCTGGCGAGGGCGGCGCCGACCTGGTCACGCACGGCGGGCAGCGAGCGGTGGCTGGACCAGCCGTACGCGGCGAGCTTGACCACCCGCAGCTTCTGGCCGGGCTCGAGCTTGCAGGCGACCGTGGTGCGCAGCCAGTCGGGGTGGCCCTCGGTGGTGATGGCGTGCTTGCCGGGCGCGTCGACGAGGTGTTCCATCGCCGCGGCCATCCGCAGCCCGCTGGCCTTGGTCTGGTGCACGAGCAGGCCGCCGGTGCGCTGCTCGAGCATCTCCTCGGCCTGCAGCGGGTGGTCGAGCACCGCGGCGACGCGCGGGTCCTTGCTGGTCGGGGGCAGCTGCTCGTTGGCGACGAGCTCCGACTGCAGGATCAGCCGGGCGGAGGCGTCGATCGGCTCGACCTCGTAGAGGAACGCGACGACGGACCGCTGGGTGAAGGAGACCATGCGTACGGTGCGCACGCGGATCGCCTGGCCGGACGGCGACACCCACTCCACGGTCCGCTCCAGCGTGCCCGCCCGCAGGTCGAGCGTGCGCTCGTGGGACCGCAGCTCGCCGTAGCGCACGTCGAACGGCTCGTCGTCCACCAGCAGCCGCATGAGCTTGGCGTTGGTGACGTTCACCATGGTCTGCCCCGACTCGGGGAAGCCGTAGCCGGCCTCCGCGTACGGCAGCGGCCGCAGCTCGTAGAACGAGTTGAGGTAGGTGCCGGGCAGGCCGTGCGGCTCGCCCTCGTCCAGGTTCCCGCGGATGCCGATGTGGCCGTTGGCCAGGGCGAAGACCGACTCGGACTGGGCCAGGAGATCAAGGTCCAGCCGGGTTTCCCGGATGTGCCAGGGGTCGACGGGATAGGCCCGTTCACGGATCACGGTGGTGCCTCTCGCAACTGAGAAAGAGAAAGTCAGATATGGGGGTGTTACCGGGTGAGCAGTTCGGCGAGGTCCTGCACCACGATGTCGGCGCCGTGCTCCCGCAGAGCGTCGGCCTGACCCACCCGGTCAACGCCGATCACGATGCCGAACCCGCCGGCCCGGCCGGCCTCGACGCCGGCGAGCGCATCCTCGAAGACAGCGCAGTTCTCCGGGGGGATGCCGAGCAGCTTGGCGCCGTAGAGGAACGTGTCCGGCGCGGGCTTACCGGGCAATTGTTCCGCACGAGCCGTCACGCCGTCCACGCGCGCCTCGAGGAGATCAGCGATCTTGGCTGCTTCCAGCACGTCTTTGCAGTTGGCGCTCGCCGACACCACGGCGCGGCGCAGACCCGCGTCCTTCGCGGCGTGCAGGTAGTCCACGGATCCGGGGTAGACCTGTACGGCGCCCTCACGGATCTTCTGCAGGACCAGCAAGTTCTTGCGGTTACCGACGCCGTTGACGGTCTCCTCGTCGGGACCGTCCTCGGGCGCGCCTTCGGGCAGGGTGATGCCCCGCGAGGCGAGGAACGTGCGGACCCCGTCGGCGCGCTGCCGGCCGTCGACGTACCGGTGATAGTCGGCACCGGTGTCGAACGGCACAAAGGGCTGCCCGTGCCGGGCGGACCAGTCCTGGAGGAACGCGTCGAAGGTCTGTTTCCACGCCGCGTTGTGGACCAGGGCGGTCTGGGTGAGCACGCCGTCGAGATCGAAAAGGCATGCCGTCACATGAGGAGGTAGTCCGAGCACCGGCCTAATGTAGTCGCCCGCGTCGGCCGACGCGCTTGAATGCCGTTGTCGACATTTCCACGGCGTTTCATCCGTGGTTCAGCTTCCGGTCGAAGCCCCATTGACCAGGTCGGACGTGGTATGCCGGCCGGGCAGGGCGACCCGCAGTCCGATAGTTGTCCCGATCGGGCCGGTCGCCATCGTGACCTCGTCGCACAGCTGGTACGCCAGCCAGATCCCCCGGCCGCCGTCCTCGAAGGCCGCCGGCACCGCGGGTGGCCGCCGGAACCGCTCGGGAATGCCGGGGCCGGCGTCGGTGACCGTGCACCACACCGAGTCCCCCGTGCGGGTCAGCACCAGCCGGCCGCTGCCGCCGGCGTGCAGGACGACGTTCGTGATCACCTCGTTGACCGCGAGCACGAAACCGTCGAGGCGGTCGCTGAGCAGGCCGCGTTCAAGGTGCTGGAGCACCTCGTGCCGCAGGACGGTGATGTCGTCGCGCCCGAACACCCGGTCGAGCAGCGGGCCGGTTTCTCCGTACGCCGAGGGGGCGCCCGAGGGCTCCCTGCCCGGAGCCGGACGCAGCACTTCGTGGTCGACGGTTTCCTCCACCGCCGAGCAGCCTACGCTGTGTACCGCCTCCGTGGCAGTCGTGCAGCCCGGGAAATCGGGTCAGAACAGGTGCGAGAGCGTCCGGAAGATCTCGGCGTAGAAGTTGCCGTCGATCTCGCGGTACAGGCTGAACTTCATGCCCGGGCTGCCGAAGAAGGGCCGCAGCGTCCACGCCAGCTGGGTGCCGACGAAGCCGAACAGCAGGATCCAGACATACAGCAGCGTCATGCTGGGCGGTGCCTGCTGCTTGACCGGCCGCGGCGCCGGGCGCTGGTGTCCGATCGGGGTCAGCATGTAGCCCGGCGGGACAGCCGGCGGCTGCGGCGCCGGTGCCGTGGCCGGCGGGGTCCCGTTGGCTGCCGCGCCGACGGCGACGGGCTCCGGCACCGCGACGGCCGGGCTCACCGGAGCCTCGGCCGGCACGGCGGGCTTCTCGGGCGCCAGCAGGCCGTGCTCGTTGAGCACCCGCATGCCGCCGGTGAGGAAACGCAGCCCCACCAGCGCGGACAGCGCGAGGATCACGACGTTGAGGAGCTTGAAGAAGCTGTAGTCGGGCGCCGTGATCAGGAAGAACAGCGCGATCGGCGCGAACGCCAGCGCGAGCATCGCGGTCACGGTCAGTGCCACCATGACCAGGGCCAGGGACTGGCGTACGGACAGCCGCGCGCCGAACACCAGGTTGAACAGGTACAGCGTCGGCAGGCAGATCGCCAGCGTGACCAGGAACAGCAGCGGCAGCTTCACCGCCGAGGTCAGCGCCATCAGGACACTGTGGAAGGAACCGAGGACCGCTCCGTAACAGGCCAGGGCGATCACCGAGCTCACGAGCATCTGCCCGGTGAGCTTGGACAACGACCGATCCTCGACCACCTGCTGCCAGATGCCCTGCCGGTCGCGCAGGATCCGCTCGATCACCAACAGTCCGGACGCGTTCGCCATCATCGCCACCCTTCTGGGGTTGGACGTCGATACGCCCTCGCACCGACGTGCGGCGAACGATACGGCACCGTGTCAACGGCACCGGAGCGTCGAGCGGCCGCACCCTTCAGAAGGTGCAAGAAAGGGTGATTCAGCGCCAGCCGATGTCGATGCGGTCGCCGCGCTCGTCGAAGAAGTGAAGCGCATCCATCCGTACGCCGACCGCCAGCGGATGCCCCGGCGTCACGGCCGGGTACGGGGCCAGCCGCACCGCCAGCTCCGCGGGACGCCGGTGGTGCCGCCCCGGGTCGCTCAGCACCGAGGCCTTCTCCTGGCCCTCCCGCTCCAGCGCCGCCCGCTCCGTACGCCCGGTCAGCCGCTGCAGCGCGCCCCCGAAGCGCCGCAGCGCCCCGCCCGTCGGCGCGGCGTCCCCGACGCCCTTGCCCATCTCGTCGACGACGATCGCGGTGGCCCCGATGTCGAGGAACGCCAGCGACTCGTGCCCGTGGTGCTCGAGGTAGCGGATGCGGCCCTGCAGCACGTCGCCCGGTGCGTCGGGCGCGACCGGGGTGAGCGCCTCGGCCCGCATGCCGACGACGATGCGCTCGCCGTGGTAGTGCGCGATGGCCCGCGCACGCAGGTCGGTCCAGGGCAGGTAGAGCGCCTGCTCGCCGAGGTTCAGGGCGATGTAGCGGTCGAGGTGCACGTAGACCGAGGCCTCGAGCAGGTTCATCCGGGGCGAGCCGAGGAACGCCGCGACGTAGAGGGTCGCGGGGCGGCCGTACACCTCGGTCGGGGTGCCGATGTCCTGCAGCACGCCGCGACGCATGATCGCGACGCGGTCGGCCATGGTGAGCGCCTCGGCCTGGTCGTGCGTGACGTACATGGTGGTGACGCCGAGCTCCCGGGTCAGGCCGGTGATCTCCGCGCGCAGCTCGGCCCGCAGCCCGCTGTCCAGGTTCGACAGCGGCTCGTCCATGAGGAAGAGGCCGGGACGGCGCACGATGGCCCGGCCCATCGCGACCCGCTGCCGCTGGCCGCCGGAGAGCTGCGCCGGCTTGCGGCCCAGCACGTCGCCGATGCCGAGCGCGCTGGCCACGTCGCCGATCCGCTCACCGCGCGAGCCCGGCTCGACGCGGGAGAGCTTGAGCGGGAAGCCGATGTTGTCCCCGACCGTCATGTGCGGGTACAGGGCGAAGTCCTGGAAGACCATGGCGATCTGCCGGTCCCGGGGCGCCAGGTCCATCACCGGTTCGCCGTTGAGCAGGATCGCGCCGTCGCTCGGGTCCTCAAGCCCGGCGATCATGCGCAGCACCGTCGACTTGCCGCATCCGGACGGGCCCAGCAGGACCATGAACTCGCCGTCCTGCACATCGAGGCTGACCTTGTCGACGGCCACGGTCCCGTCCGGCCAGACCTTCGTGACGTCCTTGAGCGCGACGGTGGACACCGTCAACCTCCTGCATATGAGCTGCGACGATGGCTTAGCGTGACCAGACGCATCGATGGTTGCCATCGGGTGAACGGCCATTCGCCGTGAGTCACCGGACCGTCACACTCATGAATGCCGTGACAAGATCGATAATTGAGATCGTTGCCGCAGGCCAGCCGCGTACGTCGCTTCCAGTGCAGGTGGGACCGGGTTTCCCCGAATCAGGAAATTAACCGGCCAGTTCGCCGAGCAGAACCCGGCGCACCACCCGCTCGGCCGCCTTGCCGTCGTCCAGGTAGCAGAAGCGCTCCCGGAACCGCGCCCGCTTCGCCGCCGCGCCGGCGCTCGCGTACGAGCCGTCGGCGAAGAGGTCCACCAGGCCGGAGAAGGTCGTGGCGACCTCCCCGGGCGGCAGCTCCATGAGGTCGAAGTACACCCCGCGCAGCTCCCGGTACGCCTGCCAGTCCGGCGCGTAGATCACCAGCGGCCGGTCGAGCACCGCAAAGTCGAACATGGCCGACGAATAGTCGGTCATCATCACGTCGGCCGCGAGATAGAGGTCCTCCACCACCGGGTACGCCGACACGTCCACGACCCGCCCACGCCGCGTCTGCACCCGTTGATCGGCGGCCACGTAGAAGTAGTGAGCGCGGACCAGCAGCACGGTGTCCGGGCCCAGCCGCTCGGCGAAGGCCTCGACGTCGAGCACCTGCCGGCCGCGCGGCAGCCACTCCCGGTGCGTCGGCGTGTAGAGGATCACCCGCTCGTCCGGCCGGATCCCGAGCTTCTCCCGCACGGCGGCGGCGTCGGCCGGCGTCGCGCCCGCCAGCCGGTCGTTGCGCGGGTAGCCGACCTCGAGGGTCTCGTACCGGCACGGGTACGCCCGCTCCCACGCGATCGTGGTGTGCGCGTTCGCCGTGATGCTGAAGTCCCAGCGGTCCGCGCGGCGCATCTGGGCGTGGAAGTTCTGATCCTTCGCGGCAGCCGGGTGGTCGGCCTGGTCCATGCCCATCATCTTCAGCGGGGTGCCGTGATGGGTCATGACGTGCGTCGCGCCCGGCCGCTTGACGACCCAGTTCGGCCAGTTCACGTTGTTGACCAGCCAGCGCGCGCGGGCCAGCGCACGGTAGTACGCGAGCGAGCCCGCGACCACGTAGTCGGTGCCGGGCGGCACCGACGCGGCCCGGGCCCGGCCGACGACCCAGACGTTGCGGACCCCGGGGGCCAGCTCCTCCGCCTTGCTCGCGATCGCCGCCGGGTTGCAGGTCACCCCGCGATACCAGTACGCCGCGTACAGGGCGAGCCGGTCGTCCACGGGCAGCCGGAGCTGGAGCTTGTAGTAGGCCCGGTACGCGGCCTGGCGTACCCGCTTGACCAGGCCCTTCGTCTTCACCAGCGGCATCTTGCGCACCCGCTCGGTGGACTTGACCACGCCGATGGCCCGCTGCAGGGTGCGGAACGCGAAGAACGACCCGCGCGCGACGAACCTGTGCCGCAGGCCCTGGGCGCCCGGCGGCACCTCGTAGCCCTGCGCCGGCTTGTAACGGTGGAAGTCCGCGGTGATCCGGTCGAAGAAGCGCTTGCGGGACGCCTTCTTCACCCGTTGGGCGTTGCGCAGCACCGTCAGGTAGTGCCAGATCATCCGCTGGAACAGCGCCGGGCGCAGCGCCTGCGGCCGGTCGGCGTACTGGTCCACGAGGGCCATGGCGTGCGCCCAGTGATCGAAGATCTCGAAGTGCCGGTCGCCCAGCGTCCGGGTGATCGCCCCGGTCCGGCGCTGCCGGTAGTGCACGCAGACGCGGGCCAGGCCGCTGATCCGCGGTGCGGCCGAGAGCAGCGGGAAGGTGAACGAGACGTCCTCGTACCAGCCCTCCTCGAAGCGGAAGCCCAGCTTGAGCAGCAGATCCCGGCGGACGACCTTGTTCCAGGCGACGTGCAGGACGTTCAGCACCCGCGGCCACTGCTCGACCGTGAACGACTCGGGCGCCTCGGCGAGCGCCTTCACCGAGCCGGACGGCGTGACCCGGCCGTCCCAGTGCACCCGGTCGAAGCCGACGATCAGCACGTCCGCGTCCGTGTCGGCGAGCCGGTCGGCCACCGCGGTCAGCGCGCCCTGCGCCAGCCAGTCGTCGCTGTCGACGAACCACACGTACTCGCCCGTCGCGTGGTCCAGCCCGGCGTTGCGCGCCCGGCCCAGGCCGACGTTCTCGGCGAGGGAGACGACGCGGACGCGGGGGTCGCGGGCGGCGTACTCGGCGAGGATCGCGCCGCTGTTGTCGGGCGAGCAGTCGTCCACCGCGACGATCTCGAAGTCGGCGAACGGCTGCTCCAGCAGCGAGTCCAGGCCCTGGCTCAGATAGCCCTGCACCTTGTAGACGGGCAGCACCACGCTGAGCAGGGTCATCGTCTTCCTCCGGTTCGCCAGTCCTGGACAGCCCCCGTGAGGAAATGCACGCCGACCGCGGCGGCGAGCAGCAGCTCCCCGGCCGTGGCGACGCCCGCCAGCGCGAAGATCACCAGCAGGAGCACCCGCCCGTCCCAGCCGAGCAGGGCCGGCTTCCCGGCGAGGCCGGGCGCGCCCTTCTCCATCCGGGCGGTCAGGTCGTAGTGGTGCAGCGCGAGCGCGAACAGCAACGCGAACAGCACCGCCGGCGGAACCTCGCAGATCAGCGCGACGGCCACCGCCATCAGGTATTCGGCGGCGCGCAGACCGGCCGGCACGAGCCAGTCCAGCGGCCCGCCGTGCGACGACCGGGCCGCGGCGCCGGCGCTGAGCACCAGCAGCGCCGCGACGACGAGCCAGACCCCGGCACCACCCGCGCGGACCAGCTCGACGTGCAGGTCACCGCCCCACCACGAGCCCCAGCGGGTGCCGCGCGGCACCACGTCCGCGGCCACCGCACCGATCAGGACCAACGGGGCGACGGCCGCCAGCGCGGCCCACACCAGCGGCCGGGACAGGTTGGCGGCGCTCACCGTGCCGCGCACCAGCCGGCCGTCGTCGCGATGCCGCGACGTGTCGACCGTGTCCAGCACGCCGACGCGCATCGAGACCGACCGCAGAGACCTCAGGGCCAGCGTGTACGCCGCGGCCAGCAACCCCCACGCCACCACGGCGATCAACGCGACCCGCCCGTTCGTGACGGCGGCGAGGATCGCCATCAGCGCCCACCGCTCGCCGATCGGGAAGACCACGATCCGCTTCAGCCAGTACGCGACCGACCCGGTGTCCGCCTGCACCTTGTTCGAGGCGCGGCTCAGCTTGGCACCCACCCCGCCGCCCGCGTCGGTGTTGCCCGCGGTGCCGACCGCCTGCCGGGCCGCCGCCTCGTCGTGCAGGGCGCCGTACCAGGTGTCGGTCATGTGCCGGACCGTCTGCAGCACGATTGCCGTGATCGCCAGGGGCCACGCGTACGGCAGCCCCACCCGTTCCGCGCCCGCGGCGAGGCCGGCGTAGACCGCGTACTCCTTCGCGCGGTCGGCCATCGTGTCGAGCCACCCGCCGAACGCCCCGAACCGCCGGGTGTAGCGGGCCAGCTGCCCGTCGACGCAGTCCAGGACGAAGCCCAGGTAGAGCAGCACCGCGCCGATCACCATCGCCGGCCGCGACGCCTGCCAGAACGACAACGCGGCAGCCACGGCGAACAGCACTGACAGCGCGGTGACGCCGCTGGGCGTGAGGCCCGCACGGGCGCACAGCTTCGTGACCAAAGGTGACCAACTGCTCACGGCGTACGTGGTGAAGAAGTCGTCCTTCTCCTTCACGGCGAGCCGCAGCAGCGCCTTGTCCTCGTCCACGGCGGCGACCGCGGCGCGAGCACCGGAGAGGGCGGCGTCGGTGTGCACCCGCTCGGCGTGCAGCAGGCGTACCCGGGTCGCGATCGGCACCAGCCCCGCGCCGAGCAGCGCGGGCATCAGGGCGTCGACCGCGTTGCCGGTGGCCCGCCGCGTCAGGACATCGGCGTCACCGCCGCGCTCCGCGGCCTCGGCCGCCTCGCGAGCGGCCGTGGCCAGCAGCCCGAGATCGGCGGGGGCCACGCAGACCGCGCCGAGGAACCGGACGGGACCGTCCCCGGCCGCCACGAGCCGGCCCCGGTCCTCCCGGAGGTCACCGCCCGTGCCGGTGCCGGTGGCCGCCACCAGCGCGGTGCTGCGCCCCGCCGGCTCGGTCGCGAGCGTCCACAGGAGACTGGGATGGGCGACGAGATCGTCGGCGCAGAGCAGCAGCGGCTCGCTCGCCTCCGCGGCGATCCGGGCGGTCTCGCGCAGCTGAGCGGGCACGTCGGCGCGCGAGAGAGTCAGCACTGCCGATGCCCCGGCCGCGGTCAGCGCCACGGTCAGCTCGTCCGCGAGCCTGCCGGCCGCGGCCGGATCGAGGTCGTTGCCGGTGCTGCCGCACAAAACGGCAAGCGTCACCGAGACATCCCTCCCATAGAACCCGCCAAGCCACAGTCGGCAGGGGGCGAATGAGCCCCGATGTTAACAGCGGCGCCGAGCCGGGTACGGGGTGCCCTTACGGGAACGTGAGACGCCTTCTCCCCCTCCAGACCGAGGGCGGAGGGTGCGGCGCTGCCTACCGTTGACCGTGGTCGAGGCGCCAGCCCGGCCGACCCCGACACAAGGAGTGAGCGACATGCCCCGCCGATTGGCCCGACCCCGCGACGACCGATGGA
Organism: Couchioplanes caeruleus; assembly: GCF_023499255.1. Lineage (GTDB taxonomy): Bacteria > Actinomycetota > Actinomycetes > Mycobacteriales > Micromonosporaceae > Actinoplanes > Actinoplanes caeruleus_A. The sequence continues at coordinate 8,122,991 of NZ_CP092183.1, forward strand.
TCGCCGGCGTGTGCTCCGGCCTGGCGCGCCGGTTCGGCGTGTCCTCGTCCGTCATGCGGCTGATCTTCGTGTTGTCCTGCCTCCTCCCCGGCCCGCAGTTCATCGTCTACCTGGTCCTCTGGGTGCTCCTGCCCAACGAGTGACCCAGCGGTGACCGAGCGGCGACCACCGCTCGACCGTCGCGGGGCCGCGCCGGGCGCAACTGCCCGGCGCGGCCTGACGCAACCCTCCGGACGCGGCGGCCCGACGTGACCATCCGGGTGCGGTCCGCGGCACAACGGTCCAGGCACGGATCCCAGCGCAACCACCCGGGCGCCGGCCCGGCACAACCGTCCAGGCACGGATTCAGCGCAACCGTCCGAGCCGCGGACCCGATGCGAACCGCCGGCGCCGGCGCGGCCCCGGCGCGGCGACCCGGCCGCCGTCGTGCGCAGCCCGATGTCACCACTGTCGGACAAGCCGGCGACCCGGCCCACCGCCGGCACCCGCCCGCACCCCGGCGACCCGGCCCGGCCCGACGTCGCCTCGGGGAACAACCCCGCCAGGCGTCAGGTCACGGGCTGGCGAACTCCACCGTCACGGTCGTGTACCCGAGCCGCCCGAACAGGCTCTGCAGCATCTTCTCCGTGTTCTCCTGGGCCCGCTGCTCCAGCCCGCTGCTGCGCGCCGCCTCGGTGATCCGCTGCTGGGCCGACTGGTAGACCCGCTGCTGCTGATTGGGGTTGTTGCTGAAGGCGTCGCCGATGCGGTTGAGCAGCCCGCGTTCCTCCGCCACCACGTAACTGCGCTGCATGTCGAGCGCCGCCTGGCCGAGTTGCGGCGGGGGCAGCTTGATCGTGGCCGTCTTGTTCGCTTCGTCGAGGGACAGGGCGCTGGTGGAGAGCTGGCCGAAGTCGACGTACGCCTCGACCGTGCCCGCGCCGACGAACAGGGTGCGCTTGTTGAGGAGGAAGTCGGGGACGTTCTCCTTGTCCTCCTGCAGGTCGACGATCACCTGGAAGTTGCCGTCGGCGGCGACGTAGCGGCTCAGGTCGCGCATCGACTGCAGCAGGACCGGCTGGCTGCGGTCGGTCGTCTTGCCGGAGAACGGGTTGTCGAAGCCGGGCAGCACGTTGATCGCGCGCAACCCCAGGCACATGGCGACGATCAGGGCGAACACCACGCCGGTGAAGATCAGGACACGGGCGAACGCGCCCATGCCCCGCGGCGCGTCGGCAGGTGGCTGTGCGTCGACGGGCGGCGTCGAGTCGGCGGGTGGGGCCGCGGCGGGCGGCGCGGACTCGTCGACTGCCGGATATTCCTTCGTCGGCTCATCGACACCGGGCGACTGGGCCATCGTCGACCACCCCTTCCTCGGTCCGCGCCCCGCGGGAGGCGCTTCTGGTACCCACGGTACGGAAGGGGTACGACACCCGCAGCCGCTCAGCCGCCGAAGGCGTTCAGACCCGTCAATTTCTGGCCGATGACCAGCTGGTGGATCTCCGAGGTTCCCTCGTAGGTGAGCACGCTCTCGAGGTTGTTGGCGTGCCGGAGCACCGGGTACTCGCCGCTGATGCCGTTGGCACCGAGGATCGTGCGGCATTCGCGGGCGATCCGGATGGCCTCGCGCACGTTGTTGAGCTTGCCGACGCTGACCTGCTCCGGACGCAGCCCGGCGGCGTCGCTGCGGCGGCCGAGGTGCAGCGCCAGCAGGTAGCCCTTCTGCAGCTCGAGGGCCATGTCGGCGAGCTTGGCCTGGGTGAGCTGGAAGCCGGCGACCGGGCGGCCGAACTGCTCGCGGGAGGTTGCGTACGCGATGGCGGTCTCCAGGCAGTCACGCGCCGCGCCCAGCGAGCCCCAGATGATGCCGAACCGGGCCTCGGTCAGGCAGGACAGCGGCGCCTTGAGGCCCTTGGCCAGCGGGAGCCGGGCCGACTCGGGCAGCCGCACCTCGTCCAGGGTGATCTCGCCGGTGGCCGAGGCCCGCAGCGAGAGCTTCATCTTCACCTCGCGCACCGAGAAGCCCGGGGTGTTCGTCGGTACGGCGAAGCCGATCACGCCCTCCTCGGCGCGCGCCCAGACGACCGCCACGTCGGCGACCGGGGCGTTCGTGATCCACATCTTGCCGCCGTGCAGCACCCAGCCGTCGCCGTCGCGGCGCGCGCGGGTGGACATGTTGCCGGGGTCGGAGCCGTGGTCGGGCTCGGTCAGCCCGAAGCAGCCGATGAGCTCGCCGGCGGCCATGCCCGGCAGCCACTGCTGCTTCTGCTCCTCGCTGCCGTAGCGGTGGATGGCGTACATGGCGAGCGAGCCCTGGACGGAGACGAGCGAACGGACCCCGGAGTCGGCCGCTTCGAGCTCCATGCACGCCAGGCCGTACTGGACCGCGGAGGCGCCGGCGCAGCCGTACCCCTCGAGGTGCATGCCCAGCAGGCCGAGCTTGCCGAACTCCAGCGACAGCTCGCGGACGGGGACCTCGCCGCGCTCGTACCAGTCGGCGATGTGCGGGCGCACGCGGTCGTCCACGACGCGGCGCACCAGCGACCGTACGTCGCGCTCCTCGTCGCTGAGCAGCTCGTCGAGATCCAGCAGATCCAGGGGTGACACGGCCATGGAATTAAACTAACAGTGTTAGTCCTCGATGACGAGCACCCGCGCGTGGATCTGGTTGCGCTGCTGCAGGGCCGCCCGCAGCGCCCGGTGCAGGCCGTCCTCCAGGTACAGGCCGCCGTTCCACTCCACGACGTGCGGGAACAGATCGCCGTAGAACGTGGAGTCCTCGGCGAGCAGCTTGTCGAGCGCCAGCTCACGCTTGGTCGTGATGAGATCGGCCAGGCGGATCGGGCGGGGCGGGATCTCGGCCCACTTCTTCAGCGTCGTGTGATGGTCGGGGTACGGCGCTCCGTCCCGTACCGCTTTGAAGATCACGACGGCACGCTCCCCTCCGGTCCCTCGCTTCTGGCCTTACCCGGCGGACGGGCGGATACGCCTGCCAGCCTAGCGAGCCGCCGGGCCGGCGATGGACCACAGCGCCCGGTGGCCGCCCGCGCGGCGTGGGCGGCGGCTCGTGCCGTCATCCCGCGCCGGACGGTGCCCGCTGTCAGCCGGCACCCACGGACGCCGTGCCGGTGGCGGTCCATCGGCCATGATGCACCACCTCGTCCACCGGGCGATGCCCCCGGCGTAGTGACGGTGACCTCTTGTCGGGTGCCGGATATCCCACCGTGAGCGCGCCGACCGGGGTGAATTCGTCCGGTACGCCGAAAGCCGCCCGGAATGCGCCGACCTTGTCCGCGGGTACGCCGAAGAACAGCGACCCCAGCCCCTCGTTCACGGCCGTCAGGTGCATGAGCAGCGCGGCGAACCCGGTGTCGACGTCCCAGTACGGCACCGGCCACCGGCGCTCGTCGCGATCCGTCCAGCCCTTGTCCGCCTGCGCGTACCGCTCGAGGTACACCGACTTGTTGGAGAGCGCGACGATGATCAGCGGCGCGCTAGGCATGCGCTGCAGCCACGAGTCGTCCGGGCCGCCCGGCGACGTGGCCGTCCAGTAGCGCTCGCGGTCCTCCGGCTCCTGGAGCACGAGGAAGCCCCAGCCCTGGGAGAAACCCGCCGACGGCGCCCGGAGCGCGTGCCGGACCAGCTTGTCGACGATCTCCGGCGGCACCGGCCGCTCGGGGTCGTACGTGCGGACCATCTTGCGCCGGCGGACGACCTCGTCGAACTCCACGGCTCAGGCCGCCGAGGGCCGGATGCCCCAGGACGCGCGCCAGGTGGCTCCCGGCTCCAGCACGATCAGGTCGCGCCCGCTGCGGAAGGCGTCCGGCGGGCAGGTCATCGGCTCGATGGCGAACGACCGCCGGAACCGCTCCCCGGTCAGGGTGTCCCCGCTGAAGACCTGCCACCAGTGGAAGTTCTCGTCGCCCCAGACCGTCACGGCCCGGCTGCCGTCCGGCGCCGCGATGGTGACCGACGAGCCGCCGTCCGCGTCGCGGATGAGGTCACCCCAGGTGGTGTCCAGCACCGCGCCCGCGACCCGGCGCGGCTCGGTGTAGTCGAACTCCGTCCCGGAGACGCGTACCGCGCCGATCGGCAGCAGCCGCTGGTCGGCGAGGATCTTGCTGCGCCCCGGCACCCGCAGCAGGGTGTCGTCGACCGCCACGCCCGGCAGCTGCACGTACGGGTGGACCGAGAAGCCCCACGGCGCGTTAGCGTCTCCGGTGTTGGTGACCTCCTGATCGCAGCGCAGGCCGTCGGCGGAGACCGTCCAGCGGGTCCGCAGCGTCAGCGCCCAGGGGTAGCCGATCTGGGGCGGCAGGTCGAACTCGAGGGTGACCGAGTCCGGCGCCTGCTCGGCGAGCCGCCAGCGCGACCAGTTGGTCAGCCCGTGGATCGCGTTGTGCTTGTCGGGCTCGGTGAGCGGCAGCTGATACGCCGTTCCCTCGAACGTGTAGTGCCCGTCGCGGATGCGGTTGGGCCACGGCGCGAGGATCTGGCCGGCCGAGGCGGGCGAGATCTCGTCCGGCCCGAAGCCGTCCACCACCTCACGGTCGCCCACGGAGTAGCCGCGCAGCACACCGCCGACCTCCACGACCGTGGCCCGGTGACCCTCCGCCTCGATGGTCCACTGGGTCCCAGATTTCGCCGCAACGACGCTTCTCACGACCCCGCCTCGCTTCGCTCCCCGGCGCCGCGAGGCACGAGCCGACTGTGCTTACTGATGCCGTCGCTGCGCTCCGTCATGCGCAGAACATTAGTGGTTGCTCTCCGCGTCCGAGGGAGGGCGGTACCGAACGAGGGCCGGGAAAGCCAGGGCCAGAACGACCGCCAGGCCCGCGGCCGCGAATCCGCCGCCCGCCCAGGACGCGGTCGCGCCGGTGACGCCGGCGGTGGCCCCGGCACGCAGATCGCCCAGGCGCGGGCCGCCGGCCACCACGACCGTGAACACGCCCTGCAGCCGCCCGCGCAGCCGGTCCGGCGCGTACACCTGGAGGATCGACTGCCGGTAGACCGCGCTCACCAGGTCGGCCGCGCCGCCCACCGCGAGCAGCAGCACCATCAGCCACAGCGAGGTGGCGAAGCCGGCGAAGCCGATGGCCAGGCCCCAGCCCGCCACGGCCGCGACCAGCGCGACGCCCTGCCTGCGTACCCGGCCGATCCAGCCGGAGGTCAGGCCGCCGACCACCGAGCCGAGCGCGATCGCGGCGAACAGCCAGCCGACCGCCCACCCGCCGCCGAAGCGGTCCTCGGCGATCTCCGGGAACAGCGCCCGCGGCATCGCCAGCACCATCGCGATGATGTCGACCCCGAACGAGAGCAGCAGCACCGGCTGGGTGGTGAGGAAGCGCAGGCCGTCGATGATGCCGCGAACGCCCGCGGTCGGCCGCTCGCCGTCGCCGTCGTCGTGCACCGGCGGGATGGGCGGCAACCGGTAGGTCGCCCAGAACGAGATGGTGAACAGTACGGCGTCCACCGCGTACGCGATCGTGATGCCGGCACCGGTCGACCAGCCGCCGAAGATGAGGCCCGCGGCGAGCGGGCCGAGCACGCCGCCCGCGGTCGTCGTCGTGTAGGAGAGCGTGTTGGCCGCCGGGACGAGCTGCGCCGGGACGATCCGGGGAATGATCGCCTGCCGGGTCGGTGAGCTGACCGCGAACCCGGCCGACTGCACCGCGGTCAGCGCGAGCAGCAACACACCGCTGCGCACTCCGAGCAGGGCCTGCACCAGCAGGCCGACCGTGGAGAGCCACGCCAGCGTGGAGCTGGCGAGCAGCAGCTTGCGGCGGTCCACCACGTCGGCCGCGGCGCCGCCCCACAACCCGAAGACCATCAGGGGTACGAGGCCGGCGATGCCCAGCAGCCCCACCCACGCCGACGAGTGCGTGATCGAGAACATCTCGACCGGTACGGCGACCGCGGTGAACTGGAACCCGAAGTACGAGACACCGTTGCCGACCCACATCCGCCGGTACGCGACCCCGCGCAGCGGCCGCACGTCGATGACCCAGCTCTTGCGCTCCTTCCCGACGGTCTCCTCGGTGACCCGCTCCGCGGCCTCGACCGGCTCCTGGCTCACGGGGCCAGCCGCTCGACGACCCAGCCGCCGTCCGCCGAGCGGTACCGGAGCCGGTCGTGCAGGCGGTTGCTGCGGCCCTGCCAGAACTCCACGGTCTCCGGCAGGACGCGCAGCCCGCCCCAGTGCGGCGGCGCGGGAACCTCACCGTCGGCACCGAACCGCTCGACCGCCGCCGCCAGCCCCGCCTCGACCGCCTCCCGGCCGGGCAGGACCTGGCTCTGCGGGCTCGCCCACGCGCCCAGCTGCGACCCGCGCGGCCGGGTGGCGAAGTACTCCTCCGTCTCGGCGCGGTCCACCTTCTCGACGGCGCCGCAGACGATCACCTGCCGCTGCATGGGGAACCACGGGAAGACCAGGCTCGCGTACGGGTTCACCGAGACCTCCGAGCCCTTGCGCGAGGTGTAGTTGGTGAAGAACACGAAGCCACGCTCGTCGTACCCCTTGAGCAGCACCGTACGGGCGCTGGGCCGGCCGGCGCCGTCCGCGGTCGCGACGATCATGGCGTTGGGCTCGGGGAGCGCGAACTCGAGGGCGTCGGCGAACCAGCGGGCGAACTGGCCGGGCCAGGCGGGGGCGACGTCGGACTCGAGCAGCGCACCGCGTTCGGTGTAGTCGCGGCGCATCTCAGCCGGCGACGGTCGGTCGGGGATCACCCAACGAACCTAAGTCGCCCACGCCGGTGCGTCCGCTCGGCGAGGATAGGTGTCACAGACAGCACATTCGGCGTGGGTCGACCTGCCGGTCACCGGACGGCAAGATGAGACACCCACGGCTTTCGTCCAGCCGGGATCCCCAGGAGGCGTCGTGTCGGATTTCAAGCCGGGCCTGGAGGGCGTCATCGCCTTCGAGACCGAGATCGCCGAGCCCGACAAGGCCGGTGGCGCCCTGCGGTACCGGGGCGTCGACATCGAGGACCTCATCGGTCACGTCTCCTTCGGCAACGTCTGGGCGCTGCTGGTGGACGGCCGGTTCGGCCCCGGGCTGCCGCCGGCCGAGCCGTTCCCCGTGCCCGTGCACTCCGGCGACATCCGGGTCGACGTGCAGTCCGCGGTCGCCATGCTCGCGCCGTACTGGGGTCTGTCCCAGCTGTTGGACATCAGTGACGAACAAGTCCGCACGGATCTGGCCCGGGTCTCGGTGACCGCGCTGTCGTTCGTGGCGCAGGCGGCCCGGGGCCTCGGCCTGCCCGCCGTGCCGCAGAAGGACATCGACAAGGCACAGACCATCGTCGAGCGGTTCATGAAGCGCTGGCGCGGCGAGCCCGACCCGCGGCACGTCAAGGCGGTCGACGCGTATTTCATCTCCGCCGCCGAGCACGGCCTCAACGCCTCCACCTTCACGACCCGGATCGTCGCCTCCACCGGCGCCGACGCCGCGGCCTGCATCTCCTCCGGCATCGGCGCGCTCTCCGGGCCGCTGCACGGCGGCGCGCCCTCGCGGGTGCTGCACATGATCGAGGCCGTCGAGCGCAGCGGCGACGCGGAGGGCTACGTGAAGGGCGTGCTCGACCGCGGCGAGCGGCTGATGGGCTTCGGGCACCGCGTCTACCGTGCCGAGGACCCGCGTGCCCGCGTCCTGCGCCGCACCGCCAAGGAGCTGGGCGCGCCCCGCTTCGAGGTGGCCGAGGCGCTCGAGCGGGCGGCGCTCGCCGAGCTTCAGGCCCGCAAGCCCGACCGGGTGCTGGCGACCAACGTGGAGTTCTGGTCCGCGGTCGTACTGGACTTCGCCGAGGTGCCGGCGCACATGTTCACCTCGATGTTCACCTGCGCCCGGGTGGCCGGCTGGAGCGCGCACATCCTGGAGCAGAAGAAGCTCGGCCGCATCGTGCGCCCCAGCGCCCTCTACGTCGGCCCCGCCGCCCGCAAGCCGCAGGACGTCGAGGGCTGGGACGCGGTCCCGCATAATCTGTAGTCGCCCCCGGCCCCGCCGGAGAACGGCTCCCGCCTGGAAGGACCCCCCGTGACCGACCAGATCCGCATCCCGGACGACCTCAAGCCCGTCGACGGCCGGTTCGGTTCCGGTCCGAGCAAGGTCCGCCCGGAGGGCGTCGAGGCGCTGTCCCGGGTCGCGAAGACCTTCATGGGTACGTCGCACCGGCAGAAGACGGTCAAGGAGCAGGTGGCCCGCCTGCGCCGCGGCATCGGGGAGTTCTTCTCGATCCCGGACGGCTACGAGGTGATCATCAGCAACGGCGGCACCAGCGCATTCTGGGAGACCGCCGCGTTCGGGCTGATCCGTGACAAGGCCCAGTTCGCCGAGTTCGGCGAGTTCGGCGCGAAGTTCGCCAAGGCGGTCAGGGACGCGCCGTTCCTCGCCGAGCCCACCGTGCACAAGGCGCCGGGCGGCGCCGCGGCGTACCTGACCGCCGAGGCGGGCGTGGACGCGTACGCGAGCGTGCACAACGAGACGTCGACCGGCGTGGCGGTGCCGGTCAAGCGGGTCGCGGGCGCCGACCCGGGCGCGTTGCTGCTCACCGACGCCACGTCGGGCGGCGGCAGCCTGGAGGTCGACCTCACCGAGACCGACGTGTACTACCTGGCGCCGCAGAAGGCGTTCGGCTCGGACGGTGGCCTGTGGATCGCGCTGATGTCCCCGGCCGCGATCGCGCGCGCACACGAGATCAAGGCGTCGGGCCGCTACATCCCGCAGTTCCTCGACCTGGTCACCGCCGTCGAGCAGTCGCGGCTCGAGCAGACGTACAACACCCCGGCGCTGGCCACCGTGTTCCTCGCCGCCGAGCAGGTGGACTGGATGAACGCGCAGGGCGGGCTCGGCTGGGCCGCCAAGCGCAGCGCGGAGAGCGCGGCGGCGATCTACGGCTGGGCGGACCGCTCGGCGGTCGCCACGCCGTTCGTCACCGACCCGGCGCTGCGCTCGAACGCCGTCGCCACGATCGACTTCGCCGACGGCGTGGACGCGGCCGCGATCGCCAAGGTGCTGCGCGCGAACGGCGTCGTGGACACGGAGCCGTACCGCAAGCTCGGGCGCAACCAGCTCCGGGTGGCGCTCTACCCCACGGTCGACCCGGCCGACGTGGAAGCGCTGACCCGCTGCATCGACTACGTCGTCGAGCGACTCTGAACCCTTGAGCGGCGCCGCCCGTACTGACGGGCGGCAATGTCGCCGCGGGAGAGGGAGTCGTCATGGCGCGGACCGGAATCGACACCTCGATCCTGCACAAAGGGGCACACAGCGCCTCTTATTTCGATCTCTCCCGAAGCATGGGCGAGGGTGCGGAGATCGTCGACTTCTGCATTCCGTGCAACCCGTACTTCCCGACGCCGGAGATGTTCGACGAGCTCTCCCGCGACCTGAAGAACATCCTGAAGTACTACCCGAGCGACTCGAACAGCATCACCAACAAGCTGGCGGCGGTGCTCGGGCTGCACCCGCAGACGGTGGCGATGGCGAACGGCTCGACCGAGCTGATCACCTGGATCGACCACCTGCTGATCAGCCAGAGCGTGGCGATCCCGATCCCCACCTTCGGCCGCTGGACCGACCAGCCGCTGGAGACCGGCAAGCGGGTCGACATGTTCCCGCTGCAGGAACGCGACGGCTTCCGGCTCAACCTGGACGAATACGTACGCTTCATCCGCGACCGCGGCTCCCGCGTCGCCGTGGTCTGCAACGTCAACAACCCGGACGGCGGCTACCTGGCGCGCCGCGACGTCATCCGCTTCATGGACGCACTCGGCGACCTCGACCTGGTCGTCGTCGACGAGTCCTTCATCGACTTCTCCGACGCCGAGCAGTACCCGTCGGTCGGTCCGGACGCCGTGATCCGCCCCAACGCCGTGGTCCTCAAGAGCCTCGGCAAGAACTTCGGCCTGCACGGGATCCGCTTCGGCTACCTGATGGCGAACCCGGCCATCGCGGGGAGGGTCGGCAAGGCGCTGCCCAAGTGGAACCTCAACTCGCTCGCCGAGAAGGTCGTCTACATGATCCAGGACCACGAGGAGGAGTACGAGGACAGCCTGCGCCTGCTCAGCCGCGACCGCCGCACGATGGCCGGCGAACTGGCCCGCATCCCCGGGCTCACGGTGTTCCCGTCGCAGGGCAACTTCATCCTGGTCAAACTGCCCACCGAGTGGTCCGGTGTGGCGCTGCGCGACTACCTGGTCGCCAACCACGGCGTCTACACCCGCGAGTGCGGCAACAAGCTGGGCATGACCAGCCAGTTCATGCGCCTCGTGGTGCGACCGGCCCGGGACGTCGACCGGCTGATCGACGGGATGCTCGACTACGGCCGCCAGTTCCGGGTCCGGCCCGCGTACGACGAGGACCCGCTCGACACCCGCCGCAACTGGAACACGGCGCTCGACGAGGAACCGGACAACCTCATCCCGTACCCGTCGCACCGCACGACCGAGTACGCCGCGCGCCGCGCCGTCAACGGCTAACTGTAGTGATCACGACCGTTGTTGACGGCGTGGCGGCTTGATCAATAGGAAGACCTCCGGCGAGGTGGAAGTTGCGACGCTTTCACCACGACCGGAGGTCTGTATGGCCCACCGTAACGCCCGGCTGACCGTGCATGGCAGACGCCTGCTCATCCAGCGTGTCGTCACCGATCGACGTCCGGTCGCGCATGTGGTCAAGGAACTGGGCTGCTCACGCGCGACCGGTTACAAATGGCTGGCCCGGTGGCGCGCTGAAGGCGACGCCGGTTTGCACGATAGGCCGAGCACTGCGCACCGGCTGCCCGGCAAGACCACGCCCGAGATCGAGGCGCGCGTGTGTGCGTTACGCACCCAGCTCAAGCGTGGCCCCCGCCGGCTGGCGCCGCTGCTGAACATGCCCGCTTCCACGATCCACGCCGTGCTGGTACGCCACGGCCTGCACCGCCTGGTCTGGCTGGATCGGCCCACCGGCGAGCCGATCCGTCGCTACGAACGTGACCGGCCCGGGGAACTGATCCACGTCGACGTGAAAAAGATCGGCCGGTTACGCGACGGCGGTGGCTGGCGGGTTCACGGCCGCGACAGCCTCGAACGCCGCCGCACCCGATACGCCACTCGGGTCGGCTACGAATACGTGCACGCCGCGATCGACGACCACACCCGCCTGGCCTACGCCGAAATCCACCCCGACGAGAAAACCGACACCTGCGCCGGCTTCCTGCGCCGCGCCGCGCAACACTTCGCTCAGCTGGGGATAACGCAGATCGAACGGGTGATGACCGACAACGCCCTGGCCTACCGACGCGGCCGAGCCTGGCACCAAGCCCTGGCCGACCTCGGCGCACAAGCCCGCTTCACCCGCCGCTACCGACCCCAGACCAACGGCAAAGCAGAACGCTTCAACCGCACCATGTGCGACGAATGGATCTACTCCCGGCCGTTCACCAGCGGCCAAGACCGCGCCCAGGCCCTCCCAGGCTGGTTACACACTTACAACCATCACCGCGGCCACACCGCGCTCGGAGGCCAACCACCGATCACCCGGGTCAACAACGGTCTTGGACCCTACAGCTAACTCCGGAGCTTGCGGACCATGACGGTCTCGCCGTACTCGACCTCCCCGGTCTCCTCGAAGCCCGCGGAGAGGTAGAGCGCCCGGGCCCGCTCGTTCGACGGCACGAAGGTGAGGCGTACGGACTGCGCGGCGTATTCGCGCCCGGCGTGGTCGACGGCGGCCTCCAGCGCCCGGCGGCCCAGCCCGCGGCCCTGGAACCGGTGGTCGATCATCAGCCGGACCAGCTCGGGCTCGCCGGGCCGGCCGCCGGGGTCCAGCAGCACGAAGCCGACGAGCTCGTCGTCCGCGTAGACCGCGCGCGGCTCCGCCTCCGGCCGGAGGTACGTCTCGGCGATGCTCACCGCGTTGGACGCGACGAAGGTCGACTGTTCGGGGAGCACCTCCAGCCTGATGACGTCCCGGAAGTTGGCCCTGGTGATCGGACGCAGATCGACGCTCATCCCGCCTTTCCAGAGGGGGGTGGTGGGGCGTGCAACGCGATATCGCCGTGTGCGGGGCCGGCACGGTGATGCTTGTGTCGAGCGCCTGGCGCCGTACGTGTGAAGTACCGGTCTTTGAAGATCATCTCCCCTGGTCAATGAGTTCGACGGCGTGGCTTACCACCATTGGGTGACCGAGGCGCGTACCGTGTTGTCGAAACGCGCCCGGGTGGCTGACTCTCGGGATCAAGGCCAGCGACGGGACGGAGGCAACGCATGCGGCCGGTACGCTTCGTCGCCATCTCCGAGGACGGTCAGGCCCTGGTGCTCGCCGACGAGGTCGGCCGGCTCCTGGCACTCCCCATCGACGATCGGGTGAGCAGCGTCCTGCATCACGAGGGCGGTTCCCCGGCATCGGGCTCGCCCGGCACCGCGGTCGCGGTGTCCGGCCCCGACACCATGGCATCGCTGTCCCCGCGCGACATCCAGGCGCGGATCCGCTCCGGCGAGTCCGCCGAGGACGTGGCGCGCGTCGCCGGCGTGCCGGTCGACCGGGTCCTGCGGTATGCGGGGCCCGTGCTGCAGGAGCGGGCCATGCTCGCCCAGCACGCCCGACGCACCCGGCTGAAGACGTCCGACTCGGGCGCCCCGCTGGCCGAGGTGGTCGACAGCCGGCTCGCGCAGCACGGCATCGACACCGAGAAGATCTCCTGGGACGCGTTCCGCCGCGACGACGGCACCTGGCGCATCGTGGCGACCTGGCCGTCCGGCAAGGCGACCGCGCAGGCCGTCTGGGACCTGGACAAGGGCCGCCAGGTCGTGTCGCCGCACGACGACATGGCGCAGTACCTGTGCGCCGAACGCCCCACCCCGATCCTCGGCCAGGAGCCGGCCCCGGAGCGCGGCGCGCACGAGCGCGGCGGCCACGGCCTGCCCGGCCCGTCCCGCGTCGCCGAGCCGAGCCGCGGCGGTCGCGGGCTGCCCGCGGCGGAGCAGCCCCGCCCCACGCGCGACCCGATCCGGGCCGGACGCGACGCCCTGCTCGCCTCGCTGGACCGTCCGCTCGGCAACGAGCGCCCGGGCCGCGGCCTCGAACCGGCCGCCCAGGACACCCGCCGCCCGGTCGCGGGCGGCGCCGCGGCGCTGCTCGGCGGCGGCGCCGGATCGGCCTTCGACGACGACGCCGACCTGCCCAAGGAGGTACCGGCCGTGCCCAGCCTGGCGGTCCTCCGCCCGCGGCGCACGGTCGGCACCCAGCCCGGCGAGGCCGAGCCCGATGAGGCGGCGAAGCCGCGCAAGCGCCTGCCCAGCTGGGACGACGTGCTGTTCGGCGGCGGCCCGGCGGCCCGCGAGAGCTCCTAACCGGCCCAAAGGGTGGTGTAGGTGCCGCCCGGATCGCTGCGGACCAGTTCGATCCGGTCCAGCTGCCAGGCCGGTCCCTCGTAGTCGTCCAGGGCCGCGCGGACCGCGTCGTCATGGGCGTACAGCACGGTCAGGTGCGGGGTGAAGGGCCGGTCGTCGAACGGCAGCCCGGCCTCGGTCAATGCCGCGCGGACCGCGGCCGCGACATCGCCGAGCTCACCGTCCACCCCGGCCCACGTCACCCGCCGGCCGAAACCACCACCGCCGCGGATGCGCAGCTCACGGCCCCGCGGGACCGGGACGGTCGCCAGGGCGCGTTCGGCCGCGGGCAGGCGGTCCGGTGACACCTCGCCGAGGAACGCGAGCGTGACGTGCCACTTCTCGATGTTCGTGAGCCGCACCCTCCGGCCGGACACCGCGGCGTCGAGTCGCCGGCGCAGGTCACGGCGCACGCCGTCCGGCGGGTAGACCGCCACAAATAGCCGCACGCCGCGACCCTAGCGAAGGCGAAGCCCGGCCGCGGGACGCTACCGAAGCTGAAGCCCGGCCGCCGCGACCCTTAGCGCAGCTGAAGCCCGGCCGCCCGCAACCGCTCCTCGACCCGCATCCGTTCCAGCTCACGGTCCATGCCCTCGAGCTCCGTCAGGTGGTGGCGCACACCGTACGCCTCGCTCGCGATGAGCAGCCGGTCGTCGTACGCCCGCACGACAGCGGCCAGCCACACGGCCGAGCCGGTCGTCGGCCCCCCGCACCGCTGCCGGCGCAGTCGGCGCAGGTCGGCGGCCACTTCGTCCAGGCAGGGTGGACCGCCGCTCGGGCGCAGGGCCGGGCCGGGACCGCTCAGCCGGCGGTCCAGGCAGCGCAAGGCCCGGATGTCTCGCCGCCCGCCACGGGTCCACACCCGGCGCCGGGGCAGGGTGTCCGCGCAGACGACGACCGCCACGGCACAGGGCAGGCACAGCAGAACCGTGACGAGCACAACGACGTGCGTGATTGCCACGGGATGACGCTAAGCCGTCGGGACGGGAAACCGAGACAGCCGTTCGGATGACCCGGCCTGCCAGTTTCCGTATCCCGCAAAAATGACCGCCACCCGGGCCGGTCGCACCCGGCAAAAAGGACCGCCACGCAGCGCCGGTCGCGCCCGGGCGAGGGGATCTCCGGGCGGGCGCGTCAGCCGATCTGACGGTCGCGGCCGGCGAGGAAGCCGGCGATCATCTGCGGAACCATCAGTACGGCCATCAGCACCAGCGGTACCCTCCAGCTGCCGCTGTGCTGGTAGAGCGCCCCGACGATGATCGGGCCCGGGATGGACAGCAGGTAGCCGGTGCTCTGCGCGAACGCGGAGAGCCGTACGACCACCGCCGTGTTCCGCCCGCGCAGGGCGATCATCGTGAGGGCCAGCGGGAACGCGCAGTTGGAGACGCCGAGGAGCACGGCCCACACCCAGGGCGCCGCGGCGGGGGCGGCCCAGAGTCCGGCGTACCCGGCTATGCCGAAGAGTCCGGTGCCGACGGCGATGCCGCTCTGCCGGGGGAGGCGGCCGGCGACGGCCGAGAGGGCGAACGACAGCGGCACGCCGAGCACGGAGGTGACGGCGAAGAGCAGACCGGCGGTGCTCGCGGACAGGCCGGCGTCGCGGAAGACCTGCGGGAGCCAACCCATGATCACGTACGCCGCGGTGGACTGCAGCCCGAAGTAGACGGCGAGAGCCCACGCGACGGGCTGGTGCCGCAGCCGCATGTCCGGCGCGACGTCCGCGGCCGCCTGCGGATCTTCCCGTACGCGGTCCCGCGCGAGCATGATCCACGGCGGTACGGCCACCGCCGCGACGAGGGCCCACACGCCGAGGCCGAGCCGCCAGTCGCCGCCGAGCACGCCGGTCAGGGGCACGGTGACGGCCGCCGCGGTCGACGCCCCGAGGTTGAGCGCCACGCTGTAGAGGCCGGTCATGGCCCCCACCTTCAAAGGGAAGCGCTGCTTGACGACCACCGGCAGCAGCACGTTGGCGAGCGCGATGCCGGCCAGCGCGAGCGCGGTCAGCGCGATGAAGAGCGCGGTCCCGCCGGCGAAGGGGCGTACGGCGAGGCCGAGCACGAGCGCCACGGCACCCACCGCGACGGCACCGCCCGTGCCCCATCGGCGGGCGAGCATCGGCGCGGTCGACCCGATCAACGCGAAGCACACGGCCGGTACGGACGTCAGCAACCCCGCCACCGCGGCGCTCATCCCGAGGCTCGCCCGAACCTCTTCGAGCACCGGCCCGAGGCTGGTCACGGCCGGTCGCAGGTTGATCGCGGCCAGCACGAGCGCGGTCACTGCCAGGACAGGGGTGGCACGACGCCGGGTGTCCGCGCGGTCGGTGCTGGTCATCGCCATGACCCCATCATAGAATCATGGGATGAATTTGACCCCGGTGCCGCGGGAGACCTTGTCCGGGCAGGTCATCGCCCGGCTCCGGCAGCAGATCACCTCGGGCGCATGGCCGGTCGGCTCGCGCATCCCGACCGAGCCGGAGCTGGTCGCGCAGCTCGGCGTGGCCCGCAACACGGTCCGCGAGGCGGTCCGGGCCCTCGCCCACAACGGGCTGCTCGACATCCGCCAGGGCTCGGGGACGTACGTGGCCGCCACCAGCGAGCTGGCCGGAGTCATGCAGCGACGCTTCGCGGCCGCCGACCCGGCGCACGTCCGGGAGCTGCGCGGCACGCTCGAGACCGCCGCGGCCGGAATGGCGGCGCGCCGCCGTACCGACGCGGACCTCAAACTCCTCTCGACCCTGTACGACCAGCGCGAACAGGCGTGGTCGGGCGGCGAGCGCGACGCTTTCGTGGACGCGGACTCGGCGTTCCACCTGGCTGTCGTGGCGGCCTCGCACAACGAGGTGCTGATCGAGCTCTACGCCGACCTGGGGCAGGTCATCCGCGAGTCGCTGCGCGGGCACTTCGGCGCCTCGCTGCGCCCGGAGGAGTACATGGACCACAGCCGCCTGCTGGAGGCCGTACGCGCCGGCGACGCCGAGGCCGCATCGTCCGAGGCAGCCACGTACACGGCGACCTGCGAGTGATCAGGCAGCGATCTTGGCGGGCGGTTCGCGGTCGAGCGGCTCGCTGGGCACCAGGCTGAGCCGCGGCCGCGGTCCCACCCGCACCCGCAGCCGGTCGCCGCTGGTCCGGAGCTGCCAGGTCAGCGCCACGATCCCCGCGACGAGGCAGAACATCCCCGCCGCCCAGATGCTCGACGGCACCCCGAAGCGCTCGCCCCACCAGCCGACCAGAGAGGCGCCGATCGGCGTGGTGCCGAGGAACACGAGCACGTAGAGCGCCATCACGCGGCCGCGGTAGCGGGCGTCCACGCCCATCTGCACGCGGTGGTTGGCGGCCTGCGCGAGGTAGATCGAGAAGAAGCCGGTCGGCACGAGCAGGAGCATCGCGACGATGAAGCTCGACGCGAAGCCCACGGCGATCTCGAAAACCCCGAAGGCCAGCGCCGCGCCCAGCACCACATACGCCCCGGGCCGGCTGCGGCGGCCGCTGCCGGCCAGCGCCCCGCCGAGCGCGCCCACCGCCAGGGCCGTGGTGAGCAGGCCGAAGGACGACGGCCCGGCGTGAAAGTTGATCTTCGCGAGGGCCGCCAGCGTGACCGGGAAGTTGAAGCCGATCATGCCGATCGCGGCCATCAGGCCGATCGGCAGCAGCAGGTCCTGCCGCTTCCACACGTACTTCAGGCCGTCCACGATGCGGGTGTCGCCCGGCTCGGCGCGCTTGCCGGAGCGATACAGGTCGCTCGCGCTCATCCGCCAGTAGCTGAACACCGGCGCGATCGACAGGGCCGTGGCGATGAGGAACACCGGACCGGTCTGGAAGACCGCCAGGGCGACGCCGGCCAGCGCCGGCCCGCCGATCCGGGCGGTGTTGAACGTCGCCGCGGACAGCGCCAGCGCGTTGGGCAGCAGCGGCAACTCGACCAGCTCGGAGACGAACGCCTGCCGCACCGGCGTCTCGATCGAGTTGGCGATGCCGAGCAGCAGCGCGAACAGGAACACGTGCCACAGCACCACGACGCCGGAGGCGACCAGGAGGGCGAAGACGATCGCCGTGACGGCGAAGACCGCGTTCGCGACGATGAGCAGCTTGCGCTTGTCGTACCGGTCGGCGAGCTTGCCGCCCCACAGGGTGAGCAACAGCACGGGTACGAACTGCAGCGCGGTGACCACACCCAGGGCACCCGGCGAGTTGCCGGAGAGGTCGAGCACCAGCCAGTCCTGCGCGGTGAACATCATCCACACGCCGACCAGCTTCACGAGCTGGCCGGTGGCGAACAGTCGGTAGTTACGGACCTGCAGGGACCGGAAAGTCGTGTTCAGCACTGCCCGCACTCGGGTGCGCCTCCTCGTCGGTCGTACGCGTCATCGCCGTGTGACGGAACGACCGGAGGAGGCGAGGGCCGGTCAAGCCCGGGCGACCTGCTGCAGGATCTGCGCCGCCCGTTCGAGGGTGTCGCGGTCCTCCGGAGTCAGCTCGTCCAGTTGCCGGGCGAGCCACTCGTTGCGAGCCTTCTCGAACTGCGCGAACACGGCCCGGCCCCGCTCGGTCGCTGCCAGGATCACCTGGCGGCGGTCGGTCGGATGGGGCGTGCGCGCGACCAGGCCGCGATCCTCCAGCTTGCCGACGATCTTGGTCATCGTCGGCGGCTGGACCCGCTCCACGTCGGCGAGCTCCCGCGGGGTCAGCGCCCCGGCCAGCTGCAGGCTCGTCAGGGCCGACAGCTGGCTGAACGTGAGATCGCCGACCGGGCGTTCCTGGCGCACCCGGCGGTTCAGCCTGGTGATCGCATCGCGCAGCGCAACGGCCAGTTGCTCGGCTCCTACCCGCTCCGCCACCGGCCGCTCCATCACAGTTTCTTAGCCTAGCTAATGAGCTTGGCTAACGACATTCGTATCGCGTATGACCGTAGTCACCGGGCACGGTAACGCACCCGGTGACCACCGCCCTCGTCAGAGCAGCACGGACTCCAGCGGACCGCGCAGGAAGTACAGGACGAACAGCACGGCCACGCCGTACAGCAGCGGGTGCACCTGACGGCCCTTGCCGACGGCGACCTTGAGCAGCACGTACGAGACCACGCCCGCGCCGATGCCGTTGGAGATCGAGTACGTGAACGGCATCAGCGTGATCGTGAGGAACGCCGGGATCGCGATCTCGTAGTCGGTCCAGTCGATCTGCCTGACCGCCATCATCATCAGGAAGCCGACCACCACCAGCGCCGTCGACGCAGCCTCGAACGGCACCACGGTGACCAGCGGCGCGAGGAACGTGGCGAGCAGGAACAGCACGCCGGTGACGAGGTTCGCGGCGCCCGTACGCGCCCCCTCGGCCACACCCGAGGCGCTCTCGATGAACGACGTGTTGCTGGAGACGCTGGCCGCGCCGCCGGCCGCCGCCGCCACGGAGTCGACGAGCAGGATCTCCCGGGTCCGCGGCGGCATGCCCTCCGCGTCCAGCAGCCCACCCTCCTGGCCGACCGCCACCATCGTGCCCATGGTGTCGAAGAAGTCGGTGATCAGCAGCGTGAAGATGAACATGATGACGACGAGCCAGCCGGCCCGGCCCCACGAGTCCAGCACGTTGAAGTGGCCGAGCAGCGACAGGTCCGGGGTGTCGACGATCTTGTCCGGCAGCGTCGGCACGTTCAGCGACCAGCCGGACGGGTTCGGCTTGCCGTCCACGAACGACGGCCCGATGTTGCCGATCGCCTCGACGACGATCGCCAGCACGGTCGTGCCGAGGATGCCGAGCAGGATGGCGCCCTTCACCTTGCGGACGAAGAGCACCAGCGTGAACAGCAGGCCGATGCAGAAGACCAGCAGCGGCCAGCTCGTCAGCTTGCCGCCGATGCCCAGCTCGACCGGCACGGTGGTGCCCGACGCGTCCGGGATGCGGCGGACGAACCCGGCGTCGACCAGGCCGATGATCATCAGGAACAGGCCGATGCCGACGCCGATGGCGGTCTTCAACTGCGTGGGCACGGCCCGGAAGACGGCCGTACGCAGCCCGGTCAGCACCAGGACGGCGATGATCACGCCCTCCAGGAAGACCAGGCCCATCGCGTCGGCCCAGGTCATCTCGGGCGCGATCTCGTACGCGACCAGCGCGTTCACGCCCAGCCCGGCGGCGAGCGCCAGCGGGAACCGCGCCACGACGCCCATGAGAATCGTCATCACGCCGGCGACCAGGGCGGTGCCGGCGGCCAGCGCGGCGACGGGCAGCTTCCCGCCGACCTTGTCCACGCCGGCGGCGAGGATCAGCGGGTTGAGCACGACGATGTAGGCCATCGTGAAGAACGTGGCGAGGCCGCCGCGCACCTCGCGCCCGACGGTCGAGCCGCGGGCCGAGATCTCGAAGAACCGGTCAAAACCGTTTCGGGGGGTACGCCCGGACGAGGCGAGTCCCTCGTCGGCGGAGGTAGTGGACATCGGTGCCCTTCCACGTGGAGCAAGCGGCAACTGTTACGCGCATCGAATCAGACCGCTGACCTCGGTAAAAGATCAGTACTGTTACAACCGTCACGGAACCCCACGGGCGATCACCGCCGACGTACCCTCAGGGACGTGGCCGACCTGTCCCCCGCATCGCCCGCCGCCGCGCCGGGCCCCCGCCCCGCGCCGGAGCCGCACGTGCCCGGCCTCGACGCGGTGACCGGGACGAAGCCACGCCCCGAGCCGCTCGACCCGCCGATGGTGCCGTTCGCCGTGGGCGGCATGGCCGCGTTCGCCGTCGCCGCCGTGGTGCTGCTGCTGGTCCACGGCCCTTCGGGCTGGCTGCGGACCGCCGTCGCCGGACTGCTGGTCGGCATCCCGGGCCTGATCACGATGCTGCGGCACGACGCCCACCGGCGCCGGCGCCGTGCGCTCACCCACCCGGACTACAAGGTCACCGACGCCGGCTGAGGCCCGCGCCGGTCCGGCCGTCAGCTGTGGCCGTAGTCCTCGGCGGGCTCGCTGCCCTCGACCGAACCCGGGGCCCGGCTCACCGCGACCGCCTCGACCTCGCTGTCGTCGTACACCGTGGGCAGTTCCTCGACCGGCTGCTCCGCCGAGCCGAGCAGTGCCTCCGAGTGCGCGCCGCAGCCGTGGTCGGCGCTGACCGCGCGGGCGTCGTCCGGGGCGTAGAGGTTGCCGCAGACGCCGAACATCCCGCGCAGCGAGCCGGCGAGCGGAAGGTAGAAGCCGCAGGTGCCGCACCGGGCGTTGCGCGGGGCAGCCGTCGAGATCGGTGCCTCGGGGCCGGAGTCGCCGTCGTACCAGCGCTGGGCGGTGTCGAGGCGGCCCTCGCGGGACATCACCCGGGGCCGGCCGAGGCCCAGCTCCCAGGAGACCTCCTCGACCGCGGCGTCGTCGCTGAGCACGTAGCCCGGTGCGAGCCGCTCGTCGTCCGGCGCGGTGGGCATGAGGTCGCCGACGCCCAGGTCGCCCGGCTGGACCCGCTCGTTCCACGGCAGCCAGCCGGGGGCCATCAGCGCGTCCGGGCCGGGCAGCAGCACGGTCTCGCAGACGGTGACGTGCCGGGAGCGCGGCACCCGGGTCACGGTGACGGCCCACCGCCAGCCCTTGTAGCCGGCCAGCTTGCTGTCGAAGAAATGCGTCACGACCCGGTCGCCCTCGGCCACGGCCTCGAGGTGCTCGCCGATGTCCGCCGGATCAACCTCGGTGATGGCGCCCCGCGCCACCCCGACCGCATCGGCGCAGACCTGGTCGAGTCGGGCGGCACGGCCCGCGGTCCTGGTGGTCACGGACCCATTCTTCCCCACGCATGGAGTCCGGTGGCAACGACTCCCCCACATCCGGACGTTGGAGGGCTCGCCCCGATGCGACAGGATGGGGCGATGCCGCTGCTTCCCACCCTCGGACGCACCGCCGGCACCGGTATCAAGGCCCTGCGGATGCTGGTGCGCGGTGGCATGCGCGGCAGCGCCTGGGCGACCCGGCGGGTGGGTGACGCCCGGGCCCGCGGCGCGGCCAACGAGGTGGGCATGATCCGCCTCTTCGACCTGCACGCCCTGTCCTGCGCGGGCGACACGCTGATCGCCATCGGCCTGGCCGGCACCATCTTCTTCAACGTGCCGCTGGGCGAGGCCCGCAGCAAGGTCGCGCTCTACCTGCTCATCACGATGGTGCCGTTCGCGCTGCTGGCCCCGGTGGTCGGCCCGTTGCTCGACCACTTCCGGCACGGCCGGCGGTACGCGCTCGCCGTGACGATGCTGGGCCGGGCGTTCCTGGCGTACGTCATCTCGGACAACCTGCTGGGCTGGGGCCTCTATCCGGCCGCGTTCGGCGTGCTCGCGCTCTCCCGGGCGTACGGTGTGGCCCGCTCCGCCGCCGTGCCCCGGCTGCTCCCCGAGGGAGTGGGCCTCTCCCAGGTCGGCGCCCGGGCCAGCGTGTACGGCACCTTCGCCGGCGCGGTGGTGGCCCCCATCGGCCTGCTCGCCTTCAAGTTCGGTCCGCAGTGGCCGCTGCGCGTCTCCTCGGTCATCTTCGTGGTCGGGATGGTCATCTCGCTGCGCCTGCCACCCCGGGCCGACTCCGACCCGCCGGAGGCGGTGCCCCGGCCGTTCCGCGCGATGCTGCGCCTGCGCCGTGGCCCGGACCGCCCGCTGTCCGGCAGCCTGGTCATCAACACGCTGATCGGCAGTGCCAGCTTCCGCTGCCTGTACGGCTTCCTCCTGCTCTACCTCGCCTTCGCGGTGAAGGCCGGAGGGCTCGGCACCGACCTCTTCGGACGCGACGTCGGCAGCCAGGGCGCGGTGGCCGTGGTCGGTGGCGCACTCGCGGTCGGCACGTTCCTGGCCACCGCGGTCGGCACCCGGCTGCGGATCCGCCGGCCCGCCGCGCTGCAGTCCAGCGGCCTGACCATCACCGCCGGCGTGGCCGTGCTGTCGACGATCTTCTTCACGCTGCCGATGGTGGCGCTGCTGTCGCTGGTCGCCTCGATCTTCAGCGGCATCTCGAAGCTCGCGGTCGACGCGAGCATCCAGGAGCGGGTCCCCGAACGCCTGCGGGCCAGCGCGTTCGCGCACTCCGAGACGGTGCTGATGATCGCCTGGGTGGTCGGCGGCGGCGTGGGCATCATCCCGCTGGACGGCCGCGTGGGCATCGCCGTGGCCGCGGCCTTCGCGGTGGTGGCGGCCGTACGGGGCACGATCGTTGCGGGCCGGCTGCGCAAGGAGCGCCTGCACGGCCGCCCCGACGTCGCCGCGGAAGAACCGGGGGCTGCGGCAGAGCCGGGAGCTGCGGCAGAGCCGGGCGCCGGGGAGGAGCCTGTCACCGCCTCGATCCCGACCTCGCCCGCACCCGTCGGGGCGCCACCCCCGCCACGCTCGGCGACGCCCACCCCCCGCTCGGCAACGACCCCGCCGCCGGCCGCTCCTCACGCCAAGCCGGACATCGCGGCCCCGCCGGCGCGGGAGCGTGGCGGCAGGCGGCGCCTCTTCTCGCGCTCGTCGGCGAAGAACGACGCGGCGCCCGAACCGCCGCCGGCCCGGGCCGCCGAGCCCTCGGCTGCCGAGCGGCCGCTGCCCACGCCGCCGACGCCCGGGCCGCCGATGCCCCCGCCGGTGAACGACGACCTCGCCCCGCCCGGCTTCCACATCTACCGCCCGACCTCGTCCACCCCGGACGGCAGCCCGCGCGGCGACGAGGCGGACTCGTGACGCTGCTCGTCATCACCGCGGTCGAGCCCGAGGCCGAGGCGTGGCGGGCCGGCGCGCCCGGCGACGTCCGCGTCGCGGCGGTCGGTGTCGGACCGGCTGCCGCGGCCGCCGGCACCGCCCGTCTGCTCGCCCTCGCCGAGGCTGCGGGGAAGCCGTACAGCGCCGTCCTCAGCGCGGGCATCGCGGGCGGCTTCGCCGGCCGGGCGCAGGTCGGCGCGACCGTTCTCGGCGCCCGCAGCATCGCCGCCGATCTGGGCGCCGAGAGCCCGGACGGCTTCCTGCCGGTCGAGGAGCTCGGCTTCGGCAGCAGCATCGTCGACGCGGACGCCACCCTGCTGAAGGCGCTGGCCGCGGCGCTGCCGGAAGCGGTCGTCGGTGACGTGCTCACCCTCGCCACGGTCACCGGCACAGCCGCGACCGCCGACGCCCTCCGTGAGCGGTTCCCGGACGCCGTCGCCGAGGCCATGGAGGGGCACGGCGTCGCCTGTGCCGCGCGGGCTGCCGGCGTGCCCTTCCTCGAGGTACGCACGGTCTCCAATCCGGTCGGGCCGCGGGACCGGTCCGCCTGGCGGCTGGGCGACGCGTTCGCCGCCCTCACCGCCGCCGCGCGGGCTTGTGGACAACCCTGTGGATAGTCCGGTGGAGCGGCGGGTGTGGGGCACGCGACGTGTGGCAATGCAGACACCCGGCGATCCGCGGATCCGGCCCCCGCGGTGGCTACGGTGAGGGACGTGGCGCTTTCTCTGGCGGTTTCGCCCTGCCCCAACGACACGTTCGTCTTCCACGCCCTCGTGCACGGGCGCATTCCCGGCGCGGCGACGGTCGACCTGACCTTCGCGGACGTGGACGTGACGAACACCGCCGCCGAGCGCGGCGAGTTCGACCTCGTCAAGGTCAGCTACGCGGCGCTGCCGTGGCTGCTGGACGACTACGAGCTGCTGCCCTGCGGCGGCGCGCTGGGCCGGGGCTGCGGCCCGCTCGTGCTGACCCGCGAGGGCCACGACGGAGACCTCACCGGCGCGACCGTGGCAGTGCCCGGCGACCGCACGACGGCATACCTGCTGTTCCGCCTCTGGTCGCAGGGCAACGCCCCGGCGAGGATCGAGGTGGTCCCCTTCCACGAGATCATGCCGGGGGTGGCCGAGGGCCGCTACGACGCCGGCCTGGTCATCCACGAGGCCCGCTTCACCTACCCGCGGTACGGGCTGACCGCCCTCGTGGACCTCGGCGAGTGGTGGGAGTCCGACACCGGCCTGCCGATCCCGCTCGGCGCGATCCTGGCGCGCAAGGGTGTCGTGGACCCGCACGAGGCCGCCGAGTGGATCCGGACCTCGGTGAGCATGGCCTGGGCCGACCCGGACGCGAGCCGCGACTTCGTGCTGGCCAACGCCCAGGAGATGGAGCCGGAGGTCGTCGACCGGCACATCCGGCTGTACGTCAACGAGTTCACGCTCGATCTCGGCAAGGAAGGGCTCGCAGCGGCCGACGCGCTGCTGAGCCGGGCGGCCGCGGCGGGACTGACGCCGGCCATACCGAGCCTCATCACATGAAAAAAGGGCCGCGCATTCGCGCGGCCCTTTTCAGAAGGCGTCAGACTTCGAGTTCCCGCGCCACCGCATGCACCAGCTGCGCGATCTTCTGCGAGGTCCGCTTGTCGGGATAGCGCCCTCGGCGCAGGTCCGGCTGAACCTTCGCCTCCAGCACCTTGATCATGTCTTCGACCATGCCGTGCAGCTCGTCGGCGGGCCGCCGGCGCAGCTCCGCCACCGACGGCGGGGCGTCCAGCACCTTCACGCCGAGCGCCTGCGCGCCCTTCCGGCTGTCCACCACGCCGAACTCGACCCGCTGGCCCGCCCGCAGGTCGGCGACCCCGGACGGCAGGGCGCCCTTGGGCAGGAACACGTCCCCGCCCTCGTCGCTGGTGACGAAGCCGAAACCCTTCGCCGCGTCGTACCACTTCACTCGACCCGTGGGCACCGCTGACCTCAACTCACTCAATGGGCTTGATTGCTCACGGCAAGGTTATCGAGGCGGCGCGTCAGGTCCCAACCGTAATCCGGGTGAGCAGAGCCGGGAACACCGTCAGGTCGTCGAGCACGTGCGTCGCGCCCGCGGCGGCCAGCTCCTCCGCCGTGCACGGGCCCGTCGCCACCCCGATGCCCGGGACACCGGCCGTGGCGGCGGCGACCATGTCACCCACGTGGTCGCCGACGTACCAGCGCACGCCGTGCTCGGCGAGCGCCGCGGCCTTGCCCTCGGCGAACAGGTCGCCGGCGAGCTCGTCGTAGGCCAGGCCCAGGTGCTCGAGGTGCAGGGCGGCCAGGCTGCCCAGCTTCGAGGTCACGACCACGACCCGCAGACCCGCTTCGCGTACGGCGTCCAGCGCCGCGACCGCCCCCGGCATGGCCACGGTCGGCGCGATGGCGTGGATCGGGTACAGGGCGCGGTAGGTGGCGACCGCCTCCTCGACGTCCGCCTCGGGGAACCACTCCCGGATCTCCGTACGCAGCGGCGGCCCCAGCCGGCTGACCGCGAGGTCGGCGTCCACGTGCACCCCGGTCTCCGCGGTCAGTGCCCGGTACGCCGCCCTGATCCCCGGCCGGGAGTCGATCAGGGTCATGTCCAGATCGAAGCCGACCGCCCCGCTCACGGGGTGGTGGTGGGGGTGTACGTCAGCTGGTCCACCGGCAGCGGGAAGCTCTGGTCGTCACCGAACGGCGACGGGGCGGCCGGGCGGTCGCTCACGATCTCGGAGACGCTGAGGTGGCCCTCCTTGATCGAGGACTCCCGGCCCGGCTTCTGCGTGGCCACGCCCTGCTCGACGGCCGTACCCGGCATCTTGTTGTCAGCCCCCACAGCTCACTCCCCTTGGTCGACGTCGGCCCGGCCACACTCCGGACCCTGCGCCAATCGTCCCATGGCGGCTAGCTTTGAAGACGATGGCCACCGCATTCGCCGACCAGCTCCGGTCCCTGTCCGACGACGCCCTGGGCGCGCTCATCCAGTTGCGCCCGGATCTCGTCGTGCCCGTACCGTCCGACATCTCCGCCCTGGCGGTCCGCGCCCAGTCCCGCGGCTCGGTGGCCCGCTGCCTGGACGTGCTGGACGAGTTCACGCTCGCCGTCCTGGACGCGGCCCGGCTCAGCCGCTCCGAGGAGACGGCGGCGACGTCGCTCGCGCAGATCCTGGCGCTGACCTCGGGAGCCGCCGAGGACGACGACGTGCGGGTCGCGGTGGGGCGGCTGCGGGCGCGCTTCCTGCTGCACGGTCCCGAGGACGCGATGCACGTGGTCGGCGCGGTCGACGAGGTGACGTCGCCCTATCCGGCCGGCCTCGGGCGGCCCGCCGACTACCTTGACCCGCAGGCCGCCGCGCTCTGCGCCGATCGGGCCAAGCTGCGGCGTACGGTGCTCGCCGCGCCCGCGGGCGCCCGGGCGGTCCTCGACCGGCTCGCCGCGGGGCCGCCGGTCGGGGCGCTGAGCTCGGCCAGCGGCGTGGCGGAGCCGGTGCGCTGGCTCATCGACAACCACATCCTGGTCCCGGTGTCCGAGGCCGGGCGGGCGCCCCGAGCCGACGGTGAGCTGGTGGAGCTGCCCCGCGAGGTCGGGCTGCTGCTGCGCCGCGAGAGCGGCCCGCTGGGTGGGCTGCGCCCGTTCCCGCCGGTGCCGGAGGGCACGGTGCGGGACCCGAAGTCGGTCGACTCGGCGGGCGCCGGCCAGGTCATGGAGGCGGTCCGCAGCGCCGAGGCGCTGCTCGAGGCGCTGTCGGCCGAGCCGGCCGGGGTGCTGAAGGCCGGGGGCCTGGGCGTACGCGACCACAAGCGCCTCGCCCGCGCGGCCGGCCTGGACGAGTCCACGGCGGCTCTGCTGCTCGAGGTCGTCCACGCGGCGGGCCTCATGGGCGAGGCGGACGTGGCGGGCACCGGCCGCGGGGTGACGACCAGCCGGGCCACCGGCGCCGCCGACGAGATCTTCCTGCCCACCGGCTCGTACGACCTGTGGCGCGCGTTGAGCACCGCCCGGCGCTGGGAGGCCCTGGCGAACGCGTGGCTGGCGATGTCCCGCCAGCCCGGCCTGGTCGGTCAGCGCGACGACCGCGACCGGCCCATCACCGTGCTCGCCCCGGACGCCGAGCGCGCCGGGGCACCGCAGGCGCGGCGGGAGGTCCTGACCGCCCTGGCCGACCTGCCGGCGGGCACCGCCCCGAAGCCCGACGACGTGCTCGCCCTCCTGGCCTGGCAGGCGCCCAGAAGGGCCCGCGGACGCGAGGCGGCGCATCGGGACGCGCTGGCCGGGGCCGCCGCGCTGGGCCTGACCGGGCTGGGCGCGCTGACGTCGTACGGACGGCTGCTGCACGCCGGCGACGACAACGACGACGACGATCCGCTGGGCGCCGGCCCCGGGGGCGAGCGGGCGCCCGGCACCTCGGACGCCGTACGGGCCCTCGACGGCCTCCTGCCCGCCCCGGTCGACCACGTGCTCGTGCAGGCCGACCTGTCGGTGGTGGTGCCCGGACCGCCCGAGCCCGAGCTGGCGGCGGAGCTGGAGGTCGTCGCGGAGCTCGAGTCGGCGGGCGGCGCGAGCGTGCACCGGGTGACCGCCGCGAGCGTCCGGCGCGCCCTCGACGTCGGGTACGCCGCCACCGACCTGCACACCCTGTTCCGCCGCCGGTCGCGTACGCCGGTGCCGCAGGCGCTGACCTATCTGATCGACGACGCGGCGCGAAAGCACGGCGGTCTGCGCGCGGGCTCGGCCGGTTCGTACGTACGCAGCGACGACGAGGCGCTGGTCGCGGAGGTGCTGGCGGACAAGCGCCTGGCCACCCTCGCGCTGCGCCGGCTGGCACCGACCGTGCTGGTCAGCCCGTTGCAGCTGCCCCGGCTGCTCGGCGCGCTCCGGGACGCCGGGTTCGCGCCGGTCGCGGAGGACGCCGCCGGGGCCGCCGTGCTGACCCGGCCGAAGGTTCGCCGGGCTGCCAGCCGTACCCCCGTCTCGGTCCGTCTCGCCGAGCCGGCCGGGCCGCCGATCCTGGCCGGGCCGCGACTGGCCGGCGTGGTGGAGCAGATCCGCCGCGGCGACATCGCCACCCGCGCGGCCCGCCGCGCGCCGGTCAGCGTGCGCGCCGCCAACGGCCAGAGCGTGCCCGGCCTGACCTCGGTGCAGGCGCATTCGCAGGCCATGGCGGTGCTTCAGCAGGCCGTCCGGGACAAGGCCCGGGTGTGGGTCGGCTACGTGGACACGCACGGCGCGACGCTGTCGAGGCTGGTCCGCCCGGTCTCGCTCAGCGCCGGGTACCTGCGCGCCGAGGACGAGCGGACCGAGACGTTGCACACGTTCGCGCTGCACCGGGTGACCGCGGCGGTTCTGGAGGACTGACCGGCGGGACCGCGCGCCCCCGTTAGCCGCGCGCGATCCGTCAAGGTTCCGCCGAAGCGTTGCACACGGGATCAAGCCCGGCCGGTACGCGCGCGGCCGTGTCAGACTGGAGGGTCTCCTCTCGTTCGTGGAAGGGCTTCTTGGTGAGCAGCGGCGGACCCCTGATCGTGCAGTCCGACAAGACCCTGTTGCTGGAGGTCGACCACCCCGATGCCCAGGCGTGCCGGATGGCGATCGCTCCGTTCGCCGAGCTGGAGCGCTCGCCCGAGCACGTGCACACCTACCGGTTGACGCCGCTCGGGCTGTGGAACGCGCGTGCCGCCGGCCACGACGCCGAGGGTGTGGTCGACGCCCTGATCAAGTTCTCCCGCTATCCGGTGCCGCACGCGCTGCTGGTCGACGTGGCGGAGACCATGGACCGGTACGGCCGCCTCCAGCTGGCCAACGACCCGACGCACGGGCTCGTCCTGCGCGGGCTGGACAGGATCGTGCTGGTCGAGGTGGCGAAGAGCAAGAAGCTGGCCGGCATGCTGGGCGCCCGCATCGACGACGAGACGATCGTGGTGCACCCGTCCGAGCGGGGCCGGCTCAAGCAGGCGCTGCTGAAGCTCGGCTGGCCCGCCGAGGACCTCGCCGGGTACGTGGACGGCGAGGCGCACGAGATCGCTCTGGCCGAGGACGGGTGGACGCTGCGGTCGTACCAGCAGGAGGCGGTGGACGGTTTCTGGGCGGGCGGCTCGGGCGTGGTGGTGCTGCCCTGCGGCGCCGGCAAGACGCTGGTCGGCGCGGCCGCGATGGCCACCGCGAAGGCGACCACGCTGATCCTGGTCACCAACACGGTCGCGGGCCGGCAGTGGAAGCGGGAACTGATCGCCCGCACGTCGCTGACCGAGGAGGAGATCGGCGAGTACTCGGGCGAGCGCAAGGAGATCCGCCCGGTCACCATCGCCACGTACCAGGTGCTCACCTCCCGCAAGGGCGGCGCGTTCACCCACCTCGACCTGTTCGGCGCCCGCGACTGGGGCCTGGTCATCTACGACGAGGTGCACCTGCTGCCGGCGCCGATCTTCCGCTTCACGGCCGACCTGCAGGCCCGCCGCCGCCTCGGCCTGACCGCGACGCTGGTGCGCGAGGACGGCCGCGAGGGCGACGTCTTCTCGCTGATCGGACCGAAGCGCTACGACGCGCCCTGGAAGGACATCGAGGCCCAGGGCTGGATCGCCCCGGCCGAGTGCGTCGAGGTCCGGGTCACGCTGACGGACGCCGAGCGGATGGCGTACGCGGTGACCGACGCCGAGGAGCGCTACCGGGTGGCGGCCACGGCTCGCACCAAGCTGCCCGTGGTGCGCGCCCTGGTGAACAAGCACGCGGGTGAGCAGACGCTGGTGATCGGCGGGTACATCGACCAGCTGCACGAGCTCGGCGAGTACCTCGACGCCCCGATCGTGCAGGGTTCCACCACCAACAAGGAGCGCGAGCGGCTCTTCGACGAGTTCCGCGCGGGCGCGCTGCGGACGCTCGTCATCTCGAAGGTCGGCAACTTCAGCATCGACCTGCCTGAGGCCGCCGTGGCGATCCAGGTGTCCGGCACGTTCGGCTCGCGCCAGGAGGAGGCCCAGCGCCTCGGCCGCGTGCTGCGCCCCAAGGCGGACGGCCGCCAGGCGCACTTCTACACCGTGGTGTCACGCGACACGATCGACACCGAGTACGCGGCCCACCGCCAGCGGTTCCTGGCGGAGCAGGGGTACGCGTACACGATCGTCGACGCCGACGACGTGCTCGGCCCGCCCCTGCCGCAGGTGGACTGACCGCGGCTACTCCGTCGGCCGCACCGGCTGCACGGGCGGTACGGGCGGCTCGGCCGGCTCCGGCACCTCCACGGACACGGCCGTCGGCGGCTCGTCCACGCTGCTGCCCTGCAGCAGGAAGGCGCCGGCGAGGCAGCCGAACGCGACGACGACGACGAAGGCGATCGCGGCTCCGACGGCGGCCCGCACCCAGGCGCGGGACGACGGTTCCCGGCGCGGCGGCGGGGGCGGATAGGGCGGCCCGCCGACGAACGGCGGCGGTCCCGCGTCCGACCACGGCCGCCCGCCCGGGCCGCTCGGGAAGAGGTGGCCGCCGCCCGGCGGGAAGGGCCCGGGCCGCTGCCGGAGCAGGTCGTCCGGCGGCGGGACCACGGCGGCGGAGAACGGCGGGGGCGCATAGGGCTGCGGCGCGGGCCCGGCCGCCCCGAGAACCTCGGCGCTGTCCAGGGCGGCGGTCCGCTCGGCCCGCCCGGTGAAGCGCGCGGAGGCGGCAGCCGTGACCGTTCCTCGCCTGGCCCCGGCCAGCTCCACCGTCGGCTCGGGCAGGCCGGCTTCCTCGTACGCCGCGGCCGCCACGACCTGCGGGCTGCCCAGCCGCTCGAGCACGACGAGCAGCTCGGTCTCGGACGAGACCCCCCGCTCCGCGCGCTCGTTCACGATGTGCGCCTCGAGGTCGCCGAGCAGCTCCCGGCGCTGCAGGACGGGCAGGCCGCCCAGGCGTTGCTCCAGTTCGCGCAGGTACTCGGCGACGACCTCGTCGCATCTGTCGCTGCTCATGCCCCACCGGTCCCTACAAGACGGTCGACGGTCTGTCGAAACGACACCCATTCCGTGCGGAAGTGCTCCAGCGCCGACCGGCCGTCGTCGGTGAGCGCGTAGTAGCGCCGGGGCGGCCCCGACGGCGACTCGCTCCACTTGCTGTCGAGCCAGCCGATGCGGCGCAGCCGGGACAGCAGCGGGTAGATGGTGCCCTCGGAGGCGGCGAGGCCGCGTTCGTCACCGAAGCGACGCACGATCTCGGTGCCGTACCGGTCCTCGTGCTCGACCATCGCGAGCACGCAGAACTCGAGGGTCCCGCGCCGCAGACTTGTCGAGAGCTGCGCGACGTCTGCCATGCGGCACACGGTACCTTGCGTCGCAAGGTACCTCAAGAGACGGGCAGCGGCGGCCCGGTCACCAGCAGATCGGCGAGCAGGTCACCGTGGTCCTCCACCCGTTCCAGCACCTCGGATGCGCCGAACTGGCGCGCCTCCTCGTCGCCGAGCGCCATCGCCGAGACTTCGTCCCACGTCAGGGGCGTGGAGGCGGTCGGCGCCGCCATCGCCCGCAACGAGTACGGCGCCACCGTCGTCTTGGCCGCGGCGTTCTGGCTCCAGTCGATGAACACC
The DNA here is from genome assembly GCF_023499255.1 of Couchioplanes caeruleus. GTDB lineage: Bacteria > Actinomycetota > Actinomycetes > Mycobacteriales > Micromonosporaceae > Actinoplanes > Actinoplanes caeruleus_A. The sequence continues at coordinate 8,154,581 of NZ_CP092183.1, forward strand.
TTGCCGGGCCGGACCGCTTTCGCCATCTTCGCCGTGATGGAGCCCGGAACCTGCGCGGAAAGCTCCTCCGCGACCTTCTTGGCGTACCGGGAGACGACCTCGGAATCCTGCGTGCCGGAGATGGGCACGCACAGCTGCATGCCTTTCTTGCCGGAGGTCTTCGGGTACGCGCTCAGCCCGTCCCCGGCGAGCCGGTCGCGCATCAGCATGGCCACCGCGCAGCATTCCCGCAGTCCCGCCGGGGCGCCCGGGTCCAGGTCCACGACCATCAGGTCCGGGTGCTCGCCGATCCGCCACTGTGGCGTGTGCAATTCCAGGGACGCCAGGTTCGCCACCCAGACGAGCGCCGCCAGCTCGTCCACGACCACGAAGTCGATGGTTTCCCGGGACTTGGTGGAGCCGGGTACGGGCAGCGTTTCCAGCCGTACCCAGGAAGGGGTTCCGCCCGGCGCGTTCTTCTCGAAGAAATGCATGCCGTCGACGCCGTTGGGATAGCGGATCCGGGTCAGCGCGCGGTCCCGCAGATGCGGCAGCAGCACCGGCGCGATCCGCGTGTAGTAGTCGATGACCTCGCCCTTGGTGAACCCCGCCTCGGGGTACATCAGCTTGTCCAGGTTCGACAGCTCGAGGTCGCGGCCCTCGATCTGGACGGCGAAACGCTCACCCACCATCGTCGTCCTCCACGCATTCCGCCGGCGTCTTGTCGGGGCGCAGCCGCAGGAAGCGCGGGAACCGCAGCCGGCCGTCCGGCGTACGGTTGCCGTAGCGCACCTCGACCACCAGGTCGGGGCTTACCCAGTGCGCCCCGCGGGCATCCTCGCGCGGCACGGCGCCCGGCGTGAACGGCGACTCGCGGGTGGCCAGCGGCTCCAGCACGGACAGGAGCTCACGTTCCGCCGCCGCGCCGATCCCGCCGCCGACCCGGCCCCGGAACAGCATCCGCCCGTCCGGCCCGGGTACGCCCACCAGCAGCCCGCCGAGCTGGCGCGCCCCGGAGCGCCACCCGCCGATGACGTAGTCGCCGGTACGGTCGAACTTCACCTTGATCCAGTCCGGTGACCGCGCGCCCGGCAGGTACGGCGTCCCCAGCCGCTTCGCGACCACGCCCTCGAGGCTGTTCTCCCGGGCGGCCGCCGCCGTCGCCGCGCCGTCGGGGAAGGCCGGTGGCACCATCCACGGCCCCGCGCCCAGGTCGAGCCGCTCGAGGCGGGCGCGGCGCTCCTCGTACGGCAGGTCCAGCAGCCAGGCGCCGTCGTACCGGAGCAGGTCGAAGATCATGTACGTGGCCGGCAGCGTCACGGCCAGCCGGGCAGCCTTCCCGGTGTCCCGGACGTGCATGCGCTCGGCGAGCGAGGTGAACGAGGGCCGCCCCGCCGCGTCGAGCACCACCATCTCGCCGTCAAGCACCGTGTCGGGCGGCAGCGCGAGCGCCGTGAGCTCGGGATAGGCCGGGGTCACGGACGCGCCGGAACGGGCCCACAGCTGCGGCGGCCCGCCGGCGGCGAAGGAGGCCAGCACGCGGACGCCGTCCCACTTGAACTCGTAGCTCCACCCCGCGCCGGCCGGCAGTGGCCCCGCGGTCGCGAGCATGGGAGACAGGGGCGCGCCCGGCACCTGATCACCTTAGGCACGAGCGAACACCTTACGCAGGCGTCTCACTAATGCCATCCTTGATCGAGGCGCAGCTCACGGGGGTAGGAGGCGAGTATGCGAGCGATCTGGAAGGGCGCGGTCTCGTTCGGCCTGGTGTCGATCGCCGTCAAGCTCTACTCGGCCACCGAGGAGAAGGACATCCGGTTCCACCAGGTGCACCGCACCGACGGCGGCCGGATCAAGTACCAGCGGACCTGCTCGATCGACGGCGAGGTGGTCAGCTACGACGACATCGCCAAGGGGTACGACATCGGCGGCGGCGAGATGGTCATCCTGACCGACGAGGACTTCGCCGAGCTCCCGCTCACCACGTCCCGGGCGATCGACGTGCTGCAGTTCGTACCGGCCGAGCAGATCGACCCGCTGCTGTTCGCGAAGTCGTACTACCTCGAGCCCGAGGGCCAGGCGGCGAAGCCGTACGTGCTGCTCCGCGACGCCCTGACCGAGGCCGACCGGGTGGCGATCGTCAAGATCGCGCTGCGCCAGCGGGAGCAGCTCGCGACCCTGCGCGTCCACGACGACGTGCTGGTCCTCAACACCATGCTCTGGCCCGACGAGGTACGCACCCCCGACTTCGGCTTCCTCGACGACGACATCGAGACCCGGCCGGCCGAGCTGGCGATGGCGAGCTCCCTGATCGACTCGATGGCCGGCAGCTTCAAGCCCGAGGAGTTCACCGACAACTACCGGGCCGCGCTGCAGGAGGTCATCGACGCCAAGGTCGAGGGCCGCGAGGTCGTCGCCCCGGAGGAGGCCGAGGAGGCACCGGCTGCCGCGGTGGACCTGATGGCGGCGCTGAAGGCGTCGGTCGAGCGGGCCAAGGCCGCCCGCGGGGAGGCCGCGGAGGCCACCCCCATCAAGAAGGCGGCTCCAGCGAAGAAGGCAGCCGCCAAGAAGACCACCGCCGCGAAGAAGACCACACCCGCCAAGAAAGCGGCGAAGAAGGCCTCCTGACTAGGGTGGTCCTGTGGCATTGACGTGGGCTGAGTCTTATCTGGGCCGGGTACGCACCAGCGTCGGCGACACCGACACCCTGCTGTTCGTGGGGGCGCGCGGGGTCATCCTCGACGAGCAGGGGCGCCTGCTGCTGATCCAGCGCTCCGACAACCGCCGCTGGGCGATCCCGGCGGGCGCCATGGAGCTCGGCGAGAGCATGGAGGAGTGCGCGATCCGGGAGGTGTGGGAGGAGACCGGGCTGCGGGCCACCTCGCTGACGCCGTTCGCGTTCTACAGCGCGTACACGTACACCAACGAGTGGGGTCACACGTACCAGCAGATCCTCATGTCCTTCCGGATCCACACCTGGGAGGGTGAGCTGCAGAAGGTGACCGAGGAATCGGTCGACGCCGGGTTCTTCCCGCTGGAGGCGCTGCCCGGCCCCAAGTCGATGGTCATCGACGAGACGCTGGCCGATCTCGCCGCCTTCGAGTCCACCGGGCGCATGGTTCTGAAATAGGCTCGCCCGCGCCGGACGCCGCGGGCAGGATGCGGGACGTGACCGACCGGCCCCGGCGGCGGCTGGGGCTCGACCTCACCCCGCTGCGCACCTCCCGCGACTTCCGCCTCGTGTTCTTCGGCGGCTCGGTGTCGGGCATCGGGTCGTTCATCACGTACGTCACGATCCCCTACCAGGTCGCCCGGCTCACCGACGATCCGCTGATGGTGGGGCTGCTCGGCGTCTGTGAGCTCGTACCCCTGCTGGTGATGGCCTTCGTGGGCGGCGCACTCGCCGACTTCCTGGACCGTCGCCTGCTGGTCCGCGGCGGCGAGCTCGCCCTCGCCGGGCTCTGCGCCGTCCTGCTGCTCAACGCCCTCGGCGACCGGCCGCACCTGTGGCTGCTGTTCCTGGTGGCGGCCCTGACCGCCACGGTCGACGGCATCCAGCGGCCGGCCCTGGAGGCGATGGTCCCCCGCCTGGTCCGGCGGGAGGAGCTGCCGGCCACGATGGCGCTGCGCGGGCTCGGCATGCAGGTGGCCCAGCTCGGCGGCCCGGCCCTGGCGGGCGTCCTGATCGCGTCGGTCGACCTCACCCTGGTGTACGCGTTCGACCTCGCCACCTTCGCGTTCTCGGTGACCTGTCTGACGCTCGTGAAGGCGGTTCCGCCGCCGCCCGACGCGGACCGGCCGTCCCTGCGTTCGGTGGCCACCGGCCTGCGGTACGCCCGCAGCCGCCAGGAGCTGCTCGGCACGTACCTCGTCGACATCAACGCCATGTTCTTCGGCATGCCGCAGGCGCTGTACCCGTTCCTGGCCACCCAGCTAGGCGGTCCGCGCGTCCTCGGCCTGCTCTACGCGGCCCCGGCCGCCGGCGCCCTGCTGGCCACGCTCGCCTCCGGCTGGACCGGCCGCGTACACCGGCACGGCCTCATGGTGATCATCGCCGCCGCGCTGTGGGGCGTCGGCATCGTCGGTGCCGGACTGTCGGACATGCTCTGGCTGACGCTCTTCTGCCTGGCCTTCGCGGGTGCCGCGGACATGATCTCCGGCATCTTCCGCATGGTGATCTGGAGCCAGACCATCCCGGACCACCTGCGGGGCCGGCTCGCCGGCATCGAGATGCTGTCGTACACGACCGGCCCGCTGCTGGGCCAGCTCCGGTCGGGCCTGATGGCCCGCGGCCGGCTGGGCGTCCCGGGCTCGATCTGGGTGGGCGGCGTGCTCTGCATCATCGGTACGGCCGCCCTGGCCCTCGCCCTGCCCAAATTCGTCCGGTACGACGCCAGAGATCACCTGACCCCCACCGCCTCCTGAGCCCAGCCGCCTCTTCGGTTCAGCCGCCGAGCAGCCCCGCGGCGATCCGGATGGCCGGGCGGTGCACCACGTCGGCCATCGACAGCTCGCCGCGGCAGAACTTCTCGAACGCGCGCCATCCGATCGGCGTCCGCATCGCCGTGTGCATGAGCCGCTGATGCTGCTCGAACACCCGCAGCAGCCGCCGACCCGCCGCCATCTCCGGCGCCAGATGCCGCTCGACCAGCGCGTCGTACTCGGCCAGCCCGTCCGGGGCATCCGCGCGGGCGGCCACCTCCCCCGCCCACGTCCCCGAGCGCAGCGCGAAGCTGATGCCCTCCCGGGTCCACGGCTCGAGCAGACCGGCGGCGTCGCCGACGACGATGACGCGGCCCCGGCGCACCGGCGAGCCCGCGCTGCGGCACCGGGTCAGATGCCCGGAGTCGCGGACGACCCGGCGGTCCTGGAGGCCGAGCTGCGCAAGGAACTGCGACAGGTACTGCTTGGTCTCGGCGCCTCTGCCCTTCGCCATGATGACGCCCACCGTGAGCTCGTCGTCCTTCGGGAAGACCCACCCGTACGAGCCCGGCACCGGACCCCAGTCGAGCACGACACGCCCGCGGTACGCCGCCCGGTCCGCGGCCGTGGCGGCCACCTCGACCTCCAGCCCCAGGTCCTGCTGGTCGAACGTGACCCCGACGTGCCGGGAGCTGATCGCCGCGGAGCCGTCGGCGCCGATGACCGTACGGGCCCGGACGACCTCCCCGCCGGCCAGCACCACAGTGGCCGACGCCTCGTCCTGGTCGATGGCCCGGACCTGGGCGTTCTGGCGTACGTGCGTCCCGGCCGCCACCGCCGCCTTGTACCAGGCGAAGTCGAAGTCGTCGCGCCGGACCATCGTCAGCAGCGGGCGCGGCGACCGGCGGGTGACGCCGTGCCGCCCCCGGTCGGTGAAGGTGATCGCGGTGATCGTGTCGCGGGCCGGCACGGTCAGCCGCGGTCCGGCGAGCCCGAGGGACGTGCCGATCAGCCCGCCCCCGCAGGTCTTGTAGCGCGGGTGCTCCGCGCGTTCCAGCACGATCGTCCGGGCCCCGGCCGACGCCGCCGCATGGGCCGCCGCCAGGCCTCCCGGACCGCCGCCGACCACGGCCACGTCCCACTCCGCCACCACGTGCGCGAGTCTAACGATCAGCGCTGTGTACATCCGTACACTAGATATGTACGCTCGTACGCATGACCGGCCCCAGCATGCGTGAGCGGATGCTCGCGGGAGAGCTCTACATCGCCGATGACCCGGAGCTGTTCCGCGACATGGAACGGGCCACCTCCCTGCGGCACCGCATCAACACGATGGATCCCACCGACCGCCCGACGCTCCGCGCCCTGTTCACCGAGCTCCTCGGCGCGTACGGCGAGGACAGCGAGATCCGGCCGCCCTTCAGCTGCGACTACGGCTACCAGACCTTCATCGGCGCCCGCACCTTCGCCAACTTCGGCCTGATGTGCCTCGACGTCGCCCGCATCACGATCGGCGACGACGTCCAGATCGGCCCGAACGTGCAGCTGCTCACGCCGACCCACCCGGTCGCGGCCGGTCCCCGCCGGCAGAAGTGGGAGGCCGCCCTTCCGATCACCATCGGCGACAACGTCTGGCTGGGCGGCGGCGCCATCGTGCTGCCCGGCGTCACCATCGGCGACAACACGGTGGTCGGCGCGGGCGCCGTCGTAACCCGCGACCTCCCTGCGAACGTCGTGGCGGTCGGCAACCCGGCCCGCATCATCCGCGAGGTCGAGCCGTGACCGCCCCGGTGCCCGCCCGCAAGCTTTCGAAAGGCCCGGCCTTGACCGCCCCGTCGCGCCCGGTGCGGCGGCACGACCCGGACCGGCGCTCGCGGATCATCGACGTCACCGTCGAGATCATCGCCGAGTGCGGCATCGCCCACACCACCCACCGGCGGATCGCGGCCGCCGCGGACGTACCGCTGGGGTCGTTGACCTATCACTTCAACGGCCTGGACGACCTGCTCGCGCAGGCCTTCCGGCGGCACGCGGAACGCATGTCCCGCGCCTACGAGGCGGCCTTCGACACCGTACGCACCCGCGATGACTTCGTCGAAGCCGTCACGAACCTGATCCACAGCGACGCGGACGCCGATCCGCACGACTGGGCCGTGGCGTACGAGCTGTACCTGGCGGCGCTGCGCGACCCGGCGCTGCGCGAGGTCACGGAGTCCTGGATGCACACGAGCCGCGCGGTCCTCGAACGCTTCATCGACCCGACCACCGCCCGCGGCGTCGACGCCCTCATCGAAGGCCTGGTCATGCACAAGGTCCTCGCCACCACCCGGGGCGCCACCCGCGCCGAGACCCGGGACATCATCAGCCGCCTCGTACCCGCGGAAGCAGGATCATGACCACCACCACCCACCCCGCGTCCGCGACGGCGGCGGCCCGCGCCGTCTACATCGCCTTCATCGGCGCCGGCGTCGCCATGGCCTCATGGGCCACCCGCATCCCCCAGGTACGCGACGGGCTCGGCCTCACCCCGTCCCGCCTCGGCATGGTGCTGCTCGCCATCGCCACCGGCTCGATCATCTCGCTGGTCCTGGCCGGCCAGATCGTCGCCCGGTTCGGTTCCCGTCGCACGGTGGTCGCCATGGCGGCGCTCCTCGGCGTGGCGGTGACGACGGTCGCGCTGGGATATCCGTACGGCATCCCGCCCGTGGTCGTCGGCCTCTTCCTCTTCGGCTTCGCCAACGGCGCCTGGGACGTCGCCATGAACGTCCAGGGTGCGGTGGTGGAACGCCGGCTCGGCAAGGCGATCATGCCCCGCTTCCACGCGGGCTACAGCGTGGGCACGGTCGCGGGCGCCGCGGTGGGCGCGGCGGCGGTCGCCCTGCACATCTCGGTGACGGCTCACCTGATCGGGGCGGCCCTGCTGGTCGCGGTGGCCGTGATCGCATCGGTACGCACGTTCATCCCGGACGACGTCGACACCCCGGCCCCCGCACCGGCGGCAGCCCCGCACGGCTCCCCCGCCCAGCCGTCCACCGGCGGAACGGGCCTCACCGCCTGGCGGGAGCCCCGTACGCTGCTCATCGGCCTCTTCGTCCTGGCCTTCGCCTTCGCGGAAGGCGCGGGCATCGACTGGATCAGCGTCGCCATGATCGACGACTACGGCACGGCCGCGACGACGGGCACCCTCGCCTTCGCCCTCTTCATGACGGCGATGACCGTGGGCCGCTGGTTCGGCCCGCCGCTGCTCGACCGCTACGGCCGCGTCGCGGTGCTCCGGGTCCTGGCCGTCCTCAGCCTCACCGGCCTGCTCATCTTCATCTTCGGCCCGAACACGGCCACAGCCTTCGGAGGCGCCCTCCTCTGGGGGCTCGGCGCCTCCCTCGGCTTCCCGGTCGGCATGAGCGCCGCAGCGGACGACCCGTCCCGCGCGGCACCCCGGGTCAGCGTGGTGGCCTCGATCGGCTACTGCGCGTTCCTCGGCGGCCCGCCCCTGATCGGCTTCCTCGGCGACCACATCACGGTCCTGAAGGCCCTGACGGCGGTGGCGATGGTGCTGGCCGTGGCCACCACGATCGCCGGAGCGATCCGGCCCCTGCCGGACCCGGACCCCACGCCGCCGGAGGCTGTCGGCTCGCCGGTGACCGTCCGCGACCCCGGCTAGGACCGGGTCGTCCACGCGCCGCAGCGCGGGAGCCGACGCAAACCGAACAGGGCCGCGGCTATCCCCTCGCGCAGGAGCCGGCGCCGGGTGCGGCCATGGCCGGGTACGGCCCGCGTAGAGGTCGGTCCGCATCTCGGCTCGGCCGCGTGATGGCCTGCCCAGCCCGGTCGACGACGTTGTCGAAGCGTCTGCCTCAGCCCAGGTCGAACTCCCCGCCGCGGATGGCGTCGACGAAGGTGGTCCACTCGTCGGCCGAGAAGCGGAGCGGCGTGCCCTCCGGGTTCTTCGAGTCCCGGATCAGGTAGTCGTCGCCCACCCTGGCGACCTCCACACAGGTGCCGTTGGCGCAGCGCCGACTTCGGCGCCAGACCGGCTGTTCCGTCGACTTAGCCATGTGGTGCTCCTCCGTGACGGTTGACGGCTCCACGGTAGGCGACATCGACGGGATGCGGCAGAAGGGCGCCGGTGAGTGAACCGCACTGAACACGGGATATGCGGCTTATCGACCAATTCATCAGCCTGGTTTGACCACTTCACGCATGGATTGGCATCTCTTTCGTGCGCGAAGCGGCTGATGAGTACTCCGGAGGCCCGATTACCGCGCTCCCGCGGGCGACGGGAGTAGAAGGCCGGAGGCCACCTTGCGAAGCGCAGAGGTACATCGTCGGTTACGGACTTGCCCGAGATCGTTGCGCGATCAGTCGAATTCGCCCTGCTTGACGGCGTCGATGAAAGCGGCCCATTCCGCTGCGGTGAAACGGAGCGACGGCAGGTCCGGGGCCTTTGAGTCCCGCACGAAGTACTGACCCTCGCTCTCGGCCACCTCGACACAGGATCCGTTGGCGCACCGACTGCTCCTGCGCCACTCCAGCTTCGGAAACTCGATCATCTTCGCTCCTCCGTAGCGGGTACATGTCCCACGGTAGGCGACGTCCGCACGGGACAGCCGGATCGATGGACCGACGTGACCAGGAGGCCGGGAGCCCGGGAGGTTATGACCGCCCTGCGCACGGTTCGCATCTCCCATGCGCAGGACGGTGCGATGCCGGAACTAGAACTCGCCCGCCATCACGCCCGCGACGAAGTCCATCCACTCCTGCTCCGTGAACGCAAGCGCCGGAACTCCGGGCTGCTTGGAATCACGGACCAGGACGACGCCGTCGATCCGGGCCACCTCGACACACGAGCAATCGGCGCACCTGCTGCTTCTGCGCCACAGGGTCGGAGCACTGCTGTTCATAATGATCTGCAATTCTCGCGAGTACGCACGACCTCATCGGCCGTACGCACGTTGAATGAACTGATAACCAGGACGCAAGGTGTCCGCTTCCCTCCGCCCGACTCGCGAATCCGATCGTGTCGGTTTCGCCTCACTGCCATCCCGCCGTGCTCCGGATATGGTTGTCCTGCACGATGAATGTGGGTGACATGCTCAAGGTGTCATACTGCTACGCCACCGGCGACTCACATGGAACCGCTCGGCGCGAAATCTTGTATACCGGTTTCGCCGAGGTTCACCATTGACATCGAGAATACCGGGCGCCGCTGCCGGCCGCCAGCATTGCCGACACAATCAATACCCGGGACACTCGATATTCCTACGACTAAGGCGGCGGCCACGTCAACGAATTGCGATTGCCGGAACAAGCAGCCGGACGAGGCGTCCGTGACCGCCGGGCACAACGGGATCCGGTGAAACTCGCGAGCACGTGACGCATGGACCACGACCTCCGGGCACGCAGGTCAGCGACCTCGCCCGGACGCATCCGGGCACACCGCTTTCCCGCACGGCACAATCGAGCACAGCTGTGGATCAGAGCCGGACGGTGCACCGACCCTCGAATAGTGAAATGGCCGCCGGGATCCTCGAACAGCGAACATTCGTCGAGGAAGCCCGGACGGCCATCACATCATTCGAAGGTGAACTGACCCTCGTTGACTCCCCGTACGAAAGCATCCCACTCATCCGGAGTGAAGCGCAGCGGCGCGACAGCCGGGCTTTTGGAATCGCGGATGAGGTACTCGTCGGCAACGCGCGTCACCTCAATACAGGTGCCGTTGCTGCAATACGTGCTCTTACGCCACTCGGGCGTCTCGGTCATGGCCACGGTCTCTCCGATTCATGCGTGCCACCATTGGCACACCAGTCACATCATCAACGACTCATCAGCGGGTTGGTGATTTTGTCTCCAGTTCCTTGATACGGGTGTCGACGAAGTCGATCGTGTCGGCTTCGTTGGTCGACAGATTCCAAAGCTGTTCGAAGCGGGAGCGGTGCCGCGTGGTGACCGCCTTGTCCTCGACGATCTCGTCGGTCATGGCGTTCTCGCGGTAGAGGACCTCGCTGTCGGCTCTGTTCTCGCTCAGCGCGACGAGGTCGTAGCTCCCGTTGTTGGGGATCGGGTAGTCCAGGTCGAACGGCAGCATCCGCAGGTGAATGTGGTCCTGCGTGGCCAGCGTCTGCATCTCCTTCAGCTGGCCGGCGAAGACGGTGGGCCCACCGATCGGCCGCATGAAGACCGACTGCTCCAGAAGCACATAGACCTGTACGTCGTCCAGCCTGGCCATGAGGGTCTGGCGGCGCCGTTCCCGGGCCCGCAGCAGTACTTTGACCCGGTCGTCGCCGATGTCCTCCCGGAACTTCCCGGTCAGCGCCTCCGCGTACTGCGGGATCTGGAGGAAGCCGGGGAGGTAATAGATCGAGTAGGCGCGGATCGCCACCGCTTCGGCCTCGTACTCGATCAGGCGGCGGGTCGCGTCCGAGAGCTGGTCGCGGTACTCCTGCGCCTGGTACCAGGCCTGCCGCTGGCGCATGCGCGCGACCTTCGCCGCGGTGAGCAGGTCACTCACGCTGTCGCGATCTTTGATGCCGTAATAGCCGAGCAGCGGGCGCAGATCGTTGGGGGCGATCGTCACATCGCCGTTCTCGATCCGGATGACCTTGCTGAGGGACCACTCCATCTCGTCGGCGACCTGCTGCTGGGTCAGCCCTTTGGCCTCGCGTGCCTCACGCAAAGCCAAGCGCACGCGTCTACGCGCGACGGTGGGCGTGACGGCCTCAGTCATAGGTCCTTCAGAGTTCGATGGAGTGTCGCGCGGGAGTTCCGATGGAGAGCGACGGCTGGAGCGAGGCTGCGACCTCGCTGTCTGCCAGTACGCAGCAAGCGAGGTCGCGCGCCACTCTACTCATCGTCATATCAGAACGAACGAGCCGCTGCGCAAGGTTCATCGAAAAGAGACAAGTGAAGCGCTACGGACTCGCAGTGATCATCAGACGACTGCCAGGCCCCGTGCCGGCTGCGTCGGGCCGGTGTCCTCGATGGCCCGTCGCAAAGCCCTCGTGACCTGGTTGAACACCCGTGGATCGGGCGACGAGTAGAGAAGCACCGGCACGCCCCGGTACGTACCCTGCAGACTCCACCGCCGAGCCGACCGGCTGCCCCTCGCGGCTACCACTATCGAGGCGATGAGGATCGCAACGGCGGCCGCCGTGTAGCCGACGGCGGGTCCGGCGATGCTCCAACTTGCCACCGTCAGAGTGACGAGCCCGGCTGCCGTCGCCGCCAGGCCGGCGACGCTCGAGCCGGTCGGCTCTCCCCGTACGAGAGTGACGTCGCGGAGCTCCCGGACGGCGAACATCCGGGTGGAGCTCGGGGTGCGCCAGATGAAGTGGTCGTCGGTGAGCAGTGCGTCGGGGCCTCGGTAATAGGTGCGCATGGAGCCACTCCTTCCATTCGCTTCGCGGGGAAGGAAAGTCGCAGCCGCGGCCGCCGCTCTTCCCGCCCTGCCCGAGAAGGGTGTGCCGAGAGAGACGACGGCACCCGGTTGCCGCCGGGTGCCGGTGCTTCACCTCTCTCGTCTTCCCCCTTCTACCTGTAATCAGTACACCAGGCGAGCAAGCTGATCGCCATACCTCAACATGCCATATCGCAGATTGCGTACACGCAGCTCAGGCGGCGGCCGAGTCATCCCAGGACGACGGCGGGCGCGCGTCCTCGATCGCCCGGCGCAGTGCGCGGCTGACCTGGTTGAACACGCGGCCGTCGAACGCCTTGTAGAGCTGAACGGCCTCGCCGCGGTACACCCCCTCGAGCACCCACGCCCGGGGTCGGCCGCGCCGGTACATCGCCACGGCGGCGGCCGCGAATCCCGAGGCGCCGAGGAATGCGATGCCGTACACCAGCGAGACCGTTCCGAGCGACCATGTCGCCGCGATCAGGAGGACCGCCGCGCCGGCGGCGTACGCGACGGGCAGCCTGGAGTTTTCGGCCTGCGTGATGCAGACATTACGGAGGTCACGCACCTGAAAGGCCCTCGTCGCGCTCGGCGTGCGATGCACGAAGTGCTCACTGGTCACCATCGCGTCGGGCCCACGGTAGTAGAGGCGCATGCGATCACCCCTTCCTGCTTCCAGCGCGGAAGCGAGGAGAGGAAAGGCGAGCCACCGTTGGCGCAGGGAAGAATCCCCGCCTCGCTCGTACGTCACTCCGGGCGGTCCGGGAAGGCGACAACGGCACCCGGTTGCCGCCGGGTGCCGTTGTTGTCTCTTCCTCGGCTCCACTTGCCCTCAGTACAGCACGCCACCGCGCTGTCCGCCACACTTCAACCTGCCACCTCGCAGATTGCGTACCGGCGCTCCGCGGGCGTCAGCGGGCCAGCAGGACCAGTGCCAGGGCGATCGCAGCGGGGATGACCTGCACGAACAGGATCCGGCGAGTGGAGGTTATCGCTCCATAAATTCCGGCGATCACGACGCAGCCCAGGAAAAACAGCTGGAACGCGAGGCTGCCCGAGATGAGACCATAGAAGAGGCCGGCCGCCAGGAAGCCGTTGTACAGGCCCTGGTTCGCCGCCAGGGTGGCGCTCTGCGCCGCGAACTCCGGGGTGGTACCGAACGTGGCCCGCACCCGATCTGTCCGCCAGAGGAACATCTCCAGGACGAGAATGTAGACGTGGATGAGGGCTACGACGCCCACCATGATCTGCGCAGCCAACTCCATGCGGCACACCTTATCGATCAAGAGATATCGACTGCCGTAACCGCCGTCACCACGCGTTTCACCGTCTCGGACGCCGGGTAGGCCCAAAGACGATCGAGCGGCACGAACGGGACGAATGAGCCGGACCACAGCCTGGGGAGGGTGAGCACCATGGAGAGCCGACTGAGAATCGCCGGCCAGGCGGTGCAACCCGTCCTCGTCATGTTTCCCCTGGGCCTGTTCTCCATGGCCGTGCTCTTCGATGTCGCAGATCTGCTCGGCGGCCCCGCCATTCTCGGCGCGCTCGCGTACTGGAACATCGTCGCCGGCCTGGTGGGCGGTGTGCTGGCCGCCCTCGCCGGTGCGATCGACCTGATGTTCGTGCCGAACGGCACGACCGCCAAGCGGATCGGCGTATTGCAGAGCCTCGCCAACATGGGTGTCCTGATTCTTTTCGCGGTCATCCTCATGCTGCGCATGCGCACCCCCGACCGGGTGGCGGGCGGCGGTCTCCTCGCCGTCGAAATGCTCGCGCTCGCCGGTGCCGTCTTCGGCGCCTGGTACGGCGGGGAGCTCGTGAACCGCCGCACGGCCACGTTTGCCCGTGCCCGCGCCGGGAACCGCTCCTACTGAAGGAGCACCACCGCCGCGCGAAAGGGAAACCGACAATGGCCACCTCCATCAAGGGCAAGCGCGTCGCCTTCCTCGCGACCGACGGCGTCGAGGAAGTGGAGTACACCGAGCCCCGCAAGGCCGTCGAATCGGCCGGTGGCACGGCCGAGCTCATCTCCATCAAGAACGGCGAGATCCAAGCCGTGAACCACATGGACAAGGCCGGCACGTACCCGGTGGAAAAGCAGGTGAAAGACGCCGACGCCGACCAGTACGACGCCCTCGTCCTGCCCGGCGGCGTCGCCAATCCCGACTTCCTGCGCACCGACCCGGACGCCGTCCGTTTCGTCCGCTCGTTCTTCACAGCGGGCAAGCCGGTCGCGGCCATCTGCCACGGCCCGTGGACCCTCGTCGAGGCGGGCGTCGTCGACGGCCGCACGCTGACCAGCTGGCCCAGCCTGCGCACCGACCTCGCCAACGCCGGCGCCACGTGGGTCGACGAAGAGGTCTACGTCGACCAGGGCCTGGTGACCAGCCGCAAGCCCGACGACCTCCCCGCCTTCTGCGCCAAGATGCTCGAGGAGATCGCCGAGGGCGCGCACGAGAAGCAGACCGCCTGACCAATTACGCAGGTACGTGCGCCGGCGTGTTGTCGAGCGCAGCGCCCGTCCACCTGCGTGAATGCCGAAAGCCCAGGTCGATGACCTGGGCTTTCGTTTCCGAGCCGCCTGACGGAATCGAACCGTCGACCTACGCATTACGAGTGCGTCGCTCTAGCCGACTGAGCTAAGGCGGCAACGCTACAGAAGTGTACGGCATGCCCCGCGATCGTCCGTCATGGGCGGGCTCGGGCGCGCCGAACCGGACAGGCGATGTCATACCGCCGGACTACCCTGCCATGTGTGACCGATCAAGAGCCTCCCCGGCACCCCCGGCCGCGGGCTGCCGAGGCCGAGCCGTCCGCCGCTCGGCGGCCGGTGAGCATGGATCCGCCCGAGCTGGGCTTCAAGCCGCGCCGCCCGGTCGGCTGGCTGGCGCCGTTGTTGCTGCTCAACACCGGCCTGCGCACGCTGCTCGCGGTGCTCTTCGGCGCCTACCTCGACAAGCGGGAGCTGCAGAACGCCATGCCCGGCGACTCCTTCGAGGCGCCGGGCACCGACGGGGAGATCTGGCTCGACTACGTGGCCGACCTCGGCGACGGGTTCGACGCCACATACTCCGTGGCTTACCTGCTCGCTCAGCCCGAGCTCGAGGTCGACGGGCGACCGCTGCCGCGCGGGCAGCTGTTGCTGATGGGCGGTGATCAGGTCTACCCGGTGGCGAGCGGCGACGAGTACGAGAACCGGATGAAGGGTCCGTACCGGGCCGCGCTGCCGGAGCCGCCGGTCGACCGTCCGCAGCCGACGCTGTTCGCGTTGCCCGGCAACCACGACTGGTACGACGGGCTCACCGCCTTCCTGCGGCTGTTCGCCCGCCGGCAGGACGGTCACATCGGCGGGTGGCGCACGCAGCAGCGCCGGTCGTATTTCGCGGTGCGGCTGCCCTCGAACTGGTGGTTGTTCGCCATCGACGAGCAGTTCGGGGCGTACATCGACGACCCGCAGCTCGTGTACTTCGAGAAGGCCGCGCGGGCGCTCGGGCCGGACGACCGCATCATCCTCATGACGCCGTCGCCGACCTGGGTCAAGGCAGCGAAGAGGCCGGAGGCGTACGACGCGGTCGACTACTTCATCCGGACCATCCTCGCGCCCAGCGGCGCCCAGGTACGGCTTCTCGTCTCCGGCGACCTGCATCACTATGCCCGGTACACCGGCGCCGACCGGGAGCTGATCACGTGCGGCGGCGGCGGCGCGTACCTGCTGGCCACGCACCAGTTGCCGGGTGCTCTGACCGTACCGCCGAAAGAGACCCTGACCCGCAGCGCGAGCCGCAGCCGGACCTACGACCTGGTGTCCCGCTTCCCCAGCGCGGCGGAGTCGCGCCGCATGAGCTGGGGTGCGTTCCGCAGGATTCCCGCGCGCAACCCCGGCTTCGCCACGATGCTGGGGTTGATCCATACGTTGACGATGCTCGCGATGGCCGGCGCGGCCAGCCAGGGCGGCATCTTCCAGCGCCTGTTCAGCATCCCGCTGGTGTTCATGCTGGTGCTCATCCTGCTCGGCGCGGTCCTCTTCGCCCAGCCGCCCGGCGCCGGACATCCCGAGCACGTCCGGCACTGGATCTTCGGCCTGCTGCACAGCTTCGCCCACATCGCCCTCGCCGCCGGCGGCACATGGGTGTGGCTGCGGCTGCCGTTCCACGACTGGGCCTGGCCCGGGCCGCTCGTCGCCGCCGCGGTCCTGTACGGGCCGGTGATCGCGTTCGTCGCCACCCAGCTCCTCGCCCTGTACCTGGTGATCGCGGGCTTCTTCGACGTCAACGTCAACGAGCTGTTCGCGGGCCAGGGCATCGAGGACTCGAAGAGCTTCCTCCGCATGCACATCGCGGCGGACGGCTCGCTCACGGTGTACCCGATCGGCGTGGACCGCGTCTGCCACCACTGGACGGCTGACCCCGGCGGCGCGCCGGACAGCCCGTGGTTGCAGCCGGCGGACCCGCTGACGGTGAAGCTGATCGAGCCGCCGGTGCTGGTGGACGGACCGGCCGCGAGCGCTGCTGATGCCCCGGCAGGCGACACGACGACGTCGGGGGCGGCGCCCGGCCCGGGGAGCGAGGGCGCATTGCCGTAAGCCGCCGGCCGCTTTCGCCGGCTGCGGCTCACGTTCGTCGTGCGCTATGGCGTGGGCGCGCGGTGACGTGGGCGCTGTGGTGAGGTGGGTCAGGCGTAGTGCTCGTCGTGGGCCTGCCGAGGGCCGCAGACCGACGCGCGGCTGCACGAACAGCGGGAGCCGTCCGCGTCCATGCGCACCACCACGGCGTCCTTCGGCACGCTGTGCGCCACCACCCGGCCGTCGCCCTCCGGGGTGCTGACGCGGCTTCCGACGGCCGGCGCCGAGGCCTGGAACTTCTGGTACAGCGGGTGCTCGTACTTCAGGCAGCACATCAACCGGCCGCACGCGCCGGAGATGCGCAGGGGGTTGAGCGGCAGATCCTGGTCCTTGGCCATGCGGATCGTGACCGGCTCGAAGTCGGTCAGGAACGTGGCGCAGCACAGGTCGCGGCCGCAGGAGCCGATGCCGCCCTGGACGCGGGCAGAGTCGCGGGCGGAGAGCTGCCGCAGCTCCACGCGGCAGTGCAGGGTCGCCCCGAGGTCGCGGACCAGGGACCGGAAATCGACGCGGTGCGGGGCGGTGAAGTAGACCGTGGTGCGGGCGGCACCCGTACCGGCCTGGTCGAGGACGTGGTCGACGGCGACCACCTTCATCGGCAGGCCGTGCTCCTTGATCAGCTTCTTGGCCGCGACCTTCGCCTCGGCCTTTCGTTTTCTCAGCAGCTCGTCCCGGCGCAGGTCGCGCTCGTCGGCGAGACCGGCGACCTTGGGGAAACCGTCCGTGTCCTCGCTGACCCATTGCGCCGCCCAGACGCACTCCGCCACCTCGGGCCCGTCGTCGGTCGGGACCAGGACGCGGTCACCGACCTGCGGAGAGAACTCGCCCGGGTCGAGGTAGTAGAGACGGCCGTACCGGTTGAAGCTGACCGCGCACAGCATGCCCATGGGCCCAGCCTACGGCGACGGACCGGACGTGCGAAATGCCACAGAACGACATAGATCCGCGCAACCCCCCGCATTGAGCCTCGTTGGGCAGTCCCGTAGACGCCGCTCACTGCGGCATCCTTGGGGGAGGACTTCTTCATGACATCCGCCGTGCCCGTACGCGATGATCTTGCACAGCCCGCACCGGTTCCCGGGCATTCCCGGACGTGGATGACCCAGGCGCCGGCCATCGTGCGATTCGACCGCGGCCGCCGGCTCGGCCAGCTCGCCGCCGCGGCGGCCGGGCGGAAGCGATCGGTCGCGGCGCAAGCGGCGTTGAACGGGCAGGACGCGGCGGGTTCCGCTGTGGCCGGCCTGATGGGCGTGGGTTGCGCGAGTGACGCGCCGTCCGCCAGCGGCACTCCTTCCACGGGCAGCGCGGCTCTTGCCGGCAGCGCGGCTCTTGCCGGCAACGCGGCTCTTGCCGGCAACGCGGCTCTTGCGGGCGGCGCGCGGGCCGCGGTGGGTGTGGGCGGCGGCGACTCCGGTTCGCGGCGGCGGCGGCTTTTCGTTGCGGCTGGGGCGGTCGGGGCCGTTGGGATGTTGGCGGTGCCGTTGCCCGCCGGTGCTGCGCCCGCGCCCTGCGAGCGGGCCGAACGCTACTCGGCGCAGTCCGGCAGTCAGATTCTGCGGCTGAACGCGTGGGGGACCGCCGACGGGAAGGCCGGCTCCGAGGTTCACGTCGGCGATGCGAAGTCGGCCATGGTCGCGGAGGCCCCCGTCAGTTCCGCGGCCGTGGCGCGAGTGATCGACGCCGTGGAAGACGATGGGTCCCAGAAGCTCACCGACGCGCTGCAGCAGCAGGCGCCGCCGACGAACGAGAAGCCCAGCCGGCGCACCACCGGCGCCGCCGACGTCGGACCGATCAGCCTGGGCGCCGGCACGCTGAGCACGCACGCACAGTGGGAGGCCGGCATGGCCTGTGGCGTTACGTACGGTGAGGTGACGCGGGCGGCGGCTCGGCTGCGTGACGCTGGGATCGGTGCGGACGGTGATGCGGCGCTGGTGCGCGTACCCGGCAAGGTCGAGAGCGAGAGCACGACGGAGCTGGAGCGGCACGGCGACGCCGCGGCGACCGTGGCCTCCGCCGGCCTCGATGTCGGAACGTTCGAACTACTCAACGGTGCGGTGAAGGTTGCAGTGCGGAAGGCGCCGTCCCTGCGTGCCAGCATGTCCATCAAGGACGGTGGCGAGGTCCGCTACATTCCGGCCACTGTGGAGGTGTCGGGCGCCGGGTTCAAGACCGAACGGCTCGACACGGCGGGTGACGAAATCGAGATCACCCTGCATGACCCGAAGAAGGATACGAGCGCCGAGGAGTCCGCGACCGCCACGCCGGGGTTGCTCCGGGCGCTCGGCAAGACGCGGCTGCTGGGGGACGGGGACGGTGCTTCGCTCCCCGGCGTACCCGAATTGCCGGAGATCGCCGAGCCCAGGACCGAGGCTGCGCCGGTCGCCGAACCCGGCACCAAGGTCCGGATCTCGCTCGGCGACGTGCGCCAGGCCGCCCGCGGCCGCGCCATCGCGGCCCGCGCGGCCGCGCTGTCCGTGACGATCACGCAGGCCGCGTCGGACGACCGCACCAAGTCCGCGTACGGCGAGGGCGTGCTCGACTTCGACATGGGCGTCCTCGAAGCCGCGGCCGTGGCACCGGAAACGCCGGGCGCGGTGTCGGGCGCGGAAGCCGCGGGCGCCGGCGGCGGACTGCCCATCACCGGACCGCGGGTCGACGTGATCGCACTGAGCGGCGTGGCCCTCCTGATCGCGGGTACGGCGGCGCTGATCTTCGGGATGCGGGGGCGGCGGCCCCGGCCGTGATGGCGATGCCCCTCGCCGGCTGCGGCTGCCTCGCTTCTACGGACGTCGATATGGGCCGTCGAGATGACAGGGGCCGACTGACGGCCAAGCCCGGGTACGCCGCTCGTGCCGTCCTGAATCGACCGAGCGGCCCATTCCTCGCCCGGGGAGGCGACAAAGCCGCTCGGGAGGCGTTGAGTGGGAACTGAGCCTGCGGGGGGTGCAGGAAGGTCACGGCGTCGCTCTCGGAACCGGTAACCGAGTGCGGCGCCGTTGCCATTTCCCGAGCCCGGCGCGCGCCACCCGGCCGCGACCACAAAACCGCACCGCGTTGCAGTCGCGACCAGGGCCGCCCGCGTCATCGCATCGTGGTCGCCGACTCGGCGAGCGCCGCCGATGTGCTCAGCAAGTCGGCCGCCCGGTCGTATGCATCGGCCACAGTGCGCAGCACCCTCTCCGCCACCGTCGCCGCAGCGGAAACCTCCCTCGGCGCGCTTATGTCCACTTTGTCACCGGCGAGGACCACCGCCTCCAGCGAGCCGAGGATGTCGCCGAGAACCGCGGCCACCGCCTCGCGCGTCTGACGCATCCAGGTGATCAGGTCGTCGGCGAGGTCGGCGGAGGCCTGGAGGCGCTCGTCGAGGCTGTCGCGGTCGCCGCTCAGATGGGTGGCCGTACGCGCGCGCACCCGGTCGTACGCCTCCGCAGCTATGCCCGACCACTCCCCCGGCGCCGGCAGCGACCCGGCGAGCACCGCATACGCGCGGGCGTCCGCGCGCAGCTCGGGGGCCGCGTCCGCCAGGTCGGCCGGACGCAGTGCCGCGACCGCCCGCACCGCGTCGCCGGGAAGCAACCGTACGCGCCGCAGCTGCGTCCAGACCTCGTCGCTGGGCGGGGCGCCGGCGCCCGCGATCGTCGCGTCGACTCGGCGCAGAAGCGGCCCGGCCGTCTCGAGCAGTTCGTTCAGCCGATCCATCACGGCACTCGTTTCCCGGCGGCGGTCACCCGCATGGTCATGAACGGCCACGGAAGCCGCCTGGCGGACAAGGTCATCAGATCCCCCGGCGTACGCGGCGGGCCGCTTCGTCGTCGGTCTCCGCGTAGGTCTTGGCTGTCAGGCGTACGTCGGCAGCGAGGTCCGTCAGGACTTTCGCCGTATCGGCCGCCTCGCGGGCACGGGCGGCGAGCACGGCGGCCCAGCGGTCATGCAACTGCCTGCCCAGGCGGCCCGGCACGCCCGCGTCGGCCGCCGCGAAGACGCCCGGCGACGCGACGTGCGCCGGAAGTGAGCGGTCCACTGTGGTCAGCGCATCGGCCGCGGACTCGAGGCGCTCGGCGAGGTGTTCCATCACCGCTCCTCCCGGTGGGCCGAGCGGAGCTCTCCCCACGAGTTCACCAGTGCTGCGGGTTGGGCCATCAGAGGCCTCCCGGGGAGTTCACCTGTGCTCCCCGCGCGACCGTCGATGCTCTCGCCGGGGCCATCAACGCTCTCGGCGGAGCTGTCAGCCCTGCCGGCGAGGGGTGGCACGCCGGCTCGCGGCGAGGGGTGACCATCAGTGCTCTCCCAGCGAGCGGAAGGCGCCGAAGATCTCGTCGTGGAGCTTCTCCCTGGCCCATCGGGCCGCTTCGGTAGCATTCGTGACCACTGCTTGCACCTCTCGGGCCAGGTCTGTCGCGTTCCGGTTCTGCAGGTTGCCGCGGATGCGGACGTCCGTGATGTCGCCCGCCGCGGTCACCAGCACCTCCACCGTGTCGTCCGGGGAGTGGACCGAGACGACATGGGCCGCGACCGCCCTGTCGAACTCGGCCCGCAGGACGTCGAGGCGGCGGTAGCGCTCGATCGCCTCATCGATCCACGCCTCGTCGATCTCGCGGGGCATCGTCGGCTCCTTACCGGGCGTACCGCGGTGATTGCGTTCCGGCACCGAACCGTACCCGGTCGGGCATCCGCCGCGCATCCCCTTCGTACGTCCCTTGTGGATAACTGCCCTTGCGCGCCGTCGTGGGCCGCTCCTGTGGATAACGCCGGCTGAGGGTGCGGGCCGTGGAAGACTTCGTGCGGGGACGGGCCTCACGAGGGCTGAGCGTTCCAGCCCGTGCGCATGACGGAAACACTGCGTGCCGGAACGGAGAGGAGGTCAGCCGCGCCAGAGGTTGAGCATCATCGCTTCCACGGCGATCTTCGGCTTGACGTTCAGCTCGATCGCCTCGCGGCAGGCCAGCACCGCTTCCAGCCGTCGCAGCGTGCTCTCCGGTGACCACTTGCCGGCGGCCGCCTCGGACTGCGGGGCGGTGTCGGTGTTCACGACCGGCACCGGTGCACGCAGATTCGTGATGAGGACGTCGCGGTAGAAACCGGCGAGGTCGACGAGCGCACGGTCGAGGGCGTCGCGCTGGGAGCGGGTGAGGCGGGACTTCTGGCGCTTCTCGAGTTCCTTGAGCTGGCCGGCTGCTCCGCGCATCGCTCCGGCTGCGCCTCTGCCCGTACCGCCGGCTCCGAGGGCTTGTTCGAGGGCTGCGCGTTCCGTGCTGTCGGTTTCCGTCACGGTGGCCGCGGCTTCGGCCTCCGCGGCCTCGATCAGGGCCGAGGCGGCGTCGAAGCAGGCGCCCACGCCGGTCAGGCGGCGCGGCACGGTCAGGACCGCCTCGCGGCGTTTGCGGGCGTCCGGGTCGCGGGCGAGGCGCTTGGCGCGGCCGACATGGCCCTGCGCTGCTGCGGCGGCCCACGATGCGACGTCGGGGGCGATGCCGTCGCGGCGTACGAGGACTTCGGCGACCGCTTCTGCCGACGGCTGCCGCAACGGTACGACGCGACAGCGGGACCGGATCGTCACCGAGATGTCGTCGGGGTGGGTGGAGGGGGTGCAGAGCAGGAACACCGTACGAGGGGGAGGCTCTTCGATGGCCTTGAGCAGCGCGTTGCCGGCGGCTTCCGTCAGGCGGTCCGCGTCCTCGATCACGACGGCCTGCCACCGGCCACCGGACGGGGCGCTGCCGGCGCGCAGCACGAGCGCGCGCATCTCGTTGACGCCGATCGACAGGCCTTCGGGAACGACGTACCGGATGTCGGCGTGGGTGCCCCCGAGGGCCGTGTGGCAGCCGTGACACTCGCCGCAGCCGGCACCGTTGCGTTCGCACTGCAGCGCGGCGGCGAAGGCGCGGGCTGCCACGGAGCGGCCGGAGCCGGGCGGGCCGGTGAAGATCCACGCGTGCGTCATCGCCCCCGCGGCGACGTCGTCGCCGGCCACGATGCGCGCGGCGGCCGCGGCAGCCCGGCTCAGGGTGGCAACGGCCTCGTCCTGCCCCACCAGGTCGGCGAACACACTCATGGCGTCGATTCTCGCTCGCTCGCCGGCGCTCGCCCACCCGCTCCGGGTCCAGCGTCACGATCACCGCCGGCGTCGCGGTCACCGCCGGCGCCACGGTCCGAGCCGGCGCCACGGTCCGAGCCGGCGCCACGGTCCGAGCCGGCGTCGGGGTCGAGTCGGGGCTCGGGGTCGGCCGGGGCAGCGTCGTCAGCAACGGCGCGATTGCCGGTCATCTCCTCGAGCACCTCGAGCGGCGTTTCCGCATCCGACGTACCGGGAGCCGGATGCGAGACGGAGGACGCCGCGAGCGACGAGGCCGCCACAGAGCCGGAGCCGGCGGGCGATGACGCCGGGTCCGCCTCGGAGGGCGGAAGAACCTGAGTCGCGTCGGGAGACGCCACGACCTGGGTCGCCTCGGGGGAGGCAACGACCTGGGTCGCCTCGGCGGACGGGATGACCTGCGTCGCCTCGGGCGACGCCGCCCCCGATGACGGCGAGCCCGCCGGCAGGATCACCGCAGTCTCGTCCGGGCCACCCACCGACCGCACGACGACCGTCTCCTCGGACCCACCCACGCCCGCGGAAGGCCCGCTGCCACCCGCAGAAGGCCCACTCCCACCCGCGGAAGGCCCGCTCCCAAGCGGATCCGCCGGCATCGGCATCGTCCGGGAGATGTCACCTTGCGGCATCGCCACCGTCGGCGACGGGTCCGTGCCCGCTCGCATGACCAGCGTCTCGTTCGGGTCCGTTATCCGGGTCGGTTCCGTGTGGTAGTCCTCGCCGTTGAGCAGCGCGTTCACCCGGACCGCCACCGCGCCGGCGATTTCCTCCATCGGACGGGAGGCGTCCAGGACCAGGTAGCGCTTGGGGTCTGCCGAGGCGAGGTCGAGGAATGCGTACCGGACTCTTTCGTGGAAGGTGCGGGATTCGCTTTCGAGGCGGTCCGTGCCCTGGCCCCGGCTGTCGACCCGGCCCAGGCCGACCGTGGGGTCGACGTCGAGGAGGACGACCAGGTCCGGCTTGAGGCCGCCGGTCGCCCAGGACGAGAGCCAGGAGATCTCCTGGACCGGCAGAGTGCGGCCGGCGCCCTGGTAGGCGAGGGAGGAGTCCACGTACCGGTCGCTGATGACGACCGCTCCCCTTTCCAGGGCCGGGCGGACAACCGTGGCCACGTGGTGGGCCCGGTCCGCCGCATAGAGCAGCGCCTCGGCGCGCGGGGAGGGGGCGTCGGCGTCGGCGCCGTTGGAGAGGACGAGGCTGCGGATTCTGGCGCCCATGTCGGTTGCGCCCGGTTCGCGGGTGACGACCACGTCGTTGCCGGCGGCGCGGAGCGCCTCCGAGAGGCGGGTGACCTGGGTGGACTTTCCCGCTCCCTCGCCGCCTTCGAAGACCACGAAGATTCCCGTACGCGTGAAGGGCTCGGCCGGCGACAGCGGGCGCCCGCGGACCGCGCCCCACAGGTCCGCGAGGACCGGTACGCCGTGTTTGTCGTCCATCTGGCGGAACGCGCTGATGCCGGTCCAGACGCCGATGGCTCCCGCGACGAGGAGCAGGACGCGGGTGGAGGAGATGTCGACCGAGATGTCGCCGGCGCGGACCGTGCGGCTGCTGCCGAGACCGACCAGGACGCCCGCGAGGGAGATCGCGAGCAGCAGGACGAGCCGGGCGCCGATCTGGACGACGGCGAACACGCGGCCGCGGACCTCGTCGTTGACCTGGCCGCCGAGGAGCGTGACGCCGGCGAGGAACGCCATGCCCGCGCCCGCACCCACGAAGAGCGCCCCGAACAGGGCCATGGACAGGTGGAAGGCCACCGAGAGGAAGGCCACGGCGCCGCTGGCGAGCACGATGCTCATGCCGAACCAGCGCCGGCGCGACAGCTCCTTGACGATTGTCGGGCCGAGGCCGATGCCGATCGCCAGGCCGATGAACAGGGTCGCGAACAGCAGGTAGAACGCCGCGTCCCCGGCGCCGAGGGAGGCGGTGAAGAAGCGGGCCGTGCCGACGACGATGCCGGCGCCCGCGAACGCGCCGAAGATGCCGAGCACCAGGCCGCGGACGAACGGGGTGTTGCCGATGTACTTCCAGCCCTCGACGAACTGCCGGAACATGCTCTGCTCGGCGTTCTTCTGCTGGCGTTCCCGCCGGCCGGCGCTGATCTCCTTGATGCCGAAGAACACCACCGCGGCCGTCGCCGCCCGGGACAGGGCGTTGATGTAGAGCGCGATCTGCACCGGGGACGCCCACGTGGGCAGGCCGCCGATCGGGCCGCGGACCACGCCGTCGAGGGCGGCGAGGACGAGGGCGGCGAGGATCGGGGTGATGCCGTACGTGGTGATCAGCGTGAGCTGGTTCGACGCCTCGAGCCGGCCCTTGGGGATGAGGTTGGGGACCGCGGCCTCCTTGGCCGGGATCCACATCAGCGTGATCGTCTCGCCGATGAAGGTGGCGATCACCGTCCAGGTCACCGTGAACGCGCCGGAGTCGCTGACGAGGGCGACCAGGGGGATGGACCCGTACACGAAGAAGCGCAGGATGTCGCAGATGACCATGGTGTAGCGGCGGTCGAACCGGTCCGCCATCACGCCGGCGATCGGTCCCAGGATCAGGGCCGGGAGCAGCCGGATCGCGATCGTGCTGCTGAACGCGCTGCCCTGCGCGACGCTGCCGCTGACCTGTTGCGAGGCGAAGAGGGCGGTGGCGAGGATGCCGATCCAGTCGCCGAAGGACGCGACGCTGAGCACGAGCCAGAGCCGCCGGAAGGGGCGGATCAGCAGGACGGCGCGCAGGGCCGCGACCCCGGACAGGTCGACGGGGGCGGCCTCCGTCCGTGCCGAGCTCGTTTCGGTGTCGATGGTCCTTACCTCCCGATCGCTGCTGCCCGAAGCACTCTAACGGGCGGCTGCAGCTCATCGTGGGTGCGCTCGTTCGGGTGGCGCATAAATGAAGGTGTTTCGCATTGGCCGTACAGCGGATAGGTTGCCCCTGTGACCGCCGGACGCGCATTACAGAAACGGCTCGACCGGGCCACCGCCCACCTCGAGACGCCGCTGGCCGCAGTCGACCTGGCGGCCTTCGACGCCAACGCCGCCGCGCTGTCGCTGCGCTCGGCCGGCAAGCCGATCAGGGTGGCGAGCAAATCCGTACGCGTGCGCGCCCTGCTCGAACGCGTTCTGCAGCGCCCCGGCTGGTCCGGCGTCATGGCGTACACGCTGCCGGAGGCCATCTGGCTGGTCCGCTCCGGGGTGACCGACGACGTGCTGGTCGCGTACCCGACAGTGGACCGGACCGCGATCGCCGAGCTGACCGCTGACCCGCAGCTGGCCGCCGCCATCACCATCATGGTCGACCACCCGTCCCACCTGGACCTGGTCGACGCGGTGACGCCCCCCGGACGGCGCCCGGACGTACGGCTGTGCCTCGAGCTGGACGCGTCGTGGCGGCCGGCGGGGCCACTGCACGTGGGCGTACGCCGATCCCCCGTGCACTCCGCGGCGCAGGCGGGAGCCCTGGCCCGGCGGGTGGTGGCCCGCCCCGGATTCCGGCTGGTCGCGATGATGGCGTACGAGGCGCACATCGCCGGGGTCGGCGACGCACCACCCGGGCAGGCGCTGCGGGCGCGCGCGATCCGGATGATGCAGCGCCGCTCGTTGCCGGAGCTGCTGCGGCGGCGGATGGCCGCCGTCAAGGCGGTCCGCGAGCACGCCGACCTGGAGTTCGTGAACGGCGGCGGCACCGGCAGCATGGCCGCGACCGCCGCCGACCCGTCGATCACCGAGGTCGCCGCCGGCTCCGGCCTGTTCGGGCCGACCCTCTTCGACGCGTACCGGGCGTGGCAGCCCACCCCGGCGGCGTTCTTCGCGCTGTCGGTCGTCCGCCGTCCGGCGCCACGGATCGCCACGGTGCTCGGGGGCGGCTGGATCGCGTCCGGCCCGGCCGGGCCGTCGCGGCAGCCGACACCGTGGCTACCGGAGGGTCTGCGGTTCCGCGCCGACGAGGGCGCCGGCGAGGTGCAGACACCGCTGGTCGGCCCGGCCGCGGACGAGCTGCGGCCCGGCGACCGGGTGTGGTTCCGTCACGCCAAGGCCGGCGAACTGTGCGAGCACGTCAACGAGGTGCACCTCGTCGACGGCGACACGGCGGCGCCGGCCCCGACGTACCGGGGCGAGGGGCATGCCTTCCTGGGGTGAGCAGGCGTCAGGCGGGAACGTGGCGGTGCAGATATTCGCGGATCAGCGCCTTGGCCTCGGTCAGCACGGCCTCGTCGCCGGTCGCGTCGCGCCGGAACGCGAGCTTGATCAGCGCGTCCGCCGCCTCGACGGCGATCAGCAGCGCGAAGCGCAGCCGCGTGCGGTCCATCAGCTGGAACTGGTCGACGAGCAGCTCGGCGAGCCGGTCGCCGATGACCGCGTTGTTGTCCCGCTCGGCGTCCAGCAGGTGCAGGTCCACCACGTCACCGAAATGCAGCGTACGGAAGCCCGGCACGCTGCGGTGCATGTGGATGTACGCGTCTATGGCCGCGTCCACGCCGTCCCACCAGTGGGCGAACGTCTCATTGGCGAAGCGCGCCGACAGACTCTGCAGGTACGCGTCCATGTTGCGCATCGCCAGTGCCTGGACGATGGCCCGCTTGTCCGGGAAGAACTGGTAGACCGAGCCGATGGCTACCTCGGCCCGCTCGGCGAGCAGGGTGGTGGTCAGGCCTTCGTACCCGACCTCGTCCACCAGCTCGGCGCAGGCGTCGAGCATGCGCTGGACCCGGGCAACGCTTCTGCCCTGCACCGGAACGCGGCGCAGCGGCCCGGTGGTGACGGTTGGTGTCGACACGCGTCGCCACTCCCTCTCAGCGGTGATAATGAGCACTGTTCGCGACGGCGGATCAAGGGCCGCGGACACCACTCAATCGGAACGTTACTCGGATCAACGAGCGAGACGCATCGACGGGACGCCGAGGACACGCGGTATCCCCGGTTTTGTGCGACTGTCCGCTTGTCGGGAAGACAAGGCCGTAATGACCAGTGACAACGCAGCCCCTGTCGCGTCCCCCCGCTGGCACAACTGGGGCGGCAATCAACACTCCGTCGCCGCCGACGTCGTGATGCCGGGTTCCGCCGACGAGGTGGCGGCGCTCGTCAAGGAGGCGGCGGCCGCCGGGCGGCGGGTCAAGGCGGTCGGCAGCGGGCACTCGTTCACCGGCATCGCGGTCGCCGACGACCAGCGGATGCTGCTGCACCGGCTGGCCGGCCTCGTGGCCATCGACGGTGATCTCGTCACGGTCCAGGCCGGCATGCCCCTGCACCGGCTCAACGCCGTGCTGGCCGAACACGGCCTGGCCATGCCCAACCTCGGAGACATCGACCGGCAGACCGTGGCGGGTGCGATCTCCACGGGTACGCACGGCAGCGGGCAGGCGTACTCGACGCTCGCCTCGGGCGTCGAGGCAGTCACGCTCGTCACGGGATCCGGCGAGGTGCTGCGCGTCGACTCGTCATCCGAGTTGTTCCCCGCGGCGCGGCTGGGCCTCGGCGCGCTCGGCGTGCTGGTCGAGGTGACGCTGCGCTGCGTACCGGCGTTCGTGCTGCTCGCTGACGAGCGGCCGATGCCCCTGACAGAGGTGCTGGCCGGGCTCGACGAGCAGATCGCCGCCAACGACCACCTCGAGTTCTACTGGTACCCGTACACCGACCGGGCGCAGCTCAAGCGCAACAACAAGGTGCCGGCGTCCGATCGTCCGCTGTCGCCGTTCCGCAGCTGGCTCGACGAGGAATTCCTGTCCAACACCGTCTTCCAGGGCGCCTGCAAGCTGGGGCAGAAGATCCCCGCGATCGTCCCGACGGTCAGCGCGGTCGCGGCGCGGGCCCTGACGGCCCGCACCTACACGGACCGGTCGGACCGGGTCTTCTGTACGTCACGCCGCGTGCACTTCGTGGAGATGGAGTACGAGATCCCGCGCGAGTGCCTGTCCGAGGCGCTGTCCGCGTTGCCCCGGATCATCGAGAAGTTGCCGTTCAAGGTGCAGTTCCCGGTCGAGGTGCGCTTCACCGGCCCGGACGACATCTGGCTCTCGCACGGGTACGGGCGGGACTCGGCGTACATCGCGGTGCACCAGTTCTCGGGTAGCCCGTACGAGCCGTACTTCCAGGCGTTCGAGGCGGTGTGCGAGCCGCTGGGTGGCCGGCCGCACTGGGGCAAACTGCACTATCGGGACGCGGATTCGCTCCGGCGCGCGTACCCCCGCTTCGACGACTTCGTAGCGGTGCGCGATCGGCTCGACCCGGCCCGGGTTTTTGCGAATCCCTACCTGGACCGGGTCCTCGGCGCCTGATTTCCTGCCGTACCCCGCGCGCCGTGTGGCTCAGTCGGCGGCGGCCGTGGCCTTCGCGGGGGCTGCCTTCTTCGGCGCTGCCTTCTTGGCGGCCGGCGCGGCATTGGTCGCCTTGCGGGCGGTCGCCTTCTTGGCCGGCGCCTTCTTCGCGGTGGCCTTCTTGGTGGCGGCCTTCTTCGCGGGCTCGGCACCGTCGGCGGCCTTCTTGGCCGGCGCCCTCTTCGCGGCCTTCTTCGGCGCCGGACCCTTCGCGCGCTTCTCGGCGAGCATCTCCGAGGCCTGCTCGACGGTCAGCTCCTCCGGCGTCTGCCCGCGCCGCAGCGACGCGTTGAACTCGCCGTCGGTCACGTACGGGCCGAACCGGCCCTCTTTGATCACCATGGGCTTCTGGGTGGCCGGGTCGGGGCCGAGCTCACGCAGCGGCGGCTTGGCCGCGCCGCGCTGGCGGGTCTTCGGGGCGGCCAGCAGGGCCAGCGCCTCGTCCAGCGTGATCGTGAAGAGTTCGTCCTCGCGCTGCAGGGACCGCGAGTCGGTGCCGCGCTGCACGTACGGGCCGAACTTGCCGTTCTTGGCGACGATCTCCGCACCCTCGGGGTCCTTGCCGACGACCCTCGGCAGGGTGAGCAGCTGCACCGCCTGCTCCAGCGTGAGCGTCTCCGGCGACTGGGTGCGGAACAGCGACGACCGCCGCTCCCCGCTCTCCACGTACGGGCCGAAGCGGCCGGACTTGAGCACCACCGGCTCGCCGGTCGACGGGTCCTCGCCGAGGCTCTTCTCCCCACCGCCGCCGAGGAACAGCTCCCTGACCTTCTCGGGGGTCAGCTCATCGGGCGCGACACCGTCCGGGATGGAGACCCGGTCGTTCGGCGACTCCTCGGTCGCCTCCGGGAGCTGACGCTGCAGGTACGGCCCGTACCGGCCGACCCGCACGACGATGAGCCGGCCCTCCTCGTCGTCGAAGAGCGGGATCGAGTTGATCGACCGCGCGTCGATGGCGCTGAGGTTGTCGGTGACCAGCTTGCGCAGGCCGCCCGCCTGGGCGATCGAGTCTTCCGGGTCGGCGTTCTGGCTGCCGAAGTAGAACGCGCTGAGGAAGTCCAGCGAGGCGTGGTCGCCCCCGGCGATGCCGTCGAGGTCGTTCTCCATCGCGGCGGTGAAGTTGTAGTCGACCAGCCGCGGATAGTGCTTCTCCATCAGCCCGATCACGGCGAACGCGATGAACGTCGGGATCAGCGCCTGGCCGCGCTTCTCCACGTACCCGCGGTCCTGGATCGTCTGCATGATCGACGCGTACGTCGACGGGCGGCCGATGCCCAGCTCCTCCAGCGCCTTGACCAGCGACGCCTCGGTGTAGCGCGCCGGCGGGCTGGTGTGGTGGCCGACCGCGGCGAGCTCCTCGGCGGTCAGCGGCTGGTCCTTGACGAGGTTGGGCAGGCGGCGCTCGGCGTCCTCGGCCTCGGCGTTCTCGTCGTCGGACGACTCGACGTAGGCGCGCAGGAAGCCCGGGTCGGTGATCGTCTTGCCGGTCGCGGCGAAGTCCGCCTCCTCCTGAGCGGTGGAGACCGCCCGGATGCGCACGGAGATCGAGTTGCCGACCGCGTCGGTCATCTGCGAGGCGACCGTACGGCGCCAGATCAGCTCGTACAGCCGGAACTCGTCGCCGGAGAGCTCCTTGGCCAGCTCGCCCGGCGCCCGGAAGGTG
Source organism: Couchioplanes caeruleus (assembly GCF_023499255.1). Taxonomy (GTDB): domain Bacteria; phylum Actinomycetota; class Actinomycetes; order Mycobacteriales; family Micromonosporaceae; genus Actinoplanes; species Actinoplanes caeruleus_A. Next base: position 8,185,060 of record NZ_CP092183.1, read on the forward strand.
TCGCCGGCGGGGCGGATCGCCTCGTGCGCCTCCTGGGCGTTCTTGACCTTGCCGGTGTAGCGGCGCGGCTCCGGCGGGACGCTGCGCTCGCCGTACAGCTCGGCGATCTGCCGGCGGGCGGCCGCGATGGCCGTCTCCGACAGGTTCACCGAGTCGGTACGCATGTAGGTGATGTAACCGTTCTCGTACAGCCGCTGCGCCACCCGCATGGTCTGCGCCGAGGACATGCGCAGCTTGCGCGCGGCCTCCTGCTGCAGCGTCGAGGTGATGAAGGGCGCGTACGGCCGGCGCCGGTACGGCTTCTCCTCGACCCGGGTGACCTGGAACGGGCGGTCCTCGAGCCGGGCGGCGAGCCCGCGGGCGCCGTCGCCGTCGAGGTGCACGACCGACGCGCCGGGCTTGATCCGCCCGGTGGTGGGCTCGAAGTCCTTGCCGGTGGCGATGCGGTCGCCGTTGAGCGCGATCAGCGTCGCCGAGAAGTTGCGCGGCCCCTCGACCTTGCCCTGCACGGCCAGCTGGGCGTTGATGTCCCAGTACTCGGCCGTGCGGAAGGCCATGCGCTGGCGCTCGCGCTCGACCACGATGCGGGTCGCCACGGACTGGACCCGGCCCGCCGACAGCTTCGGCATGACCTTCTTCCACAGCACCGGGCTGACCTCGTAGCCGTACAGCCGGTCGAGGATGCGCCGCGCCTCCTGGGCGTCGACCAGGTCCTTGTCGATCTCGCGCGGGTTGGCGACCGCCGCCTGGATCGCCGGCCGGGTGATCTCGTGGAAGACCATCCGCTTGACCGGGACCTTCGGCTTGATCGTCTCGACCAGGTGCCACGCGATGGCCTCGCCCTCGCGGTCCTCATCGGTGGCGAGGAAGATCTCGTCGACCTCCTTGGCCAGCTGCTTCAGCTTCGCGATCTGCTGCTTGCGGTCGGAGGAGACGACGTAGAGCGGGTGGAAGCCGTTGTCGACGTCGACGCCGAGCCGCGCCCAGGACTCGCCCTTGTACTTCTCGGGCACCTCGTCGGCGTTCTTCGGCAGGTCACGGACATGGCCGAAGGAGGCCTCGACGAAATAGTCGGGCCCCAGGTAACCGGCGATCGTCTTGGCCTTCGACGGGGACTCGACGATGACCAGACGGGTCGTCCTGGCGTTACTCGGCACGGCACTCCCACACTTCGGTTCACTCGGCGGCCCGTCGCGGACGGCGGGCACGCGGACGTTCAACGTAACGCGCCGGACGAGCTGGCATTCCCCGGGCAGACAGAAGTCGGATGGTAACGGTCCGGCCACCGCACGCGTCCGACGGCGACACCGTACACCGGGAACATGCCGTCGTGTCGTACACAATCGGGGAAGATCACGCAGCGGCGCCGCCCGGCCACAGCCGCGCCGGGGCCGCGGCGGGCCGTTCGCCGATCAGTTCGGCGAGCCGGGTGAGACGCCTGCCACCTGCGATCACGTACGCCGGACCGGCCTGGATCGTGCCCGCCAGCCCGACCCGGGCGAGAGCGTCATCAATGGCTTTGTCAAGCAACCCGTCGGGATTCAGACCGAGCGCGTACCCCTGCGGCCGGGGTGACCCCGCCGCGGCGACCCATAGCCGCAGCCTCGGCCCGTTGAGGAACAGCCTGCCGGAGGGCGGCGGCCAGCTGCGGGCAAGACCGTTCAGACGGCTGCTGTACGCGGTCCGCACCTCGAACGCCGCGGGAGGCGCTTCCTCGCTGCCTTGCTCGGTCCCTGCCGCCTCGGACGGCTCCTCCGCGAACGGCTCCTCCGCGGGCTTCTCCCCGGCGGTCTCCTCGTCGGTCGTCTGCTCTGCGGCGGTCTCGTTCGCCGCCTCCTCGTCCACCGGCACCGCGACCAGCTCGGCCACCCGCTCCTCGGGCGGCTCCGCCGCCACCGGGTGCCAGTTGACCACCAGGCCCCGACAGACGAGCTCCTCGACCAGCACGTGCACCCGCCAGGCCGCGTCCACTTGGACGGCGACGCGGGCCGTACCACCCATCCGGCCCAGCGTCCCCGGGCCGGCCAGCAGGCCCGCCAGGTCGGCCAGCGAAGGGTCGACGGCCTCCACCCCGAAGACGGACAGCTGCTTGCCGGAGGGCGCGGCGGCGGTGACAGCGGCCCGGCGGGACCGGACGCGGGCGGGCTCGACCGGCGCGGGCAGCACCTCGCGCGGGATCAGCGGCCACCCGGGCTCGGCCATGATCAGCGGCTCTCCGGGACTTCGCTCTTTGCCATGATCAGCGGCACTCCGGGACTTCGTCGAACGCTTCCTTGAGCTCGACCGACGAGAGGTTGCTGGTGTCGAGCTCGCTCGCCTTGTACTCGGTGTTCAACGTCTCGACGACCGTGCCGACCTTGGCGTAGAAGTCCTTCGACGGGCTGGTCTGCAGCCCTTCGATGCCCGTCCGGGCCCGGCCGTATGCGTCGCGCATGGCGCTCAGCGACGCCGTGAAGCTCTCCGCCACCTTCTCGCCCTGGTCTACGTCGGGCACGCCGGCCTTCTCCACTCCGGCGCGGGCCTTCTCGCTGGCCGACTCCGCGCCGCCGAAGAGCCGCATCAGGTTCTCCTTCGCCTGGGCGGGCGTCGTCGCTGCGGTCATCTGCTGCTGCGTGCGGGTCGCGAGCGTGCCGATCTCCGTGCGCCAGGGGGCGAGCACCTTGCACACCGAGGTGGCCCAGGCGCGCGGCGCGGGACCGCTCGAACACGCACCCAGCGTCACGACGAGTGAGCAGACGATGAGTAAGAAGGTGGAGCGGGCCGTGCGCATGGATTGCAGCGTACGGCCAACGTACGACGGAGGGCACCCGGCGAGCGCCGAGTGCCCTCCCAGACCGCTTCGGATCAGGCGCTGACCTTCTCCGAGGTGGACGCCGCCGCCGGGGCCTCGTCGCCCATGGAGATCGGCTTGCGCTTGCTCCAGACGACCGCCGCCACGATGATCAGCGCCGCGACGACCGAGATCGTCACGCGCAGCGCGGTGTTCTGGTCCGTGCCGACGCTCCAGGCCACGACGGCCGGGGCGATCAGCAGCGACACCAGGTTCATCACCTTCAGCAGCGGGTTGATGGCCGGGCCCGCGGTGTCCTTGAACGGGTCGCCGACGGTGTCGCCGATGACCGTCGCGGCGTGGGCGTCGGAGCCCTTGCCGCCGTACGCGCCATCCTCGACCAGCTTCTTGGCGTTGTCCCAGGCACCACCGGAGTTGGCCAGGAACACCGCCATCAGCGTGCCCGCACCGATCGCACCGGCCAGGTACGCCGCGAGCGCGCCGGCGCCCAGGCCGAAGCCCACCGCGATCGGCGCCATGATCGCCAGCAGACCCGGGGTGAGCAGCTCACGCTGGGCGTCCCGGGTGCAGATGTCGACGACGCGGCCGTACTCGGGACGCTGAGTGCCGTCCATGATGCCGGGGAAGTCGCGGAACTGGCGGCGTACCTCCATCACGACCGCGCCCGCCGAGCGGGAGACGGCGTTGATCGCCAGGCCGGAGAAGAGGAACACGACCGCGGCGCCGACCAGCAGGCCGACCAGGTTGCGCGGGTTGGAGATGTTCAGCAGGCCGAGGATCTCGCCGCCGATCCGGTCGGGGCTGATCCCGGCGTCGGCCAGCGACGACGACAGCGTGTTCGTGTACGAGCCGAACAGCGCCGTGGCGGCGAGGACGGCCGTCGCGATCGCGATGCCCTTGGTGATCGCCTTCGTGGTGTTGCCGACCGCGTCGAGCTCGGTCAGGATCTGCGCGCCGCGCTCGTCCACGTCGCCCGACATCTCGGCGATGCCCTGCGCGTTGTCCGAGATCGGCCCGAAGGTGTCCATCGCGACGATGACGCCGACCGTGGTCAGCAGGCCGGTGCCGGCCAGCGCGACCGCGAAGAGCGACAGCGTGATGGAGGAACCGCCGAGCAGGAACGCACCGTAGACACCCGCGCCGATGAGCAGCGCCGAGTAGACCGCCGACTCCAGCCCGACGCTGACGCCAGCCAGGACCACCGTGGCCGCACCCGTCTGCGACGACTTGCCGATGTCCTGCACCGGGCGCCGCTGCACCTCGGTGAAGTAGCCGGTCAGGGCCTGGATGGCGGCGGCGAGCACGATGCCGATCACGACCGCGCCGATGGCCACCAGGCGCGGGTCACGGCCGCTGGCGACGACACCGGCGTCCAGGGAGGCGTCGTTGAACCCGGCGAAGGTCGCCGGCAGGTAGATGAAGCTGACGATCGCCACGATGATCGCCGACAGCACGGCCGAGATGTAGAACGCCCGGTTGATGGCGGTCAGGCCGTTGCGGTCCGAGGCGCGCAGCCGCGTGATGAAGACACCGACGATGGCGATGACCACGCCGATCGTCGAGACGATCAGCGGGAAGATCAGGCCGTCCTGGCCGAACGCCGCCTGGCCCAGGATGAGGGCGGCGACGAGCGTGACCGCGTACGACTCGAAGAGGTCGGCCGCCATGCCGGCGCAGTCGCCGACGTTGTCGCCCACGTTGTCCGCGATCGTCGCGGCGTTGCGCGGGTCGTCCTCCGGGATGCCCTGCTCGACCTTGCCGACCAGGTCGGCGCCGACGTCCGCCGCCTTCGTGAAGATGCCGCCGCCGACCCGCATGAACATGGCGAGCAGCGCGGCCCCGAAGCCGAAGCCCTCGAGCACGGTCGGGGCGTCGTCGCGGTAGATGAGCACGACCAGCGCGCCACCGAACAGGCCGAGGCCCACGGTGAGGAAGCCGACCACGCCACCGGTACGGAACGCGATGCCCATCGCCTTCTCGCGGCCGCCGGCCTCACCCGCGGCAGCGGCGACGCGCAGGTTCGCCCGCGTCGCCAGCGCCATGCCGGCGCCACCGATGAACGAACTGAACACCGCGCCGACGACGAAGAACAGCGACCGGCCGATCTTCACCGCGGTCTCGTTGTCACTGTTCCCGTGCACGGGCAGCAGGAACAGCAGCACGACCGCGACGACGACGAAGATCGCCAGGGTCTTGAACTGCCGGAACAGGTACGCGGACGCACCCTCCTGCACAGCCCCCGCGATCTCCTGCATGTTGGTGGTGCCGCGCCCGGCCTTGAGGACCGACTGCACGAACATGGCGGCGAAGGCGAGCGCGACGAGCGCGAACACCACCGCGACGATGACGAACGTGACGTTCGAACCGCTGAGGGACGCCCCGCCGCTCTCCGCGGCGAGGGATATGGAGGTCCCGGACATCAATGTCCTCCTGTACACCGACCGCACCCGGTAGTGGACGAACCGGGCGCATCCCCGCATCCGGGGAGACGACAAACCGGGTCCCGCGGCCGCGGGACCAGGGAGCAGTAGCTGATTACCGGCGTACTGTAGCGGCCAGGGGTGGTGGTGGTCACACCTGGCTCCGGCCGTGTCGTGGTGATGTTTACCGCTGTGTTAGCGGTTGGCGTTCGAACGGGTGACGGCCTAGGCTCCGCGCTCCTAGCTGGGCTTTCCGGTGCCTTGCGCCGAACGGTGTCCTTTTTGCGCTGAGTGGTGTTTGCGCGGGGCTCTCGACAGAGGCTTACCCTTCGTCCGGCACCGTTCGCATGGCGTCATTTCCGGTCGCGGGCGACCGCCTCGGGTCGTGCTGTCCATCATGTCCTTTCAGACCGCGGTCCGTGGGTCCGGCGCGCGGGCGAAGGGCTCCCGGACTGTGGTCGCCGGGCACGACATTCTGGTCCCGGCAGCGCCGTCGGCAGCGCGGCGCACGCGGTGATTACGCCGGCGCGGCGACGATCAAGCCGACGCGGGCCACCAGCCGAGCCGGCGCAGGTCGCGGTCCGAGCCGGCGCGGACCACCGGTCCAGCCGGCGCAGGCCGCGGTTCAAGCCAACGCGGGCCACCGGCCCAGCCGGCGCAGGCCGCCGTCCGAGCCGACGCCGGCCAACGGTCCAGCCGGCGCGGGCCGCGGTGCAAGCCGACGTGGACCAGCATTGAGCCGGGCCGGGCGGCGGTGGGGCCGGGGTGGGTCAGCGGCGGTGGACCGGCCAGACCATGCGGACCTCGGTGCCCGCGCCCTCCTCGACCGGGCGGACCTGAAGGTCGTCGACGAAGCCGGCGAGCAGCGCGAACCCCACGCCCGTGGTCAGCGCCTCGTCGGTCAGCGACTCGTCCGCCAGCTCGTCCGGCGGCAGCTTCGTCAGGCCGATGCTCGCCTCGATCGGCGCGCGGTCGATCACGCGGACCATGTACGAGTCCGCGTCGGACATCTCGACCATGACGAGGTCGGGGAGGTTGTACTGGTTGTGCAGCGCCACCGCTCGGGTGCAGGCCTCGCCGATCGCCAGGCGCACCTCGTCGAGCAGGTCCTCGGCGACCCCCGCGCGCCGAGCGACCGCGACGCCGACCAGCCGGGCGGTGCGTACGTGCACCGGCGCGGGCGAGAACGACAGCCGTACCGTCGCCATCACGCCGTCGGAGGGGTGTCGTCGCGTTCGCCGGACGCCGTCGAGGTGGCCGCCTCGATGGAGGGGTAGATCGGGAAGACCTGGTCGAGGGCGGTGATCCGGAAGATCTTGAGCAGCGGTTCCTTCGAGCAGACCAGGCCGAAGGTGCCGTTGGCGGCGCGCAACCGCTTGAGGGCGCCGACGAGCACGCCCAGCCCGGTGGAGTCGAGGAAGTCGACCCGGCCGAGGTCCACCACCACGTGACGCGATCCCCCGTCGACCAGCTCGACGAGACGTTCGCGCAGGCGCGGGGCCGTGTAGACGTCGACCTCACCGCCGACGTCGAGCACCGTGTGCTCGCCGACGGTCCGGCTGGTCAGCGACAGCTCCATCGGTCCTCCTCCCTCCGGGCAAGCCCTCAGGCAGCCGATCTCCCCAGCGAATCTAACCACCGACGGTCATCCCCCGGCGCGCGGCACCCACCGTCGTACCCGTTTGGGGTTCGGGGCATACCGATGTCACAGTGCAGGACGTGAGCTCGACAGCACCGGACATTTCGGCCACTGTTCCGGGCATCCCCGCGGCGGGTCAGGGCAAACCGGCCGTTCCCGCCGCCCGAACCGACGATGCGGTCCCGCGCGTAGCTGCGCCACGGGAAGAAGGCGGCCCGGCTGGGCTTGCCGCGCTGGGGCCCGCCGAGCTGCTGCACCGGCTCCGGGTGCGGCGGGCGTCAGTAGAGGATTCGTCGATCACGCATGTCGAGCGGGTCGCGGCGCGGGCCGGGCGTACGGTGCCGTGGCCGGCGTGGGTGCCGCGGTCGTTGCGGGAGGCGTACGGCTTCGAGCCCTGGGAGCATCAGGCCGCCGCGGCTTCGCTCGCCCACGCGGGGCAGCACGTCGTGCTCGCCACGGGTACGGCCTCCGGCAAGTCCCTCGCGTACCAGATGCCCGCGCTGAGCCGGCTGCTCGAGGACCCGCGGGCGACCGTGCTGTATCTCTCGCCGACCAAGGCGCTCGCCGCGGACCAGTTGCGGGCCGTCGCGCGCCTGGGGCTCGACGGCGTACGGCCGGCCACATACGACGGTGACACGCCGCGCGACGAGCGCGAGTGGATCCGGCAGCACTCCCGTTTCGTGCTGACGAACCCGGACATGCTGCACCACGCCATGCTGCCCGGGCATGCCCGGTGGGCACCTTTCCTGCGCCGTCTCGCGTACGTCGTGATCGACGAGTGCCACACCTACCGGGGCGTGTTCGGCTCGCACGTGTCGCACGTCCTGCGCCGCCTGCGCCGGTTGGCCGCCCAGTACGGCAGCTCCCCCACGTTCGTTCTCGCATCCGCCACGTCGGGCGACCCGGAGGACGCGGCGTCGCGCCTCACCGGGCTGCCGGTGACCGCGGTGACCGAGGACGCGTCGCCGCGAGGGGCGGTCACCTTCGCGCTGTGGGAACCACCGCTGCTGCCGCACGAGGATCCCGATCTGCCACCGACGCGACGGTCCGCGCTGAGCGAGACGGCGGATCTGCTCACCGACGCGGTGGTCGCGGGCACCCGTACGCTCGCCTTCGTCCGTTCCCGGCGCGCCGCGGAGGTCGTGGCGACCATGACGCGGCGCTCCCTCGACGAGGCGGTTCCCGGGCTCGGGCGTCGGGTGGCGGCGTACCGGGCGGGCTATCTGCGCGAGGACCGGCGCGCGATCGAGCGGGCCCTGATGTCGGGTGAGCTGCTGGCCCTCGCGTCGACGAACGCCCTTGAGCTGGGTGTGGATCTCGTCGGGCTGGACGCGGTGCTGATCTGCGGCTACCCGGGTACCCGCGCGTCGCTGTGGCAGCAGGCCGGGCGTGCGGGCCGGGCCGGGGGCGAGGCGCTCGCGGTTCTCGTGGCGCGCGACGACCCGCTGGACACGTATCTCGTGCATCATCCCGAGGCGCTGTTCGGCCGCCCGGTCGAGGCCACCGTGCTGGATCCGGCCAACCCGTACGTGCTGGGCCCGCAATTGTGCTGCGCGGCCGCGGAGGCCCCGCTGCGCCCGGCGGACCTGGAGATGTTCGGTGGCCGCGCCGCGCATGCCGCGGTGGAGGGTCTGACCCGTACGGGAGCGCTGCGCAAACGCCCGACGGGCTGGTACTGGACCCACCAGGGGCGCCCGGAGGTCGACCTGCGCGGCACGGGCGGCGCCCCGGTCGCCGTGGTCGAGTCGGCCACCGGCCGCCTGCTCGGCACGGTCGACCAGGGCTCGTCGCACGTCATGCTCCACCAGGGTGCGGTCTACCTGCATCAGGGTGCCTCCTATGTGGTGGACGACCTGGACCTGGACGACGCGGTGGCGCTCGTCCACGCGGCGGAGCCGGACTGGTCCACCCATGCCCGCGACGTGACGGACCTGTCGGTGGTCTCGGTCCGCGAGTACGTGGACGCCGGCCCGGTCGGCCTGTTCCTCGGCGAGGTGGACGTGACCAACCAGGTCGTCTCGTACCAGCGCCGCCGCATCGGCACCGGCGAGGTGATCGACACCCGTCCGCTCGACCTGCCGGCCCGCGAGCTGCGTACGGTCGCCGTCTGGTTCACCGTCTCGCCGCGGACCCTGCTCGCCGCGGGCGTCGAACCCCCGGACGTGCCGGGCGCCCTGCACGCCGCGGAGCACGCCGCCATCGGCCTCCTGCCGCTGATGGCCACCTGCGACCGGTGGGACATCGGCGGCCTGTCGACCGCCAACCACGCGGACACGCAGGCGCCGACGGTCTTCGTGTACGACGGCCATCCGGGCGGCGCGGGCTTCGCCGAACGGGCGTACGGGACGGCAGCGCAGTGGTTGCGGGCGACCCGGGAGGCGATCGCCTCCTGCGGGTGCGATGCCGGGTGCCCGTCGTGTGTACAGAGCCCGAAGTGCGGCAACGGCAACAACCCCCTCGACAAGGACAAGGCGATCTCCGTTCTGGACGCCGTGCTCGCGTCCCTGCCGAACCGTGCCGCCGCGGACGAGCCGAACGCGGCCTGAAGACCCGGTCAACGGAGGACCGGGCCGGCTCTGGCCGCGGCGGACGCGTGGCGTTCGAGGCCCGGCAGCGGCGTCACCACCGTGTCGACCTCGACCACGATCTCCCGGCCTTCCAGCCGGCAGCCGGTCAACCGGCTGCCGTTCGCCGACACCAGCTCCGCGGCCCGCGCGCACGCCACCTGCTGACCTTCGACGGCACGCATGGCCCCGGCGAGCGCGCCGAGGTCGGCCGCGGTGCGAGCCTCGTGCCGTCCGACGCGCGCCGCGCCGACGGCAGCGCCCGCCATACCGCCGGCGACGAGCACGAGCCCGACCGCGAGCACGAAGATCGAGGCGGCACCGCGGTCGCGGCCCGTCACGGGATCAGCTCCGGTTCCCGCGCCGCCGTGGCGCTGCTCTCCACCGTGATCGCGGGCAGGTGCGCGCCGAGGACGGCCACCGGCGTCCGTACGGTCACCGTCACGGTGTCCGTGTCACCGGTGAGCTCCACGTGGGCGCCGGGAGCTATCCGGCTCGCCTCCTGCGCTCCCTGGCCACCGCGGGCGGAGACGAGGGCACCTTCGCGGGCGGCGTCGACGCAGCGGCCCTTGGTCGTCAGCGCGCTGACCGCGGTAAGGCCGGAGAGAAGCAGAAGCATGAGCGCCGGCAGCCCGGCCGCGAGCTCGGCTGTGAACGACCCGCGGTCGCGGCCGTGGGCCGGGGCTCGTCCGAGACCACCCTGTGTGGACGGAGGCCCCGGATCAGCGGGTAACTGTCGGGGGCGGCCGGACTGCCGACGCTCGGTCACTTCAGGGCCTCGTTGATCACCCGGGCCAGGGACTGCTGGATGTTGGGGCTGGTCAGGACCTTGAGCAGGACGCCCGCGAAGGCGACAGCGGCCAGGGTGCCGACCGCGTACTCCGCGGTGTTCATGCCGTCGTCGCGGCCGGCTTCGGCACGGAGGGCGGCGAGGCGGGCGATGAGTCGGTACACGGATGCTCCTTCTTGTCGTGGTCGATGAGTCAGAGGACGTCGCCGAGGACCGCGACGACGACCGGTACGAGGCCGGCGAGCAGGAACGCCGGCAGGAAGCACAGGCCCAGGGGCAGGACGATCAGGACTCCCGCGCGCCGGGCGGCCGCCTCCGCGGCGATGGCCCGGTCGGCCCGCAGGTCGGCGGCGAGACGCGTACACGCCCCGGACAGGGCCCCACCGCTGGTGCTGGAGCGGACCGCCGCGGCGGTGAGGCGGTCCGCGCCCCTGACGCCGGCCAGGTGGGACCAGGCCTCGGGCGGGTCGGCGTCCAGGCGGAGCGAACGGGCTACGCGGTCGAGGCGTTCGGCGAGCGGACCACCCAGTGCCTCGGCGACCGCGGAGACGGCGTGGTCGACCGGTGCACCGGCGCGCAGGGCCGCTGCCAGGAGGTCAGCCGCGAGCGGCAGGTCCGCCTCGGCTCGCGTCCGACTGGCGCGCACGTCGGCCGGCTCCTGGCGCCTCAGCCATCGGTCGATCCCGTACGCGGCGAGCGCGGCGACCGGCATGCCCCACCAGTGACCGGCGTACCAGATGATCGCCGCGCCGCAGGTGAGCGCGACGACGATACGGCGAATCATGCGGCGGCCCGGGGAACAGGGACGGGGACGGTGGCCGCGGCGGTCAGCGCTCGCAGGTCGGCGCGCAGGGGGCAGGCCACGGTGGCCGGTGCCGCGTACGCCGTCCGGCATGCTCGAAGCAGGACCGCGACGCAACACGGCTGGAACGGGATCTGCACCGGGCCGCCGGCCCGCAGGATCGCCTCCGCACCGCACGTGGAGGCCGTCATCGCGCGGCTCCGGCGCTGAGGCGGTCCGCCCACGTCAGCCCCGCGCCCTGCAGGAGCGCCGCGCCCGTGGCGCACGCAGCCCCGATCGGGGTGTGGAGCAGCACCTGCAGCGGATCCACGCCGATGGAGTAGCCGAGCGCGACCCCGCCGAGGGGCAGGGCGGCCAGCAGCAGCGCTGTCGCCTGCGCGCCCGCGGCCTGTGCCGCCGCGGCGCCCCGGGCCCGGTCGGCGGCACGGGCGTCGGCCTCGATGCGGTCGACGAGGTCGGCGGTCGGTGCGCCCGTACGGTCGGACAGCCGCTGCGCGGACCCCGCAAGCCGTCCGAGGCGCCCACCGATCGCGGGCATCGCCGAGAAGCCCAGCCCTGCCCGGAGATCCGCGGCGAGGGCGCTCAGCTCGTCGAGGCTGCGGGACCGCTCGACGGCCGCCTGCCGGTGACCGAGCCGCCGGGTGAGCCCGCGTGCCCCGAGCGCCGCGTACACCGCTCCGACCAGCGCGGCCACCGGCCCACCGAGGACGAGGCCTGCCACAGCGGCGGTCGCGGCGGCACCGAGCAAGGCGCGCCGGGGCCGCCGGGTGAGCACCGCGCGTACGGCGGAACCGTTGATCGACGGCAGCGGGCGGGATCGGGGCGGGGCCAGGCGGCGCAGCACCGGGCGGGCCGGCCATCCGGCGACCACCGCCGCGGCGACCAGCAGTGCCGCCGCGAGGAGCCACGGCCAGACCGTGGGCAGGGCGGTCGTCATCCCTGGCACCCCAGAACGGGCGGGACGGCCACCCCTCGTTCGGTGAGCAGGCGGGCGAGGGCCGGCGCGCCCGGGCCCGCGCCGCGTCCCCGCTGCCAGGCGGGGATGACGGTGGCGAGGTGCTGCTCCCCCGTCGGCAGCAGCACCCCGACCGAGTCCAGGACGCGGCCGCGGTTGATCCGGCGCACCTGGAGGATCACCTGGAGGGCGGCCACGGCCTGGGCGTGCAGGGCGGCCCTCGGCAGGCCACCGAGCATGCCCAGCGCCTCGAGCCGGGCCGGTACGTCCGCCGGCGCATTGGCGTGCAGGGTGCCGGCGCCCCCGTCGTGGCCGGTGTTGAGGGCGCCGAGCAGGCACAGAGCGCTGAACAGCACAAGGTTTAGTTCGCGCACGTAAACCGGCTTCTTCAGCGAGGCCGACTCCGAGACGGTAACGAGTGCGCTGAACACCGGCCTCCCAGCGCCGCCCTGACTTCCCTTCGTGCTGGCGTCGGAACATCTTTGTCAGTGTCGAGAGTTTGGTCGTGGCGTCAGGGCCGGAAGCGGTAGCCCATGCCGGGTTCGGTGAGCAGGTGCCGGGGGCGGGCCGGGTCGGTCTCGAGTTTGCGGCGCAGCCGGGCCATGTACTGGCGCAGGTAGTTGGTCTCGGTCGCATACTGCGGGCCCCAAACCTCCTTGAGCAGGGCGGTGCGGCCGAGCAGCTTGTCAGGGTGGCGCAGGAGGTGGTCGAGCAGCTGCCACTCGGTCGGGCTCAGGTGCACCTCAGCGTCGCCGCCGGTGATAGAGCGGGCAGCCAGGTCGATGGTGTGGTCACCAATCGTGGCGATCACCGGGGCGTCGTCGGCCGGCTGGACGCGCCGGGTGACGGCGCGGATGCGGGCGAGGAGTTCGTCGATGCTGAACGGCTTGGTGATGTAGTCGTCGGCGCCGGCGTCCAGCGCGCTGACCTTTTCCTGGTTACCGGAGCGGCCGGACACCACGATGATCGGGACGGTGGTCCAGCCTCGCAGTCCGCGGATGACGTCGTTGCCTTCCATGTCGGGCAGGCCCAGGTCCAGTATCACCAGGTCGGGGCGTACGCGGGTGGCGGCCCGCAGCGCGGAGACGCCGTCCGGTGCGGTGTCCACCTCGTACTTGCGGGCGCGCAGGTTGATGCTGAGCGCGCGCACGATCTGCGGCTCGTCGTCGACGACCAGAATTCGGGTCACGACGCTTCCGCCGCGGGAAGTGAGATGATCATGGTGAGGCCGCCTCCGGGAGTCTCGTCGGGGGTCAGTGTGCCGCCCATCGCCTCGGTGAGCCCGCGCGACAAGGCTAGGCCGAGGCCGACGCCGGTGTGGTTGTCGCGGTCGCCGAGCCGCTGGAAGGGCAGGAAGATGTCGCCCCAGCGGTCTTTGGGGATTCCTGGGCCGTGGTCGACGACGCGGATCTCGACGAGGCCGCTCAGGGTGCTGGCGGTGATGACCGGTGGCCGGTCGGCCGGGCTGTGCCGCAGGGCGTTGGCGGTGAGGTTGACGATGACGCGTTCGAGCAGGCCGGGGTCGGCGCGTATGTCGGGCAGGTTGTCAGTGATGTGCAGGCGGATGTTGCGTCCGGCGGGGCCGAGGTCGTCGAGGGCGTGCGGCAGGATCTCGTCGGCGCCGATGTCGGTGGTGGCCACGCCGAGGGCGCCGGCCTGCAGCCGGCTCATGTCGAGCAGGTTGGTGACCAGCCGGGTGAGCCGGTCGAGTGATTCGTCGGCTGTCTCGAGCAGCGCGGCTCGGTCGTCGTCGTCGAAGTGGATGTCGGGGCTGCGCAGGCTGGCTACCGACGCCTTCGCTGACGCGAGGGGGGTGCGCAGGTCGTGGCTGACGGCGGCGAGCAGCGCGGTGCGCATGCGGTCGGCTTCAGCCAGGGGTTTGGCGGTGGCGGCCTCGGCGGTCAGCCTTTCCTGCCGCAGGGCGAGGGTGGCCTGAGCGGCGAACGCTTCGACGATGCGCCGGTCGCTGGCGGCCAGCGGCCGGCCTTTCAACAGCATGGTGAGCTCGTCGTCAACTTTGATCTCGGCATCGGCGTCGGCGGCCTGGGTGCAGGCCGGTTGTCCGACTTCGGCGACGACGACATCGTTGTCCAGCAGCGTGACCGAGTCGAGGTTGAAGGTTTCGCGCAGACGTTCGAGCAGCGCCATCAGCGGACGTTCGCCGCGCAGGACACCGCCGGCGACGGTGGCCAGGGTCTGGGCGTCGGCGCCAGCTTCGGCGGCTTGGCGGGTCTTGCGGGCGGCGGTGTCGACGACCCAGCTGACCGCGAGCGCGACCACCACGAAGATGGCGAGGGCGAGCAGGTTCTCGCTTTCGGCGATGGTGAATCGGCCTACGGGTGGGGTGAAGTACCAGTTAAGCAGCAGGGAGGAGGCTACGGCGGCAAGCAGGGCGGGCCACAGGCCGCCGATCAGGGCGACGCCGACCACCGCGGCGAGGAAGACCAGGATGTCGTTGGTCAGCGTCAATCCGTCGCCGATTTTGAGCATGGTGGTGAGGGCTGGGAAGCCGGCCAGCACGGTCAGGAGGCCGATGATGCGGCGGCGGCGCGACAGCGCGGCGGGCGGGCGGCGGGCCCGGCGGCCCTGACCGGCCCGCTCGTGGGTCACCAGGTGCACGTCGATCGAGCCGGACAGCGCGGTGGTGGTGACGCCGACGCCGGCCGAGAAGATCTGCGCGAGGCGGCCCCGGCTGGACGCTCCGAGGACAATTTGGGTGGCGTTGACGGCGCGGGCGAAGTCGAGCAGCGCGCGGGGCACATCGGCTCCGACGACCTGGTGGTACGACCCGCCGAGGCTTTCCACGAGCACCCGTTGGCGGGCCAGGGCGGCCGGGTCGGCGCCGGCCAGGCCGTCGTTGCGGGTCACGTGCACGGCCATCAGGTCGGCGCCTTTCGTGCGGGCCGCGATCCGGGCCGCTCGGCGGATCAGGGTGTCGCCCTCGGGCCCTCCAGTCAGGGCGACGACAACGCGTTCCCGCGTCTCCCAGGTGGCGTCGATCTTGTGGTCGGCGCGGTATCGGTCGAGTTGTTCCTCGACCTTGTCGGCCAGCCAGAGCAGGGCCAGCTCGCGCAGGGCGGTGAGGTTTCCGGTACGGAAGTAGTTGCCGAGCGCGGCGTCGATCTTCTCCGGCCGGTAGATGTTGCCGTGGGCCATTCGTCGGCGCAGCGCCTCGGGGGTCATGTCGACCAGTTCGACCTGCTCGGCTGCCCGCACCACCGCGTCGGGCACCGTCTCGCGCTGCGGGGCGCCGGTGATCTGGGCGACCACGTCGTTGAGCGATTCCAGGTGCTGCACGTTGACCGTGGTCAGCACCGAGATACCGGCGTCCAAAAGCTCCTGCACGTCCTGCCAGCGTTTGGCGTTGCGGGCGCCCGGCACGTTGGTGTGCGCGAACTCGTCCACCACGGCCAGCTCCGGCGTGCGAGCCAGCACCGCGTCGAGGTCCATCTCGGTGAAACCGGCGCCGCGGTAGCGCAACTCGGCGCGAGGCAACACCTCGAGGTCACCGATCATCGCCTCGGTGTGCTTGCGGCCGTGCGTCTCGACGAAGGCGATCACCACGTCGGTGCCGCGTTCGGCCCGCCGATGTGCCTCCTCGAGCATGGTGTACGTCTTGCCGACGCCGGGGGCGGCGCCGAGGTAAATGCGTAGTTCTCCGCGTGCCATACGGCGCCGCCTCCTTTCTCAGTTTCCGTCGAGGGCCAGGTTGAGTTCGAGGACGTTGACCGCCGGCTCGCCGAGGAAGCCCAGTGCACGCCCGTCAGTATGGTCTTCGATCAGCTCCTGTACGCGGTCCTCGCTGAGGCCGCGTTCCCGGGCGATCCGCGGGGCCTGCAGCTTCGCGTAGGCCGGGCTGATGTGCGGGTCCAGACCGCTGGCGCTGGCGGTGACCGCGTCGGCTGGTACGACCGGGTCGGCCGGGGCGTCGCCGCGGATCGGTGTGATCACCGCGCCCAGCGCCCGGTAGTCCTCGCCGGTGCGGGCCGGCTCGACGGTCACCCCCTCGTAGGTTGCGAGGAAGGGGGTGCCGGTCTGGTTGACCGACACGGCGCGGGTGACCGGGCCGGCGAGCCCGTCGCGGTGGAACACCGCGAGGACCGCCCCGACGCCGTCGGCGGTGCAGTAGGGGCGGCGACCATCGACGCTCTCGAGCTTGCCGACGGCCACGCTGCGGGCGCAGACCTGGGTGAGCAGGCTCTGGGCCGCGTCGTCGGGGTTGTCGGACAGGGTGTCGACGATGCTCTCGGGTCCGAGGTTGCTGGCCGAGGTCGACGTCGGGTCGTAGCCGTCACCGGCCGCGGACGGGCGGCTCTGAAAGTAGCGGGGGTCAGGGTTGCCGTCGGCGTCGGTGAACGACTGGCCGATCAGCCTGCTGCCGACGGTCTTGTCGGCCACGGTGATCAGCGAGCCGCCGGCCCGGTCGGACAGGCCGGGGATGCGGCCGACCGCGACCATCGCGAGTGGGTACGCCAGCCCGAGCAGGACGGTGAAGACCAGCAGGGCGCGCAGTGCCGCGATGTGCTGGGCCAGCCAGGAGGGAAGTCGCATGGTCAGATCCCGGGGATGAACTGGATGAGCAGGTCGATGAGTTTGATGCCGAGGAACGGCGCGATGACGCCGCCCAGGCCGTAGATGAGCAGGTTGCGTCGCAGTAGCGCGCTGGCCCCGGCTGGGGTGTAGCGCACGCCGCGCAGGGCCAGCGGGATCAGCGCCACGATCACCAGGGCGTTGAAGATAACCGCGGACAGGATGGCGGAGCCGGGTGAGTGCAGCCGCATGATGTTGAGCGTGTCCAGACCCGGGTACACGGCGGCGAACATGGCGGGGATGATCGCGAAGTACTTGGCGATGTCGTTGGTGATCGAAAAGGTGGTCAGTGCGCCGCGGGTGATGAGCAGCTGCTTGCCGATCTCGACGATCTCGATGAGCTTGGTCGGGTCGGAGTCGAGGTCGACCATATTGCCGGCCTCCTTGGCGGCCGACGTGCCGGTGTTCATGGCCACGCCCACGTCGGCCTGCGCGAGGGCGGGCGCGTCGTTGGTGCCGTCACCCGTCATCGCGACCAGCCGCCCGCCCTCCTGCTCCCGTTTGATGTAGGCGAGCTTGTCCTCGGGAGTGGCCTCGGCCAGGAAGTCGTCGACGCCGGCCTCGTCGGCGATCGCCTTGGCCGTCCGGGGGTTGTCGCCGGTGATCATGACGGTGCGGATGCCCATCCGGCGCATCTCGTCGAAGCGCTCGCGCATGCCCGCCTTGACGACGTCCTTGAGATGGATGACGCCCAGCGCACGGGCGGGCCGTCCGTCGAGCTGCTCGGCCACCACCAGCGGGGTGCCGCCGGTGCCGCTGACGGTGTCGACGATCTCGCCGACATCCTCGGTCGGTTGACCGCCGTTAAGCCGCACCCACTTCATCACCGCCGAGGCGGCGCCCTTGCGGATCTGCCGTCCAGGCAGGTCGACGCCGCTCATCCGGGTCTGCGCCGTGAACGGCACGAACGTGGCGTTGGGCATCAGCCCCGGCTCGCTCTCGCGCAGCCCGAACTGGTTCTTGGCCAGCACGACCACCGACCGGCCCTCCGGGGTCTCGTCGGCCAGGCTGGACAGCTGGGCCGCCTCGGCCACGATGGCCGCTTCGACGCCGTCGACCGGGACGAACTCCGCGGCCTGCCGGTTGCCCAGGGTGATCGTGCCGGTCTTGTCGAGCAGCAGGGTGTTGACGTCGCCGGCGGCCTCGACCGCGCGGCCCGACATGGCGAGGACGTTGCGCTGCACGAGGCGGTCCATGCCGGCGATGCCGATGGCGCTGAGCAGCGCGCCGATGGTGGTCGGGATCAGGCAGACGATCAGCGACACGAGCACGATGCCGGTGACACCGTTGGCGTCGAGGGCGACGGTGTCGGCCGCGGCCGCCTGGTACGCCTTAGAGAAGATCGCGAGGGGCTGCAGGGTCACCACCGACAACAGAAAGATGATGGTGAGCGCGGCCAGCAGGATGTTGAGGGCGATCTCGTTCGGCGTCTTCTGCCGGTTGGCCCCCTCGACCAGGGCGATCATGCGGTCGACGAAGCTCTCCCCCGGCTCCTGCGTGATGCGCACGACGATTCGGTCGGACAGTACCTTGGTGCCGCCGGTGACGGCCGAGCGGTCGCCGCCGGACTCGCGGATCACCGGTGCGGACTCGCCGGTGATGGCCGACTCGTCGACGCTGGCGATGCCGTCGATGACGTCGCCGTCACCGGGGATGATCTGGCCGGCTTCGACCACGACCACGTCGCCCAGCTCGAGCTGGGTGGCCGGGATCTCGCGGCCGTCCTGCAGGGAGGCCGTCATGTCCTGCTTGGCCTGGCGCAGGGTGGCGGCCTGGGCCTTGCCGCGGCCCTCGGCGACGGCCTCGGCCAGGTTGGCGAACAGGACGGTCAGCCACAGCCAGATCGTGATGATCCAGGCGAACACGCTGGGGTCGACGACGGCCAGCACCGTGGTGAAGACCGCGCCGACCTCGACGATCAGCATCACCGGGTTGTGCCACAGGGTGCGCGGGTCGAGCTTCGTCAGGGCCTGCGGCAGCGAGCGGCGCAGCTGGTTCGCATCGAGCGTTCCCGCCCGTACGGGGGCCGAGGCGGCCGGTTTTTCCAGACTGGGGGTGGTCATGACAGGCCCTCCGCGATGGGTCCGAGAGCGAGAGCGGGCAAGAAGGTCAGCGCGACGAGGACGACGGTGACGCCGACGACCATCCCGACGAACAGGGGTTGGTGGGTGGGCAGAGTGCCCTCCGACTCAGGGGTGATCTTCTGCCGGGCCAGCGAGCCGGCTAGGGCCAGCACGAGCACGATCGGCAGGAACCGGCCCAGGAGCATGGCCAGGCCGAGCGCGGTGTCCCACCACGGGGTGTTGACCGTGATGCCCGCGAACGCAGAGCCGTTGTTGTTGGCGGCGCTGGTGAAGGCGTACAGGACCTCGGACAGGCCGTGCGGGCCGACGTTGAGCGCCGTCGCGTTGTTGCCGGTGGCGAACGCGGCCGCGGTGCCGACCAGCACCAGCGCCGGGGTGATCAGGAAGTAGCTCGAGGCGATCTTCATCTCCCGGGCGCCGATCTTCTTGCCGAGATATTCGGGCGTGCGGCCGACCATGAGCCCGGCCACGAACACCGTGATGACGGCGAGGATGAGCAGGCCGTACAGGCCGGCGCCGACACCACCGGGCGCGACCTCGCCGAGCATCATGTTGATCATCGGCATCATGCCGCCCGGGGCGGTGTACGAGTCGTGAAACGAGTTCACCGAGCCGGTCGAGGTCAGCGTGGTGACCGCGGCGTAGGTGGCCGAGTTGGGGATGCCGAACCGGGTCTCCTTGCCCTCCATCGCCGCGCCGACCGCCTGCGGGACGGTGCCGGCGCCGTGCACCTCGAAACCGACCGTCAGCGCGATACTGGCCACGGCCAGGATCGCCATGACCGCGGCGATGGCGTACCCCTGCCGGTTCTGCCCCACCATCCGGCCGAACACCCGGGGCAGGCTGAACGGGATCACCAGGATGAGGAACAGCTGGATCCAGTTGGTCCAGGTTGTCGGGTTCTCGAACGGGTGCGCGGCGTTGACGTTGTAAAAGCCGCCGCCGTTGGTGCCGAGTTCCTTGATTGCCTCCTGCGAGGCCACCGGGCCGCCGGTGATGTGCTGGGTGGCGCCGGTCAGGGTGGTCACGTCGACGCCGCCGGACAGGTTCTGCACCATACCCGCGGCCATGAAGATCATGGCGGCCACGACACAGATGGGCAGCAGTACCCGGAGTGTGATGCGGGTCAGGTCGACCCAGAAGTTGCCCAGCGTGGCCGACTTGCGGACCGCGAAACCGCGGACCAGCGCCACCGCGACCGCAATGCCGACGGAGGCCGAGACGAAGTTCTGTACCGCCAGGCCGGCCATCTGCACCAGGTGGCCCATGGTCGACTCGCCCGAGTAGGCCTGCCAGTTGGTGTTGGTGGTGAAACTCACCGCGGTGTTCCACGCGAGGTGACCGGGCAGCGGGTCGAAGCCGAGCGAGAGCCACAGCTTGTCCTGCAGCCGCAGGACCGCGTACAGGAAGAGGATCGAGACCGCGGAGAAGGCGAGCACGCTGCGGGCGTAGACGCCCCAGGTCTGCTCGGCGTCACGGTCGACACCGACGAGGCGGTAAACGCCGCGCTCGACGGCGGTGTCGCGGTTGCCGCTCACGACGCGGTACATGTAGTCACCGAACGGCTTGTAGACCGCAACGAGCGCGAGCACCAGCGTGATGACGAACAGCCAGCCGGCCATCAGAACTTCTCCGGGAACAGCAGGGCGGCGACCATGAAGGCGCCGAGCAGCACGGCCACGATCAGACCGATGAGGTTGACCACGCTCACCGGCGTTCGACCGCCCGGATCAGCACGGACAGCGCTACGAACAGCACCACCGTGAGCCCGACGAACACGAGATCAGCCACTTCAGGTCTCCTAGACGAGGGTGTGCGGTCATTGCCCGGACAAGCACACCGCGCGCCGCGACGTTCCGGAACGGCCGTTAACGCATCCACTACGGGTCCCCGCCCAATATTGACGAGTCGTTACCGCCCCGAGCGCTGCCCGGCCGGCCCTGTGGTGCCACCCGTACCCTGATCAGGTGAACGATCCATCCGCCCAGGGCCAGGCGCCCGCCGAGTACGCCCTCCCGGCCGTCATGGACTCCCCGGCTCAAGGCAGTAGGCCGTCGGGCGCCTTGGCCGGCTGGCTGCTGCGTCATCGGGTCCAGCCGGTCGGCCCCGCCGCCGACGAGGGACACACCGAGCAGCACCCCTGGTGGCAAGTCATGTGCCTGACCGGGGTGGACTACTTCTCCAGCCTCGCCTACGTGCCGGCGATCGCGGTCGCGGCGGCCGGAGCGGTCTCCCCTTTGGCGACCCTGCTGATCGTCGCGCTCACCCTGTTCGGCGTGCTGCCGATGTACCGGCGGGTGGCGCGGGAGAGCCCGCACGGCGCCGGCTCGGTAGCGATGCTGGAGCGGCTGCTGCCGTTCTGGCAGGGCAAGCTGTTCGTCTTGGTGCTGCTGGGCTTCGTCGCGACGTCCTGGCTCATCACGATCACCCTGTCGGCGGCTGACGCCAGCGTGCACGTGGTGGAAAACCCGTTCTTCCCGACGTTGCTGCACGGCCACGAGGTCGCGCTGACTGTCGGGCTGCTCTTGCTGCTCGGGTTCGTCTTCCTGCTCGGCTTCAGCGAAGCCGTCAGCGTCGCCATCCCGCTGGTCGCAGTGTTCCTCGGGCTCAACGCCCTGGTCATCGGCACCGGTCTGGTCCACGTCATCACCGACCCCAGCGCATGGTCAGCGTGGACCGCTGCGCTGGGCAACGTGGGTGGCGGGGGCATCGGCGGGCTTCTGCAACCGGCCGTGGTGGCCTTTCCGCTGCTGGTGCTGGGCCTGTCCGGCTTCGAGACCGGGGTGAGCATGATGCCTCTGGTCGCTGCTCCGGGCGCCGACGCCCGGCAGCAGCTGGAGAACCGCGTCCGCAACAGCCGCAAGCTGTTGACCACCGCTGCGGTCATCATGAGCGTTTACCTGCTCGCCGCCAGTTTCGTCACCACTGTGCTCATCCCGGCCAAGGAGTTCGAGCCGGGCGGCGAAGCGAGTGGCCGCGCGTTGGCCTGGCTGGCTCACGAACAGCTCGGTGAGATCGTCGGGACCGCCTACGACATCAGCACCATCCTGATTCTGTGGTTCGCCGGGGCGTCCGCGATGGCCGGTCTGGTCAACATCGTGCCGCGTTACCTGCCCGGCTACGGCATGGCACCGGAGTGGGGTCGGGCCGTGCGCCCCGTGGTGCTGGTCTACACGGTGATCAGCGTGATCATCACGATCGCGTTCGGCGCCGACGTCAACGCCCAGGCCGGCGCCTACGCCACCGGCATCCTGGCCATGATGGTCTCCGGCGCGTTCGCCGTCACTGTCTGGGCGTTCCACCACCGCAAGCGCGGCGCCGCAGCCGGATTCGCTGTGCTCACCGTCATTCTCGGCTACGCGCTGGTGGAGAACATCATCGAGAAGCCGGACGGTATCGCCATCTCCGGGCTGTTCATCGCCGGAATCATCGCAGTGTCGCTGATCTCCCGGGTCAGCCGCACCACCGAACTGCGCGTGGACAGCATCGAGTTCGACGAGACCGCCCGCCGTTTCATCACCGAATCCCTGGAGTTCGACGGTGCCCTCGATCTGGTCGCCCACCGCCGTCAGGCCGGTGATGCCGCCGAGTACCGGCTCAAGGAGCAGGAACAGCGCGGCGACAACCCGGTACCCGGGGCCAACGACATCCTGTTCCTGGAGGTCGATGTCGTCGACCCCTCCAGTTTCAGTGACACCCTGGTCGTGCACGGCATCGACGTCGACGGCTATCGCATTCTGCGGACCGAGGCGCCGGCCGCGCCCAATGCCATCGCCGCGATCCTGCTCGCCCTGCGCGACGCCACCGGGATACGACCGCACTGCTACTTCGCCTGGGCCGAAGGCAGCCCATTGGTTCACATGATCCGCTACTTCCTGCTCGGGCGCGGCGACACCGCCCCGGTCACCCGAGAGATCATCCGCAAGCACGAACCAGACCAGTCACGACGCCCAGGCATCCACGTAGGATCGTGATGGCGCCCGGAACGGCTTCGCCGACTGCCTGGCGCCGGGCGCCAGCAGCCGCTCATCTCGTCGAGGTGACTTTCCTTATGATATCGATCGAATGAACGCGAGCCTGACCCTGAGGTCGATCATCATGCGCGATCTGCGGCTTCAACGAACACACTGCAGCCGTTAGTGCATCGGCATACCCACTCAACAGCGCACAGGTGGACCCGAGTCTTCGCCAACAGCACAACGCGTTTGAACACCTCAAGCGGGACACGCGCGGAGGGTTGGCAATCGGCTATCTGCACTGACGAGCATGCAGCAGCGCCTGTCGCCGGTACGGCTGGCGCCGTACCGGGCGGCACGCCGGTGAGGTCGTTACCGGCGGCGGCGCGAGCGGCGACCCGGCGGGAGCGCAGGCGGCTCGTCGTCCGGGCCAGTTCCGTCGGTCACCTTGTCAAGTGATTGTGACGGTCGTCGGTGGCCCCACCAGGACGGCTTGGAGTGGCCCCACGGCGAACTCGATCGGGTGACGTGGTGACGGTCTGATCTGGCCCCACCCGCGGGGTCGGCGCCAGGATCGACGGGCTGTAGTCGGGAGGCCGCCCGGGGCGGCCCGTTCGCTGGTGGAGTTGTTCGAGACGTTTCCCGGGGTCGCCGGCGAGGCGTGTCGATTCGTGCACTCGCGCAGCGGTATGGCACTCACCGGCGTAGCGTGCGCGCGGCGTCCGACTCGGCTGCTCCAGCACCTCCCCGTAAGCCCTCGGCAGCGGGCCGCGTGCTGCTGAGGCACGACGGCCGGCCCCGGACGGGGCCGGCCGTCGTGGTTGCTAAACCTCAGCGCGGATCTTGGTCCAGTTGGCGTCTGCGGCGTCGAGGGCGGCCTGGTACTTGGTGACGAATGTCTGCAAGCGGGGTGCCGCAGCTGCCAGTGCCTGGTCTTGCGCCGGCTGGCGGCAGGTGGCGTCCGCGGCGGCGGCCTTCTTCTCGAAGGCGACGGCCTCGGCCCACTGGGGGTCGGCCTCCATGGCCGCCACGCCGCGGTCGGCGGGCGGAAACTTGGCCAGGGCCATCTGGTAGGCGTGGGAGCGGTCCTTCGCGGCGATCCCGGCCGCTTTCATGCACGGGCCGTAGGCGGCGAGGGCGTCGGCGACTGCGGGGGTCTTCTCCACCTCGCGGAAGGTGTCGGTCAGCTCCTTGCCCATGGCGGTCGGGATGATCGGCGAGGCTTGTTGTTCGGCCTTGGCCGCCACGCCGGGGCAACTGCTCAGGGCCTTGGCGTACTGGACCTCTTCCTCGGCGGTCATCTTGTTGGCCTCGTCGGCCTTGCGCAGTACGTCGGCGACTTCGGCCTGGTGGTGCTTGGCCGTGGCAATGCCGAAGTCGTCGCTGATCTCGGTGAGGCTGGACAGGTCGTCGGGGCCGATCGGCCCGCCGGTCTGTTGCTCCGATGGGGCCTGCCGGTAGGTGAAGCCCTTGGCTTTCATACAGGTGGCCAGGGCGCCCTGGAAGCGGGCTGCGGTGGCCTTCTCGGCTGCGAGGCGGTCGGCGGAGGTGCCGTACAGGCTGTTGCTGACCTGCTCGTACAGGGCGCGGCCCTGCTCCAGTGCGGCCGGCTCGGCCGGGGCTCCGGCGGCGCCGGAGTTGGCGCAGCCGGTGGTGAGGGCGCCGGCGAGCAGCACCGCGCTCAAACTGATGATCTTCTTCATGGCCTATGTCTTTCGTCAGCGTGTCGGACCGGTCAGCTGTTGCAGGCAGTGGGAATACCGCCTGCGTCGTAAAGAACGAGTCGCCCCTGTCCATTGACCACCGGTTGGCGTAGCCGGCCACCTCGCGTACATGGGTCCGTGCGGGTCCGCTCCCGCTCTTCGTAAGCCGTGTGCTCGACGATGGCCGCAACGCACAGTCACTGCTTCGGGCCTCTTGCACTAACCCCAGTGGGGCCAAATCAAGGTTCTGGCACGCGAAGTGTGATTGATCTTGTGAGCTTTGCCCTTCGTGTCTGTACCGGCGCATCGGCACGGCTAGCCTGCATCGATGTCCGACCGAACGCGAAGCAGCCAGCCCGGCTCGCATGCGGTCTATCCCGGAACCTTCGACCCTTTCACGGCCGGGCATGTGAATGTCATCGACCGGGTGAGGCGGTTGTTCGATGTGGTCACGGTGCTCATAGCGGTGAATGGGGAGAAGCGGCCAGTTGCGACGCAGGAGCAGCGGTTGGTGGCTCTTCGCTGCCAGCTCCCAGAGGGCTGGAGCAACGTGCAAGTGACGACATGGGCGGGCTTGACGACCGCGTTCTGTCATGAGCAGCAGGCCAGCGTGATCGTCCGCGGCGTCCGGAACTCCACCGATCTGCAGCACGAGTATCAGCTGGCAGCGATGAACGAAAAGCTGGGGATCACCACGCTGTTGGTGCCGGCGCGCCCTGAGCTGGCGACGGTGTCCTCTACGGCGGCGCGCGCCCTTCGTACCTGACCGAGCTCATCCGGCCAGTAGGACGCGCTTGCGTAGCAGGTCGAATCCAGCACGGCCGTACATCTGCCGCTTGATCATCTTGATTTTGTTGACGTTGCCTTCGACAGGACCGGAGCTGTGGGGCAGGGTCAGGCCGGCCGTGACGGCGTCGAGGTCGTTGGTCAGGCCGGTAGCGAAACCCGTGAGGCCGGGCAGTGCTGCCTGCTGGGCGGCGGTAATCCAGGCGTCGAGTTGGGTGCCGCGCAGGTTGGTCAGCATGCCGGCGAACGAGCGCACGAGGCCGGCTGCGGTACCCAGTTTTGGGCAGCGATCCAGAAGGGCTCGAAGCCGGTCGCTGTCCCGCTCGACAAGGTGATCGGGGTGGCGGCAGATCCAGCCGGTCACTTCGCGGACCGACGGCGGTTTGACCACCGTGCTCAGATCCGGGCGGGCGCGGTACTGCTCGACGAAAGCACGGACGATGCCGTAGCCGCCGGTGAAGCCCTGCGCGGCGACCTCGCGGTGCAGGACGGTGGCTTTGCGACAGCCTTCGCTGATGCGCCGGAGAAGGTGCGGCTTGAACGGGTCGAGGCTGCTCGGGCGTGGTTTCTGCCCGACGAGCATCTGTTGCCAGGTAGCGGCGCGGGCGTAGCGCTGGACGGTGTGCCGGCCCCAGCCCAGGTGCCGGGCGATCTGGCGAATCCCGGCGCCCTCGGCGAGCAGGTCGTGAACGAGTTGGTGGTGCTCGCGGCGGCGCTGCGCCATCGCTCCGCGGGGTTCCGGCACCTCAGCAGCGGGCAGATCGCCGGGCGGTGTGGTGACGGGTTCCCGCAGGCAGTCCTTGTGTCGGGCGACGCACCGCTCGACGGCCTTGGCGAGGTTCTGCCAAAGATGGAATCGGTCTGCGACCTGCACGGCGTCCGGGGCGCCGGTGCGAGCTCCTTCGGCATAGGCGCTGGCCCGGTCCCGGCAGATTACCTGCGGCTTTGCGTGTTCGGTGAGCCACTGGGCGAGCGGGGCGGCGTCCCGGCCCGGCAGCAGGTCGACGACCCGCCCGTCCTGGCAGTCGATCAGGACGGTGCCGTAGTTCTGACCTCGTCTGATCGCGAAATCATCGACGCCCAGCACCGTCACCGGCGACGCCGGTGGATTTGGCAGGCCTCGTACCAGTCGTAACAGGGTGCTGCGGCTGGTGACCATCCCCAGAATCGCGGCGAGCCGAGCCCCGGCCCGGCCGGCGAGAGCCAAGCCGATTTGCGTGAATGTCTGTCGCAGGCCGTCCGTGCTACGCAGCCGACGGCGAGTCAGCCCGTCGACCTGCTCGGCGAACGTCCGCACTGCACAGCCAGCATTTCCGCAGACGAACCGGCGGACCCGCAGCCAGATCCGGGCGGCTGCCCCGGCGATCGGGACATCGGCCAGTTCACGCCAATAACGTCCGTGCACCCGCTCGGACGCGGTGCCGCAGGACAGGCAGGTCGCCGAGGAGGCTCGGACGCTGGCCCACAGCCGCAGACCGAGATCCCAGCGCTCAACCCTCTCGATCT
Organism: Couchioplanes caeruleus; assembly: GCF_023499255.1. Lineage (GTDB taxonomy): Bacteria > Actinomycetota > Actinomycetes > Mycobacteriales > Micromonosporaceae > Actinoplanes > Actinoplanes caeruleus_A. Next base: position 8,211,646 of record NZ_CP092183.1, read on the forward strand.
TGAGGGAGCCGAGGTGCGGCAGAAGCTGCTCGACCGTCGTGTCACACAGGAACGCAACGAGCCATCAACGATGACCGATCACACTTTGTGTGCCAGAACCCGATCTGGATCTGACCCACTTTTCGTGATCAGAGACTGACCCAAGCTCGCCGGAGTCCACTGTGCATGGTCGGCCTCCGTACGAGTTTCCGATCTTGCTGTGGTCCTGCCTCACCTGGCAGCTGTGGTTGTCGGGAAGGTCGAACGCGTGGCGTCTGGGCTGCGGCTACGGGTTCGAGCACGTGCTCGCCGGGCTACGTGTCCGCGATGTAGGCACCGGTCGAGCCGGGTGCATAGCCGATACGAGCGCCCCTTGACGGACGCCGCGGTGGCGGGCTCCCCGGTGGAGTTGCGGTTGCGGGTCCGCCGGTTCTTTTGCGACGTAGACGTCTGCCCGGCCCGGACGTTTGCAGAGCAGGTTCCGGGACTGACCAGCAAATGGGCGCGTCGCAGCCCGCTGATGCGCAGGTCACTCGAGATCATCGCGCTCGCCCTTGCCGGGCGTGCCGGCGCCCGACTGGCCCTGCGGATGGGTCTTGCGGCCAGCCGCAGCAGCATGCTGCGCTTGATCCGCGCATTGCCAGATCCCGCTGCTGGCGAGGTGGCGGTCCTCGGCGTCGATGACTTCGCGTTGCGCCGGGGCCACCGTTACGCGACCGTGCTGGTCGACGTCGACACTCACCGGCCGATCGACGTGCTCGCGGATCGCCGTGCGGAGACGTTGCAGCGCTGGCTGGCCGCGCATCCCGCAGTGCGCGTGATCTGCCGCGACCGCGCTGGCAGCTATGCCGAAGGCGCCCGGTCCGGCGCCCCGGACGCCGTGCAGGTCGCCGACCGCTGGCACCTCTGGAAGAACCTGGGCGAGCACGCCGAGAAGACCGTCGCCCGACACCTGCGCTGCCTGCTCGCAGCACCCGCCGAACCAGCGGTGGCGGTCGCGGACGCGGAACCGATCACTCTGCCGGCCCTCGTCTACCGGTCCGAGCAGGGCTTGCTGGCACCTCGCACCCGGCAGCGCTACCAGCAGGTCCAAGACCTGCTCGCGCACGGTGCCACCATCCGTGCGATCGCCCGCGAACTCGGCCTGGCCCGCGGAACCGTGCGCCGGTTCGCCCGCGCGACCAGCGTCGACGAACTCCTCGCGAAGCCCCATCCCGACCGTCCGCGCGTCCTCGACGATCACGCCAACTACCTGCGCGAGCGCCTGGCCGCCGGTATCACCAACGCCGTCACGTTGTGCTCCGAGCTGCGCGAGCGCGGCTACCGCGGCAGCACGACCACCCTGCGCACTTACTTGCGGCCGCTGCGGGCCGCCATCGGCCGGCGACCAGCGCCACGACGGCCACCGAAGACCCGCCAGCTGACCAGCTGGCTGCTCACCCACCCAGACCGCCTCGCCGACGACGACCGCATCCAACTCGCACGAGCGCGTGCCACCTGCCCGCACCTGGACGCCCTGGCCAGCCACGTCGCGGCGTTCGCCGAGATCTTGACCGCCCGACAAGGGCAGCGGCTCAACGACTGGATCACCGCGGTCGAAGCCGACGACCAGCCCGACCTGCGCTCTTCACCGCCGGCCTGCACCGTGACCATGACGCAGTCGTCAACGGGCTGACCACGACTTACAGCTCCGGCGTGGTCGAAGGACATGTCAACCGCATCAAAATGATCAAGCGCCAGATGTACGGCCGCGCCAACCTCGACCTGCTCCGCAAACGAATCCTTCTTGCCTGAGCGGGTCAATCCTGATCACGAAAAGTGGGTCAAATCCAGTCTTCAGAGAGCGTTGACATGTCCATCCGGCAGCCCGAGGAGTTGGTGACGTCCACGTCGATGACGTCCAGGATGCCCAGAAGTCCCGCCAGCGCGATCGCCTCGGCGCGTGTGAGGGTGAGACTGCAGGTGGCGTCGGGATCGTCACTGATGCCGTGGATCAGCTCCCGTCGGCCGCCGGCGTGGTGGGTGACAACACCGACACGGTGACCGGTGGCGGTGGTGAACGCGTGGCATTCTCCGATGCCAGGCAATGGTGTGAATTCGACGTCCATGACAGAACTCCGCAGGAAGGCGACCGCGACCGCGGTCGGGAAAGGGATACCGGTGCGGGTCTGGCCCAGTCAGCCCGTGAGCAGCCGCCGCAAGCCGATGAGCGTGGCCAGCGTCGGCTCGGCGGGCATCGTGACGGAGCGGCCGGTCAGCGCGGCCAACCTCGCGGCGGTTCCAGGGGTGGTCGCACCACCACCGGTGAGCAGCAGCCGCCGCTGAGCACCCCGCGGATGGTCCAGGCGGCGCACGCAGTCGGCGATCGCCGGAATCCGATCGACGGATCCGGAATCATCGACGCGCTCCGCCGCGACGATGCTGCGCTCACCGATGCGGGCCACTTCGGTGCGTCCGGATCCGATGTCCACGACGACTAGGTCGCCGCCAGGGTCGCGACGGCAGGCCAGAGCCGCCGCGAGCGGCTCCTCCACCGCGTTGACCCGTCCGCCGACGGCACGGCGCACCGCAGCGACAAGCACGTTGCGCTGGCGCAGGGTTGCGGTCGCCGGCACGCCGACGAGCACCGGATAGGCGGTGTCGCAAGGCAGACCGATGTCGGCGGTCAGCAGCCGAAGCAGGTGTATACAGGCGAAGAAGTCACGCACCACACCGTTGCGTACCGGCCACGTGGCGGTCACCCCGCGGGCCTGCGCGCTCAGCGCGGCTCGTCCGGCCACCTGCCGGCCGGTGTCAGGTCGGCAAAGCACCGCCGGTTCGGTGATCACCGTTGCCACCTGCGGAGCCCACAGCCGGACGGTGGATGTTCCCAGGTCGAGGGCAAGACAGGATTGCACGCCCGGACGAGCGTAGGCGCCGGTGGTCAGCAAGTCGCCCACCTGCGTACGTCGAGGACCAGGCGTCGAGGATCAACGAAGCAAGGCGATGTCGCCGACAGGTTAATGGGCATGCCGAAGCGAAAATCATGAACGATGGGTGGCATGGTGCTCCCAGCCAAAGGGCAGCGACGTGTCCGACGCTACGCAACGGGCGGCTTCAGGCGGTGAGCGTCCACCTCGGCGGGGCCCGGTCCGCCGACCACGCCGGAACACAGCCCGGGATCGCACGGCGGGTCAGCCGGAAGACAATGCACAACCCGATGTCCCCGGCGGCGGACACGACCAACACCAGCACGGCCCATACGAGCAGCGTCGGCAGCGCAACTCGCCGGCCGACACCGCCGAAGCCGCGCCCGTCATCCATGCCGGCCACCATAGCCGTTCAGGACAGTAAGGGCCACGATACCACGGAGGCCGTCCAACGAGGTCACCGCCTCGCACCTTCACCCAAGTGTGCAACCGCGGGCCGATTTGCCGGGCGTCGGCAACGAGCATGACGAAGTTCGGCCGGATCCAACCGCTGTCACTCGGCCGCTCAACGGCAACGATTGGGGGTTCAGCAAAGCACTCGTCGTGTGAAGAGAAAGTGATCGGTGTTCCCGTGCCCGCGAACGTCCTCTCGTCCGACCAGCCGGCTGAGCACCGCCTAGCTGTAGGGTCCAAGACCGTTGTTGACCCGGGTGATCGGTGGTTGGCCTCCGAGCGCGGTGTGGCCGCGGTGATGGTTGTAAGTGTGTAACCAGCCTGGGAGGGCCTGGGCGCGGTCTTGGCCGCTGGTGAACGGCCGGGAGTAGATCCATTCGTCGCACATGGTGCGGTTGAAGCGTTCTGCTTTGCCGTTGGTCTGGGGTCGGTAGCGGCGGGTGAAGCGGGCTTGTGCGCCGAGGTCGGCCAGGGCTTGGTGCCAGGCTCGGCCGCGTCGGTAGGCCAGGGCGTTGTCGGTCATCACCCGTTCGATCTGCGTTATCCCCAGCTGAGCGAAGTGGTGCGCGGCGCGGCGCAGGAAGCCGGCGCAGGTGTCGGTTTTCTCGTCGGGGTGGATTTCGGCGTAGGCCAGGCGGGTGTGGTCGTCGATCGCGGCGTGCACGTATTCGTAGCCGACCCGAGTGGCGTATCGGGTGCGGCGGCGTTCGAGGCTGTCGCGGCCGTGAACCCGCCAGCCGCCGCCGTCGCGTAACCGGCCGATCTTTTTCACGTCGACGTGGATCAGTTCCCCGGGTCGGTCACGTTCGTAGCGACGGATCGGCTCGCCGGTGGGCCGATCCAGCCAGAGCAGGCGGTGCAGGCCGTGGCGTACCAGCACGGCGTGGATCGTGGAAGCGGGCATGTTCAGCAGCGGCGCCAGCCGGCGGGGGCCACGCTTGAGCTGGGTGCGTAACGCACACACGCGCGCCTCGAGCTCGGGCGTGGTCTTGCCGGGCAGCCGGTGCGCAATGCTCGGCCGATCGTGCAAACCGGCGTCGCCTTCAGCGCGCCACCGGGCCAGCCATTTGTAACCGGTCGCGCGTGAGCAGCCCAGTTCCTTGACCACATGCGCGACCGGACGTCGATCGGTGACGACACGCTGGATGAGCAGGCGTCTGCCATGCACGGTCAGCCGGGCGTTACGGTGGGCCATACAGACCTCCGGTCGTGGTGAAAGCGTCGCAACTTCCACCTCGCCGGAGGTCTTCGTATTGATCAAGCCGCCACGCCGTCAACAACGGTCGTGATCACTACACCTGATATGAGCTGCTGGTTTGTCAATAGGCATGGGTAAAAGGGCGTCCTGAGCAGGGCATGGGGACGCCTTCTTGGTTGGGGGCCAGGCGGTGCGCGGGTCGTGAGCGTGTCGTTGGGCGACGCGCGGTCAGACTGATATGCGCGGGTTGGTCACCGCAGGACGGGCTGTTCGGCTGGAGCGTTCCGCTGGTCTAGCAAGAGCGAGCGTGACGCCGCCGGGCGGCGTTGCTCATAGGTGTAACGCGGGTCGCTCCACGCGCTGCCACGACCGGGCGCACCGCCTGGCTGCTCAAGGACGCTCTCGCGGGTCTCAGTCGTCAAGGACCGCCAGCGACCAGCACCAGCCGGCCAACTCGCGGGCGACCGCGACGTTGGCGATCACGGGCTTCTTCTGACGCTGCTGCAGCGCCTGCCAGCGCTGGTGCAGCCGATGGTTACCGGCATGACCCCGGGCCCGGGCCGCGGGCGTGGCCAGTTGCCAGCGCGAACGCATGATCGCACTCGGGCTGCGATAGGTGCGCCGGTGATGCCAGGCCGCCTCGACCAGCAACCGGCGGGCATGGGTATTGCCGGTCTTGGTGATCGAGCCTTGCTGACGCTGGGCGCCCGAGGATGACTCCGTGGGCACCAGACCCAGATAGGCGCCGATGGTCGCCCCGGTGAACCGATGCCAGTCACCGATCTCCACCGCCAGGCCGAAAGCGGTCAGTGTCGACACCCCCCGCAGACAGCCCAGCCGGTGCACCACCGGCGCATACGCACCGCCCAGAGCCATGTCGGTGATCGCCTTGTCGAGCCGGTCACGCCGATCCACGGTCAACAGCATCGCCTCGAGCTCGGCCTCGAAGGCCAGCTGCAGACCCGGCTGATCAAAGTGTTGCTGCCGCAGCCAGACCTGATGGGCGCCGGTCCAGGCCTGCCCACCCGAATAGACGACGCCATGGCGCAGCAACAGCTTCGACACCCGATGCCGGCAACGCATCAGATCACCCCGCACGTCCTCGCGAGCGCGCACCAGGTCTCGGGCGGCTTCCTGCACCACGCCCGGAACCCGCACCTCGACGATCTGATCCATCCGCAACAGCCGGGCCAAATGCAACGCATCCCGCGCGTCGGTCTTGACCCGATCCCCGGCCGGACGCTGCAACTTCGACGGCGCCGCCACCACACAGCGCACACCCGCAGCACACAGATGCCGTGCCAACCCGAACCCCGTCGGACCCGCCTCATACGCCACCGCAACCGGCCCCGGTAACCGCCTCAACCAGTCCAGCACCGCCGCCGGGGCCGGCGCCAACCGCTGCCGCGTCACATGACCCGTCACCGCGTCCAACCCGCACGCCACGATCGAGCGCGCGTGCACGTCCAACCCGACACTCGTACGCTCAGAAAACACCGGGGCCTCCCGCAAATGTGGTGCCGACGAGGCCAGCTCCTCACCAGCAATCCACGTCAACTTGCGAGCGAGGCCCCGGCCCGGTCAACCAAGACCCTCATACCGTCTAGCCGGTACACGTCGCTCTGCCCCGCCGACCGCCGTCGCGGTCGACCTCGGCAGCAGCTCCATCGGCGTGTGGGCGGCGCATCGTGACACCATCAGCGCACCGTGCGGAGACGCGTTCACCTCCGCCGGCTCCCTGATCCGGCGCGGTCGCATCGTCGACGCCGACGGCTGCGTGCTCTTGCTGTCCCAGCTGATCCGCCGCTTCAGTGAACCGATACCGCCCGGCGGTGTCGTCGCGGCCTGCCGCCCGGTATTGGCCGGCGACCATGACCAGAGCGCCATGGGCCGCGTCGTCGAGGCCGTCCTTGCACCCTCGCGACTGGTGTTCATCGACACCGTCCGCGCCGCCGCGATCGGTTCGGGAGCAGCCGCCGGCAGCCTGCTGGTCACCGACGTCGGAGCTCAGCTGACCGAAGTCGCCCTGTTGCATCACGGGCGCGTCGTCGCGTCCCGTCGCGCCGACATCGGCACTCGCGACCTTGCCCGCGGCGCCACCGTCGATCTGCTGAGCGACGTCGTCCAACACCACCTCGACAACCTGCGGACAAGAACAGCGCACACGCAGCTGGCCCCCGCCCTCACCCGCGGACTGCTGCTCGTAGGGGACGGCGCCGCCCATCCCGGCCTGTCCGCCGCACTGTCCGCGGCGCTACGCCTGCCAGTGCACCGCGCCGCGTCTCCCCGTACCGCGGTGCTCAACGGCGCCGGCCTGGCCGCCATGTCGTTACTGCGCCACCCCGCCCGGACCTGAGACTTTGCATCGCTGGAGGACACCTGATGACGATCACCCAGCACCCGACCGAAACCGCGGCGGTGACCGGCGAACCCCTGGAACTATTGCGCGCCATGCTTGAGGAGCAGTTCGTGGTGCAGACGAACCGGCTTACCGAACTGACCATATACGGCCGGCTACCCGGTCACGGCGGCTACGACCCGCACATGCTCGATCTGCTCGCCGCTGCCGCACGTCGCAGCATCGCCGACACGGCGCAAGCGCTGCGGCGCATGTCCGAAGGCACCTATGGACACTGCGCGAACTGCCGACGACCCATCCCACTCGGCCGCCTGCGATCAGTGCCGCAGGCAACGCATTGCACCAGGTGCGACCAGCCCGGTCGCGGGCCGACATGACCGAAGATCGGTATCGCTGCACACGCCAGCCGCCTACCTCGGGAGGTGAAACAGTGTACTTCCGCCTCGAGCGCCCGCACCCCGCCGGCGACCGGCAGACCATGCACCTCACCGGAGACGTCGATCTCGCCGTGGCCGACAGGCTTCGCTTCGCCCTGACGACGACACTGACCAGCGCTCACCCCAGCGAACTGATCGTGGACCTGTCAGCGGTCACCTTTCTGGACTGCGCCGGCGTCACCGCACTGCTCGACGGCCGCCGAGCGGCGGCCGAGAACGCCAAACGGTACGAGGTCGTCAACGCCGCCGGATGCGTGCACCGCGTTCTGCGGCTGACCGGTGCCCTGCCACACCTGACCTACGCGCCGGCGGTGATCGACCGACGGCTGCGGACATCCACCGAGCAGCTGAGCCTCTCGCGTTGACGTCGAACCACCGGTTCTTCGAGGTCACCCCGCCCCACGTGCCGATCCGAGAAGGAGAAGAAATTGTCGCCGAGCACTCACCAGCCGAGCGCTCCCGCCTACACCGTGCCCGGACTCAAGCCGGACACCGCCGCCGAGGTGATCGTTGTGCTGCAGGACCGGCTCAACGCCCTCAACGACCTCGCGCTCACCCTCAAACACGTCCACTGGAACGTCGTCGGCCCTCACTTCATCGCGGTCCACACCATGCTCGACCCGCAGGTCGACGCCGTACGAGCCATGATCGACGACGTCGCCGAGCGCATCGCCGCCCTCGGCGGATCACCCGTGGGCACGCCCGGTGCACTGCTCGCACAGCGCGACTGGGACGACTACAAGATCGGCCGGGCGGACACCAACGCCCACCTCGGCGCCCTGGACCTCTCTACGCCAGTGTCATCGAGGCGCACCGGGCCGCGATCGAAGAGACCGAGAAGGCCGACCCCGTCACCCAGGACATGCTGATCACCCAGGCGGGATCCCTGGAGCAGCTCCACTGGTTCGTCCGAGCACACCTGGAGACCGACGCCGGCACCCTGCTCACCCAGGGAATCCACGACGAGGAGACGGCCGCCGAGCGTGGCCGCAACGGCACCGCCACACCCGTTGACGCGGCCCGGCGGACACAGGCACCTTGGCTCGGCGGTCCCCGGGCCGCAAGCTGATGACGCAGGAGCCGAAGAGCGCCTGATCCGTCGGTACCGGCGATACCTTGGTGATGCCGAAGCTGGACCGGCTGGCCACGCCGCACTCGGGGCGGCGACCGATGGGTCAGCGGCGGTCGTGATCGAGCAGTCGGCGGGTAACTTCCGCTGCGAAGTCGGACACGGTCGCCAGGTCGTCGCCCTGGTCGATTCTGCGGACGCATGCATCGACAACGGCTTGGAGCACGGCGACAGTCAGCTCTGGCTGCGGCTGCCCCAGTTCGCGCACAATGCGGGCCAGCGCCTCGTGCAGCGAGGTGTGCAGGTTCCTCACGCGTTCCCGCGCCGACGGGGAGAGTGAGCCACGCGAGAGCGTGGCTCGCCAGCCATGGGTGCCGTGAGCGGCCTGCTCAAGGTTGGCCCTGACGTAGGCGGTGGCCTGCTCCTCGGGTGAGGTTTCGGCCGCGATGGCCCGTTCCACGGCGGCGACCCAGGCGGGAAACTCACGGGTCACGACGAGTTCGAGCAGGTCTTCGATGGAGTCGAAGTAGCGGTAGATGCTGTTGCGGGCGATGCCGGCCCGCGCGGCGACCGCGCCGGCGGTGAGGCCTTGCATACCGTTCTCGTTCAGGATGGCTTCGGCCGCGTCGATCAGCTGAGCCAGCCGCTGACTCCGGTGCTCACGGACACTGCCGGCTTCAATCTTGGGCATTCTTTCCGCTCCACCTCGCAGGTGCTGCGCCGTCCACGCCAATTTAGCCCTGTGTCCGAGGCGTCGAGGAGGCCGTGTTAACTTGACGCAACTTGGGGACACCCTGTCTCTAAGTTGTGTCGTTGTCGAACGTAAGGCTTCCTGATGCAGCCGATGACCTTTCGCGTGCTCCGATGTCTGCTGGGCTCGAGGAAACGTGCCGCCGTGGTGGTGGCGTTCTGGGTATTGATCGCGGGTCTGCTGGCCGGGGTCGCCCCGGCTCTGGAATCCGTCGAGGACAACGCGTCCGCCAACCTCCCCCCTTCCGCTTCGGATTCCATGAAGGCCCGCGATCTCATCCGCGCGCAGCTTCCGGGCCAGGACGCGACGCCGGCGATCATCGTGGTGCGCGGGAAGGGCGCCGACGCCGCGGCCAGCACCGGTCAGGCCGTCGCCCGTATCACCTCGGCCCTCTCGGAATCCGGCCGTCCCGAGCAGGTCGCGGGCGTAATTTCTGCGGTGACCGCTCCCGACGCCACGGCTGAGTTGGTTTCACGGGACCGCAGCGCCCAGCTGGTCATCGTGCCCATGACCGGAATCCCTTCGGACGAGTCATTCCAGAACGCTGTCGACCAGGTGCGCGTTCTCGCGTCCGACCGGGCCGGGCCCGCCGAGGTCGCCGTGACCGGCCCTGCCGGGATCGCCACCGACACCGTGAAGGTTTTCAGCGGCGGTGACAAGGTCCTGCTCCTGGCCACCATTGTGCTCGTCCTGGTCATTCTGCTGACCATCTACCGCTCGCCTTTGATGGCGCTGGTACCGCTGATCGCCGTCGGTGTGGCGATGCGCGTGTCGGAGACGGTTGGAGCGCTGCTCGCGGACGCCGGAGTCATCACGGTCAGCTCCCAGACCGCCTCGATCATGACGGTGCTGTTGTTCGGGGTGGGCACGGACTACGCGTTGATCATCACCGCACGCTACCGGGAGGCCCTCCTCGACGAGCCGGACCGTCCGGCTGCGATGCAGACCGCGGTGCACCGCAGCGCCGAGTCAGTCCTCGCCAGCGCCTCCACCATCGTGCTGGCCATGTTCGCTCTGCTCGTGGCCACCTCGCCCGCGCTGCGCGGTTTCGGACCGTACCTTGCCCTCGGCGTGGCCGTCATGGCGCTGGTGGCATTCACCCTCATCCCCGCCCTGGTCCTGCTACTGGGGCGGAGCGTCTTCTGGCCGGCAGGTGTAGCCAAGGCCGCCGAACGTAGCCGCGGCGCAGGCGTCTGGCACCGCATCGCCGAGCTGGTCGCCCGAGCACCGGTCCGGGTCACCGCGACCGTGGTCGCGCTGCTCGTGGTGATGAGCGCGGGACTGCTGGGCTACCAGGAGAGCTTCAACACTCTCAGCGGCTTCCGGACCGCCACCGAGTCCGCACGTGGGCAGCACCTCATCCAGCAGGAGTTCGGGCCCGGCGAAATCGCCCCCAGCACCGTGATCGTCCGTTCCCGGGACGACCTGCGCTCCGATCCGGCAACCGCTGACATAGCCGCCGCGCTCGCCGGCGCCGGCCATGTGAGCAGGGTCGGTGCGCAGCCCCGCTATGGCACCGACGGCAGAACGGTCTTCTACGACGTCGTCCTGGACCTCGACCCGTACAGCTCAGAGGCGCTCGACGCGATCGCTGCGCTCAAGCGGGCCACGCGCGCCGCAGCCGAGGCAGCCGGAGTGCAGGACGCCACCGTGCTCATCGGTGGGCAGACGGCGCAGAACGCGGACATCCGCTCCGCTCTCGACCGCGACACGACATTGATCGTGCTCCTCGTCCTGGCCATCGTCGCCGCGGTCCTCGTCCTGCTGCTGCGTTCGCTGCTCGCGCCGCTCTACCTGGTAGCGACCCTCGTCCTGTCATTCCTGGCGACCTTGGGCGTCACCACGTTCTTCACCCTGACCGTCCTCGGCGACGAAGGCATCGGCAACCGTGTCACCGCATACATCTTCGTCTTCCTCGTCGCGCTCGGCGTCGACTACAACATCTTCATCATGAGCCGGTTCAAGCAGGAACTGCGCACACTGCCCCCGGCCAAGGCCATCAGCGCCGCCCTTACCCGCACCGGCGGCGTTGTCTCCTCCGCAGGTCTGATCCTCGCGGCGACCTTCGCTGTCCTGATGACCCAGCCGATCCGCGAACTGTTCCAGTTCGGCTTCGCCATGGCCTTCGGCATCCTGCTGGACACCTTCCTCGTCCGGCCACTCCTGGTTCCTGCCATCGTTCATCTTCTCGGCGACCGCGCCCTCTGGCCCGCACGCCCGGAAAACCCCACCGAGCCTTCGACACCGGTCCTCGACCCCTCTCTCACCCAGCCCGGCACCACCGGTATGCCGACTGGGCGCCTGCTGAGAGCTTTCACCTGGATTGCGGTCATCGAAGCGTGCACATGGGCCGGCCTGCTGACGGGGATGTATTTCAAGTACATTCCCAAAACCACTGAAATCGGCGTACGGATCTTCGGAACACTCCACGGCGCCGCCTTCATCGCGTACGTACTGCTGACAGTCATGGTGGCGATCCGGCTGAAGTGGCGGCTCGGCCGCACGACCCTCTTCGCCCTGCTGGCAGCCATACCACCGTTCATGACCGTGGCATTCGAGCTGTGGGCGCGCCGCACCGGCCGGCTCCCCCGCCCGGCCACAGACCTGCCTGCGCAGCTCGCCCCATAGCCGAGCCCTCATGCCGCTCCGGCGCCGGGCCTGGCTTACTACACCTCATGCACGCCAGCCTCGCCCGCCCACCGACCTCAGCCTCGATCGGAAAGCGATGACTACCACCGTCTTCACCTGCCTTAGCCGAGACACCATTCGGGAGCGGCTTGACCGCATTCTGGTCTTTCCCGCCTCAACCAACCATCACGACGATCTGCGAGCCGGCACCCACGGCCGGGCCGGCACGACGCTGCAGTTCGACCGCGCCGGAATTCTGCTGATGCTGCACGGGCGCGACGAGCTCGCCTGCGCCTACCACCAGCGGATCACCGACAACGCTCACGTCCAGGCCGAAAACGCACGGGCTGCCCCGTCCGGCAACGACATCGTCCTGGGCATCACCGGCGGGCAAGCCGGTGGTCTGCCGCGCACCGACTATCCCGGTTTCGGCGACGAGTTCCCGAGCGTGGCCTCAGCGGCAAGCTCCACCACAGCATCAGAGCACGCGGACAACGCGTGATGGCGGACGTATCGGACCAGCTGATGGCGGTCACCGTGCTGGCCTACCTGGCGGCAATGGTCTGCTACGCCGCGGAGTACGCGTTCGGCAACCGCAGCCACATCGGCCGCGCGGCGACGCGGGAACTGGTGGGCGCGGGCGACCGGCCGGTGGGCGCCTCGCCGGTCGAGGCGGCGCCGAAGCCCCAAGACCGCAGCCGGACGCTTGGCCTGGTCGCCGTCGGCTTGAACGCGCTCGCCGTCCTGCTGCACCTGGGCACTCTGGCCACTCGCGGCGTCGCCGCCGACCGGATGCCCTGGGGCAACATGTACGAGTTCACGCTGTCAGTGACCTTCGTCGGCTCGGTGGCCTGGCTGGCTGTGCTGGGGCGCCGTTCCGGCATCCGGCACCTCGGGTTGTTCGTGACGCTCAGCCTGGTGGTTCTCCTCGGCGCGAACGGGCTGATCGCGTATACCCCGGTGGGCCCGCTGGTGCCGGCGCTCAACTCGTACTGGTTCGTCATTCACATAGCCACGATCATCCTGGCCTCGGGTACCTTTCTGTTGGGAGCGGTCCCGGCCACCCTGTTCCTCATCAAGGCGGGGTACGACCAGGGCAAGCGCCGCTTCCCGTACACGCTGGGCGCGTGGGTGCCGGCCGCCGCGACGCTGGAACGGCTGACCTTCCGACTGCACGCCTTCGCCTTCCCGTTGTTCACCTTCGGCGCCCTGATCGCCGGGCCGCTGTGGGCCGAAGCGTCCTGGGGCCGCTACTGGGGTTGGGACCCCAAGGAGGTCTGGGCGTTCATCTCCTGGATCGTCTACGCGGGCTACCTGCACGCCCGAGCCACCCCGAGCGTCAAGCGGACCACCGCCACCTGGATCGCGTTGATCGGCTTCGCCACCATGCTAATGAGCCTGTTCGGCGTAAACCTGTACTTCGCGGGCCTGCACTCGTACGCCAACGCCGGCTAGATTCGCACGGCTCTCGCAAGGGACGTGCACGACGCGTAGATGCGAAATCCTGCGGCGAGCGGGCCGCCCGTCGTCGCCAAGCCGCGCGCGTGTCTGCGAGGCGACCGTCAGCCCGGGCGCGACCTGACATACCTGGCATCCCACAGGCCACCGGGAATGCGGTGCTGACCATTCGACGTCCGGTTGTTTCCGCTGCAGGGGTCGGCGAGCCGTTGGGCCGAGGTCAGCCAACCCGGCACAAACACCGGCTGCCTGATCACCGGCTTCGCTGCCGGCGGAAGGGGAACCCGACGGCGGCGAGCCTCTGGGCGGATCGCCTTACCGTGCCGTGCTCGGGGTTTTGGTTCAGCGGCGGATGAGGCCGAGGTCGGTGGCGGTGGCTACGGCGGCGGTGCGGGAGTCGGCGCCGAGTTTGGTGTAGATGCGGGCCAGGTGGGATTTGACGGTGCCCTCGGTCAGGTGCAGCCGTTGGCCGATGGCCTGGTTGGACAGCCCCTCGGCGACCAGTGCGAGGACCTCGGTCTCGCGCCGGGTCAGGGTGGTGGCGGGGGTGCGGAGCCGGTTCATGAGGCGGTCGGCGACGGTGGGGGCCAGGGTGGTGCCTCCGGTGGCGGCGGTGCGCACGGCGGCGGCCAGGTCCTCGGGTGGGGCGTCTTTGAGGAGGTAGCCGGAGGCGCCGGCCGCGATGGCGGGCAGGGTGTCGGCGTCGGAGTCGTAGGTGGTGACGATCAGCACCCGGGGGGCGCCCGGACGGGCGGTGATCTGGGCGGTGGCCTCGGCGCCGCCCATTCCCTTACCGAACTGCAGGTCCATCAGGACAACGTCGATGTCGCCCTGGGCAGCGCGGGTGATCGCGTCCTCAGCGGTGGCGGCCTCGGCCACCACGACGAGGTCGGGTTCGGTCTGTAGGACCGCACGCAGCCCGGCGCGCACCACGGGGTGGTCGTCGGCCAGCAGCAGCCGGATGGGATGGTCGGTCACCGGTGGGCCTCACATGTCGCTGTCGGCGGGCGCGGGCAGGGGTAGCTGGGCAGCCAGGATGGTGCCGCGGCCGGGGGCGGATTCAACGGTCAGGGTGCCGTCGAGAGCATGCATCCGGGCTCGCATGGCTGTCAGCCCGAAGCCGCCGCTGTCAAGGGTGGAGGCGGGCTGCTGGTCGGGGTCGAATCCGGTGCCGTCGTCAACGACGTCGATGGCCACGTGGTCGCCGAGGTAGCTGAGGCTGACCTCGACGGTGGCGGCGTGGGCATGTTGCACGGTGTTGGCGAGAGCGGACTGGGCGATGCGCAACAGCGCGACCTCGTGGGCGGTCGGCAGCGCAGCCGGATCTCCGGTGAGGTGGAAGCGTGCGGTGATGCGGTGCCGGGCGGAGGTGGTGGCGCACAGGCGTTCCAACGCGCCGGGCAGGGTGGCGTCGTGCAGGGCGGGCGGGGTGAGGGCGGCGACGAAGCGGCGGGCCTCGGCGAGGTTGTCCACCGCCGCCTGGCGGGCCTGTCCGACATAGCCGGCCGCGTTTTCGGGGGTGCCGGGCAGGGCGCGTTCGGCGGCGCGCAGCAGCAACTGAATGCTGGACAGGCCCTGGGCGAGGGTGTCGTGGATCTCGCGGGCCAGGCGCTCCCGTTCGGCCAGCACCCCAGCAGTGTGCTCGGCTCGGGCCAAATCAGCCCGGGTGACGGTGAGTTCCTCGATCAGGCGTCGGCGCTGTTCGCTTTCGCGGTACAGAGCCTGGTACCCCCACACCACCGCAACGGCAACCGCGGCACCCAGCACCGGGCCGATCGCCATGGCAAGGCTGAAGAAGCCCTGATGGACCGCGAACGCGGTGATCGCCGTGACAGCGGTCGCGGCGACTGCGGCCAGGCCCGCGCGGCGGGGCAGCAGGTGCAGCTGGAGGAAGTACAGCGGGAAAGCCACCCAGACAGCGTCGGCGGACAACGCTAGCAACACCAGCCAGCAGGCGCCGACGACAGCCAGCCACACCGCAGCTGCCATTGGGAAGCGGCGCACACGCGGCAGGGCCGGACCAGCCGCATACACCACAACACACGCCACGGCTACGGCGACAGTCATCGCGGCGTGAGGCCGACCGTCGGCCACGGCCCGGCCTGCGGCCAGGCTGAGCAGCGCGACGATCAGCAGGTGCAGGCACCAGGTCAGAGCCCGGGTGGCCGGGGGTAGGGCGGCAGCGGTGGTCTTCACAGTCCTTCCAGCCTAAAGACCCCCGCCGCCAGGCGGCCTCTATCGGAAGTTACAAGTCTCGTACCGTCCTTCGGCCCGCGAAATGCCCTCCCTCGCCAGATGTCCGCGCAGGGGGTCTGCAGCGATGGTGGAGACACACCGATTCCATCGCCAGAAAGAGCAGGCCAGAAGCCGTGTTCGTCGCCTGGAGAGATCTGAAGTTCGCCAAGGGGCGCTTCGCCCTGATGGGGATCGTCATCGTGCTCATCACCCTGCTGGTCGGCCTGCTGTCCGGGCTGACCGCCGGGCTGGGCCAGCAGAACGTCTCCGCCATCACCGGCCTGCCCGCCGACAAGATCGCCTTCCAGGCGCCCAGCGGCGGACAGGAGGTGTCATACGCCAACTCAACCGTCACCGAAAAACAGTGGCAGCAATGGGCCAAGACCCCCGGAGTCACCCGCGCCGAACCGCTGGGAATCACCACCACCAAGGCCACCGCCGGCAACAACAGCACCGCGGTCTCCGCCTTCGGCGTCCGGCCAGGCTCGAAACTCGCCCCGGACAGCAACAAGATCGACAACGAGTCGGCGGTGCTGTCCACCACGGCCGCCGACAACCTCGCCATCAAGGCAGGCGACACCTTCACCCTGGCAGGACAGCAGCTGACCGTGGCCGCCGTCCGCGGCGACGCCTCCTACAGCCACACCCCGGTCATCTGGACCAGCCTCGACGTCTGGCAGAAAGCCGCGCCACCCACCACCGGCGGCGACGGCGAGACCGCGACCGTGATCGCCGTGAACACCACCGCAGGCGCCGACACGGCGGCCGCCGACCAGGCCGCGGGCACCAGGACGGTCTCCAAGGACGATTCGCTGTCCGCGATCGGCTCCTACACCTCCGAAAACGGCTCCCTGCAGCTGATGCGCGGCTTCTTGTTCGCCATCTCCGCCCTGGTCATCGGCGCCTTCTTCACCGTCTGGACCATCCAGCGCAGCGGCGACGTCGCCGTCCTCAAAGCCCTCGGCGCCTCCACCGCCAACCTCCTCAAGGACGCACTCGGCCAGGCCGTCATCCTGCTCACCGGCGGCACCCTGATCGGCACCGGCATCGCCGCCGGCCTCGGAGCGCTCGTCGCCGGCAGCACGGTGCCGTTCCTGCTCACCCCCGCCACCGTCCTGCTCCCCGCCGCTGTGATCATCCTCCTCGGCGCCCTCGGGGCCGGCCTGTCCATCCGCCGCATCACCTCCGTCGACCCGCTGACCGCCCTGGGGAGCGCCCGATGAGCCTCAACCTGACCGACATCACCCTCACCTACCCCGACGGCGAGAGCCGCCTGACCGCCCTCGACCACGTCACACTCGACGTCCCCAAAGGCAGCCTCACCGCCGTCGTCGGCCCCTCCGGCTCCGGCAAGTCCAGCCTCCTGGCCGTCGCCGCCACCCTCATCACCCCCGACACCGGCACCGTCACCATCGACGGCATCCACACCACCGGCATGAGCCGCAACGAACTCACCGACCTGCGCCGCCACAAGATCGGCATCGTCTTCCAACAGCCCAACCTGCTGCCCTCCCTGACCGCCGCCGAACAGCTCCAGGTAATGGCCCAGATCGACGGCCGCTCACCGGCTAAGGCCCACGCCCGCGCCCTCGACCTCCTCGACGCAGTCGGCCTGGCCGACCAGGCCCGCCGGCGTCCCCACCAGCTCTCCGGCGGCCAACGCCAACGCGTCAACATCGCCCGCGCCCTGATGAACGACCCCACCATCCTGCTCGTCGACGAACCCACCAGCGCCCTCGACCACGAACGCGGCGCCGCCATCATCGACCTCATCACCCGCCTCACCCACCAGCAGGCCACCGCAACTGTCCTGGTCACCCACGACCACACCCACCTCACCGCCGTCGACCAGATCACCGAAGTCCACGACGGGCGCCTCCGCCACCTCGCCCAGTGCTGAACCACGTAGATGATCCCGGCAGATCGACCGCCGGGCCACCCGTTACCTAATGATCTTGATCTGCGAGTAAGCTACGCCGGCAAGCCACCACATTGGATTGACGGCCTTGGCCGGGCGCGCGGCCCGGCGGCTCAGCTTTCGACTCCGGTGGTGTCGTGGGCGGTTCCAACCGGCTTGGACTGCGAGGAGCCTCGCTGCCGCAGGTAGATCGCCAGAATGGTCATCGACGCCACGGCCAGCAGCTCGGATTGCCAGTTCTGCAGAGTGCGGTTCCAGAAGTCCGGTCGTTGTAAGTACTCGGTCCAGGCGACGGGGTCCTCGAGGTTGCCGAGCTGCTCCTCATTGTAGGCAGCGACACCGGCGATGAACTGGCCCAACCAGGACAGCAGGAAGATGATGCCCATGGTGAGACCGAGAGAGTTGGAGAACAGCCATAGCCGCACACCGTGGACCCGAGATCAAGCCGGGGAGCCCTCCGTCGGCGTACTGGCCGATCTTCTGTTCTTGTTCCGATTCACGGTCCGACTTGCCCAGCTCTTGTCTCAATCCCCACGCCCAGCGACTACTTGGTCGCCTTCGCCTGCCATAGCTCGACGGCCAGTCGTCCACCCACCACGAGGGCCTTAGCACTCCAGCTGAGGCCCTCGTGACCTGTGCACTCCAAGTAGAGCGCCACAGCTTCCAGGGCCCACCACACGACCGGCGCGATCTCATCGATCGCCGTCGAGCGGGGCTGGGGGTCCGACTCCCGTTCCGGGTGTTCCTCCGCTTCGTCAGGCATCAATCCTCCTCCGGAACCCCGGCCGGGACGGCGCCGAGGAGAGCGGAGCCTTCAAGATCCCGGGCCGATGGTCCGGGGGTTCACCATCGAGATGGGTCCCGGAGCCGTCTGCCTGACGCAGAGGAGCAACCCCACCAAGGTAGGCGATCAGCCGCCCTGCGCCCGGCACGCGGGTGTCCTCAATTCGCGTGTCGCGCCTCATCTGGACCTGACAGGCTGCCGCCGGTTACCCGGGGTGCGATTCAATAACACGTCGTCAGGTCGACGATCTCGGCGCCCCGGCACTCGCCGACGACCAGGCGGTCCGGTCGCATGCGCAGGGCCTGGCGGACGAGATCGGTGAGGCTCACGGCTCCCGCGCCCTCGACGTTGGAGGTGCGCGCCTGCAGCGTCACGACGTGCGGGTGCAGCGGCCGCAGCTCGGCGGCGTCCTCGACGAGCACGATGCGCTCGGTCGGCGGTACGAGGCCGAGCAGCGTCGCCAGCAGCGTGGTCTTGCCGGTGCCCGTACCGCCGGTGACCAGGTAGGCCAGTCGCGCTTCCACGACCGCGGTGAGGACCGTGGCGAGCGCGGGCGGCACTGTGCCGTGCCGGACGAGGTCACCGAGGCTGAACGGGCGCTGACGGAACGTGCGCAGCGACAGATAGGGCCCGGTCGTGGCGACCGGCGGGAGGACGGCGTGCAGGCGGGTGCCGTCGGGCAGGCGCGCGTCCGCATACGGCAGGCCGTCGTCGAGCCGTCGGCCGCATGCGGCGGCCAGGCGCTGAGCGAGGCGGCGTACGTCGTCCGGGCCGCCCACGTCCACGGGGGCCCGGTGCAGGCCCTCGCCGCGGTCGACCCACACCTGCACGCCGTTGACCAGCACGTCGGTCACCGCCGGATCGGTGAGGAGCGGGGCCAGCGGGCCGGCGCCGACGAGGTGGTCGCGGACCCGGCCGGCCAGGCGCTGCACGGTCGGGTCGCCGAGGACGGCCGCGTCGGCCTCCCGGCGCACGGCGGTGACCAGGGTGGCCTGCGTCGCGTCGAGCCGTTCCTCGGCGATGTGCCGCCGTACCCGCTCGGCCAGCGTCGGGGATGCGGTGGTGGGCTGTCCGTTCATGCCGCTTCCGCCGTTCCCGCGTCGGTCCGGTCCTTCAGCAGCCGCCGGCACAGCTCGGCCAGCGGTCCGCGCCCCTCGGCCGTGGGCGCGTGTCCCCGCTCGAGCCCGTGGCACAGTGCCTGCTCGGGCCGGAGGGAGCCGGCCAGCGGCAGGCCGAGCGAGCGGGCCACCTCGCGGGCCTTGAGCCGCCCCGGCGACGGGCCGCGCACCACGACGGACAGGTGCCGGCAGTGCAGCCGCGCGGCCGCGGCCACACGGGCAGCCGCGGCCGTCGCCCGCAGCTCGGCGGGGACGATGAGATAGGCCCGGTCGGCGGCCTCGAGGGCGATCACCGCGGCGCCGTCCAGGTGCCGGGGCAGGTCGACCACGGTGAGGTCGCGCCGGTCGCGGGCGACGTCCATGGTGATCGCCATGGCCTCGGGCGGCACCGGCTGGGCGGCGGACCGGCCGTACGACAGCAGCACCAGGTCACCGCGGTGCGGCAGGGCCCGCAGCAGAGCGGACGGGTCGACGTGACCGCCGGCCTCGGCGATCGCCGCCCAGCGGAGCCCGTCGAGCTCCTCCCAGCCGAGCACGAGGTCGAGGCCGCCGCCCAGCGGGTCGGCGTCGAGCAGCAGCGTGCGCTGACCCTCGCGGACGGCGGTGACGGCGAGCCCGGCCGCCAGGGTGCTCGCGCCCGCGCCGCCCCGGCCGCCGAGCACGGCCAGGACGCGTCCGGCCGGTGACGGGCCGGGAGGCTGCGTGAACAGGTCGGTCAGCCAGGGCTCGGCGGCCGGCAGGACGGCCACGTGCTGCGCGCCGATCGAGCGGGCGACGTCCCAGGCGGTGGGGGCGATGGGCTCGTGGCTCACGACGACGACCCGCTGGTGCCGGGGCAGCCGGGCGCGCAGGCACGCCGCGGCCTGGTCCGCGCCTATCAGGACCAGCGGCGCCTGCGGGTAGCGGGACCGGGCGGCGACGGGGTCCGGGGCCACGTCGACCTCGGTGCCGCCCACGGCGGCCAGCCGCAGCAGGTCGTCGAGCAGGACCGGGTCGGCGGTGACGACGAGCGGCAGGGCCGGGGGCGGTCCGGGCGGGACGGGGGTACGGGCGGACATCGCGGCTCCAACGGTCACGGCGGACGGAACGAGGTCCTCACCGTGGCGGTCGCCGGGAGCCCCGCTCAACCGGGGAACGACGACCTGTGGATAACTTCGAGTCCTGTGGAAAACCTGTGGCCGACGGGCTGATCTGCTATGACGCGGGGGCCGGAGGCGGAGGGGTGGCGCAGGCACGCGGCGAGTGGACACGCCGCGCGTTGGGTATGTTGGTGCCGACACGACCGATGGAGTTGGCATGGAGAACCCGATCCGGAGCGCGCTCGGCGAGGACGGCACCGCACTGGTGACCATCCGGGGAGAGATCGATTTCTCCAGCGCCGACGAGGTCGCTCAGGGGATCCGCGACGCCCTGTCCCAGTGGTCGCCGGCCGAGATCCGCATCGATCTCACCGCCGCCACCTTCATCGACTCCACGGGCCTCGGCGCGCTGATCGAGGGCTACCGTGCGGCGGCCGAGGCGCATACCCGGTTCGTGGTGACGAACCCCAGCGCCAGCTTCCGGCGGGTGCTCTCCGTGACCGGCCTGTGCGAGCTGTTCGGCATGGAGGACGGGCAGTCCGCCGATCTGAGCCAGGCCACGGGAGCCTGACCGGACGGCAGGGCCCGTGGGGCTGGACCACAACTCCCGCCCGGATGGTCGCTTCGCGTGTGCGTCGTCGGCGTTGCTGTGGCCGTACCTGGAAAGGGAACGACCCCCGTCGGGGGTGACGGGGGCCGTCCGAGGATTCGGCTCCGGGGGGGTCGAGCCGAATCGGCTCGGTGATCGCGGGGGGCGCAACCACCGAGAGTTTCGAAGTGCGTGGAGCGGATCAGCGACCGTGGGTTACATCATCAATCAGTGACAACATGAATCCCAGTCGCAACACAAGCATGCCTCAGCAGCGGCTCACCGTCGAGTACCCACCGTCACCGGAAATGGGTGCGTCTTGCGGCTACACTTTCGGCCCGTGGGCCAGAGTGCCGCGTTCTTCGATCTCGACAAGACCGTCATCGCCAAGTCCAGCGCGCTGGCCTTCGGACGGCCTTTCTACCGTGATGGGCTGATCAGCCGCCGCGACGTGGTGAAGTCCGCCTACGCGCAGTTGATGTTCCGGCTGGGCGGCACCGACGAGCAGACCATGGCGCGCACGCGGGACTACCTGGCCGCGTTGTGCAAGGGCTGGCGCGTCGAGCAGGTCCAGCAGATCGTCGCGGAGACCCTGCAGGAGCTGATCAATCCATACGTGTACGCCGAGGCCGCCGTCCTGATCGGCGAGCACCAGGCGGCCGGGCGCGACGTCGTGCTGGTGTCGGCGTCGGGCGACGAGATGGTGCGCCCGATCGGCGAGCTGCTCGGCGTCACCGACGTGATCGCCACGCGGATGGGCATCGTGGACGGGCGCTACAGCGGCGAGGTGGAGTTCTACGCGGCCGGCGAGAGCAAGGTCGCGGGCGTGCGCGAGCTCGCCGACGAGCGCGGCTACGACCTTGCGGAGTGTTACGCCTACTCGGATTCCAGCAGTGATCTGCCGCTCCTGGAGGCCGTGGGCCGGCCGACCGTGGTGAACCCGGATCGCACCCTGCGCCGGGTCGCGCTGGAGCGGTCGTGGCCGGTGCTGGAGTTCCGGCACCCGGTGCCCCTGGGCCGCAGGCTGCGAGAACGCCCCGCGGTGCCGATGGCGGCCGCGGCGCTCGGCGTGGGCGTCGGGGTGGCGATCGGCATCGCGCTGTACGGCCGGCACCGCCGCACCCGGGCCGCCCTGGCATAGACGACGGTCACCCGGAAGCGTCTGACCAATCACACAAAGTAGCTTTCACCCTGGCGATCAAGGGCGGCGGGGCGTAGAAAGAACACGCGGACCTTGATGACAGCAGGTTCCGTGCACGGCCACCGGGAACCCACGCGCGATCAGCCACGGCAGGCACGTTGCGGCGGGACCCACCGGATTCCGGCGGGACTGCCGACAACGACCCAGGTGCACGCTTGATAACCCGGTCGGACGCGCAAGCGACGGCGCCTCGGATGCGAGGCGCCGTCCTTGATGTCCGGACCGTCCGGCCGCGCCGCCTTCTACGTCCCGGCCGCTTTGGCTTCCAGGTGGCGGCTGCGCAGGTCGTGGTAGACCTCGCGGAACAGGTGCGGACGGTTGTGGAAGTCGACGCCCTGCGCCCACAGCTCGGTGTTGACGGTGGAGCCGTCGCGGCGCTCGATGAGCACGGTCATGCCGCCCTCGATCTCCCACCGGCCGATCTTGTTGGTGTGCCGGTGCAGCCGGACGTGCGCGATCTCGTCCCAGGACAGCCGGCGCGATCGCAGCAGCCCGCGGATCTGCAGCCCGGTGGGGCCCACGTAGACGCCCATCTCGAGGATGCGCCAGCCGCCGACCACCCAGAGCGCCGTCAGGGCCATCGCGAGGTACGTGACCCCGTTGCCCTCGACCTGGAACAGGCCCACGCTGGCCCAGCCGAGCAGGACGAACGCGATGGCTTCCCAGCCGATGACGAGCCACCGGCCGACTCCGGGCGAATACGGCCGAACCCAGTCCACTCCCACGCGGACGAGTATGCCAACCCGCGCGGGGATGAATCCGGCTTTTCGGTCTTCGATGCAGATGAGGCCCGACCGGGCGATGGCCTATGTGCCCAAAGGTGCCAGCACCTCGTCCGAGATTTGCGTGAGATGGTCGGCGCCCGCCGAGACCGCGGCCGCGTAATGCCGGAGCCAGGAGCGCAGACCGTCGGGCGTACCGGTGGCGTAGGCGCCCGCGGCGCCCACGTACTCCGGCTCGCGGTCGAGGTGGCCCTGCTCGACTGCGACGAGCCCGCGCGGGTCGAAGCCGCGGGCGACGAGGGTGAGCCGGGCCGCGGCCCGCGCCACGACGCCCGCGGGGCCGGCGAACGGGCGCAGCGTCAGCAGTTCGGCGTGCACGATCGCGGCCAGCAGCAGCGGCGGCGTCCGCTCGTTGCCGGCGACCAGGCCGGCGAGGGCGTCGATCCGCTCGGCGCCGGAGGTCAGCCGGCCGAGGTCCGCGTCGGCCACCGCGCCCCGGGCGGCCAGCACGTGCAGCCGGGCGAGCACCTGGCGCGGAGCGCGCGGCCAGAGGTCGACGAGCCCGCCGAGCGCCTCGGACACCCGCAGCGCGCCCTGCACGACCGGGTCGGTGACCGTGCCGGCGCGCACGGCCGCGAGGTCGTGGCGGTGCTCCTCCAGCGCGGCGCTGGCGACAGCCGCCCGCAGTCCCACCTCGGCGGCCACCTGGCCCCCGTTGCGGCGCAGCGCCCGGTGCCGCATGGCGGCGTCGGCCTTGGCTCGGGCGTCGGCCAGAGCGGCCTCCACGTCGGTGAGCGCGAGCAGCGGAGCCAGGGGATCGTTCGTCACGCGCCTACCGTATCCGTGAAAAACACACGAAACATGGGCTGCGCATACGGGCTCGGAAGTGGCAAGATTCGCGCAGTACCGAGCACGTGCTGCCCGGTCGGCGCGCACGCCCTGCCACTCGGCGCGGCAGAAGGGCGGTACGGCTTGCAGCTCTCGCCCCGGCGCACCGGGCAGAACTACTGTTCAACCCAAGAGAGACCGGTCACGGCAGAGGAGCCGCCCTCATGAGTGAGACGCTGGAGAACCTGTATTCGGAGACGCGGCAGTTCCCGCCGCCGGCCGCGCTCGCCGCCGAGGCGAACGTCAAGGCCGAGGCCTACGACCGGGCCGCCGCCGACCGGCTGGGTTTCTGGGAGCAGCAGGCCGAGCGCCTGACCTGGACCAAGCGGTGGGAGCAGACCCTGGACTGGTCGAACCCGCCGTTCGCCAAGTGGTTCGTGGGCGGCGAGCTCAACATCGCGTACAACTGCGTGGACCGGCACGTCGAGGCCGGCCGGGGCGACAAGGTCGCGATCCACTGGGAGGGCGAGCCCGGCGACACCCGCACCATCACGTACGCCGACCTGCTCAAGAGCGTCAGCCAGGCGGCGAACACGCTGACCGAGCTGGGCGTCACGGCCGGCGACCGGGTGGCGATCTACCTGCCGATGATCCCCGAGGCGGCGGTCGCGATGCTGGCCTGCGCCCGGATCGGCGCGCTGCACAGCGTGGTCTTCGGCGGCTTCTCCGTCGACGCCCTCGCCACCCGCATCCAGGACGCCGACGCGAAGGTCGTGATCACCGCCGACGGCGGCTACCGCCGGGGCAAGCCGTCGGCCCTCAAGCCGACCGTGGACGAGGCCGTCGCCCAGTGCCCGAGCATCGAGCACGTACTGGTCGTCCGCCGTACGGGCGAGGACGTCACATGGGGCGACAAGGACCTGTGGTGGCACGAGACGGTCGAGCAGGCGAGCGAGAAGCACGAGCCGAAGGCGTTCGACGCCGAGCACCCGCTGTTCATCCTCTACACCTCGGGCACGACCGGTAAGCCGAAGGGCATCCTGCACACCACCGGCGGCTACCTGACCCAGGTGTCGTACACGTATGACGCGGTCTTCGACCTCAAGCCGGAGACCGACGTCTTCTGGTGCACCGCCGACATCGGCTGGGTCACCGGCCACTCGTACATCGTCTACGGCCCGCTCTCCAACGGCGCCACGCAGATCATGTACGAGGGCACCCCGGACACCCCCCACAAGGGACGGCTCTGGGAGATCGTCGACAAGTACAAGGTGACGATCCTCTACACCGCGCCCACCCTCATCCGCACGATGATGAAGTGGGGCGACGACATCCCGGCCAAGCACGACCTCTCCTCGCTGCGTCTCCTGGGCAGCGTCGGTGAGCCGATCAACCCCGAGGCCTGGATGTGGTACCGGGCGAACGTGGGCCACGACAACTGCCCGATCGTCGACACGTGGTGGCAGACGGAGACCGGCGGCATCATGATCTCCCCGCTGCCGGGCGTCACGAGCACCAAGCCGGGCTCGGCCATGACCCCGCTGCCGGGCATCTCGGCGGACGTCGTCGACGACCAGGCGGAGTCGGTGCCGGACGGTGGCGGCGGCTTCCTGGTGCTGCGCGAGCCGTGGCCCTCGATGCTGCGCACCATCTGGGGCGACGACCAGCGCTTCATCGACACGTACTGGTCGCGCTTCGGCAAGGGCGCCGGCACGGGCGACGAGTGGATCTACTTCGCCGGCGACGGCGCCAAGAAGGACGAGGACGGCGCGCTCTGGCTCCTCGGCCGGGTCGACGACGTGATGCTGGTGTCCGGGCACAACATCTCCACCACCGAGGTGGAGTCGGCGCTGGTGTCGCACCCGTCGGTCGCCGAGGCGGCGGTCGTGGGCGCGACCGACCCGACGACCGGCCAGGCCATCGTCGCGTTCACCATCCCGCGCGGCAATGTGGACACCGCCGGCGACGCGGGCGAGAAGCTCATCCAGGACCTGCGCAACCACGTGGCGAAGAAGCTCGGCCCGATCGCGAAGCCGCGGCAGATCATGCTCGTGGCCGAGCTGCCCAAGACCCGCTCCGGCAAGATCATGCGGCGGCTGCTGCGCGATGTGGCCGAGAACCGGTCGCTGGGCGACGTGACGACGCTGCAGGACTCGACCGTGATGGACCTGATCTCGTCGGGCATGCAGGGGGCCAAGTCCGAAGACTGAGATAATCATCTATGAATGGCGGCAGATCTGCGATCGTAGGGATCTGCCGCCGTTTCATGGCTACGGTCCATTTTCGACCTTTTGCCGGTTCTTGCATTATGGAAGATCCATAATGCGTAACCATCGCCGAACAATTCGTGTCACCCCTTCCGACACATCGGTGTAGTTGCATACGTTCACCTGAGCCTCGAATCCGGGGCGGTTCACCGCCGTCGCTGCACCACAGCGCGCGGTCATGCCAACGGAGGTAAACGTAGTGCGCAAGGTGGTCGTGGGACTGCTCGGCGCCGCGATGGCGACCAGTGTCGGGATGATGCTCCCGAACGGCGCCCTCGCTGCACCGCCGGTCGATCCAGCGCCGGTGGCCAAGACCGGTGCGGCACCATTGGACGATCTGCCCAACCCGCTGGAGGAGAAGCGTCGCGCCCTCCGCCAGGAGGCCGTCGCCGACGTCGTCAGCGGCAAGGCCAAGCCGATCAAGCGGAACGGCAGCACCGTCGTCAAGGTCGGCCGCACCCAGGGTTCCGGCGTGACCAACCGCAAGGTTGCCAAGTCCGGCACCGACCAGTACGTCGAGCTCGGCCGCGAGCGGACCGACCGGATCTTCGTGATCCTGGCCGAGTTCGGCGACCAGCGGCACCCCAGCTTCCCCGACGTGGACAGCGACCCGGCCACGCCCGGGCCGACCACGTTCAACGGCCCGCTGCACAACAAGATCCCCGCGCCCAACCGCTCGGTGGACAACTCGACGGTGTGGCAGCCGGACTACAACGCCGAGCACTACCGCGACCTGTACTTCGGTGAGGGCGCGGGCAAGGAGTCGGTGAAGACCTACTTCCAGTCCCAGTCGTCCGGGCGCTACAGCGTCGACGGCGAGGTCACGGACTGGGTCAAGGTCAACTACAACGAGGCCCGGTACGGCCGCGACTTCTGCGGCAGCCACGTCTGCAACAACACGTGGGCGCTCGTCCGCGACGCCGCCAACCAGTGGGTGGCGGACCAGAAGGCCGCCGGCCGCACGGACGCGCAGGTCGCCGCGGACATGAAGTCGTTCGACCAGTACGACCGGTACGACTACGACAACGACGGCGACTTCAACGAGCCCGACGGCTACATCGACCACTTCCAGATCGTCCACGCCGGCGGCGACCAGGCCGACGGTGACCCGCAGCAGGGTGAGGACGCCATCTGGAGCCACCGCTGGTACGCGTACGGCACCGACCAGGGCCGCACCGGTCCGTCGAACAACCTGCTCGGCGGCACCCAGATCGGCAACACCGGCATCTGGATCGGCGACTACACCATCCAGCCGGAGAACGGCGGCCTGAGCGTCTTCGTGCACGAGTACACGCACGACCTGGGCCTGCCGGACGACTACGACACCTCGGGCCGTGGCGACAACAACAACGAGCACTGGACCCTGATGGCCCAGAGCCGGCTCAGCGCGGCGGGCGACCAGGCCATCGGCACCCGCCCCGGCGACCTCGGCGCGTGGAACAAGCTGCAGCTCGGCTGGCTCGACTACGAGACGGTCGTGGCCGGTCAGCAGAAGACGCTGAACCTCGGCCCGCAGGAGTACAACACCTCGAAGGCGCAGGGTGTCGTCGTGGTGCTGCCGGACAAGGAGGTCAGCACCGACCTGGGCGCTCCGTTCGCCGGCGAGGGCCAGTTCTTCTCGGGCAACGCCGACGACCTGAACAACTCGCTGTCGCACGACATCGACCTCACCGGCAAGACCACCGCGGCGGTCACGCTCAAGGGCCGGTACGACATCGAGCAGGACTACGACTACCTGTACTTCGAGGCGTCGACGGACAACGGGGCCACCTGGTCCCGCCTGGACGGCACGCTGAACGGCGCGCCGCTGCCGCGCGACGCCAGCAACACCCCCGCGCTGACCGGCAGCACCGGCGGCGAGTGGGCGGACATCGCGGTGCCGCTGAACGCGTACGCCGGCAAGAAGATCACCTTCCGGCTGCACTACCTCACCGACGGTGGCGTGGCCGAGGGCGGGTTCTTCGGTGACGACCTCACCATCACCGCGGACGGCGCGACCGTGCTGGCCGACGGGGCCGAGGGCGACACCACGTGGAAGATGGACGGCTTCTCGATCGTCGGCGCCACCTCGACCGAGGAGTTCGACAACTTCTACATCGCCGGGCACCGCAGCTACGTGTCGTACGACCAGTACCTCAAGACCGGCCCGTACTTCTTCGGCTACCCGGCGACCCCGGACAAGGTGGACCACTACTCCTACCAGGAGGGTCTGCTGATCTCGTACTGGGACACGTCGCAGGTCGACAACAACACCAACGTGCACCCGGGCACGGGCCGCAACCTGATCATCGACGCGCACCCGGCGCCGTTCTACAACCTGGAGGGGCTGCCGTGGCGGGCCCGCATCCAGGTGTACGACGCCCCGTTCAGCCTCAAGAAGGCCGATTCGTTCACGCTGCACATCAACGGCAAGCCCAGCTACATCCGGGGCCAGGCCGCGCAGCCGCTGTTCGACGACACCCAGAAGTACTTCTACGACGAGCTGCCGAACCAGGGCGTCAAGCTCCCGGCCGTCGGCGTGAAGATCAAGGTTGTCGACGTGAACGGCACCTCGATGAAGGTCCGCATCAGCTGAACCGGACATAACGGCGGCGCCCGGGATTTATCCCGGGCGCCGCTCTTTGTTCCGCATAAAGAAATGGTCCCGAACACTTCCACGCATCTCTCTTTTTGCATACGTTCACCTAGGCCCCGAACCCGGGGTCTCTGCACGCCGAGCCGCTGCACGACAGCGTTCGGGTACGTCGACGGAGGTACGTAGTGCGCAAAGTAGTCGTGGGACTACTCGGCGCCGCGATGGTGACCGGTGTCGGGATCTCGCTCCCCACCGTGGCCCAAGCGGCGCCCCCGGTGGAGCCGACACCGGCGGCCAGCAAGCGGGCCGCGATGGACGACCTCCCCAACCCGGTTGAGGACAAGCGCCGCGAGCTGCGTCAGGAGGCCGTCAACGGTGTCCTGAAGGGCGACATCAAGACGCAGCGACGTGGCGGCAGCACCGTTGCGAAGGTCGGCAAGACGCGTGGCGGCGGCCTGAACGACCGCACCGTCAAGGCGGCCGGCCAGGACCAGTACGTCGAGCTGAGCCGCGAGCGCACCGACAAGATCTTCGTCATCCTGGCGGAGTTCGGTAACCAGCGGCACCCGGACTACCCGGACGTCGACAGCGACCCGGACACGCCGGGCCCCACGACGTTCGAGGGCCCGCTGCACAACAAGATCCCCGCGCCGGACCGGTCTCAGGACAACACCACGGTCTGGCAGCCGGACTACAACAAGAAGCACTACGAGGACCTGTACTTCGGCAAGGGCAAGAACGTCGAGTCGCTGAAGACCTACTACGAGACGCAGTCCTCCGGGCGCTACAGCGTCGAGGGCGAGGTCTCGGACTGGGTGAAGGTGCCGTACAACGAGGCCCGCTACGGCCGCGACTGCGACATCAACGGCCAGTGCACCGACACCAACGCCTGGGCGCTCATCACGGACGCCGTGAACAAGTGGGTGGCCGAGCGCAAGGCCGCCGGTCGCACCGACGCGCAGATCGCCGCCGAGGTCAAGCAGTTCGACCAGTGGGACCGCAACGACTACGACGGTGACGGCAACTTCAACGAGCCCGACGGCTACATCGACCACTTCCAGATCGTCCACGCCGGCGGCGACCAGTCCGACGGCGACCCGCAGCAGGGTGAGGACGCCATCTGGGCGCACCGCTGGAACGCGTACCTGAACACGGTCGGCAGCGACGGCCCCTCGTACAACAAGTACGGCGGCCAGCAGATCGGCAACACCGGCGTCTGGATCTCCGACTACACCATGCAGCCGGAGAACGGCGGCCTCAGCGTGTTCGCGCACGAGTACGGCCACGACCTCGGCCTGCCGGACGACTACGACACCAGCGGCGGCCTGAACAACAACAGCGAGTACTGGACGCTGATGGCCCAGAGCCGTCTCTCCGGCGCGGGCGAGCCCCTCGGCACGCGCCCCGGCGACCTCGGCGCCTGGAACAAGCTGCAGCTCGGCTGGCTGGACTACGAGACCGTCGTCGCGGGTCAGAAGAAGACCCTGAACCTCGGCCCGCAGGAGTACAACACCGACAAGGCCCAGGGCGTCGTCGTGGTGCTGCCGGACAAGGAGGTCACCACCGACCTCGGCGCACCGGCCTCGGGCACGAAGCAGTACTTCTCCGGTAACGACAACGGGCTCAACACCTCGCTGAGCCGGACGGTCGACCTGACCGGTGCCACCTCGGGCGCGTTCGACCTCAAGGGCCGCTACTCGATCGAAGAGGGCTACGACTACCTCTACGTCGAGGTCTCGCAGGACAACGGCGCCAACTGGACCGCCGTGAACGGCACCGTCGGCGGCGCGCCGTTCGGCACCGACGGCGGCAACCCGGGCCGGCCCGCGATCACCGGCACCAGCGGCGGCGCCTGGAAGGACATCCACGTCCCGCTGGACGCGTACGCCGGCAAGAAGGTGCAGGTCCGCCTGCACTACCTGACCGACGGTGGCGTGTCCGAGGGCGGCTTCTTCGGCGACGACCTCACGATCAAGGTGAACGACGCGGTCGTCTCCACCGACGGCGCCGAGGGCACCCCGGCGTGGACGCTCGGCGGCTTCACCGTCGTCGGCGCGAGCACCACCGCGGACTACGACAACTTCTACATCGCGGGCAACCGCAGCTACGTGTCGTACGACAAGTACCTGAAGACCGGCCCGTACAACTTCGGCTGGCCGGCCAAGCCGGACTGGGCGGAGCACTTCGCCTACCAGCAGGGCCTGCTGATCTCGTACAACGACCAGTCGGTGGCGGACAACAACGTCAACAAGCACCCCGGCTCCGGTCGCAACCTGATCATCGACAGCCACCCGGCGCCGTTCTACAACCTCGAGGGCCAGCCCTGGCGGGCCCGGATCCAGCTGTACGACGCCCCGTTCAGCCTGAAGAAGGCCGACTCCTTCACGCTGCACGTCAACGGCAAGGCCAGCTACGTCCGGGGCCAGGCCGCGCAGCCGACCTTCGACGACACCAAGAAGTACTTCTACGACGAGATCCCGTGGGCCGGCGTCAAGCTCCCCGCGGTCGGCGTGAAGATCAAGGTGCTGTCGCAGAACGGCACCTCGATGAAGATCCGCATCTCCTGATCCACCGCACCGTCTGACGCCCGGGGGCCTCAAGCCCCCGGGCGTCGCTCTTTGCGGCCGGGCTCATTCAGATCGACGGCCGTCCGCTACACCAGGATTTCGATGTGCGCCACCGTGAGACTGTCGCAGTGCCGACCGCCGGTGCGTGAGATCCATTACTCAAGATCATCTATGCGATAGTGATCTTGATCGTTAGAGTGAAGGGAACACGCAGGCCGGGTGAGCCGCTCAGGGTCGAGCCGCCATGTCACCGCCGCGGGTACATCGGTCAATTCGGCAACGGCTCGCCGACAGGTCCCTGCCGGATTTCTCGAGCGTTCGACGCCGAAGTTTCAAGAACGGGGATCATCGTGCGCTTTCACATGGGCGTCGGTGCCGCGCTGCTGGCGGCATCTGCAGGCATTCTGCCGGGCACTGCCGCCTTCGCGCAGACCGGCAGCGTCAATGCCGCGGCGGACGAGGCGGACGTCCCGGACCTCCAGGAGTTCGCGGTGAACCCCGACGAGATCGATTCCGGCCAAGCACCGGACAAGGCGCCGACGGCCGTCGACGTCGCCGAGGTGGGCGCCATCGTCCGTGCACCCCTGGAGTGCGAGCCCGGCTACTCGACCTATTCGTGGACCGGGACGAAGACCCCGTGGACGGTCACCCACGCGAAGGGCTACGAGAACTTCACGGGCAGCACGGCGACCTATACCAAATCCGCCACCCGGGAACGGACGATCACCGCCTCCGCCGAGGTGACCTCGGGAGCCACCGTCAGCGCCAATGTCGTGATCGCCAGCCTGGACGGTCAGGTCTCCTGGACCCTGGCGGCCTCCGGAAGCGTGACCAATTCCGGTTCCGAATCCGTGACCGCCACGATGAAGCCCGGAAGCGTATACGTCTTCTACGCCGGCGCCCGCAAGACGAGCGGCAGTTTCAGCTACTCCCTCTGCAACTCGAGCGGAACGCACGTGACGGTCAAGAGCAAGGGCAAGGCGACGAGCTTCGGACTCAAGCGCGAAGGCGCCGTGCGCTGCGGCAGCACCGTTACCAGCGCAAGCCTCGGATACGTGGCCGAACGGGACTACTGCTGATGGACGCGGCCCGCAAAGCGGTTTCAGCAATCATGGCCCTGGGGGTCGTACTCCTGGCGGCTGCCTGCGATGGTGCCGATGATCCTGTTGCGGGCCCTGCTTCTGCCTCACACCCCGTCAGTACCGCCCCCGTGCCGAACGCGGGATCGGCGCCGTGCCGCGGCGGAACCGTCGCATTGGCACCGCTGTCCCGCAAGGTCGTGGCGACCGATGTGTCCGGTGTCGTCAAAAGCTCCCGGGGAAAGCCGTTCACCGCAGAGCTCAGACCGGTCCGCACGGTAGTGCCTTCCGTCCAGGCATCCGACGGCGTCGACGCCACAGCGATTTTCGCCAAATTCGCGCAACAGGCCGGACCGGCGATCGCACCGTTGAATGAGCCGTCCCCCCACGAGGACGCTTCCGGGCAGTTCACCGTTGACGGCGACGGAGAAATGGTCACCTACGAGTCGGTTCAACTGGTCGAGGCCAGCTTCACCTATCGATGTGGAGACACCGTGGTCAGCGGAGTCGTCAGTTCGTACGCACGGCCCCGTACCGGCATCATGCAGTGCGACAGCGCGAAGAGACCGACGGCGGACATCGTCAAAGAGGTCGCCGCACTGGCCTGTTGACACGAGCGCGCATCCGACGCACGATCTGACGCCCGGGAGCTTCGGCCCCCGGGCGTCGCCTTTCTCACCCGCGCCGGCCGGAACCGCTGACGCCGACCCCAGGTCAAAACCACATGACTTTTTTCCGTACGGCCGCAGCAACGTCCCTGGTCGTCGTGTTCCTGTCCGCCTGCTCGTCCACCCCGGCCGAGGACAACGGCATCTCCGTGCCCTCCTCGCCCAGCGCCTCCCCGTCCGGCGCCCCCGCGTCCGCTCCGGTCCCGCCCAGCGCCTCCCCCAGCGCCTCCCCCAGCGGCCCGTTCAACTCCGTGCCCACCGGACCGCCGCCCGGTGCGAAGCGGCCCAGCGGCATCCCCAAGACCCCCACGGACGTCGTACGCAGCCCCGGGTGGACCGAGGGGTGGATCACCCGTGGCGGCAGCGGGCCCTGCTACGGGCTCGTGGACATCGACGGCAAGCCGTACGCGGTCTACTCCGACGCCGGCACCGCGCTGAAGAAGGGTGAGTACGTCCGCGCCCGCCTCACCCCGGCCCGGCTGCGCATCGACTGCGGCTCGGGTACGCCGGTGCAGATGCTGGCCGTGGAGCACGTGCGCTGACCGGTACGGCCCGGCGTGGCCCGGTGCCCGTACGCTGGTGCGCATGACTTCGCAGGTGGACGAGGCGTGCGTGCTCACGGAGGGTCCCTGGACCCACCGTTTCGTCGGCGCCAACGGCAGCCGCTTCCACGTCGTCGAGGCGGGCACCGGACCCCTCGTGCTCCTGCTGCACGGCTTCCCGGAGCACTGGTGGGCCTGGCACGACGTCATGACCCGGCTCGCCGACGCGGGCTTCCGGGCGGTCGCCATGGACCTGCGCGGGTACGGCGCCAGCGACAAGCCGCCCCGGGGGTACGACGGCTACACCATGGCCGCCGACGTGACCGGCCTGATCCGGGCCCTCGGCGAACGCTCGGCCATGATCGTCGGTACGGGGGCCGGCGGCATGATCGGCTGGACGGCCGCGGCGTTCCACCCCAAGATGGTCAGCCGCCTCGTCGTGCTCGGCGCGGCGCACCCGCTGCGCCTGCGGGCGGCCCTGTTCGCCGACCCGCGAGGTCAGATCGCCGCGACCGCCCCGACGTTGAAGTTCCAGGTCCCCCGCTACGAGCACGTCCTCACCCGGGACGACGCCGCCCTCGTCGGCGAGCTGATCGAGCGGTGGAGCGGTCCCCAGTGGACGCAGACGCCGGAACACCACGACTACGTGGCGCGATGCCGGGAAGCCATGCAGATCCCGCAGGCGGCGTTCTGCGCGCTGGAGGCGTACCGCTGGGTGTTCCGCTCGGCGCTGCGGCTGCAGGGTTACCGCTTCGTGAAGCTCATGCAGCGGCCCCTGACCACACCCACCCTGCAGATGCACGGCGCGCTGGACACGGCCGTCCTGCCCCGCACCGCCCAGGGTTCGGGCCGGTACGTCATCGCCCCGTACGAGTGGCGCCTCATCGAGGACGCCGGGCACTTCCTGCACCTGGAGGCGGCGGACGTGGTGACGGGCGAGATCCTGCGCTGGCTCAAGGCCTGAGCCGCGCCGCCTTCCCTAGCGCGGCCCTCATTCGCACGGCTGACGGCTTCGGGCCTCGCCGGAGACTCAGACCCGGTGCTCGTAGAGCTCGGAGACCTCGTGGGCCGGCGCCCAGCCCTGGTACACACCGAAGTCGAACTCTTCCAGCCCCAGCGAGCGCGCGATCGGGGCACGGCCGCCGGTGTACTCCAACCGCAGCCAGTTGTCGGCCTCGGCGAGCACGATGAACGGCTGCCCCCGCCACGAGCACGTCGTACGGACGTACACCAAGTCGCCGTACTCGCCCGGCTTGAGCACCCGCACGAACCGGCCCGGCCGGACCTCCTCGAACCCGTCGCCGGGCTCGGGCGAATAGACCCGCACGTTCTCCCCGTCGGGCGCGGCGTCGTACTCGCGCCCTTGCCAGGTCACGACGTACCCGTCACGCATCAGCCTCTCCCACCTTGCGCCACATCGGAGCGTCGGCGTCGAAGATCGCGACGATCCGCTCGGCCCCGTCCCCGTCGAGGCGCCACAGCTGGGCACCGTGCGGCAGCCGCACACTGTCCACCTTGAACTCGGCGATCACGTCCTTGCCCTCGCCCGGGGCGAACCCGTTGCCCCGGAACGGCGGCCGCTCGATCACCCAGCCGTCCATGGCCCGCAACGCCTGCTCGCTCTGCCCGCCGTACGGGATGCGGTAGAGGCTGGGCCGGTAAGCCGGCCAGCGGAGCACGTACGCCTCCTTGGCATCGCCCTGATAGGGCGACCCGTCATAGAGCAGGCCGAGCGCCGAGTAGAGCTCGCCCGGCACCCGCAGATGCTCCACCTCGGCGGACCGGTGCACGAACCCGGCGACCCGGTCGTACCCGCGCTCCAGGTAGTAGTCGATCTGCTCCACCGGCACGGTCTTCTGCATCATCGTCGGCCGCACATCGGTCTCATGCGCCCGCTGCGGCAACGCCTTCGGACTGTCCGCCTGCACCTCGACGGGCTCGCCACCCAGCCCCGCCTCGATCGCCCAGTTGGCCAGCGCGATGACCTGCGGACCGGGATACCGGGCGCCCACGGCGCTGCCCGGATTGACGGCGAAGGACCAGGCCGGGTCGGGCCAGTTGCGGATCAGATCAACGAACCGGACGGCAACCGTACGGGCAGGCTCCAGGTAATGCTCACCCAGCCGGTCCCGGCTCGTGAACACCACCAGATACCGCTCAGCGTCCACGTCCTCGGTACGGAACACAAACCCGGACTCGCCCGGCGAACTCCCCGGCCGCGACTGCGGACCCACCGGCACGAGCACCGTGGCGAGCAGGAGAGTGGAGAGGAAGGCGTCGGTGCTGTGGTCGATGGTGGCCTGGTAGAGGTCACGTTCCGTCTCGTTCGCCGGAATGAAGTCGTCCTCGTCCACCGGCCCATCGGCCCGAGCCGGCCACCCACCTGAGGTGGAGGCGCCGAGCTCGATGCGGGCGGTGGCGTCGAGGCCTGCCTGCTCGTACCTCGGGCCCGCCGCCGCAGCCGGTCCCTCTGCGGGGCCCGCGCGGTCGGCGATCGGGGCGGGGGAACGCCGTGGGAGGCCGATACCCGTCGTGGCCGACGCGGCGTCGGGCGCCTGGCTTTCCTCTACCTGGGCTTCGGCGGGGTGGCCGACGGCTTCCGACGGCTGGCC
Organism: Couchioplanes caeruleus; assembly: GCF_023499255.1. Lineage (GTDB taxonomy): Bacteria > Actinomycetota > Actinomycetes > Mycobacteriales > Micromonosporaceae > Actinoplanes > Actinoplanes caeruleus_A. The sequence continues at coordinate 8,247,671 of NZ_CP092183.1, forward strand.
CACCGATGCCGGCTGGCCCACCGATGCCGGCTGGCCCGCCGATGCCGGCGGGACGGACGGCCGGGTGGCCGGGGCGGGCACGATCGGGCCGCTCGGACGGCTCCCGCTGCCCAAGCGGTTCGCATCGCCCACGCGGTTCGCGTCGCCGGCGCGGCTTCCGTCGCCCACGCGGTTCGCACCGCCCGCGCCGGGGATGACCGGGGGCGCGATGCTGGACTTCGGAGCTGCGGTAGGCGCCTGGCCGGACGCGAGGCTCCGCGCGGCCTGGTCCGCCGCGAGGTTGGTGGAGGTCGGCGCCTCGCCCAGAGCCGGACCGTCCGACGGCGTGGCCCCGGCCTCGCCCCTAGCGGCAAGAGCCTGTGCGGCAGCCGCCATGGAGGAAGGCCGTTCGGACGGCGGAGTCACCTGACGACGCGGCAGCAGCGGACCCGCACCGGCCTGACCCGCAGCCCCAGCCTGGGGGGCAGCATCGGCCTGAGCGGCGGCCTCGGCCTGCTCGGCGGGCGTGAGGTGGCTGGGCAGCGGCGGCGTCTGCGCCATCGGCGTACGCGTGGGAAGCCGGCCGTCGGGCCGTTGCAGTGCAGGCAGAGCGTCGTCGCCGCCGGCCTCGTTCCCGTCCGTTCCGGTAGGCGCACCGCTCGGGGTCACGCCCCCGCGTGCCAGGTCACCGGCTGCCAGGCGAGCTGCCGTCGCACCGCCTGTCTTTGCGCCATCCGCGTTCGTGCCGTCCGGCGCCGCGCCGTCTTGTCCGGCGCTGTCCGATCCCGCGCCGTTCGGCTTCGCGCCACCCGCCCTGGTGCTGCCGGGCGCCGTGCCGGCGGCCGCCGGACCGGCTGTTGCCGGGCCGGCAGAGGTCGGGGCGGCTGTCGTCGGGGCGGCTGCGCGGCTGCCCAGGGCGTCGAGGGCGCTGCCACCAGCCGGCGGCGGCGTCGTACCGGACCTGCTGGCCAGCGCGTCCAACGCGCTTCCCGGCGGAACCGCCGACGGTGGCGCCGCAGGCCGAACCGCACCCCCGGCGAACGCCGCAGGCGAGGTGGCCGTACCACCGGGATCCTGCTGAGGCGCGCGCCCGCCACCGCTCGTGAAACCGCTGAAACTGGACGTGTCCCCCACACCACCCATGCCGGGCGGTGTCGCCGGAACCCGGGACGGCAGGCCACTCGGCAGGACCGCTCCGGGCGTACGGACCGGAAGCCCGCCGGGACCGACCGGGCCGGCCGCCGAGGACCCGGGCCGGGCGCCGGGTGCGGGCGGGGTGGCGGTGGCGCCAGGCTGCTGACCAGGCCCGAAGCCGACGGCCCCCGCGGCTACGGCCCCCGACGCGCCGGGAGCCGCGGCGCTCTGGCCGTTCGGAGCCGGCGCACCCTGACGGTTCCCCGCCGACGCCGGACCGCCCGAAACCTGCCCGGCCGTCATCTGCCCAGCGGACATCTGGCCGGCCATGTGACCGGCGGCCATTCGACCGGCGGCCACGGAACCACCGGACACCGGGTCACCGGACATGTGACCGGCCGAAACCGAACCGGCCGGCACGGAACCCCCGGACACCGGGGCGCCGGACATGGGGCCGCCCGAGACCGGCCCGCCCGACTCTGGCGCAGCGTATCCCTGGGCCGCCGCCGCGTTGGCCGCCATGGCCGCCGCCTGCAGATCCTTGAGCCGGCCGGTGCCCTGCCGCGCCGGGCCGCGCTTGGGGAGCCGCAGATCACCGCGGCTCAGCTGGGCGACGAACCAGGCCGGTAGGTAACCCTCGATCGGGAGGCCGGGATTGACCGCCAGCCACCATTCGAGGTTCGGCCACGTCTCGGCCAGTTCGGCGTACGGCACGCGCCGCGCGGAACCGGTGTAGTCGGACAGGCAGGCCTGTAGCGCCGACGGGGAGGTGAAGGCCAGCACGTGCGTACGCCCGCCGGTGCTCCACGTGCCCCAGCCCAGCGGCTCGAGCCCCGCCAGAGCGTCCGCGGAGACGGGCAGCAGCAGGTCGACGCCGGCGAGAATGCGGAAGTAGGACTCCTGATCATCGGTGCGCAGGGCGTTGCGCATCGCGACTTCGGCGTCCGTAGCCGGTTCCCACTCGGTCACGTCCACCTCTCCCTTCGCGGCGAACGGGCCACCTCAACGCGTACAACCTACAAGGTCAGGCCACGATCACAATGGGCGGCTGCATGGATACAGCCAACCAGGCAAACAACCGCCGTAACGGTCGCGGAGAGAGACGACGCGTTAACCAAGAGTAGCCGCATGGAGGGCTCAGTGACCGGCTCCGCCCTCCGGAGAGGGAAACGGCCGGGCCGCCCCCGGAAGGGCAACCCGGCCGCACCGTACGGATCAGTGGGTGAAACGCTTCTCCGCGTTGTTCTCCGTCGTCGCGTAGTCCTGCGCCGACTGGTCCACCGCGATCTTGATGTCGCGGAGGATGTTCTTCAGATCGGTGGACGCGGTGGTCCACTTGTGCTGACGCTGGGCGTACGCGTCCTGCGCCTTGCCCTCCCACGTCGCGACCAGCGGGCGCGCGTCGGCCTCGAGCTGGCTGAGCTGATTCTCGAGCTCGTTCACAGCCTTCTGGATGTCGGCACCGGCCTGGGCCAGGGCACCGAAGTTCACCCGCAGCAAACCGTCGTTCATCGAGTGATCCTCCCCCGCCGTCAGTTCTCGAGCGGCAGGTCGTAGCCGCCGCCACCGGACTTGGTCACCGTGCCGGCGGCCGAGCTGTCGGTGCTGTCGTAGTGGACGCCGGAGGTGCGGATCGCCTCGGCGGTGTCCGCCAGAGCCCGGTTGAGCTGGGCCAGGTCGCGCTGGTACTGGTGCTTGACCGAAGCGAACGCCCTGCCGCCGTGACCGACCCACGCCGTCTGGAGCACCGAGAGCTCCGACATGAGCTTGTTCAGCATCGCGGTCAAGTTGTTGTTGACCTGTTCGAACTTCGCGGCGGTCTGCGCCATTACCGCGGCTTCTGTCTGCGTCTGGGCCACCCCGGACGTCACCCCGCTTCCTCTGTCGTCTGTCTCGCGCCGGATCCTGTATGGATCGGTCGTATCGACCACCGGCACATTGACGTGGCCATCAGGTTAGTCCCTCCGGCGATGCCGTGGGGGGCACCCCTGAGCAGCCGATCGTCCGTTCCGATTGCCGACCGTAGCGGGACGGACGCAGTCACGGTATCCCGGCCGGTCAACCTGTGGATATCGATGTCCCGTTGTCCACAGCCGCCCCCCGCCGCCCGGCGCCGGGCCATACGATGACCCCGCAGCAGCAACGTCGACCGAAAGGCGGGCAGGGTGACGGCAGAGGTGGCGAGCGACCGCAGCTTCCCGGAGCTCGGGGGCGCGGGTCAACGCCTGCCCAAGGCACGCACCCAGCATGTCCGATCTGGACGGATGTTCGGTATTCGCACCGGTCAGCTCGTCAGCACTCAGGTGGCCGCCGTGGCCTTACTGATCGGCGCGGTCAACGGCCCGCTGGCACTCGGCGGAGCGGTGTTTCTGGCAGTCGTGCTGCTGGCGGTCACATGGCTGCGACTGCGGGGCCGGTGGGCCTTCGAGTGGCTTGACACGGCGATGCGCTTCACCGGCCGTCGTCACCTCGTCTCCGTCAGCAGCGCGCCGACCGCACTGCTCGAGTTCGTCGCGCCCGGGTCGCAGGTCGACCAGATCGAGCTCGCCGGCGACCCCGCTGCGCTCATCGTCGACGCCCAGGGCATGACAGCCGTGCTCGAGCTGGGCGATCCGACGGCCCTGCTGGCCGAGGAGACCGGATCCTTCCCGTCGCCCGTCGGGCTGCTGCCACCGGCAGGCACGGAGCACCCGCCGTGCCGCATCCAGCTTCTGCTCACAGGTGCTCCCGCACCGTCACTGCGCGCGGGTGGCGGCACTCCGGCCAACTCGTACCGTCAATTGACCGAAGGCCGGCTGCTCGGCCACAGCCGATCGCTGCTGTCCGTGCGGATCCTGCGCGCCGAGGGCTGGACGGAGGAGGACCTGCGGCGTGCGCTGTCCGGGCTGGTCCGCAAGCTGGTACGCCGCCTCGCGCCCACCACGGTCCGCCCGCTCGGCGAGGCCGCGGCCCTGCGCGTGATCGCCGAGCTCGCCCACGACGACGGCGTCGGCGCCGCCCAGGAGAACTGGCCGGGGCTGCAGGTCGGCGGCATGACCCAGGCGACGTTCCGGCTGGGCCGCTGGCCCGACCTGCGGATCGAGACGTCGCGGCGCATCGTCGCGCGGATGCTGGCGCTCCCGGCAGCGGCGACGACCGTCGCGCTGGGCGCCGGGCCGCGATCCGCCACGGGTACGGACACAGCTGTCGACCTGACCATCCGCCTTGCCGCCCCGGACGCCGCCGCGCTGTCCTTCGCGACCCAGACGCTGCGCAAGCTCCTCGCCGCCGAGCGGGCCACCGTACGTCGCCTCGACGGTGAGCACCTCGACGGGCTGACCGCCACCCTCCCCCTCGGCATCCCCGCCGCCCCGGCGGTACCGGGCCGCGCAAGCGCCGAGGCCACCCGCGTCGACCACCTCGACGAGCTCGACCTGCCCCTCGGCAACGCCGGCCTGATGGTGGGCAGCAATCGCCGGGGCGAGCCGGTCATCGCGCGCTTCTTCCGCCCCGAACAGACCCGGGCGCTCCTGGTCGGCGGGGTGCGCTGCGCCCAGCTGATGTGCCTGCGAGCCATGGCCCTCGGTGCCCGCGTCGTGGTGCAGACCGCGCGCCCTCAAGCTTGGGAGCCCTTCGTACGCGGCGCCGCCGTCCCGGGCGAATCCATCGCGGTGATCCCACCGGGCCGCGCGGTCGAGATCCCTCCGGGATCGGCCCTGCACCCTCTGCTCGTCGTGGTGGACATCGGCCCGGTCGGCGCCGACAACCGCCCCGGCGCCGGCTGGCAGGCCACCATGGTCATCCGAGACGACTTCAGCCCCGCGGACGCGGACGTGGCCTCCCGAGCAGACCTCCTCCTGGTCCAGCCGCTGCGCGCAGAAGAGGCCCAGCTCGTCGGCGCGGCCCTGGGCCTGGGCGAAACAGCCAAGTGGCTCACCCAGATCCGCCCGGACATGATCGGCGTCATCAACCGCCGGGCGGTCCGCTGGGCGGCGCTGGCCCAGACCCCCATCGAGGCCCAGCTCATCGGCCCACCGGCCCGCGGCTGAGCCTCCGCGGCCGAGCTCCCTGGGGCAAACGGATCCGGCCCATGGTGGTCCTCGGCGAGGCGCAGCTCGGTGTAGCGGATGATCATGGTCAGGCGGGTCAGCATCGCTGCCGGCCGGCTGCGAGCGCGGCCTGCGCTCAGCCTGCCCGCGCCAACGCGAAACGCCCTGACCAGCGCGCGTCGGCCCCATAACCGGTCCGCGAGCACCCCGTCACCGCCCCATCAGCAACTATCGATAAGTCTCTTTCTTCACCTGATGGCAACAAGATCGCGGAGTGTTGCTGATGTTGGTGGCCCGGCCGTGGCACCATCCGGTGCCATGGGCATCATCATCCGGCTGGCGATCACCGCGGTCTCGCTGTGGATCGCCACTCTGGTCATCGACGGGATCCGGCTCACGACCGATTCGGCGCCGGGTAAGGCCGGCACGCTGGTCGCTGTGGCCGTCATCTTCGGGATCGTCAACGCCGTGCTGCGGCCGATCATCAAGACGATCGGCTGCGGGCTGTACGTGCTGACGCTCGGCCTCATCTCGCTGATCGTCAACGGCCTGCTGTTCCTGCTGGCGAGCTGGATCGCGGGGCAGTTCGACCTGCCGTTCCACGTCGACGACTTCTGGCCGAGCGCGGTACTCGGCGCCCTCCTCGTCGGCATCGTCAGCTGGCTGCTCAACATGCTCGTCCCCGACGGCGACGACGACTGACCCCCGCAACACGAACGGGACGGCGACGCACGACAGGCCGCACGGGACGGCAGGCACCGGACGGGCGGCAGGACCGCGGGCACCGGCCGGACGGCGCAAAGGCGCGGCGCGCCACCAACGGCACGGCACGGCTAACGACGGCACGGCTGACTACGGCACCGGCGCACAAACACCGCCCCAGCAGGGCCCGGGTCACGGTCGCGCCGGCCGAACGCCACGCAAACCGCTTCGCCCGCACGGCATAGGGCGCCTCAAACCGCAACGCACGCTCGGCATGAGGCGCCCCCGACCGCACCCGCCGGCGTCGTCAGCATCACGACCACCACCCTCGGTGACGTTCGACATATGCAAGGACCCACCCCCCAACCACCACTTACGGTGGCCTCATGGGTGAGGAACGGCGTGGGTATCTGTACGGGCTGGCCGCGTACGCGATGTGGGGCTTCTTCCCCATCTACTTCAAGCTGCTCAAGCCCTCTCCCCCGCTCGAGATCCTCGCGCACCGCATCATCTGGTCCGTGCTGTTCATCAGCCTCCTGCTCGCCGCGATGCGGAACTGGCGCTTCCTCGGCCGGCTGATCCGCGACCGCCGACTCCTCGGCGGCGTCTCGCTGGCCGGCGTGCTGATCGGCGTGAACTGGGCGACCTACATCGTCGGCGTCAACTCGTCCCGGGTCGTCGAGACCGCGCTCGGGTACTTCATCACGCCGCTGGTCGTCGTGCTGCTCGGTGTGACGGTCCAGCGTGAGCGGCTGCGGCGGTGGCAGTGGGCGGCCGTCGGGATCGGTGGCCTGGCCGTGGGCGTGCTGACCGTCGACTACGGGCACCTGCCGTACATCGCTCTGCTGCTGGCTGCGAGCTTCGGGTCGTACAGTCTGGTCAAGAAGCGGTTGTCGCTGCCGCCCGCCGAGGGGCTGTTCGTCGAGTCGGCCGTGCTGGCCCTGCCCGCGCTGGCCTACCTGGGCTGGTTGAACGCGGCCGGCAGGGCCGAGTTCGGGCATGTGTCGGCGGCGCACACCGTGCTCATGGTGCTGGCGGGCGTGGCGACCGCCGTACCGTTGCTGCTCTTCGCCGCATCGGCCAACCGGGTGCCGCTCGTCGGTCTCGGCATTCTTCAGTACGTGGCGCCGATTCTGCAGCTGGCGTGTGGTGTGCTGCTGTTCCACGAGCCGATGCCCCCGGCGCGGCTCGCCGGGTTCGGCCTGGTGTGGATCGCGCTGATCATCTTCACCGTCGACGGGATCCGGGGGGCGCGGATCAGGGCCCGGAACGGCGCGAAGCGGACGGGGACCGACCCCGCGGCCGCCACCGCGGAGCCGGCCTCCGCCCTGCCGCCACGCTGACAGCCCGAGGGGCGGGCCGTCAGGGGACGTCGTACGCGAGCAGCGTCCGCCCGTCGTTGCGCACGAGCGCCAGCCGGGACAGCATCCCGTCGGTGAAGTGCGTGACGCCGGACATGCTGAACTCCTTGCCCGGCGAGGCGATCCAGGAGCCGAGCTGCTCGCTCTCGCGGTCGGGCCCGTACGCCATCAGCCGGATCGTGTACGGCTCGGAGTTCTCGTTCCCCCGGTTGTACGCGCACAGCAGGTTGACCTTGGTGCCGCCCGGCGCCCCGGCGAGGGAGATCTGCGCGGAGACGGGCACCTGCCCGTTGTCGGGGGTCATCGCGACGGCCGGGCCCGGGATCGCGGGATCGGGGGCGCCGCCGCGGCCCATCCAGAAGACCGCGCCGATGCCGGCGACCAGCGCGAGGCAGGCCGCGGCGAGGGCCGTGCCGAGCACGCGCCAGCGCAGCCGTTTGCGTTCCTCGCGGCGGGTCGTCTGGGCCGCCGTGACCAGGTCCGGCATCGCGGGGCGGCGGTGCTGCGGACGTTGCCCGGCGGCGAAGTCCGGTTCCAGCAGCCGCTCGAAGTCGGCCGGGTCGAGGCGGCCCAGCAGGCCGGGGAGCACCGCGATGTCGGCGACCGCCTCGCGGCAGAAGGAGCAGGTCGCGAGGTGCCGTTCGTACGCGGCCCGCTCGGCCGGTGACAGGGCGCCGAGGACGTACGCGCCGTCGTCGTGTTCGTGGTCGCACCTCATCCCGTCACCCCCATCTCGTCCAGGGCCATGCGCAGTGAGCGCAGGGCGTAATGCGTACGTGACTTGACCGTGCCCGGCGGGACGCCGAGCCGGGCGGCCGCCTCGGCGACCGAGCGACCCTGGTAGAAGCATTCGACCAGGACCTCGCGATGGCTCCGGGACAGCCGCCCCAGCGCTTCCGCGACCGTCCAGGCCTCCACCGCCCGGTCCGCCTCGTCCGCACTGGGCGGAGGCTCGGGAATCATGTCCGTGACCACCTCGCCGACCCGTACCGACCGCCGCCGCCAGGCGTCGATCGCCAGGTTGCGCGCGGTGGTGAACAGCCATGACCGCACCGTGCCCCGCTCGAGGTCCAGCGACTCCGGATGTCGCCAGGCCCGCAGCAGGGTTTCCTGCACGAGGTCCTCGGCCCGCTGGCGGTCGCCCCCGGAGAGGCGTACGGCGTGCGCGAACAGGGCATCCCCGTGCTCGTCCTGCAACGCGCGCAGCAGCTCGGCGTCCTGATCCATCAAGCCGGCCGACCTCCCTCGCGCGTTCCACCCTCAACTACGGGCGCGCGGGCCGGCGGGTTCAAACTGGTCAGGCAGTGGCGGCGTCACCCGTGGACAGCGCCTCCGCCACGCTGCGGGCGGCCGAGGTCAGCTTGGCGCGGACCACCCGTGCGGACGTGAGCATCTCGGCGGCCGGCAGGGCGCAGGCGAGGACGAGCCGGCGTTCCATGTCGCGGTCAGTGATGACGTTGACCGCCGCGCAGGCGAGGCCCTGGCGGAACTGGCCCATCTCGAGCTGCATGCCGCGGCGTTCCCCGGCGGCCAGGTCGGCCTCGAGCGCCTCCGGGGTGGTCAGCGTGGCGGGCGTGAACGCGCGCATGCCCCAGTCGCGCAGGTAGCGGGCGCGCTGGTCGGCGGTGAGCGTGGCGAGCAGGGCCTTGCCGAGGGCGGTGGCGTGGCCGCCCTCGTCGAAGCCGGGGACCATGTCGTCCATGAACGGCGAGCGCGCGCCCTCGGCGGAGGCGGTGACGGCTATCCGGCCACCGACGAACCGGCCGAGGTAGTGGCTGTACCCCGTCTCGACGGCGGCCCGGCGCAGCGCCTCACCGACGGACGGCGGGCCGCGGAACGCCGAGACCAGCTCGCGGTACCGGTCCGCGATCTCGAGGCCGACGATGTACGTGCCGTCCTCCCGCCTGATCACGTATCCCTCGTACGCCAGAGTGCGGACAAGGTGATACGTCGTGGCGACAGTGAGCTCGCACCGTCGAGCGATCTGTTTCACGGTGAGTCCGCGCGGGGCCCGACCTACCGACTCGAGCACGCGCAGGGCACGTGACACGCTCCGGATGAGATCTGACGGCTCCGCCAGGGGGTCGCGCACAGCTACCTCCGACGCCGGGGACTTACACCATATGAATAATCTTCCCCGGACGGAATGCCTGAAGCGTGTCGACCACGACGAATCTCTACCGCACGTATGGCTGCTGACACTCAGCGTTCAAGAATGACGTTTTCGCCGCACCCCGGCCATCATTGCGCGCACGGCCGCTCACCAGCGGAAACGAAAGCGCCTTACCACGATCAACGTCGAAGTCGCGCACCGGCCGGGATCAGAACCGGAAAGATTCCACTGTGGAAAGACCGTCAGCTGGTGCGGTCGGCGATGGAATCGCAGAGCGCCTCCATCGCGCGGCGCGGCGACCCGTCCGGCAGCGGCGCGAGGCAGGCACGCGCCTCCTCCGCGTAACCGCGGACGGTCTCCCGGGCGTGCTTCATCGCCGAGGACTCCCGCAGCAGGCCCAGCGCCTCCGCGTGCAGGGCGTCGTCGACGAGCGGCCCGGAGGCCAGCAGCTCCCGCAGGCGCACCGCGGAAGCGTCGGTGTCGTCGCCCGCGAGCGCGTACAGCACCGGGAGCGTCGGGACCCCCTCGCGCAGGTCGGTGCCCGGCGTCTTGCCGGACTGCACCGACTCGGACGCGATGTCGAGCAGGTCGTCGGAGAGCTGGAACGCGACGCCGATCGTCTCGCCGTACCCCGCGAGGGCCGCGACGTGCTCGGGCTTCGCGCCGGAGAAGAGGCCGCCGAAGCGGGCCGACGTCGCGAACAGCGACGCGGTCTTCTCGGCGATCACGTGCAGGTAGTGGTCAATCGGGTCGCTGCCCCGCGCACCCACCGTCTCGGCGATCTGGCCGTGCACCAGCCGGGAGAAGGTCTGCGCCTGCAGCCGGACCGCCTCGGTGCCGAGGGAGGCTGCCAGGTCCGCGGCCCGGGCGAACAGGTAGTCGCCGACCAGAATCGCCACGGAGTTGCCCCAGCGCGCGTTGGCGCTGGGCGCTCCGCGCCGCACGGCGGCCTCGTCCATGACGTCGTCGTGGTAGAGCGTGGCCAGGTGGGTGAGCTCCACGACCAGCGCGGCCGGCACGATCTCGGGCCGCGTGGGGTCACCGAACTGCGCCCCCAGCGCCACGACGAGCGGCCGGGTCCGCTTGCCGCCCGCGTCCATCAGGTGCCGGGCGGCCTCCGCGATCAGCGGGTCCGCGCTGGCGACGTTGCTGCGCAACTCGTCTTCCACCACGGCGAGCGTGGCCGAGACCGACGCGTCGACCGCGGGGTCGAGGCCGAGCCACGTCAGCGCGCTGTCAGCAGTCACGCTTTCACGATGCCATACGAGATTTCCCGCGGACGCCCCAGGGGTCGATCTTCCAAGATCAAGATCGTTCGGGGGTACGGGCACCGCTCCGGCGGGACTGGCGCACCGGGCGAGCATCGTGGCTGGTCACGCCTCTGCCGCAGACGCCGGGCGGAGCTGCCGGGTGCCGGCACACAGAAAAGCCCCGGCCGATGGCCGGGGCTTTTCTCGTCATATGACAGTTATCTGACGAACTGCGCGGCGTCGTTGGTGAGATCCAGCAGTGGGGCCGGGATCACACCCAGCGCGAACGTCGCGATGACGCCGATGGCCAGCGCCGCGGACGTCAGGAAGCCCGGGATCGACACCGTCGGCGTGTTCTCACCCGGCTCCTGCAGCCACATCATCACGATGACCCGCAGGTACGGGAACGCCAGCACCATGCTGGTGATCACGCCGACGATGACCAGCCAGGTCTGCCCACCGTCGATCGCCGCCCCGAACACCGCGAACTTGCTGGTGAAGCCGCTGGTCAGCGGGATGCCGGCGAAGGCCAGCAGGATGAACGAGAAGACGCCGGCGAGCAGCGGGCTCTTGCGGCCCAGCCCGGCCCAGCGGGACAGGTGCGTGGCCTCGCCCTCGGCGTCGCGGACCAGCGAGACGACGCCGAACGCGGCCAGCACCGAGAAGCCGTACGCGACGAGGTAGAACATCGTGCTGGACAGGCCCTCCTTGTTGAGCGCGAGCACGCCCACCAGCAGGTACCCCGCGTTCGCGATCGACGAGTACGCCAGGAGCCGCTTCATGTCGGTCTGGGTGACCGCCAGCACGGCGCCGATCAGCATCGTCAGGATCGCGATGACGCCCAGGACCGGCTGGAAGTCCCAGCGCACGCCCTCGAACGCCACGTACAGCACGCGCAGGAGCGCGCCGAACGCCGCCACCTTGGTGCAGGCCGCCATCAGCGCCGTGATCGGCGTCGGGGCGCCCTGGTAGACGTCCGGCGTCCACACGTGGAACGGCGCGGCCGCGCTCTTGAAGAGCAGGCCGATGGCGACGAGCGCCAGGCCGGCGTAGAGCAGCACCTCGCTGCGGTTCGGGTCGGCCACCGCGTTGTGGATGGCGGCCAGGTCGACGCCGCCGCTGTAGCCGTACAGCAGCGCCACACCGAAGAGGAAGAACGCCGAGGCGTACGAGCCCAGCAGGAAGTACTTCAGGGCCGCTTCCTGGCTCAGCAGGCGACGCCGGCGGGCCAGCGCGCACAGCAGGTACAGCGGCAGCGACAGCACCTCGAGCGCGACGAACATCGTCAGCAGGTCGTTCGCCGACACGAACAGCAGCATGCCGCCGAGCGAGAAGATCGTCAGCGGGTACACCTCGGTCGCGCCGGGCTGGCCGCCCGCCTGCCGCAGGTCCTTCTGCGAGCCGACGGTGACGGCGGCCTGCGAGACGAACGCGCCGCCGGCCTCGACGGTGCGCTCACCGATCAGCAGCAGCGAGACGAGCCCGAGCATCAGGATCGAACCCTGCAGGAACAGCGTCGGCCCGTCGATGGCGACCGCGCCGCCGATCGTGATGATCCGGGTGTTGCGCTCGATGATGACGGTGACCAGCGCCGCCACCGTCGCCAGCAGCGCGAGGCCGAGCTGGAAACCGTGCCGGCGGGCCTTGGGCACGAGCGCCTCGAAGAGCACGCCCAGGCAGGCCGCTCCCAGGAGGATCAACATCGGCGCGAGCGCGCCGTAGTCGATGTCGGGCAGTTTGAGGTCTGGCATGGCTACCGCGCCACCTTCCCGTTCGCGACCGCCGTCGGCGCCGGATCGGTCTTTCCGACGTCCTGCATGGTCGCCTGGACCGCCGGGTTGATCACATCGGTGACCGGCTTCGGGTAGAAGCCGAGGAGCAGCAGCAGGAGCACCAGCGGCGCGACGACGAGCTTCTCGCGCAGCGTGATGTCCTTGTGCATGGCCGGCACGTCGTTCAGCGCCGGGTTCAGCGTGCCCTGCGTCGTGCGCTGGAACATCCACAGCACGTACGCGGCGGCGAGGATGATGCCGGCCGTCGCGATGACCGCGTAGACCTTGTGCGTCGCGAACGTGCCGATCAGCACCAGGAACTCGCTGACGAACGGCGCCGTACCGGGCAGGGCCAGCGAGGCGAGGCCGGCGAAGAACAGCACGCCGGCCAGCACCGGGACGAGCTTGCCGGCGCCGCCGAAGTCGCTCACCAGGGCCGAGCCGCGGCGGGCCACGAACATGCCCACGACCAGGAACAGCAGGCCGGTGGCGAGGCCGTGGTTGACCATGTACAGCACCGAGCCGGTGCCCGCCTGGGTGGTGAAGGCGAAGATGCCGATGCCGATGAAGCCGAAGTGGGCGATCGACGTGTACGACACCAGCCGCTTGAGGTCGTTCTGACCGACCGCCAGCAGCGCCGCGTAGATGATGCCGATGACACCCAGCACCAGCGCCGCCGGCGCGAACCAGCGCGACGCCTCCGGGAAGATCGGAAGGCAGTAGCGCAGGATGCCGAAGGTGCCGACCTTGTCCATCACGCCCACGAGCAACGCGGCCGCGGGCGCCGGAGCGGCAACACCGGCGTCGGGCAGCCAGGTGTGGAACGGGAAGAACGGCGCCTTGACCGCGAACGCGATGAAGAAGCCGAGGAACAGCCAGCGGGCGGTGTTCGTCTCGAACGCCGCCGAGGCGTCCTTCAGGTTCGCCCAGTCGAACGTGTGCCCGCCGACGACCCAGAGGCCGATCACGGCGGCCAGCATGAACAGGCCGCCGACCAGCGAGTAGAGGAAGAACTTCACCGCGGCGTACTGGCGGCGCTGGCCGCCGTACGAGCCGATGATGAAGTACATCGGCACGAGCATGACCTCGAAGAACACGTAGAACAGGAACACGTCGGCGGCCGCGAAGACGCCGATCATCGTGCACTCGAGGGTGAGCAGCAGCGCGAAGTACGTCGGCACCGACCGCTGGGTCTCGTCGACGTCGTTCCACGACGCCAGGATCACCAGCGGTACGAGCACCGCGATCAGCACGAGCATGACCAGCGCGATGCCGTCCGTGGCGAACGTGAACCGCGCGTCCCAGGTGGGGATCCACTGGTACGACTCGCGGAACTGGAACCGGTCGCCGCCGACCTGGAACGCGACCCACATGACGATGCTCAGCGCGAGCACCACCAGCGACCACGCCAGCGCGACGGTCTTCGCCAGACCGCCCTTGCCGCGCGGGATGAAGGCCACCACTGCCGCGCCCACCAGCGGGAGCAACGTCAGGATGGACAGGAACGGGAAGTCCTTCATTACGCCAACCACCCCAGCTGGATCGCGAGGAACGCGCCGACGACCAGCACGGCGCCGGTGAGCATGGACAACGCGTACGAGCGGACGAAGCCCGACTGGAGCCGGCGCAGGCGCCCGGAGCTCCCGCCGACGGTGGCCGCGAGGCCGTTGACCACGCCGTCGATGCCCCTGTTGTCGAGATAGACCAGGGCGCGGGTCAGGTAGATGCCCGGCCGCTCGAACACCGCCTCGTTGAACGCGTCGGTGTACAGGTTGCGGCGGGCGGCGCGGACCAGCACGCCGGCCGGCTGCTCCTGCTCGGCCGTACCGTTGCGGAACAGTGCCCAGGCGAGGCCGGCGCCGAGCAGCGTCACGACGATGCTCAGCGTGGTGAGCAGCCAGTGCGCGAGCACCGGGGTCGCCTCGGCCTCCTCCTGGCCGAAGACCGGCTCCAGCCAGTTCGGCACCGAGGTGGACATCAGCCAGCCCGCGGCGATCGAGCCGAGCGCCAGCAGCATCAGCGGCACGGTCATGATCAGCGGCGACTCGTGCGGCTCGTGGATGTCCTCGGTCCAGCGCTTCGGGCCGTGGAACGTCAGCACGAACAGGCGCGTCATGTAGAACGCGGTGAGCCCGGCGCCGAGCAGCGCGGCCAGGCCGTACAGCCAGGCGGTCCAGCCCTCGCGCTCGAACGCCGCCACGATGATCGGCTCCTTGGTGAAGAAGCCGGACAGCGGCGGGATGCCGATGATCGCGAGCCAGCCCATCATGAAGGTGAGCCAGGTCCACTTCATGTACTTGCTCAGCCCGCCGAAGCGACGGATGTCGACCTGGTCGTGCATGCCGTGCATGACCGAGCCGGCGCCGAGGAACATGTTGGCCTTGAAGAAGCCGTGCGCCAGCAGGTGGATGATGGCCAGCGCGTACGCCGCCCCGCCGAGCCCGACGCCGAGGAACATGTAGCCGATCTGGCTGACCGTCGACCAGGCGAGCACGCGCTTGATGTCGTCCTTCGCCGCGCCGATGATGCAGCCCATCAGCAGGGTGATCGCGCCGACGGTGACCACGATCGTCTGCAGCGTCGCGTTCGCCGTGAAGATCGCGTGCGAGCGGGCGATCAGGTACACGCCCGCGGTGACCATCGTCGCGGCGTGGATGAGGGCCGAGACCGGGGTCGGGCCCTCCATCGCGTCCGGGAGCCAGGCCTGCAGCGGGAACTGGCCGGACTTACCGGCCGCGCCGAGCAGCAGCAGGATGCCCATGACCAGCACGGTGCCGCCGGAGAGCGTGGAGACGCCGTTGAACACCCCGTCGTACTGGGTGGTGCCCAGCGTGGCGAACATCAGGAAGATGCCGATGGCCAGGCCGGCGTCGCCGACCCGGTTCATCAGGAACGCCTTCTTGCCCGCGGTCGCCGCGGACGGCCGGGTGTACCAGAACGAGATCAGCAGGTACGACGCGAGACCCACGCCCTCCCAGCCGAAGTACAGCATCACGTAGTTGTTGCCGAGGACCAGCAGGAGCATGGCCGCGACGAAGAGGTTGAAGTACGCGAAGAACTTCCGGCGCCCCGGGTCGTGTTCCATGTAGCCCACCGCGTACAGGTGGATGAGCGACCCGACGCCGGTGATCAGCAGGACGAAGACGCCGGACAGCGGGTCGAAGAGCAGGCCGAAGTCGACCTTCAGCCCGCCGACGGTGATGAAGTCCCACAGGCTCTGCTGAGCGGAGCGGTGGCCCTCTTCCATGCCGCCGAGCTTGAAGAACATGAGCAGGCCGAGGACGAAGGTCGTGGCGACCGCCAGCACGCCGAGCCAGTGGCCCCACTTGTCGGCCCGCTTGCCGAGCAGCAGCAGCACCGTCGCGCTGGCGAGCGGAATGGCGACGAGCAGCCAGATTCCGCTCAAGAGCCCCGTCGCGTGGGCATACTCCACTGTCTGTTCCACGTGAAGGCCCCTTTAGTACTTGAGGAGGTTGGCGTCGTCGACGCTCGCCGAGCGTCGCGTCCGGAAGATCGACATGATGATGGCGAGCCCGACCACGACCTCGGCCGCCGCGACCACCATCACGAAGAACGAGATGATCTGGCCGTCGAGCGTGCCGTTGATGCGGCTGAAGGTCACCAGCGCGAGGTTCGCCGCGTTCAGCATCAGCTCGATGCACATGAACAGGACGATCGCGTTGCGGCGGACGAGCACCCCGGCGGCGCCGATGGTGAACAGGATCGCCGCCAGGACGAGGTAGTAGTCAGGAGTCACTTGTCCGTCCCCTTGGGTGCGGCCTCGGTCGCGGTGAGTTCCCGTACCGGCAGGATCGGCGAGATGCTGCGGTCCGAGCCCTTGCCGTCGGGCAACTTCGCCGGAGCGGCCACCGACATGGTGTTGGCGTACACGCCCGGGCCCGGCTTCACACCGGGGTAGTTGCCGGGGCGGAAGCGTTCCCTCATCCGGGCGACCTGGTCCATGACCTCGCCCTTGGCCCGCTCGACGTGCGCGAGCACCATCGCGCCGACCGCCGCCGTGATGAGCAGCGCCGACGTGACCTCGAAGGCGAAGACGTACTTGGTGAACAGCAGCCGGGCGATGCCCTGCACGTTGCCGGCCGCGTTCGCGTCGGCCAGGCCGACCACCGCGGTGTCACCCAGCGAGCGGGCCAGGCCGGCCGCCACGAGCACGCCGAAGCCGGCGCCGAGCAGGATCGCCGCGACGCGCTGGCCGCGCAGGGTCTCGATGAGCGAGTCCGAGGCGTCCCGGCCGACGAGCATCAGCACGAACAGGAACAGCATCATGATCGCGCCGGTGTAGACGATGATCTGCACCGCGCCGAGGAACGGCGCGGAGTTGACCACGTACAGGACGCCCAGGCTGAGCATCGTCACGACGAGCCACAGGGCGGAGTGCACCGCGTTGCGGGCGAGCACCATGCCCAGGCCGCCGATCACGGCGAGCGTCCCGAGGATCCAGAACGCCCAGGCCTCCCCGGTGGAGACCTGAGCGGCAGCCTCGGCCGCGTACGACATCATCATCGCTTCACCTCCGCGGGCTGGTCCGCGGCGTCCTCGCGGCGCAGCGTGCCCGCCGTCTCGGCGCGGGCGCCCGGCTCGCCGGCGGTCGACGCGTCCCGGGTGCCGGAGTCCGACCAGGGAGCCCGCTCGGCGCCGGCCGACGTGCCGGGGTTGGTCAGCGCGCCGACGTAGTAGTCCTTGTCGGTGTCACCCAGCCGCATCGGGTGCGGCGGCTGCTCCATGCCGGGCAGGAGCGGGGCCAGGAGCTCCTTCTTGGTGAAGATGAGGTCCTGACGGCTGTCGCGGGCCAGCTCGTACTCGTTGCTCATGGTCAGCGAACGGGTCGGGCAGGCCTCGATGCACAGCCCGCAGAAGATGCAGCGGGCGTAGTTGATCTGGTAGATGCTGGCGTACCGCTCCCCCGGGGAGAAGCGCATCTCGTCGGTGTTGTCGCCACCCTCGACGTAGATCGCGTCCGCCGGGCAGGCCCAGGCGCACAGCTCGCAGCCGATGCACTTCTCGAGGCCGTCCGGGTGCCGGTTGAGGATGTGCCGGCCGTGGTAGCGCGGCGCCGGCTTGGGCGGCGTGAACGGGTAGTCGGTCGTGATGACCTTGCGGAACATGTGCGCGAAGGTCACCCCGAAGCCCTTGAACGAGCCCGTGAACGTTCCCACGTCACACCTCCTTGTCTGACGTGTCGTCGTCCGGGTCGGTGGTCGTGCCGCCGACCGTGGCGGGCTGGCGCTCGGCCACCGCGCGGCGGGCGCGCGGGCTGGGCGGGACCTGGAGGTCCATGGGCGGGACCGGGAAGCTGCCCGGCGGGCGGGCGGCGAGCTGTTCCTCGATCGAACGCTCCCGCGGCTTCTTGCTCGCCGGCCAGAGCAGGGCGATGCCGAGCACCACCACCGCCGCGACGATGTAGACGAGGTAGCGCGCGCCGCCGTCGATCCGGTCGTTGGTGACCCGGACGCCGGCCAGGAAGAGGATCCAGACCAGGTTGACCGGGATCAGCACCTTCCAGCCGAAGCGCATGAACTGGTCGTAGCGCATCCGAGGCAGCGTGGCCCGCAGCCAGATGAAGCCGAAGAGCAGGATCAGGACCTTCACCAGCCACCACAGCAGCGGCCACCAGCCGGAGTTGGCGCCCGCCCAGAACGTGGTGATCGGGGCGGGTGCCCGCCAGCCGCCGAGGAACAGCGTGGTGGCGAACGCCGAGACGGTGATCATGTTGATGTACTCGGCGAGGAAGAACATCGCGAACTTGAACGACGAGTACTCGGTGTGGAAGCCGCCGACCAGCTCCGACTCCGCCTCGGGCAGGTCGAACGGGGCCCGGTTGGTCTCACCGACCGCCGCGATGCAGTAGATGATGAAGCTCGGCAGCAGCAGGACCGCGTACCAGCTCGGCGCGGTGGGGTTCCAGCCGAGGATGTCGACGCTCGACGCCCCGTTGCCCGCCTGCGCCTTGATGATCTGCGAGGTGGACATGGTGCCGGCCGTCATGAACACCGCCACGATGGACAGGCCCATGGCGACCTCGTACGAGATCATCTGCGCGCTCGACCGCAGGCCGCCCAGCAGCGGGTACGTCGAACCCGACGCCCAGCCGGCGAGCACGACGCCGTAGACGCTCATCGAGGAGCAGGCCAGCAGCACCAGCACCGAGACCGGTACGTCGGTGAGCTGCAGCGCGGTCTTGTGCCCGAAGATCGACACGACCGGCCCGAACGGGATCACCGAGAACGCGGTGAACGCGCAGGTCGCCGAGATCACCGGGGCGATGAAGTACACCGCCCGGTCGGCCGTCTTCGGGATGATCTCCTCTTTGAACGGCAGCTTGAGGCCGTCGGTGAGGCTCTGCAGCCAGCCCTTCGGACCGACCTGGTTGGGGCCCGGCCGGACCGCCATCCGGGCCACGACCTTGCGCTCATAGTTGATCGTGAAGAGCGTCAGCAGCAGCAGGACGACGAAGACGCCCAGCAGCTTGATCAGCGTGATCCACCAGACGTCGTTCTCGAACGTCTGCAGCGTCGGATCCTGTGCGGCTCCGAGAATCACTGTGTTCATGAGTGCACCCCTTGGGCGAGGACCGGGCCCGGCTTGCCGGCGCTGAGCCGGACCACCGCACCCGAGGTGACGCCCAGGCTGCGACGCACCGTCGAGCCCGGCGAGTTCGTGGGCAGCCACACGACCCGCGGGGGCAGGTCGGCGATCTCCGCCGGCAGCGTGAGCGCGCCGCGGTCGGTGCCGACCGTGACGGCGTCGCCGTCGGCCACGCCGAGCGCCTCGGCGAGGTCCTTGCCGAGCCGCACCACCGGCGTACGGGCCGTTCCGGCCAGCACCTCGTCGCCGTCGAGCAGCGTGCCGAGGTCGATCAGCTGGTGCCAGGTGGCGAGGACCGCCTCCTGCGCGCCCGGCTCCGGCAGGCTTGCCGGCGCGACCGTGGGCAGCGCCGGACGCTCGGACCGGCTCGCCGGCATCGCGCCCAGCTCGCGCCGGATCCCGGCGACGTCGCCGGTGCCCAGGGAGACGTCCATGGACGCGGCGATCGCCTCCAGCACCCGGCCGTCGGTCATCGCGCCGGTCGGCAGCACGGCGTCGAAGGTCCGCAGGCGGCCCTCCCAGTCCATGAACGTGCCGGCCTTCTCCGGCGCCGGCGCGATCGGCAGGACCACGTCGGCGCGCCGGGTCACGGCGCTCTGCCGCAGCTCGACGCTGACCAGGAACGGCACCGCGTCCAGGGCCTGCTCGGCCAGGCGCGGGTCGGCGAGGTCGGCCGGGTCGACGCCGGCGACCAGCAGGGCGCCGAGCGAGCCGTCCGCGGCGGCCGCGATGATCGCGTCCGTGTCCCGGCCCGCGGCGGCGGGCAGGGCGCCCGCGTCCACGTCCCAGGCGGCGGCCAGTTCGGCCCGCGCCCCCACGTCGGCGACCGGGCGGCCGCCGGGCAGCAGGTTGGGCAGGCAGCCGGCGTCCACCGCGCCGCGGTCACCCGCGCGCCGCGGCACCCAGGCGAGCCGGGCGCCGGTGCGGGCGGCCAGCGCGGCCGCGGCGGACAGGCCACCGGGGACGCTCGCGAGCCGCTCGCCGACGAACAGCAGCGAACCGGGCGCGCTGAGCGCGGCGGCCACCGTCGCGTCACCGGCCAGCAGCCGCGCCTCGTCGCCCGGGACGGCCGTCACCAGCGCCGCACCGAGCTTCTCGAAGCCGCGGCTCAGGTACGGCGCCACCGCCGTGACCTTCAGCCGCTTCTTGCCGTGGGCCTTGCGCAGGCGCAGGAACAGGATCGGGCACTCCTCCTCGGGCTCCAGCCCGACGATGAGCGCCGACGGCGCGGTCTCGATGTCCTCGTACGTGACGTCGGTGACCCCGGCGACCGAAGCGGCCAGGAACTCCGCCTCCTCCGCCGAGTGCGGCCGGGCCCGGAAGTCGATGTCGTTCGTGCCGAGGGCGACCCGGGCGAACTTCGCGTACGCGTACGCGTCCTCGACGGTGAGCCGCCCGCCGGTGAGCACGCCGACGCCCTTGCCCTTCGCCGCCGCCAGGCCCTCGGCCGCCACGACGAGCGCCTCCGACCAGGAGGCCTCACGCAGCTCGCCGCTGTCGGCGTCGCGGACCATCGGGGTGGTGATGCGGTCGTAGCCGGTGGTGTAGCGGAAGCCCCACCGGCCCTTGTCGCAGTTCCACTCCTCGTTCACCGCCGGGTCGTCGCCGGCGAGGCGGCGCAGCACCTTGCCGCGGCGGTGGTCGGCCCGCATCGCGCAGCCGGCCGCGCAGTGCTCGCACGTCGTCGGCGTGGAGACCAGGTCGAACGGGCGGGCCCGGAACCTGTACTGCTCGCCGGTCAGCGCGCCGACCGGGCAGATCTGGATCGTGTTGCCGGAGAAGTACGAGTTGAAGGCGACGTCGCCCTCGCCCTCGCCCACCTGGCCGTCACCGGTGCCCGTGCCGCCGAAGAAGTCGTCGCGGTACACGTTGATCTGCTCGCCGGACGAGCGGTCCATCAGGTCGATGAACTTGTCACCGGCGATCTCCTCGGAGAACCGGGTGCAGCGCTGGCAGAGGATGCACCGCTCCCGGTCCAGCAGCACCTGGCTGGAGATGTGGATCGGCTTCTCGTACTCGCGCTTGTGCTCGTGGAACCGCGTGTCGGGACGGCCGCTCGACATCGCCTGGTTCTGCAGCGGGCACTCGCCGCCCTTGTCGCAGGTCGGGCAGTCGAGCGGGTGGTTGATCAGCAGCATCTCCATGATGCCGGCCTGCGCCTTGGCGGCGACCGGGGAGCTGAGCTGGGTCTTGACGATCATGCCCTCGGCGACCGTCTGGGTGCAGGAGGCGACCGGCTTGCGCTGGCCCTCCACCTCCACCAGGCACTGCCGGCAGGCGCCGGCCGGGGCCAGCAGCGGGTGGTCGCAGAACCGCGGGATGGCGATGCCCATCCGCTCGGCGACCCGGATGACCAGCTCGCCCTTCTCGGCCGTGACCTCGACGCCGTCGATGGTCAGGGTGACGGTGTCCGCCTTCTTGGCGACGTCGGTCATCAGTGCGCTCCTACCAGGGCCTTCTCGGACAGCCGCGGAGCGGTCCGGCCCTCGATGTAGTCCAGGTAGTCCTGCCGGAACCACTTCAGCGTGGAGACGACCGGGGTGGCCGCGCCGTCGCCGAGGCCGCAGAACGACCGGCCGAAGATGTTGTCCGCCGTGTCCTGCAGGGTGTCCAGGTCCTGGTAGGTGCCCTGGCCGGAGAGGATCCGGCGGTACGTGCGCACCATCCAGTAGTTGCCCTCACGGCACGGGGTGCACTTGCCACAGGACTCGTGGTGGTAGAACTCCAGCCAGCGCCAGGTCGCGTACACCGGGCAGTCCTGGTCGGAGAAGATCTGCATCGCCGTGGTGCCCAGGATGGAGCCCGCGGCCGCGACGCCCTCGAAGTCCATCGGGGTGTCGATGTGCTCGGCGGTGAGCAGCGGCGTCGACGAGCCGCCCGGCGTCCAGAACTTCAGGTTGTGGCCCGGCTTCATGCCGCCCGCGAGCTCGATCAGCTCGCGCAGGGTGATGCCGAGGCCGCACTCGTACTGGCCCGGGTTGGCGATCCGGCCGGACAGCGAGTAGATCATCGGGCCGGACGACTTCTCCGTGCCCATGCTCTTCCACCAGTCCGCGCCGCCGAGCACGATGTACGGCACCGAGGCGATGGTGCCCACGTTGTTGACGACGGTGGGGCTGGCGTACAGGCCGGCGACCGCGGGGAACGGCGGGCGCAGCCGGGGCTGGCCGCGGAAGCCCTCGAGGGAGTCCAGCAGGGCCGTCTCCTCGCCGCAGATGTACGCGCCCGCGCCGCTGTGCACGACGAGGTCCAGGTCGAACCCGGAGCCGAGGATGTTCTCGCCCAGGTAGCCCTTGGCGTACGCCTCCTTGACCGCGTTGCGCAGCCGGCGGGCGGCGTGCACGGCCTCGCCACGGATGTAGATGTACGCCCGGCTCGCGCGGATCGCGTACGAGGCGATGATCGCGCCCTCGATCAGCGAGTGCGGGTCGTACGTCATCAGCGGCAGGTCCTTGCAGGTGCCCGGCTCGCCCTCGTCGGCGTTGATGACGAGGTAGTGCGGCTTGCCGTCGCCCTGCGGGATGAAGCCCCACTTGAGGCCGGTCGGGAAGCCGGCGCCGCCGCGGCCGCGCAGGCCCGAGTCCTTGACGAGCTGGATCAGGTCGTCCGGGTGCACGTCCAGCGCCTTGCGGACCGCGGCGTAGCCGTCGAGCCGCTCGTACACGTCGATCTTCCAGGCGTCCGGCGACAGCCAGCGCTTGGTCAGGACGGGGGTGAGCTTCTGGAGCACCTCGCGCCGTGGCTGGGTCACTTCTTCTCCTCGCTGCCGCGCTGAGCGTTCTGCCAGCCCGGGTTCTCCGTGGCGGGCGACTGCTCCCTGTGCGCTGCGGTGCTCTCGCTGACGATGCTCTCGCCGCGCTCGCTGTCACCCGCGGGCTTGCCGTCGCCGGCAGTGGCGTTCTTCGCCGCCCCCGCAGCCTCGGTGCGGTTGGCCGGCACGCTGGTGACGTCGGTCTGCGCCGGGTCGGGCGTCGGCGTGGAGGCGTCGGGGTTGCGGGCCTCCGCCGCGCGTACCTCCGGGTCCTTGACGTCGCCGGCCTTGACCGGCGCGCCCGCCTTGCGGTGCTCGACCGCGTGCTCGGCCTTGTCGACGACCACCGCGGCCGCGGACCTGACCGCGCCCGCCGCCTTCTTGGCGACGCTGGCGATCTTGCCCTCGGGCTTGGCCGGGGGCTGCGCACCGGCCGGGGAGGGGTCCTTGACGGCCTTCGCCGACTCGTCCCGGGCCGGCTTGGTCGTCGTGATCGGGGTGTCGATGTCGAAGTTCGCCACCGCGACCCCGTGCTGCTGGGCCAGCGTGACCCCGCGCAGGGTGGGCGCGCCGGCGACGCCGTCGGCCACCGCGCCGTCGCGCTCGTCGGCGAAACCGGCGAGCTGCAGCTGCATCTCCTTGAGCGTGCAGATGCGGGCGCCGCGGCTGGGCATCGGCCGCTCGCCGTTGCGCAGCTGCTCGGCCAGGTCGACCGCCGCCTCGGGCGTGGCCTCGTCGATGGCGAAGTCGTAGTTGACCGTCACCACCGGGGCGTAGTCACACGCCGCCAGGCACTCGGCGTGCTCCAGCGTGATCTTGCCGTCGGCGGTGGTCTCGTCGTGGCCGACGCCGAGGTGCTCGGCGAGGCCGTCGTAGACCTCCTGCCCGCCCAGCACGTTGCACAGCGTGTTGGTGCAGACGCTGATCAGGTACTCGCCGGTCGGGCGGCGCTTGTACATCGTGTAGAAGGTCGCCACCGCGCCGACCTGGGCCTTGTTGATGCCCAGGATCTCGGCGCAGAACGCCACGCCGTCGGGGCTGACGTGCCCCTCCACCGTCTGCACGAGGTGCAGCAGCGGCAGCAGCGCGGAGCGCTCGCGGCCCACCGGGTAGCGGGCGATGATCTCGCGCGCGGGCTCCAGGAGCTTCTCCGCCAGCGGCGCGGCCGCCGGGGAGAACTCAACCGTGGTATCGGACATCTATCGGTCACACCCACCCATCACCGGGTCCAGGGACGCGCCGCCGGCGATCACGTCGGCCAGCAGAGCGCCTTCGGCCATCGCGGAGATGGCCTGCAGGTTCACGAAGCTCGGGTCGCGGTAGTGCACCCGGTACGGGTGCGTGCCACCGTCGGACACCGCGTGCACGCCGAGCTCGCCGCGCGGGTGCTCGATGCCGACGTAGACCTGCCCCGGCGGTACCCGGAAGCCCTCGGTCACGAGCTTGAAGTGGTGGATCAGCGACTCCATCGACTGACCCATGATCTTGGCGACGTGCTCGAGCGAGTTGCCGAGCCCGTCGACCCCGAGCGCGAGCTGCGCCGGCCAGGCGATCTTCTTGTCCTCGATCCAGATCGGACCGGGGCGCAGCCGGTCGAGCGCCTGCTCGACGATCTTCAGGGACTCGCGGATCTCGGCGACCCGGACCAGGTAGCGGCCCCACACGTCGGCCGTCGTGGCGGTCGGGACGTCGAACTCGTACGTCTCGTAGCCGCAGTACGGCATGGTCTTGCGCAGGTCCCAGGCGAGGCCCGCGGCGCGCAGGACCGGTCCGGTGGTGCCCAGCGCCATGCAGCCGGTGACGTCGAGGACGGCGACGCCCTGCGTACGCTCCTGCCAGATCACCTGGCCGGAGAGCATGTCCTCGTACTCCTTGAGCTTCTTCGGCATGTAGACGAGGAAGTCGCGGATCTTCTTGACGGCCGACTCGGGCAGGTCCTGCGAGAGGCCGCCCGGGCGGATGAAGCCGTTGTTCATCCGCAGGCCGGAGGTCTCCTCGAAGATGTCGAGGATGTACTCGCGCTCGCGGAAGCCGTACAGCATCATCGAGATCGCGCCGAGCTCCATGCCGGTGGTCGCCAGCCACACCAGGTGCGAGGCGATCCGCTGGAGCTCCATGAACATGACCCGGATCGTGTTCGTCCGCTCGGTGATCTGGTCGGTGACGCCGAGCAGCTTCTCCACGGCGAGGCAGTAGCCGGCCTCGTTGAACATGTTGGACAGGTAGTCCATGCGGGTCACGAACGTGACGCCCTGGGTCCAGTTGCGGTACTCGAGGTTCTTCTCGATGCCGGTGTGCAGGTAGCCCACGACGGGACGGCACTCAGTCACCGTCTCACCCTCGAGCTCCAGCACGAGGCGCAGCACGCCGTGCGTGGACGGGTGCTGCGGGCCCATGTTGACGACGATCTTCTCGTTGCTGAGCGGATCGACGCTGCTGGTGACGGAGTCCCAGTCGCCGCCGGTGACCGTGAAGACGCGGCCCTCGGTGGTCTCTCGTTCGGTGGCGTACGCTCCGCCCGCAGTCGATTGGCTTGTCATTGGTAGACCCTCCGCTGGTCAGGAGGCGGAATCTCGGCGCCCTTGTACTCGACGGGAATGCCGCCGAGCGGATAGTCCTTGCGCTGCGGGTGCCCCTCCCAGTCGTCCGGCATGAGGATCCGGGTCAGGTTGGGGTGGCCGTCGAAGACGACGCCGAACATGTCGTAGATCTCCCGCTCCTGCCAGTCGGCGGTCGGGTAGATCGAGGTCACGCTGGGCAGGCTCTGCCCGACGGCGACCGCGGCCTCCAGGCGCACCCGGCGGCGGTACGTCATGGAGGTCAGCTGGTACGCCACGTGCAGCCGGCGTGGGTCGCTGCCCAGGTAGTCGACGCCGTCGACCGAGGAGCACAGCTCGAAGCGCAGCGACTCGTCGTCGCGCATGATCTGGCAGACCTCGGCGATCCGCTCCGGCGCGATGTGCAGGGTGAGCTCGCCACGGTCGACGACCACCTTCTCGACGGCGTCGGCGAAGCCGGGGTAGGCCTCCTCCAGCGCGTCGTACACCTCGTCGAAGTAGCCGCCGAACGGCCGCGGGCTGTCCACCGTGGTCGGGCGCCGGCGGGCCAGGCCGCCGAAGCCGGAGACGTCGCCGGTGCCCTTGACGCCGAACATGCCCTTGGCGGGACTCGGCGGTGTCTGCGCCGGGGCGTCGAGGTTCGCGCCGACCGGCTGCGTCGCCGGCACGGCGCCGTCAGAGTGCGTTGTCACTTAAGAAACCCTTCCGCTCGGCGGATCGGGGACGGCCGTTCAGCCGACTGAGCTGAATGGTTCGGTCGCAAGCTCCCTCACCCCTCCCGAAGGTGCGGCTGCAGCTTCATCCAGTTCTCGATGCGCAGCTGCTCCTCACGGCCTTCCTTGACCGCCTGGGTCCACTCCGCGCGCCGCGCCTTGTCCACGCGGTACGACGACGGCATCGCGCCGGGGGCGACGATCGGAACGTCGCCGCGCTCCTTGCGGGCCTCGAGCATCTTGCGGCCGTTCGGGCCGAGCGGCTGGGCCATGACCTTCTCGCGCATCTTGAGGATCGCGTCGATCAGCATCTCGGGCCGCGGCGGGCAGCCGGGCAGGTAGATGTCGACCGGCACGATGTGGTCGACGCCCTGCACGATCGCGTAGTTGTTGAACATGCCGCCCGAGGAGGCGCAGACGCCCATCGAGATCACCGAGCGCGGCTCGGGCATCTGGTCGTAGATCTGGCGCACGACCGGGGCCATCTTCTGGCTCACCCGGCCGGCGACGATCATGAGGTCGGCCTGCCGGGGCGAGGCCCGGAAGACCTCCATGCCCCAGCGGCCGAGGTCGTAGTGCGGACCGCCGGCGGCCATCATCTCGATCGCGCAGCAGGCGAGGCCGAAGGTGGCGCCCCAGAACGACGACTTGCGGGCCCAGTTGGACAGCTTCTCCACCGAGGTGAGGAGGATGCCGCTCGGCAGCTTCTCTTCGATACCCATGGTTATCAGTCCCAGTTGAGGCCGCCGCGTCGCCACACGTACGTGTAGGCGATGAAGACGGTGACGATGAAGAGGACCATCTCGACGAACCCGAACAGGCCGAGCGACTCGAAGGACACGGCCCACGGGTAGAGGAAGATCGTCTCGATGTCGAAGATGATGAACAGCATCGCGGTCAGGTAGAACTTGACCGGGAAGCGGCCGCCGCCGATCGGCTGCGGCGCCGGTTCGATGCCGCACTCGTACGCATCGAGCTTGGCCCGGTTGTACCGCTTCGGACCGACGATCGGGGCGATCGCCACCGAGAACAGGGCGAAGAGCGCGCCGAGGACCAGCAGCCCGATGATCGGTACGTAGGGATTGAGCGTCATACCGTCTCCTGCTCGACTGTTAGCCGCTTCACACTATTAATGCTCTTATGACCAGCCTGAGCCGGGGTCGCCGGGCCACTCATACCGCGGGTGCCACCTTCGTCAGACCGTTGATGATGCGGTCCATCGCATCCCCGTCCCGTGGATCCGTCAGATTCGCCAGCAGCTTGAGCACGAAGCGCATCAGCGTCGGGTGCGGCATGCCGTGCTTGGTGGCGATGCGCATGACCTGGGGGTTGCCGATGAGCTTCACGAAGATCCCGCCCAGCCGGTAGTACCCCCCGAAACGCTCCTTCAACTCCGCCGGGTACGCCCGCAGTGCCCGCTCCCGGTCCGGGCCGGCGGCGCGCGCGAGGGCCTGGACGGCCACCTCCGCGGCCAGCTCGCCGGACTCCATGGCGTACGCGATGCCCTCGCCGTTCATGGGGTTCACCATGCCGCCCGAGTCGCCGACCAGCATCATGCCGCGCGTGTAGTGCGGCACGCGGTTGAAGCCCATCGGGAGGGCGGCGCCGAGGATCGGCCCGTCGGCGTTGGCCTCGTCGCGCAGGCCCCAGTCCTCCGGGGTGGAGCCGAGCCAGTCGGTCAGCATCGCGCGGTAGTTGGTCTTGCCGAAGGCGTCCGACGAGTTCAGGATGCCGAGGCCGGCGTTGACCCGGCCGTCGCCGAGGCCGAAGATCCAGCCGTACCCGGGCAGCAGGCGGTCGGGGTCCTGCGCGCTGCGCAGCTCCAGCCACGACTCCAGGTAGTCGTCGTCGGCGCGCGCCGGGGAGTTGTAGTAGCGGCGCACGGCGACGCCGATCGGGCGGTCGTCCCGCTTGGCGAGACCCATCGCGAGCGGCAGCTTGCCGGACACGCCGTCCGCCGCGATCACCAGCGGCGCCAGATACTGGACGGACTCCTTCTCCGGACCCACCTTGGCCTCGACCCCGATGGCGTAGCCGTCCGCGTCCAGCACCGGGCCGCTGACCGCGACGCCGGTGCGCAGCAGTGCGCCGGCCTCGACGGCCCGCTGGGCCAGCATGTCGTCGAAGTCCATCCGGGTGCGCACGAGCCCGTAGTTCGGGAAGCTCGCGAGGTCGGGCCAGTCCAGCTCGAGCCGGACCCCGCCACCGATCACTCGCAGGCCGCGGTTGTGCAGCCAGCCGGCCTTCTCCGAGGTGTCCACGCCCATACGGACGAGCTGGCGCACCGCGCGTGGAGTCAGGCCGTCCCCGCAGACCTTCTCCCGCGGGAACTCCGTCTTCTCCAGCAGCAACACTCTCAGCCCGTGCCTGGCCATGTGGTAGGCCGCGGCGGATCCGCCCGGCCCGGCACCGACCACGATCACGTCAGCCTCGTCGGCGACGGTCCCGTTCACGGCTCACCTCCGGTCTCGCGCAGGCTCGTGAAACAGTTCACAAGCCAGCCCAGTCGGAGTCTAAGACCGGCATCGAGGCGGATCAGGGTTAGGCAACCCTAACCGTTACGCGAGGGTGAAATGCCCGCCCCACTCGCGGTCAACGCCCGGTCTGCGATCTGTCGCGTGACTCCGTCCAGGTATTCCCGAAACGTACCGTCCAGCGCCCGGTCCAGTTGCACGATCAGCTCATCCACCAGCCGCTGGGCGTGCCCGGGGTCGGACGCCGCCACCAACCGGATCAGGTGCGCCAGCTCCAGAGCGCGGCGCTCACCCTCGTCCCGGTCGTCGATCGCGACGTCGATGTCCGAGTCGTCGACGAAGAGGTCGATAGTCGTCATACCCGCAGCTAACACCGATTGCAGTCACGAAACGGGCGAACAGCTATCTTTACCTCTTTGTAGCCCTATGCAGGGCGACGATCCCCCCGGTCAGGTTGCGCCACGCGACCCGGCCCCACGGCCCGGCCGCCGCGATGCGATCGGCCAGACCCTCCTGGTCCGGCCAGGCGCGGATCGACTCGGCCAGATACACGTACGCGTCCGGGTTGCTCGAGACCCCGCGCGCGACCGCCGGCAGGCTCCGCATCAGGTACGACATGTAGACCGTGCGGAAAGCGGGGCTGGTGGGGCTGCTGAACTCGCACACCACCAGGCGCCCACCGGGCCGGGTCACCCGCGCCAGCTCGCGCAGCGCGGCCCCGGTGTCCACGACGTTGCGCAGCGCGAAGGAGATCGTCACCGCGTCGAACGCCTCGTCGGCGAACGGCAGGCGCAGTGCATCCCCCGCCACCAGCGGCACCGTCCGCCCGGACCGCCGCCCCGCGCGCAGCATGCCGGTCGACAGGTCGGCGCCCACCGCGTACGCCCCCGAACGGCCCAGCTCCTCCGTCGACACGCCGGTGCCCGCGCCGACGTCGAGCACCCGGTCCCCCGGACGCAGCGCGAGCGCCGCCCGGGTCGTCCGCCGCCAGCCCCGGTCCTGCCCGAACGAGAGCACGGTGTTGGTCAGGTCGTACCGCTCGGCGACGCCGTCGAACATCTCGGCGACTTCATGCGGCTGCTTGTCCAGGTCTGCGCGCGTCACGCATCGCATCTTCCCCCATCCGACCGCCGCGCCCGCCATCCACAAACGGACTGAAGCCTTTCTCACGCGACAGAAAGGGCGGGATGGTGACCCATCCCGCCCTGCCCTTGTGCGTTATATATACGACCGCCATCGGTCGGGTCCGAACCCACCGCCGGCGGTCGATGCCTCGGCGACGCTTGTGGTGTTGCGGTACTACCGGGTGTTACGCAGGCACCGTAACCAGCGCCGACACGGCGTACCAGAGGCTTGCGGGGCTCGTTACCGAGGAGCAATCCGGCCCTCTCCGACCCACCGATCCGCACCTGCCCGATCGGCCGACCCGGACGGTCGTACGGCCCACCGCCACCCCTCACCCGGGGTCACACCACAGGGTCAGGAGACGTCCACCAGCGGCAGGTTCTTACGGCCGCCCTCCGGCATGGCGATCGACGAGTAGTGCGAGACCACCCGCTCGTCCGTCGGGTCGTCCGCGGGCGTGCGGTGCACGGCGAGGTGCCGGTAGAGCGTGTCGCGCTGCGCCGGGATGCGGTCCGCGGTCCGGATCATGCCGATCAGCTCGTGCAGGTTGGAGCGGTGCCGGGCGCCCGCCGAGGAGATCACGTTCTCCTCCAGCATGATCGAGCCCAGGTCGTCGACGCCCAGGTGCAGCGAGAGCTGTCCGACGTCCTTGCCCGTGGTCAGCCAGGAGGCCTGCAGGTGGGCGACGTTGTCGAAGAACAGCCGGGACACGGCGATGAAGCGCAGGTACTCCATCGCGGTCGCCTGGGTGCGGCCCTTGAGGTGGTTGTTCTCCGGCTGGTACGTCCACGGGATGAAGGCGCGGAAGCCGCCGACGCCGTCAGCCTGCTCGACCGCGGAGTCCACGTACCCGTTGGCGACGGTCAGGTCCTGCACCTCGCGGATCATCCGGATGTGCTCGATACGCTCGGCGTTGGTCTCGCCCGTACCCATCATCATCGTGGCCGTGGAGCTCAGGCCGTTGCGGTGCGCGACCGCCATGACCTCCAGCCACCGCGCGCCGGACTCCTTGAGCGGGGCGATGGCCTTGCGCGGACGGTCCGGCAGCATCTCCGCGCCGGCGCCGGCGATCGAGTCGAGGCCGGCGGCCTTGATCCGGACGATCGCCTCCTCGATGGAGACGCCGGAGACCTTGGCCATGTGCAGGATCTCGCTGGGACCGATCGAGTGGATCACGAGCTGCGGGTACGCCGCCTTGACCGATGAGAAGAGGTTCTCGTAGTACTCGACGCCGTAGTCGGGGTGGTGGCCGCCCTGGAGCATCACCTGCGTGGCGCCGAGGTCGACCGCCTCGCCGCAGCGGTGCAGGATCTCCTCCATCGGGTGCGTCCAGCCCTCCTTGTGCTTCGGCGCCCGGTAGAAGGCACAGAACTTGCACGCGGTGACGCACACGTTGGTGTAGTTGATGTTGCGGTCGATCAGGTAGGTGACGATGCCGTCGGGATACCGCCGCCGCCGGACGGCGTCGGCCGCCTCGCCCAGCGCGTGGAAGGGCGCGTCGGTGTAGAGCAGCAGGGCCTCCTCGGGCGTGATGCGCCCGCCGTCGGCACCGCGCTGCAGAATGCTGTCGATCTCCGCGTTCACCGTCACGTTCCGAAGACTACGTCCCCGCGCCGACCGGAGTCAGCGGCGCGGGTCACTGACGTGAGATGAGCGCCGCCAGGCCGTCGAGCACCCGCTCCAGGCCGAACGCGTACGCGTGCTCGGCGCTGAACGCCGCACCCAGCTCGGCGCCCGCGGCCTCACCCACCCGGACGGCCAGGGGATAGCGGTGGCGGTCGAACACCTTCTCCAGCAGCGGGCCGCTCTCCTCCCACCACTGCTGGTCGGTCTGGCCGGAGCGCGCGACCGAGGCGCGGGCCGCGGCAGAGGCCCGGGCCGCGTGCTGAACGAAGCCCAGCACGTAGGTCAGCGCCGCATCCATCTGCACGTCGTCGAGGCCGGTCCCCTCGAAGGCGCGCAGCTCGTGGTCGTACTTCGCCATCAGGCCGGGGCCGAGCGGCGGGCGGCTCACCGGCAGCTCGGCGGCCCACGGATGGGCCTCGTACAGGGCGCGATTCTGCTCGGCGACCGTGCGAACCCGGTCCTGCCAGGCGTGGCCACCCTCGTCCTCGCGCGGCATCCGCAGGTAGAGCGCGTCCAGCATCAGATCAAGAAGGGCCGCTTTGTCCGGTACGTATGTGTAGAGCGTCATGGGCACCACGCCCAGCTCCTGAGCCACCCGCCGCATGCTCACCGCGTCGAGCCCCTCGGTGTCGGCGAGGGCGATGGCCGCGTCGACGACCCGGGTCAGCGTCAGCCCCTTCTTGCGCCCCCGCCGGCTCTGCGGCTCCTCGAGCCACAGCAGGTCGATGGTGCGTCGCGCCTCGGCCACCGGGTGGCACCCCTTTCTTGTACGGTGTATTTTGTACAGCGTCCATAAATCAGCCCGGCCGCCGGGAGGCACCGTGCGAGTCTCATCCTCCGCCGTCTCGCTCACCGTCGACGACGTCCCCGCCTCGAGCAAGTTTCTCGTCACCCACTTCGGCTTCACCGAGCGGATGGCCGCCGACGGCTTCGCCTCGCTGGGCCGCGACGACGCGGCGATGGACGTGATCTTCCTGCGGCGCGGCATCGAGGTCCTGCCCGAGGAGCTGCGCGAGCGGCACGCATCCGGCACGATCATCGCCTTCGTGGTCGACGACCTCGACGCGGAGCACGAGCGCCTGCGCGCCGAGGGGGTCACCATCACGCTGCCCCTGCGCGAGGAGCCGTGGGGCGAGCGGCTCTTCATGGTGACCGACCCCAACGGCGTGCCGTACGAACTGGTGGAGTGGGTCGCGACGTGAGTCTTCGCCGCGTCGGTCGTTAATCTCGATGGGTCGATCGGAATCGGAGTCGTGGTGCTCGTCGTACATGGCGTCTGGATAGCCGGTGAGTCGGCGCCGGGACGGCTCGCGCTCTGGGCCGAGGATCCCGGCCTCCCGCTGACCACCACCTCACGGGCACGGTCGCGGCCGCACCCGTTCGCCGTGCCGGCCATCGCGCTGTCGACGGCCCTGGCCGGCTCCTCCGACGACGTCCGGGACGCCCTTGCCAAGGCCGATGACAGCAGCCTCAGCCTGCGCCTGCCCGGCACGGCGAAAGGCCCGCTGCCGTCGCCGGAGACGGGCAGCGAGGCGCCGTCGCGGGGACTGCGGCTGACTGCCTGGGAGGTCCCCGTGCTCATGCTGCCGTGCGATCAAGCGCTGGGCGCCCTCGGCGCGCTGGCCGAGCCCGACCCGGAGAGCCCGTGGACCGCCGCGGCGTCGCTGCGCTACCTGTCCCTGCTGGCCGGGCACGCCTGCGACATGGCACGCCGGGGACGGATGCTGCCGCAACTCGTGACGGAGGCCGGGGTGCCCGCCGCGCGATGGCGTCCGGTGCTCACCGGGGCCGACGCGGCGGCGTTCCGGGAGTTCGCCGAGGCGATGCCGCCGGTCTGCCGGGCGGGCGGCGGCCCGGACCAGGGTGCCGCCCGCACGGTGCGCGATGTGTTGAACGCGCTGATCGACGCGGGGGCACGGGCGGTTCTGCCGGAGCGCCTCCTCGTCGGGGCCCGCCCCGGCCCCCGGGCCGTCCTGCCGGACCGGTGGGTGTCCGCCCTGACCGCCGAGGACCCCGCCCTGCCCGGCGCGGACGCGGCCGACGTGGCGGCGCTCACCGAGCCGCTCGAGGCGTGGCTGCGGGCCGCGCACGAGGCCAACGGGCCGGTCCGGGTCAGTTTCCGGCTGGTCGAGCCGCCCCCGGGCGAGGACACCTGGTCACTCGCGTTCGCGCTGCAGTCGGCCGACGATCCCAGCCTCTATCTCCCCGCCGAGGAGCTGTGGTCCGGCGGGCGGTTGCCGGGCCTCGCGGGCCGGGCCGACGAGACCCTGCTGGCCGGGCTCGGCCGCGCCGTACGGCTCTTCCCTGCGCTGCACGAGGCTCTGCTCGACGCCCGGCCGCACGAGATGACACTCAGCACCGCCGAGGCGCACGAGTTCCTGCGGCAGGCCGCGCCCCTGCTGCAGGCTGCGGGCTTCGGCGTCCAGCTCCCGTCGTGGGCCGGACGCAAGGCGGTCGGGCTCAAGCTGACCACGCGTACGAGGAGCACGACGCCGTCGGGGAAGGCCGCAGCCGACTCCGGGTTCGGTCTCGAGGAGCTGGTCGACTTCCGCATCGACCTGATCATCGGGGACGGCGCGGTCAGCGCCGAGGAGCTGGCCGAGCTGGCGCGGCTCAAGGTGCCCCTGGTCCGGGTGCGCGGCCAGTGGGTCGAGCTGGACGACCGGCAGCTGAAGGCGGCGCTCAAGGCGGTGGATCGGCGGCGCGAGGGCGAGCTCACGGCCGGCGAGGTGCTGCAGCAGGTGGTCGACGGCGGCGAGGAGGACCTGCCGCTGGTCGAGGTGGACGCGGACGGCCGGCTCGGCGACCTGCTCTCCGGGGAGGCGGCGGCGCGCCTGACGCCCGTGTCCACGCCTCCCGGGTTCCAAGGAGTGCTTCGGCCGTACCAGGAACGGGGTCTGTCCTGGCTCTCCTTCCTCGGACGGCTGGGGCTGGGCGGCATCCTGGCCGACGACATGGGGCTCGGGAAGACCGCACAGACCCTGTCGCTCCTGCTCACCGAGCGGGAGGACGCGACGGCCCGAGCCCAGTTGGCCCCGACGCTGCTCGTCTGTCCTATGTCGCTGGTCAGCAACTGGCAGAAGGAAGCGGCCCGCTTCGCCCCGAGTCTGCGCGTGCTGGTGCATCACGGCAACGCGCGGAAGCGTGACGACGAGTTCAAGGCGGCCGTGGCCGAGGCGGATGTCGTCATCACCACCTATGGCACCGCACTGCGCGATCTGCATCTCCTGCGCGATGTCCAATGGGGACGCGTTGTCTGCGATGAGGCTCAGGCGATCAAGAACAGTGGCACGCGGCAGGCCCAGGCAGTGCGCGCCATCCCTGCCCGCACCCGGCTGGCCCTGACCGGCACGCCCGTGGAGAACCACCTCGCTGAGCTCTGGTCCATCATGGAGTTCGCCAATCCGGGCCTGCTGGGGCCGGCAAAACGGTTCCGCAAACGGTTCCAGGAGCCGATCGAGGTACGCGGCGACGCCGACGCCACCGCGGCGCTCAAGCGGTCCACCGGCCCGTTCGTGCTGCGGCGCCTCAAGACCGACAAGTCGATCATCTCCGACCTGCCGGAGAAGAACGAGATGAAGGTGTGGTGCTCGCTGACGGCCGAGCAGGCCACCCTCTACCAGGCGGTGGTGGAGGACATGATGGCCGTCATCGAGAGCACCGAGGGCATTCAGCGGCGTGGCAACGTCATCTCGGCCATGACGAAGCTCAAGCAGGTCTGCAACCACCCCGCCCACCTGCTCAAGGACGGGTCCCGGCTGCCCGGCCGCTCCGGCAAGCTGGCCCGGCTGGAGGAGCTGACCGAGGAGCTGGTGACCGACGGCGACAAGGCGCTCGTCTTCACGCAGTACGCGGAATTCGGGGCGATGCTGCAGCCGTACCTTGCCGCACATCTCGACCGCCCGGTGCTCTGGCTCCATGGTGGACTGTCGAAGGCCAGACGGGACGAGCTCGTCGAGCGGTTCCAACAGGATCCCGAGCCGATGATCTTTCTGCTCTCGCTGAAGGCCGCCGGCACCGGGCTCAACCTGACCGCGGCCAATCACGTCATCCATGTGGACCGCTGGTGGAACCCGGCGGTGGAGGACCAGGCGACGGACCGGGCATTCCGCATCGGACAGTCACGCAACGTGCAGGTTCGTAAGTTCATCTGCACGGGCACGCTCGAGGAGAAGATCGACGCGATGATCGAGCGCAAGAAGGCGCTGGCGTCCACAGTGGTCGGCACGGGCGAGGACTGGATCACCGACCTCGGCACCGCCGAGCTGCGCGAGCTGTTCGCCCTCGACCCGGTGGCGGTGAGCTGAGATGCCGGTCGACCCGGAGGGACGCTGGTTCGAGACGACCGGCCCGATCCGCGTGGACGGTGGCATCGCCGTGCGCGCCCAGCGCGGGAAGATCGGCGAGCAGTGGTGGTCGCGCCGGTTCGTCGACATCCTCGAGCAGACCTGCGCTCCGGGGCGGCTCGCGCGGGGGCGGGCGTACGCGCGCAAGGGACAGGTCATCGACTTCGAGCTGGCCCTCGGCACCGTGTCCGGCCGGGTGCAGGGCTCACGCCTAGCGCCGTACGGGGTGACGATCCGGATCCCCGCGTACGACGAAGCACAGTGGACACGGGCGCTCGCCGCGCTCGGGTCGCAGGCGTTGTATCGCGCCGCTCTGCTCGCCGGCGAGATGCCGCACGAGATCGTCGACGTCTTCGACGAGCTCGAGCTGCCGCTGTTTCCGTCCGCATTGGACATGGTGTGCACGTGCCCGGACTGGGGCGTGCCGTGCAAGCATTTATCCGCCGTCCTGTACGTCCTCGCCGAAGCCTTCGACGACGACCCGTTCCTCGTGCTGGCCTGGCGCGGCCGGCAGCGGGAGGAAATCCTCTCCGCCCTGCGCGGGCTCCCCGAACCGACGGAGACCATCGATCCACTGGCGGTCGACGAGGTGGCGCTGGAGGACCGCCTGGGCGACTTCTACACGCCGGCCGTCTCCCTGAGCCGACTGCGAGAACGGCCCGCCCGGGTCACGGCACCGCCCGAGCTCCTGCTGCGGGTGCTGGACCCGCCTCGCGTGCGGGTGCGCGCCATCCCCCTGACGGACATCCTGCGCCCGGCCTACCGAGACCTCGCCACTCCGTCCACACCAGACTGACGCGGGTCACGGCGGCCGACCCGAGGGGTGCACCCGGGCGCGCGCGACGCCCGACCTGACCGCTGCACCCCGGCACGCACAACGCCCGACCTGACCGCTGCACCCCGGCACGCACGACGCCCGACCTGACCGCTGCAGCCAGGCGTGAGCGACGGCCGGCCTGACCGGTGCACCGCGGCGTGCGCGACCGTCGGCCTGACTGACGCGCCGCAGCGCGCGCGACGACCGACCGGTTCAGTGTGCCGGGCTCGGCGCGGACTTGGTCTTAGCCGGCTGAGAGACGACGAGGGGCCCGCGCTGTCGCGCGGACCCCTCGGTCGGAGCTGGGCTCAGCCCTTGTGCCACTTCTGGTTTGCCGTACCCGCGCAGTCCCACAGTTGGAGCCGCGCGCCGTCGTTGCCGTTCCAGTCCTTGATGTCGACGCACTTGTTGGCCTGGACGTTCACCAGGTCCCCCGCCCCCGACAACACGAACTGCTGGGCACCCGTGTTGTTGCAGGTGTAGAGCTGGACCGCGGCGCCGCTGGCAGTGGAGCCGTCGGCCACGTCCATGCACTTGCCGCCGGCCTGGACCGCGCCGTTGGCGAACGTCCACTTCTGGGCGTTGGAGTTGTTGCAGGTCCATGCCTGCAGGGGCGCCCGGTCCACGAAGTTGGCGCTCGGGACGTCGATGCACTTGCCGTTCCAGTCACTGATCAGCGACACCGCACCCGTCGTCGGCGGCGGAGTGGTGCCGCCCGCGCCGAACGGGGTGAGGATCAGGCCCGCCGAGCGGGGGTCACCGCTGTGCACCAGCGACTCGAAGTTGGCGACGTCGTCGAAGGCGAACGCGTACGCCTTACCGTCCGCCATGTTCTGGTGGATGATCTTCGCGTACTGGTTGGCCGGGTTGTTCTGGTAGAACTGCGCGGCGTTCGTGCTGGGCTGGGTGTCGATGGTGCCGAGGGTGCCCCGGTTCAGGGCAGCGCACAGGGTCCGCGAGATCGGGCCCACCACCTGGTCGTTCGGCGCCGGGAGGTCGCCGTCGCAGCCCCACACCGACGCGGAGGACGGCTTGTTGAACGACGCCACCTGCTGACCGGCCGAGTTGGTGAAGTTCATGACGTTGCCCGACGTACGCCCGAAGTACTTGGTGTTGGGCTGATCGCCGAACGGCACGACCGTCAGAGTCTTGGAGGCGTACGCGTTCCACGCCGAGTTGATGTACGAGTCGTAGTAGTTGGCGCTGAGCAGCCCGGCGCCCGCCGCCTTGCCCGGGGACAGCAC
Source organism: Couchioplanes caeruleus (assembly GCF_023499255.1). GTDB lineage: Bacteria > Actinomycetota > Actinomycetes > Mycobacteriales > Micromonosporaceae > Actinoplanes > Actinoplanes caeruleus_A. The sequence goes on from NZ_CP092183.1 coordinate 8,285,270, forward strand.
GCGCAGCACCGTACCGTCGGAGCGGGTCACGACGGTCCGGTCCCAGCCCGGCTGAGCCTTGATCCCGTTGATGACGTTGTTGCGTCCGTTGTTGACCGGGTCACCGGTGCGGGACGTCACACCGTCGGATCCGGTGACGGTGACCGCGTGCGGCACGGCGAACATGTCGACCTGCGAGCTGTTGAGCCAGAGTCCGTCGTTGTTGTACGTGAACTCGCTCCAGTCGAACAGAATGTTGTAGTTCGGGTCGCCGCTCGCCCACGGGGCCGGCTGGACCAGCCCGTCCGGGGTGAGCAGGAACTTGAGCTTCTCGCCGAGCGAGAAGTACACCCGTCCGGAGAGGCCCTTCGGGAAGTTGACCGTGGTCGTGCCGCCGTTGCCCGGCCCGCCGATCGCCACGTCCGGCGCCGGTGAGGGCGGGATGTTCCCGGCCGGCCACGGTGTGAACGTGCCGCCCTGGTTGACGTAGCCCAGGCGGCCGGTGTTCAGGTTCGTACCGATGACGTACACGTAGACCGCGTCGCCACGGCCGGTGTTGTTGGTGATGGTGACCGGCAGCAGCGCCGGGCCGGCTGCCTGGGCGGGCGCCGCGGCGGCGGAAACCGCCACCGGCACCGCGGCCGCCAGGGCGGCTAGCGCGTGCAACAGCTTTCGTCTGGTTCGCACGGTGACTCCTTGGGGGCGAAGCGGCGCGATGGGTACGGGACAACACCCCGGCGACCTGCCTGTTCGGCCTGTCCCGGGTCGGGGATGGAATTGCTGTGTCACGCCTCGTGAGCTGCGGAGGAGCGGCCTGAGAGCGCTCTCACAGCATGAAATGGTTAACACTGTGTGTCAATAGACGTCGGATGATGTATTTCAGCGGTGTTACCTGTCCACAGGCGCCACCGCGCGGTCCGCGGCACTGCCCGGAGCGGCATAGGGTCGGGAAATGAGCGAGATGAACTACCGCCGCCTCGGCTCGTCCGGGCTGGTCGTCTCCGTTGTCGGGATCGGCTGCAACAACTTCGGCCGCAGGCTGGACTTCGACGGGACGCGGGCGGTCGTCGACGCGGCTCTCGACGCCGGGATCACCCTCTTCGACACCGCCGACATCTACGGGCGCCCGCACGGGACCTCCGAGGAGTGGCTCGGCGCCGCGCTGAAGGGCCGCCGCGAGGAGGTGGTGCTGGCGACCAAGTTCGGCATGGACATGGAGGGGATGAACGGCGTCGATCACGGCGTGCGGGGTTCGCGGCGGTACATCGTCCGGGCCGTCGAGGCGTCGTTGCGCCGGCTCGGCACCGACTACATCGATCTGTATCAGATGCATGAGCCCGACGAGGGGACGCCCATCGAGGAGACCCTCGCCGCCCTGGACGATCTGGTACGCGCCGGCAAGGTCCGGTACCTCGGCAACTCGCACTTCGCCGGATGGCAGATCGTCGACGCCGACTGGACCGCGCGCGCCGCCGGGCAGACACCGTTCATCAGTGCTCAGAACCAGTACAGCCTCGTGCACCGCGACGTCGAGGCCGAGGTGGTGCCGGCCTGCGAGCGGTTCGGGCTGGGCCTGCTGCCGTTCTTCCCGCTGGACAGTGGCCTGCTGACCGGCAAGTACCGGCGTGGGCAGAAGCCGCCCGAGGGCACCCGGCTGGCCCAGGACGGTTACCAGGGGTGGCTCGACGAGGCCGACTGGGACCTGATCGAGGCGCTGACCACGTACGGGAAGGAGCGCGGCCGCTCACTGCTCGACGTCGCGATCGCGGGTCTCGCGGCGCGCCCGGCGGTGACCAGCGTGATCGCCGGGGCGACCAAGCCGGAACAGGTACGGGCCAACGCGGCGGCGGGCGCCTGGCAGCTCACCGCCGAGGACCTCGCCGCCCTGGACGAGCTCCTCGCCGGCTGACCGAGCAGTGAACCCCCGGGAAGACGAACCACCCGCGCACGCCGGCCGGGCAGTGAACCCCCTGGAAAACGAACCACCCGCGCACGCCGGCCGAGCAGCGAACCCCAAAGGCGAGCCGCTCGCGCAGGCCGGCCGGACCGTGGATGCGCTCGAGCGGGAGGCGCAAGGCGTCCTGCCCCCCGCCGTCTTCGAGTACTACCGGGCCGGCGCCGGCGAGGGGATCAGTCGCGACGAGGCCGCCGCCGCGTGGCGGTCCTGGCGCTTCCTGCCGCGCATCTTCCAGGACGTCTCGGCGGTCAGCACCGCCACCGAGCTGTTCGGCACCCGGCTGGCCGCGCCCGTCCTGGCCGGGCCGGCCGCGTTGCACACGCTCGCGCATCCGCACGGCGAGGTGGCCACCGCTCGGGGCGTGTCCGAGGCCGGGTCGCTGCTGGTCCAGTCGGCTCGTGCCGGGCGCTCGATCTCGTCGGACCGGTGGTGGTTCCAGGCGTACGTGCTGCGCGACCCTTCCATCACCGAGGCGCAGGTGCGGGATGCGGCGGCTCGGGGCGCGCGGGCGATCGTGCTGACCGCGGACGCGCCGTACGTCTTCCGCAGCGCGGTGCCGGAGGCCGGGAGTGCCGCACCGGAGAACCGTACGCCGGGGCAGCGGCAGGATCCGACCCTGAGCGCCGGCGCGATCCGGTGGCTGGCCGGAATCTCCGGGCTGCCCGTGCTGGTCAAGGGGGTGCTGCGGCCCGAGGACGCCGTCGCCTGCGTCGAGGCGGGCGCGGCCGGGATCGTCGTCTCGAACCACGGCGGGCGTCAGCTGGATCGCGCGCTGGCTTCCGCGTACGCGCTGGGCCCGGTCGTCGAGGCGGTCGGTGGCCGGGTGCCCGTGCTGGTCGACGGCGGGATACGTGACGGCGCCGACGTGCTGACCGCTCTGGCGCTGGGCGCGACCGCCGTGCTGATCGGCCGGCCGGTGTTGTGGGCGCTGGCGACCGGCGGTGCTGAGGGCGTACGCGATCTTCTCAGGTTTTATCGCGACGACCTGGCCCGGACGATGGCGCAAGCGGGAGTTCCCAGCCTGGCGCAGGTCGACGGCGGCCTGATCGGGAGGCACACACGGTGAGGGCCCGGGGATCCGTGGATTCCCGGGCCCTCACCTGAGCAGCGTCTACTCGGCGATCGTGACGATCCGGCGGCGCCGGGCGGTCACGAAGGCGACCGCGCCCGCGGCCAGCAGCAGCGCGCCGCCGCCGGCGAGGAGCCCGGCCGGGGCACCGGTGACGGGCAGCCCGGCGCCCGAACCGCCCGCGGTCAGCTCGACGGCGATCTTCGCGACGTCGTTGGACTTGGTCGGGTCCTGGACGCCGCCGTCGACGGTGACCGAACCCGCCGCCGAGCCGCCGGTGATCCGGCCGGTGAAGGAGAACAGCAGGTCGTCGCCCTTCTTGACGCTGTCCAGCGTCAAGCAGATGTACTGGCGGCCATGCACCTCACCGGGCTCCACGTCCACCGGCACGCCGTCCGACAGCGAGAAGCAGTCGTCGTCGACCCGGGTCAGGTCGACGCCCGCCGGGATCTGCACCAGGGCGCTCGTGATCCAGCCCTGGAACGGACCCATCGTCGCCGCCGGGCCGTTGTTGCGCACCCCGACGCGGACCGTACGGGTCTCGCCGACGGCCCCCGCGAAGGTGGCACCCACCGCGGCGCTGTCCGCCGGGTTCCGCGACACCTTGATGCGGAACGTGGTGGCGTTGTCCCAGTCGTTGAGGTCGCCCTCCTCGTTCGCCCCCGCGGCGGACCGCTTCTTGCCCACCGGTACGAGCTTGAGCTGCGACTTCGGGGCCGCGGCGGCGTTCTTCGCGGCGAGGTCGGCCAGGTCGAGGTCCTCGTCGGCGTTGGTGGCGAACACCGCGCTGAAGTAGTCGGCCGGGCCGGGGGCGTCGGCCGCGACCTTCACCCTGAGCGGCGTTGCGGCCGACACGGTCAGCACCTCGTCCGGCCCGAGCGGCTGGTCGAAGAAGCAGGCCGTACCGTCCAGCTCCTCGACCGCCACGCAGTTGCTGTACGTGTTGGGGAAGCTGATGAACGGCGCGCCCGCGAGGATGATCGCCACGTGGTCGACGGCCCGGTTGCCGGCGTTGCGCACCACGACGGGAACCGTGGCGGACTTGCCGGGCGCCAGCTTCATGTCCTCGACCGCGCCCATCTCGAGGTCGATGCCCGCCTCGGCGCGGACCACCGTGACCTCGGCGCTGGACTGCCACGTCGAGCCGGCGTCGCGTACGACGATCGGGAAGCTCGCGCCCAGGTCCGCCAGGTCGGCGGTGAGCTGCACCTGGAACTTGAACGACTTGAAGTCGCCCGGCGCCAGGTCGCCCAGCCGGCATGCCGAGATGTCGGTGCACCCGTTCGGCGGGGTCACGACGACGGAGGCCGGTACCGGGTCGTCGGCGCTGCCGAAGCCCGCGACGAGGCCCTCGGCCTTCACGCCGCCCTCGTTCGACACCACGAACTCGACGGTCTTGGTCTTGCCGTCGACGGTGACGACGCGCTCGGGGACGTACACCCCGACCTCGGGTCGTTCGTCGCCCGGGTCGGCGTGGGCGGGCAGGGCGGCACCGATCGTGCCGAGCCCGATGAGGACGAGGGGCAGGGCCGAGCGGCCCAGGAAACTGTGCAGACGCATGGTCACCGCTTCGATGATCAAATGAGAAGTCCGCGCAGCGTAGGGCACGTGTGAACGGCCGCGCCACCCGCGGTGACGCGAAGCGGATCAAACCCGGCGCAACATCAGCCCGCCGGCCGCTCCGCCGGCCGATCGGCCCTCCACCGACGGGCCGTCCATCGACCGGCCCTCCACCGGTCGCCTGGCGGCTGCCTGCGGCCGGCGGCCCAAGGTGAGGTCAGACTTCGGCGAAGCGCGGGCCGTCGGCCGGCAGCGGCGGCACTTCGCCGCGCTCGGCGGCGCGCCGGGCGAACTCGCGGACGCCCGCGATCTGCGGCTCACCCAGCGAGAAGTCCAGCGCCCGGAAGTACGTGGCCAGCGTCGGCGCGTCGAACGGCTCCCAGCGCGCGGCGGCCTCGGCGACGTCGTCCAGCTCGCCCAGGCACAGGTCGCGGGACCGCTGGAACGCCTCGTGCACCTCCTTGACCATCCCCGGCTGGGCCGCGGCGAAGTCCCGGCGGACCGCCCAGACCGCGAAGACCATCGGTAGCCCGGTCCACTCCTTCCAGGCCTGGGCCAGGTCGGTGACCTCGAGGCCGAGGGCGGGCGCTTCGTACATGGCGCGCAGGGCGGGGTCGCCGATGAGCACGGCCGCGTCCGCCTCCAGCAGCATCTGGCTCAGCTCGGGCGGACAGCGGAAGTACTCGGGGTTGGCCGCGTACCGCTCGGTCAGCAGCATCTGGGCGAGCAGGACGCCGGTCCGCGAGGTGGAGCCCAGCGCGACCGGGCGGCCGTCCAGCTCCGCGAGCGGCCGGGTGGAGACCAGGTTCACCGAGAGCACCGGACCGTCGCTGCCCACCGCGAGGTTGGGCAGGAGCAGCAGCTCGTCGGCGTGGCGCAGGTATTCCACGAGCGTGATCGGGCCGATGTCCAGGTCGCCGGCGACGAGCGCCGCGCTCAGCCGGTCCGGCGTGTCCTTGCGCAGGTCGACGTCGAGCAGCGCGCCGGACCGCATCAGCCCCCAGTAGATCGGCAGGCAGTTGAGGAACTGGATGTGCCCGACCCGGGGGCGCTGGACCACGTCGTCGCTCATGGTCCGACGCTATCTCCGGCAGGCACCGTACGCGGCGTCTCCACCGGGCCCGAGGGAGCTATCTCACGTCCGGCCCGCCGTACGGGTCCCACGCACAGCAGGACCGCAACGATCCCGGCCAGGCCCGCGGCGGCGACCAGCGGCCGGGGCGGGAAGGCGTCCACGAGCGGCCCGCCGATCAGGAAGCCGATCATGCCGGCGCCCTGGGTGGCGGAGCTCATCAGCGCGAACGCCCGGCCGCGGGCGGCGGCGGGCACGCGCTCGGCGAGCACGACGGCGGTGCAGACGTTGAGACCGCCGTTGCAGATGCCGCCGGCGAACCAGAGCGGGAGCAGCAGAAGCGCATCCCAGGCCGCGGCGCCGATGACGATCGGCGCGCAGGACCCGGCGATCAACAGCAGAACGATCCGGACGAGCCGCGCCGCATCGAGCGACCCGACAGCGCCGGCGCGGGCCGGGCCCGGCCCGGCGGCGTTCGAGCCGCGCGGCCCGGCGGTCTGGCGGCGGCCGAGGTGGCCGAACAGCACGGCGCCGAGCAGCATGCCGCCCGTCCACGCCGCGCTGACCAGGCCGAAGACCGTGGTGGAGGACTGCAGCGTCTCGCGGATGAAGAACACCTCGATGACGTTGATCGCGCCGACCCCCGCGACGGCCGCGGCCAGTGCGCCGATCATCGCGCGGATCAGCCGGTCGTCCCGCAACCGCCACGGCGGGCCGGCGGCCGGGGCGCGCTCCGCTCGCCGCGTACGGATGAGCAGTCCGGCGGCGATGAGGGAGAGGTAGCTCGCCGCATCGATGAGCAGCGGCACCCGTACGCCGAACCGCCCGACCAGCACACCGGCGAGCGCGGGCGCGACGAGCATGCCGACCATGGCGGCGGTCTGGTTGATGCCGCTGGCCCGCGGCATGTCCTCGCGCCGGACCATCGCCGGCAGCAGGGCCGCGAGCGTCGGCTGGGTCACCGCGAGCCCGCAGGCCAGCACCGCGACCAACGCGATGATCACGCCGGGCGAGCTCACGAACGCGAGCGCCGCGCAGACGAGGGCCTGCGCCGCACCGGCGACGACCAGGACCGTACGGCTGTCCGCCCGATCGGCGATGCGGCCCGCCACCGGAGCCAGCAGCGCGACCGGAGCGCTCGCCGCCAGCAGCAGCGCGGAGACCGCCAGCCCTCCGGCGCCGGCCTCCTGCAGAGCGAGCGCCAGGGAGGTGGCGGCCAGGAAGTCCCCGCACACCGACACGGCTCGCGCACCGGCCGCCAACCGGACGTCGCGCCATGAACTGACAGATGCGAAGGACATACTTCGAAAATATTCCTTCACATCCGCCGATGGCAAGCCCCTCGGACCTCCGGGGCTCGGTCCTAGTCGACAGGGAAAGACGCGTAATGCACGGCCACCGGTCGCGCGTCCGCGGGCGCGTCATCCATCCGCTCCCGCCGCCGGTACGGCTCCACCAGCTCCTGCACCCGCTCGTTCAACGCGACCAGCTCCTCGGCCGTCATCAGCAGCATCGGCCCCATCAGGGTCGAGGCGTCGCGCCAGGCCCGCGGCTCCTCGTGCTGCCGGCCGAACCACTCCCGCAACCGCGCGAAGTCCCGCGCCAGATAGACGTCGACCAGCTCCTGCTGGCTGCGGCGCGTCTCCGGCTCGTCCAGGTCCCCCTCGACGCTGAACCCGGAGGTCGTACTGCGCCACAGCCGTTCACGGCCGTCCCCGCGGCTGGGCGCCTGCTCCACGAGCCCCACCTTGGCGAGCTCCCGCAGGTGGTAGCTGGTCGCGCTCGGCGACAAGTCGACCAGCCCGGCGCACTGGGTGGCGCTGACCGCCTCGCCGGTGCTCCCCAGATGCTCGACGATCGCGATCCGCGCGGGATGCGCGAGCGCCCGCATGACCTTGGGATCGGTGATCCGCGTACGCACCCGCTGCTCAGCCATGCCCCAATGATCCCGCAGTAATTCGGTCGTGCGGGGCTGGGAGGCCGCGTACCCTGGTGGGCTCGCCCGCGGGGACCGCGCGCTTTCCCAACCGGGCACTGCCGACACCGCATCCAGCCGGAGCGCCGGGCGGCCCAGGTCAGCCGAACCACCGACACCGACGCCGAAAGGTCTCTCGGATGACGCTGCCTGCCCACACCGATCTCGACGACGATCTCGCCGCGGAGCGCCGGCATCTTGCCGAGTCCCGCGCCGCCCTGGGCCGCATGCGCGGCCGGGCCGAGTCGCTGTTCTCCTCCTCCGCCGACATCGCCGGCGATGCGTTCTCCGCCGAGACGCTCGGGCGTACGCTGTCCCGCCGCGTCGCCGAGCTGGCGGACGACCCCACCACTCCGCTGTTCTTCGGCAAGCTGGACGTCGCCGAGGCGGCGTACCACATCGGGCGCCGGCATGTGACCGACGATGCCGGGGAGCCGATGGTGCTCGACTGGCGGGCGCCGCTGTCGCAGTCGTTCTACCGGGCCAGCGTGCGGGATCCGCAGGGCGTGTCGACGCGGCGGCGGTTCGGGTTCGTGAAGGGCGAGCTGACCAGCTTCGAGGACGAACACCTGGACCGCGGCGAGGAGCTCGGCACGAAGAGCCGCATCCTGACGGCGGAGATCGAGCGCCCGCGCGTCGGGCCCATGCGCGACATCGTCGCGACGATCCAACCCGAACAGGATGAATTGGTACGCGCAGAGCTCGAGGATTCGATCTGCGTGCAGGGTGCGCCGGGCACCGGGAAGACCGCGGTGGGCCTGCACCGGGCCGCCTACCTGCTGTACGTGCACCGCGAACGGCTGCGGCGCTCCGGGGTGCTGATCGTCGGACCGAACTCGGCGTTCCTGTCGTACATCTCGGCTGTGCTGCCGGCGCTGGGCGAGGTGGAGGTCCAGCAGTCCACGGTGGACGATCTGATCGCCCGCGTACCCGTGAAGGGCCGGGACAGCGAGGCGGCCACCATGCTGAAGCACGACGCGCGCCTGGCCGAGGTGTTGCGCCGGGCGCTGTGGAGCCACCTGGTGAAGCCGGCCGAGCCGATCATGGTGTCCGACGGTTCGTACCGGTGGCGCATCGACTCCGAGCCGCTGCGCCGGATCGTCGACGAGGCCCGGCGCGAGGGGCTGCCCTACTCGGTGGGCCGGGAACGGGTGCTCGCCCGGGTCGTCGGGTTGCTGCAACGGCAGTCGGAATACCGTACGGGCAACTCGCCGAGCGACGGGTGGCTGCGGAAGATGGCGAAGGTCGCGCCGGTACGGGACTTCCTGGATCAGGCGTGGCCCGCGCTGACGCCCGAGGCGCTGGTTGTCGCGGTGCTGACCGACGCCACGCTGCTGGCCGCCGCGGCCGAGGGCATCCTGACGGCCGAGGAGCAGGCCGAGCTGCTGTGGCCGAAGGCGCCCAAGACTCCCAAGTCGGCCCGCTTCAGCGCCGGGGACCTGCTGCTGCTGGACGAGGCGGCGGGTCTGCTGGAGCGCGAGACCAGCTTCGGGCACGTGGTCGTCGACGAGGCGCAGGACCTGTCGCCCATGCAGGCGCGGGCGATCGCGCGGCGCAGCGAGCACGGGTCGATCACGCTGCTCGGCGACCTCGCGCAGGGTACGGCCCCGTGGGCGGCGGCCCAGTGGGAGGACACTCTGGCGCACCTCGGCAAGCCGGATGCGGCCGTGGTGCCGCTGACCGTCGGGTTCCGCGTACCCGCGGCCGTTGTGGCCCTGGCGAACCGCCTCCTCCCGGCCCTCGGTGTGGACGTGCCGGAAGCCGTCTCCCTGCGCCGGGACGGGGACCTGGCCGTCGTCGGGCTTGCGGACCCCTCGGAGCTGGACGCGGCGACGCTGGTGGAGGTCACGGCGGCGCTGGAGCACGAGGGCTCGGTCGCGGTCATCGCGGCGGACGCAGCGGTCGACCGGCTGCGCGCGCATCTCGCGGCGGCGGGGCTGCAGGCCGCGACCCCCGACGACGTCGACTCGGAGGCGCGCGTCACGGTGGTACCGGCCACGATCGTCAAGGGCCTCGAGTACGACCACGTGGTCGTCGTCGAACCGGCCGAGATCGTCGCCGCCGAGCCGCGCGGCCTGCACCGGCTGTACGTGGTCCTGACCCGTGCGGTGTCCCGCCTCTCGGTCGTCCACGCCGCGCCTCTGCCCGGGCCGCTGGCCGACTAGAGCGGAGCCAGCAGGAGGTGGGTGCCGGCCGTCTTCGCGCCCGGGCGGACCTCGAACACTCCGTCGCCGATCAGCACCGAGTCGCGGTCGACCTGCGCGCGCCAGTCCTCGGGCCAGCGGGTGGCCGGTGACCATCGGATGCCCTCGAGGTCGACGCCGACGAGGTTGACGCTCCTGAGGTCCGCTCCGCGCAGGTCGTTCACCGCTTCCCGCAGGGCTTCGGCGCTCTCGTCGTCGAGCCGGTCGAGGTCGAGCCGTCCGATCCGCAGGAACATCCGGGCGACGTCCCGGGCGAGGGCGTCCCTGACCTGCTGGGCGGCGGCCCTGGCGAAGGCGACCGAGTCGGCGAGGCGACGGAGGTGCGCGCGGTCACCGGCACGGTCGACCTCTGCGTAGGCGGGGCGGTCGGGGCGGACCGGCCGGCCCCGCTCGAGGTCGCGGCGCAGGTCTCCGGTCAGGACGTGGTCGAGGCCGAGGCTCTGGTCCAGGTGCCGGGCGCTGGCGCGGGCGTCGGCGAGTCCGCGTGCGAGGTCCCGGTCCCGCAGGGCCGAGGCGAGGTCGACAGCCGAGTCGATGGCGAGGTCGACGGCGCGGACGAGGTTCCGGGCCCCGGCGAGGCCGGTGGCCAGCTCGGCCGCGAGACCACGGACCCGGTCACGGGCTGAGGGCGGCCCGGAACTCACGCTCAGCGCGAGATCGGGCGTGCCGTCGGCCGGGAGCTCGATCACCGTGGCGGCGTCACTCACCTCGTCGAGGGTCCGGATGACGTCCAGGGCATCGGCGAAGTCCAGGACCAGCCTCCGGGCCGGCAACTTCATCGCCGGGTGCCGGCCCAGGTGTGCGATCACGTCGTCCGGCGTCAGTACGGCGACGGGCCGCCGCGGGTGTGCCGACCGGAAGTCCTCCCGGCCGATCTCGACCAGCTCCAGCACCTCGGCACGGTTCGCGCGCAGCCGTTGCAGCGGGCGCGTGCCGGTCGCCTCGTGGACCCGGGCCACGGCTCGATCGAGATAGCGGTCGACTTCCTCGGCGTCCATCGCGGGGAAGGCCCCACCGAGGAGCCGCTCACCCAGCCGGCGGAAACTGCCCGGAGATCGGATCAGGTCAGCGCCCATCGGTCTCCCCCTTCCGTTCGTCGGCGTCCGGCTTGCACATCGGGCACCACGGCCACAGCTCGTCGTCCACGAGGAACGCCGCGGCCGCCTCGACGGCCTGCTTGATCGCCACCCCGCCGCTGGCGCGCGGGTGGACGGCGTCGGTGTCCAGCACGAGGGCGACGAAGTTCTCCCAGTCCCGCTCGGCCCGCTCCCAGTCGTCGAGGTGCAGGTCGACGAAGCCGGACGCGAAGGTGGCGGGCACGGCGTACCCGCACTGTTCGTAGACGAGGTCCTTGAGCGGCGGGATGGTCGCGCGCAGCTTCGTCATCCGGGGTGACGCGGTCTCCTGCTCGCTCATGCCGGCTCATCCCTCGACAACGCCTCGCGGATCGACCGCTGCCGGCGGCCGCTGATGGCGACGCTGACGACAGCTCCGGCGACCGCACCGAAGACCGCGGGCGCGGCCAGCCACCCGCACACGGACAGGAACCAGGCCAGCACCGGCACCGGCACGTCCCGGTCGCCGGGCGAGGTGATGCCGATGGTGACGTCGTACGTCGTCTTCCACCCGATCACCAGGCCGTTGACCACGTAGAGCAGGGCGAACACGACGAACAGCGGCGTTCCCCGTACCAGCAGCCAGTGCCGGACCCCGGTGTACGCGCCCAGCGCACGCAGCCGGCGGCGCATCCGATCCCGCAGCCGGTCGTGGGGCGGGGGCCGCCCCGGCACCCGTACGCCGAGGGGGCGCGCCGACACCATGCTGACACCGTACCCGCCGATATACCCGCAAAGAGGGCGTTCCGCGGGCTAGAGCGGCTTCACCCAGCGCGACCACTCGCCCTGGCGGCGGTACCCGTGCGCGGCCCAGACGGCGTGCGCGCCCTCGTTGTCGTCGAGCACCATCGCGTCGGCCCGCGTACCGCCGAGCGCCCGGAAGCGCTCCTCCGCCGCCGCGATCAGCGCCCGCCCGATCCCGGCACGCCGGCGCGAGGGGGCGACCGCCAGCCGGTACAGGTGGCAGCGCCAGCCGTCCCAGCCGGCGATGACCGTACCGACGATCTCGTCGCCGTCGACGGCGACGATCAGCGCGCCCGGGTCGCGCAGATGCAGCGCGGCCAGGGCGGCCGGGGAATCGGCGGGACGGGCGGCGTTCTCGGCGGCGGTGAGCCAGAAGCCCAGGACGGCACCGAGCTCCCGCGCCTCCGCGGCGCGCAACACAAGATCAGCCACATCGTGATCGTAGGCGACGGCCAAGCTGTCAACTTTGCGCCATAGAGTTCTTTGACTTTGTACGGTAGAGTTCTTTACATGGATGAAGCAGACGACGACCGCCCTCCCCTGGACCCCGCCGAATCGCTCCGGCTCATCGAGCGCGAGCGCAGTGCCACAGCGCGCCGCATCATCCCCGACCCGCGGCTGCTCCTCTGGCCGTGGGGCATCGCCTGGCTGATCGGTTTCACCGTCTACTTCCTGCGGTTCGGCCCGGACGGCCGGGTCATCGTCGACATGCCGGAGTGGCTGCCGCTGGTCGTCCTGCTCGCGCTGATCTTCATCGCGGGGATGATTACGGGCTTCGTCGGCGGCCGGGCGGCCCGGCAGGTCTCGGGACCGACCTCCCGCCAGGGCAGGATGTACGGCTTCACCTGGGGCCTCGCCTTCTCCGGCATGATCACGGTGCTCAGCCGCATCAGCGAGCTGCTGCCCACCGCCCAGGCCACCCTGCTGTGGACCGGCACGATGACCGCCCTGACCGGTGCGCTGCACATGGCGGGCGGCGCCATCTGGAACGACCGGACGATGTTCCGGCTCGGCGCCTGGCTGAGCGTCGTCAACGTGGTCGGCGTGATCCTCGGCCCGGGCTGGCACGCCCTCGTGGTGGCGGTTGCCGGCGGCGGCGGGATGCTCGTCGCCGGGTTGATCTCCTGGCTCCGGCTGCCGCACGTGACCGAGGGCGAGCGTGCCCGGCGATGACCGATGACGCGGTACCGGAGCTCGACCCGGTCATCCACGCCCAGGCCCGCCTGCGGGTCGTCTCCTCCCTCTCCACGCTGCGCGAGGGCGACAGCATCGCCTTCCCCCGGCTGCAGGACATCCTCCGCATGACCCCCGGCAACCTCTCCGTGCACCTGCGCAAGCTCGAGGACGCGGGCTACGTCGAGGTCGTCAAGACCCATCAGGGCCGCACGCCGGCCACCCTGGTCAGCCTCACCCGCCGCGGACGGCTGGCCTTCGAGGACTACACGAACGCCGTACGCGCCCTGCTGAACGGCGGCGCCGGAACGGAGCAGTCATGACCCTCGCCCGAGCCATCGACGTCACCCGGCGCTACGGCAGCGTCGTCGCCCTCGACCACGTCGACCTCGACGTGCACGCCGGCGAGCTCGTCGGCCTCCTCGGGCCGAACGGCGCCGGCAAGAGCACGCTGGTCAACCTGCTGACCGGCGTACGGCGGCCCAGCGCCGGCCGGGTGGAGCTGTGCGGCGGCGACCCGCGTGACCCGGCCACCCGCAAGGTGCTCGGGGTGACGCCGCAGGAGACCGGGCTGCCGTCGGCGCTGCGGGTCGGCGAGGTCGTCGACTTCGTCCGCGCCCACTTCCCCGACCCGCTCGGCCGCGACGAGCTGCTCGACCGGTTCGGGCTGGGCGACCTGGTGCGCCGGCAGACCGGTGGGCTCTCCGGCGGGCAGAAGCGGCGGGTCGCCGTCGCGCTGGCATTCGTCGGGCGGCCGCGCATCGTGTTCCTCGACGAGCCGACGACCGGCCTGGACGTCGCCGCGCGGCACGCCCTCTGGGAGGGCGTACGCCGGTTCCACGCCGAGGGCGGCACGGTGGTGCTCACCAGCCACTACCTCGAGGAGGTGGAGGCGCTGGCCGGCCGGGTCGTGGTGGTCGGGGGCGGCCGGGTGCTCGCCGACGACAGCGTCGCGGCCGTACGCGGGCTCGTCGCGATCCGCCGGGTCAGCCTGACCTCCGCCGTACCCGTGCCCGATCTTCCCGGCGTGGTCGGCACCGAGCGCGACGGCGACCGGACGCATCTGCTCACGGCGGACGCCGACCGCCTGGTCCGCGACCTGGTCTCCTGCGACGTGCCGTTCCGCGACCTCGAGGTCCGGCCCACGTCGCTGGAGGAAGCGTTCCTCACCCTCACCGCCGCCTGAGCCCAAGGAGCCCCTCGTGTCATCCCTCGCCCTGACCCACGCACGGTTCCAGCTGATCGAGACCGTACGCATGCCGATGGCGCTCGTCGGCAGCGCGTTCTTCCCCGCCGCCTCGATGATCTTCTTCGTGGTCCCGTTCCTCGGCAGCAACCCGGAGTGGGCGACGACCGCCACCGCGTCGATGGTCACGTTCGTCGTCATGAGCTCCAACCTCTTCCAATACGGGATCGGCGTCGCGGAGGACCGGGCACAGCCGTGGGACCCGTACGCGCGGACCCTGCCCGTCGGCGCGGCACCCCGGTTCCTCGGGCGCATCCTCGCCGGGCTGGTGCTGATGACGGTGTCGCTGATCCCGGTCCTGGTCACCGCGGCGCTGCTGACGGAGGCGACCGTGACGCCCGGCCAGTTCCTGGCGGCCTTCGGCGTCACGGTGGTCTCGGCGGTGCCGTTCACGTTGATGGGCCTCGCGATCGGCTACTCGCTGCCCACGAAGGCCGCGGTCGTGCTCGCCCAGGTGCTGTTCCTGCCGCTGGCCTTCGGCGGCGGACTGATGACCGGCCCGGGCAACGCCCCCGGGTTCATCGAGACGATCGCCCCCTACCTGCCGACGGGCGCGGCCGTACGCCTCATGTGGGCCGCGGTCGGCGACTTCCCGGTGCAGCCGGCCTCGGTGGCCGCGCTGGTGGCCTGGATGGTCGCGTTCGCTGGGGTGGCCGGATGGGCCTATCGCCGCGACGAGGGTCGGCGGTTCAGTTGAACTTCCGACTCTGCCGTCCCGTACCTGGCATCGCGGTGCAACGATCCATGCGTCCGCCTTGTGCCTGTCGAGGAGATCGCCCATGTCCCATCCGACGCCCGGGGTTCCGAACTGGGTGGATCTGGGCACCGCCGATCTGCCGGACGCGACCCGCTTCTACACGCAGCTGTTCGGCTGGGAGGCCGACGTCTCCGGCGAGGAGTACGGCGGCTACACCACGTTCCGCCTCCACGGGCGCGCCGCCGCGGGCGCCGGACCGCTCTACGGCGAGGGCCAGCCGACCGCCTGGAGCACGTACGTCGCCACGGACGACGCCGACGAGATCGCGGCCCGGGTCGAGGCGGCCGGCGGCAAGGTGCTGGTCGCGCCGTTCGACGTGATGTTCCAGGGCCGGATGGCGGCGTTCCTCGACCCCGCCGGGGCGCCGTTCAGCGTCTGGCAGGCCGGCACGATGAAGGGCGCCGACGTCTTCGACGTGCCGGGCGCGCTCACCTGGAACGAGCTGACCACGCGGGACGTCGAGGGGTCGGCGGCCTTCTACGGGTCGGTGTTCGGCTGGGTGGCCCGGGAGAGCTCGATGGGCGGGCTGCCGTACATCGTCTGGGAGCACCAGGGCGCCACGATCGCCGGCATGCAGGCCATGGACGGCGACGACTGGCCCGACGACCTCTCTCCACACTGGATGATCTACTTCGCGGTGCGCGACTGCGACGAGTCGGTGGCGCTCGCGCAGTCGCTCGGCGGCCGGGTGGCCCACCCGCCGACGGACCTGCCGATCGGCCGCTACGCGGTCCTCGACGACCCGCAGGGCGGCACGTTCTCGATCCTGCAGAGCGCTAACGCCTGACCGGCACGACGAGCGGCCCCTGCTCGCCGTCGATGACCTTGACGCGTACGCGGTAGTGCTCGGCGAGCAGGTCCTCGGTCAGCACCTCACGGGCGGTCCCGTGCGCGACGACCCGGCCACCGGCGAGCAGCACGAGGCGGTCGGCGTACTCCCCGGCCGTCGACAGGTCGTGCATCGTGGCCAGCACCGTGAGCCCGCGCTCGCCGCGCAACCGGTCGACGAGCTCCAGCACCTCCTGCTGGTGCCCGATGTCCAGCGCGCTCGTCGGCTCGTCCAGCAGCAGCGTACGGGCGCCCTGCGCGAGCGCCCGGGCCAGGAACGCGCGCTGCCGCTCGCCACCGGAGAGCGTGTCGAGCCGGCGGTCGGCGAACGCCTCCAGGTCCAGGGCGGCGAGGACCTCGTCGACCACGGCCAGGTCGGAGGCGGACTCGCGGCCCAGCGCGCGGATGTACGGCGTACGCCCCAGCAGCACGTAGTCGTACACGAGCATCGCCGGCGGCACGACCGGGTGCTGAGCAACGGTGGCGACCGTACGGGCCCGGTCGCGGCGGGACAGGGCCTCGAGCGGGACGCCACCGAGCGCGATCGTGCCCGCGTACGGCACCAGCCCGCCCACGGCCCGCAGCACCGTCGACTTGCCGGCGCCGTTCGGGCCGATGATCGTCACCCACTCGCCGTCGGCCACGTCGAGGTCCACCCCGTCGACGACGGCCACCCCGCCCAGCCGCACGCGCAGCCCCCGTACGGTGATCATCCCTTGATCCTGCGCAGCACGACGGCGAAGAACGGGGCGCCGAAGAACGCCGTCACCACGCCGATGGGGATCTCCGCCGGGCTGGCGACGGTCCGCGCGACCAGGTCGGTGAGCGCGAGGAACGCCCCGCCGAACAGCACCGACAGCGGCAGGATCGACCGGTAGCTCGGCCCGGCGAGCAACCGCAGCGTGTGCGGCACGATGATGCCGACGAACCCGATCAGGCCGGACACCGACACGGCCGCCGCGGTCCCCAGCGACGCGGCGATCACCAGCAGATACCGGCTGCGCTGCGGGTGCAGGCCCAGCGCCGCGGCCTCCTCGTCGCCGACCGTCAGCACGTCCAGCTCCCGGCGGTGCGCGAGCACGATGATCCCGGTGACGGCCGCGTACGGCAGCACGATCAGCACGTCGTGCCAGCCCGCGGTGGCGAGCCGGCCGAGCAGCCACGCGTACACCTCACGCAGCGACTCGGTGTGCCGCTGCATCACGTACGTCTGCGCGGCGGCGAGGAACGCCGACACGGCCACTCCGGACAGGATCAACGTCGCGGGGGTACGCGCCCGCCCGCCGGCCGCCCCCAGCAGCCACGTCAGCACCACCGCCCCGACCGCACCGACGAAAGCCGCCAGCGGTACGCCGAACGGCAGGTCGGCCGTGACATCGCCGGTGCCGGAGCGGGCGGCGATCACCGCGGTCACGCCCAGCCCGGCGCCCGCCGCGACCCCCAGCAGATGCGGATCGGCGAGCGGGTTCCGGAACACCCCCTGGTACGCGGCACCGGCCAGCGCCAGCATCGCCCCGACCAGCAGCCCGAGCACGACCCGCGGCAGGCGCAGGGCGGTGACGATGGCGACCTCGCGCTCGGTCAGGCCGCTGTGCAGCCGTACGCCCGGAATGAGGTTGAGCAGCTCCGCGGCGACGCCGCCGGGCGGCAGGGTGACCGGCCCGAACGCGATGCCGGCGACGAGCGCGACCGCCACCGCGACGAACCCGCCGGCCAGCCAGGCGGCCCGCAGCCCGGCCGGCCTCCTGCCGCCGCCTTTCCCGCCGGCCTTCTCGCCGGCCGCGCTTCTGCCGCCGGCCTTCTCGCCGGCTTTTTCGCCGGCTGCGCTCTTGCCGCCGGCAGTTTTGTCGGCTGCGCTTT
Organism: Couchioplanes caeruleus; assembly: GCF_023499255.1. GTDB lineage: Bacteria > Actinomycetota > Actinomycetes > Mycobacteriales > Micromonosporaceae > Actinoplanes > Actinoplanes caeruleus_A. The sequence goes on from NZ_CP092183.1 coordinate 8,302,809, forward strand.
TGTCTCCGGTTGCGCTTTTGTCCCCGGCCGCCGCTTCCTCGCCGGCCGGCCCGTCGGTGGGCGGTGGCGCTTCGCGGGCGGGCCGGGTGGTCACGCCGGGACCTTGGCCACCGCGTCCGCGACCGACCGGACCAGGTCCACGACCCGCGGCCCCCACCGCGACGCGATGTCGTCGTCCAGCGCCACGACCTGGCCGGTCTTCACCGCCGTCACGCCCGACCAGCCCTTGCGGGCCCGCACGGTCGCCGGCGACTGCGCGCAGCACTTGCTGTCTGCCAGGAAGATCATGTCCGGGTCCGCGGAGACCAGCGCCTCCTGCGAGAGCTGCGGATACGCGGTCTTGGCGCCGTCCGCGACGTTCTTCAGACCCACCATGGCGAAGATCGAACCGACGAACGTCTGCGACGTCACGGTGTAGTACGTCGGGTCCAGCTCGTAGTAGTAGGTCAGCGGCGCCGACCGGGCCGGCACCCCTTTGACGATCTTGTCGATGTCGGCCCGCATCCGCCCGGTCAGCGCGGCGGCCTCCGCCGGGTGCCCGGTGAGCGTGCCCAGCTGCGCGATCTGACCGTACGTGTCGTCCAGCGTCTTCGCCGCGGGGGCGAACAGCACCGGGATCTTCAGCTTGGTCAACTGGTCGACGATCTTGTTGAGGTCGTCGGACACCACGACGAGGTCGGGATTCTTGGCGGCGATCGCCTCGGCGTTCGGCTTGAACCCGGACAGGTCGGACCGAGGCGCCTCGGGCGGGTACGTCGACTGGTCGTCCACCGCCACCACCTGCGACCCGGCGTCGATGGCGAACAGCATCTCGGTCGCGGTCGGTGCCAGCGACACGATCTTCTCGGGCCGCTCCTCGAGCGTCACCCCACCCGCGGTCGCCGGGTACGCAGCCCCGCTCGCACTCGCGGCGGGCTGCCCCGCGTCGCCGTCCGATCCGCCACCACCGCACCCGCCGAGCAGCAGCGCGGTGACCGCGATCGCGGCCGTCACAATTCTTCTGGTCATCCTGGTCCTCCTGCCGGCCGAGGCTGCGGTGCATCGCCGGCCGGAGCACCGGCCCGCGAGGCGCCCCTCCCCGAGAGCGCTGAATCGCGACCGACGCGCAGGCGACCTGGCTTGCCCGGCCGCCGAACAAGGCGGTACGGGACTTCACAGTTGCGGGACAGCGCCGGAATCCCACCGGCTTCGCTGCGACGCGGTCCCCCCGACGCTATCCCACCTCGGTTCCCGGCGACCCGCGACTAGTGCGGCAGGCTGGCGGTGACCATTGCGATGAGCTGGTCGTACGTCTCCTCGACGTCCTCCGCCAGCCCGAACCCCCCACCCGCCTGCAGCACCGAGAACCCGTGCACCGCGGCCCGCAGGCGACGGGTCGCGTGGGTGGCGGCGGCGTCCGTCAGGCCGTAGCCGCGGAGCACCGCGAACAGCACCTCGAGCAGTTCGCGGGCCGCGTCGGCCATCGGCTCCGAGCCGCGGTGCAGCGGGTCGAGCGGGACGAGGGCGTACCAGCCCGGGTGGGCCAGGACGAAGTCACGGTACGCACGCATCAGCGCGGCGACCGCGTCGTCGCGGCTGCGGCCCAGGGCGGCCGAGGCCGAGGCGCGGGCCATCGCGCGGATGATCTTGACGGCCATGAGGTCGCGCAGGTCGGCGAGGCTACCGATGTGCTTGTAGAGGGAGGGCGGCGCGACCCCGGCCCGGTCGGCGACCGCGGCGAGGCTCAGCGCCTCCGGGCCCTTCTCGTCGACCAGGGCGAGCGCCACGTCGACGACCGCGTCGCTGGTCAGGCCGGCCCTAGGCATGCAAACTACCTGTCATAGCCCAGAAGCTATGACAGGTAGGCGCATCCGGCAAGGGGATCAGCAGTACGTGGACTGCTTGCCGATCACCTTGTACGGGCAGTCCGCCGCCTCGGCCAGCATCAGCGCGGCCTCCCGGTTGCGAGCGGTCTCCCGGGTGATCACGCTGGCGGGCGGGTAGAAGCCGCCGGCCGACGAGCTGGTCGGGTACATCTCGAAGGTGTACGCGAAGATCTTGTGCGTACCCCAGAGGTAGTCGAGCAGGTCGCCGTCGGTGATGTAGAGGTCGCTGGACTGCTCGGGCGTGTACCCGTTGGTCGCCGCCATCTGCCGGCCCAGCGTCGCGAAGGTGCTGTTCTGGTCCGCGTTCATGTCGGTCGTGGTGTTCGCCGTGGTGTGCCCGAACGGCCACAGCACCAGCTCGGAGTACGTGTGGAAGTCCATCGCGGCCTTGATCTGCTGCACGCCGCCGACGACCCGGCTCAGCACGAAGTCGCGCACCACGCGGGTCTCGGGGGCGGAGAAGGCGGCGGTGCCCCGGTACGTCTCCGACGACGGGCTGCCCGACGAGCCGCCACAGCAGCCCCACTTGTACCCGTAGTTCCGGTTCAGGTCGGTGCCGACGTACCGGGAACCGCTGTTGGGTTGCCGGTTCTTGCGCCACGAGCGGTAACTGCCGGTCGCGATGTCGTACTCGGCGCCGTCCGGGTTCACCGAGGGGATGATCCAGATCTCGCGGCTGTCCACGATGCTCTTGATCCGGCTGTCGCTCGCATAGTTGTCCGTGTACAGGTGCAGTAGGTAGACCGCCATCTCCACGGTCAGGTGCTCGCGGGCATGGTGGTTGGCGTCGTACAGGACCTCGGGCTCGCTCTCGTCGGTGCCCACGTTGTCCGAGATCTTCACCGCGACGATGTCCCGGCCCTCGTACGTCTTCCCGAGCACCCGCTTGCTCGCGATCGCCGGGTACCGCGAGACGATCGAGTTCACCTCGGAAATCATCTCCGAGTAGTTGTGGTACGCGGCGTCGCGCGACGGGAAGTCCAAGGTGGACACGCCGTCGCCCGCGGTCGCCACCTCGACCTTCTTGACGGTGAAGCCGAGCGCCCGCAACGCCTTCACCTCACCCGCCGTCGCGGTCACCTCGACCACGGCGTGCTCCACCGAGTCGATCGAGACGCCGGTGCTGGCGATGGTGTTGCGCTGCTGGAGGGTACGCACGTCGTACACCTCGTACTGCGCGGAACTGTCGGCACGCAACTCGGCGGTGGCAGGCTGCGCGGTGGCTGCGGTGGCGGCGATCAGGGCCAGGCCGGCGGTGACAGCCGCGGCCAGACCGGTGACGCGTCGTCTCATGAACGACCTCCGGGGGGTGTCAGAGGGGTCCGGGCCCCGTCACTGCACCACCCGGCATAGACGTTTGGCAATGCGTGGAGGCCATGCCAATGTGCCCCCTACGTCGGCGTGATGACCGCGGACCGCAGCTCAGGAAGCCTTGCCGTCGCCACCGGCCACAGCGTCCGGCCGGCCCGCGGGGCCGGCGGGCCGGGTTGCCCGCTCCCCCTGACCCTGCGCGGGCGGAGCGGCCAGGTCGCCGGCCGGCTGAGCGGTGCGATCGCCGGCGGGCTGAGCGGCACGGTCGCCGGCCGGCTGAGCAGCACGGTTCGCGGCCGGCTCGGCGGCGCGGTCGCCGGCTGAGGCGGCTTCCTCGTCGCCCGCGAGCGCCGCCCGGAGCCGTGCCTTCTCCGCGGCGCGCCGCTCGGCGACCGAGCCCAGCTGCTCGGCCATCTGCTCCCGCCACTTGGCGAGCAGGAAGTACGAGAACGCCGCCGAGGCCACCAGCGCGATCATCGCCTTCACCAGAAAGTTCAGCGGCACCGGCAGCAGCAGCGCGAACACCACGACGAACAGCCCGAAGCGCCCGAGCGTGTACTTGAGGGCGGGACTCATCTCGTACTCCTTCAGCCCACCCGGTGGCTCAGCCACCGGAGGCCGTAGAACCAGACCAGGCAATAGACGACGGTGAGGCCGAGGGCGCCGACGGCGCCGCTGACCAGGGCCGGGAAGAGCGGCGCGGCCAGGCCGGCGAGGGTCATGCCCACGGCCACCCCGAAGCCGGCACCCAGGGCGGCAACCACGATCCGGTACGCGCCGAAGCCGGCCGCCCGGAACTCCTCGGTGAACAGCCACACCGGCAGCACGATGGCGATCCATCCGCTGGCCGCCCCGAACTCCGAGGCGCGCACGAGCGACATGAGGCCCTCGAAGATCAGCAGCACCACGAGCCCGGCGACCAGGCCGGCCAGGCCGACGCCCAGCAGGTCCTGAACGGTCGCCAACCGCCCGTCCGCGTCCCGGCGCGGACGGCGCGCACTCTGAGTCTCGGCCATGACAAAGCAAAGGGTACGCCGGAGCCCCGGCCCACCCGGCCGCAGCCCGACGCCGATCGCGTGGGTTCCCTCACGGCCGACCCAGCCACGGCGCGTGGCCCCTGCCGTGGCTCCCGCCGGCCGGCCCTTTCCCCCGAAGCCGGCCTACCCTTTCCCGCCGCAACCGACTCACCCGTCCCGCCGAAGCCGGCCGGCCTGTCCTGCCGAGGTCGACCAACCATTCCCGCCGCAACCGACTCGCCCGTCCCGCCGAAGCCGGCCGACCAGTCCCGCCGCAACCGATCGATCTGTCCCGCCGGAACCGACCGACCTGCCCCGCCGAAAGCCGGCCGGCCGGAGCAGCGGCCCGCGCCCGGACCGACCGCAACCGACCGCAACCGACCCAAGCCAGCAGCACCCCGGCCGACAAAGCCGGCCCAAGCTCTGCCGACGCGGGGCCGGACCAACGCCGAACCGAGCCCGCGCACTGCGAGCAAGGGGGCCGGGCCGAACCGGGGCCCGGCAGGCGAAGGCGCTAGACCGAACCGGCGCCCGGCAGGCAAAGCGCCAGGCCGAACCGGCAAACGGCGGCAACTTGCCGGGCCCGGACCAACCCAGGCCGAACCGGCAGACGACGGCAAGGCACCGGGCCACGCCAGGCTCGGCCGCGCCCACCCCTTGCCGGGGTCAGGCGACGGCCGTCCGGCGGATCAGGCCCAGACCTGCTGGGGCTCGCTGCGGCGTTCGGCCAGCGGCGTCGGCTTGTCGTACTCCCGGACGACCTCGTAGCGGGTGTTGCGTTCGACCGGCTGGAAGCCCGCGTCCCAGATGAGGTCGAGCAGGTCGCCGCGGTGCATCGTGTTCGGGGTGCCGTACGAGTCGGCGTCGTGGGTGATCTTGTATTCGACGACCGAGCCGTCGAGGTCGTCGACGCCGAAGTTGAGGGAGAGCTGGGCGACCGAGAGGCCGTGCATGACCCAGAAGCACTTGACGTGCGGCACGTTGTCGAACAGGAGCCGGGACACCGCGAACGTCTTGAGCGACTCGGCCGGTGCCGCCATCGTCGTGCGGGCCTGGATGCGGTTACGGATCTTGCCGTCCGCCGAGTCGACGAAGTCGTGCTGGTAGCGCAGCGGGATGAAGACCGCGAAGCCGCCCGTCTCGTCCTGCAGCTCGCGGAGGCGCAGCACGTGGTCGACCCGGTGCCGCGGCTCCTCGATGTGGCCGTACAGCATGGTCGCCGGGGTCTTCATGCCCTTCTGGTGTGCCAGCCGGTGGATCCGCGACCAGTCCTCCCAGTGGCAGTTGTGGTCGACGATGTGCTGGCGGACCTCCCAGTCGAAGATCTCCGCGCCACCGCCGGTCAGCGACTCGAGGCCGGCGTCCATCAGCTCGTCGAGGATCTCGCTCGCCGGCAGGCCGCTGATCTTCTCGAACCACTGCACCTCGGTCGCCGTGAAGCACTTGAGGTTGACCTTGGGCAGCGCCGCCTTCAGCTCGCGCAGCACCTTGGGGTAGTAGCGCCAGGGCAGCGTGGGGTGCAGGCCGTTGACGATGTGCAGCTCGGTGAGCTGCTCGTCCTCCATCTCCTTGGCCTTGCGGACCGCCTCGTCGATGCGCATCGTGTACGCGTCCTTCTCGCCCGGCTTGCGCTGGAAGGAGCAGTACGCACAGCTGGCGGAGCAGACGTTCGTGAGGTTCAGGTGCCGGTTGACGTTGAACATCACCCGGTCGCCGTTCATCTCGGTGCGCTTGTGGTGCGCCAGCCGCCCGAGCCACGCGAGGTCGTCGGACTCGTAGAGGGCGATGCCGTCCTCGCGCGTCAGCCGCTCACCGGCGTAGACCTTGGCCTCCAGCTCGCGCTTCAGTCCGACGTCCATCTGGGCCCCTCTCATCACGGTGCTGTCGAGCGTACGTCCAACCCCCGACAGAAGCCGCCCGCGGCCGCTTCCGGGCGGCGCAGGTCACGTCGGCGACTTACGATTCTCAGCGTCCTTTCATCTCCATTCGATCGACACCGGTGCAGGTGTTGGGGTAAGACCTTTATGGGGACCGAAGACGCCGGTGGGCGACCGGCTCGGGACGGGGTGCGCATGGGTGGGACGAGGCGGAGCCGACGCGGTTCGGCGGTGCGGGTGCGCCCCTGGTGGCGCCCGCTCGCGTACTCCGCTGCGACCGCCGCTGCCATCGCTGCCCTGTTCAACCCTCTTCCCGCCGGCGCGTCGCCCGTCGCGCCGGGTGCACCGGTCGCACCGGCGGTGCCCGTCGCCCCCGCCCTCCCGGTCGCGCCCGCGGCGCCCGGCTCCGTTCCGGACGCGGGCTCCCGGCCCGTCGCGATCGGTTCGATCACGCTGCCGGGCCAGCGGAGCACGACGCCCACCACGCCGCCGACGTCGAGCATCATCGGGGCCGGCGCACCGACCAACCCGATCATGCGGAAGATCGAGGCCGGCCGGGCCGCGGTCGCCGCCATGGGCGAGCAGCTCGCGAAGCTCGACGAGGATCTCAACCTCACGCGGACGCAGCTCTCGACCGCCGACCAGAAGGTCACCCAGACCCAGACCGCGGTGACGGCGGCCCAGCAGGAGGTCACGGCCGCAGCCGCCGCTTCCGTACGCAACGCCGCGGCGCTCCCGCCCGGCTCGTTCGGTTCCGGGCTGCAGGACCTCGACTCCCTCGCGCGGATCCAGCGCGGCGATTCCGCCACCGAGCAGGCGGCCGGCCGGCAGCTGACCATCGTGCAGTCGGCGTATGCGGCAGCGGTGGCCGAGCAGCAGAACCTGCGTACGACCTTCGACCGGCTCACCATCGAACGGACCGCCAAGAAGACCGCGCTCGACAAGAAGACGGCCGCTCAGCAGAAGTACGAGCAGCAGCACGCCGACGTGATCGCCGCGTCCGACGCCGCCGAGGCGGTCCAGGACGCCCAGGCCGGCGCCGGCTTCCTCGCGGGCGAGAACGCGGGCCGCGGCGCCGACCCGCGGGCCATCGCGGCGCTGCGGATCGCCCTGGCTCAGCGCGGAGATCCGTACGTGTGGTCCGAGGAGGGCCCGGACTGGTTCGACTGCTCCGGGCTCATGTACTACGCCTACCGCTCGGACGCCGCGGGCAACTTCCCGCTCACCCGGGTGTCGAAGGACCAGTACTACCAGACCCGCGGCAAGACGGTGGACCGTTACTCGCTGCTCCCCGGCGACCTGTTGTTCTTCAGTTCGTCGACCAGCTGGACGGGCATCCACCACGTCGCCATGTACGCCGGCGACGGCATGATGGTGGAGGCCCCGCGCACCGGCCTGAACGTGCGGCTCGTCCCCGTACGCTGGACGAGGTTGTTCGCGGCGACGCGCATCTACGGCTCGGTCGAGGGCACGGTCGAGGGCCCGCACCTGGGCTCGCCGGACCCGGAGACGCCGAGCAACCACACGCCGACGACGAGCCCCACGCCGCGGCCGAGCAGCAAGCCACCGACGAAGCCGACGACCCCGGGCAGCCCGTCGACGTCGCCCAGCAAGCCGTCGACCTCGCCGAGCAAGCCGTCGACCCCGCCGAGCTCGCCGTCCACCTCGCCGGGCACACCGTCCACGTCGCCGAGCACGGAGCCGAAGCCGACGACCACGCCACCGACCACGAGCGCGCCCCCGTCGGCGGCGCCGAGCAAGTCGCAGGACACGTCGCCGTCCGGCTCGGCGGACAGCTCGGACGGCACGAAGTCACCGACGGCGTCGGCCACCAGCAGCAAGACGACCGCGCCGGCGCCGACCACGACGTCCAAGCCGGCTACCCCGAAGACGTCGACGTCCACGACGGCGAAGTCCTCCGCATCGGCGAAGACGTCGGCGAGCACCTCCAGCTCCGCGACGGCGAAATGACCGCAGCAGCGGAATGACCGCGACAGCGAGACAATCAGGTAACAGCCGGGGTCGGAAACCGGATCTTCGGGTGCGGACCGCTTGACGCCGGGTGCGCATATGAGCGGTGATATGGCACGGTAGTGACGAACGCCGCGGCATCCGGCTTGCCCGGCGTCGGCGCATGTGACGTCGCACGCGAGTGGCGGCGATCGGGAGGACCCATGGACGAGCGGCAGGCGGCATCGGACAGCGACGGCACGAAGCCGCCGGTTGTGCCGACGCCCGCGAGCAGCTCCGGGCCGCACGACGATCAGGGGTACGAGCTTCCCCCGCCGCCGGCCGCGGGTGCCCTGTGGGCGCCGGACCGGGCCGGCTCGGCGAAGCCGGTGTCCGGATCGGCCTCGGTGCCCAGCTCCGCGCCGGTCAGCGGATCGTCCGGCCGCGCGCCGGTGCGGGACGAGAGCGCCGCGAGCCGGCCCGCCACCCGGCAGGGCGGCGTCTACGGCACGCGCTCGATCGACCAGTCCGCCAAGGCTGCCGAGGCGCCGGCGACCGCCTCCGAGCCCGCCACGCCCGCGGAGCCGGAGCCCGATCTGCCGGAGCCGTCGACGCCCGATCCGCGGCCGAAGCCCGAGCCTGCGAAGCCCACCCGCCCGGAGCCGGCGCCGTTCCCGTCGCCCTCGCCGATGCCGCCCGGCCCGGGTCCGTCGCCCACGCCGCCGGGTCCCGTGCCGCCCGGTCCGGGTCCGAACCCGGTGCCGCCCGGTCCCGGCCCCAACCCTGTGCCTCCGGGCCCCGGTCCGAGCCCGGTGCCGCCCGGTCCTGGTCCTAGCCCGGTGCCGCCGGGTCCCGGGCCGTCGCCGGTGCCCGCGCCGCCGCCGTTCCCGGCTCCGCCCGTCATCCCGTCGTCGGGCCTGCCGTCGTACACGATGCCGCCGGCCGGTGGGCCCGCGGCGAGCGACCTGACGATGCCCTTCACCTCCGCGACGGCCGGCGGAGGCTCCGCGGGCCACCCGGCGACGGATCGCAACCCCGACGCGACCATGCCGTTCAACGCGGGCGCCGGGAGCGACCTCACCATGCCGTTCAACGCCGGCGCCGGGAGCGACGCGACCATGAGTTTCAAGGCCGGCGCGGGAAGCGACGCGACCATGCCGTTCAACGCCGGCGCGGGCAGCGACTCGACGATGCCGTTCGCGACGCACGCCGCCCAGCAGGCCGTCACCTTCGGGGTCGGCGCATCGGGCCCGGCTCGCCAGCCGTTCGGCGGAGCCACCGCGCCGGCCGGTGGGCCCGCCGGGCGGCCCGGGACGTACGGGTCGGGTTCCGGACAGGGCGGCGCCGTGCCCCAGCAGCGCGGCGAGGGCACGGTGTACGGCGGCCTCGCCGACTACGCACCCGCCGACATGACGATGCCCGTGATGATGAACCCGGTGGAGAACTCCGGCTCGCTGACCGGCCACATCCTCGCCCAGGGCTGGCGCGATGCCCCCGAGGTGCAGCGGCGCAGCAACGTCAAGGTGATCGTCGCCATGCTCATCGTGCTGCTGCTCCTGGTCGGTGTGAGCCTCGTCTTCCTGTTCACCGTCGGCGACGCCTTCAGCAACATGATCGGTGGAGTTTTCTCGAAATAGTTGTCGCTTCGCCGCAGGCCATCTAGGCTGGCGAGGTTGCGCCGGGGGTGAGACAGCCCACTACCGGCGCGGAATGCGGGCAGTGTCTGTGACGTTGACCCGTACACTGATGGCAGTAATTGACCTGGCGTGCCCTGTGGGTGCACGCCACGGGCGTTCTTGCGGGCATTTCAGCGGTCGGCTCACAGCAGCCGAGGCGGGCCATTCGCGAGCATGCGCCCCCGTAGAGAGGTTCTCTTGACCACTTTCGCTGATCCCAGCACGTTCCCGTCCGTCTTCGAAGCACCCGCTTCCAGCACGTCCCCCGAGGAGCCGCAGGCTCCCGCCGCCGACCCGGCGGACACCACCGCGGCCCTCGCCGCGGACCCGGCGATCACCACCGCCGAGACCCCCGCCGCCGACCCGACGACCGCCGAGGTGGAGATCGTGGAGGCGACCAAGAGCTTCGCCGACCTGGGCCTCGCCCCGGAGCTGGTCCGCGTGCTCAGCCGCGAGGGCATCACCACCCCGTTCGAGATTCAGGCCGCGACGATGCCCGACGCCCTGGCCGGCCGTGACGTGCTCGGCCGAGGGCAGACCGGCTCCGGCAAGACCCTGGCGTTCGGCCTCCCGCTGCTGACCCGGGTCGCCCAGGGCGGCCGCGCGCTGCCGCACCGGCCGAAGGCGCTCATCCTCGTCCCCACCCGCGAGCTGGCGATGCAGGTCGCCGACGCGCTCATGCCGCTCGGCCGCTCGGTCGGCGTGTTCCTCAAGACCGCCGTCGGCGGGGTGCCGTACGACCGGCAGATGGACGCGCTGCGCCGCGGCGTCGAGGTGATCGTCGCCACGCCGGGCCGCCTGGGCGACCTGATCGAGCGTGGCGCCTGCAAGCTCGACGACGTCGAGGTCACCGTCCTCGACGAGGCCGACCAGATGGCCGACATGGGCTTCCTGCCCGAGGTCACCGAGCTGCTGGCGAAGACCCCGGCGGACGCGCAGCGCCTGCTGTTCTCCGCCACCCTCGACGGCGACGTCGACACGCTGGTCAAGCGGTTCATGAACGACCCGGTCACGCACTCCACGGCTCCGGCCGAGGCGAGCGTGTCCACCATGGACCACCACCTGCTGCTGATCCCGCCGCACGACAAGTTCCCGATCACCGCGTCGATCGCCAACCGCGCGGGCAAGACGATCGTCTTCGCCCGTACGCAGATGGGCGTGGACCGGCTGGTCGAGCAGCTCGCGGCGGTGGGTGTGCGCGCCGGCGCCCTGCACGGCGGCAAGACCCAGCGGGTACGCACCCGCACGCTGGCCGAGTTCAAGGAAGGCCGCACGAACGTGCTGGTCGCCACCGACGTCGCCGCCCGCGGCATCCACGTCGACGGCATCTCGCTGGTCGTGCACGTCGACCCGCCCAAGGACCCCAAGGACTACCTGCACCGCGCCGGCCGTACGGCCCGGGCGGGCGAGTCGGGTGCCGTGGTCACGCTGGTCCTGCCCAAGCAGCGCCGCAGCACCCAGGCGATGATGCAGAAGGCGGGCGTCTTCCCCAACGAGGTCCGCGTCCGTCTCGGCGACGAGCAGCTGGCCGAGGTCACCGGTGCCCGCGAGCCCAGCGGCATCCCGGTGAAGGCCGAGCCGGAGCCCCGCGAGCGCGGTGACCGTCCCCGCCGCTTCGGCGACCGTCCGCAGCGCAGTGGCTACGGCGACCGTCCGCGCGGCAGCTACGGCGACCGCCCGCGCGGCGAGCGTTCGTTCGGCGACCGCGACCGTTCGTTCGGCGACCGGCCCCGCGGCGAGCGCTCCTTCGGGGGCGACCGCGACCGCAGCTACAGTGACCGGCCCCGCACCGACCGGCCCGCCAGCGGCGAGCGCTCCTTCGGCGGCGACCGCGACCGCAGCTACAGTGACCGGCCCCGCACCGACCGGCCCGCCAGCGGCGAGCGCTCCTTCGGCGGCGACCGCGACCGCAGCTACGGCGACCGGCCCCGCACCGACCGGCCCGCCGGCGGCGAGCGTTCCTTCGGCGGCGACCGCGACCGTCCGGCGGCCCGGAACTACGGCGACCGGACCGGTGGGTTCCGCCGCGACGGTGGCCGCAACGACCGCCGCGAGACCGGTGGCCGCTACCAGACGGGCCGTCCCACCCCGATCCACTGATCCACTGATCCACTGATCCACGAAGAGGCCCCCGGCAGACGCCGGGGGCCTCTTTGCATGCCGGGAGGCGGCCCGGGTATGAAGGGTCGCATGTCCGTTCCGCCTGGCTCGCTGTTCTGGGAGCGCCGTGACACGACCGGCGCCGAGCATGCCGTGGTCGACGTGAGCGCCGGGCTGGTCGCCCGGGGCACCGCGCTCGCCGTGGACCCGATCGCGTACACCGCGCGGTACGAGGTGCGTACCGACGCCTCGTGGGTGACCACCTCGGTGGAGGTGAGCGCCGAGGGGGCCGGGTGGGGTCGTACGCTGCGGCTGCAGGCGGACGGCGGGGCGTGGCGGGCGACGACGTCCGAGCACGGCGACCTGGACGCCGCCCTGACCGCCGCGGGGCACGCCGGCGCGGGGCTGCCCGGTGCGGAGGACGCCGATCTGCTGCTGGGGGCGTACGACGTCGACCTGACCGGCTCGCCGCTGACGAACACGCTGCCGATCCGGCGGCTGGGCCTGCTCAAGGCCGAGCCCGGGGTGGCGCACCGGGTCAGCGTGGCCTGGGTGCTGCTCCCCAGTCTCGAGGTGGTCCAGGCGGACCAGATCTACACCGCGCTGGGCGACGGGAAGGTGCGCTACGCGAACGAGACGTTCAGCGCGGACCTGACCGTCGACGACGAGGGCTTCGTGCGCGACTACCCCGGCCTGGCCGTCCGCAGGGGGTAAGCGGGTCAGGCGCGGTCGCGGATGTACGCGATGCACGCCTTGTCGACCGCCGCGAACGGCTTGCCGAACGCCTCGCTGGAGGCGGAGTCCAGGTCGCGGTCTTCGCGCAGGTGGAGCCGGACGAAGGTGAACAGGGCGCGCTGGCCGTACTTCTTCGCCATGCAGTCCGCCGAGAAGTGGCCGAAGCCGTAGAAGGCGTCCCCGTCCCGGAGGCGGGCCTGGGCCTTCAACGGGTCGACGGCCATGGACTTCGGGCGCCCGCTGCCGTTGACGAGGCTCCGGACCGCGGGGCGGCGCCAGCTCGCAGTGGCCGGCCGCGGATACCAGCCGATGTACTCGGCGATGCCCTCCTTGAGCCACATGTCGCTCTCGACCCAGGTGCGCCGGTGCACGTTGCCGACCGTCACGACGTGGCCCAGCTCGTGCTGCACCGTGGTGGCGAGGAACTCCCTGTCGTCCTTCAGCTCGGCCATGTTGAGGACCACGTCGGTGCCGGCCTCGTTGCGCGGGAAGGCGTACGCGACGATCCACTTGTCGGTGATGCCGCCGTACCAGCTCTTCCACTGCTTGGCGCCGGCCAGGTAGACGCGGTAGCGCTGCTGCGGGTTGCCGACCAGGGCGGCGAAGCGGTCGTTGACGACGGCGGCGCGCTCGGCGACCGGCAGGAGCCGCCGGAAGTACTTCTTCTCGCTCGGAGCGCCGATCAGGGTGACGCGCTTGCCGGCGACGGTGACGAGCTCACCGGACGCCCAGGGCGCGCGGTATTTGTCGGCCGTGGGCTTCCGGGGAGCCAGCGAGGTGATCAGCCACTCGCCCTTGCTGTGCTTGAGCGTGAGCTCCTGCGCCACAGACGGCGGCCCGTCCGAGACCGCGCTCTTCTCCTTGACGCAGGTGTCGCCGGCGAAGCAGTACGCGACGTCCGCACCGATCTTGAGGCTGCCGGACCGGTCGGGGCGTACGTCGCGGACGTACGTCCGGTAGTCGAAGTGGCTGACGCCGAGCACGCGCAGCGACCGGTACATCGCGCGGTAGCGGTCCCGCAGGTTGCGCCTGGCGGGGTCGACCGCGGCCAGCCAGACCTTCTCGTCGCCGCGGAGCAGGGCCTCCGCCTGCGTCTTGAGCGCCGCATTCACCTGCTCGAACGGCGTGAGCGGCAGACTCCGGCGGTCCTCGGCGGCCGCCTCGGCCCGGGAGTCGAGCGGATCGCGGTTGGCGACGTACACCGCACCGGCGCCGAGGAACAGGGCGACGATCAGGGCGAGGGAGCCGCCGAACAGCAGACCCTTGCCGAGGGCACGCCGCGGCGGGGCGACGATCGGGGACGGAAGCCCGGGAGGAAGCGAATCCCACGGGTGCGGGGCGCGCGGGGCGGGAACGAAAGGGGCAGCCTGGGTCGGGAGCCCGGCGGGCGGGATGGTCACGTCGTCGCCGTCGGGCACGGGACTCATCCTTGCAGGTCGGACGCCCCCGCGTCGCCCCCTTCCCGCGGCGGACGCCACGGCCCGCCGGCCAGGAACGCATCGATGCAGGCCAGCGGCGCGTCCAGGGACAGGCCCTGCGCTGCGACCCACCGGTCGGAGTAGTACGTGTCGGCGTACCGCTCGCCGCCGTCGCAGATGAGCGTCACCACCGAGCCCGTGCGGCCCGCCTCGCGCATCTCGGCTATCAGCGCGAAAGCGCCCCACAGGTTCGTACCCGTGGATCCGCCGACCCGGCGCCCCAGCACGGCCGAACCGGCCCGCATGGCCGCCAGCGACGCGGCGTCCGGCACCGGGATCATGCGGTCCACGACCGCGGGCTGGAACGACGGCTCCACCCGGGGCCGGCCGATGCCCTCGATGCGCGAGCCGCGGCCGGTGCAGACCTCCCAGTCCTGGTTCACGTACGCGGGCCAGAACGCCGATCCCTCCGGGTCGACGACGCACAGCCGCGTGGGAAACCGCCGGTAGCGGGCGTACCGGCCGATCGTGGCGCTGGTGCCGCCGGTTCCCGCGCCGACCACGATCCAGGCCGGCACGGGGTGCCGTTCCAGCCCAAGCTGGGCGTAGATCGACTCGGCGATGTTGTTGTTGCCGCGCCAGTCGGTGGCCCGCTCGGCATGGGTGAACTGGTCCATGAAGTGCCCGCCGAGGCCGGCAGCGAGCGTACGGGCGGCCGCCACCACGGTCGTCGGGTCGTCGACGAGGTGGCATTTGCCGCCCTGGAACTCGATCAGCGAGATCTTCTCCGGCGACGTGCTCGCCGGCATGACCGCGATGAACTCCAGCCCGAGCATCCGGGCGAAGTACGCCTCGCTGACCGCGGTGGAGCCGGAGGACGCCTCGACGACCGGGGTGTCCGGGCCGATCCAGCCGTTGCAGAGGGCGTACAGGAAAAGGGAGCGGGCCAGGCGGTGCTTGAGCGACCCGGTGGGGTGTGAGGACTCGTCCTTGAGGTAGAGGTCGATGCCCCAGGACGGCGGGAGCGGGAACGGCAGCAGGTGGGTGTCGGCCGAGCGGTTGGCGTCGGCCTCCACGAGCGAGATGGCGTCGCTCATCCACTGCCGGCGGGCCGGGTCACAGCGCTCGAGATGCACCCTGATCAACCTACCGCCGGGTCGCGACCGGGCTGGGGCCGGTTCTCCCATTTCGTGGAGAGCGCGATCGCCGTCCGTGTCGACGCGACCCCGGGCGTGCGGTTGATCCGGACGATCAGCTGCTCGAGCTCCGCGATCGTGCCCACCCGGACGGTCAGCTGGTACGACTCGACGCCGGCCATGAAGTAGCAGGACTCGATCTCGGGCATGACCCGCAGCGCGGCGAGCACGTCGTCGGTGTCGGCGCCGGAGTCCTCGATGATGCCGATGAGCGCGGTGACGCCCAGCCCGATCGCCTCGGGCTCGACCTCGGCCCGGTAGCCGCGGACCGTCCCCGCCGCCTCCAGCTTGCCGACCCGCTCGTGCACGGCCGGGGCGGACAGGCCCACCTGGCGGGCGAGCTCGGCGTACGACGAACGGGCGTTGTCGCGCAGCAGGTCGATGAGGCGCAGGTCGATGGCGTCCATGGCTTCAGAGGTTAGTGCGGCCCGTCCGGGTGGTTCACGCCCGGTAGCGGGCCGGGAGCGCCCGAGCGCACAAGGATAATGGTCAACGTCGCAATCAGGGCTTTTTCCGCATTTCAGCGACTTGCTGTTTTTCCCGATGCTCTAATGGCTGTACGTCCCGATCGAGCACGCCGAACACGCACAGTGACCACCGGCGCTCCACAACGACGCAGGGAGAGGGCCGTGGACACTGGAGACCGACTGCTGACGCCCGGGGAGGTTGCCGCGCTGTTCCGGGTCGACCCCAAAACCGTGACGCGATGGGCGGCCGCCGGACGCATCGGCAGCATCCGTACTCCGGGTGGACACCGCCGATTCCGTGAGTCGGAGGTGCGGGCGCTGCTCGAGGGCGACGGCGTGGTCGAGGAGATGCGCGAGGACGACGCGGCGAACCGGCCGCGAAACGCCGGACCGTCGAATCCCGGGGCTGGCTACGGCCCGCCCAACGGGTTGCGCTGAGCCGCTTTGGCGGCACCGCCCAGCTCGCCCCGCCACCTCGTGAACAGGTCGTGGGGCACGCCGAGCGCGTCCAGCACCTTGCCCGCCACGAAGTCGACCAGCTGCTGCGCGGTGGCATCCGCCCCCGCGCCGTAGAAGCCGGGCGAGGCGGGCAGCACGACCGCCCCGGCGTCGTGCAACGCGATCAGGTGCTCGAGGTGGCTGCGGGTCACCGGGGTCTCGCGCGGCACGACGACCGTACGGCGGCGCTCCTTGAGGTTGACCTCGGCGGCGCGCTGCAGCAGGTCCTTGGACAGGCCGATGGCGATGCCCGCACACGCGGCGGTGCTCGCGGGGACGACGGCCATGCCACGGGCCGGGTACGAGCCGCTGCTCGGTCCCGCCGCGAGATCACCGGCGGGCCAGTACACGAGGTCCGCGCCGCCGAGGTCGCGGCCCAGCCAGGCGCCGACGTCGTCCTTCCAGTGCGCGTCGCGGACGGTCGCCCCGGTCTCGTCGAGCAGCGTCAGCCGCGCGGCCCGCGAGATCACCAGGTCCACGGCCTCACCGGCGTCGAGCAGCGCGCCGATCACGGCCCGGGCGTACGGGGTGCCGGAGGCTCCTGAGACGCCGATGATCCACGGGGTGCGCATGCCCCAAGGATGCCTGATCGGCCTGACGGAGGGGGCGGACCGGCTTCGGGCGCGGTCGGTGCATCCGCGCCGGTGGCTGAGACTCCGGCACAGAGATGAGGATGGCGGCAAGCGGCCGCCGGGGGGCGGGAACGGCAAAACCGGACAGAGCGGAAAAAGGGCATAAAAAAAGGCGGTGTGACCCGCCCTTTCACGCTTGGCTCGTCAAAGCTTCCGTCGACCGAACTCCAGGAGCGCCAGTACGAGGATCATGAAGATCAGCGTGTTGAGGAAGTGCATCTGCTCGGTTGTCATCTGTGAACCCCTTCTTGACGATGATTACGGTGGGGGTGCAGAAACCCCTGGCCTTGCCCGGCGGAGCAGAAGTGCACTCCGACGTCTGGAGCACTCGCGCGCTCCACCGCAACCATCGTCTGAGCCACAGACAGCGAGAAAACCTACACGATCCTGCGCCTCCGGTCAACCAGACACGAGCGCAACGGTCCCGGCGCTGCGTCGGACCTCAGAGGTCATAAGAGCACCAGGTCGAGGAGCGCGAAGAGGAACAGCGCGATCCCGACGAAGCCGTTGGCCGTGAAGAACGCCCGGTTGACCTTGGACAGGTCGGTCGGCGTGACCACGATGTGCTGGTACGCGAACGCCGCCGCGGTCAGCGCGAGCCCGATCCACCAGAGCCAGCCCAGCCCCACGACCTCGCCGAACCAGACGAAGAGCGCGAACGTCACGATGTGCGTCACGGTGGAGATGTGCAGGGCCGTGCGGACCCCGAAGCGTGCCGGGGTGGAGTGCACGCCGATCCGCCGGTCCACCTCGACGTCCTGGCAGGCGTAGATGATGTCGAAGCCGCCGATCCAGAGACCCACCGCGACGCCGAGGAGCCAGGCCGGCCCCGAGCCCGCGAACGTCCCGGTGATCGCCAGCCACGCGCCGACCGGGGCCACCGCCTGCGCCAGCGCGAGGACGTAGTGGGGGAAGTTCGTGAAGCGCTTCGCGTACGGGTAGACGACCAGCGGAATCACGGCCAGTGGTGACAGCAGCAGGCACAGCGGGTTGAGCAGCCCCGCGGCGAGGAAGAGCACCGCCAGCGAGACGACAGCTCCGGTCCACGCCGTCCGTACGCTCACCGCGCCGGTGACCAGCTCGCGGTTCTGCGTCCGGGGGTTCTGCGCGTCGATCCGCCGGTCGAGGATGCGGTTGGCCGCCATGGCGAACGTCCGGCCGGCGACCATCGCGACGGTGACCAGCAGCAGGTCGAGCCAGTGCACGCCGGTGCCCTCGCGGTCCATCGCGACGGCGGCCGACAGGTACGCGAACGGCAGCGCGAAGACCGAGTGCTCGATGGCCACCAGCCGCAGGAACGCCTTGACCTTGCCGGGTTGCTCCGGCGCGGGGGCCACCGCCGTCATATGCCGTATTCCTTCCAGCGCTTGTCCACGAGGGCGGTGACCTCGCCCGACATGGTCATCTCCTCCGGCCAGCCGCGGGTGTAGCCCTCGGCGGGCAGCTTACGGGTCGCGTCGAGGCCCGCCTTGCCGCCCCAGAACTGCTGGTAGGAGGCGTGGTCGAGGTGGTCCACCGGGCCCTGGGTGACGAGCAGATCGCGGTCGTAGTCGACGTTGCCGAACGCCCGGAACGCGACCTCGTGGTAGTCGTGCACGTCGCAGTCCTCGTCCACGACGACGATCAGCTTCGACAGCGACATCAGGTGCGCGCCCCAGATCGCGTTCATGATCTTCTGGGCGTGCTTCGGGTAGCGCTTGCGGATCGAGACGATGACGCAGTTGTGGAACACCCCGGCGGCCGGCATGTCGTAGTCGACGATGTCCGGGATCAGCATCCGCAGCAGCGGCAGGAAGATCCGCTCGGTGGCCTTGCCGAGCCCGTGGTCCTCCTGCGGCGGCTTCGAGGTGATGATCGAGTGGTAGACGGGCTGCTTGCGCATCGTCATGCACTCGATGTGCAGCACCGGGAACGGCTCGACCGGCGTGTAGAAGCCGGTGTGGTCGCCGAACGGTCCCTCCGGCGCGCGCTCCCCCGGCTCGAGGTAGCCCTCGAGGATGATCTGGGCCTGCGCCGGCACCTGCAGCGGCACGGTCAGGCAGTCGACCATCTCGACGCGCTCGCCGCGCAGGAAGCCCGCGAACATGTACTCGTCGATGTCGCCGGGCAGGGGCGCGCTGGCCGCGTAGCTGACGACCGGGTCACAGCCGATCGCGACCGCCACGGGCAGCCGTTCGCCGCGCCGCTCGGCGACCGCGTGGTGGGCGGTCGAGTCCTTGTGGATCTGCCAGTGCATGCCCAGCGTGTTCTTCGAGTGCTGCTGCAGCCGGTAGAGGCCGAGGTTGCGCTTGCCGGTCTCCGGGTGCTTGGTGTGGGTCAGCCCGAAGTTGTGGAAGATGCCGCCGTCGCCGGGCCACACCTGCAGGCCGGGCAGCCGGTCCAGGTCCACCTCGTCGCCCTTGAGCACGACCTCCTGGCAGGGCGCCGACTTCACCTTGCGCGGCGGCACGGACTTGAGCTGCAGCACCTTGCCCAGGCCCTCGCGGATGCCCGACCAGCCCACCGGCAGCTCCGGCTTGATGAGCTCACCGATGCGGTCGCCCACCTCGTCCAGGGAATCCACGCCGAGGGCCATCGCCATGCGCTTCTCCGTACCGAACAGGTTGACGACGACCGGCATCTCGCCGCGGGTCGGTCGCTCGAAGAGCAGGGCCGGGCCGCCGGCCCGGACGGTCCGGGTCACGATCTCGCTGATCTCCAGGGTCGGATCGACCGGTACGCGCACCCGGCGCAGCTCGCCGGCCTTCTCCAGGGCCGTGATGAAGCTCTGCAGGTCGTGGTACGGGAAGCCCTTCGCAGCCATGCCTCCAGTCTGTCACCCGTCACCGGATGATCTCCTCCGGCGTTGGAGTCTGCGGTTCGGTTTGCGTACGGCTCGGGGGACGGGGTGGACGGCGTGAGGTTCCGGTTCGTGGCACGGTGGTGCGCGCTGGCCGGTCTGGCCGGCGCGCTGGCGGTCGCGGCGCCCGCGGCCTCCCAGCCCAGCCACCGGCTCCCCGAGTGCAAGCCCGGCCGGGCGTCCACCAAGG
The DNA here is from genome assembly GCF_023499255.1 of Couchioplanes caeruleus. Classification (GTDB taxonomy): domain Bacteria; phylum Actinomycetota; class Actinomycetes; order Mycobacteriales; family Micromonosporaceae; genus Actinoplanes; species Actinoplanes caeruleus_A. Next base: position 8,322,579 of record NZ_CP092183.1, read on the forward strand.
CGCCGACCCGCCCGGCGGGGAACTCGGCCCCGAAGGCGTGCCGGGCCGTGGCACGGGTGCTGGAGTCCGGCGTACGGATGGACGCGGTCCGCAACACCCCGAGCGGCTACCACCACCTGGGCGCCGGCACGGGCAACGAGTGGAGCGGCGTCTTCGGCCGGCTCTCGGTCGTCGACAGCGCGGTACGGCGCAACACGTACGACTTCGTCGCGAGCCGTTTCATGGTCAAGCGGGACATGGGCAACGGCCGCATCGCCTGGCTGGAGGCGGGCTGGGCCGAGACCGGCTGGGCGGGCCAGGCGCGGCAGCGCATCTACACGTTCAACACCAACACGAACGCCTGGCAGTTCTACGACCAGTACCAGCTGCGGGCGGGCGACCGGGTGTGGCTGGACATCCACACGGACTCCGACAACGTGTGGCAGGCGTGGCTGTGGTGGAACAACCGCTGGAACCTGCTCACCGCCCAGAAACTGCCGATCGGCTCCAGCGCGTACGTCGAGCAGTACGTGGAGGTGCACGTCGACTCCGGCCGGCCCGCCCGCCTCAAGGTTCCGCCGGTGACCGTGGACAACGTGCAGCTGCGTCCCGCCGACCGTGGTCCGGCCCGATACTGGCGCGAGGACGTCGACACGCTGACCGGCGACGTCGCCCGGGAGCGTACGGGCGGCTTCTGCCTCGACTGGATCACCCACTACGACACCTGGACCGCCGGCGACTGCTAGCGCCCGATCCTGTCCAGCTCGGCGAGGTCGTCGCCGGACAGCACGAGGCCCGCGCCCGCGACGTTCTCCCGCAGGTGGGCCACCTTCGAGGTGCCCGGGATCAGCAGGATGTTCGGTGACCGCTGCATCAGCCACGCCAGCGCGACGGACATCGGTGAGGCGTCCAGCCGCGCGGCCACGGCCGAGAGCGCGGCGGACTGCAGCGGGCTGAAGCCGCCGAGCGGGAAGAACGGCACGTACGCGATGCGCTCCGCGGCGAGCCGGTCGATCAGCTCGTCGTCCTGGCGGTACGCGAGGTTGTAGAGGTTCTGCACGCAGACGATCGGCGCGATGGCCTGCGCCTCCGCGACCTGCTCCACCGTGGCGTTGCTCACCCCGAGGTGCCGGATCAGTCCCTGCCGCTGCAGGTCGGCCAGCGCCTCGAACGGTTCCGCGAGCGGGCCCGGCAGCGGTCCCGTCGCGTCGCCCAGCCGCAGGTTGACGAGGTCGAGCGCGTCCACGCCCAGGGCCTCGAGGTTGTCGCGGACGGCCCGGCGTACGTCCTCCGGCGTCCGGGCCGGGGGCCAGCCGCCCTGAGCGTCGCGCACCGCGCCGACCTTCGTGACGATGTGCAGGGACTCCGGGTACGGGTGCAGCGCCTCCCGGATCAGCCGGTTCGTGACGTGCGGCCCGTACGCGTCGCTGGTGTCGATGTGGGTGATGCCGAGCTCGACGGCCTCGCGCAGGACGGCGAGCGCGCCGTCGTGGTCGGCGGGCGGTCCCATGACCCCCGGGCCGGCGAGCTGCATGGCGCCGTACCCGAACCGGGTGACGGTCAGGTCTCCCATCGTCCAGGCGCCGCCGGGAAGGGAAGGGGAAGTAGTCATGCCGCCACCCTCCACGGCTCCCGCCGGGCCGCCCAGATCCCCGCCGATACTGGTAGTGACAGGGACAGGAACCCGCCGCCGGCCGCGGCTACCGTGGGACGGGTGCAGGACGACAACCGGCTCGGGGACTATCTCCGGGCGCGCCGCAAGCTGGTGACGCCCGAGGACGTCGGCCTGCCCGTCCGCGGGATGCGCCGGGTGGCCGGCCTGCGCCGCGAAGAGGTCGCCATGCTTGCCGGGATCAGCGCCGAGTACTACCTGCGGCTCGAGCAGGGCCGCGACCGCAACCCGTCGGTGCAGGTGCTCGAGGCGCTGGCCCGGGTGCTGCGGCTGGACGACACCGCCCTCGCGTACCTGCTGCAGCTGGTGGCGCCCCGCCCCCGGACCCGAGCCCGCCGGCCCCGGCGGCAGACCGTGCCGGCGCCGACCGCCCAGCTGCTGGCCACGATCGGCCTGCCGGCGTTCGTCGCGGACAAGTACTTCACCGTGCTCGCCGCCAACCCGGCCGCGACCGCGCTGACCCCCAACGTACGGGTCGGCGAGAACCGGCTCCGGTCACTCTTCCTCGACCCGGCCGAACAGGCGTTGCACGTGGACTGGGCGGCCACCGTACGGGAATGCGTGGCCGCGTTCCGCCGGCGGCTCGGCTCGGACGCGGACGACCCGCGGGCCGTGCAGCTCGTGGGCGAGCTCTCCCTGGCCAGCGACGTGTTCCGCCAGGAATGGGCCCGCCACGACGTCCGCCCGATGCGCGGTCAGCCGGTCCGGATGAAGCACCCGCTGGTCGGGGAGCTCTCGCTGGGCATGTCGAAGCTGGACGTGGACGGCACCGATGGGATGGTGCTGGTGGTCTACCACCCCGAGCCGGGCACCGAGGACGCCGAACGCCTGGCGCTGCTCACCTCGCTCACCGCCACCCCACCGACCCGGGAGGTCGGTGTCGTGGCGGAGGCCTGAGATCGGTTGTTACATGCCGCCGGCGTTGGCGTACGAGTGCAGCCCCTCGAAGAAGAGGTTCACGCCGAACAGGTTCATCAGCATCGTCGCGAAGCCGAGCAGGGCGATCCAGGTCGCCGTCGTGCGCTTGACGCTCGGGGTGGCGCGGGCGTGCAGGTAGCAGGCGTAGACGACCCAGGAGATGAAGGCCCACACCTCCTTGGGGTCCCAGCCCCAGTAGCGGCCCCAGGAGGCTTCCGCCCACAGCGGCCCGGCGATCAGCGCGCCGAACGTGAAGAGCGGGAAGGCGAAGGCGTGCAGGCGGAACGTGAGGCGTTCCAGCGTGACCGCCGCCGGGACCTTGGCGCCGAGCGTGTACGGGAACGAGCGCTTGCCCTCGTCGTGGCCGGTGCGGACGAGGAACATGGCGGCCGGGACCGCGCCGATCAGCAGGATGCCGCTGGCGATGATGATCGTGGTGACGTGGATCATGTACCAGTACGAGTTGAGCGCCGGGACCAGCGGACCGACCGGGGTGTACGCGATCAGGCCGGCAGCGCCGAGCAGCACCACGAGCGCCAGCGCGGCGAACAGGCCGAGGTGGCGGACCGCGGGGCGGCGGGTGAGCACACCCAGCCAGACCGCGGAGCCGACCAGCGTCACGGCGAGGACGAACTCGTACATGTTGCCCCACGGCATGCGGTGCGCCGCGAGGCCGCGGGTCACGACCGTGCCGAGGTGCAGGGCGAAGGCGAGCCAGTTCAGCCCGACGCCGATGCGTCCGAGCAGCTCGCCGCGGTCCCGGCGGGGAGCCTCCGCGGGCGCGGCCGGCTCGGCCGCGGCGTCGGCGGGCGGCACCGGCGCGCCGGCGCCGACGAGCTGGCGGGCGGGCCGGGTGGCGGCGCGGCCGATGTGGCTGCGGTCGCCGAACGCGTACTCGGCCGCGTAGCAGACCATCGCGGCCAGGTACGCCAGCACCGTGACAGCCATCAACTGGTTGGACAACTCCGCCATCAGGGCGTCCCTCCCTCATCGCCGCGTGCGGCGCCCACGACCTGCTGGAACTCCTCGTCGAAGCCCGGGTAGTCGGTGCGGGGCAGCCCACCGGCCTCCACCACGCTACCGGACCCCTCGCGGGGCGTGATCCGGAACCACAGCCGCCGCCGGTGCCCGCCCAGCGACAGCATCAGACCGAGCAGCCCCAGCACCGCGCCGCCGAGCACGAGCGGCTGGGTGGGGTCGTAGCGCACCGACAGCGTGGCGAACGGCCGGGTACCCAGGAACTCGAGCTTCGTACCGTCGTCGAGCTTCCACGTCTGGCCCGGGGTGAGCCGCTGCGGGCGGGCGCCGCTGACCTGCTTGAGCCTGCCGGTCGCGATCTGGCCGCGGTCCAGCGCGTACACCGAGCCGGGCAGGCCCGCGTCGACGCCCAGGTTGCCCCGGTACGCCGTCAGGAACAGCGTCGGATCGTTCTCGGCGGGGAACACCGAGGTCGGGCCGCCCTTGGGGTCGACCGTGGGCAGGTACACGCCCTCGAAGCCGACCTGCAGGTTCTCGTCGCGCTTGTTGGTCTTCGGGTCGATGTTGACGTCCGGGAACTGCGCGACGCCCTCGCTGGTGAACATCCCGTCGCGGGGCAGGAACGGCAGGATCTTCGTCTGCTGGGCGCCGTACCTGTCGGTGTAGCGCAGGATCACCGCGTAGCCGTGGCCGATCAGGTGCACGTTGGCCTGCGGCAGCCGCAGCGGGTCGTTGACCGTGAACCGTTCCTGCCGCCACGGCCCGTCCTGCTCCGACTGCACGTCCACCGTGGCCTCGAAGTTCTTCGGCTGCCCGGTGGGCTGGAACGCCGCCTGGAAGTCGGTCAGCCGCAGGCAGAAGAACGGCAGGTCGGAGGCGTCGATCCGGGGGCCGAGCGAGGACTCGTCGTACTGCGTGACGGAGTTGCAGAAGCCCTGGTCCGCGCCCTGCACGAGGAGGCGGTTGCCGTGCCAGCCGTACCAGTGCCCGAAGCCCACGCCGACCAGCACCGCGAGCAGCGCGAGGTGGAAGAGCAGGTTGCCGCTCTCCTTGAGGTAGCCCTTCTCCGCCGACACCGTCCACGCGCCGCCGTCGCCCTCGCGCACGATCGTGCGAAAACGGCGCTTGCGCAGCGCCGCGGCCGCAGCGGCCGCAGCGGCGGCCGGATCATCGGACCGTTCCGCACCGGCGGCATGCTGCGGCAGGCGTTCCAGCCGGCGCGGAGCATCCGGGGGTACGGTGCGCAGCGCGCGGACGTGGTCCACGAGCCGCGGCACCACGCAGCCGATCAGCGACGTGAACAGCAGCAGGTAGATGGCGGCGAACCAGGGGGACGCGTACACCTCGAAGCCGCCGAGGCGGTCGAGGACCGGGGCGAGCTTCGGATGGGCCTGGAAGTAGCCGCTGACCTTCTCGGCGTTGAGGGCGCGCTGCGGCAGCACCGACCCGGGGATCGCGGCGACGGCGAGCAGGAACAGCAGCACGAGCGCCGTACGCATGCTCGTCAGCTGCCGCCACGAGTTGCGCAGCAGCGCCCACGCGCGGTTGGACCGGCGCGGCGGCGGCGAGGCCGGGGGTGCGGGACGTTCCTCCACGACGGTCACAGCAGCGTCCCGTCGAAGGTGAACGTCGTCTGCAGCCAGATGAGGAAGCTGTCCCAGCCGCCGGTGACGAGCGTGACGCCGACGACGATGAGCAGCGCGCCGCCGATGCGGGTGACCCAGCGGCTGTTGCGGCGTACGGCCTTGAAGACGCCGAGCAGGCGCCGGAAGAAGAGCCCGAACAGCACGAAGGGCACCCCCAGCCCCAGGCTGTACGCCAGCGCCAGCGTCACCGCCCGGTCGGTCTCCCCGGCGGTCGTGGCGAGCCCGAGCACCGCGCCGAGGGTGGGGCCGACGCACGGGATCCAGGACAGCGCGAAGAGCGCGCCGAACACGGGAGCGCCGATCAGGCCGGCATTGGGCAGCTTGTGGATGCGGATCTCCCGCTGCAGGCCGGGGATCAGGCCGAGGAAGGCGATCCCGAGCACGATGACCAGCACGCCGAGCACGATGTTCAGGGCCTGCCGGTGGGTCTGCAGAGTGATCCCGATGTTGGCGACCAGCGTCGCCATCAGCGTGAACACCACCGCGAAGCCGAGCACGAAGAGGCTGGTCCCGGCCAGGATGCGGCCCTTGGTGCGGGCCCGTTCCGGAGTCGTGGTGGCGTCCAGGTCAGACCCGGCCAGCCCGGTCACATAGGAGAGGTATCCGGGGATCAGCGGCAGCACGCACGGCGAGAGGAAGCTGACCAGGCCGGCCACCGCCGCGGCCGCGATCGCGAGGATCAGCGGGCCGGTGCTGGCCGTGTTCGCGAACGATTCGCCCATCAGCCCGTCGATTCCGCTGCGATGCGCTCCACGACGGGCTTGAGCACGCCGATCGTCGTGGCGCCGCGGATGGCGGCGGCGATCCGGCCCTGGCGGTCCAGGATCAGCGTCGCCGGGGTGCTGACCTGCGTGACGTCGAACTTCAGCGCCACGCTGCCGTTCGGGTCGAAGATGCTCGGGTACGTGACCCGCCCGCGCTCGAAGGCCTTCGCGGCGTCCCGGTCGTCGCGCGAGTTGACCCCGATGAACGCCACGTTCTTCGTCTTGGTCGCCTGGTACGTGCCCTCGAGGTCGTCCGCCTCGGCCCGGCACGGGTTGCACCACGAGCCCCAGAAGTTGACCACCACGACCTTGCCGCGGTCCTGCGCGACGTCGTACGTGCCGCCGTCGAGCAGCTCGCCGGTCACCTCGCGGGCCTGCGGGCGCTGGTCAGGCGTGCACTCGATGACGTTGTCCGCGTTCGTCGTGCACTTCTTCTCCCAGCTCTCGCTGCCGCACCCGGTCAGGGCACCGGCCGCGACAGCGGCGGTGAGAACGACAGCGGCGAGCCGGCGCACGTCAAGCCCCCTTGGCGGTCCTGGCGCCGGGCGACATCGCGACCAGCGCGGCGGCGGGCTCGGCGTAGTCGATGCCGACCACCTTCGAACCCTCGAAGCGGAACGAGGTGAGGCTCGCCAGCCCGCACTGCCGCTTGCGAGGGTCGTGCCAGAGGCGCTTCTTCTCGACGTACCGGCGCAGTGTCCAGATCGGAAGCTGGTGCGAGACGCAGACCGCCTCGTGACCCTCCGCGGCGACCCGGGCGGCCTGGACCGCGGCGAACATCCGCTGGGCGATCACCAGGTACGCCTCGCCCCAGCTCGGCGTGATCGGGTCACGCAGCACCCACCAGTTGCGCGGGTTGCTGAAGGCGCCGTCGCCCACCGACACCTTCTTGCCCTCGAAGAAGTTGGCGCTCTCGATCAGCCGGGTGTCCGTCGCGGTCTCGAGCTCGAACTGCTCGGCGAACGGCTCGGCGGTCTCCTGCGCGCGCTCCAGCGGGCTGGCCACCACGTACGTCACGTCGCGGTCCGCGAGGTGCTCCGCCGCCGCCTTCGCCATCTGCCGGCCCAGCTCGGAGAGGTGGAAGTCGGGCAGGCGGCCGTACAGGATCTTGCCGGGGTTGTGCACCTCGCCGTGCCGCAGCACGTGCACGGTGGTCCGGGTCGGTTCGCTCATGAGGTGCTCCCCGCTGCCGCGGCGGCGCGGGCCGCAGCCGGCAGCGCCGCACCGATGGTCTCCAGGGCGTCGTCGTCCAGGGCGGTCGACACGAACCACGACTCGAACGCGCTGGGCGGCAGGTAGACCCCGCGCGCGAGCATCGCGTGGAAGAACGCCTTGAACGCCGCGCCGTCCTGCGTCTTCGCCGTGTCGTAGTCGCGGACGTCCGCGTCGGTGAAGAAGATCGAGAACATGTTGCCCGCGTACGAGAGCCGGTGCGCGACGCCCGCGGTGTTCAGCGCGTCCGAGGCGAGCGCGCCCACGGTGGCCGACACCTCGTCGAGGCGCTTGTAGGCCGCCTCGTCCGCCAGGCGCAGGCTGGCCAGGCCGGCCGCGCAGGCGAGCGGATTGCCCGACAGCGTGCCGGCCTGGTAGACCGGGCCGGCCGGCGCGAGGCGCGACATGATCTCGGTGCGGCCGCCGAACGCCGCGGCGGGCAGGCCGCCACCCATGACCTTGCCGTACGTGAACAGGTCGGCATCGACCGGCTCGAGCCCGGCCCAGCCGCCCGCGGAGACCCGGAAGCCGGTCATCACCTCGTCGACGATCAGCAGCGCGCCGTTCGCGTGGGCGATCTCGGCCAGCCGCTGGTTGAAGCCGTCCCGCGGCGCGACCACGCCCATGTTGCCGGCGGCGGCCTCGGTGATGACCGCGGCGATGTCGTCCTGCTCGGCGAAGACCGCCTCGACCGCGGCCGCGTCGTTGTACGGCAGCACGATGGTCTCGCTCGCGGCCGCGCCCGTGACGCCGGGCGAATCGGGCAGCCCCAGCGTGGCGACGCCGGAACCGGCCGCGGCGAGCAGCGCGTCGACGTGGCCGTGGTAGCAGCCGGCGAACTTCACGATCTTGGAACGGCCGGTGTAGCCGCGGGCCAGCCGGATCGCCGTCATCGTCGCCTCGGTGCCCGAGTTGACCAGGCGTACCTGCTGCACGGGGGTGCGCCGGACGATCTCCTCGGCCAGCTCGACCTCGCCCTCGGTGGGCGTGCCGAAGCTGGTGCCGTGGGCGGCGGCCGACTGCACCGCGGCGATGATCGCCGGATGCGCCTGCCCGTGGATCAGCGGACCCCACGAGCAGACCAGGTCCACGTAGCGGCGCCCGTCGGCGTCGACCATCCACGGACCGGCGCCCCGGGCCATGAACCGCGGCACGCCGCCGACGGCCCGGAACGCACGCACGGGTGAATTGACCCCGCCCGGCACGATGGCCTGGGCGCGGTCGAAAAGGGCCTGGGAAGCCGGTGCGTCCTCCGGGTACGGAGTGCCGGCGCGGTATGAGGTGGTCACGGCGAATCCCATTCTGTCAGCGTCGCGCGGGGATCGTCCGCCCAGCCCCGCACCGGGTTGTTCAGGTCACCTCGCGGCCGCGGGCCAAACCGTGCTCAACAGGCAACATTCGGCAGCCCGCGATAGGGTGGCCGGGTGGAGCGACCGGAGCTGTCCATCGCGATTGAGCGCGCCACCGACGAGGTCGTCTTCCACCTCGCCGGTGAGATCGACGTGCTCACGGTGGCGAAGCTGTCCGCGATGGTGAACGAAGTGCTGCAGGACCCGGAGCCGCCGGCCCGCATCGTGCTCGACATGGCCGGCGTGACGTTCTGCGACTCGCAGGGCCTCGGCACGCTGGTGGTGCTCAGCCGCAAGGCCCAGCACGCCCGCACCGTCCTGGCCCTCGCCAACGTCGGCGACTTCCTGATGCGGGTGCTGGACATCACCGGGCTGCGATCGGCCCTGATGATCTCCTCCACCGCCTGACGGGCACGGTCACCGGCGCCGCAAGGCCGCCGCCTCGGCTTCGAGCACCTCGGTCGTGCAGGTGACGAAGTCCAGCAGGATGCTCATCTGCTCGTCGTCGTACCTTTCCATGACCGCGCCCATCCGGGCGCCGAAGCCGGCGAAGATCCGGCCCAGCTCCTCCTGCGCTGGTCCCTGCTCGACCGGGTGGACGAGCGTACGGCGACCGTCGCCGGGGTCGGGCCGGCGCTCGACGAGGCCCGCCTTCTCGAGCCGGTTGAGCACCTGGGCGGTGGCCGCCGTGGACATGCCGGTGGCCGCGGCCAGCCGCGCGGGATTGGTCGGGCCGAGCCGACGGATGATCTCCGCGCACTTGTAGTCGGAGACGTTGAGGCCGACCCGCTCCGCCACCGCCGCGTGGAATTGCACGACCGCGGTGCTGAAGCGGCCACCCATCTGCCGACCGAGGTCGTCCTGCGCGCTCACGCCCTTGACTCTCCTAAACTATTTAGCTAAAAATATTAGCTAAATCTTACGGGGAGGTTCCATCATGCGGGTTCTCATCGCCGGCGCGGGCCTCGGCGGGCTCTGCCTCGCGCACGGCCTGCACCGGGCCGGCGTCGATGTCGAGGTCTTCGAACGCGCGGCGAGCCCGGACGCGTTCGCCGCCGGCTACCGCATCCACATCGACCCGGACGGCGACCGTGCCCTGCGGTCCTGCCTGCCGTCCCGACAGGTCGCCGACTACGAGGCAGCCTGCGGGCGGCCCCCGCGCACGTTCGCGTTCGTCGACGAGCGCCTCCGCGAGCTGCTGACCGCCGAGATCGCGCCGCCCGGCGCCGACTCCGGGCACCGCTCGATCAACCGGTACCGGCTGCGGCGGATCCTGCTGTCCGGGCTCGACGAACGGGTGCGGTTCGGCCGGGAGATCGTGGGCTTCGAGGAGCCTCACGAGGTGAACGCCCGCTTCGCCGACGGCTCGGCCGCCACCGGCACGGTCCTCATCGGCGCCGAGGGCACCCACTCCCCCACCCGCGCGCAGCTGCTGCCGCACGCCGAGCGCGTCGACACCGGCGTCGACGGCATCAGCGGCCGGGTGGTGCCGGACGGCCCGCTGGCGGATCTGGTGCCGTCCGCGTTCGCCGACGGGCCCGGGCTGGTGCTGGCGCCGGGCGGACGCAACCTTTTCGTCGCCACCCACGAGGACTACCTGGTGTGGGGCCTCAGCGCCCGGCGCGAGACCCTGCCGGCCGGCGGCATCGGCGGGCTGTCCCCGGACGGGCTGCACTGTCTCGCGCGGGAGCTCACCGCCCGTTGGCATCCCCGGCTGCGACACCTCGTCGACGCGGCGAAGGAGGTCTCCGGCTTCACCATCAAGACGTCGGTCCCGGTGCCGCCCTGGCCCGCCGGCCGGGTGACCGTCCTGGGCGACGCGATCCACAGCATGCCGCCGTCCCGGGGGATCGGGGCGAACACCGCGTTGCGCGACGCCGACCTGCTACGCCGTACCCTCACCGGCGGCGGCGACCCCGTCGCGGCGATCGCCGCTTACGAGCGGGAGATGCGGGCGTACGGCTTCGCCGCCGTGCGCGCCTCCGTGCAGGCACAGCGGCAGGGACTGATCGCGAACCGACCGGCTTTCGCGATGAGCAAGGCGGCCCTGCGCATGCTCAACGCGCTGCCGAGCGTGCGGGACCGGGTGTTCCGCTGAACTCAGGTGCCCCAGCGGGCCTTCTCGAGCATTTCCAGCGCCTCGGCGGCCGCTCCCTCACCGCCGGCGCGCAGCGAGCGGGCCGCCTCGTCCACCAGATCGGTGAGCCGCTGCCACTGCGCGTCCCGCTCCCGGGCCGCCTCCGCCTGGGCTTTGAGCTGCTGCGTCTTGGTCCACAGCTCGACGAAGATGGACACCTTGGCGCGCAGCACCCACGGGTCGAACGGCTTCGTGAGGTAGTCCACGGCGCCGACCGCGTACCCGCGCAGGGCGAGCTGGGCGTCGCGGTCGGCGGCGGTGAGGAAGAGGATCGGCACGTGCCGGGTCCGCTCGCGGCGCTTGATGTGGCTCGCCGTCTCGAAGCCGTCCATGTTCGGCATCTGCGCGTCCAGCAGGATCACGGCGAAGTCGTCGACGAGCAGCTGCTTCAGCGCCGCCTCGCCGCTCTCCACCGCCACCGCCTGCACGGGCAGCCCCTGCAGGATCGCCTCCAGCGCGACCAGGTTGTCGCGCCGGTCGTCGACCAGCAGAGCCTTGGCGCGCTCAGCCACGCTCACTCTCCGTCCCCGAAGTCTCGGACGCGTTCACCCAGCGAGCCATCAGCTCGATGAGCTGGTCCAGGTCGACGGGCTTGGTGATGTAGTCACTGGCCCCCGCGGCCAGCGCCGACTCGCGGTCACCGGGCATCGCCTTCGCCGTCAGGAACACTACCGGTAGGTCGCGGAAGCGCTGATTGCGGCGGATCCCCCGGGTCGTCTCGTACCCGTCCTGGTCCGGCATCATCGCGTCCATCAGCACGATGTCGACCTCGGGGTGCTCGGCGAGCAGCCGTACGCCGTCCACGCCGTTGTCGGAGTAGAGCACGTTCAGCCCGTGCATCTCGAGGGCGCTGGTCAGCGCGAAGACGTTGCGGACGTCGTCGTCGATGATCAGCACGGTGGCGCCGTCGAGTTGCCGGCTGGCGGGGGTGACCGCGTGCGGCTCCGACTCGGCGGGCTGGGCGAGCAACGGCATGTCCAGCGACGACATCGACGAGGCCCGGGGCGGCCCGCTCTTCTCCGCCGCGACCTGCGGCAGCGCGGGCATCGGGATGGTGTCGCGGACGAGCACGTCGGGCACGTACAGGGTGAAGGTGGAGCCGTCGCCCGGCGCGGACGACACCACGATCGTGCCGCCGAGCAGCGCGGCGAACTCCCGGCTGATCGACAGGCCCAGGCCGGTGCCACCGTACTTGCGGCTGGTCGTGCCGTCGGCCTGCTGGAACGCCTCGAAGATGAGGTTCAGCTTCTCGTCGGAGATGCCGATGCCGGTGTCGCTGACCGCGAACGCCACCACCAGCTCCGCCGACGTCAGCGACGGCAGGTCGAAGTCGGTGCCCGGGGCCACGGGGAAGATGCTCAGCGTGACCGAGCCGCGGTCGGTGAACTTGACCGCGTTCGACAGCAGGTTGCGCAGGATCTGCTGCAGGCGCTGGGTGTCCGTGACGATCGAGTCCGGCAGGTCGGGCGACACGTCGACCCGGAAGTCGAGGCCCTTGTCCTCGGCCTGCGGGGTGAACGCCTGCTCGACGTACGACCGGATCTCCTCGAAGTCGACCTGGTCGGGCTCGACGTCCATGCGCCCCGCCTCGATCTTGCTGAGGTCGAGGATGTCGTCGATCAGCGAGAGCAGGTCCGAGCCGGCGCTGTGGATCGTACGGGCGAACTCGATCTGCTTCTCGCTGAGGTTCTTCTCCGGGTTCTCCGCGAGCAGGCGCGCCAGCAGCAACAGCGAGTTGAGCGGGGTCCGCAACTCGTGGCTCATGTTGGCCAGGAACTCCGTCTTGTACGCCGACGCCCGCGACAGCTGCTGCGCCTTCTCCTCCAGGCCGAGGCGCGCCAGCTCGATCTCGCGGTTCTTGACCTCGATGTTGCCCTTCTGCTCGCTGAGCAGCTGTGCCTTGTCCTCCAGCTCGGCGTTCGTACGCTGCAGCTCCGCCGACTGGTCCTGCATCTCCCGGGCCAGCCGCTGCGACTGGGCGAGCAGTTCCTCCGTACGCCGGTTGGCCTGAATGGTGTTGAGCGCGATGCCGATGGTGGCCACCAGCCGCTCGAGGAACGTCAGGTGCAGCCCGGAGAACGCGGCGACCGACGCGAACTCGATCACGCCGAGCATCTCGCCCTCGAACAGCACCGGCAGCACGACGAGGTCGTTGGGCGGCATCGCCATCAGGCCGGACCGCATGGTCAGGACGCCGTCGTGGGTGGCGCGCACCCGGATCGTGCGCCGCGAGACCGCCGCCTGCCCGACCAGCCCCTCACCGGGCCCGAACGTGACCTCGTTGGTACGGGCGACGTACCCGTAGGAGGCGGCCAGCCGCAGGCGCATGACCGCTTCCTCGTTGTCCATCAGGAAGAAGGCGCCGAGCTGGGCCTCCACCAGCGGCGTCACCTCGGTCATGATCATGCGGCAGACCTCGCCGAGGTCGCGCTGGCCCTGCAGCAGGCCGCCGATGCGGGCGAGGTTGGAGTCCAGCCAGCCCTGCTCGGCGTTCGCCTTGGTGGTCTCGCGCAGGGTCACGATCATCTGGTTGATGTTGTCCTTGAGCTCGGCGACCTCGCCCTGCGCCTCGACGGCGATGCTCTGCGTCAGGTCCCCGCGGGTCACCGCGGTGGACACCTCGGCGATCGCGCGCAGCTGGGTGGTCAGCGTGGAGGCGAGCTGGTTGACGTTGTCGGTAAGGTCACGCCACGTACCCGACACGCCCTTGACCTGGGCCTGACCGCCGAGCTTGCCCTCGATGCCGACCTCGCGGCCGACCCGGGTGACCTCGTTGGCGAACGAGGACAGCTGGTCGACCATCGTGTTGACGGTGTCCTTGAGCTCGAGGATCTCGCCGCGGGCGTCGACCGTGATCTTCTGCGACAGGTCGCCCTTGGCCACCGCGGTGGTGACCGAGGCGATGTTGCGCACCTGGGCGGTCAGGTTGGACGCCATGTAGTTGACGTTGTCGGTGAGGTCGCGCCACGTGCCGGCCACGCCGGGCACCTGCGCCTGACCGCCGAGCTTGCCCTCCGAGCCCACCTCGCGGGCCACCCGCGTCACCTCGTCGGCGAACGACGACAGCTGGTCCACCATCGTGTTCACGGTCGACTTCAGCTCCAGGATCTCGCCCTGCGCGTCGACCGTGATCTTCTGCGACAGGTCGCCGCGTGCGACCGCGGTCGAGACCTGCGCGATGTTGCGGACCTGCGCGGTCAGGTTGGAGGCCATCGAGTTGACGTTGTCGGTGAGGTCGCGCCACGTGCCGGCGACGCCGCGTACCTGGGCCTGGCCGCCGAGCTTGCCCTCGGTGCCCACCTCGCGCGCCACACGCGTGACCTCGTCGGCGAACGACGACAGCTGGTCCACCATCGTGTTGACGGTCGACTTCAGCTCGAGGATCTCGCCACGGGCGTCGACCGTGATCTTCTGCGACAGGTCACCCTTCGCCACCGCGGTCGTCACCGAGGCGATGTTGCGCACCTGGCTCGTCAGGTTGGACGCCATGTAGTTCACGTTGTCGGTCAGGTCCCGCCACGTACCCGAGACGCCCTTGACCTGGGCCTGGCCGCCCAGCTTGCCCTCCGAACCCACCTCGCGGGCCACCCGCGTCACCTCGTCGGCGAACGACGACAGCTGGTCCACCATCGTGTTCATCGTGTTCTTGAGCTGCGCGATCTCGCCGCGGGCGTCGACCGTGATCTTCTGCGACAGGTCACCCTTGGCCACCGCGGTGGAGACCTGGGAGATGTTGCGGACCTGGTCGGTGAGGTTCGCGGCGAGCTGGTTGACGTTCTCGGTCAGGTCGCGCCACGTGCCGGAGACGCCACGGACCTGCGCCTGACCGCCCAGCCGGCCCTCGGTGCCCACCTCGCGGGCCACCCGCGTCACCTCGTCGGCGAACGACGACAGCTGGTCCACCATCGTGTTCACGGTGTCCTTGAGCTCCAGGATCTCGCCCTGGGCAGCCACCGTGATCTTCTGCGACAGGTCACCCTTGGCCACCGCGGTCGAGACCTGGGCGATGTTGCGCACCTGGCTCGTCAGGTTCGAGGCCATCGAGTTCACCGAGTCGGTGAGGTCCTTCCACGTGCCCGCCACGTTGGGCACGTCGGCCTGGCCGCCCAGCTTGCCCTCCGTGCCGACCTCGCGCGCCACCCGCGTGACCTGCTCGGCGAAGAGACGCAGGGTGTCGGTCACGCCGTTCATCGTGTCCGCCAGCTCGGCCACCTCGCCGCGGGCCCCGACGGTGATCTTCTGCGACAGGTCGCCGCGCGCCATCGCGGTGGCCACCTGCGAGATCGACCGCACCTGGTGGGTCAGGTTCGAGGCCATCGTGTTGACCGAGTCGGTGAGGTCCTTCCACGTACCGGCGACGCCCCGCACGTCGGCCTGACCGCCCAGCGCGCCCTCGGTGCCCACCTCGCGGGCCACCCGGGTGACCTCGCTGGCGAACGACGACAGCTGGTCCACCATCGTGTTGACCGTGCGGCCGATGCGCAGGAACTCACCGCGCAGCGGGCGCCCGTCCATCTCCAGCGCCATGTGCTGGGAGAGGTCGCCCTCGGCCACCGCGACGATGACCCGGGAGATCTCGGTGGTCGGCCGCGCGAGGTCGTCGATCAGGGAGTTGACCGAGCGCACGCTGTCGGACCACGCCCCGTCCAGTCCCTCGTCGTCGAGGCGCTCGGTGAGCCGGCCCTCACGGCCGACCGTACGGCTGATCCGCCGTACGTCCAGGTTCTGCCGCTCCTGCAGCGTCACCACCTCGTTGAACGCGTCCACGAGCTCGCCGAACGAGCCGCTCCGGCGCGCCAGGCGGACCTTCAGGTCACCGTTTCGCACCCGGCGCAGCGCCTCCGCCAGCTCGCCGAGCAGCACGGTCTCCTCGGCCACGCCGGGGCCGGCCTCTTTCGCCGTCGTCATGCTGTCCTCACTCGCTGTCCAGGGCAGGGCGTCCCATCATCCCTCGCCCGGCCGGGTCATTGCGAGATGTGGCTTTGTGCAACCACCGGTCGGCAGGAGAGGATGCACTCGTGTCGGTGGAGACGGGACGCACGACGGGCGCTCTGGTGCGCCGTGTCCGGCTGCCCAACGACCGGCGTACGCCCGCCGCCGCCCGCGCGCTCGTCCGCTCGGTGCTGGAGGAGACCGGCCTGGACGAGCTGATCAACGAGGCGTTGCTGCTGACCACCGAGCTGTCCACGAACGCCGTGGTGCACGCCGGCACCGAGCTCGACATGGAGGTCGCCGCCGACCCGGGCGGGCTGACCGTCACGGTCACCGACTTCGCACCGGGCCCGGTCGAGGAGCTCGCGGTCGGCCCCCGCAACGACAAGACGGAGATCGGCGAGGTAGCGGAGCGTGGTCGCGGGCTGCTGCTGGTCGACCACTTCGCGAGCCGCTGGGGCACGGTGCACGAGGGCACCGGCAAGGGCGTCTGGTTCCGGCTCGAGAGCCGGCCGGCCACCGCCTCCCCCGCCGTGCTGCCCGTGCTGGAGGGTGACGCCGCCCCGACCGTCGGCGAGCTGACCGCGCTGCTGCAGAGCGACGCCGAGCGGCCCACCGAGGAGACGCTGGCCGAATTCGCCGCCGACCTGATCGCCCGCCTGGCGCGGCTGACCGGAGCCACGGGCGGGGTCCTGCGGCTGGACCGTGGCGACGGCGGCGGGCGCCAGCTGCTCGCCCGGCACGGCCGGCCCCCGCGCGACAACGCGGCCACGATCCGGGTGCCGCTGTCCGTGCAGCGGCCGTACGCGGGTGAGCTGGAGCTGGACGCCTCCCCGGAGGGCTACGCGCTCCCCCTGGCCACGCTGGTCGCCGAACGGCTGTCGCTGCACCTGGAGAACGACCGGCTGCGGCGTACCGACCTGCGGCGGCAGACGTGGCTGACGTTCCTCGCCGAGGCCAGCGAGCTGCTCGCCCAGTCCCTCGACGTGAACCTGACCATGGCGCTGATCCCGCAGCTGGTGGTGCCGCGGCTGGGCCAGTGGTGCGCGGTGCACACCACCGACTCGTGGGGCCGGCTGCAGCTGGCGGCGGCCACCCACGCCGACGAGTCGGCGGTGTCCCAGCTCTACGGCACGCTGTCGGAGACCGGCCCCGATTCGATCCTGGCCCGGCTGGAGGAGGCGTCCCGGCTCGGCCAGCAGGTCATGTTCGGTACGCCGTCCGAGGGCTTCGCGGTGCCCCTGGTCGCCCGGGGCCAGCGGCTCGGCACCCTGGCCGTGGGCCGCCACGTGCGGCACCGGCACGACGTGGACGAGGTCGCGGTCCTGGAGGACGTGGCCCGCCGCGCCGCACTGGCGATCGACAACGCCCGCATCCACGACGAGCGGCACAAGGTCGCCCGGACCCTGCAGGCCTCGCTGCTGCCGCCGGCCCTGCCGCACGTCGACGGCGTGGGCTTCGCCGCGGAGTACGTACCCACCGGCTCCGAGGTGGGCGGCGACTTCTACGACGTGGTCCCGACCGGGGACGGCTGGGTCGTGGTGGTCGGCGACGTCTCCGGCAAGGGCGTCCAGGCCGCCACCGTGACGGGGCTGGTCCGCGACGTGATCCGCATCCTGGTCGACGACGGCAAGCCGATGACCGAGATCCTCTGCCGGGTCAACCGCACGCTGGTCCAGCGCGGCGGCGGACGCTACTGCACGCTGGCGATGGCCTCGGTCACCCGCGACGGCACCGACCTGCGCGTCTGCCTGCATCTGGCCGGCCACGACCGCGCGGTGCTCGTGCATGCCGACGGCCGAACCGCGTTCGTCGGCGAGGGGGGCACGGCCCTGGGCCTGCTGGAGAGCATCTCGTCGCCGGATGTCGCCGTCACCCTCGGCCCCGGCGACTCGCTGATCTTCTACACCGACGGCGTGACCGAACGCCGCCGCGGCCGCGAGCTGTTCGGCACGGACCGGCTGCGGCAGGCGGCGACCCCGCTGGCCGGTTATCCGGCCGACGTGATGGCCGCGCGGCTCCGGTCGACGACGATCAACTTCTCCGTCGAGGAGCCGCGCGACGACATCGCGATTCTCGTCCTGCGTAACGACGCCTGACCTTTACGGCTTGGCGCAGAGGGCGGCGTCCACGGTGTCCGTGACGTGGGTGAGCATCTTCTCGCCGGTGGGCAGCCCGGTCACCGCGACCACGGCGCTGCGACCGTCGGTCGTGACCAGGTTGCGCGTCTCGAAGCCCTGGATGTCGCCGCCGTGGCCCCAGGCGTACCCGCCGCAGGGCAGGGGGTGCCGGGCGACGCCGAGGCCGTACTGCCAGTCGCCGGTCGGCTCGAAGCCGGGCGCCGGGACGGTCTTCGTCATGGCGGCCTGCTGCGCGGGCTTGAGCAGCTTGCCGCCGATCAGCGCCTCGAAGAACGCGCGCAGGTCACCGGGGCTGGACACCAGCTGGCCGGCCGACCAGCCCAGCGACGGGTCCATCCGGGTGACGTCGACCCACGGCGCGCCCGGCGCGGTGGCGACGTAGCCCTGCGGGTGCCGGCCGCGCAGGCTCTGCTCCCCCACGCCCGGCCAGTACGTGTCCCGCAGCCCCAGCGGCTCGATGATCCGGCGGGTGATCTCCTCTCCGATCGGGCGCTCGGTGACCCGCTCGACGATCAGCCCGGCGAGGATGTAGTTCGTGTTGCTGTACTCCCACTTCGTGCCGGGCGCGAAGTGGGGCGGCTGGGTGAGGGCGGCGTCCACCAGCCGGCGCGGCTCGAAGTAGGAGTGGCTCTTGCCGACCAGGTCCTCCGGCTTGGTGAAGATCACGTCGTCGTAGTCGGGCAGGCCGCTCGTCTGCTGCAGCAGCTGATGCACGGTGATCCTGCTGCCGTCGTTCCCCTTGCCGTGCACCACGCCGGGCAGGTAGTGCTCCACGGTGGCGTTCAGGTCGATGCGGCCCTCGCCGACGAGCTGCATCGCGACCACGGCGGTGAACGTCTTCGTGTTGCTGCCGATGCGGACGTGGGCGTCGCGCGGAACCGGGCGGTGGTTCGTGAGGTCGCCGACGCCGGCGGTGTAGTCGCGGACGTGACCGTCGGTGCCGCGTACCGAAGCGAGCACGCCGGGGAAACCGTCCTCGCTGACCAGCCGGTCGATCCGCTGCTGCACCGCGTCGTCGCGGACCCGGTGCGGAGCCTCGGCGGGACCGGCGAACGCCGATGGCGCGGCGAGGGCGGCGCCGGCGGTCAGGGCGGCCAGGGCACCCCCCGCGATCGTGAACGTACGGCGGCGGGTGGGTACGGCTGTGTGCGACATGTTCGCTCCTCGATGAGCCGGATGGCTGAACACCGTCCATCCTTCGAGAAGCGGGGTATGACCACGATCCAGCCAAGTGCCCGGCGCGGGTACAGCAGGCACTACCAGCCTGACCGATCCGACCTTTTTGTCGGCTGCGTCGTGGCATGGTGTTTGTCGTGGCGAAGACTCAGTACTACACGGCGACCAGCATCGACGGCTTCACCGCCGACCTGGACGACTCCCTCGAGTGGCTGTTCGAGGTCGACGAGGGCACCGACAACCCCTTCGGCGCGTTCTTCGCCAACATCGGCGCGTTCGCGATGGGTGCCACCACGTACGAGTGGGTCCTCAAGAACGACAACGTGGTCGACGAGCCGCAGAACTGGCACGACATGTACGGCGACATCCCCTGCTGGGTGTTCACCCACCGGGAGCTGCCGCTGGTCCCGGACGCCAACATCTTCATGGTCAGCGGCGACGTACGCCGGGTCCACGAGGCGATGACAGTCGCCGCGCAGGGCCGCAACGTGTGGCTGGCCGGCGGCGGCGACCTGGCGGCCGAGTTCGCGGACGCGGGCCTGCTCGACGAGGTCATCCTCGCGGTCGCGCCGGTGATGCTGGGCGCGGGTACGCCGGTCCTGCCGCGCCGGCTCTCCTCCCAGCAGCTGGCGCTGACGAACGTCGCCCAGATGGGCCAGTTCGCCTACCTGACGTACGCGGTGGGCGTGCTCGCCGACCTCGGCCGCCACATGGCCGCCGACGTCCTGCGCCGCTCACCCGCCCACACCTGACCGGTCGCCCGGGTCACTCGGTGAACGCGGTGAAGGACAGCGCCTCGTCGAACCGTCCGGCGGCGAGATGGTCACGGCGGATGAGGAAACGCCCGCGGTGGACCTCGTCCGGCACGAACTGGGCCAGCGGTAGCCATTCACGCATCACCCGGAGGGTCTCCCTCTCCAGGTACGCATCCCGCTCGCCCGGCCGGATGACGAGTTCACCAGCGCGTTTCCGGGCCTCCAGGTTCTTCTCGGCCATCTCGGTCTCCGGAGTGGCGTACATGTGATCGGTCGCGAGTGCGCCGATCCCGCCGGTGTACCCGCCGAGGCGGACGGAGGCGCCGTTGCTCTCCGGCCACAGCTTCCCGGCGAGAACGCGGAGTTCCTCCCGGTGCGGCAACCGGAGCCCCAGGTGGTCGTCGGACCCGGGAGCGGTCGGCGTCGCCATGTCCGCGCGCCGGAGCCAGCTGGGCAACTCCGCGTTGACCTCGGCGATCAGTGGGCGCTCGTCCCCGATGAAGGAGAGCGTCGTGTTGTAGAACGGCTGCCCGGAGTGATCGGGCTCCGGCGCCGTCACGGTTGGTGTGCCGACCGGCACGTACACCACCCGCGCGTACTCCATCTCGCTGTCGTTGTCGTTCTCCTCGCGTTCTTCCAGAGCCATGTCGTGGTCCAGGAAGAGGAGCAACGAGCCGTCGGCCGGCAGCGGCAGGTCGTCCACGCGGGGAAGCGCCGCGCAGTCGAAGGAGGCGATGAACGGCAACGGAAGCGATCCCGAGGAGGGCCACGGCATGTCCGCGGGCAGCCGCGGCAACCCGCCCCTCTGCCCGACGACGGGACCGGTGTAGTGCGGGCTGGTCCAGATGGCGAAGCGCAGGAATCCGGCGAACGCGGTGGCCTCGTCCGCCGGGACACCCAGCTCGGCCGCCGCACGGAGGAATCGCTCTCGGTGGTTCATGGCCGGTGATCGTGACATATCGATTCAGAACAGGTCTTGACGGCTCGCCATGTCGATCTCCGTGCTGATCGCCCGCGGCGCCGAGATCGCCACGCAGCGTCCGCCGCGGGCCAGCAGCACCCCGCGCACCGCGTCCAGGATGCCTTCGACGCGTTCCGCGGCGAGCGTGCCGGGCAGGACCGCGTGCACGATGCCCCGGCCCGCCGAGCCCCGGACCGGCACCGGCATCCCGGTCACGTCGCGCAGCGCGTACACCGCGGACTGCAGGTCGGCCGCCGGCACCGCGATCCGCAGGGCCACGTCGTCCGGGCCGAACGGGTAGCGGCCCCACCAGCCCGGCGCCACCGGTGACGTGGTCGCGTCACGGCCGAGCGACTTCTCCAGGTCGGCAGCCCGCTGCGCCACGTCGGCCGGTTCGCCCTCAAGGAGGACTGCGAGCGCGCCGCGGGCGGCCGTGCCCGAGCCGCGCGACGGAACCGCCCGCGGCTGCCCGGCCGAGCCCGGCGACGGAACCGCCCGCAGGTGCCCGGCCGAGCCTTCCGGCGGCACCACCCGCAGGCGCCCGGCTGCGGTGCCTCCGGACGGGCCGGAGCCCGGCGGGGGAACCACCCTCAGGTGCCCGGCAGCGGTGGGCTGGCTCCCGGCGGGCAGGTCCATCTCGACGGCGCTCGGGCCGACCTGCCGGGACAGCGTCTCGGCGATCAGGTCCTGGACGTCGCGCGGCGTCGCGACCGGCACCGACACCCAGCGCCGGACCGCGGGCAGCGGCTCGAGGCGTACCCGCGCCGACAGCAGCACACCGTCGATCTCGGCGATGCCCGGGCTGCCGTTCTCACCGTCGGAGGTGGCCACCTCGCCGTCCCTGCCCACGTACGCGACGCTGACGACCTGGTCCGCGGCCGTGCCGAAGCGGTGGCGCAGCGGGCCCGTCTCGTTCACGGCGAGCACGCCGCCGAAGGTCGCCGTCACCGAGGGCGGGTCCACCGCGAGGCGCTGACCCCGCAAGGCGAGCGCCGCCTGGACGGCCCGGACGGTCGTGCCGGTGCCGATCTCGGCCGTCCCGGCCTCCGCGTCGTGGTGCCAGATGCCGTCGAGACGGCCCGTGTCGAGCAGCAGGTCCACGCCGGGCGGAGGCGTACCCCAATCGAGTTTGGATCCGGAACCGCGCGGGATGACGGCCAGGCCGCGCTCCCCGGCCAGGCGCATGGTGTCGGCGACCGCCGCGGTCGTCGCGGGCGCCGCGACGAAGCTGGCCAGGCGCCCGGCCACCGTGTCGGAGGGGCCGGCCGTCCGCGCGAAATCCGGCCCGCAGATGTCCACCAGCGCTCGCAGCAGCGGCTCACGCGCGGGAAGATCCGTCCCCATCGCCACTCCCCCGCTCCACATGCCAGCGCATCGATTGCCCCTGGAGATCGTCCACTCTGGCACATCGTACACATGTTCGAATGGCGTGGGGAGACGCGTGCACCGGCGGTGATCGACAACCGACCGGTAACGTGGACAAGCGTGACGACCGACATGCCCACGACCCCGCCCGCGGTACGCCAGCTACCCAGCGAGCGCACCTTCCACGGCGACACGGTCACCGACGAGTTCGCCTGGCTCGCCGAGAAGGAGAACCCGGACACGATCGCGTACCTGGAGGCGGAGAACGCCTGGACCAAACGGGCGACCGCGCACCTCGAGGGGCTGCAGGACATGATCTTCGAGGAGATCAAGCGCCGCACCCAGGAGACCGACCTCTCGGTGCCGCAGCGCAAGGGCGGCTACTGGTATTACACGCGCACGGTCGAGGGCAAGCAGTACGGCATCCAGTGCCGCGTCGCGGCCGCCCCGGGCGACATCGACCCGCCGGCCACCGGCGACGGCGCCCCGCTGCCCGGCGAGGAAGTGCTGCTGGACGGCAACCAGCTCGCCGAGGGCAGGAAATTCTTCGCGCTGGGCACGTTCGACGTCACGCCCGACGGCACCCGGCTGGCGTACTCGGTGGACTTCGACGGCGACGAGCGGTTCACGCTGAAGGTCAAGGACCTGCGCACCGGCGAGACGCTGGCCGACGAGGTGCCCGGCACGTTCTACGGCAGCGCCTGGTCCGCCGACGGCTCCACGCTCTTCTACATCACCGTCGACGACGCCTGGCGGCCCAACCGGGTGTGGCGGCACACCGTCGGGCAGCCCGCGGCCGACGACGTGGTCGTCTACGAGGAGGCCGACGAGCGGTTCTGGGTGGGCGTCGAGCTCACCCGCAGCGAG
This sequence comes from Couchioplanes caeruleus, assembly GCF_023499255.1. Classification (GTDB taxonomy): domain Bacteria; phylum Actinomycetota; class Actinomycetes; order Mycobacteriales; family Micromonosporaceae; genus Actinoplanes; species Actinoplanes caeruleus_A. The sequence continues at coordinate 8,345,431 of NZ_CP092183.1, forward strand.
AAGTTCATCGTGATCGACACCAACAGCAAGATCACTTCTGAGGTACGCGTCATCGCGGCCGACAACCCGACGGCCGAGCCCGCGGTGATCCGGGAACGCGTCCAGGGCGTCGAGTACTCGGTGGAGCACCACGGCCACCGCTTCCTCATCCTGCACAACGAGAACGCCGAGGACTTCGCGGTCGCCTCCACGTCGGTCGACAACCCCGGCGAATGGGTCGAGCTGATCCCGCACACGCCCGGCACCCGCCTCGAGTCGGTCGACGCGTTCCAGCGCCACGTCGTCATCTCGCTGCGCCGCGACGGCCTCACCGGCCTGCGGGTGATGGCCGACGGCAGCACCGGCACGTACGACATGGAGTTCCCCGAGCCGCTCTACAGCGTCGGCCTGGCGGGCAACCCCGAGTACGACACGAACATCGTGCGGATCAGCTACACGTCGATGGTCACCCCGGATTCGGTGTACGACGTGGACCTGATCACCCGGGCGATGGTGCTGCGCAAGCGCAAGCCGGTGCTCGGCGACTTCGACCCCGACGCGTACGAGCAGCACCGCGAATGGGCGCTCGCCGACGACGGCACCAAGGTCCCGATCTCGATCGTGGCGCGCAAGGGCACCCCCCGCAACGGCACCGCGCCGCTGCTCCTGTACGGCTACGGCTCGTACGAGATCAGCATGGACCCGTACTTCTCCATCGCCCGCCTGTCGCTGCTGGACCGCGGCATGGTCTACGCCATCGCGCACGTGCGAGGCGGCGGCGAGATGGGCCGGCGCTGGTACGAGAACGGCAAGATGCTGACCAAGAAGAACACCTTCACCGACTTCGTGGCCTGCGCCCGCGCGCTGGTCGCGTCCTCGTGGACCAGCGCCGACCGCATCGTCGCGCGCGGCGGCTCGGCGGGCGGCCTGCTCATGGGCGCGGTCGCCAACCTCGCCCCGGACGCGTTCGCCGGCATCGTCGCCCAGGTGCCCTTCGTGGACCCGCTGACGTCCATCCTGGACCCCTCCCTGCCGCTGACCGTCACGGAATGGGAGGAGTGGGGCAACCCGCTGGAGAACGCGGACGTGTACACGTACATGAAGTCGTACAGCCCCTACGAGAACGTCACGAAGCAGGCGTACCCGAGAATCCTGGCCGTGACCAGCCTCAACGACACCCGCGTGCTGTACCACGAGCCGGCGAAGTGGATCGCCCGCCTGCGGGCGACCGCGCCCGAGGGGTCGTACCTGCTGAAGACGGAGATGGGAGCGGGCCACGGCGGGCCGAGCGGCCGCTACGACTCCTGGAAGGAAGAGGCGTTCGTGACCGCCTGGATCCTGGACACGGTCGGCCTCGCCTGACGTGCTTCATCGAGGGGCCCGGCCGCGCGGCCGGGCCTTCTTCGTCAGGTACGGCGGAGCGCTACCACCGCGATGTCGTCGGCCTGTTCGCCCGCGCCCGCCAGCCGGACCAGCAACCGCTGGCAGAACGCGTCCAGGCTCGGCTCGACCTCCGACACGCACTCCGCCAGTGCCGTCAGCCCCACGTCGATGTCCGCCTCGCGGCGTTCGATCAGGCCGTCCGTGTAGAGCACCAGCGTCCCACCCGGCGGCAGGACGAACTCCAGGTCTTCCGGGCGGGGGGCGTTGATGCCGAGCAGCGGGCCGCGGGGGGCCAGGAAGCGGGCTCCCGTGGCCGCCACGTGCAGCAGCGGCGGGAGGTGACCCGCGCTGGCCATCCGGATGCGGCCCGAGGCCGGCTCCAGGGTGAGCAGGCAGAGCGTCGCCGATTCCGCCGGCAGGACCGTCCGCATGAAGCGGTTGACCAGGTCGATGACCGCGCCCGGCGGGTGGCCCTCGACGGCGTACGCGCGGACCGCGTGCCGCAGTTCGGCCATGACCGTTGCCGCGTGCAGGGAGTGGCCGGCCACGTCGCCGATCGCCACCAGGAGGCGGCCGTCGAGCATCGTCAGCTCGTAGAAGTCGCCGCCCACCTCGGTCTGGGCGCCCGCCGGTTCGTAGCGGACCGCGAGTTCGAGGCCGGGTACGTCGGGCAGGCGGGACTGCAGGAGGCTGCGTTGCAGCGTGACCGCGATGCGGTGTTCCTCGTCGTACGAGCGCTGGGCCTCGACCGCCGCGGCGACGGCCTGGGAGAGCTGGCGCAGCACGGGGAAACCGGGGCTCTGCGAGCTGGCCGGCACGGCGACGTACGCCGGGGTGCGGTCGTTGCGCAGCCGGGCCGCGGCCACCGCCACCGATTCGCCCTCGGGCCAGTCGACGAGGTTCCAGACGGACGGCTCGTCGGTGCGTACGGTCGATCCCACCGCCGTCTCGTGGTGCTCGACCGTCCAGGGCCGCACCGTGGCCGGCCCGCCCGCCGCGATCGCGGCCAGGCCCTCGCCCTCGGACGTCTCCGCGACCACCACGATCGGGCCGCCGAAGATGGCGTACGCGCCGTCCGCGGCCGCCTGCAGCAGACCGACCAGCGTCGACGCCGAGTTGATCGCGAGCGTGGTCTCGGCCAGCCGGATCATGCGGGCGGCGAGTTCCTCGGCGCGCTGCCGGGCGCGGTAGTAGCGCAGCACCGCCTGGGAGGTGGCGATCAGCTCGTCCGGCTCGATCGGTTCGACCAGGTACGCGTCCGCGCCCCGGTTCAGGCCCTGGGTGCGGTCGACGACGTCCACCGCGTGCGCCGAGACGTGGATGACCGGCAGCACGCCGTACTCGGGATCGGTCTTGATCCGTTCGCAGACCTCGAAACCGCTCATGTCGGGCAGTTTGACGTCCAGCACGACCAGGTCGACGTCCGCCTCGCCGAGCATCGCGAGGGCCGCGCCGCCGGTCTCGGCCTCCACGACCGTGAAGCCGGCCCGGGTCAGCCAGCTCACCAGCAGGTATCTCTTGGTGGCGCTGTCGTCGACCACCAGGACGGTGGCCGGCGTCATGGCGACACCGGCAGCGCGACGACGAACGTGCTGCCCTCGCCGGGGGTGGAGGTCACCCGCATCGCCCCGCCGAGGATGCCGACGAGCCGGCGGGCGTACGGCAGCCCCAGCCCGGTGCCCTTGCCGCTCAACGCCTGGCTGCCCGGCACCTGGTAGAACTCCTCGAAGATGCGCTCGTGCAGTTCGGGCGCGATGCCGGTGCCGGTGTCGGCGACCGTGAACTCGACGTCGTCGCCCACCCGTTCCACGCCGAGGCGCACCGAGCCGGTGGCGGTGAACTTGATGGCGTTGGTGAGCAGGTTGCGCAGGACCTGGGCGAGCAGCACCTCGTCGGAGCGCAGCACCGGCACCGCCGGCTCCTCGACGACGAAGTCGACGTCGGGGCGCGTGGCGAGCGGGCGCAGCGTGCCGCGGAGCTGACCGAACACCGCCTTCAGGTCCACATCGGACCAGTTCGGCTCGATCCGTCCGGCCTCCGCCTTGGCGAGGTCCAGCAGGTCGTTGACGAGCGACAGCAGGTCCGTGGCGGAGGAGCGGATCAGCTCCACCTGCCGGGCCTGCTCGTCGGTCAGCTTGTCCGAGGACTCGTCGGCGAGCAGCCGGCCCAGCCCGATGATCGCGGTGACCGGGGCGCGCAGCTCGTGGCTGACGTTGGCCAGGAACCGGCTCTTCGCCTCGCTGGCGGCGCGCAGCTGCACCGACTTCTCGTCGAGCTCGGCGTAGAGCGCCACCACCCCGCGGTTGGTCTCCTCCAGCTCGTCGGAGAGCTGGTGGTACAGCGCCATCACGCCGCGGTTGGTGTCCTCCAGCTCCGCGTTGAGCCGGGCGAGGTCGTCGCGTTGTGCGCGTACCTCGTCCAGCGCCGCGATGAGCTGATGGTTCTGCACCGTCAGCTCGTCGAGCGGGGTGCCCGGTACGTGTCCGGACAGGCGGTCGCGAATCTCGTCCATACGGCCGGGGATCAGAGCCGGTGAGCTCGGCGGCAGACGTCGGGACATCCGCACGACCGTACCGGTCTCCCCATCCCCTACCTCCATCGTGTCGACCAGGCGGCCCACCTGGGTCAGCTGGGCGCTGAGCTGCGCGCCGTCGCCGGGCACCGGATGGGCCATCTCTACCAACAGGGTGGGTACCCCGTCGAGCCTCGCCGTGAACACCACGTCGGCGTCGCGGCCCGCGGTGACGAGCAGCCGGCCCACCTCGCTGAGCGCCGTGGCGAGCCGGGTCTGGTCCTGCGACTCGAGCCCGACCTCCCGCGCCACCTCGCGGCCGATCTGCCGGACCGTGAAGACGTCCTGCTCCACCCGGATCCGCGTCCGCATCAGCGGCTCGCCCGTCATGGCAACCGCGCCACGAGGACGCCCGCGTCGTCGCGGCGGGTGCCGGCGTCACGCAGGACGGTGGCCGCGATGACCTGCGGCGAGTGGCCGAGCAGACCCGGGTAGTCGGTCGCGTTCCAGCGGTCCACGACCCCGTCGGTGTGCATGAGCACCACGGCCCCGGGCGCCAGCGGGTACTCGTACTCGCGGATCTGCCGGCGCTGATGCCCGGCGATGCCGGGCAGGGACACCATGCCACGGCGGGCGCCGTCCGGCGCGATGACCGTCCCGGAGATGTTGCCCAGGCCCGCATAGCGGACCAGACCCCGCTCCTGGTCCAGCTCGGCGACGGCGAGCGCGGCCCCGCGGGTGTGTCCGAGCGTACGGTGCAACGCGTCGACGACCGCAGCCGGCGGCGCCTCGGGCAGACCGCCGAAGACGCGTACGGCCTCCTGCGTCGCCGCGTGTGCCAGCCGCCCGTGGCCGAGCCCGTCGCAGACCAGCACCAGCCGGCGCTCGCCGGTGTGGCGTACGGCGAAGCCGTCCCCGGTGACCGGCTCGCCCGTGAGCGGCCGGGTCAGTCCCGACGCCCACACCGGCTCCGGCGGCACGGTCGGCCACACCTGTGCGGCGAGCACGGTGCCCTTGCCCGGCACCGAATGCATGTCGCACCAGCCGGCCTGGCGCGCTATCGCCCCGAGCCCGATGCCCAGCGTGCCGGCGGTCGAGTGGCCGTCGCCGAAGGAGCGCAGCACGTCGGCCATGCCGGGGCCCTTGTCGATGAGGATGATCTCGACGCCGGCCTCGGTGCCCGAGCGGGCCGGGCGCAGCAGGAGCATGCCCTCGTCGGCGTGCTTGGCGAGGTTGCCCGCGGCCTCCGCCACGACGATCGAGAGGTCGGCGGTCCGGCGTTCCGGCATGCCGAGCTCGGTGGCGAGGCGCTCCGCGGAACGGCGTACGGCGGCAGCCGCACTGGAGGCCTCCACCCGGAACCAGAGACCTCCGTCGAGAAGCCCCTCAGGCAGCGAAGCCACCGTTCCTCCGCTCATCGGCACCACTTGGTCACGCTGATGGTCGTACCCTCGCCGATCGCGGTCTCGATGTCGAACTCGTCGACCAGCCGGCGGGCGCCGCTGAGACCCAGCCCCAGCCCGCCGCCGGTGGTGTAGCCGTCGGTCAGGGCCAGGTCGAGGTCGGGGATACCCGGGCCCTTGTCGGCGAAAACGATGCGGATGCCGGACCGGCGGCCGTTGTCGACCCGGGACACCTCGACCGTTCCGCCGCCGCCGTAGACCAGCGTGTTGCGGGCCAGCTCGCTCGCGGCGGTGACGAGCTTGGTCTGGTCGACCAGGGACAGCTTCACCGCCACGGCGACCGTACGGACGAGCTGACGGACCCGGACCACGTCCTGGTCGGTGGCGACCGCTACCCGCTCCGCGGCCCCGCCGGTCATGGGGCGGTGACCGCCGGCTCGTCGGTGTCCTCGTGCCCGGTGTCGCCCTCGGCCTCGGCCCGGGCGGCGGCGAGCAGCTCCATGCCGAGGTCGACGTTGAGCGCCGTACGGATCCCCGGCAGCGACAGCCCGAGCTCCACCAGCGTGATCGCGACCGCCGGCCGCATGCCCACGACGACCGTCTCGGCGTCCAGCACCCGGGAGATCGAGGCGATCGTCGCCAGCGTGCGCCCGACGAAGGAGTCGACGATGTCCAGCGCGCTGATGTCGATGATCACACCGTGGCAGCCGGTCGCCACGATCCGGTCGGCGAGGTCCTCCTGCAGCTGCAGGGCGACCTGGTCCTCCATGTCGATCTGGATGGACACCAGGAGGATGTCGCCGATCTTCAGGACCGGCACGCGTTCCATCGGCTCAGCCTTCCCGGCGCGGCTTCTGCGCGACCTTGTCACCGGTCAGCCGCAGCACGTGCCGCAGGGCGTCGGCGAGGCTGGACTTGGTGGCAATGTCGCCGAATTCGATGCCCAGCGCCACGATCGTCTGGGCGATCTGGGGCCGGATCCCGGAGATGATGCAGTCTGCACCCATGAGCCGGGCGGCGACGACGGTCTTGAGGATGTGCTGCGCCACCTGGGTGTCGACCGCGGGGACGCCGGTGATGTCGATGATCGCGTACGGCGAGCCGGTCTCCACCAGCGTCTCGAGCAGCCGCTCCATGACGACCTGGGCGCGGGCCGAGTCCAGCGTGCCGACCAGCGGCACCGCGACGACGCCCTCCCAGAGCTTGACCACCGGGGTCGAGAGCTCCAGCAACTGCTCCGCCTGGTCGGCGATGAGCTCCTCGCGCGCCCGCGTGTAGCTGTCGAAGGTGAACAGGCCGGCCCGGTCGACGAACGCCGAGAAGGCCACGTACTCGCGCAGGGTCGCGGCGTCCGTGCCCTCGCCCTGGTCCAGCACCTGCAGCACCGCGTCCTTGAGCGTGAAGACGCTGACCGCGGTCTCGGTGGCCGTGAAGCCCTGCCGGGCCCGGATGCCGGAGAGCTCGCTGAGCTGGGCCCGCAGTTCGGCCGCCACCTCGTCGCCGAGGTCCTGGGCCCCCGCGCCGAACGCGCCCTGGAAGCCCCGCTGCAGTTCGGAGGTCTGCCGGTGCAGTTCGGCCTGGCTCAACCGGCCGCGCAGGGAGTCGGCCACCGCGTCCGTCCAGAACGCGACGATCGCCTCCTCGTGCCCCTTGAGCAGGTCGGCGAACCGACTGCTCTGGTCCGAACTCAGCGCCACCGGTGCCTCCTGTGACCTCGGCCGGGTCATGGCCGCCGCAGGTCGCGGGCAACCGGGCCGGACTTTACCATCGGGGCCGGTTCATACTTGCTGTCGGCCAACTAATAATCCGTGGTCAGGCGGGTCTCCCCGTTCTGCGGGCACCGCGCCGCGTGGAGTAACGTTCTGCCCATAACTGGGAGGTCCTGAATGTCCCTGACGGTACAAACCGAGCAGCGCGGCGACGTGGTCGTCGTGTCGGTGGCGGGCGAGCTCGACATGGCCACCGCGCCCCAGCTGCAGGACCAGATCAGCGACCTGCTCGAGAAGGGCCGCACCCGGCTTGTCTTCGACCTGGCCGAGGTCTCGTTCTGCGACTCCACCGGGCTCTCCGTCTTCGTCCGTGCCAAGAACAGCACCGACGACGCCGGCGGCGTGGTGCGGCTGGCGGCCCCTCAGCGCGGAGTGCTGCGCATCCTCGAGGTGTCCGGGCTGGTCGAGGTGCTGCACACGTACCCGACGGTCGACGAGGCCGTGACCGCGGAGGAGCCCGCGCTCGACTGAGCGCGCCCGCTTCCCGCGATGGGCCGATCGGCGTAGTTTGTCGCCGATCGGTCGTGGGCAACTGCTGCGACCGAACCCCTCTCGGCCCCTCATCGCAGGAGTGCTCGTGTCCATGCTCAAAGGCTTCAAAGACTTCATCATGCGCGGCAACGTCGTCGACCTCGCGGTCGGCATCGTCATCGGTGCCGCCTTCACCGCGGTGGTCAGCTCCTTCACCAAGGCCTTCCTCGAGCCCCTGATCAAGCTCATGGGCGGCGGCACCGGCGTCGGCGCCGGCAAACCGGAGATCCGCGGCGTGGAGTTCGACATCCCCGGCTTCATCAATGCGGTGATCACGTTCCTGCTGACCGCCGCGGTGCTGTATTTCCTCGTGGTCTACCCGCTGAACAAGCTCGCCGAGCGGCGCAAGCGCGGCGAGGAGCCGCCGCCGGAGGCGCCCAGCGAGGAGGTCAAGCTGCTCACCGAGATCCGCGACGCCCTGGTCCGCCAGCAGGTGGCGCCCGGCGCGGTCAACGACATCCTCGGCCGCCACGGCCAGGAACCGCCCCGCTGAGCTCCGGCACGAAAAGATCAACCCACCCGGCACTGTTCGAACAGATGTTCGATACAGTGCCGGGATGGAGCAACGTAAGCACTGGTGGAACGGCAGATGGGGACGCGTCGCACGCAAGGACGTCTACCTGCGGACGAGCGGCGACCAGTGGTACGTGGAGCAGCGCGCGGGCGGCGCTGACGGTGTCTCCCACTTCTTCGAGTACGACAGCGAGGACGCCGCGCTGGACATGGTCCGCGCGCTCCTGACCGGCCCGGACGAGTGGCGGGAGCTGTCCGTGCGCCCCCGAAACCGCTGACCGCTCAGGCGGCCCGGCGCTCGTCGGCCGGCGCGTGACGGGCGGTGACCGGGCCACCCGGCAGCAGACGCAGGCGCGCCGGCCGGGCGGGCTCATCGGGCCCGGCCTCCACGAGACGCCAGGCGCCGCCCACGCCGGCCCGGTCGCCGGGCGGCTCGGCGGAGTCGCCGGCGGCCCGCGACAACGCCACGACGAGCAGGTATCCGAGGATCACGAAACCGTGGCTGACCAGCCGGGTCCCGTCGACCCGAGCCGCGGACAGGTCGTTGACCGACAGCAGCAGAAGCATCCCCACGAAGGCCGTCAGCATCGGTACGAGCCCCGCCGGCCGGCTGCGGCGCAGGGCGATGAAGAGGTATCCGGCCCCGATCGCCACGTTCCACGCCGCGGACTCGTGCCACAGGTGGCCGGGGGTCGCGTCCAGCCCGGCATGCACGTGCAGGCTCGCCGCGCCGCCGCCGACCTGGGCCAGCCCGAGGATCAGCTGCACCGCGCCGACCGCGGCCAGGGCGATGTAGAGAGCGGAGCCGAGCTGCACGCGTACGCCGCCCCGCCGCCGGCCACCGCCCTCGATCGCGAACCACTCCCGCCATCCGCCCCGGTGGGGGGTGCCCGTGGCGGGAAGGGCCGCGAGGATGGCCGCGCTGAGGTCGGGGACGTCCGCGACGAGCCCCGTACGCGTCACCCGGTTGACCGCCGCGGCCCGCTCGAGCCACTCCCGGCACCCGGCGCATCCGGCCAGGTGCTCGTCGACCCGGGGCCGATCGCCCGGATCGTCCTCGCCGTCCAGCTGCGCCGATATCAGCTCGCGCCACCGTTCACACGCCATGCACCCATAGTCGCGCGGAGACGTCCGCTGGTTCCCGCCGGCAACGACCGCACTGCCCCGCCGCCCCGAAAACGCGACCCCACGGGAGCGGAAAGCGCCCCCCGGACCCGGCATGCGACCCCCGGACCCCGGAGCCCGCGGGCCCGCGGACCTCAGCGCAGGCCGTGCTGCGGGCGGCCGTCCTGATCGCCGGTCCCGCCCATCAGCCGCCGGCGCTCCCGGAAGGCCCGCAGGTTGGCGGTGTTGCCGCAGGTGCTGACGTCGTGCCAGACGCCGCTGTTGTTGCGGGAGGTGTCGAAGAACGCCGCGCGGCACTCCACGTTGTTGCACAGCTTCAGCCGCGGCCACAGCCCGGCCTGCTGCGCGAGGAGCGCCTCCGACCACAACGCCGACGCGAGCCAGCGGGTGCCGCGCCCGGCGGGCACCATGCGGACCCAGCCGTCGGCGTCGGGGACGAGGCTCACCGGCACGTCCGCCGGGGGCAGGGCGCCGTCCGGGTTGGCGTGGCGACCGCCGGCGGCCAGGATCACGCCCTCGAACGTGCTCCGCAGCCGCCGCAGCGACCGCAGGTCCGTGGAGGAGAGCAGCAGCACGGGGGCGGGCAGGCCGGCCACCCGCGACCACGTGGCCAGGGCGTCGGTCAGCCAGCGCTGGGCGTCGTCGGGCGTGGCGAGCAGGTCCGGGGCGTACGACATGGTGGCCCGGGTGTTCACGAAGTCCTGCAGGAGAGCGAGGCCGGCCGGCGCCTCGCGTACGCCGTGCCGGGCACTTGCCTTCCATGACATAGGCGAAGGGTACTTGATTCTTTTTCACGCGAGCATCCGCCACACGCCTGACCGGACCGGCCACATCCGTCGCACGCTGCGCATTCGGTCACTGACGCCACGTTGATCATGATGCGCTTGACTGCTTACGGCAGCATGAACATCTCTCGCGTGTGAGTATCGGACAATGAGGTGTAAGTGGTGCGCAGAGTTCTGACCGCCGCCGTGGCCCTGGCAGCCGCGGCAACGTTGGCCACCGGGTGCGACACCGGCGGCGCGGACCAGGCCGCACCGGCGCCCTCCGCGACCGCCGGCCCGTCGTCCCCGGCGGACACCCCGACGGCCTCCCCCTCGGCGTCCACGACACCGTCGGACACGCCCACGAGCAAGCCGGCGCCGAAGCCGCAAAAACTCAGGTCCGGAGCGAAAGGCGAGCGGGTCGTCGCCCTGCAGAAGCGCCTGACGGAGCTCGGCTACTGGAACGGCAAGCCCGACGGCTCCTTCGGCGGCAAGACCCAGCAGGCGGTGTTCGCGCTGCAGAAGGCGGCCGGCCTGGGCCGCGACGGCGTGGTCGGCCCCAAGACCCAGAAGGCCCTCGACCGGGGCGTACGCCCCAAGGCGCGGAGCACCAGCGGCCGGGTCATCGAGATCAGCAAGAAGCGGCAGCTGCTGATGCTCGTCAACGACGGCGAGGTGACCGAGGTCTTCAACACGTCCACCGGCTCGAACCAGCACTACGAGCAGGAGGGGCAGACGTACCTCGCCGACACCCCGAGCGGAAGGTTCCGGGTCTCCCGGCAGATCGACGGCTGGCGCCACGCGCCGCTGGGCCTGCTGTGGCGCCCGAAGTACTTCAACGGGGGCATCGCGGTGCACGGGGCGGCCAGCGTGCCGCCGTACCCGGCCTCGCACGGCTGCGCACGGGTGTCGATGGCGGCGATGAACTACCTGTGGACGACCGACAAGATCCCGATGCAGACGAAGGTGTGGGTCTACTGACCGCGGCTCAGGCGGCCACCGCGAGCGTCCGCGCGACCTGACGCAGGAATTCGGCGTTCGAGGCCGTGCCGCGCAGCTGGCCGAGGAGCTGGCGCATGCCGTCGCGCCCCTGGCCGTTGAGGGCGCGGCGGATCTGGGCGGCGATCGCCAGCTCGCCGGGGCCCTGCAGGCTCTCGTCGTGCCGGGTGCCGGAGGCGGCGAGGTCGATCGCGGGGAAGATGCGGGCCTCGGCGAGGGAGCGGTCGAGCCGGAGCTCGGCGTTGCCGGTGCTCTTGAACTCCTCGAAGATCACCGAGTCGAGGGCCGAGCCGGTGTCGATCAGCGCGCTGGCGATGATGGTGAGCGAGCCGCCGTCCTCGATGTTGCGCGCGGCGCCGAGGAAGCGCTTCGGTGGGTGCAGGGCGCTGGAGTCGAGGCCGCCGGAGAGCGTACGCCCCCGGCCCGGCGCGAGCAGGTTGTACGCGCGCCCCAGCCGGGTCAGCGAGTCGAGCAGGACCACCACGTCCCGCCCGAGTTCGACGAGGCGCTTGGCGCGTTCGATGGCGAGCTCGGCGACCGCCGCGTGCTCGTGCGGCGGCCGGTCGAAGGTGGCGGCGATGACCTCGCCCTGCACCGAGCGCTGCAGGTCGGTGACCTCTTCGGGCCGCTCGTCGACGAGCAGCAGCATCAGGTGCACCTCGGGGTTGTTGCGGGCGATCGCGTTGGCCATCTGCGCCAGCACCATGGTCTTGCCCGCCTTGGGCGGCGCGACGACGAGCGCGCGCTGCCCCTTGCCGATCGGCATGACGAGGTCGATGACGCGGGTGGTGAGGATGTGCGGTTCGGTCTCCAGCCGCAGGCGTTCCTGCGGGTGGAGTGCGGTGAGGTCGTAGAAGCCCGGCCGGCGTCCGGGCTTGCGGCCGTTGACCGTGTCGACCTGCAACGCGGCGGTCTTCCGTCCGCCGGTGCGGGCGCCGGTGGGCTGGTCGCCGCGGCTGCCGACGCGGGCGACCCCCGTGACGCGGTCGCCGCGGCGAAGGTCGAGCCGGCGGATCTGGTCGGGCGACACCGGGATGTCGTCCGGGCCGGGGAGGTAGCCGTCGGCGCGCAGCCAGGCGCGGTCGCCGACGATGTCGAGGAGGGCGTCGACGGGTACGCCGACGCCAGGATTGTCCGTCATGCGGATACTCCAAAGGGAGAGGGGACGCGCGTCGAGAGGCGCGTGAAGGAAAGAAGAACGGGCCGTATCGGGCCTCTGGGGGGCGGTGTCAACCGAGAGCGGTATGAACCGCCGGCATCCAGGGCACGGCTGAGGCAAAGGTAGCACTCCCACGGCCCGGCGGCCATCGGGCAGGATGGGGACCGGCGATTCGTCGAGCGTCGAGGAGACGGCCATGGCCCTGCTGCGCCGGATGATCGGAGCGGTCCTGCGAGAGGTACGCCGCCGCCAGGGCCGGACCCTGCGCGACGTGGCGGAGGCGGCCGGGGTGTCGCTGCCGTACCTGTCGGAGGTCGAACGCGGCACCAAGGAGCCCTCGTCGGAGATCCTCGCCGCGATCTGCCGGGCGCTGGACCTGCCGCTGGCCGACCTGCTCGACGAGGTACGCCGTGAGCTGCGGCGCGACACCCCGGCGCCCCGCCTGTTCCACACCGCGAACGTGCAGGCGACCGAGTGGCTCGTCGCTCGTACGGCCGACGCCGGGATGCGCGTCCTCGTCGGCTGAGCGACACCTCATGTCCATGTCGGACCGATACCGTGCCGGCATGGGTACCGTCGACCGCCGTCGTTTCCTGCAGATGGCCGGGCTCCCGGCCGCCGCCGCGGCTCTCCCGCTCGACCTCGGCAAGGCGCTCGCCATCCCGGCGCACCACCGCACCGGGACGATCGCCGACGTCGAGCACGTCATCTTCCTGATGCAGGAGAACCGCTCGTTCGACCACTACTTCGGCACGCTGCGGGGCGTACGCGGATTCGCCGACCCGCATCCGATGCGCCGGCCCGACGGCAAGCCGGTGTGGGAGCAGCCGCAGACCGCCGGCCCGGACCTGCTGCCGTTCCGGCCCGACGTGCCCGACCTGGGCCGCACGTTCCTGCCGGATCCACCGCACGGCTGGAACGACGGCCACGCCGCGTGGAACGGCGGCCGCTACGACCGTTGGGTGCCCAACAAGGGCGTCACCACGATGACGTACCACACCCGCTCGGACCTGCCGTACCAGTTCGCGCTGGCCGACGCCTTCACCGTCTGCGACAACTACCACTGCTCGCTGCTCGGCCCGACCGACCCGAACCGCTATCACATGTGGACCGGATGGGTGGGCAACGACGGCAGCGGCGGCGGCCCGGTCATCACCAACGCGGAGGCGGGCTACGACTGGTCGACGTACCCGGAGCGGCTGGAACGCGCCGGCATCGACTGGAAGATCTACCAGGACGTGGGCCTCGGGCTGACCGCCGGCGGCTCGTGGGGGTGGACGCAGGACCCGTACATCGGCAACTACGGCGACAACTCGCTGCTGTACTTCCACCAGTACCAGAACGCGCAGCCCGGTTCGCCGCTCGCCGACCGCGCCAAGTCAGGCACGAACGTCAACGCGCTCGGGCGTGATCCGGAGGCTCTGCTCAGCGACTTCCGCGCGGACGTGAGCAACGGCCGGCTGCCGGCGGTGTCGTGGATCGTCGCGCCGGAGGCGTACTCCGAACACCCGAACTGGGAGCCCGGGTACGGCGCCTGGTACGTCTCACAGGTCATCGACATCCTCGCTGCGCATCCCGAGGTGTGGAGCAAGATGGCGCTGTTCATCACGTACGACGAGGAGGGCGGCTTCTTCGACCACCTGGCGCCGCCGACGCCGGGCGAGTCGACGGTGCCGACGACGAACGAGCTCTTCCCCGGCAGCCCCGACCACCCGGCCGGCCCGTACGGCCTGGGCGTCCGCGTCCCGATGATCGTCGTGTCACCGTGGACCCGGGGCGGCTGGGTGAACTCGCAGCTGTTCGACCACACGTCGCTGATCCGCTTCCTCGAGGCCCGCTTCGGCGCCGGCCGCCCCGACCTGACCGAAACCAACATCACGCCGTGGCGGCGGGCGGTCACCGGCGACCTGACCAGCGCCTTCGATTTCCGTACGCCGAACCGCGCCCGGCCCTTCCGCCTCCCGGACACCGACGACCTCAAGCCGGAGGCCCTGGTACGCCACCCCGACGAGGTGCCCGTACCCCCGGCCGACCAGCGGCTCCCCCGCCAGGAGAAGGGCATCCGCCCGGCGCGCGCCCTCCCGTACGCCCTGCACGCCGACAGTCACGTGACCGGCACGACGCTGACCATCACGTTCCGCAACGCCGGCCGGGCCACGGCGGTCTTCCACGCCCGCCCGGTCGGCGGCGAGCCGCGCACGTACACCGTCGAGCCGGGCAAGACGCTGACCGGCACGTGGCCCACCGCGGACGGCTATGACGTCGATGTACACGGGCCCAACGGCTTCCACCGCCGCTTCCACAGTGGACAGCTGGGCGTGCGCACCGACTACGACCTCCGTGCGGAGAAGGTGACGCTGACGTTCACCAACCACGGAAGCAGCCGGCTGCAGCTGACCGTGCGGGACGCGTACACCTCGGCGCGCACGACGGTGTCGCTGCGCGCCGGCCAGACGGCGGCCAGATCATGGCCGGTGGTCCGCACCCGCGGCTGGTACGACCTCGTGGTGACCGGCGCGGGCGGCGAGTACCGCTGCGCCGGCCACGTGGAGAACGGCAAGGACAGCATCACCGACCCGGCGATGGGCGGTCTGGTCTAGCTCCGGCGGCCCAGGCGGGCGACCAGGCGGTCCAGCGCCGGCGCCGACCCGTTCACCGCGACGGCGGCGGCGAACGGCCGTTCGCCGTCCGGCATGCCGGCCAGTACGGGCGCGGTCACCGTGATCTCCTGCTCGACGACGTCCTCGGCGAAGTCGACCGGCTGGCCCGTCGCGCGGGCGAGGTCCCAGCCGTGCACGAGCAGCTCGGTCAGCCGCAGGTGCAGCGCCATCGCGCCGGTCACCCGGCCGAACGGCACGTCGACCGAGCGGTCGAGGATGCCGGGGGCGCGGAAGGCGGTCGTCAGCGTCGCGGCGCTCTCGTCGAAACCCGCCTGCAGGCTGCGGTACGTCATCGGCCGGGCGGTGAGCGCGGAGGTCACCATCGCGTTGCCCAGCACCAGATGGCTCACCAGCGACTGGACGTCCCAGTCCTCGCACGGCGTCGGATCGCCCCACTGGTCGGGCTTCACGCCGGCGACCAGCCGCCCGACGCGTTCGGCCGTCGCGGTCAGCTGATCAACGGTCGCCGCGGTCACGCTGACACTTTATGGGGCCGCGCCAACCCGCGCCGGGAAGCGCGCCAGGCGCCCCGGCCCGATCGGCGCGGCGGTGATCGCCACGGCCGGCCGGCGCCGGGCCGCCTGGCATCAGCCGGCGGCGATTGGCTACAGTTCATCCATCGCCCGGACGCGCGAGCGCCACCGGGCACGCGGACGTAGCGCAGCTGGTAGCGCATCACCTTGCCAAGGTGAGGGTCGCGGGTTCGAATCCCGTCGTCCGCTCTCTCCCCATCACCGCGGGCCGCGTGCCCGACGTCACATCGACGCCTGCGGCCAGCCAATGTAGACGGTCTTCCCGTCCGACCGGCGCGCCTGTGTCAACAACCGTGCTAGATTCACCGCCGCCTATTTCGTGGGCACTATTTCAGTCAGTGTGCGCCTGACGACAGTGCGTCAAGAATCGGTACGGGAGTGAACGGGTGAACGACGATTCCGGGCGGGAGGGTGCGCGGATGCGTCGCGTCTGCCTGACCGTACCGACGAACCGGGAATGCACCGCGACGCTGGCGGAGGTGGTCGCGGAGGCGGCCTATGCCGTCGAGCAATTCGACGTCGAAGTGCACCTGCTCGTGCTGGATTCCTCGGACCACTTCGCGGCACACGCGCGTGCGCTCGCCGGGGTGGACAACGTCTGGCACCTGGACGAGCCGGCTCAGCGCGCCTTCCTGCACCGGGTGGTCCGGCGCGCCGACGTGGACAAGCCCGACCTGCTGCTCGACCTGATGCTTCCGCGCGCGCTCTCGTACGGCGCCTGCACGAACCGCGCCTTCCTGATCGCCGCGGCGCTGGGCTGCGAGTCGGTGCACCGCCGTGACTCGGACAGCTTCTTTCAGACGTACCAGGGCGAGAAGGTCTTCCCGATCCACCCGGAACTGCTCTTTCTGGGCAGGCCGGCGCACCTGGCCGGCGCCGCGCAGAACCGGCTGGACCCCGCCCTGCATGACGCCACGGTGAGCATGGTCGGCGGATCGTTCGTCGGGGAGATGTCCGTGGACATCGCCGACATCCGTGGCCACGAGGCCTACCACGACCTGGTCGGCCTCTGGGCCGCCGACGGCAGCACGGAGGAGGAGAAACGCGCGCTGGTCGAGGAATCCTTCACCGGCAGTGCGCCTTTCGACGGGGACGAATTCATCCTCTCCGTCGTCGATCCCATGCGGGTGGACATGCACAACATCAGCTTCCACGGGTTGCACGAGCGGATTCCGCTGCCGCCCGCGACCGACACCATCGGCAGCGACTACTTCCTCATTCACGTCGCCGACAAGGCGCGCCTGCCCGGAGTTCTGCACAACCGCCACATCGTCAATTTCCACACCCCGGAACGCAAGACCGACGCCGGTTTCCTGGCGTACCAGATGCGGTACGCGAAGTTCATTCTGTCCATGCACTACCTGCACTTCATCTACCAGCGGATGACCAGCGACGACGCGGGCGCGATCGCGGCGATCGTCCGGGACAGCACCTGGCAGCCGCGCGAGCCGAACGAGGCGAAGATCCGGAGCCTGGAGGCCGCGTACCGGCGGCTGGGCGGCCGGTTCACCACGGTCGCGGACGTCGTACGGGACCGGCGCGAACGGCTGCTCTTCGAGGCCCGCCGCGACACCGACGACTTCGCCCTGCTCATCGACGCGTGGGCGGCGCTGGTGGGGGCGGCCCGGACGACCGGCGTGCGCGATGTCTGACCGGCGCCACGTCCGGTCGGCGCTGCTGGCGGCCCGTGATGACCGGATCGTCTACGACCTGACCGGCATCGAGCGGCAGTACGACACCCTGCTCGCCGAGCTCCCCGGCGTCGCGGTGCGCTTCGCCATGAAGGCGTGCCCGGTGGACGAGGTGCTGACCTGCCTCGCCGAGCGCGGCGCCGGCTTCGACGCGGCCAGCCCCGGGGAGATCCGGCAGGCCCTGCGTACGGGCATCGCACCGGGCCTCGTGCACTACGGCAACACCGTCAAGTCCGACAGCGCGATCGCCACCGCGCACCGGCTGGGCATCACCACGTTCGCGACCGACTGCGTGGAGGACGTACGCGCCATCGCCGAGCACGCACCCGGCGCACGCGTGTTCTGCCGCCTGGCGACCACCGGCGCGGGCGCGGTCTGGGGTCTCACCGGCAAGTGCGGCACCAGCGACCCGGTCTCCGTCCTCGAGGAGGCCCGCCGGCAGGGACTGGTCCCGTCCGGCCTGTCGGTGCACGTCGGATCCCAGCAGATGACCGTGCAGGGCTGGCAGCGGGCGCTCGACGACCTCACCACGGTCGTGCGGCGCCTGGCGGCGCGCGGCATCCACCTCGACCACGTCAACCTCGGTGGCGGACTGCCCGCGCGCGGCTACCTCGACCGGGACGGCACCCCGCTGACCCCGCCGACCGCCGGCATCTTCGCCGCGATCCGGGCCGGCATGCGACGCCTGCGCGAGGCGGCGCACGAGGAGCTGCGGTTCGTCATCGAGCCGGGCCGCTACCTCGTCGCCGACCACAGCGTCATCCGCGCCCACGTCAACCGGCTGACCGTACGCGGGCAGGCCTGGCTGTACCTGAGCTGCGGCCGGTTCAACGGGCTGTTCGAGGGCGACCGGCTGCGCTACCGCCTGGAGTTCCCGACGCGCACCGGCGGGCGCAGCATCCCGGCGATCGTCGCGGGCCCCACCTGCGACAGCGACGACACGTTGGGAGGGGTACCCGTGCCCGTACCGGCCGATCTCGCCTCCGGTGATCCAGTGTGGATCTCAGCTGCGGGCGCGTACGCCACGAGCTACAGCACCCTGCACTTCAACGGCTTCGACCCGCTGCCCTGCGTGACGGTCCGCGCGGAACGCGTACGGCCGATCAGCGCCGGCGACTGGCACGCCATCGCGGAGCTCGAGGCCGCCGCGTACAGCGCGAAGGGGCTCTCCGAGGATCCCGCCGTGCTCCGGTCCCGGGCAGCCCGGTCGCCGGCCACCTCGTTCGTGCTGGACGCCGGCGAACGCATCGGCGGCTACCTGCTCGCCCTGCCGTACCCGCGCTTCCGGGCCCCGAGCCTCGAACGGGCGGAGGACAGGACGTTCGACTCGGCCAACCTGCACCTGCATGACATCGTTGTCGGCCCTCAATTCCGCGGCCGTGGCTGGGCGAAGCGCATGGTGCGGCACCTGACCGCGACGGCCCGCTCCCTCCGGTACGAGCGCATCTCGCTGGTCGCGGTCGGTGGATCCGCCGGCTTCTGGTCGGCGCAGGGATACCACCCGCACCCCCACGCCGCACTCCCCTCCGGATACGGCCCCGACGCCGTCTACATGTCCCGCGTCATCACAGAAGAGGGCCCCGCATGAGCGAGTTCCGCCGCTCGCAGCTCGCTGTCGCCGCGCTGTTCTGCTTCCTCGGCTTCCAGTACTCGACGTGGGCGGCGCGCATCCCCGCGCTCAGCGACCGCCTCGACCTGACCGCCGGCGAGGTCGGCGTGTTCCTGCTCGCGGCCGGCGTGGGCGCGACGGTGTCGTTCCCTCTGGTCGCCCGGCTGATCGCAATGCTGGGTTCGCGGCGGCTCGCCATCGGCTCCGCGCTCGTGCTGGTCGCGGCGCTGTCCGGGCTCGCCGTGGTACCGACGTACCCGCTGGCGCTGGGCATCCTGCTCGTCGACGGTGTCGCGGTCGGCTGCCTCAACGTGGCCATGAACGCGCAGGGCGCCGCCCTCGAGGCCCGGTACGGGCGCAACACGATGGCGAAACTCCACGCCCTGTTCAGCGGCGGCATCTTCGGTGCGGCGCTAATCGCCTCGGGCGTCACCACGCTCACGGACGCCGTACCCGTGCACTTCGCGATCGCGGGCGCGCTCCTGCTGGCGCTGATCCTCGCGGCCCGCCCGGCCCTGCTGCACGACGACCTCCCGGCACCGGCGAAGGCCGCCGGCCGGCGCTGGATCCGCCCGTCCCGCATCACGGCCTGGCTGGGCCTGGCCATGCTCTTCACCACCATCACCGAGGGCGCGATGACCGACTGGTCGGCGCTCTACCTCGAGAAGATCGCGCATGCCGCGCCCCACCTGCTCCCGCTCGGCATCGCGGTCACCTCGGCCATGATGGTGACCGCCCGCCTGTTCGCCGACGGCTGGCGCGCCCGCTGGGGCGACAAGCGCATCGTCGTGACCGGCGGCATCCTGGCCGGCGCGGGCCTCGCGACGGCGCTGCTCGCCGGGGGCGTCATCCCGGCCCTGGCGGGCTTCGCCTGCGTCGGCCTCGGCATGGCCGCGGTCAGCCCCTGCCTGTACGTGGCGGCCGCCCGCGAAGGCTCTGACACGCTGACGATGGCAGCGGCCATGAGCACCACGGGACTCCTCGCGGGGCCGCCGGTGCTGGGCTTCATCGCCGAGGGCAGCAGCCTGGTGTGGGCGATGGGAGCGGTCGCGGTGACGGCGTGGCTGGCGGTGCTGTCCGTCGTACCCGTCCGCTGGCCGCAGCCCGCCCCGGCGCCGGCAGCCGTTCACTGAGCCAAGAAGGCCGCCGTCCGCTCGAAAATCTTGTCAGCGTCCCAGTCCACAGTGGCTATGTGACCGCTGCGGGCCAGCGGCACCTCACCATCACTGCCTTCCCGGCGCAACGCTCGTCATCGGTCCTCCTCGGTCAGGGCGCGCCGGCCGCCGCGTCCGCAGCGGGCATGCGCCCGGCGACCCGGCTCGGCACCCAGGCCAGCGTGGTGACCGCACCGAGCAACAGCACGCCGATGCCCACCCCCAGCGTGACATGCATGGCGTCGACGAACGCGCTCTGCGCCTGGACGGCCAGCCCCGGCGCCTGTCGGCCTTCGGCGAGCACGAACAGGGTCGCGCCGAGCGAATCGCCGGCCTGGTCACGCAGCTGCCCCGGCAGCACGTCCAGCACGGCGGACGCGTGATCCCGGTACGCCATGGAAAGCACCGACCCCATGACGGCCACGCCCAGCGCCGCGCCCACCTGTCGCAGTGTGTTGTTGACCGCGCCGCCCACCCCCGCCTTGTCGGCCGGTACGGCGGTCATGGCCAGAGCCGTGGTGGCGCCCATGACGAAGCCCATTCCCAGGCCGGCCACGAGAAGGCTCACCTCGAGTTCCCAGAGCGGCGAGGTCGCGGTGGCCGGCAGCAGACCGGCGAAGGACAGCGCCAGCAGCAGCAAACCGAGGGTCACCGTGCGGCGGAACCCCCATGAACGTACGGCGCCCGCGCTGCTCACCGCCGAGAACACGCTGCCCACCGCGACCGGGAGCAGGATCAGGCCCAGTTCCAGCGGCGAATGGCCGAGCACCAGCTGCACGTAGAAGACGAGCAGGAAGGTGCCGCCGGTGAGAGCGAAGAAGGCGAGCGACACCGCGGTCGTGCCGCCGGCGAACGGCGCGCTGCGGAACAGGTTCACGTCGAGCACCGGATGCGCCGTCCTGCGTTCGACCACCACCAGGGCGGCCACCAGCAGAATGCCGAGCAGGATCATTCCGGCCGAGGCCGGCGCGAACCAGTCGTTGTCCTCGCCGGCCCGGATCACGCCGTAGACGACAGCGCCGATCGCCGCGGTCGAGAGCAGCAGACCCGGCAGGTCGAGGTGGAACTCCGCGGCCGACCGCGACTCCCGCGCGGCGACGAAGAGCAGCGCCACGCCGAGGGCGGCCACCGGCACGTTGATGAGAAACACCGAGCCCCACCAGAAGCGATCGAGCAGCGCGCCGCCGAGAATCGGGCCGAAGGCCACCGAGAGACCGCCGAGCGCCGCCCAGATGCCCATCGCCCTGCCCTGCTCGTTCTCGGGTACGGCGTCCTTGATGATCGCCAACGTGGTGGGCGGCACCACCGCGCCGCCGATACCCATGACCGCGCGCCACAGGATCAGCGAATCCGGCGTCTCGGCGAACGCGGAGAGCGCGGACGCCACGGCGAAGATCACCAGGCCCACCGCCAGCGTCCGGCGCCGGCCCCACCGGTCGGCGATCACGCCCGCGGTGACCATGAGCGAGGCGTACACCAGGATGTACGAATCCACGGCCCACTGCAGCTGGGAGTTGTCGGCGTGCAGGTCCCGCTGGATCGCCTGCAACGCGACGTTGAGGATGGTGTTGTCCATCATCACCATCAGGAAACAGGCCCCGACGACCACGAGCAGGAGACCCTGCCGTTTCGGCCCCGTCGTCATGTCGATGCCGCCCCCGTCCGTCAGGCATCACCGCGGTATCAGTTAACTGATTTCTATCAGCTAACTGATACGCGCGGAACCCCTCCGTCAGGATGCGTCGGGATCGACGGCGGCGAGCCGGGCCCGGTGCAGCAGCGTCCGGAACGTGGCGAGCTCCTCGGCGCTGAACTCCGCCTCGTACCGCTGATCCACCCGGCGCGCCGCCGCATCCGCCTTCGCCAGCAGGGCGCCGCCCTTACGCGTCAGCGTGAGCGCCATGATTCGGTTGTGGGCGGCAAGCGGCATCCGCTCGGTGAGACCCCGCTGCTCCAGAGCAGCGGTGACCACACTCATCGACTGCGGCGTGACGCGGCACAACCGGGCCAGCTGGGCACTGGACACGCCAGGATTGCACCGCACCATCAGCAAGGCCGTGTACTGCGTGACGGTGAGATCGAACGGCGCCAACGCCTCGGCCTTCCGAGCGATCATCTCGGACGACGCGTGCTGCAGCAGCGTACTGACCCGCTCGTTGATCTCCCGTTGCCGTTCAGCGTCCGTCCTGCCGCCAGCCACGTACCCGCCTCCTAGCCGCACCCCTCAGCCGACGTCGCCCAGTCTTCCAGGGCACCCGCCGGACAGCGGCGCGCCATCCGGCGCGGTTCACTTACAGCGCGGCGCCTCAGACTGGCCGGCCGACCGGGTCGACCTACTCGCCAACACCTCGCTTGAGCAGGCAACGCAGTGCCCCTTGCCGGAAGCGTCAGCCCGCCTGCGCGCCGCCCTGAACCACCTCGCGGCGCCAACACTCAGGATGCCATCGTGACGTAGAAGCTGTCCGGCATCTCCTTGCTCCCGGCCGGCCGCGCCACATCGCCCGCCGTGTCATAGCCGCTGACATCCAGCATCCACTGCGCGGCAGGCAGGCTCTTCGGCGCGGGCGTGGGCGGCAATTCGACCTCGAAGTGGGTGAGCCGTCCCCGCCCGTCCACGGAAGCGACGAACGACACCGGCTTGATGAGCCTCGACTCGATGGTCGACAGCGTCGCCCCGGCGATCCGTACCCGGGTGCCCTCGATCGTGCCGCGGATGACCTGCCCTTCCCGCTTCGCCTCGGTGACCGCATCAAGCAGTGGCTGCACATCGGTACGGTCGGCGTGCGCAAAGGTGAGCCCCATCCGCTCCGCCGCCTTCGGTATCCGCGACTGGTCGATGTGCTACCAGCGTCCGGCCCCGGTGCGGCTGTACTGGTCGTCGCCGAGCAGCCGCATCTCCACCCCGTCCGTGTCACTGCCGGGGAACGTCGTCGTCCACATGGCCCGACGGTGAGGCACGTCGGTCACCCCGGAAACCTCCACCTCGGGTACGGCCACCCGATAGCGATACGTACCCGTGGCGAGTGCCGCCGTGGACGCGGCCAGGACGGCCTTGGCACCGGGCGCCTCCGGGGCGGCCGGCGCAGGCTCGTGGGCGCAGGCGGTGAGGCCGGCGGCGGCCACAACCAGGACGAGGAGGCGAGTGATCATGCCCGCCACCCTAGGAAGCAGCGAAGCCGGCCGCTGCCCCGCTCGATAACGATCTCGACAGCGCGGCAGACCCGTCGACGGCGACGACGGGTCTGCCCCGGCCGTCGCTACTTGGCGAGGCGTCCCAGCTCGGCGATTGCCTGCGCGGCCCGGATGTACTTGTTGCCGGCCAGGTCGCCGATGGTCTTGATGTTGAACGCCTTCTTCAGCGCCTCGGCGTCGGCCTCGCTCACACCGGACAGCGCGGAGACGGGGGCGTCGGCCAGCTCGGCCAGCGAGGTGGATTCGTAAGCCTTGTCGAGCAGTGCGTCGAGGTTCACGGAGATCGACATAAGCATTCCCTTCCGAGACGGCACGCGCCGGGCAGCTGCCCGGCCGCAGCTCGCACTTTGCCGCTCCCGACGCGGGCAAACCTGCTGTCCCCACGGAAGGCTGACAACGGGACGGCACAAACGAGCGCTTCTCACGTACTGTCCTAGTCGATCATCGCAACGTACGCCCACCACGGGGAGTTTCTGCATGTTCGTATTCCACCGGAAGGCCCTGGCAGGCATCGGCGTCACCGTCGCTGCCGTTGCTTCCACTGCGTTGTTCCAAACGCCGGCCCAGGCGGCCACCGCCGGCCTGGCAAAGGTGGTCGGTTCGTCCACCGTCCAGTTCAACGCCCTCATGGGCAAGGCCAACGGCTTGACGATCACCATCTCGGGTCGCACCGTCACGCTGGACGACAAGGTCGCCATCAAGGCCGGCAGCGGCTGCAAGGCGGTCAAGCACGACAAGACCAAGGTCAAGTGCACGACGTCCCGGAAGGTCACGAAGCTCAGCGTCGCTCTCGGCGACAAGAACGACTGGGTCACCAACAAGACCTCCGTCTACCTGCTCGCGGACGGCGGCACCGGCAACGACACCCTCACCGGTGGCTCCGGCAACGACCAGCTCCAGGGAGCCGCCGGCAACGACAAGCTGTACGGCAAGAACGGCAAGGACAAGCTCTTCGGCGGCGCCGGGAACGACCGCCTCTACGGCGCTGCCGGCAACGACCAGGTCTCCGCGGGCGCCGGCACCGACAACGTGTACGGCGACGACGGCAACGACACCCTCCTCGGCGACGACGGCAACGACACGGTCTACGGCGGAGCGGGCATCGACCAGATCTCCGGCGGCCCGGGTAACGACACCATCTACGCCGGTGCGGGCGACGACACCGTCACCGCCGGTACGGGCAACGACAAGGTCACCGCGGCGGCCGGCGCCGACATCGTCGTGGGCGACGCGGGCGCCGACGTGCTCAGTGGCGACGCCGGCGCGGACATCATCCTCGGCGAAGCCGGCAACGACCAGCTCGCCGGCGGTGACGGCGACGACATCGTGTTCGGCAAGGACGGCAACGACGTGGTCACCGGTGGCAACGGCGACGACGCTCTGGTCGGCGAGGACCTCCTCGAGGACGGCACGGCGGTCGGCAGCGACTCGGCTCTCGACCGGCTCGACGGCGGGGCCAACATCACCGCCGAGGGCGACTTCTGCGTGGTGCTTGCCGGCGGCACCGCGGTCAACTGTGAGCTCGTCGCCCCGGCCGCGTCGGCCAGCGCGTCCGGCGTGACCGCGGCAACACCCGAGGTTCAGACCGCAGCTCAGATCGCGCGTCGGGCGGCCGCCGCCGTAGCTGTGATCAAGTAACCACGACCGATCGGCAGAAACGGCCGGGTCGATCAAGGTGGGACCGCTGGGGGGATGAACTCACCCCCCGGCGGTCCCACCTTGCTGCAGGCGTCGTCGACGCGGCCGCTCAGGGTTCACTCGGCCCGTCACCACCGAAGAGATGCCGCAGGAGGCGGGATCGGTCCCCGTGATCGACGACGAGGATCCTGCCGGGCGTGCTTGCGCCGGCTGACCGGAATGTCGGTGGGCCGGAGGCAACACCATGCGAACCGCATCGCCACGGTAGCCGGCGACCCGATCGCCCTCCGTTTTCCCAGGTAAGCGGGGGTTGGGTGGGCGCGCGGATCGTGGCGGCCTGGCCAGCTGTGGCGCTGCTGCTGGTCGCGGAGATCTTGTCCCGGACCCGTCGGCCCGGAACTGACGCCGGATCGGAACTGGGGGAACGGGCGAAGATGATCGGCAGACTCCGTCGCCGAAGGTTTCGAAGGAATCTCCCCCTGCGGCCGGCAAGCCAGGTCGGCGGACTCCGATGCCCGTCCTGGCCCGCGCAGCCCCCCGGCCGGATTCGGCGCGAGCGGCGGACATCGTGGCTCGGATCCGAGCCGAACGTCCAGACGCCGCGTACGCGGACCTCGCCGCAGCGCGGGTGTGTCGGAGCGGCACGTCCGCCGGATTCTGACATCCGATGCTGGCCATCGCCCACCGGCCAAGCTGCCGACTCAACCGTCGTGATGGTCGGCCGACCGACCGGAAGGTTGCTCTGCCGGTAATTCAACCTTTTGCGAGCTTGATCGTCGCCTCATGGCCTGGAGACAGGAAGGTCCCGTACTACTACCATATGTACGGTGACAGCGATCTACGGGATGAGCGAGGACGAGACGTGCCGGGCGTTCGTCATACCCGCCCTCGAGGCTTCCGACTGGACGAGCGAGCAGATCCGACCACAGTTTCGGATCAATGAGGGGCGTCTGACGCCCACGCCCAAGCGGCATGCCCAGGATGATCCCCTGATCGCCGACTACGTGTTGGAGTACGCACCCGACGTCCCCATCGCTGTCGTGGAAGCCAAGCGGTATCGCATCGACGCCAACGACGGCGTGGAGCAGGCCCGCCGGTATGCCGCGAAGCTCGGGCTCTCCTTCGCCTACGCCACCAACGGCCACAAGATCGTGGAGATCGATTACAGCGGCGCCACCCCAGCCATCCGGGACATTGACCAGTTCCCATCCCCGGACGAGCTGTGGGCCCGCTACGTCGCCGACCTGCAGGCAGACTCCGAGCTTGGGCGGGACCTGCTGAAGGCGCCCTACGACCACACGCTGCGAAACTCGGACAACACGGTCAAACGCCCGCGCTACTACCAGCGGGTGGCGGTGGCCCGTACGCTCGCGGCCATCGTTCGTGGTCAGAAGCGCATCCTGTTGGTGCTGGCGACTGGGACCGGAAAGACCATGGTGGCGCTCCAACTCGTCGCCAAGTTGCATCGATCAGAGTGGGTGGACGGGCGCAAGCCGCGGGTGTTGTACCTGTCGGACCGCTCGATGCTCGTTGACGACCCCAAGGACAGATACTTCCTACCGGTCTTCGGCCCGGACGAGGTACACAAGATCAGCGGTGAGCCCGTCCGGGGCCGCAAGATCTACTTTGCGCTGTACCAGACGCTGGAGAAGGGCGACGAGGAGGAGTTGTTCCGCCGCTACGAGCCGGACTACTTCGACCTCGTGATCGTCGACGAATGTCACCGGGGCAGCGCCCGGGACGACTCGCAGTGGCGCCGCGTGTTGGAACACTTCGCCCCGGCGACACAGATCGGTCTGACGGCCACACCGATTAACAGGAAAGACGCGGACACCCTCGACTATTTCGGCGATCCCGTCTACACCTACTCGCTGGCCGAAGGAATCGAGGATGGCTATCTCGCTCCGTATCGGGTGCGCCGGGTGCGGCTCAACGTGGACATGGAGGGCTACCAGACCGCCCCTGGGCAGCTGGACCGGTTCGGAAACGAGATCCCCGAAGGGGTGTACGGCCCGAAGGACTTCGAGCGGGTCATGGTCATTCTTGAGCGCACAGAGGCAGCCGCCCAGTACATGATCGACTATCTGCGCTCCACCGCGGAGGACGGCAGGCACGGCAAGACCATCGTGTTCTGCGAGAACAACGACCACGCCGCACGCATGCGTACGGCCTTGTTCAATACGGCCTCCGAAGAGGTCCGCACGCGCCATGAGTACGTCGTGCGCATCACCGACGCAGACGGTCCGCACGGGAGGGCGTGGCTGGATGAGTTCCGGAAGGACGACTCCGACGAACCGGTGATTGCGGTGACGTCGAAGCTGCTTAACACCGGCATCGACCTGCCTGCCGTAAGAAACATCGTGCTATTCCGCCGGATCGGCTCAATGCCGGAGTTCAAGCAGACCATCGGCCGTGGCACCCGCCTGTGCCCGGAGATCGGCAAGGGCTCGTTCGACATCATCGACTTCGTGGAGGCCACTCGACTGTTCAACGACCCGGGATTCGACGGCCCGCCGCTACGGGTGGTCCGTGACACCGCTGACGAGCAGGGGCAACTGCTGGACAGCCAGCCCGAATCACCCGATGGAGGTGTGGCCGATCCGGATACCGTGGCCGAGCCAGAGGCTGAGTACGCCCCGGCCGACGGCGGAACCTTTGATGCGCAGCGTTCAAATGCAACGGTGGACGACCCCGACGAGGTCGATCGCATCCGCTCCCGTGGCAAGCGATACGTGGTCAACGGCGTCCAGGTTTACAAGTGGGGTGAACGGCGCTACCAGCTGGACACGGACGGCCGGACGATGAGGCTGGTGACCATCCAGCAGTGGGTCCACGATCGCATCCTGGAACTAGACCTGGCGCCGGATAAGCTGCGGGCCAGCTGGGCTACAGCTAAGACCCGACGTGAGCTCATGGCTATCCTGCAACGGGCCGACATCGACGCCGAGGAGCTGCCCGCGGAGTTCGGCAGCCCGGACGTCGACCCGATCGACCTGCTCCTCAACGTGGCATGGGGGCTCCCCCTGGTCAGTCGCGAGGAGCGGCTGTACCGCTTCCTGCACGAGCACCGGGACTTCCTGAGCGCCTTCCAACCGCAGGCCCGGCAGGTGTTGGACGAGATGCTGCTGAAGTTTGCCGAGCACGGCTCGCCTCAGCTCAAGCCGGAGACCCTCGCGGTCCGCCCGTTCACCGATATGGGGTCGGTGGTCGAGCTGGCGACCCGGTTCGGCGGGGCGGCGTCGCTGCACGAGGCCATCGACGATCTGAGCCGGCGGCTCCTTGAGGCTTCCTAATACTCAACGTTAGTTTCGAACATCCACCTGACGCCAAACTAAAAATATATTTCAGTATTTCGTCGTTGCTATGATCTTCCCGTGCTTCGTGACCGTACTGACACCAGGGCGACCCTCTGGCGAATCGCCAGTGGGCAACGAGGCTTCTTCACCGCGGCGCAGGCACGCGAGGCGGGGTACTCGTACCAGGCGCAGCGGTACCACACCCAGCGTGGCAACTGGACCCTCGTTGACCGGGGCATCTACCGCTTCCGCGAGTTCGACTCCCTGCCCGGCGGCGAGGATGACCACCTGGTCCGCTGGGCCCTGTGGAGCAAGAATCGCGCCACCGTATCGCACACCACCGCGTTATCCGTTCATGACCTGGGCACGGCCAACCCCTCAGAAATCCACCTCACCGTTCCGCCTGGATTCCGGCAGAAGGACCGTGCCGTGATCCTCCACCACGCCGATCTCGCCGGTGACGAGCTCGAAGAACGAGACGGGTACCGCGTCACCAACCCGGTCCGCGCGATCGTCGAATGCGCCGCCTCGCGGGTGGATCAGGATGTCCTGGATTCCGCCGTCGTCGAGGCCCTCGATCGAGGACTGACGACTCGCCGGAACATCCTTCACGCCGCCCAACGGCTCGGCGCCCGAGCGGAACTCGGCGTCGAGCGAGCACTGCGGGAGGCCGCGTGACCGGGCGCTACGGCAGCGCGGCTGCGCTGTGCCGGGCCTTGGAACCACGGCTGATGCAGGAGGCGAACGACACGAGTACGGATCTGGCCCGGTGCCGTCGACTGGTCGTCTTCGATCGGGTCGCCGCCCGCCTCTCCGCCGACCCGACGGCCGGCTGGATCCTCAAGGGCGGGGCGGCGCTGGAGTTCCGGCTATACAACAGGGCAGGGGCCACCAAGGAAATGGACCTCGCGGCATGCCCCGACGGCGATCCAGAGCTCGACGCCGAAGCCGTACGAGACCTGCTCATCGATGCGCTCGCGCACGACGAGGACGGCGACGGATTTCTCTTCCAGATGTCTGCCGCCGTCCCGCTAAGGGCGGACACGGCCGGCCGCAGCGGCTGGCGCTTCTCCATCGAGAGCCGGCTGACAGGAAAGACCTTCGCGACTTTCCGTATCGACGTGGTGGCGCAAGGCGAAGAGATCAGCCGGACCGAGCGTGTTCCCCTGCCCAACGCGCTGGCGTTCGCCGGGACGCCGCACCGCGATATCGAGCCGTTGATCGCCGCCAACACCTCGCAGAAAAGGTCCATGCGTTGACCCGCGGCTACGGGGATCGGCCCAACACCCGAGTCAAGGACCTTGTGGACCCGGTGTTGCTCATCGAAAACGGGCTGGCAGCAGATGCGGCTCTGACTGACGCCGTCCGGCACGTTTTCGCCGTACGGGCAACACAACCAGTACCGAACACACTTTCCGACCCGCCGCCGGCCTGGGCCGAGACCTATCCCGAACTGGCCGACGGACTGACCGAAACGCGGCCGCGGCTCGATGTCGCCCCGGACTTGGTAAGCGACTTCTGGTTTACGGCACTGGCCAACGGCGAAACCCAAGCGAAGCAGAAAGACTGAGATGGCACCCTCGAAGACGGCAAAGGCCACGACATCGCGGGCGCGGCTCGCCTCGATCATCAAGTCGGCCCGCGACACCATGCGCAAGGACGCTGGACTCAACGGCGATCTCGACCGCCTGCCCCAGCTATCCTGGCTGCTGTTCCTCAAGGCGTTCGACCAGCGCGTCGAGCAAACAGGGCCGACACTGAACCCCGACTACCGCCCCGCCATCGAGAAGCCATACCGATGGCAGGACTGGGCGACAGACCCCGACTTCAGCGGCAACGAGCTGAAGGCCTTCGTCAACAACGACCTGATTCCCTACCTCGCAGGCTTGAAAGGCTCGGCAAACAACGCCGAGGACCCCCGCAACGTTCTGTCCACGATCTTCCGCGACGTCACCAACCGCATGCAGTCCGGCACACTGCTGCGCGACCTGGTGAACCTCGTGGATCAAATCCACTTCGACTCCTCCGATGACATCCACACGATGGCGTTCGTCTACGAGTCGATTCTCAAGGAGATGCGCGACGCCGCCGGCGACTCCGGTGAGTTTTACACCCCGCGTCCAGTCAACCGCTTCATGGTTCAGCAGTCCTTCCTCAAACTAGGGGAAACAATCCTCGACCCGGCTTGCGGCACGGGTGGCTTCTTGGTGCAGGCATACGAGGAATTAGGGCATGTAGACACTGCCACCCAACGCAGACAGTTGCACGCGAGCATCCGAGGCTTCGAGAAGAAGCCGCTGCCCTACCTGTTGGCCAGCATGAACCTGCTCCTGCATGGCATTGAGGCACCGCAACTGGTCCGGGACAACTCCCTGCTACGGATGCGCGATGCGACGGCAGCAGACCGAGTCGACGTTGTGCTGACCAATCCGCCATTCGGCGGCGAGGAGGAACGCTCCGTCGTCGAAAAGTTTCCCAAGGGCTACCAGACCCAGGAAACGTCGTGGCTGTTCCTCCACGCGATCCTGGACCAGCTCAAGCAGAGTGGCCGGTGCGCCATCGTCCTACCGAACGGCAGCCTTTTCGCCACCGGCGATAACAGCATCGGCGCCCGCATCAAGCAGAAACTGATGAGAGAGTGCAACCTCCACACGATCGTCCGCCTACCCCAAGGCGTTTTCGCCCCGTACACCCAGATCCCCTCAAACCTGCTGTTCTTTGAGAAGGGCCAGCCGACACAAGAAATCTGGTTTTTTGAGATCTCGTTGCCCGATGGCCGTCGTGGCTACACCAAGACAAAACCGATGCAGGTCGAAGAGTTTGAGCCATGTGTGCAGTGGTGGGGGGGCGAGAAGCGCGAGGGCCGCAAAGAAGGCCCCAATGCCTGGAAGGTGTCCGCAGCCGATGTCGAGAAATCCGGCTACAACCTTGACATCGCGAATCCACACGCCGGAGACGACCTGGCGCACCGAACACCTCAGGAATTGGTCGACGATCTCATTCAGACGGAGCGCGAGATCCTTGGCCTGCTCGAAGAGCTTCGCGGAGAGGTGATGGAGCGGCGATGAGAATGCGTGAAGTCCGGCTTGGTGATGTTCTCGCATTGGACCGTGTGGCCGTTGATGTAGACCCCGATGCGGAATATAGACAAATCGGCATCAGGTCGTTCGGAAATGGCATTTTCCACCGCGATCCATGTCTAGGAACTGAACTAAGCAAGCTCAGATATTTCGAAGTACGACCCGGCCGCCTGATAGTTAGCAACATCATGGCTTGGGAAGGCGCGATTGGGGTCTCCACCGACAGTGAGAGGGGATTCGTCGGATCGGCGCGATTCCTTAGCTACCAGGCGGTTGGCGATGTCGACATCCGCTACCTGAACTACTATTTCCAAACCCCGGAGGGCCGAGCGCTGATCCGCTCGACCTCAACCGGAACTGTTGCTCGCAACCAGACGCTCTCGCCAAGCGCGTTCGAGCGGGCTACCGTCCCTCTTCCCAGCCGCAATGAACAGTGCCGAGTCGCCGAAAAGCTCGATGCGTCTCTCGCGCGTTTGAGTGCGGTGGTGGACTTGCGCGCACGAATTTTGAACTTGCAGAGCAGCCTAAGGGAGTCATTGGTTGACGCCGCAATCAGCGACGATGCGCCGATCGTTCGAGTTGGAAACATCACCACCTTGGCGCGCACTGAGGTTGAAATCGAGCCCGACGAGCTGTACAAGGCTATCGGGATGCGCTCCTTCGGAAAAGGAATCATCCGCTACGCACCTACCCGCGGAGACAAGCTTAGTAAGCTACGCTACTTTAGTTTCCCTAATGACGCCCTCGCCCTAAGTAACATTAAAGCGTGGGAGGGTGCAATCAGCGTCACGAGCGAAGCGGAAGCCGGGCATGTGGCATCGAATCGATTTCTCTTCTATCGTCCGGTCGACGATAGAGCGAACGTCAGCTACCTACGCCACTACTTCCTGAGTCGTCCAGGTCTTGCCCAGATTTGTGCGAAATCGCCGGGAGGGGCCGACAGAAACCGCACCCTCGGAATTAAGGGGTTTGAGGCGATAGAACTTCCGCTTCCGTCGCGCTGCGTACAGGACCGGGTCGCAACCACGCTTGATGCGCTGAGTGTCCGCATCGCGACCGCTTATGAAAAGCGGAGCCTGTCCGCCCTCCGCCCGGCGCTTCTCGACGCCGCGTTCTCCGGTCAGCTGTAGCCCACACCCACAGCCGGGTCAACGCGGCGCCACTCGCGGTCCGTAACCACCACGTGGTCGAGGAACTTGAGGCCGACCGCCGCCGCTCCCGCCGACAATCGTGCGGTGGCGAGGCGGTCGGGCTCGCTGGGCTCCGCTCGCCCGCTGGGGTGGTTGTGGGCTACTCCGAATGCGGTGCCCCCGGCTGCCAGCACCAGGGCGAGGACGTCGCGGACCGGGAGTAGGGAGCGGTCGACGACGCCTTCGGTGAGCGTCGCGGTACGCAGCACCACGCCAGCGCTGTTGCAGATGATTACCACGACGCGCTCGTGTCGCAGGCCGGCGAGCAGCGGTGCCGCGACAGCCGCGAGGTCTGCGGATCCACGTATCCGTTGGCGGGGGTCACGGCTGGCAGGTGCCACCCGTCGCGCAAGCTGGAACGCCGCTGCCACCCGGGCAGCCTTCGCTGGCCCGATGCCTGGCAAGCTGCCTGCCAGCTCGTGTGCGTCGGCCCGGGAGAGCTCGTACAGGCCGCCGTGACGCGTGATGAGTTGTCCGGCCAGCTCGACGGCGTCGCAGCCCTCGGCTCCGGACCCCAACAGCAGGGCCAGCAGCTCGCGGTCGGAGAGTGCCTCCGCGCCCCGGCTCATGAGTCGTTCCCGTGGCCGGTCGGCGGCCGGCAGATCGGCGATGCGCATTGAGGACTCCTCAGTCCGCCGAGTCGCGGTCGACGGGTTCGTCGCTCAGCAGGTCATCGTCGAGGTCCAGACTGGCCTCGTCCGCCTCCGACAGCGGCCCAGCATCACCGGTATTCGGTGACTCGGCGGCGTTGCCGATCAACTGCATCAGCCGGCGCTGCAGCGTCTCGGACCGCACGCGGAGGAACGTGTCGTAGTCGTCGCGCAGCGCCGCCTGGTACGCCTGGTCCTCCACCAGGCAGCTGCGCAGCCGCTGCCGCAGCGCCTCTTCGCCGTCGAGGTCGGCCAGGTCCCGTAGATATTGGGACGGCGGACGGTCGGATATCCAGATGTTGCTGACCGACGAAAGCATGACCAGATTTCCGCAGACGTTGGCTCTGGCACCACCGACGCTGCTTGTGCGCAGGAAGGCCCTCGGGAAGAAGTGGTGGAACTCCTTGTCGTTCTGCCACGAAAGGGCCTTGCCGACATCGATCCGCTGGCCGGTGAGCAGGTCCTGCGGGTCTTCGTACGCCAGGATCAGGGCGAGGAGCTTGCTCGGGGCGTTCCGTTTGGAGAAGGCGCTGCGGCGCCACAGGGCGCTGCGTGGCAGCGCTGAAACGGTGTCGATCTCTGCTGCACTGCCCTCGGCGAAGGCCGTGATTGCTTGCAGGTCAAGGACCATCTGTGTCTCGCTCCAGCCCTTGAAGTACTCGCCGCTTGCCGTCAGCCAGAACCAGCGACGCAACGCGCTGTACTGCGCCGAGGATGGCTTTGGCAACTGCCGGAACACCTCCACGAGTACGGCGAACTGGTTGTAGTAGGGCAGCGCTTCCGCATTTGGCGTGCGGATCTGCGTACTGAGGAAGTCGACGGCCCGCTCGGCAGCCTTCGCGGCCGACCCGACGGCCTCCCGCAGCCGGGGCTTGTCCAACTCCCGGAGTCGGTAGATGTCCTTCGCGGAGAACCCGAAGCCGGCCGCGACCGCGATCGTGCGAAGCATCGTCTTCGCGTCGACTCGCCCGTAGTGCTTCGCGTCCAAGACCTGAAGCAGGGACTCGATCTCGTCCTTGAGGTCGAAGTCCGGGCTCCAGGTGCTGGCTCTTGCCACGTCGACGATGTTCATCGTCGTTCCGGTGCTGTTGATCCGCACGAATACCTTCGCCGACTCCTCCGCCGACACGTGGTCCAAGGTCACCACCGGGACGAGGTAGTTGGCGAATTGCTGGTAGAGGTGGGCGGCACGGTCGCGCAGCACGGCGGGTAGCTCGGCGACCTGCCCGAAAAGGGAGGTCGCCTCGCTTACCTCCCGCAGGGGTACCAGGTGCGCGGCGACTGGCGTCTCCGGAGCGCGGTGGAAGAAGCGTTCCTCCTGCAGGTCGTAGGCGATGTCCCAGACGCCGGTGCCGCCGTGCAGGGCGCCGATCACGCTGGCCAGTCGCTGTTGGCCGTCCAAGATGTACCGGATCGGTCGGCCGGGGCGGGGCGGCTCCACGGCAAGGCCAGCGACAGTGTCCTCGCTCGCCAGCTGCTCGGTCGTCTCCCACAGCAGCAAGCTGCCGATGGGGTAGTTGCGGAGCACCGAGTCGAGCAGTTCGAGGACCTGATGCGGCCCCCACACGAACGCTCGTTGGTACTTAGGCAGCACGATTTCGCCGGCAAGTACCCGATCCGCCAAGCGGGCCAAAGACACGATGGTCGGTTCGGGACTTGCCGGCTGACGCCTGCGGACGAGCGTGGTCACGGCCGTGCCTCCTATGCGACTCGCCGGGGCGTTCGACCCAATTCTATAGAGACGGACTGACATCCGAGGTGCTCAGCGACGGCGCTGGGACGGGGTGTGACTTGAGGGCTGACTACGGGTGTCGATCGCCGTGCTGGGGCGCGACGCTTCGGTCGATCGCCCGATGTACCTGCGGGTCGGTGACGCTGTCATGGCTCCGATCTGGGGTTTCCTGCGGTAGCGCTGTCCGTCGGGGGGCATCTCACGGTCGACGCGGACGTTCGGGATCCGGCGGTGGCAGCTTGGTTGCGCTGAATTCTGTTGCGGACGGTGGCGGCGCGCCCGGAGGGAGTATTGCGGGTCCTACTGGTCGACGGGGCGACGCTGGGCGCGTCTTCGCGGCGTTCCGTCCGTTGGTTGGTGGAGGTCGAGGCGTGGGCCGCGCCCGTGACCGATGTGGCCGGGATGCGGTCGGTGTTCGACAAGGCCGGGCAGCAGATCAGCGCGTCACTGCGGTGAACGTCTTGCCAGCACCCGTGGCCATTTGCACCAGCGAACGGTCGAAGCGCTGCTCGGCCAAGGAACGCTCGGTTCCGCTAATCGCGGTGATCTGCGCCGGCCGCAGTCCGTCTACGGGAAGGCCGGGATGTGACGGACCTTCGCCCGCCACGTTGGGCGGTCCGGAGCGGCCTGTGCGTCGCGCACGAACCGGGCAAGCTTTTCCGGCCGGGGAAACGTGAATACGAGCCGGGCGCGCGGTTGTGGGTCGTAGCCATTGGTGAAGTGGGTCTCGGAGCCGCTCGCTTCGAACACGAACGGCAACCGGTCGTCTCGGGTCAACGCCCGCAGGCGCACGGCTGCGGGCAGGCCGGTGGCGTACATGGCCGACTGCCACTCGACCCCGGACAAGGCCGTTCCGACAGGCTTGGCTTCGATCACCCCGACTACCCGCTGGTTCACGTACAGCAGGTAGTCGACTCGGCCGTGCCCTGCCGCCATGATCGATTCGCGGACCGCGACGCCTGGCCCGGCGAACAGGTTCAGCGCAGATTTGTCCTGCACCAGCCACCCGGCCTCGGTGAGCTGCCGATCGATCATGACCCGGGCCTTCTGCTCGGCCTGAAGCCGAATCTCACTCACCGAATCCGCCACGTGACTACGCTAGCGGAACGAGTCGAATGCCGGGAGCCCGAGGCGCTGGCTCGGGGAATGGCTGAACGATGCTGCTGGCAAGGCGGCAGTCACCGATCGGCTCCTGCTGCGGATCGGTGTTTCTCCATCGCGTCCCCGCTGAGGACGGCGGCGACAGCTCGCGCGTGCACGACTCCTTCGCGAGCCATTCCCGTACCGTCGGCGGTGCAGCGGACGATGGTGAGGTGGTTGGCGATGGGGCATACGCCGCCGTCAACCACGATCGGGAGGTCGGCCTCCGTGCTGGCGACGAAGTTGAGTACCTCCTTAAGGGTGATCGACGGCGCAGTACCTTCTGTTCCGGAAACATTCGCGGACGTGGCTGCGATTGGGACGGCGGTGAGGGCTGCCAGCTCACCAAGAATGCCCGGCGCGACGGTGACGAGCGCTTCCGGCGTACCTACCGCTTGGTGGCGTTCCCCTTCGGCTGGGTCACGCCAGGGCAGGAGCAGGGCGAGGTCGCCTGGCCAAAATGCCGCGGCGAGGAACTCCGCCTCCTTGCTCACGTGGAAACGCTGACGCACGGCTTCCGGGGATTGCGCGACGAACAGGAGAGACTTGTCCGGCGGCCTTCTCTTGGTGGTGAAGATGCGGGCGCAGGCATCGGGGTTCGACGCGTCGCAGCAGAGCATGTACCAGCGTTGGGTGGGGACGACCACGAGTTCGCCAGCTTCAATGGCGTGCGCCGCGAGAGCGAGGTCATTTGGCGTCACTATTTGCATTAATAGCCTCCGGCTGGGTTGAATTGCGTGATCGATACGAAGTTCTTGTCGGCGAGGCATGAACGAGCGATGCTCAGCCAAGCCGCTGGATCAGACGCACGTACGGCCGATGCGGTCAGCGTTTCTTGAATGCTGCTATGCCTCCCGTCCCACAGGCGAATAAACGGTGTTTGAATGCGGCGCAGTGCGGTTGCGAGTTGCTCGAGTCGGACCATGAGAGGGTGGCTTTTGGGTGGCCGCTTCTCTCGAACCACGAGGTCGACCGCAGCTAGGGGGATAAGGCCCTGGCAAATGCTGTCCAGAAGTGCGAATCCCGCGCAGACTCGCGGGTTTATTTCGTGGACGGAGTATGCAGTGGTTGAGACGGCGCCGTCGGTGCCGAATGCACCGACATAGTCGATTCGTTGCTGCACCTGGCGTGCGGCTGCGCGGACGACCGAGCGGCAGGCCGTCTCCTGGCCGCCGAGGCGTGCTGGACGGATGACGCCGGGCGCGTGAAGACGCCAGCTTCGGCGGTCCCAGTAGACAAGGGCTTCGAAAGGGCCGAAGTCGACTACGTGATCCGACGTGAGGAATCCGTAGTAGGTACACGGAAGCCCGGCGTGAAGGGGTCCCACGATGAGATCGGTGCAATCCTCCGCGATGCTGGCGAGCAGTTGGCCGATCCTGATGGGTGACGCATCCTCCGGGAGGAGGTATGTATGGCTAGCGCCGATCGCGAGTAGCCCACGCGGTACGCCTTGGACAACAGTTGGGCCGTGCGTTACCTGCGCGATGATCGCCTCACGAATGTCGGTATGGTCCTCGATCCTGAGCAGTCGACGGTCTGAGGTGGCGAGTCCGAGTAGTCGGTATTGGATGTCCTTTCGCTCGGCGGCGAAGTGTGACTCGAGTCGGGAGCCGAGCACCCGCCGTCCGCAGAAGCTGCGGACGGCCGTGTAGGAGCCGGCGTACACCAGTCCTCGGCCGTCATGGTCGAGTTCGTCGACCTTCCGAACGAGGGCTTCGGGCGGATCCGCCAGTAGTTGTTCCGCTGCGGCCAGACGTGACGCGAGCGTCCCTGCAGCCTCAGGAAGTTCGACGCGGTGTATGACAGCAGCGCCGGCGTCGGCGAAGAAGTCCTTCATCCCCCGGCTGGTGGCGGCGTTGCCCGTCAGGAGTACGACGTGACCGGAGACCAAGGGCCGCGCCATCTCCAGCGCCGCGACTCGCACAGCACGACTCGCCGGGCCCATGGGGTGATCAGGCCGTGACGGGGCGGATGGCCGGGTATTCCAGCCAGGGGTCGCGGAGCGCGTCCAGTCGTTGGCGTGCGTGCTGGGCGTGGCTGACCCGGAAGTAGGCCATGATGCGGGGCGTCGCTGAGGTGTTGCGGCCGACAGCGTGGGGCACGAGGTGGTGCATGAGCAGCACGTCCCCGGGCGAGCCGAGTAGCGGGGTGCCCTGTTCGGCGTCGATGCGCGGGGGCACCTGGTCGGTCATACCGATTGACCATTCGGTCCGGAACCATTCCGCCATGTCCACATGGCCACCGGGCACGTACCGCAGCGCGCCGCCGTCGGAGTCGGCGATCTCGGAGAGCACGACGCCGGCCAGAAGCGTGAAGGTCCGCAGTTCGCTGGCGTCGAGATGCGGGCAGGCTACGCCGTCGACGTGCATTGCCTTCTCGGGCTGGGTGACGCCGGTGTCTGACTCGGGGACGCGGATCTGGATCTGCGCCGTGACGACCGGCTCGATCTCGGGTACGAGCGAGGTCACCAGATCCGCGACGCCGGATTCGTGGAACAGGGCGAGGACGTCGTGGTCATTGCCGAGGTCGGGGGCGAAAGTGCGCTGGGTGTAGGAGCTGATGAGGGCGGGATCCATCTCGGTGCGGTACCAGCCGTCAACACTCGATCGGACGCGGTCGACGAGGTGGCCGGGGACGAAGGCACGGCGGACAACGGCGCCGTCTCGGACGAAGGCGGCCATCTCCTGCGGGGTCAGTGCGGTCTGCATGGGTCCTCCCGGGGCGCGGATTACGGATCAGGGTTGTTCAGGCGAGCCAGGATGTCGGGGCACCGGTTGAGGGCGCTGGCGATGATCTGTTCGCCGAGTTCGGCGGTCGCTCTCCTCGCGTTGCCGCCGATGATGCCGAGCTGGGACATGGAGGGGTTGTCGGAGTTCCATGGCCACGTGGTGCCTCGATCGAGGACGAGCCGTCGGGTGCCCTCGGCATGGTCAGGGTCCGGCTCGTAGCTGTCCGGCAGACGTTCCAGGCGGACGTCGTCGGGGGCGAGGGCCAGCATCACCGATGTCTCGCGGAGGCCGGCGTGCACTTCGGGTAGTTCGCTGTCTGCGCGTACGGTGGCCAGCGAACTGGGGTGGATCACGCAGACGTTGACGTCGTGCCGTCGGTGCAGGTCGTAGATGACGGCTTCGAGGATGCCGCGGTTGCCGCCGTGCCCGTTGACGATGAGCAGGTTGCGGGCGGGCGTGGATCGGACGTATTCGCCGCAGGTGGCGTCGATGAGGTCCGTGAGCACTCTGACGGGGAGGGTGATGGTGCCAGGTGCCCAGTCGTGCTCGGGAGATAGGCCGTACGGGATGGTGGGCAGCATCCACAGGTCGTGGCTGTCGCCGTACTGGTGGACGAGTCTGGCGGTGAATTGCTCGGCGATCACCGTGTCGGTGTGCAGGGGCAGGTGGGGTCCGTGCTGTTCGTACGAGCCGATCGGCAGGCAGAGAACCGACGCGGAGGTCAGCGCTTCGGTGATCTTGTTAGTGGTGAGCCGGCCGATATGCCGGTCGAGGACGTGGCTCACGCCTGGCTCCGACGGCCGATGCGGATAAGGAACTCGTTCTCCTCGTCGAAGGTGTCGTCGCTGCTGAATTCGGTCAGCGTGCGGGTGACGGTTGCCTCGAAGTCGGCGAGCCGATCCCCGAACAGGTGGGGGGCGGCGAATGAGGTGGAGTAGAGGTAGCCGAGGATGCTCTCGGTGGACCACACCCGCTGGACGGGCACGCGGAACTCTTCGACCTGGTTGAATGCGGACTCTTCCATGATTTCGCTGTAGGGGCGGTTGTGGTGGTTGAAGACGCCTGCGCCGGCCCGGCGTTGTTCGCCCAGGAAGTCCTGGATGACGGAGCGGACGGCAGTTTTCCAGGGGCTGGAGGCCACCCAGAAGCTGTTGTCGCCGAAGATCGCCACCGCGCCGTCTTCGGCCACCTGGGCTTCGAGGCGTTGTAGCACCGCAGCCTGGTCGAGCCAGTGGAACGCGCGGCAGATGGTGACCAGGTCGGCGTGCCAGTCCTGCGGTGGGGTGAATTCCTCAGCGGAGAAACGCTGAAGAACCATTCGTGTTCCGTCCGGAACCATGGGGCGCATGGCCGTCTCGGCGGACGCCAGCATGTCGGCGTCGTTGTCGATCGCGATGATGTCGTCGAACTGGGTGAGCAGCGCCTCGACGACCAGCCCGGTCCCGGTGCCGATGTCCAGCAGACGCCGGGGGTGCCGGTCAGGCACGGCGGCGGACAGGATGTCGGCGACCTCCTGTGGGATTCCGGGGCGGTACTTGCGGTAGTGCTCGACGGTTCCAGCAAAGGTGCTCATCGGTATCTCCCTGCGCAGATTTCCCTGACGTGTCTGGTGGCAGCGGCAAGGTCCGTTGCCACCAGAACATTGGATTTGACGGCCTCGGTCGCTTCGGGCAGGGGACGGCCCCCGGAGATCCAGATGGCGCGTGCCCCGACCCGAGTAGCCCCGAGGACGTCGCACTCCCAATCATCCCCAATATGCACCATCTGCGTAGTATCGATGCACCGCTGGGCGGCAACAGCCTCGAACGCGCGGGGGTCGGGCTTGGCGTACCCGATTCTGCAGGACGGGAAGTGGTCGTCCACCCATGGCGCTAGGAGCTGCCTCAGCTGCGGCAGGTCCGCCTCCACGCACGTGACGTTCGACAGCGTCACCACCGGCAGCAGGACGCTGATCTGTTCGAGTGCGGCAGCTGCGAACGTGAACAGACGCAGCGGCGTGGCGGTCGCATGGCGCGGAAACGCCGTGACCGGGATCCGTAGTGTCCGGCACACCTCTTCGACTACCTGATCGGTGATAGCGGGTGCCGTGTGCAGTCGTTCGCGCAGCAACTGTACGGCGGCGCGGCGTGCCAGCGGCGACGCGGCGACCAGGGCGGCCGTGATTCCGGGGCGATCCGTGGTGCCGATCGTGCCTCCGACGTCCACCGTGACGAGCGCTGGTGCCGCGGCCGAATGATCGCCGTCGTTGCTCCCAGGTGCTTCGGCGGCAGGGCTGTCCACTGAGGCGACGGCGTCCGCGATGACGGCAATGCGGGCTTGGCGGATCGTTTCGGTGGTGGCTTCTTCCAGGAAAGTCAGCGCGTAGCGCAACTCTGCCTCGTCGAGTAGGTCGAGCGTGCGGTGCCGCCGTGCGACCTCCAAGGCGAGGTCTTCAGGAATCGTGCGGCGCCGCGACCCGTGCGACAGGTGCAGAACCCCGGAGTACGTGTCCGTGGCGCCGACCAGGGCGGTTGCCTCCACAGGGCGCAAGACGGTCACGTCGTCGAGAGTGATGATTCGTACGGGGACTCGCTGCTGACCGCTGTCCAGAACGCCGGTAAGGAAGGTGTCGTATCCGACGAGTCGTTCGGTGAGTACGACCTGCGGGGTCCCGTCGCCGTCGCTGATGGATCCTGTGATCGGCAGGCTGTGGGCGGTTGCGGGCATCAGCGTCTCCGTGGGGTCGGGCCAAGCCCAGGTGCGCTCGGCACTACTACCTGCCCGCCCTCGCATTCGAGCGGGTCGGTGAACAGGAGCTGTCGGTGGGGTTCCCATTGCAGCTGGTACTCGACGGCGGCAATCGCCTCGGGGAACGCCGCCGCGAGGTGCACCGCCGGAAGTAGCGACCGACCGTGCGGGTACACCGGCACGCTGGCCGCTGCTGCCTCGGCCACCAGCTCAGCCGCGACGGTGAGGCCGCCGCAGCCGACGACATCGATGGTGAGCGCGCCGAGGTTGGGCAACACCAGCAGCTCTTTCGGGTCGTCGCCGAGATGAAGTCGCTCGCCGAGAGCGAGAGCGGGGTACGGGCATGCCGTCGCGATATCGCTGTATCCGGTGCCGTCGTAAGACGCGAGAGGTTCTTCCAGCCAGATCATCTTCGCGTGGTCGACTTGTTCGCTGAATCTGAGCGCGAGTGTCGGGTCCCAGGTCCAGAGAGCGTCGAAAGCGGCAGGTGATCCCGCAGCCTCGGCGACTTGGTGGACGACGCCGGCCATGCGCCTGGCGTCGTCTGCGATGGGAAGGCCACGGCTACGGCGCAGGCTCCACTTGGTGAACTGCCAGTCCTGGCTGGTTATCCGCCGGATCGTCTCTGCGTCAGCCAGTTGTACGTCCAAGGTGAGCCAGGACGCGTACGCCGGGACGTGGCTCCGTGCCGTGGTGGAGAGCAGGGCTGCGACGGGTCTTTGCTCGATCCGTGCATGTACGTCCCATACCGCGCAGTCGAGGGCGCCGACGGCCCAGGACGTGACGGCATCGCCCGACTTCGCGGAAGCTGCGTGGAGCGCGGACAGCAGGCCCGCGTGATCGGTGACGTCCGTGCCGATAGCCGAGGCCGCGAGGCTGCCGTCAAGCGCGGTGGCGGCGGCTACGCTGACGGGTCCGTACCAGCCGATCTGACCGGCAGCGTGAACAGCGACGAGGTGGCCGTCGTCTCCGGGCCCAATCAGATCTGTGCAGTCGATGATCTCGACCTTGTCGATTATCAGGCCGTTCATGACCGCACCGCCTGGAGGCGGTCTGCCGCAGCGCACACACCGGCGACGTCCATCCCCATCGTCTCGGCCATCTCTCGCTGGCTCATCGGCCGCTCAGGCTCGTGCCATCCGATGACCTCGACCGCTCGGCGGAGCCGATTCTCGATCAGCCCCCAGACGGCGGCCGGGTGGCCGAGCGTGACGATCAGGAGCGGCGTACCGGAGCCGAAGTAGCGATCGATCTCCTCGGTCGACAGGCCCGCCGGCCATCTGCTGGGTTGGCCGAGGACCGTCAGGTCGTGCACGGCCACGACGCGAACGCGTGTTCCGTTACGGCGTCGTATCTCCGGAATAGCCTCGCTGATCACGGCGGCCGGTAGATCGCCGACTATCACCAGGGTCAGATCGGGTTCGTCGAGGTCGCTCAGGTGGGGCCAGACGGCGAGGCCACGTTCGAGTTCTTCGTCGATCGTCTCCATCGGTCGATTCGTGACGGCGTGTTTACCAGCGAGGATGACGTTCAGCCTGCCGGTCGAGCAGAGTGCGTCGTCGACGGCTGCGGCCAGCCTGCCGGGGTCGGCGGGCGTCAGCACCCGCACCGCCGGGTCGCCGGTTGCGAGCAGCGCGGTGATCAAGGAGGGGTCGCCGTGGGTGTAGACGTTGTTCCAGCCGTACGAGGTCAACAGCAGGTTCAGGCTCGGTCGGCTGGGCGATGATCCGTTGATGAGGCGGCGCTGTTTGAGTAGTTGGACGAGCCCGGTCGTCAGCAGGGGCGCGAACGCTTCGTAGGAGATGAGCAGACCGCGTCGGCCCGTGGCGGTCCAGCCGGCCAGCCAGCCCAGGAGAACCTCTTCGGCGAGGATTTCGCTGACCCATGGTTCGTCAACGAGTTCACCGAGCCGGTTGGATCCCATCTCGT
Organism: Couchioplanes caeruleus; assembly: GCF_023499255.1. Lineage (GTDB taxonomy): Bacteria > Actinomycetota > Actinomycetes > Mycobacteriales > Micromonosporaceae > Actinoplanes > Actinoplanes caeruleus_A. The sequence goes on from NZ_CP092183.1 coordinate 8,388,518, forward strand.
CGGGACTGAATACGCGGAGATCGCCGGTGGCAGCATGCCGCCGCAGGACCGTGGTCACCGCCTCGGAGAAGCTGCGGCCGACCTGAAGGCTTACCGACCTGGCTCTCGCTACCCGGGGGCGAACGACGCGAGGGTGGGCGTCACGCCGGATCAGGTCCAGGGCGTCGGCCAGCATTCCCTTTGCCGTGCCGTCCGTGTTGAACAGTTCAGCGGGCCGGTATGAGGACAGCCAAGCGGTAAGCGCGGCGAACTGCTCGGGCCGGTGTTGCGGATCGGCGATGGGCGTCTTGTGGGCATTCGGCGAGTTCAGGATGGGACGTCCGGATACTTCTGACGGCCCGCTCCATCCCTTGACGCATCGCAGGAAGATCACCGTGCGTGTGCCCGCGGCGGCGGCAGCCGCGGCGGCCTGGAGTGCGCGATGAAACTCTTGGTGCTCGTTGTAGCTGGCCGCGTCGACTCTCACCACGGCAGGCTTCCATCCGAGCGCGTCCGCGTATGCGCACAGACCGGCATCGTCCATGCGGCCGAGTTGCGACCTCCCGCCCATCCGATAGCCGTTGACGTGCACCACCGGCAGGACGGGGCATGGTCCGGGCAATGCATGCGCGGCCAGCCAGGAGGCTGCGGTCGTCGGCGTCTCGCATTCGCCGTCGCCCAGAATCGGCATCACCACCCGGTCGGGAATGTCGAGCGCCATGCCCTGCGCGAACGCGAGTGCGCCTCCAAGCTGTCCGCCGAGATAGGACCCGGCCGGCAACAGCGGCGACACCTCGGCGCCGAGTCCGCCGACGTCGGGGAAGGAGCGCACCAACCGGCTGAGGCCATCGGCATCAGGTGAGAACTGGGGCCGTATCGCGGCCAGTTCTCCGGTCAGCCAGGCCATCGCGATCTGGACGACACCCGCGTGGCCCGCGCCGAGAATGGGCATGATCTCGACGGAACCGCCGAGTGAGCCGATGGCGGCATGACTCAGCGCGAAGGCGGTCCCGGGGACCGTTCCCCAGTGGCCAGCAGGACGGGGCTTGACCTGCTCAGGTGCCAAGGGCTCCAGCGACAACGGGTTGGAGTTCAGATGAAGCTGAGCAACGCTCACGTAGGTGACGGCGCGCCACAGGGCGTCCGCGAACCGGGCGGCATCCCTCATCTCGCGCTACCGGCTACGGTGTCGGTGATCAGCGCCTCGTCGCCGAACGTGAAGTACCACAAGGGCCGGTAGCACTCCCAAGCTACGGGGCGCAGGCCGGTCGGTCCGACACTCGTCTCGATGGCTCGGCGAGCCTCCAGGTAGAAGGCGAGGTCATCGGCGGCCGGTGCCCGCAGGCCTGCCATGATCGAGTTGTGGGCTTGGTACACCTGGAAGTTCGGGAACTCGGTGATGTGCGGCGCAAGAGCGTCGATGCCCTCCGTCATTGTCGGCAGCGAATCCAGTCCGACGATGTAGGTGTAGGAAGTATTAAGGCCGGCGCGGCGGGCCAGCGCCAACAGATCCGGCATCTGCTCCACGAGCAGGGTGGCTTTGCTCGCCTTCAGCATCAGGTCACGCCGGGTGAAGCACTCGGCGGTCAGCCGCAGAACGAACGGCGCAACATCTGCGGCGATCTGCTCGAATGCCTCGCCACTGCGGATGACCGAGGTGAGGAATCCGATCCGGGCCGAAATCCGATGACGAGAGCAAGCTGCCCGCAGCGCGACCAGGTGCTCGACAGCTGCGTGCTCCCGCTCGAAGCAGCCGGTGGATACCGTCACCTCCGCCAGTTCGGCGAGGCTTCGTCGGGGATGCTGCTCAACGAGCGCCGCGAACAGTTCATCCAGAGCTCTGTCCTCGGCCAGGCGCGGATCAGCTGCGGCTTCGAGCGTGTTGGGGCAGAAAGCGCAACCTGTGCAACGACTGCGTGCGTTCGGGTTGAGCGTGGCCGCCCGCCCACCGTCGCGGAAATAGCCTCCCACCGCCTCGTCGGCATCGATGCGCTCGACGTGCCCGATCAGCCGGCCCTGGATGACCAGGTCTTCGCCGGACAGCTCGAACGGTGACTCCTGAGCGTTGAGCGGCACGATGACCTGCCAGGCGACGCTGGGCTCGCTGACGAGGCGCACCGCGACCCTCGCCCGGTGCCGATCCTGATCTGATGAGATTCCGTACAGGTTGATGGCGATCAGTAGCACGTCCTCAAGGGGCACCCGGTGCTCCATGGCGAGCCGTTCGATGTTTCGGATGTCAGCTACCGGGTTGCCGAGCGGTCGGAAGTTGCGTGTTACGGGCACCATCGCTGCTCCTCATCTAGTCGCGAACCGGCCGATTTCTTCGTAGATCCCAGCGGGCATCTTTTATGGCGCCGGGAGGACGATTCTTGGTCCAGGCGACGCGAGGCTTACAGGACAATTCTTTTCGATTTTCCTGGCACTCCCCCTTCCCCTAGTTGACTGCGTGGTCAAATAATCCGAGCTATCGCTCCGTACATTGCGGTGTCCGCCACCGAAGCAGCGGCTTGTGGTGATCTATCGGGGCGCCATCGCACAATCGGAACTACGCCAGGATCTATTAGGTCCAGTCCGTCAACGAAGCGCGCAACGTCAACCCGCGTACGTGGCCGGAAAGTGCCTTGATCGTCGCCGGTGCCGGTGAACGCGGTCAGTTGCTGAATGATGTCTTCGGGAAGTGGGTCCAAGGTGGCATGTGACAACGCGATGTAGCTGCCGTTGGGCAGAGCATTGACGAGCCGAGCTACGAGGTCGTGCGGGTTCTCGCTGTCGTCGAAGAAGTGCAGGACGGCGAAGAGCAGCAGCCCTACCGGTTTGGTCAGATCGATGGTTGCGCGAACGGCGGGGTCGGCGAGGATCGTCTCGGGGGTGCGCAGATCTGCTCGTATGCAGGTGGTGGTGCCCTGCGGTGAACTGGTCATCAACCCCCGGGCGTGGCTTACTACCATGGGGTCGTTGTCCACGTAGACAACCCGAGACGCTGGAATTATTTCCTGGGTGACTTCGTGAACGTTAGGCGGCGCAGGAAGACCAGTGCCTATGTCAAGAAACTGCTCTACTCCGGCTTCGGCGGACAGAAAAGCGACGGCTCGGCGCAGAAATCTGCGGTTCTCCTGCGCCGCTGTGCGAATCTGTGGAAATGCCGCGGCGATCCGATCGGCGGATTCGCGGTCTGCGGCGAAGTTGTCTTTCCCTCCGAGCCAGTAGTCGTATCTTCTGGCAGGATGAGGTCGCGAGGTGTCTATCGCCGACTGCGGCGTGCCGCCGTTGTCCAGAGCGCCGGACTCTCGCATAGTCATCTGGTTCTTCCTACGATCTCGTTGGTGCCGTTCCGGTGGAGATGTCCAGCGGTTCTGAGCAACGGGTGTTACGAGCTGTCGTGTGGACGTCAGTGCATAGCGGCCACGGCCAGGTCACCGCGGCCTGCGTCGACGGCGCGTACTACGGCGCTGATGGCCGGGTTGTCGTTGTTGTCGGCAACGTGTTCGAGCCATGGGTTCAGCTCGCGGACGGGCATGGCGTCGTACAGGAATTCGGCTAGCTCCAGGGCTGCGACCAGGCCGCACAGGGCAGCGCATTCGTCGCCAGGAGGGGTGGGCCGGTAGCGGGCGGTCTCGGCGTAGTGGGCGACAGCGTCACGGATGTGAGCGCGTGCCCGTACGGCGAAGCCGTAGTGCACGGGTAGATGGGTTTCGGTTTTGACCAGTCCGGCCAGTCGGCGTCGCGTAGTTCGTTGAAGCAGTCCTACGGTGACCAGTGCGGCCCGGACCCGCTCGTACAGGTCAGCGGCGGCGAAGGACCGGAGGACGCCGCGTAGCTGATCGGCGTCCCGATGGGTGCGGATGACCTGCTCGATGGTGGTCAGCGCGGCATCCCACAGGGTGTTGGCGGTGGGTCCGGTCTGGCAGAGCGTCAACCGGCCCGGCTGGCGTTGCCATTGACGGCGGAAGTCGTCGTAGTGATAGCCGACCGCGACGTACTCCTTGAACGCCAGTTCGAGCAGGAGGGCGCCGGCCAGACCGAGTTCGAGGGACTGCTGGTTGATCAGCAGGTCACCGGTGTCATCGTCGTGGGCGAGGAGATACAGCTCGGCATGCAGGGGTAGGACGCCGCGTGGGTCGAGTCGGAAGGTGGTGGGCACGGGGTTGGCCTTGTCAGCAGTCGCGAACATGGTCATGGCGCGCCGGTCCCGGTGGCATCGGGGTGCGGCGTGGCGCGTAGCCGCTCGTGGGTACCGCCGTATAGGTCAGCGCCTCGGAGAAGGTGTTTGGGCAGGCTGGCGAGCATGGTGTAGTTCGGATCTACGACGTTGCCGACCGGTGCGGTGCCAGCCTGCGCGACGAGCTGGTAGGCGTCGAGGGTGTCGAGGCCAGTCAGTTGGGCGGTCCAGCCGACCAGATCGTGTTGGCTGATCCGGAACGCGTCTTCGAGAGGGCGGGCACAGCCGACGGACATGATCGCGTTATCGGACTCGATCCGCGGCCACAGCGTCGGCACGCCTTTGATCACTTCGATGGCGATGGTGGTCGTCATGGCGACCTCGACCGCGACCCCGCTGGCCTCTCCTTGTCCTTGGCGGGCGTGTCCGTCGCCGAGGCCGAGCATCGCTCCGTGCATGTTGACGCCGAGGTAAAGGGTGGTCCCGGCGCGTAGCTCCGGGGTGTCCATGTTCCCGCCGTGGGCGTCGCAGGTAATGGTGCTGCGGGCTTCGAAGGCGGCGGGGGCGACTCCGACAGTGCCGTGCATAGCGTCCAGCGGCAGGTCCGCTGTGAAGTCGGAGTTGCGGGCGCGGTAGCGCACCAGCCCGGCCTCGGCGTCGATGTCGTAGAGCCAGACCCGCTCCTCCAACGGCGGTTGCAGGGTGGCCGTGTGGGAAGTGGACGTGAGCGCCCCGAAGTGCGGGAACGTGCTTGAGACCCCGGTCTTTCGGGCAGGCACGATCGACAGGAAATGCACGGCGAGGGTATCCCCGGGCTCGGCGTCCTCGATGAAGAACGGCCCGGTGACCGGGTTCAGGTACGGGAACGTGCAGACCTGACTCGGCAGGTCGTCGACGGTGGTGACGGCGCCGCCGAAGCAGTCCTCGGTGAACAGCGTCAGCACGTCGTCGGAGCGCAGGCTCGCCACCGGCGGCACCCCGCCGAACGTGTAGGCCAGGTCCTTTGCCGTCGGGGTGTACGTGCGTTGTTCTCCCATGAGCGTCACGCCTCCTGACGTGCATGGGTCGCCGGCTGTGACACGGGTGCGAAGCCGGACAACTCCGGTCGGCGACCGGTCAGGTAGAGGCCGATAAGCACCAAGACGCCGAGACCGATCCAGATGAATCCGAGGCGCTGGGCGGCGACGTTCGCGTTCCAGACCACGAACCCGAGGATTGTCGCGCCGACCAGCGGCATCAGCAGATGAGCGATCAGGTTGCGGCTGCGCTTGCGGATGACGTGGTAGACGATCACCGACAGGTGCAGCAGCAGGAACGCGGTCAACGCCCCGAAGTTGATCAGACTCGACAGCAGGGCGATCCCGTCGCCGCGCTGGTTCATGTACAGGCCGAGCGCGAGCGAGACGGCGGCGACGAGCAGGATCGCGTTTCGCGGCACGTTGCGTTTGCGCGACACCTTCGCCAGGAACGCCGGGAGTTGCTTGTCGCGGGCCATCGCGTACAGCAGCCGGGAGATCGCGACCTGCGCCACCATCGAGTCCGGCAGGCCCCAGGCGATGGCGGTCGCGACCGCGCACACGGTGGCCAGCCATGGTCCGGACGCCACCTCGGCGGCCGTGTAGAACGCCGTCCCCGCCGGATCTCCGTTGGTGATCAGCGCTTGCGGGTCGGGAGTCAGGATCGCCGCCACCCAGGTTTGGGCGATGAACAGCAGACCGGCGACGAACAAGGCCCCGGCCATCGCCCTGCCGATCGCTTTCGATCCGCCCTTGGCCTCCTCGGCGAGCATCGCGATGCCGTCGAAGCCCAGGAACGAGAGCACCGCCACCGAGGTCGCCCCGAGCAGCAGCGACCAGCCGAACGTGTTCGGGTTGTACAGCGGCTCCCAGGTCCACCGGCCGGCCCCGCTGATGATCGCCCATATGCCGAAGCCGAGGAAGATGAGCAGGACGACCAGTTCGCCGATGAGCATGATCCAGGTGAATCGGGCAGTCATCCGGATCCCCATCGAGTTCACAACCGTGTTCGCCGCGACGAAGGCGATCAGCCACAGCCACACCGGGATCGCGGGTACGGTCGCGTTCATCGCGACTGCGGCGACCAGGTACAGCAGCGAGGGCACCAGGATGTAGTCGAGCATGATCGCCCACCCGGCCACGAATCCGACGGGGGCGCCGATGCCCCGGCCTACGTAGTTGTAGACCGACCCGGATAGCGGGAACGCCTTCACCATCTGCGCGTACGAGAACGCGGTGAAGACCAGCGCGACGACACCGATCGCATAGGCCCCGACCACCATGCCGCCGGAGGCGGAGAACACCGCGCCGAAGATCGCCATCGGCGCAATCGGCACCATGAAGATGAGGCCGTAGGCAAGCAGGTCACGGAACCGCAGCGCGCGCCGCAACTCCTGCTGATAGCCGAACCGCTGTAACTCCTCGACCGGATACGACACCGGGGATGTCCCTTCACTGGCTCTGTATGGGGGTTTTGGGTCCGCCCTCGGGAGATCGGGCAGACGGAGGTTGCAGGGGCACGAGGGCCGAGTCACAACGGGTGGACCGCGCTACCCGCCGCCGCGCCCGATGGCAACGACGGCGGGCGCGGCTTACACGCGGCGGACGAATCGCACGTCGTCGACCGTCCCGCCGACCTCGATCCGGGAATACAGGTGGAACAGCGCCTCGGGCGGTTTCATCGACCCGCCCGGCGTGCCCTTGCCCGGAGCGCGAGAAGCCGCCTCCGCACGCACGAGCCGCTCGATGTTGTCCGCGTCGAGCGGCCGGAGGCGGCATCCGCATACCGACCGGTACTCTCGCTTCGACGCCGGCGAACTCGAACGACAAAACCGGGCACCACAGCGGCAGAAGAGCAGGCCACATAGCGGATACGACCCGGTCGACCCGGCTCGCCGCGTGATCTCGTCATTGGTCGCGCGCACAGTCGACTCCTTCGCTGCCGTCACCAGTGAGTACCGATGAGGCACCTGTTCACGGCCGTGCGGCTGGTCGCGCCGTGAGAAGGCGGACCAACCGCACGGCCGGGTCCGGCCATCGCGCTCGGGGGAAGGCTGTGACCGGACAGGAGGGGAGGACGCGACCCCTGCCGTTGCGCACCGGCCGACTACCGCAAGGTGCGGGCCGTCGCTGCCAAAGCGCTGGGGCATGTCGTCGACGTCGGGTACTGCGGCACCGTTACGACGTGCGGTCGGTGCCGGTGACCCGCTGGCAGTCATCACATCCTCCTCGGTGCCAACCAGATTTTGGGTTGCCGTGCTGCGACAGTCCGGCGAGTGTTCGTTGCACAAGCCATCGATATGTCGCGTGTGGTGTGCCTACGATTACCGACAGTCGGCAGGCTCGGAACCCCGAATTACCGGGAGTTTTAGTAGGAGAGTTACCGGGAGAACGGGCTCTGAGCTGCACGTCTATGGCACGGGCCAGAACCGGTGAGCCCTCCAGGGCGCAAAGCCGGGGTTACGCTCTGGCCACACCGGACGATGCCGCACGGCCCCGACAGTCGCGGTGTTGTTCACGTTGATTAGTCCGCGCCGGAGGAACCTCGATGGTCAGCCCATATGTACGACGGCGTCGCCTCGCAGCTGAGTTGGTCCAATTGCGCGAGGAACATGGCTACTCGACGGTCCGGCTCGCCACCGCCGTCCGAATGCCTCGGCAACGCATCAGCCAGCTCCAGAATGGGCACGTCCGTCCGGCTGACGACGAGATCGCCCGCATCCTCGACGTCCTCCGAGTCGGCGAACGTCGCCGGGAACAAATCATGTCCATAGCCAGGGACGCCCGGGAACGTGGCTGGTGGGAGAAGTTCCGCGACGAGATGGGACCGCAGCAGGCCCTGTACGCCGACTTGGAGGCCGGCGCCCGTTCGATCGCCGAGTACCACCTGACGCTGCTGCCCGGCCTACTCCAGATTCCGGAGTTCACCGAGGTCCGCGCTCGCGCCAACCGCGGCATCCGCCCCGAGGCGTTCGATCCGACCCGCGCATTGGAAGCCCGCGCTGTCCGGCAACGTATCCTCGATCGAGCGGACGGACCCAGCTACGAGGTCATCATCGATGAACTCGCGATACGCCGGCCCGCAGCACCGCCGGGTGTGACCAGAGCCCAGCTTCTTCACCTCGTTCGGGTCGGGCGTGGGCGGCGGAAGGTCACCATCCGAATCCTGCCGCTATCGGCCGCCTTGCCCGGGTACGTCGTGCCCAAGTCGGCCTTTTTCACGTATCGCTTCCCCGACCCGAAGGATCCGACCGTTGTCGCCGTCGACACCGACGGCGAGGATTTGGTCCTCACGACACCGGCCCAGACCGGCCATTACGTCGACCTGTATCAGCGCCTTCAACAGGCGGCGCTGGACCCCGCCGGAAGCCTTGATCTCCTCGCCGCAGCGGCCGAGGATCTGTCCGACCATGCAGGGAGCAGATCATGAGTCTCAGCAAGTTCGCGAACTGGTTCAAGAGCAGCTACAGCGATGGCGCCAGCAACTGCGTCGAGGTGGCCTTCGCCGATGACGAGACGGTCGGCCTGCGCGATAGCAAGAACCGTAAGGGCCCCGTCCTCGAATTCAACCGGGGCGAGTGGTCCGCATTCATCGAGGGAGTCCAATCCGGAGAGTTCGAGCGCTGACGGTCCCCGCAGGCCTGAGAGTTGATGCGTCATCTCGTCGAAAGGTGAGACGTTGTGGACGACGGAAGTAGCCCCAACACCAAACTGATCGATGCTCGCGGCCGTACGAAGTCCCCAACCGGCTCCGGCCGCCCCATGTCGCGGCAGGAGCTGGCGGAGGCAGTCAACGCCTGGCAGTGGTCCAGATACGAACGCGACGATCGGCTGGACGAGACCGACATCGGCAAGCTCGAACGCGGTGAGATTCGCTGGCCTGGCCGGACCCGCCGGGAAGGCTTCCGAGCCGTCCTCAGCGCGACGACCGACGCAGAACTGGGCTTCTTCCGAACCAGACGCATCCGCTCTTCGGATACGGCCGTCTCGGTGGCCCAAGTTCCGCGGCTGCCGCCCCTGATGACCAGCACAGGGCTGACCCAGCGTGGGCCCGGATCTCCTCGGGCCATGGAGAATTTGCTGCGATCGACCGGTGGGCAGTTCTTCGACGGAGAGTCGATAGACACCCGAACCTATCCCGCCGTCGATGACGGACGGATTCTGGCAGCGGTCCCAGCCGACTTCGCGGCGAGCCGGTTTCTCACCCGCGCCCGGCGGGGCCTGGTGGTGGGAGCCATCGCCGATGACGACGGCTCTACGGGCTACGGCCTTGACACCCGGCAGGCTCGCCGGCGCCTGGCGAAGGCCGGTCCTGGGGCACGCCTGCTGATCCCGCCCGCATACGTTCTGGATGACGTGACAGTCGGGATTCTCTGGGCGGTGGTCAACCTGGACGAGCCACTCCTCAATGACGACTCGCTGCTTCATGATCTTCAGCAGGAACTCCTGCCCTACGAGGCAATGCCGAGCTCGTCACTTGGGCGAGATCTCGCCTCGGGGTTGACCGCGGTGTCCCAGATGTGGATAGGCAGCTACTTCTGCGCTCACCACATCCTTCGCCACCTCGACGGCCTCGCCGACATCCCGGAGTTCTGGACACGGGAACGGCGCGGCGAAGAGGCCAGTACCTGGCTTCTGTTCAGGCACAAGTACGACTATCTACGGGCGATAGCCGAGCGGTTCGCCGGCGGACCGATGACCCGAGCGTTCTGCATCCCGCCGGACGCAGTCGTCGCCTCGCCGCCCGGTGAACGCATCCTGCTCCTCCTCAGTGCCGCCCTGATGGAGTCGTTCGGCATCCAGGTCAACGTCTGCACTGAGACGGAGTACTCGGCGGTCGAGGGCTTCGTTCTCGACCGGGGCCGCGAGGCCATCGTGGCGAACTGGGTCGGCGCCGACGGGATCTGGCAGGTCGGCGTGACCACCGATCACCCCTCCGTACGCGACTACGGCGAGATCGCCGCTTACACCGGGGCGCACTCCGCCATCACGGGCCCGCACGCCGGCCGTCGACTCCGGATGCTGGCCGACTACCTGGAACTGGACTGGGCGTGGCTCGTCGAGCGCTGCCGACAGCTGGGCGAGCACGGATGCAGCGGATTCGCCGCACCCCGGAGCCGGCTGCTTTCCGTCGCAGGAGTTGACCGCGCCTGCCAGTACGTGGGCGAAGTCGGCATGATCAGCCGATAGGCTCCGATTATCCGTTCCTTGAACTGGAGGACAGCCACTGTGGGTGCTGAGATGCCCAAGCCACGCCGAGTCCTGGTGGTCAGCCTGGGCGGCACGATCACGATGACGGCCGCGGCGAGTGGCGGTGTCGTACCCGCTCTTGCCGCACAGGACCTGCTGGCGGCAGTTCCGGGACTTGCGGACCTCGACGTCACCGTCGAGACGGCCGACTTCCGGCGTTTGCCCGGGGCGTCGCTGTCCCTGGCGGACGTCACGGCGCTGTCCCTGTTGGTGCGCCAGCGCCTCGCCGACGGTGTCGACGGCGTCGTCGTGGTGCAGGGCACGGACACCATCGAAGAGACCGCCTACCTGCTCGACCTGTACCACGCCGGGCCGCAGCCGGTCGTCGTCACCGGCGCAATGCGCAACCCGACCTTGGCCGGGGCCGACGGACCAGCGAATCTGCTCGCCGCCGTCCAAACCGCCGCCAGTCAGACCGCCTGCGGCCTGGGCTGTCTGGTCGTGTTCGCCGACGAGATCCACGCTGCCCGGCGCGTTCGCAAGACCCACTCGACGGCCGGGTCCACGTTCCAATCCCCGAACGGTGGACCGCTCGGCTACCTGGTCGAAGGCCAGCCTCGCCTGGTCAACCGGCTCGGCGCTCGCCACGTCGTCCCGCTGCCCGGCGACGGGCCGCGCCCCCGGGTGGTACTGGTGACGATCAGCCTCGGCGACGACGGTGTCCTGCTCGACGGCCTCGCTGACCGGACCGACGGTGTGGTGATCGCCGGGTTCGGCGTGGGCCACGTCCCACAGGATCTCGTGCCCGCGCTGACGGACCTCGCCGACCGGATTCCGGTCGTGCTGGCCAGCCGGACTGGCGCCGGACCGGTACTGACCACGACCTACGGCTTCCCCGGCTCGGAACGGGATCTGCTGAGCCGAGGGCTCATCCCAGCCGGATTCCTCGACGCCTACAAGGCCCGCATCCTGCTGAACGCGTTACTTGCCGCCGGAGCCGATCAGAAGACGGTCACCGCGGCGATCACCGCAGCCGGCGGCTGCGGCGACCCCGAGGCATGGCCATGGGCGACCGGCACCGACAGCGCGGCGGCGAAGCCGGAGGTTCAAGGTGCGTAGTCAGCAGGTCGACATCGGCCGCAGCTTCGTCGTGGTGTTCGACCACGGCGACGACTTCTTCACCGCCCTCGCCGAGTTCTGCCGCGAAAACAACGTCCGGCACGGGATCATCCCCACCTTCATCGCCGGATTCTCGCAGGTCGAGGTCGTCGGCACCTGCGCGAAACTCGACAACCCGCAGGCCCCGGTCTGGTCCGCCGTCCACCTGAGCAACGTCGAGGCCCTCGGCGGTGGCACCATCGCCTACGACGAAACCGAGCAGCGGATCCTGCCGCACATTCACGTGTCCGTCGGGCTCAAGGAGCACAGCGCCACCGCGCACACCAGCCACCTGCTCTCGGCCACCGTCCAGTTCCTCACCGAGATGTACTTCGTCGAGGTCTCCCGGCCGGCACTGCACCGAGAGCGCGATCCCCACCTCTACGACGTCCCGCTCCTGCGTTTCGACACTGCCGAAAATTGAGGAGCGACAATCTCCTGGGTCGGCTCAAGGAGCCACGCACCCGAGACCTGCCGCGCCAATCGACCACCGGCAGATAGGCCATCATGGGGTGGGCGGTATGAGGCGCCACCCTGCGCCAGGCCATAGCCACCCGAAGATCCCATCGGCTGCTTTCCGACGTGCGGAGGATGGTGCCACGGTGAACCAAGGCAAGCCGGAGCCCAATTCGCTATTGATGCAGGCGCGACGTCGGCGGCCGTCTCCGTCCGGGTCAGGGCGGCCGATGTCGCGGCAGGAACTCGCCGAGGCCATCAACCTCTACCTCTGGCACCACCACCAGATCGTCCACCAGTGGGACGAGACAGACATCGGCCGACTGGAGCGCGGCGAGAATCGCTGGCCCGGCAGACGACGCCGGGAAGCATTCCGCGCGGTCCTGCATGTGGCAGCCGACCATGAGATCGGCTTCTACATCAGGCGCTCATCAACCGCCACATCCGATGCCACGGCGGTCGACCAACTCGTCCTGGCGCAGCTGGAGCCGTCCGCCGAGGAACTTCTGCACGGGAGCGGCGTGGGACGCGGCGAATGGAGCAGTTTCGCCCTGGTGACCAGCATGCTGGCCCAGCAGCGGCAGGCAGTCCCGCCCTCGGCCTTGCTGAGTCTCGTTGAAGCGCACCGCGACTGTCTGCTGACGCTGTACCGCAAGGCAGGCTCCGACTCGATCAAAGCTGATATCGGCGCCATGCTCGGCGAGGCATCGATCGTCGCGAGCCGACTATGGAGCGCACAGGGCAACCACGCCATGGCTCTCGCCCACTGCGGCTACGCCCGCACGCTCGCCGACCGGTCTGGGGACGTCCGCCTCGCCGCTGTCGCCCGGATCTTCGAAAGCAACCTGCACTCCGGCGCATCCACGCTGATTCACGCCGACGGCGACATCATGACCGGACTCCGCCTACTCGACGAGGCCAGCGCCGCCGGCCCGCAGTTGACGGCGGCAGCGCGAGCGAGAATCGCCGCGGAACAAGCCCAGGCGTACGCAGCCCTGCGCCTCCCGCGCCAGACCAAGGCCGCCCTCGACCAGGCACGACAGCATGCCGCCGCGATCACCGACGACGACCGCACTGGACTGTTCAGCGATTGGAACACCACCCGCGTCCAGGTCTACGAAGGCACCTGCCACCTACTGCTTGACGAACCCACAGTCGCCATCGAACACCTTGAACACGCCGCCGCCACCCTCGGCCAGGACGAAGGCAATCTCAACGTCGCCCTCGCCGCCCGTGTCGACCTCGCCGCCGCCTACGGACTCACCGGTCAACTCGACGCCGCATGCACCACCCTCGGCGACGCCTATGAACAGCTACGCCGCATCGGAAACCTTCGTGGAATCGCCCGCGCCCAGCGAGCCCGCGAAAGCCTCAACCCCTGGAACAAGGAACCGGTGGTACGCGAAATGGATCAGCGCATCGCCGCAGCCTGAGTCACGAAAAGTCGGTTTTACTCAATCAGTCGATGTGAGGCCGGCGATCGTCGACACAAGCAAGTCAGGGTCCAATCGGTCGAACACCGCGTCCGGCCCGTAGCCAGCCAGTTCCTCCCGGCTGGCCCGGTGAGCAACCACCACAGCCCGGAACCCCGCGTTCCGGGCGCAGGCGATGTCGTTCGGCGCGTCCCCCACGACGACGGTCCGCGCCGGAAGCAGCGGCGTGCCGTACTTGTCGCGGTAGCGACGCGCCACGACCGCCGTCAGCTGGAAGCGGTCCCGATCATCCGATCCGTACGCGCCGATGTCGAGGTCCAACTCGTCGCCCACACCCAGCGAAGCGACCTTGACCTCGGCCGCGTGCCGCAGGTTCCCGGTCAGCACCGTCTGCACGAAACCACGCCGGTGCAACGCGGCGATGCTCTCGACGACCCCGGGATACGGCGGCTGAACCCGGGCCAGCTCGTCGCGGCCGGCATCCATGACCTCAGCCAAGACCGTGCCGAACCGAGCCACACCGGCTTCCGCGTCCGCGGCGTTGATGCCGGAAGCGACGGCGGTGTCGACCACGATCGACTCGTCGGTGTAGCCGTGAACCTTCTTCTCCGGAAATGTCACAGCCGACTCATCGATCCCGTACGTCCGAGCGATAGCACGCCGCAACCAGCGAAGATCAGCCGGAATCAGCGTGCCATCGACGTCCCACACCACCACGCCTGCATCCCGACCGTCCACCAAGCCATCGTGCCACGGCAGACGGAGACCCGGGCACTGGATCTCATCGGTCTTCACAAGCCGCGGCTGATGAGGGGCCGGCGGATGGTGGAACTGGACAACATCCTGCCGAGTTCGTGACCGCACCGCTTGCGTGATCAGGGTGCTGCGCGCGCCGCTAGACCTTGAATCTCGCATTGTGAGACGCGGGCAAGTTTCTCCGAACGAATTTCGGGGCCCATTTTCGTCTCGCCCGGAACCGGCGAGTCTCGACGGGTGTCGGCGAGTCCGGATGGCTGCTCTTGAGTCCACGCGGGTGATGATCTTGGCGCTGGAACCGGCATTGACCCCAGAAGGTTGATCTTGCCTACTGGGGTGGCAATCCCGTGTGGCTGATCTACATGTCCGCCATTGGTTCGTACCGTAGGCGGCGCTCCCGATGGGCGCCGGCTCGCGGGTGACGGGCTGCGGACGCGGTGGATCGGTTTGACGATCCGGGCGCCCTGGCTGGCCATTGGGCGGACCTTCGATGTTGTCGAGGGTACCGACGCCGGCTGGGCCTCGTCCCGGCTTGTCCAGCGCACCGCTGCCACGAGAACGCGTCCAGCGAAGGCGTCGATCCGCGCCGCCTCGCCGGACGCGTCGCTCTTCGGCTCCGAGCGGCTGACACCCGACCTGCTGCATAAAGCCGTGCGGCCCCGCCGCCTCCAGGTCTGGATCTTGAGCCAGCTCCGGCGGTGGCGAGCCGAGGCGCGGCTGCCCCGATCGTTCTCTCCGGTGCGCCGGGTGAGCGTGTTCCTTGACAACACCACAGTGATCCCATGCACGCGCCTTCGTGTGCCGCCCGGTCGGGCGTAACCCGACAGGCTCCCGCCTGCCCAGCCAAGACCGGCCTCCGAACGACACGAGCGGCCCACCACCGGATCGCTCGACGTCTCCACCCCACCTGATCTCATCGAGGAGTCTCGTGTTCTACCCCTCTGCATCGACGCATTCCTCCCACTACCCCGGCGGTGTTCCTGATGCCGCCGCTCACCTCGGCGATGGCGGTGACAGATCCCTGCTTGCCGTCCTGTCGCCGGTCCGTTCGCCGGTCCTGCTTGGTGTCCGTGTTCAGACGGACCCCCGAACGGACCCCGCCCCGGGTCTCACAGCCCAGGTCAACCCGTCTGTCAGCATCTCCGGCTCGGATGCGACTGACTGTCGTCAATTCTTTCCCCCAGGCGGATTCATACCGGTCACCCCAGCTTCCCTCGCTGTTGTCGGGGGTGTCGGTGGCTAGTTCCCTGCTGCGGGTGCAGTCCCAGCTGACCACCCGAGACCTGGTCCTGCTCGGCTGGCTGGCCGACCACCGGCTCCTGACCACCTTCCAGATCGCAACCGCCTTGTTCCCGTCCCTGGACTACGCGCAGGAACGACTCCGCACCCTGTACCGGCTGGCGGTGATCGACCGGTTCCGGCCGCAACGCCCCGACGGCGGCTCCTACCCGTACCACTACGTCCTCGCCCAGCTCGGCGACGACGTCGTCGCCGCGCAACGCGGCGACGACCTACCGCGCCGGGACCGGGCACGACGACGACGGGAACACCTGACCAGCCGGGCGAACCTCCCGCACCTGCTCGGCGTCAACACCTTCTTCACCGACCTGGCCGGACACGCCCGCACCCACCCCCACGCGGACTTGGTCCGGTGGTGGTCAGCCGCGAGGTGTCAACAGATGGGGGCGTTCGCCGACGACGGCGACGACATCCACGTCCGGACCTACACCCCGACCTCACGCCCAGACGGACACGGCATCTACACCGAGCACGGCCACCGCGTCGCGTTCTTCCTGGAGTACGACACCGGCACCGAACGGCCCCTGTCCCGGCTCGTCGACAAACTCGA
Organism: Couchioplanes caeruleus; assembly: GCF_023499255.1. Lineage (GTDB taxonomy): Bacteria > Actinomycetota > Actinomycetes > Mycobacteriales > Micromonosporaceae > Actinoplanes > Actinoplanes caeruleus_A. Next base: position 8,404,517 of record NZ_CP092183.1, read on the forward strand.
CGGCTACCACGCCCAGGCCGACAACACCGGCCGCGTATGGCCGGTGTTGTTCTGGCTGCCTTCCACCGAACGCGAAGCCCACCTACACCACGCCCTCGCCCGCGACGGCACCCGCTACCCGGTCGCGACCGCCGCCCGCGACCAACCCGGCCACCACAACCCCGCCGGAGCCATCTGGTGGATCCACGGCCTGCCCGGACGACGGCTGCACCTCGCCGAACTCAGCCCGGACACGCCGTGACCAGCGGGAGCCGGACGAACGGCAGCCGAGCCAATCGCCGTCGGGCCGCGTTGTCACCGGCGAACGCACCGACGCCGCCCCGAACCAAGCCCTGACCGGAGTCACGCCGAACGGTCTGTCACGAAAGACCTCCGGTCACCGGTAGCCGGTGAACGCCCGCTGACAGAGCGCGACATCTGTCAGCGCGCCGGAACCGCCCGCGTTGACAGATCCGGACGCTATCCTGCCCGCCCTCTCGACCATTCCGCCCTGCCCGTCCCGCAGCCCATGCAGCCGCTACTGGATGTCGCGGCTGCGGTCCGTCCCCGTCGACACGCGACCGATCTCCGTTCCCGCCAGCCCGAAAGGCCCAGCACCGAATGACCATCCATCAGCACCTGCGTCCCGAACATCGCCGGTCCCCGACGACCGGCGATCCTGACCGCCACTACCGTCCGCGCGCGTCCCGCAAAGCCACGTCCCGGTCCCGACCGTGGGAGGTGATCCCGTAACAGCCGGACACCCCAAGGACCGCACGGTCCGCGACAACCGCGCCGAGGGTTTCGTCCAAATCCTCATCATGCTCGCCATCGGCACCGCCGCCGGCGCGGCCAGCTTCACCCACGTCCACAACGTCGCCGCCAGCCACGGCCAGCCGGGCTGGCTCGCCTGGGCCGACGCGATCGTCCTGGAGCTGATGTCGATCGCCTCCGGCCTGGAACTACGCCGCCGCCGACGTACCGCAGCACCAACCACATTCCCCGCCACAGTCCTCGGCTGCGCCGTCACGCTGTCGCTGACTGCCCAGGTCGTCGAGGCCGAACCCTCACCGATCGGCTGGACCGCTGCAGCCGTACCGGCACTGGGTTTCCTGGTCATGGTCAAAGTCGCACTCGGCCACACCACCGCCCAGCCGGCCCAGGCACCCCGCCAGGCAGCGTCCCCGCCGGACCACGCCCCCGCCGTCCCGGTGACCTCCCGAGACGGTCCCACCGCGGTCACCACGACGGGGCCGGCGAACGCCGACAGAACGGACCGGGACCGGCATCCCTCGCCGGTCCGGCGACGGTCCGGGGGACGGACTGGCGGACCGTCCGCCGATCCCGACCACGACGGCATGCGGACGCTGCTTCCCGCAGCACGGTCCGTCCGCGATCAGCTTGCCGCCGACGGGCAGCCCCTGACCCGGAGCGCGTTGGCCCACCACCTGCGAGTCGCGGGAGCCAGCGTCTCCAACTCCAAGATCTCCACGCTCCTGAAGATCCTCAAATCCGAACAGGAGCCACCACCCACGCGGCAACACCAGGACCGTGAGCCGCATCAGGTGGTCTCAGACCCGCGTCGGCCGCTTGATCACGCTGACCCGAATCCACAGGAAAGGAGGTGAAATCTATGGATAAGACAACAACGGCATCTACGTCGACCGGCCTGGCCGGGGATCCAGAGTCCTACTGGTTCTCCAGTCAATGGCTGCGCGGCTCCCGGCACCTCGCCGTGCGCAGCGCTCCCGTGATCGCGGTGGTTCAGGAACTGGCCACCATCCTGCGCGATGAGCAGACCCCGGCGCCGCAGGCACTTCTCGCCCTGCGGCGCGCAGTCCGGCTGCTCGCGGTACTCGCCGGCGGTACTCGCGACGAGAACCGGCGAAGCGAGGACTACCGGCGGAACATCGACATCGACATCGACGTCGAACGCCGCCGGCTGCTCGACCTCGAGGACGTCGCACAGTCGGTGACTTCGACACGGTTCGCGGCAGCCTGGCTACGCGGTACCCCCGCAGAGGCCATCCGCACCGCACCGGTCATCGCCATCGTGGACGACCTGCTCGACGACCTGACCGGCGTGGCGCCGGCAGCCGAGGTCTACCTCAGCCTGCATCACGCCGTACAGGTGCTCAGCGTCTTCGCTCGCGAAGGCCAGCACGAACCCGACAACCGTCCGACACGGTAGCCCGCCACCCGAACGAAAGGGTCACCAAAGGTCGTCCCTTCATGCCACGTAAACGTCGACACGACAGCGCCGATATGCGCAAGAAAGGAAATCTTATGAACCAAGGACACCAACCCCCGCAGCCATTCACGTGTTTCGGAGGAACGTGGCCACAAAGCCCGACCACGAAAACGACGTCCGGAGCTATCCTGACGATCCGCGACCCGGTACCGCCGGATCGATAACCGATGGTGCGCACCAATCCCGAACCGATACCAAGGCAACAACGAGAATACCGATGCGGATCGCGCGCATCGACACGATCACGATGACCGCCGAGGAACGCGACAACGCCGCCGAAGCCCTCGCCGTGCTCTACCGGCACTACCAACGCGACCACCCCGACATCGCCGCCTAACCAGACACGGTGGCGGTCCCCACCCACAGGTGGGGGCCGCCACCACGGCAGCCCGACCATGAAGGACCCACCCGTATGACAAGCACCGAGGCTGCACGAGCAGAGAGGCCGACCGCACCGAAACGCCGGGGGCGCCGCGCCCACCAGCCCACGGTCACCGCCACCGAGGCCGGCGGCCCGGTCCGGGTCGCGGTATACGTGCGGCGCTCCACCGACGACGAGCATCAGCCGTTCTCCCTCGACGCGCAACGCGCCGCCCTTAACAAGTACATTCACGCCCAACCCGGCTGGATCATCGTCGCCGAATACGAAGACGACGCCTCCGGCGCCACCACCGCCCGCCCCGGCCTACAGAAAGCCCTCGACGCAGCCAACGCCGGACTCTACGACGTCCTGATCGTCTACCGCATCGACCGATTCAGCCGCAGCGTCGCCGACATGCTTGACCTCATCACCACCCTCGAAAACGCCAACGTGCGATTCACCTCCGCCACCGAACCCATCGACACCGGCGGCCCCTTCGGTCGCATGATGCTCCAATTGCTGGCCGTCTTCGCCGAATTCGAGCGGAATATCATCATCGACCGCGTCAAGAGTGGGATGACCGCGAAAGCCGCCAAAGGAAAATGGGCCGGCGGCACCCGCCCCTACGGCTACCTCGTCACCCCCGACACCCACGTCCTGGCACCCCACCCCGATGAGGCACCCACGCTGCGCGAGATCTTCCACCTTTACACCCGCCAACGCCTCGGCACCCGCGCCATCGCCACCGCCTTGAACGAGCGCGGCATCGTCTCCCGCATCGGCAAGACCTGGTCCGGGCACACCATCAACCGCATCCTCGACAACCCCGCCTACATCGGCGCCATCGCCTACCGCGACATCTACGTCCCCAACGCCCACGAACCCCTGATCGACGAAGACACGTTCCGCCGCGCCCGCGACATCGCCGCCGCCCGCGGCGACAACCAAACCCAGAGAGCGATGAGCGACTCCGACTACTACCTCACCGGCCTGATCACCTGCCCCGACTGCGGACAGCGTTACCTCGGCACCTCCGCCAACGGCCGAACCCGCCGCTATCGCTACTACACCTGCTACACCCAAACCCGGTACGGCAAAGCCAGCACCTGCCACGCCCCACGGCTACGCGCAGACGAAATCGACGAACTCATCCTCCGGGCCCTCTACGACTTCTACGCCAACACCGACGCCGTCCTCACCGACATGATCAACCGAGTCCAGGCGCACCATCAGGCGTCGGCCGGGGATGGAGACGCGGAACTCGCCGCACTCACCACCCAGATCGCCACTGGCCAAGCCGCGATCACCCGGTATCACACGGCGTTCGAGAACGGCACCATGGACGACGCGACCGCCGGACCCCGCATCCGTGAACTCCGGCACCGGCTCACCCAGCTACAAGCCCGACAGGCGCAACTCGCCGCCGAACTGGACCGCCGGCCCGCCCCGCCGCCACCCGGCACCATCGCCCGCATCCGCGAACACCTGACCGAGATCATGAACCGCGGCAGCGTCACCGAGCGCAAGGCCGCCATCGAAACCCTCATCCACGAGGTCCAACTCACCCCGCAAGGCGCCGTACCCGTATTCAAGATCCCCACGGACACGACGATGCCCCCACCCGAAATGGATGAGGGCACGCGTCATGAACAACCGACGGTTCGCACAATGGTGCGGTCGGTGGGCCGCCAGGGACTCGAACCCTGAACCTATGGATTAAAAGTCCACAGCTCTGCCATTGAGCTAGCGGCCCGCGCGATCAGGTTACCCGACAGCGCCGCCCGAGGCGGAGCAGCGGGCAGCCGGGGGACGGAGAGAGAGAAACCGCAGATCAGTACCGTTAGCTCGAGCCCGTTCGCAGGCCGAGGTCAATTCGGCGAGAACCCCGTCGGCGGTTGCGGACGGCCGTCGAGGTGCAGCTACCCCGTCGACCTCGGCCGGGGTGAGCGGCTGTGGGACAGCCACACCGACCTCCTCGACCGCTTCCACCTCGAATCGGTGCCGAGTCCCAGCGGGATCACTCACCTCCTGTTCCGGAGGAAGTGACACAACCGTTACGACGCTCCGGGAGCGTCTCGTCCGTTCGACCGAGTTCCCCTCGGTGATCTTCGATATATGGTCGCGCAGGACATCGACACCGATGTCCCGTGTCATGGGGGATCTCAATGCGTCATCGAAGGCTCGGCGCCGCCACCGCGCTGGCCGCACTCGCCGGTTCCACTGTGCTCGCCGCCGCGGGTGCCACACCGGCGCAGGCCGATTCCGGCAAGGTGCTGCCCATCAAGTCCGTCGGGGATCTGGTCGTCGACCGTACCCATCAGCGGGTCTTCGTCAGCGATCCGACCGGCGGGAAGATCGTCGAGACCACGTACGACGGAACGTTCGTCGCCTCCGTGAGCGGCCTGCCCCGGGTGACCGGGCTGGCGCTCTCCCCCGACGGCGACAAGGTCTACGGCGCTCTGGAGTCGAGCCGGGCGGTCGTCGCCCTCTCGGCCGCCACCCTCACCGGGCCCGTCCGGTACGACCTGGGCGCGGGCGTCTACCCGGTGTCGCTGGAGAACGTGGCCGGCAAGCTGTGGTTCAGCTACGACGACTACGGCCGGGATCCGCTCATCGGCTCGGACGGCAACATCGGCTCCCTCGATCTCAGCGGCGCGGAACCGGTGGTGGCGCTGGAGCAGGATTCCACCGGCGGCCTCGGCCTCTGGTCCGGCGCGCCTCTGCTGACGTCGGGGCCGGGCGACAGCGGGCTGCTTGCCGCCTTCGACCCGGGCACCTCCAGCGGGATCATCGCCGTCTACAACGTGTCCGGCGGCACCTTCACGCGGACCGCGGAGAACTCGGTGGGCGGCGGTTGCACCCGGGCCGTGGCGTTCACGCCGGACGGGAGCCAGGTGATTGCCGCCGACTATTCCGCGGTCACCGTCGCGGACACCGCCGATCTGAAACCGGCCGGTTCCTATCCGCTCGACGGCGGCTGGGCCAGGGCTGTGGCCGTCGCATCCGACGGGATGGTGGCGACGGGCGGGACGGCCGTACGCGTCTTCGCGCCCGGCCGGACCACGCCGGTCCGCAAGTACGCTCTCCCGCACACCGACCCGGCCACCACGGGCTACGACGAGGTGGCCGACCGGGCGCTCGCCTGGGAGCCGGACGGCAACCGGCTGTTCGCCGTCACCGACAACTACTCGGAGATCCACTACCTGCGGGTCTACACCGAGCCGAAGAAGTCTCTGCCGGCGCTCAAGCTCTCCGGCCCCGGGTCGGCGACGCGGGCGAAGCCGATCACCATCACCGGCACGCTGACCGCGTCGGTCCCGCTGCCGGCCGGCACCCCGGTGACCGTCACCCGCACCGACCTGGAGTTCCCGTCCGGCAAGTCGCTGGGCACCAGGACGATCGCGGCCAACGGATCGTTCTCGTTCACCGACACCACGTCGGCCGGCGGCAAGGTGACGTACCGCGTCTCCTTCGCCGGGGACGAGAAGCACTCCGCGGTCACGGCGGCCAAATCCATCTCGGTCTCGCGCAAGGCCACGTTCCTGTCGCTGACCAACAACGGCAAGACCTACGGGTACGGCAAGACGGTCAAGTTCACGGCGCACCTCGGTGCCACGTACAAGAGCCGTACCGTGGAGATCTGGGCCGACCCGAGCGGGGGCGACCAGCGGCGGCGGCTGCTCAAGCGGGCCCAGGTCAGCAGTACGGGCTACCTCTCGGTGAATCTGCGGCTGTTCCGCAACACCAAGGTGTCGGCCGTCTTCACCGGTGACGCACGGAACGCGCCGAAGACCGTCTCCGCGTCCGTGGGCACCAAGGTCAACGTGTCGCTGAAACTCGCGAAGTACTACAAGAGCGGCAAGATGAGCGGCCAGAAGTACCGCTACTACCACGTACGCACCCAGGCGAAGCTGACCGTCAAGATGACCGCCGCACCGAACGCGCGGAAGTCGTACATCTCGGTGCAGTTCTACTACCAGGGCCGGTGGCGCACCTGGGGCAACGGCTACTTCTCGGTCGGCGAGCCGGCCTACCTCAGCGGCACCGGCTTCGTGGGCTACAAGATGCGGGTCCGCGCGGCGTACCTGAAGGGCAGCTCGCGGGCGGGCGACGACCTGAACACGTCCACCTGGACCCCGTACCAGTATCTGACCTTCACCAACTGAACGAACCGCGGCGGGCCGGACCGGATGGTCCGGCCCGTCGCGGGAGCCAGTCCCCTAGGACCGGGACGGGGACGGCAGCACCCCGGCGATCCACCCGCTCGGCACCATCTCCGCGTACGACGGCGGTGACGGCGCCAGCCCGCTCTCCCGGTGGAACGCCGCGGACGTGGCGTACCCGGTCTCCGAGGGTGCCGGACTCGCCGGGATCTCCGCCTGCAGCACCGGCACCAGCGCTTTCACCGTCGCAGAGTCCATTGTGGTCTGGTACTTCTGCAGCAGCGCCTCGACGGTCGCCGGGTCGCCGTGGATGGTCTGTTCCGCCTTCGCGATGGCCCTGACGAACGCGGTCATCGCGCGGCCCTTCCCGTCGATCACCTTCTGGGTGGTGAAGACGACACCGTGCAGGGCGTTCCGCAGTTCCGGCACGTCACCGCGCGCCGGCGAGATGAAGATGCGGCCGGTGTGCTGCGCCTCGGCCTGCTGGCCGATGGGCTGGAAGAAGGACAGGGCGTCGACCCGGCCCGCTTTCAGCGCGCCGAGGGACGCCGACGGGTCGGCACCCAGGTTCACCGCGGTGACGTCGTGCCGGGGGTCCAGGCCGTACTTCTTCAACAGGTACGTCAGCAGCGCCTCCGTACCGCTGCCCGGTCCCGTGATCCCGATCTTCTTTCCGCGCAGCGCCTCGACGCGGGCCGCGAGCGGCTGCCCGTCGGCCGCCGCCGGGATTCTGCCGCCCGCGATGATGTCCACGTAGTACTCGTCGACGAGGCCGGCGACGAGCCGCGTACCGGCGTTGACCTTCCGGAGGTTGAAGGCGTCGGTCATCACGCCGCCGCCCACGTCGATGCTTCCGGACTGGAGCGCGGCCGCGAGCTTCGCCCCGGTGCCCAGGCGCGGGCGTTCGCCGAGGGTGAGACCTTCGGCCTTGAAGTAGCCCTGGTCCTCGGCGACGAAGATGGGGAAGAACGCCACGGAGTTGCTGATCTGGCCCACGTTGAGCGTCATGGTGTCGCCGGCCGCGGACGATCCGTGGTCGGCGCATGCGGCGAGCATGACAACGAGCGCTGCCGTCGCCGCGAGGCGGTACGGGTGTCGCATGGATTCTCCCGGGGGCGAGTCAGGTGTCGAGGGGCTTCCAGCGGTTGGCGCGGCGGCCGAGCAGGTTGACGATCGCGTTGAGGACGGCCGCGATGACGCTGAGGACGACGAGGGTCGCGAACACGCCGTCGGTGTCGAACGTCGCCGACGAGTTGCTGATCAGATAGCCGAGCCCGCGGTTGGAGGCGACGAGCTCGCCGATGACCGCGCCGATCAGGGCGTACGGGATCGCCACGCGCAACCCCGTCAGCAGCCCGGTCAGCGAGGCGGGCAGCGTGACCTTGAGGGCGATGTCGCGGCGGTTGCCGCCCATCAGGCGTACGGCGTCGGCCAGGGCGGGGTCGACGTCGTGCACGCCGGCGGCCGTGTTGAGGAACACCAGGAAGAACACGGTGACCGCGGCGAGCAAGACCTTCATGTTCGTGCCGATCCCGAACCAGACGATGAACAGCGGGGCCAGCGCGACCTTGGGGATCGAGTACAGCGCCATCACGAACGGGTCGAGGATGTCCCAGATCACCCGGAACGGCGCGATCAGGTACGCGAGCAGCGCCGCCGCCCCCGCCCCCAGCAGGAAGCCGAGCACGATCTCCTGCACGGTGATCCACGTGTTGGTGGCGAGCGTGCCGTCCTGGAGCCACCCGGCGAGGCGGCCGGCGATGCCGCCGGGTGAGCTGACGAACTGCGGGTCCAGCACCGGCCCGGAGAGCAGTTGCCAGGCCACGACGAGCACGACGAGCAGCACGGCCCGCCAGGCCCAGACCACGGCGGTACGCCGGTGCCGCACCCGCCAGCCGCGACCGGCGTGCTCGCGTACGGGTCCCACGCCGGAGGCCGCCGCCGGCGCGCTCACCGCGTACCTTCCTTGAGCGCAGCCGACAACCGCCGGTGGAGGTCGACGAAGCGGGGGTCGACCCGGACCTCGTCGGGGTCGCGCGGCCGGGCCAGGTCGACGGGCTGGTCGAGCACGACCCGGCCGCCCGGGCCGAGGACGACCACCCGGTCGGCCAGGGTGAGCGCCTCCTCGATGTCATGGGTGACGAACACGACGGTCCGGCCGCTGCCCTGCCAGAGGCGCAGCAGTTCGGTCTGCAGTTCCGCGCGCAGTTGCGCGTCGAGCGCGCCGAACGGCTCGTCGAGCAGCAGCGTCTCGGGTTCGCCGCTGAGCAGGCGGGCGAGGCCGGCGCGCCGGCGCATGCCGCCGGACAGCTCGCGCGGGTAGTGCTTCTCGAAGCCCTTGAGGCCGACCAGGTCGATGAGCTCGAGCGCCGCCGCCCGGCGCGACCGCCGGTCGTCCCCGCGCAGCTCGCGGGGCATCTCGACGTTGCGGGTGACGTCACGCCACGGCATCAGGGTGTCGTGCTGGGTGAGGTAGCCGACCTCGGTCCGGGGTCCGGCGACCGGCTCCCCGCGATACGTGATCTCGCCGGCGGACGGGCGGGTCAGCCCGGCGAGCAGGTTCAGCAGCGTGGACTTGCCGCACCCGCTGCGGCCGAGGAGCACGAGGAACTGGCCGGGCTGTACCCGCAGGTCGACGTCGTGCAGGGCCACGATGTCGTCGGCTCCCTTGGGGAACCGTTTGGCCAGGCCCCGCACTTCGAAGGCCGGACCGGTGGCGGCGGTCATGACGATGCGGCGGCGATGTGACGGGTGTTGTCGACCGCCATGCGGCGTACCTCGTCCTCGGTGAAGCCGTTGGCCAGGAGCCGGTCGGCCATCAGCGCGAGCCCGTCCTCGACGGGCGGGTTGAACGGCTGCCCGAGGTCGCTGGAGAGGATCGAGTGGCCGGGGCCGACCCGGCGGATGTGGTCGTACAGCAGTTCCCAGGTGATCTTCCCGCTGTGCGGCGTGGTGAAGCACCGCTCCATGAGTGCGCCGCGTTCGGCCAGGGCGCACTGCACGTCGACCGGTAACTGCTGGGAGGTGAACTCCGGGTGGGTGACGACGATCCGGCGTACGCCCGCCTCCGCCGCCGCCTCGACGACGGCCACGATCTCGGGTCCGGACAGGTGCCCGGTGGCGAGCACCATGTCGTGCCGCGCGATGAGGGTGAGGACCTGCCGCAGCTCCGGTACGACGTCACCGCCGGGGTCGAGCACGTCGATCGCGGACGCCATGATGCCCTGCTCGGCGAGCTCGTCCTGCAGCTGCGCCCACATGGGCGGGGTGGCTCCGGGCGGTGCCTGCGCACGGCTGTCACGCTGGTTGCGGCAGTCCACGGTGGGCAGCCACACGATCCGCGCTCCCTGCCGCCCGGCGATCTCCACCGTGACGGGGTTGAGGCCGCCGACCGACGCGTTGAGCGTGACGGCGCCGAGCACGTCGACCCCGGGCACGGCCGCCCGTACGACTTCCGCGCGCTCGGCCGTGGGCACGTAGTGCGACTTCAGTACGAAGCCGGCGAGCCCCACGTCGGCGAAGCGGCGGGCGAGGGCGACGTCGTCGATGCGGCGCCGCATGACGTCCGGCGCGACGTGGACGTGGGTGTCGTACGCGCCGGCAACGAGCTCGCGGGCGCGGGCCGAGGGGAGCGGGCTGAGCTGAGGCACACCGACCTCCATCGACATCGACCAATCCCGTGCGAATTGTTCACAACCTTGTCGACATATGTCAAGAGAGCCCCGGTTCGAGGGACTGACGTGTGTACTGATGGCGGGGGATGATGACTCCCCCGGCGGCGAGGAGGTGGTCCGGTGCCCGCTGACGCCGGGGCGCTGCCGGGCGCGGACCTGGCGGCGATGCTCGACACCGACCAGCAGGGCTGGGCACTGGCCCGGGCCGTCCGCGACGACGGCCGGATCGTCGACTTCGAGATCGTCTACCTCAATGAGGCCGGAAGCCGCCTGGCCGGGCGCCCGCGCGCCGAGCTGATCGGTGGGCGCTACCGCGAGCTCTGGCCGGAGACGGTCCACGACGGCACGCTGGCCCTGTACTGCGAGGTGGTGGAGACCCGGCGACCGGCGACCCGCACGGTCTACCGCGATCGGCCCGCCCTCTCCGGGCACTTCGAGCTGCGCATCTCCCCGTACGGCGACGGCATCGGCATCCGCTTCGTCGATCTGCGCCAGGTCACCGTGACCCCGCCGTCCGCCGGCGCGAGCCGGCTCTACGACGTGCTCGACGCCGCCTTCGACGGCTTCACCCTGCTCCGGGCGGTACGGGACGACGCCGGCACGATCGTCGACTTCGTCTGCGAGTACGTCAACCAGCTCGGCGCCGAGCTCACCGGGCACACCGTGCCGGACGTCCTCGGCCGCCCGATCAGCGCCGTGTCGCCCGAGAGCTGGGACAACGGGCTCATCGACCGCTACCGGGACGTGGTCGGCAGCGGTGAGCCGTGGCGCGAGCAGGTGGCGTACCCCGAGGCCGGGCAGGTGTGGGAGCTCAGCATCGCCCCGGCCGACGCCGACCGCATCGCCGTGTCGTTCCGCGAGATCACCGACCTGATCGACCAGCAGCGACAGCTGAGCCGGAGCGCCGCCCGCGCCGAGCAGGCCGCCGCCCGCGCGACTGCGCTGCAGACCGTCACCACCGCGCTGGTGTCGGCCAGTACGACCGCCGAGGTGTACGCGGCCATCGGCTCGGTGCTGCGCCCCTCGGCGGGCGGTCAGGGCCTCGCGCTGCTGCTGCGGCACGACGACGACCTGCGCCTGCAGTACCACGCCGGGTACGAGCCCGACGTCGTGGAACGCCTGCTCGTGCTGCCGATGAGCCACCCGTACCCGGCGACCGCCGTGGCGCGGACCGGCCGGCCGGAGTACCTGACCTCGCTCGCCGAGTTCCGGGCCGCGCAGCCCGACCCGGCCGGTGCGGTTCCCGGCGGCGGCCGGCGGGCCTGGGCGTTCCTCCCGCTGGCGGTCGCGGGCGAGGTCCTCGGCACCCTGGTCGTCGGGTACGCCCAGCCGCGCGAGTTCGGCCCCGAGGAGCGCGACACGCTCATGGCGCTGGCCGGGCTGAGCGCTCAGGCCCTGCAGCGCGCGTTGCTGTTCGAGGCGCGTACGTCCATGGCGGCCGCCCTGCAGCAGGCCCTGCTGCCCTCGGTCCTCCCGCGGGTCCCCGGGTTACGTCACGCCGCCCGCTACCTCCCGTGGACGCAGGGCGTCGACGTGGGCGGCGACTGGTACGACATCATCGCGCTCGGCGAGGACGTCGTGGGCGTGGTGATCGGCGACGTCGCCGGGCACAGCACCGCCGCCGCGGCCACCATGGGCCAGGTGCGCAACGCCCTGCGCGCGTACGCGACCGAACGGCACACCCCCACCGCGGTCATGCACCACGCCAACCAACTGCTGCTCGACCTGCACCTCGACGCCCTGGCCACGTGCTGCTACCTCGAGCTGCACCGCGGCGAGGGCACGGTCACCGCGGTCCTCGCCGGTCACCTACCACCCATGCTGCGGACGATCGCCGGCGCGAGGGCCCTCAACCTGCGCCGAGGGTTGCCGCTGGGTGTCTCGCGGAACGCCGTCTACCAGGACACGACGTTCCTGCTGCCGGCCGGGGCCACCCTGCTGCTCTACACCGACGGGCTGGTCGAGGACCGGCGGCACCCCATCGACCAGGGGTTCGAGGAGCTTCGTACGGCCCTCGAGGCGGCGCCGAGCCCCGAGCCGGAGGCCGTGCTCGACCACGTGCTGTCCAGCCGCGTCGGACCCCGCCCGCGCAGCGACGACGTCGCCCTGCTGTGCCTGACGAACGACACCCCGGCGCCGGTTCCACCCACCGCCCGGCGCCGGTTCCGCGGGGAGGCGATCAGCGCCGCGGCCGCGCGCCGGTTCGCCGCCGACGTGCTCGCCGCCTGGTACCAGGAACCGGTCAGCGACGACGCCCTGCCGCTGCTCGGCGAGGCCGTCACCCACGCGATCCAGCACACCGCCGGCGATGTCGTCGTGGAGCTGTGCCTCGACGCCGACCTGCGCGTGACGGTCAGCGGCACCGGCTCCGACGGGCTGCCCGCCGACGCCGAGCTTGCCGGGTTCCACCTGCCCCGCTGCGGTTAGCGTGGGGGGTCCATCCGGGACGTTCGGCCGACGGACCTCCCCGCTACGGACAATTCACTTCACGGCCGGGCGAACTGCGTGGCCGCTGTTGTCCCCGCGTGCCAGGCTCGGATCGTGACAGGCATTCCGTCTCAGCAGACCGGGCGGTACACCGAGGACCAGGCGGTCGCGGGCTGGCGTTCGATGTCCCTGCTCGCCCGCTTCGTCCAGCGTGGGGGACATCCCGCGCCGATCACGCCGACCCTGCCGCTGGAGCCCGGCGAGAAGCAGTACGGCGCCTTCCCCGCCGACGTCTCCGCGTACTTCTCGACCGACGTGGACTACTCCAGCAGCATCTTCGCCAGCGGCGGCTTCTTCTTCACCGGCAGCAGCAGGGAGTCCCGCGGCGGCTGGCGTTCCCAGGGCCGGCAGGCCGTGACGGTCACGAGCCAGCGGCTGGTGCTCGGCGAGGGCGACGGCGACGGCGATCAGGCGTACGAGTTCCGTTCGCTGATCCTCATCCAGCCGAACCCGCTGGACTGGTCCGCGAACCTCTACTTCCAGGGCGCCCAGCCGCTGATGCTGCGCGGCCCGTGGATCCCGTGGATGACAGTGGTCCTCAGCGCCGAGCTGTACGGCTCGCCGTGGCCTCCCGGTGCGGTTCCGGACGTCGAGATCCCAGCCAGGACCCGTTACGAGAGCGCCCGCTGAAACGCCGGGCGCGTCCAGGGGTGACCGCGGGGCCGTAGTCTCGCCGCCATGACCCGCATCCTGCTGCTCTCCGGCAGCACCCGCGAGACGTCTCTGCACACCGCCGCCCTCCGCACGGCCGCCCGCTTCGCCCCGGCCGGCATCACCGCCACCCTGTTCGAGGGGCTGCGGACGCTGCCGGCGTTCGTACCGGGCGACCAGGACCCGCCGGACGTGACCGACCTGCGCCGCCGGGCCGCCGCGGCGGACGCCCTGCTGTTCAGCACCCCCGAGTACGCCGGCTCGCTCCCCGGCTCCCTGAAGAACCTGCTCGACTGGCTGATCGAGGGCGGCGACCTGAACGGCAAGCCCACCGCCTGGCTGTCCGTCTCACCGCCGGCGCAGGACGACGGCGCCCGTACGGCCCTGGAGACGGTCCTGGGCCACGGCAACTCCCGCCTGCTGCGCGCCGCCTGCATCCGCGTCCCGCTCGGCCCCGAGGCGGTCGGCGCGGACGGGCTCATCGCGGACGCCCGGCTGCACATGGCGCTGCTCGACATGCTTCAGGCGCTCGCCCGCATCCTGACCATCCCGCCGCCGCAGGCCGCCCCGACGTGGCAGGCCCAGTCGAGCCTCTACCCGATGGTGCTGCGCCGCCGCGACTCCGGCGCCTGATCCCGGCGGGCCGTAGGGTCGGGACATGCCTTCCTCCTTGACGGCGGCCCTTCCCCACCTCGACTTCGTCACCGACGCGGACGTCCTCGCGTCCCTCAGCCACGACGACGCCGAGTGGGCACCCGTCGGCGCCCCGGCCGCCGCGGTCCGCCCCCGCACGACCGAGGAGGTCCAGGCGATCGTCGCGGAGTGCGCTGCCCGCGGCATCCCCGTGGTGCCCCGCGGCGCCGGCACGGGACTGTCGGGGGGCGCGAACGCGGTCGACGGCTGCCTGGTCCTCGACCTGTCGAAGATGAACCGGATCCTCGAGATCGACCCGGAGAACATGGTCGCGGTGGTCCAGCCCGGGGTGGTCAACGACGACCTCAAGGCGGCCGTGGCCGAGCACGGGCTCTGGTATCCGCCGGACCCGGCGAGCGCCCCCTGGTCCACGATCGGCGGCAACGTGGCCACGAACGCCGGCGGCCTCTGCTGCCTGAAATACGGCGTCACCCGCGACTACGTCCTCGGCCTGCAGGCCGTCGTGGGCGGCCCGGCCGGCGATTACGGTACGGCGGTCCGGCTCGGTCACCGCACCACCAAGGGGGTGGCCGGCTACGACCTGGTCGGGCTGTTCGTCGGCTCCGAGGGGACCCTCGGCGTCGTCACCGAGATCACGTTGCGCCTGCGCCCGGCCCGCGCCGCGACCCCCCGTACGGTCGTCGGCGCCTTCCCCAGCATCGTGGCCGCCGGCGATGCCGTGGCGGCGGCCACCCGCCGGGGTCTGCTGCCCACGGCCCTGGAGCTGCTCGACCGGGCATGCCTGCAAGCGGTCGAGGACTGGAAGCACCTCGGTCTGTCGGCAACCGCGGAAGCCCTGCTGCTCGCGCAGATCGACACCCCGGGCGCGGCCGGCGACCAGGAGGCCGCGTCCCTCGCAGCGGCCTTCCGCGATGCGGGCGCCGAGTGGGCCGAGCAGTCCACGGACGACTTCGAGGCCGAGGCGCTGTTCGCGGCGCGGCGGCTCGCCTATCCGGCCCTGGAACGGCTCGGCCCGGTCCTCACGGAGGACGTCTGCGTACCCCGCTCGAAGGTCCCGCACATGCTCGCCCGCATCGAACAGATCGCCGCCGACCACGACGTGTCCATCGCGACCATCGCCCACGCGGGTGACGGCAACCTGCACCCCATGATCCGTACGCCACCCGACGACGACGCCGCCCGGACAGCAGCCCAGGCAGCGTTCGAGGAGATCCTGACGGAGGCCATCACACACGGCGGTACGGTCACCGGCGAGCACGGGGTGGGCCTGCTGAAGCGGCGCGGCATGCGTCAGGAGCAGGAACCGGGGGTGCTCGCCATGCAGCAGGCGCTGAAGCAGACCCTGGACCCGCTGAACCTCTTCAACCCGGGAAAGGTGACCGGATCCCCGGACGCCTGACCCGTCGTTTGCGCGTCCTCGGGAAGGTGTCGGCCAGAGCCGGCTGGGCTGTCAGTTCCGGTTCACGGTGAGCTCGGAAACCCCGCCCGCGGCATCGATGTCGTACCGGTCCCTCGCCGTCTCCCAGCCCAGCGGCGCAAACACGGTCCCGCCTGCCACACCGGCATGGGTCTGGCCGTCGATGGTCACACTCCCCGCACCGCTGCGAGCCGCCACGCGCACCGGACCGGCGCCGGCCACGTGCACCACCATCTTGCTGGCCCCACCGGTCATCACGACCCGCTGCGTCCCTGCCGCGCCGGGCAGCGAGACCTCGGCCCGGGTCGTGCCCGCGACGAGCTCGACATCCCCGCCGTACGGCCCCCCGGTGAGGTCGACACTCTCGTCGCTGGCTCCGCCGGTCAGCCGAACCCGCCACCGTACGTCCCGAGCCAGCTGAACAGTCACCATCGCCGGACCGGCCTGCCCGCTGTCCCGTAACCCGGCCACCACGGCGTTCCCGTCAGCCTGTACGCCCGGCACAACCTTGGATCCCGCCGGCGTGGCCACCTGGAACAGCGACCCGCCAAGGTCGGCAAGGCTCACCCGCACAACGTCAGCCCCGTCGACCAACTGGAACACAGAGTCCCGTACGCCGTACCCGTCCCCACCGCGAACAACATGGTCATCGGGCGCCGTCGGCGCGGAACCATCAACGGCACGCTCGGGCAGCACATACCCCGGCTGGTGAGCCGGATTGTGGTCCCGCCCGCCGTCGTCGGCGACGGAGCACCCGGCCACCACCAGGACGGCGACCAACGCACCCACCCGCAGTACCCGGACGTCCATGCCCACCTCTGTACCCGACCCCGCCACCCGCTACACGAGCTCCGCCGAGGGCCCCAGAGCCAC